>NZ_CP162773.1:0-2052500 GCF_054668465.1 Pseudomonas sp. S2_A10
GGACGCGAGGATGGTGTCCTCTTTGACCTTGTCTTCGACTTCAGCCAGTACCGCTTGCTTGACCTTCGGGTTTTCGACCACAGCTTCAACGACCAGATCGACGTGACCGAAGTCGCCGTAGGACAGGGTCGGACGAATGCCGTTGAGCACTTCAGCCATCTTCGCAGCGGTCATGCGACCCTTGTCAACGCGGCCGACCAGCAGCTTGGCGGCTTCGGCCAGACCCTGCTCGATACCGTGCTCGTTGATGTCCTTCATCAGGATCGGCGTGCCTTTGGAAGCCGACTGATAAGCGATACCGCCACCCATGATGCCGGCGCCGAGTACGGCAGCCTGCTTCACGTCCTTGGCGATTTCGTCATAGGCCTTGGCCTTTTTCTTCAGCTCCTGATCGTTCAGGAACAGGCCGATCAGGCTCTGTGCGGCAGAGGTCTTGGCCAGTTTGACGAAGCCTGCAGCTTCAACTTCCAGTGCCTTGTCGCGACCGAAGTTCGCGGCTTTCTGGATGGTCTTGATCGCTTCAACCGGCGCCGGGTAGTTCGGGCCGGCCTGGCCAGCCACGAAACCTTTGGCGGTTTCGAAAGCCATCATTTGCTCAATGGCGTTCAACTTGAGTTTTTCAAGTTTCGGCTGACGCTTGGCTTTGTAATCGAACTCACCGGAGATGGCGCGCTTGATCAGTTCAAGGGCAGCTTCCTGCAGCTTCTCTGGAGCAACCACGGCGTCGACGGCGCTGACTTTCAGGGCGTCTTCAGGACGGTTTTCCTTGCCGGCGGCAATCCACTCGATGGCGTTGTCGACACCGATCAGGCGTGGCAGACGCACAGTACCGCCGAAGCCTGGGTAGATGCCCAGTTTGACTTCCGGCAGACCGATCTTGGCCTTGGTGGACATGACGCGATAGTCGGCCGCCAGGCACATTTCCAGACCGCCACCGAGGGCGATGCCGTTGATGGCCGCGACGGTCGGCACGTTGAGGTCTTCGAAATCGCTGAAGATCTTGTTGGCTTCGAGATTGCCTGCAACCAGCTCGGCATCCGGCAGCTTGAAGTTGTCGACAAATTCGGTGATGTCGGCGCCGACGATGAACACGTCCTTGCCGCTGCTGACGATCACGCCCTTGATCGAAGCATCTGCCTTGATGGTGTCTACGGCCTGACGCAGTTCGTTCAGGGTTAGACGGTTGAACTTGTTGACGGACTCACCCTTGAGGTCGAATTTCAATTCGACGATGCCACTTTCAAGAGCTTTAACCGTGATGGCTTTACCTTCGTAAATCATCAACTGATCTCCACGATATGGAAGCTGAACAGTACACGTCGGACGCAGGCATATGGCTCAGAAGGACGCTTTGTTCGTCGATGCTGACACCTGTCCGCCTGGCACACCCGCCAACGCGATAGTCGGGATTCTGTAGGAGCAGTCTGTAAGACAAACGCTCAATTCATACGCCCGTTTGATTCGGGTACGTCACCTTCACGGAATTTCAGACAATTGTCAATCGCCCTAAATTCGGGCTGAAATGCGACTTTGCGGTCATTTCTGCACCATGATGAGCAGCAACACCCGTCTCGATGTTGAGCCATTCATAGAATCAATAGTTAGAAAAGTCGCCCTAATTTCCGCCGAGCCCTGTTCAGAAGGCTACGCTGGGTGGACTGCGAGGAAATTTGCCGAGGCGATCAAAGCGCCTGCCGCAACAAAAGATTACCGGCCTGCCTGGCCAATCCGCCCGACGAATCATGTCGGGCTTTTTATTGCGCGTCTGCCGGACGTTTCACACCGTTGCAGTGAGAAAAGTCCGCGCATCACGCCAGTGCTTTCAGGGTCGCGTCGATATCCTGCAGAACCGTCGCCTCGCCCTTCTCGCCCCAGTACAAGGCGATCATCTGCTTGTCCGCTTCGATCTTGAAAACATTGCCCGGCAATTTTTCGAAATAATCGAGCAGGATCCGGTCATCGCAGACTTCTTGCCATTGATTGACCCACACGCCCGGGGTTTTCTGCCAATAGGTCCAGCACGCCGGTTGACTGCCACGCCGGGGCCGGTGGTACTGGGCGCAGGGGTTTGGCGGCTCCGGCAGCAGCCAGTGCGGCCACTCCTGCGGCGCCAGCTGCATGGCCAGGCCGATGCGTCGCGCCTCCATGCGCAGGGCCATGCGCCCGCTCTGCGTTCGCGATGGGCGCAACCATGCCAGTGGACTTAAAACTACCAGCAGGATTGACACCACCAGCCAGACCGTCATATCTGTACTCCCGATTTTTGATGAGCCCATTGTGTCACTTGCGAACCAATGCGCTTGAAACCAGCCATACTTACCAATATCGAACCCTCAGGAGGAGCACCTCATGCCCTACCACCACATACTGGTCGCTGTAGATCTGACCGAAGAGTGCGACCCTGTGATCCACCGCGCCCGCGAGCTGTCGGTGAGCAACGCTGCCAAGTTGTCGCTGGTGCATATCGTTGAACCGATGGCCATGGCCTTCGGTGGCGACGTGCCAATGGACCTGTCACAACTGCAACAACAGCAGTTCGATCAGGCCAAGGAGCGTCTTGAAAAACTCAAATCGAAATACCCCGAGCTCGAAGGCGCCAATTGCCATCTGACCTACGGCCAGCCACGCCAGGAAATCCATCATTTCGCCAAGGAACAAGCGTGCGATCTGATCGTGGTCGGAAGCCATGGCCGTCATGGCTTGGCACTGCTGCTCGGCTCGACCGCGAATGACGTGCTGCACGGTGCGCCATGCGATGTGCTGGCGGTACACCTGGTCAAACGCTGATCTGTCTTGCTCTTTGTGGGAGCGAGCCTGCTCGCGAATACGTCGGCACATTCAATATGAGTGCCGCCTGACACACCGCTTTCGCGAGCAGGCTCGCTCTCACAGTTGACCTGCTCCAGCCTGTAGATCGCGCTACATATGAAAAGCCCGGCGCTCATCACTGAGCGCCGGGCTTTTTCACATCAGGAGCAATCAGGCATCCAGCTCGGCCCAACGCTCCACCAACGCATCCAGCTCGGCCTGCAACTGCTCCAGCGAAGCAATCACCTTGGCCGTTTCCGCCGGCGGACGCTGATAGAAACCGGCTTCAGCCATTTCGGCTTCAACCGCGGCGATTTGCTGCTCCTTGGCGTCGATGTCGCCCGGCAAGGCTTCCAGCTCGCGCTGCAGCTTGTAGCTCAGTTTCTTCTTGGCAACCGGAGCAGCCGCCGCAGGCGCAGCCACCGGAGCCGGCTCAGCGGTAACCACCGCCGAGTTCAGGTCAGCCTTGCCCGACTTGCTTTCAGTCACGCCCAACAGACGCGGCGAACCGCCCTGACGGATCCAGTCCTGATAGCCGCCGACGTATTCACGAACCTTGCCTTCACCTTCGAAGACCAGGGTGCTGGTCACCACGTTATCGAGGAATGCCCGGTCGTGGCTGACCATCAGCACGGTGCCGTTGAAAGTCAGCAGCACTTCTTCGAGCAGCTCGAGAGTTTCCACATCGAGGTCGTTGGTCGGTTCGTCGAGCACCAGCAGGTTCGCCGGTTTGCTGAACAGCTTCGCCAGCAACAGACGCGCACGTTCACCACCCGACAACGCCTTGATCGGCGTGCGTGCACGCTGCGGGCTGAACAGGAAGTCGCCGAGATAGCTCAGCACGTGACGGCTCTGCCCGTCGATGTCGATGAAGTCGCGACCTTCGGCGACGTTGTCGATCACGGTTTTTTCCAGATCCAGCTGATGGCGCAACTGGTCGAAGTACGCCACGTCGATCCGGGTGCCCTCTTCCACTTTACCGCTGGTCGGTTGCAGACCGCTGAGCATCAGTTTCAACAGGGTGGTCTTGCCGGTACCGTTGGCGCCGAGCAGACCGATACGGTCGCCGCGCTGCAGGACCATGGAGAAATCCTTGATCAGGAACGGCCCGCCCGGATGCGCGAAGCTCACGTTCTCGAGGACCATCACCTGCTTGCCGGATTTGTCCGCGGTTTCCAGCTGGATGTTGGCCTTGCCGGTACGCTCGCGACGCTCACTGCGCTCAACGCGCAGGGCTTTCAGGGCGCGCACGCGACCTTCGTTGCGAGTGCGGCGGGCCTTGATGCCCTGACGGATCCACACCTCTTCCTGAGCCAGACGCTTGTCGAACAGCGCGTTGGCGGTTTCTTCAGCGGCCAGCGCAGCTTCTTTGTGCACGAGGAAACTGGCGTAGTCGCCGTTCCAGTCGATCAGCCCACCGCGATCCAGTTCGAGGATTCGCGTGGCGAGGTTTTGCAGGAAGGAACGGTCGTGCGTGATGAACAGCACGGCGCCCTGGAAATCTTTCAGCGCCTCTTCGAGCCAGGCAATCGCACCGATGTCCAGGTGGTTGGTCGGTTCGTCGAGCAGCAGCAGGTCCGGTTCGGACACCAGCGCCTGCGCCAGCAGCACGCGACGACGCCAGCCGCCGGAGAGTTCGGCGAGGGTCTTGTCGGCCGGCAGTTGCAGACGGCTCAGGGTGCTGTCGACCAGCGTCTGCAGGCGCCAGCCATCACGGGCTTCGAGGTCGTGCTGAACATGCATCAGCTTGTCCAGATCAGCGTCGGTGACGATGTTCTGGCTCAGGTGATGATATTCGGCGAGCAAGGCGCCAACACCATCGAGGCCTTCAGCCACCACGTCGAATACCGTCCGGTCGTCGGCCACTGGCAATTCTTGCGGCAATTCGCCGATTTTCAGACCGGGGGCACGCCACACCGAGCCGTCATCGGGCTTCTGGTCGCCCTTGACCAGTTTCATCATGCTGGACTTGCCAGTGCCATTGCGGCCGATGATGCACACCCGCTCACCACGGGCGATCTGCCAGGACACCTTGTCCAACAACGGCATAGCGCCGAACGCAAGGGACACATCGCTGAATTTGAGCAGGGTCATGAGCTTCTCCAAAAACCGGGCGCGCATTCTACCTGACTTGAGGCTTCAGCAGGCCGGCAATTTGTCTGTCGAAGCACTCTGCACAACATTTGTTGCGAACTTGTGCAGCGAGGCTCGCAAAGCTTTCGCCGCTTGCTGGCAAAAGGCTAAGCTACAGTCAATTCAGTGCGGATTCCGATCGGCACTTGTCATGATTTCTCTGCCCGGATGTCTCATGCGCAGTCGCCTTTTCAGTGTTTTGTCCTGCTTGTTTCTTACCGCCGCTGCCGCTCAATCCGTCCAGGCGGTGGACTTGTCCACCCAACGCCAGTATTACGATGAAGCCAAGCGCGCCTTGGCCAAGGGTGATACCGGCCCGTATTTCCGTTACAGCCAGGCGCTGGCCGATTATCCGCTGGAACCGTATCTGGCCTACGACGAACTGACCGCGCGTCTGAAGACCGCGAGCAACGCAGAAATCGAGAAATTCCTCGCCGAACACGGTGACCTGCCGCAGGCCAACTGGATGAAGCTGCGCTGGTTGCGCTGGCTCGCCGATCGTGGCGACTGGGCGACCTTCGTCAAGTATTACGATCCGAAGCTGAATTTCACCGAGCTCGACTGCCTCAACGCGCAGTACCAAATCAGCCACGACAAGAAGGCTGAAGGCTATGCCAACGCAGAAAAACTCTGGCTGACCGGCAAATCGCAACCCGCCGCCTGTGACGCGCTGTTCGGCATCTGGGCTGCCGACGGCCAGCTTACCGAGCAGAAACGCTGGGAGCGCACCAAACTTGCTGCGCAGGCACGCAACTATCCGCTGGCCAACAGTCTGATCAACGGCCTGACCACCCTCGCCCCGCGCGGTCGTTTGCTGGTCGACGTGGCGCAGAAACCCGAATTGCTCAATCAGCCGTCGCGCTTCAGCCCGGCCGACGAGCCGATGTCAGACGTCGTCAGCCTCGGCTTGCGCCGCCTCGCTCGGCAGGATCCGGACAAGGCCATGGCTTTGCTCGACGGTTACGCCAGCAGCATGCATTTCTCTCGCGATGAGAAGGTCGCGATCGCTCGCGAGATCGGCCTGACCCTCGCGCGCCGCTTCGACAGCCGCGCGCTGGACGTGATGACCAAATACGATCCGGAGCTGCGCGACAACACCGTCTCGGAATGGCGCCTGCGCCTGCTGCTGCGTCTGGCACGCTGGAACGATGCCTACGAATTGACCAAACGTCTGCCGCAAGACCTGGCCACCACCAACCGTTGGCGCTATTGGCAGGCGCGCAGTCTGGAGCTGGCCGAGCCACAAAACCCGCAAGCGCTGACCCTGTACAAGAATCTGGCGCGGGAACGAGACTTCTACGGCTTCCTCGCCGCAGACCGTTCACAATCGCCTTACTCGCTGAACAACAAGCCGCTGGTGCTCAGCCAAGCGTTGATCAACAAGGTTCGTAACACCCCCGGCGTGCGGCGCGCGCTGGAGTTTCATGCACGCGGGCAGATCGTCGACGGGCGTCGCGAGTGGTATCACGTCAGCCGTCATTTCAATCGCGATGAAATGGTCGCCCAGGCCAAACTGGCCTACGACCTGAAATGGTACTTTCCGGCGATTCGCACCATCAGTCAGGCACAGTACTGGGACGATCTGGACATCCGCTTCCCGATGGCTCACCGCGATACCCTCGTGCGTGAAGCCAAGGTTCGCGGCCTGCATTCGAGCTGGGTGTTCGCCATCACCCGGCAGGAAAGCGCCTTCATGGACGACGCGCGCTCCGGCGTCGGCGCCAGCGGTCTGATGCAACTGATGCCAGCCACCGCCAAGGAAACCGCACGCAAATTCAGCATCCCCCTGGCTTCGCCGCAGCAGGTGCTCAATCCAGACAAGAACATTCAGCTCGGCGCCGCTTACCTCAGCCAGGTGCACAGCCAGTTCAACGGCAACCGCGTGCTCGCCTCCGCCGCTTATAACGCCGGGCCAGGCCGCGTGCGTCAGTGGCTGCGCGGCGCTGATCACCTGAGTTTCGACGTCTGGGTGGAAAGCATCCCGTTCGACGAAACCCGTCAATACGTGCAGAACGTGTTGTCCTACTCGGTGATCTACGGGCAAAAACTCAACTCGCCGCAACCGCTGGTGGATTGGCATGAGCGGTATTTTGACGATCAGTAATCACCAGGCTGACGCCGGATCATGAAAAATGCCCGTATCGTGAGATGCGGGCATTTTTTTGGTCGGTTACTTGGTCGATCGCTCAGTCTGCTGTGACAGATCGACCATCATTGAACTGCAACGCCGCCAGCCGTGCGTACAGCGGATTGCTGGCGATCAACTCCTGATGTGTCCCCACCGCTACTAGCTTGCCTTGATCCATCACCGCAATCCGGTCAGCGTTCTTCACCGTGGCCAGCCTGTGAGCGATCACCAGCGTGGTGCGGTTTTCCATCAGCGTTGGCAGGGCCTGCTGGATCAGATGTTCGCTCTGTGCGTCGAGGGCGCTGGTGGCTTCGTCCAGGAGCAGGATCGGCGCGTCCACTAGCAAGGCGCGGGCAATGGCCAGACGTTGGCGCTGACCGCCGGACAACCCGAGGCCGCCATCGCCCAGATGAGTCTGATAGCCGTCCGGCATTTGTTCGATGAAGTCGTGGGCGTGGGCAATTCGCGCAGCTTCCTTGACCTGTTCAAGCGTGGCCGTCGGGCAGCCGTAGCGAATGTTGTCCTCCACGCTGCCGAAAAACAACGCGGGGGTTTGCGAGACCAGGGCGAAACAGCGGCGCAGATCCAGCGGGTCAAGGCTGGTCAGCGGCACGCCATCGAGGAAAATCTGCCCCTCGCGTGGATCGTAGAAGCGCAGCAACAAGTCGTAAACCGTGGACTTGCCCGCGCCCGACGGCCCCACTAATGCCAAGGTCTCGCCCGCCCTCACCGTCAGATTCAAGCCATCGACGGCGTAGCTTTCCGGACGCGAGGGGTAGGAAAAGCGCACGTCGCGCAGCTCAAGTTCACCTTTGACTCGCGCTGGCAGAGTGACCAGTCCGGTCAACGGTGGCTGGATGATGTTTTCCGAACGCAGCAATTCTGCGATCCGCTCCGCTGCGCCAGCAGCGCGCTGCAGCTCGCCGATCACTTCGCTCAGCGTGCCGAACGCACTACCGACAATCAGGCTGTAGAAAACGAACGCCGCCAGTTCCCCAGCCGAAATCCGCCCCGCCATCACATCCATGCCGCCGACCCACAACATCACCGCCACCGCCCCAAGCACCAGCACGATCACCAGAGTGATCAGCCACGCACGCTGGAAGATCCTCTTACGCGCGGTTTCGAACGCCTGCTCGACGGTAGAAGCGAAACGCTGCTCGTCCTGCACTTGATGGTTGTAGGCCTGCACGGTTTTGATCTGACCAAGGGTTTCCGACACATAGCTGCCAATGTCGGCGATGCGGTCCTGGCTCTGGCGCGACAGATTGCGCACGCGGCGGCCGAAAATCAGGATCGGCGCGATCACCAGCGGCAGTGCAATCACGACAATGCTGGTCAACTTCGGATTGGTGATGAACAGCAACACCACACCACCGATGACCATCAGCAGATTGCGCAGGAACAGCGAAAGCGACGAGCCGATCACCGATTGCAGCAGCGTGGTATCAGCGGTCAGACGCGACTGGATTTCCGAGCTGCGGTTGTCCTCATAAAAGCCCGGATGCAGATACACCAAGTGATTGAACACTTGGCGGCGAATGTCGGCGACCACGCGCTCGCCTATCCACGACACCAGATAGAAACGGGCAAAGGTGCCCAGCGCCAGTCCGAGCACCAGCAACATGAAAATCCCGATCGACTGATTCAGCAGATGCGGCGAACGGGTCATGAAACCCTGGTCTACCAACAACTTGATGCCCTGCCCCATCGACAAGGTGATGCCGGCGGTGACGATCAGCGCGAGCAGTGCGCCGAAGGCATGCCAGCGGTACGGCAGGAGAAAATGACTGGTCAGGCGCAGGGCGCGCCGGTGTCGGGAAGAAAACATGGAGATCATGGCGTTCACGTCTGCGCAAATGGATCGGGCCAGCCTACAGACTCAGATGGGGTGGAACTCTGTAAATCACAATGAGTCAGGTTAAATATGCCCGGGATGTCCGGATGCTAGAAACGATTGGTCTAAGGTTGCGGTTGAGACGAGCGGTCATTTCTGTTTGAGTAGAGATGCCGCCCGCCGACAGACCGCAGGGAGTTGTCACAGCCTGGTCACGTGGCGGTTTTAACTTAGGCACACAACCTGATGAGGAGACAGGCCATGTCCTTGCAACACAGCAGCGAAGACAAGATTGAAGTGATCCGCACCAAACCCGACCAGTCTCTGGGTTGCTCGATTATCGATGAGCAGGGCCGCGAAGTACCGATCACTGAAGACATGATCCAGGACGCGTGCCGCGAACTGGAGAAGCGATTGGTCAAGCCTGCCGAACAAGAGTGATGTAGCCACCGTCTTCCTGACCCGGCCCTGACTGGCCGGGTTTTTTATATCTGTAATTTACCTGCGAATCGTGTAAGAGCTGCCGAAGGCTGCGATCTTTTGATCTTCAAAAAGCAGGATCAAGAGATCGCAGCCTCGTTTCACTCGACAGCTCCTACAGGACACGGGTTGCCCCCAGCGCCGCCACAATCTGCCGCAACAACGGCGACTCCCCTTCAATCCGCACCTTCAGCCCTTCGATCTCGCGTCGCACCGGGTACTGCTTGCGCAACACATCAAACGCCGAGCGCTGCTCAGCGACATTTCCCACCAGGCTGCGGCGGAAATCCGCATCATCGCGGCGCGGGTCATACACGCCCCGGCACAACATCGCCAGCGCCCACGCCGGATCGCTGTCACCGTGCAGGGAAACTTCCGACAACCAGGTTGCTGGCAGCAGATCGCTGAGCTGGATAGCTGCAGGTTGGCCGCTGAAAGCGCAGTAGGCCTGATAAATCTGCGCGGTCCCGCGTTGCTTGCCATCGAGGCTGTAACCGGCAATATGTGGCGTGGCCAATACGCAGAGTTCGGCCAACGCAGGGTCGACTTCCGGCTCTTTTTCCCAGACGTCGAGCACCGCTTGCAGGTCCTCGCGCTCCAGCAGCACCTCACGCAGCGCAACGTTATCCACCACAGGGCCGCGCGCCGCGTTGATCAGCCATGCACCCTGCTTGAGTTGCTGCAAACGCTGTTGATCGAACAGATGCCAGGTTGCAGAGTCGCCGCTGCGGGTCAATGGCGTATGCAGACTGATTACGTCGCACTGCTCGATGATCTGCTCAAGGCTGACATATTCGCCGCCCTCGGCAGCCTGACGCGGCGGATCGCAAACCTTGACGTTCCAGCCCAAGCCCTTGAGAACCTTGATCAAGCGCCCCCCCACTTCACCGGCGCCGACGACGCCGTAAGTACGCTGAGTCAGATCCGCGCCTTCGATTTCGGCCAGTGTCATCAGACTGCCCAGTACGTAGTCGACTACACCACGGGCATTGCAACCCGGCGCGCTCGACCAGCAGATCCCGGCCTCGTTGAAGTAATCGAGATCCAGATGATCGGTGCCGATGGTGCAGGTGCCGACAAAGCGCACCTTGCTGCCTTCGAGCAGCGCGCGATTGACGTTAGTCACCGAGCGCACCAGCAACACATCGGCCTGCTCAACCGTCGCGCGGTCAATGGAGCGGCCCGGCACTCTGCGGATGTCGCCGAAACCGGCAAAAAAAGCATCGAGCAGCGGGATATTTTCGTCGGCAACAATCAGCATGGCGGGCTCCTTGGGCGGATCGGCAGTTTAGGTGCTGACGCGTCGATCAGCCAGCAGGGTTTGCGCTTACAAATACGCAACAGAGGATATTTCCTGACCGAGGCGTCAGCGGCGTAGAATGCGCCGCTCTGCGCATCAATACTTTCTGGACGCTTTGCCTGTGAACCCTGTAACTGACCAACCTGTCGCCGTCTCGCTGAGCCGCCCTGCGCGGATTCGCCTGGAGTTGAAAAACCTGCTCGCCCTGGCCCTGCCGATCATCATCGCGCAACTGGCGACCACGGCCATGGGCTTCGTCGATGCGGTGATGGCCGGGCGCGTCGGCCCCAAGGACCTGGCGGCAGTGGCGCTGGGCAACTCGATCTGGGTTCCGGTGTTTCTATTGATGACCGGCACCCTGCTGGCCACCACACCAAAAGTCGCCCAGCGTTTCGGCGCCGGCAAGCACAGCGAAATTGGCCCGATTGTGCGTCAGGCGTTGTGGCTGGCATTGGTAGTCGGATTGATCGCCACCTCGATGCTGATCGCTGCCGAGCCGGTGCTGCACCTGATGAAGGTCGATCCCGAGCTGATCGGCCCGTGCATGCAATATCTGCACGGCATCGCCAGCGGCTTGCCGGCGGTGGCCCTCTATCACGTGCTGCGCTGCACCAGCGACGGCATCGGCCGCACCCGCCCGGCCATGGTGCTGGGCCTCTGTGGTCTGGCGCTGAACATCCCGCTGAACTACATCTTCATCTACGGTCACTTTGGCGTGCCGGCCATGGGCGGCGTCGGCTGCGGCTGGGCCACGGCGATCGTGATGTGGGTAATGGCGCTGGGCCTGGCCGGGTACGAACGCTGGGCACCGGCCTATCGCTCAAGCGAATTGTTCAGCCGCTTCGACTGGCCGCAGTGGGCGGTGATCAAACGTCTGCTGTCGATTGGTTTGCCGATCGGCATCGCGGTGTTTGCCGAGTCGAGCATTTTTGCCGTGATCGCCCTGCTGATCGGCAGCCTCGGCGCGACGGTGGTGGCCGGGCATCAGATCGCGCTGAACGTCAGCTCGCTGGTATTCATGATTCCCTATTCGCTGGGCATGGCGGTCACCGTGCGTGTCGGTCAGGCGCTTGGGCGCGAAGAACCGCGTGAAGCGCGCTTTGCCGCCGGAGTCGGCATGGGCACGGCGCTGGCCTACGCCTGCCTGTCGGCGAGCCTGATGCTGGCGCTGCGCGAGCCGATTGCGGCGATCTATACCGCTGATCCAACGGTGATTCATATTGCGGCGATGCTGATTGTTTATTCGGCGCTGTTCCAGTTTTCAGATGCAATCCAGGTGACTGCGGCCGGTGCACTGCGTGGCTATCAGGACACTCGGGTGACGATGATCCTGACTCTCTTCGCCTACTGGGGCATCGGTCTGCCGGTCGGTTATGCGCTGGGCCTGACCGACTGGCTCGGCGAGCCACGCGGTCCGAGCGGTTTGTGGCAGGGTTTGATTGTCGGCTTGAGCTGCGCAGCGTTGATGCTGTCGATTCGTCTGACACGCAGTGCGCGCAAGCGGATTCGAATCAGTCGTTCGGCGGGTTGATCACCCATAAAAAAAGACCTGCATTTGCAGGTCTTTTTTTGCCCTGAGTCAGGACTTCTTGCGAATCCAGTACAGATAGGTGCCGGCCTCTTCGTGCTGGCTGACCAGCTCATGGTCAAGAAACACGCAGAACTTGGGGATATCGCGCTTGGTCGAGGGATCGGTGGCGATCACCTTTAGCAAGCCGCCGGGCACCAGATCGCGGATGTGCTGGTGCAGCATCATCACCGGTTCCGGGCAATTGAGGCCGGTGGCGTCGAGGGTGCCGTCGACCGGGGTATCGATCATTTCACTCATGGTTCACTCCAGAAACTGGCCGGCATTGTCGCGCATTGCTTGGGATATCGTCCAACCCATGTGGGAGCGAGCCTGCTCGCGAGGGCAATCCGTCAGTGAACACATCGCTGGCTGCCCCACCGCTTTCGCGAGCAGGCTCGCTCCCACAGGTTCAGTGTTGTGTCAGCGCGATTTGGTTTTCCTGGTGTCGTGCCGGCGCAGATGGCAAGTCACTTCCTCGCGGTCGTGATACAGCTGCTTGCAGCCGATATCAACCTTGATCCCACGAGCCTTGAAACCATCGGCAATGCGCTCGAGCAGACGTTTCACTTCGGCATAACGCTGTTTCATCGGCAGCTTCAGGTTGACCACCGCCTCGCGGCAATGCCCCTCGCCGATCCACTCTTCCAGCATCGCCGCGTTGCGCGCCGGTTTCTCGACGATGTCGCAAACCATCCAGTCCACCGGCTGCTTCGGCTTGAAGGTAAAACCGTCCGCCATCAGATGCTGGACCAATCCGGTTTCCATCAGGCTTTCAGCCATCGGGCCGTTGTCGATCGCCGTCACCAGCATGCCCCGGTTGACCAGTTGCCAGGTCCAGCCGCCCGGTGCGGCGCCGAGGTCAACGCCGGTCATGTCGCTGTGCAGGCGATCTTCCCACTGATCACGTGGAATGAAGTGGTGCCACGCCTCCTCCAGCTTCAAGGTCGACCGGCTCGGCGCCTCGCGAGGAAACTTCAGGCGCGGAATGCCCATCGGCCACATCGCCGAATTGCCGGCATCGGCCATGCCGAGAAACACTTCGCGGCCACTCTTGAAGGTCAGCAACAAACGCGGCTTGCTGGCGTCTTCCACCAGTTTGCCAGCGGCGGTCAGCGCCTTGCGCAGCGGGCCTTCGAATTTTTTGCAGAAATTCGACAGTTCCTTGCCGTCATTGGTATCGACCACTTCCAGCCACAGACTGCCAAACACCGGGAAATCGGCCATGTGCGCGAGGATTACGCTGATGCGATCGTTTTCCGGCAGATCAATGAAAAAGCCCCGCGCCCACTGCCGAGGGAAGATCAATTCGGCGAAACGCTGACCGCGCATCAGGCGTTCGGCGCCGTCGGCTTCAGTGCAGACAAACTCGGCGCAGGCCGTGGCGGTTTTGGCTTTGGCGTAACCGGCGACATTGAGACGGGCGGCGAGATCGGAAATCTCCGAACAGACTTCGCCTTCGAAGCCTGGCCGGCAATGCATGAATAGGGTGTTCATTCTTACTCCTGGGCAGCGGTCGATCATTCGACCGGTGCGCGATGCTCAAGCCTTGCGTTGCCGCAATGCCTGTCACGAAAACCGGCGCATGATAGCTGAAGTCGGAACCATGGTTGCGCCGATAGAGTCCAGTTATTAGCCAGCTACTCAAAACAGGGCTAGGTTTAATGCTCTGCCCGTCCCCTCAGTCCGTAGCCGTGCGGACTCAAAGGAGTGATCGTAATGCCGTCCCTCGATAGTCTGAAGTCACTGAAAACCCTACAAATCGATGCCACGACCTACCATTATTTCAGCCTGCCGGAAGCCGCCAAAAGCCTGGGCGACCTCGACAAGCTGCCGATGTCGTTGAAGGTCCTGCTGGAAAATCTGCTGCGCTGGGAAGACGAAAAAACCGTCACCGGCACTGACCTCAAAGCCATCGCCGCCTGGCTCAAGGAGCGCCGCTCTGATCGGGAAATCCAGTACCGCCCTGCCCGTGTATTGATGCAGGATTTTACCGGCGTCCCCGCCGTGGTCGATCTCGCCGCCATGCGTGCGGCAATGGCCAAGGCCGGCGGCGATCCGCAGCGGATCAATCCGTTGTCGCCGGTGGACCTGGTGATTGACCACTCGGTGATGGTCGACAAGTTTGGCAGCGCCAGTGCGTTTGAACAGAACGTCGACATCGAAATGCAACGCAACGGCGAGCGCTATGCCTTTCTGCGCTGGGGCCAGAGTGCGTTCGATAACTTCAGCGTGGTCCCGCCGGGTACCGGCATCTGCCACCAGGTCAACCTCGAATATCTCGGCCGCACCGTTTGGACCAAAGACGAGGATGGCCGCACCTACGCGTTCCCCGACACGCTGGTCGGCACCGACTCCCACACCACCATGATCAACGGCCTCGGCGTACTCGGCTGGGGCGTGGGCGGGATCGAAGCGGAAGCGGCGATGCTTGGGCAACCGGTATCGATGCAGATTCCGGAAGTGATCGGCTTCAAACTCACCGGCAAACTCAAGGAAGGCATCACCGCCACCGATCTGGTGCTGACCGTAACGCAGATGCTGCGCAAGAAAGGCGTAGTCGGCAAATTCGTCGAGTTCTATGGCGATGGTCTCGCCGATCTGCCACTGGCCGACCGCGCAACCATCGCCAACATGGCCCCGGAATACGGTGCGACGTGCGGCTTCTTCCCGGTCGACGATGTCACGCTGGAATACCTGCGCCTGTCCGGCCGGCCGCCGGAAGTGGTGAAACTGGTCGAGGCCTACACCAAGGCTCAAGGCCTGTGGCGTCTGCCGGGTCAGGAGCCGGTGTTCACCGACAGCCTGGCCTTGGACATGGGCAGCGTAGAGGCCAGCCTGGCCGGACCGAAACGTCCGCAGGATCGAGTCTCCCTGCCGAACGTCGCGCAGGCCTTCAGTGATTTCATCGACCTGCAATTCAAACCCACCAGCAAGGAAGAAGGACGCCTGGAAAGCGAGGGTGGCGGCGGCGTAGCAGTGGGCAACGCCGATCTGGTGGGCGAAGCGGACTACGAATACGAGGGCAAGACCTATCGCCTGAAAAACGGTGCAGTGGTCATCGCCGCGATTACCTCCTGCACCAACACCTCCAACCCGAGCGTGATGATGGCTGCTGGACTGCTGGCGAAAAAAGCTGTCGAGAAAGGTCTGACGCGCAAGCCTTGGGTCAAAAGCTCACTGGCCCCCGGTTCGAAAGTCGTCACCGACTATTACAAGGCTGCCGGGCTGACTCAATACCTTGATCAGCTCGGGTTTTCGTTAGTTGGCTACGGTTGCACCACCTGCATTGGCAACTCCGGGCCACTGCCGGAGCCGATCGAGAAAGCCATTCAGAAAGCCGATCTGACCGTCGCGTCGGTCTTGTCCGGCAACCGCAATTTCGAAGGCCGCGTGCACCCACTGGTGAAGACCAACTGGCTGGCCTCGCCTCCGCTGGTCGTCGCCTACGCACTGGCTGGCAGCGTTCGCACCGACATCAGCAGCGAACCGCTGGGTGAGGATCAGCAGGGCAATCCGGTGTACCTGCGCGATATCTGGCCGAGCAGCCGGGAAATCGCCGAAGCGGTGAATCAGGTCAACACGGCGATGTTCCACAAGGAATACGCCGAAGTGTTTGCCGGTGATGAGCAATGGCAGGCCATCAAGGTGCCGCAAGCGGCGACTTACGTGTGGCAGGACGATTCGACCTACATTCAGCATCCACCTTTCTTCGACGACATTTCCGGCCCTCTGCCGGAAGTCAAAGACGTCAAAGGCGCGCGGGTCTTGGCCTTGCTCGGCGATTCAGTGACCACCGACCACATCTCCCCCGCCGGCAACATCAAGATCGACAGCCCGGCCGGGCGATACCTGCAGGAAAAAGGCGTGGAGCCGCGCGACTTCAACTCCTACGGTTCCCGTCGCGGCAATCATGAAGTGATGATGCGCGGTACTTTTGCCAACATCCGTATTCGCAACGAGATGCTGGGTGGCGAGGAAGGTGGCAACACCCTTTACATTCCCACCGGGGAAAAAATGGCGATCTATGACGCAGCGATGAAATATCAGGCTTCGGGTACGCCGTTGGTGGTGATTGCCGGTCAGGAGTACGGCACCGGGTCGAGCCGTGACTGGGCGGCGAAAGGCACAAATCTGCTGGGCGTCAAAGCGGTGATTGCGGAGAGCTTCGAACGTATTCACCGCTCTAATCTGGTCGGCATGGGTGTGCTGCCGTTGCAGTTCAAGCTTGATCAGAATCGCAAGAGTCTCAATCTGACCGGCAAAGAGACGTTCGAGATTCTGGGATTGACCGGCGTCGAGCTGAGGCCGCGGATGAACCTGCCGCTGGTTATCACTCGGGAGGATGGGCGTCAGGAGAGAATCGAAGTCTTGTGCCGCATTGATACGCTGAATGAGGTCGAGTACTTCAAATCCGGGGGGATCCTGCATTATGTGTTGCGGCAGTTGATTGCTTCGTGACGGGATGACATTCGCGCAGGCTGTGATCTTTTTGACTTGGCTTTTAAAAGCAGAATCAAAAGATCGCAGCCTTCGGCGGCTCCTACATTCAGGCGAAAAAAAACCCGCCGAAGCGGGTTTTTCCCAAGACCATTATCGACTCCCTGTCGGCAGCGATCCTTGCGATGGTCGATCGTCCATGATCCTGAAACACTCCCTGTGTCTCAGTTGATGTGTGTAGATTACCCAGTGGATCCAATCAGCAATAGTCGTAAAAGCTACCAATGCGTGTAAGACATTCGCCATACAAACACTTCCGAAAACCCCTAGGTCCGTCAGGCACCGCCGCTTTCACGAGCCCTGGCGCTTTCGGCGAGAAACTGTTCAAGCCTGCTCAACTGCTCCTCCCAGCCGCGACTGTCCATGTAATACGCTTCTTTCTGACGGATATCAGGGATGTGCGCGAAGCCGGACTCCGAGACCTTGAGTAGAGTGCCGTCCTCGAAGTCCTGCAATTCGAACTTGACCAGCGTGGTCGGCTCTTGCGAGTAGTCGATCTTCGGGTTGACCGCATACGGGTGCCAGCGGAAAGAAAACAACTGCTGCGGCTCGACCCGCTCGATCAGCACATTCCACAATACGTGTTCATAACCGGGGTACGTGACCTGGCCCTGCGTCCACTCACCGGCAATGAAGCGCCGGCCCTCAAGTGCCACGCCAAACCACTGGCCGAACGCCTCTGCATCGACCAATGCGCGCCAGACATGGGAACGCGACGCCTTGAGCGTGATCTTGCGTTCGAAACTGTTAGGTACTGGTTTCATACGTCACCTCCTGTTCTGAACACTAGGCTTGTATGACCACATGTCCAATGCGAAGTTGTATCCAGGCGCTGCAGGCATCGATCCGAGCAGACACATCCTGCGGTAGTTTGCGCTCTGTGATCGGCGCCGCTTGACCTGTTATCTTTCCAGCGAATCCGCAGAAACAAGGACGAATCATGCAGCCCTCTCTTGCCGATCGGTATCGCGGCGCCCTCCTCGGCCTGGCTTGCGGCGATGCGGTCGGCACAACAGTTGAGTTCCAGCCGCGAGGATCATTCCAGCCGCTGAGCGACATGGTCGGCGGTGGCCCGTTCCAGCTCAAGCCAGGGCAATGGACCGATGACACCTCAATGGCACTCTGCCTGGCCGAGAGCCTGCTGCGCAAAAACGGTTTCGACGCGGCTGATCAGATGGGCCGCTATCTCAATTGGTGGAAATGGGGATATCTGAGCTCCACCGGGGAATGTTTCGACATCGGCATGACCGTGAGCCAGGCGCTGGAACAGTTTCAGCGAACCGGGAAGCCTTTCGCGGGGTCGACTGATCCATTGACTGCTGGCAACGGGTCGCTGATGCGATTGGCTCCTGTCGTACTGTTTTATTTTCCCGACGCTAGACAGATCCAGATCCACGCTGCCGACAGTTCGCGCACAACCCATGCGGCGCCGGAGGCAATCGAGTGCTGCCAATTGCTGGCTGATCTGATCGCACGAGCGCTTGAGGGAGCCGACAAAACGCAACTGCGCCAATCGCTACTTGCAGAGTATTCGCAACCCAAGGTGGTTGCGATCGCGCGGGGTGAGTATCTCGGCAAAAAAGAAAACGAAATCAAGGGCAGCGGCTATAGCGTGCAATCATTGGAAGCCGCTTTGTGGTGCTTCCATCACACGCAAACGTACGCTGACGCGATACTGAAAGCAGCCAATCTCGGTGATGATGCGGATACCACAGCTGCTATCGTGGGTCAGTTGGCCGGTACTTACTACGGCGCTCGGGCGATTCCCGAGCACTGGCTGGAGCAGTTGCATGAAGGCGAGGAAATCACCGCCACTGCGGATCGCTTGCTTGAGGCCTCCCGGCTACGTACATAACACTCGATACACTCTTTCCACTCGATACAGCGAGAATCTTATGTCAGTGCGTCTGCTTCTGGCCTCTGCGCCCTTTTTGTTTGCCCCTTTCGCCCATGCCGCCGTTGATTGCGCCAACGCCAGCGATCAGTCGACGATGAATCAATGCGCGGGGCAAGCCTTCAAAGCGGCAGACAAGGAACTGAATACGCTCTATCAGCAGATCACCGGACGCCTGAAGGACAACCCGGACGGAAAGAAGCTGCTGGTCAACGCGCAGCGGGCGTGGGTCAGCTTTCGGGATGCCGAGTGCAAGTTTTCGGCTTCTGGGGTGGCAGGCGGGAGTGTGTATCCATTGGTTTACAGTAGTTGTCTTACAGACGTAACCAAGGCCAGAGTAGAAACCCTCAAGCAGTATTTGAAATGTGAGGAAGGTGATATGAGCTGCCCGGTACCCGGTGCGTAATCACAGGCTCCGCTTACGGAGCCTGTGCTGTGAACCGTTACGCCTCAGACGTGAGGATCGCCCGGCGCTTTGCTCGGCGCAGCGTATTGAGGTTTAAGGTGACCATCCTGATCGAGTAACCAGGCGTCCATGATCTGCCGCACTACTGGACCGGCAACACGACCACCCGCCTCGCCGTTCTCGATCATTACCGAGATGGCGATCTTCGGATGCTCGGCCGGTGCGAATCCTACAAACAGGGCGTTGTCACGGTGGCGCTCAAGGGTTTTCTCGCGGTTGTAACGCTCACCCTGCTTGATCGCCACCACCTGCGCCGTACCACTCTTGCCGGCGATGCGATATTGCGCCCCCGCAGCGGCCGCACGGGCAATGCCTCGAGCATCGTGCATGACCATCTGCATACCGTGGTTGACCTGCTCCCAATCCCGCGGATCTTTAAGCAGGATATTTGGCATTGGATGCTCATCAACCGGAGCTACACCGTCGACCGACTTGGCCAAATGCGGCCGATTCCATATCCCCTTATTGGCGATCAGGGCAGTGGCCTGGGCCAATTGCAGCGGTGTGACCTGCATGTATCCCTGGCCGATGCCGAGAATAACCGTCTCGCCGGGATACCAGGCCTGTCGCCGTGTAGCGCGTTTCCACGCTTGCGACGGCATCAGACCGGGGGACTCTTCAAACATGTCCAGCGAGACTTTTTCACCAAGGCCGAACATCGCCATGTAGTCGTGCAGACGATCGATGCCAAGCTTGTGCGCCAGATCATAGAAGTAGGTGTCGTTGGAACGCATGATCGCCGCGTCCATGTCCACCCAGCCATCACCGCTGTGGTTCCAGTTGCGATACTTGTGATCGAAGTCCGGTAATTGGTAATAGCCGGGATCGTATACGCGGGTCTGCGGGGTCACGACGCCGGCGTCCAGACCAGCGATAGCGACTTCCGGCTTGATCGTCGAGCCCGGGGCGTACAGACCACGCAACACGCGGTTGAACAATGGCCGATCAATGGAATCCCGCAGCGCTGAATATTCCTTCGAACTGATCCCGGTGACGAACAGATTCGGATCGAAACTCGGATTGCTGACCATCGCCAGCACTTCTCCGGTGGACGGGTCGAGAGCTACCACTGAACCACGACGGTCTCCCAAAGCAGCTTCGGCAGCTTCCTGCAGCTTTACATCGAGGCTCAGGACGATGTTTTTGCCTGGCACCGGATCGGTGTGCTTGAGTACCCGTAGCACGCGGCCTTGAGCATTGGTCTCGACTTCTTCGTAACCGACATGGCCGTGTAACTGCGCCTCATAGAAACGCTCGATACCGGTTTTACCAATGGACTGCGTACCTCGGTATTCCACGGAGTCGAGGGTTTTAGCTTCCTTTTCATTGATCCGACCGACATAACCGATCGAATGAGCGAAATGTGCGCCGAGAGGATAGTGCCGGACAAACTGCGGTTCGACATCAATGCCCGGCAAGCGAAATTCGTTCACCGCCAGGACGGCGATCTGCTCTTCCGTCAGCTCATAAAACAGTGTGACCGGTGTGAATGGATGCCGGGATTGCTTCATCGCCTTGTCGAATACCGTGCGGTCTTCAGCAGGCAAGTGCAGCAAGTTGATGACTTCGTCCAATTCTTGATTGACGTCGGTTGCACGCTCACGGGTGATGGTCAGGTTGTAGCTGGGACGGTTGTCGGCGAGTAATACGCCGTTGCGGTCGTAGATCAATCCCCGCGTCGGCGGTATCGGCAGGACATGGACACGGTTGTTTTCGGAGATGGTCGAGTGGTAATCGAATTCCACGACCTGGAGAATGTACAGGCGCACCACCAAAGCGCAGCTGATGGCGAACACGAACAGAGCACAGGCAATCAAGCGTTTGTTGACCAGCCTCGTCTCTTTTTCATGGTCCTTGATCGGGATTGGTTCAGGCATTTCTACAGCAACTCTTAGACGTAAATGAGTGCCGATCCGTGGGCAGGACATCAGTCCGTTAAAAAACGAGCTGCACCATACCAAAACTCGCCATCCACTTCAGGATGAATTTCCCCGGTGGCAGGCTAAAAACTTTCTCGCAGGCAAAACAAAACCCCAACTGCTTTCGCAATTGGGGTTTCGGAATTTAATCTTGACGATGACCTACTCTCACATGGGGAAACCCCACACTACCATCGGCGATGCATCGTTTCACTGCTGAGTTCGGGATGGGATCAGGTGGTTCCAACGCTCTATGGTCGTCAAGAAATTCGGGTACTGACTCGGGACCAGACGGCCTCGCTTCAGCAAATTGGGTATGTGACAGCTAGGTGTTTGTGAATTTCGAACTTTCGGTTCGTTTCGTCTTCACACACCGCAATCTGGTGCCTTTTCAGGTCAGCAAATTGCTTGGGTGTTATATGGTCAAGCCTCACGGGCAATTAGTATTGGTTAGCTCAACGCCTCACAGCGCTTACACACCCAACCTATCAACGTCGTAGTCTTCGACGGCCCTTCAGGGAACTCAAGGTTCCAGTGAGATCTCATCTTGAGGCAAGTTTCCCGCTTAGATGCTTTCAGCGGTTATCTTTCCCGAACATAGCTACCCGGCAATGCCACTGGCGTGACAACCGGAACACCAGAGGTTCGTCCACTCCGGTCCTCTCGTACTAGGAGCAGCCCCTCTCAAATCTCAAACGTCCACGGCAGATAGGGACCGAACTGTCTCACGACGTTCTAAACCCAGCTCGCGTACCACTTTAAATGGCGAACAGCCATACCCTTGGGACCGGCTTCAGCCCCAGGATGTGATGAGCCGACATCGAGGTGCCAAACACCGCCGTCGATATGAACTCTTGGGCGGTATCAGCCTGTTATCCCCGGAGTACCTTTTATCCGTTGAGCGATGGCCCTTCCATACAGAACCACCGGATCACTAAGACCTACTTTCGTACCTGCTCGACGTGTCTGTCTCGCAGTCAAGCGCGCTTTTGCCTTTATACTCTACGACCGATTTCCGACCGGTCTGAGCGCACCTTCGTACTCCTCCGTTACTCTTTAGGAGGAGACCGCCCCAGTCAAACTACCCACCATACACTGTCCTCGATCCGGATAACGGACCTGAGTTAGAACCTCAAAGTTGCCAGGGTGGTATTTCAAGGATGGCTCCACGCGAACTGGCGTCCACGCTTCAAAGCCTCCCACCTATCCTACACAAGCAAATTCAAAGTCCAGTGCAAAGCTATAGTAAAGGTTCACGGGGTCTTTCCGTCTAGCCGCGGATACACTGCATCTTCACAGCGATTTCAATTTCACTGAGTCTCGGGTGGAGACAGCGCCGCCATCGTTACGCCATTCGTGCAGGTCGGAACTTACCCGACAAGGAATTTCGCTACCTTAGGACCGTTATAGTTACGGCCGCCGTTTACCGGGGCTTCGATCAAGAGCTTCGCGTTAGCTAACCCCATCAATTAACCTTCCGGCACCGGGCAGGCGTCACACCCTATACGTCCACTTTCGTGTTTGCAGAGTGCTGTGTTTTTAATAAACAGTCGCAGCGGCCTGGTATCTTCGACCGGCATGAGCTTACGGAGCAAGTCCTTCACCCTCACCGGCGCACCTTCTCCCGAAGTTACGGTGCCATTTTGCCTAGTTCCTTCACCCGAGTTCTCTCAAGCGCCTTGGTATTCTCTACCCAACCACCTGTGTCGGTTTGGGGTACGGTTCCTGGTTATCTGAAGCTTAGAAGCTTTTCTTGGAAGCATGGCATCAACCACTTCGTGTTCTAAAAGAACACTCGTCATCAGCTCTCGGCCTTAAGATCCCGGATTTACCTAAGATCTCAGCCTACCACCTTAAACTTGGACAACCAACGCCAAGCTGGCCTAGCCTTCTCCGTCCCTCCATCGCAATAACCAGAAGTACAGGAATATTAACCTGTTTTCCATCGACTACGCTTTTCAGCCTCGCCTTAGGGACCGACTAACCCTGCGTCGATTAACGTTGCGCAGGAAACCTTGGTCTTTCGGCGTGGGTGTTTTTCACACCCATTGTCGTTACTCATGTCAGCATTCGCACTTCTGATACCTCCAGCAAGCTTCTCAACTCACCTTCACAGGCTTACAGAACGCTCCTCTACCGCATCACCCGAAGGTGATACCCGTAGCTTCGGTGTATGGTTTGAGCCCCGTTACATCTTCCGCGCAGGCCGACTCGACTAGTGAGCTATTACGCTTTCTTTAAAGGGTGGCTGCTTCTAAGCCAACCTCCTAGCTGTCTAAGCCTTCCCACATCGTTTCCCACTTAACCATAACTTTGGGACCTTAGCTGACGGTCTGGGTTGTTTCCCTTTTCACGACGGACGTTAGCACCCGCCGTGTGTCTCCCATGCTCGGCACTTGTAGGTATTCGGAGTTTGCATCGGTTTGGTAAGTCGGGATGACCCCCTAGCCGAAACAGTGCTCTACCCCCTACAGTGATACATGAGGCGCTACCTAAATAGCTTTCGAGGAGAACCAGCTATCTCCGAGCTTGATTAGCCTTTCACTCCGATCCACAGGTCATCCGCTAACTTTTCAACGGTAGTCGGTTCGGTCCTCCAGTCAGTGTTACCTAACCTTCAACCTGCCCATGGATAGATCGCCCGGTTTCGGGTCTATTCCCAGCGACTAGACGCCCTATTAAGACTCGCTTTCGCTACGCCTCCCCTATTCGGTTAAGCTCGCCACTGAAAATAAGTCGCTGACCCATTATACAAAAGGTACGCAGTCACAGAACAAAGTCTGCTCCCACTGCTTGTACGCATACGGTTTCAGGATCTATTTCACTCCCCTCTCCGGGGTTCTTTTCGCCTTTCCCTCACGGTACTAGTTCACTATCGGTCAGTCAGTAGTATTTAGCCTTGGAGGATGGTCCCCCCATATTCAGACAAAGTTTCTCGTGCTCCGTCCTACTCGATTTCATGACTAAGAGATTTTCGCGTACAGGGCTATCACCCACTATGGCCGCACTTTCCAGAGCGTTCCGCTAATCTCAAAGCCACTTAAGGGCTAGTCCCCGTTCGCTCGCCACTACTAAGGGAATCTCGGTTGATTTCTTTTCCTCAGGGTACTTAGATGTTTCAGTTCCCCTGGTTCGCCTCTTGCACCTATGTATTCAGTACAAGATAACCATCTTATGATGGCTGGGTTCCCCCATTCAGACATCTCCGGATCAAAGTCTGTTTGCCGACTCCCCGAAGCTTTTCGCAGGCTACCACGTCTTTCATCGCCTCTGACTGCCAAGGCATCCACCGTATGCGCTTCTTCACTTGACCATATAACCCCAAGCAATCTGGTTATACTGTGAAGACGACATTCGCCGAAAATTCGAATTTCTCAACTAAGAGAACTCACAAATTTTACCTTAGCCTGATCCGTTACCAGTGAAAGTAACGTTCAGTCTATCTTTCTATCACATACCCAAATTTTTAAAGAACGATCTAATCAAAAGACTAGAAATCAATATTCAGCTCGAATATTCATTTCTAAACTCTCAAACTTCGAAGCAGTTTATGGTGGAGCCAAGCGGGATCGAACCGCTGACCTCCTGCGTGCAAGGCAGGCGCTCTCCCAGCTGAGCTATGGCCCCATAACAAAATTGGTGGGTCTGGGCAGATTCGAACTGCCGACCTCACCCTTATCAGGGGTGCGCTCTAACCAACTGAGCTACAGACCCAATTTCGAGCTTGTAACTGTTAGCTCAGAGCTATCAGCTTGGAGCTTAAAGCTGCTTCTATCGTCTTCTTCAATGAATCAAGCAATTCGTGTGGGAGCTCATGCAGCAGCTGATGTCGTCGATTAAGGAGGTGATCCAGCCGCAGGTTCCCCTACGGCTACCTTGTTACGACTTCACCCCAGTCATGAATCACACCGTGGTAACCGTCCTCCCGAAGGTTAGACTAGCTACTTCTGGTGCAACCCACTCCCATGGTGTGACGGGCGGTGTGTACAAGGCCCGGGAACGTATTCACCGCGACATTCTGATTCGCGATTACTAGCGATTCCGACTTCACGCAGTCGAGTTGCAGACTGCGATCCGGACTACGATCGGTTTTATGGGATTAGCTCCACCTCGCGGCTTGGCAACCCTTTGTACCGACCATTGTAGCACGTGTGTAGCCCAGGCCGTAAGGGCCATGATGACTTGACGTCATCCCCACCTTCCTCCGGTTTGTCACCGGCAGTCTCCTTAGAGTGCCCACCATTACGTGCTGGTAACTAAGGACAAGGGTTGCGCTCGTTACGGGACTTAACCCAACATCTCACGACACGAGCTGACGACAGCCATGCAGCACCTGTCTCAATGTTCCCGAAGGCACCAATCCATCTCTGGAAAGTTCATTGGATGTCAAGGCCTGGTAAGGTTCTTCGCGTTGCTTCGAATTAAACCACATGCTCCACCGCTTGTGCGGGCCCCCGTCAATTCATTTGAGTTTTAACCTTGCGGCCGTACTCCCCAGGCGGTCAACTTAATGCGTTAGCTGCGCCACTAAGAGCTCAAGGCTCCCAACGGCTAGTTGACATCGTTTACGGCGTGGACTACCAGGGTATCTAATCCTGTTTGCTCCCCACGCTTTCGCACCTCAGTGTCAGTATCAGTCCAGGTGGTCGCCTTCGCCACTGGTGTTCCTTCCTATATCTACGCATTTCACCGCTACACAGGAAATTCCACCACCCTCTACCATACTCTAGCTTGCCAGTTTTGGATGCAGTTCCCAGGTTGAGCCCGGGGATTTCACATCCAACTTAACAAACCACCTACGCGCGCTTTACGCCCAGTAATTCCGATTAACGCTTGCACCCTCTGTATTACCGCGGCTGCTGGCACAGAGTTAGCCGGTGCTTATTCTGTCGGTAACGTCAAAACAGCAAAGTATTAATTTACTGCCCTTCCTCCCAACTTAAAGTGCTTTACAATCCGAAGACCTTCTTCACACACGCGGCATGGCTGGATCAGGCTTTCGCCCATTGTCCAATATTCCCCACTGCTGCCTCCCGTAGGAGTCTGGACCGTGTCTCAGTTCCAGTGTGACTGATCATCCTCTCAGACCAGTTACGGATCGTCGCCTTGGTGAGCCATTACCTCACCAACTAGCTAATCCGACCTAGGCTCATCTGATAGCGCAAGGCCCGAAGGTCCCCTGCTTTCTCCCGTAGGACGTATGCGGTATTAGCGTTCCTTTCGAAACGTTGTCCCCCACTACCAGGCAGATTCCTAGGCATTACTCACCCGTCCGCCGCTGAATCCAGGAGCAAGCTCCTCTCATCCGCTCGACTTGCATGTGTTAGGCCTGCCGCCAGCGTTCAATCTGAGCCATGATCAAACTCTTCAGTTCAAACATCTTTGGGTTTTTAAGAAACCCTAAACTTGGCTCAGCAATCGTTGGTTACATCTTTGATTTCTCGCGGAGTAACTTGTGATGCTGATAATCTTGTTGACTATCAGTCTGACTGCACAAGCACCCACACGAATTGCTTGATTCAGTTGTTAAAGAGCGGTTGGTTAAGATCTTTCGTCTCAACCGAGGCGCGCATTCTACAGCAGCCTCATTTGCTGTCAAGTGATTATTTTCAGAAGTTTTCGAAGAATTCTTCAACAACTTCAACCACTTGCGCTTCCGATCTCTCGTTAGCGGGAGGCGAATTCTACAGCGTTAATCGCTGCTGTCAACACCTCTTTTTCTCCGCTTTCGACCGAGAAGATCGAACCGTTAAAAGAGCTACACATCACTGCTCTTTCAACTCCTTCCAGACTTCGATGACCTGAAGCAAGCCGCTGTCGAAAACCGCGTAACTCTTTGAATCTCAAGGAGTTTTCCGTTTCGACTGCGCCGGAAGTGGGGCGAATTATAGACCTCTGGAATCTGCCGTCAACCGTTAATTTCGCTTTTCTTTCAAATCAGCAAAAACGCTTTCTATATATAGACGCGACCCCATCCAATGCGCAGTATATTGCCCACTACCACAACAATACTGTGTTTTTGCCTTGGATGCTGCCGCGCAATGAATGATCAACCCCGCTCCCTTGCTTCCACATTGTTTCCGGTTTGCCTGCTCATGATAGCCATGGCGTCCATCCAGTCGGGCGCTTCTCTGGCCAAAAGCATGTTCCCCATTATCGGCGCACAAGGAACAACCACTCTTCGCCTGATCTTTGCCAGCGTGATCATGCTGCTGATACTGCGCCCATGGCGTGCAAAGCTGACCGCCAAGTCTCTTCGTACCGTGATCGTCTACGGAATGGCATTGGGTGGAATGAACTTCCTCTTTTATATGTCGCTGCGCACAGTGCCGCTGGGCATCGCCGTTGCGCTGGAATTCACCGGCCCTCTGGCTGTAGCTATATATGCGTCTCGCCGAGCCATCGATTTTGTATGGATTGCGCTTGCTGCGGCCGGCTTGCTTCTATTGATACCTACCGGGGCAACCACTGTCGGCATTGATCTGGTCGGAGCGGGCTATGCGCTGGGCGCCGGGGTCTGCTGGGCGCTGTACATTTTATTCGGGCAAAAGGCCGGCGCCGATAACGGGGTGACGACGGCAGCCCTCGGCGTAATGATCGCCGCGCTGTTCGTGGCACCGATCGGAATCGTTCATGCCGGTGCTGCGCTGCTTACACCATCGTTGATTCCAGTCGCTATCGGCGTTGCCATTCTGTCGACCGCCCTGCCCTATACCTTGGAGATGGTCGCGCTGACGCGTATGCCCGCGCGCACCTTCGGCACGCTCATGAGTATCGAGCCGGCCTTCGGCGCGCTGTCAGGCCTGCTTTTTCTCCAGGAATACCTTTCATTGTCACAATGGCTGGCCATCCTGTGCATTATTCTGGCTTCAGTGGGCGCAACCATGACCATGGGTAGCGGAGCAAAGCCTGCTGTCGCGGCTGACTGAAGCGTAGCGAAAGTGGCTCTGGTAATTGGCGCTCATTTAGGCCATGTTTAGCTGCGTAACCCATCGCCAGGCATGGATTTTTTTCGCAAAGGACGGCACCACGCTGCAAACGCGAGCGAATACAGGCAGACCCGAGCACCAGACTCGCGGCCGCTATTAAGGATGGTAATGAAACGAATTTTGCTAATGATCGCCCTGCTGGCGATCGCGAGTTGCGCGGCGACTTCGGAAACCCAGGTCAAACGCGGCAAGAAGGGACTGCACATCAACTGTTCCGGTCTTTCATCCTCATGGGACAAGTGCTACACCAGCGCAGCCAACTCCTGCGCCCCCAAGGGTTACAAGGTGATCGCCAAATCCGGGGATGTCGTCGAGGAACCTGGCGATTATCCGTTCGGCCTGAACCCCGCCGGTTATACCAGCCGCAGCATGATCGTCATCTGCAAATAACTACTCGGCTCGCGGCAAAGCGAGCTGACGTGTAATTTCCTCGTGACTCGAGCGCAACACCGTACGCTGCACGTCCGGTGCTGCCAGCATCCGCGCAACCACCAATGCGCCCACGCATTGCGACAGCACCGACCAGGCCAGACTCTCGCTTTCCAGTATCTCGGCCCAGCCCTGCTGAAGGCGGCAGATCCATTCTTCAGCCTGCTCACGCACCTGTACATCGGCACGGGCAATCTCCGCGCCCAATGTCGGCAGCGCGCAACCGGACTCTGGTTGCTCGACGTGGGCCATGCTCAGGTACTGCTTCAGACAACGCTCCAGCCGCTGCCGATCTGCACCGCCCTGGCCACCAAGGCGCTCAAGACTTTCACTCAACTCTCGCTCGACGATGGCAGCGAACAACGCATCCTTGGATGCAAAGTGGCTGTAGAACGCGGCGCCACTCAAACCGATGGCTTTCATCAGGCCATCCACGCCCACCGTGGAAAACCCCGATTTCTTTGCCGACAGCGCGCTGCTTTGCAGCAATCGTTCGCGGGTTTCCGATTTGTGTCCGGCCGAATAACGCATGTCATCTCCTGAAGTAGATCGCCTTGACGCTGCCCAAATCCTAGCATAACGTTCGTTAACTAAACGATCGTTAACCCAAAGGGATTCACCCATGAATAACAAGAAGGTCGTGTTGGTTGTCGGTGCCGGTGATGCCACCGGCGGGTCGATTGCCAAGCGCTTTGCCAGTGAGGGGTTTATAGCCTGCGTGACCCGGCGCAGCGCCGACAAATTGCAGCCTCTGGTTGACGCAATCATCGCTGAGGGCGGTGAGGCCCATGGTTTTGCCTGCGATGCGCGCAAGGAAGAAGACGTCATCGCCTTGATCGAAGACATCGAAACCCGCGTCGGCCCGATCGAAGCCTTTGTTTTCAACATCGGCGCCAACGTGCCCTGCAGCATTCTCGAAGAAACCGCGCGTAAATATTTCAAGATTTGGGAGATGGCCTGCTTCTCCGGTTTTCTCAATGCCCGTGAAGTGGCCAAGCGCATGGTCACTCGGCAGCGCGGTACGATTCTGTTCACTGGTGCCACGGCCGGGTTGCGCGGCGCCTCTGGATTTGCCGCTTTCGCTGGAGCCAAACATGGCATCCGCGCACTGGCGCAAAGCATGGCGAGAGAGTTGGGGCCGATGAACATTCATGTCGCCCACGTCGTAGTTGATGGTGCGATCGATACCGACTTCATCCGCAACAGCTTTCCCGAGAAATACGCGACCAAGGATCAGGACGGCATTCTCAATCCCGAGCACATCGCTGAAAACTATTGGTATCTGCACAGTCAGCCACGGGATGCCTGGACTTTTGAGCTGGACCTTCGGCCCTGGAACGAACGCTGGTAAGCCCTCCTCCCTCATTACAACAATAAGAGCGCAATTTGATCATGACGAAAACCGTGGAATTCTATTTCGACCTCGGCAGCCCCGCCACCTATCTGGCGCACACTCAGCTAGCGAAAATCTGCGCCGATACCCAGAGCGAACTGATCTACATCCCGATGCTGTTGGGTGGCGTGTTCAAAGCCACCGGCAACGCTTCGCCGGCAATGATTCCGGCCAAGGGCCGCTACATGTTTCAGGACCTCGATCGTTTCGCCAAACGCTACGGCGTACAGCTCAGATTCAATCCGCACTTTCCAATCAACACACTGATATTGATGCGTGCCGTCACTGGCATGCAGATGCGCCAGCCGCAGCGTTTCGCGGAGTTCGTCGATTGCCTGTTCAGGGCGCTTTGGGTAGAAGGTCGTAACCTCAACGATCCGCAAACCATTGCTGCCGTGCTGACTGAAAACGGCTTAGACCCCCAAGAGATAATCGCGCTGACCAACGATGAATCAGTCAAAGCCGCACTCAAGGAAAACACCGAAGCCGCGATCAAGCGCGGCGTTTTCGGTGCCCCCAGCATGTTTATCGGCGATCAGTTGTTCTTCGGTCAGGATCGACTCGACTTCGTGGAAGAGGCATTGCGCCAGGACTGAAGCCAAGCCCCAAGGCACCGCGAGCGGCGCCTTGGGTAAATCGATCAAATGGCCACAGTGCGCTCGTTCAACCAGCTCAGCGCCGCGCCATCCAGCAATGGACTCAGTCGCTCACGCACTTCGCGGTGGTAGTCGTTCAGCCACTGCTTTTCTTCGTGGGTCAGCAGGTCAGCAATCAGGCAGCGGGTATCGATCGGGCACAGCGTCAGGGTTTCAAACTTGAGGAAGTCGCCGAATTCGCTGCTGCCGGCCTCACGGTTCATCGCCAGGTTTTCGATGCGCACGCCCCAGCGGCCCGGGCGATAAGTGCCGGGTTCGATCGAGGTGATCATCCCCGGCTGCATTGCCGTTTGTGGCGCCGGTGCCGCCTGATAAGCGATCACTTGCGGACCTTCGTGAACGTTGAGGAAATAGCCCACGCCATGACCAGTGCCGTGACCGTAGTCGACGTTGTCAGCCCAGATCGGCGCACGAGCGATGGCGTCGAGCAGCGGCGACAGAATGCCTTTCGGGAAACGTGCCCGCGACAAGGCAATCACGCCTTTCAGCACGCGCGTGCAATCCTGCTTCTGCTCTTGCGTCGGCGTGCCCACGGGGACCATCCGCGTGATGTCAGTGGTACCGCCGAGGTATTGGCCACCGGAATCGATGAGCAACAGACCATCGCCCTCGATCAGCGCATGCTCTTCTTCGGTAGCGTGATAGTGCGGCATCGCGCCATTGGCGTTGAACGCGGCAATCGTGTTGAAGCTCAGCGAAACGTAATCGGGACGACGTTCACGGGCAGCGGTAAGTTTCTCGTCGATGGTCAGTTCGGTGATGCGCTCGCGTCCCCACGCCGATTCCAGCCAGGCAAAGAATTCGCACAACGCCGCGCCATCCTGCTCCATCGCTTTGCGGATGTGCTGAGCGTCGGCTTCGCTTTTCTGCGATTTGGCCAACGTAGTCGGGTTGAGGCCCTCGACCAGTTTCACGCCACTTTCGAGGTTATCCAGCAACCCCGTGGTCACTCGCGCCGGATCGACCAGCAGGCTCGCGTCACTCGGCACAGCACGCAACGCATCGGCCACTTCGCTGTAGTCACGCAGCGTCACGCCATCCTGCTCCAGTACGGCGCGCAGATCGGCATCGACCTTGCTCAGCGCCACGAACAGCGTGGCCTGTTGCTGATTGATCAAGGCGAACGAAACAAACACCGGATTGAACGAGACATCACCACCACGCAGGTTGAACAGCCAGGCGATGTCATCCAGGGTGGCGATGAAGTGCCAATCGGCGCCACGCTCTTGCAAGGTTTCGCGCAATTTCGCCAGCTTCTCGCCACGGCTGACGGTCGCTTGCGGCGGCAGATGCTGATAGATCGGCGCGTTCGGCAGGCTCGGGCGTTCACGCCAGACTTCCTGCAACAGGTCGATATCGGTACGCAGGCGAGCGCCGCGTGCTTCGAGTTTGCTGCTCAGCGTACGCGCCGACGCCACTGCCATTACCGCGCCGTCGACCGCAACCACGCCGCCCTCAGGGGTTTGTTCGGCCAGCCAGTCCAGCGGGCTCGGTTGCCCCGGTTGCAGCTTGACCAGTTCGATGCCGCTGCCGTTGAGCTCTTTCGTCGCCTGTTCCCAGTAACGACTGTCGGCCCACACACCGGCGAAATCAGCGGTGACGATCAGCGTACCGACCGAGCCATGGAAACCCGACAACCATTGCCGGCCCTGCCAGTAACCCGGCAGGTATTCCGAAAGATGCGGGTCGGCGGACGGCACCAGCAGCGCATGGATGCCTTCGCGGCGCATCAGTTCACGGGTATGCGCCAGGCGCTGAGGCACCGATCCTTCGGTCAAGGTGTGGGAACTCATCATGTCTCCTGCTAATCGCGTCATCGTTATTGTTCGTAGCCTTCGCGGCCATGGAAAGCGTCTGTTTAAAGCCCTGTCGCCCAGAATGCCGGGGCACTGGCGCAGGCAGTTGTGATCAGGTCAACGGCCTTGTCGACATCCTCGACGGTGGTAAACCGCCCGAGGCTCAAGCGAATGGTGCGCCCCGCCAGCCGCGCATCGTGCCCGAGCGCGAGCAGCACGTGGGACGGTGCGTTGCTCGCGGAATTACACGCCGACGTCGCGGAAAACGCGATCGAATGGTTCAACGCGGCGCTGTTGAACTCGCCCTCGCTGAAGGTCAGGCTCAGGGTGTGCGGAATACGTTGCGAGGCACTGCCATTGAGGCGCACGCCGGGCAACTTCAAAAGCTGTTCGAGCAAGCGTTCGCGCAAAGCGATGATGGATTTTTTCTCTTCATCGAATGCGTCGGCGGCCAAAGCGAAAGCAGCGCCCATCCCGGCAATCTGATGAGTCGCCAGGGTTCCGGAGCGCAGGCCACCTTCATGACCGCCGCCGTGGATCTGTGCCTGCAAGCGTTGCTGCGCCTGCGGGCCGACATACAAGGCGCCGATGCCCTTGGGGCCGTAGAGTTTGTGTGCGGAAAACGACATCAGATCCACCGGCCAGCGGCTCAGGTCGATCGCGACTTTGCCCGCGCCTTGCGCCGCATCCACATGAAACAACGCCTGCCGACTGCGCACCACTTCGCCAATCGCCTCGACATCGTTGACCGTGCCCAACTCGTTGTTGACCAGCATCAGCGAGACCAGAAAGGTGTCGTCACGCATCGCTTCGCTGACCGCTTGCGGCGTGATCAAGCCTTGGGCGTCCGGCACCAGATAGGTCACGGCAATGCCCGAGTCCTGCAATTGCCGCGCGGTGTCGAGAATGGCCTTGTGTTCGATCTGACTGGTAATGATGTGCCCGCCGCAAACGCCACGGGCCTGAGCGACGCCTTTGAGGGCGAGGTTGTTGGATTCGGTGGCTCCGGAGGTCCAGACAATCTGCTCAGGCTGCGCGCCGACCAGATCGGCAACTTGCCGGCGCGCCTGCTCGACCGTCTGCCGGGCCTGCTGGCCGAAAGCGTGGGAGCTGGACGCCGGGTTACCGAAGTTACCGTGAAAACCCAGACATTCGATCATCACCTGGATGACCCGCTCGTCCACCGGGGTGGTGGCGGCGTAATCGAAATACAACGGACGTGTGTTCATAAAGGACTCGCAGAGCGTGTTCCGGGATCAGGAGGCTCGTATCTGCAAACGACAATGCACAGCCTCGTGAGCTGTGCATGGGGTTCGAGAGCGTCATCAATACCTGATCGGATGCCGTTAAAGAAGTAGGGCTTCATTTAAAAGTGCGTAGGAACGCTCCTGAAACCGAGCTTAACAGGCATCGGGCCGGCGATTGAAGCAATGCGTCAGTGAAAGCTTTCCAGAAGTAACGGATACAGCGAGATCACCAACAGCGCCGCCATGCCCCAATTGAACACGCACAACCAGCGCGGATCTTTCAGCACATTGCGCAACAGCGTGCCGCATGCGGCCCAGAGGCCGACACTGGGCAGATTGATGACGGCGAACACCGCCGCGATGATCACGACGTTATAGAAATAACCCTGCATCGGCGTGTACGTGCTGATGGCACCGATTGCCATGATCCACGCCTTGGGATTGACCCACTGGAACGCTGCGGCGCCCAGATAGCTGATCGGTTTCGCCTCGCCGTGGGCACTGTCGCCGACCGGGCCGGAGTGGGCGATTTTCCACGCCAGATACAACAAATACGCCGCGCCGACATAACGCAGCACCGTATACAGAATCGGATAGGCCTGAAACACCGCGCCAAGGCCGAAGCCCACCGCTACCACCAATAGAAAGAAGCCGCAGCTGATGCCGAGCATGTGTGGAATGGTGCGGTTGAAACCGTAATTCACTCCGGACGCGAGCAACATGGTGTTGTTCGGCCCCGGTGTGATAGAGGTGACAAGGGCAAACAGGGCAAAGGCCAACAGCAGATCAAGCGAGAGGTTCATCGAGGCAGTCCATCCAGGGTCATTCAGCTGTTGACCCTATCCCACACGGCCCGGCAAACCCACGGACAGTTAGGGAAAACTTCAAGCAGTACAGTTTGCTTTCAGCTTGGACGACCGTGCAGCTGTATGGCACGCTCGGCGCTCATCTCACCCTGTTGGTCGAAGCCAAAAGTCTTCTGCGGCTGACCGAGCAATTGAGCTTTTTTCGCGTGGTATTCGTCGAACGACAAGCCGCTGCGGTTCAGCGCTTCCAGCGCCAGTTCGCGGGATTCTTCAGCGGTGTAAGGGCGCAGCTCGGGCGAAACATGGCCGGCACAACCGGCGAGTACGGAAACAGCGAGCATCAGCGAAACAGTCAGTAAACGGTTCATGGGAGCGTCCTGGCGAGCAATGTGGGGTCGATGGAGAAAGGCTACGCCCGGGCACGCTCGCGCAGAAATCAACGCTCTCAATAGTGGCTATCAGCTTTGCGCTAATACTGGCTGACCGGCAAACGGCAGTGCAGCGCGTCGTCGTGGCTGCGGGCGATACTGCTGTGCACCTGGAACGAATTGAAGGTCACGGTTTTCGCCCGATGGGTGCGGATCAACTGCCAGAAATCCTCTTCGCCGCGTTCGAAACTGCGAAATGCCGCCTCCCCCGCTTCGCGACTTTGCCATTGCAAAAAGCTCAGCACGCGGCGGCCGTCGTCGCTGGCCTGCACGCTGGCGCTGAGAAACCCGTCGTAACGCTGGGCCAGCCCCTCGGTCTGCGTGGCCAGTGCCGAGACCAGCGCTGCTTGCTGGCGGGGTTCGATTTCAAATTCGATCAATTGGGTAAAGCTGCGATTGCTCATGGAAAGCCCCCACTCATGTTGAAGCGAGCCTTGCGACCCGAAGAGCTGCAGGGTAAAACCTCTAGTTAAGTCAAGGTCAAGAGCATTTTCAGCATGATCAGCATGATCAGCAAAGACCAGGTGCACAAGCCTCTCACCGTGGGCGAGGTTGCGGCGCGCAGTGGCGTCGCAGTCACGGCGCTGCACTTTTATGAAGCCAAAGGTTTGATCAAGAGTGAACGCAATGCCGGCAACCAGCGCCGCTATCCGCGCGCCGTCCTGCGCCGGGTGGCGTTGATCAAAGTTGCGCAACGGCTGGGGATACCGCTGGCGGAAATCGGCGAAGCGCTGAAGATCCTGCCGCAGGATCGCGCGCCGTCGGCGGCGGACTGGAAAATGCTGTCTGAACAATGGCAGCGCGAGCTCGATGAACGGATCAGGCAACTTACGCTGATGCGCGATCAGCTCACCGGGTGCATCGGCTGCGGCTGTCTGTCCATGGAGGCGTGTCCGTTACGCAATAAAGGCGACATGCTCGGTGACCGAGGGCCAGGCCCGCACTTTCGCGATGAGTGATGACGCTGCTCGTCGGCGAACAATTTGCGCAGCAAGGACGGTTCTATAGTGATTGCTCCGGGTAAATCCGGTGTAACCACATCTGTTGAAAACAAAAACAGGGAGAACGTCATGAGCGTCAAACCCATTCCCGAGGGGTATCACAGCATTACCCCGTATCTCGGCATCCAACAGGCCGCCGAGGCCATCGAGTTCTACAAGAAAGCCTTCAATGCCAGCGAAGTCATGCGCCTGACCATGCCCGACGGCAATATCGGCCACGCCGAACTGCGTATCGGCGACAGCGCGATCATGCTCGGCACGCCCTGCGACCAAGGGCCGTTGAGCAATCCACAGCAGGCGGTGTCGATCGGCTTGCACCTGTATGTCACCGATGTCGACCAGTCCTTTCAACAAGCGCTGGATGCCGGCGCGCAAAGCGTCTCCGAGGTCAAAGACCAGTTTTACGGTGACCGCAGCGGTACCTTGAGAGATCCGTTCGGCCATCTGTGGTTTCTCGCCACGCACAAAGAGGATCTGAGCGAAGAGCAGATTCGCCAGCGGGCGATGGAGATGTTTAACCAAGGTTGAGGTTTTTCACCTCGAATCAACCGGCAAAAATGCACTGCCGATGTAATTGCGAAACATTTACTTTCATATCCGCTTTCGGGATTTTCTTCGCTCATCCGTCTTATAGGAATGCAGGCCGTTCGCGTAGGCAAAAGCCACGAACGGCCTCCCGGGGGAGTTCCGTGCTGCGAAGCCCGTAGCCCGGCCCCTTCCACCGCAATCAAGACGCGCAATCATGTCGAAGAAATCCCGTTCCAAACTGTGGTTCCTGGTGCATAGCTGGCTGGCGTTGCCGATCTGGTTCTTTGTGTTGATCGTCTGTGTTACCGGCACGCTGGCGGTGGTCAGCCAGGAAATTGTCTGGCTGGCCAACCCGCAAATGCGCGCCAGTCAGCCGTCGGACGATGCGCCGCGACTTAGCTACGACCAGATTCTCGCCGCGATCAAACAGGCCGAGCCGCAAACCCTGGTGCAGAGCATCAATCGTCCGGACGAGTCGCACTTTGCCCTCGATGTCGAAGTCAGCTACCCCGACGGGCGCTCGTTGACGGTCTATGTCAATCCGTACACGGGGGTCATTCAGGGCACCGCGCCAGCCTTCGATTTCAAGGCCTTTACCCGCGCCCTGCATGGCTGGTGGCTGGTGCCGTTCACCAATGGCTATAGCTGGGGCTGGTATCTGGTGTCATTGCTCGGCGTGCCGATGCTGGTGTCGCTGATTACCGGGCTAGTGGTGTACAAGCGCTTCTGGAAAGGTTTTCTGCGCCCGACCCTGCGCGTACGCCACGGTGCGCGGATCTTCTGGGGCGACTTTCATCGCCTGTGCGGCATCTGGTCGATCTGGTTCATCGCGGTGATCTCGATCACCGGCATCTGGTTCCTGATCAAGGCGATCCTGTTCGATAACCAGATTTCCATTTCCAGCGAACCGATTATTCCGGCGATGTCCCGCGAAAGTGTGCCGATCTCGGCCGCCGGCACCCCGCCGCCGCGTATCAGCCTGGACCGCGCCATCGAAATCGCCCAGCAGAAGATTCCGGGGCTGGAGGCCAGTTACGTCAATCTGCCTGGCAATGCCTACTCACACATGAGCGTCAGCGGCCGCGGCTGGTATCCGCTGATGTACCAGACCGCAACACTCAACCCGTACAACGGCGAAATGGCTTCTTCTCGCTTGCTGTCCGATCGATCCTCGCTGGAATTCGTCACCGAATCCATGCGCCCGCTGCACACCGGTGACTTCGGCGGCATCTGGATCAAGTTGATCTGGTTCTTCTTCGGTCTGTTGCTGAGCATGATGATCCTCAGCGGCCTGCTGATCTGGACCAAGCGCACCGCGTTGGCCACCGCCAATGCGCTGAAACGCGAGGACAAGAAAAACCGCGTCACCGCCCAACCGGCGCTGCGCCGTGAACCTTCGGAGGCCAGCCTGTGAACAAAGCCATCTCGGTCACACCGCCGTCGCTCCTGTCGCGTTTCTGGCACAAGTGGCGTTTCCACATCAATGTTCTGCTGTTGCTGATTCCGCTGGGTTTCATGCCGAAATACTTTGCCGATGCCTCGCTGTTTCGCGGCGACAGCGGCCTGGGCCAACGTGAAATAGGCACCGTTCAGGTTGGCCCGTGGAGCCTGCGTCTGGCCGAGTTACGCGAAGAGGCGCCGCACCTTAGCGGTCCGGCCGGCTATATGAAGGATTTCACTGCCGCCGTTTGTGATACCTGCGTCGAACAGGTCAAGGCCACTTACCTGCGCATCGGCAAACCGCGCAGTCTGCGTGCCGCCGGCACGATCTTCTTCGGTACCCCTTACCGCATGGGCACGCAGATGCCGATCCCGGCAAAGACCAAACCTGACGCCGAGCTGTGGATCACCATGGAAGGCTGGGACGGCAGCATGCACCAAGCCGCGATTCCCCTGAGCCAAGCCTCCCCCGCCACGGTTGCGTGGCTGAACAAACAAGGAGCCAAACCATGACTCGCTCACCCTTCCACCCCCGCCTGCTGGCTGGTGCCGCACTGCTGGTGCTGAGCGCCGGGTTCAGTGCCAGCGCCCTGGCGCACAATCCGATGTGCGAATGCAAAGCCATCGATGCCGAACAGATCAAATGCACCGGCGGTTTCTCCGATGGCAGCGGCGCGCCGGGGGTGACGCTCGACGTGATCGGCTACGACGAAACCATTCTGGTGCCGGGCAAACTGGGCGAAGACTCGACCCTGACGTTCAAGAAGCCCGGCAGCGAGTTCTATGTGCTGTTCGACGCTGGCCCCGGCCACGTTGTGGAAATCGACCAGGCGGATATCGAAGCCCCATGAGTAGCCCGACGACGCAAGTGGTACGCCCGGCCGGCGCCGGTCATGAAACCCTCAATGTGCTGCTGTTGTGCCTGCTGATCCTCGCGGTCGCCGGCTCGGTGGTGGCGTGGCGCGGGGTTTCCCATGAACCGGAGCCGGTCGCCAGCAACCAGTACGACGCCCGCCGCGATCTCAGCGCCGCCGAGCAAGGCATCTATGCCGACCTGCGCGTGACCCTCGACGAAATCCGCTTGTTGCGCGAAGAGCAAAAAGCCCTGCCGACACCACAAATGCTCGCCGAAGAAGGTTTCGCGCCGTTCGCGCAGGATGCCAGTTCGGTCAGCCGTGGCGGTCACGCATGGCAGATGTTCGCCGATCGTGCCTATTTCGGTCGGAGTGCGACGCCTGATGTCGCCGGTTCGTTTTTGATGCGTGTCGGCACTGACGCCAACGCGGCGCCGGACATCTGGCTGAACCGCAGCGCCGACCTCGCGCCTGCGGAGGATCTGTCCGACGCGGCGCTGTCCGCCGCTGGCTGGAAACAGATCGTCGCGCAATTCGATGCCGGGGTTACCCGCGAACATCGCCATTGATTCCTCGCCTTTATCCGAGAGAAGACTGCTTGCCCATGTCCATTTCATCTCCTCGCCGTCCATTGTTACGCCTGTTTCTGCTTGGCCTGTGCGCCTGCCTGCTGAGCCCGCTGGCCAGCGCCGAGCAAGGCAAACGCCTGCGTATCGGCATCACTCTGCATCCGTATTACAGCTACGTCGCCAACATCGTCGGCGACAAGGCCGAAGTGGTGCCGCTGATTCCTGCTGGGTTCAATCCGCACGCCTACGAGCCTCGAGCTGAAGACATCAAGCGCATCAGCGGGCTGGACGTGATCGTGCTCAATGGCGTCGGCCATGACGACTTCGCCGACCGGATGATCGCCGCCAGCGAAACGCCCAATGTCAAAACCATCGAAGCCAACGAGAATGTGCCGTTGCTGGCGGCCACCGGTGTCGCTGCGCGCGGCGCTGGCAAAGTGGTCAATCCGCACACGTTCCTGTCGATCAGCGCCTCCATCGCCCAGGTCAACAACATCGCCCGCGAGCTGGGCAAGATCGATCCGGACAACGCCAAGACCTACACCCAGAACGCGCGTGCCTATGGCAAACGCCTGCGGCAGATGCGCGCCGACGCTTTGGCCAAACTGACCCAGGCACCGAACGCAGAACTGCGCGTGGCCACGGTGCATGCGGCTTACGACTATCTGTTGCGTGAATTCGGTCTGGAAGTGACGGCCGTGGTCGAGCCCGCCCACGGCATCGAGCCAAGCCCAAGTCAGCTGAAAAAGACCATCGACCAGCTGCGCGAGCTCGACGTGAAAGTGATTTTCTCGGAAATGGATTTCCCGTCCAGCTACGTCGACACCATCCAGCGCGAATCCGGGGTGAAGCTGTACCCGCTGTCGCACATTTCCTACGGCGAATACACCGCCGACAAGTACGAAAAGGAAATGACCGGCAACCTCAACACCGTGGTTCGGGCGATTCAGGAGTCAGGGGCATGACGTCGAAAGAAACCCTGATCCCTGACAACACCAATAACCCGGTGGGAGCGAGCCTGCTCGCGAAGGCGCCGGATCAGGCAACATCTTCGTTGAATGACACACCGCATTCGCGAGCAGGCTCGCTCCCACAGGGGATAACCGGGCCGGCGCTGGAGTTTGCGGATATCAGCCTGACCTTGGGCCGCACGACGATTCTCGACAAGGTCAGCTTCCAGGTGCAGCCCGGCAGCGTGCATGCGCTGGTCGGCCCCAATGGCGGTGGTAAAAGTTCGCTGATCAAGACCCTGCTCGGGCAGATGCCGCATCAGGGCCAGCTCAGCCTGCACTGGCCCGGCGAGCCCGGTACCATTGGTTACGTCCCGCAGGCGCTGGAGTTCGATCGCGGCTTGCCGATGACCGTCGACGATTTCATGGCCGCCATGTGTCAACGCCGTCCGGCCTTTCTCGGTTTGAGCAAACACTACGCCGGTGCCATCGGCGAGGCGCTGGCACGGGTCGGCATGCAGGACAAGCGCAAGCGGCGCATGGGCGCGCTGTCCGGTGGTGAGCGGCAGCGGGTACTGCTCGCGCAGGGCTTGATCCCGGCACCGCAATTGCTGGTGCTCGACGAGCCGATGTCGGCCCTCGATGAGGCCGGGATCCAGGTGTTCGAACGTCTGCTCACTGACTGGCGCGCGGCGGGCATCACCGTGCTGTGGATCGAGCATGATCTGGAAGCGGTGGGTCGGCTGGCCGATCGGGTCACCGGTCTCAACCGCCGCGTGCTGTTCGATGCCACACCGCAACAGGCACTGACTCCGGAGCGTCTGCTGACGCTGTTTTCCACCCATCCACGGAGCGCGGTCTGATGAGTTACGAAGCCTTTCGTTTGATGGTCCAGGGTTGGGCGTCTTCCGGTTATCTGCCGGAAGCGCTGGCCTACGGTTTTGTCGTCAACGCCCTGCTCGCCGGCCTGCTGATCGGCCCGGTGCTGGGCGGGCTCGGCACGCTGGTGGTGGTCAAGCGCTTTGCATTCTTTTCCGAAGCAGTCGGCCATGCCGCGTTGACCGGTGTCGCCATCGGCATTCTGCTCGGCGAACCCTACACCGGCCCGTACGGCAGCCTGTTCGGCTACTGCCTGCTGTTCGGCATCCTGCTCAATTACCTGCGCAACCGCACCGGGCTGGCACCGGATACGCTGATCGGCGTGTTTCTCTCGGTGTCACTGGCACTGGGCGCGAGCCTGCTGCTGATTCTCGCCGGCAAGATCAACGTGCACATTCTGGAAAACGTGTTGTTCGGTTCGGTATTGACCGTCAACGGCAATGATCTGGCGGTGCTGGCGATCGTCGGTTCGCTGGTCATGGCCCTCGCCCTGCCGCTGTACAACCGCATCATGCTCGCCAGTTTCAATCCGCAACTGGCGGCGGTGCGTGGCGTAGCGGTCAAGACCCTGGATTACCTGTTCGTGATTCTGGTGACCCTGATCACCGTCGCCGCCGTGAAGGTGATTGGCGCGATTCTGGTCGGTGCCTTGCTGGTGATTCCGGCGGCAGCGGCGCGCTTGCTTAGCCAGTCGCTCAAAGGATTTTTCTGGTGTTCGGTGCTGATCGCCACCGTAAGTACGCTGTGCGGGATTCTCGCGCCGATCGTCTTTGACCTGCCGATTCCGTCCGGCGCTGCGATCATTCTGGTCGCCGGCATCGCTTTCGCCCTCGCCGCCATTGCGCGCGGCGTCGTCCCCAGCCTGAAAGGGAACCTTGGATAAATGGCTTTTTCACTGCGTAACCTGACTCTGGCCATGGCCCTGTGTGGCGTGGTCTGCACCCCGCTGCTGGCGGCTGAAAGCGCGAAACCCTTGCGCGTCCTGGCCTCGTTACCGATCACCTATGGATTGGGCGAAGCATTGCTCAAGGGTACCGACGTCAAACTCGAACGCGCGGCGCCGGCCAACCTTCCGGGTAGCCGTCAGACTGCGTATTTCACCGGCCGTGGCGCTCCGACGCTGAGCAAACTGGCCACTGACGCGGACGCGGTGATTGGTCTGCGCTCACTGTGGGCCGATGATCCGCTGTACCCGATCGCGCGGCGCAGCAATATTCGTATCGTCGAAGTCGACGCTGCGCGCCCGGTCGACGGCGCGCTGCCCGGCATTGCCGTGCAACCGGGCCTGCTGGTTGATGGCCTGAACAGTCAGCCATGGCTGGCGAGCAACAATATGGGGCGCATGGCCGATGTGATGGCCGCGGACCTCGTGCGCCTGGCGCCGAGCGCCAAGCCTGCGATCGAAGCCAACCTGGCGGCGTTGAAACAGCGTCTGCTGAAACTCAGCGCAGACACCGAAGCGCGCCTGGCCGAGGCGGACAACCTGAGTGTGATGAGCTTGAGCGATCACTTCGGCTATCTGATTGGCAGCCTCAACCTTGAACTGGCTGGACAGGACGCACGGCCTGATGCCGAGTGGACGCCAGATGAATTAAAGAAGCTGACAGCGACGCTCAAGGACAATGACGTGGCGGTGGTGCTGCACCATCGCCAGCCAGCGGAGCCGGTGAAAGCGGCGATTGCCGAATCCGGCAGCCGCCTGGTGGTGTTGAGTACCGATGCGGCGGATCCGCTGGCGGAGCTGGAGGGGAATGTGGATTTGTTGCTCAAGGGGTTGAGCGGAGCGTAGTCAGGCTGATACCGAGTCATCGTTCATCGCTGGCAAGCCAGCTCCCACAGAGTTTTTGGCGAACACACATTTGTGATCAACCACAATACCTGTGGGAGCTGTCTTGCCAGCGATGAGACTGTGCAGACAATACAAATTCAAGACATGAAAAAACCCGCTGACCATCACTGGTCCAGCGGGTTTTTTATGTCCGGTCGCTTATTGCGCCGCGACTTGCGCATCCATCTTCTGACGCAGGCTCAACGGACGCATGTCGGTCCAGACTTCTTCGATGTAGGCCAGGCATTCCTTTTTCAGGCCGCTCTTGCCCACGGTACGCCAGCCTTGCGGCACAGCTTTGTAATCGGGCCAGATCGAGTATTGCTCTTCGTGGTTGACCACGACCTGAAAGAGGATGTCCTCGCGGTCGAATACTGACGTCATGCTGGTTCTCCATCGTTGTAAGGTCGGCTGCACAACGGATGCAGCCGGGGTATGTAGAAAGAACGTTCGCCGCGCGGAAAAATTTACAGCGCGGCGGTGGCAGCGGCCAATGCGCATCCGAAGATCTCGGCCACCCGATCGATTTCCGCTGCGCTGATCACCAGCGGCGGCAGGAAGCGCACGACCGCGCCATGGCGGCCGCCCAGTTCCAGAATCAGGCCACGCTTGAGGCATTCACGCTGGACCAGCGGCGCCAGACGCGCGAATGCCGGCGGATGACCGAGCGCATCGGGCGCGCCGTTCGGGTCGACCAGTTCGACGCCGAGCATCAGGCCTCGACCACGGATATCGCCCAGTTGCGGGAAGTCGCGTTGCAGGATGTGCAGATGTTCGCTGAGCCGATCACCCATGGCAGCGGCGTGTTCACAGACCTTGTGCTCTACCAGATAACGCATCACCGCTGAACCGGCGGCCATGGCCATCTGATTGCCACGGAACGTGCCGGCATGGGCGCCCGGTTGCCAAGTGTCGAGCCAGTCGCGGTACACCACCACCGCCAAGGGCAGGCTGCCACCGATGGCTTTGGACAACACCACCACATCCGGAACGATGCCCGCATGTTCAAAGGCAAACATCTTGCCGGTGCGGGCGAACCCGCTCTGGATCTCATCAACGATCAGCGCCACCCCGGCCCTTTCGGTAATTCGGCGCAAGCCACGCAACCACTCGATATCGGCCGGAATCACCCCGCCCTCGCCCTGCACCGCTTCGACGATCACCGCCGCCGGCAATTGCACGCCAGCCTCGGGATCGTTGAGCAGGTTTTCCAGGTAGCTCAGATTGGCGTTGACGCCCGCCGCGCCGCCGAGGCCGAACGGGCAACGGTAGTCGTAGGGGAACGGCATGAACTGCACGCCATTGCTGAGCAAGGCACCCAGTGGTTTTTTCGGCCCCAGGCTGCCCATCAGGCTCAACGCACCCTGACTCATGCCGTGATAACCGCCGGAAAATGACAGCACGGTGCTGCGGCCAGTGGCCGTGCGCACCAGTTTCAATGCTGCTTCCACGGCGTCGGTGCCGGTCGGGCCGCAGAACTGGATTTTCGCCTGTGCCGCCAACTCCGTGGGCAGCAGTCCGAACAGGTCCTGGACGAATTGATCCTTGACCGGCGTAGTCAGGTCGAGGGTGTGCAGCGGCAACTCATCGGCCAGCACCTGCTGGATCGCCTCAATCACTACCGGGTGGTTGTGCCCCAGCGCCAACGTGCCGGCCCCAGCCAGGCAGTCGATGAAGGTACGCCCTTCGACATCCTCGACATACAGGCCCTTGGCACGCTTGAGCGCCAGCGGAATGCGGCGTGGATAGCTGCGCGCATTGGATTCCTGGCGACTCTGGCGCGCCAGTAACGGTGATTCGTGGAATTCGTATAACGTTTCTGCCGGCGCCGAGGCGACCCGGGCCGACGACGCTTCGATAAGACTGGTGGCGACTGACATCTTTCGACCCCTCAATTCGTATGGATAGTGACCAAAGCAGCACACCAACAGGTGCGCGTTCCGGTCGCGGGGCGCACTTGCAGGTTTTCCTGTTCTGGAAACGCTTCAGAGCGGTACGGATTTACACCCTTGATCGAGTTGTCAGGCCGGTGAGGACAAAGGTTTGTGCAGCGGCACGGTCTGCACGCCGGTGGAGAGGCCGGGTGGCGCTGCCTGTTGGTAACCCAAGTGCCGATAGAACGCCTCGGCGGTGCGGGTGCTGTTGAGGTAAACATGCTGCACACCGCGAATGCGCAACCAACCTTCGAGATTGTGCATCAGCGCCCGGCCGACGCCCCGGCGAAAGGATTCAGGCTGGACGTAACACAGCGGGATTTCGCCACTGACCCGGGCCATGCCGACACCGACGGGTTTGTCTTCGAACGAAGCGATACAGAGATAGAAGTGTGGGTCGGCGAGCCGGCTACTGATGAAATCGGCGGAGGAGCGGTTGAGCCAGTCGCTGACCAGAAGTGGATGGTTGCGGTGATCGAGTGCACATCCGATACGGATCGAGCGCTCGACAATACGGTTGATGATGCCGGTGTCGGCCAAGGTGGCCGAACGTATGCAGACGGGTGCTTCCATGGCGCAGTTCCCTCAATCCTTTGAGTCAAAGCTGGGTTGACCTTAGCCCCAACCCTGACGGATAGCGAACGCCGAGAAGTTACATTTGATGTGGAAGAACGTGATCATTTGTGGGAGCGAGCCTGCTCGCGAAAGCGTCAGGCCAGTCAACGTCGATGTTGAATGACTTACCGCATTCGCGAGCAGGCTCGCTCCCACAGGGGATCTGAGGTGAGATCAGAGGGCTTGCAACGGCATGGTCAGTTCGACCCGCAAGCCGTCCGGGCGGCTGTCGAAATGCAGGGCACAATCACAGCGCTGAACAATCGCCTGGACAATCGCCAGCCCCAAGCCGCAACCGGTGCTCTGTCCGTTACGCCAGAAGCGCTGAGTCAGATGCTGCAAGTCATCCGGCGCAATGCCCGGACCATGGTCGCGCACGACAAAACGCACACGATTGCCGATGCTCTCCAGGCTAACCTCGACCGCACAATCTTCTGACGTGTGGCGCAGGGCGTTGTCGAGCAGGTTGCGCAATGCAGCAATCGCCAGCACGGCAGGCATTTGCAGAGGCGCGGCGGACAGATCGTCAGGCACGTGCAGTTTGATCCGCAGCCGTTCACCGCCAGTGGCGTCCTGGATCGCCAGTCTGGCCACTTGTTCGGCGCTGCATTGCGAGCCGTCATCAAACGACAGACTGCCTTCGACCCGCGCCAGCAACAGCAATTGCTCAAGGGTGCGATGCAAGCGATCGGCGCCCTCCTCGGCGCGCGCGAGCGACTGATCGCGGGCGCTGCCGTCGGTCATGCGCGCCACTTGCAGGTGGGTCTTGATCGCCGTCAGCGGACTGCGCAGTTCATGCGCGGCGTCGCCGGTCAGACGACGTTCACGTTCGATGGTCTTGCCGATGCGTTGAAACAACTGATTCTGAGTTTCCAGCAACGGCTTCAATTCGCTGGGAAACGCCTGCAACTGCAATGGTTCAAGAGAGTCGGCATTGCGCCGCATCAGCGCCTCGCGCAATCGATTGAGTGGCGCCAGACCCTGACCGATGCCCAGCCACAGCAGGCACAGGCAACCCAGCAAGGCCACGCCGACCGGCACCGAAGCAGCGAGCAGAATCGACATGTTCAAGGCTTCGCGTTCGATTTGCCGATCCGCCGTAGTGATGCGCACATCGCCCCGGGCCAGGGTGAAGCTGCGCCACGGTGCGCCGTCGATCATCTGATCGTGGAAGCCCATTTTTTCCGCTTCCAGCGCTTGCTCGGGGTTGTTATGGCTTCGCGCAAGAATCTCGCCGCGCAATGAGCTGACCTGACAAGCCATGCCACCGGGAATATTCAGCTGTTCTGCGCTGAAATGGGTGCCCTCGCCCTTGCTCGGCAGCGTCGGCAATTGCTCGAGCAAGCCGGCGACCATGCGCGCCGAGGCCACCAGACGCTGGTCGAGGGAAAACATCATCTGATTGCGCAGGTCGCTGAGCATCCACGCCGCCGCCAGCGCCCAGATCAGCGCGAACGCCGCGCCAAGCGTCAGGCTCAGGCGCAGTCGCAGACTCATCACTTGCCTTGCTCTGCGCCATCGGCAGGCCCGAGGCGATAGCCCAGACCGCGCACGGTTTCAACGATGCCTTTGCCAAGCTTGCTGCGCAGATGATGGATATGCACGTTCAGCGCGTTGCTTTCCAGTTCGTCGTTGAAGCCGTAGACGCTGTCCTTCAGTTGCTCGGTGGACAGCACCCGGCCGCGATTGTGCAGCAGCGCCTGCAACAGCGACTGCTCACGGCGCGACAGGTCCACCGGTTGCCCCGCGAGTCGGGTTTCGCGGCTGCTCGGGTCGTAGGTCAGCGCGCCGTGCTCAATCAGGTTGACACTGCGCCCGGCCACGCGGCGCAACAGGGTTTGCAGGCGAGCGAACAGTTCGCGCAGGTCGAAAGGCTTGAGCAGGTAGTCGTCAGCGCCGGCCTGCAGACCATCGACACGATCGGTCACCGAGTCACGGGCAGTTAGGATGAGAACCGGAATTTCCAGGCCGCTCTGCCGCAACTGTTGCAGCAACTTGAGGCCATCTTCGTCCGGCAGGCCGAGATCGAGCACCATCACATCGAATTCGGCGACCTTGAGCATCGCCCGCGCCTTGGACGCGGTGTTGACGTGCTCGACGGTCAGACCCTGAGCCGTGAGCCCGGCAACGATGCCGCTGGCAATCAGCTCGTCGTCTTCGCAAACCAGTACGTGCATGGTGAATCCCACAGGAAAAAAGCGGATTAGGCAGTTGGCCGATTAAGCTGACATTATGGCGCCCAACGTCACTGCGACAAGGGCATGGCGGTTAATCATCGGTTAATCGCCGCTGCCCATTGTGCACCTCACTTGCACAGGGACAAGGCTTCTCCATGCGTCATTTTTTTGTTTTGTTTGCGTTACTGATCTCGGGCCTGGCCCAGGCTGGAAACAATCCTTTCGATACGAAACCGGACTTCTTGCCGGTCGACCAAGCGTTCGTGTTGACTTCCGAGCGTCTGGATTCAGGCGAAACCCAGCTGTTCTGGCAGATCACCGACGGCTACTACCTGTATCAGAAACGCCTGAAATTCGATGGACTGGCCGCCGATCTGCAGCCGGTGTTGCCTGAAGGCGAATCCCACAGCGATGAGTTCTTCGGCGAGCAGCCGGTGTACCGCCAAGGGCTGGAAGTGAAAATCCCGGCAGCGGCCAGCGGTCAGATCAAGGTCAGTTATCAGGGCTGCGCCGATGCCGGTCTGTGTTATCCACCGCAAACCAGGGTGATCGATCTGGGTGGCAAAGCCGCAGCAACAACAGGCGCTGAAGCCCCGGATCAGGCTTTGGCCAGCAGTCTGCAACAACGGGCGCTGGGCTGGAGTCTGCTGGTGTTTTTTGGACTTGGCCTGCTGTTGGCGTTTACCCCGTGTTCGCTGCCGATGCTGCCGATTCTCGCCGGGATGATCGTCGGCAGTGGCGCCACACCACGGCGCGGGTTTGCCTTGGCCAGCAGCTACGTGATCTGCATGGCACTGGTGTATGCGGCGATGGGCGTGATTGCTGCGCTGCTCGGTGCGAACTTGCAGGCGTGGTTACAGAATCCGTGGTTGCTCGGTGCGTTTGCGGCGATTTTCGTGATACTGGCGTTACCGATGTTCGGCTTCTTCGAGCTGCAACTGCCGGTGGCCCTGCGTGATCGCCTGGAACATGCGTCGCGCAGCCGCAGCGGCGGCAGCCTGATCGGCGCCGGGGTGCTGGGCGCATTGTCCGGTCTGTTGGTCGGGCCGTGCATGACCGCGCCACTGGCCGGCGCGCTGCTGTACATCGCGCAGAGCGGTAACGCGTTGCACGGCGGTCTGATTCTGTTTGCACTGGGCATCGGCATCGGTGTGCCGCTGTTGCTGCTGGTCACTGTGGGCAACCGTTTCCTGCCGAAACCCGGCGCGTGGATGAATCTGCTCAAGGGCATATTCGGCTTCCTCTTTCTTGCCACTGCATTGTTGATGCTGCGCCCGGTACTGGACCCGTCGTTGTGGCTGGGGCTGTGCGGCGCTCTGCTGTTGATCGCCGCTTACAGCGCTTGGAAACAATCCGAAGGTTTTGGCCGCGTCGCACAGATGTTTGGCGCGCTGTCCCTGTTGCTCGGTTTGTGGGGCAGCTTGTTGGTGATCGGTGCGGCGGGCGGCAGTGATGATCCGTATCAGCCATTGCAGGTCTACAGCGCCGGCCCTGTCGCCAGCGCGGCGCCGACGGGTCACGATGCCTTCAGCACAATCAAGGAACCGGCGGCACTGCAACGCGAACTCGACGCGGCCAAGGCTCAGGGCCAGTGGGTGTTGCTCGATTACTACGCCGACTGGTGTCTGTCGTGCAAAGTGATGGAGAAGAAGGTGTTTGGTGAAGCCAAAGTCATGCAGGCCCTGAGCGATGTGCGCCTGCTGCGCCTGGATGTGACCGCCGACAACGCCGCCAGCCGCGAGCTGCTCAGCCGTTATAAAGTGCCGGGGCCGCCGACGTTCATCTGGATCGGCGCCGACGGTGAAGAACGCCGCAGCCAGCGCATCACCGGCGAGGTCGATGCCGAGACCTTCCTGCAACGCTGGTCCGCCACCCGAGATGCCAACTGATGCTGACGTTCACCCTCGGCACCTTCGCCATCGCGCTCAACCACCTGCTGCTGATCAGTGCTTTGGCGCTGGCGACGTTTGTCGGCTGGCGAGTGGCCAAGCGCGGCGGCGAGAACCCCGAGTCGGCGCTGTTCAGCCTGTTCTTGCTGGGCATGCTTGCGGCGCGCATTGCGTTTGTCGCGCTGTACTGGTCGCACTATCGCAATGACCCGTGGCAGATCATCGATCTGCGCGACGGCGGTTTTCTCGCCTGGCCCGGGGTCATCGTGCTGTTGCTGGCGGCGTTGTATCGCGGCTGGCGCCGGCCCGCTTTGCGCCGCCCGCTGGGCTTCGGCGTGGTCAGTGGCGTGGCGTTCTGGCTGCTTGCCACCCTGTCGCTGAATATCTACGAACAGGGTACGCGCCTGCCGGATATATCCCTGCGCAACGCCGCTGGCGAAACCATCAAGCTCAGTGAGTATCAGGGCGGGCCGCTGGTGATCAACCTCTGGGCGACCTGGTGCCCGCCGTGCCGGCGGGAAATGCCAGTACTGGAGAATGCCCAGCAACAGCGCCCGGATCTGACGTTCTTGTTCGTCAATCAGGCCGAAAGCATGCAAAGCGTGGCAACGTTCCTGGAAACCCAGGGCCTGAGCCTGAACAACGTGCTGTTCGACCGCCGCGGCCGTCTCGGTCAGGCCGTGGGTTCCATGGCGTTACCGACTACGCTGTTCTATAGCCCGGACGGTCGCTTGCTGACCAGTCACGTCGGTGAACTGTCGAACGCCAGCCTGGCCCGCGCTCTGGAAACCTTCGACACTTCGCCCTCAAGCCCGAATCAGGCCGTTGCCCCGGCCAACTCTGCAAGGAAACTGCCATGCCCCGCCTCCGCCACCTGCTGACGCTGACCCTGGGCACTGCCCTGCTGCACTTGCCGTCGGTGCAGGCTGCTGAAGAACTGCCCGCCGCAATCAAAAAGATCGAAGCCAAGGGCGCGAAAATCGTCGGCCAGTTCGACGCCCCCGATGGCCTGCGCGGGTACGCCGCGCAATACCAGAATCGCGGCATGGCGCTGTACCTGACCCCGGACGGCAAACACGTCGTGGTGGGTAATCTGTACGACGCCGACGGCAAGGACCTGAGCAGCGAGCCTTTGCAGAAACTGGTCTACGCGCCGATGTCCAAGGAAGTCTGGGCCAAGTTCGAGGCGAGCAACTGGATTCAGGACGGCAACAAGGATGCACCGCGCACGGTGTACCTGTTCAGCGATCCGAACTGCCCGTACTGCAACATGTTCTGGGAACAGGCGCGACCATGGGTCAAGGCCGGCAAAGTGCAGTTGCGCCACATCATGGTCGGCATCATCCGCGAAGACAGCCCGGGCAAGTCAGCCGCACTGCTGGCGGCGAAAGACCCGGCCAAGGCCCTGCAAGATCATGAGAGCGCCGGTAAGAGCAGCGCCCTCAAGGCCTTGAAAGACATCCCGGTCGCCGTGCAGAGCAAACTCGCGGCGAACATGCAGTTGATGGAAGACCTCGAACTGCAAGCCACCCCGGCGATTTTCTATATGGACGACAAAGGCGAGTTGCAACAACAGCAAGGCGCGCCATCGCCGGACAAGCTGGTGAAGATTCTCGGGCCGAAATAGTCTTCACAACCACTGACCGGTGCGGGTCTATCAGTACTCACACCGCTCGATAATGTCCTGCAAGTGGTCGGTGTTTCCCTGTTCCGTGAGAAAGCTTGTCACCTCAGCGCACCACGCTTGGTCTGAAGGAATACCGGCCCAAGCGTGCGTCCCTGCCCAATGCCAGGGACGGTCGTCAAACGTATTGATCAGCGCCTGATTGAATGTGTGAACGTTGAACTTGGGATGTCTCGCGTTCTGCAACATCAACGAACCGAACACGCGCTGTTGCGTTGCTTCGCATGGTTTGACTTGCTGGGCTTTGGTCGAGCTCAGGACAATGAAATCAGGTTTGACACCTTCATCGAGCGCGGCCTGCAGTCTGTAATGTCCATCGATGATCACGTAAGAACACAGTCCGCCCACATACCAGAGCAGGATCGGCGGCAAGCTGCCCTCCCTGGCTTTTTTGCGCCACCATTTGAGGCGACCTGCAAAAGGGTCCACCGTGTGCAGACCGATCAAGTGTCCCAAATCCCAATCAAGCCAATGCACGGTGTGCGGTTGCACATTGTCGAGAATGCCCTCGCCGCGCGCGTACCAGTTGGGCAGATGGCTGGACGCCTCGGCCGGGGTGGAAAAATACCAGCCATCCGGACCGGCAACGGGTTTGTATCGGCTAACTGCTGGCAATAAAGGGCGCGCCACCCAGTGGCCGGGATAGAGAAAGTCCGCCTGATTGTTCATCAACTGGTTGATGAAATAGCGACACCAGCGCGGGAAGCGCTCTTGGACGGGTAATTCAAAGTGCTCCTGAACGTCAGCCGAAACGATGGGGGGCACGGATGGCGATTCCAGTTGAACGGGCCGCGGATTGCGAACCAGCCAAGCACCGTAATATGAGGTGGCAATGGTCGCCCAGAAGAGTGGGCTTTCATTGAGCATCAACTTCATCCGCCCGTTGTTACCACTTTGCAGATGAAGCGGCGGTTTGCTTGATTTCGGTCGGTTGACCTCAATACTCAACCCAACCCACTTGTCCTCAAGATCCCTGAGGTCACGCCACCAGAACTGTTGCACGTCATTCCCTTATCAAATGCTTTTATAGATGAGTTTCACACTCGTGATTGCATGGTGACCTGAGAGGCCCCTTCGCGAGCAGGCTCGCTCCCACAGTTGACTGCATTCCCTCAGCAAGAATGCGATTAATTGTGGGAGCGAGCCTGCTCGCGAATGAAGCTCACTCGGTGTGTCAGTTGCGCTCGCGGAGAAACGCCAGCAGCGCCTCGGTGACAAACCCGGGATTCTCCAGATTGGAGATATGCCCCGCCTCCGGCACCAGCACACACGGGCAACCAATCAACTCAGCCATTTCCCGGGCTTCCGAGGGTGGCCGGGGTTTGTCCTGGTCACCGCACAGCACCAGCGTCGTCGCCGGGTTCAGCTCGCCCAGCCGTGGCAACAGGTCGTTGCGGCCAAACGTGATGCGCCCCATCGGCACGATGCTTTCGCGCAGACGCTCGGGGGAATAGCCCTTCAATTTCGCGCGAAAGTCCTGATACAGCGCCGACTGCGGGTCGATGCCCGGGCGGAAGAAGATTGGCACAACGATGTCGAGCAATTGTTCAGAGATGGTGCCGCTGTCTTCGATCTGCTTGAACAGCGAAAAGTAATACTGCCGGGTCGGTTCCGGCTCGACACCGACGTAGGTGTCCATCAGCACCAGACCGTTGAGGCGTTGCGGTGCGGACAGTGCCAGGCGCGTGCCCCACATGCCGCCGACCGAAAGCCCGACGAGGGTGACGCGGTCGATGTCCAGGTGATCGAGCAAGGCCTGCGCCTGTCGGGCGATGTCGTCCAGCGATGTCGTGCCTTCAGGTAACTTGCCGGAATCGCCATGGCCCCACAGATCCAGGGCGATGACGCGATAATGCGGGGTCAGCGCGGCGATCTGCGGCGCCCACATCGCTTGATCCCAGAGATAACTGCCAGCCAGCAACACGGCGGGGCCGGTGCCTTGATCAATGTAGTGCAGTGCTTGTCCGTCAACCGTGAAAAAGGGCATCGACCACCTCCGCGAGAAAGAACAGAACCGGCAGACTGAGCTGCCGGTTAATGATCGTCAAGGATGGAAATGTACAGTCATGTACTGGTGATTTGTGTTGAATTCACCGGCGCCATCGCTGGCAAGCCAGCTCCCACAGGGTTCAACGTCGTTCACAAGATTTGTGCTCACCGCAAAAACTGTGGGAGCTGGCTTGCCAGCGAGGGGCCGGCCCAGGCGCCGGAGAACTACAACCCCTCCAGCTCCGCCATCAGATCATTCAACCGGTCAACCTTCTCCTCTGTAATGTCGCTGGCCGCCAGCCCATCGATGTACTCGGCCAGTTCCTCCACCGTGCTGCATTCGAACATCGCGCGCAGCGGCACATTGCGTTGCAGGGCTTTCTGTACCCGCGAAGCGATCTGCGTAGCCAGCAACGAATGCCCGCCCAGTTCGAAGAAGTTGTCGCGCACGCCGACCTTTTCCACTTTCAGCACCTCAGCCCAGATATCAGCCAGGGTCTGCTCCAGCTCGTTGCGCGGGGCCAGATAATCCTCGCTCTGCAACTGACCGATCTCCAAGGCCGGCAAGGCTTTGCGGTCGAGTTTGCCGTTGGCATTGAGTGGCATCTGCTCCAGCCATAGCCAGTGCAGCGGCACCATGTATTCCGGCAGTTCGGCGCGCAGGCGCTGCTTGATCCGCTCCAGGCGTTCGCCCGGATTGAGCGCTGCGTCGGCCGCGACCAGATAACCGACCAGATGCTTGCCGTTGACGCCTTCCTGCACACCCACCGCCGCGTCGCGCACTTCCGGTTGTTCATGCAGGCGCGCTTCGATTTCACCGAGCTCGATACGGTAACCGCGAATCTTCACTTGATGATCGACCCGGCCGACGTATTCCAGCACGCCGTCAGTGCGGCGCCGTGCCAGGTCACCGGTGCGGTACAGGCGTTCGCCCGGCGCGCCGAACGGATTCGGCACATACACCGGCGCGGTGCGCAACGGATCGCTGACATAACCGCGACCGACCCCGGTCCCGGCGACACACAACTCACCCACCGCGCCCAAAGGCACCAGTTCCAGCGCGCCATCGAGCAGATACAGCAAGTTATTGTCGGTCGGCGTGCCGATCGGCAAGTAACTGCCGCGCGTCGACGCCATGTCGACACGGAAGAACGCCACGTCATCCGAGCATTCCGCCGGGCCGTAAGCATTGACCAGACCAATATCCGGGTAACGCAGCAGCCATTGATGGGCCAGTTCCGGCGGCATCGCTTCACCGGTCGGCAGCATCCAGCGCAAGCCGTCGAGGCTCAGACGCTCGGAGCCGAGCATGCCCTGAATCAGCGACGGCACACTCTCCAGCACAGTGATGCCCTGCGCCTGCACATGCGCCAGCAGACCGTGCGGATCGTGGGCAATCGCGTTCGGCACGATGTCGACCCGCGCGCCGAACAACGGCGCGGCGAGGAACTGCCAGACGGAAATGTCGAAGCTTTGCGAGGCGGTCTGCGCAATCACATCGGCCTCGATCAAGTCGAGGTACGGACGTTTGCTCAACTGGTTGTTGAGCATGCCGCGCTGCTCGACCATCACGCCTTTAGGCAGCCCGGTCGAACCCGAGGTGTAGATCACATAGGCAAGATTGTCCGGGCCACTGTGGATGCCGAGATTGTGCGTCGCTGCCACCGATGCCTGGACCTCTTCCCATATCAGCAGGCGCGGACGATTCGAACAGCCAAACTCTTCGAGCAAGGTCTGCGCCTGCTCAAGGCAGGCTGCGCTGCACACCAGCAAAGGCGTGCGGCTCAGCTCGATGATGCGGCTCAGACGCTGGCTCGGCAGGCCCGGATCCAGCGGCAGATAACCAGCGCCGGCCTTGAAGCTGCCGATGATCATGCCGAGCAGGTCGAGATTACGCTCGGCCAGCAGCGCCACCGGTTGATCCATGCGCACACCGGCAGCGACCAGGGCATGGCCGAGGCGGTTGGCGTTGTGATTCAGTTCGGCATAGCTCAAATGCTGATCGAGGCAACTGGCGGCGATGCGCTGCGGATGCGCCGCGACCTGCGCTTCGAACAGCGCCACATAGCTTTGCTCCAGCGGATAGTCGTGGCCGCTCTGGTTGCAACCGTGCAGGAGGAAATCGCGTTCTTCGTCGCCTAGCAGCGGCAAATCGGCCATGTCGCCATGGAAGCCGTCGACCAGCGCCAGCAGCAGGCGCTTGAACTCACTGAGCATGCGCTCGACCGTCGCCTCGTCGAAGTAACGCTGGTCATAGGACAGGTGCAAGCCAAGGTCATCGCCCGGGTAGCACACCGCTGTCAGCGGGAAGTTGGTATGGGTGCGACCGGAATCCGAGGTCGCATTCAGGCTCTGTGCACGATCAAGCACCGAGACTTCCACCGGGGCGTTTTCGAAGACAAAGAGGCTGTCGAACAGCGGCTGGCCTTTGGGCAATTCGCTCTGCTCCTGGATATTCACCAGCGGCAGGTATTCGTACTCGCGCAGTTGCATGTTGCTGTCGAGCAAAGCGCTGAGCCACTGGCGCACGCTGCTGCGCTGATCGTCCGCAGGCATCTTCACCCGCAGGGCAACGCTGTTGATGAACAGGCCGACGGTGCGTTGCATTTCCGGCATCTCCACCGGCCGCCCGGCCACAGTCACGCCGAAGAGCACGTCGCGATCGCCGCTCAGGCGCCGCAAAACCAGAGCCCATGCAGCCTGGGCGAAGGTGTTGACGGTCAGTTGATGTGCCTGCGCCAGTTCCCGCAGCCGTGCACCGTCCTCGACATTCAGGCGGGTGTAGCGGTCGCCGACGATCATGCCGCCGCTTTCACCGGCGTGTTCGCGCAGGAACGGCCGGTCGCTCGGGATCGGCGTGGTGCGCTCGAAGCCTTGCAGGTTCTGCTGCCACCACTGCCGCGCCTCGGCCAGGCTCTGGCGTTGCAGCCAGCCGATGTAATCGCGATAACGCGGCGGCACGCTCAACTGCGCTTCGCGTCCTTCACCGAGGGCGGTGTAGATTTCGAAGAAGTCGTTCATCAGCAGAGAACGGCACCAGGCGTCGATGAGGATGTGGTGGTTGCTCATCATGAACCAGTAACGCGCCGCGCCGACCTTGATCAGGCGCAGGTGGAATGGCGCCTGATTGAGCAGATCGAACCCGGCCTCGCGCTCGCTTTTCAGCAGCGCTTGCAGCTTCGGTTCCTGCTCGGTCTCGGCGACGGCGCTCCAGTCCAGATACTCGATCGGCGTGCGCCCCGGCGTGTGAATCACTTGCAGCATGTCTTCGCCGACGTTCCAGCAGAACGAGGCCCGCAATGCTTCATGGCGAGCGACCACCGCTTGCCAGGCCTGGGCGAAACGCTGCGGGTCGAGCTCGCTGTTGATGCGATAACGATCCTGCATGTAGTACAGACCGGTGCCCGGTTCCAGCAGGGTGTGCAGGAGCATGCCTTCCTGCATCGGCGTCAGCGGGTAGACATCTTCGATGTGCGCGGCCGGTACCGGCAGCGCATCGAGTTGCGCCTGAGTCAGTCTGGCCAGCGGGAAGTCCGATGGCGTCAGACCGCCGGCTTCGTCTCGCAGACAATGGGCTATCAGGCTTTGCAACTCAACGAGGTAGGCGTCGGCCAGATCGTTAATGGTTTGCGCCCCGTAACGCTCGGCACTGAAAGTCCAGCGCAGCAGCAATTCACCACCGTAAATCTGACTGTCGACACTCACCTCGTTGGGCAACGGCGCCTGCGGATCGTGGGCTGCACCGATTGGCTCATCGAGAGGACGGAACAATGCATCGGCGCCGAAGCTCTGGTCGAACTGGCCGAGGTAGTTGAAGGTGATCGGCGCCTGTGGCAGCGCGGCCATGCTCTGGCGGCAGCCGTCATCGGCCAGATAACGCAACACGCCATAACCGAGACCTTTGTGCGGCACGGCGCGCAATTGTTCTTTGATCGCCTTGATCGAAGCGCCCTGCCCGGCGGCCTCTTCGACATTTTGCGGAGTCAGGCGCAGCGGATAAGCGCTGGTGAACCAACCGACGGTGCGGGTCAGATCGATCTCGTCGAACAGGGTTTCGCGACCGTGTTCTTCCAGTTGAATCAGTGCCGAGGGCTGGCCACTCCAGCGGCACAGCACACGAGCCAGTGCGGTCAGCAGCAGGTCGTTGACCTGAGTGCGGTAAGCGCTCGGTGCCTGTTGCAGCAGCTGTCGGGTGCGCTCGGCATCGAGCCGTACGCTGACGGTTTGCGCATGGCGATTCTGCCTGCCGCCCTGCGGGTTTTCGCAAGGCAGATCAGCGCTCGGCCCGGCCAGTTGCGCCTGCCACCAGCTCAATTCCTCACGCAGCGATTCGCTGCCGGCGTAGGCCTGCAAACGCGCGGCCCAGTCCTTGAAGGCGCTGGTTTTCGCCGGCAGTTTCAGCGGCTGCGCAGTGTCGAGTTGGCGATAGGCGGTTTGCAGATCATCCAGCAACACGCGCCAGGAAACACCGTCGACCACCAAGTGGTGGATGGCGATGAACAGGCGTTGCTGAACATCCGCAACATCGACCAGCACCGCGCGCAGTAACGGGCCGTTGTGCAGATGCAGACTGCGTTGCGCGTCGGCGAACAGGGCTTCGCACTGATCCAGCGAATCGACGCTGACTTGCCAGAGCACATCCTCATTCGTCAGCGCTTGATGCGTCGCTTGCCATGCATCATCGGTTTCAGTGAAACGCAGACGCAGCGCATCGTGCTGCTCGATCACTGCCAGCAGAGCTTGCTGCAATCGTTGCGGTTCGAAGCGCACAGTCGGTTCCAGCAACAGCGCCTGATTCCAGTGCTGGCGCTGGGGAATGTCCGTATCGAAGAACCAGTGCTGAATCGGTGTCAGGCGCGAGTCGCCGTCCACCAGACCCTGCTCGGCCGTCACCTGCTCGGTGCGGCTGGCGACTGCGGCGAGGGTCTGCACAGTCTGGTGCTGGAACAGGTCGCGCGGGCTGAAATGAATGCCCTGCTGACGCGCGCGACTGACCACCTGAATCGACAGAATCGAGTCGCCGCCGAGTTCGAAGAAGTTGTCGTTGAGGCCGACCTGCCTGACGTTAAGCACATCGCACCAGATCTGCGCCAGGGTCTGCTCCAGCTCATTGCTTGGCGCGACATAGTCCTGACGATTGAGCTGCGGATCCGGCGCCGGCAAGGCGCGGCGGTCGAGTTTGCCGTTGGCGGTCAGCGGCATGCTTGCCAGCAGCATCAGGTGGGTCGGCACCATGTAGTCCGGCAGTTGCGCCTTGAGGTGCGACTTGAGCGCTTCGCGCAGTTCAGCCTGTTGCGCTTCGCCGTGTCCGGCGACCTCCGTAACGAGGTAACCCACCAACTGCTTGCCACTCGGCGCATCCAGCGCCAGCACCACTGCTTCGCGGATCGAAGGGTGATCGAGCAGACGCGTTTCGATTTCGCCCAGTTCGATGCGGAAACCACGGATTTTCACTTGATGGTCGATCCGCCCCAGATACTCGACCAGACCATCGGCACGCTGGCGCACCAGGTCGCCGGTGCGGTACATGCGTCCGCCATCAGCGGCAAACGGGTCAGCGACAAAACGCTCGGCGCTGATGCCCGGGCGGTCGTGATAGGCCTGAGCCAGACCGGCGCCGCCGACAAACAATTCACCGGTCGCGCCTTGCGGCACCAAGGCCAGATCGGCATCGAGAATGTAGGCGACCCGTGCGCCGATCACGCTGCCGATCGGCACACTGCCGGCGCCCTCTTCCAGTACCTGCGGCGCCAGACTGGCCAGCGGCATGACCACGGTTTCGGTCGGGCCGTAAGCATTGAAAAACTGCGCCGGTTGGAATGCCGCGCGAATGCGCTGCAGATGCTCGCCGGTCAGCGCTTCACCGCCGGTGATGATCATGCGCACCGGCAGGACTTCATTCTGCGTGGCAAGGAACTGCGCCAACTGGCTGCCGTAGCTCGGCGTGAAACCGAGGACGTTGATCCGATGCGCACGAATCAAGCCGCAGATTTCTTCCGCGTCCCACTGCCCTTGCGCCCGCAGTACCACCTGCGCACCGCTGAGCAGCGGCACCAGTAGACGTTCGGTGGCAGCGTCGAAGTTGATCGAATAGAAATGCAGTTCACAGTCGTCCGGGCGCATGCCGAAGCGTTCGATCACGGCCTGGCAGTGCATGGCGATTTCACCGTGGGAGACCACCACACCTTTCGGTTTGCCGGTCGAGCCGGAGGTGTAAATCAGATAAGCCTGATGTTGCGGCAGGCTGATAAACGGCAACTCGCTGGCCGGGTAGTCGGCCAACCCGGCGCTGTCATCTTCCAAACACCAGCGCGCCACGCTTGGCGGCAACTCACCGAGGGCTTCGAACATCGCCCGATCGCTGAGCAGCAGGCCGATACGGCTGTCTTCGATCATGTAATGCAGGCGGTCGAGCGGGTATTCCGGATCCAGCGGCACATAGGCGCCGCCCGCCTTGAGAATCGCCAGCAGGCCGATGACCATTTCCAGCGAACGCTCCAGCGCCAGACCCACCCGCACCTGCGGGCCGACCCCACGCTCACGCAGCGCCCAAGCCAGACGATTGGCCCGGGCATCGAGTTCGGCGTAGCTCAGGGTCTGCCCAGCGAAAGTCAGTGCTGGTGCGTCTTTGCGCGCCAGTGCCAGTTCGGCAAACAGATGATGGATGCACTGATCGAGACGATGCTCGCCCGGCTCGATGCCGAGGCTGTCGAGCAGCTGCTGTTGCTCGGTGTTGTCGAGCAGCGGCAGTTCACTGAGCCGTTGCTGCGGATCAGCGATCAACGCTTCAAGCAGGTTGCGCCAATGCCTGGCCATGCGCGCGATGGTCGGTTCGTCGAACAGATCGGTGCTGTAAGTCAGGCAGCAGCCGAGGCGATGGTCGAGGTCGGTGACTTCCAGATTGAGATCGAACTTGGTCGCCCGCGCATCGTTGGCCAGGTACTCGACGGTCATCCCAGCGAGCGTGCGGCTCTGCTGGAATTCCCAGCGCTGCACGTTGCACATCACCTGGAACAGCGGGTTGTAAGCCGCGCTGCGTGGCGGCTGCAAGGCTTCGACCAGATGATCGAACGGCAGATCCTGATGGGACTGGCCCTCGATCACGGTGTGGCGCACCTGCTCGAACAGTTCGCCGACCGACATCTGCCCGTCGAGCCGGCAACGCAGCACTTGGGTGTTGAGAAACGCCCCGATCAGCCCTTCGCTTTCCGGGCGAATGCGGTTCGCCACCGGCGCGCCGATGCGCAGGTCGGTCTGGCCGCTGTAGCGGTACAGCAACGTGGCGAGCGCGGCGGTCATGGTCATGAACAGGGTCAGACCGTTTTGCGCGTTGAACGCCCGCACCCGCGCGGCGAGATCGTCGCTCAGATCGAAACGGAACAGCTCGCCCTGATGGCTCTGTACCGGTGGACGCGGACGGTCGCCGGGCAGTTCGAGGAGCGGATGTTCGCGACCGAGCTGCGCGGTCCAGTAATCGAGCTGGCGCTGGCGCTCGCCGGACTCCAGCCAGTTGCGCTGCCAGACGCTGTAGTCGAGGTATTGCACCGGCAGCGGCTCGAGCGGTGATTCGCGCTCATCGACGAACGCTTCATACAGCGCGCTGAGTTCACGGGCAAAGATGTCCATCGCCCAGCCTTCGGTGACGATGTGGTGCAGGGTCAGGACGAAGTAATGCTCGTGCTCGGCGGTCTTGACCAGACAGGCGCGCAGCAGCGGACCGGTTTCCAGATCGAACGGCTGGTGCGCTTCTGCATCGGCCAGTTGCTGGACTTGTAGCTCCCGGACTTCTGCCGGCAGGCTGGAGAAATCCTTCCAGCCCATGCGCACGCCGGTCTCGGCATGCACCTGTTGGCGGGCAATGCCGTCGACACTGGGGAATGTAGTGCGCAGGGTTTCATGACGCAGGATCAGCGCCTGCAACGCCGCCTCGAAATGCTCGACGTGCAGCACGCCGCGCAAGCGCGCCATGCCGCCGACGTTGTACGCCGGGCTGTCCGGTTCCATCTGCCAGAGGAACCACATGCGCTGCTGCGAATAGGACAACGGCACCGCTTGGCTGCGGTCGACTTTGCTGATCGGCAGCTGTGGGTTGGTGCGGCCGCTGACCTGGATCAGGCGAATCTGTTCGGCGTAATCGCCCAGTTCGCTGTGCTCGAACAAGGTGCGCAGCGGCAGTTCGACGTCACAGGCCTGACGTGTGCGCGAAATGATTTGCGTGGCCAGTAGCGAGTGACCGCCGAGGGCGAAGAAATCATCACGCAGGCCAACCTGCTTCAGACCCAGCACTTCGCGCCAGATCGCGGCGATTTGTTGCTCCAGTTCGCTGACCGGCTCGATATGTTCACGCACCTGCCATTGCGGCTCGGGCAAGGCGCGGCGGTCGAGTTTGCCGCTGGGACTCAGCGGCATCGCATCCAGGCGCAGCAATTGTGCGGGCACCATGTATTCCGGCAGCTCGGCAGCGAGGGCAGCTTTCAGCCGAATGATTTGCTCATCGGCATTTTCATGCGCATCGGTCGCCGTGAAGTAGCCGATCAGTTGCGCACCGGCAGCGGTTTCCCGCACCAGTACCACGGCTTGGGCGACGCCATTTTGCGCCAGCAGTCGCGCCTGGATTTCTTCAGGTTCGACGCGAAAGCCGCGCAGCTTGACCTGCTGATCGAGGCGACCGAGGTATTCGATCACGCCATCCGAGGACCAGCGCGCACGGTCGCCGGTACGGTACAAACGGGCGCCCTGCTCGCCCAGTGGATCGACGACAAAACGCTCGGCGGTCAACGCTGGACGACCCAGGTAACCGCGAGCCAGACCAATACCGCTGATGCATAGCTCGCCCGGCACGCCCGCCGGCACTGGATTGAGATCGGCATCAAGGATGCGGCAGACCACATTGCCCAACGGCCGGCCAATCGGCGAGCGCTCGCCATCGGCAGTTGTGCAGTGCCAATGGGTGACGTTGATCGCGGTTTCAGTCGGCCCGTAACGGTTGTGCAATTGCACCGCCGGCAGTTGCGTCAGCACACGGTTGCGCAACTCGGCGGGCAAAGCTTCACCGCCGGAAAACACCCGGCGCAGGCTGGTGCACTCGGCACTCAGCGGCTCGTCGATGAATAGCGCCAGCAGCGGCGGGACGAAGTGCAGCGTGGTCACGCCGTATTGCTGGACCCGTTGCGCGATGCGATGCGGGTCGCGGTGCTCGCCGGGGGCGGCAAGCAGCAGCCGCGCGCCGCTGATCAGCGGCCAGAAGCATTCCCACACCGAGACGTCGAAACTGATTGGCGCTTTTTGCATCAGCACGTCGGTTTCGTCGAGGCGGTAAGTGTCCTGCATCCATTGCAGGCGCTCGGCCAGCGCGGCGTGAGTGTTGCCGACGCCTTTCGGTTGCCCGGTGGAACCCGAGGTGTAAATCACGTAGGCGAGGTTGTCGCCGTGCACTCGCAGTCCCGGTGCCTGGCTCGGCCATTTATCCAGGTGCAGCGCATCCATGGCGATCACGCTGACGCCATCGCTGGCCGGCAGACGCTCGAGCAATTGCGTCTGGGTCAGGAGCAGTTCGACGCCGCTGTCGCGGAGCATGTACGCGAGACGTTCGGCCGGATAATCCGGATCAAGCGGCACATAGGCGCCGCCAGCCTTGATGATCGCCAGCAGGCCGATCAGCAGTTGCGGCGATCGCTCGGCGGCAATGGCCACGCACACGTCAGGGCCGACGCCCTTGTCGCGCAGGTAATGGGCGAGCCGGTTGGACTGCGCGTGCAGCTCGGCGAAATCCAGAGTACCGCCGTCCCACACCAGCGCGGTGCGTTGCGGGTTTTTGCGCAATTGTTGCTCGAGCAGTTCCGGCAGCCATTGTTGCGCCGGGCTGCACGGGGCCACGCTCCAGTCTTTCTGCTGACTCTGCTCGCTGGCGGTCAGCAAGCGCAGATCGCCAATGGCCTGCTGTGGCTGTTGGCAAACTTCGCTGAGCAGATTGTGGAAATGCTCGGCCAGGCGCTCGATGGTCGCGGCGTCGAACAGCTCGCTGGCGTAGTCGAACGACAGGCTCAGGCGACCGTTGCGATCCTCTTCGCTGTGCAATTGCAGATCGAACTTGGCTTCGCGGCTGTGCCACGGCAGCTCTTCGGCGAGCAGACCCGGCAGGCGCTTGAGCGCACTGAGGTCGCGCTGCTGATGGTTGAACATGACCTGGAACAAGCCCTGATCGCGGGCCTGCGGGAACGCTTCGAGCAGTTGTTCGAAGGGCAGATCCTGATGGGCCTGGGCGCCGAGTGCGGCCTGGCGCGTCTGGTTCAGCAACTCGGCAAATGTCAGGCGTGAATCGATCTGCGCACGCAACACCTGGGTATTGATGAAGAAGCCGATCAGGCTTTGGGTGTCCAGGCGCGGACGGTTGGCGTTGGGCACGCCGATGCGAATGTCGCGCTGACCGCTGTAGCGGTGCAGCAAACTTTGCAAGGCAGCGAGCAGGACCATGAACGGCGTGGCCTGGTGGGCCTGCGCAGTCTGGCGGATCGCCTCGCTGAGTTCGGTACTCAAGCGCACGCTGTGGCGCGCGGCGCTGTGGTTGTGTCTGGCCGAGCGCGGGTGATCGGTGGCCAGTTCCAGTGGCGGATGTTCTTCGCCCAACTGCGCTTTCCAGTACGCCAGTTGCCGCTCGCCCTCGCCTTGCGCCAGCCATTGCCGCTGCCAGTTGCCGTAATCGGCGTATTGCGTGGGCAGCGCTGCCAGTGTCGCCGGCGTCCCTTGGGTTGCCGCCGCGTAGAGGCGCGAGAATTCGTCGAGGAGAATATTCAGCGACCAGCCGTCAGCGATGATGTGGTGCAGGGTCACCAGCAGTTGATGTTCTTCGTCATCGAGACGCACCAGTGTCACCGCCAGCAACGGGCCTTTTTCCAGATCGAACCGAGTGCGCGCCTCGTCTTCGCGAATCTGCTCGGCACGGGCTTCACGCTCGGACATTGGCAGGTCGCTGATGTCGATCAGTTGCAGGTTGAATTCGGCATCAGCGAGCACTTGCTGCAATGCCACGCCGTCGCGCTCGAAGAAACGTGTGCGCAAGGATTCGTGGCGTTCGATCAGTTGCTGGAAGCTGTTGCGCACGGCGTTTACGTCCAGCTCGCCACGCAGGCGCAGACCACCGGGAATGTTGTAGGCGCTGCTCTGTGGATCGAGTTGCCAGGTGATCCACAGACGGTTTTGTGCCAGCGATTGCGGCATCGGTTCGCTGCGCGGCAACGTGCTGATCGGACCTGGAGCGCTCCCGCCGTCCTGTTTTAGCTGCGCCACAGCGGCAGCGAAGGTGGACAGGGTTGGCGCTTCGAACAGCAGGCGCAGGCTCAGCTCCACATCGAGTGCTTCGCGAACCCGCGCAACCACTTGCGTGGCGGCGATCGAGTTGCCGCCGAGCAGGAAGAAATGGTCATCGCCACTGACCTGCTTGACGTTGAGTTGCTCGGCCCAGATTTGCCCGATCAACGCTTCAAGATCCGAAGTGCTGCTGGTCGCGGTTTCCGTTGCCGCTGTAATCGAAGGGAACTGCGCGTAACTGTCGAGGCTGCCATCAGCCAGACGATTGCGGCACGCCGAGCGCTGCAGTTTGCCACTGGAAGTTTTCGGCAACGCGCCCGGATTGAGCAGCACCACCACGCTTGGCGCCTCCTGATACGCCTCGGCCACGGCTTGGCGAATGGCTTTGATCAGCGCATCTGGCGCAAGGATTTTCTGCACGCTGCGGCTGATTTCCGCAGCGACGCCGATGCCCTCTTCGCCGTTGTGAGTGACCGCAAACGCCGCCACACGCCCCTTGCGCACCACTTCGACTTCGCGCTCGACAGTCTGCTCGATGTCCTGCGGATACAGGTTATGGCCACGGACGATGAGCATGTCTTTCAGGCGCCCGGTCACGAACAGTTCGCCGTCACGGATAAAACCCAGGTCGCCGGTGCGCAACCAGGTGCGGCCGGCGTGCTGGACAAAAGTCTTGGCGCTGGCTTCGGGGTTGCGCCAGTAACCGTGGGCGATGCTCGGGCCGGCGGCCCAGACTTCACCGACGGCATTGTCGGTCAGTTCCTCGAGCGTGTTGGGATCGACAATCAGCACCGCGTGCTCAGGCTGACTGATGCCGCAGCTCATGATCGCGCTGCCGTCGCCCGGCTCGGCGCGGTTTTGCGCCAGCGCCTGATCGTCCACGCGCAGCGCCGGGATGCCGGTGCCGCGCGGTGTGCCAGCGACAAACAGGGTGGCCTCGGCCAGACCGTACGAAGCCATGAAGCTGTTTTCGCTGAAACCGCAAGCAGCGAATTTTTCCGCGAAGCGTTCAAGGGTGTCGAGGCGAATCGGCTCGGAACCGGAATAGGCCACGCGCCATCGACTGAGATCGAGGCGCTCAAGGGCCGACTCGCTGACCCGCTCACTGCACAAACGGTAGGCGAAATCCGGGCCGCCGCTGATGGTGCCGCCGTATTCGGCAATCGCTTCCAGCCAGCGCAACGGCCGGCCGAGGAAGTACGCCGGCGACATCAGAATGCACGGTACGCCGCTGAAAATCGGTTGCAGCAGACCGCCGATCAGACCCATGTCGTGATACAGCGGCAACCAGCTGACGATGACGTCGTCCGGGTTGACGTCGATCCCGAAGCCGTGACGGATAAGCAGTTCATTGGCGACCAGATTGCCATGGCTGACTTGCACGCCCTTGGGCAGCGCGGTGGAGCCGGAAGTGTATTGCAGGAATGCGATGTGCTCGGGCGGCAGGGGCGGCTCAACCCACTGTTCGGCCAGTGCGCTGTCCAGAGTGTCGACGCACAACAGCGGCGGCGCGCCGTCTATTTGCTGCAAGGCGTCGCGTAGATCGGCGCTGGTCAGCAACAGCCTGGGCTCGGCGTCGGCGATGATCGACAGCAAACGCTCCTGATGATGACGACGGGCGGATTCCGGCGGATAGGCCGGTACCGCAATCATACCGGCATACAGGCAGCCGAAAAACGCCGCGACATAGTCCGCGCCGCTGGGAAACAGCAGTACCGCACGCTCACCGAATCCAGCCTGAGCCTGCAACGCAGCGGCGATGGTGCGCGCGCGTTGATCCAGTTCGCGATAGCTGAGCACCACGGTCTGCTCCGGGTTTTCGGCGAGAAAACGCAAGGCCAGTCGGTCCGGCGTCAGGACTGCGCGACGCTTGAGGGCATGGACCAGGGTGCTGGGGAGTTCGAACGCGTCGGTCATGAGGTTTCCTGCCTGAATTCGGCTTGCAAGTGGAATCGGGTGGCTGCGTCACACCTGTCGAGAGGCGTGCGGTGCGCGGTCTGTGCCGACCGCGCAAGGCATCGGAATGCGCTGAGGCCGGGGATCTGCACCCGGGCCATTCACCAATGAGAACGGATGGAGTGTGGAAATAATTAGTCGGCAGAGGCGACGTCCAGCGGGGCCAAGGTGCGGCGGCGTGTCGCAGTTGGCAAAACACATCGACTTACAGCACTACTTCTCTTTCTCATTTGACAATCATTATCATTCAACATAATTTGTCGCTCGATGTGTAGGACGGCGCCGTCCCCCGAGGCCCTCCCACTAACCTATTGGCAGCAAGGTGATTTCCATGACGGAACAAGTATCCACAAGCAGGTGCGATTCACCGCTACTTCAGGCATTCGTCGACAATCGACTGATTCTGGTCAAGATTGCAGCCCGTATTACCGGTTGCAGGTCTCGTGCCGAAGACGTGGTTCAGGATGCGTTTTTCCGACTGCAATCGGCCCCGCCGATCACGTCGTCGATCAAGGCTCAGCTGAGCTACCTGTTCCAGATCGTGCGCAACCTCGCCATCGATCACTACCGCAAGCAGGCGCTCGAACAGAAATACTCAGGCCCGGAAGAGGAAGGCTTGAACGTGGTGATTCAGGGCGCTTCGCCGGAAACTTCGCACATCAACTTCTCGACTCTGGAACACATCGCCGATGCGCTGACCGAGCTGCCCAGCCGCACCCGCTATGCCTTCGAGATGTACCGTCTGCACGGCGTGCCGCAGAAAGACATCGCCAAGGAACTGGGCGTATCGCCCACCCTGGTCAACTTCATGATTCGTGATGCTTTGGTGCACTGCCGCAAGGTCTCGGGCAGTCGGCGGGATGCGGTGATTGCGGGTCGTCGTTAGGATCCGGATTCTGCGTCAAGCCATTCGCGAGCAGGCTCGCTCCCACAGGGTTTGATCAACGACACAAACCCAGTGTGGGAGCGAGCCTGCTCGCGAAAGCGGCCTCAGACCCAACGAAATTCCGAGGCCGAACACATCAGGCCAATGGGCACCGATCAAAAAACCGCTCCCGGCCCAGAATCATCAGCGCCGCGCGCTTGTGCGGAAAATCGAATTCCTTCTCGCAGTGAAAGCATTGGTTGTGCATATGCCCGATCATCTTCGCGTTGTCGGCACGTGGCTCGGCGACCACGCGCTGGGTCCGTGGATCATCGAGAAACAGGTAATGCACCAGCGCCGATAACCAGCTCGCCACTTTATGCGGGCCGCGATGACTTTCTTCGCCGACCAGCATGTGAATGCCACGGTCGTAATCACCGGCATCGTAAAACGGCGCGATGCGATCTTCCTTGGCCCAGTAGGCTTCGAAATAGGCGAATGGCTGATCGTCAAAACAGCCGATCAGCGTCAGCGTGTGCGGATCGGCCTCGAGCTTGCCGAGGTATTCGCGATGCTGCTCAAGGCTGCCCTCCTCCTGCCAGAAACTCGCCACGCGCGGGCTGTTCTGCCAGCGATTGAAGCGCGACAGATCTTCTTCGATTTCCAGCGTTCGCAAGGAAATCCATGCGCCGAGCCGCGCATCGAAACGCCGATAGACTTCACCGCGCGGCTTCACCGGTCGCAGCGGATGGCGCTTGCCGTGGCTGATGACCATTTGCTGCGGATAGCTGCCGGTCAGTGAAGTGCCCAGCCACGGCTGCGGCAATTGCCAGAACAACGTGCGCTCGCAGCGATACTCACCGGCAACTTCGGTATTGATCAGCAGACCACTGCGCAAGGCCTCGGTCGGCGGCTGATCGAGTTGCCAGGTCAATTGCCGACACGCCGGATCACGGGCGAACAACCAATAACAGGCGGCCCACAAGGCTTGCCCGGGCGGCAGGGCAAAACGTTCATCAAGCTGGATCGGGCCATTGGCCTCGCGGTCCAGGCGCAGCCGAATCAACGGTTGCCCGTCCAGGCTCAGGCTCAGTCGGCTCTCGGTAGCATCAGCGATCAATCGACTGCCCGAGGGCAGAGCCAGGGCAGTCAGGTCATTCAGATTGGACATGGGTCGGGCTCACGTAATCGTCGACAGTTCAACGAAGTGACGTGAGCCGGGAGGGGAAATTTAAGCGCGAGAGGCAATTAGCGCTTCAGTGATGAGGCGCCGGCATCACGGCAATCCTGTACGGCTCGAAAATCCTCAGCAATTCGCCGTTGTCGCGCAAACGCTGCAACAGGTTGCCGAAGGCTTCGCCGGTGATAGGAGCGCTTGGCCGCAGAATCGCGTAATGGTGATAGATCTGATCGGTACGCTGCGACGCCAACAGCTCATCGCGGACCTTCTCGTTGCGCAGCAGGTAATCGAACAGATAGGAACGTGTGACCAGGGCAATGTCGGCGCGCCCGCGCAGGACCATCAGCAGGTTGCTGTCGTGGGAATAGGTCAGCGTCGCGTTGTAGTTTTTCGCGAGATATTTCGGGTCGGCGTTGAAGTCGGCGAATTCGTAGTGATAACCGCTGAACAGTGCCAGACGTTTGCCCGACAGGCTCGAGAAGTAGTTTTGCTGGCGGCCGTCTTCGCGTTGCGCGACAAAAATCTCGGCGTCTTCCAGGCCCATGTCGACGTCGTCGTGGGGAATGTCCTTCCAGCCCCACTCGGGGTTTTCGAAGATCGCCATATCGATGCGGCCTTGCTTGAAATCACCGAAGCGGCGCGGGATCGACGTCGGCACCAGGACAAATTGATAGTCGCTCTGCGAGCGGTTCAGCGCCTCGACCAATTGCGGCAACAGGCCGGTGTCGGCGCCGTTTTCCGGGCGAATCGTATAAGGCGGGAAATGCGCGGCGCCGACCCGGACCAATTGCGCTGACTGAGCGGGCAATACCCATAACGCAGCCAGCGCAGCGAGCAGCAGCCCGGCGGCTGTCCGAATTGGCGAAGACTTCAAAACACCCCACTCCCCGAAAAAAATAGCGATCAATGCATTCAAGCTAGGCGGTTTCGCCGACTTAGCCAGTTTCCCGGCCGGTCCGACAACCGTTCAACGCGCTTCGAGGACCAGAATCAACGCTTCATCGGCGAGTTGATCGAGGCTCAAACTGCCGCCGGCACGGAACCAGGTGGTGGTCCAGGACAGTGCGCCGGTAAGGAAACGTCGGGTAATAAAAACGTCGCCGCGAATATAGCCGGCGTCCTTGGCTTCGCCCAGAACCTGCAGCCAGATGTCTTCATAAACGTCACGTAAAGCAAGGACTTTAGCCTGGCCGTCTTCGGACAATGAGCGCCATTCGTACACCAGCACGGCCATCGCCTCGCCACTGCCGCCCATGATCGACTGCAACTCGCAACGAATCAGTGCCAGCACCCTTTCGCGCACATCGCTCGCCTCGGCCAGGGCTGCGCGCATCAACGCGGTGTTGTAGCGGATGGTTTCCTCCATCACCGCGCGGAGGATTTCATCCTTGCTTTTGAAGTGATGAAAAATGCTTCCCGACTGAATGCCCACAGCGCTGGCCAGATCGCGCACCGTGGTGCGCTCGTAGCCTTTGTTGCGAAACAGGTGAGCCGCCACTTGCAGCAATTTGCCGCGGGCGCTGTCCGGGTCGGTCAACTGGCCCTGGTCGACCAGTTCGCGCATGACCCGCAGGGCTTTTTGCTCGTCCACCCGTTCTCTCCTACAGTCGATCAGTGTGTTGCCCCCTGTAACCGCAGGGTTGCGCGCAATTTAAGCCGCGCGCGGGCACCAAGCAAGCGCTTGGGCAGAAGAATGTTTCGCCTGTTTACAAACCAAGCGCTTGCTTGGTAGCCTCCAGACACTTCTGTCGCAGGTCCCTGAGTCGGAGATAAAAATGCCAACCACCGTGCGAATCGGCTGCGCCAGTGCTTTTGGGGCGACACTTCCACTGCTGCCGCCCAGCTTGTCTCCGGCGGAAACCTGGATTATCTGGTGTTCGATTATCTGGCCGAGATCACCATGTCGCTGATGGCCGGCGCGCGCCTGAAAGACCCGCAGGCCGGGTTCGCGGGTGACTTCGTTGAAGTGCTGGCGCCGCTGCTGACGCAACTGGCCGAACAGAACATCCGCGTGATCAGCAATGCCGGCGGGGTCAATCCGCAGGCTTGCGCGGCGGCCCTGCAAGCGGCCTGTGACCAGGCCGGGGTCCAGCTGAAGATCGCCGTGTTGCTCGGCGACGACTTGCAAGGACAGCTCAAAAACCCCGCCGATATCCGCGAAATGTTCAGCGGCGCGCCGCTTCCGCGCATGTGCGTGTCGACCAACGCCTACCTCGGCGCGCCGGGGATTGTCGAAGCGTTGCGCCTGGGTGCCGACATCGTCATTACCGGCCGGGTGGTCGACAGCGCCGTGGTCAGTGCGGCGCTGGTTCACGAATTCGGCTGGTCGTGGCATGACTACGACAAACTCGCCCAGGCCGCGCTGGCCGGGCACATCATCGAATGCGGCGCGCAGTGCACGGGCGGTAATTTCACCGACTGGCGCGAGGTACCGGATTACGAGCACATCGGTTTTCCGATCGTCGAGGTCAGCGCCGATGGCCAGTTCCTCGTCAGCAAACCCGAAGGCTCCGGCGGACTGGTCACGCCGTTGACCGTCGGCGAGCAGATGCTCTACGAAATCGGCGATCCGCAGGCCTATCTGTTACCCGACGTGATCTGCGATTTCACTCAGGTCAAACTTCAGCAACAAGGCAAAAACGTCGTGCAGGTGCACGGGGCCAAAGGCCTGCCGCCCAGCGACAAATACAAGGTCAGCGCCACGTACCCGGACGGTTTTCGCTGCACCGCCAGTTGCCTGATGGCCGGCATCGACGCAGTGGACAAGGCGCGGCGGGTCAGTCAGGCGATCATCGACAAGACCGCCGAGATGTTCAGCCTGCGCGGCTGGGCGCCGTACAGCGAAACCCATGTCGAACTACTCGGCAGCGAAGCCACCTACGGCCCCCACGGCCAGCGCCGCGACAGCCGTGAAGTGGTGATCAAAATCGCTGTGCGCCATCCCGACAAACGCGCACTGGTACTGTTTTCCAGAGAGATCGCCCAGGCCGCGACCGGCATGGCGCCGGGTTTGACCGGCATCGTCGGCGGTCGTCCGACCGTATACCCCCTCATCCGTCTGTTCTCTTTCCTCATCGATAAAAGCGCCTGCACCCTGCAAGTCGACATCGCAGGCGAACGTCATCCGTGCGCCCTGCCCGACCCGGTGGCTCTGGACAGTGCAAATTTGCCGATCGCCCATCAGCCGCCCAGACCCCAGGGCCGCGCCGATGCCAGTGTGCCGTTGGTGAAACTGGCGGTGGCGCGCTCCGGCGACAAGGGCAACCACAGCAATATCGGCGTGATGCCGCGCCATCCCGATTACCTGCCGTGGATCGCCGAAGCGCTGACCCCTTCGGTGGTGGTCGACTGGATGCGTCACGTCCTCGATCCGCTTCTCGGGCGTGTCGAACGCTGGTATCTGCCCGGCACCCACAGCCTCAACTTTTTTTGGAAAACGCCCTCGGCGGTGGCGGTGTCGCCAGTCTGCGCATCGACCCGCAAGGCAAAGCCTTCGCCCAGCAACTATTGGAAATCCAGATCCCGGTGCCGCAGAGCATCGCCGAACAGCTCGACTAGAGGATGGTGTGCATGGCTTACGCGTCGATTTTCCGCGCCGATCTGTTCAGCGGCCAGAACCTGATTGTCACCGGTGGCGGCAGCGGCATCGGTCGCTGCACCGCCCATGAACTGGCGGCCCTCGGCGCCAATGTGCTGCTGGTCGGGCGCAAGCCGGAAAAGCTCGAAAAAGTCGCCGCCGAAATCACCGAGGACGGTGGCCGCGCGCACTGGAAGGCCAGCGATATCCGCGATGAAGAAGCGGTCAAGCAACTGGTCAAAGAGCTGATCGCCGAACACGGGCCGATCCACGGCCTGGTCAACAACGCCGGCGGCCAATACCCGTCGCCCTTGGCTTCGATCAATCAGAAGGGCTTTGAAACGGTGCTGCGGACCAATCTGGTCGGCGGATTTCTGATGGCCCGCGAAGTGTTCAACCAGTCGATGAGCAAACATGGCGGCAGCATCGTCAACATGCTCGCTGACATGTGGGGCGGCATGCCCGGCATGGGCCACTCGGGCGCCGCGCGTTCAGGCATGGACAACTTCACCAAGACTGCTGCGTTCGAGTGGGGTTACGCCGGGGTCCGGGTCAACGCGGTGGCGCCGGGCTGGATTGCGTCCAGCGGCATGGACACTTACGAAGGCGCATTCAAAGCGGTGATTCCGACCCTGCGCGAGCATGTGCCGCTCAAGCGTATCGGCACCGAATCGGAAGTCAGTGCGGCGATCGTGTTTCTGCTCAGCCCGGCGGCGGCATTCATCAGCGGCACCACAGTGAAAATCGACGGCGCCGCCAGCCTCGGCAGTCGCGCCTGGCCGCTGCACAAGGCCAGCCACAGCGAATCGTTCAATGGTTTTCACCGCGCGTTTTTACCAGAAGTGTTGCGTCCCGACGCGCTCAAGGACAAGGAATAAGCCATGGCGCAGATTCAGTCGCAACTCGATCCGCACAGCGAAGCGTTCGCGCGCAACCGCGCGGCCATGCTCGCCGCCATCGAGCAGGTGCAGCAGCTCGAACAGAACCTGCTGAACAAGGCCGCCGAAGCCAAAGAAAAATTCAGCAAACGCGGGCAACTGTTGCCCCGCGAGCGCTTGAACCTTTTGCTCGACCCCGGCGCGCCGTTCCTCGAACTGGCCAGCCTCGCCGGCTACAAGTTGCACGACGACAAGGACGGCAGTTCGGCCGGTGGCGGGCTGATTGCCGGCATCGGTTATGTCTGCGGCATCCGCGCGATGGTGGTCGCCAACAACAGCGCGATCAAGGGTGGCACGATCTCGCCGAGCGGCCTGAAAAAATCCCTGCGCCTGCAACAGATCGCTCGGGAAAACAAACTGCCGATGATCACCCTCGCCGAAAGCGGCGGTGCCAATCTCAACTACGCGGCGGAGATTTTTGTCGAAGGCGCGCGCAGTTTCGCCAATCAGGCGCGCATGTCAGCGATGGGTTTGCCGCAGATCACCGTGGTGCACGGCTCGGCCACCGCAGGCGGCGCCTATCAACCGGGGTTGTCGGATTACGTGGTGGTGGTGCGCGGCAAGGCCAAGCTGTTTCTCGCCGGCCCACCGTTGCTCAAAGCGGCGACCGGCGAAGTGGCCACCGATGAAGAACTCGGAGGCGCCGAAATGCACGCGCAAGTCGCCGGCACTGCCGAATATCTCGCTGAAAACGACGCTGACGGCATACGCCAAGTCCGCGACATCATGCGCATGCTGCCATGGAACGAGCAGTTGCCGTGGCTGCCGGAGCCGCAATTCAAAGAACCGCTCTACCCCATCGACGAACTGCTCGGGCTGATCCCGGATGATGCAAAAAAACCCTACGACGTGCGCGAAATCATCGCGCGGATTGCTGACGAGTCGGACTTTCTCGAATTCAAAGGCGAGTTCGATCAGCAAACCCTTTGCGGCCAACTGAAAATCCAGGGCCGCGCCTGCGGCTTCATCGGCAACAACGGCCCGATCACCCCGCAAGGTGCGAGCAAGGCGGCGCAGTTCATCCAGTTGTGCGACCAGAGCCAGACGCCGCTGCTGTTTTTCCACAACACCACGGGTTTCATGGTCGGCACCGAATCGGAACAGCAAGGGGTGATCAAGCACGGCTCGAAACTGATTCAAGCGGTGGCCAACGCACGGGTGCCTAAACTGACCATTGTCGTCGGCGGTTCCTACGGCGCCGGCAACTACGCCATGTGCGGGCGCGGGCTCGATCCGCGCTTCATCTTCGCCTGGCCCAACAGCCGCACGGCAGTGATGGGCGGCGCACAGGCCGGCAAGGTCTTGCGCATCGTTACCGAAGCCAAACAGCTCAAGGACGGCATCGAGCCCGATCCGAAAATGCTCGACATGCTCGAACAGATGACCGCGCAGAAACTCGACAGCCAGTCCACCGCACTGTACGGCAGCGCCAACCTGTGGGACGACGGCCTGATCGACCCGCGCGACACCCGCACCCTGCTCGGTTACTTGCTGGATATCTGCCACGAAGCCGACACGCGCAAGCTGCAACCCAACAGCTTCGGCGTCAGCCGCTTCTGACCGCCACGGATCCTACGGAGAACAACAACAATGATCTTCACCCCGGAACACGAAGCCCTGCGCCGCACCGTCCGCCAGTTCGTCACGCACGAGATCAACCCGCACGTCGAAGAATGGGAAAAGGCCGGGCGCTTTCCCATTCACGAAATCTTCCGCAAGGCCGGTGAGCTGGGCCTGCTGGGCATTTCCAAGCCGGAAAAATTCGGCGGCATGGGCCTTGATTACAGCTATTCGATCGTCGCCGCTGAAGAGTTCGGCACCATTCATTGCGGCGGGATTCCGATGTCGATCGGCGTGCAGACCGACATGTGCACACCCGCCCTCGCCCGCTTCGGCTCCGATGAATTGCGCGAAGAATTCCTGCGCCCGGCCATCACGGGCGAACAGGTCGGTTGCATCGGCGTTTCCGAAGTCGGCGCCGGCTCCGATGTCGCCGGGCTGAAAACCACGGCGCGCAAGGACGGCGATGACTACGTGATCAACGGCAGCAAAATGTGGATCACCAACTCGCCGAGCGCCGATTTCATCTGCCTGCTGGCCAACACTTCGGACGACAAGCCGCACATCAACAAGTCGCTGATCATGGTGCCGATGAACACCCCGGGGATCAGCCTCAGTTCGCACCTGGACAAGCTCGGCATGCGCAGCTCGGAAACCGCGCAGGTGTTCTTCGACAACGTGCGCGTGCCCCAGCGCAACCGCATCGGCCATGAAGGCGCGGGGTTCATGATGCAGATGCTGCAGTTCCAGGAAGAACGGCTGTTCGGCGCGGCGAACATGATCAAGGGCCTGGAATATTGCATCGACAGCACCATCGAGTACTGCAAGGAGCGCAAGACCTTCGGCAACGCGCTGATCGATAACCAGGTGATCCACTTCCGCCTCGCCGAATTGCAGACCGAAATCGAATGCCTGCGCGCCCTGGTCTATCAGGCCACCGAGCAATACATCAAAGGTCAGGACGTAACGCGCCTGGCGTCGATGGCCAAGCTAAAGGCCGGACGCCTCGGCCGTGAAGTCAGCGACAGCTGCCTGCAATATTGGGGCGGCATGGGCTTCATGTGGGACAACCCGGTGGCCCGTGCTTATCGCGATGTGCGTCTGGTATCGATTGGCGGCGGCGCCGACGAAATCATGCTGGGGATCATCTGCAAACTGATGGGCATCCTGCCGGGGAAAAAGAAATGAGCCGCCTGCCCGATTGCCAGACGCTGTTGCTGGAACTGCATGGTGGCGTGCTGCACATCACCCTCAACCGCCCGGACAGCCGCAACGCGATGAGCCTGCAAATGGTCGCCGAACTGCGCGCGGTGCTGGCGGCGGTGCGTGATGACCGCACAGTGCGGGCCTTGGTGCTCAGCGGTGCCGGCGGGCATTTCTGCGCCGGTGGCGACATCAAGGACATGGCCAATGCCCGGGCTCAGGGCGCGGACGCTTACCGCGAGTTGAACCGGGCGTTTGGCGCGCTGCTGGAACAAGCCCAACATGCGCCGCAAGTGCTGATCACTGTGCTGCAAGGCGCCGTGCTCGGCGGCGGCTTCGGCCTGGCTTGCGTCAGCGATGTTGCGATTAGCGATCACAAGGCGCAGTTCGGCTTGCCGGAAACCAGCCTTGGCCTGATCCCGGCGCAAATCGCACCGTTTGTGGTGCAACGGATAGGCCTGACCGAAACCCGCCGACTCGCGCTGACGGCGGCGCGTTTCGATGGCGCTGAGGCACAGCGTCTGGGCTTGGTGCATTTCGTTGAACAGGATGCGCAGGCGTTGGCCGAGCGACTGGATGAGGTGTTGCAACAGGTGGTGCGCTGCGCACCGGAAGCGAATGCGATGACGAAAAAATTGTTGCTGGCGAGTGCCGGACAGCCGTCGAGTGCATTGCTCGATGAGGCGGCGCAGTGGTTCAGCGCGGCGGTGACTGGAGACGAGGGAATCGAGGGGACCATGGCATTTATGCAGAAACGCAAACCTCGGTGGGTCAGCTAAAAGCTTCGCGAGCAGGCTCGCTCCCACAGGTCGAAATGCATTCCAAATGTGGGAGCGAGCCTGCTCGCGAAGAGGCCCGCACCTTCGCCGCCCAAAACTCAGGAGCGCCCGAATTCGCGGTTGAAATGCGTTCCAAATGTGGGAGCGAGCCTGCTCGCGATGAGGCCATTCCCATTCACCGCTATCATTTCAGGAACCCCACCATGCCCACCCTCCACAAAATCCTGATCGCCAACCGCGGTGAAATCGCCTGCCGCATCCAGCGCACGGCCCAGGCGCTGGGCTATCGCACCGTCGCCGTGTTCAGCGACGCCGACGCCGATGCGCTACACGTGCAAATGGCCGACCAAGCCGTGCACATCGGCCCGGCGCCGGTGCAGCAGTCCTACCTCAACATTGCGGCGATCATCGACGCCGCCCGCCGCTGCGGCGCCGACGCGATTCACCCGGGCTACGGTTTTCTCTCGGAAAACGCCGATTTCGCCCGCGCCTGCGCCGAGGCAGGGCTGATTTTCATCGGCCCCAGCGTCGAAGCGATCGAACTGATGGGCAGCAAACGCCTGTCGAAAATTGCCATGCTCGACGCGGGCGTGCCATGCATTGCCGGCTATCAAGGCGCAGCGCAGGACGACGCGACCCTATTGGCCGAAGCCGAGCGCATCGGCTATCCGCTGATGATCAAGGCCAGTGCCGGTGGTGGTGGACGTGGCATGCGTCTGGTGCACGAGGCCAGCGAACTGGCGGCGCAACTGCGCACCGCGCGGTCCGAAGCAATGAACGGTTTCGGTAGCGACGAGTTGATTCTTGAGCAGGCGTTGATCGAACCGCGCCATGTCGAAGTACAGCTGTTCGGCGACCAGCACGGCAATCTGGTCTACCTCGGCGAACGTGATTGCTCGATCCAGCGCCGCCATCAGAAAGTCATCGAAGAAGCGCCGTGCCCGGTGATGACCGCCGAGCTGCGCCAGGCCATGGGCGAAGCGGCGCTCAAGGCCGGGCGCGCGGTGGATTACGTCGGCGCTGGCACCGTGGAGTTCCTCCTCGACGCGCGCGGGCAGTTCTACTTTCTGGAGATGAACACCCGTCTGCAGGTCGAACATCCAGTGACGGAAATGATCACCGGCCTCGATCTGGTCGCGTGGCAACTGCTGGTTGCCGAGGGCCAGCCGCTGCCGCTGACCCAGGAGCAGATCCGTCTCGACGGTCACGCCATGGAAGTGCGCCTCTACGCCGAAGATCCCGCTGCGGATTTTCTCCCGCAAACCGGCCGAATTGCCGCATGGCAACCGGCGTCGGGCCACGGTGCACGGATCGATCACGGTCTGCTTGAGGGCCAGTCGGTCAGCCCGTTCTACGACCCGATGCTGGGCAAACTGATCGCCCACGGTGCAACCCGCGAAGAGGCGCGGCGCAAGCTGTTGCGTGCGGTGCAGGACACCGTGCTGCTCGGTGTGCAAAGCAATCAACGTTTGCTCGAGGGCCTGTTGCAACATCCGCAGTTCATCAGCGGCGATTTCAGCACCGCCTTCATCCAGCACCATTTTTCCAGCCATGCCAGCCTCAACACTTATGTGCCGACGACGGAGCAACTGGCGATTGCTGTGGTGTTGTTCTATCAGGCCAGCGCCCTGCCCCATCGCGCCCCGCTGAACGGCTGGCGCAACAACGCGAGCGTGCCGTTGCACTATCGACTCGGCAGTGACGAGCAGGACTGGACGCTGTCGGTGCTGGCGCGCAAATCCGGCGAATGTGTCGTGCAGCTGGGCGAACGCACGCTGGAGTTGAAAATCATCAAGCACACCGCGCAATCGGTAACCATGGAAATCGACGGCCTGCGCCAACGTCACGCCTATCGTCTGCACGATGGGCAGCTATGGCTGTTCACCCATCCGGGCAGCCTGCGCCTGGAGGATCGAACTCATGCGCCGATCGACAGTCAGACCAGCGTCGCCTCCGGCACCCTCAAAGCGCCGATGGACGGTGCCATTGTCGACGTGCTGGTCAGCGAGGGCAGTACGGTCAGCAAGGGTCAATTGCTGGTGGTGCTGGAGGCAATGAAAATGGAGCATCCGCTGAAGGCCGGCATCGATGGCGTGCTCAAACGGGTGCAAGTGAAGGTTGGCGATCAGGTAAAAAATCGTCAGGTTCTGTTGCAGGTCGAGTAGTCGCCCGGGCACAAGCGCGGGGTTTGACTACGCTCTGATAAATCAGAACGCGGAAATCAGGAACCCTGCGATGCCCCATTGGCTGGTCATAGATCTGGAAGCCACCACAGACGAGGGTGGCTGGCCGGTCACGGAAATGGAAATTATCGAGATCGGTGCGACCCTGGTCGACCGCGCCGGGCGCGAGCAGGATCACTTCCAGCGCTTCGTCAAACCGACCCGCCGGCCATTGCTGACGCCGTTCTGTCGGGAGCTGACACACATCACCCAAGCCAACATCGATTCGGCGCAACCGCTGAGCGAGGTCTGGCCGGCCTTTGAGCGTTGGCTGGCGCAGCATCAGGCTCGCCTTGAAGGCTGGGCCAGTTGGGGCGGTTACGATCGCCAGCAATTGCTGCAGGAGTGGCAGCGCCTGAACATCGACAGCGGCCTGAGCAAAGTCCCGCACATGAACCTCAAACAGCGCTTCGCCAAGGCCCGCCGCCTGGAACGACCGCTGGGGCTCAACGCCGCGTTGCAGCTGGCGGGCATGCAGTTCAACGGCCAACAACATCGCGCGCTGGAAGATGCCCGCAATACTGCACGGTTATTGCCGCTGGTCCTGCCGCTCTAGACGCGTGACGGCGCGAAAAGCCTTGTGCATACTGGCCGCCCCCTTTTAAGCCCTTTTCGAGGAATCCGCCCATGTTTAAAGTCAACGAGTACTTCGACGGCACCGTCAAGTCGATCGCCTTTGGCACCGCTGAAGGTCCGGCGACCATTGGCGTCATGGCCCCGGGCGAATACGAATTCGGCACCAGCCAGCGCGAGATCATGCATGTGGTGTCCGGCGCGCTGAGCGTGAAACTGCCAGACAGCAGCGACTGGGAAACCTTCGCCGCCGGCAGCCAGTTCAACGTCCCGGCCAACAGCAAGTTCCAACTGAAAGTCGCCGTTGATACCGCTTACCTGTGCGAATACCGCGGCTGATCCCGCCGGTTTCACAGCGCAAAAAAATGCCCGCGTCCAAAAGACCCGGGCATTTTTCGTTTTAGCGACAACCTATTCGAGGATTTCCACCGGCATGCCGACTTCCAGGCGGCCGTTGCCGTCGTTGACCAGATTCTGCCCGAACATCGCGCCATCGGCGGTTGAGCGATGTTTCTGTAACGTCGCGAACGGCTCGCGATCGGCGCTACGCTCACCGGTTTGCGGGTCGACAGTGGTCATGATGCAACGCGCGCACGGCTTGACCACGCGAAATTCGATGTCGCCAATGCGAATACGCTTCCAGTTGTCCTCGGCGTAAGGCGCGCTGCCTTCGATGACCAGATTCGGACGGAAGCGCAGCATCTCCAGCTCTCGCCCTACCGTTTCCGAGAGTGCCAGCCGCGAGGCTTCGCCAATGAGCAGCAACGGATAACCGTCGGCGAACGCCACTTGATCGTCATCCTTGCCGAAACCCGACTGCGTGGTGCGCGCCCGCTCGAGTGGCATTTGCACCAGACGTGTCGGCTTGCCGAGGAAGTCGCTGACAAAACGCGCGGCTAGATCACCGGCGTCCGGCACACGCAGGGTGTCACGCCAGATCGTCACACCGCGCTGCTCGGCGTCGGCCGCGGGCAGCGCGACTTCGATAGAACCCTGCTCGGGAGCGCTCAGAGTCAGACCGCCGCCGGCATTCCATAACGCGGACAGCTGACTCATCTTCGCTTCGGCACGCTGGGTCAGAAAGCGCCCGCTGGCCTCGTCCACCAGCATCCAGCGTCGGTCGCCCACCAGCCCGAGCTTGTCCAGCTCAATGCTTTGCAGCATTTCGCCCTTGCCGGATTTCAACGGGTAACGATAAAGCGCGCTCAGACGCAGCATGGCCAGCTTCCTTGGAGGAAAAACGCCACCCTATACGAGCTTCAATACCGAATCAAAGCCGTCATTAATGTAAATACACTTCTGTGGGAGCGAGCCTGCTCGCGAAGAGGCCGGCACATTCACCATCAATGTGTCAGACCCTGCGCTTTCGCGAGCAGGCTCGCTCCCACTGGAAGCAAGATGTGCGTGTTTCAGGCCGGCACGGCGTCGAGCATCAGACGCTGGCGCACCACGTCGACCAGTTTGTCCGGCTGGAATTTGGAGAGGAAGTTGTCGCAACCGACCTTCTTCACCATCGAGTCATTGAAACTGCCGGAAAGCGAGGTGTGCAGCACGACGTACAGGCCACGCAGGCGAGGGTCGTTGCGGATCTCCGTGGTCAGGCGATAACCGTCCATTTCCGGCATTTCCGCATCGGTGAAGATCATCAGCAGTTTGTCAGTCATATGCACGCCGGTATCGGCCCAGGCCTTGAGCATGTTCAAGGCTTTCAGACCGTCGCTGGCAATGTGCATTTTCACCCCGAGCTGGCCGAGGGTGTCGCGCAGTTGCGAAAGCGCTACGTTGGAATCATCCACCAGCAACACTTCGCGGCCACGGGCGCGCTCCAGTACCGGATCGTCGAGTTTCTCGCGCGAGACCTTGGCGTTGTACGGGACGATTTCAGCGAGGACTTTCTCGACGTCGATGATCTCCACCAGTTGATCGTCGACCTTGCTGATCGCGGTCAGATAATGCTGGCGGCCGGCACTGGTCGGCGGTGGCAGAATGGCTTCCCAGTTCATGTTGACGATGCGGTCGACACCGCCGACGAGGAAGGCCTGCACCGAACGGTTGTATTCGGTGACGATGATCGTGCTGTTCGGGCCCGGCACCAGTGGGCGCATACCGATTGCCTGGGACAGGTCGATCACCGGCAATGTCTGCCCACGCAGATTGACCACGCCGCAGACGAAGGGATGACGCTGCGGCATCAGGGTCAGCTTGGGCAGTTGCAGCACTTCCTGAACCTTGAACACGTTGATCGCGAACAGCTGGCGTCCGGCCAGGCGAAACATGAGGATTTCCAGGCGATTCTCACCCACCAGTTGCGTGCGTTGGTCTACCGTGTCGAGAATGCCGGCCATCAATGACTCCTGGGCTTGTTCTGATGAATTCACTATGGGGGTTTATCGGCTGCATTCAGCTAATCTTGATTGCTGTAAAGCACGTCGCTAAAAATGCCACAAACGGCCATTGATGTCACACTGACATCATGCTTTACTGGCATTCGTGATTTCATCTGCTAGATTCATTGCGGCGCGACCTCGGTTTGCACGTTAGGTTCCCGCGCCTAAGGGATTCCCCTAGGATCAATCAGGCCCAACCTGATATTCGCCATTTCCAATAGCCATTACTGTGACGCCATTCTCATTGCATGAACGGAGTCAGGCTATTGTGTGCGATCGCAATTCAGTGGCAACCCACCCTCTGGAACCCCTCGGTCCGTGCACCTGCACCGCCGGGCGCGATCTGCCGACGATTCACGATCGTCGCCACACACGGCCATCCGTCAACCAACACGACGTGGTGGAGATGAACATGCCAATCGACCGTAAAGACTGGGCGCAACGCTTCCCCGAATTTCTGGTCGAGGCTGAAACGCTTCTCGCCAAGTCCGAAGAATGCCTGAGCCATCTGCAACTGATCAGCAATGACAAGGATGCCATCGACTGCATGCTCGGCACTCTGCTGAAGCTGGCCGGCCGTGCCGAAGCCTTGGCACTGGAAGCGATCTCCGAGTTTTCCCTGCACATCTACAGCCTGCTCAATTTGCAGCAGGACCACGTCGATCTGCACGAGCAGGCCCTCGATGCGTTACGCGACTGCCTGACCTTGATGGCGTGGCAGCTCGAGCTGGTCGATCCCAAGACCGGGCAACTGACCCTGGATAAAAGCGAACAGACTGATCTGCTCGAGGCCTTCGCGGCACAAATGGGCCAAACCTCGTTCGAGCCCAAGAGGGTGAGCAAACGTTTGCTCTCTTCATCCTTTACCGCGCGCCAGGCTTGAGCCGGTAAGTCGCGATATTGTCGTAAATGAATACTTCGTGCCTGAAAGCGACAATCCGGGGCAAATAATCAGCCCGACCAACGGCTAATTTTCAGGTGCCGCCATCAGGGTTTTCCCTGTGTGCACCCAGCGACACTTCCAGCCAAATGGAAGTGGCCCAAATACAACAACTCCAGCTTTTTCCAATATGGAACTTGCGTCCACGATCCGATATTTCCTGACTGAATAGACATATATAGCAACCGCGACCAACGGTATGTTAAGTGGTATTATGCCGCCGGTTAGTTGCCTGCCGGTTAATGGCATACTGACTTCAGTGTTACCTTTTCGATGTTATTGCCGGTCAATGATCGCTTAATGAATGCGGTTTGAATCAATAACATAATTGACAGTATTTCCACACAGAGATCCGCCAGTCACCGGTCGGTCTGCCCGCAGCGAACATCCATTGGCTCCATCCGTTATGTACGCCAGTCTCAAGTCACTCATTACATGGCCACCTTCTCGGGAAAACGCCCGGCGCTTCACACTTGTCCTGTGTGTTCTGGCGACCTTGGGCAGTCTGCTGGCGTATGTTGTTTCCGCACGCCTTCCTTTGGGATTGCTGGCGCTCGACATCGCCGCCACCGCGTGCGTCTGGGTGCAATATCGCTTGTCACGCAAATCGATCAAGTTTCAACCACAAGAGCTGGCTGATCGACTTCTGCAAGTCCAGGAAAACGAGCGTCATCGCCTCAGCCGTGAATTGCACGACGATATCGGCCAGTTGCTCACTGCCGCCAAGCTGCAAAGTGACTGGCTCAAACGCCGCCTGCCGGAGGATCTGCAGGAACAATGCAAGGTGCTCTGCGACACACTGGATGAAACCCTGACCAAGGTGCGTGACGTCTCGGCGATTCTCAATCCACGTCAATTGACCAGTCTGGGCCTCGAAGCCAGCCTGCGTGCGCACTTGCTCAAGACACTGGCCAACACGCCGGTCAACTGGAGTCTCGATTGCCAGCAGCGGCTCAACGGCATCCCCGAGGAAATGGCCGTCGCCGCGTTTCGCATTGCCCAGGAAGCCGTGACCAACATCCTCCGGCACGCACAGGCAAAAAACCTGTTGATTCGGGTACAGCGATTGCCGCAAGGTCTGACGCTATTGATCAGTGATGACGGCCTGGGTTTTGCCCCGGCGGCCGACCCGGCCAGAGAAGGTCAACGCGGCATGGCCGGAATGGCCGAGCGCATCGAACAGTTGGGCGGCACATTGAGCGTTATCAGCGAGCCGGGCAAAGGCACTCGAATCGAAGCACTTTTCCCGTGGGCGCCGCGAGCGCTCGAACGGGCCAGTACGAATAAGGTTATGCGTTGACTTGTAACTTACTTCTGGTGGATGACCACTCGCTGATCAGAGCCGGCGTGCGTGCTCTGGTTCTGGATATTCCCGGTTACGCGGTAATCGGCGAAGCCAGTGATGGTTCGCAATTGCTCGAAATGGTCGAGCAACTGAGCCCCGACATCGTATTGCTGGACATCTCGATGCGGGAAACCGGTGGCCTGGAAGCGCTGCAACGCCTCAAGCGTGTGCGGCCGCAGAGCAAAGTGCTGATTCTGTCGATGCACACCGACCCGGCGCTGATCATGCAAGCGCTGGAGTCCGGTGCCCATGGCTACCTGCTCAAGGACACCACGGCCACCGAGCTCGAGCACGCGCTGGAAGCCCTGCGCAACAACGAACGCTATCTCAGCCCGGCCATCGCTCACACCGTTATCAATCAGGCACTGACCCGCAACCAGAAAAGCCAGCCGGACATCGCCGATTCGCACAATCTGACCGCGCGCCAGCTGGAAATCCTTCGCCTGATCGTGCGCGGCAAATCGACCCGGGAAATCGCCAACGGCCTGGGCTTGAGCGTCAAGACCGTGGAAACCCACCGCGCACAGATCATGAAGCGCCTGCAGATCTATGACGTGGCGGGCCTGGTGCTGTTCGCCGTGCGCGAGCAGATCATCAGTCTTGATGACTGACTGGCGTCAGTTGACTCAATAGCGGCGAGTCCTTTGGCAAGTGCACCTGCAACGCTGCGGGTTTCGCAACAAAACGCAGACTGTCGCCTTCCAGCGGCTCGCCGTCGAGATTGATGCTCAGCCCTTCGGCGACCTTGATCTCGACCCACGGCAATCGCGCCCGCATGAACATGTTGTCGAGGCCGAAGCCCTCGCTCAGCAGATTCTTCAGCGTGCCGACCAGTTCTTGCGGTGCCGGCAGGATACTGATGTCCAGCAAACCATCATCGACCTGTGCCTCGGGGCACAGCACATGGCCGCCACCCGCCTGCCGACCGTTACCGATACCCAGCGCCAGCAGCTCACCCTGCCAATGGAAATCCGGGCCTTGCAACTCGCCGTAAGCGGCATGCAGTTCGCTGAACCGGGTCAGGCCGGTAAACAGATACGCGGCGCCGCCCAAGACCTTCTTCAGATCTTCCGAAGTATTGGCGGTCACCTGGCTGCCGAATCCGCCGGTAGCCATGTTGAGGAAAATCTGCCCGCCCACTTCGCCCAGATCGATATCCGAGGGCTGAACATCCAGTAGCTCAAGGGCTTCGGCAGGCTCCAGGGAAATACCGGCGGCGCGGGAGAAATCGTTGGCGGTTCCCAGCGGCAGCAACACAAGACTGGCTTTTTGCGGATGCTGAGCCAGCGCCTCGGCAATATCGCGCAACGTGCCATCACCGCCACCGGCGATGATTTTGCTGTAGCCGGCCGCCAACGCTTCCTCGACCAGACGCTGGGCGTCGCCGGCCTCCCAGGTCACTCGCACAGCCAGTTCCCAGCCTTGCTCACGCTTGGCTTCGACGGCAGCGCGGACATCCTCGTTGAGTGCCTGTTTGCCATGCAAGATCAGCAGTGCCCGGCGTTCACTCATAACGTCACTCCAAGAATTGAAATCGATTGAAACATCTTGACCACTGTGCGCCTTAAAAAAGCCACCGCGCTGGCAATTAATTCTTCGTCCAACTGCTGGCGTCCTACACAGCGGTATTTTTTCTTACGAAACAAGAGGAATCGGCTTAATTGACCCCGTCCGACCATTGGGTCACCGTGTGCCAGCAGCATCAACCTTCAACCCAATAACACAAGGATGTGCCGGTAATGAACGGATACCCCCCGATTTATTTCCATGAATCGAGCAATGGCGAAACCAGCAAGCGTGCAGTTGATACGATCGGCGAGAACTTCCATGCACAACCATGAAACCAAGGCACCGGTGAGCCCGGTCGCCGCTCTCGCCGAAAGTCGTGCCAGCAAGAAACCAGACTTCTGTAACAGCGCCAAGACCCCTGGAGAGTTTGATATGGAACCCCGAGTCAGCGAGCTGGAGACTCACTTCAAATACATGCGCCGCGATATGGACGAAGTGCTCAATGATGTCCGGACGATCAAACACCGCCTGGCGTATTCGGCGGGTGCCACCGCTGTCATCCTCGGACTGCTGGGCTGGGTGGCCAACAGCCGATTCGACCAGTTGGTGACATTGATCAGCAACTGACCGAATCATTCGTTGCACGCGCCGTGCGTATCAGCCGACGCGTGCATGGGCGAGATGCTCTACCCCAGAAGGTCACTGAGGGGAATGAAGCTCACTGCATCACCCTCGCTCAGCGTGCGGCCTTCTCGGACTTCCACCAATCCGTCGGCCCACGCCGCGCTACGCAGCACACCCGAACTCTGGTTGCGGTAAATGATCGCCCGCCCCTGCTCCAAGCGCCCGCGCAGATATTCACGACGGTTGCCGGCCACCGGCCAGACAAAGCCTGCTGGCACTGCAAACTTGAGCGGCTCGACATCTTGCACACCCACGCGTCGCAACAGATAAGGCCGCGTCAGCAAGGCGAACGTCACCAGCGTAGAGGCGGGATTGCCGGGCAGGCCAATCACCGGCACGTTGCGGAAATGGCCGAACGTCAACGGTTTTCCAGGCTTGATGGCCAGCTTCCACAAGGCCAGTTCGCCTTCCTCTCGCAAGGCAATGCCGAGAAAATCCGCTTCACCGACCGAGACACCGCCAGTAGACAGAATCAGATCGACATTTTGCAGTTCGCCCAGCCGCGCCCGCGTCGCGGGTAGATCGTCCGGAAGAATTCCGCCATCGATGACTTCGCAGCCCAGACGCTGCAGCCAGCTGCACAGAAGTACGCGATTGCTGTTGTAGATCTGGCCCGGCCCCAATGCCTGACCGGGTTCAACCAGTTCGTCCCCAGTGGACAGAACCGCGACCCGCGGCTTGCGCACGACGTTAACCCCGGCACAGCCAAGCGAAGCAGCCAGGCCTTGCTCAATCGGTCCGAGCCGGGTTCCAGCTTGCAGTATCAATTCGCCGACCGTGGTTTCCTGCCCTTGCGGACGAATGTTCTGCCCGGCTTTCATAGGTTCAAGAAAGCGCACTCGGCCGTCGGCCTGAACTTCGGCGTTTTCCTGCATCTCGACACAGTCAGCGCCCGCCGGCAGCGGTGCCCCGGTAAAGATGCGTGCGCAGCTGCCTGGTTCCAACGGCTGCGGAGACTGCCCGGCAAAAACTTTTTGGCTGACTGGCAGCGGCTCGCCCTGCCAATCCGCCAGGTTCAAGGCGTAGCCGTCCATGGCGCTGTTCGGCCACGGCGGCAGATCCAGCGTCGAGATCAGATCTTCAGCTAGCACCCGCCCTTCGACTTGAGCCAGCGGCAAGTGCTCGCGCTCGACAATGCGCGACGCATCGGCCATGGCCAGCAAACGCTCGAGCGCCGTTTCGACAGGCAGCAGACTGCCGGTCTTGCCCGGCTTACCCACGGGATTCACAAGGCGCCGCCTGCTTCAGATGGGTGACGAAGTTGCACGGACGATGACGGGCGTCCAGTTGCTCAGCAAGAATGCCATCCCAGCCAGTGCGCACCGCATTGGTCGAACCCGGCAGGCAGCACACCAGCGTGCCGTTGGCCAAGCCTGCCAAGGCCCGGGACTGCACGGTCGAAGTGCCGATATCGGCCACGGAGATCTGGCGGAACAGTTCGCCGAATCCGTCGACCTGCTTGTCGAGCAGGCACGCCACCGCTTCCGGTGTGCTGTCACGCCCGGTGAAGCCGGTGCCGCCGGTAATCAGCACGACCTGAACCACATCGTCGGCAATCCAGTTGGCGACTTGCGCGCGAATTTTGTAGAGATCATCTTTAAGCAAAACACGCTCGGCCAGCGCGTGACCGGCCGCGATCAAGCGATCGACGAAGACCTGGCCGGAGGTATCGGTTTCCAGGGTTCGGGTGTCGCTGACAGTCAGCACCGCAATATTGAGCGGCACGAAAGGTACATCAGCCTTGGCTTTCATAGGCTCTTCCAGTTGTAGGGGAAACAGCCCGGTGTTATATCACAGCGGCTCATTTTTCCGCCGCCCCTCTGGAGAGTCGTCATGCCCTCGAACAACCCGTTGCCACCCTGCTCCGTCCTGCTTCTGGCCGGTGGACGCGGTCAACGCATGGGCGGTCAGGACAAGGGCCTCATCGAGTGGCTGGGCGAGCCGTTGATCGCGCATCTGCAGCGCAAGGTGCGGCCGCTGACCGACGATCTGATCATCTCGTGCAACCGCAATCGCGAGCGTTATGCCGGGTTTGCCGATCAGTTGGTAATGGATGATGAAGGCGATTTCCCCGGGCCGCTGGCCGGTATTCGTGCTGGACTGAAAGCGGCGCGCCATGCGCATTTGCTGGTGTTGCCATGCGATGTGCCGCGAATCGACACGGCGTTGCTGGAAGCCATGCTGACCACTGCCGATCTGCAACGTGAAAAACCTTTAATGCTGCGCCACGGCGAGCACTGGGAACCGCTGTTGTGCGTGATTCCGGTGGCGCTGTTGCCAGCGTTCGAAGCAGCCTGGAATGCAGGCGAGCGCAGCCCGGGCAGGGTGATGCGCAGTCTCGGCGCCGTCGCATTGCAATGCCCTGACAACGACCCGCGACTGGCCAACCTCAACACCCCCGAATTGTTACATCTGCACAACACTGTGTCAGACTGACACTATCCAAGGAACTCTCACGCCTTGTTTACGTCTCAAGCTCAGTAACCAGAAGATTTCCCATTCGGAGACACACTCATGACTCAACGGACCCTCGCCACTTTCATGCTCGCACTGGGCCTGGCAACCCTCGCCGGTTGCTCCTCGCCGACAGTGATCACCTTGAATGACGGTCGCGAAATCCAGGCCGTCGACACCCCGAAATACGATGATGATTCGGGCTTCTACGAGTTCCAGCAGCTGGACGGCAAAGAGACCCGCATCAACAAGGATCAGGTTCGTACCGTTAAAGAGCTGTAAGGCTCCGCGTCGTTACCGGATACAGAAAAGCCCGCATTGTCATGCGGGCTTTTTCATGGGCGCTCGGAAAGCAGTTTCAGCATTACCACTGCAAGGTGATTCGACTCTCGAACTCCCGCAATTCCCCGGTCACCGGGTCAATGAAGCGCAGGCCCTGCGCAAGCAGCTTCAACGGATTGGCGTAGTCGTCCTCGACATCTTTCAACACAGTCGGATAAAACGGATCGTTGCAAATACTCGCTCCCAGCGACGTCATGTGCACCCGCAACTGATGCTTCTTGCCCGTCACGGGATAGAGGCCATAGCGCCACAGATCACCATTTTTCTCACGCACCTCGACCGCCGTTTCGGTGTTGCTGACGCCAGGCCCTTCTTGCATGCGGAAGAACGGCTCGCCATCGACCAAACGGCTCTTGTGCACCAACGGGAAATTCAGCTCGGGCAGCGCCGGGGCGATCGCTTCATAGCGCTTGTCGATCTGCCGCGTCGGGAACAACGACTGATAGGCCGAGCGGGTTTGCGGGTTGGCCGAGAAGATCACCAAACCTGCCGTGTGCCGGTCGATGCGGTGCAGCGGCACCAGATGCGGATTGTCCAGCCGACGGATCAGCCGGCGCAGCAGGGTTTGTTCGACATATTCCCCGGCCGGGGTGACTGGCAGAAAATGAGGTTTGTCGGCCACTACCAGATGTTCGTCAGCGTAGAGAATCGACTCGAGCACCGGGATCGGCTTCTCGTCCGGCACTTCGCGAAAGTAGTGAATGCGCAGACCTTCCTTGTACGGCAAGTCCAGCGCAATCGGCTGGCCCTGCGCATCCAGCACCCGCCCGCGAGCAATCCGGTCAAGCCATTGCTCGCGGCCGATGGCACTGAAGTGCTCGCACAGGCAATCGAGCACTGTCAGCCAAGGACCGGGCGGCAAATACAAGGTGCTGGCCTGATTGTGCGCAGCGGAAAATACGGGGCTGGTCATACGAAACAGAAATCCTCAATGCAGGCCGGCATTATCCAACAGTGAGGCAAAGCCACCTAGCGCAGTTTCATCAGGCCGGAATCGACTTGAGTGCCGCCGCTTCGGTGAACTCCTTCAGCCAGCGCAAGACATCGACCGCCTCCCAGCGACCCGGATCGTACAAGGCATACAGCAGGCCCTGATAACCGACCACATCCAGTTGCTTGTGATACCCGGCGCGTTGAAACAGGGCTTCGATTTCGGCAAAGCAGGTGTTGAAATGCAGCTTGTTGAACGGCGTCTTGCCTTCCGTGACCAGCCCGTCCAGGCGCAATTCGAGGACGGCCTCGCGCACCACGTCGACCGACATCCGGTTAACGCTGCTCTTCAACTGTTCGACATTGACCACGGTTCATCCCTCTGACTCGATTGCTGTATGGACATACAGTAACCGAAGAAGTCAGCGAGCGCCAATGCAAGGATGTATCGCTGCGACCAGCGGAAGGATCAAGGCAAAATCAACAGCCTAAAAATGCCACCACCTGGTCGGCGCTGAACGGCCAATCCAGCTCCGCGCCAGTGTCAACGCGCCGCAGTACCGGGATGCGCAAGCTGTATTTTTCGAACCACGATTCGTCTTCGGCAATGTCCACCAGTTCAACCAGCAGACCATGCTCGACGAAGGGCATCAGCTCGGCTTCGGCGACTTCACACAGGTGACACCCGAGGGTGCCGAACAGCTGACATTCAGGAGGCATGACGGCATTACCGGAAAACAAGTGAGCCCATTCTAGGACGCCACTAAACCCTCGTCGACCCGGCGGCGCCCAAAGGCCCCAACGCTCCCGGCGCAAAATCCTGACGCAAATCATTCAGCGCAAATTGCAAATGCGTCATCCTCGCGGACTTTTTGCCTCTACGCTTCAGAGGCCAACGCCCTGACAGCGGAGTGTCCCGTGTTTGCAAATCTGTTGATCATCCTCGCCTCATCCCTGGTGGTGATTGCCCTGTTCCGGCGCCTGCGACTGCCGCCGGTACTGGGTTACCTGTGCGTGGGATTACTGGTCGGGCCGAACGCATTCGACTGGGTCAACGAGAGCGAACATCTGCCGGATGTCGCCGAGCTGGGCGTGGTGTTTCTGCTGTTTTCGCTAGGCCTGGAGTTCTCCCTGTCGAAGATGATTGCGCTGCGTCAGGTGGTGTTTCGCCTCGGCAGTCAGCAAGTGCTGATCAGCGCAGCGCTGCTCGGCACCCTGTTGATGGGCCTGGGCATGCCGCTGATGCCGGCGCTGTTGCTCGGTGCCGGATTATCGCTGTCATCCACGGCGATCGTGACCAAGGAGCTGGGCAGTCTTGGTGAAGTGTTCAGCAGCCACGGCCAGAACGCGGTCGGCGTGTTGCTGTTTCAGGACGTTGTCGCGGTATTGCTGCTGACACTGGTTCCGGTGTTCGCCGGCACCAGCGAGCAGGCCTGGTATTGGGCCTTGCCGTTGACCCTGGGCAAAACCTTGGTGCTGTTCTTCGGCCTGCTGCTCGCCAGTCGCTGGTTATTGCCACGGCTGTTTCATGAAGTGGCGGCCTCGCGTTCGGCGGAGCTGTTCGTCCTGCTGGCGCTGGTGATCGTGCTGCTGACTGCCTGGCTCACGCACTTGCTGGGGCTGTCGCCTGCACTCGGCGCTTTCCTTGCCGGCATGTTGCTCGGGGAAAGCCATTACCGGCACCAGATCGAAGCTGACATCCGGCCCTTTCGCGACATTCTGCTCGGCGTGTTCTTCGTCAGCATCGGCATGCTCATCGACCTGCAACTGTTCGTCAGTCACAGCCTGTTGATCATCGGCCTGACGCTTGGCCTGATGCTGATCAAGGGCACCGTGGTCGCGCTGCTGGTGAAGTGGCGCGGCAGCGACAGCGAAACCGCATGGCGCAGCGGCCTGGCCCTGGCCCAGGGTGGCGAATTCTGTTTTGCCTTGATGGCGCAGATGCAGCAAAACAGCCTGTTGCCGGCCGAACCGGGCGCCCTGCTGCTCGCGGCGACGTTCTGTTCGATGCTGCTCACGCCACTGCTGTTGCGTGCGGCGCCGCGCATTGCCGCCGTGCTGCACCGCAAGCCCAATCAGGAAGCGCAGATCGAACAAATCAGCGCGCTCAACGCCGACCTCGACCAGCACGTGGTGATCTGCGGCTACGGTCGCGTCGGCCAGTCCATCGGCCGCTTCATGGGCAATGCCGGGCAAGCCTATGTTGCGCTGGACAACGATCCGGTGCGGGTGCAGGAAGCCGCATCTGCGGAAAGCGACGTGCATTACGGCGACTCGGCGCGTGGCGATCTGCTTACTGCGGTTGGCCTGTTGCGCGCCAGGCTGCTGGTGATTGCCGTGGATCAAAGTGACGTGGCGTTGCGCATTCTGCGCGAAGCCCGGCGACTCAACCGACAGGTGCCGATTCTGGTACGCACCCGTGACGACAGCCAATCGGCGGAACTCAGAGCCGCCGGCGCCACCGAGGTGGTGCCGGAGCTTCTGGAGTCAAGCCTGATGCTCGCTTCACACGCGCTGATCATGCTTGGCCTGCCCGCGCACAAAGTGCAGGAGAAGGTCGATCAAGTGCGTATCGATCGCTATCGCCTGCTCCACGGTTTCTATCCCGGAGCCAATGATGAGGAAATCTAGTCCTGACTCACCGCGCCGATCTTGTGCAGCGACAGGTCGGCGCCGTAATACTCTTGTTCCTGACTCAGGCGCAGCCCATGCAATGCCTTGATCGCGCCGTAGACGACGAAGCCGCCGACCAGCGCTACCGCGACGCCAAGCGCAGTGCCGATCAACTGACTGATCAGGCTGACGCCGCCCAGGCCACCCAGCGCAGACTGACCGAAGATGCCGCAGGCAATCCCGCCCCACACGCCACACAAACCATGCAACGGCCAGACACCCAAGACATCATCGATACGCCATTTGACTTGCGCAGCGGTAAAGCACCAGACAAACAAGGCTCCGGCAATCGCGCCCGTTACCAGCGCACCGACCGGATGCATCAGGTCGGATCCGGCGCAAATCGCCACCAGCCCGGCCAGTGGGCCGTTGTGCAGAAAGCCAGGGTCGTTGCGCCCAACGATCAACGCCGCGACGGTACCGCCGACCATGGCCATCAGCGAGTTGACCGCGACCAGGCCACTGACGCCTTGCAGCGTCTGCGCGCTCATCACGTTGAAGCCGAACCAGCCGACAATCAGGATCCACGAGCCCAGTGCGAGAAACGGAATGCTCGACGGCGCGAACGCGACCAGGCGTCCATCGCGATAGCGACCATTGCGCGGGCCGAGCAGCAGAACAGCGGCCAACGCCAGCCAACCGCCCACGGCATGCACCACCACCGAGCCGGCGAAATCATGGAATGCCGCGCCAAACTGCGCCGCCAGCCAGCCTTGCAAACCGAAGTTACCGTTCCAGATCAGCCCTTCGAAGAACGGATAGATAAACGCCACGATCAGCGCCGTCGCGCACAACTGCGGGACAAACCGCGCGCGTTCGGCAATGCCGCCGGAAATGATCGCCGGGATCGCGGCAGCGAAGGTCAGCAGAAAGAAAAACTTCACCAGTCCATAGCCATGGTCAGCCGTGAGCACCGCCGCCGGTTGCATGAAGGTGACGCCATAGGAGATCCAATAGCCTATAAAGAAATAGGCCAGGGTCGAGACGGCGAAATCGCTGAGGATTTTCGCCAGCGCGTTGACCTGGTTCTTCTGCCGGACCGTGCCGACCTCCAGAAAGGCGAAACCGGCGTGCATCGCCAGTACCATCACCGCACCGATCAGAATGAACAACGTGTTGGAGCTGTGAACCAGCGTGTCCACAGCGCTTTGCAGATTTTCCATGAGGAGGCAGACCCAAGGCTAAAAGGCACCAAAGCGGTTCATGTGTGCATTTCATGCACCAAATTACGACTCATCAAATATCCAACGGCAGGGTTGATGAACTGATTTGGCGCATTTATCGATGTCCGATCACGAACTGCTAGTAAATTAATTAGAGTTTTTCTGCTGGGACGCCCGGCAACAGCGCACATACGCCGAGCGACGCACCACGACACAGCAAAAGTTGTACCAGGCATTTGCACTGAACCTTCGCGCAGGGCTCATACTCGAACGCTTCAAAGCCACCTACGGAGATCCACCCATGGCCAGCATCAAGGCAAAGACTGCTCAAGAAATCCTGATGAACGACTTCCAGACTCTGGTCGCCGACACCGAACGCTTGCTCGAACACACCAAGACCCTCGCGGGTGATCAGGCCGATGAGCTGCGTGCCCAGATTCATGACAGCCTGCTGCGTGCCCGGGAAACCCTGAAGGTGACCGAAGACACGCTGCGTGAGCGCGGTCAGGCGGCCGTAACCGCTACTGAAGACTATGTGTCGGCCAACCCATGGCAGTCGGTGGGCATCGCTGCCGGCGTCGGCTTTCTGATCGGCTTGCTGGCAACTCGGCGCTGATCATGTCGATCGGTGAATCCGGCCCGACTGCGGGCACCGCCTCCTCCACGCGTCGCCTCGGCGCTGCCGTTCTGGGCCTGCTGCACAGTCATGTTGAACTGTTCGGCATCGAACTGCAGGAGCAGAAATCACGCACTGTCAGCCTGCTGCTGTTCGCCGGCCTGGCGCTGGTTTTTGCCCTGCTGTTGCTGGTAGGTCTGTCGACGCTGGTGATGATCATCTTCTGGGACACCTACCGCCTGGCGGCGATCATCGGCCTGTGCGTGTTTTACACGCTGGCGTCGATCTTCTGCGGTCTGCGCCTCAAAGCGGCGATTTTCGATGAGTCCTCGCCTTTCCACGGCACGCTCGAAGAGCTGGCCAACGACCGGGAGCGTCTGCTGCCATGAGCCTGCCTGAACTTCCGCACAACAGCTCCCGCCGGGAAATGCGCAAGGCGCTGATCCGCCTGCGCATGGAAATGCACCGTCAGGAAATCCGCCACGAAACCGCGCAAGTGCTGCAACCGTTGCAGCGCATGCGTGGCATGAAGCAGAACGTGCAGGATGGTTTCGGCATCAAGCATGCGCCGTTGTGGGGCGTGGCGGCGGTGACGCTGCTGGGTTTCCTCACCGGCAAAGGCTCGAAACGCAGCAGTGGTGGCGGCTTGACGCGACTGCTGCGTCTGGGCACGACGCTTGGGCCGCTGATCAGACTGGTCATGCACAGCTCAGGCAAACGCTGAATCGCCCTTTTGGCTACATTCTTGCAGTAGCGCCGGGATGAATCTCCTTATCGGGAGATTCCATCCCGCGTGCCTATCCGGCAAGCGCGGCCAAACCAAAAACAAGATTAAGGACTTGCCGTGATCGACGGGCAACCGCTCGCCTGTTTTCAGCCTTTCATCGATACCGCCACCGGCCGCATTGCAGGCGTCGAAGCATTGGGCCGCCTGCGTCAGAGCGATGGTCAACTGACCTCGGTAGGACCGTTGTTCGCCGATCCGCGCACGCCGGCCACTGCCTTGCGCCGTCTCGACCGGCAAATCCGTGATCACGCCCTCAGCCGCCTGCATGAAGCGCCGGCCGAGTGGTTTCTCAGTCTGAACATGTCGCCACGCTGGATCAGCCGGCTACGCGCCGATCAAGCGCTGCCAAGTCTCAAACAACTGGCGCGACACGAGGTTGATCCGCAGCGCATCGTTTTCGAGATCACCGAACTGGGTGGTAACAGCGAACGCCTGGCCCACGTGGTCGGGCGCTACCGTGACGCAGGGGCGAGAATCGCCATTGATGATTTCGGCGCAGGCTATTCGCAGCTGGATCGGGTGCTGGCCCTGCAACCGGACATTCTCAAGCTCGATATGCGCCTGTTTCAGGCTGCGGCCCTCGGCGGACCGAGCAGCGATGTGGTCAAGGCTCTCGCCCAGATGGCCGAGAAAACCGGCTGCTGGATCATCGCCGAAGGCGTCGAAACCGAAGCGCAGCTGAATTTCGCGCTGGAGTGCGGCTCGCGCTATGTGCAGGGATTTCTCTTCGCCCGAGCACAAGAAGAATTCTTCGCTACCGATGCCTTCGTCGCGCATTTCGCGCAATTGCGGCAACGCTACGTGAAGCAGAAACTCAGCGAGCGCGGGCGGCTGATGCAAATGCGTCAGCAGCTCAGCGAGCTGATGGCGATTCTGCAGCAATGGGCGCAGGCCCGCGCCCCGCTCAGTGCATTGCCGCAATTGCAGGCGTTTCCCTGGCTGCTGCGCTTTTATCAGTGCGATCGCCACGGCACGCAACTGACGCCCAACCTCGAATGGCGCCATGACGGCTGGTTTGCCGATGATCGCTATCTGGGGCACAACTGGTCGTGGCGACCGTACTTCTATCATCTGCTGGCCGAAGGCTGGGAAGAACGCCGCCTGACCCTGTCCAACACCTATCGCGACGCCACCAGCAACCAGTATTGCCTGACTGCCGGACAGTTCTTCGATAACGGTGAACGGCTGCTGCTGATCGATATCGATGCGGCGGGTCTGTAGTTCCGCTTGCAGGCGCGGGGCCGAACCGGGAAGCTAGGGCGATCAGTCACCAGACGGAGAGATTCAGCCTTGGATTGGCCAACCCTGCTCAACCGCGAACGCCTCGGCAAGCCGCTGCACAGCCCGCAAGAACTCGGCCGCAGCCCTTTTCACAAAGACCATGACCGCATCATTTTCTCCGGGGCCTTCCGCCGCCTCGGGCGCAAGACCCAAGTGCACCCGGTCACCAGCAACGATCACATTCACACGCGCCTGACCCATTCGCTGGAAGTCAGTTGTGTCGGCCGTTCGCTGGGCATGCGTGTCGGTGAAACCTTGCGCAGCGCGCTGCCAGACTGGTGCGACCCGGCCGACCTCGGCATGGTCGTGCAATCGGCTTGCCTGGCGCATGACATCGGCAATCCGCCATTCGGCCATTCCGGCGAAGACGCGATTCGCCACTGGTTTCAACAAGCCGCCGGGCGCGGCTGGCTCGATGGCATGAGCGACGCCGAGCGTGGTGACTTCCTCAATTTCGAGGGCAATGCTCAAGGCTTTCGCGTGCTGACGCAGCTGGAATATCACCAGTTCGATGGCGGCACGCGCCTGACTTACGCGACGCTGGGCACCTATCTGAAGTACCCGTGGACCGCGCGCCACGCCGACTCCCTCGGCTACAAGAAACACAAATTCGGCTGCTACCAAAGCGAGCTGCCATTGCTCGAACAGATCGCGCACAAACTCGGTCTGCCGCAAATCGAAGACCAGCGCTGGGCACGCCATCCACTGGTCTACCTGATGGAAGCCGCCGATGACATCTGCTATGCGCTGATCGATCTCGAAGACGGTCTGGAAATGGAGCTGCTCGAATACGCCGAAGTCGAGTCACTGCTGCTCGGTCTGGTCGGCGACGATTTGCCGGAAACCTATCGCCAGCTCGGCCCGCAGGATTCCCGGCGGCGTAAACTGGCGATCCTGCGCGGCAAGGCCATCGAGCACCTGACCAACGCGGCAGCGCGAGCATTTGTCGAACAGCAGGATGCTCTGCTCGCCGGCACACTGCACGGCGATCTGGTCGAACACATGCACGGGCCGGCAAAGCGCTGCGTGTTGAACGCCAAGGACATCGCGCGCAAAAAAATCTTTCAGGACAAACGCAAGACCCTGCATGAGATCGGCGCGTACACGACACTGGAGATTCTGCTCAATTCGTTCTGCGGTGCCGCGCTGGAGCAGCACAACGGCCGCACGCCGTCGTTCAAGAGCCGGCGTATTCTCGATTTGCTCGGCAACAATGCGCCGGACCCTCAAGGTTCGCTGCACAGTTCGTTTCTGCGCATGATCGATTTCATCGCCGGCATGACCGACAGTTACGCCAGTGACATGGCACTGGAAATGACCGGCCGCTCAAGTCATTGATCGTCCCGCATCAGCCGGCCATTGGTCTGGCCGGCTGATGCCCGGTGAGTTTTCGCCACGAACGTTATACGCGTTCTTTAAACTGGTCAGACTGGATCGCACTGACCCTGGCAACCAAACAAAACGAACCGCACTTGTTAAACACAACTTTAAACACCAGTAAATAATTGGAGATCAATATTGGCTCTCGGATAATTTCCATCTTCGGCGAATTGAACGCTCGTGCTTCCTTACGCCTATCCTAATTTCAACGTAGTCCATTTCTTCATTACGCGTAGGATTAATCCGATAACGTAGTCGCGACACTACCAGTCCATGCGAGTGCTCATGCATCTGAGCTAAGGTGCGCGCTTTATTCATGCTTGCATGGGACTCTATTTATGAACTCCGTTTTTATTGTGGACGATCATCCGGTCATCCGCCTCGCCGTGCGAATGCTCCTGGAACATGAAGGCTACAAGGTCGTCGGTGAGACCGATAACGGTGTCGATGCCATGCAGATGGTCCGTGAATGCATGCCCGACCTGGTCATTCTCGATATCAGCATTCCCAAGCTGGACGGCCTCGAAGTGCTGGCCCGCTTCAACACCATGGGTTCCAATTTCAAGATTCTGATTCTGACGGCGCAGTGTCCTACGCTGTTCGGCATTCGCTGCATGCAATCCGGCGCATCGGGATATGTCTGCAAGCAGGAAGACTTGAGCGAATTGGTCAGCGCAATCAAAGCGGTACTTTCCGGTTACAACTACTTCCCCAGTCAGGCACTTAATCCGGTGCGCAGCGATGACACTCGATATGCAGAACTTGAACTATTCAAATCCGTTAATGATCGCGAGCTGATGGTATTGCAGTTATTTGCACAAGGACGCACCAACAAGGAAATTGCCAAGGGCATGTTTCTAAGCAACAAAACCGTCAGCACCTACAAAAAGCGCCTGATGCAAAAACTCAAAGCCAGATCCCTTGTAGAACTTATCGAGATGGCCAAACGCAACGCACTCGTGTGAGACCCCACATGCCCAGCCGTCTGAAGGACTACCTGATCACCTTGAGCGCCGTTCTGTATCTGAGCGCCAATGCCTTCGCCTCGCCAAGCCCCTCACCCGACTATGCGTTGCTCAGCCGCTCGGCCACCGAGGCCGTTCAAACTGTCCTGCAACCGTCACAACGGCAATGGCTACAGACTCGCAGCGAACTGAAACTGGGTACCTCCGCACCTGATTACCCGCCATTCGACATGACCGTCAGTGGCCAGGACTACGAGGGACTGACCGCCGATTACGCAGGGATTCTCGGTCAGGCCACCGGTTTGCCGATTCGCGTGCAACGCTTTCCCTCGCGCGAGGCTGCAATTCGCGCCTTGATCGATGGCCAGATCGACCTGCTTGGCACAGCCAACGGCTACGAAGCAGGCAATGCCAACCTCGCGCTCTCCACACCTTACGCGGTCGATCAGCCGGTACTGGTGACCCGCGAAGATGAAACCCGCTCGCTGACCGAAGGCCTCGCCGGCCTGCGCCTGAGCATGGTGTATCACTATTTGCCGCTGCCGGAGATCAAGGCGCTGTATCCCAAAGCGCTGATCACCTGCTATCCGTCCTATCAGAACGCAATCAACGCGGTAGCCTTCGACCAGGCCGATGTGTTTCTCGGCGACACCCTCTCCACCCATTACATGATCAACAAGGGCTATCTCAACAACGTCCGTATGGCCAATTTCGGCAAACAGGAAGCCCAAGGCTTCAGCTTCGCCGTGCGGCGCAGCAATCCGCAATTACTGAGCATCATCGACACAGTGCTCGCTGCGATCCCGCGCAGCCAGCGCGATGACATCGCCAAGCGCTGGAGCGCCGGCAGCGACCTGCTGCTCACCGACAGCAAACTCCAGCTGACGGATCGTGAGGAAAAGTGGCTCAAGCAGCATCCCGTCGTCAGCGTAGTGGTCAATGAGGCGTACGCACCGCTGACCTTCTTCGACAGCGCCGGAAATTTTCGCGGCATCAGCGCCGATCTTCTCGAACTGATTCGCTTGCGTACCGGCCTGCGTTTCGAAATCCAGCGCAGTCGCAACGATGCGGAAATGATCAGGCAGATCGACAATCACAAGGCCGATCTGATTGCCGCCCTGCTGCCCAGCGCCGATCGTGAAAAAAACCTGAGTTTCAGTCGTCCCTATCTGGAAAATTCCTACGTGCTGCTGACCCGCAAAAGCGCCGACAGCCCGACCAACCTGGCCCAACTCAAAGGCAAGCGTCTGGCGATCGCCCAGGGCAACCCGCTGGTCGCCTACTTGCATGAGAATTTTCCGGGCATCGAACTGATCGAAACCCCCGACACCTTCAGCGCCGTGTCGATGCTGGCCGACAACCATGTCGACGGCGCGGTGAACTCGCTGGTGATCGCCAACTATTTCATCTCATCGCGCATCTTTGACCGGCCACTGCAAATCACCACCACCATCGGCACCAGTCAGGCGGCCTTTTCGCTGGCGACCGCCCGTGACAACACCGAACTGGCCTCGATCATCAACAAGGCGCTGCTGAGCATCGCTCCCGAGGAGCTCGGCGTGATCAACGGCCGCTGGCGCGGTTACTCCACCGCCTCCCAGAACATCTGGCAAAACTACCAGCGGCTGTTCTATCAAGTAGTCGCGGCCGCCGGCCTGATCCTGCTGCTGTTGTTGACCTGGAACGCCTACATGCGCCACCAGATCAAGCAACGTCAGGCTGCCGAACGCGCGCTGAACGATCAACTGGAGTTCATGCGCTCGCTGGTTAACGGCACACCACACCCGATTTACGTGCGAGATCGCCAGGGTCTGCTGCAAAGTTGCAACGACAGTTATCTCGAAGCGTTCAACGCCAGACGCGAGGACATCATCGGCAAAGGCGTCGTGCAAGGCACCCTGAGCAACGCGTTCGAGGCCGAGGCGTTCCAGGCCGATTACCAGAGAGTCATTGCCGAAGGCATTCCCTTGATACTCGACCGGCCTCTGCACATCGGCAGCCGCCGCCTGACGATTTACCACTGGATACTTCCCTACCGCGACTCCAGCGGTGCCGTCCAGGGCATCATTGGCGGCTGGATCGATATCAGTGAACGCCGCCAATTGTTTGAAAAACTGCGTGCGGCCAAAGAACAGGCAGACGAGGCGAACCGGGCCAAAAGTACCTTCCTGGCAACTATGAGCCACGAGATTCGTACACCGATGAACGCCGTGATCGGCATGCTCGAACTGACCCTGCGACGCATCGATCCGCAGCACCCCGATCGCGCTTCGATCGACACGGCCTACCATTCGGCCAAGGATCTGCTCGGGCTGATCGGCGATATCCTCGACATCGCCCGTATCGAATCCGGGCGCCTGAGCCTGTCTCCGGAGTGGATCAATCTGGTCGACACGGTGACCTCCGTTGCGCGCATCTTCGACGGCCTAGCGCGGCAGAAAAACCTTGCCTTGCAAGTCGTCTTCAACCCGCCGAACCCGGCTGTGGATGTGCATCTGGATCCGCTGCGCTTCAAGCAGGTGCTGTCCAACCTGGTCAGCAACGCTATCAAGTTCACCGAAAGCGGCCACGTGCGGATCACCCTCGACCTGATCCCGGCAGACGCTGCTGGGCGAACATTGATGCAGCTGACCGTGCAGGACAGCGGCTCAGGCATCAGCGCCGAAGATCAACAGCGCTTGTTCGAACCTTTCTCGCAGGCGGATAACGGCAGTAGGCAGGCAAAAAACGGCGCTGGCCTGGGGCTGGTCATTAGTCGCAACCTGTGCGAAATGATGGGCGGACAACTGCAGTTGAGCAGCCAGCCCGGCATCGGCACTCAGGTTTGCATATCGCTGCCGCTGGACAGCCTGCCGGCAAAGGCGAATCCGCCGAAAAGCGAACCGTTGATCAAGCCTGCGACAACGCCGTTACATGTCCTGGTTGTCGACGACCATCCGGCCAACCGTTTGCTCATGTGTCAGCAACTGGAGTTTCTCGGTCATCGCTTCAGCATTGCCGAAGATGGCTGCAGCGGCCTCGAGCGGTGGAAGGCCGATCATTTCGATCTGGTGATCGTCGACTGCAACATGCCCTTGATGAACGGCTATGACATGACCCGTGGGATTCGCCAGCTTGAACTGCAAAACCACCGCCCGCCGTGCACCGTGCTGGGTTTCACCGCCAATGCCCAGCCCGAAGAAGTCCAGCGCTGCAAGCTCGCCGGCATGGACGACTGCCTGTTCAAACCGTTGAGTCTGACCTTGCTCGGACAATGGATCGACGGCATCACGCCGGCATCACCGGCCTCGGTCTTCGACCTGCAAAGTCTGAGCCTGCTGACCGGCAACAACCCCGGGCAAACCCGGCGCATGCTGGTGGAACTGCTCAAGAGCAGCCGTCTCGACCGCGAAGAACTGCTGAGGCTGTCGCCCGAGGATGATCGCGAAGCGCTGGCAGTGGTTGCGCACAAGATCAAGGGCGCAGCACGCATCGCGCAGGCCTCGCGGTTGATCGAATGTTGCGATGAGCTCGAGGACGCCTGCCAGCAAGCGCTCGCGTCACAGGAGATTGCCCGTCGCTGGGCGGCAACCAGCCAAGCGATGCTCGAACTGGCGCAGGCCCTGCAACAGCAATTGACCCTGGCCGATCAAGGCACAGTGAGCGAGTCTTAACTATGCTTGGACGCTGAGCAGTGAGTTAAACATTCATGGAGAGCCTGCAATGCACAGCCCACTGCGCCCCGAGCAACGCCGGTTGCCGCTGCACGTGCACATCAGCGTCATGTTCACCTTTCTTTTATTGCTCACCGGCGTGGTGCTGGGCCTGTTCAATTACCACCAGACCACGCAGATCATCCTGTCGAGCAGCGAAAAGCTGTTTGACCGCATCGAGCAGGATGTACGCCTCGATCTGCAGGCAACCTATCAGCCGATCCGCAACCTGTTGAGCCTGCTGGCGGATACCCCGGCAGCCCAGGCTAGTGATCTGGAACAACGCCTGCCCTTGCTCAAACCCTTCAGCCAGTCGCTCACCGACAACCCGGCGCTGGCGTCGCTGTATCTGGGTTACGCCAATGGCGATTTCTTCATGGTGCGCGCGCTGCGTACTCCGGCTCTGAAGGCACAGCTTCAGGCGCCGGAAGCGGCGGCCTATCAAGTCTGGAGCATCGAGCATGCTCCACAAGGCGCCATACGCTCGCAATCATTGTTCTTTGATCAGGCCCTGACACCGATCAACCGCCGCGAGCATCCCCAAGAGCCGTACGATCCGCGCAGCCGGACCTGGTTCAGCGACGCCCTGCAACAGGCCGGGCAAATCACCACCGAGCCCTATGTATTTTTCTCGACCCACAATGTCGGCACCACGCTGGCCCGGCGCAGCGGCGAGAACGCGGTGATCGGCGCCGACCTGACCCTCGCTTCGCTGTCGACCGCCCTGGGCAAGCACCAGGTCACGCCTTCGACAGAGATCGCGCTGTACGACACCGACGGCAACGCCGTGGCTTACCCCGACAGCCATCGCCTGATCGTCGATGACCGCACTGCGCGGCTGGCCAGAGCGGCCGATCTCAGCCCTGAGCTGAACGCGCTGCTCAGCTCCGACAATATCGGCAAGCGTCTGCAAGTAAACGACCGGCAATGGATCGTCGCACGCACCGGCATCGAGGAAGGCGGGCCGAAAGGTCTGCAACTGGCGCTGCTGGTGCCGGAAGACGAATTACTGGTGGATGCGTTCCGGATGCGCTGGCAAGGCGCGCTGATCACCCTGGCCATCCTGTTGCTGTGCCTGCCATTGGGCTGGGTGATTTCGCGGATTCTGGTCAAGCCGCTGCATGCCCTGGTCAAGGAAGCCGACGCGATCCGCAGCTTCGACTTCAGTTCTCCGCTGGCGCGCCGCTCTCCTGTACTGGAAGTCGATCAATTGAGCCTGTCGATGGCGCGGATGAAAGAAACCCTGGGCAGTTTCTTCCGCATCACCGACAGCCTGTGCGCCGAAACCCGGTTTGCCCCGCTGCTCGAACGTGTGCTGTTCGAAACCGTACAGATCGCTCAGGCGCAGGCCGGTCTGATCTACCTGCGCGAAGCTGACGGCGCGCGCATGGAGCCTTATGGATTGGTCATCGATGGCGTGCCGCAGAAGCTGGAGGCGTTCGACATTGAGGGACGCGAGCTGCATAAGAACACCGGCCCGGCGTGGTTCGAGCAACTGGCCAGCGCCAACAATACCGTCAGCCATCTGGGCTTCGATCAGGCCGGCGACTTGCAGAAAATCCTCCTCGCCATGGAATCACCGCGCATTCACCTGATCGGCATCCGCCTGCACAACCAGCACGATGAAACCATCGGCCTGCTGATTCTGCTGGTCAATGACAGTGGTGAGCCGAGTGATCTGGAAAAGCTGCGGCCTGACCGAATTGCCTTCTTGCAGGCGGTGTCCGGCGCGGCGGCGGTGAGCATCGAAAGTCAGCGTCTGCAAGCGCGGCAGAAACAACTGCTCGACGCCTTCATCCAACTGCTGGCCAGCGCGATCGACGCCAAGAGCCCCTACACCGGCGGCCATTGCCAGCGGGTGCCGGAACTGACGTTGATGCTCGCCCAGGCTGCTGCGGCAAGCCAGGACCCGGCGTTCAGCGCTTACCAACCGAGCGAGGATGAATGGGAGGCGTTGCACATCGCAGCGTGGTTGCACGATTGCGGCAAGGTCACGACGCCGGAATACGTGGTCGACAAAGCCACCAAGCTCGAGACCATCAACGACCGCATCCATGAAATCCGCACCCGCTTCGAAGTGCTCAAGCGTGACGTGTGGATCAACTACTGGCAGACCCTGGCAAGCGGTGCAGACGAAGCGGCGCTGGCCCGCGCCCGTGATAGTGAGTTGCTGATGCTCGACGACGACTTCGCCTTTGTCGCCCGCAGCAATCTCGGTGGCGAGGCCATGGTCGAGGCTGATCTGCAACGCCTCGAGCGAGTGGCGCAACGCAGATGGCTGCGCACACTTGATGATCGCGTCGGTGTGTCCTGGGAAGAAAACCGCCGCCAGGCGAAAACCCCTGCGCCGCTGCTGCCCGTCAGTGAAAGTCTGCTGGCCGACAAACCCGAGCATCTGATCGAACGCGACAAGAGCGAACTGATCCCCGAGGACAATCCCTGGGGCTTCAAACTCGATGTACCCGAGTACAAGTACAATCGCGGCGAGTTGTACAACCTGAAGATCGGCCGCGGCACGCTGACCCGCGAAGAGCGCTACATCATCAACCATCACATGGTGCAGACGATCATGATGCTCAGCCACCTGCCCTTCCCCGGTCACCTGGACAGCATTGCCGAGATCGCCGGCGGCCATCACGAAAAAATGGACGGCACCGGGTATCCGAAACGGCTGAAACGCGAGGAGATGAGCCTGCCGGCCAGGATGATGGCGATTGCCGATATTTTCGAAGCGCTGACCGCCGCCGATCGCCCTTACAAGAAAGCCAAGTCGCTGAGTGAAGCGCTGGGGATCATGGCGACCATGTGCCGTGAAGCGCACATCGATGCGCCGCTGTTCGGCCTGTTCATCAACGAAGGGGTGTACATGCAGTACGCGACGCGGTTTCTCGATCCCGCGCAAATCGACAGCGTGGATACGGCCAGCCTGTTGCACAAAGCTGGCCTCGGCGGTTGATCAGCAGTCGGTCAGGCGCAGGAAAATCGCCGCCAGTTGCTCGATGCCGGCCTGATCTTCGGCGCCGAAACGCGCCAGCTTCGGGCTGTCGAGGTCGAGCACGCCGATCAGGCGACCGTCCTTGACCAAGGGCACTACCAGTTCGCTGTTGGAAGCGCTGTCGCAGGCAATGTGGCCCGGGAAGGCATGTACATCCTCGACGCGCTGGGTTTGCAGACTGGCAGCAGCGGCGCCGCAAACACCGCGCCCGAACGGGATGCGCACGCAAGCGATCTGGCCCTGAAACGGGCCGAGCACCAGCTCTTCGTTACGATTGAGGTAGAAACCGGCCCAGTTCAAATCATCGAGCTGGTTGAACAGGAATGCGGAAAACTGCGCGGCATTGGCGATGAAATCGCGCTCGTCCGCCAGTAGCGATTCCAGTTGCGCGGCCAACATACCGTAGCCTTCGAGGCCCTGGCCGCTTTGTTGCAAATCAATCATGCCTTGTGCTCCAGCAATTTCAGTCCCACCCAGTAGCGGGCGAATTGATACGCGCAACGTCCGTTGCGATTACCGCGGCCGGTGGCCCAGCGCACGGCGAGGATGTCGAGTGCTTCGTCGCGCTGCCAGCTCAGGCCGGCCTTGGCGGCCAACTGGCCGATCCAGTGCTCGACGACGTTGAGAAAATGTTCCTGGGTAAACGGGTAGAACGACAGCCACAGGCCGAAACGGTCGGACAGGGCGATCTTGTCTTCCACCGCTTCGCTCGGGTGCAGTTCGCCGTCGACGCGCTTCCAGTTTTCGTTGTCGCTTTCCTTTTCCGGCACCAGGTGGCGGCGGTTGGAAGTGGCGTACAACAAGACATTGTCGGGGGCCTGCTCGAGCGAACCGTCGAGCACGCTTTTCAGCACGCGGTAGTCGCCTTCGCCGGATTCGAACGACAGGTCATCGCAGAACAGCACGAATCGTTGCGGCAATTTGGCGACTTGCTCGACCACGCGTGGCAGGTCAGCCAAGTGATCGCGTTCGATCTCGATCAGACGCAGGCCGGCACCGGCGTGCTCGGCCAGCAACGCACGCACCAGCGAAGACTTGCCGGTACCGCGTGAACCCCAGAGCAAGGCGTGGTTGGCCGGCATGCCATCAAGAAATTGTTGTGTGTTGCGCCCCAACTGCTCCAACTGCCGGTCGACGCCGATCAGGTCGGACAGACGCATGTCGAGGCTGACTTCCAGCGGCAACAGGTAGCCGCTGCGACCGTCACGCTGCCAGCGCGCTGCCAGGCATGTGTTCCAGTCAATGACGGGGCGCGGTGCCGGCAACAGTGGTTCGATTCGCGCCAGAACCGACTCGGCGCGTTCAAGAAAAGCATTCAATCGGGAATCCACGTCTTCTCCTCGGGCACTTTCACAGTGATGATGACGATCCAGCGACGACACACAGATAAAATCGCCTCAGCAAGCCTTGTTACAAGGCGATTCGGGAACCTCGGTATCCCTGCATGATCGACTATGCTTGAGCAGCGAAGGGAAACGGAAGTGGTTCAACAACCCATGGATATCAAATTCACCCACCGGCTGTCTTACAAGCAAGCCAGGCTTACCGTGCTGGTCGGGTTCATTCTGGGCACCCTGCTCAGTCTGCTGCAGATCGGCATCGATTATGCCAGCGAAGACGCTTCCATCAACCGTGAAATCCTCGCGCTGCTGGAAATCAGCCACAATCCGGCCTCGCGCATCGCCTATAACATCGACGCCGAGCTCGCGCAGGAGCTCACCCTGGGCCTGCTGCGCTCGCCCGCGATCATCGCCGCGCAACTGATCGACAACAACGAGACCGTGCTGGCCAGCGTCAAACGCCCGGAACTGCAGAGCAGCTATCGGCTGATCAGCGACTTCCTGTTCGGCGCCAAGCGTCATTTCGAAGATCGTCTGTACCTCGACCACTTGCCCAACGAATCCCTCGGCGTTCTCAAGCTTGAAGTCGACACTTATGCCTTCGGCAGCCGCTTCCTGCGCCGTGCGGAAGTCACCCTGCTCAACGGTTTTGCCCGCAGCCTGCTGCTGACCGGGATCCTCCTGGCGCTGTTCTACGTGATGCTGACCAAGCCGTTGGTGCGGGTCATCCGTGAACTCAGCGGCCGCGACCCGCGCAGCGCCGAGCCGACCACGCTCGAGTGCCCGGCCGGCCACGGCAACGATGAAATCGGCGTGCTGGTCAAAGTCGCCAATCAGCAGTTCGAGAACATCGCCACCGAAATCCAGCAACGGCGCACCGCGGAAAATCGCCTGACCGAATACCTCGCGCAACTGGAAGACATCGTCTCGGCGCGCACCGCCGAACTCAAGGCAATCAACGCCCGCCTCAGCCAGTCCAACGAAGAACTGGAAGTGGCACGCCGTACTGCACTGGACATGGCCGAAGCGCGTTCGGCGTTTCTGGCCAACATGAGCCATGAAATCCGTACACCACTCAACGGTCTGCTGGGGATGATCGCGCTGTCACTGGACGGCCCGCTCAACGCCGAGCAGCAGCAACAACTGTCGATCGCCCACGACTCGGGCAAGGTGCTGGTGGAACTGCTCAACGATATTCTCGACCTGTCGAAATTCGACGCCGGGCAACTGGAGCTGGAAAACATCCCGTTCGACCTCGGCTCGCTGATCGAAGACACCGCCAACCTGCTCTCGCAGAACGCCGCGCCAAGCGTCGAGCTGACCTGTCTGATCGAGCCGCACTTCCCGGCGCTGGTGCTGGGCGACCCGACTCGGGTGCGGCAGATCGTCAGCAACCTGCTGTCCAACGCGCTGAAATTCACCCGCTTCGGTCGGGTCGATGTGCGTCTGTCGGCGTACAAGGGTGGCGTGCGCATCGAAGTCTGCGACACCGGCATAGGCATCGCCCAGGAAGCGCAGGTGAAAATCTTCCAGCCGTTCACCCAGGCCGGCGCCGGTATCACCCGTCAGTACGGCGGCACCGGGCTGGGACTGGCGCTGACGTACAACCTGTGCGAAGCGATGCAGGGTCGGCTGACCATCAGTTCCGAAAGCGGCTTCGGCAGCCAGTTCTGCGCCGAACTGCCACTGCCCTCTCACACCCGCGCGCTGCCGCCGATACCGTTACGCGGCAAGGTTCTCGCCATCACCGCTGCCAGCAGTGGTCTGGCGGAATTGCTGAAAAGCCTGTTGCCGGTGTGGGGCCTGGAATACACGCAGCGCACTATTGATGATTCGCTGCTGGGCCTGAGTCCGGATGTGCTGATCACCGATTGCCCGGAATGCCTGTTCGGTCTGCGCCCTAGCATCACCGCGCCGATTCTGCTGGTGACTGCTTACGGCAGTTTTCTGCCCAGCGAAGAAGCCGCCGCCCTCGCCCCCTTGCAGCAGCAAGCCCGGCCGCTGGCGCGCAACGCGCTGTACCAGCATCTGCGACGGATTCTGCAACCGGACGCAGCCACCCTCAACGAAGCACAAGCGGATGCCTTGCCGTCCGCGCGCCGGGGCAAGGTGCTGCTGGTCGAGGACAACCCGGTCAATCAACTGGTCGCCAAAGGCATGCTCGGCAAGCTTGGCTGCGATGTAGTGGTGGCGGGCCATGGTGCCGAGGCGCTGGATCAACTGGAGTTTGCCGATTTCGATCTGGTGCTGATGGATTGCAACATGCCGGTGATGGATGGCTATGAAGCCAGTCGGCAGATTCGCCAGAGCGGGCGCTGGCCGAGTCTGCCGATTGTCGCGCTGACCGCCAATGCCATGTCCGAGGAACGCGAACGTTGCCGCGCGGCCGGCATGAGCGACTATCTGGCCAAACCGTTTCGCCGCGAAGAACTCGCCGCGTTGCTTGATCAGTGGATGCCGACTACTAAAGCCCTTTGATCTGCCCGAGCAAGTGATCGAGGCCGGCGCGCAAATCATTGAGCCGGTCGAGATCTACGCCACTGTCGCAGAGCAGGCGCGCCTTGAGTGGCCCGACCTGCTCGCGCAGTGCTGTTCCGGCAGGCGTCAGGCTCAGGTGCATCTCACGTTCGTCGCGCGCCGAGCGCCGACGCTGGACCAGATCGCTCTGCTCCAGACGTTTGAGCAAAGGCGTCAACGTCCCCGAGTCCAGGGCCAGGCGTTCGCCCAAGGCCTTGACCGTCGGTTGCTCCGGCGCAGCATCCTGCCATTCCCACAGCACTAGCATCGCCAGGTACTGCGGGTACGTCAGGCCCAACTGATCGAGCATCGGCTTGTAGGCGCGAATCACCGCCCGCGAGGCCGCGTACAGCTTGAAGCACAACTGGCTGTCGAGCTTCAGCGAATCAACCGCCAGGCTCATTTCAGCAGAGCTTCGATCTCGCCGCTCAGGTCCTGCGGTTTGGTCGTCGGGGCGAAACGCTTGACCAACTGGCCGTCCTTGCCGATCAGGAACTTGGTGAAATTCCACTTGATGCCCTGCGAGCCGAGCAGGCCCGGGGCGCGCTTCTTCAACTGCACGAACAGCGGGTGAGCATCGGCGCCGTTGACGTCGATCTTCTTGAACAGCGGGAAGCTGACGCCGAAATTCAGTTCGCAGAATTCACTGATGGCGCCGTCATTGCCCGGCTCCTGTTTGCCGAACTGGTTGCAGGGGAAACCCAATACCACCAGCCCCTGGTCCTTGTAGGTCTGCCAGAGTTCTTCGAGACCCTTGTATTGCGGAGTGAAGCCACACTTGCTCGCGGTATTGACCACCAGCACGGCTTTGCCGGCGAAATCGGCCAAGGTCTTATGCTCACCCTTGATGGTGGTGCACGGGATATTCAGCAGGTTGTTGCTCATGGGTCGGCTCCGCAATGGTGAGGAAGGCGCAAACATAACGAGCAATTGAATTGTGTGCAATCTAATTGCTCGATAAAAAGGCGACACAATGTCGCCTCTTTATCGGTTATTCGCGCGGCTCGAGATTCAGGCACACCGAGTTGATGCAATAACGCAGGCCGGTCGGTGGTGGGCCATCCGGGAACACGTGGCCCAAGTGCGCATCACAGCGCGCGCATTTCACTTCGGTGCGGATCATGCCGTGGCTGGTGTCGCGGATCTCAGTCATCGCGCTATCGCCGATCGGCGCGTAAAAGCTCGGCCAGCCGCAGCCGGAGTCGAATTTGGTCTTGGAGTCGAACAGCGGCTCGTTGCAGCAGACACAGTGGTAGACACCGTCGGTTTTGGTGTTGTTGTATTTGCCCGAAAACGGACGCTCGGTGGCACTCAGACGGCAGACGTTGTACTGCTCGGGGTCGAGCATGGCACGCCATTCTTCCAGGGTTTTCTGCAACTTTTCCATCATAACACCTCAGCGGCTGAAAAAGCCCGATCTGTACCTTTTCCACGGATCGGGCGGCACGTATGATTGCGCCTCGTCACGCGCCAGTCTGGCAGCCAGACCGGGCGCATTCAAACGGATTCTGAGCGCTAAAGCGCCAGACCTCCGCCTGTGCGAAGACGCAGCAATCCCAGTACGGTTGTCCATTTGCCGCCTGGATCGTTCATTTTCGGGATCACATCGCCATGCAGTTCAGCAAATCGAACAAGCTCGCCAACGTCTGCTATGACATTCGCGGCCCGGTGCTCAAGCACGCCAAACGACTGGAAGAGGAAGGCCAGCGCATCCTCAAGCTGAACATCGGCAACCCGGCGCCGTTTGGTTTCGAAGCGCCGGACGAAATCCTCCAGGACGTGATCCGCAACCTGCCGACCGCGCAAGGTTACAGCGACTCCAAAGGCCTGTTCAGCGCGCGCAAGGCGGTGATGCAGTACTACCAGCAGAAGCAGGTTGAAGGTGTCGGCATCGAAGACATCTACTTGGGCAACGGCGTTTCCGAGCTGATCGTGATGTCGCTGCAGGCGCTGCTCAATAATGGCGACGAAGTGCTGGTGCCAGCCCCGGACTATCCGCTGTGGACCGCTGCCGTCAGCCTCGCTGGCGGTAACGCCGTGCATTATCTGTGCGACGAAGGCGCCGACTGGTTTCCGGATCTGGCCGACATCAAGGCCAAGATCACCCCGAACACCAAGGCCATGGTGATCATCAACCCGAACAACCCGACCGGTGCGGTGTACTCGAAGGAAGTGTTGCTGGGCATGCTGGAAATCGCCCGCGCGCACAACCTGGTGGTGTTCTCGGACGAGATCTACGACAAGATTCTTTATGACGACGCCGTGCATATCTGCACTGCCTCGCTGGCGCCGGATCTGCTCTGCCTGACGTTCAACGGCCTGTCGAAATCCTACCGCGTGGCCGGTTTCCGCTCCGGCTGGATCGCCATCTCCGGGCCGAAACACAACGCGCAGAGCTACATCGAAGGCATCGACATGCTGGCCAACATGCGCCTGTGCGCCAACGTGCCGAGCCAGCACGCAATCCAGACCGCGCTGGGCGGCTACCAGAGCATCAACGATCTGGTGCTGCCGCAGGGTCGCCTGCTGGAGCAGCGCAATCGCACTTGGGAGTTGCTCAACGATATTCCCGGCGTCAGCTGCGTGAAGCCGATGGGCGCGTTGTACGCGTTCCCGAAAATCGACCCGAAGGTCTGCCCGATCCACAACGACGAGAAGTTCGTGCTTGATCTGCTGCTTTCCGAGAAGCTGCTGGTGGTGCAGGGCACGGCATTCAACTGGCCGTGGCCGGATCACTTCCGCGTGGTCACCCTGCCCCGCGTCGATGATCTGGAAATGGCCATCGGCCGCATCGGCAACTTCCTCAAGTCCTACCGCCAGTAATGGCCAGCAGTGCGCAACGGATTGACTGTTGCGCACTGTCTGATTCAGCAACACATCTTTGTTCCGCGCCTTTGCAGCCCTTCTACACTTGCGATGCGAGCCGTACAGACGTGTCTGACCTAATGGCGGCGGGGCGAAAGGCTGTGTCATCCGTGTCGGAATCGAGGGTGGGAATTTTCTTTTTCCTCAAGAAACCGCTGTAGGACACAGTTTGAAATAGTCACTCGGTTGAATAGCCCGGTGCCGCACCTTATATACCCCGCAGTACGCTACATCTTTAGCTTGAGGAGAGTTCTACAACCATGATGCGCATCCTGCTGTTTTTGGCCACTAACCTGGCGGTCGTGCTGATAGCCAGCATCACCCTGAGCCTGTTCGGCTTCAACGGGTTCATGGCGGCCAACGGGGTCGACCTCGACCTCAGTCAGCTGCTGGTCTTCTGTGCGGTCTTTGGTTTCGCCGGCTCGCTGTTCTCGCTGTTCATCTCCAAGTGGATGGCGAAGATGAGCACCGGTACGCAAATCATCAGCCAGCCACGCACTCGTCATGAGCAATGGCTGCTGCAAACGGTCGAGCAATTGTCCCGCGAAGCCGGGATCAAGATGCCTGAAGTCGGGATTTTCCCGGCCTACGAAGCGAATGCTTTCGCTACCGGCTGGAACAAGAACGACGCGCTGGTCGCGGTCAGCCAGGGCCTGCTCGAGCGATTCTCGCCCGATGAAGTGAAAGCCGTACTGGCCCACGAAATCGGTCACGTCGCCAACGGCGACATGGTCACGCTGGCTCTGATCCAGGGCGTGGTGAACACCTTCGTGATGTTCTTCGCGCGGATCATCGGCAACTTCGTCGACAAGGTCATCTTCAAGAACGAAGAAGGCCAGGGCATCGCCTATTACGTGGCGACCATCTTCGCCGAACTGGTGCTGGGCATCCTCGCCAGCGCAATCGTCATGTGGTTCTCGCGCAAGCGCGAATTCCGTGCCGACGAAGCCGGCGCCCGCCTGGCCGGTACCAGCGCGATGATTGGTGCTCTGCAACGTCTGCGCGCCGAACAGGGCCTGCCGGTGCATATGCCCGACACCCTGAACGCCTTCGGCATCAACGGTGGCATCAAACAGGGCTTCGCCCGCATGTTCATGAGCCACCCGCCGCTGGAAGAGCGTATTGACGCACTGCGTCGTCGCGGTTGATTTGATCGCAATAAAAAAGAAGGCCCGCAGTGATGCGGGCCTTTTTTTGTATCTTCAGATCATGCGTTGTCAGCAAAGTCCCATTCGCGAGCAGGCTCGCTCCCACCTTTGAAACGCATTCCCCTGTGGGAGCGAGCCTGCTCGCGAAGACGCCGGAGCTGCTAATAAAAAACTATCTGGAAGAAACCCGATAAACCCGCTCCACCAACCACTCAACCCCGCCCTGTAGAAACTTGGGGCTCTCAGCCAGAATATCTCGCTCTTCCAGTTTCTCCAGCTGCCAACCCTGGCCCAGCAGCCGCTGCGCCTCATCATCATTCACCGCAAACGGCGGTCCCGGGATCTGCGTCTGATCGTAATCCAGGGTAATCACCAGCCCTTTCATCTCCGGCGCCAGCAAGTGCTGCAAATGCGCCGCGTAGCGCTGGCGCATCGCGTCCGGCAAGGCAATCAGCGCGGCGCGGTCATACAGCGCAGTACAATCTGCGACGTCCTCGGCCGTCAGCGCAAAAAAATCACCGCACCACAATTCGAACGCAACACTGCGATAAACCTTGAATGCGCCCTGCTCGCTGATCTGCGGTTGCAACTGATGTTCGCTGAAAAACTCCTCGACAGCCTTTTCCGCTAGCTCAACCCCAATCACCTGGTGTCCCTGCCCGGCAAGCCAGAGCAGATCCAGACTCTTCCCGCACAGCGGCACCAGCACACGCGCCGACGGTGCAATCGCCAGCTCCGGCCAGTAGCGCTGCAAATACGGGTTGGCCTCGGGCTGATGAAAGCCGATCTGGTTCGAATCCCATTTCTTGTACCAAAACTCAGGCTGCATGGATCACTCCCGAAAAACCGATGAAAAACCGCAGAAACTTATATTGGATTCAGATCGATGATCTGACTGAAGATGGTTCATCTTAGCGCTCAGGAGCCCGTCCATGTTGCCCAGCCTGTTTATCTCCCACGGTTCACCGATGCTGGCGCTGGAGCCCGGTGCCAGCGGCCCGGCACTGGCGCGACTGGCCGCTCAACTGCCGCGCCCCAACGCCATTGTCATCGTCTCGGCGCACTGGGAAAGCCAGGAACTGCTGGTCAGCAGCCACCCGCACCCGGAAACCTGGCACGACTTCGGCGGTTTCCCCCGTGCGCTGTTTGAAGTTCAGTACCCGGCCCCGGGCAATCCGCAGCTGGCCGCCGAGGTGGCTCAACTGCTGCACGCCAATGACCTGCCGGCGCGGCTCGATCCGCAACGACCGTTCGATCATGGTGTTTGGGTGCCGCTGTCTTTGATGTATCCGCAGGCCGATATTCCGGTGGTGCAAGTCTCGTTGCCGAGTCGCGGCGGACCGGCATTGCAGACGCGAGTTGGCCGTACACTGGCGAGCCTGCGCGAACACGGCATTCTGTTGATCGGCTCCGGCAGCATCACCCACAACCTCCGGGAGCTGGATTGGCATGCCGGCCCGGAAAGCGTTGAACCGTGGGCGCGGGATTTCCGTGACTGGATGATCGACAAGCTGGCGGCCGACGATGAAACGGCGCTGCATGATTATCGCCAGGAGGCGCCGAATGCCGTGCGCAGTCACCCGAGTGATGAACATTTGTTGCCGCTGTACTTTGCTCGCGGTGCTGGCGGGGTTTTCAGCGTGGCGCATCAGGGTTTCACGATGGGGGCGCTGGGTATGGATATTTATCGCTTCGGCTGACGTCATCGCTGGCAAGCCAGCTCCCACAAGGTGTTGTGTCGCCCGATGAGCAGGCAAAAAAAATCCCCGAACCAGTCGGGGATTTTTTTATGTTCGATCAATCAGCCCAAGGGCGGATCAATCTTCGCGGTAGCGACGCAGCTTGAGCTGCTTACCGGCCACGCGAGTGTCCTTCAGTTTGGTCAGGAGTTTTTCCAGACCTTCTTCCGGCAGCTCGACGAGGCTGAAGCTGTCACGCACCTGGATGCGACCGATCGCTTCACGGGCCAGACCGCCTTCGTTGAGGATGGCGCCCAGCAGGTTTTTCGCAGCGATACCGTCACGCGCACCCAGCGCGGTACGGCAACGAGCACGGCCTTCGCCCAAAGGCATTGGCGCGCGACGCTCGCGGTCACCACGATCAGGACGATCACCGGAACGCTCAGGACGGTCGCCACGCGGTGCGTTGTTCGGCACCAGTGGACGTTCCTTCTCGATCGCGGCCAGGTTCAGCGCTTGACCGTTGGTAGCCTTGCGCAGCAGCGCAGCGGCCAGTGCACGCGGGGTGCAACCGATGTCGGCGGTCAGGCGGTCGAGCAGCTCACCGTGAGTCGATTCGGCATCAGCAACCAGCGGCGAAAGGCTGTTGGTCAGTTTCTTGATGCGAGCATCGAGAACGGCTTGAGCGTCCGGCAGACGCACTTCGGCAACTTTCTGACCGGTTACGCGCTCGATCACTTGCAGCATGCGGCGCTCACGTGGAGTCACCAGCAGCAGGGCGCGACCTTCGCGACCGGCACGGCCGGTACGGCCGATACGGTGCACGTAGGATTCCGGGTCGTACGGCATGTCAACGTTGAACACGTGAGTGATGCGCGGAACGTCCAGACCACGGGCAGCAACGTCGGTGGCGACAACGATGTCCAGACGGCCATCTTTCAGCGAGTCGATGACGCGCTCACGCTGGTTCTGGGCGATGTCACCGTTCAACGCGGCGGCTTTGTAGCCTTTGGCGTCGAGGGCGCTGGCCAGGTCCAGAGTGGCTTGCTTGGTGCGCACGAACATGATCAGGGCGTCGAAGTCTTCGACTTCCAGCAGGCTGAGCACGGCCGAGGTTTTCTGGTCAGCGTGAACCAACAGGTGAGCCTGTTCGATCGCGGTAACGGTCTGGGTCTTGGTCTGGATCTTGACGTGTTGCGGATCGCGCAGATGGCGTTCGGCAATGGCGCGGATCGACTGCGGCAGGGTCGCCGAGAACAGCACGGTCTGGCGGGTCGATGGCAGAGCCTTGAAGATGACTTCCAGGTCATCCATGAAGCCCAGCTTCAACATTTCGTCAGCTTCGTCGAGAACCAGATGGTTCACGGTCGACAGGACTTTCTCGTCGCGACGCAGGTGGTCGCACAGACGACCCGGAGTAGCGACAACAATCTGTGCGCCATTACGGATTGCCTTGAGTTGCGGGCCCATCGGCGCGCCGCCGTAGACAGCCACGACGGTGACGCCTGGCATTTGCTTGGCGTAGGTTTCAAAAGCGGTTGCTACTTGCAGCGCCAACTCTCGGGTTGGCGCCAGGATCAGGGCTTGCGGTTCGCGCTTGGCAGGATCGATGCGGTGCAGAATAGGCAGTGCGAACGCGGCGGTTTTACCGGTACCGGTTTGCGCCTGGCCAATCATGTCCTGGCCGGCCATGATGATCGGGATCGATTGCTGCTGAATCGCCGAAGGCTCTTCGTAGCCAGTCGCTGCGACGGCTGCAAGAATATTCGGGTTGAGATTAAAAGCGGCGAATCCGCCGGTTTCCTGGGTCATGGGTCTGCCTCTAAGTGCATCCGCAAAGACCCATGCTCCAAAGCTGCGCATGCCGTGTTGAGACTCAAGAGTCGCCCTGGCAGCTTTGTCGGCGGGGATTTGCGAAAACGAATGAATGAAGATGAATCGTCAAGGAAGAGCCCGCAATGCGGACGTGCAGCCGAAGCTGACTTCGGGAAATGCGCTACCTAAACGCGGCCCGGTTAAAGGCCGGCGCGCACTATACCGGATTTCGCCCGAAAAGGGAGCTTTTTTTGTGGCCCTTATCCGTGTGTCACCGCCGTGTAACGGGGTTTTGCGGATAATCGCGCAACGGTCTATTTTGCAAAGGCCCGGCCCTGCGGGCGATGACGCTTAAACGGTTCACCGACCTGCGGCAAAGCGCCGCGCACCCGCCCTTCCCGCTTGAGGATTTAGCCATGAATCAGCCCTGCGCCGGCCGCGTCAGCCGAGAACGTCGTGGTCATGTGCACTTGATCGGCCTCGATCGGGCGGCCAAGCGCAACGCTTTCGATATCGACCTGCTCAACGACCTGAGCCTGGCCTACGGCGAGTTCGAAGCCGACCGCGAAGCGCGGGTCGCCGTGGTGTTCGGCCACGGCGAGCACTTCACCGCCGGGCTTGATCTGGTCAATGCCAGCGCGGCTCTGGCCGAAGGCTGGCAGGTTCCGACAGGCGGGTGCGATCCCTGGGGCGTTTTCGTCGGCCCACGGGTGAGCAAGCCGGTAATCGTCGCCGCGAAGGGTTACTGCCTGACTATCGGCATCGAGCTGATGCTGGCGGCGGACATCAATCTGTGCGCGAGCAATACCCGCTTCGCGCAGATGGAAGTGCAGCGTGGGATCTTTCCGTTTGGCGGGGCGACTTTGCGTTTCCAGCAGATTGCCGGCTGGGGCAATGCGATGCGCTGGTTGCTCACCGGCGACGAGTTTGATGCACACGATGCGTTGCATCTGGGCTTGGTCCAGGAAGTGATGGCCAGTGAAGACTTGCTGCCCCGTGCGATCGAGCTGGCCGAACGGATTGCCCGGCAAGCACCGCTGGGTGTGCAGGCGACCTTGATGTCAGCGCGACAGGCGCGTTATGAGGGTGAGACAGCGGCGGCGCAGGCGTTACCGGCACTGGTGAAGAAGTTGCTCGCCACTGAAGATGCCCGGGAGGGGGTGAGATCGCTGGTGGAGCGGCGGCCAGGGATTTTCAAAGGGGTGTGAAGAATCTGCTGCCTGTCAGGGCCTTTTCGCGAGCAGGCTCGCTCCCACAGGTCGAACGCATTTCAAATGTGGGAGCGAGCCTGCTCGCGAAGGGGGCGGTACTGCCGGCTCAGGTCGCCGGGCGAATCGCGTTGATCAACGACTGCAACGAGTACCCCAACTGCGGCGCCAGCGCTTCGGCTCGTTGGGTCAGCGCCTGCATGTCCAGCGCCTGATCGAGATCCGCCGGAACGATCAGAATCACGTTGCCCTCCTTCACCGGCAACTCCCAGTAATGCCGGTGATAGAGGCCGCGCAACAATGCCGCGCCCAGTGGTTTGCCATCGTCGGTGGCCCACTGGTTGATCACCAGCCAGCCGCCCGGATTCAGGCGCTTCTGACAATCGCCGAGAAAACTCCAGGCCAGATGCCCGACACCGGGACCGACATCGGTATAGAGGTCGACGAAAATCAGATCCGCCGGCTCGGCAGTCGGCAGCAATTCCAGCGCATCGCCGACGCGGATGTACAAACGCGGATCATCATCCAGGCCAAGATATTCGATGGCCAGGCGCGGCACGTCCGGGCGCAGTTCGATGGCCTCGACGTCTTCGAGCGGCAGAAACTTCAGGCAAGCCTGGGTCAGTGTGCCCGCACCCAAACCGAGAAACAGCGCGCTCTCCGGCTGCTCGTGGCACAGCGCACCGATCAGCATCGCGCGGGTGTAGTCGTACTCCAGCCAGCTCGGGTCGGCTGTGAACACGCAGCTCTGCTCGATCGCATCGCCGAACTCGAGAAAGCGGTAATCGGCCACTTCCAGCACGCGAATCACGCCGAACTCATCCTGTACCTCGGCGAGCAGATGCTCGACGCGCTCCTCAGTCATTTCGTCTCCTGATGGTCACCGGGCGCGGTGACGCGATGGCACCGCTGTGGCGCCGTGGCAAAGCGGCGATTGTCGGCGATGGGGCGGGAGCAGGTCACGCACTAATTGCTGCTAACATGGCGCTTCCCTGCGTACGAACTTCGAGACCGTGATGAGCCAACCGTGGAGCCCTGACAGCTGGCGCGCCCTGCCGATCCAGCAACAACCGCAATACCCCGACGCCGCGCACCTGCGCCAGGTCGAGCAAACCCTGGCCAGCTATCCGCCGCTGGTGTTCGCCGGCGAAGCGCGCGAGCTGCGCCGCCAGTTCGCCGAAGTTACCCAGGGTCGCGCGTTTCTGTTGCAGGGCGGCGATTGCGCGGAAAGCTTCGCTGAATTCTCCGCAGCGAAGATTCGCGACACCTTCAAAGTGTTGCTGCAGATGGCGATCGTCATGACCTTCGCTGCCGGTTGCCCAGTGGTCAAGGTCGGGCGCATGGCGGGTCAGTTCGCCAAGCCGCGTTCGGCCAACGACGAAACCATCGGCGGCGTGACCCTGCCGGCCTATCGCGGCGACATCGTCAACGGCATCGGCTTCGACGAAAAGAGCCGCGTGCCGGATCCAGAGCGTTTGCTGCAGTCCTATCATCAGTCCACAGCGACTCTGAATCTGTTGCGCGCTTTCGCTCAGGGCGGTTTTGCCGACCTGCACCAAGTGCACAAGTGGAACCTGGATTTCATCGCCAACTCGGCGCTGGCCGAGAAGTACAGCCATCTCGCCGACCGCATCGATGAAACTTTGGCATTCATGCGCGCCTGCGGCATGGACAGCTCGCCGCAACTGCGCGAAACCAGTTTCTTCACCGCCCACGAAGCCTTGCTGCTGAACTACGAAGAAGCCTTCGTGCGCCGCGACAGCCTGACCAACGATTACTACGATTGCTCGGCGCACATGCTGTGGATCGGCGACCGCACGCGTCAGCTCGACGGCGCGCACGTTGAATTCCTGCGCGGGGTGAACAACCCGATCGGCGTCAAGGTCGGCCCGAGCATGGACCCCGATGATCTTATCCGCCTGATCGACGTGCTCAACCCGGACAACGATCCGGGGCGTTTGAACCTGATCGCGCGGATGGGTGCGAACAAGGTCGGCGATCATCTACCGGCACTGATCCGCGCGGTCCAGCGCGAAGGCAAGCAAGTGCTGTGGAGCTCCGACCCGATGCACGGCAACACCATCAAGGCCAGCAGCGGCTACAAGACCCGTGACTTCGCGCAGATCCTTGGCGAGGTGAAGCAGTTTTTCCAGGTGCACGAAGCGGAAGGCAGTTATGCCGGCGGCATTCATATCGAGATGACCGGGCAGAATGTCACCGAGTGCATCGGCGGCGCCCGACCGATTACCGAGGATGGCTTGTCCGACCGTTATCACACCCACTGCGATCCACGGATGAATGCCGATCAGTCGCTGGAATTGGCGTTTTTGATTGCCGAGACCCTGAAGCAAGTCCGCCGTTAGACCGCGTCGCCTCCCTTCGCGAGCAGGCTCGCTCCCACATTTGCAATGCGTTTCCCTGTGGGAGCGAGCCTGCTCGCGAAGGCGCCAGCTCAGGCCCCCTCCATCTGCGCCAATGCTCCCCGCAACCGGCCCGCACTCTCGCGCTGACAATTCAACTGCACCCGCGCCAAACCCAGCCAACCCGCCATCCGCCGCAAATTCAGCGCCAGCGCCAGCATCCCCTCCTCGTCCAGTCCCGATTCTTCCTCATGCACCGCATGCACCGCCAACTGCCCTGCCGCCCGTTCGGCACGCAGATCAACCCGCGCGGCGATCCGCTCGTTGTGCAAAAACGGCAGCACGTAATAGCCATACACGCGCTTGGGCTGCGGTGTGTAGATTTCCAGGCGATAGCGGAAATCAAACAGGCGCTCGGTGCGGCTGCGCTCCCAGATCAGCGAGTCGAACGGCGACAGCAGCGCACTGGCAATGACCTTGCGCGGCACTTTGGGCTCCGGCAGGCAATAGGCGATCTGCCGCCAGTCGGCGACTTCGCACATCTGCAATTGCCCCGCCTCAACCAGTTCAGCCAGACGCGGCCGCGCATCCGCAGGGCTCAGGCGAAAGTAATCACGCAGGTCTCTTTCCGTACCAACGCCCAACGCTTGCGCCGCATGCAACAGTAAACTGCGTTGCGCCTCGGCCTCACCCGGTTGGGGCTGCTGCAGAATCGCTGCCGGAATCACCCGCTCGGGCAAATCGTACAAACGCTCGAAACCGCGTCGCCCCGCCACTGTGACCTCACCGGCGGCGAACAACCATTCCAGCGCATGTTTCTCGGCACTCCAGTCCCACCATGGCCCGGCCTTGTCTTCGCGGGTCGACAGACTGCCGGCGCCAAGCGCGCCCCGCTCCTCAACCGCAGTCAGCACGCGGCGGATGGTTTCCTGTTGTTCGCGACCAAACCTCGCCAATTGCTGATAGATGTCTTCGCCACGCTTGGCCCGCTGCATGCGCCAGCGCAGCAACGGAAACATCGACAGCGGCAGCAACGACGCTTCATGGCCCCAGTATTCGAACAGCGTGCGCCGACGGCCCGAACTCCAGGCAGCCTGGTCGAGCAAGTCAGATGGATAGCAACCGAGACGGGAAAACAGCGGCAGGTAGTGCGAGCGCACCACGGCATTGACGGAATCGATTTGCAGCAGGCCCAGCCGTTCGATCAGCCGGTTCAGATGACTGGCATTGACGTTCGGCGGCTGGCGCCCGTTGAACTCTTGGGCAGCCAGCGCCAGACGTCGCGCCTGTTTGAGGGAAAAGGACACTGTCGCGGGCATTTATTCCTCCATGTCTGCTCGCAACCTACCTCACCTGAAAGGGGTTTGTGTAGCGATAGCCTCATCATTTATGCATCGGGTCGTCCCAGAACGGCCGCACGGTTTCATGCTCCACATCGGCGCGGCTGATGCCGATGTCCTTCAGCGCTTCGTCGCTGAGCCCGGCGAGCATTTCCCGTTCACGATGCAGCTCATACCAGCGGCTGAATTTGTGCAGCAGATCGGACACGATATGGCCGTGGCCGGACAGCTGTTCTTGGCTTGCATACTCTCTTTGACCTTTCATCGTCTTGCCTCCTTTTGTGGATGGCTCAAGTCTCGCGCCGGCGCTAAGATCAATCCAACGAATGTTTCTGATGGCATGCATCACGGAGATTCATCAATTGTCCGCCTACCCCAGTATCGATACCGATGTCCTGCGCACCTTTGTCGCGATTGCCGATCAGGGCGGTTTCACCCGTGCTGGCGAGATGGTCAACCGCACCCAGTCGGCGGTGAGCATGCAGATGAAACGCTTGGAAGAAGACGTGTTGCAGCGCCAGCTGTTCGAGCGTGATGGGCGCCAGGTGCGCTTGACGGCCGAAGGCCAGGTGCTGCTCGGTTATGCACGGCGCATCCTCAAACTGCACAGTGAGGTGTTCAACACCCTGCGCGAGCCGCACATGGTCGGCACCGTGCGCATCGGTACGCCGGATGATTATGTGATGCGTTTTCTGCCGGGAATCCTGTCGCGGTTTGCGCAGTTCTATCCGCTGATCCAGATCGAAGTGCATTGCGAATCGACCAAACAACTGTTGCAGCGCACTGATCTGGACTTGTCGATCGTCACCCGTGAGCCGGGCAACGAGATCGGCCAGTTGCTGCGCAAGGAGCGCTTTGTCTGGGCCGAGGCGCAGAACTTCAGCGCCCACGAACAGACGCCGCTGCCCCTGGCGATGTTCAACAGTGATTGTTTCTGCCGCTTGTGGGCGTGCAATGCGCTGGACGCGATGGGCCGCGATTACCGCATCGCCTACAACAGCAGCAGCCTGTCGGCGCTGATGGCTGTGGTCAGCGCAGGGCTGGCGATCACCGCGCAACTGGAGAGTCTGATCACCCCGGACATGCGCATCCTTGGCGCCGCCGAAGACCTGCCGCTGCTGCCCGAGGCAAGCATCATGCTGATCCGCAATCTGAATAACCCGTCGCCGATCACCGAGTGCCTGGCCGAACACATTGTCGAGGGCTTCAAACTTTAAACGCGAGCATCACCGCACACAGCACGAGGAAGCCGCAAAACAGCCCACGCAGAATTTTTTCCGGCATGGCGTGGGCAACTTTCACGCCCCAACTGATGCTGAGCAGACCACCGACCGCCAGAGGCAGACCGATCATCCAGTCGACTTCATGGTGCACGGCGTAGGTCACCAGGGTTACACCAGTGCTCGGCAGGGCCAGCGCCAGCGACAAGCCCTGAGCGACCACTTGGCTGGTGCCGAACAGGCTGGTCAGCACCGGCGTCGCCACCACCGCGCCGCCGACGCCGAACAGACCGCCCATGGTCCCCGAGGCGGCGCCGAGCACGCCCAGCCACGGCCACGAATAGCGCATCTCGGCAGTCGGCGCTGGGCGCGGGCCGAACATCTTCAACAGGTTGTAGGCCGACAGCGCCACCAGAAAGGCGACAAAGCCGATGCGCATGGTCTGCGCATCGATGCCCACCGCCCAGATCGAGCCGAGCCAGGCAAAGCAGAAACCCATCACCGCCAGCGGCAGCGCATGGCGCAATTCGATGCGATTGCGCTGGTGATAACGCCACAGCGCCAACATCACGTTCGGTACCACCATCACCAGCGCCGTGCCTTGGGCGATTTGCTGATCAAGCCCGAACCACACGCCAAGCAACGGAATCGCAATCAAGCCACCGCCAATGCCAAAGATCCCGCCCAATGTGCCAAGGGCGGCGCCGAACAGCAGGTACAACAGAAAATCCATCACAACGGTAATCCTCTAACGACAGGCGGCCAATGCTACGCACTCGCGCCTAGCGGGGAAACGCATAGCAACGCACAATGGCTATGCCGATTTTGCACAAGCGTGGTTTCCATGAATCCCAACCAATTGACCGATCAACTCGGCCTGTTTCTCGATGTGCTGGAGAGTGGCAGCTTTTCTGCCGCTTCGCGCCGCCATCCGCTGACACCTTCCGCCGTGGCGCGGCGCATCGACAGCCTGGAAAGTGCCGTCGGCAGTCAGCTGTTCGTGCGCAGCACCCATGCCGTGCTGCCGACTTCGTCCGGCCTGGCCTTTGCCGAGCGGGCGCGCCGGATCATCGCCGAGTTGCAACTGGCGCGTGCCGAAGCGGTGTCGTTGAGCAGTGCACCGGAAGGTCTGATCCGCATCGATGCGCCAGCAGCTTTGGGCGGCGACATCTGGCGCCGGTAATTGCCGATTTTCTCCTGCTGTACCCTGGACTGGACGTGCAGATGCACCTGATCGACAGCTTCAGCGACATGGCCGGCAGCAGCCTGGGCAAGGTCGATCTGGTGTTGCGTACCGGCCAGTTGGCTGACTCGCGCCTGGTCGCCACGCCATTGGCGAGCATGGTCCGCGTCGCCTGTGCCAGCCCTGACTATCTCAAGCAGCGTGGTGTGCCCGAGCATCCGGCGCAGTTGAGTGAACACGACGGGCTCGACTGGGAAGGCCTTGCGCCGCCGTTTGCCTGGAAATTCGAAGTGGACGGGCAAATGCAATTGCACCGGCCATCGCGCGTACGTCTGAGCGCCAACAATGCCGAAGCTCTGGCGTGTGGCGCGGCGGCGGGTCTGGGCGTCGCACACTTGCCGACCTGGCTGGCCAGCGAATACCTGCTGCGTGGCGAACTGGTGCCACTGTTCTGCGAAAATGGCCTGCCGCCGCCGGAGTCCACCGGCATTTACGCGCTGCGCATGGAACAGCAGGTCCATTCGCGCAGTCGGTTGTTGCTGGAATATCTGAAAACCCGCTTCAGTCCGGTGCCGCCGTGGGATCTGGCGTTGCAACGGCAATTCGCCCGGCACTGAGGCCGGACATATTTATCTGGCGCCTTAAAGATTCGAGCGCTAGATTAAAAAACGATCAACGATCAAGGCTTTGACATGACTTCCGAACGCGACAACTGCGACGACCTTCTGCTCGACAATCAGGCGTGCTTCGCCCTGCACTCGACCTCGCTGATGATGACCAAGGTCTACAAGCCGCTGTTGCAGGCGCTGGGCCTGACCTATCCGCAGTATCTGGCGATGATGGTGTTGTGGGAGAAGGACGGTCTGACTGTCGGAGAAATCAGCGCACGCCTGCTGACCGATCCGGGATCGCTGACGCCATTGCTCAAGCGTCTGGAAGCCGAAGGCCTGCTCAGCCGCACCCGCAGTCGTGAAGATGAGCGGGTGGTGATTGTCGAACTGACCGCAGCAGGCCGCGCCTTGCGCGACAAGGCGCAGACCGTGCCGCAGTGCATTCTTGGCGCCAGTGGCTTCACCCTGGAACGTCTGCAGAAATTGCAGGCCGAGCTGCAAGCGCTGCGCGGACATCTGCAAGACAGCCTGAATTAAGCCCCGCTACATCCCCCTGTGGGAGCGAGCCTGCTCGCGAAAGCGTCCGATCAGACAGCGAGTCGTTGAATGTTCCACCGCCTTCGCGAGCAGGCTCGCTCCCACAGTGATTTCAGCGCCAACAAAAATATTTTTCCCGCCTGAATTCCCTCGGCAAGCGCTCTAAATCAAGCCTTACCCGTCCCTGCCACGCTATGCCCTTGAGCAAAACGTGCTTTTTGTTAAAAATTTATCTTGCGCACTAAACATTAGCGCTATACATTCTCTTCACAACTACTTAGCGCGCAAACAATTAGCGCACAAAACCACAACCCATGAGGCTCACACCATGCAAACTCTCTACACCGCAATCGCAACTTCCACTGGCGGCCGTGACGGTCGTGCGATCTCCAGCGACAACGTACTGGACGTCAAACTGGCCACTCCGAAAGAACTTGGCGGTGCTGGCGGTGCGGCGACCAACCCTGAGCAACTGTTTGCTGCCGGTTACTCGGCCTGCTTCATCGGCGCACTGAAATTCGTCGCCAGCCAGACCAAGCGCAAGATTCCCGACGACGCGTCGATCACCGCCCATGTCGGCATCGGCCAGATCCCTGGCGGTTTCGGTCTGGACATCGATTTGCACATCAGCCTGCCAGGTCTGGAACAAGCCGATGCGCAGTCGCTGGTCGACGCCGCTCACCAGGTCTGCCCGTACTCCAACGCCACCCGTGGCAACGTCGATGTCCGTCTGCACGTGACTGTGTAATCACTCAAGCCCCCGGCCCGAACAAGGAAAAATGAACATGAACACTTTCAGCAAAGTCTTGACCGGTACCCTTCTCGCCCTGTCGGTACACAGCGCTTTCGCCGGTGATGTCGAACACAACACCCAGGCATTTCTCGATGCGCTGAACTCAGGCAGCGGCAAGCCGATCGAGCAGCTGTCGCCCAAGGATGCCCGCGCCGTGCTGGTCGGCGCGCAGTCCGGGGTCAAGTTGACGTTGCCCAAAGCCGATGTCAGCGAGAAAACGGTGCAGGTCGATGGTCAACCGCTGAGCCTGACCATCGTCCGGCCGGCCGGGGTCAAGGGTGAGCTGCCGTTGTTCATGTTCTTCCACGGCGGCGGCTGGGTGCTGGGGGACTTCCCGACTCACGAACGTCTGGTGCGCGATCTGGTGGTCGGTTCGGGGGCGGCGGCGGTTTTCGTCAACTACACCCCTTCGCCGGAAGCGCATTACCCGGTGGCGATCAACCAGGCCTACGCTGCGACCAAATGGGTGGCGGAACACGGCAAAGAGATCAACGTCGATGGCAAGCGCCTGGCCGTGGCCGGCAACAGCGTCGGCGGCAACATGGCCGCAGTGGTTGCACTGATGGCCAAGGACAAGGGCACCCCGGCGATCAAATTCCAGGTACTGCTGTGGCCGGTGACCGATGCCAACTTCGACACCGGTTCGTACAACCAGTACGCCGAAGGACACTTCCTCACCCGCAACATGATGAAGTGGTTCTGGGACAACTACACCACCGACGCCAAACAGCGCAACGAGATCTACGCTTCACCGCTGCGCGCTACTACCGCACAGCTCAAAGGCCTGCCACCTGCACTGGTGCAGACTGCCAGCGCCGACGTGTTGCGTGACGAAGGCGAAGCCTATGCGCGCAAACTCGATGAGGCCGGAGTACCGGTTACGTCGGTGCGCTACAACGGCATGATTCACGATTACGGTTTGCTCAACGTGATCAGCCAGGTACCGGCGGTGCGCTCGGCGATGTTGCAGGCGTCTGAAGAACTGAAGCAACACTTGAAGTAACCACCGTCCCATTGTGGGAGCGAGCCTGCTCGCGAAAGCGTCCCGTCAGACAGCGCTTCATTGAATGACACACCGCATTCGCGAGCAGGCTCGCTCCCACATGGGACAGGTGTGAAACTCAAAGCGCAGGCACAAAAAAACCCGACTCAATGGTCGGGTTTTTTCTTTCCGCAAAAAGCAGTGCTTATTTCGCACGGCCTTTGTAGGAACCGCCTTCGCGGGTATCGATCTCGATCATGTCGCCGATTTCGATGAAGTCGGCAACCGACAGCTCGGTACCGTTCTTCAGTTTGGCAGGCTTCATCACCTTGCCGGAAGTGTCACCGCGAGCGGAGCCTTCGGTGTAGTCAACCTGACGCACGATGGTGGTCGGCAGCTCTACGGAAACCAGACGCTCTTCGAAGAACACGGCTTCGCAAACGTCGGTCATGCCTTCTTCAACGAAAGGCAGAACGCTTTCGATGTCTTCGGCGTTCAGCTCGTACATGGTGTAGTCAGTGGTGTCCATGAACGTATAGGTGTCACCGCTGATGAACGACAGGGTGGCTTCTTTACGATCCAGGATCACGTCGTCCAGTTTGTCGTCCGCACCGTAAACGGTTTCGGTCTTGTAACCGGTCAGCAGGTTCTTCAGCTTGGTCTTCATGATCGCGCTGTTACGGCCCGACTTGGTGAATTCAGCTTTCTGAACCAGCCAAGGATCGTTGTCGATACGGATCACGGTACCGGGTTTGAGTTCTTTACCAGTTTTCATTGCGAATATCCGAATTTGGATGGGATTTACAAAAATCTAGGCCGCGTATCATATCCAATTTACATAAAACTGTACCAGCGCCGTGGCAAGATCCGCTTGCAAGGCCTGTTCCAGACACCATGCCTCGGCGTTTTTCTCGAGTTCCGGCCAATGATTTCGCGCCGCCAGCCAGTGCTCACCGATCGGTTGCCCGGCGCTCCACGCTCGCCACAGACCGTTCATCGCCTGCGCCGTAGCGGGCGAAAGGCCGTGAGTGTAGAGCGCGAGGAAAGCGTCGAGCTTGTCCAGATGGATGTCATCGTCCTGCTGATAGATGTGCCAGAGCATCGGCCGCCCCGCCCATTGCGCGCGCACGAATGAGTCTTCACCGCGCACCGCGTTGAAATCGCAGCACCACAGCAGATGGTCGTATTGATCCTGACGGACGAACGGCAGCACTTGCACGGTCAGGGACTCGCGCACATGAATCGCGCCGACCGTCAGGGTTTCCACATTCAGCCAGCGCGCCACATCGCCGAGAATCCGCCCTTCCGGCACCAGCAGGTGAGTCGCCTGTGCGTCGGCCGCCAGCACATCCAGCCAACTGGCCAACCCGGCATTTTCATAAGCAAACAGCGAGATCAGTTGCGCATCGGGCGCGGGATCAATACCCAGGTCTTGCAGGAAATGTCGCTGAGCCGGCCGATCCTGCTGAAACTGCCGACGCTGTTCGAGCAGTCCGCATTCGCGCAGCAGGCCACCGGTGCCCGGCTTGAAGCCTGGAAAGAAGAAGAACTTCTGCACCGTTTTGTATTTCACCGACGGCAAGCCGTGGCAGCCGGTGACCCAGTCTTCGGCGCTGAGATAATCGAGGTTGAGCCACAGCGGCGGCGTTTCCCGCGCAGCCATGCTGTCCATGTAATCAGTGGGCAACTGACAGGCGAAGGCGGCGATGACTACGTCGGCCGCCTCGGCGTGCGGCCATTCGCTCGGCCACTGACGCACCTCGACGCCCTGCTGCCATTGCTGCACAACATCGACATCGATCTCAGGACAGAGGCGCTCGAACGCGCGTAGATCATCCACCCACAGGCGCACCGGCAAGGCATGTTCGGCCACCAGTTGCCGGGCCAGGCGCCAGGTCACGCCGATGTCGCCGAAGTTATCGACCACGGTGCAAAAAATATCCCAGCGGGGTTTCGCTTCAGCCATGCCGTTCTCCCGTTGGCAAAAAACCTCGATTGTCCGCATAAATGCGCTCGCGCAGAAGAGCCGACGGCGATTAATCTTCGTGCGACAATCGCCACTTGCCCGCAACCATCCGCCAGGAGGCCGCCATGCCCTACCGTCCGAATCCGCGTCGTCCCTTGCCTGTTCAGCTTAGCGCGCTGCATCTGACCGGCAGCATTGCGCTGGGCCTGTGGCTGGGGTTCCTGGCGATTGCGCTGACCTGCTGGCTGCTATCGCGCTTCATCTTTCCCGAGCAATTGGCCCCGGTGGCTCAAGCGGTGCAGCAATTGGCCAATCCGCCAGTTGCAGTCGAGCCACAGCCGGACGTCGCACCGCCGCCAACGCCGCTGTTCCAACAGTACGAAGAAAACCTGCGCAAGAATGAACAGCAGGCCCGACTGGACCAGGCGCGCGCCAATTCGCGCAATGCGTCGAACCCGAAATGCCAGTTCTGGCTGCAGCAGGACCAGACCGCGCCGACCGAAAAGAGCCGCGCCAACGTTTTGCAATTCTGCGATTGATCATGAACAAACACAGCGTCCACCAGTTGATTCTCGACAAGCTGCGCATCGACCTCGACATCGCCGAACGCGCTGCGCAAACCGCTTACGAAACCGCGACCCACGAAGAAAACATCGCCGAAAACAAGTACGACACGCTGGGGCTGGAAGCGTCATATCTGGCGGCGGGTCAGGCGAAGCGGGTTGAGGAGATTCGTCAGTCACTGGCGCTGTGCCAGAACCTGACGTTGCGTGCCTACGACGAAAATCGCGGCATCGAAGTCGGCGCCCTGCTCGGTCTGGAGGACGAAAAGGGTCGCGAGCAATGGCTGTTTCTGGCGCCGGATGCGGCGGGGCTGAAAGTCGACGTGGTGGGTCAGCCGATCACCGTCATCACCCCACGCTCGCCGCTGGGCAAAAGTCTGCTGGGCAAGTTCGCGGGCGATGAGGTGGAGATTCTGGTGGCGGGCACCCGGCAACAATTTGCTGTCACCGAGGTGCTCTGAAGCGGGTGCTTAGTGAACGGGCAGTTCGACGCCGTCGAACAGTTCTTCGAGCTCTTGCTTGTTGTGGCACTGAATGGCCTTGGCCATGACTTCGCGGGTCAGGTGCGGAGCGAATTTCTCGATGAAGTCGCACATGAAGCCACGCAGGAAGGTGCCACGACGGAAACCGATCTTGGTGATGCTCGACTCGAACAGCTCGCTGGCATCCAGCACCACCAGGTCGTTATCGAGTTTGGTATCGACGGCCATTTTAGCCACGATGCCCACGCCCAGCCCCAGACGCACGTAGGTTTTGATCACGTCGGCGTCAGCAGCGGTGAACACCACTTTCGGCGTCAGGCCACGATGGCTGAAGGCTTCATCGAGCTTGGAACGGCCGGTGAAACCGAACACGTAAGTAACAATCGGATATTCGGCCAGCGCTTCAAGGGTCAGCTTCGGCAGCTTGGTCAGCGGGTGGCCGTGGGGTACGACCACGCAGCGGTTCCAGCGATAGCACGGCATCATCACCAGATCACCGAACAGCTCCAGCGCTTCAGTGGCAATGGCGAAATCGACGGTGCCGTCAGCGGCCATCTCGGCGATCTGCATCGGCGAGCCCTGATGCATGTGCAGGGCCACGTCCGGGTATTGCTTGATGAAATTGCTGATCACCGGCGGCAGCGCATAACGTGCCTGGGTGTGGGTGGTGGCGATCGACAGGGTGCCCTTTTTCTCGTTGGAGAATTCCTGGGCAATCTGCTTGATGCTTTCGACTTTGCGCAGAATCTCGCCAGCGGTGGTGATGATGCGCTCGCCGGCCGGGGTGACGCGGGTCAGGTGCTTGCCGCTGCGGGCGAAGACTTCGACGCCCAGCTCGTCTTCCAGCAGGCGGATCTGCTTACTGATGCCCGGTTGCGAGGTGTACAGGCTTTGAGCGGTAGCGGAAACGTTGAGGTCGTGGTGCGCCACTTCCCAGATGTAGCGCAGTTGTTGAAGCTTCATATCAATCCCTCAAAGCAGGTAGACGCCACGGGCATCAGCGACGGTATATAACTATATTAATGGTTCGAAGAATAAATCTAGAACTTTTTTATCAAAACGCCATTATTCCTGCTTCAACGATCCTCCCGCCGCCGGCGCTCCATCAGCGGCACCAGATAGACCGGCACCTTGGCCAGCTGCAGGACCCGCGCCGCCGTGCGCCCCAACGGCGTTTCCGCGCCGACGCCATGGCTGTGACTGCCGACGATCAGCAGATCGACCGAGAGCTTGTGCACCTGGTCGAGAATCACCTGCGACGGATCACCCTGGAGCACGCGCACCGCGCGAATGCGCTGCAGATCCTGTTCGCCGTCGTCCCCCAGTTCTTCACGAAAGCTGTCGAGCACCCGTTGTTCGATATTGGCAATGACTGTTTTCAGACCCTGACTATGGAATTCGTTCAATGCCTGTTCGTCGAGATAGCTTTGCAGCACCGACTCGGCAAACAGGCCCATGGGTTCCACCGCGTGTACTACATACAGATCGGCATTGAAGGTGCGCGCCAAGGCCAGGGCATGCTGCATCACGAACGGTGCGTACAGACCGAGGTCGGTGGCATACAGCATTGAGCGAATCATGGGACCTCCTCGCGAGCCAACGATGGCGGAGATTGATTCAGCTTAGCAGTGCCTTGGCGAGTACGACGTGCGACGCAACGTCCTGAATGAAAAGGCTCTAGATCGGCGGTTCGTTGCTGATGCCGTGGGGCACGTGGCCGGTGGCGACCACTTCGCGAGCCAGCTCGCAATGACCGGTCTGGTCATCGAAGAACACGTCAGCGGCGAAGGCTTCGAGGAACGCCGATTTGGTCAGGCCACCGAGAAACAGCGATTCATCGAGGCGGATATCCCATTCCCGCAAGGTGCGAATCACTCGCTCATGGGCCGGCGCCGAACGCGCAGTCACCAGCGCGGTGCGGATCGGGCAATCGTCATCGGGAAACTCGCGCTGCAACAGATTGAGCGCTGCCAGAAAGCCCTTGAACGGCCCACCGCGCAAAGGCTCGCGTGCCGATTCGCGTTCCTTGGCCTGAAACGCTTCCAGGCCGCCGGACTGATAAACGCGCTCGGACTCGTCCGAGAAGATCACCGCGTCACCGTCGAAGGCGATACGCAATTCATCACTGGCCGCACGGCTCGCGCCACCGGACAGAATCGTGGCGGCGGCGAACCCGGCGTCCAGCGCGGCACGCACGTCTTCGGCGTGAGTCGAGAGAAACAGGTCGCAGCCAAACGCTTTCAGATAAGGGTACGGACTGCGCCCACCGACGAACGCCGCACGAGAAATCGCCAGGCCGTAATGATGAATCGAATTGAACACGCGCAGCCCGGTGTCGGCGCTGTTACGGGAAACCAGAATCACCTCGACCCGCGCGCGACCGAGGCGGCTGTTCAGGCTCAGGAGTTTTTCCACCAGCGGGAACGCATCGCCCGGCGCGAGGATTTCGTCTTCGTGCTCGATCTGATATTGCCGATAGGCTTCGACGCCGCTCGACAGGTAGACCTTGTGGCTTTCGCTCAGGTCGAACAAGGCGCGCGAGGAAATCGCCAGCACCAGTTTGTCATCGATGTTATTGGCCATGCCTTCCCCCAGAACAACCGACTCAGGTATTGCGTCGGTCGATAAAACCCAAATGGCGATACAGCGCCTCGATGCGCGGCAACTCGCAGCCCGCCGCTTTCGCCGCCGCCAGTGGCCGGGCGTAAATCGCCTCCAGCTCCAGCGGGCGTTTGTGTGCAAAGTCGTGGTACATGCTCGGCCAGTAATCGGGCATTTTTTCCGTCATGGTGAACAGGTACTCGGCATAGCCGGGCGGGATCTCGTATCCACAGGCCCGGGCGCCCTGCACCACTTCGGCCATCAACGCCTGAATCGACAGGCGGCTGTCAGCATCAGCCATCAGCGCTTCGGTTCCCGCGCCGAGCAACACCGAAAGTCCGTTATAGGGAATATTCCACACCAGTTTCTGCCAGCGCGCCTGATGCAGGTTGGCCATCGCCTGCGAGTCGATGCCGGCGGCACGGAACAGTCCGGCTCCCTCTTCGACGATCGCCATGCGCGCTACTTCATCAATGGCCGAGCCGCTGTGATAACCGACATTCACCGCGCCAAGGGCCTGATGGGTGATCTGCCCCGGCCCTTCGCGGTGCACGCAAATCAGGCACAGACCACCGAGCAGATGCAGCGAATCCGGCAACAGTGGTCGCAGGCTGTCTTCGACATCCAGACCGTTCTGCAGCAACAGCACTTTTGCGTCAGGTTTGGCGGCCTGAATGATCGCCGGGGCCAGACCGGCATTACTGGTGGTCTTGGTGCCGACCAGCAGCCAGTCACAGGGCGGCATGTCTTCGGCAGCGGAATAGGCATTGGCCGGATGGAGCGTCAACGGCCCGTGCACCGCACTGTTGATCTGCAAACCGCGCTCAGCCACCGCCGAGAATTCGCTGCGCAACAAAAAGTGCACGTCGAAACCGGCACGCGCCAGCATCACCCCGTAAAACCCGCCGATCGCACCGGTGCCGATAATCCCCACCACCGGTTTGCTGACTGTCTCGCTCATGGCAACTCCTCTGCAATTCGACTCAGCGATTGCGCCACCGCCTGGTTGAGTTGATCAACCGTCAGACGTGTGTGCACTGCGCCAAAGAACTCGCCGTCGCGCACCACAAACAGCGCCGGCAAATGAAACACCTGATAACGCTCGACCAGCCCGCCATTGTCGCCGGCGTCAATCCAGCACAGCCGATCGATAGCCAGCGGCAATCCCGGCAACACCTCGCGGGCATAACGACAACTGGCACAGCCGACGCTGTTGAAGATCACCAGAGAAACCCCGCGCATCGCCAGCAGCCGCTGGTCGGCGTCGAAGTCGGTCAGCTCGGATTCGACCACTATACTGGGGGAAACAATGTCAGATGGCCGACACAGGGAGTCTGTGCTCATGGGACGTTTCATTCCTCATCCGGACGAAGTGCCGGTTGAATTGACGTTACTCAAGCCTGAATGCATTTCCAGACAACAGCTGCACACTATCAGCCTCGGCGGCATCGCTTGCAATTACCACCGCGCCTGGCGCCACGGCACTGCGCTGCAAGTACGCATGCCGACGCTGAATGCCGACTTCTGTTGCCCGGGCTATGTGGCCTGGTGTCTGCGCCGTAAAAAAGGCTATCTGGTGGGCATCGCCTTCACTGACGAACAGACCCTGTTCAGCGCGCGAATGGGTGAGCAGGTGTGTCAGATCGAACGCTATTCGCGCATGCAGGACAGCCACGATGACCTGCAGGATATTCAGGCGCTGGCCCTGCAATGGGTCGAGGAGCATGCCGAAGAGTTCTCCCACGACAACCTGCGCAAGGCTTTTGCGCAGCCAGCGCTGGACTAAAGCACGGTTTGCCCATTGTCGAGCCGCCTCTGACGCGCTAAGGTTCGGCTCCCCCGACGCGCTAAATCTGCTGTGCTCCGCCGCGCGGGGATCGCTGGCGGCCGGCACCCGTGACCTGACGAGTAAACGATGGCTGATTTACCGATCAACGACCTAAACGTCGCCTCTAACGAGACCCTGATCACTCCCGATCAGCTCAAGCGTGATATCCCCCTGAGCGACGCCGCCCTGCGCACCGTCACCAAGGGCCGCGAAGTCATTCGCAACATTCTCGATGGCACCGACCACCGTCTGTTCGTCGTGATCGGCCCGTGCTCGATTCACGACATCAAGGCTGCCCACGAATACGCCGATCGCCTCAAGGTGCTGGCCGAGGAAGTCTCGGACACGCTGTATCTGGTCATGCGTGTGTATTTCGAGAAGCCGCGCACCACCGTCGGCTGGAAAGGTCTGATCAACGATCCGTATCTGGACGACTCGTTCAAGATCCAGGACGGTCTGCACATCGGTCGTCAGTTGCTGCTCGACCTGGCCGAGAAAGGCCTGCCGACCGCGACCGAAGCCCTCGACCCGATCTCCCCGCAGTATCTGCAGGATCTGATCAGCTGGTCGGCCATCGGCGCGCGTACCACCGAATCGCAGACTCACCGCGAAATGGCTTCCGGCCTGTCTTCGGCCGTCGGCTTCAAGAACGGCACCGACGGCGGCCTGACCGTGGCGATCAACGCCTTGCAGTCGGTGTCCAGCCCGCACCGTTTCCTCGGCATCAACCAGGAAGGTGGCGTGTCAATCGTCACCACCAAAGGCAACGCCTACGGTCACGTGGTGCTGCGCGGCGGTAATGGCAAGCCGAACTATGATTCGGTCAGCGTAGCCCTGTGCGAGCAGGCGCTGAACAAGGCGAAGATCAAGCCGAACATCATGGTCGACTGCAGCCACGCCAACTCCAACAAGGACCCGGCCCTGCAACCGCTGGTGATGGAGAACGTCGCCAACCAGATCCTCGAAGGCAACCAGTCGATCATCGGCCTGATGGTCGAAAGCCACCTGAACTGGGGCTGCCAGGCAATCCCGAAAGACCTCGCCGACCTGCAATATGGCGTGTCGATCACCGATGCCTGCATCGATTGGTCCGCCACCGAAAACACCTTGCGCAGCATGCACGCCAAGCTCAAGGACGTATTGCCGAAACGCCAGCGCACGTAAGCTGCGTTCTAAGCGCATAAAAAAACGCCGGACATTGTCCGGCGTTTTTGTGTGTGCGATTCAGATCTTCGCAGCGCGGCGCTGATGGCGTTCCATGTAGCGCTCGACGTAGGAGCATGACGGGATCACCGTGTAGCCCATTTCTTCGGCGTATTGCAGCGCGCGTTCAGTCAGCGCTGCGGCAATGCCACGGCCGCGCAGGGCGTTGGGCACGAAGGTGCGATAGATATCCAGGGTCTGCTTGCCCAGATCCATGTAGGTCAGGTAAGCACGATGACCGTCCACAGTGGTCTCGAATTGATGACCAGCCTGGTCATGGTGGATGGACAACGCCTCGCTCATCACTACTCCTCGCGGGTCTTGAATTGTGACCCCTACCTTACCGATGTTTTTCCGGCGAAGGAACATCTACGCCACCCCGTGCCTGATGGACACTGAGAAGAGCCACACCGATCTCGCGCAATCTGACACCTGCTGAATAGTAGGCACCATTGGCGAAAATGCTCAAGGTACGCTCGTCATCGGATGGTTTGCGTGCATTGGCATCGATGGTCGCAGGTTCGGCCGCAAGACAATCTTTGCGTGCCGTTTGCCTGAACATTGCCGGAATGTTGTGACTTAAGACGTGCAACCTTTTTTAAAGTCACCTGTACATCAACAAAGATACGCGAAGCGCTTCGCAGAACCTGAACAAAAGTGTGGACGAATTCATTTAGAAAGACTTTAGCCGAAGTCGCAAAAACAGCGCGCGAGCGCGGGAACTTTTCCCGTTTGAGTCGCTCACGCCGGGGCTTGCAGCTGGATATTTTTTATACAGCGCAGTTAAAAGTTGCTCGAAAAAGAATCAACGCCTACAATTTTTTTTGCTTCTTGCGCTACGTCAGTTTACTTACTACAAGTAATGGGTAGTATGTACGCCGGCTATTTCCTCAATCGTGAGGAGACAGCCACTTAATTTGAAAGTCCTTGAAGGGGAACACGATGAACAACGTTCTGAAATTCTCTGCTCTGGCTCTGGCCGCAGTTCTGGCTACCGGTTGCAGCAGCGCATCGAAAGAAACCGAAGCACGTCTGACCGCTACTGAAGACGCAGCTGCTCGCTCCCAGGCTCGTGCAGACGAAGCTTACCGTAAAGCTGATGAAGCTCTGGCTGCTGCTCAAAAAGCACAACAGACTGCTGACGAAGCTAACGAGCGTGCTCTGCGCATGCTGGAAAAAGCTAGCCGCAAGTAATAATCCCTCGGGATTGTTATCGAGCCGATCCGGTTTTCCGGGTCGGCTTTTTTGTGCCCGGTGCTTTTCTCCGTGCAATAAAAAACCCGCCGACGCTGCTCGCATCGGCGGGTTTTCAATCAGAGCTTATTGCTGCAGGTCGATCGGTGCACTGCTCACCATTGGCGCCGAGGTATTCGGCACGGCGATCTCTACCGGCAGGCCGTCTTCGGCGGCGACCACATCACGCACCACATCCCAGTTCATGCGCAGGTTGCTGGTGATGTCTTCACGCTTGAGCATCGCGTTGATTACCGCCGTGTGCTTGTCGACCACCGACGGGTTGCCCTTGTCGTCGAGCGGCGTGTGCGCTTCCAGATAGACCTTGCCGCCACTGCGACCGAACTTGTACGGGTCGTTGATGATGCGCACCGAGGTGCCGACCGGGACCATACCGGCCATTTCCAGCACGTTGTTGTTGAACATGCGGAAACAGCCGTGGCTGGTGCGCATGCCGATGCCGAACTTCTTGTTCGAACCGTGGATCAGGTAGCCCGGCGTGCCGAGGGTGAACTTGAACGGCCCCAGCGGGTTATCAGGACCGGCCGGCACCACATTCGGCAGCGGATCACCGTCAGCGGCGTGTTCGGCCTTGATCGAGGCCGGAGGCGTCCACGTCGGGTTCGGTGTCTTGGCGATGATCGAGGTGTGCGCGATCGGCGAGCCCCAGCCTTCGCGGCCGATACCCAGCGGGAAGGTGTACACCACGTCGCGGCCTTTCGGGTAGTAATAGAGACGGTATTCGGCGAGGTTGATGACGATGCCTTCACGCGGGCCCGGCGGCAGGATGAAGCGCGTCGGCAGGACGATCTCGGTACCGGCGCCCGGCAGCCAGGCATCGATGCCCGGGTTGGCCGCAACCATTTCCGAATAGCCCAGATCGTAGGTGGTGCCCAGGTCGGCGAAGGTGTCTTCGTACTTGGCTTTGATCACCTGCACCTGGCCGACGATGTCTTCGCCGGGTGGTGGCAAGGGAAGCTCCAATGCAGCAACGGGGCCGGCCACACACAGGGCGGCAAGTGACAGGCAGCGGGTGACGGCAGGAAAGCGCGGCAACATCCGGAAAATCCTTCGCATGATCATCAAGGGTATAAGAGCGCGATTGTACACCGCGGCTTGGGGATTCGGGGAGGTAGCACCGCTATTGGCGACAGGGTGCGTTCAAGGTGGGAGCGAGCCTGCTCGCGAAAGCAGTGTATCAGCGACCATAAATGTCGATTGATAAAACCCCTTCGCGAGCAGGCTCGCTCCCACACTTTGATCTTCAGCGCTCAGAGTTCGAAACGCAGCTCAGGCCAGATCGGCGACGTACCGCGTTTCTGCGATTCGAGAATCGCCCGGCACAGCGAGCACAGGCGCTGATCCTGGAACACCCGGCGATCAACATTCGACCAGCGCGGTTGCGCCGGCAGCAGAGTGCCGCACAGCGTGCGATCAGCCGAGCCACCGAGTTCCAGCTGACGCGTCACCAGATGCACCCGCACTTCCTGGCAGGCGAACAGATCCAGCTGCTCGTCAGGCTCGATCAGTTGGTAGGCAAACAGGGACCAGGCAGGGCGCGGCATCGGGGGCTCCAAATTAGGGGGCGCCACATTAGCCGAAAGCCTGCCTCTAGAAAAGCCTCATAACAGCGGTTTTAGCGTCGGCCAGACATTTTCCAGCAACTTGCCCTGAGCCCCCGCCGCCGGGTGCAGACCGTCGGCCTGCATCAGGTCCGGATGACCACCGACACCTTCGAGAAAAAACGGCACCAACGGGATGTTTTTCTCTACGGCGAGCTTGCCGTAAACCTCAGCGAACGAATCGGTGTAGCGCTTGCCATAATTGGGTGGCAACTGCATGCCGAGCAGCAGCACTTTCGCGCCGCTCTGCCGCGAGCTGTCGATCATCGAAGCAAGATTTTGTTGCAATTGCGTTGGCGGCATCCCGCGCAGGCCGTCGTTGCCACCCAACTCGAGGATTACCAGCTCAGGCTTATGCTCTGCAAGCAGCGCCGGCAGCCGCGCCAGGCCTCCGGCACTGGTGTCGCCACTGATCGAGGCGTTGACCACTTTATCGTCGAAACCCTCCTGTTTGAGCCGCTGCTCGAGCAGCGAGACCCACCCCAGACGGGTATCCAGGCCGAAACCGGCGCTGATACTATCGCCAACGATCAGGACAGTACCCGCCGCTGCGTTCTGGGCCATGCACATCAAGGCCAGGCCAGCACTCAAAAACCATACACGCATCGGATTCTCCATGGGCGCAAGCATTCTCACCGCGAAGAACCTCAGCAAAGTGGTCCCTAGCGCGGAAGGTGAACTGACTATCCTGCACGAACTCAGCCTGGAACTGAACAAGGGCGACAGCCTGGCCATCGTCGGCGCGTCCGGTTCCGGCAAATCCACCCTCCTCGGCCTGCTCGCCGGACTCGACCTGCCGAGCAGCGGCGAAGTCACTCTCGCCGGCCAGGGCCTGAGCAATCTCGACGAAGACCAGCGCGCGCGAATCCGCGCCGAGCACGTCGGGTTTGTCTTCCAGTCGTTCCAGTTGCTCGACAGCCTCAATGCGCTGGAGAACGTCATGTTGCCGCTTGAACTCGATGGCCGCAAAGATGCCCGCGAGCGCGCCACGCAATTGCTTCAGCGCGTCGGCCTCGGTCAGCGCCTGACCCATTCGCCGCGCCAGCTCTCCGGTGGTGAACAGCAACGCGTGGCCATCGCCCGCGCCTTCGCTGCCGAACCGGACGTGCTGTTCGCCGACGAGCCGACCGGCAACCTCGACAGCCACACCGGCGAGCGCATCAGCGACTTGCTGTTCGAATTGAACAAGGAACGCGGCACCACCCTGGTGCTGGTGACCCACGACGAACGCCTGGCCCATCGCTGCCGGCGCCTGATCCGTCTTGAAGCCGGGCTGCTGGTCGCCCCTCTGGAGCCTTGATGGCACGTCTGCCGCTGTTGCGTCTGTTCAGCCTTGCCCTGCGCCAGCTCATGCGCGATGCCCGCGCCGGTGAGTTGCGCGTGTTGTTCTTTGCGCTGGTGGTGGCCGTCGCGGCGAGCACCGCGATCGGCTATTTCGGCGCCCGCCTCAATGGCGCGATGATGCTGCGGGCTACCGAGTTTCTCGGTGCCGATCTGGTCCTTGAAGGCAGCTCGCCGGCCCGCGAGGAGCAAATCCGCAGCGGCACCGAACTGCGCCTGAATCATGCGCAAGTGGTGGAGTTCTCCAGCGTCATTGCCACCGACAACGGCATTCAGCTGTCGAGCATCAAAGCTGTCGACCGTGCCTATCCATTGCGTGGCGAGCTGAAGAGCGCGCCTGCACCCTTTGCCGAGGAAGAAGTCGGCAGCGAACCGCAACCCGGTGAAGCCTGGGTCGAGGCACGTCTGTTAACCGCGCTGGATCTGAAGATAGGCGACAGCATCGACGTCGGCATGAAGACCTTGAAGCTGACCCGCGTGCTGACCTACGAGCCGGATCGCGCCGGCAACTTCTACAGCCTGACGCCACGGGTACTGATCAATCTTGACGACCTCGCCGCCACCGGCGTGGTGCAACCGGGCAGCCGGGTGAGTTATCGCGAACTGTGGCGCGGCGAACCGCAGGCGCTGGAAACTTATCGCGAGCTGATCAAACCGGGCCTCGCTGCAAACCAGCGAATCCAGGATGCCCGTGACGGTAACCGGCAGATTGGCGGTGCGCTGGGCAAGGCCGAGCGCTACCTGAACATGGCCAGTCTGGTCGCGGTGTTGTTGGCTGGCGTGGCCGTGGCGCTGTCGGCCAATCGTTTCGCCAGTCGCCGTTTCGACGCCAGTGCCTTGCTGCGCTGCCTCGGCTTGTCGCGCCGGGAAACCATGGTGCTGTTCAGCCTGCAACTGACGGTGCTCGGCCTGATTGCCGCCATAAGCGGCGCCCTGCTCGGCTGGCTGGCGCAACTGGGGCTGTTCGCGTTACTGAATGATTTGCTGCCAAGTGACGTACCGCCGGGCGGCCTGTTTCCGGCGATGGCCGGGATTGGCACCGGGCTGGTGGCGCTGGCCGGTTTTGCCTTGCCGCCTTTGGCTGCACTGGGTCGCGTGCCGCCGCTGCGGGTGTTGCGCCGCGACATGCTGCCGATCCCCTCGAGCACATGGATGGTCTACGGCGCGGCGCTGGGTGCGCTGGGCCTGATCATGTGGCGTCTGAGTCTGGATCTGCTGCTGACCTTCGCCCTGCTCGGCGGCGGCGTGGTCGCCGCGCTGGTGCTGGGCGGCCTGCTGTTGTTGCTGCTGCAAAGCCTGCGCCGCATGCTGGCCCGCGCCTCGTTGCCCTGGCGTCTGGGCCTTGGCCAGTTGTTGCGGCATCCATTGGCTGCGGCCGGGCAGTCGCTGGCGTTCGGTCTGATCCTGTTGTCGATGGCGCTGATCGCACTGCTGCGCGGCGAACTGCTCGACACCTGGCAGAACCAGCTACCGAAAAACGCGCCGAACTATTTCGCGCTGAATATCCTCCCGGCGGACAAACAGGCTTTCGCCGATCACCTGATCAAGGTGTCCGCGCAAGCGGCGCCGTTGTATCCGGTGGTACCGGGTCGGTTGATCAGCATCAATGGCGAAGCGGTACAACAGATCGTCAGCAAGGACTCGGCCGGTGACCGCGCCATTCAGCGTGACCTGAGCCTGACCTGGGCGGCGGATCTGCCGGCCGGCAACAAGCTCACCGCCGGCTCGTGGTGGAGCGGCCAGCCGTCCGATGATGTGCCGGGGGTCTCGGTGGAAGGCAAGGTTGCCGAAAGCCTGAAACTCAAACTCGGCGATCACATGGTATTCAGCGTCGGCGGCGTCAATCGCGAAGCGAAGGTCACCAGCCTGCGCGAGATCAACTGGGACAACTTCCAGCCGAACTTCTTCATGATCTTCCAGCCCGGTACCTTGAAGGATCTGCCGGCGACTTACCTGACCAGTTTCTATCTGGCTCCGGGGCATGATCAGCAGATTGTCGAGTTGTCGCGGACCTTCCCGGCGGTGACCATCCTGCAGGTCGAAGCGTTGCTCGAACAGCTGCGCAGCATCCTCGCCCAGGTCACCCTGGCGGTGGAATATGTATTGTTGTTTGTTCTGGCTGCGGGGATGGCGGTGCTGTTCTCCGGCCTGCAAGCGACGCTGGATGAACGCATTCGCCAGGGTGCGCTGTTACGCGCGCTGGGCGCCGAGCGGCAATTGCTGATCAAGGCCCGGCGTATCGAGTTCGGTCTGTTGGGTGCGGTCAGCGGTCTGCTCGCGGCGATCGGTTCGGAGGTGGTCAGTCTGGTGCTGTACCGCTTCGCCTTCGATCTGCCATGGCATCCGCATCCATGGCTGCTGGTGCTGCCGCTGATTGGCGCCGCGCTGATTGGTGGCGCCGGTGTGTTCGGCACGCGTCGCGCTCTGAATGCGAGCCCGCTGACAGTGTTGCGCGAGGGTTGATAGACTCAAGCGGTCTTAATCACAAGAAGTCGCCATGAGTCGTTATCGCCCTCCCCGCACCGCCGGCACCGCGCTGATCACCCCCGAGGGTGAAGCGCGGATGCGCGCCGAATTCCATGAGTTGTGGCATGTGCGTCGCCCGCAGGTCACCCAGGCTGTGAGTGAAGCGGCAGCGCAGGGCGATCGTTCGGAAAACGCCGAGTACACCTACGGCAAGAAGATGCTGCGCGAAATCGACAGTCGCGTGCGTTTTCTCACCAAACGCCTGGAAGCGCTCAAGGTGGTCAGCGAAAAACCCAGCGACCCGAACAAAGTCTATTTCGGCGCCTGGGTGACCATCGAAGACGAGGACGGCAAGCAGTCGCGCTACCGCATTGTCGGCCCCGATGAACTGGACCTCAAACAGGGTTTGATCAGCATCGACTCGCCGCTGGCCCGCGCGCTGATCGGCAAGGCACTCGACGCGGAAGTGCGGGTGCAAACGCCGACCGGCGAGCAGTTCGTTTATATCGTTGCGATTGAATACCCGTAAGACTGATCAGCGCCGAGTGATCAGGCCCTGCCGCGCTACGCGGGTCAGTTGCTTGATCATCTCCGGCGCATCTTCTGCGCTCGGCGCTTGAATCACCGCCAGATCGAAGCTGTCCGTAGCGAAACGCGCCAGCGACTCGCCGTCATCGACAAACTGGATCAGGAACGCGGCAGGACCGCCGCTGCGACGTGGCCAGCCATCGAGATAACGCAACAGCGTCGGCTGGTGTTTGCCGCCAAGAAGGATTTTCGGGTTGCGCTGGGTGACATGTGCCGTGATCGGCGCGGGACGTGCTGGAGGGCGTAGTGCGTTCATCGTGTCGTGTCTCTGCCTCAAAAGTCTGCATGGCAGGTGAGAGGCAACACCGAACCAGCGCTTTAGCGGTATTTCGAAGCCCTGTTCCGGCTTCTGACGGTAACTGTAGAAGTCACCTGGCGCCCCGCAAGTAGCTGTTTAAATCGGCGCATGGGCAACATCCTAGAGAACGTGACCGATCAGTGTCAAGAATCGCCAGCAACAAAAAAGGCCCGCGCAATGCGGGCCTTTGCCTTGAGCCAGAGCCTTCAACCGGCGATGGCGCGATCCGCCGAGAGCTTGCCGGCACCTTCGATCAGTACCGCGATGCTGCCGGCCAGCAGAGCCAGAGCGAACTCATAACCGTTGTTGGCCATGAACAGACCGTTGCCGATGTGCACCGAGAAGATCGCCACCAGCGAGAGGAACGCCAGACCCAGTGCCGCCGGGCGTACCAGCAAGCCGATGATCAGCGCCAGACCGGCGAAGAACTCGGTACCGCCGGCCAGCGAGGCCATCAGATAGCCCGGGGTCAGGCCAATGCTTTCCATCCATTGTGCGGTGCCGGCCAAGCCGTAACCACCGAACAGACCAAAGAGTTTCTGCGAACCGTGGGCGGCGAAGATCACGCCGACAGCAATGCGCAGGACAGTCAGGCCGTAACCGGCGCGGGTGAACAGAACCTTGTTGATCAGAGAGCTCATGGTGCATTCCTTGTTGTGCAGAAGTGTTTGTGTGTTTGGGTTGGTCGCTATATTAATCAGTTTATTTCATGTTTAAAGCGCAAAAATATCGCCATAACAATCGAATTGTTAGATTATTTCCGTGTGACCACTTTCTGCTGCCGGGGCTCGAGCGACTCTCGCTCCCGGTCGAATGCCAGGTAATACTTGTTCACGCTATTAACATAGCTGACGGCGCCCATCCCCACCTGCTCCATGGCAATGCGCTCGACCTGGAAGAACCACTGGTTGGGATTGAGGCCACGGCGGCGGGCTTCCGCGCGCATGCCCTGCACGCGCTCGGGGCCGATGTTGTAAGCGGCGAGGGTGAAGGCCATGCGCTCACGCTCGTTGAGTTTCGGGCTGCTGAAGAACTTGCGGCGGATCATCGCCAGGTACTTGGCGCCGGCCTGCACATTCGCATCGAGATTCTGGATATTGCTCACGCCGACCCGCTGCGCGGCGGACGGGGTGATCTGCATCAGCCCGGTCGGGCCGCTGCCGCTGCGAGCGTTGGGCTGCAGACGCGATTCCTTGAACGCCAGCGCCGCCAGGTTAAGCCAGTCCATGTTCTGCGCATCGGCGTGCTTCTGCAGGGTTGGACGGAGTTTTTCCAGACGCTGGCGATCGGCCTTGGCCAGCGGATTGTGCACCTGATACAGGCGCCGATAGATGCGCAGGAACGCCGCGTCTTCGTCCGACGGTCTCTTGTAACCGGTGAGGAAGCGATCGATGCTCGCGCGCAACATCGACGCATCGCGACGCACGAACCAATGTTCTTCGCCCGGCTCGCCGAGGCTCAGCTGCCGATCGAGACGCAGCTTCGGCAGGATCTTGCCCCAACGCTCGGCAATCGGTTGCTCGACAATGGTCAGGTGGAAAATCCCGCCCTGGACCATCTCCAGCACATCTTCGACCGCCAGCGTCGGATCGACCCACTCGATATTGATCGGCGCGAGTTTGTGCAGCGCCAGTTTCTGGTTGAGCTGGCTGACCACCTCCCCCGCCGCACTGCCGGTGGGCAAGGCCAGGGTCTTGCCGGACAGTTGCTCGACCTTGGTGTAACGGCGCTGGCCCTTGATCCCGACCAGCACCAGCGGCACGTTGCTGGCAATCGGCTCACTGCTGGCGACCGCGTAGCCAGAAGGCAGATCGAGCAATTCACCGGGCGCGACCATGTCGCCTTCGCCGCGCTGCAAAGCGCCGAGCAATTGATCCTTGGCTTTGGGAATGATCTTGAGGGTGACTTCCTGGCCGTCGCGAGCATGGCCATTGAGGTATTGCTCGAACGCGCGCAATCGGTGGTACTCGACACCGATGGCCTGGCCCTGGACCTCGCCGGAGCTGTTGCGGCTCTGATTGACCAACACCCGCAACACGCGGCTGCTGCGAATGTCCGAGAGGTCACGAACCTTGCTCGCCGGCACGGCTTGCAGCGGCCCGGGCAGGCGCGCGACCGCCGTCATCGGCAGCAGCAACGCAGCACACAACAGCAGCAGAACCGAGGGACGATGCATCCACTCTCCGAAAAGAATACGGGGCTATTCGTCGCAAAAGAGACGACATCACCGACGAAAACAGAGCGCTTTGCGCGCTGATAAAGTGCGTGAGACTGGCACAGTGATGGCATAGTCGCCACCCCGGAGTCCTTCGCGGCCTCAACAGACAGCCATAAGTCTTTGTAGTTCTTGGCTTTTCTTATAAATCTACAGCTCTGATATGCTTTCCGGCCTTCGGCCCGAGGTAGCACCATGCAACTCATCGATATCGGCGTCAACCTGACCAACCCCAGTTTCGCCGACAAACACCAGGCCGTGCTCGACCGCGCCTATGCCGCAGGCGTCTGCCAACTGGTGCTGACTGGCACCAGCGTCGAGGGTAGCGAGCAGGCGCTGGAACTGTGCCAGCAACTGGATGAAAGTGGCCAACGGCTGTTCGCCACCGCCGGTATTCACCCGCATTCGGCCAGCGACTGGAACGCTGACAGCGCCCGTCGTCTGCGCAGTCTGTTGAACGAATCCAGCGTTGTCGCGGTGGGCGAATGCGGGCTGGATTTCAACCGCGACTTCTCCCCGCGCGCGCAACAGGAAAAGGTTCTCGAAGAACATCTGGCGCTGGCCGTCGAACTGCAATTGCCGGTGTTCCTGCACGAGCGTGATGCCAGCCAGCGGCTGCTGGAGATCCTCAAAGACTTCCGCGATCAACTGCCGGCGGCGGTGGTGCACTGCTTCACTGGCGAGCAAAAGGCTTTGTTCAGCTACCTCGATCTGGATCTGCACATCGGCATCACCGGCTGGATCTGCGACGAACGCCGGGGCACGCATCTGCATCCATTGGTCAAAGAGATCAAGCCGGGGCGGCTGATGCTGGAAAGCGATGCGCCATATCTGCTGCCGCGCACGTTGCGGCCGAAACCGAAAAACGGTCGCAACGAACCGGCGTATCTGACCGAAGTGTTGCGCGAGGTGGCGATGCATCGCGGCGAGACCGAGGAAGCGCTGGCCGCGCATAGCACCGCATGTGCCCGGGCGTTTTTTAAACTCCCCATTCTCATCTGACTGCACACTTCCCCTGTGGGAGCGAGCCTGCTCGCGAAGGCGGTGGATCAGCTACAAATGGGCTGAAGGACGCAACGCTTTCGCGAGCAGGCTCGCTCCCACAATAGATCTCGGCATCTGTTGATTCATATCAAAACTCCCGAATCTGCATAGCGGCACAATAATGGCACCTTGCCAAAACTGTTTCCGCTATCAGAGAAGACCTCCATGGGTGCCTGGCTTAGCAACATCTCGCTGAAATACAAATTCTGGGCGGTCAACGCGGTCGCCTTTGTCACCACTCTGCTGCTGGTTTTGTACGCCGTACATCTCGAACAGCAGGCCCGCAGCCACGCCGCGCAGGCATCCGCGCAAGCGCAGGCGCAGTTGCTCAAGGCCTGGCCGCTCGGGCAACCGTTGCCCAAGTCCGCCCAAGTGCTGACATTCAAGCGCAGTGAAGCGCCGCGTCTCAATGATCAACCGCTGCTGGAAATCACCGGCAGCAACGGCTGGAACGCCATCAATGAAATGCCGCTGTTTGGCGAGAATCCGTTGATCGGCGCCGAAGTGTTCAGCCGTGCCGACGGCGAGCAAGTGGCGGTCATCGCCTATGCCCCGAGCCTGAGCCAGGTGTTCAGCGAGCGTTTCGCCAACTATGCGCTGGCGGTATTCATCCTGATGCTGGCGATGCTCGGCGCCTCGCAACTGTTGATCCGCTTTCTGCTCAGCCAGCTCAACACGTTGAAAGACGTGATGCTGCACGTTGAAAAAACCGGCGACCTCTCCGCTCGCGTGCCGCTGGTGGGCAGGGACGAAGTCGGGCAGATGGCCAATGCCTTCAACGCCATGCAGGCCGGTTATCAACGCGTCGTGAGCACCGTTGCCAGCACCGCGCGACAACTGGATGACGGTGCAGCGCGGCTGGCCTCGAGCATGAACGACGTGCGCCACGGCATGCTCGGCCAACAAAGCGAAACCGACCAGGCTGCCACCGCCATCAACGAAATGACCGCCACCGTTTATCACATCGCGCAACACGCCGGCGCCACACGCGATCTGTCGAAAACCGCCGATGGCCTCGCCGGCAGCGGTCAGCAGGTGGTGGCGCGGGTGCAGCAATCGATTGCCGGGTTGTCCAACGGCGTGCAGCAGACGGCAGAAATGATTCAACGCCTGGCCGAGGACAGCCAGAAGATCAACGGCGTGGTCAGCGTGATTCACAGCATTGCCGAACAGACCAATCTGCTCGCGCTGAATGCGGCGATCGAAGCGGCCCGCGCCGGGGAGATGGGTCGCGGCTTTGCCGTGGTCGCCGATGAAGTGCGCAATCTCGCCAAGCGCGTGCAGGCGTCCACCGACGAGATCACCGGCATGATCGCCGCATTGCAGGCCGGCACCCGCGATGCGGTGGATTTCATGCAGGAGAGTTCTTACAAGGCCGACGACTGCGTGCAGCAGGCGCAGGAGGCTGGCGCGGCGCTGGCGGAAATCACCGGGGCGGTGGCGCAGATGCGCGAAAGCAACACGCAGATTGCCGTGGCGGCGGAACAGCAGAGTCAGGTTGCCGAGGAGATGAATCGCGCGGTGGTGAGTATTCGTGACGTGACCGAGAACACCGTGCAGCAGACGGTGGATTCGGCGACGACCAGTAATGAGCTGGCGGCGCTGGCCGGGGCGCTTAACAAGGCGATAGGCCAGTTGAAATTGTGAATCCGCTTTCGCGAGCAGGCTCGCTCCCACATGCGCCATAGAATCAATGTGGGAGCGAGCCTGCTCGCGAAGGCGTCAGAGGCACCTACATCGAATCCTGCGATGACGGCTATCACTTCAATAGCCAACCTTGATTCGCCGCCCTCCGCGCCCGGGCCTATTCTTCAACCATGAAGTTCAACATGGATCGAGGAGTAGCAAACATGGGCAAACGTCACCCCAACCTTCCCGCGTGGCAATGGCGCGCCTACCCGGGCAATCATCAGCATCCGACCAATCTGGTACTGCACCTGATTGCCGTGCCGCTGTTTATCGTGGCGTTTCTGCTGATCGTGTCGGGGGTGTTCAGCCTGAGTCTGGCCAGCGTCGCCATCGGCGTGATCGGTATCATCGCGGCGCTGGGTCTGCAGCGCCACGGTCACCGCCTGGAGGCGCAAGCCTCCGAGCCGTTCAGTGATCGCAAAGATGCCGTGTCACGTTTGCTGGTCGAGCAGTTTCTGACCTTTCCGCGGTTCTTTCTCAGCGGTGGCTGGTGGCGCGCCTGGCGTGAGCGCCACCGTCGGCATTGAGTCAGGCGAAGATCGTCACGGTCTGCCGACTCATGGCAATCAACTCCCCTTTCGCGCTCCACAACTTCGCGGCGACATGGCCGTAACCGTCGGCCGCGTATTCGATATCGGCCATATATTGGCACCAGTCCAGCGTGCTCAAATCGTGTAACGGCTGCACGAATTCGATGGTCCAGGTCAGCGTGCTACCCGGCGCCGGTTTCTTCAGATACGGCAACAGCGCCGGCGGCCAGGCATCCACCAGCGCCAGCAGATGCGCCTCGTTGACCGGCTCCTCTTTGACATCCCCACGCAACCGCACCCAGCCGCCCATCAAGCGCGAGGCCGTGCCGGAGAACGGAATGCCGCCGACGCTCCAGCGCATCGCCAGATGGCGCATGAATTCCGGGGTCACGCCTTTGATGTACGGCAGCTCCTGGCATTCGTCCCAGTGTTTCATGGTAGGCGCCGGGTAGGCTTCGACGGCGACTTCCGAGGGCCGCGAGGCACCGAAGCTGCCCTGAATGATCGTCACCACCTGACCATTCTGCATGGCGCGGCCCAACACCTGGCTGACGGCTTTGCCTTCACGCAGCACATCGACTTCGAAACTCACCGGCACTTCCGGCTCGACCGGGCCGACAAAGGTAATCGCCAGCGAACGCACGGGGCGCTCCGTCGGCACCCTGGCGCGCATGGCTTCAAATTGCAGCGCAGCCACCAGCCCGCCAAAACTGGCGCGGCCCTGCCCCCATTCGGCGGGGATGGTCACTTCAGGTTGTTGGCGGACAGCATCGAGCAGATCGCAAAAGCGCATGACAACCTCGGAAAACGAGAAAGGAATGCGCGGATCTTACCCAGCCCCGGGCGGCGACGCAGCGTCTATTCCGGTCAAATGGGCTGACAGATAGGCCTTGGCCCGATTCCTTCAAGCGACAAATCACCTTGTGGGAGCGAGCCTGCTCGCGAAAGCGGTCGATCAGTCGACAATGATTGCGACTGACACGGCCCCTTCGCGAGCAGGCTCGCTCCCACAGGGGAACAGAGCCATCTTCAGGAGTGTTTGAAACAGGTCGCGCTGAGCTTTTCCAGCACTTGATCGGCCTTCAGCTCTGCCTTGATCAACCCCGCCTGCCAAGTCGCCACGCACGGTTGCAGATCGGCTTCCTGCTCGGCCCGGGCCAGCCATTGCCAGCAATCGTGCCAGTCGCCCAGTGCGCCTTGCGCGGATTTCAGGCGTTTGTAGGCCGGCTTCGGCAAGCGATCGAGCTCGGGATAGGCTTCGATGCCATAGCGCACACGCTTGATCAGCAGGCGCAGGCGATGGCGGTCATGGGCGGGATCGTGCAGCGCTTCGTCGAGTTTCTGCCATTGTTTGCCCAGGCGTTTTTCAATGCGTTTATCCAGATCTTTGAGCAAGCCCTGACGCTCGGACGCGCGCAGAAACCGTGGAAAGGCGTCGAGAATCATCAGCAACGAAGCCAATTCCGCACTCGCCGCCAGCGCCGGATACGCCTCGGCCATTTGCGCCAGACGCCGCTGCGCAGCCTCGGGCTGATCATGCTCGAGCAGATACGCCGCGAGCACTTCGCGATCACGCCACGGTGTGGTCAACTCGCCCACCGCAGACGCCGCCGCCTCCAGTTGCTCGACACCCGGCAAGCCGCGCAACGGCCGCAACAGACTGCGCAAGCGCCGCATCGTGGTGCGCAAATCATGCAACGCCTCGGGATCAGTGCGCGCAGTCAGGCGCGCCTGACATGCCAGCAGCCGCACATCCAGGCTCAACACATGAGCCACCAAGCGATCGATCATTGGGGTCTACTCCGTAGACAGCTGCAAGCTTCTAGCTACAAGCTTCAAGCTGAATGCGTTTGCTTCAAAGCTTGTGGCTTGCAGCTAGAAACTTGCAGCGGCTGTTAACGTCCTGCGCGGGATTCGCGAATGTAGAAGCGGGCTTTCTCGGCTTTCTTGCTGCAGCCTTCGAAGCCTTCGAATTGTTGCTGGGTCTTGGCGGCGGTCAGCAGCGACAGCGCTTTGGAATAGCTGACGGTGCCGGCGAAGCCTTCAGCCTTGGCCAGGTCCAGTTCGTGCCAGGCCGCATCGAGTTGGCTGCCGCAGCTGTCGCGGTACGCGGTTTTGCCGGCGCAACCGGCCAGAACCAGAGCCATCAACGGTACACAGATCCAGGCTTTCATCACTCACACCTCAAGGTAGGTCAACAGTCGTGCAGGTAAGACGGTCAAGCGGTGAAAAAGTGCCTCGCTGATCGGTCAAACCACGTGGCGCAGAGCATAGCGCGCAAGCGTACGCCGCGAACGAAAAACGACGTCACCGCTTCGCGCAACGACCTTGGCGATTGAGCCGCTTGGCCGATGCGTGCATTGTGCAGGCTTGTCCGGAGGAAGTTTGATGAAAAAGCGTGTCGCACTGGTACTGGGCTCCGGCGGCGCCCGGGGCTACGCCCATATCGGCGTCATCGAAGAAATTGAAAAACGCGGCTACGACATCGCCTGCATTGCCGGTTGTTCGATGGGCGCGGTGGTCGGCGGGATCTATGCCGCCGGCAAACTGGATGAGTACCGCCGCTGGATCGAAAGCCTTGATTACCTCGACGTGCTGCGTCTGGTCGATGTGAGTTTCCGTCTCGGCGCGATTCGCGGCGAAAAGGTCTTCGGGCAGATTCGCAAGATCGTCGGCGAGATCAACATCGAAGACCTGCGCATTCCCTACACCGCCGTCGCCGCCGACCTGACCAATCAGCAGGAAATCTGGTTTCAGGAAGGCTGCCTGCATCAGGCCATGCGCGCCTCGGCGGCGATTCCCAGCCTGTTTACCCCGGTGATGCAGGGCAACCGCATGCTGGTCGACGGCGGCATTCTCAATCCGTTGCCGATCGTTCCGGTGGTGTCGAGCCATTGCGATCTGATCATCGCGGTCAACCTCAACGCCACCAATCAGCGCCAGTACAAGTTGCCGGTGATCGAGCGGCCGGCGGCGTTCCGTTCGCGCTTCGACAGTCTGATCAAATCCATGGGTTCCAAGTTGCCGTTCCGCCGTAAACAGGCCGAACAATTGTTGAAGCTGGAACAGGAAGCCTTGCGCGCCGAGGCGGCGGAGATCAATCCGTGGCTTGAGGGCGTCGAGCCGGAAAGCCAGCAACCGGCCTCCGCCCCGGAACGCGAAGGCGCGCCGAAATCCGCCACCGGCTCGTTCATCATCGATAACGTCGGGCCGGCGTCGCTGCTGGATCTGATCAACCAGAGTTTCGAGGTGATGCAGACCTCACTGGCGCAGTACAAGATTGCCGGGTATCCGCCGGATATCCTGATCAACGTGCCGAAGCGGGTGTGCCGGTTTTTCGAGTTCTACAAGGCGCCGGAGTTGATCGCGCTGGGGCGGGAAATTGCCAGTGATACGCTGGATCGGTATGAGCAGGAGCAGGGTTGATTACCTGAAGGCTGTGGGTGAATGTTCCGGCCTCATCGCGGGCAAGCCCGCTCCCACAGGGTTCTCGGGGGGAATGAAATCTGGGTGATACATAGCTCACTGTGGGAGCGGGCTTGCCCGCGATGGCGCCCGACCATACAACACAAAACTACAACCCATCAGCACTCAACAACCGATACCCAACCCCCGCCTCAGTCACAATAAACCGTGGCCGGGTCGGGTCATCCGCCAGTTTCTGCCGCAGGTGCCCGACCACGATGCGCAGATAATGACTGTCCTCGGTGTGCGTCGGCCCCCAGATATCCTTGAGCAACTGCTGCTGGGTGATCACCCGCCCCGGATGCCGCGCCAGTTGCGCCAGCACCGCATATTCCTTGCGGGTCAGGGCGACTTCGGCGCCGTCGAGCAGCACGCGCCGATAGGCCAGATCCACGGTCAGAGGGCCAAAACTCAGCGCCGCTGGCTGCGCCTCCCCCGCCGGTGCCTGGCGCAACAACGCGCGAACCCGGGCGAGAAATTCCTGAATGCCGAACGGTTTGGTCACGTAGTCGTTCGCGCCGCCATCCAGCGCTTCGACCTTCTGCCCTTCACTGGCGCGCACCGACAGCACCAGTACCGGCGTGGTCGCCCATTCGCGCAACTCGCGCAGGACCTGCTGACCGTCCATGTCCGGCAACCCGAGGTCGAGCACCACCAGGTCAGGTTTGCTCAGCGCGGCTTGTGCCAGGCCTTCAGCGCCAGTGCCGGCTTCGAGCACTTTGTAGCCTTGTGAAGCGAGGCTGATGCGCAGGAATTTGCGGATCTGCGGTTCGTCGTCGATGACCAAAATGGTCGCGGTCTGGCTCATGAATTCACATCAACACAATAGATTGGCAAGAGAGTAGCGCAGTCGACTTCAAGCTTCACCGTCCATCCCCGGTTGCGCCTGCAACGGCAGGTGCAAGGTGATGCAGGTGCCGCGCCCGTCGATGCCGTCAGCCACGGAAATACGCCCGCCGTGCGCGCCGACCATGCCCTGACAGATCGCCAGCCCCAGCCCCGTGCCCTGCCCGCCGCGATCACCGCGCGCGGCGGTGTAGAACATGTCGAAAATCTTCGCTCGGTCCTCTTCGGGAATCCCCGGGCCTTCATCGCTGACCGCAAAGAAAATTTCCTGTTCATCGGCACCCGCGCGCAGTTGCAGGCGACCGTGGCTGGGCGAAAATCGGGCGGCGTTCTCCAGCACGTTGACCAGCGCCTGCTCGATCAGCGCCGCGTGCACATAGAGCAACGGCAACTCGGCCGGCACTTCGGTGCTGACCTGCAGCGGCGCCAGCACGGCGCGAAGGCGATTGAGCGAACTGCCGACGATATCGGCCGGCGAAACCCAGTCACGCGCCAGCTTCAAGGCGCCGTGGCCGAGGCGGGTCATGTCGAGCAGGTTCTGAATATAGCGGTCGAGGCGTTCGGCCTCATCGCGGGTACCTTCGAGCAGCTCGCGGCGATCCTCCAGCGGGATAGCTTCGCCGAGGGCCAACAGGCTGTCGATGCTGCCGCGCATGGCCGTCAGCGGCGTGCGCAAATCGTGGGACACCGAGGCCAGCAAAGCGCTGCGCAATTGTTCGGTTTCGCCGTGCAGACGCGCCGCTTCGAGGTCATCGGCCAATTGCGCGCGGGCGAGGGCTTGCGCCAGCGGCTGGCTCAGCGCAGTGAGCAAACGTCGGCGCTGACCGCTCAAGCTCTGGCCTTCCTTGGCGCAAACACCAAGCAACGCCAGCGGCCCGTCCTCGACCGACAACGGCCACCACCACCAACGCCCCAGCGGCAAGGTGCCGGTGCCCTTGCCCGCCGGTTGATCGTGTTGCCAGGCCCAATCGGCGGCGGCGCGTTCGGCCTCGGTGAATTGCAGCGGCCCGCCGGTTTCGACTTTCCAGCCGCCCTGGCCGTCGCGGTTGAGCAAGCACAATTGCACATCGCTCCAGCCTTCGAGGTGTTGCGCGGCAGCGCTGATCACGGCTTGGCGATCCGTCGCGGCGGTGAGTTTGCGCGACAGGTCGAGCAGTTCGCTGGTCTCTTCCTGCGTATCGCGCAAGGCCTGCAACTGCCGCCGCTGACGCGCCGCGAGGTTGCCGGTGAGCGCCGCCATCAACAGGAAGAACAGCAGCGTCAGCACGTCTTCTTCGCGCTGAATGCTGAAGGAGAAATTCGGTGGAATGAACAGAAAATCGTAGGTCAGAAACGACAACGCCGCACAGGCCAGCGCCGGGCCGAGGCTGCTGCGCACCGCCACCAGCAACACCGCCGCGAGAAAAACCAGCGAGATGTTCGGCAGCGGCAACACACTCGACACCGCCCAGGCCAGGGCCGTGGCCAACAACGTCGCGACCAGCGCCAGCGCGTAGTCGAACCACACCAGCGTGACTGAATTGCGCGGGCGCGGTTGGCGCTGCTCGTGGTCACTGTCGAGCACGTTGATTTCCAGACCGTGCGCCTGACGCAGCAGGCGCGCCGCCAGACCACCGCCGAACAGTCGACGGCGCAGACGTGGCCGCGACTGGCCGACCAGCAACAGACTGGCGCGGCGTTCGGCGGCGTGTTGAATCAGGGTTTTCGCCACTTCGCCGGCCCGCAACAGCACCACTTCGCCACCGAGGCGTTCGGCCAGTTGCTGGGCGCTTTGCAGGCGCAACCGTGATTGCTCATCCCGCGCACTGCCGTTGTCGACATGTACCAGACTCCACGGCAGATGTCGGCGCTGGGCGACGCGGCTGGCGTGACGCACCAGCCGTTCGGCCTGCGCATCGCCATCGATACCGACCAGCAAACGCCCGCGCACCGCCGGCGCGGCCTGGCCGAGTTGGCGATAGCCTTGGGCGAGATCGTTGTCGACCTGCGCGGCGGCGGTCTGCATCGCCAGTTCACGCAGGGCGGTAAGGTTGGTCTGGGTGAAAAAAGCGTCGATCGCAGCGCGGGCCTGTTCCGGCACGTAGACCTTGCCTTCGCGCAGACGCTCGAGCAATTCACGCGGCGGCAGGTCGATCAGCAGCAGCTCGAAGGCTTCCTGCAGGACCCAGTCCGGCAGGGTTTCGCGCACCTGTACGCCGGTGATGCCGCGCACCTGATCGTTGAGGCTTTCCAGGTGCTGGACGTTGACCGTGGTGAACACGTCGATGCCGGCGGCGAGCAGTTCCTGAATGTCTTGCCAGCGCTTGGCGTGACGACTGCCGGGGGCGTTGCTGTGGGCCAGTTCATCGACCAGCACAAGCTTCGGCTTGGCGGCGAGAATGCCGTCGAGGTCCATTTCCTCAAGCAGCACGCCACGGTATTCGCTGCGCACCAACGGCTGCTGCGGCAGGCCGCCGAGCAAGGCTTCGGTTTCGGCGCGGCCATGGGTTTCGACCACGCCGGCCAGGACCTTCACGCCCTGGCGCAGTTGCGTGTGGGCAGCCTGGAGCATGGCGTAGGTCTTGCCGACCCCGGGGGCGGCGCCGAGAAAAACCTTGAGCCGGCCACGGCCATCGCGGGGCAGGTCTGCTAACAGTGCGTCGGCGCGGCCGGAGTCGCTCATGCTGGGGATGCTCTCTTTCTTCTGATGTTTATGCGGTGATTGTCAGGGCGCCTTCGCGAGCAGGCTCGCTCCCACATGGATATGCATTCCAAAGGTGGGAGCGAGCCTGCTCGCGAATGGCCGCGCCGCCGATTACAGGTTTTGCAGTGCCAGATTCAGCTCCAGCACATTCACCACCGGCGGCCCAACCAGCGGCTGTTCGATGTGCTTATCGAGCAATTGCTGCACGGTTGACACCGGCAGATTGCGCGCTGCTGCGACACGCGCCAGTTGATAGGCAATTGCCGCCGGTGGCAAGTGCGGATCGAGGCCGCTGGCGGAGGTGGTCAGCAAGGCCAATGGCACCGGCCCCTGCCCAGCGACTTGTTGTTTTTGCGCGTCTTCGATTACGCGGGTCGCCAGGGCCGGATTGCTCGGCGCGAGGTTGCTGGCGCCGCTGGCGACCGTGGCAAAAGCCCCGGCGGACGGGCGCGGGTGGAACCAGTTGTCGCCGCTGAAATCCTGCGCAATCAGCGCCGAGCCGCGGACTTTGCCGTCGGCGTCGTGGATCAGGCTGCCATTGGCCTGATCCGGGAAAGCGACCTGGGCAATGCCGGTGACCGCGAGTGGATAGGCGACGCCGGTGATCAGGGTCATCAGCGCCAACAGGGTCAGGGCCGGGCGTATCATTGTGGACATTTCAAAATCCTCGAATTCGTTGGGCAAACTTTTGCGGGGTGTCAGGGAGATTTTTCCCCCTCACCCCAGCCCTCTCCCCAAGGGGGCGAGGGGGAAAGGGAGCCGATCCTTGCGCTGTTCAAACCCGAGTTAGGCTCGGAATTTCAGGTCGGCGAACCTCGCACAAACACCTCGGTCAGTCCCCTCTCCCCCCGGGAGACGGTTAGGGTGAGGGGCTCTTTTCAGCCTTACACCAGATGCAACGCCGTAAGCAGCATGTCGATCACCTTGATCCCCAAGAACGGCACGACAATCCCGCCGACGCCATAGATCAGCAGATTGCGCCGCAGCAACGCCGCCGCACTCGCTGCTTGCACACGCACGCCGCGCAATGCCAGTGGAATCAGCACAACGATGATCAAAGCGTTGAACACGATGGCCGAGAGAATCGCGCTCTGCGGACTGCTCAGATGCATGATGTTCAGCACACCCAGCTGCGGGTAAATCGAGGCGAACAGCGCCGGCAGAATCGCGAAGTATTTGGCGATGTCGTTGGCGATGGAAAAGGTCGTCAGCGCGCCACGGGTCACCAGCAATTCCTTGCCGATCTGCACCACGTCGAGCAGCTTGGTCGGGTCGCTATCGAGATCGACCATGTTCGCCGCTTCGCGTGCCGCTTGCGTGCCGTCGTTCATGGCCATGCCGACGTCTGCCTGGGCCAGCGCCGGGGCGTCGTTGGCGCCGTCGCCGCACATGGCGACCAGGCGACCGTCGTTCTGCTCGTGACGAATGCGCGCGAGTTTCTTCTCCGGCGTGGCTTCGGCGAGCACATCATCGACGCCCGCTTCAGCGGCGATCGCTGCTGCGGTCAGCGGGTTGTCGCCGGTGACCATCACCGTGCGAATTCCCAGTTTGCGCAACTCGGCAAAACGCTCACGGATGCCTGGCTTGACCACGTCCTTGAGATGGATCGCGCCAAGCAATTTGCCGTCAGCGCAGACCAGCAACGGCGTGCCGCCACTCTGGGCGATCTTGTCGATTTCCCGCGCCAGCGCCGGGGCCAGATCACTACGTTGTTGACCGAGAAACGCCAGCAGCGAATCCACCGCCCCTTTGCGATACACGCGGCCCTGATAATCGACGCCAGACAAGCGGGTTTCCGCGCTGAACGGCACGGCGGTCAGGGCTTCCGGGGCCGGCTCCGGTTGTGGATGCAGGCCACGGAGGAACTCGACGATCGACTTGCCCTCAGCGGTTTCGTCGGCCAGCGAGGCGAACAGCGCGCCTTCGGCCAGTTCACGGCCGGTCACACCCGGCGCGGCATACACCGCGCTGCAACGACGGTTGCCGAAAGTGATGGTGCCGGTCTTGTCGAGCAACAGCACGTGCACGTCACCCGCCGCCTCCACCGCCCGGCCGGACTTGGCGATCACATTCAGGCGCACCAGCCGATCCATCCCGGCGATACCGATGGCCGACAGCAGACCGCCGATGGTGGTCGGAATCAGCGTGACCAATAACGCCACGAGGAACACCAGCGGCAGGCTGCCATTGGCAAAATGCGCGAACGGTTGCAGGGTGACGACCACCAGCAGAAAGATCAGGGTCAGGCCGATCAGCAGGATATCCAGCGCGACTTCGTTGGGGGTCTTCTGACGCTTGGCGCCTTCGACCAGGGCGATCATGCGGTCGAGGGTCGATTCACCAGGGTTGGTGGTGATCTTCACCAGCAGCCAGTCGGACACCAGCCGCGTGTTGCCGGTGACGGCGGAACGGTCGCCGCCGGACTCGCGGATCACCGGCGCCGATTCACCGGTAATCGCCGCTTCGTTGACCGCCGCGATGCCTTCGATGACTTCGCCGTCACCGGGGATCATCTCCCCGGCTTCGACTCGCACCACGTCGCCCTTGCGCAGATTGGCAGCCGGCACGATCTTGAAGCTGCCATCAGCCTGGCGGCAACGGGCGCTGAGGCCTTCACTGCCGGCCTTGAGGCTGTCGGCGCGAGCCTTGCCACGACCTTCGGCCAAGGCCTCGGCGAAGTTGGCGAACAGCACGGTGAACCACAGCCACAGGGCGATTTGCGCGGCGACGAAGGTCGGCACATCAGCGTCCGGAAGGAAGCACAGCACGGTGGTGAAAATCGCCGTCAGTTCGACCACCAGCATCACTGGCGAACGCGCCAATTGCCGAGGGTCGAGCTTGACGAAGGCTTGCACCAGCGCCGGACGCCACAGGGCCGAGATCGCGGTTTTGGCTTGTTCCGGCGCTTTGACGGCGGCGGGTTTGATTGCAGGCATATTCATGATGGATTCCTTAGAAGCCCATACTTAAATGTTCGGCGATAGGACCGAGCGCCAGCGTCGGCAAGAACGTCAGGCCGCCCACCAGCAGAATGGTCACGGTCAACAGGGTCACGAACAGCGGGCCGTGAGTCGGGAAGCTGTTCTGGCCGATCGGTGCGCTTTTCTTCATCGCCAAACTACCGGCCAGTGCCAGCACCGGCAGGATGTAGCCGAAGCGGCCGATCAACATGCCCAGGCCGAGCATCAGGTTGTGGAACGGCGTGTTCGCGCCCAAGCCACCAAATGCCGAACCGTTGTTGGCGCTCGCCGAGGTGTAGGCATAGAGCAACTGACTGAAACCGTGCGCGCCGGGGTTGCTGATGGTTGCCGCAGCGCTGGGAACCGTGGCGGCAATCGCACCGAGCACCAGTACGCCGACCGGCATCACCAGCAGCGTCACCACCAGCAACTGAACTTCGCGGGCCTGGAGTTTCTTGCCGAGGTATTCCGGCGTACGACCGATCATCAGACCGGCGAGGAACACCGCGATCAGCACGTTGAGCAACATGCCGTAGAGCCCGGCACCGACACCGCCGAAGATCACTTCGCCGACCATCATGTTGACCAGCGCGACCATGCCGCTCAGCGGGTTGAGGCTATCGTGCATGCCGTTCACCGAGCCGTTCGAAGCCGCCGTGGTAGTCACCGACCACAGCACCGTCGCGGTAGTACCGAAGCGCGCTTCCTTGCCTTCCAGCGGCGCGGTCTGCTCGACGGCGGCATTGTTCAGGGTCGGATTCGGCTGATACTCGGCCCACAACGATGTCGCACCGCCGATCAGGAACAACGCCAGCATGCAGGCGATGATCGCGCGGCTCTGACGCAGGTCCTTGACGTAATGGCCGAAGGTGAACACCAGCGCCACCGGGATCAGGATGATCGAAGCGACTTCGAACAGGTTGCTCCACGCGGTCGGGTTCTCGAACGGGTGCGCCGAGTTGACCCCGAAGAAACCGCCACCGTTGGTGCCCAGTTGCTTGATCGCAATCTGGCTGGCGGCCGGGCCGAGCGGGATCACCTGATCGACGCCTTGCAAAGTCACGGCATTTACATACTGGGCGAAGGTTTGCGGCACGCCCTGCCAGACCAGATACAGCGCCAGCAGCAGGCACAGCGGCAGCAGGCCATAGAGCGTGGCGCGGGTCATGTCGACCCAGAAGTTGCCGAGGGTCTGCGCCGACTTACGGCCGATGCCACGGCACAGCGCGACCAGTACGGCGAGGCCGGTGGCGGCGCTGACGAAGTTCTGCACGGTGAGACCGACCATCTGGCTCAGATAGCTGAGGGTCGCTTCACCGCTGTAGGACTGCCAGTTGGTGTTGGTCATGAAACTGACCGCGGTGTTGAACGCCTGGGTCCATTCCTGGCCCGGCAGGTTTTGCGGGTTCAGCGGCAGGTGATCCTGGAACAGCAGAATCGCAAACAGCAGCAGGAAACCGGCAAGGTTGAACGCCAGCAGCGCCAGCGTGTACTTCTGCCAGCTCTGCTCCGCCTGCGCATCGACCCCGGCAAGGCGATAGCAACCGCGCTCGACCGGGCCGAGAATCGGCGTCAGCCAGGTGCGCTGGCCCTCCATCACCTTGTAATAGAAGCGCCCAAGGAACGGCGCCGGCAGCAGGACCAGCGCAAAAAACCCGAGGATCAGCCAATAGTCATAACTGTGCATAGCCGCTCCTAGTTCCGGTCCGCGCGCAACAGCGCAACCAACAGATAAATGAACAGCCCCACTGCCAACAGCAGTGACACCCCGTCCAGAACGCTCATGGAAGATCTCCGTGTAACGGCGTATTGCCGTGTGTGCAGCGATTGTCGGGAAGGAGGCTGTAAAGGAACGAGAGCGAGGCGCGGCGTGGGTCATAAAGAAAGCGTAAAGAGTGGGTTTATGCGGGCTTTACGGCTGAGTTTCGTGGTGTTTGGGCTAGCGCCTTCGCGAGCAGGCTCGCTCCCACAGGGGCAACGCATTTCAAAATGTGGGAGCGAGCCTGCTCGCGAAGGCGGCGGCGCAGACAACATCGCACCCAACTGGCGCACAAAACCCGCACATCCAGCGCCAATCATCCCCGCTGCGACAGCTTTGAACTCATTACGACTTGTTTCAGCGTAGTGGCACGCCCACTGCACACGCCCTCCCCCGAAGCTTTCCAATTCTTCAGGGAGCAAGCGCATGAACACACAACTCAAACCCACGCTGGGCACGTTGCACCTGTGGGGCATTGCCGTGGGGCTGGTGATTTCCGGGGAATATTTCGGCTGGAGTTACGGCTGGGGCGTGGCCGGTACGCTGGGTTTTCTGGTGACTTCATTCATGGTCGCGACCATGTACACCTGCTTCATCTTCAGTTTCACCGAACTGACCACCGCGATTCCCCATGCCGGCGGGCCGTTTGCCTACAGCCGCCGCGCGTTTGGCGAAAAAGGCGGATTGATCGCCGGACTGGCCACACTGATCGAATTCGTCTTCGCCCCGCCAGCGATTGCCTTGGCGATTGGCGCGTATCTCAATGTGCAATTTCCGGCACTCGACCCGAAACAAGCGGCGGTCGGGGCGTACATCGTGTTCATGGGCCTGAACATTCTCGGGGTGAAACTGGCCGCGACGTTCGAGCTGATCGTCTGCGTGCTGGCGGTGGCTGAGTTGCTGGTGTTCATGGGCGTGGTCGCGCCGGCGTTCAGCTTCAGCAACTTCGCGCTGAATGGTTGGGCCGGTTCCGACGTCTTCGGCGCGCCGGCAATTGCCGGGATGTTCGCGGCAATTCCATTTGCAATCTGGTTCTTCCTCGCCATCGAAGGCGCCGCCATGGCCGCCGAGGAAGCCAAGGACCCGAAACGCACGATCCCAAAAGCCTACATAAGCGGCATCCTGACGCTGGTGCTGCTGGCAATGGGCGTGATGTTCTTCGCTGGCGGCGTCGGCGACTGGCGCACCTTGTCCAACATCAACGACCCACTGCCGCAGGCGATGAAAACCGTGGTCGGCGACAACTCCGGCTGGCTGCACATGCTGGTCTGGATCGGCCTGTTCGGCCTGGTCGCCAGTTTCCACGGCATCATCCTTGGTTATTCGCGGCAATTCTTCGCCCTCGCCCGCGCCGGTTACCTGCCCGCCTCATTGGCAAAACTGTCGCGCTTCCAGACCCCGCACCGCGCAATCATCGCTGGCGGCCTTATCGGCATCGCGGCGATCTACAGCGACGGTCTGATCAACCTCGGCGGCATGACACTCACCGCCGCGATGATCACCATGGCCGTGTTCGGCGCCATCGTGATGTACATCATGAGCATGCTCAGCCTGTTCAAACTGCGTAAATCCGAGCCAAACCTGGAGCGCACCTTCCGCGCGCCGTGCTATCCGCTGGTTCCGCTGATCGCGCTGGTACTGGCGGTGGTTTGCCTGGTGGCGATGGCGTGGTTCAACACACTGATCGGGCTGGTTTTCCTCGGTTTCATGGCGGTGGGGTTCTGCTACTTCATGCTCACCGGGCAACTGCGCGCCGATGCGCCGGCGGATGCCATGCTCACAGGCCTGTAACGACCCGCCCCCTTGTAGGAGCTGACGAGTGAAACGAGGCTGCGATCTTTGCTTTTCAAGATCAAAAGATCGCAGCCTTCGGCAGCTCCTACAGTAATTTCGGATGCACCGGGTGCAAGCGGCCTAGAATGGAACCACCGCGAAGTCGTTTCGCTCAAAGGTGGTATGCAGCGTTGCACGGCGAAGTCCTCGCCCGTCGAGCTGCCATTAAGGAGAGCCGTTATGCCCTGGTATGCCTGGTTGATTCTGGTCGTTGCGATCGGCTCGATTGTCGGCGGATTGATGATGTTGCGCGACACCGCCAACAAGGTCGAACTGACCGATGAAGAACGCAAGCGCGTAGCACAGCGCAATGCCGAAGCGGATGCCAAGGATGCACAAGACCGCTGATACCAACCCCGCCGCAATGGCGGGGTTTGTTTTTTCAGCACGATCGGACTTACCCGCAGGCTGTTTAGATTTTAGAAGTACAGTCACCATTTAATCTTCCGTGGTTAAGATGGCAGCATCGTCGCGGAGAGCTCCACATGCGTTACTCGCCAGATCACAAAGCCCAGACCCATCAACGCATCATCAAGGAAGCTTCCGCCCGATTTCGCAAGGACGGTATCGGCGCCACCGGCCTGCAGCCTTTGATGAAAGCCCTGGGCTTGACCCATGGCGGTTTCTACTCGCACTTCAAATCCAAGGAAGAACTGGTCGAAAAAGCCCTGCAAGAGGCCGGCGAGCAAGTCGCGGGCCTGTGCGAAGAAATCTTCGCGCAGGAAGACCCTCTGCAAGTGTTCATCGACACCTACCTGTCAGAGTGGCATCAGACCTCGCCCGACGAAGGCTGCCCGCTGCTGACCATTTCCTCGGAGCTGGGCCTGCGCGGCCAGCCAAGCCCCACCAGCGACGAAGTCCTCAATGCTCGCCTCGAACAAATTCAAGGCACGCTCGAAGGCGAGAACAGCGCCGATCGCAGCATTGTCATCATGGCCACCCTGGCTGGCGCATTGCTGCTGTCACGCAGCGTCGCGGATGCCGACTTCGCTCAGCGCATCCTCGACGTCACCCGCGAACATCTCAAGCAATCGAGCGATTAACCTTCCCAGCGTTTGAACAACACGCTCGCATTGACCCCGCCAAAACCAAAGCCGTTGGACAAGGCATATTCGATTGACATGGAGCGCGCCTCGCCATGCACGATGTCTACCCCTTCGCTCGCCGGATCCGGGTTTTCGAAGTTGAGCGTTGGTGGCACCACCTGATCACGAATCGCCAGCAGCGTGAAAATCGCCTCCAGCCCACCCGCCGCGCCGAGCAAATGACCGGTAGCAGATTTGGTCGAAGTCACGGCGATCTTGTTCTCCGTGCCAAACAACGCCTTGATCGCCGCCAACTCGCCCAGGTCACCGACCGGCGTCGACGTCGCATGTGCGTTGAGATGCTGCACCTGCTCCGGCGTTACACCGCCCTGAGCCAGTGCCAATTGCATCGCCCGGCGAGCGCCACTGCCGTCTTCCGGCCCGGCGGTCAGATGGTAGGCATCGGCCGTGGTGCCGTAGCCAACCAGTTCGGCCAACGGCTTCGCACCCCGTGCGAGCGCATGCTCCAGCGACTCGATGACCAATAGACCGGCGCCCTCGCCCATCACGAAACCATCGCGCCCACTGTCGAAGGGACGCGAAGCTTTTTCCGGGGTGTCGTTGTAGCCGCTGGACAACGCCCGCGCCGCCGCGAAACCGGCGAGACTGACGCGATCGATCGACGCCTCCGCACCGCCACATACAGCGATGTCCGCCTCCCCCGCCCTGATCAACCGCGCTGCATCGCCGATAGCCTGAACCCCGGCGGCACATGCGGTAACCGGAGCGCCCAACGGCCCTTTGAGGCCATGCTGGATCGAGACATGACCCGCCGCGAGATTGACCAGAAACGATGGAATGGTGAACGGCGACAAACGCCGAGGACCACGGCTGTCAGTGGTACGCACCGCATCGGCAATCGCACCGAAACCACCGACACCCGAGCCGATGATTGTTGCAGTGCGCTCCTGGCTTTCAGCGTCCGCCGGATGCCAGCCGGCCTGCTCCAGCGCCTGCCGCGCCGCTTCCATGGCAAACATGATGAAGCGATCCATCTTCTTCTGTTCCTTGGGCGGCGTCGCACGATCCGGATCAAACCCGGCCTCGGCATCCTCCTCCACCGTCGGCACACTGCCGCCGACCCGGGTCGGCAGATCAGCCACGACTGCATCTGGCAAGTTGCGCAACCCGGAACGACCGGCCAGCAAACGCTGCCAGACGATTTCAACATCACTGCCCAAGGGTGAAACCAGGCCCATGCCCGTGACGACGACTCGACGTTGGTTCATATCGTGGTTACCCCTTATCAATTCAAAATTCGACGTGCACCGGTGTGCTGCGATTCGGCTGCTGAATCAGACCCGAGCGAAATTATTATAGGCATAATCAAACCGCAATATGATAGCCGTAATTTCAGCGTTTAGGCATTCACCCGATCAGCACCCAATAAAAAGGCCGGTCAATGACCGGCCTCTCGGCGTTGAACTGTCAGCTTAGTTCACTTCCAGCTTTTCACGATTGCGATCCAGAATCGCCTTGCCAATCCCCTTCACTTCCAGCAACTCATCCACCGACGCAAACGGCCCATTTGTATCACGATACGCAACAATGGCCTGCGCCTTGGCCTCCCCCACCCCCGCCAACTCCTTCTGCAACGTTGCCGCATCCGCGCCGTTGAGATCGACCTTGGCGCTTGCCGAGGGCGCAGCTGCATCCATCAGCAACGGCGCTTTTGTTGACTCGGTCGGCGCTACAGGCGCAGCAATGGCAGCGATCGAGGCGCTGGTGAGGAAAGCAAAGATCAGCGAGTAGAAATAACCGGTACGCATAAGTGACGCTCCATCATCGTTTTAGAAAGCAGCTTTTCCGAAGCTGCTCTCCAAACGTAGGTCATGATAGAGCGAAGTCAAAAATGCGAGCGTTACAGGATGTGAAATAATCAGGGTTCGAGGCGGCGTTGCTGGTAGATCCAGTCGACAATCTCGCCGTCCGGGGTGTAGCCGCTCACCGTTTCGCGCAGAACCTGGCGGACGCGGGAGTAGTCATCCACGTCGACAGCCGCGAGCAGCTCACCCAAACGTGACTTCAGAACATCCCATGGCAGATGATCCTCATTGGCGGTCATGATCATCGGATGCGGCGTGGCTGCAACATTGTCGCCGATCAGCAGTTCCTCGTAGAGTTTCTCTCCGGGACGCAACCCTGTGAACTCGATGGAAATATCGCCCTGAGGATTTCGCTCGGAACGAATACTCAACCCGGACAGATGAATCATTTTCTCGGCCAGTTCCACGATTCTCACCGGTTCGCCCATGTCCAGCACGAACACATCACCGCCCTGCCCCATGGATCCTGCCTGAATCACCAGTTGCGCAGCTTCCGGAATCGTCATGAAGTAGCGAGTGATTTTCGGGTGGGTAACCGTCAGCGGACCGCCGGACTTAATTTGACTGTGAAACAGCGGGATCACCGAGCCGGACGAGCCCAGTACGTTGCCGAAACGGACCATGGTGAAGCGGGTTTTGTTGACCCGGGAAATATTGGCCTTGTCGCCAAACAGGACAGGGGCGATTTCGTGACTCAAGGCTTGAAGGATCAATTCGGCCAAACGCTTGGTGCTGCCCATCACGTTGGTGGGCCGGACAGCCTTGTCGGTCGAAATCAGCACAAAGTTCGAAACACCGGCCTGCAATGCGGCTTGAGCCGTATTAAGTGTTCCCATCACATTGTTCAGCACGCCTTCGGCAATGTTGTGCTCCACCATCGGCACATGCTTGTAAGCCGCAGCGTGGTAGACCGTGTCCACGCTCCAGGTCTTCATGACATCCAGTATTTTTTCCGGGTGGCGAATCGAACCCAGAATGGGCAGCAACTTTGTCGATACCGACTCACGATCCGCACGCTGCTCCAACTCGGAAAGAATGCTGTAAAGGTTAAATTCGCTGTGCTCGAACAGCAAAAGCGATTTTGGCCCCAGTGAAAAGATCTGCCGGCACAACTCGGAACCTATTGATCCCCCCGCCCCAGTCACCATCACCGTTTTGCCCTTAATGCAGCGCTCAAGCAAATCATGCTGCGCCGGGACCGCGTCCCGCCCGAGCAAGTCCGCAATATCGACTTCCTGAATGTCATCGACCTTCACGCGACCGCTGGCCAGGTCGGTAAAATTAGGAACACTGCGCACGTGCAAAGGAAAACCCTCCAGCATATTGAGGATTTCCCTGCGTCGAGCACGGGTCGAAGACGGCAGTGCCAGCAAAATTTCTTGCGCACCGGTGACGTCGATCATTTGTTGAATATGTTTGGGTTTATAGACTTGGAGACCGGAGATTGAGCGGTCCGAGATTCCTGAGTCATCATCGATAAAGGCTACGGGACGCATCGCCCTTCCCATGCGCAACGCAGCGACAAGCTGATTGCCAGCTACGCCCGCCCCGTAGATCGCCACTTTGGTCAGACCATCATCACGATTGGCAAAAGGAACGTGCTGAGCGGCGGTGAACCAGTCCCCCATGAAGTACTGGCGCATGCAGAGACGAAGCCCGCCGATGATCACAAGGCTGAGCCACCAATAATTGAAGATGATCGAGCGCGGCACGATGGCTTCGTGATTACTGTACCAATAGACCACCAAAGCCAGGATCAGCGAGGACAGACTGACTGCTTTAATGATCACCACCAGCGCGTCATTACCGAAATAACGCATCACTGCCCGGTACATGCCGAACCGTATGAATAGAGGAATGGCGACGAGCGGAGCACAGACAAACAACCACAAGTGCACTTTCAACGGATTGACCATCTCGTCGATACCCAGACGGACGATAAACGCCAACCACAAGGCTACCCAGACGAGCAAAACATCGGTAAGCACCTGAATCAATCGCTTCTGGCGGCGCGGTAAACCCAGCAAGAACTCGCGCATTCTGTCCATATTCCCCTGTACCAATCTGGCCTGCTCCCTTTGGTTAATCGGCGGGTACATTGTACGGAGGTAGTGAACTTCGTTACAGAAAAAAGAATGTGATGAGGACGTGGCCCCTAACGAGCCGCCATCACTGAATCTTACGGTGATCTCACCGCCCCCATTCGTTTATCACCCGTCACCTGCACCATGCGATGTCTGTGCTGCGACATCATGATCGAGTGAGTATACTGCGCAGCAAATTTCCTGCACCTCGCCACCGCGAATTCGGGATCAAAAAAGAAAACCCGACCTGGGATGATTTTTCCAATGCCCCGGGCACGAAAAGGCTTTGTTGTTGACGCGACTGCTCGCTGGTGTACGGCCAGTAACAGCGAAAGTGAAGACATTACAATCAGAATGACGAAAAGGAAGTGAAAGCAAGTGACGACAACAGGGCGCGGCATTAACTTGAAAAACATTGTCAAATGGGTCCTTCCCTGCATTTTCATGACGTTGGTCATCGCTTTTATTCTGTTGAAAAGCCCTGCACTGGATCCTGTCGTCAGTATTAGCACCAGCCAATTCCCTGCGACGCAGTCCCAGTTGTTTTACAAACGCATGGATGACTATAAGGAAAGAAATTCCAAAATCAGCAAACTGGATATGGAGAACCATACCTTTAGCTTTGCGTTGCCAAAGTACGATGAGAATCTGCGCTGGGACCCATTGGAAAAATCCGGTTCCTTCTATGTCAAGGCTGTGACAATCAGCGTGCTGGTTTATACCCGCTCTATTGAACTCGGCAACCTGACGCCGATGGCACAGATTGAGGCGTCCGCCCGCGAAACGACAATTGTCAAATTCACAACGCCGTCGGGTGCGACTGACCCACAGATAAACATTCACCTTAACTACAAGCTACTCGACAAAGTGCGCTACGTTTTCGCGCTCTTGCTCGGACTGGCCAGCGCATTTGCCATTCTTTCCTGGATCAAATGGCATTCACGGATCCTAGACTTCCTGCAGGGTGATCGCGGTTGTACCGCACAATTGAAATCATTCTTCAGACAAGAAAACTTCAGTCTTAACGAATTCACAAAGTTACTCGGCATCGGGGTTTTTCTTAATATAATCCCGGTCGTCAATTTCTTTTTGTCTGTTGATGATGAACGGGGCGCCTTCCGTACCGACCCATCCATCTGGATCGCCGATGGCCGATGGACAGCCTATCTGGTAGAGAAGTTTATCTTCCCTCAGCCAGTAATGCCTTTCGTTCCTAATCTTTTCTTTTACGCCTGCGTAGCGCTGGCGTACATGTTCCTGATCAGGGCACACCGTCTTACATTCGGCTGGATTGCCGCCCTGGCCTACTGCATTTTCATTGCGCACCCGATTTGGTGGTTCATTGGCGAGTTCTACTCCAACATTCCTTCGATCGGTGTAGGCGTACTGGCACTGTCGATCGGCATCTTTGTATTTTCAAAATGCCGTATCGGCGACGACTTGAAAGGCAAAACTGCCCGCTTGGCGTTGCTTTCCAGCGTATTGCTGTCCGTGGCAATCGGCGCCTACCAATCACTGGTCATGTTCTATATTGTTGCCGGTCTCGGTGTCGTTCTTTTCAACTTCCGAAAAGACAACCCGACAGCCGTACTATCAATTTATCCGACAATCCAGCGTGCAGCCTTGTTGCTCGGCACCCTCGTTGGCGGCGTTGCTTTCTATGTCATCATAAACAAGCTTGCCCAACTGGCTTACCCTTCCGACCGTGGTTACATCGATAATTTTCTACGTATCAACGAACTGATCGCGGATCCTGTTCTAATTACCAAACTGGTTTTGTTAGAAGCGTGGAAACTTTACTCAGGCTCCCCTCTGAGCTACGGCGTTTCATTCTTCAGTGCGGCCGTCGCATTGGGATTTGCAGCCCTCTTCCTAGTCACACAGAATACTTGGAAAGCTGCTTTGTGGATGACTCTCCTCATCGGAGCATTGTTGATCTCCCCATTCCTGCTGAACTTCGTCGCCGGAGGTATTTATTTGCCTCTGCGCGCCATGCTGGCCATTTCCTTTGTTGCGTGGTTCACCACGATCATCGTTCTGGAAAAACAGGGGCTGTTGCGGATCCTCGGCGCTGTGCTCGCAGTCACACTGCTATTCCAGATGATTTCGGTAAATGGTCAATACTCGGCAAGCACAATGATGGCCACGACCCACGACCGATTCACCGCCGAGGCGCTTTACGATCGAATCAGCAAGGCCAACCCCGAATTTGACAAGAATGAACGCATCATGGTCGATGTTTATGGGCGAATGCCATTCGCGAGCCGCTATCCAGGCCCGGAAACCTCGACCATGAGTTCTTCGTTTTTCGATTGGGACCAAGGCAACGTCTATCGCATGCTGGAATACATGCGCCTGATCGGTTTCTCGAATGTTTATGCCATGGGCAACGCGCTGCGTATTCCGTTGACGCCGCACTTTGACAACATGCCGGTATGGCCGGCAGAAGGCTCCGTGCGATATGAAAACGGCGTTTATCTTGTCAAGTTGAGCGAAGTTGCCGACCCGACGCACGCACAGTACAAGCGAGTCGAGTCGCAATGATTAACAAGGCAGGCATGCGACCCTTTTTCGCCTACCTTGCGCTTGCCGGGCTGTCTTTGCTGGCAGCACTTGCGTCCCTTTATCTCGCCAAGGCAACCGGTACGTTCGACGCCACCAGACACAACATTTGCTTGAGCATTGATTCGTCATCCAAAGGCGTGACGCAACTGTTCTGGCCCAGCGAATCTGGCGCTTTCAGTGAATCACAATCGGATTCGCACAGAATCGACGCCGGTACTCAGCGTGTTTGCTTCTCGGTCGCGACAGGTCAGCGCTTCCTGCGCTGGGATCCTAACAACGTTGCGTCCGAGATGCGTGTCAGCCAAGGCGAAATAAACTTTTGGGGGCTGCGGCAAGCGCTGCCGCTAAGCGTTCTGGCTCCTGCCAATGCACCAACGTCATTGTCGACCGAAGCGTCTTCGGTCACATTGACGTTTGATAATGACGACCCGCAAATCAAGTTCGAAATCAGCGAGTCGGTCAGGTTCAAGGAAATAGCTTATAGCGCAGCGCTGCTGACTTTCGCTTATTGGCTGATCCTGAGCTGCACGCTGTTCATCCTCGGGAAAATAATTTTCGACGAAAGCATCGCCTATCGCATGTCGGTATTGGCGGCGCTTCTTTTGATAGCCGTATATCAATTAACCGGACTTATTGCTGTGGGCGATGGTGCGGGCTGGGACGGCAACGCCTATTTGAATCTTCTGTTCGACTGGAAAAATTCCGGGCATATTCCTGTCACGGATCCCTACCGTATCAGTCGCCTCACCGGCTTTTTTCCAACAGTAGTAGCAGAGTTCCTGCTAGATCTGACCAGACAACAGCTTTTATATGTACAGATGTCTTTCAATGTGCTCGGTATCAGCGCAGCCGCCGGGCTATTTACTGACTACTTGATGAAGTCCGGCATCCCGACCAGGCGGGCAGTGCACTACACAACTGCCTTACTTTTGACGTGGCCAATCCTGGTCATGTCGACTTACTACCCCCTTTTAAGCGACCATTTGGCAATAGTGCTGTCGTGCTGGAGCTTGTGGTGCTTTTCGCACAAACACTTCAAATGGCTACTGGCAACCTGCCTGATAGCACCATTGATCATGCCAGGCTTGTTTCTCCTGCCGCTGACGCTTCTCACCTTCTCACAGCCAGAAACGCAAGCTTCCTTCATCAACCGTCTGACTTTCGGCATGAAAGTCAGGATGCTGGTTTTTCTAGGTCTGGCTGCCGCCATGGTAGGTTATGCGTGCCTGTGGTTCACACGTATCGAAGACAGCGAACTATTACATGTCGGTTCTACACTTGCCTCGGGCATTCCTGGACTCAGATGGCTTAGCTCCACTTACTTGATTCTGGCCCTGATTGGCGTTGCCTGGCTTTGGAGTCGACTTCTGGGGCGTGATGGTGCGTTGCCAGTATTGTCCATCAAGTGGTTTTTCCTGGCCGCCATTGCGACGGCGTGCGGCCATGCCATTCTCTACTTCGGACTGGACTGGAGCCAGGGATTCCGAGGCCCGGACTTAGTGCAGAACATGTTTTATCAAGGTTTGAATACGCCATTCAAACCCATCCTCTCGCACTTTAGTTATTTTGGCCCATGCTTGCTTATTGCCTTGCAGCTAGTGTGGACCAGCAATCGAAGCGCGCGCACGGTGCGCGCCGTACAAATTGCCATATTGGGATTCTTGCCACTGTTGGTCGTCGGTTCCGAAAGTCGCCAATGGATCGCCATTCTTCCATTTCTGGTAGCGTACGTTGCGCAATCCGGAGTTTCGGATAAAACCACGAAGCTGATTCTTTATTTTTCCCTGCTGATGGCGACCCCCTTATTCTGGCTGGCCAAGTCCATAGCCAGCGCCTTTGCATCGGGCTTACCCATGAGTGATCCATTGTGGCAGCTGTACTTTGGGCGTCAGGGACCATGGATGTCGCATTCGACGTACCTGATCACTGCGATTGCGTGCATGATCTTCATGGCTGCATGGTGGCTGACACGGCCAACCACCCCTAAATCGGCGGATTACGTCGGCTCAGACCTGCCAGATTGAGCCGACATCACTGCCTGAATGTGTAGTAAAATTGCGGCCATTATCATGTGCGCAGTCAAAAATTCTGGATGGATCATGGACGCAAATCATCAAATTCCTTTGTTTTCTGCAGTAGCGGCGAATTCCGGTATTGATTTTTCCGAACCGCTTATGCGCGTCGTTAATCGGCACTGGTACATTTTGGGTGAAGAAGTAAAGGACTTCGAACGAGAGTTCGCCAACTATGTCGGCGCAGAACATTGCATCTCGGTCGCGAACGGCTCGGAAGCACTGGAAATCGCCTTGTTGGGCATGGGTGTGGGCCCGGGTGATCGTGTTGTCACCGTTGCCAACGCCGGGTTTTATAGCAGCACCGCCATCCACGCTGTCGGCGCCGAGCCGGTATATGTCGATGTCGATGAGAGCACCTTGACCATGTGCCCGAAATCACTGGAGAAGGCGCTGGCCCAACCGGCGAAGGTCGTGATTGTCACGCACCTTTACGGACAGTTGGCAGACATCGAAACTCTGGCAGCCATTTCTCGCTCGGCCGGGGCGGTCGTGCTCGAAGATTGCGCCCAGTCCCACGGTGCGCGCTCTGATAATCGGCTTTGTGGATCGTTCGGCGACCTGGCCTGCTTCAGCTTTTACCCCACCAAAAACCTCGGCGCACTGGGCGACGGTGGCGCGATCGTAACTTCATCCTCCGAGATTGCCGCCCGCCTGCTCACGCTTCGCCAATACGGCTGGTCGACCAAATATCACGTTACCGTTCCGCACGGACGTAACAGCAGACTCGATGAAATGCAGGCTGCAATCCTGCGGGTCAAACTGCCTCTACTCGACCAATGGAACGAGCAGCGCCGCTCGATTGCCAGCCGCTACTGTGCAGCCTTCAGCCAACTGCCAGTCAAATTGCCTGCAAGTCTGGGCGACGACTTCGTTGCCCACCTGTTTGTAATGCGTGTCGAAAATCGTGAAGCGTTCACTGCCTACCTAAAAGAGTATGGCGTCAGTACCGACATTCACTATCCAGTTCCAGACCACTGGCAAACAGCGTACACACCGCGCGAAACATTCAATCTTCCGGTGACCGAGTCAGCATGCACCCGACTGGTCTCCTTACCTTGCTTCCCTGGGCTGACCGATCAGCAAGTCGATCGTGTCATTGAAGTGGTTTGCGCCTACTTCAAGCAGGAGATTTAGGGTGCTTTCGCTGGTTATTCCGGTTTACCGTAACGAGGAATCGCTGCCGTCATTGCTCAAAGCCGTCGATGATTTGAACGTCGAGCTTCAAGGCGCGCTTGAGGTGGTTTTCGTGGTCGATGGCAGCCCGGATCGCTGTTACGAGATCCTGCGAGACCGCCTGCCCGAGCAACGTTTTGCCTCCCAGCTGATTCTACTGTCGAAGAACTTCGGTTCTTTCATGGCGATACGTACAGGTTTGCAGCATGGCAAGGGTCGCACGTTTGCCGTAATGGCCGCCGACCTGCAAGAGCCGCCAAGCCTAGTGCTGACCATGAACCGGGTGTTGAATACCGAGCCGGTGGATGTAGTAGTCGGTGTCCGCGAGGGTCGTGACGACCCATTCCTGTCGAAACTGGCATCGAAAACCTTCTGGGGTCTGTACAAACGTTACGTTATCCCGGAAATGCCTGACGGCGGCGTCGACATGTTCGGCTGCAACCTGGAGTTTCGCGACAACCTGCTCAAACTCGAAGAACGCCACAGCTCTTTGATCGCGCAGATTTTCTGGCTGGGTTTCCGCCGACAGGTAGTCAGTTACACTCGAGTTGCCCGGGAACACGGCAAGTCGGCGTGGACATTGCGAAAGAAAGTGAACTATCTGATGGACAGTGTCTTCTCGTTCACGGACTTGCCCATTCGCCTGCTTATTCGTGTAGGTGCAGCCGGCTCAGCACTCTCGGCGTTATACGGCGTCAGTGTAATCCTCGCGAAGATAGGCGGCCTGATCGATGTCCCTGGTTATGCCATGACACTGTTTACCATTACCCTGCTGGGCAGCCTCAATCTGCTGGGGCTCGGCGTGATCGGTTCGTACGCCTGGCGTACATATGAAAATACCAAAGGGCGCCCTTTGGCGATCCCTATGAAAGTTTCTGAGTTTGGAGCCAATAAATGATTGATTCGCGCGATTTTTTTGTTCATGACCGTGCGATTTGTGAATCGTCCACTATCGGTAAAGGCTCGCGTATCTGGGCGTTTGCACACGTATTACCGAACGCTCGTATCGGCGCCGAGTGCAACGTGTGCGACAACGTGTTTGTCGAGAACGACGTCATCATTGGTGACCGGGTAACACTCAAATGCGGCGTTCAGGTTTGGGACGGCATCACCATAGAAGACGATGTTTTCGTGGGACCGAACGTCACGTTCACCAATGACAAGTTTCCACGCAGCAAAATCTATCCGGAAGCGTTTTCTCGCACCATCATCCGCAAAGGTGCATCTCTGGGCGCCAATTCGACGATCCTGCCCGGAATTACCATTGGCACCTCGGCAATGGTCGGCGCAGGCGCGGTCGTCACCAAATCCGTTCCACCGAATGCTATCGTGGTCGGTAACCCGGCGAAGATCATCGGCTACGTCGATGCCAAGCCTACCGAAGGCACAGTCGTAGACAACCCGGTAAAAGTCGGCCAATCAGATGTCCATCCTTGTGGCGTTACGCTGCACCGCATGATGGAAGCCGTCGATATGCGCGGCAGCCTGAGCGTTGGCGAATGCGGCAAGGACGTTCCGTTCGAAGTGAAGCGTTACTTCCTGGTAACCAACGTTCCGACTGCTGAAACACGTGGTGAACATGCTCACCGCGAATGCCACCAGTTTCTGGTAGCGGTCAAAGGCACCGTTCACGTAGTTGCCGACAATGGAAAGCACCGCCAGGAGTTTGTTCTGGACCACCACACACTGGGCCTGTTCCTGCCAGCAATGACCTGGGGTATCCAGTACAAGTACTCGGCGGACGCGGTTCTGCTGGTTTTCGCTTCCGAGCATTACGCTGCTGACGACTACATCCGCGATTACGATCAATTCCTGATCGAGAAAAAAGCGCAGATTGGTTAATAGCCGTGAAAATTTCCGAACTGATGGAAATCAGGTTTTTCCGGTTTCTCCTGACAGGCGGGCTGAACACCGGAATTACGTATGCGCTGTATCTTATATTGCTCAGTGTACTTCCCTACACATGGGCTTATTCGATCAGCTATGTTTGCGGGATTGTTTTCGCGTTCGTGATGAGCCGGTTCCTTGTCTTCAAAGAACACCAGGGGATCAAATCGATCCTGCTGTTCCCACTCGTCTACGTCGCGCAATACGTATTGGGGATGTTTGTCGTCTGGTTCTGGGTCAAACAGCTGTCGCTGCCTGAATACCTGGCTCCACTGGCGGCGATCATTCTGTCGCTACCACTTACATACGTATTGACGAAGCTGGTATTCGTCAAACCCGGAGCGATTACTCGCTAAAAAAAGGCAGACGGAATAATCCGTCTGCCTTTTTTAATTGCTGAACGCTATCAGCGCAATCAGGCTGATCCCGCCTCGATGTTCATGCCGCAACATCCTTTTCGGATTTTCCCGCGCTGAACCGCAACGCCAGAATGAATAGTGGCACGTAAGCCACCACGGCACCGACAAAGCCATTCAGCTTGAAGTGCGTGACAGCCACTGCAATCGGCAGGAGCCAAAACACATTGATCAAGCCCACGACAAGGGTCACCGGCAGGTGCTTGCCATAACGGCGCGAGGCGAATTGGTAAGCATGACTGCGATGCGCTTCATACACTTTCTCGCCGCGCAGCAATCGACGCAACAAGGTGAAAGTTGCGTCGACGATGAACACCCCGAGCAGGATCAACCAACCCCAGAAGTACTCAAATGAGGCATTGGCGGCCTGTATCGACAAAATGCCCAAGACGATACCCAGAAAGCCGCTGCCCGCATCGCCCATGAAAATCTTCGCTGGCGGAAAGTTCCACAACAGGAATCCTCCCGCACAACCAGCCAGTAGCAGGGCCGGCCCCATCAGCCCGACATACCCGTCCAGGGCGTACAGCACGCACGCCCCGACACACGCAGTTACCGCCTCGACCCCGGCAATCCCGTCGATACCGTCCATAAAATTGTAGAGATTGAGCATCCAGACGAGGTAGAGGCTAGCCAATACAAACCCGCCCCAGCCCAGATCGAAGACCTGTCCGAACACACTGACGGGCGGTAGGCCACCCAACCAGGCCAACGCCCAGATCGCCGCGCAAAAGTGCCCAAGTAAACGCCAGCGCGCAGCAATATGGCCATGATCATCCATGAATCCGATGATCGCCACCAGGCTGCCAGCACCGACGATCGCAGCGAAATCTCTGAATGCGATCAAGTCAGCAGCATACAGCGAGCACATGGCGATAAGGAACGTCACGACGATCGCAACCCCCCTCCCCTTGGCGTGGGGACCGTATGCGAACTACGGGCATTGGGAATATCCATCAGACTTCTGGCAAGGGCATACCGGCGCAAAACAGCAGTCAGAAGGAACGAAATAATTAAAGCGATCAGCACAAACCAGCTGAAATTCATCGCGGCAGTAGCTCCAAATAAAAGCCAGCATTCGTCACTGGCAAACAAAAACCATTGCACCCGCCTGGCCGATCAAGGGGTTCGATAAGCCAGGCGGGCGCACTGCATCAGTTTTTGTTCACATCCACGATCTCATGCAGCGGACGCTTGCTCAGCACGCGTTTGATTTTTTGCCGTAGTGAGTAAGGCACCGCATGGCTGATGCGCTCCATGCGTGGATGACGGTAAAGCGTCCAGATGGCCAATAGCGCGATTTCCTTGGTCGTCAGCGGCGCCTCATACACAGTTGTCGGGGCCGAGAATTTCGGCAGTTCGAAACCGTTTTTTGGTTTGCTGTGCTTATCACTGCCCACGCCGCATAAGGCCGGGTAATCAACGCTATAAAACGCTGGCTGCTGCAGGTGGGTGTCCACGACAGGCGCAGTCAACTGCTCACCGGCAGCGAGCCTTTTCACAAAGTCGCTGATTCGCCGCATCAACTCGGCTGGCTCGAGCCCATAATCATAAACAAGAGTGTTTTCACGTCCGGACAATCGTTCCGGGAATGCCCCAATGTTTGGCGCAATAATTGGCAACCCGGCTTCCAGCGCATAGCTGAGGGTATAGCTGTAGGTTTCCGGGCACAGACTTGGAAACAGGACGACATCAAACTCATTTGCGGCCATTAGGGAAGACAGCTCACTGGCATCGTAACGACCTGTAGTCAGGACACCGCCCAACTCTCTGTAGCCGAAACCGACCAGCCGGAAGTTGATTGGTGCATTGACCGTCGCTGCCGCCTCCGCCACTTGTTCCAGATAATCGGCACCCTTTTCTTTACCAAGAGCACCAATAACACCCACGTTGTAGCGGATCTTTTGCGCGACAGCCGCGACACCCTGCCCAATATTGCGTTTGTGCTCTACGTGACCTGCAACGACAGCGTTACGTAACTCGAAGTTGAGTCGATAATTGGCGAGGGTGTACGCCGAAGGGAAAATTACCGCTTTCGCCCCGTCGATAAAGCCGCGCAATTGCTCACGCCATTGTGCCGGCGATACACCATCCGGCAGAGGGAAGTCAGGATTGACGATGTCGTCGGCATAACTGCCCGGATAAACGCCCTGCGCATCGGTCAGTGTAGGGTTGCCGCATAGCCAGTAATAATCATGAACCGTCAATGCATATTCAGTGCCCAACTCAGCGGGCAATTGAACCAGTTGCGAATTCAGACCGAGCGTGTGATGGAAGTGCACGAAGCCGACACCACAGCCCTTCAAGAACTCGACCAAAAGGTTGTGCTCTTCCGGCAACTGGAAAAGAAGCTCGTCAGCCCCCGGGAAACTCCCCATCCGCAAAGTAACGGCGGACTGGCCACGACGAGGCGCCAGGAACAGGCAGCAAACATCGGACTCAAGAGCGTCTGCCAACTCGTCCAGATGCTGCTGCACACCGCCTCCAGCCTCATGCGAAATGTGCAAGACCTTTGGCCGGTCCAACGATGCGATCAATTGCGCAAGACGTTTTACCCGTAATGCTTTCAGCGGATCAGCTGCGATGAACCTCTGGATATCCAAGTGATAATCCGGATGCAGCTCGGTGATGGCCTTGGTTGCATGCTCGGTCAACGCCTGCTTGGAAGAGGAGAAGCTGACCCCGCCCTCATGAAATGCATACAGGTTAGGGGTCACGATGTTGAGCCAACCGGCTTTTAGCCCGCGCTGGCACAGATCGTTCTCTTCACCATAACCTTTGCCGAACTTGTCCTCGTTCAGCAGCCCCACGACATCCAGACAATCGCGGCGAATGTACATGCAGAAACCTACACCTGTCGGTGCCTGGCTGACCGGCAAACGCGGGCCGGAAAACACAGCATCGATCTGCTCGACGCTTAAACCAAAGGCTGGCTGGTTTTCGTAAAGAAACGCCGGGAAGCTACAAATAGTCGCGTTGTTGGAAAACGGTGTAACGGTACCGATGTTTGGCGCGATGTACGCCTCAGCGGTCAGCCGCTCCAGCCAGTCAACAGGCACGATGACATCACTGTTAAGGAAAACGATATCGTCCTGGCTGGCATGGCGCATGCCGCGATTGACGGTTTTGACAAAGCCAAGATTGACTTCGTTTTCGAGAACGGTCATCACCTGCGGCCATTGCATTTGCAATTCGATCAACATGGCCTGCATGCCTGCATCTGGGCTCGCATCATTGATCGCGACCAGTTTGGAGTCGAAAGCAATAATCCCTGGCATCGCGGCAAGGATGCAGCGACGAGTCATTTCGACATCTTTATAGATTGGCAGAATGACGCTGACCGAGCGAGTGCGCGCGACAGGCGCTTCAATTACGTCGTCAACCGGCTGTGGCAGATTGGCTTCCTGGCCGCGCAGATAGGCCGTCAGCGCCTGCTTGGAAGTCTCCACTTTGCTGCGCAACACGCCTTTCCCCTGCCGCAACGAGCGCACAAGGAAGCGTACAGGTTTCGTGATGAACCAAGAGTTGGAGTTAATGACTTGATTATAGTCAGCTTCACGCTGGTCCAGTTTTGCACTCAGCGTTTCGATTTTCTGCCTGGCGTCAGTGACAGCGCTTGCAAGCGCTTCACGGGTTTGAGCCAATGCAATCTGCGAACTGCTGAAAGCAGAAAACAGATTGTCTTCGACAATCAATCGATCTTCGCCCCACGCCGTAAATTCACTCGGGCTTCGGCCGTTAATCGCATTCTGTATCTGCGCCTCGATGGCCAGAAACTCTTCCACATCTTTTTCGCAAAGTGGGTACCCGGCGGCTTCGCAAGCTCGGAATACAAAGTCTTTGCGTGTAACCGGGCCAGCCTCTGCGCCCTTGCTGATACGTGTAATCGAACCCAGCAACTGCGTTAGCGCTTTGAACAGCAGGTACTCGTAGCGAACATTCGTGTTGAGCGTCCACTCTTTGTCGATCAACTGCGGACGGCCGTCCAGATCAATCACAATATTTTGCGGGACCGCATCGATCAACGCTCCCGACACCTCACCCGGCTGGCTCTCGGCGTTATCACAGAGCACGTTTAGCATGCTCAGGTAATTTTTGAGGAAGGCGCCGATACCTGCGTAAGTCCAGCCCTCGGCGTTGACTATATCGATCAGCTTAGTGCCAAGCACATAACCATTGATGTAAGGCTCGGACGCAGCAAGATTAAAAGTGACGAGCGATTGCCCTTCACCCTCATCGATAGTCTTCCCGAGTTTTTGGTAATGCACATTGATCGCATCTTCGAAATCGCGACGAAATTCCGAACGTTTGCAATACGTCGAGCGTCGATCGCAGCTGTAATGATACGCCAGGGTCTGCGGGTCGACTGCGCTGCGCGAGACCGTCGAAGCACCTACAAGAAAGGAGTTGGCCATATCCATGCCCAAGCCGTTCCTGAAAATCTGCGACCAGGCTAATTCCAGTGAGAAGGTGCACAGATCCGGCAATTGCGGATCTCTCTGTACACTTTGCGATGCGAATGCACTGGCATCGAAATCAGGATCTTTGAACCCCTCTTCGGTGATGATCGAAACGGGCAACTTGTAATCGGGAAACGGCGCAAAGAACTCACTCGAGGTAAACCCGGCTGTCGCCAACAACGACGCGAGAGCTTTTTTCCCGTAGGTCTGCACGGTAGCGCTGTTATAGCGCCCCTCGACACCGTACATCGGCGTCGTCACGTGATCTTCAGGCGCTCCAGCAAAATATTTCAAGCCGAGCTGGTTTTCGATCGCGATGATGAGCAAACCGTCAGGCTTAAGCAGTGAGCGAACTTTCTCAAGCATTCTCGCACCCGGGTTATCACCGGCTACGAACAGGTTGGCATATTCAAAAACGCCGATCAGGGTGATGACATCGAATTGGGTATCAATGCTGAACTTCTCGAACGACTCAGCCAGAACCGAGACGTTTGGCAAGTCTCGGGTGCGTGCACGGGCGATGCTGGCGCGACGCGAGCTACCTTCCAGCGCCAGCACCCTGCCGCCCTGCTCACCTAAATACCGGGTAATTGCACCACAACCGGCGCCGATCTCGAGCACATCGCCACGCAGATCGGCATCGAACACCCGCAACAAGTTCGAACGGGTACTTGAGAGGTAATAAAGCGATGGCCAATCGGTGCACGATCTTCGCAGCTCATCAGAAAAAACACTGACGTCACTGGCCTGATCGATCAAGAATTTTATGCGCAGTTCGGTGCTATCACCATCGCTGTAGTTGATGCTCGAATAATCCGGCCTCGACCAGATGTTGAGCTCGTCATTAAGCTGATAGCCCGCTTGTTTCAATAAAATATTCAATTTGAAACCTTCTTGGCACGAATGCTGGAGTCCAGATTTACAAGCCCAAAAAATTTGTCAGTCGGACGAACCTGGAAGTGGATCGAATCATAACGCCTGTCACGGGGAGTAACCTCTTCGCCATCTTTGGTCGACACTCCGACAGAAATGAAGTAGTCACCTGGGGCCAGATCACAAGATATAAGTACCTCAACTTCGACGATCTCGCCCTTGCGCCCGCACGTTCTAAATTCCAGGCAATCCAGCGTTTCACTATTTACGCCATAGAGGGTAACGCCCTCTTTGGTCTTGATCGTCATCCCGAGAATCGGACACACCAGATCAGTATCAAACCGTACAAATACCGATAGTTTGATCTGCACGCCAGTGTCTAGGGCAATCGGGTACTCAAGCCCTTCTGCGCTCAGGTGGAAGTCGATGATAGTGGCCGATCTGTCACCCCAACGATATTCGTTCGGGTTGTAGTTCGGATGCGTTTCAAATACATCGAGGCCGCCTTCAGGCGTTTGATACGCTGCCAACTGGTCAGACGCTTCTGCACTTTCGACAGAGGCCGATTGCTGAGTCTTGCCGAACAACAAATCAAGGTAACGGTTGACGACCATGCGCGGCTCGCCTTCAGCGAGCTGCACACCGTTGTTCAAAAGAAAGGCGTGGTCACAGTGCGTAACGATTTGTTCGCTGGAGTGCGTTACCAGCAGAATGCTCGTGCCGTTTTCCTTGAGCTTTTTCAACCGATCAAAGCAACGGGCCTGAAATTTTGCGTCCCCCACTGCCAGCGCTTCATCGACAATAAGAATATCGGGCTCGACTTGCGCCTGAACGGAAAACGCCAGTCGCACCAACATACCGCTCGAATATGTCTTGACCGGTTGATTGATGAAATCGCCAATGTCCGCGAATTCGATGATCGCATCATATCGTGCGTCGATTTCTTCTTTGCTCAAACCCAGAATCGAGGCGTTCAGGTAGACGTTCTCGCGTCCAGTAAACTCGGGATTGAATCCGGAGCCCAGTTCGAGCAATGCAGCGATCCGGCCATGGGTTTCAACCGTACCACTGGTTGGATTCAACGTACCGCAAAGAATTTGCAGCAAGGTGGACTTGCCACTGCCGTTGCGGCCAACGATACCGACCGTCTCGCCTTTGCGAATTTCGAAGGAAACGTCGCGTAGCGCCCAGAACTCACGGCAATATTTTTTCTTCCCGCGACTGAGCATCTGAAGCAGTCTGTCGCGCGGTTTGTCGTAAATCTCATAGCACTTACTGAGATTTTGAACCTTGATAGCGACCTCAGATGACATCGGCGAATCCTTTTCGTGTTTTCTGAAACCAGGCGAATCCAAGCCATGCAATCAACGCCGAGCCGGCGAGATAAATGCCCAATACGGTAAAGTCAGGCAGTTTTCCCCAAAACAGAATGTCCCGGGCGTACTCGATTGCAGGCGTCAGCGGATTGAGCATCAGTAGATGTTGATACTTCTCAGGTAGCGCACTGGCAGGGTAAAAAATAGGCGACAGAAACATCAGGACTGTGGTCAGGATGCCGATGAATTGCGCGACATCTCTTAAGTAAACGCCGAGCGACGCCAAGGCCCACGTCAAACCCATGATCATCAGCATCAACGGCAGGATAATCAACGGGAACAACAGGACGGTCAGGTGCGGCGTGCCAAACAGTATCAAATAGGCCAGCAACCACACAGTCAGGCTGATCACCATGTGAAAGAGCGCCGAACCGACTGTGATCCAAGGAAGGATCTCCAATGGAAACACGACTTTCTTCACATAGTTGGCGTTCGAGAGAATCAGCGTCGGGCTTCGATTGAAACACTCCGCAAAGAAGTTGAAGACGATAAGTCCCGCAAACAGAATAAGTGCAAACTCGGTTTTCGAGTCACTTCCGCCGCTCCAGCGTGCCTTGAAAACGACGCTAAAGACAAAGGTGTAGACAACCAACATGAACACGGGGTTAAAAAACGACCAGAGAATTCCCATGAACGATCCACGATAACGCCCAACGACTTCTCGCTGTACAAGCGCCGCGATCAGGCTCCGATTACGCCAGAAACTGTTGACCATTTCCTTTGGCGACGTGGAAAAATTAAGCATTATGCACACACCTGAGATAAATCGAGGGAGACAGACTTCATACAAAAACTCTCTTGTTGAGATACCGGGAGGACGCCACGGAGCAATTTCACGTCCTGCCTTGCACGATGAGGGCATCAAATTCTGTTGAGCACCGCGGCCAGCAGCAGCCCAAGATTACCCAAACACGTCTGCCGATAGACCTTCGCGCGGTAAAGCCAGACGAAACGGCCGAATCCTTTTGAATCACGGGCTTTCTTGAATTGCTCAAAGGTCTGCAGGCTGTCTGCACTCAAGCTTGAGCGAACCGTTTCAAGTGCAGCGATATTTTTGTCATTCCAGTCACGAAAGCGACCCGTAGACATCATCCGCAAGCGCATGATCCGTGCGCGCACTCCTGAGTTGGCGCCAATCAGATTCGCTTCATGCTGCCTGTACAGAATGGAAGGCGAGGCGTCATAGACGACCTCGCCACCCACCCCGGTAATCAGTAGATAGGCCCACCAGTCATGGGAAACGATATCCACTTGGCCGCCAGCATGACAGAGTACGTCCCGAGCCAAATGATTGAATACCATAGTATTCCCCCCGGCCAGACTTTGTACCAGTGCATTGCCAAAACTGGCGGGGCGAGAAAATAGCGGCGAGCGACCGATGACCGTTCCCGAGTCACCAATCAACTCGGTCCGGCCGCAATACAAAGCAGGAAGACCGGACGGCAGCGCCTCCAATACCTTTACGGCAGACTCAAGTTTATTGGCTTGCCAGATATCGTCCTGGTCGGCCCACGCATAAAATTGCGATTGCACGGGCGCATCGCAGGCAACGGACATGAAGTTAGCCGCGAACCCTCGCTTGGGCCCTTGCAGAATGGTCAACCGGCCTTCTCCCCAGATCGCGCTGTACTGGCGCAGAATATCCAGTGTCGCGTCGGTAGAACCGTCATCAGAAACAACGACGGTCCATTCGCGATAACTCTGGCGAGCTATCGAATCCAGTTGTTGTGCGAGAAAGCGTTCACCGTTGTAGGTACACATCAGAATCGTTACGCGGGCCGATTGCGTTTCATGACCTTGAATACTAAAGTCAGAATCGCCGCCAGGCTGCTCGCCTGTCTGATCAAATTGTGGAAGAGGGGCTACCACCGAGCACTCCATTGCATTGAAGAAAAAATAATGACGATGTCGTTTCGCTCAACATCAAGAGGTACAGCCTTGGCAGCATGAAAATTACATGCCCCTCTCATGGACCGCTCCCGACAGCGAAAAATTTGCCATTATAAGTCATACCAATTTGATAGCCCAGTGACATCACCACCTTCAACAGCACAAGGCGGTGGTCATGGTATGAAAAGAGTAATCAGAATGTTGCCTTGAGCCGGAAAAATCCTGCCAAGGCGTACGGATTTGGGCTGCGTAGGGTATCAAGGCGCCCTAATTGGCAAAAGGGTGGCAATCTGCCAATCCATCGAGGGTCAGATCAATTGCTGTGCTTTATCGAGCAAGCCTTAGCGAAAAAGTGACATCCATAAAGAATACTGACACATTTAGCGCTCCCGGAGATGGTTGGCAGTGGCCTGAAGTGCCTGGCTCACGCTGATGGGCGGCGTCCACTCCAGTATTGTGCGCGTCTTTTCCATGTCGACCTGTAACGAGCCGCAGAGTCGCTGAGCTAAGGCTCTCCTACCCAATAAAGCTGCCCCAAGGCGCAGAACAAACGGAGGCACGGGCAACAATCGCGCTCGCACAGTCAGGGCGCTCGACATCCTTTGAAGCAATTGAGTGGTCGAAAGATCTTCGCCATCACTTACCAGAAAAGTTTGATTGGCTGCTTGTGGATGATCGATGCAGGTCACCAAAAGATCCACCAGATTACTGATTGCCACCAAGCTGCGGCGATTGCCCAATGCGCCCAATGGCAGTGGCAATCCTTTTTGCAACCAGCGCATCATATTTAGGAAGTTAGCTTTGACGCCCGGCCCGTAAACCAGGGGCGGTCGAATAATTACCAGCTCCATTGCGGTTTCCAGTGCTATTTGACGCACGACTTCCTCTGCCTCGCACTTGGAAATACCGTAAGGATCAACAGGCGCGGGAATATCGGCTGCGGTAAAGGGTCTCCCGGCGGGTGACTCTTCGCCATTGACCTTGATCGAACTGACAAAGATGAAGCGCTTTACCCCGGACGCTGCCGCATGACGGGCCAGCCGCGCAGTGCCCTGCACATTCATTTGCCGAAACATGGCAAGCGGATCAGCCTCACACTCGTTCATTACATGAACCCTGGCCGCACAATGAATCACCGTCTGGATATTATTCAATGGCGGCAATAAAACGCGCTCATCCAAATCAAAAGGCACGACATCACACAAACCACTCAACCGAGTTTCGCTACGTGCAGCCGCAACTGGTGTGTAGATCTTGTCGAGAAGCAGGCGGAACACCACGGCCTCGCCGACAAACCCCGTCGCCCCGGTCACCAATACCCGAGCACCTTTCATTTGTTTTTCTTCCCGATCACGGCAGTCGCGCAACAAATAAAGAAAAAGAACAGCTTGTCCCTGGTTCGACGACGACATTCACCGGCTTTTAACGACAGCCGCAATAATTGTCGACGCCCCAAAGGTAACCATTGCCGGACGAATGGATCATCGGCGAGACCCACCAACTGCGCAATCATTCGAATCTGAGAAAACCACCAACCGTCATGGATAATTTTATAACGCGCAATCAGTGAATTTATACCTGAATTGGCCCCGACCTGATTACTTTCGTGCTGGCGATAACACATGGATGGCTGCGGATCAATGAACCAGCGTACACCACGACTGCGTGCGAACGCATAGCAATACCAGTCATGCAGACTGACCTGTTGCAAGGCATCCCAATGTTTCAACAATGAGACCTTCAGCAACTGCATCATCCTTTGGCTCATGACATACGTACAGCCCGGTCCGGCAGCCTCAAAGAGAAAGTCCCAGCGGGTTTGCGGCTGGGCCTTGTCCAGTACCTGGTTACGACCATCAGGCCAGAACGCAACTACGTTACTCGAGTAAGCATCCACGCCAAGAGATTTGATCGACCGGATAGCGCGCTCGATCTTGTCCAGATACCAGACGTCATCCTGATCAGCGAACGCGATGAAATCGTAGCCTTCAAGATCAACATCTCGAAGCAAACGGAAGAAGTTGCGGGAGGCCCCACCAAACGCACCGGCGTCGGGCAGGACGATTACGTTCGGATGCTGTGCAGCATAATCGGCGCACCATGCCTCAGTACCGTCAGTGGAGGGATCAATACTTATATAAACGGTTACGTCGACAGCTGTCTGACCGAGGATCGAGGCCAACTGCTCCTCGATCCACTGCATGCCATTGTAGGCGGCCAGCAAAATCGCAACCTTGGGATGTTCTACTGGCATGCCATTCCTGCTTGCAGCGTTAAACATAGCATTGCGAAAGTCAGAACTTTCGATCAGGCAGACGGCGAGTCCAGCAACTTCTGAAGGTATTGACCGTAACCCGTCTTCTTCAGTGCTTGCGCTTGTGCGTTAAGCTGCTCGGCAGAAATCCAGCCATTGTGATAGGCGATCTCTTCCAAACACGCCACTTTCAGACCCTGACGCTGTTCGATCGTGTGAACGAAGTGACTGGCTTCAAGCAGAGAGTCGTGAGTACCGGTATCCAGCCAGGCAAACCCGCGACCGAGCATTTCCACGCTCAGGGTCTGGCGCTCCAGATACGCACGGTTGACGTCGGTGATTTCCAGCTCGCCACGCTCGGAGGGCTTGATGTTCTTGGCGATCTCGACCACATCGTTATCATAGAAATACAGACCGGTGACCGCATAGTTCGATTTTGGCTTCAGCGGCTTCTCTTCGATACTCAAAGCCTTGCCACTTTTATCAAACTCGACGACACCAAAGCGTTCAGGATCGGAGACGTGGTAGCCAAATACGGTAGCTCCCTTTTGTTGGGTACTGGCGGAGCGCAAGTTGTCCGAGAAATGCTGACCGTAGAAGATGTTGTCCCCCAGAATCAGACAGCATGGATCCTGACCGATGAACTCTTCACCAATAATGAACGCCTGGGCCAGGCCGTCCGGACTAGGCTGCTCGGCATAAGTAAGCTTGATCCCGTACACGCTTCCATTACCCAGCAGTTTACGGAAGCACGGCAAATCTTCCGGCGTGGAAATAATTAGGATTTCTCGCATACCCGCCAGCATCAAAACGGACAGCGGATAAAAAATCATCGGCTTGTCGTAAATAGGCAACATTTGCTTGGAAACACCAAGAGTCAGCGGGTGCAGGCGCGTGCCCGAACCACCAGCGAGGATGATGCCTTTACGATTTGTCGTGGTCATTTGTTCAGAACTTCCCTAAGCATTCGGGTTACACCACTTTGCCAATCCGGCAAGTGTAGAGAAAAATTGTCGCGCAGCTTCTGAGTATTCAATCGTGAGTTCAGAGGGCGACGTGCAGGTGTAGGATAGGCTGTGGTTTCAATCGGGTTGACCGCCGTTACAGCTAACTCCTCACCTTGGGCTTTAGCGAAGTCTATGACGTGACTGGCATACCCATGCCAAGACACTTCGCCCGCAGCGGCCAAGTGATAGAGGCCAGCCAACTCTGGACGACTGATAACTCGCTGAATAGCCAACGCCGAAACGTCAGCAATCAGATCAGCACCGGTTGGAGCACCAATCTGATCCGCAATCACATTTAATGTTTCGCGATTCTTGGCCAAGCGCAGCATGGTCTTCGCAAAGTTGTTGCCGCCAGCTCCGTAAACCCAGCTAGTACGAAAGATCAGATACTTACAACCCGCCGCGATAATTGCCTGCTCGCCGGCGAGCTTGCTGGCGCCGTAATGGTTCACTGGCGCAACAGCGTCTGTTTCCTGCCATGGCGTGACGCCTTGGCCACTGAAGACGTAATCCGTTGAGTAGTGAACCAGCCATGCGCCCGACGCTGCGGCTTCTTCCGCCATGACGCCGCTCGCGAGTCCGTTTACGCGATCTGCCAATTCGGTTTCCGACTCAGCTTTATCAACCGCCGTATAAGCAGCAGCATTAACAATAACGTCGGGCTTTATCTGACGAATCGTTGCACGCAAGGATTCAAGATTCGACAGATCACCGCAGAGGCCATCAACAAGGTGACGATCAAGAGCAACCAGCTCACCCAACGGAGCCAGGGAACGTTGCAGCTCCCAGCCCACCTGACCGTTCTTTCCTAGAAGTAGGATCTTCATGCTTTATTCGAGCGATCCGCGTAATTCTGATCTATCCACTGCTGGTAGCTGCCGCTCTTCACATGCTCTACCCACTCAGTGTTATTCAGATACCACTCAACGGTCTTGCGAATACCGGTTTCAAAAGTCTCTTCCGGTGTCCAGCCCAGTTCTCGCTGAATCTTGCTAGCGTCGATTGCATAACGCACGTCATGGCCTGGACGATCCTGAACATAAGTAATCAGGCTGGCATGCGGACGATGGGCAGAATCAGGACGCAACTCATCGAGCAACGCACACAGGGTATGCACTACCTCAATGTTTTGTTTTTCGTTATGACCGCCGATGTTGTAGGTCTCGCCGATGACGCCTTCAGTGACGACTTTATAAAGCGCGCGCGCGTGATCTTCGACATACAGCCAGTCACGAACCTGGTTGCCTTTGCCGTACACCGGCAGGGGTTTGCCTTCCAGCGCATTGAGAATGATCAGCGGGATCAGCTTCTCAGGAAAATGGCATGGGCCGTAGTTGTTCGAGCAGTTGGTAACCAGTGTCGGCAGGCCGTAAGTGCGGGCCCAGGCACGAACCAGGTGGTCGGAGCTGGCTTTACTAGCCGAATATGGCGAGCTTGGCTGGTAAGGCGTGGTTTCGGTGAAGAGGTCTTCCGGACCTTCGAGATCTCCGTAAACTTCGTCAGTCGAGATGTGGTGGAAGCGGAAATTGGCTTTGCGGGTGTCATCCAGAGCAGCCCAGTAATGGCGCGCAGCTTCTAGGAGTGTGTAAGTGCCAATAATGTTGGTCTGGATGAACTCGGACGGGCCGGAGATCGAGCGGTCAACGTGGGATTCAGCGGCCAGGTGCATGATTGCATCCGGTTGATGTTCACGCAGAACGCGGTCGATCTGATCACGATCGCAGATATCGACGCGTTCAAAGGCATAGCGAGAACTCTGACTGACTTCCGCCAGCGACTCCAGATTGCCGGCGTAAGTCAACTTATCGACGTTGACGACCGCATCGGCAGTGCTAGAGATGATGTGACGGATGACTGCCGAGCCAATGAAGCCGGCGCCGCCGGTAACTAGAATTTTCACGCGAAACGATACCCTTGAGCTGCGGACAGCGCTGCCAGCGAGCGCGGTCTAATCCATGAATGCAGAGGCCACTACCAGTTGGCATCCGTCAGAGTCAGTCTGAATCGACATGCATTAAGGCACGATCGAACAAGGGACGCATTTTACAGCTTAATGATGCTTTTACTAATGGATAAAGACAGGCTGAGGCGCAATTTCGACAGATGCCGTGCGCCTGTCGCTTTTAGACCAGACGTTTACGAGCCGCTCTCGATGTACGCCCTAGAAACCAGCCCAATACAGGACCGATGAGCATACCGATCAGCAACGCTAGCACTGCAACAACCGACACCGGCAACTGCGGGCCGGAAAAACCCAGAAACAAAAGCGAAACAGATTGCTGATTCTCCAGCACAAACGCTAGAACAACCAGAACCATCAGCAGAAGAAAAACGCCAAGCAGTATGCGTTTCAGATTACGCATTCACGCGCCCTCGAATTTGAATAGCGAAGATCAAGCGCCCTCCTCCTCTTCCTCGTTCACGCGATCACGCAATTCCTTGCCCGGCTTGAAATGCGGCACGAATTTACCGTCCAGACTTACCGACTGGCCGGTTTTCGGGTTGCGGCCGACGCGCGGTGCGCGATAGTGCAGGGAGAAGCTGCCAAATCCACGGATCTCGATACGATCACCGGTGGCGAGGCACTGAGACATTTGTTCAAGCATGGTCTTGATGGCCAGCTCCACATCCTTGGATGAGAGTAGCCCTTGATGGGTGACAATTCGTTCGATCAACTCCGACTTCGTCATATTTTTCCCTTCTTTTTCAAGCAGCTAGATCAGCGCTTGAAAGGTTTTAGCATGCCCGGAAGAATTTGAACAGCCCAGGGATTGACATATCTTTCCCGGGGTCAAAACGCCCATTTTCAGGGCACTCCAGTGGCGAGTCGGATCGCTGCTCACCTAACGACACATCACCAGCATGGTCCGGGTTACAAAGCCTGCGGGATTGAAGCCAAACGGGTATTCATCTTCATCTTTCGCATCATCAGAGCGGGTGATGACCTTGTAGCCCTTACCTTTGCACTCCTTCGCTGCACGCTTCTGGCACCTTTCCCAACCGGAACCCAACCCTGAGCAATCGACCTCGATACCACTGACGCCGCGCACCGCATGGGTTTTCGCGCTGGTGGTGCAACCTGCCAGCGCCAAGACCACCGCAACAACAAATAACTTGTTCATCCACTTCCTTATGCCAGGCAAGCCTGACGACTAATACTCAAGATCAAGCTTAGTCGCGAATAGGCGATTGATCCGATTAAAGAAACAGACCCGCAGGGGAAGCCAATGGTTTCATGCACGCACGTACAAAGACCAAATTGCAGGCACAAAAAAGGGCGACCGAAGTCGCCCTTTTTAATGATCAAGCAGAACTCAGTTCTGTTTGGCCATTGCTTGACGCAGCAGTGCCGCCATAGTGGTGTCAGCTGCTTCACCTTCCGGAGCTGCTTTCAGGCTCTGGATGGCTTCTTTCTCTTCAGCATCGTCTTTCGACTTGATCGAGAGCTGGATTACGCGGCTCTTGCGATCAACGCTGATGATCTTGGCTTCAACTTCCTGGCCTTCTTTCAGAACGTTGCGCGCGTCTTCAACGCGGTCACGGCTGATTTCGGAGGCTTTCAGGGTAGCTTCGATGTCGTCGGCCAGAACGATGATGGCGCCTTTGGCGTCAACTTCTTTCACGGTACCGGTCACGATAGCGCCCTTGTCGTTAACCGAGACGTACTCGGAGAACGGATCGCTTTCCAGTTGCTTGATGCCCAGGGAGATGCGCTCGCGCTCTGGGTCAACCGACAGGATGACGGTGTCCAGCTCGTCGCCCTTCTTGAAACGACGTACGGCTTCTTCGCCCACTTCGTTCCAGGAGATGTCGGACAGGTGAACCAGACCGTCGATGCCGCCGTCCAGACCAATGAAGATACCGAAATCGGTGATCGACTTGATGGTGCCGGAGATCTTGTCGCCCTTGTTGAACTGGCCAGAGAAGTCTTCCCATGGGTTCGACTTGCACTGCTTGATGCCCAGGGAGATCCGACGACGCTCTTCGTCGATGTCCAGAACCATGACTTCCACTTCGTCGCCGACTTGTACGACTTTCGAAGGGTGGATGTTCTTGTTGGTCCAGTCCATTTCCGAAACGTGTACCAGACCTTCAACGCCTTCTTCCAGCTCAGCGAAGCAGCCGTAGTCGGTCAGGTTGGTTACACGAGCGGTAACGCGAGTGCCTTCTGGGTAACGGGCTTTGATAGCAACCCATGGATCTTCGCCCAGTTGCTTCAGGCCCAGGGAAACACGGTTGCGTTCGCGATCGTATTTCAGAACCTTGACGTCAATCTCGTCACCAACGTTGACGATCTCGGAAGGATGCTTGATGCGCTTCCAGGCCATGTCGGTGATGTGCAGCAGGCCGTCCACGCCACCCAGATCGACGAATGCGCCGTAATCGGTGAGGTTTTTGACGATACCTTTGACTTGCTGGCCTTCCTGCAGGGATTCCAGCAGAGCTTCACGCTCGGCGGAGTTCTCGGCTTCGAGGACGCTGCGACGGGAAACGACAACGTTGTTGCGCTTCTGGTCCAGCTTGATGACCTTGAATTCCAGCTCTTTGCCTTCCAGGTGCGTGGTGTCGCGCACTGGACGGACGTCAACCAGGGAACCTGGCAGGAACGCACGGATGCCGTTAACGTCGACAGTGAAGCCGCCTTTAACCTTACCGTTGATAACGCCCTTGACCACTTCCTCGGCTGCGAAGGCTGCTTCCAGAACGATCCAGCATTCAGCGCGCTTGGCTTTTTCACGGGACAGCTTGGTTTCGCCAAAGCCGTCTTCAACCGAATCCAGAGCAACGTGAACTTCATCACCAACGTTGATGTTCAGTTCGCCAGCATCGTTGTAGAACTGCTCAAGCGGGATGAGTGCTTCAGACTTCAGACCAGCGTGAACGGTTACCCAGCGAGCCTGGTAATCGATATCAACGATAACACCGGTGATGATGGAGCCTGCCTGAAGGTTCAGGGTTTTCAGGCTTTCTTCAAAGAGTTCCGCAAAGCTTTCGCTCATTTTAATTCCTGTAGATGAGGGCGAAGTAAACGCCCATCTCCACACCCCAGACGGTGTGGGTTAGTTTCATTTAAAAGAAGCACCGCAGGACTATGACTGGTCCCCTGCGGCCTTCTTGGTCACCCGGCGATATCGCGAATGGCGATCTCGCTCATGATGCGTTCAAGCACCTGATCGATGGAAAGCTCCGTTGAATCCAGCTGAATCGCGTCGGCCGCCGGCTTAAGCGGGGCTACTGCGCGCTGGGTGTCACGCTCATCGCGTGCACGGATCTCATCTAGCAGACTCGACAGACTAACACCCTCGACTTTACCCTTCAACTGCAAATATCGACGGCGCGCCCGCTCCTCGGCACTGGCGGTGAGGAAAATCTTCAGCGGTGCACCCGGAAATACCACCGTGCCCATGTCGCGACCGTCCGCCACCAGACCCGGCGCTTCCTGGAAAGCACGCTGGCGCTGCAGCAGCGCCTCGCGTACGGCGGGCAGCGCAGCCACTTGCGAGGCCCCGGAACCGACGCTTTCGGTGCGAATGACATCGCTGACTTCGTCGCCTTCGAGAATGATCCGCTGCAGCTGACCTTCGGTCGCGGCGATGAACTGCACATCCAGATGAGCGGCCAATGTCTTCAGCAGCTCTTCATTGGTCAGGTCGACGCCATGGTTGCGCGCAGCAAACGCGAGCAAGCGATAAAGCGCACCGGAATCCAGCAGGTTCCAGCCCAGACGCTTGGCCAGAATCCCGGCGACCGTGCCTTTGCCGGAGCCGCTTGGCCCATCGATGGTGATGACCGGTGCAATGTTTTTCACGACTGAGCCTCTTGTGCCACACGAATGCCGACTTGCCCGCACAGCGCGAGGAAGTTGGGGAACGAGGTCGCGACGTTGGCGCAATCGTGGATGCGGATCGGTGCGGTAGCGCGCAACGAGGCAACGCTGAACGCCATGGCGATACGGTGGTCGCCGTGACCGTGCACTTCACCGCCGCCGATCTGGCCGCCGTCGATGATGATGCCGTCCGGGGTCGGTTCGCACTTGACGCCCAGCGCCAGCAAGCCGTCCGCCATGACCTGAATCCGGTCGGATTCCTTGACCCGCAGCTCTTCGGCGCCGGTCAGCACGGTACGCCCTTCGGCGCACGCAGCAGCAACGAACAGGACCGGGAATTCGTCGATCGCCAGCGGCACCAGCGCCTCCGGAATCTCGATACCTTTGAGTTTAGCTGCGCGCACGCGCAAGTCAGCAACTGGCTCGCCGCCGACTTCACGCTGGTTTTCCAGAGTGATATCGGCGCCCATCAGTCGCAGGATATCGATCACACCAGTACGAGTCGGGTTGATGCCGACGTGCTCGAGCACCAGCTCGGAACCCTCGGCAATCGAGGCCGCGACCAGGAAGAACGCCGACGACGAAATATCGCCCGGCACTTCGATGTGAGTCCCGGTGAGCTTGCCGCCGGACTCGACCGAAGCCGTGGCGCCGTCGACGCTGACCGGGTAGCCGAAGCCACGCAGCATGCGTTCGGTGTGATCGCGGGTCGGTGCCGGCTCGGTCACCGTGGTCTTGCCTTCAGCATAGAGACCGGCAAGCAGCAGGCAGGATTTCACCTGGGCACTGGCCATCGGCATGGTGTAGGTCAGACCCTTGAGCTTGTGGCCACCGCGAATAGTCATCGGCGGACGACCTTCAGCGGCAGTTTCGATCACGGCGCCCATTTCCCGCAGCGGATTGGCCACGCGATTCATCGGACGCTTGGACAGCGAAGCGTCGCCGGTCAAGGTGCTGTCGAAGCTCTGCGCCGCCAGCAGGCCAGAGAGCAGACGCATCGAGGTGCCAGAGTTGCCCAGATAGATCGGGCCCGGCGCAGGTTTCAGGCCGTGCAGGCCGACACCGTGGATGGTCACGCGGCCGTGGTGCGGGCCTTCGATGACCACGCCCATGTCGCGGAATGCCTGCAAGGTCGCCAGGGCGTCTTCGCCCTCAAGGAAGCCTTCGACTTCGGTGACGCCTTCGGCCAGCGAGCCGAGCATGATCGAACGGTGGGAAATCGATTTGTCACCCGGTACGCGAATCCGACCGGACAGGCGGCCACCAGGTTGAGCCAGGAAGATCAGATCGTTGGAATTCATAGCGTCCACATAGGCCCTGCGGGCCAGGATTTTACTGAAATGCTCGCGGGCAACCCGGGCGCGCGTGAAAACGCCCAACAATTGGTGCCCATCCCCTGCATCGACCGCGTCGCGCAAGGCGTCGAGGTCGCTGCGAAATGTATCGAGTGTGCGCAGGACAGCCTCGCGGTTGGCGAGGAAGATGTCGTGCCACATCACCGGGTCGCTTCCGGCGATTCTTGTGAAATCGCGAAAACCACCGGCAGCGTAACGGAAGATCTCCAGATTTTCATTGCGCTTGGCCAACGAATCGACCAGACCGAAGGCCAGCAGGTGCGGTAGATGACTGGTCGCGGCCAGCACTTCGTCGTGCCGCTCGACCTGCATGTGCTCGACATCGGCGCCCAGTTCGCGCCAGAGCCGATCGACCAGCGCCAGTGCGGCAGGATCGGTCTGCTCGAGCGGCGTCAGGATCACCTTGTGCCGGCGGAACAGCTCGGCATTCGAGGCTTCCACCCCGCTCTGCTCGGAACCGGCAATCGGGTGCCCGGGGACGAAGCGCGCCGGCATGCCGCCGAACGCTTCGGTCGCCGCGCGCACCACGTTGCCTTTGGCGCTGCCGACATCCGTAAGAATCGCCTGCCCCAAATCCATGACAGCCAGACGCGCGAGCAGCTTTTCCATGGCCAGAATCGGCACCGCCAGCTGGATCACATCGGCACCGGCGCAAGCCGCCGCCAAATCGTCTTCGCAGCGATCAACCACACCCAATTCGACCGCGAGCTTGCGCGATTGCGGGTCGAGATCAACACCAACCACCTCACGGCAAAGGCCGCTTTCACGCAAACCCTTGGCAAACGAACCACCGATCAACCCAAGACCGACCACCACAAGGCGACCGATCATAGGTGCAACAGGTTGCAGCGCAGTGACATCACCCACGAGCCAGAACCTTGCGCAGCGCCTCGAGGAAACGGCTGTTTTCGGCCGGCAGACCGATGGTCACCCGCAGGTGGTTCGGCATGCCGTAATTGGCCACCGGACGCACGATCACGCCTTCGCGCAGCAAGCCCTGGAAAATCGGCGCCGCGACCTGGCCGAGATCGACACAGATGAAGTTGCCTTTGGACTCGATCCAGCTCAGTCCCAGCTCACGGAAACCCGCCTGCAACTGCTGCATGCCGGCTTCGTTGAGCTGACGGCTTTGCGCCAGATATTCCTCGTCCTTCAGCGCCGCACACGCCGCCGCCAGGGCGAGGCTGTTGACATTGAACGGCTGGCGAACACGGTTCAGCACGTCCGCCACCACAGGCGTCGACAAGCCATAACCGACGCGCAGCGCGGCCAGGCCATAGGCCTTGGAGAAGGTGCGCGACACCAGCAGGTTCGGGTAGGCGGCGAGGAAGTCGAGACCGTCCGGCAAATCACTGCCTTCGGCGTACTCGATATAAGCCTCGTCGAGGACTACTAGCACATGCTCGGGAACGTCCTGCAGGAATTCGTCCAGCGCTTCGGCGCCGAACCAGGTGCCAGTCGGGTTGTTCGGGTTGGCGATGAACACCACGCGGGTGTTGGCATCGATGGCCGCAAGCATCGCCGGCAGGTCATGGCCCCAGTCTTTGGCTGGAACGACTTTGGCTTGTGCGCCGACTGCTTGAGTCGCGATCGGATACACCGCAAAGGCGTGCTCACTGAACACCGCATTCAGGCCCGGTGCCAGGTAGGCACGCGCAACCAGTTCAAGAATATCGTTGGAGCCATTACCCAGCGTGACCTGATTCAGCTCGACGCGGCACTGCTCGGCGAGCAGCGACTTCAGGGCGAAACCATTGCCGTCCGGGTAGCGGGTCAGCTCGGCCAGCTCTTCGCGGATCGCCGCCAATGCCTTCGGGCTGGCGCCCAATGGGTTTTCGTTGCTCGCCAGTTTGACGATTTTTGCCGGATCCAGATCCAGCTCGCGCGCCAGTTCGTCCACAGGCTTGCCCGGAACGTACGGCGAAAGTTGTTGCACGCCCGGCTGTGCCAGAGCGAGGAAGTTGCCACTCATTTGCTACCGCCCTTAGAGAACTGCTTTCGGGTAGGAACCCAGCACTTTGAGTGCTACTGCTTCCTGACTGATCTTTTCCAGCACACCTTTGATCAACGGATCACGGTGGTGGCCGACAAAGTCGATGAAGAACACGTAGGTCCATTTGCCGCTGCGCGACGGACGGGTTTCGATGCGGGTCAGGTCGATGCCATTGTCGTGGAACGGCACCAGCAGCTCATGGAGCGCGCCGGGCTTGTTGCTCATCGACACGATGATCGAGGTCTTGTCGTCGCCGGTCGGCGGCACTTCCTGATTACCGATCATCAGGAAGCGGGTCGAGTTGTCCGGGCGATCTTCGATCTTCTCGGCCAGACGCGTCAGGCCATATAGCCCTGCCGCCATGTCGCCAGCGATCGCTGCCGAATTCCACTCACCCTTGACCCGTTTGGCCGCTTCGGCGTTGCTCGACACCGCGACGCGTTCGACATTCGGGTAATGCGCGTCCAGCCACTTGCGGCACTGGGCCAGCGACTGCGCGTGGGAATAGATGCGACTGATGCTGTCGGTCTTGGTGTTTTCGCCGACCAGCAGATGATGGTGGATGCGCAATTCGACTTCGCCACAGATCACCATGTCGTGCTCGAGGAAGCTGTCCAGCGTGTGGTTAACCGCGCCTTCGGTGGAGTTTTCCACCGGCACCACGCCGAAATTCACCGCACCGGCGGCGACTTCGCGGAACACTTCGTCGATTGCCGCCATCGGCTTGCTGATCACAGCGTGGCCGAAGTGTTTCATCGCTGCCGCTTGGGTGAACGTACCTTCAGGGCCGAGATACGCCACTTTCAGCGGCTGCTCCAGCGCCAGGCACGACGACATGATTTCGCGGAACAGCCGCGCCATTTCTTCGTTGCCCAGCGGCCCCTGATTGCGCTCCATCACACGCTTGAGCACCTGAGCTTCGCGCTCGGGACGATAGAACACCGGCACTTCGCCTTCGGCCAGCGAGGCCATCTTCACGCGGGCGACTTCCTGGGCGCAACGCGCACGCTCACTGATCAGCTCGAGGACTTTGGTGTCCAGAGCGTCGATGCGAACGCGCAGTGCCTTGAGTTCTTGCTCGGACATCAGCCGTGTTCCTTCTCGAATTCCGCCATGTACGCCACCAGCGCGTTGACCGCAGTGATGTCGACGGCGTTGTAGATGGAGGCGCGCATACCGCCCACCGAACGGTGACCCTTGAGGTTGAGCAGACCGCGCTCGTCAGCACCGGCAAGGAATGGCTTGTCCAGACGATCATCAGCCAGACGGAACGGTACGTTCATCCACGAGCGATCCGACTTGTTGATCGGGTTGCTGTAGAGGCCACTGGCGTCGATGAAGTCGTACAGGGTGCGCTGCTTGACGTCGTTGAGCCTGGCGATCGCTTCGACGCCGCCCTGCTCCTTCAGCCATTGGAACACCAGACCGGACAGGTACCAGGCCAGCGTCGGCGGGGTGTTGTACATGGAACCGTTATCGGCCGCGACCTTGTAGTTGAGCATGGTCGGGCACAGCGAGCGGGCCTTGCCGAGCAAGTCTTCGCGGATGATGTTGACGACGATGCCGCTCGGGCCGATGTTCTTCTGCGCGCCGGCGTAGATCATGCCGAAACGCGAAATATCGACCGGGCGCGAGAGGATGTCCGAAGACATGTCGGCCACCAGCGGTACGTCACCGGTTTGCGGGATCCATTGAAATTCCAGACCACCGATGGTTTCGTTCGGCGCGTAGTGAACGTACGCGGCGTCTTTCGACAGATTCCACTCGTTCTGGCCTGGGATGGCGAAATAGTCGTAAGGCTTGGCAGTGGCAGCAACGTTGACGTGGCCATAGCGCGAGGCTTCTTCGATGGCTTTCTGCGACCAGATACCGGTGTCGATGTAGTCGGCCGAGCCGCCTTCAGGCAACAGGTTCAGCGGGATCTGCGCAAACTGCTGACTGGCGCCGCCCTGCAGAAACAGCACTTTGTAGTTCGACGGGATATTCAGCAGGTCACGCAGATCCTGCTCGGCCTGGGTGGCGATGGACACGAACTCATCGCTGCGATGGCTCATTTCCATGACCGACAGACCCTTGCCGTGCCAATCAAGGAGTTCACCCTGGGCGCGCTGCAGGACAGCTTCAGGCAGCGCCGCCGGACCGGCGCAGAAGTTATAGGCTCGCTTGCTCACATCCAATCTCGCTCTGATTTGGTGGTATCACGCAATAAATCACACTACCGATCAACATGGCCCTGTGGGAGCGAGCCTGCTCGCGAATGCATCACCGCGGTGCTTCAGAGGTACCGCAGCGCCTGCTTTCGCGAGCAGGCTCGCTCCCACAGGGGATCTCCATGATGTCGAAAATTCATACCGGACAAATAACAAGGGGGCGAATTCTCATCCGCCCCCTCGTTTGTCCGCTTATTCCTGCGGTTCTTCGTCTGCTGCGGCGTCGAGTTGCTGGTCGTCTGCGGCCTCGTCGATACCGACGGTGCCTGCGATTTCCTCGCCCTCTTCACCTTCGAGCTCTTCGCCTTCGATTTCCGAAGGCTCCTGAACCCGTTCCAGGCCGACCAGGGTTTCATCCTTGGCCAGCTTGATCAGCGTCACGCCCTGAGTATTACGGCCCAGGCTCGACACTTCGCCGACACGGGTACGCACCAGGGTGCCCTGATCGGAGATCAGCATGATTTCTTCGCCGTCGAGCACCTGAACTGCGCCGACCAGACGGCCGTTACGCTCGTTGCTGACCATGGCGATCACGCCTTGGCCGCCACGCTTGTACTCAGGGAACTCGGTGATCGCGGTGCGCTTGCCATAACCACGCTCGGAAGCGGTGAGGATCTGGCTGCCTTCTTCCGGGATCAGCATGGAAATCAGCTTCTGCCCTTCCGGCAGACGCATGCCGCGTACGCCGCGAGCGGTACGGCCCATGGCACGCACGTCGGACTCTTTGAAACGGGTGACCTTGCCGCCGTCGGAGAACAGCATCACTTCGCGCTCGCCATCGGTGATGGCCGCAGAGATCAGCACGTCGCCTTCGTCCAGCTCCAGCGCGATCAGACCGACGCTGCGCTGACGGCTGAAGGATTCCAGCGGGGTCTTCTTCACGGTGCCGTTGGCGGTGGCCATGAAGATGTAGTGACCTTCGGTGTATTCCTCGACCGGCAGCATGGTGGTGATGTATTCACCATCATCCAGCGGCAACAGGTTGACCAGCGGACGACCACGGGCCGCGCGGGATGCTTCCGGAATTTCGTAGGTCTTGAGCCAGTACACCTTGCCCTTGCTGGAGAACAGCAGCAGCGTGGTGTGGCTGTTGGCAACCAGCAGGTGAGCGATGTAGTCCTCGTCCTTGACGCCGGTAGCCGATTTGCCTTTGCCGCCACGACGCTGAGCCTGGTACGCAGCCAGCGGCTGGGTCTTGGCGTAGCCACCGTGGGAAATGGTCACGACGCGCTCTTCTTCCGGGATCATGTCACCCAGGGTCAGGTCGAGACGGGCATCGAGAATTTCGGTGCGACGCACGTCGCCGTATTCGGCGCGGATCACTTCCAGCTCTTCGCGGATCACTTCCATCAGGCGCACGGCACTGTTGAGGATGCGGATCAGCTCGCCGATCTGGTTGAGGATCTCTTGATACTCGGCCAGCAGCTTCTCGTGCTCCAGACCGGTCAAGCGGTGCAGACGCAGCTCGAGAATCGCCTGGGCCTGTTCTGGCGAGAGGAAGTACTTGCCTTCACGCAGACCGTATTGCGGATCGAGGTTTTCCGGACGGCACGAATCAGCACCGGCACGCTCAACCATCGCCACCACAGCCGAGGATTCCCAAGGCGTGCTGATCAGCGCTTCCTTGGCTTCCGACGGCGTTGGCGAAGCCTTGATCAGGGCGATCACCGGGTCGATGTTCGACAGGGCAACGGCCTGGCCTTCGAGAATGTGCCCACGCTCGCGCGCCTTGCGCAATTCGAACACGGTACGGCGGGTAACCACTTCGCGACGGTGACGGACGAAGGCTTCCAGCAGATCCTTGAGGTTGAGGATACGTGGGCGGCCGTCGATCAGCGCGACGATGTTGATGCCGAATACCGATTGCAGCTGGGTCTGGGCGTAGAGGTTGTTGAGGATCACCTCCGGCACTTCGCCGCGACGCAGTTCGATCACGACGCGCATACCGTCCTTGTCGGACTCGTCGCGCAGCTCGGTGATGCCTTCGAGCTTCTTCTCTTTGACCAGCTCGGCGATCTTCTCGATCAGACGCGCCTTGTTCAGTTGGTAAGGGAGCTCGGTGATGACGATCTGCTGACGGCCACCGACCTTGTCGATGTCTTCGATGATCGAGCGGGCACGCATGTAAATGCGCCCGCGACCGGTGCGGTAGGCTTCGATGATGCCGGCACGACCGTTGATGATCGCGGCCGTCGGGAAGTCCGGGCCGGGGATGTATTGCATCAGCTCATCGACGGTCAGCTCTGGGTTGTCGATGAGGGCCAGGCAACCGTCGATGACTTCACCGAGGTTGTGCGGCGGAATGTTGGTCGCCATGCCTACGGCGATACCGCTGGAACCGTTGACCAGCAGGTTCGGCACGCGGGTCGGCATGACTGCCGGGATCAGTTCGGTGCCGTCGTAGTTCGGCACCCAGTCCACGGTTTCCTTGTGCAGGTCAGCCAGCAGCTCGTGCGCCAGCTTGGTCATGCGCACTTCGGTGTATCGCATGGCCGCAGCGTTGTCGCCGTCGACCGAACCGAAGTTGCCCTGGCCGTCGACCAGCAGGTAGCGCAGGGAGAAAGGCTGGGCCATACGAACGATGGTGTCGTACACGGCAGTGTCACCGTGCGGGTGATACTTACCGATCACGTCGCCGACGACACGGGCAGATTTCTTGTACGGCTTGTTGTAGTCGTTGCCCAGCTCGCTCATCGCGAACAGTACGCGACGGTGCACGGGCTTGAGGCCATCGCGCGCATCCGGCAGTGCACGGCCGACGATCACGCTCATTGCGTAGTCGAGGTAGGACTGTTTCAGCTCGTCTTCGATATTGACCGGGAGGATTTCTTTGGCCAGTTCGCCCATGAGAAGCCTGATTCCTTTTTCTGGTGAAACTTCGTCATATCCATGTGGGAGCAACGAAGCTCGTCGGGGCCGGCCGAGTGCCATGCGCCGACTTACGACAAATCAACATTGGATCGCGGATTTGCGCAGTAAAGACAGCTCCGTGGAGCCGCCTCGGAAAACGCCGGATGTTATCACAAAGGCCGCCACGCACCTATCCCCCAGATGCGCATGGAGCATAGTTAGTTGACCGATGACAGGCTTGAGGGGGACGAGAGAGGCTCAGAGCTTGGTTGAATGTGAAATCGGGGTCTGAATTAGCGATGTTTATTGACATTACCGACCTCTTCGCGAGCAGGCTCGCTCCCACACAGGCCAGTGGCGTTCACAAAACCTGTGGGAGCGAGCCTGCTCGCGAATGGCTCAACACAACACCAAAGCCTGTCAATGCAGGCGCTTGCGACACATCAGCAGGGCCATTTTCGCGGTGTCCGGGCGTTCGACGATGCCTTTCTCTGTGACGATCGCATCGATCAGATCCGCCGGAGTGACATCAAACACCGGGTTGAACGCTTCAACATCGGCACCGACGCGTTTACCGCCAACTTCGAGCAGTTCGGCGCCATCACGCTCTTCGATCGGGATGTCATCGCCGCTGGCGAGGTTCATGTCGATGGTCGAACTCGGCGCCACCACCATGAAGCGCACGCCGTGGTGCATGGCGTTGACCGCCAGTTGATAGGTGCCGATCTTGTTCGCCACGTCGCCATTGGCGGTGATGCGGTCAGCGCCGACGATCACCCAGGTCACGCCTTTGGTTTTCATGATGTGCGCGGCGGCGGAGTCGGCATTCAGGGTCACCGGGATGCCTTCGTTGGCCAGTTCCCACGCGGTCAGCCGCGAGCCCTGCAGCCACGGCCGGGTCTCGTCGGCATAGACGCGTTCGACCATGCCTTCTATATAAGCCGCGCGGATCACTCCCAGCGCAGTTCCGAACCCACCGGTGGCCAGCGCGCCGGTGTTGCAGTGGGTCAGGATGGCTTGAGCGTTGCCCTGATGCTTGCGAATCAGATCGACGCCAAGCTGCGCCATGGTCAGGTTGGCCTCGCGGTCGCTTTCATGAATGGCGATAGCTTCGGCTTCCAGCGCCGCCAGCGGATCGGCGTTGCTTTTCAGCCGATCCAGGCGATCGTGCATGCGACCCAGCGCCCAGAACAGATTGACCGCGGTCGGACGCGAATCGGCCAGCAGAGCGAAATCCTCTTCCAGCGCCGCGTACCAGTCGCCGCCCTCGGCAATCCGCGCCCGCGCCGCGAGGACGATGCCATAGGCCGCACTGATGCCAATAGCCGGCGCGCCACGCACGACCATCGAGCGAATCGCCTCGGCCACGCCGGCGGCGCTGGTGTAGGCGATCCAGGTTTCCTCGAACGGCAAAATACGCTGATCCAGCAGGTGCAGCGCGCCATCACGCCAATCGATGGCCTTCACTTTCTCCGCAGCCAACAGTCGATCGCGCATCCCACACCCCGCACTCATGAACAAAAGCCGCCGATTATAGCGATCCCCCCGCGAAGACGCTCGGGTATACTTCGCCATCCTTTACAAAAGCACTGGAACCGACCCTCGATGCCGAAACCTGCCATTGCGCTCGACCTGTTATTGCTGCCGACCTGGCTGGTCCCCGTCGAACCTGCAGGCGTGGTGCTCAAGGAGCACGGCCTGGGCATCCGTGACGGTTGCATCGTGTTTATCGGCCCGCGCGCCGAAGCGTTGAAGTGTAACGCGACAGAAATCCGTGAACTGCCGGATGTTCTGTTGGCGCCGGGACTGATCAATGCCCACGGCCACGCGGCGATGACACTGTTCCGTGGCCTGGCTGACGATCTGCCGCTGATGACCTGGCTGGAAAACCACATCTGGCCGGCCGAAGGCAAATGGGTCGATGAGGATTTCGTCCGCGACGGCACCGATCTGGCCATCGCCGAGCAGATCAAGGGCGGCATCACCTGCTTCTCTGACATGTATTTCTTCCCGAAAGTCGCCAGCGAGCGCGTACACAACAGCGGTATCCGCGCGCAGATCGCCATTCCGATCCTCGATTTCCCGATCCCTGGCGCCAGCAGTGCCGACGAAGCCATTCGTCAGGGCGTCGAATTGTTCGGGGATCTCAAGCATCACGAACGCATCAAGATTACTTTCGGCCCTCACGCACCCTACACCGTCGGTGATGAGAACCTGGAGAAAATCAGGGTGATCGCCGAGGAGCTTGACGCCTCGATCCACATGCATGTGCATGAAACCGCGTTCGAAGTGCAGCAGGCGGTCGAGCAGACCGGCGAACGCCCGCTGGCCCGCCTCGGTCGCCTGGGCCTGCTCGGCCCGCGTTTCCAGGCCGTGCACATGACCCAGATCAGCGATGACGACCTCGCGCTGCTGGTAGAAAGCAACAGCAGCGTGATCCACTGTCCGGAATCCAATCTGAAACTGGCCAGCGGCTTCTGCCCGGTCGAACGTTTGTGGCAGGCTGGGGTGAACGTCGCCGTCGGCACCGATGGCGCGGCGAGCAACAATGATCTGGATCTGCTCGGCGAAACCCGCACCGCCGCCCTGCTGGCCAAAGCCGTGGCCGGTTCTGCCACGGCGCTGGACGCCCATCGCGCCTTGCGCATGGCCACTCTCAATGGCGCCCGTGCGCTGGGGATCGAGGCGCAGGTCGGCTCGCTGGAGATCGGCAAAGCCGCAGACATCGTCGCTTTCGACCTGTCCGGCCTGGCGCAGCAACCGGTGTATGACCCGGTGTCGCAGCTGATCTATGCGACCGGGCGTGATTGCGTGAAACACCTGTGGGTCGCCGGCAAGCAACTGCTCGACGACCGGCGTCTGACCCGCATGGACGAACAACAGCTGGGCGAGACCGCCCGCCACTGGGGCCAGCGCATCAGCGGCCACACCGAATCGTAAACACCGCGGCGCAATATCCGCGGCTACAGCCTTTTTCAAGTTTTAGAGGATTTAACATGAGCAACGTCGACCACGCCGAAATCGCCAAATTCGAGGCCCTTGCCCATCGCTGGTGGGACCGTGAAAGCGAATTCAAGCCGCTGCACGACATCAACCCGCTGCGGGTCAACTGGATCGACGAACGAGTCAATCTGGCCGGCAAGAAAGTCCTCGACGTCGGTTGCGGCGGCGGCATCCTCAGCGAAGCCATGGCTCAGCGCGGCGCCACCGTGATGGGCATCGACATGGGCGAAGCGCCGCTGGCGGTCGCACAACTGCATCAGCTGGAATCCGGGGTCAGCGTCGAATACCGGCAGATCACCGCCGAAGCCCTCGCCGACGAAATGCCCGAGCAGTTCGACGTGGTCACCTGCCTGGAAATGCTCGAGCACGTGCCGGATCCATCGTCGGTAATCCGCGCCTGTTTCCGCATGGTCAAGCCGGGCGGCCAGGTGTTCTTCTCGACCATCAACCGCAACCCGAAGGCGTATCTGTTCGCGATCATCGGCGCCGAATACATCATGAAGCTGCTGCCGCGCGGCACCCACGACTTCAAGAAATTCATCCGCCCGTCCGAGCTCGGCGCGTGGAGCCGCATGGCTGGCCTGACCGTCAAGGACATCATCGGCCTGACCTACAACCCGCTGACCAAGCACTACAAGCTGGCCAACGACGTTGACGTCAACTACATGATCCAGACCCTGCGCGAGGAATAAGCCGATGGCCATCAGAGCGGTACTTTTCGACATGGACGGCACCCTGCTCGACACCGCGCCGGACTTCATCGCCATCTGCCAGGCGATGCGCGCCGATCGCGGTCTGCCGCCGATCAACGACAAGCACATCCGCGACGAAATTTCCGGCGGCGCCAAGGCCATGGTCGCGGTGACGTTCTCGATGGATCCGGAATCGCCGGGCTTTGAGGAGCTGCGTCTGGAGTTTCTCGAGCGCTATCTGGTTGGCTGCGCAGTGCACAGCAAGCTGTTCGACGGCATGGGCGAACTGCTCGCTGACATCGAAAAGGCCAACCTGATCTGGGGCGTGGTCACCAACAAACCGTTGCGTTTCGCCGAGCCGATCATGCAGCGTCTGGGGCTGGCCGAGCGTTCAGCGCTGCTGATCTGCCCGGATCATGTGAAGAACAGCAAGCCGGATCCGGAGCCGCTGATCCTCGCCTGCAAGATGCTTGATCTGGATCCGTCGACCGTGCTGTTCATCGGCGATGATCTGCGCGATATCGAATCGGGCCGCGATGCCGGGACCAAGACCGCTGCGGTGACTTACGGCTATATCCACCCGGACGACAACCCACGGCACTGGGGCGCGGACGTTGTGGTAGATCACCCGCTGGAGTTGCGCAAGGTGCTCGACAGCGCGCTGTGCAGCTGCTGACCTGACTGTTGCAAATTCCCTGTGTGGCGAGGGGATTTATCCCCGCTGGGGTGCGAAGCGGCCCCCGCTTTTATCCAGGCGATGTGACACACAGGTTTTGCGACGGCTTCGCCGCCGAACGGGGATAAATCCCCTCGCCACTGGGTGAAGCAGGTCTTCATGAAATGGACTATGAGGTTTTTATGTTTGATTACACCGCTCGCCCTGAATTGCTCAAGGATCGGGTCATTCTGGTCACCGGTGCCGGCCGTGGCATTGGTGCGGCTGCGGCGAAAACCTATGCCGCCCACGGTGCCACCGTGCTGCTGCTGGGCAAGACCGAAGCCAATCTGACCGAGGTCTACGACGAAATCGAGGCCGCCGGTCATCCGCAACCAGCGGTGATCCCGTTCAACCTCGAGACCGCCCTGCCCCATCAGTACGATGAGCTGGCGGCGATGATCGAAACCGAGTTCGGCCATCTTGACGGCCTGCTGCACAACGCTTCGATCATCGGCCCGCGCACGCCGATCGAGCAACTGTCCGGCGAAAACTTCATGCGTGTCATGCAGGTCAACGTCAACGCGATGTTCATGCTGACCAGCACCCTGCTGCCGTTGCTCAAGCTGTCCCAGGATGCTTCGGTGGTATTCACCTCCAGCAGCGTCGGGCGCAAGGGTCGCGCGTACTGGGGCGCTTACGGTGTGTCGAAATTTGCCACCGAGGGCCTGATGCAAACCCTGGCCGATGAAGTGGAAGGCGTTGCGCCGGTACGCTCCAACAGCATCAACCCGGGCGGCACGCGCACCAGCATGCGCGCGCAGGCGTATCCGGGGGAAAATCCGCTGAACAACCCGACACCGGAAGAGATCATGCCGGTCTATCTGTACCTGATGGGCCCCGACAGCGCAGGCGTTAATGGCCAGGCGTTCAACGCCCAATAACGCCATACGTCGCATTTGTTGCCGCGGCAGAATGCTGTCGCGGCAAACCATTGCCGCTCATAACCGTCACAAAGCCGCCAATAACCCAGCGTGGCTGCTTGGCATTCGCCAGCAAGTCATTGATTCGAAAAGCTTTAAATAAAATCGAACCGAATGGCACGCCTTTCGCTCTAAATTCCCTCAAAACATGCCGTGTGATGGCCATGGGGCAAACGCCGATTTCGATAGCTGACTGATCGTCTTGCGGCAGACTAAACTTACGCCAAACGTCCTACGGGACTGATGGATCAGTACGACGCGCAGCCCATAGCCGCTCTCACCCAGCCTGTAAGACAGACTTACTGCTTAGGGGCTCACGCCATATGAAATCTCCTTCCCAGACCCATGCAATTGACTTTGACAGTGCCAAATTGCAGCGCCTGGGCTTCGGTCAACTACCGGCGCTGATCGAGCGCCCGACCAGCCTGGCGCAACTGCGTCAGCAAATGAGCCTGCAACTGCAAACCAGCCTTGAGCCACAGCGCATCCTTGGCCTGTTCTTTCGCGAAATTCAACGCCTGGTGCCGCTGGACGCGCTCAGCTATGTGCATCAGGCCAGTGACTTGCGCCTGGAGTTCGGCACACGCGGCCACCACTCGGTCAGCTACATCCTGAGCCACGAAGGCGAGCACATGGGCGAGCTGGTCTTTCGCCGCAATCAGCGTTTCAACGACAAGGAACAGGGCGACCTCGAGTCGCTACTGTCCTGCCTGCTGTACCCGATGCGCAACGCCCTGCTCTATCGCGCCGCGACCCAGAGTGCCTTGCGCGACCCGTTGACCGGTGCTGGCAACCGGGTAGCCATGGAGCAGACCTTGCAGCGCGAGATCGACATGTCGCGCCGTCATGCGCAACCGCTGTCGGTGCTGATGCTCGACATCGACCACTTCAAACGGGTCAATGATGACCACGGGCATGGCGCCGGTGATGACGTGCTCAGAGCCATTGCCGCGTCGATCAAGGCGCAACTGCGCAACGTCGACATGGTGTTCCGTTATGGCGGCGAAGAGTTTCTGATCCTGCTGTCCAACACCGGTCGCGAAGCGGCGGCGATGGTTGGCGAGCGTTTGCGCCAGGCGACGCAGTCAGAGGAATATTTTGCCGATGGCCAGTTGATCGAGATCACCGTGAGCCTGGGATGCTCGACGTTGTTGCCGGGCGAGTCGGCAGACAGCTTGCTGCGCCGGGCCGACAGTGCGTTATATGTCGCAAAGCGCGAGGGGCGGAACCGGCTGGCGATGGCCGGCTAAAAATCATTGTGGGAGCGAGCCTGCTCGCGAAGAGGGAGTGTCAGACAACGATTCGTTGCATGACCCACCGCTTTCGCGAGCAGGCTCGCTCCCACAGTTCGATCAGCTTTCGGCTACGGTCCTGCGCTCGCGGTTGACCAGCAAGCGTTCCGAAGTCTCCAGCTGCATGCACCGCTCCAGAAACAGGTACATGTAGTCATAACTCTTGCAGATCGCCTGCCGCAGCTCGGCCTGCAACGCCTTGCTCGGGTTCATGCCGGCCAGGGTGCAGATGATTTCCAGCGCTTCCCACGGATGGGCATCGTCGTACTGGGCATGCATCTTCAACCACTTCATCGCGCGCTTGCGATCTTCTTCCGGAAACGCCGCGGCGTAGACCCCGGTCGAGCAGACCACCGCTGACCACTCCCCGGTCGCCCCTTCGATCGCATAGTTGGTCGCGGCAATCGCCACGATCAGCGAATCCGCCGAGCTGGTGTGCCAGCACCAGTGACTCAGAGCATGCAGCTCCGGCGGCACCTGCTGGGCCTGGAGATCTTCGAGACTGACGCCATGGGCGCGACTCCAGTGCATCCAGTAGTCGGCGTGATTGAGTTCGACGCGGATGTTGCGCATCAGCCAGCGCCGCGCCATGTCTTCGCCGGGATGGCGGGCAAAGCGGGTCTTGGTGAGGTTCTGCGCCATGTACAAGGCAAACTGCTCGACCACCGGCCAGCCGCCGATCAGGTACTGGCGCATGGTTTTCGCGCTGAGTCTGTTGTCACGCATGCGCTGATAAAGTTCATGTTCGACAACCCGGCGCTTGCTCTCGCTGCAATCCTTGATGAGCTGTTGCGCCCAGGCAGGATAACTTGCAGCTTCCATGAGGGGTCCGGTTCGGTTGAATGTGTCGATCACTGTTCGGCTCCTTTTGAGTTGTGATGGCAAGGATCGGCGAGAGACTTCAACGGAACGTGCCAGGCGCTTTGAACAACAACGGCTGCGGTCTGGCAGGACGACTTTGCAAACTGTCACAGGTAAACAACTGCGGACGCTCGATGACATACCCCTGAGCGTAATCCACACCTATTTCAAGCAATGCCTGTTCGATCTGGTTAGTTTCAACAAACTCGGCAATTGTCTGCTTACCCATAACATGACCGATGTGATTGATCACTTCGACCATTGCCCGATTAATCGGGTCGTCCAGCATATCCTTTACGAAACTCCCGTCGATCTTCAGGAAGTCTACAGGCAAATGTTTCAAGTAAGCGAATGAAGACATTCCGGCACAAAAGTCATCCAGAGAAAAGTGACAACCTAAGCCTTTGAGTTCATTGATAAAACGAATTGCACTACCAAGATTTGCAATTGCACTGGTTTCGGTAATTTCAAAACAAATCATTTCAGGCGGTATAGCGTAGTTAACAAACTGTTCCCGCAGGAAGTGCAAAAACGCGTCATCTCCTATAGTAATGCCTGACAGATTAATCGCACACATTGCCAAAGGAAGTTCATGTTCCTGTTCAATACACTGGGCAATAACCTTGAAAACGTTTTGAACTACCCAGCGATCTAACTGGGTCATCAAACCATATCGCTCCGCCGCCGGAATAAAGCTGTCAGGCAAAATCATTCGTCCGGATTCATCATGCAGGCGCAGGAGAATTTCGATGTGTCCGGCCTGGCCGGGTTGCGGCTTGAGCGGCGCGATCTGCTGGGCATAAAGGCAGAAGCGGTTTTCTTCGAGCGCCATATGCAGCCGTTGCACCCAAGCCATTTCACCGAAGCGCATGGACAGTTCGGAGTCGTCCGCATGATAGACCTGCACGCGGTTGCGGCCCTTTTCCTTGGCCATGTAGCAAGCCATGTCCGCCGCACGCAGGGAGGCTTCCAGGGTGGTCGGATTCTGTGCGACATGTACCAGGCCAATACTGACGGTGGTCAGGAACGGCCGTCCTTTCCAGACAAAATGCAGATTCTGCACGGTCTGACGCAGGCTTTCGGCAATCTTCTCCGCGATGTCCGGCGGGCAGTTCTCGAGCAAAATCCCGAATTCGTCGCCGCCCAGTCGCGCCAGGGTGTCGCCCTCGCGCAGGTCTGATTGCAGCAGCGTGCAGATATGCCGCAGCAACTCATCGCCCGCCGCATGACCACAGGTGTCGTTGACCAGTTTGAACTGGTCCAGATCGAGGAACATCAGGGCATGCCGGCCGGGCTGGCGCGTCAGGTTGTGCAAGGCCTGTTCGAGGCGATATTCGAATTCGCGGCGGTTCGCCAGACCGGTCAGCGCATCGTGAGTCGCCTGCCAGGAGAGATTGGCGATGTATTGCCGCTCCTGAGTCATGTCGTGCAGCACCAGCACCGTGCCGCTGACATTCCCGGCATTGCGGATCGGCGCGCCGACCAGGGTCACCGACAGGGTGCTGCCGTCCAGCCGCTGGATCAGCTTGGAATGTTCGCTGCCGCCGCTGAGCTGGCCACTGAGAATGTGCTCGATCAACGTCAGCCCTTCGGTCTGGGCGTTATCGTCGAGCAGGTTGAACAGCGCCGACAACGGCAGCCCCGCCGCCTGCTCGGCCTTCCAGTGCGTCATGGCCTCGGCGGCGGGGTTCATGTAATCGATCGCGCCGTTGACGTCGGTGGTGATCACGCCATCGCCAATCGATTGCAAGGTGATGTGCGCGCGATCCTTCTCCAGTTGCAGCGCCTGGGCAAATTCATGCCGTTGCCTGAGCAGTTTGTGCGTGCGCCACAGCGCCAGCGCGATCAGACCCAGCGCGGTGGCCAGGTTGGTGAACAACAGCAGGCGCATGATCACCCGCGAGCCTTCGCCCAAGGCATCGCTGAAGGCCCTGGCCGCTGGGGTGACTGCATCGTTGATGGCGAAGATCTGTAACTTCCAGCGCTGCACATCGCCCGGGCTGGCCTGGTTCTGCGCAATGCCTTGGTGCATCTCCTGCGCGACTTCGTGCAATCGGTCGAGATAGGCATCGCCAATCGTCCAGCGATCGATCGCGGTTTCCAGATAACTGTAGTGGCGGAAATTGAGGTACAGCCAGATGACGCTGGAGACATCTTCTGGATGATTACCGCCCTTGAGAATGCCTTCGCGCGCCGCTTGCAGATCCGGCGGCTGACGATCCAGTGCCAGGCGCAATTGGTGCCCGCCCTGGGGCACGGCAATCGCCGTCAGGTATTTGCGGTAGATCGCCTCGTCGCGGCTGTCGGCGTAGAGGTTGAGGTAGTAGATGGCGTCTTTCTGGCCCTTGGACCACAGGCTTTCGCCAGCTACGTAGCCACGCACGGCCGAAAGCACGTAAAGGCTCACGCCCCCCAGTAATGCCTGGAACACCACGACAGCAATAAAGGGCCAGACGATACCCAACAACCGTGGTGTTCCCAGAGTCTGCTTTTGCTTCATGAGAGTCCTTGCATGAGCACTGCCCGCTCGCCTTCCGGGCGAATTCGCTATGACGAGACTAGGTGGGGTTCTCGTTCAAGGCAAGGCGCGGCGTTATACCGCGCGCAGAACCTCTGACAGGTCGGCAAGGGTTTCGATCAGTGCTGTTGCAAGTTGCCGTAGAGCTTGGCGTACAAACCGCCGTCGGCAATCAACTGGCGATGGTCGCCGTCCTCGGCGATCTGCCCGCCGTCGAACACCAGCACGCGGTCGGCCTGCTTCACCGCCGACAGGCGATGGGCAATGATCAGCGTGGTGCGGCCATGGAGAAACTTCGCCATCGCCTGGTGCAGGTTGTACTCGGTGGCGGCATCGAGGGCCGAGGTGGCTTCGTCGAGAATCACCACTTTCGGCTCGGCGAGAATCATCCGCGCAATCGCCAGACGCTGGCGCTGACCGCCGGACAAACGCACGCCGGAGCGACCGACGATGCTGTCGAGGCCAGCGGGCAGCGCGCGAATGGTTACGGCCATTTGCGCGATTTCCAGCGCCTGCCAGCAGGCTTCGTCGCTGCGCATGCGGCCCATGGTCAGGTTGGCGCGCACGCTGTCGTTGAACAGCGCCGGATGTTGCAGCACCACCGCGACGTTCTCGCGTACCGTCTCCAGGCCGATCTCCTGCTGGGTCGATCCGCCAAAGCGAATGGTCCCGGCCGCTGGCGTGTACAGACCCAGCAGCAACTGCACCAAGGTACTTTTGCCGCCGCCGCTCGCCCCGACAATCGCGACTTTTTCACCGGGCAGGATCGACAGGTTCATCTGGTCCAGCACCAGCTCGTCGCCATAACCGAAGCTCAGGCCTTGCACCTCAATGCCGACGGTGTCGCGCCCCTTGAACGGATCGACGCCGCCGGGATACTGCGGCTCGTCGGCACGCGCCAGCAGTTCATTGATCCGCGCCAGCGCACCGCCCGCTGCGTAATAGGCGTATTGCAGATTGAGCAGCTGTTCGACCGGGCCGATCATGAACCACAAGTAGCTGAACACCGCGAGCATCTGCCCGATCGACAGGTCGGAAAACAGCACGGTGAGCATCGCCGCCGCGCGGAAGATGTCGATGCCGAACTGGAACAGCAAACCACTGGCGCGGTTCGAGGCGTCGGTTTTCCACTGCGAGTTGACTGCGTAGTTGCGTACTTCCTGCGCGCGCAAACCGAGGCGCCCGAGAAAGTAACCCTGACGGTTGCCGGCGCGCACTTCCTGAATCGCATCGAGGGTTTCGCTCAGTGCCTGGGTGAAGCGCGAGGTGCTGTCGTTCTCCAGCTTCTTCAGATGCTTGACGCGCTTGCCCAACTGCACCGTGGCGTAGATCACCAACGGGTTGAACAGCAGGATCAGCAGCGCCAGCTTCCAGTGCATCCACATCAGAATGCTGGCGGTGCCGACCAGGGTCAGCATCGCGACGAGGAAGCGGCTGAGGGTTTCGCCGACGAATTTGTCGAGGGTATCCAGATCGGTGACCAGGTGCGTGGTCACCGTGCCGCTGCCGAGGCTTTCGTATTCGCCGAGGGAAATGCGTTTGAGCCGCTCGATCAGGCGCACGCGAATGCGGTAGACGATGTCCTTGGCCAGGCGCGCGAACAGCCGCGATTGCAACACGCCAAAACACAGGGCGCTGCAACGCAAGGTCAGGGTCACCACCAACATCAGGCCGATATAACCCGCCGCCTGCTGCCACATGCTCGGCAGAAAATGATTCATGACTTTCAGTGCGGCATCGCCGTGGCCGAGCAGCACTTCGTCGACCAGCAACGGCAGCAGCAACGGGATCGGCACGCTGCACAGCGTCGCCAGCACGGCCACGCCGTTGGCGATCCACAGGGATTTCTTGTGATGCAGTGCCAGACGCCGGACTTCAGCCCAGCTCAGCCGGTCGACACGCTCTACGGCTGGCGTGTCATCGGCGCGGTCAGACACAGGCCGCGCGCTCCAGCCAGCGGCCGAGCAACGGCGACAGCTCGCTGAGCGGTTGATAGCCGTTGGTCAGCAGCGCCAGTTGCCCGTTGCGCTCGGCCAGCAGGGTCGGAAAACCGGCGATGCCCAAGTCCTGCACCCAGGTGAAGTCGGCTTGGGTCGCCCTGTGCTGATCGGCATGATCGAACAACGCCGCGAATTCGATACGCGGCACACCGGCCTGCTCCGCCAACTCGACCAGCACGCTGGCCTGGGTGACATCGCGACCTTCGGCGTAAAACGCCTGCTGGATCAGCCCGACCAATGTCCACGCGCAATCCGGCGCCAGACTGCGCGCGGTGACAATGGCGCGACAGGCAGGCTCGGTGTCGTAGACAAAACCGTCAGGCAACGCGCCGTCGAACTTGAACGGCTGGCCGGTGGCCTCGGTGACCGCTTGCCAGTGCTCAAGGATGTAGCGCCGCGTGGTCGGCTCCAGCGCCGAACCGCTGCCGGTGCGCAACCCGCCGACCACCAGATGCAGCTCGACTCCGGCTGCCTGCGCCTGCTCGACCAGTGCCTTGGCCACCGGAGCAAACCCCCAGCACCATGAACACATCGGATCCATCACATAGAGCAGGCGCGCAGACATGGTTAAGCCTCGGAAGATGCTTGCTTATAGTTGTAGCCGATCGGGTGCGGCTGATTGCGTGCCTTGGCCAGTTCGATCTGCTTTTGCCGATCGATGGCGCTGCGCCGGGTCTTCTCGCTGAGCTTGTCCCAGCAATGCGGGCAACTGATGCCGGCGACGTAATGCTCGGAGGCGCGATCTTCAACGCTGACCGGCGTGCGGCAGGCATGACATTGATCGTAGTCGCCTTCCGTCAGGTCGTGACGCACGGTGACGCGGTTGTCGAAGACGAAGCAGTCGCCGCGCCATTTGGTTTCTTCCTGCGGCACCTCTTCGAGGTACTTCAGGATGCCGCCCTTGAGGTGGTAGACCTCTTCGAAGCCCTCGCCGAGCATGTAGCTCGAGGCTTTCTCGCAGCGAATGCCGCCGGTGCAGAACATCGCGACCTTCTTGTGCACGGCCGGGTCGAAGTGTTCTTTGATGTAGTCGGGAAACTCGCGAAAACTGGTGGTTTTCGGATCGATGGCGCCTTCGAAGGTACCGATCGACACTTCGTAATCGTTGCGCGTGTCGATCAGCAGCACTTCCGGGTCGCTGATCAGCGCGTTCCAGTCTTGCGGCTCGACGTAAGTGCCGACCTTTTTGTTCGGGTCGACGCCCTCGACGCCGAGGGTGACGATCTCTTTCTTCAGCTTGACCTTGGTGCGATAGAACGGCTGCTCGTCGCAGTACGATTCCTTGTGGTCAATGTCGACCATGCGTGGATCGTTCTTGAGCCAGGCGAGCAGGCCGTCGATGCCTTCGCGGCTGCCGGAAACCGTGCCGTTGATGCCTTCTTCGGCGATCAGCAGAGTGCCTTTGATGCCGTTGTCGACCATCGCTTGCAGCAGTGGCTCGCGCAGGTCAACGTAATCTTCGAGGGTGACGAACTTGTACAGTGCCGCCACGACAATCGGTTGTGTCATGGGTATTTCTCCAGGTGGCTACCCTCGCAAAGGGTGAACCGGATTCAATAAAAAACGCGCCGGCTAAGCGGCGCGTTGCGGATTCTAGCAAAAAACACCACCGCCTGCGGCTGTGCCCTGTAGGAGCTGCCGAAGGCTGCGATCTTTTGATCTTAATGTTTGCTACCGCCGGCACAGGTCGGCGACGCCGGAGCGCCGTCGATCTCTGCCCATTCCTGCGGGGTGTAGGTGTGCAGCGCCAACGCATGGAACTCGCCCATCAGCTCGCCGAGCGTGCCGTAGACTTTCTGGTGGCGCTTGACCCGGTTCAGGCCTTCGAACTGCGCGCTGACCACCACCGCCTTGTAGTGGGTCTGTGACCCGCGACTGTGCATGTGGCTTTCGTCCAGCACTTGCAGGTGCTCAGGCTGTAACAGAGCCAGCGTCGATTCGATGCGTTGTTGCATGGTCATCACGAACTCCGCTTACTTCTTCTTGGCTGGCGCCGCGGCCGGGGTCAGCTCTTTGGTCATGTCGTCGAGCAGCTTGTTGACCACTGGCACCGCGCTTTCCAGTTTGCCCTGGGTCATCTGCGCCGACTGCTGGGTCAGCTGCGGCATTTTTTCCAGGACTTTCTTGCCCAGTGGCGACTGGTAGAAGGCAACCAGATCTTTCAGCTCGGATTCGCTGAAGTTGCTGGTGTAGAGCTTGACCATGTCGGGCTTGAGCTTGTTCCAGCCGATGGCCTGGTCCAGCGCGGCGTTGGCCTTGGCCTGGTAGGTTTCGAGCACGGCTTTCTTCGACTCAGGGGCTTTGGTCTGTTCAAAGCGCTGGGCGAACATTTGCTGCACTTGCATGTACACCGGGGTACCCAGCTTGTCAGCGTGAGCCAGCGTCAGGAAAGCTTCGGCACTGGCGTTGTGGCTGGCGGTATCGGCAAGCACCTGGCCGCTGGCGCAAACCAGTGCAACCGCGGTACAGATGGCGCGAAGACGAGTCATCGAGTTTCCTTTAAGCAAAGCGAGGTCGAACCCCAAGGGCGACCATTCTGCGCCTAACAATCGCTATGGCTCAACCCCCGGCCCTTGCCGCGCTTGATTGGCGGGGTTTTGCGGTCAACAATCGAGCCGATGGAACCACCCGGGCCGATGCCGGCCTAAATTGCGCCAACAGACCAACAGGAGTGTGCACGATGAGCCGTATCGAAACCGACAGCCTGGGCCAGATCGAGGTCCCGGACGACGCTTACTGGGGTGCTCAGACGCAACGCTCGCTGATCAACTTCGCAATCGGTCAGGAACGCATGCCGCTACCGGTGCTGCACGCCCTGGCGCTGATCAAGAAAGCCGCCGCACGGGTCAACGACCGCAACGGCGACCTGCCCGCCGACATCGCTCGCCTGATCGAACAGGCCGCCGATGAAGTGCTCGCCGGCGAGCATGACGAGCAGTTCCCGCTGGTGGTCTGGCAGACCGGCAGCGGTACCCAGAGCAACATGAACGTCAACGAAGTGATCGCCGGTCGCGCCAACGAACTGGCCGGCAACCCGCGCGGCGGCAAGTCGCCGGTGCACCCGAACGATCACGTCAATCGCTCGCAAAGTTCCAACGACTGCTTCCCCACCGCCATGAGCATCGCCACCGCCAAAGCGGTGCAGGAACAACTGCTGCCGGCGATTGCCGAGCTGTCCGGCGGCCTCGCTGAACTGGCGGCACGGCACATGAAACTGGTGAAGACCGGGCGCACGCACATGATGGACGCGACGCCGATCACCTTCGGTCAGGAACTGTCCGGCTTCATCGCGCAATTGGATTATGCCGAGCGCGCCATCCGCGCCGCGCTGCCGGCGGTCTGCGAACTGGCGCAGGGCGGCACTGCGGTCGGCACCGGGCTGAATTCGCCGCACGGCTTCGGCGAGGCGATTGCCGCCGAGCTGGCCGCGCTGTCCGGCTTGCCGTTCGTCACCGCGCCGAACAAGTTCGCTGCACTGGCCGGCCATGAGCCGCTGGTGACCCTGTCCGGCGCACTGAAAACCCTCGCCGTGGCCTTGATGAAAATCGCCAACGACTTGCGTCTGCTGGGCTCAGGTCCTCGCGCAGGTTTTGCTGAAGTGAAGCTGCCGGCCAACGAACCGGGCAGTTCAATCATGCCCGGCAAGGTCAACCCGACCCAGTGCGAAGCGCTGTCGATGCTCGCCTGCCAGGTGCTCGGCAACGACGTGGCGATCGGATTTGCCGCCAGTCAGGGGCACTTGCAGTTGAACGTGTTCAAACCGGTGATCATTCACAATCTGCTGCAATCGATCCGTCTGCTCGGCGACGGTTGCAGCAACTTCCAGCAGCACTGCATCGCCGGGCTCGAGCCGGATGCGGAGGTCATGGCCAAGCATCTGGAACGTGGGCTGATGCTGGTGACCGCGCTGAACCCGCACATCGGTTATGACAAGTCGGCGGAGATCGCCAAGAAGGCTTACAGCGAAGGGCTGACTTTGCGTGAGGCGGCGTTGCAGCTGGGTTATCTGACTGATGAAGAGTTCGATGCCTGGGTGCGCCCGGAGAACATGATCGAGGCTGGCGCCAAGGGCTGAGTCATGTAGCGCCTGAAAGTCCGTCTTCGCGAGCAGGCTCGCTCCCACAGGAAAATTGCATTGCAAAGTGGGAGCGAGCCTGCTCGCGAATTCAGGCGCCGCCGATCGTCAGCCAGGCACAACCCTGGCCCGCCGCGCCCTGAGCCCGGCAATCAACGATGGCCCCAACGCCACCAGCGCCGAACCCAGCACCACCAGCACCGCCCCGCCATAGCCCAGCGCATTGATCTGCTCGGCATGCACGTAGTCCGGCCAGATCCGCGCCGCAATCGCCACCGCAACGAATGTCACCAACGGCGTGATCGCCAGCGTCGCGCTGACTCGCGAGGCTTCCCAGTGCGCCAGCGCTTCGGCGAATGCGCCGTAGGCGATCAAGGTGTTCATGCAGCACGCCAGCAACAGCCAGCCCTGCAACGGGCTCAAGTTGAGCGCTTCAAGTGGATGTACCCACGGCGTCAGCAAGAGCCCGCAGAACAGGTAGATCACCATCATCACCTGCAACGAATTCCACACAGTCAGCAATTGCTTCTGGCCCAGCGCGTAGAAGGTCCAGACCGTCGACGCCAGCAGCACCAAGAGCACGCCGGCGGTGTAATCAGAGAGCGAAGTCAGCAGCTCGGCCAGGCGCTGATTGAAGAACAGGCCGAAGCCGATCAGCAACACCAGCAAGCCGATGCCCTGGCCAATGCTGAAGCGCTCCTTGAACACGAACAGACTGGCGATCAGCAGCATGATCGGACCCATTTGCACCACCAATTGCGCGGTGCCGGGGCTGAGCAGGTTGAGGCCCATCAGGTACAGCACGTAATTGCCGACCAGCCCCAGCACCGCCATCAGCACCAGCCAGCCGCCCTTCGGCCCGAGCACCTTGCGACTTGGCAGGCGCTTGACCGAAGCCAGATAAATGAACAGGCAGCCGCCGGAAACCATCAGACGAAACCAGGTCACCGTGACCGGGTCCATCACCAGCAACACCTGTTTGAGCTTGATCGGCAGGATGCCCCACAGAAACGCGGTCAGCAGCGCCAGGAACAGTCCGTACACCCAGCGTCCCGATGAAATGTGCATGCGAACCCCAAAAGCCTGCTGACAAGAGCCTGCATTCTAGGCGCCCTGTCCCTTGCAACACAGGGACAGTTGCCGCCAGGCCGCGAATGAAACTGTGCAGGTCGCAGCAGTAAACCGGCGCGCCGCCGTTGATCGGCCGGGCAGGCGCGCCAAGTGCTTCAGGCATAAGCTGATTGCAGACTTTTCAACGCATTGATCAGGGAGACCGACATGTACGCCATGCGCGCCGAGGACAGCGCCCCCGCCACCCGTTTTCGCAGCGACCGCGTGTGCCGGGTCAATGGCGAGCTGTATTTCAGCACCCGGGAAAATACCCTCGAAGGGCCGTATGACAGTCAGGTGATCGAGCGGGAGATTCAGGCTTATATAGCGCGGATGCAGCGGCGGGATTCCAGCCGCTGAACCGTGGCGCTGCCTGCTCGCGAAGGGGCCTGAACGGGCAACCAATCCTTTAGCGCACCGCCTCAAACAACCCACTCGCCCCCATCCCGCCACCCACGCACATGGTGACGATGCCGTAGCGCAAATTGCGTCGCTGCAATTCCCGGATCAGATGCCCTACCTGGCGCGAGCCGGTCATGCCGAACGGGTGGCCGATGGAAATCGAGCCGCCATTGACATTGTATTTGTCGTTGTCGATCTCCAGCCGGTCGCGGCTGTACAGGCACTGCGAAGCAAACGCCTCGTTCAATTCCCACAGATCGATATCCGCTACCTGCAAGCCCTTCGCCTTGAGCAGTTTCGGCACCGAGAACACCGGGCCGATGCCCATTTCGTCCGGCTCGCAGCCGGCGACGGTGAAGCCACGGAAAAACGCTTTCGGTTTGAGCCCCAGCTCCAGCGCTTTGTCCAGACTCATCACCAGTGTCATCGAGGCACCGTCGGACAGCTGCGAGGAATTGCCCGCCGTCACCGAACCGTCGTCGGCGAACACCGGTTTCAGTCCGGCAAGGCTTTCGTAGGTGGTGTCCGGGCGGTTGCAGTCGTCGCGCTCGACGACGCCGTCGACAATCTGCACTTCACCGCTGTTCTTGTCCTCGACCCGATATTTCACCGCCATCGGCACGATTTCATCGTCGAACAGACCGGCAGCCTGGGCCTGCGCGGTACGGATCTGGCTTTGCAGCGCATAGCGATCCTGCGCCTCACGACTGACACCATAACGTCGTGCCACCACTTCGGCGGTCTGGCCCATGGTGTAGTAGATGCCGGGAGTCTGTTGCTTGAGCAGCGGGTTGATCAGGTGATCGGTGTTGACGCTCTTCAGGGTCAGGCTGATCGACTCGACGCCGCCGGCGACGATGATGTCGCTGCAACCGGAAGCGATCTGGTTGGCGGCAATCGCGATCGCCTGTAAACCCGACGAGCAGAAACGGTTGAGGGTCATGCCGGCAGTGCCGGTGCCCAGGCGCGACAGTACCGCGACGTTGCGGCCGATGTTGTAGCCCTGCGCGCCCTCGTTGGAGCCGGCGCCGACGATGCAGTCCTCAACGCTGGCCGGGTCGATATCGTTGCGGGTCAGCAGCGCATTGACGCAGTGGGCCGCCATGTCATCGGGGCGGGTCTGGTTGAACTTGCCGCGAAAGGATTTGGCCAGGCCGGTCCGCACGCTGTCGACGATCACCACTTCACGCATGGCATACCTCATTGTTGTTGTCGGTTGAAAGTGGACTTGAGCATAAGTCCACCTTCTTGCCGACCGCGAGGATCATTCACCCGGCGTATGCGCGGCCATCGCTTCAGTCCTTGTGCTTTTTGGCCTTCTTGTCGGATTTCTCGAACGCGTCTTCCAGCGCGCGGTTGATCGTGCGCAACACTTTCACCCGTGCCCAGCGTTTATCGTTGGCTTCGACCAGCGTCCATGGCGCGATCTCGGTGCTGGTGCGATCGACCATGTCGCCGACCGCCCGGCGATAGTCGTCCCACTTTTCCCGATTGCGCCAGTCGTCCTCGGTGATCTTGAAACGCTTGAAGGAAATCTCCTCGCGCTCCTGAAAGCGCTCCATCTGCGTGTCCTTGTCGATCGCCAGCCAGAACTTGACCACGATGACGCCCGCATCGGCCAGTTGCTCTTCGAAGTCATTGATTTCGCCGTAGGCGCGCAGCCAGTCGGCCGGGGTGCAGAAGCCCTCGATCCGCTCGACCAGCACCCGTCCGTACCAGGAGCGGTCGAACACGGTGAATTTGCCCCGCGCCGGGAGGTGTCGCCAGAACCGCCACAGATACGGTTGTGCGCGCTCTTCCTCGGTCGGTGCGGCAATCGGGACGATGCTGTACTGACGCGGATCGAGCGCCGCTGCCACGCGGCGAATCGCCCCGCCCTTGCCCGCCGCGTCGTTACCCTCGAACACCGCGATCAGCGCATGGCGACGCATGCGTTTGTCGCGCATCAGCCCGGACAGGCGCGCCTGCTCGGTGATCAGTTGCTCTTCATAGTCTTTCTTGTCCAGACGCTGCGTCAGGTCGAGGCTGTCGAGCAGGTTCAACTGATCGACCGGCGTACCCAGCGGCGCGGCACTGACTTCGTGAGGATTGACGTCGGCACGCTTGAGCGCGTTTTGCAAACCTTCGAGGAGAATCTTGCCCACCGCCAGGCTGCGGTAATTGGCATCGACGCCTTCGATGACATGCCACGGCGCGTAATCGCGGCTGGTGCGGCGCAGCACCCGCTCGCCGTATTTGACGAACTTGTCGTAGGTCTGCGATTGCTGCCAGTCCAGCGGACTGATGCGCCAACTGTGCAACGGGTCGTCGGCCAGCGATTTGAGCCGCGCTTTCATCTGCTTCTTGGACAAGTGAAACCAGAACTTGAAGATTAACGCGCCTTCATCGCAGAGCATCTTTTCCAGACGCTCAGCGCCGGCGATGGCCTGGTCCAGACGCGGATCCTTGAACAGTCCGTGCACCCGGCCCTGGAGCATCTGGCTGTACCAGTTGCCGAAGAACACGCCCATCCGCCCCTTGGCCGGCAGCATCCGCCAGTAGCGCCAGGCCGGTGGCCGCGCCAGTTCTTCATCGGTTTGCTGGTCGAAGGTGCGCACTTCGATCAGGCGCGGATCCATCCATTCATTGAGCAGCTTGACCGTCTCGCCCTTGCCCGCCCCTTCGATGCCGTTGATCAGGATGATCACCGGAAAGCGCTTCTGCTGCTGCAACTCGAACTGCGCTTCCAGCAAGGCTTCACGCAGCGCAGGGACGGCCGCCTCGTAAGTGTCTTTGTCGATGGCGTGACCGATTTCAGCGGATTCAAACATGGGACGGCTCCTTCCAGGGTTCAGCAAGACTAGCGGATTGGGCACGGGCGCAGGGCAGAAATTCCCACGAACTCAGGACGGGATGAGAACTTTGTGGTGAGGGGATTTATCCCCGACCGGCTGCGCAGCAGTCGTAAATCCCGGAAGCACGGTTTAACTCGGGAAAACGGGGTGGTTGGTTCTGGGACTGCTTCGCAGTCCAGCGGGGATAAATCCCCTCGCCACAGGGTTCTTTTCACCGCGAGTCTTGTGCTGGATCGGTAGTAGCGGCGCGATCGGCTAGAATGGCCGCCTTGTGTTTGCCGAGCCTGCCATGAAAGCCGAAATGCCCCACGCCCAACTCGACTGGGACGACCAGGGACGCCCACGTTCACGGGTGTTCGATGACGTGTATTTTTCCGACCAGTCGGGGCTGGAGGAAACCCGTTACGTGTTTCTCGAACAGAACCGTCTGGCCGAGCGTTCCGCTGCGCTGCCGGCGGATGGACGCCTGGTCATTGGCGAAACCGGTTTCGGCACCGGGTTGAATTTTCTCTGTGCCTGGCAGTTGTTCGAACAGCACGCGGTGGCCGGCGCGCGCTTGCATTTTGTCAGCGTCGAGAAGTACCCGCTGGCGCCTGCGGATCTGCGCCGGGCCTTGGCACTGTGGCCAGAACTCATGCCGTTGGCGGATCAGTTGCTCAGGCATTACGTGGCGATTCATCAAGGCTTTCAACGCATCACTCTGGCCAATGGCCGCGTGACGCTGACCTTGCTGATCGGCGATGCGCTGGAGCAACTGCCGCAACTCGATGCACAGATCGACGCGTGGTTTCTCGACGGTTTCGCCCCGGCGAAAAATCCGGACATGTGGACCGCTGAACTGTTCGTCGAACTGGCGCGGCTGGCTGCGCCGGGCTCGACCATCAGCACCTTCACCAGCACCGGTTGGGTCCGCCGTCTGCTCAATGCTGCCGGGTTCAAGATGAAGCGCACGCCGGGCATCGGCCACAAGTGGGAAATCCTGCGTGGCGAATTTCTCGGCTGGCCCGCCGAGGTGACGGCGCCCCTACCGGCGAAACCCTGGTTCGCCCGCCCTGCTCCGTTGTGCGGTGGACGCCGGGCGCTGGTGATCGGCGCCGGCCTGGCTGGCTGCGCGACAGCGTCGAGCCTGGCGGCGCGCGGCTGGCAAGTGAGTCTGCTGGAGCGTCACGCGGCCGTCGCGCAAGAAGCCTCGGGCAACCCGCAAGGTGTGCTCTATCTCAAGCTGTCCGCCCATGGCACGGCGTTGTCGCAGTTGATCGTCAGCGGCTTCGGTTACACCCGGCGCCTGCTGGAAAGCCTGCAACGCGGCAGCGACTGGGATGACTGCGGCGTGCTGCAACTGGCGTTCAACGCCAAGGAAGCCGAGCGCCACGCGCAACTGGCGGCGGCGTTTCCTGAAGATCTCTTGCAGTGGCTGGAACAGCCGCAAGCGCAGGATCGCGCCGGTGTCGGCGTGGCCCACGGCGGCTTGTTCTACCCCGAAGGCGGCTGGGTGCATCCGCCGGCGTTGTGTCAGGCCCAGGCGACCCACACCAACATTGAGTTGCTCAGCCATCACGAAGCTTTGGAACTGCGCAAAGTCGCAGACCTGTGGCAAGCCTTCGACGGCGAACGTTTGCTCGCCAGTGCGCCGGTGGTGATCCTGGCCGGAGCCGCCGAAATCAAACGTTTTGCCCAGAGCGCCGAATTGCCGCTCAAGCGCATTCGCGGGCAGATCACGCGCCTGCCTGAAAACGCAGAGAGTCATGCGCTGGCCACCGTGGTGTGCGCCGAGGGCTACGTCGCCCCGGCGCGCCTGGGCGAGCACACGCTGGGTGCCAGTTTCGACTTCAACAATGATGATCTGACCCCCACGACTGCCGAGCACCAAGGCAATCTGGCGATGCTCGAAGAAATTTCCAGCGACCTGCTGACACGCCTCAACATCAGCGAGCAGCCACTTGCGAACCTTGAGGGCCGGGCAGCTTTCCGCTGCACCAGCCCCGATTACCTGCCGATTGTCGGCCCGCTCGCTGATCTGCAAACCTTCAATCAGACCTACGCAGCGTTGAGCAAAGACGCCCGGCAAGTACCGGACCTCGCCTGCCCGTGGCTCGATGGTCTGTACGTCAACAGCGGCCACGGTTCTCGCGGGCTGATCACCGCGCCGCTGTCCGGCGAGCTGCTTGCCGCGTGGCTGGACAACGAGCCGCTGCCATTGCCACGCAGTGTGGCCGAAGCCTGCCATCCCAATCGTTTCGCCTTACGGCAGTTGATTCGCGGCAAGTGAATTTCACGTATCGGGCATTTCGCAGATGCCCAGATCCATCAGCCGTATCGCGTCTTCCGTCAGGCTCTTGAACAGCACGTCTTCAGCCTGGTCCTTTTCAAGCTTGAGTGCCTGGTTCTGACTCAAATAATCGCCAGAGGGCAGCGTGTCCTTCTTGTCGAACAGTGCGCTCATTTGCGGGTCGTACAGGTCATCGATCAGCGCAAACTTGCGGACAAATATGCGTCGCAGATAGTCACGCCAGAACGTTCGCCCCTGCATGTATTCCAGCCATTGCGGGGAGAGTTCAGCGGTGAAGACGCGATTTTTTGCGACCTCAAGATCAGCGGCCGTCACGCCACTCTGGGCACTGAACAGCATATCTTTCGGTTGACCGCGCAGCCCCAGCGCATCGGTGAGACCGATGCGGTAAGCGAGGTTCATTTCCAGCGCATCGACCTTTGGCGCCCGGAGCGAATGCTCCCGGGCGATTTCTTCCAGCCTGTCCAGCCTGAACAGGCTGCGGCCCAGTTCCAACAACGCCTTGGCAGTACCCCTGCTCCCGCTTGCAGCCCTGCTCACCCGCTCGACTTCCACTGCGACTTCAAGGCGACTGAAAACCAGCGCCGCGTTATCGGTGCAGTGCAGCGGATCGGCCGCGATGTCGAGCAGTTGACGGCCCAGCGGCTCGTCAGCTTCCGCCGCCTTCAGTACCGCCCAGACGCGTCGCTGCATGTCAGCGCTGCCCTGTTTGCCGTCTGCGGTATCGCCCAGTTGCGCCAGCAAAGTGAACAAGCCATCGGCCGTCCGCTCGCTGCGCAATGCCGCCCAGATGCGCGACTGCTCTGCCCACTCTTCGCCACTGACCTTCGTCAACCAGAGCGAGCGCGCCGTTTGCTCGTTCAGCCGTGCGATGTCATCGGCGACATAGTCCATCCCAACGCCGAAATTATCGCGATAGTTCTCCAGATGCGTTTTGGTCGTTTCCGAAAAGGGGTTCAGCCCAAGCTTGAGTGCGCCGGTGAAACGTCGTGATTTCTCGAATAACCACTCGGGCAGCTCCGTGATGCTGTTGGCGGTCAGATCCATCAGTTCAATGTGCGCAGAATGGTCGAGGCCTTCTGGCAGTTCGGTGATGCCGGTATCGTTCAGCGACAAGCGACGCAGTTGCGACATTCGGCTGAAATCAGGGGTGGCACCCAACGGATTCTTGTCCAGATTCAGGTAGCGTAAAGTGCTCAGCCTGTTCAGCTTCGCCAGGGTCTGCTCGGTGAGCTTGAGCTGATTGTTTGCCAGGCTCAGCCGTTGCAGACGCGGCATGTGCGACAACATTTCAGGTAGCCGGGTGATCGCGTTGCTGCCCAGTTCCAGTGAGTCGAGCTGTTTGAAGGACTTGAGGAAGTACGCCACATCATCCCCCAGCGCCATGTTCCGCATCGACAATTGCTCGACATGGTCGAAGCTCACCGACGACGGTAACGTCGGCACCTTACCGATGCGCATGCCGTCAAGGTCAAGGGTACAGAGGTTTTTCCCTCTTCGTTGGTGGCCCAATGAAAGCGTCGAAACGCTTCCTCGATCAGCTCGGCAGCCATTTTCCGACTGTGCCGCGCTTCGGCCAGATCGCCCCCAATGGCTTGCAGGGCGGCGGCATCTTCACTCCAGACAAACAGAGCGTCACGCAGGGTTTGCAGATCCTGACGCAGGGCTTTGATCCGGGTCGCACGGCTCAACGGATCATCGCCCAGTGCATCGAGCAATTGACTGAGCTGCGGCTCGCTCAGACGCGGATAAAGCCTGCGCGCTTTGCGCAGCAGTGTGCGTGAATGAGCTGTCGCGGGGACCTGATCGCCTTGCACACAGGCCGGCTCGACGGGAAGTGATTCCGTACTGCCGCCGCGCAATGCCCGCGCAGTGACCTCGCGTTCGTCGAGGGCAACGTTGAGCAGCTTTTTGCGTAACTGTTGCGTACTGAGCTGTCCGGCATCGGCAAACCCGAGTGCGGTCCGCTGACGTGGCGGCAATGCCTTGAGGATGGCCATGTACAAAGCGTCGGGGCCGGATGCCACCTTGCCCAAGGATTTTTTGTCGCCGCCAAACGCCTCATAGCCCTGCGTGGACTTCACCAGATAGCCGGTATTTTCCGAGGTCGCCGACCCATCGCCGATGTCTTCGAGTATCGGTCCGGTCAAGGCCTTGTCGCGGACTTGCAGACGCAGCTGCGCGTTCCAGCCGCTCAGGCGCGGCAGTAATTTCATGGCCAGCCTGTCGGTGTCGGCATTGGCCAGCCACGACCAGTGCAACCCGCTCAAAGCCCGGTCAAGCCGGACCTCGGCAATGCCGGCCCGAGCCCGCTGTCCCAACCGCAAGGGCGCGCTCCCGGTCGAGCGCAAGTGCAGGCGCTCGACAGTCGAAGCGCGGTCGATCAGCCTTTGACCATGGCGCGCCGGAATGTCGGCGAAGACCTGGCGTAATTTGCCCAGATCCTGCGCGCCACTGTGGTCATAGCGCTTGTACATCCGCTCGAACGCCGCGCGGTAATCGGATTTGAGCGCAGCACCCAGTTTTCTTGCCAGCCCGGTGGCTTGCGTGCTTTTCGCGACTTTGCCGCCGAGCAAGGCCTCGACTTCATGCTCGTAGAGGCCATCGATGACGGTTTGCAGCAAGCGCCCGAGTGCCAACTGGCCTTGGGTGACCGGCACTCCCAGGGTTTCGTCGAGCGTGCTGTTTGCAGGATAAGTGGTTTCGACGTCTCCTTCATGACCGATGACCTCAAGGTATCGGTCAGTCGGCCAGCCCGGCAGTTGCGTCAAGGCGTGCATCTGTTCTTCAAGAGGTTGCTCGGAGTGGATCTCGCCGTTTTCCAGTTCCGTGGTCAACTCACGCAGCTGGCGCTCGATGCGCACGCGCTCGACGGTATCGCGCAGGCGTACCGGCAGGCTCAGATTGTCGTTGAAGGTCTCCAGCAAGGTCTGCTGCGAGGTGTTGCTCAGCCGGCGAAGGATGTCTAGGTCGCTGTCGGCAAATTCGCTCAACTGCGGATCGATGCGCTTGAGCGTGTAGGCGCTGCTGCCCCATTCTTCGGGCTGTTCAGCGGGGAACCGCCAGCCGCCCTCGACGTGGCGGATCAGTTCCGGAGCATAGGCTTGTGCGCGTGCGGGGTGTTCCAGGCGCCAGTGCTGAGTGTCGATATCAAAGTTGCCCGCCAACAGGCGGTGCTCGAAGCGGGCGATGGTCTTGTTGCCGATCTGGTAGAACTCCTTTGAACCGGCACCGATGGTGAATCCGGCCGGCAAAGCATGCTCGTACGGGCTCAAATCGGACTTCCACAGGCGTGGCTTGCCGGCCCGATCGAGTATCGCGGTGAACTGCGCGAAGAACTCCGGATGCGTGCGCAGCAGTTTTTTGCCCACAGTTCCCAGCACCTTCTGACCGCCGGCGAAAACGCCCATCAATGCGATGTTCTCTACCACACTGAGCAGATGTGACAGTGCTTCCTGATGATCACCGCGACGCCAGTCCGCGACGCCGTCATACACCTCACCGAGCAATTGCCCGACCGCGACGCCCATCATCAATTGCCCCAGGACCGGCACGAACAGCCCCGCCACCGACGCCACGGTCACCCCGCGCTGAACGAAATCCAACAGGCGTTTCTGTCGGATCTCTTCATCGATATCAGCGGTTGGCACCGCCAGTTTGCGCGCGTCGATCTGCAACTTGCCGACATGGCTTTGCACCATGAAATCGAAAAGCGCCACATTGATCGGCCATTGTTCGACGACGCCCAGATCGGGTTTTACAGCCAACGCCTTGAAGAAGTCCGCCTTGTCATCTTCATCCAGGCTGCCGGCGAAATACCCTTGATATTCCGAGCTCTTGAGTTGTTGCGCGAGGTAGCGCTTGAACGCATTGAAACTCGGGTATTCATACACGGCGCGCTCGGGCTCGCCGGGCATATACACCATGCATCCGTCCTCAGGGTGTTGTTCCACGGAGCGTTTGGAAAATACCACCACGCCCCAAACGCAGCTGTCGAGGATTCTGATGCCCTGCATGATCATCGGGTCTTTGCCGTAGCGCAGGTGCTGCGCCGATGCCACGCCTTCGGCCAGCATCAGATCCTGCAGCATGCGCAAACCAGCTGCGGTGATATCGCCCTTGAGCTCCGCAAGATGAGCGTCCAGCTCCAGCAGCGATTGCTTCAATGCGGCGATATTGCGGGTCATGGCACTGGTCGCCACGACTTTGCCGCAGTCCTCACGCAGACCGAACACTTGCTGCAGATGCTCCTGGTATTTCTTGCCCAGATCCAGCTTGCGGCACAACGCTGCGAACGCTGCCGGCGTCAGGTCTTCCACGCCAGCGGGCACACTTTTGATGCGCACCAGACTGCCGGCGGGGAACCCGTCGGCCTGCTCCTCGTCTGCGCTGAAGTTCTGCATGGCTGCCTGCAACAGGCTTTGCGTCGCGTGTCTGACCAAGCCGACATCGGCCTGAACCGTCGCCTTCACATCGCAGCCACAATCGACGCCGGGCAGGCTGAGCAGATCCTCGCTCACGTCATAGACCGCTGGCCATTTCTCGCTCAGCGCCGCGTTGAGTTCGCTGATGCAGAAGCTGTGCAATGGTTTGAGCCGGCTCAGATCCTTGTCGACTTTGACTTGCAGGGTGTGCAGTTCACGAGTGATTTCGTCCAGTTTGTTCAGCGTGGCTGCAGAAGCCGTGAGCAGATGCGCCGGCAGGCTTTTTTCCAGGCTTTCAGCGGTATCGAGGTCACCTGTCGCATCGTATAAGGTGCTCAGGACCGAGGCCTGAATCTGTGGATTCGTCTTGTCTTGGGTGGGCATGGCAATAGTCCTTTATTGCGGTTCGAACACTCGACACTAGCCCTGCGGGGCAGCCAATAACAGTTCAAATTTCTGCGCAAAACCGAGGTAGACCAAACGCTTTTTTGCATGGAAAAAATAGCCCTGCACCACCCCGCACGGAACGTCTACCCGCTTGTGCGCTTATGCAAAAAAAGCGTAACGGTAAGTGAGCAAGTCTCGACCCTCGATCCGCGCTGATAGCGTTGCGGCAGGAGGCAGCCAAGTTGGCTTATAACTTATCGATCTAAAACTCCACCTACCGAGACAGGTCAGTTTCTGAGTACCCGCACTTTTCGCGCGGTACGGCTTGACCTTCCCCAACGGAAAAACCGGTAAGGACTTTATGTGCGGATTAGCTGGCGAGTTACGTTTTGATCAACAACCTGCAGACCTTGCAGCGATCGAGAGAATCACCCATCACCTGGCCCCTCGCGGCCCTGACGCGTGGGGCTTCCATGCCCAGGGGCCGATTGCCCTGGGCCATCGACGCCTGAAAATCATGGACCTGTCGGACGGCTCGGCGCAGCCGATGATCGACAGCCAACTGGGCCTGTCCCTGGCGTTCAACGGTGCGATCTACAACTTCCCGGAATTGCGCGCAGAGCTCGAAGCACTCGGTTATGCCTTCTATTCGGGTGGCGACACCGAAGTGCTGCTCAAGGGTTATCACGCCTGGGGCGAGGCGCTGCTGCCGAAGCTCAATGGCATGTTTGCTTTCGCTATCTGGGAGCGTGATGCCCAGCGCCTGTTCATCGCTCGTGACCGTCTCGGCGTCAAGCCGCTGTACCTGTCGCGAACCGGCCAACGCCTGCGCTTCGCTTCGGCATTGCCGGCATTGCTCAAGGGCGGCGATATCAACCCGATTCTTGATCCGGTGGCGCTCAATCACTATCTGAATTTCCACGCGGTCGTACCCGCGCCGCGCACCTTGCTGGCCGGTATCGAAAAACTGCCGCCCGCCACCTGGATGCGCGTTGAAGCTGATGGCCGCACCGAGCAGAAAACCTGGTGGACCCTGCCCTACGGCCCGCATGAGGACGAGAAAAACCTCAACCTCGAAGACTGGGTCGATCGCGTCCTCGACAGCACCCGCGAAGCGGTGGCGATTCGTCAGCGTGCGGCGGTGGATGTCGGTGTGTTGCTGTCCGGCGGTGTCGACTCGAGCATGCTCGTCGGCCTGTTGCGCGAAGTCGGTGTAGAGAATCTGTCGACCTTCTCCATCGGTTTCCAGGATGCCGGCGGCGAGCGCGGCGATGAGTTCCAGTACTCGGACCTGATCGCCAAGCACTACGGCACGCGCCACCATCAGTTGCGCATCGACGAGAAAGAAATCATCGAGCAACTGCCCGCCGCCTTCCGGGCGATGAGCGAACCGATGGTCAGCCATGACTGCATCGCTTTTTATCTGTTGTCCCGTGAAGTGGCCAAGCACTGCAAAGTGGTGCAAAGCGGCCAAGGCGCAGACGAACTGTTTGCCGGTTACCACTGGTATCCGCAGGTCGACGGCGCGGCGGACCCATACGCGGCCTACCGCGATGCGTTCTTCGATCGCAGCTACGACGACTACGCAGCGACTGTGCAGCCGAAATGGCTGGTCGACCACGATGCGGCCGGTGATTTCGTCAAACAGCACTTTGCCCAGCCCGGCGCCGATGCTGCCGTGGACAAGGCGCTGCGCCTGGACAGCACGGTGATGCTGGTCGATGACCCGGTCAAACGCGTCGATAACATGACCATGGCCTGGGGCCTGGAAGCGCGCACGCCGTTCCTCGACTATCGACTGGTCGAGCTATCGGCTCGTGTACCAGGTCAATTCAAGCTGCCCGATGGCGGCAAGCAAGTGCTGAAAGAAGCAGCGCGTCGGGTCATTCCAAGCGAAGTGATCGATCGCAAGAAAGGCTATTTCCCGGTGCCGGGTCTCAAGCACTTGCAGGGTGACACGCTCAACTGGGTGCGCGAACTGCTGCTGGATCCAAGCCAGGATCGCGGCCTGTTCAACCCGACCATGCTCGACAAGCTTTTGACTGATCCGCAAGGCCAACTGACCCCGTTGCGCGGTTCGAAACTGTGGCAACTGGCGGCCCTGAACCTGTGGCTCAGTGAACAAGGAATCTGATTGATGAAACCCCATGCCACGTCCATCAACCAGCGCCTGTTGCGTGGTCAGGCCCCCTCGTATGAACGTTTGCAGGCGCGCCTGGCCGAAGACGGCAGCGAGCCTGCCAGCGCCCCGATTGCCGTGCATTGCGGCTGGGGCCGGCTGCTGATCGGCCATACCTTTCCCGACCCGGCATCGCTCGCGCAGGAGCTGCTCAACGAGCAGCCCGGCGAACGCGATATCGCCCTGTATGTTGCCGCACCGCAGCAGATTCTCGGCCTCGAGCCGACGCAGCTGTTTCTCGATCCATCCGACACCCTGCGTTTATGGTTCAGCGATTACCGACAGGCCACGCGGGTGTTTCGCGGCTTCCGCATTCGTCGTGCGCAAAGCGAAACCGACTGGCAGGGCATCAACCGTTTGTACCAGGCGCGCGGCATGTTGCCGATCGATCAGGAGTTGCTCACCCCACATCATCAGGGCGGCCCGGTGTACTGGCTGGCGGAAGACGAGGACAGCGGCGCGGTGATCGGCAGTGTCATGGGTCTCAATCATGAAAAAGCCTTCAACGACCCGGAACACGGCAGCAGCCTGTGGTGCCTGGCGGTCGACCCGCATTGCTCACGCCCGGGCGTCGGCGAAGTGTTGGTGCGGCATCTGGTCGAGCACTTCATGAGTCGCGGCCTGGCTTATCTGGACCTGTCGGTGCTGCACGACAACCGTCAGGCGAAAAACCTCTACGCCAAACTCGGTTTCCGCAACCTGCCGACCTTTGCCATCAAGCGCAAGAACGGCATCAACCAGCCGCTGTTTCTCGGCCCGGGGCCGGAGGCGAATTTCAATCCTTACGCGCGGATCATCGTTGAAGAAGCGCACCGACGCGGCATCGACGTGCAAGTGGATGACGCCGACGCCGGGCTGTTCACCCTCAGCCATGGCGGCCGTCGCGTGCGTTGCCGCGAGTCGCTCAGCGACCTGACCAGTGCGATCAGCATGACCCTGTGCCAGGACAAAAGCCTGACCCATAAGGTGCTGAAAAGCGCAGGTCTGAAACTGCCAGCGCAGCAACTGGCGGGCAATGCCGACGACAACCTGGCCTTCCTCGATGAACACCAACGGGTGGTGGTCAAACCTCTCGATGGCGAACAGGGCCACGGCGTCGCCGTGGATCTGCGCACCATCGAAGAAGTGCAGAAGGCCATCGAAACGGCGAAGCAGTTCGACAGCCGCGTGCTGCTGGAAAGTTTCCACGAAGGCCTTGATCTGCGCATCGTGGTGATCGGCTTTGAAGTGGTGGCGGCGGCGATTCGCCGTCCGGCGGAAGTGGTTGGCGATGGTCAGCATTCGATCGGTGCGCTGATCGAAGCGCAAAGCCGCCGCCGGCAAGCGGCCACCAGCGGCGAAAGCAAGATCCCGCTGGACCACGAAACCCAACGCACGCTGCACGCGGCCGGTTACGACTACAGCAGCATCCTGCCGGCCGGCGAGCATCTGTTCGTGCGGCGCACGGCCAATCTGCACACCGGCGGTACGCTGGAAGACGTGACCGACATTCTTCATCCGACCCTGGTCGATGCGGCAGTGCGCGCGGCGCGGGCGCTGGATATTCCAATGGTCGGGCTCGATCTGATGGTGCCGGCAGCGGATCAGCCCGAGTACGTGTTCATCGAAGCCAACGAACGCGCCGGCCTGGCCAACCATGAACCGCAGCCGACGGCGGAACGCTTTGTCGATCTGTTGTTTCCGCATAGTCAGCCGGCTGTTTCGTGATTATGAAGCGCCTCTACTGACGCCTTCGCGAGCAGGCTCGCTCCCACAGGGTGAATGCATTCCAAATGTGGGAGCGAGCCTGCTCGCGAAGAGGCCCTGAACGTCACCACCAATTTTCCTCATCGAAACCATCGATGTGCTCAACCCATCAGGAGTTTCCATGACCACACAAATCCCTGAACCGGATCTGGCTTACCTGCAAAAAGTCCTGCTGGAAATGCTCGCCATTCCCAGCCCTACCGGGTTCACCGACACCATCGTTCGCTATGTCGCCGAGCGTCTCGAAGAGCTGGGTATTCCGTTCGAAATGACCCGGCGCGGCACCATTCGCGCGACGTTGAAGGGCAAAAAGAGCAGCCCTGACCGCGCGGTGTCTGCGCACCTGGATACCATCGGCGCTGCTGTGCGTGCGGTGAAAGACAATGGTCGCCTGACCCTCGCCCCGGTCGGTTGCTGGTCGAGCCGCTTTGCCGAGGGCAGCCGGGTCAGCCTGTTTACCGACACCGGGGTGATTCGCGGCAGCGTGCTGCCGCTGATGGCGTCGGGGCACGCGTTCAACACCCAGGTCGATGAAATGCCGATCAGTTGGGACCATGTCGAACTGCGTCTGGACGCCTACTGCACGACCAAGGCCGATTGCGAGTCGCTGGGCATTCATGTCGGCGACGTGGTGGCCTTCGATCCGCTGCCGGAGTTCACCGAAAGCGGCCATATCAGCGCCCGCCACCTTGACGACAAGGCCGGCGTTGCCGCATTGCTCGCGGCACTGAAGGCAATTGTCGACAGCGGCCAGGAATTGAACATCGATTGCCATCCACTGTTCACCATCACCGAGGAAACCGGCAGCGGTGCAGCGGCGGCATTGCCTTGGGACGTCAGTGAGTTTGTCGGCATCGACATTGCACCGGTCGCCCCCGGCCAGCATTCCAGCGAACACGCGGTGAGCGTGGCGATGCAGGATTCGGGCGGGCCGTATGACTATCACCTGTCGCGGCATCTGTTGCGTCTGGCCGATGAACACGAATTGCCGGTGCGCCGTGACATGTTCCGCTATTACTTCAGCGATGCGCACTCGGCGGTCACCGCCGGCCACGACATTCGCACCGCCCTGCTCGCCTTCGGCTGCGATGCCACCCACGGCTACGAACGCACGCACATCGATAGCCTGGCGGCGCTCAGCCGTTTGCTCGGTGCGTACATTCTGAGCCCGCCGGTCTTCGCCAGCGACGCGGCGCCGGCCAATGCTTCACTGGATCGCTTCAGCCATCAGATTGAGCATGACACCCAGATGGAAAGCGAAACCCGCGTGCCGCCGGTGGACAGTCTGGTGGGGCAGCGTTCTGACAGTTGAACCTTCGGTGAACAGATAACCGCCTTCGCGAGCAGGCTCGCTCCCACAGGGGATCGCTTTCAAATGTGGGAGCGAGCCTGCTCGCGAATTGGCCGGCACGGCCAATACAAAAACTGGCAGGCAAAACCCAATCCCCGTAGCATCCCGACATCGATTTGACCGAGGTGCCCATGCTCATTCCCCACGACGCGCTTGAAGTCGACACCCTCACCCGCCTGATCGAGGATTTCGTCACCCGCGACGGTACCGACAACGGCGATGACACCCCGCTGGAAACCCGCGTCCTGCGCGTACGCCAGGCATTGACCAAAGGCCAGGCCCTGATCGTGTTCGACCCGGAAAGCGAACAGTGCCAGCTGATGCTCAAGCACGACGTACCCAAGCATCTGTTCGACTGAAGCCGTCAGCCAGCCTTCGCCGCGGCCTCCTTGCGCTTGATCCGGTCATAGACCTCGGCGCGGTGTACATGGACCTTTTTCGGCGCCTCGACGCCGAAGCGCACGCTGGAGCCGTTGACCGACAGAACACGCAGGGTGATGTCGTCTCCAATTGAAATCAACTCACCGACCACACGGCTGAGTACAAGCATGGGATTCATCCTTCAGGACTGGCAAACCCTGAAGATGCGCGGCTTACAGCGTCTTCACAATCCACGACGAGCAAAACAGTCTTGCCCTACAGCTGCCCACGCCCGCAGCTGTCAGACGCTTCGCACAAAACCCTCAGGCAGCGGAAAAGCGCGGCCCGAACAGAATGATGCTGGCACCGACCACGCACAGCGCCATGCCGATCCAGTCCGAGCCAAGCGGACGCACCCGCTCGACCACCGCCAGCCAGCCAATCGAAGCAACGATGTAGATCCCGCCATACGCGGCATAGGCGCGCCCGGCGTAGGCCGCTTCAACACGGGTCAGCAACAGCGCGAACAGGGTCAGGCTGAGCAACGCGGGAATCACCCACAACGCACTCTTGCCCTGGCGCAGCCACATGTAGAAGGCAAAACAGCCGGCGATTTCAAACAGCGCCGCAAGGAAGAACCACAAGTAATTGAGCATGGAGGCGTCTCGACAGGGTGACCGTGGCGGCCACCCTAACGACGCGGCGGGAATCGAACAAGATCAAGCGTTGTTTTGTTTGGCCTTGGCGCGCATTTTCTCGGCCATGGAAGTCATCTCGTTGTAGAGCAGTTGCGGATTCTTTTGCTTGATTGCCCAGGCCATGCGCCCTTGTTCGTGAGGCAGAATCAGGAATTCGCCGGCGGCGACTTGCTGGTAGATGTAGTCAGCGATGTCGGCGGCACTGATCGGCGAACTTTCCAGCAACTTGCCGACCTGGGCTTTCATGGCCGGCGTCGGGCCACGGAAAGAATCGAGCAAGTTGGTCTGGAAGAACGATGGGCAAACCACATGCACCGCCACTTCCTGCTGCGCCAGTTCGATCAGCAGACTTTCCGACAACGCCACTACGCCGGCCTTGGCCACGTTGTAGTTACTCATTGCCGGGCCTTGCATCAACGCGGCCATGGAGGCGATGTTGATGATCTTGCCCTTGCTCTGTTCCAGCAGCGGCAGGAACGCCTTGCAGCCCTTGACCACACCCATCAGGTTGATCGCGATCTGCCAGTCCCAGTCTTCCAGCGACAATTCGCTGAAGAATCCGCCCGATGCGACGCCGGCATTGTTGACGATGATGTCGATGCCGCCGAGCTTCTCTTCGCAGGCCTGGGCGAAGGCGGTGAGCTGGCTGTAATCGCGCACGTCACAGCGCTGGATGAAGCCGTCACCGCCCGCCTCGCGCACCAGTTTCAGGGTTTCCTGCAGGCCGGGTTCACTGACATCGGACAAGGCCAGCCGCCAGCCTTCACGGGCCCAGCGCAGGGCGATTTCGCGACCCAGGCCTGAGCCTGCACCAGTGATCATCATGCGATTTTGCATAGCGGACAGCCTTGTTGTTCCGGGAAAGATGAGCCGAGTGTAGCGAAGGAACTTCGTTCACCCACGCTCCATCCAGTTGCTGAATGGAGGATCAAAAGATTCCAGCCGTCATCGTTTTGGGGATGGTCTCCTGTAGGAGCTGCCGAAGGCTGCGATCTTTTGCTTTTTTGCTTTAAAGGAAATAACCAGCCAATCCAAATACATTAAAAAAACATTGAATTATTTTTCATCGGCGCAAGTCGGAACATATAAGCCGGCTGGAATTTAGTTGCTCTCCAGCTGCCCACTGAGCATCAAGACTCTTCCAGACTCTGAACAAGGAAATCACCCATGGGCACAATTCTAATCATCATCCTGATCCTGTTGCTGATCGGTGGTCTGCCGGTCTTCCCGCACTCAAGAAGTTGGGGTTATGGCCCGTCGGGCATTATCGGCGTGGTGTTGGTCGTGCTGCTGGTGCTGTTGTTACTCGGCAAGATATGACGATTTGACGCGGTAAAAAAAGAGGCCCTTGTTCAAGGGCCTCTTTTTTATTGCGTGGACTTTAAGAAGTGATCAGTCCGGCTTGCCATGAATAACACCGGCGGTGTTATCGAGCAGGCTCTTGGTCGCGGTTTGCAGGAACGCCTCAAGTTTGAGTTTGAGTTCGGCAGTGCGCGGCGCGTCCGGCACTACTTCGGCGTGCGGGTTGGCGCCGAGCTGGTATTGCCAGATTTTCGGGCCCATGTCCTTGTCACGCGGCAGCACCAGAATCTGTTCGGCGGTGACAATGGCGGTGGTCTGTTCGCTGCCCGAAGGCTTGATCACACCGAAACCGGTATCGCCCTGCGGCAAGTTGAGCAGGTCACGGCCCCAGCACTGGTGACGCACTTCGCCACCGAGACGGCCCATGATGGTCGGTACGATGTCGATCTGCGTGCCCACGGTGTGGTCGCGGGTACCGAACTTCTGCTGAATGCCCGGGGCAATCATCAGCATCGGCACGTTGAAGCGGCCCAGGTCCATTTCGGTGATCTGGCGCTCGTTGCCGAAGCCGTGGTCGCCGACGATGACGAACAGGGTTTCGTTGAAGTACTTCTCTTTGCGCGCCTTCTCGAAGAACTGGCCGAGTGCCCAATCGGAGTAGCGCATGGCGGTCAGGTGTTCGTTGAGGCTGCCACGGTCAGTCACGCGCTCGACCGGCAATGGCGTCGGCAAGGCGTACGGTGTGTGGTTGGACAGGGTTTGCAGCAGCGCGTAGAACGGCTTGCCGTTTTCCCGCGCCTTCAGTTCTTGCAGGCCACGATCGAACATGTCCTGGTCGGACACGCCCCAGGTCGGATCGGAGAACACCGGGTTGACGAAGTCATTGCGGCCAACGAAGTTGGTCATGCCCTGGTTGCTGAAGAAGCCCGACTGGTTGTCCCAGGCGAAGTCGCCGTTATAGACGTAGACGTCGTCATAGTCGCGGGCGCTGAGCAGCTGCGGCAGGCCGGACAGTTTGTGGCTGCCTTCCGGGGTCTGCATCAGGTATTCGAAACCTGGCAGGTTGGGGAAGCAGGCCATGGTCGCGAACATGCCCTGATGGGTGTGGGTGCCGTTGGAGAAGAAACGGTCGAACAGCAGACCTTCCTTCGACAGCTTGTCCAGGTACGGGGTGATATTGCCCGGCGCGCCCAAAGCACCGACCGAGTGACCGGCCATGCTTTCCATCAGGATCACCACGACGTTCTTGATCGGCAGGGTCTTGTCGGCCGGCGGCATGTAGTCGCGGCGAACAGCGGCGATGTCGGCATCGACCAGTTTGTCGTCCGGCATCAGCAGCATGTCGCGCACCACTTGCTGCGCCTGTTCCTGAGGCAGCGTGGCTTTCCAGATATTGTCGCGGTCTTCGCCCATGCGCGCCTTGGCTGCGGCGACCAGCGACAGCGTGCCATTGAGGCCGAGCTGGTTGGCGAAGTTGGAATCGGTGGTGTAGACGTCACCCCAGCGCATCGGCGGGCCCTGACGCAGGGTGCCGCGAGCGGCGACCACGCAGATCAGCAGGCAGACCACGAATACCGCCAGGCGGGTGTACCACGGCGCAACCTGACGGGAGCTGACGCTGCCGCCGCTGAACGGTCCGCGCGGGCGGGTGGCGCGGTCGGCACCTTTGAACGCCAGGGTCAGAATGACCGTGCCGATTACCCACGCCAGCACGTAGCGCACCACCGGGAAACCGTACCAGAGCATGCTCATTACGGTTTTCGGGTCTTCCTTCACGTACTGGAACACCAGACCATTGAGGCGCTGGTGAAACTCGCGGTAGAAGTCCATTTCCATCAGGCCGAGGAACAGCGCGATGCTCGAGGCGACGGTCAGCCACAGACGGAAGAAACCGCGCGCGGCCATGGCCCGGGCACTGAACAGCGCCAGCACCAGCGGAATGCACAGGTAGACCACCAGGCGCAGGTCGAAACGCAGACCGTTGACGAACGCTTCAAGGAAGGTCGCGGCCGGGGTGTCGAGGATCATCTCGCGGTTGTAGACCAGCAGCGCGAGGCGCAGCGCGGAAAACATCACCATCATGACCAGCGCGCACAGCAGCGTGTAGGCCAGATGCGATTTGACGGTCGGTTGCAGCAGACGAGCAGAAGATCGCTGCTGACTCAGGGCGTCCGGGTTTGCCATGTCGTTTTAGGACCCATTGGAAGTTGAAGTTGCAAAAATACAGCGGCGCCATGCCCTCTATTGGTCAATCCAGACCCCGGGGCGTGCGCGGTGCGCAAATGTTGCACGATCGTTCACACCATTGCCATTGATTACTGCCCAGCCCTTCGAGACTTTCATTCGAAGGCTGGCAACGCAATGGCAGTCAACAAGTGCGGGCGAATTGTCTTGGAGACTTTGTGAAAATTTCGTGCAACGCATATCTGGAAATACAATTTAGAGACAAAACAAAACGCCCCGAATGGTTCGGGGCGTTTTGCTTACAGCCAACTGATTATTTCTCGGCGCGTTCTTTCAGCGCTTTCAGGGTATTGAATGGCGCATCCACCACAAACTTGTTGGCGACCATGGCCGGCACGCTACCGCCCGGCTCGGTGTGCACCTGGTAAGTCACTTCAACCTGATCGCCTTTAGGCACGAACTTCCAGAAGCCTTTGACTTGCTGGACCCGCACGAAGCCTTTTTCTTCCGGCAGATAGGTCGGCACGCCCTCAAGATTACGGGTCAGGCTGCCATCGGCGCCCTCAACAGTGGTGATCTTCAACACCGAATCACGCGGGGTCACCGGCCATGGCGTATTGAATTGCGAATAGGTCCAGCTCAGATCGCCTTCGTGCTTGAGCAGTTTCTGGCTCTTGCATTCGTGAATCCACGCGCAGGCGCCGGAGACGTCTTCCTGCAAGGCGCGCAGTTTGGCAACGGTGGTTTTCATCAGCGCAACGCCTTGGTAGGACTTGTAATCCGAACCGGGTATTTCGCTCAGGGAAACCTTGATGCCGTCTTCGTTCTTGGCAACTTTCCAGTCTTCCGCGTGGACGACCGAAGTGGCAAGTACGGCAGTCAGACCACACAACACAGCGATACGGTGCAGCGAACCCATAGTGTTATTCCTTATTGTTGAAGTTCCGTTGGTGAACACATCATGCCGCCGTCATCTGCTCCCACCAGCCGATCAACCTGATCGCTTCTTGCGAACTGCTGCCGCAAACCTCGACATCCGCAGCGAAACCCGAGCAGACAGCCGGACGTTCCGGACGGCCGAAAATGCTGCACAGGTTATCGACCGACAGTTGCACGCAACGTTCGCCGGCGGGTTTGCCATCGGGCATGCCGGGAATCGGCGAACTGATGGAGGGGGCAATGCAGCAAGCGCCACAGCCTTCACGGCATTTCATGACGAACAGATCCTCGCGACGGGCGATGTGTAAAGAGACGGGGAACAGAGTAACCGCTAAAACAGCTGTTTCAAATTGCTACAAGCGGCTTTTCAACGATAAGTAAAAATGACCGGGCAGTCTCCGACGAAGCGTCTGCTCTGCGCGTTGCAGAGGGCTGCATCTATTGCTTGAATTCGAAATCCAGCGCCGCGCCTTCCACATCGCGTCGCGCTTCGTTGCGCAATTGCAACTCCATTTCATTGCTGAGCAAGCGGCCGTTGAGCTGGAAGCCGTTATCTTTTTCGCCAAACATCTGCGGCAGGATCGCCTCGCGTTTGGGCAGTTCTACGGTGCCCTGTGGCTTCAGGTCTTCAACCATATCCTTGGGCAGGCTGAGATCGAGTTTTGCCGGCGGCAATTTGGTCTTGGCCACCTCGCTGGCGGATTTCGACTTCGAGGCAACCGGGCGACGCTTCTTCACCGTGGCGTTTTTTTTGGCCTGGGCTTTTTTTGCCGGAACCATGGTTTTGACGGCTTTCTTCGTGGTACTGGTCGCTGCCGGTTTTTCCTGGGCTGCGGCCGCCAGGACACCCGGTGCCTGACCGATCATCAACAAACCCAGCAATACCCACGCGGCAGGAACAATGGCTTTCATGGACCCAACGAACTAACGGCAGAGGGCCACATGCTCGCTTGTTGTGCGTCACATGACAAGCCTCAGCGCCCTCCTCGTTCAGAATCCGCCAGCCATTTCCTGACACAGTTGGGTGGCCAACAGACCCAGCGTCATCAGCGCGCGCTCCGCCTCGCGATTCCACGGAATACCGCAATTGAGCCGGATACAGTGGTTGAACTGCTCGGTGTTGCTGAAGATCAGACCCGGCGCGATGCTGATGCCTTGTTGCAGTGCGCGGACATGCAATTCCTGGGTGTTGACCCGCCCCGGCAAGCTCACCCAAAGGATGAAACCGCCCGTTGGCCGGGACATCTGCGTGCCTTCAGGGAAATGCTGTTGAACCGCCAGCTGGAACGCGCTGAGGTTTTTCCGGTATTCCTGGCGGATGTAGCGTAAATGCCGGTCATAACCGCCGTTTTCCAGATAGGCGGCAATCGCCATCTGCGTGACGCTGCACGCCGAATGGGTGCTGAAGGTTTGCAGGCGCTGGATTTCCTGTTGGTATTTGCCGGCGATCATCCAGCCGATACGCACACCTGGCGACAAGGTTTTGGAGAAGCTCGAGCAGTAGATCACCCGATCCAGCCTGTCGTAAGCCTTCAGCGCCTTGGTACGGCCCTGCTCGAACATCAGTTCGCCGTAGATATCGTCTTCGACAATCTGAATGTCGAAATCCGAGGCCAGACGCAACAACTGTTTCTGCCGCTCTTCCGGCATGGTCCCGCCGAGGGGATTGCTCAGGCGCGTGGTGAGCACCAGCGCCTTGATCGACCATTGGTTGGCGGCCAGTTGCAAGGCTTCCAGGCTCATGCCGGTGGCGGGGTCGCTGGGGATTTCGATGACCTTCAGGCCAAGCAGATCGGCCAGTTGCAGCAGGCCGTAATAGGTCGGTGATTCGGCAGCGATCAGATCCCCCGGCCGGGTCAGCACACGCAATGACATCTGCAAGGCGTCGACACAGCCGTGGGTAATCACCACTTCCGACGGATCGACCACCACGCCGGCGTCACGCATGCGGATCGCCACTTGCCGACGCAGCGGTTCGAAGCCGGGGCTGAACATGTAGCTGAACGCCCGTGGGCTGTGAAACCGGGTGACTTTGGCCAGTTGCTGATGCAGCGCGCGCACCGGCAGATAATCGACGCTCGGCACCGCAGCGCCCAGCGGAAACACGCCTTCGCGGCGGGATTCGACCAATACCTGCTGAATGATGCTGCTGCGCGTCACCAGCCCCGGCCGTTCGACCCGGGCAATATCCGGCGTCGGCGCGGTCAGCGCTGGGGTCTGGTGCACGTAGTAACCCGACTGCGGCCGAGCGCGGATCAGGCCCTGATCTTCAAGGTTGGCGTAAGCCTGCAACACCGTCGCATGGCTGACGTTGAGCTGCGAACTCATCTTGCGCACCGAAGGCACGCGCTCCCCCGGTTGATAGACACCACGGCGGATGTCTTCGGCCAGTTGCTGAGCAATACGTTGGTAGAGCAAGAGATTGGTCATGACGCAGCACTCGATTTCACGGGCGTTTTATTCTTGTCTGAAACAATACCGGAACAGTTTAGAAGTGTACTGGGACAGTTGCCAGATTACTCGACCGTACAGTGGGGTGTCTGCCCCATCTGTACGGTTTTGCGCAGCAATCGACAGACATAAAAAAGCCCGGCACTGCATGACAGTCCGGGCTTTCCAGAGACGCAGCCCTCAGCGGGCGGCGCCGAGCTGGCCTTTTTCGTCGGAGAACACGATTTCCACCCGGCGGTTCTGCGCCCTGCCGCGCTCGGAGGCGTTGGCGTCAACCGGGAACTGGTCGCCATAACCTTCGACCTGAATGCGTTTTTCATCGATGCCCAGATCGACCAGCACGTCAGCTACCGACTGCGCACGATCGCGGGACAGTTTGAGGTTTTCCTGTTTGCCACCGGTGCTGTCGGTGTAGCCCTCGATGCGCACCACGCGCTTGGGGTTGAGTTGCAGAAACTGCACGATCTTCAGCACGACACGGTTGGCCGAGTTTTTCAGTTCCGCCTGGCCGGTGTCGAACAACACGTCGCCGAGGGTCATGACCAGCCCCCGGTCGGTCTGTGTGGTGGCCAGCGCCTCGATCTGTTCCTCCAGCCACTTGCCCTGCTGCTGCACACTGAGCAGCTTCGACTCGCGCAGAGCCAGTTGCAGACGCTGACGCTCAAGCTCGAGCTTGGCTGCGCGTTCCTCGTTGAGCGCCTGGTTGGTGTGCTCGCGGGCGATTTCGCTGTAGCGCTGGCTCAAGTAGGCGTAATGCACCACGTCGGCACCGCTGCCCCAATAGGTCGACAGCCGATCGGCACGGGCCAGGGATTCGCCGGCGCGGATCACGTCTTTCGGCGCAATGCGCAGGACGTTGGAATCTTCCTTGACCTTCTGGAAATCAGCGCCGGCCTGTTGCAGCGCCGCCTCGCTGTGCTGGCCAGCGCAGCCGTACAGGCTGGCGCAACCGGCGAGGAGCAGAATGCCCAAAGCGTTGGACTTGAGGCTCATTGCGCTTCCCCCAGTTGCAGCTGCTTGCGCAGGCGGACAATGCGGGTATTGAGCACATTGAGTTGCTCTTCACTTTTTTTCGTCAGCACCTTGGCTTCGGCCAGACGTGCATCCAGTTCGGCCTGCTCGGCACGCATGCGCGCATTGCGATAGGACTCGTCGGCCATGCTGCCTTTGGCGCGGTTGTACTTGGTTTCGGCCAGTTGCATTTCCGGCACTTCGTCAGCGGTGGCGCCGACTGCCTTGGCCTGCACGATGGCTTGTTCGGTCAAACGCATTTGTTCACTGGGTGCCGGATCGGATGCGCACCCGGCCAGGGCCAGAACGGCCACAGCCGCGAAAAGAGGTCGAATACTCACTAAGAATCCCTACTGTTTTGGGGCACTGACAGGTTGTGGCGGCTGTTGCTGTTGCGCCTTCCAGCGCTCGATGTTGCGTTGCAGCGCGGCTTCCGTCAGTCCGGACGCGGGCAATTCTGTCATCTTTTTGGCGAGCTGTCCGCGCAACCACGGATCGTTGCAGGCCGAGTTATGCGAAACCGCGAGGAACAGACCCGGCCGGTCGATGGGTTGTTCGAACGCCAACAGATCGCTGGTCATGCCCAATGTCTGCGCGGCGGCCAGGCCTGAGTAACGTCCGGCGAGGACATATTCCACCTCGCCCAACAGCAGTTTCTGTAATGCCTCGGTAAGGTTTGCTGTGCGGGTCAGGGTCAGATTCTGTTCGGCGAAAGTGCCGAATGCCTGGGTCATCCGCGACTTTTCCGACACCGCCCCGGCATGGCCTTTCAGGTCGCTGGCCTCGCCGTAGGTCAGCGTCGAGCCTTTGCGCGTCCACACCAGATAGTCGTTTTCCAGCAGTGGCGGATGGATGTAGTCGAGGTTTTCCAGCTCATTCACGGTCAACGGCGCGTCGGCCAGCATGTCCATGCGCCCGCTGCGCACTTCATCGAGGGCCTGCGAGCGTTTGCCGGCGTAGAGCAGGTCAACTTTGATGCCCAGATCCTTGGCCACTTGCTGCAGCAAATCGGCGCTAGCGCCGATCAGGCGTTTGGGATTTTGCGGGTCCTGCCACAGATAGGGCGGCGCATCCGGGCTGCCGGTGACAACCAGGCGCTCGCACTTGCCAGCGGCCGTGGCCAGACCTGGCAACAGCACCCATCCCAACAACCATCCGCAGCGCAGATCCATGGCTAAACGCTCCCGCTTGAAATTCGAGACAAAAAAAAAGCCCGACCAACAGGCCGGGCTCTTTATAAGTGAAGCCGCAGGATTAGACCAGCTTCTCCAGCTCAGGTACTGCTTCGAACAGATCCGCCACGAGGCCGTAATCGGCCACCTGGAAGATCGGCGCTTCTTCGTCCTTGTTGATCGCAACGATCACCTTGGAGTCTTTCATACCGGCCAGATGCTGGATCGCGCCGGAGATACCGACGGCAATGTACAGCTGTGGCGCAACGATCTTGCCGGTCTGACCGACCTGCATGTCGTTCGGTACGAAACCTGCGTCGACCGCAGCGCGCGAAGCGCCAACAGCAGCGCCAAGCTTGTCGGCCAGGGCGTACAGGTGTTTGAAGTTGTCACCGTTCTGCATGCCGCGGCCGCCAGAGACGACGATCTTGGCAGCGGTCAGCTCAGGACGATCGGACTTGGCCAGCTCTTCGCTGACGAAGCTCGAGGTACCGGCGTCGTGCGCAGCGCCAACAGCTTCAACGGCAGCCGAACCACCTTCAGCAGCAACCGGATCGAAACCGGTGGCACGCACGGTGATCACTTTGATCGCGGCGGTCGATTGCACGGTGGCGATGGCGTTACCGGCGTAGATCGGACGCTTGAAAGTGTCAGCGCTTTCTACCGAAATGATCTCGGAGATCTGGTCAACGTCCAGCGCAGCGGCAACGCGCGGCAGGATGTTTTTGCCGTTGGAAGTGGCGGCAGCGAGGATGTGGCTGTAGCCAGCGCCCAGCTCTGCAACCAGCGGCGCTACGTTCTCTGGCAGCTGATGCGCGTAAGCGGCGTTGTCAGCATTCAGGACTTTGCTCACGCCAGCGATTTTCGCTGCGGCTTCGGCCACCGGGCCTGCGCCCTGACCTGCTACCAGAACGTGGATGTCGCCGCCGATTTTTGCCGCAGCAGCCACGGTGTTCAGTGTGGCCGGGGCCAGCACTTTGTTGTCGTGTTCAGCAATAACCAAGATAGTCATTTAGATTACCTTCGCTTCGTTCTTGAGTTTTTCAACCAGTTCAGCCACCGACTTGACCTTGATGCCCGCGCTGCGTGCAGCCGGCGCTTCGACTTTCAGGGTCTTGTTGGTGGAGGCGGTGGAAACGCCCAAAGCGTCCGGAGTCAGCACTTCGAGAGGCTTCTTCTTGGCTTTCATGATGTTTGGCAGGGACGCATAGCGCGGCTCGTTCAAACGCAGGTCGGTGGTGACGATGGCCGGCAGTTTCAGCGAAACGGTCTGCGCGCCGCCGTCGATTTCGCGAGTCACGGCAACGCTGTCGCCGGAGACTTCGACTTTCGAAGCGAAGGTGCCCTGACCGTAGCCGCTCAGTGCCGCGAGCATCTGGCCGGTCTGGTTGTTGTCGCTGTCGATCGCCTGTTTGCCAAGGATCACCAGCTGAGGCTGTTCCTTGTCGACAACGGCCTTGAGCAGCTTGGCCACGGCCAGCGAGGTCAGGTCTTCAGCGGATTCGACGAGGATGGCGCGGTCGGCACCCAGAGCCAGTGCGGTACGCAGCTGCTCCTGAGCGGTGGTCGGGCCGATGGAGACGACGACGATTTCAGTCGCAACGCCCTTCTCTTTCAGGCGTACGGCTTCTTCCACGGCGATTTCGCAGAATGGGTTCATCGACATCTTGACGTTGGCGAGGTCGACGCCGGAATTGTCCGCCTTGACGCGGACCTTGACGTTGTAATCCACAACGCGTTTGACAGCTACAAGAACCTTCATGGATTCCTCGTTACTCTCCGGTGAAAAGAAAGTCGCCTAGGCGAACCTGGCGGATGATGCTCATCGGGCGACAAGGGCACCTCTAAAAACGCCGGCTTGAATGTGAGGTGATTCACTTCGCGAAGGGAGGTGACCGTTCGTCAGGGGTGACTGTCGGGTCATTCATTCTCACGCTGTGTAAACTGCGCGCCGGACTTGCGCTGCGCATCACCGTCTACTGCCTGTGCCCTGTCTTTAGAGGTGCTCTTGAAACCGCCAGTCTGCCTACGGCGAGCGCAAAACCGCCCGTATCTTGACCGGAACGCCCATTCTGGTCAATACGCCAAAATGCCCTGTCATAAGCCGCGCTTCTTTGATTTATCAGGGCTGGAGGCGATTCAAACAAACGTTTGTATTGGACGCTCGGAGTGGTGTAGATATAATGCGCCGCCTAGAGAGAAAGGTGGATTCGCCAATATTCCCTTTGACGTTAACGTAAAGGCAATACGGATGCGAGATCAAACCTCCATATTAGAAAAAAAACTGTTGAGCCTTGAGTAGGAGATAGCCTGTGGAACGCGAATACATGGAATTCGACGTCGTCATCGTCGGTGCCGGCCCCGCTGGTCTGTCCGCCGCCTGCCGCTTGAAGCAGAAGGCCGCTGACGCCGGTAAGGAAATCAGCGTCTGCGTGGTCGAAAAAGGCTCCGAAGTCGGTGCACACATCCTCTCCGGTGCGGTATTCGAACCCCGCGCCCTGAACGAACTGTTCCCGGACTGGAAAGAGCTCGGCGCGCCGCTGAACACGCCCGTCACACGCGATGACATTTTCGTGCTGAAAAACGCTGACAGCGCGCAGAAGATTCCTGACTTCTTTGTGCCCAAGACCATGCACAACGAAGGCAACTACATCATCTCCCTGGGCAACCTGTGCCGCTGGCTGGCTCAGCAGGCGGAAAACCTCGGTGTGGAAATCTACCCGGGCTTCGCCGCTCAGGAAGCGTTGATCGATGAAAACGGCGTGGTACGCGGGATCATCACCGGTGATCTGGGCGTCGACCGTGAAGGCCATCCGAAAGAAGGCCTGTACACCCCGGGCATGGAACTGCGTGGCAAATACACGCTGTTCGCCGAAGGCTGCCGTGGCCACATCGGCAAGCAACTGATCAAGCGCTACAACCTCGACAGCGATGCCGACGTGCAGCATTACGGCATTGGTCTGAAAGAGATCTGGGAAATCGACCCGGCCAAGCATCAGCCAGGCCTGGTGGTGCACACCGCCGGCTGGCCGCTGGACATCATGGGCACCGAGAACACCGGCGGCTCGTTCCTCTATCACCTGGAAAACAATCAGGTGGTGGTCGGTCTGATCGTCGACCTGTCCTACAGCAACACTTACCTGTCGCCGTTCGATGAGTTCCAGCGCCTCAAGCATCACCCGGTGCTCAAGCAATATCTTGAAGGCGGCAAGCGCGTCAGCTATGGCGCCCGCGCCATCGCCAAGGGCGGCCTGAACTCGCTGCCGAAAATGGTCTTCAAGGGCGGCGCGCTGATCGGTTGCGACCTCGGCACCCTGAACTTCGCCAAGATCAAAGGCAGCCACACCGCGATGAAGTCCGGCATGCTCGCGGCGGAATCGGTGGCCGATGCGTTGTTCGCCGAGCAGGACTGCACCGTCGAATTGACCACTTACGTCGACGCATTCAAGAACAGCTGGCTGCATGAAGAACTGTTCGCCAGCCGTAACTTCGGCCCGGCGATCCACAAGTACGGCGCGATCATCGGCGGTGGTTTCAACTGGCTGGACCAGAACATCTTCGGCGGCAAACTGCCGTTCACCCTGCGCGACACCAAGCCGGATTACGCCTGCCTCAAGCTCGCGGCCGACTGCAAGAAGATCGACTATCCGAAACCCGACGGCAAACTGAGTTTCGACAAACTCAGCTCGGTGTTCATCTCTGGTACCAACCACGAAGAAGAGCAGCCGTGCCACTTGAAGCTGACCGATCCGAGCATCCCGATCAGCAAAAACCTGCCGTTGTACGACGAACCGGCGCAGCGTTACTGCCCGGCCGGCGTATACGAAGTGATCACCAAGGAAGATGGCGAGAAGCGCTTCCAGATCAACGCCCAGAACTGCGTGCACTGCAAGACCTGTGACATCAAGGACCCTGCGCAGAACATCACCTGGGTGGCGCCGGAAGGTGCCGGCGGCCCGACTTACCCGAACATGTAAGACGAAACGCTGAACAACAAGGCTCCCGAAATGGGGGCCTTTTTGTTGCCCAAAATTCCCCTGACACCACAAAACAACTGTGGGAGCGAGCCTGCTTGCGAAAGCGGTGTGTCATATGAAGATGATGTCGACTGATCCAGCGCCTTCGCGAGCAGGCTCGCTCCCACAGGGAGTATCGGCGGATCAGGCAGCGCGCTCATCCCCCGGACTGCGTTCGAAGTAACGCTTGTACTCGCGGCTGAACTGCGACGTGCTCTGATACCCCACCCGATGCGCCACCTGCGCGACACCCAGCCCCTCCGCCACCAGCAGCGTCTGCGCCTTCAACAAGCGCAAACGCTTGAGATACTGCACCGGCGACAACAGTGTGCTGCGCTTGAAATGCTCATGAAACGTCGACACGCTCATGTTCGCGCAACTGGCCAGTGTCTCGACATTGAGCGGCTCGGTGTAATGCGCATGCAGATGGCTGATCGACGCCGCCACCCGGGCGAATTGCCCTTGTTGCTCGACCAACGCACGCAATACATCCGCCTGCGGCCCGCGCAACGCAACGAACAACAACTCGCGGACCCGCGCCGGGCCGAGAATCTGGCATTCCAGCGGATCGTGCAGACAGCTAAGCAGCCGTTCGACACAACCGCGCATGCCATCGTCAAGCACCACCGAGGTCATCGACTCCGGCGTCTGCGCCGGAATATGCCGACCCGGCGCCAGCCCCATAGCCAGCACCAATTCGCCGAGCAGGACGCGATCAATCGCCACCGACACACCGAGCAATGGCGCATCGGGCAAGGCAAAAGTTTCACATTCGAACGGCACCGGCAGCGCCTGGATCAGGTAATGCCCGGCGCCGTATTCCATGGTTCGTGGGCCGAGGAACGCCAGTTTGCTGCCCTGGGCGATGATCATCAGGCTCGGCTCGTAAATGTGCGGGCCACGGGCGACGTCGCAACTGGCGCGCAGGATCTGCACACCGGGCAGGCCGGTCTGGCTGTAGCCATCGCGCAGCGCCAGCGGTTCGATCAGCGAAACCAGCCGGGCATTGGCATCAAGATGACGGGTCAACTGCATCGAATAGGTCTTCGTAAAATTCACGGAAAAGGGGATGAAAACATCATCGCAGATCCGCTGACCAATGCGATCGCCGAAACCCGCATGCCGGAGGATTAGGCATGAGACCCGGAGAAATCGTCATGGCCGCACCCGCGTCTGACGGCCAGAATTCACCGCCTCACTTGTCACTGTTTTTGCGAGGTCCTTCATGTACACCGCCATCGGCTATGCCGCCCAATCGGCCACCACGCCCCTCGCCCCGATGAAATTCGAACGCCGCAGCCCGCGCGCCGACGACGTGGCGATCGAAATTCTCTACTGCGGCGTCTGCCATTCCGACATCCATCAGGCACGCAACGAATGGGGCATCGCCGTTTATCCGCTGATGCCTGGCCATGAGATCGTCGGAAAAGTCACCGCAGTCGGTGCGAATGTCACCCGTCACAAGGTAGGCGATCTGGTTGGCGTAGGCTGCATGGTCGACTCCTGCCGCAGCTGCGAAGCCTGTCAGGCGAACCTCGAGCAATATTGCCTCGAAGGCCCGACCATGACCTACGCCACCCCGGATCGGGTTGATGGCAGCAACACCATGGGCGGTTATTCGGACAGCATCGTGGTCAGCGAACACTTCGTTGTGCGCATCCCCGAGAAACTCGCACTGGCCAGCGCCGCACCGATTCTCTGCGCCGGCATCACCACCTACTCGCCGCTCAAGCACTACGGCGTCAAGGCCGGTGACAAGGTCGGCATTCTCGGCATGGGTGGCCTCGGCCACATGGGCATCAAGTTCGCCAAGGCCATGGGCGCGGAAGTGACACTGTTCACCCGTTCGGCGAGCAAGGCTGAAGAAGGTCGCCGTCAGGGCGCCGATCACGTCATCGTCTCCACCGATGCCGAGCAGATGAAGGCCGCTGCCGGCTACTTCGACTTCCTGCTCGATACCATTCCGGTGCAACACGATTTGAACCCGTACCTCGATACCTTGCGTTTCGACGGTGTGCACATTCTGGTCGGCCTGATCGAGCCGGTGAACCCGCCCGTCCACGCCGGCAAACTGGTGATGAGCCGTCGCGTACTGGCCGGCTCCTTGATCGGTGGTATCGCCGAAACCCAGGAAGTGCTGGATTTCTGCGCCGAGCACAACATCACCTGCGACATCGAAATGCTCGACATCCGCAATATCAATGAAGCCTATGCGCGGATGATTGCCGGTGATGTGAAGTACCGCTTCGTCATCGACATGGCGACGCTGAAGGCCTAAACCTTAGGGCTATACCTTCAAACCAAGCTCCGCCGACAGCCGGGTTGTGACCCCTTTGAGCAGGGGGATCAACTCGGCCATTTTTTCCAGCGGCATGTACGGCACGGTGCTGGCGATACTGATCGCGGCGACTATGCCCTTGCTCGCATCACGAATCGGCGCCGCCACACAGCGGATCGACGGTTCGTTGTCTTCCAGATCGAACGCGTAGCCACCGGCAACGTATTCGCCCATGCGCTGCTCCAGCTGCTCCCACGATTGCTGCGGATGCTGCGGCCAGAACTGACTTTTGCCACCCGCCGGCAGGCTGATGTCGTACAGCCGCCGCCAATCCTGCGGCGAATCATCGAGCATCAAGGCCTTGCCGATCCCGGTGCGTACCAGCGGCATGCGATGGCCAACCCGTGAGCGCATTTCCGGGCCGTTGCGCCCTGGATTCTTCAGCAGGTACAGCACTTCGTCGCCTTCCCTGATCCCCAAATGCACCGTGTCGCCGGTCAGCGCCGAGAGCTCGTCCAGATACGGCCCGGCCAGGGTCACCAGTGGCAACTCTTCGCGGGCCTGGAAGCCCAGTTCGATCAGTTTCGGCCCGAGCAGATAACCGATTTGCGGCACCACGCGCAGATAACGCTCGTCGACCAGACAGCTGGCCAGACGATGGGTAGTGCTGCGCGTGGTACCGATCAGCCGGGCAATCTCCTTGAGATCACGCGCGCCACTGGCCACCGCCTGCACCACACCGAGGCCGCGCAGCAGCGTCTGGGTGCCGGTGGGCGCGGCGTCCTTGGTTTTTTCCGGGGCGTCTTCCTGCATATCCAGCCTTTTTACCGTTGAGCGAAGGAACGGGCGGCATTATGGTCGCCCGACGCTGAGCACTACAACTCGATACGCTCGACCTTGCCCACCAGCAGCACGTAGGACAAGGCACCGACCAGCGCGAGCACGGCGATGTAGGTGATCGCCGGAGCGAACGAATCGCCACTGGCAAGGAAGCCGATCACAATCGGCGTAGCAATCGCCGACAGGTTGCCGATGAAGTTGAACACGCCACCGGTCAGACCGAGCAAACGCGCCGGCGCCAGCGTCGACACCAGCGACCAGGTGATCGACGCCAGCCCGTTGCCGAAAAATGCCAGGGCGAGGAAGGCAATCACCAGCGGCGTCGACTCGACAAAATTGGCGCCGATGATCGAGGTCGAAATCAGCAGCCCGCCAATGATCGGCAACTTGCGTGCGAAGCCCACGGTGTAGCCGCGCCGGATCAGGAAGTCGGAAAAGAATCCCGAGCACAACACACCGACGAAAGCGGCAAGAAATGGCAGCGATGCAAGCAGGCCGGACTTGATGAAGTCCATGCCGCGGTATTTCACCAGATAGGTCGGGAACCAGGTGAGGAAGAACCACAGCGTCGAGTTCAGACAGAACTGGCCGAGGTAGATACCCCACAACTTGCGTTTGCTGAGGACGATGCCCAGATCGGTCCAGCTGAATTTGGCTTTGACCTTGGCCGCTTCGGCCTGAATATCGACCAGCCCGCCGCCTTCGCGGATCAGGTCGATTTCCGCTTGGTTAGTGCCTTTGAAATCGCGCGGCTCGCGATACACCGCGTACCAGATCAGCGCCCAGAGAATGCCCACCGCGCCGGTGGCGACGAACACCATGTGCCAGCCGAATTCATGTTGCAGCCACGCCAGCACCGGGGTCAGGAAAGCCAGACCGACAAACTGTCCGGAAGTGTAGAAACCGATCGCCGTGGCGCGCTCGCGCTCAGGGAACCAGGTGGTGACCACGCGGCTGTTGATCGGATAGGCCGGCGCTTCCAGCGCACCGACGGCCATGCGCAGCACGAACAGCGCGATGAAGCTGCTGACGAAACCGAGCATCACCGTGGCCACCGACCACAGCAGCAGCGCGACGCTGTAAAGGATGCGCGGCGGCACGCGATCGACCAGCCAGCCGCCGGGGATCTGCATGGCAGCGTAGGTCCAGCCGAACGCGGAGAAGATCAGACCGACATGAACCGGATCGATGCCCAGCTCACTGGTCAGCGCCGGCGCGGCAATCGACAGGTTGCTGCGGTCGAGGTAGTTGATGACCACGGTGATGAACAGCAACACCATGATGAAAAATCGCTTGCGGCTAGGCGTGACTAAAGACGCCTGCCCGGAGAGGGTGTGCGTTTGCATGAGAGATGCCTCTTTTTATGTTTGTTGAGGTCATGACGCAGATCTCCTCTCCCTGGAGATCAAACTGTGGGAGCGAGCCTGCTCGCGAAAGCGTCGGGTCAGTCACATGGATGGCGGATGTGACATTGCATTCGCGAGCAGGCTCGCTCCCACAGGGATCAGTGCTGAATCAGGAGATCACCACTCGGCAAAGCTGCCATCGGCATGGCGCCAGATCGGGTTGCGCCAGCGGTGGCCGACGGCGGCGCGTTCGATCACGTATTCCTCGTTGATCTCGATGCCCAGCCCCGGGCCGTTCGGAATCTTCACGAAACCTTGGTCGTAGTCGAACACGCGCGGATCCTTCACATAGTCGAGCAAGTCGTTGCTCTCGTTGTAATGGATGCCCAGGCTCTGCTCTTGGATAAACGCGTTGTAACAAGCCGCGTCGAGTTGCAAACAGGCAGCCAGCGCGATCGGTCCCAGCGGGCAATGCAGCGCCAGCGCGACGTCGTAGGCTTCGGCCATGTTGGCGATCTTGCGGGTTTCGGTGATGCCGCCAGCGTGGGAGGCATCCGGCTGGATAATGTCGACGTAGCCTTCGCTCAACACCCGTTTAAAGTCCCAGCGCGAGAACAACCGTTCGCCGAGGGCAATCGGCGTGCTGGTCAGCGGCGCCAGTTCTTTCAGCGCTTCGTAGTTTTCGCTGAGCACCGGCTCTTCGATGAACATCAGCTTGTACGGGTCGAGCTCCTTCATCAGCACCTTGGCCATCGGCTTGTGCACGCGGCCGTGGAAATCGACGCCGATACCGACGTTCGGCCCGACCGCATCACGCACGGCGGCAACGTTGGCCAAGGCGAGGTCGACTTTCTCGAAAGTGTCGAGGAACTGCAGTTCTTCGGTGCCGTTCATTTTTACCGCAGTGAAACCACGGCTCACTGCTTCTTTCGCCGCACGCGCGGTGTCCGCCGGACGGTCGCCGCCGATCCACGAATACACGCGAATCTTGTCGCGCACCTGGCCACCGAGCAGATCGCTGACCGACACGCCGAGGGCCTTGCCCTTGATGTCCCACAACGCCTGATCGATACCGGCCAGCGCGCTCATGTGAATCGCGCCGCCACGGTAGAAGCCACCGCGATAGAGCACGGTCCAGATGTCTTCGATATTGCGTGGGTCTTTGCCGATCAGGTAGTCGGACAATTCTTCCACCGCCGCGGCAACCGTGTGCGCGCGCCCTTCGACCACGGGCTCGCCCCAACCGGTCACGCCCTCGTCGGTTTCGACCTTGAGGAAGCACCAGCGCGGCGGAACGATGAAGGTCGTGAGTTTGGTGATTTTCATCTCTGCTCTCTTTTGTAAATGCAGCTTTTATTAGATGCAGCGCACACAGCGCCCAAAAGTCTTAACTCAGGGCTTTCCAGGCAGCCACGTAGGCCTTGGCATTGACCGCCACCTGCTCGGGCGTCATGCCCGGTTTGAACAGACCGGAACCGAGGCCGAAACCTTTCACACCGGCGTCGATAAAGGCCTGCATGTTGTCCGGCGTAATGCCGCCGACCGGCGCCAGCACCGTGCCGGCTGGCAACACCGCCAGCCAGGCCTTGACGACCGCCGGGTTCATTTGTTCGGCCGGAAACAGCTTGAGAATGTCCGCGCCCTCAGCCAGTGCGGCGAAGGCTTCGGTCGGCGTGGCCACACCCGGCGACAGGAACAGCCCCGCCGCTTTCGCCGCGCGCAATACCTTGGCATCGCTGTGCGGCATGACGATCACTTGGCCGCCAGCCGCTTTGACCTGCTCGACCTGCTCGGGGCTGAGCACCGTGCCGGCACCGATCAGGCAATCGGCGGGCAGCGCATCACGCAGGATGCGGATGCTTTCGTACGGCGATGGGGAATTGAGCGGTACTTCGATGACGCGAAATCCGGCGGAATAAAGGACTTCTCCGACAGCCGCCGCTTCCTGCGGTTGCAGGCCACGCAGAATCGCGATCAGACCGTTTTGTGCCAGTGCTTGCTTGAGCATGTCAGGCCTCCAGTCAGGGTTAACGGGATGAGGAATCGATCAGTCCGGCGGCACGCGCCAGTTGCCACAGGCCACGCTCGGTGGCCTGCTCGGCCAGCGTCACCCGAGCAAAGCCGCAGGCGTCGAGGGCGCGTTGATAGCGTGCGCACAGAAGCGCATTGCCGATGAGCACGATCGCTGGAAGATTCGCTTGATTGCGCCGGCGCCGCTGCACATTGGCGAGCGCGGCCAGCTCATGGCCGATCATCAGGCCGGACAGATAGTCCGCCTGAGCAGTCGGGCTCAATTCACCGGTCAGGCCGAGGGTGCGGGCGCTGAACAAGGTCGACAGCACACCGAGCTCGGCATCTGTCGACAGCGCGATTTGCACGCCGCGATCGAACGCCTGCGCATCGAAGGTCGCGCTCGGTTGTTGGGTACGGCCGAGAATGCTGTGCTCGCTGAGCACGGCAAACACTTCGCCGGTCATGAACGTGTCGAAATGGGTGATGCGGCCATCGACCACCTCCACCCACTTCGAGTGGCTGCCAGGCAGGCCGATCAGCAGATCATCACCCGCCTCGACCGGCAGACTTTGCAGCACGCCGAGGACTTGGGTTTCTTCGCCGCGCATTACATTCGGCAGACGCGAACGCTGGATCACGCCCGGGACGATATGCACCGGCGTACCGCGCAGACTGACAACGGTTTGTAGGGAATTTCCGAGATGGGCGACGTCGGCTGGCGTTTCGCAGTAAGGCGCTTCGCGCCAGCCCTGCGCACTGCCGACCATGCCGCAAGCGATCACCGGCAGATCCGGCTGCGCATCGAGCCAGTCACCGCAGGCCTCGTCGAAGGCCAGTTCAAAACCATCGGCGCATTCACGGCCGTGGATGATTCGCGGGGTCTTGGGCAACTGCATGATCCCGGACGACAGCGCACGCTGCTCCAGCACCACACCGTCCGCCGCGAGTTTGTAAGCACGTAATGAGGTCGTCCCCCAATCGAGCGCGATCAATTGCGCCTGCATCGCTTCACCTGTTTTGTTTTTGGCAGTGAGTGCGACGGACTATAAACCCGGGCGGGCTAAAATCTCAATATATAAATATCAATCCCATATTTTGGGATATAAACAAAAAAAGATCACAGCCTTCGGCAACTCCTACAGAGGTGAACAGGAGCTGCCGACGGCTGCGATCTTTCAGGCGTCAATTTCCTTCAGCAAACTCTCGCAACACCTTGCCATCCATGCGATACCGCACCCATTCCTCCTGCGGTTGTGCGCCGAGAGATTTGTAGAATTCGATGGCTGGGGTGTTCCATTCCAGCACGCTCCATTCGAAGCGGCCGCAGTCGTTGGCGCAGGCGATTTTCGCCAGGTGGCGCAGCAGGGTTTTGCCGGCGCCGCCACCGCGTTGTTCGGGGGTGATGTAAAGGTCTTCGAGGTACAGGCAGTTGCTGCCCAGCCACGTTGAATAGCTGAAGAAGAACACCGCGAAGCCGATCGGCAAGCCGTCGCGCAGGCAAATCAGGCCATGGGCGGTCGCGCCTTCGCCGAACAGGCTACGTTCGATGTCGGCGACGCTGGCGATGACTTCGTGACGGGCCTTTTCGAAATCTGCCAGTTCGGTGATGAAGGCGAGGATTTGCGGCGCATCGCTGGGGGTCGCCGGGCGGATTTCGATCGTCATGGACGGGCCTTGTCTGCAAATTAAAGCGCCATACTAAGGCGCGCAGCGGCGCTCGTCACATGGCAAACATACTGACCTGCCCGATCGGGCGAACGCCGTTGCCCCTGTGGGAGCGAGCCTGCTCGCGAACGCGTCCTTCCAGTCAGCCTCGAGTCAACTGACAAAATGCCTTCGCGAGCAGGCTCGCTCCCACAGTTGATAGCGCACGTTCTGAAAGGATGCTTATGACCGTTAACTGTTTTGCACCGATGGAAACACTAAAGATTGGCATCGTCTGAACAACAGAGATGCGACCCCGGAGAAGACCGTTCGTCGATCATCAGGCACCAATCCTTCATCAGGGCTGACCAACCCAGTGTAAGGATTCCAATCACTGGAGAAGCCCTATGATCCCGTCAAGGTTGACCGCTTTAGTCTTCAGCGCCCTGCTCTGCCCTGCGGTATTCGCCGCCTCGTCCACGGCAGCGGGCACTGGCCCTACCGATCCGACCCCGCCACGCGCGCCCGCCATCAACAGTGCTCCCGGTATGAATACCGATGGTTCCGGCGTGCCGCTGATCAATCAGCCACCCGCCACCGGCACCGATCCGCGCACACAAGGCAGCGATCCGGGCCGTCAGGGTGGCATGAACACGCCTGACTCTCCTGCCACTCCGCCTGACAATGCCGGCCCCGGTGTCGGCTCGAAAACCACCACCGGTGGCTCCGGTTCCGAAGGTGCCGGTCAGTAGTTCGCCGACGCGAGCGCCCTATTCACTCCCATGAAGAGGTAACCATGAACGTCGACAAAGACCTGGAAAAAGAAGTTCTCACCCGCCTGCTGCACGCGCATCCCAACGGCTTGGGCAAGGAGGTGCTGGACAATTACCGGGGCGAGAAAGTCGTGGCCAGCGCCCTCGCCGCCCTGCAGGATCGCGGGCTGATTCACCATGGTCATGTGACCTGCAGCGAAGCCGGTGAGCACTCGCTGAACCTGCCGATCAAGCTCAGTTCAGCCGGGGTTGAAGCGGCGAAGAAACTCGATAGCTGACGCTGGTTGGGGCTGCGGATCTTCGACTTCGAACGGGTAATTCGTCTCGAGTGATTCGCAGCCTTCGGCGTAACGCAGCACATCCTGACGCAAGGAGAAATCCCATGCCTCGTGGAAGCAAAGACAAATACACCAGCGAACAGAAGCGCAAAGCCGAGCACATCGAAGACAGCTATGAGAAAAAGGGCGTGTCGAAAGATGAAGCTGAGGCGCGTGCCTGGGCGACGGTGAACAAGCAATCCGGCGGTGGCGAAAAGTCCGGCGGCTCAGGGCGCAAGAAGCCTGCAAGTGCCAAGTCGGAAGAGCGCAAAGAGTCATCGCGCCGTGCGGTGGCTAGCCGCAAGGGCCATTCACGCGATAGCGAGACTTCGAAGGATACGCAGACTGTCGATAGCTTGATGAAGGAAGCCCGAGCGAAGAATATTCCGGGACGCTCTTCGATGCGCAAGCAGGAGTTGATTGAGGCGTTGCGCAAGGCAGGTTAAGTCTGATGGCCTCATCGCTGGCAAGCCAGCTCCCACAGATTTTTCGGGTAGTTGCACTATTACACTTACACACGAAGACCCTGTGGGAGCTGGCTTGAACTGGTCAAGTAATATTGGACACCAGTTAGGGTTTTTCAGGCCGCCATTTTCTCCATGGCGACCGGTGACCGGTAGTTGTTGTAGCTATGGAGTCTGGTGTTGTTGTAGCGCATTAGGTAGCGCTGCAAATCAACCCGTGCTTCGTACTCGGAGCGGTACCCCGCTTCAGGTACCCACTCCGATTTCAGACTTCCAAAGAAACGCTCCATCGGTGCGTTGTCCCAACACTCTCCCTTGCGACTCATGCTCTGCCTCAGCCCGTGCGCTAGCAGCTCATTCCTGAATTTATGGCTGGTGTACTGGCAGCCTTGATCGGAGTGAAACAGCACGTCTTTAGGTCTGCCTCGCAACTCAACGGCCATTCGTAAGGCCTCACAGGTCAGTTCCGCATCCGAGATCATTGAAAACGCCCAACCCACCAGTCGGCGGGCGAAGAGATCCAAAACCGCAGCGAAATACATCCACCGGGTGCCGACCTTGATATACGTGACATCGGCGCACCACACCTCATTGATTGATGTGACATCGAACTGGCGCTTGAGCACGTGCGGTGCGACCAAAGCCTCTACGCCTGATGATTTGTATTTATGGCGCCGGCGCTGACGGCTAGTCACTCCGGCTTCACGCATCAAACTACGAGCCATGTACCGCCCGACTCGATGTCCTTTGGCCTGTAGTTCCCGGGAAAGGGTGCGTGCCCCGGCCGATGCTCTCGATTCCTTATGATGCTCAACCAGCATGGCTTTGAGTTTCTCCCGCTCAGGACTCACCTTGCCTTGGCGCTGACGCCAGGCATAAAAGCTGCTGCGGCAAACATCAAACACACGGCAACAGTCGTTAACGCCGTATAGCTCTGCCAGCTCATTGATCAATGAGAATGATCTTTGGCGTCCAATAGCAGCAGAGCACTGGCTTTTTTTAGGATTTCAATATCCCGGTCTTTTTGCCTGAGCAAGGCTTTGAGTTCTTGAATCTCTCGGTGGTCAGCTGTAATCGCTTTGGCCCCCACCGGCGTTGTACCCAGGCGCTCTTTGCGAACCTGGGCGACCCAGCGACGCAACGCGGTAGGGCCGATGTCTAGACTGGCACAGACTTCGGGAACCGATATCCCCTCGTCCAATACCATGCCGACAGCCTTGAGTTTGAATTCAATTGAATAAGAGTTACGCATATCCGAACACCTCAGATTTGGACGCCATCATAGCGCCTGATTGAAGTGTCCAAAATCATTAGGCCAGTTCAGCTTGCCAGCGATTGCGGTGCATCAGTCGCCGCAGGATTCGCGGATAAACGCATCCACCTCACCCGCCCCCGGCGATGTCGCCGGCCCCCAGCGAGTCACCGCCAGCGCCGCCGCAGCATTCGCCCGCCGCGCCGCTTCCAGTGCATCCAGCCCCTGCGCCAATCCGGCCACAAACACCCCGGCATGCGCATCACCGGCGCCATTACTGTCCACCGCTTTCACAGCAAACCCCGGCACCTGACGGCGCTCGCCGCGCTGCTGAATCCAGCAACCCTGCGGCCCGTCGCGCACCACCATCAGCACACTTTCCGGCAGCAGTTCCGCGAGGCAATCCATCGCGATACCAATCTCATCGGCTCCGGTAAACCGCAGCGCCTCAACGCTGTTGCTGGTCCACACATCGATGCGCGGCAGCAACGTCTGCATCATCGGCGCGTCAGGTGACTCCACCAACGGTCCCGGGTCGAACACCACATTGACCGACGCCGGCAGCGCCAGCGTCCAGTCGAGCAACGCCTGCGCCTTGCCCTCGTGCAGCAGACTGTAACCGCTGAGATAAACGTAATCGCCGGGCTCGGCAGCCACACTGTTCAAATCGTCTTCGGTCACCTCACCTTCAGCGCCGATATAGGAAATGAAACTGCGTTCAGCCGACGCATCGGTCAGCGCCACGCACAGACCGGTGTCGCGCTCGGCCGGTGCGCGGATGCCGATGCAGATACCTTCCGCCTGCATCGCTTGGCGCGCCAGGTCACCGAAACGCCCCGTGCCATGGCGACCGAGGTAAACCACCGGCAGACCGTTACGCACCGCAGCGGCCATCACGTTGAAGCCGCCACCGGCTTCGAACCCTGCCGACTGCGCCAGCACGTCGCCGCCAATCTGCGGCAGTTTATCCACGGCCATGACCAGGTCGATGATGACCTGGCCGGTGTGCAGCATCTTAGGCATGAGCATTCTCGGGTTGCGCGGCGCGGCGATCTTTCGCACCGCCAAGTATCAGGTAAATGCCACCGGCGACGACGAAGGTCACGATCCAGCCGAGGCCGTTGTGGCCCAGCCAGGAGTCGGACAGAAAGCCCTTGAACCAGACGTTTTCTGCCGTGGTGCCGATGGTGGTGAAGCTGAAACCAAGGACGATGGCGATCGCCCAGGCGCCAAACGCGCGCCACTCGATGCCGCCGCGATACCAGTAGGCGCTGCTCGGGCTGACGTCGAGCAGGTCTTTGGGGCTGTAGTAGTGACGGTGAATCAGATCGACGACGAAAATCCCCACCCATGCGGTGATCGGCACTGCCAGCAGGGAAATGAAGGTAATGAACGGGCCGTAGAAACTGTCGGCGATCAGCATGAAGTAGATCGAGCCGGCGAAGATCGCGACGATGTCGACCACCACCGCGTAGACGCGTTTGACCTTGAGGCCCAAGGTCAGCGTGGTCAGGCCGGCGGAGTACACCGACAGGTTGTTCGACAGCAGCAGACCACCGAACGCGGTGATCAGGTACGGCACGGCCATCCACGTCGGCAACATGTCCCGGATCGCCACGATCGGGTCAGTCGCCGACGCCAGATCATTGTTGCCCACCGACAACAAGCCGCCGAGGGTGATCAGCAGCACCAGCGGAATCCCTGCGCCGAACGCCGCCGACGCCACCAGGCGCACAGCCTTGACGCTGCGATGCTGATAGCGCGACATGTCAGCGCCAGCGTTGGCCCAGCCGATGCCGGTGCCGGCGGCCATGGTGCCGATGCCGATGATCATTGCGCTCAGCGGTGCTGGCGTGGCGTTGAACACCGCGCTCCAGTCGATGGTCGCGCAGAGAAAACCACCGACGAGAATGTTCAGCGCACCGAACACGTACGTCGCCCACTTCTGGATCACCAGCAAAGTCGCGTGGCCGAGGCCGGACACTGACAAGGTCAGCAGGACGAAGATGGCGATAAAGATCAGCGTCAGTACCGGCGCACTTTTCGCCTCGACCGGCGAGCCGAACAGGATCGAGCACAGCGACAGCAGGACAAACGCCGCAGTGGTGGTGTTGACGGTTTCCCAACCCAGACGCGACATCAGCGAAACCAGCGTCGGGCCGATGTTGCCGCGCACGCCGAAAATTGCCCGGGACAGCGTCAGGCTCGGCGCGCGGCCACGGCGCCCGGCAATCGAGATGATCCCGACCACGGCAAACGAACCGGCGGCACCGAGGATGGCGACGATGATCGCCTGCCAGATCGCCAGCCCGCGAAACGCCACCAGCGTGGCTCCCAGCGGCAGGCCAAGGATGGAAATATTGGCCGCAAACCAGACCCAGAACAGTTGCAGCGGATGGCCGTTGCACTCGGCTTCCGGCACCGGCTCGATGCCCCGGGTTTCCAATTGCCCGACGCTTTGCCCGGCGGTTGATGAACTCATGAAGATGCTCCTGTTTGCCTTTTTTGTGGTTGTGGCAATGATGCAAAACGACAAGACAACCGGCCTTCCGAGGCCTGTCTGTGCGATCCATTGCTGTGTGAATTCTTTAGAAATGCGCCGCCCCTTTCGCGAGCAGGCTCGCTCCCACAAGCAAATGCATTCCAATTGTGGGAGCGAGCCTGCTCGCGAAGAGGCCAGCCAGTCAACGCAAGGCCAACAGCCCCTGCACTAACGGCTCAAGCTGCAGATGATTAACAGCTTTCACCGTATCGACCATCGGCTCCGGCCAGCACTCAAGACCCAGGCAAGCGCCGAGCATGGCGCCGAGAATCGCCGCGATGGTATCCGTGTCGCCGCCGAGACTGGCGGCCATGCACAACGCCTCGAATGCCGTCATCTCGCCGATGGCCACTTGCTGGGCCAGGGCGAATGAGACCACCACCGACTCCTGCGACGCCACCGATGTACCGATCACGTCGTAGAGCAGATCGGCGAGCAGTGCTTTGTCACTGTCGACGCTGATACTGCGCGCCCAACTGATGCGCGAGGCCATGCGCCCGCCAGCAACCCAATGCCCGTGGGCTTCGGCTTGCTGGGCAATCTGCTGGCCAAGATTCAGCGCCTCGCCCAGATCGACGCCATTGATGCCAGCGGAAACCACCGCCGCCACCGCCGCCGCACTGGAAATCCCCAGCGTGGTGTTATGCGTCACCTGGCAAGCCTGCACGACCGCCGCGATGAAGCGCTGCGGGTCGGCCACATTCGCGGCGATCCCCACCGGGGTGATGCGCATCGCCGCGCCATTGGTGGTGCCGTAGCGTCCGGCTTCTTCCGGGGAATGCCCGGCGAGGATCATTTCAATGGCGCGTTTGGTCGAGGGGCCGAGCAAGTCCTGCGAGCCTTTGGCCTGCATCTCGGCTTCCCATTCGATCAAGCGCTGGGCGAGGACCGCCGGCTCGATACGGCCGTGACCTTCGACCAATAATTCGCCGACCAGGATCGCCTGCTCGGTGTCATCGGTGATCGAGCCTTTGGGCATGTTCGCGGCGATCGGTTGCAAGGGACCTGCGTCCTGCAAATCAGTGATCTGGCCGAAGCGCGCCTTGATCGTTTCACGATCGAGCGACTGCGTCGGCATGCCCAGCGCATCACCCAGGGCCAGACCATAGAAAGCGCCAAGCGCACGGTTGAGCGCGGTCATTTCGATTCTCCGAATTGCAGGTGCAGACGAAAGTGCACCGGGTCGAGCAGGCTTTCGACCTGTTCCATGAAACGGTTCTGCCGGTCGTAGGTGGTGCGCAGGGCTTTGAGAAACACCGTGCCGACCGGTCGACCAAGCAGCTCAGCGTCTTCGGCATTCAGCGGCTCGGCGCCGATCCACTGATCGCCGCGCTCACCGATATAGCCGTAGGCGGCCAGGGTGATGGTTAGGGAATTGTCGATCAGGCCGACGCGAGGCAGGCTTTCCAGGCCGCCGTTGGCCGGCATCAAGGATCGTTCCAGAGACACCAGCGTACCGTCGGTGGCGCGCCGGCGACGGTCGAGGGTGATGAATTGATCGGTGCCGAAACGCACCAGCAGATCCGCGCGAGTCACCGCTTCGAGGCGCAACACTTCGGTATTGATCAGCGCCCCGCTGTCGGCCAATGCCTGCGCCCAGCCGCTGCGCTGATCCAGCGCGACACCGTCGAAAGTGACGATGGAACCGACACCGCTTTGCGTGGCGATGTAATTACGCCGCTTCAGTTCGGCCAGCGCCTCACGCAAGGTGCCACGGCTGACCTGGAATTCTTGAGCCAACTGATGTTCGCCAGGCAACAGAAAGCCGTCCTCCATGAGGCCGCTTTCGATGCGTCGGACGAGCTCGTCGACCACCCGTTGTTTCTTGTCGAATCGTACCTGTCTAATCATGTACAAATTGATAACCGAAACGGGACGTGGCGGGCAACAAAAATTTGAGGGAGGTGACCGGTGGAGAGAGCAAAATCAAGAGCCCCTCACCCTAGCCCTCTCCCGGAGGGAGAGGGAACTGATTGGGGAGTGGTCAGGAAATGCGCCGAACTGATGTTGCTTTAGCGAATCCACAATCGACCCGATCTTTCAGGTCGATGTACAACGCAAGACACCTCGGTCGGCCCCCACTCCCTTTGGGAGAGGGAACTGATTGGGGAGTGCTCAGGAAATGCGCCGAAATGATGTTGCTTCAGCGAATCCACAATCGACCCGAACTTTCAGGTCGATGTAGAACGCAAGACACCTCGGTCAGTCCCCTCTCCCTTTGGGAGAGGGGACTGATTGGGGAGTGCTCAAGAAATGCCCCGAACTGATGTTGCTTTAGCGAATCCACAATCGACCCGATCTTTCAGGTCGATGTAGAACGCAAGACACCTCGGTCGGCCCCCACTCCCTTTGGGAGAGGGAACTGATTGGGGAGTGCTCAGGAAATGCGCCGAAATGATGTTGCTTTAGCGAATCCACAATCGACCCGATATTTCAGGTCGATGTAGAACGCAAGACACCTCGGTCGGCCCCCTCTCCCTTTGGGAGAGGGAACTGATTGGGGAGTGCTCAGGAAATGCGCCGAAATGATGTTGCTTTAGCGAATCCACAATCGACCCGATATTTCAGGTCGATGTAGAACGCAAGACACCTCGGTCGGCCCCCACTCCCTTTGGGAGAGGGAACTGATTGGGGAGTGCTCAGGAAATGCGCCGAAATGATGTTGCTTTAGCGAATCCACAATCGACCCGATATTTCAGGTCGATGTAGAACGCAAGACACCTCGGTCGGCCCCCACTCCCTTTGGGAGAGGGAACTGATTGGGGAGTGCTCAGGAAATGCGCCGAAATGATGTTGCTTTAGAGAATCCACAATCGACCCGATATTTCAGGTCGATGTAGAACGCAAGACACCTCGGTCGACCCCCTCTCCCTTTGGGAGAGGGCTGGGGTGAGGGGTAGCTTTTGACGTTACCGTTGTTTCAAGCGGTCAATGACCACGGCCAGCAACAGAATCGAACCACGAATCACATACTGATAAAACGTATCGATGTTCTTCAGGTTCATCGCATTCTCGATGATCGCCAGAATCAACACCCCGGCAATCACGTGGCGAATCATGCCGATGCCACCACTCAACGAAACTCCGCCCAGCACGCAAGCCGAGATCACTGTCAGTTCAAAACCCTGACCAATCATCGGCTGCCCGGAAGTCATCCGCGAGGCCAGAATCACACCCGCCAGCGCACCGATCAAACCATGCACGGCGAAGATGATGATCTTGGTCCGGTCGACGTTAACACCCGCCAGCAGCGCCGCTTCCTGGTTGCCACCGATGGCCATGGTGTTGCGCCCGTAGGTGGTGTAGTTCAGCAGCCAGCCGAAAAACAGGAAGCAGACAATGGTGATCAGGATCGGCACCGGCACACCGAACAGCTGGCCGTTACCGAAGACGAAGAACGATTCCTGCGACACACCGACCGCTTTGCCGTTGGCAAAGATATAGGCCAGACCGCGAACGATCTGCATGGTCGCCAGCGTCGTGATCAAGGCATTGACGCGCAACTTGGCAATCACGATGCCGTTGATCAGCCCGACGATCAGGCCCATCACCAACGCCGCGCTGACCCCGAGAAATACACTGTTGGTGTCACGCATTACCACTGCCGCGACCACGCCGGCACAGGCGATCACTGAGCCGACCGAGAGGTCGAAGTGTCCGGATGCCAGGCAATAAAGCATGGTGCACGCGGCGATGCCGGTGGTGGAAATCGCCAGACCCAGGCCACGCATGTTCAGCGGCGAGAGGAAGTTGTCGATCAGCAGTGTGCAGGCGACAAAGATGCCGATCGCCGCCAGCAGCATGACCCAGTCATCGAGGAAGCGCCGCATGTCCAGCGGTTTGCGCTCGGTCGGCAGGGTTTCGTTTTGCGTAGTCATCATAGTCACCTCTCAGTTCGCCACGCCGTCAGCGCGGTGGCGCGGCAAAGCCAGTTGCAGCAGGTTGGATTCATTGGCCTGGTCGCGGCTGACTTCGCCGCGCAGAGCGCCTTCGCACAGCACCAGGATGCGGTCGGAAATGCCCATCACTTCCATCAGATCGCTGGACACCACGATCACCGAAATACCGTCGGCAGCGAGGTTATGAATGATCTGGTAGATCTCGGCCTTGGCGCCGATGTCGATGCCACGGGTCGGTTCGTCGAGCAGCAGGACTTTCATCGGCATCGACAGCCAGCGGCCGAGAATGGCTTTCTGCTGGTTGCCGCCGGAAAGGAACTTGATCTGCTGGCCAGCGTGCGGGGTTTTCACTTTCAGGGCCTTGATCTGCTTGTCAGCATTGCCCTTTTCCCACAGGCCGCGGATCAGGCAGCCGAGCCCGGAATGCGCACCGCGGGCACTGATGTTGATGTTCTCGGCGACGCTGGCCAGGGGGATGATGCCTTCCTTCTTGCGATCTTCCGGGCAGAGCAAAATGCCGGCGGCGATCGCGTCACGCGGCGAGCGCAGTTTCAGCTCATGGCCGCGCAGTTCGAGACGGCCAGCGGTGTTGCGCTCCAGGCCGCTGAGCAGGCGAAACAGCTCGGTGCGCCCTGCCCCGACCAGCCCGAACAGGCCAAGGATTTCGCCCTTGTGCGCTTCGAAACTGATCGGCTCACGCAGGCCCGGGCCGAGCAAACCATCGACCTTCAACGCCACGGCGCCACGCGGGCGATGACGGTAATCGTAGATGTCCTGAATGTCGCGACCGACCATGCAGGTCACCAGTTGATCGTGGGTCAACTGGCTCATGTCGTCGAATGTACGTACGTAGCGGCCGTCCTTGAACACAGTGACGGCGTCGCAAATGCGGAAGACTTCTTCCATGCGATGGGAAACGTAGAGCACCACTTTGCCTTCGTCGCGCAGACGACCGATGATCGCCATCAAGCGATCGATCTCCCGCGCCGAAAGGCTGCTGGTCGGTTCGTCGAAAGCGATGACGTGAGCGCCGCGCGACAGCGCCTTGGCGATTTCCACCAGTTGCCGCTGACCCAGCGACAAGCGTCCGACTTTGGTTTGCGGATCGATTTCGTCGGCCAGGCCTTTCAGGCAATTCAAGGCTTTCTGGCGCAGCTCACCACGATTGATCAGGCCGAAACTAGCCGGCAGATGGCCAAGAAACAGGTTCTCGGCCACGGTCATTTCCGGGACCAGATGCAGTTCCTGGTGAATCACCGCGACGCCGCTGCCGATGCTGTCGGCGGTGGACTTGAATGCCATCGCCTGCTCGCCGATCTGCAGCTCGCCGCTGCTTGGGATGTAAGCGCCACCGAGGATTTTCAGCAGGGTCGATTTGCCCGCGCCGTTCTCGCCCATCAAGGCATGAACCTGACCGGGGTGGGCGACGAAGCTGATGCCGTCGAGCGCTTTCACGCCGGGAAAGGTCTTGCCGATCCCGTTGAAGCGCAGGCTGCCGCTGGCGCCGTGTTGTTCTTGTGTCTGTACTTGCGCGTGCATAAAGCCACCTCTTCACACCGAAAGACGGCCCGGCTGCCCGGGCCGTCGCTGCCTCAGTTCCACAAGCCGATTTTTTCCAGCTCTTGCTTGAAGTTTTCGCGGGTGATCAGGGTGACGTCATCCATGGCGGTGTACTTCGGCGGCTCTTTGCCGGCGGTGATCCACTCGTACATCATCTCGGCAGTCTTGTAGCCTTCGATGTGCGGGCTTGGCAGCATCGAACCGAAGAAGCCGCTGTTAGGCTTTTTCAACTCGCCGATGGCGTCGGTGCCGTTGATGCCGATGCCGATCACGTTGCTCGCGGCAAACCCGGCCGCTTCGGTGGCGCGCACGCCGCCGAGCACGGTGTTGTCGTTCATGCCGCCGATGATCAGGTTTTTCGCCGCGCTCGGCAGTTTCACCAGCGCCGAGTTGGTGGCGTCCATGCTGCCCGGTACGTCGAGGGTTTTCAGCGCGGCGAAGAGGATGTGGTCCTCCGGCATGCCGGCCTTCTTCAGGGCATCGACCGAACCGTCGGTGCGCTTCTTGCCGGTGTCGAGTTCGTTGTAGGTGTTGACCACCGCGTAGGTGTCTTTCCAGTCCCAGTTACGCTTTTTCGCTTCGGCGGCCATCGCGGCGCCCTGCTTCTGGCCCACTTCAAACGCGGCCATGCCCAGGTACGGCACGTCTTCCATGAATTTGCCGTTGGCGTCGACAAAACGGTCGTCGACGGCAATCACTTTCAAGTCGTTGATCTTGGCTTTGGCCATGATGGCAGGGCCGAGGGACACGTCAGGCGGGCAGATCACAAAACCCTTGGCGCCGTTGGCGGCCAGGCTGTCGATCGCCGAGAGGGTCTTCTCGCCATCCGGCACTGCGATCTTGATCAGTTCAAAGCCTTTGTCCTTGGCGGCTTTTTCGGCAAAAGCCCATTCGGTCTGGAACCACGGTTCTTCGGCCTGCTTGACCAGAAAACCGATCTTCACCGCGTCGGCGGCGAGCAGCGCACTGCTCAGGCTGAACGCAGTGACCGCCAGGGCAGTGCTGCACAGGGTACGAATCCCGAAACGACGTTTCATCAGATGACTCCTTGTTATTTTTTTTGAGCAAGGTTTGAAAAGCGTTAAAGCGTGTTCTCAGTGAAGCTGGTTGAAAATAGTCATATCGTATGATGATTGGATTTCAAGCGTAGTTCAGCGCTGGAGATCCGTTTTATTCAGTCGTGGTACATCACCGAGCGGCCACCATCAATGGTGATGCACGAAGCGTTGATAAACGGTGCCTCATCGCTGGCCAGAAACACCGCCGTCATTGCCACTTCGATCGGCTGGCCGATGCGCTTGGGCGGATGCAGGTCGAAGGCGCGCTGCCTCTCGGCGTGCGGATCGGCAAAGCCGTTCCAGTAGTCGACGTTCAGCTGCGTTTCGATGTAGCCCGGCGCGATGGCGTTGACGCGAATGCCCTTGGCCGCGTATTCGATGCCGAGTGCACGGGTCAGGCCGAGCAAGCCGTGCTTGGCCACTGGGTACGGAAAGCAGCCGGGAATGATGTGGCTGGAATGGGTCGAGGCGATGTTGATGATGCTGCCGACGCCCTGCTCGATCATCTGCGGCAGTACCGCTTTGCAGCCATACCAGGCGCCGTCCAGATCGATGGCGAAGCAGCGGCGCCAGTCTTCTTCGGTCATCTGTAAAGGATCGCGGAACACATTGACCCCGGCACAGTTGACCAACACATCGATGCGGCCATGCAATTCCACCGCGCGTCGGGCCAGGGCATGCAGATCCTGCTGATTCGATACGTCGACCTTGAGCGCCTGCACGTCATGGCCCTGATCGCGCCATTGAGCGGCTACCTGCTCGACCTTGTCGGCCTGGATATCGCTGATGAGTAATCTGGCTTGCTGCGAGGCGAAGGCGGCGACGATGGCTTCGCCGATGCCCTGAGCGGCCCCGGTCAACAGCACGACCTTGTTTTTCAGACGCTCGCCTTTCGGCGGGGCCGACACTTGCGGCAATGTCAGCGCTTCAGCCATGGCTCAGGCCTCCCGCACGCAGGCGCAAAAAAACCGGCCATCGGTGGATGTCCGGTTCTGACGGCTGGGAAAAACAGACAGGCATGCGTCGTCAACGGCATTGAGCCGTGACGAAAGGCGGATCCCGCTGGCGCGGGCAACAAGAATTCGCTGCATCACTTCACCTGTTTTGTTCTTTTTAAGTGTGAGTGCGTGTTACTGCTGGAGCCGACTATAAACCCGACCGCCAAATAATCTCAATATATAATTTTGCATCCCATATTTTGGGATCTAGCCAGCAAAACGCGTACAGAGTTTTCCTGCAACGTCGACGCGCATGCTCAGCACGGCGCCATCCAATGGATGATTCAGTGGACTCTTGGCGCTGGTGATGAATAAGGTTTTCAAGTCTTCGCCACCGAACACGCAACTGGTCGGGCGACTGACCGGCAGATCGATTTTGCGATCCACCTGCCCGTCCGGCGTCAGGCGCAGCAGGCAACTGCCGTCCCAGCGTGCATTCCACACGTAGCCTTCGGCGTCCATCGCCGAGCCATCGGGACCACCGTGTCGATCGGACGAGTAGAACACCTGCGGAGCGTCGAGACTGCCGTCGGTGCGGATGAAATATCGATTGAGCGTGCTGTCGAGACTTTCACCAAACAGCAGCGTGGTGCCGTCGTCGCTCCACAACAAGGTATTGGGAATGCCCAGGCCGAGTAGCAGCGGTGTGACGCGCTGATCGGGATCGATACGGAACAGGCCACCGGAACGGCGCACCAGCGGCAGATCCTCACCGTGCTCGCCGATGTTGTTCTGCATGGTGCCCAACCACAACCGGCCCAAGGCATCGCAACGGGCTTCGTTGGGCCGGTTGCCCGGTTGCGGGTCGGCGACACAGAACAGCGTCAAGCGTGGCTCGAGGCCGGGCGAATCGAGATCGAGCCGGTAGACACCACTGCTCAATGTCACCAGCGCATCGCCGCTGGCGCAGGGAATGAAGGCGGAGATGTGCTCGGGCATCTGCCAGATCTGCACGTTCTGGCCGATCAGGCGCAACGCTTGTCTACCGGCGATATCCACCCAGTACAACGCCTGGGTCGGCGCATCCCAGAACGGGCCTTCGCCGAGTTGCGCGCGGTGTTGGGTCAGGGCGGTGCAGGTCATCTGGAATCCTTCATGTTCTTGTTGTTTCCAATGTGGGAGCGAGCCTGCTCGCGAAAGCGGCGTGTCAGTCAATGATGATGCATCTGACCTGACGCATTCGCGAGCAGGCTCGCTCCCACAGGGAATTTTCGGTCTTAGCTGGCTTTGCGGTCCGCCATGACTTTCGGGTAAAAGCGTTTTATCGCCAGATCGGCATTGTCGATCAAGGTCATGCACGCCCAAACGCCACGGGTCGAATCGCGCGCGGCGATGGCATCGGCCATGTCTTTATGGATCGGCAAGGTGCGGCGCAGTTCATCGGGGTCGGCGGCGGAGACTTCGAACGACACCGCCAGCAACGCGCCGAGGGCCGGGACCATTTGTTCGATGAACTGATTATGGCTGGCGGCCAGGATGCATTCGTGGAAAGCCTGGTCGGCACGGTTGTAATCAACGCCGCTGTCGACTGCACGTTCCAGCGCATTGAAAGCCAGTTGTACCGCTTCGATCTGCTCCGGCGTTGCGCGCTCACAGGCCCAGCGCACCGCCATCGGCTCGATGGTGCGGCGCAAATCCAGCAGATCATCGACGAAGTTTTCCGGCAACCCATTGCGCGATAGCCAACCGACCACCTGCGGATCGAACAGATTCCAGCGCCGTACTGGCAACACCCGCGTGCCGACCTTCGGTCCGACTTCGAGCATGCCTTTGGCGACGAGGGTTTTGATGGCTTCGCGAATCACCGTGCGGCTGACACCAAGCTGCTCGCCCAGATCCGCCTCGACCTTGATGGTCTGCCCCGGCTTGACCTGACCGGCAGCAATCCAACTGCCCAGCCAGTCAACGGTCGACGCATGAAAACTGCTGGACATGAACACCTCAAGGCGAATCGCGATGGGTGCCTACGCTAATCATCATACGATTAACAGTCAATCGGATTTTTTCAGCTTGCGCAAACCATTGTGGGAGCGAGCCTGCTCGCGAAAGCGTCGTGTCAGTCAACATTGCTGGCGACTGATACAGCGCGTTCGCGAGCAGGCTCGCTCCCACATTTTGGTGTTGTGTCAGGGTTCCAGGCCGATGCGAAAGAACTCGCCGCCGCTCCACACGCCCAACCAGCGCTGACCATCGATCTCGCGGCTCACCGCCAGTTCCACCAACTGGTAAAACACATTGCGGTGAATCAGCGCTTCAAGGTTGCTGCGCACGTGCACATAGGGCGCAGGCTCCTGGGTCTCAGGATCGATCTCGACACGCAGCGGATGCTCAGTCCCCGCTTCGGTGGTTTCCTCGACGTTGGTGGTAAAGCGCAAAACCTGCGCATCACCCTCGCCTTGCACTTCCACGGCAACCGCTACGAACGGCGCGTCATCGACCTTGATCCCGACCTTCTCGACCGGGGTAATCAGGAAATAATCATCGCCGTCGCGGCGGATGATGGTGGAGAACAGTTTGACCATCGGCTTGCGCCCGATCGGCGTACCCAGGTAGTACCAGGTGCCGTCACGGGCAATGCGCATGTCGATGTCGCCGCAGAAATCCGGGTTCCACAAATGCACCGGTGGCAGGCCTTTGGTCTTGGGGATCTGCCCCAGCAGGTCATTGGCTGTTTGCGGGTCACTCATGGCGTACTCCTTGATTACTGGTCGCCGATCCCCAGCAGGCTGCGTGCGTATTGCGCCAGCGGCGGACCGATGAGGTCTTCGGGTTTGGAATCATGGAACGTCAGTAAACCGCCACGACTCTTGATCCGTGCAGTATCAATCAAATACTGGGTGCTGGTCTCGATCAACATGATCTGAATCACGCCGCCATCGATACCGAGGCGATCCACGGCTTCCTGGTCCAGCCACTCGTCGGAGTTGCCGATGCGGTCATCAGCCTTGGCGAAACGTGTGTAGAGCAGGTAATGCGCCCCGGCATCACGGGCTTCGCCCATGGCTTGGTCGAGGCCTTCCGGCGCACGGGCGCGGCGGACCATCGGGAAGTATTCGACAAAGCCCTTGAAGGCTTCTTCGGCGACCACGTTCGGCCGTGGATAGGAACCACCCGGTGGCGCGAACGCGCCCTGGGCGATAAAGATGAACGAGTCCGGCTGAATGCGGAGATTGTTCACCCGGCGGCTGTCGCTATGGTCCAGAAGCCCCGCATCGCTCATGTGATAGCGAGTGCCTTCGGCCATATCGCTGACATTCATGCAGCCGCCAAGCGCCAAAACGGCCAGCAGCAAAACCAGGCTACGCATCCTATTCCTCCAGAAGCCGGTGTCGGAAAACCGGCGAATGGCCGTTGAATGCAGCTTTTGCGCCAGCTCGACAAATTCAGTGATAGAGGCATTCGCGAGCAGGCTCGCTCCCACAATTGAAATGCATTCCAAATGTGGGGCGAGCCTGCTCGCGAAAGCCGTTGTTCAACCGCCAATAATCTTCATGACAGTAGCGCCGCCAGAGAACGCCACCTCCTGTTTGTCACCCAACGCCTTGACCAGCAAACGTTGCAGCGCCGGCAACGCCTGGTGGCGCGGCTTGTCGAGCAGATCGCCGACATAGTGGCGGTTGCTCGACGATAAACAGCCATGCAGCCAACCGGTCGATGACAGGCGCAAGCGCGAACAAGTGCGGCAGAACGGCACACTTTCGTTGGCGATCACCCCGAAAGTGCCGCGACCGGGAATCGCATAGCGCACAGCCGTGGCGTCCACCGGTGCGTCGGTCTGGGCGTATTCATAACGTTCGCCGATCAGGCCGAGCAACTGCTCAAGGCTGACGAACTGCTGCAGGAAGGCATTGGAATCCTTGGCCAGATGGCCCATGCGCATCAGCTCGATGAAACGCAGTTCGAAGCCGCGCTCCAGACAGTAGTCGAGCAGCGGCATGACCTGATCGAGGTTCTGCCCGCGCAACGGCACCATGTTGACCTTGATCTTCATCCCGGCGGCGGCAGCCTGATCCATGCCATCGAGCACGCTGGCCAGATCGCCGCCACGAGCGATGCTGCGAAACGCAGCGGCATCAAGGGTATCGAGGGAAACGTTGATTCGACGCAGACCGGCATCGACCAGCAGCGGCAGTTTTTTCGCGAGGAGTTGACCATTGGTGGTCAGGCTGATGTCGTCGAGGCCCATCTGGCCGACGGCAGTCATGAACGATTCGAGTTTGGGGCTGACCAGTGGCTCGCCGCCAGTGATGCGCAGGCGCTCGATGCCGGCCGCTTCGATCAGGTATTCGACGCCGCGCGCCATGGCTTCGGCCGACAGCTCATCCTGCGCAGCGACCAACCGCTTGCCGTTGGGCACGCAGTAGGTACAGGCGTAATTGCAGGCAGAGGTCAGGCTGATGCGCAGATTGCGAAAACGCCTGCCTTGACGGTCAACGATCATGAAACACTCCGGCGAAAGAAAATCGAGCGAGCAAAACTTGACTGAGAAATCAGGTTTTAGCAAGCCCTATGCCTGAGTATATTCCTGTGCTATTGCGCCATGTTGTGAAAACACGGCGCAATCAGCCCGCTGAATGACTTATGTGCTCGGCGTTTCCGGGTCGCGCTTGCGCTTGTTGCCCATGCGCACGCCGATGTCCATCAGGAACTGGAAGAAGCCTTCCTGATCTTCCAGCACGTTGCTCCAGAACGGCGAGTGATACAGCGCCACCGCGCCGTGCACCAACGCCCAGGATGCGCAGTAGTGGAAGTACGGCGGCACGTCTTCGAGCTTTCCTTCGCTGATGCGACCCTTGATCAGCAGGGTCAGGCGTTCGAAGTTCGAGGCACGGATCTTGTGCAGTTCCTCGACCATCTCCGGCACCTGATTGCCCTTGACCACTTTCTCTTCGAGGCGGTCGAACAGGCGATAGCGCTGCGGGTCGCGCATGCGGAATTCGAAGTAAGCGCGGGACAGCGCTTCCTTGTCCTTGTCGACATCGGCCGAATGCAGCAGCTCGTTCAGATCGCGCTCGTAATCGAGCATCAGGCGCAAGTAGATCTCGGCCTTGGATTTGAAGTGCTTGTAGATCGTGCCTTTGCCGATACCCACGGCATCAGCAATCATCTCGACGGTGACACTGTCTTCACCCTGGTCGAGGAACAGCTTGAGCGCGGTATCGAGAATTTCCTGCTCGCGGCGACGAAATTCACGGACCTTACGAGGTTCTTTATGCATAAGAAAAAGGTCTGAAGGGTCAAAATTCGAAGCCGCGTATTATGCCTAACTTGCGCAAAAAAGCACGGTTCATCGACCAAATCTGTGTTTCTTGTTCATTTCGAGAACGAATCGGGTGCAATGAGAACTCAACTGAAGCAAACGTATTCCAAATTTGTTTAAAAACCCCGACCCGCTCACTGGACTGCACGCCAGACTGATCAATACTTGAACTGTCGGGCGACATCTCCCCCAAGTGTCGTGCCGGTAAAGGTACCAACGGACCGCGTGCCTTTGTTTTACTCCTAATGGTCTTAACCCGGATTCACCCCCCAGAACCCGGGTTTTTTTTGCCTGCGATTTGGCCTGCCGTCATACGGCAGATTTAACACTCGCCAGCGGGAACAAGCGCTTGAAGTTTTCCGTGGTCTGCTCGGCAAAGCGCTCGTAGTTCTCACCACGCAGCATCGCCAGAAACTCCGCCACTTCGCGCACGTACTGCGGCAGGTTCGGCTTGCCGCGATACGGAATCGGCGCCAGATACGGCGAATCGGTTTCCACCAGCAGGCGATCGGCCGGCACTTTGCTCGCCACATCGCGCAGAGCGTCGGCATTGCGGAACGTGACGATGCCCGACAGGGAAATGTAATAACCCATGTCCAGCGCCGCTTTGGCCATGTCCCAGTCCTCGGTGAAGCAATGCAACACACCGGCCTGGGGCAGCGCCGCTTCGCGCAGCAGTTCGAGGGTGTCGGCACGGGCGCCGCGAGTGTGGATGATCACCGGCTTGCCGGTCTGCTGCGCCGCTTGCAGATGCAGGCGAAACGACTCCTGCTGCAACTCGGCAGCTTCCGGCTCGTAGTGATAGTCGAGACCGGTTTCGCCGATCGCCACCACTTTCGGGTGATCGAGTTCGTGCAGCAGCCAGTCCAGCGCCGGTGCTGCGCCCGGCTGCACATCCAGCGGATGCACGCCGACCGAGCAATCGACATCGGCATAACGCTCGGCGAGGGCTTTGACGTCGGCGGCGTTGTCGGCGCTGACGCCAATGCACAAAAAGTGTCCGACCCCGCGCTCACGGGCCGCAGCGAGTGCGGCATCCAGCGAGCCTTCATGGGCGGCGAGGTCGAGACGGTCAAGGTGACAATGGGAATCTACGAGCATAAAAAGGACTGCAACTTACATCGTATGAGTGGGACGGTCGGATTTCAGCGCTCCGGCCAGATGAGTTTCGATGCGACTGCGCGCGGTGTCGTCGCCGTCGTTGAATTGCACACCGACACCGGCGGCGCGATTGCCTTGTGCGCCTTTGGGGGTGATCCAGGCGACTTTGCCGGCGACCGGAATTTTTTCCGCTTCATCCATCAGGTGCAACAGCATGAACACCTCGTCGCCCAACCGGTAGCTTTTGTTGGTCGGGATGAACAGTCCGCCATTCTTGATGAACGGCATGTAGGCGGCGTAGAGCACCGACTTGTCCTTGATGGTCAGGGACAAGATGCCGTTACGCGGCCCCGGGCTGACAGGTTCAATCATGTTCACCTCCACTGCTGATCTTCAGAGTCTAGGTACACATTCTTATCTTTGACCAGGCAATCCCACCCATTGCACCAACAATGCTTCCAGCAACAGGGCCGGATTGAGGTTGGCCTTGCTCAGCACTTTCTGTCGCTGGGCGAGAATCCAGTCTTGAATATCCAGCACTTTACCCTGCGGGCTTTTCTGGGCCAGGTACTGCACGACCTTGCGCATATCGGCCAGGCCGAGGCCGGCTTCGTCCTGAGTCAGTTGATAGCGCAAGATCAGGCTCGACCAGTCGCAGAACCAGTCGAACAGACGCAGCATCGGAATGCTTTTCCACTCTTCCGCCAGTTGCGTCGGCGATTGTTGTCCCTTGAGCAGCTTCTTCACGCCTTCGACCACTTGTGCACGTTGTTCACGCACACCTTGCGATTGCAGGCTGACCGCCATCAGCGGCGACCCGGCGGCGAGGGTCAGCAGTTCGACGCGCTCTTCCTCCGCGCAATCCGGCAGCGCCTGGGCCAGCCATTGCAGGCTCATCGCCTCGCCCGGCAGCGGGCAGGCCTGCTGCACGCAACGGCTCTTGATGGTTGGCAACAAACGGCTCGGCTGATGGCTGACCAATAGCAGCACGGTATCGCCGGACGGCTCTTCAAGGCTTTTGAGCAAGGCGTTGGCAGCGTTGATGTTCATCGACTCGACCGGCTCGATCAACACCACTTTGCGCCCCCCGAGCTGCGCGGTCTGCACGACGAAACTGACCAGATCACGAACCTGATCGACCTTGATCGCCTTGTCCGCCTCTTCCGGCTCCAGGATGTAATTGTCCGGATGACTGCCGGCCTTGAGCAGCAGACAGGATTTGCACTCGCCGCACGCCTCAGGCGTAGGGCGCTGACACAGCAGGCTGGCCATCAAGCGCTCGGCCAGCGCACGCTTGCCGATCCCGGCCGGACCGTGGAGCAGGTACGCGTGAGCATGCTGACTGCGGCCGGCCAGTTGCTGCCAGAGGCTGTCCTGCCATGGATAGGCCTCAGCCACGGGCCAGCTCCAGCAAATTCGGTAGCAAGGTGTCCAGCGATTGCTGCACCTTGGCCAATGGCTGACCGGCATCGATGCGCACGTAGCGCGACGGGTCGGCTTCGGCGCGTTTCAGGAACGCATTGCGCACGTTCTCGAAAAACGCCCGGCCTTCGAGTTCGAAACGGTCCAGGCGACCACGGGCACTGGCGCGGGCCAGGCCGATTTCAACGGGCAGGTCGAAAATCAAGGTCAGATCGGGCCGCAAGTCGCCCTGCACGAAAGTTTCCAGCGTGGCGATGCGCTCGAGTGACAAACCACGACCGCCGCCCTGATAGGCGTATGTTGAATCGGTGAAACGATCACACAGCACCACGGCGCCACGGGCCAGCGCCGGGCGAATCACCTCTGCCAGATGCTGGGCGCGCGCGGCGAACACCAGCAACAGCTCGGCGTCCGGGTGCATCACTTCGTCGGCCGGGGTCAGCAACACGTCACGAATCCGCTCGGCCAGCGGCGTACCGCCAGGCTCACGGGTGAGCAGCACTTCGATACCGGCGGCGCGCAGGCGCTCGGCGAGGTATTCGCGATTGGTGCTCTTGCCCGCGCCTTCCGGGCCTTCCAGGGTAATAAACAAGCCAGTCACAGGCAGTCCTTCATCAAAGTCATTGCGCGTTCTGTGGTGCAGCGGCGTCCGGTTCCGGGGCTGGCGCAAGTTCTTGCGGCGGCACTTGCGGCAGCGCCTCGGGCGCGGTGTTCGGCGAGGCCGCCGGAATGGCCTCATCGGTGGCCGGCGCGGTTACTGGTGCCGGGCTGGAACGGTAATCGGCACGGCGCTTGAGCTGGTATTCGCGCACCGCGTTGTTGTGCGCATCCAGATCATCGGAGAACACATGGCTGCCATCGCCACGGGCGACGAAATACAGGCTGCTGCCCTCAACCGGGTTGAGCGCAGCATGAATCGCCTCGCGCCCGACCATCGCAATCGGCGTAGGCGGCAAGCCGGGAATCACGTAGGTGTTGTAAGGCGTCGGCTCTTTCAAATGTGCGCGGGTCAGTTTGCCGGTGTAGCGATCACCGAGGCCATAAATCACCGTTGGATCGGTCTGCAACTGCATGCCCAACGCCATGCGCCGCACAAACACCCCGGCAATCTGCCCACGCTCCTGCGGAACGCCAGTCTCTTTCTCGACCAGCGAGGCCATGATCAGCGCTTGATAGGGTTCGCTGTAAGGCACATCGGCAGAACGCTGCGCCCACTCTTTGGCGAGCACTTCATCGAGACGATCAAAGGCCTTTTTCAGCAGCTCGGCATCGGACATGCCGCGCACGAAGCGATAGGTATCCGGGAAAAACCGACCTTCCGGGAACAAGCCTTTGTGGCCGATCTTCGCCATCACGTCGCTGTCGCTCAGGCCATTGAGGGTCTGCTCGAGCTTGTCGTCCTTGGCCAGGGCGGCGCGCACTTGATGGAAAGTCCAGCCTTCGACCAGGGTCAGGCTGTACTGAACCACGTCGCCGCGCTTCCACGAATCGATCAGACCGTTGACGGTCATGCCCGGCTGCATACGGTATTCGCCGCTGTGAATCGGTGTGCCGGCGAGATTGAAGCGCCAGTAGACGCGCAGCCAGAACGCGTCCTTGATGACGCCATCGGTTTCGAGTTCAAGGAAGGTACGGGTCGGTGTAGAGCCTTTCGGCACATCCAGCAGTTGTTCCTGCGGGATGTTCAGGGGCTGTTCCAGCGCCGAATGAATTTTCCAGGCGCTGGCGCCCAACAGCAGCCCTGCCAGAACCAGTCCGGTTTCCAGCAGCAGCAAAAGTTTACGTCTCACGAATCAAGCATCCAGTAGCGCGCGGGCAATGGTTTGCAGTTTACGGGTGAGCGGGCCAACCGGCCAGCTCAGTGCAGCACAGGCGCGTACCGGCCAGACGCCATAAACGCTGTTGCAGACAAACACTTCATCAGCCCATTGCAGCTGTTCGAGGCTGATATCGGCGATTTGCGTGGGGATGGCCAGCGACTCGGCCTGAAACAATATTTCCGCGCGCATCACACCTGCGACGCCGCAGCGCTTCAAGTCGGGCGTGATCAAGCCACCGTCGCGCACCAGGAAAATATTGCTGTACACACCTTCGACGACGCGCCCGGCCTGATCGAGCATCAAGCCTTCGGCATGCTCGCTGTCCTGCCATTCGGCGCGGGCGAGTACCTGCTCCAGTCGATTCAGATGTTTGAGCCCGGCCAACAACGGCTGCGTAGATAAACGCGTGTTGCAGGGAAACAGGCGGATGCCGTGCTCGGCATGGGTAGCGGGATAAGCCGCCGGCGGATTGCCTTGCAGAATACGTCGGCCCTGCGCCGCAGGATCGGGCGCATAACCGCGCAAGCCGTCGCCACGCGTGAGGATGAGCTTGAGCACGCCCTCACCCATCGCTGCTGCATAGCTGAGCAGTTCATGGCGAACCAGCTCGAGATCGGTCGCAATGGCCAGACGCGCACAGCCATCGGCCAGGCGCGCCAGGTGCCGATCCAGCAGGACCGGCTGACCGCTGCGCACGGCAATGGTCTCGAACAGACCATCGCCGTAAGCCAGGCCGCGATCTTTCAGCGACAGCGCGTCAGCCGGTTGACCGTCGACCCAGCTGTCCATCAACTGGCGAACCGGCGAAACGCCAGAGTGCCGTTGGTGCCGCCAAAACCGAAGGAGTTGGACAGCACGACATCGATGTCCATGTTACGCGCGGTGTGCGCAACGAAATCGAGATCGCAGCCTTCGTCCGGTTCATCAAGGTTGATGGTCGGCGGTGCCACCTGGCTGTTGATCGCCAGCACGCTGAAAATCGCTTCGACCGCGCCCGCCGCACCCAACAGGTGGCCGGTCATCGACTTGGTCGAGCTGACGGCCAGCTTGTAGGCGTGATCGCCGAACACCGACTTGATCGCATTGGCTTCGGCAAGGTCGCCGGCCGGGGTCGAGGTGCCGTGGGCGTTGATGTACTGCACTTGATCGACATTGATCTTCGCGTCGCGCAGGGCATTGGTGATGCAGCGCGCGGCACCGGCGCCATCGGCGGGTGGCGAGGTCATGTGGAACGCATCGCCACTGGTGCCGAAACCGATCAGCTCGGCGTAGATCGTGGCGCCACGGGCCTTGGCGTGCTCCAGCTCTTCGAGAACCAGAGCGCCAGCACCATCGGACAGAACGAAGCCGTCGCGGCCCTTGTCCCACGGACGGCTGGCGCGGGTTGGCTCGTCGTTGCGGGTCGACAGCGCACGGGATGCGCCGAAGCCGCCCATGCCCAGACCGCAAGCGGCCATTTCCGCGCCGCCGGCAATCATCACGTCAGCTTCGTCGTACATGATGTTGCGCGCCGCCATGCCGATGCAGTGCGTACCGGTGGTGCACGCGGTGGCGATGGCGTAGTTGGGTCCCTGTGCGCCCAGATGGATCGACAGGAAGCCGGAAATCATATTGATGATCGAGCCAGGCACAAAGAACGGCGAGATCCGTCGCGGACCGGTCTCGTGCAGGGTGCGGCTGGTCTCTTCGATGTTGGTCAGACCGCCAATCCCCGAACCCATGGCCACGCCAATGCGTTCACGGTTGGCATCGGTGACTTCCAGACCGGCGTTGCGCACGGCTTGAAAGCCTGCGGCGAGGCCGTACTGAATGAACAGGTCGAGCTTGCGCGCTTCCTTGACCGACAGGTATTCCTCGACATTGAAGCCTTTGACCGAACCACCGAAGCGGGTCGAATAGGCAGAAAGGTCGGTGTGTTCGATCAGACCAATGCCACTGCGGCCAGCCAGAATGCCCTGCCAACTGCTCGGCACATCCGTGCCCAGTGGCGACAACATACCCATACCGGTGACTACGACGCGTCTACGCGACACAGCACTCTCCTTTTTCAAATGACGACTTTGCATCAGGCCTAAAGAAAAAACCGCACGCCATGATGGCAGTGCGGTTTTTCCATGACAGCAAGCAACGATTACAAACTATTACGCCTGGTGGCTGGTAACGTAGTCGATTGCAGCTTGTACAGTAGTGATCTTTTCAGCTTCTTCGTCAGGGATTTCGGTCTCGAATTCCTCTTCCAGAGCCATCACCAGCTCAACGGTGTCAAGGGAGTCGGCACCCAGGTCTTCTACGAAGGAAGCGGTGTTGACCACTTCTTCTTCTTTAACACCCAGTTGCTCGGCAACGATTTTCTTGACGCGCTCTTCGATGGTGCTCATACCTTGTTTTCACTCCTAATGGACAAATTCAGGCAGCTGGCCAGTGGGTAAGTGTATAGAAAGCCTTTTCAGTTTTTCAACTGAAAGCTTCACTCCTCAAACCCTGCGGCCCTCTGCCTATAAATAGATTGCAGCTTTATAACGGATTTTAGACAGCTCGTATGACATTTTTTTGAAGCAATCCGTCACATTTTACTTACATGTACATCCCACCGTTCACCGGGATTGTAGCCCCGGTAACGTATGCCGCACCGTCGGATGCAAGAAAAGCGACCACGGACGCGATCTCTTGAGCTTGCCCCAGACGACCCAGCGGAATCTGCGTCTGCAAGGCTTCACGCTGTGCTTCAGGCAGCTCGCGGGTCATATCGGTGTCGATGAACCCTGGGGTTACCGAGTTGACCGTAATCGAACGCGAACCGACTTCACGCGCCATCGCCCGGCTGAAACCTTCCAGACCGGCCTTGGCGGCTGCATAGTTTACTTGGCCGGCGTTGCCCATGGCACCCACTACCGAGCCAATACTGATAATTCGACCCCAGCGCGCCTTGGTCATGCCACGCAAAACGCCCTTGGACAGGCGATACAGACTGTTCAAGTTGGTATCGATCACGTCGTACCACTCGTCGTCTTTCATGCGCATCATCAGGTTATCGCGGGTGATGCCGGCATTATTGACCAGAATCGCCACCGGCGCACCGAACTGCTCCTGAATGCCTGCCAGCACGGCGCTGACCGACTCGTCGCTGGTGACATTGAGTTCGAAACCGGCGCCCTGAATACCGTTCTCCTTCAGGGTCGCGGCAATGCGCTCGGCGCCCGACGCGGAGGTCGCGGTGCCTACAACGATGGCGCCCTGACGACCCAGTTCCAGCGCGATGGCCTGGCCGATGCCGCGGCTTGCACCGGTAACCAGTGCAACTTTACCTTGCAGACTCATGCAAGTTTCTCCTGATTCAGGCCTGCGCTGCACGAGCGGCAGCGAAGGCGTCTGGGGTATTGAGATTGGAAGTCGAAACGCCTTCGGCGCAACGTTTGTTCAGGCCAGCGAGGACTTTGCCCGGGCCGCATTCGACCAGATTGGTCGCGCCCTTGGCGGCCAAAGTCTGCACCGATTCAACCCAGCGCACTGGCTTGTAGAGCTGTTCGAGCAGATCGCGCTTGAGGGTTTCCAGATCGGCTGGCACTTGTGCGCTGACATTCTGTACCACCGGGATCTGCGGCGCCTGCCAGTCGATGGCGGCGATGGATTCAGCGAAGCGCTCGGCAGCCGGACGCATCAGCTCGCAGTGCGACGGCACGCTCACCGGCAACGGCATGGCGCGTTTGGCACCACGGGCCTTGCAGCCTTCGATGGCGCGCTCGACGGCTGCCTTGGCACCGGCGATCACCACTTGGCCCGGCGAGTTGAAATTCACTGCGCTGACGACTTCGCCTTGCGCCGCTTCGGCGCAGGCAGCCAGCACGTCGGCATCTTCCAGACCGAGGATCGCGGCCATGCCGCCCTGCCCGGCCGGCACCGCTTCCTGCATCAACTGGCCACGGCGCTCGACGAGCCTGACCGCGTCAGCCAGGCTCAGGCCGCCGGCGGCAACCAGCGCACTGTATTCACCCAGGCTGTGGCCGGCGACAAACGCCGGACGCGCGCCGCCTTCGGCCAGCCACAGACGCCACAGGGCGATCGAAGCGGTCAGAATGGCTGGTTGGGTTTTGTCGGTTTGATTGAGCAGCTCTTCCGGACCCTGTTGGGTCAGTGCCCACAGGTCGTAGCCCAGCGCAGCAGAGGCTTCTTGAAAGGTTTCGAGGATCAGCGGATGTTGCGCGCCCAGCTCGGCCAGCATGCCGAGGGACTGCGAACCCTGTCCTGGAAAGACGAATGCGAGGGAAGCAGACATGTAACAAGCCCCTAATGATCTTGTCGTCGGAAAATAACGCCCTGTTGGGGACGCCAGAAACTGACAGTTTGGATGGCCCTTTGAACCGGGCGGTCACATTTAAGCATTGTCCGACGAAAACGCCTAAGACAACAGCTCCTCCAGACGACCGTGGAGACGCTCGGGGAGGTTCTCTTGAATCTCGATCAGCGCCCGTTGAATGGCACTCTGAAAGCCCTGTACCCCGGCCGATCCGTGGCTTTTCACGACGATGCCCTGCAAGCCGAGAAAGCTTGCGCCATTATGCCGCGCCGGGGCCAGGTCGGCCTGCAGACGCTTCATCAACGGCAGCGCGAGAACGCCGACAGCGCGCGAAGCGAAATTTTTCTTGAACAAAGCCTCGATCCGCGCAGCAATCATCGTCGCCAGACCTTCGCTGGACTTGAGCAGGATGTTGCCGACGAAGCCGTCACACACCACCACATCGGCCTCGCCGCGATACAAGCCGTCGCCCTCGATAAAACCGATGTAGTTGATCCCGCGCGCAGCCTGCAACAACGTGGCGGCCAGTTTGACCTGCTGATTGCCCTTGATGTCTTCGGTGCCGATATTCAGCAGTGCCACACGCGGACGGGCGATACCCAGGGTCTGTGCAGCGACCGAGCCCATCACCGCAAACTGCAACAGGTGCTCGGCACTGCAATCGACGTTGGCGCCCAGATCGAGCAGCTGGCAATAACCGGTCTGCGTCGGAATCGCCGCGACCATGGCCGGCCGATCAATGCCGGGCAATGTCTTCAGCACGAATCGCGACAAGGCCATCAACGCACCTGTATTGCCGGCACTGACACAGGCCTGCACCTTGCCATCGCGCAGCAGTTCAAGGGCTACACGCATCGACGAATCCGGCTTGCCACGCAGGGCTTGGGCGGGTTTTTCGTCCATGGTGATGACTTCGCTCGCCGCGACAATCGTCAGGCGCGCGCGATCGGCAACCGACTGGCCGTGGATCAGTTCTTCAAGAAGGGAGGGTTGACCGACGAGGGTCAGGTGCAGCGAGGGTGTAGCAGACAGGCAAGCGAGACTGGCCTGAACAATGCTGCGGGGACCGAAGTCCCCGCCCATTGCGTCAATCGCGATGACTTGAGCAGACAAGTGATTACTCGTCAGCGCCCTTGTCGATCACTTTACGGCCACGGTAAACGCCTTCTGGCGATACGTGGTGACGCAGGTGAACTTCACCAGTGGTTTTTTCTACAGACAGGGTGCTAGCCTCGAGAGCGTCGTGCGAACGGCGCATGTCACGGGCAGAGCGGGATTTTTTGTTCTGCTGAACAGCCATAATTGATTAACTCCTAAACGTTTGGGTCACGCTTTAACTGCGCCAATACACTGAACGGGTTGGACCGCGTTACCTCGTCCTCGCTCGGTTCGGGCTCATCTGCTCCCGCCGGCTGCTGGCATTCTTCCGGATGATGAGCAGGCACAATGGGCAAGGCGAGCAGAAGCTCCTCCTCGATCAGTGACTGCAGATCCAATGGATCTTCGCCCAGTTCCAGCACGTCATAACCTTTCGGCAACGACTGGGTATTCGCACCCTCCTTCACCACCGCGTAACTGCATTCGCTGTGGATCGGCAGGGTGACCAGCTCAAGACAACGCTGGCAAACCATTTTGACTTCGGTGTCGATAAAGCTGTGGATGACCACAGACTTACGTTCATCTCGTTCAAAAACGAATTTGGCCTGCACCGTACCGACATCGTCGGAAAGCGGGTCGCAGAGTCTCTTCAAATCGGCCAGCAGCAGCTCACCTTGAAGGGTGGTGCCACGGTCAGCCAATTTGCGCGGGTCAACGTGAGGTGGAATCGGGTCATTCAACATAGGCGCAGCATTATAGGGATGCACCCACCCATGTCAAAGGAAATTGTGCCCTGTCCGTCACTTGCGCGCCTCCGCTAGAATCCGCACCTGCCTCAGGAGACGTCCATGCTGCCTTTATTACTCGCTTCAAGCTCGACTTATCGCCGCGAATTGCTCGCCCGCCTGCACCTGCCGTTCGTCTGCAGCTCGCCGGACATCGACGAAAGCCACCGCCCGGGCGAGTCCGCAATCGATCTGGTCAAACGTCTCGCCGAAGAAAAGGCCCGGGCCTTGGCGGACAGCCACCCTGCTCATCTGATCATTGGCTCGGATCAGGTTGCCGTCCTCGGCGAACAGATCATCGGCAAGCCGCACACCTTCGAGAAGGCTCGCGAGCAATTGATGGCGGCGAGCGGCGCGAGCGTGACCTTCCTGACCGGCCTGGCGCTGCTCAACAGCCAGACCGGGCAATGCCAGGTCGACTGCGTGCCGTTTACCGTGCACATGCGCCAGCTGGATCAGGCACGCATCGAGCGCTATCTGCGCATCGAGCAGCCGTACGACTGCGCCGGCAGCTTCAAGGCCGAGGGACTCGGCGTAAGCCTGTTTCAATCGACCGAAGGCCCGGATGCCACCAGCCTGATCGGCCTGCCGCTGATTCGCCTGATCGATATGTTGTTGGTCGAGGGTGTGCAAATCCCTTAAAGGCAAAAGATCGCAGCCTTCGGCAGCTCCTACACCGATTGTGCAAGAGCTGCCGTTGACCTGCGATCTTCTGACCTTGAAACGATTTACCGCAACGAAGGCCCGTGAAAACCCATCCACATCGCCAACTGCTCGGCCACGCTGGCGCCGAGCTTTTTCGAGAAGCGATCGAACGGCGATTCCTGCACGGTGAAGTCCACCAGCTCCTTCTCGCCAATCACATCACGCGCCACCGAACTGGCATTGCCCAAGCCATCGATCAGGCCTAGCGGCAGCGCCTGCTCACCCGACCAGACCAGCCCGGAAAACAGCTCCGGATGCTCTTTGTCCTTCAGACGATCGCCACGGCCCTGCTTGACGCTGTTGATGAACTGCTTGTGCGTGGTGTCCAGCACGCTTTGCCAGAATGCGGTTTCTTCAGGCTTTTGCGGCTGGAACGGATCCAGGAATGCCTTGTGCTCGCCCGAAGTATAGGTGCGGCGCTCAACCCCGAGTTTTTCCATGGTGCCGACGAAACCGTAACCCGCCGCCGTCACACCGATCGAGCCGACCAGACTGGCCTTGTCGGCATAGATCTGATCCGCCGCGCTGGCGATGTAATAGGCGCCCGAAGCACCAAGATCGGAAATCACTGCGTAGAGCTTGATCTCCGGATGCAACCCACGCAGACGCTTGATCTCGTCATAGACATAGCCAGACTGCACCGGACTGCCACCCGGGCTATTGATGCGCAGGACCACGCCCTTGACCTTCTTGTCTTCGAACGCCGCACGCAGGCTGCCAACGATATTGTCGGCGCTGGCCGGCTCCTTGTCGGCGATTACGCCGTCGATCTCGATCAACGCCGTATAGTTCGGGCCGCGGGTGGCGGTTTTTTCCATGTCCATCAGCGGCGTGAACAGCAGCAGCGCAACAAACAGATAAACAAACGTCAGCAGCTTGAAGAAAATCCCCCAGCGCCGCGAACGGCGTTGTTCCTGCACGCCGGCCAGCAAAGTCTTTTCCAACAGCTTCCAGCTTTTCGCGTCACCGTCGTCGGCACTTGCCTTGGCCGGTGCTTTCCATTCGTCGGTCATGCCATCTACCCCAGCAAAAACGTATTAAGCCTGCTGACCCAGCCAGGCGTGCAATTCAGAAAAACGGTCGATCGACAGGCGCGGCTCGAACTGTTGCAGGGACTCGATCGATTGCGCGCCATAACTGACCGCCACCGAATCCATCCCCGCGTTGCGTGCCATCAGCAGATCGAACGACGAATCACCGACCATCAACGCCTGCTCCGGACGTACGCCGCAGTGGCTGACAATCTGCTCAAGCATCAGAGGGTGCGGCTTGCTGGCAGTTTCATCGGCGGCGCGGGTGATATCGAAATAATCTTCCCAGCCATTGGCCTTGAGCACCCGATCCAGTCCGCGACGGTTCTTGCCCGTCGCTACCGCCAGGTGATAACCCTGCTCGCGAAACGATGCCATCGACTCGACCACGCCCTCGAACAGCGGCGACGGCACGGCTTCGGCAGCGATGTAGTGATCGGCGTAATACTCACGAAACGCGAGCATTTCTGCGTCGCTGATTTCGGGGTACAGCGTGCGAATCGCCTCCGGCAAGCCGAGACCGATGATGCCTTTGACAGCGAAGTCATCGCGCAGCTCGAAACCGGAACGCCCGGACGCCGAGTGCATGGCCTCGACGATCCGATGGATGGAATCGGCGAGGGTGCCGTCCCAGTCGAAAATCAGCAGCTTGTAATCAGATGGGCGCACTCAATCGCTCCACGGTCTTGGCCCACATTTCATCGACGGGCGCTTGCAGATTCAGCTTGCCGCCGTCGGGCAGCGGCACCGTCAGCATGTAAGCGTGCAGGAACAGACGCTTACCGCCCAGATCGCGGATTTCCTTGGTGAAATCCTCGTCGCCATACTTACTGTCACCGGCAATGCAATGGCCAGCATGCAAGGTGTGCACGCGAATCTGGTGGGTACGACCGGTAACCGGTTTAGCTTCGACCATGGTGGCAAAATCACCGAAGCGGCGCAGCACCTTGAACAGCGTCAGGGCTTCTTTGCCCTCGTCATTGACTTCGACCATGCGCTCGCCGGAACGCAGATTGCTCTTGAGCAGCGGAGCGCGAACCTGCTTGATCGAGGTTGCCCAGTTGCCACGGACCAGCGCCATGTAGCGCTTGTCGACGCCATCGCCGCGCAACTGCTCGTGCAGGTGGCGCAACATGCTGCGCTTCTTGGCGATCATCAGCAGGCCGGAGGTGTCACGGTCAAGACGGTGAACCAGCTCCAGTTCCTTGGCGTCGGGACGCAACTGACGAAAGGCTTCGATCACGCCGAAATTCAGCCCGCTGCCGCCATGCACCGCAATGCCGGCGGGCTTGTTGATCACGATCAGGGCCTTGTCTTCGAAGACAATCGAGGCTTCCAGGCGCTGCAACAGCCCCTGGGCCAGCGGCACCGGTTCGTCGCGCTCAGGCACGCGAACCGGCGGCACGCGCACGATGTCGCCGGCCTGGAGCTTGTATTCGGGCTTGATCCGACCTTTGTTCACGCGCACTTCGCCTTTGCGCAAAATGCGGTAAATCAAGGTCTTGGGCACGCCCTTGAGCCGGGCGAGGAGAAAGTTGTCGATTCGTTGGCCGGCATACTCCGGCGAGACTTCAAGCAGTTGAACGCCTGGAGTCGAAGGGGCAGTAGTTGTCATGCCGCGGATGATAACAATTTTTATGGAATTGAAGCACTTAATCATTGCTGCTATAGTCGCGAACGCCGCCAAAAGCGGCCTGGACAGCGGAACCACGGTCAAAGACCGGCCCTGACCAACGCAATTCACCAGGGCGCGAGGCCGTCCTACGGGGCTTTCGCTACGTAACGGTGGAGTTTGCGGTTGTAACGAGCGCAGGTGACATGAGGCCTGAATTACACCGCCGGGCAGAGTTCTGACTCGCCAGGCAGGCGACATTCGAGGCCAGTTCACAAAGTGCAGTCGACTGCGAATGACCCCGAGCGATTGCTTCGGAAACATCGCCTGAATTAGCCATGATGCGTGACCTCCCCTTTCGGAGCTCACGGTAAATGCCAACCCGCTGCGGATTCTGCGCGCGGCAGCACCCGAATTATCAGGGATACGTGTAGGGTGGAGATGCACAACCGCCGGACTGTGTAGCAACAAGCTTTGATCAAGACGCTTCATCTCGTCCACAGCCGCTGGTTGATTCCTCCTCCTGACTGAGTGCTTAAGTAGCCACAGCAAGCAGGACGCGTACGTCGCGGTATCGGCCCAATTGGCCGCACATCGCTGGACACGGGAATGGCCAACCACTCCCGACGCACCTGACACCGACCGTGAGAAGTCGTGTGTGCCGAACGCCGTTTCCGGCAGCCCGGAAACCGACGGTACTACATGAAAAGAATGCTGATTAACGCAACTCAACCCGAAGAGTTGCGTGTTGCACTGGTAGATGGCCAACGCCTCTACGACCTGGACATCGAATCCGGTGCACGCGAGCAGAAAAAGGCCAACATCTATAAAGGCCGTATCACTCGCATCGAACCAAGCCTTGAGGCTGCCTTTGTCGATTTCGGCTCCGAGCGCCACGGCTTCCTGCCCCTCAAAGAAATCTCCCGCGAATACTTCAAGAAAGCCCCAGAAGGCCGCGTCAACATCAAGGACGTCCTGAGCGAAGGCCAGGAAGTCATCGTTCAGGTCGAGAAAGAAGAACGTGGGAACAAGGGCGCCGCCCTGACCACCTTCATCAGCCTGGCCGGTCGTTACCTCGTACTGATGCCGAACAACCCGCGTGCCGGCGGCATCTCCCGTCGCATCGAAGGCGAAGAACGCAACGAACTGCGTGAAGCGCTGAACGGTCTGGTTGCTCCGGCCGACATGGGTCTGATCGTGCGCACTGCCGGCCTGGGCCGCAGCAGCGAAGAAATGCAGTGGGACCTCGACTACCTGCTGCAACTGTGGACCGCCATCAAAGAAGCCTCGCTGGATCGCTCCGCGCCATTCCTGATTTACCAGGAAAGCAACGTGATCATCCGCGCCATCCGCGATTACCTGCGCCAGGACATCGGCGAAGTGCTGATCGACAGCGTTGAAGCCCAGGACGAAGCCCTGACCTTCATCCGCCAGGTGATGCCGCAGTACGCCAGCAAGATCAAGCTGTACGAAGACAGCGTGCCACTGTTCAACCGTTTCCAGATCGAAAGCCAGATCGAGACCGCGTTCCAGCGCGTCGTCGAACTGCCTTCCGGCGGCTCCATCGTCATCGATCCGACCGAAGCCCTGGTGTCCATCGACATCAACTCGGCGCGCGCCACCAAAGGCAGCGATATCGAAGAAACCGCGCTGCAGACCAACCTTGAAGCCGCCGAAGAAATCGCCCGTCAGTTGCGCCTGCGCGACATCGGCGGCCTGATCGTCATCGACTTCATCGACATGACCCCGGCCAAGAACCAGCGCGCCGTGGAAGAGAAAGTCCGCGAATGCCTGGAAGCTGACCGCGCCCGTGTGCAGATCGGCCGCATCTCGCGTTTCGGTCTGCTGGAAATGTCCCGTCAGCGCCTGCGTCCATCGCTGGGCGAAAGCAGCGGCATCGTCTGCCCGCGTTGCAACGGCACCGGCATCATCCGTGACGTTGAATCGCTGTCGCTGGCCATCCTGCGCCTGATCGAAGAAGAAGCCCTGAAAGACCGCACCGCCGAAGTTCGCGCGCAAGTGCCGATCCCGGTCGCCGCGTTCCTGCTCAACGAAAAACGCAACTCGATCACCAAGATCGAACTGCGCACCCGTGCCCGCATCGTCATTCTGCCGAACGATCACCTCGAGACGCCGCACTTCGAAGTTCAGCGCCTGCGTGACGACAGCCCGGAAGCCGCGACCAACCAGTCCAGCTACGAAATCGCTGCCGCCGCTGCCGAAGTCGAAGAAGTCCAGCCAGCCGCTGCGACCCGCACTCTGGTTCGCCAGGAAGCTGCGGTGAAAACTGCGCCGGCCCGTGCCAACGCACCGGTGCCGACTGAAGTTGCACCTGCCGCACCAGCTCCAGCACCAGTTGCCGCGCCTGAGCCAAGCCTGTTCAAGGGTCTGGTGAAGTCGCTGGTCAGCCTGTTCGCCACCAAGGAAGAGCCAGCCGCACCGGTCGCTGTCGCGAAACCGGCTGCCACCGAGCGTCCTGCCCGCAACGAAGAGCGTCGCAACGGTCGTCAGCAGAGCCGCAACCGCAACGGTCGCCGCGATGAAGAACGCAAGCCGCGCGAAGAACGTGCTCCACGTGAAGAGCGCGCACCACGCGAGCCGCGCGAAGAGCGCCAGCCACGCGAAGCCCGCGAGCCGCGTGAAACCCGCAGCGAAGCGCCGGTAGCCCGCGAAGAGCGCGCACCACGTGCCCCGCGTGAAGAACGTGCACCGCGTGCACCGCGTGAAGATCGCAAGCCGCGTGGCGAGCGTGAAGAACGCGTACGTGAACTGCGCGAGCCACTGGACGCCGTGCCAGCCGCAGCCGCTGCTGTTGCTGCCGTGACCGCTGAAGAGCGTCCGGCCCGTCAGCCACGCGAAGAACGCGCCCCGCGTGCGCCGCGTGAAGAGCGTCAACCGCGTGCCGAGCAGGCCGCTGCTGCCGTTGCTGAAGAAGAAGTGAACAGCAACAACGAAGAGCAACTGCCGGAAGACGGTCAGGACAACGCCGAAGGCGATCGTCCACGTCGTCGCTCCCGTGGTCAGCGCCGTCGCAGCAACCGTCGCGAGCGTCAACGTGATGCCAACGGCAACGTGATCGAAGGTTCGGAAGAATCCGAGTCCGCTGAAAACGCTGGCGAGCCAAGCACTGCCGATCTGGCCGCTGGCCTGGCTGTCACCGCTGCCGTTGCCAGCAGCACCATCAGCGCTCCGGCAGAAGCCGAAGCTCACGAGCAGGCTGAACGCGCCACTGCCGCCACACTGGAAACCGCTCCAGTCGAAGCGCCGGTTGTCGAAGCCAGCACTCCAGTGGAAGTGACTGCTGCACCGGAAATCGAAGTCGCCCCGGTCCGCGAAGCTCAGCCTCAGGTTGAAGCGCCTGCCGAACCGGAAGCTGTCGTTGAAGCGCCAGTTGCTGAATCCGAACCAGCGACCGAAACCGTCAGCGAAAACGTGACCAAAACCGTGCGTGAAGTTCGCGAAGAGCAGACTGCGTTCAACTGGGTTGCCGAGCCAGCCGTCACCGAAGCTCCAGCGCCAGTCGCTGAAGCCGAAGTACCGCAGGCCATGGTTTCCGAACCAGTAGTTGCAGCAGCAGAACCGGCGCCGACACCAGTAGTTGAAGCTCCGGTTGCCGAAGCTCAGGCTGAAGAAGCACCAGCCGCAGTCGAAGCGCCAGCCCCGGTGGTTGAAGCTCCGGCTCCGGTCAGCGCCCTGACGCCAAACGGCCGTGCGCCAAACGACCCGCGTGAAGTGCGTCGTCGCAAGCGTGAAGCCGAGCGCCTGCAGAAGGAAGCCGAACTGGCTGCCGCTGCAGCGCCAGTGGCTGCCGAACCAGCCGCTGCGGCTGAAGTGATCGAGGCAGCCCCTGCCCCGGTCGCGGAAGAAGCATCGGTTGAAGCGGTGATCGCTGAAGCACCACGCTCCGTTCAGGACGCGGTTGAACAGCGCGAAGAAGCCCAGGAAAAAGAGCACGAGCCTAAACCACTCGTGTAATTCCTGAAGCCATTAAAAAGCCCCGCCCGGTGAAAGCCTGGCGGGGCTTTTTATTGCCTGAGATACCAGCATCATCCACAACCTTTGTGGGAGCGAGCCTGCTCGCGAAAGCGCTAGGTCAGACAATATTCATGTAGCTGAACCAGCGCATTCGCGAGCAGGCTCGCTCCCACAAGGAATTTCAACACGGCTCAGGGCCGAGGAAATACCAGAGATTCAGGCATATCGATATCCCACAACACCCCCGGATCTTCCACCGCTACTTCCACCACCCTGCCCTGCGCAAACAACGGCCGTGCGCCACGATCGCCGGTCAGCGCCTGCAACTGCGCGCCAAACGAGCGGCCAAACCCCACCGGATGGCCAAACTCGCCACCCAGCACCGGCACACTTACCGCGTCATCAGCCATCGCCGCGACCACTCTCTCGATACTCGAAGGCAAGATAAACGGCATATCGCCGAGAACAATCAGCCAGCCATTCGCGTCAGGACAAGCAGCAACACCTGCGGCAATGCTGTCGCCCATGCCGGTCGACTCGATTGACACCACGTCGCAGCCATATGCCTGGGCCATGCGCATCGCCTGTGGTCGCGCTTCGGTGGTGACCAGTACGCGCTTGTCGAGACTGGCCGGCAGGTTCACCAGCACCTGCTCGATTACCGAGCGCACCGCGCCGTCACGCCCGGTGCAATCAGCGAGCAATTTGTCTTTGTCGGGACCGGCGATCTGGCGAAAGCGTTTGCCCTCGCCTGCTGCCAGCACGATCACTGCGATGGAATGGCTCATGCACCCTCCAGCGGTTTTTTCTGCTTCAACTCCACACCGTTCTTGATCGCGACAATTTCCGCCAGCAAGGACAAAGCGATCTCTGCCGGCGAATGACTACCGATGTGCAGGCCGATCGGCCCGTGCAAGCGATCAATCGATGCTTGCGACAAGCCTAGCTGAGCCAGATTTTCCCGGCGCTTCTGGCTGTTGACCCGCGAACCGAGCGCGCCGACGTAAAACGCCGGCGAGTCGAGCGCGGTGAGCAAAGCCATGTCATCCAGGCGTGGATCGTGAGTCAAGGCGACAATCGCCGTGCGCTCGTCGGTCTGGATGTTCAGCACAGCTTCATCCGGCATGCCGGGGACGAAACGGCCATGCTGCTCTTCCCAGCCGTAAACGAACTCGGTGCGCGGATCGCAGATCAGCACTTCGAAATCCAGCAGCCGCGCCATGTCGGCGACGTAGCGCGACAACTGCCCGGCACCGATCAGCAACAAGCGCCAGCGCGGACCGTAAATCGCCCGCAGAACCTTGCCGTCGAACACCAGCGAATCGGTTTTACTCGCCGGAGCCAGGCGCACCTCGCCGGTTTCGATGTTGAGTTCACGGGCAACGATTTCATGGTTTTCGCAACGCTGCAGCAGCTCGGCCACCCACGCCGGGTCGCCGACGCGCTCTTCGGTCAGGCGCAGGGTGCCGCCGCAAGGCAGGCCGAAACGCGCGGCCTCTTCGCGGGTCACGCCGTAGGTAATCATCTGCACTGGCGGACCATCGGTGGCAATGCGGCCGTCGTGCAGCCGCGCGATCAGGTCATCTTCGACACAGCCGCCTGACACCGAACCGATCACCACGCCGTCCTCGCGCAAGGCGAGCATGGCGCCGGGCGAGCGCGGCGCGGTGCCCCAGGTCTGCACCACGCTGAACAGCACCACCCGCTGCCCGGCACGGCGCCACTCGAGGACGCTGCGCAGGACGTTGAGATCGACGCTGTCCATTTACGCCTCCGCCTTCTGCCAGCCTTGCAACTGATACCGCACCGGCAGATTGCGGATGCGCTTGCCGGTGGCGGCGAAGATCGCATTGCACAGCGCCGGAGCAATCGGCGGCACGCCCGGTTCACCAACGCCACCCAGCGGCACGTCACCCGGCGGCGTGACCAGATGCACCGCGACTTCCTTGGGCGCCAGCGACATGCGCGCGACCTCGTACATATGGAAGTTGTCCTGCTGGACTTTGCCGTCCTTGAAGCTGATCTCACCGAGCACAGCGTTGCCCAGGCCCATGACGCACGCACCTTCGAACTGCGAACGGATGCGCTCAGGGTTGATCTGCGGCCCGCAGTCCACGGCGATGTCGGCCTTGTGCACGATCAGTGAACCGTCATCCTTGACCTCGACTTCGATCACTGCCGCCACATAGGTTACGAAGCTGTAATGCACCGCCAGACCGAGGCCACGGCCCTTGGGCAGTTTGCGCCCCCAACCGGCGGCCTTGGCGGCAGTTTCCAGCACCGTGCGCATGCGCCCGGTGTCGATCGGATAACGCTCGGGCGATTCGCCGTAGTTCCACTCTTCGCTCAAGGTGCGAGGATCGATCTGCCGGTCCGGGCCGAGCAATTTGATCTGGTACTTGAGCGGATCTTCCCCGGCCTTGTGCGCCAGTTCGTCGACGAAACTCTGAATCGCGAAGCCGTGGGGAATGTTCGACACCGAGCGATACCAGCCAACCCGCGTGTGTACCTTGGCTTCGGGGTTTTCCAGGCGCACGTTAGGAATCGCGTAGGCCATGTTGGTAAAGCCCATGCCCAGCTCGAACGCCGCCTCATGGTTCATGTCCGGCGCAAACAACGCGGTGATGCTCGGCGCCACGGTGCGATGCAGCCAGCCGGACGGCATGCCGTTCTTGTCGATTCCGGCCTTGAGATATTCCGCCGACACGGTGTGGAAATACGAATTGTGGATGTCATCTTCGCGCGTCCACTGCACCCGTACAGCCTTGCCCGGAAATTCCTTGGCGAGAATCGCCGCTTCGACGACGAAGTCCGGTTTCGACTTGCGCCCGAAACCACCGCCCAGCAATGTCACGTTGACGGTGACCTTTTCGAACGGCACGCCCAAGCGCTCGGCGATGCGCTCGCGGGTGACCTGCGGTGCCTGACTCGGCGCCCAGGCTTCGCACACGCCGTCCTTGTAACGGGCAATGGCAACCATCGGTTCCATCGGCGCCTGCGCCAGATGCGGCAGATAGTACGAGGCTTCGAGGGTGCTGGCGGCACCGCTCAAGGCCTTGTCGATGTCACCGGTGTTGCGCACCACTTTGCCGGCCTTCAGCGACGCGGCTTCAAGCTCTTTGCGATAGGCAATCGAGTCATAACTGGCATTCGGGCCGTCATCCCACTCGATCTTCAGCGCCTCGCGGCCCTTGATCGCCGCCCAGGTATTGCTGGCCACAACCGCGACGCCGCCTAGTGGCTGGAACTCCGACGGCAATGGCCGGCCTTCGATCTGCATGACTTTTAGCACGCCAGGGACTTTCAGCGCGGCGCTGTCATCGAGGCTTTTGACCTTGCCTCCATAAACCGCCGGGCGAGCGATGGTGGCGTAGAGCATGCCATCGAAATGCACATCGGCGCCGTACACTGCGCGGCCATTGACGATATCGGCACCGTCGATGGCCTTGGTGCCTTCCTTGCCGATGTAGCGAAATTCCGACGGCTGCTTGAGTCGCAGGCTGTCACGCGCCGGTACTGCCAGCGCACTGGCGGCAGCGGCGAGTTCGCCGTAACCCAGTTCACGGCCGGACGGTTTGTGAATGACTTTGTGCAGTTGCGCATGGCATTCGCCGACCGGTACTTTCCACTGTGCAGCGGCGGCCTGTTCGAGCATGGTTCGCGCGGCGGCGCCGCAACGACGCATCGGCTCGTACCAGTGACGCATGCTGCGCGAACCATCGGTGTCCTGGTTGCCGAAGCGCACTTCGTCACCCGGCGCCTGCTGCACTTTGACCTGCGCCCAATCGGCCTCAAGCTCATCGGCAACCACCATACTCAGGCTGGTGCGCACGCCCTGGCCCATTTCCGAACGGTTGCACACCACGGTGACGCTGCCATCGGCAGCAATGCTCACGTAGACCTTGGGATCGTCGATCCAGCCATTGGGCATGCCATCGGCGCCAAACTTCTTCGCAGCGTCATCGGCTAGCGCATCCTGCCAGCCCCAGCTCGCGGCGAGGACCAGCGCGCTGGTGGCGCCGACGCCTTTGAGAAAGCCACGGCGGCTGAGGTTGCTCAGGGCGAAATCATTCGGGACGCGGCTCATGCCTTCACCTCCTTCAGATGGGTGGAGGCCTGGCGGATCGCGGTTTTGATCCGGTTGTAAGTACCGCAGCGGCAGATGTTGCCGACCATGGCTTCTTCGATCTGCTCGTCGCTCGGGTTCGGATTGGTTTTCAGCAGAGCGGTGGCCGACATGATCTGCCCGCCCTGGCAATAACCACATTGGGCCACGGCACTGTCGAGCCAGGCTTGCTGCACGACCTTGCCTACCGGGTCGGCGTGGACATTATCGATGGTGGTGACGTTCTGGCCGATCACCGAGCCGATCGGCGTGATGCAACTGCGTGCCGGCAAGCCGTCGATATGGATGGTGCAGGCGCCGCACAGGCCCATGCCGCAACCGAATTTGGTGCCGTTGTAACCGGCGACGTCACGAATCGCCCACAACAGCGGCATGTCTTCGGTGACATCGAGGGAGTGGTCTTGACCGTTGAGTTTCAGGGTAATCATGGGCACGCCCGCATATTTTTTAGTGGTTATGGGGTCGAGCAATCTGCCGCCGGAAAATCAGCGGTGGGTTCGCGCAGATCGACTCAGGCTAATCAGGCTCTCTTGCGCCGACGGGAACGTCTGCACCGGGCCTTTGGGTGGAGCAAATGGTAGGTATCGTTAGGTCGCTAAGTTAACCCAGCATTAACAAAAAAGCCCTGCACTTTTTTCATCAGTGCAGGGCTTTGGATGGCGTCAGGCAAGCGTAGCCTCAATACCGATTGGGCTCCATTTCCAGTTCGACATGGAAGCGCTCGGCGATGTCTTTCTGGATACGTTGCGCCAGGTCGAGCAGTTGCGGGCCGGTGGCCGTGCCGTAGTTGACCAGCACCAGCGCCTGCAACTTGTGCACGCCGGCATCGCCATCGCGAAAACCCTTCCAGCCGGCGCGTTCGATCAGCCAGCCAGCGGCCAGTTTCATCTGCCCGTCCGCTTGCGGGTAAGCCACCAGATCCGGGTGCTGCGCTTTGATCTGCGTGACCACAGCGGCAGGCACCAGCGGATTCTTGAAGAAGCTGCCGGCATTGCCGAGCACCGCCGGGTCCGGCAGTTTTTCGCTGCGGATGCTGCAGATGGCGCGGCTGACATCGGTGGGCGTCGGCTGCTCGATGCCCTGCTCGCTCAGGCGCTGGCGCACCGGACCGTATTCCAGATGCAGGTGCGCTGCGCGATCAAGCTTGAAGCGCACCCGCAGAATCAGCCAACGTCCCGGCTGCTGCTTGAACAGGCTGTCGCGGTAGCCGAAATTGCAGTCTTCCAGACTGAAATCACGCAGCTCGCCGCTCTCGCGGTCCAGCGCGGTCAGGCCAGCAAACACGTCCTTGATCTCGACGCCATAGGCGCCGATGTTCTGCATCGGCGCGGCGCCGACGGTGCCGGGAATCAGGCTGAGGTTTTCCAGCCCGGCAAAACCCTGGGCCAGCGTGTGCTGCACGAACGGATGCCACGGTTCGCCCGCTTCCGCCTCGACCACCACGCGACTGCCATCATCGCTGAGCACGCGGATGCCGCGCGTGACCATGCGCAGCACCAACGCCGGAATATCCGCCGTCAGCAGCAAGTTGCTACCGCCGCCGATCACCAGTAACGGCACGTCATGGGAAGCGGCATAGGCCAGCGCTTCGCGGACATCGTCATCGCTGTGGGCTTCGGCAAACAGCTGCGCGCGCACATCGACGCCGAACGTATTGAAGGCCTGCAACGATACTTGCGGTTGCACCTGCAAACTCATAAACGGCCCTTCACTTCGATCAGCAACTGGTCGCAGGCCGCTTCTATCAGATCCAGCACCTGCTCGAAACCCTGATCGCCGTCGTAATACGGGTCCGGCACTTCATCGACCAGCCCGGCATAACGACGCAGGAACAGATCCAGCTCGGCCCTGCCGGTGGATGGCTGCAAAGCCTTGAGGTTGCGCAGATTGCTGTTGTCCATGGCGAGAATCAGGTCGTAGCTGGCGAAATCGGCCCGGCTGACCTGCTGCGCGCGTTGCGTCGACAGGTCATAACCGCGCAGTTTCGCCGCCGCCTGGCTGCGCTTGTCCGGCGGGTTGCCGACGTGCCAGTCACCGGTGCCGGCGGAGGCTACTTCGACCACATTTGCCAGCCCGGCTTCACGCAACTTGTGGCGCAACACGCCTTCGGCGGTGGGCGAACGGCAGATGTTGCCCAGGCACACAAACAGAACGCGCATCAGGCCCCCCAGCAGGCGACGAACCCGCTCAAGGTCTTCGACGGTGTCGACACCGGTCGGCGGCGCGATCAGCGCGTCAGCGACATGAATGCGCACGCCATGCCACAAGGCACGCAGTTGCTCGAGGGATTCGGTGTTTTCCAGCCAGCACGGCCCCCAGCTCACGAAGTCGTGGAGGAACCCGGCGCGATAGGCATAAATACCGATGTGGCGGCGATAGGGCACGCCTTCCGGCAGCTGCTCGCGGCTCTTGGCAAATGCATCGCGAGCCCACGGCAAGGTCGCGCGGCTGAAAGTCAGCGCGAGGCCGTTGATGTCGCTGGCGACCTTGACCACGTTGGGGTTGAACAGGGTTTCCACGTCTTCGATCGGCTCAGCCAGCGTGGCCATGCGCGCTTCGGTGTGAGCGGCCAGGTTAGCGGCGACCTGATCAATCACGCTTGGCGGAATCAGCGGCTCATCGCCCTGGACGTTGACCACGATCGCATCAGGCGCAAGACCGAGTTTCGCTGCGACCTCGGCCAGACGATCGGTGCCGGAATTGTGATCTTCACGGGTCAGCACCACTTCGGCGCCAAAGCTTTTGCACGCCTCGACGATGCGCGCGTCATCGGTGGCAACCACGACGCGGGTCGCGCTGCTTTTGCTCGCCTGTTCCCAGACATGCTGGATCATCGGCTTGCCGGCAATATCCAGCAACGGCTTGCCCGGCAGACGGGTCGAGGCGAACCGCGATGGGATGACAACGGTGAAGGCTGTGGTCATTTATCCAGGCGCTCGTCGGTGGTCAGGGTGCGCGCTTCGCTTTCCAGCATCACCGGGATGCCGTCGCGGATCGGGTACGCCAGGCCGGCGCCCTTGCTGATCAGTTCGGTCTTGTCGGCACTGAGCTTGAGCGGGCCTTTGCACACGGGGCAAGCGAGGATGTCGAGCAGTTTGGTGTCCATGAACATTCCCAGAAATAAAAGAGTTAAGGCAGCAGACGATCCGGCAACAGGCGCATCAGCTGGGTGTCGAACCAGGCCACGAAGGCTGGCGACGGCACGGCATCGACCGCCAGATACCACCAGTCGGCAGCAGCAAAGGCACGGCACTTCACCGCGTCCTTTTCGGTCATCACCAACGGCAATGACGGGGTGAAATTCAACGCCTGCACGCTGTACTCGGCGTGGTCGGCAAATGCATGCGGGACTGGCCGCCAGTCTAGCGCTTCGAGGGTATTGAAGAAACGTTGCGGATTGCCGATACCGGCCACCGCGTGCAGCGCTTGCCCGGGCGGGAAATGCTCCAGTGACTGACGTTCGCCGCTGCGCAGATTGACCAGGGCCGTGGGTTGCAGGCGGAAGGCGAAACCATCGTCGCGATCATCAAGGGCACCGTTGAACAGCACGCCATCGACACTTTGCAGGCGCTCGACCGGCTCACGCAACGGCCCGGCCGGCAGACAGCGCTGGTTGCCCAGGCCACGTGCAGCGTCGATCAGCACCAGTTCCAGATCCCGCGCGAGGCGATAATGCTGCATGCCGTCGTCAGACAGAATCAGGTCCAGCGGTTCACTGGCGATCAAGGCTTTGACGGCGGCGCTGCGATCGGGATCGATCATCAGCGGCACGCCGGTGCGCTGGACGATCAGCAACGGCTCGTCACCGGCAACCTCGGCGCTGTGCTTGGCCTCAACCCGCCACGGCAGTTGCGGCGGTTTGGCGCCATAACCACGACTGACCACGCCAACGCGCAGTCCACGGCGTCGGCAATGTTCGATCAGCCAGAGAATCATCGGCGTCTTGCCGGTACCGCCAACGGTGATATTGCCGACCACGATCAGCGGCACCGGCGACTGGTAGATCTCACCTTCACCATCGAGAAAGCGCTGACGCTTGTTGATCACCACGCGGCGATACAGCATTTCCAGTGGTCGCAGCAGCGTCAGGGCCGGGTGCCCCTGATACCACGCGGCGAGCAGGCGATCGGACAGGCTCATCAGGATTTCGGCGCCGCCTCGACCGTGGTCATGCGCAGATGGCTGAAACCGAGCTTGCCGGCCGCGTCCATGGCAGTGATCACCGATTGATGCTGGGCCTTGCCATCGGCACTGATCGACAGCGGCATGTTGGTGTCGCCGTTGGATTCTTTCTGCATGGCTTCCATCAGCGTCGGCAGATCATTCTTCGGCAGAATCTTGTTGTTCACCGAGAACACGCCTTCGGCACTGATCGCGACATCCAGCTGTTTGACCTGCTGATCTTCGGCGGGCGAACCGCTGACCGCTTCCGGCAGATCCACGCGCAACTGGGTTTCCCGAGTGAAAGTGGTAGTGACCACGAAAAACAGCAGCAGGATAAACACCACGTCGATCAGCGACGCGAGGTTGATGTCCACGGTTTCCCGGGGCTTGCGACGGAATTTCACGCTTTGCCCTCGGCCAGGTCGACATCACGGTCGCCCTGCACCACTTCCACCAGTTTGATCGCTTCCTGCTCCATGCCGACCACCAGCTCGTCGATACGACGTTGCAGGAAGCGGTGGAAGAACACCGCCGGAATACCGACCATCAGGCCCGCTGCGGTCGTGATCAGCGCTTTGGAAATACCGCCGGCCAGTACCGAAGCATTGGTGGTCATGCCGGACCCGGTGAAGGCACTGAAAATGTCGATCATGCCCAACACGGTACCAAGCAGGCCGAGCAACGGCGCCATGGCGGCGATGGTGCCGAGCGCGTTGATGTAGCGCTCGAGTTCATGAATGACCCGCGCGGCGGCCTCTTCGATGCACTCTTTCATGATCTCGCGACCATGCTTGGAATTGGCCAGGCCTGCGGCGAGGATTTCCCCCAGCGGCGAGTTGGCTCGCAACTCCTTGAGCTTTTCCTTGTTGAGCTGCTTGTCCTTGATCCAGACCCAGACCTGACCCAGCAGATGCTCGGGGGTGACGCGACTGGCGCGCAGTGTCCACAGGCGCTCGGCGACGATCGCCATGGCCGCGATGGAACTCAGAATGATCGGCAACATCATCCAGCCGCCGGATTTGACCAATTCCCACACAGTGACAGTCCCCTCGAAAAAGTGCGCCACTTTACCATACCGATCCGCGATTAAGAGCCGCCGCCCCGACGACCGTGAGGTGGCACCCATGCTGGCACCGATCAACGGCCCGGGACCGGCGGATCACGCCAGAAACGCCGCTGTTGACGCATCGTCCACGGCGGTTTGAAGCTGCCCAGTTGCAGATGAATGGCACCGTGCTCGGCGCTGTCGTAGATGCGCAGACCTTGCTTGCGGTAGCGCGCCAGCACGGTTGGATGCGGATGACCGAAGGAGTTGCCGTGGCCACGGGAGATCAGTACCGCTTCGGGCTGCAAGGCTTTGAGCAGAGCCATCGATGATGAACTGCGACTGCCGTGATGTGGCGATTGCAGCCACTGCGTCGGCACGGCCAGTGGGCTGTCGAGCAGAACGCGCTCGGCGTGAATGTCGATGTCGCCGGTGAGCAGCAGGCGTTCACCGTTGGCTTCGATCTGCAATACACAGGAGCGCTGGTTGCTGTCATCGGCCGCCGACCATTGCCAGATCTGGAACTGCACGCCATCCCACTGCCACTGTTCGCCACTTGCGCAGGCTTCGGCGTTCAGCTCCGGCGGCAGGTTTGGCGGATCGCCGCTGACCACGCGGTGCACGTTCAATCCACGCATGACCGCCCGGGCGCCGCCAGCGTGATCGGCGTCAGCGTGGCTGAGCAGCATCAGGTCGAGCTGTTGCACGTTGAGTTTGCGTAACGCTGGCAACACCACTCGTTCGCCGATATCGAAATCGCCGAAGCGCGGGCCGGCGTCATAGAGCAGTGCATGATGTCGCGTGCGCACAAGAATCGCCAAGCCTTGGCCGACGTCGATTTGCCAGACATCGGCTCGCCTTTCTTCTATTCGCTCTTGAGGCGGCCATATCAAAAGCAACATCAGCGGCCAGCCCAATGGACGCATCGGCACGCCACGGGGAAACAGCAATAAAATCGCGCCAAGGCTGCCCAGGATCAACGCCCAGAGTGGAATGGCGGCTGGTATCCACGCCGGCCATTGCCCGGCAATCAGCGCCAGCCCGATAAACAGCCAGTCGATCAAACCACCGGCCAGCCACAACAGTCCTTCGCCAACATAAGGCACGGGCAGCAATAGCGTGCCGAGCAATGCCGGCGGCAGCACCACGAGGCTGACCCACGGAACGGCCAGCAGATTGGCTACAGGCCCGCTGACGCTGATGGGCAAGCTCAGCGCCAGCAACACCGGACACAAGCCGATCGCGATCAGCCACTGCGCGCGGGTCCAGGTCTGCCACCAGCGCCAGGCCCCAAGCCGCCCGCCGAAGGTGAAAATCAGTACTGCAACGGCCGCGAAGGACAGCCAGAAACCTGGACGCAAACTGGCCAGCGGATCGAACAACAGCACGCCATTGAACGCCAGCAATAACGGCCACCACGCGCCGAGATGGCGAAAACGCAGGCGCCACAACAATACCAGCGCCACCATCACGCAGGCGCGCTGCACCGGCACATCGAACCCGGCGAGCAAGCCGTAACCCAGCGCCGCCGCGAATGCCAGGCCACACGCCCACGGCAACCAGGGCCAGCGCAACGGCCAGATTCCGAAACGCGCCAGCCCGGCAACCAGCAGATACATCACTGCGGCGAGCAAACCGATGTGCTGGCCGGAGATCACCAGCAGATGCACGGTGCCGGTGTCTTGCAGTACCTGCCAATCCTCGCGACTGAGCCCAGAGCCATCACCGAGCACCAGCGCTGCCAGCGCGCCCTCGCGTCCTTGCGCATCCACCGCCAGCAGGCGTTGGCGAACGCCGTCGCGCCATGCATGCCGGGCCTCAGCCAGGCGCTGGCCATCCTTGATCGTGCCGGTTGCGCCGATCCGTTGCGCGAGCAGCCAGGCCTCGTAGTCGAAGGCGTGCGGGTTGAGCAGGCCACCCGGGCGCTTCAACTTCACCGCCAGGCGCCAGCGTTCGCCGCTGTTGACCGGCGGCCCGGCGTACCAGGCCAGGCGCAGCAGCGATGGCAGTTTTTCGTGGCGTGAGCGCGCATCAGCCAGCTCGAAACGCACCACGCCATCGCTGTGCTGCGGTAAGCCGACCACGCGCCCTTCAAGCCAACGGGTTTCGCCGTCCAGGCTCGGTGGCAAGCGGTCATTTAGCGCCCACTGCGCGCCAACGCAGGCCCAGGTAAAGCCAAACAGCAAAAATGCCAGTGGAAAGCTGCGAAACGGCAGCAACATCAGCGCCACCATTGGCAGCACCAGCAACCAACCGACCGGCGGCAAGGCCGGCAAAAAAACCGGGGCCAGCAGACCGACTGCCAGCGCCATCATCCCTGTACGCATATGCCCGTCCTTGAGAGTCCCCCCACTAGGCATAGCCGGTCTGCGGCACCACCGTCGTCAACAATTGTCACAAAGTCTGAATGGGCGGTTCGTAGAATCCAGACATACTTGCCGCCTTAACCGACCGAGAAGCCCTATGCCCCGGCGCTTATTCAAACGTTACATGCCCGACCCGACGAGCATCAGGGAACACAAATCCTTACGCTTTCTCGGCACGTTGCTGCATGACCCTAACCTCTGGCATCTCAACCGCCACTCGGTCGCCCGGGCGATGGCGGTCGGCCTGTTTGCGGCATTCCTGCCGATCCCGGCACAGATGCTGGTGGCGGCGGCATTGGCGGTGATGGTGCGCGGCAATATGCCAATCGCGGTGAGCCTGGTCTGGCTGACCAATCCGATCACCATGCCGGCGGTGTTTTTCTGCACCTACCAGGCCGGGGCGTTCCTGATGGATGTGCCGGCGCGGCATCTGCCGGACGAGTTGACCTGGGAATGGATCAGCGGTGAGCTGTCGACATTGTGGCAGCCGTTTTTATTGGGCTCGGTGGTTGTCGGCCTGGTGCTGGGCGTCCTCGCCTATTTTCTGGTGATGCTTTACTGGCGCTGGTGGGTGGCGCGGCAATGGCGGCGGCGCAAGCAAAGTCGGCAGAAATGAATGCAAAACGGCCTCCGCGATGGGAGGCCGTTTTTTGTTGTGTCTGGGCTGGCCCCTTCGCGAGCAGGCTCGCTCCCACAGAGAACATCATTCCAATGTGGGAGCGAGCCTGCTCGCGAAGAAAGCGACGCGGTCGGGATCAGGTACGCATCCCGCGCCCGCTCACCAGCAACCGCGCACAGCCGAGATACAGCACCACGGTCGCCACCAGCATGAAGGTAATGGCGATGCCGATGCGGATATCCGAGACACCAAGGATGCCGTAGCGGAAGGCGTTGACCATGTGCAGCACCGGGTTGGCCAGCGACACGGTCTGCCAGAACGGTGGCAGCAAAGTGATCGAGTAGAACACGCCGCCAAGGTAAGTCAGCGGGGTCAGCACAAAGGTCGGGATGATCGAAATATCATCGAAGTTGCGCGCAAACACCGCGTTGATAAAGCCCAGCAGCGAAAAGATCGTCGCGGTCAGTACCACCACCAGGATGGTCACGCCGAGGTGATGCACCTGCAGATGGGTGAAGAACAGCGACAGGATCGTCACGATCAGACCCACCGCCAGACCGCGCAATACCCCACCAATGGTGAAGCCGATCAGGATCGTGTGCGGTGACACCGGCGAGACCATCAGCTCTTCGATCGAGCGCTGGAACTTGCTGCCGAAGAAACTTGAGACCACGTTGCCGTAGGAGTTGGTGATCACTGACATCATGATCAGACCCGGCACGATGTACTCCATGTAGGTGAAGCCACCCATGTCGCCGATCTGTCGGCCGATCAGGTTGCCGAAAATCACGAAGTACAGAACCATGGTGATCGCCGGCGGCAGCAACGTCTGCGGCCAGATCCGCATGAAGCGTTTGACCTCGCGGTAGACGATGGTTTGCAGGGCGACGAGGTTGGGACCGAACTCGGAACTCATACCGCCACCTTCGACAGATTTTTCTCCACCAGGGACACGAACAACTCCTCGAGGCGATTGGTTTTGTTACGCAGGCTCAGCACTTCGATGTTCTGCTGCGCCAACTGGGTGAACAACGCCGTGATGCCCATGGATTTATCGACCTGCACTTCCAGGGTGTGGCCGTCGAGCAATCGGGCCGGGTAGCCGAGCAATTGCGGCGCCGCGTGCAAGTCGTGTTTCAGGTCGAGCAAAAAGGTTTCCACGTGCAACTGGCCCAGCAACTGTTTCATGCTGGTGTTTTCGACGATGGTGCCGTGGTCGATGATGCCGATGTTGCGGCACAGCTGCTCGGCCTCTTCCAGATAATGCGTGGTCAGAATGATGGTGATGCCCTTCTGATTCAGCTCGGTGAGGAAGGTCCACATCGAACGGCGCAGTTCGATATCGACGCCCGCAGTCGGTTCATCGAGGATCAGCAGACGCGGTTCGTGCACCAGTGCACGGGCGATCATCAGACGCCGTTTCATGCCGCCGGACAGTGAACGCGACGGCACATCGCGCTTGTCCCACAGGCCGAGCTGGGTCAGGTACTGCTCGGCGCGTTCCTTGGCGACTTTCGCCGGAATGCCATAGTAGCCGGCCTGGGTTACGACGATGTCGAAGGTCTTTTCGAACTGGTTGAAGTTGAATTCCTGCGGCACCACGCCGATCGAGCGCTTGAGCGCCGCCGGGTTCTTGTCCAGGTCATTGCCGAAAATATTCACGGTGCCGCTGGTCTTGTTGACCAGGGTCGAGAGGATGCCGATGGTTGTGGATTTGCCGGCGCCGTTGGGGCCGAGCAAGGCGAAAAAATCACCTTCGGCGACGTCCAGATCGATACCACTCAAGGCCTGGAACCCGTTGCCGTAGGTTTTGGTTAGCTGCCGGATGGACAGAGCGGAACTCATATCGGATTTACGCACCAAGAAGGAAGGAAAGAAGTAAATAAGGGCGGGCGGCGAGGGAAACAACCGCGGCGCAAGTTCGCAATGGTGCTTGCCGCCGCCGCACAAGTACAGTCAAGTGTGTCGATAGTAATTATCAAGTCAACGCGGTCATGACCGCTTTCTGATAGGCCACACGCTGCTTCAAACGTTCATACCAGGCTTGGAGATGTGGTTGCGGGGCGCGCTCGATGGGCATTTCGAACCAGGCATAAATGAAGCTGCCCAGCGGGATGTCGCCCATGCCGATGTCATTGCCGGAGAGATAAGGCTGGCTGATCAGGGCATGGTCGGCCATGTTCAGCAATTCATCGCATTCCTTGATCGCGGCGTTGATCGCCTTCCAGTCCTGCTTCTCGGAGGGCGTGCGCAGCACACCCCAGAACACCGTGCGAAACGGCCCGGCGAAACTCGACGTGGTCCAGTCCATCCATTTGTCCGCCGTGGCGCGGGCTTGCGCATCCGCCGGATACCAGGCGCTGTCCGGGGCGTGTTTGGCCAGCAGATAGCGAACGATGGCGTTGGATTCCCACAGCACGAAACCGTCATCCTCGATCACCGGCACCCGGCCATTGGGGTTCATCGCGCGGTACTCGGGCGTATCGACTACACCGAACGCGCCGCCGGCATCGATGGCCTCGTAAGCCAGGCCCAACTCTTCGGCAGCCCACAATGGCTTTCTGACGTTCGATGAATTTTTTCGTCCCCAGATCTTCAGCATGACCGCCTCTTTGCAAGTGAGTGGACGGCCAGCATACGCCGGATCAGGTGCGACTCAAATCAGTCTGCATGTCGCCCAACAGCACCGGCAGTTGCTCACTGAACAGATGCGGATAGCACTTTTGCAGGTGCTCGAAGAAGAACGTTTCCGGCACATCGGTGAACTGGCCGTGATCGAGCAGATATTCCATCAACTGCGCGCCATCACGGTTGAACGGGTGGAAAACGCTGTCGTTGACCCCGTCGAATTCCAGCGCTGCGACGTTGAACAGCTCGCACAGTTGCTGGTTGAACGCCGGCGTCGCCTTGACCCAGCGGCCGTCGAGAAACAGCTCGGTGTAGCCATGCATAGCGAACACGTCGCTTTTCAGCAGCTCGAGCAAACGCGGCGTCGACAAATGATTGCGCACATCGGCCAGACCGATGCGCGCCGGAATCCCGCAATGCCGGGCACAACCGGCGAGCAGCGTAGCTTTCGGCACGCAATAACTCTCCCCCGCCGCCAGTGCGTAACTGCCACACAAAGTTTGCGGATCACGACTGAAGGTGTAGGGGTTGTAGCGCACCGCCTCGCGCACGGCGTAATACAGACTGATCGCCTGCTCACGCGGATCGTTACTGGCGCCGCGATGCTGATCGGCGAACTCCACCACCGCCGGGTGGTCACTATCGATGAAGCGGCCGGGGCTCAGATACTCGTGCATGACGGCAATCTCCTGGGTAAGCCACGAGTCTAGCGACAGCCTGAGCACAGAGATAACGACGTTTCGGCCAAACCTGAAAGCAAAGCTGCGCAGCAACGAACGATTTCCCACACGTGTTGCCCACCGAACCTACGAAAACCATCCGGGGTTTCCCACGATTTCAATCACCATGCTCTGACCACCCTTGTTTGCAGATGCCGTCTAAGCTCTGGAGGGTCGATTTGCCTTGGTTCACGGAGGACTGAATATGCTGTTGTTGTGGATACTGGTTTTGATCGTCGGCGTGGCGTATCTCGCCCATCGACGCATCGCCCCGCTGCCCGCGTTGGGCATCGTTGCGGCCTATCTCGTCGCCATGGGGATTTTCAGTCACGCGCCGGGCTGGCTGCTGTTTGTCTTCTGGGTCCTGTTGGCGGTGGTCGCCGCGCCATTGTTGCTGCCTGACCTGCGCCGCAAGCACTTCACCGCGCCGCTGTTCAACTGGTTCCAGAAAACCCTGCCGCCCATGTCACAGACCGAACGCGACGCGATCGATGCTGGCACCGTATGGTGGGACGGCGAGCTGTTCAGCGGCCGTCCGGACTGGGACAAACTGCTGTCCTATCCAAAAGTGCAACTGAGCGAAGAAGAACAAGCCTTCATCGACGGCCCGACCGAAGAACTCTGCGCAATGGTCAGCGACTGGCAGATCGGCCAGTCCATGGACCTGCCGCCCGAGGCCTGGACGCACATCAAGGAACATGGCTTTTTCGCCCTGATCATTCCCAAGGAATACGGCGGCAAAGGCTTCTCGGCCTACGCTCACTCACAAGTGGCAATGAAACTGGCGACACGCAGCGGCGACCTCGCCTCCACCGTGATGGTGCCCAACTCCCTCGGCCCTGCCGAACTATTGCTGCATTACGGCACCGACGAACAACGTAATCACTACCTGCCGCGCCTGGCCCGTGGCGACGATATTCCGTGCTTCGCATTGACCGGTCCGCTGGCCGGTTCCGACGCCGGCGCGATGCCCGACACCGGGATCATCTGCAAAGGCCAGTGGGAAGGACAGGAAGTCATCGGCCTGCGCCTGAACTGGGAAAAGCGCTACATCACCCTCGGCCCGGTCGCGACTCTGCTTGGCCTGGCATTCAAGGCTTATGACCCGGATCACCTGCTCGGTGAAGAAGAAGACCTCGGCATCAGTCTGGCGCTGATCCCGACCGATACCGCAGGTGTGGAAATCGGTCGTCGTCACCTGCCGCTGGGCGCCGCGTTCATGAACGGCCCGAACTCCGGCAAGGACGTGTTCATTCCTCTGGACTACCTCATCGGTGGTCAGGAAATGCTCGGCAAAGGCTGGATGATGCTGATGAACTGCCTGTCGGTCGGGCGTTCGATCTCGCTGCCAGCCGTCGGTACCGGTGCGGCCAAGTTCACCAGTCTGGTAACCGGCCAGTACGCGCAGATTCGCGAGCAGTTCAATGTACCGCTGTCCGCTTTCGAGGGCATTCAGGAAGCCATGGCGCGCATCGGCGGTAACGCGTGGATGATGGACGCCGCCCGCATGCTCACCGCCAACGCGGTGGACCTGGGTGAAAAACCATCGGTGCTGTCGGCGATCCTCAAATACCACCTCACCGAACGCGGCCGCGAATGCATCAGCCACGCCATGGATGTGCACGGCGGCAAAGCCATCATCATGGGACCGAACAACTACCTCGGCCGCAGCTGGAACGGCGCGCCGATCTTCATCACCGTCGAAGGCGCGAACATCCTGTCGCGCAACCTGATGATCTTCGGTCAGGGCGCGATCCGTTGCCATCCGTTCGTACTCAAGGAAATGGCCTTGGCCGGTCGCCAGGATAAAGACCAGGCACTCAAGGAATTCGACGGTCTGTTGCTCAAGCACATCGGTTTCGCCGTCAGCAATGCCGCCAGCACACTGGTGCTGAACCTCGGCCTTGGTCACTTTGAACATGCGCCGGGCGACAGGATCAGCCAAGGCTACTTCCGCGCGCTGAACCGTCAGGCCGCCGCATTCGCGATGCTCGCCGACTTCAGCATGATGCTCCTGGGCGGCGAACTGAAACGCCGCGAACGCCTGTCGGCGCGCCTCGGCGACGTGCTGAGCAACCTGTATCTGGCCTCTGCGGCGCTCAAGCGTTATCACGACCTGGATTCGCCGGCGTACATGGAACCGCTGTTCCGCTGGGCCATGGAAGAAAGCCTCGGCCAGTCGGAGCGTGCGCTGGATGAACTGCTGAGCAACTTCCCGAACAAAGTCTTCGGCTGCCTGCTGCGGGTCATCGTCTTCCCGTTCGGGCGCCGTCACAAAGGCCCATCGGACAAACTCGGCGCCGAAGTCGCTGCGGTCATCGGTCGCGCCAAAGGCGATCCGGCCCTCGAAGAATTGCTCGCCGGCTGCTACCGCCCGCAATCGGCGGACGATGCCGTGGGCGCGCTGCAACACGCCAGCGACCTGCTCAATGCCGCGCAACCGCTCCACAAGAAACTGCACACCGCACTGAAGAGCGGCCAGGTCAAACCGGCAGCCGGCGAACACGCCATCGATGCCGCGCTGGAAGCCGGCGTGCTGCAAGCCGTCGAAGCGCAAAGCCTGCGCGACGCCGAAGCGGCCCGCCGCAAGGTGATCGACGTCGACGATTTCGCCAAAGAAGAACTGACCCAGGCAGAGGGCAAAGTCCGCTGATCCCGGTTTATGTGAAAAAACGGCGCGAGGGCTTTATACTCCCGCGCCCGTTTTGCTCTTGAGGACTTATCTCGTGTCCAACGTCGTTGCCGATCATCTCGTGTTGCTCGACCACCTGCGCAGTATCCTGGTCGCCGTAGGTGAGGCCGAACAAGTGCCCGAAGAAAGCCATGCCCTGTTCCTCGAGCGCTTCGACGAACTGCTGGCCTCCCTGCCTATCGACCCTATCGAAAGCCAATACCTGGGCCAGGACATCCTCACCCAAGTCATCACCCGCTACCCGCAAATCGCCCACCTGATCCCACGCGACCTGCTGTGGTTCTTCGCCGGCGACTGCCTGCACTACCTCTCCGACGAAGAAATCGACCTCTACCAGGCCCTCGAAGAACGCCGCTACGAAGCCGAACAGAACGACGAACCGTTTGACTGGAACCAGGAAAAACAACTGCTGGCCATGTCGGCGCAGGACAGCAAGCACTGATTTTTCAAACGATAATGAAAGGCCCGCACTGGTGGTTCCATGCGGGCCTTTTTTTCAAGATCAAAAGCCCCTCACCCTAGCCCTCTCCCGGAGGGGAGAGGGGACTGACCGCTTTGTTTGGACGAGGTACCCCAGTCTGAATTACCGAGTCGAATGAGATTTCGAAAAGCCAAAAAATCGGCTCCCTCTCCTCGGGGAGAGGGCTGGGGTGAGGGGAAAATTCACCACAAAAACAGCCAGACACCACCCGCCCCTCACCACTCAAAACAATGAGCGCAAGCTCGAGTACCGCTTTTGATCTTGATTCACAGGCGACGTCGGAAGGCTGAGTGGAGGGATTGATCCGGGCGTGGGAGCGCAGCGACCGTACGACGCAGTCGTACACAGCGAGTGTAGGTGCAGCGAAGCAAACCGGAGCCGCTGCGCCCGGATCAGTCCCGGAGCGAAGGTACCCCGAGCCCCAGCGAGCGGGCCGAACGTAGGAGCTAGCGTTTTTTGCTTACTTTTTTAGGCGCTTGTAAAAAAGTAAGTCGCCGTAAGGGCGAAACCCTAAGCAGCCGTTACCGCAGAAACGGATATTCACCCAAACCACCAGAGCCTGGTCGGCCCAAAGGCCGCCAAGTCCCACCAAAAAAACCTCAAAGCAACCCCTCACTCTCCGGCAGCTCATACGCCACAGCCAAATTGCCCCCGCCCACCGACTTCCCGGGCCTACCCAACGTCGGCTCCTTCTGCAAACACTCCACCAGATAATCAATGAACACCCGCAATTTCGGCGGCAGATACCGCGTCGGCGAATGCAGCAGCCACAACCCACCGTGATAAGAGGCAAGAAACGTCCAGTCCGGCAACACCTGCACAATCAACTTCTGCTCCAAGGCGTAACGCGCCGTGAAATACGGCAGACTGCCAATGCCGATGTGCTGCAACACCGCCCCCAACCGCACACCCGTGTGATTGGCGGCATAACGCCCACGCACCCCGACCGTGACAGCTTTACTGCCCTTCTTGAACTTCCAGCGCGCATCGCTCGGCGTTTCGCCCAGATAAATACAACTGTGATTGAGCAAATCATGAGGATGCGTCGGCGTGCCATGTTCGGCCAGGTATTGCGGCGTGGCGCAAAGCAAATGATCGATGGTCAGCAACTGCCGCCCGACCAGACCGGCCGGTGGACGATCAGTGATGCGAATCGCCAGATCGACATGATCATCGATCAGATCGACCTGACGATCTTCCAGCAACAACTCCACATCAACCTTGGGATAGCGGCGCAGAAACTCCGGCATGTGCGGATGAATCACAAAACGCCCCACTGCTTTCGGTACGCTGACCCGCACCAGGCCTTCGGCTTCGTGGGTGAACTGACCGCTTATTTCCATCACCGACCTGGCCGCGCTGACCATTTCCTGGCAACGCTTGAACACCTCCTCACCGCCATCGCTCAAGCGCAGTTTGCGCGTGGTGCGTTGCAGCAAGCGCGTGGCCAACGCCTTTTCCAATCGGGAAATACTGCGACTGACCGCCGAGGGTGAGGAACCCATCTGCCGCGCCGCTTCAGAGAAGCTGCCGGTCTCGACAACCTTGACGAAAATCGCCATTTCACCCAACAACGGCAGCGGAAGATTGATGCTCACGACGCACAAGTCCTTTGATGTTCGAACGGATTATCACGTTATTGCACGATTCATATAATAAAAACAGAACTTCGATCAGGGCATGGAATATGACGCTTCGCCTGTTTTTTCACAGTGACGACCTCAAGGCGAATGTCGAAGTCCTCGACTGCACACCCCACGAGAACGAATTCGCCGTAGTGCTGCGCGCTACCCTGTTTCACCCGCAGGGCGGCGGTCAGCCTTGCGACACCGGCTGGATCGGTGAAAGCCGGGTGTCGCGCGTGGTGCAGGAAGCGGAGCGCATTGTGCATTTCGTCGACCGCCCGCTGCCGCTGGGCATGACCGTCATCCGTATCGATGAAGAGCGCCGCCGCTTCAACACGCGCATGCACTCGGCCGGGCACCTGATCGGTCATTTCATTCAGGCCATGGGCTGGATGCCGATCAAAGCGCACCACTGGCCGGACGAAGGCCGGGTGCAATTCAAACCGGGCGATGGCGCGGAAGAAGTCGATGCGCCAACCGTGCAAACCGGTATCGAGCAGTGGATCGAACACGATCTGCCGCGTCTGACTTCACTGCGCGAGGGCGCGCGGGAAATCAGTTTCGGTGAGCTGCCAGCCTATGGCTGCGGTGGCACCCACGTACGCAGCCTGAAGGATTTGGGCACAGTCACGATCGCGTCGCTTTCGCAGAAGAAAGGCACGCTGTCCGTCCACTACAGCGTGGATTGAGCATTTCGGACGCTGCCATCGCGCAGCGCCCGACGCCGGGGAGCCGCACTCGCCGGTTCCGTTGACTATCGATAGATGGACCTAAAACAAATGATGCTAGACGTCGAGCGTCTCGATGAGACGTGCATAAAAAAACTGGCCAACGAAGAAGTCCTCGCCATCCGCGTCAAACGCTTTCTCCCCGAGCCGCTGGCGATCGAAATTGGCGACAAGATCCTCGCCCCGGGCTTTGAGGGCTACATCAACGCACCAAGCATCGGCCGAATCGGCATGGCCTTTTACGAGGCGGAAAACCAGCCGCTGCTGATCGAGGATTACTTCGAACGCGCCACCCGCAACATCGACGAACTGCGCCAGCGCTGCGCGCCCTACTCTTCGCCGATCGACACGTTGCGCTGCATGCTCGACGAATCCTGGCCCGCGGGCGCGCATCTGGAAAACCTCTACGGGCGCAAGATGTATGTCGGCTTGTCGCGCGTGGTCAAACCCGGCGTGTGCTTTCTTGCTCACCACGACATCTTCGCCAAGGACGCCCCGGACAGTTTTCAGGCGCGCAGCCTCGAGGCGCAATTTGCCTGCAACGTCTACCTGAACATGCCCACCAAGGGTGGCGCCTTGCAGATGTGGAATGACCACATCACCCCGGATCAATTCGACGAAATGCGCGGCGACAGTTATGGCATCGAGCCGTCGCTGCTGGGGCCGCCCGCCCTCGAAGTACGACCGCAGCCCGGCGATTTCATCATGTTCAATTCGCGGCGCATGCACTCGGTGACTCCGGGCGTGGCTGATCCGCGTTTGAGCCTGTCGTTCTTTGTCGGCTATCGCGGCAATGCCTCCCCTCTGACTTTCTGGAGCTGACATGCTTTCCAATTACCTGGGCGAGTTTCTCGCATTGGCCACCATCCACTTTCTCGCCGTGGTGGCGCCCGGTCCGGACTTCGCCGTGACCATCCGCCAGAGCGTGCGCTTCGGCCGCCTTGTCGGCATCTGCACTGCGCTGGGCATCGGCGCGGGGATTTCCGTGCACGTGCTGTATACCCTGCTCGGCGTCGGCGCCCTGATGCACACCACGCCGTGGCTGCTGACTGTGGCCAAAGTGGTCGGTGGGGCTTACATCCTCTATCTGGGCGTCAGCCTGATCCGCAGCAAACCCAAGAGCAGCGTCGAAGGCGAAAAAACCGCCGATGAGCCACTGGTTGAACAGTCACTGTTCAAGGCATTCAGCACCGGTTTTCTGACCAACGCGACCAACCCCAAGGCCACGCTGTTTTTCCTGGCCATCTTCACCACGATCATCAGTGCCAGCACACCGCTGCAGATCCAGGCGTTCTATGGCTTGTGGATGTGCTTCGTCAACGCGCTGTGGTTCGTGATCGTCGCGCTGTTTTTCTCCAGCAACAAAGTGCGCCTGCTGTTCATGCGCCTTGGACACTGGTTCGAGCGCAGCATGGGCGTCATCCTCATTCTATTTGCCGGCCGCCTGATGCTGTCGATGTAACCCACACAAAAAAGTCCCGGCCATCACCCGCCGGGACTTTTTCATTTGTGCGTCTCTTTTGCATTTCTGTGCGACAGATCAAGTTTGCGACTCCCTTTCCCAGCGCTCGCAGTGTTAGGTTTACAAAATGTTTCTGTCACAAGCGTCAGAAATACTTTCCCAATCCTTTGCAAAGGAATGCCTGTTCCATGGTCTTTTCCCTGAAAAAACTGGCCGCCGCCACTCTGGTCATGGCCAGCCTCGCCACGTTTACCAGCGCCGCACAAGCCAACATCACTGCCGAGCAAAGTGCAGCGATTCTGAAATCCCTCGACGGCAAGAACCTGACGGACTTCCGCAGCTTCCTTGGCAGCCTGGCGAAAAGCGACCTAGCCAAGTCGGATAAGCTCACCCCGTCCATCAGCGCCTTCCTCGACAACAAGACCCTGAACGCCGACCAGCAGAATGAAATTCATCGCTTGCTGGGCATTTATACCCGCGTGAAATATGGCAAGGCCGCGCTGGAAACCCTGCGCCAACTCGTCGAGATCCCGACCTTCCGCAAGGACGGCGTGGAGCAACACGACAACCCGGAATTCATCAAGATTGCCGGCGAGATCCAGAAACTCGCCGAATCCTTCGGTTTGAAATTCCGCAACATCGATAACCGTGTCTACGAAATCTCTCTGGATGGCAAAGGCGACGAAGTCGTTGGCATTCATGCCCACGCCGATGTGGTGCCGGTGACGCCGGAAAACTGGGTGCTGAAAGATGGCACCAAACTCGACCCGTTCAAAGTCACGCTGATTGGCGATCGCATGTACGGTCGTGGCACAGAGGATGACAAGAACGCCATTGTCGTGGCGCTGTACGCCATGAAAGTGATCAAGGACGAGAAACTGCCACTGGCGCGTAACTTCAAGCTGCTGGTCGACACCACCGAAGAAACCAGCGGCGACGCCATTCCCTATTACTTCGAGCGCAACCCGACGCCGAACTACAACATGGCGCTGGACGGCGGTTATCCGGTAGTGATCGCCGAAAAAGGTTACGGCACCGTCATGGCCAACTTCGCCAAACGCAAAGGCGAAGGCAACGGCGCGGAAATCATTTCGATGACCGGCGGCAAGGCGACCAACCAGATTCCGTCCGCTTCGGTGGTCACGCTGGTAACCGACAAGCCTGCCGAGCTCGCCGCCAGTCTGCAAAAAGCCGGCGACGCCTACGCCAAAGCCAACGGCGGCGACTTCGAAGTCGCGGCAAAGGTTGATGGCAAAGACGTCAAACTGACCGTGACGGGGGTTTCTGCGCACTCCTCCGAACCAGAGTCCGGCGTCAACCCGGTCGCGCGAATGCTGAGTTTCATCAACAGCCTGGACGGCAAAGTCGCGCTCAAGCACAACCAGTTCACCGACGCGGCGCGTTATGCCGACGACAACTGGGGCCTGGATTACTTGGGTAAAAAACTTGGCGTGGGCTTCTCCGATTCGTTCATGGGACCACTGACCACCTCGCTGACCTATGTCGGCGAGGACGACAAAGCCTTCAAACTGGCGGTGAACCTGCGGGTGCCGAAGGGTAAATCCCCGGAAAAGCTCAAGACTGAGATCGCCGAGAAACTGGACGCCTGGAGCAAGAAGACTCATGTCGCTGTAGCGTTCGACTATTCCGTGGCCGAACCGATGTATCGCAATCCCGAAGGTGAGTGGGTCAAGGCGCTGCTCGCGGTGGCCAGCGAAAACCTCGGCATGAAGTCGGAATTCGGTACTTCCGCTGGCGCGACTTCGGTTCACGAATTGCCCAACGGCGTGCAATTCGGCCTGGCGCGACCTGAGGCCAAATACACCGGCCACACCGATGGCGAATTCAAGACCGTCGATCAGTTCCTGCTGGATCTGCAGATCGTCACGGAAATGATGGGGCGTGTCGGGCAGTTGCCGAAGCTGTAAGCACGGCCTGAGCCCGATCATTGATGACCGGGCTCAAAATAAAAAAGGACCTGTGAAAAGGTCCTTTTTGTTGCCGCCATAAAACGCGCACAAACAAAAACGCCGATCATCACTGATCGGCGCTTTTGTGAAATTGGAGCGGGAAACGAGACTCGAACTCGCGACCCCGACCTTGGCAAGGTCGTGCTCTACCAACTGAGCTATTCCCGCAAATGGCGTCCCCTAGGGGACTCGAACCCCTGTTACCGCCGTGAAAGGGCGGTGTCCTAGGCCACTAGACGAAGGGGACACGCTACCCGGAACACATGGTGTGTGTTTCGGTGTCCAGATCCGCATCCGAAGACTTGGTTCTGGTTTCACTCAGCACCGCCCGAAAGCACTGCTGTTTAAAATTGGAGCGGGAAACGAGACTCGAACTCGCGACCCCGACCTTGGCAAGGTCGTGCTCTACCAACTGAGCTATTCCCGCATTGGCGTCCCCTAGGGGACTCGAACCCCTGTTACCGCCGTGAAAGGGCGGTGTCCTAGGCCACTAGACGAAGGGGACACACTACAACATTCACTCCCTGCCGCGTTTCGCTGTGTGCTTTACGCTGCAAGTGGCGCGCATTCTATGGATGGATTGAGGGGTCGTCAACCCCCTGATATAAATTTATTTAAATCAATGACTTCGACCTGGATTACGGGCCGCGTAGGGCTTTTCCGTCGTCCGAAACCTGACGCCTATATTCCGCCACTCGCCAAGACGTTATAGTCCACCGCACAGTGATGGCAATCTGCACATCAAGCGCCAGCATTCATCTATACCGCTGGCGGCCGATACAGATTGCAGCAGCCGATCAAACCCGTCGAGCGGCGCTAGGCGCCTAAATGCCCAGCCACTACACTCGCATGCGAACCCTATAAAGAGGTCTTACCGGTGACACCACTCATGATCACCCTGCTAGTCGTAGCCGGGATCGCAATTCTGATCGCCATTGGCTACATGAACCATGTGGTGGAAAACAACAAACTGGAGAAGGCCCGCACCAAAGTCGAACTCAACGACCGCCTGCGCCGCTGCGGCGAACTGACCGAAACCTTCCCCGGCCAGTTCATGACCCCGGCGCTCAAGCTGCTGCTGACCCGCCTGGAACTCAACGTCTGCCAGCGCCTGCTCAATCTGGAAAAGACCAGCGCAACCACCAAGGCCCGCATCACCGAACTCAGCGCCCTCGTTGCCCAAGGCGAATCGATCCCGGTGAACAACCCGCCCGCGCCGATCCTCACCGAAGCCAAAGCCAAAGACGTGCGCTTCCTCCTCGAAGCCCTGCACGGCCAGATCACCCGCGCCGCCCACGACGGCTTCCTGCCACCGAACGAAGCCAAACAATGGATCCGCGAAGTGCGCCACATCCTCGTGCTGCTGCACATCGAATTCTTCAACAACCTCGGCCAACAGTCCCTGCAACAAAACCAACCCGGCCAGGCCCGCCTCGCCTTCGAACGCGGCGTGCAATATCTGCGCAAACAGCAGGACCCGCAGATGTACGCGGAGCAACTGCAATACCTGGAAAAACTCCTCGCCCGAGCGAACGCCCAGGTCATGGACAAGATTGCCCCGGTGGAAGGTGAAGAAAACCAACTGACCGCCGGTTTGAAGGATGTCGAAGCCGATGCGGACTGGAAGAAAAAAGTGATTTACGACTGAGGCGGGAATGCTGGAAGAGAAGCCACCGTTATTGGTGGCTTTTTTGTGGGCGACTTGAAAGAGAATGTGAATTGAAGGCCGCTTTCGCGAGCAGGCTCGCTCCCACATTGGGAAGCAGTGTTCTCAGGTAAAAATCGGTCGGGTGTCAGGCCGCCGTCGCTGGCAAGCCAGCTCCCACAGAACAGCAAAAGCAAGACTGGGCCATCCCCACGCGGCGAAGCCGAGAGCCTGGCCGGCCCGAGGGCCGCCAAGGCTCAAAGCCGAAAATGCCCAACCATCGAGCGCAACTCGCCACCCAACTGCGCCAGCTCAACACTCGAAGCCGCATTCCCGCGCATGGCCACGGAAGAGTGATCCGCACTCGCACGAATCTGCGTAACACTGCGATTGATCTCCTCCGCCACCGAACTCTGCTCCTCCGCCGCCGCCGCGATCTGCTGATTCATCTGCTGAATCAACGACACCGCCGCGGCAATACTCCCCAGCGCACTCTCGGTCTGCAACGCATCACTGACCGCCAGCTTCACCAGTTCGCCACTGCTGCGAATCTGCTGCACCGACGACTGCGCCGCCGCGCGCAGGGCACTGACCAAGCGTTCGATCTCCTCGGTCGATTGCTGCGTACGCCGTGCCAGCGCACGCACCTCATCGGCCACCACCGCAAACCCCCTGCCCTGCTCGCCGGCGCGCGCGGCTTCGATTGCCGCGTTCAGCGCCAACAGATTGGTCTGCTCGGCCACGCTCTTGATCACCTCCAGCACCGTGCCGATATTCTGAATTTCGGCGCTGAGGCTCTCGATGCTGGAACTGGCCGAGGTCGCTGAATCCGCCAACTGCTCGATCCGCGCCATGCTTTGACGCACCACCTGCTGGCCGCTCTCGACCTTGTCATCCGCCGTCTGCGCCGCGAGAGCTGCTTCTTCGGCATTGCGCGCGACGTCATGCACGGTGGCGGTCATCTGGTTCATGGCGGTGGCGACCTGCTCGGTTTCCTCCTTCTGGCTGTTGACCTCCAGATTGGTCTGCTCGGTCACTGCCGACAGCGATTGCGCGGAACCGGCCAAGCGCTCGATGCCGGCCTGCAAGCCGCTGACAATCGTGCCGAGACCGGCAGCCATCTGCTGCATGGCCAACATCAATTGCCCCATTTCATCGCGGCGCGTCACCTCGACCTTCGCCGTCAGATCACCCGCAGCAATCTGCTGCGCCACGCGAATCACACTGCGCAGCGGCGCCACGATCAGGCGCGTGATCACCCACGCGGCGAGCAATCCGACCAACAAGGCCAGCGCCGAAGAGCCAATGATCAACACCGTGTTCTTTTTCAGCTCCGCCTGCATCGAAGCATCTTCGGCGACATAGGCCTGATTGACCCGGTCCACCACCTGCGCAGCGCGCTGATGCAGTTGCTCGTACACAGTTTTTTCTTGCGCCAGCAAACCGGTGTATTCAGCCAGTTTCTCGTTGAATCCGGCGATATGCCCCGACACTTCGTTGAGCACAGTCAGATAGCCCTCGTCCTTGACCGTGGTTTTCAGCGCCTCGGCCTGCTCCTGCGCTTGCGCGGCCTGCTCGATGTTGCCTTGGCCGGCATTGTCGGCATCGCCCTTGCGGCTTTGATCCAGCCGCACCCGCGCTTCGTTCATCGCCTGCAGCATCAGTCGCGAGACCTGACTGACCTGATTCGCCTGTTCGATGAACTGGGCGCCGTCCTTGCCCTCGGTGTCTTTCAACGTATAGGCGCCATCATCGGCCAGCCCGCTCTGCAACACGTCGAGGTTATTGGCCACGCTGGACACCGACCAACTGGCCATCTCCAGCGCGAGGTCCTTGGCCTGGCTCAGCGAGACGAATTCATCGAAGGCCTTGCGATACGCGCCCAGCGCTTGCTCGACATCGCTCATCACCGGCACATTGGCCGGGGAATGTGCCTTGAGCTCGCCGGCTAGAACAACCAGCCCATCGACGCCTTCGCGCAAGGCATCGGCGGTTTTCGGATTGCCGCGCAGGGCGTATTCCTGCTCGAGCAGGCGCACCTTGAGCAGGCCGCTGTTGAGCGCGGACATCTGCTTCAAGCCGTCGAAACGCAGACTGATGGTTTGCAGCGACCAGACGCCGATCGCCGCCACCAACGCAGTCAGCAACAAGACGAGCACAAATCCGATACCCAGTTTTTTCGCCATACCGAGGTTGGCAAAACGTCCTTGCACGGCCGAAATCATTGCGCGTAGTCCCCTGCCAGAGTCTGTTGCCGAAGATTCGCAACGGGCTCGAACCAGCACAAGACTCTGGCGTCGGAATAATGGCAAAAAGCTACGCCCGCGTCGTTTTCAGAATGCTGGAGGTCGATCCGCGCAGGTATTGCGAAAAAACTGCCGCGCCCGTGGGTCGCAGGCACAGGCCACATTGATGCGCTGCCAGTCACCGCACTCACCGCTGGGACTGAAAGCGTCCGCTGCTGACAACTCCAGCCCGCAGTGCTGGGCCTGCCTGCGCACCGACGCCTGGTCGCGCAAGCGTGCCCGCGCCCAGATAAACAGCCCGCCAACCGGCTTGCCGAACACTTCCCACTCGGCGTCTTCCAGTGCCTGCAAGGCCGCCGCGCGATCGGCATTCAAGCGCTGACGCTGGCGCTGCACCAGTTTGCGATAGGCGCCGGTCGCCATCAGTCTGGCCAATACCGCCTCGGCCAGCCTCGAACAGCCCAGGCCGCTGATCATCTTGACCTCCGCCAGGCGCTTCAGCAGTTCGCTGTCCGCCAGGACAAAACCGACCCGCAACGAGCTGCTCAGTGTCTTGGAGAAGCTGCCGACATAAATGACCCGGCCGCCATGGTCCAGCGCCGCCAACCGCGTACCGTTGCCGGTGTGCAGATCAGCGTAGACGTCATCTTCGATCACGCGCAGGTCGTAGGTCTTGCTCAACTGCACGATACGCTGGGCCACCGCAGGCGTCAGGCAACTGCCGGTGGGATTGTGGTGATGACTGCCGATGAACAGGGCGCCGGGACGAAACTGACGCAGCACTGACTCGAGCATGTCGATGTCCGGCCCGCTCGGTGTCCGACGAACTTCGAGCATTTGTACGCCGTGCAGACGCAATAGGTCAAACAACGGTGCATAACCTGGCGTTTCCACCACCACGCAATCGCCAGCCTTGAACAGGGTGCGCACGATCAGATCGAGCGCATGACTGGCACCGCTGGTGCTCATCAGCCGGGTATTGCAGGCGTCGATATTCAGCAGTTTCAGACGCTTGGCAATTTGCTCGCGCAGCGCTGGCAGGCCCAGTGGCGAGCTGTAGTTGAACAGGCTGGCCATGTCGGTGCGTGCCACCTCGCGCAGCGCGTAGCTGAGGTCGTCGGGCTCACGCCAACTCGGCGGCAAGCCTCCTTGCCCCAAAATCAAGCGACTCGTTGCGGCGTCCACCTCATCACGCCATGCGGGGCGGCCCTCGCACGCTGCCCATTCCGAGTCCGCTTCGCGCAATGCCGGCGAGGCCGCGACGATGAATCCCGCGCCCTGGCGCGTGGTCAATACGCCTTGCGAGACCAGGCGCTCGCAGGCTTCGACAACGCACGACTGGCTGAGCAGATTCCCCCGGGCGATTTGCCGTACGGAGGGTAACCGGGTGGCCGGCGGGATGCCGCTTTGCACAATCCAGTCAGTCATTCCGTCGACGATCTGCTGCACGACCGGCACCATTGCCTGTCGGTCAATTCTCAGTTCCATGAGCTCGCAAACTCCTGTCAGTTTTGCTGGCAGCAGTAAATCACAGCCGCACCGCCGAGGCTGTGCGACAACACCGCCAAATGCGCCAGTTCTAACGGTTTGATACACATTGTTTAACGGTATTCACAGGGACCGACCGCGAGGTACAAAAAAACCCGCACGCAGGCGGGTTCTTTGTATTTCGGCAACTTTCAGAACGCTGTCACGCCGCCGTCCACCGCCAATGAGTGCCCAGTGGTGAACGTTGCGCCATCGCTGCACAGATACAGCACCGCGCTGGCGATTTCCTCGACCTTGCCAATGCGCCCGACCGGGTGCATGGCGTTGGCGAACTCGGCCTTCTTCGGGTCGGCTTCATAGGCACGGCGGAACATGTCCGTATCGATCACTGCCGGGCACACTGCGTTGACGCGGATTTTCTTCTTCGCGTATTCGATCGCCGCCGACTTGGTCAGGCCGATCACCGCATGTTTCGACGCCGCGTAGATGCTCATCTTCGGTGCCGCACCCAGCCCGGCCACCGACGCCGTGTTGACGATCGCGCCACCGCCCTGCGCCAACAGCAGCGGCAACTGATACTTCATGCACAGCCAGACGCCTTTGACGTTGACACCCATGATCGCGTCGAATTCGTCCAGCGAACCGTCGGCGAGTTTGCCTTTCTCGATTTCGATGCCGGCGTTGTTGAAGGCATAGTCGAGACGACCGTAGGTATTGATCACCTCATCCATCAGATTTTTCACATCGCTTTCCAATGTCACGTCGCATCGCACGAAGGACGCTTCGCCACCGGCGGTACGAATCAGCGCCACCGTGCCTTCGCCGCCGGCCGCGTCCAGGTCAGCCACCACCACTTTCAGGCCCTCGGCGGCAAACGCCAGGGCTGTCGCGCGACCGATGCCGTAGGCGGCTCCCGTGATTACAACCACCTGACCGGAAAACGTCATGCTCATGGGTATGTCCTCGAATGCAAAAAAACTGGGAGATGTTGGCGTCGCAGCATAGCCAAGGGCAGCGAAAGCACGTCAGCACTATGCAATCGCTGTTTAGCGGCGCATGCGCCGCAGTGATGAAACCCGCCCCGTCACCATCACTGCACTGGATCGACTCGCATTCGCCGTATCAGCCAACCTTGCGACATCGCCGTTGAAGAGCTATCAACAAGGCTTCATTCCATTCGAGTGCCTGTCATGACCAACCAGACCAATCGCCAGTTCCTGCTCGCCAAACGCCCGGTGGGCGCCGCGACCCGCGAGACTTTCACTTATCAGGAAGTACCGGTCGGCGAGCCACAGGCGGGACAGATTCTGGTGAAAAACGAATACCTGTCCCTCGACCCGGCCATGCGCGGCTGGATGAACGAAGGCAAGTCCTACATCCCGCCGGTCGGTCTCGGTGAGGTCATGCGCGCACTGGGCGTGGGAAAAGTCATCGCGTCGAACAATCCTGGCTTCGCCGTCGGCGATTACGTCAATGGCGCCCTCGGTGTGCAGGATTATTTCCTCGGCGAGCCGCGCGGTTTCTACAAGGTCGACCCGAAACTCGCGCCATTGCCACGCTATCTGTCGGCGCTGGGCATGACCGGCATGACCGCCTACTTCGCCCTGCTCGATGTCGGCGCCCCGAAAGCCGGTGACACCGTGGTGCTGTCCGGCGCGGCCGGTGCGGTGGGCAGCGTGGCCGGGCAGATCGCCAAAATCAAAGGCTGCCGCGTCGTCGGCATCGCCGGCGGGGCCGACAAGTGCAAATTCCTCATCGACGAATTGGGTTTTGACGGCGCCATCGATTACAAGGCCGAAGACGTCGTGGCCGGTCTGAAGCGCGAATGCCCGAAAGGCGTGGACGTGTACTTCGATAACGTCGGTGGCGACATTCTCGACGCGGTGCTGAGCCGCTTGAACATGAAGGCGCGCGTGGTGATCTGCGGCGCCATCAGCCAGTACAACAATAAAGAAGCGGTCAAAGGCCCGGCCAATTACCTGTCACTGCTGGTCAATCGCGCGCGGATGGAAGGTTTTGTGGTGATGGACTACGCCGCGCAGTTCGCCAGCGCCGCGCAGGAGATGGCCGGCTGGATGGCCAACGGGCAGCTCAAGAGCAAGGAAGATGTGGTTAAAGGGCTCGAGACGTTCCCGGAGACGCTGATGAAACTGTTCAACGGCGAAAACTTTGGCAAGTTGGTGTTGAAGGTTTAAGGCCAGCCTGAAACCAATGTGGGAGCGAGCCTGCTCGCGAAAGCGGTGGATCAGTCGATAATGATGCCGACTGACACTCCCTCTTCGCGAGCAGGCTCGCTCCCACAGTTGGATCTTCAATAAGCTTTAGGCAATTTCGGCTACGACTGCGGCCAACGCCTGCGCCGGATCTGTCGCCTGGCTGATCGGACGGCCGATTACCAGGTAATCGGAACCGGCATCCAGCGCCTGACGCGGGGTCAGAATGCGCCGTTGATCATCTTGCGCGCTGCCCGCCGGGCGAATCCCCGGCGTCACCAGTTGCAGCGACGGGTGCGCGGTTTTCAGCGCCGACGCTTCCAGCGCCGAACACACCAGACCGTCCATCCCGGCCTTCTCGGCCAGTGCCGCCAGACGCAGCACTTGTTCCTGCGGCTCGATATCCAGACCGATACCGGCCAGATCCTCGCGCTCCATGCTGGTCAGCACGGTCACACCAATCAACAACGGTTGCGGACCACTGCGCTTGTCCAGCTCTTCACGGCAGGCGGCCATCATGCGCAGACCGCCCGAGCAGTGCACGTTGACCATCCACACACCCATCTCGGCAGCGGCTTTCACAGCCATCGCAGTGGTGTTGGGGATGTCGTGGAATTTGAGATCCAGAAACACTTCAAAACCCTTGTCACGCAGGGTGCCGACGATTTCCGCCGCGCAACTGGTGAACAGTTCCTTGCCCACTTTGACCCGGCACAGTTTCGGGTCCAACTGGTCGGCCAGCTTCAGTGCGGCGTCACGGGTGGGGAAATCCAGGGCGACGATGATAGGAGTCTGGCAGGCGGACATGGATGGGCTCTCAGGCTGGTCGAAAACGGCGCGCATTGTAGCGGAACCGGCGGCGGCGCGGCACCCGATGATCGGTAAATCGTCGCGCTGGCGGTTATCAGCTTAGCCGGCGCGGCTATTGTGTCGACTCCGATACACAACCGACACGCCGGCAACACGCACCCGGGTTAGCCTCGCCCGGCGCAACACGTCCTTACAACAGCACTTCCCGCCCCCCGGCCGGACGCCTATGCTGAAACCACCCCTGGTAGTGAACAGCCCCATGCCCAACGCCCCGACAACCGTGACGGATGAAAGCAAAGACGACAAGCGCTGGAGCATCCGCGCGCTGATCGTCGACGATGACGTGCCGATCCGCGAGCTGATGATCGATTACCTCGCCCGTTTCAACATTCACGCCAGCGGCGTCACCGACGGCGCGGCGATGCGCCAGGCGCTGCAGGGCGAACATTTCGACGTCATCGTCCTCGACCTGATGCTGCCCGGCGAAGACGGCCTGTCGCTGTGTCGCTGGCTGCGCGCCGAATCGGACATCCCGATACTCATGCTCACCGCCCGCTGCGAACCCACCGACCGCATCATCGGCCTGGAACTGGGCGCCGACGATTACATGGCCAAGCCGTTCGAACCACGCGAACTGGTCGCCCGCATCCAGACCATCCTGCGCCGCGTGCGCGACGACCGCACTGACCAGCGCGCCAACATTCGCTTCGACAACTGGCGCCTCAACAGCGTCCTGCGCCAAGTGGTCGCCGACAACGGCCTGGTAGTGCCCTTGTCCAATGCCGAATTCCGCCTGCTCTGGGTCTTCATCGAACGCCCGCGCCGCGTGCTCAGCCGCGAACAACTGCTTGACGCCGCTCGCGGTCGCTCGATCGAAGCCTTCGACCGCAGCATCGACCTGCTGGTCTCGCGCTTGCGGCAAAAACTCGGCGACGACCCGAAAGCCCCGCAGTTGATCAAGACCGTGCGCGGCGAGGGTTACCTGTTCGACGCGCGGGACATCGGCTGATGAAGGCGCGCTTCGACACCCTGTTCGGTCGCCTGTTCGGGGTGCTGTTCGCGGCGATTGTCCTGGCGCACCTGCTGGCCTTCGCCTGGTTCAGGCTCTACGGCCCTCCTCCGCCCCCACCACCGCCCGAGTTCTCAGCGAACATCGACGGCCAACCGCCCATGCGCGACGCCGCTTATCCACCGAGGCAAGCGCGGCCCTGGTTCGGTGGCCCGGTGGTGCCGCTGACCTTTCAATTCATCACGCTGATGATCGCCGCCTGGTACGGCGCCAAACTGCTCACCCGGCCGATCCAGCGCCTGAGCGACGCCGCCGAGCGCCTGAGCGAAGACCTCGACAGCGCCCCCCTCGACGAATCCGGCCCGCGCGAAGCCCGGCAAGCGGCGCACACCTTCAACCTCATGCAACGGCGCATCCGCGAACAGGTCCAGCAACGCGCGCGCATGCTCGGCGCCGTCTCCCACGACCTGCGCACGCCACTGTCACGCCTGAAACTGCGTCTGGAAAACATCAGCGACGACAAACTGCAAAGCCAGATGCGCCAGGATCTCGACGATATGATCGGCATGCTCGACGCCACCCTCACCTATCTGCACGAACAACGCACCAGCGAAGCCTTGCAGTTGCTGGACGTGCAGGCGCTGGTCGAATCGCTGTGCGAAAACGCCCAGGACCAAGGCGCCGATGTACAGGTCAGCGGCCACTGCGCGCCTTTGCCAGTGCAACCGATGGCGCTGCGTTCGTGCATCAACAACCTGCTAGACAACGCCCTGCGCTACGCCGGACAGGCACGGATTGAACTGCTGGAACAGCGCGAAGAACTGCTGATTCGGGTAATTGATCACGGACCGGGGATTGCTGAAGACCAGCGGGAAGCGGTTTTTGAGCCGTTCTATCGACTGGAGGGATCGCGTAATCGCAACTCCGGCGGCGTAGGGCTGGGCATGACCATCGCCCGCGAAGCCGCGCAGCGGTTGGGTGGGCAATTGACGCTGGAAGACACACCGGGCGGCGGGTTGACCGCAATTGTTCGGTTGCCGCGGTGCTCGCTCCCACATTGGAGTGGTGTTCATCCGGGATAATGGGTTGGCTGTGAGGGCGCTATCGCTGGCAAGCCAGCTCCCACAGGGGATCGAGTGATCTCAGAGGGCGATGGGTTGGCAGTGAGGACGTCATCGCGAGCAGGCTCACTCCTACACTTGGACTGGGTACAACCTCAAGAAACAGGTCGGCTGTCAGGCCGCCTTCGCGAGCAGGCTCGCTCCCACAAAATCAAAAGCAAAAGCAAAAGCAAAAGCAAAAGCAAAAGCAAAAGCAAAAGCAAAAGCAAAAGCAAAGCAGCGCAGCTGCCCGCGGCGAAGCCGCCCCACTCAACAATGAGCGCAAGCTCGAGTACTGCTTTTGATCTTGATCCACCGGCGACGTCGGAAGGCTGAGCGGAGGGATTGATCCGGGCGTGGGAGCGCAGCGACCGTACGACGCAGTCGTACACAGCGAGTGTAGGTGCAGCGAAGCAAACCGGAGCCGCTGCGCCCAGATCGATCCCGCAGCGAAGGAACCCGAGCCTGCGAGGGCCGAACGCAGGAGCAAGCCTTTTGGGTTACCTTTTTGGCGTTTGAAAAAGGTGACCCGCCGTAAGGGCGGAACCGCCAGCCGCCGCAGCGAAACATTCGGATATTCACACCAAACAAACCCAAGCATGGTCGGCCCAAAGGCCGCCAAGCCCCCCCCTAGACCCGAGCCTGACTCTTACTCCAATCCGTCAAAAGACTATAAGCCACAGCCAACAACGTAGGCCCAATAAACAACCCGATAAAGCCAAACGCAATCAACCCGCCAAACACCCCGAGCAACACAATCACCAACGGCAGATTACCGCCACGGCTGATCAGATACGGCTTGAGCACGTTGTCCACGCCACTGATGATGAACGTCCCCCAGATCCCGAGAAACACCGCCATCCCGTACTCGCCCTTCCACGCCAACCACGCCGTGGCCGGCACCCACACCAGCGGTGGCCCCATCGGAATCAGACTCAGCAGAAACGTGACGATCCCCAGCACCAGCGCCCCGGGAACCCCGGCAATGAAAAAGCCGATCAACGCCAGCACCGCCTGCGCCGCCGCTGTACCAATCACACCGTTGACCACCCGCTGCACCGTACCGGCGACAAGTTCGATGTAATAGCCGGCACGATCGCCAATCAAGCGCTGCAGCAGACTGTGCACAAACGCCGCCAGTCGCGGCCCGTCACGGTAGAAAAAGAACACGAACACCAGACTCAGCGTCAGCTCGAGAATCCCCCCGCCGATCTGCGCGCTGCGTGCCAGCAACCAGTTGCCGACCTGCCCCAGATACGGCTTGATCGAGACCATCAACGCCGCGCCCTGTTGATCGATGCTATCCCACATCGACACCAGCCGCTCACCAACCAAAGGCACGCTGCCAAGCCAGGTCGGTGCTTCCGGCAAACCGTCGACCTGCACATCCTTGATGAATGCCGTGGCATCGCGCACATGATCGGCGAGGTTGAAACCCAGCCACACCAGTGGCGCCGCCACCAGCAACATCCAGCCCAGTGTCAGGATCAACGCGGCCAGCGATTCGCGGCCATTGAGCCAGCGCGTGAGCAAACGCATCAGCGGCCAACTGGCAAACGCCAGCACCGCGCCCCAGAACAGCGCCGACCAGAACGGCGCCATCACCCAAAGGCTGGCACCAAACAACACCAGCAGCAGAATCTGCACCAGCAGGCGATCGTTATTGAGCATGGGAAGTCCCGGCAAAGTCAGTCAGCGAAAGAGTAGGCGAACACTGTGTGCGTGCTCGCCCGGCACAGCTTATCGCAACAAGTCGATGCGCAGGCCCGAGCCTTCGAGATTGCCGGCTTCCAGACGTGCCGCCCGTACGCCCTGATTGATCAGCGCCTGGCGCCAGGCTTCGGCCTTGGGCCCGGAAACCGTGACCCGCAAGGTCGTGTCGAGATTCAGACCACGGGAAATCAGGCGCAACCAGGTGGCATCCGGTTCATCGACCAGTTTCGGAAAATCCAGCTCGCCGGTGCTTTTCAACTGACGCAGCAGGGTCGCCGAGGTCGGCAGCAATTCGCCCAACGGCGCCGCAGCCTCGAATTGCTCGACATGCAGATAGGCTTTGCGATTGCCGCGAGTGATGCTGTAAAGCGCCACCAGCGTGTTGTCCTTTGGCGCCGCCAGCCTCAACAACAGATAAGCCTGTTGCTCGTCAGAGCCATACAGCTTGGCGTTGCCGAACACCTCGTTGGCCCACAGGCTGCTTTCGCCGCAATCGCGGGCCTGGCACCAGAACAGCAATTCGGCATCCTGCTGTTGCAGGGCTTCGCGGGCGGCAGTAAAGGCTTCGGTGGCGGAATGTTCCGGCGGCAACTCGTAGGTCACCGAGGTAGTCTGGCCGCGGGCGGTGACCTGACCGTCGAACCGCAACTGGCCGCTGATCTTGCGGATCGAGCCCAGCGGGTAGATGCGCTCCAGCTCGGCCGCCGGGCGATAGTCGACGATCTGAGCATCGGCCAGACGCGGCACGATTTGCAGATCCTGGCTGCCCGGCACATCGGCAGCGAAGGACAAGGAGCTGAAGCAGCACAGCGCGAAGAGACTGAGTGACCGCATAGTCAGCCTCACCGGACGGTCATGGCTGGGCGGGTCGGGGTCGCAGCGGTATAGAAATCCATCGAGTTTGTCTCCCATTTCAACCCGCCCAGCCTCGACAGTTGCCCGCTGCAAGTCAAGGCATGGCGAAGAAGCGATTGAAACAGTCTGCTACAAGACCTGCGCCAGCCTCGTCATTCAGGTGCAAATGATGCCCGCCCGGCAACTCTTCGTGGCTGAAGGGTAGACGCTCCAGCAACTCAGGATGCCTGGCCAGCATGCCATCCGCCGCGACCACCAGACGCGCCGGGCAACTGACGCGCGAGGCAAACGCCATCGCCTGTTCTTCAGTAAGGCGCAGCGGCGATGGCAGAGTCAGGCGATTGTCGGTGCGCCAGGTGTAACCGCCGGGCACCGGCATCAACCCGCGCTGGGCCAACAGTTCAGCGGCTTCGCGACTGACCGCCACCAGGCCTTTCATCCGCGCCTCGATGGCACGCTCGAGGGTGGTGTAGACCGGTTTGCGCTTTTCCCGCAGATCAAGTTGCGCCTGCAGGGCCATGCCCATGCGTTCGGCAGCGTTTTCGCCCTTGTCTGTCGGAGGAATCACGCCGTCGATCAGCGCGAGATGGCTGATGCGCTCGGGCAGCGAACCGGCCAGCACCATCGAGACAATCGCGCCCATCGAATGCCCGAGCAGGCCGAAACGCTTCCAGCCCAGCTGCTCGGCGACTTGCAGTACATCATGGGCGTAGTCCCACAGCGCATAACCGGCGCCGCTTGGTCGATGAGCGGAATGACCGTGGCCGGCCATGTCCAGCGCGACGATGCGCAAGCCATCAAGCTTGGGCGCCAGCCGGGCGAAGCTATTGGCGTTGTCGAGCCAGCCGTGCAACGCGATCACCGGCAGGCCGTCCTCGGGGCCGAACATATGCGCGGCCAATTCGATGTGCGGCAGGTTCAGGCGCACTTCTTCGCAGGTCGGGCTCATGCGCAATCCTTGTTCTGCCGCTGTTCCCAACGCATGAACAGGCTCTTGAGCAATCGCGCCGTGTCCTGCGGGCGCTCCAGCGGAAACATGTGCCCGCCGGACATGCTCAGCGCCTCGCCCTGGGGCAGGCGCGAGACGAAACGTGTGTGATGGCGCATGACCACCCGGCTCTTGTGCCCGCGCACGATGGCCAGCGGCACCTGCAACTGGCGGGTGCGCCCGGGACTGGTGTGCGGCACGCCGCGATAAATGCTGATTTCGGTGGCCGGGTCAAAACGCAGACGCAGCTTGTCGTCGACCTGATGCAAACCGTGTTGCAGGTAGGCATCGAAGCATTCCGGATCGAAGCCGCGAAACAGGGTTTTGCCGGAAAAGTAACTGCGTGCACTGTCGAGATCGGCGAATTCTTCACGCCGCCCGAGGGTGCGCCCGGCGGGTGTCAGCCGGTCGATGAAACCAAAGCGCTTGGCCGCGCGAATCACCCACTGATCAGTGCGGGTCAGTACTGGCGAGTCGAGCATGACCACGCCGCGATACAGCTCGGGACAACGCAACGCCGCGTGCAAATGCAGCAGACCGCCAAAAGAATGGCCGACGCCCCACACCGGCTGCTCCTGCTGCTCGAGGTGATGGATCAGTTCATCGACCAGGTTGTACCAGTTGTCGTCCGCCGGAAAACGCGGGTCATGGGCATGCTGCTCCAGATGCGCGACCCGATACTCCGGCGCCAGCGCCGCGAACAACTTGCCATAGGTCCCCGAGGGGAAACCGTTGGCGTGGGCGAAAAAGATCGGTTGCGACATGCGGGCAAATCCATGAGCGGGAATCGTGGCGTTGATTGTCCGCAAGAGCCGGCGTCGCAGCAATGACTGTAAGTGCCAGGAATGATGACAGTCCGGTCAGGGTGATGTGCATCAGCGAGACCGCTGCCCCCTCACCCCAGCCCTCTCCCCCAAGGGGGCGAGGGGGAAAGGGAGCAGATCGGGGGAGTGTCCGGGACCTGAGCTCGACTCGAATTATCAGGTCGACGAGGATCGCGAAAACCACACGGTAGGCTCCCTCTCCCTCTGGGAGAGGGCTGGGGTGAGGGCTCGACCTGACGGAACCCGATAGATGTCAACGCAGCGGCGGCTGTTCCCCCAGCGGCACCACCGCCATGGTCAGGCGCGACACGCAACTGGCCTTGCCTTCGTCGCTGGTCAAACGGATGTCCCAGACATGCGTGGTGCGGCCGATATGAATTGGCGTGGCCACCGCCGTCACCCTTCCGCTACGCAAGCCGCGCAAGTGGTTGGCGTTGATCTCCAGGCCGACGCAATAGAACTTGCTGGCATCGATGCACAGATAACTGGCCATCGAACCCACGGTTTCCGCCAGCACCACCGATGCACCGCCATGCAGCAGACCGTAAGGCTGGTGGGTGCGATGGTCGATGACCATGCTCGCGGTCAGCGACTGTTCGTCGAAGGCTTCGAAGCGAATATCCAGCACTTCGCCAATGGTGTTCTTCTGGATTGCGTTCAACTGTTCGATGTCGGGAGTAGTACGCCACAAGCTCATCGCAGACTTCCTTTGTTGTTGTAATCGACGCTCAATCCTGCCACAGCACTGCCTCGCTGCGCGCGCTCCATTCTTCGAAACGCGCGCCGTAGCGGTCTTCGATGACGTTGCGTTTGATTTTCAGGGTCGGCGTGAGGAAGCCGTTGTCCACCGCCCAGTTGTCCTTGACCACTACCAGTCGGTGCAGGCGTTCGTGCTTGTCGAGGGCGGCGTTGACCTCCTCCAGCAGCTTTTCCAGGCTGGCGTGCAGACTGGCACGAGGCTCTTGCTGATTGACCGTCGACAGCACGCACAACCCCAGCGGTGCACTCAGGCCATCGCCCACCACGCATACTTGCTCGATGCGTGAATGCACGGCCAGACGGTTTTCGATCGGCGCCGGCGCGACGTATTTGCCCTTGCTGGTCTTGAAGATTTCCTTGAGCCGGCCGGTCAGGCGCAGGCGCCCTTCGCTGTCCTGCTCGCCCTTGTCGCCGGTGCGCAGAAAGCCGTCGGCGGTCAGCGTCTCGGCAGTTTTCTGCGGTTCCTTGAAATAGCCGAGCATGTTGGCCTGGCTGCGCACCTGCACCTCGCCGGACTCATCAATGCGCACCTCGACTTCCGGGCACGGCTGGCCGATCCAGCCCTGTTTGTATCGCCCCGGCAGACAGATATGCGAATAGCCGCAGCCCTCGGTCATGCCGTACACCTCGAGCACATCGAGGCCGAGTTTCTGATACCAGGCGAGCAAGGTCTGCGGTACCGGCGCGGCACCGGACAACGCCACGCGCAAGGCATCCAGGCCGAGCCCGGCCAGCACTTTGTGCCCGACCCGCTTGCCGATGAAGGGCAACCCGAGAAGGAAATCCAGACGCTGCGCCGGGATCTTGCTGTACACACCCATCTGGAATTTGGTCCAGATACGCGGCACGCCGAACATTGCCGTCGGCCGTGCGCGCTGCAGATCGGTGATGAAAGTCTCGAGGCTTTCGGCGAAGAAAACGGTCTGGCCGGTATAGATCGAGGCCAATTCGACAAACATGCGCTCGGCGACGTGGCACAGCGGCAGATACGACAGCAGCCGATCGTTCTCGTTGAGCCCGAACAACTGCGTGCCGCGACTGGTAGCGAAACCGAGATTGGCGAAACTGTGCATCACGCCTTTGGGCAGGCCGGTGGTGCCGGAGGTGTAAATGATCGTCGCCAATTGCTCGGCGGCGGGACGTGGATCGTCCTGGATTGGCGCACAGCTCTGCAGATCCGCCCAGCTGTAATCGAACTCGCCCGGCGGATGCAGTGGCAGGCTGATGGTCGGTAAACCCGTCGGCACGCCTTGCGCCATGCCTGCCCAGTCATCGAGCTTACCGATGAACGCCAGCGCACTTTCCGAGTGAGTCAGCACCTGCGCAACGGATTCAGCGGTGAGATTGGGGTACAGCGGCACCGACACATGCCCGGCCATCCAGATCGCCAGGTCGGCGATGATCCAGTGCGCGCAATTTTTCGAGATCAGGGCGATATGGCTGCCGGGCGGCAACTCCCGCGCCCGCAACCAGTGCGCGGCGCAGCGGGCCTGATGGCCGACATCGGCCCACGTCAGCGTCTCGACCTGACCGCCGCCGATGGGCTGCACAAGAAAGCGCTGGCGCGGGTGCCGGGCTTCCCGTTCGTAGAACACGTCCAGCGGCAAACGGAAGGCGGCAGACATGCGACTCGCTCCTGTTTTTTTGGTCTGGAGCAAGCGTAGTCAACCAAGCAAGTGCTTGGTTGGAATTTTCAAACAAATAATTTCATGGGTTGGCAGAAATCAATGTGGGAGCGAGCCTGCTCGCGAATGCAGTATGTCAGCCCCAAAAAGGGTGAATGACACGCCGCCTTCGCGAGCAGGCTCGCTCCCACAGGGATATGGCGTTAAGGGTGCTTGAGGCTGTTGAGCTTCATCGAGCCAATCAGCAGCTCGCTGTGCTCAAGCTCCGCCAGCCCCGCCGTACTCACCCGCTCCGGCGGATGTCCGGCGCCGTGCTGCAGATAGCTGAGCAGGTTGCCCACCAACGGGTTGTGGCTGACCAGCAAAACATTACTGACGGACACCAATTGCTCGGCGACCTTGTCCGGATCGCTATCCGGCGTCAGCCACTCGACCGTGCGAATCTCCGGCTCGAAACCCAATGCGTCGCGCACGATCTGCGCGGTTTGCTGCGCGCGCAGATAAGGGCTGGCGTAAATCGCCGTCAGCGGCTGGCCCATGAGATGCGCGGCGCTGCTCAGGACTTCTTTACGACCATGCTCGGTCAACTCGCGCTCGGAATCGATCTTCGAGTGAGGCACCGCCTCACCATGACGCAATACCCACAGTTTCATAGTTTGGGCTCCTCATCGCGCACCGGATGCGCGGCCGGGGCGACAGTGTGCGGCGCTTCACCTTCCGGGGTGCGCGGCGCCGGCCAGTCGGCGAACGGCCAGGGCTTCTGGTCACTGTGAAACGTGCCGAAGCGGCCAATCTGCGCGAGGAACTGGCTGAGGCTGTCGCCGAAATTCATCAGGCTGGCGCTCGGTGCGCCGTAGATCAGGCGGTAGATCAGTTGCACCAATACCACCGCGCCGAGGATGAACTGCGCGACTTGCCAGACCAGCAGATAAACGATCATCCACAACACCCGCAGGAGGATGGATTCGTACTGGGTTTCGCTTTTCGGATCGTTCATGGCTTGCTTCCTGTCCGTGTAACAGCTGAATCAGTTGAAACCGCTGGTGGAAATAAAGTCGACGTCGGTTTTCGGCTCGGCACGCATCAGTAGACCGATCACCTGCTCCAGCGTGCGTCCTTCGAACAGGATCGCGTGCAGCCCGGCGACCAGCGGCATGTACACGCCGACTTCCTGGGACTTGGCCTTGAGCACCTTGAGGGTGTTGACCCCTTCGGCGACCTCGCCAAGACGCGACACGGCTTCGTCAAGGCTCAAGCCCTGACCGAGGGCGAAGCCGACCTGGTAGTTGCGGCTCTTGGGTGACGAACAGGTGACGATCAGATCGCCAACCCCGGCCAGACCAAGGAAGGTCATCGGGTTGGCGCCCTGATTCACCGCAAAGCGGGTCATCTCCGCCAAGGCGCGAGTGATCAGCATGCTCTTGGTGTTCTCGCCCATCTCCAGCGCCACCGCCATGCCGGCGATGATCGCGTAAACGTTTTTCAACGCACCGCCCAGCTCGACACCGAAACGGTCGGCGCTGGCGTAAACGCGGAAGGTACGACCGTGCAGGGCGGCTTGCACCGCTTTGCACAGTTCTTCGTCTTCGCTGGCGACCACCGTGGCGGTCAGCGCGTGCTCGGCGATTTCCCGCGCCAGGTTCGGCCCGGACAACACGCCGATCCGCGCCTGCGGGGCGATCTCTTCGAGAATCTGGCTCATCAGCTTGAAGGTCTGCGCTTCGATGCCTTTGGTCAGGCTGACCAGCATCTTGCCGCTCAGGCGCTCGGCGTGGGCGGCGAGTACGCTGCGCAAGGCGCTGGACGGCAGCGCGACAAAGCACAGATCACAAGCGTCGAGAGTGGCTTGCAGGTCGGTGACAGCGGTCACCCCTGGCAAAATCTTGATGCCTTTGAGGTAACGCGGGTTTTCGCGGTTGACCCGGATGGCCTCGGCCTGCTCGGGGTCACGCATCCACTGAAGGACTTGATGGCCGTTCTCGGCCAGCAGATTGGCCACGGCGGTACCAAAACTTCCGCCTCCCAGGACCGCAATCGGGCGCTGTTCAGTCATATGCAATCCGTTAATCCATACCAGTGGCGATGCCGGGCATTATACGGGGCGACCCGGTGGCGGCCAGCCCCAGCAACAATTACCGACATTTGTAGGAAGAAGACCAATAAAACCTAGGAAAATGCCTGCAACGTCACTGGAAAAGTCGCAGCCCTCGGTTAACATGCGCGCCAATTCTTCTCTCTGCAGGCTGTGTCGTGTTTTCTGGCCCTCCTTCCCCGCGCTCGCCCCTGTTACTCGCGCTGATGTTCAGCCCGCTGGTGCTGGCGGACGATCTGTTCGTCGACAGCCAGACGCTGCCGCCGGTGCTTACGGCCACGCGCCTGAAGCAGACCCCGGCCGAAGTACCGGGGAGCATGACCGTTCTCGACAGCGAATTGATCAGCGCCAGCGGCGCCCGCGACATCAGCGAATTGCTGCGACTGGTACCGGGGATGATGGTTGGCAGCATCAACGGCAATCAGCCAGCGGTGAACTACCACGGCACCAACGCCAGCGAAGCACGGCGCATGCAGGTGTTGATCGATGGCCGTTCGGTGTATCGCGCCGGGCTGGCGACGGTGGACTGGAGCGATATTCCGGTCGCGATGGAAGATATCGAGCGGATCGAGGTGTTTCGCGGTCCGAACACTGTCAGCTATGGCGCCAACGCGTTGATGGCGGTGATCAACATCATCACCCGCCACCCGGCCGACAGCCATGGCACGCGTTTGAAGATCACTCGCGGCCAGCGTGGCATCAACGACTTTTATGCCAGTCAGGGCACCGGTTGGGATGGCGGCGATCTGCGCTTGTCGCTGTCCGGCCAGGAAGACGACGGTTTCGACAGCGACCGCAACGGCGCCGATTATCGCGACAGTCGGCGCTTGAACCGTCTGAGCTTGGCGGTCAGCCATGATCTCAATGAAGATCAAAGCCTCGACTGGCAGCTCAACGCCAAAGACGGCAGCAATCAGCGGCCTTATACCTACCGCCCGGTGTTCTCGGGGATTACCGACGCCGGGAACAATTCCGACGTGGTGGCCAAGGATTACGCCGGTTCGGTGCGCTGGAACCTCGACATCAATCCCGAACACAGCCTTTATGTGCAAGGTTCGGCGCAGCACTGGGATCGCCAGCAGGTCTGGCGCGCCTGCGATGCCGAAGTGTCGTTCAGCCCTGAACTGACGCAGCTGTGGCAGCTCAACCCGAATTACGCCGAACGGCTGGCGCGCAACATCACCCGGTTCACCGGCCCCGGCGCGGCGCCCGGCACGCCGCAGGAAATGGCGCTGGCCAATCAAGTGCTCGAGCAATGGCGCAACGGCGCCAGCCAGACCTTGTGCGGCGATATCGACCAGAGTGCCCGCGAGTCGCGTTACGACCTCGAACTGCAGGACACCCTCAGCCTGGCCGACAGCCTGCGTCTGGTCAGCGGCCTGAATTACCGCTACGACCGCGCCGATTCCGAAACCTACTTCAACGGCACCCTCGACGACACCACCTGGCGCGCCTTCGGCCAACTGGAATGGCGCGCTACCGAGCACTGGCTGGTGCAGGGCGGTGCGATGTTCGAAGACACGCAACTGATCGGCAGTTCGCTGACCCCGCGCTTCGCGGTCAACTACCTGATCAACCCGCGTCACGGCCTGCGCGCGGTGTACTCGGAGGCAATCCGTTCGCCGGACATGTTCGAAAACAACGTCAACTGGAGCTATCAGGTCAGCAACCTGCGACCCTCGGCCTATGGCCAGTCGTCGGCGCGTTATTTCGTCAAGACCCGCGGCCCCGGCGATCTCGATCAGGAACACATGCGCTCGCGGGAATTGGGCTACAACGGCTACTTCGCCGAGCTCGGACTGGCCGTCGACGTGAAGCTGTTCTACGACGAAATCACTGGGATGATCAGCGAGCCACTGCGCAACAATCAGTACATCGCCAGCAATGCCAACAGCTCGCGCTTTCGCGGCACCGAAACGCAACTCGACTGGCGCCTCAATAGCGCCGACCGTTTGCGTTTGACCTACGCCTTCGTCGACGCCGAGGCGAGCAATCCGCTGGATCAGCAGTTGACCTCGCGCAACAGCGGTTCCGCCGGTTGGCTGCGCAACTGGGGGCATGGCTGGAACAGCGCCCTCTTCTATTACGGTGACAACGCGCTCAACGGCTATCGCTTCGAACGCGTCGACACGCGCATCGCCAAACGCATCGCCATTGGCAAAGCTCAGCTGCAATTGGCCGGCGTGCTGCAACAGCGCCTCGATCATCAGCCGAATACCTTCGTCGACAATAATTACGATGAACGCCGGGTAATGTATTTCAGTGCCGAGCTGGAGTTCTAGGATGCGCAACGGCCCGTCACGGAAGACGCCAACCCTTGGCCACTGGCTGGCGGGGCTCTGCCTGTTCTTGACCGCGTGGCTGCACGGGGTCGCGGTGCAAGCGGCGGATATTTTGTTGACCGGCGCCGAGGAAAGCCCCGGCGTGCAGGCTTTCGTACAAGCACTGAGTGAACTGCGCCCGACCGACAATGTGCGGTTCCAGCCGCTGGCCAGTTTGCCGGCACCGGGCAAATTACCGGCCAGTCTGCGCTTGATTCTGCTCGACCTGCCCAGCCTCGACTGGCGTCTGCAAGACTCACAAGGCCCATCGACGCTGGTGTTGCGCATCAGCCGCTTGCAGGCGCGCCAGCGTTTCGCCGATGCCCAACCGGCGCGCCTGAGTCTGCTCTGGAGCGACCCGCCGCTGAGCCGGCAATTGCAACTGATCCGGCGAATCTTGCCGCAGGCCCGGCGGGTCGGTGTGCTGTTCGATGAGCACGGCGAGTTCCTGCTCGACGAACTGCGCGTGGCTGCGCGGCCATTGAACCTGGAGATTGTCAGTCAGCGCTGGGACAACATTCACGACAGCCGTCCGCTGCAAGCGGTGCTGAAAAGCAGCGACGTCTTGCTCGGCCTCGATGACCCCGATCTGTACAACTCGCAAACGGCGAAAAACCTCCTGCTCAGCAGCTACTCGCGGCAGGTTGCGCTGATCGGCCCCAACATTGCATTCGTTCGCGCTGGCAGCCTCGCCAGTACCTACAGCGACCAGAGCGACTGGCTGGCGGTCCTCGACCATTTGCTCGATCAGCCCACCAGCGCCTGGCCGCGAGCGCTTTACCCCGCTCGTTTCAAAGTCTCAAGTAATGCGCAGGTGGCTCGTTCCTTAGGCATCGAACCGTTGAATGAAGCATCTGTCGCCAGTGCCTTGGCCGAAGGAGAGCGCCGCCCATGAATTTTCGCCGCCGTTGGGACATCAACACCCGCACGCAGCTGATCAGCCTCGGCCCGGCGCTGCTGCTGACGCTGCTGTTGATCAGTTTCTTTACCTTCGTCCGCATCCAGGATTTGCGTCAGGAGCTGAATCACACCGGCCAACTGATCGCCAACCAACTCGCCCCGGCCACGGAATACGGAGTGATCTCCGGCAACAACGAAGTGCTGGAAAGCCTGCTCAAGGCGACACTCGCCACGCCCAACGTGCGCTTTCTCGAAGTGCAGGACAGCGCCAACCGGATTCTGGTGTATGTCGAACAACCGGCCGACAGCCACAGTCGCCCGCACCAGGTCGAAGTGTTCCAGGCCCCGGTGCGTCTGCAACGGATCGCCTTGCACAACGACTTCTTCCAGGACGGCAAGGTCAGCAACAGCGCCGCCGGCGAGGATTATCTGGGGCGAGTGATCGTCGGCCTGTCCAATGACGCTTTCAGTCAGCGCCAGCAGGAGATCCTGTTCAAGGCCGGGATTCTCGCGCTGTTCGCCCTGCTCTTCACCTTCGTCGTCGCCCGTCGTTTGGCCGGCAGTCTGTCGCAGCCGATCCGTGACATTGGCGATGCGGTCAAGGCGATTCAGGAAGGCGATTACAAAACCCCGCTGCCGATTGTCGACGACACCGAACTGGGTGCGCTGTCGCAGCACATCAATAACCTCGCCCAGGCGCTGGAGCAGGCCAGTCGCGAACAGCAGCAAGCGATGGCGCAACTGATCCAGACCCGCGAAGAAGCGGAAAAGGCCAACAACGCCAAATCCGACTTTCTGGCAATGATGAGCCATGAATTGCGCACGCCCATGAACGGCGTGCTGGGCATGTTGCAGTTGCTCGAAACCACCGAGATGACCGAGGAGCAGGTCGAATACGCCGCGCTTGCTTCGGAGTCGACCGAGCACTTGCTCAAGGTCATCAATGACATTCTCGACTTCTCGCGAATCGAGCGTTCGGAGCTGGAGCTGGAGCACATCCCGTTCAATCTCGCCGAGCTGATCGGCGCCTGCGCGCAATCGTTCCAGCACAGCGCGGTGCAGCGAGGCCTGGCACTGAATCTGCGCATTCCCGACGACATGCGCGGCTTGCAGGTGCAGGGCGATCCGACGCGGATCCGGCAGATTCTGGTCAACCTGGTTGGCAATGCCTTGAAGTTCACCGAGCAGGGCCGGGTCAGCATAGAGGCGCAATGGCAATCGCTGGATCACGAACTGCTGTGGTTCACCTGCTCGGTGCGTGACAGCGGCATCGGCATTTCTTCGGAAAGTCTGGAGCTGATGTTCAATGCCTTCCAGCAGGCCGACAGTTCGATCTCCCGTCGTTACGGTGGCACCGGTCTTGGTCTGCCGATCGCACGGACTCTGGCCGAACGCATGGGCGGTACGTTGCGCGCGCAGAGTGAGGAAGGACGCGGTTCGGTATTCACTCTGGAAATTCCATTGGCGCTATATAAGCAGGCAATGCCAGCGCTGGCCGCGCCGCGAGCGCCGAACGGTAGTGGTCAGGGTGAAGGACGCCATGTGTTGCTGGTCGAAGACAACCCGGTCAACCAGACCGTGATCGAAGCGATGCTGCGCAGTCTGGGTTTTGCCGTCAGTGTGGCGACCGATGGCGCGCAGGCGGTGCGCAGTGCCGAGGGCAGCGAGTTCGAAGTGATTTTGATGGACTGCCGGCTGCCGATCATCGACGGCTACGAGGCCACACGGCAGATCCGCGACCTGCCCGGACGCCGCGATGTGCCGATCATCGCGCTGACCGCCAACGCCTTGCAGGGCGATCGCGAAACCTGTCTGGCAGCGGGGATGAACGATTACCTGGCCAAGCCGTTCAAACGCAATGACCTGCAGCAGATTTTGCAGCGCTGGGTGTCGTAGTGTGGGCCTTTCGACCATCTGCGACTGGCGTGAAAAGCGAAAGTGCGGCAGTCTTAGGCACCCGAACGAGCCCCAAAAGGGGCTTGATTAAAAATTTCAGTGCACAAGTGTACATTCATGTCCTTGGTGCTGTGACTTTCACCACAACGCAATAGTCTATGAGTAGGCTGCCGGTTCGAGGCATGAACGCTTTGAACGGTCGGGAAGATCTGCCCCACCTGCCGCATGGGATTATTGAGGAGCTCGCATGACCAAACAAAACGCCTTTACTCGGGAAGACCTGCTGCGCTGCAGTCGCGGTGAGCTGTTCGGCCCGGGTAACGCGCAACTGCCCGCCCCGAACATGCTGATGGTGGATCGCATCACCCATATCAGCGAAGAAGGCGGCAAGTACGGCAAAGGTGAATTGGTCGCCGAGCTGGATATCAACCCTGACCTGTGGTTCTTCGCCTGCCATTTCGAAGGCGATCCGGTAATGCCGGGCTGCCTGGGTCTGGATGCCATGTGGCAACTGGTCGGCTTCTTCCTGGGCTGGCAAGGCCTGCCGGGCCGCGGCCGTGCGCTGGGTTCGGGCGAGGTGAAATTCTTCGGTCAGGTGCTGCCGACCGCCAAGAAAGTCACTTACAACATTCATATCAAACGCGTCCTCAAGGGCAAGCTGAACATGGCCATCGCCGATGGTTCGGTCAGTGTCGACGGACGCGAAATCTACACCGCCGAAGGCCTGCGCGTCGGCGTGTTCACCTCCACTGACAACTTCTAAGGGTTATTCGCATGCGCCGCGTCGTTATCACTGGTCTGGGCATCGTTTCGTGCCTGGGCAATGACAAAGAGACCGTCTCCGCTAACCTGCGTGCAAGCCGCCCTGGCATCCGGTTCAACCCGGAATATGCTGAAATGGGTCTGCGTAGCCAGGTTTCCGGCTCCATCGACCTCAACCTTGAAGAGCTGATCGATCGCAAGATCTATCGCTTCGTCGGTCATGCAGCGGCTTACGCCTACCTGGCCATGAAAGACGCCATCACTGACTCCGGCCTGACCGAAGAGCAAGTGTCCAACCCGCGTACCGGCCTGATCGCTGGTTCCGGTGGTGCTTCCACGCTGAACCAGATGGAAGCGCTGGACATCCTGCGCGAGAAAGGCGTGAAACGCGTTGGCCCGTACCGTGTAACGCGGACCATGAGCAGCACCGTTTCCGCTTGCCTGGCCACGCCTTTCAAGATCAAGGGCCTGAACTACTCCATCGCTTCTGCCTGCGCCACCAGTGCTCACTGCATCGGTACCGCCATGGAACAGATCCAGATGGGCAAGCAGGACATCGTCTTCGCCGGTGGCGGTGAAGAAGAGCACTGGAGCCAGTCGTTCCTGTTCGACGCGATGGGCGCCCTGTCCAGCAAGCGCAACGACACCCCGGAACAAGCTTCCCGCGCCTACGACAAGGACCGCGACGGTTTCGTCATCGCTGGCGGCGGCGGCATGGTTGTCGTCGAAGAGCTGGAACACGCTCTGGCCCGTGGCGCGAAGATCTACGCCGAGATCGTTGGCTACGGCGCAACGTCCGACGGCTACGACATGGTTGCCCCGAGCGGCGAAGGCGCGATCCGCTGCATGCAGCAGGCGCTGTCCACCGTCGACACCCCGATCGACTACCTGAACACCCACGGCACTTCGACTCCGGTCGGCGACGTTGCGGAAATGAAAGGTGTGCGTGAAGTGTTCGGCGACAAGGCTCCAGCGATCAGCTCGACCAAGAGCCTGTCCGGTCACTCCCTGGGCGCCGCCGGCGTACACGAAGCGATCTACTGCATGCTGATGATGGAAGGCAACTTCATCGCCGGCTCCGCCAACATCGACGAGCTCGACCCGGAAGTGGCCGATCTGCCGGTGCTGACCAAGACCCGCGAGAACGCCACCATCAACACCGTGATGAGCAACAGCTTCGGCTTCGGCGGCACCAACGCCACGCTGGTACTGAAGCGCTGGGAAGGCAAATAATTCCCCGCTGCTGAGCCACACAAAAAACGCCCCGACTGGTTCGGGGCGTTTTTTTTTCGTCTGCAGAATATAGCAGGTACACCGCAAAACCCTGTGGGAGCGAGCCTGCTCGCGAATGCGATATTCCAGTCACCCTATCGTCGTCTGACCCACCGAATTCGCGAGCAGGCTCGCTCCCACAGTGGGTTTCCGGGTGTCGGGAGATGAAACTTCTGTCATGAAACTTACCGCCCTGCGACCGAATGTCGCGGTTTACGCGGCCTGCAGCTTTGTTGCGAAATTCGCAACAACACCTTGCGCCAATTGGCGGTTTACTTAGCTGGCTACCAAATCCTATAACAGAGTCCTGCACATGCCTTGGTGCAGTAACTTGAGATCTGGAGCTAGCAGATGACTGTAAAAGTAACTGAACGCGACGATTCACACATGTCCCACGAAGGCCTGGCCGCCGGCATCCGTATCTGGGATGTGCATCAACAAGACTTGCTGGTCGGCATGTTCCACAACGAGATCGATGCGCATAACTACAAGGCCGAGTTGGAAATGCAAGAACAGCAACGAGAGCTGAAGTCTGCCTGAGGCAACCACAGCATTGAAAACGACAAACCCCGCCATGAGCGGGGTTCGTCGTTGTTACAGCCGAGGCTTTACCACATCAGATCATCAGGGATCTGGTACGCCGCATACGGATCGTCCTCAGCGTTGACCTCTTCGGTCTGCACGTTGAGCTGGACAATGCGCTGCGGGTCGCGCTCCTGGATCTTCAGCGCCGCTTCACGGGGAATCACTTCATAGCCGCCATTGTGGTGCACGATCGCCAGCGAACCGCTGCTGAGCTTGTTGCGCATAAGCGTGTTGACCGAGATGCGCTTGACCTTCTTGTCGTCGACGAAGTTGTAGTAGTCCTCGGTGGTCAGCTTGGGCAGACGCGAGACTTCGATCAACTGCTTGACCTGCGCAGCGCGGGCCTTGGCCTCGGCCTTCTCCTGCTGCTGACGGTTAAGCTCCTGGTCGCGCTTGACCTTCTCGGCCATGGCTTCCTGGGCGGCGCGCTGCTGCGAATCGTCCAGCTCGGCCTGGCCTTTGTGAGCCAGGCGCTGTTGCTTCTGCTTGTCTTTGCTGACCTGCTTGGCCTGCTTTTGGTTGACCAGGCCTGCTTTGAGCAACTGGTCGCGAAGGGAAAGGCTCATCAATGCTTACTCACTTGGGCAACGGCTCAGCCGCAGCTGGGCTCATTCTTTTCCTGGCGTTTGGCTTCGCCCCACAGGGCGTCCAACTCTTCGAGGGTGCAATCTTCCATGGGACGGTGGGTGTCGCGCAATGCCTGTTCGATAAAACGGAAACGTCTTTCAAACTTGCCGTTGGCGCCGCGCAAGGCGGTTTCCGGATCGACCTTCAGATGCCGGGCCAGATTGACCACGGAAAACAGCAGATCGCCGATCTCGTCGGCCACCGCCACCGGATCGTTTTCGGACATGGCTTCGAGCACTTCATCGAGCTCTTCGCGAACCTTGTCGAGCACCGGCAAAGCGTCCGGCCAGTCGAAACCGACCTGCCCGGCGCGTTTTTGCAACTTGGCCGAGCGCGACAGTGCCGGTAAGGTGGCCGGCACGTCGTCGAGCAAGGACAACTGCTCGGGCGCCGAGGCTTTCTCGGCACGCTCTTCGGCCTTGATCTCTTCCCAGCGCTGCTTGACCTGCTCTTCGCTCAAGCGCGGCACGTCGAGCGGCGCGTACAGGTCGCCCGTCGGGAACACATGCGGATGACGGCGGATCAGTTTACGCGTGATGCTGTCGATCACCCCGGCAAATTCGAACCGCCCTTCTTCCTTGGCCAACTGGCTGTAATACACCACCTGAAACAACAGATCGCCCAACTCGCCTTGCAAATGGTCGAGATCGCCACGCTCGATGGCATCGGCCACTTCATAGGCTTCTTCGAGGGTGTGCGGGACGATGGTCGCGTAGGTTTGCTTGATGTCCCACGGACAACCGAACTGCGGATCGCGCAGACGGCTCATCAAGTGGAGCAGGTCTTCGAGGCTGTACATCATTTTTCTGTCTCACCACAAAACCATTGTGGGAGCGAGCCTGCTCGCGAAAGCGCTGTGTCTGCAACAAAGATGTCGACTGACACGCCCTCTTCGCGAGCAGGCTCGCTCCCACAGGGAACAATCAATTGCATCACGGGGTACGGTTACGCCGCGTTTCGATGATGTTCGGCAATTGCGAAATCCGCCCCAGCAACCGCCCCAGCGCATCCAGACCGGGGATCTCGATGGTCAGCGACATCAGCGCAGTGTTGTCTTCCTTGTTCGAGCGGGTGTTGACCGCCAGCACGTTGATGCGCTCGTTGAGCAGCACCTGCGAGACGTCACGCAGCAGCCCGGAACGGTCGTAGGCGCGAATGATGATGTCCACCGGATAGGTGAGCACCGGCACCGGGCCCCAGCTGACCTGGATGATCCGCTCCGGCTCGCGCCCGCCCAGTTGCAGCACCGAGGCGCAGTCCTGGCGGTGAATGCTCACACCACGGCCCTGGGTGATGTAACCGACAATCGCATCGCCCGGCAGTGGCTGGCAGCAACCGGCCATTTGCGTCATCAGGTTGCCGACGCCCTGGATCTGGATATCGCCGCGCTTGCCCGGCTTGTAACCGGTCGCCTTGCGCGGGATCAGTTCCAGTTGCTCGTTGCCGCGCTCAGGCTCGACCAGTTGCTGCGCAAGGTTGACCAGATGCGCCTGACGCAGGTCACCGGCACCGAGGGCGGCGAACATGTCTTCGGCGGTTTTCATGTTGGCCTTTTCGGCCAGCTTGTCGAAATCCACCGCCGGCAGGCCGAGGCGATTGAGTTCGCGCTCGATCAGGGTTTTACCGGCCGCAACGTTCTGATCGCGAGCCTGCAATTTGAACCAGTGAACGATCTTCGCCCGCGCGCGCGAGGTGGTGACGTAACCGAGGTTCGGGTTCAGCCAGTCGCGGCTCGGCGTGCCGTGCTTGCTGGTGATGATCTCGACCTGCTCGCCGGTCTGCAGGCTGTAGTTCAACGGCACGATGCGGCCGTTGATCTTCGCGCCCCGGCAGTTGTGGCCGATTTCGGTGTGTACCCGATAGGCGAAATCCAGCGGCGTTGCGCCTTTCGGCAAGTCGATGGCGTGACCGTCGGGAGTGAAGATGTAAACCCGATCGGGCTCGATATCGACGCGCAGTTGTTCGGCCAGACCGCCGATATCGCCCAGCTCTTCATGCCATTCGAGCACCTGACGCAGCCAGGAAATTTTCTCTTCGTAATGGTTCGAGCCGGATTTGACGTCGGTGCCCTTGTAGCGCCAGTGCGCGCAGACGCCGAGTTCGGCTTCTTCGTGCATGGAGTGGGTGCGGATCTGCACCTCGAGGACCTTGCCTTCCGGGCCGATCACCGCCGTGTGGAGCGAGCGGTAGCCGTTCTCTTTCGGGTTGGCGATGTAGTCGTCGAATTCTTTCGGGATGTGCCGCCACAGGGTGTGGACGATACCGAGCGCGGTGTAGCAGTCGCGCATTTCCGGCACCAGCACGCGCACGGCGCGAACGTCGTAGATCTGGCTGAATTCCAGACCCTTGCGCTGCATTTTGCGCCAGATCGAGTAGATGTGTTTCGCCCGGCCGCTGATGTCGGCATCGACACCAGTGGCCTGCAGTTCGTCCTTGAGCTGGGTCATCACGTCGCTGATGAAGCGCTCGCGATCCAGCCGCCGCTCGTGGAGCAACTTGGCGATCTGTTTGTATTGATCGGGTTCCAGATAACGGAAGGACAAGTCCTCCAGTTCCCATTTGATGTGACCGATGCCGAGGCGATGCGCCAGTGGCGCATAGATGTCGAAGACTTCGCGAGCGACGCGGTTGCGCTTTTCATCGTCAGCGGTTTTCACCGCACGGATGGCGCAGGTGCGTTCGGCCAGTTTGATCAGCGCAACGCGCACGTCATCGACCATGGCCACGAGCATCTTGCGCAGGTTCTCGACCTGCCCTTGGGTGCCCATGACCATCGATTGCCGTGGGCTGAGACTGGCGCTGATGGCCGCCATGCGCTGCACGCCGTCGATCAGCTTGGCCACCACCGGACCGAAGCGCTGGCCGATGGCCGCCAGCTCGATCTGGCCTTCGCGCACGCCGCGATACAAAACGGCGGCGACCAGCGAATCCTGGTCGAGCTTGAGGTCGGCGAGGATCTCGGCGATCTCAAGGCCAGTGCTGAAACTGCCGGAGCCTTCGGCCCACAGATTCTTCTTCGCATTGGACTGCTGTTCGGCCTCGCGAGCGAACTCGCAGGCTTCTTTCAAGGCCTCGCGATCCAGTGCCAGATCGACACTGACCGCGTGATCGAGCCAGGCCTCGAGATTGATACTGCCGTCGGTGTTGATCGGCTGGTGTGCTCTCACCTGTACCATGCTGCTTTACCTTCCCTACGACGCAGATTCAATGCGTCAAATCGCTGATCCTCAGTGTCCGTTCGCGCTCGCGGGGCTCAGGCGAGCGCTGCGCGGACAGATCAGACGGATTCAGACGAGCCGTCCTGGCTCGCTTCAAATAACGCCATGGCCTCGACATGTGCCGTCTGAGGAAACATATCGAGAATCCCGGCACGTTTTAACCGGTAGCCCTGCTTGATCAATTCCTGCGTGTCGCGCGCCAGCGTGGCCGGGTTGCACGACACATATACCAACCGCTTGGCACCCAGGGTCGCGAGCTTGCGCACCACCTCGAAAGCACCGTCACGCGGTGGGTCCAAGAGTACCGCAGAAAAGCCGTTTCCGATCCACTGGGCATCGCTCAAAGGCTGGGATAAATCGGCTTGAAAAAACTTTGTGTTATGCAAATTGTTACTGACGGCATTTGCAGCGGCACGCTCGACCATGGTCTGCACACCCTCCACCGCCACCACTTGACGGACGCTTTTGGCCAGCGGTAGCGCAAAATTTCCCAACCCGCAAAACAGGTCGAGCACGCGTTCTTCAGCCTTCGGTTTAAGCCAGTCCAGCGCCTGAGCGATCATCGCTTCGTTGACCCCGGCGTTGACCTGAACGAAGTCACCCGGCCGGTACGCCAGCTCGAGATCCCACTGTTCCAGGCGATAGCCGAGGCTCTGACCGGCTTCGACCGGTTGCGGTTCACCTTCGCCATGCAGCCACAACTGCGCTTCATGGAACTGGCAGAAATCCTTGAGAATGGTCAGATCCGCTTCGGACAACGGCGCCATGTGCCGCAGCAATAGCGCCAGAGATGAGCCGCTGAACAACTCGACATGGCCCAGCGCCTGCGGTTTGCTCAAGCGCCGCAGCATCTCTGGCAAGCGGGTCATGATCGGTTGCAAGGGCTGTACCAGCACCGGGCATTCGCTGATCGCGACGATGTCCTGACTGCCGGCAGCGCGGAAACCCACTTCGAGTTTTTTGCCTTCATGTCCCAGCGCACGGCGATGCGCGCGCGCCGACGGTAGCCGAATTCCGGGCCGCTCAGCGGCGCCGCCCACTCTTCAGGTTCGACACCGGCCACCCGCGACAATTGCTCGGCGAGCATGCGCTGTTTCAGGGCGAGTTGTTCAGCGTGGGGCAAGTGCTGAACGCTGCAACCGCCACAGCGGCCGAAGTGTGGGCATGCTGCCGGGCGCCGCAATTCGCTGGCCTTGAACACGCGCTCGGTACGAGCCTCGACCACTTTGCCGTGGGCGCCGAGCACCCGTGCTTCGACCTCTTCACCGGCAAGGGCGCCGAGGACGAACCAGGTTTTGCCTTCGAAAAACGCGATACCGCGACCGTCATTGGCCAGGCGCTCGATACTCAAGCGCTGCTTTTTGCCGGTCGGGATCTGTGGCGCCTTGCTGCCGCCGGTGGGCTGGAAGCGCAGGCCTCGTTCGTGCTTGGCCATCAGTTCGGCGCGTCGAAAATGCCGGTCGACAGATAACGGTCGCCACGGTCGCAGATGATCGCAACGATCACCGCGTTTTCAACTTCTCTGGACAGGCGCAGCATCGCTGCCACCGCACCGCCCGAGGACACGCCGCAGAAGATGCCTTCTTCGCGGGCCAGACGCCGGGTAACGTCTTCGGCTTCGCTTTGCGCCATATCGACGATGCGATCGACGCGGTCAGCCTGGTAAATCTTCGGCAGGTATTCCTGCGGCCAGCGGCGGATGCCGGGAATGGCCGAGCCTTCCATCGGTTGCAGGCCGACGATCTGTACGCTGTCGCTCTGTTCTTTGAGGTAGCGCGACACGCCCATGATGGTCCCGGTGGTGCCCATCGAACTGACGAAATGGGTGATGCTGCCCTGGGTCTGACGCCAGATTTCCGGACCGGTGGTGGTGTAGTGCGCTTCCGGGTTGTCGCCATTGGCGAACTGGTCGAGCACCTTGCCACGGCCTTCGGCTTCCATACGCTGGGCCAGATCGCGGGCGCCTTCCATGCCCTCTTCCTGAGTCACCAGAATCAGCTCGGCACCGTAAGCGGTCATCGCCGCTTTACGCTCGGCGCTGGAGTTGTCCGGCATGATCAGGATCATCTTGTAACCCTTGATCGCAGCGGCCATCGCCAGCGCGATGCCGGTGTTGCCGGAGGTCGCCTCGATCAGCGTATCGCCGGGATTGATCTGCCCGCGCAACTCGGCGCGAGTGATCATCGACAACGCCGGGCGGTCCTTGACCGAACCCGCCGGGTTGTTCCCTTCGAGCTTGAGCAAAAGGGTGTTGCTGGTGGCGCCGGGCAGGCGCTGCAAACGCACCAGCGGCGTGTTGCCGACGCAATCGGCGATGGTTGGGTACTGCAAGGTCATGGCGTATTCGCAATCCAGACGTGCGGGGGCGCCTATCATACCGGCAAACCCGCGCAGGCCATATCACGCAAAGTGCGGTGCTTATGGTTTATGGGAATAAGCAAATAAAAGTCGCGCCAGTGGTGCGACTTTTATTTGAGTAACACTCAGTTCTTGTGGTGATGCTTGAATTCGCGAGCAGGCTCGCTCCCACAGGGGATGAATTTTGCTTATGCGATCTGCGGTGAATGCACAGCCATTGTGGGAGCGAGCCTGCTCGCGAAGGCGTCCGCATGGGCGACGCCATCATCCGCCAGCAAGCGCAAATTCAACCGCAGCCCCGCCCCGGTGTTTTGCGCCCAGAGCAACCCGCCCTGGCGCTGCACCGCATTACGCGCAATGCTCAAGCCCAGGCCAAAGCCACCATCCCCGGGTCTCGATCCGTCCAATCGAATGAACGGCGAAAAGATCCGCTGCAGATCTTCGTCAGCCACGCCGCCGCCCTGATCCTCCAGCCACAAATGCCAATACTCGCCATCGCGCCGTGCATCGAGACGCACGATGCCGCCCTCGGGCGAGTGACGAATGGCGTTGCGCAGGATGTTTTCCAGCGCTTGCGCGAGGGTATTGAGGTTGCCGCGCACCCAACACGAAGCTTCGACCGAGCATTGCAATTGCAGGCTCGGCCAGCCGCTTTCATAACAGGCGTTGTCGGTGAGCATTTCCCACAGTGCCTGAATCTGGATCGCTTCATTTGGTAACGGCGAGCGGTCGGTGTCGAGCCAGGCCAGTTGCAGGGTGTCTTCGACCAGCCGCTGCATGCCGTCGACCTCGCGGCCGATGCGCTCGCGAAGCTGCGGCAGACCTTGTTCGCTTTCGCTGGCCACACGCAGACGGCTCAGCGGCGTGCGCAGTTCGTGGGACAAGTCGCGCAATAACTGCTGCTGCAAGGCGACGGTGGTTTGCAGGCGCTCGGACATGGAATCGAAGGCCCGCGCCAGTTCACCGAGTTCATCCGGGCGCTGGGTGATGCCGCTCGACAGGCGCACATTCAACTGGTCGGCGCGCCAGGCGTTGGCCTGTTCGCGCAGGTTGTTCAGCGGCACCACCAGCAGGCGATACAGGCCGACACAGAGCAACAGGGTGAACAGCCCGGGAATCACGCCGTTGGTGATCACCCGCCAGAACACCCGGTACTTGCCCGGAACAAAGCGCTCGGGCAACTCGATGACCAGAATGCCGGCGGCCGGATCCTGCGGGAACGGCACCCGCAGCCAAGGTCGGCCCTTCTTGTGGATCGGCCAGTCGAGGCCGCGCAGGAAGGTCAGGTGCTGCACCTCCGCGGCGTTCAACGGCTGATTGCTCAGCGACTGCAAATCAGCGCCGATCACCCCGACCCAACTGGCCTCGCGCAATTCCATGCTCTGCAACCAGTCATCGACGCCATTGCGCCCGCCGCGCTGCCACGCCTGTTCGGCTTGCGCGGCGTAACGGCTGAGGGTGCTGCGGGCGTCACTGGAGAGGAACTGATTGCGCTCCTCCATGTAGCGGCCCCACGACCAGCTCAACCAGATCATCAGCAGACAGAACGCCACCAGCAGGCACGCCAGTTTCCAGAACAGCGAATGCCGCCCCGGCAGTTCAGACAGTTTCATCGGCGCCGCTCAAGACATAGCCCTTGCCCCACACCGTGCGCACTTCGCGCTCGGTGTAACCGATGGCTTTGAGTTTGCGGCGGATCTGGCTGATGTGCATGTCGAGGCTGCGGTCGTGCGCCGCAAAGCCGCGTTGCAGGACGTGCTGATAAAGGAAGGCCTTGCTCAACACTTCCTCGGTGTTGCGGTGCAGGGTTTCCAGCAGACGGAATTCGCTGCGGGTCAACCCGGCCGCTTGCTCGCCGAAGAACACGTCGCAGTGTTCGTCATCGAAACGCAGGGTGCCGCTGACCACCGCAGCGGTAACCGCAGGCGGGCGCCGATCCAGCGCCACCCGGCGCAGGATCGCTTCGATGCGCACATGCAACTCGGCCATGCTGAACGGCTTGGGCAGATAGTCATCGGCACCGAGGCGGAAACCGCTGATGCGATCGGCCTCGGCACCCAGCGCCGACATCAGCAGCACCGGCGTCGAATGGCTCTGCCGCAATTGCGTCAACAACTGCAGACCATCGAGCCCCGGCAGCAGAATATCCATCAGCACCACGTCGAAAGGCTGACGCTGGGCGATGTTCAGACCTTCCTGGCCGTTCTGGCACCAGGTCACCTGAAAACCGCTGCGGCCCAGATGCTCGTGCACATACGCGCCGAGGACCGGGTCGTCTTCAATGGAAAGGATGCGTGGCTGGCCAACGGAAACAGGAGTCATGAGTATCTGCAAGTAATTCTCAGTTGGCGGATTATTCAAGATTGTCCGACAGCGGGCAACACAAGCTTGGCCTGTCGGACGAACGAGTGCGTCGGCGGCGCTGCATTTTCCGCAAGATTGCCCGCCTGCAAATCGCTACACTGCGCCCATGTCGCGTGCCGGATGCACGCATGTGTCAACAGATCAGCGGGATGCGGGAGATAGGCGTGCTCAAGAAACTGGGAATCAAAGGTCGCGTGCTGTTGCTGACCTTGTTGCCGACCAGCCTGATGGCGCTGGTGCTGGGTGGCTATTTCACCTGGACGCAGCAGACCGACCTGCACAGCCAATTGATGCAGCGCGGCGAAATGATCGCCGAGCAACTGGCGCCGCTGGTGGCGCCGGCGATGGGTCACGGCGACGCCGATCTGCTTGAACGCATCGCCACCCAGTCCCTTGAACAACCCGATGTGCGCGCGGTGACCTTCCTCGCGGCGGACCGCTCGCCACTGGCCCACGCCGGCCCGACCATGCTCAATCAGGCCCCGAGCGGCGACAGCGCGCTGTTGCAACGACGCAGCGGCAATGACGCGACGCGCTACCTGATGCCGGTGTTCGGCAAGCACCGCAACCTCGCCGGTGAAATCATTCCCGAAGAATCCGAACGCCTGCTCGGCTGGGTCGAGCTGGAGCTGTCGCACAACGGCATGTTGCTGCGCGGCTATCGCAGCCTGTTCGCCAGCCTGCTGCTGATCGCCGCCGGACTTGCCGGCGCCGCCCTCCTCGCGTTGCGCATGGGCCGCACCATCAACCGTCCGCTGAGCCAGATCAAACAGGCAGTCGCGCAGCTCAAGGACGGTCATCTGGAAACCCGCTTGCCGCCCCTCGGCAGCCAGGAGCTGGACGAACTGGCCTCGGGTATCAACCGCATGGCCGGCACCTTGCAAAACGCTCGCGAAGAATTGCAGCACAGCGTCGATCAGGCCACCGAAGACGTGCGGCAGAATCTGGAAACCATCGAGATCCAGAACATCGAACTGGACCTGGCACGCAAAGAAGCGCTGGAAGCCAGTCGGATCAAATCCGAATTCCTCGCCAACATGAGCCACGAGATCCGCACGCCGCTGAACGGCATTCTCGGCTTCACTCACCTGTTGCAGAAAAGCGAACTGACCCCGCGCCAGCTCGACTATCTGGGCACCATCGAAAAGTCTGCCGACAGCCTGTTGGGAATCATCAACGAGATTCTCGACTTCTCGAAGATCGAGGCCGGCAAACTGGTGCTCGATCACATTCCGTTCAACCTGCGCGACCTGCTGCAAGACACCCTGACCATTCTCGCCCCGGCCGCGCACGCCAAGCAGCTTGAGCTGGTCAGTCTGGTCTATCGCGACACGCCGCTGTCGCTGGTCGGCGATCCGTTGCGTCTGAAGCAGATCCTCACCAATCTGGTCAGCAACGCAATCAAGTTCACCCGCGAAGGCACCATCGTCGCCCGGGCGATGCTCGAAGACGAACACGAAGACAGCGTGCAACTGCGCATCAGCATTCAGGACACCGGCATCGGCCTGTCGAATCAGGATGTGCGCGCGCTGTTTCAGGCTTTCAGTCAGGCCGACAATTCGCTGTCGCGCCAACCCGGCGGCACCGGCCTGGGGCTGGTGATTTCCAAGCGCCTGATCGAGCAGATGGGCGGCGAGATCGGCGTCGACAGCACGCCGGGCGAAGGTTCGGAATTCTGGATCAGCCTGAGCCTGCCCAAGACTCGCGACGACGCCGAAGACCTGCCCGCCGCGCCATTGCTCGGACGCCGCGTGGCAGTACTGGAAAATCACGAACTGGCGCGTCAGGCCTTGCAACATCAGCTGGAAGACTGCGGACTGCAAGTTACGCCGTTCAATACCCTGGAAAGCCTGAGCAATGGCGTTACCGGCGCGCATCAGACCGATCAGGCGATCGATCTGGCGGTGATCGGCATCACCAGCAACGACATGCTCCCGGAACGTTTGAATCAGCACATCTGGGACCTTGAACATCTGGGCTGCAAAGTGCTGGTGCTGTGCCCGACCACCGAACAGACGCTGTTTCATCTGTCGGTGCCCAACCCGCACAGCCAGCTGCAAGCCAAACCGGCGTGTACGCGCAAGCTGCGCCGAGCGTTGTCCGATCTGGTCAATCCGCGCCAGACCCGCAGCGAACCGGGCGAGCCGCTGTCCAGCCGTGCGCCGCGCGTGCTGTGTGTCGACGACAACCCGGCCAATCTGTTGCTGGTGCAGACCCTGCTCGAAGACATGGGCGCTCGAGTGCTCGCGGTCGAAAGCGGTTACGCGGCCGTCAAAGCCGTGCAGAGCGAATCTTTCGACCTGGTGCTGATGGACGTGCAGATGCCGGGCATGGACGGTCGCCAGACCACTGAAACCATTCGCCAGTGGGAAAGCGAGCGGCATTGCACGCCGCTGCCGATCGTCGCCCTCACTGCCCACGCCATGGCCAACGAAAAACGCGCGCTGCTGCAAAGCGGCATGGACGACTATCTGACCAAACCGATCAGCGAGCGGCAACTGGCGCAGGTGGTGTTGAAGTGGACCGGGCTGGCCCTGCGCAATCAGGCGCCGGAGCGCAACGGCGACAGCGCGGCGAGTCAGCAGGAACTGCCGGTGCTCGATCACGAAGAAGGCTTGCGCCTGGCGGCGGGCAAAGCGGATCTGGCGGCAGACATGCTCGCCATGCTGCTGGCCTCGCTGGAAGCCGACCGCGAAGCGATTCGCGCCGCCCGTGACAGCCACGACCAGAATGCCCTGCTCGAACGCGTGCACCGTTTGCATGGCGCCACCCGTTATTGCGGCGTGCCACAACTGCGCGCCGCCTGCCAGCGCAGCGAAACCCTGCTCAAGCAGGACGATCCGAAAGCCGCCGCCGCGCTGGATGAACTGGAGCGCTCGATCAATCGACTCGCGGCGCAGGCGCGCATCAGCGCCTGATCCACGGCAAGGCGCTGCACGCGCAAAGCGCTACAGTTGTCGCGGGCCATTGCGGCCCGCGTCGATGTTCCAGGAGGATTCATGCGCACAATCTTTTTCAGCAGTCAGACCTACGATCGCGACAGCTTTCTCGGCGCCGACTGCCCGGCCGGGCTTGAATTGCATTTTCAAGCGGCGCGACTGAGCCTCGATACGGCGGCGCTGGCCGAGCAGCACGAAGTGGTCTGCGCGTTCATCAATGACGACCTCAGCGCCCCGGTGCTCGAACGCCTCGCGGCTGGCGGCACGCGGCTGATTGCCCTGCGTTCGGCCGGTTACAACCATGTCGACCTGCCGGCGGCGAAACGCCTCGGCCTGGCCGTGGTTCGTGTGCCGGCCTACTCGCCGCATGCCGTGGCCGAACATGCCGCGGCGCTGATCCTCGCCCTCAATCGTCGCTTGCACCGTGCCTACAACCGCACCCGCGAAGGCGATTTCAGCCTGCATGGCCTGACCGGTTTCGATCTGGTCGGCAAAACCGTCGGCATCGTCGGCACTGGGCAGATTGGTGCGACCTTCGCGAAAATCATGCACGGCTTCGGCTGTGAATTGCTGGCCTACGATCCGTATCCCAATCCCGAGGTGCTGGCCTTGGGCGCACGTTATCTGAGCCTGCCGGAATTGCTCGCGCAGTCGCGGATCATCAGCCTGCATTGCCCGCTCAACGAGCAGAGCAAGCACCTGATCAATCGCGACTCACTGGCGCACATGCAGGCGGGGGCGATGCTGATCAACACCGGGCGTGGCGGGCTGGTGGACACGCCGGCGCTGATCGACGCGCTGAAGGACGGTCAACTCGGGTATCTGGGGCTGGATGTTTACGAGGAAGAGGCGCAGCTGTTTTTCGAGGATCGCTCCGACCTGCCGTTGCAGGACGATGTGCTGGCGCGTCTGCTGACGTTTCCCAACGTGATCATCACCGCGCATCAGGCGTTTCTGACCCGCGAAGCATTGGGCGCGATTGCCGCGACCACCCTGCACAACATCGCGACCTGGGCGGCAGGTGCGCCGCAGAACCAGGTCGAGGGTTGAACGGTTTTACTTGGACAGCGAAGACGCCAGGATCAGCAAGCCCAGCCAGCCGAACCCGAGCAGGCGCTGCTTGCTGGAGTGGCCGTTGCGCAGCAGGAACCAGACGAAAAACGCCGGTAGCAGAAACACCATGATTTTCAGCCAGCCCTCCACCGGGCGGCTGCCATCGGCGTTGAGCGGTTGCTGCTCCTCGCGGGCCTGTTCTGCGGCCTGCTGACGACGGCGACGCCCTGCTGCTGCCGGCATCACTTTGGGTAAAGGCTCGGACACTGGCGGCGCAACCGCCTCGGGCACTGCGTTGTTGCGTGGCAGGCTGCCGAAGGAAATCGTCGCGGCTTGCACCGGTGCCGCCGTCGATTGCGCCTGCATGGCGGCGTGCTCGGCCATCGGCGCGCCGCAGTGAATGCACACCAGCGCTTCGGAACTGATGCTCCGCTTGCATTCATAACATTCGATCAGCGCCATGTTCCGTTCCTTCAGATTCGGGGGCCGGCAGTGTGCCATGACTGTCGGCGCATTTGAACCGGATCGAAGGTCGCACGCGTGCATCATTCTGCAATCGAGCCCGTGCTAGCATGTCGCGCATATTTGGAGGACCCATGGTCGAACACGATTTCCGCTACACCCTGATGAACCCGCAACACACCCTCACCGAATGCCGCGCCCTGGTTCCGGGCCGCTATCAGGTGACCGGTAACGGTGGCTCGATCCGCATCGGCGATGCCCTGTTGGTCACCCTCAAAGGCAGCAAGGATTTGTCCATGCGCCTGACCGTCGACACGGTCCGCCACTTGATCAATCCGCCAGGCCAATGGACCGCAATGACCACAGGCCCGGTGTTCGGCGAACTGGCCATTCACACCTGGCAGGTCAACTGCGACAGCTGCGCGAAAGAGCTGAGTTTCGAATTCGCTGTGGATGCCAAACTCGGCAAGACCGCCGAGAAACCCGCCGCCACCGCGCGCATCGCCGAGCTCGGCTGGAAAGCCGTCGGCGACAAGCACCTGTGCCCGAAATGCCAGGAGCCTGCATGATGAAACGCCTCGCCCTGACCGCACTGATCGGTGTCGGCCTGGCTGGTTGCGCCGCAGAGCCGGTGCAACTGCAGCACAACCGCAGCTACATTCTGGAATGGATCGGCGAGCGACCGCTGATGGATTACAGCCATCTGACCGTGACCCTCGGCGATGACGGCCGCGCCTACGGCAACGGCGGCTGCAACCATTGGTTCGCGCCGTACACGCAGGACGGCGACAAGCTGAGCTTCGGCAAGATCGGCAAGACCCGCAAGCTCTGCGCCCCGGCGCTGATGGAGCAGGAACAACGCTTCTTGCAGGCGCTGGAAAAAGTCGAGCGCTGGGACATTTCGCCCATCGAGCAGATACGCTTCTGGCCGGCTGAAGGCAAACCGTTGCGCTGGTGGCTCGAAGAGGGCTAAGCCCCTTCTGTGCCCACAGGGGTTACCTGTGGCGAGGGGATTCATCCCCGTTGGGCTGCGTAGCAGCCCTGAGTTTGCAGTTCGCCTGGAACTGCGCATGGGGCCGCTTCGCGACCCAACGGGGATGAATCCCCTCGCCACAGGTTACTTGTTCCGCAACGCCTCCAGCTTCGCCATCACCCCCGCCGCCGTCTGCTCACCCAGCAACTGCTCACGCACCTTGCCCTTGTCATCAATGATGAACGTCACCGGCAGCGCCTCACTGCGCGGCAGGTCGAACAGCTCGGCCGGATCCTGCGCCAGCACGGTGAACTTGATGCCGAGTTTCTCGCTTGCCTCTTTCAGCTCCGCGCCCTGCACGTTGTCGAAATTGACCCCGAACACCCCGACGTTCTTGCTCTTGAGCTCATCAGCCAAATGATTCAGCTCGGGAATTTCCGTGCGGCATGGGCCACACCATTCGGCCCAGTAATTGAGCACCACCCACTGCTTGTCCAGACGTTCGGACGCTACCTTCTGGCCGTTCTGGTCGATGCCGTAATCATTACCGCAGCCCCCCAGCATCAACGCCCCGATTATCGTCAATGCCGCTGCCAATCGCCGTGTCATGTCGTGTTCCTTGTGAAAATTCGAAAGCGCCTGCGACCCATCGCCTCTGACGGTTCTGGATTGCGCGCCGCACAGTTAGAATAGCCGCCACTTTACGCCAGAAGCGACCCGCCATGACCGATCTGACGCTTTATCACAATCCGCGCTGCTCGAAATCCCGCGGCGCGCTGGAACTGCTCGAAGCCCGCGGCTTGCATCCGAATGTCGTGCGCTACCTGGAAACGCCGCTCAGCGCCGCGCAGATCAAGGCCCTGCTCGGCAAGCTCGGGATCAGCGCGCGACAGCTGCTGCGCAGCGGTGAAGAGGAATACAAAACCCTGAATCTGGCCGACGCCAGCCTCAGCGAGCAGCAGCTGATCGACGCCATCGCCACGCACCCGAAACTCATGGAGCGGCCGATTCTCGAAGTCGGCGACAAGGCCGTCATCGGTCGCCCACCGGAAAACGTGCTGGAGTTGTTGCCATGAGCACGCCGTACATTCTGGTTCTCTATTACAGCCGCAACGGTTCGACCAACGAGATGGCCCGGCAGATCGCCCGTGGCGTCGAGCAGGCCGGAATGGAAGCGCGTCTGCGTACGGTGCCGGCGATTTCCACCGAGTGCGAAGCAGTGGCGGCGGACATTCCCGCTGAAGGCGCGCTCTACGCCAGCCTCGATGATCTGAAGAACTGCGCCGGCCTCGCCTTGGGCAGTCCGACGCGTTTCGGCAACATGGCCGCGCCGCTCAAGTACTTCCTCGACGGCACCAGCAACCTCTGGCTGACTGGCGCGCTGGTCGGCAAACCGGCCGGCGTGTTTACCTCCACCGCCAGCCTGCACGGCGGTCAGGAAACCACGCTGCTGTCGATGATGTTGCCGCTGTTGCATCACGGCATGTTGATCACCGGCCTGCCCTACAGCGAATCGGCCCTGCTCGAAACCGAAGGTGGCGGCACGCCTTACGGGGCCAGCCATCACGCCGGTGCCGACGGCAAGAACGGTCTTGATCAGCACGAAGTGGCGCTGTGTCGCGCACTCGGTCTGCGCCTGGCGAAAACCGCACAGAAGCTGGTGGGCTGATGGCGAAGAAGCCGAAAGTCCTGCCCTCGATAGAGTGGCTAGAGCCACGGGTGAAGGCGATGCGCGTGCTCAGCCTGCTGAGCTTTTTCGCCCTCGCCGGTTTGCTGGCGGCTTATTACCTGCTGTTCGCCGATCTGCATGGCGCGCGGCCTTGGGTGATTCTGCTGGTCGAGCTGATCCCGTGGCTGGTCCTCGCCCCGGCGATGATCATGGGCAGCGCCCGTGGCCATTCGTGGATGTGTTTTGTGGTGAACCTGTACTTCATCAAAGGCGCTCTGGCGGCGTACGACCCCAACCGGCAGTTGTTCGGCCTGCTGGAAATGGCCGCAAGCCTGGCGGTGTTCTGCTCGGCGCTGCTGTATGTGCGCTGGCGCTATCAGTTGAATCGCAAATTGGCTGGCGAAGGCGAGATCAGCGTCGCCTGACCAACCGCTTTCGCGAGCAGGCTCGCTCCCACAGGGAATGCATTCCAGAGGTGGGAGCGAGCCTGCTCGCGAATGCAGCGACGCGGTTTTAATGGTTGACGGTGTAGGCGAGCATCATCGAAATCTGGCTCATCGGCCGTCCGCCGCTCTGTTCGTGCCATTGGTTGAACGCGTTCTGCACCGTCGCCAGATCGCGCTGGCTGGTCGGCACTTTGTCGACGATCTTCTGCGCATTCAGCGCCGCGACCACGTCGTAGCTCGGCACGAACGTGTCCTTGCCGACCATGCGCAAAAAGCGTGGCGCCGACAGCCCGCCAAGTTGGTGGCCGTGCTTTTTCAGGTACGTCCACAGGCCGACGATATCGGTCACCGGCCAGTCGGCGATCAGCGCGCCGAAGCTGCCCTTGTCCTTTTCCACATCGAGAATGAACTGCGCATTGCGCGGCACACTTTTCAGCTTGCCCAGATGGCGGATGATCCGCGCATCCTGCATCAGCCGCTCAAGGTGCTCGGCGCTCATCAGCACGACTTTTTCCGGATCGAACTTGAAGAACACTTCTTCGAACGCCGGCCACTTGGCGTCGACCAGGCTGTGCTTGAGCCCGGCGCGAAAAACCCGCAAGGCCATGGTCGAGAGATAGCGGTCATCGCGGATCTTGCGCAGTTGCGTGGGGGTCTTGGGAACGGGCAGATGGGCTTCCAGTTCAGCCGCCGAACCGAAACGGTTCAGACAGTATTCGTGCAGCCACTTGTAATCGCGCATGCCCTCTCCTATTGAATGAAGCGAAGAAACCAATGTGGGAGCGAGCCTGCTCGCGAAGAGGGAGTCTCAGTCAACCAATCAGTTGAATGACACACCGCTTTCGCGAGCAGGCTCGCTCCCACATTTGAAGGTGTTTACAGATTGACGACATTGACGAAACGCGAAGCCGCGGTCTCGTCGATCTTCAGGCTGGTGAAGTCGAACAGGTTGCGGTCGGCCAGTTGCGACGGCACCACGTTCTGCAGGCTGCGGAAAATCGATTCGGTGCGGCCCGGGGTCTTGCGGTCCCAGTCCTGGAGCATTTCCTTGACCACCTGGCGCTGCAGGTTTTCCTGTGAGCCGCAGAGGTTGCACGGGATGATCGGGAATTGCTTGAGGTCCGAGTAGGCCTGAATGTCCTTCTCGTTGCAGTACGCCAGCGGGCGGATCACCACGTTGCGGCCATCGTCGGCGCGCAGCTTCGGCGGCATCGCTTTGAGGGTGCCGTTGAAGAACATGTTGAGGAAGAACGTTTCGACGATGTCGTCGCGGTGATGACCGAGGGCCATTTTCGTCGCGCCGATTTCGTCAGCGAAGGTGTACAGCGTGCCGCGACGCAGGCGCGAGCACAGCGAACAGGTGGTCTTGCCTTCCGGCACCAGTTCCTTGACCACCGAGTAAGTGTCCTTCTCGACGATGTGATACTCGATGCCCAGTTCTTTCAGGTAGGCCGGCAGCACGTGCTCGGGAAAGCCCGGCTGTTTCTGGTCCATGTTCACCGCGACGATGTCGAACTTGATCGGTGCAACCTTCTGCAGGTGCATCAGCACGTCAAGCATGGTGTAGCTGTCCTTGCCCCCGGACAGGCAGACCATGACCTTGTCGCCGTCTTCGATCATGTTGAAATCGGCGATCGCTTCGCCGGCCAGGCGGCGCAGGCGCTTTTGCAGTTTGTTCTGGTTGACCGTAAGAGTGCCCATGACGCGAAATCCGTGAGGTGTGACGAAAGGCCGGCATTTTACGCAAAAACCCCGGTAGCGCGAAGCATCTGTGGCGAGGGGATTTATCCCCGCTGGGTTGCGAAGCAGCCCCAAAACCTGAGAACTCGTATTGCCTGACACTGCGCGGTGTATGGCTTGGCGACTGCTGCGCAGCCGAACGGGGATAAATCCCCTCGCCACAAAAGTGTTTCAACCCCAAAAATGCCTTCCCCTCAAGACCCCGAGGCGATTACCTGCAATGTTTACAGCGCGATTTGCTCTAAGCCCGGCATACCGGTGCGCTGGACTCCTTTCTATACTGCGACATAAGGTCGCACACATCTGAAGACCTGTATTTGCTCGGCCATCTTGGCCCGTAGGCGCTCCGTTGGGGGGCGATGGCAATGACAAGAGGAGTGAATGGCATGATCCATCACGTAGTGGGACTGTTTACCCACCCCGATCAGGAATGGAAGGAGATCCGTGGCGACCAAGAGGAAAGCATCAGCCACATGTACCTGACGCATACGCTGATTCTAGCGGCGATCCCCGCTGTTTCGGCGTTCATCGGCACGACCCAGGTCGGCTGGGTGATCGGCAACCGCGCGCCGGTAATGCTCACGTTTGAAAGCGCTCTGTGGATGACCATCATGTCCTACCTGGCGATGCTCGGCGGGGTCGCGGTAATGGGCGCCTTCGTGCACTGGATGGCGCGCACCTATGACGCCAATCCAAGCCTGGCCCGCTGCGTGGCATTCGCCACTTACACGGCGACACCGTTGTTCGTCGGCGGTCTGGCGGCGCTGTATCCGCACATGTGGCTGGGGATGATCGTCGGTACGGCGGCCATCTGCTACACGGTCTATCTTTTGTATGTCGGCTTGCCGACGTTCATGAACATCCCTTCGGATGAAGGCTTTCTGTTTTCCAGCTCGGTGCTCGCGGTTGGGCTGGTGGTGCTGGTGGCGATCATGGCGTTCACTGTGATTGTCTGGGGCCTGGGTGTCGGGCCGGTCTATACCAACTGACCTGTTTCCTCCCTGAGAAAAACAACATCTGCCAATACAGGCCGCCGCAAGGCGGCCTTCTCGTTGGGGCGACGACCATTCGGCAGGTCGGCGATTCGCAAGTCGCCGGGGTTGCGGCATACTCGGCGTCTCTGGAGATCCATCAAGCATGCCCGAGCAACTCAATACCCGCGTCGAAGATTGTTACCAACTCGCTGAATCCTTTTTCAAACGTTCCTTCAAACGCCCCGTGGTCAGTCTCAAGCTGCGCGGGCAGAAAGCCGGTGTCGCGCATCTGCACGAGAACCTGCTGCGCTTCAACCCGCAGCTGTACCGGGAAAACACCGAACACTTCCTCAAGCAGACCGTGGCCCACGAAGTCGCCCACCTGATCGCTCATCAACTGTTCGGCGACCGCATCCAGCCCCATGGCGAGGAGTGGCAACTGATCATGCGCGGCGTCTACGAACTGCCGCCGGATCGCTGCCACACCTATGAAATCAAGCGGCGCAGCGTGACCCGCTATATCTACAAATGCCCGTGCCCCGACAGTGATTTCCCGTTTACCGCCCAGCGTCACGGTTTAGTGCGGCAAGGGCGGCGGTATCTGTGCCGGCGCTGCCGCAGTACGCTGGTGTTCAGTGGTGAAATGCGGGTGGAATAGTCAGTTTCTGCGGTGCCCTGACTGGCCCTTTCGCTGGCAAGCCAGCTCCCACAGGTTTTGTGAACACCTGGGAACCTGTGGGAGCTGGCTTGCCAGCGATGAGGCCGTTACAGGCGCTAAAGAATGACTTTGGCGCGACGCAGGTCTTCAATTTTCGAAGGGCTAAGTCCCAACTCCCCCAACACCTCATCCGTATGCTGCCCCAACCCCGCGCCAACATGCCTTGGCGCCGGCAACGCCTCGGAGAATTTCAACGGACAGGCCATCTGCGCCTGCGTCGTGCCATCGCCGCGCGGCACCTGGGTCACCAGCTCCCGCGCCTGTAACTGCGGATGGCGCAACGCCTCGCCCAAACTCAACACCGGCTCGACACAGGCGTCGACCCCGGCGAACAACTCACACAGTTCGGCAAAATCGTGCCGCTCGAATTCGATGCGCAACGCCTCTTTCAAGGCTTGTTGTTGCTCGGGCCTGGGCGATAACCCTTGCGCCGCCAGCTCCGGCCGGCCCAGCGCCGTGCACAATTGCTGCATGAACGCTGGCTCCAGACTGCCCACCGACATCCAGCGCCCATCCCGGGTGCGGTAATAGTCATAGAAACTGCCGCCGTTGAGCATCTGATCTTCGCGGCCCGGTTCCGCGCCGCAGGCCAGATAGCCAGCGCCGGCCATGGCGTTCAGGCTGAACGCGCAGTCGGTCATGCTCACATCCAGATGGGTGCCCTGCCCGGTTTGCTGACGGGCAATCACCGCTGCCAGCAAGCCGATCACGCCGTGTAGCGAGCCGCCCGCCACGTCTGCCACCTGCATGCCCAGCGGCAACGGCCCGCTGTCGGCGCGTCCGGTGTAACTGGCGAGCCCCGCCAGCGCCAGATAATTGATGTCATGTCCGGCGCGCTCCTTGTACGGCCCGCTCTGGCCGTAACCGCTGATCGACACATAAATCAGCTTTGGATTGATCGCTTTCAACGCTTCATAACCCAGGCCCAGACGCTCCATCACCCCGGGGCGAAACTGCTCGAGGACGATGTCGTATTCGCCCAGCAGTTGCTTGATGATCTGCAGCGCTTCGGGCTGTTTCAGGTCCAGCGCCAGACTGCGCTTGTTGCGGTTCAGATAGGCGTGGCTGGCTGAGACCCCGCCATCATGCGGCGGCAGCACCCGCAGCAGATCCATACGCGTCGGCGATTCGATGCGCAGCACCTCGGCGCCCATGTCCGCCAGCAGCAACGAGGCGAACGGCCCCGGCAGCAAGGTGGAGAAATCGAGAATCTTCAGTGAGGCCAGCGGTGCAGACATGGGTGAACTCCTTGGGCGATGTACTCAGCCTAGGCAGCCATTGCCGATGCGGCAATCACCGCAAATGTCAGCAGGTGTGACCGTTGCGCTCAAATTCCGGGCAAGAAAAAACCCGCCGAAGCGGGTTTTTCTGTGCAAGCGATGCTTACTTCACATTGCTCGGGGTTGGGCCTTCAGCCACACCCAGGTCGTCTTCTTCACGCTCATCGGAGATACCGCGACCGCCGGAAGCCAGCTCGGTCTGCAGTTGATCGGTGTCCAGCTCCTTGACCCACTTGGCCACTACGATGGTCGCTACAGCGTTACCGACCAGGTTGGTCAGTGCGCGGGCTTCGGACATGAAACGGTCGATACCGAGGATCAGCGCCAGACCGGCAACCGGCAGGTGACCTACTGCCGACAGTGTCGCGGCCAGGACGATGAAGCCCGAACCGGTCACACCTGCCGCGCCTTTGGAGGACAGCAGCAGCACCAGCAGCAGAGTGATCTGGTGGGTGATGTCCATGTGCGTATCAGTCGCCTGAGCGATGAACACGGCGGCCATGGTCAGGTAGATCGAAGTACCGTCGAGGTTGAACGAGTAACCGGTCGGGATCACCAGACCCACGACGGATTTCTTCGCGCCCAGACGCTCCATCTTGATCAGCATGCGTGGCAGTGCCGATTCCGACGAGGACGTACCCAGTACGATCAACAGCTCTTCACGGATGTAGCGCACCAGTTTGAACACGCTGAAACCGTGAGCCCGGCAGATCGCACCCAGCACCAGCACGACGAACAGGACGCAGGTGATGTAGAAGCAGATCATCAACTGGCCCAGTTGCACCAGCGAGCCGACACCGTAGGCACCGATGGTGAACGCCATGGCACCGAACGCACCCAGTGGCGCCAGTTTCATGATCATGTTGATGATGTTGAACATCACGTGGGCGAAGCGATCGATCATGTCCAGCAGCGGACGGCCGTACGAGCCGAGGCGATGCAGGGCGTAGCCGAAGATCACCGAGAACATCAGCACTTGCAGGATGTCACCGGTGGCGAACGCGCCGACGATGGTGTTCGGGATCACATTGAGGAGGAAACCGACAATGCTCTGGTCTTTACTGGCCGTCACGTAGGTGGCGATTTTCGAGGCGTCCAGGGTGGTGACGTCGATGTGCATGCCGGCGCCCGGTTGCACAACGTTGACCACGACCAGACCGATCAGCAGGGCAATGGTCGAAACGATTTCGAAGTACAGCAGCGCGTAGCCGCCGGTCTTGCCTACCGACTTCATGTTCTGCATGCCGGCGATGCCGCTGACAACAGTACAGAAGATGATCGGGGCGATGACCATTTTGATCAGCTTGATGAAGCCGTCACCCAGTGGCTTGAGGGCCACACCGGTCTGCGGATAGAAGTGACCGAGCAGGATGCCGATGGCGATGGCAACGATCACCTGGAAATACAGGGATTTGTACAGTGGCTGACGAGTCGTCATTGCAGGTTTCCTCAAGCGTCCAGCGGCAACATCCATCTGTCGAGCGCCGAACCTTAATTGCGAACCCTCCTGCACTGGAGGGATTTGTTGTTGGAACGGCATCCTCCCGGGCGGAAGAAGTGCACGCTTCTGTGGCTTGTATCGCAAACGTCGTGCCAGATTGGTGCAAATGGCAGCAAGCCTTTTGATATCAGGGCCTGCGGGAGTTCCCTGTCACCAATCAGCGACTTGAGGCATGGCGGATTTCCGCCAACTGAGCGTTCAGCGTCCTGCAATTTGGCGGAAATCCGCCTTGTGGCGTTGCCGGCCCGCCATTACGATCGGTGCCTGAACAAGGATTGCCGCTTATGCGCGAACGCACCATCGCCAGCCATTTCGCCCGTGCCGCCCTTGGCGGTGCGCGCCGGCGCGGCCTGGATTATTCAGGCCTGTTACAGCAACTGGGGATCAGCCCGGAGTTGCTCGACGAGCCCCGCGCGCGGATTGCCCCTGAGCAGTTCACCCGGCTGATTCAAGGGCTGTGGCTGGCGCTGGACGACGAATACCTGGGTTTCGGTAACGCCCCGAGCAAGCCCGGCAGCTTCGCCATGATGTGCCACGCCTCGATTCACTGCCGTAACCTGGAGAAAGCTCTGCAACGTGGCTTGTTGTTTTACAGCCTGTTCCCCGACGCTCCACGCCTGACCCTGCGTCGCGAAGACGAATGGGTGCGTTTGAGTCTGGACGACGCGCAGTGGTGGGACCCGGATCATTTTCTCAGCGAGAGTTTGTTGGTGATCTGGCACCGCCTCGGCAGTTGGCTGATCGGCCAGCGCATTCGCCTGGAGCAGGCAACCTTCAGCTATCCGCGCCCCGAGCACGGCAGCGAATATGACCTGCTGTTCCCCTGCCCGCTGACCTTTGATGCCGAGCAAAGCAGCCTGCTGTTTCACAGTCGCTATCTGGCCATGCCGCTGTTGCAGGACGAACGCACGCTCAAGCATTTTCTCGAACGCTCCCCCGCCGACCTACTCTCACGCCCGGACGACGGCGACAGCCTGAGCAGCCGTCTGCGCCGCTTGCTCAGTCGCGACGCTGCGAGTTGGCCGGATCTGGAAACCGTCGCCGCGCATCTGCATATCAGCCCGCAAACCTTGCGCCGGCATTTGCGCGAGGAAGGCAGCAGTTTTCAGGAACTCAAGGATCAGCTGCGGCGGGATATCGCCATCTACCATCTGGGTCGGGCGGAGCTGTCGTTGCAACAGATTGCCGAGCAGCTCGGGTTCTCTGAGCCTTCGGCGTTTCATCGGGCGTTCAAGAAATGGACGGGGCTGACACCGGGGGCTTATCGGGCGCAGGAGCAATGAGGCGCTAAATCAAAAGCCCCTCACCCTAACCCTCTCCCGGAGGGGAGAGGGGACTGATTGGGGGATGCTTGAGAAATACGCCGACCTGCAAGCTCTCTATTGAATCCATATTCGCTGCAAATCGCTCAGGTCGATAATTTTCCAAAGACACTTCGGTCAGTCCCCTCTACCTCTGGGAGAGGGTTAGGGTGAGGGCAGCTCGCAATCACACCGCAGGAAAATCAATCCTGAACGCCGCCCCGCCCATCGGTGAATCACCCAAGGCCAAACGGGCGTTGTAGCTTTCGATGATGTCCTTGACCACCGCCAGCCCGATGCCCTGCCCCGGATGCTGGGCATCCAGGCGTTCGCCGCGTTCGAGAATCCGCGCGCGCTGATCGAGTGGCACACCCGGCCCATCGTCCTCGACGCACAATTCGATCCCGGCCAAGGACTCGCGCACGCTGACCCGCACTTCGCCGAGGCACAGGCGATAGGCGTTTTCCAGCAGGTTGCCGAGCATTTCCAGCAAGGCGCCCTGCTCGATCGGCACGTAGCAGTGCTCCGGCAGATCAAAGGTCACGCGCACGTGTTTGTCGCGGTAGACCTTGTCCAGCGTATCGCACAGGCTTTTGAGCACCGGTCGCAGGCGCACCTGATGGCGGACCAGGCCGCTTTTGCGCAGGCTGGCCCGTTGCAGTTGGTAGCTGATCTGCTGGCTCATGCGTTCGATCTGGCTTTGCAGAACCCAGGCCTGGTCGCGGTCTGCGGGACGCTGGGCCATGTCTTCGCTGACGCCTTGCAGCACCGCCAACGGGGTTTTCAGGCTGTGGGCGAGGTCGTCGAGGGAGTCGCGGTAGCGGCTGCGTTGCTGGCGTTCGCTGAGCAGCAAGCGGTTGAGCGAGCCGGTCAGGCGCAGCAGTTCACGCGGGTGTTTTTCCGTCAGGCTTTCGCGGGTACCGCCTTCGATTTCGTCGAGTTCCTGGCTCAATCGGCGCAAGGCCTTGAGGCCCCAGGTCAAGCCGATCCATAGCAGCGCCAGCAATACCAGCAACGCCGCACCGAAGCCCAGATAGAGATTTTCGCGCAGGCCTTCCAGGGTGGTTTCGTATTCACGTACCGGTTGCAGAGCGACGATGCTGAACGCTGCGCTTTTGCCGCCGAGCAATTTGACTTCGACGTCGTAGACGAAGAATTCTTGACCGCTGGCTTCACGGATGCGCGCGAACTCATTGCCGAGGCCGTCGTAGCGCGGTTTGTAGTTGATCTGTTCTTCCTGGGTGGCTTTCGAACGCCACACCAACTTGCCGTCGCGGTCGTAGATATAGCCGAGCAAACGGAAGTCGGTGAGGTTGAAGCGTTCGTCCGGCAATTGCGACGGCATCACCAGCCGACCGTTTTCCACCCGGGCGGCGGAGATCAATGTGGTGACATCGGAGGCCAGACGTTGCTCGATCGAGTCCTGCAAGGCAAGGCTGAAGGCACCCTGCATCGCCGGCAGCAAGGCAAGCATGAACAACACCGCCAACGTGGTGGCGGCGAGCATCAAGCGAACGCGAAGGGAACGGATCAAGTGCAGCGCTCATTGAACAGGTAGCCGAGGCCGCGCACGGTGTCGATCGGCTTGAACCCGGCCGGGCCTTCGAGCTTGCGGCGCAGACGGCCGACCAGCACTTCAATGACATTAGGATCGCGCTCGTCGTCATCCGGATACAGCTGCTCCATCAAGCGATCCTTGGGCACCACCTGCTGATGGTGGCGCATGAGGTATTCGAGGATGCGGTATTCGTAAGCAGTCAGCGCCAGCGGTTGCTCATCGAGGCTGGCCTGTTTGCGATTGAGGTCGAGCAGCAACGGCCCGGCGACGATGGTCGACTGGGTGAAACCGCTGGAGCGGCGCAGCAATGCGTTCAGGCGTGCGTCGAGTTCTTCGAACTGGAACGGCTTGACCACGTAATCGTCGGCACCGGCGGCGAGGCCTTCGACCTTGTCCTGCCAGTTGCCGCGCGCGGTGAGTATCAGGATCGGGAAGGTCTTGCCGCCCGAGCGCAACTGGCGGATCAGGTCGAGCCCGCCCATGCCCGGCAGGCCGAGATCGATCACCGCGAGATCGAAGTTGTACTGGCCGGTCTGGTACAGCGCCTCCTCGGCATTGGCCACGGACTCGACCACATGACCGCTCTCCGTCAGACGGGTTTGCAGGTGATGACGCAACAGCGCCTCGTCTTCGACGACCAACAGTTTCATGCTTTTCTCCCTATCTCTTGAACTCTCCAGGCAACTACCTGTGGGAGCGAGCCTGCTCGCGAATACGGTGGATCAGCCAAGCAAGTGTCGGCCGATACACCCATTTCGCGAGCAGGCTCGCTCCCACACTTCAAACTGCGACAACCGCTTAGAAATAGTAGTTGGCCGACAGGTAGGTCTGCGCGCTGCTGGTCAAGTCCAGCGAGCCCTGTTTGCTGCCGCCGCTTTCTTTCATTTCGGTGCTGGCGTTGCTGCGCAGGTAACGGTAACCGAGTTCCACCGAGGTGTTCTGCGAAACTTGCTGCAACACACCGACCTGGCCACCGATGGCGTAACCGATGTCGCTGTCACGGCTGAAGCCGGGCGAATCCTGCGTCAGCTTGGTCAGACCGGCCGTGGCGCCGCCGAACAATTTGGTGCTGCCGCCCACTGGATAGAACAGGTCATAGCTGCCGAGCAGATTTTCCTGGCGCAGTTTAACGCCATTGTGCGAGCCGGAAACGTTGTCATAGGTGGCGTAGTAGCGGCCCTGGCTGTTTTGCTGACCGAGGCGCATGCCGTAGGTGTTGTTGCCGTCGATGGCCCCAGTGACGTTGGGGTTGCCGAGGTTGTTGTTGAGCGCGTGGGACTTGTCGATCTTGTCGCTGGTCTGGCCGAATGTCAGGCTGGCGAAGTTGCTGGTGTCGTCGGCATTCGCCGCGATGCTGGAGCCTAACAGGGTAAAAGCCAGCAGCAATTTGTTTAAACGAGTCATGGGTATTTCCTCTTTCACAGTGCTGTTTGGGTATGGCGCAAGGTTACTGAGCCGCCCCTGTACGGCCCCTGAACCGTCTCTGAACCTGACCTGAACCAGATCGACTAGGCTGTTCTGACCACTTTCAATAAGGACACCCGACCATGCGCCTGTTCCTCGCCCTCACTTTGCTGGCGGTCAGCAGCCTCACCCAGGCTGCGATCAAGACTGAAGAAATCCCCTACCAAAGCGCCGACGGCAGCAAACTGATCGGCTACTACGCCTACGACGACGCGATCAAAGGCCCACGCCCCGGCGTTGTCGTGGTCCACGAATGGTGGGGGCTGAACGATTACGCCAAGCGCCGCGCGCGGGATCTCGCCGAACTCGGCTACAGCGCGCTGGCCATCGACATGTATGGCGAAGGCAAGAACACCGAGCACCCGAAAGACGCCATGGCCTTCATGCAGGCGGCGACCAAGGATGCCGATGCCGCCAGTAAACGCTTCGCCGCCGGGCTCGATCTGTTGAAGAAGCAAAAGCAGACCGACCCGAACAAAATCGCCGCCATCGGCTATTGCTTCGGTGGCGCCGTGGTGCTCAATGCCGCGCGTCAGGGTGTGCCGCTGGCCGGTGTGGTGAGTTTCCACGGAGCGCTGGCGACCAAGACCCCGGCGACTCCGGGCAGCGTCAAGGCGAAAATCCTCGTCGAGCATGGGGCGCTGGACAGCATGGTCACTCAGGACAATGTCACCGCGTTCAAGGCAGAAATGGACAAGGCCGGGGCGGACTACAAGTTCGTCAGTCTGGATGGCGCCAAGCATGGTTTCAGCAATCCGGATGCCGATCGTTTGAGCCATGGCGAGCATGGCGGGCCGGACATTGGTTACAACAAGGCGGCGGATGAGAAGTCGTGGGCGGATATGCAGGCGTTCTTCAAGAAGATTTTCGGTTGAGTCAGTAACGCCGAGGCGCGGCTTTCGCGAGCAGGCTCGCTCCCACACTGGATATCTGTCGCGCAGAAGATCCCCTGTGGGAGCGAGCCTGCTCGCGAAGGCTTCACCGCCGATCTCGACCTCGCCCCGACTAACCGGCAAAATGCCCGCCATGCATACCACCCCCGCCCTGCCCGCCTGCTGCACTGCGCTCGACAGCCACTGGCCGTTGCCGACGGTCCTGGCCGATACCGTGCTGCTCAGTACTCACTTCGACCCGGCCCGACTGCTTGGCGATGACTTCCAGCGCAGCGCTGTGCTGGCGCCGCCGAGCATTCAGCGCTCGGTGGCCAAGCGTCAGGCCGAGTTTCTCGCTGGACGCATCTGCGCCCGGGCCGCGCTGCAACAACTCGAAGGTCTGTATATCGTCCCGCCGATCGGCGAAGACCGCGCCCCGGTGTGGCCGGCGCATATCTGCGGTTCGATCACTCACAGCACCGGCCGTGCGGCGGCGATTGTTGCCAACAAGCAGCACTGGCGCGGCTTGGGCATGGATCTGGAAAACCTGTTGAGCCATGAGCGCGCCGAACGCTTGGCCGGGGAAATTCTCACCCCGGCGGAATTGCAGCGCATGGCGGCGGGTTCTCAGGAGCAACTGGCGCTGCGGGTGACCCTGACGTTTTCGGTCAAAGAGAGTTTGTTCAAGGCGCTCTACCCGATCGTGCAGCAGCGCTTTTATTTCGAGCATGCCGAAGTGCTGGAATGGACTGAGGCGGGACAGGTCAGGCTGCGGTTGTTGACGGATCTGTCGAGCGAATGGCGCAATGGATCGGAGCTGGAGGCGCAGTTCGGCGTGCAGGATGGGCAGTTGTTGAGCCTGGTCAGTATTCCTGCCTGAAGTTTTGCATTGCCTGTAATGGCGCCTTCGCGAGCAGGCTCGCTCCCACAGGGGATTGCATTTCAAATGTGGGAGCGAGCCTGCTCGCGAAGGCGGTATACCGAATCTCAGCGGCGCTCCTGATTCCTCGGCCAACTCAGACTGAAACACGCCCCGCCCAGGCTCTTGCTCTTGCCAATGATCGCGCGGCCGTCGTGCCAGTGAATGATCCGCCGCACAATCGACAACCCCAGACCATGCCCGCCCGAGGCGCGCGTGCGGCTATCGTCGAGGCGCAGAAACGGCGTGAAGATCCGCTCCCAAGCCACTTCCGGCACGCCCGGCCCGTCATCCTCGACGTCGATCCGGCAGCGCAACTGGCCGACCTGATAACTCACCGTCACCTGCGAATGCGCATGGCGCATCGCGTTGCCCACCAGATTCTGCAGCGCTCGGTGCAGATAACGCGGTTCGGCCTCGACCCAGGCGCCGTCATTGTCGGCAGATGAAAGACACAAACCGCGCTGCACCGTGACCTCGGCGCGCAGCGGCGCCAATTCTTCGATCACCTGATTGACCAGCGCATCCAGATCGACTCGCTGGAAAGTCAGCGCCGGCGAGCCTTGCTCCAGTCGTGCGTAGGTGAGCATTTCGTCGACCAGCTTATCGAGGTCTTCAATGTCGTGATCCATGCCTTCACGGTATTTCTCCAGTGCCTGCGGGGTGGTGGCCGTGCCGATCATTTCCAGCCCGAAACGCAACCGTGCCACTGGGGTACGCAGTTCATGAGACACCGCGCGCACCAGTTCACGCTGGATCGCCAGCAACTGTTGCAAGTGCTCAGCCATGCCATTGAACGCCGACGCAAGCCGCCCGACAGAGTCAGCGCCGCGCGCCGGCACACGAGTTTCCAGGCTGCCCTTGGCAATGCGCGTGGCCGCTGCTTCGAGACCGCGCAAACGCCGCTCAAGCTGACGCACCAGCAGATAAACGATGAGACCGATCAGCGTCAGACCGAGCGCGGCAATCAATACCAGCCATTCCGGCGGGTAAGGATTCATCTGATACAGCGGGCCGATTTCCAGCACCCACGGCGTGCCGACCATGCCGGCAAACACGCGGATCGAATCGCCGCCCTTGCCCAGCGCCATCACCGTGTCGCCCTCGGCCACGCGACGACTCTGGTCTTCGTCCATGTCGGCGTCATTTACCGTGACCAGACGCAGATCGAAGCCGAAGCCCTTTTCCTGCTTTATCTGCGCCAGACGTTTGGGCTGCTCACCCACCGGCACCCGCACCAGTTCATCGGCCAGCAGGTAAATAGTCGCCCTAGCCAGTTGCTCGCTGATCTGCTGCACCTCTCCTACCAGTACAAGCTGCTCTTTTTCACTGATCAGCCGATAGACCTTGGCCGCGTGTGGCCCGGTCTGCTCGACCAGCGCCTGACCGCGCAGGACACGGGTGCGCTGGGCCAGATCGAGGTCGGTTTCGGCGAATTTCTTCAGTGTCAGCGGAATACCGAGCAGCCGCTCCCACACCAGAAGCGCGCGATGACGCTCGGTCTGGTTCATCGGTTGCAGGTTGTCGGCCATCAGCGAAAAGGTGCCGTGGGCCAGGCGTTCACGATATTGCTCGCTGCGCACCTGATTGAGCAGGTTCAGCGCCAGCACGCCGAGCACCGCCACCAGAATCAGCGCGGCGCACATGCCGCCGTAGATGCGCAGGAAGATCGAATTCACAGCGCCAGGTCTGCGCAGGCCTCAGGGACGAACAGGTAGCCTTTGCTGCGAATGGTCTTGATCAGGCGCGGATGATCGGGGTCGTCGCCGATTTTCGGGCGGATGCGCGAGATGCGCACGTCGATCGAGCGGTCCTGGCCGTCATAGCCGATGCCGCGTAATGCAGTGAAGATTTCTTCCCGGGAAAGAATCCGCCCGGCATTGGACACCAGCAGCCAGAGCAGGTCGAACTCGGCGCTGGTCAGCTCGATGCCGTTGTCGCTCAGCCAGGCTTCGCGCAATGCGTTGTCGACCACCAGTGGACCGAATTGCAACCGCCGGGATTTTTCCGCGACCGGCTCCGGTGTGTCACTGCGTCGCAGCAACGCCTGGATGCGCGCCAGCAACAAGCGCGGGCGCACCGGTTTGCACACATAGTCGTCGGCACCGAGGTCGAGGCCGTGGATCTGATCAGCGTCATCGGTGCGCGCGGTGAGCATCAGGATCGGCCCGTCGTACTGGCTGCGCACCTTGCGGCAGATGCTCAGGCCATCTTCGCCGGGCAGCATCAGATCGAGGATCACCAGATCCGGCTGCTCCTTGATGATCCGCGCCGCCGCCAGCGCACCGTTGCCTTCGATCTCGACGCGCAGGCCATTGGCTTGCAGGTAATCGCGGGTGAGCTCGGCCAGTCGCTGGTCATCCTCGACGATCAATACCTGCCAGGTTTGTTGCTCCACCGGTGACCTCTGCTTGCTGTTTTTATTAAAAGAAGAAAGACAATCGCCTGACACGGACAAAACCTGTGGGAGCGAGCCTGCTCGCGAAAGCGTCTGTTGCTTCAACCTGAATGCTCAGTGGTCAACCGATTCGCGAGCAGGCTCGCTCCCACAATCCTGCGTGTATCTCCCGATCATCTGTCATGTTTCAGGAGGATAAAAATGCCCGTGCACCCAGCGATTGTATAAACGCCGATCACCCGGAAAACAAGTCGGTAAATGCGTTCGGACAAGGCGGAATTCTGTGATAGGGTTCGCGCCCTTAAAAAACCGCTGAAGCGTTTTTCCAGGCAAAAAAACAGTGACAAACGGTCTGGCTCAGCAGGTTCGCGGCCTACACGCGTTTTACCTGTTTCTTACACAAATTACGCACAGGCTTATCCACAGGTAGTACGTTGCAATCCCCCCCTGAAACGCATTATCTTGTAGCACGGCGAAAACGGAGACCCTACATATAGGGTTTTCACCTAAAACGCCCAACCACATTTCAGACCTGAAACTCAAGCGCTTTATGGCCGGTTTCCGGTAGAACAAGCGAGTTTTTTCAAGCCCAAACCGCACTGGCGGATGGCACCGTTTTATTTGGTCCGAAACGGACAAAACGGTATGGGTGTTGCAGTCATGACTGCCACCCGCGAAGGAATCCGGTGGCGAGCTTCGGCTCGTAACCAAAACTTCGGCAAGGATGCGGCGTTGCAGCCTTTTTCCTACTGTTCCGAAGTTTGTAATGCCGACGCCCGTCGGTTGCAGTGCTTCGGTACAGAACGGTGAGCACCATGACGGTGCCAAACAAACATAGAGAATGTGGAGACCACCCCCCATGCAAACCGACACAACTCGCGAGAACCCGCAGGGCACCTTGCCGCAGGCCGCCGATTCGACTTCGGATCTGGCAGCCACCGCGCCTGGCCAGCTGCGCGTGATCAAGCGTAATGGCACTGTCGTTCCTTACACCGATGACAAGATCACCGTCGCTATCACCAAAGCGTTCCTCGCAGTTGAGGGCGGCACCGCTGCCGCTTCGTCGCGAATCCACGACACCGTTGCGCGCCTGACCGAACAGGTCACTGCGACCTTCAAGCGTCGCATGCCATCGGGCGGCACCATCCACATCGAAGAAATCCAGGACCAGGTCGAACTGGCCCTGATGCGTGCCGGCGAGCAGAAAGTTGCACGCGACTACGTGATCTACCGTGACGGCCGTTCGAAAGAGCGCGCAGCTCACGCTCCTGCCGAAGCAGCAGTCAACGCGCACCCGTCGATCCGCATCACCCGCGCCGACGGCAGCCTCGCGCCGCTGGACATGGGCCGCCTGAACACCATCGTTACCGAAGCCTGCGAAGGTCTGGAAGAAGTCGACGGCGACCTTATCCAGCGCGAAACCCTGAAGAACCTGTACGACGGCGTGGCCCTGACCGACGTCAACACCGCGCTGGTGATGACCGCCCGTACCCTGGTTGAGCGCGAGCCGAACTACTCGTTCGTTACCGCCCGCCTGCTGATGGACACCCTGCGTGCCGAAGGCCTGAACTTCCTCGAAGTCGCCGAAAGCGCCACCCATCACGAAATGGCCGACCTGTACGCCAAGGCACTGCCGGCCTACATCGCCAAAGGTATCGAGTTCGAACTGCTGAACCCTGTGCTGGCCACCTTCGACCTGGAAAAACTGGGCAAGGCGATCAACCACGAGCGCGATCAGCAATTCACCTACCTGGGCCTGCAGACCCTGTACGACCGCTACTTCATCCACAAGGATGGCGTGCGTTTCGAACTGCCGCAGATCTTCTTCATGCGCGTGGCCATGGGCCTTGCGATCGAAGAGAAGCAGAAAGAAGACCGTGCGATCGAGTTCTACAACCTGCTGTCCTCGTTCGACTACATGGCTTCGACCCCGACCCTGTTCAACGCCGGTACCCTGCGTCCACAGCTGTCGAGCTGCTACCTGACCACCGTGCCGGATGACCTGTCGGGCATCTATCACGCGATCCACGACAACGCCATGCTGTCGAAATTTGCCGGCGGTCTGGGCAACGACTGGACGCCTGTTCGTGCGCTGGGTTCGTACATCAAGGGCACCAACGGCAAGTCGCAAGGCGTTGTGCCGTTCCTCAAAGTAGTGAACGACACCGCTGTGGCCGTGAACCAGGGTGGCAAGCGCAAAGGCGCGGTGTGTGCCTACCTGGAAACCTGGCACATGGACATCGAAGAGTTCATCGAGCTGCGCAAGAACACCGGTGACGATCGTCGTCGTACCCACGACATGAACACCGCCAACTGGATCCCTGACCTGTTCATGAAGCGCGTCTTCGATGACGGCAAGTGGACCCTGTTCTCGCCATCCGAAGTACCGGACCTGCACGACCTGACCGGTAAAGCCTTCGAAGAGCGCTACGAGTACTACGAAGCGCTGACCGAGTACCCGGGCAAGGTCAAGCTGTTCAAGACCATCCAGGCCAAAGACCTGTGGCGCAAGATGCTGTCCATGCTGTTCGAAACCGGCCACCCATGGCTGACTTTCAAGGACCCGTGCAACCTGCGCAGCCCGCAGCAGCACGTCGGCGTGGTCCACAGCTCGAACCTGTGCACCGAGATCACCTTGAACACCAACAAGGACGAAATCGCCGTTTGCAACCTGGGCTCGATCAACCTGCCGAACCACATCGTCGACGGCAAGCTCGATACCGCCAAGCTGCAACGCACCGTGAACACCGCCGTGCGCATGCTCGATAACGTGATCGACATCAACTACTACTCGGTGCCGCAAGCGAAGAACTCCAACTTCCGCCACCGTCCGGTCGGTCTGGGCATCATGGGCTTCCAGGACGCTCTGTACCTGCAGCACATCGCCTACGGCTCCGACGCGGCCGTCGAGTTCGCCGACAAGTCGATGGAAGCGGTCAGCTACTACGCGATCCAGGCTTCCTGCGACCTGGCCGACGAGCGCGGCGCCTACGAGACGTTCAACGGTTCGCTGTGGTCCAAGGGCATCCTGCCGCTGGATTCGCAACAGATCCTGATCGAACAGCGTGGCGAGAAGTACATCGACGTCGACCTGAAGGAAACCCTCGACTGGGCACCGGTTCGCGCCCGTGTACAGAAAGGCATCCGTAACTCGAACATCATGGCCATCGCACCGACCGCGACCATCGCCAACATCACTGGCGTTTCGCAGTCGATCGAACCGACCTACCAGAACCTGTACGTGAAATCGAACCTGTCGGGCGAATTCACCGTGATCAACCCGTACCTGGTTCGCGACCTGAAGGCTCGCGGTCTGTGGGACTCGGTGATGATCAACGACCTGAAGTACTACGACGGTTCGGTGCAGCAGATCGAGCGCATTCCGCAAGAACTCAAAGAGCTCTATGCGACCGCGTTCGAAGTGGACACCAAGTGGATCGTTGACGCCGCCAGCCGTCGTCAGAAGTGGATCGACCAGGCCCAGTCGCTGAACCTGTACATCGCCGGCGCATCGGGCAAGAAGCTCGACGTGACCTACCGCATGGCCTGGTACCGTGGTCTGAAAACCACCTACTACCTCCGTGCCCTGGCCGCGACCAGCACCGAGAAGTCGACCATCAACACCGGTAAGCTGAACGCTGTTTCCAGCGGCGGCAACCACGGCGACGATTCGGTTCTGGCCGCTCCGGCAGGTCCGGCGCCAGTGCCAAAGGCCTGCGCGATCGACGAGCCGGATTGCGAAGCTTGCCAATAAGCTGAGCTGAGATCAGGCGTTGCGAGACGCCTGGGATCTCGAGACAAAAGAAAACCCCCGACAGACTTCAGGTTTGTTGGGGGTTTTGTTTTTTGGCGGCCTTGGCGGCCTCTGGGCCGACCAGGCTCTTGGGGTTTTGGGTGAATATCCGTTTTCTCGGTGCTGCGGCTGGCGGTTTCGCTCTTACAGCGAGTCACCTTTTTCAGACGCCAAAAAGGTAACCCAAAAGGCTTTGCCCCGGCGTACGGCCCGCTCGCTGGAGCTCGGGGTACCTTCGTTACGGGACCGTTCCGGGCGCAGCGGCTCCGGTTGGCTTCGCTGCACCTACACTCGCTGTGTACGACTGCGTCGTACGGTCGCTGCGCTCCCACCCCCGGATCGATCCCGTAACGAAGCCTGCCGAAGGGGCAAAAGATCAAAAGCCGGATCAAAAGCCAGAGCAAAAGCAAAAGCAAAAGCCAGATCAAAAGATCGCAGCCTTCGGCAGCTCCTACAGTTGGATTGGGTACCACTTCAAGAACAGGTCGGCTGACAGGCCGCCTTCGCGAGCAAGCTCGCTCCCACAAAAAGGCAAAAGCAGCGCAGCTGCCCGCGGCGAAGCCGCCCCACTCAACAATGAGCGCAAGCTCGAGTGCTCTTGATCTTGATCCACCGGCGACGTCGGAAGGCTGAGCGGAGGGATTGATCCGGGCGTGGGAGCGCAGCGACCGTCTGGCGCAGCCAGACACAGCGGAAGGAGGTGCAGCGAAGCAAACCGGAGCCGCTGCGACCGGATCGATCCCGCAGCGAAGGAACCCGAGCCTGCGAGGGCCGAACGCAGGAGCTAGCGTTTTTTGCTTACTTTTTTAGGCGCTTGTAAAAAAGTAAGTCGCCGTCAGGCGAAACCGCCAGCAGCCGCTACCGAAGCAACGGATATTCACCCAAAACCCAACAGCCTGGTCGGCCCAAAGGCCGCCACGGCCCCAAAAAAAAAGCCCCTCAAAACCGAGGGGCCCAAAAAACCAGTCAGAAACCCGAATCAGGTCATCTGAATAATGGTCTGCATAATCGTGCTCTGCGTCGAAATGGTCTTGGCGTTCGCCTGATAGTTGCTCTGACCCTTGATCAGATCAACCAGCTCATTGGTCAGGTTAACGTTCGACTCTTCCAGCGAGTTGGACACCACCTCACCCAACGTACCGGTCTTCGGCGCGTCGTAGCCTGGAATACCCGAAGCGAACGTCTCTTTCCAGCTAGTGCCACCGACAGCCTGCAAGCCCTGCTCGTTGGTGAAACTGGCCAGTGCAACCTGACCAATCGCCTTGCTCTGGTTGTTGCTGAAGTTGGCGAACAGCGTACCGGTGCCGTCGATGGTCAGGTTAGTGATCTGGCCAGTGGCGTAACCATCCTGAGTCGGGATCGTACGCGAGGTATCAGCGTTGTACTGAGTGGTGTTGGCCATCGAGATGGTCACGCCATTCGGGTTCGCTGCCGCGCCGTTAGGCGTAAACACGCCATTGGTCACAGTGCCCGGCACCCAGCCGGTCATCTTCAGATCGCTGCTGATGATCGGGTTGGCTGGATCCGCCGGGTTAGGCGTGCTCACCTGAACCAGCTTGCCGGAGCTGTCGAACGACAATGTCGAGGCAACCGGCGCAGTGGTCACAGGGTTGCTGCCGGTAGCGTCCGGGTTACGGCCATCGACCAGGGTGTAAACCTTCCAGGTGTTCCCGCCAGTCTTGACCATGTACTGGTCCATGACGTGGGCGTTGCCCTGGGTGTCATAGATCGGTGTGCTGAAGGACTTGGTGTAAGTCTCAGGCTTCGACGGATCAAACTTGACGGCGCTGGCGCCGGTATCAACGATCACTGGCGAAGACGAATTGAGGTTGATGCTCGAGGTCACCGCAGAAGACGACTTCGGCGCCAGGTTCGAAGTGTCGATCTTCAGATCGGTCAACACGCCGTTGATGATCTTGCCGTTGGCATCCACACCGTAACCCTGCAGACGCGAGGTGTAGTCGGTGTTGGTGATGTAACCGGCGTTGTCGACCTTGAACGTACCGGCACGGGTGTACGAAATCGAGCCGTTGTTGCTCATGGTGAAGAAACCGGAACCGTTGATGCCCATGTCCAGCACGTTGCCAGTGTTGTTGATGTCACCCTGGGTGAACTGCTGGGAAACGTTGGCCAGGCGCACGCCGTTGCCGATCACTTTGCTGCCGCTGCCCAGACGAGTCGACGAATAGACGTCTTCGAATTCTGCGCGCGAGGATTTGAAACCGGCGGTGGCGACGTTGGCGATGTTGTTGCCGGTTACGTCGAGTTGTTTGTTGGCGGCATAGAGACCGCTAAGGCCGATGTTAAAAGACATGTTCCACTCCTTCGTGCCGGGTTAGTCGGCTCTATATACCAATGGTTTGTACTTTGGACAGGGCAACGGTGCCCTTGCCGGCCAGGTTGAGCATCAGCTCGCCACCGGTCTGGCTGATCGTCACGCTGTTGACGGTCGCTGGCAGGTAAGTCGCCAGGTCGGTCGCGGTGCCGTTGATCGGTGCGTTGGCCTTGAACGTGTAAGTGCCGACCGGAACCACGGTGCCGGCGGTGTCCTTGCCGTCCCAAGTGAAGCTGGCATCGCCGGCAGCGCGGCTGCCCAGGTCGATGGTGCGCACGGTTTTGCCGTCCTTGTCGGTGATCGTCACGGTGCCGCCGGCAATCGACGAAGGCACGGTGACCGAACCGGTCAGGCCTTTGCTCGGGTCATCGAGCTGGGCGGTGTTGGTCTGCACGATCACGTTGCGACCGACCAGCGACGACGCTTGCAACGCCTGCGACGAGTTGTAGTTGCCGGCAAGGCCACTGACAGTGGAGTTCAGCGTGGTGATGCCTTCAAGGCTGCTGAACTGCGCCAACTGCGCGACGAAGGCGCTGTTGTCCTGCGGGTCGAGCGGATTCTGGTTTTTCAGCTGGGTGACCAGCAATTGCAGGAAAGCATCCTTGCCCAGCGCCTGGCCGCCGGTGGCACTGTTGGTCGCCGAAGCGATGCCGCCCGACGTCGTGCTGCTGGCCTTCTTCGACGAGTTGGCCAGGATGTCGTTCATGCTCAGGCTGCTGGTGGTATCCGTAACGCTCATGGCAGTCGCCCCTTATTACTGACCGAGGGTCAGTACCTTCTGCATCATGGTTTTGGCGGTGTTCATCATTTCCGCGTTGGTCTGGAACGAGCGGCTCGCGGAAATCATGTCAGCCATTTCTTCCACCACGTTGACGTTCGGGTAGTAGACGTAGCCCTTGGCGTCGGCGGCCGGATGGTTCGGCTCGTAGCGCGCTTCGAGGTTGCTCTGGTCTTCGACGACGCCGAGCACCTGCACGCCCTGCCCGGCCGCGTCCTGGTTCTGGAACAGCGAATTGCTGCCGCCGGCCTGGCCGCCCTGGAACATGGTGGCGAACACCGGATGACGGGCGCGGTAGGTCTGGTCGATGCTCGACGAAACGGTTTCGGCGTTGGCGATGTTCGAAGCCACGGTGTTCAGACGCGTGGTCTGCGCGCTCATGCCGCTGCCGGCAATGTTGAAAACGCTGGACAGGGACATGGATTATTCTCCGCGCAGGGCTGACACCAGCCCTTTGAATTTGCTGTTGAGCAAGGTGAAGCTGGCCTGGAAGCCGACAGCGTTTTCCGCGTAGTTCGACTGTTCCAGTTGAGCGTCGACGGTGTTCTGGTCGATCGAAGGCTGCATCGGCGTGCGATACATCAGCGACTCGTCGCCGTTGCCCAGCCCTTCAGCCTCGATGTGCCGGCTGTTGGTCATGTTCAGGGCAAAGTGGCCGCCGGTCTTGGTCTTCTCGGTCTGTGCTTCGAGCACTTTGGAGAAATCCAGATCCCGCGCTTTGTAGTTCGGGGTGTCGGCGTTGGCGATGTTGTTGGCCAGCACTTCGGCACGCTGGGCGCGGAAGCCCAATGCCTTTTCGTGAATGCCCAGCGCTTTGTCGAAGCTGATGCTCATGTCGGGAACCTTCAGGTGACCGGTTTTTCGTATCTGAGCTTTAGCAAGCGCCGTGCCAAATGAACAAAGCCCCGTATTCCGGGGCTTTGCGCCTGACAGGCAAAGCGGCAATGCCAGAAAAGCGGCAACCGGTTACCGCCGGATGCCGCTTTTCTGCCGCTTGCCGTCGTTGCCAGGTCAGCGCAGATCCCTGTGGGAGCGAGCCTGCTCGCGAAGGCGGCGTGTCAGGCGCCAACTGTCTTATGGACAGACCGCTTCCGCGAGCAGGCTCGCTCCCACAGGGGATTCGTGGAAAATAATTCGGGCATAAAAAAAGGAGGCCTTTGCGGGCCTCCCGTTTTTGTATCAGCGCAAACCGCTTATTTCGCCTTGTAAATAATCCCCGGGCTGCACTGAACCATCTGGTAATGATCCGGCAATCCGTTCAGCGCTTCCGAAGCGCCAAGGAACAGATACCCGCCCGGCTTCAACGTGCTGTGAATGCGCAACAGGATGTCCTTCTTCACTTCGGCAGAGAAGTAGATCAGCACGTTGCGGCAGAACACGATGTCGAACTTGCCCAGCGCCGCGTAGCTGTCGAGCAGGTTGAACGAGCGGAATTCCACCCGGCTCTTGATCGGCGCCTTGACCACCCAGCGCCCCGGCCCTTTCGGGTCGAAGTAGCGTTGCAGGCGTTCCGGCGACAGACCGCGACCGATCGCCAGGCTGTCGTACTCGCCGGTCTTGCAGTTGTTGAGCATCAGGCCCGACAGATCGGTGGCAACGATCTGCACACCCATCTTCAACTGACCCAGGTTGCTGCGCTCGAACTCGTCGATCGACATCGACAGCGAGTACGGTTCCTGTCCCGACGAGCAGGCCGCCGACCAGATCCGCAGACGCTGGTTGGGGCTGGCCTTGATCGCTTCCGGCAGTACCTTGTTCTTCAAGACTTCAAACGGATAGGTGTCGCGAAACCACAGGGTTTCGTTAGTCGTCATGGCATCGACCACCTGCTCGCGCAAACCGCTGCGCGGCTGGGTCTGGATGCGCTGCACCAGCTCACCCAGGGACTTGATGCCTTGCTGCTCCATCAGTTTGTTGAGACGGCTCGAGACCAGATACTGCTTGTTTTCACCGAGCAGAATGCCACAGGCTTTTTCCAGGAAGACCCGGAACTGTTCGAAATCCAAATTACCCGTAGACAATGATGCCGCCTCTTAAATCGTGTTGACCGCCAGGGACAGAAGGTCCCTAGCTGATATCTGCTGCTTTGATCCGGTCGACTACCCGGGATGCGAGGTCATCAGGACGGAATTTGGCCAGAAAGTCATCAGCACCGACTTTCTTCACCATCGCCTGATTGAATACCCCCGACAACGAAGTATGCAGGATGATATGGAGCTTTTGCATGCGTGCGTCGCCGCGGATTTCCGCCGTCAGGGTGTACCCGTCCATCTCCGGCATCTCGATGTCGGAAATCATCATCAGGAACTCTTCTTCCGGCTTCTTGCCCTCGTCGACCAGCTTGCGCAGGTAATCCAGCGCCTGCTTGCCGTCGTTCAGCGCCACCACTTCGACACCGATGGTCTGCAGACAACGCGTGACCTGCTTGCGCGCCACCGACGAGTCATCGACCGTCAGCACCCGCAGCGACAATGCCTTGGTCTGCGTCTCGACATCGACCACGCCCACCGAAATCGCTTCCGGCGTCGGCGCCACTTCGGCCAGCACCTTCTCGACGTCGATGATTTCGACCAACTGGTTGTCGACCCGCGTCACAGCGGTCAGGTAGTGATCGCGACCGGTACCCTTGGGTGGCGGATGGATCTCTTCCCAGTTCATGTTGACGATGCGCTCCACCGAGCGGACCAGGAAACCCTGGGTCTTGGTGTTGTACTCCGTGATGATCACGAACGGACTGTTCTTGTCTTTCAACGCACCGGAGCCCGTTGCCATTGCCAGATCCAGGATCGGAATGGTCGCTCCCCGTATATTCGCTACCCCGCACACGACAGGACTGGATTTGGGCATCAACGTCAGCGACGGGCATTGCAACACTTCCCGTACCTTGAACACGTTGATCCCATAGAGCTGCGGCCCGTCGAGACGGAACAACAGCAGCTCGAGGCGATTCTGCCCTACCAGTTGCGTGCGCTGGTTCACCGAATCCATTACACCAGCCATGCCCAGACTCCTACACCAACGCCAAGTGTTGTTGCGACGCACATTCATTGCTAAACGGCACGGCGCTTGCTTTTTAACTCGTATGAACGCTCAAACGACATTTTCCCGACGCCTGACATCTTCCCTTCGCAAAGGGCTTTGCGCGGTGTCCGCCGTTTGCTGCTTGCTTGCTGGCAGTCCTGCCCATGCAGATGCGGTTACCTTGCCTGATATGCTTATCGGCGTGACTCAGGGCTTTCTTGAATTCACCGTAGAAGACTATTTGGCTTCCAGTCAAACCGAAGGCCGCTACGAAATCGAAGTCAACCAGCTCGACCCGCGCATGCGCATGCCCATGTGCGACAAGGAATTGACAGCCACGCTGGAGAGCCCGGCACGCCCGCTGGGCCGCGTCACGGTGAAGGTTCGCTGCGAAGGCAGTTCGCCCTGGACGGTGTTCGTACCCGCTCAAGTCCGCCTGTTTCGCGAGATCGTGACGACCACTCGTCCGCTGAAACGCGCCGGCATTATCGAGCCGCAGGACGTGACCTTGCGCGAGCGCGACGTCAGCACGATCAACCAGGGTTTCCTGACCTCGGTCGACGAAGCGATCGGGCAGAAACTTACCCGACCAACGGTCGCCGATCAGGTCATCACACTGGTGCATCTGGAACAGGCCGAAGTGGTCCGCAAGGGTGATCAGGTGGTGATCACTGCGCGCAGCGGCACCCTTGCCGTACGCATGCCGGGGGAAGCGCTCTCCAATGGCGGGATGAAAGAACAGATTCGAGTAAAAAACCTTAATTCTCAGAGAGTTATCAAGGCGCAGGTGATTGCGCCGGGACAGGTCGAAGTGGCCATGTAAAAGCCTCGTGGAGAAAACTGGCGCCGATCCCGTCGCTTCCCTAAACTGTGCCGCAGCAGGTCTCGCAACGGCGCATGCAAGCTTATGGTTGATTGGGCCTAAAGTTTTTCAGGGGATAGCCGAAAACATGGCAAGCGTCCAAATTCCCAGAGGTTTTTTATCATGGTTATCGATTTCAACCGATTGAACAGTTCCTCGTCACTAACCGGCAGCACACGTACCAGCAACGCCAAGGAAAGCGCTGAAAACAGCCCCTCCGCGCCGCTGAATACCCAGGCCGAACAGGCCAATGTCGCCAAAAGCGGGGAGTCGGTACACCTCAGCAATGAGGCTCAACAGTTGCAGAAGGTCACTGACAAGCTGCGCGATCAGCCTGCTGTCGACAAAGCCCGTGTGGCCGAGTTGAAAGCCGCGATTGCCGATGGCAGCTATAAAGTCGACAGCAACCGTGTAGCCAGCAAACTGCTCAACTTCGAAGCCCAGCGCTAGGCTTTTGCCGGCGCCAGGCTTTTGGACGCTTAAACCCCAAGGCCAGCCATGCACGACACTAACTTATTGCAACTGATCAACGACGACTTTGCTCCAGCGCAACAATTGCTGGAGTTATTGCAAACCGAATCCCTCGCTTTGCATGGTCGCGACATGCCGTTGCTGGAAGAAATTCTGGCGACCAAGCAAGCGTTGATCATTCTGCTCGAGCAGCATGGCCGCAAGCGCAGCGAAATCCTCGCCAGCCTCAACCTGCCGACCGATCGCACAGGTCTTGAGCAACTGGCCAGCCAGTCGAGCATTGGCGACCAGTTGCTGACCCAGGGCGATGCCCTGACCGCGCTGATCGCCCAATGCCAGGCAGCCAACGTCAAGAATGGCCAGTCGATCCAGATCCAGCAGGCGACCACGGCCAACCAGCTGAAGATCCTCACCGGCGGTGAGCCGCCAGCGCTGTACGACGCCAGCGGCACCTTTGCCAAACCGGTCAAGCCGCGAACGCTCAGCCAGGCATGAGCCATTCGCTGACCCTGCACTATCCACTCGCGCAACATGCTGGCAAAATACTGGCCAGTCGTAGTCTTATTTTGTCTGGAGATTGAAGAACCGTGTCCAACACCCTAAGCGCGGATGATGCTCCGCAGCCTCCGAAGGTGCTCACCACGCCACTGGAAATCTCCAGCAACCTGCGCCAGCTGCAAGACAGCCACGATCCACTGATCATCACCTTCCATGAACGCAGCCAGCGTTTTCAGAGTTACCTGATCAAGGTCGACCGCGAAACCGCGACGATCGCCCTGGACGAAATGATCCCGCGCGATGGCGAGCGCTTCCTGCAAGCGGGCGAACCGTTCAAGGTCGAAGGCTTTCATGACGGCGTGCGCATCGCTTGGGAATGCAACGGCACGCTGAACATCGAAGAATCCGACGGCGACCGTTTTTACACCGGCGACCTGCCGAGCGAAGTGGTCTACCACCAGCGCCGCAACGCCTTCCGCGCTGCGTTGAAACTCACCGACCTGGTCAGCGTTGAACTGGGCGGCGAAAAGCTCAAGGTTCCTCTGCACGGCAAGCTGCTGGACATCTCCGCCACCGGCTGCAAATTCCGTTTCGAAGGCGACATCACTGATCGCCTGCAACTGGGCCAGGTCTACGACCGCCTGATCGCCCCGCCGCTGTTCGGCAATCAGCCAACATCGGTCGAGCTGCGCTACCTGCACTTCGAAGAAAAACTCAACATCACCTTCGCCGGTCTGCGCTTCCACAACATCAGTGGCCAGGCTGCGCGCAACGTCGAGCGTTTCGTTTACCAGTTGCAGCGTGAAGCACGGCGTTTCGACAAAGACGATCTCTGAGTCGCAGCGACAAATAAAAAGGGCAGTCGTGTGCGGGACTGCCCTTTTTTATGCGCCGGTGTTTATCTTCGGCTCAGGGCCTGCCACCACTGATATCCGGCGCAGGCTTGTCGTCATCGCCGCTGTCCTGCTCGGTTTCAACGACTGCATCCGGCTGCACTTCGGGCTCAGGCTCAGGATTGACCGGCGCCGGATCCTGCACCATCTGCTCCTGCACGACCTGCTCATCAACACGCGGATCGAGCGCCGCCACCAGCGGCGAACTCGACATGCTGTCCGGCATTGCCACGTGATGCAGCGGTGCGTCGTCGACCTGATGCAGGTTGGTCACTGCTTTCGGACGAATCCGCCAGACCAGCACCAGCGCGAAGAAACTGAAGAACGCATACAGGCTCTGACTGCCGAGAAACTTCATCAGCACACCCGCGAGCAGCGGCCCGATGCTCGCACCAACACCATAAGTCACCAGCAGCATGGCGGTCAGCGACACGCGGCGATCGCCTTCGACGTGGTCGTTGGAAAACGCCACCGCCAGCGGATACAGGCAGAATTGCACCAGCGAACAGAAGAAGCCAACGACGAACAGCACCTCCAGCGGCACCTGCGGCATGATCGCCAACGGCAACGCCGCCACCGCCAGAAACCCGGCAAAGCAGCGAATCAGCAATGCGCGGTCATAACGGTCGGACAACCAGCCCAACGGCCACTGCACCAGCAAGCCGGCAAAAATGCAGCTACCCATGAACAGACCGACCTGCTCGGTCGTCAGCCCCTGTTGCGAGGCGTACAGCGGCGCCAGACCGTAGAACGAACCGATGATCAAACCGGCGCCGAGCACCGTGCTCAGCGATTGCGGCACACGTTTGATAAAGAAGCGCGGCTCCATCGGCGCGGGGTGCAGAGGCGCCGGGTGAATCCGTCGAGTCAGCGTCACGGGCACCAGGCACAGGGCAAAGCACAGCGCCACCAGCATCAGCAGTTCCAGCCCGAGGCCGGGATGCATGACCAGAATCAGCTGGCCCAGCACCAGGCCCAGATAAGAGGCGATCATGTAACCGCTGAACACCAGGCCACGCTGATTGGCATCGGCCTGCTCGTTGAGCCAGCTCTCGATGACCATGTACTGACACATCATGCCCAGACCGACGATCGTCCGCAGCACCAGCCACGCCGGCAGCCAGTCCACCAGACCATGACCGAGCACCGCCGCGCCGACGATCCCCGCACACGCCGAGTAGGCACGGATATGCCCGACCCGGGCGATCAGGCGATGGCCGATCTTGCCGCCCAGCACCAGACCGAAATAGTTGGCCGCCATCAGCGCACCGACCCACAGCCCGTCGACATTGTCGGCGGCCAGACGCAAAGCCAGATAAGTAGAAAGAAGGCCTGAGCCGATCAACATCATCAGCGAGGCGAAATACAGCGCTCGAAAGGATTTCCAGATTTGGCGCATCGGCGTTCCGAGCGGCTCCTTGCAGTAAATACCGGGCGGTCAGATCGACAGCCCGGCAGCAGCGATACGTCAGGCCTGGGCGGCCAGCACACGGCGCTCCCAGGGAGTGATTTCATCAAAGAAGCTGGTCAACTCCATGGTCTTCGAAGCGATGTAGCCTTCGATGAACTCCGACCCGAACAGTTCCCTCGCCAACTGGCTACGTTTCAGACGCTCCAGCGCGGCGTGCAAGGTACACGGCAAGGCCAGATTATCCGGCACGGCGAACTCACCCTGGATTGCCGCGCTCGGCTCCAGTTCCTGTTCGATGCCATGCAAACCCGCAGCCAGACTGGCGGCGATCGCCAGATAAGGGTTGGCGTCGGCGCCCGGCAGACGATTTTCGACCCGACGTGCGACCGGCGAGCTGGCGGGAATACGCAAGCCGGCGGCGCGATTGTCATGGGACCAGCAGGCATTGTTGGGCGACGCGTACGGATGACACAGGCGCTGATAGGAATTCACGTTGGGCGCAAACAGTGCGGTGAAATCGGCGAGGCCTGCCTGTTGCCCGCCGATGAAGTGGCGGAACATCGACGTCGGCTCGCCGTTCGAGTCAGTGAAGACATTCTTGCCGCTGCCGATCTCAACGATGCTCTGGTGAATATGCATCGAACTGCCCGGCGTGTGCGCCAGCGGTTTGGCCATGCACACCACGCTCAGGCCATGCTTGAGCGCGACCTCCTTGAGCAGATGCTTGAACAGGAACGTCTGATCGGCCAGCAGCAGCGGATCGCCGTGCAGCAGATTGATCTCGAACTGGCTGACGCCCATTTCATGCATGAACGTGTCGCGCGGCAGGCCGAGGGCGGCCATGCATTTATACACTTCGCTGAAGAACGGCCGCAGGCCGTTGTTGGAACTGACGCTGAAGGCCGACTGGCCATCCTCGCGGCGGCCGTCGAGGCCCACCGGCGGACGGAACGGCTGAGTCGGATCGGTGTTCGGTGCGAAGACAAAAAATTCCAGTTCGGTCGCCACCACCGGCGCCAGACCGTGCGCGGCGTAACGGGCGATGACCGCTTTGAGCTGGCCACGGGTCGAGAGACTTGAGCTCCCCCCGCTCAGTTCGTCGGCGTCGCAAATCGCCATGGCACGTGGCTCGTCGCTCCAGGGCAAACGGTGAATCTGCGCAGGATCGGCGACCAGCGCCAGATCGCCGTCATCGCTGCCGTAGAACCGCGCCGGCGGATAGCCGCCCATGATGCATTGCAGCAGCACACCCCGCGCCAACTGCAAACGCCGCCCCTCGAGGAAACCCTCGGCGGTCATCACCTTGCCCCGTGGCACACCGTTCAGATCCGGGGTGACACATTCAATCTCATCAATGCCGGTCAATCGCTGCGCGAGTGAACCCTGGCCATCGGTTGTCATGACGCAATCCTTGTTGTTGTGCGAGCCGCGAACGGCGACCCGGACAAAATAGGCTGCGGCTGTTCGGAATATCAAGCAGCGCCCACAAAAATCCCGATCTTGTGCAGGAGACGTAGGAGCTGACGAGTGCAACGAGGCTGCGATCTTTTGATCTTGCTTTTTAAAATCAACAGATCGCAGCCTTCGGCAGCTCCTACACCAGACCTCAGGGCAAGTAGAGGCTGAACACCCCACCGCCCAACGGCCCGCCATTGCTGATTTCGGTGCGCCCTTCCACGCCGTTGCGCTGATGCAGCGCCGCGATGCGATTGGCGAAATACAGACCGAGGCCGGTGCTGCCGCTGCTGTGATTGATGCCCTGCACATAATCGGCCTGACGCTCGAGCATCTCTGCTGGATAGCCGTCGCCGTCGTCGTTGATGCTCAGCACCAATTGCCCGGCTTCGTCGCTGACGGTGATCAGCAGCGACTCGCGGGCGTAACGGATCGCATTGTTGATGCAGTTGCCGAGCACCGAGGCGATCAGCTCGCGATCGAAGAAACCCAGCGGGCTCAACGGGTCGACTTCATAAGTGGCGATGATGCCGCGACTGGCAAACACTTCCTGATGCGCGGCCAGTTGCGCCTCGATGAAATCGTCGAGTTCGTGATACGCCGGCTGCAGCGGCAACTGATTCACGCCAAGTTTGTACAGCCCCAGCAACTGCACGAGCATGCCGTTGAGGTGGGCGAACTCGAAGTCGATCACGCCCTGCTCCGAGCCGTCGCGCAGCTCTTTCGGCAGACGCGCCAGCCATTGGCTGTGCGCCTGCATCAGCATGGCCAGGGAGTTCTTCATGTCGTGAACGGTGGAGGCAATCACCGTGGAAAAATCCAGCGCCGGATCTATTGGGTTCATTCGCCAAACGCCTTGCTTTTCAGCTTCTGATAACGCGCAAACCGCGCGTCGGTGTCGGGCATCAGGCCCACCAGTTTCAGGCAGGCCCGACATTCTTCCAGCTCCGCCGACGGCACACTGGTGTCGGTGCCGTGCAGCAGCGACTGGGCCAGGTTCAGCGCGATACTGATGTTTTTCGGTTGCAGCTTGAGCGCCTTGCGGAACACTTCGCGGGCCTCGACCAGATTGCCGGTCTTGTACACGCGCACGCCCTGGCGGTTGAGGTCGGCCGCAGCGTTGCTCGAACTGAGAATCGTCGGATCGTCGGTGAGCTTGGCGATGTCTTTCATCACCGCCGGGTCATCACCGTAAATCTCCGCGCAGCTCTTGAGCATCGAAGTGCCCGCCTCGGCCTGACCGAGCATCTGCAACTGCTTGGCCACCAGCAACGCCGCCTCGGGACTCATGAATTGTTCCATGCCATCGAGGCGCATCAGTGCTTGTTCGGTGAGTTTGTCGGCGGTTTCGGCGTCGTTGAGCAACAGGCTGGTGGCTTTCATCAAACGCGCGCGAATTTGCAGGCCGGGATCGCTCGGGTTTTCTTTGGCCACGGCGCTGAGGGTGGTATTGATCTCCAGTCGCGTACGCGTGTCGAGCCCGCGATCGCTGCCCTTGCTGATCAGCGCGTGCGCCAGGCCGAGATTGCTTTCCGGGTCCTTGAAACGCGACTGCGCGCCCTGCGCCACGGCCTGACGATAAGCACGCGAGGCGGTTTCGAAATCTTCGTTGGCCATGGCCAATTTGCCGAGCAGCGCCTGGCGGCGCACCGCCAGCGGCGACAGACGGATCGCTTCTTCGAGCACCCGCTGCGCGCCTTTGCTGTCGCCTTCGGCCACCAGCACATCGGCCATGCCGTCATACAGCGCCGGCATCATCGGGAAGACTTTCAAGGCCTTTTCATAGACATCTTTGGCCTGCGAGACCTGCCCGCGCCTGAACAGCAACTTGCCCAATCCAGCGAAGGCCCACGGCAACGGCCGGTCGGCAATGATGCCGTCATAGAGCCGCTCCAGCGCTTCGTTCTGGTTCATGTCACGCAGGGCGTCGGCGCGGTAGCGCAGGCACAGCGGCGAATAGCGGATGTCCTGTTTGCACAACGCAATACAGGCATTGAGCACCTCGACCGGCTTACCGCGATCGAGGGCCTGCAGAATCGGTTTGAGCAACGTCTTGCGTTGCTCCAGACGCTCAAGCCGCTGGGCCAGCCCGGAACGGTTGAACGGCTTGGTCAGGTACGCATCCGGCTCGTGCTCCAGCGCGCTGAGCACCATCGCCTGACTGGTCTCAGCGGTGACCATGACGAAAACGGCTTCGTGACTGATGAGCTTTTCCGACATCAGGTCTTCGAGCACCTGCTGGCCGTTCTTCTTGCCGTCGCCGAGGTGGAAGTCCTGAAGAATGAAATCGTAGGACTTCTGCGAACACATCTTCAGCGCCTGCTCGCCAGTGTCGGCAGTATCGACATCCTTGACGCCGAGCTCACGCAACATCGAACGCACGGAACTGCGGAAATCGGAAAAATCATCGACGATCAGAAAGCTTTTTTGGTGATACGACGACATCGAAGATTTCCAGGCAATTGAAGAAAACGAACCGAGGCGATTTCAGGCGCGCAGATGATAGCTGGAGGCCATGCGCCATCAAGCGATTTCGCGCGAGCCTGAACTCACCGTTCGGGTTATCGGCCAAAAGTGCCGGGGCCTGAGGGTGGAGCTTCAAGAATGTTGCCTGGAGTATTACTCTGCGCGCCTGCTCAAGGATTTGCATAAGGACTGAATCGTGTACATCAAGGGACACTACATCCTGTCAGCGTGTTTGCTTGTCTTTATCCAGCAAGCGACAGCGGCGGCGATGGATTGCAAAAAAGCGGCGAACGACGTGGAAAACATGATTTGCGCGAATAAATCGCTGTATGAGCTAGACGCGCAGATGGGCACGCTGTATCGCCAACTGATGACAACTGCCACAGCGACGCAACCTGAGCTCAAGCGCACCCAGCGCGCCTGGCTAAAAACCCGCAATGCCTGCGCAGTCGATGTCGCTTGCCTGGATGGCAGCTACCGCCAGCGCCTGCAAGCATTGCAGGCACAGTGGACGCAAGCCGCAATGTGGCAGCCGGACGCCGTGGATGTTCAGGCGATGAACGATCTGCAGGAAAGCATTCGTGCCGAGAGCAAAAACCACCCGGAATTTGCCCTGGAACATGCCTTGGCCGCACGGGCTTTCGAGTCTTCGCAGACATCTTTCGCGGGCGATCCAGTCGACAGCTACGGCGAGCAAACCAGCTTCCCCAAGTCGCGTCCCAAAGGCGTGAGCGAGGACGAATGGAAAGCATTGAACGCCTCAAGCATCGACGGCGCCGCCGAGACCGGACGGTCTTCCTACGCACTGCTGGATCTGGACAATGATGGCCAGCGCGACCTTATCGTCGACACATACGCAGGCGGCACCGGCTTGTTCACCTACGTGGAAACCTGGCGCCGCACGGGCGAGCGGTTCGTCAAAAGATCGGTCGAGCCGGAAAGCTCGCTGTTCTACACCAACGACCGTGGCGCCAATCAGGCAATCAGCTGGATCAAGCTTCACGACAGAATCTATGCCGCCTACCGAAACGGCGCCTACGGTGTCGACAACCTGTATCTGCTCAATCCGCTGAAGGTCAACCGTCAGGTGCCGACGGTGTCCGTGCGTTACAGTTACGCCCTGCAGGTGCCCACGACTCAACATAAAGAGGATGGCACCAGCACCTACGAGCTTGACGCGGAACTGCACGGGGCACTCGAACACGCCATCACCCAGGCAATGAAAGTCGCATCGGAATCAACCGCTAACGCGCCCCTTTGCCCTATTCCTCCCACGGGTGCCGGAGACGACGATTACTACAGCTACGGTCCAGGGCACTACACCATCGAAAAGATCGCTGATTTGCCGGTAATGATCGGCGGCGAATGCTACATCGGAGCGCTGATTGACTGGTTCGGCAGTTACAGCGAAAAGACGGGGTTATTCGCTCAACTGGCCGTGCGCAAGCCGGGCGTCGAGGCGAGCGGGACTACTTACGAAGTCCACGGCCGTCGGCATGTCACCGACGTCAGCAGCACTCTCGGCAAAGTCGAACTGAACGGCGACTGATCGTCAGTCAGCACCGGCGCAAATGCCCCGATGCAACGGCAGAGGTGGGACCCCGGAGTTTGTAACAGTGCAAAACGCCTGTTCGTCGACCAAACCAAAAAGCCCCGTCGCAATGGATAAATGCGACGGGGCTTTTCGTTTTCAAGAAGTGGTGTCCCAGGCGGGGTTCGAACCTGCAACCTTCCCCTTAGGAGGGGGATGCTCTATCCAATTGAGCTACTGAGACACTGATTGAAGCGCGCTGTACGCGGGGCGACAGACGGCGTGCATGTTAACGGCCGGCCCCTGTTTTGTCATGTCGTCCGTAGGGCTTTTTAAGTGTAGGCAGGCGCCGTGCAAGATTGCGGGAACTTTTACCGGGCAATTTGCACTACGCGAAAAAGCGGTCATTGCAGTTTGCAATCAGTGCCGCCCGAAAAACCTTACCAAACCCTTGTTTTTAAAGGACTTATCAGCCGTTACACTGTTGGCACGGCGACTGCTATGGCTGTTCTATCAAAAAGAACAATTTGGAGCGTCGTGCCATGAACAGCACCCTCTTGCTTGCAAACGCAGCGGCATTGGCCTTCTTGCTCGGATCGCATTTTTTTCCCAAGGCGGACATCGAGCAGCCAGTGGCGCAGCGCATGCCGCATTACTTGCAGGTGCAGAAAGCGCCGCAGTGGGCGGTGCTGAGTGAGCGCAGCGACGCTTCTACACAAATGGTCAGCGAGCCTGAGCAAGCCTCGGCGCCAATCACCGAACGTCTGGTTTTTTGAAATATCTTCAGGAGTACAACATGTCCAAATCGGCGACAGGATTTCTCATCCTCGCTTTACTGAGTGGCGTTACCCACCTGGCGCTGTTCGAGGAGACAGAAGTCACCTTGCCTCTGGTTGGCTGTGGCGTGTTTGCGGTGCTGTTTGTGCTGGCGCTGATTGCAGGGCGCAAGATCAAGTTCGATCCGGTTCTGCGTTGAGCCGAACCAATTCCAATAGCGAAGAGACCGCGATAGCAAGGTCAACAGAGTTGTCGATCTGATGAACGGGGCTGTCGCTGGATCTTCGGTCTTTGAACAACGCATTGCGAGCCAGCCTCGCATCGATTTGCTCAGGGGTCTCCCGACCACGGCTGAGCAAGCGCTTGCGCAGGACCTCATCGTTGACTGTCAGCAGAATCGGCACCAGGGTTGGATATTTCTCCATTGCTTGACGCAGGTTCGCTCTCGACCCGTTAACCAATACGTGCCGGCCCGCTTGCAACCATTCATCCATTTCCCTTGGAATGCCGTAAGAGAGGCCGTTGGCTTGCCAGGCTAAGGAAAAAGCGCCAGCGTGCTGTCGCCGGTCGAACTCTTCAGGCGTCACGCCGATTGCATCTTCGCCGACTGACTCCGCCGATCGGGTAATCACCCGGCGCATCACTTCACAGTTCAACTCACGCAGTGGCTCACGCGCTGCTTCGATCAGGCTGTCCTTGCCCGAACCGGACGGCCCCATCAGGTAAAAAAGCTTGCCATCCATCCCGAAAACGCCCTCCGACGGGTCCTGCCTCTAGTAAATCGGCAAATTGCCACTATCCTGTACACATAGGGATCAAGAATAGCGAGCCGCATAGCATGCACGTTCTAAGGTCTTCGGACATCAACAGATGTGCATGCGAAAGCGGGCAGCGATACGGAAGGATGGAAAGTTTTCCAACCAGTCCGCATTTCTGACAACTGGTGCTGGCATTACGCCTTTACCCGGCTCAATATTTGTCACAGAATTGACGCCAATGATCTGGCAATTTTGAGGCATGATGCCGGCCTCTTAACAATTCAGGTTGAACCAATTGGTCCGGATGCTTGTCCTACCACACATCCTGCGGCCAATCCCGAGAACCGCTCCCCTGAACTAACCGGTTAAATATATGCGCCCATTGAAACAGGCAATTTATTCCAGCCGTACGGCTGACAAGTTTGTCGTACGTCTGCCAGACGGAATGCGTGAACGCATTGCCGAGGTGGCTCGCAATCATCATCGCAGCATGAACTCCGAAATCATTGCGCGCCTTGAGCAGAGTCTTATTCAGGAAGGCGCACTGGGCGAAGAGCTGAGCATGCGCCTGGACAGCCCGGAGCTGTCGCTGCACGAGCGCGAGCTGTTGCAGCGCTTCCGTCAGCTGTCGCACCGTCAGCAGAACGCCCTGGTGTCGCTGATCGCCCACGACGCTGAAATGGCCGCAGACGCGTCCTGAGTTATACCGAACATATTGAAGCCAGCATGATTGCTGGCTTTTTTTTGCCCGCGATATGACAGATGGCCGCTTGGCAATGGAGTGTGGCGAGGGGATTTATCCCCGCTGGGCTGCATGGCAGCCCCAAAAACAATGGGACTGCTGCGCAGTCCAGCGGGGATAAACCCCCTCGCCACCGTTACTTGTACTTGCGCCCGTATTTGTTTGGCAGGCACAAAAAAGCCCGTCGATTTGACGGGCTTTTCATTGCACAAGGTCAGAGCAGGAAGATTGTCGCCAACCCGAGGAAGATGAAGAAGCCACCGCTGTCGGTCATTGCGGTGATCATCACACTGGCACCCATCGCCGGATCGCGGCCCATCTTCGCCAGCGTCATCGGAATCAACACCCCCATCAACGCCGCCAGCAACAGGTTGAGTGTCATCGCCGCCGTCATTACCACGCCGAGTGACCAACTGCCGTAGAGCATGTACGCGACCACACCGATCACCCCGCCCCAGACCAGACCATTGATCAAACCGACCGCCAGCTCTTTGCGCATCAAGCGCGAAGTGTTGCCGGTGCTGACCTGATCCAGCGCCATGGCGCGCACGATCATGGTGATGGTCTGGTTACCGGAGTTGCCACCGATACCCGCCACGATCGGCATGAGCGCCGCCAGTGCCACCAATTTCTCGATCGAACCTTCGAACAGACCGATCACCCGCGATGCCACAAATGCAGTGATCAGGTTCACCGCCAGCCACGCCCAACGGTTACGCAGGGATTTCCACACCGAGGCGAAGATATCTTCCTCTTCGCGCAGACCGGCCATGTTGAGGACTTCGCTTTCGCTTTCCTCACGGATCAGGTCGACCATTTCATCGATGGTCAGACGCCCGATCAGCTTGCCGTTCTTGTCGACCACCGGCGCGGAGATCAAGTCGTAACGCTCGAACGCCTGAGCAGCGTCGTAGGCATCTTCGTCCGGGTGGAAGCTCACCGGATCGCTGGCCATCACTTCCGCGACCTGCTTCTCCGGATCGTTGACCAGCAGACGTTTGATAGGCAGCACGCCCTTGAGCACGCCGTCGTAATCGACCACGAACAATTTATCGGTATGACCGGGAAGCTCTTTGAGGCGACGCAGATAGCGCAGAACCACTTCAAGACTGACGTCCTCACGGATCGTCACCATCTCGAAGTCCATCAGCGCACCGACCTGATCCTCGTCATAGGACAGCGCCGAGCGCACGCGTTCGCGCTGCTGGTTATCCAGACTCTCCATCAACTCATGGACAACGTCTCGCGGCAGCTCGGAGGCCAGGTCAGCGAGTTCGTCGGCGTCCATGTCCTTGGCGGCAGCCAGGAGCTCGTGATCGTCCATGTCGGCGATCAGCGTTTCACGGACGGAATCGGATACTTCGAGAAGAATGTCGCCGTCGCGGTCGGCCTTGACCAGTTGCCAGAGCGTCAGACGATCGTCCAGCGGCAAGGCTTCGAGAATGTAGGCGACGTCGGCGGAGTGCAGATCATCGAGCTTGCGTTGCAGCTCGACGAGGTTTTGCCGGTGAACCAGGTTTTCCACGCGGTCGTGGTGCGGACCTTCCTGGCGATGAGTCAGGTCTTCAACGACACGCTGGCGCTGCAGCAACTCGACGACCTGAGCCAGGCGGTCCTGCAGGCTTTCCTGTGTTTTCTTTACTTCGATTTCGGACATAGGCGAACTCCACTCCCAGCAGCGGGGCACGCCGGAAGGATCAATCAGTCAATTCATGATTGGTGAAACGGTTTACTGAACAACTACTGGGTAAGTCCATGGAGGTTTTCCATAAGCCCCGGCGGGGCTGACGGGCGCAATGATACACGCCTGACGGTTTAAAACGTTGAAAAAATCACGGCTGAAACAAGCGCTTGCGAAACAAACCTGAGCGCCTGCCTGACCCGTGCAAATGCGACGACTCATCTTGAAAAGAAAACACACCGGCAATGCAAAAAGCAGCGACTACCCTTGAGCTTAGATCGTCATGGAGGACATCGAATGCCAGCAAAACCAGCGCTTTTTCTACTGACCGCCCTGCTCCACATCACGCCTGCCCACGCCACCACACTTCATCGCTGCCAGGCTGCTGACGGCAGCGTCACGTTTACGTCGATGAGCTGCGCAACTGGCGAGCAACTCTCAACTCAGGAGGTCCACCCGTATTCACCCGGCTGGGTCGCAATCATGCCGGAGTTCAATCACGAAGCTGTGACCGGCATGAAAGACAGCGGACGCGAACCGGGCATCGTCGGCGGCACTGAACATAAATGTGGAAACCTGATCGACAACAGACAGCGGCGCGAAGCGATCATCAACCGTCGAGTGATTGCCGGCATGAGTCAGCGGGACGTCGAAAGCGCACTGGGCAAGCCCGACAAGATCAACACCCGCACATCGACCACGAGCTATCGTTACGACCTCAAGCGAGGCCGCAGTGCTCAAATTGATTTTGATGAAAGAGGCTGCGTGAAGGGAAAAGCCAAATCCCGGACAGCAAAAAGCCCGCGTTAAACGCGGGCTTCTTGGTATATGGTGCACTCGACAGGATTCGAACCTGTGACCGCTCGGTTCGTAGCCGAGTACTCTATCCAGCTGAGCTACGAGTGCATTTTGTGTTTTTAAACCAGACCACAACTGGCTGAAGCCGAGTTACTCACCTTACAGCAAATAACTCTTAAATGGTGCACTCGACAGGATTCGAACCTGTGACCGCTCGGTTCGTAGCCGAGTACTCTATCCAGCTGAGCTACGAGTGCATTTGTTGCCGCGCATTATAGGCCGTCTAATCTCTATGTCAAACACTTTTTCTAGTAATTTCAACAACTTACAGAAGAAGCCAGATTACGACGTACTAAGCAAATAATGGCGGAGAACGGGGGATTCGAACCCCCGACACCCTTTTGAGGTGTACTCCCTTAGCAGGGGAGCGCCTTCGGCCACTCGGCCAGCTCTCCGCAACACGGGGCGTATATTAACCAGCTTCTTCCCCGTTTGCAAACATAAAAATCGATAAAAATTAATGGCTTGGTTCTTCGTCCTTCTCTTTCTTTATACGCAGGTAAATTTCCTCACGGTGCACCGCAACCTCTTTCGGAGCGTTGACGCCGATACGCACCTGGTTTCCTTTGACGCCGAGCACGGTCACGGTGATTTCGCCGTCACCGATAATCAGGCTTTCCGCGCACCGACGAGTCAGAATCAGCATACCTTTCTCCTTACGCCATTCATTTCAGGGACAACAGTCTGCAAAAAAAAGGCACCCGACCTACAACCGCAGCGATCGTAGCCCTACATGCCTGAGTATTGACCAGCGCGAGCAAAAGAACAGTTCCGGGGCTCGCGCCATTCAAAAATAAAGGGCGCGGTCAGACCGCGCCCTTCACAGAATCGGATTACTCGCCCTGACGGGCCGGAGCATCCAGTTCGAAAGCCGTGTGCAGCGCGCGCACGGCCAGTTCCAGGTACTTCTCTTCGATCACCACGGAAACCTTGATTTCCGAAGTCGAGATCATCTGGATGTTGATGCTTTCTTTCGCCAGGGATTCGAACATGCGGCTGGCCACGCCTGCGTGAGAACGCATGCCGACGCCGACGATCGAGACCTTGGCGATCTTGGTGTCGCCAACTACTTCACGGGCACCGATTTCGCGAGCGGTGTTTTCCAGCACGGTCTGTGCAGCCTGGTAGTCGTTGCGGTGCACGGTGAAGGTGAAGTCGGTGGTGTTATCGTGCGCGACGTTCTGCACGATCATGTCGACTTCGATGTTCGCGGCACTGATCGGGCCGAGAATCTTGAACGCCACGCCCGGGGTGTCTGGCACGCCACGGATGGTCAGCTTGGCTTCATCGCGGTTGAAAGCGATGCCGGAAATGATCGGCTGTTCCATGGTTTCCTCTTCATCAATAGTAATGAGGGTGCCCGGACCCTCCTTGAAGCTGTGCAGTACGCGCAGCGGAACGTTGTACTTGCCGGCGAATTCCACCGCACGGATCTGCAGGACCTTGGAACCGAGGCTGGCCATTTCCAGCATCTCTTCGAAGGTGATCTTATCCAGACGCTGAGCGACCGGCACCACACGCGGGTCGGTGGTGTAGACACCGTCGACATCGGTGTAGATCTGGCATTCATCCGCTTTCAAGGCCGCAGCCAGTGCCACGCCCGTGGTATCGGAACCGCCGCGACCGAGGGTGGTGATGTTGCCGTGCTCGTCGACGCCCTGGAAACCGGCGACAACCACCACACGGCCAGCCTTCAGATCACCGCGAATCTTCTGGTCATCAATCTGCAAGATACGCGCTTTATTGTGCGCACTGTCGGTCAGGATCCGTACCTGATTGCCGGTGTACGACACCGCCGGCACACCGCGCTTGATCAGCGCCATGGCCAACAGGGCAATCGTCACCTGCTCACCGGTGGAGACGATCACGTCCAGCTCGCGCGGAACCGGTTGCGCCTCGCCACTGATTTGCTTGGCCAGATCGATCAGACGGTTGGTTTCGCCGCTCATTGCAGACAGCACAACCACCAGGTCATCGCCGGCATCGCGGAATTTCTTAACCTTGTCGGCGACCTGCTCGATTCTCTCGACAGTGCCGACCGAGGTGCCTCCAAATTTCTGTACGATCAAAGCCATTTCAAAGCCGCCTCTGCCCATGAAGGGCGCCCAATAATCTTTCGAACAGTCGCCAGGCCCGCCACTAGACTGCGGGCCTGGCGAGCCGTCTTATAAAGCCTGCTCGACGAATGGAACGGTCAGCGCCAGTGCGCCATCCAGCGCAGCGGCATCGACACCACCGCCCTGCGCCATGTCCGGACGACCACCGCCCTTCCCGCCCACTGCCGCAGCAGCCTGTTTCATCAAATCACCGGCTTTGAGTTGGCCAGTCAGGTCCTTGGTTACGCCTGCAACCAGTACGACCTTTTCCTCATGGACACCGCCGAGCAGGATCACTGCGCGGCCGAGTTTGTTTTTCAGCTGATCGACCAGCGCCAGCAGCGCCTTGCCATCCTGACCGTCCAGACGGGCAGCCAGCACCTTCACATCCTTGACGTCCACCGCCGAGGCCGACAGATCGTCGCCCGCAGCGCTGGCTGCCTTGGCCTGCAACTGCTCGAGTTGTTTCTCCAGCAGACGGTTGCGCTCCAGTACCGCCGAGAGCTTGTCGATCAGGTTGTCGCGGCTGCCCTTGACCAGGCTGGCCGCTTCCTTGAGTTGTTCTTCCGCCGCGTTCAAGTAGGCCAGCGCCGCAGCACCGGTGACTGCCTCGATACGACGCACGCCCGATGCCACACCGCCTTCGCTGATGATTTTCAGCAGGCCGATGTCGCCGGTACGGTTGGCGTGGATACCGCCGCACAGTTCGACCGAGAAGTCGCCCATGCTCAGCACGCGCACGCTGTCGCCATACTTCTCGCCGAACAGCGCCATGGCGCCTTTGTTCTTCGCGGTTTCGATGTCGGTTTCTTCGGTTTCAACGGCGGAGTTCTTGCGAATCTCGGCGTTGACGATGTCTTCCAGCTGCTTGATCTGCTCTGGTTTGATTGCTTCAAAGTGGCTGAAGTCGAAACGCAGACGCTGACTGTCGACCAGCGAACCTTTCTGCTGTACGTGCTCACCGAGCACCTGACGCAGCGCGGCGTGCAGCAAGTGCGTAGCCGAGTGGTTCAGCGCGGTGGCGTGACGCACTTCGGCGTCGACGTGGGTTTCCACCGGCGCGCCGATGGTCAGGCTGCCCGAGGCCAGCACACCGTGGTGCAGGAATGCGCCGCCGGTCTTGGTGGTATCGCGCACGTCAAAACGGCTGCTGCCGGCCTGAATGAAACCGCAGTCGCCGATCTGGCCACCGGATTCGGCGTAGAACGGCGTCTGGTTGAGCACGATCACGCCTTCCTGACCTTCGCTCAGCACGTCGACCGACTGGCCATCCTTATAGATGGCAACGATTTTCGCCGAGCCGCTGGTGGCGGCATAGCCGGTGAACTCGGTGGCCACGTCGACCTTGACCAGGGTGTTGTAGTCCAGACCGAACGAGCTGGCCGAACGCGCGCGCACACGCTGCGCTTCCATCTCGCGCTCGAAGCCGGCTTCGTCGACGGTCAGGCCGCGTTCGCGAGCGATGTCGGCGGTCAGGTCCATCGGGAAGCCGTAGGTGTCGTAGAGTTTGAACACCACGTCGCCTGGCACCACGGTGCCTTTGAGTTCGGCCAGATCCTGCTCGAGGATTTTCAGGCCGTGTTCCAGGGTCTTGGAGAATTGCTCTTCTTCAGCCTTGAGCACGCGCTCGATGTTGCTCTGTTGCTTCTTCAGTTCCGGGAAGGCCTCGCCCATTTCGGCAACCAGTGCGGCAACAATTTTGTAGAAGAAGCTGCCGGTGGCGCCCAGCTTGTTACCGTGACGGCAGGCCCGACGGATGATCCGGCGCAGCACATAACCGCGACCTTCGTTGGACGGCAGCACGCCGTCGGCGATCAGGAAACCGCAGGAACGGATGTGGTCGGAAACGACTTTGAGCGACGACTGATCGCCGTTTTCGCAGCCGATCGCTTCAGCCGAAGCCTTGAGCAGGTTCTTGAACAGGTCGATGTCGTAGTTGGAGTTGACGTGCTGCATCACCGCACTGATCCGCTCCAGGCCCATGCCGGTGTCCACCGACGGCGCTGGCAACGGATGCAACACACCGTCGGCGGTGCGGTTGAACTGCATGAACACGTTGTTCCAGATTTCGATGTAGCGATCGCCATCTTCTTCCGGCGAGCCCGGCGGGCCGCCCCAGATGTGCTCGCCGTGATCGTAGAAAATCTCGGTGCACGGGCCGCACGGGCCGGTATCGCCCATGGTCCAGAAGTTGTCGGAAGCGTACGGCGCACCCTTGTTGTCGCCGATGCGGATCATGCGCTCGGCCGGCACACCGATTTTCTGTGTCCAGATGTCATACGCTTCGTCGTCGGTAGCGTAGACGGTGACCCAGAGCTTTTCCTTCGGCAGCTTGAGCACGCCAGTCAGGAAGGTCCAGGCGAAGGTGATCGCGTCGTGCTTGAAGTAGTCGCCGAAGCTGAAGTTACCGAGCATTTCGAAGAACGTGTGGTGACGCGCGGTATAACCGACGTTTTCCAGGTCACTGTTCTTGCCGCCGGCGCGCACGCATTTCTGGCTGCTGGTGGCACGGGTGTACGCACGTTTTTCCTGGCCCAGGAAGCAGTCCTTGAACTGGTTCATCCCCGCGTTGGTGAACAGCAGGGTTGGGTCGTTGCCCGGAATCAAAGAGCTGGAGGCTACACGGGTGTGGCCTTGCTCTTCGAAGAAGCGAAGGAAGGCTTCACGGATTTCTGCGCTTTTCATTAGGTTCTTCCACGGAGGCTGCGGCCAAAGGCCTGTTCGAAACGTCATGAGACGAAGCGACGGCAAAGGGCCGCATTATATCGGCCCTGCGCGCGGGGTACAGCGTGTTTATACGATAGAAACGGTCAATTGGACGGCTGACGCTGTCACTTGCGTGAAAACTCGACGAATGTCGCGATCACTTGCTCGATTTGCGCGCGGCTGACGTCCATGTGCGTGACCATGCGCAAGCGCGCAGCGGCGCTGAGCCTGATCCCGCGTTCGCCGGCAAAGTCCTTGAGTGCTGCGGCCCTGTCGCCCATTTGCACATAAACCATGTTGGTTTGCACTGGCTCGACGATGAAACCGGCTTCACGCAAGCCCTCGGCCAGCAACTGTGCGTTGGCATGGTCGTCCGCCAGCCGTTCGACGTGATGATCCAGTGCGTACAAGCCAGCCGCCGCGAGCAACCCGGCCTGACGCATGCCGCCACCGACCATTTTGCGCAAACGCCGAGCCTTGCCGATCAACTCGGCCGAACCGCACAACACCGAACCCACCGGCGCGCCAAGACCTTTGGACAGGCACACCGATACCGAATCAAAGTACTGAGTGATTTCCCGCGCATCAACCCCGAGCTTGACCACCGCGTTGTACAGCCGCGCGCCGTCGAGGTGCAATTGCAGGCCATGCTCCTGCGTAAAGCGTCGGGCGCGCGCCAGATATTCCAACGGCAGCACTTTACCCTGCATGGTGTTTTCCAGCGCCAGCAAACGCGTGCGGGCGAAATGGAAATCGTCCGGTTTGATCGCGGCGGCGACCTGATCCAGATCCAGCGAACCGTCGGCCTGCACCTCCAGCGGCTGCGGCTGAATCGAGCCGAGCACCGCCGCCCCGCCACCTTCGTACTTATAGGTGTGCGCCTGCTGACCGACGATGTATTCGTCGCCACGCTCGCAGTGCGCCATCAGGCCGAGCAGGTTGCTCATGGTCCCGGTCGGCACGAATAGCGCGGCGGCAAAGCCCAGACGCTTGGCCAGTTCGGCCTCGAGGCGATTGACCGTCGGATCTTCGCCGTACACATCGTCGCCGGTGTCCGCTGCGGTCATCGCGTCGAGCATGGCGGGAGTCGGTTGGGTGACGGTGTCGCTGCGAAGATCGATAACGCTCATGAACCTGGCCTCTGGTCAGATGGGAAATCCCTTTGTGAAGTGGGATTACTGCGGTCATCGCACAGATTAATCAACCCTAGAACGAGGAAAAATCCCATTCTTCCTCGAGAAGACAAAGCCCATGTGGGAGCGAGCCTGCTCGCGAAAGCGGAGTAACAGTCAGCATCTTCGTTGAATGTGAAGCCGCTTTCGCGAGCGGGCTCGCTCCCGCAGTGTCATGTGCATGGCCGGGAAATATGTGTTACAAACTTGCCGCCGCCCGCCTATGGGCGGCGAAAACGTTCTCAGGGCGGGGTGCAATTCCCCACCGGCGGTAATTGCGCGCAATGCGCATAGCCCGCGAGCGCTTGGCGCTGCACACGGCTTGGATCGGGTGCATCGGCAAGGTCAGCAGACCCGGTGTGATTCCGGGGCCGACGGTCATAGTCCGGATGAAGAGAGAACGGGATCGACGCCAAAGGGCCGTCCGCGTGCATCCGTGCCTGCGTTCGCACCCTTGCATCCCTTTCGATTCATAACGCCCTGTTTTTCACACAAACAGGAGTCAGAACATGCAACCCACCGCAATCGACAGCAAAAGCAAACACCCCCAGGGCGAGCGCGTCGCGTTCATCCAGGCCTGCTGGCACAAGGAAATCGTCGACCAGAGCCGTAAAGGCTTCGTCGCTGAAATGCTGGTGCAGGGTTATCAGGAATCGGACATCGACTTTTTTGAAGTCGGCGGCGCCTTTGAAATGCCGCTGCACGCAAAGCTGCTGGCCAAGTCAGGCCGTTACGCTGGTATTGTCGCCGCCGCTTTGGTGGTGGACGGCGGCATTTACCGTCACGAGTTCGTTGCGCAATCGGTGGTCAACGGCCTGATGCAGGTGCAGCTGGAAACCGAAGTGCCGGTGTTCTCGGTGTCGCTGACCCCGCATCACTTCCATTCGGGCGAAGAGCATCAGAAGTTCTTCTTCGAGCACTTTGTGCACAAGGGTCAGGAAGCGGCGCGGACTTGCGCGGATACGTTGCAGAAAGTTCGTGCGCTGCGTCGAACCGAGCCGCGTGCGGTAGCCGTGTAACGTCGAGTGAGTTTTTGACCTCACTCAAATCAAATGTGGGAGCGAGCCTGCTCGCGAAGAGGGACTGCCAGCCGACGACAAGTTGACTGGTAGACCGCTTTCGCGAGCAGGCTCGCTCCCACATTGGTTTTGTGCCGATTCAGATGTCGCTATCAGGCGAGGTTTTCGTCGGTAGTCGGGACGATCAGAATGCCGGCGCGCAGGCCGTTCTTGACCTTGGGGTTGGGGAAGATGATTCGTGCGCCCTGCTCTTCGATCACCCAGCGGGTATTGGCCAGATCCTCGGCCAGCACATAACCCGGCTCCAGCTCGGAAAAGTTTTCGATGTCCGCCGGCAGGTTCAGGCGGAACGCATCGCTGTGCTTGATGATTTCCCGCGCCACGCTGAACAGCTGCAAACCATCCAGCCCTTCTTCTGTCTCCGGCTCAGCGCCTTCGATGATCTGCTTCAGGCGGGTTTCCAGCAGTGAAACGTTAACGCCGTCGTTCTGCCCGAACGGCCGCGCCTTGCCCAGTTCCAGAGTGAAAGCCTCGGCGTCGAGTTTGTCGTAGGTGTACGAGCTGAAGACGATGGATGGCTTGTTCTGCAACAGCACTGCTTCCATGCCGGCGGCGCGCAGGCGCGCCAGTTCGCGACGGGAATGCTGGCGCCCTTCCTTCCACGGGTACAAGGCGAACTGTTCGATCTTCGACCCACGAATCGCCGTGTGCAGGTCGTAGTGCAGACGCTGGCGCTCGGGCTTGCTGAAGAAACTCGCCGCCAGCCGTTCCAGCTCACAGGCGCGCAACGCTTCCGAGCCGCTGCTTTGTTCGTGGCGACCGTTGAACAGTCGATTGACGTCCTGCTCGACGAAACGCTCGCCCTTGCGAATCGCTTCCGGGTTGCCGAACAGGAACAGAATGCGTGCGCGCGGCTTGAGATCGCCGCGCGCGATGTCGTGCAGCAGCCGATCGAGCAACTCGATCGGTGCCGTTTCATTGCCATGGATGCCTGCCGACAGCAGCAGGTCCAGGCCATTGTCGCGCGCTTCCGGGGGCCGCACTTCCAGCGCCCCTTCGCTCAACCAGCGCATGCGCACGCCTTCGACAGTCAGTTGAGTCTTCTCCGCCGGTTCGCGGCCGGCGAGGGTCAGTTCAAGCAGTTTGCCGAGGGCGAGCATAGAGCGGTTTCCTTAGTGGTCGTGGTTGCAATCCGGGCCGTGTACGTGATCCTCGTCAGCGCCGAGGTCAGCCGGTTCCATTTCCAGTTGCAGACTTACCAGATTAGTCGCCAATGGGCGCAGCAGCAGGTTGGCGTACTCTTCGTCACCTTCCTCGACGTCCACGCCGATCAGCAGCTGGCCACGGCCGTCCTGCTGGATCCACAGCTCTTTGCCTTGCCACATGACCGCAACGCGGGTGCACGAGGTTTGCAATTGCGTGCCGTCGGTGTCTTCAAGGATCAGCTGCAGGGAATCGCTCATGTTTTTACTCTCTTGGGGTGACACGCCGCGCGCCACGTTCAGGCAGCGCGCTGGCGATCAATTGATCTGGAAGGGATAAACCGCGCCCAGTTTAAGGATTTGCGTCAGTTCATCCAGTGCCGTCCGGCATTCAAGCAACAATTGCGGGTCCGCCAGATCGGTTTCGCTCAGGCGGTCGCGGTAGTGCTTTTCAACCCATGCGGTCAACGAACCGTACAACGGGGCCGTCATGATAACGCCTGGGTTGACCGCCGCCAGTTCGGTTTCATTCAGCGCCACGCGCAGACGCAGGCACGCCGGGCCACCGCCGTTCTGCATGCTTTGCTTGAGATCGAAGACTTTAACTTCGCGGATCATTCCGCCGGAGCTGGTCAGGCTTTGCAGATAAGCCCAGACGCGTTCGTTGGCCTGGCATTCCTGCGGCACGATCAGCAGCATCGAGCCATCGGCACGCGACAGCAACTGGCTGTTGAACAGGTAGGAACGCACCGCGTCATCCACGGTGACTGCCGAACGCGGCACGCAAACGGACTGGAAGTTACCGCCGACCTTGGCCAGTTTGCCTTGCAGTTCGGCGAGCATCTTGTCGGTCTCGAGGAACGCGTCCTCGTGATAGAACAGCACTTCACCGTTGCCCACGGCGATCACGTCGTTGTGGAACACACCCTGATCGATGACGTTGGGATTCTGCTGCGCGTAGACCACGCCTTCGTCACGCAGACCGTGCAAACGCGCGACGGCTTGCGAGGCTTCGAGGGTCTGGCGTGCAGGGTATTTCTGCGGCGCCGGGAAACGGTTGTCGAACGCACTGCGGCCGAACACGAAAAACTCGACGCCCGCCTCGCCGTACTCACGGCAGAAACGCGTGTGGTTGGCCGCGCCTTCGTCGCCGAACTGCGCCACCGCCGGCAATGCGGCGTGATGGGCGAAGTACTGTTGATTGGCGAACATCGCGCCGAGCACGCGGCTGGTGGTCGGGTGTTCGATGCTGCGGTGGTATTTGCAATTGAGGTTGGCAGCGGTGAAGTGCACGCGGCCGTCAGCGGTGTCGGCACTCGGGCTGACCGTGGCAGCGTTGGCCACCCACATGCTCGACGCCGAGCAACTGGCGACCAGCAGCGGCATCGCTTCTTTGGCGGCGCGCTCGATCACCTGCGCGTCAGTGCCACTGAAGCCCAGACGACGCAGCGCGGCCACGTCGGGACGCTCCTGCGGAGCCAGCACGCCTTGCTGAAAGCCCATGTCCATCAGCGCTTTCATTTTTGCCAGACCTTGCAGCGCCGCTTCCTTCGGGTTCGAGGATTGCTGACTATTGCTCTGCGAGGCGACGTTGCCGTAGGACAGACCACCGTAGTTATGGGTCGGCCCCACTAGACCGTCAAAATTGACTTCATAGGATTTCATCAGCGAGGCTCCACGAGAATCTGTTGTTATAGGCTTCAGTAACTATTCTTTGCGACCGCAGTGCGGCCTTCGCGAGCAGGCTCGCTCCCACAGGATTTAGGTTGGACACAAAATGTGTGAACACCACTGAACCTGTGGGAGCGAGCCTGCTCGCGAATGGGCGCTACGCCATTTTCACGCCAGGCGTCAGAGCCGATGGCAACACCAGGCTCGGGGTTTCCAGCGACGCCACCGGGTATGCGCAGTAGTCCGCTGCGTAATAGGCGCTGGCGCGGTGGTTGCCCGAGGCGCCGACACCGCCGAATGGCGCGCTGCTCGCGGCACCAGTCAGCTGTTTGTTCCAGTTGACGATGCCGGCGCGGCTTTCCAGCCAGAACTGCTGGTAACGCGCTTCGGAATCGGAGAGCAAACCGGCGGCCAGTCCATAAGCGGTGTTGTTGGCTTCAGTGATCGCCGCGCCGAAATCGGCATAGCGGATCACTTGCAGCAGCGGCCCGAACAGTTCTTCGTCCGGACGCTCAGCCACGGCCGTCACATCGACAATGCCCGGGGTCAGCAAAGCCGACTGCGCCTGTGGCTGAGTCATTTCCAGCAGCGCCACCGCGCCGTTGGCCAGCAATTGCTCTTGCGCATCCATCAGCGCTTTCGCCGCGCCGAGGGAAATCACCGAGCCCATGAACGGTGCCGGTTGCTGATCGAACGCACCGACTTCAATGGTCGAACTGACTTCCACCAGACGCTTGAGCAGGCTGTCGCCCCACGCGCCTTGCGGCACCAGCAGACGGCGGGCGCAGGTGCAGCGCTGGCCGGCGGAAATGAATGCCGACTGAATGATGGTGTACACCGCCGCGTCCAGATCAGCGACCTGATCGACCACCAGCGGGTTGTTGCCGCCCATCTCCAGCGCAAGAATCTTGTCCGGACGCCCGGCGAATTGCTGGTGCAGATGATTGCCGGTGCGGCTCGAACCGGTGAAGAACAGACCGTCGATGCCCGGATTCGCCGCCAGCGCGATACCGGTTTCCCGCGCGCCTTGCAGCAGGTTCAACACGCCTGCCGGCAAACCGGCTTCGATCCAGCACTTGACCGTCAACTCGGCGACTTTCGGCGTCAGTTCGCTGGGCTTGAACAGCACACTGTTACCGGCCAGCAGCGCCGGGACGATATGACCGTTAGGCAGGTGACCGGGGAAGTTGTAAGGACCAAACACCGCAACCACGCCGTGGGGCTTGTGGCGCAACACGGCGGTGGCGTCGCCCAATGGGCCGCTCTTTTCCCCGGTGCGCTCGCGGTAGCTCTGCACCGAAATCGCGATCTTGTTGACCATACTGGTGACTTCGGTCGCAGCTTCCCATAGCGGTTTGCCGGTTTCTTCGCCGATGGTGCGAGCCAGTTCGTCAGCGTGGTTTTTCAACGACGCGGCGAAAGCTTCGAGGACGCTGATGCGCTCTTCGAGCGTACGGCGCGCCCAGCCGGGAAAGGCCTGACGAGCGGCCTGCACCGCCGATTCGACCTGCGCGACAGTGGCGCCCTCGCCCGCCCACAGCACTTGCTGGGTCACCGGGTTCAAAGATTGAAAGGCCTCGCCCTGACCGGCCAGCCACTCACCTGCGATGTATAGCGAATTCATTATTTCGACTCCCGTGCAGCGGACAACGCCACGGCGCGAACCTGATCGCCGGCGCTGAGTTGAAGACGTTTCGCGGTCTGCGGATCGACCACCAGGGTGCCCGCAGCCAAGCGCGCTGGGGCAGCCGTGATGCGGCAATCCTCGCGCTTGCGGTTGTGGATGATGAACGGCGTGGCGTCATCGCCCGGCGTGCCGACGGCCAGCACCAGCGCTTCGCTGTCACGCACCGCGCGGATCTTGCTGGTTTCGCATTCGATGGCCGGCCCGGCGTCGAAGATGTCGACGTAACCCTGATAGCTGAAGCCTTCGCTCTTGAGCATGGCCAGTGCCGGCTCGGTGTCCGGGTGCACCTGGCCGATGACGTTGCGCGCGTCCGGCGAAAGGAAGCAGGTGTACAGCGGGAATTTCGGCATCAGTTCGGCGATGAACGCCTTGTTGCCGACGCCGGTCAGGTAATCGGCCTGGCTGAATTCCATCTTGAAGAAGTGCCGACCGAGGCTTTCCCAGAACGGCGAGCGCCCGGCGTCATCGGACACGCCACGCATTTCGGCGATGATCTTGTTACCGAACAGCTCCGGGAACTCAGCGATGAACAGCATGCGCGCCTTGGACAGCATCCGGCCGTTGAGGCCGTTGCGGTAATCAGCGTGCAGGAACAGCGAGCACAGCTCGGAATTGCCGGTCAGGTCGTTGGCCAGAAACAGCGTCGGGATTTCGCGGTAGATGTTCAGCTCTTGCGAAGCGCTGACCGTCAGACCGACGCGGAAGTTGTACCAGGGCTCACGCAGGCCGACCGCGCCGGCGATGGCGGAAATCCCCACCACGCGGCCGTCATCGTCTTCGAGCACGAACAGATAGTCCGCATCGCCACGCCCGGCTTCGCCGCGAAAGGTCTTCTCGGCCCAGCCGACCCGGTGGGTCAAGCGCTCTTCGTTGGCCGGCAATGTGGTCAGGCCGGTGCCGGTGCTGCGGGCCAGGTCGATCAGCGCGGATAAATCGCTGCTGCGTACGGGACGAACAATCATGCTATCTCCTCAAACGGGCCGCTCGCGCCACCCGTGAAACTCGCTAAGGCGTTAAACCGCCACCAGGCGCACGCTGGCACCTTCACCGACGCCCAGGGCTTCGGCCGCTTCCATATCCAGCGTCACCGGTTTGCCCGGCGCGTAGTCCAGCTCGAGCAACACCGCGCGGTAATCCTGCAACTGCGCATTGGCCACCAGGTACTGGCGCCCGGCACCTTTGCCCGGCTCGCCGATCTTCACCGGCACTACGCGGCTCTGGGCGATCGAACGGATCCCGGAAACCCGTGCATGCAGGGTCGGGCCGCCGTCGAAGATGTCGATGTAGTGATCGGTTTCGAAGCCTTCGCGCATCAGGATGTCGAAAGTGATCTGCGCACGCGGGTGCACCTGGCCCATCGCCTCTTGGGCGGAATCCGGCAGCAGCGGCACGTAGATCGGGTAATGCGGCATCAGCTCGGCGAGGAAGGTGCGGCTTTTCAGCCCGCACAGGCGCTCGGCCTCGGCGTAGTTGAGGTCGAAAAAGTTACGCCCGATCGCATCCCAGAACGGCGAGTCGCCATTCTCGTCGCTGTAACCGACGATCTCGGTCACCACCGAATCGGCAAAACGCTCTGGGTGGCTGGCGACGAACAGCAGACGGCCACGGGAATTGAGCTCGGCCCACGGCGATCCGACCAGCTCGCGCTGCACATAGAAACTGGTCAGCAGGCTGTTGCCGGTCAGGTCGTGGCACTGCGAGAGCACGTGGATCTTGTTGTGAATCTTCAGCTCGCGGGAGGCGTGGACGAAGGTCTCGTTGCGGAAGCTGTAGAACGGCTCCGAATAACCGGCGGAAGCGACGATGGCCGAGCAGCCGACCAGTTTGCCGGTGCTCGAGTCTTCGAGGACGAAGAAGTAGCTCTCTTCACCGTTGAAGCTCACTTCGGCGGCAAACGAAGCTTCGCTCGCGGCGATCTTGTCGCTCAGACGTTCCACGTCATCCGGCAAGGAAGTGACACCAATCGGGCTGTCCGCAGCCAGACGCTGTACCTCGCCCAGATCAGCCATTTGCGCGGGGCGCATCACCAGCATGGTGTCACTCCTTTCTCTTCAATATTCACAGAAAAAACCGGGCCCACATAAAGATCGATGCAGGAATGGGACTTGTGGCGAGGGGATTTATCCCCGCTGGGGGGCGAAGCACCCCCAAAAATCTGGGGCCGCTGCGCAGCCCATCGGGGATAAATCCCCTCACCACAGGTTCAATCCAACAGGTGGATGTGCCCGGTATCAAAAATTGGTTCGGCGCCGGAAAAACTCCAGGCGCCGAAAGGTCCATCAGGCTTGCGTCAACTTCGCTGCAGCACGTTCGAAGCGGTCGAGACCGGCGTCGATATCGGCGTCTTCCACCACCAGGCTCGGGGCGAAACGGATTACGTCCGGGCCAGCCTGGAGAATCATCAGGCCTTCCTGTTCGGCGGCGTTGAAGATGTCCTTGGCCTTGCCTTTCCACGCTTCGCTCAGCACGCAACCGATCAGCAGACCGAGACCACGCACCTGAGTGAACAGGCCGTATTTCTCGCCGATCTGTTGCAGGCGGGCCTTGAACTTGTCGTGCTTGGCGTTCACGCCGTTCAGCACCTCAGGGGTGTTGACCACGTCGATCACCGCTTCGGCGACGGCGCAGGCCAGCGGGTTGCCGCCGTAGGTGGTGCCGTGGGTGCCGACGACCAGATGTTTGGCCAGCGCTTCAGTGGTCATCATTGCCGCGATCGGGAAACCACCGCCCAGGCTCTTGGCGCTGGTGAGGATGTCCGGGGTCACGCCGTAATGCTGGTAGGCGAACAGCTTGCCGCTGCGGCCCATGCCGGTCTGCACTTCGTCGAACACCAGCAGCGCGTTGTTCGCGTCGCACAGTTCGCGGGCGCCTTGCAGGTAAGCCAGTTCGGCCGGCAGTACGCCGCCCTCGCCCTGGATCGGTTCCAGCACGACCGCGCAGGTCTTCTCGGACACCGCGGCTTTCAGCGCGGCCAGATCGTTGTAGGGAACGTGGGTGATGCCAGTGATTTTCGGGCCGAAACCGTCGGAGTACTTCGACTGGCCACCGACGTTGACGGTGAACAGGGTACGGCCGTGGAAGCTGTTCAGCGCGGCGATGATTTCGTATTTCTCGGTGCCGAAACGGTCAAATGCGACGCGACGGGCCAGCTTGAACGCGGCCTCGTTGGCTTCGGCGCCGGAGTTGCAGAAGAACACGCGCTCGGCAAACGTGGCGTCGATCAGCTTGTGCGCCAGACGCAGGGCCGGTTCGTTGGTGAACACGTTGGACACGTGCCACAGCTTGTTCGCCTGTTCGGTCAACGCGCCGACCAGCGCCGGATGCGCATGGCCCAATACGTTGACGGCAATCCCGCCGGCGAAGTCGATCAGCTCGCGGCCGGCCTGATCCCAGACCCGGGAACCGGCGCCACGCACCGGAATGAAAGCGGCAGGCGCGTAGTTGGGAACCATTACCTGGTCGAAATCGGCGCGTTGTACCGCAGCGTGCTCAACGGACATCGGAGTCTCCTGAAGAGGAACACCCGCCTGGAACTGGCGAGCGATGAGGGGATTGTAAGGACAGTTGGGTGCCCGGCCTTGTCGCCAAGCGACAACTTCTTATAGCGCAAACCCCGGATTTTCCCGGGTTTACGGCAATGCGACATATAGCGTCGCAAAGGCGCAGTTTACCGGGCGCGGCCGATTTGCGGCAGGCCGCGCAGGATACCAAGTCAGCCCCCACGGCAGAGACATAAATATCTACCGCACGGTGGTCGCTCGCCGCTGATTTGCTGAGGGTTCTTCCCAACGCCAAGGAATGGCCATGCATTTGTCTGAAGCACCCCCATCGGCAACCCCGGATGCCGCACATGACGCGCAACATGCGGACGAGCATTACCAACCACTGAAAAACGCGATTCCGGCCTGGCTGGGCGACACCTCAGCCACGCGGCGCGAAGCGCTGAAGAACAGCGTCCCGCAACAGCCGGCCGCGCTCCAGGTCGCGCCAGCCGAACAGCATGCGTTGATGAAAAGTCTTGGGGCGGCGCATATCACCGCGCAGAGCCGGGTCGACAAGAGCCTTGAGCACTTGCAGGACGCCGCGGCCTTCGCCGAGCCCCTGCTCAAGGCCGAGCTGAAAAGCTGCTTCGATCTGGAACTGGATGTCAGAAACACCTACGTGCGCCTGTACATTCCCGCCACCACCCCATGGTTTCCGATCCGCACCGGCGCCCGCGCCTGGTCCGTGTCACTGCTTGAGGCGGCGCTGCATAACTTCGAAGAAAGGGAAACCGAAGACGACGCCTTCGAAGCCGAGTCGACATTCACTAGCGCACCTTCGGCTACAGGACAGTTTGAAACCCTGCCCGAGATCAAGGCGAAACTGAGCATTTCCGCTTTCACAAAACTGTGCCGTCGACTGGATATCGGCGCGAAATACAAAGCCAGTCTGGAAGACAATCTGGGCTACTCCGATCCGATGGTCGCGTCGGTCTTGCGCGGCAAGATCGACGCCAGCCAGAAGGCCGCGATGAAGTCGGCCCTGCAATGGGCGCGGATGAACCGCGACGTGTCGGAAAACGCGGTGCGCCTGATCGAAGCCATGCTCGACGGTGTGAAAGGCCTGCATGTGTACGGCGCCCCGCTGCTGTGTCATGACATGACGATGCTTTGCGCACCGCTCACCGGCATCGTGGTATTCGCCCCGGACCTGTACATGACACGCAATGCAGCGCGCGTCGTCGCCTACGTCCCGGATGACCCCGAACATCCGTTCAAGGAGTACGCCTCGCCATTGGAAATGGTCGTGGAACTGACGCGCCAGTTGCGCTCCAGGGACTATCAGCAGTTCTTCAGCCGCTTCGTCAATCACGACCAGCGCGGCTTCTTCTTCAGCACCCTCAACAGCCGGCTGAGTGAAATCCGCTGGCACCCGCACGAACCCGGCGACCCTCGGCCGGCGTGGCGCGAAGCCGCAGTGGAGCGGCCCGATCTGCAGACTGCGCTGACGCCGTTTTACGACGATGTGTGGCAACACCTGTACCAGGCAAAACTGAACAAGATTTTCAATGACGCCCGAACCATTGCCGTACCGACTGCGTTAGTCGATCAAAGGGCGCGCTGGGCGTTCTGGGATTCGCTGCTCAACATCCTCTCTTCCATCGCCCAGACCGCCGCAATGATCGTCGCGCCGTTCGTGCCGGTGCTCGGTGAAGCGATGATGGCGTACATGGCCTATCAGATGCTCGATGAAGTATTCGAAGGCATTGTCGAGTGGGCGCAGGGGCGCACGACCGAGGCGGTCGAACACCTGATGGGAACCGTGGAATCGATGATCCAGTTGGGCATGTTCGCCGTCGGCGGTGCAATTGGCGCGGCCGAGTTCCGTAAGATATTGCCCAAGGAAATCGTGGCGTTCATCGACCGCTTCACCGGTACAACTGGCCAATGGTGACACCCGCTACTGGCAACCGGATCTCGAACGCTACAAACATCCGCAGCGCCCGAGTGCCGATTCGCAACCCGATGCCCTGGGTTTGCATGCGCATGAGGACAAGCTTCTGCTGCCCTTGGAGGACGCGCACTTTGCGGTCACGGAAAGTCAGGTGCCGGGGCAGTACCGCATCGAACATCCGAGTCGCCCCGACGCATACCAACCGGTGCTGCGCCACAATGGCGAAGGTGCCTGGCACACTGAACTCGAGCAACCGCTGGAATGGGATGGAGCAACCGCGCTGCGCCGTATCGGCCCTGCGGTCGAGAGCTTGTCCGCGAGCGAGCGCGAAACCGTGCTGCAGATCAGCGGAACCAGCGAAGACGCGTTGCGCAAAATGCATGTCGAGCAGGAAAAGGTCCCGCCTCTGCTGGCCGACAGCATCCAGCGCTTCAAGATTGATCAGCAGTTGCAACGCTTCATCGACCAGCTCGACAGCGCTGACGCTGAAGTTTTTTTGCGCGCCGACCCGGTCATGCAGCTGCAGGTGCTCAGCGAATACGGCCGCTGGCCAGGCGACCAGTGCCTGCGTCTGCTCGATCGCCAAGGCGAGCAACTGTGGCAATCGTCTGCCGACACAAGCCTGCCGGTAATCGAACTACGCCACGACACGCTGGCCGGTGGCGACGTGCTCAAAACCCTGCTCCAAGCCCTCGACGAGACGCAGATCAAAACCTTGCTGGACGAGCCCTTCGCGGGACCGACGCCGTCCATCGAGGTCCGCAGCCACAACCTGCGCAAACAAGTGGCCGACCTCGCCAGACGCAACACCAGCGCGCTGTTCGAGTCGCGCTATCAAGCCCTCCAGCACCTCGACGACCCGCTGGCTGCACGACTCAAGATTCACCCTCCGCAATTGCCGGCCAGCATTACCCGCGAACTGCTCGATACCGCGACCGGCAGCGAACTGTTGCAGATCAGCGAAGGACGATTGCCCCCGCGCCAGCAGGCACTCATGCAGATGGCCAGTGACGAGGTGCGCCTTACCCGCGCGTATGAAGGCCTTGAGCTGGCCTCGGTGAGCAATCCCGACTCTGATTCTCTGGCGCTGCACAGCCTCAAATTGTTGCCGGGCTGGAGCGGCGATGTACGCATCGAAATCCGTGACGGGCGCTACGAGGGCCGGTTACTGGACACGATCGGCCGTGACGATGCGCCCGAATACAAGGTGCTGGTTCGCCGCGACGATGGCCAATACCAACCTTATGACGATCGTGGGCAGCAGCTGCATTCGTTCGCTGATTTCTATTCCAGCCTGTTGTACGCATTGCCCGACAGCGAGCGCCAGAGCCTGGACATGCGGATCGGCCAGGGTCAGGCGCTGAAGGCGGCCATTCGTGAACGCACGCTCGAGCGCAACGAGTGGCGTCAGGTGATTACCGATACGCCGTCCCGAGCGCCGGCTGTCGACACCCTGCGCCTGCTCGGTACCGACGGTTACGCCCATGCTCCGCGTCCGCCACGCCCCGCTTACCAGCCGCACACCCTCGAAGAAGACATCCGGGTGCTCTATCCACGCATGTCGAACCATGAAGTGCGCTTCCTCGCCGAAAGCATGCGAAGCAGTCCCGCAGGCGCGCGCGCCGAAATGCTTCGTTTGCAAAATGACTACCTGCAATTGCAGAACGAACTGCATGTCTGGGCCAACAATCCGCCCGCCGTGCACCCGGAAACCGGCACGGCGCTCACCTCGCTGGAGAAGCGCGCCGAAATCCAGAATCGCAGGCTGCTCAGGGAGCAATTGCTCAAAGCCTGGAGACGGGAGCACGTCACGGGTATCAATCACCAGGGCTTTGCCGCCGGATACGCCTTGCGCCTTACACCTGCGGTGATGGGCGACTTGCCCGTGTTGTCAGCAGACTTCAGTCATATCACCTCGCTCGCCATTGATGGCAGCCCGATGACCACCTCCGTCGACAGCTTTCTGCAGTCCTTCAGCCAGTTGCAGAATATCGATGCGCGCAACCTCAATCTATCGAGCCTGCCGCAAGCACTGACTTCGATGCGCTCGCTGCGCGAATTGCGCTTACGCAATTGTCGGATCAGTCTGACGACGGTCACAGAGTCGGTGCTCGCAGCCATGCCGCAGCTCACCCTGCTCGATCTGCAAGGCAATGCGCTGGGCCTGCCTCCGGACCTGCATACACTGCCTTCGTTGCGCTACGTGAACCTGTCGGATACCGGCATTCACACGGTGCCCGACGATCTGCTGGATCATCCGCGCCTGATTTCGGCGCAATTCGATCGCAACCGCATCACGCGGATACCGGACAGTTTTTTCAACCTGGCAAGCTCCCTCAGCGATGGTTATACCTTCGCCGACAATCCGTTGACGGCGGCTTCTCGCGAGCGGGTAAAAGTGTTCTACGAGCACACCGGAAGGCACTTCGGCGTCCGGCCCGTGCAGGAGGATCTGCAACGCACCATCGCCTTGTTTCCATCCCTCGACACGGAAGGCGCAACACAGGTGTTGTACCGATTGCCCGGGCCATTGGCGGAGTGCGGCGCACAGTTGTCCCGCTGGGAAAACGAACTCGGCGTGCTGAATCTCGAACTCAGTCAATGGATCAACCAGGCCACCGTGACCGCCTCTGAGTCGGGGGAACGTCTTCCCCTCGAGGCACAGGCCCGCGAACTGGAGGCCCGGCGATCCTTTGCGCAACAGATCGAGCAATTCTGGCGCAGCCCGCCCCTGTACCCGCGCCTTGAAGAACTCAGGGCAACGGCGACGTTCAGTGGGGATATGCCGATACTCAGCGCCGGTCTCGAGCGCGCGACGCGGCTGAACCTCACCGGCACCGCCAATAGCACCGCCGCCCTGCGCTTCGTGGAGTGCTTCCCCAACCTTGCCAAGCTGAAAATGAACGGTTTCGAACTGGGACCGCTTGCGCTGGGCGAAGCAAAACTGCCTCAACTGAGCGATCTGGAGCTGAAAAATTGTGGCGTGGTCATGACCCCGGAAAACCAGGCTGCGCTGCTGTCACTTGGCAGCCTCGACTCACTGGACCTGAGCGACAATCCGTTGGGTACGTTCCCCGACCTGAATTTGTTGCCCGAATTGATCTATCTCGATCTGTCCAACTGCGGGCTGACCGTCGTGCCTGAAGGACTGGCCAGCCATCCGGGGTTGCGAACCGCAGTGCTCGCAGGCAACCGCATCACGCAACTGCCCGAGGCGCTGTTCGACCTCCCCGCCGAGCGCAGTGACGGCATTGACCTTGCCGACAATCCGCTATCGATCGCCACCCGCGACCAGATCAAAAACTACTACCGCCTCCATCGCAACGACTTCGACGTATTGGCGGCCGAGCCGGACGTGAGCCTCGCCCGGCAGTTGTTTCCCGGTTTGAACAAGCAAGAGGCCAGCGAGATGATTTACGACTTGCCCGGCGACCTGGCCGACGGTCGCCAACAGCTGCTTCGCTGGCAAGCAGAACAGCAACAGATGCGCGATGACCTGACCCGCTGGGCCTTGGCAACGCCGTCTGCGCACCCGGTTACCGGTCAGGCCTTGAGCGCAAGCGAGCGTTTGGCGCAACGATCCGCACGCTCGGACTTCAAGCAATTGATAAAGGATTTCTGGGGCGAAAGATCGATGGGAACCGGCAAGCGCGCTCGTTCTTTTGCGGCAGACCTTAAGTTCCTCGGCGAAATGCCGCGCCTGACGGTCAACTTCGATCACGTTACCAGCCTCAAGCTGGCGGGCAACGTGACGATCGCGGGACTGGAGCCGTTCGCTGCCTTGTTCCCGAATCTTCAGATGCTGGAACTGAAAGCTTTCACACTCTATGACATCCCTTCATTCGTCAGCCGTCTGCACTATCTCAAAGAGCTCAAACTCAATGACTGCGCGCTGACGCTTACCCCTGCCGGGCAGCAGGTTCTCGGCGCGCTGCCCGAGTTGCGGTTGCTCGATCTGAGCCATAACCCACTGACAAACGCGCCAGACCTGACAATCCTGCCCAAGGTGACGAACTTCTCACTCGGCCATAGCGAACTGACGAGCGTGCCGAAGGGCATCGCCGAGCATCCGCTGCTGCGAGAGCTCCATCTCAATAACAACCAGATAACCGTGCTGCCCGACGCTGTTTTCAGTTTGCATCCCGAGCGGGCCGACAGCGTCTATCTGAACGACAATCCTCTGTCCATGAATGCCCGCGAGCGCGTCAAGCGCTACTACGCCGCACAAGGGCGCAACTTCCGGATCAAGCCGGCATCGGCTGACATTGCCATGGCGCAGAGACTGTTCCCGCGACTGGGCGAAAACGCTGCGATCAACATGATTTATCGCCTGCCCGGGACATTACAGACCGGCACGGCGCAACTGATCAGATGGGAGGCGGAAATCGCCCGCATGATCATTGATCTCAATACATGGAGCGCGCGCCTGCCGGTCAACAACCCTTCGACAGAGCTGCGCTGGACTGCGCCGGAAAGATTTGCAGAACTCGCCGCCAGACAAAGATTCAGCAGCGACCTTGAGAAACTCTGGCGCGGCCGGCAAAACGAAAACTCAGCCCTGCGGTTCAATACTTTCGAAGCCGATGCGACATTCACCGGCGAATTGCCGGAACTGACCGCTGACTTCAGCCACATCACGCATCTCAACCTTCAGGGCAATCCGGGGCTGAACATTCCCGATGGTTTTTTCCGAAGCTTCAGCGGGCTGCGCGGACTGGAACTGCAGGATTTCGCCTTGGGCCGGATACCCCAATCGTTGCCAAGCCTGCCGTTGCTTGAGAGATTGATGCTGAGCAAGTGCCAGATCACTCTGGATCCTGCCGGACAAGCGATCCTGTCCACGATGACCCGATTGAAATCTCTGGACTTGTATAGCAACCCTCTGCAGGTGACGCCCGATCTATCGACCCTGCAGAACCTGACGTTCATCGACCTGATCAACACCGGCATCGATAGTGTTCCCGCCGGGCTGGAACAGCTGCCGCACCTGGAAGTCGCGTTGCTGAGCGACAACAACATCAGCGAATTGCCGGCGCAACTGACGCAGTACTCCGATCGCGGCATTGAACTGGGCGGCAACCCGTTGTCGGTTGCTTCCAGAGAACGGATCAAGGCCGCATTCCAGGCCAAGGCTGACAACTTCGGTGTCTGGGTCCAACAGCAAGACATCGATCTGGCGCAAAGCCTTTATCCATCGCTGTTCGGCTTCGATGCCAACGATCTGGTCTACAAGCTTGCGGGCACGCTGGCCGATGGACGTGTTGAGCTGATGCGCCGCAAAACCGAACTCACCAGCCTGCTCGAACGCCTGGATAGCTGGGCCAACGAGACTCCCAACGATACTGACACGCAGATGCCGCTTGCGACCGACGCGGCAGCCAGGGAAAGACTCAACCGCCAGCACTTCAGGCAAAACCTGGAAGACGAGCTGCGCCGCGCACCCTCGTACCTGACAGGGCCAAGGGTCAGCTGCGAATTGTCGTTTACCGGTGAGCTGCCGCCGCTGACCGCGCGTTTTGACCACATCGAGCAATTGGAACTGAGCACCACAGCATCCGCTGCGCCTCGGATCGATCGACTGCTGGAGCTGTTCCCGAAGCTCAAAGGCGTCGACATCCGCAATTGCCCGCTGGGCGAGATTCCCAACCCGATCTTCGCCATGGACAGGCTGCGCAGCCTCTATCTGCCTGACTGTGAGATCACGCTGACTGCGCAGACCGCGCAAGCATTCGCAACGCTGAGAAACCTGAGATCGGTGGACCTGAGCGACAATCCGCTCAACATCGCTCCGGATCTGAGTCATTTCCCGCAGATGACCGATGTGCGTCTGGGCAACTGTGCCTTGAGCAAGGTGCCTGACGGCCTGTTCGAACTGCCTCGATTGATGTACGCGGACTTGTCCGGAAACGCGATCACCGAGTTGCCGGGCGAGTTTCCTTTACAGCCCGGCGACGTGCTGACCGAATACGACTTCAGCGACAACCCGCTGACTGCCGAAAGTTTGCAGCGCCTGCAGCGGTATGAGGCGGCGTATCAATTGCGCCTGCTGGAGCAGCAGTCGAGCAACGACACCGCGTATCAGACGATTGAGGATTTCCATGATTTCTCCGGCGGCATGGAAATCGATTGAGGGTCGATCCGCGCTCAGCCACGCTCCGGCGGCACTGACGACAATTCGAACGGGCTGCTGCTGCGCCGCTGGTTGCGATCTTCGCGCGGCGTGGCACCGAAGAAATTGCGATAGGCGCTGGAGAAATGCGGCCCCGAGGAGAAGCCGCACGAGAGGCCGATCTGGATGATCGACTTGCTGGTCTGCATCAACATCTGCCGGGCCTTGTTCAGGCGCAATTCCAGGTAGTACTGGCTCGGCACGCGGTTGAGGTATTGCTTGAAGATCCGTTCCAGCTGCCGACGGGATACGCACACGTGCTGGGCGATTTCGTCGGTGGTCAGCGGCTCTTCGATGTTGGCTTCCATCAGCAACACCGCTTGGGTGAGCTTCGGATGACTGGAGCCGAGGCGATTCTGCAACGGGATGCGCTGACGTTCACCGCCCTCGCGGATGCGCTCAACGACAAGTTCTTCCGACACCGCACCGGCCAGTTCCGCACCGTGATCGCGAGCCAGCACCGCCAGCAACAGGTCGAGCACCGACATGCCACCGCAGGCGGTCAGACGATCGCGATCCCAGTCGAACAGATGACTGGTGGCGATGACTTTCGGGAAGCGCTCAGCGAAATCGTCCTGCCAGCGCCAGTGCACGGCGGCGCGATAACCGTCGAGCAAACCGAGCTGGGCCAGCGGATAGACACCGGCCGACAGACCACCGATCACGCAACCGGCACGCACCAGTTGCTTGAGCGCACTGCTCAGCGCCGGCGCCAGGGTGGTCGGCGGCTCGTCGGCGAGCAGGAACAGTTTCTGGAAATTCTCGAGCTTGCCGGCCCAGGGTTCGCCGGGCAATTGCCAGGCCCCTTCGGTCTGCGGCTCGGCCTGCAGGAACGACAGTTCGTAAACCACGTCCGGGTGCACCCGCTGCGCAACACGCAAGGCCTCCTCCGCCAGCGCCAGCGTCAACGCTTTAGTGCTGGGCCAAATCAGGAAACCAATTCGATGGGCAGTCATGGGCGGGCAATCCGAAACGAACAACGGTGATGAAGGCATGGGCCAATGCTAGCCCGGAAATGAACACAAATCCTGAAACCGGTGAAGATCAGAATGTGGGAGCGAGCCTGCTCGCGAAGGCGGTGTACCAGTCAACATAATTGCTGGCTGTTGTACCGCTTTCGCGAGCAGGCTCGCTCCCACAGGGATCTGAGCCAGCCAGAAGATCGCGAAGCATGACCTAATCTGGTGCACAACGGCAGCCCTGATTTATTTCAGGCTGCCCGACAGAAACTGCTGCAAGCGCTCCGACTGCGGGTTGACCAGCACTTCGCGCGGGTTGCCGCTTTCTTCGACGACGCCTTTGTGCAGGAACACCAACTGGTTCGACACTTCACGGGCGAAGCCCATTTCGTGGGTCACCACGACCATGGTGCGGCCTTCCTGCGCCAGCGCCTGCATGACTTTCAGCACGTCGCCGACCAGTTCCGGATCGAGGGCCGAGGTCGGTTCGTCGAACAGCATCACTTCCGGTTCCATCGCCAGCGCACGGGCGATCGCCACGCGCTGCTGTTCGCCGCCGGACATGTGCCCCGGGAACGCGTCTTTACGATGGGCCACGCCAACCTTGTTCAGGTAGTACTCGGCTTTTTCGCGCGCTTCGTACTTGGGTACGCCGAGCACGTGCACCGGTGCCTCCATGATGTTTTCAATCGCGGTCATGTGCGACCACAGATTGAAATGCTGGAACACCATCGACAGGCGCGAACGCATGCGTTGCAGCTGTTTTGGATCAGCGGCTTTCAGCGCGCCATCCTTGTTCGCCACCAGTTTCAGCTCTTCGTTGTTGAGCAGGATCTTGCCGGCGTGCGGCTGCTCGAGCAGGTTGATGCAACGCAGGAAAGTACTTTTGCCGGAGCCACTGGAGCCGATGATGCTGATCACATCGCCGGCGGCGGCTTTCAGGGACACGCCCTTGAGCACTTCGTGACTGCCATAGCGTTTATGCAGGTCTTGGACTTCAAGTTTGTACATGCGGTCGGTTCTCACAAAAACAGTCAGTCAGTCGTTGAGCAAGCGCCCGTGACGCAGCGCTTCGCGCCCCGCCACCTTGGCCAGCCAGAAACCGGGTTGGGCATAGCGCAGCCGTTCAATGGCAAACAGCACCCCGGACGTACCAGCACATACCGTGCTGACCCGATCGGACACAGGGTCGATCACTTGAAAAATCTCATCGCCCGCCTCGACCCATTCGCCAGGCCTGCGGGAAAAACTCACCACACCGGGGTGCGGTGCGAACAACAATTCGGTGCCTTCGAACGGCATGCCTTCGCACGGTTCGAAGGCCGGGTCCGGCCACTCGCCGGTGATCAGACCTTGCTCGGCAAGGAACGCCAGAATGCCTTCAGCATAAGCCTCGGCTTCGACGCGGCCGGTGTCGGCCTGCCCGCCCAGCTCGATCGTCGTCGCCAGACACGCCAGCGGAATCTGCGCCTCGGGGAACTGCCGCGACAGGCGCAGCCAAGGCAACGAGCAGGCTTCATCGAAGGAGCTGCCGCCGGAATCTTCCGCGAGCAAACCTACCTTGACGTTCAGGTGTGCCGACAGCGAACGCCACTGCGGCCAGTGCTGTGGCAGCGCATACATGTGCAGCGCGGCTTCGGCATCGCAGTGCAGATCCAGCACTACATCGGCGGTGCAGGCGTGGCTGAGCAGCACACGTTGCATGCCTTGCAACTGGCTGGTCGCTTCAGGCAATCCGGCCAGGTGGTCGGCCATTGCCTGACGGATCAGGCGCACATTGGCGTGCGGATCATCACCGAGTTTTTCGCCCAGCGCCGCCGCGACCGGCGCGCTGAGCTCGACGAAATCACGATTGAAATTCTTGCCGCTGCCCGCCTCGAAGCGGCCCTGGAAATTGCCTTGCAGCAATTGCCCGAGGCCGATCGGATTGGCCACCGGCACCAGCTCGATCACGCCGTTGAGCAAGCCTTGGGCTTCGAGTTCGCCGAGGCGCTTTTTCAGCTCCCAGGCGGTGCGCATGCCCGGCAGTTCATCGGCGTGCAGGCTGGCCTGGATGTAGGCCTTGCGCTCGCCCTCACCGAACCGGAAAACCGAAACCTTGCGCTCGCTGCCCAGGTGGCTCCACGGCAATACGTGGTCGATGCGTTGCATATCAGTGCTTCCGTGGCGCGAGGTAGCTCAACCAGCGACGCTCGGCCAGTTTGAACAGCTTGACCAGAATGAAGGTCAGGCACAGGTAGAACACGCCGGCAGTGATGTACGCCTCGAACGGCAGGTAGAACTGCGCGTTGACGGTACGTGCCGCGCCAGTGATGTCGATCAGGGTCACGATCGACGCCAGACTGGTGGTCTGCAGCATCATGATCACTTCGTTGCTGTACTGCGGCAGCGCCCGGCGCAGGGCCGACGGCAGCAGGATGCGCTTGTACAGCTTGAAGCGCGACATGCCCATGGCCTTGGCCGCTTCGATCTCACCGTTCGGCGTGGCCTTCAGGCTGCCGGCGATAATTTCCGCGGTATAGGCGCTGGTGTTCACGGCAAAAGCCAGGCAGGCACAGAACGTTGCGCTGGACAGCCACGGCCACAGGAAGCTTTCGCGTACCGCTTCGAACTGGGCCAGACCGTAGTAGATCAGGAACAGCTGCACCAGCATCGGCGTGCCGCGAATCACGTAGGTGTACAGCCACGCGGCGCCGTTGACGAACGGGTTTTTCGAGACGCGCATCAGCCCCAGCGGCAACGCCGCGAGCAAGCCGAAGAACAGCGACAGCGCGAGCAGTTTGAGGGTGGTCAGCAGGCCGCCGAAGTACAGCGGCAGTGCCTCCCAGATGACGTTGTAGTCGAAGATCATAGATCAGCCGCCCTTACGCCTACCGAGTAGCGCTTCTCAAGGTGACGCAATGCCAGCAACGAAACACTGGTGATCACCAGGTACATCGCCGCCACTGCGAGGAAGAAGGTGAAAGGCTCGCGCGTGGCATCCGCCGCCTGCTTGGCCTTGAACATCATGTCTTGCAGACCGACCACGGAAATCAGCGCGGTGGCCTTGGTCAGTACCAGCCAGTTGTTGGTGAAGCCGGGAATCGCCAGACGAATCATCTGCGGCACCATCACCCGGAAGAACACCTGAAAACTGCTCATGCCGTAGGCCATGCCCGCTTCGGCCTGGCCCTTAGGGATCGCCATGAACGCACCACGGAAGGTTTCCGAGAGGTACGCACCGAAGATGAAACCGAGGGTGCCGATACCGGCGGCCAGCGGGTTCAGGTCGATGTAGTCGTCATAGCCGAGCATCGGCGCGACGCGGTTGAGCAAGTCCTGACCGCCGTAGAAGATCAGCAGGATCAGCACCAGGTCGGGAATGCCGCGGATCACCGTCGAATACAGATCGCCCAGCCACGCCAGCCAGCGCACCGGCGACAGGCGCAACGCGACACCGATCAGCCCGAGAACGATGGCCAGAGCCATGGACGACAAGGCGAGCTGAAGCGTCAGCCATGCGCCATCGAGGATGACAGCCCCGTAGCCTTTCAACATGATTCAGGTCCTCGAAAGTTGGGATGAAAAAATGGCGCAAACCGCAGAGATTCTGTTGCTTGCGCCATTTCGGACTTGTCGCAGAGACGTCTTACTTGCCGTAGATGTCGAAGGCGAAGTACTTGTCCTGGATTGCTTTGTATTTGCCGTTTTCGCGGATGGCCGCGATGGCAGTGTTGATCTTGTCTTTCAGGGCGTCGCCCTTGCGCACTGCGATACCTACGCCGTCGCCGAAGTATTTGACGTCGGTGAAGGCCGGGCCAACGAATGCGAAGCCTTTGCCGGCGTCGGTTTTCAGGAAACCGTCGTCCAGCAGGGTGGCGTCAGCCACGGTACCGTCGAGGCGACCGGCAGCCACGTCGAGGTAGATTTCGTTCTGCGAGCCGTACGGCTTGATCTCGGCGCCCAATGGGGCCAGAACTTCGCGGGCGAAACGCTCGTGGATCGAGCCACGCTGTACGCCGATGTTCTTGCCTTTCAGCTCAGCCAGACCCTCGCTGACCTGAGTGCCGGCCTTCATGACCAGACGCGCCGGGGTGTTGTAGTACTTGTTGGTGAAGTCGACCGACTTCTTGCGATCTTCGGTGATCGACATCGACGACAGGATCGCGTCGATCTTGCGCACTTTGAGAGCCGGGATCAGACCGTCGAACTCTTGCTCGACCCACACGCACTTGACCTTCATCTCTTCGCACAGCGCGTTGCCGATGTCGTAGTCGAAACCGACGATGCTGCCGTCCGGTGCTTTCGAAGCGAATGGAGGGTAAGCCGCTTCGATGCCGATCTTCAGCGGTTTTTCGTCAGCGAAGGCATTCATCGACAGCACGGACAGTGCCAGGGCGCCAAGCAGCACAAGTTTCTTCATCTTGGGACTCCATCGGTAAAGGGCAAAAACGGCAGAGTGAGCGACAGCCCAATATGCGAATGGGTGAATCGGAAATCGGTTGCGCATCGGAGGAAATTTCCCATTGGAACCGCAGGCGATTTCAACGTCAGCCACGATGAGCGAGTGATCGGCATTCTAACGACAGGCCCGAAGCCGATATTTCTTCAATGCGACAACTAATTACAGATGCACCGAGAAAGCGGTTTGAGCTCATTGACAGCCCTGCAAATTCATGCAAGAGCGAAAGACAGTGAACCGATACATATTGCAAGTTGCGGGCCTATTATTCGTAAACCCTTCTAATCCGGCAAGCGCAGCGTTATGTCTTATTTTTCAGCAGGGCTTTGGAGGCTCTAAAACAGCGCACCGCGTTTCCCTTCGCCCCGGTTTGGCGCGGGCGGTTACACATTGGGTTGTGGCGGGTAACAGCGGGAAAGGTCTGACGGTGCAGATCGATAATTATTGGTTGGGGTGTTGCGGTTTCCTACAGCTGACTACTGCGGTGTCTGACAGATCGCCTTCGCGAGCAGGCTCGCTCCCACATTTGAAATGCGCCCGTTTCCTTGTGGGAGCGAGCCTGCTCGCGAAGAGGCCAGCCCGATCAACACAAATCCACTAGGCACAAAAAAGCCCCATCCGGCATTACCGGACAGGGCTCCTATGCTTCTAACGCTTAAGCAACATTCATGGTCTTGTGCGTATCAATCAAATGCTGCACCACACCCGGATCCGCCAGGGTCGAGATATCGCCCAGCCCGTCGTATTCCGCCGTGGCGATCTTGCGCAGGATGCGGCGCATGATCTTGCCCGAACGGGTCTTCGGCAGCCCCGGTGCCCACTGGATCACGTCCGGCGAAGCGATCGGGCCGATCTCCTTGCGCACCCAGTTCTTCAGCTCAAGGCGCAACTGCTCGGTCGGCTCCTCGCCGTTCTTCAAGGTCACATAGACATAGATGCCCTGCCCCTTGATGTCATGCGGCACACCCACCACCGCAGCTTCGGCAACCTTCGGATGCGCGACCATCGCGCTTTCGATTTCGGCGGTGCCCATGCGGTGGCCGGAGACGTTGAGCACGTCGTCTACGCGCCCGGTGATCCAGTAGTAACCGTCGGCATCGCGACGCGCGCCGTCACCGGTGAAGTACATGCCACGGAAGGTCTTGAAGTAGGTATCGACGAAACGATCATGATCGCCGTACAGCGTACGCGCCTGGCCTGGCCACGAATCGAGAATCACCAGATTGCCTTCAGCCTCGCCCTCAATGATGTTGCCGAGGTTGTCGACCAGCGCCGGCACCACACCGAAGAACGGACGCGCCGCCGAACCCGGCTTCAGCGCGTGAGCACCCGGCAGCGGGCTCATCATGTTGCCGCCGGTTTCGGTCTGCCACCAGGTATCGACGATCGGGCAACGCGACTTGCCGACATTCTTGTAGTACCAGTCCCAGGCTTCCGGGTTGATCGGCTCGCCCACCGAACCGAGCAGACGCAGGCTGCTGCCATCGGCGCCTTCAACCGCCGCCTGACCCGAAGCCATCATCGCGCGGATCGCGGTCGGCGCGGTGTAGAGGATGTTGACCTTGTGCTTGTCGATGATCTTCGCCACCCGGGTGATGTCCGGGTAGTTCGGCACACCTTCGAACAGCACGGTGGTCGCGCCATTGGCCAGCGGGCCGTAGACGATGTAACTGTGGCCGGTGACCCAGCCGACGTCGGCGGTGCACCAGTAGATTTCGCCCGGACGGTAGTCGAACACGCGCTCGTGGGTCATTGCCGCATAGAGCAGATAACCTCCGGTGGTGTGCTGCACGCCCTTCGGCTTGCCGGTGGAGCCGGAGGTATAAAGGATGAACAGCGCCTCTTCAGCGCCCATCTCTTTCGGCGCGCAAACGGTGCCCGCGACCTTCATCAGGTCTTCGTACCAGATGTCGCGATGCTGGTTCCACTTGATGTCGCCACCGGTGCGCTTGCACACGATGACCTTCTGGATGCTGCTGGTTTCCGGGTTGGTCAGCGCGTCGTCGACGTTGGCCTTGAGGGAAATCTTCTTGCCGGCGCGAATACCCTCGTCAGCGGTGATCACCACTTTCGATTTGCAGTCGATGATGCGACCGGCCAGGGCTTCCGGCGAGAAACCGCCGAACACCACCGAGTGAATCGCGCCGATCCGGGTGCAGGCCAGCATGGCGACCACGGCTTCGGGAATCATCGGCATGTAAATGGTCACCACATCGCCACGGTGCACGTCCTGACCGCGCAGGGCGTTGGCGAGTTTGCACACTTGTTCGTGCAGTTCGCGGTAAGTGATGTTGCGGCTCTCGGAAGGATCGTCGCCTTCCCAGATGATCGCGACTTGATCGCCGCGCTCGGCCAGATGACGGTCGAGGCAGTTGTAGGAAACGTTCAGGGTGCCGTCGGCAAACCACTTGATGTCGACATGGTGATCGTCGAACGAGGTCTGTTTCACCGTGGTGAAGGGCTTGATCCAGTCCAGACGCTTGGCTTGCTCGCGCCAGAAGCCGTCAGGGTTGACGACCGACTGCTGGTACATGGCTTTGTAGGTCGCCTCGTCAGTCAGCGTGTTTGCCAGAACCTCGGGACGAACGGGATACAGAGAAGCCGCACTCATCTTTCCTACCTCGGTGTAATAGTTGTTTTTGTATGACCCCGTTGTAGCCGGGTGGGCCCCATAGAACCATTCGACGATGGTAGTAACAACCCTCCCCCTGCGCACGCGCCCCTGTAGGAGCTGCCGAAGGCTGCGATCTTTTGATCTGTTTTCAAGATCAAAGTCAAAAGATCGCAGCCTTCGGCAGCTCCTACAGGGAATGGGGTGTTTGGGGGATTGTTACCAAATATGCCAAAAGTGTTTATCAAAACCCGCTCTGTTTACCCCGGCCCCACCGCCCTAAAATTCACCTCGCCAACAAGGCAACCGCGATTAACAACGTTACAGCCCCCACGAAGGCCGTTAATCCAGCGCTCCAAGTAACGCATCAACTACTCAAGCTCCACACGCAACCCTAAAAAGGTTGCGTGACCCCACTCGACCTCAAAAAGGTGAATTAGAAATGAAAGCTTTATTGGTTCTGGCCCTCAGCAGTCTGTGCGCAACCGCCATGGCAGATGAGGTCCCGACTGATGTCGCACAGCAACAACCGGTCATCGAGGAATACACTTACTCCACGCATCTGGACATCGCCAAAGTTGTATCGATGAGCGACGTTCCGAATGTCTGCGAAGTAGTACCGGCAAAAATGGAATACGACGACTCCAAAGGCCAACGCCACATCCTGCGCTACAGCATCATGGGCAACGGCTGCACGAACTGAACCAGACTGCACCGAATCGGATCGCTCAGCGCTACATTGAGGGTCGATTCCAGCCCGGCTACGGTCGGGCTCAGTTGTGTCTGGAGCCGTGAAAAACGCTTGCAAAACACTAGATATAGTGAAAAACCCGCTTTTCTGGCTATTTTTTAAACAAAAAACCACCTGGCAAAAAATTAACGAAAAAAAATCTGCCGGGGCCGATTCCGCGCAAAGCCCTGTAATCCCTCGGTCGGACCGAAATCCACCCCCTCCTCGGCCTCGCCATGAGCCGATTCGCCGCACCACGCCGGTAAAAATTTCCCTATAATGCCGCCCCATACGGGTCAGCAATATTCCCTTACAGGGAGCAAAAGCCATTCTGAAGCCCCGCAACAGTGCCAGACGCTGATTGCGCCCATCAGAGGCTCTCGGAACCCGTCAAAATTTCTGTTTATTTGCCTGCGTGCAGCGCTGCAAAAAACGACATCCAACGCGGCTTGTTTGGCCGTGTGAAAAACCAACCCTTCAGGTTTCACACGGGCACAAGCCCTCACGCAGGAGACGACACGTCATGCTGAGCTGGGACGAATTCGATAAAGAAGACAGTGAAGTCGCAACCGTGAAAGGCGCCAACGCCGGCCACGCAAGCGAAGCCAACATGGACCGCCTCGACAACGCTGGCGGCGCCGCAGCGCTGGAAGCCCGCGCCGTCACCGCCGACGACTCGGCCGCCGTGGCCCGCGCCAAGGCTGCACTGAACTCCCTCGACGTCGCCGAAGGCCTCGCCGAACTCGAAGGCGCCTCCGCTCGTGTCGCCGTTGACGAAAAGCGCATGATCAACTGCCGCGCCGACCTCAACCAACTCGTGCCATTCAAGTACGACTGGGCCTGGCAGAAGTATCTGGACGGTTGCGCAAACCACTGGATGCCGCAAGAAGTCAACATGACCGCCGACATCGCCCTCTGGAAAAACCCGGAAGGCCTGACCGACGACGAGCGCCGCATCGTCATGCGCAACCTCGGCTTCTTCTCCACCGCCGACTCCCTGGTTGCCAACAACCTGGTCCTGGCCGTGTACCGCCTGATCACCAACCCGGAATGCCGCCAGTACATCCTGCGCCAGGCTTTCGAAGAAGCGATCCACACCCACGCCTACCAGTACTGCATCGAATCGCTGGCCATGGATGAAGGCGAAATCTTCAACATGTACCACGAGATTCCATCGGTCGCGAAGAAAGCAGCCTGGGGCCTGAAGTACACCCGTTCGATCTCCGATCCAAAGTTCGAAACCGGCACCCCGGAAACCGACAAAGAGTTGCTGCGCAACCTGATCGCCTACTACTGCGTTCTGGAAGGCATCTTCTTCTACTGCGGCTTCACCCAAATCCTCTCCATGGGCCGCCGCAACAAAATGACCGGCGTCGCCGAGCAGTTCCAATACATCCTGCGCGACGAATCCATGCACCTGAACTTCGGCATCGACGTGATCAACCAGATCAAAATCGAAAACCCACACCTGTGGGATGCCGAAATGAAGGAAGAAGCGACCCAGATGATCCTGCAGGGTACGCAGCTGGAGATCGAATACGCGCGTGACACCATGCCTCGCGGGGTGTTGGGTATGAACGCGGCGATGATGGAGGATTATCTGAAGTTCATCGCTAACCGTCGTTTGTCGCAGATTGGTTTGAAAGAAGAGTACCCAGGGACCACCAACCCGTTCCCTTGGATGAGCGAGATCATGGACTTGAAGAAAGAGAAGAATTTCTTTGAGACGCGCGTGATCGAATACCAAACTGGTGGGGCGTTGAGCTGGGATTGATCCGCTGCTACGCTGAAACACCTCAAGGGCTACCACTGGTAGCCCTTTTTTTTAGATTTTCTATTCAGTACAACCAGCTCGTCGACTATGCCCTTATCTCTTCAATTCTCACCTGCTAGACTGCTCTCGCATCACCACCATTTTTTCGGAATTCGGCATGCAACCTGATATAGATCACGCACGATTCCTAGCAAGGATTCTCAATCGTACAACATTTACGTCGCTCGCCCGTGGAGAGGATCCACGCGACATTTTCAAACTTTATCTAGATAAAGTCGACCACACATACATTAGTACAGCTAATGAATTATACGCTTTTGCCTACAATTCAATTCAAAAAAATTACAGAAATGAATACATATACAAATCCGCCATTGCAGACCGCATAATTTTTGGCCGGCACAGCCCAAGCTCTTCAGCACTTTCTATAGAGCTGCCAGTAGGAAGCTCCATTGTAGACGCCGCCGTATTTAACGGAACGTCCACAGCATATGAGATAAAAACCGAGTTCGACAGCCCAAGAAGATTAACTTCCCAAACACCAGACTACACAAAAGCCTTTGATAAAATCTACATTGTCGCCCATCCACAGCAAGCAAGGCGTTATGCTGAAAAAGCCGACACACATATTGGAATATTATCACTGACATCAAAAGGAAGTCTTTCAGAAGTAAAGCCAGCGACTAGCAACATTTTAAACATCGACCAAAGAATCATATTTAGAATGCTGCGAAGAGATGAATACCTACCAGCCCTTGAAAAAATAACAGGCAAAAGAATTCAGCTGCCCAATGGCATCATCAGGAACCACTGTGAAAAAATATTCTTAGACATTGAAAAACAAACAGCACACAAAATCTATATTAATGCAATGCGTCAACGGACAACCAAACCTGAAATAGTTGATTTCATGAGGAGCCTCCCTAGCCATTTAAGAGTTCTCGGATACGCCACCCCTCTATCAAGACCTCAAAGAGCTCGATTACTTACAGCACTTGAGGAAAAATTTAATTAGCCACACCTATATCAGCAAGGAAAGCAATATGTATAGCCCGTATCTTTACGCACGCGCATCAGAGTTACTAGCTCTAAGATCCCTAATCAGTGAAAAGACAGACTTGACAGGACTGTTACCGGTCATAGAGCCGGTAATTTCTGATACTAGTGGTATACATCGCTGCATGGACGCTTTTGGAAACGATAAAAAACCCCTGATAGTCGTCACAAACCCAAACCAGCACCAATATTTAAACAACCTTGCAACGCAAGCAAATTTCGTAAAAGTTAGTCAAAACCTATTCAACAGTCATACAACGCTGTTACCAGGTTACTGTATAGGTTCCACGACCACGCAAAAAGATGTAGGTGCGTTTCTAAACCAGTATCCAGGTAAGAACGTCGTACTCCTCTACAACAATCCAGCTCTCAGCGAAGTAGAGATACAGACAAACGTCACTTTCAATCAAATTTTATTCCATGTTGTTCTTAACGACAAAATCTCCACCGCACAGCTATCCAAATTACCAAAAAACAAAACTATAATTACTCAAGATTTTTTCAACAAGCTTGATCGAAACGCAGACTATAGTGGAAAAGAGTTTTTTACGGACAAACACAAATCCGTAGGGAAAGACTTCTATGCAATTGGCGATTACACAATTACGGGAAAAAAACTTGAAATGGGTGGCGGTAAACCTGGTGCCGTGGCAAGCCATATAACCTATAAAAACTCAAACACTTCAGACATCTGGGTTGAGCACTTCGTATCCGATGAAACTGATAGAAACATCAGCGACGCAGAAACAAAATTCTTAGAGATGGCGCGCAAACTCGTCCGTCAAGTGAGAAGCTTGCCAGCTGAGTTTGGGTGGAACAGTAGTTTAAAAGCTTACGATGATCACGTGAACCAGAGCACATGGTCAGGACTACCAAAGAACAAAGAATATCAAATAAAACACCATATCAACCTCATGCTTGATGTTTTAAACAAAAGACTATAAACAAGAAGACCGAGCGATGAAAATCGTTCGGCCTACAAACCGTATGTTTATCCCTGTGTATTCAGTCATAAATCTAGCTCTTGACCACGAGAACAAATGCCCATAGGCTTTTGTTTCCGGTGCCTAAGAAACGCCTCAAGTAGCGGCCTGGCCGCTCCCGAAAGATGCGTCTTTTTTGTGCCTATGGATTTATCGTGGACACAAAACACCTCTGCCATGTCGGGAGTGGGCTAATACAAGACCCGTAAGGGGAATATGTCCGGCCTTCTACTTGGGGTTTCTTAACTCCCGGCGCCTTAGCCCTAAGAAAGCTATCAAGTAGAGGTAATGGATATGCCTACGTATTTTCCCTTCTATATGAAGGAAAACGCCTACAGCTTTACTGCTGAAATTATGCTTCCTGTTCGGGAGGCTGCTCATGTCTGAGTCACACACCCCCACAGTTTTTATCCGCCATAGCCTTTATCTTCACGGCCTCCTTCACGAAAGCGAACCATGGTTCAGCGTCCGCGACATCGGTCGCTTGATGGGCGTCCATCTCAGTGATCGCATGGTCGCCAAGCTGGACAAAGATCAACATCGTTTTTTGTGGATTGATTATTACCGGCAGCCTGAAAAGCTGTTGATGCTCAGCGAGTCCGGCGTATATGCGCTACTTGTGTATCACTATGTCCCGGAAAATCGGTTGTTACGTGAGTGGCTTACTCATCTGGTTGTGCCGACGTTGCGCGACGCGGAACGCTCGGTAAATACAGATCAGCCGATGTTGAGTTTGCTGAACTGGCCCGAAATGTCGCTTAGCCTGCTGCATTGGCAGGATGAGAGCTGGATTAGGCTTCGGGATATGCCCTACCTGTTGAACGATCAGTCCCAACGGCGCGCTACTGCATCGGTTCCTTGGTGGCGGAGGATTGCGCAGGTGTTTCAGTCTTCGAAGCATTCGATGGGTTAGCGACGTGGTTGTCGGATCTCGAGAGATTCTTCGCTATTAACTGTAAGAATTTTCCTAGACAGCCGTGATGGCCACTCAGTATCGTCCGAGGGTTTTCGACCCTCGGCGATTTTATGAGCGACAAGAAAAAAGACACTGACTGGACTGTTGCTGAGATTGAGGCAGCGGTTGATGCCTACCTGAAGATGTTTGAGCTTGAGCGAATCGGCCAAAAATTCAACAAGGCGCATGAGAATCGCGTGCTGCGTGCATCTGCGTTGCACAACCGCACTGAAGGCTCAGTTGAATTCCGCATGCAGAACATCTCTGCCGTTTTGCTGAGAATGCATAGGGAACACATCAAAGGGTACAAGCCAGCCAGAAACGTTGGGACTAACGTTGAGCCAGCCATCCGAGCAGTGTTGATTGCCAAAGGGGTGACGCTTGGGGATCCAACGGTTGCGACTGCGGATGAAGAAGCACTAGAGCAGAGAGCTCTGGCGCTAGAGAAACTGCCTCTTGAAGACGAACCTGCGGGGATTGTGAAGCCGAAGCGCGCTCCCGCCCAAAGCACTGCATTTATACGTGACCCGAAGGTTAGAGCCTGGGTCCGTAAGAAAGCCAAAGGGATATGTGAAGGGTGCGGTGAACCGGCTCCATTCACTAAAAATGACTCTCCTTACCTTGAAGTTCATCACGTGAGGCATTTGGCGAATAAGGGTTCTGATCGAATCAGCAACGCTGTAGCTCTTTGTCCGAACTGCCATCGGCGCTGCCATCACTCGAATGACAGCAAGGAGTTCACCGAGTCGCTCTATGACAGGGTTAAACGGTTGAAGCGTGAGTACCCGAACCGAAAAACGATGTGACGAGAGGGCTTGCCCTCGCTCGGCCGTGAAATCTGGTTGATGCCATCAATCGCCAGCAGGCTGACTCCCACAGATTCCGCATCATCCTGAAAACAATCAGTGCAACCCGCGCCGCCTCCCGCTATTAATACCCCTCCCCCACTCAAGGATCCGAGCCCCACCATGAAATTCGATCTCGCCTACTGCCTCAGCCTCGACGACAAGTTGTCGATCTATGATGTTCGCGATCTCAATTTCGATGAGACGGTGGCGTTTGATTCCGCGAAGGAACACTTCCAGTGCCCCAACGATGCCTGTCGTTCGGCGTTCGAAGCTTCCAACGAGCTGGGCACGTTCAACGCCAAGAACGTGAATTACGTGCGCACGCCGCACTTCAAGAATCTGCCCACTACGCAGCATGTGGCGGGTTGTCCGTATGTGAGTTTGAAGGCTTCAGCGTCTGGCGTTGAGACGGCGGATGGCGAGGTGGATGACGGGCGTGAGGAACACTTCCCATCGGAGTTGTTACTGACCCGGCGTGAGTATGTGCGCAAGCCTGTCGCGCCAGCGGGGGCGGCGGATGTGTTGCGGGATGATCCGGTGCGGGTGGCGGCGGACAGTGGTAAAGAGTCGGCGGGTCGTGAGTCGGCGCCGGATAAGACCAGTGTGTTTGCGCATCCGGTGGAGTGTTTTGTTTCGAACTTCGCCGACAAGGAGTTGCTCAAGCGCATGCCGTTGAAGATTGGTGAGCATACGGCGCCGTACAGTTCGTTCTTCAAGAAGATCGAATATCTGACGGACAACAAGGGGCTGATCTACTGGGGGCGGATCAAGAAGATCGAGGACTTCCACAGTGCCAGTTTTCGTATCGATTTCGAGGACAAGGTCTGGTTCAAGAAGCCCGAAGACAACAAGAAAAAGCCGTATCCGGTCAGCGTTTATCTGAACAAGAAGCTGATCGACAACTACCGCAAGCGCAAGGCGTTTCTGGAAGAGATCAAGCACGCGGTGGATAGCGACAAGGCGTTGTTCTGTTTCTTCTATGGCGTAACGCCGGAGTTGAAGCAGGTGCCCGGCAAGAAAAACCCCGAAAAGCCTTTCGAGGTCTTCAATGCCAATATCGAGAACTTGGATCACTTCATTATTCGTGAAGCGCCGGGGTTGGAATGACGCTCAGTTGATGCGTGCCCCTTCTTCAAACGCTCGAATCTCCCGCTCCGCCTCCCTGCGTCGCTCAACTGCAGCCTGAACGCCCAGATCTTCCACTCCGCAATACTGGCGCAGCCAATGAGCGAGCATTTCTTCATCGGGGCGAAAGTAATCTTCTCGGTCCTTGGTGTTTCGAATTTGCGAGTTCATCCGCGCATCGAAACCGATAGCTGCACGTTCGCCTTGGGGCAAACAGCCCCACTCTGCCGCGCAATCCTCGAAAAACCAGGCGACTTGTTCGATGTGCTTTTGTGCGCTGCGATGGCCACGGCGATAAAAACGATACTCGCGACTCAGCTCGAGACGATCGGTCATTGTCCCCGCATCAACCCATTGCATGAGGTCATGATTGATTGCATCGCGGATCAGACCTTCGCGCCAACGCTCGTTAAACCACGCTACAAACCCTTCGGCGTCGGCCTTTTTGGCATCAGCCAGGATCACGCAATAGCGGGTTTTGATGTGCAGGACCAACAACGCATGTTTGCGCTGCACAGTGATCGCATGAACCAACCACTGTTCGTCCGCGCCGTTCAGCTCATCATCCTCAATAACTGATGACGGCGGTTTGGTGTCCACCGGCGTGATCGTTTGGCCTTTATGAACACGGCTGAAAAACTTGCTGGCGGCTTCGGTGCAATTGAAGATCAACATCCTGGTTCTCTGCTGAAGACTGGAGGGCAACGCTCTGCCGCCGATTCTGATTTCTTTCACCCGCGTCAATCAACGATTCATTTGAGCGACATGCTCAGCAGCACCACGATGAGCAAAACAATATAGATCCAGGCATGCACCCGATCCGGTATCCGCCCAATCCACCGCGCAGCCAATCTGATCCCCAGCAACGAACCAACCGTCAGCAGCGCAAACGCCAGCACATCGACATACCCGATATACCAACCCCCCAGATCAGCCTCGGTGAAACCGGCCAGCGCCATGTACGTCAGCGTCCCGGCCAGCGCTACCGGCACGCTGAGCGGATTGGCCATGGACGTCGCTTGCGACATGCTCAGCCCGCAGCGGCGCAGCAGCGGAACGGTCATGATGCTTCCTCCTTCACCTAGGAAGGTCGCGATGGCGCCGATGCCTACGCCGCCGGCGGATGTTTCCGTCGTGGTCAGTCGCCGTGGGATTGTCGTCTGGGACTGGGTGAGAAATCCGCGACGCAGCAGGCAATCGACGATGGTCACGCCTAGGTAGGCGATGAAGGCGTAGCGGATCACTTGACCGCTGACCCACATCGCAGCGATGGCGATGGCGCCGACGACCGCGCCTACGCCGATAAACCCGCCCAATGGCCAGAGGTAGTCCCGGAGCAGATTGCCGGCGCGTTGGTGTTTGCGTGTGGCGATCAGGGCGTTGACGATCATCACGCAGGTCGAGGTGGCCACGGCGATGTGCATGGCCGATTGCGCGATGGGGTCGTCTGCTGCGTGGCTGGCGGTGAGCATGCGATAGAGCAGCGGCACGATTACGAAGCCGCCGCCGAAACCGAAGAGCACGGCGCTGATGCCGGTGAGGCAACCGAACAGCGTAAGCAGGAGGTAGAACATGGTGGGCGTCCAGGATCGGGGGAGCCCAGGACATTAGAGCGTGATGCACTGGCCGGCTTCAGTAGTTGGGCCAATAATGTTCGCGTTTACGCCAATCGCTGGAACACGCCTGATGCGCAATATTTCGATCAATCAGCTCGATGATACGCCTCGCCCGGTCGTGGCCATCGGTACCGATTATTCCCACGGCCACCTACTCCCGTTTCATACGCATCGCCGTGGGCAATTGCTCTACGGCGCCACCGGCGTGATGCAGGTCAGCACTCAGAACGGTAATTGGGTGGTTCCGCCGCAACGCGCAGTGTGGATTCCGCCGGGCGTGGCCCATGAGGTATTGATGCTCGGGGTGAGCACGCGCAGCGTGTATATCGAGCCGGGAAACGTGGAATTGGGGCCGGACTGCCAAGTGCTCAACGTGTCGCCGCTGCTGCGGCATTTGTTGATGGACGCGGTGGACGTGCCACTGATGTACGACCAGGGCGGACGCGACGGTGTGCTGATCAACTTACTGTTGCATGAACTGGCACGCAGCGCGCCCCTTGCCCTACACATTCCCATGCCCGCCGAAGGAAAGCTCCTCAGTCTGTGTCAGACCTTTCTGAACATGCCCAATACCCATCAATCCCCGCAGGATTGGGCCGATCAGTTACACATAAGCTTGCGTACCTTTAACAGATTGTTTCGGCAGCAGACCGGGCTCAGCTTTCGTCAGTGGCGCCAGCAGGCGTGCGTCGTGCAGGCGTTGGCACGGTTGGCGGCGGGGGAAGCGGTGACGCGGATTGCCCTGGACTTCGGCTACGAGAGCCCGGCGGCGTTTTCGACGATGTTTCGGCGTGTGCTGGGACAGGCACCGTCCGTCTGGTTGGAGCCGACGAACTAGGCAAATTTGAAAAATGCGTTTGATCCCGGCCGAAAACAACTGTACAAAAACACAGTACATTTTCAATCAGCACTTTTGAGCCCGGAGCACACCATGGCCTCTCTTGCGATGAACCACGTCCTCGAACGCATTGCCCTTTTCCAGTTCACCCCGACCCACTGCGTCCAGGCCCGCGCCATGCTGGGCTGGAGCGTTGAACAACTGTCGCGCGAGGCCGAGGTGGCGGTGGCAGATATCCAGCGGTTCGAAGCGCAGCAGGACGTAGCGGACGCCGCGAGACTGGCACTGGCTTATCGGTTTGAAGCGCAGGGGTTGGTGTTCTTTCCGGGGTTCGCACCGGGGCGCAGTGTCAGGGCGCAGGGTATGGCAGGGGAATCGGTGGGGCGTGGGGATTTTGCGATGGCTGATTAAGCTGGCGAGGGGGACGCCCCTCACCAACTGAACGGATTCATGCGTTCTGTACCACCGCATCACTCTCCTCTTCAACCGCCATCCACCACGCACTCCCCCGTTGTGGATGCGCAAGGTTGAATGCCTCCCCCATCCGCGGTGTGGTAATCGCAATACTGCGTTCCCATGCAAGCGCAAGGATGCGGTCAAAAGGTTCGTGCCAGGCGTGCATGGCCAGGTCGAAGGTGCCGTTGTGGATCGGGAAGAGCCAGCGGCCCTTGAGGTCGATGTGGGCTTGCAGGGTTTCTTCCGGTTGCATGTGCACGTGGGGCCATTCGACGTTGTAGGCGCCGGTTTCCATCAGGGTCAGGTCGAACGGGCCGTATTGTTCGCCGATGCGTTTGAAGCCGTCGAAGTAACCGCTGTCGCCGCTGAAAAAGATTCGTGTGTCGGCGTCGATCATCACCCACGACGCCCACAGCGTGCTGTTGCCGTCGAACAGGCCACGGCCGGAGAAGTGCTGCGATGGGGTTGCGATGAAGCGGACACCGGCGATTTCGGTGCCCTGCCACCAGTCGTACTGGCGCACCTTGCTGGCGTCGATGCCCCATTTGATCAGGGTGTCGCCCACGCCCAGCGGAGTCAGGAAGTAAGTGGTTTTGGCGGCGAGTTTGAGTACCGCTTCGTAGTCGAGATGGTCGTAATGGTTGTGCGAGAGGATCACCGCTTCGATCGGTGGCAGTTCGTCGATGCTGATCGGTGGCTGATGAAAACGTTTCGGACCCGCCCATTGCACCGGCGAGGCGCGCTCGGCGAAGACCGGGTCGGTGATCCAGAATTTGTCGCGCATCTTAAGCAACAGCGTCGAGTGCCCCAAGCGGTAAACGCTGTGATTGGGCGCTGCGAGCAGATCTTCACGGGTCAGCGGCTGCACAGGAATGGCGGCGGTCGGACGGGTGTTGCGCGGTTTGTGGAAAATCATGCTCCACATGATCCGCAGCATTTTGCGTAGCCCTTCGCGCTGCACCGGCGCATGATTGCGAAACAGCCCTTGATCCTGCCGCGAGGCTTCAGGTGTGGGAGTGTTATCCGGGAGAGAGACTGGATTGGCCATGACTGAACGACTCCGAAAAACCGTGTGCTGCACGGTATTCCACGGGAAATGAAAATGGCCAAGCTGCACGCTAGGGCCAAACGCTCTGGTTTGTAAGGTGCGAGGATTAACGCAACATTACACTGAGCGGTGTAGTTTCTAGGTTGCATCAAAGCCGACGCCAAGTAAACTGCCGAGTGTAATTTCATTCCTCTCTGCCGAAGCCCGCTCATGACCGCTCCACAACGCCTCACTGACCGCAAACGCGAAGCCATCATCCAGGCGGCGATCGCCGAATTCCGTGCCCACGGTTTCGAAATCACCAGCATGGACAAGATCGCCGCTACGGCCGGCGTGTCGAAGCGTACGGTGTACAACCACTTCCCCAGCAAGGAAGAGCTGTTCGCCGAGATCCTGAATCAGTTGTGGGCGCGGATCATCGCCGAGCCATCGGTGCGCTACGACCGCGAGCAACCGCTGCATGAGCAGCTGCGCCTGATGCTGCGAGAAAAAGTGCAGATGATGGCTGACGAGAATTTTCTCACCCTCGCCCGGGTGGCGATTGCCGCAACCATTCATTCCCCTGAACGTGCGCAGAATATGATCGAGCGCATGGGCGAGCGCGAGGAAGGCCTGACCGTCTGGATACGCGCGGCGCAAGCCGACGGACGGCTCAAACCGGTGGATCCGGAATTTGCCGCGCATCAAGTACAAGGTTTGCTCAAGGCATTCGCGTTCTGGCCGCAGATCTCGCTGGGTCGCGCGGCCCTTGATCCAGACGCGCAGAATGCAGTTGCCGAGTCGGCGCTGGAGATGTTCCTGGCACTGTATCAGCGGTGAATCACCGGCTCGTCGAGCCGTGTACAACTAATTTCGTAAAAAGTTATACAACCTCGCGAAAAATTCCTTTCTTGTACAACTTTATTAAGTTTTGTATAAGTAGCCATCTGCCAGTAACGGAACGTTGGCATTGAGCAGTCACCACCGAATGCCGCCTGTGCATTTCGGTTTGCCGGCGCAGGAATAGGGACTGAATCCTTTTGATTTTCCCCACTTCCCGAGTATCGCAAGCATGTTTTTCAATCGCCAGAAAGCCGCCCTCGCTGAACTGCAACACACCGTTTTTGACCAAGCTGCGATGCTCGAAGCGATCAACCGTTCGATGGCGGTGATCGAGTTCGATCTTGATGGCGTGGTGTTGCGTGCCAATGACAATTTCCTCAAGACCATGGGTTACACGGCTGCCCAGGCGATTGGCCAGCCGCACCGGCATTTCTGCACACCTGAGTTCGGTCGCAGTGCCCAATACACTGAGCTGTGGTCGCGCCTGAAAAACGGTCAGTTCCAGTCCGGCACCTTTGAACGGGTCGACAGCAAGGGCCAGCCGATCTGGCTGGAGGCCAGTTACAACCCGATCAAGGATGCGTCGGGACGGGTGATCAAAGTGGTCAAGTACGCGATGGATGTCACCGCCAAGGTGCAGCAGGAGAACGAGGCCAACGCCAAGCTGCAGGCGATCGATCGCGCGATGGCGGTGATCGAGTTCGATCTCGACGGCAACATTCTTACCGCCAACCAGAATTTTCTCACGCGCATGGGTTACAGCCTCGCAGAGCTCAAGGGCCAGCATCACCGCCTGTTCTGCACGCCGGCGCTGGTCAACAGCGGCGCCTATCAGGATTTCTGGCGCCGCCTGAATCAGGGCGAGTTCTTCCACGGGCAGTTCGAGCGCGTGGATAAACGCGGTCAGATCGTCTGGCTGGAGGCCAACTACAACCCGGTCTACGACGCTTCGGGGCGTTTGTACAAAGTCGTGAAGTTCGCGTCTGACGTTACCGCCCGTGTCGAGCAACACGAGCAGGACGCACGCAGTGCCAGCACCGCTTACCACATCTCGGTAGCGACGCGAAAAGTCGCCGAGCAAGGTACGCAGGTGATTCAACAGGCTGCCAGCGAAATGCGCGAAATCGCCGAGGACATCAGCCAGTCCTCAACGCTGATCGCACAACTGGGTGACCGCTCCGAGCAGATCACCGCCATCGTCAACACCATCCGCGCAATCGCCGATCAGACCAACCTGCTCGCCCTCAACGCCGCCATCGAAGCCGCGCGCGCCGGTGAACAGGGCCGCGGCTTTGCCGTGGTGGCCGATGAAGTACGGCAACTGGCCGCGCGCACCAGCGGTTCCACCGCCGAGATCTCCACCATGATCAGTCTGATCCAGAGCGAAACACGGCAGGCGATCAAGAGCATGCAAGGCACCCGCGACCGCGCCGCAGAAGGCGTGGAACTGGCCAATCAGGCCGGCACGGTGATTCTGCAGATTCGCGATGGCGCCAGTGAGGCGGTGGATGCGGTGAGCATGTTTGCCAATGAGCGGGTGCCGAATTGAGGTTTGTGCAGGGTCGATAGGACGAGTCGCAACCTTCGTGGGCAGCCCGCGAAGGTCGGCCGCCACCACGCAGAGCTATAGTGACGACACGTCCCAAGCCCCGCCGAGTGCCCCATGAATAACGAAAAACCCGGAATATCCAACGCTCCCATCGATCACCTGCGCTTCCACCGCCCCCACGCCCACCTGAATACGACCTTCGGCAACGATGCCTTCGCCCTGCGCGCCGAAGCCTTTGCGCGGTTCTTCGGCACGCCGCTGTTCCTTGGCGCGCAAACCTTGATCGTTGCGGTATGGATCGGCCTCAACGTATGGGGCGTGACTCAATTCGACGTCTACCCGTTCATCCTGCTGAACCTGGCCTTCAGCCTGCAGGCGGCCTACGCCGCGCCATTGATCCTGCTTGCACAAACCCGTCAGGCCGCGCGCGACAAAGCGCAGGCCGACGCCGATGCGCAGCACCGCGAAGCTCTGGCATTGGCCAATACCGAACGTCAGGCAGAGGCGGCGAAGAATTCCGCGCAATTGCTGGCATTGCTGGAACAAAACACCCGCCTTACCGAAATGACGAAAACCCTCACCGAACGCATCGAAAGCCTGACCAGCGAGTTGCACGCTCACGTGTGCCAGAACTAAGGCCGCCTTCGCGAGCAGGCTCGCTCCCACATTGGATCTGTGGCGTTCACGAAATCCCTGTGGGAGCGAGCCTGCTCGCGAAGAGGCCCGCAACCACACAGCAAAACCTCAACCGCGCACCAGACTCCGCACCGCCACAATCTCCGGCACTTCAACCTTGCTCATGTAAACCCGCAACGGCTCGGTGATGTTGATGCGGTCGTCGATGTGTTGATCGAGCAGCAACTGAATCAACTCGCGCTTGAGCGTCATGGTGGTTTCCGACGCGCTCGCCCAGACGAATTCACTGGCCGGGATGATGCCGTCGTCGGCCACGTCCATGCCGAACGAATCTTCGCTGAAGCGCACGATGTATTGGCCGGTCTTGCGATTGAGGCCGACGAAGCCTTTGAGATCGTCGGCGGCCTGGCAGATGAGTTGGGAGGTGATGCGCATGGTAAACCTCACGAAAGATGATGATGGTTTACACGCAGGGCAATGTAGCGGCGCGCCCTCTGCCGGGGCATATGCCGTGGGCAAGCGTACTGCAAACAGCGCCACAAAAGTGCAGGAAATTTCCGTTTTGCTCGCTTTATGTCGGTCTGGCGATAGCCCTGCGGCGCGTCAATTGTTAAAAGGTACGTCTCGAAAAAAACCTGCGAAAGGAACTCGACCATGCCTGCCACTTTTACCCGAAGCGCTCTGGTGCTGAGTCTGTTGTTCGGCCTCGGTCAGGCGCATGCCGCCAGCCACCCCGAGCCCAAGGCAATCGCTGCCGCCCATGGCATTCCGCATCCGGCGGTGATTGCCCACCGTGGCGCGTCGTTCGATGCCCCGGAATCCACCGCTGCGGCCTACAAACTGGCCCGTGACCTCGGCGCCGATTACCTGGAAATGGATTTGCAGCGCAGCAAGGACGGCGTGCTCTTCGCCCTGCACGACGACAACCTGCAACGCACCACCGACGTCGCCAGCAAATTCCCCGAGCGCAAGGACAGCCCGGCCACCGCGTTCACCATGGCCGAACTGAAAACCCTCGATGCCGGCAGCTGGTTCAACACTAAATACCCGGATCGCGCGCGACCTTCCTACGCCGGACTGAAAATTCTTACCCTCGATGAAATCATCGACATCGCCCGCGCCAACCCGCAGCACAAGCCGGGCCTGTACATCGAAACCAAAGAGCCGCAGCTGTTTCCCGGCATCGAACATGACCTGAAGGAAAAACTGCAGGATCGCGGCTGGCTCAGTCCGGCCGGCTCGAAACTGGCGAAAAGTGCGCTGGGCGTCGGTCAGGGCAAAGGCAAGGTGATCCTGCAGACCTTCGATAAGAACAGCCTGCAATTGCTGGAGAAGGAAATGCCGCAAGTGCCGAAGATCCTGCTGTTGTGGGTCGGCGAAGGCAGCATCGAGCCTAAATCTGCGGTGACGTTTGCCGCGTCCGGCGAGAAAGACAAAAACGTTTTCTACGGCAAGCAGGAACCGAAGTCAGAAGCGGAATTCAAGCAATGGGTCGATTACGCCAAAGCCCAGGGCGCGATCGGCACCGGCCCTTCGGCGAAGCTGACTCATGGTGGTGATCAGAGTTACTCCGACCTGGTGCAGCCATGGATGAATCAGTACACCCACGATCAGGGCATGCTGGTGCACGTTTATACGGTCGACGAGCCGGTGGACTACGAAAAAGTCATGGCAGCGGGTGTCGACGGCATCTTTACCAACCGCGCCAGTGAACTGTTGAAGTTTTATAAGCGTCCGGCGGCTGGCAGCATTGACGATGTTTTGAAGAAGAACGGTTTCTGACTTGTTATCGAGTCGCCTGCTTCACGATCAGGCTCGCTCCCACAAAGAGCAGTTTTATCGCGAAGCAGAGATTTAAGGGTGAATTAAGTTGCGCTGGTTAATCTGAACCCACTTACACAGATCAACCACTTCAACGCACTGCCAAGGAATGAACCGATGAAAACTTTGACTGCCCTGTTTACCGCCGCTGCCCTGACCCTCACCGCTGGCCTGGCTCAGGCTGATGTTCGCATCGACCAGATCCCGCAACTGGTCAAGGACGGCAAGATCAAGTCGCTGGAATCGATGAACGCCGAAGCACTGAAACTGCACCCGGGCGCAACGATTACCGACACCGACCTGGATAACCACTTCAATGGTTATGAGTATGAAGTTGAACTTAAAACTGCTGACGGCAAAGAGTTCGACGTGGACTTTGATGCCACCACCGGTAAAGTGCTGAGCGACAAGCAAGACACTTGATAGACCGCTGTTAAAGAGCCGCACGATTTAGGATCGTGCGGTTTTTTTATGATTTGCGTTTGGCTTTGTTGATGAGTTGTCAGTGAAAACTTTACCCCCTCACCCCAGCCCTCTCCCCAAGGGGGCGAGGGGGAAAGGGAGCAGATCGGGGAAATTTCGGAGCCTGAGTACGCCTCAAAATTAAAAAGCCATCACAAACGACTACCAGCCTGAGTACGCCTCGGCATTTCAGGTCGGCGAATCTCGAACAATCAACACGGTCAGTCCCCTCTCCCTCTGGGAGAAGGTTAGGGTGAGGGGCTGACAAACCGCCAGCCAAAATCAGGCACTGAGCCGCGCCGTCACCTCATTCAACTGCCCCGACAACCCATGCAAATTCTGACTGGCACTTTCGGTGCGCTGCACGTTGTCCAGGTTGGTGCTGGCAATCGCGGTGATTTCAGTCAGGTTGCGCGAGATATCCTCGGCCACTGAAGTCTGCTCTTCTGCCGCTGTGGCGATCTGACGGTTCATGTCGCGAATCGCCTCCACCGCCAAGGTGATGCGCTCCAGCATCGCGCCGGCCTGGGTGACTTGCTCGACACTTTCATCACTGCGCGCCTGACCGCTCTCGATAGCCTGCGCGGCATCGACAGCGCCGGTCTGCACGTTCTGAATGATCTGGTTGATCTCGATGATCGACTCCGCCGTGCGCTGAGCGAGGTTGCGCACCTCATCGGCGACGACGGCAAAACCACGCCCGGCCTCACCCGCCCGCGCCGCTTCGATGGCCGCGTTGAGCGCCAGCAGATTGGTCTGTTCGGCGATGCCACGAATCACTTCCAGCACCTTGCCGATACGACCGCTGTCGGCTTCCAGTCGACGGATCACCGTGGCGGTGTTGGCGATTTCGCCGCGCATCTGCGTGATCGAGTGAATGGTGGTTTGCATGACCTTTTCACCCTGCTGCGCCGACTGATCGGCATCGTCGGCAGCACGTGCGGCATCGGCGGCGTGACGGGCGACTTCCTGGGCCGTGGCGGACATTTCGTTCATCGCCGTGGCCACTTGATCAGTGCGGTTGAATTGCTCGCTGGTGCCGCCGGCCATGGTCGTGGCAATGGCGTTCAACTCGCCGCTGGCGCTGTCCAGATCACCGGCGCTGCGTTGCAAGCGAGTGAAGGTGTCCGCCAGAAAATCGCGCAGAGTGTTCGCTGCGGCAGCGAGGTTGCCCAGTTCATCGCGACGCTCGCTGACAACACGTTCGGCCAACTGGCCACGGCTCAAGCGGGTGACGTAATCGATGAGGTTGCGGATCGGCTCGATCAGGTTGCGGCTGACCAGCCACAGGCTCAGCAGACCGATCAACAAGCCTGACGCGAGCATCACCAACAGCCCCAGCCACACGGTGCGCTCAGCGCTGGCACTGATCAACGCCGATTGCGCGGTGCCCTGCTCGCGCAGCTCGGCAACCAATGCACTCATCTGCTCGCTGGTGGCGCGGTCGACGCCTTTGACAGCAGCGTCGCCGGCGCTCGGATCACCACCGGCAGCCACGTAGGCATCGCGGCCTTTCTGGTAGGCAGTACCCAACTGGCGATGCTCTTCGCGCAAGCGTTCGATGCGGGATTTGAGAGTTGCCTCGATGCCTTTCTGGCCGGCCAGTTCGCCGAGAATGTTCTGCACGTCGCGCTGACGCTCTTCGAACTGGCTCCAGTATTTCGCCAGGTCCGCTGGTTGCTTGCCGCGCAGCAAGACGTTTTTCCACTCTTGCACCTGCACCTTGAATTGCAGGTTGGCTTCATCGATCAGTTGCGAAGTGTGCAACGGGCCGGCGATCAACTGGCTATAGCTTTGCACGCCGTTGGAGAGGAAATGAAAGCAGGCCAGCGCGATCAACAATATCGCCAGCAGACTGCCGCTCAACAGGGCGAGAATTTGCGCTCTCAGGGATTTTTGCAGCATTGCAAGGTACTCGAAGCAGGGATGAGGCACGCCCGAACGGACGTGAAAAATGGCCGGACTTCCCTGTCGACGTACCATGGCCATAGGCCAATGGCGCGCAACCTAACTCACCTGAGATCGGCGCGCCAGAGCCTTCCTTGAGAAACTTCCGACAGCCGGTAACGCTTTGATTTGCCGTCATTTTGCTGTCACAAAACGGTCATGTGAGCTTGCGATGATGCCGCTCCGGTGAACCTGAAAATCCTGCCCCAGACACCCTCCTCGCAGCGAGCCGCCATGAACCACAGCCTCGATATCAGCCATCGCGACCCGGACCTGTTTGGCTTGCTCTACGGCTTTCGTTTTCTGCCCGGGGAGCGCGGTCGCGAGATCGATTCGGCGACGGCTTTGCGCTGTTTGCAGGACGACAGCGACAGTGGCGAATTCCTCTGGCTGCACCTGAACCTGGCCCATGCCGCGTGCGAGCGCTGGATGAAAAGTCATCTGCAATTGCCCGAGGAATTTTTCGAGGCGTTGCACGAAGGTTCGCGTTCGACACGCATCGAGCATGTCGATTCGGCGCTGCTGGCGGTGGTCAACGATGTGGTGTTCAACCTCAGCAGCATGGTCTCCTCCGACGTGTCGACGCTGTGGGTCTGCGTGCGCAGCAAACTGATCGTCAGCGCGCGCCTGCAACCGCTGCATTCGGTAGATAAATTGCGCTCGTCGGTAAAGGCCGGCGAGTGCTTTCGCTCGCCCTCGGAATTGCTCGTGCATCTGCTGCGCGATCAAGGTGAGGTGCTGACGCAGATCGTGCGCAAGACCAGCCTGAGTGTCGATCAGGTCGAAGACGAATTGTTGTCTTCACGCCTGTCGACCAACCGCGCCGAACTTGGCGCCAACCGTCGCGTGCTGGTGCGACTGCAACGGCTGCTGGCGTTGGAACCGGGGTCGTTGCTGCGCCTGCTCAATCGTCCGCCGCCGTGGTTGCAGAAGGAGGACGTCAAGGAGTTGCGCAAATCCACCGAGGAGTTTGCGCTGATCATCAACGACCTCACCGCCCTCGGCGAGCGGATCAAATTGCTGCAGGAAGAGATCGCCGCCAACCTCAACGAACAAAGCAACCGCACGCTGTTCACCCTGACGGTGGTAACGGTGCTGGCCTTGCCGATCAACATCATTGCCGGTTTTTTCGGCATGAATGTGGGGGGTGTACCGCTGTCGCAGGACCCGCATGGATTTTGGGTGCTGGTCGCGCTGGTGGCGACGTTCACCGTGATTGCCGGGCGTTGGGCGTTTCGCAAGCGTGGGGATTACTGAGCGCAAATCCCACACACAACACAGCCCTCACTGTGGGAGCGAGCCTGCTCGCGAAGTCGGTGTGTCAGATAAATCAATGTTGAATGACATGGCGCTTTCGCGAGCAGGCTCGCTCCCACAGTTCTGGCCAAGGTGAGAAGTCAGAGCGTTGAACGAACGACATCGCCGAGCCAATCCATAAACACCCGCACCCGCAGCGGCAAATGCCGTTGCCGTGCGTACAGCAAGGAAATCGCCATCGGCGGTGCGGTGTATTGCGCGAGCACTGTCACCAGTTCGCCATTTTCCAGATGCGGCTGCATGCCGGTACGTGGCACCTGGGTCAGCCCGAAGCCGCCCAGGCACGCCGCTTCATAGGCGTCGGTGCTGTTGACCGTGACACTGCCGGCCATCGCCACGCGCCGCACTTCGCCACCCTCCTCATAGACAAACCCTTCCGAACGCGAGCCCAGTACGCCGACGTAATGCACCAGCCGATGCTGCGCCAGATCCTCGATGGTCTGCGGCACGCCGTAACGTTGCAGGTAAGCCGGGCTGGCGCAGTTGACCATCGGGAAGTCGCCAAGATGCCGGGCGACCACCGACTGATCCGGCTGCGCGCCGATGCGTAACACGCAGTCGAAACCTTCGCTGAGCAGATCGACACGGCGATCGGTGCTGCTGATTTCCATCTGCAGATTCGGGTGGCGATCCATGAATTCCGGCAGGCGCGGCAGGATCAGCCGTCGCGCGAGGATGTTCGGCATGTCGACACGAATACGCCCGGTCAGCGACGCCTCGTCCTGACGAAACAGCCCCTCGATTTCATCCATGTGCGAGAGCAGATCCTTGCTGCGCTCATACAGCACCAGTCCATCCTGAGTGGCCTGCACCTTGCGCGTGGTGCGCTGCAACAGCCGCGTGCCGAGCAAGGCTTCGAGCGCCTGCACCTGTTCGGACACCGTGGAGCGCGGCAGGCCGAGGCTTTCACCGGCGAGAGTGAAACTCGACAGTTCGCTGACCCGGACGAAGGTGCGCAGCAGTTCCAGTTTGTTCATGACAAGCCCCGGTGATTGTTCGGCTGAGCCGATCAGTGATTCCGCTTTTGCCGTGTTTATCACCTCAGGGCGGATAAATAAACTTCTTCCATCCCCACTCAACGCAATCGAGGAAGTCAGCATGAACCGCAAAATCGCACTGATCACTGGCGCCAGTCGTGGCCTGGGCCGCAGCGCCGCCCTGCACCTCGCCGCGCAAGGCATCGACATCATCGGCACCTACAACAGCCGCGCCGACGAGGCGCAAACTCTGGTCAGCGAATTACAGGCACGCGGCGCGAACGCGGCGATGCTGCAACTGGACGTCGGCCGCAGCGAAAACTTCGCCGCGTTTGCCGAGCAGGTTGAACAAGCACTGGAACAGACTTTTCAGCGCCAGCGCTTTGACTTCCTTATCAACAACGCCGGGGTCGGCGTGCATGCGCTGTTCAGCGAGACCACCCCTGAGCAGTTCGATCTGCTGATGAACGTGCAGTTGAAAGGACCGTTCTTCCTGACTCAGCAACTGCTGCCGCTGATCAATGATGGTGGGCGCATCGTCAATATCTCCAGCGGCCTGACCCGCTTCAGCCTGCCGGGGTACGGCGCCTATGCGGCGATGAAAGGTGCGATGGAAGTGCTGACGCGTTATCAGGCGAAAGAGTTGGGTGCGCGGCAGATTGGCGTGAACGTTCTGGCGCCGGGCGCGATTGAAACCGATTTTGGCGGTGGCACGGTGCGCGATAACAGCGCGGTCAACGCGATGGTTGCCAGCAACACTGCGCTGGGTCGCGTCGGCCAACCAGATGATATTGGCGGTGCACTGGCGCTGCTGCTGTCAGAGGGTGGACAGTGGATCAATGGTCAGCGGGTCGAGGCATCCGGCGGCATGTTCCTCTGACTTTGTGTGCGATGACTCACCTTTGTGGTGAGGGAATTTATCCCCTCACCACAGGTTTACCTCAGCTTTCACATGTGCGGCGGGTCATGAAGCGCTCGCGCAGTACGTCATAACCCCAGTGATAGACATAGGTGTACGGCAGGAAGAACAGCAACACGCCAATGTCGAGCAACAACGCCTGCCACAGGCTGACCGACAGCCACCAGGCTATCAGCGGCACGCCCATCACGATCAGTCCACCTTCGAACAACAGCGCATGCACCACCCGCACCCAGGCGTTGTGCGGCAGATTCATCCGCGCCAGAGCACGGTCGAAAAAACGGTTGAACACCACGTTCCACGCCAGTGCCAATATCGCAATCAGCACGGTGACCGCGCCCATGTCGAGCAGCGGTTTTTGCATGATCCACGCGAGCAGCGGTGTGCAGATGAGGATGGCAAGAAACTCGAAACCAACAGCCTGGAAAACACGTTCGGTGAGCGACTTGTGGGCGGTCATGGCCTGACTCCTTGTTTGACGATGGTTGCCATGATCCAACTGAATACCGATACTTCATAACCAATAACCATCGATCAAGGCGATAGTTCATGGCTTCGCAGGAAGTGCTGTTGGCATTTGTCCAGGCAGCGACGCAAGGCTCGTTCTCAGCGGCGGCGCGCAAGTTGGGGCGCAGTCAGTCGACCATCAGCGCGGCAGTGGCAAGCCTGGAGATCGATCTGGATCTGCAGCTGTTCGACCGCAGCAGCCGCAAGCCCACGCTCACCCCCGCCGGCCACGTGATGCTGCAGAAAGCCGAGGCGATTCTGGCCGCCACCAGTCGCCTAGAGATGAGCGCACGGCAATTGGCGCAGGGCGTCGAGCCGAAGCTGACCGTGGCGATTTCCGACACTTATCAGTCGTATCGTTTCGAGGCGGCACTGGTGGGTTTCGAGCAGCGTTATCCGGAGCTTGAGCTGGAATGCCTGATTGCCGAATGCGAAGACCTGATCGAACTGGTCCAGCGTGGCCGGGCGCATCTGGCCTTCGCGGAAATGCAGGACAGCTACCCGCCGGACCTTGTGACCTCGACGGTGGCCGAGCGCACGGAGATTGCCTTGTTCGTCAGCCGTGAGCATGCGTTGGCGAAGCTTGAGCATGTCGATCAGCAGATTCTCGAGCAACATCGCGAGCTGCGCCTGGCAACCATCGTCAATCCGTATGACAGCCGTGGCAAAGGCCGGGTGTGGTCGGCGCCGAGTTATCTGATGCTGCTGGAAATGGCTGAAAAGGGTTTTGGCTGGGCACCGTTGCCACGGTGGCTGGTGCAGCGTTATGCCAATGATTTGCTGATAGAGCTCGACGTGCGCGGCTGGCCGAAACCGGTGTTTGTCGACGCCTTGTGGTCGCGCTTGTATCCGCCGGGGCCGGCGGGGAGCTGGTTGCTCAGCAAGATGCTCGAATAAGATCAAAAGCCCCTCACCCCAGCCCTCTCCCGGAGGGAGAGGGGGCCGACCGAAGTGTCTGGCGTTATGCATCGACCTGAAAAACCTTATCGATTATGGATTCAAGACAATTCGTTCAAGTCGGTAATCCCTCCAATATCCACCCAATCAGTCCCCTCTCCCTTTGGGAGAGGGGGCCGACCGAAGTGTCTGGCGTTATGCATCGACCTGAAAAACCTTATCGATTATGGATTCAAGACAATTCGTTCAAGTCGGTGAATCCCTCCAATATCCCCAATCAGCCCCCTCTCCCTTTGGGAGAGGGGGCCGACCGAAGTGTCTGGCGTTATGCATCGACCTGAAAAACCTTATCGATTATGGATTCAAGACAATTCGTTCAAGTCGGTGAATCCCTCCAATATCCCCCCAATCAGCCCCCTCTCCCTTTGGGAGAGGGGGCCGACCGAAGTGTCTGGCGTTATGCATCGACCTGAAAAACCTTATCGATTATGGATTCAAGACAATTCGGTCAATTCGGTGAATCCCTCCAATATCCCCCCAATCAGCCCCCTCTCCCTTTGGGAGAGGGGGCCGACCGAAGTGTCTGGCGTTATGCATCGACCTGAAAAACCTTATCGATTATGGATTCAAGACAATTCGTTCAAGTCGGTGAATCCCTCCAATATCCCCCGATCAGTCCCCTCTCCCTTTGGGAGAGGGTTAGGGTGAGGGCAATCCACAGACTGCCCCCAATCGCCAGAGCGCCAAGGTCAGAGCATTTCCAGCGCCATGATCCGTCCTCGAATAAACCGCCGCTCCGGCTCCTGCCGCGTCAGCTCCAGCGCCCGCTGATACGCTGCCCGCGCCTGCTCCACTCGGCCCAATTGCCGGCAAAACTCCGCCCGCGCCGAATGCGCCAAGTGGTAATCCTGCAACTCCCCTCGCGCTAAAATCCCTTCAATCAACAACAATCCCGCCAACGCCCCATCCCGCTTGGCCACCGCCACCGACCGGTTCAGCTCGATCACCGGCGACGGCACTGCACGCAGCAACACGTCGTACAGACCGACAATCTGCTGCCAGTCCGTTTCCGCCGCCGACGGCGCTTCCGCATGCACCGCTGCAATCGCCGCTTGCAGGCAATATGGCCCGAAGCGTCGCGTACTCAGGGCGCGCTCGACCAGCGCGCAGCCTTCGGCCATCAACCCGGCATCCCACAACGAGCGATCCTGATCGTCGAGCAATACCAGTTCACCGCTCGGCGAAGTGCGCGCCGGTCGACGTGATTCGTGCAGCAGCATCAGCGCCAGCAGACCCATGACTTCCGGCTCAGGCAGCAACTCCATCAACAAGCGCCCGAGGCGAATCGCTTCGCGCGTCAGATCCTCGCGGGTCAGCTCAGTGCCGACCGATGCCGAATAACCCTCGTTGAACACCAGATAAATCACCCGCAACACGCTGTCCAGGCGCTCGGGCAATTCGTTCAGCGTGGGTACTTGATAAGGGATTTTCGCGTCGCGGATCTTGGCTTTCGCGCGGACGATACGCTGGGCAATCGCCGCCGGCGCCGAGAGAAAAGCACGGGCGATTTCCTCGGTGGTGAGGTCGCAGACTTCACGCAAGGTAAGCGGCACCTGCGCATCCGCCGCCAGTGCCGGGTGGCAGCAGGTGAAGATCAGCCGCAAGCGATCGTCTTCCACGTCTTCGCCACTCCAGTCAGCCTGTTCCAGCTCATCGAGTTGTGCCAGCAGCAACGGTTGCGACGCCTTGAACCGGGCGCGCCGGCGCAGCACATCGATGGCTTTGAAACGTCCGGTCGAGACCAGCCAGGTGCGCGGGTTGTCCGGCACGCCGTCGCGCTGCCAGCGCTCGACCGCGACGAAGAACGCCTCGTGCAAGGCTTCTTCGGCGAGGTCGAAATCACCGAGCAGGCGGATCAGCGTGGCCAGAATCCGCCGCGAATCCTCGCGGTAGACCTGCTCGACCCGCGCCCTGACGTCAGACATTCAACTGCCGCACCGGGCGCACTTCAACGCTGCCCACCCGCGCTGCCGGAATATTGCCGGCGACCTGGATGGCTTCGTTGAGATCCTTGGCATCGATCAGGTAGAAACCGGCCAGTTGCTCCTTGGTTTCAGCGAAAGGCCCGTCGGTGATCGACACCTTGCCGTTGCGCATGCGTACCGTGGTGGCGGTCTCCACCGATTCCAGCGCTTCGGCGGCGATCATCCGCCCGCTGCCCTGAATCGACTCGGCGTAGGCCCAGCATTCGGCGTCCTCCGGGCTGTCGGGCGAGGTGTGCAGCAGGCGTTCATCGCTGTAGACCAGGCATAGATATTTCATGGCGATCTCCTGATTCGAACGGATCAACTATGGCTGAAGATCAGGGCTGCACATCGAACAGCGTCGCGCCGCTCATCGGATCGAACGGTGCCGACCAGTGCTCGTGGGCAATCTTCCACGCCCCGCCGATTTGCCGGTAACAGGCGGTGACACGCATCCAGCAACTCTGGGTTTCGCCTTTGTCATTGGTGCCGCCGCAGTTGGCTACCCAATGGGCGAAAGCGATGTTGTCGGCACTTTCGATGGCGATTTCATGGAACTCGAAGATGTGCGGGCCGGGGCACATTTCCATGCACTCGACCCAGTGCGCGCGGTACGCCGCTTTGCCTTTGAATTGCAGGGCCTTGATCGCATCGAACGAGACGATGTCGTCGGCGTACAGGGCCATGACTTTCTCGACGTCCTTGGCCATTACCGCTTCGCGATAGGTGTTGATCAGAGTCTGGATCTCGCTTTGTGCGCTCATGGTGTTCTCCGTGGTTTTTGTTGTGAAGACACCCTTAGTCGTTTGCCCAATGCGCGGATCGACAGGGCAAACAAAAAAATTTCGCCGACGACAATCTCGCTAGAATCCGAGGCTCACTCTTTGTAGGAAAAAGGAAATTCCCGTGTCAGCCCAACTCGTGCCTTACGACAGCCTCAGCCCTTTACAGCGTCAGCAAGTCGAGGCCATTGAAATCCACCCCGAGCAGATCAAATTCTCCGGCGACATCCACGGTGCCTTGCACACCCTGCTGTCGAAACCCGGCCCCGGCGTAAAGGGTTTTGCCCTCCTGGCGGACGACGTACCGGTAGCGTTTCTGCTGCTCAAGCGCCCGCCGGTGTTGCCCGACTGGGCCGACGAACACAGCGCCACGTTGCATGCGCTGCAGGTCGATCGCCGAGCGCAGGGCAAGGGTTACGGCAAGGCTTGCCTGCAAGCGCTGCCCGCTGTCGCCCGTGAAGCGTGGCCGGAAATCAAAGGACTGGAATTGTCGGTGGACGCTGATAACGAGGCGGCGATTGCGCTGTACGCCAAGCATGGCTATGTCGACAGCGGCGAAGCGTACAAGGGCCGGATCGGTTACGAGCGGCGGATGGGGCTGTTCTTCTGAGTATCCCCTGATCGTTCCCACGCTCCGCGTGGGAACGCCTCTTTGTGACGCTCTGCGTCACGCTTTTGGGACGCGGAGCGTCCCCGGCTGCATTACCACGCGGAGCGTGGGAACGATCAGGCAGTTTCGATAGGTGTTGGCTTCAGAGGGTCAGGATCATCTCGTGCCACGCCATGCCGCCGTGGTCGGACTCCGACGGTTTGATGTAAGCAAAGCCAAACCCGGCGTACAACGCAATGTGTTGCTCTTTGCACATCAGATGAATTGTCGCTTTGTCCATCGCACGCATGCGCTCGATGAATTCGCCGAGCAGGCGCTTGGCCAGGCCCTGCCCTTGGTAATCCGGGTGCACCACCACCGACATGATCACCACGTTCGGCCCTTTCGGGTCGTGGCCGATCAGCTCCTTGAAGGCCTCGTCGGACATCTGCACGTCGAACGCCGCGCCGGAATTGATGAAACCGGCGACCACACCGTCCACCTCTGCGACGATGAAGCCGTCCGGCCAGGTGGCGATGCGCGTGGCGATCTTTTCGCGGGTAGCGGCTTCGTCGCCTTCATAGGCGTCGGTTTCGATGGCGTAGCAGCGGTCGAGGTCGGCGGCGCTGACGTTGCGGATCACGGTGTTCATGGCAGCTCAAAAATCTGTGGAAACAAGGCCCGCCAGCATAAAGCAGAACCACCGGGGCGGACATGCTCCGCCTCGATTGTTACACCGCTCAAGCCTTGATCGGCAGCCAGATTTCCAGGGTGCCGGTATTGAGTTTCGGGTTGTAATCCTCGCTGTAGCGCTCGAATTCCGGCGCATCCGCCGCTTCGTAAGCGGACTGCGGCAGCCAGGTGTTCCAGATGTACTGGAAGGTGTCAGGGAGTTGCGCCAGTGACCCTTTGTGCTCGAACACCGCATATTTCTGCGGCTGGATTTCAACCCAGCGGTACTTTTCCGGCAGGTCGTCGAGCTTGTCGATCTGCACCCCGGCGATGTATTCGAAACCGCCCTCGCCGTCCGCGTTGCAGCAAACGCCGTAGGTCACTTCATTGACTTGCGCGGGGATTTTTCCCAAGTGCGGGATCAGTTTTTTCCACAACGCGGGAATGTTGTCGGTGGTCCCCTGAGTGAATCGCCCGCCGAAACCGGCAATCAGCAGAAATTGCCCGTGTTCGAAGCGCGGCCCAGCCAATTCGACGCGTGGTTGTTCATCCATGACGCGACTCCTCAGAACGCAAAAGTGGGTTCGGCTGGGAGTATAGAAAGCCCGATCCGTTTCGCACGTTTACAGCGCATGCAACTGCTCGACGGCGCCCGAGCCGACAAACTCGTTGTACCCGGAAACGATCACGTAGACCGCGAAATAGCAGAAGATCGCCGCCGATGCCAAGTAGGAGTAACGCAGCAGCTTGTCGCCCAGCAGCTTGCCGCCGTGGCTTGCCGCGAAGCACAGACCGGCCGACCACAGCAGCCCGGCGCAGAGAAAGCCGCCCAAAAACAGCGCCGAACTCAACGGACCACCGCCACCGGATCGCGCAATCAACGTGCCGCCAACCGCAGCAAACCAGAGAATCGCACTCGGCGACGACATGGCGAGGAAGATGCCGCGAAAGAATTCCTTGCGATGGGAGTTCTGCCCCACTTCCGCGGTTTCCGCCAGCAGCGCTTCGTGGTGAATTGCCGAATAAATCATCTTGGCCGCGAAGTAGATCAGCAGCGCCGAACCGCCAATCCATAGCACCCAGCGCACGGTTTCGTATTGCAGCAGAACGGTCATGCCGGCCAGTGCCAGCACCGCGTAGATCAGGTCGCCGACGCAGGTGCCCAGGCCCAGGGCGAAGCCCTGAAAGTAGCCGCGCTGCATGGCCAGGGTGATCATTGCGATGTTGGCTACGCCGATATCCAGGCACAGCGAAAGGCTCAGCAAGAAGCCGCTGGTGAATTCCATTGACCGATTTTCCTTGAAAAAAATGTTTACAACCGCGCTGGACAGTATGCCATCACTGCCCTTATCTTCCGCCACAGGTCACCGCAGTGACCAGCGTCGCTCGGACGGTTCCGGGCGCTTACGTTATCCGAGGCAACAATGGCCGAACAAGGTTCGCCGCGCCGCTTTGCGCGCATAGATCGACTCCCCCCTTACGTTTTCAACATCACCGCCGAGCTGAAGATGGCCGCTCGCCGCCGTGGTGAAGACATCATCGACCTGAGCATGGGCAATCCCGACGGCGCCACGCCGCCGCACATTGTCGAAAAACTGGTGCAGGTCGCCCAACGTGAGGACACCCACGGTTACTCGACGTCCAAAGGCATTCCACGCCTGCGCCGGGCGATTTCCAATTGGTACAAGCAGCGCTACGAAGTCGATATCGACCCGGAAAGCGAAGCCATTGTCACCATCGGCTCCAAGGAAGGCCTGGCGCATTTGATGCTGGCGACACTGGACCAGGGCGACACCGTGCTGGTGCCGAACCCGAGCTATCCGATCCACATTTACGGCGCAGTGATTGCCGGCGCTCAGGTGCGTTCGGTGCCGCTGGTGCCGGGGGTGGATTTCTTCGATGAGCTGGAGCGCGCCATTCGCGGTTCGATCCCCAAGCCAAAAATGATGATCCTCGGCTTCCCGTCGAACCCGACTGCACAGTGTGTGGAACTGGATTTCTTCGAGCGGGTGATCGCCCTGGCCAAGCAATACGACGTGTTGGTCATCCACGACCTGGCGTACGCCGACATCGTCTACGACGGCTGGAAAGCACCGTCGATCATGCAGGTGCCCGGGGCCAAGGACATTGCGGTGGAGTTTTTCACCCTGTCCAAGAGCTACAACATGGCCGGCTGGCGCATCGGTTTCATGGTCGGCAATCCAGAACTGGTCAACGCCTTGGCGCGGATCAAGAGCTACCACGACTACGGCACTTTCACCCCACTGCAAGTGGCGGCGATTGCCGCGCTGGAAGGCGATCAACAGTGCGTGCGCGACATCGCCGAGCAGTATCGTCAGCGCCGTAACGTGCTGGTCAAAGGCCTGCATGAGCTGGGCTGGATGGTCGAGAATCCGAAGGCTTCGATGTACGTCTGGGCGAAGATTCCCCAGGCGTATGCGCATCTGGGTTCGCTGGAGTTCGCCAAGAAACTGCTGGCCGAGGCCAAGGTCTGCGTCTCGCCGGGGGTGGGTTTTGGCGAGTACGGCGATGATCATGTGCGCTTTGCCCTGATCGAAAATCAGGACCGCATTCGTCAGGCCGTGCGCGGGATTCGCGGGATGTTCCGCGCGGATGGCTTCAATCCGAAATCTCCTGCCTGACACCTGCCCCCTGTGGGAGCGAGCCTGCTCGCGAAAGCGGTGGGTCAGTCAGCATATTGGCTGGCTGACCTGGCCCCTTCGCGAGCAGGCTCGCTCCCACATTGGTTTTGGGTGAACCACGAAATCCACCCACAAAAAAACCGCATCACTGCGGTTTTTTTGTGCCTGCAAACTGCCGTTTAAACGAACAGCGACAACAGCAGGATAAAGCCCAGGCCCACTACCGACAGAATGGTTTCCATCGCGGTCCAGGTCTTGAAGGTTTCGGCCACAGTCATGTTGAAGTACTGCTTGACCAGCCAGAAACCTGCGTCGTTGACGTGGGACAGAATCAGCGAACCGGCGCCGGTGGCCAGCACCAGCAGCTCACGGTTGACGCCCGGAATCATGCCGACAACCGGCACCACAATGCCGGCGCCAGTGATGGTCGCCACGGTCGCCGAACCGGTTGCGATACGGATCACCGCCGCCACCAGCCAGGCCAGCAGGATCGGCGAGATCTGTGCGCTGACCGCCATGTGGCCGATCACATCACCCACGCCACTGGTCACCAGCATCTGCTTGAAGCCACCGCCCGCACCAATGATCAGAATGATCGCAGCGGTAGGCGCCAGGCTTGCGTCGAGCCATTTGAGCATCTGGTTGGAACCGATGCCCTGCTTGTAGCCGAAGGTGTACAGCGACAGCAGCAATGCCAGCAGCAATGCGGAGATCGGGTGGCCGATCATGTCCATCCAGATGCGGAAGAAATTGCCGTCCGGCAGCGCTACGTCAGCGAAGGTTTTCAGCAGCATCAGGAACACCGGCAACAGCACGGTGACCAGAGTGATGCTGAAGCTCGGCAGGTTGGCCGAATCGTTTTCGCGGGCCAGTTGATCGACCAGCTCCTGATTCGGGTGGCCAGGAATGTGCTTGGCGATGAAGGTACCGAAGATCGGACCGGCAATGATGGCGGTCGGCAGCGCAACGATCAGACCGTAGAGAATGGTCTTGCCGATGTCAGCGCCGAACACACCGATGGCCAGCAGCGGGCCTGGGTGCGGCGGTACCAGACCGTGCACCGCAGAGAGGCCGGCGAGCAGCGGGATACCGATCTTGATGATCGATACGCCAGTGCGACGGGCGACGATGAACACCAGCGGAATCAGCAGCACGAAGCCGATTTCGAAGAACAGCGGGATACCCACCAGGAACGCAGCGAACATCATCGCCCACTGCACCTTGTCCTTGCCGAAGGCGCGGATCAGGGTCTGGGCGATCTGATCGGCGCCGCCGGATTCGGCCATCATTTTGCCGAGCATGGTGCCGAGGGCGAGGATGATGCCGACAAAACCGAGCACGCCACCGAAGCCGTCCTGGAACGCCTTGATGATGGTATTGATCGGCATGCCGGAAGTCAGGCCGAGGAAGGCGGCGGCGATGGTCAGGGCGATAAAAGGGTGAATCTTGAATTTGGTGATCAGGATAATCAGGCCGATTACCGTGACCACTGCATCGAGCAGCAGGAACGTCTCGTGGGACATGCCAAACATGGGGGGTGTCTCCTGGATTGTTGTTGTTATTAAAGCGGGTTGAACAGAAGTCGGGAGGACAGCGCTGTCTTTTTCAACATGCTCATATCGCCTGTTTCAGGCCGTTGGCCTGCCACCAGACGTGAGCCTGCAGGGCCAGCTCTTCAACGCTGTGAATCGAGGCATTGAGCGGCAGAGTCAGCGGCTCGCCCTTGGGCGATTCGAGGGTGGCGAACTGGCTTTCGATCAACGTCGCCGGCATGAAGTGGCCCGGGCGGTGCGATACGCGCTCGGCGGCGACTTCCGGAGTCAATTCAAGAAACACGAAACCCAGGCCCGGCAAGGCACTGCGCAGACGTTCGCGGTAACTGTGTTTAAGGGCCGAGCAGGTCAACACCGGGCGCTGGCCTTGGGCATCGACGCGACGCAGTTCATCGCACAGGCTGTCGAGCCAGCCGGCGCGGTCTTCGTCGTTCAGGGGGATCCCCGCGCTCATCTTTTCGATGTTCGCGGCCGGATGAAAAGTATCGCCTTCAATGGCAGTGGCGCCGCTCAATTGGCACAGGGCCTGGCTGACGCACGTCTTGCCGCAACCGGCAACGCCCATGATGACCAGGGCGGTGATGGGATGACTCATATAACACCTCAGCGCGCAGACAGCGCTACCTTTGCTAGCTATGACTCTAGTGCACAGGCAGAAGTTGCCGACGCCTTCTTGTCGTTTTTTTGGGTTGCAGCAGGTTTGTTCCCGACGCCAAAGAGCACAGATCAGGCAGGACCGCGCTCACGCATTTGCAGCTGCATCAGGACAGCGCTACCTTAGTGCCTTGATTTTTGTTTGGCAAGCCGCCCGATGACCTCCCCCAAGAACGATAAAAATACCCGCACCACCGGCCGTCCGACCCTCAACGAAGTAGCCCGCCTGGCCGGCGTCAGCCCGATCACTGCCTCGCGCGCCTTGCGCGGGGTAAGCACGGTGGCCACCGAACTGGTGGAAAAAGTGCAGAAAGCTGCGCTTGAACTCAACTATGTAGTCAACCCCGCCGCCCGCGCACTGGCCTCGGCGCAGAGCCATTCGGTGGTGGTGCTGGTGCCGTCACTGTCCAACCTGCTGTTCATCGACACGCTGGAAGCCATTCATCGGGTGCTGACGCCCAAAGGCTTCGAAGTGCTGATCGGCAACTTCCATTATTCGCGCGATGAAGAAGAAAACCTGCTGCGCAATTACATGGCTTATCAGCCGCGCGGGTTTCTGCTGACCGGTTTTGATCGCACGGAAAGTTCGCGGCGGATGATCGAGGCCAGCAACATTCCTTGCGTGTACATGATGGAGCTGGACAGTGCTGCCGGAGTCAATTGCGTGGGTTTCTCGCAGTTGAGCGCCGGGGAAACTGCCGCCGAACACCTTCTGTCTCGCGGACGCAAGCGTCTGGCGTACATCGGCGCGCAGCTGGACCAGCGCACCCTGCTGCGCGGTGAGGGTTTCCGCAAAGCATTGCAGAAGGCAGGCCGTTACGACCCGGATCTGGAAGTGCTGACGCCACGTGCTTCGTCGGTGGGCTTGGGCGGCGAGCTGTTCCTGCAATTGCTGGCGGCGCATCCGGATGTTGATGCGATTTTCTTCGGCAACGATGACCTGGCCCAGGGTGCGATGCTGGAAGCGTTGCGTAACGGCATCAAGATTCCCGAGCAGGTGGCGATCCTCGGTTTCAATGATTTGCCGATGTCCGAACACATGGTGCCGCGCCTGAGCAGCATCAACACCCCGCGCGAGGCGATCGGCCGGCGCGCGGCGGAGCAGATGCTCACGTTAATGGCGGGCAACAAAGTGGCGCGGCCGGTGGAGGATATGGGGTTTGAGCTGAAGGTGCGCGAGAGTACCTGACCCTTCACAAATGCTGAATTGAAACACAACCCTTGTGGGAGCGAGCCTGCTCGCGAAAGCGGTGGGTCAGTCAGCATTGATACAGCTGACACGACGCCTTCGCGAGCAGGCCCGCTCCCACAGGGGATCTCTACCAAACTCAATGGCTGAGCAGGTCGACCAACGCCTGGGCGCCCTTCTGCAAGGGCTGGCTCTTGAGCCACACCGCATGCACCGGCAGCACCAGGCCATTTTCGATGTTGCGAAAATTCAGCCGCTTCAAGCGTCCCGCGTCCAGCCACGGCTGCACCACCGACAGCGGAAAATTCCCCCAGCCCAATCCCGCTTCAACCATTTCCATCGCCGTCTCGAGATTGTCCGTACGCCAGTAGGATTCAGCCACCAATGGCCGCGTCTCGCTGATCGGCAAGTCGCGGCTGGCGACGATGATCTGCCGCACCTGCACCAGATCTTCGAGAAACACATCCCGCCCTTGCAACAACGGGCTGTCCGCCGCCAGCGTGGCGATCATGCGTTCGCTGCCGACAAACTGAAACCGCTCCAGCGCATTCACGCTCAAACCGGCGAACGCCAGACACACGCTGACCCGGCCACTCTGCAACATCGCCAGCACATCATCCTGCGGCGCAGTCAGCACTTCGATGTCGAGCAACGGATGCCGCTCGGCAATCACCTTGATCGCTGCCAGCAAGCGCCGCCGATCAATGTCCGCGACCACGCCGATCGACAACCTGCTTTCCAGCCCCAGCGACAGCTCCACCGCGTGCACCTGCAGCTGCTTGAGCTGCTCGGCGATCAGTCGCGCGTGCGGCACCAACGACTGCGCCATCGCCGTGGGTTGCGGCTCGCGATGACTGCGGTCGAACAGCGGGTAACCGAGTTCCGCTTCAAGATTGGCAATGCCCATGCTCACCGCCGACGGCACCTTGCCCAACTGCCGCGCGGCGGCGGAAAACGAGCCGCGCTCGATCACCGCGAGAAATAATTCGATGCTGTCGCTGTTGAAATTCAAATGCCTCACCTATCCCTATCAATAAAACTGAAAGCTACCGACTTTTTCTGTCAGGTCTATTGAAGCTATCTTTGCTCGCCTTCGCCAGCCCCGCTGGCCAACATTCGGCAAGAAAGAGGCAAATCTGCATGCAAGGCGTGAAACGCAAACTGGTCTACGTGTCGCTCTATGAAGTGATCGGCATGACCTTCTCGGCCCTCGGTCTGGCGTTGCTGTCGGGCACGTCGCCGGGCAGCACCGGGCCGCTGGCGGTGATCATCACCAGCATCGCCGTGACCTGGAATTTCATCTACACCTCGTTGTTCGAGCGCTGGGAAAGTCGCCAGGTCTCGCGCACCCGTACGGTCAAACGGCGCATCGCCCACGCCGTCGGCTTTCAACTGACGCTGATCGTGTTTCTGATTCCGTTGATCGCGTGGTGGATGAACATCAGTCTGGTGCAAGCGTTCCTGCTGGATCTGGCACTGATCATTTTCATCCCGTGCTACACCTTCGTGTTCAACTGGCTGTTCGACCGGATCTTCGGCCTGCCGAACTCGGCGCTGCCGGATTCTGCCGCTGCGGCATAAATCGCTAATTCGTAAGCAGATATTGCGAGAAATCAGCGGTTTGACCGGGTAAACCGCTGATATTCACAATCCATCAATTCCGATAGCAGGCTAAGCTTTTCCATCAATAAAAAATGGATCAGCTTATGACTGCTCACGCTTCCGCCGCCGCGCACAGTGACGGTATCGACCCGGTACGCGCCGCCGAGATTTCCGCCCGCATCGACCGTCTGCCCGCCGTCGCCACCATCTGGCGTCTGGTGGCGCTGCTGTCGATCGGTGGATTTTTCGAACTCTACGATCTGTTCCAGACCGCCTACATCAGTCCCGGGCTGATTCGCGACGGCCTGTTCGCCACTGGCAGTCAGGGGGTGTTCGGCTTCTCCGATCAGGCGGCGTTCGCCTCGGCGACGTTCCTCGGCCTGTTCCTCGGCGCCAGCCTGCTCAGTCCGTTGGCGGATCGCTTCGGTCGCCGGGCAATCTTCACCTTCGCGCTGATCTGGTACACGGTGGCGACAGTCCTGATGGGGATTCAGACCTCAGCACTGGGCATCATTGGCATGCGTTTTCTGGTCGGCATCGGCTTGGGTATCGAATTGGTGACGATCGATGCCTACCTCTCGGAACTGGTCCCTAAACGCATGCGCAGCTCGGCGTTCGCCTTTGCGTTTTTCGTGCAGTTCCTCTCGGTGCCGGCGGTGGCCTTGATGTCGTGGTGGCTGGTGCCGCAAGCGCCGTTCGGGGTGTCCGGCTGGCGTTGGGTGGTGCTGGCCAGCGCGGTGTTTGCGCTGTTTATCTGGTGGCTGCGCAAGCGTCTGCCGGAATCGCCGCGCTGGCTGGCGCAACACGGTCGCTTCGATGAGGCCAATCGGATCCTCGACCATCTCGAAGCGCGCTGCGCCAAGGATTACGGCAAAGCGCTGGATGCGCCGGAACCGGTGCCGGTCGATGTCGAAGGCAAGGGCCGTTTCGCCGATATCTGGCAGCCGCCCTACCGCCGCCGCGCGTTGATGCTGATCGTTTTTCATATCTTTCAGGCGATCGGTTTCTTCGGTTTCGGCAACTGGTTGCCGGCGCTGCTTTCGGGCCAAGGCGTGAGCATCACCCACAGTCTGATGTATGCGTTCATCATCACCCTCGCCTACCCGCTCGGGCCGTTGCTGTTTGTGAAGTTCGCCAACCGTTTCGAGAACAAATGGCAAATCGTCGGCTCGGCGCTCGGCGCGATGACCTTCGGCACCCTGTTCGCCCTGCAGACCAGCGCCTTCGGGCTGATTTTCTGCGGCGTAATGATCACCTTCTGCAACGCCTGGCTGAGCTTCAGTTATCACTCCTATCAAAGCGAGCTGTTCCCGACCAACATCCGCGCCCGCGCGGTCGGGTTCTGCTATTCGTTCAGTCGCTTGTCGACGGTGTTCAGCAGTCTGCTGATCGGCATGTTCCTGGATAACTTCGGCACGCCGGGGGTACTGGCGTTCATCGTCAGCAGCATGCTGATCGTGATGCTGACCATCGGCTGGTTCGGCCCGCGTACGCGTAATCTGGCGCTGGAGAACATTGCCCATCGCTGACGGCCAACACGGGACTCACCTGTGGGAGCGAGTCTGCTCGCGAAGGCGTCGTGTCAGAAAGGCATGTGCTGGCTGACATAACGCTTTCGCGAGCAGGCTCGCTCCCACATTGGTTATTGGTGACGTTGAAACAGCTCAGTTCAATTGCAGGGTTTCATTGAACTGGCTGATCGCATCCACCACATGCCGCGAGCCTTGCTGAATCTCGAGGATCACCTCGCCCGCCTCGTTCGCCAGCTCCACGCCCAACCCGGTTCGGCTCAGGCTCGACTGCATGCTCGACACTGCGCTCAGCGACAGGTCGTGGTTCTTGCGCACCACGTCGACAATTTCCAGAGTGGCCTGACTGGTCCGCGCGGCGAGGCTGCGCACCTCATCGGCGACAACCGCGAAACCGCGTCCATGTTCACCGGCGCGCGCCGCTTCGATCGCGGCGTTGAGCGCCAGCAGGTTGGTCTGATCGGCAATGCCGCGAATGGTCTGAACGATGGTGCCGATGATGTCCGACTGTTTGCTGACCGCATCGATGCTCACCGCCGCTTCGTTCAGATCGCGGGAAATGTCCTGAATGATCTGCACGGTCTGCTGCACCACCTGTGAACCTTTCTGCGCGCAGGCGTCGTTTTGCACCGAGGTACTGTGGGCCGATTCCGCAGCGTTCTGCAGAGTGGTCATCTGCCGGGTGATGTCGCTGGCGAACTTGACCACTTTGTACAAGCGGCCCTTGGCGTCGAACAGCGGGTTATACGAAGCCTCCAGATAAACCATCTGCCCGGACTTGTTCTTGCGCTCGAAACGGTGCGAGTGATATTCGCCGCGATTGAGCGAAGCCCAGAACGCCTTGTACTGCGCGGATTCGGCTTCGGCGCGGTGACAGAACAGGCTGTGGTGCTGGCCGACAATTTCAGGGTGCGCGTACTGCATGGTCTGCAAAAAGTTGTCGTTGGCGCGGATGACATTGCCTTCGGGGGTGAACTCGATCACCGCCATGGAACGGCCGATCGCCGCGAGCATGGCTTCTTCTTCATGTTCTTTGTTGATGCGTGCGGTGATGTCCGCCGCAACCTTGATCACACTTCTGACCTGTTTGTCGGGACCGAATACCGGCATGTAACTGGCTTCAAGCCAGATCTCCCGGCCACTCTTGTTCAGACGCAGGAAAGTGCCGCTGAGCGGTTCACCACGGGCCAGGTCGCGCCATAACTTCGCGTAGTCCTCGCTGCGATAAAAGCTTTCTTCGCAGAAGATCCGATGGTGTTTGCCGCGCACTTCTTCGGCGCTGTAGCCCATGGTCTTGCAGAAGTTCTCGTTGGCGTCGAGAACGATGCCGTCCGGAGTGAACTCGATCATCGCCATCGAGCGGCTGATCGCTTCGATTTTCGCGTTGGCCTCAGTCAGCGCACAGCTGAAGCGCTCGATTTCCCGCAGGTCAGCCTTGTGATGTAGGTTGAACATGGTTGTATCACCTTCCGCGCGTTCTTTTGATTTGATGAAAGTTCAGGTCTTGCAAGATCCATCACTACGTTCCACAGAACAGGCACACGTCTTCCCCCACGGGAGGAAGTTGTCAGGTGATAAATGATGATCAATCGGATGCGCCGTGCAGCGACGCTCTGATCAAGACATCCTTTTCTTGATAGCCCGCATGCGGGCCAGCCCTAACGCGTAGAAGAACTTCCATTTAAGTGACGCTCCTTGTTGGTTCAGTGTTGGTGCCTTGAATTGCGCACTCTGGCAGCATGAATCACGGACCAACCTGTGCCGTCGGCCTGGTGGCATGACGGTCGACATGGTTAGTTACCTGCAAGCATAGCCAGCCGAACGCCGGGCGCAAGGCCACTAGTCGGCCAGTATCTGGCATTTTTTGCACAAGAAACGGTTCAGCGCGGGAAACAGTGTGGTGAAAACGGACGTTTTCGCCAGCGAGGCGGGAGCCCGTGAACCGGGCTTCCGCATGGTTTGATCAATGGCCGAAAATATCGACCTTCTTGGCTTTCTTCTCTGCGCGTTTTTCAATCGCGGTCTTGGCCGGCTTCTTCTTCGCGGCTTTCTTTGAATCCATACCTTTGGACATGATCGGTACTCCACTCACAGGGGTGTGAGTTCAGGTATACACCTATCCCGAAGCGTGCGTTCTTTTATAATCGGCGCTTTTCGCAGCGACAGCCCGAACCATGTCCGATATCCACTACAGCCAGCTCGACGAATCGTTGTGGCCGCTGATGAACAAGTTCTACCGCAGCCACCAATCCTCGATGAAAGCCGTGCGTGAGGCGCAGTTGTGGGTGGCAAGGCGCGGCGAGATCGTTGCGGCGCTGTGTCTGCGGCCGGTATCCGGTGGGCACTGGCTGACGGGGTTGTTTGTCGATCCGCAGTGTCGGGAACAAGGTGTCGCTGCGCAGTTGATCGCAACGGCGGTTGCCCAGGTGGACGAGCCGGTGTGGCTGTTTTGCCATCCGGATTTGCGCGGGTTTTATGAGCGGCGTGGGTTCAGCTTCGATCCGCCGCTGCCGCAGGCGATGGCCGAGCGGTTGAGCCGGTATGCGCGGAGCAAGCCGATGATTGCGATGGGACTCAATCCCGCAGATTTACGCTGAAACCCTGTGGGAGCGAGCCTGCTCGCGAATGCGGTGTGTCAGCGCCGAATTTGGTTCTGATACTCCGCGTTCGCGAGCAGGCTCGCTCCCACAGGGGTTGATGGTGTTCTGACAATCAGTCGTCAGCGTTGGGATCAAGATCCGGAAACAGCACTTCGGTAAAGCCGAACTTGCTGAAATCGGTAATCCGCGACGGATACAGCCGGCCGATCAGGTGATCGCATTCATGCTGCACCACCCGTGCATGAAACCCCGAGGCCACACGCACGATCGGCTCGCCCTTCGGATCAAAGCCTTCGTAGCGAATCTGCTGATAACGCTCCACCGCGCCGCGCAGGCCCGGCACCGACAGACAACCTTCGAAGCCCTCTTCCATCAACGGATTCAACGGCGTGATCAGCGGATTGATCAGGATCGTCTGCGGCACTGCTTCGGCGTCCGGGTAACGCTCGCTGTGTTCGAAGCCGAAGATCACCAGTTGCAGGTCGACTCCGATCTGCGGCGCCGCGAGGCCAACGCCGCCGACGCTTTCCATGGTCTGGAACATGTCATCGATCAGTTGCCAGAGCTCGGCGCTGTTGAACATTTCCGGTGGTACCGGCGCGGCGATGCGCAGCAGGCGCTCGTCACCCATTTTGAGAATTTCACGAATCATGGTCGCGCTTCATCAGTGTCCGGCTTGAGCGAATGATCGCGGCCCAGGCCCGAGACGTGTTGTTTGGGGGATTCGTCAGGCTCGCCAGGGGCTTTTTCGCCCTTTTCCTTGCCTTCGGCGGACATGTGCTCGATCACTGCATTCATTTCCGCGCCGAGCAACAGGACTGCGGAGGAAATGTAGAAATACAGCAAGAGCACGATGATCGCCCCGATGCTGCCATACATCGCGTTGTAGTTGGCGAAGGTTTTCACGTAAAAGGCAAACCCCAACGAGGCGAGGATCCACACCACCACGGCCAGCACCGAACCCGGGGTGATGAAACGGAATTCCTGTTTGACGTCGGGCATCACGTAATAGATCAGCGCCACCGCGACCATCATCAGAATCACGATCACCGGCCAGCGGGCGATCGTCCACACCGTGACGATGAAGTATTCCAGCCCCACTTGTGCGGCAATCCAGCCCATCACCTGCGGCCCGAGCACCATCAGCGCAGCGGCGATCAGCAGCATGCCGGCGATGCCGACGGTGTAGACGATCGACAACGGGAAGCGCTTCCAGATCGGCCGGCCTTCGACCACGTCGTAGGCGGCATTCATTGCGCTCATCATCAGGCGCACGCCGGCGGACGCGGTGTACAGCGCAATAACGATACCGATGGACAGCAGGCCACCCTTGGATTGCTGCAACTGGTCGATCACCGGGTTGACCTGCTCCAGTGCCTGCGGTGGCAGCACCAGTTCAGATTGCAGACGCAGCCAGGAAAAGAAGTCCGGCAGGTGCAGGAAACCGATTAGGGCAATCAGGAAAAGAATGAACGGAAACAGCGAGAACAGCATCTGGTAAGCCAATGCCGAGGCATAGGTCGACATTTCGTCATCGACGAACTCAGTGACCGTGCGCACCATCACCCGGTGCAGGGGCAGACCTTTCATGTCCGGAAATATCATTCGCGTCTCCTTGCGCCGCAAAAGGTTGAAGTCGTGGCGACTCAGGGGCCGTTTTTTACCTCAAGGTAGCCTACTTGGCGATCCTTTGGCGGATGACCGCAGGGTTCTGATACAAAAACGGCCATCCTTGGATGGCCGCTCGTGTGATTCGTTCAAGGCTCGCTTACGCCTTGTCGACGCCTTTTTTCACCGCGTCCTTGGCGTTGCCAACCGCTTGCTGGGCTTCGCCTTTTTTCTCTTGAACCTTGCCTTCGGCGCGCAGCTTGTCGTTGTCAGTGACCTTGCCGACGCCTTGCTTGACGTTACCGACGGCTTCGTTGGCCATGCCTTTTACTTTATCGCCTGTGCTACTCATGGTGTTTCTCCGTGATGCATATAGGGAAGAAAAGTCATTACGTAACGATTGACCGGTGCGCTTTGCGCCGAGTTTCATTTATTTTGCCGGCATTTCGTCGTGGCGCGCAGGTTGCGCTTTATGTTTGCCGGCGTTGCCCCGAGAATGCTCAGCCTACGGGCGTCGCGCCCGGCACACCGATTCGCAGGAATGTCATGAAGCTCAATAAAACCCAGGCCATCGCCCGTCGCAACCAGGAACTGGGCGGCGCCGTGCTCGGCACCAACAACTGCCACTTCGCCGAACTGAACCGTAACCGCAATATCTGGTGGTTCGACCTGCCGGTGTCGCGCTTGGCCATCGGTCAGTACGAGTGGATTCACTTGCTGCTGCACACCCCGGCCACCGATGAGTTGCTGCACCTGAAAGTGCCAACGGTATTCCTGCGCGAAAAGCTCGAAGGGCTGGTGATTCGCAACGAAGGCAAGCGCAAGGCGGCGCTGAGCCTGGAATTGAGTGCGGACAAGGATTCTTATCTGCAGGACATGCGACCGGCGGGGACCAACGTGAATTTTGCGCCGTTTCGTCAGTAGGATTTGTGGCGTCAGCCCTTCCCCTCACCCTAGCCCTCTCCCCAGAGGGGAGAGGGGACCGACCGGGTTGTTCTTACGGAATACGCCGACCTGAAATATCGAGCCGAACTCAGGTTCTGAAAAGCTTGAAGATCGGCTCCCTTCCCCCTCGCCCCCTTGGGGGAGAGGGTTGGGGTGAGGGGGTAGAATTTACCAGACGCTGCAAATCACCAATCTTTCCCAACAAAAAGCCCCGCATCTGCGGGGCTTTTTATTTACGCGGCAGACTTGGCCTTGATCTTCTTCAGTTCTTCATCCCGCAATTCGCGGCGCAGGATCTTGCCGACGTTGGTGGTCGGCAGCGCATCGCGGAATTCCACCGAGCGCGGCACTTTGTAGCCGGTAACGTTGGCGCGCATGTGGTCCATGACCTGCTCTTTGGTCAGGGTCACGCCCGGTTTGGCGACGATGAAAATCTTGATCGCCTCACCCGATTTCTCGTCCGGCACACCGATCGCCGCGCACTGCAACACGCCGGGCAAAGTCGCCAGCACGTCTTCCAGTTCGTTTGGATAGACGTTGAAGCCAGACACCAGAATCATGTCTTTCTTGCGATCGACGATGCGCATGTAGCCGTCCGGCTGGATCAGCGCGATGTCACCGGTTTTCAACCAACCGTCGCTGTCGAGCATTTCATCGGTGGCTTCCTGACGCTGCCAATAGCCCTTCATCACTTGCGGGCCTTTGACGCACAGCTCGCCGATTTCGCCCAGCGGCTGCTCGACACCGGCATCGTCGATGACTTTGCACAGGGTCGACGGCACCGGAATGCCGATGGTGCCGATCTGGATGTGCTGGATCGGGTTGACCGTGGCCACCGGGCTGGTTTCGGTCATGCCGTAGCCTTCGCAGATGGCGCAACCGGTCACGGCTTTCCAGCGCTCGGCCGCCGCCAGTTGCAGGGCCATGCCGCCGGACAGGGTAACTTTCAGCGCGGAGAAATCCAGCTTGCGGAAACCTTCGTTGTTGCACAGCGCCACGAACAGCGTGTTCAGACCGACGAAACCGCTGAACTTCCACTTCGACAGTTCCTTGACCATCGCCGGCAGGTCGCGCGGGTTGCTGATCAGGATGTTGTGGTTGCCGATCAGCATCATCGCCATGCAATGAAAGGTGAACGCATAGATGTGATACAGCGGCAGCGGCGTGATCAGGATCTCGCAGCCTTCGTTGAGGTTGGAGCCCATCAGCGCCTTGCATTGCAGCATGTTGGCGACCAGGTTGCGGTGCGTGAGCATCGCGCCCTTGGCCACGCCGGTGGTGCCGCCGGTGTATTGCAGCACTGCGACATCGCCGCTGTCCGGATTGGCTTCGGCCACTGGCTGGCCGTGGCCTTTGCTCAGGACGTCGTTGAACTTGATGGCTTTGGGCAGGTGATAGGCCGGGACCATTTTCTTCACGTACTTGATGACGCTGTTGATCAGCAGGCGCTTGATCGGCGGCAGCAAGTCGGCGACTTCGGTGACGATGACGTGCTTGACGCCGGTCTTCGGCACCACGGCTTCGGCCAGGTGCGCCATGTTCGCCAGGCACACCAGGGCCTTGGCGCCGGAGTCGTTGAATTGGTGTTCCATTTCCCGCGCGGTGTACAGCGGGTTGGTGTTGACCACGATCAGCCCGGCGCGAATGGCACCGAAGACCGCGACCGGGTACTGCAGGACGTTGGGCAGTTGCACGGCGATTCGATCACCGGGCTGCAAGTCGGTATGCTGTTGCAGATACGCGGCAAAGGCACCGGACAGCTCGTACAGCTCACCGTAGGTGATTGTCTTGCCGAGGTTGCTGAAAGCCGGTTTGTTGGCGAAGCGTTGGCAGGATTGCTTCAACACTGCCTGAATGTTCGGATACTCGTCTGGATTGATCTCGGCTGCGATTCCAGCCGGGTACTTATCCTTCCAAAAGTCTTCGATCATGGAAGCCCACTCCTCAGCAACGCGAATTCTTCACCGCATTTGATGCGATTATTATTGGTGTGTGTTTTGTATTGGTGAATCCGGCGTTTTACAGGCCGAGAAGTCACAAAGCGCGCCGAGAGTAGCAGCTTTGCCAAGGGTCGACCAGAGCCAAAAGAGGCCCCTACAGTCATATTGATGACTCAAGACTTGCCAGCGGTCATTTTAGAGCAAAAATCCTATTACCCTGTGAAAGCCCCGTAGTCATGGGGTGTAAAAGCAAAAGAACGCAGCCTTCGGCAGCTCCTACATTTGGAATGCGTTTCCTGTAGGAGCTGCCGAAGGCTGCGATCTTTTCGCTCGTAACCTTTATGCGATATCCCGCAACTCGCGCCGCAGAATTTTCCCTACAGGCGTCATCGGCAACGACTCACGCAACACGATGTGTTTCGGCACCTTGTAGGCCGTGAAATTCTCTTTGCAGTAAGCCTTCAGCTCTTCCAGGCTGACCCCGCTCTCCCGCGCTACCACAAACAGCTTCACCGCCTCTCCCGAACGCTCGTCCGGCACGCCGATCACCGCGCAGTTGGCGACTTTCGGGTGGGCCATGACCACGTCTTCAATTTCGTTGGGGTACACGTTGAAGCCGGAGACAATGATCATGTCCTTCTTGCGATCGACGATGCGCACGAAACCGTCCGGGTCGATCACGGCGATGTCGCCGGACTTGAACCAGCCCTCGGCATCGAGCACTTCGGCGGTGGCCTCGGGTTTGTTCCAGTAGCCCTTCATGATCTGCGGGCCTTTGATGCACAGCTCGCCGCGTTCGCCCAGTGGCTGTTCGACGCCGTCATCGTTGATGATTTTCACCAGCGTGCCCGGCACCGGCAGGCCGACAGTGCCCAGGCGCGACTGATCGCCGTATGGGTTAGTGCAGGCCACCGGCGAGGTTTCGGTCAGGCCGTAGCCTTCGGTGATGCGGCAACCGGTCATCTGCTCCCAGCGCTCGGCGGTGGCTTTGACCAGCGCGGTGCCGCCGGAATTGGTCAGTTTCAGGCTGGAGAAATCCAGCGTCTTGAAGTCAGGGTGATCCATCAGCGCGACGAACAAGGTGTTCAAACCCAGCAGCGCCGAGAAGCGCCAGTTCTTCAGTTCCTTGATGAAGCCGGCGATGTCACGCGGATTGGAGATCAACACGTTGTGGTTGCCCGAGACCATCATGCACATGCAATTCGCGGTGAAGGCATAGATGTGGTACAGCGGCAGCGGCGCAATCATCACTTCCTGGCCTTCGCGCAACAGCGGCTGACCGTCCGGGCCGAGCTGAGCCAGACAGGCGCGCACCTGCTGCATGTTCGCCACCAGATTGCCGTGGGTGAGCATCGCGCCCTTGGCCAGGCCGGTGGTGCCGCCGGTGTATTGCAGCACGGCGATGTCATCGAGGCCGACGTTCAGCGGCTTGATGCCCAGACCACGCCCCATGCGCAGCGCACTTTTGAACGAAGTGGCTTGCGGCAGCGAATACTCGGGAACCAGTTTCTTCACTTTGCTGACCACGGTGTTGACCAGCCAGCCTTTGGCGGTGGGCATCAGGTCGCCCATCTTCGCTTCGATCAAATATTGGATGTCGGTGTCGGGCAGCACTTCCTGGACTTTCTGCCCGAACAGATTCAGGTAGACCAGTGCGCGTGCGCCGGAATCCTTGAACTGGTGGCGCATTTCCCGTGGCGTGTAGAGCGGGTTGGTGTTGACCACGATCAGCCCGGCGCGCAGCGCGCCGAACACGGCAATCGGATAATGCAGGACGTTGGGCATCTGCACCGCAATGCGATCCCCGGGCACCAGATCGGTATGGGCCTGCAGGTAACCGGCGAACGCCGCGCTCTGGCGTTCGAGTTCGGCGTAGGTCAGGGTGATGCCCATGCTGCTGAACGCCGGGCGGTCAGCGAACTTCTTGCAGGAACGCTCAAACACTTCGATGACCGACTTGAACTCGCCCATGTCGATGTCCAGCGGTACGCCGGCCGGGCGTTTGTCATTCCAGAAATCAGGTTGCATTGTTCTTGTCCTCTTTACCTGAGCCGATCCGGGAGCCGCTTTCTGTCGTTTCTGCTTCGTCCATGGAAGGCGAAAAGCACAAAGCGGAGCTTCACGGACACTAGCAGCTATGGCCATTGAGGCAAATATGACGCAAGCCCTCATTGATCCCGTGAATCTTCCTGCCGTGGCGTGAGCTGATCAGACGCGCTATACACTGTGGCGATGCTGAGCAAAGGAATCGCCATGACCCACGACACCTTCTGGCTGGACGCGAGTGACCGCAGCCGCCTGTACGTCAACCGCTGGCTGCCGGCCACGCCATTGAAAGCGGTGATTCTGCTGGCCCATGGCATGGCCGAACACAGCGCTCGCTACATGCGGCTCGCTGACACGTTTTGCGACAAAGACTATGGCGTCTACGCCCCGGATCTGCGCGGCCATGGTCGTACCGCCGACAACGGCACCCTCGGCCATTTCGCCGATGACGATGGCTGGTGCAAGGTGGTTGGCGATCTGGCCAGTCTCAACCAGCATATCGGCCAGCAACATCCCGGCGTGCCGATTATCCTGCTCGGCCACAGCATGGGCAGCTACATCGCCCAGGGCTATTTGTTGCACCACAGCGCCAGTCTGCACGGGGCGATTCTCAGCGGCTCGAATTATCAGCCAGTGACCCTCTATCGCATGGCTCGACAGATTGCCCGGCTGGAAAAACTGCGCCAGGGCGGCAAGGGCCGCAGCGCGTTGATCGAGTGGCTGTCGTTCGGCTCGTTCAACAATAAATTCAAACCGGTGCGCACCCGTTTCGACTGGCTGAGCCGTGATCCGGCCGAAGTCGACAAGTACGCCGCCGACCCGTTATGCGGCTTTCGCTGCACCAATCAGCTGTGGGTCGACCTGCTCGGCGGCTTGCAGCAAATCAGCAAAGCGTCCAATCTCGCGCAGATCGATCCGGGCCTGCCGCTGCTGGTGATTGGTGGCGAATGTGATCCGGTGAGCGAGGGCAAGCGTCTGACAGATCTGGCCAATGCCTTGCGCAGGGCCGGCAGCCAGCACCTGCAACTGAAGATCTACCCGCAGGCCCGGCACGAATTGTTCAATGAAAGTAATCGCGACGAAGTGACCACCGATGTGCTCGCCTGGATCGACCAAGCCCTGAGCCACCGGCGCCCGCAGCGCAGCGAATAAATTTTTTGTGGATTGACTGAAATCCGTCACAGGAATCGAAACCGATGACCCAGGTTACCAACATCCCTTACGAAGCCCTTGAAGTCGGCCAGACCGCCAGCTACAGCAAGACTGTCGAAGAGCGCGACATTCAGCTGTTCGCCGCGATGTCGGGCGACCACAACCCGGTGCATCTGGACGCCGAGTTTGCCGCCGCCAGCATGTTCAAGGAACGCATCGCCCACGGCATGTTCAGCGGTGCGCTGATCAGTGCAGCGGTGGCCTGTGAATTGCCTGGGCCGGGCACTATTTATATCGGTCAGCAGATGAGCTTTCAGAAGCCGGTGAAGATCGGCGACACGCTGACAGTGCGTCTGGAAATTCTCGAGAAACTGCCGAAATTTCGCGTGCGCATTGCCACTCGCGTATTCAATCAGCGTGATGAGTTGGTGGTGGATGGCGAGGCGGAGATTCTCGCGCCACGTAAACAGCAGACGGTGACGTTGCCGACATTGCCGGCGATCAGTATCGGTTGATCGAAAAGATCGCAGCCTGCGGCAGCTCCTACTTTATTCATTCCCCTGTAGGAGCTGCCGCAGGCTGCGATCTTTGCTTTCCAGACGCGCACAAAAAACGCCAGACAAGCTGGCGTTTTTTTTCAGCCGACTAACTCTTACGAGCTCGCACGAGCCTGGTTGCGCAGGGCTTTCACCTGGTCGTGGTTGCGTTGTACGCCGTGATATTGGCGTTCAACCAGATCACGAATACCCACCAGGTTGTGCTTGGTGATTTTCTCGAGGGCTTCTTTGTAGGCCTTCAGTGCGTGGTCTTCACCGCGCTCTGCTTCGTTCAGCACAGCCTCTTCGTCTTTACCGGTGAACATGGATTTGACGTCGACCCAGCGACGGTGCAGATCACCGGCAACGCTGGTCGAGGTTTCCGGATCGCCGCCCAGCGAACGTACCTGAGCCTGCAGCTCGGCTGCTGCGGTGGCGCAATCAGCGGAGCGAGTCACGAACAGGGTTTTCAGTTCTGGGTGCTTGATGTCTTCAGCGCAAGTCTTGAACCCTTCCTGACCGTCCTTGCAGGTTTCAATCAGGTCGTTGAGTACAGAAATGGCTTCTTTTTTCATGTCGGTCATTTTTCAATTCCTTGCGATGGGTTGAAGATGCAAGGGATATTGCAGTGTGCGTGCCAGCTTTTTGATCGGATAAAAAACCTTTATTTTCAACAACTTACAAAAGATTGAACCATCTGTATGCTGGTTTTTTGCATGATCTGTCATTTGGCCTGCATGCAGAATGCCTGTATTTTCCAGGCTGTGATGTGAATCGATGAAGCGTGCTGATGAATCCGGAAAAACTCGAACTGCTGATCACCCGCGAAATGCCCTTCGGCAAGTACAAAGGGCGGATCATTGCCGACCTGCCTGGCCCCTATCTGAACTGGTTTGCCCGTGAAGGCTTTCCCCACGGTGAACTCGGTGGCCTGCTGGCGCTGATGCAGGAGATCGACCATAACGGCCTGTCCGACCTGCTCGAGCCGCTGCGCGCAAAACACGGCAAACCCGCCCCGCGCCACTGACGCGCCCTTCCCTCTTGAGCCTTGCCGACCATGCCTGACAACACCCGCCGCGCCCGTGACGAAGCCTTCTGGCAAACCTTTGCCGATCGATACGATGTGCAGCCCGGTCCGGTCAATCTGGAAAACGGTTACTTCGGGCGCATGTCGCGCACAGTGATCGAGGAGTACCAGCGCAATATCGAGCTGATCAACGCCAGCAACTCGATTTATGCACGCCAGCGCTTTGAACAGCACGACAACCTTGAGATCCGCGCGCAACTGGCCGAACTGATTGGCGTGCGCGCGCAAAGCGTGGCGCTGACGCGCAATGCCACCGAAGGCCTGCAATCGCTGATCCGCAATTACAATCGTCTGCAACCGGGTGATCAGGTACTGATCTGCGACCTCGAGTACGACACGGTCAAGGGCGCCATGCGCTGGCTGGCGAAGCAGCGTGGCGTTGAGGTCATCGAAATTGCCCACCACCATCCCGCCAGTTTCGACAGCCTGCTGGAAAGCTACCGCGAGGCGTTCGTCCGCCATCCAAAACTCAAACTGATGGCCCTGACCCACGTCACCCATCGCACCGGTCTGGTTATGCCCGTGCAAGCCATCGCCGCGCTGGCCAAAGAGCATGGCGTCGACATCATCCTCGACGGTGCCCACGCCCTCGGCCAGATTGAATTCGACCTGCAAGCGTTGGGCATCGCTTTCGCCGGTTACAACCTGCACAAATGGATCGGCGCACCGCTGACCCTCGGCTTTATCTATATCGCCCCGCAGCGTCTCGCCGACATCGATCCGGACATGGGCGAGATGCATTACCCGGTCAGCGATATTCGCGCGCGGACCTCGTACAGCACGCCGAACATCCCGGCACTGATGACCTTGCCGCTGGTGTTCGAAGAGCACGACGCGCTCGGCGGCGCCGCAGCCAAAAGCCCACGCCTGAGTTACCTGCGCAACCTGTGGGTCAGCCGGGTCCGGCACCTGCCGGGCATCGAGGTGCTGACGCCGGACGACCCGCAACTGTATTGCGGGATCACCGCGCTGCGCTTCACCCGGCATGCCGATCAGCAGGCCATGGCCGAGCGTCTGCTCAGCGAATTCAACCTGTTCACCGTGGTGCGCACCGGCGCCGCGTGCGGGCCGTGCATTCGCATTACCCCGGGGCTGACCACCACGGCTGGCGAGATGGAGCAGTTGGTTCGGGCGCTGGACCAACTGCGCTAGAACGGCGCTCCGGAGTTTTTTTCGTAGCCTTCCAGGCCAAGCTGCGACGACACGGCGAAGGTGTCGATGCCGAGGGTCTGGCAGGCGAAGGCACCGTCTTCAAGATCGGCGCCGGCGATCGGCTGCAACACCAACCGCAAGGCGTCCTCGGCGGCACCTTCACAGCCGCAGCGGCCTGGGACGTGCAAGGTGCCGGCCCAAGCCTCGTGGTGAGCTTGCGCTCCTGCTTCGTCGCCGGGAATGAATACGTTCAGCTTCAGGCAAGCAGCGCCGTGCGCCAGTCGGTCCGGATAGACACTGGTGAAACGGACGATGCCATGGCTGTCGGTCGATTGACTGCCGCCCAGGCTGGTGTCGCCATCGACACGCTGTTGAATGCGCACCAGCGCGCCGATGACCGGCTCGCTGGTCATCGCATCGACCAGCGACAGACGCAGGACCAGCGGCAAGCCTTGGACACCTTGGCTGATATTGCGCACTTGAGATTCAGCTGCGGGCCGGCCGAGGGGAAGTTGCTTCGGTTGATAACGGGATTGTGGCGTAAGGGTCAGAGACTGAAGGTCGTCCATGAGGCGTTCTCTCTTCCATAAGATGGACGCAGATTAACCCCGTGAAAAAGTCAGCGTGCAGTAACTATGTATCGCCGCATGTACCGGCAATTTTTTTCAGCGCAAAAAAAAGGTGCGCCGACCAAGCGCACCATAAAGCCGTAAAGCACACAACGAAGTGTCGGGTAACGATCAGTCCAGCAGCGCCAAGGCTTCGGCAGTGCATTCCTGAATGCGGGACCAGTCGCCGTTCTTGATCCACTCCGGATCAAGCATCCAGCTACCGCCCACGCACATGACGTTTTTCAGCGCCATGTAGCTCTTGATATTGGCCGGGCCGACGCCGCCAGTCGGGCAGAATTTCACTTCGCCGAACGGGCCGCCGAGGGCCTTGATTGCCGCCACGCCACCGCTGACTTCCGCCGGGAACAGCTTGAAGCGGCGATAGCCCAGACCGTAGCCTTCCATGATCCCCGAGGCGTTGCTGATGCCCGGCAACAGCGGAATCCGGCTGTCGACGCTGGCTTCGAGCAGGTCGCGGGTGATGCCCGGGGTGACGATGAACTGCGAGCCTGCCGCTTCCGCCGCTGCGAGCATGTTGCGGTCGAGCACGGTGCCGGCACCGGTCATCAGTTCCGGGCGCTGTTCGCGCAGGATCTGAATGGCCTTGAGGCCGAACTGCGAACGCAGGGTCACTTCCAGCGCAGTCAGGCCACCGGCGGCGAGGGCGTCGGCCAGCGGCAGCACGTCCTGTTCGCGAGCGATGGTGATCACCGGCAGGATCCGCGCCTTGGCGCAGAGACTGTCGATCAGGGCAACTTTGTCCGCCATGGAAACGGTCGGGGATGGGGTTGTCATAGCGGCTGTTCCTTGGCTCATGGGCACCAGTAAATCTCTAACGTAGGTTGCAGAAACGCGCGCACCGGCATGGCCGCAACGTCATCGGATGCCAGCGCGGCATTCAGGGTGGTCAGTTTCGATTGACCGGAAATCGACAGAATCTTGTGCCGGGCCGAGGCCAGCAGCGCGCGGCTCATGGTCAGGCGCTGACGCGGCACGCTTGGCGCCAGCATCGGCCAGCAACGGCGCGTGCCATCGGCTTGCAGGGCTTCGGCGAGGTTCGGGCTGTCGGGGAACAGCGATGCGGTGTGACCGTCATCGCCCATGCCCAATACCAGCACGTCGATCGGCGGCAATTCCGCGAGCAAGCGATCAGCCTGTTCAGCAGCCTGCTCGACGTTGGCCGCCGCGCTGTAGAGGCTGAGGAACTGTGCCTTGGCTGCCGGGCCTTTGAGCAGATACTGCTTGAGCAGACCGGCATTGCTGTCGGCGTGTTCGACCGGCACCCAACGCTCGTCAGCGAGGGTCACAACGACCTTCGACCAGTCCAGCTCCTGCTTGGCCAGGTGCTGGAAAAACGCTACCGGGCTGCGCCCGCCGGACACCACCAGTACCGCGTTGCCGCGCGCGGCAATGGCCTCGCTCAATTGCTTGGCAACGTTCAGCGCCAGGCCTTCGGCGAGCAGCACCGGGCTGTTGAATTCGCGGGCAGTCACGCCCGTCGGCAGTTGCACATCAGATATCGCCATACCACGACCTCCCGTCCCGCGTGATCAAAGCAATGGAGCTCATCGGCCCCCACGACCCGGCCGCATACGGCTTGGGCGCGTCACCGGATTTCTTCCACCCGGCGATCAGCTGGTCACACCACTTCCACGCGGCTTCGATTTCATCTTTACGGACAAACAGGTTCTGATTGCCGTTCATCACTTCCAGCAACAACCGCTCGTAGGCATCGGGGATCCGCGCGCTACGCCAGGTGTCGGAGAAATTCAGTTGCAGCGGGCCGCTGCGCAGTTGCATGCCCTTGTCCAGGCCCTGCTCTTTGGTCATCACGCGCAAGGAAATGCCTTCGTCCGGTTGCAGGCGGATGATCAGTTTGTTGCTGATCTGCAGACGCTGCTCCGGGGCGAAGATGTAGTGCGAGGGTTCCTTGAAGTGGATGACGATCTGCGACAGCTTTTGCGGCATGCGCTTGCCGGTACGCAGGTAGAACGGCACGCCGGCCCAGCGCCAGTTGCGGATGTCGGCACGCAGGGCGACGAAGGTTTCGGTGTCGCTCTGGGTATTGGAATTCGGTTCTTCGAGGTAACCCGGAACGGATTTGCCTTCGCTGTGGCCGGCGATGTACTGGCCGCGCACCACTTGTGTGGTCAGGCCTTCCGGACTGATCGGCGCCAGCGCCTTGAGCACTTTTACCTTTTCGTCACGGATGCTGTCGGCGGACAGGTCGGCCGGCGGGTCCATGGCAATCAGGCAGAGCAGCTGCAACAGGTGATTCTGGATCATGTCGCGCAGCTGGCCGGCCTTGTCGAAATAGCCCCAGCGGCCTTCGATGCCGACCTTCTCGGCCACGGTGATTTCCACGTGGGAGATGTAATTCTGGTTCCACTGGGTTTCGAACAGGCTGTTGGCGAAACGCAGGGCGATCAGGTTCTGAACGGTCTCTTTGCCCAGATAGTGGTCGATGCGGTAGGTGCGGTCTTCCGGGAAGAACTGCGCTACTGCGTCGTTGACCTTGCGCGACGACTCCAGGTCAGAGCCGATCGGTTTTTCCAGCACCACGCGAGTATTTTCGGCCAGACCGACTTTCTCGAGGTTCTCGCAGATCGCGCCGTACACCGCCGCCGGGGTGGCGAAGTAGGCAATCATGCGCTGGCTGCTGCCGGCCAGTTCCGCCAGCGCCACGTAATCCTCAGCCTTGAGGAAGTCGACATGCAGATAGGTCAGGCGCGCGAGGAAGCGCTCGGCCACGGTTTCGTTCAGCTCTTTGCCGACATAACGGCGCAATTCGGCGGCGATGAACGCCATGTGCTGCTGCTCGCTGCCGGGCTCACGGGCCAGCGCGATGATGCGCGTGTCCTCGTGCAGCAGGTCGGCACCGTCAAGGTGATACAGGGCAGGAAACAGCTTGCGCAGGGCCAGATCGCCAAGCGCGCCGAACAAGGCAAAGGTGCACGGTTCAACCGTAATGGAAGGCATGATGTTTGTTCTTTTATCAAGTTAAGCTACAAATACCTTTTTTCAAGGCATCACTCAAGGGAAAATGTAGTAATAACCACAACATTTTCGCAGAATACTCAATCCGAGTGGTGGTCGCCCGGACGCATCAGTAGGATAGGCCACCGTCACGGGCCATATCAAAGGCCCAATTTGCATAGCCCGACGCAACTCTGCGTCGGTGAATCAGGAATTCCATATGGACCGCGTGCGAAATTTACTGGAACAGATCCAGAGTCGCCTTGAAGAGCTGAACAAGGCCGAACGTAAGGTCGCCGAGGTGATTCTGCTCAACCCGCAGCAGGCCACCCGCTTCAGCATCGCCGCCCTCGCCCAAGCCGCCTCGGTGAGCGAACCGACGGTCAACCGTTTCTGCCGCTCGTTCGGTGTCAGCGGCTACCCCGAACTCAAGCTGCAATTGGCCCAGAGCCTGGCCAGTGGCGCGGCGTATGTCAGCCGCGCGGTCGAGGCCGATGACAATCCCGAGGCGTACACGCAGAAGATCTTCGGCAGCGCCATCGCTTCCCTGGACAGTGCTTGCCAGGCGCTCGACCCGAACCTGATCAGCCGCGCCGTCGACCTGTTGATCCAGGCCCGGCAGATCCACTTCTTCGGCCTCGGCGCTTCGGCCCCGGTGGCGCTGGATGCGCAGCACAAGTTCTTCCGCTTCAACCTCGCTGTCACTGCCCACGCCGATGTGCTGATGCAGCGGATGATTGCCTCGGTGGCGCACACCGGCGAGCTGTTCGTGATCATTTCCTACACCGGGCGTACCCGCGAACTGGTGGAAGTGGCGCGAATCGCCCGGGAGAACGGTGCTTCGGTTTTGGGCCTGACAGCGGAGAATTCACCACTGGCCAAAGCCAGTACCCTGAGCCTGAACATTCCACTGCCGGAAGACACCGACATTTATATGCCGATGACCTCGCGGATCATTCAGTTGACCGTGCTGGATGTGCTGGCAACGGGAATGACCTTGCGCCGTGGCGTGGATTTCCAGCCGCATCTGCGCAAGATCAAAGAGAGTTTGAATGCCAGCCGGTATCCGGTTGGGGATGAATTCAACTAAAGATCAAAAGCCCCCTCACCCCAGCCCTCTCCCGGAGGGGAGAGGGAGCCGACCGAGGTGTCTTGCGCAGTACATTGACCTGAAATATCCAGTCGATTATGGATTCAGAACTGCACTTTCACGTCGGCGTAATTCTTGAGCATCCCCCATTCGGTCCCCTCTCCCTCTGGGAGAGGGCTAGGGTGAGGGTATCGGTGTACTTGACGCACTAAGCCGCCGCCCACGCCTGCAAACTCAAATGCGCCTTCTCCCCCGGCGCCAGGTGCAGACTGTCCGTGCCGCCCGCCGCTGCTTCCACGCAGACGAATTCGGAAATCTCGTCCCAACTCACCCCCAGCAACGGCCGCGCGCCGGGATGCCAGACGACGGTGTCGCCGCTGTCACCGGTATCGATGCACAACTCGCGCTGCCAGGCGTGATCCTTGAGCTGCAATTCGCCGTCATGCTGGAACACCCGCTGACAGCCGCCATCGACCCGCAACTCGCCTTCCTGCTGGCAAACCCGACGATTCAACTGGTCATAACCCTGAGCGCCTTCGAGCCCAGACAGCGCTATCTCACCAACATCGCCTATACGCCAGTAAGCGTGCAAAGCCTGGCTCAACTGGCACGGCATGTCGTCCTGATGCTCGGTGCTCAGCCGTAATTCCATGCGTTCGCCCAGGTGCGCGTGCAGGTCGACCTGCCAATCGCACAACTGCAATTGCCAGTGCAGGCGCACGCCGTCTTCGGCGCTGCTGCTGTCGAGCAGTTTCCAGTCGAGCAGTCGCGCCCAACCATGGGACGGCCAGGCGTTTTCGCTCGGATGACGGCCATACCACGGCCAGCACACCGGCACGCCACCGCGAATCGCGCCGACATGCGGCCACTTCGCCGCGCACCACAACCACGGCTTCTGCCCACGCGGCTGAAAGTGCAGCAACTGCGCACCCTGCCGACTGAACACCGCCTGACACAGCGGATGATCGATCACCAACACGTCGCGCATCTGATAGCGCTCCCAGGCGAACACCGGTCGCTCGCGCAGGGATTTGAAGAAGCGTTGCAGCGGATGCTCATGCATTGGCTACGGTCCTGAAAATCATGGGGGTACAATTACCTTTGTGACCCTTGAATACTGTGGCGAGGGGATTTATCCCCGTTCGACTGCGAAGCAGTCGCAAACCTGGAAAACGGCCTCTCGCTGATACACCTCAGTGGATGGTTTTGGGGCCGCTTCGCAGCCCAGCGGGGCGGTGCGACGTTTCGCTAAATCCCCTCGCCACAAAAAGCTCTCCAGCCACAAAAAATCATCAAGCAACACATCTGACCTGTGTCACAAAAAAAAGCGGACAGCCTGGGCTGTCCGCAAAATGCGCACATAGAGAGGAGCTTATCGCAGACGCGTTAGAACGTTGACTGAATTTTCAGGCCAGCGACCAAAGCGTTATCGACTTCATCCACACCGCCCGGATGGGTGATGTATTGCAGGTTGGGACGCACGGTCAGCCAGTTAGTGACGTGGATGCCGTAGTTGAGCTCGTAGTTGTACTCGGTCTCACGAATCGGCGAGAACGCGGCGTTGTCGTAGTCGGACACACCGTTGGCAGCGTTCAGCAGTTCAGCGTTGCGCTTGACATCCTTGTTGACGTGGATACGCGCCGCGCCGATACCGATGTCATCCTTCGGACGCGCGTCGAACGGGCCTTTGTAGACAAACATCACCGACTGGTAGTTGTCGATGAAGTTGGTGTCCTTGTCGTGGAAGGTCGCGTTGGCGGCGATGTTCAGACCACGAGTCGCATCACCGTTGTGGCTGGTGAGTTGCTGTTGCGCAACGAACCAGTAACCGCTTTTGCTGTTGTGCGACTTGTAGTCATCACCGGTGGTTGCCGCATCGAGACCGTTGACGTCTTCGCGAACGTCGTCGGCATCGGCCGTGCTCTTGTAGTAACCGACGCGGTATTCGCCCGGCAGGCTGTTGACCTTCGGCGACCAGACCAACTCAACCGGCAGCACGGTACCTTTGGTGCCGCTGCCGCTGAGCTTGAAGCCGTTGCCGTGTTCCAGTTGCGACGGGTTCTGGTTGTACGCACCGATCTGCGCGTAGAGCTCGTCGTTGATGTTGTACTTCACACGGATCGCGGCCTGGCTGACGGGCCAGTTGTACCAGATGTTGGTCGCCCAGTTACCCACTTGCGAACCGCAGAACGCCAGGTTCTGGAAGTCGCACGGGAAGGTGTTGAAGTCTTCGCCTTCGCCGAAGTAACCGGCCTTGACGTCGAGTTTGTTGTCGAAGAACTGGTGCTGAATCCACAGTTGGGTCAGACGCACCATGTGGCCACGGCCGTAGACTTCCTGCGAGGAGCTGAGGGTGCCGGCACGCGGATCGCCAACGCGGTCGTTGGAGATGTTGTAGCCGTTACGATTGGTCAGCTGGATCTTCGCCTGGGTGTTGTCCCAGCCCCACAGCTTCTGCAGGTCGAGGGCCACGCCCAGACCGAACTGGTCGGCATAACGCGCAGTCTTGTCGTCGTTGTAACCGCCGTTCAGGTTGGCGCCCATCTCGCCAACGTAGTCGGCCTTGATGTCGATACCCTGCTCGATCAGCTTGGTGCGCTCGCCGCCCCAGTCGCCGGTCATCCACTTGGAGTCGGAGCTGAACGCATCCGCCGCCATTGCATTACCGGCCAGCACCAGTGCAGCTGCCGCTGAAACCTGGCAGATCAACCGGGCATTGACGTGTTTCTTTTTCATCCCTACATCCTCGTCTTTATTGTTATTAACTGTTTTTATCTAACGCGGTTTACATAAAGTGCAGTGCTCGACAGGCCGGGCACTGCTTGCCCCCTGTGGGAGCGAGCCTGCTCGCGAATGCGGTGTATCAGGCGACATCAATGCTGGATGTCAGACCGCTTTCGCGAGCAGGCTCGCTCCCACATTTTGTACTTCAGCGGCCTTTGAACTGCGCCACATTCGCCGACCGGGTCTCTGTCTGCACCTGGCCCGCAACGCCCAGACGCTCGCCGGTATTGGCGTCGAACAACAACACTTTCGATGGATCGAACTGCAGCGTCAGGCTTTCGCCCACCTGCGGTGCCACGTCCGGCGCCAGTCGGCAGCAGACCTTGGTGTCATTCAGATTGACGAACACCAACGTGTCCGGACCGGTCGGTTCAGTGACCTGCACTTCGGCACGGATGCTCGGCAGACCATTGCCCTCGCCATTCGCCAGAACAATCTGCTCCGGGCGCAGGCCGAGGATCACTTCGCGGTCTTCGAGGCCGGCGTCCTGCATGCTCATCGGCAATTCGCAACGGGCCTGACCGCTGTCGAGCAGCGCCAGCAGGCGACCGTCCTTGCGCTGCAAACGCAGGGGGATGAAGTTCATCGGCGGCGAACCGATGAAGCTTGCGACGAACAGGTTGGCCGGGTCGTTGTAGATGTCTTTCGGCGTGCCGAACTGCTGAATGATGCCGTCCTTCATCACCGCCACCTTGTCGCCCAGGGTCATCGCTTCGATCTGGTCGTGGGTCACGTAGACCGTGGTGGTTTTCAGACGCTGGTGCATCAGTTTCATTTCGGTACGCATCTCGACGCGCAGCTTGGCGTCGAGGTTCGACAGCGGTTCGTCGAACAGGTAGATCTTCGGCCGCCGCGCCAGGGCACGGCCCATCGCCACGCGCTGTTGCTGACCACCGGAGAGCTGGCCCGGCTTGCGATTGAGCAGGTGTTCGATCTGCAACAGCTTGGCGACACGGGCGACTTCTTCGTCGATCGCTGCCTGCGGCATCTTGCGGATCTTCAGGCCGAACTCGATGTTCTCGCGCACGCTCATGGTCGGGTACAGCGCGTAGGACTGAAACACCATGGCGATGTCGCGATCCTTGGGGCTCATGCCGCTGACGTCCTGATCACCGATCATGATCGCGCCGCCGGTGATGGTTTCCAGACCGGCGATGCAGTTCATCAAGGTCGATTTGCCGCAGCCCGACGGGCCGACGAGGATCAGGAATTCACCGTCCTTGATCGACAGTTCGATGTTCTTCAGGGTGTCCGGCAGGCCGGCCCCGTAGGTCTTGTTTACGTTGCGAAGTTCAAGCGTAGCCATGATTACCCCTTGACCGCGCCGGCCGTCAGCCCGCGCACGAAATACTTGCCTGCGACCACATAGACCAGCAGGGTCGGCAGGCCGGCGATCATCGCCGCTGCCATATCCACGTTGTATTCCTTGGCGCCGGTGCTGGTGTTGACCAGGTTATTGAGCGCCACGGTGATCGGTTGCGAATCACCGCTGGAGAACACCACACCGAACAGGAAGTCGTTCCAGATCTGGGTGAACTGCCAGATCAGGCAGACCATGATGATCGGCGTCGACATCGGCAGAATGATGCGGCGGAAAATCGTGAAGAAACCCGCGCCATCCAGACGCGCAGCCTTGACCAGCGCATCGGGAATGCTCACGTAGTAGTTGCGGAAGAACAGTGTGGTGAACGCCAGACCGTAGACCACGTGCACGAACACCAGACCGGTGGTGGTGCTCGCCAGGCCCATCTTGCCGAGGGTGAACGAGGCCGGCAGCAGCACAGTCTGGAACGGCAGGAAGCAGCCGAACAGCAGCAGACCGAAGAACAACTGCGAACCACGGAAGCGCCACATCGACAGCACGTAACCGTTCAACGCACCGATGGCGGTGGAGATGATGACGGCCGGTACGGTGATCTTGATCGAGTTCCAGAAGTAGCCGTCAACCGTGGCCCAGGCCTTGACCCAGCCGATGCCGCTGACCACGGTCGGCCAGCTCAGCAGGTTGCCGGTGCTGATGTCTTCCGGGGTCTTGAAGCTGGTCAGCAACATCACCACCAGCGGCACCAGATACAGAAACACCGCAAGGATCAGCACCGCGTAGATCGCGATGCGGCTCAAGCTGATGGCGGGTTTGGCAGCAAGACTAGTCATGACGCTTGGTCCTCAGCTCGGAATACAGGTAAGGCACGATGATCGCGAGGATCGCACCGAGCATCAGAATCGCACTGGCCGAGCCCATGCCCATCTGGCCGCGACTGAAGGTGAAGGAATACATGAACATCGCTGGCAGGTCGGAGGAATAACCAGGACCGCCGGCGGTCATTGCCGCAACCAGGTCGAAGCTCTTGATCGCGATGTGCGCGAGGATCATCACCGCACTGAAGAACACCGGACGCAGGCTTGGCAGCACGACTTTCCAGTAGATGCGCGGCATGCTCGCGCCGTCGATCTGCGCGGCACGGATAATCGATTGATCAACGCCACGCAGGCCGGCGAGGAACATCGCCATGATGAAGCCCGAGGCTTGCCACACAGCGGCGATCACCAGGCAGTAGACCACGCGATCGGGGTCGATCAGCCAGTCCAGACGGAAGCCTTCCCAGCCCCAGTCACGCAACAATTTGTCCAGGCCCATGCCCGGGTTGAGCAGCCATTTCCATGCGGTACCGGTGACGATCATCGAGAGCGCCATCGGGTACAGGTAAATGGTGCGGATAAAGCCTTCGCGACGGATGCGCTGGTCGAGGAACACCGCCAGCAATACGCCGATCACCAGGGTAATGCCGATGAACATGCCGCCGAACACGGCGAGGTTCTTGCTCGCCACCCACCAGCGATCGTTGTCGAACAACCGCGCGTATTGCGCCAGACCGGCCCACTTGTAGTTGGGCAGGAAGGTCGAGGTGGTGAACGACAGAATGAACGTCCACAGGATGTAGCCATAGAAGCCCACCAGCACGATGAACATGCTCGGCGCCAGCACCAGTTTCGGTAGCCAGCGCTGCAATGCATCGAACGGCGAGGCCTTGCTGAACACAGCAACAGAACTCATGGGGAAATCCACAATAAGGGTTTACGAAAGCATTCCCTTGCAGGAGTGAGCCCTGTGGCGAGGGGATTTATCCCCGATCGACTGCGCAGCAGTCGCGAAATCATTACATGCGGTATTTCAGACACTGCACCGCTGCAACTTTCCGGGGTCGCTTCGCAACCCATCGGGGATGAATCCCCTCACCACAAAGGCTCACTCCTACAGGGGCCAAGCATTACTTGGCCGACTGAACCGCCGCGCCGAGTTTCTTCGCCGCATCGGCCGGGTCGGCTTTCGGGTCGTTGATGTAGTTGGTGACTACGTCAAAGAACGCGCCCTGCACCGCCAGCGTGGTCGCCATGTTGTGCGCCATGCTTGGTTGCAGGCCGCCGGACTTGGCGTCCGCGAGGAAGTCCTTGGCAGCGGTCTGCGCGCAGGAATCGAAGCCGAGCTTGTCCATGTTGTTCAACATGTCGTTGCGCACCGGAATCGAGCCTTTGTTGATGCTGAAGACTTTCTGGAAGTTCTCACCCAGCACGACTTTGGCGATGTCCTGCTGACCGGCCGCAGTGCCTGCGTCCTTCTGCTTGAACACGGCCAGCGAGTCGATGTTGTAGGTGAACGCCTTGTCGGTGCCCGGGAACGCTACGCACTCGTAGTCCTTGCCGGCGACTTTCTTGGCGGCGGTCCATTCGGACTTGGCCCAGTCACCCATGATCTGCATGCCGGCCTTGCCGTTGATGACCTTGGCCGCTTCGAGGTTCCAGTCCTGGCCTTTGCCGTCCGCGTCCATGTAGGTCGCGACTTTCTTGAGCTCAGTGAGCGCCTTGACCATTTCCGGGCCGGTCAGCGCTTTGTTGTCGAGATCAACCAGGGCTTTCTTGTAGCCATCCACGCCCATGACCGAGAGCACCACGGCTTCGAACACGGTGCTGTCCTGCCAAGGCTGACCGCCGTGGGCGAGCGGAATGAAACCCGCCGCTTTCAGCTTGTCGCCGGCCGCGTAGAACTCTTCGAGGGTGGTTGGATTCTTGGTGATGCCGGCTTTCTTGAAGACTTCCGGGTTGATCCACAGCCAGTTCACGCGGTGAATGTTCACCGGCACGGCCACGTAATCACCGTCGTACTTCACGGTATCGGAGACTTTCTTGTCGAGCAGGCTGTCCCACTTTTCCGACTTGGCGACGTCTTTCAAAACGTCGGTGTCGAGCAGGCCGGTCGACGCCCATTCCTGGATGTCCGGGCCTTTGATCTGCGCTACGCCTGGCGGGTTGCCGGCAACGGCACGGCTTTTCAGCACGGTCATGGCAGTCGCACCGCCACCACCGGCAACAGCGCCGTCCTTCCAGGTGAAACCGTCTTTTTCGACTTGGGCCTTGAGCACATCGACAGCGGCTTTTTCGCCACCGGAAGTCCACCAGTGCACGACTTCGACCGAACCTTTGGAATCGGCGGCGGAGACACTGAGCGGCAGGATTGCGAGCGGGAACAGGGAGGCGACAGAAATGACAGTAGCGAGGCGAGAAATCGCATTCATTCGAGATGTACCTTTCTTGTTGTTATGCATTGCAAGTCTGGTGCTTGCGCTGCACGGAGTTTAAACAGAGCGTTTCGCTTCGCAGGTAACGAAGGGACGCGTAAATGTCACGACATGGTTACACAGCAACAGGCCGGGACGACTGCGCCAAAGCCGTGGCCATGCTTGGCGCCAGCGGCAATCGTGGAATCAGCACAGCCTGCCAGGCGTGATACAGATCGGGCTTGCCCGGCCAGATATCGGCACTCGGCACATTCTGCGGATTGAGTTCGTGGTGCCAACTGCCGTTGCAACGATCGATGAAATTCGTCTCACAGAATTCCCAGAACAGTCGGTACCAGGTTTCGTATTGCGCATCGCCGGTGCGTTTGAGCAAGGCGCTGGCGGCGGCGCTGGCTTCGGCGTGCGTCCAGTGCAGGCGATGGCGAACCACGGCCTGGTTATCCCAGTCGAGGGTGTAGACGATGCCCGGCGCGCCATCGACATTCCAGCCGTGGCGGCAATTGTTTTCGAAGAGTTTTTGCGCATCGAGGGCCAGCCAGCCCGGCGTGAGCATGCCGGCCTGCACTCGCGCGGCTTCAAGATGCAGGAGCAAGCGCGCCCATTCGAAACCGTGGCCCGGCGTGGTGCCGTAAGGACGGAAACCGTCGGCGGGGTTGTCGTGGTTGTATTCGCGCAGCGGTTGCCAGTCGCGATCGAAGTGTTCGATGACCATGTAACCGTTGGCCGCAGCGTGGCCATGGATCACCCGCTCGACGATGCGCTGGGCGCGCACCAGCCAGCGCGGATCTTCAGTGACATCGGCCAGCGCGAGGAATGCTTCGGTCGCGTGCATGTTGCTGTTGGCGCCGCGATAGGCTTCTTCTTCGCTCCAGTCGCGGTTGAAGAATTCGCGCATGGCGCCCTCTTCTTCGCTCCAGAAATAAGTGTCGATGATGTCGATTGCGTCATCGAGCAAAGCCTGGGCGCCGGGCCGTTGCGCGACCACGGCAGAGCTGGCGGCGAGTGCGACAAAGGCGTGCAGATAGGCGTTCTTGCCGGTGTTGTCGTCACGATGCTGGGCAACCGCAAACCAGCCGCCATGCAGCGCATCACGCAGCGGCCCGCGCAACGCGGCGATACCGTGGTCGACCAGTTCGGCAAACCCCGGCAGGCCCTGAATGTGCGCCATGGCGAAGCTGTGGGTCATGCGCGCGGTGTTCATGGTTTCGGCTTGTGCGTGCGCAGGCAAATGGCCGCGTTCGTCGAGGTTGCCGAAGCCTTCGGGCAGTCGTGATGCCTTGGCAAAATCCAGCAGACGCAGGCCTTCGGCGGCTAGCCATTGCTGGTGGGCAGGGGCGTTCAGCCAACTGCTGAAGTCTGGGTGAAAGGTGTCCATGGCGTGACCCTTTTTTGTTGTTAGGACTGCGGGCAGTCTAAACAACGGGCCGGGGCGGGCTTGTAACGAAGGGGACGGGGTTTGTCACTGGCTCGTGACAAAAGAGAAGAGCAAAAGCACCCTCACCCCAACCCTCTCCCGGGGGGAGAGGGGGCCGACCGAGGTGTCTTGCGTCCTCCGTCGACCTGGAACCACTGAGTCGATTATGGATTGGGTAATGCCCCGAACCGATTTGGGATTCGATATTGCACGTTCAGGTCGGCGTATCTCTCAAGCATCCCCCAATCGGTCCCCTCTCCCTCTGGGAGAGGGCTAGGGTGAGGGGCTTTTCGGGGCTAATCCACAGACCGAGGCAACTGCAACGTCACCCGCAACCCGCCCTCACGCAGATTCTGCAACGTCACCTCGCCGCCATGGCTATGGGCAATGTTGCGCGCAATGCCAAGGCCCAAGCCATAACCCTGCTGCTGCCCCGCCAGGCGGAAGTGCGGCTCGAACACTTGCTCCAGCCGCTGCTGCGGCACACCCGGCCCTTCATCGTCGACGTGCAAAACGAACGCGCTGTCATCGTCATCGATGTGCAGATGCGCGTTCTGCCCGTACTTCAAGGCGTTGTCGATCAGGTTGCCGATGCAGCGCTTGAGCGCCAGTGGTTTGCCCGGATACGCCGACAGCGCGCGGCCATGCTGAGTGACGCGGCCATTGCCGTTCGGCGCCAGATATGGCTCGACCAGACAATCGAGGACATGATTGAGATCCACCGGCTCGATGTTCTCGTGGATGTCGGTGTCCTTGACACATTGCAGCGCGCCTTTGACCAGCAACTCCAGCTCATCCAGATCGCGGCCGAACTTGGCTTGCAGCTGTTCGTCCTCGAGCAGTTCGACGCGCAAGCGCAGGCGGGTGATCGGCGTGCGCAGGTCGTGGGAAATCGCGCTGAACAACTGGCTGCGTTCGGTCAGGTAACGGCTGATGCGTTCGCGCATGGTGTTGAACGCGCGGCCAACTTCGACCACTTCACTGCCACCGCCCTCCGCCACTGGCTCGACGTCCGCGCCCAGCGACAGATCCCGCGCCGCCCGCGCCAGACGCTTGAGCGGCCGGCTCTGCCAGTGCACCAGCAGGCCGATGAACAACAACAGAAAGCCGCTGGTGAGGACGATAAACCACACCTGCTGCGCCGGCAGGCCTTGTTCTTCGAGACTGGTATACGGCTCGGGCAGCAACGAGGCGATGTACAGCCATTCGCCCGGGGCCATTTGAATCTGCGTGACCAGCACCGGCGGATTCACCGGTTCAAGCGTCAACGCGTAGTGCGCCCAGGAGCGCGGCAATTCATCAAGTTTCAGCCCGGCGTTGAAAATGCGCAGGTCTTCGGGACTGACGAAGGTCACCGAAATATCCGTGTCATGGCCCAGAGACTGGCGCAGCACTTCGTCCACCGCTTGCATCACCGCAGCCTTGCGCGGCGTCACCGGCAGCACGTCCATGCCCAGCGGCTTGTCGTTCAGCGTCACGACAAACCGGGTGCCACCCATGCTGCGCAACTGATCGAGCACCAGCGGTCGATAGGCCACTGGCAAGGAACGGAAATAGCTGACGCTGGCAGTCATCGAATGCGCCAGGCTGCGGGCACTGGTGACGAGGCCTTCGAGTTGAGTGGCGCGCAACTGCGATACCCAGATCACGCTCGACAGCGTCTGCGCGAACAGCACCGCCAGCAGAGTCAGCAGCAGCATCCGCCCGAGCAGTGAGCGCGGCACCGGTATGCGACTGGCGAATTTGCGCAGCGACTCAGTGAGCATTGCCGGCAACCACATTGGCTGCCAACTGATAGCCGCTGCCGCGCACGGTGCGGATCAACCGTGGCGGTTTTTCGGTGTCGCGCAAGCGTTGGCGCAAACGGCTGACGGCCATGTCGACAATGCGATCGAGCGGCATCAGATCGCGGCCACGGGTGGCGTTGCCGATGGTGTCGCGGTCGAGGATTTGCTGCGGATGATCGAGGAACAGTTTCAGCAGAGCGAAATCGGCGCCGGAAAGGATCACTTCCTCGCCGTCAGTGTGGAACAGCCGATGGCTGACCGTGTCCAGGCGCCATTCGTCGAAGACCAGCACTTCGCTGCCGCTACGTTCGTGGGCGAACTGTGCGCGGCGCAGCAGGGCCTTGATCCGCGCTTGCAGTTCGCGCGGGCTGAACGGTTTGCCGAGGTAGTCATCAGCGCCAAGTTCGAGACCAATCACGCGGTCGGCTTCGTCGGAACTGGCAGTCAGCATGATGATTGGCACCTGTGCCTGACGCGGGTGCTGGCGTACCCAACGGCACAGGCTGAAGCCGTCTTCGTCGGGCAGCATGACATCGAGGATCACCAAATCGCTCGGCGCCTCGTTGAGCGCCTGACGAAAACCGGCACCATCGGCGGTGGCCCGCACCTGGAACCCGGCGCGGGTCAGGTAGGTTTCCAGCAACTCGCGTATTTCCTGGTCGTCATCGACCAACAATATCGACTTGTTGACTGAGCTCACTTCGAAGGCATCCTTGTTGTTGGAGTTGGGGCGGATTATGCCTTAAGCATCAAACTAACAGACACTACAGAAACCCTTGTGGGAGCGAGCCTGCTCGCGAATCGGTTTTAACATTCAACAGATCTGTTGACTGACACACCGCTTTCGCGAGCAGGCTCGCTCCCACAATTGGATTGCATTTCAGGTCGGGATTGATTGATCCAGCGCCACACCGGCACCAACGAGGCCGGAGTACGGCGCCGTCACCAGCCACACCGGGATGCCTTTGAAGTAATCGCTCATGCAGCCTTTGTCGGCGAAGCAGCGGGCGAAGCCGCTGGCGAGGAAGAAATCGGCGAAGCGTGGAATCACCCCGCCAACGATAAACACCCCGCCGCGCGCGCCGGTGGTGAGCACGTTGTTGCCGGCAACGCGGCCGAGCCAGCAGCAGAATTGCTCGAGCACTTCCAAAGCGATCGGGTCACCGGCAAGGCCAGCGGCGGTGATCGCTTCCGGCGTTTCAAGCGTAGGCTCATGACCATCCACCGCGCAGATCGCCCGGTACAGTCGAGGCAGGCCGCCGCCGCTCAACGCGGTTTCCGCGCTGACATGGCCGATTTCGTTGTAGATGTGTTGCCACAGTTGCGTTTCGCGTGGACTGCTCAGCGGCAGGTCGACATGGCCGCCCTCGCCCGGCAACGCCGCGAAGCGCCCTTCGCCGAGATCGAGCAAGGTGCCGACACCCAGGCCAGTGCCGGGGCCGATCACCACCGCCGGGCGCAACGGCTCCGGCGTGCCTTCGCAGACCACGCGGAATTCGCCCGGCTGCAAGCGGGTCATGCCCAGCGCCATCGCCGAGAAGTCGTTGGTCAGCAACAACTGCTCGACCTGCAAGGTCTTGCAAAACGCGCTGCGGCTGAGCCGCCAGTGGTTGTTGGTGAACTTGAATTCATCGCCACTCACCGGACCTGCCACCGACAGGCACACTGAACCGATCGAACCCGGCGCCAGGCCGAGCCCGCTCAGGTACAGAGCGATTGCCTCTTCCGGGCTGGCGAAGTCGGCCGTGGCCAGCACCTGAACCGATTGCAGTTGCTGGTTTTGCCACAACGCGAACCGCGCGTTGGTGCCTCCGATGTCGCCGACCAAAGCCAGTTTCAATTAAGCGTCTCCAGGGCAGAAGTGAAGGCGCTGGCGCCCTGCTCCGCCGAGCTGAAGGCCATGCGCATGAAGCCAAACAGCTCGCGGCCGCTGCCAATGTTGTTGCCCAACAGGCCCTTGGCAGGTTCGCGCGCTGCAAATTCGGCGGCGTCGACCTTCAGTTCCAAGGTGCCTTTGACGCCATCGACGCGGATGATATCGCCCTCTTGCACGCGCGCCAAAGCGCCACCGACATAAGCTTCCGGGCTGACGTGAATCGCTGCGGGGATTTTCCCCGACGCGCCGGACATGCGCCCGTCAGTCACCAATGCCACTTTGAAGCCGCGATCCTGCAGTACGCCGAGGAATGGCGTCATCTTGTGCAGCTCGGGCATGCCGTTGGAGCGCGGCCCTTGAAAGCGCATCACGGCGACAAAATCCTTCTCCAGCAGACCGGCCTTGAATGCGTCCGCCAGGTCTTGTTGATCCTGGAAGACCATCGCCGGTGCTTCGACGATCTGATTTTCCAGCGCAACCGCAGAAACCTTCATCACGCCGCGACCGAGGTTGCCTTCCATCACCCGCAAGCCGCCCTCCTGCGAGAACGCACGGGACACCGGACGCAGAATGTTTTCGTCGAGACTGTCAGTCGGGCCTTCGCGCCAGACCAGCTCACCGTTATCGAGGAACGGCTCCTTGGTGTACTGGCTCAGGCCATGGCCGAGCACGGTGTTGACGTCTTCATGCAGCAGGCCTGCGCCGAGCAGTTCGCGGATCAGGAACGACATGCCGCCCGCTGCCTGGAAGTGGTTGATGTCGGCTTTGCCGTTCGGGTAGACGTGGCTCAGGGTCGGGACGACTTCGGAAAGGTCGGCCATGTCCTGCCAGGTCAGTTGAATGCCAGCGGCCATGGCGATGGCCGGCATGTGCAGAGTGTGGTTGGTCGAGCCGCCGGTGGCGTGCAGGGCAACGATGGAGTTGACCAGCGCCTTTTCGTCGACGATTTCGCCGATCGGCATGAAGTTGCCGTTCTGCTTGGTCAGGCGCGTGACCTGATGCGCGGCTTCGCGGGTGAGCGCGTCGCGCAGCGGCATGTTCGGGTTGACGAAAGAGGCGCCCGGCAAATGCAGGCCCATGACTTCCATCAGCAACTGGTTGGTGTTGGCGGTGCCGTAGAAGGTGCAGGTGCCCGGGCTGTGGTAGGACTTCATCTCCGATTCCAGCAGCTCTTCGCGGGTCGCCTTGCCTTCGGCGTACTTCTGGCGGACGTCGGCTTTTTCCTTGTTGGAAATCCCCGACACCATCGGCCCGCCCGGTACGAAAATGGTCGGCAGATGACCGAAACGCAGCGAACCCATCATCAGGCCCGGAACGATCTTGTCGCAGATGCCGAGCATCAGCGCGCCGTCAAACATGTTGTGCGACAGCGCCACGGCGGTGGACATCGCGATCACTTCGCGGCTCGGCAGGCTCAGTTCCATGCCCGGCTCGCCTTGGGTCACACCGTCGCACATTGCCGGAGTGCCGCCGGCGAACTGACCGACCGAGCCGATTTCGCGCAGGGCGTTCTTGATCTGTTGGGGGAAAACTTCGTACGGCTGGTGCGCCGAGAGCATGTCGTTATACGAAGACACAATGGCGATGTTCGCCGAGTTCATCATCCGCAGGCTGTGCTTGTCTTCAGTGCCGCAACCGGCCACGCCGTGGGCGAAGTTGGCGCATTGCAGCTTGCCGCGCATCGGGCCGTCGGTGGCGGCGCCGCGAATCAATGCAAGGTAAGCCTGACGCGTGGCGCGGCTGCGGGCGATAAGCCGTTCGGTGACCTCAAGAACGCGGGGATGCATGTGTAGAACTCCAGGCTAACGGATGTGGCGACCTGATTGTCTATGCTGATCAAACGCCGTTGTTGTTGGAATGACAGACGGCTTTTTTGACCATTCGGACCAGTTGATTCAGGTCACTCGTTGTAGATAAAACAAAATATTGCCACTAAAAAGGCTTGTTTTCTATTTTTATGCGAATAATCTTGTAATTCCAACAACAAAACGACGGCGGCGCTGTTCCATGACTCTTCGAATCGCAATCAATGGTTTTGGCCGCATCGGCCGTAATGTCCTGCGCGCACTGTATACCCAAGGCTATCGTCAAGACCTGCAGATCGTCGCGATCAACGATCTGGGTGACAGTTCGATCAATGCCCATCTGCTCAAATACGACACCGTCCACGGCACTTTCGACGCCGAAGTGGCGCACGATAACGAAAGCCTGACGGTCAATGGCGACCGCATCGCGGTCAGCGCCATTCGCAACCCGGCCGACCTGCCGTGGGCCGCAGAAAAAATCGACGTAGTGTTCGAATGCACCGGGCTGTTCACCGACCGTGCCAAAGCCGCCGCGCATATCAGCGCCGGCGCCCGCAAGGTGATCATTTCTGCCCCGGCCAAAGGCGCGGACGCCACCGTCGTTTATGGCGTCAACCACGACATTCTGCGTCAGTCGCACCAGATCATTTCCAACGCTTCGTGCACCACCAACTGCCTCGCGCCAGTGGCGCAGGTGCTGCATCGCGAGTTGGGGATCGAAAGCGGCCTGATGACCACCATCCACGCCTACACCAACGACCAGAACCTCACCGACGTCTATCACAGCGACCCGTACCGCGCCCGTTCCGCCACGCAGAACATGATCCCGAGCAAGACCGGCGCAGCCGAAGCGGTAGGCCTGGTGCTGCCGGAACTGGCGGGCAAACTGACCGGCATGGCTGTGCGCGTACCGGTGATCAACGTGTCGCTGGTCGACCTCACCGTGCAACTGAAGAAAGAAGCCAGTGCCGACGAAGTCAACGCCCTGCTGAAAGCGGCGAGCCAGCATTCGAAAATTCTCGGTTACAACACCTTGCCGCTGGTTTCCAGCGACTTCAACCACAACCCGCTGTCGTCGATCTTCGACGCCAACCACACCAAAGTCAGCGGCAAGTTGCTGAAAGTGCTGGCCTGGTACGACAACGAATGGGGCTTCTCCAACCGCATGCTGGATAACTGCCTGGCGTTGTGTAACGCCGAATAAACCCGGCCGGTCCCCAATCCCTGTGGGAGCGAGCCTGCTCGCGAAAGCTGTCTGTCAGTCGATATGGAATTGACTGACACGACGCCTTCGCGAGCAGGCTCGCTCCCACAGGAGATCCGATTTCAATTCGAAATCAGCACTTGACCATTTAGCTGGATGATAAGCATTATCATTCGCTCGAAATGGATCAGGTCCTCCCGTGAGTCAATCGCGCTTCAACCACGTCTTCCTCGCCCAGCGCACTTCCCTGCTGCGCACGCTGGAACGGATGGTCAACAATCACAGCACCGCTGAAGACCTGTTGCAGGAGACCTACCTGCGCGTCACCCGAGCGTTGAGCGAACGGGCCATCGATCACCTTGAACCCTTTGTCTTCCAGACCGCGCGCAATCTGGCGCTGGATCATTTGCGTGCGCGCAAGATTCATGCGCGGACCATGGTCGACGACGTGCCGCAAGATGTCGTGCAGAGCATCGCCGCGCCGGCCAGCAGCGCCGAAGACGCCGCCCACGCCGAACAACTGCTGGAGCGTTTGAACGTGAGCCTCAGCCAACTCAGCCCGCGCCAGCAACAGATCTTCATCCTCAGCCGCCTGCACGGGCACAGCTATCAGGAAATCGCTGATGAACTTAATGTTTCGCTGAGCACCGTGCAGAAAGAACTGAAACTGATCATGTCGATCTGCATCGGTGTTGCCGAACGACATAACGGCAGCGGCAAGCTTTGAGCTGCAAGCTACAAGTAAAAACAAAAAGCGGTAACGCATCCGGCTTGCAGCTTGCAGCTTGAAGCTAGAAACTGCTTCGCCAGAAGCCCTGAGGAACCACCGTGACGGACACCCACCGCTCGCCTTCGCCCGATTCGGCGCGGGACGCTGCAGCTGCAATGGACCAGGCGCTGGACTGGCTCATCGTGCTCGGCAGCCCGGATGAGGAACAGACCCGGCAATTTCATGCCTGGCTGGCGGCTGATCCGTTGAATGCCGAGGCGTTCGCCAAGGCCCAGGCCATCTGGGACGGCCCGCAAGTCGCACTGTGCGCCGAGGCTCTGGCGACAAAACCGGTAAAAATCACCTTCCTCAAACGCTTGCGCCCACACTGGAAACCGCTGGCCACCGCTGCGGTGCTGATCCTTGGGCTGTTCAGTTTCAGTAATTTGCCGATGCGCATTCAAGCGGATCACCTGACCGTGGTCGGCGAGCGTCAGCGACTGCAACTGGAGGACGGCTCGAAGGTCCTGCTCAATACCAACTCGGCGTTTTCCAGCACCATCAACGATCAACAGCGCGTGGCCCGGCTGTTTCAGGGCGAGGCGTTTTTCGAGATCGCCAGCGGGCGCAATCAGCCGCTGGAGATCGACGCAGGTCCGGTAACGGCCAGCGTCCACGACACCGCATTCGCCGTGCGCTACCTCGACGGGGTCGCGCAAGTGAATGTGCAGCGTGGCGATGTCGATCTGCGCGCCACCCACAACGATGCCAGGGTGCGCCTGCGCGCCGGGGAGAGCATTCGCATCGGCCCCAACGGTTTTGATCGCCCGGCCAAGCTCGACGCCAATGCCGATCTGGCCTGGGTTGAAGGCCGCCTGGTGTTCGAGAACTGCCCGCTGAATCAGGTGCTGGCCGAGCTGCGCCGCTACTACCCGGGCTGGATCATCAACAACAACGAGCAACTGGCCGACGTCGCCGTCACCGGCAATTACCGTCTCGACCAGCCGCTCGACGTGGTCCGCTCCCTCGCCCACATCACCTCGGCGCGCCTGCAGGAATTCCCGGCGCTGGTGATCCTTAACTGAATGAGAATTATTTTTACTCGATAGCCAGCGACAGTACGTCTCGTTATAGCCAATGCAATTGATTCGCATCTAACCATGCCGATCAGCACCTATAAAGATTCGTGCGACACGGAGCGCTATCGATGTCCTCACGCCTTACCCGCCAGACTGCTTCCCCTTCCCGCGTACTGTCGCTGCTGACTGCGGCCATCCTGATGGCTGGCACCGCACCGCTGCTGGCGGCCACCGAGCAACCGACGCGCAACATGGGCCATTACGCGTTCGCCATCGGCCAGCAACCACTGGTTTCGGCACTGAATGCCTTCACCGCCGTGACCGGTTGGCAGGTCGGCTTGCCGGCAGAGTTGGGGCAGAACGTTTCGTCGCCGGGCGTGCGCGGTTCGCTGCCGCCGGAGAAAGCCCTCGAGCGCCTGTTGGTGGGGACCAACCTGAGCTTTCGCAAGCTGAGCAACAACAATGTCGTGCTGGAAAAACGCAACAGCAGCGGCACGCTCAATCTCGATCAGGTGACCATCAGCGCCACTCGCCAGGAACAGTCGGTCAACAGCGTGCCCTCGACCGTCAGCGTGCAGGAGCGCCAAGCGCTTGACCGCAACAACGTCAACACCATCAAGGATCTGGTGCGCTACGAACCGGGCGTTTCCGTTGGCGGTGCCGGTCAGCGCGGCGGCATCAGTGGCTACAACATTCGCGGTATCGACGGCGACCGCATCCTGACTCAAGTCGATGGCGTGGAAATCCCCAACGGCTTCTTCAACGGCCCCTACGCCAAAAGCCAGCGCAACTACGTCGACCCGGAAATCGTCAAACGCGTGGAAATTCTGCGTGGCCCGGCCTCGGTGCTGTACGGCAGCAACGCTATCGGCGGCGCGGTCAGCTACTACACGCTGGACGCCGACGACATCATCAAACCGGGCAAGGACGTCGGCGCGCGTCTGAAAAGCGGTTACAGCTCCGCCGACGACAGCTGGCTGAAATCCGCCACCGTCGCTGGCCGCAGCGGTGAGTTCGACGGCTTGCTGCATTACAGCCAGCGCGACGGTCACGAAAGCGAATCGTTCGGCGGCAACAATGGCACCGGCCTTGCGCGCACCGCCGCCAACCCGGAAGACGTGCGCGCAACCAACGTCCTGGCCAAGCTCGGCTGGAACTACAACGACGATTCGCGCCTGGGCCTGACCTACGAAAAGTACAAGGACGATCGCGACACCGATCAGAAAAGTGCCTACGGCGGCCCGTACTTCAATGGCGCGCCGACCATTCCGAGCAGCGTCCTGCCCGGCGGCATGTACCAGTGGCGCACCGGTAACGACACCATCACCCGCGAGCGTTTCGGCATCGAACACGCGTTCGCCCTCGACAGCCTGCTGGCCGATAACGCCAAGTGGAGCCTCAATCACCAGATCGCCAAGACCGACCAGAGCACCGAAGAGTTGTACTACCCGATCACCCGTAAAGTGCAGCGTACCCGCGACACGCTCTACGAAGAAAAACAGTGGGTGTTCGACGCGCAACTGGACAAGGCTTTCGCCATCGGTGACACCGATCACCTGCTGACTTACGGCACCACGATCAAACAGCAGAAAGTCACCGGCTCACGCAGCGGCGACGGCACCTGTGTAGCCGTCGGTCGCGGCTGCACGGCGATTGGCGCGACGAGTCCGGCGGACGTACTGGCCAAGGCCTCTGATTTCCCCGATCCGACCATCAACACCTACAGCCTGTTTGCTCAGGATCAGATCAGCTGGAACGACTGGACCTTCCTGCCGGGCCTGCGCTACGACTACACCCAGCTCAAGCCGCACATCACCGAGGAATTCCTCAACACCGTGAATGCCGACGGCCAGGGCACGGTCAGCGACAAGAACAAGACCTGGCACAAAGTCTCGCCGAAATTCGGCCTGACCTATGCACTGACGGACAACTACACCTGGTACGGCCAGTACGCCGAAGGCTTCCGCACGCCCACGGCAAAATCGCTGTACGGGCGTTTCGAGAACAACACGACCGGCTACACCGTAGCGCCCAACTCCGACCTTGAGCCGGAAAAGAGCAAAGGCTTCGAAACCGGCCTGCGCGGGAATTTCGAGCAGGGTTCGTTCGACGTCGCAGTGTTCTATAACAAGTACCGCGACTTCATCAACGAGGACGCGGTCAAGCCGGGCGACGATCAGTTGACCTTCCAGAGCAACAACATCAAGCGCGCCACCATCAAGGGCGCGGAAGTCAAAGGTCACTTGAACCTGGATGCGCTGGGCGCGCCGCAAGGCCTGTATACCCAAGGCTCGATCGCCTACGCCTACGGTCGCAACAACGACAGCGGCGAGCCGATCAACAGCGTCAATCCGCTCACCGGCGTGTTCGGTCTCGGTTACGACCAGGACAACTATGGCGGTTTGCTGAGCTGGACCGTGGTGAAGAAAAAGGACCGCGTCGACGACAGCAACTTCAAGTCGCCGGACGGCGTCAGCAGTCAGTTCAAGACCCCGGGCTTCGGCATTCTCGATCTGGCCGGCTATTACAAGGTGACCGACGACGTCACCGTCAGCGGCGGCGTCTACAACCTGACCGACAAGAAGTACTGGCTGTGGGATGACGTGCGCGGTTACGACAGCGTCGGCGAAGCCTCGGTGACGCAACCGGCCAACCTCGATCGGCTGACCCAACCGGGACGTAACTTCGCGATCAACCTGATCTGGGACATCTGATCCGCCCGGCCTCACTGCGCGAGTTCTCGCCGCGCAGTGAGGTTTTTTTACTGTCCGGCGCCCGCCCGTACGTCTTGTTATCAAGCGCCTCATTTATCAAGGACACCCCATGACTGCCTCGGAAAAAACCCTGCGTTCGCAACGCCTGAACCAGATCACCCACGAGCCGCACAGCAAACTCGATGCGCTGGTCAAAGCCCACGCACCCTTCGAAACCCGCGCCAGCTTCGCCCGTTTCGTCGTAGCGCAATACCTGTTCCAGGCGGAACTGGTCGAGCTGTACAACGATGCCGAACTGACCGCGATCGTCCCGGATCTGCCGGCCCGTTGCCGCGCCCAAGCGGCCAAGGCTGACCTCGCCGACCTCGACACCGAAGTCCCGGCGCCGGTGGCCGGCGCGCTTAAAAACCCGAGCAAGGCGCGGGCGCTGGGCTGGATCTTTGTTTCCGAGGGTTCCAAGCTCGGCGCGGCGTTCCTGATCAAGCGCGCGGTGGCGCTGGAGTTGAGCGAAAGCTTCGGTGCCCGGCATCTGGCTGAACCGCAAGGTGGCCGCGCCGAGGGCTGGAAAAGCTTTGTGCGCACCCTCGATGCGTTGCCGTTCACGGCAGAGGAAGAGGCGGAAGTTGAGCAAGGTGCACTGGATGCGTTCAACCGCTTTACCGTGCTGCTGGAACGGGCTTATGCCATAGAAGCCGAAGTGGCCTGAAGCAACTCTTATCACTTGTGGGAGCGAGCCTGCTCGCGAAGACGGCAGCACATTCAACATCAATGTGCCTGATCAACCGCTTTCGCGAGCAGGCTCGCTCCCACAGAGCTCACCACAAATCTGTAAGATCCCCGTTCCGCTTCAGAAGCCGCCGCTGAGCCCATGCCCGCACCCGCCCCATCAAAACTCGCCCGTCTGCTGTTCGGCCTGCTGGCCTATGTCAGCCTCGGCATTGGCCTGATCGCCATCGTCGTGCCCGGTCTGCCGACCACCGAGTTCATCCTCCTCGCCGCGTGGGCCGCGACCCGCAGTTCGCCGCGCTTGAGTGCGTGGCTGGAAAATCATCGCCTGTTCGGGCCGATCCTCAGTAACTGGCGCAACGGCAGGATCATCGCGCGCAAGGCCAAGCTCAGTGCCACCGTCAGCATGCTGCTGTGTGCGACGTTGATGCTGGTGATGCTCGACCACGGCTGGCCGATCTATCTGGCGATTGCCGGCATGGGCCTGGGCAACCTGTGGATCTGGTCGCGCCCGGAGACGCCCGTCGCGGTAGTGAAACATCCCTGTAATTAAAGCCTTTTCAGCACTTTCCCCTGCGCAAACGTTTAGCAGCGACCGTCCGTCGGCAAGCGCCTCATGCCGTCTCGCTCGACGCCGATGAGGATTGAATGGCGCTGAATGGATTTGGCAAACCGGGCTCCCGGCCCAGCCACCTGTTTATTCCATTCGCGAGATCGCCCCATGTTCGACTCTCTTTCCATTCGCCTGAAAATCGTCCTGCTCTCCGGCCTGTGCCTGCTCGGAGTGGTGGTGCTGATTGTCAGCATGAACATCTACCAGACCAACCAGAACGACGCGCTGGTCAGTCAATCCAGCAACCAGTTGCTCACCGCCAGCGTGCAGAACCTGCTGCAGGCCAAGGCCGCCGAACAAGCGGTGCGGGTGCAGAAAACCTTTGGTGAAAGCCTGCTGGTGGTTACCGCCCTCGCCGACCAGATCAAGGATCTGCGGACGATGGCGGCCAAGCGTTCGCTCGAAGCCGGCGCTGTTCGTGAAGAGTTGAACCAGAGCCTGAAAACCGCCTTCGAGCGCAACGATAAAGTCCTCGGCATCTGGCTGGCCTTCGAACCCAACGGCCTCGACGGCAAGGACAGCGAATTCGCCAACGATGCCGCGCGGCAGTCCAACGAAGCCGGGCGCTTCGCCTCGTACTGGAGCCGTGCCGCCGGCGCCGCGCTGAATACGATCATGGTCGAGGACGACCTGACCAAGACCACCCTCAGCGTCAGCGGCACGCCGTACAACAGTTGGTACACCTGCCCTCGCGATAACAAACGCACCTGCCTGCTTGACCCGTATGCCGACACGGTCGGTGGCAAGGAAATGCTCATGACGACCATTTCCGTACCGCTGCTGGTGGATGGCAAAGCGATCGGTGTGGTCGGTGTCGACATCGCGCTCGACGCCCTGCAAGCCGCCGCCGTCGACTCGCAGCGCAGCCTGTTCAACAACGCCGGGCACATGCTGATCGTCTCCGGCAGCGGTGTGCTGGCGGCCGACAGTGCTGACGCGACGCGGGTCGGCAAAAAAATCGGCGACACCCTCGGCGCTGACGGCAAGGATGTATTGCAACTGGTCGGCAGCGGTACGGCGAAAATCCTCGAACAGGGCGACCTGATTCGCGCGGTTTACCCGGTCGACCCGATCGGCAATTCGCGCGCCTGGGGCGTGGTCATCGACCTGCCCGAGCACGTGCTGCTGGCCGACTCGGTGAAACTGCAAGCGGTGCTGGATGACGCGCAACAAACCGGCGTCATCACTGCCCTGCTAGTGGCGGGCGTGGCCGGTCTGGTCGGCCTCCTGCTGATCTGGCTCACCGCCTCCGGCGTCACCCGTCCGATCAACAGCGTTGCTGAGATGCTGAAGAACATCGCCAGCGGCGAAGGCGATCTGACCCAGCGCCTGAACTACAGCAAGAAAGATGAACTGGGCGAACTGGTGAACTGGTTCAACCGCTTCCTCGACAAGCTGCAACCGACCATCGCGCAGATCAAACAGAGCATCACCGAAGCGCGCGGCACGGCCGATCAGTCGTCGGAAATTGCCCGCCAGACCAGCGAAGGCATGCAGGTGCAGTTCCGCGAAATCGATCAGGTCGCCACCGCGTCCAACGAAATGAGCGCCACCGCCCACGACGTCGCCAACAGTGCCTCGAACGCGGCCAACGCCGCCAAGGGTGCCGATCAGTCGGCGAAGGACGGTATGGCGATCATCGAGCGCAGCACCCGCGACATCAATCAACTGGCCGATGAGGTGAGCAAAGCAGTTACCGAGGTCGAAGCGCTGGCAGTGAACAGCGAGCAGATCGGCTCGGTGCTGGAAGTGATTCGCAGCATCGCCGAACAGACCAACCTGCTGGCCCTCAACGCCGCCATCGAAGCCGCCCGCGCCGGCGAAAGCGGCCGCGGTTTTGCCGTGGTCGCCGACGAGGTGCGCAACCTGGCCAAACGCACGCAGGATTCGGTGGAAGAAATCCGCATCGTCATCGAGCGCATCCAGACCGGCACCCGTGGCGTGGTCGCGACCATGCATTCGAGCCAGACCCAGGCGCACAACAATGCCGGGCAGATTCGTCAGGCCGTTGATGCACTGGGCAAGATCAGCGACGCGGTGACGGTGATCAGCGACATGAACCTGCAGATCGCCAGTGCCGCCGAAGAACAGAGCGCCGTGGCCGAAGAGGTCAACCGCAACGTCTCGGCGATTCGCACCGTGACCGAAACCCTGACCGAGCAGGCCACCGAATCGGCAGCGATCAGCAGCCAGCTCAACAGCCTGGCGAGCCAGCAGATGAAATTGATGGATCAGTTCCGCGTGTAACAATCCAGCATAAATCCCTGTGGGAGCGAGCCTGCTCGCGAAGCGGTCGTCATATCCAACATCCGTGTTGACTGACACGACGCCTTCGCGAGCAGGCTCGCTCCCACTGGGGAAACGGGTTCACATCCTGGTTTCATCTAAACCGCGATTCTTTTGCACTATCATCGCCCTCTCGTTCCGGAGGGCCTTCGATGACTGATCTGCTCACGTCCATCCAAACCGCACTCGACCTGCCCCACACGCCGATCCCCTTCAACGGTGACGGCGCGTTGCCCTCGGCGTTCGCCGTGACCGAACTGGCCTGCGCCAGCATCGCTGCCGCCGGGCAAGCGCTCAGCGAATTGCTTCACCAGCAAACCGGGCACTTGCCTGCGGTTGCAGTCGACCGCCGTCTGGCCTCGTTGTGGTTTTCCACCTCGCTGCGCCCGATCGGCTGGCAGGTGCCGCCGCTGTGGGATCCCGTCGCCGGCGACTATGCGACCCGGGACGGCTGGATCCGTCTGCACACCAACGCCCCGCACCACCGCGCCGCCGCTGAACGCGTGCTCGGTGCCTGCACCGACCGCGCCGCAATGGCGGCAAAAGTCGCGCAATGGGACAGTGCGGATCTGGAACAAGCAGTGGTCGACGCCAAGGGCTGCGCCGCCGAGATGCGCAGTTGGGCGCAGTGGCAGCAGCATCCGCAGGGGCTGGCGGTGAATGCCGAAGCGCTGGTGCAATTCAGCGAGCAGACGGACGAGAAACGCACCGCCTGGCAAGGCTCGATCGCACGACCGCTGGCCGGGATCAAGGTGCTCGACCTGACCCGCGTGCTCGCCGGTCCCAGCGCCAGCCGCTTCCTCGCTGGGCTGGGCGCCAACGTGCTGCGCATCGATCCACCGAGCTGGAACGAACCCGGCGTCGTTCCGGAAATGACTGTCGGCAAGCGCTGTGCGCGGCTGGATCTGCAAGTGCCAGCGGATCGCGCAGTGTTCGAAGGTTTATTGCAAGACGCCGACATCTTGCTCCACGGCTATCGCGCCGATGCGCTGGAACATCTGGGGTTTGGTATTGAACGCCGAAGGCAACTGGCACCGGGGCTGATCGACGTCTGCCTCAATGCCTACGGCTGGAGCGGCCCCTGGCAGAACCGCCGGGGCTTCGACAGCCTGGTGCAGATGAGCAGCGGCATTGCCGAGGCCGGACAGCGCTGGAAGCACAGTGATAAACCGACGCCACTGCCGGTGCAGGCGCTGGATCATGCGACCGGGTATCTGATGGCGGCGAGTGCGATCAGATTGCTGACTGAACGACTGGCCAGCGGTCGCGGGGGTTCGGCGCGGTTGTCGCTGGCACGGACGGCGAAGCTGTTGCTTGAGCATGGGCCGGGGATGCTTGACCCACTGCGGGCTGAAGACGCACTGGATCAGGATCCGGCGATTGAACACACCGCGTGGGGACCGGCGCGGAGGTTGCGCGTGCCGCTGCAGATCAGCGGGACGGCGATGCGGTGGAATTGGCCGGCGACGGAGTTGGGCTCGCATCCTCCGTGTTGGCCATGAGAAGCCCCTCACCCTAGCCCTCTCCCAGAGGGGAGAGGGGACTGATTGGGGGATATTGGAGAGTTACGCCGACGTGCAAGATTTTCGTCGAATCCATAATCGACTCGATCGCTCAGGTCGATGTATAGCGCCAGACACCTCGGTCAGTCCCCTCTCCCTCTGGGAGAGGGCTAGGGTGAGGGGCTGCTTTTCAGATCACAACGACAACACCCCGCTATACAACCCATACGCCGCCAGCCCCGCCCCGATCACCACGCAAGCAAAAATCCCCTTTTCCACCGTAGTGAAAACCGGTTGCCCCTGTTCACGCTTGGCCTTGGCAAACAGGATCACCCCCGGCGCATACAGCAGCGCCGACAGCAGCAGATACTTCACCCCACCGGCATACAACAGCCACACCGCGTAAACCAGTGCGATGCCGCCAATCAGCAGATCCTTGGTACGTTCCGCCGAGGCGTGTTCGTAGGTTTCGCCGCGCCCGCTGAGCAGCACCGCATAGGCCGCCGACCACAAATACGGCACCAGAATCATCGACGACGCCAGGTAAATCAGACTGGTGTAAGTGCCCGCCGAGAACAATGTGATCAGCAGGAAAATCTGGATCATCACATTGGTCAGCCACAGCGCGTTGACCGGCACGTGGTTCTTGTTTTCCTTCTTCAGGAACGCCGGCATGGTTTTGTCTTTGGCCGTGGCGAAGAGGATTTCCGCGCACAGCAAGGCCCATGACAACAACGCGCCCAACAGCGAAATCGCCAGCCCGACGCTGATCAGCAACGCACCCCACGGCCCGACGATGTGTTCGAGCACCGCTGCCAGTGATGGGTTTTGCAGATTGGCCAGTTCCGGCTGACTCATGATCCCCAGCGACAGCACGTTGACCAGCACCAGCAGCGCCAGCACGCCGATAAAACCGATCACCGTGGCACGGCCGACGTCGCTGCGTTTTTCTGCGCGAGCCGAATAGACGCTGGCGCCTTCGATGCCGATGAACACGAACACGGTGACCAGCATCATGTTGCGCACCTGATCCATCACCCCGCCGAAGTTCGGGTTGCTGCGGCCCCAGATGTCACGGGTGAAAATGTCAGCCTTGAATGCCACGGCAGCGATGACGATGAACATGATCAGCGGCACGACCTTGGCCACGGTGGTCAGCTGGTTGATCAGCGCCGCCTCCTTGATCCCGCGCATCACCAGAAAATGCACCGCCCACAACAGCAGCGAGGCGCAGCCGATGGCGATCGGCGTGTTGCCCTGGCCGAATACCGGGAAGAAATAACCGAGGGTGCTGAACAGCAACACAAAATAGCCGACGTTGCCCAGCCAGGCGCTGATCCAGTAACCCCACGCCGACGAAAAGCCCATGTAATCGCCGAACCCGGCCTTGGCGTAGGCGTAGACGCCCGAGTCCAGCTCCGGTTTGCGATTGGCCAGGGTCTGAAAGACGAAGGCCAGCGTCAGCATGCCGATTGCGGTGATGCCCCAGCCGATCAGGATCGCCCCGGCATCGGCGCGCGCCGCCATGTTTTGCGGCAACGAGAAAATCCCCCCGCCGATCATCGACCCCACCACCAGCGCGATCAACGCACCAAGGCGCAGCTTTTGCGTCGGTTGCGACATGCAGATCTCCTTGAAAGAGCCGTTGTTGTTTATTTGTAACAACAGCCGACTAAAAGCCTAAGGGTAGATGACGTTTATCAGGTAATGGCCAATTTCGCACCGTTATATATAGCCGACCACGATAACGCTTAGCACGTTAAGTCAGTTTTGTGCGCCAATCTTGATTATTCAATTCTGTACTGAAAACAGATGACGGACATTTGCCAAACGCGGAAAAGCAACTAGCGTGATAGTTCGAAAGCATTAATTGCTATTCCCAATTGCGTCAACGAAACGGCTCTGGGACGGGCCTTCCAGAGCACAGTGTTATGCCCGCAACGGGTGGATAAGTCATTCATTAACAATGGAATGTGGCCATGCACTGATCCAAGTCAGCTATTCGAACAGACAACGGTACTAGGCTGTGAGCTCTCCTTTCCTGCAATGGAGTCATGCAAATGTCTGAAGCGCCCGGAAAACTAAGACTCGGTGCACTGGTTGCACTGGTAGTCGGTTCAATGATTGGCGGCGGGATATTTTCGTTGCCACAAAACATGGCCGCCAGCGCCGACGTCGGTGCAGTGCTGATCGGCTGGGCCATCACCGCAGTCGGCATGCTCACCCTCGCATTTGTCTTTCAGACCCTCGCCAATCGCAAGCCTGATCTGGACGGCGGAGTCTACGCCTACGCCAAGGCCGGATTCGGCGACTACATGGGTTTCTCATCGGCCTGGGGCTACTGGATCAGCGCCTGGCTGGGCAACGTCGGTTACTTCGTTCTGCTGTTCAGCACCCTCGGCTATTTCTTTCCGATCTTCGGCGAAGGCAATACCCCGGCGGCGGTGATCGGCGCGTCCTTGCTGCTGTGGGGCGTGCATTTTCTGGTGTTGCGCGGGATCAAGGAAGCGGCGTTCATCAACCTGGTGACCACCGTCGCCAAGGTCGTGCCGCTGCTGCTGTTCGTGTTGATCGCAGTCTTCGCGTTCAGACTGGACATCTTCACCGCCGACATCTGGGGCGTGAAAAACCCTGACCTGGGCAGTGTGATGAACCAGGTGCGCAACATGATGCTGGTCACCGTCTGGGTGTTCATCGGTATCGAAGGCGCGAGCATCTTCTCCGCCCGCGCCGAGAAACGCTCGGATGTCGGCAAGGCCACCGTGATCGGCTTCATCACCGTGCTGCTGTTTCTGGTGCTGGTGAACGTGCTGTCGCTGGGCATCATGACCCAGCCGGAACTGGCGAAACTGCAGAACCCGTCGATGGCCGCCGTGCTTGAGCATGTGGTTGGTCACTGGGGTGCGGTGCTGATCAGCGTCGGCTTGATCATCTCGCTGCTCGGTGCGCTGCTGTCGTGGGTGCTGCTGTGTGCGGAGATCATGTTCGCCGCCGCCAAAGACCACACCATGCCGGAGTTTCTGCGCAAGGAAAACGCCAACCATGTGCCGGTCAACGCCCTGTGGCTGACCAACGCGATGGTGCAGGTGTTCCTGATCATCACCCTGTTCTCGGCCAGCACTTACCTGTCACTGATCTACCTCGCCACCTCGATGATTCTGGTGCCGTACCTGTGGTCCGCGGCCTATGCCCTGCTGCTGGCGGTGCGCGGCGAGAGCTACGAAGGCTTTGCCGCCGAGCGGCGCAAGGATCTGATCATCGGCGGTATCGCCCTGATCTACGCGGTGTGGTTGTTGTACGCCGGCGGGGTCAAGTACCTGCTGCTGTCGGCCCTGCTCTACGCGCCCGGCGCGATCCTGTTCGCCAAGGCCAAGCTGGAACTCAAACAACCGGTTTTCACCAACGTCGAGAAGCTGATTTTCGCCGCAGTGGTCATGGGCGCCGTGGTGGCGGCCTATGGTCTCTACGATGGCTTCCTGACGCTGTAACCCCTGATTGAATTGTCATCTGGAGGAACACAGAAATGACCACGGAAAAAGTGAAGTACGGCGTCCACTCCGAAGCCGGGAAACTGCGTAAAGTCATGGTTTGCTCCCCAGGTCTGGCCCATCAGCGGCTGACCCCGAACAACTGCGATGAACTGCTGTTCGATGACGTGCTGTGGGTGGCGCAGGCCAAGCGCGATCACTTCGACTTCGTCACCAAGATGCGCGAGCGCGGCATCGACGTGGTGGAAATGCACAACCTGCTGACCGACATCGTCGCCATCCCCGAAGCGCTGGACTGGATTCTTGAGCGCAAAGTGACGGCCGACTCGGTGGGCCTGGGCCTGATCAGCGAAGTGAAATCCTGGCTGAAAAGCCTCGAGCCACGCCACATCGCCGAATTCCTGATTGGCGGCGTGTCGGCCGATGATCTGCCGGACAGCTTCGGTGGCAAGACCATCCAGATGTTCCGCGACTTCCTCGGCCACTCCAGCTTCATCCTGCCGCCGCTGCCCAACACCCAGTTCACCCGCGACACTACCTGCTGGATCTACGGTGGCGTGACGCTGAACCCGATGTACTGGCCGGCGCGCCGTCAGGAAACCCTGCTGACCACCGCCATCTATAAATTCCATCCGCAATTCACCAACGCCGAATTCGAGATCTGGTACGGCGACCCGGACAAGGACCACGGCAACTCCACCCTTGAGGGCGGCGACGTCATGCCGATCGGCAACGGCGTGGTGCTGATCGGCATGGGCGAGCGCTCATCGCGGCAGGCCATCGGCCAACTGGCGCTGAACCTGTTCAACAACAAAGCGGTGGAAAAAGTCATCGTCGCCGGCCTGCCGAAGTCCCGCGCAGCAATGCACCTGGACACCGTGTTCAGCTTCTGCGACCGCGACCTGGTGACGATCTTCCCGGAAGTGGTCAACCAGATCGTCGCCTTCACCCTGCGTCCTGACGAAAGCAAACAGGGTGGCATCGACATCCGCCGCGAAGAAGGCAGCTTCCTCGACACCGTCGCTGCGGCGCTGAATCTGCCGAAACTGCGCGTGGTGGAAACTGGCGGCAACAGCTTCGCCGCCGAACGCGAGCAATGGGACGACGGCAACAACGTGGTGGCCATGGAACCGGGCGTGGTCATCGGCTACGACCGCAACACCTACACCAACACTCTGCTGCGCAAGGCTGGCGTGGAGGTCATCACCATCAGCGCCGGCGAGCTCGGCCGAGGCCGTGGCGGCGGCCACTGCATGACCTGCCCGATCATCCGCGACCCGATCGACTACTAATCTTTGAGCCTTCGCCGCGACTTATCGAGCGCGGCCAAGGGGATAACCGAAACCCAAGGAGATCCATCATGGCTTTTAACATTCACAACCGTAACCTGCTCAGCCTGGAACACCACACCCCACGTGAGCTGCGTTACCTGCTCGACCTGTCCCGTGATCTGAAACGCGCGAAATACACCGGCACCGAGCAACAACACCTGAAGGGCAACAACATCGCCCTGATTTTCGAGAAAACTTCGACCCGCACCCGTTGCGCCTTCGAAGTGGCGGCCTATGACCAAGGCGCAAACGTCACTTACATCGACCCGAACTCCTCGCAGATCGGCCACAAGGAAAGCATGAAGGACACCGCCCGCGTGCTCGGGCGCATGTATGACGCCATCGAGTACCGTGGCTTCAAACAGGAAATCGTCGAGGAGCTGGCCAAGTTCGCCGGCGTGCCGGTGTTCAACGGCCTGACCGATGAATATCACCCGACCCAGATGATCGCCGACGTGCTGACCATGCGTGAGCACGCCGACAAGCCGATCCATGAAATCAGCTACGCCTACCTGGGCGACGCGCGCAACAACATGGGTAACTCGCTGCTGCTGATCGGCGCCAAGCTCGGCATGGACGTGCGCATCTGCGCACCGAAAGCGCTGTGGCCGCTGGACGATCTGGTGGCGCGTTGCAAAAAATACGGTGAGGAAAGCGGCGCACGCATCACCCTCACCGAAGATCCGAAAGAAGCGGTCAAAGGCGTGGACTTCATTCACACCGATGTCTGGGTATCGATGGGTGAACCGGTGGAAGCCTGGGCCGAGCGCATTCAGCAACTGCTGCCGTATCAGGTCAACGCCGAGCTGATGAAGGCCACCGGCAACCCGCGTACCAAGTTCATGCACTGCCTGCCGGCGTTCCACAACAGCGACACCAAGGTCGGCAAACAGATCGCCGAACAATATCCGCACCTGAAAAACGGTATTGAAGTGACCGATGACGTGTTCGAGTCGCCGGCCTGCATCGCGTTCGAGCAGGCGGAAAACCGCATGCACACGATCAAGGCGATTCTGGTTTCGACCCTGGCTGATCTCTGACGCCACAGCGCTCCCACTGAAGGAACCGGAAACCCAATGTGGGAGCGAGCCTGCTCGCGAAAGCGGTGGGTCATTCAACAGCGATGTCGACTGATCTGACGCGTTCGCGAGCAGGCTCGCTCCCACAGGGATATCGGTTCCAGCAGGGAGATCGAATCGTTTGTCATTCCTCTGCTTAGAAGGATTGCACCATGCGTATCGTCGTAGCCCTGGGCGGTAACGCCCTGCTCCGCCGTGGTGAGCCGATGACCGCTGACAACCAGCGCGCCAACATCCGCATCGCCACCGAGCAAATCGCCAAGATCCATCCCGGCAACCAACTGGTCATCGCCCACGGCAATGGCCCGCAAGTCGGCCTGCTGTCGCTGCAAGCGGCGGCCTACACCTCCGTCACCCCCTACCCGCTGGACGTGCTCGGTGCCGAAACCGAAGGCATGATCGGCTACATCATCGAACAGGAACTGGGCAATCTGCTCGACTTCGAAGTGCCGTTCGCCACCCTGCTGACCCAGGTTGAAGTCGACGCCAACGACCCGGCTTTCAAGAAGCCGAGCAAGCCGATCGGCCCGGTCTACGAGAAAGCCGAAGCGGAAAAACTCGCCGCCGAAAAAGGCTGGGCGATTGCCCCGGATGGCGACAAATTCCGCCGCGTCGTAGCCAGTCCACGGCCGAAACGCATCTTCGAAATCCGCCCGATCAAGTGGCTGCTGGACAAGGGCAGCATCGTCATTTGCGCTGGTGGCGGCGGCATTCCGACCATGTATGACGAAAACCGTAACCTCAAGGGTATCGAGGCGGTGATCGACAAGGACCTGTGTTCGTCGTTGCTCGCCGAGCAGTTGGAAGCCGATTTGCTGGTGATCGCCACTGACGTCAACGCAGCGTTCATCGACTATGGCAAACCCACCCAGAAAGCCATTGCCGAAGCCCACCCTGACGAACTCGAACGCCTTGGGTTCGCCGCCGGCTCGATGGGGCCGAAGGTTCAGGCAGCCTGCGAATTCGCGCGCCATACTGGCAAGGTCGCGGTGATCGGTTCGCTGGCCGATATCGAAGCCATCGTCCAGGGCACCGCCGGTACGCGGGTCAGCACGGCGAAGCCGGGGATCAGCTACCGATAACAATAAACGCCGGGGCAGGCTCAAGACCTGCTCCGCTTCCATGCCTTGAAAGGAGTAGCTCAATGGCCCAGTTCGAACCTGGTCATCTGCACATCGAGCGGCACGCGTTGACCGACGATGACGTCAATTACAACGTGCATCTGGACTATGAAGTGTTCACCGACCCGCAGAAAGGCAAGGGGATTCAGTTCACCCTGCACGGCAGCATGCAGGGCAAGGACATGAAGGAGGCGTTTTTCCTGCCCAAGGAAGAGGCCTACAACTTCGCCCGCGATGTCACGCGGATCGCCGAGAAGTACGGCATACCCAAGACCCACAGCCAGATCGGCTCGGTGCACAAGCATTACGATCTGATGTTTGAAGACATTCGGCAGAAGTTGAATATGCAGTCGGGGGATCCGGTGAACCTCGAGCATTTCGAATAAAAATCAAAAGCCCCTCACCCTAGCCCTCTCCCGGAGGGGAGAGGGAACCGATTGGGGGATGCTGCAGCATTGCGTCGACCTGATCCTGCATCACTGAATCCATAATCGCCCGGTACTTTCAGGTCGATGCATAACCCCAGACACCTCGGTCGGCTCCCTCTCCCCTCCGGGAGAGGGCTGGGGTGAGGGGGCTTTTGATTTAAGGCATACTTGCCTCCCTCCGCTCTGCAGATCACTGAACCGCCCCCATGCGTATCCACGTCAGCTTCATCGACCGCGTCGGCATCACCCAGGAAGTCCTGGCTATCCTCGGTGGGCGCAATCTCAATCTGGATGCGGTGGAGATGATCCCGCCGAACGTCTACATCGACGCGCCGACCCTCAGCCCGCAAGTGCTCGAAGAACTGAAAGATGCGCTGTTTCGCGTGCTCGGCGTGGAAGCGGTGACCGTGGTCGATATCCTCCCCGGCCAGCGCCGGCACTTGCAGCTAGATGCCCTGCTCGCGGCGATGACCGACCCGGTGCTGGCCCTCGACAGCGCCGGCAAGGTGCTGCTGGCCAACCCGGCGTTGATTGCCCTGTACGGTCGCGAACCGGCCGGTGAAAGCGTCTCGGCGCTGTTCAATGATCCCGGCCTGCTCGATACCCTGCTGGAAAACGGCTTTCGCCTGCCGCTGCGCGAGATCACCGTCAACGGCCAGACCCTGCTGCTCGACGCCACGCCGATCACCGACGCCGGCGCCCTGCTGACCCTGTATCAACCAAATCGCATCGGCGAACAACTCTCGGCACTGCACCACGATCACGCCGAAGGCTTCGACGCGCTGCTCGGCGAGTCTCCGGCGATCCGCACACTCAAGGCCCGCGCGCAACGCGTCGCCGCCCTTGATGCACCGTTGTTGATTCAAGGCGAAACCGGTACCGGTAAAGAACTCGTCGCCCGCGCTTGCCATGCCATCAGTGCACGGCACAGCGCTCCGTTTCTCGCCCTCAACTGCGCGGCGCTGCCGGAGAACCTCGCCGAGAGCGAACTGTTCGGCTATGCCCCCGGCGCCTTCACCGGTGCGGCGCGTGGCGGTAAGCCAGGGCTGATGGAGCTGGCCAACCAGGGCACGGTGTTTCTCGACGAAATCGGCGAGATGTCGCCGTACTTGCAGGCCAAATTGCTGCGTTTTCTCAACGACGGCAGCTTCCGCCGCGTCGGTGGTGATCGTGAAGTGAAGGTCAATGTGCGCATCCTCAGCGCTACCCACCGCGATCTGGAAAAAATGGTCAGCGAAGGCTTGTTCCGCGAAGACCTGTTCTATCGCCTCAATGTGCTCAACGTCGAAGTGCCGCCGCTGCGTGAACGCGGTCAAGACATTTTGCTGCTGGCTCGCTACTTCATGCAGCAGGCCTGTGCGCAGATCCAGCGCCCGGTCTGCCGCCTGGCGCCCGGCACTTATCCGGCGCTGCTCGGCAATCGCTGGCCGGGCAACGTGCGGCAACTGCAGAACGTGATTTTCCGCGCGGCAGCGATTTGCGAGAGCAGCCTGGTCGATATCGGCGACCTCGACATCGCCGGCACCTCCGTCGCGCGCCAGACCGACACTGAGGTGGAAAGTCTCGAACAAGCGGTCGAATCGTTCGAACGAGCGCTGCTGGAAAAGCTTTACGTCAGCTATCCCTCGACCCGGCAACTGGCGAGCCGATTGCAAACCTCGCACACCGCCATCGCCCATCGATTGCGCAAATACGGCATTCCCAATAAACCCTGACTCACCGCGCATCCCTTTTGCAGGAAATTCCCCATGTGGGAGCGAGCCTGCTCGCGAAAGCGGTCTATCAGCGAAATAGCTGGCGCCTGACACACCGTCTTCGCGAGCAGGCTCGCTCCCACAGGGTTTTATGGCGGATTCAAAATCCGTTCAAAAACGACCTCTATCTGTACCGAAAGCGCTACAGCGGAACGATATCGCTACACCCGCCTGTGACCAGCGCTGCGCAACGCTTTGATCCGATTAAGCTTTTCTCCTCGCCCCAAGCTGTAGCGATTTCGCTACAGGCGCAACCTGCCGACACCCACCTAAAAAATCCAAGCCATTGATTTATATAGATAAATCAACCTTGGCCGCATTCTTGCTACCTGCCTCCTCATCTATTAAGGGCTTCCCCGCCCCAAGCTTTCCACCGCGTCCACCAGACGAGTCTGGCCCCTGAGGAGTTTCCATGAGCGAGTTGCGTTTTACTGAAGATCACGAATGGCTGCGCACCGAAGCCGACGGCAGTGTCACTGTCGGCATCACCGCATTCGCGCAGAACGCCCTGGGCGACGTGGTGTTCGTGCAACTGCCTGAGTTGCAGGCTTACGAAAAAGGCGCCGAAGCCGCCACCGTGGAATCGGTGAAAGCCGCCAGCGGCGTGTACATGCCGCTCGATGGCGACGTGCTGGAAGTCAACCCGGCGCTGCAAGACGCCCCGGAACTGGTCAACGAAGATCCACTGGGCGAAGGCTGGTTCTTCCGCTTTCAGCCTAGCGATGCCGCCGCTGTCGGCAAACTGCTCGATCAGGACGCTTACGACCGTCTGATCAAAGCCCAAGCCGAAGCCTGAGGAATTACCCGATGACCGCCATCAATCTCGGCACTGCCAACGAATTCATCGCCCGTCACATCGGCCCGCGCGCCGGTGACGAGCAAGCCATGCTCAACAGCCTCGGCTTCGATTCACTCGAAGCCCTGAGCGCCAGTGTCATCCCGGAAAGCATCAAGGGCACCAGCGTGCTCGGCATGGACGACGGCCTCAGCGAGGCCGACGCCCTGGCGATGATCAAATCCATCGCCGGCAAAAACCAGCTGTTCAAAACCTACATCGGCCAGGGCTACTACAACTGCCACACGCCGTCGCCGATCCTGCGCAACCTGCTGGAAAACCCGGCCTGGTACACCGCTTACACTCCGTACCAGCCAGAAATTTCCCAGGGCCGTCTCGAAGCGCTGCTGAACTTCCAGACCATGATCAGCGACCTCACCGGCCTGCCGATCGCCAACGCCTCCCTGCTCGACGAAGCCACCGCCGCTGCCGAAGCCATGACCTTCTGCAAACGCCTGAGCAAGAACAAGGGCAGCCACCAGTTCTTCGCCTCGATCCACAGCCACCCGCAAACCCTCGACGTGCTGCGCACCCGTGCCGAGCCGCTGGGCATTGACGTTGTGGTCGGCGATGAGCGTGAACTGACTGACGTGACGCCGTTCTTCGGCGCACTGCTGCAATACCCGGCGAGCAACGGTGATGTGTTCGACTACCGCGATCTGACCGAGCGCTTCCACGCCGCCAACGCTCTGGTGGCCGTGGCCGCCGACCTGCTGGCCCTGACCCTGCTCACCGCACCCGGTGAATTCGGCGCCGACGTCGCCATCGGTTCGGCGCAACGCTTCGGCGTGCCGCTGGGCTTCGGTGGCCCGCACGCTGCTTACTTCTCCACCAAGGATGCGTTCAAGCGCGACATGCCGGGCCGTCTGGTCGGCGTCTCGGTTGACCGTTTCGGCAAGCCGGCCCTGCGTCTGGCGATGCAGACCCGCGAGCAACACATCCGCCGCGAAAAGGCCACGTCGAACATCTGCACCGCGCAAGTGCTGCTGGCCAACATCGCCAGCATGTACGCCGTGTACCACGGCCCGAAAGGTCTGACGCAGATCGCCAACCGCGTGCATCACCTGACCGCCATTCTGGCCGAGGGCCTGACCGCTCTCGGCGCTAAAGTTGAACAAGCCAGTTTCTTCGACACCCTGACCATCGCTACCGGCGCAGACACCGCTGCGCTGCACGACAAGGCGCACACTCAGCAGATCAACCTGCGCGTGATCGACTCCGAACGTCTGGGCCTGTCGGTCGACGAAACCACCACGCAGGCTGATATCGAAACCCTGTGGGGCCTGTTCGCTGACGGCAAGACCCTGCCGGACTTCGCTGCGCTGGCCGCCTCGGTGCAGAGCACCATCCCCGCTGCGCTGGTGCGCCAGTCGCCGATCCTCAGCCACCCGGTGTTCAACCGTTACCACTCGGAAACCGAGCTGATGCGCTACCTGCGCAAACTGGCGGACAAGGACCTGGCACTGGATCGCACCATGATTCCACTGGGCTCGTGCACCATGAAACTCAACGCCGCCAGTGAAATGATCCCGGTGACCTGGGCCGAATTCGGTGCGCTGCACCCGTTCGCCCCGGCCGCACAAAGCGCCGGTTACCAGCAACTGACCGATGAGCTGGAAGCGATGCTCTGCGCCGCCACCGGTTACGACTCGATCTCGCTGCAACCGAACGCCGGTTCGCAAGGTGAATACGCAGGTCTCCTGGCGATCCGCGCCTACCACCAGAGCCGTGGCGACGAGCGCCGCGACATTTGCCTGATCCCGTCGTCGGCCCATGGCACCAACCCGGCCACCGCGCAAATGGCTGGTATGCGTGTGGTCGTCACCGCGTGCGATGCCCGTGGCAACGTCGACATTGAAGACCTGCGTGCCAAAGCCATTGAGCACCGCGAACACCTCGCCGCGCTGATGATCACCTACCCGTCGACCCACGGCGTGTTCGAAGAAGGCATCCGGGAAATCTGCGCGATCATTCACGACAACGGCGGCCAGGTGTACATCGACGGCGCCAACATGAACGCCATGGTCGGCCTCTGCGCACCGGGCAAGTTCGGCGGCGACGTCTCGCACCTGAACCTGCACAAAACCTTCTGCATCCCGCACGGCGGTGGCGGCCCGGGCGTTGGCCCGATCGGCGTCAAATCGCACCTGACGCCGTTCCTGCCGGGCCACGGCCAGATGGAACGCAAGGAAGGCGCGGTCTGCGCGGCACCGTTCGGCAGCGCAAGTATTTTGCCGATTACCTGGATGTACATCCGCATGATGGGTGGCGCCGGTCTCAAACGCGCTTCGCAGCTGGCGATCCTCAATGCCAACTACATTTCCCGTCGCCTCGAAGAGCATTACCCAGTGCTGTACACCGGCAGCAACGGCCTGGTGGCGCACGAGTGCATCCTCGATCTGCGTCCACTCAAAGACAGCAGCGGCATCAGCGTCGATGACGTCGCCAAGCGCCTGATCGACTTCGGCTTCCATGCGCCGACCATGTCGTTCCCGGTCGCCGGCACATTGATGATCGAGCCGACCGAAAGCGAATCCAAGGAAGAACTGGACCGCTTCTGCGACGCCATGATCCGCATCCGCGAGGAAATACGCGCAGTGGAAAACGGCACGCTGGACAAGGAAGACAACCCGCTGAAAAACGCCCCGCACACCGCAGCGGAACTGGTCGGCGAATGGACCCACCCGTACAGCCGTGAGCAAGCCGTTTACCCGGTCGCGTCGCTGATCGAAGGCAAATACTGGCCGCCGGTCGGCCGTGTCGACAATGTCTTCGGCGATCGCAACCTGGTGTGCGCCTGCCCTTCGATCGAAAGCTACGCTTAATGGAATGAGGGGCTGAATATCGGCCCCGATTTCAGCAATACCCTAGATCCCCCTGTGGGAGCGAGCCTGCTCGCGAAGGCGCCATTTCAGTCAACGTAAATGGTGGCTGATCCGACGCTTTCGCGAGCAGGCTCGCTCCCACAAGGGATCTGCACCGATCTCAAAAACTGCGCCAATCCCTATAACAAGAAACCGGAGAACCACTCATGTCGTTAAGCGTGTTCGACCTGTTCAAGATTGGCATCGGTCCCTCCAGTTCCCACACCGTCGGCCCGATGCGCGCCGCTGCGCGCTTCGCCGAAGGTTTACGCCGTGAAAACCTGCTGACCAGCACCGCCAGCGTGCGTGTCGAGCTGTACGGTTCGCTCGGTGCTACCGGCAAAGGTCACGGCAGCGATAAAGCCGTGCTGCTCGGCCTTGAAGGCGAGCACCCGGACACAGTCGACACCGAAACCGTCGCCGCGCGCCTGCAGGAAATTCGCGGCAACGGCCGCTTGAACCTGCTCGGCGAACACAGCATTGCGTTCAACGAGAAAGAACATCTGGCAATGATCCGCAAACCGTTGGCCTATCACCCCAACGGCATGATCTTTCGCGCCTTCGATGCGGCGGGGATTCAGATCCGCAGTCGCGAGTACTACTCGGTTGGCGGTGGTTTTGTTGTCGATGAAGATGCGGCCGGTGCCGATCGCATTGTCGAAGATGCAACGCCACTGACCTTCCCTTTCAAAAGCGCCAAGGACTTGCTCGGTCATTGCGCTACGTACGGGCTGTCGATCAGCCAGGTGATGCTGACCAATGAAAGCGCCTGGCGCCCGGAAGCCGAAACCCGTGCCGGCCTGCTGAAAATCTGGCAGGTGATGCAGGACTGCGTCGCTGCTGGCTGTCGGAACGAAGGTATCTTGCCGGGCGGTTTGAAGGTCAAACGCCGGGCGGCGGCGCTGCATCGGCAATTGTGCAAGAACCCGGAATCGGCCCTGCGCGATCCGTTGTCGGTGCTCGACTGGGTCAATCTTTATGCACTGGCGGTCAACGAAGAAAACGCCAATGGCGGACGCGTGGTCACTGCGCCCACCAATGGCGCGGCGGGGATCATTCCGGCGGTGCTGCATTACTACATGCGTTTTATCCCCGGGGCGAATGACGACGGTGTCGTGCGTTTTCTGCTGACCGCTGCCGCAATCGGCATTCTTTACAAGGAAAACGCTTCGATCTCCGGCGCCGAAGTCGGTTGTCAGGGTGAAGTCGGTGTGGCCTGTTCAATGGCGGCCGGCGCTCTGTGCGAAGTGCTCGGCGGCAGCGTGCAGCAAGTCGAGAACGCCGCGGAAATCGGCATGGAACACAACCTCGGTTTGACCTGCGACCCGATCGGCGGCCTGGTACAAGTCCCGTGCATCGAGCGCAATGCGATGGGTTCGGTGAAAGCCATCAATGCCGTGCGCATGGCCATGCGTGGCGACGGCCAGCATTTCGTCTCCCTCGACAAAGTCATCCGCACCATGCGCCAGACCGGCGCCGACATGAAAAGCAAATACAAGGAAACCGCCCGCGGCGGCCTGGCGGTCAACATTATCGAATGCTGATTACGAACTCAGCCAAACGTAACTAGCTCCCTCTCCCTCCGGGAGAGGGCTGGGGTGAGGGGCTCTTGATCTTGCCTCTCACCCGCAACCCAAATTCAAAGGAGCCACGCATGTCCACCGAACAACTCTCGAAAACCCCGCTGCACGCACTGCACCTCGAACTCGGCGCGCGCATGGTGCCGTTCGCCGGCTACGACATGCCCGTGCAATACCCGCTCGGGGTGATGAAAGAACACCAGCACACCCGCGAACAGGCGGGGCTGTTCGACGTCTCGCACATGGGCCAGATTCGTCTGACCGGTGCCAATGCGGCCAAAGCCCTGGAAACCCTGGTGCCGGTGGACATCATCGACCTGCCGGTGGGCATGCAGCGTTATGCGATGTTCACCAACGAAAGCGGCGGCATCCTCGATGACCTGATGGTTGCCAATCTGGGCAATGACGAGTTGTTCCTGGTGGTCAACGCCGCGTGCAAGGATCAGGATCTCGCGCATCTGCAAAAACACATCGGCGATCAGTGCACCATTACGGCGCTGTTCGAAGAGCGCGCCCTGCTCGCCCTGCAAGGTCCGGCAGCCGTCACGGTGCTGGCGCGTCTTGCGCCGGACGTGACGAAGATGACCTTCATGCAGTTCAACCGTGTGTCGTTGCTGGGCGTGGACTGCTTTGTCAGCCGTTCGGGCTACACCGGTGAAGACGGTTTCGAAATCTCTGTACCGGCCGCCGACGCGGAAAAACTCGCCCGCGCCCTGCTCGCCGAACCAGAGGTCCAGGCCATCGGCCTCGGCGCCCGTGATTCGCTGCGTCTGGAAGCCGGCCTGTGCCTGTACGGCCACGACATGAACACCGAGACCACACCCATTGAAGCCAGCCTGCTTTGGGCGATCTCCAAGCCACGCCGCGCCGACGGCGCACGGGCCGGCGGTTTCCCGGGCGCCGAGCAGATCTTCGCGCAACAACAGAACGGCGTCGCACGCAAACGCGTCGGCCTGCTGCCACAGGAGCGCACCCCGGTACGTGAAGGCGCAGACATCGTCAACGAGGCCGGCGAGACCATCGGCAGCGTCTGCAGCGGCGGCTTTGGTCCGACCTTGGGCGGCCCATTGGCGATGGGTTACCTCGACAGCGCCTACGTCACGATCGATACACCTGTGTGGGCCATCGTCCGTGGGAAAAAGGTGCAAATGCTTGTAAGCAAAATGCCATTTGTTCCACAACGCTACTATCGCGGTTGATCGACTGTTTCTATAAGTAACGCGATTGCGTTATGCGTGCACTAATGTGTAACGCAATCGCCATAAAACAGTGCGTTTTTTAACATCTGTTTCGAATATGAACGTGGCTTATAACGACTGCAAAAAACTGAACCAGACAATCGTCTAAGACTGCTCTAGTGAACTGACTAATTGCCGCGAAGAGCAGTAAAACCGGGGCCTTCGCAGGGCTTGTTTTTTCTCCCGTAGTTGGCGTAGAGTTTGTCCACTGTGTTTGCATGGGTCAGCTTGGAATCGTGACCTGGGCAGTAGCCTACAAGTTAGCTACATCCCGCTCGACGTCTTCTTACTCCTTGCAACCAGCTCCAGTACTCTTTCATGTGAAAGAGGCTGTCATCAATTTATGCGTCAAAGGAAATAAGAAATGTCCACACGTCAGAGCGGTACCGTCAAGTGGTTTAACGACGAGAAAGGTTTTGGTTTTATCACTCCAGAAAGCGGTCCGGATCTGTTCGTACATTTCCGCGCCATTCAGGGCAACGGCTTCAAGAGCCTGAAAGAAGGCCAGAAAGTGACTTTCGTTGCTGTGCAAGGCCAGAAAGGCATGCAGGCTGACGAAGTACAAGCAGAAGCCTGATCTTCTGATACGAAAAAGCCCCTGATATTGATATCAGGGGCTTTTTTGTGCGCGCTTATCCGTAAAATGGCGCTTCCATTCGCGTCCCGAGGCTGCCATGTCGAAACACCTGCTCACGCCGCAAGGGGACTTTCCTCCCGTTGCTCTCGGTCGTCGTCTGGCGGCGATGTTCTACGACTTCCTGCTGTGCACCGCCCTGCTGATCGTCACCGGATTCATCTATAAGTTGATCCAGGCGGCGATCATTGGCGAAGAGCGTCTGCGAGTGATGACCGACGCCGGCCAGCTGGATGGTGATCCGCTCTACTCCACGGTGCTGCTGTTGGTATTGTTCGGCTTCTTCGCCAAGTTCTGGACCCACGGCGGGCAGACACTGGGCATGCAGGTGTGGGGGATCCGCGTGCAGAACGCCAACGGCACAGCGATCAGCCTGTGGCAGGCGCTGCTGCGCTTTATGGTGTCGATCGCGTCGTGGTTGTGTATCGGGCTGGGGTTCTTCTGGTCGCTGTTCGACAAGCAGAAACGCACCTGGCATGACATCTATTCGGATACGCGTGTGGTGCGGATCCCGAAGAAGAGCAAATAATTTCCATGCTCAAGAGTCGGCCTGTGGTGAGGGGATTTATCCCCGTCCGGCTGCGTAGTAGTCGTAAAGGAGCCCACGCGGTATCCCTGATATGCCGCGGTGTTTGATTTAGGGCGGCTTCGCCACCCAACGGGGATAAATCCCCTCACCACAGGGCTCACTCATACAATGGGTTCTCTCAGGCGTTACCCGCCAATTTCATCCGCGCTGCCTGGGTGAAGTCGAGCATGCGCTTCAACGGGCGGATCGCTTGGGGAATCAGCGCCGGATCGACAAAGATCTCGTTGGTGCCTTCTTTCAAGCTCTTGAGCGTGCGCTCAAGGGTGTTCATGGCCATCCACGGGCAATGTGCACAACTGCGGCACGCGGCGCCATTACCGGCGGTAGGCGCCTCGATAAAGACCTTGTCCGGGCACAGCTGCTGCATCTTGTAGAAGATGCCACGGTCGGTAGCGACGATCAGGGTCTTGTTCGGCAGGCTTTGCGCGGCCGCGATCAACTGACTGGTGGAACCGACGGCATCCGCCAGCTCAATCACCGAAGTCGGCGACTCGGGATGCACCAGAATCGCCGCGTCCGGGTACAGCGCCTTCATGTCTTCGAGCTGCTTGGACTTGAATTCTTCATGGACGATGCAAGCACCGTCCCACAGCAGCATGTCGGCGCCGGTCTTGCGCTGAATGTAGGTGCCCAGATGCTTGTCCGGGCCCCAGATGATCGTCTCGCCGTTGTCCATCAGGCTTTCGACGATTTCCAGTGCGCAGCTCGAAGTCACCACCCAGTCAGCCCGAGCCTTCACGGCGGCGGAAGTATTGGCATACACCACCACGGTGCGTTCCGGGTGCTGGTCGCAGAACGCCGAGAACTCATCGACCGGGCATCCCAGGTCCAGCGAGCACGTCGCCTCCAGGGTCGGCATCAGCACGCGTTTTTCCGGGTTGAGAATCTTTGCCGTCTCGCCCATGAACTTGACGCCGGCGACCACCACGGTCTTGGCCGGATGGGCATTGCCGAAGCGGGCCATTTCCAGGGAATCGGATACACAGCCGCCGGTCTCTTCGGCCAGGGCCTGAATCACCGGATCGCAATAAAAGTGGGCAACCAGCACCGCGTCCTGAGCCTTGAGCTCGGCGGCGATGGCGGAACGGTAATAAGCCTCCTCTTCTGCCGTCAGCGGTTTGGGCTGTTTGGCGTCGAGGTGGGCTTGAACCAGAAGGCGTTCGGAAATCTGCGTCATGTTCGCAAGACCTGCAGGCGCATTCGCGCGAAAGTCGAGTATACACCCGGCTCCGGACCGTTAGAGGGTACCGCCGGGAGAGTGAGTATCATCAGGCACGGACAGCGTTGAAGCTGCGCAAGGCTACAGAATATCCCGTTGAGACAAAAGATGATTCTGACCTGTATCAGGTCGGGTCGCACTGAAACATCGAACGCCCGAATTGCAGGCAAAAAAAAACCCGGAAATCCTCACTTTCGTGGGCCTTCCGGATTTTCTAAACCGCAAAATATGGTGGGTCGTGTGGGATTCGAACCTACGACCAATTGGTTAAAAGCCAACTGCTCTACCAACTGAGCTAACGACCCGCTGTGTGGTGGCGCGTATAATACTGATTTTTAAGGACTATTCAACACCTTTTTTGAAAAAGATTAAAAATAAGGAGTTGGATCGCTCACACCCGCCGCCGCGAAGCCTTCAGCACGCAGGCGGCAGCTGTCACATTTGCCGCAGGCGCGGCCGTCATCGTCTGCCTGATAGCAGGAAACCGTCAGGCCATAATCCACGCCCAGCTTCACGCCAGCCTGGACGATCTGCGCCTTGCTCAGGTTTTGCAGTGGCGCCTGAATGCGGAAGCCATTGCCTTCCACGCCCGCTTTGGTGGCCAGGTTGGCCATGCGCTCGAACGACTCGATGAACTCGGGACGGCAATCCGGGTAGCCGGAATAATCCACTGCATTGACGCCGATGAAGATGTCGCGCGCGCCGAGCACTTCGGCCCAACCCAATGCCAACGACAGGAACACCGTGTTGCGCGCCGGCACGTAAGTCACCGGAATGCCTTCGCCCAGCTCTTCCGGAATATCGATGCTGGTGTCAGTCAGCGCCGAGCCGCCCATGCCGTTGAGATTCAGGCCAATGACCTTGTGCTCGACTACTCCCAGATCGCGAGCAACGCGGGCGGCGGCATGCAATTCAGCATGGGAGCGCTGGCCGTAATCGAAGCTCATGGTATAGCAGGCGTAGCCTTCGGCGCGTGCCATCGCCACCACGGTGGCCGAGTCGAGGCCGCCCGAAAGCAGGATAACGGCACGTTTTTCGGTAGTGTTCGGTTGTTCAATCATCTCAGCGCCCCGGCTCATCATTCCATAGATATTTATGCAACTGCAGTTGCAGCCGCACTGGCAGGTTATCTGCCACCACCCAATCCGCCAGATCCCTGGCATTGAGGTCATGATGACTTGGGGAGAAAAGCACTTCACCCGCACGTCTATCAAGCCCGTACTGGATCAGTTTCGATACCGCCCAGTCATAGTCTTCCCGCGAGCAGATGACAAATTTCACCTGATCGTTGCGGGTCAGCAGTTCGATGTTCTCGTAACGGTTGCGATGGGCTTCTTTCGAGCCCGGCGTTTTCAGGTCGACGACGCGACTGACACGCGGATCGACGGCGGACACGTCGAGGGCGCCGCTGGTTTCCAGCGACACCTCGTAACCGGCATCACACAACCGTTCAAGCAAAGGAATGGCGTTCGGCTGAGCCAACGGCTCACCGCCGGTGACACAAACGTAACGCGGACGATAACCGGCCACTTGCTCAAGGATGTCGTCGAGGGTGCGGACGGTGCCGCCGCTGAACGCATAAGCGCTGTCGCAGTATTGGCAACGCAACGGGCAACCGGTCAGGCGCACGAAAACCGTGGGCAGCCCGGCAGTCCGAGTTTCCCCCTGCAACGAGTAGAAAACTTCGGTGATTCTCAATGTGTCTTGCATAGTCGCCACGGGCGTAACAGCTAAACAGGCTGTCCGCCTCCGTCAGGCACTTCAGGCAATCCCGCCAACGCGTAGACCACAAGAAGCGTGTTTCAGAAAAAGGGCGTGAATTCTAACGAAAAAACCCGCGACAAGCGCGGGTTTCTTCAAAACACGGATGAACAGGCTTACATGCGCTGCAAATCACGCTGGGCCAGCTGCGCGGCGGAAGTGCCCGGATATTGCGACACCACCTGCTGCAGAATGCCTTTGACCTTGTCGGTATGACCGAGGCGGCGTTCTACGTCAGCCAGCTTGTACAGCGAATCCGGCACTTTGTTGTGCTTGGGATACAGCTGCGAAACCTTGGCAAAGGCCTGACCTGCACCTTGCAGATCACCCTTGGCCAGGTTCACTTCGCCCAACCAGTATTGAGCGTTGCCCGCGTACTGGCTGTTGGGGTATTTGCGCAGGAAAGCGGCGAAGGCCTGGCTGGCCTTGTCGAAATCCTTGGCTTTGATCAGGTCGAAAGCGGCATCGTAATACAGCTTTTCCTTGGCCGGATCAGCCGGCTCGCTACCCGCAGCAGGGGCCTGGGCTGCCGCAGCAGCACCCGCGCCTGCGGCAGCACCGGCAGCAGCACTTGCATCGCCACCGGCAGAAGAATTCTCGGGAGTCGCGGCTGGTGCAACGCCGGATCCTATGCGCCGATCAAGATCCTGGTATCGCTCCAGGGATTCCTGCTTCATGCGCGAAACCTGATTCTGCAGTTCTTCGATCACGCCCTGTTGGCGCGAGATCTGATCCTGCATCTGTTGCAATTGGTTGAACAGCATGCCTTGTGCCGAGGCAGGGGCCGAAGCCGCTCCCCCGGCATAGGCGCCGTTCGTACCGTAACCCGCAGGCGGATAACTGCTCCCGCTATTGTTATAACCGGAGTTGTCATCGACCACAGGAACCGCAGCCCACGCCGCAAGCGGCGCGAGGCTGAGAGCCAGAACAGTTACAGCACGACGGCACGTTCGCATATCGAATTACTTACGCAGTTCGACGCGACGGTTCTGGGCCCAGGACTGCTCGTCGTTGCCGGTAGCAACTGGACGCTCTTCGCCATAGGAAACCAGTTCCAGCTGAGCTGGGGAAACACCTTGCAGTACCAGGTAGCGCTGAACGGCTTTCGCACGACGCTCGCCCAGTGCCATGTTGTACTCACGAGTACCACGTTCGTCGGTGTTGCCTTCCAGAACAACGCGAGCGCCGTTTGCTTTCAGGTCTTTGGCGTGAACGTCCAGAGCGCGCATGGCTTCTGGCTTCAGGTCCGAGCTGTCGTATTCGAAGTAGAAGGTGGTGATTGCGCGCAGAGCAGCTTCTTCGCTCAGGGAACCGTCAACGGCACCGGTGTTTGCGCCGTAACCAGCGTTTGGATCAACAGCGCCTTCACCGGCGTTGTCGCCGCCTTTGGACGAGCAACCTACAGCTACAGCCATGGCCAGAGCCAGCGCAGCAAATTTACCAAACTTCAGCATTTCCATCGTGAAACTCCTAATGAACCCCAGTGTGTTAAGTAAAACGTGTAGCGCCCGCTCACTTCAGGTAAGGGGACCAGGACGGTTCTCTGACTTCGCCTTGAGCGGTAGGAAGCGGGAGCCTCACGCGTCCATTAATGGACACGAGCATCAAGACTCCCCGGCCCTGTTGGCGGGTGGCGTAGATTACCATGGTGCCGTTGGGCGCAACAGTAGGTGACTCGTCCAGAGTGCTATCAGTGAGGATCTTTACACTACCTCGCTGCAGATCCTGAGCTGCCACCTTGAAATTGGTGAAGCCATCCTGACGATGAATCATCACCAAAGTCTTTTCATCAGCCGAAAGTTTCGGGTTGGCGTTGTAGTTGCCCACGAACGTCACACGCTCGGCACCACCGCCACCGACGCTGGTTTTATAGATTTGCGGCTTGCCGCCACGGTCCGAGGTGAAATAGATGGTCGAGCCATCCTTGCCCCAGAACGGTTCGGTATTGATGCCCTGACCATTGGTTACGCGGCTGATCTGGCGCGAACCGAGGTTCATCACGTAGATGTCCGGGTTACCGTCTTTCGACAGAACGAACGCCAGGCGATTGCCATCCGGCGACCAGGCTGGCGCGCCATTGAGGCCTTCGAAGTTGGTGATCTGCTCACGGCGACCGGTGTCGATGTTCTGCATGAAGATACGCGGACGCTTCTGCTCGAACGACACGTAGGCGATACGCTTGCCATCCGGTGCAAAACGCGGCGACAGGATCGGCTCGCGCGATTGCAGCAGAGTCACTGCGCGGGCACCGTCATAGTCGGAACGTTGCAGGGTGTAACGCGTGTTCTTCTCGGAAAAACGCTCGGCCGTCACGTACAGCAGGCGCGTCGAGAAGGCACCTTCAATGCCGGTCAGCTTCTGGAACGACTGATCGGAAATGAAGTGCGCCATGTCACGGATCTGGTCGGTCGTACCGGAAACACTGCCGTCCGCCACTTTCTGCTCGGTGGCGACGTTGAACAGTGCCCACTGCACCTGCAGGCGACCGCCCGCTGGAGCGATGCTGCCGACCATCATGTACTGAGCACCCACCGCCTTCCAGTCACGGAAGATGATTTCGCTCGGCTGGCTTGGCTGGCTGATCATGTTGGCTTTCGGAATCGGCGAGTAATAGCCCGAGTTGCGCAAATCGTTGCCAATGATTTCAGCCATGTCGTCAGGCAGCACGGCGCCGCCCTGCATGCCGAACGGTACGACGGCGATCGGGGTGGCCCGATCGCTGCCGCTGGTGACCAGAATGTTCTTTTCATCTGCCGTCGCGATCCCTGCCATGCAGCAGATCACGACCAGCATTCCTCGAAGAAGGTTTCTCACAAGGCTAGATCCTCAGGTGTGAATGTCATCTTGAATGAACGATACGGAGCGAAATCGCTCGGCTTCATTCCCTGCATTTCTGTCAAACGTCCAATATTCTTCACTGCCGCGACTGCCGAAGCATCGAACGGACCGTCACCACTGGACTTGGCGACGCTGACCGAAGTCACCGTGCCGTCCGGCAACATGCCGATTTGCAGCACGACCGTCATGCCTTTGCGCGCCGAAGGAGGACGAGCCCAGCCTTCCGCTGCACGAGCGCGAATCAGGTCATCGAAACTGCCGGCAACTTCGTCACCCTGCTCATCTGCCAGGGCCTGCTGACGCTGCGGCGTGTCGGAAAGCAGATCTGCCAGGGCCTGGGCCTTTTTGTCTTCGGCGGATTTGCGTGCCGCTTCCTGCGCTTTCTTCTTCGCAGCATCGGCAGCAGCTTTCTTCTTCGCGTCTTCGGCGACTTTCTTCTTCGCCTCTTCAGCTTCAGCTTTCTTCTTGGCGTCTTCTGCGGCTTTCTTCTTCGCGTCTTCGACGATCTTCTTCTTGGCTTCTTCGGCAGCGGCCTTCTTCGCCTCTTCCTCAGCAGCCTTTTTCGCTTCGTCTTCGGCCTTCTTCTTGGCTATATCAGCCAATTGTTTCTCTTCGGCCTTTTTCGCTTCGGCTTTCTTCGCGTCGTCGGCTTTCTTGGCTTCATCAGCCTTTTTCGCCTCGTCGGCCTTCTTGGCTTCCTCGGCCTTTTGAGCCGCTTCCTCTTTCTTTTGTTCCGCCGCCTTCACCGCTTCCTGCTCGATCTTTTTCTGCTCCATCTGTTCGACTTCGGTCTGGCGCGCGGCGGATTTCTTCGCCTCACCCGCAATCTTCTGATTGGTCTGGGTGGTCGCCTGACTTTTCGATTTCAGCTGGTACAGAGTCGCCTGGACGATCGGCTTGGCCGGCGGCAGTTCGGGCGTGAAGGCAAAACTGACGAACAGCATGCCGAACACCAGCACGTGCAGGACGATTGCCAGAACACTAGGCCAGAAGTAGCTTTCCGAGGCGGACGGCTCTCGCTGTTGCTGCATCAGGGGGCCTCGGTAATCAGACCAACGTTACCGACCCCGGCTTTCTGCAACCCGCCCATGGCGCCCATGACGGCGCCGTAGTCGACAGTCTTGTCACCACGAATGAACACCTGGGTGCGTTTGCCGCCCTCGGTGCCGGCGCGGATGATCTTGGTCACCGCGTCAGTCATCTGTGGCAGGGTCATGGCCCTGTCCTGTTGCTTCTCGGTGTCGACTTCGCTGCCAAGGTTCCAGTAGTAGGTCTTGTCAGCCTTGATCGAAATGGTCAGGACCTGAGTGTTGTTGTCCTGCGGCAAGGCTTCGCTGGAAACCTTGGGCAGATCAACTTTCACGCCCTGATTGAGCATCGGCGCGGTCACCATGAAGATGACCAGCAGCACCAACATCACGTCGATGTAGGGCACCACGTTCATCTCGGCGACCGGCTTGCGCTTTTTGCGAGCTCGAGCGATTAAAGCCATCGGGAAATACCTGCTTATTCTTCGCTGGTGTGCACTTTGCGGTGCAGGATCGCCTGGAATTCATCGGCGAAGGTGTAGTAGCGGCCCAGCAAGGTTTCGCTGCGCGCAGCAAAACGGTTGTAAGCGATGACCGCCGGGATCGCAGCGAACAGGCCGATCGCGGTGGCGATGAGGGCTTCGGCGATACCCGGGGCAACGGTGGCCAGGGTCGCTTGCTGGGCGCTGGCCAGACCGCGGAAGGAGTTCATGATCCCCCACACGGTACCGAACAGACCGATGTACGGGCTGACCGAACCGACGGTGGCGAGGAACGGCAGGCTCTGCTCGAGTTTCTCTTCTTCGCGCGAGATGGCCACACGCATGGCACGGGCGACACCTTCCATCACGGCTTCAGGATCGACACCTGGCTGCTGACGCAGACGGGAGAATTCCTTGAAGCCGGCACGGAAGATCTGCTCCACGCCCGAATCCGGATCAGGATTGCTGCCAGCCTGACGGTACAGTTTGGACAGGTCGATACCCGACCAGAAGCGCTCTTCGAAGCTCTCCAGGGCGCGTCGACCGGCGCGCAGCAAGTTGCTGCGCTGAAAGATCATGATCCATGAGGTCACCGATGCGGCCACCAGGGTCAACATTACCAACTGCACCACGATGCTGGCATTGCTGACCAGGCTCCACATGGAGGAATGGTCGACGACGTTAGCTTCCACGCTTTATCTCCTGCTTTGAGTGTGTACCCGGGCCGACCGCGTCGGCGAAGGCCGCACGCAGGTCTTCGGGAAGGGCCCGGGGTTTCAAACTGTCGGTGCGCACGCAGGCCACCAAAAACTGCCCTTCGCAGAGCAGCACATTATCCGTGGCCCGCCTGACCTGCTGTCGGAAGCGCAGGCTGGCACGGTTCAATTCGATTACATCAGCGCTTACCAGCAGTTCGTCATCCAGTCGCGCCGGCGCGTGGTAGCGCGCTTCGCTGGAATGCACGACGAACAACACGTCCTCTCCGGCAAGCACAGATTGGGCAAAACCCAGTTCCCGTAGCCGCTCGGTTCGAGCCCGTTCCATAAACTTGAGGTAATTAACGTAATACACGATGCCGCCCGCATCGGTGTCCTCGTAATAAACGCGACAACGATGTGCGAACGGCTCAAGCCCGTTTTGCGCGCGCATACTCTAGTGCTTACTCCTCAGGTTGCCAATCCGGCCAGACAACTGTTTTTCGTGGTTTCAAAGCTTTAACGCAAAAGTACCGTCGTCTGACAGTACAAACCCTGAATAAATCACCAGCAAATGTGTATCAATCGTCGACGGCGTCGAGAAACTCGTCTGCCACGGGCATCTCGCCCATGCGTGACGGAACATTCAAACCGAAATGCAGATAGGCATGCCGCGTCACCACCCTGCCCCGTGGCGTGCGCATGATATAGCCCTGCTGAATCAGATACGGTTCGAGCACGTCTTCAATGGTGTGGCGTTCTTCACTGATCGCCGCCGCCAGACTGTCGATACCAACCGGACCGCCGTCGAACTTCTCGATCATGGTCAACAGCAGGCGCCGGTCCTGGTGATCGAAACCGTGTTCGTCGACATCCAGCAGATTCAGCGCCAGATCCGCCACCGCTTTGGTGATGTGACCCTTGGCGCGTACTTCGGCGAAATCGCGCACCCGCCGCAGCAGACGGTTGGCGATTCGCGGTGTGCCACGGGCGCGACGGGCGATCTCGAACGAACCTTCCGGATCCAGCGGCAGACCGAGAATCGCCGCCGAACGACTGACGATCGTTGCCAGATCCGCCGTGCTGTAGAACTCCAGGCGCTGGACGATACCGAAGCGATCACGCAACGGATTGGTCAGCATGCCGGCGCGGGTGGTGGCGCCGACCAGAGTGAAAGGCGGCAGGTCCAGTTTGATCGAGCGCGCCGCCGGCCCCTCGCCAATCATGATATCGAGCTGGAAATCTTCCATCGCCGGATACAGCACTTCTTCAACGATCGGCGATAGACGATGGATTTCGTCGATGAACAACACATCGTGCGGCTCAAGATTGGTCAGCAACGCGGCCAGATCACCCGGGCGTTCCAGCACTGGCCCGGAGGTGCTCTTGATCGACACGCCCATTTCCTGGGCAATGATGTTCGCCAGCGTGGTCTTGCCCAGCCCCGGCGGGCCGAAGATCAGGGTGTGATCGAGGGACTCGCTGCGGCCACGGGCAGCCTGGATGAACAGCTCCATCTGCTCGCGCACGGTCGGCTGGCCAATGTAGTCGGCCAGGCTGACCGGGCGGATGGCCCGATCCTGGACTTCTTCGCGCTCGCGCGGGCTGTGCGCGGCGGCGATCAGACGATCAGCTTCAATCACTTAAATCATTCCCTTCAGAGCGCGGCGGATCAGGTCTTCGCTGCTCAGGTTCTTGTCTTTTATCGCGGAAATCGCCTTGCTCGCTTCCTGCGGCTTGTAGCCCAGGGAGATCAACGCGCTGACCGCATCGGTCTCGGCACTGTTGACCGGCGCCGGGCCGTCCGGCTGATTCGGCACCAGCGCGAACATCGCCGGCGAAGTTTCCCAGGCCTTGAAGCGATCTTTCAATTCCACCAGCAAACGCTCGGCGGTTTTCTTGCCAACCCCCGGGACCTTGGTCAGCGCCGAAGTGTCCTGAGACTGCACGCAGCGCACCAACTCGTCGACTTCCAGGCTCGACATCAACGCCAGCGCCAGTTTCGGTCCGACCCCGTTGAGACGGATCAGCTCGCGAAAGAAGTCTCGCTCACGCTTGCCGGCAAAACCATAGAGCAATTGCGCATCTTCGCGTACGACCAAATGGGTGTGCAGGGTCAGCGGTTCGCCGACCGACGGCAGACGATAAAGGGTGGTCATGGGCACTTCCACCTCATAGCCAAGGCCGTTCACATCGAGAATCAGGTGCGGCGGCTGTTTCTCAGCCAGGGTGCCGCGCAAGCGTCCAATCACGTTTTGAATCCTTGAGCGCTGGCCAGCCGTGGGCTGGCGACGATTGAAGGTGGCTTGCGCGCCGACAACACAGGCACCGCGAAGTCACTTTCGAGAAAATTGATGCTGATGCTATCAGAGACGCAGGCGCCCGCCACGACTGCGTGCGGTTCCCAGCCCGTGCGGCAGCAGGCTTGAGCGCGTGTGCGCATGGCAAATGGCAATCGCGAGGGCGTCGGAGGCGTCGATCTGCGGCTTGCTGGTCAACTTGAGCATGTGCATGACCATCATCTGCACCTGCTCCTTATTGGCCGCACCGGTGCCGACCACCGCCTGTTTGACTTGCGTGGCGGTGTACTCGGCGATTTCCAGACACTCTTCGGCGCCGGCGACAATCGCAGCCCCGCGCGCCTGCCCGAGCTTCAGCGCCGAGTCGGCGTTTTTCGCCATGAACACCTTTTCGATGCCCATTGTCACCGGGCCGTAGGTCTTGATGATTTCGCGCACGCCGCGATAGACGATCTGCAGACGCTCATGCAGCTCGCCGGAACCGGTGCGAATGCAGCCCGAGGCCACATAGATGCAGCCACCCCGCCCGGTATCGCGAACGATCCCGTAACCGGTGATGCGCGAACCGGGGTCGATACCAAGGATTAGAGTCATAACGCCTGCAGATTCATAAAACGATTTACCTGACAGCCAATAGCAAATGTGGGAGCGAGCCTGCTCGCGAAGGCGGTATGTCAGCAGATACAGGTGCTGAATGACACACCGCTTTCGCGAGCAGGCTCGCTCCCACAAGGAAGACTAGTCGCTTATCAGCCAAGCTGAGCGGCGACGTCTTCCGGGATATCCGCGTTGGAATAGACGTTCTGCACGTCGTCCAGGTCCTCAAGCATATCGATCAGCTTGAGCACCTTCTCCGCACCTTCCAGATCCAGCTCGGCGCTGGTGGTCGGCTGCATGACGATTTCCGCGTCGTCGCCCTTGAACCCGGCCGCTTCCAGCGCGTTGCGCACCGCATAGAAACCGGTGAACGAGGTGAACACGTCGATCGAACCGTCTTCGTGGGTGACCACGTCATCGGCATCGGCTTCCAGCGCCGCTTCGGTCAGTGCGTCTTCATCGACGCCCGGAGCGAAGCTGATCTGGCCCTTGCGCTCGAACAGATACGCCACCGAACCATCGGTGCCGAGGTTGCCGCCACACTTGCTGAACGCGTGACGCACAGCCGCCGCAGTGCGGTTGCGGTTGTCGGTCATGCACTCGACCATCACCGCCACACCGCCCGGGCCGTAACCTTCGTAGGTCAGTTCTTCAACGTTGTCCGCTTCAGTGGCGCCGGCACCGCGCGCGACGGCACGGTCGATGATGTCGCGACTCATGTTCGCGCTCAACGCCTTGTCCAGAGCCAGACGCAGACGCGGGTTGGAACCCGGATCACCGCCACCCTGACGGGCCGCAACGGTCAGTTCACGGATCCACTTGGTGAAGATCTTGCCCCTCTTGGCATCCTGACGTTCTTTGCGGTGCTTGATGTTTGCCCACTTGGAATGACCTGCCATAACTTGCTCCGAATGCTCTTTGAAACCTTGCCCGCCCCGCAGAGGCAGCGGCCGGCAATTGAAAAATTCGACCTGAGAAAGAAAAAAGGCGCATCCGAAGATGCGCCTTCAGGCCCGTCTTACTCAGCCTTTGGCGTTTCGCGCAGGCGAATGTGCAGCTCGCGCAATGCCTTGGCATCCACTACGCCCGGAGCCTGCGTCATCACGTCGGCAGCACTCTGGGTTTTCGGGAAGGCGATCACTTCACGGATCGACTGGGCGCCGGTCATCAGCATCACCAGACGGTCCAGACCGAAGGCCAGACCACCGTGCGGCGGTGCGCCGTACTTCAGCGCGTCGAGCAGGAAGCCGAACTTCTCTTCCTGTTCCGCTTCGTTGATGCCCAGCAGGCGGAATACCGCTTGCTGCATTTCCTTGCGGTGGATACGGATCGAACCGCCGCCCAGCTCGGTGCCGTTCAAGACCATGTCGTACGCACGGGACAGTGCGCCGGCCGGGTTGGCTTCGAGCTCCTGCGGGGTGCACTTCGGTGCAGTGAACGGGTGGTGCAGCGCCGAGAAGCTGCCGTCGTCGTTCTCTTCGAACATCGGGAAGTCGACGACCCACATTGGCGCCCACTCGCAGGTCAGCAGCTTCAGGTCGTGACCGAGTTTGATACGCAGCGCGCCCAGGGCTTCGCTGACGATCTTGGCCTTGTCGGCACCGAAGAACACGATATCGCCATCGACTGCGCCAACGCGATCAAGGATCACGTTGAGCTTGTCTTCCGGGATGTTCTTCACGATCGGCGATTGCAGACCTTCAACACCGGCGGCACGCTCGTTGACCTTGATGTACGCCAGGCCCTTGGCACCGTAGATGCCGACGAACTTGGTGTAGTCGTCGATCTGCTTGCGCGGCATGCTCGCCCCGCCTGGAACACGCAGTGCGGCGATGCGGCACTTCGGATCGTTGGCCGGGCCGCTGAACACCTTGAAGTCGACTTCTTTCAACTGGTCGGCAACGTCAACCAGTTCCAGCGGAATACGCAGGTCCGGCTTGTCCGAACCGTAGCGGCGCATGGCTTCTTCGAAGGTCATGTGCGGGAATTCGCCGAACTCCAGGTTCAGCACTTCCTTGAACAGGTTGCGGATCATCTGCTCGGTCAGGCCCATGATCTCTTTTTCATCGAGGAAGCTGGTCTCGATGTCGATCTGGGTGAATTCCGGCTGACGGTCGGCACGCAGGTCTTCGTCACGGAAGCACTTGGCGATCTGGTAGTAACGGTCGAAGCCGGCCACCATCAGCAGTTGCTTGAACAGCTGCGGCGATTGCGGGAGGGCGAAGAACGAACCGGCGTGGGTACGGCTCGGCACCAGATAGTCACGCGCACCTTCCGGAGTGGCCCGGGTCAGGATCGGCGTTTCGACGTCGAGGAAGCCGTTCTCGTCGAGGAAGCGACGGATGCTGGTGGTCATGCGCGAACGCAGACGCAGCTTCTCGGCCATTTCCGGACGACGCAGGTCGAGGAAGCGATAGCGCAGGCGGGTTTCCTCGCCAACGTCGGAAAACTCGTTGAGCGGGAACGGCGGGGTTTCCGACTCGTTCAGCACTTCCAGTTCATAACCCAGCACTTCGATCATGCCCGAGGCCATGTTGGCGTTGGTCGCGCCGGCCGGACGCAGACGCACCTTGCCGGTGATCTTCACGACGTATTCGCTGCGCACGCGGTCGGCGGCGGCGAAGCTCTCGGCGCGATCCGGATCGAACACCACCTGAGCCAGACCATCACGATCACGGATATCGAGGAAAATCACCCCGCCGTGGTCGCGGCGACGGTGAACCCATCCGCAAAGGGTAATTTCCTGGCCTTCCAGGCTTTCGTTCAGTTGGCCGCAATAGTGGCTGCGCATCATGGTGTGGTTCGCTTCTCGTAATTCGAAATTCGGTGGAGATCCCGCCGCCATCAAGCAGGGCGGAAACTCACGCGTGTCGTTCGTTCAGGGTTTGAACCCTAGTCAGCTTTGTCGCCACCGGCCAGATTCTTCTTGGCTCCGGTCTTGAAGTCGGTCTCGTACCAACCATTGCCGCTGAGGCGAAAACCCGGCATGGACAGCTGCTTCTTCAGTTCGGGCGCCTGGCAGGCAGGGCAATCGACCAACGGTGCGTCGCTGATCTTCTGAATGGCTTCCAACTGATGACCACAGGAAGCACATTGGTAATCGTACATTGGCATGGAGGTGTCTCGGCGATCAGATTGCTGCCGCGCGCAGGGCTTTGCGGCGAAAGCGCGGGATTATATCGATTAAATGCGGGCTGTGCAGCCGTAACGCTGCACAGCCCGCAACCTCGTTGCACCCGCCGTTCAGCGCGAAACTGCGGGTGCGAGATCTTTGATCCCGTTCATGACGCAAACCACCCGCACCAGCGCACTGAAATTCTTCACTCCGCCGTAACGCAGATGCACCTCACGATCAACGTGGGATAGCAGTGTGCTGATCGAGCAATGATTGTCCTCGGCCATGCCGCCGAGGATGTTCCAGTAGACCTGCTCGAGTCGCAGGCAGGTCGCAAAACCATTGAGGCGAATCGACCGCGACAGCGGCCGGATCAGATTCATGTCGAACTCGCTGACGAACGGATCGACCTTTATTACATGCCGCGAAGCCGACATCCTGTCGCTTCGCCTGTCTCCTTCTACCATAGCGTTGACACTCCTTTGCCATGACTGCTGATTTATAAGGCAACATCCTGCGCCTTCATAAAAACCCAGTGACAAAGTTAGCGCCATACGACTTGTTGACCAGCCTCGTAGGATAAGCCAACGACAACGGTAAGAGTCTGGAGAGCATGCGGACGACCTCACGCCGTCCGCAGCGTCTGGATCATTCCTCGAGCAGTGCGCGCAGCATCCACGCAGTTTTCTCGTGCACTTGCATGCGTTGGGTCAGCAGGTCAGCGGTCGGCTCGTCGCTGACCTTGTCCAGCAGCGGGAAAATGCCGCGCGCGGTACGGGTCACCGCTTCCTGGCCTTCGACCAATTGCTTGATCATGTCTTCGGCGCTCGGCACACCGACTTCTTCTTTAATAGAAGAAAGACGCGCGTAGGTCGCGTAGGCACCCGGCGCCGGGAAGCCCAACGCACGGATACGCTCGGCGATCAAATCGACGGCCAGCGCCAGCTCGTTGTATTGCTCTTCGAACATCAGGTGCAACGTGCGAAACATCGGGCCAGTGACGTTCCAGTGGAAGTTATGGGTTTTCAGATACAGCACGTAGGTGTCCGACAGCAGTCGCGACAGCCCTTCGACGATGGATTTGCGGTCTTCTTCACTGATACCGATATCAATTGCCATGCTTGCCCCCTAACAGTGATTGAATTCATCCAGCAGGTTCGGTCCCACTGTAGCAAGGCAAGAGCCGGCTCGCAGCTATGAATCCGTGGTCAGACTGCGACAAATCGACCGTTTTTCTGCCGCTGGCCGGGCTGATTTGAGTAGCCGCAGGCTTTGCTGTTAAATAGGCAGTGTGTCGCCATGCCCTATTTTCCGGGGTGTTGCGCATAGGCTGATGCCGTGTACGTGTCCACCGCCTCTTATTTTGTCCTGAAGCGAACCGTGCGCCTTCAGCTCTTCCTTGTGAGCCGTCATAACGTGAGCCAATCAAAATGTTGAAAATCGTCCACCTGCTAATGGGCGCAGCAGCCTTGCTGCTGTCGTTCATACCCAGCCTGAAAGCCGAAGCCGTTCCTTACCTGCAACAGCCCGATGCACTTTACCTGGCCTTTTTCGGCCTGCTGAACCTGGTCATCGCTCCAGTGATTCCGTACTGGAACAAAGGCCCGCGCCAGCATCTGCAAAATCTGGTCAGCGCCCTGCTGGTGCTGACTGTCGTCCTGCAAACCCTGACGCTGATCGCACCAATGCCGGTCATCGCTGGCCAACCGGCGGTGTTGTTCAGTCTGGTGATCGCCCTGGTTGCCGTGCTGCTGCATTTGGCCGTGAGCTTTTACAAATCGTCACCGGCCGCTGCGCCGACCACCTATGACATGAGCAATCGCGATACCGGCACCGTGAAGTGGTTCAACACTTCCAAGGGTTTCGGGTTTATCTCCCGGGACTCCGGCGATGATATTTTCGTGCACTTTCGCGCCATTCGTGGCGAAGGCCACCGTGTTCTGGTCGAAGGCCAGCGCGTCGAGTTCTCGGTGATGAACCGCGACAAAGGCCTGCAAGCCGAGGACGTGATCGCCGCTCTGCCGCGTCGCTGATCCAAAGCAAAAAAAAACCGCGAACAGCCTGTCTGTTCGCGGTTTTTTTATGCCTGCCGAATGGCTCAATAATGCGGCGGCGGTGCATCTTCCTCAAAAGCACCGAACTGCCCGACCATCTCTTCGTGACGCTTGATCAGCGCTTCCATCTGCAATTGCAAGCGCTCGATGACCTTCTGCTGCGCCACCAGCACATCGTTCAATGCCTGAATGGTGTCATCCTGAAAGGCCAGACGGCTTTCCAGATCGGTAACGCGTCCTTCAAGGCTCATGACTCAGCCCTCCAAAAAAGTGAATTCATCGGTCAGCACCAGACGCAAGCGCTCGCGAATGGCTGCTACCTGTTCCGCGCTGTACGGCTTGGCCGGGTGCCTGCCCCAGACCGGAGCCGGCCAGGCGACATCGTCACGCTTACGCACGATCACATGCATATGTAACTGGCTGACAACGTTACCCAGGGTTGCCACGTTCAGCTTGTCCGCGTCGAACGAATCCTTGAGTAACTCGGCAAGGGTGGTGGTTTCCTGCCACAGTTGCTGCTGATCGGCGACATCCAACTGAAACAACTCGCTTATATCCTCGCGACGAGGTACCAGGATGAACCAAGGGTAATTGCTGTCGTTGGACAGCAACAGCCGGCACAACGGAAAGTCGCCGATGACCAGGGCGTCCTGTTGAAGTCGTGAATCCAAAGCAAACACTGTGAGCACTCCCGCTGATCCTCTAACTCAGCTTAGCGGCGGCCCATTCGAAGCAGCGCGCCAAGCGACAGAACGGCAGCATACCTGCGAATGCAGCGAGCTTCACGCCGCTGCCGGCAGTAAATCGCCAGGCGCTCCGACATGAAACATTTATCCCGGCCGCGCACCAACACAGGCCCCGACATGAGCCTTGACGTGAAGAGCTGCACGAAAATCCTTGATCTGCCGTACCTCAGGTCAATCGCCGCCAGATTGGCCAAGGCTGGATTCATGATTTTTTTGCACCAAAACTGCACAACACGACTACGCTCACTGGGTCGGGCATCCGCTAAATACTCAGTACGGGGTGAACCGGTAACGTTTTTTGCTGTCCTGCGCACCTTGGGTGCGCTGCAACACCATTGGGAGAACCTCGTCAAGCCCGCAGAAAAAAAGGCTCCGGAGCCCCGTTTTCACACGGTTTTCACATCTGCGAGCGGCCCACAGAAAAATAACCGCAGCGTTTTCGCGGTTTGTGCACGCTTGTTGCATTAGTAACCGTATGGACTATAAGCGCACCGCTGGAAGTGGTCGCTTGAAGCCAATAAAAACAGTGGCAGGGTTGCCCGATGGAGATTCAAGTGTTTTGCCAGGGACTCTTTTTTAGCGATGCAAAAAAGGCCCGGAAACAGCGATAAAGTTGTCAGTCCGGCTGCATCGGTACTGTGAATTTGCGACATCCAGCGCTCCTTTTGCGACAACGCCGTAAAGAAGCTGAAAGGTTGATTTCGCAAGTATCGCCAACAATGTCGGCGTGATATAAGTTTGCGCCGACACAAAAAGAAAGAGCCGCCCAGATAATAAAACAGGTGGGACGGCAGTACTCTTCTAAAAACCAAAGGAGCAAATCACGATGCGCGTGATGAAGTGGAGCATGATCGCCCTGGCTGTTGCAGCAGGCACCTCGCAGTTCGCAATGGCGTCTTCTCAGGATGAAGCCAAAGGTTTCCTGGAAGATCAGAGCCTGAAACTGAAGACTCGTTTCGAATACATGAACCGCGACTACAAAAATGGCGCGGGCAACGTTTCCAACGGTGACGGCACTTTCAAAAGTGGCTATCGCCAGGATAGCGGTCTCAGCCAACTGCTGACTTACGAGTCGGGCTTCACTCAAGGCACCGTAGGCTTCGGTCTCGACGCCATGGCCATGGGTTCGGTAAAACTGGACGGCGGTTCGGGTCGTCGGGGTAACGGCTTGTTCGCCAACGACAGCGATGGCAACCCTGAGAAATCCCAGGGCAAGGTCGGCGGCGCAGTCAAATTCCGTGTATCCGACACCGTTCTGAAATACGGTCAGCAATTCGTTGCCAGCCCGGTTTTCGCCACTGACGACAGCCGTCTGCTGCCAGAAGTCGCCACCGGTACCCTGATCACTTCCAAAGAGATCAAAGGTCTGGAACTTAGCGCAGGTCGCTTCACAGCGCTGAGCAAGCAGACCGGCATGGGCCGCGACAGCATCGCCGGTCTGCCGGATGAAGATGGCAATGGCGGCAAAGGCCTGACCAGCATCAACATCTTCGGTGCCAGCTACGCCTTCACAGACAATTTCACCGGTGCATTGGCTGCTTCCGACGCTGAAGACTACTTCAAGAAGTACTACGTCAACCTCAACTACACCTTGCCGATCAACGACGAGCAGTCGCTGAACTTCGACTTCAACGGTTACCACACCAAAGGCGACAAACGCGGCGACTTGGTCAGTGCAATTGGCGACGAGACCGACGACAACGATACCCGTGGCGTAGACAACAACCTGTGGTCCTTGGCAGCAGCTTACAGCTTGGGCGCCCACAAGTTCACCGTTGCTTACCAGCAGTCGAGCGGCGACAACGCTTACTACTATGGCGTTGACGGCAACAGTACAATTTTCGTGGCCAACTCCATCCAGATTTCCGACTTCGTGGGCCGCGAAGAAAAATCGTGGCAGGCTCGCTATGACCTGAACATGAAGACTTACGGCGTACCTGGCCTGAGCTTCATGACCCGTTATGTGATGGGTGACAACATCAAGACCAACGGTCTGGGTGAAGGTAAAGAGAACGAGTGGAACGCCGAGTCCAAGTACGTGGTTCAGGAAGGTCCGGCCAAAGACCTGTCGTTCCGTCTGCGTTACGCCATGTACCGCTCCAACGGTGCCTACAGCGGTTACTCGTCTGATAACAACGACACCCGTCTGATCATCGAGTACCCACTGAACATCCTCTAATAAGGATGCGAAGCTGACGTACTGTAGAGCTCTGGTCTAACAAAACCGCCCGCCTGTATCAGGTGGGCGGTTTTTTTATGGATGAATAACTGATCAAACAGAAAAAACATTAGCCAGCTACTTATTAGCCAGCATAGTTTTATCGCGCCGATAAAAAACCCGAGAGTGTGCACACTGCTCGGGTTTTATATTAGTTGCTGACTGCCAAGCCAACTTCAAAGACGCTTACTGCGTGGCAGATTCCTGCACTACGCGTATAACCCGCTGTGGAAACGGAATATCAATCCCGGCAGCCTTCAAACGATCCCGCGCCTGTTCATTGAACATGAACATCACATCCCAATAATCCGCAGTTTTAACCCAGACACGCAGGGAAACCGTGATCGAACTGTCGCCCAATGTCGAAATCACTGCCTGTGGCTCGGGGTCCTGCATGACGCGGGGATCCTTGGCCAGATCCAGCAATACCTGACGGGCCTTCTGCAGATCCGCTTCGTAATCCACGCCCACATCGAACACGACTTTGCGGGTTGGCTGGCGGTTGGTGTTGGTGATGATGCCGTTCGACAGGTTGCCGTTGGGCAGGATGATGGTCTTGTTGTCGCCGGTACGCAGCACGGTGTGGAAAATCTGGATGCTGTCGACGGTACCCGCTACACCTTGGGCTTCGATCCAGTCACCGATACGGAACGGGCGGAACAGCAGAATCAGCACGCCGCCAGCGAAGTTCGCCAGGCTGCCCTGCAAGGCCAAGCCAATCGCCAGACCCGCAGCACCGATAGCCGCGACGAACGAGGTGGTTTCGACGCCGATCATCGACGCGACGCTGACAATCAGCAGCACCTTGAGAATGATGTTGGCCAGGCTGCTGATAAAGCCTTGCAGCGCGAGGTCGGCATTGCGCAGGGCCAGCAGACCGCCGAGTTTTTGCGTGACCTTGTTGATCAGCCACCAGCCGATCGCCAGGGTAATCACTGCCAGCAGTACGCGGCTGCCGTATTCCATGATCATCGGGATCCACGCCTGGGACGCCTTGACCAGGTGGTCCACTTCCGCATTCAAATCCATGTTCTATCTCCTGATTTCCGGCTTCCCGGGGTGTATTCAAAACAACTGTGGGAGCGAGCCTGCTCGCGAATGCGGCGTGTCAGTCAACTTTTCGCTGAATGAAACACCGCATTCGCGAGCAGGCTCGCTCCCACATAGCCTTCAGACCAAGCTTAGTCGCGGAAGTTGTTGAACTGCAGCGGCATGCCGAATTCCCTGGCACGCAGGGCCGCGATGGCTTCCTGCAAATCGTCGCGCTTCTTGCCGGTGACACGCACCTGCTCGCCCTGAATGGCGGCCTGAACCTTGAGCTTGGCTTCCTTGATGTGGCCGACGATTTTCTTTGCCAGCTCCTTGTCGATGCCTTCCTTGAGGATGGCGTCCTGCTTCATCAGCTTGCCGGACGCGTAAGCATCCTTGACCTCGAGGCACTGCACGTCGATCTTGCGCTTGGTCAGCGCCAGCTTGAGGATTTCGATCATCGCTTCGAGCTGGAAAGCAGCTTCGGCGGTGAGGCTGACGGTCAGGTCTTTTTCCTTGAACTCGAAGCTGCCCTTGCCTTTCAGGTCATAACGACGATCGAGTTCCTTCACGGCGTTCTCGACCGCGTTGGTGAGTTCGTGTTTGTCCAGTTCGGATACCACGTCGAACGACGGCATGTAATCTCTCCAATAAAAAGGCGCGCTCGATGTGGATGGAGCGCGCTTGGCTTGCGGTTAAAATCGGGCTCATTATAACGGGTCTTTTCCTACCGATACGGCGAGCCGCACATGCCTGCAAGCAATCGAGCAAAAAACTGATGTCGACCACCTGGCACGTACTTGGCGCCGGCAGCCTCGGCACACTCTGGGCGACACGTCTGGCTCGCGCCGGCTTGCCTGTGCAACTGATCCTGCGCGATGCGGCGCGCTTGCACAGCTACGAGGCAGTGGGCGGCTTGACCCTGGTAGAAAACGGACAAGCTCATACCTATGCAGTTCCCGGCGAAACCCCGGACAGCCCCGAGCCAATTCGCCGTTTACTGGTCGCGTGCAAGGCCTATGACGCCGAAGAGGCCGTCGCCCGCCTCGCTTCACGCCTCGCTCCGGATGTCGAACTGATTCTCCTGCAAAACGGCCTTGGCAGTCAGGACGCCGTCGCCGCGCGGGTGCCACAGGCGCGCTGCATCAGCGCCTCCAGCACCGAGGGCGCGTTCCGTGATGGCGATTGGCGCGTGGTGTTCGCCGGTCACGGGTTCAACTGGCTGGGCGATGGTGCAAATCCGCTGGCGCCGGTCTGGCTGGACGACCTGCAAGCGGCGAACATTCCCCATGAATGGAGCGCTGACATCCTCACTCGACTGTGGCGCAAACTGGCGCTGAACTGCGCGATCAACCCGCTGACCGTGCTGCACGATTGCCGCAACGGCGGGCTGAGCGAGCATCACTGCGAAGTTGCCACGCTCTGCGCCGAACTGGCTGAACTGCTGGAGCGCTGCGGCCAGCCGGCTGCGGCGGAAAACCTGCAAGCGGAAGTCGAACGGGTGATTCACGCCACCGCCGCCAATTACTCTTCGATGTATCAGGACGTCGCCAATCAGCGCCGCACCGAGATCAGCTATCTGTTGGGCCACGCCTGCAAAGTTGCCGAGCGCCATCAGTTGCATCTGCCGCATCTGCAGCAGTTGCAGCAACGCCTGATCGCTCATCTGCACAAGCGTGGATTGCCCAGCGACTGAGCAGCCGCTAGGCTGACGACTTGTTCCCCTGCTGCGATAAACCTGATGCCATTGCGCCAGCGCCTTGAAAACCTGCCGGTCGGCCAGAAACTGCTGGCGGCCCTGCTGGTGTTGTTGACCACGGTTCTGCTGGTCGCCAACCTGACCTTTATCAGCGCCGCCTACTACATTTCCCAGGAAAGCATGGCGCCACAGGCCTTGCAGACCATCGGCCGGCTGATCGCCAATCCGAGTCTGGTCAGCGATGCGCTGGAGTCGCCGCGCAGCGCCGAGCGCCTGCTCAAGGAGCTCGACAGTTATTCACCGCTGCGCGCCGCCGCCCTGTACGACGGCAAGGGCGAACGCCTGGCGCAAGTGCAGCGCGGCGAAAAACTCAGTCTCCCTGAGCGCTACCGCCATGTCGAAGCCTGGCAACTCACCGAGTTTCGCAGCAATCAACTGATCACCCTGCCCCGCCCCGGCGCCGCACCGGGGCATCTGTTGCTGGTGGCCAGCAGCGAACTGCCGATGGCGTTCTACACCGGCACTCTGACCGCCAGCCTCGGCATCCTGATCTTCAGCGTACTGCTGTGGCTGGTGATTGCCCGGCAGATCAAGCGCCTGATCACCCGGCCGATTCATCAGCTGGAGGAATTGTCCCGGCAGGTCACTCGCGAAGAGAACTACGCCTTGCGCGCCGCGCGCGGCAACCACGACGAAATCGGCAGTCTGGCCGAGGCGTTCAACACCATGCTCTCGCGCATCGAAGCCCGCGAGCAGCAGCTCAAGCGTGCCCGCGACGACTCGCAGGCCGCATACGATCAGGCGCAAGGCCTGGCCGAGGAAACCCGCCACACCAACCGCAAGCTGGAGCTGGAAGTCCAGGTGCGCAGCAAGATCGAAAAGAAACTCACCGGCTTCCAGAATTACCTCAACAGCATCATCGACTCGATGCCCTCGGCGCTGATCGCCCTCGACGAGCAGCTCTACGTCACCCAGTGGAACCAGGAAGCCAGCGCGCTCTCCGGCACGCGCCTGGACGAGGCGCTGAACCAGCCGATCTTTCTCGCCTTCGAACCGCTCAAGCCGTTTTTGCCGCAGCTCAAGGCCACCGTCGAACAGCACACCGTGGCCAAAGTCGACCGGGTAACCTGGTTCAAGGACGATGAACCCAAGCATTACGCGCTGACGTTTTACCCACTGATGGGCGGTGCCGGGCGTGGCGTGGTGATCCGTATCGACGACATCACTCAGCGTCTGTCGCTGGAAGAAATGATGGTGCAGTCGGAGAAGATGCTCTCGGTCGGTGGCCTCGCGGCCGGCATGGCCCACGAAATCAACAACCCGCTCGGCGCGATCCTGCACAACGTGCAGAACATTCGCCGGCGTCTGTCGGCGGATCTGCCGAAGAACATCGAGACTGCCGAACAACTGGGCATCGAACTGGACACTGTGAACCGCTACCTGCAAGGCCGCGAAGTCCCGCAACTGCTCGACGGCATTCAACAGGCCGGCGCCCGCGCAGCGAAAATCGTCACGCACATGCTCAGCTTCAGCCGCCGCAGCACCCGGCAAATGGCGCCGTGCGATCTACCGGCGCTGATCGATCAGGCCGTTGAGATCGCCGGCAACGATTTCGATCTGGCCATCGGCTTCGACTTCAAGGGCCAGGCGATCATCCGCCAGTTCGACCCGGCACTGGGTCCGGTGCCGGGCACCGCCAACGAACTGGAACAGGTGCTGCTCAATCTGCTGAAAAATGCCGCGCAGGCGATTCATCAGCGCGAAGACGACAGCGAGCCGGGCCGGATCATTTTGCGCACCAGGCTCAATCCGCCGTGGGCCGAGATTCAGGTCGAGGACAACGGCATCGGCATGAGCGAGAACGTGCGCAAGCGCACTTTCGAGCCGTTCTTTACCACCAAGGAAATCGGCCAGGGCACCGGCCTTGGCCTGTCGGTGTCGTACTTCATCATCACCAACAATCACAAAGGCCAGATGGAAGTGCAGTCGGCGCCCGGCCAGGGCACTTGCTTCACTCTGCGTCTGCCGCTGGTGCAGCCTGCGCCGTTGACCACCGAAACCAATTCACTACCGAGGTAACCCATGGGCTTTCGCTTGTCGAAGATCTACACCCGCACCGGCGACAAAGGCGAAACCGGCCTCGGTGACGGCCGTCGCGTCCCCAAGGATCACCCGCGCATCGAGGCGATCGGCGAGGTCGATACGCTGAACAGTCAGGTCGGCGTGTTGCTGGCGGGTCTGCTCGCCGAGCGTGAAGTGCATCCGGGGCTCAACGAGATCATTGAGGTGTTGGCGCCTTGTCAGCATCGCCTGTTCGACCTCGGTGGCGAATTGGCGATGCCTGAATATCAGGCACTGAACGAGGCTGAAATCGAGCGTTTGGAAGCGGCGATTGATGTGTGGAATGAAGAGCTGGGGCCGCTGGAAAACTTCATCTTGCCGGGTGGTTCGATGTTGATTGCGCAGGCACATGTCTGCCGCAGTCTGGCGCGCAGTGCCGAGCGGCGCTGTCAGCATTTGAATGCGCTGGAGCCGTTGGCCGGGGTTGGCCTGGCGTATATCAATCGGTTGTCGGATTTGCTGTTTGTTGTGGCGCGGTTGATTGCGCGGCGGCAGGGGGTGGCGGAGATTTTGTGGCAGCCGGCGGCGAAACCTGAAGGAAAGTAGCGCCTGTCAGGGCGCCTTCGCGAGCAGGCTCGCTCCCACATTTGACTGCATTCTGACTGGAGAAATGCAATCCACTGTGTGAGCGAGCCTGCTCGCGAAGAGGTCGGTAGCCCTTACACTGGATCAGGCCAGAACGCCCGAATCCCCGCGACACCCTGAGCCCCAGTACCCCAAGCCTTCTCGCGTTCCGCCGGCCCTACTCCACCGAGCAGAAACACCGGTTTACTGAAACCGTCAATCAACGCCTGTGCTCGCTCCCACCCCAACGGCTGCGCATCCGGGTGCGTCAGCGTCGGCTGCACCGGCGACAGAGTGACGAAATCAACGCCCATCTGCTCGGCCAGCGCCAGTTCTTCGGCGTCATGGCAGGACGCCGCGAGCCAGCGCTCGGCCGGCAACGGACGTCCTGCCGCTGCGTATTTACGCAGTTGGGCAGCGGTGATGTGCCATCCGGCAGACGGGAAATCGCCCAGCCATTCGAACGGCCCTTTGATCATCAACTGCGCCTTGCCGGCGCACAGGCCCACCGCGTCGACCGCCAGATCACGGTATTTCGGGTCGTAGCCGTTGGGTGCGCGCAGCTGGATCAATTTGATTCCGCCGGCAATCGCTTTCTGGATGCCGCGCAACAAGGCCGGGCCTTCCAGATCTTCGGGAGTGATCAAGTATTCGGCAGGCAAGCGCGCCGCCGCGACGATCGGCTGATTGGCCGCCGGGAACTCGTAGTTGATCAATTCCCTGGCAGTGACCCAGGCCAGTGGCTGGCCTTCAGCGCCGTGGGGTTCGCCACTGAACGCCGAGACTTCCCAGACATCCAGCAAGACCTGTTTGTCCGGGTAATCGTGGCGAACCTTGATCAGCGGCCGCGCAGCATCAACGACGATGCCCAGCTCTTCGTGCAGCTCGCGAGCCAGTGCCGATTCGACAGACTCGTCAGCCTCGACCTTGCCACCGGGAAACTCCCACAAGCCGCCTTGATGCTGGGTGTCGGCACGGCGGGCGATAAGGATTTTGCCGGCGCCGTCACGAATGACGGCAGCGGCGACGTGGACGCGTTTCACGGGTTCAATTCCTCCAGTCCAGCCTTTTGCCACGCTTTGAAGGCGGGCCATTGGTAGATGGTTTCAACATAGGCTTCGTCGACCGCCGGCAGCTTCACCTGATAGGTGCGCAAGCGCACGGCGATCGGCGCGAAAAAGGCATCGGCAAGGCTGACACGACCGAACAGGTACGGCCCCTCTTCCGTCGCTGCCGCGCGGCATTCGGCCCACAGCGCGAGCATGCGTTCGATATCGACCTTCACTTCTGGCGGCACCGGGTTGAGCGGTGCGTCCTGGCTCAGGTTGAACGGCATGTGGTTACGCATGGCGAAGAAGCCGCTGTGCATTTGTGCGCAGGCCGAGCGGGCCTGGGCGCGGGCGAAGGTATCGCTCGGCCAGAGTTGCTCGGACGGAAACTGTTCGGCGAGGTACTCAGCAATGGCCAGCGAATCGGCGATGGTGCCACGGGTGGTTTGCAGCAGCGGCACCTTGCCGGTCGGCGAGTGCTTGAGCAGGCGCTCGCGGGTGTCGGGTTTGCCGAGCTTGATCAGCTCTTCGCTGTAGGGTGCGCCGGTCAGGTCCAGCGCCAGTGCCGCACGCAGGGACCAGGAGGAAAGCAGTTTGTCGCCGATGATCAGGTGCAGGGACATGGTGTGGCGCCTTTTCGTCAGAGGAATGCTTCTGAATGGGTTGTGTCTGGACCGCCGCTTTCGCGAGCAGGCTCGCTCCCACAGAGAACCGAGCTGCAGCGAGAATACCCTGTGGGAGCGAGCCTGCTCGCGAATGGAGCGGCTCGGTCCCGGACCAGGTCAAGTACGGTATTCAGCGTTGATCTTCACGTACTCATGCGACAGGTCGGTGGTCCAGATGGTTTCGCTGCAATCACCGCGGCCCAGTTCGATGCGGATGGTGATTTCTTCCTGCTGCATCACTGCCGAGCCCTGGGCTTCAGTGTAGGTCGCGGCGCGGGCGCCACGGCTGGCGATGCACACGTCGCCGAGGAACACGTCGATCTTGCTCACGTCCAGATCCGGCACGCCGGCACGACCCACGGCAGCGAGGATACGGCCCCAGTTCGGGTCAGAGGCGAACAGCGCGGTCTTGATCAGCGGCGAGTGGGCCACGGTGTAACCGACGTCCAGGCATTCCTGATGATTGCCGCCGCCATTCACTTCAACGGTAACGAATTTGGTCGCGCCTTCGCCGTCACGCACGATGGCCTGGGCGACGTCCATGCACACTTCGAACACCGCTTGTTTCAGCTTGGCGAACAGCTCGCCTTCAGCGCGAGTGATCTCGGGCAGCGCGGCCTTGCCTGTAGCGATCAGCATGCAGCAGTCGTTGGTCGAGGTGTCGCCGTCGATGGTGATGCGGTTGAACGACTTGTTGGCGCCGTCGAGCATCAGGTTGTGCAGCACCTCGCGGGAGACTTTGGCGTCGGTGGCGATGTAACCCAGCATGGTCGCCATGTTCGGGCGAATCATGCCGGCGCCTTTGCTGATGCCGGTGACAGTGATGGTCACGCCGTCATGCTCGAACTGGCGGCTGGCGCCCTTGGGCAGGGTGTCGGTGGTCATGATCCCGGTGGCCGCGGCTTCCCAGTTGTTCTCCGACAGATCATCCAGCGCGGCTTGCAGTGCGCCTTCGATCTTCTCGACCGGCAGCGGCTCGCCGATCACGCCAGTGGAGTACGGCAGAATCTGGCTGGCATCGACGCCGGTCAGCTCAGCCAGTTTAGCGGTGGTGCGCTCGGCGGCGGCCAGGCCCGGTTCGCCGGTGCCGGCGTTGGCATTGCCCGTGTTGGTCAGCAAGTAACGCACGGCATTGTGCACGCGCTTTTTCGCCAGGATCACCGGCGCGGCGCAGAACGCGTTCAGGGTGAACACGCCAGCCACGGTCGAACCTTCAGCACAGCGCATCACCACTACATCCTTGCGCCCCGGGCGCTTGATGCCGGCCGAGGCGATACCGAGTTCAAAACCGGCAACCGGGTGCAACGTTGGCAAAGGACCAAGACCAACAGCCATGAATGCGCTCCTTACTCAATGATGTCAGCACCGCCACGGGAAAGGACGGTGGGATAAATGGCAAAACGCCGCGACGGCAGGAGCCGGTCGCGGCGCGGGGTGTTCAGCGATTGAAACGGGTTTTACTGGATCTGCCCGTGGCAATGCTTGTATTTCTTGCCCGAACCGCAGTAGCACAGTTCGTTGCGGCCCAGCTTCTGCTCGTTGCGCACCGGGGCAGCGGCAGTGGCGAGAGCCACATCGACCTCTTCACCCAGCGCTTCCGGCTGATCCAGGCCAGGCGCTTCGGCGTGTTCGAACTGCATGCGCGCCGCCAGTGCTTCGGCTTCCTGACGCAGGCGTTGCTCTTCGGCTTCCGGATCTTCGCGACGAACCTGAACATGCGAGAGCACGCGGATCGAGTCGCGCTTGATCGAATCCAGCAGCTCGGAGAACAGTGTGAACGACTCGCGCTTGTATTCCTGCTTCGGGTTCTTCTGCGCATAGCCACGCAAGTGAATGCCGTGACGCAGGTGATCCATGGTCGACAGGTGATCTTTCCACAGGTCGTCGAGTACGCGCAGGACGATCTGCTTCTCGAACGAGCGCAGCGCCTCGGCACCGGCCTGATCTTCTTTCTCGTTGTAAGCCGCCATCAGCTCGGTCATGAGCTTCTCGCGCAGGGTTTCTTCGTACAGGTGATCGTCTTCTTCGAGCCATTGCTGGATCGGCAGTTTCACGCCGAAATCGCTTTCGATCGACGCTTCCAGACCGGCCACGTCCCACTGCTCTGGCAGCGATTGCGGCGGAATGTGCGCGCTGACGGTAGCGTTGAGCACGTCCTGACGGAAGTCGGCGATGGTCTCACCGATGTTGTCAGCGGCCAGCAACGTGTTACGCATGTGATAGATCACTTTACGCTGTTCGTTGTTGACGTCGTCGAACTCGAGCAGTTGCTTGCGGATGTCGAAGTTGCGGCCTTCAACCTTGCGCTGCGCCTTCTCGATCGCGTTGGTCACCATACGGTGCTCGATCGCTTCGCCCGGCTGCATGCCCAGGGCTTTCATGAAGTTCTTCACGCGGTCGGAGGCGAAGATGCGCATCAGGCTGTCTTCCAGCGACAGGTAGAAGCGGCTCGAACCGGCATCGCCCTGACGACCGGCACGGCCACGCAGCTGGTTGTCGATACGGCGCGATTCGTGACGCTCGGAAGCAATTACCTGCAAGCCGCCGGACTCCAGCACTTGCTGGTGACGCTTCTGCCAGTCGGCCTTGATCTGCGCGATCTGCTCAGGAGTCGGGTTCTCCAGCGAAGCGACTTCCACTTCCCAGTTGCCGCCCAACAGGATGTCGGTACCACGACCGGCCATGTTGGTGGCGATGGTCAGCGCACCCGGACGACCGGCCTGAGCGATGATCTCAGCTTCTTTTTCGTGGAACTTGGCGTTGAGAACCTTGTGTTCGATGCCTTCTTTGACGAGCAATTCGGACATGTGCTCGGACGTCTCGATGGTCGCGGTACCCACCAGCACCGGACGACCGGCGGCCATGCTTTCCTTGATGTCCGCGACGATCGCAGCGTATTTCTCTTCGGCGGTGAGGAACACCAGGTCGTTGTAGTCTTTACGCGCCAACGGTTTGTTCGGCGGAATGACCATGACTTCCAGACCATAGATCTGGTGGAATTCGAACGCTTCGGTGTCGGCGGTACCGGTCATGCCGGACAGCTTGGTGTACAGACGGAAGTAGTTCTGGAAGGTGGTCGAGGCCAGGGTCTGGCTCTCGGCCTGGATGTTCAGACCTTCCTTGGCTTCGATAGCCTGGTGCAGGCCTTCGGACAGACGACGACCCGGCATGGTACGACCGGTGTGTTCGTCGACCAGTACGACCTGACCGTCCTGCACGATGTATTCAATGTTGCGATTGAACAGCTTGTGCGCACGCAGACCGGCGTAGACGTGGGTCAGCAGGCCAAGGTTGTGCGCCGAGTACAGGCTCTCGCCTTCGGCCAGCAGGCCGACGCGGGTGAGCATTTCTTCGATGAACTGGTGACCGGCTTCGTTGAGTTCGACCTGACGGGTCTTTTCGTCAACGGTGTAGTGGCCGGCCTTGGTGACCTGGCCTTCGACTTCCTCGACGTGCAGTTCCAGCTGCGGGATCAGTTTGTTGATCTCCATGTACAGCTTGGAGCTGTCCTCGGCCTGACCGGAAATGATCAGCGGAGTACGCGCTTCGTCGATGAGGATGGAGTCGACTTCGTCGATCACGGCAAAGTTGAGTTCGCGCTGGAATTTTTCATCCATGCTGAACGCCATGTTGTCGCGCAGGTAGTCGAAACCGAATTCGTTGTTGGTGCCGTAGGTGATGTCGGCGGCGTAGGCGGCACGCTTTTCTTCCGGCGGCTGGAACGGCGTCACGACGCCGACAGTCAGGCCGAGGAATTCATACAGCGGACGCATCCAGTTGGCGTCACGGCGGGCCAGGTAGTCGTTCACGGTCACAACGTGCACGCCCTTGCCGGACAGTGCGTTGAGGTAAACACCCAGGGTGGCCACGAGGGTCTTGCCCTCACCGGTGCGCATTTCGGCAATCTTGCCTTCGTGCAGAGTCATGCCGCCGACGAGTTGCACGTCGAAGTGGCGCATGCCCATCACACGCTTGCCGGCCTCGCGGGCTACGGCGAAGGCTTCAGGCAACAGCTTGTCGAGGGTCTCCCCTTTGGCGATACGGGCCTTGAACTCGGCGGTCTTGGCGCGCAATTGATCGTCCGAAAGGGCCACCATTTGCTCTTCGAAGGCATTGACGAGCTGCACCGTCTTGAGCATGCGTTTGACTTCACGCTCGTTCTTGCTTCCAAAAAGTTTCTTTAACAAAGGCGCAAACATATCGGCAGGATCTTCCACACTAAAGGGATGGAGGGCGGCCCCGTGAGTCGCCCGTGCAGCCCTCATGGCCGCATGCGAACGAGCATTCTACCCGGAAACGGTGGTGAGGAAAGTGGCGATGTTCCACGATGCTGGCACTGCGCTTTGACGGGGCTCACTTAAAATAGGGGCGTTTTGCTCAACTTCAACCCGTCGGGGGAAAGAAGTCAGGCGTTGATTTAATGAGCAAATCAGGGACAAAAGCAATGGCCCAGAGGTTCCGCAGCTTTCTGCTACCATGGCGCCTCTGTGACTTTCAGGTGTTCGATCATGGCGTTTCGCCCTCTCACGGCCAGAGCACCCGCCGTTCTGTTACGTGAAGCCAAACCGCTCAAAGCCATCCTCGGCCATGCCCAGCGCCTGGAGCATTTGCAGCGTCTGCTCGAAAGCCAGTTGCAGCCGGCCGCCCGCGAGCATTGCCGCGTGGCCAAGTGGCGCGAAGGCGAGCTGTCACTGGTGGTCACTGACGGCCATTGGGCGACGCGCCTGCGCTATCAGCAGAAACGCCTGCAACGGCAACTGCAACTGTTCGAAGAGTTCGCCAACCTGACGCGGATCAAATTCAGCGTACGCCCGCCGATCGTGCAGCATCGGGCAGTTGGGCACTCGATGGATCTGTCGAGCAGTGCGGCAGAGACGATTCAGTCGACGGCCGACGGGATCAGCGATCCGGGATTGCGCGCGGCGCTAGAGCGGCTGGCGGCGCATGCCAAGGGGAAAGCCTGAAGCAAAATCAAAAGATCGCAGCCTTCGGCAGCTCCTACAGAATGAATGCATTTCAACTGTAGGAGCTGCCGAAGGCTGCGATCTTTGCTTTTAGCGGCGCTTGCTGCCGCCGAGCAGCGACCCCATCAACCCGCGCACCAACTGCTTGCCGAGATTATTGGCCGCCTGGCGCATTGCCGACTTCAGCGCCTGCCCTGCCGCCGTGCCGAGGAATTCTCCCGCGCGGTCAGCCAGGCTCGGCTCTTCGGCCGCCGCTTTGCCCGCTGGTGTTTCAGCCTCGGGCTCCAGCCCTTTGCGTCCCATCAGGATTTCATAGGCCGACTCGCGATCGATCGGCTTGTCATAACGGCCCTTGAACGGTGAGCCGGCGATCAGCACGGTGCGCTCGGTTTCAGTCAGCGGGCCGATCCGCGATTGCGGCGGCGCCACCAACCCACGCTGGACCATTTCCGGCGTGCCCTTCTCGGTCAAGGTGCCCACCAACGCCTCGCCAATCCCCAGTTCAGTCAGTACCGACAGACTGTCGAACGCCGGATTCGGCCGAAAGCCATCCGCCACGGCGCGCAGGGATTTCTGCTCTTTGGCGGTGAACGCACGCAGACCGTGTTGAATGCGCAAGCCCAACTGCGCCAGCACGTCATCCGGCAAGTCCGCTGGCGACTGGGTGACGAAATACACGCCAACGCCTTTGGAACGAATCAAACGCACCACTTGCTCAAGCCGTTCCTGCAGAGCTTTGGGCGTGTCGCCGAACAGTAAGTGCGCCTCGTCGAAAAACAGCGCCAGCAGCGGTTTGTCGGCGTCGCCGCGCTCGGGCAGTTGCTCGAACAACTCGGCCAGCAGCCACAGCAGGAACGTTGCGTAAACCTTCGGCGCCTCGTGCACCAGCCGACTGGCATCGAGCAGATGGATACGTCCACGGCCATCGGCGCCCGGTTGCAGAATGTCTTCGAGTTGCAGCGCCGGCTCGCCGAACAGGGCTTCGGCGCCCTGCTGTTCCAGCGTCGCCAACCGGCGCAGCAGCGCCTGGCTGGAACCGGTGGTCATCAGCGCGGCGTCTTCGCCGAGCAACTGTGGATTGTCCTTGAGGTGATTGAGCAGCGCTTTCAGATCCTTGAGATCCAGCAGCAACAGCCCTTCGCGATCCGCCACCTTGAAGGCCGCGTACAGCGCCGACTGCTGACTGTCGGTCAGCTCGAGCAAGCTGCCGATCAGCAACGGGCCCATTTCGCTCAACGTGGTGCGCAGCGGATGTCCGGATTCACCGTGGATGTCCCACAGCGTGACGGGATAAGCCTGGGGCGTGTGACCGAGCCAGGGCATGCCGGCGATGCGCTCGGCCACTTTGCCCTGCGGGTTGCCGGCAGCACCGAGGCCGCACAGGTCGCCCTTGATGTCGGCAGCGAACACTGCCACACCGGCGTCGCTGAAGGCTTCGGCCAGGCGCTGCAAGGTCACGGTTTTACCGGTGCCGGTGGCGCCGGCGATCAGGCCGTGGCGGTTGGCCAGGCGCATGGCCTGAGCGATGGGTTGCGCGGCCGGATCAGCGCCGATAACGAGTTGCGAGGAGTCAGGCATTTTCTCACCCAATGGTTAATCTTTGATGACACATGGCCGATACATAAATTGGACAGACCCGCCAGAAAACCGGGTCGGACATTTCCCTAAGGAGAGCCGGAAATATCAATTTTTCAACCTTGCCCATAGTGCGCGTCTCTATCAAAGCACGCCCAGGACATTAAGACCTTAGCGGAACCCCAAGCCATGAACAAAAACCTGCGCTTCAGCCATAAAATTTTGCTTGCCGCCGCTCTCATCGTCATTGCCGCTTTTGCCTCGTTCACGTTGTACAACGACTGGCTGCAGCGCAATGCGATCCGCGATGATCTGAACAACTACCTCAATGAAATGGGCGAGGTCACCGCCGGCAACATCCAGACCTGGCTCAGCGGGCGCATTCTGCTGATCGAGAACGCCGCGCAGAACATCGCCATCAACCCGGAACCTGCCACGGTCGCCAGCCTGCTGGAACAGAAAAGCCTGACCACGACGTTCATGGCCACCTACCTGGGCGATGCCACCGGGCATTTCACCATCCGCCCGGACGTGAAGATGCCGGACGGTTTCGATCCGCGCGTACGTCCTTGGTATAAAGGTGCCGAAAGCAGCAGCACCTCGACCCTGACCGAACCCTACATCGATGCGGCCACCGGCCAGTTGATCATCTCCATCGCCACCGCGTCGAAAAAGGCCGGGCAGAGCGTCGGCGTGGTCGGCGGCGACCTCAGCCTGCAATCGCTGATCGACACCCTCGCCGCGCGGGATTTCGACGGCATGGGCTATGCGTTTCTGATCAGCGCTGACGGCAAGATCCTCGTCCACCCGGACAAGGCCCTGGTAATGAAGTCGCTCAAAGAAGCCTACCCACAAGACACGCCGCGCATCAGCAGCGATTTCAGCGAAGTGACAGTTGATGGCAAAACCCGCATCGTCACCTTCGCTCCGATCAAAGGCCTGCCGTCGGTGAACTGGTACATCGGTCTGTCGATCGATAAAGACCAGGCCTACGCGATGCTCAGCGAATTCCGCACCTCAGCGGTAATCGCAACCATCATTGCCGTGGTAATCATCATTGCCCTGCTCGGCATGCTCATCCGCCTGCTGATCCAGCCGCTGCACGTGATGACCCGCGCCATGGAAGACATCGCCGACGGCGAAGGCGACCTGACCAAACGCCTGAACATCATCAATAACGATGAATTCGGCATCCTCGGCACCGCATTCAACCGCTTCGTCGAGCGCATTCACGGCTCGATCCGCGAAGTGTCCTCGGCCACCGGCCAGGTCAACGAGGTCGCCCTGCGCGTGGTCGCGGCGTCGAACTCGTCGATGTACAACTCCGACCAGCAAGCTTCGCGCACCAGCAGCGTTGCTGCCGCGATCAATCAGCTCGGCGCCGCCGCCCAGGAAATCGCCCGCAACGCCGCGCAAGCGTCGAATCAGGCCAGCGATGCCAGGGGTCTGGCCGAAGATGGCCAGCAAGTGGTGGAGCGCAGCATCAAAGCGATGAACCAGCTGTCGAGCATGCTCAGCGCGTCGAGCACCAACATCGAGTCGCTGAACAGCAAGACCGTCAACATCGGCCAGATTCTCGAAGTGATCACCAGCATTTCCCAGCAGACCAACCTGTTGGCGCTGAACGCGGCGATCGAAGCGGCACGCGCCGGTGAGGCCGGTCGTGGTTTTGCCGTGGTGGCCGACGAAGTGCGCAACCTCGCGCACCGCACTCAGGAATCGGCCCAACAGGTGCAGACCATGATCGAGGAGCTGCAAGTCGGCGCCCGGGAATCGGTGAGCACCATGAGCGACAGCCAGCGCCACAGCCAGGACAGCGTGGAGATCGCCAACCTCGCTGGCGAACGCCTGAACAGCGTGACCCTGCGCATTGGCGAGATTGACGGGATGAACCAGTCGGTGGCGACGGCGACCGAAGAACAAACCGCTGTGGTCGAGTCGATCAATGTCGATATCACCGAGATCAACACGCTGAACCAGGAAGGCGTGGAGAACCTGCAAGCGACGTTGCGCGCTTGTTCGGATCTGGAGCAGCAGGCTTCGCGTCTCAAGCAGTTGGTTGGCAGCTTCAGGATTTAAGCTGCGACGACTGGCCGCTTCGCGAGCAGGCTCGCTCCCACAGGGAAAATGCATTCCATTGTGGGAGCGAGCCTGCTCGCGAATATCTACCTTTCAACAAAACCCGACTGACACCCCACCGCGCAATCCCGACCGAACATCTATTCTGGATAAAGGTCAATCAAGGGAGAACAGCACAGCGGAGGGTTGCTCACCGTGCATATCGCCGACATCACCATGTTCTACGCCCCGGCCAGCGGAGGCGTGCGAACTTATCTGGATGCCAAACACCGTCGCCTTGGCGAGCGCAACGCCATTCGCCACAGCCTGCTGATCCCCGGCGCGCGACTGGGTGAACATGACGGCATTTATACGGTTCCAGCGCCCGCCCTGCCCTTTGGCAAAGGCTATCGCTTCCCGCTGCGGCTGGCGCCATGGCGAAACGTCCTGCAGGATCTGCAGCCGGATCTGATCGAAGTCGGCGATCCCTACCTCACCGCATGGGCAGCGCTGGATGCGCGGCGGCAGCTGGATGTGCCGGTGATCGGCTTTTATCACTCGGATCTGCCGCTGCTGGCGGGCAATCGCATGGGCCATTGGGTCACGCCGAATGTCGAGGCTTACGTGACTCGTCTGTACGGCAATTTCGATCGTGTGCTCGCGCCGAGCCAGGTCATGGCCGACAAGCTCATCGGGCTTGGTGTACGCAATGTCCATGTGCAACCGCTGGGCGTGGATCTGCACACTTTCCATCCCGACGCCCGCGACCCTGGCCTGCGGGCTGAGCTGGGCATTGCCGAAGACACGCGCCTGCTGATCTTTGCCGGGCGCGGTTCCAAGGAGAAAAACCTGCCGGTGCTGCTCAAGTGCATGCAACGCCTCGGTCCGCGCTATCACTTGTTGTTGGTCGGCTCGTCGATGCCTGCGGCGGTGCCGGACAACGTCAGCGTCATCGACGAATTCTGCCCGGCGCCGAAAGTCGCGCGGCTGATGGCCAGCGCCGATGCGCTGCTGCATGCCGGCGACCAGGAAACCTTCGGCCTGGTCATCCTTGAGGCCATGGCCTGCGGCATTCCCGTGGTGGCGGTGGCGGCCGGGGCGTTTGAAGAGATCGTCAACGATTCCTGCGGCCTGCTCTGTGCGCCGAACAATCCGCAGGCCATGGCCAATGCCGTGCGCGAGCTGTTCAGTCGCGGCTGCGCCCGCCTCGGTCAACAGGCGCGCCAGCACGTCGAACGTCATTATGCCTGGGACACCGTGGTCGACAGCCTGCTCAGCCACTACCACGCCGTGCTCGGCCATACGCTGCCACGGGTGGCCAATGGTTGAACACATGAAAGCCGTATGTCTGGTGTTGCATGATGTGGCGCCCTCGACGTGGGCGGATTACCAGCCCTTCGTCGAGGCTGTCGATGCCTTGGGCGATGTACCAATGACTTGGCTGGTGGTGCCGGATTTCCATCGCCACGATGCGCTTGACGCCAACCCGGCGTTTCGCCGAGTGCTCGATGCCAGGGTCGCCCGAGGCGATGAACTGGCGCTGCACGGCTACTACCACGACGATCAGGAATCCATGCCAAACACCCCGCGCGACTGGTTCATGCGCCGGGTCTACACCCACGAAGGCGAGTTTTACCGCCTGTCCCGCGAAGCTGCCCTTGCCCGCCTGCACGCAGGTCTGGACATGTTTCAGCGCTACGACTGGCCGGTTCGGGGTTTCGTCGCCCCGGCCTGGCTGATGAGCGACGGCACCCGCCAGGCCTTGCGCGAATTGCCGCTCAGCTACACCAGCGATCCGCAGCATCTTTATCGCTTGCCCGACTTCAGCGCCATAGATGCACCGGGGCTGGTGTGGAGTGCGCGCAGTGCCTGGCGGCGCGGCTTGTCGAAAATCGTCAGCGACCAGCGTGAACAGCGCTGGCGCGAGGCATCGGTGATTCGTCTGGGGCTGCATCCGGTGGACATGCGTCACCGCTTTTCTCGCGATTACTGGTGGCACACGCTGCAACGCCTGCTGGCGGAGGGACGCGTGCCGCTGACCAAGATCGACTGGCTGGCCCGACAGCGCGGTCAGCTGGAACGCGCAGCATGAAGCGCAGCCTGTTGTTGCTGATCGGCCTGCTCGCGGCGGTGCTGATTCCGGTACTGCTCGGCGGCGGCGAGACCTGGTCGCGCCTGCGCAGTTTTCCGCTGAACTGGCTGTTGATCATGTTCGGCATGATTCTGCTCTGCTGGGGGATCAATACGCTGCGCTTGCGTTTGTTGCTCGGCGACCAGCGAGAAAAAGTCGCGCCCTTGAAAAGCCTCGGCGTGGTGATGGCGGCCGAGTTCGCGTACTGCGCCACGCCCGGCGGTAGTGGCGGACCGCTGACGATCATGGCATTGCTCGCCCGGTGCGGCGTGCGTCCGGCGCGGGGCAGCGCGGTGTTTGCCATGGATCAGCTCAGCGATCTGCTGTTCTTTCTCTGCGCACTCAGCGGGATTCTGATCTATGCGCTATTCCAGCACCTGAGCGATCGCCTCGAGTGGCTGCTGACCGTCAGCGCCGTTTCGCTGTTTGGGGGGTTGTTCAGTTGCGTATTGATCGCCCGTTATCACCGAGCGTTGATTCGCCTGAGCGGGCGGCTGTTGGCGGGGATGAACATCACGACAAGTACTCGCCGTCGCTGGGCGCGCAAGTTGCTGCACTTTCTCGCAGCGTTTACCGATACCTTGAAGTTGCCCTGGCAGACGCTGGTTCAGGTGTTCGCCCTGACCTGCGTGCACTGGCTGCTGCGCTACAGCGTGCTGTATCTGGCCCTGCGCGGGCTCGGCGCGGATTTGCAGTGGGCGTGGAGTTTTCTGGTGCAGATGCTTTCGCTGGGCGCCGGCCAATTCAGCCTGTTACCCGGCGGCGCTGGGGCGGCAGAGCTGACCTCGGCTGCGCTGCTCGCGCCGATGGTGGGCAAATCCACCGCAGCGGCGGCGATCCTGATCTGGCGCGTGGTGACGTATTACTTCTATCTGCTGGTTGGCGGCCCGGTGTTCGTGTTGATGCTGGGCAAGCCGTTGCTGAAGAAGTTGATGAACGTCAGGCAGGCTTCTTAGGTTCGTCCTGCTCTTGCTGGAGCTGCTCCCAAAGCTCGGCGGCACCGGGGAATTCGGTGCCGTCGTCCGGGCTCATGTCATCCGGGTCGTAACGACTCAGGCAACCCTCGCCGAGAGTGGCGGGCGCTTTGGAAGTGGCTTTGTCCAGCGGATCGCTCATGACTTTTCCTCGGGCTCAAATGACAAGGGCCTGAGCGATTCAACGCCCAGGCCCTTGGTTTTTCAAGCGTGGCGTGCTCGATCAGAACACGACTGTCTTGTTGCCGTGCACCAGCACGCGGTCTTCCAGGTGATAACGCAGACCACGGGCCAGCACCATCTTCTCGACGTCACGGCCGAAACGCACCATGTCTTCGATGCTGTCGCTGTGGCTGACACGCACCACGTCCTGCTCGATGATCGGGCCGGCGTCCAGCTCTTCAGTGACATAGTGGCAGGTCGCGCCGATCAGCTTCACACCACGCAGCGACGCCTGATGATACGGCTTGGCGCCGACGAACGATGGCAGGAAGCTGTGGTGAATGTTGATGACTTTGTGCGCGTACTCGCGGCACATGTCCGGCGGCAGGATCTGCATGTAGCGCGCCAGCACCACCACTTCGGCGTCGTGCTGTTTGACCAGCCGCGATACTTCGTCGAATGCCGGCTGCTTGTCCTGCGGATTGACCGGCACGTGGTAGTAAGGGATGCCGTGCCACTCGACCATGCTGCGCAGGTCGTCATGGTTGGAGATCACGCAGGCGATTTCGCAATCCAGTTCGTCGCTGTGCCAGCGGTGCAGCAGGTCGGCCAGACAGTGGGATTCGCGGCTGGCCATCAGCACCACGCGTTTTTTCTGTTCGGTGTCGGTGATGCGCCAGTCCATCGAGAACTCTTCGGCGATCGGCGCGAACTTCTCGCGCAACTCTTCAATACCGAACGGCAGCGAATCGGCACGGATTTCGTGACGCATGAAGAACCAGCCCACTTGATTGTCAGAGTGGTGGCTCGCTTCGGTGATCCAGCCATTATGAGAGGCCAGAAAATTACTGACTTTGGCAACGATGCCAACGCGGTCCGGGCAAGAGATCACCAGCCGAAAAGTGCGCATGAGGGGGAAACTCCAGAACTTCACAAAGGCCGCCATTCTAGCGACTGCGCAGAAAAACTGCAGTACGCATACGCGCCGGGTGGGACAAAGCATGGTCAAACGGCTTTCTGGCGCAGGTCTTACGTCAAGACAGTGACGCTTTAGCGGGGCTTTTGTCAGACAACTGTAAATATCTGTGCTGACTGCATCACATTATTTAACGGAACATTCAAAGCGCGGCTAATTCCTGTAACTCATTTAAATAAAAAGCCGATCTAAATGTTTACTTGATGAAACAGCCTGACTATTATTGCGGCACTGTCCCCTGTCATTCAGCATTCTACAAAAGGTAGTACTCATGTCCTTGATCAACGAATATCGCGCCACCGAAGAAGCCATCAAAGAGCTGCAAGCCCGTCTGAAGAACCTGTCCGAAGACGACAAACTGCAAGCCGAACTGGAATTCGAAGGCAAACTGCGCACGCTGATGGGTGAATACTCCAAGTCCCTGCGTGACATCATCGCGCTGCTGGATCCAGAAGCCAAATCCAAGGCTCCACGCGGCGGCACAGTGAAAACTACCGGCACCAAGCGTGCACGCAAAGTTAAGCAATACAAAAACCCGCACAATGGTGAAGTCATCGAAACCAAAGGTGGCAACCACAAGACTCTGAAAGAGTGGAAAGCCAAGTGGGGCGGCGACGTGGTTGAAGGCTGGGCTACCCTGCTGGGCTAAGCCGCAACGCCTTCGCAGAGCGATCCGCGAACAAAAGAACGCCAGCTAGCGCTGGCGTTTTTTTATGCCCGTAATTTATTGTCCGGGCATGTTCGATTTCACAGATTCAAACGTTTGCGTAATGCCTGGACATAATTCTGCCAGTCATTGAGCACCTCTCGCTGCATCGGTGACGCACTAAGCGACCATTGCTCTGCCGCCTCGATAAATGACTGCACGGTATTCGGCGCACCTGCCTCGGGTTGCGTCAGGCGTTGCTGACAAAATAATTTCCAGCGCTCTTGCTCGGCCACATCCAGGGTGTCCGGAAAGTTGCGTGCTCGATATCGAAAAAGTAATTCAGGCAAACGTTCATCATCGAAAGGCCACTGCTCTTGCGCCAACTGCGCAGGATCCGCCGTTCGAACTTGTTCGCATAAACGACGATCACGATCACCGATAAATCCATCGTACAACTGCTGCTCGGGATCTTCGTTGGGCGTGAAATCTTCGCTGGCATAAATCGCCGCGACTTTATCTTTCCAGACTTGTTGTGCGTCAGTTAGTCGCACTGCCCGCTCATGATAAAGCGCCATGTCCAGCCCAAGGCGCTGCTGGTCTTGCTCGCGCAATACCGCCAACGGCGCCACTACCGGGCAACGATTGATATGAATCAGCTTGAGCGGTACCGGTAACTCACCTTCGGCCAACTCATCGCGACGGGTATAAAGACGCTGACGCAGGGCTTGCGCATCAAGGTCCAGCAACCCCTGCGGATCAAGATGCAGATCACAGACGATCAAGGCGTTGCGATTTTTCGGGTGCCAGGCCAGCGGCAACACCACGCCGACATAACTGCGCGCCGCCGAGAATCGCCCGGACACATGCACCAGTGGCTGCAACAGGCGGATCTGATCCATCACCTTCTGTTTGCTGCGCAACTGGAACAGCCACTCGTAGAGCTTGGGTTGTTTCTCGCGAATCAGCCGCGCCAACGCGATGGTGGCGCGCACATCCGACAGCGCCTCGTGGGCATGGCCGTGATCGATATTGTTGGCCGCCGTGAGACGTTCGAGCTTGAGGGTCACGCGGCCTTCATCATCGGTCGGCCAGACCAGACCATCGGGGCGCAATGCGTAAGCGGCGCGCACCACATCAATCAGATCCCAGCGACTGTTGCCACCCTGCCATTCACGGGCATAGGGGTCGAAGAAATTGCGATACAGGCTGTAGCGGGTCATTTCGTCGTCGAAACGCAAGGTGTTGTAACCGGCGCCACAGGTCCCCGGTGCGGCCAGTTGCGCATGTACGCGAGTCATGAAGTCGGCTTCGCTCAGGCCTTTTTCAGCGAGCTGGCCCGGGGTGATGCCGGTGATCGCGCACGCCGCCGGGTGCGGCAGGATGTCCTCGCTGGGCTGGCAATAGAGATTGACCGGCTCGTCGATTTCGTTGAGCGCATGGTCGGTGCGAATCCCGGCCACCTGCAGCGGTCGGTCGTTGCGCGGATTGATGCCAGTGGTTTCGTAGTCGTACCAGAAGATTGAAGTCACGGGCGAATCCTGAACAGAAGATCGGCGAAGTCTAGGCGTTTCAGGGTTGCCACGGCCAGCCTGGTCGCCCTCGAACAGCAATTTCTCCAGATTCCTACAACTGAAATGCATTGCCCTTGTGGGAGCGAGCCTGCTCGCGAAGGCTTTCCGTCAGTTGCACATAGGCTGACTGATCCACCACATTCGCGAGCAGGCTCGCTCCCACACCCGAGAGGCTGCTAGCATCAGGCGCACTTGCATCCCGAACAGGCGAACATCAGGTAGCCCATGCTCGAGCCCACAGCACCGCGAAGGAAAGCACCGCTGGATACCCGGCATCAGGTCGAAACGCCGGAAGGCATCGATCTGCCACTGCGCCCCGCCGGGTTGATGGTGCGCGCCGTGGCGTTTGCCATCGATCTAGGCATTCGCGGCTTGATCCTCGGCGTGCTGTTTATCGCGCTGGCATTTCTCGGCAAGCTCGGCATGGGCCTCGGTTCCTTGCTGCTGTTTGCCATCAGCTGGTGGTACATGGTGCTGTTCGAGGTGCTGCGTCAGGGCCGTTCGCCGGGCAAGCAATGGCTGGGTTTGCGCGTGGTGCACGATGACGGCACGCCGATCGGCTGGTCGGCCTCGCTATTGCGCAACCTGCTGCGCTTTGTCGATCTACTGCCCTTCGGCTATTTCCTCGGTGCGCTCAGTTGCCTGCAACACCCAACCTTCAAACGCCTCGGCGACATTGCCGCCGGCACCTTGGTGGTTTACAGCGAACGCCCGCTGAGCCGCCCGCAACTGCCTGACGCTGAACCTCGCCGCTGCCCCGTTCCACTGACCTTGAGTGAACAACGCGCGGTACTCGGTTTCGCCGAGCGTCAGGCCGAGCTCTCTCCCGCACGGATCAACGAGCTGGCGGCATTGCTGGCGCAGCCGCTGCACATCTCTGCGCCCAAAGCCGTGTCTGAACTCAACGGCATCGCGCGCGGCCTGTTGGGGCCGACCCCATGAAGCAGAGCCTGTTCGAAAGTCGCCACAAGGCCGAATGGGAGCGCTTCGCCGTGGCGCTCGAACGCCTCGAACAAGGCAAGGAGACGCCGCAAGTCAGCGATTTCCCCAAGGCCTATCGGCGTCTCTGCCAACATCTGGCTCTGGCCCAGGCGCGCGGCTACAGCAGTTTTCTGATCGATTCGTTGCAACAACAAGTACTGCGCGGCCATCAACAGCTCTATCGGCATCGCAGTCGGCTCGGGGCGCAAATCATCAGCTTTATCCTCGCCGACTTCCCGCGACTGGTGCGCGAACAGTGGCGTTTCGTTGCGGCCGCCAGCCTGTTGTTCTTCGGCAGCCTGATCGGTTTCGGCGTGCTGGTTTATCTGTTCCCGGAACTGATCTACAACCTGATCCCGGCCGAGCAGGTGCGCGAGATGCAAGGCATGTACGACCCCGTTGCCGGCCACCTCGGCCGCTCGGCGGAACGGGCGGCCAGCGAAGACTGGGTAATGTTCGGCTATTACGTGATGCACAACACGGGCATCGCCTTTCAGACGTTCGCCAGCGGTTTGCTGATGGGCGTGGGCAGCGGTTTTTTCCTGCTTTACAACGGCATGATCATCGGCGCGGTGGCCGGGCATCTCAGCGAGATCGGTTTCGGCCAGACCTTCTGGTCGTTCGTGATCGGCCACGGTGCGTTCGAACTGAGCGCCATCGCCCTCGCCGGAGCGGCGGGCCTGAAGCTGGGCTGGGCGCTGATCGCCCCCGGACGTCTGACATGGGGCGAGGCGCTGCGCCTGGCCGCGCGCAAAAGCGTGTTGCTGGTGTGTGGGGCCATGCTGTTCCTGTTGATCGCAGCCTTTATCGAGGCTTATTGGTCGTCGAAAACCAGCGTAACGCCGCTGACCAAATACGCCGTCGGCGCCGCGCTGTGGCTGGCCGTCGCGGTGTATCTGCTGTTTGCCGGAAGGATTCGTCATGCGCCTGAGTGACGCCAGCGTAGTGATCCGCCCGCGCACGACCTGGGAAGCCATGGACCTGGGTGTGTTGATGAGCCAGCAGCATCGGCGGTTGTTGATGACCAGTTGGGCGATCGTCACCCTGCCGCTGTTCGCCCTGCTCAGCCTGTTGCTGTGGGATTCGCCATCGCTGGCGGTGTTCATTTTCTGGTGGCTGAAACCGGCCTACGAACGCCTGCCGCTGTACATCCTCTCCAAAGCGCTGTTCGGTGAAACGCCAACCCTCAGACAAGCCTTGCGCGAGTGGCCGCGCCTGCTCAAGCCGCAACTGCTGGCCAGTCTGACCTGGCGACGGCTGAGTCTGAGTCGCAGCTTTGTGCTGCCAGTGACCCAACTCGAAGGGCTCGACGGCGAGGCCAGACAACAACGTCTGCAGGTGCTGCTGCAACGCAACGGTGGCGCCGCGCAATGGCTGACGATTATCGGCGTGCATCTGGAAACCGCACTGTGGATCGGCTTGATGCTGCTGTTCTACATGCTCTTGCCGCAGCAGATCGAGACCGACTGGGACTGGCAATCGCTGCTGCTCGCCGCCGATCAGGACTGGCGCTGGCTGGAGCACCTGACCAACGTTTTTTATGCGCTGATCCTGGTGGCCTGGGGACCGGTGTATGTCGCCTGCGGCTTCAGCCTGTACCTGAACCGTCGCACGCAACTGGAAGCCTGGGACATCGAGCTGGTTTTCCGCCGTTTGCGCCAGCGTTTGAACAGCAGCGTGCTCGGTGTGTTGCTGGCGGCGTGTCTGCTGCTGCCGAACCTGCAACCGGTATGGGCCAGCGATACGCCGGATGCTCCACGGTTGCTCAATCAGCCGCTGACCAGTCAGGCATCGCGCGACAGCATCCAGTCGCTGCTCGAACAACCGCCGTTCAAGAACAAGGAAAGCGTCACCCGCTATCGCTTCGGAGACGACCCGGCAAGCCCGGCCAAGGACGCGCAACCGGGTGAGGCTCCGCAGTGGCTGAAAACCCTTCTCGGTTGGCTCGACGGTCGACACCTTGATGCCTTGGCGAACGTGATTGAAGTGCTGTTGTGGGGCGCGCTGATTGCCGCGCTGGGCTGGCTGGTCTGGCGTTATCGCGAATTTCTCCGGGCCTTCGTCAGTCGTCGCCCGAACCTGCCCTCGCGCAGCAAACCACCGGCGGCGCCACAAGTCTTCGGGCTGGATCTGAACCGTGAAACCCTTCCCGATGACATCGCCGCCAGTGCCGAACAATTGTGGCTGAGCGAACCTCGCGCCGCGCTGGGCCTGCTCTATCGCGGCCTGCTCAGCCATCTGCTGCATGATTTCAACCTGACGCTCAAAGCCGCCGACACCGAGAGCCAGATCCTCAACCGCATCGAGCAATTGCAACGCCCGGACCTGCTCGCCTACAGCCGCAACCTCACTGTTCACTGGCAGAACATGGCCTACGGGCACCGACTTCCAGCCGCGCACCTGCAAGCAGAGCTGTGTAACGGCTGGCGTGAATTGTTCAGCAAAGGGTCCGGGCATTGAACCGGCGCATTGGCGGGTCGTTGGCTGCGCTGGCGTTTTTGCTGCTTGGCGGCTTGAGTCTGTTCCTCTACCTCAAAGCCCGCCCTTATCAGGAAGTCATCGATCACGGCCCCTCGCCTGCCGCGCAAGCCAATCCTTATCTGGCGGCGGAAATGTTCCTGCGCGAGCGCGGCCTCGCGGTCAGTCACGCCGAGACCCTGGCGGTACTGCCGCAGATCGATCCGCACAGCCACACCTTGTTGTTGTTCGGCGAGCGCGCCCGGATGACACCGCGTGAAGTCGATCAGGTGTTGAACTGGACTCGCGCCGGAGGACGTCTGGTGTTCGTCGCCGAATCGTTGTGGGATGCGCAAACCGGGCAAAGTAATGATCTGCTGCTCGATAAGGTGCAACTGCACCAATCGCTGAGCAAGGACTTGAAAGATCCTCCCGAGGACGGGGAAAAGGACCGCTTCCCGAAACTGACCAAACTGTATCTGGAAGATGAAGACGCGCCGGCCTACGCCGGTTTCGACACCGACTTCCACCTCGACGACCCGAACAATGTCGCGCAAGCCTGGGCCAACAGCGCCAAAGCCACGCACATGATGCAACGGGTGTACGGCCTCGGCACGATCACCGTGGTCACCGATGCCGAGCTGTGGAAAACCCCGGCTATCGGCAAATACGACAACGCCTGGCTCCTCTGGTATCTGAGCGCCGACACCGACGTCACGCTGGTTTACAACACGGCGCACGATGGCTTGTGGACCTTGCTCTGGCGCTACTTCCCGCAGGCCATCGTCGCCCTGCTCGCCTTGATCGGCCTGTGGTTGTGGCAGGCCGGCGTGCGTCACGGCCCGGTGCAAATGCCGGCGCCAGCGGGTCGCCGTCAACTGCTGGAGCATCTGCGTGCCAGTGCCGATTTCCTCCTGCGCCACAACGGCCAGCAGGCGCTGCTCCAAGCCTTGCAACAAGACATCCTGCGCCGCGCGCGCCGCCGCCATCCCGGTTTCGATCAATTGAATGTGGCCGAGCAATGGCTGGCGTTATCGCGCCTGACCCGGCAACCCACCCGCGCCATCAGCCAGGCCCTGAGCCCACGACCGAAGCAGCGTTTGTCCAGTGCCGAATTCAGCCGTCAGGTCGTTCATCTGCAAACCTTGAGGAACGCGTTATGACTGAACAGATCGAGCCCGGCAGCGCGACGCACGCCGCCCAGCAGCGCCAGCGTGCCAGCCAGTTGGCGCAAGCGGTGCGCAACGAATTGAACAAGGCGCTGATCGGCCAGGATGCGGTGGTCGACGCTGTCCTGACCGCGCTGATTGCCGGCGGCCATGTGCTGCTCGAAGGCGTGCCCGGCCTGGGCAAGACCTTGCTGGTGAGGGCCTTGGCTCGTTGCTTTGGCGGCGAGTTCGCGCGCATCCAGTTCACCCCGGACCTGATGCCCAGCGACGTCACCGGTCACGCCGTGTATGACTTGCAGACCGAGCAGTTCAAGCTGCGCAAAGGCCCGCTGTTCACCAACCTGCTGCTGGCCGACGAGATCAACCGCGCCCCGGCGAAAACCCAGGCGGCGTTGCTCGAAGCCATGCAGGAGCGCCAGGTGACACTCGAAGGTCGCGCCCTGCCCATCGCGCAACCGTTCATGGTGCTGGCGACGCAGAATCCGATCGAACAGGAAGGCACCTATCCACTGCCGGAAGCCGAGCTTGACCGCTTCATGCTCAAGGTGCGCATGGATTACCCCGACGCCGATCAGGAGCTGAACATGGTCCGTCAGGTCTGTCGCTCGACCCGCGCCGACATGCTCGATGTGCAACCGCTGCGCACGGTGTTGCAAGCCAAGGATGTTCAAGCCTTGCAGCGCATCGCCAGTGACTTGCCGCTGGACGATCAGGTCCTCGATTACGCCGTGCGCCTGGCGCGCAGCACGCGCACCTGGCCGGGGCTGACCCTCGGCGCCGGGCCACGCGCCTCGATTGCATTGGTTCGCTGTGCCCGTGCCCGGGCGTTGTTGCGCGGCGGCGAGTTTGTAATCCCGGATGACATCAAAGGCTGCGCGCTGGCGGTGTTGCGTCATCGCGTGCGCATCGCGCCGGAGCTGGATATCGAAGGCCTGCAGGTCGATCAGGTGCTCACGCAATTGCTCGATCAAGTGCCGGCGCCGCGCCTGTGAAACCGTCTCGGCTGCTGCTGATCTGGCTGGCCCTGCTGGTGGTTATCAGTATCGTGCTCGGCGCGTTGCAGGCGTTGCAGATCGACCTCCCGTCCAGCCTGATTTCGATCAACTGGGGTTTGCTCCTGGCGCTGCTGGCCTTGGCGGTGATCGACGCTGTGCGCCTCAGACGCCTGCCCTCGCCGCGCATCAAGCGACAGATGCCCGGCAGCCTGGCATTGGGGCGCTGGGCGGAGGTGAAGCTGGAGGTGGCCCATGAATTTGCCGAGCCACTGGCCATTGGACTCTTCGACCACGTTCCCGACGGTCTGGCGTTTGACCATCTGCCGATGCTTGTCGAGCTTCAACCCGGCCATGTCAGCCAGATCAGCTACCGTCTGCGCCCTCTCGAACGCGGGCATTTCAGCTTCGAACAGTGCGAAGTCAACCTGCCCAGCCCTTTGGGATTATGGTCCGGCAAACGCCTGCTCAGCGTCCGCGACGAGACCCGCGTCTTCCCGGACTTCGCCCGGCTTTACGGCGGCGAGTTGCGCGCCGTCGACAACTGGCTCAGCCAGCTCGGCGTGCGCCAGCGACAACGGCGCGGTCAGGGTCAGGAATTCCATCAGTTGCGCGAATTTCGCGAGGGCGACAGCCTGCGCCAGATCGACTGGAAAGCCACCGCCCGTCAGCGCACACCGATTGCCCGCGAGTACGAAGACGAAAGAGATCAGCAGATCATTTTCATGCTCGACTGCGGCCGGCAGATGCGCAGCCAGGACGGTGAGCTGTCGCACTTCGATCACGCGCTCAATGCCTGCCTGTTACTCAGTTATGTGGCGTTGCGCCAAGGGGATGCGGTGGGCATGAGTACCTTTGCCGGTGATAAGCCGCGCCATGTCGCGCCGGTCAAAGGCAGCGGCCAACTGAATGTCTTGCTCAACGCTGTTTATGACCTTGGGAGCACTCAGCGCCCCGCCGATTATCAGGCTGCCGCCAACCAGCTATTGGCCCGCCAAAAGCGTCGGGCGCTGGTAGTGCTGGTAACCAATTTGCGCGATGAAGACGAGCAACTGCTGGCCGCAGTCAAACGCCTGAGCGCACAACATCGGGTGCTGGTGGCTAGCCTGCGTGAACAGGCGTTGGATACATTGCGCCAGACCACGGTGCAAACGTTGCCCGAGGCACTCGCCTACTGCGGCACCATCGATTTTCTCAATGCCCGCTCGCAACTCCATGAGCGGCTGACTGCTCATGGCGTTGCAGTGATGGATGTTCGGCCCGCCGAGTTGGGGGCCGGACTGGTGACAAGTTACATGAGCTGGAAAAAGACCGCTGCGATCTGACAGCTTCGATCAGTTGGTGACTGCAACATACACAGCGCCGCTGTCCGAAGTGCCGTCGCTGTTTTCTACTTTGACGACCAGCGAAATCTGCTCCGTAAGGTTCATCGGCCGCCAGTGAGCCTGGTATCGCCCTTTGTGATCGGTAAACGACTCAGTGAACGGTGCTCCATTAGTGGAAACAAGGATTTTCCGTCTGGGCATGGGCTCTCGCCCCTCCTTGGCCACAATCAGCGCGGTCATGGAGACGTAGGTCTGCAAGGGAACCGGATTAGGCGACGCAACAACGGATTCCACCGCTGCTGGACACTCAGTGACGGTCAACCAGAGCGTTTTTACCACCCAGCCAGCCAAACCACCCTTTACCGACGCCCGCAATGCAGCCTCGCCTGCTCCTCCCAAGACAATGCGCGCCGTTGCCTTGCCTTCGGCATCCGTCAGGGTTGTCGGCAGCGAGGTGCGGTCGTACTCCCACATCACTTCGACATTGGCCAAGGGTTGCGCGGTACTGGCTGAAACGACCAGGACTTGCGCGGTCATCACCTGCCCCGGATACCCGCTCGGATCAGCGCTGATCAGTTCCTTGATTTCCCGGGGCTCGTGCAGAACAAACGGTAAAGAAATCGATTCCGAATACAGCGCATCGCCCACCGTAGCGGTCAGTTGCGCCGCACCCGGTGTTGTCGGCACAAACCGTATCCGCGCTTCACCGTAGAAGTTGGTAGTGGTGGTCACCTCACCAAGGTCCGGACTGCACCAGACAACCTTCATCCCCACCATTGGTCTGCCACTGATGCCCGACACAATGGTGATCTGCTCAGATACAGCCTCGCCCCAAAACAGCGTCTGACTGCTGCGCGAACGATCCGCAATTTTTACCACCTGCGCGCCTTGCCCCAGCGACATTGCAATAACCGGAGAAAGCCTGGCCAACCGCGCCGAGGAAAAGCGCAGGCCGAAACGCCCGTCCTTGATGTCGCCCGCGTTGAACCGATAGGTCATTCCAGCGCTCGAGAAAAGCCTGGGGTCACCCAGACGTGGCTCCTCGAAGCGCATGCCCAATTCCGTCGGCCCGGTGCCGGTCATGCCCAGCGTCAGGTGCTGGTCAAACAACGCGCTGCCCGCCGGGGCACTCACGCGCAATTGGTGCTGCCCCTTGCGCCGAGGGAACTCAGCGCTTTGACCCAGTGGCTGAAACGGTTGGGAGTCGAAACTGTATTCAAATCCGGCCCAGGGATCCCCTTCCAGCGCTAGAACCTTCATGGTTCGGCGCTCTTCAAAACGGTCATAAGGGCTGATAACCGCCGCTGTCACCACATGTTCACCTGCGGTGGATGGCGCAAAGGGAAAACCACTCCAGCCGTCGGCAGCCGTCCTGTGCTCTTCGGTGCTGCCGTCGCCTGTCCATTGAACAGGCACTTGATCCAGAGCGAGGTCGGGACGATAAGGGGAGCGTACCTTCAGCCACATCCACGCAGGATCCTGCCCAATGACCGGATCCACCGCAGATGCACGGGCGTCTTCGATAGTGATTTTATTGTGGCCCAGGGTCATCGTATTGATGTCGCTGAAACCATGGGTATCGATAACGAACCGAAGTGCGAAGACACCGGGTTTGGTACTTTTTGAACAGTCCAGCGTCCAGATAAACCCGCTGTCATCCACAAAATTTTCGCTTCCGCGGGGTGGACTCAATTCGATTCCGAGCTCTGCCGCCGGGCTTCCACTCCATACCAGATCCATGGCAATACCCACTAAAGGGCTTAGCGCATTGGTGCGGAAGATATAGCGATGTACAGCGCCGATACACGGAAAGAGTGGCTGGCCCCTGAGATCGGTCATCTGATCCAGGACCACGGTCATTTCTTCATGGAGGTCAGGTGATAACAGTCGGCAAGAAAAATCCTTGTTCGTGAGAATGTCGGTGCGCAAACTCACCTCGAAAATACTGCTGGTACTTTCGATACGATCAGAGCTGAACAACCAACTCAAATCTTCCCCTTCGCGCAATATTCTCGGTACGTCAAGGTCGCTCACCGCCAGACCGTTCTCTGGATTTTCGTTCCGCCATCCGAGCGTAATTGCCTCGCCAATCAACGGGCTGCCCGCTAATGCCCGGACCGTCAGGATATGCCTCTGGCCGCGCTTGCATGCGATTCCGTCATGGGCAATCGGAACGGCATCAAACGTGATGCTGACCTTGTCCTTCCATTCGTCTCGTGCAAACGCCGTGACCGAAAATGAGTGTTCATCTGCCGGCCCGCCTTCGTAGGCACTCACACTGGCGGTAATCGTCTCGTTGCTCAAAGCCGTCAACGGTCGGTAATACAGGCTGGCCCAGCCCCCACTGCCGGTACGAGACTCGACAATGCCCTCGGGGGTTTGCCAGTCGACGATCGCATCAATCACTGGCTCACCGGCACCTTTGTCAGTGACATGCACCACCTGCACCCGCATCAACGTCTTTTCGGAGTTCTCGACGACCGGTGAAATATTCGGGCCGCGCGTGTCAGCGATCCTGACCTTGTTGCGCGCCAGCGACATGGGTTTACGCGGCGATGGCAGTAACAGCTTCGAGCAGACCAATGACAGTTCGAAGCGACCGTCCAGCCAGTCCTCGCAGGCCAGCGTCCAGAGACTATCGTCCCCATCGAAAGCGACCGGTTGCTGGAGTGGCGGGTTGACCGTGACCTTCAGCTCTTCATGCCCGACGCCGCTCCAGTGCAGCGATAGATCAGTCGCCAGCAAAGGGCTGTCGGCGGGCAAGCGCACAATGAAGGGGTAATCAGTGCCGCGATTGGGATAACCGGTCGCGCTCCACTGGGTTACCTGCCCTTCGACAACGCAACGCAAGTCCATCCAGGGATCGGTCGCCAGCACCGTGACCGAAAACTCGAGAGTCACCTCGCCACTTGGGTAATAAGGACTGTCGACCGAAGCTGTGAGAATGAAATCGCCTGCTTGCTCAGGAACGAAATCGAAGTAGACCAAGCCTTGTTCATCGGTAGTGCCGGTGCCGAGCACACCTTGCCCGGCAGTCGTCCACCTGACTTCCCGGCCATCAATCGCCTGGCCGGTGTAGTACGAGAGAACCTGCACACCCAAACGGACGCTTTGCGCACAATCCAGGACAGGGTAATAAGCCGCGCTCTGTACTTCGCGAAGCGCTAATCGGTGATGCCCCAACGACACGTCAATCGTGTAAGGCTCGGCGTTGTACTGGTTCACCAGACTTATCGTGAAGTCATGAGCCTTTTCCTCCTGCATATCCGGGCAATCGAGCGACCACTGCGACAATAGCGGTTGATAGGCGCCCCAGTCGGGGGTCACCTTGACTGACTCCATCGGGTTGCCGTGAATGATCAATGCGATATTCGTATCCAGCCAGGCGCTGCCGTCTGCCGGAATAAAAGACAGGCCGTGGGGAATGAACAGAGAGTCGTCCGGGTCATCGCCAAGGGAAGCGCCCAGGCAAAGGTATAACGTCTGGCCTGGTGGCAGATCTTCGCTATCCAGTCGCACCGTCTGCAGTTGCAGCGGTTCAAGCTTCAGTTGCAGGTCGATTCGAGTGATGCAGATTGCCGAACGATTGTCGCCCGTGTTGTCAGGGACACCGCTGACCTCGAAGCTCAATGCGTCATCGCTCACGAATTCCAATTGATCCAGCGACCGTTGATACGCGCGCGGCTTGAATTCAAGCGGCTGTCCCGCCAGCCGTCGGGCGTTTTCGAGCTCCGGATTCCGACCTTCTGGCGCCGTGAGCTCGATGCTCATCAACACTTCACCGCGCTTGCGGATGTGCAACCAGCCCGATTCGCCCGACCATGAAACGCCGGGCCGCAGTTCAGATAAAAACGTCAGTTCGTAACCGGCTTGTGCACCGGGGGTTTTGGGAGCTTTGACTTCCTGTGTGGCCGAAGCCCCGACACCGACCTCCATGAAATTGACTAACTCGCCATCATAAAACTCGCTCGCCAGGCCAACCCTACCGCTGGTACGCCACTCTTTGAGTCGATCATTGAAGTCACCATTGAGCAGCAGGCTTTCATTTTTTTGCACGACGGGCTCATTCATGATCGCTGGCTCCGTTGCGTTGGCGCGCCAGGTAGGTGTTTTCAGCCTCGGTCACCAGGTCTGTGACCTTTTGGACGTACGTCGGCTCGCCGGCCTTGATGGAGTACCGCACGCGAAGAATGATATTGGTCAAGGATTTGAGCATTGCAGCTTGCGGCTGATTAAGCGGGCGAGGAAAACTCAGCCGCCAATGGGAAACGGCACCCGTGTATTCAAACGGGTTGAGCAATCCTTCGTCGGGTTTCTGGTGGGTCTGGCCATTATCGCCAAGCCCGACCGACAAAACGATCTGCTGACCGCTGCGCAGGTTGAACAGCAGATCGCCAGGTGCGATTGCGGTGGGCTTATGCAAATACTGCACAGACTGTGTGGTCGGTCGGGTCGCGGTCACGCTACTGATCTGCAGCAACGTTGCCCGCACATCCTCGTAGGGACCGGCCAGCACAGGCAGATCGACTTCCACCGAACTGATCTGCCGGCAGAAATGGCCAGGATGATCACGGTCGAACAACAACTGGGTCAGTCTGAACTCCAACACACCTGTTGCCATCAATTGCGCGTGTGCATCTGCCCAGCTGGTTATGCCCTCTTGAGGCTCGATTCTGTCGTCGAACAACTGCCGCAAGGAAATGGTTTTGATCAGTTCCGGCCGCCGCTCGTAGCTTTGCAAGCGCCTGCGCTCCTGGTCCAGCAGGTACATATGCAGTTGTTCACCCGAGCCCAGACCATAACGGTGATCGAGCCAGGCCTGAGGCAAAGGGACGGGGGCATCATAATCCCCGGTTTCGGCAGCCAGTGAAGCCTGAGCACTAAGGCACAGGCTGACGACTGCGTCGTACGCCTGATAGTGCAGAGCCTTGAGCTGGCCAAGCATCCAGCCGAACAGCTCGGCATTGCTCGCGCGTTTTTTAAGGAAGTTGTACATGGTCAACGCTTGGCTGTTGGCCCTGAGCGTCTGTTCAAGGCTGGATCTCGCCGCGTTGATCGCATGGCTTTGCGCTTCGATCTGCGCATCGATTGCGCCCACCTCCGCCAGCGCCTGATCGCGTTGCAGCGCCCACTCACTGCGGCGACGGCGATAACCTTCAGTGGTGGCCTGTCGGTCGGCGTCGATTTGCAGCAATGACGAAGAAACCTCCAGGCCGAAAGCCACCGCATCGAAAGTGTGTTCGGGTTTGAAGCCACCGTTGGAAGTACCATAGATTTTTGGCAACGCCGCGATGACGCCCCCTGCCACCCTGACAACTTTGGCCTGCAGTGCTGATGTCTTCGACTGCTGCAGACTGGCCATGACCTGATACTCGATCGGCGAAACGTTTTCGCTGTAACGCATTGCATAGGCGTCGGCCCGGTCCTGCGCCATTGCCCGACTCTGCTTCAGCGCTGTGACATTCGCCTCCAATTGGGCGATGGATTGTTCCTGTACCGTTTCGGCATAGCGACCCAGCTCAAGCAAATGGTTCTGCTGCGATTCTTCCTGCTCGGCACGGTCGCGTTGCTCGAGCAGACGCAGCACCAGACTGCCGAAATCCCGCAGGCTCTGTACCCCGCGCAACGCGACTTCGAACGTGACCCGCCAGCGATACGCATTGACCACCAGGCGCCCGCCCATCGGTCTGGGCCCGGCCGCGCTACCAGCGGCCAGATCGCGGAGCAATTGCCTGGGATCGGTCATCGGGCTGAACAGCAACACGTCCAGCGGTTTGCCATCGATCGTGAGATTGTTGCGCAGGTTATCAAGGCGTTGCTGCGGCTTTGCGAACAGGTCGAGCAGCGATTGATTGATCGGAATTCTAAAAGGTTCGCAGGCCAACAAACCCAGGATCGGCGGGGTGTCGGAAGCGATCGGGTAATCTGCCAGGTTGAAATCCAGCGTTTTTTCAAGCGCTTCAAGCAGGGGTCGCGATTCGCAATTGTCCAAGAGGTTTTCCACGGTGTCGGTCTGCCAACGAGTCGCTGTGTCGGCGGTGGGCGCCTTGCCCATCAGAAACCCGGCCTGGACATAGCAAAGCTTGGCGGCCACCAGACTGTCACGGGTCAATTGTCGGTAATACCAATCGCCCCACGCCATCAGGTTTTCTACGTAGTCGGTGAACATCAGGATCTGAAAATGTGCGGGTGCGGCATAGCCAATGGCATCCGGATCGAGGGGATTCTGGATTTCCCACCCTGGATTGCCCGGCGCTGTTGCGATATCCAGAGGCCGGCAACGCCAATACGCCGGTTTCGGGTTCGCGATCGGAACCGGCGGATTGGCCGGATCTGCGGTGGCCTGTGGATCGAATACGTAATGCAGCCAGCTCTGCGCTTCCTGAAAGCGTTCTTCGTCGCGCAACCGGGTGGCAATCAAATGCGGCAGGTGAAAAAACAGCTCCCAGAAGTTCAGACCATTGGCACCGTCGAAGGCACCATTGGGTGGTTCAACGAACTCTGCGCCGATCGGCGACGGTTCGCGAATGAACTGGTTGGACCAGTCCAGCACGGCGTCCACGGAAATATTCGAGCATCTCACCAGTTCCGAGCCAAACAAGGAATTGAGCCGAATGAATTTCAACGCCAGTCCAGTTTGATTGAATGAAAGAAACTGTGCCCCGTCGGTACTGTTCTTGTGCAGAGCTGGCGGGACGAAATCCATGAGATCGACAATCGTCAGGTCGAACTCTTTCTGTCCTGTCGGGGAAGTGGGAGAGGCGAATGAAAAAGTGACTGGCGTGGGCCAGGTGCCTTTCGTCCGCGAGGAAGTCCACGACTGAGTTACCCAGCCCCCGCCTGCATCCTGTTCTTCGAGGATCGGCGGCGGGTCACTATCAGAAGGCAGACCTGCAATTTGCAGCTCCATTTTCAACCGAGCGCTGTCCAGGCCCGTGGGGCTGCAAAAACCCTGCACCGTCAGCACATCTTTGTCATCCGCGCGCGTTGCCATAACGTGCAGGTCGAGATAGGGCGTCAGGGAACCATGGGGCTGTATGCGAGTGACAACAGTCACCTGACTGTTCAGTGGGTGCTGAACCGTATCGTTGCTGACAAATCGCTCTTCAAGCGCCAGATCCAGCCATGCGCCACCGTCCAGAAGGGGGCGCATCAGAACGTCGTAGACACCATGCACCCGCAGACTGCCGGATGGCGAAGATAGGTTGCCCGTCAGTAAAATCCCCAACTTGCCCTTCGGATTCAGATAATCGACCTGCACCGTCGCAATCAGTCTGGAGCTCGCCAAACCCTCGTCCTTGTGTTCTGAACTGTGCACACACAACGGCGCAGACCACTGCCCGTTCTGCTTCATGAATGCCAGATTGATCACCAGTTTGCTCGGGCTGAGCGACTCCGCTGCGCTCGCGACTACCGCGTCGCGCCATTCGGCCCAGACCACACACAACCGGCCATTCCAGAACACGGGGCGGATATCCAGCACCTGATCGGCGGTCGGGATTTCCACGGCCTGCCATTCACTCCAGACCGCCGGATTGACCGAAACGCTGGTTGCGCCCAGTTCGATCTCGGCCTTGCGCCAGAAATACTGAAACGGCTGCACCCGCTGCCGCCCCAGAAAGTAGTAATCAGCTTTGGCCGGTGTCACGCCGTCCATGAAACAGCTGATCACATCGAGATCGCAGACTTGTTCGAATGCCTGCAAATAATCCTGCAGCGCCGCCTGCACGGTATCTTTGTCCAGACGGGCCTGGTTCAGGTTGTTTTCCAGATTCTTGAACAGACTGGTTTTGCGCAATCGCACCGATGGAACGATGAAGTTTTCCGCATAGCATGAAATCTGGTGGGGCACGGTCCAGTCGGGATAATTGCTGAAAATCTCCCATTCGCGCAGATGACGCTTGTCGAACTCGTGATCCCGGAATCCTGGTTCCAGCTTTCGATACACCGCATGGATGTACTGCTGCACACAACTTATCGCTTCGGCAACTCTGGAACTCTTGACCTGATAAGTATCCAGAGGATCCATGCGCAGCAATTCAAACAAGTCTTCAGGTGTTTTCAGAAAAGGGTATTTATCATTGGCCACTTGACCGATGCAGTACTCAAGAAGTGCCGAGCGACGTTTTTCCAGCAGCCCGCCAATATTACTCAGTGCCATGATCTTGCTCCTTGGAATATGGCCCGGGGAAAAACGTTCGCCAGGCAGTACGCAACGCCCTGCCGCTACTCCCTGGCAAAGGTAATGGCATGGGGGAATATTCTTTCGTTTTCCCCAGACTGAGAGCGAACGCTGAACACGAATGTGCCGCCCGTCTTGCTTGAGACAAAAACCCGGGTAAGCCCCTGCTGATCTGTGAACCCCTGCGCCGGCCGAATGGTGACGGCATCCATCTTCGCGGGCGGAACGTTCTTGCCGAACCACTCCACGAGCGAGTTTTGTCCGCGGTTTCCGTAGTTGTCCTCCAGCACCGCATACAGTTCTACTTCATGACCGTGTTTCACTGTTTCCAAAGGCGTAGGTGAAAGTTCTGCAATAGGGAACGACAACGTACTGAAGTCGGCGGTGACTTCTATGGGAGGGGCGTATTGCGGCTCGAACAAATCCAACCAAAGCAGTGGCGTGTCGCGGCCCATGACCTTGCCGGGGATAAACTCGGCCAAAAGTGTTCCGTCCGTTCCCGTCGCCTTGTATTCAATGGTGCCCAATGTCGCGCGCCAATAAACATTGACGCCACTCAGCGACTTTCCATTGGCGTCTTTGAGGGTCACTTTATAAATGACTTTTTCGTCTGGCTTGTTAGCCACGACGGTGCTGTCACCCACCACTTCGCACGTGATTGTGACCAGCCCGTTGACGTCGCCTGGAACATGCACGATCGGGGCACGAGTATCGGACTCGCCGAGCAGGGCATGTTCGGCGGCATCGGCATAGGATTTTTTGTCGACGGTTTCGGGCAGATTGCCAATGAGAAAAATCGTTAACGCATCCATGCCGGTCTCGGTGGACAGCGCCAGCACGCGCATCAACAAATCGAGCTGGGGAAGGTTTTTCAACACCTTCAGGTCGGGATCGATGCGGCTCACACATTCGCGCACTTCCTGAACGCTCCAGCCAAAAAAATCGGCCAGTTTGATCGCCGCCGCCTGTTGTGCCAGCCATCTCGCATCTCCGGTGACATCCGGCAATGCGTTGACCTGGCGCAGGTAGTCCAACAGCTTCTGTGGCGGTTGGCCGCTCGAGGCTGAGGCGAGGGCAAAAGCGCGAGTGAGCATGGTCAGGTAATAAAGCGTGCGCACCGTCAACGCATGCTTGTCGTCCTGAACCAGCCAGTCCTTGTAGCCGCTATCCAGATAATCCTGCAACAGCGCCGCGCTTAACCCCAGGGTCGACACCACCTCACTGCGCCGGCGAACTTCAGCCAGTAGATCGAATGATGTGTCGGCAACTCGGGGGCGAGTTCGGCCGCCCCCTTCGCTCCCCGCATCCGCTTGCTCCAGCACATGCAGCAGTAACTGATGCACCGTGACGTCTGCCCAGTTCAGGACCGGCAATGCCTGATCCACGCCAACGCCGGCGTATGCCGCCAGCGTCTCCTTGACCAGCGAAGTCTGCGCATCGCGCATCTGTAAAAACGCGCTGACCATGCTGTCGATGATGCTCTGCCGCAACGCTGGCTCGATCTCACCCAAGGCGCTGTCGACCGCCCAGGCGATTTTTTTATGGACGGAGGCCAGATACATCTCAGCGCTTCCCTCCGGAGGCAGGATCAAACCATGCCCGTCGGTTATCGGCCCCAGGCTGTCGGCGGATGTCGCGAGAAATTCGATCCAGTCCGCGGCCCCGGCTGCCGGAACGCCTGCCATGAGAAACGTACTATTGGACAACTGTGCAGTCGGCAGCAAATTGCGAACCTGCTCGAAAAACTGCTCATCCTGTTCGGATGGATCCTGAGCCGCTGGCGCAGCGACCGCATGCTGCAACACCCACAACACCGGCAGATTGTTTTGCGCGCACCACTGCACGCAACTTTGCATAGCCTCGATCAGTTCCAGCGCATCCGGTGAACCGTCCGGTACATCGTGGATGACAGGAGTACCGGCCAAGCCATTGACCCAGTCATCGCCGCCCAGGATCGATAGCATCAGCACGCCTTCAACCGGAGTGATGTTCAACAGCCGGGCCAGCCTCACCAAACGGTAGAAGCTCGAGATGATCGCTGCGTTGCGCTTCAATTTGTCGGTCAAGCCATGAGCCTTGGCCACAGCGTTCGCCAGCACGTAATAAGTCTGCGGATCAATCGCCAGACCACTGCAGAGCTGGCTGATCGTCAGATCCACCACGCCCGGTATCGGCGCCACCGCAAACTCATCGTTGTCGAGCTTGAAAGGCTCGCGATAACCGGTTTGAAAATTGAACACCTGATCGAATTGCGAGAGCGCTTCACCGCGGCCATAAACCGACAGCTCACCCACAAACACAGCAAAGTCCGCGGCGGTGCATTCGTAGCGCTCGCGCAACGTCTGGAACAACCCAAGCGCATGGACCGCGCCACTGGAGATGTCCATCTCGTTGCTGTGACCTTTCGTTGAATTGCCGCGCCCTGTTGCCCGGATGACCGATGTCAACACTGCGTCCAGCTGTTCGAACGGCAATCCTGTCCAGTTGGCCAGACGCACCATCTGATTCATCCGGGTATAGCGGTTGAACCCGATGAGTTCGTCGGGGATTGCCGTCATTCGAATGCGAGGCATGGTTGCAGGATCGAAACCCACCGCCGGCGCAGTACCGTCATTGATGTAAACCGAACCCGAGCGCTCGCTTTCAGGCTGCTTGGGCGTTTCATCCGGGTAGGTCACATTGGCCGAGCGCACGGGAGCAAAGTCGCCAATCGACAGAAGAGCCTCGATCTGTCGGCTGTCGAGCTTGGTGCGCTGACCGAAAAACTCCACCTGATTGAGATTCGAATACATCTCGGTATAGGTACCAAAGTTGTGCGCAAAAAAATCTTCGCGAAGGGCGAAATCCGCACGCGGTTCGGTCAGCAACTGGCGCTGATAAGGGCCAAGCCGCGAGGCATGGGCGAAACCCTGTGCAGTATTGGCACCTCGAGCATTGGCTTGCAGAAAATAGGGATAAGCCAGGTCGACCCGGTGCTCGAAGTCGCCCACCGACAAGTCATGAAACTGCGCGATACCATCAATTGTGACCCAATGCTGGTAATAAGGCAGACCATTGGGGTAGCGGGCTGCGATCAGCGCGTCTTCGATGGATTCGATATCCGTTTGCGCCGCGATGAATTTCTCCAGCACCTCAACGATGATGTCCACAGAAGAGATCGATTGATAAACCGCATTGAAGTCGACCTTCAGTGCCAAGAGATCTGTGCGCCGGTTATGCAGCGAGAAATCGTCTTCCTCTCTGATACCCTCCAGACGGTCACGAACCCAGCGCAACAAGTCGATCAGATACGCCACTGGCGACCAGATGGACTCCAGTGCATCTGGCGGGCACAACGCGGAAAAATCGGTACCGATCAGAGCGTGATAATTGGGACCGTCCACGATCGATAACAAACCGCTGGAGCTGCGCTTTGGCGCGGGCCTGGTGCCCCTCAGCGTCTGCTCGATAAATTGGCGCCGCTGAGACGTGGCTATGCTATTGGCGCCGCGCCAATATTGTTGCGCTTGCTCAACGCTGAGCTGATGCTCCTGGACCATGCATTGAACACCTCTTTCAACCAGTGGATAAATTGATCCACCGTTTTGCAGGTATGTCTCGAGGTTCTGCAGTCCGACGTTCTGTGCTCGTTGTTCCTCGCTGAACAACTCATCGAACAGTTGCAGGGCGGGACGGCGCGAATCAACCATGATCAGATTCCTTTAGGCGACAACTGGCCCGCGCAACCTGACGTCCTTCGTCAGGCTGCACATTCAGTGAGTACGATTGAGCGCTTCGAACGCCGTCAAGTCCACTGTCAGTTCTGACAGTTTTGATAGCCGTTCGTCGGAAGCTGGATTTCAGGAGTCGGCGTGGGGCAAGCGCGCAGCTTCGACTTCAAAACGCGCGCTGTCAGCCCAATCGGACATCGTTGCGTCATCCGCCGCGTCAGTCAGCGTCTGCCGGAATCGGTACCAGTTGCCCGCCAGAGGCAGTGCCCTTGTCGCCGCCCCGCGCCAGTGCTCATCGACCACGGGTACCTGAGCCAGCCACTGCACATCCGGGTTGTACCAACTCACGATGGCGCCCACGCCCGGACGGCCCTTGCCGCTGAACTGCACTGGATGACTGACCCAGCGTCCGGCTGCAGGCCCGTCGAGCACAGGTCGGAAAGTACCCAGAATGACCGAGCGCAGGGTTTCAAATGATTCGAACCCGTCCAGAGATGCGACTGCCTCGAGCCGGTAAAGCCCCCCGCCGAGCAGACTTGCATCGAGCATCACTGACCAAGTGCGATTTTCCTGCACGACGGCGCTTGCCGGCTCGGAACGCGCGGCACCTACCAGCGTCACCGTAACCGTATCGCCCGGCACGCCAAAACCGCACACCACCACCTGCTGCCCGATGGCATCGCCCTCGATCGGGGTTTCAATGAAGGGTGCCGCTGGCACAATGTCAAAGTGCAGCGGCTCGCTGTCTTTCGACTCCTGCAGTTTGCCGCTTTCATCCATGAACCTCTGCCGGGCCCAGATCGTTTTGCTGCCCACCGGCAACGTCACTTCGGCTTGCCAATTGCCCGTCCAATCCACAATGACATCACTGAGCAGAGGTTCGGCAAGCCCTTGCAGACAGACGTCGACAACCCCGCCCCTCATGCCCGTACCCTTGAGCAACGCGGTTCGTGGCAACTTGCCGTGTTGTATCGGCTGGAGAAATTCTGGCGGTAGCAGCACCACCGTCAATTCATGCTCGTCACTGTGTAGCGACGGTCGACCGTCCAGTGTCTGCTGGGCGTCAAAGGTGTAGAGCCTGAATTGCTCGAGGCTCAGGTCAATCGACCAGTCGCCATCCTGGCTCAATATTTTCGGATCGCCCAAGGGACGATCAAACTGCTTGTCGCGCAGTTGCAAAGTGGCGCCCACCATCCCCATCGTGCCCTCGACCGTTACAGCACGACCGACTTCCGAGCCGTCCGGCGGCTGGGTAATCACTGGCGTGACCATCGCTCTCCTGACTATGAAGGTCGTGGACGTCGGCTGCGAAGTTTGCTGCGCGGCGACTTGGGTTACCGTGACGGTATGTGTGATATCCCGGGCAAATTCTTTGTCGCGCCTGAACTGCCACGTGTCAGCACTGACGATGCCCTTGTGCACAATGCCGCTTTCGTCGCTGTACTCAATGTTCACGGTTGCACCCGGCCAGCACGTTCCGCTGAACCTGGGCGAAAGTCCGTCATCTTCAGGCTCGTTCAAGCCAGGGGCCTGCGGCGGGATGGTGACTTTGAGGACAAACCAGTTTGGCGACTGGTGCCCGTCGAGATATTGCTTTATGTGTACTTCACGTTCGAAAGAGGGTCCCCAAACGCTCGAGGCCTGGGTGGACCACCGCCCGCCGACGACCTCCACTTCAGGCGCTTCAAGATATGGGCTATTGGGCCTGCGTGGCTGTACCAAGGCTCTGTTGAAACCTTTGCCGCTGAAGGTCGGTTGGTAGTCGTTGGTGAATTGCACATCACTGACATCGGGGAGAATATTTTTTACTTCGAAGGTCAGCGGCAGCGAGTCGATCCAGCCGCTGGCGTTGTCGGCAATTTTTTGAATGACAGAGACGTTGTAGGTACCCAAAGGCCACTGCGCTGCGGTTTCCCAGATGCCTCCCGGCATCACTTCAGCATTTGCAGGCGCGGGAACTTGCACCGCGCCCCCGCTGACGGTGAACTGGATTTCAGATTTGAGATCGCGATCGTAATAACCGTTACCGGCAAAGGTCACCGTGGTGCCGGAGATGGTGACGTTGGGCTGTTTCAGAGTGGGGGGCGAATCCTGAAGGCTTGTGGTGCACTGCGTCCGGATGACACGTCATCCAGATCCTGTTCGACGACCAGGCTGATCGGCCCTGGCGGCACGTTGATCATCCCCTCCCACGCCCCGTCTGCATTGCTAACGACTTCCCAATCACGAACAGGATCATTCGTCAGATCAAAAAATGCTCTCAATCGCGCCCCAGCCAAGCCGTTGCTTCCTGTCAGAAGGAAGTCTTGTTCATAAACTGTTCCCGCAGGTGGCTTGGATATTAACGGCAGCCCCATGACTCTGAAAGTTATGGCATCGGTATAAAAATGATTGATATTGGGTGATTTAAGTTGGGCGACAACCGAGAACGTCCCGCTGCCAGAGACCTTTATTGCCGGAGCCTCCCAAGTCGTATCGGACTTTCCGACAGTAATAACCTCACTCCAGTTTTCATAATGATCCAAATGCCCAACCACTCTGATAACAGTACCCGGCGCAGCCATACCTCTGAAACAAACCAGATCCTTTGCCAACACCAAAGCATTAGCTGCCGGGAAAGTAATTCGAGCGCGGTAGACTGTTACATAAGCCGTCCGCTCGGAAACCTTACCGGCATACATTTGATATGCTTGAAAACTTAGAGAATTCTTGTTGTCTGCCACGGTGACGGGCACTGACCAAGGATCGTAGAAAGCCTCTTCTGCCCCAATCGTACCGCGCCCATCATCCAAGACAACAGTATAACGGTATATTGCTCCCGTGCCCTTGACAGCGAAAGTTGAAGATGTGAAGTTTCGGATTGCATTGATAGTTGGTACAGGCATCCGATAATTGGCAACCTTGTAGGTTTTCAGAACCGGATCGCTTGCGTTACCCACATCATAAATATAATCAAACCCCACTGTTACGTTTCTCTGATTGGCGATAATCATTTCTCGATAGGGTTCATCAAGATCGATCCACTCACCGGTCTGGCGAGCACTGCCCGTCAGTTCTCTTACATCACCTTCACCGCTAACCAAAGAAAGATAGAATTTTACATTCCCTTCATAACGTCGATTCTCTTTTGCTCTGTACGCTGACACGATGCAAGTAAATGTCGAACCATCGTAGGAGTAGGCATAGCTCACTCGAAGCTGCGCCCACCTACCGTCTTCTTCCGCGTGAAGCTCATGGGTTACAAATGTCACATCCGTTCCGATCTCCTCAGCGCAGACTACCTCTTGTTTCGGGGGCAAGCTGTCGGAAGGATCTTTAATACCATCATCTTGTTCCATGGCCGGATCTCAGAAAGGGCAAGGTGGCTGATTGATGCAACAGGTAAATTCATTGAATACCGGTGCCTCACATCGCTACACCTGTAAAACCTGACAGTCCCGACCAGCGGTAACTATTCCACGCCTTAGTATCCTTGCGTCCTTCAGCCATTAAACGCGACTGCATCAGCTTGCGTCGTTGCCACACATCACTCAGAGTCCACCAGCTTGTACACCTGAGTAACGCCGCCCGGCATGGCTGATCAGGCGCGCGGCTTCGACTTCAAAACGCGCACTGTCGGCCCAATCGGACATCGTTGCGTCATCCGCCGCGTCAGTCAGCGTCTGCCGGAATCGGTACCAGTTGCCCGCCAGAGGCAGTGCCCTTGTCGCCGCCCCGCGCCAGTGCTCATCGACCACGGGTACCTGAGCCAGCCACTGAATATCCGGGTTGTACCAACTCACGATGGCGCCCACGCCCGGACGGCCCTTGCCGCTGAACTGCACTGGATGACTGACCCAGCGTCCGGCTGCAGGCCCGTCGAGCACAGGTCGGAAAGTACCCAGAATGACCGAGCGCAGGGTTTCAAATGATTCGAACCCGTCCAGAGATGCGACTGCCTCGAGCCGGTAAAGCCCCCCGCCGAGCAGACTTGCATCGAGCATCACTGACCAGGTGCGATTTTCCTGCACGACGGCGCTTGCCGGCTCGGAACGCGCGGCACCGACCAGCGTCACCGTAACCGTATCGCCCGGCACGCCAAAACCGCACACCACCACCTGCTGCCCGATGGCATCGCCCTCGATCGGGGTTTCAATGAAGGGTGCCGCTGGCACAATGTCAAAGTGCAGCGGCTCGCTGTCTTTCGACTCTTGTAGTTTGCCGCTTTCATCCATGAAACTTTGCCGGGCCCAGATCGTTTTGCTGCCCACCGGCAACGTCACTTCGGCTTGCCAATTGCCCGCCCAATCCACAATGACATCACTGAGCAGAGGTTCGGCAAGCCCTTGCAGACAGACTTCGACAACCCCGCCCCTCATGCCCGTACCCTTGAGCAACGCGGTTCGTGGCAACTTGCCGTGTTGTATCGGCTGGAGAAATTCTGGCGGTAGCAGCACCACCGTCAATTCATGCTCGTCACTGTGTAGCGACGGTCGACCGTCCAGTGTCTGCTGGGCGTCAAACGTGTAGAGCCTGAATTGCTCGAGGCTCAGGTCAATCGACCAGTCGCCATCCTGGCTCAATATTTTCGGATCGCCCAAGGGACGATCAAACTGCTTGTCGCGCAGTTGCAAAGTGGCGCCCACCATACCCATCGTGCCCTCGACCGTTACAGCACGACCGACTTCCGAGCCGTCCGGCGGCTGGGTAATCACTGGCGTAACCATCGCTCTCCTGACAATGAATGTCGTGGACGTCGGCTGCGAAGTTTGCTGCGCGGCGACCTGGGTCACCGTGACGGTATGTGTGATATCCAGGGCAAATTCTTTGTCGCGCCTGAACTGCCACGTGCCAGCACTGACGATGCCCTTGTGCACAATGCCGGTTTCGTCGCTGTACTCAATGTTCACGGTTGCACCCGGCCAGCACGTGCCGCCGAACCTGGGCGAAAGTCCGTCATCTTCAGGCTCGTTCAAGCCAGGGGCCTGCGGCGGGATGGTGACTTTGAGGACAAACCAGTTTGGCGACTGGTGCCCGTCGAGATATTGCTTGATGTGGACCTGACGCTCAAACGAGGGTCCCCAGACCGTTGAAGCCTTGGTAGACCACCGCCCGCCAGCAACCTCCACTGCTGGCGCTTCGAGATCTCCGCTATTGGGCCTGCGTGGATTCACCGTGGCGCCGTTGAAGCCTTTGCCGCTGAAGGTCGGTTGGTAGTCGTTGGTGAATTGCACATCACTGACATCGGGGAGGACATTCTTTACTTCGAAGGTCAGCGGCAGCGAGTCGATCCAGCCGCTGGCGTTGTCTCTGATCTTCTGGACGGCGTTGATTTTATAGGTGCCTAATTTCCAGCCCGTTACGGTGGTGCTCCAAGTGCCGTTGCGCTGTACTTGTGCATTTGGAGGCGCGACCGGCATTGGGTCGGCTGGACTTTCGAGGATAGTGAACTCGATTTCGGTTCTGAGCTTCTCGTCGAAATGTCCGGTGCCGGAAAATGTGATCGTTTCATTGGCTTGCGTATATGTGACCGTCGGCTTGCCCGTGCGTACTCGTATGCCGAAGGGTTGGCTGGTCAGTGATGTCGTTCCCAAATAGGTATGCGTGCCGACAATTGAATGCGGACCAGGTGTCAGCGTGAAAGATGCAGACCATGCGCCTGTGGCGGCATCGGTTGGGGTGCTGATTTGAGCTTGGGTGTTTTCCGAACGCACAGCAACAGCACTGGAGATCCCGGCGACGACAGTGCCTGTGAACGTCGATGTCATGTCCACCGTCTGCGTCAATCCAGGAGACGTTATTCGGGGGGGGTCAATGACATAAAAATTTCGTTGGACTGACGGCACAGATGTTGCGCCATCGTATCTTTGACTGGCGACTAGAGAATAATTTTTGCCGAACGCAAACTTATAAGTGCTGGTACCACCCATGACCCATCAATTTCGATCTTTGCGTAGGCCAATACTTTGATCGATGTGTCTTTGATGTAAACATCCACTCTTGTCAACTCTTGGTGCAGACCGCCTGTACCCGCAAATTGCGGCGTTTGTGTACTTATAACCTGCGGCAACGGACTGAGCGTTACAGGCTTGAGTACGGTCAGTGACGCTTTCCCCGCGTAGCGCCCCTGCGTATTTCCATACTCCTCACGGATAATGAAATCCTGTAAACCCTGAGGGACATTATCAAGGAGCGTGACAGTCCAATTTCCGTAGCCATTGGTAATGGCCGTTGTGCTCAGTACAGTGCCTGAATTGGGACGCACAAGCGTGATTTTGCTGCCTTTACCGGCGAGGCCTGGAACCGTTGTAGTCACAGTACGATTGCTGGCAATGCGAGCAGCCTTTCTGACCAGCAAAGTCCGCGGTGTCCACCTTGACCATTGATCAATGTAATCCCATCTTCCATCAACTCTGACTTGCAGGTCACTCTCGGGAAGGTCTTCGACTCGAATACTGTGCCAGACGCCCCCCAACCATGCACTTTCAGTGATACGTCGGTAGTAATTATCGGCTCCGTGAAAATCCAGATGAACGTTGTGATAACGGCCATCGTTTACCGGTATACGAAACTTGAAGTCCATCGTGGTATCTACTAACAGTGACTCGGAGCCGGCCTCATACTCCAAATCCGCGACCAGGATTCCCGGCTCTTCGGAAATCGGATCATCGGATTTTTGGGAAGGGCGATGGTCCTCAGGAAACGGGCCATCTTCTGGAGGATTGGAGCCTGGGTTCTCATGGTCGGACATGATCGAGCTTCCTTATACCGTCGGTACCTGGGTGCCTCATTGAAGAACCGTAAGCACGAAATGACACCTGTAAAACCTGACAGTCCCGACCAGCGGTAACTATTCCCACGCTGCAACATGCAGACGTCCTTCAGCCATTAACACGCGGCTACATCGGCTTGCGCCGTTGCCTACACATCACTCAGAATCCGCCGGCTTGTGCGCTTTGAAGCTGCCCCGTAACGTGATCCGTGCCGCTGCCAATCAGTGGTCGGGTTTAGTCGCCCGGGGGTTTGTCATCAAGGTGTATAAGCGTCATCAAGTCGGGTAATCCCTATCCCCGCACTCGATGGTGGCTGTACGCAGGGCGCTTCGGCGCGCCGGTTTTTGGTGATACCCCCGGTCGACTAACCTGCGTCCAGCCGCCACCCTTTCGTTTAGTCGCGAGGGGTGAAGGCCCCAACCAAGGGTTATCACCATGATCAAACCAACACCCAATCCCCCCGAAACCGAAGACTCGACCTCCCCCTACGCTTCCCCCGATTCCACCAGACTCCACGAGGCCACTGAAAAAGCCCTCGATCACTACCTGAAAAAACCCGCCGCTGCGCCGTCGTGCAATTCCGTCGATCGCGGCATGCAGATGTTCATGGTCGCGCCCGACATCAACCCCGAAGCGATGGCCATTCAAACCTACGAAACCTTTTCTTCGGTCAGCATTCTGCTGCTCGACCTGGCGGACAGCCTCGAGGACAAGCCGCGACATCTGGCGATGGCGATCTATCAGTTGAGCGAGATGGGCTTATTGCTGGCGGAAAAGGCGCTGGATCAGGAGCGGGCGATCGCGGTGGCGTGACGTAAAAATCAAAAGATCGCAGCCTTCGGCAGCTCCTACATCTGGAATGCGTTCCCCCTGTAGGAGCTGCCGAAGGCTGCGATCTTTTGCTGTTCAGGCAGAAGCGGGCAGCGGCTGAAAACTGAAATACTGCTTCAGCGCCAGCACCAGTTGGCCAAACTCCGGCGGAGCGCGGCGCAGGATGAAACCGGCGTCGTAATGCAGCGGCGTGGCGTCTTCATGGCACCACACGCAACAGGCGCTGAAATCGATGACTTGCTGGCTGCCATCGCGGGCGGGGACCTTGAGGCGTAACTGAAAATCCACCCCGATCATCATCGGCAACTGGCTGATCAGCATCAGCCCGTCCGCAGACACATTGCCGAGAAAGCCGACGGGTTTGTCGGTGACGCTGTTGAACACTCTGAGGTAATACGGCAATTGATGCCGTTCGATCCGGCGGTCGGTAAACATGATGTGCTGTTCGCCATGCAGGGCTCCGTCACGGAGCCGCACCTGTGCTTCGGAACGAACCTGTGCGACAGGCCCGCTCTCCCCGCTTCCGGTGTGACGGTCGCAACAATCGCCGTCACCTTGTAACTGCCAGTCGCAGGTGTTGCGCCGTTATCGAGACACGGCTCGAAACGGTTTCCTTGACTATAGCGGAGCTTGTACAGACGGCCAGATTTTGTACGAAAACCGCGTCAGAAGCGCGTCGGCCGAACCACCGCAGCGGCGCTGCGTGTCGGGTAATGGCCCAGGCTCTGCAAAGTTTCCAGACGCGCGCGGGCGCGGTAGGCGTATTCGCTGTTGGGGTACGAAGCGATAATGAACTGGTAGGTCTGCACCGCGTCGATGTAGAGCTTCTGCCGTTCCAGGCACTGACCGCGCATCATCGACACTTCCGGCCACACGTACGGGCGGGCGCGGCTGGCGCGTTCGACCTTGGACAGTTCGAGCATGACCTGCTCGCAGTTGCCGCGTTCATAGGCGCTGTAGGCGTTGTTCAAATGGTGGTTCATCGACCAACGGGTGCAGCCCGTCGCGGCGAGGGCGCTGAGGGCAAGGGCGGCAATGGGCAACAATCGCATGGGGGTTCTCCTGTCTTGTGCTCTGTATCGACCCCAGGTCAGAAAACTTCAGACGCGCTGGTCGCAAAGTTGCCGCGTTCAATAAAGAAAACGATAAGTAGTGCATTCGAACAATGACTACACCCTTCGAGCATAGTAGCCTCTGCCTGCGCTTGAACTCAGGAGTCTTTGCATGTCCGTCCGTCGTACCAAAATCGTCGCTACCCTTGGCCCGGCCAGTAACTCGCCGGAAGTTCTCGAACAGCTGATTCTGGCTGGTCTGGACGTCGCCCGTCTGAACTTCTCCCACGGCACCCCCGACGAGCACAAGGCTCGCGCGAAGCTGGTGCGTGACCTCGCTGCCAAGCACGGCCGCTTTGTCGCCCTGCTCGGTGACCTGCAAGGCCCGAAAATCCGTATCGCCAAATTCGCCAACAAGAAGATCGAGCTGAAGATCGGTGACAAGTTCACCTTCTCCACCAGCCATCCGTTGACCGAAGGCAACCAGCAGGTGGTCGGCATCGACTACCCGGATCTGGTCAAGGACTGCGGCGTGGGCGACGAGCTGCTGCTCGACGACGGCCGTGTGGTGATGCGCGTTGAAACCGCCACCGCCACTGAACTGCATTGCGTGGTGACCATCGGCGGCCCGCTGTCCGACCACAAAGGCATCAACCGTCGCGGTGGCGGTCTGACCGCGCCGGCCCTGACTGAAAAAGACAAGGCCGACATCAAGCTCGCCGCCGAAATGGAAGTCGACTACCTCGCCGTATCCTTCCCGCGCGACGCCGCCGACATGGAATACGCCCGTCAACTGCGTGATGAGGCCGGCGGCACTGCCTGGCTGGTGGCGAAGATCGAACGCGCCGAAGCCGTGGCCGACGACGAAACCCTCGACGGCCTGATCAAGGCCTCCGACGCGGTGATGGTTGCCCGTGGCGACCTCGGTGTGGAAATCGGCGATGCCGAACTGGTGGGCATTCAGAAGAAAATCATTCTGCACGCACGTCGCCACAACAAGGCCGTGATCGTCGCGACGCAGATGATGGAGTCGATGATCCAGAACCCGATGCCGACCCGCGCCGAAGTATCCGACGTGGCCAACGCCGTGCTCGACTACACCGACGCCGTGATGCTCTCGGCCGAATCCGCCGCTGGTCTCTACCCGCTGGAAGCCGTGCAGGCGATGGCGCGCATCTGCGTCGGCGCCGAGAAACACCCGACCGGCAAGACCTCCAGCCACCGCATCGGCAAGGAATTCAGCCGCTGCGACGAGAGCATCGCGCTGGCGACCATGTACACCGCCAACCACTTCCCGGGCGTCAAAGCGATCATCGCGTTGACTGAAAGCGGCTTCACCCCGCTGATCATGTCGCGGATCCGCTCCTCGGTGCCGATCTACGCGTTCACCCCGCACCGCGAAGCCCAGGCCCGCGCAGCAATGTTCCGTGGCGTCTACACCATCCCGTTCGACCCGGCCTCGCTGGAACCGCACGAAGTCAGCCAGAAAGCCATCGACGAACTGACCAAGCGCGGCGTCGTGGAAAAAGGCGACTGGGTCATCCTGACCAAGGGCGACAGCTACCACACCACTGGCGGCACCAATGGCATGAAGATCCTGCATGTCGGTGATCCGCAGGTCTGAGTGACCGGCAGCTGAAACGCAAAAGCCCCGCCATGTGAATGGCGGGGCTTTTTTGCTTATGATTCAACAGATATTTTGTCTGGTAAGGCCCTTTTGCGAGCAGGCTCGCTCCCACACTTGAAATGCAATCTCCTGTGGGAGCGAGCCTGCTCGCGAAGGCGTCTTGACACTCAGCGAAAGAACCCGCTCAACGCCGCCACCGCCTCTGGCGAACGCAGCCGCTGGGTAAACAATGCGCCCTCCTCCTCGATCACTTTGCGCAGCAGCTCGCGATCGGGCGCTCGCATCAGTTGCTTGCTGATGTGCACCGCTTCGGCCGGCAGCTCATCAAAACGCAGCGCCATTTCCCGGGCCTTGCTCAACGCAGCCGCGCCACTGTCCAGCGCGTCTGTGGCAATTCCCCATTGCGCAGCCTGTGCGCCGCTAAAGCCTTCGCCGAGCAATAACAACTCAGCCGCTTTCGCTTGCCCGAGCAAACGCGGCAGGATCAGGCTGGAGCCGAATTCCGGGCACAATCCGAGGTTGACGAACGGCATGCGCAGCCGGGCGTCGCGGCTGACATAGACCAGATCGCAATGCAGCAGCAGGGTCGTGCCGATACCCACCGCAGCACCGGCCACGGCGGCGATCACCGGTTTGCGGCATTCGAGCAGATTGAGCATGAAGTGAAACACCGGGCTGTCGAGGTCGCTCGGCGGTTGTTCGATGAAGTCGGCGATGTCATTGCCGGCGGTGAAGCACTCGGCGCTGCCGCTGATCAGTACGGCATTGATTTCGGGGTCGCTGTCGGCCTGTTTCAGTGCTTCGGCGAGGCGGCTGTACATGGCGCGCGTCAGGGCGTTTTTCTTGTCCGGGCGGTTGAGGCGCAGGGTCAGCAAACCGCGTTCGCGTTCCAGCAGGATGGCTTCGGTCATGGCGTGTCTCGCGTCTGAAAATCAGCGCTCAACCACGGCTCACAAACACGTCGGCCAGCAGTTGATTGCGCGGCAATCCGGCCAGGTACAGACGCTTGGCGAATGCGTCGACACTGGTCGTCGAGCCGCAGACTAAGGCCAGGGTCTGCCGGGAAACAAGGCGCAGTTGCGCCAAAGCGGCGGCCGAGTCGGCCGCTGCCCACAGCTCGACACTGAGGTTTTCGCGCTGCGCGGCCAGTGCGGCAAGGGGTTTGGCCAGATAGTGTTCGCGTTCGTCATGGGCCAGGTGAATGACGCGGATGGCGCCTTGGTGATCCTCACGCAAGGCCTCACGCAGCACCCCGAACAACGGACCCAAACCAGTACCGGCAGCCAGCAGCCAAAGCGGCCGGGCGTGCCAGTCCGGATCGTAATGCAAGGCACCGCCGCGCAGTTCGCCGAGGCGGATCGAGTCGCCGATCTGCAGCTGGCGTGCGGCATCGATGAATTCGCCGGGCTGGCGGCAATCGAGGTGAAACTCGAGGAAGCGGTCTTCTTGCGGCAGGCTCGCCAGCGAGTAAGGGCGGGCGATGTGGCCGATCCACAACACCAGATGCTGGCCGGCGCTGTAGCGCAATGGCCGCTGCGGGGTCAAGCGCAGGCGCAGAACGCTGTCGCTGAGCCAATCCAGCGCTTCGACCACGGCCGGGCGGCCGTCGCTGATCGGGTCGAAGGTGTGTACCTGCAAGTCTTCGACCACCTGACACTGACAAGCCAGGCGCCAACCGTCCTGACGTTGCTCGGCACTCAAGGCATCCGGACGATTGTCGGCGGGCAGGCCCTGGATGCATTGCACCAGACAGGCATGGCAACTGCCGGCGCGGCAGCTGTAGGGCACGGCGACGCCGTTCTGATTGAGACTCTCGAGCAGGTTGCTGCCCGCCTCAACCGTCCACTGCCGATCACCGACGCGCAATTCAGGCATCAATGTTCTCCCACGCGGCGGCACAACGATTGCGCCCGTCACGCTTGGCCCGATACAGCGCCTGATCGGCACGCTGCAACGCCTCATCCAGATCATCGCCAACGGACAGCAGGGTCATGCCCGCCGACAGGCTCAGGTTGCGCACTTGCAGGCCCATCAATTCCACCTCACTGAAGGCGATGCGCAAACGCTCGCAACACGCGGTCAGGCGTTCGGCATCGCAGTCGGGCACCAGCACGACGAATTCCTCGCCACCATAACGCGCCAGCACGTCACCGTCGCGCAGACAGGCTTGCGCCACCCCGGCAAACGCCTGCAATACCTGATCGCCGGCGGCGTGGCCGTGCAGGTCGTTGATGCGCTTGAAGTGGTCCAGATCGATCAGCGCCAGCCCGTGCATCACGTCGCTGTCCAGCGCGTTCAGCTCGCGGGAAGCGATGCGCAGGAAATGCCGGCGATTGAACAGCCCGGTCAGTTCGTCGGTGGCGACCAGATCTTCAAGCTGGCGCATCATCCCGCGCAGGGTGTCCTGATGCGCCTGCAAGGCAAACCGACGCTGGCGCTGACGTTGTCGGGAAACCTGGACAAAACGTGCGTAAAGCACCAGCCACGCCAAGACCATCGCCAGAATGCACACCTGCAAAGCTGCGAGCGCAGGCTCGGCCAAGCGGAAGTGGTAGGCGTCCCACAGGGTAATCGCGGAAAAACTGAAGAACACCAACAGCGCACAGCGGATGAACACCCGTCGGGTGAGATGGAACAGGCCGAACAGCAGAATCAGCACATAGAACACCAGAAACGCACCGCGCGCCTCGTCGACATGGGCGATCAGCCACGTCTGCCAGCCCAGACCCATCAGCACTTGCGCTTCGGTCAGGCTCGGGTCGGCGAAGCGCTGGTTGCGCCCGGTCCAGAACATCGCGAAAAGGCTCGCCTGACTGATCACCACCAGCGCGCTGCCGATGGCCACGCCACTGAGCGATTGCTGGTAATGCCCGGTGAAAAACGCCAGCCACAGCAGCAGCAGAGCCAATCCGTAGGTGGCCGCAGCGAGGGCGAAGCGTTTGAGCAAAAGGCGTTGAATGGCGTTATGGGTCAATCGTTGACTCACCGTGCGATAGGAGGCTGACCGAGTGTCCTACTCTACAGACCGGATGCCACTTTAGAGGGCCGGTCGCTAAATGACCACCGATTTTCGGGCTCGAAAATTGACGTCAAAAGTGTGGCCCACTGACACCGCCAAAAGCCCCTCACCCTAGCCCTCTCCCAGAGGGGAGAGGGGACTGACCGGGTTGTTTATCCGAGTTACACCGACTTCAAACATCGCGCCGAACTCGAGTCTGGAAACGGCACAAAACAGCTTCATTTTCCTGAGCCGGACTTAGTTTTTGAACAAGATGAAGATCGGCTCCCTTTCCCCCCTCGCCCCATCTGGGGGAGAGGGCTGGGGTGAGGGGGGCGATCCTGAAGTGCAAACCCGCTGTCCGATATTCGCCCACCCATGCGACCAACGAATGACTGCCGGCGCGTGTACGCCCCACCGAGGCGCGGTATACTGCCGCGCCTTTTTAGCGTCGCGCCAGCAGCCCCGGCGTGCCAGAGGATCAGCTGTGAGCCGAAAGCCTCAAGCTGCCCCATAGAATGTTCCCGTGTTTCAGAGGAGCGCGACTCATGACCGTGATCAAGCAAGATGACCTGATTCAGAGCGTTGCCGACGCCCTGCAGTTCATTTCCTATTACCACCCCGTGGATTTCATCCAGGCGATGCACGAAGCCTACCTGCGCGAAGAGTCGCCAGCGGCCCGTGATTCGATGGCGCAGATCCTGATCAACTCGCGCATGTGCGCCACCGGCCATCGCCCGATCTGCCAGGACACCGGTATCGTCACCGTGTTCGTCCGTGTCGGCATGGACGTGCGCTGGGATGGCGCCACCATGGGCCTGGACGACATGATCAACGAAGGCGTGCGTCGCGCCTACAACCTGCCGGAAAACGTCCTGCGTGCCTCGATCCTTGCCGACCCGGCAGGCGCTCGCAAGAACACCAAGGACAACACCCCGGCGGTAATTCACTACTCCATCGTCCCGGGTAACACCGTGGAAGTGGACGTGGCGGCCAAGGGCGGCGGTTCCGAGAACAAGTCGAAAATGGCCATGCTCAACCCGTCCGACTCGATCGTCGACTGGGTCTTGAAAACCGTGCCGACCATGGGCGCCGGCTGGTGTCCGCCGGGCATGCTCGGCATCGGCATCGGCGGCACCGCCGAGAAAGCCGCGGTGATGGCCAAGGAAGTGTTGATGGAATCCATCGACATTCACGAGCTCAAGGCCCGTGGCCCGCAGAACCGCATCGAAGAAATGCGTCTGGAGCTGTTCGAGAAGGTCAACCAGTTGGGTATCGGCGCCCAGGGCCTCGGCGGCCTGACCACCGTGCTCGACGTGAAGATCATGGACTACCCGACCCACGCCGCATCCTTGCCGGTGTGCATGATCCCCAACTGCGCCGCCACCCGTCACGCACACTTCGTGCTCGACGGTTCCGGCCCGGCCTCGCTGGAAGCGCCACCGCTGGACGCCTACCCGGAAATCGTCTGGGAAGCCGGCCCGTCGGCGCGTCGTGTCAACCTCGACACCCTGACCCCGGAAGACGTGCAGAGCTGGAAGCCGGGCGAAACCGTGCTGCTCAACGGCAAGATGCTCACCGGTCGCGACGCCGCGCACAAGCGCATGGTCGAGATGCTGAACAAGGGTGAAACCCTGCCGGTGGATCTGAAAGGTCGTTTCATCTATTACGTCGGCCCGGTTGATCCGGTCGGTGACGAAGTGGTTGGCCCGGCGGGTCCTACCACCGCAACGCGGATGGACAAGTTCACCCGCCAGATCCTCGAGCAGACCGGCCTGCTGGGCATGATCGGCAAGTCCGAGCGCGGCCCGACCGCGATCGACGCGATCAAGGACAACAAGGCTGTGTACCTGATGGCAGTCGGCGGCGCTGCGTACCTGGTTGCGCAAGCGATCAAGAAGTCCAAGGTGCTGGCATTTGCCGAGCTGGGCATGGAAGCGATCTACGAGTTCGAGGTCAAGGACATGCCGGTCACCGTAGCGGTGGACAGCAAAGGTGAGTCGGTACACATCACTGGCCCGGCGATCTGGCAACAGAAGATCAGCGAAAGCCTGGCGGTAGAAGTGCAGTAAGCCTCTGGCGTCATCAAAACGGCCGGTGCATCCGCAAAGATGCCCCGGCCGTTTTTGCTTGTTCAAACCAATCGCGATAACAGAATTTCCCATGCACAGAAAATGATCTTGCGCACCTGTCAGATCTGACAGGTCCATCTCCGGCCCACTCCTGTTAGCGTCTATCCATACGCCCTATGTAGCGCGAATGGACTCGACCATGGCCGATCAAGACCTCAGCATCACAGCTCCTTCCATCGCCAAAAGCTCATCGATCGCCACCATCGGCAAGAGCTGGAGCGCCGTCGGGCCGACCGCCTCGGCTGGATGCGAATTGCTGATCCCGCTATCGAGCGGTCGTGGCTACGGTCCGCAAATACCCTTGGCAATCAACAGCCAGAGCGGTAACGGTCCGTTTGGCCTTGGTTGCCACCTGGGCCTGAGCCAGATCAGTCGCCGCACCAACAAAGGTGTTCCACGGTATACCGAGCACGATGAAATCATCGGGCATGACGGCGAGGTGTGGATGCCGGAGTTCGATGATGCCGGAGACTTGAAGTCGCGCACGGAACACAGCTACAGAGACCGCCCCATTCCCGAACACAACGTCGTGTCTTACCGGACGCGGATCGAAAGTGATTTTTCCCTGCGCGAATGCTGGCATCCGGCTAACGGTGGTGCCCCGTTCTGGTTGGTACATGGTGCCGACGGCACGTTGCATGTCTACGGCAAAACCAGCGCCTCACGCCGTGCCGACCCCGACGACGAATCGCGCATCAGTAGCTGGCTGCTGTGTGAAAGCATGAACGCCCATGGCGAACACATCTGCTACGAGTACAAGCCCGACGATCAGCCTGACGAGCACGATCCGATTCACGACTACCGCGCCCAGCGTTATCTGCGCCGGGTGTGTTATGGCAATGCCACGGCGAGCGATCGTCTCTATAGCTGGGACACCGACCGGGCGACGGATTTGCCTTGGCATTTTCAACTGGTGTTCGATTATGGCGAACGCAGCAGTTCGCTGACGGAGACCCCGAGCTACGAAGAAGTGAACCGCTGGCGGCTGCGACCGGATCCGTTTTCCACCTATGGCCAGGGTTTTGAACTGAGCACCCGCAGGCTGTGCCAGCAAGTGTTGATGTTTCATCACTTCCCCGAAGGGCTGGCGACAGAGGCGAAGCTTGTACGTCGCCTGCTGCTGGAATATCGACCTATCCAGAACTCTGCGCCGTGGGCCTACAGCCAGATCAGCGCGGCGCACTATCAGGCCTTCGATGCGCAGGGCAATGTCGAGCATTCACCGCCGCTAGAGTTCGAATACTCGCCCTTCGAGATCAACAAGACAGCTGCACGCCTGTTGGAAAACGAGACTCAACCGGGCATCGAAGACGGCGGGTTCTACCAATGTGTCGATCTGTATGGCGAGGGCGTGCCGGGTTTTCTCTGCCGCTATGACAACGCCTGGTACTACCGCGAGCCGCTGCGCGCGGCGCCTGGTACCGAACTGATCGGTTACGGCCCATGGGCTCTGCTGGACAAGATCCCGGTGGCAGATCGTAACCGCGCCGTGGCGCAACTGCTGGATCTGACCGGCGATGGGCGCCTGGACCTGATCATCGCCCGGTTGGGTTACTGCGGGTTCCATGCGCTGAATGCGCAGCGACAATTCGAATTGTTCAGCGCGTTCGACACGTTTCCCCGGGAACACCAGGATCTGACTTTGACCATGGGGGATTTCAGCGGGGACGGCCTGATGTCAGCGGCCAGCATCAGCCACGATCGTGTGAGGCTCTATGCCAGCCTGCGCGAAAAAGGCTTCGCCGCCGCACAGGAAATCCCCCATGCATACGAAGACGACCGTCTGCCGGTATTCAGCAACTCGCGAACCGAACTGGTGCTTCTGGGCAATCTGCTCGGCAGCGACATGCCCGAGCTGTGTCGCATCCGCCATGACGAAGTCCGCTGTTGGCCGAATCTTGGTCATGGCAAATTCGGTCAAGGTCGCAAGATCAGTGCCCTGCCCTTCACCTACGACGAATTCGACGCCGCACGAGTGCGCCTGGCCGACCTCGATGGCTCCGGCGCGCCCGCGCTGATCTATCTGCGATCCGAAGGATTCGACATTTACCTGAACCGGGGCGGCAACGGCCTGGAGCAGATTCCCGTCAGCGTGGCGTGGCCTGAAGAGGTGCGTTATGACCGCTTGTGCCAGGTCAGTTTCGCCGACCTGCAAGGCCTCGGTTGCGCCAGCCTGATTCTGACGGTGCCGCATATCCAGCCTCGGCATTGGCGCTACGATTTTGTTGCAGCCAAGCCCTACCTGCTGGTCAACAGTAACAACAACATGGGCTGTTCCAGCAGCGTGACTTATCGCAGCTCGGCTCAGGAATGGCTGGATGAAAAGGAGCGGCTGCTGGCACTTGAGCGTGCACCGGTATGTCACCTGCCATTTCCGCTGGCCGTGGTGAAAAAACAGGAGCAGCACGACGAGATCACCGGCAACCGGTTGACCCAGTCGTTCACTTGGCGCGAAGGGTTCTACGACGGCAGGGAGAGGGAATTTCGCGGGTTCGGCTACTTGCAGCAACTTGACTGCGAGGTTGGAACCGATCCTTCAGAGCCTGGCTTCAGCGAGCCGGTGCAAACATGCACCTGGTTTCACAACGGTCAGGAAATCAATCGCTCCCGCGACGATTATTTCAGCGCGGATGTGGACGCCTGCCCGTTGGGCGAAACCCTGTTCAGTCGTTACCACCCCAAAGGTGAAATCGATGAGCCCGTCACCCCGGAGGGCTCCGACAGTCGCTATCGGATTGCGCAGGCACTGGTTGGCTCGGTCGCTCGAACAGAAATTTTTCCCTACCGCGCCGATGCGCAGGCGCCCGGTGCAGCCGCACTGTACTCGGTAGAAGAGAAGCGCTATCTGGTTCGCGAGGTGCGGCCGCAGGGGCCATATGCCGCAGCCGTTCTGCTGCCCCTTCAGGTCGAAGCCATCAGCTATCAGTACGACGGTTTTATCAACGACCCGCTGTGCCGCCACGATGTCACCCTGCGCTGGAACGCTTATGGCGCCGCGACCCACGCACTTACGGTGAGCTATGCGCGCAGGTTGACCGCCCAGAGCCCGCCCCCCTTCACCGAAGACCATCTGAATCAATGGTGGTCCGACGCTCACGACGAGGCGCAGCAATACTTTTACATCAGTGAAACCCGTGCACGTCTGATCAATCTGCCAGAGCCGCAGCAATGGCGACTGGGCTTGCCCTATCAGGAACGGGGCGACGCGCTGAAATTGGCCAAAGGTACGCTACCCGGCGAGCTGAACCCGGCACAGATATCTTTCGAATCGTTGAGAAAGCTGCAGGATTCGCAAGAATGGGCCATCGAACGGGTACTGACTTCCCAATCCATACAGCACTATGTGGACGTAGAGGGTATTGAACTGGAAGACGGCGTCGCCGGATTCGAAGCCCTGTCGCATTCTCTGGAGCTTGCCCTGCTGGACAAGACCGCGCTGGACGCTTACAGCATTGTGCCGGATCTGAACATTCGCGAGGCCCTCAAGGCAATTGGTTACTCGCCCATGCCGATGCTGTTCGAAACGCCGCCGAGCGAGGAACAAAACCTTTGGTCATCGCGGTTCAATCTGGCTCGGTACGGCGACTTGCAAGCGTTTTATAAAGTGCTCGATTTCAACGAAACGCCAAGCCATGGCGTGACCAAAGCCGAATACGATCAACACTGGCTGACGGTCATGCGCATGGAGTTGCCCGACGGTTGTGCCGTGCAGGTCGCGGAATTCGATTACCACGCCCTGAAACCCAAGCGAATCACCGACGCCAACGACAACACTGAAGAAGTCATCCATGAGCCTTCCGGTCAGCCGCTGGTCATCAGCTTTCACGGTACCGAGAATGGCAAACCTGCCGGATTCGACAAGCTGACCGATGACTGGACCTTGCCGGCCCCCAGTCCGGAACAGGCCATCCAGTATCCGGAGGACACTGTAAAAAACGCAGCCAGCACCCTGCACAAAAACCTGTTCAGCTGGATGGGCCTGATACCCGCCTCCACGCTTCAAACCCTGTCAATCAAGCAGGACGATCTGTTGCCCGGCGGGCAGATCCGCGCCAGCGCAAGACGCCGGCTTGCGCAAAATCACGTCCTGACGCCTGAAGACCAGCAATTGCTCGAGGCAATTGAACTGGCGTACCGAGAGCCGGTACACACCGTGGTGCTCAGTGCCGACCGCTATCCCTATGACACCGTCAAGGCACAGATCCAGATCGTCAAAACCTGCATCGATGGCTTTGGTCGGGTACTGCAAACCCAGCAGAAGGTCGACCCCGGACTGGCTTATGTGGTGGGTGAGGATGGTCAATTGCTGATCGAAGAAGGTGAGCAACCGACGCAGACACGCTGGCGTATCAGCGAACGCGTCGAATACAACAACAAAGGTCTCGCGCAGCGCCAATACCGGCCGTTTTTCGCTAACACGCACCGCTACGTCAATGATCAATCGCTGCGCCAACTCGGGCTCTTCGATCAGCTGTTCTATGACGCAACGGGACGTCCGATCAAGCTGATCAACGCCAAGGGCGACTTTTCCCGCGAGACGTATCATCCCTGGTATCACACCAGCGAAGACTTCAACGACACCGCTGAAGAGGTGGTGTCTACGCGTGGGTCAGGCGCATGAGCGCCTCCACACATTGGCGCACGCCTTTGCTGACCGTCAGCGACGGACGTGGCCTGCCAGTCCGTCAGGTCGCTTATTTGCGTACCGTGGCAGAGGACGCGGTCACCGCTGTTGTGACGTTTCAGGAACACGATGTGGCCGGACATCCGGTCGCGCAACAGGATCCGCGCCTGCCCATTGCAAACACCACCACTGTTTATTCCATCAATGGCGATGCGGTGTTCACCGACAGTGTCGATAGCGGCTGGCGTTTGCTGCTGCCGGGGCCGGCCGGGGAGCCTCGGCAGCAATGGGACGCGCGCGGCCATGTCTGGCAATCGACCTTTGACGGGCAATTGCGCGTGGTGCAGCTCGAAGTGTCGGGAAACGGCGAAAATCAGCTCGATACCTTCACTTACGCTCCGGGCTCTGCCGGAGCAGACTCCAACCTGCGCGGCCGGTTGATCCAGCAGACAGATCCGTCAGGCTCGCTGGATATCACCAGCTATGCCCTCACCGGACAGGCACTGGTGGAAAAGCGCACATTTGATGATCACCAAGCGTTCACCAGCCATCAGGTGTTCAGTCCGCTTGGCGCCGTGCTTGAACAGACCGACGCCGGCGGCCATCGCAGAACCTCGCGCTATGGGCTTGCCGGGCAACTCAGGCAAATGCACTTGCAAGTGAAGGCGAACATCACGCAAGTCCTGGAGGATGCGCACTACAACGCCAATGGCCAGCTCATCGAGCAACAGGACGGCAACGGTGTGCTCAACGAATGGACCTACGATCCAGCCGACGGACGCTTGCGCACGCGGATCAGTCATAAGCCCGGCCAACCCGCATTGCAGGATCTGCAATATTTCTACGATCGCGTCGGCAATATCATCCGCATCGAAGACCACGCCTTCGAGCCCACCTGGTTCGCCAATCAACGGGTCGACGGCCACCGTGAATTCAGCTACGACTCCCTGTATCGCCTGATCCGTGCGACCGGTCATGACGACGCCCTGCCCCCGGACATTCCCGGCCTGCCGCGACCGCCCGACGAGCGAAACCGCCTCAATTACACCCAGACGTATAGCTACGACGATGGCGGCAATCTGACCGAGTTGCGTCATCAGCGCGACGGCAACAGTCGCACCCGCACGATGCGCATCGACGACAAAAGCAATCGCGGGGTGCGTTGGCAAACAGGTGACGAGCCGCCGGACTTCGACATCTGGTTCGACCCGCACGGCAATCAACGCAAGCTGCGCCACGGTCCGTCATTGCACTGGAACAGCCGTGACGAGCTGGAGCGCGTGGATCTGGTTATCCGTCAGGACAGCGATAACGATGCCGAGTATTACCAGTACAGCGCGGGCCAGCGGGTCCTCAAATGTCATGAATGGTTCACCGACAAGGTCCGCCACTTCCAGCAGGTGCGTTACCTGCCGGGGCTGGAAATTCGCAGCAAGGACAACGGCGAAGAGCTGCACATCATCAGCCTCGGTAACGCGCGTTGCCTGCATTGGGCGCAACGTTCAGCGCCGATAGACGACCAGATGCGCTACACCCTCGAAGACCACCTAGGCTCTTGCGTGATGGAGCTCAATGAAGACGCTGTGGTCACCAGCGCAGAAGGCTATTACCCGTTCGGCGAAACCGCGTGGATGGCGCCGGAATCGGAAATCGAATACCGCTTTATCCGTTATTCCGGCAAGGAAATGGATGTCAGCGGTTTGTACTACTACGGCGCCCGTTATTACGCGCCGTGGTTGCAGCGCTGGGTCAGTGCGGATCCGGCGGGGGATGTGGATGGGTTGAACCTGTATGGTTTTGTCGGTAACAACCCGATTCTGTTCATCGATAACGACGGTAACAAAAAAGACTTGCCGTCTGACGTCAGGCAGGACATCGCGACCTACGCAAAAGTCCTGGATAACCTGGGCAATGAGCTGCAAACGTACAATCGGCAATTGAACGGACTGTTCAGCGCTACGGACATTTCCAAACGCATGGCCATAAACACCGGCTTCAACATTGGCAAGGGAGTTGCCACCACGACAGCAGGGAAAGGCGGCGAAGCACTTGGGACGCTGATATTGCCCGGAGTCGGGACATTTATCGGAGGGATCGTCGCCTCAAAAATCTCCGGCGCGGCAATCGACAAACTCGGCGAAATTACAACTGTTTCCACTCCCGTCCTGCCCGATGCCAAAAAACTGAACCCCGAGAGCATTCACAGCAATGCCACAACAAGCATTTTAACCCCTCTGAGATACGCAAAAAAAATAGCCAGATCTTATGATCCTCGGACTTCCGAGGGAGCAAATAAGCTGATCGGAACAGTAGCCGAGAAAACGCTCAGCAAGTTTGCGCAGGTACCCGCTGCGAGTGACATGATGGCCATTGCTTACGCGGGGAAGGACACAGCCACAGCGCTGGCCGGTTTAAGGGATATCGAAATTGATGACCTCGAGACAGCGTTGGGTTTGATTATCGACATGCTTGAACAGGACCAAAGCGACATCAATGCGGCTTTCAGTGAAATCGGAGTCAACGAATTTTATGACCAAGGCCTGGTGGGCTCATTCGGTTTTGCGCTGGACCTTGCAAAAGGTAGCGTCGGAACCCAGAACTCCAGCTCAATCAGCCGGGATCGGATCAAGAAAGAAATTTCCGTGCGCATGGCTGAAGCAAGGCGCGGTATTGAGTTGATTGGCAGATATCGCCAATACAGCGGTCAAAAGACGGCGTAAACAAGTTCGCCTACCTTCAGGCAGTTTTGCCGTGGTTCTGCGCCTGGATAAATCATGAGCACCTGGCCCTTGAATAGATCAACGCATATCCATACGCCAAGCGTGCAGGTCAAGGATCCTCGGGCTTTGGTTGTCAGGCATATTGCCTATCTGTGTGCAACGACGCATGGAGAAATCAAGCCCCTGATCACCTGCCAGACTCACAACCCTGCCGGGCGCCTGCTAGAAAAACGGGATCCGCGCTTATCTGCACCCAACCTCACTACTCACTACTCGCTCAACGGCACCGTGTTGAAAATCGACAGCGTCGATGCCGGCTGGCGTTTGGTACTGCCGGGACTGGCCGGTGAGCCTCGGCAACGTTGGGACGAGCGCGGCCATGTCTGGCGATCGACCTTTGACGACCAGCTGCGTGTCGTCAGACTCCAGGTCACCAGAAAGGATGAGGAGGAAGAGGAAGAGGTCGAAACCTTCCTCTACGCCGGTGGCGCCGACACCACCAACCACAACCTGCGCGGACGGTTGATCAAGCAAACCGATGCGTCTGGTGTTCTGGCGATATCCAGCTATTCCCTCGCCGGCCAGCCGATGCAGGAAACCCGAACTTTCCAGGACACACAGGCTTTCACCAGCCATCAGGTGTTCAGCCCGCTGGGCACGGTGCTGGAGCAAACCGATGCCGGCGGCCATCGCAGAGCATCGCGCTATGGGCTTGCCGGGCAACTCAGGCAAATGGAGCTGCAAGTCGAGACGAAAGTCACGCAGGTCTTGCTGGATGCGCAGTACAACGCCAACAATCAGATCATCTCGCAACTGGCCGGTAACGGTGTCCTGAGTCAGTGGACGTATGACCCGGCCGATGGACGCCTGCATACGCGCACCAGTCAGAAAACCGCTCACCCCAGATTGCAGGATCTGCAATATTTCTACGATCGCGTCGGCAATATCATCCGCATCGAAGACCATGCCTTCGAGCCAACCTGGTTCGCCAATCAACGGGTCGACGGCCACCGTGAATTCAGCTACGACTCCCTGTATCGCCTGATCCGCGCGACCGGTCATGACGACGCCCTGCCCCCGGACATTCCCGGCCTGCCGCGACCGCCCGACGAGCGAAACCGCCTCAATTACACCCAGACGTATAGCTACGACGATGGCGGCAATCTGACCGAGTTGCGTCATCAGCGCGACGGCAACAGTCGTACCCGCACGATGTGCATCGACCAGAAAAGCAATCGCGGGGTGCGTTGGCAAACAGGTGACGAGCCGCCGGACTTCGACATCTGGTTCGACCCGCACGGCAATCAACGCAAGCTGCACCACGGTCCGTCATTGCACTGGAACAGCCGTAATGAGCTGGAGCGCGTGGATCTGGTTATCCGTCAGGACAGCGATAACGATGCCGAGTATTACCAGTACAGCGCGGGCCAGCGGGTCCTCAAATGTCTTGAATGGTTCACCGACAAGGTCCGCCACTTCCACCAGGTGCGTTACCTGCCAGGGCTGGAAATTCGCAGCAAGGACAACGGCGAAGAGCTGCACATCATCAGCCTCGGTAACGCGCGCTGCCTGCATTGGGCGCAACGTTCAGCACCGATAGACGACCAGATGCGCTACACCCTCGAAGACCACCTCGGCTCTTGCGTGATGGAGCTCAATGAAGACGCTGTGGTCACCAGCGCAGAAGGCTATTACCCGTTCGGCGAAACCGCATGGATGGCGCCGGAATCGGAAATCGAATACCGCTTCATCCGTTATTCCGGCAAGGAAATGGATGTCAGCGGTTTGTACTACTACGGCGCCCGTTATTACGCGCCGTGGTTGCAGCGCTGGGTCAGTGCGGATCCGGCGGGGGATGTGGATGGGTTGAACATGTATGGTTTTGTCGGTAACAACCCGATCGTCCACGTCGACCAGACCGGTGCCTTCAAAGTGGTGTTTGACCTGGTCAGAAAAGCGGTCGGTATTTTTGATCAAGCGCAAACTGCGGCGGAGCAATTGCACAACCTGACCACCGAGTTCGATGGCCTGATTCCTGAAGGCCAGAACATCGAGGAGGTGCGCAAAAGCATGACGTTCGGCAAATTCATCACCTCCCGGGCCGGCATCAAATCGGTCTTTTACGGTATCGGCAAAGGCATCGCCATCGGCAGTGTCATCGGCACCGTGGTACCCGGAATCGGCAACGCCATCGGTTCCGGCGCAGGGGCAATCGCGGGGGCAATAGTGTTTCCGGTATTGCGTTACCACTTTTTCAAGAAGGGTTTGAAAGCAGCGCAGACACTGCACACCCAAGAGCTCAAGGACGGGCTGAAAACGCTGGGCGACGGCGCTGCAAAAGCCGTAGACGGCGCGAGGGCTCTTCTCGATGGAGGTGCTGCGCTTATCGACAGCATCAAGACTTTCACGGATAACCTCAACAGCTACTCCGAGCACATCCAGAAGATGTTCTACGCCCAACTGGACGCACTGGATGCAGAAAAACAGCGTCAGGTCATGAAGCTGTCCAGGAATGGTGTAGACCCGTTCGAAGCCATCGACAAGGTCATGCAAACCGCCCAGGCGACTATCGAAGCGCCAAGCGAGGCGCAAGGCGTGACAGAACGCCTGCAGCAACTGGAGCGCTCGCTGCCGAACCTCAGGCAAGACCGGTGCCGAAGCCGAGGTTGAATCTTGTGCATCGACGTCAGGTACAGGAGACAGCTGTCTAGCAGACACGGCCGGCGCGAACAGCGCGCCCGGCCACCTCGGCCCATGCTATCGTGCCCGCCCGTCCTGCCGACCTTTCATCCAGCATGCTGCCGACTTCCCGTACCCTGCGTCTGTCGTTGTATTCCCTGCTGATCATCGCCGGCACGGTCATTGCCGCGACGCTCGCGATGCGCCACGCGGAACGTCAGGCGCTGGAAGAAGACGCCGCCCGCGCCAATCAGCAACTGGGGTTGTACGCCAACTCCTTGCACACCCTGATCGACCGCTATCGCGCCCTGCCCGCCGTACTGGCGCTGGATCCGCAATTGCGTTCGGCCCTCGCCGGCCCGGTCGATGCAGCGCAGCAAGCGGCATTGAATGTGAAGCTGGAAAAGATCAACGGCGCCGCGCAATCCTCGACCCTTGAACTGCTCGATCGCACCGGCCTGGCCGTGGCCGCCAGCAACTGGCGCTTGCCAAGCAGTTACGTTGGCCACAATTACGGCTTCCGCCCCTATTTCAGCCAGACCCGCACCCAAGGCACCGGGCGTTTTTACGCGGTAGGCGTGACCAGCGGCATTCCCGGGTATTTCCTTTCCAGCGCCGTACTTGGCGACAACGACGAGTTTCTCGGCGCGATGGTGGTCAAGCTGGAGTTTCCCGAACTGGAGCGCGAATGGAGCCAGGGCAGCGACACGCTGCTGGTCAGCGATGCACGCGGGATCATCTTTATCGCCAATCAGCCGGGCTGGCGTTATCGCGCCTTGCGAGCATTGAGCGCTGATGATCTGGCCGAGATCAAAACCACCCGCCAGTACGACAAGCAATCGCTGGTTCCGCTGACCCATTTGCCGCTGCGGCGCTTCGATGACAACAGCGATCTGCGCCGGGTCGAAGGTCCGCAGGGCACGGCGGATTATCTGTGGGAATCGCTGCCGCTGGCGACCGAAGGCTGGACCCTGCACCTGCTGCGCCGTCCGCAAGTGGCCTTCGAGGATTTGCGCAACGCCGCGCTGGCCGCCGCTGGCGTGTGGCTGGCGCTGGTGTTCCTGTTGTTGTTCCTCAATCAGCGCTGGCGGCTGGCCAAGGTCCGTCAGCGCAATCGTGAAGAACTCGAGCGCTTGGTCGAGGAGCGCACCCGCGACTTGCGTACCGCGCAGGAAGGTCTGGTGCAGTCGGCCAAACTCGCCGCGCTGGGGCAGATGTCTGCGGCGCTGGCTCACGAAATCAATCAACCGCTGACCGCCCAGCGCATGCAACTGGCAACCCTGCGCCTGCTGCTCGAACATGGCCGCGTCGATGACGCCTACAAGGCGCTGAAACCGGTGGACGACATGCTCACGCGCATGGCCGCCCTCACCGGCCACCTCAAGACCTTCGCCCGCAAAAGCCCGAGCGGCTTGCGCGAACGTCTGGATCTGGCGACGGTGGTCGATCAATCGCTGCAACTTCTCGATGCGCGACTGCGTGACGAACAGGTCAGTCTGGTGCTGCATCTGACCCGCCCGGCGTGGGTACGCGGTGATGCGATTCGTCTGGAACAGGTGCTGATCAACCTGCTGCGCAATGCGCTGGATGCGATGCACGGCAAAGCCTGCAAGCGTCTGGAAATCCGTCTGGAGGCTGATGAACAATTGTGGCGGCTGAGCGTCAGCGACAACGGCGGCGGCATTGCCGAGGAACATCTCGGCCAGGTGTTCGATCCGTTCTTTACCACCAAACCGGTGGGTGACGGTCTGGGCCTGGGGCTGGCAGTATCCTTCGCCATCGTGCATGAATCCGGCGGGCGCCTGAGCGCCGAGAACGGCGACCACGGCGCGGTGTTCAGCCTAACCCTGCCAATCGATCTGGAGGCACATATCTGATGCTCAATTCGGTGATGGTGGTCGACGATGAAAGCAGCATTCGCGACGCCGTTGAACAGTGGCTGAGCCTGTCGGGGTTTCAGGTGCAATTGTTCAGCCGTGCCGAAGAATGCCTCGCCGCGCTCCCGGAACATTTTGCCGGGGTGATCCTCAGCGACGTGCGCATGCCCGGCATGGACGGTTTGCAACTGCTCGCCGAAGTGCAAAAGCGCGACAGCGATCTGCCGGTGATTCTGCTCACCGGCCATGGCGATGTGCCGATGGCGGTCGAAGCCATGCGCGATGGCGCCTACGACTTTCTGGAAAAACCGTTCAGCCCGGAAACCCTGCTCGGCAGCCTGCGCCGGGCGCTGGACAAACGCCGCCTGGTCCTGGAAAACCGCGCCCTGCACGAACTGGCCGACAATCGCGCGAAGCTCGATGCAACATTGCTCGGCGTGTCCCGTGGCTTGCAGACATTGCGTCGGCAAGTGCTGGATCTGGCGACGTTGCCGGTCAATGTGCTGATCCGGGGCGAAACCGGCAGCGGCAAGGAACTGGTCGCGCGTTGCCTGCATGATTTCGGCCCGCGCGCCGGCAAACCGTTCGTGGCGCTGAACTGCGCGGCGATCCCGGAGCAACTGTTCGAGGCCGAGCTGTTCGGCCATGAGAGCGGCGCGTTTACCGGCGCCTCGGGCAAGCGCATCGGCAAGCTGGAATACGCCGATGGCGGCACGCTGTTTCTCGATGAGATCGAAAGCATGCCGCTGGCCCAGCAGGTGAAATTGCTGCGAGTCTTGCAGGAGCAAAAGCTTGAGCGGCTGGGGTCGAACCAGAGCATTCGCGTTGATTTGCGGATTGTCGCGGCGACCAAACCGGACCTGCTCGACGAAGCTCGCGCCGGGCGTTTTCGTGAGGACCTGGCGTATCGCCTGAACGTCGCCGAACTGCGCCTGCCGCCGCTGCGCGATCGCCGCGAAGACATTCCGTTGCTGTTTGAAACCTTCGCCCACAATGCGGCCCAACGTCTGGGCAGAACATTTCCGCCGCTGACAGGCGCGCAGTTGAGCCATCTGCTCAGCCATGACTGGCCGGGCAATGTGCGCGAACTGGCCAACGTCGCGGAACGTCAGGTATTGGGGCTGGATGAACCGGTCGCCGGAATCGATCCGGGGCAATCGCTGGCGGCGCAGCAGGAAGCGTTCGAAGCGCAATGTCTGCGCGCGGCGTTGACCCGGCACAAAGGTGATGTGAAAGCCGTGCTCGAAGAACTGCAACTGCCGCGCCGCACGTTCAATGAAAAGATGCAGCGGCATGGGTTGAGTCGGGAGATGTTTCTGGCGGAGTGAGGCAGAGATTTGTGGTGTAGCTGAAATCCATCCCCCTCACCCCAGCCCTCTCCCCCAGGGGGGCGAGGGGGAAGGGAGCCGATCTCCATGCTCTCCCGAATCTGTATTCGACTCGATATTGCAGGTCGATCTAACCCACAAGAACACCTCGGTCAGTCCCCTCTTCCTCTGGGAGAGGGCTAGGGTGAGGGGCTTTTGATCTTCACGCGGTAAGCGGAAATCCGCTCACTCAGCCCAATCAGTCGGCACAAATCCGCTCACTCCTCCCCGCTACCCCCTCTAAACCGGCCCCTCACCCCTTGGCACACCTCCTGCTATAGCCCTGGCAGGCTGCGTTCCGACGCGCTCCACAAAAACAATTAAACGAAGGATCCTTCAATGGATAACTCCAACGCCCTGCCCCTTGGGTCGGCTGCCGTGCCGGCCAAACCGAGAACCACCGCCAGCCGGATCAAATCGATCTTCAGCGGCTCTGTCGGCAACATGGTCGAGTGGTACGACTGGTATGTGTATGCCGCCTTCTCCCTGTACTTCGCGAAAACCTTTTTCCCCGCCGGCTCCACCACTGCGCAACTGATGAACACCGCAGCGATCTTCGCCGTGGGTTTCCTGATGCGTCCGATCGGTGGCTGGCTGATGGGCATGTACGCCGACAAGGTCGGGCGCAAGAAAGCGCTGATGGCCTCGGTGTACCTGATGTGCTTCGGCTCGCTGCTGATCGCCCTGAGCCCGAATTATGAAACCATCGGCATCGGCGCGCCGATCCTGCTGGTGTTCGCCCGCCTGCTGCAAGGCCTGTCGGTCGGCGGCGAGTACGGCACCTCGGCGACTTATCTGTCCGAGATGGCGACCAAGGAACGTCGCGGCTTCTTCTCCAGCTTCCAGTACGTGACCCTGATCTCCGGGCAGCTCATCGCCCTCGGCGTCTTGATCGTGCTGCAAAACATGCTGACCACTGAACAGCTCTACGCGTGGGGCTGGCGTATCCCGTTCGCCATCGGTGCGCTGTGTGCGGTCGTGGCGCTGTACCTGCGTCGCGGCATGGAAGAAACCGAGTCGTTCACCAAAAAAGAGAAATCCAAGGAAAGCGCAATGCGCACCTTGATGCGCCACCCGAAAGAGCTGTTGACCGTGGTCGGCCTGACCATGGGCGGCACCCTGGCGTTCTACACCTACACCACCTACATGCAGAAATACCTGGTGAACACGGTCGGCATGAGCATCTCCGACTCGACCACCATTTCCGCCGCCACGCTGTTCCTGTTCATGTGCCTGCAACCGATCATCGGCGGCCTGTCGGACAAGATCGGTCGTCGCCCGATCCTGATCGCGTTCGGCGTGCTCGGTACGATTTTCACCGTGCCGATCCTGATGACCCTGCACACCATCCAGACCTGGTGGGGCGCGTTCTTCCTGATCATGGCGGCGTTGATCATCGTCAGCGGCTACACCTCGATCAACGCGGTGGTCAAAGCCGAATTGTTCCCGACCGAAATCCGCGCCCTGGGCGTCGGCCTGCCGTACGCACTGACCGTGTCGATCTTCGGCGGCACTGCCGAATACATCGCGCTGTGGTTCAAAAGCATCGGCATGGAAACCGGTTACTACTGGTACGTCACCGCGTGCATTGCCGTGTCGCTGCTGGTGTACATCACCATGAAAGATACCCAGAAGCACTCGCGGATCGTCACTGACTGATCGCACCGCATCGCTGGCAGGCCACAAAATCTGTGTCCTGCCACGAACCCTACGGGGTCTCGCGTCTGGCTGGAAATATGCGCTGGGTCCTTGCACTATGGCTGCATCCGAATGCAGCTCAGGAATCCGCTCCCCATGCCCGATGACATCCACTTCTACGAACCCGCCAACGGCCACGGCCTGTCTCACGATCCGTTCAACGCCATCGTCGGCCCGCGCCCCATCGGCTGGATTTCCTCGCAGGATGCCGAAGGCCGACTCAATCTCGCGCCGTACAGTTTCTTCAACGCCTTCAACTACGTGCCGCCGATCATTGGTTTTTCCAGTGTCGGGCGCAAAGACAGTCTGAACAACATCGAGCAGACCGGTGAGTTCGTCTGGAACCTCGCCACCCGCCCGTTGGCCGAGCAGATGAACCAGAGCTGCGCGATGGTCGCGCCTGAGGTCAACGAGTTTGAACTGGCGGGGCTGACGACCGTGGCGTCAAAGGTGATTTCGGTCCCCCGGGTCGCCGAGAGTCCAGTGTCCTTCGAGTGCAAGGTCACGCAGATCATCCAGCTGCAACGCGCCGATGGCGAAACCGTGCCGAGCTGGCTGATCCTCGGCGAGGTGGTCGCGGTGCACATCGCCAAATGGCTGCTGAAAGACGGCATCTACGACACCGCCGCCGCACAACCGATTCTGCGCGGCGGCGGGCCGGCGGATTATTTCCAGCTGGGGCCTGAGGCGCTGTTCAAGATGTGGCGCCCGGGGGCGCAGAAGTAATTACCAGATCAGCTCGGCGTCATCGGTGACGCCCTTGAGCTTGTCCAGTTCGTTGATGGCTGCGTCATCGGCAGCAATGGCGCCGGGGAACACCTGCTCATTGAGCAATTTGTGAAAGCGTGGGGCGCCGCCATCGACCAGGGCCTTGACCGCGATCGCCGCGTAATAACCCTTGTTGCCGCCCAGCTCGACGGGGACGACTGCGGAGACTGCTTCGAAGCGTTCAAACTCTTTACGTGCCATGTCGCGGATCCTGGCTCAATCAAATAAGCCGGACATTAAACCCTCAACCGGCGAGTTTGTGTATCGGCGCCGCGCATTGACCGAGGGCCTGCGCGGCGGAAACGTCCCTGAACGTGTGGAAGTCGAGGCTGTTGACCACCAGGTCCTGCACCAGCTCAGCGAAGACTTCCATCGACGGACTGTTGAAATACGCCGTCATCATTTGCTGACTGCTCCAGTAGCCGCTGACCAGCCACAGGTCGGCGTCGCACTGCGATTGTTGCAAGGAAAAACTCAGGCAGCCGGGCGCCGCGCGCGAGACTTCGATCAATGCGCTCAGGCGCACACCGAGTTCCGCCGAGCGCCCGGGCTGGGCACGAACGAAGGCCATATGACTGACAGGCATCTGCTTGGACATGATCAACCCTCCATGAAATCGCGTGGCAGCCGGGGGACGGGCTGCGACTGAAGCAAAGGTTAAGGGCCGGGGCGGCTGCGCCGTTAGTCGATTCCTGCCTTCGCGTTGCACAATCCTGCGAGACTGCGCAGACGACCTGTAACAACCTGTAAACCCGCGCAACACGTCTGTCATACGCGTTTTGTGTAGGAGCTGCCGAAGGCTGCGATCTTGTGCTTTTGCTTCGAAGATCAACGGATCGCAGCCTTCGGCAGCTCCTACAGAATCGTATGGCGGGAGACCTGTGCGCACCTGCGGGCAGAATCAGGCAAGCATTTGGCAGAATGTGTCTACCGCCGCCGCTTGCACAAACATATGCTCTGCTGCATTCCCCCCTCACTTGCCGAGGATGCCGTGCATGACGTCATTCGATCGTTTTCAAGCCGAACCCAGCGCCGACATGGAAAAGCAGCGCGCGGAGCTGGCGGCGATCATCCGCCGCAACACCAGCGACGATGGCAGCTACCAGACCGCGATCGGTTCGCTGGTGATGTCGCGCCACACCCAGTCCCATGACTTTGCCCCGGTGCTCGCGCAGCCGGCGCTGTGCATCATGGCGCAGGGGCGCAAAGAGGTGCGCCTGGCCGACGAGTTCTTCAACTACGACCCGCTGAATTATCTGGTGGTGTCGGTCTCGATGCCGCTCAGCGGGCGCGTGGTCAATGTCTCGCCGGAAGAACCGATCCTCGCCGTGCGCCTCGACATTGATCCGACCGAAATCACCGCGCTGATCGCCGACGCCGGCCCGATGGGCGTACCGACGCGGCCGACCGGACGCGGTCTGTACGTGGAAAAAATCGACAGCGCCATGCTCGACGCAGTGCTGCGGCTGGCGCGGCTGCTCGACGCGCCGAAAGACATCGCCATGCTCGCGCCACTGATTCGCCGGGAGATTCTCTATCGCCTGCTGCGTAGTCCGCAGGGTCATCGTTTGTATGAGATTGCGATTGCCAATAGCCAGAGCCATCGCATCAGCCAGGCCATCAAATGGCTCAACGGCAATTTCGAGCAACCGCTGCGCATCGATGATCTGGCGCGGGAAGTGAACCTCAGCGTGTCGACGTTGCATCATCGCTTCAAGGCGATGACTGCGATGAGTCCGTTGCAGTATCAAAAACAGTTGCGCCTGCAAGAGGCGCGTCGGCTGATGTTGACCGAAGGGCTGGAAGCGTCGGCGGCGGGGTATCGGGTGGGCTATGAAAGTCCGTCGCAGTTCAGCCGTGAGTACAGCCGACTGTTTGGTGCGCCACCGTTGCGGGACCTGGCGCGGTTGCGGCTGTCGGTGTAACTCCATAGAAGCCCCTCACCCTAGCCCTCTCCCAGAGGGAGAGGGAACCGATTGGGGGATATTGGAGAGGTTCAGCGACTTGCGATATCGGTGCTGAATCCGGAATCAGCCAAGCCAGGCCAACCCGGCGTTGGGTTGATGACCTTCAAATCCATAATCGACTCGGTTTTTCAGGTCGACGGAGAACGCAAGACACCTCGGTCAGCTCCCTCTCCCCAGAGGGAGAGGGAACCGATTGTGGGATATTGGAGAGGTTCATCGACTTGCGATATCGGTGCTGAATCCGGAATCAGCCAAGCCAGGCCAACCCGGCGTTGGGTTGATGACCTTCAAATCCATAATCGACTCGGTTTTTCAGGTCGACGGAGAACGCAAGACACCTCGGTCAGCTCCCTCTCCCCCCGGGAGAGGGCTGGGGTGAGGGCAGGCTTCTACACCGCGCGCACGACGTGCTTGATCTCCAAAAACGCCGCCAACCCCCAAGGCCCCAGTTCGCGGCCGACACTGCTCTGCTTGTACCCACCCCAAGCCGTCTGCGGGAAGATCACCTGCGGAGCATTGATCCACACCAGCCCTGCCTGCAAGGCATTGGCCACACGATCTGCTGCGGTGGCATCGCGTGTCACTACGCTCGCGACCAGGCCGAACTGGCTGTCGTTGGCCAAGGCAATCGCTTCAGCCTCGCTGCCGAAACTGCGCACACACACCACCGGGCCGAAAATCTCTTCACGCCATAAGGCGCTGTCCAGCGGCACGTCGGTGAACACCGTCGGTTGCAGGAAATAACCGCGCGGCAAATGCGCCGGACGATTACCGCCGCACACCAACCTCGCCCCGGGGCTCAAACCGCGATCAATATGCCCAAGCACCCGTTGGTACTGCGCCTGATTGACCAGCGCGCCCATCTCCACGTCCGGATCGAACGGATCGGCCACTCGAATCGCCTCTGCGCGCTTTTGCAGGCGCTGAAGAAATTCATCCATCAATTCCTCGGCAACCAGCACCCGACTGGTGGCCGAGCACATCTGCCCGGCGTTGAAGAACGCTCCACCACAAGCCAGTTCCACCGCCAGCTGCAGATCGGCATCCGCCAGCACCAGCAACGATGATTTGCCACCCAGCTCCAGACTCACACCCTTCACGGTTTCAGCAGCGCGTTGCATTACCTGCACGCCAACCGCATTGCTGCCAGTGAAGGAAATCTTGGCGATGCGTGGATCCGCCGACAACGGCGCGCCCACCGCCAGACCAGTGCCGCAGACCAGATTGAACACGCCGTCGGGCAAACCGGATGCAGCGATGATCGCGGCCAGTTCCAGCTCCGGCAACGGCGTCACTTCAGAAGGTTTCAGCACCACGCAGCAACCGGCGGCGAGCGCCGGGGCGAGCTTCCAAGCGGTGGTGACCATGGGGAAATTCCACGGCACGATCAGCCCGACCACACCGCATGGCTCACGACGCAGGCGTGCGCTGAAGTCATCGCTGGGCAGCGGCACGTTGCTGTCCTGCCCGGCGTCGAGGCCTTCGGCGAGTTCGGCGTAATAGTCGAAAGTGGCGATCACGTCATCGACATCGATGGCCGCTTCGAACTGCGGTTTACCGTTATTACTCGACTGCAGATTCATCAAGTGATCGCGACCGTTGCGCACGCCGTTGGCAATGTTGCGCAGGATCGCAGCGCGTTCGGCGCCGGTGGTTGTCGACCAGTGTTTGAACGCCTCGGTCGCCGCGCTGATCGCCTGGTCGACGGCCTGTTCGTCACCGCCATTGACGGTGGTCAGCAGCGCTTCGGTAGCGGGGTTGATCACCCGCAGATGTTCGCGGCCCGACGACCATTGACCGTTGATGTAGAGCCCGTCGAGTGTGGTTGGAAAGCTGATCATTGGGCCACCGCCTGCATCCACTGGTTCTGGTCGATTTCAATCAGCGTCGGGCCTTGGCGGTCCGTCGCTTTACGCAACGCTGCGCGCAATTCGTCGATGCTGCTGATGGCTTGCGCGGCGCAACCGAGGCCCTTGGCCACGGCGACGAAATCCGGGGTGTAGATGTCCACGCCGACCGGTTCGATGGCGCGGTTGACCATGTACTTTTTGATCTCCTCGTAACCCTGGTTATTCCACAGCAGCACGATCACCGGCACCCGTGCTTCAACGGCGCTGGCCAGTTCCGGCAGGGTAAATTGCAAGCCGCCGTCACCGATCAGGCACACCACTGGCGGGCGCGCGCCGTTGTCGAGTTGGCCGCCGAGCCACGCACCAATCGCCGCCGGCAACGCATAGCCGAGGGTGCCGTAACCGGTGGATGCGTTGAACCAGCGACGTGGACGCTCGGGGTTGAAAGTGAGGTTGCCGGTGTACACCGGTTGCGTGGAGTCGCCGACGAACACCGCGTCAGGCAGCTCGTGCAGCACGGTTTCGAGGAAACGCGTCTGCGCCAGCGTCGGCGCATCCCAGCTCGCCGCCAATTCATCACGCAGACGCGCGGCGCGAACCTGGCCCCAATCATTGCGGCGCTCGGCCAGAGGTTGGTGCGACAAGGCGCTGAGCAATGCTTGCGCGGCATTGCGCGAATCAGCGACCAGTGCGACGTGCGGCGGGTAGTTGCGCACGGTCTGATCGGCATCGATGTCGATGCGCAGCAGCTTGCCGGGAATCTCGAAGCCGCCGGCGAAAGTGACGTCGTAATCGGTCTCGGCCAGCTCCGTGCCGATCGCCAGCACCACGTCGGCTTCAGCGACCAGTGCGCGGGTGGCGACCAGGCTTTGCGTCGAACCGATCAACAACGGATGGCTGGTCGGCAGCATGCCTTTGGCGTTGATGGTCAGCGCCACGGGAGCGTCGAGCAATTCGGCGAGTCGGGTCAGCTGCGGCGCCGCGTCGATAGCACCGCCGCCAGCGAGAATCAGTGGACGTTGCGCGCTGGCCAGCATTTCGCTCATGCGGCTCACGGCAGCCGGTGCGGCGCCGGCGCGATCGATATTCACCGGCAGGCTGGCGAGCAATTCATCGGCCTCTTCCACCAGCACGTCCAACGGAATTTCGATGTGCACCGGACGCGGTCGCCCGGCCTGGAACAGCGCGAAAGCGCGAGCAAGCACCACCGGCAATTCGGCAGCCGACATCAGCGTGTGCGAGAACGCTGCGACGCCGCCGACCAGTGCGCTCTGGTTCGGCAGCTCATGCAACTTGCCGCGCCCACCGCCCAACTGACTGCGCGACTGCACGCTGGAGATCACCAGCATCGGAATCGAATCGGCGTAAGCCTGGCCCATGGCCGTGGTGATATTGGTCATGCCCGGGCCGGTAATGATGAAACACACACCGGGTTTGCCGCTGGTACGCGCATAGCCGTCAGCCATGAACCCGGCGCCCTGTTCATGACGAGGCGTGACGTGGTTGATGCTTGAGCGGGCAAGGCCTCGGTACAGCTCAACGGTATGCACACCGGGAATGCCGAACACCTGCTCGACCCCGTAATTTTCCAACAGCCTGACCAGTACTTCGCCGCACGTTGCCATGTTGATTGCCCTTTCATTCACTGAACACTCCCTGTGGGAGCGAGCCTGCTCGCGAATAAGCGGTCCAGCCAACATCCGTGTCGAACCTTGAACCGTCTTCGCGAGCAGGCTCGCTCCCACAGGGTCCGTGGAGTGCCCATTGGAACGGTGCGCAACTGGCAGCAACAATCGATTAAAAGTCATACTAGCCATGTCGCCACGTCATACCTCGGATCGCCATGAAACGCCTGCCACCCCTGCCCGCTCTGCATACGTTCTGGATCACCGCGCAATGCTGCAATTTCACTCGCGCCGCCGAGCAGTTGCACATCACTCAGGGCGCGGTGAGCCGGCAGATCGCCGGGCTGGAAGAACAGCTCGGTTATCCGCTGTTCATCCGTCTGGCCCGAGGTCTGGCGCTGACGGCCGAAGGCCGCGAATGGCTGCCGCGAGTGGAAAAGGTCTTCGGGCTGATCAGTGAAGCGACCGAGCAGATCGGTCAGACGCGGCAAACCTTGCAACTCAAGGCACCGAGCTGCGTGATGCGCTGGCTGCTGCCGCGTCTGCTGCAATGGCAGAAGGAACGCCCGGACGTGCCGGTGAAACTGACGGCCTCGCTGCAACACGGTGTGGATTTCCAGCGCGAGCAATTCGACGCCGCGGTTATCTACGGTCCGCCGCCGGACAATTCGCCAGGCGCACTGCATCTGTTCGACGAGCAACTGACACCGGTCTGCTCACCGCAACTGCTCAAAGGCTCGCCGGCGCTGAATTCACCAAAGGACCTGCAGGAACACTTGTTATTGCACCCGACCCACGACATTCAGGACTGGTCGGTGTGGCTCGACGCGGCGGGATTGCGACTGGGCAACCTTGGCAGCGGGCAGCATTTCGAAACGCTGGATCAGGCGATGTCGATGGCCTCGCACGGCACGGGGGTGGCGATCGGGGACTGGTCGCTGATTGGTGATGATCTGAACGCTGGACGACTGGTGATGCCGTTTGCGTTGAAGGTGAAGACGGGGTTGGCGTATTACGTGGTGGTGCCTGCTGGAGCCGAACCCTCGCCGCAACTTGAGGAACTGATGCTCTGGCTGGTTGAGCAGGCTCATTTGCGCTGAAGCCTCTCCCCTCACCCTAGCCCTCTCCCCAGGGAGAGGGAACTGATTGGGGATACTCAAGAAATTCATCGACCTGACACAGCCACGCCGAATCCATAATCGACACGGCCGTTCAGGTCAATGCGTGACCCAAGACAACTCGGTCGGCTCCCTCTCCCCCGGGAGAGGGAACTGATTGGGGATACTCAAGAAATTCATCGACCTGACACAGCCACGCCGAATCCATAATCGACATGGTCGTTCAGGTCAATGCGTGACCCAAGACAACTCGGTCGGCTCCCTCTCCCCAGGGAGAGGGAACTGATTGGGGATACTCAAGAAATTCATCGACCTGACACAGCCACGCCGAATCCATAATCGACACGGTCGTTCAGGTCAATGTGTGACCCAAGACAACTCGGTCGGCTCCCTCTCCCCCGGGAGAGGGCTGGGGTGAGGGGAAAAGGCTTGACTCAATACCCGACGGTATAACGCTGGCGCGAATGCTTCGGCGTTTCCACTTCGTCAATCAGCGCAATCGCGTAATCGGCAAATGTGATCCAGCTGCGTCCTTCGGCACTGACCAACAGATGATCCTTGCCGACGCGGAATGTGCCACTGCGCTCACCCTCGACGAACTCCGCCGACGGCGACAAAAAGGTCCAGTCCAGTTCCTGCTCGTGACGCAACGCATCAAGAAACTCAGCACCTGCGCTCGCCTCGGCTTTGTATTCGGCCGGGAAACCGGCACTGTCGATCACTCGCGTGTCATCCGGCAGCAACAGCGAACCGGCGCCGCCGACCACCAGCAAGCGCTTCACGCCCGCCTGTTTTACCGGTCCGACAATCGCCGAGGCCGGGACGGTGGCGAAATGCGCTGCGCTGATCACTGCGTCGTGACCGGCCACCGCCGCTTGCAGCGCCGCCGAATCCAGCACGTCGAGGCTCTTGCTGACGACACCGGCACGGCTGCCGATCTTCGAAGTATCGCGGGCAATGGCGGTGACGCTGTGGCCGCGACGCAGGGCTTCTTCCAGCAATTGGCTACCGGCACGGCCGGTGGCGCCAATGATTGCGATCTTGCTCATGACATTCTCCAGTTGGCTTGAAAATGCTGCGTGTTCAGGTTCGGCTTACCACTGCATCTCGCCCTTGGCGACTTTCGCGCTGAGCTCCAGCGAGCTTTCCTCGCCCAGCTGCGGGTAGCGTTTTTTCATCGCCGCGATCAGTGCAGCGGAGTCTTTGGCCTTGGCGGTTTCGGCATCGAAGGCCTTGATGTAATCGGCGGTGAATTTCACGCTGGCCAGCGAGCGGCTGCTGTCACCCAGGTAATGACCGGGCACCACGGTTTGCGGTTTCAGGCTTTCGATGGTGTGCAGGGTGTGCAGCCAATCGGCGTGGGATTGCGCGGTCTGGGTGTCGGCCATCCACACATGAATGTTCTCGGCGACCACTACGCCACCGACCACTGCTTTGAGCGACGGGATCCATACGAAGCTGCGATCCGGTTGCTTGCCGTCGAGGCCGATCACCTGCAATTGCTTGCCTTCGAGGGTCAGGCTGTCGCCCTTGAGCACGTCCGGGACGATGGTTTTCGCCGGCACGTCGGCGCCCATTTTCGGCCCCCAGTAGGCCAGTTTGCCGTCGACGGTGTGCTTGATGTGATCGACAGTCGGCTGCGAAGCCAGCACTTTCGCCTGCGGGAATGCCTTGGTCAGGGTGTCGAGGCCAAAGTAGTAATCCGGGTCGCCATGGCTGATGTAGATGGTGGTCAATTGCTTGCCGCTGGCGCGGATCTTTTCCACGACCTGCTCAGCCTGGGATTTGCCGAATTGCGCGTCGACCAGAATCGCTTCTTTCTCACCGCTGACCAGCACCGAGCTGACCGGGAAAATCGCCTGGGTGCCCGGGTTGTAGACATCAAGGCTCAGCTCGGCAGCGGATGCATGGGCGGCAAAGCCGAAAAATGCTGCGGCGAGCAGAACGCGTTTGAAGGGGGTAAAGCCGATCATGTGTTGCTCCGGATTGCGAATGCCAGTCTGGCGATGCAACAGAGCTTAGTTGCCAGACTCAGTACAAAAAATGCGATGCTTGGACATAGTTTGTTTCTGAAAGCGGGCAAATCATGGATCGGCTTCAAGCAATGCGGGTATTCGTCACGGTCGTGGACCTGGGCAGCCAGTCGGCGGCGGCCGACCACCTCGACCTGTCGCGGCCGGTGGTGTCGCGCTATCTGGCGGAGCTGGAAGACTGGGTCGGCGCGCGGCTTATGCACCGCACCACGCGCAAATTGAGCCTGACCGCCGCCGGCAGCGAAATCCTCCCGCGCTGCCGGCAGATGATCGACCTGTCGCACGACATGCAGGCCGCCGTCAGTGAACCCCATGACGCGCCGCGCGGATTGCTGCGGATCAGCGTCAGCACCTCGTTTGGCCAAGCGCAACTGGCCGATGCGATGGCGGCATACGTCAAGCTTTACCCCGGCGTGAGCATCGATCTGCAGATGCTCGACCGCACGGTGAATCTGGTCGATGAGCGCATCGATCTGGCGATTCGCACCAGCAATGATCTTGATCCGAATCTGATCGCCCGGCGCCTGACCGTGTGCCGCTCGGTGGTCTGCGCAGCACCGGCGTATCTGCTTGAGCATCCGGCGCCGCTGCGGGTGGAGGAACTGAGCCGACACAACTGCCTGACCCATTCCTATTTCGGCAAGAGCCTGTGGCATTTCGAGGAGGATGGCGAACCGGTTTCGGTGCCGGTGCAGGGCAATATCAGCGCCAACGAGGCCAGCACCCTCCTGCGCGCAACCCTGGCCGGCGCGGGCGTGGCGATGCTGCCGACCTACCAGGCTGGCGTGCATATTCACAGCGGCGAACTGCTGCGTTTGCTGCCACACGCAGAACCGCGCCAGATGAATATCTACGCGGTGTACGCCTCACGCAAACACATGCCGGCGGCACTGCGCAGCATGCTCGACTTTCTTGTGCAGCGCTTTCCCGAGGCCCCGGCCTGGGATGCCGGCCTGTAAACCCGATCCCTTGTGGGAGCGAGCCTGCTCGCGAAGAGGCCAGTACATTCAACATTGATGTCGCTTGGACCACCGCCTTCGCGAGCAGGCTCGCTCCCACATAGGCATCAATTCGCTGAATGGCCGGCTAAATCCTCAAGCGCACTCGCTGGCAAGTACGCGCCGCTGACCTATGCTCAAAGTAATACCGCAAGGTAGACGTTCAGAGGTCGAACACCATGAACATCAAAACAAAAAGATACGCCGCCATCTTCATCACCTGCGCCGCCACGCTGGCGCTGTACGGCACCGCTGCCTGGCGGGTCGAGCAGTTGCGCCAGCTGCCGCGTGAGTATGCGAGCTGCAACTATGAGCGGTGTATTCCGCACAATGCCACGCTGAACGCATTGCGCTGATAGACCTGCGCTGGAATGCAACTGCTGTGGGAGCGAGCCTGCTCGCGAATGCGCTGTGTCAGCCAGCCTAGTTGCTGAATGAAAGACCGTATTCGCGAGCAGGCTCGCTCCCACAGGGCTCATCAGCGCATCAGGATTGTTGCTCGGCCTTCAAGCGGTCGCGGAATGCCTTTGGCGAAATCCCCACCCGGCGACGGAACAGGCGCGTGAAGTTGGTCGGATCGGAAAAACCGAGCAGCTCCGACATCTCGTAAATCGTCATGCTGGTGTAGGTCAGCAGGCGCTTGGCTTCCAGCAACTGACGCTCGTGCATGATCTGCAACGCCGGTTGCCCGGCCAGTTCACGGCAGGTGCCGTTGAGATGCGACACGGAGATGCCCAGGCGATGGGCGAGGTCTTCGACCTTGACGTGCTGGCGGTAAGTCTCTTCCACCAACTGAATGAAACCGTTGAGGTATTCGCGCTGGCGTTGCGGCCGTTGGCTGGCCTTGTGGCGGACGATCGCCTGACGGCTGACCCAGACCATGATCACACTGACCAGCGAATGCATGAGCATTTCCCGCGCCGGTTGATGACCGTTGTACTCGGCCTGCAAGGCTGAAAACAGGCTGTTGAGATAATCGCCATCCTTACCGGCCGGGTAATTTTCCGCCCGGGCCAGCGCGTGTACCGAATCGCCCAATTGCGCCTGCAAATGATTGATCAGCGGCGTGGCCAAGGTGACGATGAAGCCTTCAACATCCTCGGAAAAACGAAACCCGTGCACCGATAACGGTGGCAGCACCTGTATCGCCGGAGTCTCAAGCTGCGTGCGCTGGCCTTCGATTTCGAGCTCTGCCTGACCTTTGAAAACGAACAGCAGCTGGCACAGATCCGCATGGCGGTGAGGTTTGATTTCCCATTGATGTTCGCGACTGCGCGAGGAAATGGTTTCACAGTGCAGCAAGTCCGGGGTCGGCCAGTCCAGGCTTTCACCGTAGAGCTTGAACACCGGAATAGAAGGCAGGGCAGGCTTGTTCATACTTCAATCCAGGCCTCTGGTTTTTGGGCGATAATCGCACCGATTGGCAGAATGTACAGGTATCGGCTCAGTTTTCACCTTCAATTGACAGACCCGCAAGGGAAAAATGCAAGCACTCGATCCATAAAATCATTCACCGGCTGTTGCTGCGTGAAGCTTGCGAGTCATAAAAACAATGAAACCCCTGAAAACCCAAGTCGCCATTATCGGCGCCGGTCCTTCCGGACTGCTCCTCGGCCAGTTGCTGCACAACGCTGGCATCGAAACCCTGATCCTCGAACGCCAGACGCCTGATTACATTCTTGGGCGCATCCGTGCCGGTGTGCTTGAACAAGGCATGGTAGAGCTGCTGCGTGAAGCCGGCGTCGGTCAGCGAATGGATGCCGAAGGTCTGGTTCATGGCGGCTTCGATCTGGCGCTGGACGGGCGTCAGGTGCACATCGATCTGCACGCTCTGACCGGCGGTAAAACAGTAATGGTCTACGGTCAGACCGAGGTCACCCGCGACCTGATGGCCGCTCGTCGGGACGCGGGGGCGCCGACAATTTATCAGGCGAGCAATGTCGTTCCCCACGGCATGAAAAGCGACGAAGCTTTCGTCACCTTCGAAAAGGACGGTGAAAGCTGGCGCGTCGATTGCGATTACATCGCCGGTTGCGATGGTTTCCACGGCGTCGCGCGGCAGTCGATTCCGGCCGATTGCCTGAAGATCTTCGAGCGGGTCTACCCGTTCGGCTGGCTGGGCATTCTCGCCGACACGCCGCCGGTTCACGACGAATTGGTCTATGCCCGCCACGAGCGTGGCTTCGCTTTGTGCAGCATGCGTTCGGCCACGCGTACCCGCTATTACCTGCAAGTCCCGGCGGATGAAAACGTCGATGACTGGAGCGATCAGCGTTTCTGGGATGAGCTGAAAAAACGCCTGCCGGATGCCCTCGCGGAAAAACTGGTGACCGGCCCTTCGATCGAAAAAAGCATCGCGCCGCTGCGCAGTTTTGTCGTCGAACCGATGCAATACGGCCGGATGTTCCTGGTCGGCGACGCCGCCCACATCGTCCCGCCCACTGGCGCCAAGGGCTTGAACCTGGCGGCCAGCGATGTCAGCACGTTGTTCAATATTCTGCTGAAGGTCTATCGCGAAGGCCGCACTGATCTGCTGGAAAAATACTCGGAAATCTGCCTGCGCCGGGTGTGGAAAGCCGAACGGTTTTCCTGGTGGATGACGTCGATGCTGCATCGCTTCGACGAGCACGATGAATTCAGCCAGCGCATCTGCGCTTCGGAACTGGACTATTTTGTCAGCTCGCAAGCCGGGCAAAAAACCATTGCAGAAAATTACGTCGGGCTTCCGTACGAGGCTATCGAATAGCTTCCTACCGACTTACACTGCGAGCATCCACCCGCGCGCGATGGCCGCGCGGGTCCATCAATGCCCGCAGGCTCGCCCGTGACCACTCTCAATCAACCTGAAACGCCCAAACCGGCCATTCGCAGCGTGCTGGTCGCCTTGATGATGGCGATCTTCCTCGGTGCGCTGGACCAGACCATCGTCGCCGTATCGATGCCGGCGATCTCCGCGCAATTCAAGGACGTCAGCCTGCTGGCCTGGGTGATTTCCGGTTACATGGTGGCGATGACCGTGGCGGTGCCGATCTACGGCAAACTCGGCGACCTGTACGGGCGGCGCAAACTGATGTTGTTCGGCATGGGCCTGTTCACCCTCGCCTCGCTGTTCTGCGGCATGGCGCAGAGCATGGAGCAACTGGTGCTGGCGCGGATCCTTCAGGGCATCGGCGCCGGCGGCATGATCTCGGTGAGTCAGGCGATCATCGGCGACATCGTCCCGCCACGTGAACGCGGGCGCTATCAGGGTTACTTCAGCAGCATGTACGCCGTGGCCAGCGTCGCCGGCCCGGTGCTCGGCGGCTACATGACCGAATACCTGTCGTGGCGCTGGGTGTTTCTGATCAACCTGCCGCTGGGGCTTGGCGCGTGGTGGGTGGCACGGCGCAACCTGCGCGGCTTGCCGATTCCGCAGCGCAAACCGGTGATCGATTACCTCGGCACGGTGCTGATGATCATTGGTCTCACGGCGTTGCTGCTCGGCATCACCGAAGTCGGCCAGGGTCATTCATGGCGCAGCGGCGAAGTGCTCGGCCTGTTCGCCTGCGCCGTGGTGGTGCTGGCGCTGTTCGTCTGGCATGAACGCCGTGCACGTGAGCCATTGCTGCCGATGCACTTGTTCACCAATCGCAGCGCGCTGCTGTGCTGGTGCACGATCTTCTTCACCAGTTTCCAGGCCATCTCGCTGATCGTGCTGATGCCATTGCGTTTCCAAAGCGTCACCGGCGCTGGCGCCGACAGCGCAGCGCTGCACTTGCTGCCATTGGCGATGGGCTTGCCGATCGGTGCCTATTTCGCCGGCCGCCGCACCTCGATTACCGGACGCTACAAACCGCAGATTCTCACCGGGGCGATCCTCATGCCGATCTCGATTCTCGGCATGGCCTTCAGTCCGCCACAAGCAACGCTGCTCAGCGGTCTGTTCATGCTGCTCAGCGGCATCGCCGGCGGCATGCAGTTCCCGACCTCGCTGGTCGGCACGCAAAACTCGGTGGAACAACGCGACATCGGCGTCGCCACCAGCACCACCAACCTGTTCCGCTCACTGGGCGGCGCGGTGGGCGTGGCGTTGATGTCGGCGCTGCTGCTGGCGTTGCTGCACGATTCCAGCTTCGCCCACCTGGCGAACAGTTCGCTGATCAGCGAAGGGCATTCGGGCAACGTCCTGCTCGATGGCCTGAACGCCGCACCCGGTGAAGCGCAGAACGCTTTGCGCGCGGAGCTGCTGGTGACCTTCCGCCACTTGCTCTGGGTCAGCACGGCAGTGTCGTTGCTGGGGCTGGCAGCGGCGATTGCCATGCCGAACAACCTGCTGCGCGGACGGGAGCACGGCGCGAAATAATTGCCGCAACAAATACCACTGTGGGAGCGAGCCTGCTCGCGAATGCGCGGTGTCAGCCGACACATAGCTGAATGACACACCGCTTCGCGAGCAGGCTCGCTCCCACAAGGGAACGGTGTTCTCTCAAGGGCTGTAGTAACCCACCGCGACGAGGAAATGCCCGACCTTTTTCAGGTACGCATGCTTGTCCTCGATCTTGCCGGTTACCGGGTTTTTCCAGCGGTATTCATATTCGCCTTCATCCTGCTTGCCGATCAGCGCCAGAATCGGCTCGCCCACCGGTTTGCCTTCCGGGTCCTTGACCTTGCCAAAATCAGTGTTGATCAAGCGCAGATTGGTGCCGTGGGCGACATAACGCTGGTTGTTCAGATCGACCACGAAGACATACAGGTCATCCTGCAGATATCCGCCCTTGAGCGAGTTGATCGCAACCAGCGTGCCCTTCTCGTCCTTGCCCAGATCCGTCGCGGCTTTGTCCAGCAAGGCCTTGGCCTGCTCAGCCGAAGCCCGTGGCAAGTAGTAACCCACCGCGAGAATGCGCTGCCCGACGCGCTGATAAAACACATGCTTGCGCTCGACCTTGCCGTCGGCCCAATTCTGCCAGCGGTATTCGGCCTGCTGGATGCCGTTGCCTTCCGGCACTTTCAGCGCATCCTTGAACGCCTTCTGCAGATCCGGCCCGAGCACTTCGCTGACATCACGGCCGATCAGCGCCGATGACGGCCCGCCACTGGCAAGCATGACGCCTTTGGTGTCGAGGACGAACACGTAGCGATCCTTGTCGACGAACTCACCCTGGCGGCTGAAGGCGGCGAAGGCCTTGTCGCCATTGTCGTGGTAGTAGGCCAAGGCTTTTTCCAGCAGGGCGATGGCCGCCTGACTGTCATCCTTGGCGGCGGTGGCGGCGCTGGCCTGGCCGAAACCGGCCAGCAGAATCAGGCCGAGCCAGGCCACTTTATGCAAAAACCCCATAGCGCATCCCTCGTTCTTTTTGGTGTCTCAAGAGCGTAGACGGCTTGGGCTGATGTACGAGTATTCAGAATGATGCAGGGGATTACAGGCCCCTGTGGTGAGGGGACAAAGCCCTCCGGGCGACAGATCAGTCGCTACGGGCGGGAATTGATCTGCTGCTGGAGATTCTGGATCTGCGCCTGCAAGGTATTGAGGTTGCGGGTCATCTGCGCGCGGAACGCATCGAACTCGGCAGTATTACCGCCACCCTGTGGCGCTGCCGGGCGATTGTCCTGCTGACTTTTCAGCACCACGATGTCCTGCTCCAGACGATCGATCGCCGCGCTCGGGTTGCCCTGTTTCTTCAGCGCGGCGATATCGGCACCGAGGCTTTTGAACTGGGCGTCGAAGGCTTTCAACTGCGCATCGACCTTGCTGGTATCGGCCGGGGTGCTTTTGATGGTCGCCAGCTCGGCGCTCAAGGCTTTGACCTGAGCCTGCAACTGCGTATTGGCGTTCTGCTGTTCGGTGGTCTGCGCGGTCATTTGCGCCAGCCGCTTGTCCAGCTCGCTGGTCTGCCCGGCCACGCCTTGCTGCTGCTTGCTCTGGTCGAGCAGCTTGCCTTCGAGTTGTTTGATCTGCAGCTTCAGCGCTTCGCTGTCACTGTTGACGTTGCTCTGGCTGGCGACAACCTTGCCGGAAATATCCTGCAGGCGCCCCGCCGCTTCTTCGCTGATGCGGGCGAAGCTTTCCTGGGTGGCGACCAGTTGCTGTTCCATCAGCGAGATCTGCTGGAAGCTCCACCAGGCCAGACCGATGAAGGCGAAAAACAACGCACCGACCAGCGCCCACAGCGGCCCGGTGCTGGCGGCCTTGACCTTGACCACTGGCGCGCTGCGCGAATGCACGGAAGTACGGGGGCTGGGCGCGATGTCATCGTCGTCGAACGGGTCAGCGCGCAGGCTTGGCACGTTATCGAAATCGTCGTCGTGGGCATCGTTTCGCATGGACATTGAGGCAACCTTTGGCAAACGCGGTGATGGCTAAATGCTGCGAAGTATAACCGCCGCAGCCGCAGGCATTGACCCTCAACCCGCAAGGCGGTTCATTGCCGCCCGGCCGAATCGTTTCAACGGATGTCCTGGGCTTTCCACCACGCACAGAACTCATCGAGGGCAGCCCAGAGGCTGACTTTCGGATCGTAGTCGAGATAATGCCGGGCGCGGCTGATGTCGAGGGTGAAATTTTTCTTCATGACCTGCATGCCCAGGCGCGACAGGGTCGGCTCCGGGCGTCCCGGCCAGAGCATGCACGCGCCTTCGTTGAGCGCCGCGACGCTGTACGCGAGACCGTAGGAGCGATATTTGCGCACCTGATCGACGTTCATCCGGCGCATCACGTAATTGACCACGTCCCACAGCGGCACCGGCGTACCGTTGCTGATGTTGTAGGCCTTGCCCAGCGCAGAACCTTGCGCCAACAAGCTGCTAAGCATGGCTTCGTTGAGATTTTGCACGCTGGTGAAATCGACCTTGTTCAAGCCGTCGCCGATGATCGCCAGCCGCCCCTTGCGTTGCATCTTCAGCAGGCGCGGAAAGATGCTCATGTCGCCGGCACCGGTGACGAAACGCGGGCGCAGGGCGATGGTTTCCAGACCGAATTCCTGGGCACCGAAGACTTTCTGCTCGGCCAGATATTTGGTCGCGGCGTAGGGATGCTTGAAGCGTTTGGGCACTTGCTCTTCGGTCAGACCGAGATGGTCGCGGCCATCGAAATAGATCGACGGCGACGACAGATGCACCAGCCGCCGCACCCGCTGCTTGAGGCAGGCTTCGACAACGTTTTCGGTGACTTCGACGTTGCCCTGATGAAAGTCCTGATAACGCCCCCACACACCGACAGCACCAGCGCAATGCACCACGGCCTCGACATCGCTGCACAGGTCGCGCACCAGATCGGCGTCGGTCAGATCGCCCGGCACGAACTCCGCGCCCCGGCGCACCAGATGTTCGACGCTCTCGGCCCGGCGACCGTTGACCCGCACTTCAAGGCCCTGCTCCAGGGCGAAACGCGCAAAGCGCCCGCCAATAAAGCCACTGGCGCCGGTAACCAAAATCTTCATCAAAAACTCCAGGGAAGCAGCTGCAAGCTTCGAGCTTTCAGCTGCAAGTTGAAACGGTACGTATTCTTGCCGCTTGCAGCTTGACGCTTGTTGCTGCGTTCAAGCCACTAGCCATTGCTTTGAGGAGCGCAGCAGTTGTTCGGTCAGTAGATTGAGCAACTGGCCGCCATTGCGCCAATGATGCCAGTACAGCGGCACGTCGATCGGTTTATCTGGCAGCAATTCGCGCAGCACCCCGCGTTGCAATTGCTCGTGCACCTGCAGTTCCGGCACCAGGCCCCAGCCCAGACCGGCTTCGGTCAGGCGGATGAAGCCTTCGGAGGACGGGCATAAATGGTGCTCGAACGCGCCGTCGACGCCCAACAGCGCCAGATAGCGATGCTGAAGGAAATCGTCCGGACCGAACACCAGCGCCGGGGTGCGCGGCAGCTGTTCGGCGCGCACGCCTTCGGGAAAATGCCGAGCAAGGAAGGCTGGACTGGCCAGCGCCCGATAACGCATGGCGCCGAGCAACACGCTGCGGGCTCCCGCCACCGGCCGCTCGCTGGCACACAGGCATGCGGCCACTTCACCCGCACGCATGCGCTTGAGACCAACGGTCTGGTCTTCGACGATCAGGTCGAGCAACAAATGCTGCTCGGCGCAGAAATCGCCGACGGCCTCGGCCCACCAAGTGGCGAGGCTGTCGGCGTTGAGGGCGATGCGCAGGCGATCGGGCAGGCCTTCTTCGTCCAGCGCCGGCACCACTGATTGCAAGTCGCGCTCGAGCAGACGCACCTGCTGCACATGGTTGAGCAAGCGTCGGCCGATCTCGGTCGGCGATGGCGGTGTTTCGCGCACCAGCACTGGCTGGCCGACCCGCGCTTCAAGCAATTTGATGCGCTGGGAGATCGCCGACTGCGACAGGCCGAGCACCTGTGCGGCGCGATCGAATCCGGCCTGCTCGACCACTGCGGCGAGCGCGGAAAGCAATTTATAGTCGAACATCAGTTTTCCTAATGGGCGATCAGCACTATTGGTTTTTCTTATACAGCGTCACACCGGAGAATAGCCAGCAAGCACTCTCTTTCAAGGATCTCTCCCATGTGGCAAAGCTACGTAAACGGCCTGTTGGTGGCGTTCGGCCTGATCATGGCGATCGGCACGCAGAACGCTTTTGTCTTGGCGCAAAGCCTGCGCCGTGAACACCATTTGCCGGTGGCGGCATTGTGCGTGGTGTGTGACGCAATTCTGGTCGCGGCCGGGGTGTTCGGCCTGGCGACGATCCTCGCGCAGAACCCGACCCTGCTGGCGATCGCCCGTTGGGGCGGTGCGACGTTTCTGATCTGGTACGGCAGCCAGGCACTGCGCCGGGCCTGCTCGAAACAGAGCCTTGAGCAAGGCGAAAACCAGACCGTGCGTTCGCTGCGCGCAGTGATGCTCAGCGCTCTGGCGGTGACCTTGCTCAACCCTCACGTTTATCTCGATACGGTTTTGCTGATCGGCTCGCTGGGCGCGCAGCAATCGGTGCCGGGCGCTTATGTGGTCGGCGCGGCGAGTGCATCGTTGCTGTGGTTTTTCACCCTGGCCCTCGGCGCGGCGTGGCTGGCACCGTGGCTGGCCCGCCCGAGCACGTGGCGCATTCTCGATCTGGTGGTGGCGTTGATGATGTTCGCCGTCGCCGCGCAGTTGATCATCGCCGGATGATTTATTCGCAAAGGCTCTGGAACCTCTATCCCACACAGTTGTTGCGTGGTTAAGGCGCGACCCCGGTGCTATGATCCGAACCCTGCGCCGCAAAGAGTAAAAACTCGCCGGTGCATTTCCGGCCGCCCGTGATCGGCCTTGCGCTCACCGCAACAGACCTGATTAGGAGAATCATCATGGCTTTCGAATTGCCGCCGCTGCCCTACGCACACGATGCCCTGCAGCCGCACATCTCCAAGGAAACCCTGGAGTTCCACCACGACAAGCACCACAACACCTACGTCGTGAACCTGAACAACCTGGTGCCAGGCACCGAGTTTGAAGGCAAGACCCTGGAAGAAATCGTCAAGACTTCTTCGGGCGGCATCTTCAACAACGCCGCTCAGGTCTGGAACCACACCTTCTACTGGAACTGCCTGGCGCCAAACGCCGGCGGTCAACCAACCGGCGCACTGGCAGATGCCATCAACGCAGCGTTCGGTTCGTTCGACAAGTTCAAGGAAGAATTCAGCAAAACCTCGATCGGCACCTTCGGTTCCGGCTGGGGCTGGCTGGTGAAAAAGGCTGACGGTTCCCTGGCCCTGGCCAGCACCATCGGCGCCGGCAACCCGCTGACCAGCGGCGACACCCCGCTGCTGACCTGCGACGTCTGGGAACACGCTTACTACATCGACTACCGCAACCTGCGTCCGAAGTACGTTGAAGCGTTCTGGAACCTGGTCAACTGGAAGTTCGTGGCCGAGCAGTTCGAAGGCAAAACCTTCACCGCTTAAGCTGCGCGCCAGATGAAAAACCCGGCTTCGGCCGGGTTTTTTTATGCCTGGCGCTTGGCGTTTCTCGCACGGTAAAAGCAGCTTCGCGCCGTTTGCCGCCAGCCCCCAGCGGTCTACCATCACAGACAGGAAAAAATCTTTGGCCCAGTGCTCAAGTTGAAGGCAATTGCAACCGACACAGTTAATTCAGAGCTATTACTCAAATGACGACATTGCGGCCAGGATCACGGCGACTTTTCCCGTGCCCGATTGTCCCTTTGACTGCCAACCCGGGATTGCCAATACTCATGGCAACTTGACGCTACCCGCACGGAACAAGGAATAACCCTTTGAAGCTGGAACTCAAGAACAGCTTGTCGGTGAAGTTGCTCCGGGTCGTGCTCCTGTCGGCATTGATCGTAGGCGTAGTCTTGAGCTGCGCGCAGATTGTCTTCGATGCCTACAAGACCCGTCAGGCGGTTGCCGGCGACGCCGAGCGCATCCTCGACATGTTCCGCGATCCATCGACCCAGGCCGTGTACAGCCTGGACCGGGAAATGGGCATGCAGGTGATCGAAGGGCTGTTCCAGGACGACGCCGTGCGTCAGGCCTCCATCGGCCACCCCAACGAAGCCATGCTCGCGCAGAAATCCCGCGAACTGCAGCATTCCAATAGCCGTTGGCTGACCGACCTGATTCTCGGTCAGGAACGCACCTTCACCACGCAACTGGTCGGCCGCGGCCCCTACAGCGAATACTACGGCGACCTGAGCATCACCCTCGACACCGCCACCTATGGCGAAGGGTTTATCGTCAGCTCAGTGATCATTTTCATTTCCGGGGTGTTGCGCGCACTGGCGTTGGGGCTGGTGCTGTATCTGGTCTATCACTGGCTGCTGACCAAACCGCTGTCGCGAATCATCGAGCACCTCACCGAAATCAACCCGGATCGTCCCAGCGAGCACAAGATTCCGCAGATCAAGGGCCACGAAAAAAACGAACTGGGCCTGTGGATCAACACTGCCAACCAGTTGCTCGAGTCCATCGAACGCAACACCCACCTGCGCCACGAAGCGGAAAACAGCCTGCTGCGCATGGCTCAGTACGACTTCCTCACCGGTCTGCCGAATCGCCAGCAATTGCAGCAGCAACTGGACAAGATTCTCGTCGATGCCGGCAAATTGCAGCGCCGCGTCGCGGTGTTGTGCGTCGGCCTGGATGACTTCAAGGGCATCAACGAGCAATTCAGCTACCAGACCGGCGACCAATTGCTGCTGGCCCTGGCCGATCGTTTACGTGCCCACAGCGGTCGTCTCGGCGCCCTCGCCCGCCTGGGCGGCGATCAGTTCGCGCTGGTGCAGGCCGACATTGAACAGCCTTACGAAGCAGCAGAACTGGCGCAGAGCATTCTCGATGACCTCGAGGCACCCTTCGCCCTCGACGATCAGGAAATCCGCCTGCGCGCGACCATCGGCATCACCCTGTTTCCGGAGGACGGCGACAGCACCGAGAAGCTGTTGCAGAAAGCCGAGCAGACCATGACCCTGGCCAAGACCCGCTCGCGCAATCGCTATCAGTTCTATATCGCCAGCGTCGACAGCGAGATGCGCCGTCGTCGCGAGCTGGAAAAAGATTTGCGCGATGCGCTGATCCGCGACCAGTTCTACCTCGTCTATCAGCCGCAGATCAGTTATCGCGATCACCGCGTGGTCGGCGTGGAAGCGCTGATTCGCTGGCAACATCCGGAACACGGGCTGGTGCCGCCGGACCTGTTCATTCCGCTGGCCGAACAGAACGGCACGATCATCGCCATCGGCGAGTGGGTGCTCGATCAGGCCTGCAAGCAATTGCGCGAATGGCACGATCAGGGTTTCGTCGATCTGCGCATGGCGGTCAATCTGTCCACCGTGCAACTGCACCACGCCGAGCTGCCACGGGTGGTCAACAACCTGTTGCAGATGTACCGCCTGCCGCCGCGCAGTCTGGAACTGGAAGTCACCGAAACCGGCCTGATGGAAGACATCACCACCGCCGCCCAGCATTTGCTCAGCCTGCGCCGCTCCGGTGCGCTGATCGCGATCGACGACTTCGGCACCGGCTACTCGTCCCTCAGTTATCTGAAAAGCCTGCCGCTGGACAAGATCAAGATCGACAAGAGCTTCGTGCAGGACCTGCTCGATGACGACGATGACGCGACCATCGTTCGCGCGATCATCCAGCTGGGCAAGAGCCTGGGCATGCAGGTGATTGCCGAGGGCGTGGAAACCGCCGAGCAGGAAACCTACATCATTTCCGAGGGTTGCCACGAAGGTCAGGGCTACCACTACAGCAAACCGCTGCCGGCGCGGGAGCTGGGTATTTACCTCAAGCAGGCGCAACGCAGCAACGCGGCTATTTTATAAGATCGCAGCCTTCAGCAGCTCCTACATTTGAAATGCGTTCCTCCTGTAGGAGCTGACGAGTGAAACGAGGCTGCGACTTTTGATTTTCATGCGCAAATAAGAAATATTTCCAAGCACGCCTTTACACATAATGCGAAAGATTTGCATTATGTCGCAGTTTTGCGCGCCCCCGGCGCCAGTCCATTCAACTACCGAAGCAGGATGTTCGCCATGATTCGTATGCCTCTGGCTACCGCCAGTCTGCTGGCCATCGCTATTTCCCTCGCCGGTTGCGGCGAAGGCAAGGACAAAGAAAAAGCCTCCGAAATGACTCCGGCTTCCAGCAGCGCTGCTCCAGCCCCTGCCGCTGCACCGGCTCCTGCTGCCGGTAAAGTTGACGATGCTGCCGCCAAGGCCGTGGTCGCGCACTATGCCGACATGGTCTTCGCCGTTTACAGCGATGCCGAATCCACTGCGAAAACCCTGCAAACTGCGGTCGACGCGTTCCTCGCCAAGCCGAATGCCGACACCCTCAAAGCCGCCAAGGCTGCCTGGGTCGCCGCGCGCGTGCCGTACCTGCAGAGCGAAGTGTTCCGCTTCGGCAACACCATCATTGACGATTGGGAAGGTCAGGTTAACGCCTGGCCGCTGGACGAAGGCCTGATCGACTACGTCGACAAATCCTACGAGCACGCACTGGGTAACCCGGGCGCCAGCGCCAATATCATTGCCAACACCGAAGTGCAGGTTGGCGAAGACAAAGTCGACGTGAAAGAAATCACCCCGGAAAAACTCGCCAGCCTCAACGAGCTGGGCGGCTCCGAAGCCAACGTCGCCACCGGCTACCACGCGATCGAATTCCTGCTCTGGGGCCAGGATCTGAACGGCACCGGCCCTGGCGCTGGCAACCGTCCGGCCTCGGACTATCTGGAAGGCGCCGGCGCCACCGGTGGTCACAACGAGCGTCGTCGCGCCTACCTGAAAGCCGTGACCCAACTGCTGGTCAGCGATCTGGAAGAAATGGTCGCCAACTGGAAGCCGAACGTGGCCGACAACTACCGCGCCACCCTGGAAGCCGAGCCAGGCGAAACCGGCCTGCGCAAAATGCTCTTCGGCATGGGCAGCCTGTCCCTGGGTGAACTGGCGGGCGAGCGCATGAAGGTTTCCCTGGAAGCCAACTCCCCTGAAGACGAGCAGGATTGCTTCAGCGACAACACCCACTACTCGCACTTCTACGACGCCAAAGGCGTGCGTAACGTTTACCTGGGCGAGTACACCCGTGTTGACGGCACCAAGATGACCGGCGCCAGCCTGTCGTCGCTGGTGGCCAAGGCCGATCCGACTGCCGACACCGCGCTGAAAGCCGATCTGGCCGCGACCGAAGCGAAGATCCAGGTCATGGTCGATCACGCCAACAAGGGTGAGCACTATGACCAGTTGATCGCTGCCGGCAACACCGCTGGCAACCAGGTCGTTCGCGACGCCATCGCCGCGCTGGTCAAGCAGACCGGCTCGATCGAAGCCGCTGCGGGCAAACTGGGCATCAGCGACCTGAACCCGGACAGCGCCGATCACGAATTCTGATCGCAGCGTCCGCGTTAAAAAGAGGCGACCTTCGGGTCGCCTTTTTCATTATTGGCACACCACTATCCCTGTGGGAGCGAGCCTGCTCGCGAAGGCTTGATCCGGCGCAGCATTTTCAGCGCGTCGGGCATCGCTTTCGCGAGCAGGCTCGCTCCCACAGTGTTGGCATGCGCTTAAAGGCTTGCGCGATATCAAGCAAACGATAATTCCTCTTATTCAAACTCCCTCGCCCTGTTAGACTTTGCGCCTTCATTTTTGCCCGTCCGCAGGATGTCTGATGCCCTCGCTGCCTCTTCGCTTGTCCGCACTGTTGCTGGCCCTGGGCCTGAGTGCCTGCGATGACGCCCCGCGTTTCACCAAGGCCGAGCCGGGGGAAGCGCGTTCGGGCGGTGCTGCGACTGTGCGCAAGAGCGATCAGAACGCCTTTTCCCTGCCATCGGCCAACCTGCCGCCCTCGCGGCGGGTGGACTTCAGTGTCGGCAACAGTTTCTTTCGCAGCCCGTGGGTGATCGCGCCGTCGACCACCACGGCCCGCGACGGTCTCGGCCCGTTGTTCAATACCAACGCCTGCCAGAATTGCCACATCAAGGACGGTCGCGGCCATCCGCCGACACCTGATGCATCCAATGCAGTGTCGATGCTGGTGCGCCTGTCGATTCCCGACGCGCCGCCCTACGCCAAAGTCATCCAACAGCTCGGCGTGGTGCCGGAGCCGGTGTATGGCGGGCAGTTCCAGGATATGGCCGTGCCCGGCGTTGCCCCGGAAGGCAAGGTGCGGGTGGACTACACGCCGGTGCCGGTACGCTTCAAGGACGGCACTGAAGTCGAGCTGCGCAAACCGACCTTGCAGATCACTCAACTCGGTTACGGGCCGATGCACCCGGACACGCGTTTTTCCGCGCGGGTGGCGCCGCCGATGATTGGTCTGGGCCTGCTCGAAGCGATCCCTGAAGAGGCGATCCTCGCCAACGCCGCCGCCCAGGCGAAAGAGAGCAACGGCATCAATGGCCGACCCAACCAGGTCTGGGATGACCAGTTGCAGAAGAGCGTTATCGGCCGGTTCGGCTGGAAAGCCGGGCAACCGAATCTCAATCAACAGAATGTTCACGCGTTCTCCGGTGACATGGGCCTGACCACCAGCCTGCGGCCGTTCGACGATTGCACCGAGGCGCAGACTGCCTGCAAACAGGCGCCGAACGGCAATGGCCCGGACGGTGAACCGGAGGTGAGCGACAACATCCTGCGGCTGGTGCTGTTCTACAGCCGCAATCTCGCAGTGCCGGCGCGCCGTGGCGTCAACGATCCACAGGTGCTGGCCGGCAAGAATCTGTTTTTCCAGGCCGGTTGCCAGTCGTGCCACACGCCGAAATACACCACTGCCGCCGATGCCGCCGAACCGGAATTGGCCAATCAGGTGATTCGTCCATACAGCGACTTGCTGCTGCATGACATGGGCGAAGGCCTGGCGGACAACCGCACGGAATTCAAGGCCTCCGGCCGCGACTGGCGCACGCCGCCGTTGTGGGGGATTGGTCTGACGCAAGCGGTCAGCGGTCACACCCAGTTTTTGCATGACGGTCGCGCACGCAACCTGCTCGAAGCGGTGCTCTGGCATGGCGGCGAGGCGACGGCGGCGCAGCAACAGGTTTTGTCTTTCAATGCCGAGCAGCGCGCTGCGTTGCTGGCTTTTCTGAACTCACTTTAAATACTGTAAAAGCATCGGGAGCCCGACATGTTCCGTCCCAAGTTACTGTTCACCAGCCTTGCCGCGCTCGCCCTCGGCGCCTGCTCGCCGCAGGACCCGCAAGCGGTCACTTCGGCGGCGATCGCCAAATCGGTGATCCTGCCGACCTACACTCGCTGGGTCGAAGCCGACCGGCAACTGGCGGTCAGCGCCCTCGCCTACTGCCAGGGCAAAGAGACCCTGGAAACCGCCCGTGCCGACTTCCTTCACGCGCAGAAAGCCTGGGCCGAGTTGCAACCGCTGTTGATCGGGCCGCTGGCCGAGGGCAATCGCTCGTGGCAAGTGCAGTTCTGGCCGGACAAGAAAAACCTCGTCGGCCGTCAGGTCGAGCAACTGGTCGTGGCCCAGCCGCAGATCGATGCCGCAGCGCTGGCCAAATCCAGCGTCGTGGTGCAGGGCCTGTCGGCTTACGAATACATCCTCTTCGACGCCAAGCCTGACGTCGCCAACGACGCGCAAAAAGCCAAATACTGCCCGCTGCTGATCGCCATCGGCGAACGCCAGAAGCAACTGGCGGAAGAAATCCTGCAGGGCTGGAACAACACCGACGGCATGCTCGCGCAGATGAGCAAGTTCCCTAACCAGCGCTACGCCGACTCCCACGAAGCGATCGCCGATCTGCTGCGCGTACAAGTGACGGCACTGGATACCCTGAAGAAAAAACTCGGCACGCCGATGGGCCGGCAAAGCAAAGGCGTGCCGCAGCCATTCCAGGCGGATGCGTGGCGCAGCCAGTCGTCGCTGTCGGCGTTGGAAGCCAGCCTTGCCGCAGCCAAAACCGTCTGGGAAGGCGTCGACAACAAAGGCCTGCGCGGTCTGCTGCCGGCCGAGCAGAAACCGTTGGCGGACAAGATCGACGCTGCTTATGCCGCCTCGCTTAAACTGTTCGACAGCACCCAGCGTTCGCTCGGCGAAATGCTCGAGGACGACGCCGGTCGACAGCAACTCAACGATATCTACGACAGCCTCAACGTCGTCCATCGCCTGCATGAAGGCGAGCTGGCCAAGGCGCTGGGCATCCAACTGGGCTTCAACGCCAACGACGGTGACTGATGAGGGCGAGTGCCATGCTGCGACGTCAGGTTCTGACTTTAGGTAGTGCACTGCTGGGAGCAGTGACGCTGGGCGGCTGGACGCTGTTCAAACGCAAGGATCAGAGCCCGCTGCTGCTGTCGGCGCGCGACGATACTGACGGCAAGCATTACGCCGTCGGCTATCGGCTCGACGGTACGCGAGTGTTCGCCACCCACGTCGGCCAGCGTTGTCACGACATCATCAATCATCCGACGCAGCCGCTGGCGCTGTTCGTCGCGCGGCGTCCGGGAACCGAGAGTTACCTGATCGACCTGCGCGACGGCAAGCTGCTGCAGACCGTGACCTCGCAGCCGGACCGGCACTTCTACGGCCACGCCGTGGTGCACAAGGACGGCGAATACCTGTACGCCACCGAGAATGACACGAGCGATCCCGGCCGTGGCCTGCTCGGCGTGTACAAGTTCGAAGGCGAACGGCTGGTGCACACGGGCGAGATTTCCACTCACGGTCTCGGCCCGCATCAGGTGTCCTGGATGCCCGACGGCGAGACGCTGGTAGTGGCCAACGGTGGGATTCGCACCGAGGCGGAAAGCCGCGTCGACATGAACCTTAACGCCATGGAACCGAGCCTGGTGTTGATGCAGCGCGACGGCACGTTGCTGAGCAAGGAAACCCTCGCCCAGCAGATGAACAGCGTCCGCCACCTGGGCATCGCCAGTGACGGCACCATCGTCGCCGGTCAGCAATTCATGGGGCCGTCCCACGAGCGTTCGGAGCTGTTGGCGATCAAGCGACCGGGACAAGCGTTCGTGGCGTTCCCGGTGGCCGAGCAGCAGTTGCAGGCGATGGGGCACTACACCGCCAGCGTCGCGGTGCACAGCGATCTGCGTCTGGTCGCGTTGACGGCGCCGCGCGGCAATCGTTTCTTTATCTGGGATCTGGACAGCGGCGAACTGCGCCTCGATGCGCCTTTGCCTGATTGCGCCGGCGTCGGTGCGGTAAAGGATGGCTTTGTCGTGACCTCGGGGCAGGGCCGTTGCCGTTACTACGATTGCCGCCAGGAACAACTGCTGGCCAAGCCGCTGGAATTGCCGGCGGGGCTCTGGGACAACCATCTTCATCTGATGGCCTGATACCCCCCATTTTTGAGACGGCCCCCCATCCTGTGGCGAGGGGATTTATCCCCGTTGGGTGGCGCAGCCGCCCTTAAAACTGCAATTGCGGTATGACTGAAGGATTCAGGGGGCCGCTTCGCAGCCCAACGGGGATAAATCCCCTCGCCACAGGGTTCATATCCGGCCTTCACGTAATAACTGCCAGTTGGAATCCCCACCTGACTCGGAGTAATGTGCCCGCCTGTCTCATGATTTATCCAAGGAAATGGAAATATGCTGCGTCGCCGCATGCTGATCATGTTGGGTGTTGTTTTGCTGATCGTCCTGGTACTGGGCGGATACAAAGCCTTTTCGATCTACACGATGATCCAGGGCTTTTCCAAGCCCAAGCCGCCGATCAGCGTCGCCGTGGCCACTGCCGGCGAACAGCCGTGGCAGATGCGCCTGCCCACCGTCGGCACGCTCAAGGCCCTGCAAGGTGTCGACTTGAGTCTGGAAGTCGCCGGCACCGTCACTGAACTCAAATTCGAATCCGGGCAGAAGGTCAAGGCCGGCCAACCGCTGCTGCAACTCGACAGCGCCGTCGAATCCGCCCTGCTGGAAACTGCCCGCGCCGACCTCGGCCTGGCGCAACTGGACTTCGGCCGTGGCGCGCAACTGGTCGACAGCCGCGCGATCTCCAAAGGCGAGTACGACCGCCTCTCCGCCGTGCTGCAAAAGAACAAGGCCACGGTCAATCAGCTCAACGCATCGCTGGCGAAAAAGCGCATCCTCGCGCCGTTCAGCGGCACCATCGGCATCCGCCAGGTCGACGTCGGCGACTACCTCGCCAGTGGCACCAAAATCGCCACGTTGCAGGACTTGAGCAGCCTCTACGCCGACTTCTACGTGCCCGAACAAGCGGTGCCGAAACTCGCTATCGGCCAGCCCGTGCAGTTCACTGTCGCCGCGTATCCGGGACAGAACTTTGCCGGCAAGATCAGCGCGATCAACCCGATCGTCGAAAGCACCACGCGTAATATTCTGGTCCGCGCCACCCTCGCCAACCCCGACGGCAAGCTGCTGCCGGGGATGTTCGCCAGCCTTGAAGTGCTGCTGCCAAATCCGCAGAAGCACATCGTCGTGCCGGAAAGCGCGATCACCTACACCCTGTACGGCAACTCGGTTTACGTGGTCGGGAAAAAGAAAGCCGAGGACGGCAGCGTCGCCAAGGATGACAACGGCCAACCGCTGCTGATTGCCGAGCGGCGCTTCGTCGAGACCGGCGAACGCCGCGATGGCCTGGTGATGATCAACAAGGGCGTGCAGAGCGGCGAACAAGTGGTGACGGCTGGCCAGATCAAACTGGACAACGGTGCCCCTATCGCCATCAGCGACGACAAGACCCTCGGCGAGCAGAACAGTCCGCCTCGCGCCGACTGATCAAGGAATCCCCATGGCTTTTACCGATCCGTTCATCCGCCGCCCGGTGCTCGCCACCGTGGTCAGCCTGCTGATTGTGCTGCTGGGCTTTCAGGCCTGGAGCAAGCTGCCGCTGCGCCAGTACCCGCAAATGGAAAACGCCCTGATCACGGTGACCACCGCTTATCCCGGGGCCAACGCCGAAACCATTCAGGGCTACATCACCCAGCCGATGCAACAGAGCCTGGCCAGCGCCGAAGGCATCGATTACATGACCTCGGTCAGCCGGCAGAACTTCTCGGTGATTTCGATCTACGCGCGCATCGGTGCCAACACCGACCGCTTGTTCACCGAACTGCTGGCCAAGGCCAACGAGGTAAAGAACAAGCTGCCGCAGGACGCCGAAGACCCGGTGCTGAGCAAGGAATCCGCCGACGCTTCGGCGCTGATGTACATCAGTTTCTTCAGCGAGGACCTGAGCAACCCGCAGATCACCGATTACCTGTCGCGGGTCATCCAGCCGAAACTGGCGACGCTGCCGGGCATGGCCGAAGCGGAAATTCTCGGCAACCAGGTGTTCGCCATGCGCCTGTGGCTCGACCCGGTGAAACTCGCCGGCTTCGGCCTCAGCGCCGCCGACGTGACCGCAGCGGTGCGCCAGTACAACTTCCTCTCCGCTGCCGGCGAAGTGAAAGGCGAGTACACCGTCACCAGCATCAACGCCAACACCGAACTGAAATCCGCCGAGGCCTTTTCGGCGATTCCGCTCAAGGTCGATGGGGACAGCCGCGTGCTGCTGCGTGATGTGGCGCGGGTGGAAATGGGCGCGGAAAACTACGATTCGATCAGCTCGTTCGGCGGCACGCCGTCGGTGTACATCGGCATCAAGGCCACCCCCGGCGCCAACCCGCTGGACGTGATCAAGGAAGTGCGCAAGCTGATGCCCGAGCTGGAAGCGCAGCTGCCGCCGAACCTGAAAAGCGAGATCGCCTACGACGCCACGCTGTTCATTCAGGCCTCGATCGATGAGGTGGTGAAGACCTTGTTCGAAGCGGTACTGATCGTCATCGTCGTGGTGTTCCTGTTCCTCGGCGCGTTGCGTTCGGTGGTGATCCCGGTGGTGACCATTCCGCTGTCGATGATCGGCGTGATGTTCTTCATGCAGATGATGGGTTACTCGATGAACCTGCTGACGCTGCTGGCGATGGTGCTGGCCATCGGTCTGGTGGTGGACGACGCGATCGTCGTGGTGGAAAACATCCACCGGCACATCGAGGAAGGCAAGACGCCGTTCGACGCAGCCCTGGAAGGCGCCCGGGAAATCGCCATGCCGGTGGTGTCGATGACCATCACCCTGGCGGCGGTGTATGCGCCGATCGGTTTTCTCACCGGGCTGACCGGAGCGCTGTTCAAGGAGTTCGCCCTGACCCTGGCCGGCGCGGTGGTGATCTCCGGCGTCGTCGCCCTGACGCTGTCGCCGATGATGTGCGCGTTTCTGCTGCGCCACGAAGAGAATCCCGGCGGCCTGGCCCATCGTCTCGACCGAGTCTTTGAAGGCCTCAAGCGCCGTTATCAAAGCATGCTGCATGGCACGCTGAATACTCGGCCGGTGGTGCTGGTGTTTGCGGTGATCGTGCTGTGCCTGATTCCGGTGTTTCTCAAGTTCACCAAGTCGGAACTGGCCCCGGACGAAGACCAGGGCATCATTTTCATGATGGCCAGCGCGCCGCAGCCGACCAACCTCGACTACCTGAGCACCTACACCGACGAATTCATCACCATCTTCAAGGAGTTTCCCGAGTACTACTCCTCGTTCCAGATCAACGGCTACAACGGCGTGCAGGCCGGTATCGGCGGCTTCCTGCTCAAGCCATGGAATGAGCGTAGCCGCACGCAGATGGAAATCCTTCCCGAGGTGCAGAGCAAACTGGAGAGCATTCCCGGCCTGCAGATCTTCGGTTTTAACCTGCCCTCCCTGCCCGGCACCGGTGAAGGCCTGCCCTTCGAATTCGTGATCAACACCGCCAATGACTACGAGCTGCTGCTGCAAGTCGCCGAGCGCATCGAGAAACGCGCCATGGAGTCGGGCAAGTTCGCCTTCGTCGACCTCGATCTGGCGTTCGACAAGCCGGAAGTAGTGGTCGATATCGACCGCGACAAGGCTGCGCAGATGGGCGTGTCGATGCTAGACCTCGGCAGCACGCTGGCGACCTTGCTCGGCGAGGCGGAGATCAACCGCTTCACCATCGACGGGCGCAGCTACAAGGTCATCGCCCAGGTCGAACGGGCCTACCGCGACAACCCGGACTGGCTGAACAATTACTACGTGAAAAACACCCAGGGCGAATTGCTGCCGCTGTCGACCTTGATCAAGGTCAGCGACCGCGCACGGCCGCGCCAGCTCAATCAGTTCCAGCAGCTCAACGCAGCGAAGATTTCCGGTTTCCCGCTGGTGAGCATGGGCGAAGCCATCGATACCGTGCAGCAGATTGCCCGCGAAGAAGCACCGGCCGGGTTTGCCTTCGATTACGGTGGTGCCTCGCGCCAGTACGTGCAGGAAGGCAGCGCATTGTGGGTCACGTTTGCCTTGGCGCTGGCGATCATCTTTCTGGTGCTGGCCGCACAGTTTGAAAGCTTCCGCGATCCGTTGGTGATTCTGGTCACCGTACCGCTGTCGATCTGCGGCGCGCTGATCCCGTTGTTCCTCGGCTGGTCGAGCATGAACATCTACACCCAGGTCGGGCTGGTGACGCTGATCGGCCTGATCAGCAAGCACGGCATCCTGATCGTCGAATTCGCCAACCAGTTGCGCAAGGACAAGGGCCTGAGCGCCCGTGACGCGGTGGAGGAAGCGGCAGCAATTCGCTTGCGCCCGGTGCTGATGACGACGGCGGCAATGGTGTTCGGTATGGTGCCGCTGATTCTGGCAACCGGCGCGGGCGCCGTGAGCCGCTTTGATATCGGCATGGTGATTGCCACGGGGATGTCGATTGGCACGTTGTTTACGCTGTTCGTGCTGCCGTGTGTTTATACCTTCCTTGCTAAGCCAGATGCCAGATAAGCACATTTCCCTGTGGGAGCGAGCCTGCTCGCGAATGCGGTATTTCAGTTGCATTGATGTCGACTGACACACCTTCGCGAGCAGGCTCGCTCCCACAGAGGACGATATGTATCTTGAAAGTTGTGGAATAAAAAAGGCCTCGCAATTGCGAGGCCTTTTATTTGGGCTTGAAGCGTGTCAACTGGCTGGCCTCATCCCTTGGGACAGTCCGAACATGAACAACAGCAGATCATGATCGGGCTGGGTTGCCACAGAGGCTTTCGCCACCCGTGGAACCGAACAATGAGCGTCGTTCCCGGACGCCCCTATGACCTGCATGCGCGGCTGCTCCCAGGCAGCCACCGCCAGTGAAGCAACTGCCAAGGCCCCGATCAGGAACAAACCTCGTGCAATTTCGAGTTTCATCGCTATAAACCTTTGATAGCGCTGCCAAACGCCGTCTCATAAAAGTAGACGAGTTTCTTCCAGTCGGCATCGCGGAACGACGAATGGCGACGCAGTTGCTTCATGTCATGCTGCGCGGCGCGATAGGGGGTCAGACGCTGGCGGCACTTCTCCAGATCGATCAACGCCACTTCAACCTTTGCCGCTTCGCCTTCGCCGGTGACCCGAACGAAAACGTGCTTGATGTAAATGCAGCTGTGCTGCCAGCGGCCCTTGTGCATGCGCGCCAGGTTCTCGGCGAGGTCCTTGAGGACTTTCTCGTAAACCACGTCGCCACACTGATCGCGACCACCGGCAGCGGCCAGCCAGTGTTCCAGTTCCTGGAAACCATCGAGCGATTTGGTGACAAGCAGCGCGCGCCATTTGTGCTGCGGATCCGGCTGGGCGCCGCAAAAGACGATCTGCGGTACGCGCACGCCGAGTTTGCTAACGCCAGTCAGGGCGTCGAGTTCACGCAATACGGTCGGGCGACCGAAGGGGTGCAACCAACTGCGATAGATGTGTCCGGTCTGGCGCTTGGCGTACAAAAGCTGCCCGTCACGGTCGACGATGCGCTGCACCCCGCTTTCGCCACCACGGCGCACATTGGGCTCTTCAACCCATTCGCCGCGCTGGTTCCAGTAATAATCGAAACGATCCTGGGGAGCGACATCCGCTTCAACCGCTGCTTGCACTGCCATCCTCTACCTCTTGCGTAATACGTAAACTCGCCACATCGCATAGAGCGGTATGAAGTCCAGTTGTTCCTGAATGCGGAAACCCGCCTGTTCAAATTCTTTCTCGATCGTCGCCGCCGGAATCAGAAACCGATTCTGGTAATCATGACTTGGCCGATCCCGCTCGGCACGCTTGCGCTTCCAGGCCTTGAAATTGCCGTCGACCCACAACGAAACAATCACGCTGTCGCGGGTCACCCGCTCGAACTCGCGCAGGATCACCCGGCGGTGCTCGGCCTCGCCGATGTGGTGCAACAGACGCATGCAAAAGATGCTGTCGACCGAGTTATCCGGCAGAGCGATATCGAATGCCGAGGTGTGCAGCGGTTGTACACGCTTGACCACCTCGGCCGGTTGTCCCTGCATCGCGGTCTTGATCATCGACTCGGAATTGTCCGCGCCGATGATCACCCGGTTGGGTTTCTCCGCGAGCATTGGCCAGAAACGCCCGGCACCGCAGGGCAGATCCAGCACCAGCCCGGGATCTCCCGCCAGCGCCAAGGCCTTGCGACCGACTTGCTCATCGCGCAGGTGCGACAGGCGGCGACCAAGGCTTTGCTGGTGCTTGCGCAGATATCGTTGTGCGTGTTGGTCGTCGTACTTTTCGGAAAAATCGAGCTTGATCGGGCCGGCCATCATCTGGACTCCTGTTCTGATGACGCCACCTTAAACAGCGGCGTGTCAGCGTCAGGTCATCCAATTGTGAAAAATCTGTCAGGTAAATCCGTAAATTATTACAACGTTATACAGGATTCAGACAGGTGTACGGGAGTAGCCTCGAGCCACTATTTGCTGGCATTCACGCCAAGATCTACCTCGAATCGGCAGCCATTGGGGTCCATCGTGCTCAAGCTGACCGTCCAGCCCTGGTTTTCGCAGATACGCTGCACCAGCGACAAACCCAGGCCCAGCCCTTCGCCACGCTTCTCGCTGCCGCGCACAAATGGCTCGAACATCGCCTCGCGTTTTTCCTCGGGAATGCCCACGCCCGAATCCTCAACGACGAAACCGTTGGCGGTGAGCGTCAGGCGAATGAAACCCTGTTCGGTGTAATGCAGTGCGTTACGCAAAAGGTTACCCATCACCGCGTTCAGCAAGGTCGCGTTGTAGCGAGTATCCGCTGGTGTGCCCGGCTCGAATATCAGTGTCAGCCCCTTGCGCTCGATCGGCTCACGCCACAGGCACAGCAGGCTCTCGGCCACTTGTGTGAGGTTCTGCTGGGGCGCCGCTGCGGCCTCTTCGTTCTGCGTGCGCGCCAGCATCAGGAAGGTCTGTACCAGTTCGCGCATCTCCTCGCTGGCCCGGGCAATGCGCTCGACCTGGGCGCGACCGCGCTGATCGATTCCGGGGTTTTCCAGCAGCAGTTCGCAGGAACTGGCCAGGACCATCAGCGGCGTGCGCAATTCATGGCTGACGTCGCTGGTGAACAGACGTTCGCGGGTCAGTGCCTGACGCAAGCGCCCCAGGGTGGCATCGAACGCCACCGCCAGTTCACCGACTTCATCCGCCGCGTAGTCCGGCGCCAAGGGTGGCGCCAGCCCGAGCAGCTGGTCGCGATGCCGGACCTGCCGCGCCAGGCGCACCACCGGCGCCATCACCTTGCGCGCGAGCACCCAGCCGAGAAATACCGCCAAGGCCAGACTGAGCACGAAGCCCACCAGCACCACCGCAAACAGCACGCGCTCGCGCTCTTCGAAATCGCTTTGGTCCTGCAACAGCACGTAGCGTCGACCATCCACCACTTCGACCATGGCGTGATAGGACAGCTGCTCGCGAAAGACCTCATGGAAACCGGCATCGAGGTGACGCAGATCCTTGGGCAGGTCGAAATCACCCGGCCCGCCACTGAAGTAGAACAACTGATCCGGCTCGGGCCGATGGCTCCAGTCGGAGACATTGTCCATCAGCAGCAAACGTTGCAGGTCGCCGCCCAGCCCTGCGGAAATCAGTTTCTCTTCCACCAGGTGCACCGTCGCAACGATGCCCATGGCGAAAGCGCCGGCGACCAGTGCGCTCATCAGCGCAAAGGCGATGATGATCCGCTGGGAAAGACTCTGCTTAAACTCCATCTCGCCCCTCGGCCAAGCGATAACCGACACCGTGCACGGTGTGCAGCAGTGGCTTGGCGAATGGCTTGTCGATCACCTGGCGCAATTGGTGGACATGGCTGCGCAGGCTGTCGCTGTCCGGGCAGTCATCGCCCCACAGCGCTTCTTCAAGAATCTCCCGACGCAGCACGTGCGGGCTCTTCTGCATCAACACCGCGAGCAGCTTGAGGCCGACCGGGTTGAGCTTGAGCAGCTTGCCTTCGCGGGTCACTTCCAGGGTGTCGAGGTCGTAGCTCAGGTCACCGACCTGCAACGCCCGGCGACCGCCGCCCTGAGCACGGCGCATGACCGCTTCGACGCGGGCCGCTAGCTCGGACAGCGCAAACGGTTTGATCAGGTAATCGTCGGCGCCGGACTTGAAGCCTTGCAGCCGGTCGTCGAGTTGATCACGGGCGGTCAGCATGATCACCGGCGTGTCACGCCGGGCGTCTTCGCGCAGGCGTTTGCACAAGGTGTAGCCGTCGATGCCAGGCAGCATGATGTCAAGCACGATCAGATCGTAATGCTCGGTCGCCGCCAGATGCAGACCGGACAAGCCGTCTTGTGCGCAATCGACGGTATAGCCCTTGAGGCCCAGGTAATCGGCCAGATTGGCCAGGATGTCACGGTTGTCTTCGACCAGCAGAATTCGCATGGACATCTCCTCCGAACGGGGTAACGGCCGTCTTGGCCCGCGCAGCTTACGGCCAAGAGCGGCTGAGGGCTAGGGGCGTTTTTCGATAAACCTGCGCTGCGCGCTGCGACGTTTTTTTCACTTTCGGTTAACAAATCGCCGACGCCAGCGCGCGCAGACTCCGCGCGATTACGCTCTCTCCTCCGTTCATCGACCAAGGAACCTGCCATGGTGTCGACCTCTGCCCTTCCCGCTTCAAGACCGCTGAACTGGTGGTTGTGTCTGGGCATTCCCGCAGCGGCGGCGATCATTCTGCTGTTGCTCGAACTGACCGATCTGGACATGGTTCTGGCGCAAATGTTCTACGACCCGGTCGCGGGGGATTTCATCGGGCGGCACAGCTATGTGCTTGAAGACATCCTGCATGACCGGGCAAAACAGCTGGTGATCGGCTTCTCGGTGTTTGCCATTCTGGGTTTCATCGGCGCGTTTTTTATTTCGAGGCTGAAACCGTTCAAGCGCGAACTGGGCTGCCTGGTGCTGTCGCTGGGGCTGGCGACTTCATTTGTCACTCCGGTCAAAGCCGTCACCGCTGTGCAGTGCCCATGGAGCCTGGAGCAATTCGGCGGCCACGAGACCTACAGCAAACTCATGGAACATCGCCCCGCCACGGACAAGCCGGGACGTTGCTGGCCGGGTGGCCATGCGGCGACCGGGTTCACCCTGTTTGCACTGTTCTTCGTGCTGCGCGACCGCCGCCCGCGACTGGCGCGGCAGGCGTTTGTGTTCGCCTTTGCACTGGGCTCGGTGTTCTCGATCAGCCGCATGATGCAGGGCGCGCACTTCTTCTCGCACAACGTGTGGACGGCGATTTTCTGCTGGCTGATTTGCCTGGGGGCTTATTACTGGGTGCTGTATCGCCCGGCTGGCAAGACTTCGACGGCGATGAACACACAGCCGATCAATGCCTGAAATAAAGCACCTGTGGGAGCGAGCCTGCTCGCGAATTGTCGGCTCAACTGGATTGCATGTCGGATGACAGACCGCTTTCGCGAGCAGGCTCGCTCCCACAGGGGCTACCAGTGAGCTTCGAAATCCGGGTAATAAAAAACCCCGCTGACTTTCGCCAGCGGGGTTTTGCATTACAGGGCCAGGGCTGGCTTACATCATGCCGCCCATGCCACCCATGCCGCCCATGTCTGGCATACCGCCGCCAGCTGCACCTTCTTTCTTCGGTGCGTCGGCAACCGCTGCTTCGGTGGTCAGGATCAGACCGCCGATCGAGGCTGCAGCTTGCAGAGCCGAACGGGTTACCTTGGTTGGGTCCAGGATGCCCATTTCGATCATGTCGCCGTATTCGCCGGAAGCAGCGTTGTAACCGAAGTTACCTTTGCCGTTCTTCACTTCGTTGACGACTACGCTTGGCTCGTCACCGGAGTTGGCAGCGATCTGACGCAGCGGCGCTTCAACAGCGCGACGCAGCACAGCGATACCGACGTTCTGGTCAGCGTTGTCGCCGGTCAGCTCGGTCAGTGCTTCCAGAGCACGGATCAGCGCCACGCCACCGCCAGGTACCACGCCTTCTTCAACGGCTGCGCGGGTTGCGTGCAGGGCGTCTTCAACGCGGGCTTTCTTCTCTTTCATTTCAACTTCGGAACCAGCGCCAACCTTGATCACTGCAACGCCGCCGGACAGCTTGGCCAGACGCTCTTGCAGTTTTTCACGGTCGTAGTCCGAGGAAGTTTCGGCAACCTGGGCGCGGATCTGGGCGATACGGCCTTCGATGTCTGCCTGCACGCCAGCACCGTCAACGATGATGGTGTTTTCCTTGGACAGGGTTACGCGCTTGGCGTTACCCAGGTGCTCCAGGGTGGTGCTTTCCAGGCTCAGACCGATCTCTTCGGAGATAACGGTACCGCCGGTCAGAACAGCGATGTCCTGCAGCATGGCCTTGCGACGGTCGCCGAAGCCCGGTGCCTTGACGGCAGCGACTTTGACGATGCCACGCATGTTGTTCACAACCAGAGTCGCCAGGGCTTCGCCTTCAACGTCTTCGGCCACGATCAGCAGCGGGCGGCCGGCTTTGGCAACGGCTTCCAGCACTGGCAGCATTTCGCGGATGTTCGAGATCTTCTTGTCGACCAGCAGGATCAGCGGGCCGTCGAGCTCGGCAACCATGGTGTCCGGCTTGTTGACGAAGTATGGCGACAGGTAGCCACGGTCGAACTGCATGCCTTCTACAACCGACAGTTCGTTTTCCAGGCCCGAGCCTTCTTCAACGGTGATCACGCCTTCTTTACCGACTTTTTCCATGGCTTCGGCAATGATGTCGCCGATGGAGTTGTCGGAGTTGGCCGAGATGGTGCCTACCTGAGCGATGGCTTTGAAGTCAGCGCATGGCTTGGACAGGGCTTTGAGCTCTTTGACAATGGCGATGGTCGCCTTGTCGATGCCGCGCTTCAGGTCCATCGGGTTCATGCCGGCAGCGACGGCTTTCAGGCCTTCGTTGACGATCGACTGAGCCAGAACGGTAGCGGTGGTAGTACCGTCACCAGCGTCATCGTTGGCACGGGAGGCAACGTCTTTGACCAGCTGCGCGCCCATGTTTTCGAAGCGGTCATCCAGTTCGATTTCTTTGGCGACGGAAACGCCGTCCTTGGTGATGGTCGGAGCGCCGAAGCTCTTCTCGATAACCACGTTACGGCCTTTCGGGCCCAGGGTCGCTTTTACCGCGTCAGCCAGAACGTTGACGCCTTTGAGCATCTTGGTGCGGGCGGCATCGCCGAACTTAACTTCTTTAGCAGCCATGATCGATATTCCTTAAATACTTTGTAGTAGCGGGAAAATGAACGGGGATATCAGCCTTCGATAACCGCGAGGATTTCGTTCTCGCTCATTACCAGCAGGTCTTCGCCATCGACTTTCACAGTGTTGCTGCCGGAGTAAGGACCGAACACAACCTTGTCGCCTTCCTTCACGGACAGTGCACGCACTTCACCGTTTTCCAGAGCTTTGCCCGGGCCTACAGCGAGAATCACACCGTGGTTGGCTTTTTCAGCAGCCGAACCTGGCAGGACGATACCGCCAGCGGTTTTCTTTTCTTCTTCGCTGCGACGGATGACGACGCGGTCATGCAGAGGACGAAGCTTCATTGTCGATCTCTCCTAATTGTGGTTTTCATCGGCCGGTGTAGTCCCGGCGGGTTTAACGAATCCGGCCTGCGCCGGTTGCGGTCCGTCGAGCGAACCGCGCAAGTCTGTCCGGTTTGAAAACCGGAAACCTTTCGGTGACCGATACATAGGGGCGTACAAGCCGATTACAAGGGCTGGCGGAAAAAATTTTTCATCGCCACCCAGTAAAAAAGCGCCATAAACGAGCACGGCACCCGAGGGTGCCGTGTCGATGCTGATATCACTTGTTGTCGCGGTGTTCGAACTCGCCTTCGATCACATTCGGCTCTCGACCGAGCGGCTCGCGCGGGGCCGGGCCGCCACGGGGTTGCAGGTCGTCGGCGAAGGCGCGCTGACGCATGGCCTGATCTTCGGCGCGCTGGCGCATCTTGTTCGCCAGCAGACGACGGGTGACCGGCAACAGCATCACCAGACCGACGACGTCACTGATGAAGCCGGGAATGATCAACAGGCCACCAGCCAGCGCCAGCATCAGGCCTTCGAGCATGGTCTGCGCGGGCAACTCGCCGCGATTCAGGCTTTCCCGGGCACGCAATGCGGTGGCCAGACCGGCGACGCGCAGCACGAACACACCGAACATCGAGCCGAGAATGATCAGCAGCAGGGCCGGGAAGAACCCGATAGAGCCTGCCACTTTGACGAATACGAACAGCTCCAGCACTGGAAACAGCAGAAAGAGCAACAGAAAAGGGCGCATCAAAGTTTCCTCAACGCAAGAAATGCCTTGCAGTAAGCCCTAGATGACGTCGCCCTTGCGTGAATTCAAGCTTAACTTTGCGCTTTTTTCGGCCAGGACTGGGCGTGAGCCAGAGAAACCAAGGCCTCGCGCACTTGTGTCGGCGTATTACATGGCGCCGCGAAGGGCAACCAGTAGACGGCCTGACCGATGCGCAGGTGCATGCCCTCGCTGTCGATGCCGGCCAGTTGCGCCGGCACACTGTTCGGCAGCCCGGCCAGCTCGACGTAATGGGCGATGGCCTTGGCATGATCGCTGTTCATGTGCTCGACCATGCTGATTTCAGCCTTGCCGGCGAACGGGTTGGCCAAGGTCAGATCGTCGATCCAGTGGATCGCACCAAAGCCGCCGATGTAGCGATGGCGCACCGGATCGAGCACCCAGAAGTCGAAGTCGTGGGCCTGGTGATAATTCTGCGAGTCGGGGAAATAGCGGTAGTAGCGTTCGGCGGCAGCCTCAATCGCTGCCGGTTCTGCGAGCTTCTGCGCTTCGGCCAGATAAGTCAGCCGCCCGACCGCCTGCACATCGTCGGCCTCGCGCTCGCCCACCAGCATCGAACACTTCGGATCTTTCTGCAGGTTATGCGTGTGCTGGGCGATGCGGCTGATCAGGATCAGCGGCCGGCCCTGCTCGTCCAGGCAATACGGCACAACCGAGCCAAAGGGAAAACCCGGCATCGATTTGGAGTGGGTCGACAGCACTCCTCGGTATTCCTTGAGAAGCAATTCTCGGGCATTCTTCGCCACTTCAGCGCTCAATTTGTGACTCCTTAAATGGGTTCCGTCTAGAAAACGGACAGGCGCGCAGCGAAAAGTAACCGGCGCGCATCGGGCAAATGTTCGTGTGCTACCAGGCCTGACCGGTGCCGATCGAGCGTTGCCGACAACAAAAACAACTCAGACCTGCCAGCGGGACATGCGAATGCAACTCAACGACAAAGTAATCATTATCACCGGCGGTTGCCAGGGTTTGGGCCGTTCCATGGCCGAGTATTTCGCCGGCAAGGGCGCGAAGCTGGCCCTGGTCGATCTGAATCAGGAAAAACTCGACGACGCCGTGGCCGCCTGCAAAGCCAAAGGTGTCGAAGCGCGCAGCTACCTGTGCAACGTCGCCAATGAAGAACAGGTCGAGCACATGGTCGCGCAAGTGGCCGCAGACTTCGGCGCCATCCACGGCCTGATCAACAACGCAGGCATTTTGCGCGATGGTCTGCTGTTGAAGGTCAAGGACGGTGAGATGACCAAGATGAGCCTGGCCCAGTGGCAGGCGGTGATCGACGTCAACCTGACCGGCGTGTTCCTCTGCACCCGTGAAGTCGCGGCGAAGATGGTCGAGCTGAAGAACAGCGGCGCGATCATCAATATTTCCTCGATCTCCCGCGCAGGCAACGTCGGCCAGACCAACTATTCCGCAGCCAAGGCCGGCGTCGCAGCGGCGACCGTGACCTGGGCGAAGGAGCTGGCGCGTTACGGCATTCGCGTCGCGGGCATCGCACCGGGCTTCATCGAAACCGAAATGACTTTGGGCATGAAACCGGAAGCGCTGGAGAAGATGACGTCGGGGATTCCGCTCAAGCGCATGGGCAAGCCCGAAGAGATTGCCCATTCGGCGGCGTATATCTTCGAGAACGACTACTACACCGGGCGGATTCTGGAGATGGATGGCGGGTTGCGTATCTAAGTCCCATTACACAAGCCAATGTGGGAGCGAGCCTGCTCGCGAAGGCGTCGTATCAGGCAACTGATGAGCTGGATGACACACCGCTTTCGCGAGCAGGCTCGCTCCCACAGGTTTTTCAGCGCTGCCGATGGATCAATCGTCGCTGATGGTGATGTTCGGCATCGCCGGTGTCGCCGCTTCCTGCAACACGATCCGCGCGCCGACGTGGCGGGCCAGTTCCTGATAGACCATGGCGATCTGGCTGTCCGGCTCGGCGATCACGGTTGGCTTGCCGCCATCGGCCTGTTCGCGGATCAGCATCGACAGCGGCAGCGAGGCCAGCAGTTCGACGCCGTACTGGGTCGCCAGTTTCTCGCCACCACCTTCACCGAACAGATGCTCGGCATGCCCGCAGTTCGAGCAGATGTGCACGGCCATGTTTTCCACCACGCCCAGCACCGGAATGTTGACCTTGCGGAACATTTCCACGCCTTTGCGTGCGTCGAGCAGTGCCAGATCCTGCGGCGTGGTGACGATCACCGCACCCGCCACCGGGACTTTCTGCGCCAGGGTCAGCTGGATGTCGCCGGTGCCTGGTGGCATGTCGATGACCAGATAATCCAGATCGCCCCACGCGGTTTGCGTGACCAGTTGCAGCAGCGCCCCGGAAACCATCGGCCCGCGCCAGACCATCGGCGTGTTGTCGTCGGTCAGGAAGGCCATCGACATGACTTCCACGCCGTGAGCCTTGAGCGGCACGAACCACTTCTGATCCTTGACCTCGGGCCGGGTGCGCTCGGGAATGCCGAACATGATGCCCTGGCTCGGGCCGTAGATATCGGCGTCGAGGATGCCGACCTTGGCACCTTCCCGGGCCAGCGCCAGCGCGAGGTTGGCAGCGGTGGTGGATTTGCCCACGCCGCCCTTGCCGGAAGCGACGGCGACGACGTTCTTGACGTTGGCCAGCCCCGGAATCTGAGCCTGGGCCTTGTGCGCGGCGATCACGCTGGTGACCTCGACACGGGCGATGACCACGCCGTCGAGGTTTTCGATGGCCAGTTGCAGCAATTGCGCCCAACCGCTCTTGAACAGTCCGGCGGCGTAGCCGATTTCCAGCTGCACATTGACGCGGTCACCGATGATCTCGATGTTTTTCACGCAACCGGCGCTGACCGGGTCCTGGTTGAGGTAAGGGTCGGTGTATTGGCTGAGGACGGCTTCCACCGCTGCGCGAGTGACGGCGCTCATGGGCAACTCCGATAACAAGACTGGAAAGAATGGCGGCTATCGTACGCTGGACACCGATTTGAGGCGAACAGATTACTTGCGCTGAAAAGCCACCGTGGTGAGGGGATTTATCCCCGTTGGGCTGCGCAGCACTCGTAAAGCCATTGCACTCGGACTGTCTGATGCATCGAAGTTTGTGGTTTTGGGGCGGCTTCGCCACCCAGCGGGGATAAATCCCCTCGCCACAAGAACACTCAAAGTACCCAGTGGCGCAGGGGTGAAAAATATGCGCCGGCGCTTTATAGTGGCCGACCTCCGTTTCATCAAGTAGCGAAGCCCCATGTCCGAGCCACGCAAGATCCTCGTCACCAGCGCCCTGCCCTACGCCAATGGTTCGATTCACCTTGGCCACATGCTGGAATACATCCAGACCGATATGTGGGTGCGCTTCCAGAAGCATCGCGGCAACCAATGCATTTATGTCTGCGCCGACGACGCCCACGGTTCGGCGATCATGCTGCGCGCAGAAAAGGAAGGCATCACCCCGGAACAACTGATCGCCAACGTGCAGGCTGAACACAGCGCCGACTTTGCCGACTTCCTTGTCGATTTCGACAATTTCCACTCCACTCACGCCGAAGAAAACCGTGAGCTGTCGAGCCAGATCTACCTCAAGCTGCGTGACGCCGGGCACATCGCCCAGCGCTCGATCACGCAGTATTTCGACCCGGAAAAGAAAATGTTCCTGGCCGACCGCTTCATCAAGGGCACCTGCCCGAAATGCGGCACTGAAGACCAGTACGGTGACAACTGCGAAAAATGCGGTGCGACCTACGCGCCGACCGATCTGAAGGATCCGAAGTCGGCCATCTCCGGCGCCACCCCGGTGCTCAAGGATTCCCAGCACTTCTTCTTCAAGCTGCCGGATTTCCAGGAAATGCTTCAGGCCTGGACTCGCAGCGGCACCCTGCAGGACGCCGTGGCCAACAAGATCGCCGAATGGCTGGATGCCGGCCTGCAGCAGTGGGACATCTCGCGCGATGCGCCGTACTTCGGCTTCGAGATCCCGGACGAGCCGGGCAAGTATTTCTATGTGTGGCTGGATGCGCCGATCGGTTACATGGCCAGCTTCAAGAACCTCTGCAACCGTACGCCGGAGCTGGACTTCGACGCGTTCTGGGGCGAGGACTCGACCGCCGAGCTGTATCATTTCATCGGCAAGGACATCGTCAATTTCCACGCGCTGTTCTGGCCAGCCATGCTCGAAGGCGCCGGCTACCGCAAGCCGACCGGCATCAACGTGCACGGCTACCTGACCGTCAACGGCCAGAAAATGTCCAAGTCGCGCGGCACCTTCATCAAGGCCCGCACTTATCTGGATCATCTGTCGCCGGAATACCTGCGCTACTACTACGCGGCCAAGCTTGGCCGTGGCGTCGACGACCTCGACCTGAACCTCGAAGACTTCGTGCAGAAGGTCAACTCCGACCTGGTCGGCAAAGTGGTCAACATCGCCAGCCGTTGCGCCGGGTTTATCCACAAGGGCAACGGCGGCCTGCTGGTCGGCAACAATGCCGCGCCGGAGCTGACCGAGGCTTTCCTCGCCGCCGCGCCGAGCATTGCCGACGCCTACGAGGCCCGCGACTTCGCCCGCGCCATGCGTGAAACCATGGCCCTGGCTGACCGTGCCAACGCCTGGATCGCCGACAAGGCGCCGTGGTCGCTGAACAAGCAGGAAGGCAAGCAGGATGAAGTCCAAGCGATCTGCGCCACCGGCATCAACCTGTTCCGCCAGTTGGTGATCTTCCTCAAACCGGTACTGCCGCTGCTGGCCGCAGATGCCGAGGCGTTCCTCAACGTCGCGCCGCTGACCTGGAATGACCACACCACCCTGCTGGCTAATCACCAGCTCAACGAATTCAAGCCGTTGATGACCCGCATCGACCCGGTAAAAGTGCAAGCCATGACCGACGCATCGAAAGAAGACCTGACCGCCAGCCAGACCGACACTGGCGAAGCCAAGCCTGCGGGCAACGGCGAACTGGCCAAGGATCCGCTGTCGCCGGAAATCGATTTCGACGCCTTTGCCGCCATCGATTTGCGCGTCGCTTTGATCGTCAAGGCCGAACACGTCGAAGGCGCCGACAAGCTGCTGCGCCTGACCCTCGACATCGGTGACGAGCAACGCAACGTGTTCTCCGGGATCAAGAGCGCCTACCCGGACCCGTCCAAGCTCGACGGTCGCCTGACCATGATGATCGCCAACCTCAAGCCACGGAAAATGAAGTTCGGTATTTCCGAAGGCATGGTGATGGCGGCGGGCCCTGGTGGTGAAGAGATTTACCTGCTGAGCCCGGACAGCGGCGCCAAGCCGGGTCAGCGCATCAAGTAAGAGGTTGCCGTAAAACGATCCCACCGACGTGCTCTGCATGCCGGTGGGATTTTTCATATCTGGCCCGATAGTGCCTACCCTTAAGAGACACCCGCCCGTTTCGCTGGCAGAACCATGACCGAACTCGTGTTAACGCTGATCAGTGCTGCGCTGCTCAACAACTTCGTGTTGCACTGGCCGCTGGGCGTCGCTCCGCTGCTGGCGGGCAGCCGACGCCAGGTCCATGCGCTGGGGTTGGCGACGTTGTGCCTGATGGTGGTGGTCGGCGTTATCGGTCAGGCGATCTGGCAGTGGATATTGGTGCCGTTGCAGCTTGAAGCGCTGCGCCTGTTCGTGTTTCTGCCATTGAGTGTGTTGTTGATCGCGCCGCTGCTGAAACTGCTGGCGCGCGGCCTGCCCGATTGGCCGTTCGCTGGATTGTGGCCGCTGCTGCTGGGCAATGCCGGGGTACTCGGGCTGGCCTTGATCAATGCGCAAAACGATCATGGCCTGCTGCACGCGACAGCTTTGAGTCTGGGTGCAGGGCTGGGTTTCTGGCTGGTGCTGAGCGTGTTCTGCGACCTGCGCGAGCGCACGGTCGACAACGATATTCCCCTGCCCTTTCGCGGCCTGCCGATCGATCTGATCAGCGCCGGACTGGTCGCAGTGATTTTTCTCGGATTCAGTGGATTGATCAAAACATGAGTCTGATTCAACGCATCGATGCCCTGCTGCCGCAGACCCAATGCGGCAAGTGCGGCCATCCCGGATGCAAACCGTATGCGCAAGGCATTGTTGACGGCGAGCCGATCAACAAGTGCCCGCCGGGCGGCGAGGAGACCATCGTCGCCCTGGCCGAGCTGTTGAAAATACCGGTCCTGGAACTGGACATCAGCCGTGGCCCGGCACCGCCGCAAATCGCCTTTATCCGCGAGGCCGAATGCATCGGCTGCACCAAGTGCATTCAGGCGTGCCCGGTCGACGCCATCGTCGGCGCGGCAAAACTCATGCACACGGTGCTGATCGACGAGTGCACCGGTTGTGATCTGTGCGTTGCGCCGTGCCCGGTTGACTGCATAGAAATGCATCCTTTGCCTGCGAACACGATCCCAGTGGTTGGCGGTCTCGCATTCGATCTCGAAGAACAGCGCGCCCGCGCTGAAAAGCGTGACCATGCGCGCCAGCGTTTCGAGCGCCGCAACCAGCGCTTGCTGCATGAAGAACAGCAAAAGCAGGCTGAACGTGAAGCGCGAGCCGCGCGTGCGGCACAACCGCAAGTATCGACCGCCGACCCGATGCAGGCTGCGCTGGAGCGGGTGCGTGCACAAAAAGCCGCGAACGCTGATGCGGCGCTGAAGAAGGCCAAGGTCGATGTGGCGATGAGTCGAGCGCAACTGCACAAATCGCTGAAAGCCTTCGGTCACCCGCCGACGTTCGAGCAGCAGTCGCAATTGATCGTCCTGCAGCAACAATTCGAAGCCGCCGAGCAGGCGCTGGCGAATCTGGAAAGCAGCCAAACGGTGATTCCCGCCGTTCCCGCAACTACCAACGACGCCGAACTGAAGCGAGCCAAGATCCAGTTGGCCATGCGCCGCGCCGAGTTGAAAAAGGCTCAGGCAGCGGAGGCTGCGCCGGAGCAGATCGCAGCACTGGAGCAAGCCGTGAGTGACGCCGAGCGCCGGGTGCAAGACCATGCCGCCCCTTGAGCCAGTGGACGATCGCCTGCAACAGGCGATGAACACCGTGCTGCTGGCCGCTGTGCCGGGTCTGCTCGCTTTATTCTGGCTGTATGGCTGGGGCGTGTTGATCAACCTTTCCCTGGCGGTTGTCAGTGCTTTGCTCGTCGAAGCGGGCGTCGCCTGTCTGCGTCGGCAAGCGGTGCAAGCGGCAATGCTTGATGGCAGCGCGCTGGTCAGTGCGATGTTGCTGACCGCCGCGCTGCCGGCTTATTGCCCTTGGTGGCTGACGGTCATTGCGACCGCTTCAGGTCTGTTGTTCGGCAAACATCTGTATGGCGGCGTCGGCAAAAACCCGTTCAACCCGGCGATGCTTGGCTTTGTCCTGAGCATGGTGCTGTTCCCGCAAGCGATGACCCATTGGCCCGCTCATGGCCTGGACTTTCTTGCGGCGCTGCAACAGGTTTTCAGTCCAGCGCAGGCGCCGGACGCGTGGGTGCAAGCCACGGCACTGGACAGTCTGCGCATCAATAAAAGCCTGACCATGCAGGAGCTGTTCGCCAGCAACCCGGCCTTCGGCCGCTTCGGCGGGCGCGGTGTGGAATGGGTGAATCTGGCGTTTCTGCTCGGCGGCCTATGGCTGTTGCAGCGGCGGATGTTTTCCTGGCACGCACCGGTGGGCATGCTCGCCAGTCTGTTCGTCATCAGCCTATTGTGCTGGAACGGCTCTGGGTCGGATTCCCATGGTTCGCCGCTGTTTCACCTGCTCAGCGGCGCGACCATGCTCGGTGCATTTTTTATTGTGACCGAGCCGGTGTCCGGCGCGAAAAGCGCCCTTGCCCGCCTGCTGTTCGGTGTTGGCGTCGGCCTGCTGACTTATCTGATTCGCACGTGGGGTGGTTACCCGGACGGCGTCGCGTTTGCGGTATTGCTGATGAATCTTCTGGTGCCGGCACTCGAACGCTTCGCCCTCAGCCGCCAGTCGAAGGTGAACGCGTGAACCGCTCAGCGAGTGTCGCGACGGTGGTGCTGCTGGCACTCGTTGGCATGAGTGCGACATACGTGTTGCAGCGCAGCAGTGCACCGCAGATTGCCAGCGAGCAGCGCTTGCTCGACAGCCGCAAATTGCTTGATGTCATGCCTGCCGCGCTCTACGACAATCAGCCGCTGGAGCTACCGCTGACGCTCGCCGAGCCTGCTTTGCGCCATAGCACGCTGTCAGGCGGCTATCGAGCGACCCGCTCCGGTCAGACAGTTGCGGTGCTGTTGCGCAGTCGCAGTGAAGGTTACGCAGGTACTCTGGAACTGCTGATTGCCATTGATGCTAATGGCAAACTTTTAGGCGTGAAAACCCTTGAGCAGCGCGAAACGCCAGGATTGGGTGGTTACATCGGTGCATGGCCGAATGCCTGGCTTCAGGCCTTCATCGGCAAATCCCGTACTGAGCCCACAGACGCCGGCTGGGCGCTGAAAAAGGATCAGGGGCAGTTCGATCAGATCGCTGGCGCGACCATTACCTCCCGTGCCGCCATTGACGTAATTCATGACGCACTGCGTTATTTCGATGAGCATCGGGCGCTGCTGTTGGGGACTGGCCCATGAAGCGCACGGTGAATTTATTGATGCTGGTGCCCCTACTGGGCGCCACACCAACATTCAGCGCTGCCCTGGGGATAACCTTGATGCTCAGCGCGGTACTCGGTGTATTTGCCGTCTGCATGTCGCCGCTGCGCGAGCGCCTCACGGGCACCCGTGCATTGCTCGCCAGCCTGATAATCGCCGCGACGTTGACCAGTTGCGCGGATATTGTGGCGCAACGCTGGTTTTTGCCATGGCAGCAGACGTCTGAGCTCTACATAGGGCTGATCGCCTTGCACTGCGTCGTGTTTGAATACCACGGTGCCTTCCGCGAGCCCGTCGCTGTCAGCTTCAAACGCTGCGCAATGTTCGGCGCGCTCATGCTGGTAGTCGGCGGGCTGCGCGAGATCATCGGTTGTGGCAGCCTTGGCCGAGGCCTTTCGGGGCATTGGCCAGGTCTGGTTTTGTTCCCCGAAGGGCTGCGTCTGATTACGCTGGTTCCCGGCGCTTTCGTTTTACTGGGCCTGCTTCTCGCCGCCCGTCAGGCGTGGACACGCCGCAATTCTGTCATCAAGGAAACGCATCGCCCATGAATGCTGCAAAACGTCTTGAGATATTTCGCCGACTGCACGAAGACAATCCCGAGCCGAAAACCGAACTGGCCTACTCTTCGCCGTTCGAGCTGCTGATTGCGGTGATTCTTTCGGCGCAGTCCACCGATGTCGGCGTCAACAAGGCGACTGCCAAACTCTTTCCCGTCGCCAATACACCCGCCGCGATTCATGCGCTGGGTGTCGAGGGGCTGTCCGAGTACATCAAGACCATCGGCCTCTACAACAGCAAGGCGAAAAACGTCATCGAAACCTGCCGTCTGCTGGTTGAGCGTCATGGCGGTGAAGTCCCGCAAACCCGGGAAGAACTGGAAGCCTTGCCGGGCGTCGGGCGCAAGACCGCCAACGTGGTGCTCAACACCGCTTTCCGTCAATTGACCATGGCGGTCGACACGCACATTTTCCGCGTCAGCAATCGCACCGGCATCGCGCCGGGGAAAAATGTGGTGGAAGTAGAAATGAAGTTGATGAAGTTTGTACCGAAAGAATTCCTGCTCGACTCTCATCACTGGCTGATTTTGCACGGCCGTTATGTTTGCCTGGCGCGTAAACCGCGCTGCGGCAGCTGCCGCATCGAAGATCTATGCGAATACAAACATAAAACTTCTGACGATTGAGCGGTCATCGGTTTTTCGCATCCATCGATTGAAAAAATCTTTTTTACCCGCCGCAGTAATGTCGATATAAGGAGCGCCAAAGGCAGTCTTAGCCGGGAGTTGACTTCATGAGTACCGACACAGAGCAACTGGATGTAGAAGAGGATCTTATTGCCACCGACGCCGATGAGGTCGAACCGGTGGTTGAAGTGGCCAAGACCAACCTTAGCAAGCGTCGCACAATCGACAACCTGCTTGAGGAGCGCCGACTGCAAAGGCAATTGGCCGACTACGATTATGATCTGTGATATCTGAAGGCCTCCCTAGACGGAGGCTTTTCATTTTCTGCGACAACCGAGCTTGATCGGCCCATGACGTTCTCAGCTGTCGAATCGTTCAAACCAGGCCGTTGCGCTGCGCCAGCTCGATCAGATCAACCAGAGAGCGCGCATTGAGTTTCAGCAACAGGCGAGTCTTGTAGGTACTCACAGTCTTGTTGCTTAAAAACATGCCATCGGCGATTTCCTTGTTGGTCTTGCCGCGCGCCAACTGCTGCAACACCATCATTTCCCGCCCGGACAGACGATCAACCATGTCCGCTTCACTCGCATTGCCCAGACTGGTGCGCACGGTGTGCAGCGCCTGATTGGGAAAATAACTGTAGCCGGACAGTACTGCCTTGATCGCACTGAGCAATTCGGTCAGATCCTGCTGTTTGCACACGTAGCCCGCTGCGCCCGATTGCATGCAACGCATTGAAAAATGCCCGGGAGCCTGGGAAGTCAGCACCAGCACTTTCACCGGCATGGCAGTGGAGGTCAGGCGCGCAATAACTTCCAGCCCGTCGAGTTTGGGTATTCCAATATCCAGGATGACAAGATCGGGTATTTGTTCACGAGCAATTTGTAGTGCATCAACGCCATTATCCGTTTCTGCAATGACTTCGTAGCCATGCCGTTCCATCAGCATACGTACCGCAAGTCGAATGACGGGGTGGTCATCCACGATCAGCACTTTATTCATGGGCAAGTCCAGTTTTCGCTGTTCGAATTTTTAGAACACGCACGATATCCCAGTCACTTGCTTCAAGGCATGGCAACTTTTACACGCATTTGCATCCAGAGACATTCCCTACAGGCATTGAGGATAATTCCCACAAATTCGCTGCCCTTGCCCCATTGCAACCGCCTTCCGATCTTTCATACACCGGCGGAGTTTGATCTTCATGCAGTCGAGTCCTACGCCATGGTGGGTCGTTGGAAAACTTCAACAGGCGCAATTACGAACCTTCATACACGATGATTTACCTGTCAAATTGGCCTTGGGCAAGCACTGGGACATACGACGTAACGAACCGACACAACCACCTGTTCGACACAACATCGTTGATTCTATAAAACTTTAGTTAACAGCCGCGCACTTACACAAGCGCCTTTACTATCGCTGAAACAACCAACTTAAACTAGACAAACCATGTAGAAGCAAAACAATGCTAAAGATAAAAAACAAAATCACCAACCCCATGACAGTCATCGCCATATTTGCAATTCTTTCGGAAACCTCGGCGGCGGTATCGTTACCATTTCTCGATAACAAGGACCGGGAAATTTACGTCTGGTTTCTGATCAGTTTCCCCTTTTACTTGTTATTCCTGTTCTTTATCACTCTCAACTTCAATCATCGCTCGCTTTACTCGCCTTCAGACTTCGGCAAAGACAAAAGCTTTTTGAAAACCACTCAAAATAACCAGAGGGATGAATCCTTTCGCGAAGCAGGCGAGCGTTGTGCTTTTGAGCTGACCAGTTGCATCGTGTCGGGCAAAACCGGACCAGGCCGAGTGCCGATTCCCTGCAGAGTTCACAACGCGCCGGACCCACCGCTCGGTCCACGCGACCCAACCCATCCGGTTATGCAGAATATCAAGCTGTCACCCTGGGTAAGTGAACTGAACATCATTGACGCAAGAGAAGTTGATGCAGCGAAGGAATTCGATGCCATCTTCGAAACGCTAAAAGGCGTCGATAAAAAGCACGCGCGGGTTCTCGTATTTCTTTGTAATCATGCGTCGGACGCGCTTGCCCACTCCGCATTGCAGCAGATCAGGCAGGCCAAGAAAGGCTCAGGAGCCACACTGTGCATCGTATATAACCTGTGTTCGCAGACGGTGACATTACTGGGACGAACCAGCTGAACCGGGTCAAGACTGCGCGCAGATACACGAGGGAGCCTGATGAACCAGAAAAAAAGATGAAAAAAAGGCGGCCCTGAACAGGCCGCCTTTTTTATTGCGCGTCGGTCTGAGCCACTCAGAACAACTTGCGGCCCTTGTTGGCAGCAATGCGCATGCGCAGCGCGTTGAGCTTGATGAAGCCCGCCGCATCGGCTTGGTTGTAAGCGCCGCCATCTTCTTCGAAGGTGGCGATGTTGGCGTCGAACAGCGAATCGTCGGACTTGCGGCCGGTCACGATGACGTTGCCCTTGTACAGCTTCAGGCGCACTACGCCGTTCACGTTGACCTGCGAAGCGTCGATCATCTGTTGCAGCATCAGACGCTCAGGGCTCCACCAGTAGCCGGTGTAGATCAGGCTGGCGTACTTGGGCATCAGCTCGTCTTTGAGGTGAGCGACTTCGCGGTCCAGAGTGATCGATTCGATGGCGCGGTGAGCGCGCAGCATGATGGTGCCACCCGGGGTCTCGTAGCAGCCACGGGACTTCATGCCGACGTAACGGTTTTCGACGATGTCGAGACGACCGATGCCGTGCTCGCCGCCGATCTTGTTCAGCGTCGCCAGTACGGTGGCCGGGGTCATTTCGACGCCGTCCAGCGCGACGATGTCGCCGTTGCGGTAAGTCAGTTCCAGGTATTGCGGGGTGTCGGGAGCCTTCTCCGGGGAGACGGTCCAGCGCCACATGTCTTCTTCGTGCTCGGTCCAGGTGTCTTCCAGCACGCCGCCTTCATAGGAGATGTGCAGCAGGTTGGCGTCCATCGAGTACGGGGATTTTTTCTTGCCGTGGCGTTCGATCGGGATCGCGTGCTTCTCGGCGTAGTCCATCAGCTTCTCGCGCGACAGCAGGTCCCACTCGCGCCAAGGGGCGATCACTTTCACGCCTGGCTTGAGCGCGTAGGCGCCCAGTTCGAAGCGCACCTGGTCGTTGCCCTTGCCGGTGGCGCCATGGGAAATGGCGTCGGCGCCGGTTTCGTTGGCGATTTCGATCAGGCGCTTGGCGATCAGCGGACGGGCGATGGAGGTACCCAGCAGGTACTCGCCTTCGTAAACGGTGTTGGCGCGGAACATCGGGAACACGAAATCACGCACGAACTCTTCGCGCAGATCGTCGATGTAAATTTCTTTGACGCCCATGGCCTGAGCCTTGGCGCGGGCCGGCTCGACCTCTTCGCCTTGACCGAGATCGGCGGTGAAAGTCACCACTTCACAGTTATAAGTATCCTGCAGCCACTTGAGGATCACCGAAGTGTCCAGGCCGCCGGAATACGCCAGAACGACCTTGTTTACGTCCGCCATGCCATCACTCCACGGGGTTCTACGGAAAGCCGGGGAGTCTACCGCTCAAACGCGATAATTTACAGAGGCGCGACAGCTTAAGACGACAAAGCGACAGAATCTGTCGAGAGCGCGACGATGACCGGCGAGTCAGGAAGTCGCTGCGGCGGTGGCTGGCGTACTCGCTTGCGGCGCTGGCGCAGGGGCTGTGGTCGGTGCCACACGCGACAGTTTCACGTTGACCCGGCGATTCTTCGCACGATTGGCCTTGCTGGTGTTCGGCACGATCGGATACTGCTCGCCGTGGAAACGCACGGTGATCTGCGATTCCTGAATGCCGTTGGCCTTGAAGAAATCGACTACCGCCAGCGCGCGGCGGCGCGACAATTCGCGGTTGGTCAGACGATTGCCGCTGTTGTCGGAATGGCCGTCGAGGTCAATGTGGTTCACCGTCGGGTCGGCCTTCATGTATTCGAGCATCACTTGCAGCTTGGCCTTGGCAGCCGGGTCCAGCTCAACGCCTTCGCCGGGAAAGCCTATCTGCGACTGCTTGATCTGGTCGAAATTCTGCGGCAGCAATTTCGCCACGCAGCCTTGATAGTCGTTGAACGCCTTGCTGAATTTCACCGGCAGCAAACGCACTTCCGACACCCGGCCATCGCCAGACGCACGGCGAACTACCGGGCTACGGCCGTCCAGCAGACCGCTGATCAGCCCACCGGCCTGGGATTGCGAGCTGTTGAACAACACATTGCCACTGCCCAGCCGTACCGAGCCCAGATTGATATCGCCGCGCCCCGGTTGCCACGGTGCAGCGGCAGCGAGCAACGTCGCCGAGCCGCCACCAAGCATGGCGTTGTAGGCATTCAGGCGAAAGATCGCCTGCTCACCGGCCTTGCGCACGAATTCGCCCGAGCCGAAATCAGTGATCGGTTGCGTCAGGCGGCATTCGAACTTGTCGCCGGCGACCGTCCACTCAATGTTCTCCAGACGGGTCTGGTAAGTCAGCGCCATCGCGGGAAGGCTGGCAAACACACTGAGCAGGGCTAAATAACGCTGGCGCACGGGAGGCTCCATTGGCTTGTGAAACACAAACACCGATTCACACAATGTTTACGGCATACCTTCGGGATATCGGACGCTTGTGGCAAAACTTGATAGCGGGTGCCTGCAAGAGTCTTTTCCGGTAGCATTCGCCTCAGTTTGACCCGCCTGGAATCCCCTCATGTCCGACCGCCTGACCCTGCTGCGTCCCGACGACTGGCACATTCATCTTCGCGATGGTGCCGTGTTGACCAATACCGTTGCCGATGTGGCCCGCACCTTCGGGCGCGCGATCATCATGCCGAACCTGGTACCGCCGGTGCGCAACGCCGCTGAAGCCGACGGCTATCGTCAGCGCATTCTCGCTGCCCGCCCGGCCGGCAGTCAGTTCGAGCCGTTGATGGTGCTGTACCTCACCGACCGCACCCAACCGGAAGAAATTCGTCAGGCCAAGGCCAGCGGTTTCGTCTACGCCGCCAAGCTTTACCCGGCCGGCGCGACCACCAATTCCGATTCCGGCGTGACCAGCATCGACAAGATCTTCCCGGCGCTGGAAGCCATGGCCGAAGTCGGCATGCCGCTGTTGATCCACGGTGAAGTCACCCGTGGCGACGTCGATGTGTTCGACCGCGAAAAAATCTTCATCGATGAGCACATGCGCCGCGTGGTCGAGCGCTTCCCGACGCTGAAAGTGGTGTTCGAGCACATCACCACCGGTGACGCCGTGCAATTCGTCAACGAGGCTTCGGCCAACGTCGGCGCGACCATCACCGCGCACCACCTGTTGTACAACCGTAATCACATGCTGGTGGGCGGGATTCGGCCACATTTCTATTGCTTGCCGATCCTCAAGCGCAACACCCATCAGGAAGCCTTGCTCGATGCCGCCACCAGCGGCAGCGCCAAGTTCTTCCTCGGCACCGACTCGGCGCCCCACGCCCAGCACGCCAAGGAAGCCGCCTGCGGTTGCGCCGGTTGCTACACCGCCTACGCCGCCATCGAGATGTATGCCGAAGCGTTTGAACAGCGTAATGCGCTGGACAAGCTCGAAGCCTTCGCCAGCCTCAACGGCCCGCGTTTCTACGGCCTGCCGGCAAACACCGATCGCATCACCCTGGTTCGCGAAGAATGGACTGCCCCAACCAGCCTGCCATTTGGCGAGCTGACCGTTATCCCGCTGCGCGCCGGTGAAAAACTGCGCTGGCGCCTGCTGGAGGAACACGCGTGAGTGAAGAGCATTTCGACGATGAGCTGGACGGTCAAAGTGGTGGCGGCGGTTCCCGTCACCCGATGGCAGCGCGTTTTCGCGGCTACCTGCCGGTTGTCGTCGACGTAGAAACCGGTGGCTTCAACGCAGCCACCGATGCCCTGCTGGAGATTGCCGCGACCACCATCGCCATGGATGAAAAGGGTTTCGTCTACCCGGATCACACCTACTTCTTCCGCGTCGAGCCATTCGAAGGTGCGAACGTTGAAGCGGCAGCGCTGGAGTTCACCGGGATCAAGCTTGATCATCCGCTGCGCATGGCCGTCAGTGAAGAAACCGCGCTGACTGATATTTTCCGTGGCATCCGCAAGGCCCTGAAAGCCAACGGCTGCAAGCGGGCGATTCTGGTCGGGCACAACAGCAGCTTCGATCTGGGCTTTCTCAACGCCGCAGTCGCGCGGCTGGACATGAAGCGCAACCCGTTCCACCCGTTCTCCAGTTTCGACACGGCGACTCTGGCGGGTCTGGCGTACGGTCAGACCGTGCTGGCGAAAGCCTGTCAGGCCGCCGGCATCGATTTCGACGGTCGTGAGGCGCACTCGGCGCGCTACGACACCGAAAAGACCGCTGAGCTGTTCTGCGGCATCGTCAATCGCTGGAAACAGATGGGCGGCTGGGAAGACTTCGACGACTGATCGTCGGCAAACAAATCCCGCGCATAAAAAAACCGGCCACATGGGCCGGTTTTTTTGTACCTCGACGTTGCGCCTTACAGGGCCGCAGCGTTCTCGGTCAGGTAAGCCGCAACGCCTTCTGGCGAAGCGTTCATGCCTTTGTCGCCTTTCTTCCAGTTGGCCGGGCACACTTCGCCGTGCTCTTCGTGGAATTGCAGCGCGTCGACCAGACGGATCAGCTCTTCCATGTTACGGCCCAGCGGCAGGTCGTTGATGATCTGCGAGCGAACCACGCCTTTGTCGTCGATCAGGAACGCGCCGCGGAAAGCCACGCCGCCTTCGGATTCAACGTCGTAAGCCTTGGCGATGTCGTGCTTCATGTCGGCAGCCATGGTGTATTTCACCTGGCCGATGCCGCCATTGTTCACTGGAGTGTTGCGCCAGGCGTTGTGGGTGAAGTGCGAGTCGATCGACACAGCGATCACTTCAACGTTGCGCGCCTTGAAGTCAGCCATGCGGTTGTCCAGAGCGATCAGCTCGGACGGGCAGACGAAGGTGAAGTCCAGCGGGTAGAAGAACACCAGGCCGTATTTGCCTTTGATGGCCGAGGACAGGGTGAAGCTGTCAACGATCTCGCCATTGCCGAGTACGGCCGGGACGGTGAAGTCTGGGGCTTGTTTGCCTACGAGTACGCTCATTGATATCTCCTGGTGTAGAAACTTGAAGTTCAGGGTCCGGGCCAGCCTGTCACCCTCAGGCGACAGCCCTGTGACACGAACCCTCTTCGCAAGGGACGACCATCATACACTGCGTGTTTGGCCTGTCCGTAACGGATTTTCCCTGTTCGGTTATCCACTGCGTATTCATGGGGTCAGACGCGCATTTGGAAAATACCGTTCGTCAGTCGCTGGGAAATTGGCTGGGAAGCGTTCCGAAAGCACTTTGACAATCATTCTCGTTAACATTAAGATCCATCGCAATTGAGTCACAACCAGCGACGGTTCTTACTTATGTATGTTTGCCTCTGCACTGGCGTCACCGACGGACAGATCCGCGAAGCGATCTATGAAGGTTGCTGCAGCTACAAAGAAGTTCGCCAGGCCACCGGCGTCGCCAGCCAGTGCGGCAAATGCGCCTGCCTTGCCAAGGAAGTGGTCCGCGAAACCCTGACCAAGCTGCAAACCGCCCAGGCCGCGATCCCTTACCCTGTAGAATTTACTGCTGCGTAAATGCCCCCATTTCAAAGAACCGGACTTCGCGTCCGGTTTTTTTATGCCTGAAAATCAATTGCTTAGCGTCCAGACGCGGAACACAAACATTCTTATTCCGATTAATTTTCATTTATTATTCAATAACTTAGGTTTGACACTTATAAACACCAAGCTCAAACTCCGCCTTATATACAGTTAATACAGGGCAGGACTCCGATCATGAAAGGCGACATTACAGTCATCCAGCATCTCAACAAGATCCTTGCCAATGAGCTGGTCGCGATCAATCAGTACTTCCTGCATGCGCGCATGTATGAAGATTGGGGTCTGAACAAGCTCGGCAAGCACGAATATCACGAATCCATCGACGAGATGAAACACGCGGACAAGCTGATCAAGCGCATCCTGTTCCTTGAAGGCCTGCCGAACGTTCAGGACCTGGGCAAGCTGCACATCGGCGAACACACCCGCGAAATGCTCGAATGCGACCTGCGCATCGAAAAGACCGGCCACGCTGACCTGAAAGCCGCCATCGCCCATTGCGAAACCGTTGGCGACTTCGGCAGCCGTGAACTGCTCGAAGACATTCTCGAGTCGGAAGAAGAACACATCGACTGGCTGGAAACCCAGCTCGGCCTGATCGACAAGATCGGTCTGGAAAACTATCTGCAGTCGCAGATGGGCGAAGAGTAGGCGCTGTCGAGTGAAACGAGGCTGCGATCTTTATCGATTTCAGCCTTGATACTCAGTCAACTCATATAACCAACAAAAAGCCCCGCCCTCTTTCGAGGTGCGGGGCTTTTTGCTGGCCGAAGATCAAAAGATCGCAGCCTCGTTTCACTCGACAGCTCCTACGGGAGACGCGTCGTCGAGCGAAACTCTATGAACGTAGAATCAGGCTTCGGACTTGTTCGCCGCTGCCGCTTCGACAGCCGCCTTGATGGTGCTTTGCAGCGAACCGTCTGCAGCCATCTCGGTCATGATGTCGCTGCCGCCGACCAGCTCACCGCCGACCCACAGTTGCGGGAAAGTCGGCCAGTTGGCGTACTTTGGCAGGTTGGCGCGGATTTCCGGGTTCTGCAGGATGTCCACGTACGCGAACTTTTCACCACAGGCCATCACGGCTTGCGCAGCTTTTGCGGAAAAGCCGCACTGCGGGGCATTCGGCGAGCCTTTCATGTAAAGCAGAATGGTGTTGTTGGCAATCTGCTCTTTAATCGTTTCGATGATATCCATGGAGCACCTCGGCTGAACTTTCCGACTCAGAGGTCGGCACGGTGGCGCATTGTAACGGAATCCCGAGCGCCATGCTCGGTCTCCCCGACAGACCCGCTCAAGCCGCCGCCACTGTCACCGGCACACCGTTCAACGCCGCGTTGCCCGACAGTTCGTCAAGCTGGCACTCGTCGGTCAGGTCGTTGGCGCTCGACCCCGGCTGGCCGCTGGCGATCGCCATCTGCACGCCCGGGCGCGCGTGGCCCCAACCGTGGGGCAGGCTGACCACGCCTTTCATCATGTCGAGACTGGCGAGCACTTCCACCTCGATCTGCCCGACCCGCGAACTCACCCGAACCCGTTGCCCGTCGGCCAGGCCACGGCTGGCCAGATCATCCGGGTGCATCAGCAACTGATGCCGCGGCTTGCCCTTCACCAGTCGATGGAAGTTGTGCATCCACGAATTGTTACTGCGCACATGGCGGCGGCCGATCATCAACAATTCATCGGCAGCCGGCGCCTGCAACGCGGCAAAGCGAGCGAGGTCAGCGAGAATTTCCGGCGGTGCGGCCTGGATACGCTGATTCGGCGTTTTCAGACGTGATGCCAGATTCGGTTTCAGCGCACCCAGATCCACGCCATGCGGATGATCGAACAGCGTCGCCAACGACAACTTGTGCTCGGACGCATCGCCGTAGCGGCCCATGCGCAGGCCCATGTCGATCATCTTCGCCGGCGGCATCGTTGGTTTCAGCTCCTTGCCGGTTTTCTCGGCGAAGGCCTTGGCCAAGCCGACGAAGATCTCCCAGTCGTGCAGCGCACCCTCGGGCTTGGCGAGGATGGCGCGATTGAAGCGGGTCACGTTACGCACCGCAAACAGGTTGAAAGTGGTGTCGTAGTGATCGTTTTCCAGCGCCGAGGTCGACGGCAGGATCAGATCGGCATAGCGCGTGGTTTCGTTGATGTACAGGTCGATGCTGAGCATGAAGTCGAGGCCGTCCAGCGCCTGTTCCAGTTGCCGGCCGTTGGGTGTCGACAACACCGGGTTGCCGGCGACGGTGATCAGCGCGCGGATCTGTCCCTCCCCGTCGGTGAGCATTTCTTCGGCCAGCGCCGAGACCGGCAACTCGCCGCCGTATTCAGGACGACCGGAAACCCGGCTCTGCCATTTGTTGAAATGCCCGCCCGAGGTCGACGCCACCAGATCCACAGCGGGTTCGGTGCACAGTGCACCACCAACGCGGTCGAGGTTGCCGGTGACCAGGTTGATCAACTGCACCACCCAATGACACAAGGTACCGAAGGCCTGGGTCGAAACGCCCATGCGTCCATAGCAGACGGCGCTTGGCGCGGCAGCGAAGTCGCGCGCCAGTTGGCGGATCTGTTCGGCAGGCACTGCGCAAAGCGGGCTCATCGCTTCGGCGCTGAATTCAGCCACGGCGTTTCGCACTTCGTCGAGGCCATCGACCGGCAAATGGCTGTCGCGGGTCAGGCATTCGCTGAACAGCGTATTGAGCATGCCGAACAACAGCGCCGCATCGCCGCCCGGGCGAACGAATACATGTTGATCGGCCATCGCTGCGGTTTCGCTGCGCCGCGGATCGACCACCACCACTTTGCCGCCACGTGCCTGAATAGCCTTCAGGCGCTTCTCGACATCCGGCACGGTCATGATGCTGCCGTTGGACGCCAGCGGATTGCCGCCGAGAATCAGCATGAAATCGGTGTGGTCGATGTCCGGGATCGGCAACAGCAGACCGTGGCCGTACATCAGATAGCTGCTGAGGTGATGCGGCAGTTGATCGACTGAAGTGGCCGAATAACGATTGCGGGTTTTCAGCAACCCCAGGAAGTAATTGCTGTGGGTCATCAGGCCGTAGTTGTGCACGCTCGGATTGCCCTGATACACCGCAACGGCGTTCTGGCCGTGACGTTCCTGAATCGCCGCGAGTTTCTCGGCCACCAGCGCAAACGCCTCGTCCCATTCGATCGGCAGCCATTCGCTGCCGACGCGGCGCATTGGCTGACGCAGCCGGTCGGGATCGTTCTGAATATCTTGCAGGGCCACGGCTTTCGGGCAGATATGGCCGCGGCTGAAGGTGTCGAGGGCATCGCCCTTGATCGAGGTGATCGCGACATCGCCATCGATTTCCGTAGTTTCGATGGTCAGCCCGCAAATGGCTTCGCACAGGTGGCACGCACGGTGGTGAAGAGTCTTGGTCATGGCCAGTCTCTGTCTTGTTCGGGGGCAGGCAATCACGCCCGCGGGAACAAAACTATGGCCCGTGCGCGGAGCAGGCGCCAGCGACGTTCGTCTCGTGAATCGACGGTTATCAGGGCAGCCGATAAACCGTCGCGATCAGTTCGAAGGCAACTGCGGCGGTGCGGCCAGCTGGATTTCCTGGATGGTTTCGATCTGCTCGTGGGCGACGTGGACGCCGGTGAGCTCGCCGATCAACCGCCAGTGCTCATCGAGCCCGGCGCTGATGGTGGCCATGCGATCGATCATGTGTCGGCCGGCGGATTTGACCACTTCGTCGTCACTGCGCAGCAACTCGAAAGACATCGAGGTGACTGACGCGGTGAGATGGGTCAGAGAGCGAGCCGTGTGGCCCAGCAGCTCCATTAACAGTTGTTCTTTCGATTCCATGCGGAGGCTTCCTGCGTCGCTCGAAACTTATTTATAACCCAGCACTTTGCTTTAGCAAATGTTTCAGTCTGAACATCCGACCAAGCGAATCGGTGGCGCAGCGTTCGCAAACCGACCAGGACCGCTGCGTTGCCGTCGCGGCGCATTGCCAAGCGCGGCGGCGCCAGTGTACAAAGAGGCTCACCGCTGTACTGAATCCGGCTTCAATATGCGTGATCGAAATGCTCGGTCCGCGCTCCGAATCCCGCAGACAAAAGTACCCTATTGGAAAAACGCGACATTTAGTGTCAATATCGCGCCTTCCCCTATTTCGTCGCCCCGTGCGGCTTACGCCGCAGGTCTCGCCCGTTGTTCCGTTAAACAAGGCTTTGAGCATCTGCGGTCTGTAGCAAAAAGGTAGTCAATGATGAGCGCAAGGCACTTTCTCTCCCTGATGGATTGCACGCCCGAAGAGCTGGTCAGCGTGATCCGTCGAGGCGTTGAGCTCAAGGACCTGCGTAACCGCGGCGTACTGTTCGAGCCTCTGAAAAACCGCGTGCTGGGGATGATCTTCGAAAAATCCTCGACCCGTACCCGGATCTCCTTCGAGGCCGGCATGATCCAGCTCGGCGGCCAGGCAATCTTCCTGTCCCCGCGCGACACCCAACTGGGCCGTGGCGAGCCGATCAGCGATTGCGCCATCGTCATGTCGAGCATGCTCGATGCGGTGATGATCCGCACCTTCGCCCACAGCACCCTCACCGAATTCGCCGCCAACTCGCGCGTGCCGGTGATCAACGGCCTGTCCGATGATCTGCACCCGTGCCAGTTGCTCGCCGACATGCAGACCTTCCTCGAACACCGTGGCTCGATCCAGGGCAAGACCGTGGCCTGGATCGGTGACGGCAACAACATGTGCAACAGCTATATAGAAGCGGCGATCCAGTTCGACTTCCAGTTGCGCGTTGCCTGCCCGGAAGGTTACGAGCCGAACCCGGCATTCGTCGCTCAGGCTGGCGATCGCGTGACGATTGTCCGCGATCCGCAAGACGCCGTACGCGGCGCGCATCTGGTCAGCACCGATGTCTGGACTTCGATGGGTCAGGAAGAGGAAACTGCCAAGCGCCTCAAGCTGTTCGCGCCGTTTCAGGTCAACCGTGCCTTGCTCGACCTCGCTGCCGAGGACGTGCTGTTCATGCACTGCCTGCCGGCGCACCGTGGCGAAGAAATCAGTCTCGACCTGCTCGATGACCCGCGCTCCGTCGCCTGGGATCAGGCAGAAAACCGTCTCCACGCACAGAAGGCCCTGCTCGAGTTCCTCGTCGAACCGGCATATCACCACGCATGAGCCATGAATTACTGCTGAACCTGCGCAACCTCGCTTGCGGCTACCAAGATCAACGCGTGGTGCAGAACCTCAATCTGCACCTCAACGCCGGCGACATCGGCTGCCTGCTCGGCTCGTCCGGCTGCGGCAAGACCACCACCCTGCGCGCAATCGCCGGTTTCGAACCGGTGCATGAAGGCGAAATCACCCTCGGTGGCGAAACCCTGTCCAGTGCCGGTTTTACCCTGGCGCCGGAGAAACGCCGGATCGGCATGGTGTTTCAGGACTACGCGCTGTTCCCGCACCTGAGCGTGGCCGACAACATCGCTTTCGGCATTCGCAAGCACCCGAACAAGGCGCGCGTGGTCGAAGAGCTGCTGGAACTGGTCAACCTGAAAAACCTCGGCAAGCGCTTCCCCCACGAATTGTCCGGCGGTCAGCAACAGCGCGTCGCCCTCGCCCGCGCCCTGGCGCCGGAGCCGCAGTTGCTGCTGCTCGACGAGCCGTTCTCCAACCTCGATGGCGAACTGCGTCGCAAGCTCAGCCATGAGGTGCGCGACATCCTCAAGGCCCGTGGTACCAGTGCGATTCTGGTCACCCACGATCAGGAAGAAGCCTTCGCCGTCAGCGATCACGTTGGCGTGTTCAAGGAAGGTCGGCTGGAACAGTGGGATACGCCCTATAACCTCTATCACGAACCGGCGACGCCGTATGTCGCCAGTTTCATCGGTCAGGGCTATTTCATTCGCGGCCAGCTCGTCACCCCGGAATCGGTGCAGACCGAACTCGGTGAACTGCGTGGCAACCGTGCTTACACCTGGCCGATTGGCGGTGCGGTGGATGTGCTGTTGCGTCCGGATGACATTGTTTACGCGCCGGACAGCGCGTTGAAGGCGCAGATTGTCGGCAAGACATTCCTCGGCGCGGCGACCTTGTATCGCCTGCAACTGCCGACCGGCGCGCAGCTGGAATCGATCTTCCCCAGCCACGCCGATCATCTGGTTGGCGCGCAGGTCGGGATTCGCGTAGCGGCGGATCACCTGGTGCTGTTCCAGGCTTCGGGCAGCACGGCGGCGCAGATTCCGGCGGTGGAAAACGGCGTCCGTCGGTTCAGCACCAGCTTCTGATCGGCGCGGGATCAAAATTGTGGGAGCGAGCCTGCTCGCGAATGCGGTGTTTCAGTCGCCGAAGATGTTGACTGAAAGACCGGTTTCGCGAGCAGGCTCGCTCCCACAGTTGGTTTTGCGTCAGCCTAAAAACAGCGTACCGCTGGCCACCAGCGTCGCATTGCCGCCAATCTTCACCCGCTCACCTTCCAGCCGACAAAACAACTCGCCGCCCCGCGCCGAGCGCTGGCACGCGGTCAGATTCGCTTTGCCCAGACGCTTGGACCAGTACGGAATCAGGCTGCAATGCGTCGAACCAGTCACCGGGTCTTCATTGATACCGATCGCCGGGGCGAAATAGCGCGAGACGAAGTCGTGCTGATTGCCACGCGCGGTGACGATTGCACCCAGCCATGGCAGTTTCGCCAGCGCCGCCATGTCCGGTTTGCAGTCGAGCACGGCCTGCTCCGATTCCAGCACCACGAACAGTTCGTTGGAGCCGAGCACATCAACAGCCTCGACACCCAGCGCCCGCTCGACATCCAGCGTCACGCCGATTTCCGAAGGCACGATGGTCGGGAAATCCAGCCACAGCCGGTCGCCTTCGCGGCTGACACTCAGCGGCCCGGACTTGCAGATGAAGTCGATGCGCTCGGCGCTTTCCTTATAGATTTCGAACAGTACAAACGCGCTGGCCAGGGTCGCATGCCCGCACAGCGGCACTTCGGTGGTCGGGGTGAACCAGCGGATATGCCAGGCCTGCCCTTCGCGCACCAGAAACGCAGTCTCCGCCAGGTTGTGTTCGGCGGCGATCTTCTGCATCAAGTCATCGGCCAGCCAGCTGTCGAGCCGATAGACCATCGCCGGGTTGCCACTGAACGGCCGATCACTGAACGCGTCGACCTGATGAAACGCAAGCTGCATGATTTTCTCCCTGAATTGGTCGACCGAGCATGCAACGGCGGCCCGGATCAGTGCCAGTGACAGAAGCGCAATTTTTTCTTCATACAGCTGGCGCGCATTTTAAGCCCGGCCGATATCGGCGAACTGCGCCTGGGTGTGCTCGGCTAGCACCGCCGGTGCCAATTCCACTTCCAGTCCTCGCCGCCCGGCACTCACATAGATAGTCGCGAACCCCTGAGCGGAATTGTCGATGAAGGTGCGCAGGCGTTTCTTCTGCCCGAGCGGGCTGATGCCGCCCAACAGGTAGCCGGTGGAGCGTTGCGCGGCAGCAGGATCAGCCATTTCGGCTTTCTTCACTCCAGCGGCATGGGCCAGCCCTTTGAGATCAAGCGTTCCGACGACCGGCACCACAGCCACCAGCAGTTCGCCTTTTTCACTGGCGGCCAGCAAGGTTTTGAACACTTGCGCCGGTGCGAGCCCGAGCTTCTCCGCCGCCTCCAGCCCGTAGGACGCGGCCTTCGGATCATGTTCGTAACTGTGCACGCGATGTTCGGCACGAACTTTTTTCAACAAGTCCAACGCTGGGGTCATGGCAGCTCCGGGTTCGGCAATCTTTGAAAAAACCTGCGGCGGATTCTAGGTCATCGTTGGGCAAAAGGCTCTATTCCAAGCCGCGAATCCCGTGGCTTCGCGCTGCATTCAAGCTGATCGCCGCGCTGATCATTCACATGGCGAATAGTTTTATTGTGACCGACAGTTCACTTTCGACCTTTGACAGGTTTGTTTCTTGTCTATATTTTTTCGAATCTGAATAATGTAAGAATCATGCTCAACGCAGTACCCAGCAGTAACCCGGGAACCGAATGGGGATTCCGACCCGGTGAAGATCGCGCCCTGCTCCGTTGGCAAGGCGCCACACAAGAAAAAGAACCGAGGTTTTCAATGACAGCTGCTTTACCGCAACCATCGCTTTCCGGCCAATGCATGGCCGAGTTTCTGGGCACCGCCCTTCTGATCTTCTTCGGCACCGGTTGTGTCGCCGCGCTCAAAGTCGCAGGTGCCAGCTTCGGCCTGTGGGAGATCAGCATCATCTGGGGCGTCGGCGTGAGCATGGCGATCTACCTCACCGCCGGGGTTTCCGGCGCGCACCTGAACCCGGCAGTGAGCATTGCTCTGGCAATCTTCGCTGACTTCGAAAAGCGCAAACTGCCGTTCTACATCCTTTCGCAGATTGCCGGCGCCTTCTGCGGCGCATTGCTGGTCTACACGCTCTACAGCAATCTGTTCTTCGATTACGAACAAACCCACCAGATGATTCGTGGCTCGGCCGCCAGCCTTGAATTGGCGTCGGTGTTCTCCACCTACCCGAACCCGGTGCTGTCGACGGCCCAGGCATTTCTGGTCGAGATGATCATCACCGCGATCCTGATGGGCGTAATCATGGCCCTGACCGATGACAACAACGGCCTGCCACGCGGCCCCATGGCGCCACTGCTGATCGGTCTGCTGATTGCCGTGATCGGCAGTGCGATGGGTCCGTTGACCGGTTTCGCGATGAACCCTGCGCGTGACTTCGGTCCGAAACTGATGACTTTCTTTACCGGTTGGGGTGAAATTTCCTTCACCGGTGGTCGTGATATTCCGTATTTCCTGATTCCGATTTTTGCACCGATTGTCGGTGCCTGCCTCGGCGCTGCCGGGTATCGCGGGCTCATCGCCCGTCACCTGACCGGCGCCACACCTGCTACAAAGGATGCAGAACCGGCCATTGACGGCAAACCAAGAACTTCTTGAAACAGTCGGCGCCGGCTCCTGCCCATCCGAGCCGGCGCCACGGCCCACTCTCGTTTTTTTCGTCCAAGGCAATCGACATGACCGACATTCAGAACAAGAACTACATCATTGCCCTTGATCAGGGTACGACCAGTTCGCGCGCGATCATCTTCGACCGCGACGCGAACGTAGTCTGCACCGCGCAGCGCGAATTCGTTCAGCATTACCCGCAGGCCGGTTGGGTCGAGCACGACCCGATGGAAATCTTCGCCACCCAGAGCGCGGTGATGGTTGAAGCGCTGGCCCAGGCCGGCCTGCACCATGACCAGGTTGCCGCGATCGGTATCACCAACCAGCGTGAAACCACCGTGGTCTGGGACAAGACCACCGGCCGCCCCGTGTATAACGCGATCGTCTGGCAGTGCCGCCGCAGCACCGAGATCTGCCAGCAGCTCAAGCGCGATGGCCACGAAGACTACATCCGCGACACCACCGGCCTGGTCACCGACCCGTACTTCTCCGGCACCAAACTGAAGTGGATCCTCGACAACGTCGAAGGCAGCCGCGAGCGTGCGCGCAACGGCGAGCTGCTGTTCGGCACCGTCGATAGCTGGCTGATCTGGAAATTCACCGGCGGCAAGGTGCACGTCACCGACTACACCAACGCCTCGCGCACCATGCTCTTCAATATCCATTCGCTGGAGTGGGACTCGAAGATGCTGGAGATCCTCGACATCCCCCGCGAGATGCTCCCGGAAGTCAAAGCGTCCTCGGAAATCTACGGTCGCACCAAGAGCGGCATCGCCATCGGCGGTATCGCCGGCGACCAGCAAGCGGCACTGTTCGGGCAGATGTGCGTCGAGCCGGGCCAGGCGAAAAACACCTACGGCACCGGTTGTTTCCTGCTGATGAACACCGGCGACAAAGCGGTGAAATCCCAGCACGGCATGCTCACCACCATCGCCTGCGGCCCGCGCGGCGAAGTTGCCTACGCACTCGAAGGTGCCGTGTTCAACGGCGGCTCGACCGTGCAATGGCTGCGTGATGAACTGAAAATCGTCAACGACGCCCACGACACCGAATACTTTGCCAACAAGGTCAAGGACAGCAACGGCGTGTATCTGGTGCCGGCGTTTACCGGTCTCGGCGCACCGTACTGGGACCCGTATGCCCGTGGCGCACTGTTCGGCCTGACGCGCGGCGTACGTGTGGATCACATCATCCGCGCCGCGCTGGAGTCGATCGCCTACCAGACCCGCGACGTACTCGACGCCATGCAACAGGATTCCGGCGAACGCCTCAAAGCCCTGCGCGTGGACGGCGGTGCGGTGGCGAACAACTTCCTCATGCAGTTCCAGGCCGACATCCTCGGCACCCAGGTCGAACGCCCGCAAATGCGCGAAACCACCGCACTCGGCGCGGCTTATCTGGCCGGTCTGGCCTGCGGTTTCTGGGGCAGCCTGGAAGAACTGCGCGGCAAGGCAGTGATCGAGCGCGAGTTCGAACCGAGCCTTGACGAAACCGAGAAAGAGAAACTCTACAAAGGCTGGAAAAAAGCCGTCAGCCGCACCCGTGACTGGGCGCGCGAGGACGCCGAATAAGCCAACGTGCAGTTCCAGAAGGGTATCTAACTGGTAGGGAGCAGATTCCTGCGGCATCATGGGCAAATTTTGCTTGGCAGCCCAAAGGAAGCCCCATGAATCTGCCTCCCCGTCAGCAGCAAATCCTCGAGCTGGTCCGCGAACGCGGCTATGTGAGCATCGAGGAAATGGCCACGCTGTTCGTCGTCACCCCGCAAACAATCCGCCGCGACATCAACCAGCTCGCGGAAGCCAATCTGCTGCGTCGCTACCACGGTGGCGCCGCTTACGATTCCAGTGTCGAAAACACCGCGTATGCCATGCGTGCCGATCAGATGCGTGATGAAAAGCAACGCATCGGTGAAGCCATTGCCGCGCAGATCCCCGATCACGCCTCGCTGTTCATCAATATCGGTACCACCACCGAATCGATCGCCCGCGCCCTGCTCAATCACAGCCACCTGAAAATCATCACCAACAACCTGCACGTCGCCTCGATGCTCAGCGCCAAGGATGATTTCGATGTGCTGCTGACCGGCGGCAACGTGCGCCGCGACGGCGGTGTGGTCGGTCAGGCGAGTGTGGACTTCATCAATCAGTTCAAGGTCGATTTCGCCTTGGTCGGCATCAGCGGGATCGATGAGGACGGCAGCCTGCTCGACTTCGACTATCAGGAGGTCCGGGTCAGCCAGGCGATCATCGCCAACGCGCGACAGGTGATTCTGGCAGCGGATTCGAGCAAGTTCGGGCGTAACGCGATGATTCGACTGGGGCCGATCAGCCTGATCGATTGTCTGGTCACCGATCAGCAGCCGGTACCGGCGCTGGCACAGTTGCTGAGTCAGCACAAGATTCGTCTGGAAGTCGTTTAACGCTTCCAGGCATCAAAAGATCGCAGCCTTCGGCAGCTCCTGCATCTGGAATGCATTCCTCCTGTAGGAGCTGCCGAAGGCTGCGATCTTTTGCTTTTAATGTTCGGATATTTTCCTTTCTCGGCCCTTCGATGAGTTTTTTCAATCGAACGCGACTGGCTGCGCGCGTGTTTATGGGCTACCATTTTCGCAAATGAACATTTATGTTCGATTTCCAATACAAAATCAAAAGAACCGAGGCCAGCCGATGTCCACCTCTACCTTGCGTACGCCCCCTCTCTCCGAGATCTATGACGTTGCCGTGATTGGCGGCGGGATCAACGGCGTCGGGATCGCAGCGGATGCCGCCGGTCGCGGTCTTTCGGTGTTCCTTTGCGAAAAAGACGACTTGGCCAGCCACACCTCGTCGGCCAGCAGCAAGCTGATCCACGGTGGCCTGCGCTATCTGGAACATTACGAATTCCGTCTGGTGCGTGAAGCGCTCGCCGAGCGTGAAGTGTTGCTGGCCAAGGCGCCGCATATCGTCAAACCGATGCGTTTCGTACTGCCACACCGCCCGCACCTGCGTCCGGCGTGGATGATTCGTGCCGGCCTGTTCCTCTACGACAACCTCGGCAAACGTGAAAAGCTGCCAGGTTCGAAAAGCCTGAAGTTCGGCGCCGACAGCGCGCTGAAAAGCGAAATCAAGAAAGGCTTCGAATACTCCGATTGCTGGGTCGATGACGCCCGCCTCGTGGTCCTGAACGCCATGGCCGCCCGTGAAAAAGGCGCGCATGTGCATACCCAGACCCGCTGTGTCAGTGCCCGCCGCACCAAAGGTTTGTGGCATCTGCATCTGGAGCGCGCCGACGGCAGTTTGTTTTCGATCACCGCCAAAGCACTGGTCAACGCCGCCGGCCCATGGGTGGCCAAGTTCATCCGTGACGACCTGAAGATGGAATCGCCGTATGGCATCCGTCTGATCCAGGGCAGCCACATCATCGTGCCGAAACTGTACGAAGGCGAACATGCGCATATTCTGCAAAACGAAGATCAGCGCATCGTTTTCACTATTCCGTACCTGAACCACTTCACTCTGATCGGCACTACCGACCGCGAATACACCGGCGACCCGGCGAAAGTAGCGATCACCGAAGGCGAAACCGATTACGTGCTGAAAGTGGTCAACGCCCACTTCAAGAAGCAGCTGAGCCGCGAAGACATCCTGCACAGCTACTCGGGCGTTCGGCCGCTGTGCAACGACGAATCCGACAACCCGTCTGCGGTCACTCGCGATTACACCCTGGCGCTGTCGGGCAACGCCGAGGAAGCGCCGCTGCTGTCGGTGTTCGGCGGCAAGCTGACCACTTACCGCAAGCTCGCCGAGTCGGCGATGGCGCAGTTGATGCCGTTCTTCACCCAGATGCGCCCGAGCTGGACCGCGACCGCCACCCTGCCCGGCGGCGAAGACATGACCACGCCAGAGGCCCTGAGCGCGCGGATTCGCGACAAGTTCGATTTCGTCCCGACCGAAATCGCCCGGCGCTGGGCCGTCACCTACGGCAGCCGCACCTGGCGCATGCTTGAAGGCGTGGAAAGCCTGGCCGACATGGGTGAGCACATCGGCGGCGGGCTCTACACCCGCGAAGTCGATTACCTGTGCAGCGAAGAGTGGGCCACTACGGCGCACGACATCCTGTGGCGCCGCACCAAGCTAGGCTTGTTCACCACAGCGGAGGAACAGCAGAAGCTGTCGACGTATCTGGGCAAGGTTGAGCAGAACCGGAAGATCGAGGCGGCTTGATCTCACCGTTCAAACGAAAGCCCCTGAATCGAGAGATTCAGGGGCTTTTTGCTATGCCCGCAAGGCCCGGCTCCACTCCCTCACGAGCCTAAATGTGCCAAAAGAAAATCGATAAACACCCGCGACTTGGGCGGCAGGTGCGGCGTGTCCGCAAACACCAGGCTGATCGGCTGTGAGGGCAGCGAGTATTCCGGCAGCACACGTACCAGATGCCCACGGGCCCTATCGTCTTCAACCATCCACGCCGGCAGCACCGACACGCCCAGCGACGACAAGGTCATCGAACGAATCGCAGTCGATGAATTCGACTGGAAATGACGGCTACCATTGATTTCGACTGCTTCCCCCACACCATCGCGTAAAACCCACTGCGTCGGCGCCAACAGATTGCTGTTGGCAATCCACGGCACGGCATTGAGATCCTGCGGTGTTTTTACCGGGTAGCGGAGCAGAAAACCTTCAGTAGCCACCAGCACAATTTCATAGTCGGCCAGTTTCCGGCTCTTGAAAGCCGAGTCCGCCAGGTTGCCCAGGCGAACCACCAGATCGAGCCGGTCGGCAAGCACATCATTGAGCGAGGAGTTGAAGTCGTAGCACAGGCGGATGTCGGGATAACGCTCGGCGAACAGCGGAATCAGCGGCAGGATGAATCGCTCGCCGTATTCACTGGTGGAACTGATCCGCAGCGTTCCCGAAACGCGGTTTGTGCGGTGCAATACCCTGTCAAACGCTGTGTCGATATCGGCAACGATGGTTTTGAATTCGTTGTAAAAGCTTTGCCCAGCCTCGGTCAGGGTCACGGCACGACTGTTGCGCAGCAACAGGCTGGTCGACAACGCTGCCTCCAGGGCCTTGATGTGCAGACTGACCATGGCCCGGCTGAGATTCAGATGGCTGGCAGCCTTGGTAAAAGAACCCAGTTCGGCAATCGCCAGAAACGTCTGCACCCGGTTCAAGTGCGTGTGCAGAGCGCCCTGAGTCACGGTTCAATCCCTTCAAACATTGTGTTCAGCTCCATTGCATCGACGATCGGAGTCTATCGCCCCTATGCTCGACGACAAAGGGGAAACACCATGAGTTACCGCTATAAAGTCGCGTCGATTTTCCTGCTCGGCTTCTTTATCGATTGCATCAACATCTTCATGTCGGCGGTGACGCTGCCCAGTCTGTCAGCTACCTTGCAGGTCAGCAGCGCTTCGGTGGCGTGGGTCGCCAACGCGTACATCCTCGGACTGACGTTGATCATTGCGCTGAGCACCTGGCTGGCCGCGCGTTTTGGCAGTCGTGAAATCCTCACCGCTTCAATGCTGGTATTCAGTGGCTCGGTGTGGCTGTGCGGCCAGGCCGACAGCTTCCATGAACTGGTGATCTGGCGCTTCGTTCAGGGCATCGGCGGCGGCTTGTTGATCCCGGTCGGACAGGCACTGACGTTCAATCTTTTTCATGGCGAGCAACGCGCGAAAATATCCACGCTGATCATGGCCGTTGCCCTGATTGCCCCGGCGATGTCACCCACCGTGGGCGGCCTCATTGTCGACATCAGCTCCTGGCGCTGGGTGTTCTACAGCACCCTCCCGTTTTCGCTGCTTGCCGCCGGGCTGTCGTGGTGGTGGATCAGGGAAGGCAAAGCCGCCGAGCTTCAGCGTCCGGACATCAAAGGCCTGTTGCTGGTCAGCGCGGTGCTCGCCAGTTTGCTGATGGGTATGTCGCTGTACGGCGGCGATTACCCACCGCTCGCAGCGCTGGGTTTTGTCATCGCGGGCCTGACATTCATCGCGCTGTATCTGCTGCATTACCGCCGCTGCAGTAACGCGATCATCGACTTGAGCCTGCTCAGGAGCAGAAAACTCAGCACCTCGATCTTCATCTATTACGCAATTCCGGGGGTATTCACCGGTGTCAACCTGATGAGCATTTTCTTTTTGCAGAACACCCTGCACTTCAGCGCCCGGCTGACCGGAATGTTCATGATCCTCTATGCCATCGGTGCGTTCATCGCAATGATCCTTTGCGGTCGCGTCTACAACCGGATCGGCGCCAGACGCCTGTTCACCCTCGGCATGCTGTTGCACAGCGCCGGCATCGCCACCCTGGTGCTGGTCAATGCGCCAACTGATCTTTGGCTCATCATGATCGCCTACAGCCTGATGGGCATTGGCGGTGGCATCGGTGCCAATACCGCGCAAACTACCTCACTGATGGACTTCACCGGCGGCGATACGCACAAGGCCAGTGTCATCTGGAACATCAATCGGCAGATGTCTTTCAGCCTCGGCGCCGCACTGTTTCTGATGATCTTCAACGTGCTGCTCCCGACGCTCGGCACCACGCCGGCCTATCACGCGACCTTCGCAATTGCCGCGCTGGTCGGGCTGCTGCCGTTGCTGCAGATGAATCAACTGCCCCCTGCGAAGGAACGCCCATGACATACGATCTGATCGAACAAGCCGAACACAGTATCCACCACGTCCACGAGCTGATCCTTCGGGTATTCACTGATGCCGACGGCGCTGGCGCCGCGAGCATCGAGCCGTTGATGCAGGCATTTGCTGAGGATTTCAGCATGGTTGGTATTTCGGGGGACGCATTGACCCGCGTCGAAGTAGAACAACTGTTCAAAGGAGCCGTAGGCGCCAAGGCGGGACTCGATATCGAGATCAGCGATTTGCACACGGTGTGGCAGGAGGACGACATGCTGGCTGTGAGCTACGTCGAAACCCAACGCTTGGACGGCGCTCAACACTCGCGGGTCGCAGTGGCGATCCTGAGCGGGCAGCCTGAAGGGGTGAAGTGGGTGTATTTGCATGAAACGCCACTGAGCCGGCAAGTCTGAGACCAGGCCACAAGATATTCGGTTTTCCGAACGCGACTCTACAGTCGATTCGGTTAACCGGATCATGCCTTCATAAAATTACCGCCATAAAACTTTAATAACGTTATAAAACAATCGCTTAACGGACTTCGACTGCTCTGGCACGAGTCATGCTCTACACTCTCTCGACGAATGCCTGCTGTGCCAACACTTCAGGAGCCGTCAGGCATTCGAAGCACAAAAAGGGCCGACAAACTGGCTCCATAAAAAAAACAATGTCGAGGAAAATTTGATGCGCATCGTTCCCCATATCCTGGGCGCAGCCATTGCTGCCGCTCTGATCAGCACGCCAGTTTTCGCCGCCGAACTCACCGGCACCCTGAAGAAGATCAAAGAGTCCGGTGTCATCACCCTGGGCCACCGTGACGCCTCCATTCCGTTCTCCTACATCGCTGATGCGTCCGGCAAGCCGGTCGGCTACTCGCACGATATCCAGCTGAAGATCGTCGAAGCGATCAAGAAAGACCTCGACCTGCCGAACCTGCAAGTCAAATACAACCTCGTCACCTCGCAGACCCGTATCCCGCTGGTGCAGAACGGCACCGTGGACGTCGAGTGCGGTTCGACCACCAACAACGTCGAGCGTCAGCAGCAGGTCGACTTCTCCGTCGGCATCTTCGAAATCGGTACCCGTCTGCTGTCCAAGAAAGACTCCAAGTACAAGGATTTCGACGATCTGAAAGGCAAGAACGTCGTAACCACCGCCGGCACCACCTCCGAGCGCATCCTCAAGGCGATGAACGCCGACAAGCAGATGGGCATGAACGTCATCTCCGCCAAAGATCACGGCGAGTCCTTCCAGATGCTGGAATCGGGCCGTGCCGTTGCCTTCATGATGGATGACGCACTGCTGGCCGGCGAAGCCGCCAAGGCCAAGAAAGCCGCCGATTGGGAAGTGACCGGCACGCCACAGTCGTACGAAATCTACGGCTGCATGATGCGCAAAGGCGACGAGCCGTTCAAAAAGGCTGTGGATGACGCGATCAAGGCCACTTACGCTTCGGGCGAAATCAACAAGATCTACGAGAAGTGGTTCATGCAGCCGATTCCGCCAAAAGGCCTGAACCTGAACTTCCCGATGAGCGACGAGCTCAAGACCCTGATCGCCAATCCGACCGACAAAGCGGCTGACGACAAGAAGTCCTGATTTTCTGACTAACCTTATCCCCTGAGGAGGCGCCTGCCTTTTCAGGGGATGGTCACTCCCTGCTGGCATTTTTCTGGAAACACTCGAACCGGTGGCTGTCGAGCCGATCGCGTGTGCCCGGTCTTTGAAAAAAGACTGGGGAGGGAACGGAGTTCCCCAGGCGGGCACTTGTACATCGATCGAATCGAGGGGAGACCCTAATGAATTACAACTGGGACTGGGGCGTGTTCTTCAAGTCCACCGGTGTGGGCAGCGAGACCTATCTCGACTGGTTCATCTCCGGTCTGGGCTGGACCATCGCCATCGCCGTCGTGGCGTGGATCATCGCCCTGCTGCTCGGCTCGCTGCTGGGCATCATGCGCACCGTGCCGAATCGCATCGTATCGGGCATCGCGACCTGCTACGTCGAGCTGTTCCGTAACGTGCCGCTGCTGGTGCAGCTGTTCATCTGGTACTTCCTGGTGCCCGATCTGCTGCCGCCGGATCTGCAGGAGTGGTACAAGCAGGACCTCAATCCGACCACCTCGGCCTACCTGAGCGTTGTCGTCTGCCTCGGTCTGTTCACCGCCGCCCGTGTCTGCGAGCAAGTGCGCACCGGTATCCAGGCACTGCCTCGGGGTCAGGAATCCGCCGCCCGCGCGATGGGTTTCAAGCTGCCGCAGATCTACTGGAACGTGCTGCTGCCCCAGGCCTACCGGATCATCATTCCGCCGCTCACCTCGGAATTCCTCAACGTGTTCAAGAACTCCTCCGTGGCGTCCCTGATCGGTTTGATGGAATTGCTGGCGCAGACCAAACAGACCGCCGAGTTCTCGGCCAACCTGTTCGAAGCGTTCACCCTGGCAACCCTGATCTATTTCACCCTCAACATGAGCCTGATGCTGCTGATGCGCCTGGTCGAGAAGAAAGTCGCGGTGCCCGGCCTGATCTCCGTGGGGGGTAAATAATGGAATTCGATTTCAGTGGCATCGTCCCGGCCATTCCCGGTTTGTGGAACGGCATGGTGATGACCCTCAAGCTGATGGCCATGGGCGTGATCGGCGGGATGATTCTCGGCACGATCCTCGCGCTGTGCCGTCTGTCGCACAACAAGCTGCTGTCGAGCATAGCCGGCGCCTACGTCAACTATTTCCGCTCGATTCCGCTGCTGCTGGTGATCACCTGGTTCTACCTGGCGGTGCCATTCGTGCTGCGCTGGATCACCGGCGAAGACACGCCGATCGGCGCGTTCACCTCGTGCGTCGTGGCGTTCATGATGTTCGAAGCGGCGTACTTCTGCGAAATCGTCCGGGCCGGTGTGCAGTCGATTTCCAAGGGCCAGATGGGTGCTGCTCAGGCACTGGGCATGAACTACGGGCAGATGATGCGCCTGATCATCCTGCCGCAGGCGTTCCGCAAGATGACCCCGCTGTTGCTGCAGCAGAGCATCATCCTGTTCCAGGACACCTCGCTGGTCTACACCGTGGGCCTGGTGGACTTCCTCAACGCCTCGCGCGCCAGCGGCGACATCATCGGCCGCTCCAATGAGTTCCTGATTTTCGCCGGTCTCGTGTACTTCATCATCAGCTTCGCCGCCTCGCGGTTGGTCAAGCGTCTGCAAAAAGGTTCGCCGTATGATCTCTATCAAAAACATCAACAAGTGGTATGGGGACTTCCAGGTGCTGACTGATTGCAGCACCGAGGTCAAGAAAGGCGAAGTGATCGTGGTCTGCGGCCCGTCGGGTTCCGGCAAGTCGACGCTGATCAAATGCGTCAACGCCCTGGAGCCGTTCCAGAAAGGTGATGTCGTGGTTGACGGCACGTCGATCGCCGACCCGAAAACCAACCTGCCGAAACTGCGTTCGCGCGTGGGCATGGTGTTCCAGCATTTCGAGCTGTTCCCGCACCTGACCATCACCGAAAACCTGACCATCGCGCAGATCAAGGTGCTCGGCCGCAGCAAGGAAGAGGCGACCAAAAAAGGTCTGCAGTTGCTTGAGCGCGTCGGCCTGTCGGCGCACGCCCACAAGCATCCGGGGCAACTGTCCGGTGGTCAGCAACAGCGTGTGGCGATTGCCCGTGCGCTGGCGATGGACCCGATCGTCATGCTGTTCGACGAACCGACCTCGGCGCTCGATCCGGAAATGGTCAACGAAGTGCTCGACGTGATGGTGCAACTGGCTCACGAAGGCATGACCATGATGTGCGTGACCCACGAAATGGGCTTCGCCCGTAAAGTGGCCGACCGGGTGATCTTCATGGATCAGGGCAAGATCATCGAGGACTGCCCAAAAGAGGAATTCTTCGGCGACATCAGCGCCCGCTCCGAACGCGCGCAGCACTTCCTCGAGAAAATCCTGCAGCACTAAAAGCAACACACCCGCACCCTGTCTGTGGGGTGCGGGCAGCCTGACAATGAGATCCCTTGTGGCGAGGGGATTTATCCCCGTCCGGCTGCGCAGCAGTCGTAAACCCTGTGCATGCGGTCTTTCAGTTAAACCGCAGTGATGGTTTTGGGGCCGCTTCGCGGCCCAACGGGGATAAATCCCCTCGCCACAGGCACAAACAAGTGTTGTGGTTGACCCAAGGCATCTGTGATGAAATGCGACCCCACTCTTTATCGCGCTGCAGAGCCATCACTTGCCGTGAAGCCCCGTCTGATCCGTCATCTGTTCCTGCCGCCGCTGATCATCGCCCTGATGGTCGGACTGGGTTTTATCGGCTTCTGGACCAGTGAACACTTCGGCATCCGCAGCCTCGGCGAGAACGGTCAGCGTCAGTTGGAACTGCACGCCCGCGCGGTCGAAAGCGAGATCAGCAAATACACCTACCTGCCCAGCCTGCTGGAACTCGAAACCAGTGTGCCGCAGTTGCTGGCCGATCCGACCCCGGAGCACCGGCAGACGGTCAACGATTACCTCGAAGGCCTGAACCGCCGCAGCCGCAGCCGCGCCATCTACGTGATGGACACCACCGGCCGGGTCATGGCCACCAGCAACTGGCGCGATGTCGACAGTTATCTGGGTGAAGACTTGTCCTTCCGCGCCTATTTCAAAGACGCCGTGCGCGGCCAGCCCGGGCGCTTCTACGGCATCGGCAGCACCAATGGCGAACCCGGTTACTACCTCGCCCACGGCCTCGAAGAGCACGGCAAGATCATCGGTGTCGCGGTGGTCAAGGTGCGTCTGGAAGCCATGGAAGAGCGCTGGCAACGGGCGCGTCTGGAAGCGTTCGTCAGCGATGAGAACGGCATCATCATTCTGTCCAGCGATCCTGCCAGGCGGCTGAAATCGGTGATCCCGCTCAGCGATGAGGTCAAGGAAAAACTCGCTCGCAGCCTGCAGTATTACTGGTTCCCGCTCAACGAACTGCAACCACTGGCCCGCGAGACGCTGGCCGAAGGCGTGGAGAAACTGACTTTCCCGGCCAACAGCGAATTGCAGCCCGACGAAGACGACATCAGTTATCTGGCGCAAACCCGACTGCTGAGCGACACGCCGTGGAATTTCACCCTGCTCACGCCATTGCAGGACCTGCGCCGCGAAGCCATCAACCAAGGCATTCTGGTGGCCGTTGCGTTTGCCCTGTTCGCCTTCCTGCTGATTGCCTGGAACGAGCGGCGCAAAGTCCTCGCCACCCGCCTCGCCGCCCGCGAAGCGCTGCAGGAAGCCAACAGCCAACTGGAGCGTCGGATTACCGAACGCACCGCCGATCTGCGCGCCAGCAACGAACGTCTGAAGAGTCAGATCCGCGAGCGCCGTCAGGCCGAGGAGACGTTGCGCCGCGCTCAGGATGAACTGGTGCAGGCGGGCAAACTCGCGGCCATCGGCCAGATGTCGACCAGCATTGCCCATGAACTGAACCAGCCGCTGGCGGCGATGCGCACGCTGTCGGGCAACACCGTGCGCTTTCTCGAGCGCGGCCAGCTCGACGTCGCCAGCACCAACCTCAAGACCATCAACGACCTGATCGACCGCATGGGCCGGATCACCGCCAGCCTGCGTTCGTTTGCCCGGCGTGGTGACAACAAGGGTCAGGCCAGTCTCGGCAAAGCCGTCGACGCCGCGTTGCAAGTGCTCGGCGCGCGCGTGGAAAACACCGCGCTGCAGATTCACCGGCAGTTTGCCGATGTGCAATTGCTGATCGATCAGACCCGTCTCGAACAGATCCTCGTCAACCTGATCGGCAACGCCCTCGACGCCATGCACGCGCAACCGCAGCCGCAGCTGTGGCTGGAGGGTGAAGAATTCAACGGCAAGTACCGCTTGCGGGTGCGCGACAACGGCCACGGCATCGACGCCGAAGCGCGCAAGCATCTGTTCGAACCGTTCTTCACCACCAAGCCCGGCGAGCAAGGCCTGGGACTGGGCCTGACCCTGTCCGCCAGCCTCGCCGCCGCCACCGGCGGGCACCTGGGTGTCGAACACCCGGCCGGCGGTGGCACCACTTTCGTCCTCAGTTTACCGTTGGTAAGCCCTCTTTCTGCCGAGCCAATATGAACCCTGAACTCAGTGTGCTGATTGTCGAAGACGACCCCCATGTGCTGCTCGGCTGCCAACAGGCGCTGACCCTCGAGGACATTCCGTGCATCGGCGTCGGCAGTGCCGAAGAAGCACTGGCGCAGGTCGGCGACAACTTTGCCGGCATCGTCATCAGCGACATCCGCCTGCCGGGCATTGATGGCCTGGAATTGCTCACCCGCCTCAAGCAGCGTGATCGCAGCCTGCCGGTGGTGCTGATAACCGGCCACGGCGACATTTCCATGGCCGTCGGCGCGATGCAGAAAGGCGCCTACGACTTCATGGAAAAACCGTTCTCGCCGGAACGCCTGGTCGATGTCGCGCGGCGGGCGCTGGAGCAACGCAGCCTCGCCCGTGAAGTGTCATCGCTACGTCGGCAACTGGCCGAACGCGATTCGCTGGAAGGGCGGATTATCGGCCGCTCACCGGCGATGCAGAACCTGCGCGAGCTGATCGCCAACGTCGCCGACACCTCGGCCAACGTCTTGATCGAAGGCGAGACCGGCACCGGCAAGGAACTGGTCGCTCGTTGCCTGCACGATTTCAGTCGGCGCCACAGCAAACAGTTCGTCGCGCTGAACTGCGGCGGCCTGCCGGAAAACCTTTTTGAAAGCGAAATCTTCGGCCACGAAGCCAACGCCTTCACCGGCGCCGGCAAACGGCGCATCGGCAAGATCGAGCACGCCGACGGCGGCACGCTGTTCCTCGATGAAGTGGAAAGCATGCCGCTGCCGTTGCAGATCAAGTTGCTGCGCGTACTGCAGGAACGCACCCTTGAACGCCTCGGCTCGAACCAGAGCGTGGCCGTGGATTGCCGGGTGATTGCGGCGACCAAATCCGACCTTGATGAGTCGAGCAAGGCCGGGGAATTTCGCAGCGACTTGTACTACCGCCTCAACGTCGTGACCCTGGAATTGCCACCGCTGCGCGAACGCCGCGAAGACATCCTGCAACTGTTCGAGCATTTCACCCAGCAGTCGGCGCTGCGCTTCGACCGCGCGCTGCCGGAGCTGGATAACCAGACCCTGTCGAACCTGATGAGCCACGACTGGCCGGGCAACGTGCGCGAACTGCGCAACGTCGCCGAACGCTTCGCCCTCGGCCTGCCGGCTTTCAAGAAATCCGGGGCCAGCGCCGGCCAGGGTCTGGCGTTTGCCGAAGCGGTGGAAGCGTTCGAGCGCAATCTGCTGGTCGACGCCTTGCAACGCAGCGGCGGCAACCTGACCCAGGCCAGCCAGGAATTGGGCATGGCCAAGACCACGCTGTTCGATAAAGTCAAAAAGTACGGGCTGAGCCACTGATGGATCTGATTCTCAAAGCCGCGATCGGCGCCGCAGTGGTGCTGATCCTCGCGGCACTGTCCAAGACCAGAAACTACTACATCGCCGGTCTGGTGCCGCTGTTCCCGACCTTTGCCCTGATTGCGCACTACATCGTCGGCAAGGGCCGCTCGGTCGACGATCTGAAAACCACGATCGTGTTTGGGATGTGGTCGATCATTCCCTACTTTATCTATCTGGCAACGCTGTACGTGATGGTCGACCGCATGCGCCTGGAAGCGTCGCTGGCCGTGGCGGCGGTGGCGTGGCTGATGGCGGCGACGGTATTGGTGAGCGTGTGGGTCCGGCTGCATGCCTGAACCCACGCGCATCTGCCTCTATCGACCGTAGACTCGGGCCAGTTGCGCGGACGACAAGGCATCCTCGAACGGCACCGGCACTGACTTCACCGCACCGTAGAGATTGCGGTAGCGCCAGTAGTTGCCGTTCTGCGCCAATTGATAACCGCGCTCGACCACGCGCTGGCCGTCGAGCACGTAACGCAGGGTTTCCTGCGCGGCGGGCGGTGGCGTCGGTTGCATCAGGTCGGCGCTCAATACGCGCATGGATTCATCAATGCATTCATCCAGCACGGCGGTGACCTTGGCCAGGTCAAGGGCGCCGTCATCGATACATTGCTTGCCGCAACGACGAATCGGCTGACTGGCCACTTCGATGCGCATGCGGTACAGCGGCGAGCCGGCGATATCCTGTAATTGCACCTGATTGACCAGCACGAAACTGCCGCGATCGGGCGTCAGCATCAGCTTCGGTTCGATCAGCAACCGTGCCGTGACCGCACCTGCCCCCTGCTTGAATCCGGAGACTTGCGACGCCGCCTGAAAACGCTGTTGCAAGCGCTCCTGCAACGGCACGCCGGCGAGCAGGTCGGCCAGCGGCCGCGATTCGTTCAGCGCGGCTTTTTCGGCATCGCGCTGTAACGTACCGGAACCCATTTGCGTATTGATCAGACTGGCCACCAGAATGCCCGCCAGCCCGGCGCCCGCACCGGAGCTCGACACCAGCGTGTAACTGGAATTCGCCGCGTTCACTGCCGCCTTGCTGTCGATCACCGTGCTGGCGCCGACAAACTCCGCCGGCAGTTGCACGTCGACCTTCAGTCCGTGTGCCTGCACATAGCTCATGGCCGCCTGATCCTTGAAACCGGCCTCGGGTGCCGGTTTCTGCGCACAGCCAGGCAACGCCAGCAGCGAGATCGCCGCGAGGGTCAGCGCCAGACGTTTCATTGCGCGAACGGGGCGATCATTTGCTGACGGCTGTTATCCATCGCTTGATAAAACGCGTTGGACAGGTTGGTGTAAGACGGCTCGTCCCACTCACCTTGCGCGGCTTGTACAGCGGCGAATGGCTGGTACCACAAGAGTCTGTTGTCCGACAGATCGATCACCATGCCCTGGCCGCCGACCTGGGCCATCGGCACGCTGGTGGGCACGATGCTGTAGTAGCTGCGGGTGGCACCGGTGGCATAGATCGACACCAGCAACAGACGGTCGATGCCGTGGGCAGCTTTCATCGGCGACAGGTCCTTGGTCATGTAGCCCTCGCGGAAATCGACTTCCTTGAAGGTCTTCAGATCGACCTTTTCATCAATGCGCTTGGCCTTGTAGCCCTTGGCTTGCAGCTTGGCGACGATGGCGTCGGGCAGGGTTTCCAGGTCGCGCACCTGCCAGGTCTCGACGTTGGCGCTGAGCTTGCTGTTGACGCCGGCATTGATGGCGTAATCGAGGATGCCCTGATTGCCGGTCAGCGCCAGCACCGGCGACGGTACGACGGTAATGGCCACACCGATGGTCGGCTCTTTGGCATCCCAGAACTGTTTGTCCAGGGCCACGGGCGGTTGCACATGGGCGCAGCCGGTGAGAGTCAGTACGGCGAGCAGGGCCAGCGCGGCCCATTGACGTGTAGCGCGAAAAATCATGGATCAAGTCCCTATGTCTGAAAACGTTCCTGCGCCTTATCGGCAACAACGCGGCAAACAATAGTGGCACATTGATATTTTTTTGGCGACAGGATGCTGGCGCACTCTTACAGCAGATTGTTCGGCGCCGGCGGATCGACCCGAGCCCAATGCGAAGTGTCCTCGCGATGCGCCTGCAAATACGGCAGCACCGCCGCCAGCAACGGCTCCTTGAACGCCTCCTGAAAGCGATGCGCCAGTCCCGGAATCAGTTTCAACTGACTGCCCTGAATGTGCGCCGCCAGATGCACGCCGTGCATCACCGGCAGCAGCGGATCTGCCGTGCCGTGCACCACCAGGGTCGGCACGCGCAGCTGATTGAGCAATGCCACCCGGCTCGGTTCGGCAAGGATTGCCATGATCTGGCGCTTGACGCCTTCGGGGTTGAACGCGCGGTCGTAGGATGCCGCCGCCTGTTGCAGCAAGGCCTGTCGATCATCCGTCACCGCCGGGCTACCGAGTGCCGCGAGCAGATCGGCCTGTTGCTCCAGCGCTACCTCGCGGTTCGGCGCACCTCGGCGCGAGAGCAACTGCACGAGCGCCGCACTCGGTGCCGGCAGGCCTTCAGCGCCGGAAGTGGTCATGATCAGGGTCAGGCTTTCCACCCGCTGCGGCGCCATTGCCGCCATGTGCTGGGCGATCATCCCGCCCATGCTCGCGCCGAGCACGTGGAATTGCTCAACCTTCAGCGCCGTCATCAAACCCAACGCATCGTCGGCCATGTCGGTCAGGCTGTACGGTGCCGACACCGGTAAACCGAGCTTGTAACGCAGCACTTCGAAGGTCAGATTGGCCTCGATCGGCGCTTGCCGCCAGGTCGACAGGCCGACGTCGCGGTTGTCATAACGAATCACCCGAAACCCTTGCTGACACAGCGCGACCACGACTTCGTCCGGCCAGTGGATCAACTGCCCACCCAGGCCCATGACCAGCAACAGCGCCGGGTCTGATGCACGGCCGATACTTTGATAGGCAAGACTGACCTGCGCCAGCTCGGCGTGCTCGGTCGGCACGTTGACATCACAGCGCCCGGCTGCAAACGAGCCGGCCCCGAACAAAAGCGCGGCCAACGCGGCCGCGACTGAAAAAACTCTCTTGAACATGAAAAACACCAAAACGCAGCACCCCAGTAGAGCGCGAGTCTGATGAAGTTCGTGCGAGCGCGCTGCCACAGTTGCATGACAGTTTGATGAAGAGTGCCGAGCGGTCGTCTGTCGATTACCCCGCCGGATCCTGGCCGCCAGATCGACAAAGCCACCGTCATGAGACAAACTCACCTTCCCCGCATTCGTCACAAGTTTTCTTCATGGAGCCCCGCCGGTGCTTGAAATCCGACATCTGAAAACCCTGCATGCCCTGCGCGAGGCCGACAGCTTGGTGGATGCCGCTGATCGCCTGCATCTGACGCAATCCGCTCTATCGCATCAATTCAAAGAGCTGGAAGAGCGCATGGGCATGCAGTTGTTCGTGCGCAAGACCAAACCGGTGCGCTTCACCAGCGCCGGTCTGCGCCTGCTGCAACTGGCCGACGCCACCCTGCCGCTGTTGCGCGCCGCTGAACGGGACATCGGTCGGCTGGCCGGTGGCACCGCCGGGCGTCTGCACATGGCTATCGAATGTCACAGCTGCTTTCAGTGGCTGATGCCGACCATCGACCAGTTCCGCGATGCCTGGCCCGAAGTCGAGCTGGACCTGGCTTCGGGTTTCGCTTTCGCCCCACTGCCGGCACTGGCGCGCGGCGATCTGGATCTGGTGGTGACCTCCGATCCGCTGGAAATTGCCGGCATCACTTACGTGCCGCTGTTCACTTACGAAGCCATGCTCGCGGTGGCCAATCAGCATGCGCTGGCGAGCAAGCCGTACATCGTGCCCGAAGATTTGTTGACGGAAACGCTGATCACCTACCCGGTCGAGCGTGATCGTCTGGACATCTTCACCCGCTTCCTCGAACCGGCCGACATCGAACCTGCGCAGGTGCGCACTTCGGAACTGACGGTGATGATGATGCAACTGGTCGCCAGCGGCCGTGGCGTCTGCGGGATGCCGCACTGGGCGCTGCATGAATACAGCTCGCGCGGCTATGTGAAGGGCAAACGGTTGGGTGAGAAAGGCTTGTTCGCGACGCTGTACGCGGCGATTCGCACGGACATGCTCGACGCGCCGTACATGCGCGATTTCCTGCTGACCGCCAAGGACACCTCGTTCTCGACCCTCGATGGGGTCAGTGCCGTACGCTGATTTTTCCGAGCAAGAGTTCCCCCTGTGGGAGCGAGCCTGCTCGCGAAAGCGGTGGATGATTCAGCGATGATGTCGGCTGGACGGACGCCTTCGCGAGCAGGCTCGCTCCCACAAGGATTGTCGTGGTGGGTCAGAGCTGGCGCCACATGTGGATCTTGTCGAAGTAGTCTTCGCCCACCCGCACGGCGAGTGGTTCGAGGCCGTACTGAATGAAGCCGCAACGCTGGTACAACTGAAAAGCCGCGTCATTGCCGGCAGTCACGGTGAGCTGCAGCAATTTCAGCGCCGGATGCTTTTGCGCTTCGACCAGTGCCGCCTGCACCAGATCAAAGCCCAGCCCCTTGCGACGAAAATCCGCCGAGACATACATGCCGAACAGCGTGGCCTTGTGTCGTGCCTTCTCGCGCGGTTCAAAGGCCAGGCCGACAATCCCGGCCAACGTCCCGGCATCGAATGCCCCCAGCACCACATCGAGCTTGCTGGTCAGGCGCCCTTCCCACCAACTCAATGGCATCACCGCGCGCTCGCGTACGCTGGAGGTGAACGCCTGCGGATGACGGTCGTAGGCTTGCAGCATCAGTTCGCGGTAAGCCAGGGCGTGGCTGGCGTCCAGCCGTTCGATCCACATGTCAGGCAGTCCGCCGTTGTTCGAGCATCAGCCGTACGGCGAGGCCGCCGAGCACCATGCCCATGAAATAGCGCTGCATCGCCAGCCACGTCGGGTTGCGCACAAACCATGAGGCGATGCCTGCGGCGAACAGCGCGATCAACAGATTGACGCTGAAGCTGACGCTGATCTGCGTCAGGCCGAGGACGATGCTTTGGGTGAACACCGAGCCGTGCTCAGGGCTGATGAATTGCGGGAACACCGACAGATAGAACACGGCGATTTTCGGGTTCAGTGCGCTGGTGAGAAAGCCCATGGTGATCAGCTTGCGCGACGAGTCCGGCGGCAATTGCTGCGCTTCGAACGGCGAACGCGCGCCGGGTTTCAGCGCTTGCCAGGCCAGCCACAGCAGGTACAGCGCACCGGCCCACTTCAACACTTCATAAGCCATCGGCACGGCGAGAAACACCGCCGTCAAACCCGCCGCCGCGGCGAACATATGCACGAAGAACCCGCCGACCACGCCGAGTAGCGAAGTCACCCCCGCGCGGCGCCCCTGACAGATCGAACGCGAGATCAGATAGATCATGTTCGGCCCCGGTGTCAGCACCATCAGCAACGCGGCGGCGGCGAAGATCAGCAGGTCTTGCAACGGGATCATGGCAACGTCCTTTGCGGGAATGATCAGGCGAGTGCAGTCAGTGAACGGCGATAAAACGGCAGGATGTGTTCGCGTGTCAATGGCGCCAGCTCGAGCGCCGGATCAGTGGCCGGATCGACCCAGATCACCTCTTCGATTTCCGCCGCCGGGCAGACGTCGCTATCGACGGTCAGTTGAAAGATTTCCGCATGGACGATGAAGCCCGGCTCGTTGGCGGCGGGGGCGGAAAAACTGTTGAGGAAAATCGCTTGCGCCGGGTCGATCTGCAGCCCGAGTTCTTCTTCCAGTTCACGGGCCAATGCGTGTACTGGCAACTCGTGGGCCTCAATCTTGCCACCCGGTTGCATGAAGGCCGTGGTGCCGCGCTTGCGCACCAGCAGAGTCTGGCCTTGGGCGTTGAGCAACAGCGCGGCGGCGATATGGATGATGCAGGGCGAAACGGCGGATGTCGGCGTCATGAGTCGAAAAATGCCTTGTGCGAAAAGATCGCAGGATCCCACGCCCGACGCGCCTGCGTCATCAGAAGATCCCTACAAGGAGCATCAGTGATCAGCCTGACTCTGACGACAAGTCCGCCCAAAGGCTCGGAAATTTCCCACTCGCGAATTTGGTAGCGTTATTCATCGCTGCCCGGCAGCCATTCGCTACATCGCCTAAGAGGGAAAACGCTGCATGTCTGACATTTCGACGCTCAAGGAAAAGAACAATCTCAAGACGCTCCATTTCATTCTCCTGACCGTAGTCACCATGGGGCTCTACTCGGTTGTATGGCTGCACAAAACAACAACCGTGGTTGAGGAGGTCACTCAAATCAAGACACTGAGCCAGACCGGTCTGGTCGTTTATCTGGCGCTCTGTGGTATCGGAGGGATCTTTTTCACCGTGTCTGATCCGCGGTTCATAGCCACGGGGTATGCGATGACGGTCATTGCCCAGCTCATCGCCATTGCTTGGTGCTTTCGAGTTCGCAGAGCCTTGCGCGCCTACACGCTGACCAAACACAACTTCGAACCGCGAATGAACCGCTTGTATTCAGTCCTGTTCACCTTCTATCACATCAATTACTGCATCAACGATATGGCCAGGGCCAAGCACAAACATGACCAGAAACGGCAAACGCCTCAGGAATCGGTCGCGGCATAAACAAAAAGGTAATCGTCGATTTCGCGTGCAAGTTAGCTTCCACCTTTCACTGCAATTCCTTGTGCGAGCTTGCTCGCGAAGGCGTTCGTCAATGCCACAAGTTTGCCCACCAGTATTGCTGCATGGCTGCTTCTCGCGGTCAACAGCCAAGTCAACTGGCATCGTAAGCGAGACGGCTCCGATGTAGGCGAGGAGAGGGAAGTCTGCCTGTTCACGGTTCCGTCGTTGGCGCAATATGCCTGCCAGCCACAAACAATCCGAACCAAGGAAACCGTATGAGCCTGTCGCTGCTGAGCCGCTACGCCTTCTTTGCCGTCTGCGTGATTTTCACCCTCGCCAGCCTGCCCTTTCTCGAACATGACTGGCTGTGGCCGATCACCGCCGCCACCGCTGTGCTGAGCCTGCTCGGCGTGTTCGACCTGTTGCAGACGCGCCATGCAGTGCGCCGCAATTATCCGATTCTGGGCAACATCCGTTATCTGGTCGAAGGCATCCGCCCGGAGATTCGCCAGTACCTGCTCGAGTCCGACAGCGATGCCCTGCCCTTCTCCCGCGCGCAGCGTTCGCTGGTGTACTCGCGAGCGAAAAACGAAACTGCCGACAAACCGTTCGGCACGCTGATCGACGTCTACCAGTCCGGCTTCGAATTCATCGGCCATTCGATGCGCCCGGCGCCGTTGAGTGACCCGAACGGTTTCCGCGTCATTGTCGGCGGTCCGCAGTGCACGCAGCCGTACTCGGCGTCGATCTTCAATATCTCGGCAATGAGCTTCGGCTCGCTCAGCGCCAACGCCATCCGCGCCTTGAACCAGGGCGCGAAACTCGGCAACTTCGCCCACGACACAGGCGAAGGCAGCATCAGCCCGTATCACCGCGAACATGGTGGTGATCTGACCTGGGAGCTGGGCAGCGGCTATTTCGGCTGCCGCACCAGCGACGGCCGTTTCGACCCTGAGCGCTTCGCCGTGCAGGCGCAGAATCCGCAAGTGCGCATGATCGAAATCAAGATGAGCCAGGGCGCCAAACCCGGCCATGGCGGGATCTTGCCCAAGCACAAGGTCACCAGGGAGATTGCGGAAACACGCGGCATCCTGATGGGCGAGGACTGCGTCTCGCCGTCGCGCCACAGTGCGTTTTCAACGCCGATCGAGATGATGCAGTTCATCCAGCAACTGCGCGAATTGTCCGGTGGCAAACCGGTGGGCTTCAAATTCTGCCTCGGCCATCCGTGGGAATTCATGGGCATTGCCAAGGCCATGCTGGAAACCGGCATTCTTCCGGACTTCATCGTCGTCGATGGCAAGGAAGGCGGCACTGGCGCAGCCCCTGTCGAATTCACCGACCACATCGGCGTGCCGATGCGCGAAGGCCTGCTGTTCGTGCACAACACGCTGGTCGGCCTGAACCTGCGCGACAAGATCAAACTCGGCGCCAGCGGCAAGATCGTCAGCGCCTTCGACATCGCCAGCGTGCTGGCCATCGGCGCTGACTGGGCCAACTCCGCGCGCGGCTTCATGTTCGCCATCGGCTGCATCCAGTCGCAGTCGTGCCACACCAACAAATGCCCGACCGGCGTTGCCACCCAGGACGCCTTGCGCCAACGCGCTCTGGTGGTACCGGACAAAGCCCAGCGCGTCTACAACTTCCATCGCAGCACGCTCAAAGCACTGGCGGAAATGCTCGCTGCAGCAGGCCTTGAGCATCCCTCGCAACTGTCGGCCAAGCATCTGGTACGACGCATGTCGGCGACCGAGATCAAACTGTTCTCGCAGTTGCACGTGTTTTTGAAACCGGGGGAATTGCTCACCGGTGAAGTGAATGGCGAGTTCTATTCGCGGATGTGGCAGATGGCGCGGGCGGATAGTTTTGAGCCGAGCGAGGTCGTCGCTGCGTAACTGCTCAAAGGTGTGCATTTCCATTCGGAATGCCCACCGCTACCGATCATGGTTCAAATGTACGGATCTTGAATAATCGCACATGACCTATTTCTTCCTTATCGATAATTTTTGCTTCGTACCTTTCTAGATTTTTGATTCCCTGAGCAAAACCAGGACCATAGTTCGTCTCCAGAACATAAAATTCTTTCGGGTGACTGGGCAACGACAAATCAGTTTTCAGCTTCTCTAAATTACTAACAAGCAGCGGAGATCCCAGCAACTTGAAATAGACACCAAACTGAATCGCATCAAGCGAATAGATTGGCAACACGTTTGACTTATTCATTACAGAGATGACGATATCTCTCATGTGCGTCTCGCGTGAGTACGGATTTTCAGGATCCCTCAGATAACTGATATCCCTGAATAAAGGCGTAGCAGAAAATGTCATCAATACCACCAGCATTAACACTTTTACTGGCACATCTCTTATATTGCCAACTGCGTACGCAGCCACCAGCAATACGGCGGGCAGAAGAAAAATAAAATTGCGTTGAGTTGTCACCGGGCGTAAGTAAACAGAACAGACATAGGGCACCACAATTCCTACTACCCCCCAGAACACAATCAGCCTGCAAGCAATTGCGCTTTCAGGATTTTGAGCCATCGACGCCAGCCCTGAAATTAAAATTACAGCGAGCAAAGCGGCCAGAAACGTATCTCCGAAATACAACAGGAAAACCTTGAAGAAAAAAACAGTTTCGGGTGGTTGAATCCAGAAATCCCGTGAAAAGCTACTCTCAGCGTACGATAAACCAGGAATTACGGTTAATGCGGCAAAAAATCCGGCGCAAATGAACCTGTATATAACTTGGCTGTGGACCTCGCTGCGCAAGATCATGTGAAGCAACACAAGCACTTGAGCAAAGACCGGCAGATAACCGAAGTAATGAGTATTTATCAGCGCGGCGGAAGTCAGCCAATAGCAAAAAAAATCCTGCCCTCTGCCTCGACTTAAGCAGCGCAAGAAGATCACAAAAGACAAAACGGTAAGCAACGACAGAAGCGCATAAGAGCGAGTCTCTTGCGAATACTGAACCAAGAAACTATTGACCGCTGCCAACCACGCAACGATGAGACCTACTTGTTCATCAAACAATTTGCGCCCGAGGAGGAATACAGAGGGAATCAACAGCACGCCGATTACCGCAGAGAGATACCGCCCTGTGTGTTCGCCAAACCCGACAGCCTGATAATAAGTCCACAGTAAAATCTGATAAAAGGGAGGATGAACGTCACTCAATGTAGTTCGATACACGTCAAAGAATCCATTTTGCGGATCGCTTACCGATACACTGAAGGCCTCATCCAGCCACAGGCCAGTAGCATCGATGTTGCGCAACCTTACATACAGGCCAAATCCAATTGCGCCAATCAGACACAGGTACATTGCCAATTTGTACTTTCGCGACGCAGTGTCCATTGTCATCTCCTCAGTAGTTACTCAGCCATGATCAAAACCGGCTACCGACCTCTTCCATAAAAGTGCAAGCATTCCCACCCCGACCGCCAACCACAACGTTACCAGCCGTAACAAAACCGTCGCCGCGATCGCATCTGCCAACCCGACTCCGCCTGAAACCAGCAGCGCTAGCATCGCTGCTTCGGCACTGCCCAAACCGCCCGGCATGAAACTCAGAGCCCCCGCCAACATGGCCACCGCATAAATAAAGATCGCCAACGTTAGGCCCACGTCCGCGCCCATCGCCTGCAAAATCCAGTAAAACGCCAATGCTTCAAGCCCCCAGGCCAGCAGGCTCAATAGCGTTGCGCCCATGAAGCGACGAGGGGAATGACAGCGGCGCGACTGACGCAATACCTGAACGGCATGCCCCAGCAACCGCGAGAATCTGTCGTGCCGTTGCTCAGTGCGACGATCAATCGCGCTGACAAGGCTTGGCGAAAACATCATCGATGTACCGCATACCAAGAGGACGAAACTGGCAATGATCATCGACAACCATTCCGGATGCGCGCTCAAGCCGAACAATGCCAGGCCCACCATCGCCAGCAGGTCCGCAAGCCGCTCACTGAACAGCGCGGCAAAGCTCTGTGCGTAAGGCACCTCCAAACGTTTGAGCAAAACACCGCGCAACGCCTCCCCGGCCTTGCCGGGAGTCGTCGTCAGGGCGAATCCGGCCAGGTAGATGTTCAAGCTCGGCCGCCAAGGCAACCGGTGACCCAAGGCAGACAGATAACCCTGCCAACGCAAAAAACGCAGACCGTATCCAAGCAAAACCACGCAGACGATTTGCCCGCACTGCCACCAACCCACTCGACTGACCGCCGCGCTCACCGCCGACCACCCACCCCACAGGGAAACAGCGAGATAAGCGAGGGCGGAGCAAATCACCGAGCCAATCAAAACGCGGTAACGCCACCCGGATAACCTCAGTGTCTGATTCACAGGTTCAGCCTCTTGAACAGCGGCTGCGGCATCACCCGAATCAGCCACATGATCACCGCCCAAAAGCCGGGCACATACAGCACCGCCACCTGTCGATTGATCCCTCTGACTATTCGCCGGGCAACCGTATCCGGTTGCGCTACAAGCACGGAGGGCAGCGCCAACCCTCGCGTCATGGGCGTGTCGACTAACCCAGGCTTTATCGTGATCACATGCACACCCGCTTTGAACAAGCGTACCCGCAAGCCTTCGCAGAACGTGGAAACCGCCGCCTTTGCCGCGCCGTACAGGTAATTGGAAGGTCGTCCTCGATCCCCGGCCACCGAGGAAATGACCGCCAGCGTGCCGTGCTGCTGGACAACCATGCGATTTGCCAACAGCGTCAACAGCGCGATCATTGAACTGCCGTTATTGGCGAACTGCTCCATAGCCTGTTCAACGTGTTGTTCGCACGCGTACTGATCTGGCAGCGAGCCATAGGCAATCAGACAGATATCCACCGTCTGCAACGTCGCCAGGCATTTCTCGTACATGACCGGATGTGCGGCGATATCACTGGCGTCCATGACGTACGTGGTCACGGCTCTGGCACCTCGAGCCTGAAGATCGACGCTGGTTTGCTGGAGTTTTTGCGCATCCCTGCCGACCAGGAACAATTCGCTGCGATCAGCCGCCCACAATCGTGCGCAAGCGCAGGCAATCGCCGAGGTGGCGCCCACAATCAGTATTTTTTTCATCGAGTGACTCGCTGCCAGAAACGGGACATCAGGGTCGGATCGCGCATCGCTTCCAACTGCTCCCAGGCGGGATAGGCCTGGCGAAAATCGCTGCCGCTCATGTGAGCGTCCTTGGCTGGATACAAGCGCCCCCCGGCTTCACGGACGATGGCATCGAGACGCGACAGAAGTTTTCTCGTCAGTTCATTGTTCTGTGGAAAGTCCAGCGCCAATGAAGTACCGGGCATAGGAAAGGAAAGCCATCCCGGCGAAGGAATGTCGCCACAACGCTTGAGCACCGCGAGGAAGGAGCCACTGCCGCTACGCGCAATCGACTTGAGTAATTCGGCCAGTGCCACGGCTGCAACCGAGGCCGGCAATACGCACTGAAATTGCTGGAAACCTCTGCGTCCGTAGATGCGATTCCAGTTTTCGATACGGTCCAACGGATAGAAGAACGAGCTGTAGGCAACCTTTTGATGTTGTCCGTTCGTTGGCTGCCGTTTCCAGTAGTGATCGTTGAACAGTTTCAAGGTGAGCGAATTGATCAGCGATACCGGAGGGCGGATCGGGACAGACAGAGAACGTGGTGCAGCGACCTCAAGGGGCCCCGCCTCGCAATGATCCCCAGCCGTGAAGCATCCGCGCCCTAGCGCATTGCCCTTGGCCAGGCAATCGATCCACGCGACGCTGTATTCATGCCGCGCATCCATGTCGACCGACAGGGCAAAAAAGTCATCCAGACAGTCAAAACGCACCCGTGTGCTGTCGATCAGGCTGGACTGGATTTTGCGCAGACGAATGCGCACCCAGGTAATCACGCCCGTCAGGCCGAGCCCGCCGATGGTGGCGGCAAACCACTGTGGGTTTAGCGTCGCCGAGCACACCATCGGCGATTGCATGGAACGGTGCAGCCCGAAACACACCAGCGAATGGGCAAACGTGCCGCAGCGATGGTGATTTTTCCCGTGGACGTCATTGGCCACCGCCCCACCCAGCGTTACATGCCGCGTACCGGGTGTGACGGGCAAAAACCAGCCACGGGGAATGGCGAGTTGTAAAATCTCGCCCAGTGTCACGCCGGCCTCAGCGCAGATCTCACCCTTTTCCCAGTCGGCTTCGATGAAGCGGTTCAGGGGACGTAATTGCAGCACATGATCGCTTGCGGCCATGCAGCTATCGCCATAGCTGCGCCCATTGCCAAACGGCAAAGTTGTCCCGTGTGATTCGATCAACTGCTGCCACTGCGGTCCGATATCCGCTTGCCAGTGGCAGGGACGACCACTCTGCGGGGCATAGGGATAGTTTCCCCAGGAAGCCAGCGAGGCCATCATGCCGCCACCCAGAAAATCAGACAGAACACTGTTCCCATCACCAGACTCAAGCGATCACGCAGTGCGAAAACCACCGGATCCTCATTCATGCGGCCGCGATGCGTCAGCAGCCAGATACGAGTGATCCAGAACAGCATCAATGGGCAGGCAAACCAGAGCCATCGGGGATATGCATACAACTCGGTAGTTGCGCTGTCATGGATGTAAAGCGCCAGCACCAGGACAGCGAGATAACCGGATGCGGCCCCCAAAGAGGAGAGCATTGCCAGGTCCGCAGGAAAGTAGTCGCGGCCGCCGGTCTTACCGGTGATGCCGCCGTGCAGCGCCAGCAACAGCTCGGCATAGCGCTTGACCAGCGCGAGGCTCAAAAACATGAACATGGAAAAAGCCAGCATCCACCCCGTCAGGTCGAGCCCGAAAGCGGCGCCACCGGCAATGATGCGCAAGGTGTAAAGCAGCGCCAAAGCGATGACATCCAGCGCCATCAACCTCTTGAGCAACAGCGAATACACCAGCGTCAGGCCGTAATAGCAGGCCAGCACGGCAATGAATGGGTGAGGCAGCCACAACCACGCGCCGATGAACGACACTGACAACAGCAGGGGGAAAATCAGCAGACCGGACTGGATGGATAACGAACCATTGGCGAAGGGTCGATTGCGTTTGCTCGGGTGCCTGCGATCATCGTTCAGGTCGAGCAAGTCGTTCAGAAGATAGACGCTGGATGCACACAAGCCGAAAAGCATGAAGGCCAGCAAGCCGCGCCCCAATAGCAGCGGGTTGGCCACTTGATGCGCTGCAAGCAGGGGAACGAAAATCAGCACATTCTTCATCCATTGATGAATGCGCAAGGCTTTGTACAAACTTCTGAAATACGTAACGCGAGAGTGAACCACCTGGACTACGTTATCCAGATGCCGGGCGGCACGTTGGACGCCCGCTAGCGGATTGACGATATAAGCTTGCCTGGCCGACCGCCAGATCGGCAGATCGTCCAGCGAATTGCCGATGTAATCGAAACTTTTCTCCCCATATAACGCCACCAGCGCATCACGTTTGTTCGTTCCCGAAAGGTTCTGCTCGAGGGTTGAACCCAGAACGTCATCAAACACCTGCAGATGCTCGGCGATCCGCACTGCCAATGTGTAATGACTGGCTGTGGCGAGAACAATTTTCCGACCGGCGTTGCGCTGTTCCTCGATCATCCGGAGTACGTCGGGATCATAGGGCAAAGTCGCGAGATCGACGTCCGATGTCATTGCCAGTCGATCTTTCAGATAAGCCTTGCCGTGCCAGAGCCAGGGAAAGAGTTTCAGGCAGTGCAATGGTTTGCTGCGGACAAAGGACATCACGCATTCGAACAGCAGATCAGATTTGACGAGGGTACCGTCCAGATCAACTACGAAGGGCATTGAAGCAGCGCAGGACGCTGACATCGGCAGTACGTCAGGCGGAGAGACGTTCATGCCCGTCGCCCTCGAAAAAGGACAAAGCGGAAAACGCAGTACCCTAAAACAATATTCACCAGCGAAAACGAAGCGACCGTCACAAGCCCCGACAAGCGCCAGACGTCCCCGATGACACCCACGCCAAAACTGACGCCGCCCATCAGGCCGATGAACATCAGATAGGGAAATACCGGCGTTTCCCTTTCAAAGATATAAAGCATGTTCAGATAGAAAGAGAGCGCAGCAGCTACGCAGAACGCCGCAAAGTTGCTGGCCGCCTGACTCAGGGCGGCCGCCTGACAAAGCACGAAAAATATTTGCCAATGGATGAGCGCATCGGCCAGTCCGATAACGGTAGTTGCAGAGAATCCTTTCATGGTGGTTGCCAGCCGTTTCCAGAGGACGGACCTCCAAGCTAGGCCGGAGCTTGAAAACGGTCTACTGTCAGAAATTACAGGTCGAGGGCTGTATCCGACCAGCGGTCATCTTGTCGTACTCACGTGTCAATTGCTCATCGCGTGCGATTTCAATGCGTTCACCGTTAATCGCCGTGCCCATAAAACCAAAAGCCCCAATCTCTCGATCAGGGCTTCGTTGTTTACGCACTTACGGTTCAAGAAACCGAACGCACCGAACCTTGCGACACTTGCGTCGGCTGCAACTTGAACACGTAAAACAACACCGTCAGCAACACCAGAAACGCCGGCCCGACATACAGTGCCACGCGGGTGTCGGGGAAGTACGCCATCAGGCCGACCACCAGTACCAGAAACGCCAGGGCGAAGTACGAACTGACCGGGTACAGCCACATCTTGTACTTGAGGCCGGCACGTTCGCTGGCGCTCAGGCCTTGGCGGAATTTCAGCTGGGCGAGAAGGATCATCACCCAGGTCCAGATCGCACCGAAGGTGGCAATCGAGGTGACCCAGACGAAGACTTTTTCCGGCACCAGATAGTTAAGCACTACACCCAACAGCAACACCGCAATCGACAGCAACAACGCGCGGCGTGGCACGCCGTTGTTCGAGGTCTTGGCGAAACCGGCCGGGGCCTGGCCGTTCTGCGCCAGGCTGTAGAGCATGCGCCCGGTGCTGAAGATGCCGCCGTTGCACGACGACAGCGCCGCAGTAATCACCACGAAGTTGATGATACCGGCGGCGGTCTTGATGCCCAGCCGCTCGAAGGTCATCACGAACGGGCTGCCCTGGGTGCCGATTTCGTTCCACGGGTAAATCGACAGAATCACGAACAGCGCACCGACGTAGAACAGCAGAATCCGCCAGAACACCGAGCCGATCGCGTCAGGAATGGTCTTTTGCGGGTTCTTAGCTTCACCGGCGGTCAGGCCGATCATCTCGACACCGAGGTAGGCGAACATGACCATCTGCAGCGACATCAGCACACCGGTCACGCCGTTGGGCATGAAACCGCCGTGGGCCCACAAGTTGGAAATGCCCAGCGCCACGCCGTCATTGCCGAAACCGAAGGCGATGATGCCGACGCCGCCGATGACCATGGCAATGATGGTGACAATCTTGATCAGAGCGAACCAGAATTCGAACTCGCCGAAGGCTTTCACCGCGATCAGGTTGATCGAGCCCATGCTGATCAACGCCGCCAGGGCCCAGATCCAACGCGGCACATCCGGGAACCAGATACCCATGTACACCGCCACCGCAGTGATTTCTGCGACGCAGGTCACCAGCCACAGAAACCAGTAATTCCAACCGGTGAGAAAGCCTGCCAGCGGACCGAGATAGTCCTGCGCGTAGCGGCTGAACGAACCGGCCACCGGGTTATGCACGGCCATTTCACCGAGGGCGCGCATGATCACCAGGATCGCCAGACCGCCAAGGATGTAGGAAAGCATGATCGCCGGACCGGCCATCTGGATGGCTTTGGCCGAGCCGAGAAACAGGCCGACGCCGATACAGGCACCGAGCGCCATCAGGCGGATATGCCGTTCGCCGAGTTCTCGTTTGAGCGGACCGCCCGAAGCGGTGTCGCCGTGCGGCAGAGGATTGCCAACTGGCATAGGGGTACAACCTCGTCTTGTTATTGGATATGACCACCGGGTTTCGAAGCATCGGCCGATAGGCCTTGGCTGGGCAGGAAACCGCGTCGGCTTCGTGGGCAGACGCGTCTTGCAGGGCAGGCCTGAAAGATCAGCGGGGCGTGCAGTATAAAAAGCTCAGGGCAGGATTTTTCACTCTAAAAGTCACAACATTCAGCGACAACTCTCGGCAATAGTGGGTTCTGCGGAGAGGCATTACCTGCATTACGTAGGAAAAGTCGCCACTGAAAAAGCCGCGAAGTATTGCACAGACATGGTGCAGCGTCATGTTCCAGCCCCGGTGCATTTGATTCACCGCGCGATGTCTCCCCTCGCGCTTGATCACGGATAAATCGCCCGGCGGATTCAGAAATTTCGCTCAACAGTTGCAGCGCCGACCGGGGCGGCCAACCACTAACCTTTGAAAAAGTCAGGAGCATATGCAAGGAAGCTCACATGCCAGTTCGTCCCAATTCCCACCGTTTGCGCCAAGGTCGTTTCTCGGAAAACGGTCGTGCCTACTTCATCACCTCTGTCATCCACGAACGCCAGCCTGTATTTGCAGATTGGCAGACCGGCCGGTTACTGGTTGCAGAACTGCGCCGGGCTCATGAGCAAGGAGTCGCGCAGTCCATCGCCTGGGTTGTCATGCCTGACCACTTTCATTGGCTGATGCAATTGCAACGCGGCTCACTTGGTGAAGTCATTGGCGGTGTAAAGGCTCGCTGTACGCATGCGGTTAACAGAAAAACCGGACGTCACGGACCGCTGTGGCAAACCGGCTACCATGACCGAGCGATCCGTGACGGCGAGGACCTGGAGCCCATCGCCCGCTATATCATCAATAATCCCTTGCGAGCCGGGCTGGTCGATAACCTCGGTGATTACCCGCTTTGGGATGCCTGCTGGCTCTGAGCGCAACAGCTCTCTGGAATAAGTGGATCTATTGTGGCGAGGGGATTTATCCCCGCTCGGCTGCGCAGCAGTCGCAACTTGCTCACATGCGGTGCGCCTGTAGAAACCGTGCTGGCAGGTTTTGGGGCTGCTTTGCAGCCCAGCGGGGATAAATCCCCTCGCCACAGGGAGTCCTCGCATGACTGATAAATCTGCTAGCCACAGGGAATCCATTGCTCGCACAGACACATCATGAGGATGTGAACAGCATCCTTGTGGCGAGGGGATTTATCCCCGCTCGGCTGCGTAGCAGGCGCAACTTGCTCACATGCGGTGTGCCTGTAGAAACCGTGCTGGCAGGTTTTGGGGCTGCTTTGCAGCCCAGCGGGGATAAATCCCCTCGCCACAGGGAGTCCCCGCATGACTGATAAATCTGCTAGCCACAGGGAATCCATTGCTCGCACAGACACATCATGAGGATGTGAACAGCATCCTTGTGGCGAGGGGATTTATCCCCGCTCGGCTGCGTAGCAGGCGCAACTTGCTCACATGCGGTGCGCCTGTAGAAACCGTGCTGGCAGGTTTTGGGGCTGCTTCGCAGCCCAACGGGGATAAATCCCCTCGCCACAGGGAGTCCCTGCAAGACTGATAGATCTGCTAGCCACAGGGAGTCCATCGCTCGCACAGACACATCATGGGGATGTGAGCAGCCTTTTTGTGGCGAGGGGATTTATCCCCGCTCGGCTGCGCAGCAGTCGCAACTTGCTCACATGCGGTGCGCCTGTAGAAACCGTGCTGGCAGGTTTTGGGGCTGCTTTGCAGCCCAGCGGGGATAAATCCCCTCGCCACAGGGAGTCCTCGCATGACTGATAAATCTGCTAGCCACAGGGAATCCATTGCTCGCACAGACACATCATGAGGATGTGAACAGCATCCTTGTGGCGAGGGGATTTATCCCCGCTCGGCTGCGTAGCAGGCGCAACTTGCTCACATGCGGTGCGCCTGTAGAAACCGTGCTGGCAGGTTTTGGGGTTGCTTCGCAGCCCAGCGGGGATAAATCCCCTCGCCACAGGGAGTCCCCGCATGACTGATAAATCGGCTAGCCAACTGAATCCATGCCCACACAGACACATCATGAGGATGTGAACAGCATCCTTGTGGCGAGGGGATTTATCCCCGCTCGGCTGCGTAGCAGGCGCAACTTGCTCAGACTCGGTGTGCCTGTAGAAACCGTGCTGGCAGGTTTTGGGGCTGCTTCGCAGCCCAACGGGGATGAATCCCCTCGCCACAGGGAGTCCCTGCAAGACTGATAAATCGGCTAGCCACAGGGAGTCCATCGCTCGCACAGACACATCATGAGGATGTGAACAGCATCCTTGTGGCGAGGGGATTTATCCCCGCTCGGCTGCGTAGCAGGCGCAACTTGCTCACATGCGGTGTGCCTGTAGAAACCGTGCGGGCAGGTTTTGGGGCTGCTTTGCAGCCCAGCGGGGATAAATCCCCTCGCCACAGGGAGTCCCTGCAAGACTGACAAATCTGCTAGCCACAGGGAGTCCATCGCTCGCACAGACACATCATGGGGATGTGAACAGCATCCTTGTGGCGAGGGGATTTATCCCCGCTCGGCTGCGCAGCAGTCGCAACTTCCTCAGACTCGGTGTGCCTGTAGAAACCGTGCTGGCAGGTTTTGGGGCTGCTTTGCAGCCCAACGGGGATGAATCCCCTCGCCACAGGGAGTCCCCGCATGACTGATAAATCGGCTAGCCGCCTGAATCCCTCACACTGACAACATCCCGGCATGTGAACAGCCTTTTTGTGGCGAGGGGATTTATCCCCGCTCGGCTGCGTAGCAGGCGCAACTTGCTCACATGCCGTGTGCCTGTAAAAACCGTGGCGGCAGGTTTTGGGGCTGCTTTGCAGCCCGACGGGGATGAATCCCCTCGCCACAGTGTTCGTTTCAGTTTTATTCAGACAAGCCGTCTCCACCGCTCTGCACATTTTCTTCACCGGCTCCAACCACCGTCTAAGCTTCAGACAAGTCCGATCAATCTGCGTGAATGGATCAGTCGACTATGGGCGCTTTGTGGCAAACCGATTCGAGTAAAACCGTGGTTCAGACTGAACGTGTGAATGAAGCGCCTGTCCCTGAAAAACCCCGTCGTCAGCGGCACGGGTGGAAGGCTTTCTGGTTGCTGTTTTTGATCATTGCGGTGGTGGTGGGACTCGCCGCGTCCAAGGAAATGCGCACTTCGCGCTTTCAGGCGCGGGAGCTGAGCCAGTACGCCGCTTCGCTGACCTACAAACTGGAACCCGGTCCCAGCGAAGCGATTCGTTATCCGGGCAACGGCCCTTTCGATCTGCGCCTGGGTTACAGCTCTCTGGACGAATTCCTCCCGCGCCTGCTCAAGCGCAATTACGTGATCACCGAGCAAACGCGCTTCTCCCCCGCCCTGCTCGGTTACACCGACAAAGGCCTGTTCGTGCCGTACTCGGAAAAGATCCAGGCCGGGTTGTCGATCACCGACTGCCGAGGCGCGCCGCTGTATCGATACAACTATCCGCAGCAACTGTATGCCGACTTCGCGGCGATTCCGCCGGTGGTGGTCAGCAGCCTGCTGTTCATCGAAAACCGCTTTCTCCTCGACCCGAAACAGCCGCTGGCCAACCCGGCGGTGGACTGGCCGCGCTTCGGCATGGCCGCGTGGTCGCAAGTGGCGAAGTTGCTGCACCTGCCCGGGCAATCGGCCGGCGGCAGCACCCTGGCAACGCAACTGGAGAAGTATCGCCACTCACCCGATGGCCTGACCGTGTCGGGCGCGGAGAAGATCCGCCAGATGATTTCCGCCAGCGTGCGCGCCTATCAGGATGGCCCAGAGACCCTCGGTTCGCGGCAGAACATCGTGCGCGACTACCTCAACAGCGTGCCGCTCTCGGCAGTACCCGGCCACGGTGAAGTGCACGGCATGGCCGAAGGTTTGCGGGTCTGGTACGGCAGTGATTTCAACAAGGCCAACGAGCAACTGAACAGCCCGAAGACCGACCCGCAGACCATGGCCGCCAAAGGCCTGGCCTTGCGTGAAATGCTCTCGCTGATGATCGCCCAGCGCCGCCCTTCGCATTACCTGACCAAGGGTCGCGACGAATTGGCCAGCCTCACCGACAGCCACCTGCGCCTGCTCAAGCAGAACGGCGTGATCGACAGCGCCCTCGCTGACGCTGCGCTGGCGAGCACCGTGTCGTATCGCGACTGGCAGACCCAGCCAACGATGCAGCCGATTGAAACCAACAAGGGCATAAGTGTTGCCCGCAGCCGCCTGGCGAGCATGCTCAACCGGCCGCTGTACGACCTTGATCGCCTCGACCTGTCGGCCACCAGCACCCTGCAGGGCGACCTGCAAACGCAGGCCACGGCTTATCTGAAAAAACTCGCCGATCCGGCCTACGCTGCCGAAATCGGCCTGCTCGGCGAACGCCTGCTGACGCCGACCAGCACCACGCAAGTGCGCTACAGCTTCACCCTGTTCGAACTGACCCCGGACGGCTCGCGGGTGCGCGTGCAGACCGACAGCACTGATCAGCCGTTCGACATCAACGAAGGCAGCAAGCTTGAACTCGGCTCGACGGCGAAAATGCGTGTGCTGACCACGTACCTGCAAATCGTCGCCGAGCTGCACGACAAATACGGCGCGATGGGCGTGGCAGAATTGAAAAAAGTCGAAGTGCCCGATCAGGACCGCCTCAGCCGCTGGGTCATCGACTACCTGATCCAGAACAAGGATCACGACCTGTCGAAGCTGCTCGGCGCCGCGCTGGATCGCAAATACTCGGCCAGCCCCGGCGAGGCGTTTTTTACCGGCGGTGGGCTGCACAGATTCAACAACTTCCGCAAAGAGGACAACGGTCGCCTGCCGACCCTGCGCGATTCGCTGCGCGAGTCGATCAACCTGCCGTTCATTCGCCTGATGCGCGACATCGTCCGCTACACCACCTACTCAGGCCCCAACGGCGAATTGCTCAAGGATGATCGCGATCCGCGCCGTCAGGAATACCTGGCCAGTTTCGCCGACCGCGAAGGCACCTCGTTCCTGCTCAAGTTCTGGAAGAAGTACAAGAACAAGGACACCCAGGCGCGCCTGGAAACCTTCCTCGACAGCATCCGCCCGACGCCGATTCGCATGGCGGCGGTGCATCGCTATCTGCTGCCGGAGGCCAGTCAGGAAGACTTCAACCGCTTCGTGCGCTCGCACCTCAAAGGCGCCAAGCTCAACGAAAAACTCACCGACGACCGTCTGATCCGCCTCTACGACTCCTATGGCCCCGGCAGTTACGATTTGCCTGACCAAGGCTTCATCGCCAAGGTGCATCCGCTGGACCTGTGGATGATGGGTTACCTGCTGCATCACCCGGAAGCGACCTTCAGCGAGATCGTCAAGGCCAGCCATTTTGAGCGCCAGGAAGTCTACAGCTGGCTGTTCAAGAGCCGGCACAAAGGCGCGCGCGACAGCCGCATTCGCACCATGCTCGAGATCGAAGCGTTCCTCGACATTCATCAGCGCTGGCAGAAAGTCGGCTACCCGTTCGATCACCTGGTGCCGTCACTGGCCACGGCCATTGGCAGTTCCGGCGACCGTCCCGCCGCGCTCGCCGAGCTGATCGGCACCATCCTCAATGACGGCGTGCGCATGCCGACGCTGCGCATCGACAGCCTGCACTTTGCTGCCGATACGCCGTATGAAACCAGGCTGATCAACGACCCGCACGTGGGCAAACGGGTGATGCCGGTGGAAGTGGCCCGGGCCATGCGCGAGGCGCTGTCGCAAGTGGTCGACGCCGGTACCGCCAAACGGCTGTCCGGCAGTTTCAAACTGCCCGACGGCACACCGCTGGCCATGGGCGGCAAGACCGGCACCGGCGACAACCGCATTGCGGCGATCGGGTCTGGCGGGCGGATCATCAGTTCGAAGTCGATCAACCGCACGGCGACCTTTGTGTTCTACATCGGCGACCACCATTTCGGCACCCTCACCGCGTTCGTCCCGGGGCGCTCGGCGGAGAACTTCAAGTTCACCTCGGCTCTGCCCACGCAGGTACTCAAAGGCATGGCGCCGATTCTCACGCCGTATCTGCAACCGGGCAGCGACTCACAGTGCCAACCGCCACAGGCACCCGTGGTGGCATCGACGCTGCACTGACCGAACGTGGTCTGCACGTCGCGCCGAAGGCCATCGGCGCAAAAGGTGGTATTCGTGCATTGTTCCGATTCGAATTCTTGTCGCATCGCTGAGGCGATCACACGTTTGGCTCCCGATCTTTGAACTTTTGTTTTGCCCTGCCGCCGGTACGCTGATCATTCCTCAAACAATCAAGGATGATTGGCCATGTCTGACTCCCCTCAGCCTGCCGCAGCCGCCGACAAAGGGCGGCATTACGCGTTCATCGAATCGGCTGTCAGCGCGCCGTTCAAAACTGCAACGCTCAGCCGCAGCCTGGCACTCGCCGCTACGCCACTGAAGCGCGAACCCTGGTACAGCGCACCCGGTACGTATGCGAGCAGACTCGCCGCCGCCAATCTCAAGGCCTGGGACTCGCAGAACAAGGTCGATCATCTGCTGGCCAGAACCGACCTGTACGCCTTCGCCGAGCCGCTGCTCAAAGCAAGGATCAAGCAATGCCATGGCATCGAGCCGGACGTCAGGAAGACCTGGCTGCGCCTGTATATCCCCGCCAGCAGTCCCTGGTATGCAATCGACGTGGTCGACGGTTCGACGACCCGTACGGTCTCCCTGCTTGACGCCGCTCTGCACAACTTTGCCGCCAACGAGACGGTCGGCGCAGGCTCGGACTACATCAGTCAGCCTGATGCGCGCGGCCACTTCGACGTCTTGCCGCTCAAAAACCAGATGCCCATCAGCCAGTTCCAGACACTGTGTCGCGACCTCGACCTGGGCGGGCAATATGCCAGGCACTTGCAGGGCTACTTGCTGCCCGGCGAAGCGCTGGCCGAGAGCCTTCTGCAATACAAGATCGGCACCAGCCTCAAAGACGCCCTCGCCGTCGCGGCGCACATCGCCTTGCTCAAGGCAGAGATCCAGTACGACACCTTCAGGATGGTGCTCAGCTTCAGCACAGAGGAAAACCCGCGCTTGCGTCTCAACAACCGTTCGATTCGCTGCAATGACCTGTCCATGCTCGGTACCCGCCTGACCGGCATTCTGTTGCTGATGCACGGCCACCCCGACAGTCGTGGGGTTCGACGCCTGATCGTCTACGTGCCGCACGATCCGGATCATCCACTCAAGGAGTACGAGTCGCTGGCGGCGTTTCGTGACGAACTGACCCGCCAGTTGCGCGAGGACCGCCTGAGCGCCTCGACCGGGCATACGTACCGGCAATTCTTCAGCCAGTTCGTCGATCAGCAGCAACGTGGGCATTTTTTTGCCGAACTCGAACAGCGGTTGTTCGTCGTCCGCCATCACGAACGCGAGCAGAGCACCGACCAGCGCCCGGTGTGGCGCAAGGACCCGGTGGAAAAGCCCAGGTTGCAGTTCACGCGCTTGCCGTTGCAGGGCGATTACTGGCGGCACGTCTATCAGCAGAAACTCAACAAGGTCATCAATGATGCGCGGCAAATCGCTGTCTCGACCGCCGATGCCGATAGCAACGCACGCTGGGCATGGTGGGACAACTTCAAGCGGATCGTCTCGGACATCTTCAACGTCGCCCTGCTGATTGCCACGCCCTTTGTGCCTGGTCTGGGCGAGGTGATGATGGCCTATACCGCCTATCAACTGACCAGCGATGTAATTGAAGGCATCGTCGATCTGGCCGAAGGCGTCTGGGAGGAAGCTGCCGGACATGTCATCAGTGTGGTGACCGATGTCATTCAACTGGCGGCGTTCGCCGCCGGCGCGCAGATTGGCGAAACGTTGCGGATAAAACTCTCACCGCAGGTCGATGCCATGCAACAGGTCAAATTGCCCGACGGCAAACCAAGCCTGTGGCATCGCGACCTCAGCCCCTATGCACGTGACGAGCTGAGCCTGGCAGCGCAATCGAAGCCCGATCGTCACGGTCTGCATCGACATGCCAGCGCCAGCGTCCTGCCGCTGGAAGGCAAGCTCTATGTGGTGGAAAAAGCCTCCGCCGATGCCACCAGCAAAACCCACCGGATCAAACATCCGAATCGAGAAAATGCCTACCAGCCAAGGATCGAACACAACGGTCACGGCGCCTGGCTGCATGAAGCAGAATCGCCAGGCGACTGGCCCGACGCCCGGCTGATGCCTCGCCTGGGCCACAGCGTCGAGCGCTTTACGCCTGTGCAACTGGAGGACATCCGGCGCAGCAGCGGCACCAGCCACGATGAACTGCGTCGCATGCACAGCGACAACAGCCCGCCACCGCCGCTGCTGGCCGACACGGTCAGGCGCGTCAGTGCATACGAGGATGTCATCGAGGCTGCGCAGAACCTGCGTAACGGCAAGCCGATCGATGCCGATGCGGTATGGCTGGAGCCGATGCTGACCAGCCTGCCGGGCTGGCCGCCGCGACGCGCGCTGGAGGTTTTCGCGCGTCAGGACCTGACCGGCTACTCGCATAAATACGGCAACCCGCTGGCGTCCGAAGCCGACACGTTGCGCATCAGCCAGGCTGATCTCAACGCCGGACATTTGCCCGAGCGGGTCGCCGGGTTCCTGCGCGACGACGAGTTCAATCATCTGCTCGGCCCGATGGTCACTGCCGAGCAACGGGTCGAGGTCCTGCGCGGTCAACTGGCCGACGCACTCAATCAGCAGCGCAGCGCCGTCGCCCGCCATCTGTACCAGGCCGGGCAGCGCAGCGGCGACGCCGACATAGCGGTGATCAGACAGTCGTTTCCGGATCTGCCGTTGCCCTTGGCCGAGACGGTTCTGAGCCAGGCTCGCGTCGCCGAACGGCAACGCATCAGCGACGAACAGCATTTGCCGCTACGCCTGAAGAATCAGGCCCGAGAGCTGGATTTCGAGGCGTCGGCCAGTCGCGCGTACGACGGTTTTTATCGGGACGATCTGATGACCGAACAAACCGAACGCCTGGCGCTCAATACGCTGAAAATCCACACCGACACCTTTGCCGACCTGCGCATCGAAGTGTTCGACGGCAGCCCGCACGGTCCGTTGCGCTGCAGTGTCGGGCCGCAGGACGCCAGTACTGTAAGGCAGCTGCTGAGGCGTGGCGAAGGCCGTTATGAAGTGCGCGACGCCAAGGGTCAGTTGCTGCATGACAGTAGCGACTTCCACGAAGCCATCCTGCGCGCCGTACCGCTCGAAACGCTGGCGAGTACCGGTTATCAGCGCGGTCAGGGCCGCGCCTTGAAACTGTGGATCATGGAACAAAGCGCCCCGCCAGCCGAACGCCGTATTGCTCTGGCGCAACCGCCGATCCGAACGGTCGCCCCCCGCGAGACGGAGATTCTTCTACGCGGCTGGCCCTGGGCGGCAAAGACCCCGGAACAGCGGCTCAGACAGTTGTACCCGAAACTCAACGACAGAGAGGTCGCGGGTTTCCTGACGGCGCTGGAAAAAAAGGGCAACAGCGAACGCGCCATCGCCGACCTTGAGCGCGAACGCGAAGTGCTCGACAACGCCCTCGACAGCTGGCGCAGCAGTTACACCCCCGTCATTGAAGACAACGGGGAACTGATCGCGCTGCCAACGGATTTCGTCCGCGAGGGCGGCTTGTACATCGAGCAGCAGTTGAGGAAGTGCTTCAAACGCGAGAACGAACGGCCCGGCGCACGCAATCCCCATCCGGAACACGGCTATACGCTGGACCTTTCAGCCGAACTGCCGCTACCGAACCTTGAGTCATGGTGGCGCGACTTGCGACGGCGTCGCGGGATGCAGCAATACTTCGACCGGATTACCGGACTGAACATCGCCAACGTTGCGCTTTCAACCACACCGGACAGCCTGCTGGCGAGTTTCCCGAATCTGCGGCAATTGAGCGCCCAGCGCTGCGGTTTCAAGGAGGTGCCGGCTGCCCTCGGGAAAATGCATCAGTTGCAGACACTGGATCTGTCGCACAACAGCATTGAACTGACCTATGACTCAAGCACGCGCCTGAGCAATCTCACCCGCCTGCACAGCCTGAATCTCAATGGCAACAACCTGCGTGTGCCGCCGGATATCGGGCGCATGGAGCAACTGGTCGAACTGAACCTGGTCAATACGCGCATTCGCGATTGGCCGGCAGGATGGCTTGAAGTCGATGGACAGATACGGCAGCGCCCGAAAGGCTTCTACCTGGACATGCGAGACAATCCGCTGGACACCCTGCCCCGGGTCGAACCCGGTAGCGATCAGGCGCGCCTGCTGGCTCGCGCACGGATCAGTGTTGCCAAATTCGACAGTGACCAGTTGCGGCGTCTTGGCGAGTATCGCCAGTCGGTAGGGTTGAGCGTCGTGCCCGGTTATTCATCCGCCGCCGCCGATGAGCTTGATTACTGGAAGTTGATGCCCGCCAATGCTGATCCGTCCCACCCCTCGGCAGCCTTCAGCCGATACCGCGAGCAGTCCTGGCATGACCTGATGGCCGAGCCTGATTCCGCCGGCTTTTTCAGCGTGATCCGCAAGCAACGCGAATCCGCCGATTACGGGACTGACGCGGGGCGGCGGAATTTGACCGCACGGGTCTGGGACATGGTCGACGCGGCGGCGCTCGACGAACATCTGCGCAAAAAGCTCTTCGAGCAGAACGTGTCTGCACAGGATTGCGCTGATCTGGGCCAGCAGCTGTTCAATTCACTGGGGCTCAAAGTCCTGGTATCCAAGGCCTACAACGAAACGGCATCGGCCTCGCAGCTGGAAGACAGACTCGTGCGTCTGGCGCGCAGCGCGGCGCGCCTTGATCGGGTCAGCGATGAGGCCGCCATGGAGGTCAGTCGCCAGCAGCAGCAACACCTGATTGATCCGCGCCTGCCGGCCCCGGACGAAATTCAGATTCATCGGGCGTTCGAAGCGGGCCTGGGCGAGCGTCTGGATTTGCCCTGGCAAGCGGGGGGCATGCCTGTGCAGCCTCGGGCCGGGGTAAGCGAGGAAAAGCTCAACGCTGCCTACCAGAGAATCATCCAGCGCGAACAGGGGGATGGCCTGGTCAACGGCATGATCGATCTCTATACCGATCCTTTCTGGGAGGATTACCTGCGCAATACCTATCCTGACCGTTATCAGGAGAACCTGCGCCTGTACGAAGAAAAATTCCGTCAGCTCGACAGCCAGGTGTTCAGCAGCGACCGGGAGTACAGGAAGCTGGCCGACAAAATCAGCTACGAGCGCAACGAGCTATCCCGCGCCTTGAGTCGCGAAGCCCTCGACAGGGCCGGACTCTGAAACCATCACACGGCATTCGGCGAGCGTTTCAGGCTGGCCGAATCTGCCGACGGACCCTGGTCGTGCTTGCGATACCCACCGCGTAAGACATTCAGGCATCAGCGTCATTGCCGTTTGGCGCGCTGGCGCTGAACAACAGCACGACGTTGCCGCTGTAATGACCGGGGCGGTAGCCACCCGGCGGTTTGATGGGTTCGATTTTCAGCAGCACACGTTTACCGACAGCCGCCTCTTCTTCCGAAAGCACTTGTTGCGGAATGATGTGCGAACTCAGCACGACGTCATTGAACGTCACCCGCAGCTCAATCACTTCACCCGTTGTGCCGGTATCAAGGAATGGCTCGGTGGCCAGACGCGCCTCGATGGCGCTGCTGTCATGCCGCATGTCAAAAGATTTTTCCAGATTGCCCAGGCTGTCCGTGGCATGGTGCCAGGCCAGCACCTGCGGACGGTGAATCCAGTCCGGTTGTGCCGGAATGATGTAGAAGGGCCGACTGGGAATGGTCAGCGACACTTCGAAGGTGTGCTCCTCCCGGGCGGCCCACGTCACAGCCGCGGTCAACGCGGCGGCGACCGCCAGCAGGGCGGCGGTGCATTGCTTGATCATGTTGGCTACCTGATGCGTGAATGGAAAACCGGCCTAGCGGCTGGCGACTTTCATGGTTTTCTTGTCGCTGCCTTCGATCAGAAAGAAGCGGTACTCACGGCCCTTTTCCTTGTTGAAGGCAAAGGACTTGCCCGCCAGCACATGGTGTTTGGTGGTCGCCCCGCAATCGCTTTCCTTGCTGAGCGAACAGCTCTTGAACTCATCGACGATCACCACGGTATTGCCGTTGTTGCGCAGTTCGTAGCGACCTTCGGTTTCGTTGATCGCCGTGGCGTAACGCGCGTCTCTTGGGCGGACAAAGAAGATCGTGCCAAACCCGGTCATGACGTTGACGCCGGCCGACAACGACTTTTTGTAATCCTCCCGCTCTTCACCGGTGACGACAAAATCGTCTTCCTTTTCCGGCACCACGGGCACGAAGCGCACGCGGAAATAGCGTTCTCGATCCCGTTCGCCCATGTACAGCAAGCGTGTGCCCTGCATGCCTTGCGCCGGGACGATCAGCCGCGCCGGGCTGGCCATCAGGCCGTTGCGCGAGGCGCCATCGGCGGCGTTCTCGACAGCAATTTCCTTGGGCGTGCCGGCGTCGTCGTAAACGATTTCGAGCACATTGATCTTGACGAATGCGGTGGCGTCGCCGCTGTTGAAAACCCGTTTGAGATAGGTGCTCTTGTCGGCTTCCAGATAGTCGTAAACGGTGCCGACATTGATCTGCGGCCCGGCCTGCGCCGTCAGGCAAAAAACGCTGAGCAGGCCCAGCAAAAGACCATGGTTCATCGTGTTGAACTCCATGAACGTTGAGTGAAAGCGGACCGGGACGCTCATACTTCCGAATCCCAGATAATGGTGACGTTGCCGCGCAAACGGTCGTTCTTGCCCGGCCTGAGCAGGAAGTCGATGTCTTTCGATGTCATATCAAAATGAAGATAGCCAGGCTTGCGCTCGACATACACGCCAGGCTGAAACGGCGCTGACCAGCGATTGAAATCCAGGGAAATCCGGTTAACCGGACCGCCGCCGGGGCCGCTGATGCCCGAAGGCAAACTCATCGAGACATGAACCGGGGCCGTATCGCCCTTCGGGCTACCCAGGTTGCAGACGTTTCCGCCGTAGGAATTGCACAACATCATGACCTTGAAACGCGATGAGGCCGAAATGTAGAAGACCTGGTCGGCAAATATCCGCGTGGGTTTGCGTCCACTGTTGATCCATGGCTCCCAGCCACCCACGGGCTCGAGCGTGACCCGAGTGCCGCCGGGGGGCAGGTCGACCTTGAGGGTGTGTTGCACGTCGAGGACGAAATCCAGGGTCAGCGTGGGGTCGTCCGGCTGCAGCAAGAGGCCGCCCAGAACAAAATCGCGGCCGCCTCCCAAGGTGTAAGTAACCGAGCCGGTATATTGCCCGGTAGACATGCCCAACGGATTGGGAGTCCTTAATTCATAAGCAAAATCCATCTTGTCGAAAGCTATTGACGGGAGACGGTAAGCGGCGTTTTTGGAGCAGCCAGCTTGCACCGGGGTCTTCCAGAAGAAGCGATAACTGTGCGTACCGTAGGACGCCACACCGCTGTAACGGCAGGGTTCCGGCACATAAACCCAACCGCTGGAGTCCCATAATTTGTCATGCGCTTCAGCCACGTCTGACACGCCGGTGATGCTGGTCGCGGAATCGCCCAGAATGTACGTGGAGCCGATACCGATGATGCGCACTTCGACGGTTTCGGTTTCCTGCGTTTGCATATTGGTAACTGTCAATTGTCGCCAGTCGGCCGGGGCTTTCACCAGCATCGGTTCACCACGTGAGATGAAGCGTGTGGAGTCGAACCGTACAGGCATCTCGATGCTGAAAATGTTGTGGTCGGCGCATTGCGCCGGGTAGCTTGCGCAGTAGCCGGTGTTGGGGGTTTTGTTCACGAACAGATTCTTGCCTGGCTGCGTCGGGTCAGGCTGAAACGTCGCACGGATTTCCTGATTGAACCCATGGGCGGTGGACATGGCCAACGCCAGCGTCAGCGCGCAGCCTGCCTGGAAGATTTTCATATGCTCAGCCTGCCTTCATTTCGGTGGTAGTGACGTCGGCGAGGGTGTCTGGGGTGCAACGCAGATCGCCGATCATCAACACGTCGTTTTCGCTGCGGTGGTCGGCCTCGTTCAAGCGGAACTGGCACAACAACTGGTTGCCCTGGCGCACTTCCAGGGTGGGTGAACCGGCGTTCATTTCCATCGAGAAGAAACCGTCGACTTCGGTCACGCCACGGCTGGCGTGGTTGATCACGTGGTGGCCCTTGAGCGGCCGCCCGCTTGCATCGACCAGGCGACCGAGCACGGTGAGGGTTTTCATCACGCGAACCTTGCGATACTCGATGCCGCCCTTGTTCAGGTGATAGCGGGTTCGCGCCGGTTCGATGGTGGCGGCCGGTACGGTGTTGCCTTCGAAGTCGAAGCTCACCGAGCTGTTCTGATAAGCGGTGATCGGAATGAAATTGCGCCCCGGCTTCAGCGCGGCACCGCCGCCGCTGTAGTCATCGGCCCGCAGGACGATGTCGTCGATATCCGACTCGACGTCGACGATCATTCCCGCACCGCGCACGTCGCTCTGGCTGGTCAGCAGCATCTTTTCGCCGCCGACCACCAGTGTGCTGTCGAGGTTGAGCCCGCCAGTGAAGTTGCCGTTGTAGGAAGAGCGCTGGACGAAGGCGTCGCCGTTTACCGCGTCGGTGCGGAAATTGGTCAGGCTCGACATGCCCAGGCCGTAAGTGTCGGTAAGCGCCGTCACCGAGACGCTTTGCAGCACGTGATCCTTGAAATCCTTGCGCCAGCCGAGCGAAGCATTGTTGTCGCGTTTGCCGTCGCGGGCCGTGCGTGAACCGATGCTGCCGGTGAGCTGCTGACCGGGAGCGCCCAACGCCAGGTTGATGCTCAGATCGACGCCGCGATTGCGCGCATCGCCACTGCTGAAACTGCCCGGGCGATCAAAGACCGACAGGCGCCAACTGGCATCACTGCCCAGCAATACGGCGCGCTGGGTCCAGCCCAGATCCACGCCCACGCCTTCGACATTGCCTTCGCTGTGCGAGACCCGGGCATTGACCGAACTCTTGCTGCTCAGCCGATGGTTGAGCGCCAGCGACGAATTGCTGGTCTGGCCGACAAACACGTTACGTGGACGAACGCGCGTGCCGTCCGGCAGCGTGTCGTAGGTGTTGGTGGTGTCGAGCCAGCTGCGGTTGTGGCTGATCACCAGACTGCCCGCGCCATAGTTGTAAAGGCTTTGCAGGTCCAGACCGGTGCCGTAATCCTCGGTCTTGTAGACATTGGCATACAGGCTGACGTGGTTGGCCAGGGTCCAGTCGATGGAAGTACCGTATTGCAGTTTTTCGCGGATCTGCCGCGCCGACGCGCCGACAATCACCCGTGGGTGCAGCAGGTAATTGACCGCCGCACCGGCGGTGGGACTGCCGCTCGATTGCGTGTCCCAGTTGCTCAGCAGTTTGCTTTCTTCACCGGCAAACACGTTGTAGCGCCAGCGTTCGTCAAGGTTGCGCCAGTTGCTGGGCTTGTACACCAACTCCTGGGTGGTGGAGGTGATCTGGCCGTCTTCGATCAGGCGCACTTCCACTTCATAAATACCGCCGGGCAGCGGCCGGGTGTCGAGGGTCTGCAAACCGGCCGGCACCGATTGGGTATTGATCAACAGACCGTCGCGCCAGATCTCCACCGAACCCTGCCGGTTGGCTGTCACGTAGATCGGGTAAACGCTGGGCATCGGGCTGTTGATCGCGAGGCTGTCGGAGCTGCCGTACATGAGGCCGACCGCCGTATCGGGGCTGGTGCCAAACGTGCGCGGCTGGCGCGTCAGTCCTTCGGAATTGGGGGTGAAATAACCCAGGCGCAAGAAACTGCCTTGCAGTTCGCGCTGGGTGTGCAGCTCGTGCACGGCGTGGTAGAGCTTGTCGTCGGGGCCGCCAAGCCGGGCCAATTGCAGATTCAGCGTCTGGCTCCAGTTGCCCAGGCTTGAACTGGCTTCCAGGCCAAAGCGTCCGCCGAGGTCCTGATCCTGGCCACCGTTGAGGTTGAGCTGGTTGCGCACCATCAGGCCGCTGCTACCACCGCTCGGTTGCTCGTAATAACGCTTGGCTTGAAGGTCGCGTTCGGCGTTTTCGGTGACGATCGATACCAGCGAACTTTCCAGGTTGTAATGCACCGCGAGAAACTGGTCGGGGCAGGAACCGCTGCACGCACCTAATGGCACGCCGGGTTTGAGGTAGCTTGCCCATTTTTCCCGTTCAGCGGGGCCGAAGCGGTTTTCGCTGGTGTCGGTGAATTCGAGAAGGGTGATGCGATCATCGCGGGACAACACCACCATGGCCTCACCCAACGGCTGTTGGTCGACTTCGACCCGCACCGCCAGAGGCACATCAAAGAAATGCTCCTCGAAATCCGCTGGCAAGCCTTTGGCCTGCGCCAGCAAACTGCGTGGCGTCGTACCGGCGGTGTTGGATGCGACGGCTGCGCTGGCACAAAACAACAGCGCAAGCGCAGCCGCGATGGGTGTCATCGGGAACATGAACTCGTACTCTGATTGACTGACAATGAAAGTCCGTCGGGGCAAACATCACTGCCTGCCCCGTCGGTTGACGCCACTGCTGAAAAGCGAGCGTTTTGGACCTGATCAGTCGATCAGTTGCCGCCAACCGGTGGCACGGCGTCGAAGATCATCGCCACGGAACCGGTGTAGTCACCCGGCTGAAAGTTGCTGCCTTTGGCGGAGATTTTCAGCGGGGCGCGGTAGTTCACATCCGATTCGGATTCACCGACGACCATTTGCGGGGTCAGGGTCAGTTCCTTGTTGTTGAGCATGACCTGCAGGTCGATCGAGGTATTGCCGGCAACCAGTTTCGGCAGGCTTTCCAGACTGGCGTGAACCGAACCGTTGTTATTGCGCACGTCGAAGAAACCGTTGACGTCGGCCATCTTGCCGGTGGTCGGCTGATAGCTCATGTCCTGGTCCTTGTTGACCAGATCCGGATCAGTCGGCACCACATAGAAACCGTTGGTTGGCACATGAGCGATCAGGCTGATGGAGTGCGACGCTTCGCCCGCAGCGAAGGCAGTGGAGGACATTGCCAGAAGAGCCAGTGGAGCAGCGATTGCGATTTTCTTGAACATCGTTCAGTACCTGTTTGCTTTATATAGGGGGTGTCATTGAAAGTTCACAAACCATTTGCTCATCGACCGCCAGAGCAACTTGAACTTTCAATGGCGGGCATCATCGGCTGTTGCCTCTGGAATGTAAGCAGGCAACTTCCGACAAACTCGTAGTTAAACAACCTCACACCCCGCCAGAAAAAAGAACAAAAAACAGATACTTGCAACATTCGCTGTAAGTTGCGCCCTACACACAGTTACAGGCAAAAAACCATACAGCAACTTAGCCGCTTTAAGGCGGCAACTTGCGAGGAATTAGAACATATACTCAAGTACAACTAGAGCGATAACTTTAACTTTACGGTCACCGCTTTGATTTATTGATCAAAAAACTTTTTCCGGCTCTTTTTCGCTTTGACCGCTCGTCCGTCAAGCTCAGGACAAGGCCAAAAACGTCTTGCGTAACGCTTAAGATATATCTTAAGTTGTATCTAAATACGACGAGAGAGAAGCGAAATGAGAGACCATCATTCCCCCCATCGCGAGCACGGCGATGGCCGCGACGGCTTCGAGAAACGCCCCGGTCGCGAACGCGGCGGTCGCGGCCCGCGAGTTTTTGCCCCCGGCGACTTGAAATTGCTGTTGCTGGCGCTGATCGCCGAGCAGCCCTGCCACGGCTACGACCTGATCCGCCAGATCGAAGGCATGTTCGATGGCGCTTACAGCCCGAGCCCCGGGGTGATCTACCCGACCCTGACCTTTCTGGAAGAGAGCGATTTGATTGCCGGTGATGCCGAGGCCGGCAAAAAGCGTTACAGCGTCACCGACGCCGGTCGTTTGTCTTTAAGTGAACAAGCGGTGGCGCTCGACGGCGTACGCATGCGCATTGACGTCAGCAAGCGCTCGCTGCGCGGCCATGATCGTCCGCCGGAAATCCACGAAGCGGTGCACAACCTGCGCCATGCCTTGCAGCTGCACCACGGGCGCTGGAGCGCCGAGGAAATCCTGCGCGTGCGCGACCTGCTCAACGACACCGCCAAAGCCATCGTCGACGGCCCTGCCGTTCAACCTGCCACGGAGAAAGCCGAATGACTGCAGTCGATACTCAAACCATTCACCGCGTGATGCACGAAATCAAACGGCGCAAGCTTGAAGTGCTGCGCGTCACCGACCTGACCCCACGCATGCGCCGCATCACCCTCGGCGGGCCGGAACTGGCCGGGTTCATCAGCCTGGGCACGGACGATCACGTCAAACTGCTGTTCCCGCAGAACGCCGAACAAGCGGCGGCGCTGGAGACGATGCAACTGGGCGCCGGCAAGGACAACGGGCCGATGCCCGAGATGCGCGACTACACGCCGCGTCGTTACGACCTGGAAAAAATGGAGCTGGACATCGATTTCGTCCTGCACGGCGACGGCCCTGCCTCGACCTGGGCCGAGCAGGCACAACCGGGGCAGTTCCTGCACATCGGCGGGCCACGCGGGTCGATGATCGTGCCGGACATCTTCGACAGCTATCTGCTGATCGGCGACGAAACCGCCCTCCCCGCCATCGCCCGCCGCCTCGAACACCTCGCGGCGAATCGCAAGGCGCTGGTGGTGATCGAAGTGGAAAACGGCGCTGAGCAGCAAGTGCTGGAAAGCGCAGCGCCGTTCAATGTGATCTGGGTCCTGCGCGAAGGCGGCAAGGACAACCTGCTGGCTACCGTCAAGCAATTGCAGGTGCCCAAGGGCAATCTGTACGCATGGGTGGCGACCGAAACCAAGGTCTCACGGCAGATCCGCCGGGTACTGATCGATGAGCATGGGCTCGATGAACAGTTCATCAAGGCGGTCGGCTACTGGCGCGCCGAGGGCTCTGAGGAAGAGTGATCTCTTCCTGACCCATATCACCCTTGTGGGAGCGAGCCTGCTCGCGAAGGCATCGGCACAGTCGAAAGATTTGCTGGCTGACGCACCGCATTCGCGAGCAGGCTCGCTCCCACACTGGATCTCAACTTCGTGCGGACAATTTGCGGTCGAGGCCGATAATCAGCACCCCCACCAACACAAACCCCACCAATATCCCCCCGGCATTCGCCAGCACCTGTGGATAACCCAACGCCGCCACATCAATGAACGGATACGCATAAGCGCCGAGCAGATGCCCGCGCAGCAAGGCATAGATGAAGTACACCAGCGGATAGATCAGCCACAGCGGCAGATGCCACAGGCGCAACGTGCCTTTGGGGACGCAGCGCCACCAATAGCCGAGAAACAGCAATGGCATGACGTCGTGGAGCAACTCATCGGCAACAAACTGCCAGCCTTCGGGGTGCCACAAATGCCGTAACAGAATGCTGTAGGCCAGACCGACGACGGCGATACTCACCGCGATTCCACTGCTGACCCACGGCTGCAGAAACCAGCGCCGTGCGGCGGATTCGCGCTCGGTGACCGCGCAGGTCAACACCGTCGCCACCAAGGTGTTGGTCAATATGGTGAAGTAGCTGAAGAAACTCACCAGCCCGCCCAGCAGGCTGGCGCCGATGCTCAATCGTGCGAAGAAGATCAGGTACAGCTGAATCGTCAATCCGGCCCAGCCCAACACGGCCAGGCCGGTGATCAGGCGTCGGCGCCTCGCGCTGTCCATCTCAGAGCGGTCGCTTGGTGCGCATCAGCTTAACGTACAGGCGCTCGACCTTCTCCCGCGCCCACGGGGTTTTACGCAGGAAGGTCAGGCTCGACTTGATGCTCGGATCGCTCTTGAAGCAACGGATGTCGATACGCTCGGCCAGCCCCGACCACTCGTAGTGAGTCACCAGTGCATTGAGGATCTGTTCAAGGGTCACGCCGTGCAGCGGATCGGGGGATTGTTCGTTCATGCCGGGCCTTTGGGCGAAGTGATATGCAGAAGCCGCGCACCTTAGCCGAGGGGCCGGGCGGGTGGAAGGCCTGTCTTCAAATGTAGGCCAACCTAGGAAGATCGCAGGCTGTGGCCCGACTCACAATGCGCCCGTTTGCCGCACTGTTACCGAATCCGAAACGCTGCATGTCTGCAAAAGCGCTTTCTCAATTTGTTACAGATCATTATCCTGCCGCCCTTCCGCTGAAACGCTTCACTGCCTGCGACAATCTGAAGCGCTCGGCCTGCACCTGAAAACATCAAAAAAAGACTTCTTCATGCCTGACTTTTCCTTCTCCCGAGACAGCGCTATCTCTGCCCTGCGCACCCTTGGCGGCTGCACCGCCCTCGGCCTTGCCACTTGCGCCCACGCGGCGCCGGCCTTCGACAGTGAATCACCGTACATGCTTGGTGACTGGAACGGCACGCGCACGGAACTTGCGGAAAAAGGCTACGACTTCAAACTCGATTACACCGGCGAAATGGGCAGCAACCTGCACGGCGGCTATGACCACGACCGCACTGCCCGCTACAGCGACCAGTTCGGCCTCGGCACCCATCTGGATCTGCAGAAGATCCTCGGTTGGAACGACGCTGAATTTCAGCTGACCATCACCAAGCGCAGCGGCAACAACATCAGCAACGACCGCATCAACGACCCGCGCGTTGGCGGCTTCACTTCCGCCCAGGAAGTCTGGGGCCGTGGCCAGACCACGCGCCTGACGCAGATGTGGTATCAGCAGAAATTCTTCGATCAGAAACTCGACATCAAGGTCGGCCGTTTCGGCGAAGGCGAAGACTTCAACAGCTTCCCTTGCGACTTCCAGAACCTCGCGTTCTGCGGCTCGCAGGTCGGTAACTGGGTCGGCGGCATCTGGTACAACTGGCCGGTCAGCCAGTGGGCACTGCGGGTCAAATATCACCTGACGCCCGAGCTGTATGCGCAGGTCGGCGCCTACGAGCAGAACCCGTCGAACCTCGATCGCGGCAACGGTTTCAAACTCAGCGGCAGCGGCACCCAGGGCGCGATCCTGCCGGTCGAACTGGTGTGGACGCCGAAGCTCAACGGCCTGCCGGGCGAATACCGCGCCGGTTATTACTACAGCAATGCCAAGGCCTCTGACGTCTATAAAGACCGCAATGACCAACCGGCAGCGCTGAGCGGCGAAGCCTATCGCAGTGCCTCGAGCAAGCACGGCGTATGGCTGGGCATTCAGCAGCAGGTCACCAGCATCGCCAGCGACCACTCGCGCGGCTTGAGCCTGTTCGCCAACGCGACGATGCATGACAAGAAAACCAACGCCATCGACAACTACGTGCAGGCCGGCCTGACCTACAAAGGCCCGTTCGACGCCCGCGCCAAAGATGACATCGGTTTCGCCCTCGCTCGTGTGCACGTCAACCCGGCCTATCGCAAGAACGCCGAGGCGAGCAACCGCGCCAACGCCGTCTACGACTACGACTACGACAATCCGGCGTTCCTGCCACCGCAGGACACCGAATACAGCGCCGAGCTGTATTACGGCGTGCACGTGACCAACTGGCTGACCGTGCGCCCCAACCTGCAATACATCCGCCACCCCGGTGGCGTGAACGACGTCGACGACGCCCTGATCGGCGGGATCAAGATCCAGTCGTCGTTCTAAAAAACGCCACAAGGCCCTGTGGGAGCTGGCTTGCTAGCGATAGCAATCTGTCTGGCGCTTTCAGTGTTGGATGTGCAATCGCCATCGCTGGCAAGCCAGCTCCCACAGGGATCCATGAAATTCGTTAGCCGAACAAGTTTTTATCTGAACCATGCCTGCGCCAGATCGTCATCTAAAGTGACTACAGCGCGGGACTACATAAACGTCACGGAGAATCACACTATGAGCACCGAAAGTGCTTCGAGTCGGGGCCGTCTGCTACCGGGCCTGCTCGGCATCCTGCTTCTACTGATGGGCCTGGCCATGCTGGCCGGGGGAGTCAAGCTGAGCATGCTCGGCGGCTCGCTTTACTATCTGCTGGCCGGTATCGGCATCGCGCTGAGCGGCATTCTGCTGCTGATGCGCCGCCGCGCTGCACTGGGCCTGTACGCCATCGTGCTGTTTGCCAGCACGGTATGGGCATTGTGGGAAGTCGGTCTGGACTGGTGGCAACTGGTGCCGCGTCTGGCGCTGTGGTTTGTCCTCGGTTTCGTGATGCTGCTGCCGTGGTTCCGTCGTCCGCTGCTGCTCAACGGCCCGGCGAAAATCGGCACTGGCGGCCTGACCGTCGCTGTGATCCTGGCCGGCGTTACCGCTCTGGCCAGCCTCTTCACCCACCCGGGCGAAACCTTCGGTGAACTGGGCCGCGACACCGCCGACATGACCAGCACCGCACCGGCCATGCCGGATGGCGACTGGCAAGCGTACGGTCGCACCGAGTTCGGTGACCGCTACTCGCCGCTCAAGCAGATCACCCCGGAAAATGTCGGCAAGCTGCAAGAAGCCTGGCGCATCCAGACCGGCGACCTGCCAACTGCGGATGACCCGGTCGAGCTGACCAACGAAAACACCCCGCTCAAAGCCAACGGCATGGTCTACGCCTGCACCGCGCACAGCAAAGTGCTGGCACTGGACCCGGACACCGGCAAGGAAATCTGGCGCTTCGATCCACAGATCAAGAGCCCGGTCGGCTTCAAGGGCTTCGCCCACATGACCTGCCGTGGCGTGTCGTACTACGACGAAGCCGCCTATGCCAAGTCTGAAAATGCCGGTTCCGCTGTCATCTCTGAAGCCGGCCAGGCCGTTGCTCAGGCCTGCCCGCGTCGCCTGTACCTGCCAACCGCCGATGCCCGCCTGATCGCACTGAACGCCGACACCGGCAAGATCTGCGAAGGCTTCGGCACCAACGGCGTGGTCGACCTGACCCAAGGCATCGGCCCGTTCACCGCCGGCGGCTACTACTCCACCTCGCCAGCAGCGATTACCCGTGATCTGGTGATCATGGGCGGTCACGTCACCGACAACGAGTCGACCAACGAGCCATCGGGCGTGATCCGCGCCTTCGACGTGCGCGATGGGCACCTGGTATGGAACTGGGACAGCGACAAGCCGGACGCCACCGAGCCATTGGCCCCGGGCGAAACCTACAGCCGCAACTCGGCGAACATGTGGTCGCTGGCCAGCGTCGATGAAAAACTCGGCATGGTCTACCTGCCACTGGGCAACCAGACCCCTGACCAATGGGGCGGCAATCGCACCCCCGGCGCCGAGAAATTCAGCGCCGGCCTCGTCGCGTTGGACCTGGCTACCGGTAAAGTGCGCTGGAACTACCAGTTCACCCACCACGACCTGTGGGACATGGACGTGGGCAGCCAGCCAACCCTGCTCGACATGAAAACCGCCGACGGCGTGAAACCTGCGCTGATCGCCCCGACCAAACAGGGCAGCCTGTACGTCCTCGACCGTCGTGACGGCACGCCGATCATTCCGATCAAGGAAATCCCGGTTCCGCAGGGCGCCGTGAAAGGCGACCACACCGCACCGACCCAGGCCCGTTCGGACCTCAACCTGCTGGCCCCGGAACTGACCGAAAAAGCCATGTGGGGCGCGAGCCCGTTCGATCAGATGCTGTGCCGCATCCAGTTCAAGGAACTGCGTTACGAAGGCCAGTACACCCCGCCATCGGAACAGGGCAGCCTGATCTATCCGGGTAACGTCGGCGTGTTCAACTGGGGCGGCGTCTCGGTCGACCCGGTTCGCCAGCTGCTGTTCACCAGCCCGAACTACATGGCCTTCGTCTCGAAAATGGTGCCACGCGAGCAAGTCGAAGCCGGCAGCAAGCGCGAGAGCGAAACCTCGGGCGTGCAGCCAAACACTGGTGCGCCATACGCGGTGATCATGCACCCGTTCATGTCGCCACTCGGCGTACCGTGCCAGGCCCCGGCCTGGGGCTACGTCGCCGGTATCGACCTGACCACCGGCAAAGTCGTGTGGAAACGCAAGAACGGCACCAGCCGCGACAGCTCGCCAATCCCGATCGGCTTCACCCTCGGCGTACCGAGCATGGGCGGTTCGATGGTCACTGCCGGCGGCGTCGGCTTCCTCAGCGGCACCCTCGACCAGTACCTGCGCGCCTATGACGTGAATACCGGTAAAGAACTGTGGAAATCGCGCCTGCCAGCAGGCGGCCAAGCGACTCCGATGACCTACACCGGCAAGGACGGCAAGCAATACGTGCTGCTCGTTGTTGGCGGTCACGGCTCGCTGGGCACCAAGATGGGTGACTACATCATTGCGTACAAACTGCCGGAATAAGCGGTAGCGGCGGTAAAAAAGAAGGCGCCACCCTGTGAGGGGTGGCGCCTTTTTGCATGGAGGCGTGCCCAACATGCTCCATTCGCACCAAGGTGTATGGCATCAATGAAGTCTGTCCACTTCGCCTTGGGCAATTCGGTGCTTTCAAGAAAAAATCAAAAGATCGCAACCTTCGAACGCTTGTCGTCAGCGTGACCCGACAGAATCAAAAGGCTTTTCCTCCATTTGCCATCCGTTGCAATCGATCGATGATCAGTTGCTCGGCATGCTTGCGGGTTTCCAGCAACAAACTCTTATCCGTTTCGCTGTAGATCACCTGGAAACGCAAACCCGGCGTGTCGGAAGAATATTCGCGAATGATGAAATCCCTGTATTTCGTATCGGTATGACTCATGGTTCGATTCCTTGACGTTGGTAAATTCTCGAACACCTCTCTGTCGTTCGAGATTGAACCGCAATCTTCGGCCGATTGAGTCAGTTGTCTACTGTCAGAAATTACAGGGACTCAAGGCCAGTTCGAAATAAGCCGAACGGAATCCATCAAAACTCCATTTAATAGTTAAAGCTAACCAACACTCGCGTTTTTCGCTAGTTATGCACAGACATTGTTAGATTCCACTAGGCATCCGTGCCGACCTGAAGGATCTTGCCACCGGCCCAACGGCCGCCAAGGTTAACAAGGTCAAAAACTTTGCAAACCTGAACACACAAGCAGAAACACACCCGCCCCATTGAAACCACCCCACCCCTGCCCCATCTAACACCCCATACCCCATTGCGCAGGTGCCCCATGACCGACCAGCAAGATCGCCCGGACAACCACGACGATTACGAAAACGACCACATCGAACACACCTCCTCCGGCACCGGCCTGGCGCTGCCCGGGCAAAACCTGCCGGACAAGGTCTACATCATCCCGATCCACAACCGTCCGTTCTTCCCGGCCCAGGTCCTGCCGGTCATCGTCAACGAAGAACCGTGGGCCGAAACCCTCGAACTGGTCAGCAAATCCGAACACCACTCCCTGGCCCTGTTCTTCATGGACACGCCCCAGGAAGACCCGCGCCACTTCGACACCGGCGCCCTCCCCGAATACGGCACGCTGGTCAAGGTGCACCACGCCAGCCGCGAAAACGGCAAACTTCAATTCGTCGCCCAGGGCCTGAGCCGCGTGCGCATCAAGACCTGGCTCAAGCACCATCGCCCGCCTTACCTGGTCGAAGTCGAATATCCGCACCAGCCGACCGAGCCGACCGACGAGGTCAAGGCCTACGGCATGGCGCTGATCAATGCGATCAAGGAATTGTTGCCGCTCAACCCGCTGTACAGCGAAGAGCTGAAGAACTACCTCAACCGCTTCAGCCCCAACGACCCGTCGCCGCTGACCGACTTCGCCGCCGCGCTGACCTCCGCCACCGGCCCCGAGCTGCAAGAAGTGCTCGACTGCGTGCCGATGCTCAAGCGCATGGAAAAAGTCCTGCCGATGCTGCGCAAGGAAGTCGAAGTCGCGCGCCTGCAGAAAGAAATTTCCGCCGAAGTCAACCGCAAGATCGGCGAGCATCAGCGTGAGTTCTTCCTCAAGGAGCAACTCAAGGTCATCCAGCAGGAACTCGGCCTGACCAAGGACGACCGCAGCGCCGACCTCGAACAGTTCCAGCAGCGCCTCGAAGGCAAAACCCTGCCGGCGCCAGTGCAGAAGCGCCTCGAGGAAGAAACCCACAAACTGTCGATCCTCGAAACCGGCTCGCCGGAATACGCCGTCACGCGCAATTATCTGGACTGGGCAACATCGGTGCCGTGGGGCGTGTACGGCGAGGACAAACTCGACCTCAAGCACGCACGCAAAATCCTCGACAAGCACCATGCGGGTCTGGACGACATCAAGGATCGCATCCTCGAATTCCTCGCCGTCGGTGCGTACAAAGGCGAGATCAGCGGCTCGATCGTGTTGCTGGTCGGCCCACCGGGCGTGGGTAAAACCAGCGTCGGCAAATCCATCGCCGAATCCCTCGGGCGGCCGTTCTACCGCTTCAGCGTCGGCGGCATGCGCGACGAGGCCGAAATCAAGGGCCACCGCCGCACCTACATCGGCGCCCAACCGGGCAAACTGGTGCAGGCGTTGAAAGACGTCGAAGTGATGAACCCGGTGATCATGCTCGACGAAATCGACAAGATGGGCCAGAGCTACCAGGGCGACCCGGCCTCGGCGCTGCTGGAAACCCTCGACCCGGAGCAGAACGTTGAATTTCTCGACCACTACCTCGACCTGCGTATGGATCTGTCGAAGGTGCTGTTCGTCTGCACCGCCAACACCTTGGATTCAATTCCCGGCCCGTTGCTGGACCGGATGGAAGTGATTCGCCTGTCCGGCTACATCACCGAAGAAAAAGTCGCCATCGCCAAGCGTCACTTGTGGCCGAAACTGCTGGAAAAGGCCGGCGTATCAAAAGGCAGCCTGAGCATCAGCGACAGCGCGCTCAAAGCACTGATCGATGGCTATGCCCGCGAAGCCGGCGTGCGTCAGCTGGAAAAGCAGATGGGCAAACTGGTGCGCAAAGCGGTGATGAAGCTGATCGACGATCCGAAAGCGGTGATCAAACTCGGGCCGAAAGATCTTGAAGCCTCGCTGGGCCATCCGGTGTTCCGCAACGAACAAGTGCTGTCTGGCACCGGCGTGATTACCGGTCTGGCCTGGACCAGCATGGGCGGCGCGACCTTGCCGATCGAAGCCACGCGGATTCATACGCTTAACCGGGGCTTCAAGCTCACCGGGCAACTGGGCGATGTGATGAAAGAGTCGGCGGAGATCGCCTACAGCTACGTCAGTTCGCACCTCAAGCAATTTGGTGGTGATGCGAAGTTCTTCGACGAAGCCTTCGTCCACCTGCACGTACCGGAAGGCGCAACACCGAAGGACGGCCCGAGCGCTGGCGTGACCATGGCCAGCGCCCTGCTCTCGCTCGCACGCAATCAACCGCCGAAAAAAGGCGTGGCGATGACCGGCGAACTGACCCTGACCGGGCATGTACTGCCGATCGGCGGCGTTCGCGAAAAGGTCATCGCAGCGCGCCGGCAGAAGATTTTCGAACTGATTCTGCCGGAGCCGAACCGGGGTAACTTTGAGGAATTGCCGGATTATCTGAAGGAAGGGATTACCGTGCACTTTGCCAAGCGGTTTGCGGACGTGGCGAAGGTGCTCTTCTGACAATCATGTAGTGCCTGATGTACCGCTATCGCTGGCAAGCCAGCTCCCACAATGTTCAATGTGCCCACAAATCTTGTGGTCAACCGAGAAACCTGTGGGAGCTGGCTTGCCAGCGATGGCTTCAGTGCTGCCAACACGGAACTCCCTGACCGTCACACTTTGTCCCATCTTCAGTTATGCTCGCCGTTCGTCGTAACCGCCGGAGCTGCTGACCTTATGTCCCCCACTCGCCTGTTTCTCCCCCTCGCCCTTTCCTTGCTGGCGGCCTGCGCCACGCAACCGAAACACAACGTGACCGTGGAAAAACAAAGCGAATGTCCCGTGCGGCTCAACGTCGGGCAAAACCTGATCATCAGCCTGCCAAGCAACCCGACCACCGGCTACCGCTGGGCGATTCAGGATTCAGCTGGCGGCGTGTTGCGCGCCCTCAGCCCCGAGGTTTACAGCAATCCGGAAGATGCCGGCGTGGTTGGCGCAGCGGGGGTTTCGACCTGGCGCTTCCAGGCCTTCGCAGCAGGCACCGGGCGTTTGCGCCTGACCTCGCAACAACCGTGGGCACCGGAAGTGCTGCCTGTTGAGACCTTCGACTGCGCCATTTCGGTGAACTGACTGCAGCTTCTTCGCGAGCAGGCTCGCTCCGACAGATCACCGCGCCCCCCCTGTGGGAGCGAGCCTGCTCGCGAAAGCCATATCCCAGACGGCGAAAATTACACCCGGTTCGGTGCTTTATCAGACAACCCAAGCATCCCCGCGCCAGTTTGGCTAAAATGCCGGCCTTTTCCACCGACACCGCCGGACGCCGCCGTGAGCAAAGAACCCGATCGCCTATTCGCCCAGCCTTTGGCCCAGGTGCCTGACTTCGCCTTCAATGAAGACGTGGTGCGGGTGTTCCCGGACATGATCAAGCGCTCGGTGCCGGGTTACCCGACCATCGTCGAAAACCTCGGCGTGCTCGCGGCGCAGTTCGCCCAGCCGAACAGCGTGCTCTACGACCTCGGCTCGTCGCTCGGCGCAGTGACTCAAGCCCTGCGCCGCCATGTGCGCACCGACGGTTGCCGGGTCATCGCTGTGGACAACTCGGCGGCGATGGTCGAGCGCTGTCGCGAATACCTCAACGGTCAGGATTCAATGTTCCAGGAACTGCTGCCGGTCGAGGTGATCGAGGGCGATATCCTCGCGCTGGAGTTTCAACCGGCCTCGGTGGTGGCGCTGAACTTCACTCTGCAATTCATTGCCCCGGCCCAGCGCACCGCGTTGCTCTCGCGCATTCGCCAATCGTTGTTGCCCGGCGGCGCGCTGATTCTCTCGGAGAAGCTGCGCTTCAACGATGCCGAAGAGCATGCGCTGCTCACCGATCTGCACGTGGCGTTCAAACGCGCCAACGGCTACAGCGAACTGGAAATCGCCCAGAAGCGCAGCGCCATCGAAAACGTCATGAAGCCCGACAGCCTCGAAGAACACCGCGAACGCCTGCTGGCCGCCGGGTTCTCGAAAGTCGTGCCGTGGTTCCAGTGTCTTAACTTTGCCTCGTTGATTGCCTTGCCATGATTGATCTGTCCCCCCTCGCCCGGCGTCTGGCCGGTACTCCGCTGGCCGAATGGGCCAACACGCTGCAAGCGCAACTCGACAAGAAAATGGACAAAGGCCACGGCGATCTGGAGCGCTGGCAAAGTGCGCTGGACGCCTTGCCGAAGATCCAGCCAAGCGAAGTCGACCTGCTCAACGGCCTGAAACTCGACACCGATTGCGACGACGACACTCGCGCGCAGATGCGCACCGCGCTGATGGGTCTGTCGCCGTGGCGCAAAGGGCCGTTCGACCTGTTCGGTGTGCATGTGGACACCGAATGGCGCTCGGACTGGAAGTGGTCGCGGGTCTCCCCGCACCTCGACCTGAAGGGCAAACGCATCCTTGATGTCGGTTGCGGCAACGGCTACTACATGTGGCGCATGCTCGGCGCCGGCGCCGACAGCGTGATCGGGGTCGACCCGAACTGGCTGTTCTTCTGCCAGTTCCAGGCGGTGCAGCGTTACTTGTCCGAGCCGAATGCCTGGCACCTGCCGTTCCCGTTCGAAGACCTGCCGCCGAATCTGGAAGGCTTCGACACGGTGTTTTCCATGGGCGTGTTCTACCACCGTCGCTCGCCGATCGAGCATTTGCTGGCGCTGAAGGATTGCCTGGTCAAGGGCGGCGAACTGGTGCTGGAAACCCTCGTGGTCGAAGGCGACAAGCATCAGGTGCTGGTGCCGGAAGATCGCTACGCGCAGATGCGCAACGTGTGGTTTTTGCCGTCGGTGCCGGCGCTGGAATTGTGGCTGCGCAGAGCCGGATTCAGCGATATTCGTTGTGTGGATGTCAGTACCACGACGGTGGAAGAACAACGCGGGACGGAGTGGATGAAGTATCAGTCGCTGAGCGATTTTCTGGATCCTGAAGACCACAGCAAAACCATTGAAGGGCTGCCGGCGCCGATGCGGGCAGTTATCGTCGCCAGGAAGTAAGCGTATTTTCCCATGACCGCGGTGGGCCTCCCCCTCACCCCAGCCCTCTCCCCAGGGAGAGGGAGCTGATTGTTGAGCTTTTCAAAACTTGAGTCCGACTCGGTATTTCAGGTCGGCGGACTTGGTCCATTCAACTCGGTCGGTCCCCTCTCCCTCTGGGAGAGGGTTAGGGTGAGGGGTTTTTAGTGCGTCTGGCGCGGAAAAACTCGGTCAGCACCGCACCACATTCTTCAGCCAACACCCCGCCCTCATACAACACCCGGTGATTCAAAAAGCCCTGGGTAAAAAACTGTCCCTGACTCTGCACAATCCCGGCCTTGGGTTCCAGCGCGCCGTACACCACCCGCGCCACCCGCGAATGCACGATCAGCCCGGCGCACATGCTGCAAGGCTCCAGCGTCACATACAGCGTGCTGCCCGGCAGGCGATAGTTATCCACTGCCTGCGCGGCGGCGCGGATCGCGACCATTTCGGCGTGGGCACTCGGGTCGCTGGTGCTGATCGGGCAATTGAAGCCGCGACCGATGATCACGCCATCCTGCACCAGCACCGCGCCCACCGGCACCTCACCGAGGGCGGCGCCCTGCGCGGCGAGGGTCAAGGCTTCGCGCATGAAGTCGCGGTCGCGGCTGCGGTCGATGATCGCCGCCGGGCGGATCTGGCGCATCACTTCACCTCGATCGCGGCCATCAGGCCGGTTTCCATGTGGTCGATGACATGGCAGTGGAACATCCACACCCCCGGGTTATCCGCCACCAGCGCCACTTGCGCACGCTCGTTCTTGCCCAGCAGATAGGTGTCGGTGAAATACGGCACGACTTTGTGCCGGTTCGACGCGATCACCTTGAAGCTCATGCCGTGCAGGTGGATCGGGTGCTGGTACTGGGTCATGTTCTTCAATTCGAAAATATAGCTCTGGCCCAGTTTCAGGCTGGCAATCGGTCGGTCAGCACAGGTCTTGTCGGTGATGTCCCAGGCCTTGCCGTTGATCTGCCACAGGCTCGGCGGCTTGCCGTTTTCGGTGTTCACCGAGACCGAGCCGACCCATTCGAAATTGAAGTTGAGTTTCTCGGCATTGGCCAGATCCGGCTCGGCCACCGGGTTGGCCGGCAGGGCCTTCGGCCAGTCCGTCGGCGCATCGGTGTTGGCGACTGAACGCAGCGTACCCAGACGCACCGGGCCGTTGCGCAGCGACAACTCTTCACCGGCCGCCGGCGCCTTGATCGCCAGGCAAATGCGCATGCCGGGGCCGAGCCAGTATTCCTTGCCCAACGGGCGCGGCTCGACCGGGTTGCCATCCAGCGCGTAGATCTTCGCTTCGACACCGGGGATGTTGATGCGATAGGTCAGGGTGTTGTCGAGGTTGAGCAAACGCACCCGGGTGATCTGCCCGGCCGGCAGATCAATCACCGGCAGCGGCACACCATTGATCGTCGACAAGCGCCCGGCGGTACCGCCACGGGCCGCTTCGCGGGGGATGCTGAATTCGACGAACTGACCTTGCTCGTCGACATGCCAGTTCTTCAGGCTCAGGGTTTTCTCGTACTTGAAACCGGTCGGCTCGCGTTCCTCGATGATCAGCGGCCCGACCAGACCACGTCCGAGTTCTTCGCTGCTGCTGACATGCGGGTGATACCAATAGCTGCCGGCGTCCGGCACGCGGAATTTATAGTCGAAGTATTCGCCCGGCAGCACCGGCAACTGCGATACGTAGGGCACGCCGTCCATTTCCAGCGGCAGACGGATGCCGTGCCAGTGAATGGTAGTCGCCACCGGCAGGTGATTGATGAAGCGCACCCGCAACCATTCACCCTGGCGCACACGCAACTCGGTGCCCGGCGCCGACGGGCCGAACGCCCAGGCCTCGGTCTTGTGGCCCGGCACCAGCTCGACATCGAGCGGCGCGGCGATCAGTTCATAGTCGTGGCCGGCCTCGGCGTCGGCCATCTTGCCCAGCCAGTAACGCGACGCGCCTCCCGCGCCCACGCCAACGACAACAAGACCGGCCAGGCCACCGAGGATTTGGCGACGGGTAAAGGACATGAACTCAACTACCTCACGTATCAGCGACAGACCCCGAGGGATCCGCAAAAAGGCGAATACGATACACCCGCAGTTGAGAAACAGTAAGGGCGACCTGCGGCCGCACGTCTTGTCGGCCTTATGCGCGCAGCCCGGTAATCAGGTGCAGCACGCCGCCCTCAAGGCACATGACGCCCGACACACCGGCCATACTCAACGCCTGACGGTCGACCCGTGCCTCGTCATGCAGCGCCACGCGCACCCGAGTCAGCGCCACCGGTTGCTGCGACTTGAGGTTATCCACACCGCCCAGCGCCGCAACAATCTCGGCGCTCAGGCCGGCAATCGGTTCGGCGACGGCTTTCACCTCATCCGGGACCAGATCCGGCGTCAGTGCTTTCCAGAATGCCTGCTGCAATTTGTCGAACATGTTCAATTCTCCATTACCGGCGAGGCATCGACTTTCGCCTCATGAAACCGCTGCAAGGCTTCGCGCACGTCGTCGGCACTTTCCAGGTTCGAAACCTGTTCGGCGATGATTCGACAGTCGGCCAGATCCACTTCGCGGACCGCCGACTTGATCGCCGGAATCAACGGCACGCTCACCGACAGCTCATCCACACCCAGCCCCAGCAGCAACGGCACCGCAAGGCGTTCAGACGCCATGGCGCCGCAGACGCCGACCCATTTGCCGTGGGCATGCGCAGCCTTCACCGTCATGGCAATCAGGCGCAGGACTGAGGGATGAAAACTGTCCGCCTGACTGGCCAGACGCGGATGGTCACGATCCATGGCCAGGGTGTATTGGGTGAGGTCGTTGGTACCGATGGAGAAAAAATCCACGTGCGGCGCCAGCACATCGGCCATCAGCGCAGCGGCAGGCACTTCGATCATGATTCCCAGCTTTGGCAGGTGCGCCAGGCCCAGCACCCGCGCTTCTTGCTCGAGAATCTGCCGCGCCAGACGCAGTTCGGCCAAATTCGTGACCATCGGCAACATGATGTGCAGACGCGTCAGTTCACAGCAGGCGAGGATTGCACGGAACTGCTCGCGCAACAGTTGCGGTCGCTCAAGGCACAGACGAATGCCACGCAAACCGAGGAAAGGATTGGTTTCGCTGTCCATCGGCACATAAGCCAGCGGTTTGTCGCCACCGACATCGAGGGTGCGCACCACCAGATTGTGTGCCGGCCCGATGGTGCGGGCGATGGCGCTGTAAGTGGCCACCTGTTCGTCATGGCTCGGCGATTGCTGACGGCCCAGGTAGAGAAACTCCGAACGCAGCAGCCCCACGCCATTCGCGCCCAGCTCCATGGCCTGGGCGGTTTCTTCCTGCGAGGCAACGTTGGCGGTGACTTCGATGTGCTGACCGTCACGGGTGCAGGCCGCCTCGCTGGCCTGCGCCAGTTCCTGCTGATGACGCTGGCGCTGGCGCTCATGCCGCGTGCGCAATTGGTCAATGGACTCGGCGTCCGGGTGCAACTGCAATTCGCCTTTGTCGGCATCGAGCAGCACCCGCGTGCCGTTGCCGAGCCCGAGCATTTGCGCCGGCATGCCGCAGATCGCCGGTAAACCGCAGGCTCGCGCGAGGATCGCGACATGGCTGGTGGCGCCACCGCCGACGGTGGCAAACCCGAGCACCTTGCGCGTATCGAGCCCGGCGGTCTGGGACGGGGTCAGCTGATCGGCGATCAGAATGGTGTCGTCCGGCAACTCCAGCGTCTGCTCGTGAACACCGAGGATCAGCTTCAGCACGCGCTGGCCGACATCATCCAGATCCGCCGCGCGCTCAGCCAGTAAGGCATTGCCCAGCGAGCGAAACATCGCCGCCGTTGCGTCGGTGCTGGTCTTCCAGGCAAACGCCGCGCTGTTGCCCGCGTCGATCAGCGCCCTGGCCTGATCCAGCAGGCTCGGGTCGGCGAGCAGTTCCTGATGCGCCTTGAAGATCTCCGCCTGCGCCTGGCCGCTGGCGGTGTCGCGCAGATGTTGCAGGGCCATGTCGGCTTCGATCAGTGCTTGGCTCAACGCCTCCAGTTCAACTGGCGGCTCGGCGCCGAACTCGTTGACCATGAGCGACGCTTCGACAATCTGCATGACTTGCCCCAACGCCGAACCGGGCGAGGCGCAGACACCGCGCAGGATGTTCGGCATTTCTGCTGCATCGACTTCGACCGGCGCGGGCGCTTTGACCGCTTCGCCACAGCCTTCGCTCAGCAAGCGTGTCAGCGCATCGACGGCGGCTACGGCATCTTCGCCTTCGGCGCTGACCTGCACACTGTCGCCATGAGCCGTTTGCAACGCCATGATCGCCACCAGGGATTTGCCGTTGGCTTGAGCTTGCAGCTTGTGCAGATGGATGGTCGCTGAAAATGCTTTGGCCGCTTGGGCGAATACTGCCGCCGGCCGCGCGTGCAGGCCATTGGGATTGGGCAGATGGATCGGCTGCGAGAACACCGCGTCGCCCGGCACCGGCGCAGGATGTTCGCCAACGGCTGCGCCGACCACGACGTCAAGCACTGGCTGGCCCACCTCGACCAACCCGGTTGAGCCAACGAGTGAATCGAACGGCTCGCCGCTGACCACCAGCATCAAGGTCAACAAACTGCGCGCGTGCAGGGCAATGTAGTCAGCATCGAAGTCGATCAGCGCCTGCCCCGCTTCGACCCGCTGCCCCGCGTCAACGCGGCGGGTGAATCCTTCGCCGGCGAGATTCACCGTGTCCAGGCCGATATGCATCAACACCTGAACACCCGCATCACTGGTGATGGTGAGCGCATGCCCGCTGGCCTGCACATCGCTGACCACACCGGCCAACGGTGCGCAGAGCGTTGACGAAGTCGGGTCGATGCACAAACCGTCGCCGATGATCCGCCCGGCAAATACCGGGTCGGGCACCTGGTCCAGCGCCATCAGCACGCCGGATAAAGGAGCCAGCAGCTGCAATTGTTGGGGTGTGGCCATGACATCACCTGAGCTTGTATTGATTGAATGAGCGGTCGCAGCCGCTTTGCTTATTTCCACCAGTATTCAACCTGCAAGCCGACATTGGCGCCGTGCCGTGCGTTGCCGAAGGCGCCGGTGTCGGACAGCGCCGAACCTTTGGCCAACAGGTTGGCGGCACGCTTGGCTGCCTGGTTCCAGCTGGCATAGGTGTAATAAAGACGTACTTCGGGCCGCGCCCAGAATTCCGGGCCTTTTGGTGACCAGGTCGGTGCAAAGGTGAACTTGCTCAGCTTGCGCGTGCCGTCCGCCGCCTCGACCTGATCGTGACCCAGTTCGGTCACCAGTTTGAACTGCTCGCTCAGTGCATAGGCCGGGCGCACACCGAGTGACAGCCAGTTCTGGTCGGCGCCGCCCTGACGAATATCTTTCTGATACACCGCCTGGAATTGTCCGCCAAAACGTGGCGTCAGTTGCCAGTCGAAGAACTCGACGATCCGATAACTCTTGTTGCGGTCATCGAGCCTGACGTTACCGGTATAGCCCAATCCGGTGCCCGGCCCTTCACCGTATTGCAGCGCCAGTTTGTTCTTGCCGCCGAGAAAGTCCTGCTGCACGTGCTGAGTGGTAATCGCCCAGCCACGGTGGGCGTCGCGACTGTCGGGCTTGTCGATGTAACTCAGGCCGAACTCAAGTTCACCGCCCGGGTTACTGTTGAAACCGCCGACATTGAAGTCGTGGCGGTTGATGTAATCCTTCTGATAAAGGTTGTCCTTGCGTGAAAAGGCGTAGCTGTATTTCAAGCCACCGAGCAACACGTCTTCAATGCCTGCCCCGGTGGCGCTCTGGTTCCAGTAATAGAAATCGGAAATATGGATGTCGTTACGTTTGTAGTAGCGCCGACCGGCCCACAGCGAGCCGCCGTTGAGCGCGGGCATCGCCGACCATTGCGCGTAAGCCTGCGGCAGGCGAATCGAGCCGTTGTCTTCCTTGAACGTCAGGCTGCGGTCGTAGCGGTTGTACAGCGATGCCATGCCGTCGACGCTCAGCACCGAGCCGTCTTCGAGGGTGTACAGATCCTGGCGCAGCTCGAGCTCACCGTACTGCTCGCACTCGTTACCGAGGCGATATTTGGTCTGCGCGCCGGGCAACTGGAAACACGACTGGCTGCTGCTGTTTACCGAGGTTCCGACACCGCTGCGCAGATAGCCGCCGAACTCCAGCGCCTGTGAGGACGTGGGCATTGCCAGACAAATCCCCGCGACTGCCAGGCTGTAATTTATGGTTGCTCTCATATATGCCACCCGTTGTTTTTATTGTGTGGTTGCAGGAATTCAGCGCGCACAAATCCCCCGCGCAGCGTTCTGCGTGTTTTTTCAAAGGTTGTTATTCAGTTAAAAAATCAGGGGTCGGTCAGGTGCAGCACGAAGGATTCGTAAGGTCGCAACTGCAGCAAACTCGTGCGTTGCGGGCAGTCCGGGTAGTTGCTGATCAGCAGGCGCTGCTCCTGGGCTTCGTCGATCAGCGCCGGTAGCTCGACCTCACATGCGGTGCCATAGAAATTGTTCACCACTAACAAGCGCTCTCCCGTCCCCTCGCGCAGGTACGCCCAGACCTGTGGATGCTCCGGCAGTAGTTGGCGATAGATGCCATCGGAGATCAACGCTTCAGTGCGGCGCAAAGCGATCAGGCGCCGATAGTGATGCAGCACCGATTCCGGGTCGTGCAGTTGATGCGCGACATTGATCTGTGCAGCATTGGCCGGCACACCGATCCATGGTTCGCTGCGAGTGAAGCCGGCGTTGTGCCCGGCGTGCCAGTGCATCGGTGTGCGCCCGTTATCGCGGGACTTCTGCATGATCGCCGCCATGTTGTCGAGGTCGCTTGCCCCGGCTTCACGCTTGAGGCGAAAGATATTCAGGGTCTCGACGTCACGGTATTGCTCGATGCTCTCGAACCCCGGATTGGTCATGCCCAGTTCTTCGCCCTGATAGACGAAAGGCGTGCCCTGCAGAAAGTGCAGCGCGGTACCAAGCATCTTCGCCGACAGCTCGCGGTATTCGCCGTCATTGCCGAACCGCGAGACCACGCGTGGCTGATCGTGGTTACACCAGAACAGCGCATTCCAGCCGCCACCCGCCTGCATGCCGGTCTGCCAGTCGGAGAGAATCTGCTTGAGCTGGAGGAAATCGAAATCGGCGCGCACCCATTTCTGCAGATTCGGGTAATCGACCTTCAGGTGATGAAAGTTGAAGGTCATCGACAGCTCTTTCGACTGTGGATTGGAGTAACGAATGCAGTGTTCCAGACGTGTCGAGGACATCTCGCCGACATTGATCAGCTCATGCCCTTCGAAGACTTCGCGGTGCATCTGCTGCAAGTAGGTGTGCACGTTCGGCCCGTCGGTGTAGAAGCGCCGACCATCGCTGTCGTCCTCGGGGAAGTCCGCCGGTTTCGAGATCAGGTTGATCACGTCCAGACGAAAACCACCCACACCCTTGTCGCGCCAGAAGCGCATCATCTTGAACACTTCGTCGCGGACCTTGGGGTTGTCCCAATTGAGATCCGCCTGGGTGTGGTCGAACAGGTGCAGATAATACTGGCCGGTCTGCGCTTCGTACTCCCAGGCCGAACCGCCGAACTTGGATTCCCAGTTGTTCGGCTGGTCGCGCCAGATATAGAAGTCGCGGTAAGGGTTGTCGAGGCTGCTGCGCGCCTGCTGGAACCACACATGCTCGATCGAGGTGTGGTTGACCACGATGTCGAGCATCAACTTGATTCCGCGTTTGCCCGCTTCGGCGATCAGCAGTTCACAGTCGGCCATGCTGCCGTAGCTCGGATCGACCGCGTAGTAGTCGCTGATGTCGTAGCCGTTATCGCGCTGCGGCGAGCGCAGGAACGGCGTGATCCACAGGTAATCGACCCCCAGCCATTGCAGGTAATCGAGCTTGGCGACGATGCCGAGCAGATCGCCGGTGGCGTTGCCGGCATGGCTGTGAAAGCTCTTCGGGTAGATCTGGTAGATCACCGAACGTTGCCAGTCTTGCATGGCGGATTTCCCTCTTGAATTTTACGATCTCTGTAGGAGCTGCCGGAGGCTGCGATCTTTCGATTTTGAAAGGCAAGATCAAAAGATCGCAGCCTCCGGCAGCTCCTACAGTTCAATTTCAGGCAACCCGGTAACCCGGGCGGACGATCTTCATGCTCAGCACGCAGGTCAGGGCAAACGGCACGAGCATGGCGATCAGCATCCCGATGACGAACATCGGGATGAACTGCGGAATGATCGAGATGAAACCGGGCAGGCCACCAACGCCAATGGCCGAGGCCTGGATCTTGTTCAGCGAGAGGAACATGCAGCCCAGCGCCGAACCGGCCAGCGCGGCGTAAAACGGGAATTTGTAGCGCAGGTTGACGCCGAACATCGCCGGCTCGGTGATGCCGAAATACGCAGAAATCGCCGAGGTAGAAGCCATGCTCTTGTCCCGCGCATTGCGCGTCATCCAGAACACCGCCAGGGCCGCACTGCCCTGCGCCAGATTGGACATGACAATCATCGGCCAGATGAAGGTGCCGCCCTGGCTGGAGATCAATTGCAGATCCACGGCGAGGAACATGTGGTGCATGCCGGTGATTACCAGCGGCGCATACAACAGGCCGAAAATCAGACCGCCCACCAGCGGCGCCAGATCGAACAGCATCACCAGCCCTTCGGTGATGTAGATGCCGATATGCCGGGTCACCGGGCCGATGATTGCCAGCGCCAGCACGCCAGTGACAACGATGGTGGTGATAGGCACCACCAGCAACTGCATGGCGTTGGGCACTCGCGCGCGCAGCCATTTTTCGATGACGCTCATCACGTACGCCGCCAGCAGGATCGGCAAGATCTGCCCCTGGTAGCCGACCTTTTCCACCTGGAACAGGCCGAGGATGTCGAAGTACGGCAGTTGCTGCCCATCCAGCCCGGCCACGGCCTTGCCGTAATTCCAGGCATTGAGCAGGTCCGGGTGTACCAGCATCAGACCGAGGACAATGCCGAGGATTTCGCTGCCGCCGAAACGCTTGGCCGCCGACCAGCCCACCAGCGCCGGCAGGAACACGAACGAGGTGTTGGCCATCAGGTTGATCAGACTCCACAACCCGTCGAGGTTGGGATAGGCATCCAGCAGGGTCTGGCCCTCGATGAACATGCCCTTGGCACCGAGCAGGTTGTTGATGCCCATCAACAGGCCGGCAATGATCAGCGCCGGCAGGATCGGCATGAACACATCGGAAAACACCCGCACCAGCCGCTGCATGGCGTTTATCTTCTCGGCGCTTTTCTGTTTAACGTCGGCGATGGTCGATGCCGCCAGGCCCGTCTGCTGGCGCAGTTCGGCATAAACCTTTTCAACATCACCCGGGCCGATGACCACTTGATACAAGCCGCCGGTGAAGAACGAACCCTTGACCAGATCGACGCCATTGAGCGCGGCCACATTCACCAGCGCGGGGTTCTTCAGCGCCAGGCGCAAACGTGTGACGCAATGCGCCGCCTGCTCGATGTTGTCGCTGCCACCGAGGCTTTCCAGCAGCTCCCGGGCGATGTTCGGATAGTCATGGCTCATGCTTGTTCTTCCGTCGTGGATTGTTGTTATTGGCAGCACGCCGAGAGGAAAAATACTCGTCTGTACGAGTTAATGCAACAACTCGTCTGTACGAGTTTGCATCCGTGGATGAACGTCAGAAAAACGCGGATTCTTCCTACTCTGACCTAAGATGTTTTCCTTCGTCCGCATGGACAAACCCCTACCCTGCCCTTAAGGTTCGGGGTTTTGAGCACCGTCGGCACAGAGTCCAGCCATGAGCAAATACAACCAGATCTACAGCGATTTGCTTGCCAGCATCACCACCCAGCGCCTGGAGCGCGGCGCCCGGCTGCCTTCCGAAACCGAACTGATGGACACCTATCAGGCCAGCCGTGGCACGGTACGCAAGGCCATCGACCAGCTGCAGGAACGCGGTTTCGCTCAGAAGATTCACGGCAAAGGCGCGTTCGTGCTGTCGACCAACCCGATCGAATTCCAGCTCGGCGGCATCGTCAGTTTTCAGGAGACCCACCCGCGACTGGGCAACGACGTCAGCACCGAAGTGGTCGAGATGTGTCAGGTGCCGCTTGAAGGTGCATTGCTTGAACATATCAATGCCGAGCCCGGCAGCCCGATCACCCGGATCAAACGGGTGCGGCGCATCGACGGCAAACGCGTTATCCTCGACATCAACCACTTCGTCAGCGAGGTGATTCCCGACCTGTCTGCAGACATCGCCGAACATTCGATCTACGCCCACATCGAACAGACCCTGCAACTGCAGATCGCCTACGCCCAGCGCACCATCGAAGCCGTGCCGTGCAGCAAGGACGACCACCACCATCTGGACCTCGACGGCCAGAGCCATGTCATCGTGGTCAGCAACCAGACCTTCCTGCAGGACGGCCGCCAGTTCGAGTACACCGAATCGCGGCATACGCTGGACAAGTTCTATTTTTCCGATGTGGCGCGGCGCTGAGGCATATCTTTCGATACGCAACACGCAATAGCCGAGTAACACCCTCCCCTTGAGCGCATGGGCCATCTTCTGCCTTTGTGTCTCAAGGATGAACACCCGAATGACCACTGCCGAACGTCGTCTGCTGCCAAACGCAGCGGACAAAACCGCCCTCAAAGCCATCGCCACTACCATTGTGCAGAACTGCCCAAGCTTGCTGGATGAGGCCCGGCTAGTCGCGATCGAACTGCTGACCGCCAAGGGCCTATCTGGCCTTGATCCCGACCAGGTTTATTTCCATCGTTTCAAAACGGCGCAAAGCAGCACGCTGACCTTTACCGGTTGGGAGCACTTGCTCGAAAAGCCTTATGAAACGCTCACCCTCACGCAACTGGTCGTCCATCGATTTCGCGCCACCGACCAAGACAACGCAGATTTGCTGGGCCTTTACTGCGGCTTCTACTCGGATGGCCCGGGCGCGGAGAATTTCAATCAGAGCAACGAAGTGCGACTGCTTGGCAGCGATGTGCTGAAGTCATTCTGGGCCGTTGATTTCAGCACGCGTTACAGCGGTCAATTGACCAAATTCTGGCAAACCTCGGCGGACGATTTCCGCGCCATGGCCAAGTGCAATTTTCTCAGTCAGGCGGTGCAGGCGCTGCAACAGGGGGACGTTGACGGCAATGACTTTCAACGCATCGTCACCTCGTTGATCGGCCCCGTTACCTGGCCGGTAACCCTGCAAATGCTCCGATCGACGTACCCGGTCGGCGCGCAGGTGCGCACGCTGGATCTGGACGGTCACGTCGCCACCAACGTGCTGCGTCTGGTCGAAGACAGTGGCCGACAGACCCTTTACCTGCCGGGACAGGCCCAGGCCTTTCGGCTGATGGACACTGCCGCGGATCTGCACTGGTGGCTGCTTGAGCAGATGAATTCAGAGCAGAAACGCTCTTTGTTTCTCAAGCACTTCTCGCTGGCTGACAGCAATCACATCACCGAGAACCTCACTGATCTGATGAACCGTTTGGTGAGCACCTGGGGCCACAGCGATCATCGGATGATCAACCGCAGCAACGTTGCGATCAGCGGTGACGCCTTCACGTGGTTAAGCGAGTCGACCCGCACGGGCATGGTTGCCGAGGCGCATCTGGTGCTCACGTCCAACAGTGACCTGCGCAAGAAACTCTGGACCGGCTATCTGAGCGCCGGGCTGAAAGTGTTCGGCCCGATGGCGGCCGTGGGCTGGCCTGCAGCTTTGCCGTTGATTGGGGCGGGCGTCGTCAACACGGGGCTGAACATCGATCAGGCGATCAACGGCATTACGGCGACCGAGCGTAGAGCCGGGGTTATCGGTGCGGTGCTCAGCGCGATCGAAACCGTATTCAATGTTCCGTTCCTGATTGGCACTGGCGCGCAGTTGGAAGTTGGGCCACAGGTCGAGTATGCCGAGGCTGAAGAGATGCGCGGGCTGATCGAACTTACTTCGGCTGACTCACGGTTATTGCCGCCTCTGGATCCCCCGCCCGTCAGGTCGTCCAACGAAACTGCCAGCGAATTGGCAAACGAAATCCCCGGCGAATCGACATTCGTCGACGTCACTGAGCCATTGATTACGCCTGCTCCGCGGCAAGGTTCGACTTTTGCGCAAGTACCGGCCAGCTATCGATGCAACGAGTTACTTGCGCAACACGCTGTAGAGGCGACGCCGGGGAAATACGAAGGCATCTACCGCCTCGACAAAGAACCCGGTCATGCCATCGAAATGGATGGCGCCGCCTATTACGTGCGCTACTTCGCCGACTCGCAGGACAGTGGCAACTGGGCAATCATCAATCCCGAGCGTCCCAATCAGTTCGCTTACTCGTTGCCGGTCCGCCTGGGAAGCGCCGGCAAGTGGGAGCGCATGCCAGCGCTGCGGCTGCGCGGAGGCGGTCAATGCGTGGGCAAGGCATGTTTGCCGGAGACTGATGTGAGCTCAACCGAGGCAACACCGTCGGTCGACCTGCCACGCGTCGAACCGCTTCCAGGCGTTCCGTGTCCGCTACGCCCGGTTACGAAGCTCAAGGGTATCTCAGAGACGGAAATACCCGGGATGAGAAGATGGGCAATGAACTTGCCCAACGCCTCCGCCGAGACCACAAGCGCCGGGCGCCGCTATCTGCTGGCGACCGACCGCTACGTGGCCCATTTCGGCGAACAACGCACGGCTCTGCTGAACGACGCCGAAGCATTCTACCGGGAGTTGAAATGGATCAACCTGCCCCAGCGCCCGGTCATTCCGCCCGTCAGTCCGCAGATGGAGATCAATGAGTTGATTGATCTCATCTTTGCCAGTACCGATGGACTGGCCGTCGGTGAAACCCTCGATCGCATCGCCAGCACGCGCTTCATGATCGAGAACATGCCAACGTTCGCGCGGCATATCAAAACGCTCTACGTGCGTGGGTTGCTGAGTGATTTCGCCCAGGATGACCTCAACCATTTCTACCTGTCGGGTGACATGTCAGAAGACCTCAGTACCTATTTGTCCAGCCTGGGCACTGACCCTGAGAACCGGTTCAACATGCTCGAATTGATCCGGGCTGCCCAAGCCAATGGCGTCCGGGTTCATGGACTGGATGCAGCAGAAACCTGCACGCTGAAAGTCCCGCTCACGTCGATCGAAGAGCAGATGATCAAGACCCGCCTGGCAACGCAGATCATGGAGCGTGACAAGCTGCTCAACAGACCCGGCAAGTGGGTGGCTCTGGTCGATGCCACGAATACCAATACCTTCAGAGATCTGGCAGGCATAAGCGAACTCCGGGGCGGCATCGGTTTGCGCATCGAAGAAGTCTGGCCCGACGAGGTGGCCGACCTCAGGATCGACCCGGGAGTGGAAGTCGCTCGCGGCCCGTTTTACAACGGGGCGACGACAAACAGCGCCTTCGACCCTCTGTTCGCTGACCTGCGATTGCAGGTCAAGGCCCCCGTGCCGCCATGGAATGATGCAACGCTGGAAAAGCTTCTGCCTCGCAATGGCATGTTCGTGATACGGAAAACAGAACCAAGCACATACACACTCGTGCGGCGCAACAGCGCCAGCAACATCGTGCAAACAAGGGTGCATTGCACCGCAGATGGCCGGTTTTATATCTGGGACCAGTCGATGCGCCGCATCACCGGCATGGTCTTCCGCGACATCGCCGCAGTAGCCGAGCGCCTGATCGAGCTCGGCATGACCCTGCAAAGTCGTTTACCCGCCTGATCAGTTATCAGGGCTCTGAAACGAAAAAACCCTTGGCTTCACGCCAAGGGTTTTTCGTTATTCGAACCGCAGCAGGATCATTCCCACTCAATCGTCGCCGGCGGCTTGCTCGACACGTCGTAAGTGACGCGCGAAATGCCTTCGATTTCATTGATGATGCGGCCGCTGACAGTTTCCAGCAGTTCGTAAGGCAGGTGTGCCCAACGCGCGGTCATGAAGTCGATGGTTTCCACGGCACGCAGGGCCACGACCCAGGCGTAACGACGGCCGTCACCGACCACGCCGACCGATTTCACTGGCTGGAAGACCACGAACGCCTGGCTGACCTTGTGGTACCAATCGGCCTTGCGCAGTTCTTCGATGAAGATGTGGTCGGCGCGACGCAGCAGGTCGGCGTATTCCTTCTTCACTTCACCAAGGATGCGCACGCCCAGGCCCGGGCCTGGGAACGGGTGACGGTAGACCATGTCGTACGGCAGGCCCAGTTCCAGGCCCAGACGACGGACTTCGTCCTTGAACAGTTCGCGCAGTGGCTCGACCAGTTTCAGGTTCATCTCTTCCGGCAGGCCGCCCACGTTGTGGTGCGACTTGATCACGTGGGCCTTGCCGCTTTTCGCGCCAGCCGACTCGATCACGTCCGGGTAGATGGTGCCCTGAGCCAGGTACTTGATGTTGTCCAGCTTGCAGGATTCGGCATCGAACACGTCGATGAAGGTACGGCCGATGATCTTGCGCTTCTTTTCCGGGTCGGCTTCGCCGGCCAGGTTGTTGAGGAACTGCTCCTCAGCGTTGGCGCGGATCACCTTGACGCCCATGTTCTCGGCGAACATGGCCATCACTTGCTCGCCTTCGTGCAGACGCAGCAAGCCGTTGTCGACGAAGACGCAGGTCAGCTGATCGCCGATGGCCTTGTGCAACAGCGCGGCAACCACCGAGGAGTCAACGCCGCCGGACAGACCCAGCAGCACGTTGTCGGTGCCGACCTGGGCGCGGATGTTGGCGATGGCGTCTTCAGCGATCTTCGACGGCGTCCACAGGGCTTCACAGCCGCAGATGTCGAGCACGAAGCGCGACAGGATGCGCCCGCCCTGCTTGGTGTGGGTCACTTCCGGGTGGAACTGCACGCCATAGTAAGCGCGGTCGTCGTTGAACATACCGGCGATCGGGCAGCTCGGGGTGCTGGCGAGGATGTGGAAGTCTTCCGGCATCTTCGTGACTTTGTCACCGTGGCTCATCCACACGTCGAGGCCGAACAGGCCGTCGGCATCGATGTGGTCTTCGATGCCGTCGAGCAGGCGGCTCTTGCCGACCACGTCAACGCGGGCGTAACCGAACTCACGCAGTTCGGAACCTTCAACCTTGCCGCCCAGTTGCTCGGCCATGGTCTGCATGCCGTAGCAGATGCCGAACACCGGAACGCCGAGGTCGAACACCGCCTGCGGGCAGCGCGGGCTGTTGGCTTCGTGCACGGACTCGGGGCCGCCGGCGAGGATGACGCCTTTAGGAGCGAATTCGCGGATCGCATCTTCGTCCATGTCGAACGGGTGCAGTTCGCAGTACACGCCGATCTCGCGCACGCGGCGGGCAATCAGCTGGGTGTATTGCGAACCGAAGTCGAGGATCAGGATGCGGTGAGCGTGAATGTCGAGGGCCATGACTCATTCTCATGTAGTGAATCAGAAACAACTCGGGGCTGAATGAACAGCCCCGGTGATTTAACGTTTTGCTGGAAGCCTCAACCTACGCGGTAGTTCGGCGCTTCCTTGGTGATCTGCACGTCGTGAACGTGGGACTCGGCCATGCCGGCACCGGTGATCCGCACGAACTCGGGCTTGGTACGCATTTCTTCGATGTTGGCGCTGCCGGTGTAACCCATCGAGGAACGCAGACCGCCCATCAACTGGTGAATGATCGCGCTCAGGGTGCCTTTGTACGGCACACGGCCTTCGATGCCTTCCGGAACCAGTTTCTCGGCGCCTGCCGAGGAGTCCTGGAAGTAACGGTCGGACGAACCTTGAGCCTGGGACATGGCGCCCAGCGAACCCATGCCGCGATAAGCCTTGTACGAACGGCCCTGGAACAGTTCGATCTCGCCCGGGGCCTCTTCGGTACCGGCGAACATCGAGCCCATCATCACGCAGGACGCACCGGCCACGATGGCCTTGGACAGGTCACCGGAGAAACGGATACCGCCGTCGGCGATCAACGGTACGCCAGTGCCTTCAAGGGCAGCGGCGACGTTGGCGATGGCACTGATTTGCGGTACGCCGACACCAGCGACGATACGGGTGGTGCAGATCGAGCCAGGGCCGATACCGACCTTGACTGCGTCGGCGCCCGCTTCGGCCAGGGCCTTGGCGGCAGCGCCGGTGGCGATGTTGCCGCCGATCACCTGCACTTCAGGGAAGTTCTCTTTGACCCAGCGTACGCGGTCGATCACGCCTTTGGAGTGACCGTGTGCGGTGTCGACCACCACCACGTCCACGCCGGCATTGACCAGTGCAGTCACGCGATCACCGGTGTCTTTACCGGTGCCGACCGCAGCGCCAACGCGCAGACGACCTTGATCGTCCTTGCTGGCCAGCGGGTAGGCCTTGGCTTTTTCGATGTCGTTGACGGTCATCATGCCTTTGAGGGCGAATTTGTCGTCGACGATCAGCACGCGCTCGATGCGGTGCTTGTGCAGCAGTTCGCGTACGTCGTTCTTGTCGGCGCCTTCCTTGACCGTGACCAGACGCTCTTTAGGCGTCATCACTTCGCGGACAGTGGCTTCCAGACGGTTTTCGAAACGTACGTCGCGGGAGGTGACGATGCCGACCAGGTCGCCATCGTGCAGGACCGGAACGCCGGAGATATTGTGCAGACGGGTCAGTTCGAACAGATCACGCACCGTGGCATCGGCCTCGATGGTGATGGGATCCTTGACCACACCGGCTTCGAACTTCTTGACCTTGCGCACTTCGGCAGCTTGCTGCTCGATGGTCATGTTCTTGTGGATAATGCCGATGCCACCTTCCTGAGCCATGGCGATTGCCAGACGGGCTTCAGTAACGGTGTCCATGGCGGCAGAAACCAGAGGAATATTCAGTTCGATGCCACGGGTAAGACGGGTCTTGAGACTGACTTCGTTGGGAAGTACCTCGGAATAACCGGGCACTAGGAGAATGTCGTCGAATGTCAGAGCTTCTTGGCTGATACGCAGCATCGCGGGGGCTCCCGAGCGGGAAAATGGAAGCGCGCCATTATAGTCAGACACCCCCTGCTGTTCAATGTAAAACTCAGCCTAATTGATAGATGGAAAAGCCCGGCCCTACAGCTCCACCTTGACCCAAGAGACAGGTTGATCGAGCCAATCGGCGAACTCGTCGATAAAGCTCTGCTTGAACCCCGCCTCCAGCCAATTGTTGAAAATGAAGCCGAGGTTGGAAAACGCGCATTCCTGCAGAAACAGGAAGCCGTTGATGTCGTCCTCATGCCCGCATTCGGGGCAGGTGAAATTGTCGGTGCGGCCTGGAAACCAGTCTTCAAGACTCTCGAACAGCGCCTCGCCCACTTCGCGGCGGCACTCGGCGCAACCAGCCTCCTCGAGAAAGCCTTTGGCCGGGGTGTAGATGCAGCGCTTGGTGACGATCTCCAGGCCATTGACCGGCTCGCCGAACGGCAGCGCTTGCGGGTGCAGCACCACGGCGCGAGCACCATCAGCGATGGCGTGGGCCATACGGTTGCCGGTGCGGCCGCAGGTGGTCAATTGTTCTTCGATGATGTTCTTGCGCACCAGCCAGCGCACGATCGCCCGCGCCCGGGGCTCGTGCACCGGCAGGGTGGAGATTTTCGGGACGATGATGCTTTGCGAGTTCATGGTGGAGCCTGCTGCCAGTATTTAAGATTTCCAATGTGGGAGCGAGCCTGCTCGCGAAAGCGCAGTGTCAGGCTGCATTTTTGTTGCTGACCCACCGCATTCGCGAGCAGGCTCGCTCCCACAAGGAACTGCGGCCGGCAGCTTAATCCCTGAAGAAATCCGGTCAAGTGCTGAAATAGCGCACCATCAACGCGATCCCGCTGGCCAGCACCAGCCAAGTCACCAGCCGCACAAACGCCTCACGGGACAACCTCATGGTCAGCCGCCGGCCGATCCACAAGCCCAGCGCCATGGCCGGCAACAGACACAGCGCCAGCATCAACAAGGGTAGCTCGGCATACACACCAGCGATAACAAACAGACTCAAGCGCACCACGGTGCTGCAACTGATCAACGCACTTTGCGTGGCCCGCGCCGCTTCCTTGGGCAGGCGGCTGTTCAGATAGATCGCGTAAAGAAAGCCGCCACTGCCAAACAACGCGCCGAACAACCCACCCACCGTGCCCATCGGCACCGCCCACGCCGCTGACAACTGCGCGGGCCGCGCTTTGACCCACAGGCTGTAAACCGCATAGGCACTGATAAACAGCCCCATCAACAACAGCAACAGATCGGATTTCAGATTCAGCAGGAAGATCACCCCCAACGTGCAGCCGATCGCCATGCACGGCAGCAGCCTGAGCAATTCCGGCTTGGCGACGTCGCGCCGCGAGGGCAGCAGATTGCCGAATGCCGCGACGAAATCCAGCAGCACCAGCAGCGGCACGATTTTCGACAGTGGCATGAACAGGATCAGCATCGGCCCCGCGACCAGCGCCGTGCCGAAACCGGCGATGCCGAAGACGATGTAGGCCAGGGCAATGGCCAACCCCATGACCGCCCAACCGCCAGCGCCCCACGACCACGCCCCCAACAGCTCCATCATGCTCATCGTCCGCATCCTTTATAAGACCGCGCTGACTGTAGCCAGTAGCGGGCAGCACGACCAGATATCAAATTGATCCCATGTGGGAGCGAGCCTGCTCGCGAAGGCGGAGTGTCATTCCCGTTGTTGTCCGCTGACACAATGCTTTCGCGAGCAGGCTCGCTCCCACAGGGTTTTGTGCGGCGTCATGGTGATTGGCGGGCAAATGCCTTTAAACTGCGCCCCATGATTAAAGATCCCTTTGCAAGACTTGGCCTGGACCGTGAAGTCCTGACCGTCAGCCAGCTCAACGGCCGTGCGCGGGTGTTGCTTGAAGACGTGTTCAGCAACATCTGGGTCGAAGGCGAAATCTCCAACCTCGCGCGCCCGGCGTCCGGCCACGTCTATTTCACCCTCAAGGACAGCGGCGCGCAGGTGCGTTGCGCGCTGTTCCGGCAGAACGCCGCGCGGGTGCGTCAGGCGTTGAAGGATGGTCTGGCGGTCAAGGTGCGCGGCAAGGTTTCGCTGTTCGAAGGCCGTGGCGACTATCAGCTGATCCTCGACACCGTGGAGCCGGCCGGTGACGGCGCGCTGCGTCTGGCCTTCGATGCGCTGAAGGAAAAGCTCAGCGCCGAAGGCCTGTTCAGTGCCGAACGCAAAGTGCCGCTGCCAGCCCATCCACAGCGCATCGGCATCATCAGCTCGCCGACCGGCGCGGTGATTCGCGACATCATCAGCGTATTCAGCCGCCGTGCGCCGCAAGTCCAACTGACCCTGATTCCAACCGCTGTGCAGGGCCGCGAGGCCACCGCGCAGATTGTCCGCGCGCTGAAAATGGCCGATGCCCGTGGCTTCGACGCGCTGATCCTCGCCCGTGGCGGCGGCTCGCTGGAAGACCTCTGGTGCTTCAACGAGGAAGCGGTGGCGCGCGCGGTCGATGCCTGTGTCACGCCGATCGTCAGCGCCGTCGGCCATGAAACCGATGTTTCGATCAGCGATTTTGTCGCCGACGTCCGCGCACCGACGCCCTCGGCCGCCGCCGAACTGCTCGCTCCGGATTCCAGCCATCTGATCCGTCAGGTCGAAAGCCTGCACCGGCGTCTGGTGATGCGCATGCGTGACCGCTTGATGCGTGATCGCCTGCGTCTGGAAGGCATGGCCCGACGGCTGCGGCATCCCGGCGAACGTCTGCGTCAGCAGGCTCAGCGTCTCGATGATCTGGACATGCGCATGCGCCGCGCTTTCGAGCGCAGCCTCAATACGCGTCGAGAACGCCTGATCCGTCTGGAAACCCGTCTCGCCGGGCAACATCCGGGACGCCAATTGGCGATGCTTCGTCAGCGCCTCGACAGCCTCGCCGAACGTTTGCCCCGAGCCATGCGCGATGGTCTGAAACAGCGTCGTCAGCTATTGCACAGTCAGATGCAGACCCTGCATGTGGTCAGTCCATTGGCGACCCTCGGTCGCGGTTACAGCATCCTGCTCGACGAGCGTGGCCACGCGATCCGCAACGCTGCGCAGACCCACACCGGCCAGCGCCTGAAAGCCAAACTCGGCGAAGGCGAACTGCAAGTGCGCGTCGAGGACAATCACCTGACGCCCGTCACCCTCTCTTTACTGGACTGATCCATGCCGCGTTTTCTCGCTCCGCTGCTGTTGCTCTGCCTGACCTTCAACGCCCACGCCGACAGTTACATCACTCGGCTGCTGAACAAACCGGTGCCGGGCGGCGTCGCCGTGGTGGATCTGGGCACCGCCGCGCAGGCGCCGAAAGCCACCTATCAAGGCAAACCGGTGCTGGTGGTCAAAGAGCAGAACAACTGGCTGGCGATCGTCGGCGTGCCGCTGACGGTCAAGCCTGGCGCGCAGCAGATCAGCAGTGGCGGGCGTAACCTGCCGTTTACCGTGGGCAGCAAGAAATACCCGGAACAGCACATCACCCTGAAGAACAAACAGCAGGTCAATCCGAACGCCGACAACCTCAAGCGCATTGAAGGCGAACTGGCGGAACAGATCGCGGCTTATCGCAGTTTCAGCCCGAACACGCCGAGCAATCTGCTGCTGGACAAACCGGTCAACGGGCCGCTGTCGAGCAAGTTCGGTGTGCGTCGTTTCTTCAACGGCGAAGAGCGCAATCCTCACGCCGGCCTCGATTTCGCAGTGCCGGCGGGCACGCCAATCAAGACCCCGGCGGCGGGCAAGGTGATTCTGATCGGCAATTACTTCTTCAACGGCAACACGGTGTTTGTTGACCACGGCCAAGGCTTTATCAGCATGTTCTGCCACATGTCGAAGATCGACGTGAAAAACGGCCAGCAACTGGCCCGTGGCGCGGTGGTGGGCAAGGTCGGCGCGACCGGCCGCGCGACCGGGCCGCATATGCACTGGAACGTCAGCCTGAATGACGCGCGGGTGGATCCGGCGATTTTCATTGGGGCTTTCCAACCTTGAATATGGGTTGAGGCGACCGGCCTCTTCGCGAGCAGGCTCGCTCCCACACTGGATCTTATTCACAACAAAGATCCCCTGTGGGAGCGAGCCTGCTGGCGAAGGCGGCCTATAAAACACCGCCATACTCAATGATTCTCAAAAAACTCAATTGCGCCCCAATCTAGCCTTACGCAAACATCAATAACTTCCACGGCCTTAGGCGCAATAAATTCCTGCAAAATCCCGCTTTTCGGGTATTCCTCTCAATTTTTTTCGACTGCTTGCCATCCTTTCCCCTCGCGGTTAGGGTTGAAGCCATGAAAACCTCTCACACCCTCATTCAGCTTCGCCAGCACCGCAGCCTGTGCCTCGTCAGCGCACGACTGCCAGGCTGAATCGCTGCGCCTCGTCCCACGCTTTTCCAAGAACATTCGTTCAACCGGCAGGCCGCCTCTTTTCGGCCCAGACAACAAGGAATTTCCCGATGAGCATGCTCAAAGACCCGTCTTCGAAATACCGCGCGTTTCCCGTCATCAACCTGCCGGATCGTACCTGGCCGTCGAAGACCATCGACGCCGCGCCGATCTGGTGCAGCTCCGACCTGCGTGACGGCAACCAGTCGCTGATCGAGCCAATGGACGCGGCGAAGAAGCTGCGCTTCTGGAAAACCTTGGTGCAGGTCGGCGTGAAGGAGATCGAAGCGTCGTTCCCGGCCGCGTCGCAAACCGACTTCGACTTCGTGCGCACGCTGATCGAAGAAGGCCACATCCCGGACGACACCACCATTCAGGTACTGACCCAGGGCCGTGAAGACCTGATCGAGCGCACCTTCGAATCCCTGCGCGGGGCGAAGAAAGCCATCGTTCACCTGTACAACGCCACCTCGCCTTCTTTCCGTCGCATCGTCTTCAACCAGGACAAGGACGGTATCAAGGCCATCGCCGTCAACGCTGCCAAGCTGTTCGTCAAATACGCAGCCATGCAGCCGGAAACCGAGTGGACCTTCGAATACTCGCCGGAAACCTTCAGCGCTACCGAGCTGGAATTCGCCAAGGAAGTCTGCGACGCCGTGATCGAGGTGTGGAACCCGACGCCTGAGCACAAGATGATCCTCAACCTGCCGGCCACGGTTGAATGCGCGACGCCGAACGTCTACGCCGACCAGATCGAATGGTTCGGCCGCAACATCAATCGTCGTGACAGCGTGATCATCAGCCTGCACACCCACAACGACCGTGGCACCGGCGTCGCCGCCACCGAGCTGGGCCTGATGGCCGGCGCCGACCGCGTCGAAGGCTGCCTGTTCGGCAACGGCGAGCGCACCGGCAACGTCGACCTCGTCACCGTCGCGCTGAACATGTACACCCAGGGCGTCGACCCTGAGCTGGACTTCTCCGACATCGACGGCGTGCGCAAGGTCGTCGAAGAGTGCAACCAGATCCAGGTGCACCCGCGTCATCCGTACGTTGGCGACCTGGTTCACACCGCGTTCTCCGGCTCGCACCAGGACGCAATCCGCAAGGGCTTCGCCCAGCAGAAACCGGACACCCTGTGGGAAGTGCCGTACCTGCCGATCGACCCGGCCGACATCGGTCGCAGCTACGAGGCGGTGATCCGCGTCAACAGCCAGTCGGGCAAGGGCGGCATCGCTTACTTGCTGGAGCAGGAATACGGCATCAGCCTGCCACGGCGCATGCAGATCGAGTTCAGCCAGGTCGTGCAGCGTGAGACCGACCGTTTGGGCCTGGAGATGACGGCCAAGCAGATTCACTCGCTGTTGATCAGCGAATACCTGCAGGCCAACACTCCGTATGCGCTCGTCAGCCATCGTCTGCAGGAAGAAAACGGCAACAGCGCCGTCGAAGTGGAAGTGGCCAGCAAAGGTCAGGGCGAAACCAACCTGCACTGGCGCGGCAAGGGCAACGGCGCGCTGGAAGCGCTGGTCGCCGGCCTGCCGATTCCGGTGGAAATCATGGACTACAACGAACACGCGATCGGCGCAGGCACCAATGCCAAAGCGGCGGCCTATATCGAATTGCGGGTGAACGGTGAACGTGCGGTGCACGGCGTGGGTATCGATGAAAACATCACCACGGCGAGTTTCAAGGCACTGTTCAGCGCGCTGAACCGCTCGCTGAGCCAGCCAGAGGCGAAAGCGGCGTAATCCGACCACTGAAATGCGAAAGGCCCCGGAGTGTGAGCTCCGGGGCCTTTTTTTGCCTTCAGGTTTCTGGCTGACTTTTATGGCCCCTTCGCGAGCAGGCTCGCTCCCACATTTGGAATGCATTTCCCTGTGGGAGCGAGCCTGCTCGCGAAGGCGTCCTGACAGGCGCTGGGAGTATCAGGTGAACTCGAAAGTGTCGGCATCAAGATTCGCCGGAAAGCGCTCGCGATACGCCGCCAACGGCGCCGCTTCCACAATCACCTTGAACACGCCATCCGCCTCCCCCGCCGCCAGCAACGTCTCGCCCTGGAAATCCAGCACCTGACTGTCGCCGGTATACGCGAAGCCTTTGCCATCGCTGCCCACCCGATTTACCGCTGCCACGTAGCAGAGATTTTCAATCGCTCGTGCCGGCAGCAGGCGGTTCCAGTGCAGACGCCGTGCGCCCGGCCAGTTGGCGGTGTACAGCAGCAGATCGGTGTCCTGCGCGTCGCGGCTCCACACCGGGAAACGCAGGTCGTAGCAGATCAGCGGACGAATCCGCCAGCCCTTGAGCTCGAACTGCACCTGACGCTCGCCCGGCGTGTAATGGTTGTGCTCGCCGGCCATACGAAACAGGTGACGCTTGTCGTAATGCAGCACTTCGCCGTCCGGCCGCGCCCACAGCAGGCGGTTGCGATGGCTGCCGTCAGCCGCCTGGATGATCACGCTGCCAGTGATGACCGCATCGAACTTGGCCGCCTGCGCCCGCAGCCATTTGCTGGTCGGGCCGTTTTCGGCTTCGGCGAGGGTTTCCGATTCCATCGAGAATCCGGTGGTGAACATCTCCGGCAGGATGATCAGATCGGCGCCCCGGGCCTGCTCCAGCAGCAGCTCGAAATGCTCGAGGTTGGCCTGGCGGTCGTGCCAGGCCAGGCTGGTCTGGATCAACGCCAGAGTCAGGTCTGGCAATGCACTCAGATCACGCATAGTTTCGCCGCCGCTTCACGCAGCGTCTCCTCGCGTTTGGCAAAGCACAGGCGTATCAGGCGCTGGCCTTGCGGTGGATTCTGGTAGAACACCGACACCGGAATGCTCGCGACACCGTGCTCGCGAGTCATCCACATGGCCATGTCGACATCATTGAGATCCGGGCGGATCTGCGAATAATCGACCAATTGGAAATAGGTGCCGGTGACTCGGGTAAAACTGAAGCGCGACGGCGCGAGCAGATCGCAGAACAGATCGCGCTTGGCCTGATAGAAACCCGGCAGCTCTTCAACGTGCTCCGGGTGCTCGGCCATGTAATCGGCCAGCGCGTATTGCAGCGGTGTGACGCCACAGAAGCTCACGTACTGATGCACCTTGCGCAGTTCGGCTGTCAGGGCTGGCGGGGCGACGACATAGCCGGTTTTCCAGCCGGTGACGTGGTACGTCTTGCCGAACGAGCTGACCACGAAGGCGCGCTGATACAGCTCTTCATGGGCCAGCACGCTGACATGCGGCACGCCGTCGAAGACCAGGTGTTCGTAGACTTCGTCGCTGATCAGATAGATGTCGCGATCACGGATCAACGCCGCCAGTTGATCGAGCTCGGCGCGGCTGATCAATGCGCCGCTGGGGTTGTGCGGGGTGTTGATGACGATCATTTTCGTGCGCGGGCTCAGGGCCGCGGCGAGCTGGTCGAAATCGATGGTGAAATCGTCCGGGTTCAGTTGCACATGCACGCAACGGCCACCCGCCAGCTCCGTTGCCGGTGCGTAGCTGTCGTAGCACGGATCGAAGACGATGACTTCATCGCCGCTGTGAATCACTGCCTGAATCGCGCAGAAGATTGCCTGAGTCGCACCGGGCGTTACCGTCACTTCATGATCGGCATCGACAGTCACGCCGTAGCTGCGCGCGATCTTGGCCGCGATCTGCTGACGCAACGCCGGCAAACCGGTCATCGGCGAATACTGGTTATGGCCACTGGCGATATGCCGCCCGACCGCATCACGCAACGACTGCGGGCCGTCGAAATCCGGGAAACCCTGGGACAGGTTGATCGCGCCGGTCTGCGCCGCGAGCTGAGACATCTGCGTGAAAATAGTGATGCCGACATTCGGCAGCTTGCTGGTGATCATCGGGGGTTCTCTGCTCAACACCCGGCTCTGACGACGGCGCGGGAGAGCCCGAGGATAGCCCATCCGGCGCCCATAAAAAAAGGGCGCCAAACGGCGCCCTTCTCTCATTGAACAAACCCAATCCTGTGGCGAGGGGATTTATCCCCGTTCCGGCTGCGAAGCAGTCGCAAACCCGTTGAATGCGGTTTGACTGATACACCGCGGACACAGGTTTTGGGGCTGCTGCGCAGCCCATCGGGGATAAATCCCCTCGCCACAAAAGCCCCACACAAAATTGTGCAGGGCCTCGGATCACTTCTTGTCGCGGCGCTTCTTGCTGGCTTTCTTGTTGTGCGACATCAAGCGACGCTTCTTGTTGACCTGGCGGTCGGTCAGCGTGTTCTTGTTGCCTTCGTACGGGTTCTCGCCGCCCTTGAACTCGATGCGGATCGGCGTACCGACCAGCTTGAGTACACGACGGTAAGTGTTCTCCAGATAGCGCACGTACGACTTCGGCACTTTCTCGATCTGGTTACCGTGGATCACGATGATCGGCGGGTTCGCACCACCGAGGTGAGCGTAACGCAGCTTGATCCGACGGTTGTTGACCATCGGCGGCGCGTGCTCGCCCACCGCATCTTCGAGAATCTGGGTCAGACGGTTGGTCGGCCAGCGGGTAACAGCGGACTTGAACGAGTTCTGCACCGAAGCGTAGAGGTTGCCCACGCCCGTGCCGTGCAACGCCGAGATGAAGTGAATGTCGGCGTAGTCGACGAAGAACAGCCGACGTTGCAGCTCGACTTTCACGAAGTCGCGCTCGCTCGGCGTCATGCCATCCCACTTGTTGATCGCGATGACCAGCGCACGACCGGATTCGATCGCGAAGCCCAGCAGGTTCAGGTCGTGATCGACCACACCCTCGCGGGCGTCCATCACGAAGATCACCACGTTGGCGTCTTTGATCGCCTGCAGGGTTTTGACCACGGAGAACTTTTCGACTTCTTCGTGGATCTTGCCGCGCTTGCGCACACCGGCGGTGTCGATCAGCGTGTACTTCTCTTCATTGCGCTCGAACGGAATGTAGATGCTGTCGCGGGTGGTGCCCGGCTGGTCGTACACGATGACCCGGTCTTCACCAAGCATGCGGTTGACCAGGGTCGACTTGCCGACGTTCGGACGACCGATGATGGCGATCTTGATCCCGTCTTTTTCGCTCGGACCAGGAATGCGCTTGGCTTCCTCGCCTTCGGCAACGACTTCTTCCTCTTCACCTTCAGCCGGCTCGTCATCATCGCGCGGGAATTCGCTCAGGGCGGCTTCCAGCAGTTGCGTGATACCACGGCCGTGGGCGCCGGCGATCGGGATCGCGTGGCCCATGCCCAGCGGGGCGAATTCGGCGCGGGCCATTTCCGGGTCGATGTTGTCGACCTTGTTGGCCACCACGTGGGAACGCTTGTTACGTTTGCGCAAATGCTCGGCGATCATCTGGTCGGCAGCGGTAAAACCGGCCTTGGCATCTACCAGAAACAGCACCACATCGGCTTCTTCGATGGCCAGCAGCGACTGCTCGGCCATTTTTTCGTCCATACCATGTTCGTCACCGGAGATACCGCCGGTGTCGATCAGAATGTAGGAACGCCCTTGCCACTTGGCCTCACCGTACTGGCGATCACGGGTCAGACCGGACAGGTCGCCGACGATGGCGTCACGAGTCCTGGTCAGGCGGTTGAACAAGGTGGACTTGCCGACGTTCGGTCGGCCCACCAGGGCGATTACGGGAACCATGCGGCTCTCCACTTCGTTATTTCAGAAAATACAAAAGCCGCTGCGAGGCAGCGGCTGGTGCTCGGGGCAACACCCGGGGGCGCTGCAAACCCTGCTGATGCAGGGCCGCTTGGGGATGAACCCCAAGCATAGTTGTTACTTGATGGTCAGGGCTTCCAGTTTGCCGCTGTTGCCATACACATAAATCGTGTCGCCCACCACCAGCGGACGGGCACGCAGGCCGTCGCTGTCGATGCGCTCACGGCCGACGAAACGACCGTCGACCTGACTCAGCAGATGCAGATAACCTTCCAGGTCACCCACAGCTACGTAGCTGGAGAACACTTCCGGAGCCGACAGTTGACGGCGAGCCAGCGAGTCGTTGCTCCACAGTGCGGTGGTGGAACGCTCATCGACGCCTTCAACGGTGCCCGAGGACAGGCTCACGTAGACGCTGCCGAAACCTTGAGCGATACCGGCGTAGCTCGACGCATCGCGCTGCCACAGTTGACGACCGCTTTCCAGGTCCAGTGCCGCAACGCGACCCTGATAGCTGGCCACGTACAGCGTGCCGCCCGACAGCAGCAGACCGCCGTCGATGTCGACGACGCGCTCCAGCTCCGAACGACCCTGTGGAATGGCGATGCGTTGTTCCCACACCGGCACGCCGTTGGAGATGTCCAGCGCGACCACTTTACCGGTCGACAGGCCAGCTACGGCCAGACGGTTGGTCGCCAGCGGAGCACTGGTGCCACGCAGGGTCAGGACCGCCGGGGTGCTGTCATACACCCAGCGCTGGTTGCCGGTGGCAGCGTCCAGACCGATCAGACGATCGTCCTGGGTCTGCACCACCACCACGTCGCCATTGTTGGCCGGCGGCGCGAGCACTTCACTGTTGACGCGGGCACGCCACTTCTCTTCACCGTTGCTGGTGTCCAGAGCGACGACTTCGCCACGCAGCGTACCGATCAGTACCAGACCATAACCCACGCCGACGGCGCCGGAGACAGGCAGTTCCAGATCCTGGTCCCACTTCACGTCGCCGTTGCTGCGATCCAGCGCCATCACCACACCAGTCACATCGGCGGCGTAGATGGTGTCACCGTCGATCGCCGGCACCAGCATGTTGTAGGTTTCGCCCTGACCGTCACCGATCGAGCGGCTCCACTGCTTCTGCAGAACGACTTCTTCTTTGAAGTCGGTCAGTTCGGCCGGTGGCAATTCTTTCTTGCTGTTGCTGCTGCAACCCGCGGCCAGAAGGGCCAGAGCCAGCAATGCTGCATGCTTCCAACGGATCACGTCACGCATCCCCTTTGGCCAGGTCGTCGAGCTTGATTTGAAGGCCACCGACCGCCGCTTCATCCGACAGTGCCGCCTTGGCTTTTTGATACGCCTTGTTCGCGTCATCGGTACGGCCCAAGCGCACCAGCAGGTCGCCCTTGAGTTCTTCGCGAGTGGCCAGGAACGCTTTGTCGGCATCGCCGTCGAGCAGTTTCAGGGCGTCTTCGGCCTTGTCCTGCGCGCCCAGCACCTGCGCCAGACGCTGACGGGCGATTTCGCCCAGCGCCGGGTTGGCCGGTTTGTCGACGATGGCTTTGAGTTCGGTTGCCGCGTCGTCCAGCTTGCCGCTGTCGACCGCCACTTTGGCGACGAACAGGCTGCCGTATTGCGCATAGGCAGAACCGCCGTACTCGCTGTTGAGCTTGCCGGCCAGATCCGCAACGCGGGCGGCATCAGGCTTGCCGTCAGGCGTCAGCGTGGTTTCCAGCAATTGCTGATAGAGCACCGAGGCGCCTTGCGACTGGTTGCTCTGGTATTTGTGCCAGGCCTGCCAGCCGAACACGATGACCAGCGCCAACAGGCCGCCGGTGACCAGAGGTTTGCCGTTGCGTGTCCACCAGTCCTTCAAATCCGCCAACTGTTCGTCTTCGGTACTCGACACCCCAATACTCCTTAATCGCTAAATCGGCTGTTAAGACAGCTTCAACCCTGCACGACGCAGGTGGCCAGGTGAGCGGCAAGCGCATCCCAGGCAATGCTTTGTTGTTCGCCCTGGCCACGCAGGGGTTTGAAACCTACCACTTGCTGGGCCATTTCGTCGTCACCGAGGATCAATGCGTACAGCGCACCGCTCTTGTCGGCCTTCTTGAACTGGCTTTTGAAGCTGCCGGCGCCGGCATTGACTTGCAGGCGCAGGTTTGGAAGTTCATCGCGAACCCGTTCGGCCAGGGCCAGACCGGCCAGCTCGGCCTCTTCACCGAAGGCGCAGAGGTAGACGTCGACCTGACGGGAAATTTCCTGCGGAATCTGCTCAAGGGTTTCGAGCATCAACACCAGACGCTCGATGCCCATGGCGAAACCGACGCCCGGGGTTGTCTTGCCGCCCATCTGCTCGACCAGGCCGTCGTAACGGCCGCCCGCGCACACGGTGCCCTGGGCGCCGAGCTTGTCGGTGACCCATTCGAAAACGGTTTTGCTGTAGTAATCGAGGCCACGCACCAGTTTCGGGTTGAGCACGTAAGGAATGCCGACGGCATCCAGACGCGCCTTCAGGCCTTCGAAGTGAGCGCGGGACTCGTCGTCGAGGTAATCGGCCATTTTCGGCGCATCGACCAGCACGGCCTGGGTGTCGGCATTTTTCGTGTCGAGCACGCGCAGCGGGTTGGTTTTCAGGCGACGCTGGCTGTCTTCGTCGAGCTTGTCGTGGTGCGCCGAGAGGTACTCGACCAGGGCTTCACGATAGCGACCACGGGATTCGCTGGTGCCGAGGCTGTTGAGTTCGAGCTTGACCGCATCACGAATGCCCAGCTCGCCCCACAGGCGCCAGGTCATGATGATCAGCTCGGCGTCGATGTCCGGACCGTCGAGGTTGAACACCTCCAGACCGATCTGGTGAAACTGACGATAACGGCCTTTCTGCGGACGCTCGTGGCGGAACATCGGGCCGATGTACCAGAGTTTCTGCACCTGACCACCGCCGGTGATGCCGTGCTCAAGCACGGCGCGCACGCAGGCCGCAGTGCCTTCCGGACGCAGGGTCAGGGAATCACCGTTGCGGTCTTCGAAGGTGTACATCTCTTTTTCGACGATATCGGTGACTTCGCCGATCGAGCGCTTGAACAGCTCGGTGAACTCGACGATCGGCATGCGGATCTGCTTGTAACCGTAGTTATCCAGCAGACGCGCCACAGTGCCTTCGAAATAACGCCACAGCGGGGTCTGTTCGGGCAGGATGTCGTTCATGCCACGAATGGCTTGCAGAGACTTGCTCACAAAATTTCCTTAATTCGTTCGATCAGCCGCGCGCGATAACGGCAGCGTCAGCTTCGACCTTTTCGGCCGCTTTCTGGCGGATCAGCTTTTCCAGCTCGTCCACCAGATTGTCATTCGTCAGCTTCTGCGACGGCTTGCCGTCGATGTAAATCAGGTTTGGCGTGCCGCCGGTCAAGCCGATATGGGCTTCCTTGGCTTCGCCGGGGCCGTTGACCACGCAACCGATGACCGCGACATCCAGCGGCACCAGCAGGTCTTCAAGGCGCCCTTCCAGCTCGTTCATGGTTTTCACCACATCGAAGTTCTGCCGCGAGCAGCTCGGGCAGGCGATGAAGTTGATGCCACGGGAACGCAGATGCAAAGACTTGAGAATGTCGTAACCGACCTTCACTTCCTCGACCGGGTCGGCCGCCAGCGAGATGCGGATAGTATCGCCAATCCCTTCGGCGAGCAGCATACCTAGGCCCACGGCGGATTTCACCGTGCCCGATCGCAAACCGCCGGCTTCAGTGATGCCGAGGTGCAGCGGCTGGACAATTTCTTTCGCCAGCAAACGGTAGGCTTCGACGGCCATGAACACGTCGGAGGCTTTCACGCTGACCTTGAAGTCCTGGAAATTCAGGCGTTCGAGGTGTTCAACGTGGCGCAGCGCGGATTCGACCAATGCGGCCGGGGTCGGCTCGCCGTATTTCTTCTGCAGGTCTTTTTCCAGGGAACCGGCGTTGACGCCGATGCGGATCGGAATGCCGCGATCACGCGCCGCATCGACCACGGCACGCACGCGGTCTTCGCGACCGATGTTGCCCGGGTTGATACGCAGGCAATCCACACCCAGTTCGGCCACGCGCAAGGCGATTTTGTAGTCGAAGTGGATGTCAGCCACCAACGGCACTTTGACCAGTTGCTTGATCTTGCCGAACGCCTCGGCGGCGTCCATGTCCGGCACCGAGACGCGAACGATGTCGACGCCGGCGGCTTCCAGACGATTGATCTGCGCCACGGTCGCAGCGACATCATTGGTATCGCTGTTGGTCATGCTCTGCACAGCGATCGGCGCGTCGCCGCCCACCGGTACGTTGCCGACCCAGATCTTGCGCGATTCGCGACGTTTGATTGGAGATTCGCCGTGCATGACTTATTGACCCAACTTCAGGCGAGCAGTCTCGCCACTGGTGAACGGAGCGATATCGACCGGTTGGCCGTTGTAGCTGACCTGTGCCGCGCGGGCAACGCCCAGACGTACGGCGAGCGGCGGCTTGCCGGAAACACTCACGCTGTCGCCTTTATGCTTCAGGCCGCTGAAAATCACTTTGCCACGGCCATCGGTCACCTGTGCCCAGCAATCGCCGGTGAACTGCAACTGCACCTGGCCTTCGCCGGCGACCGGCGCAGCTGCTTCAGCGCTTGGCGCTTGAGCAACCGGCGCGGTCGGGGCAGGTGTCGCTGGGACATTCGGCGCTGGAGTGGCCGGAGCCGCCACCACTGGCGCAGGCGTCGGTGCCGGAGCGCTTGGCGCAACTGCCGGGGCAGCCGGCTCGGTTGCTGGCGCTGCGGACTCGGCACCGGTGGATTCAGCACTGGTTTCCGACTGCGGCAAGGCCAGCGATGTCGAATTGTCAGCCTGATTTTCGGCGACAGCCTGATCTTCCGGCTCGTCGATCGGGTGGATCTGCGTGGTGCCGTCCGCGCCTTCGACTTCGACGTGTTCAGGCGCCAGGCTGGTCAGATCGCGGGTGCGCTGCGAGGTCTGATCCTGCCACCAGACGAAACCGCCACCGATGACCGCGATCAGCAGCAACAGGCTGACGATACGCAAAATGGTGTGGGAAACGCGCACCGGCTCTTCGATACGACCGAGGGCATGAACGTTGCTGCCCTGGGAATCGGTGCCGGTGGACTGGTCGAATTGCTGAACCAGAACGGTCTGGTCCATGCCGAGCAATTTGGCATAGGCGCGAATGTAACCGCGAGCGAAGGTATGCCCCGGCAGCTTGTCGAAAGCGCCGGCTTCAAGATTGCTCAGGGACGTCACGGTGAGGTTGAGCTTGAGGGCCACTTCGGCCAGCGACCAGCCATTGCTTTCGCGGGCCTGGCGCAGGGTCTCACCGGGATTTACGCGATTCGCTGCTACAACTTCGGGATGCGCCGCTTTCATCATTGCTCCGACAGGTATTGCTGATATTCCGGCGTACCGGGATAGAGTCGTTTTAATTGCAGACCGTAACTGGCTGCCTTGTCGCGATCTTCAAACACTTTTGCCAGCCGAACGCCGAGCAATAGACTACGTGCATTTTGTTCGGTGAGCTGGCTGAAACGGTCGTAATAGTCACGCGCGGGCACATAATGCCTGTCTTCGAAGGACAACTCAGCCATTTCCAGCAATGCGCGCGGTTGTTGGCGATTCAGGCGCAGGGCTTTTTCCAGCTGTTGCTGGGCCAGATCACGCTGGCCGAGCTTGGCGGCGGTCATGCCGAGATTTTCGAAGACCCGCGAGCGCTCAGGATACAGGGTATCGGCGGCCGCTTGTTCAAAACGCTCGTAGGCTTCCTTGTAGCGCTGTTCTTCGTAGAGAAAACTGCCGTAGTTGTTGAGGATGCGCGCATCGGCGGGACGTGAGGACAGGGCCTTGCGAAAGTGCTCGTCGGCAAGTGCCGGTTCCATTTCAGCTTGGAACACCAGACCGAGGGCCGCATTGGCGTCGGGGTCGGAACTGTCCAGCTCCAGCGCTTTCTTCAATGGCACCTTGGCGCGCTCGGTCATGCCTTGCTGCAGATAGCCCAGCCCCAGCTGCACGTAGGCAGCCCGCGCTTCATCGCGGCCCTTGCTGGTCTTCATCGGGTTGTAGTCACCCGACAGGACACAGCCAGCGCACAGGCTGGCCAACAGCAACAGCAGCGCAAAGCGCAGGGACATAGAGATCCTCTCTTAGTTAGTGTTCGCGGCGTTCTGTGCCAGATCGCTGTCGGCGCTCAACTCGCGCACGGCGATGTAACGTTCGCTGCGACGGGTGCGATCCAGCACCTGCCCTACCAATTGACCACATGCGGCGTCGATGTCTTCACCACGGGTGGTGCGCACGGTGACGTTGAAACCGGCCTGATGCAACTGATCCTGGAAGCGGCGGATGGCATTGTTGCTCGGCCGCTCGTACCCGGAGTGCGGGAACGGGTTGAACGGGATCAGGTTGATCTTGCACGGGATGTCTTTAAGCAGCTCGATCATTTCCACTGCGTGCTCAAGCTTGTCGTTGACGTCCTTGAGCAAGGTGTACTCGATGGTCAGCACACGTTTCTCACCAAGGGCGGACATGTAGCGCTGGCACGACTCGAGCAGCATCTTAAGCGGATATTTCTTGTTGATCGGCACCAATTGGTTACGCAATGCGTCGTTCGGTGCGTGCAGGGACAACGCCAGGGACACGTCGATGTGCTTGGCCAGCTCATCGATCATCGGCACCACACCCGAGGTGGACAGGGTCACGCGGCGCTTGGAGATCCCGTAGCCGAGGTCATCCATCATCAGATGCATGGCGGCGACGACGTTGTCGAAGTTGAGCAACGGCTCGCCCATGCCCATCATCACCACGTTGGTGATGGCGCGGTCGATGGTAGCCGGGACGCTGCCGAAAGATTTGTTGGCAATCCACACCTGACCGATGACTTCGGCGGCGGTGAGGTTGCTGTTGAAGCCTTGCTTGCCGGTGGAGCAGAAACTGCAATCCAGGGCACAGCCTGCCTGGGACGAAACGCACAAGGTGCCGCGTTTGCCCTGGGGAATGTACACGGTCTCGACGCAGCTGCCGGACGCCACGCGCACCACCCATTTACGGGTGCCGTCGCTGGAGATGTCCTCGCTGACCACTTCCGGACCACGCACTTCAGCAATGGCCTTGAGCTTGTCGCGCAAGGCTTTGCTGACGTTCGTCATGGCGTCGAAATCATCGACGCCAAAGTGGTGAATCCATTTCATTACCTGACCGGCACGGAAACGCTTCTCCCCGATTGAGTCGAAGAATTTTTCCATTTCCGGCTGGGTCAGACCCAGCAGGTTTGTTTTAACAGTCGATGTAGTCATGGATTCACCTTCACTCTGCAAGCAATGCTTAGCGAGTGGTTACTTCAGTAGCTGCGAAGAAGTAAGCGATTTCGCGAGCGGCAGCAGCTTCGGAGTCCGAACCGTGAACGGCGTTGGCGTCGATCGATTCAGCGAAGTCAGCACGGATGGTGCCGGCAGCAGCTTCTTTAGGGTTGGTAGCGCCCATCAGCTCACGGTTGCGAGCGATAGCGTTTTCACCTTCCAGAACCTGAACGACAACCGGACCGGAAGTCATGAAAGCAACCAGGTCACCGAAGAAACCGCGCTCGCTGTGCTCAGCGTAGAAGCCTTCGGCTTCGGCTTTGGACAGTTGCTTCAGTTTCGAAGCTACAACGCGCAGGCCAGCGTCTTCGAAGCGAGTGGTGATCTTGCCGATCACGTTTTTAGCAACGGCGTCAGGCTTGATGATGGAGAAAGTACGTTGAACAGCCATGGTGTAACTCCAGAAACGGTAATTTGCGAAAAATTAAACCCGCGAATTATACGCGGGTTCTTTGGTATTGCCTAACCTGCGAGGACGATCAGTCGACTTCTTCGATCCAGAGCGCCTGAACCGCTTCCAACACCTTCTCGCCGACACAGCCGGAGGTGTTGTCGAAGTCAGGCAGTTCCATGATCCATCGCTGCAAGTCGACGAAATTGACATAAACCGGATCTACATCCGGCTTGGCTTCCGCCAATTCTTCTGCAATGCGTTGAACATCATTCCAACCGTAGCTCATGACAGTCTTACCAGTCAGTGCGGCGCTTCGGCCGCATGGTTAAGCGAATATTTCGGAATCTCGACGGTGAGGTCTTCCTCACCGACGATGGCCTGGCAAGCCAGACGCGATTGCGCCTCAAGGCCCCAGGCACGATCAAGGAAATCCTCTTCCAGCTCGTCAGCCTCTTCCAGCGAGTCAAAACCCTCGCGGATGATGCAGTGGCAGGTGGTGCAGGCGCAGACGCCGCCGCACGCGCTTTCCATCTCGATATGGTGTTCGTGGGCCAGTTCGAGAATCGATGTGCCGGGCGCAGCCTCGACCACCATGCCTTCAGGGCAGAACTTCTCGTGGGGCAGAAAAATGACCTGCGGCATCAGATATCCTCGATTTCATTCAGGTTGCGTCCCGACAGAGCGGCTTTCACCGTCAGATCCATGCGGCGGGCAGCAAAAGCATCGGTCACTTGCGACAGACGCTTGGTCTGCTGCTCGATGGCGTAGCCATCGGTACCTTTCATCAGTTCGGCCAGTTCCTGCATTTGCAGTTCGATGACCATGCGCTCTTCGGCGTCGAGCAGACGCTCGCCATCGGCCTCCAGCGCGCCCTGCACCGCTTCGAGCAGGCGCTGGGCATCGACTTGCTGCTCACGCAGAACGCGGGCGACCTTGTCGTCATTGGCGTGCTGGAACGAATCCTTGAGCATCTTGGCGATTTCGCCATCGGTCAGACCATAGGAAGGCTTGACCTGAATGCTCGCTTCAACGCCCGAGCCCAATTCACGGGCAGACACGCTGAGCAGACCGTCGGCGTCGACCTGGAAGGTCACGCGAATTTTCGCCGCACCGGCCACCATCGCCGGAATGCCGCGCAATTCGAACCGTGCCAGAGAGCGGCAGTCGCTGATCAGCTCGCGCTCACCCTGCAACACGTGGATCGCCATGGCCGACTGGCCGTCTTTATACGTGGTGAAATCCTGAGCGCGCGCGACGGGGATGGTGGTGTTGCGCGGAATAACCTTCTCCATCAGCCCGCCCATGGTTTCCAGCCCCAGGGACAGCGGAATCACGTCGAGCAGCAGCAGTTCGCCGCCATCGCGCTTGTTGCCAGCCAGGGTGTCGGCCTGGATCGCGGCCCCGATGGCAACCACTTGATCCGGGTCGATTTCCGTCAATGGCTGACGACCGAAGGCTTCGGCAACGGCTTCACGCACGCGCGGCACGCGGGTCGAACCGCCGACCATGACCACGGCGTGGACGTCTTCCAGCTCGATACCGGAATCGCGAACCGCGCGGCGGCAGGCTTTCAGACTGCGCGCGACCATTGGCTCGATCAGCGCATCGAAGGCTTCGCGGGTCAGTTGCGCTTTCCAGTCGCCGTAAGCCACTTCCACACTGGCCGCATCGGTCAAAGCCTCTTTGGCCGCGCAAGCGGTTTGCAGCAGATTGCGTTGTGCGCCCGGGTCGAGATCGGCGGACAGGCCAGCACTCTCGATGATCCAGCCGGCAATCGCATGATCGAAGTCATCGCCGCCCAGCGCGCTGTCGCCGCCAGTGGCCAGAACTTCAAAGACGCCGCCAGTCAGACGCAGAATCGAAATATCGAAGGTACCGCCGCCAAGGTCATAAATTGCAACCAGGCCTTCAGCATGTTGATCCAGACCATACGCCACAGCAGCAGCGGTCGGCTCATTGAGCAGACGCAACACGTTCAGACCGGCGAGTTTGGCCGCATCTTTGGTGGCCTGACGCTGCGCATCGTCAAAGTAGGCAGGAACGGTGATTACCGCGCCAACCAGTTCGCCACCCAAGGTCGCTTCAGCGCGCTGACGCAGGACCTTGAGGATATCCGCGGAGACTTCAACCGGGCTTTTCGGGCCTTGCACGGTGTCGATGAACGGCATGTGCGATTCGCCGCCGACAAAGCGGTACGGCAGTTGCTCGCCCAATTGCTTGACGTCGGACAGACCACGACCCATCAAGCGCTTGACCGAGAGCACGGTGTTAAGAGGATCGGAGGATGCCGCCAGCTTGGCGGACTCACCGACTTCGACGCGGTCGGCGTGATAACGCACGGCGGACGGCAGGATGACCTGCCCGTTGGCGTCGGCCAGCGGTTCGGAAAGACCACTGCGCAGCGCAGCGACCAGCGAATTGGTAGTACCCAAGTCGATGCCCACAGCCAGACGGCGCTGGTGCGGTTGAGGACTTTGGCCGGGTTCGGCGATCTGCAGTAGAGCCATGGTGATCAGGTCTTGTCTGTCTGTCAGCGTGCAATCAGGGCAGCACTGGGTTAATCGTCGAGGCGCTCTTCCAGCTGGCGCACTTCGTAGGTGAGCTTGTCGAGGAACTGCATGCGCCGCATCAGGCGTTCGGCCTGTTCACGTTGCGCTGCATCATCCCAACAGGCTGCGAAGCTTTCGTTGAGCTGTTCCTGAGCCGTCTTCAAACGACGCTTGAATACCGCGACACCGTCGAGGTCAGCGCTGTCCTGCAGATCTTCGAGCTCTTCGCGCCATTGCATCTGCTGCAGAAGAAACTCGGGATCGTGGACGGTGACTTCCATCGGCACTTCATGCCCGCTGATTTTCAGCAGGTAGCGTGCGCGCTGGGCCGGGCTCTTGAGCGTCTGGTAGGCGTCGTTGAGCCGCGCCGATTGCTCGAGCGCCGAGCGCTGCTCGCGTTCGGATGCATCGGCAAAACGGTCAGGATGGACGCCGCGCGCCAACTCACGGTAGCGCGTGGCCAACTGCTCGAGATCCAGGCGGAAGCTCGGTTGCAGCTCAAATAAAGCGAAATGACAAGGAATACCCACGACCAGCCTCAGATGTTGAAGCTTTCGCCGCAGCCACATTCACCGCGCACGTTGGGGTTGTTGAACTTGAAGCCTTCGTTCAACCCTTCCTTGACGAAGTCGAGCTCGGTGCCGTCCAGGTAGGCCAGGCTTTTCGGGTCGATGATCACTTTTTCGCCGTGACTCTCGAACACCTGATCTTCCGCCACCACCTCGTCGACAAACTCCAGCACGTAGGCAAGGCCGGAACAGCCTGTGGTGCGAACACCCAGACGAATCCCTTCACCTTTGCCGCGCCCATCGAGGGAGCGCCGCACGTGTCGAGCAGCCGCTTCTGTCATGCTGATAGCCATCGTTGACTCCTTACTCGTCGCCGAATCTTGAAATTCAGATCAAGCCTTTCTTCTGCTTGTAATCGCGAACAGCCGCTTTGATAGCGTCTTCAGCGAGCACGGAGCAGTGGATTTTCACTGGCGGCAGGGCCAGTTCTTCGGCCAGCTGAGTGTTCTTGATGGTTTCGGCTTCGTCCAGGGTCTTGCCCTTCATCCACTCGGTGGCGAGGGAGCTGGAGGCAATGGCCGAACCGCAACCGTAGGTCTTGAACTTGGCGTCTTCGATAACGCCCTGATCGTTGACCTTGATCTGCAGACGCATCACGTCGCCGCACGCCGGAGCGCCGACCATGCCGGTGCCGACATCAGGATCTTCCGCGTTCATCTTGCCGACGTTGCGCGGGTTTTCGTAGTGGTCGATGACCTTTTCGCTGTAAGCCATGATTCTCAATCCTCACTCATCAGGGCCGCTCTTGAGACCCTGCAACTGCGCTGCGTTAACCGCCGCGTCGCTACAGGATCTGTATCCGGCGGCTTCTATAGTTAGTGTGCCGCCCACTCGATTTTCGAGATATCGACGCCGTCTTTGTACATGTCCCACAGCGGCGACAGAGCGCGCAGCTTGGTAACGGCCTCGCAGACTTTCTGCGCGGCGTAGTCGATTTCTTCTTCGGTGGTGAAACGGCCGAAGGTAAAGCGGATCGAGCTGTGTGCCAGTTCGTCGTTGCGGCCCAGGGCGCGCAGTACGTACGAAGGCTCCAGCGACGCCGAGGTGCAGGCCGAACCGGACGATACCGCCAGATCCTTGAGCGCCATGATCAGCGACTCGCCTTCAACGTAGTTGAAGCTCAGGTTCAGGTTGTGCGGAACGCGGGCGGTCAGGCTGCCGTTGACGTACAGCTCTTCCAGGTGCTCGACCTGCTTGTAGAAGCGATCGCTCAAGGCTTTGATGCGCACGTTTTCAGCGGCCATGTCTTCCTTGGCTACGCGGAACGCTTCGCCCATGCCGACGATCTGGTGGGTCGCCAGGGTGCCGGAACGCATGCCGCGCTCGTGACCGCCGCCGTGCATGGTCGCTTCGATGCGCACACGCGGCTTGCGGCTGACGTACAGCGCGCCGATGCCTTTAGGGCCATAAGTCTTGTGGGCGGAGAACGACATCATGTCGACTTTCAGCTTCTGCAGATCGATTTCGACCTTGCCGGTGGACTGAGCCGCGTCGACATGGAACAGCACGCCTTTGGCGCGCAGCATCTCGCCGATGGCAGCGATGTCGTTGATGGTGCCGATTTCGTTGTTGACGTGCATCACCGACACCAGAATGGTGTCTTCGCGCAGTGCGGCGTCAATCATTGCCGGGGTGATCAGACCGTCTTCGGTCGGCTCGAGGTAGGTCACTTCGAAGCCTTCACGCTCCAGCTGGCGCATGGTGTCGAGGACTGCCTTGTGCTCGATCTTGCTGGTGATCAGGTGCTTGCCCTTGGAGGCGTAGAAATGTGCCGCGCCCTTGATCGCCAGGTTGTCGGATTCGGTGGCACCGGAGGTCCAGACGATTTCGCGCGGGTCGGCATTGACCAGATCGGCCACCTGACGACGAGCGTTTTCGACGGACTCTTCAGCCTTCCAGCCGAACACGTGGGAGCGGGACGCCGGGTTACCGAAGTTTCCGTCGACCAGCAGGCATTCACTCATTTTCTGCGCAACGCGCGGATCAACCGGGGTGGTTGCAGAGTAATCAAGGTAAATCGGCAATTTCATGGACTATCTCCTAAATCAGGGCTGGCGTGCCGCGGGTAGCTCTTCGGCTGTCATTCGACGGCGGACGCTTCAATCTTGTCCAGGCGTGGCGCCTTGCTGCTGCATCGGCGCTGGTCCTGACGCTGGGCCACTTCTTGTACCTCACGGCGAGTCACAAGGTCGGCCAAGCTGATACCGCTCAGAAATTCGTGAATCTGCAGGCTCAAGTCGCACCACAGATGATGGGTCAGGCAGGTATCACCGGAATGGCAATCGCCCTGGCCCTGGCACTTGGTGGCATCGACCGATTCGTTCACCGCATCGATCACCTGGGCGACCTGGATGCCCTGCATGTCGCGGGACAACTGGTAGCCACCACCCGGACCGCGAACGCTGGAAACCAGGTTGCTGCGGCGCAGCTTGGCAAACAGCTGCTCGAGGTAGGACAGGGAGATGCCTTGGCGCTCGGAGATATCGGCCAGAGACACCGGCCCGTGCTGCGCGTGCAACGCCAGGTCAAGCATGGCGGTCACGGCGTATCGGCCTTTTGTAGTCAGTCGCATGGACAGTTACCACGGAGTTCGGAATGGGCGGGAGTATGCAATTCCCGAGCATTTAAGTCAACTATAAGACCTAGTGCTTTAGTCGGGTTTACCCGCAAAAGAGCGCGCGCACTATAGCAAAGACGGGCTGCGGACAGCCAGCGGAACCGCGTGATCGTTCTTCGCGAGCAGGCTCGCTCCCACATTGGAATGCATTGCTCTTGTGGGAGCGAGCCTGCTCGCGAAAAGCAGCGCCGCGGTTCAGCCGGCTTTCGATTCGTCCTTGCCTTTGACGCAAGCGAAGTCTTCTTCGCGCAGCTCAGGCAGATCTTTCGCACAGTAATTGCTGCCCAGATCCTTCAGCGCGCCGCACATGCCTTCCAGGCGCCCGTCCACTGCTTGCAGATGATCGAGCAACTGGCCGATGGCGCGAGCCACCGGGTCAGGCATGTCTTCGCTGACACCGTAGGCGTCGAAACCGATCTTTTCCGCCATGGCTTTGCGCTTGGCGTCCTGCTCTTCATCGGTCTTGACGATGATCCGCCCCGGAATCCCCACCACCGTGGCGCCCGGCGGCACTTCCTTGGTGACCACAGCGTTGGAGCCGACTTTGGCGCCGGCACCCACCGTGAACGGGCCAAGCACCTTGGCGCCAGCACCAACCACCACGCCGTCACCCAGTGTCGGGTGGCGCTTGCCTTTGTTCCAACTGGTGCCGCCGAGGGTCACGCCTTGATAGATGGTGACGTCGTCGCCGATCTCGGCGGTTTCACCAATGACGATGCCCATGCCGTGATCGATGAAGAAACGCCGACCGACCTTGGCGCCCGGATGAATCTCGATCCCGGTCAGCCAGCGACCGAAGTTCGACACCAGCCGCGCCAGCCACTTCAATTCGTTGCGCCAGAGCATGCCGGCCAGTCGATGAATCCAGATCGCATGCATGCCGGGGTAGCAGGTCAGGACTTCAAAAGCGTTACGTGCCGCCGGGTCTCGATGGAATACGCTCTGGATATCTTCACGCAAACGCTCAAACATCATTCAATCCTTCCGCTTTAGAAGCTCGCCACGGGCCGCTTTCTGGGTTTCCGTGAGGATGCCACGCAAAATATTCATTTCCGCCCGGCTGACCGAGCTGCGTCCGTACAACCGGCGCAGGCGCGCCATCAAGTGGCGTGGCTTTTCCGGGTCGAGGAATTCGATGGCAACCAGCGTCTGCTCCAGGTGCTCATAGAATCGCTCCAGCTCATCCATGGTCGCCAGCTCGGCGCTTTTCACCGAGGCCACTTCTTCTTTCTCGACCTTGCTCGGCTGACCCTGTGCGGCCAGCCAGGCCATGCGCACTTCATAACTCAACACCTGAACCGCCGCCCCGAGGTTCAGCGAACTGAACGTCGGGTCGGAAGGGATGTGCACGTGAAAATGACATCGCTGCAGCTCTTCATTGGTCAGGCCGGAATCTTCACGGCCGAACACCAAAGCAATCTCGGCGCCCTGCCCGGCTTCCTCGACCACCTTGTTGCCGCATTCGCGCGGATCCAGCAGCGGCCAGGGAATACGCCGGTCGCGGGCGCTGGTGCCGAGCACCAGATTGCAGCCGACCAGAGCATCTTCCAAGGTGGCGACGACTTGCGCGTTTTCAAGGATGTCACCGGCACCGGAGGCGCGGGCATCGGCCTCGTGGTGCGGGAAGACCCGCGGATCGACCAGCACCAGTCGCGACAGACCCATGTTTTTCATGGCGCGCGCGGCCCCGCCGATGTTGCCGGGGTGGCTGGTGTTGACCAGGACGACACGAATGTTCTGCAGCAAGGGAGGCGCTCTCGGACACAGGAAAGGGGGGCAAATCTTACAGAACAGCCTACCGTTAAGCTATGAAAGCGAACAGCGTCCTTCACCTGAAGAAAAGTTCTGATAGAATGCGCGGCTTTCTTTAACAACCTTAGGTGACACATCCATGCAGCCCATGCTGAATATCGCGCTGCGCGCCGCCCGCAGCGCCAGTGAACTGATCTTCCGCTCCATCGAGCGCCTGGATACCATCAAGGTCGACGAAAAAGACGCCAAGGATTATGTATCCGAGGTCGATCGCGCCGCTGAACAGAAAATCATCGATGCCCTGCGCAAGGCTTACCCGAATCACTCGATTCAGGGTGAAGAAACCGGCCTGCACGCTGGCACCGGCATCGAAGGCGAAGAGTACCTGTGGATCATCGATCCGCTGGACGGCACCACCAACTTCCTCCGTGGCATTCCGCACTTTGCAGTGAGCATTGCCTGCAAATATCGTGGCCGCCTGGAGCACGCAGTGGTTCTGGACCCGGTTCGCCAGGAAGAATTCACCGCCAGCCGTGGTCGCGGCGCTCAACTGAACGGTCGTCGTCTGCGCGTCAGTGGTCGCACCAGCCTCGACGGCGCCCTGCTCGGCACAGGCTTCCCGTTCCGTGACGATCAGATGGACAACCTCGACAACTACCTGGGCATGTTCCGCGCCCTGGTTGGCCAGACTGCCGGCATCCGCCGCGCCGGTTCGGCGAGCCTGGACCTGGCTTACGTGGCTGCCGGTCGTTTCGATGCGTTCTGGGAGTCGGGCCTGTCCGAGTGGGACATGGCTGCAGGCGCCCTGCTGATTCAAGAAGCCGGCGGCCTGGTGAGCGACTTCACCGGTGGTCACGACTTCCTTGAGAAAGGCCACATCGTTGCCGGCAACACCAAATGCTTCAAGGCAGTGCTGACGGCGATCCAGCCGCACCTGCCGGCTTCGCTGAAGCGCTAAGCTTTCCGCGAAACCAAAAAGCACCCTCCGGGGTGCTTTTTTTATGCCTGCGATCCTAAACAGCACAATTCCCTGCTCGCGAATGGGGCGTGTCAGCAAAGAAAATATCCACTGTTAGACCGTATTCGCGAGCAGGCTCGCTCCCACAGGTGAGAATCGCGCGCTGCCCTGAGTCGCGGGTACAAAAAAAGCACCCCGCAGGGTGCTTCTTTTCACAACTGTGGAGCCTTACTGTCCCGGCTCATTCTGCGACAGGATCAGCTTGCCTTCCTTGTCGACCGGAATCTGGTTGCCCGGATCGCGATCCATCCGCACTTTGCCTTCCTTGCCATCGAGCGAGTAACGCACGTCGTAGCCGACGACCTTGTCGCTGATGTCATTGACCGTGTTGCAACGGGTTTGCGTGGTGGTGTAGGTGTCGCGGTTCTGCATACCTTCCTGCACCTTGTTACCGGCATAACCGCCGCCAACTGCACCGGCCACAGTGGCAATCTTCTTGCCGGTACCGCCGCCCACCTGATTACCCAACAAACCACCGGCTACGGCACCGATCGCCGTGCCGAGAATCTGGTGTTGATCCTTGACCGGCGCCTGCCGGGTCACGGTTACATCCTTGCATACTTCACGTGGAGTCTTGATCTGTGTCTTGACCGGCTCAACGGCTAATACTTGCGCATACTCAGGGCCGCTTTTAACCAGGCTGTAGGTGGCAACAGCACCCCCGGCTGTGACACCGACAGCACCCAATACCGCACCAACCAGCAACGACTTGTTCACATGAACCTCCTGACCATCACATGCGGGACGCGCCCGCGCTTCTCCCAGCCTTGGAGCACAAAAAAAGGCGCGAGTTCAACTCGCGCCTTTTGTTGGCTGACAGCCGGGAAATCGCTGGCCGTTATGGACGGTCGTCGACTTCCTTGTCCGTGTTGGCCGGAGGAATCAGATCCTCGGTGGTCAGGTTCAGCCAGATCAGCACCACGTTGGCGATGTAGATCGACGAGTAGGTACCCGCCAGTACACCGATGAACAGCGCGATGGAGAAGCCGAACAGGTTGTCGCCGCCGAAGAACAACAGTGCCGCGATGGCCAGCAGCGTGGAGATCGACGTCGCCATGGTGCGCAGCAGGGTCTGGGTGGTCGAGATGTTGATGTTCTCGATCAGCGTCGCCTTGCGCAGCACGCGGAAGTTCTCACGCACCCGGTCGAAGACCACGATGGTGTCGTTCAGCGAGTAACCGATGATCGCCAGCACCGCTGCCAGCACTGTCAGATCGAAGGTGATCTGGAAGTACGAGAGGATACCCACGGTCACGATCACGTCGTGGATCAGCGACACAATCGCGCCGACCGCAAACTTCCACTGAAAGCGGAACGCCAGGTAGATCAGGATGCCGCCGAGCGCCAGCAGCATGCCGAGGCCGCCCTGGTCGCGCAGTTCTTCACCAACCTGCGGGCCGACGAATTCGACACGCTTGACCGTCGCCGGGTTGTCGCCGCCGACTTTCTGCAATGCGTCTGCGACCTGATGGCCCAGCTGCGGGTCTTCACCCGGCATGCGCACCAGCAAGTCAGTAGTGGCGCCGAAGTTCTGCACCACAGCTTCGTGATAACCGGAAGTCGCCAGTTGCTCGCGCACCTTGGTGACATCGGCCGGACGCTCGTAGGTCAGCTCGATGAGCGTACCGCCGGTGAAGTCCAGACCCCAGTTCATGCCCTTGGTGGCGACACTGAACAAGGCAATGACGGTAAGCAACACGGTGACGCCGAACGCGAAGTTGCGAACGCCCATGAAGTTGATTGTACGTAACATGGCAGCCCCTTAAATCCACAACTTCTTGAAGTCACGTCCGCCAAAGATCAGGTTGACCATTGCGCGGGTCACCATGATGGCCGTGAACATCGAGGTAAAGATCCCGAGGGACATCGTCACTGCGAACCCCTTCACCGGGCCGGTGCCCATGGCGAAGAGAATGCCGCCGACCAGCAACGTGGTCAGGTTGGCGTCGAGAATCGCGGTGAATGCCCGGCCGAAGCCTTCGTTGATTGCCCGCTGCACAGTCATGCCGGCGGCGATCTCTTCACGAATCCGCGAGAAGATCAGTACGTTAGCGTCGACCGCCATACCCATGGTCAAGACGATACCGGCGATACCCGGCAGGGTCAGAGTGGCACCCAGCAACGACATCAATGCCAGCAGCAGCACCATGTTCACCGCCAGCGCAACGGTGGCGATGACGCCGAAGAAGCGGTAGATGGCGATGATGAACAGCGATACGAACAACATGCCCCACAGGGAAGCGTCGATACCTTTGGTGATGTTGTCAGCACCCAGGCTCGGACCGATTGTGCGCTCTTCAGCGAAGTACATCGGTGCAGCCAGACCACCGGCACGCAGCAGCAGCGCCAGCTCGGACGACTCGCCCTGACCGTTCAGGCCAGTGATGCGGAATTGCGCACCCAGCGGCGACTGAATGGTCGCCAGGCTGATGATCTTCTTCTCTTCCTTGAACGTCTGCACCGCGACGTCTTTCTCGACGCCATCAACCACTTGCTTGGTGTAAGTGGTGACCGGACGCTGTTCGATGAAGATCACCGCCATGCTGCGACCGACGTTGGAACGGGTCGCGCGGCTCATCAGCTCGCCACCATGACCATCCAGACGGATGTTCACTTCAGGCGTACCGTGCTCGCCGAAACCGGCCTTGGCGTCGGTGACCTGGTCACCGGTAATGATCAGACCACGCTCGATCTGCGCAGGAGGACGGTTGCCTTCGCGGAATTCGAACGATTCGGAAGTGGCTTTCGAAGCGCCCGGCTCGGCGGCCAGACGGAACTCAAGGTTGGCCGTCTTGCCGAGAATACGCTTGGCTTCGGCAGTGTCCTGCACGCCCGGCAGCTCAACCACGATGCGGTTGGCGCCCTGACGCTGCACGATCGGTTCGGCAACACCCAGCTCGTTGACGCGGTTACGTACCGTGGTCAGGTTCTGCTTGATGGAGTATTCACGGATTTCCGCCAGCTTGGCCGGGGTCATCGCCAGACGCAGCACCGGTTGACCGTTGAGGTCGGCCGGAACAATGTCGAAATCGTTGAAGTTCTTGCGGATCAGCGCACGGGCCTGTTCGCGGGAATCTTCATCGCTGAAGCCCAACTGAATGGCACCGCCCAATTGCGGCAGGCTGCGATAGCGCAGCTTCTCTTTGCGCAGCAGGCTCTTGACGTCGCCTTCGTAGACTTTCAGGCGTGCATCGAGGGCTTTGTCCATGTCCACTTCGAGCAGGAAGTGCACACCACCGGACAAGTCCAGACCCAGCTTCATCGGGTGCGCACCGAGGTTGCGCAGCCATTGCGGAGTGGTCTGTGCCAGGTTCAGCGCGACGACGTAGTCATCACCCAATGCCTTGCGTACTACGTCCTTGGCCGGCAGCTGGTCTTCAGCCTTGCTCAGACGGATCAGACCGCCCTTGCCGCCAGCCGTCAGCGTGGCCGCCTTGACGTTGATGCCGGACTCTTTCAGCGCTGTGCTGACGCGAGCCAGATCGGCGTCATTGACCTGCAGAGCCGTGCTGGCGCCGCTGATCTGAATCGCCGGGTCATCAGGGTAAAGATTGGGAGCGGAATAAATCAGACCGATCGCCAGCACCGCCAGGATCAGAATGTATTTCCACAGAGGGTATTTGTTCAGCATCACGCCGCCCGTTATGAACGCGGGGCGCCTTGCGCGCCCCGTCGATTGAGTAGAAGTTGTTGCTCTTAGATCGCTTTCAGCGTGCCTTTTGGCAGCGTGGCGGCGATGGCGCCTTTCTGGAACTTCATTTCCACGGTGTCGGAAACTTCCAGAACCACGAAGTCATCGGCAACCTTGGTGATCTTGCCGGCGATGCCCCCAGTGGTCACGACTTCGTCGCCCTTCTGCAGGCTGCTCAGCAGGTTCTTCTGCTCTTTGGCGCGCTTGGCCTGTGGACGCCAGATCATCAGGTAGAAGATGACCAGGAAGCCGACCAGGAAAATCCACTCGAAGCCGCCGCCCATTGGGCTTGCAGCAGCCGGTGCAGCTGCGTCAGCCATGGCGTTAGAGATAAAAAAGCTCATTTAGCACTCCAGTTGCAAATGTTGAATCTTGGGGTCAGAAAACTCAGTCCAAAGGCGGAACGGGAAGTCCGCGTTTGGCGTAGAAGGCATCGACAAAGGCGGCCAATGTACCCTGTTGAATAGCCTCGCGCAAACCAGCCATGAGCACCTGATAATGGCGCAAGTTATGGATGGTATTGAGCATGCTGCCGAGCATTTCGCCGCACTTGTCCAGGTGATGCAGATAAGCGCGCGAGAAGTTCTGGCAGGTGTAGCAATCGCAGGTCGGATCCAGCGGCGATTCATCATGGCGATGGAACGCGTTACGGATCTTCAGCACACCGGTATCGATGAACAGATGCCCATTGCGGGCATTACGGGTTGGCATCACGCAATCGAACATGTCCACCCCGCGGCGCACACCCTCAACCAGATCTTCCGGTTTGCCAACGCCCATAAGGTAACGAGGTTTGTCAGCGGGCATCTGGCCCGGCAGATAATCCAGCACCTTGATCATTTCGTGCTTCGGTTCGCCCACCGACAGACCGCCGATGGCGAGGCCGTCGAAGCCGATCTTGTCGAGGCCTTCGAGCGAGCGCATGCGCAGGTTTTCATGCATGCCGCCCTGGACGATGCCGAACAGCGCTGCGGTGTTGTCACCGTGGGCATTCTTCGAACGCTGCGCCCAACGCAACGACAGCTCCATTGATACCCGCGCGACGTCTTCGTCAGCCGGATACGGCGTGCATTCGTCGAAGATCATCACAATGTCGGAACCGAGATCGCGCTGCACCTGCATCGACTCTTCCGGTCCCATGAACACTTTGGCGCCGTCGACCGGAGAAGCGAAGGTCACGCCCTCCTCCTTGATCTTGCGCATCGCGCCGAGGCTGAACACCTGGAAGCCGCCGGAGTCGGTGAGGATCGGGCCTTTCCACTGCATGAAATCGTGCAGGTCGCCATGTTCCTTGATCACTTGAGTGCCGGGACGCAGCCACAGGTGAAAAGTGTTGCCCAGAATGATTTCCGCGCCAGTGGCGACGATGTCGCGCGGCAGCATGCCCTTGACCGTGCCGTAGGTGCCGACCGGCATGAACGCCGGGGTCTCGACGGTGCCACGGGGGAAGGTCAGGCGACCACGACGAGCCTTGCCATCGGTGGCCAGCAGCTCAAAGGACATTCGACATTCGCGACTCATTCTGTTTCCTCTGGGCCTGTCTGTTCAGGGGCAGTTGGAGCGGGATTGCGGGTGATGAACATCGCATCCCCGTAACTGAAAAAGCGGTAACCGTTTTCGACGGCGGCCTTATAGGCGGCCATGGTTTCGGGATAACCGGCAAACGCCGAAACCAGCATCAACAGCGTGGATTCCGGCAAATGGAAATTGGTCACCAGGGCATCGACTACATGAAACGGCCGGCCCGGATAGATAAAGATGTCGGTGTCGCCACTGAACGGCTTGAGCACACCATCGCGCGCCGCGCTTTCCAGCGAACGCACGCTGGTGGTGCCGACCGCAATCACCCGACCGCCACGCGCCCGGCACGCAGCGACCGCATCGACCACATCCTGGCCGACTTCCAGCCACTCGCTGTGCATGTGGTGATCTTCGATCTTCTCGACACGCACCGGCTGAAACGTCCCCGCGCCGACGTGCAATGTCACGAATGCAGTCTCGACGCCCTTGGCAGCAATCGCCTGCATCAGCGGCTCATCGAAATGCAGCCCCGCCGTCGGCGCCGCCACCGCACCCAAACGCTGGGCATACACGGTCTGATAACGCTCGCGATCCGAGCCTTCATCCGGGCGGTCTATATAAGGAGGCAACGGCATGTGCCCGACACGGTCGAGCAGCGGCAACACTTCCTCGGCAAAACCCAGCTCGAACAGCGCATCATGACGCGCGAGCATCTCGGCTTCGCCACCGCCGTCGATAAGGATCTTCGAACCCGGTTTCGGCGACTTGCTGGAGCGCACATGGGCCAGCACGCGGTGCGCATCGAGCACGCGCTCGATGAGAATTTCCAGCTTGCCGCCGGACGCTTTCTGCCCGAACAGCCGCGCCGGAATCACCCGGGTATTGTTGAACACCATCAAATCGCCCGGGCGCAAATGCTCAAGCAAATCAGTGAATTGACGGTGTGCCAGGGCGCCGCTCGGCCCATCAAGGGTCAGCAGGCGACTACCGCGACGCTCGGCCAACGGATGGCGGGCGATCAGCGAATCAGGAAGCTCGAAAGTAAAGTCAGCAACGCGCATGATGGGGTTCGTCTAGCAGGGCCGGAAAGTCTAGCGGAAATATCGAAAATTGACCATGAAACGTGATTGACCAACGGTAATCACCTCTCTATACTTCGCCGCCATTGAGCCCTGATGGCGGAATTGGTAGACGCGGCGGATTCAAAATCCGTTTTCGAAAGGAGTGGGAGTTCGAGTCTCCCTCGGGGCACCAACACAGAGAAAAAGGTCTTGCGAAAGCAGGGCCTTTTTTTTCGTCTGGTGGAAAGTGGTTGGTGCAATGCCGAGCACTATCACCTCGCAGATTCATCTTATTCAATCGCCAAATGATTCAGACCGTCGGCATTGTCGGCGAATAAAACGAGCCGAAGTCGAGAAGGCCCAATATGCGGAGAAACAAGCCGCGGCGAGTTATGCGGTAGCTCTCAGTGACGGAGACGACGCAGATGAGCAGCGTGCGGAGAAGGTGCTGCGTCTCGCCTCCGAAGCACTGGCAATGGTGACACGTGGCAAGCGAGGATTGGCAGCGACCGCGCAGGCCTTGAAAAACGAAGTCGAGAAGCTCGATGTGGAAATTGCAGAAGTCAGAGAGGTTTTGAAAGATCTTCGTCAGCGCCAGCTACGCGTAGCGCGGATCATGTGGGCTGACCGCATGGACAAGGCCGCTCAGGAATTCGCCGCCGTCGCGGCACACTTGGAAGCCACCGAGAAAGCCTTGGGATGGACAAGCTCGTTGAGTGAGCTCTATGTGCCCTTGCAAACCCCGCATGGGGCTTCGTGCATCAGCGAGAAGACAATCCGAGATAAAGCCTATGCACTGTCCTTGGAGCAGTTGCTAGCCGCCTGACTCACCGAATCGCCGATACCTACGGCGATGCTTTCCACCTATAACCGGATCACCAAATCGCGGAACACCAGACGTGTTCCGCGTAACTGGTGTTCCGGTTATTCGCATTTGGTGTTCCGCCTCTGAAAGCCTCGTATTCCGTGGCCTCCGACGTTTATGGAACACATGGAACACGTGGAACACTGCCTTTTCGCTACCTACGGATTAGCTTTCCCCTCGCCCCTTTTCACGGCGGGAACCTTCAGCGCGAATGGACGCGACGGATAGCTCCGGATCTGCCGATTGCTGTGTGCGACTAGTCCCAGGCAAGGAGCCGTAGCGGCAGGTTTTACGGGTCCTCCTGAAGGGGGGGCCCCTACACGGGTTATCAGACTCGCAGGTTTCCTCTAGCTGAGTTTTTTGCATGAACGTCCGTCTTTGCAAATAGCCCCTACCTCTTCCAAAAGTAGGGTCCCTCGGCCTCCGCATTTGGTCTCATTATCCCGCTGCCAACATGCTTTATGCTGCTCTCCAAATGTGATTTGCTCCGAAGCAGTAGCAATAGGAAAAGCCTCGGGCGATGATGGCTCGGTCAGCTAGGCTAAGCGTAGAAAATCAAAGGACTGGTCCATGCCGTACTCAACCGAAACCTACATGCCAAGATTCAGCTACCCGACCAATGGCTCTGTAAAAGACTCCCAAAAAAAACGTAACCAGTCCAAAAAAATGAAACAGGCACGCTTGATCACCCAGTTCCTATTGAAAGAAGAAATGCCGAAAATTCTAACGCTCTTAAAGCAAAGAATATTAAAAGCCTCCGGAGCGCTAAATGCTTGATCCTCAACTGAACGAGATAAACCATAAAAACTTCGCCAAAGAGGATTGGCGCGAACTGAGTGGCGATTCAGAACTTCCACTTCCGAAGTTGGAGCAACCCTGCTCGACATCATTTGTCGCAGACGAAATATCCCTACCACAAACACGATATTATGGAAGTAAACGTCGCCTAGCGAAGTGGATGATTAACGAATTCAAGAAATACAACTTCCTTTCAGCAATAGACATATTCGGTGGAACTTCAACAGTATCGTTAGCATTGAAGCATCTCAACAAAAAAGTCACCTACAACGACATCCTAGAATCTAACCGCATTGTTGCGACAGCCTTACTATCTAATGGACCATGCGCGACGACTGATCAAGATCTAGAATCCTTCATATGCAATGTATACCCGGAACGCGGCTTTATCTTTAGAAACTTTAAAGACATCTATTACACAGACAAAGAAAATGAATGGCTAGATGGTGCGCTAACGGCTCTTTCAAACATCGAAAACCCATTGAAAAAGGCTGAGATCACTTACTGCCTGATTCAGGCATGCTTACAAAAAAGGCCATTCAACCTCTTTCACCGAAAAAATTTATATTTAAGAATTAACAATAAAAAAGATACAAAGTTTGGTAACTGGGCAACTTGGGAAAGACCATTTTCCGCATTAATGCTCCGTGCACTGAGTGAAATAAGGAAAACGAGATACGACTCCGTACATGCGCCGATAATCATGCCATGCACTGATGCAATGGATGTACCGAATTCATATGACTTTGTCTATCTTGACCCCCCTTATGTCCCTCAGAAAAAACAAGATATATCTTATATGGATAGATATCATTTTCTGGAGGGGCTCTGTTCGCCTCAGCTATGGGACCAGCGCATTGATCGCTCGAAGAAAAACCACCCCATACCAAGTCCTGACGAAATGCTGAAATGGAATACCAAGGCGCATTTTAAAGACAATCTATTTAATTTGATTGAAAAGCATAAAAAATCAATTGTTTGTCTCTCATATGTCCATGATGCATATCCGAGCATTGAAGAAATACAGAATTTTTTTTCGTCGACCTTTAGAAAAACTTCTTTACTAGAATATGAAATGCCTCATGCACTTAGCAAAAAAACAAAAAAGGAAATTATAATAATAGGGACACCACGATGAAACTGATCAAACACAACTTTGTAGTTAATACGCCTCGACTTTACCTCGCAGCACTTATTATTGGAGCTTTGTCTTTCTGCGTGGTGCTATATCTAACTGATGAAAAGGCAGATGCGCGGCTATTGGGTGTTTATAGCGGCTTAGCATCAGGCCTGGTGATAGCATCGCTACAGTTCCTCACACAGTATTTAGAACAGAAAGCCTTATCAGAATACAAAGAATACGGGCTACTCGAGTTCCTAGCCAATAGAAAAAACACAGAATACTACCGAAAGCTTATAGACAACACCAAAGTTGGCGACAACATAATCGTTGCCGGAGTGACATGTAATAGATTGCTAGATGATTTTGCAAACTTTAAGACACCACAATCTCAAAACCTACTAGAAGCATTAGCAAGAGGAGTAAAAGTTACATTATTACTCCCTAAAACTTCCTACTTAGAAGAACCAAACCTCTCCGACTTCAAAAATAAAACATTGCCAAGATCCGAGGAAATTAAAAACAAACATTCAAACTTTGAAATACTTTACTATGACTTTGAACCTTCACACAGCATATTTTTAGCAGGCTCCCGGTGTCTTGTTGGACCAATTTTCAAGAACAAAAGCAGTAAAGACACTCCTGCCATTAGCTTCGAAAAGGATGGCCTGTATATCAAGCCATATTTGGACTACATCCAAGAAACATTAGCCGGGGCCTCTCTGAATCATGATTAAATCTCTTAGGATTACAGCCCCTGCCCGGCTGCATGTTAACTTATTCGATATGAGTGATCATGGTTATAGACAAAATGGCGGTGTAGGCTTCTGCGTTCAAGGGTTCGATACCGTAATTGAGTTTGTGAGCAGCTTAGATTTTAAGATAACTGACAACCGTGAAGTTGGTTTATCACAAGAAGAACAGAAAGCCTTTATCCATTTCTTGCAAGGGCTTTACAAAGCGAATAATTATTCGCAGAAAATATGCGTTACGTTTTTATCTGGACCGCCTCCTCATAGCGGGTTCGGAACCGGCACGGCATCAAAATTGGCGTGCGCAGAAGCTGCAAGTATTTTGAATCACGTTGCCTGTAGCGAGACTGACTTGATAACAGCATCAGGACGAGGTGGCACTTCTGGGGTAGGTATAAACACCTATTTCAAAGGCGGGCTGAATGTTGACCTTGGAGTGAAAAATGAAGGCTTACAGCTAGGGCCCTCCTCCTCCAGGACAAAAGTTTCTCAGCAACCGATCAATTTATTAAACATTAAACTACCTGATCATTGGAGCTTTGGCGTAATAATCCCGCCTGATGCTCACAGAATTTCCGCAAAAGAAGAAATCGACTTCTTCGATCGAGTTTGCCCTATACCGGCCACCGCGGTTTATGAATCCATCTACCACGCCGTTTCTGGAATGGCCTGCGCCGCGCTTGAGAAAGATCACTCTATTTTCTGCGCATCGATCAATGCCATTCAAGATACACGCTGGAAAAAATCTGAGTGGGATGCACAGTCAACTCCTGTTAATAAATTAAAGATAGACCTATATGCGGCAGGTGCACAATGTGTAGGCCTATCCAGTCTCGGGCCCGCGGTTTATTTTATGACATCAGAATTTGAGAAGTTAAGAAATAAGCTCAACCTATCACACGCCCATGTTTTAGAACACTGCTTACCAAACAACACGGGAAGAGAGTTAGAAATTGATTAGGCTCATTTTTTTATCATCTAACCTCACAAAGATCGCTCATTTTGAGTATTTACTCAGAGAACAACCTATTTTACTGCTCCCACCACCAAATTATGGAAAACCCTATTATGAACCTCGTATAGAGGACAGAGAAAAACTTTTAGAAGAAAGCATATTAAGCGCCAACTTAAAATTAGCAAAAAACTTAAACAGCATTGACCAAGCAATTCAAAGTGGAATCTTCACCAACAACGGTATTGAAGACACTGCTCTTCTAGAACGATATGCTTCAATGCATCAAAATAAGCTATTCTTTATTGAAGACACATCAATTGCTATCGAAGCACTCAGCACTGAGGGAGAGTTCCCTGGGGTAAATGTAAAGTATTGGATGCGAGAAACATCTTTCTCCCAGCTAGACGAACTACTGAAGGCGCATGGCAACAACAGAAGAGTTACCGTCAGATCTGACATAGTTTTATATTTACCTCCAAACCTAAGGTCCAACCCAAGCGAGACCTACAAAGTTTTTGTCGGAAAGACTCAAGGCACCATAGTAGAAAAAGAAGAGCCCTTTGAAACTAACAGAATCTATCCCTGGCTTGACAACAAAACATTCAACAAATGGTTTGTTCCCAAAGGGGCAAGAAAACCAATCAGCAGACTACAGGTCAACACAGCTTTAAGGTATGACTTTAGAAACCTAGCATTGCAGCAACTTATAGAGTTCCTAAAATCCAAAGACCTTGTAGACGATAGAAAGTACCAAGACAAGCCCTTGCAAGGAGAGTTATTTCCTAGGAGAAACTACATAATATGCGGTTCAACTTGTGCTGGAAAAACGGTTTTAGCTTCCGCCTTGACTAGACTTCATGCATATAGACATATTGAAGCAAGCGACTTCATGAGGTGCGCCCTGTATACAAGGCACGGGTACTCTAGCAATATGAAGACACAAGACTTTGCAAAGAATGCTTTGGAGACGGATCCGGGAATCGTAGCGAGACAAATCTCTGAATATATCAAGGACACCCCAAAAACAGGGCTAGTAATAACTGGATTTCGCTCTCCTAAAGAAATTGAAATATTGCAGGAGGAGCTATCAGAAATAGAACTTGAAGTTCTATTCATCGAAAGCAGCCTTGAAACCAGATATCAGCGCAATATAAAAAGAAATAGATCCGATGCGCCAATTAGCTTTTCAGAATTTGAAGGAAAAAATGAGATACAAAATGCTATGGGTTTGTCCGCAATAGCTTCCGAGGCAAAAGTGATAGCAAATGAAAGCAGCCTGACAACATACATTAGATCAGCTGTCACTTCTTTAACCAACGAAGCGCAACTCATCCCGTTCGTTTGCGACATATCTACGACGACTTACTTTTTACCACTTGAGCAAGCAATTCTTGTTTCAATGCTAATCGACCACAAAAATGGCGTATTACCTCTAACAACTACACAGATCGCAAAAAACATGAAAGACAACTTGAGAAATCTTAGACGTAAGGGCAACAAAACTCACCCCGTAGATAAAAACAACGTCAGCAGATTTTTCAACCAACGCTTCAGCGCTCACTTTGAAGCCCATGCAAAGAATGAAAAAATTCACTTTAGCCTGTCTCATACGGGTATAAGTGCAGCGATAGCTCTCATAAGAAAGATAATGAGCGATAACGCTTGAGTGACGCCTCGCTAATTTTTCTCAATTTATTGACTCAGCGCGGAAACACAACGAGCTAACTTGTCTTCTAATACCGACAACATGCCCACAATTAAAATTAGCAAATCTTCCAGGCAACCAATTTCATTTGGTAATTGTTGACCAGCGAGATTATGAGATACTGAAACATGTAAGTCTGTAGGAAATATTGGATAAACGCCACGAAAGCCCTTAGCCGCGAGATCCTCAAGTATTTCAATAACATTGTTACCAGAGTATCCGACCTCGCAAACACCTGGTCGTAAATCATGCTCAATTCTTAGCCGCTTAGGAAGATCCCAATAAAGGGTCTTACAATCTAAAATCCGGTCATATGCTTCTCGCAACCTCATTGACATTACGTCATGACTTGCTGTAAGCATAACATTACGAAGCGACGTCAAGTGTACATTTGTCAGAGAACATGCCTCACCAGCACCACTTTGAAAGCCATTTTCCGCCAGTAATATTCCTCTGTCAGCACCTATATCACTCACAATTTCCCGCAGTGCAAGCACATGCAACTTCGTCACTTTAGTATTCCAAAGTTTGCACTCGACTATCCAAGTAACTTCAAATCCCGCATGTTTTGATTTTACGAGTACATCGATGTCGTGCGTTGTTCTTACTCCTTGTACAGTCACATCTGTTTCAGCCTCTAGACCTAAAGACCTAAAAAAAATTGCTGCGTCCTCTTGATACTCTTTCCAGTTCAAATTTGACTCCTATTTGGACAGTTTTTAATTTTCTGTCTGTTTAACGGGATACCGTTGTTTTCAGCGCCAACCATCGTAACAGGTGCTTAAACGCTAAAAAATCCATCCTAAACCTCTGGCCCAATAATTCGTGTCTCCCTCCCATGAACGCGATCCGACGCTCCCGAAGAAGTGGATTAGACTGACAGCAGGGAAGAATCTTAGGTATCTGCACATGGATCCATTCAATATTCAGGAAAAGCTCCTCAGCATTCGGGCGAGTGCTCAGCACGAGGCCGCACATTATGTGGCAGCTTTGGCACTAGGCTTTGAAGGAACCGACATCAACCTACATGTTCAGTTTGAGCCGTACGCGCATCATGGGAAGGCGCGCGCCGATTACAGCGTACGCTGCGAATCAATTACTGAACTACATGAGCTGATGACCAGCAGAGTCATAGTCGTGCTATCAGGCGCAATGGGAGAGGCGATTGATCGTTCCACCTTCAGAGTGAACGCCTCGTCGGCATACAAGATTCTCAACGAGGGTTCAACTGCCGGCCAAGATTTCGCGATCGCAAAGGAGCTTGTCAATTTGATACACAACTCCTCGCCGATGAAAACAGATCTGGAGGTCGGAAGAGATCAGTCCTCTGGTGACAGACTCACCAGCCTTCTCGGCAATGCGCTCGCATTGGTAGAGTCGAATGCTAAACCGATTTGCGTTATCGCTGATGCTCTCGTAAAAAAGGTAGTGGAAGGCAAAGGCATCGGCGAGCTGAAAAGTGTCGATGTCAGAAAATTATTAGCGGCTACTACCTAATTAACTATCCTAGCCTCCCGATCCTTGTATCCCAGGCTGCATAATCTTTCTGCAAGCCCCGTATCATATGGTGCCCGACAGTCCCCCTCGGGCACCAAAATAGAAAAAAGGTCGTGCGGAAGCAGAGCCTTTTTTTCGTCTGGAGGAAATAGATTGGTGTAACGCCGATCATTAAAGCCTCGTGCTGAGTCGCAGTTGAAGCACTCGGAATCACTGCATCGCAGATACCTAAGATGCTATTTCCCCACAGGCGCGGGACACCAAACGTTACCTACCTAACGCGTGGCCCGACCTCACAGCCTAGAGGCTATCTCCTTCCACATGTAGTCATAGTTGTACTCCAACCAACGCACCAACAATCTGTCGTACTGCCTGCGAAACCAATTGCGCCGTCGCGCCGCGAGCCTCTCCTCTATCTCGGATCTGAGCCAGTCAGGGTCGAACCCAGTCCATACAGTGGGCAGAACTGCAGCAATGTTTGTGAAACACACTGGTGCTACTTCTGAATAAAAAATCTTGTAGAGCACCGCTGGATCAACGCCCTTGAGCTGACGAACGACGTAGTCGTAATCAGTGGGGAAATGATTGAAAGGCTCTGATAAGGCATCTCTGACCCTAGTCAGTTGTGGTTCATTCAGAAGATGTCCCAATGCAAAAATCCTCCGATTCCTTATCCAGTAACTCGCTACCGTTTCGTCTGCAGATCTGCGTGTAACCGCGCCGACGACAATCGTATGCATATCGCTATGGCGAGCCATGGCCAAAACTGACGTCATCTTGCCGAGCAACAGCTCAAGTCCAGAATCGGGCGCTTGCCCAACCTATTCCTTAGCCCCAAACATCCGCCCAGCAATCTCCCGCCCCCGTTCCATCCCTTCCTTCGTCAACCATATCGACTTGTTCCTGTTAACCGGATTACTGATCAAACCCTGTTCGTGCAAGCGGTTCATGATTTCGAAGTCATAGCCCTTCCACGCATTGCCGTCGTCGGAGCTATAGGCAGCCAGGAGAGCAAGGACGGCGTCGTCGATCAGTTTCATGTCGTATTCCATGGTGATCACTCCGCTGATGTTCAGTTTTTGTAATCAAAGCGTCGTATCAAAGTGGATGTCAATGCTGCGCGAGCTTGAGAGTTTAGATGGCCGATTGCTGGTTGCCTCGCATGCGATGACCGCCCGTATAATCGCGCCCGCAAAATAGACTTCCGCTGGTGCTTCGCGCATCGGGCTCAAGCCCTTCACTTCACTGACAGACATCCCCATGGAAACCTCACTGGAAACCGTCGCCCTCTTCTCCCTCAAACTTGCCTACGAAGAAGAGGGCCTGAGCCCGATCCTGCGCGATGACATGGTCATGGGCGATTATCAGAAAGACGTTTTCGAGTTACTGGTGAAACGCGGCGATGTCGAGGCCATTCAGTTCAAGATGAACGAATGCCTGAACCTGGCGCTGGATGCCTTGGGTGGGGTCGAGAAGCCGTTGGGGCGGGAGTTGCGCAAGTTGTCGGCGGAGTTGGCTCAGGCGCGGTCGGTGGAGCAGCTGGGGCAGCCGCTGCTCGCACTGAAGGGGTATCTGCGCGACATTCTTTGAATGCCGCGCTACAGCCACGCCAGTATCTCTCCTGTCAGCGACGTGCTTTCAGCACTCGAATATCTGTTGGGAAGCCGTCAGCGCCCACCAGTTTTTTCCAGCCCATGTATTGAAATTCGCCATTGGGATCAATGTAGTCGCCCTTCTCTGGCTGCCCTCCGCCAACTATCGCAACACGCTTCACTTCGCCACAGCCGCCATCCGACGGTCGCACTGTGTAGATCACATACGGCTTCACGTATTGCGTGGCGCGGAAGTATTGGCCGCAGATTTCGTCGACGGTGATGAGCATGGTTTTCAGACGGGCTTCGCCGTCGGTGTCTTCGTGCAGTTTCAGGAAGGAGATGTCGCCGACGTCGCTGTAGCCGAGGGAACGGGCGCGTTGATAGGCGGGGGAGTTCTGGTGCGCAATTCGGCCCTCCTCCACACCGCGTTGCATTTGCGCGGCGAACTCGGCTTTGCCTTGGGCCAGGGTTGCCTCGGCATGGCCCGCGACGTTTTCGCAGTGGGCATACTCGCTGGAGTCGAGGTGTTGCGGTAGCAGGTTAAGGCGGCGCTCGTTCATGGAGGCGAGGCTGTCTTGCAGGCCGGACGTTAGTGCATAGGCAGCGGAGACGCGACCGCTCTGGACGTCGGCGATTGTCTCCTGCATCCGCTGGCAATTGGCGAGGTAGTAATCCCAGCTGGCTTGCGGGTGTTCTTTCGCGAAGCAGAAGGCTGGGGTAATGGAGACGGCAAGGGTGAGAGCGCCGAGCAGTTGCAGCAAACGGGTTGTGGAAAACATGGGTAGTCCATTACAGAGAAGGCATGGCGCGACGCTACTATTTTGCTATCGTTCCGTCCACTCTCAACAGGCGACCAAGTTGTCGCCTCTGTCTCGTGGCAAGGAAAGAAATCCGATGGATGCTGTGTTGTGTTTAGTGGTCATGGCGGCAATGTGGTTCTGGGTGGTGCGACAGCGCGGGCACTGGAATCTGTTGTTGGCAAACCTCGCCGGAGCGGGCAGCGCTGTGGTGGCGGGCATTGTCTTCACACTGCTTTATGACGGGCTGTTCGGCACCACCATGGCAGCGCCGGGACTGCACAACAGCCTGGTGGTGTTCATGACCAGCGCGGGCGTCCTGGCGGGTGTGTGGTTGTGGATCGCCAAGCGTCGTCAGCCGGCGCATCCGGTTGCACGTCAACTGCTCGCGGGGGTCTGTGGCGTTGCCGCCGGCATGGTCATGTTGATTTTTCTGGCGGCGAATTATTTTCCGCAGCCGTAGCCGGACGGCGCGTCTATTTTGCTATCTTGCCGCGCATCGTCGGTGCTCGCTGATCGTCTCGCGCCGCGCTTGGATTGTTGAAAGGTAAGGAAAGGATCAAATGGAGTTTTTGCGTTTTCTGGCGTTCGTCGCTGTCTGGGGTTTCATGTGGCGCTGGGTGGTGAAGAACCGCGGCAGCTGGAACATTTTCTACGGCAACATCGTTGGCGCGGCGGGTGGGTTCATTGTCGGGCTGGTGATGTTGTCGATCACCTTTTCGCTGTTTCCTTCGTCGTTCGATCACGAGGCGCAGGCGCAAAACACGCCAGTCGTCGAGTCGACCTCTGTACTGCCTGAAGCCGAGGCAGTCACGCCCGCCACCGAACTGAAAGATGCGCCGGTTTTTGCTGCCATCGAAGCGGACGACAAGCCTTCCCCCCCGGACTCCGCACTGTTGCCGAATAACGTCAGCCGGGCACCGAAATCAATGGCGGTACAGACGGTGCTGAATCAAAGCGACTACGAGGGTCGCATGGCCCTCGCCGCGCTGAACAAGAAGTTGCGCGGCGACGCACAGGCCGACAAGTCGATGATCGCGTATGTCATGTGCAGCCCGTTTGTCACCAGCACCCTGCGTTATCCCGCTTCGGCGCGTTTTGCTGACAGCAAAGCGCTGGTCAGTCATCGCTACAAGGATCAGGTCTACAGCTTCAGCAACAGCGTAACTGCGCGCAACATGAATGGCGACGATGTCACCTACCGTTTCGATTGCTCCGTGCAGGAATTGCCACGGGTTGATGCGACGGCTGGGGAATGGCGTTTGCTGGCGCTGAAACTTGAAAAAGCCGACTCTTAAGGCTCGTTTAAGCGATCAAGGCGCCGGCTGCGCTATCATCGCCAGCCTGTGCGCCTTGAACTTTATCCTCAATGTTTCCAACACCCGATAACCTGATCTCGCTGCCTCCTGTCCTGGCCGGCCCGCTGCTGCGGCGGCTGGAGCCGACGCGCGTGGTGCTGTGGCTGGTGGGCTCGCGTGAACTGACGCTGACCTTGCGCCTGCAAGGTGTAGGAGATATTCCGCTCGACTCAGAGAAATGCACGGTCATTGCCGTAGGCCGTCATGCGTTCGTGCATCTGATAGACGTTCAACTTGAAAGCGCCCTGCCCTGCGACACGTTTATCGCTTACGACCTGCTGATCGACGACGCCATCGGTATGGCTGAGTGGGCGCCTCATCTGCTTTACCCTGGTGCCAGCTGCGCGAACCTCGTAGTGCGTTCGCGGATCGACCAATTGCTCCACGGCTCCTGCCGCAAGCCGCATCATCCGGCAACCGACGGTTTGCTCTGCGTCGATCAATTGCTGGCCGACGAAACCGATGCGCAACGGCGCCCGGCGCTGCTGATGATGAGCGGTGATCAGGTCTATGCCGACGATGTTGCCGGGCCGATGCTGCGGGCGATTCATGGCTTGATCGAGCGTCTGGGTCTGTTCGATGAGCACCTTGACGGTGCCGTGGTCAGCGACAGCGCCAAGCTCTACCAACACCCGGCCAGCTACTACCACCGTGCGGATTTGTTACCGGCGCTGGAGAGCAACGAGACCTTGCGCGAGCGATTTTTCGGTGGCGCGCGTAAGCCGATTTTCACCAGCAGCAGTGCCGACAACCATCTGGTGACGTTCGCCGAAGTCATGGCCATGTACATGCTGGTGTGGTCGCCGACGCCGTGGTCGCTGATCAATCCGAGCGCGCCGACGCTGACGCCGGAACGCCGCAAGCGCTACCACCTCGAGCAGACGCGCATTGATGCCTTCAAGACGGGCCTGGGCAACGTCGCGCGGGCGCTGGCGCATCTGCCGAGCCTGATGATTTTCGATGACCACGACATCACCGATGACTGGAATCTTTCTGCGCAGTGGGAGGAAACCGCCTACGGCCATCCGTTCTCCAAACGCATCATCGGCAACGCGCTGATTGCTTATCTGTTGTGTCAGGGCTGGGGCAACAATCCTGATGCCTTCAAGGACGTGCTGGAGCAGACCGCGCAACTGAGCGCCAGCGGTGACGACGGCTATCTGGACATGCCGGTGCAGGACGATCTGATTGATCAGTTGCTGCGTTTTCAGCAGTGGCATTTTGTGTTGCCGAGCAGTCCGGCACTGGTGGTGATAGATACGCGCACCCGGCGCTGGCGCAGCGAGATGGCCCTCAAGCAACCGTCGGGCCTGCTCGACTGGGAAGCCTTGAGCGAACTGCAACAGGAACTGCTCGATCACCCTTCGGCAATCATCGTGTCGCCGGCGCCGATCTTTGGCGTGAAGCTGATTGAAACCGTGCAGAAAGTGTTCAGCTGGTGCGGTTATCCGCTGCTGGTCGACGCGGAAAACTGGATGGCCCATCGCGGCGCGGCGCAGGTGATCCTGAACATTTTCCGACACTCGCGCACACCCGGAAACTACGTGGTGCTGTCCGGCGATGTGCATTATTCCTTCGTCTACGAAGTCCTGATCCGCCACCGCAAGGCCGGCCCACGGATCTGGCAGATCACCAGCAGCGGCATCAAGAACGAATTCCCGCCAACGCTGCTGGAATGGTTCGACCGTCTCAACCGTTGGCTCTACTCACCGCGCTCGCCGTTGAACTGGTTCACCAAACGCCGCCTGATGCGCATCGTCCCGTACACGCCGGAACATGCCGAGGCCGGGGAGCGGCTGTGGAATTCAGCGGGGATCGGACAGGTGTTTTTCAATGAACAGGGGCAGCCGAGCGAGATTGTTCAGCACAACTCGAATGGGGCGGAGAAGACGAGGATGCTGGCGCCGGAGTTTAAAGATGTGCCGGACTAAAGCCATGCGCTGACCTGTGGGAGCGAGCCTGCTCGCGAAGGCGCAATTTCAGTCGACATCTACTGTGAATAGTCGACCGCTTTCGCGAGCAGGCTCGCTCCCACAGGATTTTGCGCAGACCAATCAATGTGCGGCCAGAGCCCGCCCAACCCCTCTGACAATCATCCCCACCTCGCGCTCATCAATCGTCAGCGGCGGGAGCAATCTGATGGTCTTGCCACGAGTCACGTTGATCAACAAGCCGTGATCCCGCGCAGCGATCAGCGTCAGGTCGCGCACCGGTTGTTTCAGTTCGATACCGATCATGAGACCCTGCCCCCGGATTGCCAGCACGTTCGGGTTGTCTGCCAATTCGGCGCGCAAGCGTTCCAGCAGCCGTGCGCCCTGCACCCGCGCATTCGCCAGCAGGCCTTGTTCTTCGATGATGTCCAGCACCGTGCAGCCGACCCGGCAGGCCAGCGGATTGCCACCGAAAGTGCTGCCATGGCTGCCCGGGGTGAACAGGTCGGCCGCGCGGCCGCGGGCCAGGCAGGCGCCGATCGGCACGCCATTGCCCAAGCCTTTGGCGAGGGTCATGACGTCGGGCACGATGCCTTCGTGTTGAAAGGCGAACCACTGCCCGGTGCGGCCGATGCCGGTCTGGATTTCATCGAGCATCAGCAGCCACGCGTGGCGATTGCACAGGTCGCGCAGGGCCTTGAGATAACCCGGAGGTGCGACTTGTACGCCGCTTTCGCCCTGGATCGGTTCGACCAGAATCGCCACGATGCGCGCGCCGTGTTTGCGCTGTATTTGCTCCAGCGCCGGGAGATCGCCGAACGGCACTTTGACGAAATCCCCCGGCAGTTCGTTGAAGCCCAGGCGCACCGCCGGGCCATCGCTGGCAGACAGCGTGCCGAGGGTGCGGCCATGAAACGCGTTGGCCATGACCACCACCAGCGGCTGCTCGATGCCTTTGCGCCAGCCGTAAAGGCGCGCCAGTTTCAGTGCCGTCTCGTTCGCTTCGGCGCCGGAGTTGTTGAAAAACGCGCGCTCCATCCCCGACAACACAGTCAGCCGCTTGGCCAGTTGTTGTTGCCAATCGATGCTGTACAGGTTGGAGGTGTGCAGCAGCAATCCCGCCTGCTCGCTGATCGCCGAGACAATGCGCGGATGCGAGTGGCCGACATTGGTCACTGCCACACCGGCAACAGCGTCCAGATATTCGCGCCCCGCCTGATCCCACAGGCGCGTGCCCAAGCCCTTGGTGAAACTCAGGGCCAGTGGTTGGTAGGTGTTCATCAGGGCGGCGGTCATGACGTGAAACTCCATTGCAGGTCGGTGTTTTTGCAGTATGGTTAGCCACCTGAGCTGGATAAACCCGGAAAAACTTCAATCATTTAAAAGCCGAGCTTGATAATGGATTTGTTTCAGTCGATGGGCGTGTACGTCAAAGTGGTGGAAACCGGGAGCATGACGGCCGCCGCTGCGAAGTGCGAAATGTCGACGACGATGGTGGGCAATCATCTGCGCGCGCTGGAGCAACGGCTCGGCGTGCAACTGCTGCAACGCACCACGCGCCGCCAGCGCCTGACCGAATTCGGCAGTGTCTATTATCAGCGCTGCCTGGAAGTGCTCGGCCTGGTGGCCGACTCCGAACGCCTGGCCGAACAAGCGTCGGACGAGCCGCGCGGTTTGCTGCGTATCACCGCGCCACTGACCTTCGGCGTCGAACGACTGACCCCGGCGCTCAGCGAATATTCCTTGCTGTATCCGCAAGTGAAACTCGACGTGGTGCTGACTAACAGCCGCCCGGATCTGCTGGAGAACGGCCTCGATGTCGCCTTCCGCCTGGGCAATTTCGACCAATCCAACCTGATCGCTCGCCCCCTGATCGACTACACCCTGACGGTCTGCGCCTCCCCTGATTACATCGCGCGGCGCGGCATGCCGCACACGCCCCAGGATTTGCAGCAACACGATTGCCTGTCCTTCGCCTACCCGGCTGGGGATGACTGGCAATCGGTGGAAAAACGCTGGCGTCTGAGCGGCCCGGAAGGTGAAGTCCTCGTCGACGTCAGCGGACCGATGCTGATCAACAGTTCCGCCGGTTTGCACCAGGCAGCGCGCAACGGCATGGGCATCATGATGCTGCCCGACGCGCTGGTGGAGCAGGATCTGCGCGACGGCAAACTGGTCAGGGTAATGACGGATTACCAACCGCCAAGCAGGCCGATGCACCTGTTGTATGCGCAGGATCGCTATCGATTGCCGAAGCTGAGACGCTTTGTCGAGTTTGCGATGCGTACGTGGGGGAAACCCACTGACGCCATGCTCGGAATATAACGCACGCCGGGAAAAATCCCGACCACCAGACCGTTGCTCCGTGACAACGCCGCCCCGCTCCCCTAAATTAGTCGGCCTGAAAAAGACCTCGTGCTTTCTCGCCTCAACTCAAGTTAAAAAGTAGTGAAATTTCAATGTCCGATTTCAACACCGCTGAATCCGTAGTCACCCAGTCGTCCAAAGCGGAATACGAAAACTCCATCAATCTTTCACAACACCTGCCACAAGCCAAAATCATCAGCGAGATGGTCCTCGACGCGTTCCAGTCGACCCGCGAGAGCGACCAGATCCGCGAATTGCGTGCGGCGATCCGTCAGGCGCATGACAGTTTTGATGACGACAAGGCGTACGAGCTGATGGGCGAACTCAAGCGCCTGAAAGACGCCGAGGCAGCCGACATTGCCGCGCTGGAAGACCTGAGCAGCAAGTTCTCGATCGGACGCATTCTGTCCAGCTTCAAGGACGATCCGGCATTCCAGGAAATCGTTTATGGCCTGGCGCTGAAGGTGTTGAATCAGACCCATCAGGCGATCAGCAATCCGAGCGGCGGCAAGAGCAAAGCTGCGAAGAAGAAAGAAGTGGAAATCTTCACCATCAGCAAGGACGGCGCCAGCGTGACCCTGCCAATGCGCACCCCGCGTTCGCGTCTGAACGTAGATCGTGAGGCACTGGAATTCCTCGGTTTCACTTTCGTGGGTGAAGGCGATGAAGCCGAGCTGGAAAGCGAAACCTTCGTCGATAACGCCGGTACCGAACAGGCGGTGAACCGCAAGAACATCATCACCGCGCTGCAGCAGCAGACGGCGTTTGACGGGTACAGCATCGCGGCGCAGTAATAGCGCAGCCGCTGTACGAAAAAGCCCCGCACTGAGATTCAGGCGGGGCTTTTTGTTGTCCGGCTTGTGATTCGTGAGGAGGCGAAAATCGTCGCCCCTCACCCCAGCCCTCTCCCGAGGGAGAGGGAGCCGAATTGTGTGATTTTCAAACCTGAGTTCGGCTCGGTATTTCAGGTCGGCGTATATCTTGAAAGCCTCTCAGTCAGTCCCCTCTCCCTCCGGGAGAGGGTTAGGGTGAGGGCAAACCGCTCCCCCACCTCCCCCCCCTCAAGCCGAAGGATGCAACGCCGCAATCATGTCCACTTCAATCGCCGCATTCTTCGGCAACTGATACACGCCGATGGTCGTGCGCGTATGCCGTCCGGCATCGCCCAGCACATGGCTGAACACATCCGAAGCGCCGTTGGCCACTTCGCTCAGGTCCACAAAGTCAGCAGTCGACTTCACATACACCGTGACACGCAACAACGCACGAATCTTGTCCAGCGAACCCACCGCATCGACAATCAGCGCCAGGCAACGCATGGCGCTGATGCTCGCCGCGGCTTGCGCATCCTTGAGGTTCAATTCCAGCCCCACGCGACCGGGATACAGAATCTTGCCATTGACCCGCGGCACCATGCCGCTGATGTAGAGCTCGTCGTGATGACGGATCAGCGGCGCGTAATTGCCACCGGCGGTGTTCTCGCCATAGATGTCATAGTTGAGTTCTTCGGCCAAGGCGATAAAACGCTCATCGCAGGTCATCCGTTCGGTCATTGCGCCCAGCCTTTTGATCAATGCACGGGTTGAGACAGTCGAGCACCGGGGGATGGCTTGGAGCTACTACTGTCGGGGTTGGATCCAAATCTATGGCGTTTGCCTAAGTTGTGCAACCAGCGTAGATGGAACAAAAGGCCCTAAACCTTTCGGATGCCCCGGACCACAAGCTGGTCTTCAGCGGCGCTCAAACAGTGTTCAAGCGCTCAACCATATCTGGAAATTTTTCAACCAGTCGTATCAATAAGGCTGCTTGAGCATTGGGCTTCGACTTTTCCTGCTCCCAATTTCGAAGGGTGTTTGGACTTGTCCTGATTCGACTGGCAAAAACAGCTTGAGACATATGCAGTTTTTCTCGAAGAGCAACAATTTCCTGTGCGCCCACTTCAGGTACAGGCTTGTCCTCAAGCACTGTATTGCGCAGTGTGATCTTGCCCTCGCGTTGAGCCGCCATCTCATCAACGCCCTGCATTAACTCTGCAAACAGGTCGCGTTTTTTCATGGGGTACCTCGTTTTTTCAACTCTTTATCAATGGCTGTCCTGAGTGCCCTCTCTTGCTCGGCAGTCAGCTTCTCAAGCTCATCTTTGTCGTAAATGGCGAACATCCAGAACTGACCATCATTCATAAGCCAATAGTAGAGAACCCGCAAGCCGCCCCGTCTTCCCTTGCTACGGCGAGAATCAGCCCAGCGCAGCTTACGGAAGCCACCCGTTCGAGGCATTACATCGCCCGCAAGCGGATTGCTCTGAAGGTAGTTCTGCAATGTTCGATATTCGTCGTCCGTCAGATAGCGGCCAACGCTTTTGGTAAATATCGTTGTTTCAAAAAAGATTGTTCGCATAGCCAAACTATAAGCAGCTTGACTATAGACAGCCTATCAACAAATCGCTGCTCGAATAAACAAAAAACCCCGCACATCTCTCAACGTGCGGGGTTTTTCCTGAAGCTTGCAAACCTTACGGCGCGTACGTCAGCAACAGCTCTGTCGGCACCTTGAAGTCCAGGGACATCATGACGCTCAACGCAGTGATGGTGAAGATCGAGAACACGAACAGCTTGCGTGCCCAGACGGTGTCATCGACTGCCTTGTAGCCGGTCCAGGCCATGTACAGCCAGTACATGCCCATGGCGGCGGCGACGGCTAGGTAGCTCATGCCGGCGTAGCCGCTGAAGGTCAGCATCAAGGTCGCCACGAGGAACGCCAGGATGTAGAGCAGGATGTGCTTCTTCGCCACTTGAATGCCGCGTTTCACTGGCAGCACCGGAATCGATGCGGCCAGGTAATCATTGAAACGGAAAATCGCGATGGCGTAGGAATGCGGCATCTGCCACAGGCTGAACATCACCAGCAGGGTAAGTGCGGCCATGTCGAAGCTGTTGGTCACGGCAACGTAACCGATCACTGGCGGCATGGCGCCCGACAGACTGCCCACCAGCGTGCCGTGAACCGACTTGCGCTTGAGGTACAGGCTGTAGAAGCCGACGTAGATGATGAAGCCGATTACTGCGAACAAGGCAGCCAACGGGTTGGCCACCTTGTACAACAAGGCAACGCCGAGAACACCCAGAATGGTCGCGTAAACCAGGGCCAGTTTCAGGGAGATGAGGCCCTGGACCAGCACACGGTTCTTGGTGCGTTCCATCTTCAGGTCGATGTCGCGGTCGATGCAGTTGTTGAACACGCAACCGGAGGCCACGACCAGGGAAGTACCGATCATGGCGGCCAGAAACACCGCCAGATCGACATGCCCTTTCGAGGCCAGGAAGAACCCGCCTGCCACAGAAAGCACGTTACCGAAAATGATCCCCGGTTTGGTGATTTGGATAAAGTGCTTGAGCGACATCGGGTCTACCTCACTTCGCCATCATGTACGTGTGGATGCTGAACATGATCCACAGCGACAGGCCAACCAGCAGCACGATCACAATCGCCGTGAAGACGAACGCGATCACGTTGTTACGCTGTGCAATGGAACGGTCCAGGTGCAGGAAGTAATACAGGTGAACGATCACCTGGATCACTGCGAACAGTAGAACGATTGCCAGCGTCGTCGACTTCGGCAGGGTCGGGTACATCACCAGACCGAACGGAATGACGGTCAGGATTACCGACAGGATGAAGCCGATGGCGTACGACTTGACGCTGCCGTGGCCAGCATCGTGGCTGTCATGGGAGTGTGCATTAGCCATTACAGAGTCCCCATCAGGTAAACAACGGTGAAGACGCAGATCCAGACCACGTCCAGGAAGTGCCAGAACAGGCTCAGGCAGCTCAGACGGGTCTTGTTGGTCGACGTCAGGCCATGCTTGTTGACCTGATACATCATGATGCCCATCCAGATCAGACCGGCCGAAACGTGCAGACCGTGGGTGCCGACCAGGGTGAAGAACGCCGACAGGAAGCCCGAACGGCTAGGACCGAAGCCCTCGGAGATCAGCAGGTGGAACTCGTTGATCTCCATGGCGATGAAGCCCGCGCCGAGCAGGAAGGTCATGAACAACCAGCCCAGGACCGCCTGCTTCTTGCCCTTGTACAACGCCAGCATGGCGAAGCCGTAGGTGATCGAACTGAACAACAGCAGAGCGGTTTCGCCCAGCACGTAAGGCAGTTCGAAGATGTCGTGGCCCGACGGGCCACCGGCAACGTTGTTTACCAGTACTGCGTACACCGCGAAGATCGACGCAAACAGAATGCAGTCGGTCATCAGGTAGAGCCAGAAACCGTATACGGTCATCTCGCCCGAGTCGTGGTGATGGTCATCGTGCCCATGGTCACCATGGGCGTGTCCAACATTGGTCACTAAGTTCGACATGGTTTAAGCCTGTTCCAACGAGGTTTCAACACGGGTGGCATTGGCCGGGATTTTCCCTGCCGCGACCAGACGCTTGTGCTGCTCGGCTTCGATACGCTCGATCGTTTCAACCGGAACCATATAGCCCTGGTCGTCACGTGCAGCGTGGATCACGAAGTACACGACGGTGCCCACCAGGCTCGCGATCGCCAGCCACCAGATGTGCCAGATCATCGCGAAACCGAAGACGGTCAACAGCGCGCCCATCACCACGCCAGTGGCGGTGTTGTTCGGCATGTGGATCGGCTCGTACTTGGCCGGACGCTGGTACGCAGTACCGTTTTCCTTGGCTTCGGTGAACGGGTCGATGCAGTCAGCCTTAGGCAGCACAGCGAAGTTGTAGAACGGTGGTGGCGACGAGGTCGACCATTCCAGGGTGTGTGCATTCCACGGGTCACCGTGATCGCAAACGTTCTCTGGCTTGTTGCGGTCGCGCACACTGACGTACAGCTGGATCAGTTGGCAGGCGATACCCACAGCAATCATCACCGCACCGAACATGGCAACGTACAGGTACGGTACCCACTCAGGGTTGGTGGTGGCGTTCAGACGACGGGTCATGCCCATGAAGCCCAGTGCATAGAGCGGCATGAACGCGACGAAGAAGCCCGAGATCCAGAACCAGAACGCTGCTTTACCCCAGCCTTCGTGCAGCTTGAAGCCGAACGCTTTCGGGAAGTAGAACGCGAAGCCAGCGATGTAACCGAATACCGCACCGCCGATGATCACGTTGTGGAAGTGCGCGATCACGAACAGGCTGTTGTGCAGCACGAAGTCAGCACCCGGGATGGCCAGCAGTACGCCGGTCATGCCGCCGATGGCGAAGGTCACCATGAAGCCCAGTGTCCACATTACCTGGCTGGTGAAGCGCAGACGACCCTGGTAGATGGTGAACAGCCAGTTGAACAGCTTCACACCCGTCGGGATGGAAATCAGCATCGTCGCCAGACCGAAGAAGGCGTTGACGCTCGCACCCGAACCCATGGTGAAGAAGTGGTGCAGCCAGACCATGAAGCCCAGTACCGAGATCGCGCCCGAGGCGTAGATCATCGAGTGGTGGCCGAACAGTTTCTTGCCGGTGAACGCCGAGATCACTTCCGAGAAGATGCCGAATGCCGGCAGGATCAGGATGTAAACCTCAGGGTGGCCCCAGGCCCAGAACAGGTTGACGTACATCATTGGATTGCCACCAAGTTCATTGGTGAAAATGTGGAAATCCATGTAACGGTCAAGGGTCAGCAGTGCCAGGGTAGCGGTCAGGATCGGGAACGAAGCCACGATCAGAACGTTTGCCCAGGTGCAGGTCCAGGTGAAGATCGGCATGTCCATCAGTTTCATGCCAGGGGTACGCATTTTCAGTACGGTCGCGAGGAAGTTGACCCCGGTTAACGTCGTACCCAATCCGGATAGCTGTAGCGCCCAGATGTAGTAATCCATACCCACGCCAGGACTGTATTGCAGACCCGACAGCGGCGGATACGCAACCCAACCGGTCTTGGCGAACTCGCCGACGCCCAGGGACAGGTTGATCAGCACAACGCCGGACACCAGCAGCCAGAAGCTCAGGGAGTTCAGGAACGGGAACGCAACGTCACGCGCGCCGATCTGCAGCGGCACTGCAAGGTTCATCAGGCCGGTGAAGAATGGCATCGCCATGAAGATGATCATGATCACACCGTGAGCGGTGAAGATCTGGTCATAGTGTTCAGGTGGCAGGTAGCCAGGCGAACCCTCGGTGGCCATGGCCAGCTGGGTACGCATCATGATCGCGTCGGCAAAGCCGCGCAGCAGCATGACCATGGCGACGATGATGTACATCACGCCGATTTTCTTGTGGTCGACCGAAGTCAGCCACTCGGTCCACAGGTACGTCCACTTCTTGAAGTAAGTGATCGCAGCGAACAGCGCCAGACCACCGAGGGCGATCATGGCGATGGTCACCATCACGATCGGCTCGTGGAATGGGACTGCTTCCCAACTTAATTTACCAAACATCGTTTACTCCTCTGCCCCGGCAGCTGAATGCGAACCCGCGTCAATATCCGTGGCCGCCACTTCTTTCTCTTTCTTCTCGTGCTTCAGCGGCTTGCCCGGCTTCATACCTTCGTACTTGTCGACGATGATCTGGAACTGGTTCGGCGTGACCGACGAGTAGAGTTCGACTGGGTTGTTCTGGCTCGGTTTGGCCAGGGCCGCGTATTCAGCCTGATCAAGCTGTTTAGGCGACTTCTTGACTTCACTTACCCAGGCGTCGAAATCTTCCTGAGTGGTGGAGATAGCCTTGAATTTCATACCGGTGAAACCGGCACCGCTGTAGTTGGCGGAGATACCGTCCATTTCAGCGTTGCGGTCAGCGATCAGGTGCAGCTTGGTCTGCATGCCCGCCATCGCGTAGATCTGGCCGCCCAGGCCCGGGATGAAGAACGAGTTCATCACGGCGTCGGAGGTGATCTTGAAGTTGATTGGCGTGTGCGCCGGGAACACGATCTTGTTGACCGTGGCAATGCCTTGTTCCGGGTAGATGAACAGCCACTTCCAGTCCAGCGCGACGACTTCGATGGTCACCGGCTTGACGTCAGACTCGATCGGACGATACGGGTCCAGCTCGTGAGTCGAGATGTAAGTGATGTAGCCCAGGGCGATGATGATCAGCACCGGGATGGTCCAGACGGCCACTTCGATCTTGGTCGAGTGCGACCACTTCGGCGTGTAGACGGCGTTCTTGTTCGAAGCGCGGTACTTCCAGGCAAACAGGAAGGTCATGACGATGACCGGCACGACGACCAACAGCATCAGCAGCGTGGCGGTGATGATCAGGTTGCGCTGTTCCAGGCCGACCTGGCCCGTTGGATTGAGCAAGGTCATGTTGCAGCCTCCCAGCAGCAACGTGCCGAGCAGCGGCACTAGGCCTAGTAATCTGGGGTACCTGTTTTTACTCATCTCACGACCTCTAAAGCAGCTTGCGCAATGCAGTTGGGTTTTGATCGCCAACACTTCACCCTGCCAAGGGTTGGCATTTTCTTTGGATTGAATAAGGGCCGCCCGTCGCGCGTCTCACGCTCGACAAAACCTTGGGACAGCGTTCAGTTCTTATTCGAATTCGTGGTCAAAGGCCTTGTTACAGACCAATTCCATTTGGTGCGGAAAATTGGAAAGGCACCGACACCAGGGTGTCTCGAAAGCCTCGCGGCTCGCTCGACACCCGACCTCCTGATCAGTTCCTTGATAAAGGCTGAACAGCGTCGGGAATTCAGTGCGGGCGATTGTAGATAGGTAGCGCCCTATACACCATGTCTTATCCCGAAATAATTTTTATCACTCAGAGCAACAATCCATCGCCATTTTTGCAAAAGTTGCGCAAGTTATCGAAAGCGTTTCTCAATAAAAGCGGCAAAATCTGCCAGCGTAACCGCCTCAAATCAGACAGCTCTGCACCCGATCTACAAACGCTGGAGCGGCGCAAAGCCCGATGTTCCAAGGGCTTCGTCCATCTGCCGGCGCCTGTTAAAACTGCCTGCTCTGGTACGTCCGTGCTCAAGCCCGAAAACACTAAAACTGGCCAATGTTTTTATGTAACAGGCGGCCAATCCGCCGCATCCCGAGTCCCTGCGACAGCCCCTGTGTGACAACATGTCGCACATTTGCCGCACGCTTCATTGCCGTTCGTCACGGTGTTTTCACAAACGCTCTGAAATGCAAAACGCCCCGATTTTCATCAACGAAAATCGGGGCGTTTTGTTTATCGGCAGCTCTGCCGAGAAGTTGACTCAGCGCAGCGCTTTTCGATTACGCGAGGTCAGCAACGGCACCAGAATCACCACCAGCACGAACGCCACCAGCGCCCACTGTGCCAGCGACAGGCCGAGGATCGGCGGATACGGCGTCGAGCAGAAACCGTCGACCTGGAAGCCCAGCGGGAAAATTTTCGCCAACGGCAGATCATCGACAATCGGTTGCAGCACATCGACGCCACAACTCACCGCCGGATAGAACTGCGTATAGACGTGATGCCCGGCCACTCCGGCCCCGGCAATCGCACAGATCACTACCAGTGTCTCGAACACGGTGATGCTGCGACGGCTACGCATGCCCGCACCGATGAAGGCGAACACTGCAATCAGCAACAGTGCATAGCGCTGCAGAATGCACAGTGGGCAAGGTGCTTCGCCGAGCACGACCTGCATGTATAGTGCGCCGCCGATCAACGCCAGGCAGATGATCCCCAGCAACACCAGATAGCGCCGCTCACGCCCCAACCGCATCGTTTCCTCGCTCATTGCCTTTCCTTTGTAAGTCCATGGTCCAGCCGGCCGGCGGCTGAAATTGTCGCAAGTCTACACCGGGGCAATAAACGATAGAGCGGTTAAGGAATGATTAACCAACATGGCTTTGCGGCGCGCAGAAGATTCGCGAGCAGGCTCGCTCCCACAATGGATCTGCGTCGCACGCAATTCCTGTGGGAGCCTGCTCGCGAACGAGACAACTCGGTCTCGGATCACTCCAGAGCAGCAGCCGGCCCGAAGAACTCGTAACGGCTCTGCTTCTCCGGCACGCCCAACGCTTTCAGGTGCCGTTTGATCGCGCCCATGAACCCTTTCGGCCCCAGGAAGTAAGCATCGACATCACGCTGCGCCGGCAGCCACTCGCCGAGCAGCTCCTGATTGAGCATCCCAACCTTATCCGCCGCCGGACTGATGCCATCTTCTTCGGCATAGCAATAGAAGCGTTTGAGTTGCGGATGACGCGCCGCCAGCCCATCGACCCAGTCGCGGAACGCGTGGACGCTGCCGTTGCGCGCGCAGTGGATAAAGTGCACCGGACGCTCGGTTGCCAACGCTGCTTCCAGCATCGCCAGAGTCGGAGTGATGCCGACGCCGCCGCTGATCAGCACCAGCGGCTTGTCGCTGGCCGCCAGGGTGAATTCGCCCGACGGCGGGAACAGTTGGATGCTCGAGCCGACGTGCAGTTGATCATGCAGATAGTTGGACGCGCGACCATTCGGTTCACGCTTGACGCTGATGCGGTACTGACCGTTATTGGCCAGTGCCGACAGCGAATAGTTGCGACGGATTTCTTCGCCGTCGAGCATCAGCTTCATGCCGATGTACTGACCCGGTTCGGCCGCAAGAATCGGCCCTTTGTCTGCCGGTTCGAAGTAGAACGAGGTAATTTCGGCGCTCTCTTGCACTTTAGCCGCAACGATGAATTCCCGCGCACCGCGCCAGCCGCCGACAGCTTGTTCCTTCTGGTCATAGATCGCGGCTTCCGCGCCGATCAGGATGTCGGCCAGTTGCCCGTACGCAGCGCCCCAGGCACTCATCACCTCAGGTGTGGCGATCTCTTCGCCGAGCACTTCGGAAATGGCGCGCAGCAGGCAGCTGCCGACGATCGGGTAATGCTCCGGCAGAATCTGCAGGGCGACGTGTTTGTTGATGATCTTCGCCACCAGATCGCCCAACTGGTCGAGCTGATCGATGTGCCGCGCGTACATCAGCACGCCGTTGGCCAAGGCACGCGGCTGATCGCCACTGGCCTGATGCGCCTGGTTGAACAGCGGGCGCACCTGCGGGTATTCGGAGAGCATCATGCGGTAGAAATGCGTGATCAACGCCTCGCCGCCGCTTTCCAGCAGAGGCACGGTGGATTTGACGATGGCACGATCCTGGACGCTAAGCATAAGGTGACTCCTGGGCTTTCTGGAAAGATTGCCTTAGGGATATCAGCTTTCATGCCAACTAATTAATCTTTTAAATTCAATAGCTTGAAACCTTCATAGTCATTTCGACACAAATGAACGTATAGTCATCTCGACTACACCTTGTCTCTTTGACTACATAACCATGACCGCTAAATCCCTGCTTACCGCCCTGCTGCCTCTGGTCGCCGACCTCTCCCGCGAACTGCCCGAGGGCGAGCGCTACCGGCGCCTGCTCGAAGCCATGCGCGCTTTGCTGCCTTGCGATGCAGCCGCGTTGTTGCGTCTGGATGGCGAATCATTGGTGCCGCTGGCGGTGGATGGCTTGAGTACCGACACCCTCGGCCGGCGCTTCAAGGTCAGCGAGCATCCGCGCTTCGAAATTCTGCTGGCCGGCGCCGGGCCGACGCGTTTTGCCGCCGACAGCGACTTGCCCGATCCTTATGACGGATTGGTCGATGGCCTAGACGATCATCTTGAAGTTCACGACTGCCTCGGCTGTCCTTTATTCGTCGATGAAAAACTCTGGGGCCTGATCACCCTCGACGCGCTGGACCCGGAGCGTTTCGAGCCGATCGAACTCGACGCCCTGCAAGCCTTTGCCAGCCTCGCCTCGGCCACGGTCAATGCGGCCGAACGCATCGAACGTCTGGCCACCCGCGCCGAAGACGAGCATCAGCGCGCCGAGGTCTACCGTCAGGCCAGCGGCCAGCAGCACCGCGAAATGATCGGCCAGAGCAAGGCGCATAAACGTTTGGTGGAAGAAATCAATCTGGTCGGCGGCAGTGATCTGACTGTTCTGATCACCGGCGAAACCGGCGTCGGCAAAGAGCTCGTGGCCCAAGCGATCCACGCCGCCTCCGCGCGCGCCGACAAACCGATCATCAGCCTCAATTGCGCCGCCCTGCCCGACACGCTGGTCGAAAGCGAACTGTTCGGCCACGTGCGCGGCGCCTTCACCGGCGCCACCAGCGACCGTCGTGGCAAGTTCGAACTGGCCAATGGCGGCACGCTGTTTCTCGATGAAGTCGGCGAGTTGTCGCTGACGGTCCAGGCCAAGTTGCTGCGCGTGCTGCAGAGCGGTCAGTTGCAGCGCCTGGGTTCGGACAAGGAGCATCAGGTCGATGTGCGTCTGATTGCAGCGACCAATCGCGATCTGGCCGAGGAAGTGCGCAGCGGTCGCTACCGCGCCGACTTCTATCACCGTTTGAGCGTGTATCCGCTGCGAGTGCCGGCGCTGCGCGATCGTGGGCGTGATGTGTTGCTACTCAGTGGCTTCTTTCTGGAACAGAACCGCTCGCGCATGGGCCTCAATAGCCTGCGCTTGAACAGTGATGCTCAGGAAGCGCTGCTCGCCTACACCTGGCCGGGGAATGTCCGGGAGCTGGAGCATTTGATCGGGCGCAGTGCGCTGAAGGCGCTGGGTAACTGCAAAGTGCGGCCGAAGATTTTGAGTCTGAGCGCGGCGGATCTGGATTTGCCCCGAGAGGTTGTGGATAACGTGGTTGCGCCTGCCAATGCTGACTTGGCCAGTGTGATGCCGATGATCACCGGGGATTTGCGCAGTGCCACCGATGAGTTTCAGCGGCGGTTGATCGGTGCAGCGCTGGAGCGTCATCAGGATAACTGGGCAAGTGCGGCGCGGGAGTTGGGGGTGGATCGGGCGAATCTGGGGCGCATGGCCAAACGACTAGGCATGAAGAGCTAAAAGCACACCCTCACCCTAGCCCTCTCCCAGAGGGAGAGGGGACTGATGGGGGGATATTGAAGAATTCCACTGACGTGAAAGATTTCTTCCGAATCCATAATCGACTCGGTCGTTCAGGTCGGTGTAAAACGCCAGACACCTCCGTCGGCCCCCTCTACCTCTGGGAGAGGGGACTGATTGGGGGATACTGAAGAACTCCACTGACGTGAAAGATTTCTTCCGAATCCATAATCGACTCGGTCGTTCAGGTCGGTGTAAAACGCCAGACACCTCCGTCGGCCCCCTCTACCTCTGGGAGAGGGGACTGATCGGGGGATATTGAAGAATTCCACTGACGTGAAAGATTTCTTCCGAATCCATAATCGACTCGGTCGTTCAGGTCGGTGTAAAACGCCAGACACCTGCGTCGGCCCCCTCTACCTCTGGGAGAGGGCTGGGGGTGAGGGGCAGTGATAGAGAGAACAGCGATCAACTCAAGCCGACTAGCCGACAACTAACCTAAAGCCCACCCCTTTAACGCCGATAACACGGCATCAAAGGTTTCTGGCGATTTCCACTCTCGCCCCACAGAAGGTTCTTATGTCCTCCACCAAAGCCCGCGCAGATTCACTTTCGCTTCTGCTGTTTACCTTGCGCAGCGGCAAGCTGATGGCGATCAACCTGCTGAAAGTCAGTGAAATCATCCCCTGCCCGCCGCTGACCAAGCTGCCGGAGTCGCACCCGCACGTCAAAGGCATCGCCTCCCTGCGCGGTGCCTCTTTGTCGGTGATCGACCTCAGCCGCGCGATCGGCGAACGGCCGCTGGAGGATCCCAACGGTGGCTGCCTGATCGTCACCGATGTCAGCCGTTCCAAGCAGGGTCTGCATGTGCAGGCGGTGAGCAAGATCGTCCATTGCCTGACCACCGACATCAAGCCACCACCTTTCGGCTCCGGCGGCTCGCGTGCCTACATCACCGGCGTGACCTCGGTGGACGGCACGCTGGTGCAGGTGCTGGATATCGAAAAAGTCATCCACAGCATCGCCCCGGCGCAGATCGAAATGGCGCCGACCGACCTGACCATGGAAGACGCCGAAGTGCTCGGCAACGCGCGCATTCTGGTGGTCGACGACAGCCAGGTGGCGCTGCAGCAATCGGTGCACACCCTGCGCAACCTCGGCCTGCAATGCCACACCGCGCGCAGTGCCAAGGAAGCCATCGACTGCCTGCTCGACCTGCAAGGCACCGCGCAGCAGATCAATCTGATCGTCTCCGACATCGAAATGTCGGAAATGGACGGCTACGCCTTCACCCGTACCCTGCGCGAAACCCCGGATTTCGCTCACTTGTACGTCTTGCTGCATACCTCGCTCGACAGCGCGATGAACAGTGAAAAAGCTCGCCTGGCCGGTGCCAACGCGGTGCTGACCAAGTTCTCCTCGCCGGAGCTGACCCAACGCCTGATCGAAGCCGCCAAGCACGTCGCGGCCAACGGGCACTGAGTCTTGGCCGAAACGTTTTGCTTTCTGCTGCGCCGCGACTTGAGTGGACCTCTGCCGGATGCTCAGTGGCCGGACGGGATTGAGCTGTCCGTCTACCGCGAGGAACTGGCGCCGGCAGTGCATCAGTTGATGCAGCTCGGACAGCTGGAAGGTGGCGGTCGAGTGCCGTCACTGGACGATTGGCAGCGGCGCTTTGCCAGCGACCCTGAATACGACCCTGCGTTGTGTTTCATTGCCTGCGATGCCGAGGGCGTGGTGGGCGTGGCGCAGTGCTGGACCAGCACATATATCAAGAATCTGGTGGTGCACCCGCGAATGCAGGGCCGGGGGCTTGGACGCGCGTTGTTGCTGCATGCCTTCAGCGTCTTTCAACAGCGGCGCGAGGGGTTTGTCGATTTGCGGGTTCTGGAGGACAACCTGCGGGCGCGGCGGTTGTATGAAAATGCCGGGATGGTTGTGGTTCGGCGCGAGCCTGTGCCCGACTGATCTACCGCTTTCGCGAGCAGGCTCGCTCCCACAGGTGGATTGCATTTCAAACTGTGGGAGCGAGCCTGCTCGCGAAGGGCAGCACTGGCAACTTCCGCTATCCGACAGACTCCAACCTTGGCCATAACCAAGGATGCCCCAACCATGAAAGCCATCACCCTGGCGCTGCTCAGCCTCATCGCCCTCGCCTCCCAGGCCCATGCCTCCAGCCCCGACGCCTGGGCTGCCTATGACAAGACCGTCCTCGCCAGCTGCACCAAGGCCAGCGGTCTGAAAAACGTCAAACCGGTCGGCACACCGGCGCAATTCGACGACCGCGTCGGTTACACCGCCGTTCTGCTGCAAGGCCAATACCCGCAAAAACACATGAAAGGCCAGCAAGGCAGCGAGCTGTGCCTGTACAACAAACAGTCGAAAACCGCGTACGTCACCGAGTGGGATTCGATTCGCCCGACCGCCAAACCTCAGTGAATGGCGCACAACTTGCTTCGACCCGGCCCTGTGCGGTGGTTTTCCGCCACCGTTTCACACCCTGATTGAAGACAGATCGCTCAATGAATACGACGTTTTCCTGCGTAGGTTGCGGCAAATGCTGCACCGATCACCATGTCCCGCTGACGCTCGCCGAAGCCCGCATGTGGGCGGCGGATGGCGGTCAGGTGATCGTGCTGGCCGAGGCTTTTCTCGGCAATGGCCTGGGGCTGCCAGCGCAACAGCGCGAACATGCCGAGCGCCGTTCGGCGGTGGTCCGCAGTGGCACTACTGATGCTCACGTGGCGATCACCTTTGCCGCCTACAACGTCGGCCCCTGCCGGAATCTTGACGACGAAAAGCGCTGCCGGATCTACGAGCGTCGCCCGCTGGTGTGCCGGATTTACCCGGCGGAAATCAATCCGCACATCCCGCTCAATCCTGCTGCCAAGGATTGCCCACCGGAGTCCTGGGAACAGGGACCGGAGCTGATTGTGGGGGGCGAGTTGGTTGATCGGGAACTGGTTGAGTTGATTCAGCGTTCACGTCAGGCGGATCGGGACGACATCAGACTCAAGGATGCGATCTGCGCAACCCTGGGAATTCGCACCACGGCGCTCAAGGGCGACGGGTTCACCGCGTACTTGCCGAACATGGATGCCTTTGCGGCAGTGATCGACCAAGTGAGCGCGCAACCGCTAGCGGCGCAAACCAGTGAATGGCTGTTTCATTTGTCCGGCGATGACGTGGCCGGACAGGTGCTGGCTGCGGGTGGGCTGGTGGTGACTGAACCGGCGCAGACTTATGGGTTTATTTCATTGCGCGCGGCTTGATCTGACATTTGTGCTGTAGCGGCTGTCGCATTCGCGAGCAGGCTCGCTCCCACATTGGATCTGCGCCAAACACAAAACCTGTGGGAGCGAGCCTGCTCGCGAAGAGGCAAGCACAAGCACCATCACTTTCCGATGTCAGCGCTTGCCCATCGACCGACGCGTCCCCGGCGGCGCCATGCCCGGGGTTTTGGTGTGGCCATTCTTCGCGCCATTCTTGTACCACGGCTGATTCGAGCCTTTCGCCGAAGCCAGCTCGCCCGGCTTGAACGGGAACTTGAACGCCGGGATCTCGGCCTTGGTTTCGCTGGCATCAGCCACTTCAGCCGGGACGTCGCTCACAGCGTCGTCAACCGGCGGTTGGGTCGGGGAAGTCATAAAAGCTCCGGGAACAAAAAGTCGGCCCGATCAGTGAGCCGCAAAGGCGCGCAGTATACCTGTGCGCTCTGGCTCGGCATCTGAAGATTTGCACCGTGCGCTGAACGGTTTTCCCCTCCCCCTAACCCTCGCCCTGGGGAGGGGACAGACCGAGGTGTTTACTCGAGGTTCGCCGACATGGGATACCGAGTCGAACTCAGGTTCGAAAAGCCCACAAATCGGCTCCCTCTCCTTGGGGAGAGGGCTGGGGTGAGGGGCGAATCCAACACAAGACCATCGCCGCACACTGCTACTCCCCATCTATACAAACGAAACTGACAATCCTGACAGCCAGCCGTCACCCTGCCGACCGCCTGAGCGGTTTATAACTGGTCAATCTGCCCAAACTCCAGACTTCGGCGCCGCGCATGTCCATCCAGAAAAACAAAATCCTGCTGGCCACTCTCCTGATTCTGCTGGCAGCCGCCGGCCTGTGGTTCGCGCTGAAACCGGCGCCGGCCAAACTGGCCAGCCCGACCGCCATTCCTGTGCGGGTGGTGACGGTCAGCGCCAAAGACGTGCCGCGTTACACCAGCGGCATCGGCTCGGTGCTTTCGCTGCACAGCGTGGTGGTGCGTCCGCAGATCGACGGCATTCTGACGAAAATTCTGGTCAAGGAAGGCCAACGGGTCAAAGCAGGCGACCTGCTCGCCACCATTGACGACCGCTCGATCCGCGCCAGCCTCGACCAGGCCCGGGCGCAGTTGGGCGAGAGCCAGGCGCAGTTGCAGGTAGCGCTGGTCAATCTCAAGCGCTACAAACTGCTCAGCGTCGACGACGGCGTGTCGAAGCAGACCTTCGACCAGCAGCAAGCGCTGGTCAACCAGCTCAAAGCCACGGCACAAGGCAATCAGGCCTCGATCGATGCGGCGCAGGTGCAGCTGTCCTACACGCAGATTCGCTCGCCGGTCACCGGGCGCGTCGGTATTCGTACGGTCGATGAAGGCAACTTCCTGCGCATGACCGACACCCAGGGCCTGTTCACCGTCACGCAGATCGACCCGATCGCCGTCGAGTTCTCCCTGCCGCAGCAGATGCTGCCGACCCTGCAGAGCCTGATCAGCGACCCGCAACGCGCCCCGGTCAAGGCGTACATCGGAGCCGATACTGATGGCGAAACCGGCAATCTGCTCGGCGAAGGTCAGCTGACCCTGATCGACAATCAGATCAACGCCAACACCGGCACCATCCGCGCCAAGGCAGAATTCGCCAATGCCAGCCAGAAGCTCTGGCCGGGTTTGCTGGTGACGGTAAAAATTCAGACCGCTGTGGATAAAGACGCGCTGGTGGTTCCGCCCACCGTCGTACAGCGAGGCCTCGAACAACACTTCGTTTACCGCGTGAAGGACGACAAGGTAGAGGCGGTGCCGGTGCAAATGGTTTATCAGGGCAGCGGTCAGGACATCATCAAAGGCGTCAACGCCGGTGACGTACTGGTGACCGACGGCCAGTCGCGGCTCAAGCCCGGGGCGAGCGTGCAAGTCATGAGTGAGCCGCCGCAAGTGGTACAGGCGGAGCCCAAGCCATGAACTCGCACAAGGGCATCTCGACCTGGTGCATCGATCACCCGGTAGCGACGATTTTGCTGACGTTCGCTCTGGTACTGGTCGGCGTAATTGCCTTCCCGCGTTTGCCGATTGCGCCACTGCCGGAAGCGGAGTTTCCTACAATTCAAGTGTCGGCACAGTTGCCCGGCGCCAGCCCCGACACCATGGCTTCCTCGGTGGCGACGCCGCTGGAGGTGCAATTCAGCGCCATCCCCGGCATGACCCAGATGACCTCGAGCAGCGCGCTGGGCTCAACCCTGCTGACCTTGCAGTTCACTCTCGACAAAAGCATCGACACCGCCGCCCAGGAAGTGCAGGCGGCGATCAATACCGCCGCCGGCAAGTTGCCCAAAGACATGCCGACGCTGCCAACGTGGAAGAAGGTCAACCCGGCCGACAGCCCGGTGCTGATCCTCAGCGTCAGCTCGACGCAAATGCCCGGCACCGAACTCAGCGACCTGGTGGAAACCCTGCTCTCGCGTCAGATCAGCCAGATCGACGGCGTCGGCCAGATCAACATCACCGGTCAGCAACGCCCCGCGATCCGAGTGCAAGCCTCGGCGGACAAACTCGCGGCGATTGGCCTGACCCTGGCCGACATTCGGCTGGCGATTCAGCAGACCAGCCTCAACCTGGCCAAAGGTGCGCTGTACGGCGAGTCGAGCATTTCCACGTTGTCGACCAACGACCAGTTGTTCCACCCTGAGGACTACAGCCAGCTCATCGTTTCCTACAAGGATGGCGCCCCGGTTCACCTGCGCGATGTCGCCAAAGTCGTCAACGGTGCGGAAGATGCCTACGTGCAGGCCTGGGCCGGAGATCGACCCGGCGTGAATCTGGTGATTTTCCGCCAGCCCGGCGCCAACATCGTTGAAACCGTCGACCGCATTCAAGCCGCCCTGCCCGGCCTCGAAGCGATGCTGCCGGCCTCGGTGCAGGTGAAAACCCTGATCGACCGCACGCAGACCATTCGCGCCTCGCTGCATGAAGTGGAAATCACTTTGCTGATCGCGATCCTGTTGGTGGTCGCGGTCATGGCGCTGTTCCTGCGCCAGTTGTCGGCGACGCTGATTGTCTCGGCGGTGCTCGGTGTCTCGCTGATCGCCAGTTTCGCCCTGATGTACGTCCTCGGCTTCAGCCTGAACAACCTGACGTTGGTGGCGATCGTCGTCGCGGTCGGCTTCGTTGTGGACGATGCGATCGTGGTGGTGGAAAACATTCATCGCCATCTCGAGGCCGGTGACGATATGCGCGAGGCGGCGATCAAGGGAGCCGGCGAGATTGGCTTCACCGTCGTTTCGATCAGTTTCTCGCTGGTGGCGGCGTTTATTCCGCTGTTGTTCATGGGCGGTGTGGTCGGAAGATTGTTCAAGGAATTCGCCTTGACTGCGACATCGACCATCATGATTTCGGTGGTGGTGTCGCTGACGCTGGCGCCAACCCTTGCTGCACTGTACATGCGCAAACCGGTGCATCACGCCAGCGCCAAACCGGGTTTCAGCGAGCGCTTGCTCGGCTGGTACGAAAAAGGCCTGCGCCGCGCCCTCGATCATCAGAAATTGATGATTGGTGTGTTCGGCTTATCTTTGGCGCTGGCTGTTGCCGGTTACATCTTTATTCCCAAGGGTTTCTTTCCGGTGCAGGACACCGGATTTGTCCTCGGCACCACCGAAGCCGCTGCGGATATCTCCTACGGCGACATGGTGAAAAAACACTTGGCGATGGCCGAAATCGTTGCAGCCGATCCGGCGGTGCAGGCGTTCTCGCACTCGGTCGGGGTTTCCGGCAGCAACCAAACCATCGCCAACGGGCGCTTCTGGATCGCCCTGAAAAAACGTGGTGATCGCGATGTCAGCGCCAGCCAGTTCATCGATCGCATCCGCCCGCAACTGATGAAAGTCCCCGGCATCGTTCTGTATTTGCGCGCCGGGCAGGACATCAACCTCAGCTCCGGCCCGAGCCGTGCCCAGTATCAATACGTACTGAAGAGCAATGACGGCGCGACCCTCGCCACCTGGACCCAGCGCCTGACCGAGAAACTGCGCAGCAACCCGGCGTTTCGCGACATTTCCAACGATCTGCAACTGGGCGGCAGCATCACCCACATCAGCATCGATCGCAGCGCAGCGGCGCGTTTCGGCTTGACGGCAAGCGATGTCGACGAGGCGCTGTACGATGCGTTCGGCCAACGGCAGATCAATGAATTCCAGACTCAGGTCAATCAGTACAACGTGATTCTGGAACTGGATACCAAACAACGCGGCAAGGCCGAAAGCCTCAACTATTTTTACCTGCGCTCACCACTCAGTGGGGAAATGGTGCCGCTCTCGGCTCTGGCCCGATTCGACGCGCCGACCATCGGCCCGCTGTCGATTGCCCATGACGGTATGTTCCCCGCCGCCAATATGTCATTCAACCTCGCCCCCGGCGTGGCATTGGGCGATGCGGTGATTCAGCTCAATCAAGCCAAGGCCGAGATCGGCATGCCCATCGCGATCAGCGGCAATTTCCAGGGCGCGGCGCAGGCGTTCCAGAGTTCGCTGGCCAGCCAGCCATGGCTGATTCTGGCGGCGCTGGTGGCGGTGTACATCATTCTCGGCGTGCTTTATGAAAGCTTCGTGCATCCGCTGACGATCATTTCGACCCTGCCGGCAGCAGGCCTCGGCGCGGTGATCATGCTGTGGATCTGCGGCCAGGACTTTTCGATCATGGCGTTGATCGGTCTGGTGCTGCTGATCGGCATCGTCAAAAAGAACGGCATCCTGATGATCGACTTTGCGCTCGAGGCGCAGCGCCAGCGCGGCCTGGCGCCGCAGGAGGCGATTTTCGAAGCGTGCATCACCCGGTTCCGGCCAATCATCATGACCACCCTCGCCGCCCTGCTCGGCGCATTGCCGCTGATGCTCGGTTACGGCACCGGCGCCGAACTGCGCCAGCCGTTGGGCATTGCCGTGGTCGGTGGTTTGCTGGTCAGCCAGATGCTGACGCTGTTCACCACGCCGGTCATATACTTATGGCTCGAGCGGCTGTTTCACCGGCACTCACACCCACCAGCCCCAACGCCCGCAACGGCACTGGCGACCACAGACTGAGGCGGTCATGCGCGTTCTGATTATCGAAGACGAAGAAAAAACCGCGGACTATCTGCACCGGGGCCTGACCGAACAGGGCTATACCGTGGACCTTGCCCGCGACGGCGTCGAAGGCCTGCATCTGGCGCTGGAATGCGATTACGCCGTGATCGTCCTCGACGTCATGTTGCCGGGGCTCGATGGCTTCGGCGTACTGCGCGCATTGCGTGCGCGCAAGCAGACCCCGGTGATCATGCTCACCGCCCGCGAGCGCGTCGAAGATCGGATAAAGGGCCTGCGCGACGGCGCCGACGATTATCTCGGCAAACCGTTTTCCTTTCTCGAACTGGTCGCCCGCCTGCAAGCGCTGACCCGGCGCAGCGGCGGCCACGAACCGGTGCAAGTGACCATCGCCGACCTGTGGATCGATTTGATCAGCCGCAAGGCCACCCGCGCCGGCACGCGCCTGGACCTGACGGCGAAAGAATTTTCCCTGCTCAGTGTGCTCGCCCGGCGCCAAGGCGAAATTCTCTCGAAAACCGCCATCGCGGAAATGGTCTGGGACATCAATTTCGACAGTGACGCCAACGTCGTCGAAGTCGCGATCAAACGCCTGCGCGCCAAGCTCGACGGGCCGTTCAACGAAAAACTGCTGCACACCATTCGCGGCATGGGTTATGTGCTGGAGAGCCGTGGTGTCCAGTAACTCGATTGCCTTGCGCCTGAGCGGCATGTTCACGCTGGTGGCGCTGGTGGTGTTTCTGTTAATTGGCGGCGCGCTGTATCAACAGGTCGACAAGGGCTTGGGATTGTTGCCCGAAGCCGAGCTGGATGCGCGGTACAGCGTGCTCGAATCCACCGTCGGGCGTTACGGCACGCCGGAGCATTGGGTGAAGATCAACAACAAGCTCAAACTGCTCGGCGAGGAAGACAAGCGCATCAGTTTCTGGATCAGCAGCGGTGATCCGCGCTACGAATACGGCAATCTCACCCCGCAGATTCGTGCCGCCATCAATGGCCCGTTGGGCATGCACGATCTGCAACTGCCCGATCAACCCTACCCACTGAAAGTGCTGGTCAGTCAGTTCCCCGCCAAGGATCAGCGCCCGCCGCTGCGCTTCATGATCGGCATCGACACCGAGACGCTGCATCAGACCCAGCATCACTTGCTCATCGCCCTGATCAGTCTGGCGATTGTCGGGGTGCTGCTGGCCTCGGCATTGGGCTATTGGGTCGCAAGAATCGGTCTGAAGCCGTTGATCAAACTGTCGCAGGAAGCCCAGCGTCTGGCACCACCACTGCGCGCCGGGCGCTTGCGTCTGTCGCCGCTGCCGCCGGAACTGGAGCAGTTTGTCGAATCGTTCAACTCAACTCTGGAACGGGTTGAACTGGCCTATTCGCGGCTGGAATCGTTCAACGCCGACGTCGCCCATGAACTGCGTTCGCCGCTGACCAACCTGATCGGCCAGACCCAGGTCGCACTGACTCGCGGGCGCTCCGCCGAACACTATTTCGAAGTGCTGCAATCCAATCTCGAAGAGCTTGAGCGACTGCGCTCGATCATCAACGACATGCTGTTTCTGGCCAGCGCCGATCAGGGCAACAAGGCGACCAAACTGACCTCGACGTCACTGGCTGATGAGGTGGCGACGACACTGGACTATCTGGATTTCATTCTTGAGGACGCGCAGGTTGAAGTGCAGGTCAGCGGCGATGCGCAAGTGCAAATCGAGGTCGCGCACCTGCGCCGGGCGTTGATCAACTTGCTCAGCAACGCGGTGCAGCATACCGATCCGGGCCAGGTGATCGAGGTGCGCATCGAGGTTGAAGAACACCAGGTGAGCATTGGCGTGGCCAATCCCGGGACGCCGATTGCCAGCGAGCATCTGCCGAGGTTGTTCGAACGGTTTTATCGGGTCGATGCCTCGCGTAGCAACAGCGGCAATAACCACGGCCTGGGGCTGGCGATCGTCAAGGCGATTGCGCTGATGCATGGCGGGGATGTGTTTGTGCGCAGTGATCGGGGCATGAACACCTTTGGCATCCATCTCCCGGTCTGAATGCTCAGCCAAGCCCTGTGGCGAGGGGATTTATCCCCGCTCGGCTGCGCAGCAGTCGCAAATCCTGTGCACAAGGTCCAAGAATCTTTGAGGCTGGAATTCTTGGGGCCGCTTCGCAGCCCAACGGGGATAAATCCCCTCGCCACAGGCCACCATCACGCACAGACCGGGTTGTTACCCGTGCCGATCTTTGCTTTTGCTGTAACAGTCATTTATGAAAATCGCGCTGTTTCCCAACCCCCGGCAACCTTATCTTTGCCCGCACCAAACAGCACTCGCCAAGCGAGAAGGTTTTCAAGATGTCCAACAGTATGGGTATTGCCAGCGCATTCGTTTTGTCCTCATTGATCCTGTCGCCGATGGCGATGGCTGAAGAATCGCAAGCGTTCGTGGCGCACAACGTCGCGCGCGCACAGGCATTCGATCAGCATCAGGCCGAAGTGATGGCCAAGGCTCAAGACGCGACGCAATCCCCGCAGGCCGCTACTTCCCAGGCTCAAGCGCTCGAGAAAGACAGCTGAGTCGCACCGCGAAAGGTTTCCCTCGACGCGGTTGTTTGGCTCTTCCCGTTCAACCGTCGTCACTCCAGGCCGCTGCCATTCAGCGGCCTTTTTTCGTTGTGGTCTGAAAGCCGTCTGGCGCGTCTGAAAAAACAAGAAACATCAAGCCGCTCATGAACCAGAGCGGCCCGCTGACCCAAGGAGCTCCACCGCACGTGTTTTACCCTGCCTGCCTCACCCCGCTGTTCATTGCAATTGCCGCAACGATTGCTTCCGCCGCCCACGCCGACGAGCTCGCTGAACAAAGTTTCGTCGAAGGCTCAAGCCTCAGCCTCAATGCCCGCAACTACTACATGAATCGCAACCGCTTGCAGAAAGCGGACGACAACATTGAATGGGGGCAAGGTTTTCTCGGGGTTTTCGAATCGGGTTATACCGAAGGCACGGTCGGCTTCGGCGTCGATGCTCATGCCATGCTCGGCTTGAAACTCGATGGCGGAGGCGGTACCGACGGTTCGAGCATCCTGCCGATCAGCGACGGCAACGGCAAAGCGCCGGGCTCGTTTTCAACCGCCGGCGGGACCCTGAAGCTGCGAGCATTCGATACCGAACTGAAGGCCGGTGACCAGTTCCTCACCAACCCGGTGATTGCCGGCGGCGACACGCGGATGCTGCCGCAGACCTTTCGTGGCATCAGCCTGAGTAACCGCAGCTTCGACGGCTGGCTGATCGAAGGTGGCCAGGCCAGTTTCACCAAGCCGTATAACCAGAGCGGTCATACCCGAATCGGCACGTCCTACGGCACGCTCGCCGATGGCGATGACAGCCAACACTTGAACTGGGCCGGAGTGGCCTGGAGCGGCGTTGAAGGCCTGACGAGCAGCCTTTACGCGTCCGAGCTCAAGGACATCTGGAACCAGTACTACTACGACCTCGACTACACCTGGCACTTGAACGATGTGATAAGCCTCAACCCGGGCGTGCACTTCTACCACACGCAAGACACCGGTGATGCGCTGCTCGGCGATATCGACAACAACACCTGGAGCGCGCATCTCACCGTCGGCATCGGCAGCCACAGCGTCACTGCCGCCTATCAGCGGGTCAACGGCAACACGCCGTTCGACTACATCAGCCAGGGCGACAGCGTTTACCTCGACAACTCGCAGCAGTATTCGGACTTCAACGGCCCGAACGAACGCTCCTGGAAGCTCAAGTACGCTTACGACTTCACTGGCCTCGGCATGCCCGGATTGACCTCGGCGCTGTCCTATTCACGCGGCACGGTGGATCTGACCAAAGCCGACCCGAACAGCGCAGGCTATTCCAGCTGGTACAGCGCCGACGGCCATAACGCCAAGCATTGGGAACGCGACATCGATTTGCAGTACGTCGTGCAAAGCGGCCAGGCCAAGGATCTCGCGGTGCGCCTGCAATGGGCCACCAACCGTGGCGGCAACGGCTACGGCGCGATTGATTCGGATACAGATGAATACCGCGTGATCATCGACTACCCGGTCGACGTCTTCTAAGATCGGCGCTGCGTTTTTCAGATCCTGTGATCTACCCTGTGGGGAGCGAGCCTGCTCGCGAAAGCTGATTGTCAGTCAACATCTGTGTTGAATGACACACCGCTTTCGCGAGCAGGCTCGCTCCCACAGGTTCGTCCGGCGTCAGCCCAACTAAGCTTATGAAACCACTCCAACCGGCTCCCCATCATGATCGCCAGCCGCACGCCCTCCATCACAGGCCTTACCGGTCGCCCCGAGCGCCTGCTGATCCTTGGCAGCCTGTTGACCGTGATTGCGATGGTGTGCATCGTCACCTTCCTGCTGATCCGCGAGTACGCCAGTGCGCAGGAAACCGCCACCCGTCGCGCCACCACGATTGCGCAATTGATCGATGCCGATGTGCTGCGCACCGTCGAGCTGTACGACCTGACGCTGCAAGGCCTGATCGCCGCCGCTCAGCGTGACGACCTGCAGAACGTCTCGCCGCAGATCCGTCATCTGGCACTGTTCGATCGCTCTGCCACCGCGCGTTTCAAGGGCGACATCCTCCTGCTCGACAAGCATGGCGAGGTGATCGCCGACTCCTCGCGCATCGAACCGAAACCGGGCAATTTCGCCGACCGCGATTATTTCCTCGCCCATGCGTTCAACCGTGACATGGGCATGTTCATCAGCCGCCCGTTCAAGACCCGTTGCGATTGTGAAGAAGCCGATCAGTGGCGCATCAGCTTCAGCCGGCGCATCTCCGCGCAGACCGGTGAATTCCTCGGCGTAGCGGTGGCGTCGCTGAAACTCGACTACTTCGACGACCTGTTCAAAAGCCTCGACATCGGCACCGACAGCACACTGAACATCATCAACAGCGATGGCGTGCTGCTCGCGCAGAAGCCCTATTTGCAAAGCGATTCGGTCGGCAAGAGTTTCGGCAACCGGCCCAACGTCGTGCGGATTCTCAACGATCGCGATGGCAGCGGCAGTTTCACCAGTACCTCGAGCATGGATAAACAACGCCGGCTCTATACCTACTCGCGGGTGGGCAATCTGCCGTTGACGGTGATGGTCGCGCTGTCCAGCGAGGAGGTGTTCGGCACTTGGCGGCGCACGGCGATCCTGATCAGCGGCGCCACCGGCGTCTTGTGCCTGGGGCTGTTGTGGCTGACCTGGCTGCTCGCTCGGGAACTGCGTTTGCGCCATCGCGCCGAACGCGAACTGGCGCAACTGGCTGCCACCGATGATCTGACCGGCGTTGCCAACCGACGCATGCTCGACCAGACCCTGCGCCACGAATGGTTCCGCGCGCAGCGCTCCGGCCAGCCGCTGTCGGTGATGATGATCGATGCTGACCACTTCAAGGCCTTCAATGACCGCCATGGCCATCAGGCTGGGGATCAGGTGTTGCGCGAACTGGCCAAGGTAATCACCGCGAACGTGCGGCGCCCGGCGGATTTGGTCGCGCGGTATGGCGGTGAAGAATTTTCGGTGATTCTCGCCGAGACCGACAGCGCCGGGGCGCAGCAGATCGCCGAGCAGATTCGCCGGGCTGTGGAAAACTTGCCCTGGGTTGAAGGCGCTGAGCGGGCGATGACGGTGAGTATCGGCATCGCCACATGGACGACGGCGAGCGAGATGACCCTGGAGCAGTTGCTGTTTGCGGCGGACAAGGCGCTGTATCAGGCCAAGGAAGGCGGGCGTAATCGCATTGTAGTGTCAGTTTAAAGTCAAAAGATCGCAGCCTTTTGCAGCTCCTACATCTGGAATGTGTTCCCCTGTAGGAGCTGCCGAAGGCTGCGATCTTTTGCTTTTGAAAGGGCATAAAAAAAGGCCATCCGAGGATGGCCTTCAAAAAACTAGAGAGGTTTTTTACTTACACCGCCGCAACCGGGCGCATGTAAGAGATTGGTGCGGTGCTGGCGTCTTCGAACGTCACCACTTCCCAAGCGTCTGTCTGCTCAATCAATTTGCGCAGCAGCTGGTTGTTCAGTGCATGACCGGACTTGAAGCCTTTGAACTCACCAATCAGGCTGTTGCCCAGCAGGTACAGGTCGCCAATCGCGTCGAGGATCTTGTGTTTGACGAATTCGTCTTCATAACGAAGGCCGTCTTCGTTCAACACGCCATCAGCGTCGACCACGATCGCGTTTTCCACGCTGCCGCCGAGTGCGAGGTTGTGCTTGCGCAGGTACTCGATGTCACTCATGAAACCAAAGGTACGGGCGCGACTGACTTCTTTTACGAACGAAGTGCTGGAAAAATCCACGCTTGCACTCTGGGTGCGGTCCCGGAATACCGGGTGATCGAAATCGATCTCGAAGCTCACCTTGAAGCCTTCGAAAGGGACGAAAGTGGCGCGCTTGTCGCCGTCTTCCACTGTCACTTCACGCAGGATGCGGATGAATTTCTTGGCGGCGTCCTGTTCTTCCAGGCCTGCCGATTGAATCAGGAATACGAAGGGTCCAGCGCTGCCATCCATGATCGGGACTTCGGACGCGGAGAGCTCGACGTAGGCGTTATCGATGCCCAGGCCAGCCATGGCCGAGAGCAAGTGCTCTACCGTGTCCACTTTGACGTCGCCATTGATCAGCGTCGTCGACATAGTGGTTTCACCGACGTTTTCCGCGCGGGCAGGAATCTGCACCACAGGGTCGAGGTCAGCGCGACAAAACACAATGCCAGTGTCGACAGGCGCAGGCTTGAGGGTCAGATAGACCTTCTCGCCGGAATGCAGGCCTACACCTGTGGCACGGATAATATTTTTCAGTGTGCGTTGTTTAATCATGGCTTGGGCCGCTTCAGCGCAAATTGCGAACTGGTATCAACAAAGGCTGGCGATGATAGCAGACCATGCCTTTGCTGAACACCAATCACCTTCATAGCCCTGATACATTCCATCAATCGGCCTGACGACGCAGGAATGCCGGAATGTCCAGGTAATCCAGGTCATCCTGCGGATTCATCTTCGCGGCAGCCGCAGCACCGGCCTGAGCCTGGTTGCGCATGACGGTCGGACGGTCCAGATCACGGTAGTTCACCGCTGGCTGCTCCTGACGGGCCGGAGCCGGTTGTTGCACCTGCGCCGAAGCCATGGAGGTGTGAACGGTGTTGTCGATGACCTTTACAGGCTTCTCGATTTTCGCGCCCAGACCGGTGGCAACCACAGTCACGTGCAGCTCGTCGCGCATGTCCGGATCGATAACGGTACCGACCTTGACCATCGCGTGCTCGGAAGCGAAGGCTTCGATGATCGAACCCACGTCGGAGTACTCACCCAGGGACAGGTCAGGACCGGCGGTGATGTTCACCAGAATGCCGCGCGCGCCTTGCAGGTTGACGTCTTCCAGCAGCGGGTTGCGGATTGCCGCTTCGGTGGCTTCACGTGCACGATTCGGACCGCTGGCGCAGCCAGTGCCCATCATCGCCATGCCCATTTCGCTCATCACGGTGCGTACGTCGGCGAAGTCGACGTTGATCATGCCCGGACGCTTGATGATGTCGGAGATACCGCGAACGGCACCGGCCAGGACATCGTCAGCCTTGGCGAAAGCCGACAACAGGCTTGCGTCTTTGCCGAGAATGGTCAGCAGTTTTTCGTTCGGAATGGTGATCAGCGAGTCGACGCTTTCCGAAAGCATGCGAATGCCTTCGTCGGCGATCTGCATACGCTTGCGGCCTTCGAACGGGAACGGACGGGTCACGACCGCAACGGTCAGGATGCCCATTTCCTTGGCCACTTCGGCGATGATCGGCGCTGCACCGGTACCGGTACCGCCGCCCATGCCGGTGGTGATGAACACCATGTTGGTGCCAGCCAGGACTTCAGCGATGCGCTCGCGGTCTTCCAGAGCGGCTTGACGGCCGACTTCCGGGTTGGCGCCGGCACCCAGGCCTTTGGTCACGCCGGTGCCCAGTTGCAGGATGGTCCGCGCGCCGATGTTTTTCAGCGCTTGAGCATCGGTGTTGGCGCAGATGAACTCAACGCCTTCGATGTTGCTCTTGACCATGTGATTGACAGCGTTGCCGCCGCCACCGCCGACACCGATAACTTTGATTACCGGGCTTGCGGGGATGTTGTCTACGAGTTCGAACATTTTCCCTCTCCTTACATTCTCTAGTTTTTTCGCCTACTGCTGTTTGTAGCGGTGTTGCGGTAAAGCTTTTAAAAATTGCCCTGAACCCACTTTTTCAGTCGGTCCAGCAGCGGCGCCTGAGGCTCTTCGCTGCTGTAGCTGTCGCGGCTGCCGATGCCGGAGAACGAAACTCCATCGGACTGCTTTTGCAGGCCGTACATCAACAAGCCGACGCCAGTGGAATAAATCGGGTTGCGCACCACGTCATCCAGACCTTTCACGCCATGCGGCACACCGAGGCGCACCGGCATGTGGAAGATTTCTTCGGCCAGTTCAGTGGCGCCTTCCATTTTCGACGTACCGCCGGTGAGCACGATGCCCGCCGGGATCAGGTCTTCGTAGCCGCTGCGACGCAGCTCGGCCTGGATCAGGGTGAACAGTTCGTCGTAACGCGGCTCGACCACTTCGGCCAAGGCCTGACGCGACAGCTCACGCGGTGGACGGTCGCCAACGCTCGGCACCTTGATGGTTTCACCGGCACCGGCCAGTTTGGCCAGGGCGCAGGCGTAACGGATCTTGATCTCTTCGGCGTACTGGGTCGGGGTGCGCAACGCCATGGCGATGTCGTTGGTCACTTGATCACCGGCAATCGGGATTACGGCGGTGTGACGGATCGCGCCTTCGGTGAAGATCGCGATGTCGGTGGTGCCGCCGCCGATGTCGACCAGGCACACGCCCAGTTCTTTCTCGTCGTCGGTGAGGACCGAGTAGGCCGAGGCCAGTTGCTCGAGAATGATGTCGTCGATTTCCAGACCGCAGCGACGCACGCATTTTTCAATGTTCTGAGCAGCGTTGACGGCGCAGGTAACCACGTGAACCTTGGCTTCCAGACGCACGCCGGACATGCCCAGCGGCTCGCGCACGCCTTCCTGGTTATCGATCACGTAATCCTGCGGCAGGGTGTGCAGCACGCGCTGGTCAGCCGGGATCGCTACGGCCTGAGCGGCGTCGAGCACACGCTCAAGGTCAGCCGAGCTGACTTCGCGATCACGGATCGCAACGATGCCGTGGGAATTCAGGCTGCGGATGTGATTGCCGGCCACCCCGACGAACGCCGAGTGAATGCGGCAGCCGGCCATCAGTTGGGCTTCTTCGATCGCGCGCTGGATCGACTGCACGGTGGATTCGATGTTGACCACCACGCCCTTCTTCAGGCCGCGGGACGGATGCGTGCCGATCCCGACGATTTCCAGCTGGCCGTCGTCCGCGACCTCGCCTACCAGCGCCACCACTTTGGAGGTGCCGATATCCAGACCGACGATCATTTTGCCGCTTTGCACGTTTGCCATGGGTCCTGCCTCTTCTTAATTCTTTGCGACAGCGGGTTGGGCTGTCGTCGGCGCTACGGGTTCCCGCCAGCCAACAGCGAGGCCGTTGGCGTAGCGCAGATCGATGCGCGCAATGTTCGTAATCTGCTCTTTCAGCGTCTTGTCATAGATGGCGATAAAGCGGCGCATCTTTTCCACCAGGTTGCCGCGTCCCAGCAGCAACTCGATGCCGGGGCCGGAACTGCCGGCACCGGTGGTCAGGAACCAGCTGCCGCGTTCACGCAATTCCAGGCGTGCGATCGAAAAACCCAGCGGCCGCAGCATCTGGCTCAGCACCTGATACTGCTGCATTACCTGCTGCTGAGCCCGTTGTGGGCCGAACAGCTGCGGCAGGTGTTCATAATTCGCCAGTTCCTTGGGCGTGAACGCCTGGCCCTGGTTGTTGAGCAACGACTCGTCGCCCCAACGCGCCACCGGCAATTGCTCTTCGAGGCGGATCACTACCTGATCCGGCCACACCCGACGCACTTCGGCGTGGGCGATCCAGGGCATCTGCTCGAGCTCGGTACGCATACCGGCGAGGTCGATGGTGAAGAAGCTCGACGCCACGAACGGCGCGATCCGCTGCTGCACCGCCTGCTGGCTGATGTAGCTGAGGTCGCCCTGCACCGCGATCTTGCTGATCGGCCGGTCGGCGTACGGCAGCAAACGCTGCGCGCCTTCGTAGGTGCCAAACCCCAGCGCCACCAGCAGCACCGGCCAGAACAGACTTTTCAGAAAGCTGAAATTGGCTTTCGGCAGGCGCGCGGACATCGGCTCTTTCGCCACCATTCGGCTGGCACCCCGCGGCACCGGCTTGCGGCCGGGTGCGGGTGGCTGATGTCTGAGATGAGCGCCTTGCATGGTCTTAACCTCGCGCCTCTGTTGCGCCTGCGTCTTCAACGCTGGCGGCCAGAATGGCCAGAACCAGTTGCTGGAAATCCAGACCGGCAGCCCGCGCCGCCATCGGCACCAGGCTGTGATCGGTCATGCCCGGTGCGGTATTGACTTCGAGGAACCAGAACTGCCCGTCGGCGTCCTGCATCACGTCCGCCCGACCCCAACCGGCGATACCCAGCGCCTCACAGGCCTTGGCCGTGAGTTCCATGAGTTCCTGTTCCTTGGCCGCGTCCAGCCCGCACGGAATGCGGTACTGGGTATCGTTGGCGATGTACTTGGCGTCGTAGTCGTAAAATGTGTGCGGTGTACCCAGGGCGATTGGAGGCAACACCTGGTCACGCAGGGTGGCGATGGTGAACTCCGGACCTTGAATCCATTGCTCAACCAAGACTTGCGAATCGTAGGTACTGGCCGCTTTCCATGCGTCGATCAACTCGGACGCAGAATTCACTTTGGCCATCCCGATACTTGAACCTTCATGCGCCGGTTTGACGATCAAAGGCAGGCCCAGTTCCGTCGCCGCCGAAATACAATCGGCTTCGCTGCACAGCACGGCGTGACGTGGCGTCGGAATGCCAAGGCTGTGCCAGACCTGCTTGGTGCGCAGTTTGTCCATCGCCAGTGCGGAAGCAAGAATGCCGCTGCCGGTGTAAGGGATGCCAGCGCACTCGAGCAGGCCCTGCATGCTGCCGTCTTCACCGCCGCGACCGTGGAGAATGATGAACGCGCGGTCGATCTTTTCGCTGAGCAGACGCTGCAGGAAGTCTTCACCGACATCGATGCCGAACGCATCGACGCCAGCGCTTTGCAGCGCCTCGAGCACGGCGTTGCCGGATTTCAGCGAAACCTCACGCTCGGCACTCAGGCCGCCGAAGAGCACGGCGACGCGGCCGAAGTCTTTCGGCGCGATGGTGGAGAACAGCTTGGCGTAGGCAGCAGTCATTTCAACTTCCCCTCGACCGGCGCCGCCACGGCGCCGGCGAACAATTCACTTTTCAACAGCTTCGGCGCGAGACCGCCGATATCACCAGCGCCCTGGCACAGCAGAATGTCGCCGGCGCGCAGCAGCGGCTTGACCAACGGCGCCAGGTCAACGCCCCGCTCGATGTAGATCGGGTCGAGCTGACCGCGCTGGCGGATGCTGTTGCACAGCTTGCGGCTGTCGGCGCCAGGGATCGGCTCTTCGCCGGCCGGATAGACTTCCATCAGCAGCAGCACGTTGGCGTCGGCCAGTACATTGACGAAGTCGTCGTACAGATCACGGGTGCGGCTGTAGCGGTGCGGCTGGTAGACCATCACCAGACGACGCTCCGGCCAGCCACCGCGCACAGCTTTGATCACCGCAGCGACTTCGGTCGGGTGGTGACCGTAGTCGTCGACCAGCATCACGTTGCCGCCGTCCACCGGCAGCTCGCCGTAGACCTGAAAGCGTCGACCGACGCCCTGGAAGCCTGACAGGCCCTGAACGATGGCTTCATCGCTGACGCCTTCGTCGGTGGCGATGCAGATGGTCGCCAGCGAGTTGAGCACGTTGTGGTTGCCGGGCATGTTCACCGACACATCCAGCGGCTCGCGATCCGGGCGCAAGACGGTGAAGAAGGTCTGCATGCCCTGCTGACGGACATTGATCGCGCGCACATCGGCGTCTTCGCTGAAGCCGTAGGTCACGGTCGGACGCTTGACCAGCGGCAGGATTTCGCGCACCACCGGATCGTCCAGGCACATCACCGCCAAACCGTAGAACGGCAGGTTGTGCAGGAATTCGACGAAGGTTTTCTTCAGTTTGTTGAAGTCACCGTCGTAGGTCGCCATGTGGTCGGCGTCGATGTTGGTGACCACGGCCACCAGCGGCTGCAGATGCAGGAAGCTCGCATCGCTTTCGTCGGCTTCGGCAATCAGGTAACGGCTGGTGCCGAGCTGGGCATTGGTGCCCGCTGCATTGAGGCGACCACCGATCACGAATGTCGGGTCCAGACCACCGGCCGCGAACACCGAAGCGATCAGGCTGGTGGTGGTGGTTTTGCCGTGGGTACCGGCGACGGCGATGCCGTGGCGATAGCGCATCAGCTCGGCGAGCATTTCTGCGCGCGGCACCACTGGAATGCGGCGCTCAAGGGCAGTCGCCACTTCCGGGTTGGACGTGTTTACCGCGCTCGACACCACCAGCACGTCGGCGGTAGCGGCGTTCTCGGCACGGTGACCGATGAAGATCTGCGCGCCGAAGGTTTCCAGGCGCTCGGTGACCGGCGAGGCTTTCAGGTCGGAACCGGAGACTTGATAGCCCAGGTTCAACAACACTTCAGCGATACCGCACATGCCCACGCCGCCGATGCCGACGAAGTGGATGCGACGGATGCGGCGCATTTCCGGTTGTGGCATGGCTTTCTGATTCTCAACCATGGGCCACCTCCAGACAGGTATCGACCACGCTACGGGTGGCATCGGGTTTGGCCAGTCGGCGGGCCACTTGGGCCATTGCTTCAAGTCGTTGCGGTTGCATCAAGACCTCTGTCAGGCGCGCGGCAAGATCCGCGGCACCAGTCGTTCTTTGCGGCATCAGGAAGGCAGCGCCTTCGCGGGCCAAATAATCGGCGTTGCGGGTCTGGTGATCGTCGATCGCGTGGGGCAAAGGCACCAGCATCGAGGGCAGACCGGCGGCCGCCAGCTCACTGATGGTCAACGCGCCAGCGCGGCACACCACCAGGTCAGCCCAGCCATAGGCCTGGGCCATGTCTTTGATGAACGGCTGCACCTGCGCTTCCACACCCACGGCGCGGTAACGCTCGGCAGTCACTTCATCGTGATTTTTGCCGGCCTGATGAAACACTTCCGGGCGCAGGTCGGCAGCGACTTGGGCCAGGGCTTCAGGCAGCAATTTGTTCAACGGTTCTGCGCCCAGGCTGCCGCCAAGGATCAGCAAACGCGCTTTGCGCCCGGTCAGCGCCGGTCGCGATGTGTCGAGGAACAGCTCGCTGCGCACCGGATTACCGGTGGTACGGCGGCTGTCCGACAGAGTAAAGGTGTCGGGGAACGCTTCACACACTCGGGCGGCGAACGGCACCAGCAACCGATTGGCGGTGCCGGCGACAGCGTTCTGCTCGTGAACGATCACTGGCACGCCGGCCAGTTTTGCGGCAAGACCGCCGGGGCCGGTCACATAACCGCCGAAGCCAACCACGCACACCGGTTTCAGGCGGCGCATGATCGCCCGCGCCTGCCACACCGATTTCAGCAGCATCAGCGGCGCCTTGAGCAGCGACAGCTTGCCCTTGCCGCGCAGACCGCTGGCGTTGATCCGGTGCAGTTCAAGCCCTGCCGCCGGAACCAGTTCGTTTTCGATCCCGCGTGGCGTGCCGAGCCAGTGCACGGTGTAGCCGCGCGCCTGAAACTCGCGGGCACAGGCCAGCGCCGGGAACACGTGGCCGCCGGTACCGCCGGCCATGATCAATACGTTAGCGCCCATGAGTCGGCTCCTCGGCGAAGTCGCTCTCCTGGAATTCCATCTCTTCGCTGCCCAGGTGGGTTCGACTCTCCCACTCGATGCGCAGCAACAGGCCCAGACAGGCGCAGCAGATCACCAGCGAGCTGCCGCCGTAACTGAGGAACGGCAAGGTCAGACCCTTGGTTGGCAGCAGGCCGACGTTCACACCGATGTTGATCAGGAACTGACCAATCCACAGGAACGACAAGCCGTAAGCCACGTAAGCGGCAAAGAACTGCTTGGCCTTCTCCGCCCACAGGCCGATGTACATGCCGCGAATACACACGAACACGAACAGCGCGACGGTGCACAGCGAACCGACTGCACCGAGTTCTTCGGCGAGCACTGAGAACACGAAGTCGGTATGCGCTTCCGGCAGATAAAACTGTTTCTGCACGCTGTTGCCCAGGCCGACGCCCAGCCACTCGCCGCGACCGAAAGCGATCAAGGCCTGCGACAGCTGATAACCGGCGCCGAACTGGTCGGCCCACGGGTCGGCGAAGTTGGTCAGACGCGCCATTCGATACGGCTGCATCTGGATCAGCAAAACCACCGCGCCAACCGCCAGCACCACCATCAGCGAGAAGCGGAACAGCCCGACCCCGCCAAGGAACAGCATCGCCGCCGCCGCGCCCATCATGACTACGGTGGCACCGAAGTCCGGTTCCATCAGCAACAGACCGGCCATCGGCAGCAGGACGATGAACGGCTTGAAGAAGCCCATCCAGCTCTCGCGCACTTCTTTCTGCCGGCGCACCAGATAACCGGCGAGGTAGATCACCACGAACACCTTGGCGATTTCCGACGGCTGCACGTTGAAGAAGCTGAAACCGATCCAGCGCATCGAACCGTTCACTTCGCGGCCGATGCCGGGGATGATCACCATCACCAACAGGCCGAACGCACCGATCAGCATCATCCAGCCGAGGCGCTGCCAAGTGGCGATCGGGATCATCATGGTGACAATGCACGCACCCAGGCCCAGCACCACATAGATAAGGTGGCGAATCATGTAATACAGCGGACTGCCCGACTGCGCCGCCGCCACTTCGGTGGACGCCGAAGCGATCATGATCAGGCCCAGGCCGAGCAGCGCCAGGCAACCGGCGAGCATCGGGAAGTCGAGGTCGATGCCACGCCCGGTGATCAGCGGCGACGGGTACGGCTTGATGATGTTTCTCAAGTTCATGCCAGTTCCTCCACAGCGCGGACGAACTGGTGACCACGGTCTTCGTAATTCTTGAACATGTCGAAACTGGCGCAGGCCGGCGACAGCAGCACCACGTCACCCGGCTGGGCAGCGGCGCGGCATTGCGCGACGGCGTCGACCAGCGAGGTCGCGCGGATCAGCGGCACGGCATCGCCAATGGCCTCGCCGATCTTGTCGGAGTCACGCCCCATCAGCACCACGGCGCGGCAGTTGGCCGCCACCGGATCGCGCAGATCGTTGAATTCGGCGCCTTTGCCGTCACCGCCGGCGATCAGAATGACCTTGCCGTCGATGTCCGCGCCCAAACCTTCGATGGCGGCCAGAGCCGCACCAACGTTGGTGGCTTTGGAATCGTTGTAATAGGCCACGCCGTCGAGATCGCGCACCCACTGGCAGCGATGCTCGAGGCCGGCAAACGTACGCAATGCAGAGAGCATGGCGTCGAACGGCAGGCCCACCGCGTGACCCAGTGCCAATGCGGCGAGGGCGTTGGACTGGTTGTGCGCGCCGCGAATCTTCAGTTCACGCACCGGCATCAGGTTCTGGAATTCGAAGGCCAGGTACTTCTCGCCGTCTTCTTCGCGAATACCGAACGCCTTGAAATCCGGTTTGCTCAGGCCAAAGGTCCAGCATGGCTGACCTTCACCGATCAATGGACGGCTCAGGGCATCCTGACGGTTGACCACAAATTGCTTCGCGCCCCGGAAGATCCGGTGCTTGGCCAGGTGATAGGCCGGCAGACCGCTGTAGCGATCCATGTGGTCTTCGCTGATGTTCAGCACGGTGGCGACTTCGGCGTTGAGCTGGTCGGTGGTTTCCAGCTGGAAACTCGACAACTCCATGACGTACAGCTCGACGTCATCGCTGAGCAGGTCCAGCGCCGGGGTGCCGAGGTTGCCGCCAACGGCGACGCGTTTGCCCGCCGCAGCCGCCATCTCGCCGACCAGCGTGGTCACGGTGCTTTTCGCGTTGGAGCCGGTGATCGCGACGATCGGCGCCCGCGCGTTACGCGCGAACAGTTCGATGTCGCCGGACATTTTCACGCCACGGGCAGCGGCGGCTTGCAGGGCCGGGGTCGCCAGCGCCAGGCCGGGGCTCACGTAAAGCTCGTCGGCACGGCAGAGGAATTCGACGTCCAGCTCGCCACAACGCACTTCCACGTGCGGATAGTCACGCTTGAGCGTGGCCAGTTCCGGTGGATTTTCCCGCGTGTCGGCCACAGCAAACGACGTGCCCCGGTTCGCCAGGAAGCGAACCAGGGACATGCCGCTCTTGCCGAGGCCGACAACGATGCGGAAGTGGTCAGAAGCGATCAGAGACACTCGTTCTACCTCAGCTTCAGGGTGGCAAGGCCGACCAGGACAAGAATCACGGTGATGATCCAGAAACGGACGATCACGCGCGGCTCGGGCCAGCCCTTGAGTTCAAAGTGGTGGTGAATCGGCGCCATGCGGAACACGCGGCGACCGGTCAGCTTAAAGGAGGCAACCTGAATGACCACTGACAGGGTTTCCATCACGAACACGCCGCCCATGATGAACAGGACGATTTCCTGACGAACGATCACCGCGATGGTGCCCAGTGCCGCGCCGAGTGCCAGGGCACCGACGTCGCCCATGAACACTTGCGCCGGATAGGTGTTGAACCAGAGAAAACCGAGACCGGCACCGATCAGCGCACCGCAGAACACGATCAATTCGCCTGCGCCCGGCACGTAAGGAATCAGCAGGTATTCGGCGAATTTCACGTTACCCGACAGGTAGCAGAAAATCCCCAGGCCACCGCCGACCATTACGGTTGGCATGATCGCCAGGCCGTCGAGGCCGTCAGTCAGGTTGACTGCGTTGCTCGAGCCGACAATCACGAAGTAGGTCAGCACGATGAAACCGGCGCCCAGCGGAATGCTGTAGTCCTTGAGCATCGGCAGAATCAGCGTGGTTTCCACCGGCGTCGCGGCAGTCATATAAAGGAAGATCGCAGCGCCGAGACCGAACACCGACTGCCAGAAATACTTCCAGCGGCTCGGCAGGCCACGGGAGTTCTTCTCGATGACTTTGCGGTAATCGTCGACCCAGCCGATGGCGCCGAACAGCAGGGTCACCAGCAGCACCACCCAGACGTAGCGGTTGCTCAGGTCAGCCCAGAGCAAGGTGCTGACGCCGATCGAAGACAGAATCAGCGCGCCACCCATGGTCGGCGTACCGGATTTTGACAGGTGCGATTGCGGGCCGTCGTTACGTACCGATTGGCCGATCTGACGGTTCTGCAGAGTACGGATCATCCACGGGCCATAGCACAGCGACAAGACCAGCGCGGTCAGCACACCGAGAATCCCGCGCAGGGTCAGGTACTGGAAGACCGCGAAGCCTTTGTAGAACTGTTGCAGATACTCCGCTAGCAGCAGCAGCATTAATGTTTCTCCAGACTGGACCCGCACAGAGCCGCAACGATGTTTTCCATCGCTGCGCTGCGCGAACCCTTGATCAAAATGGTGGTGTTTGTGTCCTGCTCGGCGGCGAGGGCCTGGATCAGCTCGGCCTGGGTGCCGAAGTGCTGCGCCTGCTCACCGAAAGCGTTTACCGCGTGGACCATGTTCGGCCCGACCGCGTAAAGCGCAGAAACCTTGCCTCGGGCGTACTCGCCCACGTCGCGGTGCCCCTGCTCCGCCCAGTCGCCCAACTCGCCGATATCGCCGAGCACCAGGACGGTGCGGCCGGAAAAGCCGGCGAGTATATCAACGGCCGCGCACATCGAGGTGGGGTTTGCGTTGTAGGTGTCATCGATCACGCGCATGCCGTTTTTTGCCAGTTGCGCGACGGTGCGCCCCTTGACCGGTTGCACCGCACCGAGGCCGGTGGCGATGCCGAACAGCGACACGCCCAAGGCGTGAGCAGCAGCGGCGGCAGCCAGGGCATTGGCGACGTTATGAGTACCGAGCAGGTTCAGTTGCACGCGCTCGCTACCTTCAGGGGTGTGCAGGTTGAACGCCGGGCAACCACGGGCATCAGTGGCCAGATCGCTGGCGTGGAAATTCGCCTCGCTGTTGCTCAGGGCGAAGGTCAGCACCTGACGGCCGGCCGCGCGGGTCTTCCAGATACCAAAAGCCTTGTCATCGAGGTTGAGCACGGCGATGCCATCGGCGGCCAGACCCTCGATGATTTCGCCTTTGGCTTCGACGATTTTTTCCGGACCGCCGAACTCACCGACGTGAGCGGTGCCGGCGTTGTTCAGAATCGCTACGTGCGGCTTGGTCAGGCCGACGGTGTAGGCGATTTCACCGAGACGCGAAGCGCCCAGTTCGATCACGGCGGAGGTGTGTTCCGGCGCCAGTTCGATCAGGGTCAGCGGTACGCCGAGGTCGTTGTTCAGGTTGCCACGGGTCGCCAGCACCGGACCGCGCGTGCGCAGGATGCTCGCGAGCATTTCCTTGACCGTGGTCTTGCCACTGGAACCGGTCACCGCCGCCACTGGCTGGGTGAACGCAGCACGGTTCAACGCGCCGAGTTGGCCGAGGGCCTGACGGGTGTCCTTGACCAGCAATTGCGGCAACGCGCTGTCGGCGACTTCGCGCTCGACCAGTGCCGCCACGGCGCCTTTGCCGGCAACGTCGTTCAGGTAGTCATGACCGTCGAAACGCGGGCCGGTCAGGGCGATGAACAACTGGCCGGGCTGGATCGCACGGCTGTCGATACTGACGCCGTCGAAACTCGCGTCAGCGCCGATCAAACGGGCTTCGAGGACGTTGGTCAGTTCACTGAGTGTCAGGGCCTTAAGCATGGGCCACCTCCCACGCGGTCAGGGCATGATCGGCCTCGACCAGATCGGAAAAGGCATGGCGCACGCCGTTGATTTCCTGATAGTCCTCGTGACCTTTGCCGGCCAGCACAATGACGTCATCAGCGGTTGCGCCAGCAATCAATTGCGCAATGGCCTGGCCGCGACCGGCGACGAAAGTGACTTTATCCACAGCGGTGAAACCGGCGCGGATGTCGTCGAAAATCACCGCAGGATCTTCGGTGCGCGGGTTGTCGTCGGTGACCAACACCTGGTCAGCCAGACGCTCGACCACTTCGGCCATCAACGGACGTTTGCCGCGATCACGATCGCCACCGCAACCGAACAGGCACAGGAGCTGGCCTTTGACGTGCGGGCGCAGTGCTGTGAGAACTTTTTCCAGTGCATCAGGGGTGTGGGCGTAATCGACCACCACCAGCGGCTGCGTGCCGCCACCCAGACGCTGCATGCGACCGGCCGGGCCTTCGAGCTTCGGCAGCACTTTGAGAATTTCGTCGAGGGCGTAATCCAGACCGAGCAAGGCGCCGACTGCGGCCAGCACGTTACTCAGGTTGAAACGACCAAGCAGCGTACTGCGCAGGTGATGCTCGCCCTGCGGCGTGACCAGCGTGGCGCGCACGCCATGATCGTCGAACTGCGCTTCGCGGCAAAACAGGTAGGCGCTGCTATCCAGCAGGCTGTAGGTGATCAAACGCGACTCGCGTTTTTCCGCCGCCAGTTGCCGGCCGAAATCGTCGTCGAGGTTGACCACGCGGCACTTCAGGTCATTCCAGGCGAACAGCCGGGCCTTGGCCTCGGCGTACGCCTGCATGGTGCCGTGATAATCCAGGTGATCGCGGGACAGGTTGGTCATCACCGCCACGTCGAAGGCCAGCGCGGTGACCCGGCCCTGATCCAGACCGTGGGACGACACTTCCATGGCCACGGCTTTCGCACCGGCCTTTTTCAGGTCACCCAGGGTTGCTTGCACGGCAATCGGATTCGGCGTGGTGTGCAGGCCGCTTTCCAGCGCACCGTAGAAACCGGAACCGAGGGTGCCGACGATGCCGCAATGCTGGCCGAGCAGATCAAGTGCCTGCGCGACCAGTTGGGTCACGCTGGTCTTGCCGTTGGTGCCAGTGACGCCGATCAGGTTCAGGTGATGACTCGGCTCACCGTAAAAACGCCCGGCAATGTCCGAAAGTTGCGCCGCCAGACCCTTGACCGGGATCAGCGGCACGTCAGTGATCGGCAATACGGTGGCGCCTTCGACCTCATACGCCACGGCAGCTGCGCCGCGTTGCAAGGCATCCGCGATATGCGCACGGCCATCGAAACGGCCGCCGGGCACGGCGAGAAACAGATCGCCGGCGCGCACGTTGCGGCTGTCCAGCGCCAGTTCACGGATCAACAGATCGTGGCCGGCGTGGGGAAATATCTTGTTCAGACTTAATGACATCAGCCGCGCCCTCCATTGGCTTTCAGCGGAACGACCGGGGTGGCGTTGGCCTGTTGGGTGGTCGGCAGGTTGTCCGGGGTCACGTTCATCAGGCGCAGGGTGCCGGACATCACACGGCTGAATACCGGCGCGGACACCAGACCACCGAAGTAACCGGCCTTGGTTGGCTCATCAATCACCACAACAATGGCGTAACGCGGATCGCTCATCGGGCCGAAGCCGGCGAACAGCGAACGGTAGGAATTTTCTGCGTAGCCCTTGGTGCCGACCGAGGTCTTGCGCGCGGTACCCGACTTGCCGCCGACGTGATAAGCCGGCACCTGCGCACGGAACACGCCGCGCGGCGCTTCGATTACCTGCTGCAACATGCCCTGCATGGTTTTCGCCACGGCTTCCGGCAGCACTTGGGTGGTCTGCGGCATCTTGTCGGTTTTGATCAGCGTCAGCGGCGCGAGACGACCGTTGTTGGCCAGTGCCGAGAACGCGTGCACCAACTGGATCGCGGTCACGGAAATACCATAGCCGTAAGACAAGGTTGCAGTTTCAGCCTTGCGCCATTCGCGGTAGTTGGGCAGATTGCCGACGCGTTCGCCGGGGAAGCCCAGGCCGGTGTCCTGACCGAGGCCGACTTTCTGCGCGAGACGGAAAATGGTTTCGCCGCCGATATCGAAGGCGACTTTACTCATGCCGACGTTACTGGAATTGATCAGGATGCCGGTCAGATCGAGCACTGGCCCTTCGGTCTTCGACACGTCTTTAATGGTGTATTTGCCGATCTGCAACGAGCCCGGATACACCTCGACGGTGTCGCTCGGTTTCCAGCGGCCGGTTTCGATTGCCGCGCTCATGGAAATGGCTTTCATGGTCGAACCCGGCTCGAACACGTCGATCATGGCGCGGTTGCGCATCATCGCCGGTTGCAGGTTGCGACGGTTGTTCGGGTTGTAGGTCGGCTGGTTGACCATGGCCAGGATCTCGCCGGTCTTCACATCCATGATCACCAGACTGCCGGCCTTGGCACCGTTTTCGATGATCGCGTTGCGCAGCTCGCGGTTGGCCAGGTATTGCAGACGCAGGTCAATCGACAACGCCAAGGGCTTGCCAGCCTTGGCGTTCTTGGTGACTTGAACATCCTTGATCAACCGGCCACGGCGATCCTTGATGACTTGTCGTTTGCCCGGCACCCCGGCCAGCCATTCGTCATAGGCCAGCTCGACGCCTTCGCGACCGTGATCGTCGATGTCGGTAAAGCCGACCATGTGCGCGGTGACTTCACCGGCCGGGTAGAAGCGGCGGAATTCTTCGATGCCGTAGACGCCCGGCACTTTCAGATCGAGCACAGCCTGACCCTGCTCGGGGGTCAGCCCGCGCACCAGATAAATGAATTCTTTGTTGGCCTGGGCTTCGAGGCGTTCGCTCAGGGCTTTCGGGTTCTGGCCCAGCGCGGCGGCGAGTGCCGGCCACTTCTCTTTGGCCGACTGCATTTCCTTGGCGTTGGCCCACAGCGTGGTCACTGGGGTACTGACAGCCAGAGGCTCGCCGTTACGGTCGGTGATCAGGCCACGGTGCGCCGGAATCGGAATATGCCGCAGGCTGCGCGCATCGCCCTGCCCTTTGAGGAAGTCACGGTCGACCACTTGCAGGTCGATGATCCGCCAGCAGATCGCCGCGACCATCAGACCGAGTAGCGCCACCATCAGGCGGAAGCGCCATGGGAACAGCGCGCCTTCGAGTTTCATCATGGCGCCACCATCTTCACGTCGGCGGCGCCAGGGATGTGCATCTTCAGTTGTTCGGTGGCCAGCACTTCGATGCGGCTGTGCGCAGTCCAGGTGCTCTGCTCGAGAATCAAGCGGCCCCACTCGGCCTGCGCCTTGTCGCGCACGCTGAGTTCGTTATAAAGGGTGTTGAGCAACTGCCGGTTCCAGTGTGCGCTGTACGACACGGCAATGGCCGAAAACAGCACGCCGATAAACAGCAGCAGCATCAGAAAGCTGCCGCCGGGCAGTGGTTTGGCGAAAAGCTTGCTCACCGCAACTTCTCCGCGACACGCATGACGGCGCTACGGGAACGTGGGTTGGCTTTGAGTTCGGCGTCGGAGGCCGTCTGCGCTTTGCCGTGGATTTTGATTTTCGGTTCGAAGGCGACGTGGCGAACCGGCAGGTTGCGCGGCAAATTGTCGGCCTCACCTTTCACCAGCTTGCGCATGAACAGTTTGACGATGCGGTCTTCCAGCGAGTGGAAGCTGATCACCACCAGACGGCCGCCAACTTCCAGCGCTTCCAGCGCGGCGTCGAGACCGGCTTCCAGATCGCCGAGTTCGTTATTGACGTGAATGCGCAACCCCTGGAACGCGCGGGTGGCCGGGTTCTTGCCCTTTTCCCACGCCGGGTTGGCGACTTTCAGCACTTCGGCCAGATCGGCGGTGCGCTCGAACGGCTTGATGTCACGACGCTCGGCAACGGCACGGGCCATACGCCCGGAGAAACGTTCTTCGCCGTATTCCTTGAACACCCGGGCGATTTCTTCCACAGGCGCGGTGTTGACGAATTCGGCAGCGCTGATGCCACGGGACGGGTCCATGCGCATGTCCAGCGGCCCGTCATTGAGGAAACTGAAGCCGCGCTCGGCGTCATCGAGCTGCGGCGACGACACGCCGAGGTCGAGCAGAATGCCGCTGACCTTGCCGGTCAGGCCTTGCTCGGCAACCACCGAACCGAGCTCGGCAAAGCTGCGCTGCACAACGACAAAGCGGCCGTCTTCGGCCGCTAGCGTTTGCCCGGTGGCAATCGCTTGAGGATCCTTGTCGAATCCGATGAGTCGACCGTCCGGCCCGAGCTGGCTGAGGATCAACCGGCTGTGCCCGCCGCGCCCGAACGTGCCATCCAGATAGCAGCCATCAGGACGTACGGCGAGAGCCTCGACGGCTTCGTCAAGCAGTACGGTGATGTGGTTAAAGCCGCTATCAATAGTCACAGGATCAAATCACGCAGTTCATCAGGCATCGCGCCCGGTTGTTGAATAGCAGCAAGGTCAGCGGCAGATACCGCGTTCCATGCATCCTCGTCCCACAATTGGAACTTGTTCAGTTGGCCGACCAGCATCGCGCGCTTATCGAGCTTGGCGTATTCGCGCAAACGCGGCGGAACCAGGAAACGACCACTGCCATCGAGTTCGAGGTCGACGGCATTACCAATCAATAAACGTTGCAGGCGACGGTTCTCTTCGCGAAGCGAAGGGAGTGCGCGCAACTTGGTTTCAATAATTTCCCACTCATCGAGCGGATAGACACACAGGCATGGATCAACGGCATCAATGGTCACGATCAATTGGCCGGAACTGCGCGAATCGAGCTCGTCACGGTACCGGCTCGGCATGGCGAGACGGCCCTTTGCATCGAGACTGATAGCGTTAGCTCCGCGAAACACGTCAGCGTTTCTCCAATTTTTATCGTTTTGAGCTCAAAAAACCCACTTCATGCCACTTTCCGCCACTTGCGCACACTATAGGAATGCGCCCACCACACCGTCAAGGCGCGGATTAAAGGAAAAGCCTTACAGAACGGAGATTTAGCGACGTAAAAGGAGGTTCAACGAGAATCTGACGTGAAGTTTTGGTCAATAACTTGATGCAGCACTGAAAGCTGCGCTCGAAAGTTAAAGTAGTTTGTTAAGAGTAAGATTTTTTCGGTATTACAAAGGCGCTTCGGCTGTTGATTGAAGCAGGGTGGGAAAAGGCTATTACCGCGTTTGCCGCTGCCGGAATTTCAGACCAGGCCGGCTGATATTACACAGCCGCGTCTTCTTTGTTTCAAGCAGGGAAAGAAAAAGGTGGAGAGTCGATCTGTAAGCCGGGTTCTGTCTTGAACAGTCATTCGTCTACGATGGCCATCACTGGACATCTTTAGCAACCTACCCGGTCCCAGCGCGGGCCACGCCTTGGGACCCTATTTGGTCTTGCTCCAAGTGGGGTTTACCTAGCCACGAACTGTTGCCAGACGTGCGGTGCGCTCTTACCGCACCTTTTCACCCTTACCGGCGCTTGCGCGCTTAGGCGGTTATTTTCTGTGGCACTTTCCGTAGGCTCACGCCTCCCAGGCATTACCTGGCACTTCGCCCTATGGAGCCCGGACTTTCCTCCCCCCTAATTCTCATAGAGGGCAGCGACTGTCCGATCGACTCTCCGCCGCGAAGGTTAACGGCAGAGCGCCGGAAGAACAAGCGCTAAAACCCTCCATACCGCCATGGGCGACGGCTTACACGCCTTTCTGTTTATCCAGCGCCACCTGATACAACACGTTTTTGCGCTCGCCAGTGATTTGCGCTGCCAGTGCGGCGGCGCGCTTGAGTGGCATTTCCTCCAGAAGCAGATCGAGGATGCGCATGGCTTCGCTGCTGACCGCGTCCTCCGACTCCGGCGCGGTCCAGCCGGCCACCAGCACTACGCACTCACCGCGCTGCTGATTGCTGTCGGACTCGACGAACGCACGCAGCTCGCTGAGCGGCAGGCCTTTAAGGGTTTCGAAGGTTTTGGTGATTTCCCGCGCCAGCAGAGCCTGACGCTCGCCGCCAAACACTGCTTCCATATCCTGCAGGCATTCGAGAATGCGATGCGGCGCTTCATAGAAAATCAATGTGCGCGGCTCTTCTTTAACCGCTTCCAGACGCGCCTTGCGTCCGACCGACTTGGCCGGCAGAAAGCCTTCGAAGATAAAACGGTCGGACGGCAAGCCCGCCGCCGACAGCGCTGCGATCAACGCACAGGCACCCGGCACCGGCACCACGTTGATCCCGGCCGCACGGGCCTGACGCACCAGGTGATAACCCGGATCGGAAATCAGCGGCGTGCCGGCATCGGAGATCAGCGCGATGTTGTCGCCCGCCAACAACCGCGTAATAAAGCGGCTACCCTCATCCCGTTCGTTGTGTTCGTGACATGCGGCCAAGGGCGTGCCGATGCCGAAGTGCTGCATCAGGCGCGCCGAATGCCGGGTGTCTTCCGCTGCAATCAGGGCCACTTCACGGAGGATTTTCAAGGCCCGGGCGCTGATGTCGTCCAGGTTGCCGATGGGCGTCGCCACCACATAAAGCGAGCCAGCAGCGGAATTCAAAGGACCTGGAGCAGTCAAAGCGCACACCTCGTGATCGGTAAAAGCGGCCATTGTAGCGCGTCATGAGGCTTGCGATGCGCTCCGGCCGAGTGCGGTTTTTCGCCCGGTTGTGCGCTGCCGCAACATTTACTCCAGCTAAATTGACCGATTCACGCCAGTAACATCGCGCCCCGGCCAGTGCTTGGGTACAATTCCACGCTAATTTGATCGAGTATCAGGAACACTTACATGATCGCTTGCCTGCGGCTGTTCACTGCCCTCTGCCTCGCTGCCTTGTTGGCCGCGTGTGCCAGCTCCCCTTCCTCCAGCCTTGGCGAACTTCCACGGACTCCGGACGCCAGCATCGAGCAACTGCTCGAACAGGCTGCGCAGGCTAAAACCCCGGAACAAGCCGCCCTGCTGCGCCTGAGCGCGGCGGACCAGGCTTACCGCCAAGGCAATGCCGGCCAGTCCGCGCAAATCCTGCAACAAGTGCCGGTGGAGCAACTCAAGCCAGGCCAGCAGATTTTCGCCAATACGCTTTCCGCCGAACTGGCCATGACGCGCAATCAGCCGAAAGCTGCGCTGACCGCCCTGAGCCATCCTAGCTTCCAGAAGCTCGGGGAAATGCCGGAAGAGCAGCAAGTGCGCACTGGCACCGTTCACGCCCGCGCCCTTGAAGCCGATGGCCAGACGCTGGCCGCTGCCCGTGAGCGTGTGTTCATTGCACCGATGCTGGAAGGCGAAGCGGCGAGCAAGAACCACGAAGCGATCTGGACCCTGATCGCTTCGCTGCCAACCGATCAATTGCAACCGAACAACACCGACGATCTCGGCGGCTGGATGGCACTGGCGCAAGCGGTGAAAACCGCAGGCACGCTGGAACAGCAACAAGCCGCGATCGACAACTGGCGTGCGCAGAATCCAAAGCACCCGGCGGCGATCAACCTGCCGCTGCCGCTGACCAAGCTCAAGGAACTGGCCAGCCAGCCACTGAGCAAAATCGCCCTGCTGCTGCCACAGGACGGCCAGTTGGCGTCGGTCGGCAAAGCGCTGCGTGAAGGCTTCATGGCCGCGCATTATCAGGCGCAACAGGCCGGCCAGAACCCACCTGCCATCGAGTTCTACGACAGCTCGAAGCTGACCTCGATGGACGAGTTCTATCGCAAGGCTCAGGCTGACGGCGTGCAACTGGTAGTCGGCCCGCTGGAAAAACCACTGGTCAAGCAACTGAGCACTCGCCCGCAACTGCCGATCACCACCCTGGCGCTGAACTACAGCGAAGGCGAACAAGGTCCGGCGCAGTTGTTCCAGTTCGGTCTCGCTGCTGAAGACGAAGCTCGCGAAGTTTCCCGTCGCGCTCGTGCCGACGGCCTGCATCGCGCCGCGATCATGGTGCCGAAGGGCGAATGGGGCGATCGCGTCCTGCGTGCCTTCAGCCAGGACTGGCAAGCCAATGGCGGCAGCATCGTTGCCACCGAGCGTGTCGATCAGCCGGTGCAACTGGCCCAGCAGATCGCCGACATGTTCCAGCTGCGTCAGAGCGAAGCTCGCGCCAAGAGCCTGCAGAATGTTGCCGGCACCAATGTCGCCGCGCAGCCTTCGCGTCGTCAGGACATCGAATTCATCTTCTTGGCCGCCACGCCGCAACAGGCCCAGCAGATCAAGCCGACCCTGAATTTCCAGTACGCCGGTGACGTGCCGGTCTACGCGACCTCCCACGTCTACAGCGCCAGCGGCGACGTCAATCAGTACAACGACATGAACGGCATTCGCTTCTGCGAAACCCCATGGCTGCTGGAAACCAGCGATCCGCTGCGCCAGCAAGTAGCTGCGCAATGGCCGCAAGCCAATGGCAGCCTCGGTCGCCTGTACGCCATGGGCGCCGATGCCTATCGCCTGGCACCGCGCCTGGGTCAACTCAAGGCCCTGCCGGACAGCCGCATCGAAGGTCAGTCGGGCAGCCTCGGCATGACCCAGACCCAGCGCGTTGTGCGCCAGTTGCCGTGGGCACAGTTCGTCAGCGGTCAGGTGCAGCGTCTGCCGGACACCCCGCACTGATGCCCGACAGGTCACGCTCGCAAAGCGGCAAGGATGCCGAGCGCCAGGCGCTCGAACATCTGCAACAACAAGGGCTGCGCCTGCTGGCGCAGAACTGGTTATGCAAACGCGGCGAGCTTGATCTGGTCATGCTTGATGGCGATACAGTAGTATTCGTTGAAGTTCGCTACAGAAAAAACACTCAATGGGGTGGCGCGCTCGCCAGTATCGACGAGCGCAAGCAGCAGAAACTGATCTTTGCAGCACAGTATTTTCTTCAGCGCGAGTCGCGTTGGGCCAATTCCCCCTGCCGCTTCGATGTGGTGGCGATCGACAGCCACCCGAATCAGCTGAACTGGTTGCAGAATGCTTTCGACAGTTGATCGCCTGCACCCTGCCCTGTTTTCGTCCGACACATTTTGCTCTTTGCTTTGCCGGCTGCACATTCACGTGCCGAACAGCCGCGCCACTTAAGGTCACACAGATGGACATGCAATCCCGAATTCGCCAGCTTTTCCAGGCCAGTATCGACACCAAGCAACAGGCGATGGACGTACTTGCACCGCACATCGAGCAAGCCAGCCAGATCATGGTCAATGCCCTGCTCAACGAAGGCAAAATGCTCTCGTGCGGCAACGGTGGCTCGGCCGGCGATGCCCAGCATTTTTCTTCGGAGCTGCTCAACCGCTTCGAGCGCGAGCGTCCGAGCCTGCCGGCGATTGCGCTGACCACCGACACTTCGACGATCACCTCGATCGCCAACGATTACAGCTACAACGAAGTGTTCTCCAAGCAGATCCGCGCCCTCGGCCAGCCGGGCGATGTATTGCTGGCGATTTCGACCAGCGGCAACTCGGCGAACATTATTCAAGCGATCCAGGCCGCACATGATCGCGAAATGATTGTCGTAGCTTTGACCGGACGCGATGGCGGCGGCATGGCGTCGCTGCTGTTGCCCGAGGACGTCGAGATTCGCGTACCGGCCAACGTCACTGCACGTATTCAGGAAGTCCACTTGCTGGCGATCCATTGCCTTTGCGATCTGATCGACAGCCAACTGTTCGGGAGTGAAGAATGACCCCTAATCGCCTTGGCCTTCTGGCCTTGACCCTGTGCCTCGGCATCAGCGGCTGCACTTCGGTGGTGAATGCCAGCCGTGAAGCGCCGATCGAAGACGACCGTGGCACGCGCACCTTCGGCAGCAAGATCGACGACTCGCTGATCGAAACCAAAGCGGGCGTGAACATCGCCAAGGCCGATCCGGCACTGGACAACGACTCGCACATTGTCATCACCAGCTTCAACGGCGTGGTCCTGCTCGCCGGCCAGACTCCGCGCGAAGACCTCAAGGCCAAAGCCGAACAGGCCGCCGCCAACGTCCAGCGCGTGAAGAAGGTGCACAATGAACTGCAAGTGCTGCAACCGTCCTCCCTGCTCGCGCGCCAGAACGACGCGTGGCTGACCACCAAGATCAAGACCCAGATGCTCACCGACGCCAGCATTCCTGGCTCGCGCATCAAAGTCGTGACCGAGAACGGCATCGTCTATCTGCTGGGCCTGCTGACCAAACAGGAAGCCACTCAGGCAACCAATCTGGTTCAGGGTGTGTCCGGTGTGCAGAAGATCGTGAAGCTGTTCGAATACATCGACTGACCTGATTACGCAGGAGTTGTGCAGGAGCTGACGAGTGCATCGAGGCTGCGATCTTTTGATCTTGCTTTTAAAAATCAAAAGATCGCAGCCTCCGGCAGCTCCTACACGACCAATGCAGGCACAAAAAAGGCGATCCATCCGGATCGCCTTTTTTTATTTCACAACCTTCAAGCTTGGCCGGCCACTCGGACGTGGCGGCTCGCTGCCCGGTGGCGGCGAGTCGTCATCCGGATCAATGTCTTCCTCGTCGTCCATCGGCAACTCGAGGTCAAACACCATGCCCTGGCCGTTCTCCCGGGCGTAGATGCCCAGGATCGCGCTGATCGGCACGTAGAGACTGTGCGGAACACCGCCGAAGCGGCCTTCGAACGTCACCACGTCGTTGTCCATGTGCAGATGACGCACGGCACTCGGCGAGATGTTCAGGACGATCTGGCCGTCACTGGCAAAACCCTGTGGCACCTGCACCGCCGGGTACTCGGAGTTGACCAGCATGTGCGGGGTGCAATCGTTATCCACAATCCACTCGTAGAGCGCGCGGACCAGATAAGGTCGACTGGAGTTCATAGCGGCTCCTTAAGCCTTAGCGCATATCGCGTTCGACACCAGACAGACTCGCCTGGAAAGCCTCACGCGCAAACTGACGCTCCATATAATCAAGCAGCGGCTTGGCCGGCCGCGGCAGTTCAATACCCAGAATCGGCAAACGCCAGAGTATGGGTAATAGGCAGCAATCCACCAGACTTTGTTCCTCACTGAGGAAGAACGGTTTGTCGGCAAACAGCGGCGAAACGCCGGTCAGGCTTTCGCGCAGTTCCTTGCGCGCCACGACCCGTGCAGCTTCTTTGCTCTTGGGATCCAGAATCAGATCCACCAACCCGCACCAGTCACGCTGAATCCTGTGGATCAGCAGACGGCTGTTGGCCCGCGCCACCGGGTAAACCGGCATCAGCGGCGGATGCGGGTAACGCTCATCCAGATACTCCATCACCACGGTCGACTCCCACAACGCCAGGTCACGATCGACCAGCGTCGGCAGACTGCCGTAAGGGTTCACCTCAATCAGTTTAGGCGGCTGGCGGCCCGCTTCCACGTAAATGATTTCGGCGCTGACACCCTTCTCTGCAAGCACGATGCGCACTCGGTGGGAATAGTGGTCGGCGGGGTCGGAGTAACAGGCCAACCGATTGGTCACGCCCATGGCGATCCTCCTCGCTTGTTGAATTTGTCGGAACCGGAAAAACGCGCGCGCCCAGAGGGCACCTCCCGCAGGGTCTGACTGAGCAGACCCTGCTTTAGCGGAGGCGCCCTTGGGCGCGCGCGATTAACAGCAATGCTTGAAGCGTATCAGTGCACGTCTTTCCAGTATTCACGCTTGAGCAGGTAGGCGAACACAAAGAAGAACGCCAGGTACAGCAAGACATAAGTACCGATGCGCTGATGTTGCAGCTTAACCGGGTTAGCCGAGTAAGCCAGGAAGGTTACCAGATTCTTGACCTTCTCATCGAACTGCTCTTCGTTCAGAGCACCGGACTTAGGCACGATGGTCAACTGATCACACGCTTCATGGGTCAGCGGCGTGCCGGTCAGCGGATCGTATTGCTTCTTGCCTTCCTCCACGATCTGCACCTGCTTGCAGCCGACGACCTGCCGACCTTGCAGGCCGACCAGCACGTTAGGCATGCCGACGTTCGGGAAGACCTTGTTGTTCACGCCCCATGGACGCGCCGGGTCTTCGTAGAACGACTTCAGGTAACCGTACAGCCAGTCGGTGCCGCGTACCCGCGCCACCAGAGTCAGGTCCGGTGGCGCCGCGCCGAACCAGATCTTGGCGTCGGCCGGCTGCATGCCGATGTTCATGTGGTCGCCAATCTTGGCACCGGTGAATACCAGCTTCTCCAGCATCAACTCGTGCGGAATGCCGAGGTCATCGGCAACGCGCTCGTAACGCTGGAACTTGGCGCTGTGGCACCCCATGCAATAGTTGGCAAAGGTCCGTGCACCATCCTGCAGGGCGGCTTTGTCGGAGACGTCGATATCGACACTTTCCAGTTCCGGACCATGGCCCCCGGCAGCAAAGGACAGGGAAGGCAGCGCAGCAAAAATCAGAGCAAGAAATAACTTTTTCATCAGCCAGTCACCCTTTCCGGAACCGGTTTGGTCTTCTCGAGCCGGGTGTAGAACGGCATCAGAATGAAGTAGGCGAAATACAGGAAGGTGCAGACCTGCGACAGCAACGTGCGCCCCGGCGTCGGCGCAAGAACGCCGAGGATGCCGAGAATCACGAAAGAAATGCAGAACACCACCAGCCAGATTTTGCTCATCCAGCCCTTGTAGCGCATCGATCTCACCGGACTGCGATCCAGCCATGGCAGCACGAACAGCACCGCAATCGCCGCGCCCATGGCGATAACGCCCATGAGCTTGTCCGGCACCGCACGCAGGATTGCGTAGAACGGAGTGAAGTACCAGACCGGGGCAATGTGCTCAGGCGTCTTGAACGGGTTAGCCGGCTCGAAGTTTGGTTTTTCGAGGAAGTAGCCGCCCATTTCCGGGAAAAAGAACACAATGAAGCAGAAGATGAACAGGAACACCACGACGCCGACAATGTCCTTCACCGTGTAGTAAGGGTGGAACGCGATGCCGTCCAGCGGGATGCCGTTTTCGTCTTTGTGCTTCTTGATATCGACGCCGTCAGGGTTGTTCGAGCCCACTTCATGCAGCGCCAGAATGTGCAACACCACCAGACCGAGAATCACGATCGGCAGCGCGACAACGTGCAAGGCGAAGAAGCGGTTCAGGGTGATTCCGGAGATCAGGTAGTCACCACGAATCCACTGGGTCAGGTCATCGCCGATCAGCGGAATCGCACCGAACAGCGAGATGATCACCTGGGCGCCCCAGTACGACATCTGGCCCCACGGCAGCAGGTAACCCATGAACGCTTCGGCCATCAGCGCCAGGTAGATCAGCATGCCGAACACCCAGACCAGCTCGCGCGGTTTCTGGTACGAGCCGTAGAGCAGGCCGCGGAACATGTGCAGATAGACGACGATGAAAAACGCCGAAGCGCCGGTCGAGTGCAGCAGACGCAGGATCGAACCGTACTCGACGTCGCGCATGATGTATTCGACGGAAGCAAATGCCTCTTCTGCCGACGGCGTATAGCTCATCGTCAGCCAGACGCCGGTGACGATCTGGTTGACCAGCACCAGGAGCGCCAGCGAGCCGAAGAAATAGAAGAAGTTGAAGTTTTTTGGTGCGTAATATTTGCTGAGATGGTCTTCCCACATTTTGGTCGCGGGAAAGCGCGCATCAACCCAATCCATGAACTTGCTCATCACGCTTTCTCCGTATCGACGCCAATGACAATCAGGTCATCGGTCTCATAGGAATGCGGGGGAACTGGCAGGTTCAAAGGCGCAGGTTGCGACTTGTAGACGCGGCCAGCCAGATCGTAGTGGGAACCGTGGCACGGGCAGAAATAGCCGCCTACCCAGTCCTTGCCCAGATCCGCAGGTGCCACTTCGGGACGGAAGGTCGGTGAGCAACCCAGGTGCGTACAGATCCCGATCAGCAGGAGAATTTCCGGCTTGATCGAACGTACTTCCGGGTCGACATAAGTGGGTTGCGTGGAGTTTTTGGAGGTCGGATCGGAGAGCTGACCCTCGATCTTCTTGAGATTCCCCAGGATTTCCTCGGTACGGCGGACAATGAACACCGGCTGGCCGCGCCATTCAGCAATCATCTGCTGGCCTGGCTCGATTTTGCTGACATTCACTTTCACCGGTGCACCGGCAGCTTTCGCCTTGGCACTGGGAAACCATGACCCCACGAACGGGACCGCAGCCCCCACCGCTCCTGCAGCACCCACCACGGATGTGGCTGCCACCAGGAAGCGACGCCGGCCTGCATTCACGCCGTCATTGCTCATTCAGTCCTCTCCCATCAGCTTTTTTGGCCTGTTAAATCAGGCGTCTACTAAATAAATCAAATGTTACTTATAAAAATTTTGCCCGAATGGTAATGAAAACCCCCAATTCTGACAAGGTTAATTCCCTGGGGCTCAACCCCTCAAGCCTTGGAGTATAGGGGGTCTACGGCTGTGGCAAGTTGTCACAACGCAATTCTTTGATAAATCGCACGCATAAAAAAACGCCCGCTTCCGTGAGGAGGCGGGCGTTCTTTTTTGAACGTGGAAGCGGAATTAACGCTTCGAGTACTGCGGACGCTTACGCGCTTTACGCAGACCAACTTTCTTACGTTCAACTTCACGGGCGTCGCGGGTAACGAAGCCAGCTTTGCGCAGAGCGCTACGCAGGGTTTCGTCGTAGTCCATCAGAGCGCGGGTGATGCCGTGGCGGATTGCGCCAGCCTGACCACTTACACCACCGCCGATCACGGTGACGTAGATGTCGAACTTCTCGACAGTCTCGGTCAGCTCCAGCGGCTGACGAACTACCATGCGGGCAGTTTCGCGGCCGAAGAAGTTATCCAGCGAACGGTTGTTGATGGAGATGTTACCAGTACCCGGACGCAGGAAAACGCGTGCGGTTGCGGTCTTGCGACGGCCAGTGCCGTAATTTTGAGTCGCCGACATAATGAACTATTCCGTTAAATCTTCAGTTCTTGGGGCTGCTGAGCAGTATGAGGGTGTGCAGCGCCCGCATAGACTTTCAGCTTACGGTACATGTCGCGACCCAGTGGGTTTTTAGGCAGCATGCCTTTAACCGCGGTCTCGATCACGCGCTCAGGGGCTTTGGCGATCAGCTTTTCAAAGTTGATCGACTTGATGCCGCCCGGGAAACCGGAGTGGGAGTAGTACATTTTGTCAGTGGTTTTAGCGCCGGTAACACGGATCTGCTCGGCGTTGATGACGACGATGTAGTCGCCGGTGTCAACGTGAGGAGTGTACTCAGGCTTGTGCTTGCCACGCAGACGGCTCGCGATTTCGGTGGCCAGACGACCCAGGGTCTGACCAGCAGCGTCGACGACAAACCAGTCGCGCTTTACTGTTTCCGGTTTAGCAGTAAAAGTTTTCATTCTTTATAGCCTCAGGGGCCGCCTGTAAATAAGACGGCGGATCTTACTGAATAGTGCGTACTTTGACAAGTCAAAGGCAGCCGGATACAGACGCTTTCGGGGGCTCGGGTCGGCGCGTCCGTTCAACGGCAAGATTCTTCGGCGGCGGCGCATCACTTCCACTGCAGAAAGAGGTCGGCAATTATGCAGATTGCGAAAAATTTTTCAACCTGCTTTTATGATTGTTTTGCCCAAGGAGCACCCGATGGACTATCGCCAGCTAGGCCGTACCGACCTGAACGTGAGTGCAATCTGCCTCGGCACCATGACCTGGGGCGAGCAAAACACTGAAGCTGACGCCTTCGCCCAGATCGAAAGGGCCAAGGAAGCCGGGATCAATTTCCTCGACACCGCCGAAATGTATCCGGTGCCGCCCAAAGCCGAAACTTACGCCACCACCGAGCGCTACATCGGCAATTACTTCAAGAGTCGCGGTGACCGTGCCGACTGGATCCTCGCCAGCAAGATCGCCGGCCCCGGCAACACCATCGACTACATCCGCGACAAGAACCTGCGCCACAACCGCCAGCACATCACCGAGGCGCTGGACGGCAGTCTCAAGCGCCTGCAGACCGATTACATCGATCTGTATCAACTGCACTGGCCGGAACGCAGCACCAACTTTTTCGGACAGCTGGGCTACAAGCACAAGATCGAAGCCAACCTGACGCCGCTGGAAGACACCCTCGAAGCCCTCGACGAACAGGTGAAGGCCGGCAAGATCCGCCACATAGGCCTGTCCAACGAGACGCCGTGGGGCACCATGCGCTTTCTGGCTCTGGCCGAAGCCCGTGGCTGGCCGCGTGCAGTGTCGATCCAGAACCCGTACAACCTGCTCAACCGCAGCTTCGAAGTCGGCTTGGCCGAGATCGCCATTCGCGAACAGTGCGGCCTGCTCGCCTACTCGCCACTGGCGTTCGGTTTCCTCTCCGGCAAGTACGAGGGTGGCGCCCGTCCAGCTAAAGGCCGTCTGAGCCTCTACAGCCGCTTCAGCCGCTATTTCAACCCGCAATCCGAAGCGGCGTGCAGCCGTTACGTTGCATTGGCCCGTGAACACGGTCTGGACCCGGCGCAAATGGCACTGGCCTTCGTGACCCAGCAACCGTTCGTCACCAGCAACATCATTGGCGCGACGACGCTTGAGCAACTGGACAGCAACATTGCCAGTTTTGATCTGAAACTGTCCGATGAAGTGCTGGCCGGGATCGAGGCGATTCACAAGGATCATCCGAATCCGGCGCCGTAACTGACCGCCAAAAGCTTCGCGAACAGGCTCGCTCCCACAGTGGAACACTGTACCTGTGGGAGCGAGCCTGCTCGCGAAGGGGCCAGTCGGATTACCTCAACAGCGGAACGCGGAGCGTCCCCGGCGGCATTCCCACGCAGAGCGTGGGAACGATCATCAGAGCGACCGCGCAATAATCTCTTTCATGATTTCATTGGTGCCGGCATAAATCCGCTGCACCCGCGCATCCGCCCACGCCCGGGCCACCGGGTATTCCCACATGAAGCCGTAGCCGCCATGCAGTTGCACGCATTCGTCGAGCACTTTGCATTGCAGGTCGGTGCCCCAATATTTGGCCATCGCCGCCGTCGGCACATCGAGTTTGCCTTGCAGATGCAACTCCAGGCAGCGGTCGACAAAAACCCGGCCGATCTGGATCTCGGTAGCCATCTCGGCCAGTTTGAAGCGGGTGTTCTGGAAATCGGCAATCGACTTGCCGAACGCCTTGCGATCACGGGTGTAATCCAGCGTCCATTGCAACGCCGCTTCAGCCGAGGCCAGGCCGCCAATCGCCACGGTCAGGCGCTCTTGCGGTAACTCCTGCATCAGATAGGCAAACCCGGCCCCCGCCTGGCCGAGAAGGTTCTCCTTCGGCACGCGCACGTCCTGGAAGAACAATTCGGAGGTGTCCTGCGCTTTCATGCCGACCTTCTCCAGGCGCTTGCCTTTCTCGAAGCCCGGCGTATTCGCCTCCACCAGAAACAGACTGGTGCCCTTGGCCCCAGCCTTGGGGTCGGTCTTGGCCACCACGATGACCAGATCAGCCAAAAAGCCGTTGGTGATAAAGGTTTTCGAGCCGTTGATCACATATTCGTCACCGTCCAGAACCGCCGTGGTTTTCACCCCTTGCAGGTCGGAACCGGCGCCAGGCTCGGTCATGGCAATCGCCGTAACCATTTCGCCCGAGACCAGTTTCGGCAGGTATTTGTGTTTCAACGCCTCGCTGCCGTAATGCAGGATGTACGGCGCGACGATGTCCGAGTGCAGGGAAAAGCCGATGCCGGTGAGTCCCAGACGCCCGACTTCCTCAATGACCACGGTGCTGTAGAGGAAATCCGCGCCCAGCCCGCCGTACTCTTCCGGCAGGTGCGAACAAAGCATCCCCGCCTCCCCCGCCTTGTTCCACAGTGCGCGATCGATGTGCCCCTGCTTCTCCCACTGCGCGTGATACGGCACGGCCTCTTTCTCGAGGAAAGTTCGCACACTGTCGCGGAACAATTCGTGCTCGGGGCTGAACAGGGTTCTAGGGATCATGCGGCACCTTTCTTTGTTGTTGGAGGGATTCGGCTCTCAGAGACTAAGCCCCGCTTCCGCTACGGGACACTGGACACATCCGACAAAAAATAAGACGATCCAGCCGTCTGGTGACCACTTTCCCTTATAAAAACAAAACAAAAGTTGAATTATGTCTAAGCACGTCTCCCCGCCCTTGCGGCGCGTCAGCATCCTGGCCATCGATCGGGTTTTCGCTTACACCCTCATGCAAGCCAAGGATTTTTTCCATGTGGCCAGCCTGCGTTACGGCAAACAACTGGGCCACGGCCTGACACCGGCGTTTGAAACGCGCCTGGTCAGCCCGGATGGCAAACCGGTAAAAAGCTTCAGCGACGTGGTCATGCCGGTCGACGGTGGCCTGGAAAACGCCGATGTGATCATCCTCCCGGCGTTCTGGGACGACTTCGATACGCTGTGCGGCCGTTATCCGCAAATCCTGCCGTGGCTGCGCGAACAGCATGCGCGCGGCGCGGTGTTGTGTGGCGAAGCCACCGGGGTGTTCTGGCTCGCCGAAGCCGGACTGCTCAACGGCAAGGAAGCGACCACCTACTGGCGCTTCTTCAATGCCTTCGCCGAGCGTTTCCCCAAGGTCTATCTGAATCAGGACAAGCACCTGACCGATGCCGACAATCTCTACTGCGCCGGCGGTACTACCTCGGCATGCGATCTCTATATCTATCTGATCGAACGCTTCTGCGGCGCGAACGTGGCGCAAGCCGTGGCCCGCGACATCCTCTACGAAGTGCAGCGCAGCTATTCGCCGGGACGTATCGGTTTCGGTGGGCAGAAGCTGCATCAGGACGTGATCATCCTGCAGATCCAGCAGTGGCTCGAAGAGCATTTCGCCGACAAGTTCCGCTTCGAAGACGTCGCCCGCGAGCACGGCATGAGCATCCGCAACTTCATGCGCCGCTTCCAGACCGCCACCGGCGACAAGCCGCTGCATTACTTGCAACGCCTGCGCATCGAGACGGCCAAGGGCTTGCTTTCGGGCACGCGCAAGAGCATCAAGACCATCAGTTATGAGGTCGGTTACGACGATGCGAGCTTCTTCGCGCGACTGTTCCGCCAGCACACCGAACTGTCGCCTAACCAGTATCGGCAGCAGTTTCAGCAGGCTGCGTAACTCAACTGCGCGATCCAATGTGGGAGCGAGCCTGCTCGCGAATACGTACTTACCTGCAACATTGACGTTGCTGACACTGCGCTTTCGCGAGCAGGCTCGCTCCCACAGGGAAAAACTTCAGCGCATAAAAAAGGCCTGCAATCGCAGGCCTTTTTTTTGCCGAGACTCCGCTTAAGGCTTGTGCGCCCGCGACAGAAACTCGTGGGATTGCATCTCCAGCAGTCGGCTCAGCGTGCGCTGAAACTCGAAGGTCAGGCGTCCGCCGGTGTACAGATCCTTCAACTCGACTTCGGCAGAAATGATCAGTTTGACGTTGCGGTCGTAGAATTCGTCGACCATGTTGATGAAGCGACGGGCGATGTCGTCGGTGGTGACGCTCATCTGTTCGACGCCGCTGAGCAGCACGGCGTGGAAGATCTTGCCCAGTTCGATGTAGTCGTTCTGGCTGCGCGGGCCGTCGCACAGTTCGCGGAAGTCGAACCAGGCCACGTCGTCGCAGGTGCGTAGAGCGCGGATTTCGCGGTTCTCGATGATCAGCACATCGTTTTCCACCGCTGCCGTGCACTCCGGCGTCAGCGCCTTGAAGCTCTTGCGCAGGCTTTCGTGGGCGGCTTCGTCGAGCGGATAGTGGAACAGCTCGGCTTGCTCGAGGTGACGCAGACGATAGTCAACACCGCTGTCGACGTTGACGATCTCGGTGTTCTGCTTGATCAACGCGATGGCCGGGAGGAAGCGCGCGCGCTGCAGGCCATCCTTGTACAGGCCGTCCGGAACGATGTTCGACGTCGCGACCAGGGTCACGCCGTTCTTGAACAACTCCTCCATCAGCGTGCCGAGGATCATCGCGTCGGTGATGTCGGAGACGAAGAATTCATCGAAGCAGATCACCCGCGACTCGGCCGCGAAGCGCTTGGCGATGATGGTCAGCGGGTTTTTCTCGCCGCCCAGGGTCTTCATTTCTTCGTGCACACGCTTCATGAAGCGGTGGAAGTGCGTGCGGGTCTTTTCCTTGAACGGCAATGCTTCGAAGAAGGTGTCGACCAGGTAAGTCTTGCCACGACCGACGCCGCCCCAGAAATACAGGCCCTTGACCGGTGCCTGATCCTTTTTGCCAAACAGCTTGCCGAGCAAGCCCGGCTTGTTCTGGTCAGCGGCGATCAAGTCGTCGTACAGACGCTGCAAGTGACGCACAGCAGTTTCCTGCGCGGCGTCATGGAAGAAGTCCGGGCGTTTCAGATCAGCTTGATATCGTTCTAGGGGCGTCATAATTCGTTAGCAAGGCAACAAAAACGGGCCGTCACTGTAGCGACGGCCTGTGGGAATGGCAATCGGCCCTTGGTCGGGTCGTGCCGCCGATCAGTCTTGAGCTGGAGTCAGCGCGACGCGCAACGCCTCGATGGCGGCGTCCCGCGCACCGATGTCGGCAAACGCCGGGCTGTCGCCCACGCACTCACCGGCCAGCCAGACGCTGAAGCTCAGTTCTTCAGTACGCACATCCAGGGGCTCGCCGGACTGCAACTGTTTGGTCGCCTGGCCGGCGGTTTTGCCGTCGGCGAAGTTACGCGACAGCAGCAATTGCTCGCCATCGGCCGCCAGCAGACGGAAACGGAAGCTGCCGTCGTCCTCGCGGAAGCTGACGAAACGTGCGGCTTTCGCGGCTTTCTTCTTGGTAGTCGCGGCCACCTGAACCTGATTGACGAAAGAACGCAGGCCAACGGCTTCACGCAATTCGTTGAGGAACGGAGTGGCCACGGCGCGAGCCTTCTTCGCACCAATCTGCAGGATGTCTTCCAGGTCCGCCGGACGCTCGATCAACTGGTGATACTTCTCGCGCGCCTCGCCCAGCTCATTGTCGAGCAACTGGAACAGGCGATTCTTCGCCTCGCCCCAACCCAGACCACCGAGCAGTTCGCTGCGGAATTCGTCAGCCTGCGCCGGGGTGGCGAAGGCCTGGAACAGAGTGAACAGGTGCGAGTTATCGGGATCTTTCGCTTCGCCCGGGGCCTTGGAGTCGGTGACGATCCGCGAGATCGCGTCCTTCATTTCTTTCGCGCTGCTGAACAGCGGAATGGTGTTGTCGTAGCTCTTCGACATCTTGCGACCGTCGAGGCCTGGCAAGGTCGCCACGCTTTCTTCGATCAGCGCTTCGGGCATGGTGAAGAACTCTTTGCCCTGGCCGAACAGATGGTTGAAACGCTGACCGATATCGCGGGCCATTTCCACGTGCTGAATCTGATCGCGACCGACCGGCACCTTGTGCGCGTTGAACATCAGGATGTCCGCTGCCATCAGCACCGGGTAGCTGTAGAGGCCCATGGTGATGCCGGCATCCGGGTCTTCACCGGTTTCGAGGTTCTTGTCCACCGACGCCTTGTAAGCGTGCGCACGGTTGAGCAGGCCCTTGGCGGCGACGCAAGTCAGCAGCCAGGTCAGCTCGGGGATTTCCGGGATGTCGGACTGGCGGTAGAACGTCACGCGGTCGACATCGAGGCCACCGGCCAGCCAGGTCGCGGCGATTTCCAGACGCGAGCGCTGGATGCGCAGCGGGTCATCGCATTTGATCAGGGCGTGGTAATCGGCCAGAAAATAGAACGAATCTGCCTGGCTGTCGCGGCTGGCGAGGATTGCCGGGCGAATGGCCCCAGCGTAGTTGCCCAGGTGCGGCGTGCCAGTGGTGGTGATGCCGGTGAGAATGCGGGTACGGTTGGTCATGGGTAATCGCTTGTCAGACTGCAATCAATTCGAGAGACGCGGCAGCAGCAGATCCTTGAGATCGGTCAGCTTGCCGTGAAAAAAGTGTCCGCATTCTGCCACTTTCAGCAGCTCATGGGGGCGCTGGAGTTGTTCCGACCACTGGTAGACCAGTTGCGGATCGATGACTTCATCGGTTTCCGGCTGGATCACGGTCAACCCGCCGTGCTGCGGCAGTTGATCCTCCTCGCCCAGACGCATCACCGCCGGGGCAACCATGAACAGGTGCTCAAGCTGCACGCCCTGGGCTTCGAGACGGCCGCCGAGACTTGCTGCAACAAATCCGCCGAAGGAGAAACCGAACAGGGTCAGCGGCAGATCCGGGTGTTTTTCCCGCAGCCATGTGGCGGCGGCCTGGGCGTCGTCGACTTCACCGGTGCCCATGTCGTGCGTGCCCTGGCTGGCGCCGACGCCGCGATAGTTGAAACGCAAGGTGATCAGGCCTGCATCGCGCGCGGTGCGCTGCAGGGTCGAGACGACCTTGTTGAGCATGGTGCCGCCCTGTACCGGGTTCGGATGGCAGATCAGCGCGATGCCGCGCGGCTGCTCGTTATCCAGATACAAAGCCTCAATTTGGCCGACAGGGCCGTCAATCACTACAGGGGTTTCACGCATCAGCAAGGGAGGAACTCCGTGACCTCGAATCGGGTCGACTCGTCTAGCAAATTGTCTGTGCCAATCTATTGCGAGTGAATCGCGGTATACAGCGCAGGTTCGAGCCGTTAACGTAAAGCAAAGCCGTTTATAGAGGAAGGACTCGTGGAACACTCGCTCTTAGTTTGGTTGTTACCGACTCTTGCCCTGGTTGTGGGTGTCGCCATTGGATTCCTGATCGCGCGCGTTGCGCCGAACGCCGCACCGAGCCGCACGCAGCGTCAACTGGATGATATCCAGGAGCGTTTCGACAGTTATCAGAACGAAGTGGTCACCCACTTCAACAGCACCGCGATGCTGGTCAAGAAACTGACCCAGAGCTATCAGGAAGTGCAGGACCACCTCGCCGAGGGCGCCAATCGTCTGGCCCTGGACGAGCAGACCCGCCAGCGCCTGATCGCCGCCCTGCACGCCGACGCAGCGCAGGCACCACGTGAACGCCTGACGCCACCGCGCGATCAGGAACCACCGCGTGACTATGCACCGAAGAATCCAAACTCGCCGGGCATGCTCGATGAGCATTATGGTCTGAAGAAGTAATCGGGTTTCGCGCCCAACAAAAAGCCTCCGGACAATGCTGTTGTCCGGGGGCTTTTTTGTATCGGCTGATTTTGCGGTGACAACACTGGCCTTTTCGCGGGCAAGCCCGCTCCCACAGGGGTCAGGTGTGGAACACAGATTTTGTGGCCACCGCCAATACCTGTGGGAGCGGGCTTGCCCGCGAAGAGGCCGGCACTGCCCAGACAAAAAAATGCCCGATCACAGGATCGGGCATTTCTTCATTCAGGCAATCGCTTATGGATACTGCTGCACCGTACCCGGCTGTTGCTGCTGACCACCATACTGCTGGCCCGGAATCGCCTTCAGGTTGACTTCGACCCGGCGGTTCTGCGCGCGGCCATTCACGTCGCCGTTGCTGGCAATCGGGTTATCCGGGCCGGCGCCACGGGCCGACAGGTTGGCACCGCTGACACCTTGCGAGGTCAGGTAGGTCGCCACGCTCTGCGCACGACGCTGGGACAGGTCCATGTTGTGCTGGCGGCTGCCGGTGCTGTCGGTGTAACCGACGATTTCGATCTGGTTCTGGTTGAACTCCTTCAGCGAGTTGGCCAGGTTGTTCAACGGCTGGTAGAAACTCGGGGCAATGTTCGCCGAATCGGTGGCGAAGGTGATGTTGCCCGGCATGATCAGCTTGATCTGATCGCCCTGCCGCTGCACTTCAACGCCAGTGTTGGCCATGCTCGCGCGCAGTTTCTTTTCCTGCTGGTCGGCGTAGTAGCCGTAGCCTGCTGCGGAGGCACCGACGACAGCAGCGCCGATCAAGGCGCCCTTGCCACGGTTGTCGTGACCGATGGCGGCACCGGCGAGTGCGCCGGCCAGTGCACCGAGGCCACCGTATTTGGCGGTTTTGCTCATGCCTTGCGAGCCACCGTCGGCCTGACCCTGATTGTCATACGGATTAGGCGAGGCGCAGCCGGACAGCACGGCCACGGCAGTAGCGACAATAATCAAACGACGCGTGGTGAACATGGAGAGCTCCTGGTTTTCTGCATTCTGTGGTGCAGCGGCCACTGATCAATCAATGGACCTGCGCGGGCGTTGGATCATGACAATGCCTAAAAATTCCGCCCGCTGCCCGTGACAAAAAATTCAGGCACGCACAAACGGGTTCTCGCGCATCTCATCACCCAGACGCGTGTCCGGGCCGTGCCCGGTGACAACCGTTGCGTCCTCGTCCAGCGTATACAGCCGCTGCTTGATTGAACGCACGATGGTCGCCTGATCGCCACCCCACAAATCCGTGCGCCCTACCCCGCGACGAAACAGCGTGTCGCCGGCTATCAACAGCTTAGCCTCGGAAAACCAGAAGCTCATGGAACCGGGTGTATGTCCCGGCGTGTGCAGGGCCACGCCGCAACCGCAGGCGAGTTCTTCGTCATCGCTCAGCCAACGATCCGGCGACGGCACCGGGGTGTAAGGCACGCCAAACATCTGGCATTGCATTTCAAGGTTGTCCCAGAGGAACTGGTCTTCCTTGTGCAGATGCAGGGTCGCACCGGTTTTCTCCTTCATTTGGCCGGAAGCCAGGAAGTGATCGAGATGGGCGTGGGTGTGGATGATGCTGACGACTTTCAGGCCATGCGCATCGAGACGCGCCATGATCAGGTCGGGGTTGCCACCCGGGTCGACGACAATGGCTTTTTTGGTGATCGGGTCGCCGATGATCGTGCAGTTGCACTGCAATGGGCCGACGGGGAAGGTTTCGCGGATAAGTGCAGGGCTGGGCGTGGTCATGGAAAAATCCTGGACAGGGTCAACGCCGTTGGCAACGGCCGATGGCGAATTTTACCGTCGCTAAAGCAATAACCCCAACGCCTTCGCCCGCGCCACTGCCTGCGTACGCCGCTCAACCCCGAGCTTGCTGTTGATATGGCTGGCATGGGTTTTCACGGTGTGCAGGGAAATGAACAACTGCTCGCTGATTTCCTGATTGGAACAGCCTTGAGCGATCAGGCGCAGCACCGCCAGTTCACGGCTGCTGAGCTGTTCGGTAGCGGAGCTTTCCACAGCCGGGCGTGGCGCGGCTGTTGGAAAATGCGTGAGCAATTGCTGGCCGACCGCGTTGCAAGTGAGCGCCTGCAATTGCCCGCGCAACCAGTCGGCATGGTTTTTCAGCAGCGCATCAAAGGGTTGGTAGACGCCGCCGGCCGCTGCTTCCAGGGCCTGACTCAACACCTTGCGCGCCTCGGGCTCGCGTCCACTCGACAGCAACAGCGCCACCTTCTGCGTCAACGCCATCACGCTCAGCAACTGCCGCCCGGTCCGCTGGCCGTTTTCATACAACACGTTCAGCCGCCCTTCGGCGAGCATCGGTTGCCCCTGAATCACATCAAGCAGCGCCTGTTGCAGTTCCACATGCAGCGGCAGCTGCGGATGAAACTCTGGCGGTGCCGCAGCGTGTTCGCCGGTGTAGGTCTGGCCCAGGCGTGCAAGCCACGCCTCGGCAAGATCAATCCGGCCCTGAGCCAGCCACAGTTCGCATTTAACCAGGGTGATCATCGCCAGATAGTAGATCGGCGGTACGTCCCAGATGTGCATCAAGCGTTCGGCTTCGGCGAGTTCGGCGAAGGCCTTGGCGAACTCGCCGCTGGCGCCGTCGAGGCGGGCAATCACGCAGTGGCCGATCAGCACGCTGATGTCGCGACAAGCCCGCGCCTCGCCAATCCCGGCGAGCAGGCGTACGCGTGCAGCCTGCGGCTGCAAACGCATCGCCAGCAGGAAACCTTCGTACAACGTCAGCCGTGCGCGTACGGCGTACAGGCGTTGCGGCGACAGACCGCGCAAGCGTTCCAGGCCCTGATGCACTTCATCCAGCGCGCGCAGAATCTCGCCCCGCGATTGCAGAACCCGCGCCCTGTCGTAATGCGCCAACGCTTCGAATAATGGATTGCCGACCCGTTGCGCCAGCTCGAGGGATTCACGGTTCAGGCCACGGGCGCGCCACAGATCGCCGTCGGCGATCGCCAGATTGGACAAGGTCGACAGGCACATCAGCCGCTGGCCATAACGCTTGGCCGGCAGGCTTTCCAGCGCCTCGCTGCAATAGCGCAGGGTCAGTTCGCGATGGCCGCGTCCGCGAGCGATGATCCCGCTCAGCGCCAGCCATTGCGCCAGCATGGATTTCTGCGCAGTGGCCGAAGGCGCCGGCAGGAAACGGCTCAAATGGCTGGCCAGCTCTTCAGCGGCGTCGAGCTGACAGGCCAGCCCCAAGGCCCAGCTGTAGAGCACGATCAGCCGTGGCGTGCTGATCAGCAGGCTGTCGGGCAAGTCCATTTTCCAGCGCAGCAGCATGCCGACGTTCTGCTCGGCGAGCAGCTGTTCTTCGGACAAGTTCTGGACCAAATTAGCCGCGACATCGAGATGCCCGGCACGCAACGCCTGCTCCACCGCTTCGTCGAGCAGGCCTTGCGCATTGAACCAGCGGCAGGCGCGCAAATGCAGGGTAGCGTTGGGCACCATCGCCTGGGCGATCGGCCGGCTGCGCAACAAGTCAGAAAACAAATGGTGATAGCGGTACCAGTGACCGTGCTCGTCCAGCGGCACCAGAAACACCTGATGGGCGAGCAGAAAGCGCAGGATTTCCGCGCTGTCATGGGCTTCGCGGACCGCGTCGCACAGCTCGCTGCAAAAGCGTTCCTGCGGTGCGGTTTCGTAGAGAAACGATTGCACTTCGGCCGGCAGGCAATCGATGACTTCTTCGAGCAGATAGTCGCGTATCAACCCCTCGCCGCCGTTCAGCGCCTGCGGCAGCGCGGCATCGTTACCCGCCTCGGCCACCGCCAGCAGCCAGAAGCGCAGGCCGGCGACCCAGCCTTCGCTGCGCTGGATCAGGCTCTCCAGCGCCTCACCGCGCAGTGAGCTGCTGTGCCGATCGAGCAGAGTCAGGGCTTCGTCGTGGGTCAGGCGCAAATCCTGTTCATGCAGCTCGAGCAACTGCCGCGACAGGCGCAGACGTGCCAGATGCCAGTCCGGGCGCTGGCGGCTGGTGACCATCACCAGCAAGCCATCGGGCAGATGATTGAGGAAAAATTGCAGGCAACGATCCAGCACCGGCCCTTGGGCGAGGTGGTAGTCGTCGAGCACCAGCAGCAGCGGTGCAGCAGGATCGAGATGCAGCGCCAGCTCATCAAGCAGACCGTCGAGCCATTCTTCAAAAGCGAATGGCTGATGACGCTGACGCATTTTCAGCAGACCAAGAGCGCCAGCGCCCAAGGCCGGAAAGTAGTCCAGCAGACCTTCGAGCAAGCGCTCAAGAAAGCGTCCGGGATCGCTGTCACGCGGACTCAAACCCAACCATAGACTTTGCCAGTGGGCCGGCAGACTCTGACAGAACTCCACTGCCAGCGAGCTTTTGCCGAACCCGGCCGGGGCGCTGACCAGCAGCAACCGACCTCCGAGCCCGGCCTGCAGACGCTGGCAAAGGCGCGGCCGCAAGACATAGCCATCAGGCAGCGGCGGGCGAAAAAAACGCCCGTCCAGCGCTGCGACGGTGATGCTTGCGGGACCCGGAAGTGGGGACAGATCAGTCATGGCCGGCTCTTGTTCGAAGGCGATTGGCGGCGTTGCAGATGTCCGCAGCCTAGCCTTAAACGAAGAGGTAATGAAGGTCACTGCTACAAATGGCTACAAAAAGCCTACACAGCGCCGCCAAAATCCGGCATCACCGACCAATCGCGGCCACGATGAATCCGTGTAGGAGCTGAGGCGTGAAACCGCACGCAAAAAAACGCCCCGAACCGGTCGGGGCGTTTTTACGAGGATGCGGCCTCGGGTTTACGCAGGTTTAGCGAACACCATCCTGACGCAGAGCGGCCGGGGTGAAGTCGCTGGTGGTAGCGGTGAAGCCGAAGTCATACGCCTGCTTCTCTTCGTTCTTCATGCCCAGTGCCAGATAACGGCCGGACTGCAGGTCGTAGAGGGTTTCGAGGGCGTACCACGGCACTTGCTTGTCGTAGTAGTTCTCGGCATGTGCCTCGGCTACACGCCACAGTTGGCCACGACCGTCGTAGTGGTCGATGACCGCTGCCTGCCAGGTGTCCTCGTCGATGTAGAAGTCACGTTTGGCGTAGATGTGGCGCTGGCCTTCCTTCAGGGTCGCGACCACGTGCCAGACGCGGCGCAGCTCGTAGCGAGCCAGGTCCTGGTTGATGTGACCGGCCTTGATGATGTCCGAGTACTTCAGTTTCGGATCGTCGAGCTTGTAGCTGTCGGAGGCGATGTACATCTCTTTCTTACCTTCGAGCTTCCAGTCGTAACGATCCGGCGCGCCGTTGTACATGTCGAGGTTGTCCGAGGTACGCAGGCCGTCGGCGGCAGTACCCGGGCCGTCATACGACACTTGCGGTGCACGGCGCACACGACGTTGCCCGGCGTTGTAGACCCACGCCGAACGCGGCTCTTTGACCTGGTCGAGCGTCTCGTGCACCAGCAGTACGCCACCGGCCAGACGCGCCGGCGCGGTCACTTTCTGCTTGAAGTAGAACAGGATGTTGCCCGGGTTCGCCGGATCGTAGTCCTTCATCTTGTCGCGGAACACGAACTGATCCTGGAAGTACACCAGGCTGTACGAGCCGTTCGGTTGCGGCGTGGCCTGGGTCACCAGACGGGTCACGCTGCCGCCGCGATAGCGGGTGATGTGGTTCCAGATCACTTCCACACCGGTTTTCGGGATCGGGAACGGCACGGCGGTATCGAAGTTTTCCAGACCGTTGCCGCCGGACACCAGGTTGGTGCTGGTGGCGTTCTTCTTGATCGCGGCGAACACGTCATCCGGCACGGTGGCGCCGCGATGGGACGGATAGACCGGCATCTTGAAGGTTTCCGGGTAGCGCTTGAACATCGCGTACTGGCCCGGCGCAAGCTTGTCCTTGTACTTGTCGACATCCTTGGCGGTGATGGTGAACAGCGGCTGCTCACTGGCGTAAGGGTTGGACAGGAAGCCCTTGCTGTCGACGCTGCCGGCATTTTTCGGCAGCGGTTTCCAGGCCGGGATCGAACCGTCGGCATTACCGGCCATTTCCGCGCCCATCGGCGTCAGGCTCTTGCCCAGTTTATCCGCTTCGGCAGCAGGCACCGCCGCCATGACACTGGTCGCCAGCAGCGACAGGCCCAGAACACCGGCGTGGAACAGACTCTTTGTTATTTTCATAAATTCGTTCGTCCTGAAATGCAGTGCTTAGAAGTTCACGCCGAAGCTGAGCGCCACGAAGTCGCGGTCATCCACGGTGGTGTACTTGCCGTCGAAGAAATTGGTGTAAGCCAGGCTCGCGGTGTAGGTGTTCTGGTATTCGGCGTCGACGCCCAGGCTGACCGCTTTGCGACCTTCCTCGAAGTTGCCGCCAGGGCCTGGCGAGTAACCGCTCACGTCGTGGGACCAGGCCACGTTCGGCTTGAGGTTCACACCGGCAAACACGTCGTTGTATTCCCAGATCGCCCGACCACGGTAGCCCCACGACATCGACGTGGTGAAGCCGTCGTTTTCGCAATTGCGGCTGCGGTTGTTCTGCGGCGAACCCGGGCCTGCGCCGTTGATGGTGCTGTTGTTGAGGATGTTGGCGCAGGTATCGACTGTGCCAGTAGCCGGCAACTCACCCGGACCGTAGACCGGATCGCGGCCATAGCGCTTGTCGGAACGGCTTTCCAGGCCACCGACGTAGGTCGCGCCGACTTCACCGACGAGGGTCAGACGGCTGGCGCCCATGACCTGATCGAAGAAGTGCGTGAAGGTCGTCTGGATCTGGGTGATTTCCTTGCGCTCATAGCCGTGCAGGTCCTGACCCGGCACGCCAGTGAGCAGCGAAGCGTTGGTCAGCGCGCCGCCCAGTGGACGCACGCCGGCAAACAGGATGTCGGTGGAGTTCAGTTGTACCGGCGCGTTCGGACGGTAGCTGATCTCACCGCTCCACGCCGTACCGGTAGGCAGGGTGGTGGAGAAACTCAGGCCGTAGAGACGAATGTCTTCCGGGTATTCGATGAAGTAATTCGAATTGCCCGCGACCAGCAGCGGTGCGAGTGCGGCGAACGGCCCCGGCAGCGCGGCGGCAGTGTTGTAGACCGACTGCGGTGCGCCGGTTGCACTGAAGATCGGCGCACGGCTGTGGTAGTTCATGAAGTAGGCGCCGAACTCGGTGTCGAGTGGCTCGAACATGTATTTGAGGGACGCGCCCCACTGACCGCTGTCGCGCGCGTCACGGTCCGGCCCACGGCGCACCAGCACGCCTTCTTGGTCGACGTTCACACCGTTGGCGGCCAACGGCCCCAAAGCGATCGCCGGAATCTGCGAACGCTTGTTCAGTACGCGCAGATTGCTGTCGCAACCGTCAGCAACGATGTCCGGCTGGGAGAAGAAGGTGCCGCAGTTGTCGACGACGGTCTGGTCCCATTCCAGTTGGTAGAACGCTTCGGCCGAGAGGTTATCGGTGAGGCTCTGCGACACGTAGAACATGTTGACCGGAATCAGGCCTTCCTTGATCTCGGCGCCCGGACGACGGAACGCGGAGACGTCGATCGGGTTGATCGAGTTGATGCCGCCGCCGATGAAGGTACTTTCACCCCAGCTCACTACCTGCTTGCCCAGACGCACGGAGCCCGGCTGATCGGCAATCGCGTAGTTGTGGTAGACGAAGGCGTCGAGGATCTGCCCGCCGGAGGACTTGGCGCCCTCTTTACGGTTGCTGTCGCTGATGTCCTTGAACTGGCGGCTCTCGTCCTTCAGTTCGAAGTCGTACCAGTACTTGCCACGGACGAACACGCCGGTGTCGCCGTATTTCAATTCAAGGTCATGGATGCCCTTGAAGATCTTCGAAAAGGTTTCGCCGCTCTTGAAGTTGGCGTGCCCGTCATCGGAAGTCTGCGACAGGCCACGGCCGCCGTTGTTGACGCCGATAAGGTTCTTGTTCGGGCTCTGAGTAGACCAACTGGCACCGATCGACAGGGACGAGTCGAACTGGCCTTCGATTTCACCGACGTTGAAACTGACGCCGAATGCAGGCCCGGCGAGCGAGGAGGCAAGACTGACCGCCAGAGGCAGTTTCGCCCGGCGCCAGAACTGGTTTACTGAGGTCATCGACGCTACTCCATGTGCATTATTGTTATGGCAGTGAGTACTTTTAAAAACGCTGTGGAGGACCGGGCGCCAAGGCTGCCCGAAATCGCTCCAGAGTTGCTCGCCCCGATCAGTGCGTGTGCTCCGTTTCTAAAAAGTCCTTGAGCGGACTATATCCAGCGGGTGGTAGTGCTTGATCCCTCTAAAGTGTGATTTGCAGCCGCCAACCACTCTGGAACAGTCCTTTCGCCAGTCCGACACACGTCGGCAGGGCAAGGATGGCTGATTTTTTCGATTTCACAAGCCAAGCGCTTGCTTGGTGGGTCTGGCGCGCCGGTTTCGGCGCGCCAGCAGGCACTCAAAGTGTGGAAAGGAAGGTGCTGTTGTTGGCTTGCCACTCGGTGATGTCGAGGCGAATGCGCTTCTTGTCGAGCTTGCCGACGCTGGTCTTGGGAATTTCGGTAACAAGGGCGATCTGACTGGGGATCGCCCACTTGCTCAAGTGTCCCAGCTCGACGAACGGCTTGAGGTGTTCCTTCAGTTCCCGTGCACCGATCACCTGCCCTTCGCGGACCACCAGCAAGGCAAACGGGCGCTCGCCCCACTGCGGATCGGCGATGCCCACCACTGCTACTTCGCGTACCGCCGCATGCCGGCTGATGAGGTCTTCGAGGTCAAGGGAGGAGATCCACTCGCCGCCGGTCTTGATCACGTCCTTGATGCGATCACGAATATCAATCACGCCCATGCTGTCGAGCGTGGCGACGTCGCCGGTGTGCAACCAGCCACCGGCCCAGAGCTCGGCGCCCTTCTGCGGTTCATTGAAATAGCCTTCGGTCAGCCACGGCGCGCGCAGCACCAGTTCGCCCTGGGTTTCACCGTCGGCGGGAAGGAAATTGCCGTCGCCGTCGACAATCGCCGCTTCGACCAACGGCCCCGGCACGCCAGCCTTGATCCGGTAAGTGGTGCGCTCGTCTTCGCTGCCGGCCATCAGTTCGTCGTTGAGGTGCGCGCAAGACACCAGCGGCCCGGTTTCCGACATGCCGTATGCGGCTGTCAGCTGAATGCCACGGGCCTTGGCGTTTTCATAGAGGCTGCGATTGAGTGCGCTGCCGCCGATGACGATCTTCCAGCCGCCGAAGTCGGCACTCTGCGCGGCTTTGGCGTTGAGCAGCATCTGCAGGATGGTCGGCACGCAATGGGAAAAGGTGACCTTCTCCTTGCGCCACAGCTCCACCAGATACTCCGGGTCGTAGCGCCCCGGATAAACCTGCTTGAGCCCGAGCATGGTCGCCACGTACGGCAAACCCCAGGCGTGGACGTGGAACATCGGCGTGATCGGCATGTACACATCGTTGGTGCCGAGCAGCCGTACGCTGTCGATCGAACCCATGATCGTCGCCACGCCGATGGTGTGCAGCACCAATTGCCGATGGGTGAAATACACGCCTTTCGGATTGCCCGTGGTGCCGGTGGTGTAGAACGTGGTGGCGACCGAGTTTTCGTCGAAGTCCTGGAAATCGTACTGCGCACTCGCAGCGGCCAGCAGTTGCTCGTATTCGCCGACGAGGTTCGGCAGCTCTGCGGTTTTCTCCGGGAGATCAGTCAGCAGCAGGGTTTTCCCCACCGTGGTCAGCTGCGGCGCTATGGCCTGATACAGCCCGACGAACTCGCTGTTGACCAGCACGAAGCGGTCCTCGGCGTGGTTCATGGTGTAGAGGATCTGTTCTGGCGACAGACGCACATTGATGGTGTGAATCACCGCGCCGATCATCGGAATGGCGAACATGCATTCCAGATAACGGTGGCTGTCCCAGTCCATCACCGCCACGGTGTCACCAGCCTTGACCCCGGCAGCCGTCAGCACATTGGCCAGCCGCGCAACCCGCTCGATCAGGGTCGGATAGCTATAGCGCAACTGGTCGCGGTAGATGATTTCGCGGGTTTTCTCGTAACGGGCGCCGGACATCAGCAGCCGTTTGATCAGCAATGGATACTGGTAGGCCCCATCGGCCGGCGGAATGACCCGAGTCTGCAACATAAGAATCCCTTTTCTGACTGCACGGTGTTGGCGGAGAGATTCGTACTCTAGTGCGCCAGCATGACAGTCAAATCAGCCAAAGGAATGATTTGCAGAGCCGTACAAATGCTAGCTTTGCGCCAGCACCCCAGGTATCGGGAAATTGGATATGGCCCCTGTAGGAGCTGCCGAAGGCTGCGATCTTTTGATTTGCTTATGAAAAGACAAGATCAAAAGATCGCAGCCTCGTTGCACTCGTCAGCTCCTACAAGAGAACAATGCGGCCCGGTCAGTGCATCTCGGTGAACGCGATTTTCACGCCGAGAGCGATCAGCACCGCGCCCATGGTGCGGTCGAACCAATGGCCCATGCGCGCGAAGCCGGCGCGCACGCGGTGTTGGCTGAACAGCATCGCCACCAGACAGAACCAGATCGCCGTCGCCACCGCCAGGTAAACGCCGTAACCGGCCTGCACGGCCAGCGGCGTGTGCGGATTGATCACCACGGTGAACAGCGAGAGGAAAAACAGCGTGGCTTTCGGGTTCAGACCGTTGGTGACGAAGCCCGAGGTAAACGCGCCCCGCGCGGTGCGTACGCCGGTTTCCCGGTGCAAGTCATCGGTGACGGTTTTCGCCGGTTGCGCGCGCAAGGCCTTGAAGCCGATGTAAAGCAGATACGCGGCGGCGGCCCACTTCAGCGCGTTGAACAGCACGATCGATTGCGACACGATCAGACCGATGCCGAGCAACGAATAGCCGACATGCAGGAAAATCGCCGAGCCCACGCCCAGCGCGGTCCAGGTGCCGGCGCGGCGACCATGGGTCACGCTCTCGCGCACGACCACGGCAAAGTCCGGGCCAGGGCTGGCGACGGCGAGCAAGTGGATCAGGGCAACGGTCAAGAACTCGGTCCAGTACATGGGGGCTCCTTTGGGGCAGCTTGGTCAATAAAAAATCTGAAAAGAACGCAGTCCTGTGGCGAGGGGATTTATCCCCGATGGGTTGCGAAGCAGCGCCAAAAACTTCTGCCTGGCCCGCAGGCAGTGATTTTGCGACTGCTGCGCAGCCGATCGGGGCGGTGCGACGTTTCGCTAAATCCCCTCGCCACAAGGTTATGTGTCCGCTGCGGGGTCAGCGTAACGATTTGTTTCATCTGGTAGGCTCGGCAGGGTACGCCCTCCGCTCACAGCACAAAAGGTACAGTTGATGACGAACACGCGCCGCGCGGTATTCCTTGATCACCCTTCGCTGGATCTCGGCGATCTGGACCTCGGTCCGTTGCGCGAATGCTTCAGCGACTTGCAGCTGTTCGCCCAGACGTTGCCGGAACAGGTCAGCGAACGCCTGCACGGCGCCAGTGTGGCGATCACCAACAAAGTCGTGATCGACGCCGCTGCAATGGCTGCCAACCCGCAACTGAAACTGATCCTGATCAGCGCCACCGGCACCAACAATGTCGACCTCACTGCCGCCCGCGCTCACGGCATCACCGTGTGCAATTGCCAGGCTTACGGCACGCCGTCGGTGGCGCAACACACGATCATGCTGTTGCTCAACCTCGCCACGCGCCTGGCCGACTATCAGAAAGCTGTGAGCGCAGGCCGCTGGCAGCAGGCGAAACAGTTCTGCCTGCTCGACTACCCGATCGTCGAACTGCAAGGCAAAACCCTCGGCCTGCTCGGCCATGGCGAGCTCGGTGGCGCCGTGGCGCGATTGGCCGAAGCGTTCGGCATGCGTGTGTTGCTCGGGCAGATTCCCGGGCGCCCGGCTCGGCCGGATCGCTTGCCGCTGGAAGAACTGCTGCCGCAGATCGACGCCCTGACCCTGCACTGCCCGCTCAACGAGCACACCCGGCATTTCATCGGTGCCCGCGAACTGGCCTCGATGAAGCCTGGCGCATTTGTGGTCAATACCGCCCGTGGCGGCTTGATCGACGAGCAAGCGCTGGCCGACGCTTTGCGCAGCGGTCACCTCGGCGGTGCGGCGACCGATGTGTTGAGTGTCGAGCCACCGACCCAGGGCAATCCGCTGCTCGCCGCCGATATCCCGCGCCTGATCGTCACCCCGCACAACGCCTGGGGCAGCCGCGAGGCACGCCAGCGTATCGTCGGGCAACTGAGCGAAAACGCCCAGGCGTTCTTCAGCGGTGAGGCGCTGCGGGTCGTCAGTTGATAAACTGCGGCACTTTTTTCAAGGAGCAGTTATGGATCCGCGCAGTGAAGTACTGCTTCGTCAGGCCGAGTTATTCCAGGGTTCGCTGCTGTTGGCCGGCCTGCCCGCCGATGATTTGCTCGGACGCCTGCCCAATGCATTCGGCTGGTGCTGGCACGCTGGCGATCAAGCCGCACTGGACGCGCGTTTCGAGGGCCGCAGCCAGTTCGGCGTGAACGTGCCCGAGCGTGAGTTCGACAGCGCTGTGGTGTTTCTGCCCAAATCCAAGGACCTGACCGATTACATCCTCAACGCCGTGGCGTCGCGTCTGGCCGGGCGTGAGGTGTTTCTGGTCGGGGAAAAACGCAGCGGCATCGAAGGAGCGTCCAAGCAGCTCAATCCGTTTGGCAAGCCGCGCAAACTCGACAGCGCCCGTCACTGCCAGCTCTGGCAAGTCACCGTGGCCAATGCGCCTGAAGCGAAATCCCTGGAAAGTCTTGCGCAGACCTACGAACTGCCCCTGGCCGAAGGGCCGTTGAAAGTCATCAGTTTGCCGGGCGTGTTCAGCCACGGTCGACTGGATCGCGGCAGCGCCCTGCTGCTGGAGCATCTGGACAAACTGCCGAGCGGCCATCTGCTCGATTTCGGTTGCGGCGCCGGCGTGCTCGGGGCTGCGGTGAAACGTCGCTATCCGCACAATCAGGTGACGTTGCTGGATGTCGACGCGTTCGCCGCCGCCAGCAGCCGTCTGACCCTGGCCGCCAACGGCCTGGAGGCGGAAGTGCTGACCGGCGACGGCATCGATGCCGCGCCGATGGGTTTGAGCGCGATTCTGAGCAATCCGCCGTTCCATGTCGGCGTGCACACCGATTATTTCGCTACGGAGAACCTGCTGCGAAAAGCGGCAAAACATCTGAAAAACGGTGGCGAACTGCGCCTTGTGGCGAACAGCTTTCTCAAGTATCAGCCGTTGATCGAGGAGCACCTGGGCGTGTGTGCGATCAAGGCTGAAGGCAATGGTTTCCGGATTTACCGGGCCAAGCGCGGTTGAAAATTTGTTCTTGCCCAATCGGATTTGCCTAGGCAGAATCCGCTCCGTCCTAGGGGAGTAGTCTCCCACGAGCGCCAAGCTCGTCCGGCATACGTCAACATACTTGATCCTCAGATCATGGCGTATGCGACCCAAGCGTCCGCACCAGACGGATCGCAGGGTTTGACAAGACCTATGACACGCACACCTTACCCGGGGCGGGAAGGCTGTACGTGTCATAGCCGTGTCGACCCGCCCCTTAGGAAATCCCTGATGCTGGACTCGTTACTCGTTCCCACCGCAATCGTTGCCTTGGCCGAAATCGGCGACAAGACGCAACTGCTCGCGCTGATTCTCGCCGCTCGCTTCCGCAAACCCTGGCCGATCATCGCCGGGATTGTCGCCGCGACCCTGGCCAACCACGCAGCAGCCGGTGCGGTAGGTGCCTGGTTCGGCAGTTTCTTCTCCGACGCCGTTCTGCACTGGATCCTCGCCGCCAGCTTCGCCGCCACGGCGCTGTGGACGCTGGTCCCGGACAAGATGGATGACGACGAGGCCAGCACGGCGCGCAAGTTCGGGCCGTTCCTGACCACACTGATCGCATTCTTCCTGGCGGAAATCGGCGATAAGACCCAGATCGCCACGGTGATGCTCGCCGCGCAATATCCGGAACTTTGGCTGGTGATCATCGGCACCACCGTGGGCATGCTGATTGCCAACGTGCCGGTGGTACTGGCGGGTAACTTTGCCGCAGAGAAACTGCCGCTGACCCTGATCCGCCGCCTCGCGGCTTCGGCGTTCATGATTCTGGCGATTGTTGCGGTTTATAAAGCGATGCAGAGCAGTGGCTGGGTTTAACCCCGTCTACTGAACTACCCAAAACCTGTGGTGAGGGGATTTGAAGGATCGTTCCCACGCTCTGCGTGGGAATGCCTCAAGGGACGCTCCGCGTTCCAATGGGACGCAGAGCGTCCCGGGCTGCATTCCCACGCAGAGCGTGGGAACGATCATTGGCTCAGGACTTCGGCGCTTTTTCGTACAACGGCATCACCTTCGGAATCGCTGCCTGCAACGCAGCAATGCGGCTGCTCGATGCCGGGTGAGTACTCATGAATTCCGGTGGCGCGCCTTCGGAAGCCTTGCTCATCTTGTCCCACAGGGTGATCGCCGCGTTCGGGTTGTAACCGGCGCGGGCGGCCAGTTCCAGGCCGATCAGGTCGGCTTCGTTTTCGTTGGCGCGGCTGTTGGGCAAGGTCATGCCGTAGTTGGCGACAGTGTCGGCCAGCGCCAGGCTGTCCTGGCCCAGACCGAACAAAGCGCCGGCGCCCTGCTTGGCCATTTCCATGCCATAGGCTTTGGACATCGCCTCACGGCCGTGCTCGCGCAGGGCGTGGGCGATTTCATGGCCCATGACCGCAGCGATTTCATCGTCGGTGAGTTTCAGGCTGTCGATCAGCCCGGTGTAGAAAATGATCTTGCCGCCGGGACCGCAGTTGGCGTTGAGCTCATCGCTCTTGATCAGATTGACTTCCCATTGCCACTGCGCCGCGTCCGGGCGGAAGGTTGGCGCCTGGGCGATCAAGCGGTTGGCGATGGTCTGCACGCGTTTGGCTTCCGGGCTGGTCTTGTCCAGCACACCTTTGCTCGACGCCTCGCCGACGGTCTTCTGATACGACTGCGCGTACATCTGGTCGACCTCTTGCGAGGACAGCATGCTGAACATGTACTGCTTGCGCTCCACGCCCACGGCGCCGCCGCTGGTGGTGTTGACCGACTGACAACCGGCCAGCAACAGCGCTGCGCTCAAAGCACTTACCACTAATGTCTTGTTCATTCAAAAGCTCCCTGAAAACCTGAGGCGTATCCTAGGCGGCTAATTGTATTGGCGCCAGATACAACGCACGCATTGCGCGTACATCCACCTAAGGCCGCAAGACTGGCTGGAAATTCCTCGACGCGCATTGAATCCGCCGTGCACCGATCCATCAGCGACATCGCGCGGCGATTCCGACCAGCGTCTCTCATGGCCGCGCCCACCCCGCCGATAAATCCCTCGCAGAATGTCCTCTTGCGTGCGGAGCTCCCATGAAGTTCAAGTCGATCCAGTTTTCCGTCGCCGCTCTGGCCGGCGCCATCGTCCTCAGCGTGGTCGCGGCGCTGGTGCTGTACGCGCTGTTCTCCGGCGCCCGCACTCAAGAAATGGTGCAACAGCGCACCCAGGCGCAGTTCGAGCAAGTCATCGAACAGCGCCTGACCTCGCTGGCGCAGACCCAGGTCAGCCAGATCCAGCGCGAACTCGAAGCGCCGCTGCTGATTGCCGGCGGTCTGGTACGGGTCAACGCCCTGCTCGGCACAACCGGCGCCGACGGCCAGCCGCGCCTGAGCGTCAGCCGCGAGCAACTGATCAGCCTGATCAAGGAAAACGTAGAAAAGAACCCGAAGGTTCTCGGCACCTACATCGGCTGGGAAAAAAACGCACTGGACCACAATGACGCGGCCTACATCGGCAGCGCCGTGGTCGGTATCGATCCAGCCACCGGGCGCTTTTTGCCGTGGTGGTTCCGCAATACCGACGGCAGTCTGGGCGTGGACAAACTGGCCGATGTCGACGATCAGAAAACCTTGTCCACCGGGGTGCGCGCCAGCGAGTACTACCTGTGCTCGAAAGAGACGAAGAAAGCCTGCGTGATCGACCCGGCACCGTACAAGGTCGGCGACAAGATCGTCATGCTCGCCTCGTTCATTGAACCGATCATGGTCAACGGGGCGTTCCAGGGCATCGTCGGCGCCGACCTCTCGGTGAACTTCATTCAGGACATGCTCCTTGCCGCCAACCAGAAGCTTTACAGCGGCGCCGGTGAAATGGCTCTGGTCGGCGGCAACGGGCGGATCGTTGCCTACACCAAGGACTCGAGCAAATTCGGTGAAAAAGTCAGCGACATCCTCGACGCCGAACAGGCCAGCAATCTCGCCAATCTCAAGCGCGATCAGGTCACCTATTCGATGAATCAGGCCAAGGGCCGCATCGAACTGTACCTGCCGTTCGGCATCGGCCAGACCGACGCACGCTGGACACTGATGCTGCAATTGCCGCTCAACGCGGTCATGGCCGATCTGCAAAACCTCCAGGCTGATCTTGATGCCCAGCGCAAATCCGACACCTTCGGCATGGCCATGGTCGGCCTGATCATCGCCGGCATCGGCCTGCTGGTGATCTGGCTGGTGGGTCACGGCATCGCGCGGCCACTCAAGCAAATGGTCGCCATGCTTGATGACATCGCGCAGGGCGAAGGCGATCTGACCCGGCGTTTGAGCAGTGACCGCAGCGACGAATTGGGCTCGATTGCCAAAGGCTTCAATACTTTCCTCGCGAAGTTGCAGGTGATGATTACCCAGGTGGTGACCTCGGTGCAGAGCGTCAGCGATTCCTCGGAACACACCGCTGACATCGCCATCCGCACCAACATCGGCGTGCAGAAACAAATGGCCGAAATCGATCAAGTGGCGACAGCGGTGCAGGAAATGACCGCCACCGCCCAGGACGTGGCGCGCAACGCGACCCAGGCAGCACAAGCGGCAAGCCACGCCGATCAGGCCGCCAGCCAGGGCATGCAGATCGTCCGTGACACCTCGAATTCGATTGGCGTACTGGCGGTGGAAATCGGCAAGGCTGTCGAGGTGGTGCAGACGCTGGCCAAGGACAGCGAAAACATCAACGCCATCCTCACCGCCATTCGCGGCATCGCCGAACAGACCAACCTGCTGGCACTGAACGCGGCAATCGAAGCCGCGCGCGCCGGCGAGCAGGGTCGCGGTTTTGCGGTGGTCGCCGACGAGGTGCGCAATCTGGCGCAGAAAACCCAGAAGGCCACCGAAGAAATCCAGAGCATGATCCAGCAGTTGCAACAGGGCACCCGCGATGTGGTGCGCGTCATGGAAGACAGCCAGAACCGCACCGACGAAAGCGTGCAGCACGCGGCGAAAGCGGCCGAAGCGCTGGAGACGATCACCCAGGCCGTGTCGGTGATCAACGACATGAACACGCAGATCGCCAGTGCGGCAGAAGAGCAAAGCGCAGTGGCCGACGACATCAACCGCAATGTGATCAACATCGGTCAGGTGGCGAATGAAGTGGCCGGCGGTGCGGATGAATCGAGTTCGGCGAGCGCCGGGTTGACCAAACTGGCGGAGCAGCAGCGGCGGTTGATCAATCAGTTCAAGGTCTGAAAGATCAAGAGCCCCTCACCCTAGCCCTCTCCCGGAGGGGAGAGGGGACCGACCGCGATGTCTTGCGCTATACATCGACCTGAAAAAAACAGTCGATTATGGATTCACAACAGATCGTTCAGGTCGGTGTACCTCTGAAGTATCCCCATTCGGCTCCCTCTCCCTCCGGGAGAGGGCTGGGGTGAGGGGCTTTTGATCCACGCAAATCAAGCCGGGGTCAAACACTCCGGCCCATTCAACTTCGGATCATTCACCAGATTCGCCAACACCCGCTCACGCAGCGCCGCCGGTTCACTGGCGAGCAAACCCTGCAACACATGAAGCGGCGTTTCGGGATCAAGCCAGGCAGCCTGCCCCGCTTCATCGAGAATCAACGGTCGCCGCTGACTCGCCGCCGATTGAGTGATTACCGCCGTGCTCAGCCAGACCTGTTCCTGCACCGGATACGCTTCCCAGATCGCGGCGAAAAACAACGACGAGCCCTCCCCCGGCGTCAACCAGTACGGCCGTTTGCGCTGAGTGCCGCGCCATTCGTAGAAACCGTTGGCCGGCAGCAGGCAACGCCGCAGACGCAGCGCCTCACGAAACATCGGCTGCTCGGCCACGGTTTCGGCGCGAGCATGGGCCGGGGTCTTCGACAGATCGGTCAGCCACGGCGGTGTCAGGCCCCAGCGCGCACGGGCCAACGTGCGCTGGCCGTCTTCGTCGGCACGCAGCATCAACACCGAATCATTGGGGGAAATGTTCCACTGCGCCTGTTGATCGGCGGGAAAACCTGGCAGGGCCGCAAAGTCGCGGTTCCAGCGAAACAGGGCATAACGTCCACACATGGGGCAACATAACTCTGAATAAAACCAGCGCCAGCCTAACAGACCAGCGTCCCGGGGAAGCTCTCCGGTTCGTCGCCGTGTAGCGGCAGCGCGGCATTGTACAAGTTGATCAGCTCGCGGGCGTATTCGGCCTGATCGTTATCCACCGACAGCCCGAGCAGGCCGAAGATCGGCAGTTCACCCGTACCGCCCACCAGATCACAGCCGATCAGGTGTGCCTCGATTCCTTCGTTGGCGAGCATGCCCTTGAGCATCTCGCCTTCCATCAGGTTCGCCGGTTCGTAGATGCGCTGCATACGCGGCCCTCACTCGTTTTCGCTGAAGACTTCCAGATGCCACTCGTCCTCATGGACTTGCAGGACAAAGGTGATCGGACGACAGCACACCTGGCAATCCTCGATATACGTTTGATCGCCGCCGGACAAATCCAGCGTGGTCTCGACTTCCTCACCGCAATACGGACATTCATACCGTGCATCTTCCAGCATCGCGGTCTCCCAAGTGACTTGTGCGTATAATCGCCGGTCTATTTGCAGGGCTATTTTTGTCTGGCTACTTTTCAGACCGTGCCCTGCGGGTTTTCGATCAAACCCTTTACTTACCCTAGCCGTTTCCAACAAGAGAGCATGATGGGCGAATTCGATGCCATCCGACCTTACGACGACAGCGAAGTACCTGCGGTACTGGCAAGGCTGCTCGGCGACAAGGCGTTTCTAGATATCCTCACCCACTTCCGCTTCCCGCGTTTTGCCGGTGCCTTCGGCTGGATGCTCAAACCTCTTATAGCCCATCGGCTGCGTCGTGAGTTTGCCGACGTGAATTCCGTGGCTACCTTACAGGACAAAGTCGAGTTCTACGTCGACCACACCATTGAGCGCGCCACCGACGGCGTGACGTATACCGGTGTCGAGCAGTTCAAGTCCGGCAGCGCCTACCTGTTCATCGCCAACCACCGGGATATCGTCATGGACCCGGCCTTCGTCAATTACGCCGTGTACCACGCCGGCCTGCCGACGCCGCGCATCGCGATTGGCGACAACCTGCTGCAGAAGCCTTTTGTCAGTGACCTGATGCGCTTGAACAAGAGCTTCATCGTCCACCGTTCGATCACCGGCCGTCGCGAGAAAATGGCGGCGTATCAATTGCTGTCGGCGTACATCAATCACTCGATCCGCAACGATTGCGCCTCGATCTGGATTGCTCAGGCTGAAGGTCGGGCGAAGGACGGCGACGACCGCACCGAGTCGGCGATCCTCAAGATGTTCCACATGAGCCGCAAGGACGAGCCGTTCGGCGAAGTGATCCGCTCGCTCAACGTGACGCCGGTGTCGATCAGCTATGAGTACGACCCCTGCGACCAGGCCAAGGCCCGCGAACTCTACATCCGCGCCACCACCGGCACCTACGCCAAGGCGCCGGGCGAGGATGACGTGAGCATTGCCAAGGGCATCACCGGCTACAAGGGCCGGGTCCACGTGAACTTTGCCGCGCCGATCACTGAGGTGTTCGAGGACACCAAGCAATTGGCGATCGAGATGGACAAGCAGATTCTCGGCGGCTACCGGTTGTTCCCGGTGCATTACCTGGCGTACGCGCAGTGGGCGGATGCCGATCCGCAACTGAATGTGCCGACGGCGGCCGAGGTGTTCCCGGCTGACGAACTGGCCAAGGCGCAGGATGAGTGGCAAAGCCGTCTGGACGCCTGCCCCGCTGAGCATCGTCCGTACCTGGTGCTGCAATATGCGACGCCGGTGCGCAATCAGTATCGGGTCAAGGCTGGGTTGCCGCTGTAGGCAACGGCTGTGGCGAGGGGATTTATCCCCGTTGGAGTGCGCAGCGCTCCCAAGTTTTTACCTGAGAAAAACGGGACCTGCTACGCAGTCCAGCGGGGATAAATCCCCTCGCCACAGGGTTTGCTTTTGCTTTCAGAAGCGCGTGCTGATCCACGAGACGATCAGGGCCAGGCCCAGGCAAGCAAATCCGAAGCGATAGAAAAACCGGTTCATGCGCAACGTCGCCCAATCGAGCATCGGCTCGGCATTGGGCTGCGCCTGGCGCTGTGCCGCCAGACTGGCCTGGGCGCGTTGCTCGCGGCGGCGGGTCGCGTGCAGCAGCCAGCTGCCGGGAAAGGCCAGCAGCAAGGCCAGCAGGTTGATCAACTTGGCGGGATGGGCGGTAAACAGCGTCATCAAGTGCAGCGACATCACAGACCTCGAACTTAACCGGTGTGGCAGACGCCAGACCGACGACCGCGGCGCGGATTCTACCCAAACCCTGACGCCCTGCCCCAGCCTTTGCGACAAATAACCTGACAATCGACCGATGGCTGTCCTGTGTCATGGCATCGTCACGTGGATGCTTCACCCTGCGCGCCTCGAAACCCGAATGGAATGCGACATGCTGCACGCGGAAAACCAGGATCGCCTGTACCTCATCACTCCTTACGACGACCAGCAAAGCCTGATCGGCAGCCTTGCCTTCAACGTGCAGGATCGGCACTGGCTGGTGTATTGCGCGCTGGGCGGGCATCAGCATGCGGACCTGCCCGAGACAGATTTGTTGACTGGCGTGAGCGTGCTTGATTTCTATTCTCAGGCTGCCTGAACGTCAAAAGACCCTCACCCTAGCCCTCTCCCAGAGGGAGAGGGGACTGACCGAGGTGTTTGCGGTAGATACGCCGACTTGAGATACCGCGCCGAACTCAGGTTTTGAAGCACACGCGATCGGCTCCCTCTCCTTGGAGAGAGGGGACTGACCGAGGTGTTTGCGGTAGATACGCCGACATGAGATACCGCGCCGAATTCAGGTTTTGAAGCACACGCGATCGGCTCCCTCTCCCTCGGGAGAGGGCTGGGGTGAGGGGAATCGATTTCCCATACGACACAAATCTCAGATCCACAAAAAAGCCCGGAACCATCACTGGCCCCGGGCTTTTTCATATTCGCTGCAAGCTTACTCAGCGAGCACCTGACCCACGGTCGGGTCCTTGAACAGACGCGTCAGTGCGTCACTCAATACATCGCTGACCAGTTTGGTATTGGTCTCCTGATTCGGCGCCATGCCGAAGCGCTGGTCCAGCGACGCACCGTAACGGCCGCTGTAACGGCGGTTGGCGTTCTGCACGTCGGAGCGGAATGTCGCACCGATGGTGGCTTCGGTCACGTACATGCCTTCTTTCGGCGACTGGTATTTCAGCTCGGCCAGGGTAACGGTCAGCTGCGGCGCGTTAGGTGCGCTGGTGGTCGGGGTGAAGCCGAGCAGACGTACGGCAGCTTCGGCCTGGGCCTGCAGCTTCGGCAGGATCTGCTCGCGCTGCACGGTGATGGCGCTGGTTTCCGGATACAGACCGCCACGGGTACCGAGGGTCGGCGACGGACGACCGTCGACCACACGCACGATGACAGGCTGGCCGCGACCGACCGCTGGCAGTTGCGTGGTCAGCTTTGGCTCCGGATTCAGTTGTTGCGGGCTATGGGCGCAGCCGGCGAGGGTCAAACCGGCGACAGTGATCAAACCGAACAACAGGCGTTGCAACATGCTCTTCTCTCCAGAATCAGGCACAAACAGGCCGGCAGTATAGCGGTGGGCCACTGCGCGTAACCAGCGTCGCACAGTGAATACTGAAATGTCTGACAAACCCCGCTGAAAGCGGTTCCTGTCACACATTCTTCACCGTCCATACACCGCGACGTCACGGCCCACCGGCAAGCTTCACAGCAGTCCTCCTTCAAGGAACTCTGCCATGCGTTATCTGATCTCGCTGTTCGCCCCACGCCCGCTGCATCGCAGCTTTGCCCTGCTCGACCGCAACGGTCATTGCCAGGCCTTCAAGCAGTGCAGCCTGCAACCGATGGGCGACGGCTGGGTGGAAATCGAAGAAATCCGCCTGACCTGGCTGAACCAGCCGCTGCCCGCCAGCGCCCGGGTCGTACCGCGACAAATGCGCGCACGGGGTCAGGTGCAGTTGAGCATCTGACCGGATGCCTAATAAAAGTCATTAAACACGAGCAACTGCGCGCATTTCTTCGCTACAATCTCCCCCCGATTATAAGGACGTCTCCTGATCGGGCCCCGCAACAGCGTCAATGCGCATGCATCGACATCAAAATCGCCCACAGAGAGCCGCCCACACAGATCGAGTGAAGTTGGCGCGCTTGCCTGTTCTTCCGGCAAAAACCCGCTTTTCGCGAATCTGCAGAGCTGTCATTCGCTCGGCCACCGCGTTGTTTTGCCCTAGCGGGCAGGTGCCAGGCCAAGGCAGCCCTTTTTGAGGTTCACGTCTTCAAAAGAGCGTGAAAAAAACGGGTTTTCACAACTTCACAAGAGTGTGGCGAGCAAATGAATAGTTTTGCGTCTGAACATGCACCATTAGCGTCTGAAACAGCCCAACGACACAGGACCGGGTATACCTCGAACATCGGAGCCTGAAGCCTGTCCGCTACGGATTTGGTTGCACGAAAACGGATGACTCGACCATAAGTCGAATTGCCAGCCCTGCGCGAAAATGCGTTCATGGAACGCTTGAAACCAGGCCGCACGCATCCGTCGAAGTTGCGAAAAATTGCGAAGATTCGGACATGGCCCACCTGACCACGGATAGCCCGGGCCCACTGACCTGCCCTGGAACGCCTGGCAGCCATGCCGACAATTTGGTGCTGCAGATTTGGGAGACGCGTTAAATGGCGCATAACGAAGCAGTCGACGTAGTTCTGGTAGGGGCCGGCATCATGAGTGCCACCCTGGCCGTACTGCTCAAAGAGCTCGACCCCGCGATCAAGCTGGAAGTCGTCGAGCTGATGGATTCCGGCGCCGCCGAGAGTTCCAATCCGTGGAACAACGCCGGTACCGGTCACGCCGGCCTGTGCGAGCTGAACTACACGCCGCAGGCCGCCGATGGCAGCGTCGACATCAAGAAAGCCGTGCACATCAACACCCAGTTCGAGGTGTCGAAGCAGTTCTGGTCGTACCTGACCAAAAAAGGCACGTTCGGCTCGTGCAAATCCTTCATCAGCCCGGTTCCGCACCTGAGTTTCGTTCAGGGCGAGAGCGGTGTGTCGTTCCTCAAGGAGCGCTTCAATGTCCTGAGCAAGCACCACGCGTTTGCCGACATGGAATACACCGAAGACAAGGGCAAGATGGCCGAGTGGATGCCGCTGATGATGCCGGGCCGCTCGCCGGACGAAGTCCTCGCCGCCACCCGTGTGATGAACGGCACCGACGTCAACTTCGGCGCCCTGACCAATCAGTTGCTCAAGCACCTCAGCAGCGCCCCGGACACTCAGGTCAAATACTGCAAGCGCGTGACCGGCCTCAAGCGTAACGGCGCCGGCTGGACCGTCAGCATCAAGGACGTCAACAACGGCAACACCCGCGAAGTCGACGCAAAGTTTGTCTTCCTCGGTGCCGGTGGCGCGGCCCTGCCGTTGCTGCAGGCTTCGGGCATCGAAGAAAGCAAAGGCTTCGGCGGCTTCCCGATCAGTGGCCAGTGGCTGCGTTGCGATAACCCGGAAGTGGTCAAGCACCACCAGGCCAAGGTTTACAGCCAGGCGGCCGTGGGTTCGCCACCGATGTCGGTGCCGCACCTCGACACTCGCGTCGTCGACGGCAAGAAATCCCTGCTGTTCGGGCCATACGCCGGGTTCACCACCAAGTTCCTCAAGCATGGCTCCTTCATGGACCTGCCGATGTCGGTGCGCGCCGGCAACATCGGGCCGATGCTGGCGGTGGCGAAAAACAACATGGACCTGACCAAGTACCTGGTCAGCGAAGTGATGCAATCGATGGAACAGCGCCTGGAATCGCTGCGGCGTTTCTACCCGCAGGCGAAAGCCGAAGACTGGCGCCTGGAAGTGGCCGGGCAACGGGTGCAGATCATCAAGAAGGACCCGAAAAAGGGCGGCATCCTGCAGTTCGGTACCGAACTGGTCGCGGCGAAGGACGGCTCCCTCGCCGCCCTGCTCGGCGCTTCGCCAGGCGCGTCGGTGACCGTTTCGATCATGCTCGAACTGATCGAGAAGTGCTTCCCGGCCAAGGCGTCAGGCGAGTGGGCAAGCAAACTCGCGGAAATCTTCCCGGCCCGTGAAAAGGTTCTGGAAACCGATGCTGCGCTGTATCGCAAGATCAACACGCAGAACAACATCGCCCTGGAACTGGTTGAAGAAAGCAGCGAGACGCCAAGCTTCGCTTGATCTTGCGGCATGAAAAAACGCCCCGATCGGGGCGTTTTTTATGGCCTTGAAAAGCAAAAGATCGCAGCCTTCGGCAGCTCCTACACGGGATTGATTTACACCCTGTAGGAGCTGCCGAAGGCTGCGATCTTTTGATCTCAAGAGCGGGACTTTTCGATCAGCTCGATGTAGTCCGGGGCGTTGCGCTGATCGGCGATCAGGTCAACAAAGGTCTTGCCCTGCTCATCCTTGCCATCAACGTCATAACCCGCCGCAACGAAGAAGCCCAGAAAGCGCTCGAAATCATCGATGCGCAAACCGCGATAGGCCTTGATCAGTTTGTGCAGCGACGGCGAAGTGGCGTCGACCGGCTCAAAATCGAGGAACAGCTTGATCTGCTCATCGCCGATCTCGTCACCAATCACTTGTTTCTTATCTTTACGCATTGCCGACTCCAGCTCGCAGACATGACACGGGGCGGGCAGTTTACCCTTGCCCGGCCGCCCGGCTCAACGCGGACGAATCGCCCCGGTATGAAGATCGGCCCAGATATGGCCATTGGCATAACTGAGGAACTGCACATACACCGTGTCGTTGCGCAGCAGATCCATCACCACGCGGTATTGAGCGAGCGGATAGAACAGCGTCAGGGTTTTGCTTTTGTCGTCGTAGGCCGGTTTTTTCAGGCTTTTGCTTTCGCCGTCGAAACTCACCAGCACCTGGTTGATGTTCGCGCCTTTGTTCAGAGACTTGCCCTTGAGGCGGATCAACAAGGATGAGGTGACCGGAATCGGCTGCTGATTGGACTGGCGCTGCGCACCGACCACCACCGAATACTCGCTGACTTGCAGCAGTTGCTGCTGCTCGGGTTCAGCGTCGCGCAGGGTCAGATCGTCCGGCGGCAGGAACTGGCTGTGCATCGGCGCGGCGGACAGCGGCAGGCTGAGAGACAGCAACAGGGCGGCGAGACTGCGGATCAAGAGGCGCATGACAGGCTCCGGAGGGCGGGGCCGAGCACTCTAGCATGGCTGTCGCGCAAGGATCAGCACACACAAAAACAACTGTGGGAGCGAGCCTGCTCGCGAAAGCGGTGTGTCAGTTTTCAATGATGCTGACTGACACGACGCCTTCGCGAGCAGGCTCGCTCCCACAGGGGGCAATGCAGGTTCTTACATGCCTTTAACGGCGTAAATCCCGTTGGCGTTGCGCCAGTAGCCCTTGTAGTCCATGCCATAACCGAAGATGTAGCGGTCGATGCATGGCAGGCCGACGAAATCGGCTTTCAGGTCAGGACGTGCCTTGCGGTCGTGGTCCTTGTCGATCAGCACGGCGGTGTGCACTTTGCGTGCGCCGGCGTGTTTGCAGAAGTCGATGATCGCGCCCAGGGTATGACCTTCATCGAGGATGTCGTCGATGATCAGCACGTCGCGGTCGATGAACGAGACTTCCGGCTTGGCTTTCCAGAACAGGTCGCCGCCGCTGGTTTCGTTGCGATAACGGGTCGCGTGCAGGTAGGACGCTTCCAGCGGGAATTGCAGATGCGTCAGCAGTTTGCCGGAGAAGATCAGGCCGCCGTTCATCACGCAGAACACCACCGGATTGCTGTCAGCCAGTTGTTCGTTGATTTGTGCACCGACGCGAGCGATGGCCGCCTCGACTTCAGACTCGGTGTACAGGCAGTCAGCCTCTCGCATGATTTGACGGATATGCTCGAGATCAGCGGACATGGCGCTCTCCAGGGGTTGGCGGAATTGGAAAAGCGGGCAAAGGTACGCATCCCGCGAGGTCGAATCAAGCTCTTATGGGCTAACGTACAGAATGTCCTATAGGACATCACCCTCGGATAGATTAATCTAGGCCGGTTTTTTTGCCCGCCGCCGGAGCCTTTCCCATGCCCATCCTCGAGATCCGCCATCCGCTGATCCGTCATAAACTCGGCCTGATGCGCCGCGCTGACATCAGCACCAAGAATTTCCGCGAGCTCGCTCAGGAAGTCGGCGCCCTGTTGACCTATGAAGCTACAAAAGATCTGCCGCTCGAATCCTACGACATTGCCGGTTGGTGCGGCACCGTGTCGGTGGAGAAAATCGCCGGCAAGAAGATCACCGTCGTGCCGATCCTGCGTGCCGGTATCGGCATGCTCGAAGGCGTGCTCAGCCTGATCCCGGGCGCCAAGGTCTCCGCTGTGGGCGTTGCCCGCAATGAAGAAACCCTGCAAGCGCACACCTATCTGGAAAAACTGGTACCGGAAATCGACGAGCGCCTGGCGATGATCATCGACCCGATGCTCGCCACCGGCAGCTCCATGGTTGCCACCATCGACCTGCTGAAAAAGGCCGGTTGCCGCGACATCCGCGCCATGGTCCTGGTGGCCGCGCCGGAAGGCATTGCTGCGGTCGAACAGGCGCACCCGGACGTGACCATCTACACCGCGTCCATCGATGAACGCTTGAACGAGCACGGCTACATCATTCCTGGGCTTGGCGACGCCGGTGACAAGATCTTCGGCACCAAGCAGAAGGACGCGTGACCATGCAGCAAGAGTTCAACGATCCGCTCTGGCGCACGGTGCTGTCCGGCGCGCAGATGCTGTTCGTGGCCTTCGGCGCCTTGGTGCTGATGCCGCTGATCACCGGCCTGGACCCGAACGTGGCACTGTTCACCGCGGGTCTGGGGACGATCCTGTTCCAGATCGTCACCGGGCGACAGGTGCCGGTGTTCCTGGCGTCGAGCTTCGCCTTCATCACGCCGATCATTCTCGCCAAGGGCCAGTTCGGCCTCGCCGCGACCATGGGCGGGGTGATGGCGGCCGGTTTCGTCTACACCTTCCTCGGCCTCGCCGTGAAGATCAAAGGCACCGGCTTCATTGACCGTCTGCTGCCACCGGTAGTGATCGGTCCGGTGATCATCTCCATCGGCCTGGCCATGGCGCCGATTGCCGCGAACATGGCGATGGGCAAGGCCGGCGACGGCAGCGAGCTGATCCACTATCAGACGGCGATGATGATTTCCATGCCGGCGCTGCTGACCACGCTGATCGTGGCGGTCTTCGGCAAGGGCATCTTCCGTCTGGTGCCGATCATTTCCGGCGTGCTGGTGGGCTTTGCCATGTCGTTCTATTTCGGCGTGGTCGACACAGCGAAAATTGCTGCAGCGCCATGGTTCGCCCTGCCGCACTTCACCGCGCCCGAGTTCAACTGGCAGGCGATTCTGTTCATCGTTCCGGTGGCGCTGGCCCCGGCGATCGAACACATCGGCGGCGTGATTGCCGTGGGTAGCGTGACCGGTCGCGATTACCTGAAGAAGCCGGGCCTGCATCGCACCCTGCTCGGTGACGGCATCGCCACCACGGCCGCCGGCCTGTTCGGTGGCCCGCCCAACACCACTTACGCCGAAGTGACCGGCGCGGTGATGCTGACCAAGAACTACAATCCGAAAATCATGACCTGGGCGGCGATCTTCGCCATCACCCTGGCGTTCATCGGCAAGTTCGGCGCGCTGCTGCAGAGCATTCCGGTGCCGGTGATGGGGGGGATTTTGTGCTTGCTGTTCGGTTCGATCGCGGCAGTGGGCATGAACACCCTGATCCGCCACAAGATCGACCTGGGCGAAGCGCGCAACCTGGTGATTGTTTCGGTGACGCTGGTGTTCGGTATCGGCGGCGTGCTGGTCGGCACCGGCACCGGTCCTGATGACTTCGGCCTCAAAGGCATCGCGCTGTGCGCGGTGGTGGCGATTGCGCTGAACCTGATCCTGCCGGGCAATGATGGCTGGAAGCAGAAGAAGGCGGATGAGCCGCTGATCTAAGGCTTTCGGATCTTCATCGCCTGACAGATAGCATTCGCGAGCAGGCTCGCTCCCACAGGTCTGGAATGCATTTCAACCTGTGGGAGCGAGCCTGCTCGCGAAGCTTTAAAGGGCCAGCGGCGCTCTTTCGCAGAGGGTCGCCAGCGCCTTGGCCCATTGCGGGTCGTCGTTCAGGCACGGCACCAGCACCAACTCCTCGCCCCCCGCTTCGCGGAACTGTTCCTTGCCGCGATCGCCGATCTCTTCCAGCGTCTCGATGCAATCGGCGACGAACGCCGGGCACATCACCAGAATCTTTTTCACCCCGCTTTTGGCCAGTTCATCCAGCCGCACTTCGGTGTACGGCTCGATCCATTTCGCCCGGCCCAGGCGCGACTGAAACGACACCGACCATTTGCCGTCCGCCAGGCCCATACTTTTGGCGAAGGCGGCGGCGGTACGGAAACACTGCGCGCGATAACAGGTCGCCAATACCTCCGGCGAGGCGGTCTGGCAGCAATCGGCGCCCTTGAGGCAGTGATTGCCCGTCGGGTCGAGTTTGCTCAGATGCCGCTCAGGCAAGCCGTGAAAGCTCAGCAGCAGATGATCGTAGTCCTGCTGCAGATGTGGTCGAGCGCTGGCGGCCAGTGCCTCGATGTATTCCGGCTGATCGTAGAACGGTTGCAGGATCGACAACTGCACGTCGAGTTTCTTCTCGCGCAGCACGCGGCGGGCTTCTTCGATCACCGTGGTCGTGGTGCTGTCGGCGAACTGTGGGTACAGCGGCGCCAAAGTGATCTTCTTATGTCCCGCTTTGACCAGACGCAGCAGACAGGTTTCGATCGACGGCTCGCCATAACGCATCGCCAGATCTACCGGGCCGTGTTTCCACGTGCGGGTCATCTGCTCTTGCAAACGGCGGCTGAGCACCACCAGCGGCGAGCCCTCTTCCCACCAGATCGAGGCATAGGCATGGGCCGATTGCTCGGGACGCTTGATCAGGATCAGCGACACCAGCAGCCGCCGCAGCGGCCATGGCAGGTCGATCACGTAGGGGTCCATCAGAAATTGATTGAGATAGCTGCGCACATCGGCCACCGAGGTGGAGGCCGGAGAGCCCAGGTTGACCAGAAGCAAAGCGTGATCGGTCATGCAACGTCCTATTTCAGAGGCGGCTGGAGAGATCATCCAGAGCCGCGCGTAAATCCGTAAAGCGGAAGCTGAACCCCGCTTCCACCAGGCGTGCCGGCGTCGCACGCTGGCCGCCGAGCAATAACAGTGACAGCTCGCCGAGCATGACTTTCAGCGCCAGGGTCGGCATCGGCATGAACGCCGGGCGGTGCAACACACTGCCCAGGGTCTTGGCAAATTCGCGGTTGCGCACAGGTTTCGGCGCGCAGGCATTATAAGGACCGCTCGCCTGATTCCGGTGCAGAAGAAAATCAATCAGGGCGATTTGATCGTCGATGTGAATCCACGGCATCCACTGCCGACCATTGCCCAAAGGCCCGCCCAGCCCGAGCTTGAACGGCAGCAACAGCCGCGACAAAAAGCCGCCCTCAGCCGACAGCACCAGACCGGTTCGCACCAGTACCACGCGGATGCCGAGGTTTTCGGCGCGCAGGGCGGTTTCTTCCCAGGCGATGCACAACTGACTGGCGAAGTCGTCGATGCCCGGCGGTGATTCTTCAGTCAACTCGCGTTCGCCACCGTCGCCGTACCAGCCGATCGCCGAGCCGGAAATCAGCAGCGACGGTTTCTGCGCGCGAGTTTCCAGCCACGCCAGCAGCGTTTCCGTCAGGGTGATGCGGCTGCTCCACAGCAACGCCTTGCGACGATGGGTCCAGGGGCGGTCGGCAATCGGCGCGCCGGCGAGATTGACGATCGCATCCAGCGGCTCTTCGCCGAGGTCCTCCAGACGCGAAATTCCGCGCACCTGCGCGCCGCAGATCTGCGCGACTTTTTCCGCGCGGCGACTCCACACCGTCAGCCGATGGCCCTGCTCCAGCCAGTGCCGGCAGAGCTGACGTCCGATCAAACCAGTACCGCCGGTCAGCAATATGTGCATGACATCTTCCTCGCGTGGCGTTTAACCCGGATCACTAGTCTATTTTTATAGGCAGGGATCTTTTCGATCGGGCAGGCTCTATGGTTTAACAATAGGCCAAGCTGTCAGAACGAGAACGCTAGAAGTTATACCAAAAAACAGAATTGTACAGGTTTCATCGACGGCGTAGTCTGTACAGAAAGGTAAACGAGGCCCCTATGACTGTACCTATCGCAATCATCGGCACCGGCATCGCCGGGCTCTCCGCCGCTCAGGCTCTGACAGAGACCGGGCATACCGTTCAACTGTTCGATAAAAGCCGCGGCAGCGGGGGGCGCATGTCGAGCAAGCGCAGCGACGCCGGCTCGCTGGACTTGGGCGCTCAATACTTCACCGCGCGCGACCGGCGCTTCGTCACCGAAGTGCAGCGCTGGCAGAGCCGGGGCTGGGCCGCTGAGTGGACGCCGCAGCTGTACACCTTCCAGGGCGGCCAACTGAACATGTCGCCGGACGAGCAGACCCGCTGGGTCGGCACGCCGCGCATGAGCGCCATCACCCGTGGCCTGCTCGATGGCCTGGACGTGCAGTTTGCCTGCCGCATCACCGAGGTCTATCGCGGCGAAGAACACTGGCATCTGCAGGACGCCGACGGCTGCACCCACGGCCCCTTCAGCCATGTGGTGATCGCCACACCGGCACCGCAAGCCACCGCGCTGCTGGCCGCCGCACCGAAACTTGCCGGCGTCGCTGCCGGGGTGAAAATGGAGCCGACCTGGGCCGTCGCCCTCGCATTTGAAACCCCGCTCGATACGCCGATCGAAGGCTGCTTCGTGCAGGACAGCCCGCTCGACTGGCTGGCGCGCAACCGCAGCAAACCCGGGCGCGACAGCACTCTCGACACGTGGGTGCTGCATGCAACCAGCGCCTGGAGCCGGCAACACATCGACCTCTCCAAGGAAGCAGTAATCGAACATCTGCACGGTGCGTTCGCCGAATTGCTGCACAGCGCCATGCCTGCGCCGACCTTCAGCCTCGCCCACCGCTGGCTCTACGCCCGCCCCGCTACCGGCCACGAGTGGACCACGCTGGCCGACGCCGACCTGGGCTTGTACGCCTGCGGCGACTGGTGCCTGTCGGGCCGCGTTGAAGGCGCTTGGCTGAGCGGTCAGGAGGCTGCACGTCGCTTGCACGAACACCTGCAATGAATCGCATCAATCCGCGCAAATTGCTGCTGTCGAAGTGGACAGCAGCCCACCCGCAAAATCGCGAAAAACATTTTCTGGTCACCGAACTGATCCGCGACGAGGAAGGTACGGTGCTGGACGTTGAGTTGCAGGCGGTGCTGACCCAGCGTAGCGAGCGACTGGATTGGCAGGTGCTGAAAGACAGCGAGCACTGGTTACTGGGCTGGAAATAGATTTCCCTTGTGGGAGCGAGCCTGCTCGCGAAAGCGCTGTATCAAATGCAATTTCATTCACTGACCCACCGCTTTCGCGAGCAGGCTCGCTCCCACATATTCAGCGCTGTAGAAAAATCTTATACAAATCATTTGACTTGTACATCCATCGATCTATGCTGAGGAAAAGTTGTACAGAGATAACTCTCTGTACAGGTATAGATTCGAGGTGCTCATGTCTACTGCTTCCCTGTCCAAGCCGAAGATCGCCATCAGCGCCTGCCTGTTGGGCGAAGAAGTGCGCTACAACGGTGGGCACAAGGAATCGCGGCTGTGCAGCCGTACCCTTACCGAATATTTCGATTTCGTCCCGCTTTGCCCGGAAGTTGCTATCGGCATGGGTATTCCCCGTGAGCCGATTCGGCTGGTCGGCGACCCTGAGCAACCCGAGGCGGTCGGCACCGTTGACCGGACCATCAACGTGACCAGGCCGCTGGCCGAGTACGGCGAGAAAATGGCCGCCGAGTTGCAGGACCTGTCCGGCTACATCTTCATGCAGCAGTCGCCCTCCTGCGGGCTGGAACGGGTCAAGGTCTATCACGACAACGGCGCGCCAGTGAATGGTGGCGGACGCGGAATCTATGCGCAGGCATTCTGTGCACAGCATCCGGATCTGCCGGTGGAAGAAGCCGGACGCCTCAACGATCCGGTGCTGCGGGAAAACTTCATCACCCGCGTCCTGGCCTACAGCGCCTGGCAACAAGTGCTCGCCGAGGGCCTGAGCCGCCGCGCCCTTACCGAGTTCCATTCGCGCTACAAGTACCTGCTGATGGCGCACAACCCGCTGCAATACAAAAACCTCGGCAAGATGCTCGGCAACATGGCCGACAGCGATCCCGCCGAACTCGGCCCGCGCTATTTCAGCGAGCTGATGGCCGCGCTGAAGAAATGCGCCACTCGCGGCACCCATTGCAACGTGCTGCTGCACCTCAGCGGTTATTTGAAACAATCGCTGAGCGCCGAAGACAAACAGGAAATGCAGCAGATCATCGGCCAGTACCGCCAGGGCATCGTGCCGCTCGTGGTGCCGTTGACGCTGCTCAAACACCATTTTCGACTCCATCCGGACCCGTACATCGCGCAGCAGGTTTACCTGCAGCCGCATCCGGAAAACCTCAGTCTGCGAAACGCGATCTAATGAACGATAAAACCGATAGCAGCGCCCAGGAAGACCTCGGCGCCGACTTCAAGAAAGCCCTCGACGAGGGCTGGTTGCCGATTCGCGAAGTCGCGCGGCAGACCGGCGTCAACGCCATCACCCTGCGCGCGTGGGAACGTCGCTATGGGTTGGTGGTGCCCCAGCGCACGCCCAAGGGCCATCGACTGTATAGCGCTGAACATGTGCAGCGGATCATGGCCATCCTCACCTGGCTCAACCGTGGCGTTGCGGTGAGCCAGGTCAAGCCACTGCTCGATGCGCCGCAGGCCTTCACGGAAACCGTGGAAAACGATTGGCAGCGTCTGCATCAGACGTTGCTGTCGGCGGTCACCTCGCTCAATGAGCGCGCGCTGGATGACAGCGTCAATCAGGCCATCGCCTTGTATCCGCCACGGACGTTGTGCGAGCAATTGCTGATGCCGCTGCTGGCCGAGCTCGAACAGCGCTGGCAGGGCCAGTTCGGTGCGCAGATGGAACGGACGTTTTTCTTTTCCTGGTTGCGCAGCAAATTCGGCGCACGCATCTACCATAACAACCGTCAGCTGCATTCGGCGCCGCTGTTGTTGATCAATCATTCCGACCTGCCGCTGGAGCCACATCTGTGGCTGTGCGCATGGCTGATCAGCAGTGCCGATTGCCCGGTGCAAGTGTTCGACTGGCCACTGCCGGCCGGTGAACTGGCGCTGACCGTCGAGCATCTGCAAGCCCGTGGCGTGCTGCTGTATTCGAGCAAAGCCATGCAACTGGCGCAGTTGCCCAAGCTGTTGGCAAACGTCAATTGCCCGACCTTGATTGCTGGCCCCACGGTGCACATCCACCACACCGAGTTGTCCGCACGCACCGCCCAGACTGCCGATCTGTTCCTGGCTGAAGATCCGCTTGCCGCACACCAGGCGCTGCTCGAGCGCGGATTGATTTGATGATGGGTTTAATCACATGCAACTGATCTGGCTGCGCAGCGACTTGCGCCTACATGACAACACAGCCCTCGCGGCCGCCGCAGCGCGCGGCCCGACCGTGGCGGTGTATCTGTTGAGTCCGCAGCAGTGGCTGGAGCACGACGATGCGCCGTGCAAAGTGGATTTCTGGCTGCGCAACCTGCGCGAACTGAGTCAGAGCCTCGGCGCGCTGAACATCCCGTTGTTGATTCGCAGCGCACCGCACTGGGATCAGGCACCGGCGGAGCTGCTCAAACTCTGCCGGCATTTGAAGATCGAGGCGGTGCACGTCAACGAGGAATACGGCGTTCACGAAAGCCGCCGTGATGAAGCCGTGGCCGAAACGTTGCGAGCCGAAGGCATCGAATTCCACAGTTACCTGGATCAGTTGCTGTTCAAACCCGGCACAGTGCTGACCAAGACCGGCACCTACTTCCAGGTGTTCAGTCAGTTTCGCAAAGTCTGCTACGAACGCCTGCATCGCTCGATGCCGGCACTGGTCAAGGCACCCGGCAAGCAGGCCGCGCTGGATATCGCCAGCGATGCAATTCCGGAGGCGGTAAAAGGTTTCGCCACACCGAGCGAATCCCTGCGCGCCCTGTGGCCGGCCGGCGAGCAAGAGGCGCGACGCCGCCTCGATACCTTCACCGACGCGCAGATCGACTACTACCGCAGTGAACGCGACTTCCCGGCCAAACCTGGCACCAGCCAATTGTCGGCGTATCTTGCCGCCGGCGTGATCTCGCCACGCCAGTGCCTGCACGCTGCACTGCAAAGCAATCAGGGCGAGTTCGAAAGCGGCAAGGTCGGCGCAGTGACCTGGATCAACGAGCTGCTGTGGCGCGAGTTCTATAAACATATTCTGGTCGGCTACCCACGTGTCTCCCGGCATCGCGCCTTTCGCCCGGAAACCGAAGCGCTGGCCTGGCGCGATGCGCCGGAAGAACTCAAGGCCTGGCAAGAGGCACGCACTGGGCTGCCGATCATCGACGCGGCGATGCGTCAACTGCTGGAAACCGGCTGGATGCACAATCGCCTGCGCATGGTCGTGGCGATGTTCCTGACCAAAAACCTGCTGATCGACTGGCGCGAGGGCGAACGCTTTTTCATGCGCCACCTGATCGACGGCGACCTGGCGGCCAACAACGGTGGCTGGCAGTGGAGCTCGTCGACCGGCACCGACTCGGCGCCGTACTTCCGTATCTTCAACCCGTTGAGCCAGTCGGAAAAATTCGACGCCGAAGGCGTGTTCATCAAGCACTGGTTGCCGGAACTGGCCGGGCTCAACAAGAAGGAAGTGCACAATCCGGCGGCAGCCGGAGGACTGTTCGGCGTGGCCGGTTATCCGGCGCCGATCGTCAACCTCAGCACTTCACGCGAGCGTGCGCTGACGGCGTTCAAGAACCTGCCGTCGCGCCAGCCTGTGGGCGGCAGCGATGAGTGAATTCCTGCGCAGCTTCGCCCGCGAGTTTTGCGGGTTGAACAAAGACAACCTGTATCGCCTCGGCGAGCTGTACAGCGACGACATTCATTTCACCGATCCGCTGCACGAAGTTCAGGGCCTGGCACAACTGCAGGATTACTTCAGCGAGCTGTACGCCAACGTCAGCGATCTGCGTTTCGATTTTCATGGTTTCGACCAGATCCGCGAAGGTGAGGGTTACCTGCGCTGGGTCATGAGTTATCGCCATCCGCGCCTGGCCAACGGTCGGGAAATCAGAGTCGGTGGCTGTTCGCACCTGCTCTGGCGCGACAAGGTCTATCGCCATCGGGATTATTTCGATGCCGGGGCGCTGCTGTATGAACACTTGCCAATATTGGGCCGGGTGATTGCCTGGCTGAAAAGGAGAATGGGATGAGTCGTACACCTCCACGGCGGTATTGGTTGACCGGGGCCAGCAGTGGCATCGGTGCAGCCTTGTGTGAGGACATTCTGAAAAGCGGCGCGCACCTGGCGGTCAGCTCGCGCTCGGCCGCGCCGCTCAAGGTCTTGTCCCAGCGTTATCCGGGCCAGGTGCTGGTGGTGCCCGGCGATCTGACCAACAGTCAGACCGTGCGCGAAATCGGTGAGCAGATCACCGAGGCCTGGGGTTCGCTGGACAGCGTGATTCTCAACGCCGGCACCTGTGAATATGTCGACGCGCGCCAGTTCGATTCGTCGATCATCGAGCACGTGGTGCGCACCAATCTGCTCGCCAGCAGCTATTGCATCGAAGCCGCCCTGCCGCTGTTGCGCAAAGGCACCGCGCCGCATCTGGTCGGCATGGCCAGCTCGGTGACTTACCTGCCGCTGCCACGGGCCGAAGCCTATGGCGCATCGAAGGCCGGGCTGCGTTACCTGTTCGAATCGCTGCGCATCGATCTGGCGGATGAAGGTATTGAAGTCACCATCATCAGCCCGGGTTTTGTCGAAACGCCGCTGACCGAGAGGAACGATTTCCCGATGCCGCTGAGCTGGCCCGCAGATAAAGCGGCGCGGCACATCTTCGCCAAACTCAAGGACCGTCCGCTGGAAATTGCCTTCCCGGGGCTGTTCATGGCCGCGCTGTGGCCGCTGTCCAAGCTGCCCGCCCGCGCGCAACTGGCGATCGGCAAACGCATGGTGCGCAAGAACCCTCCGCAGCGGGACCCGATATGAAAATCGCCGTAATTGGCAGCGGTATCGCCGGGCTCACCTGCGCCTACCTGCTGAACCGCCGCCACGACATCACCGTGTTCGAAGCGAGTGACTGGGTCGGCGGCCACACCCACACCGTACCGGTCAGCGTGGCTGGGCAATCGTTCGCCATCGACACCGGTTTCATCGTCTTCAACGACTGGACCTACCCGAACTTCATTCGCTTGCTCAACCAGCTCGGCGTGGCGTTCAAGCCGACCGAAATGAGCTTTTCGGTAACCGATCCGGACACTGGCGTGGAGTACAACGGCAACAACCTCAACAGCCTGTTCGCCCAGCGCAGCAATCTGTTGTCGCCCGGGTTCTGGGGGATGCTGCGCGACATTCTGCGCTTCAACAAAGAAGCCCAGCGCGACCTGGTGGAACTGCGCATCGCCGCCGATACCACGCTCGATGATTACCTCAAAACCGGCGGCTACGGCGAGCGCTTCATCCTGCACTACATCGTGCCGATGGGCGCGGCGATCTGGTCGATGCCGATGGCGGAAATGCTCAATTTCCCGCTGCAATTCTTCCTGCGTTTCTTCAAGAATCATGGCCTGTTGTCGGTCAGTGATCGGCCGCAGTGGCAGGTCATTGAAGGCGGTTCCAGTGCCTATGTGGCGCCGCTGACCGCTTCGTTCAGCGACAGGATCCGCCTGAACTGCCCAGTCAAGCGCGTCGAGCGCAACCAGCACGGCGTAGTTATCCACAGCCCGGCCGGCCTCGAACATTTCGACAAAGTGGTGTTCGCCTGTCACAGCGATCAGGCGCTGAACCTGCTGGCCAACCCGAGCGACGCCGAGCGCTCGATTCTCGGCGCCCTGCTCTACGCCGACAACGATGTCGTGCTGCACACCGACACGCGCCTGCTGCCGACGCGCAAACTGGTCTGGGCCAGCTGGAATTATCGCCTCGGGGGCGCCGGCCATACGCGCGCGGCGGTCACCTACAACATGAACATCCTGCAGGGCATCGAAAGCGACACTACGTTCTGCGTCAGCCTCAACCAGACCGCCGGCATCAGCCCGGACAAGGTACTGGCCCGCTACACCTACGCCCACCCGCAATACACGCTCGCCGCAGCGGCCGCGCAAAACCGTTGGGGCGAACTCGATGGCGAGCAGCACACGCATTATTGCGGCGCCTACTGGGCCAACGGCTTTCATGAAGATGGCGTGGTCAGCGGTTTGCGCGTGGCCGCCGCGTTCGGTGAAACCCTGTGAACAGCGCACTGTATAGCGGCGTGATTGGCCACCGACGTTTTGCGCCGCGCCGCCACGAATTCCGCTACCGCATTGGCCTGCTCTATCTCGACCTGAGCGAACAGGACGCCGTGCTGGCCTTGTCGCCGCTGGCGGGGCGCAGTCGTTTCGCGCCCTTCTCGTTTCGCGAAACCGATTACCTCAAAGCCTTCACCGGCAAGGGCATGCGCCTGATCGACGCCGTGCGTCAGCAGGTCGGTGCAGCCATCGGTCATGAACCACAAGGCGCGGTATGCCTGCTGACCCAGCCGCGCAGTTGGGGGCTGTCGTTCAATCCGGTGAGCTTCTTCTACTGCCATGAAGCCGACGGACAACTGGCGGCGATCGTTTGTGAAGTCACCAATACGCCATGGCGCGAGCGTTTTCATTACGTGTTGCCGGCGCAGACGCCGACCAGTCTGGTGGATTTCCACCAACATTTTGCTGTAGCCAAGGCGTTTCACGTTTCACCGTTTCTGCCCCGCGACCTCGAATACCGCATGAGCTTCAGCCCGGCCGCGCAAAGCCTGGGTGTGCACATGGCCGATTGGCAGGGCAGCGAGAAACTGTTCGACGCCACACTGAATCTGCGCCGCGAACCGCTCGATCGTCGCAGCCTGCATCGCTACCTGCGGCGCTTCCCGTGGATGACCGCAAAAACCGCTTTGGCGATTTATTGGCAAGCACTGCGACTGCTGCTCAAGCGCGCGCCGATCTTCCCTCACCAGGCTGCCGACGGCAGCTTTAAAACCGCCACTGTGCCTCCGAAGGAGCCGCACCATGAAATCCTCTAGCCTGCCGCTCGGTCGCTTCAGCACCAACGGTTTGACCGGCTCGCTGCTGCGCCGTGGCGTGTTGCGCCAATTGGCCCAGCTCAAACACGGACAATTGATGGTCGTCGAGGATGGCGAACAAATGCTTTTCGGCACCCCGGGCAGTGCTCTGCTCGGCGAAGTCCATGTACTCGACCCGGCCCTGTGGGGCATGGTCGCCAGTAGCGGCTCGATCGGCGCCGGCGAAGCATTCATCCACGGCTATTGGAGTTCGCCGGACCTGACTGCTGTGGTGCGCGTGTTCGTCAGCAATCTCGATGTACTCGATGCCATGGAAGGTGGCCTGGCGCGTCTGGGCCGGCCCTTCGTGCAAGGCCTGCACTGGCTCAATCGCAACACGCGCAAGGGTTCGCAGAAAAACATCGCCGCGCACTACGACCTCGGCAATGAACTGTTCGAACAGTTTCTCGACCCGACCATGATGTATTCCGCCGCCCAGTTCCTTTCGCCGAGCGACACCCTGGAACAGGCGCAATTGAACAAACTTGAACGCATCTGCCAGAAACTCGCGCTCAAACCCAGCGACCACCTGCTGGAAATCGGCACCGGTTGGGGCAGCATGGCCCTGTACGCAGCGCAGCATTACGGTTGCCGCGTGACCACCACGACGCTGTCGAAAGAGCAATTTGCGTTCACCGCCAAGCGCATCGAACAACTCGGCTTGCAGGATCGCGTCACCCTGCTGCTCAAGGACTACCGCGACCTCAGCGGCGAGTACGACAAACTGGTGTCGATCGAGATGATCGAAGCGGTCGGCCATCGGTTCCTGCCCACCTACTTCAAGCAATGCGCGCAGTTGCTCAAGAGCAACGGCCTGATGCTGCTCCAGGCGATCACCATTCGCGAACAACGCTACGAACAGGCCAAGCGCAGCGTCGACTTCATCCAGCGCTACATCTTCCCCGGCGGCGCCCTGCCCTCGGTGCACAAGATGCTCGATGTGGTCGGCCGCGAAACCGACATGAACCTGCTGCACATGGAAGATTTCGGCCTGCATTACGCCAAGACACTGCGCCTGTGGCACGAGAACTTTCGCCTCGCCCATGGTCGTCTGAACGAATTGGGCTATGACGATTATTTCCTGCGTTTGTGGGAGTTTTACCTGTGCTATTGCGAGGGCGGGTTCCTCGAACGCACCATCGGCACCGCGCAATTGCTGCTGGCCAAACCGGCGGCGATGACCGCGCCGCTGCTCGGACGCTTCGATGCGTGAGCGAATCGCCAATGCCGTGCTGTTTCAGCTCGGCTGGCTGGCCTGCGTACTTGGCGGCAACAGTTTGTGGCTGCTGCTGGCACTGGCGGCTCTGGTGATTCATTTGCGCTGGATCAGCAGTTGGGCGGCAGAAGGTCGTTTGATTCTGTGCGTGGTGATTGTCGGCACGGCGGTGGACAGCGTCTTGCGTTACCTCGACGTGTTCCGCTTTGCAGACGCCTCGCCGCTGATTCCGCTGTGGCTGATGCTGCTATGGGCACTGCTCGCCACCACGTTGCGCCACTGCCTGGCCTGGAGCGCGCGGCCATGGTGGCTGGCCAGCGGACTTGGCGCGGTGGGCGGGGCGTTGTCGTACTACGGTGGCGGACGCCTGGCCGGCGTACATTTCCCTTACGGCGAAGTGTCGACGCTGATCGTTATCGGGCTGCTCTGGGCAGGGCTGTTCCCGCTGTTGCACTTGATGGCACGGCGTCTGGCCCCGTGAGCGTCCGTCAGCGCTTTCACACCCACCGCGATCACTGCCTTACACTGCCACGATGAAAACCATCCCTCACACACAAATCGCCGAACCGGCGGTCACCTGCTCGACCTGTGCGGCGTGCTGCTGCCAGCTCGAAGTGATGCTGATCACCGACACCGGCGTGCCTGATCGCTTTATCGATACCGATGAATGGGGCGGCGAAGTGATGCTGCGTCTGGACGACGGCTGGTGCGCGGCACTGGATCGCGACAGCATGATGTGCACGATCTATGAACGACGCCCGCTGATTTGCCGCGAGTTTGAAATGGGCGCGCCGGAGTGCATCGAAGAGCGCCGGGGAATTGCTACAGCCTACCGCTGATTTCTTTGACGGCGCAGAAACAACTGTGGGAGCGAGCCTGCTCGCGAAGGCGGTGTGTCAGCCACCATTTGAATTGGCTGACACTCTGCTTTCGCGAGCAGGCTCGCTCCCACGTTGGTTCCGCGTAGGCGGATTACAGCGGCATTGTGTAATGCAGCGCGTAGCTTTCTACACCATCGTTGTCGCTGGACAGGCCGGCGTTGGAGTAGTGCGTGGCGCGGATGCCGACTTCGTGGCCGCCGTTGAAACGCAGGCCGACACCGATGCGGTCTTCAAACTGGAAGGAGCCGCCCAGGTTGTTGCTTTCGTATTCGGTGTTGGAGAAGAACGCCACGCCGATACCCGCTTCCACGTATGGCTTGACCGACTGACCGGCAAACTCGTAAACGAATACAGGCGAGAACGACAGGCTGTTGTTGCTGGAAGTCTTGTCACCTTCCCAGTACGTGTAGGCACCGCTCCAGTAGCCGGTCAGGCGACCCACGTCGCTCTGCAGCCAGCTCTTGTCCCAGTCGAAATTCATGCCTAAGCGATACGTCATTGTCGAATCGCTGGTACCGCCGACGGCGAATTCAACGCCAGCGGCTTGTGCAGTAATGCTTTGCCCCATCAGTGCGGCCGCAATCGCGGCCAAGCAGAATAGTCGCTTCACTTTGAAACTTCCTTTTCCGGAACGATCGTTTGGTTTTTAGTTGCTGCTGTCGCTATAGAAATCCGCGCTTGGTCAGAAGTTCAGCGTTTTTTTAGTTATTTCACATTTTTTTTACAAGTCGAAGTTTTGCACATTCGACGCAGTTTGGCCCAGCAACGGTAGGATTTTTCTGAGAGATTGCGGATCGCCGCTGGTCCAGAACTTCACCGGCTGGCTCGGACGTTGCGCCAGCAGATCACGCTCGGCGAGCAAGCGTTGCAACTGCCGGGCCACGGCAGCTCCGGTATCGATCAGGCTGACATCGTCGGCGATCATCGACCTGAGTAGCGGCTTGAGGAAGGGATAATGGGTGCAGCCAAGAATGATCGTGTCGCAGTTTTGCGCCAGCAATGGAGCGACGTAACCTTGCAATAAAGTGCGTAATTCGGCGCTGTGCAGATCACCCGTTTCGATCAGTTCGACCAGTCCCGGACAGGGCTGGGTGATGACTTTAATGTCGGCCGCGAAGCGATCGAGCAACGCGGCAAACTTCGCGCTCTGCAACGTGCCGGTCGTGGCCAGGACGCCAACCACGCCGCTTCGTGTGGCCGCTGCGGCCGGTTTGACCGCCGGTTCCATGCCGACAATCGGCCAGTCGGGGAAATCGCGACGCAGATCGGCAACCCCCGCTACGGTCGCGGTATTGCACGCTAGCACCAAAGCTTTGGCCCCCTGCTCGCGAAAGAACCCGGCCATCACGCTGCAACGCTCGCGGATGAATTCCGGGGTTTTCTCGCCGTAAGGAATGTTCCCGCAATCGGCGACATAAAGCAGCGATTCGTTGGGCAGCAAGCGCTGGATTTCGCCGAGGACCGACAAGCCGCCGACCCCGGAATCGAACACGCCGATCGGCGCTTCACGCATGGCGGGCGCCACAGACGCTGCAGCCCGGATCACGCTTGACCCGCAGCTCACGGAAGCGCGAACCCAGAGCGTCGATCAGCAACAACCGCCCCACCAACGGTTCGCCAAAGCCGACCAGCACCTTCAACGCTTCCAGCGCCTGCAAGCTGCCGACCAGACCGACCAATGGTCCGACCACGCCAGCCTCGCTGCACGTCAGTTCGGCTTCGCTGCCGTGCCCGTAAAGGCAGTGGTAGCAAGGGCTCTCGGCACGCCGTGGATCGAACACCGACAGCTGCCCTTCCAGACGAATTGCCGCACCGCTGACCAAGGGCTTGCGCGCGGCAACACAGGCGGCGTTGACCGCCTCACGGGTAGAGAAGTTGTCCGAGCAATCGAGCACCAGATCCACCGCCGCCACCACTGCGGCGAGGGAATCGGCGTCCAGCGCCTGACGATGGGCGACCAGTTGAATCTCGGGATTGATCGCGCCCAGGCGCTTGAGCGCCGAGTCGACCTTGGACATGCCGACACTGTCGGTGTCGTGAATGATCTGCCGTTGCAGATTGGTCAGATCGACCGTGTCGAAATCCGCCAGATGCAACTCGCCGACGCCCGCTGCCGCCAGATACAACGCCACCGGCGCGCCGAGGCCGCCAAGGCCGACGATCAGCACGCGGCTGGCCTTGAGCTTCAGCTGCCCGTCGATGTCGATGTGTTGCAGCAGAATCTGCCGGCTGTAGCGCAGCAATTCCTGATCATTCAGCACGGCAGGCGCCCCAGACTGATGCGTTGATGGCCGCCCAGATCGGTGCGGCTGTGGACTTCTTCAAAGCCACGAGTGAGCAGCAGATCACGCACGGCTTCGGCCTGATCATAGCCGTGTTCGAGCATCAGCCAGCCGCCGGTTTCAAGATGATCCGGCGCCTGCGCAACAATCAGGCGCAGATCATCGAGGCCATCTTCACCGGCGACCAGCGCACTGGCCGGTTCGAAACGCACATCACCCTCGACCAGATGCGGATCGGCGGCGGCAATGTACGGCGGGTTGCTGATGATCAGTTGGAAGCGCTGGCCCTCGAGGGCGCTGAACCAATGGCTGTTCAGCACCGTAGCGTTGTTCAGGTGCAGACGCTGGCGATTGCGTTCGGCCAGGGCCACGGCTTCAAGCACACGATCCACGGCGGTGACTTTCCACGCCGGGCGTTCGCTGGCCAAAGCCAAAGCAATCGCGCCACTGCCGGTGCCCAAGTCGAGGACCTTGGCCGGGGTTGCCGGCAGCAGCTCAAGGGCTGCCTCTACCAAAAGTTCTGTATCGGGACGCGGGATCAGCGTGTGCGGCGCGACTTCCAGATCCAGCTTCCAAAAGCCCTGCTGGCCGAGAATGTAGGCCACCGGCTCACCGCTACGCCGCCGTTGCAAATACTCGGCAAAGGTCAGCGCAGCCTCGCTTGGCACGATGCGCTCGGGCCAGGTGTGCAGGAAGCTGCGCGACTTGCCCAGTGCGGCGGCGAGAAGCAATTCAGCGTCCAGACGCGCAGTCGGCGAGTCCGGCAACTCGGCAGCGCGCAACAGGCTGGCGATGATGGTCATTTATTCACCTATCGCTGCGAGTTGGTCAGCCTGATATTCGGCCAGCAACGGCTCGATCACGGCTTCAACGCCACCTGCGAGAATTTCATCCAGCGAATACAGGGTCAGGTTGACGCGATGGTCGGTGACCCGGCCCTGAGCGTAGTTGTAGGTGCGGATACGCTCGGATCGATCGCCGGAGCCGACCAGCAACTTGCGCTCACTGGCAATCGCGTTGGCCGCCGCAGCGTTTTGCTGATCGTTGAGCTTGGCCGACAGCCACGCCATCGCCCGCGCGCGGTTCTTGTGCTGGGAGCGCTCTTCCTGGCATTCGACGACAGTGCCGGTCGGGATGTGGGTAATGCGGATCGCCGAATCGGTGGTGTTGACGTGCTGACCACCGGCCCCGGAGGAACGGTAAGTGTCGACGCGCAGATCCGCCGGGTTGATCTCGATGGCTTCGCGCTCATCCGGCTCAGGCAACACCGCCACGGTGCACGCCGACGTGTGGATCCGGCCCTGGGATTCGGTAGCCGGTACGCGCTGAACGCGGTGCGCGCCGGACTCGAATTTCAGCTTGCCGTAAACGTTGTCGCCTTCAATGCGCGCGATGACTTCTTTATAGCCGCCGTGTTCGCCTTCGTTTTCCGAGAGGATCTCTACCCGCCAGCCACGCCGCTCGGCATAACGCGAGTACATGCGGAACAGGTCGCCGGAGAAGATCGCCGCCTCGTCGCCACCGGTGCCGGCGCGGATTTCGAGGAAGACGTTGCGGCCGTCATTCGGATCTTTAGGCAGCAGCATGCGCTGCAGATCGGATTCCAGCTTGACCAGCAACTCCTTGGCTTCGCGAACTTCTTCCACGGCCATTTCGCGCATGTCCGGGTCGTTATCCTTGAGCAGCGCCTGCGCGCCTTCAAGATCGCTTTGTACGCCGAGCAGCTTTTTATAGGCGGCCACTACCGGTTCGAGTTCGGCGTATTCCTTGGAATAGGCGCGGAATTTGGCCTGATCGGCAATGACTTCACCGTCGCCGAGCAGCGCGGTCAGTTCCTCGAAACGGTCCTGGAGAATGTCCAGCTTGTTGAGCAGTGACGCTTTCATTGCGGTTTTTTATCCGAAAAACTATCCGGTGAGCCCTCAAGGGCAAAGAGTTCCTGGGCCATGGCCAGCGCATCGAGGCGGCCTTCGGCAGACAGCTTTTTCAACTGCACGCTGGGCGCATGCAAGAGTTTGTTGGTCAGGCCACGGGCCAGTTGCCCGAGCACGTCTTCGGCGTTGCCGCCGTTGGCCAGCAGACGCAGGGCCTTCTGCAATTCCTCGTCACGCAAGCGTTCGCTCTGTTGACGATAGGCCTTGAGCACATCGACTGCCGCCAGTTCGCGCAGGCGCACCATGAAATCGTCGGCGCCGACCGAGACCATCTCCTCCGCCGCTTGCGCAGCGCCCTGACGGCTCTTGAGGTTCTCGGCGACCACTTCGTGGAGATCGTCGACGCTGTACAGGTAAACGTCGTCGAGCTCGCCGACTTCCGGCTCGATATCGCGCGGTACCGCAATGTCGACCATGAAGATCGGCTTGTGCTTGCGCAGCTTCAGCGCACTTTCCACCGCGCCCTTGCCGAGGATCGGCAGCTGACTGGCGGTCGAACTGATGACGATGTCGCTGCGCACCAGTTCCGCCGGAATGTCCGAGAGCAGCACCGCATGAGCGCCGAACTGCTCGGCCAACTGACTGGCGCGCTCCAGCGTGCGGTTGGCGACGACGATGCGCTTGACCCCCAGCTCATGCAAATGGCGCGCGACCAGCGTAATCGTCTCGCCGGCACCGATCAGCAGCGCCTGGCTGCGTTGCAGATCGCTGAAAATCTGTTTGGCCAGACTCACCGCAGCAAACGCCACCGACACCGGGTTCTCGCCGATCGCGGTATCGGTACGCACTTGCTTGGCGGCATTGAACGTCGCCTGAAAGAGCCGCCCCAGCAGCGGACCGATGGTGCCGGCCTCGCGGGCCACGGCGTAGGCCGATTTCATCTGGCCGAGAATCTGCGGTTCGCCCAGCACCAGCGAGTCGAGCCCGGAAGCGACGCGCATCATGTGACGAACAGCCGCATCGTCTTCATGCACATAAGCACTGGCGCGCAGCTCGTCGAGACTCAGATGGTGATAATCGGCCAGCCAGCGCAGCACGACATCGGCCGACAGCTGATCCTGTTCTATATAAAGCTCACTGCGATTGCAGGTGGAGAGGATCGCGGCTTCGCGGCTGTCGGTCAGTCGGCAGAGCTGCTGCAAGGCCTCCACCAGCTGCTCAGGGGTAAAGGCCACGCGCTCGCGGACGTCTACTGAAGCAGTCTTGTGGTTAATACCGAGTGCAAGGAAGGCCATTCAAGGTCGCTGGTGGTGACGTGAAGCCGGCAATTGTCCTACTTCGAAAGATTCAGAACAACTACCGCTGACTATTGTCCCAATCGTCAGCCCCTATAATGGCCACAATTGAGTCTCGGTTATGTTTGGCCGAAGGCTTGTGTCATGATGATCCGACCGCAGGTTAGTCGTCCTCTTCCTATATGAATAGATCTTCCGCGTTGCTCCTCGCTTTTGTCTTCCTCAGCGGCTGCCAGGCCATGGCGCCCGTTGCGCCGGACGGCACCCCGCCGGTCGAAGACACCACGCCCGCACCTGAAAAGCCCAAGGTTTACGGCTCGTTCAGCGAGGAAACCGTGTTCAGTCTGCTGAGCGCCGAACTCGCCGGCCAGCGCAATCGTTTCGACATTGCCTTGGACAATTACGTGACCCAGGCCATCAACACCCAGGATCCGGGCGTTTCCGAGCGTGCGTTCCGCATCGCCGAATATCTGGGCGCCGATCAACCGGCCCTCGACACCGCGCTGATCTGGGCGCGCAACGCTCCGGATGATCTCGAAGCGCAACGCGCCGCTGCCGTGCAACTGGCCCGCGCCGGGCGTTACGACGACTCCATGGTCTACATGGAGAAAGTCCTGCAGGGCAAGGGCGACACCCATTTCGATTTCCTCGCGCTGTCGGCCGCCGACACCGATCAGGAAACCCGCAACGGCCTGATGAAAAGCTTCGACCGTTTGCTCCAGCGCCACCCGAACAATAATCAGCTGATTTTCGGCAAGGCTCTGCTGTTGCAGCAGGACGGCGACAATCAAGGCGCGCTGACTCTGCTCGAAGACAACCCACCGGAAGACGGCGAGATCGCACCGATCCTGCTGCGCGCGCGCCTGCTTCAATTGCTCAACCGTGGCGACGAAGCGCTGCCGCTGTTGCAGAAAAGCATCAGGAAATACCCGGAAGACAAACGCCTGCGCCTGACTTACGCGCGCATGCTGGTCGAACAGGACCGCATGGACGACGCCAAGGCCGAATTCTCCACGCTCGTTCAGCAATACCCGGAAGACGATGAACTGCGTTACTCGCTGGCACTGGTGTGCCTGGAAGCCAAGGCGTGGGATGAAGCCAAGGGCTATCTGGAAGACCTGATCGCTCGCGAAAGCCACGTCGATTCAGCGCATCTGAATCTCGGCCGGATTGCCGAAGAACGCAATGACCCGCAAGGCGCGCTCATCGAATACGCCCAGGTCGGCCCGGGCAATGACTATCTGCCGGCACAGCTGCGTCAGGCCGATATCCTGATGAGCAACGGCAAAACCGTCGAAGCGCAGAGCAAGCTGGCGGCCGAGCGTGACGAGCAACCGGATTACGCGATCCAGCTGTATCTGATCGAGTCGGAAACCCTGTCGGCCAATAAACAGGACGACAAGGCCTGGAAAGTTCTGCAACAAGCGCTGCAGAAATACCCGGACGATCTCAATCTGCTCTACACCCGCGCCATGCTCGCGGAAAAACGCAATGATCTGGCGCAAATGGAGAAAGACCTGCGCCTGATCATCAAGCGCGACCCGGACAACGCCATGGCGCTGAATGCGCTGGGCTACACCTTGTCCGATCGCACCACCCGCTACGCTGAAGCAAAAACGCTGATCGAGCAGGCGCACCAGATCAATCCGGAAGACCCGGCGGTACTCGACAGCCTCGGCTGGGTGAACTATCGCCTGGGCAATCTGGACGACGCGGAGAAATACCTGCGCCAGGCGCTCGAGCGTTTCCCTGACCACGAAGTCGCCGCGCACCTGGGCGAAGTCCTCTGGGCCAAGGGCAATCAGCGCGAAGCCAAACAAGTGTGGGGCAAGTTCCTCAAGGATCAGCCCGACAGCACCATTCTGCGCAGCACCATCAAGCGCCTGACCGGATCCGAGAATCTTTAAACCATGCTTTTGCGCCACGTTATTGTTTTCAGCTTCATCGCCCTCCTCGCCGGCTGCTCGGGCTTCGGCACTCGCGAATCGGTCGAGGGCCACGGCAGCCCGGCCCAATGGGCGGCAAACAAACAGCAACTGACCGGCCTCGATGGCTGGCAGATCGACGGCAAGATCGGCATCCGCGCGCCGAAGGATTCCGGCAGCGGCACGCTGTTCTGGCTGCAGCGTCAGGACTACTACGACATTCGCCTGTCCGGCCCGCTGGGTCGTGGCGCGGCGCGCCTGACCGGGCGCCCGGGCAAGGTATCGCTGGAAGTCGCCAACCAGGGCCGCTACGAATCGCAATCTCCTGAAGCCTTGCTCGAAGAGCAACTGGGCTGGAAATTGCCGGTGTCGAATCTGGCCTGGTGGGTTCGCGGCCTGCCAGCGCCGGAAAGCAAGAGTCGCTTGAACCTGGACGCCGACAGTCGCCTGGCCAGCCTTGAGCAGGACGGCTGGAAAGTCGAATACACCGCCTACACCGAACAGAATGGTTATTGGCTGCCCGAGCGCATCAAGCTGCACGGCACCGATCTCGACGTGACGCTGGTGATCAAGACCTGGCAACCGCGCAAGTTGGGGCAATAAAGCATGACCGCTGCACGCCTGACCCTGCCCTCGCCGGCCAAACTCAACTTGATGCTGCACATTCTCGGTCGCCGTGAAGACGGTTATCACGAATTGCAGACGCTGTTTCAGTTCCTCGATTATGGCGATGAAATCACTTTCGCCGTGCGCGATGACGGCGTGATTCAGCTGCACACCGAGTTCGCCGGCGTGCCCCACGACAGCAACCTGATCGTGCGCGCGGCGAAGATGTTGCAGCAACAGTCCGGCTGCGCGCTCGGCATCGACATCTGGATCGACAAGGTGCTGCCCATGGGCGGCGGCATCGGTGGCGGCAGTTCGAATGCGGCGACGACTTTGCTCGGCCTCAACCATCTCTGGCAGTTGGGCTGGGATGAAGATCGTCTGGCGCAACTGGGCCTGTCACTCGGTGCCGACGTACCAGTGTTCGTCCGTGGCCATGCGGCATTTGCCGAGGGCGTCGGCGAGAAACTGACCCCGGTCGACCCCGAAGAACCGTGGTATCTGGTGCTCGTGCCGCAAGTCGCTGTTAGTACGGCAGAAATTTTTTCCGATCCTTTGTTGACACGTAACACACCGCCCATTAAAGTGCGCCCCGTTCCCGAGGGAAACAGTCGAAATGACTGCTTGCCGGTGGTAGCAAGGCGTTATCCAGAGGTACGTAACGCATTGGATTTGTTAGGTAAATTTACCGAAGCAAAGCTCACCGGAACTGGAAGTTGTGTGTTTGGGGGCTTCCCAAGCAAAGCTGAAGCTGATAAAGTCTCGGCCCTTCTGACAGAGACCCTTACAGGGTTTGTAGCGAAAGGAAGCAACGTTTCGATGTTGCATCGCAAGCTGCAAAGTCTGCTCTAAAGGAATCAAGTGCCCGGCACTTGTAAGCAACAGATACAGGGGCGTCGCCAAGCGGTAAGGCAGCAGGTTTTGATCCTGCCATGCGTTGGTTCGAATCCAGCCGCCCCTGCCATTTTCTCTACTCATCCAGGTTACCCTCAGCCTCTAGGTACTGCGCGTGTCCAAGATGATGGTCTTTACGGGGAATGCCAACCCCGATCTGGCTCGGCGTGTCGTACGTCAGCTGCATATCCCTCTCGGTGACATCTCTGTCGGCAAGTTTTCCGACGGCGAAATCACAGCCGAGATCAATGAAAACGTTCGCGGTAAAGACGTCTTCATTATTCAGCCGACCTGCGCTCCGACCAACGACAACCTGATGGAACTGGTAGTGATGGCTGATGCCTTCCGCCGCTCCTCAGCTACTCGTATCACTGCTGTTATTCCTTATTTTGGTTATGCCCGTCAGGATCGCCGTCCGCGTTCCGCACGTGTGGCTATCAGCGCGAAAGTCGTTGCTGACATGCTTACCGTAGTCGGCATCGACCGTGTTCTCACGGTTGATCTGCATGCTGACCAGATTCAGGGCTTCTTCGATATTCCGGTAGATAACATCTACGGCTCCCCGGTTCTGGTGGATGACATCGAAGATCAGCGCTTCGAAAACCTGATGATCGTGTCCCCGGACATTGGTGGCGTCGTGCGTGCACGGGCTGTTGCCAAGTCGCTGGGCGTCGATCTCGGGATCATCGACAAACGCCGTGAGAAAGCCAATCACTCTGAAGTGATGCATATCATCGGTGATGTCGAAGGGCGTACCTGTATTCTGGTCGATGACATGGTCGATACCGCCGGCACCCTGTGCCACGCGGCCAAGGCCCTGAAAGAGCATGGCGCAGCCAAGGTCTTTGCCTACTGCACACACCCTGTGCTGTCGGGCCGGGCCATCGAGAATATCGAAAATTCCGTGCTGGACGAGCTGGTGGTCACTAACACCATCCCGCTGTCCGCTGCAGCACAAGCCTGTGCACGTATCCGTCAACTGGATATCGCACCGGTTGTTGCCGAAGCGGTTCGCCGCATCAGCAATGAAGAATCGATCAGCGCGATGTTCCGTTAAGGGCCCTGCCCTTCGCGAAATGTCTCGTTGACGAAAAGCGCCCCGCCCCGGCATTCCTGTCGGGGCGGGGCTTTTTTGCCCATACCGTGTTCGGCGCTGGTCGCAAACGCCACTCGGTCATGGCTATTTTGGAGATACAAAATGAACGATTTTACTCTGAATGCTGAAGTGCGTTCCGACCTGGGGAAAGGTGCGAGCCGCCGCCTGCGTCGTCTCGCCGCTCTGGTTCCAGCTGTTGTTTACGGTGGCGACAAAGCCCCTGAATCCATCAGCATGCTGGCCAAAGAAGTTGCCAAACTGCTCGAAAACGAAGCGGCTTACAGCCACATCATCGAGCTGAACGTTGGTGGCACCAAGCAGAACGTCATCATCAAGGCGCTGCAGCGTCACCCGGCCAAAGGCCACGTGATGCACGCTGACTTCGTACGCGTTGTTGCCGGCCAGAAACTGACTGCCATCGTGCCTGTACACTTTGTTGGCGAAGAAGCTCCAGTGAAGAAAGGCGGCGAAGTTTCGCACGTTGTTGCTGAAATCGAAGTGACCTGCCTGCCAAAAGATCTGCCTGAGTTCATCGAAGTCGATCTGTCGAAAGCAGAAATCGGCACCATCATTCACCTGTCGGACCTCAAAGCTCCTAAAGGTGTTGAGTTCGTTGCTCTGGCACACGGCGATGACAAGGCTGTTGCCAACGTCCACGCTCCACGTGTTGCTGCAGAACCTGCCGAAGAAGGCGAAGCAGAGTAATTCACTCTGTCATGCCGGAGTGAGCAAGTAACATCGCGGACTGGAACGTAGCGAGAAAGCGGGCGAGAACGCGGAGTTTACATCCATGGTAAATGAGCATTTTTCGTCCACTTTCGCCGCTTTCCCGATCGCGGCGATGTTATCCACCACTCCAAGGAAGGGCCCCTATCGTGACTGCCATCAAACTGATCGTTGGCCTGGGAAATCCAGGCGCTGAATACGAACAGACCCGGCATAACGCAGGGGCCCTTTTTGTTGAGCGCATCGCCCACGCACAGAATGTGAATCTTGTGGCCGATCGCAAATATTTCGGCCTGACCGGGCGCTACTCGCATCAGGGTCAGGATGTTCGTCTGCTGATTCCCACCACCTACATGAACCGCAGCGGCCAGGCCGTGGCGGCACTCGCCGGTTTCTTCCGCATCAAGCCTGAAGAAATCCTCGTGGCGCATGACGAACTCGACTTGCCTCCGGGCGTTGCCAAGCTCAAGCAGGGCGGCGGCCATGGCGGTCACAACGGGTTGCGCGACATCATTGCGCAACTGGGCAATCAGAATACGTTCTACCGCCTGCGGCTTGGCATCGGCCACCCGGGCGTTGCCAGTATGGTTTCAAATTTCGTCCTGGGTCGTGCGCCACGCGCCGAACAGGAAAAACTCGATGCCAGCATCGACTTTGCCCTCGGCGTGCTGCCGGATATCCTCGCCGGGGAATGGAACCGCGCGATGAAAAACCTGCACAGCCAGAAGGCCTGACTTTTACCCGAGGGGAAACACCATGGGATTCAATTGCGGCATCGTCGGCCTGCCTAACGTCGGCAAGTCCACCCTGTTCAACGCCCTGACCAAATCCGGTATCGCGGCGGAGAACTTCCCCTTCTGCACCATCGAGCCGAACAGCGGCATCGTGCCGATGCCGGATCCGCGCCTGGAAGCGCTGGCGGCCATCGTCAATCCCAAGCGCATCCTGCCGACCACCATGGAATTCGTCGACATCGCCGGCCTCGTCGCCGGCGCCTCGAAAGGTGAAGGCCTGGGCAACAAGTTCCTGGCCAACATCCGCGAAACCGACGCTATCGCTCACGTGGTGCGCTGCTTCGAAGACGACAACGTGATTCACGTTTCCAACAGTGTCGACCCGAAACGCGACATCGAAATCATCGACCTGGAACTGATCTTCGCCGACCTCGACAGCTGCGAGAAACAACTGCAGAAAGTCGCGCGCAACGCCAAGGGCGGTGACAAGGACGCCGTGGTTCAGAAGGCTCTGCTCGAGCAACTGATCGCGCACTTCACCGAAGCCAAACCGGCACGCAGCCTGATGAAGAACATGAGCGCGGATGAGAAAGCCGTGATCAAGGGCTTCCACCTGCTGACCACCAAACCGGTCATGTACATCGCCAACGTGGCTGAAGACGGTTTCGAGAACAACCCGCACCTGGACGTGGTCAAGGCCATCGCCGAAGAAGAAGGCGCCATGGTGGTTCCGGTGTGCAACAAGATCGAAGCGGAAATCGCCGAGCTCGACGACGGCGAAGAGAAGGACATGTTCCTCGAAGCGCTGGGCCTGGAAGAGCCTGGCCTGAACCGCGTGATCCGCGCCGGTTACGAAATGCTGCACCTGCAGACCTACTTCACCGCCGGTGTCGAAGAAGTCCGCGCCTGGACCGTCAAGGTCGGTGCCACCGCACCACAGGCCGCCGGCGTGATCCACACCGACTTCGAAAAAGGCTTCATCCGTGCCGAAGTCATCGCCTACAACGACTTCATCCAGTACAAGGGCGAAGCCGGCGCCAAAGAAGCCGGCAAGTGGCGCCTGGAAGGCAAGGATTACATCGTCAAGGACGGCGACGTGATGCACTTCCGCTTCAACGTCTAAGCAACAGCCGCACAAGAAAAAGCCGCGTTTGATACGCGGCTTTTTTGTGCCCGAAAGATTGTTAAAAGATCGCAGCCTTCGGCAGCTCCTACAGATGTACATCTATCCCCTGTAGGAGCTGCCGAAGGCTGCGATCTTTTGATCTCAAGCTTTTTTAGTACGCGGGAGAAAGATCGCCAACACACCAAACAACGGCAGGAATGAGCAAAGGAAATACACGTACTCAATCCCGTGCACATCCGCCAGATGCCCGAGCAGCGCCGCGCCAATCCCGCCGAAACCGAACATCAGGCCGAAGAAAATCCCGGCAATCATCCCGACATTACCCGGCACCAGTTCCTGCGCGTACACCACGATCGCCGAGAATGCCGACGCCAGAATGAAGCCGATCACCACGCTGAGAATGCTGGTCCAGAACAGATCGACATGCGGCAGGATCAGGGTGAATGGCGCCACCCCCAGGATGGAAAACCAGATCACTGCCTTGCGCCCGATCTTGTCGCCGATAGGCCCGCCGAAGAACGTCCCCGCCGCCACTGCGCCCAAAAACAGGAACAAGTGCAATTGTGAACTCGCCACCGACAGGTCGAACTTCTCGATCAGGTAGAAGGTGAAGTAGCTGGTGAAACTGGCCATGTAGAAATATTTGGAGAACACCAGCAGCCCCAGGACCACCAAGGCACTGGTCACCCTGCCCTTCGATAAGCCGTGCGTCGCGGCTTGGCCGGCCTTGAGCTTGAACAAGTTGAGGTGATTGGCGTACCAGCGGCTGATGCGGTACAGCACGAACAGCGCAAACACCGCGAACAGACCGAACCACGCCACATTGCCCTGGCCGAAGGGAATGATGATCGCCGCCGCCAGCAATGGGCCGAACGCGGAGCCGGCATTGCCGCCGACCTGAAAGGTCGATTGCGCCAGACCAAACCGGCCGCCCGAGGCCAGCCGCGCAACACGCGAGGCTTCCGGGTGAAAGGTCGACGAGCCGATACCAATCAGCGCCGCCGCCAGCAGAATCAATGGGAAGCTGCCGACCACCGACATCATCAGAATGCCGATCAAGGTACACACGGTGCCCGCCGGTAACAGCCACGGTTTAGGGTGCCGGTCAGTGTGATATCCGACCCACGGCTGCAACAGCGACGCGGTCAACTGGAAGGTCAAGGTGATCAGGCCGACCTGGGTAAAGGTCAGGCCATAGTTGGCCTTGAGCATCGGGTAGATCGACGGCAGCACCGACTGGATCAGGTCATTGATCAGATGCGCCAGCGCCACCGCGCCGATGATGCGCATCACCAAGGGGCTGCTTTGCGGAGCAGCGGTCGCCGAGGCAGCGGCGGTCTGGACGTTGCTGATAGCCATGGAAAATTCCGGACAGCAGATGGGTGCCCGCAGGCAGGTGCGTCAATGTGCCATTTTTCGGTGCGCCAGCGCTATCCCCTTAGCCAGCTAACTAAGTTATTGATGACACACCACCGTGTAGGAGCGGCCGAAGGCTGCGATCTTTTGATCTTGCTTCTAAGCATCAAAGTCAAAAGATCGCAGCCTTCGGCAGCTCCTACAGGGGATCGCTGGTGGCGAAGGTGATAGCTCAACGCCATGGTCTGAATCTTGCCTTGCTTCTGCCCTTGAACACGATCGCCTTACAAAGGCGCTCGACAATGGGAAGTTTCGCTACAGAGCCGGCCTACAGAGCGGGCGAGGGTGAACTTTCGAGGCCTTTTAGAGGGCACGGGTCGTGAGCCAACAGCTCGCGATGCACGCCAATGGTGCGTGGTGTCCAGAGGAGTCATGAGGCATGCAGGCTTTCCTTTCACCGGGGATCAAATTGCTGGGGCGGTTTGGCTTCGCAGGTAAATTCCAATTGTTGTTTCTGCTGTTCATTCTGCCGCTGGCCGGCAGCCTGTTGATGATAGGCCATGACTATCGCGAGAAGCTCAATCTGATCTCGGGCGAACGTGCCGGCGTGCGTCAGCTGCTCGCGCTGGATGCGCTGGACAACCTGCTCGCCGCTCAACGCGACCGCGCCGCCCGCTGGCGCGCCACCGAGACCAATCGTCAGCCGACACCGGCCACCCTCGCCGCCATGGCCGCCTTCGACGGCGTGCAACCGGCGGTGCTGCAAGCCACCACAGAGCTGGGCAATGCCCTGAACCAGCAAGGCGCCGACGGCGCAATCCTCGAACGCTTTCAGGCGCTGCAAACCGCACTCAATGGCCTTGATTCGAAAAGCCTCAGCAGTGTCGGCTGGTGGCCGGACGGTTATGACCGCTTCACCAATGCCCTGGGCGCGCTGCAAGCCTTGCGCGAGCAGATCGTCATGGACAATCGCCTGACCCTCGCGCCGTGGCTGGAAACCTACCTGCTGACGCAGATTTCCACGCAACACGCACCGGACCTGATCGAGCGGGTCGGCCGTCTGGCGGCGGTCGGTCAGGCCTCAGTCGTTTCCGGCCAGTTCACCCTGCAGAGCCGCTTGCAGTTGCGCGACCTGCGCAGCCGCATCGGGGACGCCCGCGAGCAACTGGTGAAAACCGCCGGCCTGCTGGAGGCGCGTCTGCCAGCCGAGCTGCAAGCCTGGGCCGGCCAGTATCACGACAGCCTGAAACACCTCGACAGCGGCCTGAAAGTCCTCGACGACGGTGTGTTTGGCGGCAGCATCAACCTAAAGCCAGAGGACTTCGAACGCAGCCTCGACGCGCTGCTCACCGACCTCGCTTCCCTGCGCCAGCAATCCCTGGTCGCGCTGGATCAGCGGCTCGATGCGTATTACAGCTCGGCGATCCGCCAGTTCATTGTTGTCGCCGCAATCTTCGGTTGCCTGCTGTTGGCCGCGTTATACCTGTTCGTTTGCCTGCAAGCCTCGATCCGCCGTAGCGCCAGCGGCATCACCTTGCTCGCCGAAGCCTTGCGCGACGGTAACCTGAGCCTGCAAGTGCCGGTGGTGGGGCGCGATGAGCTGGCAGCGATCAGCACCGCGCTCAACGTCGCTGTGGTGCAATTGCGCAGCAGCATGCTCGGCGTCGACCACGAGACCTCGCAGTTGAGCAACGCGGTGCGCAGCCTCAACCAACACTCCAGCGGCGCCCTGAGCGAAGTCGAAGCGCAGCAATTGCAGATCAGCCAGATCGCCGCTGCCGCCACGCAATTGGCCGCCACCTCGCAAGGCGTCGCGCAGAGTTGCGAACAGGCCTCCGGCAGCGCCCAGCAAACCCGGCGCATCGCCGCCGACAGCAGCCGCGACAGCCAACGCACCACGGCGAGCATTCAGCAGCTCAATCAGCGCCTGAACGACACCGCCGCCGCGCTCGGCCGGGTCAGCGAGCAAGGCCAGCAGATTCAACTGGTCGTGGACACCATTCGCGGCGTCGCCGAGCAGACCAACCTGCTCGCGCTCAACGCCGCCATCGAGGCCGCCCGCGCCGGCGAACAGGGTCGCGGCTTTGCCGTGGTCGCCGACGAGGTGCGCAGCCTCTCGCAACGCACGCAATCGTCCACCGCGCAGATCGCCGGCACCGTCGACAGCCTGCGCGCCACGGTCAACGAAGCGGTAAGCCTGATGGAAGCCGCCTGTGGTCAGGCGCAATCGGATGCCGAAGCGGTCACCGGACTCGGCGAACGCCTGGGAGAAATCGCCAGCGCCGTACAGAGTGTCACCGACACCCTGGCGCAAATCGCCACAGCGGTTGAAGAACAGGCCAGCACTGCCGACGAAGTCAGCGGCAATATCCAGCAGGTCGATCAAGCGGCGGTGCGTTTGCTCGAAGGCGCACGCGCCGTAAACCTCGCGGCGGACACCTTGAGCCAGGGTAGCGAGGCCCTGAGCGCCAATACCGCCAGATTCCAACTGCGCTGACGCCCTCCCCGGCCCCGATTTTCGGGGCCGGAGGATAAGCAGTTGAAAACAGGAAGAAATATTTTCGATTTACGCTTGACGCCTTGCCATTTCAGGGGAATAATGCGCGCCACTTGGCTACATAGCTCAGTTGGTTAGAGCATAGCATTCATAATGCTGGGGTCCGGGGTTCAAGTCCCTGTGTAGCCACCAAGTACTAAAAACGGCTTACCGAAAGGTAGGCCGTTTTTTTATGCCTCGAGAAAAGTCCTTTTCCTCCCGCTCCCTGCATGCAATTCAGATGCCTCCGTAAGAAAAAAGTAGATCTCTGGTACGAAACGGATCTTTCGTAGCATCAGCCACCTGTCGCTCTCTCCCCGAATCGCTCCTATACCGACAAGCTCCCCTGGCTCGACTCAGCGCCATACAGGGAGTTGGCATGCCTCAATACAAATACCTTCTCGACGATGACTGGTTATTAAATCCGTATAGCGGTGGCAGGGCCTGGTTTACTTTGCTTCCACCGAAAGCACCGGAGCCGGTGTACATCGAGAAGGATGAGTGGCCTGCGCCCAAGCCACGCGAAGACAGGGTCTTTGCCAAGTCCTGCACGCCGGACAACTGGTGTCGCACGGACGCTGGCACTGCCGAGGAGCCAGCCAGCAACTTCGGCAAGATCATGGTCGCCGGCGCCATGCTCATGCCCTCCGCCAGCACCGCTATCGCGACGGCGATAGGTGCCGACCTGGCTTTGGGGCGTCTGGCCGGCGGCGGGATTTTGCAACAGCGCCTGAACTGGGCCATCCGTGGCGCCGGCGGGCCGGCCAGCGTCTTTGTGCTGGGAATGCTGCCGAGCAAAATGGCCGACGGCACGTTTCACACCGACGAAGAACTACGCCGCATGAACCGCGCCACCACGCGCGTGCGCTTCCAGTTTCGTCGTGATGCCGAAGGTGTTCTGCGGGTCTACGGCATCCACTCCGGCGCCTCTGGCGACGACGCCGTACGCACGGTGAACGTCAAGTGGAACGCCGACAAGACCGCCATGGAGGCCAAGCTCAACGGCATCACCATTCTCTGGACGCCGCAACGCGGGCCGTTGGGATCGATGCCTCCGCTGGTTTATCCCGACCACGGTGAGGCACTCGGCCCGATCCTCGTCCACCCGATCCCAGACAACACCGATAGCCAGATTGAGGGTCTGCCGGGCGAGGATGTAACAGCCGAGGATTGTATTCTGGTGTTCCCGGCGGACACCGGGCTGAAGTCGTTGTATGTGGTTTATTCAAGGCCGGCGAGGCAGACGCCTGGGATCGTTACGGGGGTGGGAGAGGATGTGGCGGGGATATGGCTTGCGGGGGCTGATTCGGACGTGGGGGTTCCGATTCCAACAGACGTTGCCAACTCTCTACGAGGACGAGAATTCAAAAACTTCGACTCATTCAGAGCAACCTTTTGGAAAACTGTTGCAGAGTCAACATCGGGGGGGAGTTGATTGAACAGAATGTTGGTCGCATGCGTAAGGGTAAGGCGCCACGTGTGCGTAAAGCCGATAGAGTCGGCGGTAGAAAGTCTTATGAAATTCACCATCTCGAAAAAATATCCAAGGGTGGTGGCGTATATGACCTAGATAACCTTCGAGTAAATACTCCTCGGAACCATATCGATATACACCGGCGTGAATAGGCAAATATGAAAGACACCTTATTAAAAGCCAGCATTTCTGAATACACAGAGGCCGAATTCGTCGCGCTACTACAAGAGCTCGCGAAAGAGGATGAAGAAGCTGAAAACGATGATCGTGCTGATTTACTGTTGGCGCACTTCGAGACAATCAGCGAGCATCCAGCAGGATCGGACTTGATCTACTACCCGGAGCCTGGTGCTGATAACTCCCCTGTGGGGGTAATGCAAAGTGTCAGGGACTGGCGAGAAGCACAGGGATTGCCGGGGTTCAAAGGCTCTTGATAAATCGTGTCGTTGAGGGTTCGAGCCGTCGAGTTAACTTTGGCTGTCACGATTTATTGCGTCTCAACACATCCAAGATTCGTGCATGAGATAGGCAATGGCAACGGAATTCCTTATTAAAGACGATTTGTCAGATTACACCGAGCAAGAATTCATCAACATCCTTGAGGGCATTATCGGAAATGAGGGGAGCGAAGAAGAAGAAAGCAAGCTCGTTCTTCACTTCAATTTGATTTGTGGACACCCAACAGGATCCGATTTGATTTTTTACCCTGAAGATGGCGCCGATGACTCGGCACAGGGAATCATTGAGTCATTGAAGAAATGGCGTAGTGACCATGGGCTGTCGGGCTTCAAGCAATGATAAGAAAACGCACCAAGCAAAGCATAGCTGACTACACAGAATCAGAATTCATCTGTTTCGTGAAAAATATAAGAGCAGTCAACAGAAGTGGGTCTGACAAGGAGCTTGGCAGATTGCTGGCGGAATTCAGGGCTTTGACCGGCCACCCCGCTGGAACAGACCTGATCTTCTACCCCGAGCCCGGAGCAGATACAACATCTGCCGGAATAGCTCGTACAGTCATGGCATGGCGCGAAGCGAATCGACTACCCGGGTTCAAGACATGAATCCTGCCGCCCGTTTCATTTGAACTGTGGAACTTCAACTTGGGAACGTTATGACTAACATATCCGACTACACCGAAGCAGAATTCTTGAAATTTGTGCAATCTGTTCTTGCAGCCAATACAAGCCCAGACGAGATTCTCGATCCGCTGTTGTTTGAATTTGTACATCTGTGTGAGCACCCAGCGGGCACTGACCTTATCTATTGGCCCGAGGATATGAAACAACAAACAGCCGAGGGCATTACCGAAATCGTGAAAAAGTGGCGCTGTACCCATGGTCTACCCGGATTCAAACAATAAGTTTCTGACTCACTAACCCTGCATCACTCTCAAGAAGATCGCACCACCCGAGTTACCGCTTTCGCGAGCAGGCTCGCTCCCACAAGGGCATCGTTTTCGGCCAATCGATTGGCGCGGCCGCTGAGCGGGAGGGCTGTAATCCTCACGCAGTTTGCACCCCGCCGGCCCGCTCGATAAAGTCCCCGAAGACTTTTACCCCACGGACGGAGAGCCCGCGTGTTTCCAGCCCAGCCCTTGAAGCGCTTTCACCTGCCAGCCCTGACACTGCTTGTCAGCGCTCTGACCCTCACCGCATGCAACGCCCCGCCCTCTTCTTCGTTGCCGCTGGCACCGGAAGCCGCTTCCGGTTACCGCACTGATCTGCAAACCCGTCATGCCAATAAACACATGGCCGCTGCTGCCAATCCACTCGCGGCCGAAGCCGGGCGGGAGATGTTGCGTCAGGGTGGTTCGGCGATTGATGCGGCGATTGCGATGCAGGCGGTGTTGACGCTGGTTGAGCCGCAGTCTTCCGGGATCGGTGGCGGGGCGATGATTGTGTTGTGGGATGGCAAGCAGGTGCGCACCTATGACGGCCGCGAAACGGCGCCGGCCGGGGCCACCGAGAAGCTGTTCCTGAAGGCTGACGGTAAACCGATGGCCTTTACGCAAGCGCAGATCGGCGGGCGCTCGGTCGGTACGCCCGGGGTATTGCGGGCGCTGGAGCTGGCGCATCGACAACACGGTCGCTTGCCTTGGGCGAAGCTGTTTGAGCCAGCGATCAAACTGGCCGAGCAAGGCTTTGCGATTTCCCCGCGCCTGCATTCGCTGCTGACTGCCGATCCACTGATACGCCAGTCGCCAGACATGGCCGCGTACTTCCTCAATGACGATGGCAGCGTCAAAGCTGTCGGCACACGCCTGCAAAACCCGAAATTGGCTGCCGTGTTCAAACGTATCGCCAGCGAAGGTGCCGATGCGCTGTACAAAGGTCCGATCGCCGAAGAGATCGTCGCCAGGGTTCAACAGCACGCCAACCCCGGCAGCCTGTCGCTGAACGATTTGCAGCGTTATCAGGCCAAGGAGCGCGCGCCGCTGTGTACCGACTACAAGCGTTGGCAGGTCTGCGGCATGCCGCCACCGTCGTCGGGCGGGATCGCCGTGGCGCAGATTCTCGGCACGTTGCAGGCGCTGGAGACTCGCGACCCACGCCTGTCGCTGACCCCGCTCAAACCAACGAAAACCGATAAGCCGGCCGGCATCGAACCGGTGCCGCAAGCAGTGCACCTGATCGCCGAGGCTGAACGTCTGGCCTATGCCGATCGTGCGCAATACGTGGCCGACACCGACTTCGTCCCGGTACCGGTCAAAGGTCTGCTCGATCCGGCCTACCTGGCCAGCCGCGCCAGCCTGATCGGCGAGCGCAGCATGGGCAGCGCCAAACCGGGCACACCGCCGGGCGTGCAGGTTGCCTACGCACCGGACCGCTCGCCGTTGCGCATCTCGACCTCGCAAGTGGTGGCGGTGGATGATCTCGGCGGCGCAGTATCGATGACCACCACCATCGAAGCCGCGTTCGGCTCGCACCTGATGGTTCAGGGTTTTCTGCTGAACAACCAGATGACCGACTTCTCGTTCATCCCCGAAGAGAACGGGCAGAAAGTCGCCAACCGCGTCGAACCCGGAAAACGCCCACGTTCGTCGATGGCGCCGACGCTGATCTTTGATCGCAACACTGGTGAATTTGTCGCCACGGTCGGCTCGCCCGGCGGCTCGCAAATCATCGAATACGTGGCGAAAACCACCATCGGCCTGCTCGACTGGAACCTCGATGCACAAAGTGCAATCAACCTGCCCAACTTCGGCAGCCGCAACGGTCCCACCGAACTGGAACAGGGACAGTTCAGCCCGGTGCTGATTCAGGCGTTGAAAGACAAAGGCCACACGGTCAGTGAAATCGACATGACCAGCGGCACCCAAGCGATCGTGCGGGTGAAGGATGCGCAGGGCAAAGCGACCTTGACGGGGGGTGCCGATCCTCGGCGTGAGGGAGAAGCGTTGGGGGACTGAAACACCGCATTGAAAAAGGCCTGCCGAGCAGCAGGCCTTCTCCCGGGAGTAAATCAGACCGCCAACGTCTTGCCATCCACCCCGTCCCCAATCTTCAGGAAATGCCCCCCCGCCACGTGGTGCAAGGTACGCAATCCATCCTGCCCTTCGAAATGCCAGCGCCCATCGCTGAACACACGCTCGTCGGCCTGGGCGGCGATGACTTCGGCAAGGAACAGGTCGTATTGCTCGTGATTACGCGGCTCCGGCAGCAGGCGGCATTCGAGCCAGGCAACACAACCCTCGAGCAGCGGCGCTTCAACCTGTTCGCCGGCAAAGGTGTGCAGGCCGTACGCCTGAAATTTGTCGTGCCCCTGGTTGCGGGTGATTTCCAGACCGGACGTATTGCCGACGGTTTGCACGATATCGGCCTGATTGACGCAAGGCACGTTCAGCACAAAAGTGCCGGAGACTTCGAGCAACTGGCGGGTCCAGGTGGATTTGTCGAGGACGACGGCGACTTTCGGTGGTTCGAAATCCAGCGGCATGGCCCAGGCGGCGGCCATGATGTTGCGCTGGCCGTCGTGAGCGGCGCTGACCAGCACGGTCGGCCCGTGGTTGAGCAGGCGGTAGGCTTTGTTCAGAGGCACCGGACGGCGGTGGGAAACGCTCATGGGATTTGCTCCGGAGGAAAAGGAGCCGATTGTAGCGCTGTCACTGGCGAAACACAGAACCTGTGGGAGCGAGCAGATGCGGCGCTGCCCCTCGGTGATCGTTCCCACGCTCCGCGCGGGAATGCATCCTGTGACGCTCTGCGTCACGCCAGCGAAGGAACGCGGAGCGTCCCGGGCGGCATTCCCACGCAGAGCGTGGGAGGGATCAGTGCGGTGTCAGTGAGAGAGCTGATTGGCAAACTGCCCCACCGCATCCACCACTTTCTGCGCACCGTCCTGAATCTCGACGATCACCGTGCCCGCCTCCGCCGCCAGCGCCAGGCCCTGTTCAGCCTGGAGCTTGCCGTCGGTCATCAGAGCCACGGCATTGCGGGCCATTTCCTGGTTCTGCCGTACCACGCCGACGATTTCGTCCGTCGCCTGGCTGGTGCGCGAGGCCAGTTGCCGGACCTCGTCCGCGACCACGGCAAAACCACGGCCCTGCTCGCCGGCCCGGGCGGCTTCGATCGCGGCGTTGAGCGCCAGCAGGTTGGTCTGTTCGGCAATGCCGCTGATGGTTTTGACGATCGTGCCGATCACCAGCGACTGCTCGTTGAGCGCCTCGATACCTTCGCCAGCGGCTTGCATGTGCCGCGACAAATCACGCATCACGTTCACCGCTTCGGTGACGACCGTGGTGCCCCGTTGCGCGGTGCTGTCGGTTTGTTGCGAGGTGCTGTAAGCGATGCTGGCTGCATCGGCAACCGCCTGTTCGCGGTTGACCTGATCGGTGATCACCGTGGCGAACTTCACCACTTTGTACAGTCTGTCGTTGGCATCGACCACTGGGTTGTAGGACGCTTCCAGCCACACCGTACGACCATGGCTGTCGATACGCTTGAAGCGGCCTGCGACGAATTCGCCACTGTTCAAGCGCCGCCAGAAGTTCTGGTACTCGGCGCTGTTGTACTCTTCCGGGGCGCAGAACGTGCGGTGATGTTTACCCTTGATCTGCGCCAGGCTGTAACCCATGCCGTTGAGGAAGCGATCATTGGCGCTGAGCACATTGCCGTTGAGGTCGAATTCAATCACGGCGGTGGAACGCACCAGCGCACCGATCAGGTTCTCATGCTCGCGGGAGGCCTCGATGGTGCGGGTCAGGTCGCTGGCGTAGAAGGAAATGTGTCTGATCCGGCCATCGGACGAGCGTACCGGTTGCACGATGGAACGCAGCCACGCCTCGTCGCCATTGCCGCGCAACAGGCGCACGGCGCCGGCAAAATGCTCGCCACGGCTCATCGAGTTCTTGAAGCGCTGATGGAATTCGTCGGTTTTGACGTGGGCCGGGACGATGTCTTCGATTGCCCGGCCGATCAGGTCCTGGCTCTTGTAGAACATTTCATCGAGAAAATTCTGGTTGACCGAACGAATCCGCCCGTCGGGCTCAAGGGTCAGCGCGAGCATTTCGCTTTCCAGGCTTTCCTTCACTTGTACAAGGCTGGAGAGTTCTTCGCGCAGAGCGGCCAGCTCTTGCTTCAAGCGTTTATTGAACATGGGAAAGCACCGATGGCAGGGTAGTTAGCGGATACAACCTAGCCATCGGCCTTGCACAGCTTTTCTGAAGCCAGCGCCAGACCCGTCAGTCGAAAATAACCCGGCGCTTGCGGATCAGGCAGCGCCGGCCGCCTGACACGGTCCGCTACGTGGCATGCGCGCACCGAAATACGCCGCCGTCACAATCCCCACAGCGCCCATCACGGCACAAAAGATCACGCAGATCCATGGACTCCACGGCATCAGACCAATCAGCAACAGCGGTGTGATACTTGCCCAGGCGGCGTAGGCAATGTTGTAGGTGAAGGAAATGCCCGACACGCGAATCCGCGCCGGGAACAACCCGACCATCACCGAAGGCACCGCACCCACTACCCCACAAGCCAGGCCGGCGACCGCATAGGCCATGCCGATCCAATGCCCGCCCATGATCAGACAGCCATACAACACGCCAATGCCCAGCGGCAGCAACAGGCTGTACAGCATGACCGTGCGCCAGGCGCCGATGCGGTCGACCAGCAGTCCGGCGATCACGCAGCCGATATTCAGAAAAACGATGCCCAAGGCACTGAGGCCGAAGGTGTGGCTGGCGGTCATGCCGAAGGTTTTCTGCATCATCGTCGGGGTGATGACCACGAACACCACCACCGCCGAGGTCAGCACACACGTGAGCAACATGGCCGGCAGCATGGCCAGACGATGTTCACGCAGCACCGTGCGCAACGGCAGTTCGACCCGCGCCTCGCGCTGCGCTTCCATGGCCATGAACACCGGGGTTTCGCTGAGCCAGCGGCGCAGGTAAACGCCCACCACGCCGAACACGCCGCCGAGCAGAAACGGATAGCGCCAGGCGTAATCGAGAATTTCGGCAGGCGTGAAAACCTGTGCCAGGAAGGTCGCAGTGAGTGCGCCGATCAAGTAACCGAACGTCAGGCCGGCCTGCAGAAAGCCCAAGGCGTAACCGCGATGGCCGGTAGGCGCATGCTCGGCGACGAACACCCAGGCACTTGGCACTTCGCCGCCCACCGCAGCGCCTTGCAGGATGCGCAGCGCCAGCAACAGCAAGGGTGCGAAATAGCCGATCTGCGCGTAGGTCGGCATGATCCCGATCAGCAGGCACGGCAGGGCCATCATCAGGATGCTCAGGCTGAAGACCTTTTTGCGGCCCAGACGGTCGGCGAAATGCGCCATCAGAATCCCGCCCAGAGGCCGCGCCAGATAACCGGTGACGAAGATGCCGAAGCTTTGCAGCAAACGCAGCCACTCCGGCATTTCCGGCGGGAAGAACAACTGACTCAGGGTCAGCGCGAAGAATACGAAGATGATGAAATCGTAGATTTCCAGCGCCCCGCCAAGCGCAGCAAGGCCGAGGGTCTTGTAGTCGGCACGGCTGAACGGCGCCGGTCGGGCTGGAGAATTGGCAGTCATGACAAAGAACTCAGGCATCGGCAAAAACCAAGGCGCCCATGGTCTACGCAAAAGCACGGATCGACAACCCGTCAGACCATAGTCTCGGTTTGCGAAAACCTGCTCAACAAAAGGGCGGCGCTTGATTTACTGTTAGCGCCTGTCCAAGGGACCACTCCAACACCGACCAGCCGCCCATATGGGAGCGAGCCTGCTCGCGAAAGCGTCAGTTCAGACAACCTGATGCTGAATGTGCCGACGTCTTCGCGAGCAGGCTCGCTCCCACAGGGGTCTCTGTGGCTGTCGAGCCGGGCGACTGCTCCCACGGATCAAAATAACCATAAAAAATCCGAGGTACTTCCCGTGGCCGTTGATATCGAAGATAGCCGCTCCGCGCGCTTTGCCCTGCGCTGTTCCAGTTTTGCCGAACGCTGGTTTCCCGATTCCTGGGTATTCGCCGCGTTGGCCGTGATCATCGTTGCGCTGGCCACCCTGGCCATGGGCGCCAAACCCACCGCTGCAGCGATGGCCTTCGGCGACGGCTTCTGGAGCCTGATCCCGTTCACCATGCAGATGGCCTTCGTGGTGATCGGCGGCTACGTCGTCGCCAGCTCTCCGCCCGCAGTCAAACTGATCGACAAACTGGCACGCATCCCGAAAAACGGCCGCTCCGCCGTGGCCTGGGTGGCATTGATCTCGATGGTCGCCTCCCTGCTCAATTGGGGTCTGTCGCTGGTATTTGGCGGGCTGCTGGTACGCGCCCTCGCCCGCCGCACCGATCTGAAGATGGATTACCGCGCCGCCGGTGCCGCTGCTTACCTGGGCCTCGGCGCGGTGTGGGCGCTGGGCTTGTCATCGTCGGCCGCACAGTTGCAGGCCAACCCGGGCAGCCTGCCGCCGTCGATCCTGTCGATCACTGGCGTAATCCCGTTCACCGAAACCATTTTTCTCTGGCAATCCGGGGTCATGCTGCTGGCGCTGATCGTGATCTCGATCATCATCGCCTACGCCACCGCGCCCGGGCCGAACTCGGCACGCGACGCCAAGGCCTGCGGCATCGATCCGGCCTTCAACCTGCCACCGCTGCAACCGCGTACTCGCCCCGGTGAATGGCTGGAACACAGCCCGTTGCTGATCATCGTATTGGTGCTGCTCGCAGCAGGATGGCTGTTTCACGAGTTCTCGACCAAACCAGCGATTACCGCGATTTCCGGCCTGAACACCTATAACTTCCTGTTCATCATGCTCGGCGCGCTGCTGCACTGGCGCCCGCGCAGCTTCCTCGATGCCGTGGCCCGTGCGGTGCCGACCACCACTGGCGTGTTGATCCAGTTTCCGCTGTACGGCTCGATCGCCGCGCTGATGACCACGGTCAAAGGCGCCGACGCGCAAACCCTCGCGCATCACATCTCGACTTTCTTTGTCAGCATCGCTTCCCACGACACCTATGCGCTGCTGATGGGCGTGTATTCGGCGATTCTCGGTTTCTTCATCCCGTCCGGCGGCGGTAAATGGATCATCGAAGCGCCCTACGTGATGCAAGTCGCCAATGACCTGCAGTACCACCTCGGCTGGGCGGTGCAGATCTACAACGCCGCCGAAGCCCTGCCGAACCTGATCAATCCGTTCTATATGCTGCCGCTGCTGGGCGTGCTCGGGTTGAAGGCGCGGGATTTGATAGGCTTCTCGTTTGTGCAACTGCTGGTGCACACGCCGCTGGTGCTGCTGCTGTTGTGGGCGCTGGGGACGACATTGGCGTATACGCCGCCGGTGATGCCGTAAGTCGATAAAAACGCACCTGCTCAAGGGCAGGTGCTCTCAAAACTTGGTTTGATCGCTGCTTTAGACGGGTCGCGCCTGATCAAGCACCTGCTGACGAAATTTCACTGGCAGGTCGCCGGGGGTCAGCACCTCGACCGCAACACCCAGCAGGTCTTCAAGCTCAACCTGAAGTCCGCCCAGATCAAAAAGCGTCGTGCCGGGCAGCGGGTCAACCAGCAGATCGAGATCGCTACCGTCCAGATCCGTCCCCAGCAATGCTGAACCAAATACACGCGGGTTGGCCACGCGAAAGCGCCCGATCACTTCGCGGACGGCGGACCTTTGCATGTCGAGAGCAGTAGAAGGCTTCATGACTCACCCTTGGAAAATTCGATGTCGCTGCAGTCTAGCAGTGCGGACGCGCACCAGGCAGCGTGCCTGTTGGCACAGCCGTAACAATATGTGCGCTGCTTGGGTAATACCGCATTCAGGCAAGAATCCACACTCAACCGCTTTTCTGTCAAACACCACTGATCCACTATGAAGCGCCCCCAAATCGAGGGGAACCCACGCTGAAAAGGATCTGAGCATGTTCAAACTCGCAGGACTTACCCTCGTTGCACTGACGCTAAGCGCCGCCGTCCACGCCGATGTCGACGTAAAACTGGGCAGCACCGAGCGCGTCACCCGCCTCTTCGCCTACCCCAACAATTGCAGCGTGATCTGCTTTCGCAACTGGACGCTGGAGCAGACCGTTGCTCACTACCTGAGCCAGAGCGTCCAGCGCGACGGTTACGCCGATGCCAAGGTGCTGGTGAAAACCGACAACGATCAGCTCTACGCCGAGATCACCGGAGTGCCGGACGGCTATGACAAGCCGCTGTCGGCGTTGCTCGACGCCGGCGACCTGGCTTATGCCGGCGCCAGCAAGCTGAATGCCGATGGCAAATGGGCCTACAGCTGGTATCTGTTCCTGCCGTTGGGCATGGCCTTGGAAAATCGCAAGAGCGTCGAGTTGCTGCACTTCCCGCCTGACTACTCGCTGACCCAGGCGCAGGACTATCTGCGCTCGAACACCACCGATCGCTGGGCGACGTTGCTGACCGATAACGGCATCCCCGCCGGGCAGACGCCGGCTTACCAGACCATCATCGACATCGCGCCGATCGCCGCGCCGTCCAATGCCGGCGGGGATCTGGAGGACGTCTACGACTACTTCAAGGATTACCAGACTACGCTGGTCAAGCAGTTCAGCCAGACCGCCAGCGGCACGACGCTGCCGATGGTTGCGTTCGGGGCGCCGGTGCGCAACTGGATCAAGGAACAATACGGGCCGACCGTGGGGGTGCTGGGGCTGGCGAGCATCAGTCCGGCCGAAGGAGTGAATGTGCCGGTGCTCGGCTCGAATCATCCGAGCTATATCTGGTACGCCGCCGATCCGAAGAGCTATACCGGCGAAGATGCCCAGGCGAAGGCTGACGCGGCGGGCCTGAAAGTCATGGGCCAGGATTTGAGCGCGGCTTGCTGGCAGGCCGGGATGGGCAGCAAACCGGGCAGCGATGCACAGGCCACGCTGAACAGTTGCACACAAACATGGCAGGTGACGCAAAAGGTCAAAACCTGCGAGTTGTTCTATACCTCGATCCGCAACCTCAGCGCTGAACAAGCGGTTGCCAAGTGCGCCACGCCATCGGTCAAGACACAACTGCGACAGCTGAAAGCGCCACTGCCTGCGGCCGCCGTGCCCGCACCAACTCTGTAATCGCTGCTGGAGTCCCCCGTGTCAGCCAATGCTGACGCGGGCCAGCGGTGATCGCGCCTGTCAGGTTTGACAGTAGACCGGTACCTTCAATTGCGCGACGCTTGGATCCAATCATGCTTCGCCTGACGGGCGTGGGGACAACCCGGAGGCAATACTCACCAACAAGGATCGTTATGAACAATCAAGCCATGGGCCGGCACCTGCCGCGCGACACAGAAGGCATCTATCCGTTCGCCGGACTTCCGGTGCGGCTGGGCTTCCCATCCTGCCAGGACTTTCAGATTATCCACGACGAACGTGGCATGGCCACGGCGGTGGTCGCGCGCCGCGAGTTTCTGCGCATTAGCCGAATGTGCCGGGTTTCCGGGCAATTGCTGCCCTATCGCCGTCGACAGACCCGTCAGTTGCAAACCGGCATCCACGTTTACGATCCGCGTTTTTGCGGGGTGCTCGAGCACGCCTGCGATCCGAATGTATTTCTCGACATGAGCGAGTTGTGGCTGTGGGCCTTGAAAGATATCCACAGCGGCGACCATCTGAGCATCGACTACGCATCGACCGAAGATAAACTGCTGCGCCAGTTCGCCTGCGATTGCGGTTCGTCGCGCTGCCGTGGCTGGATCACCGGTTACGACGAACCACCCACGCCTGAAGGCCAGCGCTTTTTACAGCGCTGGCGGCATCCAGGCCGTAACTGAACGCCGCGGTTACGGGGCGCCGACCGGACGTAAGCGGTATTGCGGCGGCAACTGTTCGAAACCACTGATGGTGGTATTGAGACTTTTCCAGCGGCCATCCTTGATGCCGTAGATGCAGCCGTGGATCGACAGCGGCTGCCCGCGATGCCAGGCGTTCTGGATGATGCTGGTATGCGCGACGTTGGCCACTTGCTGGATCACGTTGAGTTCGCACATGCGATCGACCTGCTCTTCTTCGGTCGCCAGCTTGGCCAGTTCTTCGCGTTTCTCGTAGTACAGGTCGCGGATCGAGCGCAGCCAGCCGTCGATCAGGCCGAACTGGCGATCCTGCATCGACGCGCGCACGCCGCCGCAGCCGTAGTGGCCGGTGACGAGGATGTGTTTGACCTTGAGCACATCCACCGCGTACTGGATCACCGAGAGGCAGTTGAGGTCGGTGTGCAGCACGACGTTGGCGACGTTGCGGTGTACGAACAGATCGCCCGGCAACATGCCGACGATTTCGTTGGCCGGTACGCGTGCGTCGGAGCAGCCGATCCATAGATATTCTGGGGTCTGCTGGCGCGCCAGTTTGGCGAAGAAGTCCGGGTCTTCCTTGGTGATCGCGTCAGCCCAACGCTCGTTGTTATCAATCAGGTCTTGTAGATCGTGCATGGATAAGGCCTCAAGAAAGATGCGCAGGTTTGATAGACGACCACCCGTCGAAGTCACGCCGCCAGCGCAAAGTGTTTTCGTTGGAATTCTCGCGCGCCCGGTGAGTCCACTCAGTAAGGCCCACAGTATGAGGAATTGCCATGACTGATTCACGACGCCCTTATGATGCGGTGCAACCGGAACCCATCGACGATAACGAAGACCGCATGGGCTCGGTGCACGAGCTGGATTTCGACGACGAAGAGCCCAGCGCGAAAATCGGAGATGAGCTGCCCGAGCGTGAACGCGAAAAATTGATGCCGGCTGAGCGAGTGCGTGAGGCGGGTATGACCGGGGCTTCGGTGGATGATCATCAGCCGACCGACGATGACCTGAGCCCGGAAACGTTGATTCGCGAGGATGGCGCGCGCGATGCCGATGAACTCGGCGAGGGCAATCCGGCGGATTGGGATTTGAGCGAGGTCAGTGAAACCGACATCGGCGGCGGTGACGGGCTGGATGAGGCGGAACTGGCGGATCTGGATCCGCTGGATGGCAAGCGCTGACCCGCTGACTTGAAATTCGCCCCCTGTAGGAGCTGCCGAAGGCTGCGATCTTTTGATTTTGCTTTGGATCTTACAAAAACAGGATCAAAAGATCGCAGCCTTCGGCAGCTCCTACAGGCCTAATCCACCAAGGTACAGGCCATCACCACCGCATCCTCACGCCCACCCACCGCCGGGTAATAATCGCGACGCCGGCCGATCTCGTTGAAGCCATACCGCTCATACAACTTGAACGCAGCCGTGTTGCTGTCGCGCACTTCGAGAAAACACTCGCGAGCCTCAGCCGCGTACGCTCGCGACATCAGATGCTCGAGCAACGTCAGGCCCAACCCCCGCCCCTGATTTTCCGGTTTGACCGTGATATTGAGCAGGTGCGCCTCATCAAGAATGATCTGCACCACGCCATGGCCAACCTGTTGCTGGCCTTCGAACATCAGCCAGATCTGGTATTTGCCCAGGCCATCGAGAAAAATCCCCCGGGTCCACGGATGGCTGTACGCGGCGTATTCGATCTTCAACACAGCGTCCAGATCCGCCTCGGTCATCGGGCGAAAGGTTACAGCCTCACTCATCGGATTGTTTCCAGCGCGCCATCAGCCGACGCATGGCTTGCCACACAGCGGCCTTGCGCTGTGGCTCTTCCATTAACAGTTCCAGACCGGGAATCGCCCAGGCCAGGCCCAGACCTTCGATCTGCAATTCACTATTGAACGCTTCGGCGTCCGCTTCCCCGGCAAACTTCAGCGCCGGCAGGCCGATCAGCCACAGACAGGCGCAGGGCGCGGCTTCCATCTGCACCGAGAGAAAACCCTGCACGAAATCGCGCGCCGCTTCCGGGCCTTGATCCAGCGTGCCGCGATTGAGCCAAGGCCAGCGCACCGGTTCGCCGACGATCTGCGGCGCATCCGGCAGACCGGCGGCGCGCAGCATGTCCTTGAGCAGCAGGTAGGCCGGATCGCGACTCTGAAACGCTTCGCCTGTGGGTAACTCGACCAGCAGCAGGCAGCGCCCGGCGCGCAGCAGTTGCAGGGCAAAACGCGGCGGCGGCACTGGCGCAGGCTTGACCACCACCGGCGTCTCGTCGATCTCTTCCACCGGTTTGGCGCCGTTGCGGGTACTGGCCAGCGACGGACGCGGCACCTCGATTTTCGGTCGCTCGACCTGACGCGCGGCAGGCTGCGCCGGTGCTTCGGCCAGAGGCGCCGGAGCAACCGGTACCTCGAGCTCGGGCTCGGGCATCTCCAGCAGCTCGGGCCGCGAAGGCGCGGCGAAAGGCAGTTCGGTGCGCGGCAGCCAGTTGACCACCTGCATGGCGTTCAAATAGGCGCGGCGGCGGGACTCGATAAGCAAAGGTCGGCCACTTGTGGATAACGGAAAGTGCGCTGATTCTACCGCCCTTCGCACAAGATCGCTCGCTGTTGATCGATACCCCGCGCTGCGCTGCGCCGCTGCCCTTTGGGCAAAGAATGCGACAGCCCGTCCCGAGAGTGAATCGCGGCGCCTGTGATGCAGTACAATCGCCGCTTTTAATCGCCAACCAGCCGGCCATTCCGATGATCGAACCCAAGCGCGTCTTGCGCGCCCTCGCTGAACACTGGGCACTTCTGGAGCCACTGTGCGAGCACTTCGACCAAGGCACCCTGAGCCTCAACGAACTGCGCACGCAACTGGCCGCCCAACAACTCGACAGCACGCCGCAGGACATCACCAGCCTGCTCGATGTGTGGATTCGCCTCGATATTCTGGTTCCGGTGGCGAAAAGCCCGAACCGTTTCGAGCTCAACGCGCAGATCCACGACTTCCTCGCCTACCTGCGCCGCGAACACCGCCTCGGTCTGTGCCTGGAAATCGAAGCCTACCTGCGTCACCTTGAGCGTCTGGCCGGTTATATTCAGGACGCTTTCGACGTTCGTGATGGCAACGATCTGGCGCGCCAGTTGCGCTTGCTCGACATGCGCGTGCGCGACGTACTGAAGAAACTCGACAACGACGAACAGGCGCTGGTGGCAGTCGCCGAACGGGCGAAGACCAGCGACCGGCAGATTCCGCTGCGTCAGCGTTACGCCGAAGTCCTGGCGACGTGGGACGAATACGTCGAGCCGATGATCGATCTGGTCAACGCCGATGGCGCCTTCGAGCAAGGCGTGCGCAAGGTCGAAACCGTGCTGCTGAAGATGCTCAGCGAACAGCAGCGCCTCGGCCATCTGGTCGATGACGACATGCTCCTGCGCACCCACGCACGCATCCTCGAAATGCAGACCAGCGCGCAACTGACCCTGCGTCATGCCCGCGAACTGCTGCTGCCGTTGCGTGAAGAAGCGCGTCGGCACAACGCCGTGACCCGTGGCGCCGCACTGGCGCTGGCGGCGATCCGGCGTAAGGGGATCGACGCCGTGCCGCAAGCGGCGATGCCACTGTTCACCCGTCCGCAAAGCACCTTCCTGGGCAGCGCCAGTCAGGTCGAAGCCTACGTCTACGCGCTGGCGCGTTTCGAGCCGAAACCGGCGCGCTTCCCCAAGGCGCACAAAACCCAGAAGGCTGGCGACGCCCCACGTGCACCGCGCACCGTGCGCGAGATGGTCGATCGTTACGAAGAGTCCCTGCCGATGCCGGACCTGATGACCTGGCTGCTGGAGCAGGAACCGGACGGCGCCACCGACGAATTGCTTTACTGGTTCTCGCGCCTGTCGCGGGAAAAACGCTTCAAGCGCGAGCGTCTGGAACGCCGCGAATACCATACTCACGAGCACCAGGTCAGCCTGCGCTCCTTCGCCCTGCTCTCGGCCAGCGATACCGCCGCCGAGGATTCTGCGAGCATCCCAAATGCATCTTGATCTTTCCGAACTGTCGCAACTGGCGCCGATCTTCCGCGAGTTGTTCAAGGGTTACCACGTCAGCCGCCGTGATCCTGAGCTGTACGCACAACTGTCAAACTTCCAGGATCAGTACCGCACGCTGTTCAAGGCGCTGGGCTTTGAACTGGTCTGCGACACCCGTGGCTTCTACTATTTCGTGCCGGACATGGCCGCCGCAGCGGTGAACAAGACCGCCCAGCGTCTGGCGCTGTTCACCTTCATCCTCGTCGAGCACCTGGCCGATCAGGGCCGCGACCCGATTGCCGTGCTCGACGGCGGCAGCCTCGGCCGCGAAGAATTGCCGTCGCTGCTGGACAAGTACCGCGACCTGTTCATTCAGGCCGAAGTGCAGACCGTCGAAGAACTCGAAGAAAAAATCATGCGCCGCATGACTCAGCTCGGTTTCGCCGGCGAAGAAAACGGTGTCTACCGCTTCCTGCCGCCGATGCACCGTTTCCTCGACGTGTGCCTGTCGGTGCAGCAGGACCGCGACCTGGCAGCCAGCGTCCACAGCGTTCTGCCGCTGCCGGCGCCGGTGCTGATCGACGAAGAAGCCGAAGCGAAATTCCTCGAAACCGACGATCCGCTCGATCTTTCCGAATTTGAAGAAGAAAGCGAAGAAGACGCACTGGCCCGCGCCATTGCCGAAGAACAGGAGTCCGATGCATGAGCCAGGAACGCTACGGCATCCGCCGCTTTGCCCTTTTGAACACCGCCGGTTACAGCCTCGGTCTGTTCCCGCTGGAAGAACCGTTGTCGGTTTACGGCGCGAACAACCTCGGTAAATCAGCGTCGATCAACGCCTTGCAGTTCCCGATTCTGGCGCGCATGTCGGACATGAGTTTCGGCAAGTACAGCCTCGAACAATCGCGGCGCTTCTACTTCGCCTCCGACACCAGTTACATCCTCGTTGAAGTCAACCTGCCCCACGGCCCCCACGTGATCGGCGTGGTCGGTCGCGGCCCGGGCGGCGGTTTCGGGCACCAGTTCTTCGCCTACGCCGGCAAGCTCGACCTGGCGCATTACCAGAAAAACGACACCTGCCTGCGCCAGAAAGAACTGTTCAGCAATCTCGAAAAAGAAGGCCTGAAAGCCTACGAACTCAAGCCGGATGAACTGCGCCGCTTGCTGGTTGGCGGCCACACGTCAATCCCGCTCGACCTGACCCTGATCCCGCTGCGCTCCACCAGCGAGCAAAGCCTGAAGACCTTCCGCGCGTTGTTCATCAACCTGCTGCACATGCGCGAAATCACCGCGGCCAAGCTCAAGCAACTGTTCCTCGATGCCTTCGAACACAGCCTGCGTTCGGGCAGCGTCGATTATATCGCCGCGTGCGAAGAAGCCTTCCGCGATGTGCGGCGCATGGAGCAGGACTACAACTCGCTGGTCGCCGCCGGCCCGTTGGTTGAAGCGCTGGCCAACGGCGTGAAACAGCGCGACGTGCTGCGCGGCAAACTGCATCGCCTGTCGCCGCTGCTCGATTCCTTGCTCGGCACCTGGTCGGACTACGCCACGGCGCGCAAGGAAGAGCTGACCATCCAGGCCGAACACTACCGTCGCGAGCAGGACGATCTGCAGAACGATCAACGCGGTGGTACTCAGGAACTGATGCGTCTGGAACGGGAAATTTCCGGTATCCAGCGCTGGCTCGGCGAGCTGTCGGTGCTGAAGAACCGCTTTGCCCTGGTCGATGACGTCAAAGTGCTCGAGCAACAATTGCTCGCCGCCAAGGATGCACACGACGAACTGGCCGGTGCCTTGGCGCAGTCGCGTCAGTTCAGCGCCGAAGATCTCGAAGAGCGTCTGCGCGATCTGGAAAAACGCCTGAAGTCGGTGAAGCAACAACTCGATCACGCTGATAACAACAGCTATGCCCGCCTGCGCGAAGAGTTCTCGCAACAGGACGTCGAGCGCCTGATGCGTCTGTTCAACAGCGCGCTGTTCAGCCTGCCGCTGGGCGAACATGGCATCACCCTCGACGAGAATGGCGAGTGGGTCAAATCCGTGGAGCTGATTCTTGATGGCTTCAAGGGCGAGCGCTTCGAAGTGCCGGGCCTGTCGATCGACATCTCGCACATTGAGCCGCCTGCCTTGCAGGCTCTGGCTGACCGCGCCGCGTTGCGTGATCAGAAAGAGCGTCTGGAAAAAGAGCTCAAGCAACTGAAAACCCAGCAGGCCGTGGCCGCCGACCGCGCCGCGAGCAAGACCCAGACCGAAGCGCTGTACCAGCAGGTGCTGGACGCGCAGAAGGCGCTGGAAGATTTCCGTCGCACCCAAACCCTGAGCGCCGAAGAAAGCGACAAGCTCGAGCAACTGGCGCAGATGGAAGCCGCGCAGGACGAACTCAAGCGCTCCAGCGATGCGTTCACCGAGCGCGTCCAGCAACTGTCGGCCAAGCTGCAACTGGTCGGCCGGCAGATCGCCGATATGGAGGCCAAGCAACGCACCCTCGACGACGCGCTGCGTCGTCGTCAGTTGCTGCCAGCGGATCTGCCGTTCGGCACGCCGTTCATGGATCCGGTCGATGATTCGATGGACAACCTGCTGCCGCTGCTCAACGATTATCAGGACAGCTGGCAGGGCCTCCTGCGTGCCGATGGCCAGATCGAAGCGCTGTATGCGCAGGTGCGTCTGAAAGGTGTGGCCAAGTTCGACAGCGAAGATGATATGGAGCGGCGTCTGTCGCTGCTGATCAACGCTTACGCGCACCGCACCGATGAAGCCCTGACCCTCGGCAAGGCGCGGCGTGCGGCGGTCACCGACATCGCCCGCACCCTGCGCAACATTCGCAGCGACTACGACAGCCTCGAGCATCAACTGGCGTTGTTCAACCGCGAGATCAACAAGCGTCAGGTCTCCAACCTGCAGAGCTTCCGCATCGTCCTCGCGCCGAACAAGGAAGCGCTCAAGCACATCGACCAGATCATCCACAGCGCCGGGCAATATGAGGAAGGCGAAACCCTGTCGGTGTTCGATCTCAGCCAGAGCGCCGAGCAGGACAACAAGAACGAAGAGGCCAAGGAATATCTGGCGCGGCTGGTGGCAGCGAACCACAACCAGCTCGGCCTCAAGGACTTGTTCGAACTGGCCTTCGAGATCACCAAGGTCAACGGTCAACCAGTCATCCACACCGACATCGACGGCGCGGCCTCCAACGGTACGACCATGACCATCAAGGCACTGACCAACATGTACTTGTTGCTGCACTTGATGGATCGCGATCTGGCCGGCCGCGTGCGTCTGCCGTACTACCTCGACGAGGCGGCGGACATCGACGAGAAGAACCAGGCGGCGCTGCTGGAAACCAGTCTGCAACTAGGCTTCGTGCCGATTCTGGCGAGTGTGAAGCCGCAGGTCTGCGCCAGTGTCGCAATCGACCTGGAAGGCGGCAGCGGCCCGGCCGGGATCTACATCGATGAGGCGGACTGGAAGTACATTCGCCGGCATGATGTGGTCAAGGCCACGCTGAATGTGCAGGCCGATGAGCCGGAGCTGGATGCGGTTTGATCGGCGGTAGCTGAAGCAAAAAAAGGGCCGCGATCTGATGAGATCGCGGCCCTTTTTTATCGCCTGGATTTTGTGTTGATTTGGCTGGCCCCTTCGCGAGCAGGCTCGCTCCCACAATTGGAATGCGTTCCCCTGTGGGAGCGAGCCTGCTCGCGAAGGCGTCTCAACAGACGCTGCTATTTACCAAGCTGAATCTTCGGCGCCCAGGTCAGCCATTCATCCTCGAACTTGTCGAACAACGGGAACGTCTGCTCGGCCCGCGCCGGATTGCCCATGCGCTCGCCATCCGGTGTGGCGAAGGCAATGCCACCTTGAATCAGCGTCTCCAGCGATTCGGTCCGAACCGTCACACCTTTGAACAAGCCGTAATCGAAGCCCACGCCGCTGGTGTTCCAGAAACGGCTGCCGCTGCGCACCAGTGGCGCATACTTCGGCTCGATCAGGATGTGCACCAACACACGGTCAGCTGTCTGGCCCAATTCATAACCGGTCACCTTTCCGACGGTGATCTCACGGTAAGTCACTGGTACGCCAGGCTTAAGCGAACCACGACGTGCGGCGCTCAACACCAGACTCAGACCCGCTTCCTGCCTGGTGACTTCCGGCGCTTCGGCCAAGGCAACGAAGTTCTTCTGCGGGCCGAGATTCTTCGCCGCCGGCTGGACTTCGATGTATTTGCCGGTGACCAGCGTTTCCAGATTCTGCGTCTTGATCAGACCCAGTTCCGGCTTGACCACCCAGAACTGACTGCCGACTCGCGCGATCTTCTCCGGCACTTCAGTGATGCGAGCGGTGAGGATTACCGACTGCATGTCATCGGTCAGATCGACGCTTTCAATCTTGCCGACATCCAGCCCCTTGAAACGTACCGGCGTACCGCTGCTCAAGCCGTCAGCGCGATCAACCTTGATCGTCACTACCGCACCTTTCTTGTTCGCCTCATCGTGATCGGCGAACAGACGGAAGCGCGGGATACGTTTCTTCAACGGCGCATTGGCTTGTGGGGTTTCGAAGGCAATACCACCGGCCATCAGGGTTTGCAAAGATTCACTTTTGACCTGAATGCCGCCGGTCAAGCCACCCGTGAGGGTAATGCCGCTGACGTTCCAGAAGCGCGTCGAGGCGTTGACCAGGTTTTCGTATTCCTTCTCGATGTGCACGCCGATGACCAGCTGCTTCTTGGTTCGGGAGAACTGGTAGCTCTGCACCGAACCGACCTTGACCTGCTTGTACAGAATCGGACTGCCGACATCGATCGAGCCCAGCGAATCGGTAAACAACACCAGATGCAGGCCTGGCGAACGCAGGTCCAGCGGTGGTGCTTTCGGTCGCGCCTCGAATTCGCGTTTCGGCGCAGCGCCTTTATCGCCCGGACGCACGGCGATGTAGTTACCTTTCACCAGCGCCTCCAGGCCGGTAATACCGGCAAGGGATATCGACGGCTTGACCACCCAGAACTGCGTGCCCTCAACCAGATAGTCTTCGGCCAACGGATCCAGAGTCAGCTCGGCTGTTGCACTGTTCAGGTCCGGATCGACTTTGAGCGCTTTCAGGTTGCCGACCTGAATGCCTTTGTACATCACCGGCGTGCGACCGGCTTGCAGGCCCTCGAAATCGCTGAGTTTGACCTTCACGCGAATGCCGGCAGCGGCAGCGTCGAAGTCTTCATAGAGACGGAATGGCAGGCTCGGGTCGGTCGCCGGACTGTCCTTGCGATTCTCCGGCGTGGCGAAGGCGATGCCCCCAGCGACGATGCTGGCCAGGGATTCACTGCGCACTTTCACGCCGGACAGGTTAGCGTCGATGCTGATGCCGCTGGCGTTCCAGAAACGAGTATGTTTGCGCACCAGTTTGGCGTAGGTCGGCTCGATGAACACCTTAAGTTCAACGGTGCTCTGATCCTCGGACAGCACGTAGCTTTTGACCTGACCGACCTTGATCTGTTTGTAGAACACCGGGCTGCCGCGATTCAACGAGCCTAGGCGATCGGCCTTGATGGTCAGGTGCAGACCGGGCTTGGCGTCGGACAGCGGCGGCTCTTCGGCCAAAGCCTTAAACTTGCGAACCGGCTCGCCTTCACCGGGACTGATGGCGACATAGTTACCCGAGACCAATGTTTCCAGACCAGTGATACCGGCCAGGGTCACGCTCGGTTTGACCAGCCAGAACCGCGTGCTGGTCTTCAGGTACTGCTCGACGTCCTTGTTCATTTCGATGGTGGCGATCACCCCTTTCGAGTTGCCTTCATCATCGAGCTTGAGCGTCTTGACCTTGCCGACCGGCATGCCTTTGTAGACCACTTCAGTCTTGTTGGCCTGGATGCCTTCGCCGCTTTCAAAGCGCACCTGAATCTCGATACCGGTCTCGGAATAAGCACGCCAGCCGAGCCAGCCGCCGATGATCAGCGCGATCAGAGGCAGCACCCAAATGGCCGACCAGTTCGAAGCCGGTCGGGTTTTCGCTACAGGCAAATCAGTCATGGTCGTCGTCCGACTCCGTGTTATCCCAAATCAGTCGGGGATCGAAAGTTACTGCGGCGAGCATCGTCAGAATCACCACAGAGGCGAAGGCGACGGCGCCCAGATTGGCTTCGACACTGGCTATCCGGCCGAAGTTGACGACCGCCACGAGAATGGCGATCACGAAAATATCGAGCATCGACCAGCGGCCGATGAACTCGATGAATCGGTACATCCAGATGCGCTGACGGGCCGACAATGGCTGCCGGCGCTGCACGGAAAACAGCAACAATGCGATGCCGACCAGTTTGAACGTGGGCACCAGAATACTGGCGATGAACACCACGCTCGCGATCGGAATCATGCCGTGCTGCACCAGTTCAATCACGCCGGACATGATGGTGCTTGGTTCACCCTGGCCCAGGGAGCTGACCGTCATGATCGGCAAGACGTTGGCCGGAATATAGATAATGGCTGCCGTGATCAACAGCGCCCAGGTGCGGGTCAAGCTGTTGGGGCGGCGAGCGTGAACCTGCGCGCCGCAGCGGGTACAGCTCTGCTCGTCGACGTCAGCTTCCTGCTTGTTCAGCTCGTGGCATTCGGTGCACACCAGAATGCCCGCATCAATCGCCCGCATGGGCATCCTCTCCTGATAATGCCTGCCAGATCTGATGCGGTGACATCACCACCTCCAGCCAGACTTGCACCAATAACAAGCCAATGAAACATGCCAGCCCGAGGCCGACGGTGATTGCTGCCATATCCGCCAGCTTCACGATCGCGACGAGGACGCCCATGAGGTAGACCTCGAGCATGCCCCAGTCCCTAAGGTGGTGGTAAATACGATAGAGCAGCAAACCGTAGCTTCGGCCGACATCGAAACGAATCGTCAGTAACACAAACAGCTGGCACAACAACTTGAGTAACGGTATGGCCATGCTGCAAAGGAAGACGACGATCGACACACCTTGCATGTCGGTGCTGAACAGGCCGACTACGCCACTCCAGACCGTATCCTGCGAGGATTGCCCGAGGATATTGAGTTGCATGATGGGTAAAAAGTTTGCCGGCACGTAAAGTAATAACGCGGCAATCACCAGGGCGAGGCTGCGCTGCACCACGTTATGGCGATGGGCGTACAACTCATAACCACAACGCGGGCAGAGTGCTTTCTCACCATGGGCAAGTGTCGGCTTGCGCATCAGCAAGTCGCACTCGTGGCAGGCTATCAAGTCTTCCAGCGGTAAATCTGACAGCCCGGGGGCGTCAACCGATTCTGACATACAGGCTCTGGCTCCGATAAAGATGGGGCTATTCTAGTGTTCTGCTTCGAAAATAACTGTGCAATTTTGTTCGCCATAGCTCTGAAAAACTTTCTCGCAGGCAAAACAAAACCCCAACTGCTTTCGCAATTGGGGTTTCGGAATTTAATCTTGACGATGACCTACTCTCACATGGGGAAACCCCACACTACCATCGGCGATGCATCGTTTCACTGCTGAGTTCGGGATGGGATCAGGTGGTTCCAACGCTCTATGGTCGTCAAGAAATTCGGGTACTGACTCGTGACCAGATGGCCTCGCTTCAGCAAATTGGGTATGTGACAGCTAGGTGTTTGTGAATTTCGAACTTTCGGTTCGTTTCGTCTTCACACACCGCAATCTGGTGCCTTTTCAGGTCAGCAAATTGCTTGGGTGTTATATGGTCAAGCCTCACGGGCAATTAGTATTGGTTAGCTCAACGCCTCACAGCGCTTACACACCCAACCTATCAACGTCGTAGTCTTCGACGGCCCTTCAGGGAACTCAAGGTTCCAGTGAGATCTCATCTTGAGGCAAGTTTCCCGCTTAGATGCTTTCAGCGGTTATCTTTCCCGAACATAGCTACCCGGCAATGCCACTGGCGTGACAACCGGAACACCAGAGGTTCGTCCACTCCGGTCCTCTCGTACTAGGAGCAGCCCCTCTCAAATCTCAAACGTCCACGGCAGATAGGGACCGAACTGTCTCACGACGTTCTAAACCCAGCTCGCGTACCACTTTAAATGGCGAACAGCCATACCCTTGGGACCGGCTTCAGCCCCAGGATGTGATGAGCCGACATCGAGGTGCCAAACACCGCCGTCGATATGAACTCTTGGGCGGTATCAGCCTGTTATCCCCGGAGTACCTTTTATCCGTTGAGCGATGGCCCTTCCATACAGAACCACCGGATCACTAAGACCTACTTTCGTACCTGCTCGACGTGTCTGTCTCGCAGTCAAGCGCGCTTTTGCCTTTATACTCTACGACCGATTTCCGACCGGTCTGAGCGCACCTTCGTACTCCTCCGTTACTCTTTAGGAGGAGACCGCCCCAGTCAAACTACCCACCATACACTGTCCTCGATCCGGATAACGGACCTGAGTTAGAACCTCAAAGTTGCCAGGGTGGTATTTCAAGGATGGCTCCACGCGAACTGGCGTCCACGCTTCAAAGCCTCCCACCTATCCTACACAAGCAAATTCAAAGTCCAGTGCAAAGCTATAGTAAAGGTTCACGGGGTCTTTCCGTCTAGCCGCGGATACACTGCATCTTCACAGCGATTTCAATTTCACTGAGTCTCGGGTGGAGACAGCGCCGCCATCGTTACGCCATTCGTGCAGGTCGGAACTTACCCGACAAGGAATTTCGCTACCTTAGGACCGTTATAGTTACGGCCGCCGTTTACCGGGGCTTCGATCAAGAGCTTCGCGTTAGCTAACCCCATCAATTAACCTTCCGGCACCGGGCAGGCGTCACACCCTATACGTCCACTTTCGTGTTTGCAGAGTGCTGTGTTTTTAATAAACAGTCGCAGCGGCCTGGTATCTTCGACCGGCATGAGCTTACGGAGCAAGTCCTTCACCCTCACCGGCGCACCTTCTCCCGAAGTTACGGTGCCATTTTGCCTAGTTCCTTCACCCGAGTTCTCTCAAGCGCCTTGGTATTCTCTACCCAACCACCTGTGTCGGTTTGGGGTACGGTTCCTGGTTACCTGAAGCTTAGAAGCTTTTCTTGGAAGCATGGCATCAACCACTTCGTGTTCTAAAAGAACACTCGTCATCAGCTCTCGGCCTTAAGATCCCGGATTTACCTAAGATCTCAGCCTACCACCTTAAACTTGGACAACCAACGCCAAGCTGGCCTAGCCTTCTCCGTCCCTCCATCGCAATAACCAGAAGTACAGGAATATTAACCTGTTTTCCATCGACTACGCTTTTCAGCCTCGCCTTAGGGACCGACTAACCCTGCGTCGATTAACGTTGCGCAGGAAACCTTGGTCTTTCGGCGTGGGTGTTTTTCACACCCATTGTCGTTACTCATGTCAGCATTCGCACTTCTGATACCTCCAGCAAGCTTCTCAACTCACCTTCACAGGCTTACAGAACGCTCCTCTACCGCATCACCCGAAGGTGATACCCGTAGCTTCGGTGTATGGTTTGAGCCCCGTTACATCTTCCGCGCAGGCCGACTCGACTAGTGAGCTATTACGCTTTCTTTAAAGGGTGGCTGCTTCTAAGCCAACCTCCTAGCTGTCTAAGCCTTCCCACATCGTTTCCCACTTAACCATAACTTTGGGACCTTAGCTGACGGTCTGGGTTGTTTCCCTTTTCACGACGGACGTTAGCACCCGCCGTGTGTCTCCCATGCTCGGCACTTGTAGGTATTCGGAGTTTGCATCGGTTTGGTAAGTCGGGATGACCCCCTAGCCGAAACAGTGCTCTACCCCCTACAGTGATACATGAGGCGCTACCTAAATAGCTTTCGAGGAGAACCAGCTATCTCCGAGCTTGATTAGCCTTTCACTCCGATCCACAGGTCATCCGCTAACTTTTCAACGGTAGTCGGTTCGGTCCTCCAGTCAGTGTTACCTAACCTTCAACCTGCCCATGGATAGATCGCCCGGTTTCGGGTCTATTCCCAGCGACTAGACGCCCTATTAAGACTCGCTTTCGCTACGCCTCCCCTATTCGGTTAAGCTCGCCACTGAAAATAAGTCGCTGACCCATTATACAAAAGGTACGCAGTCACAGAACAAAGTCTGCTCCCACTGCTTGTACGCATACGGTTTCAGGATCTATTTCACTCCCCTCTCCGGGGTTCTTTTCGCCTTTCCCTCACGGTACTAGTTCACTATCGGTCAGTCAGTAGTATTTAGCCTTGGAGGATGGTCCCCCCATATTCAGACAAAGTTTCTCGTGCTCCGTCCTACTCGATTTCATGACTAAGAGATTTTCGCGTACAGGGCTATCACCCACTATGGCCGCACTTTCCAGAGCGTTCCGCTAATCTCAAAGCCACTTAAGGGCTAGTCCCCGTTCGCTCGCCACTACTAAGGGAATCTCGGTTGATTTCTTTTCCTCAGGGTACTTAGATGTTTCAGTTCCCCTGGTTCGCCTCTTGCACCTATGTATTCAGTACAAGATAACCATCTTATGATGGCTGGGTTCCCCCATTCAGACATCTCCGGATCAAAGTCTGTTTGCCGACTCCCCGAAGCTTTTCGCAGGCTACCACGTCTTTCATCGCCTCTGACTGCCAAGGCATCCACCGTATGCGCTTCTTCACTTGACCATATAACCCCAAGCAATCTGGTTATACTGTGAAGACGACATTCGCCGAAAATTCGAATTTCTCAACTAAGAGAACTCACAAATTTTACCTTAGCCTGATCCGTTACCAGTGAAAGTAACGTTCAGTCTATCTTTCTATCACATACCCAAATTTTTAAAGAACGATCTAATCAAAAGACTAGAAATCAATATTCAGTACGAATATTCATTTCTAAACTCTCAAACTTCGAAGCAGTTTATGGTGGAGCCAAGCGGGATCGAACCGCTGACCTCCTGCGTGCAAGGCAGGCGCTCTCCCAGCTGAGCTATGGCCCCATAACAAAATTGGTGGGTCTGGGCAGATTCGAACTGCCGACCTCACCCTTATCAGGGGTGCGCTCTAACCAACTGAGCTACAGACCCAATTTCGAGCTTGTAACTGTTAGCTCAGAGCTATCAGCTTGGAGCTTAAAGCTGCTTCTATCGTCTTCTTCAATGAATCAAGCAATTCGTGTGGGAGCTCATGCAGCAGCTGATGTCGTCGATTAAGGAGGTGATCCAGCCGCAGGTTCCCCTACGGCTACCTTGTTACGACTTCACCCCAGTCATGAATCACACCGTGGTAACCGTCCTCCCGAAGGTTAGACTAGCTACTTCTGGTGCAACCCACTCCCATGGTGTGACGGGCGGTGTGTACAAGGCCCGGGAACGTATTCACCGCGACATTCTGATTCGCGATTACTAGCGATTCCGACTTCACGCAGTCGAGTTGCAGACTGCGATCCGGACTACGATCGGTTTTATGGGATTAGCTCCACCTCGCGGCTTGGCAACCCTTTGTACCGACCATTGTAGCACGTGTGTAGCCCAGGCCGTAAGGGCCATGATGACTTGACGTCATCCCCACCTTCCTCCGGTTTGTCACCGGCAGTCTCCTTAGAGTGCCCACCATTACGTGCTGGTAACTAAGGACAAGGGTTGCGCTCGTTACGGGACTTAACCCAACATCTCACGACACGAGCTGACGACAGCCATGCAGCACCTGTCTCAATGTTCCCGAAGGCACCAATCCATCTCTGGAAAGTTCATTGGATGTCAAGGCCTGGTAAGGTTCTTCGCGTTGCTTCGAATTAAACCACATGCTCCACCGCTTGTGCGGGCCCCCGTCAATTCATTTGAGTTTTAACCTTGCGGCCGTACTCCCCAGGCGGTCAACTTAATGCGTTAGCTGCGCCACTAAGAGCTCAAGGCTCCCAACGGCTAGTTGACATCGTTTACGGCGTGGACTACCAGGGTATCTAATCCTGTTTGCTCCCCACGCTTTCGCACCTCAGTGTCAGTATCAGTCCAGGTGGTCGCCTTCGCCACTGGTGTTCCTTCCTATATCTACGCATTTCACCGCTACACAGGAAATTCCACCACCCTCTACCATACTCTAGCTTGCCAGTTTTGGATGCAGTTCCCAGGTTGAGCCCGGGGATTTCACATCCAACTTAACAAACCACCTACGCGCGCTTTACGCCCAGTAATTCCGATTAACGCTTGCACCCTCTGTATTACCGCGGCTGCTGGCACAGAGTTAGCCGGTGCTTATTCTGTCGGTAACGTCAAAACAGCAAAGTATTAATTTACTGCCCTTCCTCCCAACTTAAAGTGCTTTACAATCCGAAGACCTTCTTCACACACGCGGCATGGCTGGATCAGGCTTTCGCCCATTGTCCAATATTCCCCACTGCTGCCTCCCGTAGGAGTCTGGACCGTGTCTCAGTTCCAGTGTGACTGATCATCCTCTCAGACCAGTTACGGATCGTCGCCTTGGTGAGCCATTACCTCACCAACTAGCTAATCCGACCTAGGCTCATCTGATAGCGCAAGGCCCGAAGGTCCCCTGCTTTCTCCCGTAGGACGTATGCGGTATTAGCGTTCCTTTCGAAACGTTGTCCCCCACTACCAGGCAGATTCCTAGGCATTACTCACCCGTCCGCCGCTGAATCCAGGAGCAAGCTCCTCTCATCCGCTCGACTTGCATGTGTTAGGCCTGCCGCCAGCGTTCAATCTGAGCCATGATCAAACTCTTCAGTTCAAACATCTTTGGGTTTTTAAGAAACCCTAAACTTGGCTCAGCAATCGTTGGTTACATCTTTGATTTCTCGCGGAGTAACTTGTGATGCTGATAATCTTGTTGACTATCAGTCTGACTGCACAAGCACCCACACGAATTGCTTGATTCAATTGTTAAAGAGCGGTTGGTTAAGATCTTTCGTCTCAACCGAGGCGCGCATTCTACAGCAGCCTCATTTGCTGTCAAGTGATTATTTTCAGAAGTTTTCGAAGAATTCTTCAACAACTTCAACCACTTGCGCTTCCGATCTCTCGTTAGCGGGAGGCGAATTCTACAGCGTTAATCGCTGCTGTCAACACCTCTTTTTCTCCGCTTTCGACCGAGAAGATCGAACCGTTAAAAGAGCTACACATCGCTGCTCTTTCAACTCCTTCCAGGCTTCGATGATCTGAAGCAAGCCGCTGTCGAAAACCGCGTAACTCTTTGAATCTCAAGGAGTTTTCCGTTTCGACTGCGCCGGAAGTGGGGCGAATTATAGACCTCTGGAATCTGCCGTCAACCGTTAATTTCGCTTTTCTTGCAGATTCTGCTTTTTAGCCATTAAACGCGGGATTCGTCTCATCACCGGCGGCACACGAAGCAGCAAGAGCACAGCGCCTATAAAGGCATAAATCGCCCACTCCTCTAGATCGGCCCGCACGATCCAGAGCATATGCAGCAAACCCAGCCCAAGTATCACGTAAACCAAGCGATGCAGCTTCTTCCAGCGAGCACCCAAACGACGCTGACTATAACGATTCGACGTCACTGCCAGTATCAGCAATCCGAGAAAGCCGAGTGCACCGACAATGATGTAAGGCCGCTTACGTAGCTCAACGCCCAACTGTGACCAGTCAAACCCGAGGATAAACGCCATATAGCTGAACAGATGCAGCGTCACATAAGCAAAACACCAAAGCCCTAACTGCCGGCGCACTGCAATCCACCCCGCCCAGCCGCTCAGCTTTTGCAACGGCGTCATGCTCAGCGTAATCAACAGCAACACCAGCGTGCCAAGCCCGAGACGATCAACCAGCACCTTGCCCGGATCAGGCCCGAGCAGATCGGCGAACGCCTGATAGAACCACAGCAATGGCCAGATCGCTGCCGCAATGAACACGCCCACTCGCCAGAACGGATAACGCATCAGTAGTTCTTCCGCAGATCGAGCCCTGTATATAAAGAAGCGACTTCATCCGAGTAGCCGTTGAACATCTGGGTATCGCGCACATTCGGTTTGAACAGACTGTTCGGCAGGCGCCGCTCGCGGGCTTGGGTCCAGCGCGGATGATCAACCGTCGGATTCACATTCGCGTAGAAGCCATATTCATCGGCAGCAATGCTTTGCCAAGTGGTCTTCGGCTGCTCGCTGACCAGACTGATGCGCACAATGGATTTCACGCTTTTGAAGCCGTACTTCCACGGCACCACCAGACGCAAAGGCGCGCCGTTCTGGTTCGGCAGTTCGCGTCCATACATGCCCACCGCCAGAATTGCCAAAGGATTCATCGCCTCATCCAGACGCAAGCCTTCGACGTACGGCCAGTCGATCAAGGCAAAACCGGAACGCTGGCCGGGCATGCTCTTGGGATCCTGCAGGGTTTCAAAGCGGATGTACTTGGCCTTGGAAGTCGGCTCGACCTGCTTGAGCAAGGCCGAGATGGGAAAGCCGATCCAGGGAATGACCATCGACCACGCCTCGACGCAGCGCAGACGATAAATACGTTCCTCCAGTTGATACGGCTTCATGAAGTCTTCCAGCGCATAACGCCCCGGCTTACCCACCTCCCCGTCAATGACCACGCTCCAGGGTTCGGTTTTCAGGTCGCCAGCGTTCCTCGCGGGATCGCCCTTGCCGGTACCGAATTCATAAAAGTTGTTGTAGTTCGTAGCGTCTTTATAAGGCGTGATCGCCTCGTCCTTGACATTGACCGCCCCCCATTGAGTAGAAGGAAGCTTTTCGGCAAACCAGGCCGGAGCCTTGCCGGATTCGACGTCAGAGTAGCGAGGGGTATCAGCGGCATTGGCCCAGCGCGGCAGGCTGCTCACGGCAATACCGGCAGCAGTGGCGCCGAGCAATTGGCGGCGGGAGAGATAAATGGCTTCAGGCGTGACATCCGACTCATGGCAGTCGGATGCTTTGGGGATCTTGATCAACATGACAACTCCGCAGCTTTGGAGGACAGGTGCACCCATAGACTGCGGAGTATGCGGGAAATTACATCACTCGGCGTTTTTGTGACGACGAAGGCGCAACAGATACTGCACCGGACCGGACGCCGCATAGGCGAGGAACACCAGCAGCAGAATGCGCGGCGGATCACTGAACACGACAGCGAATACCAGCACCACCGCCAGGATCGCCACGAACGGCACGCGACCTTTGAGATCCAGCTCCTTGAAGCTGTTGTACTTGATGTTGCTGACCATCAGCATGCCGGCCGCCGCCACCATCAACGCCACCAGGAACGACATCTTCGAACCCTGAATGCCGTAATCGCTGAACGCCCAGACAATGCCGGCCACCACACCTGCCGCCGCCGGGCTGGCCAGACCGATGAAGTAGCGTTTGTCCGCCGTGCCGACCTGGGTGTTGAAACGCGCCAGACGCAACGCCGCTCCCGCTACATATATGAAGGCGACCATCCAGCCGACCTTGCCCATGTCTCCCAGCGCCCAACCGAAGGCCAGCAATGCCGGCGCGACGCCGAAGGCGACCATGTCCGACAGCGAGTCATACTCGGCGCCGAAAGCACTTTGCGTATTGGTCATGCGCGCTACGCGACCATCGAGACCGTCGAGCACCATCGCGACGAAAATCGCGATTGCAGCGAAGGCGAAGTACTTGCTCGCATTCACCGAGTCGCCGGCGCTCAACGCGGCCTGCGCGCTCATCGAGTTGATGATGGAATAGAAGCCTGCGAACAGGTTGGCGGTGGTGAACAGGTTCGGCAGCAGATAGATACCACGATGCCGGACTTTACGACCTTCGGCGTCGTGCCCTTCTTCGATGTGTTCATCGATGGGCAGCAGGCTTTCGGCGTCGGAAGCCTTGTTCGGCTCTTCGGGACGTTCGCTCATGGACATTACCTTGCAACGGTTTGGAAAAAATTCGACAGAGGCTTGAGGACGACAGTTCGGCCACAAACGATGCAGCTTTATACCAGAAGCACCGGCCCAAACGAAAAAACGCGGCCTAGGCCGCGTTTTTCGTGCAAGGGACGACGACTTAGTTTTTGGCTTTGTCGACGATCTTGTTGGCACCGATCCACGGCATCATGGAGCGCAGTTGCTCGCCGATGATTTCGATACCGTGAGCGGCGTTGTTACGACGCTTGGCGGTCATCGAAGGGTAGCCGGTTGCGCCTTCGCTGATGAACATTTTGGCGTATTCGCCGTCCTGAATACGTTTCAGGGCGTTGCGCATGGCCTGACGGGATTCGGCGTTGATCACTTCCGGGCCAGTCACGTACTCGCCGTACTCGGCGTTGTTGGAGATCGAGTAGTTCATGTTGGCGATACCGCCTTCGTACATGAGGTCAACGATCAACTTCAGTTCGTGCAGGCACTCGAAGTAGGCCATTTCCGGCGCGTAGCCAGCTTCAACCAGAGTTTCGAAACCGGCTTTCACCAGTTCAACGGTACCGCCACACAGAACGGCTTGTTCGCCGAACAGGTCAGTTTCGGTCTCGTCCTTGAAGGTGGTTTCGATGATGCCGGTACGACCGCCACCGACGCCAGCGGCGTAGGACAGTGCAACGTTTTTGGCGTTGCCCGAGGCGTCCTGGTAGATCGCGATCAGGTCAGGGATACCGCCGCCTTTGACGAACTCGGAACGCACGGTGTGGCCCGGGGCTTTCGGCGCGATCATGATCACGTCGAGGTCGGCACGCGGAACAACCTGGTTGTAGTGAATCGCGAAGCCGTGGGAGAAGGCCAGAGTGGCGCCTTTCTTGATGTTCGGCTCGATTTCGTTCTTGTACAGCGAGGACTGGAACTCGTCCGGGGTCAGGATCATGACCAGGTCGGCAGCGGCAACAGCGGAAGCAACGTCGGTCACTTTCAGGCCGTGAGCTTCGGCTTTGGCAACGGTGGCCGAACCTTTACGCAGACCGACGGTAACGTCGACACCGGAGTCTTTCAGGTTGCACGCTTGAGCGTGGCCCTGGGAGCCGTAACCGATGATGGCAACTTTCTTGCCCTGGATGATCGACAGGTCGCAGTCTTTATCGTAGAAAACTTTCATGAATTTCCCCTTATATCCGGCCGTTCAGGCCATGCGCTAATTTGGTTTAGATGCTGAGAACTTTGTCGCCGCGAGCAATGCCGGTCACGCCGCTACGGACGGTTTCCAGAATCGATGCGGTGCCGATGGACTGAATGAAGCTGTCGAGCTTGTCGCTGGTACCGGTCAACTGAACGGTATACACGCTGGCGCTGACATCGACGATCTGCCCACGGTAGATATCTGTAGTGCGTTTGATCTCGGCGCGCTGGGCGCCAGTGGCCTTGACCTTGACCAGCATCAGTTCACGCTCGATGTGAGCGCTTTCCGACAGGTCCACCAGCTTGACCACTTCGATCAGCTTGTTCAGGTTTTTGGTGATCTGCTCGATGACTTCATCGTGGCCCACGGTGGTCAGCGTCAGACGCGACAGGGTCGGGTCTTCGGTCGGCGCCACGGTCAGGCTTTCGATGTTGTAGTTGCGCTGCGAGAACAGGCCGACTACACGAGACAGAGCGCCGGGTTCGTTTTCCAGAAGCAGGGAAATAATGTGCCGCATGATTAAGTACGCTCCGTCTTGCTCAGCCACATATCGCGCATGGAGCCGTCTTTGATCTGCATCGGGTAGACGTGCTCGCTGGTGTCGACCGCAACATCGATGATCACCAGGCGATCCTTCATGGCGAACGCTTCGGCCATCTTCGACTTCAAATCTTTCGATTCGGTGATGCGTACGCCAACGTGGCCGTAGGCTTCAGCCAGCTTGATGAAGTCGGGCAGCGATTCCATGTAGGAGTGCGAGTGACGGCTGCCGTAGCTCATGTCCTGCCACTGGCGAACCATGCCCAGCACACCGTTGTTGAGGATGACGATCTTTACCGGCAAGCCGTATTGCAGGCAGGTCGACAGCTCCTGGATGTTCATCTGGATACTGCCTTCGCCGGTGACGCAGGCAACGTCGTCGTCCGGAAAGCTCAGCTTGATGCCCATCGCTGCTGGCAGACCGAAGCCCATCGTGCCCAGACCACCGGAGTTGATCCAGCGGTTAGGCTTGTTGAACGTGTAGTACTGCGCAGCGAACATCTGGTGCTGACCCACGTCGGAGGTCACAAAGGCGTCGCCCTTGGTCACTTCGCAGAGGGTTTCGATCACGGTCTGCGGTTTGATCTTGCTGCCGTCGCCCTTTTCATAAGGGAACAGGCCGCGATCGCCACGCCATTCATCGACCTGCTTCCACCAACTGGCCACGGAATCCTTGTTCGGGGTCTCGCCGATTTCCTTGAGGATCGCGACCATTTCGGTCAGGACGCTCTCGACCGGACCCACGATTGGCACGTCAGCCTTGATGGTCTTGGAGATCGACGCCGGGTCGATGTCGATGTGGATGATCTTGGCGTTCGGGCAGAATTTCGCCGGGCCGTTGATCACCCGATCGTCGAAGCGTGCGCCGACGGCGAGGATCACATCGGCATGGTGCATCGCCAGGTTCGCGGTGTAGCTGCCGTGCATGCCGAGCATGCCGATGAACTGACGGTCAGTGCCAGGGAAAGCGCCCAGACCCATCAAGGTGTTGGTCACCGGCAGGTTGAGCATTTTCGCCAATTCGGTCAGTTGCGCGGAGCCATTGCCGAGAATCACGCCGCCGCCGGAGTACAGCACCGGGCGCTTGGCCGCCAACAACATTTCTGCCGCCTTGCGGATCTGCCCGGAGTGACCGCGAACGGCCGGGCTGTAGGAACGCAGCTTGGCTTTCTTCGGGAAAACGTATTCGAATTTCTCGGCCGGATTGGTCATGTCTTTCGGGATGTCGACCACGACCGGGCCCGGACGACCGGACTGCGCCAGGTAGAAGGCCTTCTTCATGACTTCCGGGATTTCCGAAGCGTGCTTGATCATGAAGCTGTGCTTCACGATCGGCCGGGAGATACCGATCATGTCGGTTTCCTGGAACGCGTCAGTGCCGACCATGGTGCTTGGCACCTGACCGGAAATGATCACCATCGGAATCGAGTCCATATAGGCGGTGGCGATACCGGTGATGGCGTTTGTGGCGCCTGGACCGGATGTCACCAATACCACGCCGGCTTTACCGGTGGCACGGGCGTAGCCGTCAGCCATATGGGTAGCCGCTTGTTCGTGACGAACCAGGATGTGGGTCACTTCCGGTTCTTTGAACAGGGCATCGTAAACATGCAGGAGAGCACCACCCGGGTACCCGTAGATATATTTGACGCCTTCGTCACGCAAAAAGCGGACGAGCATCTCACCGCCAGATAAAAGCTCCACGTTGTTCACCTCTAAAACGCCAGAATACCGTCCACAAAAAAGGGGCGGGTCTTAATAGGTTTACTTCTCGGCAGAGCATGAGCGACGGTGGTCGCCGACTACGTCAGCACTGACTGAGCAAGTATTGGGATCGTCCCAAGTGTTGCGGGCCTTTCCCACCCAGCGCGAGGTAACGCGTTGCGGGTGTAACAGGTCGGCGCGGATGTGCGCCTCATGATCTACCGAGTGGGTCTGCTTCTGGCAGTCCCTCTACAGCGGACTTTGGATTCTTCTGTTTCGCCCTCTGCAAGTCAAGTCGTCTGTGGGGTTAATTGTGGGTAAGCACATGAGAACGCAAGAAAAAACCTGAAAAGCGCTACTCTGTTAGCGTCAATTGCGCATTTTTGCCAAGGAATCAGCATGCGAACGCTCCTCCTCACTTTGCTGATCGGTCTCAGCCCATGGTGCTCGGCCGCTCAAATCTACAAATGGGTCGATGCCCAAGGCGTCACACATTTCGATGCACAACCGCCGCAGGGCCAACCGGCGACGACCCTGCAAACGCCCTCCTCACCCGCGCCGAAAGCCGCGCCGCTGCCGGGCGGCGGCGTACTCGGCGATCAGAAAGCCATTGATGCCAAGGTGAAGAAACAGGTCGCCGAGCAGCAGGCGCAGCTCAAGGCCTTTTGCGAACAGGCACGCACGAACCTGGCGCAACTGCAGAACAATCCGCGTTTGCGTGAGGAGGTCGAGGGGGATGTGCGCAGGCTCGACGATACACAGCGTCAGGAACGCATCGTCGAAGCGAAGAAGCAGATTGCCGAGAATTGCTCGTAATCGCTGCGAAGGAGCTGTGTAGGAGCTGCCGAAGGCTGCGATCTTTTGACTTGTTTCAAAGCAAGATCAAAAGATCGCGGCCTCGTTGCACTCGTCAGCTCCTACACAACCGCGCTCAGCGGGAGGCAGTGATCAGCAGGTCAAACTCTTTGAGCAGCACCTGCAACTGCCGATCCTTGCCGCCAAGGTTGCGCTGGGCGAAGACCATTTCCGCCATTTCCTGAATGCCCGAGGCGTTCGGCAAGGGCAGATCCTGTTCGAGGATCATCTTCATGCGCGGCAGGAAGATCCATTGCAGCCATTGCTCGAAGTCCAGCGTGTCGACCGAAAACGGCTCGACACTGCTCAGCGCTTCGGCCGATGGCTCAACCTCATCCCACCAGCCCTGGGTGCGCAGCTCGCGTTCAATCAACAACAGCTGATCGGCGATTTTCGGGAAACGCACGTCCATCACAGGGAAACCTTGGCCTTCTGACGGGCCAGCGCGGCGCCGGCGGAATCGCCTTGTTTCTCACGAGATTGAGCGATGATTTCCCACAGGCTGGCTTGCAGATCCGGACGACCGTTGGCCATGGTCAACGCGCGACGGGCAAATTGCTCGGCTTGCGGCGCATCGCCCTGGGCCATGCGCACCTGCGCCAGACGGTAAAGCACTTGTGGCTCCCGGGGGGCGACACGTTGCGCCCGCTCCAGGCTGGAAGAGGCACCGTTGAGGTCGCCGCCAGCCTGCTGCTGTTGCGCGGTGGTCAGCAAGGCGAGTACCGGACCGTCCAGTTGCTCATCCGCCGACAGACCACCGCCACTGCTGGCCGAAGGAATGCCACTTGGCGTCGACGGCATGCTGTAGCTGCCGGAGTTGATCGGCGCCGACTCAACCGCCGATGGGTTATACGGCCCCGACGTGATACCGCCAGATGCAGGCCCCGGGACGATCGGCGAAGAACTGATCGGTGTTGACACCGCAGCACCGCCGCCCGGCACCATCACCACCACGCCGGTATCGCCCTGCGGAATCGCCTGAGTCTGGCCCTGCGCCGGGCGCTTGACCGTGGTCTGGCGGAAACCGCCATTGGCGCCGATGCGTTCGCTGTTGGACACGGCCGTACCCGAATCCACTACCGGAATCGAACCACGCTGTACGGTGGAGCAGCCGCTGAGCAAAGCCACGGCGGTCACCGCTGGAATCAACCACTTGTTCACTTGAAACCCTCTTTGCTTAATTCATCCAGCCCTTGACCCAGTCCATCACCGACTCCGGCGAGGCAGGTGTTTCGCTTGCACACGCGGCGCCGGGTGGCGGCTCGCTGCCGCGAATATACGGCATCTGTACCGCGCCGGGGCAGTTGGCATCGGAACCCTGGCCGGTGCGCGAATCGACCCAGGCCTGCACGACGTTGTCCGGCTGCGGCATGTCCAGCGGCAGCGGATCGGCCTTGCGCATGAAACTGGTCCAGACCTGCAGCGCACCGGTCGCCCCGGTGAACGGCGTCTTGCCGTTGTCGTCGCGGCCGAGCCAGACCACTGCCAGCAGATCCTGACTGAAACCGGCAAACCAGCTGTCGCGCGAATCGTTACTGGTACCGGTCTTGCCCGCCAGTGTCAGGGTCTTGGGCAGCACGTTATAAACCGAACTGCCGGTACCTTCACGCATCACCCGCTGCATGGCGTTCTGGATCAGGTAAATCGAGGCAGGGTCGAAGCGCTGTTCGATCTGGAACGGATAACGCTTGAGCGGCTCGCCCTCGGCGGTCAGCACGCTGCGAATGCCGCGCATCGGCGTATTGAAACCACCGTTGGCCAGCGTCTGGTACATGGTCGCCACTTCGATCGGCGTCATACCGCCAGCACCGAGCAGCATCGACGGGAACGCCGGGAATTCACGGGTAACTCCCAGACGACCTACGGTCTTGAGCACGTTCGGCACGCCGACTTCCAGGCCCAGACGCGAGGTCGACAGGTTGTAGGAATGCGCCAGGCCCTGATAGAGGAACACTGTACCGTGGGAGCGGCGATCGTAGTTCTGCGGTTTCCACACCTGACCGTTGGCGCCCTTGACCGACAGTGGATCGTCCGACAGCCAACTGGTCAACGTGTACTGGCTCGGTTTCTCCAGCGCGGTCAGATACACCGCCGGTTTGATCAGCGAGCCGATCGGGCGTACCGCATCGAGTGCGCGGTTGAAACCGGCGTAACTGGCCTGACGGCTGCCGATCATCGCCTGGACTTCACCGGTTTCCGGGTTGGTCACGACCATCGCCGCTTCGACGTCATCCGAGCCCTTGCGCCCGGCCAGACGCTTGAACGTGTCGTTGACCGAGGCTTCGGCTTTCATCTGCAGAATCGGGTCGAAACTGGTGAAGATGCGCAGGCCTTCTTCGGTCAAGTCTTCGTCGCGGTAGTCTTCGCGCAACTGGCGTTTGACCAGGTCGATAAAGCCCGGGAACGAGCTGTCGGCGAGCTTGCCGCGAGTCGTCACACCGAGCGGCATTTTCTTCGCCGCTTCGACTTGTTCGGGGGTTGCCACACCTTGCTGCGCCAGCACGTCGAGGACCAGATTGCGCCGCTCCAGCGCGCGTTCCGGGTTGCGGCGCGGGTTGTAGTAGGACGGTCCCTTGACCATGCCGACCAGCATCGCAACCTGATGCAGTTTCAGCTCGGACAATGGCTGGCCGAAGAAGAACTGACTGGCCAGACCAAAACCGTGCACCGCACGCTGGCCGTCCTGACCGACGAAGACTTCGTTGAGGTAGGCCTCAAGAATTTCCTTCTTGTCGTAATGCAGTTCCAGCAGCAACGCCATCATCGCTTCGGTGAGCTTGCGGGTCAGGCTGCGTTCGCTTGTCAGGTAAAAGTTCTTCACCAACTGCTGGGTCAGCGTACTGCCGCCCTGGGTCATCTTGCCGCCGGAGGTGTTGATCCACACGGCGCGGGCGATCGATTTCGGCGACACGCCCCAGTGGCTGTAGAAGTCGCGGTCTTCGACGGCGATCAGGGTTTCGAGCAAGTACGGCGGCACCTGATCGAGTTTGATCAGGATGCGGTCTTCGAGATTTTTCGGGTAAATGCCGCCGATCATCAGCGGCTCGAGGCGCACCACCGACAGTTTCGAACCGTTGGTCGAGGACAGTTCGGCGACGTAGTCGCCGGAGAAGCGCACACGCACTGGCTGCGGCTTTTCCAGACCTTCATAGAACTGGAAGCCACGAGTGTTCAGGTCAACCGTATTGCCGCTGACGGCGGCTGCGCCGGGGCCATTGCTCACGGCTTCGCGGCGATAGCCGAGGGCATCGAGTTCGGTGAGGAAATCGTCCTTGCTGAGCTTCTGTCCGACGAACAGCTCAAGCGGGCGCGCGTACACCTTGGCCGGGATGGTCCAGCGCTTGCCGGAGAACTTCTCCTGCACCACGGCATCGAGGTAAACGGCAAAGCCGGCCAGCACTACAAGGCCGACCAGGCTGAGTTTAATGGCCCAGCTCAACCATGGGCTGAGGCCCTTGGCTGGTGGTTTTTTCTTGGTACGGGGGGATCGGGATCGAGTCATGGCGGCGGATTATACGCACTTTATCGATCCTCAACAGGCACGCGCGGAGGTTTGCGTCAGGCGGGCAAGCAGCCATAATGGCCGCCTCGAATTCCCCCGCCTCTGAAGGATCGCCCGTGAGCCAGTCCCTGATCGCTGCCCTGCAAAACCCGGCCCTCTACCCGCATCCCGTCGAAGGGTTTCAGGTCATCGAAACCCACATCTCGTGGGTGATTCTCACCGGGCCCTTTGCCTATAAAGTGAAGAAGCCGGTGAATTTCGGCTTCCTCGACTTCACCAGCCTCGACGCACGTGCGCATTTCTGCGCTGAAGAGCTGCGGCTGAACCAGCGTCTGACCGATGATTTGTATCTGGACGTGTTGCCGGTCACCGGCAGCGTCGAGGCACCGCAACTGGGCGGCGACGGCCCGGCTATCGAATACGTGCTGAAAATGCGCCAGTTCCCGCAGAGCGGCTTGCTCAGCACCCTGCAAGCCAATGGCGAACTGACCACTCAGCACATCGACGCGTTGGCCGAGCAGATCGCCCATTTCCATCTCAACGCCCCGAAAGTCCCGGCCGAACACGACGCCGGTACACCGGACAGCGTGATGGCGCCGGTCGCGCAAAATTTCGAGCAGATCCTGCCGTTCCTCAGCGACAAGAACGACTTGCTGCAACTTGAGGCATTGAAAGCCTGGGCCGAAAGCAGCTTCGAGCGCCTCAAGCCCCTGTTCGCCCAGCGCAAGACACAAGGTTTCACCCGTGAATGCCACGGCGACATTCACCTGGGCAACGCCACGGTCATCGACGGCAATGTGGTGATCTTCGACTGCATCGAGTTCAACGAGCCATTCCGTTTCACTGATGTCTGGGCCGACACCGGCTTCCTCGCCATGGACCTGGAAGACCGTGGCCTGAAATCGCTGGCGCGTCGCCTCATCAGCCAGTATCTGGAACTGACCGGCGACTATGAGGGCCTGGAAGTGCTGAACTTCTATAAAGCCTACCGCGCGCTGGTGCGGGCCAAGGTGGCACTGTTCAGCATGCCGGCGGACGCGACTGCGGTGCAGCGCGCCACCACCCTGCGCCAGTACCGCAACTACGCCAACCTGGCGGAAAGCTACAGCACCATTCCTTCGCGCTTCATGGCCATTACCCACGGTGTTTCCGCAGTCGGCAAGAGCCATGTGGCCATGCGCCTGGTCGAAGCGCTGGGCGCAATTCGCCTGCGTTCCGATGTCGAACGCAAGCGCCTGTTTGGCGAGCAGACCGTCGCCAACGATGTGCAGGCCGGCATTTACAGTGCCGACGCCAGCACCGCGACCTACGCACGTCTGCATGAAATCGCCGAGGTGATTTTGCACGCCGGCTTCCCGGTAGTGATCGACGCGACCTATCTCAAACGCGAGCAGCGCGATAATGCGGCGAAGATTGCCGAAGCCACTGGCACGCCGTTCCTGATCCTCGACTGCAACGCCCCGCAAGCGGTGATCGAGAGCTGGCTGGCGATGCGCCAGGCCGATCAGAAGGATCCGTCCGACGCCACCCTCGCAGTCATCGAAGCGCAGCAGGCCAACCGCGAAGCGCTGACCCCGGAGGAAATTCTGCGCAGCAAACGCGTGCAGACCAATGAATCCGGCACGCTGGACACTGTGGTCGCGCAGATCCGTCAGCGCCTGCCGGGCCTGTAAAAAACTATTTCGGCCGTGAAGCCCTCGCTCGCTTCACGGCCGGCAAATAGTGGCACTATACTGGCGTCATAAAACCAACAGGTGATCTGACATGAGCCAGCCTAAACTGCTCGACACTCCGCTTTACGCCCTGCTGCACAAAGATGACGTTGCAGGCTTCAACAAAGAACGTCCACAGGATGGTCTGATCGACATGGTGGGTGGCGATTTCCGGGGCCTCGACCTGCGTGAACTGAACGCCGATAACGTGGATTTCCGCGATGCGTATTTCCGCTCCGCCGATTTGCGTGGCATCGATTTCCGCAAGGCTTCGCTCGAAGGCGCCAGCCTGGCCCATGCACAGATTTCCGGTGCGTACTTCCCGCCGGAGCTGAGTGCCGACGAGATCCTGATGTCGATGAATTTCGGTACACGGTTGCGCTATCGCACTCGCTGATATCCGGAAATCTTCCTGACACCACGCCTTGCCCCTATGGGAGCGAGCCTGCTCGCGACGGCGTAGTGTCAGTCGATATTGATTGTATCTGATACGCCCTCTTCGCGAGCAGGCTCGCTCCCACATTGATAATCGTTTACCTCCCTTCCCTCTGCGTTCGCAGGTCCTTTATCCCCCTTTCTTAGAAGCTTTTGCGTCGAATCCGACCAAACAACCACGCTTTTCCTACTGATGGCTACACTGCTGAGAAGCTCGCCCACGCACCATTCGGCCGTCGCAAGGAGGCTTGATGAATGATGAACTGCAACACCTGAAAAATCTTGGCAAGACATCGGCGCAATGGCTGCATGCCGTGGGCATCCACAGCGCCTCGGACTTGCGTCGCCTCGGTGCAGTGGATGCCTACCGGGCCGTGCGTACTCGAGGCTTTCGCGCTTCAAAGGTGTTGTTGTATGCGATCGAAGGGGCGTTGATGGACGTGCACTGGAACGACATCCCTGCCGAGCGCAAGGACGCCTTGAACAAGCAGCTCGAAGCCATTTCCGCGCGCCATAAAAACTGAACAGGCGCTGACGCCATGTATTTGCTGGGGGAACAGTCGGCCCACGCCGACGCATTGATCAATCGCTTGCAGAGTCTTCCCGGGCAGTGGCTGCAGGATTTGTCGCCGTGCGCGCCTGTTGTCGAACTGGAGGCCACGGATGATTTGTTTGCGCAGTTGCCGGACGATCAGCTGTTTTTGCTGAGCGAGGGCGTTGTGCATGGCTGCATCGCGGGCCGCCCTCTGTTCTATTGGCAGGAAGGTGATCTGCTCGGTCTGCAACGTGGCGAGCAATGGAGCGACTGCCGCGTATGCAGCGACAGCACTGTGCGCCTGCTGCCCTATGGTCGCGCAGAGGTTTTGCAGCATTTGTATGCCGACCCTGATCGAGCCGAGCAGCTTCTGAGCTATCTGCTCGGGCAAATGGCGCTGCTCGCCCACGCTGTGGCCGAGTTGAAACCCCGGGAGTTCCGCAGCACCAACGGCTTCAAACGGGTCGAGGCCGGCGCCGTGCTGATTCAACAGGGCGATGCAGCGGACCATGTTTTCGTGATTATCGATGGGCATGCTGAGGCATTTGTTGACGGGCACAAGGTCGGTGACGTGCCGAAGGACGAGATTTTCGGCGCCATGGCGTTGTTTACCGGCGAGCCGCGCAACGCCACGGTAGTGACGTCCGAGCCGAGCACGGTGATGTTGATTCCTGGTGATCAGTTTTTGAGCATGACCCGCAGCAATCCGAAGATTGCCCACAGCCTGATTGAGGGGATGGCTCGGCGCATCGGACAGTTGAATCGCCAGATCACGCAGTTGACGACGCAGCGCACCTAGCGCATAGCCCTTTATTCACAGGGCCTCACCACCCCTCGCAAAACTAAATTACAGATTGGCAAAAACAGCGGTTGACTCGGTAATGAGAATCGCTATGATTATCACAACTGGTCGCGAGATCAGTCGATATTCTGAAAAGCCCTTGGTTCGGACTCTCAGATTATCTCCTCATCAGGCTAATCACGGTTATTTGACCCGGTTTTTACCGGGTCTTTTTTTGCCTGCCGAAAAGTCATTTGGCGAATTGCTGACGCATCTGCTCGCAGTAATCCGGCTTCGGCGTGGCCGGCGTGTACCAGACGTAATCGGCCATCGCCGCCGTTACCGCAGCGCCCTGCTCGGCGAGTATCAATACGATCGGTGGTTTGTCAGCGCCAAGATCCAGCAAATGCAGCGGCACGCCGACATCCTTGCGCGCATGCCAGGCACCGGCCAGCAGGATCGAAGGCATTGGCGCCGCCAGCATGCGTTCGGCCATGCGTCGATCACGCTGTTGCTGAATTGCCAGCATCGCCGGCATCCGTGATTCGGGCAGCAGGCCGCAGTGGGATTCACTGACTTGTCCAAGCAACGTGTTCTGCACGGACAACGCATTACTGCGAGGACCGTTCAGCGCAGGTGGATTTCGGTAAAACGCACGGATTTCCCTGTCATCGAGATTGGCCGCCAGCAGCGGATATGGCTGTGTCAGAGCGAAGCGCACGATCGGCCCGTAAAGATTCCAGTCCCAGCCCTCCTGCCAGGCCAATGCCGCAGGCAAATCAGCCGCGACGGACTTCGACTGGCGCAGCGCATCGACTTTCGCTTGTTGATCCGGCGTGAGCATTTCCAGCAGCAGACTGCCTTGCACCCGGCGCTCGCCCAGCGACTGCAACAGCCACAATTGCGCAGCATGATGATCGGCATTGTCGTGCTGCTCACCGATGATCAAACGCTCAGGTTCAGCGAGACGCACCAGCAGTTGCTGCGCGGTGAGCATCTCGCCGCTGCGCAGATCGCGGATATCGCCGCCCACCGGTGGAGCCACCACGTGCTGACACCCCGCGAGCAACACCAGTGCCAACAACCACAATCCACGCATGCGACACCTCGATGATTGATCAGCGGGCGATGATCAGCGGATGCCCACGCTCCGGGTGCGGTTGCACCAAAACCTCCAGGCCGAACACCGCTCTGAGCGTATCCGGACGCAGCACCTGCTGCGGGGTATCCAGCGCAACCGGGCGCCCCTCCTCCAGCAACAGCACGCGATCACAATAGCGCGCCGCAAGATTCAGATCATGCAGGATCACCAGTACCGCCGCGCCGCGATCGGCGAACTCGCGCACCGCCTGCAGGGTGGTGTGCTGATGCAGCGGATCGAGCATCGATGTCGGTTCGTCGAGCAATAAGGTTTGCCCGGCCTGACCCGGCCAGAGTTGCGCCAGCACCCGCGCCAGATGCACGCGCTGACGCTCGCCACCGGACAATGCCAGATAGCTGCGCCCACCCAAGTGACCGGCATCGGCGGCGGCCAGCGCTGCCGCGACGATTTCGTCATCACGTACGCGCCCGGTCTGGTACGGCAAACGGCCCATGCCGACGACCTCTTCGACGGCGAAGGCAAAATCCAGCGTCGACACCTGCGGCAACACCGCCAGTCGTTGTGCCCGCTGTGTTCCGCTCCAATAGCTCAATGCCTGTCCATCGAGCGAAACGTTGCCGTCACTGGCGAGCAACTCCCCGCACAAGGCGCCAAGCAACGTGCTTTTCCCGGCGCCGTTCGGCCCCAGCACCCCAAGCACCTCGCCGGGTTCGAGCCCGAGCGTGACTCCACTGAGCACCGCTTTGCGGCCACGGCGAACATGCAGATTGTGCGCAGACAACATCAGGCACGCCCTCGCAGCAGCAGATAAAGAAAGAACGGCGCGCCGATAAACGCGGTGACAATGCCGATTGGCAACTCCGCCGGCGCCAGCGCCAGGCGCGCCACCAGATCGGCGAGCAATAACAGGCTCGCACCCGCCAGGACCGAGGCTGGCAATAGCACTTTGTGATCCGGGCCGGCCAGCAGGCGCACCAGATGCGGCACCACCAGCCCGACAAAACCGATCATGCCCGCAGCGGCCACCGCCGCGCCAACACCCAGCGCGGTGCAGAACACCAGTTCGCGCTTGAGCCGTTCGACATCGATGCCCAGATGACCAGCCTCGGATTCACCGAGCAACAAGGCATTCAATGCCTTGGCCCGACGCGGCAGCCACAGCGCCACGCCGATGGTGATGATCAGCAAGGGCCACAACCGCGCGTAACTGGCGCCGTTGAGGCTGCCCAGGTTCCAGAAGGTCAGAGTGCGCAGCGTCGCGTCATCGGCCAGATAAGTGAACAGACCGACCGCCGAACTGGCCAGCGCCGTCAGCGCGATACCGGCCAGCAACATGGTCGCCACGTGGGTCTGACCGTTGCGCCGGCCCAGCCGATAGACCAGCGCCGTCACCCCGAGCCCGCCAAGAAACGCGCACACCGACAACAGATACGGCCCGAACCACTCCGGCAGGCCGCCAAAGAACGAGCCGCCGACAATCGCAATCGCCGCGCCAAGTGCCGCGCCACTGGACACCCCGACCAGCCCCGGGTCCGCCAGCGGATTACGAAACAGACCTTGCATCGCCACGCCGGACAGCGCCAGCACGCCGCCGACCGCCAAGCCGAGCAAGGTTCGCGGCAGACGGATCTGGCCGAGAATCAGCTCGGCCTGCTCCAGCCCCTCCGGCGCCAGCGGCACGCCAACCAGACGCAGCGCGGCGCGCAAAGTGTCAAACAGCGGCAGGCTCACCGGCCCCAATGCCAGCGACAGCCAGATCGCCAGCAGACACAGCAAGGTCAGGCCGATGAACAAGCCACGGGGTTTGACCAGTGTGGTCATTGGCCGCCCTTGGCCGGGTAGAAACCGTCCGTCAGGGTTTGCAAAGCAGCCGGCAACCGTGGCCCGAGACCGCCAACCAGCAGCGTCGGGTCCAGCTCCATCACCCGCCCGCTCTTGGCCGCGCGGCTGGAATTGAGGATGGGGTTTTCCTTGAACAACGCGGCTTTTGCCGCTTCGCCGGTCAACGCTCGGTCAGCGAACACCAGCACTTCGGGATCGAGGCTGGCGAGGGATTCGACAGAAAACGGTTTGTAGCCGGTATGAGTAGCAAGGTTGTGCCCGCCGGCCTGTTGCAGCAGCCAATCGGCGGCAGTGTCCTTGCCGGCGATCAACGGCTTGCCGCCGGCGTGCCCGAGCAGCAGCAACACACCGGGGGATTTCTGTGTGGTTTGCACTTGGGCAACTCGCACTGTCTGCGCCTGGAGCTGCTGTTGATAATTCTCCAGCAACTGCGCAGCCTTCTCTTGCGCACCGAGCAACTGGCCCAGATGAGTGACATTCTTTTCCAGCGTCGGCAGATCAGGCTGGGCTGAAAACAACTCGACTTTGACCTTGGCCGCTTTGACTTGCGCCAGAACCGGCGGCGGCCCCATTTCTTCGGTACCGATCAGAATGTCCGGGCGCAGGCTCAAGATGCCTTCGGCCGACAGGCTGCGCTGATAACCAATGCTCGGCAGCGTCTGCAACGATTGGGGATGCTGACTGGTGGTATCGACCCCCACCAGCTTCGACTCGCCGCCCAGTGCGCTGACCCATTCCGACAGCGCGCCACCGGCGCTGACCCAGCGTTGCGGTAAATCCGCCGCAGCCGCCTGATGGCAGAGCAAAAGGCCGGCGCACAGCACGGCAACGCGGGTTTTCAGGCGCATACACAGCTTCCTTGAACAAGGTTTCCCGGGCATCGGCGCAGCGAGCCAAGTATCCTCGGCAACGGCCAGACTCCTTCTGGGAGAAGGTCGCCATTTGATAATTGTTTGCATTTGAACGTCAAGCTCGGACATATCCCGACACGAGCGGACATTAGAGGATAGCCATGAAGTTTCTCTGCGCCGGCAGCGATCTGGCCGAAGCTGGCAGTCGCGGTTTCGAAATCGAAGGCAAAAAGCTGTTTGCCGTGCGTCGAGGTGGCCAAGTCTTTGTCTATTTCAATCGCTGCCCGCACCGGGGCGTAGGGCTGGAATGGCAGCCCGACCAGTTTCTCGATCCGAGCAACAGCCTGATCCAGTGCGCCACCCATGGCGCACTGTTTCTGATCGAGAACGGCGAATGCGTCGCCGGCCCCTGCGCCGGGCAGTCGCTCACGGCAATTGAATGCCGGGAGGATACACAAGGCGTGTGGATCGACGTTTAACCGTTGAGCCGCACGTCGAGTCGGCGATCGATGACCATCTCTTCATGGTCAAGGCGCACGCCATACGCCAACACCTCGACACCGCACGCGACCGCCTCACGCAGCGCCTCGGCGTAAGCCCAATCGATTTCCTCGGCCGGGCGCACGGCATCGATGCCGGTGAGGTTCACGCAGTACAACTGCACCGCCCGAATGCCGTCGCGCGCCAGATGCGCCAGCTCGCGCAGATGTTTGGCGCCGCGCTGGGTCACCGCATCGGGAAACGCCGCCACCGCCGTGCCGTCGAAGCCGAGGGTGACGCTTTTCACTTCGACATACGCCGGTCCGCTGGGGTATTCGAGGCGGAAGTCGATGCGGCTTTTTTCCTGTCCGTAGGCAACCTCACGCTTCAACGCGGTAAAGCCGTTCAACTCGGTAATCACGCCAGCCTGCAAGGCTTCCTCAACCAAGCCGTTGGCGCGCCCGGTGTTGACACAAAACAGCCGGCCCTGCGGTGTTTCGCCAATCTCCCAAGTGCCGGGCAACTTGCGTTTAGGGTCGTTGGAGCGGCTGAACCAGACCTGCCCGCCCTCGACCTGGCAATTGAGCATCGAGCCGGTGTTGGGGCAGTGAATGGTCAGCAACTCGCCGCTAACGGTCTCGATATCGGCGAGAAACCGCTTGTAACGTCGAATCAGCCGCGCTTCTTCCAGAGCAGGATAAAAGCGCATCAGCCTTGCCAGCTCTTCAAGCCGCGCGCGATGCGCTCCACGGCTTCCTGCAAACGTGCGAGGTTTTGTGTGTAAGCGAAGCGCACGTGATGACCGGCCTGATAACGACCGAAATCCAGTCCCGGCGTAAAGGCGACGTGCTCGGTTTCGAGGAAATGCCGGCAGAACGCGAAGGCATCGCCGCCGAAACGGCTGATATCGGCGTACAGATAAAACGCGCCTTCAGGCTCAACGGCAATGTTGAAACCAAGTTCACGCAGCGCCGGCAGGAGAAAATCGCGACGGCGCGCAAACTCGGAGCGGCGCTCTTCGAGAATCGCAATGGTGGCTGGCTCGAAACAGGCCAGCGCAGCGTATTGCGCCATGCTCGGCGCGCTGATGTAGAGGTTCTGCGCAAGCTTTTCCAATTCGCTGACCGCCGCGTCTGGCGCCACCAGCCAGCCCAGGCGCCAACCGGTCATGCCGAAATACTTGGAGAAACTGTTGAGGACAAAAGCGCCGTCATCGACTTCCAGCACACTGGCAGCATCAGTGCCGTAGGTCAGGCCGTGGTAGATCTCATCCACCACCAAGTGCCCGTGTCGGGCCTTGATCGCTGTGGACAGTCCGCCCAGTTCATCACGGGTCAGCAGGGTTCCGGTCGGGTTGGCCGGCGAAGCGACGAGGGCGCCGACACTGTCGTGGTCCCAGTGCCGCGCCACCAGATCCGGGGTCAGTTGATAACGCACCTCCGGCCCGACCGGCACCAATTGCGCCGCGCCTTCGACCAGCCGCAAGAAATGCCGATTGCACGGGTAGCCCGGGTCGGCGAGCAGCCAGTGTTTACCCGGATCGACCAACAGGGCACTGGCCAGCAACAACGCGCCGGAGCCGCCCGGCGTGATCAGAATCCGCCGTGGGTCGATATTCAGGCCATAACGCGATTGGTAGAAACCGGCGATCGCCTCGCGCAGTTCGGGAATGCCACGGGCGGCGGTGTAGCGGGTCTTGCCCGCCGTCAACGCAGCTTGTCCGGCGCGAATGATCGGCTCGGCGGTGGTGAAGTCCGGCTCACCGATTTCCAGATGGATCACGTCGTGGCCTTCGGCCTGCAATTCATTGGCCCGCGCCAGCAGCGCCATCACATGGAACGGTTCGATCGCACGACTGCGCGCACTGTAGGGGGCCATTGGAATGCCTTCGACGGAAAAAAGAGACGATTCTACCTGTCTGCCGGAACGAGCGAGAACCCGTGAAGGTCACAGCCTCAAGAACGCTGGACTGTAACGATCTGAACGTACGCTCCAGGATTGACTAAAATCAGTGATTGAACAGGTCTCCCTTCCCACAGACACGGCTTGTCAGACATCTGCAAGCGCCACCCGCCGGGGGCTCGACATCCGGGAGTAGCGCAGGCTGATTTGATCTGGTAAGTTCGCCCGCTTGCAGCCGCAGGGCCGGCAGGTGTCGGTGATGGAGCAATCCTGCGCAATGGATTACAAGAGTAGAGGCGGTCCATTTCATGCCCACCCAAGCAAAGCAACAGCAGCAAACGTCGATCAGCGGCTTCGAACCTTACGTTCAGAAGGCGGGTGAAGAGTACATGGGCGCTCCGATGCGCGCGCACTTCACCAAGATCCTGAACAAGTGGAAACTGGACTTGATGCAGGAAGTCGACCGTACGGTTGACCACATGAAAGACGAAGCGGCCAACTTCCCTGACCCGGCCGACCGTGCCAGCCAGGAAGAAGAGTTCTCCCTCGAACTGCGCGCCCGCGACCGCGAGCGCAAGCTGATCAAAAAAATCGACAAGACCCTGCAGTTGATCGAAGACGAAGAGTACGGCTGGTGCGAGTCCTGCGGCATCGAGATTGGCGTCAAGCGCCTCGAAGCCCGTCCGACCGCGGATCTGTGCATCGACTGCAAGACCCTGGCGGAAATCAAGGAAAAGCAGGTCGGCAAGTAATCTCGGCCTGAACGAAAAACGGAGCGTGTGAACGCTCCGTTTTTGTTTCTGTGTTTTGCCCGCGGAACCTGCGTCTGCCTCTGTGGGAGCGAGCCTGCTCGCGAAAGCGTCCTCTCAGATAACTCTTTCATGACTGACACAGCTTTCGCGAGCAGGCTCGCTCCCACAGAGGTAACCTGCTCAAATTCTGAATAGCCTTTATCGCCTCCATGACTGCCAAATCCCCCGCCTACATCGGCCGCTTCGCCCCTACCCCCAGTGGCCACCTGCACTTCGGTTCGCTGGTCGCTGCGTTGGCGTCTTACCTCGACGCCCGCTCCGTCGGTGGGCGCTGGCTGGTGCGCATGGAAGATCTCGATCCGCCGCGCGAAGAGCCCGGTGCGCAAGCGGCGATTCTCAAGGCGCTGGAAAGTTACGGCTTCGAATGGGACGGCGAAATGGTCCGCCAGAGCGATCGGCGCGCGGCTTATGCCGAAGTGCTCGACAGCCTGTTCAACCACGGTCTGGCCTACGCCTGCACCTGCTCGCGCAAACAACTGGAGCCCTATCACGGGATTTATCCGGGGTTTTGCCGCAATGCCGGCCATGATCAGCACGACGCCGCGATCCGCCTGCGCGTGCCGGAGCTGGAATACCACTTCATCGATCGCGTGCAGGGCGAATACCGTCAGCACCTGGGCCGCGACGTCGGCGACTTCGTCATCCGTCGGCGCGATGGTCTCTACGCTTATCAATTGGCGGTGGTGCTCGATGACGCCTGGCAAGGCATTACCGACATCGTGCGCGGCGCTGACCTGCTCGATTCGACGCCGCGTCAGCTGTACCTGCAAGAACTGCTCGGCCTGAAACAGCCGCGTTATCTGCACCTGCCGCTGATCACCCAGCCGGACGGCAACAAACTCGGCAAGTCCTATCGTTCGCCGCCGCTTGAGGCTGATCAGGCCACGCCGTTGCTACTGCGGGCCTTGCGCGCGCTGGGGCAGCATCCCGGCACCGAACTGGCTCACGCTTCGCCGCGCGAACTGCTGGCCTGGGGCAGCGCACATTGGGATGCTGCCAAGATCCCGCGCACACTGACCCTGCCCGAAGCGCAACTGCAATGACGACACTTGCAGTCGCGCGCCCATCCGTTACCATCGCCGCACGTTTTCGGGCACGCGCATAAAAAAGAGAGGCCGGGATGTACATCTATCGCTTGGTCCTGCTTTTGGTCGTCGGGATCTACCTGTTCTCCCCCGCCATCATGGATTGGTGGATCGACGCGACGGGCGCCTGGTATCGCCCTTATCTGCTCTGGCTGATCCTGATTGTCGTGACCTTCATCCTGCAGAGCCAAAAAGATGCCGATGAGCTTTAGCCTGACCCAGATGATCCTGATCAGCGCCGCGTACCTGGCGGCGCTGTTCGGCGTTGCCTGGGTCAGCGAACGGGGCATGATCCCGCGCGCGATCATTCGCCACCCGTTGACCTACACCCTGTCGCTGGGGGTTTACGCCAGTGCCTGGGCGTTCTACGGCACGGTGGGCCTGGCCTATCAGTACGGTTACGGCTTTCTGTCCAGTTATCTCGGCGTGTCCGGTGCATTCCTGCTGGCGCCGGTGCTGCTCTATCCGATCCTGAAGATCACCCGCACCTATCAACTGTCGTCGCTGGCCGATCTGTTTGCCTTCCGCTTTCGCAGCACCTGGGCCGGTGCGCTGACCACGATTTTCATGCTGATTGGCGTCTTGCCATTGCTTGCCTTGCAGATTCAGGCCGTGGCCGACTCGATCGGCATTCTCACCGGCGAACGTGTGCAGAGCCGCGTGGCGCTGGCGTTCTGTGCGCTGATTATTCTGTTCACGATCTTCTTCGGTTCCCGGCACATCGCCACGCGCGAGAAACATGAAGGGCTGGTGTTCGCGATTGCCTTCGAATCGATCATCAAACTGATCGCTCTCGGCGGCGTTGGCCTGTACGCGCTGTATGGCGTGTTCGACGGCCCGCAACAGCTCGAACTGTGGCTGCTGCAAAACCAGACGGCCCTCGCCGCCCTGCACACGCCGTTGCAGGAAGGCCCGTGGCGCACGCTGCTGCTGGTGTTCTTCGCCTCGGCGATCGTGATGCCGCACATGTATCACATGACCTTTACGGAAAACCTCAACCCGCGCTCGCTGGTCAGCGCCAGTTGGGGCCTGCCGTTGTTTCTGCTGTTGATGAGTCTTGCCGTACCGCTGATTCTCTGGGCAGGCCTGAAACTCGGCGCCACCACCGACCCGGAATATTTCACCCTCGGCATCGGCATTGCCGCCAACAGCAAACCGCTGGCCTTGCTCGCCTACGTCGGTGGCCTGTCCGCCGCCAGTGGCCTGATCATCGTCACCACCCTGGCCTTGTCGGGCATGGCGCTGAACCATCTGGTGCTGCCGCTTTATCAACCGCCGGCCGAAGGCAATATCTACCGCTGGCTGAAATGGACCCGCCGGGCGCTGATCGTGGCGATCATCATGGCCGGCTTCGGCTTCTACCTGATGCTCGGCGTCGAACAGGATCTGGCCAACCTCGGCATCGTCGCGTTCGTTGCGACTCTGCAATTTCTGCCCGGGGTGTTGTCGGTGTTGTACTGGCCCACCGCCAACCGCCGCGGCTTCATTGCCGGTCTGCTGGCTGGGATCACGGTCTGGGTGGTGACCATGCTGCTGCCGCTGGTCGGCAATCTGCAGGGCTTCTATATCCCGCTGCTGAACATGATCTACGTGCTCGACGACACCAGTTGGCACATGGCGGCCATCGCCTCGCTGGCCGCCAACGTGCTGATGTTCACTTTGATCTCGCTGTTCACCAACGCCAGCCCGGAAGAAGCCAGCGCCGCCGAAGCCTGTGCAGTGGACAACGTGCGGCGCCCGCAACGCCGCGAACTGCACGCCGCCTCGCCGCAGGAATTCGCCACGCAGCTGGCCAAGCCGCTGGGTGCCAAGGCTGCGCAGAAAGAAGTCGAGCAAGCGCTGCGCGACTTGTATCTACCCTTCGATGAACGCCGGCCGTATGCCTTGCGCCGGTTGCGCGACCGCATCGAGGCCAACCTGTCCGGCCTGATGGGCCCGAGCGTTGCGCAGGATATGGTGGAAACCTTCCTGCCCTATAAGGCTGGCGGCGAAAACTACGTCACCGAAGACATTCACTTCATTGAAAGCCGTCTCGAGGATTACCACTCGCGCCTCACCGGCCTGGCCGCCGAGCTCGATGCCCTGCGCCGCTACCACCGCCAGACCTTGCAGGAACTGCCGATGGGCGTCTGCTCGCTGGCCAAGGATCAGGAGATCCTGATGTGGAACAAGGCGATGGAAGAGCTGACCGGCATCGCCGCACAGCGAGTGGTCGGTTCGCGCCTGAGCACGATCGCCAACCCGTGGAAAGAATTGCTGCAAGGCTTCATCAACCTGCCCGACGAGCATTTGCACAAACAGCATCTGGCCCTCGATGGTCAGACCCGCTGGCTGAATCTGCACAAAGCGGCAATCGACGAGCCGTTGGCCCCGGGTAACAGTGGCCTGGTGTTACTGGTCGAGGATCTGACCGAAACGCAGATGCTCGAAGATAAACTGGTGCATTCCGAACGGCTGGCCAGCATCGGTCGACTCGCAGCGGGTGTGGCCCACGAAATCGGTAATCCGATCACCGGCATCGCCTGCCTGGCGCAGAACCTGCGCGAAGAGCGTGAAGATGACGGCGAGCTGACGGAAATCAGCGGGCAGATTCTCGAGCAGACCAAACGCGTCTCGCGCATCGTCCAGTCGCTGATGAGCTTCGCCCATGCCGGCAGCCATCAGCACAACGACGAACCAGTGTGTCTGGCCGAAGTCGCGCAGGACGCCATTGGCCTGCTGGCGCTGAACCGGCGCAATTTCGAAGTGCAGTTCTACAACCTGTGCGATCCCGATCATTGGGTCGAAGGCGACCCGCAACGGCTCGCCCAGGTGCTTATCAATCTGCTCTCCAACGCCCGCGACGCCTCGCCGCCGCACAGTGCGGTACGGGTCAAGAGCGAAGCCGGCGAACACACGGTCGATCTGATCGTCGAAGACGAAGGCAGCGGTATTCCGTCGAGCATCATGGACCGATTGTTCGAACCTTTCTTCACCACCAAGGATCCGGGTGAAGGCACCGGTCTGGGCCTTGCACTGGTCTATTCCATCGTTGAAGAGCATTATGGACAAATCACCATCGACAGCCCGGCTGATGTACAAAGCCAACGCGGCACCCGTATCCGGGTGACCTTACCGCGTCATGTCGAAGCGACGTCCGCTGTGAACTGAGACCGTCGAGAGTATCGAATCAATGCCGCACATTTTGATCGTCGAAGACGAAACCATTATCCGCTCCGCCTTGCGCCGCCTGCTGGAACGCAACCAGTACCAGGTCAGCGAAGCCGGATCAGTGCAGGAAGCACAAGAACGCTTCACCATTCCTACGTTCGATCTGATCGTCAGCGACCTGCGCCTGCCGGGCGCTCCGGGCACCGAGCTGATCAAGCTCGGGCAAGGCACACCGGTGCTGATCATGACCAGTTACGCCAGCCTGCGCTCGGCGGTCGACTCGATGAAAATGGGCGCGGTCGATTACATCGCCAAGCCGTTCGACCACGATGAAATGCTCCAGGCGGTTGCGCGGATCCTGCGTGATCGTCAGTCGGCGCCAGCTGCCGGCGAAGCCACGGCGAGCAAGCCTGCCGCCGGCAATGGCAAAGCCGCTGTGGATAACAGCAATGGCGAAATCGGCATCATCGGCTCCTGCCCGCCGATGCAGGACCTGTACAGCAAGATCCGCAAAGTCGCGCCAACCGATTCCAATGTATTGATTCAGGGTGAGTCCGGCACCGGTAAAGAACTGGTGGCCCGCGCCCTGCACAATCTGTCGAAACGCGCCAAGGCGCCGATGATCTCGGTGAACTGCGCGGCGATTCCGGAAAGCCTGATCGAGTCCGAACTGTTCGGCCACGAGAAAGGCGCGTTCACCGGCGCCAGCGCCGGTCGCGCCGGTCTGGTCGAAGCGGCGGACGGCGGCACCCTGTTCCTCGATGAGATCGGCGAACTGCCCCTCGAAGCCCAGGCTCGCTTGCTGCGGGTTCTGCAGGAGGGCGAGATCCGCCGCGTAGGTTCGGTGCAGTCGCAGAAAGTCGATGTGCGCCTGATCGCTGCAACGCACCGCGATCTGAAGAGCCTGGCGAAAATCGGCCAGTTCCGTGAAGACCTTTATTACCGTCTGCACGTGATTGCCCTGAAGCTGCCGCCGCTGCGCGAGCGTGGCGCCGACGTCAACGAAATCGCCAATGCCTTCCTCGCTCGCCAGAGCGCGCGGATCAATCGCACCGACCTGAAATTCGCTGCCGACGCTGAACAGGCGATCCGGCACTATTCGTGGCCCGGTAACGTGCGTGAGCTGGAGAACGCTGTCGAGCGCGCGGTGATTCTCAGCGAAAGCCCGGAGATTTCGGCCGACCTGCTGGGCATCGACATCGAGCTGAGCGATCTGGAAGACGACGAGTTCATCGGTTTGCCGCCGCAAACCGGCGGTAACGCCAGCAACAGCAGCCATGAGCCGACCGAGGATCTGTCGCTGGAAGACTATTTCCAGCACTTCGTCCTCGAGCATCAGGACCACATGACCGAGACCGAACTGGCACGCAAACTGGGCGTCAGCCGCAAGTGCCTGTGGGAACGCCGCCAGCGTCTGGGCATTCCACGACGCAAGACCGGGGTTGCCAGCGAGAGCTGAGCGTTACCCACCGCGTGCGCGGGTAACGCATGACAATGTGAAAAAACTGTTACCGCAGTCGATTCACGTAACAGAAGCCGGGGTTATCGGTAACGAAACCCCGGCTTTTTTTCGCCCCTGCAAAACGGTTATATCGACCTAACCCCTTGTTTTACTGGGCTTGGCAAAAGTTGGCACGCACCCTGCTATATGTTTGATACAAGAACAATAACAAGCAATGCACAAGACAATAAAAATAAGACGAATCGACTCACGCACAATAAAAACAAGACGGCGAGAGGCGCAGCTAACTGATTCTTTTGGAGAGGCGTTGTATTTGGGGCTTGCCCCACGACCAGGCCGAGAACAACAAAAACTGTCCTAAGACAGAGCCTGTACTGGTTGGATCGACAGATCACTGCAATTCAGCGACCAAAGCAATCCGTTTGCTCTTGGCTCCCGATTGGGAGGGTCACGAAGGAAACACTTCGTGGCGAGGGCACTCAACAAAAACAAGAAGCCCGAATCAATAATAAAAAGAGCACGCAACTACTTCTTGGGGAGCTTCGGCTCCCCTTGTAGTTTCTCCCTTCCGTGAAATTCCCCCGTTTTCCTCGCTGGACCCTTGTAGCTTGGGGCTTGCAGCTCATATCTGCCGCGTCCTACACCATCCCCCGACTAAATGCTAGAATCTGCGCCCATCATGCGGTCATTCTTTTGGTATGGCCGAACATTCCTTCAAACAGTGCATCCCATGCTGAAGAAGCTGTTCCAGTCATTCCGAACTCCCGTGCGTCGTACGCAACACATCCGCAGCACCCCTGAAGTGCTCAACAGCGGCCAACATTCGCTGCAGAAAACGCAGTTCAGCCGCTATGCGGTGAATATCGTCGAACGCCTGCAAGGTGCCGGTTACCAGGCTTATCTGGTCGGTGGTTGCGTGCGTGACATGCTGTTGGGCATCACGCCCAAGGATTTCGACGTCGCCACCAGCGCCACCCCCGAGCAGGTCCGTGCCGAATTCCGCAATGCGCGGATCATCGGTCGCCGGTTCAAACTGGTGCACATCCATTTCGGTCGCGAAATCATTGAAGTCGCGACCTTCCGCGCCAATCACCCGGTCAACGAAGACGAGGAAGACAGCAACCAGTCTTCGCGCAACGAGAGCGGGCGCATTCTGCGCGACAACGTCTACGGCACCCTGGAAGAAGACGCGCAACGCCGCGACTTCACCATCAATGCTCTGTATTACGATCCGGTCAGCGAGCGCATTCTCGATTACGCCAATGGCGTGCACGACATCCGCAATCACCTGATCCGTCTGATCGGCGACCCGAAGCAGCGTTACCAGGAAGACCCGGTGCGCATGCTGCGGGCCGTGCGTTTCGCCGCCAAGCTCAACTTCGGCATCGAGAAGCACACCGTGCAGCCGATCCGTGAGCTGGCGCCGATGCTGCGCGAGATTCCTTCGGCGCGGCTGTTCGAAGAAGTGCTCAAGCTGTTCCTCTCCGGGCACGGCGCGATCACCTTTGAAATGTTGGTTGATCTGCAACTGTTCGCCCCGCTGTTCCCGGCCAGTGCCGAAGCGCTGGAATACAATCCGGAATACACCCATACCTTGATCAGCGAAGCACTGACCAACACCGACCTGCGCATCAAGCAGAACAAACCGGTGACCCCGGCGTTCCTGTTTGCCGCCCTGCTCTGGCCGGCACTGCCGGCCCGCGTGTTGCGTCTGCAGGAACGTGGCATGCCGCCGATTCCGGCGATGCAGGAAGCCGCTCACGAGCTGATCGCCGAACAATGCCAGCGCATCGCGATTCCGAAGCGCTTCACCATGCCGATCCGCGAAATCTGGGACATGCAGGAACGCCTGCCACGGCGCAGTGGCAAACGCGCCGATCTGTTGCTGGACAACCCGCGTTTCCGCGCCGGTTACGATTTCCTCCTGCTGCGCGAAAGCGCCGGCGAGGAGACCGATGGCCTCGGCGAATGGTGGACCGATTATCAGGACGCCAACGACAGCGAGCGTCGCGACATGATCCGCGACCTCAGCGGCAAGGGTGACGATGCCAGCGGCGCGCCACGCAAACGTCGCCGCAGCGGCGGTTCCAAGCGCAAGCGCGCCGGCGCCTCGAGCGCGACGGGCGAGTAAGCGATGGAACGCATCTACATTGGTCTGGGCAGCAACCTCGCTGACCCGGCCGACCAGTTGCGCAGCGCCATCGCGGCGCTGGGGCAATTGCCGCAGACGAGTCTTGCCGGCATCTCAGCCTTTTATCAAAGCGATTCGCTGCTGCCGGGCCAGCCGCGTTACACCAACGCCGTCGCCGCCCTCGACAGCTCGCTCGCACCGATCGAGCTGCTCGACGCCTTGCAAGCGATCGAAAACGCTCAGGGCCGCGAACGTCTGGAACGCTGGGGACCACGCACGCTGGATCTGGATATTCTGCTGTTCGGCGATCGCCTGATCGACGAGCCACGGCTGAAAGTCCCGCATTACCAGATTCAGGAGCGGGCGTTCGTTCTCTATCCCCTCGCTGAACTGGCACCGCAGGATCTGCGTCTTGCCGACGGCCGCACGCTGACAGACCTCCTGGCCGCCTGCCCGTTTGTCGGCCTCGAACGCATCTCCCAGCCCTGACAAAAATCTTCTGTGAAATGTGGTTATGTGGCGAGGGGATTTATCCCCGCTGGACTGCGAAGCAGGCCCAAATCTGACCAAGCCGTATACAAACATGGGGCCGCTCCGCGACCCAACGGGGATAAATCCCCTCGCCACAGGTCACCTGCCAATCTCCAGTTTTTGTCAGACAAAAATCCCCCCAATCAGGCCCGCCGCGCCGCTGAATCGCATCAGTAACGCCGGTAACACCGCCCGCGTAACAAGGCGGTAACACACGCAATTGACTTCCTGTTGGCTCATCACGACTATAGGCGTCCCGCTGCCGCCAACCCGGCATGAACGGGCGCAATCCAGGCCTTTCAAAGCACGACACAAGACCGTGCGCCTGAGTAGATGAAGAATCACGCGCGTGACTCGCAGCAGTTTCCAGAGCGCCTGAACGAGGATTTTTTACATGCCAGCCATCACCCTGACCACGCTCCAGAGCCTCAAGCAGAAAGGTGAAAAAATCACCATGCTGACCTGCTATGACGCGACCTTCGCCCATGCCTGCAATGAGGCCGGTGTCGAAGTGCTGCTGGTCGGCGACTCCCTGGGTATGGTCCTGCAGGGGCACGACAGCACCCTGCCAGTGACCACGGCGGAAATGGCCTATCACGTCGCCAGCGTCAAGCGTGGCAATGGCGATGCCCTGATCCTCGCCGACCTGCCGTTCATGGCCAACGCCACCCTCGAACAGACCATGAACAACAGCGCCATGCTGATGCAGGCCGGCGCGCACATGGTCAAGGTTGAAGGTCAGCTGTGGCTGGCGGAGTCGATCCGCCTGCTCGCCGAGCGCGGTGTGCCGGTGTGTGCGCACATGGGCCTGACCCCGCAAGCAGTGAACATCCTCGGTGGCTATAAAGTGCAGGGCCGCAATGAGAACCAGGCGCGGCAGATGCGTGCCGATGCGATCGCGCTGGAGCAGGCCGGTGCGGCCATGCTGTTGCTCGAGTGCGTGCCGAGCGAACTGGCGGCAGAAATCAGCCAGGCCGTGGGCATTCCGGTGATCGGTATCGGTGCCGGCAACGCCACCGACGGCCAGGTACTGGTATTGCACGACATGCTCGGCCTGTCGATCACCGGCCGCGTCCCCAAATTCGTCAAGAACTTCATGCAAGGTCAGGACAGCATCCAGGCCGCGCTGAAGGCTTACGTCAGTGAAGTCAAAGCCACCACGTTTCCCGGCATCGAACACGGATTCTCTGCATGAACACCGTCAAAACCGTACGCGAACTGCGTGCCGCCGTCGCCCGCGCGCGCGGTGAAGGCAAGCGCATCGGCTTCGTGCCGACCATGGGCAACCTGCACAGCGGCCACGTCGCATTGATCACCAAAGCTACCCAGCGAGTGGATTTCGTGGTCGCGAGTATTTTCGTCAACCCGCTGCAATTCGGCGCCGGCGAAGACCTCGACAAATACCCGCGCACCCTCGCCGCCGATCAGGAAAAGCTCCTCGAAGCCGGTTGCGACCTGCTGTTCGCGCCGACGGTTGAAGAGATGTACCCGGACGGCATGGCCGGCCAAACCAGGGTCAGCGTGCCGCAATTGTCCGAAGGCCTGTGTGGTGCCAGCCGTCCGGGGCACTTCGAAGGTGTGGCGACCGTAGTCAGCAAGCTGTTCAACATGGTCCAGCCGGATCTGGCGATCTTCGGCCAGAAGGATTACCAGCAACTGGCGGTGATCCGCGCACTGGTGCACGACCTGAACATGCCGATCCAGATCATCGGCGAGCCGACCGTGCGTGCTGCGGATGGTCTGGCGCTGTCGTCGCGCAACGGCTTCCTCAATGAAGACCAGCGCGCCGTGGCGCCGGTGGTCTACCGCGTGCTGAGCAGCATCGCCGAAGCGATCAAGCAAGGTGAGCGTGATTACCCGGCGCTGATCGCTGCGCAGTTGCAGGTGCTGGAATCAGCGGGGCTGCGTCCGGATTATCTGGAAATCCGTCATGGCCTGACCTTGCGTCCGGCGACGGCGGAGGATCGCGATCTGGTGATTCTGGTAGCGGCGTTCCTCGGCACCACGCGGTTGATCGACAACCTGCACCTGAATCTCGATAGCCAGATTTAAGCAGCAACGAATTTCCCTGTGGGAGCGAGCCTGCTCGCGAAGGCGGTGTATCAGCGACTTATAAGTTGCCTGACACCACGCCTTCGCGAGCAGGCTCGCTCCCACATGTGTTTCCGGTGCATGCCGGTTGGGCGAAAGTCTTCCGGGCACCTCCGTTTGTCGGCCAGATTCCTCTGCGGATGTTAAAAAAGTACAGGGATCTGGTCAGACAAAGTCAAGACAGAACGCAGCGCGAGGTTTACTGTATTCGCCCTGTGTCCAGATCCCGTGTCGACGCAGTTGATCCCATGCGCTAAAACTCGTGGTTGATCTGTACCGTGTTCAAAAGGCCGTTCAAGTAAAAAGGAAAACCGCAGCGATGGCGTACTACCGCACTCCTCACGACGTTACCGCTCTGCCCGCCTGGCAAGCGTTGAAAGACCACCGCCAAGCCATGCAGGATTTCAGCATGCGCGAAGCCTTCAACGCCGATCCGCAGCGTTTCAATCAGTTCACCCTCAGCAGCTGCGGTCTGTTTCTCGACTATTCGAAGAATTTGATCAACGCCGAGACCCGCAACCTGCTCGTGGGCCTGGCCAATGAAGTCGATCTGAAGGGCGCGATCAAGGCGCTGTTCGACGGCGAAATCGTCAACGCCTCCGAAGGCCGCCCGGCACTGCACACCGCCCTGCGCCGCCCGGTCGGCGACAAATTGTCGGTCAACGGCGTCAACGTGATGCCGGAGGTGCACAAGGTGCTGAACCAGATCACCGATCTGGTCGGCCGCATTCACGATGGCTTGTGGCGCGGTTACACCGAGAAGCCGATCACCGACGTGGTCAACATTGGCATCGGCGGCTCGTTCCTCGGCCCTGAGCTGGTGTCCGAAGCACTGCTGTCCTACGCGCAGAAAGGCGTACGTTGCCACTATCTGGCAAACATCGACGGCAGCGAGTTCCATGAGCTGACGCAGAAACTGCGCGCCGAGACCACGCTGTTCATCGTTTCGTCGAAGTCGTTCAACACCCTCGAAACCCTGAAGAACGCGCAGGCCGCACGCGCCTGGTACCTGGCGCAGGGCGGTTCCGAAGCCGAGCTGTATCGCCACTTCATCGCTGTGTCGAGCAACAACGCCGCCGCTGTGGCTTTCGGGATTCGCGAAGAAAACATCTTCCCGATGTGGGACTGGGTCGGCGGGCGTTACTCGCTGTGGTCGGCCATCGGTTTGCCGATCGCACTGGCCATCGGCATGTCCAACTTCAAGGAACTGCTGTCCGGTGCCTACACCATGGACCAGCATTTCCAGACCGCGCCGTTCGAACAGAACATGCCGGTGCTGCTGGCCCTGCTCGGCGTCTGGTACGGCAACTTCTGGGGTGCGCAAAGCCACGCGATCCTGCCGTACGACCACTACCTGCGCAACATCACCAAGCACTTGCAACAGCTGGACATGGAGTCCAATGGCAAGAGCGTGCGTCAGGACGGCACCTCGGTGTCGACCGATACCGGCCCGGTGATCTGGGGCGGCGTCGGCTGCAACGGTCAGCACGCTTATCACCAGTTGCTGCACCAGGGCACCCAACTGATCCCGGCCGACTTCATCGTGCCGATCGTCAGCTTCAACCCGGTTTCCGATCATCACCAGTGGCTGTACGCCAACTGCCTGTCGCAGAGCCAGGCGCTGATGCTCGGCAAGACCCTGCCGGAAGCCGAAGCCGAACTGCGCGACAAAGGCATGGGCGAAGACGACGTGCGCAAACTGGCGCCGCACAAGGTGATCCCGGGCAATCGCCCGAGCAACACCTTGGTAGTCGAACGCATCAGCCCGCGTCGCCTCGGCGCCCTGGTTGCGATGTACGAGCACAAAGTGTTCGTGCAAAGCGTGGTCTGGGGCATCAACGCCTTCGACCAGTGGGGTGTGGAACTGGGCAAGGAATTGGGCAAAGGCGTCTACAACCGCTTGGTCGGCAGCGACGAGACCGTGGCTGACGATGCCTCGACTCAAGGCCTGATCAACTACTTCCGTGGGCGTCATCGCGGCTGATAAAAGCCTTCCGGCACAACGCTGTTCCCCTGTGGGAGCGAGCCTGCTCGCGAAAGCGGTTCGTCATTCAACACCTTCGTTGACTGACACTCCGCCCTCGCAAACAGGCTCGCTCCCACAGTTGTTTTGGCACATGACTTGAACCTGTGCAGCGCTCGGCGCATCTTTATTCGTGTCGCACCACAAGAATAAGGAACCGTCATGTTCGATATCAGCACGTTCCCCAAAGCCGATGCCGTGCGCCAGGCCGCTCAGTTGAGCCAGGACGAGTATCGGCGCCTGTACCGCGAATCGATTGAACACCCCAGTGCCTTCTGGGCCGAGCAGGCCACGCGTTTCCTCGATTGGAGCACGCCGTGGCAGACCGTTCAGCGCTATGACCTGAAAACCGGAGAAGCCGCCTGGTTTGCCGGCGGCAAGCTCAACGTCAGCTACAACTGCATCGACCGTCACCTCAAGCAACGCGGCGAGCAGACCGCCCTGCTCTGGGAAGGCGACGACCCAGCCGAATCGGCGCAGATCACTTACAACAAACTCCATCACCACGTCTGCCGTTTGGCCAACGTGCTGAAAAGCCGTGGCGTAAAGAAAGGCGACCGGGTGTGCATCTACATGCCGATGATCCCCGAAGCCGCCTACGCCATGCTCGCCTGCGCGCGAATCGGCGCGATTCATTCGGTGGTGTTCGGCGGATTTTCCCCGGATTCCCTGCGTGATCGAATTCTCGACGCCGACTGCCGTACCGTGATCACCGCCGATGAAGGCGTGCGCGGCGGCCGCTTCGTGCCGCTGAAAAACAACGTCGACAAAGCCCTGCAAAGTTGCCCGAACGTCAGCACCGTGGTGGTGGTAGAGCGCACTCAGGGCCAGGTCGACTGGGTCGAGGGCCGTGACCTGTGGTACCACCAGGCGGTGCGCGAGGTCAGCGACGACTGCCCGCCGGAACCGATGGACGCCGAAGATCCGCTGTTCATCCTCTACACCTCCGGCAGCACCGGCAAACCCAAAGGCGTGCTGCACACTACCGGCGGCTATCTGCTGCAAGCGGCGATGACCTTCAAATATGTGCTCGACTACCGCGACGGCGAAGTGTTCTGGTGCACCGCCGACGTCGGCTGGGTCACCGGCCACAGTTACATCGTCTACGGGCCGCTGGCCAACGGTGCGACCACACTGATGTTCGAAGGCGTGCCGAGCTACCCGAGCAGTTCGCGCTTCTGGCAGGTCATCGACAAGCACAAGGTCAACATTTTCTACACCGCACCCACCGCCCTGCGCGCGCTGATGCGCGAAGGCGCCGGACCATTGAAGGAAACTTCACGCGCCAGCCTCAGATTGCTCGGCAGCGTCGGTGAGCCAATCAACCCGGAAGCGTGGGAATGGTATTTCAATGCTGTCGGTGAACAGCGCTGCCCGATCGTCGACACCTGGTGGCAGACCGAAACCGGCGGCATCATGCTCAGCCCGCTGGTCAGCGCCCAACGGATCAAACCCGGCTGCGCGACGCAACCGATGTTCGGCGTGCAACCGGTATTGCTTGACGAAGCCGGCAAGGAAATCAAAGGCGCCGGCAGCGGCGTGCTGGCGATCAAATCCAGCTGGCCGGCGCAGATTCGCAGCGTCTACGGCGATCCGCAGCGGATGATCGACACCTACTTCAAACCCTACCCCGGCTATTACTTCACCGGCGACGGCGCCCGCCGTGACGAGGACGGCGATTACTGGATTACCGGACGCATCGACGATGTGATCAACGTCTCCGGCCACCGCATCGGCACCGCCGAAGTGGAAAGCGCCCTGGTGCTGCACGACAGCATCGCCGAAGCCGCCGTGGTCGGTTATCCCCACGACGTCAAAGGCCAGGGCATCTACGCATTCGTGACGCCAATGAACGGCACCGAGGCCAACGAAGAGCTGAAGAAAGACCTGCTGGCGCATGTCAGCAAGGAGATCGGCAGCTTCGCCAAACCGGACCTGATCCAGTGGGCGCCGGCGCTACCAAAGACCCGTTCGGGCAAGATCATGCGGCGTATTCTGCGCAAGATTGCCTGCAATGAGCTCGACAGTCTGGGCGATACTTCGACTCTGGCTGATCCAAGTGTGGTGCAGGACCTCGTTGATAAACGGCTCAATACTTGAGAGCTGCAAGTTTCTAGCTACAAGCTGCAAGCTAAAGCGGTCCGCGCAGCTTTTCGCTTTTCGCTTTTAGCTTGCAGCTAGAAACTTGCCGCTTGTAGCTCCGCGACTGCTAAGCTTCGCGTTTTTTCAGCAAGGCGCCCGCATGTCTTCCTTGAATCAGGCGCTGCGCGCCGCCCTCGATCAACGCCAGGACCTGCTCGCTGTGCTGCACAGCCAGGGCACCGATTGCTATCGGCTGTTCCACGGCAGCCAGGAAGGCGCCGGCGGCCTGACCATCGACCGCTACGGCCCGCAATTGCTGGTACAGAGTTTTCACCAGACGCTCGAACGTGACGACCTGCTGCAACTGCATGCCATGGTCAACCAGACGCTGGGCTTCGACAGCCTGCTGGTCTACAACGACCGTTCCCATGGCAACTCGCGGATCGATCGCGAAGACAGCGTCTATAACGCCGATGACGCTGCACTGGCCGATCTGGTCGGGCATGAATGGGGTCTGAACTATCGAGTGCGCGGGCGTCATGCCGGGCAGGATCCGCTGCTGTTCCTCGACCTGCGCAACACCCGTGGCTGGGTCAAGGACCACGCGCAAGGCAAAAGCGTGCTCAACCTCTTCGCCTACACCTGTGGCGTTGGTCTCAGTGCTGCGGCAGGCGGTGCGCGCGAGGTGTGCAACCTGGACTTTGCCGAGGGCAATCTGGCGGTCGGTCGCGAGAATGGATTGCTCAACCCGCAACTGCCGGAGATGCAATTCATTCAGTCCGATTACTTTCCGGCGATCCGCCAGCTCGCCGGCCTGCCGATCAGCCAGCGGCGCGGGCAGAAGCTGCCGAGCTATCAGCGCGTCGAACAGCGCCAATACGATCTGGTCCTGCTCGACCCGCCGGCGTGGGCCAAAAGTGCGTTCGGCACCGTCGATCTGCTGCGCGATTATCAGAGCCTGCTCAAACCCGCGCTGCTGGCCACCGCCGACAATGGCGTACTGATCTGCTGCAACAACCTGGCGAAAGTCAGCATGGAAGACTGGCGCGAACAAGTGCTGCGCTGCGCCGAAAAGGCCGGCCGCCCGGTGCGCGAATGGAGCGTGATGACCCCGGGTGCGGACTTCCCCTCGCGGGACCAGCAGCCACCGTTGAAGACGCTGATTTTGCAGCTCTAATCCATCAAGCATGAGCGATTACATTTCCCTGTGGGAGCGAGCCTGCTCGCGAAAGCGCAGTGTCAGTCGACTTGTTTTTCACTGAACCAGCGCATTCGCGAGCAGGCTCACTCCTACAATGGGTATCTGTTCCTACAGAAATTTCTGAACAATCCTGTCCCACATCAAGCACTTCGGAACCAGAATCGCGTGCCATACTCCAAGGCACTCCGATTCAGACAGATGAAGCCGCACATGCCCAAAGGATTGATTCGCGCGATTGGCGCACTGCTGACAGCCCTGGCCCTCTACAGCCTGCTGGGGTTTCTGATCCTGCCGGGCATTGCCTTGCGCGTGGCCAACCAGCAACTGGCGAACTACGCGACGGTGCCGGCGCATCTGCAGCGCATCGAACTCAACCCCTTCAGCCTTGAGGTCACCCTGTGGGGGCTGGTCATCGGCGAGCCGGGCAAGGAGCAGGTCGGCTTCGATCGCCTCTATGCCAACCTGCAAATCGACAGCCTGTGGACCAAAGCGCTGCATCTGTCCGACATCGAACTGGACAAACCCAAAAGCGAAATCCTCTTCGCCAAGGACGGCAAGCTCAACCTGCTCGGCCTGTTCAACGTGCCGCCGAGCGAGCCGACACCCGCCGATCCCGACGCCAAGCCATTCCCGCTGCGTATCGACAACATCAAACTGGCCGGCGGCGTGGTGCATTTCGAGGATATGCGGCCCAGCGAGCCGATCGAATTTCTTTACGACGACCTCAGTTTCGAGCTGAAAAACCTCAGTACCCTGCCCGAGGACAGCGCCGACATGACCCTCGTCGCCATCGGCCCCGCTGGCGGGCGGATCGACTGGACCGGCAATTTCAGCCTGATCCCGTTCACCTCCGAAGGCACCCTGAAAGTCACCGATGGCCAGATGAAATCCTTCTGGCCCTACGTGCGCGACGCCGTGCCGCTAGTGCTGGAAAACGGCGTGGTCAGCCTCAGCACCGAGTACAAACTCAACCTGTCGAAACAGACCGAACTGCTGCTGAACAACGTCGCGGTGAGCATTGCGCCGTTCGCCATCAAGGCTCCGGACGGACGTCCGCTGGCCAGGCTCGAACGCCTCGACGTCAGCGAAACCTCGCTGGACCTGGCCAAGCAGCAAGTGGTGGTCGGCAAGATCCGCAGCAACAAACTGGAAACCTGGGCGGCGCTGGAAGCTGACGGCCAACTGGACTGGCAGAAGCTGTTCGCCAGCCAGCCGTCGAAACCGGCTGCCAAAGCCGCTGCCGAACCGGCGGATACACCGGCCGCCGCCGACTCGCCGAAACCTGAGCCAAGCGCCCCGAGCAAGCCATGGCAGGTGCTGGTCAAGGATGTGCAACTGCGCAACTACACGGTCCATCTCGCTGACCGCTCGGCGCAACCGGCGGTGGCGCTGGACATCACCCCGCTGAACGTCGACCTGCAGGATTTCGACAGCCTCAACGGCTCGCCTTTCAAGCTCAAGCTCGACAGCGGTCTGGGCAAGCAAGGCAAGATCAGCGCCGACGGCACGGTCAATCTGGCCCCGGTCAACGCGCAGCTCAACGTGAAAACCCAGGACGTCGACCTGCGTGTCGCGCAGTCCTATATCAACCCGTTCATTCGCCTGGAACTGCGCAGCGGCATGCTCGGCAGTGACCTCAAGGTCAACCTGAAAAGCACCGAACCACTGGCCCTCAGCGTCACCGGCCGCGCGCAGATCGATCAACTGCACACCCTCGATACGCTGAAGACCCGCGACTTCCTCAAATGGCAGCAAGTCGTGGTCGACGGCATCAATTATCAGCACGGCGACAGCCTGTCGATTGACAAGGTCAACCTGTTGCAGCCGTATGTGCGCTTCATGATCAACGACGATCGCACCACCAACGTCGACGACCTGCTGATCCCGCAACCGGCCGACAGCGGTGCCAAACCTGCCGGAGCCAAACCGCCCGGCAAGGACAAACCACTGGGCATTCACATCGGTGCGATTGCGATCAACGACGGCTCGGCCAACTTCGCCGACTTCAGCCTGACGCCGAATTTCGCCACCGCCGTGCAGCAGCTCAACGGTCAGATCGGCACCATCGACAGCCGTCAGGCAAAACCGGCCAGCGTCGATATCAAAGGCAAGGTCGACCGCTATGCGCCGGTGACCATCAAGGGGGCGGTCAATCCGTTCGACCCGATGGCCAGCCTCGACATCGCCACCAGCTTCAAGCGCGTCGAACTGACGACCCTGACGCCCTACTCCGGCAAATTCGCCGGCTACCGCATCCGCAAGGGCCGGCTCAACCTCGATCTGCACTACCTGATCACCAAAGGCCAGCTGAAAGCCGAGAACAAAGTCGTCGTCGAGCAGCTGCAACTGGGCGAGAAGGTCGACAGCCCTGATGCAGTGAGTCTGCCGCTGAAACTGGCGATCGCCCTGCTCAAGGACGTCGACGGCAAGATCTCCATCGAATTGCCGGTGACCGGCGACCTGAATAATCCACAGTTCAGCGTGATGCCGATCGTCTGGCAAACCCTGCGCAATTTGATCGTCAAAGCGGCCGCCGCACCGTTCAAAATGATCGGCGGGCTGGTCAGTGGCGGCGGCTCCGAAGACCTCGGCACGGTGTCCTTCGCGCCGGGCTCCAGCGATCTGAGCAAAGACGCCGAAGCGGCGCTGGTGAAACTGTCGCAGGCACTCAAGGAACGTCCGGCGCTGCGCCTGGAAATCGAAGGCACTGCTGCGAAGAGCAGCGATGGGCCACTGCTGGCCGAGCAACGTCTGGAACGCGAATATCAGTACAACTACTACAAGATGCTCCAGCGCCGTGGCGACAAAGTTCCGGCCCAGGCCTCGCTGCTGCAAGTGCCCGAAAGCGAGAAAGGCGCGTTGCTCGAAGGCATCTACCGCACCCGCCTGAAAACCCAGCCACCGGCAGAATGGAAAGATCTGGGCAAGGAAGAACGCACGGCGAATATGCGCCAGGGCGTGATCGCATTCTGGAGTGGCAGCGAGGTGCTGTTGCGCCAGTTGGGCCAGGACCGCGCCAGCACCATCAAGGATTACCTGGTCGACAAGGGCAAGCTCGAGGATGACCGCGTGTATTTCATCGACGCCAACCTCGGCGAGGCCGAAAGCGATGGCCGCGTGGTCACGCAAATGCACCTGGATGCCGAATGACCGTGCGTAACTGGTTGATGGCGCTCGCTCTCACGTGCGCCGCCGGCCATGCGTCGGCTTCGGATACATTGCGCTGCGGCAGCCAATTGATCAGCCTCGGCGACCGCGCCAGCGAAGTGCTGCAAAAATGCGGCGAGCCGGTCAGCCGCGATGTGCTCGGCTACAAGCGCAGTACCAATCGCCGCGAAGAGTTTCAGGTCGAGGAATGGACCTACGGGCCGAACAACGGCATGTACCAGTACCTGCGCTTTGAAGGTAATCGCTTGAGGCAGATCAACAGCAAACGCGGTAACTAAGCCGAACGAAATTCACCCTGTGGGAGCGAGCCTGCTCGCGAATACGGTCTGTCTACTGACGAACTTGTCGGCTGACACTACGCATTCGCGAGCAGGCTCGCTCCCACATTGGTATTGCCCAAAATAGAACAGGCCCCGGCACAAGTGCCGGGGCCTGTAATGGTCACATCCGTGTGACCGTTCGCATGAACTCTAAAGTTGCGGCAGACGTATTGCTCGGCCCGTCTGTCGCGTCTTCTCCCGGTTCAGGCGAGAAGTCTTGCCTTACTCGGCTTTCAGGCCGTCAGCGGAGACCGCTTTAACGCCTTTGATTTTCTTGGCGATGCCTACGGCGACTTCTTTCTGCGACTCGGTTACCGCAGTGGTCGACGACAGGGAAACTACACCCTTGTTGGTTTCGACTTTGATATCAGTGCCTGGAATGCCTTTTTCGGTGACCAGATCAGCTTTGACCTTGGTGGTGATCCAGGTATCGGAAGTCTCTTCTTTAGCCTTGGTCATTTCACCAGCAGCCAGAACCATTGGCGACTGGGTAGCCTGAGCGGACTGGGCGAAAGCGCCACCAGCCATGGTCAGGGTCAGAGCGGTAGCAGCGGCAGTGATAGCGAACTTCTTCATACGAGTAACTCCTGTTTTTACTGGAAGTCTGCTGTAACGCTTGTCAGCAGGGTTACCGGATATATTGCGAACGCTGTGCCAACTTTTTTTGCCATATAAATTCTTTTAAAAACAATGAGTTATGAAAAATGCCAATTTTCATTTTCATGCAAAATGCATGACTCGCTCAATCTTCGCATGCAAGTTGCGGTTTTTTGGAAAGTTCATAAGCTGCTGAAATTATTGGAGCTTTTGTTAAGTGGTCAGGGTATGAAAATGCCCCGCGATGCGGGGCATTCTGGGTGCAACAAATGGATCAAGTCCCACTGGCAGCGCAGCCTTTTGGCGAGTAGTCAGGAGCGACCGTAGTGCCACAACTCCAGCCGCCGGCCGCCGTACGAGTCAGCGTGATGGTTTTGCCCAATACAGGCGCTGGCGCGTTGGCCAACGTACATACAATCGTTCCAGCTCCGTCTGCAGCGGTACCTGAGGCAGTCAGAGCGCAATTGGAGGTAGTGGTGACGTTATCGCCTTTCACCGCCGCCAAGCTTGGATTTGTCCCCTGATTGATCAGGTCTTCAAACGGCACCTTCATCGCGCTGATCTCCGCCAGCCCCGCCGTCACCTTCGACCGCGCCTGATACTTCGAATACTGCGGCAGGGCGATAGTCGCCAGAATGCCGATGATCGCCACAACGATCAGCAGCTCGATCAATGTAAAGCCTTGTTGTTTTTTCATAGACACGCTCCATGCATGAGTCGAAATCTCATGATCTGAACAAGGCCCAGCACAGCCCATGCCAACGCCCATTTGCCCCCGTCTGCTGGGCGCGCTCATTCCCCAACGCCGTTTCCTACAACCGGCAATCGCACTATCTGACACTTTTTGTCACCTGCACCGGCCGTGTTTGGCGCTGTCACTTGACTAGGCTATAAGTCATGAACGGCAAGCGTGCGGAATCCCCATGAATGACATCGCTCTGAGCGGTCTGGCCAAGCAATTGGTCCAGGCCGAACTGCTCACGGAAACAAGCGCCCGGCAATCCTGGGCGCAGGCCCAGCGCAATCGCGTGTCGCTGGTCAATTACCTGGTGCACAACAAACTGGTCAACAGCCGGCAAATTGCCGAGATCGCCTCGGAACATTTCGGCATGGCCCTGCTCGATCTGCATTGCCTCGACAAAGAGACTCAGCCCAAGGGTCTGGTCAGTGAGAAACTGGTTCGCCAGCACTGCGCCCTGCCCCTCTGGCGGCGCGGCAACAAACTGTTCGTGGGCCTTTCCGACCCAAGCAATCAGCAGGCGATCAGCGACATCCAGTTCAGCACCGGCCTGAGCACCGAAGCGATTCTGGTGGAGGACGACAAGCTCAGCGACGCCATCGACAAGTTCTTCGACAGCCATGCCTCGGGCCTGGAGGAAATGGCCGATGTCGATCTCGACGGCCTCGACGTCGAGTCCATTGATGACAACAAACAGGACGTGATCGGCGGCCTCGATGCCGACGACGCCCCGGTCGTACGTTTTGTGCACAAGATGCTGCTCGATGCGATCAAAAGCGGCTCTTCCGACCTGCATTTCGAACCCTACGAAAAAAACTATCGGGTGCGCATGCGCACCGACGGCATGCTGCGCGAGGTGGCCAAGCCGCCGATCCAGTTGGCCGGGCGCATTGCCGCGCGCTTGAAGGTAATGGCCAGTCTGGATATCTCGGAACGGCGCAAACCTCAGGACGGCCGCATCAAAATGCGCCTGTCGAAAAGCAAATCCATCGATTTCCGCGTCAACACCCTGCCGACTCTGTGGGGCGAAAAAGTAGTGATCCGGATTCTCGACCCGTCCAGTGCACAAATGGGCATCGACGCACTGGGTTACGAAGCCGAACAAAAAGCCTTGTACCTCGCCGCGCTGAAACAGCCGCAAGGGATGATTCTGGTCACCGGCCCCACCGGCTCCGGTAAAACCGTGTCGCTGTACACCGGGCTGAACATCCTCAACACCGTCGACATCAATATTTCCACCGCCGAAGACCCGGTGGAAATCAACATGGAAGGCATCAATCAGGTCAACGTCAATCCCCGCCAAGGGCTGGACTTTGCCCAAGCGCTGCGCTCGTTTCTGCGTCAGGACCCGGACGTGATCATGGTCGGCGAGATCCGCGATCTGGAAACCGCCGAGATCGCAATCAAGGCTGCGCAGACCGGACACCTGGTGCTATCTACCCTGCACACCAACAGCGCGGCGGAAACCCTGACACGCCTGCACAACATGGGCATTCCCGGTTTCAACATTGCCACCTCGGTCAGCCTGATCATCGCCCAGCGGCTGGCGCGCAAATTGTGCGCGCACTGCAAGCGGCCGCTGGAAATCCCGCACGAGACCTTGCTCAAGGAAGGCTTCCCCGAGGAACGCATCGGCCATTTCACGATCTACGAGCCGGTCGGTTGCGATCACTGCAACGGCGGTTACAAAGGACGCGTGGGGATTTATGAAGTGGTAAAGAACACACCGGACCTGCAGCGGCTGATCATGGCCGAGGGCAATTCGCTGGAAATCGACATCCAGATGCGTCGCGACGGTTTCGCCGATCTGCGCACTTCCGGGCTGCACAAGGCCATGCAAGGCATCACCAGCCTTGAGGAAATCAACCGGGTCACCAAGGATTGAACATGGCGGTCAAGGCAGCGAAAGTCAGCATTTACGCCTGGGAAGGCACGGACCGCAAAGGCAGTAAAGTCAGCGGCGAGTTGAGCGGACAGAACCCCGCACTGATCAAGGCGCAACTGCGCAAACAGGGGATCAACCCGGGCAAGGTGCGCAAGAAATCCGCGTCCCTGCTGACCTTCGGCAAACGCATCAAACCGCAGGACATCGCCCTGTTCACCCGGCAGATGGCAACGATGATGAAGGCCGGTGTACCGCTGTTGCAGTCCTTCGACATCATCGGCGAAGGCTTCGAAAATCCGGCCATGCGCAAACTGGTCGACGAGGTCAAACAGGAGGTCGCGGCCGGTAACAGCTTCGCTACGGCCCTGCGCAAGAAACCACAATACTTCGACGAGTTGTACTGCAATCTGGTCGACGCCGGCGAACAGTCTGGCGCCCTCGACACCTTGCTTGAACGTGTGGCGACCTATAAGGAAAAAAGCGAAGCGCTCAAGGCCAAGATCAAAAAAGCCATGACCTATCCCACCGCCGTGGTGCTGGTGGCGGCAGTGGTAACAGGCATTCTGCTGGTCAAAGTGGTGCCGCAGTTCCAGTCGGTGTTTTCCGGGTTCGGCGCCGAACTGCCGGGCTTCACCCTGATGATCATCAGCCTGTCGGAATTCATGCAGCAGTGGTGGTGGGCCATTCTTTTTGCGCTGGTGGCGGTGTTTTTCGGCACTCGCCACGCGCTGAAGACATCGCAGGCCCTGCGTGACCGCCGCGATGCCTGGCTGTTGAAGCTGCCACTGGTGGGCACCTTGATGTACAAGTCCGCCGTCGCACGTTTTGCCCGCACCCTGTCGACCACATTCGCAGCCGGTGTGCCGCTGGTGGAAGCGCTGGATTCGGTCGCCGGTGCCACCGGCAATGTGGTGTTCAAGCGCGCGGTGTTGCGGGTGCGGCAGGACGTCTCGACCGGCATGCAGCTCAATTTCTCAATGCGCAGCACCGGTGTGTTTCCGAACATGGCAGTGCAGATGACCGCCATCGGCGAGGAATCGGGCGCGCTGGATGACATGCTCGACAAGGTCGCCGGTTTTTATGAAGCGGAAGTCGATAACATGGTCGACAACCTCACCAGCCTGATGGAGCCGTTCATCATGGTGGTGCTGGGGGTCATCGTCGGTGGACTGGTGGTGGCCATGTACCTGCCGATCTTCCAACTCGGCTCAGCGATCTGACATGCCTATCGAAGAACTGTTTGCTGTGTATCCGCGGGCCTTTGTGGTCAGCGCGCTGCTGCTCGGGCTGGTGGTCGGCAGCTTCCTCAATGTTGTGGTCTGGCGCTTGCCGAAAATGCTCGAGCGCGACTGGCGCCAGCAGGCCCATGATGTGCTCGGCCTGCCTACTGAAACGCCTGTGCCGACCTACAACCTGATGCTGCCGCACTCCGCGTGCCCGCATTGCGGACACCGGATCCGCCCTTGGGAAAACATTCCGCTGCTCAGTTATCTGCTGCTGCGCGGGCGCTGCTCGGCCTGTTCGGCGCCGATCAGTAAACGTTACCCGCTGACCGAACTGGCCTGCGGCCTGCTGTCGGCATTCATCGCCTGGCATCTGGGCTTCGGCTGGCCGGCCGGCTTGCTGATTTTGCTGACGTGGGGCTTGCTGGCGATGAGTCTGATCGACTGCGAACATCAGCTGCTGCCCGATGTGCTGGTGCTGCCGCTGCTGTGGCTGGGGCTGATCGTCAACAGCTTCGGCGTGTTCGTGGCGTTGCCCGATGCATTGTGGGGCGCAGTCGCGGGTTATCTGGCGCTGTGGTCGGTGTTCTGGCTGTTCAAACTGCTCACCGGCAAGGACGGCATCGGTCATGGCGATTTCAAGCTGTTGGCCTTGCTTGGCGCTTGGGGTGGCTGGCAGATTCTGCCGCTGACAATTCTGTTGTCATCCTTGGTGGGAGCGATTTTGGGCGTCGTCATGCTGCGTCTGCGCGCCCAGGCAACCTCGACGCCGATCCCCTTCGGACCCTTTCTGGCAATTGCCGGCTGGATTGCCTTGCTCTGGGGTGGTCAAATAACCGACTTCTATTGGCAGTCTGTCGGTTTGAAATGAATACCCCTGTGGAAAAACCCTGGATCCTCGGCCTGACCGGCGGCATCGGCAGCGGCAAAAGCGCGGCGGCGCAGCACTTCATCGACCTCGGCGTGCACGTGGTGGACGCTGATCATGCGGCGCGCTGGGTAGTCGAGCCGGGGCGTCCGGCGCTGGCGAAAATCGCCGAGCATTTCGGTTCCGGCGTGTTGCAGGCCGACGGCACACTGGACCGTGCCGCCCTGCGCAAACTGATTTTTGAAGACCCTGAACAGCGGCGTTGGCTCGAAGCGCTGCTGCATCCGTTGATCGGCGAAGAAATCGATGATCATCTGGCGCAGGCAAAATCGCCTTACGCGATTCTGGTGTCACCGTTGCTGATCGAGTCCGGGCAATACGCGATGACCCAGCGCATTCTGGTCATCGATGCGCCGCAACAACTGCAGATCGAACGCACCTTGCAACGTGACCAGACCAGCGAAGCGCAGGTGCAGGCGATCCTCAAGGCGCAATCGAGCCGTGAAGATCGCGTGAGCCGTGCCGACGACGTGATCGTCAATGACCGCGACCTCGCCTGGCTGCACAGCGAGGTCGAGCGTCTGCATCACTTTTATCTGACTTTATCCGGAGGCCAAGCATGAGCCAGATTCCAACCGTTGAATGCCCAACCTGCGGCGCCCCCGTCGAATTCACCCCGGCGAACAAATTCCGTCCGTTTTGCTCCGATCGCTGCAAACTGATCGACCTCGGCGCCTGGGCCTCGGAAGAACACAAGATTCCGGTCGCCCCGGATGCCGAGGACGAGCTGTTTTCCGGCGATTTCGATCCGCGTCACTGATCGCTGATCAGGGCCGCATAAAGCCGTAGTCCTGACTGTCGTCGAGGTTCTCCGCGAGAAAGCGCAACTCGTCGGCCAGGTCTTCGGCATTGCGCACTGCCTTGCTCTGCTGCACCACGGCGCTGAGCAGGGCGCGCAAACTCAGGCCCGGGTCAAAGCCCACTTCCTGCGCCAGCTCCAGACTCTGCCGGGTTTCCTGCCGCGCCCATTCATAAACGCCCATGCCACTGCTCCTGAAGGGATTTGCGCGAGCATGAAATCTCTGCGGCCTGGCCGGTTTGATGTGGATCAAGACTTCGGATCGTCGTCCTTCCACGGCGCCGAAAGGTAGCGGGTGCGGTTGAAGGTCTCCAGCCACTCCGGGCAGAACACCACCAATGCACTGACGACCATGCCGTTGATAAAAGCCTCGGGAAACAGCAGCAACCACAGGTAGCCGACGAAATCTTCCAGCCATTCCGGCATGGCGAAGAGGCCGTCGTACCACAGCAGCGTCAGGCTGAGGATCAGGCACAACAGGCCTGACAACGCAGCGGCGAAGAAACCGGAACAGAAGATGTAAACGAATGGATTGCGTGGCTGCGCACGCTCGACCAGAATCGCCACGCATTCGGTGATCAGCACTGGCAGCAGAATCAGCAACGCGCCATTGACGCCGACCGCTACGAGATCCTGTCGACCCAACAACACCAGGCCGATCTGCGCAACCAGCCCGCCGACGATCGCCAGCGGCCAATCGAGCAGCAGCGTCACCGCCGTCATGCCGATAAAGTGGTAAGACACACCGGTGTCGAAATCCCTGCGCACCAGCCACAGCAGAAACAGCGCGAACACCGTGCCGAACAGCAAGTGCTGCCGGCGACTGTCGCTGAACAGCTCGACCCATGGCGCACGCATGATCGCCCAGAGCAGCACCGGTAGATAAATCAGCCAGCCGAGCGTCAGGCTTGCCGTTGAAAGCAGTTCGGCACCGATCATGATTCCCTCACCTTCTCCATGGGCTTACCGCTTTGTCGCAGTCTACACCGCCGATGTATGTGCACCAGCCGATGCAAAGCTATCTGCTTGTCGCATTTGGACGCTAAGCTTGGGCTTATGGATGATTCAGATTATTTACGCCTGCTGACCATCGCGGCCGAGCAGGCCAATGCGTTCCTGTCCAATGCCCGCAAATGGGAGCGTGAGCGTTGGGTCTGCCAGCGCCTGCTGCAAGGTCTGAACATCCCCTACCGCGCCGACGAATTCGCCCCGGCCGGTGAGCCGCCGGACGTGTTGTTCCGCGATGCCAATTTCGAAGTTTTTTTCGTCCTCGATGAAGGCCGCCGTCTCAATGATGAATGGCGCGACGAGTTGCAGCGTCGGCGCAGTGCGTTCTCCCTGAGCCAACTGGTGCGCCGCGAAGCCAAGCCCAAACGCATCCCGGCCAATGAATTTCTCCTGCGTCTGGCGCCAACGCTGCGCAAGAAGGCGCACAACTACAAGGAACGCGGCATGGATCTGGGTGAGCTGGACATCATCGCCTTCGCCAGCCTCAAACGCGAAGTGCTGGACCTCAACAGTCATTTCCCGCCACCGACCGAATACCTGCGTCAGGGCTGGCGCTCGCTGTCGCTGGTCGGCCCGACATTCGCAAGGGTGCTGTTTGCTCATCCCGACGCGCCGGACTTTCTGCGCAGTAACCTCGGCCGCAGCATTGTGTTCGACGTGGGTATCAGCCTGTGACGCCGCTGCAGCAGTTGATCGCCGAGGTTCCGCAAACCGGTCGTGTGCGCTGGATCGGTGTGCGTCCAGAATCCCGTGGGCCGATGCTTGAGCTCGAGGCGGTCGAGGCGCGGCTGGAAGCCGGGCTCACCGGCGACCACGCCCGCCCGGGCGTTCGTAATGCGCGACAGGTGACGCTGATTCAGTGGGAGCACTTGGCGGTGATCAATGCATTGATGGGCCGTCCCGATAACGAGCCGGTCCGGCCTGAAGATCTGCGGCGCAATCTCGTTATAAGCGGAATCAATTTGTTTAGCCTGAAGGGGCGGCGCTTTCGCATCGGGCAAGCGATACTCGAAACCACTGGCTGGTGTCAGCCCTGCGCACGCTTGCAGAACAATCTCGGCCCGGGCACGTTTCAAGCCGTGCGCGGGCATGGCGGGATCACTGCCCGGGTGTTACAAAGCGGCATCATTCGCCTCGACGATAGCGTGTGCGTCGAACCGGTCCCGGACAGCGGCTACGCTGCGTTCAATCCGGGCTGAAAACCGCTGTAGCCTGTGCTCATTCAGTAACGTCTACCTGACGAGGCAAATATGACCAGCCGCCTGAACCCCGAAGACCAAAAGCATGTCGAAGAGTACCTGCAATTGTCCCAACACCGTGTCGAGCGCCGGCCTTTCCGGCCGTGGATGCTCCTGGTGCTGGTGCTGGCAGTGACCATCGGTCTGGGCCTGTTGAGCCGATTTATCAGTTATCTGACGCTATGAGCTGCCTGGCGCTCGCTCGGGTAACTGCGAAAAAGATTTCCTTTAAAAACCTTGCGAGTTATCCCTATGTCCCATCGTATTGTCATTGTCGGCGGCGGCGCCGGCGGTCTGGAGTTGGCTACCCGTCTGGGTAAGACTCTGGGCAAGCGCGGCACGGCCAGCGTGATGCTGGTCGACGCGAACCTGACCCACATCTGGAAGCCGCTGCTGCACGAAGTGGCCGCCGGTTCCCTGAACTCCTCCGAAGACGAACTCAACTATGTCGCGCAGGCGAAATGGAACCACTTCGAGTTCCAGCTCGGGCGCATGAGCGGGCTCGATCGCGCGCAGAAGAAAATCCAGTTGGCCGCGACCTATGACGAAAACGGCGTCGAGCTGGTGCCGGCGCGTGAAGTGGCTTATGACTCGCTGGTGATCAGCGTCGGCAGCACCACCAACGATTTCGGCACCCAGGGCGCGGCGCAGCATTGTCTGTTCCTTGATACGCGCAAACAGGCTGAGCGCTTCCACCAGCAATTGCTCAACCATTATCTGCGCGCCCACGCCGGGCAGACCGACGTGGTCGAGCAGATCAGCGTGGCCATCGTCGGCGCTGGCGCCACTGGCGTCGAACTGGCGGCAGAGTTGCACAACGCCGCCCATGAATTGGCCGCGTATGGTCTGGACCGGATCAAACCGGAAAACATGCACATCACGCTGATCGAAGCCGGCCCACGGGTGCTGCCTGCCCTGCCGGAGCGCATCAGCGGGCCGGTGCACAAGACCCTGGAGAAGCTCGGGGTCAATGTGATGACCAACGCAGCAGTCAGCGAAGTGACTGCGGACAGCCTGATCACCGCCGATGGCAACGAGATCAAGGCCAGCCTGAAAGTCTGGGCTGCCGGCATCCGCGCACCGGGTTTCCTCAAGGACATCGACGGTCTGGAAACCAACCGCATCAATCAGCTGCAAGTGCTGCCGACTCTGCAAACCACGCGCGACGAAAACATCTTTGCCTTCGGTGACTGCGCGGCGTGCCCGCAACCGGGCACTGATCGCAACGTCCCACCACGGGCACAAGCGGCGCATCAACAGGCGTCGCTGCTGGCCAAGTCGCTGAAACTGCGCATCGAAGGCAAGACCCTGCCGGAGTACAAATACACCGACTACGGCTCGCTGATCTCGCTGTCGCGTTTTTCTGCTGTGGGTAACTTGATGGGTAACCTGACCGGTAGCGTGATGCTCGAAGGCTGGCTGGCGCGGATGTTCTATGTGTCGCTGTACCGCATGCACCAGATGGCACTGTACGGCCCGTTCCGCACGGCGATGCTGATGCTGGGGAGCAAGATTGGTCGTGGCACCGAACCGCGTCTGAAACTGCACTAAAGCGCCAACCTGTGGGAGCGAGCCTGCTCGCGAAAGCGGTGGATCAGTCAACACTGTCGTTGAATGATCCGGCCCCTTCGCGAGCAGGCTGAACTGGCCTAATGATTTTGGACACTTCAATCAGGCGCTATGATGGCGTCCAAATCTGAGGTGTTCGGATATGCGTAACTCTTATTCAATTGAATTCAAACTCAAGGCTGTCGGCATGGTATTGGACGAGGGGATATCGGTTCCCGAAGTCTGTGCCAGTCTAGACATCGGCCCTACCGCGTTGCGTCGCTGGGTCGCCCAGGTTCGCAAAGAGCGCCTGGGTACAACGCCGGTGGGGGCCAAAGCGATTACAGCTGACCACCGAGAGATTCAAGAACTCAAAGCCTTGCTCAGGCAAAAAGACCGGGATATTGAAATCCTAAAAAAAGCCAGTGCTCTGCTGCTATTGGACGCCAAAGATCATTCTCATTGATCAATGAGCTGGCAGAGCTATACGGCGTTAACGACTGTTGCCGTGTGTTTGATGTTTGCCGCAGCAGCTTTTATGCCTGGCGTCAGCGCCAAGGCAAGGTGAGTCCTGAGCGGGAGAAACTCAAAGCCATGCTGGTTGAGCATCATAAGGAATCGAGAGCATCGGCCGGGGCACGCACCCTTTCCCGGGAACTACAGGCCAAAGGACATCGAGTCGGGCGGTACATGGCTCGTAGTTTGATGCGTGAAGCCGGAGTGACTAGCCGTCAGCGCCGGCGCCATAAATACAAATCATCAGGCGTAGAGGCTTTGGTCGCACCGCACGTGCTCAAGCGCCAGTTCGATGTCACATCAATCAATGAGGTGTGGTGCGCCGATGTCACGTATATCAAGGTCGGCACCCGGTGGATGTATTTCGCTGCGGTTTTGGATCTCTTCGCCCGCCGACTGGTGGGTTGGGCGTTTTCAATGATCTCGGATGCGGAACTGACCTGTGAGGCCTTACGAATGGCCGTTGAGTTGCGAGGCAGACCTAAAGACGTGCTGTTTCACTCCGATCAAGGCTGCCAGTACACCAGCCATAAATTCAGGAATGAGCTGCTAGCGCACGGGCTGAGGCAGAGCATGAGTCGCAAGGGAGAGTGTTGGGACAACGCACCGATGGAGCGTTTCTTTGGAAGTCTGAAATCGGAGTGGGTACCTGAAGCGGGGTACCGCTCCGAGTACGAAGCACGGGTTGATTTGCAGCGCTACCTAATGCGCTACAACAACACCAGACTCCATAGCTACAACAACTACCGGTCACCGGTCGCCATGGAGAAAATGGCGGCCTGAAAACCCTAACTGGTGTCCAATATTACTTGACCAGTTCAGGCTCGCTCCCACATTGTTGCGTGCTGTTCTCAAATCAGTAGGCGAAGGCCTGCAATGAATCGCTGCTCATCAGAGCTGGAAGCGCCGCACCATGCCCTGCAGCGCATTGGCCAGTTGCGACAGTTCGTGGCTCGATGCGCTGGTCTGATCAGCCCCCGCAGCCGAACGCACCGACAGGTCGCGAATGTTCACCAGATTGCGATCAACTTCCCGCGCTACTTGCGCTTGTTCCTCAGCCGCACTGGCGATCACCAGGTTGCGCTCGTGAATCTCGTGCACCGACGCCGTGATCGTCACCAACGCCTCACCTGCCCGCTCTGCGAGAACCAGCGTACTCGCCGCACGAGATGCGCTGGCCTGCATTGACTCCAGCGCCTGGCTCGAACCGCTGCGCATGCCTTGCACCATCTGCTCGATTTCCTGCGTCGATTGCTGGGTGCGATACGCCAGCGCGCGCACCTCATCGGCTACCACCGCAAAACCTCGACCGCTTTCGCCCGCACGTGCTGCCTCGATGGCAGCGTTGAGCGCCAGCAGATTGGTCTGCTCAGCGATTGCGCGAATCACGTCCAGAACCTTGCCGATGTCTTGCGATTGATTGGCCAGCGACTGCACCAGCTCGCCGGTGTTTTGCACATCACTGGCCAGGGCATTGATCGCGCTGGCGGTTTCGCTGACGCGCTCCTGGCCCAATTGCGCTGATTGACTGGACTGGCGCGTGGCATCGGACGTCGATACCGCGTTGCGCGCGACCTCCTCCACCGCAGCGGTCATCTCGTTGACCGCAGTGGCAGCTTGTTCAATTTCGTTGTTCTGCTCTTGCAGGCCTTGGGTGCTGTCGACAGTGACGGCGCTCAGTTCGTCAGCGGCGGTGGCCAGTTGTGTGGCTGAGCCGCTGATACCTTGCAGGGTCTCGCGCAGGTTCTGTTGCATCGTCGCCAAGGCTTTGAGCAAGCGGCTGACTTCGTCGTTGCCATGGGTTTCGATCGGCCGCGTGAGATCGCCCTTGGCGACACTTTCAGCGGCATCCACAGCGCTGCTCAGCGGGCGCACGATACTGCGCGTGAGCAACATCGCCAGCGCCACTGTGGCCAGCGCTGCCAATCCAATGAACAGGCTGACGATGGTCCGCGAGGTTTCATAATGCGCGGCGGACTTCTCGCTTTCGGCGGCGACCTGGCGGGCGAACAGATCGGCGAGATCGTTGAGTTGCTTGCCGGAGCCGTCGACCACGGTCTTCATGTCAACCAGCAACAATTTGGTCAACTCGTCACGCTTGCCTTGCTCGGCAAGGGTGAATGACTGGGCGATGCCGGTGCGATAGGCGGCGAAGGTTTTCTTGAACTGGTCATACAGCTGCTGACCTTCGGCAGTGTCGACCAGTTTGTCGTAGGCGGCGATTTTCTCGCTCAGTTCCTTGTCGCGGGTGTCCATCTGGCCGCGATAGGTGGCGATATTGGCCGGATCCTGATCGAGCGCCATGCGCAGGGAGATGGTGCGGATGCGCAGCATCAGTTCGCGGATCTCGTCGCCGCCACGGATGCTCGGCAACCAGCGGTTCTCCACCGCCACCTCGCTGTCGCGAATGCTCGACATCTGCCCCAGCGCAAACACGCCGAGCAAGGCCACCAACACCGCGATCAGGGCAAATCCCAGGGCAGCCCGGGGAGCAATATTCAACTGACGAAGCAACATGACGAACGCCCTTATTCTTGTAATGGCCAGATCAAGGGGCGAAGCGTTGGCAGTCCCCTCGTGTTAGCGGGCTATCGGCAGGTTGTATGACGACTTGAAGGGATTCGCCTTTCAGCAGGCAAAAAAAATCCCCGCATCTTTCGATACGAGGATTTTCAATATGGTCGGGGTAAGGGGATTCGAACTCCTGACATCCTGCTCCCAAAGCAGGCGCGCTACCGGACTGCGCTATACCCCGGTAAAAAAAAGGCGACCTTTCAAAGATCGCCTTCTTCGATCAGCGCTTTTGGCCTCTGATCTTAAGATTCGATCCCAGCGCAAACTGGTTTCAAAAATGGTGGGTCGTGTGGGATTCGAACCTACGACCAATTGGTTAAAAGCCAACTGCTCTACCAACTGAGCTAACGACCCAAATATGGTCGGGGTAAGGGGATTCGAACTCCTGACATCCTGCTCCCAAAGCAGGCGCGCTACCGGACTGCGCTATACCCCGGTTTGAAATTGGCTCCGTGACCAGGACTCGAACCTGGGACCCAATGATTAACAGTCATTTGCTCTACCGACTGAGCTATCACGGAACTACATATTTCAATTTACAACGGTGAAGCTTTGTTGCATCTCGCCACCCGTTCGCATCGCTGCGTTCGTGTGTCTGAGGCGCGCTATTCTACAACCTAGAACACCTCTGTCAACCCCCTAAATTGCTTTCAAGTTAATGATTTGCAACTTATTTCAGATTCCAACCCGGTGGGTTGAAACGCTGCCGGTGACTGACTGCGGGGCGCACTTTACAAGCCTTTTCCTTTGAGTTCAACAGCCTGGCGAAAAAAAGGCCTCGCAATGCGAGGCCTTCCCGGTTTCATTGCCGCTGAGGCTTAGCCGAAAACGATTTCGTCGTTCTCGACCTTGCCGGTGGCGGTGTCGCCCGGCATGAAATGACCCGACAGGATCAACTGCGCCAGCGGGTTTTCGATCCAGCGCTGGATCGCCCGTTTCAAAGGACGTGCGCCATACACCGGGTCGTAACCGACGGCGATCAGCTTGTCCATCGCCTCCGGGCTCAGCTCCAGCTTCAGCTCGCGCTCGGCCAGGCGGCTGCGCAGGCGGCCCAACTGGATCTCGGTAATGCCGGCGATCTGATCCCGCGCCAGCGGCTCGAAGATCACCACTTCGTCAACGCGGTTGATGAACTCAGGACGGAAGTGCGAGGTCAGCGCGTCCATCACAGCAGCACGCTGCGCCTCACGATCACCGACCAGTTCCTGGATCTGCATCGACCCGAGGTTGGACGTCATCACGATCACCGTGTTGCGGAAGTCCACCGTACGCCCGTGACTGTCGGTCAGACGGCCATCCTCAAGCACTTGCAGGAGGATGTTGAACACATCCGGGTGCGCCTTCTCGACTTCGTCCATGAGGATCACCGAGTACGGCTTGCGACGCACCGCTTCGGTCAGGTAACCGCCCTCTTCATAGCCGACGTAGCCTGGTGGCGCACCGATCAGACGAGCCACGGAATGTTTCTCCATGAACTCGGACATGTCGATCCGCACCATCGCCTCTTCAGTATCGAAAAGGAATTCGGCCAGCGCCTTGCACAGCTCGGTTTTACCGACACCGGTCGGGCCGAGGAACATGAACGAGCCGCTCGGACGATTCGGGTCGGACAGTCCGGCGCGGGAACGCCGCACGGCATTGGCCACAGCCACGACCGCTTCTTCCTGACCGATTACCCGTTTGTGCAACAGGCTCTCCATTTTCATCAGCTTGTCGCGCTCGCCTTCGAGCATTTTCGACACCGGGATGCCGGTCCACTTCGACACGACTTCGGCAATCTCTTCTTCAGTCACCTTGCTGCGCAGCAACTGGTTCTCGCTCTTGCCGTGCTGGTCGACCATTTGCAGGCTGCGTTCCAGATCGGGGATCACCCCGTATTGCAACTCGGCCATGCGATTCAGGTCGCCTTTACGGCGCGCGGCTTCCAGTTCCTGGCGCGACTGTTCGATCTTCTGCTGAATCTGCGCAGAACCCTGCACCTCGGCTTTCTCCGAGTTCCAGATTTCCTCCAGATCGGAATACTCACGCTCGTGACGCTCGATTTCTTCCTGGAGTTTTTCCAGGCGTTTCTTCGCCGCGTCGTCGCTTTCTTTCTTCAGCGCCTGGGATTCCACCTTCAGCTGAATCAGGCGTCGCTCCAGACGATCGAGTACTTCCGGTTTGGAGTCGATCTCCATGCGGATACGGCTGGCCGCCTCGTCGATCAGGTCGATGGCCTTGTCCGGCAGCTGTCGATCCGTGATGTAGCGATGGCTGAGCTTGGCCGCAGCGATGATCGCGCCGTCGGTGATCGCCACCTTGTGGTGAACCTCGTAACGTTCCTTGAGGCCACGCAGAATGGCGATGGTGTCTTCTTCGCTCGGCTCGTCCACCAGGACTTTCTGGAAACGCCGCTCGAGCGCCGCATCCTTCTCTATATATTGGCGATACTCGTTGAGCGTGGTCGCGCCGACGCAGTGCAACTCGCCGCGAGCCAGCGCAGGCTTGAGCATGTTGCCAGCGTCCATCGAGCCTTCGCCTTTACCGGCGCCGACCATGGTGTGCAGTTCGTCGATGAACAGAATGATCTGCCCTTCCTGCTTCGACAGTTCGTTGAGCAACGATTTCAGGCGCTCTTCGAACTCACCGCGATACTTGGCGCCGGCAATCAGCGCGCCCATGTCCAGCGACAGCAGGCGCTTGCCCTTAAGGCCGTCCGGCACTTCGCCGTTGATGATGCGCTGCGCAAGCCCCTCGGCGATTGCGGTTTTACCCACGCCAGGTTCACCGATCAGCACCGGGTTGTTCTTGGTGCGGCGTTGCAGAACCTGAATGGTGCGACGGATTTCGTCGTCGCGGCCGATCACCGGATCAAGCTTGCCGTCTTCGGCGCGTTTGGTCAGATCGACGGTGTACTTGTCCAGCGCCTGCCGCGACTCTTCGTGGTTGGCGTCATTTACCGCTTCGCCACCACGCAGGTTGTTGATCGCGTTTTCCAGGGCTTTCTTGCTCACGCCTTGGCCGAGCAGCAACTTGCCGAGCTTGCTGTTCTCGTCCATCGCGGCGAGCAGCACCAGTTCGCTGGAAATGAACTGGTCGCCCTTCTGCTGAGCCAGACGGTCAGCCTGATTGAGCAGGCGCGCCAGATCCTGCGACATGTTGACGTCGCCGGTCGGGTTCTGGATTTTCGGTAGTTGATCGAGCTCTTTGGTCAGCTCTTTACGCAAGCTGTTGACGTCGAAGCCTACTTGCATCAGCAACGGCTTGATCGAACCGCCCTGCTGTTCAAGCATGGCCTGCATCAAGTGCGCCGGCTCGATGGCCGGATGATCGTGGCCAACCGCCAACGACTGGGCGTCGGACAGGGCCAACTGTAATTTGCTGGTTAAACGGTCAATACGCATGGGTCACCTTCCTTTTGAGCAGGCCGGACCTAAGAAACCATCCTGAATAAAGAAACCTGCCAGATACCACTGTAGATGCGGTCGATTCTGGGAGATTCAAGCGTCGGAGAGTTGATGCAGATCAGAGAGTTTAGCGGGTGAGCCAAACAAGGGAGGCGAAACGACCGGTGCGCGACGCACGGCGATAGGAGAAGAAGCGCGGATCGGTCACGGTGCAGAAACCGCCACCATAAACAGCCGTGACACCCCGTTCAGCCAGACGCAGGCGCGCCAGCAGATAGATATCAGCCATGAACTTGCCGGCATTGTTGCTCGGTACGAACGCTTCTGCTGCTTCAGGCAGTTGATTGATGAAGACTTCCCGTACTTCCGGACCGATTTCAAAGGCTTTGGGGCCAATGGCCGGGCCGAGCCAGACCAGTACCTCGTCAGCAGGAACATCGAGGCTGTCGAGAGTTGCCTCAAGCACACCCGCCGCCAGACCACGCCAACCGGCATGAGCGGCCGCGACACGCGTGCCGGCACGATCGCAGAACAATGCCGGCAAACAGTCTGCCGTCATCGCCGCACAGGCAATACCCGGCGTTGCCGTCCAACTGGCATCTGCAGTCGCAACGATGCCCGGATCAGCATGGGCAACGGTGATCCCGTGCACTTGCTGCAACCAGGCAGGCTGTATGGAGAAGTGTTCGGTCAAGCGGCGACGATTTTCGGCCACCGCTTGCGGGCGATCATCGACATGATCGCCCAGATTGAGGCTGTCGAACGGCGCCTCGCTGACACCACCCTCGCGGGTGGTGACACAGGCCCTGACGCTGGCCGGCGCAGGCCAGTCCGGCGTCAGCCAGTTCATCCGACGAAGGCCTCGCGATCCTGCTTGAGCAGGGTCAGCAGCCAGACGAAATCTTCCGGCAGCGGCGATTCCCAGCTCATGCGCTCACCGCTCGTCGGGTGATCGAGTTCAAGGAAGCGCGCGTGCAGCGCCTGACGCGGGAAGTGCTTGAGCGATTCCACCATGGTCGGGTTGGCCGCAGGCGGAATGCGGAAACGCCCGCCGTACGCCGGATCGCCGACCAACGGGAAGTTGATGTGCGCCATGTGCACGCGGATCTGGTGGGTCCGACCGGTTTCCAGTTTCACCCGCACGTGGGTGTGCGAACGGAAACGCTCGAGCACGCGGTAATGGCTGACGGCAGGCTTGCCGCCTTCCATCACTGCCATGCGCTGGCGTTGCTGGCCGTGACGACCGATCGGTGCGTTGATCTTGCCACCGGCGGTGACCACGCCAATGACAATGCACTCATAGATGCGGCTGACACTGCGGCTCTGCAATTGCGCAACCAGTTTGGTCTGCGCCTGAATGGTCTTGGCCACCACCATCAGACCGGTGGTGTCCTTGTCCAGACGATGCACGATACCGGCGCGCGGGACATTGATGATGTCCGGCACATGGTGCAACAAAGCGTTGAGCAGGGTGCCATCGGCGTGACCGGCAGCCGGGTGCACCACCAGGCCCGCAGGCTTGTTGATCACCAGGATGTCGTCGTCTTCATAGACGATGTCGAGCTCGATGTCCTGGGCGATCCACTCGCCCTGGGCTTCCTGCTCGGCAGTCAGCTCAAGGACGGCACCGCCATGCACAATGTCGCGCGGGCGGATCACCGCCCCGTCCACAGTCAGGCGACCTTCTTTGATCCAGGCGGAAAGGCGCGAGCGTGAGTGCTCAGCGAAGAGTTGGGCGGCGACTTGATCGAGGCGTTGGCCGCCCAATTCGGACGGCACCTCTGCGCGAAGTTCAATTTTATCGGACATGCTCGGACTGGGCGTCGGCACAGCCTTTGGTTTCGGCTGCGCGCTTGTGGTTAAATACGGCGTCTTTTGCCCCGAGGCTTTTCAACGGGGCGCTCATCATAACAGGACGGCCCCGCCCAAGACAGCGGCCGTCATAGGGACGCAAGCCGCCATGCAAGTGAAACACCTGCTGCTGATCGCCATCCTCGCATTGACCGCTGCTTGCTCATCGAAGGAAGTCGTAGACGAAAACCTCAGCGAAGCCGAGCTGTATCAGCAGGCTCAGACTGACCTGGACAACAACAGCTACACCAGCGCCACAGCCAAGCTGAAGGCTCTGGAGTCGCGTTATCCGTTCGGTCGCTACGCCGATCAGGCTCAGCTGGAGTTGATCTACGCCAACTACAAGAACGCCGAGCCGGAAGCTGCAAAGTCTGCCGCCGAGCGTTTCATTCGTTTGCATCCGCAGCATCCGAACGTGGATTACGCGTACTACCTCAAGGGTCTGACTTCGTTCGACCAGGACGTCGGCCTGCTGGCGCGCTTCCTGCCGCTTGACATGACCAAGCGTGACCCGGGCGCCGCCCGCGACTCGTACAACGAGTTCGCGCAGCTGACCAGCCGCTACCCGAACAGCCGCTACGCGCCGGACGCCAAGCAGCGCATGATCTATCTGCGCAACCTGTTGGCCGCCTACGAAATCCACGTCGCTGACTACTACCTGACCCGTCAGGCTTATGTAGCCGCTGCCAACCGTGGCAAGTACGTCGTGGAGAACTTCCAGGAAACCCCATCGGTCGGCGACGGCCTGGCGGTGATGACTGAAGCCTACCAGCGTCTGCACCTCGACGATCTGGCGGCCACCAGCCTGGAAACCCTGAAGCTCAACTACCCGGACCACCCGAGCCTGGAGGATGGCCAGTTCGTGCCACGCGTAGCCGAAGCTGACAACCGTTCGTTCCTGAGCAAAGCGACTTTGGGCCTGATCGAATCGCGTCCACCGCTGCCGCCGGGCGAAACCCGCGCCAACCAGGACGTGCAGAAGCAGTTCCAGGACGCGAAAGATGCGATCCCGAACGAGCTCAAGCCTAAAGACGAAAACGGCGACGTGATCGAAGAGCCAGAGCCGGAATCCAGCGACACCGATCGCTCGTGGTTCAGCTACATGACCTTCGGCGTGTTCGACTGACCACAACGGCTGTACGAAAAAGGGAGATCTGCGGATCTCCCTTTTTTATTGCCGCGCTTTAATAGGCTGTGCGCTGATCGGGTCCTTGGCTAAACTGCCGGATCATCAGTCGAAAAGCCGCTCATCATGCTTCGTTTATTGTTCTGGATTGCCCTGATCTTCGCCGCCATCTGGCTCTGGCGCAAATTCAAGGCCCCCGCCTCGTCCACCCGATCGTCGCGCGAACAGGACGCGCCGCCGATGGTGCGTTGCGCCCACTGCGGCGTGCACCTGCCGCGCGACCGCGCGCTGGGCAACCAGCAACTGTGGTATTGCAGCCAGGCTCATCTCGAGCAAGGCCCGGGCGCCAGTGGTCGCTGAGGCCGTCAACGCCGACCAGAAACAGGCGCAGCGTCTGCTGCGCCTTTATCACCTGTACCGTTTAAGTGTCGGCATCACTCTGGTGTTGCTGATCTCCAGCAACATGGACAACCGCCTGCTGACGTCGGCCAACGACGATCTGCTGCGCGGTGGCAGCTGGCTGTACCTGATCATCAATATGCTGCTGGTGGTGTTCCTCGAAAACACCCGGCGCCCGGCGCAGTTGTTCACCCTGGCACTTGTCGATGTGCTGCTGTTGTGCGGCCTGTTCTACGCGGCCGGCGGCGTGGCCAGTGCGCTGGGCAATCTGCTGGTGGTCTCGGTGGCGATCAGCAACACCCTGCTGCGCCGACGCATCGGCCTGCTGATTGCCGCCATCGCGGCGATCGGCATTGTCGGCCTGAGCTTTCTGCTGGGTCTCAGCCGCCCCTTGAGCGCCAACGCCTACTTGCAAGCCGGCACCCTCGGTGCGCTGTGCTTTGCCGCATCGCTGCTGGTGCAAGGGTTGATCCGCCGCCTCGAAGTCAGCGAGACCCTGGCCGAACAGCGCGCCAGCGAGGTGGTCAGCCTGGAGGCGCTGAACGCGTTGATCCTGCAACGCATGCGCACGGGGATTCTGGTGCTCGACGAACAACGCCGGGTGCAACTGGCCAATCACAGTGCGCAGAGTCTGCTCGGCCATAGTCACCTGCAAGGTCATCTGATCGACGAATATTCGCCAGCGCTGGTCGAGCGCCTGCAATTGTGGCGTAACAATCCGACCTTGCGCCCGCAGAGCCTGAAAATTCCCGGCAATGGCCTTGAGCTGCAACCCAGCTTCATCGCTCTCGAGCAGAGTCCGAACCAGCAGACGCTGGTGTTTCTCGAAGACCTGGCGCAAATCACCCAACAAGCACAGCAACTCAAGCTCGCTGCGCTCGGGCGTTTGACCGCCGGCATCTCCCATGAAATTCGCAATCCACTGGGCGCGATCAGTCATGCCGCGCAGCTGTTGGCCGAGTCCGAGGAACTCGATAGCGCAGATCGACGTCTGACGCAGATTATTCAAGACCACTCCCAGCGCATGAACCGAGTCATCGAAAACGTCCTGCAACTGTCCCGTCGCCAGCAAAGCGCGCCGCAACGGCTGGACCTCAAGCCGTGGCTGGAAGACTTCGTCGGCGAAACCCGCGAGCAGGCCAACGAACGCCAGCACATTCATCTGCGAATCAATTCCGGCGATTTCACCACACTGATGGACCCCAACCAGCTGCGGCAGATTCTCGACAATCTGATCCGCAACGCCTGGCGTCACAGTGCCCAACTGCACGAGCAGGCCGACGTCTGGCTGGCACTGTTCGTCGACCCCGACAGCCAATTGGCAGTGCTCGAAGTGCAGGACAACGGCCCCGGCGTGTCGGCCGATGAACAGGCGCATCTGTTTGAGCCGTTCTTCACTACGAGCAGCCAGGGCACCGGTCTTGGCCTTTATCTGTCCCGTGAGCTGTGCGAAAGCAACCAGGCACGCCTAGACTTCAAATCACGCCAAGGCGGCGGCTGCTTTTGCATCACTTTTGCTCACGGACGGAAACAAAGTTGAATACAAGCCCACGGCAAAAAATTCTAATCGTCGACGACGAACCGGATATCCGCGAGCTCCTGGAAATCACCCTGGGACGGATGAAACTCGAGACCTTCAGCGCACGCAATCTGGGCGAGGCTCAGGCGCTGTTGCAGCGCGAGCACTTTGACCTGTGCCTGACCGACATGCGCCTGCCCGACGGCACCGGGCTGGAGCTCGTGCAACACATTCAGCAACGCGATCCAAACCTGCCGGTGGCGATGATCACTGCGTACGGAAGCCTGGAAACGGCCATCAATGCATTGAAGGCCGGGGCGTTCGATTTCCTCACCAAACCGGTGGAGCTGCCGCGATTGCGCGAACTGGTCAGCTCGGCGCTGCGCCTGCCGACAGCGGGCGGCCTGAGCACGGCAATCGAGCGACGGTTGCTGGGCGACTCGCAGCCGATGGCCAATCTGCGCAAGCAGATCGACAAGCTCGCGCGCAGCCAGGCGCCGGTGTACATCAGTGGTGAATCCGGCAGCGGCAAAGAACTGGTCGCACGTCTGATTCACGAACAAGGCCCGCGCGCCAGCCAGCCGTTTGTGCCGGTGAACTGCGGGGCAATTCCGTCGGAACTGATGGAAAGCGAATTTTTCGGCCACCGCAAAGGCAGCTTCACCGGTGCCGTCGAAGACAAGCCGGGGCTATTCCAGGCGGCCCATGGCGGCACTCTGTTTCTCGATGAAGTCGCCGACCTGCCGCTGTCGATGCAGGTAAAACTGCTGCGAGCGATCCAGGAAAAAGCCGTGCGCAGCGTCGGCGGCCAGCAGGAAACGGTGGTCGACGTGCGTATCCTTTGCGCCACGCACAAAGACCTTGAAGCCGAAGTTTCGGCCGAACGCTTCCGCCAGGATCTGTATTACCGGCTCAACGTCATCGAACTGCGCGTGCCGTCCCTGCGCGAACGCCGCGACGACATCGAGGCGCTTGCCATGCACGTGCTCAAGCGCCTGGCCAAAGACACCGGACAACCCGAAGCGCGCCTGCATCCGCAAGCGCTCGAGGCGCTGAAGAACTATCGCTTTCCCGGCAATGTGCGCGAACTGGAGAATGTTCTCGAACGCGCGCACACCCTGTGTGAAAACCGCACGATCGAAGCGCAGGATCTGCGTTTGAGCGAAGGCAATTGCACGGCGGACGGGGCGATGGCCGATCTGACGCAGGTCGACAATCTTGAGGATTATCTGGAGAGCGTCGAGAGGAAGCTGATTTTGCAGGCGCTGGAGGAAACCCGCTGGAACCGCACGGCGGCGGCGCAGCGGTTGAGTCTGTCGTTCAGGTCGATGCGTTATCGGCTGAAGAAATTGGGACTGGATTGAAGGCCCCTTCGCGAGCAGGCTCGCTCCCACATTTGGAATGAGTATTCCTGTGGGAGCGAGCCTGCTCGCGAAGGCGGTCTACCAGCCTCTGACTAAATCCGGCCCTCAGGCGCATACGGCGCCGGATCAATAATCGGCGCTCGCCCCAGCATGACATCGGCGAACAACTGGCATGACGCCGGCGCCAGCACCAGCCCGTTGCGGTAATGCCCGCAGTTCAGCCACAAACCTTCGGCCCCCGGTACCCGACCAATAAAGGGAATGCCTTCCGGCGACCCCGGCCGCAGCCCGGCCCAGTGCCCGACCACCTCGGCATCCGCCAACGCCGGCAGCAATTCGATTGCCGAGGCCTTGAGGCTTTGCAGCGCTATGTCGGTCGGGGTCTTGTCGTAACCTTCGTGCTCCAGCGTGCTGCCAATCAGAATGTGACCGTCGCGACGCGGGATCGCATATCGCCCCTTGGCCAGCACCATGCTCGGCAGGAAATCAGCCGCACACTTATAGAGAATCATCTGGCCTTTGACCGGCTCGACCGGCAACGTCAGGCTCAGCGTCTTGAGCAGATCGCCGCTCCACGCCCCCGCCGTCAGCACAAACTCGTCGCCGCTCATCACCCCAGTGGAGGTTTGCACGCCAACCACGCGCTCGCCCTCGCGGACGAAACCACTGACTTCGCATTGCTCGTGAATCGTCACGTTCGGCAGCGCCAGCAGCGCGGCTTTCAGCGATTTGACCAGCCGTGGATTGCGCACGTTGGCGACATCGGCCATGTAGATCGCTCGGCTGAAACCGCTGCCGAGCACCGGCACCGCGTCATGTGCCGCCGAGATATCCACAGCCCGCAGCGGCCGATTTTCCCGCGCGGCCCAGGCCATGGCTGCGGCTTCATCGTCCAGATCCAACCAATACAGACCAGTGGTGTGCACTTCAGGATCAACGCCAGTGTCAGCAAACAAGCGCTCGCCGAGCTGTGGATAAAAATCCTGCGACCAATGCGCCAGCGCGGTGACTGCCGGACTGTAGCGCCACGGGTATAACGGCGAGACGATGCCGCCGCCAGCCCAGGACGATTCCTGGCCGACATTCGAGCGATCCAGCAGCACCACGCTGCGCACTTCGGAGGCGAGATTGTAGGCAGTGAGCAGGCCAATCACCCCGCCGCCGACAATCACCACTTGCTGTTGCCTGGTCATGTTTGATCCAACCGTAAAAAAGACAGTGGGCGCAAAAGGCGCCCGAAAAAGAATGCGTCAGCGGCCCCAGCAATCCTTGGCGGTCACTCCGGTGGTCGCGTTGTTCATGCTTCGCACGCCGGTGTTGGTCAGGGTGAAATCCCCGCATTTGTCGGTGGCCATGGCCGAGCCGGTTTTACGAATCGCGGTGAGCACAAAGGTCTGGTCGGTCAGCGTCGGGGTGATGGTATAGAAATCATTGCCCGTGCTCAGTCCGGTGACGCCGGTGTAGACATTGTTGCGGGTGTAGAAGCGTTCGAGGGTCTGCGCCTGCTCCGAGAGCAGCGAGACCACTTCGGCGCGACGGCCCTTCTTCACGTATTCGTTGTAGCTGGGAATGCTGATGGTGAGGATGATCCCGATAATCGCGATGACGATCATGATCTCGATCAGGGTAAAACCTCGGCTGGATCTGCGCATGCCTCAAATTCTCGCTTACTGGATTTGTCGCCACATGATACGACGGCTGCCGCCGCCACCTTTTTCCACAATGACCGTGACCGCGCCGCTGGTGTCAGTCGTGCCCTTGCGCTCGCCGTTAGCCGAGATGAAGTTCAGGGTCGGAATGCCGCCGGTAAAAATCACGCCACTGGATATCGTATCGTTGCTGTCGACCAAACGGTCACCGGTGGTGTCGATCACGGCGTAGTTGAGCATCTTACCGTTGAACGCATCGAGTTCGACCAGTCGGCCCGTACCAAAACTCGAACAAGGGTCGGTGGTATCGACGCTGGCAGTGGTGAAAACAACTCGCCCCAATACAATACTGGCCTGATTGATCACGCGTTCACCGGTCAGCACGTTGTTATACGCCAGCGGCAGATACCACCCTTTCTCTGCCGGATACGTCGTTTCATTCTGGCTGGTGGTCAGAAACTGCCCGGAACTGCCGGAGAACGAGCCGGTAATCGCCTGTGCCTGCAAGCTGCTAACGGTGATTTGCCCTGAGCCTCCTTCCGCATCCCAGATCGAATAGAACGCCTGCAGATCCTTGTTGGTCTTGTCGGCAGTCTCGTTGAACTTGCCGGTGCCAAAGAACACCTGCTTGCCGCCCTGCGGATTATCCGCCAGCAGCGGTTGCGCGGTGATCGGCTGCGTTGCCCCGCCCGGGGCGGTGAACAATGGCTTGCCGGCAAACGCCACGCCCCAGCTTTCTGCCCCGGGTGCGCTCAAGTCGAATTTCCACATACGCCCCTTCAGGTCACCAGCGTAGGCAGCCTGCACTACGTTCGAGGAATTGACCCTGAGTTTTACCGAAGACAGACCGTTAGTGGTTTCCGTGCTGTCGATGACGATTTTCCTGATCAGCGAACCATCCAGCGCATCCAGCACATACAACGCTGCAACCCCCGAATTGCTGCCGTAACCATTGGCGATGAATGTCGCCCAGCGACCATTGGCCAAGCGTGCGACTTCCGGACGGGCGTAGGCGTAACCCAGATCATTGAAAGCATTCGACGCATTGGCCGTAGCCGGCGCACTGACTTCCCACAGTGCCTTGATCACATTGCCTGCCGAGGCATCGAACAGTTGCAGTCCGTAGAAGGTTTTACCACCGGCCCCCGTTCCGCCAATGGCCAGCGTTCTCCAGGTGGTGCCGGCCTGCGCATCGAACACGCCGACCTGACCGTCCACGAGAAACTTGTGGCTGACGCCGTTGACGTAATTGGTATCCGCAATCAGCCGCAACGAAGGCAGCACGCTGGAGGGCATGTAGGCATAACGGCGGGTGCCGTTCGTCGAATTGATCACATTGACGAAACCGTCGTTGGCGTTCACTACCAGACTGGTATTCATGTTCGCAGCCTTGGTGGTCAGGTAGTTGGTGTAACTGCTGTCACCCGTCAAGTCGGATGCGGTCTTGTCCGAAGGCGACGCGAGCACCAGCGGCGAATTGATGATGTCACCCAGCAGCGCAGTGCGCACTTTGAGCCCGGCCCTGTTGGTCCCTTTGCTCCACTCCACCAGATCATTACCGTTGATTCCGGCGGGCAACCCCTGATTCAGCGTAGTCTGCTGCGCCGGGGAAAAGTTGAGGAGTGCCAGGGCAATGGGCGTGTTGCTCAAGGTGTTCCATGACTGGAAATTCGGCGCTGTGGCAGAGGGCACGATGGTGGTGTCGGTCGACCATTGCGCCGCCGAGGTATTTACCGTGCCGGTCGAGGTAAAGCCGAACGACCTGATCGTGCCGCGCCAATCCTTGGGATCGTAGGTTGTCTGGTAAAAACTGCTGCCACTGGTCAACGTACTGCTGCTGGCAACACCGGCACCACCGGAGCCGGCCTTGGAAGTGATATCGCTCAATGCCGACGATAACGCCGCATTGAGCCCGGAGCTGTCGGTCGCCTGGTAGTACCTGCCCTGCCCGTAACTGGCGGCGTCGGACAACATGTCGTTATCCGCCGCGAAACCCACGGTGTAGGTGTTCATGTTCTGCCGGGGAAAATCCACCGCGTTCCAGCTCTTGCCTGCTGCGTCAGTACCGGTCGAACGCATGTCGATGTCGAAGGCGAATTTGGCGATGTCATCCAGATACAGAGTGTCACCTTCGCCGTCGCCGTTGAGGTTGTCGCCATCGTTATTCACGCCATCCCAGTTCGGTAGCCGGCTGCCTCCCAGCGGATCGTTGGTCGGGAAGGTACGGTCATAGGTCGGCAAGCCATCGGTAATCACCACGCCGTAGTTTTTCTGGCAGCGGTATTGAATCGGACTGGTATAGCTCGCCGGCGTGCCGTTGTAGTAAGGCGCCAACCCACGCATGTAGCGCGTGACTTCGTAATAGCTCTCGGCCAATGGCGTGTTGGCCACGGCGTTCAAGCCGTTGATCGATGAGATCAGCGCGTTGTAGTTGGTGTCTACCTGGGCCTGGGTGACGCTGCCCGCGACGGGTGACAAATCGGTGATCGAGCGGGCGATGAAACCGCCGTTGCCCGGGTTGCTGCTGGTCGCCGGATTGAATGTCGACAGGCCCATGCGCAAAGTGCGGTTGCTGCTCACCAGTGCGGTGGAAACGTTGCGCGCCACGTTCATCCGGTAATCGTTGGGAATCGCCCCCGTAGTGAAGTCGCGGGTGCCGGTGCTGTTGGCGAGGCTGACTATGTAGGAAATGTAATCGGCGGAATACCGAGTGTTCTCGTTGCCTACCGGGTCTGGGAGCTTGAGGCACAACGGCGCCACGCTGTTGTTGTAGAACGCATAGGCGCCTCCCGAGCACCCGGAAGTCGGCAGGCTCGATAGAAACACTGTGTCGCCAGTAATCTGCGGCGCATTGAGTGCAGAGCACAATCCGAGGAAGGCATTGCACTGCCGGGCGGGAGTGCGGTTGACGTTTGGGTCGAATCCGGCGGCGTAGATGATGCTGTTCATACTCCCCGAGTCATCGATCAGCAGCATCACGTTGGGCGCCACCGCAGCCGCGCTCAGCAATGGCGAATCGGAAGGCGTGAAAGCCCAGGCCGGTGCCGCCAGGTAGCAACTCAGCAGCATGCCGATCAGCAGCGACAGGCCGCGCTCAATACTTCGCATAGACACTCTCCACCACGCTACGCGAATTGCCGGCGATGCCGACCGCAGTGACTCGATACAACGTCGCCGAAGTGTTACTCGGCACGTTCACCGCCGTCAGGGTCGTGCCGATGTTCTGCACGCCATAAAAGCCATTACCGGCGGCGATCCAGGTCACCCCGGAGGTCGAATTGAAGCCGGCCGAGCTGACCACTGACGACTCCGCCGGCGGCAGACATTGGTTCGTGCCGCTACACACCGCCAACGAGTAACTGTCCAGCTGCACCGCACTTTCGCCGATACGCAACGCCGCTTCCGCAGCCTGAAACGATTGATTGCGCAGGCTTACGCTGCCGGCCATTTTCTCTTGCAGGTTGGCGCTCTGCATCGAGGACAAACCGATCAATGTGAGCAACAGCAGAAACACCAGGCTCACCAACAGGACCATGCCGCGCTGGGCCTGACGTTGTTGCAAGGATATCCTCATCGCCGCCCCCTCATGGCAAGCGGTTGCGCAATGCCGCAACCACGTTGAAGGTTTGATTGCGCACCCGATTGTTCGGGTCGGTGAGGGTCAGGCTCAGGCGCACGCTGCGGATGCGCGCGGGATCGCCAGGGTTGCTGCTGTAGGTTGAGGCTGCGACGTCGGTCGCCGAACTGGCAAGGCCGAAGGTGACGTTGAAGGCGCTGACGTTGTTCACCAGCACTTGCTGCGCCGGATTGCCGCTGCCAGTGCCCATGAGGATCTGGTTATTGCTGAAACTGTAGATCAGGCGCCGGATCGGGAACGCGATCTGGCCCGTGGTCGGGTTGCGCAATCCGCTGTAGGCGACTGCACTGTTGCGGCAGTCGGAAATCACCGTCCAGGTCGGCGTTCCCCCGCCGCTGCCGACATCGGCGGTGACCAGGGTCAGCTTGAGACTGGCGTTATCCCAGTTGATCGGGATGAGTTGCGCAGTGTTGAAATCCCCTGCTGAGCTGGAGTCGACGATGGTGCCGAGGCAGCCGAACATGCCGACCATGCGGATTTCCTGAATCATTTTGCTGAGAACGAAGCGCGCGTCTTCCTGCATCGCTGCGGCGCTGTTCTGACTGACGTAGGTGTTTTTTGCGGCGATGAAAATCTGTACCACGCCGAGCACGACGATCAGCCCCAAAGCCAGGGCAATCAGCAACTCGATCAGGCCGAAACCACGACTGGCACGCTTCATGGTGTGGCCACCGGATCGACCGCCGCACGGCTGCTCAGGACGAAACTGCGCTGGGCACTGGCAGCGTTGGCCGCGCGCGCGTCGCTCCAGGTAATGGTGATGGTGTAGACCCGCTGGTTGAGGGTGATGCTGCCCGTCGCGGTCGGGCCGCCGAAGTTGGCGATGTTGGTGGTGAAGTCGTAGAGGTCCTGGTCCCGCGCATTACTGAGATTGCCCGAGGTCGGTGGCGTAACGGTGTAGTTGGCGCCGGAATTGGCGCGGATGCGATCCATCATGTCATAGGCGATGAAGCTGGCCTGACTGGTCATCCGCGAACTGTCGGTGTACTTCAGCGCATTGAGCTGCACCGCCGCTGCGCCCAACAGCCCGACGGTGAGAATCAGCAGCGCGACCAGCACTTCGATCAGCGTCATGCCCTCCTGTGGGTTTTTGCTCCCTGCCCTCATCCGCAATTTCCACCCAGTTGAATGCGTCCGTTCAAACACACGTTCAGCGTCCTGCTTTGCGTGCCCAGCGTGTAACCGATGACTACCGCCGTCGACGGTGCCGCCAGACCACCAAGATTGTTGAAATCCAGTGCGGTCACTCCTGAGGGTAGCGTCAGAGTCGCGCCACTGCTCATTGCTGGAACAACCCGCAACACATTGGCCGGATTGCCAGTACTGTCGTAGACCGCCAGTTCACCGGTCCAGACACTGCCGCCAGCGGTCGGACGCAGACGCGTGGTCACGCCGCGATTGATTGCCTCGAGGCGAGCGAAATTGATCGCCCGCTGCAAGTCGCCGACTTCGGTATCCGCCCTGCTGCTCTGGATCGTACGGGTAAAGGCCGGCACCGCCAGCGTGATCAGTATCAGGAACACCGCGATGGCGACCAGCAACTCGACCAGCGTGAAACCTTTTGTACGAAGATCCATCGGTGCCCTCCGTTGCCGTCGGCTATACCTGCTTTTACACGCTAGAACATTCGCTCGGCACGCGCCGACTGATTTGCCCTGCGCGGCGCACGGATTGCGCTGCTCATACCATTCCACGGAGGGATTTTTCATGCCGCAACACGGTTTCAGCCTGATTGAACTGCTTATGGGACTGGCGATTGGCGCAATTGTTCTGCTGCTGGTCAGCCCGGCGTTCGCCGCGCTCAAGCAAGCGAATCAGCGCGACCACGCAGCGCAGTCGCTGCTCGAAGGCATCCGCCACGCTCGCACACTGGCCATCACGCACAATCAGAGCGTGGTGATCCATGGCATCGGGAGTGACTGGAGTCAGGGTTGGCGGATCATTCTGGATAGAAGCGGCAAGGGGCCGGAGGACAGCAGCAATCCGCTGCTGGTTGAACGCGCCAGTGAGGCGAAAGTGCCGATTGTCGGCAACTGGTGGGTGAGCCGCTATGTGCGCTTCAGTCATCTGGGGCAGCCACTGATGCCGGGGCGGCGATTTCAGGCGGGGACGATACACATCTGCTCGCCGCGCGAGCCGGTCAGCCAGCGGCAGATCGTGCTGGCGGCGACCGGTCGCGTGCGCCTGAGCAGTCAGGAGACCGAACAGGCGCTGTGCGACAAAAGCAGAAGCGTCAGATCGAACGGACGCGCAGCTCTTTCGGCATCGAGAACGTGATGTTCTCCTCACGGCCAGCCAGCTCATCGGCACCGGTCGCGCCCCAGGCCTGCAATTGCTGGATCACGCCCCGGACCAGCACTTCCGGCGCCGAGGCGCCAGCGGTAATGCCAATGCGCTCGACGCCGTCGAACCAGCTCTGTTGCAGGTCCTCGGCACCGTCGATCAGGTACGCCGGAGTCGCCATACGCTCAGCCAGTTCACGCAGACGGTTGGAGTTGGAACTGTTCGGGCTGCCGACCACCAGCACCACGTCGCACTCGTCGGCCAGTTGCTTGACGGCGTCCTGGCGGTTTTGTGTGGCGTAGCAGATGTCGTCCTTGCGCGGACCACCGATGGCCGGGAAGCGCGTGCGCAGGGCATCAATCACGCGACTGGTATCGTCCATCGACAAGGTTGTCTGGGTGACGAAAGCGAGTCTTTCCGGATCGCGCACCTGCAATGCGGCCACGTCCTTTTCGTCTTCAACGAGGTAGATCGCGCCGCCATTGCTGGCGTCGTACTGGCCCATGGTGCCTTCGACTTCCGGGTGACCGGCGTGGCCGATCAGGATGCATTCACGACCGTCGCGGCTGTATTTGGCGACTTCGATGTGCACCTTCGTCACCAGCGGGCAGGTTGCATCGAAGACTTTCAGGCCACGACCTGCAGCTTCATTGCGCACGGCTTGGGAAACACCGTGGGCGCTGAAGATGACGATCACGTCATCGGGCACCTGATCGAGCTCTTCGACGAAAATCGCGCCACGGCTGCGCAGGTCTTCGACGACGAACTTGTTGTGCACCACTTCATGACGCACATAGATCGGCGGCCCGAAGACTTCCAGGGCGCGGTTGACGATTTCGATCGCCCGGTCCACACCGGCGCAGAAGCCACGGGGGTTGGCGAGTTTAATTTGCATGCTGTGCCTCGTGTCTTGCGCGCGAAAACAATGGAAAACAGACTGTGGAGACCTGCTTGTTGTGGCGAGGGGAATCATCCCCGCTCGGCTGCGTAGCAGTCGCAGACCTTCAACGGACTTATCTCAGAATCCGTTGACTGGTCTGGGGGCGCTTCGCACCCCAGCGGGGATGAATCCCCTCGCCACAGAAGCTCACTCCTGCATTTTTAGATCGCTTTGACGGAAATGATTTCCACGTCAAAGGTCAGCGTCTTGCCCGCCAGCGGGTGGTTGAAGTCGACGGTCACTTGCGTGTCATCGAATTCCTTCACCACTCCTGGCAATTCAGTATTGGCCGCATCGTTGAAGATCACCAGCAGACCCGGCGACAACTCCATGTCGTTGAACTGCGAACGCGGGATGGTCTGCACGTTCTGCGGGTTTGGCTGTCCGAAAGCGTTTTCCGGCTCAACGGTCACTGTGCGCCTGTCGCCGGCCTTGAAGCCAAACAGTGCGGCTTCGAAACCCGGCAGCAGGTTGCCATCGCCGACCTTGAAGGTCGCCGGGGCCTTGTCGAAGGTACTGTCGACGGTGTCACCGTTTTCCAGGCGCAAGGCAAAGTGCAGGGTGACTTCGGTGTTCTGGCCGATGCGTTGCTCAGTCGATTGCGGTTCAGTCATGAGCAGCCTCTTCGGTTTTCTTCGATTTGAACATGTCCAGTGCCAGCATGATCGCGCCAACGGTGATCGCGCTGTCGGCAATGTTGAACGCCGGGAAATACCAGCGGTTCTGCCAGTGCACCAGAATGAAGTCGATCACATGGCCCAGGGCAATGCGGTCATACAGGTTGCCCAGCGCGCCACCCAGCACCAGTGCCAGGGCGACGGCCAGCCAGGTTTCGTTGCGACCCAAACGCTTGAGCCAGACCACCAGTACCGCACTGACGACAATGGCGATCAGCGCAAACAGCCAGCGCTGCCAGCCGGAGCTGTCGGCGAGGAAGCTGAACGCAGCGCCAGTGTTGTAGGCCAGCGTCCAGCTGAACAGATCGGGAATGATCACGATCTGTTGGAACATTTCGAGCTTGCTTTCGAAGTAGAACTTGCTGGCCTGGTCAATGACCAGGACCAGCAGGCTCAACCACAGCCAGCTCAGCCGTCCGAAACGGCCAATGGCATCAGGCATAGTGACGAACCTCGCCAGCACCGCTGATGTTGTCGACGCAACGACCGCAGATTTCCGGATGCTCCGGGTTCACGCCGACGTCTTCGCGGCAATGCCAGCACCGCGCGCATTTCGGGAACGCCGATTTGACGATCTTCAGTTTCAGACCGCTGACTTCGGTGGCCACTGCATCGGCCGGAGCCTGCACGAATGGTGCAACGCTGGCAGTCGAGGTGATCAGGACAAAGCGCAGCTCGTTGCTCAGCTTGGCCAGGTCGGCGCTCAGCGCCTCTTCGGCAAACAGCGTCACTTCGGCCTGCAGGTTGCCACCGACGGCTTTCGCCGCACGCTGGATTTCCATCTCTTTGTTGACCGCGACTTTCACTTCCATGATGCGATCCCAGTAGGCGCGACCCAGCTCGAAGCCTTCCGGCAGCTCGGTCAGGCCTTCGTACCAGGTGTTGAGCATGACCGACTCGTTACGCTCGCCCGGCAGGTATTGCCACAGCTCGTCGGCAGTGAAGGCGAGGATCGGCGCGATCCAGCGCACCAGCGCCTCGGAGATGTGGAACAGCGCGGTCTGGCACGAGCGCCGGGCCTTGCTGTCGGCACCGGTGGTGTACTGGCGGTCCTTGATGATGTCGAGGTAGAAACCACCCAGCTCCTGCACGCAGAAGTTGTGGATCTTCGAGTACACGTTCCAGAAACGGTATTCGCCGTAGTGCTCTTGCAACTCGCGTTGCAGCAGCAGCGTGCGATCCACCGCCCAGCGATCCAGCGCCAGCATGTCTTCAGCCGGCAGCAGGTCGGTGGCCGGATTGAAACCGGTCAGGTTGGAAAGCAGGAAGCGCGCGGTGTTACGGATACGACGATAGGCATCGGCGCTGCGGGTCAGGATCTGATCCGACACAGCGATTTCGCCAGAGTAGTCGGTCGACGCGACCCAAAGACGCATGATGTCGGCGCCCAGCGTATCGTTGATCTTCTTCGGCTCAATCACGTTTTTCAGCGACTTGGACATCTTGCGGCCGGACTCGTCCACGGTGAAGCCGTGCGTCAGCAGCTCGCGATAAGGCGCGTGGTTGTCGATGGCGCAACCGGTGAGCAAGGACGAGTGGAACCAGCCACGGTGCTGGTCGGAACCTTCCAGGTAGAGGTCGGCACGCGGGCCGCTCTCGTGGCCCATCGGGTGCGAACCGCGCAGGACGTGCCAGTGCGTGGTGCCGGAGTCGAACCAGACGTCAAGGGTGTCGCTGATCTTGTCGTATTGCGGCGCTTCATCGCCCAGCAGTTCGGCGGCGTCGAGTTTGAACCAGGCTTCGATGCCTTCGACTTCAACGCGTTTGGCGACTTCTTCCATCAGCTCGACGGTACGCGGGTGCAGCTCGCCGCTTTCCTTGTTGAGGAAGAACGGGATCGGCACGCCCCAGTTGCGCTGACGCGAGATGCACCAGTCCGGACGATTGGCGATCATCGAGTGCAGGCGCGCCTGGCCCCAGGCCGGAACGAACTTGGTGTCTTCGATGGCTTTGAGCGAGCGCACGCGCAGGGTGTCGCCGCTGGTTGGCTCCTTGTCCATGCCGATGAACCACTGCGCAGTAGCGCGGTAGATCAGCGGGGTCTTGTGGCGCCAGCAGTGCATGTAGCTGTGTTCGATGACGGTGGTGTGCATCAGCGCACCGACTTCGGTCAGTTTTTCGACGATGGCCGGGTTGGCCTTCCAGATGAACTGGCCGCCGAAGAATTCCAGCGACGGCACGTACACGCCGTTGCTCTGTACCGGGTTGAGGATATCGTCGTTGACCATGCCGTATTTCTTGCAGGTCACGAAGTCGTCCACGCCATAGGCCGGGGCGGAGTGAACCACGCCGGTGCCTGCGCCCAGTTCGACGTAGTCAGCCAGGTACACCGGCGACAGACGATCATAGAACGGGTGACGGAAGTTGATCAGCTCCAGCTCTTTACCGGTGGTGGTGGCGACGACCGAACCTTGCACGCCATAGCGCGCCAGACAGGCTTCGACCAGCTCTTCAGCCAGCACCAGCAGCTTGTCGCCGATATCGACCAGGGCGTAGTTGAATTCCGGGTGCACGTTCAGCGCCTGGTTGGCCGGGATGGTCCACGGGGTGGTGGTCCAGATCACGATCGCAGCAGGTTTGCTCAGCGACGCCAGACCGAAGGCCGCAGCCAGTTTGGCTTCGTCGGCGATCGGGAACGCAACGTCGATGGTCGAGGACTTCTTGTTCTCGTACTCGACTTCCGCTTCAGCCAGAGCCGAACCGCAATCGAAGCACCAGTTCACCGGCTTGAGGCCCTTGAAGACAAAACCACCCTTGACGATTTCGGCGAGGGCGCGGATTTCACCGGCCTCGTTCTTGAAATCCATGGTCTTGTACGGATTGGCGAAGTCGCCCAGCACGCCGAGACGGATGAACTCGGACTTCTGCCCTTCGATCTGCTCGGTGGCGTAGGCACGGCACAGCTCGCGGGTCTTATCCGCGCCGAGGTTCTTGCCGTGGGTCACTTCCACCTTGTGCTCGATCGGCAGGCCGTGGCAGTCCCAGCCCGGGACATACGGCGCGTCGAAACCCGACAGGGTTTTCGAGCGGATGATCATGTCCTTGAGAATCTTGTTCAGTGCGTGACCGATGTGGATCGTGCCGTTGGCGTACGGAGGGCCGTCGTGCAGGACGAACTTCGGACGATCCTTGCCAATCTCGCGCAACTTTCCGTACAGGCCAATACTGTCCCAGCGCTGCAGGATCTGCGGTTCGCGCTGTGGCAGGCCGGCCTTCATTGGGAAGGCGGTGTCCGGAAGGTTTAGCGTGGCTTTATAGTCGGTCATTTAAGGCTCTTCATTAGCGATGGGCGCTAGGTGCGGCTAGTGCACGGGCGGTGGCGACATCCGCATTGATCGCCGTTTTCAATGCCTCCAGAGAGGCGAAGCGCTGCTCTTCACGCAGCTTTTGGTGGAAAACCACCGTCAAACGCCGGTCATACAGATCGCCGGCAAAATCTAACAGATGGACCTCGAGGTGGGCTTTGCCATCTCCTTGCACCGTGGGGCGCACGCCGATATTGGCGACGCCGGGCCAGGTCTTGCCGTCGATGTCGACATTCACCAGATACACCCCGGTAAACGGCACGCGACGACGCTTGAGTTGAATGTTGGCAGTGGGCGTGCCCAGTTGCCGGGCCAGTTTCTGCCCATGCAGCACGCGACCGGCGATGCGGTACGGACGGCCGAGCAAGCGTTCGGCCAAGGCAAAATCGGCCGCAGCCAAGGCGTTGCGCACCTGCGTGCTGCTGACGCGAATGCCGTCCAGCTCGACGGTTTGCGCCGCTTCGACGGTGAAACCGTGAACCTGCCCGGCCTGCATCAGAAAATCGAAATCGCCGAGGCGGTCGCAACCGAAACGGAAATCATCACCGACCTCCAGATGCTGCACGCCAAGGCCATCGACCAGAATGGTATCGACGAACTCACTGGCGCTGAGCTTGCTCAGCCGTTGGTTGAAAGCCAGGCACAAGACCCGGTCGACGCCTTCAGCGGCCAGTAACTGCAGCTTGTCGCGCAACCGCGCCAGACGTGCCGGTGCGGTGTCGGGAGCAAAGAACTCCCGCGGCTGCGGCTCGAAAATCACCACGCAGCTGGGTACGCCCAACTCGAGCGCACGCTCACGCAGCCGGGCCAGGATAGCCTGGTGACCACGGTGAACACCGTCAAAGTTGCCAATAGTGGCGACGCAGCCCCGATGCTGGGGGCGCAAGTTGTGGAGGCCTCGAACCAGCTGCATAACGCGCTTCTTGCTCATAAAGTGGTCGATTATAACCACACCCGACGGCCGACGACAGGCAACACCGTAACGCAAAGTGAACGAGCCGACAAAACCGCCGGCCCATGCCTGCTCATGAAGGCTGAAACCTCAGCTCAAGGCCTTGCGATTGAAGTCTCGCAGGCGGAAACCCAGCAACAGCAACATACCGAAATACGCCACCACGCCAGCAACTACCAGCGCACCCAGGCGCAAGAAGCGCTCAAACATATGGCCCTCATCCCAGGCGGGCATGAAATGCATGCCGGCCAGCAACACCGCCGACATCACGGTCACCGCAACGACCAGCTTGAAGCCGAATTTGCCCCAGCCCGGTTGCGGTTGATACATCTTTTGCTTGCGCAGTTGATAGAACAGCAGCCCGGCGTTCAGGCAAGCACCGGCACTGATCGCCAAGGCAAGGCCGGCGTGGGCTAGTGGGCCGATCAACGCCAGGTTGAACAACTGCGTGCAGACCAGCGTGAAAATTGCGATTTTCACCGGGGTGCGAATGTTCTGTTGCGCATAAAAGCCCGGCGCCAGCACTTTGATCACGATAATCCCGAGCAGGCCGACCGAATAGGCAATCAGCGCGCGTTGGGTCATCTCGGCATCAAAGCCACTGAACTGACCGTACTGGAACAACGAAACAGTCAGCGGCTCGGCAAGAATCCCCAGTGCCAGCGCGCACGGCAACACCAGCACAAAGCACAGGCGCAGCCCCCAATCGAGGATCCGCGAGTATTCGTGGCGATCCTTGCTGGCGTAGGTCTTGGCCAGCGTTGGCAGAAGAATCGTGCCGAGCGCCACGCCCAATACGCCCGACGGCAATTCCATCAAGCGGTCGGCGTAATACATCCACGACACCGAACCTGCGACCAGAAACGAGGCGAAGATGGTGTTGATGATCAGCGAAATCTGACTGACCGACACGCCGAGAATCGCCGGCAGCATCTGCTTCATCACCCGCCACACGCCGCTGTCGCGCAGGTTCAGGCGTGGTAGCACGAGCATGCCGATCTTTTTCAGGTGCGGCAGCTGATACAGCAACTGCGCCAGACCACCTACCAGCACCGCCCAGCCAAGAGCCATGACCGGCGGATCGAAATACGGCGTGAGGAACAGCGAAAACACGATCATGCTGACGTTGAGCAGAGTCGGTACGAAGGCCGGCACCGAGAAGCGGTTCCAGGTATTCAGAATCGCGCCGGCCAGCGACGACAGCGAGATCAGCAATATATAAGGAAAGGTCACCCGCAACAGATCGGAGGTGAGCTGGAATTTTTCCGGGGTATCGGTAAAACCGGGCGCCGTGGCCCAGATCACCCAGGGGGCGGCGATCATGCCCAGTGCAGTCACAACCGCCAACACCAGCGTCAACAGGCCCGATACATAGGCAATGAAGGTGCGCGTCGCCTCTTCGCCCTGCTGGCTTTTATATTCGGCCAGGATCGGCACGAACGCCTGGGAGAAAGCCCCTTCGGCAAAGATGCGCCGCAGCAGGTTGGGCAGTTTGAAAGCAATAAAGAAGGCATCCGTGGCCATCCCGGCGCCGAATGTTCGCGCGATCAGCGTGTCACGAACAAAACCCAGAATCCGGGAAAGCATCGTGATAGAGCTGACGGCGGCCAACGATTTGAGCAGATTCATTGAGAGAGTTTGTGCCTGTCGATAAACAGCAGGCGAACAATGCGCCTACTTGTGCGATACTCCGCGCCGCAACAGCACAGAGCCAAAGCTCGCGAGTTTACAGGTCAAGCGCCGGAAATAAATATCCCGCCTCTTTATACCTACCACTTAGCGGAACGATTCAAGTGCCCTTGACAAGACAAGTCTTCATCGGCATGATTCGCGGCCTATTTTGTTTGCTATTTCCTAAAAAGTCTTTCGAGGAGCTCGACGGTGGCCAACTCACCTTCCGCCAAAAAACGTGCAAAACAGGCTGAGAAGCGTCGCAGCCACAACGCCAGCCTGCGTTCCATGGTTCGTACCTACATCAAGAATGTAGTTAAGGCCATCGACGCAAAAGACGCTGAAAAAGCTCAAGCTGCATACGTTCTGGCTGTGCCAGTTATCGACCGTATGGCCGATAAAGGCATCATCCACAAGAACAAGGCTGCTCGTCATAAGAGCCGTCTGAATGGCCACGTCAAAGCGCTGAAAGAAGCCGCTTAATCGACGTAGTCATTAAAAAACCGACCTCAGGGTCGGTTTTTTATTGCCTGTGATTTAACAAGCTACAGGCAAAAAAACTGTGGGAGCGAGCCCGCTTGCGAATGCGATCTGCCAGTTGATATTTCTATCGACCGACATGACCTCTTCGCGAGCAGGCTCGCCCCCACAGTTCGGATTGGTGGCGCTTATTGCTGGACCGGCACCCACGGCAGGATCGGGATCGCCGTCACGGCATTCTGCGGACTACCCTCGATCAAGCGATCGCTGTAGACCAGATACACCAGCGTGTTGCGCTTCTTGTCGAGGAAACGCACCACTTGCATGGTCTTGAACACCAGCGAGGTGCGCTCCTTGAACACCTCGTCGCCGTCCTTCAACTCACCCTTGAATTTGATCGGCCCGACCTGACGGCATGCGATCGAGGCCTCTGCGCGATCCTCGGCCAGACCAAGACCACCCTTCACTCCGCCCGTCTTGGCGCGCGACAGGTAGCAGGTCACACCTTCGACTTTCGGATCGTCGAACGCTTCGACCACAATCCGGTCATTCGGCCCGACAAACTTGAACACCGTCGACACCTGACCGATTTCCTCGGCCGAGACCAGCAATGGCATGGCCATCAGCAGACCCAACAATCCTTTCGCTACACGCATCGAATTTTCCTTAAACCAGAATCAGGTTGTCACGGTGAACCAGTTCCGGCTCCGCCATGTAACCGAGCAAACCGACAATCGCATCCGACGACTGACCGATGATTTTTTGCGCTTCCAGGGCGCTGTAATTGGCCAGCCCCCGAGCGATCTCCCGACCGTCCGGCGCCACACAGACGACCATCTCACCGCGACGGAAACTGCCTTGAACCAGTTTCACACCCACCGGCAGCAGGCTTTTGTTGCCCTTGGACAACGCCGACACCGCCCCCTCATCCAGCACCAGAGTGCCACGGGTTTGCAGATGACCGGCCAGCCACTGCTTGCGCGCCGCGAGCATGCCACGCTCCGGCGATAGCAGCGTGCCAATGCGCTCGCCCGCCTTCAGGCGATCGAGCACACGCTCAAGGCGCCCGCCGACGATGATGGTGTGCGCACCGGAACGCGCTGCCAGGCGTGCCGCACGCAACTTGGTCTGCATGCCGCCGCGCCCCAGCGCACCGCCGGTACCACCTGCAACCGCATCGAGCGTCGGATCATCGGCGCGCGCTTCATAAATCAGCTGCGCATCGGGATTGTTGCGCGGATCGGCGTCGAACATGCCGTCGCGATCAGTGAGGATCACCAGCAGATCGGCCTCGACCAGATTGGCCACCAGCGCCGCCAGCGTGTCGTTGTCGCCGAAACGGATTTCATCGGTGACCACAGTGTCGTTTTCGTTGATCACCGGAATGACTTTCAGCTCGACCAGTGCACGCAAGGTGCTTCGGGCATTGAGGTAGCGCTTGCGGTCGGACAGGTCGTCGTGGGTCAGGAGAATCTGCGCAGTGTGCCGGCCATGCTCGGCGAAGCTCGACTCCCACGCCTGCACCAACCCCATCTGACCGATTGCAGCGGCCGCCTGGAGCTCGTGCATGGCACTGGGTCGTGCGGTCCAGCCCAAGCGACTCATGCCGGCCGCCACCGCCCCGGAGGACACCAGCACCAACTCGACGCCCGCCTCATGCAGCGCCACCATCTGCTCGACCCAGACACTCATTGCCGCGCGATCCAGCCCTTTGCCGTCAGCTGTCAGCAAAGCGCTGCCGATCTTCACGACCCAACGCTGCGCACCTGTCACCTTGCTCCGCATCATCTTCAACCTTAGCTTGAGGGCAGCGCGACCTGGCACTGCCCGTGACGTTAATCGTGGCGATTGCTGACCAACGATCGATTTCCGGATACTAAAACGCCGCTCGATTGAGCGGCGTTCAAGTTTATCGCAACGGATCAGTCACGCACGTAAATGATTTCCGGACCGTCTTCGTCATCCACATCTTCTTCGTCCCAGTCATCGTCGCCGATGTCATGGACCGACTTCACGCCACTGCGACGCAGGGCACGCTTGTCGTCCAGCGCCTGCAACTGCGCACGGGCTTCGTCTTCGATGCGCTGATCGAGATCGGCCAGCTCTTCCTTGTACGCAGGGTCTGCGGCGAGGCGATCGGCACGGTCTTCCATGTAACGCATGATGTCGTGGCACAGACGCTCGGTACCGATCTTGGCGATGGCCGAGATCACGTACACCGGACCAGTCCATTCCAGGCGATCGACGATTTCCTTGACGCGAGCATCGTGCTCTTCTTCAAGGATCTGATCGCACTTGTTCAGCACCAGCCAGCGATCACGCTCGGCCAGCGACGGGCTGAACTTGATCAGCTCGTTGACGATCACTTCAGCTGCGTCCGGAGCACTGGAATCATCCAGCGGCGCCATGTCGACGAGGTGCAGCAGCAGACGCGTACGCGCCAGGTGCTTGAGGAAGCGAATACCCAGGCCGGCACCGTCGGAAGCGCCTTCGATCAAGCCCGGAATGTCGGCAATGACGAAGCTTTTCCAGCGATCGACACTGACCACACCCAGGTTCGGCACCAGTGTGGTGAACGGGTAGTCGGCGACTTTCGGCTTGGCGGCCGAGACCGAACGGATAAAGGTACTTTTACCGGCGTTCGGCAAGCCCAGCAGACCGACGTCGGCCAGCACTTTCATTTCCAGCTTCAGGTCGCGCTGCTCGCCCGGCTTGCCTGGCGTGGTCTGACGCGGCGCACGGTTGGTACTGGATTTGAAACGGGTGTTACCCAGACCGTGCCAGCCGCCCTGGACCACCATCAGTTTCTGACCAGCCTTGGTCAGGTCGCCGATGACTTCCTGGGTGGCGGAGTCGATCACGGTAGTGCCGACCGGCACGCGCAGGATCAGGTCTTCGCCCTTCTTGCCGGTGCAGTCGGTGCTGCCACCGTTGGAGCCACGCTCGGCATCGAAGTGACGGGTGTAACGGTAGTCGACCAGGGTATTGAGGTTTTCGTCGGCCATCATGTAGATGGAACCGCCGTCACCGCCATCACCGCCGTTCGGGCCGCCGTTTTCAATGAATTTTTCCCGGCGGAAACTCATGGCACCGTTGCCACCGTCACCGGCCTTTACGCGAATCGATACTTCATCAACAAACTTCATAACCAACGCCTCTCGCCGTACGGACGAGCCGAAAAACAATCAAGACATAAGACTCTTGCAAAAATGAGCGCAGCGACCCCAAGACACGACCTGCATCGCACGCCGACAGCCCATACAAACAGCTTTGCAAGAGACTCACCCCACAAACGAAAAAGCCCCGTCGCAAGACAGGGCTTCTCCAGCGATCTCGCGATTAAGCCGCGATTACGCTCACGTAACGACGACCGAAGGCGCCCTTTACTTCGAACTTGATCACGCCTTCGATTTTAGCGAAGAGAGTGTGATCCTTGCCCATGCCAACGCCGTAGCCAGCGTGGAATTGGGTGCCGCGCTGACGCACGATGATGTTGCCGGCCTTGATGACCTGGCCGCCATACATCTTCACGCCAAGGCGTTTGGCTTCTGAGTCGCGACCGTTACGGGTACTACCACCAGCTTTTTTGTGTGCCATGAGTTCAATTCTCCTAGTGAGGAATTAGGCTGTAATTAAGCCTGAATACCGGTGATTTTGATCTCGGTGAACCACTGGCGGTGGCCCATACGCTTCATGTGGTGCTTACGGCGACGGAACTTGATGATGCGGACTTTATCGTGACGACCTTGGGAGATCACTTCAGCCTTGACGGTTGCGCCAGCAACAACTGGTGCGCCGATGTTCACGTCGTCGCCATTGGCGACCAGCAGAACGCGATCAAAAGTCACGGATTCGCCAGTAGCGATTTCCAGTTTTTCGATCTTCAGGTATTCACCTTCAGCGACCTTGTATTGCTTACCGCCGGTAACGATTACTGCGTACATGGTATTTCTCCGATAATCCTGCTCACCCAGCTCTTTATAAGAAGAGGTATTGGCTGGCATGGCTGCATGGGGCTGGAACGGCCCAAGTGCAATTGCGTAAGGCAGGTGCTGCCCAGGAAGTTCAGGGTGCGCGATTGTACGCAAGCAATCTGCCTCGCGCAAGTGGCCGTCCATCGCGCCTTGACAGGTCTGGACGGGGGTCCTAGCATGCCGCGCAACCCTTCTGGAGCGACTCTCGCTGATGCAACCCCAAGCTTTCTACCGCGCGGTGGCGGACGATTTTAGCGCCGTCGACGGCATCATCAAGAAGCAGCTGACGTCTCGAGTGCCGCTGGTATCGAAAATCGGCGATTACATCACGTCGGCCGGCGGCAAACGCCTGCGTCCTTTATTAGTGTTGCTGTGTGGCAAGGCCCTGGGTCGCGAAGGCGACGACATGCGCCTGCTGGCCGCCACCATCGAATTCCTGCACACCGCGACCCTGCTGCATGACGACGTCGTCGACATGTCCGGCATGCGCCGTGGCCGCTCGACCGCCAACGCCATGTGGGGCAATGCCCCGAGCGTGCTGGTCGGCGACTTCCTGTATTCGCGCTCGTTCGAAATGATGGTCGAACTGGGCTCGATGCCGGTGATGAAGATTCTCTCCCAGGCCACGCGCATCATCGCTGAAGGCGAAGTGTTGCAGCTGTCCAAGGTGCGTGACGCCAGCACCAGCGAAGAAACCTACATGGAAGTCATCCGCGGCAAGACCGCGATGCTCTTCGAAGCCTCGACCCACAGCGCCGCCGCCCTGGCTGGCGCGACCGCCGAGCAGAGTGAAGCCCTGCGCACGTTCGGCGATCACCTGGGTGTGGCGTTCCAGCTGGTTGATGACTTGCTCGACTATAAAGGCGACGCGGAAACCCTGGGCAAGAACGTCGGCGACGATCTGGCCGAAGGCAAGCCAACCCTGCCGCTGATCTACACCATGCGCGAAGGTACGGCCGAACAGGCGGCACTGGTGCGTCAGGCGATCCAGAAAGGCGGGATCGAAGACCTGGAAAGCATCCGCATCGCCGTCGAAGCGTCCGGCTCGCTGGAGTACACCGCGCAACTGGCCCGCGATTACGTGGCCCGCGCGATCAAGTGCCTGGAGGCGCTGCCGGCCAGCGAATACCGCGATGCGCTGGTGGAACTGAGCGAGTTCGCGGTCGCCCGCACGCACTGATTCATCCCCTGTGGGAGCGAGCCTGCTCGCGAAAGCAATCTGCCAATCGACTCAATGTTGACTGACACAGCGCTTTCGCGAGCAGGCTCGCTCCCACAGTTGTTTCTGCGCTATGCCCTCCTCCGCGTAAAACCCTATACAATGTGCGCCCTTTAGCCCTCCTGATACCCAAGGAACCTTAGTGAGCACGTTGCCACCCTGCCCGAAATGCAATTCCGAATACACCTACGAAGACGGCACCCAACTGGTCTGCCCCGAGTGCGCCCACGAGTGGTCTGCCAGCGGCGAAGCCGAAGTGGCGGCCGATGATGCCGTGAAGAAAGATTCGGTCGGCAACGTCCTGCAGGACGGCGACACCATCACCGTGATCAAGGACCTCAAGGTCAAAGGCACGTCGCTGGTGGTCAAGGTCGGCACCAAGGTCAAGAACATCCGCCTGTGCGATGGCGATCACGACATCGACTGCAAGATCGACGGCATCGGCCCGATGAAGCTCAAATCCGAGTTCGTCAGAAAAGTCTGAGCCTTGCGTCATCCATCCTGCGCCAGCCGTGGGATGGAGCTTTGCCCTCCCCGCTTCAGCTCAATAAATCCGCGCATGGCCATCAGCCAGCCATTTTGACCTGACACAATCTTTACCCGGAAAAATCCACGATCCGCCAATAGGCACTTGCTATTTGATGAATAAGAATTATTCTCATTGAAACCTTTCAAGGAGATGAGACCCATGACTTATTTGATCGACGCCTGGCTGGATCGCCCACACCCGTACCTCAGAATCCTCCATCGGGAAACCGGCGAAGTCTGTGCGGTGCTTGAAGAAGAAGCCTTGCATGAGCTGCAGGATCAAGGTGATCTGGACGTCAGCAGCCTCAACTCCAGCGAGCCGCTGGTGCTCAAGGAGCTGGTGCGCAATCTGTTCCTGTTCTGCTATGCCCGGGCGTTGCGCCCGACCAATGAGCTGCACAACAAGATCGAAATATGAGCAGCATTAAAAAAACCTGTGGGAGCGAGCTTGCTCGCGAAAGCGATAAATCAGTCAACGAATGAGTCGACTGAAAAACCGCCTTCGCGAGCGAGCTCGCTCCCACATTTTTTAGCCCGCCATCAAGGCAGGCTCGGTATTACAGAACGTCCAGCAGCTCGACGTCGAATACCAGAACGCTGTGCGGCGGGATGCTGCCCACGCCTTGTGCGCCGTAAGCCAGTTCGCTCGGCACGTACAGGCGCCATTTGCTGCCGGCATTCATCAGTTGCAGGGCTTCGGTCCAGCCAGCGATCACGCCGCCAACCGGGAATTCTGCAGGCTGGCCGCGCTCGTAGGAGCTGTCGAACACAGTGCCGTCGATCAGGGTGCCGTGGTAATGCGTACGCACCTGGTCTTCACGGGTCGGCTTGGCGCCTTCACCCTGAGTCAGCACTTCGAATTGCAGGCCGGAAGCCAGGGTGGTGATGCCGTCACGCTTGGCGTTTTCGGCGAGGAAGGCCAGGCCTTCGCCAGCCGCGGCTTCAGCCTTGGCAGCTGCTTCGGCTTGCATGATCTCGCGGATCACCTTGAAGCTGGCGGACATTTCTTCCTGGCCAACACGGCTTGGCTTGCCGGCGAAAGCGTCGGTCAGACCGGCCAGGATCGCATCCAGGCTGACACCCGGTGGCGGGTTGTCGCGCAGCTGGTCGCCGAGTTGACGGCCGATACCGTAGCTGACGCGGGTTTCGTCGGTGGACAGATTTACTTCGGACATGACACTGCTCCGCTGTGCGGACGGCCACAGGACTTGCCGTGCGTGCACAGCGCGTCCCGGCGCGCCCGGAACCAAAAGGGCGAGCAGACTAGCACAGATACCCCGGACTTGGGGCCGGGGCTACAGGGCCGAACGCCAGGCGAGCGGCACCTTCAGGCTTTCATCGAGGTCACCGACCAGGCCACACATTTCGTCATGGACCGAGGTGTGCACAAGATTGAAGGGCAGTACCGGAAAGGCATGCAGCAGATCCCGCGCGTGCTCCACTGAGCGCAGCGTCAGCATGTTGCCCTTGAGATCGCTCAACGGATACGCCGCCCCATGCATCCTCGCTTCCAACAGGTAAATGCCACCCTCCATCGAGATCAGGTTCAACTCATCGACCTTCCTGGCAACAGCAAACGCGTTCAACTCTTGCAGGTTCATGGAAGCACCTCACACATGGCGAATCGCACCGTTACAGGCATAGGCCGCTGCGCTTGAAAGCACAAGCCACAAACGAAACCGCCCGTCTGTTTCGCAACAGACGGGCGGTTTTTTTGCCTTGATCGGCTGATCAGTGCTTGGTGACCTTGTCCAGGTAACCCATAGCAAACGCGGACACCACAAAAGTCATGTGAATGATCACGTACCACATCAGATGCTCAGGATCGACGTTCTTGGCATCCATGAAGATGCGCAGCAGGTGGATCGAAGAAATCGCCACGATCGACGCCGCGACTTTCATCTTCAGCGACGACGAGTCCATGGTGCCCAGCCAGCTGAGCTTCTCTTTGCCTTCGTCGATGTCCAGTTGCGAGACAAAGTTCTCGTAGCCGGAAATCATCACCATTACCAGCAGACCGCCCACCAGCGCCATGTCGATCAGCGACAGCAGCACCAGAATCAGATCCGATTCAGCCATGGCGAAGACGTTGGGCAGGATATGGATGATTTCCTGGAAGAACTTCAATGCCAGCGCCAGCAGACCGAGGGACAGGCCGATGTAGATCGGCGCCAGCAGCCAGCGGGTGGCGTACATTGCATTTTCGATAAAGCGTTCCATTGACTCTCACACAAGGGGCTGGAAATGGCGGCGAGTATAACAGCCCGCTGTGACAGCCAGAAACCGCCGGAAAATCCGCCACCTGCGTGTGTGTGACAAAGTTTTTCTGCTAGTGTCCAAAGCATTGACAGCCCAATGACAGTGGACAGGACGCGTGGAAATGGATGTGCGATCAGCCTTGACGACTGCCGGAATCTGCCTCGCCTTGCTCATCGGCGGTTGCTCGCCCGGCGATGAAAAACAAGTCGCCAACCTTGACGAAAAGACCGCCACCTTCGAACAGTCCCTGGACACGATCAGCGATCCGAAGCTCAAGGACGCCATCACCGAACTCGGCGGTTCGCTGCTGTTGCTCGAACGCGCCCGACTCAAGCTCGACGACATCACCCCGCATACCGAATACGGCGCAGACGCCCTCGCCGTGCTCAAGCACTACCTTACCCCGCAGGCGCTGGTCGATACCTTCATCAATGGCCTGTTCGTGCTGCACAAGGACGCCAGCTCGGATTACCTGACCGATCTGCAACCGGTATTCCCGTTCAACCTGAACATTCCCGGCGGTTTTCTGTTCCCGCACGGCATCGAATGGCATTCGGTCACGTTGAGCAACAAACGGGTGATCGCCTGGCAGCCGGAGTGGTCGGAGACCGACCCCGGCATTCAGCTCAGCCCGTCCAGCTCCAACGTGACCAACCCCGATGACCTGACGGTGACCTACCCGTTCATCGATGGCCTCAACGTCGACAAAAAAAGCCTGCCGCAACCGGTCAGCCTGCAAGGCCAGGTCGAGGTCATTGCGCCCCGTCGCTTGTACAGTTTCGACCTGACGCAGAAAGACGTCGGCCAGACCCGCAGCAACGACAATCTCAGCGTCAAACTGCTCAAGCTGGAAAAAAACTACGCCGAGGTCGAAGTCAGCAACAGCCTGCCGCTCGCGGCAGAAGTCGCCGAAACCCGGATCAATCCGCTGATCGTCCAGGCCCGCGACGCCAGTGGCCAATACCTGGTGCGCGCCGGTTCGATCAACGAAAGCCCGGAGCAGGTCGAGTTTTACCAGAAGCAACTGACGCAGTTACAGAAGCAGAAGAGCTGGAGCGACACCCTGGAAAAACAGCTCAGCGACGAACAGCAAGCCTTCGAGAAAGAACACCCGCGCCGCTACAACAAGGTGTATTTCCACGGCCCGATCGACACACTGGAAGTCAGCGTGCTCGACTTCTCCTCGGCAACGGTGACGCGCAAATCCCTAGATCTGCCGGTGCGCACCTTCAATCCGCACACCACGGCCAAAGCCGTGCAGCCGCTGGATCTGCCAGTTGTGGTGTATGACGATCTGGCCGCCAACTGGCTCAAAGGCGCGGACCTGACCGAGGAACAATTGAAGGCCGGCGTGCGCATTCATCAATCGGTGGAAGAGCCGAGCGCGGCGCGTATCGAGTTTTCCCACCGCCGCACCTTCAATGACGAATTGCTTGGCGACCAACTCAATCCCGGCGTCAGCCCGGTGACTTTCTTCACGGAAAAGCGCGGCGGCAAACTCGACGAGCCGATCGAACTGCCGCCCGAGGCGTATCAGGTCGATCCGCTGCAAGCGACGATTACATATGATCTGAACCTGTTTCCGGAAACCCCGGCGATTGCCGTGGGTTCGATGCCGTTGTTTCTGGCGACTGTGGTCAAGCAATCCTACGACGCGCAGTCATTGCCCAAAGGCCTGGCGATCAAGGACAACACGCTGGTGGTCGACCTGAAAACCTTCCCGGCCAACGAATGGCGTTTCTTCGTCAAGGACGACAGTGGCCACTACCTCAAGCAGATTCTTTCGGTCAGCCACGACGCCAGTGCAGAAGGCCCGGCGCTACTCGGCGTGCACTATTTTTACGGTCGCCCGACTCGCGTGGAAACCTATCAGCGCACCGACCTCGCCACCGTGCAATACGGTTTTGAGGTCAAGCTCGACAAGGCGCAGGTCGACCAGTCAGCACCTTAACCGTTGAGGCTGCGCCCACGGCCGCCGTTGATCTGCCGCAACTGCGCTTGCAGATGCAGGCTCCAGATCTGCGGATCATCGGCCAGTTCGTAACCATGCAAGGTCAGGCTTTCAACGATGGTGTCGAGAATCGACTCGGCCGCGACCGGGCCGTGAAAAGGGCCTTGGGCTTTGATCGCGGAAGGTTGTTCGCCGGCCATGCCGGCCGCGAAGAGCAGCGTCCACATGCCGTTGTCGCCGGCCAACGGCTTGACGGCGCATTCGATCCGGGTCACCAGACCCAGGCATTGACGGGTGAGACAGAGGTTGCGCGACATGGCGGCGACCCTCGGTAAAGCCGGTATTCAGCCCCCATGGGAGGACTGGCTCGATCCAGTGATACTGTCGATATCCTTGACCTGAGAATAGAAGAAAAGTGTCCCGCGCAAGCCAAATGGAACCAGAAGGCGCCGAATGGTCATTGTGTGAATATTGGCGCCAGACTCGTGACACATTCCCCGAAGATCCCCGCAGAGACCAATCTGGAAAAGCACTGTGGGAGCGAGCCTGCTCGCGAAGACGATGGATCAGCCAACTCATTCGTCAACTGAAACAGCGCTTTCGCGAGCAGGCTCGCTCCCCACAGGGTTTATTGCAAGCCTGTCAGGCCGGTTTGGCTTCGGCGAGAGCCTCCTGCGCCAGTTCCTTCTCGGCCTCCTTCAGGTCTTCTTCGCTGATCATCTCGGCGATGTCGCGCAGGCGCTCGACCACTCGCGCATTGATGCTGCCTTCGGGGAATTCGCCATCGGCGTTCGGTTCACCGGCCGGCTCGCCCACCAGCAGGCTCAGCGCCTCATCGGCCTGACGCACCGCATACACGTGGAACTGGCCGGCGCGCACGGCGGCCAGGACTTTCTCATCGAGCATCAGCGTGGCGACGTTGGCCTGGGGAATGATCGCGCCTTGTTCGCCGGTCAGACCGCGCGCTTCGCAGAGGCGGAAGAAGCCTTCGATTTTCTCGTTGACCCCGCCGACCGCCTGCACTTCGCCGAACTGGTTGATCGAACCGGTGATGGCAAAACATTGCTTGAGCGGGGTTTTCGACAGCGCCGAAATCAGCGTGCACGCCTCACCCAGCGAGGCACTGTCGCCATCGACGTAGCCGTAAGACTGCTCGAGCGCAATGCTCGCCGAGATCGCCAGCGGGAATTCCTGAGCGTAACGGCTGCCCAGATAACCGGTGAGGATCATCACGCCTTTGGAGTGAATCGGCTGGCCGAGGTTGACCTCACGTTCGATGTCGACGATACCGCTGCCGCCCGGATAGACCGTGGCGGAAATCCGCGCCGGCACGCCGAACGCCGAATCACCGACCTCCAGCACCGTCAGCCCGTTGCACTTGCCGACTGCTGCACCGTCAGTGTCGATGAGGATGATTCCGGCGAGCATGTCGTCGAGAATCCGCGCCGAGACCCGCCCGGTGCGGGTGGCCTTGGCTTTGAGGGCGCGTTCGATATGGCCGGCGTCGGTCATTTCATCGCCGGCCAGATGGCGAATGAAATCCGCCTCGCTGACCAGTTGGAACAGGTCACCAATGCGCGCCGACAAGCGCCCCTGATGCTCGGCCAGCCGCGCGCTGTAGGTCGCCAGCCGCGCCACCGCATCGGCGGTCAGCGGCGCCATGCCTTCTTCCGAAGTGCGGGTTTTCAGGAGCTGGGCGAACTGCTCGAGGCTTTCGTCGACCATCGGGATGTCTTCGTCGAAGTCGACCAGAACGCGAAACATCTCTTGGAAGTCCGGATCGAGATCCTGCAGCGTGTAATACAGCTGCCGCGCACCAATGATGATGACTTTGACCTGCAGCGGGATGTGCTGCGGATTCAGGGTCATGGTGGCGAAGCGGCCCATCTCGCCCAGCGGCGACTCCATTTTCAGTTTGCGCGATTGCAGGGCGCGTTTGAGCGCATCCCACACGAACGGCTCGCTGAGCATTTTTTCCGCTTCGAGAATCAGGAAACCGCCATTGGCGCGGTGCAGCGCACCCGGACGCAACTGCCGGTAAGTGGTGTAGAGCGCACCTTGATCAGTGGTGTACTCGATGCGGCCGAACAGGTTTTCGTAGGTCGGATGTGGCTCGAATACCACCGGTGCACCGCCGCTGGCCGGATGCCCGACCACCAGGCTTGGTGCGTATTGTTCCTCCAGCAACTTGCGCGCGACGGCGTCGGTCTTGCTGTCGTCGACCAGTTGCTCGACCACGGTTTTCAGCAGGTAGACCTGCATCGCTTGCAGGTAACCGCAGACCCCGGCGTTCTCCGCGTACTTCTCCGACAGCGGCGCCAGCAACGGCTGCAAGGCCAGGGTGATGGTTTCTTCGTTGAGGTGGCGCAGTTGATTGTTCGACTCGCGCTTCCACTGCGGCAGGCTGGCGAGTTCTTCGTTCAGGCGCTCTTCGAGGCCGGAAATGTCATCGTGAAAACGCTCGCGCTCGGCTTCCGGCAACTGCGCGAATTCGGCTTCGTCCAGGGCCTTGCCGTCGAGCATCGGCGTGAAGGCGATATTGCTGCTGTCGCGGTACAGGGCGACGTCTTTTTCCAGGGCCAGGCGCTCGATGATGTCCAGCGCCTTGTCGTAGCGCTGGTTGAAGGCGCGGTCGATGGCGCTTTTTTTCTGCTGGTAGGACGGGTGTTCGAAAACCGCCGGAAAAGTCGCCAGCAGGTTGTCGATCAGGCCGTTGATGTCAGCGATGAACGAGGCCGCCGTGCCCGATGGCAGCTCCAGTGCACGCGGTTCGCGCGGCTCATCGAAGTTGTTGACGTAGACCCAGTCCGCCGGGGTCTGCAGTCGCTTGCCTTCGGCTTTCAGGTAGCGTTTGACGAACGAAAAACGGCCAGTGCCGGGCTCGCCCATGACGAATACGTTGTAACCGGGGCGTGGCATCGCCACACCGAACTGCAAGGCTTCGACCGCGCGTTCCTGGCCGAGCACACCGCGAAAGGGCTCCAGATCATTGGTGCTAGTGAAGCTGAACTGTTCAGCGGAAAACGGACGAGTCAGCGCTTCGGGCGCAAGACGCAGGCTGGCAGCAACAGGATCAGGCATCGGGCTTCCTTAACAATCAGGCGGGGCAGGTAGCGGCATTCTGGCGCTGCCCGTGCCCCACTGGCAAGGCGCGCCACATGACAAAGCATAGACAAGCGCGCGGCCGGCCGACGCATCCCGATAAATCAGAGGTTTATTCCAAATATTTTGCAAAAAATCACGGAACCGCTGGAACGTGCCTAAACTCCAAACTGCGCGGCTGGAACTAATACCGGCCCACTGACACTTTCGGTTCTGTCCTCGGGCAGAGCGCGAAGGGCCAGAACCCTGTCCATTGGTATGCACATAAAGAGAACAAAGCTATGAAACGGATTCTTCTCGGTACTCTCTTCACCGCTGTATCCATCAACGCAATGGCGCAAGCCCCGGGCGGCCCGGATTGCGGTTGGGGCAACATGCTGTTCGAAGGTCAGCGTGGCACCCCGGCGCACTTCCTTGCTTCCACCACCAACGGCACTTCCGGTAACGCCACGTTCGGTATGACTTCCGGCACCAACGGTTGCTCGACCAACGCATCGCTGACCTACGGCGGCAAATCCTGGTTCGCCATGAATGGCATGATGAACGAGCTGTCCGAAGACATGGCCAAAGGCAATGGCGAAGCGCTGACCACTTATGCCGTGGTCCTGGGCGTAGCACCGGAAGATCGTGCGCACTTCGCGCAAGTGACCCACGAGCACTTCCAGCAGATCTTCAGCAAAGCTGACGTGACCGCTGAAGACGTGCATACCAACACCCTGGCAGTACTGAAATCGGACCCACGTCTGGCCAAGTACGCAACTCAGGCTTAAGCTCGACCCCGCCCGCTTCCTTCGGGAAGCGGGTTTTGTTTTTTTGGCCCGCCCCTCTTTGGGTCTTTTATTTCTTTCCTGTTCAAGTTGCCGACTATGCTCAAACGCCTTGCCTGGCTGGCGCTCTGTGTCTGCGCCCCGCTGTCCGCCGCGCCTCACATCGATCCTCAACGTTTGCAGCAACTGGCCAACGACCGCTTCTGGATTTCCCTCGGTCATTACGAAACCGCCAAACTCGGCGGCTGGCGCAGCTATGTCAGCGACAAGAAGTTCTTTCTCGCGCCCGACGGCAATGAACATCCGGACCGTGAACTGGCCGCCACCGTTCAGGCGCTGTACGCCCCGGCCAGTCTCGGCGAACAACACGCACAATGCGTCTACCCGGCGCGTACACGCTGGCTGAAAGCGCAGCTCAATCTCGCCGACCTGCCAGCGCCCGAATGCGCCGAATACAAGCAATGGTTCAAGGACGTCTCGCCGCACAGCGCGGTGATGATCTTCCCGGCGGCGTATCTCAACAGCCCTTCGTCGATGTTCGGCCACACCCTGCTGCGCATCGATCAGGCGGATGTGCAGGCCGACAAGACTTCACTGCTCAGCTACGCGATCAACTTCGGTGCCTACATCGAAGGCTCGGACAACAGCATTCTGTATGCCTGGAAAGGCTTGATGGGCGGCTACCCGGGGCTGTTTGCGCTGGTGCCGTATCAGGAAAAACTCTCGGAATACCGCAGCCTGGAAAACCGCGACCTGTGGGAATACCGCCTCAACCTGACTCAGGAAGAAACCGCACGCATGGTCGAACATGTGTGGGAGCTCAAGCAGATCCAGTTCGACTACTTCTTCTTCGACGAAAACTGCTCGTATCGTTTGCTGGAACTGCTGCAAGTGGCGCGACCGAGCCTGCGCCTGACCGAACAATTCCCGCTGACCGCGATCCCGACCGACACTGTCAAAGCGGTGAAAGAGGCCGGGCTGGTCGAACACATCGAATATCGCCCGTCCCGCGAACGTGAACTGCTCAGCCGCGCCGAACCGTTGAGCGATGAAGAACAGCAATGGGTGCTCAAGGTCAGCGCCGATCAAAAAGTCCTGCAAGAGCCGACGTTCAAGGCGCTGCCGCGCGCGCGCCAGGCGTTGATCGTCGACGCCGCCTATCGTCTGGAGCGCTACCGCGCCAACGGCCAGGAGCGCGACCCGCAACGAGCGCAGCGCAGTTTCGAACTGCTGCGGGCGATCAACAAGAACCCGGCGCCGGAGTTGGAAATTCCGCAACCCGGTCTGCCCGAAGATGGCCACGAGTCCCGCACCTGGCAGGCCGGCCTAGGTACGCGAGGCGATCGCGCCTTTGGCGAATATGGCCTGCGCATGGCTTATCACGACCTCAATGACAACGCCGAAAGCTTTCCTCTCGGCGCGCAGATCGAGATCCTGCAACTGAAGCTGCGCCAATACGAAGGCAATGACTGGCAGCTACAGCAACTGGATCTGGCGACCATTCGTTCGCTGACGCCGCGCAACGAGCTACTGCAACCGCTGTCGTGGCAAGTCACCGGTGGCCTTGAGCGGGTGCCGGGCAAGCATGATGACGAGACGCTGGTCAGCCATGTCAACGGTGGCGGCGGCGGCACGTGGCAGTTGGGCGAAGACGTGCTCGGCTTCGCGCTGGGCACGGTACGCGTGGAACACAACAATGACTTCGCCGAGTTTGTTTCCCCGGCCGGTGGCTTCAACACCGGCGTGCTGTGGAAAAACCCGCTAGGCAATCTGAGCCTGGAGGCCAAGGGCGACTACTTCTTCAACGGCGAAGTGCGCCGCAGCCTGAGCCTGAATCAGCAGTGGGAGCTGTCGCGCAACCTCGGTTTGCGCCTGAGCGCGCAACGCGAATTCAGCCAGCTCGCCAGCCCGGAAACGGAAGTCATGCTTGAAGTGAAGTGGTATCACTACTGATCCCGAGCCTGTGTAAATCTCCCTGTGGGAGCGAGCCTGCTCGCGAAAGCGGTGGGTCAGTCAATAGCAGTGTTGCCTGACAAGACGCCTTCGCGAGCAGGCTCGCTCCCACAGGGGCCTTGTGGTGTGCAATGGATTTTTCACAGGCCTTCGACAGCCGCCTCATGAATCCCCTTCTAGACTTTCCTTATGAGCCGAGTATCGGCGCGGGAGAGTGCGATGTGGCGGTGCGTGGGATTGTTGGGCGTTGTATTGGCGCTGGGCGGTTGCCAGACCACCCATGAAGACTTGATCGCCAAGGGTTATCCACCGGCCTTCGCCGACGGTTTCGATGACGGTTGCGTCAGTGGCCGGCAAGCGGCAGGTTCGATCAGCGGCGAGTTTCGCAAGAACGTGCCGCGCTATCTCAAGGACCAGCAATACGCCGACGGCTGGGTCGACGGCTTCCGCCAATGTCAGGCGATGCTCGAAAACAAGGATCGCGAGCAATATCGCAACGAACATTGGGATGAACGCGAACGCGCCTGGCAGCAGCAGAAGGACCAGGACGTCGGGCGGGCTTATCGCTCGCAATAGGTCGCTTGCAGACATCCGTTGAAACCAAATGCCGGCAACCATGGCCCAAATCCTTTAACAGGAGGACTTCATGAGTCGCGCATTCGTCAACGAAGACAACGCCGCCGCGCAGGCTGATCAGCCGGTCGAACGTCAGGTCAGCACGCAGCCCAACTACGTCACCCCGCAAGGTCTGGCGCAGTTGCAGGGGAAAGTCGCCGAGCTGCAAAGCCTGCACGCCGAGCAAACGGCCAAGGGCGAGCAGGCCGACAAGCAACGTCTGGCCGATCTGCAACGGGATCTGCGCTATTTCACTCAACGCCTGAGCAGCGCCCAAGTCGCAGTCGCTGCGACCTCCACCGACAAGGTCCAAATCGGTAGCTGGGTGACTTTTGCCGATGAACACGACACTGAACACCGCGTGCAACTGGTCGGCGAGGATCAGGCCGACGCCAGTCAGGGCCTGATCAACTGGGCCTCACCGCTGGGCCGGGCTTTGCTTGGCGCCCGGCTCAACGATGAAGTGCTGTGGCAGCGGCCTGCCGGCGATCAACTGATCGAAGTGATCCGCATCGAACCGGCTTAAACCACGCCTTGCGCCAACATCGCATCGGCGACTTTGACGAAGCCGGCAATGTTCGCGCCTTTGACGTAATTGACCTGACCGTTGTCTTCGCCGTAATGCACACAGGCGTGGTGGATCGACTGCATGATCGCGTGCAGCTTGCTGTCCACCTCGCCCGCCGTCCACAGCAGGCGCATGGCGTTCTGCGACATTTCCAGACCACTCACGGCAACACCGCCCGCATTCGACGCCTTGCCCGGTGCGAACAGAATGCCGGCCTCGATAAAGATATCCACAGCCTCCAGCGTGGTCGGCATGTTCGCGCCTTCAGCCACACAGACGCAGCCATTGCGCAGTAGCGTGCGTGCGGCCTCGGCGTCGAGTTCGTTCTGCGTCGCGCAGGGCAGCGCGATATCACACGGCAGCGACCACGGATGTTGGCCGGCGCGGAATTCCAGACCATGGGCGCTCGCCAGTTCGCTGATGCGCCCGCGTTTGATGTTCTTCAGCTCCAGCAGCGCCAGCCACTGTGCTTCGCTCAAGCCTGCCTCGCAGTACAGCGTGCCTTCGGAGTCGGACAGGGAAATCACTTTGCCGCCCAGATCCATCACTTTGCGCGCCGCGTACTGGGCAACGTTGCCGGAACCGGAAATCGCCACGCGCTTGCCTTCCACGCCCTGCCCGCGGCGCTTGAGCATCTCCTCGGCGAAGTACACGCAGCCGAAACCGGTGGCTTCCGGGCGAATCAGGCTGCCGCCGTAGGTCATGCCCTTGCCGGTGAGGACGCTGGTGAACTGGTTGCTCAGGCGCTTGTACTGGCCAAAGAGGAAACCGATCTCCCGCGCACCGACACCGATGTCACCGGCCGGCACGTCAACGTCGGCGCCGATGTGGCGATACAACTCGCTCATGAACGCTTGGCAGAAACGCATGACCTCGGCGTCGCTCTTGCCCTTCGGATCGAAGTCGGAACCGCCCTTGCCGCCGCCCATGGGCAGGGAGGTCAGCGAGTTCTTGAAGGTCTGCTCGAAGGCGAGAAATTTCAGCACGCCGAGGTTCACCGACGGATGAAAACGCAAGCCGCCCTTGTACGGGCCGATGGCGCTGTTCATCTGGATACGGAAGCCGCGATTGACCTGGACCTTGCCCTGATCGTCGACCCACGACACCCGAAACACCACCGCACGCTCCGGCTCGCAGATGCGCTCGAGAATCCCCGAAGTCAGGTAATGCGGATTGGCTTCAAGGAACGGCCACAGACTGCGCAGGACTTCTTCGACAGCCTGGTGGAATTCGGGTTGATCCGGGTCGCGTTTTTTCAGGCGCGCAAGGAAGGATTCGACGGATTCGATCATGGGCAAAGTCTCGGCAAATTTATTGTCGTTGGAGGAGATTGGGCCGGACTGTAACAAACGAATTGCGCACAGGAACAGAGCAAAATGTCGCAGTTATGAAATTAAATGGTGCACAGGATATAAATCCGAGGGGTATTTGATCCGTTTTTGCACCTGAGTGGGGAGCACAGATCCAAGACTTGCACCAACAGTTACACCGTATTCGCGAGCAGGCTCGCTCCCACATTTGGAATGCGTTACCCCTGTGGGAGCGAGCCTGCTCGCGAAAGCCGCAACTCGGTTTATCAGGAAAAACCCAGGGCAAAAAAAACGGAGCCCGAAGGCTCCGCTTTTTCATGCAACCAACCCGATTTCAGGCCAGTTTCTTGTGACGTACCCGGTGAGGCTGGGCCGCTGCTTCGCCGAGGCGTTTTTTGCGGTCGGCTTCGTACTCGGTGTAGTTGCCTTCGAAGAACACCGCTTGCGAGTCGTCTTCGTACGCCAGGATGTGCGTGGCGACACGGTCAAGGAACCACCGATCGTGGGAGATCACAATGGCGGCGCCCGGGAAGTCCAGCAGGGCTTCTTCCAGCGAACGCAGGGTTTCCACGTCGAGGTCGTTGGACGGTTCGTCGAGCAGCAGGACGTTGCCGCCCTCCTTCAGGGTCAGCGCCAGGTGCAGACGACCTCGCTCACCGCCGGACAGATCCTTGACGAACTTTTGCTGATCGCCGCCCTTGAAGTTGAAGCGGCCGACGTAAGTGCGCGACGGGATCTCGTAGTTGCCGATGCGGATCTGGTCGGAACCGTCGGAAATCTGCTGGAACACGGTCTTGCTGCCGTCGAGGTCTTCGCGGCTCTGGTCGACGCAGGCCAGTTGCACGGTTTCGCCGATTTCGATGCTGCCCGAATCCGGGGTTTCCTTGCCCATCAGCATGCGGAACAGCGTCGACTTACCGGCACCGTTACCACCGATCACGCCGACAATGGCGCCTTTCGGCATGGAGAACGACAGGTTGTCGATCAGCACGCGATCGCCGTAGCCTTTGGTGACGTTCTTGAATTCGATGACCTTGTCACCCAGGCGCGGACCGGCCGGGATGTAGATCTCGTTGGTCTCGCTGCGCTTCTGGAATTCCTGCGATTGCATTTCTTCGAAGCGTTGCAGACGTGCCTTGGATTTCGACTGGCGGGCCTTGGCGCCTTTGCGCACCCACTCCAGTTCTTCTTTCATGGCTTTTTCGTGAGCCGACTGCTGCTTGGATTCCTGGGCCAGGCGATCGGACTTGGCTTCGAGCCAGCCCGAATAGTTGCCCTCGTAAGGAATGCCCGCGCCGCGGTCGAGTTCCAGAATCCAGCCGGCGACGTTGTCGAGGAAGTAACGGTCGTGCGTGATCGCGACCACGGTGCCCGGGAAGTCGTGGAGGAAATGCTCCAGCCACGCCACCGAATCAGCGTCCAAGTGGTTGGTCGGTTCGTCGAGCAGCAGCATGTCCGGTGCGGACAGCAGCAGACGGCACAGGGCGACACGACGCTTTTCACCACCGGACAGGTGTTCGACTTTCGCGTCCCAGGCCGGCAGACGCAGCGCATCGGCGGCGACTTCCAGTTGGCGCTCGAGGTTGTGGCCGTCGCTGGCCTGCAGGATCGCTTCGAGCTTGGCCTGTTCAGCAGCAAGCTTGTCGAAGTCGGCATCCGGGTCAGCGTAAGCCGCGTAGACCTCGTCCAGACGCGCTTGCGCATCCTTGATCACGCTGACCGCTTCCTCGACCACTTCACGTACGGTCTTGGCTGGGTCGAGCTGCGGCTCCTGCGGCAGGTAACCGATGTTCAGGTCCGGCATCGGACGGGCTTCGCCTTCGAACTCGGTGTCGACGCCGGCCATGATTTTCAGCAGCGTCGATTTACCCGAACCGTTGAGGCCGAGCACGCCGATCTTGGCGCCGGGGAAGAAGGACAGCGAAATGTTCTTGAGGATTTCCCGCTTCGGCGGAACAACTTTGCCCAGCCGATGCATGGTGAAGACGTATTGAGCCATGGAGAACCTTGGGTCAGTGACAGATGAATGATTGGAGCGCAGGCGATGCCTGGCCAGACTGTGCGCGTCGTTCACTTGATCGCAATCAATGCGTGCGCGCTGGAAAAAGTCTGATTGTAGGGGCTGGAACGCCCCCGGTCTAACCGGCAAAGCTACCTTAATGCCGGAAGGCAGTCCAGCCGAGAGGGGCTGGCACTTCGCCACAACTCAAGGCATGCTAGCCGCCCTTCGGGCGTCCGGCTTATAGTGCACGTCGCGCCAGTCCAGCCAAATCGCAGGATCACAGCTTGACCAATGTCACTCCGCCAGCCTCTGTGAGCAGCACCCCACCGGCGCCCGGCTCGCCCCTGCGCGGGACATTGAAGGGTGCGCTGGCCACCCTCGTGCTGTTATTGCTCGCGTTGCTGTTCTGGCAACTGCTCGATCAATTGCGTGAAACCCAGAAGAACCAGCGCCAGTACACCATCGATTACACCGCCGATCTCGCCGCTCAGGTCAGCCTGAACATGGCGCTGAATGCGCAAATCGCCCTCAATCTGCTACCGATCGTCGAACAACCGCAAACCGCCGACGAACAGCAGATGCTCCTGCGCAAGTTGCAGCGTTCGCTGCCGGATCTGCGCAGCATGGCCCTGCTTTCTCCCTCCGGCCGCATCATCAGCGACAGCGCCACCGACAGTTCCGACGCCGATTACCTGACCGAACTGGTGCGTCGCAGTCGCGCTCAGGCGCATTATTTCAGCAATGCCGATGACGGCTCGGTGGTGCACCTGCTGTTGCATCAGGCCAGCGGCAGCAGTCGCGGTTACTGGGCCTTGCGCCTGACGCCAACCTTCTTCGACTCGCTGACCAAACAGGACGCCACCGCCCTGCGCCCGTTGTGGCTGGTGGAAAACCGCCTCAATCACCAGATCATCAGCCGCGAAGCGGGGCTGCCCTCGGCCAAGGCTGGCGGGCTGACGCCTGACGATGTCGCCAACACCGTGCTGACCGTGCCGCTGAGCAGCAGCGACTGGCAATTGCGCGGGCTGTTCGACCGCCAGCGCGTACTGGAAGAATTGCTGCCGGCGTTCATCGGCAAATGCCTGCTCGGCCTGGCGTTTTCGATGTTGCCGGTGATTGCACTGTTGAACATGCGTCGGCGCCAGCGCCAGGTGCATGAAGGCCGGCGGCGTTATCAGGATATTTTCGAAGGCACCGGCGTGGCCTTGTGCGTGCTTGACCTGTCCGGCCTCAAGCAGATGTTCGACAAGGCGCAGATCCAGACCAGCGACCAGCTCAAGGCCTGGCTCGACCAACCGCAGCAGCGCCAGCAGTTGCTCGCGGAAATGCGCGTCACCGAAGTCAACCAGGTCGCCCTGCAACTGCTCGATGTGCATTCCTGCGACGATGCCTGGCAACTGCTGATCGATGGCCAGCGCCATCCGCAGTGCGCGATCGGTCAGCAGATCCTCGACGCCGTCCTGCAGCAGCAGAAACAGCTGGAACTGGAAATCAAACTGCCCAACAGCAACGGTCGCGACCAGCACCTGTGGATGGTCCTGCGCCTGCCGAGCGAGCAGCACGACTATAAAGCGGTGATCCTCAGCATCAACGACATCACCAGCCGCAAGCTGATCGAGCTGTCGTTGCTGGAGCGCGAAGGCTTCTGGTCGGACGTGGTGCGCACCGTGCCGGATCATCTGTATGTGCAGGACGTGATCAGCCAGCGGATGATTTTCAGCAACCACCACCTCGGCCAGACCCTGGGGTACAACCGCACTGAACTGCATCAGATGGGCGAATACTTCTGGGAAATCCTTCTGCATCCGGAAGACGCCGACTATTACCATCGCTCGCGGCAGTTGCAGCGTCACGCCGGTTACAGCCAGTTGTTGCAATGCCAATTGCGCTTCCGCCATCGCGACGGCAAGTGGCGGCGCTTCGACATCCGTGAACAGGCGCTGGCGCGGGACAAGCATGATCAGGTCACGCGGATCATCGGCGTGGCCAAGGACATCACCGAACAGATCGAGGCCAGCGAATCGCTGCGTGACAGCGAGCAGCGTTACCGCATGCTCGCCGAAAGCATCAGCGACGTGATTTTCTCCACCGACAGCAAGCTCTCGCTGAACTACGTCAGCCCGTCGGTGCAGGCGGTGCTCGGTTACAACGCCGAATGGATTTTCCAGAACGGCTGGCAATCGATCATCGCCAATCCCGGGCAACTGAATGGCATTCATGTGCTGATGGACCGCGTCAGCAAGGCGCTGGACAAGCCCGAGCAACTGGCATTGCTGCGCAGTCAGGTGCAAACGCAGCTGTTCCTCTTCGATTGCCTGCGTGCCGATGGCCGCAAGATTCCGATCGAACTGCGCCTGGTGCTGGTGTGGGACGAGCACGGCGCGTTCGAAGGCGTGCTCGGCGTGGGCCGCGATATCAGCCAGCAGCGCCGTGCCGAAAAAGACCTGCGCATGGCCGCTACGGTATTCGAGCACTCGACTTCGGCAATCCTGATCACCGACCCGGCCGGCTACATCGTCCAGGCCAACGAAGCGTTCAGTCGGGTCAGCGGCTACAGCGTCGGCGAAGTGCTCGACCAGTTGCCGAACATGCTCACCGTCGACGAGCAGCAGGATGCGCACCTGCGCTACGTGCTCAAGCAGTTGCACGAGCACAGCACCTGGGAAGGCGAAGTGTGGATGAAGCGCCGTAACGGCGAGCATTACCCGGCGTGGGTCGGCATTACTGCCGTGCTAGACGACGAGGGCGATCTGGCCAGTTACGTGTGTTTCTTCAGCGACATCAGTGAGCGCAAGGCCAGCGAGCAGCGCATCCACCGCCTCGCCTATTACGATGCCCTCACCCATTTGCCGAACCGCACGCTGTTCCAGGATCGTCTGCACACCGCGCTGCAAGCGGCCGAACGGCAGAAGTCGTGGGTGGTGCTGATGTTCCTCGACCTCGACCGTTTCAAACCGATCAACGACTCCCTCGGCCACGCCGCCGGCGACCGCATGCTCAAGGACATGGCCACGCGCCTGCTGGCCTGCGTCGATGACGACGACACCGTGGCGCGCATGGGCGGCGACGAATTCACCTTGCTGCTGCAGCATCGCTCCAATCGCGAACTGGCGCTGAACCGGGCGATTCATGTCGCCGAGCAGATTCTCGCCAGCCTGGTGCGGCCGTTCGTGCTCGAGGGCCGCGAGTTCTTCGTCACCGCCAGTATCGGCATCGCCCTGAGTCCGCAGGACGGCAACGAACTCAGCCAGTTGATGAAGAACGCCGACACGGCGATGTACCACGCCAAGGAACGCGGCAAGAACAACTTCCAGTTCTATCAGGCCGACATGAACGCCAGTGCGCTGGAGCGTCTGGAACTGGAAAGCGATCTGCGCCATGCGCTGGAGCAGAACGAATTCGTCCTGTATTACCAGCCGCAGTTCAGTGGCGACGGCAAGCGCCTGACCGGCGCCGAAGCGCTGCTGCGCTGGCGCCATCCACGTCGCGGGCTGGTGCCGCCGGGGGATTTCATTCCGGTGCTGGAAGAGCTCGGCCTGGTGGTGGACGTTGGCGACTGGGTCATCAGCGAGGCCTGTCGACAGCTGAAAACCTGGCACCAGCAACGGGTGCGGGTGCCGAAGGTGTCGGTGAACATTTCCGCACGGCAGTTCTCCGACGGCCAGTTGGGCACGCGAATCGCGACGATCCTGCGCGAAACCGGCCTGCCGCCGGCGTGTCTGGAGCTGGAACTGACCGAAAGCATCCTGATGCGCGAAGTCAGCGAGGCGATGCAGATTCTTGCCGGGCTGAAGAACCTCGGCCTGAGCATCGCAGTCGATGACTTCGGCACCGGTTATTCATCGCTCAACTACCTCAAGCAATTCCCGATCGACGTGCTGAAGATCGACCGTACTTTCGTCGACGGCCTGCCGTCCGGCGAACAGGACGCGCAGATCGCCCGGGCGATCATCGCCATGGCCCACAGCCTGAACCTGGCGGTGATCGCCGAGGGCGTGGAAACCCACGAGCAACTGGACTTCCTGCGTGAGCATGGTTGCGATGAGGTGCAGGGCTATCTGTTCGGCCGGCCGATGCCGGCGGGACGGTTTGAAGCGCAGTTCTGTAACGATGCGCTGTTCATGTTCGACTGAACATCTGCGGCGCGCCCTTCGCGAGCAGGCTCGCTCCCACAGGGGAATGCATTGCAGCAGGGGAATGCATCTCAAATGTGGGAGCGAGCCTGCTCGCGAAGGGGCCGGCAAAAGCACCGCACATCTGTCATGAACGCCACTTGTCTGCGACATGACGTCGTTTCATATGTCATCCAAAAGCGGTTGGGTTAGAATGCCCCCCTTTTCTGCCCCCCCGATCCTTGAGGACCGCCATGTTCAGCCGTGATTTGACTATTGCCAAGTACGACGCCGACCTTTTTGCCGCCATGGAGCAAGAAGCTCAGCGTCAGGAAGAACACATTGAGCTGATCGCTTCGGAAAACTACACCAGCCCAGCGGTGATGGAAGCTCAAGGCTCGGTCCTGACCAACAAGTACGCCGAAGGCTATCCGGGCAAGCGTTACTACGGTGGTTGCGAATACGTGGACGTGGTTGAGCAACTGGCCATCGACCGTGCCAAGGAACTGTTCGGCGCCGATTACGCCAACGTTCAGCCGCACGCCGGTTCCCAAGCCAACGCCGCTGTTTACCTGGCTCTGCTGCAAGGTGGCGACACCATTCTGGGCATGAGCCTGGCCCATGGCGGTCACCTGACCCACGGCGCCAGCGTTTCCTCCTCGGGCAAGCTGTACAACGCCGTTCAATACGGTATCGATGCCAACGGCCTGATCGACTACGACGAAGTCGAGCGTCTGGCGGTCGAGCACAAGCCGAAAATGATCGTTGCCGGTTTCTCGGCCTACTCGCAGATCCTCGACTTCCCGCGCTTCCGCGAGATCGCTGACAAGGTTGGCGCCTACCTGTTCGTCGACATGGCTCACGTCGCCGGTCTGGTTGCCGCTGGTGTCTACCCGAACCCGGTACCGTTCGCCGACGTCGTGACCACCACCACGCACAAGACCCTGCGCGGTCCACGTGGCGGTCTGATCCTGGCCCGTGCCAACGCCGAGATCGAGAAGAAGCTCAACTCCGCAGTATTCCCGGGCGCCCAGGGTGGCCCGCTGGAGCACGTGATCGCGGCCAAGGCGATCTGCTTCAAGGAAGCGCTGCAGCCTGAGTTCAAGGCTTACCAGCAACAAGTGGTGAAGAACGCCAAGGCCATGGCCGAAGTGTTCATCGCGCGCGGTTTCGACGTGGTATCGGGCGGTACTGAAAACCACCTGTTCCTGCTGTCGCTGATCAAGCAGGACATCTCCGGCAAAGACGCCGACGCCGCTCTGGGCAAAGCGTTCATCACCGTGAACAAGAACTCCGTGCCGAACGATCCACGCTCGCCGTTCGTGACTTCCGGCCTGCGCTTCGGTACTCCGGCTGTGACCACTCGCGGTTTCAAAGAGGCTGAGTGCAAAGAGCTGGCCGGCTGGATCTGCGACATCCTGGCTGACCTGAACAACGAAGCGGTGATCGACGCCGTTCGCGAGAAAGTCAAAGCCATCTGCAAGAAACTGCCGGTGTACGGCGCTTAATCGCGACGTTAAACCAGCAGCATGAAAAAACCGGCCAAGTGATTGGCCGGTTTTTTTTCGCCTGCAATTCACCTGTAGGAACTGCCGAAGGCTGCGATCTTTTGATCTGGATTTTAAAAACAAGATCAAAAGATCGCAGCCTTCGGCAGCTCCTACGCGGCTTTGGCCGCTGGTCAGACCGGTCATGCCAATTTCATGTTTTCCCCTTGTAATCAGGAAAAAACCAAGCCTAGACTGCGCCTGCACTGGACATACCGGTAAGACCACAATAATTAAGTCCTGCATCCGATGCGCAACGCGTGCGGCAGCCAGGACACCGACCCAGGATTCCTCCCATGCTCAGATGGTGCTCGCGTTCAATCTTCCTTCAAGTGGTTCTCGGACTGATGCTCGGCATCGTCTGCGGGCTGACCCTTCCTGAATACTCCGCCCAGCTCAAACCGCTCGGCGATGGCTTCATCAAATTGATCAAGATGCTCATCGGCCTGATCGTATTCTGCGTGGTGGTCAGCGGCATCAGCGGCGCGGGCGATCTGAAGAAGGTCGGGCGCATCGGCCTGAAGTCGGTGATCTACTTCGAAGTGCTGACCACCATCGCCTTGGTGATTGGTCTGGTGTTCGCCTTCAGCACCGGCATTGGCAGCGGCGCGAACATTCATCTGGAGCAACTCTCCAGCGCCGACATGGGCGACCTCGCCGAGCGCAGCCAGCACATGCACACCACCACGCAATTTCTGATGGACCTGATCCCGACCTCGGTGATCGGTGCCTTCGCTGACAACAATATCTTGCAAGTGCTGCTGTTCTCGGTGCTGTTCGGCAGCGCACTGAATCTGGTTGGCGAAGCGGCTTCCGGGATTTCGCGGCTGATCAACGAACTCAGCCACGTGATCTTCCGCATCATGGGCATGATCGTGCGTCTGGCGCCGATCGGCGTATTCGGCGCCATCGCCTTCACCACCAGCAAATACGGCCTCGATTCGTTGCAGCACCTGGGCAGTCTGGTCGGTCTGTTCTACCTGACCTGCGTCGCCTTCGTCACGCTGATCCTCGGTCTGGTGATGCGCGTCTCCGGCCTGCGCATGTGGCCGCTGCTCAAGTACCTGCGGGAAGAACTGCTGATCGTCATGGGCACCGCCTCTTCCGACGCCGTGCTGCCGCAGATCATGCGCAAGCTCGAACACCTCGGTATCGGCAGCTCGACGGTCGGTCTGGTGATCCCGACCGGGTACTCGTTCAACCTCGACGGCTTCTCGATCTACCTGACCCTGGCCATCGTGTTCATCGCCAATGCCACCGGCACACCGCTGGCGATGACCGATTTGCTGACGATTCTGCTGGTTTCGCTGATCACCTCCAAAGGCGCCCACGGCATTCCCGGTTCGGCGCTGGTGATTCTCGCGGCAACGCTGACGGCGATTCCGGCGATTCCCGTGGTCGGCCTGGTGCTGGTGTTGGCCGTGGACTGGTTCATGGGCATCGGCCGCGCGCTGACCAATCTGATCGGCAACTGCGTCGCCACCGTGGCCATCGCCCGCTGGGAAAAGGACATCGATGTACAGCGAGCGAACAAGGTGCTCAACGGCGAACAGGGCTATAACTTTCAACCGCGAAAAACCGTCGCTCCGGCGGCGGCCAAAGAATTCTGAATGAGTGCCGTGCCTGCCAATGCGCAGGCACGGCGCAGGGAGCCAATACGTGATTACAACTTCAACCGTCGTCAATTCAGTGGTGGAGAAACTCCGCGCCGCGTTGGCCCGAGGCCAGTGGCGCTCCGGCGACATGCTGCCGGGCCAGCGTGAACTGGCCGAACAGCTGGGCATCAGCCGGCCGAGCCTGCGCGAAGCGGTGATCGTGCTGGAAACACTCGGCCTGGTGCGCTCGATGCCGGGCAAAGGCGTGGTCGTCCTCGATGCGCAACTCAGCGACAGCCAGAGCCACGACAGCGCAGTCGCCGGGGCGAGCCTGGAAGATGTGCTGCAACTGCGCTACACCCTCGAGCCGTTCATTGTCGGGCTGGTTGCGCAATCGATCAGCAGCAAGGAGGTCGGCCAGTTGCGCCTGACCCTGATGGACATGCGCGAAGCCCTCGAGGCCGGTGACAGTGAAGCCGGGGTCAGCGCCTACATCGCCTTTCACGAAGAACTGTTCACGCTGACCTCGAACCCGATTTTCCAGAGCGTGGTGCAGCAGACCAGCAATGCCCTCAAGCAAAGCGCCGAAGTGTTGCGCAATTCACCGGAACATCTGGCCGAACGCCTGGAAGAAAACGAAGCCGTAGTCCGCGCGATCCGCAGCAAGAACAGCGCTCAGGCCAGCGCCGAAATGCGTCGGCACATTCTGCGCGAAGGCCAGCGCATGGGCGTTGAGCTGAATATTCCGGACGACAACCTGCCCACCTGATTTGCCAGGAGAACGGCCATGAACAGTTTTGCTTCAGCCTCGCATGCCGATTCGACCGCCCTGCCCGTCTCTCGCCTGCGCATGCCGGTTGAGGAGTTGTATCCGCGACTGTTCGACGCGATTCTCGAGCAGCGTATCGATGAAGACAGCCGGTTCACCGAGGAGAGTCTGCAAGCGATGTTCGGCGCCGGCCGCGCCGATGTACGACGGGTGCTGACGCAGTTGTCCCATGAGCAGATCGTGGTATTGCGCGCCAATCATCGACCACGAGTGGCTGCGCCTGATCGGGAGCTGATCCGGCAGACTTTGCATGCGCGACGGTTGGCTGAGAACACGTTGGTGGGGTTGGCGTGTCAGCGTCCGCAGCCAGACGATTTGAAATGCTTGCGCACGTTGATAGAGCGCGAGAAGCGCGCCGTCGAGCAGGATCGGCGCGGGGCGGCGATTCGGTTATCGGGGGAGTTTCATCTGCAGTTGGCGCGGATGGCGGCTAATGTGCCGTTGGCGCATTTTCTGCACAGTCTGGTGCCGCTGACGTCGTTGGCGATTGCGCGGAGTCGGTGCCCGACGCGCAGCTGTTGCGCGTGGCAGGAGCATTTGGCGTTGGTTGAGGTTGTGGAGCGAGGTGATGCTGCTAAGGCAGAGGGGCTGATGAATCGGCATCTGGATCATCTTGAGCAGACACTGCTGGGTTCAGATCTTGAGCATTGTGCTGTCGGTTAGACCGCCTTCGCGAGCAGGCTCGCTCCCACAGTGGATTGCATTCCTTCTGACAGAATGCGTTCTACTGTGGGAGCGAGCCTGCTCGCGAAGAGGCCCGTTGAGCTATTGAAATTATCAGGCTTGTTGCGCTGCAACCCTGGCAAACCCCGCCCGAATCTTCTCTTCCGGCAAGTCATCGGCGATAAACACGATCACACTCTCCCGCGCCTCGCCCTCGGCCCATTCAGTGTCCCAGTCGAAACCATAGAGTTTCAGCACACCCTGAAACACCAGGCGCCGATCTTCGCCAGCAATATTCAGCACGCCTTTGTAGCGCAGCAATTGCCTGCCGTGTTCTTCCAGCAGTTCGTTCATGAATTCGCTGAGCTGATCGATATCCAGCGCCTGATCGGTGCGCAGCACCAGGCTGGAGATGCGATCGATCGACGGCGCCTTGCTCACCGGACGCAAGCTCAAACCGCCGCCCAGGTCAGCATTGAGGTTGAAACCACGCACATCCAGCAGTTCAGCCAGATCGATGTTGCCATGCTCGACCACGCGGATCGGCGCGCGACGGTTGATTCGCGTAAGGCGTTCGCTCAGCGCGGTGAACGTCGCCTCATCGACCAGGTCGGTCTTGCTCACCAGCAAGCGATCGGCGAAACCGATCTGCGCCTGGGCAATGGTCTGGGTCAGGTGCACGTCGGCGTGAGCGGCGTCGACCAGGGTGATGATGCCGTCGAGCAGGTAACGCTCGCGCAGCTCTTCGTCGATGAAGAACGTCTGCGCCACCGGTGCCGGATCGGCGAGACCGGTGCACTCGATCACCAGACGATCGAAGGCAATTTCGCCGCTGTCCAGGCGCTCGAGCAGCAAGTACAGCGCCTTGGTCAGATCGGTGTGAATGGTGCAGCAGACGCAGCCGTTGGCCAGGGTCATGACCTGCACCGGCTCGTCACCCAGCAGTTGGGTGTCGATGCCGGCGTCGCTGAATTCGTTTTCAATCACGGCGATTTTCAGGCCGTGCTCGGCTTTCAATAAATGACGCAGCAAAGTGGTCTTGCCGGCGCCGAGGAAACCGCTGAGGACCGTTACCGGAATGGGAGAAGACAAAACCCGATCTCCTGAAAAGAATACAAAAACAAATGTGGGAGCGAGCCTGCTCGCGAAAGCGGTGTGTCAGTCAAATCCTTCATCAACTGACACTCCGTATTCGCGAGCAGGCTCGCTCCCACAGGGGATTACCTCAACCGCAGGCTGTCAGCTCAACAGCACTTCGGCCCACCCTTGCCACCGTAACGGGCTTCCTGACGTTCGCGGAAGAACATCTCGTAGCTCATCACCGGTTTGTCCGGGTGTTTGGTTTGCATATGCTCGACGTAGGTGTCGTAGTCGGGCATGCCGACCATCAGGCGCGCGGCCTGACCGAGGTATTTACCGAGGCGACTCAGGTCATTGAACATGCTGCAATCCTCTGGTTACGCATCCGGCAGGGCCTGGAATGGCGATTCTTTATCCGTACGCTCTTTCTTGCCCCAGGCGGCGATGCCGACCTTGAGCGCATAGAACAGGATGCTGAACACCACGAACAGGAACAGCGCGGTGAGTGTGGCGTTGGTGTAGGCGTTGAAGATCACGTGCTGCATCTGCTCGACGCTTTTCGCCGGCGCCAGCACCTGACCGTTGGCCAGCGCATCGCTGTACTTCTTGGCCAGGGACAGGAAGCCGATCGCCGGGTTGGCGTCGAACAGCTTGATGAAGCCAGCAGTGGTGGTGCAGATCAACAGCCAGGTGGCCGGCAACAGGGTGACCCAGATGTAGCGCTGGCGCTTCATCTTGATCAGGACCACGGTGCCGAGCATCAGCGCGATACCGGCGAGCATCTGGTTGGAGATGCCGAACAATGGCCACAGGGTGTTGATGCCGCCCAGTGGATCGATCACGCCCTGATACAGCAACCAGCCCCACATCGCCACACAACCGGCGGTGGCGATCAGGTTGGCGGTCCACGATTCGGTGCGCTTCAGCGCCGGCACGAAGGAGCCGAGCAGATCCTGCAGCATGAAACGCCCGGCACGGGTACCGGCGTCCACAGCGGTGAGGATGAACAGCGCTTCGAACAGGATCGCGAAGTGGTACCAGAACGCCATGGTGTTTTCACCCGGCAGGACACTGTGCAGGATCTGCGCGATACCGACCGCCAGGGTCGGCGCACCGCCAGCACGGGCCAGAATGGTGGTTTCACCGATGTCGTGGGCCACGGCTTGCAGCGCTTCCGGCGTGATCGCGAAGCCCCAGCTGGTGACCATTTGCGCCACTGACGCGGCATCACTGCCGACCACGGCGGCCGGGCTGTTCATGGCGAAGTACACGCCTGGCTCGATCACCGAAGCGGCAACCATGGCCATGATCGCCACGAACGATTCCATCAGCATGCCGCCGTAACCGATGTAGCGGGCGTTGGTTTCGTTATCCAAAAGCTTCGGCGTGGTGCCCGACGAGATCAGCGCGTGGAAACCCGATACCGCGCCGCAAGCGATGGTGATGAACAGGAACGGGAACAGACCGCCCTTCCATACCGGCCCGGTGCCGTCGACGAACTGGGTCAGCGCCGGCATTTTCAGCTCGGGCATGGTCACCAGAATACCGATCGCCAGGGCGACGATGGTGCCGATCTTGAGGAAGGTCGACAGATAGTCACGCGGCGCCAGAATCAGCCAGACCGGCAGCGACGCGGCGACAAAACCGTAACCGACCAGCATCCAGGTAATCTGCACACCGGTGAAGGTGAAGGCTTTGGCCCATACCGGATCGGCAGCAATCTGCCCGCCCAGCCAGATCGAGCCGAGCAGCAGCAACACACCGACCACGGAGATCTCGCCGATGCGGCCCGGGCGGATGTAGCGCATGTAGATGCCCATGAACATCGCGATCGGGATGGTCGCCATCACGGTGAAGATGCCCCACGGGCTCTCGGCGAGGGCCTTGACCACGATCAGCGCCAGCACCGCGAGGATGATGATCATGATCAGGAAGCAGCCGAACAGTGCGATGGTCCCGGGAATCCGGCCCATCTCTTCACGCACCATGTCGCCCAGGGAACGGCCGTTGCGTCGGGTCGACATGAACAGGACCATGAAGTCCTGCACCGCGCCCGCCAGCACCACACCGGCAATCAGCCAGAGTGTGCCGGGCAGATACCCCATCTGCGCCGCCAGCACCGGACCGACCAGCGGCCCCGCGCCAGCGATGGCCGCGAAGTGGTGACCGAAAAGAATGTGTTTGTTGGTCGGCACGTAGTCCAGACCATCGTTGTTGAGCACGGCGGGGGTGGCCCGACGCGGATCCAGTTGCATCACGTTGTTGGCGATGAACAGACTGTAGTAACGGTACGCAACCAGATAAATGGCCACGGCAGCGACCACAATCCACAAGGCGTTGATCGCCTCGCCGCGGCGCAATGCCACTACGCCCAGGGCGCACGCTCCTACGATTGCCAGCACGAGCCAGGGTAAGTGGCGCAGCAGGCTATTATTATTTTTCATTTTATTATTCCAGCCAGGGTGGACAAGAAAGACAGCCACCCCGAGTTTAGCGCTTACGGCGCCAAAGGCCATACCCCGACATAGGTCTAGACGCTTGAGCGATTGGCTGGCGCCCGCATTCGCGGTCTATAGTCAGCGAACCTTCATGAGGATTGCGCCATGAGCGAGCACCCCGCCAATCGACGTCGTTTCAAACGTATTGCGTTCGATGCCCGAACCGAGCTGAAACAGGGCGAGTACATCTGGCCGGTCAAACTGATCGACCTGTCTCTCAAGGGCCTGCTGATCGAGCGACCGGAGCCGTGGCTCGGGGATAAAGAGCAGGACTTCCTAGTCGACATTCATCTGAGCGAAGACGTCGATATAGAAATGGACGTGCATCTGGCCCACGAGGAAAACGGCCACTTGGGGTTCATCTGCCGGCACATCAGCCTGGAATCGATCCAGCGCCTGCGCCGGTTGATCGAACTGAATCTGGCGGATGAGGCCGAGCTGGAACGCGAACTGGGTGCGCTGATCGAAATCTGACTTGCCCCCTGTAGGAGCTGCCGAAGGCTGCGATCTTTTGATTTTGTTTCAAGATCAAAAGATCGCAGCCTTCGGCAGCTCCTACACAGGGGATTGTGGTTACTCGAAGAGTGCGTCGAGGGCCTGTTCCAGACGCGTCACGGCGATGATCTGCAAGCCGGGAGGCGATTCCTTCGGAGCATTACCCTTCGGCACGATGGCGCGTTTGAAACCGTGCTTGGCCGCTTCTTTCAGCCGCTCCTGCCCGCTCGGCACCGGGCGCACTTCGCCAGACAGGCCGACTTCGCCGAACACCAGCAGATCATGCGGTAACGGCCGATTGCGCAAACTCGACATCACCGCCGCCATCAACGCCAAATCCGACGCTGTCTCCAGCACCTTCACGCCACCGACCACGTTGAGGAACACGTCCTGATCGTGGGTCGGAATCCCGCCGTGGCGGTGCAGCACCGCAAGCAACATCGCCAGACGGTTCTGATCCAGCCCCAGCGTCACCCGACGCGGGTTGGCCAGATGGCTGTCATCGACCAGCGCCTGCACTTCCACCAGCATCGGCCGGGTGCCTTCCCACGTCGCCATGACCACACTGCCCGGGACTTCTTCCTGAGCGCGGGTGAGAAAAATCGCCGATGGGTTGGAGACTTCTTTCAGGCCCTTGTCGGTCATGCCGAACACGCCCAATTCGTTGACCGCGCCAAAACGGTTCTTCACCGCACGCAGCAGACGCAGACGACCATCGGATTCACCTTCGAAATACAGCACGGTATCGACCATGTGTTCCAGCACACGCGGACCGGCCAAGGCGCCCTCTTTGGTGACGTGGCCGACGAGGAAGATCGCCGTGCCGCTCTGCTTGGCGTAACGCACCAGCAACGCCGCACTTTCGCGCACCTGCGACACGCCGCCCGGGGCCGATTGCAGTTGTTCGGTGAAAATAGTCTGGATCGAGTCGATCACCATCACCTTGGGCTTTTCCTGGCGAGCGGTGGCGATGATGGTTTCGATGCAGGTTTCGGTCATCACCCGCAGTTGATCCTGCGGCAGGCCGAGACGGCGGGCGCGCATCGCCACCTGCTGCTGGGATTCCTCACCAGTGACGTACAGCGCCGGCATGCTTTTGGCCAGATTGCACAGGGTTTGCAACAGAATGGTCGATTTGCCGATCCCCGGATCACCGCCGATCAGCACCACCGAGCCATCGACCAGACCACCGCCGAGCACGCGGTCGAGCTCACCGGAGGCGGTGGAAAAACGTGGAATCTCTTCGATGCTGACTTCGGCGAGCGTCTTGATCTGCGCCTGCTGGCCAGCCCAACCGGTGCGCCCGGTGGGTGCCGTGGCGCCGCCGCTTTCGATCATGGTTTCGGTCAGGGTGTTCCAGGCACCGCACTCGCCGCACTGCCCGGCCCACTTGGGAAAGGTTGCGCCGCACTCGGTGCAGCCGTACATGCGCTTGGCCTTGGCCATCAGAACCCCCGGAACAAAAGACGCGATGATAACGCAGCCACCGCCGATCAGCGCGGCGCAGCGGTACGGATTTCGCCGCTGGCCAGACGTGCGGCGCTGTTGCCCAGCGGATCCTCGGCATTGAGGTCGGCGCCCTTGGCTTTCAACGCATCAAGCAATTCCAGACGCTTGAACAGCCCGGCGTACATCGCCGCTGTCTGCCCGGCGCCGTTACGCTGGTCGGGGCTGCAATCGCTGGCCATCAGTCGCCGGGCGATCTGCAGCTCGCCTTTGAATATCGCGCCCATCAGCGCCGTGTTGCCCCGCTGGTCCTGGGCACAGGCATCTGCGCCAGCGGCGAGCAGGCGCTCAACCGCCGGCGCCTGACCGTGATAGGCCGCCAGGATCAGCGCGGTGTAACCCTTGCTGTCGCGGGTATCGAGGGAATAGCCAGACTCGATAAAGGTCTCGAGCATCGGCACATCACCCCGGCGGGCGGCGTCGAAGTAGTAATCCTGCAACTGCGCCTTGATCGCCTCGGGGCTCTGCTCGACCGGGGTTGCCCACGCAGTAAGCGACAGGCACCCGGCCAGGCACAAAAGAAAAATACGCATCAGGCTCTCTCCTTCAACGCACGCGAGGCGAGACTGGCCCTCGCGTGCGCCGCATCGCTATCAGTCGGTCAGTTTCGCCGCCAGTGCTTTCACGCGGCTGAGGTCGCCCTTGGCCACTTCAGTCACACCGCTGCCGTACTCAGGGTCGGCCTTGTACAGGAAGGACAGGATGATGTGCTTGCTCTCGTCATCGGTGGTGGCCAGCGAGCCGCCGAAGCTGTCGATCAGGTCGCGGCGTTCCTGCTTGCTGTACGAGCGATACAGATCACCGGCCTGCTTGAAGTTCTGCTCACGCTGGATCTTCGCCTGCTGCGTGCTGCCCGCCAGCGCCGACTGGCTGTAACGCGCCGCTGGCGTTTCTTCACGCGGTTGCAGGCGGCTTGGCTGGTAGTTGACGCCGGACTGGCTGGCGCCGAAATTCATCGCACCATCCTGATTGCCATTGTTCACTGCGGTTTTCGGTGCGTTGATCGGCAATTGCAAAGCGTTGGCGCCGAGGCGATACATCTGCGTATCGGCATAAGAGAACACTCGGCCCTGCAACAAGCGGTCTTCCGAAGGTTCGATACCCGGAACTACGTTGGCTGGAGCCATGGCAACTTGTTCGGTTTCCTGGAAGACATTGGCCGGATTACGGTTCAGGACCATTTGTCCAACTTTGCGCTCGGCAATACCCGGCCAGATCTTGGTTGCATCCAGTGGATCGAAATCAAACTTGGACAAATCCTGTGGCTTGAGAACCTGCACGTACAAGTCCCACTTCGGAAAGTTGCCCTTGTTGATATTACTCACCAAGTCGTTGGTCATATGACTGTAATCCTGACCCTGAACTTCGCTGACTTGTTTTGGCGTGAGATTCTTGATGCCTTGAAGACTCTTCCAGTGAAACTTCACGTAGTGAACTTCATTCTTGGCATTGATCAGCTTATAGGCATGAACACCATTGCCATCCATCTCCCGGTAACTGGCCGGAGTGCCGTAGTTGGAATACAACTCGGTCAGCGTGCGGGTGGCTTCCGGTACATGGGAGAAGAAATCGAACCGGCGCGAATCGTCATCGAGGTTGGTGCGCGGATCGGGCTTGAAGGCGTGCACCATGTCCGGGAATTTGATCGCATCGCGGATGAAGAAGGTCGGGAAATTGTTGCCGACCAGATCCCAATTGCCGTCAGCAGTGTAGAACTTGGTGGCGAAACCCCGCGGGTCACGCAGGGTTTCCGGGGAATGGTTGCCATGCACCACCGCCGAGAAACGCACGAATACCGGCGTGCTCTGGCCTGCGGCGAACACCTTGGCCTTGCTCAGGTCGCTGAGGTCATCGGTCACGGTGAAGGTGCCGTGAGCGCCGGTGCCGCGTGCGTGTACGACGCGCTCGGGGATGCGTTCACGATCGAAGCGCTGCAGCTTCTGGATCAGTTGCACATCCTGCAGCAGCACCGGGCCGTTGGCGCCGGCAGTTTGCGAGTTCTGATTGTCACCGACTGCCGAGCCGTTATCGCGGGTCAGCGGAGCGGCGTTGACCGAAAAGGTCAGCAGCCCGGCAGTCAGTACGCCGAAGGTGCGGCGGAAGGGAAAAGCCCCCAGTCCAGGAGTGGATGTCATATCAGGTTCCTCTGGTTTTATTGAGCGCATCCAGGTGCGCCACAGCAAGGCTAGAGGCCCCCGCCGAGGAACATAAATAGAAAGAACGTAACACCATGATTGAAGAAATTGGCTTTCCCGTCAGCGGGTTAGCGCGTATTCCGCGCGCGATTGCTGGCAATTTGCAAACTAATCGTCAATCGATGTGTCGATAAAAACGGGCATTGTAAGAAGGTGTTTCGCGCAGGAGGCGTTTCGCTGATTTACACTGCCAACACCAAACTCATCTGTAACAAGGAAATAACTATGGGCGTGCTTAGCGAGTTCAAGGCCTTCGCGGTCAAAGGCAATGTGGTCGACATGGCCGTCGGTATCATCATCGGCGCGGCGTTTGGCAAAATCGTTTCGTCGTTTGTCGGCGACGTGATCATGCCGCCGATTGGCCTGTTGATCGGTGGAGTGGACTTCAGTGATCTGGCTGTCACGCTCAAAGCCGCCCAGGGCGATGCGCCCGCAGTGGTGCTGGCTTACGGCAAATTCCTGCAGACGGTGCTGGATTTCGTGATTGTCGCTTTCGCGATTTTCATGGGTGTCAAAGCCATCAACCGCCTCAAGCGCGAAGAAGCCGTAGCACCGACCGCACCGCCGATCCCGAGCAAGGAAGAGCAACTGCTGGGCGAAATTCGCGACCTGCTCAAGGCGCAGAACGAGCGGCCCTGAGGCATTCGGTAGTCATCAAAACGGCACCCGCGGGTGCCGTTTTCGTTACCAGTAATTTTCCACCGCAACCTGCCCCGGCTTGCGCGTCAGGCTCAGGCGCATGTCGCGCTGCTTGAGCAAGGCGCGGGTGTCGTCGATCATCTGCGGGTTGCCGCACAACATCACACGCGAATGCTCTGGCGAGAGCTCAACGCCCGCCGCACGTTCCAGCTCGCCGTTTTCAATCAGCGTAGTAATCCGGCCCCGCAGCGCGCCTGGATGCGCTTCGCGGGTCACAGTGGGGATGAATTGCAGCTTGTGGGCGTATTCGCTCAGATAGTCCCGTTGCGCCAACCCGGCGATCAACTCCTGATAAGCCAGCTCCCGCGCCTCCCGCACGCTGTAAACCAGAATGATTCGCTCGAATTTCTCCCAGACCTCGAAGTCCTGCAGGATCGACAGAAACGGTGCCACCCCGGTGCCGGTGGACAGTAACCACAGGTCTCGGCCATCGACAAAGCGATCCAGCGTCAGGTAGCCGAACGCCTGGCGTTCTACCATCAAGCTGTCGCCGACCTGGAGCCGGCTCAGCTCACTGGTGAATTCGCCGCCCGGCACGACGATGGAAAAGAACTCGAGAAACTCGTCGAACGGCGACGACACCATCGAATAGGCGCGCCAGACCGTGCTCCCATCGGCCTTGGTGACGCCCAGTCGGGCGAACTGGCCGGCACGAAAGCGAAAGCCTGGGTCGCGGCTGGTGCGCAGCGTGAACAGGTTCGCCGTCAACGGTTGCACATCGAGCAAGGTCTGGGTGGTGTACTTCTCGGCACTGGCAGTCATGAGGCACTCCTTGAAACGATTGCCTACAGTGTCCCGCAAAACCGCGCTGCCAAACACCTGCCAACGGTAATGATATTGACAGAATCAGCGCTGCACATTTGATGTGATGTCAATTTTAGATCTAGAGTAATAACTTTAAGATGGCAGTTAAAATATAACAGCGCGTATTGCTAAGAACACTTTATAAAAAACATCAAAGTTTCAATCTCGAAAAAATGTAAGGCGTTTCGCAGGAAAGATCCTACACTTCGATTCGTGCCGGATCTTTTGGATCCATTCCGCACCCCGATATCAAGATACAGAGGCAAAGTTCATGGAAACGTGGAAGGAATCACAATTGAAACAACTGACATTTGCCAAAGGCATTGAAGCGGCATACCCGATACTGCTGAGATTTGCCGAGAATCTGGGCTTTAACTACTGTGCAATAGCAGTGACGTCCCCTCATCGTGATGTCCATCTGAATGCCTTGCAAATCAATAACTATCCGAAAGAATGGAACATTCAGTACAACAAAGAGAACTTCCGCAATATTGATCCGGTAATAGCGCATTGCAATCACTCAATATTACCCATCGTCTGGGAAGAAAGAGTCTTCAACGATGCACCCGAGTTGTGGCAGGCGTTGAAACAGAATGGGCTGCAGCATGGCTGGTCGCAGGCCTTTCATGACGAAACCAGCGGTTTGTGCAGCATCATCAGTCTGGCGCGCACCCACTGCCCGATCAGCCCGCTCGAACTGTATGAGCATTACGGTTATCTGTTTTTTGCCAACCGACACTTCAGTGACCTGTATGCCCGCACCGTGCCCACACCGGCCAAACCCAGCAAGCCGAGGCTATCGTCCCGGGAGCTGGAGATCATGAAATTGTCCGCCATGGGCAAGACCGCTCACGATATTTCGAGAATCCTCAGCCTGAGCGAACGCACCGTTAACTATCATGTGCAAAACGTCATCGAAAAATTCAACGTCTGCAACAAGATTTCCGCGGTGATTGCCGCCGCTCGTGCCGGGATTATCTGACTGACGAGCGATATCGCACGGTAATCCTGCGAGTATTTACGCGCAAAAAAACGTACCATTCAGGCCTTTCCGAGTGATGACGCAACCTGCTTGCATCGCAGTCCACTCGGTCGGATCCCGTCGCACCATCTGCCGGCAACGGGATATCTGCCGAATATCCTGAGTCCCCGCCCCATGCCCTTGCTCGAAACGCCTTTCGCCCAGCTCGACCTGATCCGCCAGCCTGAACAGCAGAATGAACCGCTGCAAGCGTTCGATGCGGCGGACGAATACCTGCTCAATCATCTCGCCAGCGAACAACCTCAGAGCAGCACCCGCGTGCTGGTGCTCAATGACAGCTTTGGCGCCTTGGCGATCAGCCTGCAGGGCAAGGTCGAGGTGAGCAGCAGCGGCGACTCGTTCCTCGGTTTCGTCGGGCTGGAAAAGAATCTGCTACGCAATGGCCAGGCGTTCGATGCGATTCGTCCGATTCCGGCCAGTGAGCCCTTGGTCGGGCCGTTTGACCGGGTGCTGATCCGCGTCCCTAAAACCCTGGCGCTGTTGGAGGAGCAGTTGATCCGCCTGCAAGGGCAACTCGCTCCGGGCGCGCAAGTGATCGCCGCCGCCATGGTCAAGCATCTGCCGCGCGCTGCCGGCGATCTGCTCGAGCGCTACATTGGCCCGGTGCAGGCGTCGCTGGCCGTGAAGAAAGCCCGACTGCTGATCGCCACGCCTGAAAGCAAAGCGCCCGCCACATCGCCCTATCCGACTCGTTATCGTCTCGACGAACCAGCGATCGAATTGCTCAACCACGCCAACGTGTTCTGCCGCGAAGGCCTCGACATCGGCACTCGCGCGTTTCTGCCGCATCTGCCAAAGAACCTTGGCCACGCGCGAGTCGCCGATCTCGGTTGCGGCAACGGTGTTCTGGCAATCGCCGGCGCCTTGCAGAACCCGGATGCGCATTACACGCTGGTCGACGAATCGTTCATGGCGGTGCAATCGGCTGCCGAGAACTGGCGCGCGGCATTGGGCGATCGCGAAGTGATCGTGCGCGCTGGCGATGGTCTGGCCGGGCAGGCGCCGCAGTCGCTGGACGTGGTGCTGTGCAACCCACCGTTCCATCAGCAACAGGTGGTCGGCGATTTCCTCGCCTGGCGCATGTTCCAGCAGGCGCGCGAGGCGCTGGTGGTCGGCGGTGCGCTGTACATTGTCGGCAATCGGCATCTGGGCTATCACAGCAAACTGGCGCGCTTGTTTCGTGGCGTCGAGCAAGTGGCGGCCACGCCGAAATTCGTCATCCTCAAAGCGCGCAAATAAATCTGCGGCATAAAAAAACCCTCCGTGAGGAGGGTCGCAAGTCCATACCCGAAGGCGCCGGGACGGGATATTTCAGTGGGTGGTCAAACCCGCGGCATTCATGAACATGCGCATCAGGCTGGCGGCGATGAACAACACGCCGACACTGCCAACCCAGATCAGGGCCAACCAGCCGAGCCGCTGCCACAGCGGCTTTTTTTCGGCTTCTTCAATGTCGTGCAGGGAATGTTTGCAGGTCATTGCATCGATCTCCGTTAAGCCAAGGCGTCACTGCGGACGCCTTCGCGAGCAGGCTCGCTCCCACAGGGCAAGCCCAGCAATTGGATTAGTGATAACCATCTTCGTGGGTGACCTTGCCGCGGAACACGTAGTAGCTCCAGAAGGTATAACCCAGGATGAACGGAATGATGAACAGCGTGCCGACCAGCATGAAGCCCTGACTTTGCGGCGGCGCGGCGGCGTCCCAGATCGAGATCGACGGCGGCACGATGTTCGGCCACAGGCTGATGCCCAAGCCACTGTAGCCGAGGAAGATCAGCACCAGGGTCAGCAGGAACGGCGTGTAGTTGGCGTTACGTGCCACCGCGCGGATCAGGCCGTACAAGGTGACCAGCACCAGAATCGGCACCGGCATGAACCAGAACAGATTCGGCATGCTGAACCAGCGTGAGGCGATTTCCGGATGCGACAGGGGTGTCCACAGGCTGACGATACCGATCACTGCCAGCAGGACGAACGCCAACGGCCGCGCCAGGTCATGCATCTGCTCCTGCAATTTGCCTTCGGTTTTCATGATCAGCCAGGTGCAACCGAGCAAGGCATAAGCCACTACCAGCGCCGCGCCGCAAAACAGCGTGAACGGTGTCAGCCAGTCCAGTGAACCTCCAGCGAACTGGCGATTGACCACCGGCAGACCATCGATGAACGCTCCCAGCGCCACGCCCTGAAAGAACGTCGCCGCGATCGAACCACCGATGAATGCCTTGTCCCACAGGTGACGTTTTTCATCCTTGGCCTTGAAGCGGAACTCGAAGGCCACACCGCGAAAGATCAGGCCCATGAGCATGAAGATCAGCGGCAGGTACAGCGCCGACAACACCACCGAATAGGCCAGCGGGAAGGCGCCGAACAACGCCGCGCCACCCAGCACCAGCCAGGTTTCGTTGCCGTCCCACACAGGGGCGACGGTGTTCATCATCACGTCGCGATCGGTCTTGCCGGGCACGAACGGGAAGAGAATGCCGATGCCCAGGTCGAAGCCGTCCATGACCACGTACATCATGATGCCGAAGATGATGATCACGGCCCAGATCAGCGGAAGATCGATACCCATGAGTCAAATCTCCTTGGTCAAGCGAGTGTTGTCTTCGTGCTCGCCCTCGGCCGGATCGTCGGCTGCGGACAACGGACGCGCCGGGGTGCGTTTCTTGCCTGGACCACCGTCCGGCGTTTCACTGCCTTCGCTGATCTTCGGCCCTTTGCGCACCAGGCGCATCATGTAGCCGAGCCCCGCGCCGAACAGCGCGAAATACACCACTACGAACATGATCAGGGTGATGCTCATCTGCATGAAGCTGTGGTTGGACGAAGCATCTGCGGTGCGCATCAGGCCATAGACCACCCACGGTTGACGGCCGATTTCCGTGGTGAACCAGCCGGCAAGAATTGCGATCAGGCCGGACGGCCCCATCCACAACGCCAGATGCAGGAACGGCCGCGAGGTATACAGCGAATCGCGTTTGCGCAGCCACAGACTCCACAAACCGGTGAAGATCATCAGGAAACCGAGACCGACCATGATCCGGAAGGACCAGAACACGATGGTCGAATTCGGCCGGTCTTCCGGTGGAAATTCCTTCAGCGCCGGTACTTGTTTATCCAGCGAGTGGGTCAGAATCAGGCTGCCGAGGTATGGAATCTCTACGGCGAACTTGGTGCGTTCCTCTTTCATGTCCGGCCAGCCGAACAGGATCAGCGGCGTCGCTTCGTCGCCATGGTTTTCCCAGTGGCCTTCGATCGCAGCGATTTTTGCCGGCTGATGCTTGAGCGTATTGAGGCCGTGGAAGTCGCCGATCACCGCTTGAATCGGCGCGACGATCAATGCCATCCACATGGCCATCGACAGCATGGTGCGGATCGCCGGGTTGTCCCTGCCGCGCAGCAGGTGCCAGGCCGCCGACGAGCCGACGAAGAACGCCGTGGCGACGAACGCCGCCGTGGCCATGTGCATCAGCCGGTAAGGGAATGACGGGTTGAAGATGATTGCCAGCCAGTCGGTGGGGATGACCTGACCGTTGACGATTTCAAAGCCTTGCGGGGTCTGCATCCAGCTGTTGGAGGCGAGAATCCAGAAGGTCGAAATCAGCGTGCCGATCGCTACCATCACCGTCGAGAAGAAGTGCAGGCCGCGCCCGACCTTGTTCCAGCCGAACAGCATCACGCCAAGGAAACCGGCCTCAAGGAAGAACGCCGTAAGCACTTCATAGGTCAGCAACGGCCCGGTGACGGCACCGGCGAAGTCGGAAAAACGACTCCAGTTGGTGCCGAACTGATAAGCCATGACCAGCCCGGAAACCACGCCCATGCCGAAGTTGACGGCAAAAATCTTCGACCAGAAATGGTAGAGATCGCGGTAGGTGTCGTTGCGGGTCTTCAGCCACAAGCCTTCGAGCACCGCCAGATAACTCGCCAGGCCAATCGTGATGGCCGGGAACAGAATGTGGAACGAGATGGTGAACGCGAACTGAATTCGGGCGAGATCCAGAGCCTCTAAACCGAACATATGGCTTCCTCTGTCAGGTAATACGGGTAGCTGGCCCGGAGGCCTGCACCACTGCCCCCACGGATATGGAGTGCGGCGAATTCGGATTCGTTCTTTTTTTGCAACCATCGCAACGCAGGGAGTCTGGCCAAATGGCCGCCAGATCAGTTCCGGTCGGGGTCTTGATCTGGATCAAGCAACGTTGAAAGAGTAGTCCCATTTTTACCAATGAACTGCGTGGTGGTTTGCCGCGTGACAAGTTGCCTCACTCCCCCGTTGCGAGGGGATTTATCCCCGTTCGGCTGCGCAGCAGTCGTCGCTTCCAGCTTTTGGGGCCGCTGCGCGACCCAACGGGGATAAATCCCCTCACCACAGGGTTGATTGTCAGCATGAACGATCGATGTCTGGCTAACTGAATTGTTTCTCGTAGCAACTTCCTGTTACAGACTGGTGATAATCTCGCCGTTCACTCGCCCAAGACTGCCTTCAGATGCCCATTCAAGAGCCCCTGCTGTTACGTCACCATCGTCCGTTCATGGCTTTTTGGCTGGCGCGGATTTTCACCGCCAGCGGTTTCCAGATGCTCACCGTGGCGATCGGCTGGAATCTGTATCAACTGACCGGCAACGTGCTGGATCTGGGCCTGGTCGGGCTGGTCGAATTCGCCCCGCGCGTGCTGTTCATGCTGCACACCGGACACGTTGCCGATCGCTATGATCGGCGCAAGGTCGCCGCACTCTGCCAGTCATTGCAGGCATTGATTGCCTTGGCGCTGGCCATCGGCAGCGCCACCGATCACGTCACCCGCGAGATGATTTTCATCCTCGCCTTTCTGCTCGGCGCCGCCCGTTCGTTCGAGATGCCGACGACTCAGGCCTTGCTGCCCAGCATCGTCCCCAGTGCGCTTTTCCCCCGTGCGGTTGCCGCCGCGCAATCGGCGCAGCAGTCGGCCACTATCGTCGCTCCGGCTCTTGGCGGTTTGCTCTATGCGTTCGGCAGCGTCTGGGTCTACGGCCCGACCGTGCTGCTGTACGTGATCGCCTGCACGCTGATGCTCAACCTGCCGGCACGCCAGACGCCATTGAATAAAGGCAAAGCCACGCTGGACTCGCTGCTGGCGGGAATTCGCTTCATCCGCAGCCGCCCGGACATCCTCGGTGCGATCTCGCTGGACCTGTTCGCCGTGTTGCTCGGCGGCGCCACGGCGTTGCTGCCGGTGTTCGCCAAGGACATTCTGCTGACCGGCCCGTGGGGCCTTGGCCTGTTGCGCTCGGCGCCGGCGGTGGGTGCGTTGCTGATGTCACTGTTCCTGGCGCGATTTGCCGTGGAGCGCAATGTTGGCCGGGTGATGTTCACCGCCGTCGGCATCTTCGGCGTCGCCACTATCGCGTTTGGTTTGTCGACCTCGTTCTGGTTCTCCCTGGCGGTGCTGGTGGTGCTCGGCGCAGCGGACATGATCAGCATGGTCATCCGTGCCTCGTTCGTACAACTGGAAACCCCCGACGAAATGCGCGGCCGGGTCAGTGCGGTCAACGGCCTGTTCATCGGCGCATCGAACCAGTTGGGCGAATTCGAATCCGGCCTCACCGCCCACTGGTTCGGCACCGTGCCGGCCGTGGTGATGGGCGGGATCGGCACGCTGGTGGTCACGGGAACGTGGATCAAACTGTTTCCGACGTTGGCGAGTCGGGATCGGATGCATGTGCCGGTGGAAGAGAAGGCCTGAATCCTTCAGGCCATCAACTCCCCCGCTACCCTCGCCCGCAACGCCTTGCCACCAAGCTGCTCGACCAGGGTCAAGGCAAATTCCAGCGCCGCGCCCGAGCCTTGGGCGGTGATGCAGTTGCCGTCGACCACCACCGCTTGATCAACAAACGTACAGCCTGATAGTTGATGGCTGGCGCCGGGCAGGCAGGTCATGCGTCGCTGGCGCAGCACGCCTGATGCTTGCAGCGCGACAGCCGGGGCTTCGCCGATGGCGGCGAACAGGCGGCCGGCCCTGGCTTGGTCCTTGAGCAATTGCTGCAAGGGTTGATGCGCCGCCAGATGCCGGGAACCGACGGCACCGCCTGGCAGGACGATCAGGTCAAAAGTCTGTGCCAGTACATCGACCAGCATGCCGTCGGCAGTCAGCCGGGTGCCGCGCGCACAGGTCAGCATGCGTCGGCCTTCGATGCTGGCGGCGACCACTTCGATGCCGGCGCGGCGCAGCACGTCGATCAGGGTCACGCTTTGCAAATCGTCGATGCCCTCGGCGAGGGCAATCAGGGCTCTGGAAGTCATGGGCGCTTTCCGCTGGATAGTCAGTCAAGCGTAGTCAGCTTTGTCCCACCCTGTTCGCAGACAGCCGTTACTTGATGTAAAGCTGGGTCGAAAGCGTGTTGCGCGGAGCGTTGATCGAGGTGTTGCTGAAGTTGAAGGTGCCTTCCTGTTTGCCGGCCAGATCGAAGGTATAAAGAGAGCCGACGGTTTTGCTGCCGGGGGTGCATTCGGTGAGGTTGCCATTATCGAAGGCGCACACCGGACCTCGGGTGCCGTTGACCTCGAAGCCATCCAGCGTCACGTGTGGCTGGTTCTGGCCATAGCCGACTTCCAGCACGAAGACTTTGATATTCGGCCCGCTGTGATTGCATTGGGTTTGCGGCTGGTTATCGGCAATATCTTCCAGGCCGCAGGACGGTGACTGCACTTTGATCACCTTCACCTCGGAGAGTGGCGGCGCCGATGCCGCGAACGCCGGAGCTGTCACCAGTAGTGCTGCAATCCATCCGAAAATCCTGATCCAACCGTTGCGCATGCCTGCCCACTCCAAAAAATCAGCGCGCAGTATGGCGCAGTTGTCGGCTGCGCAAAACTTCGCCGACGATCGACACCAACATCCGCCAAATTCCTCACGCGGCTGGTATGATGCGCGGCTTTTTCCGGCCCACGACAATTTTCCAGGCGCTTGCGACGGTCTGTGCTTTGCTGTTGAGGTCGATACATTCACGGCGCCACGCGCGCCACGGGGAGCAGACATGCTGGAAAGGCTGTTTCAACTCAAGGCACACAACACCAACGTGCGCACCGAAATTCTTGCGGGCGTCACGACTTTCCTGGCCATGGCTTACATTCTGTTCGTCAACCCGAGCATCCTCGGCGAGACCGGCATGGACAAGGGCGCGATCTTCGTCGCCACCTGTCTGGCGGCTGCCATCGGCTCGACCGTTATGGGCCTGATCGCCAACTACCCGATCGCTCTCGCTCCGGGCATGGGCCTGAACGCCTTCTTTACCTACACCGTGGTGCTGCACATGGGCCACACCTGGCAGGTGGCGCTGGGTGCGGTGTTCATTTCCGCCGTGCTGTTCTTTCTGCTGTCGATCTTCCGCATCCGTGAATGGATCATCAACGCCATTCCGCTGCCACTGCGCTCGGCGATTGCCGCCGGTATCGGCCTGTTCCTGGCACTGATCGCCCTGCACAATGCCGGCATCGTGGTCAGCAACCCGGCGACCATGGTCGGCCTCGGCGATCTGACCAAACCGGCACCGATTCTGGCCACCGTCGGCTTTGCCGTGATCGTCGCCCTCGAAGCGCTGAAAGTGCGCGGCGCGGTGCTGATCGGCATTCTGGCAGTGACCATCGCCTCGATCGTACTGAACGTCACCGAGTTCGGCGGCATCATGTCAATGCCGCCGTCGCTGGCGCCGACCTTCCTGCAACTGGACATCAAAGGCGCACTGGACATCGGTCTGGTCAGCGTGATCTTCGCCTTCCTGTTCGTCGACCTGTTCGACAACTCCGGGACCCTGATCGGCGTCGCCAAGCGCGCCGGCCTGATGGGCAAGGACGGCCACATGCCGAAAATGGGCCGCGCGCTGATCGCCGACAGCACGGCGGCCATGGCCGGCTCGCTGCTGGGTACGTCGACCACGACCAGTTACATCGAATCCGCTGCCGGCGTCAGTGCCGGTGGCCGCACGGGCCTGACCGCCATCGTCGTGGCAATCCTGTTCCTGCTGGCGCTGTTCTTCTCGCCCCTGGCGGCCAGCGTTCCGGCGTTCGCCACTGCGCCAGCGCTGCTGTTCGTCGCCGTGCTGATGACTTCCGGCCTGGCGGAAATAGACTGGGACGACATCACCGTGGCGGCGCCGGTTGTGGTTACCGCGCTGGCCATGCCGTTCACCTATTCGATCGCCAACGGTATCGCCTTCGGCTTCATCGCCTGGACTGCCATCAAGCTGCTGTCCGGCCGTGCCCGTGAGCTGAACCCGGCACTGGTGATTCTGTCGATTCTGTTTGTGATCAAGTTGGGTTGGTTCAACGCATGAGTTTCGATTCCCAAGCCTACGCCGAACAACTCGAAGCCAAGGTCACGCGCTTGCGTGATCTGCTGGCACCGTTCGATGCACCTGCGCCGACGGTGTTTGATTCGCCGTTGCAGAACTTCCGCCTGCGCGCCGAATTCCGCCTATGGCGCGAGGGCGGCGAACGGCATTACGCGATGTTCTCTCAGGACGACAAGCGCACGCCGATCCTTATCGAAGAATTCCCGATTGCCAGCCTGCGCATCAACCAGTTGATGCCGCAGTTGAAGGCCGCGTGGCAAGCCAGTTCGGCGCTGAGCCACAAGCTGTTCCAAGTCGAATTTCTGACCACGCTGGCCGGCGACGCGATGATCACCCTGTGCTATCACCGTCCGCTGGACGAGCACTGGCATGCGGCAGCAACGAAGCTGTCGGCCGATCTCGGCGTGAGCATCATCGGCCGCTCCAAGGGCAAGCGCGAAGTGCTCGGTCAGGACTATGTCGTCGAGAAACTCGAAGTCGGCGGCCGCACCTTCAGCTATCGCCAGCCCGAAGGCGCGTTCACCCAGCCCAACGGCACGGTGAACCAGAAGATGCTCAATTGGGCTTACGAAGCGCTGGGCGATCGCAGCGACGATCTGCTCGAGTTGTACTGCGGCAACGGCAACTTCACCCTGCCGCTGGCGACTCGCGTGCGCAAAGTGCTCGCTACCGAAATCAGCAAGACTTCGGTCAACGCGGCCCTGAGCAACCTCAGCGAAAACACTGTGGATAACGTTACGCTGGTGCGTTTGTCCGCCGAGGAGCTGACCGAAGCGCTCAACGAAGTGCGCCCGTTCCGCCGCCTGCACGGCATCGATCTGAAGAGTTACGAATTCGGCAGCGTCTTCGTCGACCCACCGCGCGCCGGCATGGACCCGGACACCTGCGAACTGACCCGGCGCTTCGACAATATCCTCTACATCTCCTGCAACCCGGACACCCTGGCGGCCAACATCGCCCAGCTGCATGACACCCACCGCATTACCAAGTGCGCATTGTTCGACCAGTTCCCGTGGACCCATCACATGGAATCCGGTGTGCTGCTGACCCGACGTTGATTGCGGGTAGCGGATACGGAAAAGCCGTCGTGATTGACGGCTTTTTTGTGGGTGCTATGGCGCGATATCAGTTTTACGTGGACGCCCGCCTTTTTTGCCATTGGCTCGCGCTGCCGCAGATTTCGCAGCGCTGCTTTGACGCCCGTTGCGCGAGGCGACGATCGACGCGGCCATGCGCATAAGTGGCGGGCTCGCTGAAATCATTCCGGCAATGGAAATATCCAGATCCTTACCCTCATGGCACAGCGCAGTGCCGGCGAAGCCGATCGTCAGGCTTGCATAATCGCCCGCTTCAAACCCCGCGAATTCGGGATACAGCTTCACCGGAAGCAAAACACCGCTGCCGTCCTCGAAACGAATGACCAAAGAGGATTCTTCGAAGCTCACTGACACGGCCTGCAAACCATTGGCCTGTCGTACTTCGCCAAGTGTGATGGCGGCATCGAGCATTTCTTCCGTCAGGGGGCGATGCACCGACGGTTTTGCCTTGATGACTTTCATAATTCGATCTCAACTCCTTCCAACTTGCCGATCAAGGACAGCAGCACCTTGTCTTCATCGGGTTCATAGCGCGCCGATCCGATCCTGTAGGTCTCGTCGGTGACTGGCTTCATCACGGGCACTTCGTTTGCTTGGCAGTCCCATATCTGATTATCGAGACAAACGGTCTTCAAGCCCGACCACCAGATCCCTCGTGCTCGACGCAGGTGCGCCGGTTGTCCAAGTGACAGACACAAGCCGTTCAGCACAGCGAGCGGTGGTCGTCGGGACAGCGGCACGACATCCCACAGATCAACTTCGTTGTGCCAGAAGCTGAACCGGAAGCGGGCATTCCAGGCACCCGCATCTACATGGGCGTGCGGTGGGCAGTGTTCGTCTCTCAACATGATGCGAATCGACATTCCTTTGTAGCTGCATATCTTCATGCTAACCCATCCGTTAGGTTAATTGATTTCCAGAGCTCGAATTTCCTTTCGAGTCCGACGACCGGTTAACACAAAGCGATGTGCCGGAGGTCACTGAAGACTAGCGGGCGTGGGGTTGGTGCTCGAGAAATGAGCCGAGAAAAACGTAAGAAAAGCTGTCGTTACGTTTTGAAATTACGCTTGGCATGATCCCCCCTGTGCGATCACCGAACGAAAATTACAGCTCTTAAAGTTGTCCAATTGACCGATGTAACCATCTAGTACATTTTATCTCCACAGGCTGAACCCTCTCGGCCAATGCCAAAAACAATAAGTGGAGTTACCCCATGCCCCCTATCGTTCTGGTGCTTAACGGCCCGAACCTGAACCTGCTCGGCACCCGCGAGCCGGCGACTTATGGTCATGAAACCCTGGCGGATATTTCGGCGCTGTGTGGTCGCGCGGCTGACGAGTTCGGCCTGACCGTGGAATTTCGCCAGACCAATCATGAAGGCGAGCTGCTCGACTGGATTCACGCCGCGCGTGGTCGTTGTGCCGGGATCGTGATCAATCCGGCGGCGTGGACGCATACGTCCGTGGCGATTCGCGATGCACTGGTCGCCAGTGAATTGCCGGTGATCGAGGTGCATCTGTCCAACGTCCACGCCCGTGAGCCGTTTCGTCATCATTCGTTTGTTTCCGGCATCGCCACGGCGGTGATGTGCGGGTTCGGCAGCCATGGCTACCGCCTGGCGCTGGAGCATTTCGGTCAGCGGTTGCAGAGGTAAGAACCATGTCGCGTTCCAAGGTGATACTCGCCGGGCTGATCGGCGCCGGGATTCAGGCTTCACGTACACCGGCACTGCATGAGCACGAAGGCGATGCGCAGGGCCTGCGTTATCTGTACCAGCTCATCGACCTCGATCAATTGCACCTCGACAGCACGGCCCTGCACGACCTGCTGCAAGCGGCGGAGCGGATGAATTACACCGGACTGAACATCACTTTCCCGTGCAAACAGGCGGTCATCCCGCTGCTCGACGAATTGTCCCCGGAAGCACGCGGTATCGGCGCGGTCAACACCGTGGTGCTGAAGGACGGCAAGCGTGTCGGCCACAACACCGATTGCCTCGGTTTCGCCGAGGGTTTTCGCCGAGGTCTGCCGGACGCTGCCCGAGAACGTGTCGTCCAGATGGGCGCCGGTGGCGCTGGCGCGGCGGTGGCCCACGCGCTGCTCAGTGAAGGCGTACGGCAATTGACGATTTTTGATGTCGACCGCGAGCGTGCCGAGAGCCTGGCGAACAATCTGAATCAACATTTTGGCGCCGGTCGCGCGCAGGCGGGACGGGATTTGCCCGGGGCGCTGGCGCAGACCGATGGTCTGGTCAACACCACGCCGATGGGCATGGCCAAGCTGCCGGGTTCACCGGTGCCGGCCGGGTTGCTACGCAAGGCAATGTGGGTCGCGGAGATTGTGTATTTCCCGCTGGAAACCGAACTGCTGCGCGACGCCCGCGCCTTGGGCTGCCGCACCCTGGATGGCGGCAACATGGCGGTGTTTCAGGCGGTGAAGGCGTTTGAATTGTTCAGCGGCGTGGTGCCGGATGCGCAGCGCATGCTCGAGCATTTTCAGAGCATGAATGGCTGAACAACAGGGTAACTCTTGTGGGAGCGAGCCTGCTCGCGAAGGCGTCGATTCAGTCAACGAACAGGGCGACTGACACACCGCTTTCGCGAGCAGGCTCGCTCCCACAGGGGGGATCGAGTCAGGCCTTCAGGTAGCGCAACACCGATTCGCAGATCATCTCGCGGTGGCGCTGCTTGATGGTTTCGTCCGGCAGGTCGATCTGGAAGATTTCTCCCAGCGTGTGGCGGTTCGACACGCGATAGAAGCAGAACGAACTGATCAGCAGGTGCACGTCCAGCGCATCGATGCCACGCCGGAACAAACCTTCGTCCGCGCCTCGTTGCAGAATCCCGCCCAAGGTGTCGAGGATCGTGTTGTTCAGCGCCTTGATCGCATCGGAACGCTTTACGTACTCGGCGTTGTGGATGTTTTCGATGCTGACGATGCGCACGAAATCGACGTTGTGGTCATGGTGATCGAAGGTGAATTCCACCAACCGACGGATCGCCAGCTCGGGCGGCAGCTCGTCCAGGTGCAGGCGGTTTTCCGTGCTGCGGATATCGCCGTAAAGCTTCTCCAGCACCTCGACGTACAACTGCTCCTTGCTGCCGAAGTAGTAATAGATCATGCGCTTGGAGGTGTGGATGCGCTCGGCAATCGCGTCGACGCGGGCGCCGGACAAGCCCTGCTGGACGAACTCGACGATCGCCTCCTGGAGAATGTTTTCGCGGGTCTTTTCCGGGTTGTTCTTGCGACTCTTGCGCGGCACTGCGTCGGACTCGACAGCAGCGGCGGAAAGTTCTGAATTCATGGTCATCGCGGGCTCACGGCCATCACTGCACAAGCTGGCGATTATGGGCCGCGCGGGACAGTGAAGGAAGCCGCGCAGCCGGTGTTTAATCCCGCGTTTACGAATTCCCTACAACTTCGCCTGACGCACCGCACCGCTGCGGGATTTGGCCATCGCCGCCAGCCGCACCGCAACGTTGGCCGCGCCGTAGCCGGCATAGCCATTCTTGCGCTGGATGATCTCGAAGAAGAAACGCCCCTCGAACGGCTCGGTGTAGACGTGAAACAACTCGCCGCCCTGGGCGTCACGGTCGTAGAGCACGTTGTAATAGGCCAGCTCGCTGAGAAACTCATCGTCGAAATCGAAACGCGCCGCGAGGTCGTCGTAGTAATTCAGCGGGATGTCCAGCAGCGGCACACCGGCCTCTTTGGCGCGACTGACCTGGGCGAAGATGTCGTCACAATCGAAGGCGATGTGATGCACGCCGGAGCCGCGATAACTCGACAGCGCATGCGAAATGGCAGTGTTGCGGTTCTCGGAAATGTTCAGCGGCAGCCGGATCGAGCTGTCGCGGCTGCGTAGTGCGCGGCTCTTCACCAGACCGTACGGATCGGGCAGCACCACTTCATCGTCGGCTTCGAAATCCAGCAGGCTTTTGTAAAACAGCACCCAACTGTCGAGGCTGTCCGCCGGCAGTGCCATGGCCATGTGATCGATACGCTTGAGGCCGCCGCCGGTCTGCGCGTCCGGCAACAGATTGAAATCGGTGCCGTACACGTCGGCGTCCTCATCGACCAGATAAATCAGGCTGCCGTCCGGTGCGCGCACCGCCGCCAGCTCCAGTTCATTCGGCCCGACCAGGCCGCGATAGGGCTGCCCCTTGTAAGCGACGGCGCGGGCCAGCGCACTGGCGCTGTCCTTGACCCGCACGGCCGTGGCGCACAGCGACGGGCCGTGGGCTTCGAAAAAGCTGTGGGCGAAGGAATACGGCTCGGAGTTGAGGATCAGGTTGATATCGCCCTGACGCAGCAGGCTGACGCTCTTGGAGCGATGCTGCCCGGCCTTGGCGAAACCGAGGCGTTGCAGCCAGTGACTGAGCTTAGCGCCCAGCGCTTCATCGACGGCAAATTCGAGAAATTCCACGCCGTTGTATTCGCTGGCCGGCGGCGTTTCGAAAAGAATTTCACGGTTGGCCACCGGCGGCGCTTCCTGCTCGAGACGCTGACGGGTCTTCTCTTCCAGATACAGCAGCGAGCGCAATCCGTCGGCGGCGTTGGCTCGCGGGGGCGCGGCGCGGAAGCCGTCGTTGAAGATTTCCAGCGACAACGGCCCGGTATAGCCACTCTTGATGATCGGTGCGAGGAAACCCGGCAGATCGAATTCGCCCTGCCCCGGGAAACAGCGGAAATGCCGGCTCCACTCCAGCACATCCATGGCAAGGATCGGCGCGTCGGCCATTTGCACGAAGAAGATCTTCTCGCCGGGAATATCGGCGATCGCGCTGGGATCGCCCTTCAGCGACAGGGTGTGAAAGCTGTCGAGCAGCACGCCGAGGTTGGGGTGATCAGCCTGACGGACGATGTCCCAGACCTGTTGATAAGTATTGACGTGACGGCCCCACGCCAGCGCTTCGTAACCGATGCGCAAGCCACGGGCGCCGGCGCGTTCGGCCAGCAGACGCAAATCATCGACGAGGATTTGTTGATCGCCGACACTGTCCGGCGAGGCGTTGCTGCAGACCAGCACCAGGTCGGTGCCAAGTTCCTGCATCAGGTCGAACTTGCGCTCGGCACGCTCAAGGTTGCGCGCCAGGCGATCGCGGCGGCAGCCTTCGAAGTCACGGAACGGCTGAAACAGAGTGATGGCGATCCCCAGATCGGCGCACATCTGTTTAATTTCCCGGGGACTGCCGTCGTAGTACAGGAGGTCGTTTTCGAAAATCTCCACGCCGTCGAACCCGGCGGCGGCAATGGCTTCGAGTTTTTCCGGCAGGGTGCCGCTCAAGGAAACGGTGGCAATGGAACGCTGCATGTTTCAACTCCCGGACTGCGCCGCTTTATCTTTACTGTAGGAGCTGCCGAAGGCTGTGATCGTTTGATCTTGATTGCCAAAACAGCAAAATCAAAAGATCGCAGCCTTCGCCAGCTCCTACCGGGGAATGGGTTTTTATAGTGAGGGAAATTATTGGCTGCATCCCTGCGCGCAGCAATTTAAAGTGTACTACCCGGTTAGTTTTGCGTGCGATTATCGAACACTAAGGCGATTTGGCGAATTGACGATTTTTTGTTCACTGCCCAACATCGGTTGCACATCGAGTCCGGCCACTAACCACCGGGCAAGGTGTTCGACAGAAAAGAACACCAAATAACAAATCCAAAAACGGGTGGAACACATGATTCCTTCACAGACTTCCCGCATGGCTCCGGCCATGAGTACTGCCACGGGTGGCATTGGCGACAAGATCCGCGGCGCCATGGCCGTCGGCAAGACCCGCTGGGGCATGCTGGCGCTGGTGTTTTTTGCCACCACCCTCAACTACATCGACCGCGCCGCCCTCGGCGTCATGCAGCCGATCCTCGCCAAGGAAATGAGCTGGACGGCGATGGACTACGCCAACATCAACTTCTGGTTCCAGGTCGGCTACGCGATCGGGTTTGTCCTGCAGGGACGACTGATCGACCGGGTCGGCGTCAAGCGCGTGTTCTTCTGCGCCGTGCTGCTCTGGAGCCTGGCCACCGGCGCCCATGGCCTGGCGACCTCGGCGGTCGGCTTCATGGTCTGCCGCTTCATCCTCGGCCTGACGGAAGCGGCCAACTACCCTGCCTGCGTGAAGACCACGCGCCTGTGGTTCCCGGCCGGTGAACGTGCAGTCGCTACCGGCATTTTCAACGCCGGCACCAACGTCGGCGCGATGTTCACGCCGATGCTGCTGCCACTGGTCCTGCATGTGTGGGGCTGGCAAGCGGCGTTCCTGTGCATGGCGGCACTGGGCGGCATCTGGCTGCTGTTCTGGGGCTTGAAGTATTTCAATCCGGAAGATCACCCGACGGTGAAGCAGTCGGAACTCGATTACATCCAGCAGCAAGTCGAACCGGAACAGGCCCGCGTGCCGTTCAGCAAGATCCTGCGCATGCGCGGCACCTGGGCCTTCGCCCTCGCCTACTCGCTGACCGCGCCGGTGTTCTGGTTCTATCTGTACTGGCTGCCGCCGTTTCTCAATCAGCAATACAACCTCGGCATCAACGTGACGCAGATGGGTATTCCGCTGATCATCATCTACGTCACGGCTGACTTCGGCAGTGTCGGCGGCGGGATTCTGTCCTCGTTCCTGATCGGTCGCGGCATGAACTCGATCAAGGCGCGGCTGCTGTCGATGTTGCTGTTCGCCTGCTGCATCATCGGCGTGGTCATGGCCGCAGGATCAGCGAATCTGTGGGTGGCGGTGGCGGCGATCTCGCTGGCGATCGGCGCGCATCAGGCCTGGACTGCGAACATCTGGAGCCTGGTGATGGACTACACGCCCAAGCACATGATGAGCACGGTGTTCGGCTTCGGCGGCATGTGCGCAGCGATCGGCGGGATGTTCATGACCCAGATCGTCGGCCACATCCTCACCGTCACCAACAATAACTACACGGTGCTGTTCACGCTGATCCCGGCGATGTACTTCCTCGCACTGACGTGGATGTACTTCATGGCACCGCGCAAGATTCCGACTGTCACCGAATAACCTGCCTGCATACATCCCATTGTTGGAGCGAGCCTGCTCGCGAAGGCGTCACGTCAGCCACTGAATATGGCGACTGACACACCGCTTTCGCGAGCAGGCTCGCTCCCACAGGTGCACCGGGATCCGCTCTTCAGCGCCGGCTCTGCTGCCACGCTGCCGCCAATCCGCTGCAACAGATCACTGCGATACCGATCACCGTCAACCCGCTCGGGGTGTGATTGAACAGCAGCCAGCCCAACAACCCGGCAAAGACGATCTGGCAATAGCCGAACGGCGCCAGCAATGCCGGTGCGGCGTGACGGAAGGCCTGGGTCAGGAACAGATGCGCCGTCATCCCGCAACTGCCCAGCGCCAGCATCAGCGCGGCGTGAGTCCACGTCGGCACTTGCCAGAAGAACGGCACCAGCGCGCTCATCACCAGGGTATTGCACAGCCCGGCAAAGAAGTTGCTGGTGGTCGGGCTGTCCACTTCGGCGAGCTTGCGCGTCAGCAACTGGTAGAAGCAGAAGAACAGCGCCGAGCAGAACGGCAACAGGATCGCCGGGGTAAACAGCTCACCGCCCGGGTGGACGATGATCAGCACGCCGATGAAGCCGCAGATCACCGCGATCCACTGCCCGCGCGTCACCCGTTCCTTGAGCAGCGGCACCGACAACGCGGTGACCAATACCGGTGCGAGAAAGTTGACCGCCGTGGCTTCCGCCAGCGGGATGTACAGCAGCGCCGTGGTGAAAAACAGGCTGGTGCCGAGCAGGCACAGGGCACGGGCGAGCTGCCATAACGGTTTTTTCGTGCGTAGCACACGCAAGCCGGACTGCGGCAGGAAAATCCCCGCCATCAACAAGGTGTGCACCACATAGCGCGCCCACACCACCATCACGATCGGATAAAAACCGGAGAGGTATTTCGACAACGCGTCGTGGCTGGAAAACAGGAACGTCGCCACGACAATCAGCAGAATCCCCTTGAAGGGCTGGTTGACACCGGAGAGCGGGGTGCTGACGGTCATTGGCAATCTCTGAAAAAAATACCCGGGCGAGCGTTCGCGGGCGGCAATCGTTGTGGCAATCATAGTCGGCTGAGCTTTCAGCAACCGCACAGGTTGTACTCTTCTTCGCCGGAATACCGCCGCCAGGCAAAACCTTGAGGCAAGATTCCCGCCACTTCGGCGCCCGGCCAGTGTGCAACATCACAGACTGCCGTCGAAACAGCGGGTTCATGAATTCGACGGAAGAAATTCCACTCGGGATTGAATTCACGGCCCGCTCGACCGTCAATACCAGGCCCGCACCATGTGGGCGCGTGTGCATGGACGGACGACCGGACTGGCGCCACACTCACACAGCGGCAACACTCATCACCAGCAGATTCATCACCGGCAATAAAAGAGGATTCCCATATGCTATGGAAAAAAGGCCGACGCAGTGACAACGTCGTCGACGCCCGGGGTGATGATGCCGGCGGTGGCGGCGGCATGCGCTTCGGTGGCGGCAAGGGTCTGAGCCTGACCGCTATTGTGCTGATTGTCGGCATCGGCTGGCTCACCGGCCAGGACCCGCTGCAGATCCTCGGCCAGTTGACCGGGCAGATGGAGCAGCCGGCGGCCACCTCGCAAACCCGCCAGGCGCCACCGGCCAATGATGAACAGGCTGAATTCGTCCGCTCGATCCTCGGCGACACCGAAGACACCTGGGGCCCGATCTTCCAGCAGGCCGGGCGCCAATACAAAGATCCGACACTGGTGCTGTTCAGCAATCGGGTGAACTCCGCGTGCGGCATGGCCACCTCCGCCACCGGCCCGTTCTACTGCCCGGCCGACCAGAAGGTTTATCTGGACATGGCCTTCTTCCAGGAAATGTCGCAGCGCTTCAAAGCCGCCGGCGATTTCGCTCAGGCCTACGTGATTGCGCATGAAGTCGGCCACCATGTGCAGACGCTGCTGGGCGTCTCGGCGAAGATGCAGGCGGCGCGTCAGCAAGGCCGGCAGATGGAGGGCGACGGCGGCTTGCTGGTTCGCCAGGAATTGCAGGCCGACTGTCTCGCCGGCGTCTGGGCGTATAACGCGCAGAAACGCCTGAACTGGCTGGAACCGGGCGACATCGAGGAAGCCTTGAACGCCGCCAACGCCATCGGCGATGATCGCTTGCAGCAACAGGGTCAGGGCCGTGTGGTGCCGGACTCGTTTACCCACGGTACGTCAGCGCAAAGGGTGCGCTGGTTCAAAACCGGATTCGCGCAAGGCCAGGTAAGCCAGTGCGACACCTTCGCGGCGAAAACCCTGTAAATGCATAAATGGCTTGTGGCGTTACTGTTCATCGTCGGCACCGCGCAAGCGGCCGGCGTCGATGCGATCAGCCCCGGTCGCCTGCAACTCAAGGCCGGGGAAATGGCAGTGGGCATCGGCCCGGCACCGGAAAAGATCGAGCGGGTGCTGATCGTCCTTCACGGTCGCCTGCGCAACGCCGAGACCTACCGCAAAAGCGCGGAAAGCGCCGCCGAACTCGCCGGGCAGACCGCGCACACGCTGGTGATCGCTCCGCAGTTTCTCAATGAAAGCGACGTCACGCTGTATTCCTTGCCGCCGACGGTGCTGCGCTGGCAGGGCAACGAGTGGATGGGCGGCGGCTTGTCCACCGGGCCGAATCCGCTGAGTTCCTACGCGGCGCTGGATGAAATAGTCGCGCGGGTCAGCGATCGCAAACAGTTTCCGGACGTGAAGCAGATCGTGATTTTCGGCCACTCCGGCGGTGGTCAGGTGGTGCAGCGTTACGCCCTGCTGGCCAAGGATCAGCCGGCGCTCAAGGCCAACGGCATTCGCTTGCGCTATGTGGTGGCCAATCCCTCTTCTTATGCGTACTTCAACGAGCAGCGGCCGGTGGCGTTCGATCACGCGCAATGTCCTGGTTTCAATCGCTGGAAGTACGGCCTGGCGGACATGCCGGTGTATGCCGGCGGGCAAACGCCGTTGCAGGTCGAGAGCGCTTACGTCAAACGCGAGGTGATTTATCTGTTGGGGCAGCAGGATGTCGACCCGGAGCATCCGGCCTTGGACAAGAGCTGCGCGGCCGAGGCGCAAGGGGCTTACCGCTTGATGCGCGGGAAGCTGTATTTCGGTTATTTGCTGCGTCGCCATCCTGAGGGGGTCAATCAGCGGCTGGTGGAGGTGCCTGGGGTCGGGCATGACGGGGATGGCATGCTGACGTCGGCGGAGGGGCAGAAGGCGTTGTTTGATCAGTGAGTTTTTTGCTGAATCCACCGGCCCCTTCGCGAGCAGGCTCGCTCCCACATTTGGAATAAATGCCACATTTGGCATGCATTCCCCTGTGGGAGCGAGCCTGCTCGCGAAGGCGTCCTATCAGACAACAACCATCTCAGGCCTGCAGCATCCGCCGCAACTCAACACAATCCTTCGCATGCCAATCGGTCAACTCCGGCCACGGGTTATCCGGCAGATTCACCAACACCGTCCGCGCCCCCGCTGCCCGACCGCAATCCAGGTCAAAGCGGTAATCACCGACCATCACCATGTCACTGGCCGGCACCTGCCAGGCTTCGGCCAGTTTCAGCAAGCCGCCGGGATGCGGCTTCGGCGGTGCTTCATCCCGGCCCAGCACATCCTCGACCGCAAAGCAGTCGGCCAACCCGATCGCCTCCAGCGTCACGTGCGCCAGCTCCCGCGCATTGCGCGTGAGAATGCCGAGGCGATAACCCCGCGCATGCAGGTCACGCACCAGCTCAACCGCGCCGGTGGCCGGGGTCGAGCCCAGTGCCAGATCGCGTTCATGCTCGAGCAACCAGGCATGCTTGGCCGCCGCTTCATCCGCTGGCAATGCGGCGAGGTGGGTGAGGATGTCGTCCTCCGGCGGAATCGCCAGTGCCACCCGAATCGCCGCGAAATCATGCACGGCGACGGTCAGCGTGCCGTCCATGTCGAATACCCAATGGCGAACCGCGGTCAGGCTCATGCCCAGTCCTTGCGATGGCGGATCAAGCCTTCCTGAGTCACCGAAGCGACCAGTTGCCCGGCACGGTTGAACACGCTGCCACGGGAAAAACCACGGGAGTTGCCGGCCCACGGGCTGTCCATCGCGTAGAGCAACCAGTCATCGGCGCGCAGATCGTTGTGGAACCAGAGCGCGTGATCAAGGCTGGCGACCTGCATGTCCTTCTGCCAGACCGACTTGCCGTGGGGCAGCATCGACGTGGTCAGCAGGCCGAAGTCCGAGGCATACGCCAGCAGGTATTTGTGCAGCGCCGGGATGTCGGCCAAGGCGCCGTCGGCGCGAAACCACACGTACTTCAGCGGATCGGCCGGTTGCGGGTTGTACGGATCCTTTTCGGTGACCGGGCGTACTTCGATCGGTTTCGGGCACAGCAGTTTTTCACGCATGTGCTCGGGAATCAGGTGCGCACGCTGCTGAATCAGTTCCAGCTCCGAGGGCAGGTTTTCCGGGCCGACCACCACGGGCATCTGGCCCTGATGCTCGAAACCTTGTTCGTCGTACTGAAACGAAGCGCTGCACGTGAAGATCGGGTGGCCCTTCTGGATCGCCGTCACGCGGCGAGTGCTGAAGCTGCCGCCATCACGCACGCGATCAACCGAATAGACCACCGGCAACTTGGCATCGCCCGGGCGCAGGAAATAACCGTGCAGCGAGTGCACATGACGCGCCTCTTCCACCGTCTGACTGGCCGCCGACAGCGACTGGCCGAGCACCTGACCGCCGAACAACTGGCGGAACCCCAGATCCTGGCTGCGACCACGGAACAGGTTTTCTTCGATCGGTTCCAGGGTCAGCAGATCGACCAGATCTTCCAGCACTTGGCTCATTCAGACTCTCCTCACACAAAGCAATGGCCGCGCAGTCTTGGCTGCGGCGGACGATTCAGGTTCTGGCACGGGCCAAATACGATGGCGGCCATTGTAAACGTCCGTGTCGGCTTATTCATGCAAGGTTTGCAGCCATTGTTCGCGGCTGATGCGATACAGGATATGGCGGCGTAACGGGTGATCAAGCGCAAGCTTGGGGTGATCGAAATCATCCTGCGGGTCGTGATGCATGCCGATCGCCTGCATGACCTTTTCCGACGGCGCGTTCTGCTCGGCGGTAAACGAGACGATTTGCGCCAGCTTCAACTGGTCGAAGCCCGCGCGCAGTGCCCTCCACGCCGCTTCACTGGCGTAACCCAGGCCCCAGTGCTCCTTGGCCAGACGCCAGCCGATTTCCACCGCAGGGGTAAACGGCGCATCGAAGCCGACCACGCCGAGCCCGGTAAAACCGATGAATTCGCCCGTGTCCTTGCGCTCCAGCGCCCACAGGCCGAAGCCATGCTCGGCAAAATGCCCGCGCACGCGGCCGATCAACGCGGCGCTTTCGAGCCGGCTCAGCGGCGCCGGAAAGTAGCGCATCACCTGCGGATCGGCGCACATCGCGGCGAATGCCGGCAAATCCTCGTCCTGCCACTGACGCATCAACAACCGCGCGCTTTGCAGCTCCAGTATCGGCTCCATCGTCCCCTCCATTTCCATGCCGTTGAGTCTACATCGCTGGTAGGATCGTTCATTCTTTCCCTGGTTCTGCGCGAAACAAGCCATGCCCTTGCCGTTGATCTATCACGAAGACTACAGCCCCGAGTTTCCCGCGGATCACCGCTTTCCCATGGACAAGTTCCGGCTGCTGCGCGATCACCTGGTCGACAGCGGCCTGACCCGCGACGCCGACTTGCTGCGCCCGCAGATCTGCCCCAACGACATCCTCGCCCTCGCCCATGACCGCAGCTATATCGAACGCTACATGAGCGGCGAGTTGTCCCGCGAAGACCAACGGCGTCTCGGCCTGCCGTGGAATGAAGCGCTGGCGCGGCGCACCGTACGCGCGGTGGGCGGTTCGATCCTCGCCGCAGAGAAAGCCCTGGAACATGGCCTGGCCTGTCACTTGGCCGGCGGCACCCATCACGCTCACTACGATTACCCCGCCGGGTTCTGCATCTTCAATGACCTGGCGATCATCAGCCAGTACCTGTTGCAGAGCGGCCGGGTCAATCGCGTGCTGATCTTCGACTGCGACGTGCATCAGGGCGACGGCACTGCGCGGATTCTGCACGACACGCCAGAGGCGATTACTGTTTCCCTGCACTGCGAAAAGAATTTTCCCGCACGCAAAGCCGAAAGTGACTGGGACATTCCGCTGCCCAAAGGCATGGGCGATGCCGATTATCTGCAGGTGGTCGATGACACGCTCAATTACCTGTTGCCGCTGTATCAACCGGATCTGGTGCTCTACGACGCCGGCGTTGATGTGCACAAGGACGATGCCCTCGGTTACCTGCATCTGACCGACGAGGGCGTAGCCGCGCGCGATGAGCGGGTGATGCGCCATTGCCTGGGCCGCGATATTCCGGTGGTCGGGGTGATCGGCGGCGGCTACAGCAAGGACCGCCACGCCCTCGCCCGCCGCCACGGCATCCTCCATCACAGCGCGCAACGGGTCTGGGATTCACACGGCTGTCATTGAAACATGCTGCGTTACCCACAATCGCTGTGGAACTGCCTGTGGATAACCTGCGCGAAAGGGACTGCAGGCCATGCTGCCCAAGGCGCCCAGCGCACTGTTTATTTTTTAACCAGCCTCGAAATACACCGCAGCCCCGGTGGGAGCGAGCCTGCTCGCGAAAGCTTTAGCACCCACAACATCTAATTGACTGACAGACCGCGTTCGCGAGCAGGCTCGCTCCCACATGATGTCTCCCACAGGGTTCAGCGCTGTTAGAATGCGCGCCTTGTCCCGCCATACCGCAGTGCACAGCCATGACCCAGAATTCCGCCGCCGCCAACACCCACGTCGCCATCATCGGCGGTGGCCCCGCCGGCCTGATGGCCGCCGAAGTGCTGAGCCAGGCCGGAATCCGCGTCGACCTCTACGACGGCATGCCCTCGGTCGGGCGCAAATTCTTGCTGGCCGGGGTCGGCGGCATGAACATCACCCACTCCGAAGCCTATCCGGCGTTCCTCGCACGCTACGCCGAACGCGCACCGCAAATCTCCCCGCTGCTGCGCGCATTCGATGCCGATGCGCTGTGCCAGTGGATTCATGAACTCGGGATCGAAACCTTCATCGGCAGCTCCGGCCGCGTGTTCCCCACCGACATGAAAGCCGCGCCACTGTTGCGCGCCTGGCTCAAACGCCTGCGCGACAGTGGCGTGGTTATCCACACACGCCATCGCTGGCTCGGTTGGAACGCAAGCGGCACATTGCGCATCGCCAGTCCGCAAGGCGAAATCAGCGTAAACCCCGACGCCACCCTGCTCGCCCTCGGCGGCGGCAGTTGGTCGCGCCTGGGCTCGGATGGCGCGTGGATGTTGCCGCTGGAGCAGCGCGGCGTGGATCTGGCACCGTTGCAGCCAAGCAATTGCGGCTTCGAGGTGCAGGCCTGGAGCGAGCTGATGGTGAGCAAATTCGCCGGCGCGCCGCTGAAAAACATTGCCATCGGTTTGAACGACGACATCCCGCGCTTGGGCGAATGCGTGATCACCGCGACCGGCATTGAAGGCAGCCTGATCTATGCGCTGTCGGCGCCGATTCGTGAGGAAATCAATCGCTATGGCGCAGCGGTTATCCACATCGACCTACTGCCCGGCCGGCCTGTGGATAAATTGCAGGCGGCGCTGAGCAAACCACGTGGCTCGCGCTCAATGGCCAAGCATCTGCACAGTCAGGTGGGGATTGATGGGGTTAAAGCAGCGTTGTTGCGCGAGCTGACCGATGCCGAAACCTTCGCCGATCCGGCGCTCCTGGCGCGAGCGATCAAAGCGTTGCCGCTGACACTGGTGAAAACCCGTCCGCTGGATGAAGCGATCAGCAGTGCCGGTGGCGTAAGGTTCGAAGCGATGGATGAGCGCTTGATGCTCAAGGCGCTGCCGGGGGTGTTTTGTGCGGGCGAGATGCTCGACTGGGAAGCGCCGACCGGAGGCTATTTGCTGACCGGGTGTTTCGCCAGCGGGCGCGCGGCGGGGTTTGGGATGTTGGAATGGTTACGGCGCGGGAACTGAGTCGCCCCTGCCCCTCACCCCAGCCCTCTCCCCAAGGAGAGGGAGCCGACCGAGGTGTCTGGCGTCATGCATCGACCTGAGCGATCGTGTCGATTATGCATTCACATCTGATATATCAGGTCGGCGTAACTCACAAGCATCCCCCAATCAGTCCCCTCTCCCCTCCGGGAGAGGGTTAGGGTGAGGGGCTTTTGATCTTTGATCTCAAGGCTTGCGCTTGCGCGGTCCAGTATTGAACACCGGCACTTTGCGCACTGGCTTGATCGATGGCTCCGGTGCCGAGGTCTCGCCGCTGTCGACCCACTTGCCCAGATTGCGCTTACCACCGCCACCGCCCGACGCTTTCGGCTTCTTCGGTTTTTTCGGTTTCTTGATCACCTGACCGCTGGCATCGGTGTCCGGCACGCGGTGCTCGGGTTCGAAATCCGGCTCGTTCTGGCGCTTCAGGTTCTGCCGCGTCAGCATTTCGATGGCCGAGAGCATGTTCACTTCATCGGCACACACCAGCGAGATCGCCTCACCGGTGGCACCTGCGCGGCCAGTGCGGCCGATGCGGTGAATGTAATCCTCGGCGACGATCGGCAGATCGAAGTTGACCACCAGCGGCAGGTCTTCGATGTCCAGACCACGGGCGGCGACGTCGGTCGCGACCAGAATCTGCACTTCGCTGAGCTTGAAACGGTCCAGCGCGCGCTGGCGCGTGGCCTGCGGTTTGTCGCCATGGATGCCGTCAGCATTCACACCGAGGCCCTGAAGTTTTTCCACCAGCGCATCGACGCCATTGCGGGTTTTGGCGAACACCAGCACCTGCTTCCACTTGTTCTTGCGCATCAGGTGCACGAACAGTTCAGCCTTGCGCTTCTTGTCTACGGTGACGATCCACTGCTTGACCGTGTTGGCAGCGACGTTGCGCGGGCTGACTTCGACGCTCAAAGGATCATTGAGCATCTGCCCGGCAAGCAGGCGGATGTCATCGGAGAAGGTCGCGGAAAACAGCAGGGTCTGGCGTTTTTTCGGCAGCATGCGGTAAATGTTCGCCAGTTCTTCGGAGAAGCCCAGGTCGAGCATACGATCGGCTTCATCCAGCACCAGCGTTTGCAGTTGATCGAGTTTCAGCGCGTTCTGGCGGAACAGGTCGATCAAACGGCCGGGTGTGGCGACCAGCACATCGACGCCGCCGCGCAGCTTCATCATCTGCGGGTTGATGCTGACACCGCCGTACACCGCGTACGTGCGCAACGGCAGGTTTTCCGCGTACTGGCGCACGGCTTCGTGGACCTGCTCGGCCAGCTCGCGGGTCGGCACCAGAATCAGCGCACGCGCCGAATTGGCGGTGACTTTCGGCCCTTCCATGGTCAGCAACTGCAACAGCGGCAAAGCGAAACCGGCAGTTTTACCGGTGCCGGTCTGGGCGGCTGCCATCAGGTCACGACCGGCCAGCACCGCCGGAATGGCTTGCGCCTGCACCGGCGTCGGGGTCTGGTAGCCGAGCGTCTCGAGGGAGCGCAGCAAGGGTTCGATCAGGCCAAGGGAGGCGAAAGTCATGGGAGTACCGTAGGAAAAAATGACGCGGGGATGCAATGCCGCGCAGTTTACCCTAATTCGTACGCGCTTCCGTCGGAACGGCTTTCGCCTCTTCCACGGGTGGCTGCGCAGGTCGACGCCACTGCGGCAGGCTGATCAGCAGCACGGCGCTGATGATCACCAGCATCGCCAGCGCTTCTTCGATGCCGATGGTCTCGCCGACAAACACCACACCGAGCAACACCGCCACCGCCGGGTTGACGTAGGCATAACTGGTCGCCGCCGCCGGGCGCACGTGTTTGAGCAGATACATGTAGGAATTGAAGGCGATGATTGAGCCAAAGAAGATCAGATAGGCCAGCGCCAGCCAACCCTCGAGCGGCGGCATGGCTTGCAGGTGCTCACCACTGACGGCGCTGCCGATCAGCAGCACCACACCGCCAACCAGCATCTCCACCGCACTTGCCATGGCGCCCTGCGGCAACGGCAGATGTCTGCTCCACACCGAACCGAACGCCCAGGTCGCCGCCGCGAAAATCAGCAGCGCCGCGCCCAGCGGACTCGATTGCAGGTTGGAACCCATGTTGAGCATGGCGATGCCGATAATCCCCAACGCTACCCCGGCCCACTCAAGACGCGTATTACGCGCACCCCAGAAATATCCACAGAGCAAGGTGAACAATGGCACCGTCGCCACCGCCAACGCCGCCACACCCGAAGCCACGCCCGTGTGCTCGGCCACACTCACCGCGCCATTACCAAAACTGAGCAGCAAAATGCCGATGATCCCCGCCGCTTTCCACTGCGCCCAGGTCGGCGCCGGTGCCCCGCGCCAACGCAGAAAGGCGTACATCAACGTACCGGCGATCACGAAGCGCACACCGCCGAGCATCAGCGGCGGCCAGTACTCGACGCCGATGCGGATCACCAGATAGGTCGATCCCCAAATCACATACAGCGCAAAAAACGCAGCGATCAACGGCAGGGAAAAACGGCGCAATGCAGGCATGGGCAGCTCGACAGTCAGATTCGGTGAACGGTTTATTCTAGAAAGGCTGCCGCGCAAAAATAAGTTACAAAACCTGTTTATCGCGCCGGTACACTTTTGCATGAAAGCAACTGAGACCGACAAGGTCCTTGTGGGAGCGAGCCTGCTCGCGAAAGCGGTGTATCAGTCACAGTTGCGTTGAATGACACACCGCATGGATCGTTCCCACGCTCCGCGTGGGAATGCCTCAACGGACGCTCTGCGTTCGGCTTTGAAAGGGACGCGGAGCGTCCCGGGCTTCATTCCCACGCAGAGCGTGGGAACGATCAGTCGGAGTACCCGGGATCAGCGATAACGCTGCAGATGCTCGCCGACTTTTGCGGCAGGGACTTTCTGCAATTTGCACAGCAGGTCGTGATTCAACTCGCGCACTCCATGTTTGCCCCGCAGCTCTTCAGCCAGATGCGCCATCAGATTGGCGGCCATCTCGGCGTCGGCCATGGCCCGGTGAGCCTGGCCGGTGTGCGGCAACTGCGCGAACGTGGTGAGCGTACCGAGCTTGTGATTCGGCGCCGCCGGCATCAGGCGCCGCGCCAGCAGCAGTGAACAGGCGAAATTCTGCAGGCGTGTGCGTTTGATCCGCCCCAGTTCGAAATCCCAGAACTTCTGGTCGAACGAGGCGTTGTGCGCCAGCAACGGCGTGCAGCCGACGAATTCGTTGACCTCTTCCATCACCCGCTCGGCCGGCGGCGCGGTGCGCAGCATGGCGTTGCTGATGCCGGTCAGTTGCTCGATGAACGCGGGGACGCGCACGCCGGCGTTCATCAGGCTCTGGTAACGCTCGACGATGCGGCCGTTTTCCAGCATGACCACGGCGATTTCCGTGGCGCGGCAGCTGCTGTTCGGCGACAGGCCGGTGGTTTCAAAGTCGATGACTGCAATGCGTTCCAAACCGGGGTGTACTCCGTTCAAATCTATTGTTCAGCTCAGCTCTTGAGCAACAGTGCGCCTTCGATCGGCACGTAGCGGCTGGCGGCGCGGATCAGCGAGTTGGCGGTCAGGCCGGGGACGCCGTAGGCCACCGCTTGCACGCCGTGCTTGTTGATGATGCGCTCGAGCAGCATGTCGAAATCGCCGTCACCGGAAGCCAGCACCACTTCGTCGACGTGGTCGGCGGCGTCCATGATGTCCAGGGTAATGCCGACATCCCAGTCGCCCTTGGCCGAGCCGTCGCTGCGCTGGATGTAGGGCTTGAGCTTCACGGTGAAACCGAGGTTGCGCAGGATCTGCTGAAACTGTTGCTGCTTGCTGTCGCCACGGTCGATGGCGTAGGCGTAGGCCTCGACGATCTGCCCGTTCTTGCTGATGTCCGCCCACAATGCGGCGTAGTTGAAGTGGCAACCATAGGCCTGACGCACGGTGTAGTAGAGGTTCTGCACATCGGCGAACACTGCGATTTTTTTCACCGGAGTTCCTGTGGGCGCGCAAGCGCACGAAGCGGGGTCAGGCGATCAGGCCTGAAAAAGGCGCTCAGTATGCCAGCCAAGAGAAAGATTCAGCGAATAATCACCGGCTGGCGCCGAGATGTCCCTGACAAACGGTGTTGTGGTGAGGGGATTTAGCGAAACGTCGCACCGCCCCGCTGGGCTGCGCAGCAGTCCTCGCTTTAACCAGGAAAAGCGGGGGCTGCTGCGCAGCCCAGCGGGGATGAATCCCCTCGCCACAGGGTGCATGTCAGCCTTCAGAGGCTATGTCAGACAAAGGAGTCGTCGTCATCGAAGAACGACGAATTGTCGCTGCTGTAATCGGCGTCGCTGAAACCGCCCTGGTCATTGCCAGAGAAGCCGTTGTCCGCCACGCGCTGATCATCGCCCCAGCCGTTGTTGCTCTGGTCGGCGACTTGCGCCGGTTCTTCCTTGATGACCTCGACGATTTCTTCCGGTTGCTGATTGTGGTGGAACAGGCTGCTGATGCCCTGCGCCAGCATCACACCGCCGGCCACGCCAGCGGCGGTTTTCAGCGCGCCGCCGAGGAAGCTGTTGCCCGCCGCCGGGGCTGCCTGCTGCGCATAGTTGGGCGGCGCGGCGCCGAAGCTCTGTTGTGGCGCCGGTGCCTGGTAGCTCTGCTGCGGTGCCGGTTCACGCCAGCCGCCGGAGGACGACGGCGCTGCGCTCTGGCTCGGCGCCGGACGCGAACTGCCGCCGCCAAAAATGCTCGACAGGAAGCCACCGCCGCCGCTCGCCGATGGCGCGCCGCTCTGGGCCTTGGCCGATTGCAGCTCGGCCTGCAGGCGCTGGACTTGCTGGGTCAGCTGCTTGTTCTGCTCATCGAGGCTTTTCAGCGCGGCCTCTTGCACCAGAATCGCCTGGGTCATGAAATAACCTGCCGCCGGTTGGCGCGTCAGGTGTTCCTTGATCCGCGCCTCGGCCTGGGCGTCGCGCGGGGCTGCCTCCGTCTCGGCCTGTTGCAGCCGGGAAAACAGTCCATCGATCAGGGTTTGCTCTTCGCTGTTCATGGCGACCTCGTAGATTGCCGGTAATAACGTGCCCGCGCCCACTCTGGGCGTGGTGCTCTCCTGTAATGGAGACAGTGACAAAACGTTTCAATGACCTTTACCGAATGTTTACGTTTGTGTCGCCCCGCGTTGCATCGGTTAAAGTGAGCCACTGTTTTCGACCTGCGATACCGACTGATGAATGCCCTCGAAGTACTGCGCGACTCTTTGTATTTTTTCAAACGCCATCTGGGCAGCATCGTGCAGTTGTGCCTGCCGCTGGTGATCGTCGAAGCTTTCTTGCAGCAGGCGGTCGATCACGCCACCGGGCCGGACACCTTCGCCGGAGTCAGCATCATCGTCGGCCTGCTGGTGTATCCGCTGTACACCGCCGCGCTGATCCTGTTTCTCGATGCGCGCAGCCGTGGCGAGTCGCCGCGCAACCGCGACCTGCTGGCGATGGCCGCAACCCTGTGGCCACGCTTCGCCGTGCTGACCGCGCTCAATACCTTGCTGATTCTGCTGGGCCTGTCGCTGTACTTCCTCCCGGGCCTGATGCTGATGGTCATGCTCGCCTTCGCTGAATACCTGTTGGTGCTGCGCGGCCTCGGGCCGTTGCAGGCGATGAAGGAAAGCCTGCGCCTGACGCGCGGGCACTTCTGGCGCATCCTGCTGTGCATTCTCTGCGTAATGACTCCGTTGTGGTTGCTCAAGGGCGCGACGCTGGCGGTGTACCCCGAACCGCAGAATCCGCTGATTGCCGGGCTGATCGACAGCGCTCACAGCTTTCTGCAACTGTTCACCAGTGTGGTGCTGTTCCGCCTGTTCATGCTGATCAGCGAATTGCCTGACAAACGTAACGGAGCGGTCTGACCGCGCCGTGCTTGGGCTTCGCGGCTGCCGTCAGGTATGCTCGGGGCCACTTCCTGTAACGCTATAAGCCGAGCCATGACCCGTCTGCTGCGCTACACCCTGCTTCTCGTCATCCTTGCCGTCGTCCTGTTCGGCGTACTGCTGTTCAGCCTGACCTGGCGCCCCGATGCCCGCGAAACCCTGCCGGTCCGTTGCAGCACCACGGCGCCGACGCTGGTGCCGGGGCAAGCACTGAAAGTCATGACCTGGAACGTGCAGTTCCTCGCCGGCAAGCGCTACGTATTCTGGAATGACCTGGCTCAGGGCGACGACGAAGCGCCGACCGCCGAAGACATGGCCTTCAGCCTCGACGAAGTGGCGCGGGTGATCCGCGACGAACAACCCGATGTGGTGCTGTTGCAGGAGCTCGACGACGGCGCCAAGGCCAGCGATTACCAGAATCAGCTAAAGCTGTTGCAGGAACGTGTCGCCGATCTGTACCCGTGCAGCAGCAGCGCCTTCGACTGGAAAGCCGATTTTGTCCCCGAGCCACATATCTACGGCAGCGTCGGCCGCCAGTTGGCGACGTTGAGTCGCTATCGCATCGAACACGCCGAACGCCTGCAACTGCCCGTGGCCCCGAGCAACTTCATCAGCCGCCAGTTCCAGCCCAAAGACGCTTTGCTGGCAGTCAAACTGCCGCTCAGCGATGGCGGACAACTGACCGTGTTCAACACCCATCTGCAGCGCGCCAGCGAGCCGGACGGCCACTTGCAGGCGCAAGTCGCCGCCGTGGCCAAGGTGCTAGACAAATATGAAAGCCAAGGCCTGCCCTGGCTGATCGGTGGCGATTTCAATCTGCTGCCGCTGGGCCAGTACCGGCGCCTGCCCGTGGAGCGTCGCACGCCCTACTCTGCCGACAGCGAACTGCATCTGCTGTGGGACAAGTACCCGATGATCCCGACCAACAATGAAGCCGGCGGCATCGACCGGGCCAAATGGCTGACCCATTACCCCAACGACCCCGGGCTCAACGGCCCGGATCGCACGGTGGATTATCTGTTCTACAGCCCGAAGCTCAAACGCCTGCAAGCCCAGGTGCGACAGGACGATACCTTGCGCATCTCCGACCACTTGCCGGTGATTGCGCGCTTCTTGCTACCCGCTGCGCCATAAGCGCTCTGCCCTTAGAAGCCGGGCGGAATGTAACCGGGGACAAACCGGACGCCCAGGCACTTGCCATGCAGGATTCGCCCGTCCTCGATCAGGAACTGTGCAATCTTCTTCTGTTGATCGATCTTCGCCTGCAATTTGCAATCGGAACTGTGCCCAACTTGCTGATAATGCTCGGTGTACACCATGCCGTTGCCGGTATGGGTCATCGAAGTGCCAGCCGCTTCGGTGGTGGTCCAGCTCGCGGACTTGTACCAGGTCAGCACGGCCAAGGGTTCGCCATTTGGGCCAATTTCTTTTTTCATCGAATCAGGCGTGCCGAACAGGTCCAGTGCTTCCTGGAGATCGCGGCCTTCCCAGCGGCTCTGCGCGATAGTGCCACAACCGCTCAAGAGCAATCCTGCCACCAGGTTTGCCAGCCACAAACGTGTGTAAGTCATTGGATGCCCCGGCTTATTTCTTCAGTTCGAGCAGGCTGTCGATGTTGTCCATCATCTGGCTCTTTTGCTGAATCGGCGCGAGCTTGAAGAACATCTGCTGCAGCATCTCGATCATCTGCAGGTATTCCATCTTGCCCACGGCGGCCATGTCGTTTTTGGCGCGACTGCCAGAGGCGCAGGCAAACTTCAGCGCTTGCTGGACCCAGAACTCTTTGGGGGTCTGCCATTGATTGGCAACTTTCAGATGACGCATGGTGTAGGCAAGACGCTCGATGGACTGGCCATTGATAAAACGCACCTTGCCCGTAGAGCATTGGGCTTCGAGGTTGTAGACGTCGATCATCGGTTTGCCCGGCTCTTCATACACCAGGGTCACTGCGACCATGGTTGCGCCTTTGGTTTTCTGCGAAGGCACGACCGAGGTGGCATCGGCGACGTACATGATGTTTTTCTGGGGCACGCCGTTGCCGTAGATAATCCACCAGTCGCCAATCGGGTTGGACTCTTCGGCCATTGCCGGATCAGAGGCGGCCAGCAGCGCAGCCGACAAGAAGATCAACTTCTTGAACTTGAAGAAAGAGCTCATGGGCAGTTCCGTTCCTTGGGCGCAAGTTGTCAGGCAACAAGGCTTGATATTGTTCAGGCGGCGATTTTGCGAGCCTGAACAACCAAGGGCAATTAGCACGGATGGGCTAATGGCGCGCTGCCATTGTGTTCAGGTACCGCGTGGCTTTGCCCGCGCGGTGGCTTCGGCGACCAAGGGATCGTCCGGCCAATAATGCTTCGGATAACGCCCCTTCAGATCCTTCTTCACCTCGGCATAGGTACTGCGCCAGAAGTTGGCCAGATCCTGCGTGACCTGCACCGGCCGCCGCGCTGGCGAGAGCAGATGCAGCTTGACCACTTGCCTCCCGCCGGCAATCCGAGGCGTATCGGCCAGACCAAACAGCTCCTGCAAGCGCACCGCGAGAATCGGTGGATGGTCGCTGTAATCCAGGCGAATCGATGAACCCGACGGCACGCTCAAATGATGCGGCGCCAGCTCGTCGAGTTTCTGTGGCAGCGGCCACGGCAGCAGATTGCGCACGATGCTCGACAGGTCGAGGTTGGCGAAATGGCTCAGCCGCGAGACCTTGCCCAGATACGGCAGCAACCAGTCTTCCAGGGTATTGAGCAGCGCTGCATCGCTGACATCCGGCCATTGGCTGTCGTCCTGAGTGTTCAGATCGAGCTGACGCAGCAGCGCCACCCGCGCCTGCCACTGGCGCAGTTCTGGCGTCCATGGCAGCAGCTCCAGACCCTTGCGTCGCACCAGATTGACCAGGGCCTGACTGCGCGCGTTTTCATCCAGACCGGTCAACGGATCGCGGCTGAGAATCAGCTCGCCGACCTTGCGCTGGCGCTCGGCACGCAGCACGCCTTCGCGTTCATCCCAATCGAGTTGGTCGACGCTGCGCACTTGCTCGGCGAGCACCGAATCGAACAGCGCCGGATCGAAATCCGCCGCCAGATAGATGCGTTCTTCGCGCTGGCCCTGACGGCTGCCGAGGTCGGCGATGACGATCCACTCATGCTTCATCAAGCTGTCGGCCTCAGCGAACAGCGCGGCGCGACCGTTGGCCAACCGGTATTCGGCCCCCCCGGCACGCCGTTGCTGGGCGACGCGATCCGGGTAGGCCAGCGCCAATAGCGCGCCGAGCCAGCGCGGATGCTCGGGATCGTTTACCGGTTCGCTCGGCTTGCCGCGCAGATAGCCGCGATATTGCCGAGCCAATTGCCGGGCACGTTGCACCCCGCCCTGCGCCCCACGACCGGCACGTTCTTGGCCGGAAAGCAGGACCAACCGGCTGTGCAGATCCGCGCCAGCGCCGCGCAGGATATCGCGCTCGCCGAGCAGCGCCGCCACATCGCAGGCCATCGCCGCCAGCCCCAATGCCTGACCGCGCAACAGCAAATGCGCAATGCGCGGATGCGCCGGCAATTCAGCCATCGCCTGGCCGTGGGCCGTCAGCGTGTCGCCGTGCAAGGCGCCGAGGCGTTGCAGCAGATCCTGCGCTTGCGCATACGCGGCGGCCGGGGGCACATCCAGCCAGACCAGTTCGCCCGGGGTCACGCCCCAGCGCCCCAGCTGCAAAGCGAGGCTGGCCAGATCCGCCGAGAGAATTTCCGCGCTGCCATAGGCCGCCAGTTGTTCGTGCTGATCCTGTGACCACAGGCGATAACACACGCCCGGCTCCAATCGCCCGGCGCGGCCGGCACGCTGGGTGGCGCTGGCCTTGGAGATGCGTTGAGTGTCAAGGCGGGTCATGCCGCTGCCCGGGTCGAAACGCGGCACCCGCGCCAGCCCGGCATCGATGACCACGCGCACGCCGTTGATGGTCAGGCTGGTCTCGGCGATGTTGGTTGCCAGCACCACTTTGCGCTGACCGGGCGGCGCCGGATCGATTGCCGCGCGTTGCGCATTGAGGTCGAGTTCACCGTGCAACGGGCACAGCAAAACGTCTTTGCGCTCGCCGATTGCGTCGGCCAATTGCTGATGCACGCGACGGATCTCCGCCTGTCCCGGCAAGAACACCAACAGGCTGCCGGTCTCGTCGTGCAGCGCTTCGAGCACGGTTTGGGTAACGCGTTGATCGATGTATTCGCCTGGCTGAAACGGCCGGCCCCAGCGCATCGTCACCGCGTACATGCGGCCTTCGCTGCGCAGGATCGGCGCGTCATCGAGCAAGCCCGCCAGGCGCTCGCCTTCGAGGGTGGCCGACATCAGCAGAATCTTCAGCGGCTGTTCAGCGCGAAACAGCTCGCGACCGTTCAGACTGAGGGCCAGCGCCAGATCGGCGTCGAGACTGCGTTCATGAAATTCGTCGAAGATCAGCAGACCCACACCCTCCAGCGCCGGGTCGTCCTGCAAGCGCCGGGTGAGAATGCCTTCGGTGACCACTTCGATACGCGTCTTCGGGCCGACTTTGCTGTCGAGGCGGATGCGATAGCCGACGGTTTCACCGACCTGCTCGCCGAGCTCGCTGGCCAAACGTTCCGCCGCTGCGCGCGCGGCCAGACGCCGTGGTTCGAGCATGACGATGGTCTGCCCGGCCAGCCAGGCTTCGTTGAGCAAGGCCAAGGGCACGCGGGTGGTCTTACCGGCGCCGGGCGGTGCTTCGAGCACGGCTTCGTGGCGTGACGCAAGGGCTTCACGCAGGGCGGGTAAAACATCATCGATCGGCAAAGAAATCATGCTGGCTCCCAAACAGAGCGGCGAGTATAACGACGAACTGTCTGACGTTCGTCAGGGTCTTAACTTCACAAGACGAAGCTTCGTTATTTGATGACTCAGGAGACATTTCCATGCGCTTACCCTCTCGCCTGATCGGCGGTGTTCTGGTCACCACTCTGCTCACGCAACTCACGGCGTGCGGCTCGATTTTCTACCCGGACCGCCGTGGCCAGATCGACGGCAAGATCGACCCGGCGATTGCCGTGCTCGATGCCGTCGGCCTGCTGTTCTACATCATTCCCGGGCTGATCGCGTTTGCCGTCGACTTCGCCACCGGGGCGATCTATTTCGAACCGGGCCACACCGCGCAGATCGATCCGGCCAAGCTCAAGCAAGCCATCGGCCCGGATGGACAGGTCGACAATCACAAGTTGCAGGCGATTCTTGAGAGCGAACTGGGTAAAGACTTTCCTCTCGACGACCCGCGTCTGATCCAGCACAAGGGCAGCACTCAGCAACTGGCGATGTTCGGCCTGCAACCCGCCGCTTGAATAAGGACGTTCAATGACCTCCAGCCCCGAACACGCCCGCCTGCTGCGGCTGGCGACCCGCGCCTCGGTGGCGGTCGCGTGCACGCTGATCGTCGCCAAAGCGATTGCCTGGTGGCTCAGCGGATCGGTGAGCATGCTCGCCGGCCTCACCGACTCGGCGCTGGATGGCGTCACTTCAATGCTCAATCTGCTGGCGGTGCATTACGCCTTGCGTCCGGCGGATGACGATCACCGTTATGGCCACGGCAAAGCCGAATCGCTGGCGGGCATGGCGCAGGCGTTGTTCATTGGTGGCAGCGCGGTGTTGATCGCGTTTCAGGCCTACGAGCGCTTGCAGAAACCAGAGCCGCTTGGCGCGCCGTGGCTGAGCATCGGTGTGATCGTGTTTTCCCTGCTGCTGACGGCGGCGCTGCTGATGTTGCAGCACCGGGTGATCAAGCAGACCGGCTCCAACGCCGTGCGTGCCGACTCCCTGCATTACCGTTCGGACCTGCTGCTCAACGGCAGCATCCTGATCGCGCTGGTGTTGGCGGGAATGGGTTTTGCGCAACTGGACGCGTGGTTCGGGCTGGGGATCGCCGTGTACATTTTCTGGAGTGCGATCCAGATCGCCCGGGAAAGTTTTTCGGTGTTGATGGACGAGGAGTTGCCGACCGATGTCAGCCAGCACATGCTCGAACTGGCGTGCAGCGTGCCGGGGGTGCTCGGTGCGCATGACTTGCGCACGCGGATCTCGGGCAACCACTGGTTCGTGCAATTGCACCTGGAATTGCCGGGCGAACTGACCCTGTCAGTCGCCCATGGCATCAGCGATCAAGCGGCGGCGGCGATTCACAAGGAATATCCGAAGGCCGAGGTGCTGGTGCACGCCGACCCACAGGAAGTGGTGCTCGCCGCCCGCACTCAGTAATTGACTTGGTAACCGCGACTGCTCAGGCAGTTGCCCTGCGCCTGGCGATAGGCCTGAACCACTTCGGGTGCCGGTTGGTAGGTCGCGGTGCGCGGGTCGAAACCGCTTTGCTGCACCGCGTACTGCGAGCACTGGTAACCGTCCTGCTGCACCTGCTGCGGTGACTGGCCGTTGGCCGGGTAGGCTTCGACGTCATAGCCTTGAGATTGCGGTTGCGGCGGTTGCTGCAGCGGCGGCTCGACCACCACGTAATCCTGCGTCGCCTCCTGATAGGCGTAATACGAGCCGGCGGCGAGGAATAGCAGCGAGCCGCCGATCCACACTTCACGGGCGTAATCCGGCAAATACTGGATGCGGATCCCGCGCGGCGGCTGCACGACGATGTAGCGTGGGCCTTGCGGGCGATACCAATAGCCACCGGAATAGAAGTAATCCTGACCGCGATACGGCACGCGGTAATCACGATCCGGGAAACGATCGATCACATGGCCCGGACGATATTGCGGGCCAGGCCCCCAGCCATTGCCATGACCGTTCGGCCGTCCCGGCCAGCGGTTGTCATCGGGACGTGGCCGCGTCTGCCATTGCTGATTGTGGTAACCGTTCTGCGGGCGCTCGTCGCGGTAGTAACCCTGACGCGGCTCCTGAGTCTGGTGCACGGCGTCGGGTCGCGGCTGGATCGGCAGGTTGTTGCCCGGCTGGCGAGGCGGTTCTGGACGATCATCGACACGGTTGCGGTTCTGCCATTGACCGTCATTGTTATGCGGCTGGCCGTTGTGCTCGAACTGACGGCTGTTGTCGCCACGGATAATCCCGTCGTTCTGCGGCCCGTTGCCCGGCCCGCGATTCTGCGGCTCATCGGCCAGCGCTTGCGCACTGACCCCCACACACAGCAAACCAACACCGGCCAGACGCCAGATGCGCGAATTCATGCTTTTCCTCACTGTGGGAGCCTGTCGTTGGCAGGGCTTGTTGCTGAGACTCGAAACAGCCCCATCGGGTTCTGCAACAGGTTATCAGTCGCGCGACTTATTTATTGAGGCGCCAACATGAAATCGCAGGCAAGAAAAAAGGGAGACCCGTCGGCCTCCCTTCTGGAGAACTTCGTCCTGGCTCGACGCTTTTGACGTCGGCTCACCTCACGCTGTCTTCTGGGCAGTGTGCAGCTCGGGGGCCGGCACATCCCCGGTGGGGGTGGCGGCCTCGGCGGGCCTGATTGGGCGGGCCGCGTGGACTGTGTTACCGAGCAGTGATTCTGGTGTTAAGAATAAGCCTGAGGCTGCGACACAGGATTGCGAAAATTGCTCAATTAAACACCGCTTGCGCAATTTTTAACCCTGGATAGATAATCTGCCGCAATAGTTACGACCAAGGACAGATTGATGAGCAAACTTGACCGGTATGACCTGAGTATTTTGGCGGAATTGCAGCGCGACGCCCGTATCTCCAACCAGGAACTGGCCGAACGCATCGGTCTGTCGCCCTCGCCTTGCTCGCGCCGGGTCAAGCAGCTGGAAGACGATGGCTATATCTCGCGCCAGGTGGCGCTGCTCGATCGCAAGATGCTCGGCTTGAGCCTGACGGCGTATGTACTGATCGGCATGGACCGGCACACCCCCGAGCGCTTCGAGAATTTCGAGGCGGCAATCCGCACGTTGCCGCAAGTGCTGGAATGCAGTCTGGTGACCGGAGTGGATGCCGACTACCAGTTGAAAGTGGTGGTGCCGGATATGGATCACTATCAAAAGTTGCTGTTGGGGCATCTGACGCGGATCGAGGGGGTCACCAGCGTGCGGTCGAGTTTTGTGCTGAATCAGGTTTTGAACAGTACTGAATTGCCGCTGACTCATTTGCGTAGCTAAGCAAAAGCCCCTCACCCCAGCCCTCTCCCGGAGGGAGAGGGAGCCGACCGAGAGATGCTCTAGAAGCACGCCGACCTGAAAGTTCTGTTGTGAATCCATAATCGACTCGATATTCAGGTCGATGTAAGACGCCAGACACCTCGGTCAGTCCCCTCTCCCGGAGGGAGAGGGAGCCGACCTAGAGATGCTCTAGAAGTACGCCGACCTGAAAGTTCTGTTGTGAATCCATAATCGACTCGATATTTCAGGTCGATGTAAGACGCCAGACGCCTCGGTCAGTCCCCTCTCCCGGAGGGAGAGGGAGCCGACCTAGCGATGCTCTAGAAGTACGCCGACCTGAAAGTTCTGTTGTGAATCCATAATCGACTCGATATTTCAGGTCGATGTAAGACGCCAGACACCTCGGTCAGTCCCCTCTCCCGGAGGGAGAGGGAGCCGACCTAGAGATGCTCTAGAAGTACGCCGACCTGAAAGTTCTGTTGTGAATCCATAAGCGACTCGATATTTCAGGTCGATGTAAGACGCCAGCCACCTCGGTCAGTCCCCTCTCCCGGAGGGAGAGGGAGCCGACCTAGAGATGCTCTAGAAGTACGCCGACCTGAAAGTTCTGTTGTGAATCCATAAGCGACTCGATATTTCAGGTCGATGTAAGACGCCAGACACCTCGGTCAGTCCCCTCTCCCCTCCGGGAGAGGGTTAGGGTGAGGGCAACAATTGCGGATCAGCCCCAGATCAATGCCACCCCACCGACCATGGCGTATACTCGCCGCCGCCCTTTCAGCCCTGTCCGCGCCGGAGATCGCCAATGGATCCAGCACTGTTCGAAGAGTGGATGATGACCGGTCTGGTCAGCATCCTGATCATTTTCATGGGTTTCATCGTCTGGGATCTGGCGAAGAAGTCCAAGGCCGGGCGGTTCGGCTCGTTCATTCTGTTTTTCGTGCTGGGCCTGGGCGTGGCCGCGTTCATCATCAAGAGTGTGGTGATCGGCCTGATCGAGTCCGGCGCCTTATAAGCGCGCCGGCACTTCCCGCCACTGGCCCTGATCCAGCCCTTCAAGGGTCCAGTCGCCAATCCTGACTCGCACCAGACGCAACGTCGGCAGCCCGACCGCCGCCGTCATGCGCCGCACCTGACGGTTGCGCCCTTCGCGAATCACCAGTTCCAGCCACGAAGTCGGTATGGTCGCGCGAAAGCGTACCGGCGGATTGCGCGGCCACAACTGCGGCTCAGCCAGTTGCCGCGCTTGGGCGGGCAGGGTCATGCCGTCATTCAGCTCGACGCCATCGCGCAGGCGCTGCAACTGCTCGGCCGTCGGCTCGCCTTCCACCTGCACCCAATAGGTCTTCGCCAGTTTGTGTTTCGGATCGGCGATGCGCGCCTGCAACTGGCCGTCGTTGGTCAGCAGCAACAAACCTTCGCTGTCACGATCCAGACGTCCGGCCGGATAAATCCCCGGCACATCGATGTAATCCTTGAGCGTCGCCCGCCCTTCACCGTCGCTGAACTGCGTCAGCACATCGAAGGGTTTGTTGAACAGGATCAGCTTCGGCTCGGCCGGCGGCGCTTTTGCGACACGGCGTGGCGAGGACGATTGCGGCTTCACACCGGGACGGCGCGAAGGTGGACGCGGGGGACGGGACATAAGAGACAGAACATTTAGCGATCAGGGCTGACAATGCTAGTGCCCCGACCGCCAAATGACCACGACTAACCGTTAACGGAATGGCGGCTCGTCGAAGCTGCGCAACTTGCGCGAGTGCAGCGAGTTGAGTTCGGTACGCAGCAGATCCACCGCTTCGATGCCGATTTTCAAATGCTGGCTGACCGCGCGTTCATAGAAGGCGTTGGCCGAGCCCGGCAGTTTGATTTCGCTGTGCAGCGGCTTGTCCGAAACGCAGAGCAACGTGCCGTACGGCACCCGCAAGCGATAACCCTGCGCTGCAATCGTGCCGCTTTCCATGTCCACCGCAACCGCGCGGGACAGGTTGATCAGCGGCCGCTCCTGAGCCCAGCGCAGTTCCCAGTTGCGGTCGTCGTAGGTCAGGACCGTGCCGGTGCGCAGGCGTTTTTTCAGGTCGTCGCCCTTCTCGCCGGTGACATTCGCCGCCGCCTGCTGCAGAGCAAGCTGCACTTCGGCCAGTGCCGGAATGGGAATATTCGGCGGCACCACACGATCAAGAATGCCGTCGCGGCGCATGTAGGCGTGGGCCAGCACGTAATCGCCGATGGTCTGCGACTGACGCAGGCCACCGCAGTGGCCGATCATCAGCCAGCAATGCGGACGCAGCACCGCCAGGTGATCGGTGATGTTCTTGGCGTTGGACGGGCCGACGCCGATGTTCACCAGCGTGACACCGTGGCCGTCGCTGGCGATCAGGTGATAGGCCGGCATCTGGTACCGGTGCCAGACCACACCGGCGGCAATCGCCGAGGCTTCGCCGTGATCCATGCTCTTCTCGATGATCACGTTGCCCGGCAGGACCATGCGCACGAAGCGCGGGTCGCGGCGCAACTGCTCCAGACCATGAACGATGAACTGATCGACGTAGCGATGGTAGTTGGTCAGCAGAATCCACGGCTGCACATGGCGCCAGTCGCTGCCGGTGTAATGCACCAGACGGCGCAGCGAGAAGTCCACGCGCGCCGCATCAAACAGCGCCAGCGGCAGCGGATCGGTGTTTTCCCAGTCGTAGAGGCCGTCGGCAATGCCATCGGTCGCGGCGGACAGATCGGTACTCGGGAACACCCGCGCCAGCACCGCCGCAGTGACGCCGGAACCGGCCAGTTCATCGCCCTGCTCGACCACATACGGATACGGAATATTCTGCTGGCTGACGCCGACTTCGACGGTCACGGTGAAGTCGTGCATCAACGGCGTCAGTTGTTCGAGCAGGTATTTGCGAAACGCCGCCGGGTGGGTGACGGTGACGCTGTAAGTGCCCGGCAACTGCACCTTGGCGTAAGCGCGGGTGGTCTGCGGCACTTCGCCCTGACAGTGGTAGGTCAGACGCAGTTCGGGATAACGAAACAGGGCACGCTGTTCGGCGTCGGGTTCGACGCGGTCCTTGAGGTAACGCTTGAGGGCAGAATTCAGCGCAGTGGTGGCCCGCTCATGCAGCTCGGCCAGACGATCCACGGCTTGTTCGGCGGTTTGAACGACAATAAACGCTTCGGTCACGATCAGCTTCCTGTGTTCTGACTTGCAGAGCTTCATCTTGCCTGCATCGTGGTCGCACGGGAACAGTGGCGTTGTGGCGACACTTAAATCTGCAGACCAATGATGTCCTCTGTGGGAGCGAGCCTGCTCGCGAATGCGGTGGATCATCCAATAAAGATGTCGACTGACACACCGCTTTCGCGAGCAGGCTCGCTCCCACAGGGGGGATATGACGTGGGTCAGAAAAGCTGTGGAGTCGAGCGCGCGACGATGGCTTCGACGTCCAGCCCACGCGGCAACCCGCCGTAGACGCGACCGCCACCGCCACCGCTCAGGCGGCTGGCAATGAAAGCATCACTGACCGCCGAATTCCCCGCCTCCAACAGAAGCTTGGCCTGCAACCCAAGCGCAATGTCTTCAGTCAGTTGCCGCGCTCGATACTGAATTTCACTGGTGTCCTTGAATTGCGCCTGCAACTGCTGAATATGCGCAGCCAGACGCTTGTCGCCATGGCCGTCGCCCAGTTCGCTGAACAGCACATCGAGCACGCCCGGTTCTTTTGACAATGCGCGCAGCACGTCGAGACATTGCACATTCCCCGACCCTTCCCACGTCGAATTCACCGGCGCTTCGCGGTACAGGCGCGGCAGGATGCTGTCCTCGACGTATCCAGCGCCGCCCATGCATTCGGCGGCTTCGTTGATCATTCCTGGCGCACGTTTGCAGATCCAGTATTTGCCCACCGCCGTCACCAGCCGCGCGAATTGCGCTTCGTGGCGATCATCCAGATGATCGAGCGCCTTGCCCATGCGCAGACTCAGGGCCAGCGCCGCTTCGCTCTCCAGCGCCAGATCGGCCAGCACGTTTTGCATCAGCGGCTGCTCGCTGAGCAATTTGCCGCCGACCTTGCGGTGCGCGCAGTGATGACTGGCCTGGGTCAGCGCCTGGCGCATCAGCGAGCTGGAGCCGACCATGCAATCGAAACGGGTCATGGCGACCATCTCGATAATGGTTGGCACGCCGCGCCCTTCTTCGCCGATCATCCATGCCAGTGCGCCACGAAACTCCACTTCGCTGGAGGCGTTGGACTGGTTGCCGAGTTTGTTTTTCAGACGCTGGATGTAGAACTGATTGCGCGTGTCGTCCGGGCGATGGCGCGGCAGCAGGAAGCAACTCAAGCCCTTGTCGGTTTGCGCCAATGTCAGGAAGGCGTCGCACATCGGCGCCGAGCAGAACCACTTGTGCCCGACCAGTTCATAGGCCTGACCCGGACCACTGGCGCCGACCGGATAAGCCTTGGTGGTGTTGGCGCGGACATCGGTGCCGCCCTGCTTCTCGGTCATCGCCATACCGATGGTCACGCCAGCCTTGTGCGCCATGCCGACGTTGCGCGGGTCGTAGTCGGTGGCGAGGACTTTCGGCAGCCACTGTTCGACCAGGTCCGGCTGCAAGCGCAGGGCCGGCACGCTGGCGAAGGTCATAGTCAGCGGGCAACCACTGCCGGCCTCGGCCTGGCTGTGCAGGTAGGTCATCGACGCGCGGGCGACATGTGCGCCGTCCTGTGGGTGTGCCCAAGGCAGCGAGGTCAGGCCATGTTCGATCGCGGTGCGCATCAGCTCGTGGTAGGCCGGGTGAAACTCGACCAGATCGATGCGATGGCCGTAGCGATCATGGCTGGCAAACACCGGTTTGTTCTGGTTGGCGAGAAACCCCGCTTCCATCAAAGGCCCACCCGCGAGTGCGCCATAGGCATCGATGCGCGACTCGGCCCAACCGGCGCCAAAACGCCGCGACCACTCCTGTAACGGCAGATCGATGCGGTACAGGTTGGTGCCGTCCAGCGACGGCGGCTGATTGGTGACTTCGTGGGTTTCGGCGAACTGATGCAGGTTCATGACGGCGCTCCGTGTTCAGCAATGGCACCAGTTAAGCACTGGTGCTTTTTTGAACAAAGTGTCATAGACGCCGTTTTTGCGGCGCTTTTACCCCATCAGCAACTGAGCACGCGGCGCTGTAATGCAGCCTGCAGATCCTCGAATTTGACCGGTTTGTGCAGATAGTCGATAGGCGCGCCCGGGGCGCATTGCTCGCGATCCGCACCCAGCGCCAGCATGAATACCGGCAAGTGCGCACAGCCCGGCAATGCATGGATCTGGCAGCACAGCGATGCGCCTTCGTGGCGGGGCAACTGGCAATCGATCAGCACCGCATCGAAACTTTCCCGTTGCAGGCAGTCCAGCGCGGCGGCGCCGTTGTCAGCGCTGCGCACGCGGAAACCGAGCTTGAGCAACATGCCACGCATGACCAGTTGATTGACGCTGTTGTCGTCCACCAGCAGCACCGTGCAGTCCTGCGGCGCACGAATGCAATCGCGGGTCGGCTGATCCGCAGGCGCTTCGATCACCGGCAGTTCGAATTCGACATCGAGCTGGAAGCGGCTGCCGCGTCCCGGCTCGGAACGATGGGTGAGTTTGCCGCCGAGCAATTCGACCAGTTGCCGACAGATCGCCAGACCCACCCCCAGGCCGCCGTATTCGCGAGTCATCGAGCCGTCGAGCTGGAAGAAACGCTGATACAGGGTCGCCTCGCCCAGATCAGTGAAACCGATACCGGTGTCGATCACCGCGAACGATAGCGCCATGCGCTCATCCGCCGACGGCCGCCCGGTAACGCGCAACGCCAGCCCGCCGACGCGGGTGAACTTGATCGCATTGTCCAGCAGGCATTCCAGGCACTGCGCCAGTTTCGCGCTGTCGCCGAGCAAGCGATCCGGCAGGGTCGGCAGCACCTCGACCTTGAAGTCCAGCGACTTGCTCGCTGCATTACCTTCGAACTGCACGCGCAACGCCTCGACCACTGCGCGCAGGCTGAAACTGCCCGGCGTCGCCTTGAGTTTGCCGGCCTGCAATTCGGTGAGCGTGAGGATGCCATTGACCATGCGCATCATGTCGCGAGCAGAACCGGCGGCGGTTTGTTGATATTGCTCAAGCTCGGGATCGAGGTCGACGGTCTGCATCAGCTCCAGCGAACCGATCACGCCGTTCATCGGCGTGCGCAGTTCGTGGGTCAACGTCGCGAGGAATTCATCCTTGAGCTTGTTGCTGTGGGCCAGTTGCTGGTTGAGCACTTCGAGTTTCTGCCCGGCGTCGAACAAAGTCTGCGCCTGTTGTTCGCGCATCGCGTTGATGCGGTCGGCCAGCGCCAGCGACAGCAGCGCCACCTCGATGGCCGAGCCGATCTGGCTGGCGTACATGGTCAGGAACACGTTGGGCAGCAGGCCCAGCACCATCAGCGTATTGACGATGCCGCCGAGCAGGAATGCCGACCAGGCGATGATGAAGTAACGCGCCACACGCAGGCCGCGCCACCAGGCAAGAATCCCGGCGGCAAAGATCACCACGGTGAAGGTCAGCGCCAGTGTGGTCGCCAGGCGCAGGGCCAGGGCATAACTGGTCATCAGCGACAGGCCGATCACCAGCGCACTGAAGGCAATCAGGCCGATCAGCAAGCGATCCAGCCAGGGGCTGTGGGTCTTGGTCTGCAGGAAACTGCGGGCGAACTGGCTGCCGAACAGCCCGGCGCAACCGATGAAGAACGGCGTCGCGGCGTTGGCCCACCATGGGTTGTCCGGCCAGAAATACTCGACCGCCGCGCCATTGACCGACAATTGATAGAGGCCGAACGAGCCGATATAGAAGATGTAATAGAGGTAACTGGTGTCGCGCACGCTCAAGTAGATGAACAGGTTGTAGACCAGCATCCCCAGCAGCACGCCATAAATGATGCCGAGTACATACAGGCGCACCGGTTGGTCTTCGAGGTATGCGCTGCTCGACCACAACGTCACCGGCGCCTGGATCGAGCCTTCGCTGGCCAGTCGCAGGTACAGCGTCTGCTGTTGATCCGGTTTGAAGGGAAGGTCGAACAGGTAGTTGTTCTGGCGGATCTCGCGACTGGCGAAGGGCAAGGCATCGCCGGTCTGGCGCACCAGCCGGTATTCGCCGTTGGCGCCAGGCAAGTACAGATCGAGGTGATCAAGCGGCGGATACGCCAGTTCCAGCAGCCAGGTGCGCTGGGCGGCCGGGTTGCTCGGGCGGTAATGCAGGTCGATCTTCAGCCAGAACGCCGAACGCGAGTAACCGGCGTTGAGCGTGGCTTTGTCGTGGGCTTTGAACTGGCCGGCGGCGTCTTGCGCGCGGACGTCGGCAATCGTCGCCTGACCGCTCGGGTCTTCGAACACTTGCAGCGATCGGCCCAGTGGCAGGCTTTGGGTGAATTCGTCGAATTCGACAGCGCTCGCCATGAGGGGCAAGCAGAACAGCAACATCAGCAAATAGCGCATTGAAGCCCCAGCGTGGCTCGTCCGGTTGTGTCAGGAAGCCCCCCATTCCCTTTGAGTAGACGTAAAACCGGTATTACCTGTGATTGTTTGGATCCAGCCTAGCATAGCCGTTGATGGCCATTGAGCACCATGGAAATTTTTCCTACAACGGCTCTAGAACGGGCGTTCCAGGGCAAAGCACCGAGATAGAGCTGTTGGGTTGGTCAACTCGCGACGACAGCCTCCTTAATAGATGACCAATTGTGGCGAGGGGATTTATCCCCGTTCGGCTGCGAAGCAGTCGCCAGTCCATCCAGCGAGGTGTGTCAGAAAGAACCGGATTGCAGGGTTTGGGGCCGCTTCGCAGCCCAACGGGGATAAATCCACTCGCCACAAATGTGCTCCAAATAAAGACTGCGGGGTTGTCCGACAATCTGCTCGCAAACACCGTGAGTACTGAACCCCAAAATCAGCTTTGGTGGTAAGCTCGCGCACCATGAATATCTACAGCTCCCGCCCCGTTGTCCTCTGTCTCTCCGGCCACGACCCCAGTGGTGGCGCCGGCTTGCAGGCAGATATCGAAGCCTTGCTCGCGCAGGGTTGCCATGCGGCTCCGGCCGTCACCGCCCTGACCGTGCAAGACACCGTCAACGTCACTGACTTCCGCGTCCTCGACCGTGAGTGGGTACTGGCCCAGGCCAACGCCGTGCTCAACGACTCCGAAGTCGCCGCAGTGAAACTGGGCATGCTCGGGTCGCTGGAGATGGTCGACACGGTCGTCGAACTGCTCTCGGCGCACCCGCATCTGCCGGTGGTCTGCGACCCGGTGCTGCGTGCCGGCGGCGGCGGACGCCTGGGCAAGGACGAGGTCGGCTATGCGATGCGCGAGCGTCTGCTGCCGCTGTCGATCATTGCTACCCCCAATCTTCCTGAAGCGCGCATCCTCGCCGAACTGCCCGAAGGCACGGCCGACGAGTGCGCAGAAAAACTCCTGCCATTCGTCAAAAACCTGCTGATCACCGGCGGCCATGGCGACGAAACTGAAATCCACAACCGCGTGTACAGCCGCGACGGTCTGCGCGAAACCTTTATCTGCCAGCGCCTGCCGGGCAGCTATCACGGCTCCGGTTGTACGCTGGCCAGCGCCCTCGCCGGTCGCCTGGCTCAAGGCGAACACCTGGCCAGTGCCGTGCGCAGTGCGCTGGATTACACCTGGCGCACTTTGCGCGATGCCGAACAACTGGGCAAAGGCCAGTTCGTGCCGCGTCGCCTGCCGCTGGATTTCTGCTCGTAACGTCGTGAGGTCTGCCCGATGAAACTACGTGGCCTGTATGCCATTACCGACAGCCAGTTGCTGGCCGGCAAGTTTCTGTCTTACGTGGAGGCGGCGCTCGACGGCGGCGTCACCCTGCTGCAATACCGCGACAAGAGCAGCGACGAGGCCCGCCGTCTGCGCGAGGCCGAAACGCTGCGCAACTTGTGCGAGCGCTATAAAACGCAGTTGATCATCAACGACGACGCCGAGTTGGCCGCGCGCCTCAACGTTGGCGTGCACTTGGGCCAGACCGACGGCCCGCTGTCGCCGACCCGCGCCCTGCTCGGTTCGAAAGCGATCATCGGTTCGACCTGCCACGGGCAAATCGCTCTGGCCGAACAGGCTGCCAAAGAAGGTGCGAGTTATGTCGCCTTCGGCCGCTTCTTCAATTCCACCACCAAACCCGGTGCGCCGAGTTGCAGCCTCGACTTGCTCGACGAAGCCAAACGCACGCTGCACTTGCCGATCTGCGCGATCGGCGGGATCACCCTCGATAACGCCGCGCCCCTGGTCGAGCACGGTGTCGATCTGCTCGCCGTGATCCACGGTTTGTTCGGCGCCGAGAGCAGCGCCGAAGTGACCCGCCGCGCCCGCGCCTTCAACGAACTTCTGAAAATCTGATTTGAGAGCCCGATCATGTCTCGTTCCGAAACCCTGTTTGCCAATGCTCAGAAACACATTCCCGGCGGCGTCAACTCGCCGGTGCGCGCGTTCAAGAGCGTTGGCGGCACCCCGCTGTTCTTCAAACACGCCGAAGGCGCTTACGTCACCGACGAAGATGACAAGCGTTATGTCGATTACGTCGGTTCGTGGGGCCCGATGATCCTTGGCCACAGCCATCCGGACGTGCTCGACGCGGTGCGCAATCAGCTGCAACACGGCCTGTCCTACGGCGCACCGACGTCGATGGAAACCGAGATGGCCGATCTGGTCTGCTCGCTGGTGCCGTCGATGGAGATGGTGCGCATGGTCAGCTCCGGCACCGAAGCGACCATGAGCGCGATCCGACTGGCCCGTGGTTACACCGGTCGCGACAGCATCATCAAATTCGAAGGCTGCTACCACGGCCACTCCGACAGCCTGCTGGTCAAGGCCGGTTCCGGCGCTCTGACCCAGGGCGTACCGAGCTCGGCCGGCGTGCCTGCAGCGTTCGCCAAACACACCCTGACCCTGCCGTTCAACGACATCGACGCGGTTGAAGCGATGCTCGCCGAAGTGGGCGGAGAGGTGGCGTGCATCATCGTCGAGCCGGTCGCCGGCAACATGAACTGCGTGCCGCCAGCGCCGGGCTTCCTCGAAGGCCTGCGTTCGCTGTGCGACAAGCACGGCGTGGTGTTGATTTTTGACGAAGTGATGACCGGTTTCCGCGTCGCCCTCGGCGGTGCCCAGGCGCACTACGGCGTGACGCCGGACCTGACCACGTTCGGCAAGATCATCGGCGGCGGCATGCCGGTGGGCTGCTTCGGCGGCAAGCGCGAGATCATGCAGCGCATCGCCCCGCTCGGTCCGGTGTATCAGGCAGGTACGTTGTCGGGTAATCCGCTGGCGATGGCTGCCGGCCTGACGACCTTGCGTCTGATCAGCCGCCCGGGTTTCCACGCCGAATTGACCGACTACACCGCGCGCATGCTCGACGGTCTGCAGCAGCGTGCCGATGCTGCGGGCATCCCGTTCGTGACCACTCAGGCCGGCGGCATGTTCGGTCTGTACTTCAGCGGCGCCGATGACATCGTCACCTTCGACGACGTGATGGCCAGCGATGCAGCAATGTTCGGTCGCTTCTTCCACCTGATGCTGGAAGGTGGCGTGTACCTGGCGCCGAGCGCTTTCGAAGCCGGTTTCACCTCGATCGCCCATGGCGAAGCCGAGCTGCAACTGACGCTGGACGCCGCCGAGCGCGCTTTCGCCGCATTGAAATAATCGCCGTACCGCTGACGTTGGCTATGGCCAGCGTCAGCTTTCGCCTACATCCGCTCGGTTTTTCCGACATGCCTGCGAAAATCCTGCCCGAATCGGGCGATATATTCCCCACGCAGCAGAAAAACGAGTAAAGACTTTGTAAGGTTGGCCCTGCTTATTTCATAATGCGCGCTTATTGGATCCCTCGACGGGTCCGCGTGCCCTTCAGAGGTAAGTCGATTCCCATGAACCGCACCGGCCGCACCCTTGCATTGGGCTGCCTGTTGCTCCTTCAGCCCCTGCTCGCGCATGCACAAGCAGGCGGCAACTCGTTGTTGATCCCGGCGATGGGTCGTTGCACCCTCAATACTCAGCCGCAAGATGTCACGCAGGCACTGGCCGCCTGCCAGAAAGCGGCGGACGAAGGGGACGCGCAAGCGCAATACGAGTTGGGTGAGTTCTACTACGACGGCAAGAACGCGCCGCGCGACCTCAATCAAGCCCTGAGCTATTTCGAAAAGGCCTCGTTGCAAGGCCACGCCCAGGCGCAATACAAGCTCGGCAGCATGTTCTTCCACGGTGAAGGTGTGCAGGCCAACAATATCCAGGCCTACATCGTGCTGAAGATGGCAGCGGTCAACGGTGCCGAAGAGGCGCTGGACACGGCCGACGAAGTCTCGGAAAAGATGTCCCGCGAAGATCTCGAAACCGCCACTCAGGTGCTCGGGCAGATTTTCCGCAAATACCTCATGGAACTGCAGAACGCCGATGGGCGTACGCCATTCTCCCCACTTCCATAAGCGCTGTGGAGATGGCCTGTGGCGAGGGGATTTATCCCCGTTGGGCTGCGAAGCGGCCCCAAAACCTGCAACCCGATTCTGTCTGACACACCTTGCTGAATGGAGCTGCGACTGCTTCGCAGCCCAACGGGGCGGTGCGACGTTTCGCTAAACCCCCTCACCACAAACTCATCCCAATCCAGAATCCGCTGTTACTTCTCAGGCATCGGCATCGGAAACGGCATGACATTGCCGACCGCGCCCCGGGCCTCGCTGATTTTCGGCGTGCCCAGACGTTCCACTTCATCGATGCGCACGATCGAATGCATCGGCACAAAGCTGCGCACCACGCCTTCGAATTGCGCCTTGAGCTTTTCTTCGCTCGGATCGACGACCATTTGCGTACGCTCGCCAAAGACGAATTCTTCAACTTCCAGGAAACCCCACAGATCACTTTGATAGATCTGCTTGGCGTACATTTCGAACACCTGGCCCTGGTTGAGGAAAATCACCTTGTAGATTGGAGCTTCGCGTTTGGTCATGGCGGGCGGATAACATCGGGGTAAAAATGAGGGCGCGAACTATAGCATAGCCACCGGACGCACAGCGGTAGGAACCTTACGGCTTGTTCCCTATAATGCGCGGTTCTTTGAATCACGTGACGACCCGAATCCATGGCCAAGAAGCTTTACATCGAAACCCACGGTTGCCAGATGAACGAGTACGACAGCTCGCGCATGGTCGATCTGCTGGGCGAACATCAGGCCCTGGAAGTCACCGCCCGCGCGGAAGACGCCGACGTGATTCTGCTCAACACCTGCTCGATCCGCGAACGCGCGCAAGACCGCGTGTATTCGCAGCTCGGCCGCTGGCGCGAACTGAAGCTGGCCAACCCGGACATGGTCATCGCTGTCGGCGGTTGCGTGGCCAGTCAGGAAGGCGCGGCGATCCGCGATCGCGCTCCCTACGTTGACGTGGTGTTCGGCCCGCAGACCCTGCACCGTCTGCCGGAAATGATCGACGCCGCGCGCAGCAGCAAGCTGCCGCAAGTCGACGTCTCGTTCCCGGAAATCGAAAAATTCGACCACCTGCCCGAGCCGCGTATCGACGGCCCGAGCGCTTATGTGTCAGTGATGGAAGGTTGCAGCAAGTACTGCACGTTCTGCGTGGTGCCGTACACCCGTGGCGAAGAGGTCAGCCGACCGTTCGACGACGTGATCGCGGAAATCATTCACCTCGCCGAACACGGCGTGCGTGAAGTGACGTTGCTCGGGCAGAACGTCAACGGCTATCGCGGCCAGACCCACGACGGTCGCCTGGCCGACCTGGCCGAACTGATCCGCGTGGTCGCCGCTGTCGATGGCATCGACCGCATCCGCTACACCACGTCGCACCCGCTGGAGTTCTCCGACAGTCTGATCCAGGCCCACGCCGAAGTGCCGGAACTGGTCAAGCACCTGCACTTGCCAGTGCAGTCGGGCTCGGACCGGATTCTCGCAGCAATGAAGCGCAACCACACGGCGCTGGAGTACAAATCCAAACTGCGCAAACTGCGCGCTGCCGTGCCGGGGATCTGCATCAGTTCGGACTTCATCGTCGGCTTCCCCGGTGAAACCGAGAAAGACTTCGAACAGACCATGAAGCTGATTGCCGATGTCGGCTTCGATTTCTCCTACTCGTTCGTCTACAGCCAGCGCCCGGGCACGCCCGCTGCCGATCTGGCAGATGACACGCCGGAAGAATTGAAGAAAGAACGTCTGAACGCGCTGCAACATCGTCTGAATCAGCAGGGCTTCGAGATCAGCCGACAAATGGTCGGCTCGATCCAGCGCATTCTGGTGACCGATTATTCGAAGAAAGACCCGGGCGAGCTCCAGGGCCGCACCGAGAATAATCGTATCGTCAACTTCCGCTGCGACAATCCCACCCTGATCGGCCAGTTCGCCGATGTGCACATCGACGCCGCGCAACCGCACTCGCTGCGTGGTTCGCTGGTTCAATAACACCATCGCATTGTGGATGGGGCTTCTGTGGTGAGGGGATTTATCCCCGATGGTTGGCGCAGCCGACCCAAAACCTGCAATCCGGGTGATCTGATACACCTCTGATAATGGTTTCAGGGCCGCTTCGCGCCCCATCGGGGATAAATCCCCTCACCACAAATGACCCCGCCAGCCACAGAGAATGGGTTCGAAAGCAGCGTCGATATTTAAGAGCTTTCGCACCCAGGCCACTGGCGTTATCCTTGATTTCATCCTAATTGCCCCAGGGCGGCTAAATACGACCTTGAACGCACCCATCGAACCACATCGTTTTCTCCTCGAGCCTTTTGAGGCTCGCCGCTTCGCCAATCTGTGCGGGCAATTCGACGAGCATTTGCGCTTGATCGAACAGCGCCTGGCCATCGAGATCCGCAATCGCGGAAACCAGTTCGAGTTGATAGGCGATCCAAAACTCACCACGTCCGCGGAAAACCTGCTGCGCCGCCTGTACCGGGAAACCAAGGGTACCGAGCTGTCGCCAGACCTGGTGCACCTGTTCATTCAGGAATCAGCAGATATCGACAACCCGGCCCCTGCCGAAGCGACCGTCGCCCTGCGCACCAAGAAAGGCATGATTCGCCCACGCGGCTTGAATCAGCAGCGCTACGTGAAGGAAATCCTCGGCAACGACATCAACTTCGGCATCGGCCCGGCCGGTACCGGCAAGACCTATCTGGCCGTGGCCTGCGCGGTGGATGCGCTGGAGCGCGAGCAGATCCGCCGCATCCTGCTGGTGCGTCCGGCAGTCGAAGCGGGAGAAAAGCTCGGCTTCCTGCCCGGCGATCTGTCGCAGAAGATCGACCCGTACCTGCGCCCGCTCTACGACGCGCTGTACGAAATGCTCGGTTTCGAATACGTCGCCAAGCTGATCGAGAAACAGGTGATCGAAGTCGCGCCGCTGGCCTACATGCGCGGTCGTACGCTGAACAACAGCTTCATCATTCTCGACGAAAGCCAGAACACCACCGTCGAGCAGATGAAGATGTTCCTCACGCGCATCGGCTTCGGCTCCACCGCCGTGATCACCGGTGACATCACCCAGGTCGACCTGCCGCGCGGCACCAAGTCCGGGCTGCACCATGTGATCGAAGTGCTCAAAGACGTGCCGGGCATCAGCTTCACCCACTTCCAGCCCAAGGACGTCGTGCGCCACCCGTTGGTGCAGCGGATTGTCGAGGCCTACGAGCGCTTCGAAACCCGTGCCGAAGCCGCGAAGGAAGCCTCGCGCGATGCTTGAGCTGGATCTGCAAATCGCCACTGAGGCCAGCGCGCCGAGTGAAGCCGAGTTCCGCCAGTGGTGCGAACTGGCCCTGCGCCAGCGCAGCGCTGATTCGGAAATGACCATTCGTCTGGTCGACGAGGAAGAAGGCCGCGAGCTCAATCACACCTGGCGCCACAAGGACTACGCGACCAATGTGTTGTCGTTCCCAGCGGAAGTGCCTGACGAGTTTCTCGATATCCCGCTGCTCGGCGATCTGGTGATCTGCGTGGCCGTGGTCGAACGCGAAGCCGCCGAGCAGGGCAAGGAACTAAAGGCCCACTGGGCACATCTGGTCATTCACGGCTGCTTGCATCTGCTGGGTTACGACCATATAGATGACGACGAAGCCGAAGAAATGGAAGCGCTGGAACGCGAGTTGCTTGCTGAACTGGGCTATCCCGATCCGTACGCGGACGACGAAACCGAACACTCCCCCATCGTTACAACAAAGGATTCAGAGTAATCGCTATGAGCGAAGATCGATCGAGCAACGGGCAGAAGTCATGGCTGGGTAAGCTGACCCAGGCTTTTGCCCACGAGCCGAAGAACCGTCAGGAGCTCCTCGAGCTGCTGCGTGATGCACATCAGAACAAACTGCTGGACAGCGAAGCGCTGGCCATCGTCGAAGGCGCCATCCAGGTGGCTGACCTGCAAGTGCGCGACATCATGGTGCCGCGCTCGCAGATGGTCAGCATCAAGGCGACCCAGACACCCCGCGAATTCCTCCCCGCCGTAGTCGACTCGGCCCACTCGCGCTATCCGGTCATCGGCGAAAGCCATGACGACGTGATGGGCGTACTGCTGGCCAAGGATCTGCTGCCGCTGATCCTCAAGGAGAACGGCGACAGCTTCAACATCAAGGACCTGCTGCGCCCGGCCACCTTCGTGCCGGAGTCCAAGCGTCTGAACGTGTTGCTGCGTGAATTCCGCGCCAACCACAACCACATGGCCATCGTCATCGACGAATACGGCGGCGTGGCCGGTCTGGTGACCATCGAAGACGTGCTCGAGCAGATCGTCGGCGACATCGAGGACGAGCACGACGTCGAAGAAGACAGCTACATCAAGCCGCTGCCCAGCGGTGATTTCCTGATCAAGGCGCTGACGCCGATCGAGAACTTCAATGAGTTCTTCGACAGCGAGTTCTCCGACGACGAATTCGACACCGTCGGCGGCCTGGTGATGAGCGCGTTCGGGCACTTGCCAAAACGCAACGAAACCACTGAAATCGGCGCTTATCGTTTCCGCATCCTGAACGCCGACAGCCGTCGGATTCATTTGCTGCGACTGACGCCTATCGCTCGTTAATTCTAAGGACTGAAATGCGCTGGACAACCCGCCCCGGCTGGCCCGGTAACCTGCTGGCCGTGGCGGCCGGTGCAATCACCACATTCGCTCTCGCACCGTTCGACATCTGGCCGCTGGCATTGCTGGCGGTTGGTCTGTTCTATGCCGGTTTGCGTGAGCTGAGCCCGCGTCAGGCGCTCGGCCGTGGCTGGTGCTTCGGCTTCGGCCTGTTCGGTGCCGGCACCAGTTGGATCTATTACAGCATTCATCATTTCGGCGGCGCTTCGGTGTTGCTCGCCGGGTTCCTGATGCTGCTGTTCACCGCGGCGATTGCCTGGTTCTTCGCCCTGCCCGCGTGGCTGTGGGCGCGCTGGTTGCGGCGTAACGAAGCACCGCTGGCGGATGCCTTGGCGTTTGCGGCGTTGTGGGTTGGCCAGGAAGCCTTTCGCGGCTGGTTCCTCACCGGTTTCCCATGGCTTTATTCCGGTTACAGCCAGCTCGACGGCCCGCTGGCCGGGCTCGCGCCGGTGGGCGGCATGTGGCTGGTGTCGTTTGTCCTGGCACTTACCGCAGCGCTGATCTACAACGCGTCGCGCTTGTTGCACGCTCGTCGCAAGGTTTTCATCGCGGCCGGTCTGGTACTTCTGGCGGGGCCTTGGGTGGCGGGCATTGCCCTCAAGGGCCACGCGTGGACCAGCCCGTCCGGCGCACCGCTGACGGTCGCCGCGATTCAGGGCAATGTCGCGCAAAGCATGAAATGGGACCCGGCCGAACTCAACGCGCAACTGGCGCTGTACCGTGATCTGAGCTTCCGCTCCAAACCGGTCGATCTGCTGATCTGGCCGGAAACCGCCGTGCCGGTGTTGAAGGAGTCCGCCGAGGGCTACCTGACGATGATGGGCAACTTCGCCGCCGAGCGTAAGTCGGCGTTGATCACCGGTGTGCCGATCCGCCAGACCGTGCATCACGAACGGCGCTTCTTCAACGGCATCACCGTGGTCGGCGAAGGCGACGGCACTTACTTGAAGCAGAAACTGGTGCCGTTCGGCGAATACGTGCCGTTGCAGGATGTGTTGCGCGGTTTGATCGCGTTCTTCGACCTGCCGATGTCGGACTTCGCCCGCGGCCCGTCGGATCAAGCGCTCTTGCAAGCCAAGGGTTACCAGATTGCACCGTTCATCTGCTACGAGGTGGTCTATCCGGAATTCGCCGCCGGGCTGTCGGCACGCAGCGACCTGCTGCTGACGATCAGCAACGACACCTGGTTCGGCACGTCGATCGGCCCGCTGCAGCATTTACAGATGGCGCAGATGCGCGCGCTGGAGGCCGGACGCTGGATGATCCGCGCGACCAACAATGGCGTCACCGGCCTGATCAACCCGTTTGGGCAGATCACCGAACAGATTCCGCAGTTCGAACAAGGCGTGCTGTACGGCGAAGTGGTACCGATGCACGATCTGACGCCGTATCTGCAATGGCGCTCGTGGCCGTTGATCGCGTTGTGCCTGCTGCTGTTTGGCTGGGCGCTGATGGCCAGCCGGATGTCGAAGACCCTCTGAGAAATGTGGCGAGAGGATTTATCCCCGCTGGAGTGCGCAGCAGTCCTCTCTTCTGAAGGTAAGAGAGGGGGGCCGCTACGCGCCCCATCGGGGATAAATCCCCTCGCCACAATGATCTTCAGCGGTAAAACAACGAATACCCCACCTGCCCCACCGCTTCATTGAGCAATTGCCCGCTCTGCCAGATCGACTTGAATTCCGGCAACCAGCCGCCAAACGGCCGGGCGTTATCGGTACCGAGGAAACCCACCGGCGCCGGCACCACCTCGAAACCCGCCTGCTCAAAGCTCCACACCGCGCGCGGCATGTGCCACGCCTGCGTCACCACGACGACCCGCTTGATCCCCTGCGGCAAGAGGATATCTGCCGTCATCTTCGCGTTCTCCCATGTGGTACGACTCTCGCCTTCCTGCCAGCGCACCGTCACGGCGAAATCATCACGCAACGAATCTGCCATCAACTTCGCTTCGGTCGGCGGCGTGCCGTAGTGCAGGCCACCGCTGGTCAGAATCGGCAGGCCCGAGGCCTTGGCCAGGCGCGCCGCGTAACGCTGCCGCTCCAGTCCGATGCCGGTCGGCTGGTCTTCGCCCCAGGCGATGTCACCGCGCTCGCGTCCCGAGCCAAGCACCACAATCGCATCGGCACGTTGCGCCAGGGTCGTCCATTCTGACCGCGCCAGCGGCGGCTCACGCTCCAGCGCCTTGGCGCTCCACTGCACGACCACCGGCAGGCTCATCAGCAGCAGGCCACCAAATCCGACGGCAAAACACACGCCAGCCAGGCGTGGCCGCGAGCGGCGCAGCCACCAGGCGACCAGCAACAGCAGCAAAAGAATGCCGGGCGGCAATAAAAGTTGTTTGATGAAATAGCGAAAGGGCATCGGGCATCTCCAAAGATGCCCGAAGCCTAAGAGTGTTGATTACGAGTTACAACCAGTAGGCCGGATCCGGTTGCAAAAGATCCGTTTCATGACCTGCCATGCGCTTACTTGGCCTGTACAGAGCGCACCTTGCCGGTGTCTCTGCGCGGCGCCTTGTCCTTGAGCCAGATGACCTTGGCCGAATGTGCTGCATCGAGCTGCTTCACTGCTTGAGACAGGCATCCCTGCGTTTCACGTTCACTGCGATCCAGATAGGCCTTGACCAGTTTGAACTCGGCGGGGCTCAAGCCACGCAATTCCAGTTCCAGGGGGCGCTCGTCGCGCAGCCGGTCAGCGGTTTTCACGGCGTCCAGCGCCATGCCCAGACGATCGATCAACCTTTCATACAACTCGGGTTTCGTTACGTTCTTTTTCCGTTGCTCCACCATCCCTCACCTCATTGAAGATAAGACTCACTCCCCAATTAGAGCTTAGCTTCGCTGCACGAACCGGCTACACGCCGCGACCAACGGCCCTCGTCGTCCAAAAGGTCGGGCAAACAGCTGTAATCAGGGTTTCCCTCGGCCAAGCGCGGTCATGTATGCTACGGCGCTTCCTGTCATTCCACTTCCAGCGCACCCGGGCCATCCCGGATGCTGCCGTCGAAGAGGATTAGGCCACCCCTATCCAGTACAAAAGTAGCCATGCACGAACAATATCAGCCACGTGAGATCGAAGCCGCCGCCCAGTCGTTCTGGGATGAGCAAAAGTCCTTTGAAGTCAGTGAACAGCCAGGCAAGGAAACCTACTACTGCCTGTCGATGTTCCCTTACCCCAGCGGCAAGCTGCACATGGGCCACGTGCGCAACTACACCATTGGCGATGTGATCTCGCGCTACCAGCGCATGCAGGGCAAGAATGTTCTGCAGCCAATGGGTTGGGATGCGTTCGGCATGCCGGCGGAAAACGCCGCAATGAAAAACAACGTAGCGCCCGCCAAGTGGACCTACGAGAACATCGCCTACATGAAGTCGCAGCTGCGCAGCCTCGGCCTCGCGGTGGACTGGTCCCGTGAAGTGACCACCTGCAAGCCAGACTACTACCGCTGGGAACAATGGCTGTTCACGCGCCTGTTCGAAAAAGGCGTGATCTACCGCAAGAACGGCACCGTGAACTGGGACCCGGTCGACCAGACCGTTCTGGCCAACGAGCAAGTCATCGACGGCCGTGGCTGGCGCTCCGGGGCGCTGATCGAAAAGCGCGAAATCCCGATGTACTACTTCAAGATCACCGCTTACGCCGACGAGCTGCTGGAAAGTCTCGACGAACTGACTGGCTGGCCTGAACAGGTCAAGACCATGCAGCGCAACTGGATCGGCAAGTCCCGTGGCATGGAAGTGCAGTTCCCGTACAACGTCGATTCGATCGGCGAAGCCGGCACCCTGAAAGTCTTCACCACCCGTCCGGATACCCTGATGGGCGCGACCTACGTCGCCGTCGCTGCCGAGCACCCGCTGGCCACCCTGGCCGCGCAGAACAATCCCGAGCTGCAAGCGTTCATCGCTGAATGCAAGGGCGGCAGCGTTGCCGAAGCAGACGTCGCCACCCAGGAAAAGAAAGGCCTGCCGACCGGCCTGTTCGTCGAGCACCCGCTGACCGGCGAAAAGCTCCCGGTATGGGTCGCCAACTACGTGCTGATGCACTACGGCGACGGCGCGGTCATGGCGGTTCCGGCGCACGACGAGCGCGATTTCGAATTCGCTCACAAATACAACCTGCCGGTGAAATCGGTGGTGCGCACCAGCTCCGGTGACAGCAACCCGGCGCCGTGGCAGGACGCCTATGGCGAGCACGGCACGCTGATCAACTCCGGCGACTTTGACGGCCTCGACTTCGCCGGCGCGTTCGACGCAATGGAAGTAGCCCTGATCAAGAAACAACTGGGCGCCTCGCGCACCCAGTTCCGCCTGCGCGACTGGGGCATCAGCCGCCAGCGCTACTGGGGCTGCCCGATCCCGATCATCCATTGCGCCGCGTGCGGCGACGTGCCGGTGCCGGAAGATCAACTGCCGGTCGTGTTGCCGGAAGACGTGGTGCCGGACGGCGCCGGTTCGCCGCTGGCGCGCATGCCCGAGTTCTACGAATGCAGCTGCCCGAAATGCGGCGCGCCGGCCAAGCGTGAAACCGACACGATGGACACCTTCGTCGAGTCGTCGTGGTACTACGCCCGTTACGCCTCGCCGCATTTTGAAGGTGGCCTGGTAGAAAAATCCGCAGCCGATCACTGGCTGCCGGTGGATCAGTACATCGGTGGTATCGAACACGCCATTCTCCACCTGCTTTACGCGCGCTTCTTCCACAAGCTGATGCGTGACGAAGGTCTGGTCAGCTCCAATGAGCCGTTCAAGAACCTGCTGACCCAAGGCATGGTGATCGCCGAGACTTACTATCGTCGCGAAGCCAATGGCGCTTACACCTGGTTCAACCCGGCAGACGTGGAACTGGAGCGTGACAGCAAAGCCAAGGTGATTAGCGCCAAGCTGAAATCCGACGGCCTGCCGGTGGAAATCGGCGGTACCGAGAAGATGGCCAAGTCGAAGAACAACGGCGTCGACCCGCAGTCGATGATCGACCAGTTCGGCGCCGACACCTGCCGTCTGTTCATGATGTTCGCTTCGCCGCCTGACATGAGCGCGGAATGGTCCGATTCCGGCGTAGAAGGCTCGCACCGCTTCCTCAAGCGCGTCTGGCGTCTGGCGCAAGCCCACGTCACCCAGGGCTTGCCGGGCAAACTGGATATCGCCGCACTGAGCGACGAGCAGAAAACCGTGCGTCGTGCGATTCACCTGGCGATCAAGCAGGCCAGCCATGACGTCGGCCAGAACCACAAATTCAACACCGCCATCGCTCAGGTGATGACGCTGATGAATGTGCTGGAAAAAGCCGCCCAAGGCACCGAACAGGACCGCGCGCTGCTGCATGAAGGTCTGGAAGCGGTGACCCTGCTGCTGGCGCCAATCACCCCGCACATCAGCCACGAACTGTGGAAGCAGTTGGGTCACGCCGATGCGGTGATCGATGCAGGCTGGCCGGCCGTGGACGAAAGTGCCTTGGTGCAGGACAACCTGACCCTGGTCATTCAGGTCAACGGCAAGCTGCGCGGGCAGATCGAAATGCCGGCCAGCGCCACCCGCGAAGAGATCGAAGCCGCCGCGCGCGTCAACGAAAACGTGCTGCGTTTCGTCGACGGCCTGACCATTCGCAAAGTGATCGTGGTACCGGGCAAACTGGTCAACATCGTCGCGAGCTAAATTGGATCGGCTGCCAGGCTCGCCTGGCAGCCAGTAAAACCTTTCGGGCCGCAGAGTCGGCTCACCTGGTTTCAAGGGGAGCAACACAATGATCAAACGCAATCTGCTGGTGATGGGCCTCGCCGTTCTGCTGAGCGCCTGCGGTTTCCAGTTGCGTGGTACCGGCACCAACGAACTGTCGATCAAGGAAATCGACCTGAGCGCGCGTAACGCTTATGGCGAAACCGTAAGACAGCTGCGTCAGACGCTGGAGTCCAGCGGCGTCAAGGTTTACAGCGGCGCGCCGTACAAGCTGTATCTGGCTGACGAGCAGGAAAGCCAGCGCATTCTCAGCTATGCCGGTGCCGGGCGCACAGGCGAGTATCAGGTCAACACTGTGCTGAGCTATGACATCCGCGGCGACAAAGACCTGTCCCTGATCAGCGACAAGCTCGAAGTGCAGAAGGTGTTCATTCACGACGGCAACAACCTCGTCGGCTCCGATCAGGAAGCCAACGACGCCCGTCATGAAATCCGTCGCGAGCTGGTGCAACGCATGATGCTGCGCCTGTCGCAGCTGACCCCGGGCCAGTTGCAGCAACTGCAGCAAACCGCCAACGACCGCGCCAAGGCTGAAGCCGATGCGCTGGAAGCGGCGCAGAAGGCTGAGGCGGAAACTCCGCGTCAGTCGCCGCTCGAAATCCCGCAGCAGTAAGACGGCCGGGGCGCTCAGGCGCCCCGCTCGCCCTTCCTTATGAAGCTCGCTCCCGCGCAACTCGGCAAACACCTGCAAGGCGCACTCGCGCCGGTCTACATCATCAGCGGCGATGATCCGTTGCTGTGTCAGGAAGCCGCCGACGCCATCCGCACCGCTGCTCGCCAGCAAGGTTTCGACGAACGTCAGGTCTTCGCCGCCGACGCCAATTTCGATTGGGGTACGTTGCTGCAGGCCGGCGCAAGCATGTCGCTGTTCGCCGAAAAACGCCTGTTGGAACTGCGCCTGCCGTCCGGTAAGCCTGGCGATAAAGGCGCCGCCGCGCTGATCGAATACTGCTCGCGTCCTGCGGAAGACACGGTTCTGCTGATCAGCTTGCCGAAGCTCGATGGCAGCGCGCAGAAAACCAAGTGGGGCAAGGCACTGGTCGAAGGCCAACAGACCCAGTTCGTGCAGATCTGGCCGGTGGATGCCAATCAGCTGCCGAGCTGGATTCGTCAGCGCCTGTCCCAGGCAGGTCTGTCGGCCAGTCAGGACGCCGTCGAATTGATTGCCGCGCGTGTCGAAGGCAACCTGCTCGCCGCCGCACAGGAAATCGAAAAGCTCAAGTTGATGGCCGAAGGTGGGCAGATCACCGTCGAAACCGTGCAGGCCGCCGTGGCCGACAGTGCCCGGTTTGACGTGTTCGGCCTGACCGACGCGGTGCTCAACGGCGAACCGGCGCACGCGTTGCGCATGCTTGAGGGCCTGCGCGGCGAAGGCGTCGAGCCGCCAGTGATTCTCTGGGCATTGGCGCGGGAGTTGCGCCTGCTGGCCAACATCTCCCTGCAATACAGCCAGGGCACGCCACTGGACAAATGCTTCAGCCAGTCGAAACCGCCGGTCTGGGACAAGCGCAAGCCGCTGATGAGCAAGGCGCTGCAACGTTACTCGGCGCAACGCTGGGCACAGTTGCTGCTCGAAGCGCAGCGCATCGATGCGCAGATCAAGGGCCAGGCGGCGGGTTCACCGTGGATGAGCCTGAGTCGGTTGGCGCTGTTGATGGCTGGCCAGCGACTGTCTTTGCCTGCCGAGTAAGGCATTCAATCGGGTAGCGCCCATTCGCGAGCAGGCTCGCTCCCACAGGTGACCGCGTACCAATGTGGGAGCGAGCCTGCTCGCGAAAGCGCCAGAATATTCCTACGTATGAGCTACTGGACGGATGCGCCACATCGGCAGATTATTCCCGGCGCAAAACCCACCACGCCGAGAGAACCCTCATGAGCAAAAAGCCAGCAAAGCATGGCCCCAACAAGGCCAAATCCATCGTCGCCCAGCCCTTGTTCCGCAGCCGCCAGGAACGACCTTCCAAGGGCAAAGGCAGCTACCGCCGCGAAGCCTTCCGGTCTGACAACCGGGAGGCTTTTTACTTTCTGGCTGCCTGAAGCGCACTACCCCTCGCTCATGTTAAGGTCTGCACCTGATTCGTTTCCCCTGGAACTGTGCATGCCCACAAGTCTTTCCCGTCGTTGGCCCGTGCGCCAATTGATCGCTGCCTCCAGCTTCATCCTGCTTGTCGCCTGCGCGGAAAAACCCACCGCCGCCGATGCACAACCGCTTCAAGCCGCCCCGGTCACCACGGCCCCAGCGATCATTCCGCCGGTAGTGCCGTCCGCCGACCCGCTCGATATTCAACCGACCCAGACCTTTGCCGAATGGCAGGCGGGTTTCCGCAAGGACGCCCTCGCCGCCGGGATTCGCCCCGAGCTGTTCGATCAGGCATTTGCCAATATCAGCTTCGACGCCAGCGTGATTCGCGCCGATCGCAGTCAGCCGGAGTTTTCCCGCCCGGTGTGGGAATACCTCGACGGCGCACTGTCACCGCTGCGCGTACGCAAAGGCCAGGCGTTGATCATCCAGTACGCCGACATTCTGCAAAGCATCGAGCAGCGCTATGGCGTTGATCGCCAGGCGCTGGTGTCGGTGTGGGGCATGGAAAGCAATTTCGGCCAGTTCCAGGGCAGCAAGTCGGTGATCAATTCGCTGGCCACACTCGCCTACGAGGGGCGTCGTCCGGGCTTTGCTCACGCGCAACTGATCGCCGCCCTGCAGATTCTGCAACAGGGCGATATCACCCCGGAGAAGATGCTCGGTTCCTGGGCCGGCGCGATGGGCCAGACCCAGTTCATTCCGACCACTTACAACACCCACGCCGTGGACTTTGACGGTGACGGCCGCCGCGACATCTGGGGCAGCCCGGCCGATGCGCTGGCCTCGACCGCCCATTACCTGCAAAGCTCGGGCTGGCAGCGTGGCCAGCCGTGGGGTTTCGAAGTGCAATTGCCGAGCGGCTTCAACTACACCCTGGCCGATGGCGCGATTCGCAAAAGCGTCGCCGAATGGCGGCAACTGGGTGTGAACCTGCCCAATGGTGCGCAGGTGCCAGCCGGCTCCGAACATCTGTCCGCTGCCCTGCTGCTGCCAGCCGGTTATCGCGGCCCGGCGTTCCTGATCCTCGACAACTTCCGGGCGATTCTCAAGTACAACAATTCGTCGTCGTATGCGCTGGCGGTGAGCCTGTTGTCCGAGCGTTTCGAAGGAGCGGGCCTGATCAATGGCGACTGGCCGAAAGATGATCTGCCGCTAAGCCGCACCGAACGCATCGAACTGCAGACGCTATTGAGCGCGCGTAATTACGACGCTGGCACGGCGGACGGGATTATCGGCGCCAATACGCGCAAAGCGATTCGCAGTGCCCAGCAGGCGCTGGGCTGGCCGGCGGATGGTTATCCGACGCACAAGTTGCTTGAGAGCCTGCGCGCCCAATAGAGCAAATCAAAAGATCGCAGCCTTCGGCAGCTCCTACAGGACGATCATCAATCCCATGTAGGAGCTGCCGAAGGCTGCGATCTTTTGCCTCCCGAATTATCGGATGACCACATCCTGCTCCAGCAGCAACTCCTGCTTCCCTGCATCCAGGCGCACCAGCGCGCCCAACGGCAGTGTCAGGTTCGGGTCGCAATGGCCACTGCGCCAACCCGACAGCACCGGAATTCGCAACGGCTCAAAGGTTTGCTTGAGCAGGCGATTCAGCGCGTTGACCTCCACTCCGGCGATATCACCGACCAGCACACCGCGCAGTCTGGCCAGCTTGCCGGCCAGACGCATCTGGGTCAGCAACCGATCAATCCGATACAGCGGCTCGTTGATGTCTTCGATAAACAGAATCACCCCTTCGACATCAATCTCGTAGGGCGTGCCGAGGGTTGCAGCAATCATCGCCAGATTGCCGCCAAGCAGCCGCCCGTGAGCGATGCCCGGTTCGACGGTTGATAATGGATAAGCCGCCGGATGGCTCAGCACACTCCCTGACTTCATTTGCCCGCGCAGCATGGCGAAGAATGAGGTGACGGTAGGCGGTTCCTTGTCGCCCAGCAGGTCGGCATTGAGCAGCGGCCCGTGAAAGGTCACAAATCCGGCGTAGCGACTGATGGCCAGGTGCAGCGCGGTGATATCGCTGTAGCCGATAAAGGGTTTGGCGTGCCGGCTGAGCAGGTCGTAATCGATTCGGTCCAGCAGGCGCGGCGTGCCGTAGCCGCCGCGCAGGCAAATGATCGCGTCGACTTCAGGATCAGCGAATGCCGCGTGCAGATCGCGCAGGCGTACGTCGTCACTGCCAGCCAGATAGCCGTCCTTCTCATAGACACCCGGAAACACCTTCAGCCCATAGCCGCGCGCGCGCATCCATTGCAGCGCTTTTTCAGTGTCGAGGGCGCCGGGGCCGGCAGGCGCGATGACGCCGATCGTCCCTTCGGAGGGCAGCGCCAGTACGGCTCGGTGGGCAACGAGGGTGTGGCTCGGTCGAACGGTCATCCTTGGGCTCCAGCGGTAAAGTCATGCACACACAGTAGACAGCTCAAGAGGCAAACAAAAGCCCCTTGTCTCAGGCAAAAAAATGCCCGCCGAGGAACCGTCCTCGGCGGGCATTTTTACATCAGCAGTGAATCAGGAACCCAGCAGCTCGGCCTTGACCAGCTTCGCCTGCTCGTCGGCGTGGTACGAGGAACGTACCAGCGGGCCAGACGCAACGTTCTTGAAGCCCATCTTGTAACCTTCTTCGGCGAACCAGGCGAAGGTGTCCGGGTGCACAAAACGCTGCACCGGCAAGTGGCTGCGCGACGGCTGCAGGTATTGACCGAGGGTCAGCATGTCGATGTCGTGTTCGCGCATGCGCTTCATGACTTCGATGACTTCTTCGTCAGTCTCGCCCAGACCCAGCATCAGGCCGGATTTGGTCGGGATATGCGGCATCATCTGCTTGAAGCGTTGCAGCAGGGTCAGCGACCACTGGTAGTCCGAACCCGGACGCGCAGCCTTGTACAGGCGTGGCACGGTTTCCAGGTTGTGGTTGAACACATCCGGCGGCTCGGCAGCGGTGATTTCCAGGGCGATGTCCATGCGGCCACGGTAGTCCGGGACCAGGGTCTCGAGCTGCACGTTCGGCGACAATTTGCGGATTTCGCGGATGCAGTCGGCGAAGTGCTGGGCACCGCCATCACGCAGGTCGTCGCGGTCCACCGAAGTGATCACCACGTACTTGAGCTTGAGGTCGGCGATGGCGATGGCCAGGCTTTCCGGCTCGTTGACGTCCAGTGGCTTCGGACGACCGTGGCCAACGTCGCAGAACGGGCAACGACGGGTGCAGATGTCGCCCATGATCATGAAGGTTGCGGTGCCGCCGGAGAAGCATTCGCCGAGGTTCGGGCAGGACGCTTCTTCGCAGACACTGTGCAGCTTGTGCTTGCGCAGCAGGCTCTTGATGCGGTCGACTTCCGGCGAAACCGGGATGCGCACGCGGATCCAGTCGGGTTTCTTCGGCAGTTCGGTAGTCGGGATGATCTTGACCGGGATGCGTGCAACCTTCTCGGCGCCGCGCAGCTTGACGCCGGCTTCAACCTTGGGACGCGGGGCCGGGCGCTCGGTCACGTCGAGCGTCGGGATCATGGTTTGCACTGCATCAGTAGTCATATCAGTCGATTCCGCCCGTAAGGGTCGTCTGCTCAGCATAGTCGAGGTGTTTGACGAGCTGCGCGCGCAGCCGGGCACTTACCTCGGCAAATTCAATCGATCCTGCGTGATCGCTCAGCTGGGTCATGGCCAGCCCGGCGTAGCCGCAGGGATTAATCCGTCGAAACGGTTCCAGGTTCATATCCACGTTCAGGGCCAGGCCATGAAAGGAACAACCGTGGCGAATGCGCAAACCCAGAGAAGCGATTTTCGCTCCATCGACGTACACGCCGGGAGCATCTGGCTTGGCGGCGGCGCTAACGCCGTAGCTGGCCAGCAGTTCGATGAGGCAGGCTTCCATGCGGCTGACCAGATCGCGCACGCCGAAACCCAGCTTGCGCACATCCAGTAACAGATAGGCCACCAGTTGCCCGGGGCCATGATAAGTCACTTGGCCGCCACGATCGACCTGCACCACCGGAATATCTCCCGGCAGCAACAGATGCTCGGCCTTGCCGGCCTGGCCCTGGGTGAACACCGGCGGGTGTTCGACGAGCCAGATCTCGTCGGCTGCAGCATTGCCGCGTTCGTTGGTAAAGCGCTGCATGGCATGCCAGACCGGCTCGTAAGCCATCTGGCCCAGCTCGCGAAAGCCCAGCGTGCCGTGCATCACAACACCATGTGCACGATGCCGGAAGCCCGCAGTTCGCTGTTGATGTTGTACAGCTGATCCTGGTCGGTGGCGACGATGTGCAACTGGATGGTGGTGTACTTGCCGTTGCTGCTTTGACGCTCGTCGATGCGCTCATCATTGATGGTCGCGTGTTTCAGGACGATCGCGATGATCTTGTCCTTGTTGCCAACACCCGTATCGCTGATCACCTTGATCGGATAATCAGTCTGGGGGAATTCGATCTTTGGCGCCTTTACTTCGGTATCGGTCATGGCGTAACGGCCTCTATAGCGCAAGCCGTGGTAACGCACATGGCCCCGCACCGGATCGGGGCGGGGCCATGCAGGTCAACACAAAATCAGTTGAACAAGCCGTAGAAGAATAGACGGATGCTATCCCACATGCGGCGGAAGATACCACCCTCCTCGACGCCGTCCAGAGCGATCAGGTCAGCGCTGTGCACCACCTTGTCTTCCAGTTTGACTTCGACTTTACCGATCACGTCGCCCTTGGCGATTGGCGCAACCAGTTGCGGGTTCATGGTCATGCTGGCAGCGAGCTTCTTCAGCTGGCCTTTTGGCAGAGTCATGGTCAGGTCTTGCGCCAGACCGGCCTTGACCTGGCTGGTGGTGCCTTTCCATACCGGCGCCTGCGCCAGTTCAGTGCCCTTCTGGTAGAAGGTCTGGGTTTCGAAGAAGCGGAAACCATAGGTCAGCAACTTCTGGGTTTCAGCGGCGCGAGCCACTTCGCTGTTGGTACCGAACACCACGGCGATCAGGCGCTGGCCATCACGTACAGCCGAGGACACCATGCAGTAGCCGGCTTCATCGGTGTGGCCGGTTTTCAGACCGTCAACGGTCTTGTCGCGCCACAGCAGCAGGTTGCGGTTAGGCTGCTTGATGCCGTTCCAGAAGAACTCTTTCTGCGAGTAGATCGCATAGTGAGCCGGGTCTTCGTGGATGATCGCACGGGCCAGGATCGCCATGTCGTGCGCCGACGAGTAGTGCTCAGGGTTTGGCAGACCGGTCGGGTTCATGAAGTGGGTATTGGTCATGCCCAGTTCGGTGACGGTCTTGTTCATCAGATCGGCGAACGCGTCTTCGCTGCCGGCGATGTGCTCGGCCAGGGCGACGCTGGCGTCGTTACCCGACTGGATGATGATGCCGTGCAGCAGGTCGCTGACAGTCACCTGCGAACCGACCTTGATGAACATCCGCGAACCGCCGGTGCGCCAGGCGTTTTCGCTGACGGTCACCGGATCGTTTTCACCGATCTGGCCGCGACGGATTTCCAGGGTCGCGATGTAGGCGGTCATCAGCTTGGTCAGGCTGGCCGGTGGCAGACGCTGGTCGCCGTTGTTTTCGACCAGCACGTTGCCGCTGCTGGCGTCCATCAGAACATAGGCCTTGGCGGCCAGTTGCGGTGGCGACGGCATCATCTCGGCCGCGAAGGCGGCTGGCGAGAGGAGCAGCGGGACTAGCAGACACAGGCGTTTGGCAAAGGTGGTGATGTTCATCCGTCTCTCGAAATCGCTAATGGAAACTTGCCCGAAGGCAAAACTTATTCAGACAGCCTTCTAACGGGCCATCGCGTGTTCAGTTGCTCACTCCAGTCACCCTTGCCGGGCTTTTGTTCTTCGACGAGCCAACAACCTGGTTCACCCCCCGAATACCGCAAGTGAACCGTCAATCAAGGTCTACGTGTTACTCGGTGACCACGCTGGGCGAACCCAGATTGGCCAGCCGCACACTGTTCTGCACCTGGGCGATCTCACCCGGCGAGCCGATCGGCCCCAGGCGTACCCGGTGCAGGGTCTGCTGATTGCGCACGATCGAGCTGATGAACACCGGCGCGCTCACCATCCCGCTGAGCTTCGACCTCAGCAGCTCGGCAGCGTCCGGGTTGGCGAACGCGCCCACCTGCAGATACTGGCCAGACGCTGGTGCAGAAGCGTTTTTTTGCATCGATCTGCACGGGCACCACGGCCGCGGCGTGTTGCTGCGGCGGCGGCGTCCATTGCTCGACGGTACCGGCCGACGCGGTGATGACCGGGGCGCTATTCTGCGCCACTTGCGGCTCATTGAGCATCAGCGGCGCCGGACGGCCCTTGGCCGCCCACCACTGCTGCGGATCGATGCCTTCGACCTTGACCCGTGCGGTGCCGGTTTCGGCATAGCCGAGCTTCTTCGCCGCAGCATAAGACAAGTCAATGATTCGATCGGAATAGAACGGCCCACGGTCGTTGACGCGCAGGATCACGGTCTTGTTGTTGTCCAGGTTGGTCACCCGAACGTAACTTGGCAGCGGCAAGGTCTTGTGCGCGGCACTCATGCCGTACAGGTCATACACTTCGCCGTTGGCGGTGTTCTGGCCATGGAACTTGGTGCCGTACCAGGACGCTGTGCCCGAAGCCACGTAGGTCTTGGATTCCTGCAACGGAAAGTAGGTCTTGCCCAGCACGGTGTACGGATTGGCCTTGTACGGGCCGGTGTGCAGGGTCGGTGTCGCATCCGGGATGCGCGAAACATCGACATCCCACCAAGGCGCGCCGTCTTTGTGCGCGCGGTTGATGTCCAGGCCCGGTTGGGCGCGGACAGCGGTGGACGGGGTTTTCTGCGTCGGCGTGCGGCTGGTCGTGCAACTGGCGACCAGGACTGCCAACGCAGCGAAAGCCACCAGCTTCAGGGGTTTATTGTTAGGCAATGCCTGCATTACTTGACGCCCCGTGCTTGTACCAGCTGTTCAGACAGTTGATGTACGGCCATGGCGTACATCACGCTGCGGTTATAACGCGTGATCGCGTAGAAATTCTGCAGGCCCATCCAGTATTCAGGGCCGTTGTCGCCTTCGAGGCGAAATGCGGTAACCGGCATATCATCGCGCAGCGCATCATGACTTGACCAGCCCAGCGCCCGCAACTCTGCGACCGTTTTCACCGGTTCGATACCAGTAGTCAGGCCTTCATCAACCTGCTCGCCGCGTACATCGGCACGGCTGACCACCGGTTCGCCGGCGACCCAGCCGTGACGCTTGAAGTAGCTGGCGACGCTGCCAATGGCATCGTCCGGGTTGTTCCAGATATTGATGTGGCCGTCACCGTCGAAATCCACCGCGTAGGCGCGAAAGCTGCTCGGCATGAACTGCGGCAGGCCCATGGCCCCGGCGTACGAGCCTTTCAGGGTCAGTGGATCGACCTGCTCTTCGCGGGCCAGCAGCAGGAACTCACGCAGTTCCTTGCGGAAAAATTCGGCACGGGGAGGATAGTCGAAGCCGAGGGTCGATAAAGCATCGATCACGCGGAAATTACCGGTATTACGTCCGAAAAAGGTCTCGACGCCGATGATCGACACGATCACTTGTGCCGGCACGCCGTATTCCTGCTCGGCACGGGCCAGGGTCGCCTCGTGCTGACGCCAGAAGTCGACACCACGGGCGATGCGCGCGTCGGTGATGAACATCGGACGATATTCGTTCCACTGCTTGACCCGTTCGGCGGGTCTGGAGATGGCGTCGAGAATCGACTGCTTGCGCTGCGCCTCGCGGAACACACCCATCAGTTGTTCACCGGCGAAACCGTAGTCGCGGGTCATTTCGCCGACGAATTCGGCCACCTGCGGCGAGCCTTCATAGTCGCCGGCCAGCGCTTCCTGCACGCTCCCCAGCAGGCCCACCAGGCCAACCAGCGGCGCGCATCGAGTCGCCCAGCCACGCATTACTTGCATTGCACTCTTCACCTTATTCAAACCTGTGCGATCCACTTGCGATGGGTATGGATCGACATCAAAACCCCAAACGCTGACAGCAACGTCACCAGCGAAGTTCCTCCGTAGCTAATGAACGGCAACGGCACCCCCACGACCGGTAACAGGCCACTGACCATACCGATGTTGACGAAAACGTAAACAAAAAAAGTCATGGTCAACGCGCCGGCGAGCAATTTGCCGAACAGCGTTTGCGCCTGAGCGGTGATCACCAGCCCGCGACCGATCAACAACAGATAGATCAGCAGCAGCGCGCAAATCCCCACCAGACCGAACTCTTCGCCAAGCACGGCAATGATGAAGTCGGTGTGGCTTTCCGGGAGAAAGTCCAGGTGTGACTGGGTGCCGAGCAGCCAGCCTTTGCCGAATACGCCACCGGAACCGATCGCGGCTTTCGACTGGATGATGTTCCAGCCGGTGCCGAGCGGATCGCTTTCCGGGTCGAGGAAAGTCAGGACACGCTGCTTCTGATAGTCGTGCATGACGAAGAACCACATCGCCACCGACACCGGCACCGCCGCCGCCAATACGCTGAGAATCCAGCGCCAGCGCAGGCCGCCCATGAACAGGACGAAGGCGCCACCGGCAAGAATCAGCAACGAGGTACCGAGATCCGGCTGGCGCACGATCAGAATGAACGGCACGCCAATCAGCATCAGGCTGATGCCGACGTGCTTGAGCTGCGGCGGCAAGGTGCGTTTGGACAGATACCAGGCGATGGTCGCCGGCATCAGGATCTTCATGAACTCCGAGGGCTGGAAGCGGATCACCCCGGGGATGTTGATCCAGCGCGTGGCGCCCATGGCGTTGTGGCCCATGATGTCGACGACGATCAGCAATATCACGCCGATCACGTAACCGAGCGGCACCCAGCGCGCCATGAAACGCGGTTCGAACTGGGCGATGACGATCATCGCCACCAGACCGATGCCGAACGACGTGGCCTGCTTGCCGAGCAGGTCCCAGCTCTTGCCGCTGGCCGAATACAGCACGAACAGGCTGCCGGCGGCGAGGATCAGCAACAGGATCAACAGCGGGCCATCGATATGCAGTCTTTGCAGCAACGTCGCGCGGCGACGCATCACATCCTCGCTGGAGAGCATGCGATCGAAGTTATTCATCACGGGCCGGGGCCTCCGCAGTGATAGGGCTGGCGTACTCGGCTTTCAGGTGGCCGTCCTGGTCGAGCAACCAGGCGTCCATGACCTGGCGCACCACGGGCGCGGCAACGCCGGAACCGGACTCACCGTTCTCGACCATCACCGACACGACGATTTTCGGATCATCGGCCGGGGCGAAGCCGACGAACAGGGCGTGGTCGCGGTGGCGTTCCTGGACCTTGGAGCGGTCGTATTTCTCGCCCTGCTTGATCGCCACCACCTGCGCGGTACCGGACTTGCCGGCGATGCGGTATTGCGCGCCGATCGCCGCTTTGCGCGCGGTGCCACGGGCACCGTGCATCACCTGCTGCATGCCGTGGTTGACCTTGTTCCAGTCGGACGGGTCGCGCAGGACGATGTTCGGCATCGGGTTTTCATCCACCGGCTTCACCCCGTCGAGGGACTTGGCCAGGTGCGGACGGTTCCAGATGCCTTTGTTGGCCACCAGCGCCGTGGCCTGGGCCAATTGCAGCGGCGTCGACTGCATGTAGCCCTGGCCGATCCCGAGAATCAGGGTTTCGCCGGGGAACCACGCCTGTTTGCGCGTCGCGCGTTTCCATTCGCGCGACGGCATCAGGCCCGGGGATTCTTCGAACATGTCCAGCGAGACCTTCTGGCCGATGCCGAACTTGTTCATATAGGTCGACAGCCGATCGATGCCGAGCTTGTGCGCCAGGTCATAGAAGTAGGTGTCGTTGGACCGCATGATCGCCGTGTCGAGGTCGACGAAGCCGTCACCGGTACGGTTCCAGTTGCGATACTTGTGGTCGTAGTTGGGCAGCATGTAATAGCCCGGGTCGAACACCCGGCTCGAAGCCGTGACTACGCCAGCGTCGAGACCGGCAATTGCCACCGCCGGTTTGATCGTCGAGCCCGGCGGGTACAGACCGCGCAGCACGCGGTTGAACAACGGCCGGTCGATGGAATCGCGCAACTCGGCGTAGGCCTTGAAGCTGATACCGGTGACGAACAGGTTGGGGTCGAAGCTCGGCTGACTGACCATCGCCAGCACTTCGCCGGTTTTCGGATCGAGCGCCACCACCGCGCCACGTCGCCCGCCCAGCGCGGCCTCGGCGGCTTCCTGCAACTTGATGTCGAGGCTCAGGACGATGTCCTTGCCGGGAATCGGATCGGTGCGTTTGAGCACGCGCAATACGCGGCCACGGGCGTTGGTCTCGACTTCCTCGTAACCGACCTGACCGTGCAATTCCGGCTCGTAGAAACGCTCGATGCCGGTCTTGCCGATGTGGTGGGTGCCGCTGTAGTTGACCGGATCCAGCGACTTCAGCTCTTTCTCGTTGATCCGCCCCATGTAGCCCACCGAATGCGCAAAATGCGCGCCCTGCGGGTAATGCCGGACCAGTTGCGCGACCACTTCCACCCCGGGCAGGCGGAACTGGTTCACCGCAATGCGGGCGATCTGCTCTTCGGTCAGCTCGAACAGGATCGGCACCGGCTCGAACGGCCGACGGCCCTGACGCATGCGTTTCTCGAAGATCACCCGGTCCTCGGGCGTCAGCTCCAGCACCTCGACGATGACGTCGAGCACCTGTTGCCAGTCGCCGGAGCGCTCGCGGGTCATGCTCAGGCTGAAGCTCGGCCGGTTGTCGGCCACGACCACGCCGTTGCGATCGAAAATCAGCCCGCGCGTCGGCGGAATCGGCTGCACGTGGACGCGGTTGTTTTCCGACAGGGTCGAGTGGTACTCGTACTGGATCACCTGCAGGTAATACAGACGCGCGATCAGCACACAGATCAGCGCCACGATCACGATCGCACCGAACACGACACGGCTGCGCACCAGACGGGCGTCCTTTTCGTGGTCCTTGATGCGGATCGGCTGAGACATGAGGGCAGGCTTACTTGTGGTAAGGGTGGCCGGACAACACGGTCCAGGCACGGTACAACTGTTCGCCGATCAGGATCCGCACCAGCGGGTGCGGCAAGGTCAGCGGCGACAACGACCAGCGCTGGTCAGCGCGGGCACAGACTTCCGGTGCCAGCCCTTCCGGGCCGCCGACCATGAAGTTGACCGTGCGCGAATCCAGGCGCCAGCGATCGAGTTCGACCGCCAGTTGCTCGGTGCTCCACGGCTTGCCGTGAACCTCCAGCGTGACGACCCGCTCGTTGTGCCCGACCTTGGCCAGCATGGCTTCGCCTTCCTGGCGGATGAAACGTGCCACGTCGGCATTCTTGCCACGGGTGTTGAGCGGAATTTCCACCAGTTCCAGCGCCAGTTCGGACGGAAGACGCTTGGCATATTCATGCCAGCCTTCTTCCACCCACTTGGGCATGCGTGAACCGACGGCGATCAGGCGCAGTCGCACAGCAATCCCTTAGAACTGGTCTTTGTTGAGCTTGGTGAAATGCTCGTGGGTGTTCTCCGGGCTGTGGTGCTTGGCATCGGCCGCACGGCTTTGCTCGGCACCGGCCCACAGGCGCTCCAGGTCGTAGAACTGACGCGCCGAGGCAGTCATCATGTGCACGATCACCAGATCGAGGTCGAGCAGTACCCAGTCGCTGTCGCCCTTGCCTTCTTCGCCCAGCGGCTTGGCGCCCTGCTTTTTCACTTCCTCGCGGACCTTGTCCAGCATCGCGTTGATCTGGCGATTGGAGGTACCGGTGGCGATGATCATGTAGTCAGTGATGCTCTGCTTGTCGCGCACATCGATGATCTGGATGTCCTGGGCCTTGACGTCTTCCAGCGCAGCGACGGCAATCTTGACCAGTTCGTCGCCCTTGAGCGGCTCGTTGGTGTTGACGGCTTCCGGCAGTGGTGCGCTCTTGAACGTGCCTTTGCGCTTTACTTTCGGTAGATCTTTATCAGTCATATGTAACTCGTTTTGCTCATGTATTCGGCGGCTTGGGGATACGGTGATCCGTATCGGTGAAGCGCGCCTTGTTCAGTTCGACGCACGGTACAGACCGTGCGCATCGATGTAGGCCAGGACCGCGTCGGGCACCAGGAAACGTACCGACTTACCGCTGGCCAGCAGTTGACGGATCTGGGTGGCGGAAACCGCGAGCGGTGTCTGCCAGACGAATGCAATCTGTCCGCTCGGCCCTTTCAGGGCCAGCGGGTCGCTCACCGAACGCGCTGCCAGCAGGTTGCGCAAGGCATCCGGCGGTTCGCTGTCGGCGTCCGGGCGCTGTAGCACCAGGATGTGGCAATGCTGGAGCAACTCTTCCCAGCGGTGCCAAGTGGGCAGGCCGCAAAATGCGTCCCAGCCCAAAAGCAGAAAAACCTGGGTCTCGGCGGGCATCTCTGCGCGCAGCGACTCCAGGGTATCGATGGTCCAGGACGGTTTGTCCCGCTGCAATTCGCGGGCGTCCACCACCAGCGGCGGCAATCCGGCCACCGCGCACTCGACCATCGCCAGCCGGTCCTGCGCCGACACCTGCGGCGTCCCGCGATGTGGCGGCCGCGCGTTCGGCATCAGGCGCAACTCGTCCAGCGCCAGCGCTTCGACGACTTCCAGCGCGCCACGCAAATGGCCGATGTGCACCGGGTCGAACGTACCGCCCAGCACGCCAATGCGTTGCGGGCGCGACTCGCTGCCGGTGTGCGGCGCTGTCAGGTCGAGGTCGGTCAAGTCAGACCGTCGCCTGGCCGCGCAACTGGCCATCGCCGACCACGATGTACTTCTCGCAGGTCAGCCCCTCAAGCCCGACCGGGCCGCGGGCGTGCAGCTTATCAGTAGAAATGCCGATCTCGGCACCCAATCCGTATTCAAATCCATCGGCAAAGCAGGTCGGCGTGTTGATCATCACCGAGGCCGAGTCGACTTCCGCCACGAACCGGCGGGTGTCAGCGAGGTTTTCGCTGACGATCGAGTCGGTGTGATGGGAGCCGTAATGGTTGATGTGTTCGATCGCCTGCTCCAGACCGTCGACCACGCGGATCGACAGAATCGGCGCCAGATACTCGGTGTGCCAGTCGTCTTCGCTGGCCGCGACCGCTTCGATGATCGCCCGGGTGCGCTCGCAACCGCGCAGCTCGACGCCTTTTTCGCGGAACTGCGCGGCCATCGAAGGCAGGAAATCCCTGGCAACAGCCTGATCGACCAGCAGGGTTTCCATCGCGCCGCAGATGCCATAACGGTAGGTCTTGGCGTTGAAGGCGATGCTTTGGGCTTTGGCCAGATCGGCATGTTCACTGACGTAAACGTGGCAGATGCCGTCCAGGTGCTTGATCACCGGTACGCGAGCATCGCGGCTGATGCGTTCGATCAGGCCACGACCGCCACGGGGCACGATGACGTCGACGTATTCCGGCATGCTGATCAGCGCGCCGACAGCGGCACGGTCAGTGGTTTCGACCACTTGCACCACGGCGGCGGGCAATTCGGCCTCGGCCAGACCGCGCTGAATGCACGCGGCAATCGCGCGATTGGAATGAATTGCCTCGGAGCCACCGCGCAGGATGGTCGCGTTGCCGGACTTCAGGCACAGACTGGCGGCATCGATGGTCACGTTCGGACGGGATTCGTAGATGATCCCGATCACGCCCAGCGGTACACGCATCTTGCCGACCTGAATACCCGACGGACGGAAGCTCATGTCGCGGATCGCACCGACCGGATCCGCCAGTGCAGCAACCTGACGCAAGCCGACGATCATGCCGTCGATGCGTGCCGGGGTCAGTTCCAGACGCTCCAGCAGCGCCGGCTCCAGACCGTTGGCGCGACCGGCAGCCAGATCCAGCTCATTGGCGGCGGCCAGCTCGGCGCGCGCAGCGTCCAGAGCATTGGCGGCAGCCTGCAAGGCGCGGTTTTTCTGCGCGGTGCTGGCGCGACCGATGACCTTGGAGGCAGCGCGGGCGGCGCGACCCAATCGGGTCATGTAGTCAAGAACGGACTCAGTCATGGTCTGCTGGGGTCTTGGCAAAGAGGAAAGCGGCAGATTATAGCTGTCGCGTCCCGGGACTAACAGCGGTGACGGGCGGATGGTCGAAATGAGCTGCGTTTGGCCGGCGTTCAGACGTAATTAAGCTCAGCGTTGTTATCATCACGACCTCTTGAGCCTGGATAAACCTTGCCCATCATGACCAACGTGCCCCTTTGCCCCGAGTCCGCGCGCCTGCCCGTGGGCCTGCCGGACAGTTTTTTCGACCGCGACGCCCAGGTGCTGGCGCAGGCGCTGCTCGGCAAAGTCATCCGCCATCGCGTCGGCGATCTGTGGCTGAGTGCGCGAATTATCGAAACCGAAGCCTATTACTGCGCGGAAAAAGGCAGCCACGCCTCGCTCGGCTATACAGAAAAGCGTAAGGCTTTGTTTCTGGATGGCGGCCACATCTATATGTACTACGCACGCGGCGGTGATTCGCTGAACTTCAGTGCGCAGGGGCCGGGCAACGCGGTGCTGATCAAATCCGCCTATCCGTGGGTCGATGAAGTGAGCGGTCCGGCAAGTCTGGCGCAGATGCTGCTGAACAATCCCGATGCCCAGGGCCGACCGCGTCCGACACAGAAGCTCTGCGCCGGACAGACCCTGCTGTGCAAGGCGCTGGGTTTGAAAGTGCCGATGTGGGACGCCAAGCGTTTCGATCATGAACTGTTGCTGGTCGAGGACCCGGGACCGCCACCCGCGCAGATCATTCAAACCACCCGGTTGGGCATTCCGCTGGGCCGTGATGAACACTTGATGTATCGCTTCGTTGACGCTGCGTATGCGCAATGGTGCACGCGGAACCCGCTGCGACGGGGTCAGGTCGAAGGCCGGGATTATTTCCTGCTTCCCGGCGCTGAAGCCGAATCCGCTAATAAATGATGTCCCCCTGTGGGAGCGAGCCTGCTCGCGAAGGGGTCGTGCCAGCCAACGCTTCTATCGTCTGACACAGCGTATTCGCGAGCAGGCTCGCTCCCACAGGTCAGCAGTCCACCGCGAAACAATTACTTAAAGAATGAATGGAGTTTTTCTGTATGGGCCCATGGCTCGATAGCATCACCGGATGGCTCGGCGCCAATCCGCAGTGGTTGGCCGCAGCGGTGTTCATCGTTGCGTGCGTGGAATGTCTGGCGATCGCCGGGCTGATCGTGCCGGGCACGGTGCTGTTGTTCGGCGTGGCGGTACTGGCCGGCAGTGGCGCGCTGTCATTGAGCGAAACGCTGCTGCTGGGCTTTCTTGGCGGCATCCTCGGCGACTTGATTTCGTACTTCCTGGGGCGGCATTTCCATCAGAACATCCGCCGCCTGCCGGGCCTGCGCCATCACCCGGAATGGATGGCCGGCGCCGAGTCGTACTTCCAGCGCTATGGCATCGCCAGCTTGCTGGTCGGGCGTTTCATCGGCCCGCTACGACCAATGCTGCCAATGGTCGCCGGGATGTGCGACATGCCCTTCCCGCGTTTTTTCGCCGTCAGCCTGTTGGCCGCTGCTGGCTGGAGCCTGGCTTATCTGCTGCCGGGCTGGGCCACCGGCGCGGCGTTCCGTCTGCCATTGCCTGAAGGGTTCTGGCTGGAGGCCGGGATTGTCGCCGCCAGCATCGCGGTGATGGTCGGCCTGAGCGTCAACAGCAGCGTGCGCCGCCATCGTCGCGCGACAATCTGGATTGGCAGCATGAGCCTGCTGATCCTGATCGGTCTGTTCATCGGCTATCCATACCTCACCGCGCTCGACAACGGCGTGATGACCCTGGTGCAGGAGCACCGCCAGCCAGCGCTGGACGAAATCGCCGTGACGCTGACCCTGATCGGCGAATTCCGCAACATGCTGCTGTTCAGTGCCCTGCTCGTCATTCTGCTGGTGCTGTGCAAGCAGTGGCGCCAGGCAATGTTCGCGGGCGCCACCATGTTGGTCACCGCAATGGCCAATACCGGAACCAAGTATTTTTTCGCCCGGGTGCGCCCGGAAGTGCTCAGCGATCCATTGACCACCTACAGCATGCCCAGCGGCCACGCTTCTGGCGCGTTCGCCCTGTTCCTGACGCTGGGCGTGCTGGCCGGGCGCGGTCAGCCGCCGCGCATGCGCCTGACCTGGCTGCTGATTGCCTGCATCCCGGCCCTCTCTATCGCCCTGTCGCGGGTGTATCTCGGCGCGCACTGGCCAACCGACATATTGGCCGGGGCGATGCTCGCCAGTTGCGTGTGTGCTGCGATGCTGTGGTTGAGCCAACGGCAGGCGTCCCTTAATGCGATGCCGTTCAAGATCTGGTGGCTGATCCTGCCATCGATGGTTGCTCTGTTCGGCTTCTTCGTACTGCGCCACTTGCCACATACATTGTTGCGTTACGCCTACTAAAAACAGACAACTCACAAGCCGGATTTTTTATACGCCGCTCTTTTGGAATATTCCGACAAGAGCGGCGTTGATTACCTACGCAAACTTCCCCTCCTGCGGTTAACTTTCCTGGTTATAAAACCGACGTTTCCGCATTCCCAATCGACGCCAAACTAGCGTTACATAGTCCAGCCGGAACACGGTGGCGAAGTATTTCGCGCAACAGAAAATCCGTGAGTTCAATCCGCCCGGCTTGAGCACTTGCCAACAATCAATATTTATCCGGACCCGGCATTGAAGTTCTGCCGAGGCATTTATCAATTCATTCTTTGTCGAGTTATTCATGAGTCCAAAGATACCCCGCAAGACGCCTGTTACAACGCCGCATCAAACTGATCCGCACGCACCGGCACCACATCGCCCCTTGATCGATGCCAGCGCCGTTGAAATATCGAGAAGGACCGGTAGTCACGATCAGACGCTGCCCCCAACAACTTCCGGCAGCCCCCTCGCCGATGCAAACCCGAGACTTCCGGCGATCGAAATCTTCCAGTTACCGGCACATGGCGCTTATCGTTCTGAACATTCCACTTCAATAACCGATTACTGGTTGTCAGAGGCTTTTCTGCGTGGGATGAAGCCCGCTGACCCCGATGGATTTCGCTGGGTCGTTGGCAGAAAGTTCGTCGACGTCGAATATCAGGGCGCTTTGCAAACCACTCACGTCGGCGTGGATGAAACCGGCGCATGGCGCAGCAAGTTGCTGACCGAGCGCGTGCCCTCCGGACCGCTTTTGTATAAAAACGCAGACAGCCCCACCTGGCGCCTGACCGAACAACCCGCGCCGAAGCGAGCACGGCTCGCCCCCGCGACAACGCCCATCAATCAAAGCCGTTACAGTCCATCGGGGCGTTCGCCGGATGCTCAGGGTTACTACGAAATGCATCCGCTTTTTGCAGCGCGCACAGACGCCCCCCTGTTCGCCTTCAGGGATTCATTTGGCAATTTCATTCCGGTAGATCCTCCGTCGGGCGGATTCGCGGCGTCGCCGACCCACCTCAAACAGTGGACCGATCATGAGATCTGGCAGCTATATGGCTTGCAGGGCCAGGACATCGCGCGCTTTCGTGTCGAAGCTCAGGCCAGCGGCATGCCGCCACAGTGGGCACATCCCACAACCACCGGAAATCCGCTGACCGATCTGCTGCGCGACTCGCTGCGCTGGCTGCATCCACAGATGAGCCGTGCAGAGCGCGAAGCCTTTCTGCAATCGTTCAATCTGCTGCCCAGGCAATTGACCCGCTTGCAGCAGGAGATGAGCGACCATCTGGCGATTCCAGCCTGGGCACTGGCGCACAAGCGCCTGTTGGATGACATCACCCACCCGCAACGCTTTGAGCAATTGGCCACAGATGCGGTCGAGCAGCTCAACCTCAAGCACAATGCCCGCCACGACTGGTACGACGCCGAACAAGGCCTGACCCCCGAGGTCCGCGAAGCGCTGTTGAAACAGCTCGGTTACCTGCGCAACAAACACAATTGCCTGTATCGCACGGACATCCCGGCACTGTTTCGCGGTGACGAGCGCACGCCGTTCGAGCTGGCGAATGACGGCACCATGCTGCCCCGCTACCACCACAAACCCGGCGCCACCACGCACAAGCCGATCAGCGCGACGTTCAGTCTCGAGCAGGGCCAGATGTATGCCAGCGCCCCCGATCCCGCATACCTGCGTTTCAACAGCCAGACCCATAAATATCCGGGACGCGACGCGGGTGACAGCAGCTCAGACAGCGGCGCAAGCGACGCCGATGATTCAAGCAGTTCCTCATCCGACTGGTCTGATCCTGAGAGTCCCGTCGCCTGGGATCACGAGCGGGGTTATCGGTCCTCACGCACGCGGCAGACAGAAATGTTCATGTACGCCCTCGACACGCGCAATCTGGAAGTCGTCCCGCACGAAGAGAACATGGCGTTCAATTCCGCTGCGCGTGAGAACCCGCCGACCTGGTTTCCCTCCGACGATTTCGAGGGGCTGATTTCAGTCACCCGCAGCGGAGTTCCAGCCGAGCGTATCTGGTTGCTGAACACAGACCTGAGCAAAGGCGCCAGAGTCGCAGACATCAAGGAACAGGCCGGCGCGGACGCTGAGCGTATCGAGGCGGCGACCCATGCCGGGCATGCCAACAAATTCCAATACGACCGACTGATCGACAAAGTGGAAGCGGCGGGACTGCCAGTCCTCAGGCTGTCGGGCAACAAGAACGAGTTTGCATACGACATCGCCTGGCCCTGAACCGGGCACGCCCATACAACGCCGGAGAGGAGACCGGCACCCTCATGCACACCATTAAAGGATTAATACGTGTCGAAACTCATCGTCCCTGCGACCCATATCGCCCACGTTCGCGCACTTGAAGTTACCCCCATCGACGTCTCGGCGAATCCCCATGCGCCGCCCACCCATATGCGCAATCAGACGCAGGCGCCTGACATTGATCCGTCGCTTCGCAAAACCCTCAAAGCCCTGGACAAGCATCTGGGCCTGCTACGCATCGGTGAGATCATGATCAGTCGGGTCGAATTGCAAGCGCTGGGGGCGACCATTGACGGTCAACCGGTCAGTGCGGCGAACGCCCACATGAAGAGCGTGGATCAGGCATTTCTCGACGGACTCAATTTTCAATCGGCGCAGGTGCAGTCGCGCTTGCAGGCCGTGGATTTCCCCGCCAATGACATAGCCGCAATGCTGTTCTACGAAATTGCCTGCAAGCGCTCGATTGATGCCGGCCCACTGTTCATCAGTGATACACCACTGGTTTCCGGCAGCGCCATGGATCGTCTCAACAAGCTGGGCAAGGCTGCGCAAAAGCTGGAAATCCACCGTGCGGACGCGTTTGAAAACACACCGGGCTGGATCAACAAGAGCAAAAGCTATTTGATGAGCGGCGCAGGCGTCGGCATGCAAGCCTTCGGCATCTACAGCAGTTACATGGCGCTGACCGATGCGATCAAGAAAGGCGAGGCACTGGAAATGCTGTACTACGGCGGATTCATTGCTGCAGAACTCGGCTCGCTGATCATCGAGCAGGGCCTGACCAGAACAGGCCAGGCGATGCTCACTCAGGGCAGCAATGTACTGAAGGGTTTTGCGCTGACCTCAATCGGCAAATACATGAGCCGTGGTGCGGGACTGTTCGCCAGCGCGATTACCTTGCCGTTCGACATCGTTGACGCGATCAAATCCTTCAACGCCGCCGCCGCGACATCGGGCAAACAAGCTCAGGATCATTATTTCAGCGGTGCCCTGAGTGTAGCGGGCGCGGGTATCAGCCTGGTGCTGGGCGTCGCCGCGCTGGCCGGCTTCGGCAGCGTTGCCGGCCCGCTCGGCCTTGCGGCCGCTGCGCTGCTCATCGGCGGATCGATGATTTATCAGGCCGCCAGGGTCGTCGACGATATCGACGACTACATCGAACTGACGACACTCGAGCGTCTGCGCTCGGGATGGTTCGCCTTCACCGGCAAGGAACTGGACACCGAGGTGATGGATCGCTTCAAACTGTCCAGGCTTTACAGTGACTATGGAAAACAGCTCGAACTGTCGGCGAAAGACATGCTGGCCGGTGCTTACAAGGACTCCATCGCACAGGTAGTCAATGGCGCGTTTCGCGCTGAACTGCGCCCTGTCGAACTGTGGCGTTACCAGTGGGACGAAAGCGCCGGGCAGTTGCCGTTCAGACTCGACAGCCAAGCGGTGATCGTCGGCGGCGACGATGCAGTCGACGCAAGCCTCGGATTACCCGACAACCTCAAAGGCATGGTCAGCGGCAGCCCAGGCGAAGGCAAAGGCGTGTTCTGGCGCCTGGGTGATGGCAACGACCGCGTGGTTGGCGTCAAGGCGCGGCCCAACCTCTTCACCTACCGCGACGGCCATAAGGCACTGACGGGCGGCGACACAAATGATGCGTTCTACCAGGAAGTCTCTGATCAGGAACTGGATCGATCGAGCAAACCGCCGCACATCAATGTGCTGGATGGCGGCTCGGGCAACGACCTGGTTGCGTTCGAAGGCGTCCGCCCGATTACCGACACGCGTTACATCGGTCACGACGTCAACCTGCAAACCGGCAAGGTCTCACTTCGCAGCCCGGACTCTGCGAACGACACCCTCGAAGTCGCCCACCTGACCTCCATTGAAAACGTTGCGACCTTGCGCAAAGGCACGAGCACTATCACGGGCAATGAACAGCCCAACCAGATTTCCGCCAACGGTTACGACCGCATCAGCGCCGGCGACGGCAACGACACGATCGCAATCACTGGTACCGAGTGCACGGTTGAGGGCGGCGGCGGCGAAGATCGCTATTACATCGCCGACACCAATGCACGTACAACGATCATCGAATGTGGCGACCATTCGAGCCTGATCGAACTCGGCTGGCCGATGGCGGTCATTCAACGCTGGCAAATCATCGGCACCTCACTGGTGGTCAACTCCTTGCGCGGCAGGGACGGCAGCGACCCCGACCATGTGCTGACCCTTGAAAACGTCTACCAGACGGTCAACGGTCAGCGTCAATTGAGCAATGCTCGGTGGGTGTTCCGCACTCTCGATGGCTATGAACTGCGCGCGCAACTGCCCACTCGGCCTGGTGAAGCATTGAGTCAGGACATCGAGGTTGCCGTCACTGTCAGCGGACGGTCGGCACCCGCCCCGGCAATCGTCAACGGTGGCACGGTGGCGCTGGACGGTCAGGGCGTGCAGCGCCACTTCGTCGCACGTACCGAGCACAGGGTCGAATTCGTCGCCACAGGCAACGCTACCGGCGCCCGCACCATTTACCTGGATTACCAGGACAGCGAGATTGTCGACGTGGTGGTCAGCTATGGCCTGGAAGTGCGCCAGGGTGTTTCGGGCAATACGCACCTGACCTACAACAACATCAGCCTGTCGATTCTGCTGCCATCCAAGGTGCTGGCCTTCAAAGGCGTGATCCAGACGATTGCCGCCGCGACGGGCTACAGTGGCCAAAACAGCCTGAAGGTCACGACACCGCTTCTGGCCCGGGACATCATGCTGGTCATGCAGGATGACGTTTCATACCGCGTGCAGGTGCCCGCGTTCGATTACCGGGACGACGCCAGAAACCCCGGAATCCGTGTGCTCAGCTCGCGGAGCTGGTTGAAGCGGCGCAACGGAAAATATCCATTCATCCGTCCGCTGGTCAGCGAGAAACCATCACTGGGCACCCAGAACAGCAAAGTGGTCATCGAATCGCGGCCGCACACCGGGATTTATCTGCTCGAAGGCAAAAGCGCGACCTACGACGTTTATCTCGCCAGCAACAGCATCCTGCGTCTGGCCACACCGGGCGCTGCGGCAAAAACGGCCAATGCATCGAGATGGAATCTGTTCACCCGTGCCCTGACAGAAACCGTCACGCGCGCCGACATTCAGCTCCAGGGCAACCGCCTGCGCATTGCCAGCGTCACGGTGGAGTTGCCGGACATCTTGGATGACACTCCGGTGGAGTCCATTTGTGTGGTGACGTCAGCCGGCAACATTTATGAAGTCTCGCTGCTGTTTGAGGTGTTGCAGCTGTATGTGATCGATGCTCGTGGCTACGCCAGTGTCGAGGCATTGCTGACGGATATCGACAAGCACAAACAGCGCCACGAACTGGCCGCGCGGGTCTACGTCACCCACATCGGTTACAAACCCGAGACAGCGGGCACGCTGGTTTACAACTCGGTGAGCAATCAATGGCGCCTGCTCAATGATCTGCAAGAGCGCGTCGACCGCGAAGGTCTGTTCATCCCGGTCAACATGAGCTGACGGTGCGCTGCCGGTTTCAACATCGTGTCAGGGTGGGCCTGCGCTGATCTTCGTTTGCGCCTTGAGTCATGCGTTTTGCAAGTGAAACTAGGCGAACAGTTCGCCCTGCAACTCGTCGAGTAATGCCTGGATCGCATCCAGCCGTTGCTGAGGGTCGTCGAGTTGCAGCAGATCGATCTTGTCTTCTTCGGCGAACGGCAACAGGTAGGCAAGCTGATTGGCCAGTGACTGTTGACCGGCGGCTTCAGTGCCCATGTCCAACGCTTCGACCATCGGGTGTTCGGCCAGCGCCTTGAGCAGCGCGACCAGATCGGCGTCCTCGTCCTGCAACGGTTGCTCGGGCTCATCGTCCAGCCATTCGACGTCGGCGACGATCAACTGATCGCGCTGCACTTCGGTGCGCAACACCGTGAAACGCCGCCCGCCCTGGACGCGAATGCCGAGCAGGCCGTTGTCCTGTTGCTGGAAATCGGTGATCCGCGCCTCGCAGCCAACCATTGCGAAACCTTCTGGTGCCACACCGACTTCGTTGCCCTCCAGAATGCACACCACACCGAAACCGACGCCCTGCTTCATGCAGCGGCCGATCATGTCGAGGTAGCGCGCCTCGAAGATCTGCAGATCGAGGTTGCAGCCGGGGAACAGCACCGTGTTCAGCGGAAAAAGCGGCAGACTCATAGACATTTCCTTACACCACCATCGACACCGCCAACGGCAGGAACACCGCCGTGGCCACACCCATCAGACTCATTGCCAGCGCGGCGAACGCGCCGCACTCATCGTTTTCCTGCATCGCCACCGCCGTGCCGACCGCATGAGCGGTCATGCCCAGCGCCATGCCGCGCGCTTCGGGGCTGTGCACGCCGAGGCGGGTCAGCAGCGCCGGGCCGAAGATCGCGCCGATGACCCCGGTGATCAATACAAACACCGCTGCCAGCGCCGCCACACCGCCGATCTGCTCGGCAACCAGCATGGCGATCGGCGACGTCACCGATTTAGGCGCCATGGTCATCAGGATCATGTGATCGGCACCGAACCACCAGCCCAGCGCCACGCCCATGCCCGTTGCGACCACCCCGCCTATCACCAGAGTAGTAAAAATCGGCCAGAACAATTGCCGGATGCGGCGCAGATTCAGGTAGAGCGGCACCGCCAGCGCCACCGTGGCCGGCCCCAGCAGAATGCTGAGGATTTCGGTGCTCTTGCGATACTCCGCGTAGGTCAGGCCGCAGCCGACCAGCACACCGATCACCAACAACATGGAGACCAGCACCGGTTGCAGAAAGATCCAGCGGGTTTTCTCGAATGCCGCCAGCACCAGTTGATAAGCGCCTAGCGTGATGCCAATGCCGAACAGCGGATGATGAATCACCGAGGTCCACGCGCCTTGCCAGTCGAACAGCATCAGGATTCCTCCGCCGGCGGCGCATGACGTTTGACCAGCCGTTGCATGAGCACGCCGGCAAAGGCCATCGACAGGATCAGCGAGACCACCAGCGCGCCGACGATCGCCCAGAAATCGGCGGCAATCGCCGTGGCATACACCATCACGCCCACCGCTGGCGGCACCAGCAGCAACGGCAGATAACGCAGCAGGCTGCCCGCCGCCTGATTCAGCGGCTCGCCGACTTCACCGCGAATGATCAGGAACACCAGCAACAGCAGCAGCCCGATGATCGGCCCCGGCAATATCGGCAACAGCAAATGATTGAGCGCCGTGCCGAGCAGTTGGAACAGCACCAGCAGGGTCAGGCCACGTAACAACATCTGACATCTCCGTCTTCTATTTCACCCAGCAGGGGCTCGGCATTATAAGCATGCCGGCGCTATGGACCGGCATTCGCCAAAAGCATGGTCGGTTGACCTGAGCAAATCGCCATGATGATCTACAGTGGTTCGCAGGCCGGTCAAATCCGCCCCCTGAAAAACTATAAAACCGATGAACCCAAGGAGAGTCTCAATGCCCTATGTTCCCGTTGCAGAGCTCAAAGATTATGTCGGCAAGGAACTTGGACGTTCCGAATGGCTCACCATCGATCAGGAGCGCATCAACCTGTTCGCCGAAGCCACTGGTGATTTTCAGTTCATTCACGTCGATCCGGTCAAGGCCGCGCAAACGCCGTTTGGCAGCACGATTGCCCATGGTTTCCTGTCGCTGTCGCTGATGCCGAAACTGATGGAAGACATCCTCGTGCTGCCCGAAGGCGTGAAGATGGTCGTCAACTATGGCCTGGACAGCGTGCGTTTCATCCAGCCGGTCAAGGTCAACTCGAAAGTCCGACTGAAGGTCGACATGGTCGAGGTGACCGAGAAAAAACCCGGCCAGTGGCTGCTCAAGGCCACCGCGACACTGGAGATAGAAGGCTCGGACAAACCGGCCTATATCGCCGAGCCGCTGTCACTCTGCTTCGTCTGATCATCCCGGATGCGAAGCAGCGCACGCTGTTTCGCGTCACGTCTGTATATATGCGACGCATAGCTGCGGCATACTCGGTCGCCTAATTGCCCGGATCCCGCTATGCGCTCAATCGCTCGACTTGCACCCCTTGCCCTGACCCTGATGCTCACCGCTTGCGGCGACGGCGAATCGCTGTTGCCGCCGGATGCGCGCCTGCCCGATGGCGGTCGCTATCGCGGTGAACTGGTCGACGGCTTGCTGCAAGGTCAGGGCCGCGTCGACTACCCCAACGGCAGCTGGTACGCCGGAGAGTTCGACAAGGGTCAGTGGCACGGGCAAGGCGAATGGCATGGCAGCAACGGCGAGGTCTATCGCGGCCAGTTCCAGCAAGGTCTGTTTGATGGACAGGGCAGCCTGAGCACCAATGCCAGCAGTTATACCGGTGGTTTCAAGCAGGGCCGGCGCGATGGCGAAGGTACGCTGAAAGAAAACGGCATGACCTATCGCGGCGAGTTCAAGGCTGACCAGTATTCCGGCCTCGGCCGCCTGGAAATGGACGACGGCAGCTCCTATCAAGGCCAGTTCGCCCACGGCAAACCCAACGGCGAAGGCCAGCGCGGCGATGCCAGCGGCAATTCGTTCACGGGTCATTTCGTCAACGGTCAACTGGAAGGCAACGGCACTTACAACAGCGCCGACGGCGATATCTACGTCGGCGGCTTCAAGAACAATCAATTGCACGGCAAAGGCCGCTACGAGAACGCCGACGGCGACGTCTGGCTCGGCCAGTTCAAGGAAGGCGCGCTGACCGGCAAGGGCGAACTGATCGGCGCTGATGGCAGCCATTACATCGGTGTGTTCAATGACTGGCGCTTCACCGGCCAGGGCCGTTTGAACCTCGCCGATGGCAGCTTCTACATCGGCGGCTTCGACAACGACAGCTATTCAGGACGCGGTACTCTGGTGCTGACCGATGGCAGCGTGCTCAGCGGCACCTGGATCAACGGCCAACGCGTACGTGACGCCGACGGCAAATTACTCCCCGACACTCTCGAACTCGGTTTGCTCGCCCAGGGTCGTCTGCTCGACGAGGCACTGGCGGCGATCCCCGCTTCGACTCCGGCAGTCGAGTTGTACACCCTGACCCTCGGCGGCGACGGCAAGCAAAGCGTGTTCCTGCGTGAATCCGATTACGTCGCCAACATGCTCAGTACGCGCTTCGGCGCCTACGGCCAGATCCGCCTGGTCAATCATCGCGATCATCTCGGCGACCGGCCGATGGCCACTCGGGAAAACCTGCGCCGCGCCGCGCAAGCCCTCGCCGAACGCAGCGGGCCGGAAGATCTGCTGTTCATTTATCTGACCAGCCACGGCACCGCCGAACATGAACTGGTGCTCGATCAGCCGCGCATGGAGCTGGCCGACCTGCCCGCCGATGAACTCGCCGCCGTGCTCGCGCCGCTGAAGCATCGCGACAAGGTCATCGTGATTTCCTCGTGCTATTCCGGTGGATTTATCCCGGCGCTGAAGGACGAACGCACGCTGATCATGACTGCCTCGCGCGCCGATCGGGTGTCGTTCGGTTGCTCGGAAGAAGCCAACTTCACCTATTTCGGCGACGCGCTGTTCGCCCAGGCGCTGAACCAGACCGACGACCTCGAACAGGCATTCAAACTGGCCAAGGCCACCGTTGCCGAACGCGAGCTGGCCGACGGTTTCGAAGCCTCGGAGCCGCAGATCTGGGCGCCGAAAACCGTGCTGTCGCACTGGCAACTGCTGCGCAAACAGCAAGCACGCAAAGCGTTGCAAAGCAGCGCATTGAACGACGCGGCGAAAAAAGGCAACTAAGCTGAACAGTATCAAGGGAGAGACACTATGTACTTGACGCCTCAGCACGTATTGCTTGCCGGAGCCACCGGACTGACCGGTGAACATCTGCTCGACCGTTTGCTCAACGAGCCAACGATTACCCGTGTCCTCGCCCCTTCGCGCCGGCCGCTGGCCGAGCATCCGCATCTGGAAAACCCGGTCGGTGACCCGCAGGCGTTTCTGCCGCAGCTCAGTGGCCGGGTCGATATCGCCTACTGCTGCCTCGGCACCACTATCAAGCAGGCCGGCTCCGAAGAAGCCTTTCGCGCAGTCGATCTGGACATGGTCGTGGCGTTTGCCAAGCGCGCGCGGGAGATGGGCGCGCGGCACCTGATCGTGATCAGTGCGATTGGCGCCGATCCGAATTCCTCGGTGTTCTACAACCGGGTCAAAGGTGAAATGGAACAGGCCCTGCGCGCGCAGAACTGGCCGCAGCTGACCATTTGCCGACCTTCGCTGTTGCTTGGCGAACGCACCGAACCACGCCTGGTCGAGCAACTGGCCGGGCCATTGTCGAAGCTGATTCCGGGGAAATACCACGGCATCGAAGCGTGCCAGTTGGCGCGAGCGATGTGGCGCCTGGCGCTGGAAGAACAGGATGGGGTGCGGGTGATCGAATCGGATGAACTGAGGAAGCTCGGCAAATAATCCATCCACCCATGAAGATCGTTCCCACGCTCTGCGTGGGAATGCAGCCATGGACGCTCTGCGTCCTAAAAAGCGTGACGCGGAGCGTCACAGGATGCGTTACCACGCAGAGCGTGGGAACGATCAGTCGCTACAATCCACCAGTCGCTTGAAAACCTACTCCAATCACCGTCAGCAACGACAACGGTAACAACAGCGTATCGAGCAACGCGCTGGCCGGCAGGTCCACTCCCGGATAGCTCGGCGCCTCGGCACCGAACCGGTCCATCGCACAACACCCGCCGTTCAACGCATACAAATCCAGCCGCGTCCCGGCATACACCACCGGCGCGCCGGGTTTGGCCGCATCCAGCGTGCGCACGGTAGCGCATCCAGCCAATTGCAGGGCCAGCACAAGCACCAGCAGCTTATTCATCGCTGCTCAAGTGATGCTCGCCCCAACGCGGCAGCATGTCTTGAGGGATGCCGAGCAGATTGAGAATCCGCGCCACAACGAAGTCGATCAAATCATCGATGGTCTGCGGCTGGTGATAGAAGCCCGGCGAGGCCGGCAGAATCGTCACGCCCAGATTCGACAGCTTGAGCATGTGCTCCAGATGAATGCTCGAGTACGGCGCCTCGCGCGGCACCAGAATCAACTGGCGGCGCTCTTTCAGGGTGACGTCCGCCGCGCGTTCGATCAGGTTGTTGCAGGCGCCGGTGGCAATCGCCGACAGCGTGCCGGTCGAACAAGGCACCACCACCATGGCTGCCGGCGAGCCGGAGCCCGAAGCCACCGGCGACATCCAGTCTTCCTTGCCATACACGCGAATCTGCCCGGCAGCGGCGCCGGTGTATTCGGTCAGAAAGGCCTGCATCATCTGCGGCTTGTTCGGCAGGGACACGTCGGTCTCGGTGGCCATTACCAGTTGCGCGGCCTTGGAGATCAGGAAGTGCACTTCGCGATCTTCGCGCACCAGGCAATCGAGCAGGCGCAAGCCGTACTGCGCGCCCGAGGCGCCGGTCATCGCCAGGGTGATGCGTTCCGGTCCGCCGGCCTGGGAAAAAGTGTTCATTGCAGTGCCTCGGCAAGCTTGCCGTGCAGGCCGCCGAAGCCGCCGTTGCTCATGATCACCACGTGAGTACCGGGCTGCGCCTGGCTCTTCACGCGCTCGATGATGCCTTCCAGCGAATCGCTGACGATGGACGGCACGGTGCATAACGCTGCGGTGGCGCCGAGGTCCCAACCGAGGTTGGCCGGGGCATACCAGATCACCTGATCGGCATCGACCACGCTGTCCGGCAGACCGTCACGGTGGGCGCCGAGCTTCATCGAATTGGAGCGCGGCTCGATGATCGCAATCAGTGACGCGTCGCCGATGCGTTTGCGCAGGCCATCAAGCGTGGTGGCGATGGCGGTCGGGTGGTGAGCGAAGTCGTCGTAAATGGTGATGCCGCGCACCTCGGCGACTTTCTCCATGCGTCGTTTGACGTTCTTGAACGCGCTCAAACCGGCGATGCCCATCGATGGCACCACGCCAACATGACGCGCCGCAGCCAGCGCGGCCAAGGCATTGGCGACGTTGTGTTGACCGGTCAATTCCCACTCGACGGTGCCCTGGGACACGCCTTCGAACATCACTTCGAACGCCGAGCCGTCCTCGCTCAGTAGTTTTACCTGCCACTGACCGCCGGCGCCGGTGGTTTGCACCGGGGTCCAGCAACCCATCTCGATCACGCGCTGCAACGCTGGCTCGGTGGTCGGGTGGATGACCAGCCCTTCGCTCGGAATGGTGCGCACCAAGTGGTGGAACTGACGCTCGATTGCTGGCAGATCGGGGAAGATGTCGGCGTGATCGAACTCAAGGTTGTTGAGGATCGCAGTGCGCGGACGGTAGTGGACGAATTTCGAGCGCTTGTCGAAGAAGGCGCTGTCGTATTCGTCAGCCTCGATCACAAAGAACGGCGTACCGCCCAGGCGCGCCGACACCGAGAAATTCTGCGGCACGCCGCCGATGAGGAAACCCGGGCTCATCCCGGCGTGCTCCAGCACCCAGGCGAGCATGCTGCTGGTGGTGGTTTTGCCATGCGTACCGGCCACGGCCAATACCCAGCGACCTTGCAGCACGTGGTCAGCCAGCCACTGCGGGCCAGAGACGTACGGCAGGCCTTTGTTCAGCACATATTCCACCGCCGGGTTACCACGGGACATGGCATTGCCGATCACCACCAGATCCGGCGCCGGATCGAGCTGCGCCGGGTCATAACCCTGCGTCAGCTGAATGCCCTGGGCCTCGAGCTGCGTGCTCATCGGCGGATAGACGTTGGCATCGGAGCCGGTGACGTGATGACCCAGCTCTTTGGCCAACACTGCCATCGAGCCCATGAAAGTCCCGCAGATACCCAGAATATGAATGTGCATAGTCGACCTCGTAAAACATGGCCGCAGGTTAGCGTAGGGAGGGGGAAATGGCACTCTTTAGCTGAAGGATGGAGACGGGTTGGCGGCTACATCTGCGCACGGCTTCAGACCGCAGCCCCTCACCCCAGCCCTCTCCCGAGGGAGAGGGAGCCGATCTCGGTCGCTTTCAAATTTTTAGTTCGGCTCGATATTTCAGGTCGGCGTAAATCGCCAAAACACCTCGGTCAGTCCCCTCTCCCTCTGGGAGAGGGTTAGGGTGAGGGCTTTCAGCTGACACGCCGCTCAATTCCGTGTTTACGCAGTTTTCTATAAAGGGTGTTGCGGCTTACGCCCAGTTGCTGCGCTGTATGGGTCATATGCCAGCGCGTCTGCTCCAGCGCACTGAGCAAGGCCAGTCGTTCGGCATCTTCCAATGGCTGCGCCGCCACCACCGCCGGCCGCGCCTGCCGAATCATCACCGGCAAATCCTCAACGCTGACCCGCCCGCCATCACACAACGCCGCCAGCGTACGCAGGACATTGCGCAACTGCCGCACATTGCCCGGCCAGTTGAATGCCAACAACGCTTGCCGCGCCGCTTCGTCGATCAGAATCGTTTCGCCTCCGGCCTCCTCGGCCAGCAGAAAATCCAGCAACTGCGATTTATCACTGCGCTCGCGCAATGCCGGCAACGCCACTTCCAGCCCGTTCAAGCGGTAATACAGGTCTTCACGGAAACTGCCGTCCTCGACTCGTTCGAGCAAATTGCGGTGCGTCGCACTGATGATGCGCACGTCTACCGCTTGCGGCTCGCCGCCAATCGGCACCACTTGCCGATCTTCCAGCACACGCAGCAAGCGCGTCTGCAACGCCAGTGGCATGTCGCCGATTTCGTCGAGGAACAAGGTGCCGCCATCGGCCTGTTGCAGCTTGCCGCGCATGCCGTCCTTGCGTGCGCCGGTGAAGCTGCCGCCGCGATAGCCGAACAGTTCGCTCTCGATCAGGCTTTCCGGAATGGCCGCGCAATTGAGTGCGACGAAGGCATTGCCGCAGCGCTGGCTGGCCTGGTGCACAGCCTTGGCGAACGCCTCCTTGCCCGAGCCGGTTTCGCCGTTGATCAACAGCGGCACGTCGCGCTCGAACACGCGCAGGGCTTTGCGAAATTCCGCCTGCAACGCTTCATCGCCGAGGCAGATGCCGGACAGGCGTGGCGCTGGAGCAGTGATTGGCGTTGGAACAATGGCTGTCGGCTTGCGCGATTCGCCGCGCAACACGGCAAACAGATGCCGGCCATCACGAGTGCGCAGCGGCCAACTGGCGCTGGCGTTGGCACTCGCGCGACCGAGCAGGTCATCCAGCGAACAATCGAAAAACGCTTCCACCGGTTTACCGAGCAAACCACCGCGAATATGCCCGAGCAGGTTCAGCGCGCTCTGGTTGACTGCGCTGATCCGCCCTTCGCCGTCAAACGCCAGCAGCCCTTCGCTGAACAGGCCGACGGACTCGGCCTGCAGATGAAAGCGCAGCAACCACTGATTGTCGAAACAGCGCAGGAAGTAGCAGCTCTCGATCATCTTCGCCGACAGATTGACCAGCGCCATGGTGTGGAACTGGCTCTGCCGCGAGACGTCCGGCCGCGCCGAAGACACATCGAGTACCGCCAGCAATTCACCGTGCGGATCGAACACCGGACTCGCCGAGCAGGTCAGCCCGGTGTGGCGGCCGCGAAAATGCTCGTCCTGGTGAATGGTCAGCGCCTGACGCTCGACCAGGCAGGTGCCGATGCCGTTGGTGCCTTCGCAGGCTTCGCTCCAGTCAGCGCCGAGCCAGAGACCGGCGCGCTCGAAAATCTTCCGTTCGGCCGGCGCGGTGACGCAATTGAGGATCACACCGCGCGCGTCAGTCAGCAGCACCGCATGGCCGGCGCCGGAGAGTTGCTGATGCAGGCTGCTCATCTCGGTGCCGGCAATTTGCAGCACTTGCTGCAGACGTTCGCGACTTTCCAGCACTCGGCCATGCTCGAGCACGGTCGGCGCCATGGTCACAGAAGGATCGAGGTGATAGTCCTCAAGGCAACGCAGCCACGAACGGGCGATCGATGGATCGGCGCCGGGGCCGTGCAGGTGCGGTTTGCCCTGGGTGACGGTGAGAACCTGGCGGGCATGGCGACTCAAATGGTTGTCGTGCATTTCTTATTGTTCTCCCCGGGGCGCGATGGCCCAAAGCATGAGGTGACGCCCAGCATCCTCCAGCGGCTCCGGCATTGCAATGCCGGCAAGACCGCCCGGTCACGGGCTGTGTCGCAAGCGGTACAAATTGTCACGGGCGCTGTACCGAAACCGTCACAGCGGCTCTCCATTCGTCCGAGACAAACCGGCCAAGCCCTTGATTTGCCTGACCTGCACGGCAGTGGCCCGAGCCTTGCTCTACGCTTATAGCAAGCGCACTTGCGCGTTTCTCTAATAAGTACAAAGCCAAGGAGAACATCATCATGCGTTACGCCCATCCCGGTACCGACGGCGCCAAAGTCTCGTTCAAGAGCAAGTACGGCAACTACATCGGCGGCGAATTCGTCGCGCCGGTCAAAGGTCAGTACTTCACCAATACCTCGCCAGTCAATGGCCAGCCAATCGCCGAATTCCCCCGCTCCACCGCCGAAGACATCGACAAGGCGCTGGACGCTGCCCACGCCGCCGCCGATGCGTGGGGCGCCACTTCCGTGCAGGCGCGATCGCTGATCCTGCTGAAAATCGCCGATCGCATCGAAGAGAATCTCGAACTGCTGGCGATCACCGAAACCTGGGACAACGGTAAAGCCATCCGCGAAACCCTCAACGCCGACATCCCGCTCGCCGCCGACCATTTCCGTTATTTCGCCGGTTGCCTGCGCGCCCAGGAAGGCAGCGCTGCGGAAATCGACGGCAACACTGTGGCCTATCACATCCATGAACCGCTGGGCGTGGTCGGCCAGATCATCCCGTGGAACTTCCCGCTGCTGATGGCCGCGTGGAAACTTGCGCCAGCGCTGGCCGCCGGTAACTGCGTGGTGCTCAAACCTGCCGAGCAAACCCCGCTGGGCATCTGCGTGCTGATGGAACTGATCGGCGACCTGCTGCCGCCGGGCGTGCTCAACGTCGTGCAAGGCTTCGGTAAAGAGGCAGGCGAAGCGCTGGCGACCAGCAAGCGCATCGCCAAAATTGCCTTCACCGGCTCGACCCCGGTCGGCTCGCACATCATGAAATGCGCAGCGGAAAACATCATTCCGTCGACCGTGGAACTGGGCGGCAAGTCGCCGAACATATTCTTCGAAGACATCATGCAGGCCGAGCCGAGCTTCATCGAAAAAGCCGCCGAAGGCCTGGTGCTGGCGTTCTTCAACCAGGGCGAAGTGTGCACCTGCCCTTCCCGCGCGCTGGTGCAGGAATCGATCTACGACGAATTCATGCAGGCAGTGATGAAGAAAGTCAGCCAGATCAAACGTGGCGACCCGCTGGACACCGACACCATGGTCGGCGCCCAGGCATCGGAGCAGCAATTCGACAAGATCCTCTCGTACCTGGAAATCGCCAAGGGCGAAGGTGCGGAGCTGCTGACCGGCGGCAAGGTGGAAAAACTCGAGGGCAGCCTGGCCACCGGTTATTACATCCAGCCAACCCTGCTCAAGGGCACCAACAAGATGCGCGTGTTCCAGGAAGAAATCTTCGGCCCGGTGGTGAGCATCACCACCTTCAAGGACGAAGCCGAAGCCCTGGCGATTGCCAACGACACCGAGTTCGGCCTCGGCGCCGGCCTGTGGACCCGCGACATCAACCGCGCCTACCGGATGGGCCGGGCGATCAAGGCCGGTCGCGTGTGGACCAACTGCTACCACCTGTACCCGGCGCATGCCGCGTTCGGCGGTTACAAGAAGTCCGGCGTCGGGCGTGAAACCCACAAAATGATGCTCGACCATTATCAGCAGACCAAGAACCTGCTGGTGAGCTACGACATCAATCCGTTGGGATTCTTCTGATCCTGCGATGCTGATCGTTCCCACGCTCTGCGTGGGAATCCAGCCCGGGACGCTCCGCGTTCCTTCAAAGCCGAACGCGGAGCGTCCGTTGATACATTCCTATGCTGCGCGTGGGAACGATCAGGTTCCTGGCTGTAGCCGGGCCAATAAAACAATAAAAATGGTGAACCCTATGCCAAGCGAATCCCCGGCCGGCGCTCCGGCGACCGGCTCCTCCGTCGACTTCGAAAAAGTCGGCACCGATTATTTCCAACAACGCGAACTGAAAAAAGGCGCCGCCGGCTGGGTCCTGCTGGTGGGCCTCGGCGTCGCTTATGTGATTTCCGGCGACTACGCCGGCTGGAACTTCGGCCTCGCCCAGGGTGGCTGGGGCGGCATGTTTCTCGCCACGCTGCTGATGGCGACCATGTACCTGTGCATGTGTTTTTCCCTGGCCGAATTGTCGTCGATGATTCCCACCGCTGGCGGCGGCTACGGTTTCGCCCGCAGTGCGTTCGGGCCGTGGGGCGGGTTTCTCACCGGCACCGCGATCCTCATCGAATACGCCATCGCCCCCGCCGCCATCGCGGTGTTCATCGGCGCCTACTGCGAGTCGCTGTTCGGTATTGGCGGCTGGATGATCTATCTGGCGTTCTACATCATCTTCATCGCCATCCACATTTTCGGGGTCGGCGAAGCGCTCAAGCTGATGTTCATCATTACCGCCGTCGCCGCGCTGGCGCTGGGGGTGTTTCTAGTGGCGATGGTGCCGCACTTCGACGTTGCCAACCTGCTCGACATCCCGGTGACCACTGCGGTCGGTGCCAGCCCGTTTCTGCCGTTCGGCTACGTCGGCGTGTGGGCGGCGATTCCCTATGCGATCTGGTTTTTCCTCGCCGTCGAAGGCGTGCCGCTGGCCGCTGAAGAAACCAAAAACCCCAAGCGCGACCTGCCGCGTGGCCTGATCGGGGCAATGCTGGTGCTGCTGATGTTTGCCCTGCTGATTCTGATCGTCGGCCCCGGCGGCGCCGGTGCGAATTCGCTGCTGACCTCCGGTAATCCACTGGTCGAAGCACTGAGCAAAGCCTACGGTGGCTCGACCTGGATGGGCAGCTTCGTCAACCTTGTCGGTCTGGCCGGGCTGATTGCCAGTTTCTTCTCGATCATCTACGCCTACTCGCGGCAGATCTTCGCGCTGTCGCGGGCCGGTTATCTGCCGCGCAAACTGTCGCAGACCAACAAGAGCAAGGCACCGGTGCTGGCTCTGGTGATTCCCGGCATCATCGGCTTTGGTCTGTCGCTGACCGGCCAGGGCGATTTGCTGATTCTGGTCGCGGTGTTCGGCGCGACCATTTCCTATGTGCTGATGATGGCCGCACACATCACCCTGCGTATCCGGCGCCCCAAAATGGACCGGCCGTATCGCACGCCGGGCGGCATTTTCACCTCGGGTGTGGCGCTGGTGCTGGCGTGCATCGCCGTGGTGGCGGGTTTCCTCGTCGATCCACGGGTGGTGATCGGCGCCGCGATCATCTATGGAGTGTTAATTGCTTACTTTGCTTTCTACAGTCGGCATCACTTGGTAGCGGGCACGCCGGAAGAAGAATTCGCGGCGATTCAAAAAGCTGAACAAGCCTTGCACTGATTGTCGAAAACCACGGCGCAGAGCTGTTCTGCGCCGTCACGGAGAACGCTGAATGGCCAGTTTTGCTCACACGGTCGGCGCGCAGACTTACCGCTTCGACAGCCTCAAAGACGTCATGGCCAAGGCCAGCCCCGCCCGCTCGGGGGATTTTCTCGCCGAGATCGCCGCGCTCAACGACGGCGAACGGGTGGCCGCGCAAATGGCCCTGGCGGACATCCCGCTCACGCACTTCCTGCAGGAAGCGCTGATCCCCTACGAAGTCGACGAAGTCACCCGGCTGATCATCGACACCCACGACAAACAAGCCTTCGCCGTGGTCAGTCACCTCACCGTTGGCGGCTTTCGCGACTGGCTGCTCAGTGACGCGGCGGACGAAACCAGCCTGCGCGCCCTCGCCCCCGGCCTGACCCCGGAAATGGTCGCCGCCGTGTCGAAAATCATGCGTGTACAGGATCTGGTGCTGGTCGCGCAGAAAATCCGCGTGGTCACCCAATTTCGCGGCACCCTCGGTTTGCGCGGGCGCCTGTCGACCCGCCTGCAACCCAACCACCCGACCGACGAGCCGTCCGGCATCGCCGCGAGCATTCTCGACGGCCTGCTCTACGGCAACGGCGATGCAATGATCGGGGTCAACCCGGCCACCGACAGCATCGCTTCGATCTGCGCGATGCTAGAAATGCTCGACGCAATCATCCAGCGCTACGACATCCCGACTCAAGCCTGCGTGCTGACCCACGTCACCACCTCGATCGAGGCGATCAACCGTGGCGTGCCGCTGGATCTGGTGTTCCAGTCGATTGCCGGCACTGAGGCGGCCAACGCCAGTTTCGGCATCAACCTCAACGTGTTGCAGGAAGGCTACGACGCCGGCCTCAGTCTCAAGCGCGGCAAACTCGGGCAGAACCTGATGTATTTCGAAACCGGTCAGGGCAGCGCGCTGTCGGCCAACGCCCACCACGGCGTCGATCAACAGACTTGCGAGACACGGGCCTACGCCGTGGCGCGACATTTCAAGCCGTTCCTGGTGAACACCGTCGTAGGATTTATCGGCCCGGAGTACCTCTACAACGGCAAGCAGATCATCCGCGCCGGCCTTGAAGATCACTTCTGCGGCAAGCTGCTCGGCGTGCCGATGGGCTGCGACATCTGCTACACCAACCACGCCGAAGCCGACCAGGACGACATGGATACCCTGCTGACGTTGCTCGGCGTCGCCGGGATCAACTTCATCATGGGCATCCCCGGCTCCGACGACATCATGCTCAATTACCAGACCACTTCGTTTCACGACGCCTTGTACGCCCGCCAGACCCTGGGCCTGAAACCGGCGCCGGAGTTCGAACAATGGCTGGCCAACATGGGCATCTTCACCCAGGCGGACGGCAAGGTTCGCTTCGGCAACAACCTGCCGCCGGCCTTCCGCCAGGCCTTGGCGCACTTGGGATGAGTCTTATGGAAAAACCACCGGTCGATCCGCAAAACCCCTGGCTGGAACTGCGCCGTCTGACCCCGGCGCGGATTGCCCTGGGCCGCACCGGCACCAGTCTGCCGACGCGGGCGCAGCTGGATTTTCAGTTTGCCCACGCCCAAGCCCGTGATGCCGTGCATCTGGCCTTCGATCACAGCGAAATCAGCGCACAACTGAGCGAGCGCGGGCGGGAAACCCTGGCGCTGCAAAGCGCCGCGCCGGACCGACACACCTATCTGCAACGCCCGGATCTGGGGCGCAAGCTCAGCGATGCATCGGCGCAGGTCTTACGCGATTACGCCAGCGAACACCCGGGCGGCGTCGATCTGGTGATGGTCGTCGCTGATGGCCTGTCGGCACTGGCGGTGCATCGCCACACCCTGCCGTTCCTGACGCGCCTGGAAGAACAGATGAGCGGCGACGGCTGGTCCGTGGCACCGGTGGTGCTGGTCGAGCAGGGCCGCGTCGCCATCGGTGACGAAATCGGCCAGCTGCTCGGGGCGAAAATGGTTGTGATGCTGATCGGCGAGCGTCCGGGCCTGAGTTCGCCGGACAGCCTCGGGCTGTATTTCACCTACGCGCCGAAGGTCGGCCTCACCGACGCGTATCGCAACTGCATTTCCAATGTTCGGCTTGAAGGTTTGAGCTACGGCATGGCGGCGCATCGCTTGCTGTATCTGATGCGCGAGGCCTGTCGGCGCCAGCTGTCGGGTGTCAACCTGAAGGATGAAGCTCAGCTGCACACATTGGAGGCGGACGACGCTGTCGACATGAAAGGCAACTTCCTGCTCGATCCACCGCCAGCCTGAACCGTTTCCGCATTGCCTTTCTGCGCTGCTTTCAGGCAGGATCGACGCACGGCCGCCCGGGTTTCCCATCGCCGTCAGAGCAGTTGAAGACAGCCACTTGAAGACGAGACCTATCATGCGGATTATTCAAGCGACCCTCGAACATCTGGATTTGCTGACTCCTTTGTTCGTCAAATATCGCGAGTTCTACGGCTCCCTGCCTTACCCGGATTCCTCCCGCGCGTTCCTCGAAAAGCGCCTGCGCCGCAAAGAGTCGGTGATCTATCTGGCCCTGGCCGACGATGACGACAAGAAACTCATGGGTTTCTGCCAGCTCTATCCGAGCTTTTCGTCGCTGTCGCTCAAACGCGTGTGGATTCTCAACGATATCTACGTTGCTGAAGACGCGCGCCGGCAACTGGTCGCCGACAACCTGATCCGTACCGCGAAGAAAATGGCCAAGGAAACCCAGGCCGTGCGCATGCGCGTCTCGACCAGCGCAGACAACGAAGTGGCGCAGAAAACCTACGAATCGATCGGCTTCAAGGAAGACACCGAGTTCAAGAACTACGTACTGCCGATCAGCGACGAGCTCTGACTCCAACGGCTTCGGTGATGAGGGAGTACGCTCCCTCGCCACGGCCACCTTTTCCCTGACAATTGCTCACTTCGCGACACTCCCCGCTACAAAACCGACGCGCTTTTCAGCAGTCAGACCGTATAATCCCGATCTTTCCGGCTTGTAAGAAAAACTACACCCCGCTGTAGGCTTACACGAAGTCATCCGCACAGGCCTGCCGAGTCGGGCCGTCATACAGGTGCCCCCATGGATTTCAACCCGCTCGACCTTATCCTGCATCTCGATGTGTATCTCGATTTGCTGGTGAACAACTATGGGCCATGGATCTACGCCATCCTGTTTCTGGTGATCTTCTGTGAAACCGGTCTGGTGGTGATGCCGTTCCTGCCGGGTGACTCGCTGCTGTTCATCGCTGGCGCGGTGGCGGCCGGCGGTGGCATGGATCCGGTGCTGCTCGGTGGCCTGCTGATGCTGGCGGCGATCATGGGCGACAGTACCAACTACGTGATAGGACGCACGGCCGGGGAGAAGCTGTTCAGCAACCCGAACTCGAAAATCTTCCGTCGCGACTACCTGCAAAAAACCCACGACTTCTACGACAAGCACGGCGGCAAGACCGTGACCATGGCGCGTTTCCTGCCGATCATCCGCACCTTCGCGCCGTTCGTCGCCGGTGTCGCGCGGATGCCGTACCCGCGTTTCTTCGGCTTCAGCGTGCTCGGCACCATCCTCTGGGTCGGCGGTCTGGTCACTCTGGGTTACTTCTTCGGCAACGTGCCGTTCATCAAGAAAAACCTCTCGCTGCTGGTGGTGGCAATCATTCTGCTGTCGCTGGTGCCGATGATCATCGGCGTGGTGCGCAGCCGGTTCGGCGGCACCAAAGTGCAATCGCACTGATCCGATGTGGTCACTGAGCGCCTGGCGACGCCGGCGCCTCTTGGCCAGGCACCCGATTGCCGACGACCTGTGGCAACGGGTGCGCCATCAACTCTCCTTCCTCGATGGCATCAGCGCTGCTGAAGACCAGTGGTTGCGCGAAGCCTGCGTGCTGTTTCTCGACGACAAACACCTGACCGCCCTGCCCGGTGTCGAACTGCATCAGGAGCAACGCCTGCTGCTCGCCGCCCAGGCGCAGTTGCCGCTGATGCATCTCGGTGATCTCAACTGGTACCAGGGTTTCCACGAGATCGTGCTGTACCCGGATGACTTCCTCAGCCCGCAACGCCATCGCGATGCCAGCGGCGTCGAGCATGAGTGGGACGGCGAACACAGCGGTGAAGCCTGGCAGCAGGGGCCGGTGATTCTCGCCTGGCCCGGCGTACAGGCCAGCGGTGGCTGGGAAGGCTACAACCTGGTGATCCACGAACTGGCGCACAAGCTCGATATGCTCAACGGCGACGCCAACGGCCTGCCGCCACTGCACGCCGACATGCGCGTCAGCGACTGGGCCAAAGTGATGCAGGCCGCTTACGACGACCTCAACCGCCAACTCGACCACGATCCAGACGCCGAAACCGCCATCGATCCCTACGCCGCCGAGAACCCGGCAGAGTTCTTCGCCGTCGCCAGCGAATACTTCTTCAGCGCCCCGGATCTGCTGCACGAGGCTTATCCACAGGTCTACTTGCAACTGCAGCTTTTCTACCGGCAGGATCCGTTGGGCAGACTGCGGCAACTTCAGGCCACAGACCCGGTCTATCAGGCGCACGACTGAGCTCTGCACGACTTCTGGTACGTGGCGTCGGCGTAGGAATGTGCCTATAATCGCCGCCACTTTTTGGTCAATCCGGCCAAGTGTTTTTGGTCAACTACGGGGGCAACGCCCAATGAGCTACAGCAAGATTCCGGCTGGCAAAGACCTGCCGAACGACATCTACGTCGCGATCGAGATCCCGGCCAACCACGCGCCGATCAAATACGAAATCGACAAAGACAGCGATTGCCTGTTCGTTGACCGTTTCATGGCCACCCCAATGTTCTACCCGGCCAACTACGGTTACATCCCGAACACCCTGGCTGACGACGGTGATCCCCTCGACGTGCTGGTCGTGACTCCTTACCCGGTTGCTCCAGGCTCGGTAATCCGCGCCCGTCCGGTCGGCATCCTGAACATGACCGACGACGGCGGCGGCGATGCCAAAGTCATCGCCGTGCCACACGACAAGCTGTCGCAGCTGTACGTCGATGTGAAGGAATACACCGACCTGCCACCCCTGCTGATCCAGCAGATCGAGCACTTCTTCGCGAACTACAAGGATCTCGAGAAGGGCAAGTGGGTCAAGATCGAAGGCTGGGCCGGTGCAGACGCCGCCCGCGAAGCGATCACCAAGTCGGTTGCCGCCTACAAGGGCTAAGCAATTGCGCCTTGCGTGACGCTTGAAAAAAACCCCGGATTTCCGGGGTTTTTTGTTATTGGCGTCTGCATAATCGACTCGGTTGTTCAGGTCGATGTAACTCGAAATACACCTTGGTCGGCCCCCTCTCCCTCCGGGAGAGGGTTGGGGTGAGGGGCTCTTGAAAAAGCCCGACTAAACAAACCGTTTAAATTCCTACATGCAGTTTTAATCTGTTTAATTTCCCACAAGTACGTCTTACATCCCGTCGCAAAATACAGGCTTTTTTTGAACGCCCGGTTTATTCAAACCGCTCTAGTCCGGCCGTAGACTCCGTGTTTATGAGAAAGAACACTAGCGGTCCACGATTCAAGGCACTCCTGGAAGCAGCGAACATCAGCACCACGGATTTCGCAAGGTTCTGGGGCACGGAAGCCCAAAACGTTCATAACTGGTACACCCGGGGCGTCCCGGCGTATCGCATGGAAGAAGTCTCACGCCTGTTGTCGGTCAATAGTGAATGGCTGAAAACCGGGGAAGGCGTCAAGGAGGTCGCGCGCCTGCACCCACCCGCCAGCAATGGCGACACGTTCGATGCCCAGGCCATCTGCGGCGTCTACACCGTCATCAACCCCAGCGACATCGACCTGGCATTTTTCAAGGAAACCCCGATCGCCAACGGCGACGGTAAAACCCACGTCATCCTCGACCCCGACCAATCCCTGCGCCTGCCCCGCGCCCACCTCGATCAACTCGACATCCAGCACGCCAACGCCATCTGCGCGCACATGATCGGCAACAGCATGGCCGATCGCATCGAAGACGGCTCCATCGTCGCCATCGACCGCGGCCTGACCCAGGTCGTCGACGGCGAAATCTACGCCGTAGAGCACGACGGCATGCTGCGCATCAAATACCTGCACCGCATGCCCGGCAACGGCCTGCGCATGCGCAGCCACAACAGCGCCGAATACCCCGACGAGGTCTTCCGGCCGGCGCAGATCGAAGAGCAGCGGATTCACATTCTTGGCTGGGTGTTCTGGTGGTCGACACTGGGCAAGCGCCGGCCGGTGGTGCCGTTTCTATGACATTTCACTCGAACCTGTGGGAGCGAGCCTGCCCGCGAAGAGGCCCTGACAACCGGTACAAATCCTGAGTTTGTACCGCTTCAGTCGCTCTAAACCGCACTTGAGGCTGGGAATCCAAAGCAAAACTCAGTATCCTGCGCCCCACATTCGCGCATCGACCCGCCCAGCGGCTCGGATGACGCCCGACGCGGCAGACCAACGTCTGACCAAGTCCCACAGCCGGACGCAGATCCGGATGTACGTTTTGAAGGCTGGCGCGGTTTACCAAAAATAAACCAAGCCAGTCCCCGAGAAGCCGGCCACAAGCCGGCTTTTTAATGCCTGCAAAAAGGCTACGCCTCTCGCTTGGAAGGAATCGAACAAGCTGGGCACTACAGTTCCGAAGCGCTTCACAAGGAAGTTAAAACGTGCGATTCACCCCTCGTTTCACACTGCTTGGACCGGTCATCCTGATCGCTGCGATGAGTTTTTATCTCTCAGGCTGCGTCGGTGCCATCGTGGCTTTGCCTGAGAAAACCACACTCAGAACTGACGAGTACAAAGCTCTAAGCGCTCGTTCGCTGACGCCAGCGATTACCCGAACCGCGCAATCAGCGCCTACCCGAGAATGGTGTGGCATCACGGTTTGGGCGTTGATCATTCCTGTTCCGCTGAAATTGCCCGTGTGTACTTCGTACTCCGAGCAGTCCTTTGGCAGCAACGAATCTGGAAATGAAATCGTTTTGCTCTATTCAAAACAAACGGTGCCGTCGCCGTTCTACGCCTGCGGCCCGTTCATGATGCTGGGGCCGATTGTGCATGGTTATCAGGGCAACCCGCTTTGCGGCGTTTTTCCTGATTAGCCGGATTCACGGATAACTGAACGACTTCACCAACGTCAGCTCCCCCGCCGTCCGCATCGGCACTACAAACGTCTCCATCTTCTCGCTCGGCGTGCCTTCTTCAGTAATCACCGTCACCTGCGCGGTCGTCAGCGCCTGCACCGCTTCATCCCCACCTTCGTCATCCCCGCGATATCCGCCGCCGTAATAATTCACATACACCAGATACTGCCCCTTGATCGGCGCGGGCATGGCGGCGATTTCCGGGCCGTAGCCAGTGGTGACGTCGACATCGAGGGCGGCGCCGTTGGCGGCGCTGCGGTTGCCGTACCAGATGTGGGCGCCGTCGGGGGTGATCAGGTGCAGGTCGAGGTCGGTGCCGTCGCTGTCCCAGGCCAGCAGGACGCGCAGTTTGGCCGGGGTGGAGCCGCCGCGGGCGTTGAGGAATTGCGTGCGGTGGCGTTGCTGGCCGTCGGCGCTGCGCACTTCGACGCTGTTGCTGCCGTTGGGGAAGGAGAACGGGCGATCGAAGCCGCCGGCGGGGTCGATTTTCAGTGGCATGCTGACGCCGTTGACGATCAGGCGCCCGGGTTCGTTGTTCTTCGGCACGGCTTTGATCTGGCCGCTGATTCTGGCGGTATTGGCCTGGCCAAGCGGTGTGTTGACCGACGAGGCCGGGTAGTTGACAGTCTGGCGAAAGCTCTCGCCCTCGCCTTGCGGTGCGCCGCTGCGCCAGCCGCCCACCGGGGTGTCGAGTTTGACGCCATCGGCGGCGAACGCTTGCGGCAGCACGTTGAGGGCACAGAGCAGCAGCAAGACCTGTGGATAACGGAGTGTCATGGTCTATTCCAGCAAAAGGTGACGGGCGAGCCCTTCGATGTAGGTTTCATCCTGGCCGTTGGGGTGTGCTTCGAAGGCCAGGTGCAGATATTCGTGGGTCAGATCGAGGCGATCCTGCAGGCTCAGCACGCCGCGCACATAAATGCGCTGACGCTCGCGGTCGACGAAGGGCCGGCCGAAGGCGAGTTTGCACACGGCGAAAGTGCTGACTTGGTTGTAGCCGGTTTCGCTTTCGAGCCTCGGACGCCAGCCGCGTCGCTGCTTCTGCAGCCAGTCTTGCGCGGCGGGTAATGCTTCGCAGGAGGCGACCGGGTTGTCCCAGCGGCTGAGGCTGGCGCGCGGATAGGCGTGAAGCAGAATCGCGTCGTAGCGCTGGCCGGCGTTCGCTTGCTCGACGGCTTGCTGCCAAGCGAGTTTGTCTGGGCCCGGCTGGTCGGAGTGATAGGTGACGGTGCTGCCGGCCAGTACCAGATCCGCCGTCCACGCCGCCATGTTGCGTGACTCGGCCGAGGCTGGACGCGGGGCGACGCGCTGGCGATTGCTGCTGTCGTCGATGCTCAGGCAGTCGCCGTTGCGCGTGGCGTTTTGCAGCAGATAAGTGCGGATCGCTACGGCCAGCGCCTTGGCGGCTTCGGCGGGTTGCGGTTTGGCTTCGCGTTCGAGAACGCGAGCGACATATTCTTCGCGATCAAGTCTTGCGACGAGTTTGTCGTTGAGCAGAAAAAGCTCGCCATCGCTGTGGATGTCCAGCGCGTTGCCGTTGGCGAATTCGACGCGGTAGTCGCCGCGCAATGGCCCGGACGTGGCGACACGATCCCCGACCAGAACCTTCGAAACCGGATATTTCGAAAACAGCCCGACTTCCACACAACGCCCCGTGTCCGCTGGCCACGCCGTCGGCAACACGCTGGCCAGCGCCTGACCGTAGTGACGCAGAACCATTTGACTGGTACCGCGCCCACCCGCCCAGATCGGTGCGCCGTCGGCGCTCCAGCCGGCGAATCCACCCTGGCGTGATTGTGCATCCTGGTCGCCGAGCCAGCTCCAGGTTTTCACCCGCAGGCGTCCGCCCAACTCGCCGACGACATTGCCGTCCGCCGCGTTCAGCACGACATCGAGCAGCACGCGACGCATCTGATCCTGCGCTGGCAGCAACGCCAGAACACCCAATAATTCAGCGACCGAGACTCTTGTTGCCGGTTGCACGGCTGGCAAATCCAGCAACCATGACGGCGCCTGCCGCGCCTGCCAATACTCACGCCAAGTCGCCGCGGCAATGCCCAACCGCGCCGGTTCGAAATACAGACCGCAGGATTTCACCAGTGCCTGATCCCGCTCGATCTTGCCGCCCGCCGAGCAGCAATAAACTTCTTCTTTGGACTGCCCGCGACATTCATAAGCCGGTTCCCGTGCACCGGTATCCACCAGCCACGCGTAGACGAACAACTTCCACAGACTGCCCAGCGGCGCATCCAGCGACGCTGGCAACGGTTCGCGCTTGATCAGTTGCGTCTGACTCAACGACAACAAATCGCCCTGATAGGCCACGCGCAACGGTTCGTCCTGCGCTGTCGCCAGCGCAGGCATCACACCCATCAGCAGCCACAACAGCGGCCGGCGCATGTCAGTTGACCGTGACCTGACCGAGGGCGGCTTTCGCCTCCTGGGCCTGATGTTGCGGTGCATACACTTGCTTGAAGCGTACCGGCGGCAGGTTGAACTGGCCCTTCTGCGAGAAGCGCACCAGATGACGCAGGCGCAACTCACCACTCAGCGCGTCGACCGGCACCGCGTATGCCAGTTGTCCCGGTTCGAAACGCGCCTTCTCCAGCGCGGTCGGTTCGGTGCCGTCCTTGCCCTGCAATTTGATGCCCCATGTCGTGCGCTCGACATCTGCGCCCGGTGGCAGCGGCACTTCAAGCATGCCGTAGCGCAGCGGTTTCGGCGCTTTGCTGGTGAGGATCACCTCGTCCAGGTACAGGCTGTCGCTGGACAGCGGCTTGGTGCCGACCGGCTCGAGTTTGAAGGTGAACGCTTCGTCGCCCGGCACCAGCCGCGACAGACGCCGAGTGACGCTCACGGCCATCGGATCGACCTGCGGCTGTTGAGTCTGGAAGCTCAGCGCTGCACGCAACGGCCGCTCTTGCGCGCCGGACACGCTCAGTACGTTCGGCAAAGGCGTCGCGCCTTGCCATGTCCAGTACATCTCGCCGCTGGCGCCGTAGTTTTTCTTCCAGCCCTCACCCGGCATCAGCGCGATGGTCGGCGAGGCCTGAGCGATGCTGCGTTGCAGCCAGGTCAGCGCCAGTGCACGTTCCAGTGTCGATTGCTGCGGCAACAGACGTTGCAACAACGCCGTCGCGCGAGCCTGATCGAACGGTTGCAGCGACAGGTTCAGCGCTTCGACGAAGGGCTGCGAGCTGACCGCCAGACGTTGTTGCGCTGCGCCCAGTTGACGATTGAATGCCTCCGGCAAAGAAACTTTCGCCTGCGTCGCCAACGATGCAGTGAGTACCCGCGCCGTCGCCAGACCAAGTGCCGAATCCGGGTCGTTCATCACCAGACTGTCCTGGCCGTCGTCGAGCAAGGTTTCGGCACTGCCTTCACCGGCCTTGACCAGATCGTCGATCAGACCGCTGAGCAGCGTGTTCACTGGCAGCTGCATCTGTTTGGCGAACGACAGAATCAGCGCCCGCTGCAGCAATGGCGTATTCGGCGCTTGCTTGGCGTACACCTCGAGTACGCGCTGCCAGTGCTCCGGCGGCAAGGTCAGGTCGAGTACGCGGCTGGCATTCCAGTCAGCGTAATAGGCATAGGCGGTGAGAAATGCATCCGGCTCGCCGTCGTAGCCCCACCAGGTGAAGCTCGCCGACGGCCCGGCCATTTGCACCAGACGCAGACGGCTGTTCTGCATGATCAGGCGCAAGCGATCGCGAATCTGCGGGTTCGACGCCAGCGATGGATAAGCGATGCTCAGCGGCAGCAAGCGACTGGCCGTCTGCTCGACGCCGCCGTACGGGTAGCTGAGCAGATCATCGAGGGCGGAACGGAACAGCGCTTGCGGACTGTCATCCAGACGCAGGCGGATATCCGTGGCATCCGCCGGCAAACTCAACGGCGTATCGCCGCTGACCACGTCGAGGCTTTGCGTTTGCGTGACTTGCCAGCCATCACCGGTGGCACTCAAGCGCACAGCCAGGGCATCGGCGACTTTGCCGTCCTGCACCAACTCCGCCGTCCACTCGCCAGAGGCCAAAGCGAACGCCGGCAGTGGCAGGTAATTGATGCCGCTGTTCAGGGTCACCGGCAGACGTTGTTCGGTACCGGCATAGTGAGTCACCAGTTCCGCCTTGACCGGTTTCTCCGCCTGACTGAACGCAAACACGCCCAGCTGCGGCTGATCGCCCTTGCGGAATTTGCTCGGCCCGCTCCACTTCAGGTAAAGCGGTTTTTCCGAACGGACAAACTGCTTCTTCTGCCCGACCTGACCGTCATCGGCAATCGCCCGAGCGGTGATGCGCCAGCGGGTCAGCGAGTCCGGCATCTTGAAGGTGAAGCGGGTTTTGCCGTCGGCGCCGGTCAACAACTCCGGCTGCCACGCAGCAGTGTCGACGTCTTCACGGCGCGGACGCTCAAGCACCTTCACGCCGCGTTCGCTGCGATTGGCCTTGCCCGGAGCGCCGGGGCTACCCGGCAATGCCACGTCGTAGCTGATGAATGACAGGCTGGCACTGGTGCGCACGTTGTTGCGCCGAGGGTGATAGAAGAACTGGTCGATGCTCGGCGCGACTTCCGGTTGCAGCGCGTAGACCATTTCGTCGACCACGCTGACCGTCAAGTGTGCCGGAACCGCTTTGCCGGCGAACTGCGTGGTCAGGTCGACCGTGACCGTATCGCCCGGCAGGTACACCGCTTTGTCGGTGCTGATCGCCACGTCGATTTGCGGCGCGACCACTTTGATCCCGGCGTTCTGAAAGCTGTACTGACCGCCCTTGGTGTAGAGCACGGAGAAGGTCAGGTTCGGCGCAAAGTTGTCTTTCACCAAGATTCGCGCGCGGTACTGAGTGTCGCTGAGTTTTTCCAGTTTCAGCCAGTCGCCGCCCTTGGCCAGCAGCGCAGTGGCCTCGACCTTGTCGCGCTCCAGCGACAGCAGTGCGTCGCTGACCGGCTCAGGGAAGGTGATCAGCGCCAGCGCTTCTTCGCCCGCCTTGTACTCGGGCTTGTCGAGGACGATTTCCACTGTGCCCGGCACCGCTTTCACACCGTCGCCGGTGACCGAATGGCCGGTGGCGCCGAGGACGCGACCGTGTTGATCCTTCAGCGTCAGGTTGTACGTGCCCGGACGTTCGAAGGCCATGCTGAAGCCTTTGTCATTCGCCGCGAGTTTGCCCTCGCCTGTGCTCTGGTCTTCCAGACGCACCCAACCATACGTGCTTGGGGTCACCGCTTTGCTTTGCTCAGTGCCGCCCTCGTTGGCGTAGCTGAACGCAACCTTGTCACCGACTGCACTGAAGCGTTGCGGCGCGCTCAAGCGAAAACTCGCCGCGCCACGGTCGATGAGGATTTCCTTGGTGGTCTTGACCCGATACGCCGCGCCATCGCTGGCGAACACGGTGAGCATGTAGCGGCTCGGTTTATCGGCTGCCGGCAAATCGAGGGTCGCGTTGCCTTTGCTGTCGGTGGTCAGTTCGGTGCTGGTTAGTTCCACCGGGAATTGCCCGAGGTATTGCAGCTCGTTGTCGACCATCGACAGTTGCTGGGCGCGCAGGCTCAGGCTCAATTTGGCGTTGGCCACCGGTTTGCCGTCCGGATAGAGCAGCACCAGACTGCCTTTCACCGGCTCACCGGTGCGGTAATCCTGCTTGGCCAGATTCAGCGAGATTTCGAAATGCGGCTTGATGTATTCAGCGACGCGGAAAGCACTGCTGTAGGCCTGATCCTTGTAGTTGAAACGGATCTCGTAACCACCGGCCACGGCGTTATCCGGCAACTGGAAGCGACCCTGGGTACCTGCTTTCGAATCGAGCTTCAGATTGAGGGTTTGCAGTTCGGTCCCCGTGGCATCGAGCACGCTGACACTGACATCCGCCGCACCCGGCAGCACCGAATCCCGGGCATTCTTGAACTCGCGACCGACGATTTTCAGCGACACCCAATCGCCCGGGCGATACAGCGGCCGATCGGTGAAGGCATACAGTTTGGTGTCGTAGATTTCGCTGTCGTAGTAGAAGTTTTCCGAGACGAACACGCCGCCCTCTTCGTCCTCGCCAATGACGAACGAACGCTCCGGGCTGACGTGTTTCAGACGCAGCAGACCGTCGGCATCGGTAGCACCGCTGCTCATGACGCCGAGGCCATCGGTCCACAGCACGTTGACCTTCGGCACCGAGCTGCCTTCGTGTTTGCGCGCGGCCCAGACCAGCAATTCATCACCGGCAATCTTGCTCACCGCAACGGTGTTGGAGACGAAAACCATGGTGGTCGCGCGGTACTTGCCGATCAGCGCTTCGACCAGATACAGCCCCGGTTTCAGATTACCCAGCGGAATGTAAACGTTGCCCGGCGAGACGCTGACGAAGTCGCTGGACGAGCCGGCCAGATTGACCCCGGTCGGTGGCTGGATCGGCTTGGCCTGCCACAGTGGATAACGGAACTGGCTGACCACCGGCAGACCCGGGATCAGCGCAAATTGCGGCTGCGCGTCGTACGGCGTCGGCGCGGCCATGGCCTCGCCCATTTTCAGTTCCGGCACTTCTTCGGTGACCTGCTTGCGCGATTCGTAAGAGAACGCACGCTGCATCACCCGCCGGGATTTGCGATACCAGTTGTCCCATAGATACGCGAGAGTGTTGGACAAACCTTCGCCCTTGAACTGGCCGTCACTGACGACGCGGTGCAGGTTCTTCTGGCGCTTGAGGAAATCCAGCGGCTTGTCGATGCGATACACGCGAATGTCGGCGCCGCCGTACGGCTCCATGCGAAAGCGCCGGTAGTCACGACCCGGGGCTTCGAGGCGGACCATCGCCGGCTCGTCGCTGGCAAAACTGCTGTCGGCGAGCAGGAAGAAACTCTCACCGGCCACCGGCGTGTAATTGCTCGGCTCCACCGAGTCTTCGGCGTTGACGCAGGAAAACGGCAGCAACAACGCCAACAGCAAAGAAATTCGCGAACAGATACGCAACATGCGGGCACCGGTCATTGGGAGAGAAAGTTCAGTCGATAGACGCCGATGAAGTTGGGGTTGGCTGCGTCGGGTATCCATCGGGTGTCCTTCCATGTCATGAGTTGCTGCAGGCTTGCCGAACGCATGCCGTTGTCAGTGGGGGTGGTGGTGCCGGTGTGATAGGCGATGTAGCGGCCCATCCAGATCATCAGGTGCTGGTCGTCGCCCTGATCGAAAAACATCAGGTCACCGGGCCGCGCCTGCGCCACATCGCGGCCGACCAGGTGGCTGTTGAACTGAATCAGTTTGATCGCGTTGACGTACGGCCCGACCTTGCCGCCGCCCTGCTGCCACTGTTGCGCGAGCTTGCGTTGCTCGTTGCTCAGCGTCAGTTCCGGCGGCAGGTAGCGATTGGACAGACCATTGCTGCGCAGCCATTTGTCGTCGTGGACTTTCAGCGCTTCGTTGGCGGCAAAGCGCACCAGGCCGGCGCAGTCCTGCTGATACCAGCGCGGGCTTGGGCCTTGGCTCAATTGCTCTTGAGCAATACGCACAAACCAGGCGCGAAACACCTGGGATTGCGCCGGGTCGAGCGCTGGCGCTTCAACCGCACGGGCGCCTGCGCTCAGCAGCAAAGCAAGCAAGCCGAGGCTGCGGATCAGTGCGCTCACAGCGCCTTCCATTCCAGCGGCAGCCATTGCCAGTGGCCGTCCGGCTCACTGCCTTCGGGCAGGGTCAGGGCATATTTGCCGTAGCCGCCAAGGGTGCGCAGTTTTGGTATCAGGTAGGTTTGTGCGGCGTTGTAGAACACCGGCTCCATGTCCTGCGGCAGGCTGTCGAGGGTTTCGCGCTGCATCAGTTGCGCCATCGCGTCCGGGCCGAGGTAGATCGGCATCAGTACGTCTTTTGGCAAAACGTCGGCCATCGGCGGGAAGCGCTTGTCGAGGGTGCCGAGGGCTTTGTCGACGAGTTTGTCGTCGAGGGAAAACAGCAGCGTCGAGCCGTGACGGGCGAGGCTGACTTTCATGAACGCCTTGCCGGAAATCGCCTCCGGGTTCTCGGCGGTCTTCGCCGCGTACGGCCCGAAACTGGAACTGACCTGACGCTGCCAGACGTGGCTCTGGCCTTCCTGCTTGTCGATCACCGGGAATACGCTTTCGGCGACATTGGCTTCGAACGCGCCGACCATCGAGCCGAACAACTTGCCCAGATCATCATCAAGCTTGCTGCTGTCCTTGTCTTTGAGGCTGGCGACCAGCAACGGTGTGTACAACCGCGAATCGGCGTACCAGCACAGGCCGGCCGCGCCGGCGACATGTTCGGTGAGGGTCTGCGCCACCGCTTCTTCGGCGCCGAGTTTGATCAATATCGGCTTCTGCGGTTCGGCCGCCACTGGCAGGGTCACGCAAGCGCTCGCCCCCAGCGGCATCGCTTGCCAGACCGGTTTGAAATCGAAGTCCGGCTGGTTTTCCAGTTCATCCATGGCCAGATAGCTGTGCCAGCCCTTGTCGTCCATGTCGAAACGCAGTCCGGCGAAATTCGGGATGAAGCGCTGATAGCCCATGGCGAGCACGCTGGAATTGACCGACAGACGCTGCTTGGTTTCCGGGCTTTTCGCCGGCAAGCCGAACGCTTCGGGGAAAAGTTTTTCACCGTTGAGCAACGCCGCCAGCGCTTGCGCGGAGACGCGACCCGATTCTTCCGAGACGCCGCTTTCCGGGTCGTAGTACTTGGCTGGATTGGACAGCACCACCAGTTTGTCGCCGCGCGACGCAAACAGCAGCGATTTGCTGGCGTTGTAGCTGAGTTGATACAGCGGCACTTCGTCGCTGCCGACTTTGAGAGTGCCGAAGATGCTGAGCTGGGTGTCATCCAGCGCCACTTTCGCCAATGGCTCGAGCAGCTTGGCCAACCCGCCGCGATCCATCACCAGCAGGAAATCCTTCAAACGACCATCGGCGCCACGCCACAGCGCAACATCGGCCGGTTGATCGAAAAGCTGCTCGATCAGGCTGTCCTGCAACTTCAGGTCATGCTCGTAGATGATCCGCCGCAGGCTGCCGATCAGGCCGAGGCGATCGGCGTGGGTTTCGTAATAGAAGACGAAATCCTCGGTGAGCGTGGCCTTGAGAAACGGCACCGTCAGGAGGTCCTTGGGCAACTGGCTCAGCGAACGGGTTTCGAGCAAGGCGTCCGGACGACCGAGGCCGAGCCTGTCACTGGCCAGTGCCGCTGGCGGCGCTTTGGGCTTGAGCAGCAGCCAGCCGAAACCGCCCGCCACACCGGCCACCAGGCACAGGCCGAGCACGACCAGCGGCCAGCGCCGCGAAGGTTTGGCCGCCGGTGTCGCGGCAGCTGGAGTCACAGTGTTATCGCTCATGTTCACAACATCCGAGTTCATCCGTGGCGGGATGCTTAATAGTTGAAAGTCTTGACCAGCAGCAGATCACCGATCGCCCGCAGGGGCACGATGAAGGTTTCGCGTTTTTCGTCGACGGTGTTTTCGTTGAGCACCAGGGTGATCTGCGAGGTGATCACCTCGTTCTGATTACTGGTTTCCTCGAAGTTATAGCCACCATCGCCGTAGTTGCCCCAATAGTTGACGTAGACCAGATACGTGCCGTGCAGCGGCGCGGTCATGGTGAACATTTCCGGGCCGGGGCCGTCGACACCATCCGGGTCGAGGCCGCCGCCATTGCTCAGCGCCGGCCGTGCCCAAAAGGCATGCTGACCGTCGGGGGTGACAATATGCAGATCCAGCTCGGCTTTAGGGTCGTCCCATCCCAAGACAAGACGAATCCGCGCCGGCGTGCGCAGATTATTTGCTTCATAAAATTGCACGCGCTTGAGCGACTGGCCCTCGGCGCTGATCACTTCGACGCTGTTGGAACCGGCGCCAAATGCGTAGGGCCGGGCAAAACGTCCCTGATCATCGGTGTACAGATTCAATGGATTGCCGTTGACGGCGAGGCTGTGCGGCGGACGCATGTGGCCGAGGGCTTTGAGCTGGCCTTGGATCATCGTGCGATTGCGCTGAATGCCGCGATCGATCGGCGGCGTCGGGTAGGCGACCTGCGAATTTTCCGAGCGATCGAGCAGGCCGTGATAACGCCAGCCGCCGACCGGCTCGGACAATTGCGCAGCCGGCGCGGCCCACAGCACAGGCGCGCAGGCGAAGCCGATCAGCAGCAAAAGAAATGAACGCATGTGACGCCTCCTGCCATGCCTTGAACGAAACCTTGCACCCGATCCTCGGTACTTCACAGCGGTGAACTGCGTTTCGTCTGAACGCCCCGCAACTGTCGGGGCCGTAGAAGCCGCGAAGATTAGCGATTTGGCAGTTTTTTAACAATCGGATACATGTGTGATTGCTGTAGGAATCGCGCCATCCGGGTAGACGATGAGCCGAATAGCCGGCATATTCGGCTCACCAAATGAGCCGAATAGCGTTTTTATTCGGCTCACGCTTCTACGACAGGTGATCAATGACCGCGCACTGGATCTGGCAACAACCGGATTGGCCCGACTTCAATTGGCAAGCCGAGCGCCTCGCCCCGCTGCTGCGCGAGTGCGTGCAGACGCAGGGCCGACTCTTGGGAATGGCCGGCTCAGTGGGCGATTCGATGAGCGCACAGAGCGAGCTCGATGCGTTGCTTCAGAACATCGTCACCTCCTCCGCCATCGAAGGTGAGCAACTGAATGTCGGCTCCGTGCGTTCTTCTCTGGCCCGGCGCCTGGGTCTGGAATGGGTTGATCGCGATAGCGTCAGCCAGCGTAGCGAGGGCTTGGCGCAATTGATGCTCGATGCCACCCATGGCTTCGACGAGCCGCTGACCCTGGCCCGATTGCTGGAATGGCACACCTGGCTTTTCCCCGCCGAGGAAGCGATGTTGAGCGCGCGGCCAATGCTCGTCGGTACCTTGCGCGGCGACGAACCGATGCAGGTGGTGTCCGGACGACTCGACCGGCCAACGGTTCACTTTGAGGCGCCACCGCGCCAAGGGCTGGAACAGCAAATTGAGCGATTTTTTAGCTGGTTCGAAGCCAGCCGCGATCAGGTTTCGCTGGATCCGCTGTTACGCGCCGGCATCGCGCATTTCTGGTTTGTCACTCTGCACCCTTTCGACGACGGCAACGGTCGTCTGACCCGCACCATCACCGATCTGGCGCTGGCTCAAGGCGAAGCGCAGGCGATCCGCTTCTACGCAATGTCCGCAAGCATTCTTGAGGATCGCGCCGGTTACTACCGGATTCTGGAGTCGAGCCAAAAGGCCACGCTCGATATCACCGAATGGCTGACCTGGTTTTTGCAGACACTGCTGCGCAGCCTTCAGCAAGCCATCACCCGGATAGATTCGGTGTTGGGCAAGACTCGCTTCTGGCAGGCGCACCGCGAATCCGACCTTTCAGCGGAGCAGATCAAAGTGCTCAATCGCTTGCTCGATGGCGGTGAACGCGGTTTCGAACAGGGCCTCAGCGCAGGGCAATATCAAGCGGTTGCGAAAGTATCCAAAGCCACCGCGACGCGGCATCTGGCGGAGTTGCTGGACAAGGGCTGCTTGCAACGCCTGCCGGGCGGCGGACGCAGTACGCGTTACAAAATCAACTATCCGGATTGACTCGCCGAGCGTTATGGAGAGGCTTGGCGACGGCCCGCTCATTTGCCCATACCCCCCCTATCTGCTAGTGTCGCGCCGGTTTAACGTCTACCGGAAATTGCCGCCATGGCCCGCAAAAAAGCTGCACTGGATTTCGAACAATCCCTCGCCGACCTGCAAACACTGGTCGAGCGTCTGGAGAACGGTGAATTGTCGCTGGAAGACTCGCTGACCGCTTTCGAGCAGGGCATCGGCCTGACACGTGACTGCCAGGCGGCGCTGGCCCAGGCCGAGCAGAAAGTGCAGGTGCTGCTGGAGCGCGATGGCGAGCTCGCCGAGGAACCCTTCGACGCGGATGAGCCAGAATGATCGCGGCGTATTCGGCGAGCAGTCAGGCCCGGGTCAACGCGGCGCTGGAAACGCTGTTCAACGCGCCGCTGCCGGAACTGGCGCGGCTCTACGAAGCTATGCGCTACAGCGTGATGAACGGCGGCAAGCGCGTGCGCCCGTTGCTGGCTTACGCGGCGTGCGAAGCCCTCGGCGCAAAGGCTGAACAGGCCAGTGGCGCGGCCTGTGCGGTCGAGTTGATCCACGCCTACTCGCTGGTGCATGACGATTTGCCGGCGATGGACGATGACGATCTGCGTCGCGGCCAGCCGACGACCCACAAGAAATTCGACGAAGCCTGCGCGATCCTCGCCGGTGACGGCTTGCAGAGCCTGGCCTTCAGCGCCCTGCTCGACCCGCGCCTGAGCGATTGCAGCAGCGAAATCCGTCTGCAGATGGTCACGGCGCTGGCGCACGCAGCCGGTCCGGCGGGCATGGTCGGTGGCCAGGCCATCGACCTCGGTTCGGTCGGTCTCAAGCTCGATCAAACGGCCCTCGAGCAGATGCACCGACACAAGACCGGCGCGCTGATTGAAGTCAGCGTCAAGCTTGGTGCCCTGGCCAGCGGCCGCGCCCAGCCTGATCAGCTGCAGGCATTGCAGACTTATGCACAGGCCATCGGCCTGGCCTTTCAGGTGCAGGACGACATCCTCGACGTGGAAAGCGACACCGCGACCCTCGGCAAACGTCAGGGCGCCGACATTGCCCGGGACAAACCGACCTACCCGGCCCTGCTCGGCCTCGACGCTGCCAAGGCCTACGCTCTGGAACTGCGCGATCAGGCCCTGCAGGCGCTGCGACCGTTTGACGCGGCCGCCGAGCCGTTGCGCGAGCTGGCGCGGTATATCGTCGAGCGGCGCAACTGACGGCGTATCGGCCAAAAAAGACCAACGCGTGGGCAGGGGCCGATGCATCAGGTAAACTGCCGCATCTTTTATACCTATAACGATTCGCCTGATGCCCACGACGTTTCATGAGATTCCCCGCAAGCGCCCGACCACGCCCCTGCTCGACCGCGCGAACACGCCGGACGGCCTGCGCCGGTTAGGCGAAGCCGAGCTGGAAACCCTGGCCGATGAGTTGCGCCTGGAATTGCTCTACACGGTCGGCCAGACCGGTGGGCATTTCGGTGCCGGCCTGGGCGTGATCGAGCTGACTATCGCGCTGCATTACGTCTTCGACACCCCGGACGACCGTCTGCTGTGGGACGTCGGGCATCAGGCGTATCCGCACAAGATCCTCACCGGTCGCCGCGAGCGCATGGCCAGCCTGCGTCAGAAGGACGGCATTGCCGCATTCCCGCGCCGCTCCGAGAGCGAGTACGACACCTTTGGCGTCGGCCACTCCAGCACTTCGATCAGCGCCGCGCTGGGCATGGCCATTGCTGCCCGCCTGCAGGACAGCGATCGCAAGGCCATTGCCGTGATCGGCGACGGCGCGCTGACCGCCGGCATGGCCTTCGAGGCGCTCAACCATGCGCCGGAAGTCAACGCCAACATGCTGGTGATTCTCAACGACAACGATATGTCGATCTCGCGCAACGTCGGCGGGTTGTCGAATTATCTGGCGAAGATCCTTTCCAGCCGCACATACGCGAGCATGCGCGAGGGCAGCAAGAAAGTCCTTTCGCGCCTGCCCGGCGCCTGGGAAATCGCCCGTCGTACCGAAGAATATGCCAAAGGCATGCTGGTCCCCGGCACCCTGTTCGAAGAGCTGGGCTGGAATTACATCGGCCCGATCGACGGCCACGATCTGCCAACCTTGATCGCCACCCTGCGCAACATGCGCGATCTCAAAGGCCCGCAGTTCCTGCACATCGTCACCAAGAAAGGCAAAGGCTTCGCCCCGGCGGAAGTCGACCCGATCGGCTACCACGCCATCACCAAACTCGAACCTCTGGACGCCCCGGCCGCCGCGCCGAAAGCCGCCAGCGGGCCGAAGTATTCGGCGGTGTTCGGCGAGTGGCTGTGCGACATGGCGGTGGCTGACGCTCGTCTGGTCGGAATTACCCCGGCGATGAAAGAAGGCTCGGATCTGGTGGCGTTCAGCGAGCGCTTCCCCGAGCGTTATTTCGATGTGGCGATTGCCGAGCAGCACGCGGTCACTTTCGCTGCCGGCATGGCCTGCGAAGGCGCGAAACCGGTGGTGGCGATCTATTCGACATTCCTGCAACGCGGTTACGACCAACTGGTACACGACGTCGCCGTGCAGAACCTTGACGTGCTGTTCGCCATCGACCGTGCCGGCCTGGTCGGCGAAGACGGCCCGACCCACGCTGGCAGCTACGACCTGTCGTACCTGCGCTGCATCCCGGGCATGCTCATCATGACCCCGAGCGATGAAAACGAATTGCGCAAGATGCTCACCACCGGCCACCTCTACAACGGCCCGGCGGCAGTGCGTTACCCGCGTGGCAGCGGGCCGAATGCAGTCATCGAAAAAGATCTCGAAGCGATCGAAATCGGCAAGGGCATCGTCCGTCGTCAGGGCAGCACAGTCGCCATGCTGGTGTTCGGCGTGCAACTGAGCGAAGCCTTGAAAGTCGCCGAGAAGCTCGACGCCACCGTGGTCGACATGCGTTTCGTCAAACCGCTGGATGAAGCGCTGGTGCGCGAGATCGCCGGCAACCACGAGTTGCTGGTGACTATCGAAGAGAACGCAATCATGGGCGGCGCCGGTGGCGCGGTCAGCGAATTCCTCGCCCGCGAGAACATCCTCAAGTCGATGCTGCATCTGGGCTTGCCGGACATTTACGTCGAGCATGCGAAACCGGCGCAGATGCTTGCCGAGTGCGGGCTGGATGAGGCCGGGATCGAAGCGTCGATTCGCCAGCGGCTGGCATTGCTCAACAGCTGACGCAATCCCTTGTAGGAGCTGCCGAAGGCTGCGATCTTTTGATCTTGCTCTTCGGCAGCTCCGGAACCTTTAAAAAGCAAAATCAAAAGATCGCAGCCTTCGGCAGCTCCTACATGGTTTTGCAAAGACCATAGATTGCCATGAACCTCTCCCGCCTCGCCCTGCCCTTCCTCCTGCTGCCAACCGCAAGCGCTGTCGCCGACACCTTCGAGCGCGATCAGGCGCTGAAGCTGCCGGACACGTTGATCAGCGCCAATCGTCAGGTCGAGGCGCGCAACGACAGCAGCGCCGCCAACACCGTGTTCACCCGCGAAGACATTGATCGCCTGCAACCAAGCGACGTGCCCGATCTGCTGCGTCGCGTGCCCGGCGTGCAAGTGGCGCAGACTGGCGGGCGCGGCAGTCTGCCGGGGATCTACATTCGCGGCACGCAATCGGCGCAGAGCCTGGTGCTGGTCGATGGCCAGCGCATCGGCAACTCGACTTCCGGCGACAGCAACCTGCAGCATCTGAACATCGAGCAGATCGAGCGCGTCGAAGTGCTGCGTGGTTCGCGCTCGGTGATTTACGGCAGCGACGCGATTGGCGGGGTAATCCAGATCTTCACCCGACGCGGCACTGGGCAAGGCTTGCAGCCACGCCTGCACTTCGGCTTCGGCAGCCAACAGAGTTGGCAGCGCAGCCTCGGTTTGTCCGGCGGTGACGACAAAACCCGTTTCAACCTCGGCGCCAGCCTCGACGAAACGGCCGGGCTCGACCGTACTCACGATTCGTATCCAAGCGACAGCGACCATGACGCCTATCGCAACAAATCCCTCAGCCTGAGCCTCAGCCACGCGCTGAACGAGGACATCGAAGTCGGCGCCAACCTGCTGGATAACCGTGGCAGGAGCGAATTCGACAATCCGTTCGGCCGCTTCGACATGGACACGTTTGAGTCGGTGCAACAGCAGCCGTACAGCGACTTCAATATCAGTAGCGTGAGCAGTTACGTCGATGCGCGGGTCAACGAAACCTGGAAAACCCGCGTCGAATTCGGCCACAGCGAAAACCGCGAGAAGACTTTCGACAAGCTCAGTGACGAGCGCACGGTGTTCAACACCTATCGCGACTCAGTGAACTGGCAGAACGACCTGACGCTCGACCCGCGCAACAGCCTGATCCTCGGTGGTGACTGGTACGAAGACCGGATCAACAGCAGCACTGCGTTCGACGAGGACAGCCGCTGGAATCGCGCAGCGTTCATCCAGCATCGCTATCAGGCCGACAGCTTCTCCACCGAGATCGGCGTGCGCCACGACGACAACCAGCAGTTCGGCAGCCAGAACACTTGGAGCGGCACTTTCACCCTGCCGCTCAATCCGGATAACGACGTGCTGCTGAGCTACAGCGAAGGGTTCCGTGCGCCGACCTTCAACGACCTGTACTACCCGGATTTCAGCAATCCCGACCTGAAACCGGAAACCTCGAAAAGCTACGAACTGCAATGGCGCAGCCAATTGAGCGACAGCGCGCGGCTGGAAGCCTCGATTTACCGCACCGATCTGCAAGACGCGATCATCTTCGGTAGCAACTCACGCCCGCAGAACGTTGCGTCAGCGCGCATCAACGGTTTTGAAGCAGCGCTGAAGCAGGAGCTGTTTGGCTGGCAGAGCAATCTCGGCGTGGCGATCATTGACCCGCGAGATCGCGATACCGGGCATACCCTGGCGCGACGGGCGCGGCGCACGGCCAGTTGGGATCTGGATCGGCAGTTCGATCGCTTGGGTGTGGGCGCCAGCTGGCAATTGGTCAGTGGCAGTTACGACGACTTGAACAACACCCAGTCGCTTGGCGGCTACGGCACGCTCGGGCTGCGCAGCAGTTGGGCGCTGAACCGTGAGATCAAGCTGGATCTGAAGGTAGATAACTTGCTGGACAAGGGCTACAGCCGGGCGAACTACAGCTATGACGGCGCGCAGTATGGCTATCGCGAGGAAGGTCGGGCGTGGATGTTTGGGGTCACCTGGACTCCTGAACTCTGAGCTGAGATTTGTATTGGCTGGCTGGCCTCTTCGCGAGCAGGCTCGCTCCCACAGTAGACTGAGTGCGGCCACACAGTTTGTTTTCACCGCAAATCCAGTGTGGGAGCGAGCCTGCTCGCGAATACAGGCGATGCGGTCTACCGATCCGGCGCGATCAATTGGCAGAGTTTGGCGGTCGCACTGATCATCTGACCACTGGGCCGTTCCAGGCCTTTGTCAGTGACCAATAGCAGTCTCCCCTGCCTGACCGCCGCCACCTGCGGCCAGGCCTTCCACGCCCCTAGCTGGGCCTGATCACCTGCGACAATCACCTCGGGATCACGCTGCAATACCGCCTCGATACTCACTTGTGGTGCCGGCAGATTCAGCTCGGCGAAGACATTGCGCGCGCCGCACACCTCAAGCGCATCGCTGATGATCTGCCCGCCACCGATGGTGTACAGCGGCTTGTCCCAGACCTGATAAAACACCCGCAGCGGCACATCACGACGATAACGCTGGCGCAGATCATTCAGCTGCTCGCGCAATTCGGCCGCTCGTTTCGCCCCACGTTCAGGACGCCCCAGCTGTTTACTGATCGCTTCGATTTGCGTCGCCAGTTGCGCCAATGTATGCGGCTCGGCGACGAAGGTTGGAATGTTCAGACGTTTGAGCTGATCACGCTGCCCGGCGCCGACGCTGCCGGGCCAGAGCAGCAGCAAATCCGGCTTCAGGCTGAGCAAGCGCTCCATGTCGAGCTGACCGTAGCGCCCCACAGACGCAACATCGGCAATTGCCGGCGGCCGCTCGCCCGCATCCAGCACGCCGACCAACAGGTCGGCAGAGTCCAGTTCAACGACGATTTCGGAAAGCGACGGCGCGAGGCTGACCACCCGCAATGCGGCCGGAACCTGACTGCTCAGGGCGAGCAGCACAACCGCCAGCCACAGGCGAGGCATCAACCGAGTTGACGCGGAATACGGTAGAGGTAGAACAGCACGGCGGTGGACAGCGCCAGCAGCATCAACGGCACGGCTTCGAGGCCGACGAACACCGCCAGTGCGCCAATCCAGGCCGGCAGGGACGCTACCAGCAACGCCGTACGCCGACGCGCCGCAAGGGCAATCCAGGCGGCGGGTTCTTCGGCGGTATCGAGGGCTTTTTGCGTGGCGATCAGGGCGTGTTTGTAGCGGGCGAAATACTTCAGGCTGACAAACATCGAGGCGACGCCGGCGATGAACAAGGGCATCGCCAGCACTGGCAACAGGCCCTGGCCTTCACCGAACAGCGCGTTGAGCACGAACAGCGGCAACAGCGCCAGCGCCAGGTATTGCCACCAGGCCACCGCCAACCGCCGCCGCACCTGGCCGCGGGTCACGCGCGGTCGGCCTCGCCCTGATGCTCGTTGCCCATCATGTGGTCGAGCTTGCTGGCCTTGGTCGCCAGGTAGAGTTTGTTGTGCGGATTGTGGCCGGTGTGCAGCGGCACGCGTTCGGCGACGACGATGCCCATGTCGGTCAGCGCTTTGACCTTGCGCGGGTTGTTGGTCATCAAGCGCAGGGATTTCACGCCCAAGTGTTCGAGCATCGGCAGGCACATGGCGTAGTCGCGCTGATCGGCAGCAAAGCCCAGACGCTCGTTGGCTTCCACGGTGTCAGCGCCGCCATCCTGCAACTCGTAGGCACGGATCTTGTTCAGCAGACCGATGCCGCGCCCTTCCTGACGCAGATACAGCAGCACGCCCCGGCCTTCGCGGGCGATCGCCTGCAACGCGGCTTCCAGTTGCGAGCCGCAGTCACAACGCTGGCTGAACAAGGCATCGCCGGTCAGGCATTCGGAATGCAGGCGACCGAGTACCGGGGCGCCATCGGCAATTTCACCGAGGCTCAGCACGACGTGCTCACGCCCGGTGCTCTCATCGAGAAAGCCGTGCATGGTGAATTGCGCAAAAGGCGTTGGCAGCTTGGAAGCGGCGACGAAGACGACAGGCACCGATGTGCTCCTGATCTAGAAGACTGAAAATTCGCAGGCCGGCATTGTAACAGCAGGTTCCTGTAGACGCTTAGGCTGAATTATCGGGCATAAACATCAAAAAGTTTGATGACAGCTGCCGCCAGCACCGCCGCTCCCTGTAGGAGCTGTCGAGTGCAACGAGGCTGCGATCTTTTGATCTGGCTTGATATCAAGATCAAAAGATCGCAGCGTGCCGCAGCTCCTACAGGGATTTGCGTTGGGCTTCAGTTCGGGTTGAACGGATACGGCTGCTTCCACCTCTCGAAGACCGGCTTCAGCTCTCCGCTCTTGACCAGTTCCGCCATGCGCCGGTCATACAGCGCCATCAACGCGCGAGCCTGCGGGGTATCAGCGAAACCGAGAAACAGCGGCAACTCAGCCAGATGCGAATAGCGAAACTGCGCGGGATCTGCGGCATCGCGCACGACCGCTTCAATCTCGGTCAGCGCATCGATGTAGTAATCCGCCCGGCCCTGCTTGAGCATCAGCAGAATGCCGGTGCGCCTTTCGATCTGGTTGAAGCGCTGGATGTTCGGCAAGTAGTTTTCGTAACGGTAGCCGCGCACCCAGGCCAAACGGTATCTGCCCAGGGTCGCCAGGGTCGGCGGCGGGCTGCTGGCCAGGCCCAGCGCGTAGATGTGATCGGAATCGAACTTCCACTGCGGGTACAGCACCTGCGTGGCTTCGTCGCGGTAGGAGCCGACCAGCGCGTCGACTTCCTTCAACTGCACCAACCCGATCGAACGGGTGTACGGCACCGTGCGGATATCCAGCTTGACCCCGGCCGGCTCGAACACTTTGCGCAACACGTCCCAGGCCAGACCGTGACCATCGGCGGCGGTGTAATCCTCCCAGTCTTCGCTGGCCAGGTGGATGACCGCGGGCACAGGCGCGGCGGCCTGCGCGTGGGCGAACGTGCCCAGCAGAGCCAGAAGCAGCAGCGCCAACCCGCGTCGCAGCATTGCGTGGTTCCTCACGTGAGTCGAATCAGGCGAATACCCATACCAGCCCTTGCATCGCCAGCCAGGCGAACACACCGGCCAGCACGTCGTCGAGCATGATGCCGACGCCGCCATGCACATGCTTGTCGATCCAGCGGATCGGCCACGGCTTGAGAATATCGAAGAAGCGGAACACCAGAAAACCCGCGAGCAACCAGTACCAGCCTTCCGGCACCAGCCACAGGGTGATCCACATGCCGACCATTTCGTCCCAGACGATGCCTTCGTGGTCGTGAACGCGCAAATCGTCAGCGACTTTGCCGCACAGCCAGAAGCCGAACAGCATGGTGATGCCGAGCATCAGCCAGTAGCCCCAGTCGGGCAGCATCTGCCACAGCGGAATGAACGGCAGCGCCACCAGCGAACCCCACGTGCCCGGGGCTTTTGGCAACGTGCCGGAGCCGAAGCCGAACGCGAGGAAATGCCACGGATTGCGCCAGACCGAAGGAGGCACGAATTCGGCAGGAACCTGTTTCGGGTGATCTGTCACGGTGTCTCCTGAAAATGTTGGTAGCCGCGAATCTGCGGAGTGATGTCGCGTCGGTCGCGGTCCAGCAGCAGCACGCCCTGGCCCGGCAGCACTTGCCCGATCACATGGATCGGCCAGCCGTCGGCCAGCAGTGCCGGCAACTCGGCGGACGGCAAGGTGAAGGCCAGTACGTAATCATCACCACCGCTCAATGCCGCGCGCTCGGCACCGCGCTGGCCGAGAAACGCGACTAAAGCATCCGACAACGGTACACGCTCGCGTTCAATCTCAAGTCGCACCTTCGACGCCAGCGCGATATGCCCGCAATCGGCGAGCAGGCCGTCGGAGATGTCCAGTGCCGCCGTGGCCTTGCCGCGCAGGGCCTGACCGAGCGCCAGTTGCGGTTGTGGCGACCAGTAATGATCGAGCAGCGGCTGGGCGATATGCGCTTCGGCATCACGTTGAGCCAATACCAGCGGCAAGGCGCCGGCCGCATTGCCCAGTTCGCCGCCGACGCAGAGCAGATCACCGGCCTGCGCACCGCTGCGGGTCAAGGCCTGGCCAGCGGGTACGCGGCCGAACACGGTGACCGTCAGGCTCAACGGCCCGCGCGTGGTATCGCCGCCGACCAGGGCGACGCCGCAGCTTTGCGCCATGCGGTTCAGACCACGGGCATAGGCTTGCAGCCAATCGGCGGTTACCGTCGGTAAGGTCAGGGCAAGGGTGAAGGCAACGGGCGCGGCGCCCATGGCGGCCAGGTCACTGACCGCGACGGCCAGCGAGCGCTGACCGAGCAGAAACGGATCGCAGGGGTCGGCGAAATGCACACCGGCCACCAGCGTATCGGTGGAAACCGCCAGCTGTTCCCCTGCGGGAACCGCCAGCAAGGCGCAGTCGTCGCCGATCCCCAGAGCAACGCCTTCGCCGCCCTGCGCACAAGGCGCGGCGGCGAAGAAATTGCGGATCAGCTCAAACTCGCCCATGGCCGAGAAAAAGTATTCAAGCGCCGATCAGCGCTTGAACGCCTTCACTTCAGCTTCACGCAGGCGCGGGGCCAGCTTGTCGAGCACACCGTTGACGAACTTGTGGCCGTCGGTCGAACCGAACACCTTGGCCAGTTCGATACCTTCGTTGATCACAACGCGGTACGGCACGTCGACGCGCTTGAGCAGTTCCCAGGTCGACAGGCGCAGAACCGCCAGTTCAACCGGGTCGAGCTCTTCGATCGCCAGATCCAGGCAAGGCGTCAGGGCAGTGTCGATTTCGGTCTTGAACTGCGGAACCCCGTGAAGGATTTCACGGAAGTAGGCGCCGTCGACATCGGTGAAATCGTTATCAACGCGAAACTGCGCTTCGATCTCGTTCAGCGATTGCCGGGCCATGTGCCACTGGTACAGCGCCTGGGTCGCGAGCTGACGGGCTTCGCGACGCTTGGCGCTCTTCGACGGCTTGCCGGCATCCGAAGGTTTCGGATCGCGCGGGTTGAAACGATCGCTTTCGTCGCTAATCACTTGGCCTCCAACTGTGCCAGCAGGCTGACCATTTCCAGAGCGGACAGGGCAGCTTCGGCACCTTTGTTACCGGCCTTGGTGCCGGAACGTTCGATGGCTTGCTCGATGGAATCGACGGTCAGCACGCCGAACGCAACCGGTACGCCGAATTCCATGGAAACCTGGGCCAGGCCTTTGGTGCACTCGCCAGCCACGTATTCGAAGTGCGGAGTACCGCCACGAATGACCGCGCCGAGGGCGATGATCGCTGCGAACTCGCCTTTCTGGGCGACTTTCTGCGCAACCAGCGGGATTTCGAAGGCGCCCGGTGCGCGGATGATGGTGATGTCGCTTTCGCTCACGCCGTGGCGAACCAGGGCATCAACGGCACCGCTGACCAGGCTTTCAACCACGAAGCTGTTGAAGCGGCCCACTACCAGAGCGTAGCGGCCTTTAGGGGCGATGAAGGTACCTTCGATGGTCTTCAGGGTCATTCGTCAGTTCTCTAAAAGAGCCGGGACGCGTCTGCTACGCGCCCCTCAGTGATTATTTGCCGCGAATTGGAGTCCGGAAACAGCCGGTCATTATTCGGAGGGCACGTATTCTACAACTTCCAGATCGAAACCGGATATCGCATTGAACTTCATTGGTGCCGACATCAAGCGCATCTTGCGCACGCCGAGGTCACGCAGGATCTGCGAACCGGCCCCGACAATGCTGTAGGTGGTCGGTTTTTTCGGCGCTGCCTGCTCGCCGGTTTCACGGATATGCGCCAGCAGCACGTCACCATCAAGCGGGTGACCGAGCAGCAGCACCACACCGCTGCCGGCCTCGGCGACCGCAGCCATGGCGGCGCGCAGGCTCCAGCGGCCCGGTTGCTTGACCATCAGCAGGTCGCGCAGCGGGTCCATGTTGTGCACGCGAACCAGCGTCGGCTCCTCAGCGCAGACAGTGCCCAGCGTCAGGGCCATGTGCACGTCGCCTTCCACCGAATCACGATAGGTCACCAGGTTGAATTGGCCCAGTTCGCTATCCAGCGGCTGCTCGGCAATCCGCTGAACGGTACGTTCGTGGATCATCCGGTAGTGAATCAGGTCGGCGATGGTGCCGATCTTGATGTTGTGTTCGGCGGCGAATGCTTCGAGTTCAGCGCGACGGGACATGGTGCCGTCGTCGTTCATCACTTCGCAGATCACCCCGCTCGGCTCGAAACCGGCCATGCGCGCCAGGTCGCAAGCGGCTTCGGTGTGGCCGGCGCGAGCGAGGGTGCCGCCGGCCTGGGCCATCAGCGGGAAAATGTGACCCGGGCTGACGATGTCTTCAGCCTTGGCGTCTTTGGCGGCTGCCGCTTGCACGGTGCGCGCGCGATCGGCGGCGGAGATGCCGGTGGTCACGCCTTCGGCGGCTTCGATCGAAACGGTGAACTTGGTGCCGAAACCGGAACCGTTGCGTGGCGCCATCAGCGGCAGCTTCAACAGTTCGCAGCGCTCACGGCTCATCGGCATGCAGATCAGGCCACGGGCGTGCTTGGCCATGAAGTTGATGTGTTCGGCCTGGCAGCATTCGGCGGCCATGATCAGGTCGCCTTCGTTCTCGCGGTCTTCGTCATCCATGAGGATGACCATCTTGCCTTGGCGGATGTCTTCAACCAGTTCTTCGATGCTATTGAGCGCCACAAGGCACCCCCTTCAGTCAGGATTTGAGGTAGCCGTTTTGGGCCAGAAAGCTTTCGGTGATGGTGCTGCCGGCGGTCTTTTCCGCAGCCTTGTCACCCAGCAGCAGACGCTCCAGATAACGCGCCAGCAAGTCGACCTCCAGGTTCACCCGGCGGCCCGGCTTGTAAGAAGCCATGATGGTTTCGCTGAGGGTGTGCGGAATGATCGTCAGCATGAATTCGGCGCCATCGACTTCGTTCACGGTCAGGCTGGTACCGTCGACGGTGATCGAGCCTTTATGGGCGATGTACTTGGCCAGCTCTTTCGGCGCACGGATGCGAAATTCCACGGCGCGGGCGTTGTCGCTGCGCGAGACCACTTCGCCGACACCATCGACGTGACCGCTGACCAGATGCCCGCCGAGGCGAGTGGTCGGGGTCAGGGCTTTTTCCAGATTGACCGGGCTGCCGCTTTTCAGGTCATTCATGGCGGTGCAATCAAGGGTTTCGCGGCTGACGTCGGCGGCAAAGCCGTCGCCCGGCAACTCGACGGCGGTCAGGCAAACGCCGTTGACCGCGATGCTGTCGCCGAGTTTGACGTCACTCAGATCGAGCTTGCCGGTTGCGACGTGCACCCGCACATCACCGCCCTTTGGGGTCAGTGCGCGGATACTGCCGATGGATTCGATGATGCCGGTGAACATGGGGTTCTCCTTGAGAACGAGGCCAGCGCTAACGCAATGGCCGGGAATTATACGCGGGCTGAAGGGACAGGGATCGCAGTGACCCGCCAGTCATCGCCCACCGCGCGGATTTCAGTGATTTTCAGCTCTGGCGCGTCTTTCATCTGCGCCAGCGGCCAGTCGAGCAGCGGACGCGCCGTGGAGCCGAGGAATTTGCCGGCAATGAAGATCACGAATTCGTCGACCAACCCCAATTGCGCAAAGGCACCGGCCAGACGCGGCCCGGCCTCGACCAGCACCTCGTTGGTGCCTCGATTGGCCAGTTCGATGAGCAATTGATGCAGATCGACCTGGCCGTCGGCACCCGGCACGATCAGGCATTCCGGGCCATTGGCGTATTGCTCCTCGACCGCGACACAGGTGGCGACCAGCGCCGGCCCGGCCTTGAAGAACGGCGCATCCAGCGGCACTCGCAGGCGGCCATCGATCAACACGCGCAATGGCGGGCGGCTCATGGCCAGCGCAGTTTGCTCACTGTCCAGACCGAGTTCGTCCGCGCGCACGGTCAAGCGTGCGCCATCGGCCAGCACCGTGTCGGCGCCGGTCAGCACTACCGCCGCCTCAGCGCGCAAACGCTGCACCGCCGAACGCGCCGCCGGGCCGGTGATCCATTGGCTCTCGCCGCTTTCCATCGCCGTGCGCCCGTCGAGGCTCATGGCCAACTTGACCCGCACGAATGGCAAGCCGAACTCCATGCGTTTCAGAAAACCTTGATTGAGCTTGCGTGCTTCCGCTTCCAGCACCCCACTTTCAGTGGCGATACCGGCCTCGGCCAGGCGCTGCAAACCGCGCCCGGCAACTTGTGGATTGGGATCACGCATCGCCGCCACGACCCGGGCAACGCCAGCGGTCACCAAGGCGTCGGCACACGGCGGCGTGCGCCCGTGGTGGCTGCAAGGTTCGAGGGTCACATACGCCGTGGCGCCCCGGGCCTGCTCGCCGGCGGCGCGCAGGGCGTGGACTTCGGCATGGGGTTCGCCGGCGCGCTCATGCCAGCCTTCGCCGACAATCTGCCCGTCACGCACCACCACGCAACCGACCCGCGGATTGGGATGGGTGGTGTAGTGGCCCTTGCGCGCCAGTTCCAGCGCGCGCGCCATGAAATGCGCGTCGAGGATCGCCTGCTCGGCGGCGGTGGTCATTCTTTCACCGGTTCGCGGGCGAGGCGGTCGATCTCTTCGCGGAATTCATTGAGGTCCTGGAAGCGCTTGTACACCGAAGCGAAGCGGATGTAGGCGACTTCATCAAGCTTTTGCAGCTCGGCCATGACCAGTTCGCCGACCACGAGGGACTTGACCTCGCGCTCGCCGGTGGCGCGCAGCTTGTGCTTGATGTGGACCAGAGAGGATTCGAGGCGCTCGACGCTGACCGGACGTTTCTCCAGCGCGCGTTGCATGCCGGCGCGGAGTTTTTCTTCGTCGAACGGTTGGCGGCTGCCGTCGGTTTTGATCAGGCGCGGCAACACCAGTTCGGCCGTCTCGAACGTCGTGAATCGTTCGCCGCAGGCCAGGCATTCACGCCGGCGGCGCACCTGTTCGCCCTCGGCGACCAGACGCGAGTCGATGACCTTGGTGTCGTTGGCACCGCAGAAGGGACAGTGCATGGTGGCTGGCAACAAAAAATGGGAGGGCCATGGTAGCGCATCCCCGTGGCAAGACAAGCCATAGGCTTTGCGGTATACAGAACGGCATGATCGTCTGATCCATGGAATTCATTCTGCCGGAGCCTCCAATGCCGTTACGTCCGCTCGTTCTGCTCAGTCTTTTCAGCCTGCTGGTGGCCTGTGGCAGCGACGCACCCAAGCCGCAACCGCCGACCCCAGGCCCCGCGCCGCAGCAGGCGCAGAAAAAAGCCAAAGAGGCTGCCGAACTCGGCCCGCTGCCGGCGCATCAGCGCGAATTGAGCGGCAGCCTGCAAGGGGTGCCGGCCGGCGCCGAAGTCGAACTGGCGCTCCTGGTGATCGATGAAAAGGACCGCCCACAGCAACTGCTCGCCAGTTCCAGCCTGATCGGCAACAACCAGATCCTGCCGTTTCACCTGCGGTTCAACCCCGAGGCGTTTCCGGCCGGCGCACGGGTCGAGCTGCGCGGGCGCGCCAGCCAGTCCGGGCAACTGATCCTGCATCTACCGTCGCAGACCATCACCCAACCGACCACTCAGGCGTTGGGCCAGCTGCAATTCGTCAAAGCGCCATGACAGCACCGCTCGACCTGCAACAGGCCTTGGGGGAGTTGCTCGGCAACGCCAGACTGAAAGCCTGCGCGTTGCCGGGCACCGATTTGCAGCTGTGGTTGATCGACGGCGACAACATGGCCCGCGAATTCAGCCAGGAAGAAACCCAGCGCATCCTGCATGAACCGCCCTATTGGAGTTTTTGCTGGGCCAGCGGCTTGGCCGTGGCGCGTTATCTGGCACGGTTTCCAGAGTGGGTGCGCGGCAAGCGCGTGCTGGATTTCGGCGCCGGCTCCGGGATTGCCGGGATCGCGGCGGTGAAGGCCGGGGCGCTGGAAGTGGTGGCCTGCGATCTCGATCCGCTGGCGATTTCCGCGTGCAAGGCGAACGCCGAGCTCAACAATGTGCAGATGAGCTACTCGATGGACTTCTTTGCCGAGGCCGATCGCTTCGATCTGATCCTGGTCGCCGACGTGTTGTACGACCGGGCGAACTTGCCGCTGCTCGACGCGTTTCTCAGTCGCGGACGCGAGGCGCTGGTGGCGGATTCACGGGTGCGGGATTTTCGGCATCCGTTGTATGAACGGATCGAGATGCTGGAGGCGATGACCCTCCCCGATCTGGCCGAGCCCGAAGAATTCAGACATGTCAGCCTCTACCATGCACGGCGCTAGCTAAAAGCTTCGCGAGCAGGCTCGCTCCCACACTGGATCTGTGCCGTTCATAAATCCCCTGTGGGAGCGAGCCTGCTCGCGAAGGCGTCCGCCCATGCAACACACCTCTCGACCCGCCCCGCTTCCGGCCACCCCCCACCAAGCCTTATAGTTGCCCCATCCACGCTTTGACGAGATCCCCCATGAGTGAGCAAACGCCGTACATCTTCGACGCCACGACTGCCGATTTCGACCAGTCGGTGATCGAAGCCTCCTTCAACAAACCGGTGCTGGTGGATTTCTGGGCCGAATGGTGTGCGCCGTGCAAGGCGTTGATGCCGATGCTGCAAGGCATTGCCGAGAGCTATCAGGGCGAGTTGCTGCTGGCCAAGGTCAACTGCGACATCGAGCAGGACATCGTCGCCCGCTTCGGCATCCGCAGCCTGCCGACCGTGGTGCTGTTCAAGGACGGTCAGCCGGTCGATGGCTTTGCCGGGGCACAACCGGAATCCGCCGTGCGCGCCCTGCTCGAACCGCATGTGCAGATGCCGCCACCGGCCGCTGCCGACCCGTTCGAACAGGCTCAGGCGATGTTCGACGACGGTCACTTCGCCGAGGCGGAAGCGGCGCTGGTGACCCTGCTCAATGAAGACAATACCAACGCCAGGGCGCTGATCCTTTACGCACGCTGCCTGACCGAACGCGGCGAGCTGGGCGAAGCGCAAACCGTGCTCGACGCGGTCAAGAGCGATGAGCACAAAGCCGCACTCGCTGGGGCCAAGGCGCAGATCCAGTTCCTCGGCCTCGCCCGCGACCTGCCGGACGCCGCCGACCTGAAAAGCCGCCTGGCGCAAAATCCGCAGGATGATGAAGCGGTGTACCAACTGGCGATCCAGCAACTGGCGCGCCAGCAATACGAAGCGGCGCTGGACGCCTTGCTGAAGCTATTCATCCGCAACCGCAGCTACGGCGAAGGCTTGCCGCACAAGACCTTGCTGCAGGTGTTCGAACTGCTGGGCAATGATCATCCGTTGGTGACGGCTTACCGTCGCAAAGTGTTTGCGGCGCTGTATTAAGGCCTTACCCGATCCAGCTATAGAGCGGCGTATCCCCGCCGCTCGCCACTTTCACATCGGCACTGTGGCGCAGACGCACGAGCAAACGCTTGCCCGCTGCCGCACTGCCGGTGAGCGCCTCCAGCTGATCGAGCAGATCCGGCCCGCTAAGTTGCCCGGCGTTGCGCAATAAGTCTTTGGCCACCTGCCACAGCGCATCGTCCTGATTCACCGGCTTCGCCGCCGGGGCCGACGCCACTGCCTCAGACTGCGCGACCGGCGCCTGCCCGCTCAGTGCCGAACCCAGCCTCGCCCAATCGCTGTCATCCAGCTCCACCGTCAAATCCACCGGCACCTCGCCGACCGTTCCGCGTATCCGCAACATCGAGTTCGCTCCTGCACTTTTCTGACCTGCATGCTCCCATGGGACTTGTGCAACGCCAAGTAAAGGGCGCCAAACACATCTGGTAATTCCCGGTTAATCGGCTAAATTAATCTCTTTTTGCGGGAAGGATTCCCAATTTCTTCAGGACGAAAACTGGCCTCTAAAGGAGGCCCGACCTCTACAGGTGGCGTGATACTTGAAGGAAATGAGAACCTCAATATCGAAGGAAGAATAATCGCTTCCATTGGACAACTCGCCAGTTGTCCGGTCTGTGGGCCTGGCAAAGGCCCCATCGTAGCAGTGGGTGAAAGAACGCTGATTTTACCTGCCGGACCAGCTGCGCTAGAGGGTGACTACGTCGCCTGCGGTTGTCCGCCCATGACCAATAAGCTGCTCACTCAGCAACACAGTGGTTTCGCAGGAATTGGCCGGCCCGCTCCAATTGACATGGGGCCACCGATTGCTGCCCTGACCTCTTATCGCTACTTGCAGGTCATCATCGAACGCCTTAATGACACGGAAAAGCCAGGTTTGGCTTACAAACTCAAGGACAAGGCGAAGGTTGCCGTTTTACAAGACAGCACTTGCAACCTCACAGGCGAAGGCTGCGAACACCCGGTAAAAAACGCTTCGGATTACGACACCCTGTTGGTAGGGGAAGATTCCGAATGGACTTTCTATGCCTATGAAGAGCCCCTGACACAGGATTTGTCATGAAATCGGAAATCAAACTCATCTTTAAAGACTTTCTGATGCAGCCACCGCCAGGCGTAAAATTTCAGCTGCTTATCGACGGTCAGGTCGTAGATGACAACATCGTTCAAAACGATGACAGGCCTCGCATTTATTCATTGATATCCAAAAACGGCCAGATCGCTATAACGCTCGCGGGCAAGGAACTACCGTCGATCAAAACCCGAGACACCCACGAAGTGACGATTCAGATTGTGGGGAACTCCGGTACAAAAAAAGGTATGCACACTGCTACGTTGAATCCAGGGAAGTCTCTTTCGATCGTAGCGATATCACCGTGGGTAAAAGTCCCGCTAACGACCAGCGGCGCTGTCTCGAACGACGCGTTCTACGAAGTCGAATATGGTGTGAAACGTACAAATGAAACCCGAACGGTGAAAGTCGTCATTCAGGACATGCCGCGCAGGATACTGATGGAGGCGCTGTCACACCGGGGATCAACACAGTGGGCAGGGAATAAAAGCAAAAAGTCGCTGCCACACCCTACGCTCAGGCAGAGCGTGGAATTTCCACCAAACACAAATAAATGCAATCTGTTCGTCTACGACGTGCTGACCGCAATTGGGGTCAACGTGGCGTTGATTGAACATGGCAAATCGAAATACCTGCCATATTTCTCCAAGGTTAGTCCTCCGCTCGCGGGTGAATGGGCGAATGGACAACGATTGCTCAACAGCTGGAAAGTCGAGCGCACGCCGTTGCCCGGGGACGTCGGCGCTTACGCAATGAATTATTCCGACGCCAGCGGCCATGTCGGCTTCGTTCTAACGAAGGGCGTATGCATTTCTGCAGGGTGGGAAAAAGTTGAAGTTAACGACGCAGGTTTTCGCCATGCGACCGGTAATGCAAATCCCAGTGACCATGACTTCACTATTTTCCGACGCTACAAACACAGCACGCCACAATGAAACGCCCTTATTCGCTCCTCCTCATAATTCCGTTTTTGCTCATCGTGGCATGGCGCATCTGGTTGCCTGCCGATCTTTCGGCTTGTCCCGCTGACGGGGAAACTGCAGGTCCACTGACCCTTGTTATTCGTGATTACTTTGAGCGCAATAGCCGGACCGACTGGCGAGACATGGATGATCGTTTCGACATACTTTCAACCCCCGAAGGCCAGAGCATAGCGAGTCAACCGAATTCACACACTTGCGAAGCATTGCGGGTACTGCAGAGTCCGGCGTTCAGTCAGAGTGAAAAAATCTTCACCATGGCACTTATGTTCAGACTGCCAATCGACCAGTACATGGCCCTGATGGATCGCAGTCATCAACTCTACACGCAGGGCAAAATGGATAAGGAGGTGCTGACTCTGGTGGTATTTCCGCGCGGAACAGCCATCAACTACTGGTGGCTTCCGGCTTGGCGACAGCGTTTCAGTCGCGATGCCCCGAGCGTGCTCGACGCAAATCTGATCAACGATGTCCTTTCGGGACACTATTGGTTCGACTATCCCGGCGCAGGCTTCTGATTCTGCAAGCATGACATCCAATCCCAGCACCGCCCGCGAACTCATCCCGGGCGGTGCTTAGCCATGTCTTGCGCAATCTCAAGCGCACGGGCACACTCTGCGCACTTTCGTTATAAGATTACATAACAAACTTTTCATTTTTCTCGGAGTCCGTCATGCGTCGTTTGCTGCTCGCTTTGCCGTTTGCCCTGTTGCCGCTGGCCGCTGCTCATGCGGTGGATGAGCACGATCACGATCATGAGCACGGCAGCCTCGGCGCCCATGAGCATGGTGTGGGTCGTCTGAATGCCGCGCTCGACGGTCAGACCCTGGAGCTTGAGCTGGAAAGCCCGGCGATGAATCTGGTGGGTTTTGAACACGCCGCGACGTCGGATGCCGACAAGGCCAAAGTCGCTGCCGCTCGTGCGCAGCTGGAAAAACCATTGGCCCTGTTCAGCCTGCCCGCTGCGGCCGGCTGCAAGGTGGTCAGCCAGGAACTGGAAAGCCCGCTGTTCGGCGACAAGCCGGACGCCGACGATCACGACGAAGATGAAGCGGACAAGGACGGTCACGAGCATCACCACGACCACAGCGAAATCCATGCGCATTACCAATTCAGCTGCGCCACACCGGGCGCGCTGAGCACGCTGAACCTGACGAACATCTTCAAGACCTTCCCGGCGACGCAGAAGATTCAGGTACAACTGATCAGCGCGACCGGCCAGCAAGGTACCGAAGTGACGGCCAAGTCAGCTGCGCTGAAATTCTAGGATCCACCGAAATCCCCTGTGGGAGCGAGCCTGCTCGCGAAGGCGGCGTGTCAGCTGACAGGTGGGTGTCTGACCCAGCGCTTTCGCGAGCAGGCTCGCTCCCACAGGGTTGTGTTCACTTCATGAAAATCGGTGCCATGACCCAAGCACTCATCGAACTTTCCGACCTTGGCTTCAACTGGCCCGGTCACCCGCCGCTGCTGGACATCCCGGCGTTTCGTCTGGAAGCCGGCGAAACCCTGTTTCTCAAAGGCCCCAGCGGCAGCGGCAAGACCACCCTGCTCGGCCTGCTTGGCGGGGTGCAGAAGCCCAATCGCGGCAGCATTCGCCTGCTCGGCCAGGAGCTGACCGAGCTTTCTGCCGGCAAGCGCGATACGTTTCGTGTCGATCACACTGGCTACATTTTCCAGCAATTCAACCTGCTGCCGTTTCTCTCGGTGCGCGAGAACGTTGAGTTGCCGTGTCATTTTTCAAAACTGCGTGCGCAACGGGCGAAACAGCGCCACGGCAGCGTCGATCAAGCCGCCGCCACGTTGCTCGCGCACTTGGGTCTGAAAGACGAAAGCATCCTCAGCCGCCGCGCCGACTCGCTGTCGATCGGCCAGCAACAACGGGTCGCCGCCGCACGCGCATTGATCGGCCAACCGGAGCTGGTGATCGCCGACGAACCGACCTCGGCGCTGGATTACGACGCCCGCGAAAACTTCATTCGCCTGCTGTTTGCCGAGTGCCGCGAGGCCGGATCGAGTCTGTTGTTCGTCAGCCATGACCAGAGCCTGGCGCCGCTGTTCGACCGTCATCTGTCCCTGGCCGATCTCAATCGCGCCGCCACGTCCGCCGAGGTCTGAGATGTATCTGTTTCGTCTGGCCATGGCCAGCCTGGCCAACCGCCGTTTCACCGCATTGCTCACCGCCTTTGCCATTGCCCTGTCGGTGTGCCTGCTGCTCGCCGTCGAGCGCGTGCGCACCGAAGCCAAGGCCAGTTTCGCCAGCACCATCAGCGGCACTGACCTCATCGTCGGCGCTCGTTCGGGGTCGGTAAACCTGCTGCTGTATTCGGTGTTCCGCATCGGCAACGCTACCAACAACATCCGTTGGGACAGCTTTGAACACTTCGCCAACAACCCGAAAGTGAAGTGGGCAATCCCCATGTCCCTAGGCGATTCCCATCGCGGCTATCGCGTGATGGGCACCACCGAAGCCTATTTCCAGCACTACCAGTACGGGCGCCAGCAACACCTGGCGCTGGCCGACGGTCGCGCGTTTGCCACCGATCCTTTCGAAGTGGTGCTCGGTGCCGAAGTCGCCGAAGCGCTGCACTACAAGCTCGGCGACAAACTGGTACTGGCCCACGGCGTGGCGGCGATCAGCCTGGTCAAGCACGACGACAAACCCTTCACCGTGGTCGGCATCCTCCAGCGCACCGGCACCCCGGTGGACCGCACGCTGCACATCAGCCTCGGCGGCATGGAGGCGATCCACATCGACTGGCACAACGGCGTGCCGGCGCGCGGCAACGGCAGGATCAGCGCTGATCAGGCGCGCAATATGGACCTGACGCCACAAGCGATCACCGCGTTCATGCTCGGCCTCAACAGCAAGATTTCCACCTTCGCCTTGCAGCGCGAGATCAACGAATACCGTGGCGAACCGATGCTGGCGATCCTGCCGGGCGTGGCCTTGCAGGAATTGTGGAGCCTGATGAGTACGGCCGAGAAAGCCTTGTTCGTGGTCTCGCTGTTCGTTGTGCTGACCGGGTTGATCGGCATGCTCACGGCGATTCTCACCAGCCTCAACGAACGTCGCCGCGAGATGGCGATTCTGCGTTCGGTGGGGGCGCGGCCGTGGCACATCGCAAGCCTGCTGGTGCTGGAAGCCTTTGCGTTGGCGCTGACTGGAGTCATCGCCGGACTGGCATTGCTGTACGTCGGCATCGCCGCTGCGCAAGGGTACGTGCAGGCCAATTACGGTTTATACCTGCCGCTGGCATGGCCGAGCGAGTATGAATGGACGCTGCTCGGTGGCATTCTGGCGGCCGCGCTGCTGATGGGCAGCGTGCCGGCCTGGCGCGCGTATCGCCAATCATTGGCCGATGGCCTGTCGATCCGTTTATGAGGATGTTCACCATGCCCCGCGCCCTGCTTGCGCTGCTGATGCTGGTCGCCCTGCCCGTGTGGGCGGCGGCGCCGAGAGACCTGACCTGGTCGGAAATGATCCCGCCGGACGCCGCGCCGGAAGTGCCGAACATGACCCCGCTGCACGACCTGTCGAAGATGGGCGACGCACTCTCTGCCGAGTCCGCGCCGGCGGCCAAGCAGGACATACCCAACGCTCCGGTAGTGAAAAGCCTCGACGGGCAGAACATTCGCCTGCCGGGTTACATCGTGCCGCTGGAAGTCAGCGAAGAGGGGCGCACCACGGACTTCTTGCTGGTGCCATATTTCGGCGCCTGCATCCACGTCCCGCCACCGCCGTCGAACCAGATCGTCCACGTGAAAAGCGAACTGGGCGTGAAGCTTGATGAGCTGTATCAGCCGTACTGGGTCGAAGGACCGTTGCAGGTGAAAGCCTCGAGCAGTGAGCTGGCCGATGCCGGGTATCAGATGGAGGCGGAGAAGATTTATGCGTATGAACTGCCGGAGTAATTCCCGGTAGTTTTGTATTGGCCGGTCTATCGTCTTCGCGAGCAGGCTCGCTCCCACAGGTGATCACATTTCAAGGTGGGAGCGAGCCTGCTCGCGAATAGACCCTCAAAGGTTTCACAGAAACCCGCCCCTTCACTGTTTCATTGAGCTGAGTCAAAACACCGTATCAGACGGCTTCGTACCCTAGGACATCGAATTTTTATGTCCTTTCGGAGCCCCCATGAACAAGTCCTTGCTCAGCGCCTCGCTGTTTGCCCTAGCGCTCGCAGCCCCGCTCGCCCATGCCCACGAAGCCGGTGACATTCTCGTGCGCGCTGGCGCGATCACCGTCAACCCGAAGGCCGACAGTTCCAGCGTCAAGGTCGATCAGGGTCCGCTGAGCGGCACTGATCTGGGCGGCAAGGCGACCATGAGCAGCGACACCCAGCTGGGTCTGAACTTCGCTTACATGCTCACCAACAACATCGGTATTGAGCTGCTGGCAGCCACGCCGTTCGAGCATGACGTCAAGCTCAAGGGCACCGCCCTGCCCGCCGCCAACGGCAAGCTCGGCACCCTGAAACACCTGCCGCCGACCCTCAGCGTCGTCTACTACCCGCTGGATTCGAAATCGGCTTTCCAGCCGTATGTCGGCGGTGGCATCAACTACACCTGGATCTACGACGAACACGTCGGCAGCGAAGCCAGCGCCAACGGCTTCAGCAACTTCAAGGCGAAAAACTCCTGGGGCCTGGCCTGGCAGGTCGGCGCCGACTACATGATCACCGACAACATCATGCTCAACGCCCAGGTGCGCTATATCGATATCGATACCCGCGCGACCGTCGAGAACAACGCCGTCGCACCGGGCACCCGTGCACGGGTGAATGTGGATGTCGATCCGTTCATCTACATGGTCGGTTTGGGCTATAAGTTCTAAGTCGATTTTTTACTGAACGTTCACGTGGTGGTGAATGAGGCTTGGTGGCGGGCAGGCACAGACCTGACGACGACCGTACGCAGTCGATCGGGGAATAACATTCCCTCGCCACAGGAATAGCGATATTCCGGCCGTGAAAAAGGCGCCTGTTGCAGGGCGCCTTTTTCATTTGGTGCTGAGTCATGTGGGGCGTTGGAGGCCCGGGCCCCTCACCCCAGCCCTCTCCCGGGGGAGAGGGAGCCGATTTGTGTGTTGTTTAAAACCTGAGTTCGACTGGGTATCGCAAGTCGGCGTACTTCTCACAAACACCTCAGTCAGTTCCCTCTCCCCCTGGGAGAGGGCTAGGGTGAGGGGCTTCTCAGGAGCGCCCGAGCAAGCGCGCCAGGCCCACACTCATCGGCGTCTGCGGCGGCATTTCAAAGCGCTGCAGCAAGCGTCGGTTGTCAGCCCGCGAATGGCGGATATCACCCGAACGCGCCGGCCCGTAGCTCACGGGCGGCAGTTCACCGACCACTGATTTCAACGCTTCGAGCATCTGCTTCAGGCTCATCGCCTGATTCCAGCCAACATTGACCGCGCCCTCCTGCACTTCAGGCTTTTCCAGCGCCTGCACCAGCAAATCGACCAGATCACCGACATAAAGAAAATCGCGGGTCTGCTCGCCATCGCCAAATACGGTGATCGGCAAACCTTTCGACGCACGTTCGCTGAAGATGCTGATCACCCCGGAATACGGCGAGGACGGATCCTGGCGGGGGCCGAAGATGTTGAAGAAGCGGAAAATCGCCGGCTCCAGACCATGCTGGCGACGGTAGAAATCGAAGTACTGCTCACCGGCCAGTTTGTCCGAGGCATAGGGTGTCAGCGGCGCCTTCGGCGTGTCTTCATCAATCGACTCGCCCTCGCCATTGTTGCCGTACACCGCCGCGCTGGAGGCGTACACCACACGCTTGACCCCGGCCAGGCGCATGGCTTCGCAGACATTCAGGGTGCCGATGAAATTGCTCTGATGGGTTTTCACCGGATCGTCCACCGAGGCCTGCACCGAGGCCACCGCCGCCAGATGCGCGACAGCGTTGCAACCTTGTATGGCGCGGGCGACCAGGGCGGCATCGGCGACATCGCCGACCACCAGTTCAACCTTGGGATTGTCCAGCGGCAGGTTGCTGCGCTTGCCGGTCGACAGGTCGTCGAGCACGCGTACCGCATAGCCCTTGGCGAGCAAGGCATCGGTCAGGTGCGAGCCGATGAAGCCGGCTCCGCCAGTGATTAAAACCGTTGCTTCAGCCATGTCGGTAGAACCTGTCCAGTAGACCCGGGAGTGCGGCACGCCAGGCGCGCGGTTTGATCCCGAAAGTGTGGAGAATTTTCTTGCAGGCCAGCACTGCGTGTTGCGGCTCTTCGGCGGCGTCCGGGCGCGCGGCGTGGGCCTGCGCAGTCGGTGCTTCGATCGCCAGCGGATGCAGGCTGCGTGCTTCGGTGAGAATCGCCTGGCCCAGCGCCAGCGGGGTGGTCGCTTCGTGGCCGGCGTAATGGTAAGTGCCCCACAGCGGCGCGGCGCAGTCGAGTTGCTTGAGCACGGAGATGATCACTCGCGCGGCGTCATCGACCGGAGTCGGATTGCCGCGCCGATCATCGGCCAGCAGCAACTCTTCGGGTTTTTCCGCGCGGGCGAGGAAGCGTCCGAGGGTGCCGTCCGGGCTGTCGTCGAGCAGCCAGCCGAAACGCAGCAGTACATGTTGCGGGCAGGTCGCGCGCACACTTTGCTCGATGCGCCACAAGGCCTGACCGCGCAGGCCCAGCGGCACCGGTTCGTCTTTTTCGCTGTAGGCCGTGGCCCGCGAGCCGTCGAACACGCGATAGCTCGACGGCTGCACGAGGACAATGTTGTGGTGCTGGCACAGTTCGGCCAGACGCTCGATGGCGCGTTCCTGGCCGGTCATGCGGCTTTCGCTGACGCTCTCGGCCTGGAACCAGTCGAAATAGTAGGCGAGGTTGATCAACGCATCGGGACGGGTGTCGTCGAGCAGTTGGGTGAGGCTCGCGGCATCCCAGCCGTTTTCGGGCGGGCGGGGGGCGAGGAAACCGATGTCTTCTTCCGCACCGAGGCGAATCAGCGCCTGCCCAAGGGCATTTCCGCCGCCCAGTAACATAAGGCGCATTCGCATAGAGTCAGCAGGCCCAGTCTGATTGGAACGATGGCTTTAGCGACGGTTCTTGTGGAACCGTCGTCGATAATTGCCGGAATCGTTGCATTTTGCGGGTTTAGTGCGCAACCGTCATCCGTAAAGTGTAGATCCGCGAATTTGCGCCGTCCTGGCCGGCCCCTTCGCGAGCAGGCTCGCTCCCACAGGGGACCGCATTCCAGGGTGGGAGCGAGCCTGCTCGCGAAGGGCTCCGAACGGTACTTGCATCTTCCCGCCCCCGCCCGCATAACTCCAGTCATGAATCTGCCCCTCCCCGCCAACAGCGCGCTGGCCGGTTTTCACCCCGCCGTCAGCGCCTGGTTCAACAAGACTTTCCCGGCGGTCACCGCCGCTCAGGCCCGTGCGTGGCCGTTGATTCGCCAGCGCCGGTCGACGCTGATCGCCGCGCCCACTGGCTCGGGGAAAACCCTGACCGCGTTCCTCGCCGTGCTCGATGAGCTCGTCCACCGAGGGCTGGAGCATCCTGACGGTCTGCCCGCCGAAACCCTGGTGGTCTATGTCTCGCCGTTGAAGGCACTGTCCAACGACATCCAGATCAACCTGCAGAATCCGCTCGCCGGCATTACCGCGCAATTGCACGAGATGGGCCTGCCGGAGCTGACCATCACTACCGCCGTACGCACTGGCGACACGCCGCAAAAAGACCGCGCCGCCATGCGCAAGAGCGCGCCGCATATTCTGGTGACCACCCCGGAATCGCTGTACGTGCTGCTTGGCTCGGAATCCGGGCGCAAGATGCTCGGCACCACGCGCACGGTGATCATTGACGAAATCCACGCCATGGCCGCCGGCAAGCGCGGCAGTCATCTGTCCTTGAGCCTTGAACGGCTGCAAGCGTTGTGCGCCGAACCGCTGACCCGCATCGGCCTGTCCGCCACGCAGAAGCCGGTAGAAGCCGTGGCGCGGTTTCTGGTCGGTCACGATTGCCCCTGCGAAATCGTCGACATTGGCCACGCCCGCCCACGAGACCTGGGTATCGAAGTGCCGCCGGTGCCGTTGTCTGCAGTGATGGCCAACGATGTCTGGGAACTGGTGTACGAGCGCCTCGCCGAACTCGCCCGCGAGCATCGCACCACGCTGATTTTCGTCAACACCCGACGCCTTGCCGAACGCCTTAGCCGGCATCTGAGCGAGCGCCTCGGCAAGCAGGCCGTGGCGGCGCACCACGGCAGCCTGGCCAAAGAGTTTCGCCTCGATGCGGAACAGCGCCTCAAACGCGGCGAGCTGCAAGTGCTGATCGCCACTGCATCACTGGAGCTGGGCATCGATATCGGTGAAGTCGACCTGGTCTGCCAGATCAGTTCACCGCGTTCGATTGCTGCGTTTCTGCAACGAGTCGGTCGCTCCGGACACCAGGTCGGCGGCACGCCCAAAGGTCGTTTGTTCGCCACCACCCGCGACGACCTGATCGAGTGCGCCGCCCTGCTCGACTGCGTGCGCCGGGGCGAGCTGGATACGCTGCACATTCCGGAAAAACCGCTGGATGTGCTGGCGCAGCAGATCATTGCCGAGGTCAGTTGCCAGGAATGGTCGGAGGACGCGTTGCTGGCGATGTTCCGCCGAGCCTGGCCCTATCGCGATCTCGACGAAAAACACTATCAGGCCCTGCTGAGCATGCTCGCCGAGGGTTACAACGGCCGTCAGGGCATCCGCAGCGCCTACCTGCACCGCGACGCCGTCAGCCGCACATTACGTAGCCGGCGTGGCGCGCAACTGACCGCCGTGACCAGTGGCGGCACCATCCCGGACAACGCCGACTACAGCGTATTGCTAGAACCCCAGGGCTTGAACATCGGCAGCGTCAACGAAGATTTCGCCGTGGAAAGTATCGCCGGCGATGTGTTCCAGCTCGGCAATACCTCGTATCGCATTCTGCGGGTAGAGAGCGGCAAGGTGCGGGTCGAGGATGCGCAGGGCATGCCGCCGACCATTCCGTTCTGGCTCGGCGAAGCGCCGGGGCGCAGTGATGAACTGTCGGCGGCCGTCGCGCGCCTGCAAGCGCAGTTGGACGAATTGCTCAGCGCCAGGCCCGGGAATCTGCAACCGGCGCTCGACTGGCTGACCACCACACTCGGCCTCAACCTCGCCAGCGCCGAGCAACTGGTCGAATATCTGGCTCGCGCGCGGCAAACCCTCGGCGCCCTGCCCTCGCAGGACACGCTGTTGATGGAGCGGTTTTTCGACGAGTCCGGCGGCACCCAACTGATCATTCACACGCCATTCGGCAGTCGCATCAACCGCGCCTGGGGCCTGGCCCTGCGCAAGCGTTTCTGCCGCACCTTCAACTTCGAGTTGCAGGCCGCCGCCAGCGAAGACGCGATCGTGCTGTCGCTGTCCACCAGTCACAGCTTCGAGCTCGACGAAGTCTGGCGTTACCTGCACAGCAACAGCGCCGAACACACCCTTATTCAAGCCGTGCTCGATGCGCCCTTGTTTGGCGTGCGCTGGCGCTGGAATGCCGGGGTGGCGCTGGCGTTGCCGCGCTTCACCGGCGGGCGCAAAGTCGCTCCGCAACTGCAACGGATGAAAAGCGAAGACCTGATCGCCAGTGTGTTTCCCGACCAGATCGCCTGCCTGGAAAACCTCGCCGGCGAGCGTGAAGTCCCCGAACATCCGCTGGTGGAACAGACCCTCGACGATTGCCTGCACGAAGCGATGGACAGCGAAGGCTGGCTGACCCTGCTGCGGCGCATGGAGCGTGGCGAGGTGCGCCTGATCGCCCGGGATTTACCTGCGCCGTCGCCGCTGGCGGCAGAAATTCTCAGCGCCCGACCCTACACGTTTCTCGACGACGCGCCGCTGGAGGAACGCCGCACGCAAGCGGTGATTAATCGACGCTGGAGCGATCCGCAATCGACCGATGATCTCGGCGCGCTCGATGCCGATGCGATCACCGCAGTGCGCGAAGAAGCCTGGCCGTCGCCCAACTCCATGGATGAAATGCACGAAGCGCTGATGAGCCTTGCCTGCATCAGTGACGCCGAAGCGCGCGCCAACGCGGGTTGGCCGGACTGGCTGCAAACGCTGATGGCCAGCGGCCGCGCCTGCCGGTTGCAGATCGACGCCGAGCATCAGTTGTGGCTGGCTCGCGAACGCTTGAGTTGCCTGCAGGCACTTTATCCACAAGCCACGCTGCTGACTGAAGCAGTCGCGCTGCCCGGGTTCGACGAAGCATGGACATTCGATGAGGCGCTGGTCGAAGTGATCCGCGCCCGCCTCGGTGCCTTTGGGCCGATCCCGTTGCCGGCCATCGCCGAGCCGCTGGCCCTGCCCGCCGCGCAAGTGAGTCAGGCCCTCGCCCGACTGGAGCGTGAAGGCTACGTCTTGCGCGGCCAGTTCACGCCGAACAGCGCGATTGAAGAATGGTGCGAACGCCATCTGCTGGCGCGCATCCATCGCTACACGGTCAAGCGCCTGCGCCGGGAAATCGAACCGGTGGCATTGCAGGACTTCATGCGTTTTCTGTTCGACTGGCAGCATCTGACGCCGGCCACCCAAGGTCAGGGCAGTGCGGTGCTGCCGGCGATTGTCGGCCAGTTCGAAGGCTACCCGGCGGCAGCTTCGGCGTGGGACAGCGACATCCTGCCGGCACGCCTCAAGGACTATTCGCCGAGCTGGCTGGATGAACTGTGCCGCAACGGCAAACTGGTGTGGACGCGCATCAGCGCGCGGCAGAAAGTCAGCGGCTCGGCATTGCGCAGTACACCGATTGTGCTGCTGCCGCGCAGTCAGGTGGGTTTGTGGAGTGCGTTGGCTGAGCAGACGCCAGTGAGCGAGTTATCGCCGAAAACACAGAAAGTCTTTGAGGCGCTGAGTCAGCATGGCGCGCTGTTTTTCGATGAGTTGATTCATGAAGCGCGCCTGCTGCGCAGCGAACTGGAAATCGCCTTGCAGGAACTGGTCGCCGCAGGTTTGGTGAACGCCGACAGCTTCGCCGGCCTGCGCGCGCTGATCACGCCGGCAAGCAAGCGCCAGCAGCGCAGTAGCCGACGCGGGCGCGGCGCGTTTATCGGCGGCATGGACGATGCCGGGCGCTGGGCATTGCTGCGCCGGGGTTCGTCAGCCGATGCCGCCGAGACACTCGAACACGTCGCCATGACCCTGCTGCGCCGCTACGGCGTGGTGTTCTGGCGCTTGCTCGAACGCGAAGCGGACTGGCTGCCGAGCTGGCGGGAATTGCTGCGCACCTTTCATCGTCTGGAGGCGCGGGGCGAGATTCGTGGCGGGCGGTTTGTCAGTGGTCTGGCTGGCGAGCAGTTTGCCTTGCCCGAAGCCATTCCCTTGCTGCGCGAAGTACGCCGCCGCCCGCAGGACGGCAGCCTGGTGGCGGTGTGTGGGGTTGATCCATTGAATCTGGCCGGGACGTTGTTGCCGGGAGCGAAAGTACCGGCGCTGGTGAGCAATCGGCTGGTGTATCGCGATGGCGTGCCGGTGGCCGCGGTGATTGCCGGCAAGCAGCAGGTTTGGGTAGAGCTGGATCCGATAGCCATGGGACAACTGCATGCCAAGCTGATCCGGCATTGAGAGTGTTCGCACCGGCGTCTTCGCGAGCAGGCTCGCTCCCACAGTCCAATCCCATTGCCCCTGTGGGAGCGAGCCTGCTCGCGAAAGCGCCGGCCCTGTCTCTACACAAACAGGCGTCAGGTCCGTGACTCCTGCGGTACCTCACCCGCAACCACCGCCCCCTCCTCCTGTCGCTTTGGCAACAGAACCTGCTGTGGATAAGTCTGCGCAAAATGCACATTGGGTGTGTTATCCACAAGCTTCTTCAAGCGCTGGTTGAACGCGCGGCTCACCGCATATTGCCCACCTGACACCGTGCGAAATTGCGCCGTCAACACCACGCCGTTCAAGTCCATTTTGTCCACGCCAAACACATCCAGCGGCCCTTGCAGGTTGTACTTGAGGAACGGGTCTTCGCGGATCGAATCACCGGCCTCGCGAATCAGCTCAATGGCTTTGTCGACATCGGTGTCGTAGGTGAACTGCACCGAGAAAAATGCGAAGGCGAACTGGCGTGATTGGTTGGTCACAGCCTTGATCTGGCCGAACGGCACCGAGTGCACAAAACCCTTGCCGTCCCGCAGGCGCAAGGTGCGGATGGTCAAACCTTCCACGGTGCCGGCGTGGCCGGAATCGAGCACCACCCAGTCGCCGATCGACAGGGTGTCTTCGATGATGATGAACAACCCGGTGATGACGTCCTGCACCAGTTGCTGCGAACCGAAACCGATCGCCAGACCGACCACGCCCGCACCGGCTAGTAGCGGCGCGACGTTGATGCCGAGGTTGGCCATGGTGGTAATCGCGCAGATCACCACGAGGATGATTTTGATCGCGTTGCGCAGCAGCGGCAGGATGGTTTTCACCCGCGTGCTCGGCTGGCGTGCCGCGCGTTTGCTCAGCGGCGGTTTCAGCGCTTCCTGAATCGCCGTGTCGAGCACCACCCACAGCAGCCACGTCACCAGGAAGATCAGGCCGATGCTGCTCAAGGCGTTGCTGATCGCTCGACCGACGGTGCTGCTCTGGGCGAAATCGAGCAACGACACGCCCCAGATCCGCCCGAGAATATCGATGAACACAATCGCCATGACGATGCGCAGCAACGCATGCAACAGGCTGAGAAAACGTTCCTTGTAGGCACTGCTGCGCTGGATCGCCTCAGCCTTGCGTGATTTGAACAAATGCTGCAACACGGTGCTGAGAAACACTGTGGCGATCAGCAGCACGGTAGTGAACAAGGCACAGCGCAGGGCTTTCTGATTGTCCTCGCCGATGCCAATCAGGCTGACTGCCGAGACCAGCACCATCAGCACGATCGGCCAATACCACAGCCCGGAAAATATCCGCAGCGACTCCTGCAGCGACGGTTGTTTCAAACGCTGACTGAGCGGGCGATTGCGGATCAGATGCGCCACGGGCCGGCGCAGGCGAATCACCAGCAAACCGAAAATCACCGAGGCGATCAGCCCGGTGAACACGGCGATGCTGCTGGTGATATTGCCGCCCAGTTGCCGGGCGATCTGCGGGCTGGTCAGGGCATCGCTGAGCGCGGCGAGAAAGCCGATGAGGAACAGCGGGCGCGGGCAGTATTCACGGATGATTCGCGCGGCGGCGCGCTTGTGCCCGACGTTGAACATCACCACCACGCACAACAACATCGATGTGGAGAAGATACCGCTGCTGGTGGCATAGGCCAGACACAGCGCCAGCGCACGGCCCACCGAAGCTTGCAGAAAATGGCTGACATACAGCGTCAAAGGCAGGCAGATCAGCGCCGGCACGGTGTACGGCAGCACGTAGCCGAGCAGATCCTGACTGCGCTGGCGGGTGCGCAACCAGCGGCCCTCACGCAGACGCTTGGCCAACAGACTGCCGAGCACGGTGAGCAGGGCGAAACTGCCCAGCCAGACTCCCGACAGCGTGAGGAAATCCCCTGCCACGCTCCAGCCCGAGCGATTCGACGGTTGCTTGACCAGCCGATCGACCTCATCCGCCGCGCGGTCGGCGCGCAGCCGCCAGGCATCGACCAGGTGTTCGTTGAGATCGAGTTTTTCCTGCACATCGTCGATGCTCGTACTGATCGCCCCGAGCAGACCACCCTGCACCAGCGGTTCCGGTTCGGCGGGTTTCTCTGCCGTGTCGGCGGCAGCCGGAACGCCCGGTAGCGCGACGGCTTGCGATGTGTTGACGCCCAAGCACAGCAGCGCTCCCAGCAGAATGGCGATCCTGAAATTGCGCAAAGCTCCGATCTCCCGTGGCTGACCCTGGTAAGGAACTGATCGGTAATTGCGCGGCAAGTTCAAGAGCCCCCTCACCCCAGCCCTCTCCCCCAGGAGAGGGAGCCGACAGAGTTGCATGACCAAAATCACCAACTGCACGTCTTGAGTCGAACTCAAGTCCTGAAAACCATGAAAATCTGCTCCCTTCACAGTCGTACGCGATTTCAGGAGGCATGAAGATCTGCTCCCTTCCCCCTCGCCCCCTTGGGGGAGAGGGTTGGGGTGAGGGGGTAAGCTCTTGATCTTCGCTTCACCCGCGACCGTCCGTAACGCCACCGAAACTTTCCCGCCCCCGCCGCAGTCATCACAGAACATCGGCAACACGAGGACTTTCTACGGGAGGATGGGATGGCGACGATTCACATCGGTATTTCAGGCTGGCGCTACGCCCCGTGGCGCGGGGATTTCTACCCGAAGGGACTGGCGCAGAAGCGCGAATTGCAGTTCGCCTCCCGCGCGGTCAACAGCATTGAAATCAATGGATCGTTCTACGCCCTGCAACGACCCGAACGTTACGCCCAGTGGTACGCCGAAACCCCCGATGACTTCGTCTTCAGCGTCAAGGCGCCGCGCTTCATCACCCACGTGCGCCGCTTGCGCGAAATCGAAAAACCGCTGGCGAATTTCTTCGCCTCGGGCGTTCTGGAACTGAAGGAAAAACTCGGGCCGATCCTTTGGCAGTTTCCGCCGAATTTCAAATTCGACGCCGAGCGCTTCGATCACTTTCTCGCGCAACTGCCCCACGATACCCAAGCCGCAGCCGCCCTCGCCCGCCAGCACGACTCGCATCTGCCCGGCAACGCCAGCGTCAAAGCCTGGCGCAAGAAACCGCTGCGCCATGCGGTGGAAATCCGTCATGAAAGTTTCATCGATCCGGAATTCGTGCGCCTGCTCAAACGCCACAACACCGCGCTGGTCATTGCCGACACCGCCGGCAAATGGCCGTACCGCGAAGACCTCACCAGCGACTTCGTCTATCTGCGCCTGCACGGCGCCGAAGAGCTCTACGCCAGCGGTTATTCCGAACAAGCGCTCAAGCGCTGGGCCGAGCGCATCGACGCCTGGCATCACGGTAAACAGCCAGAGGACGCCCACCTGATAGCCCCACGCCTGAAACCCCGTGCGCGCAAATCCCGCGAAGTGTTCTGCTACTTCGACAACGACATCAAAGTCCGCGCGCCCTACGACGCACGCAACTTGTTGCAGCGCTTGGACCTCGACAAAGACCTCGCCACAACTCCCGGGCAAGTCGCCGCAGAAGGAGTTCTGTCATGAGCATTCCCGAACCGGTCGGTTTCACCGACGAAGGCTCTGTGGTTGCGCCCTCGGTGCGCACCTTCACCGTACTGACTGTCAACACCCACAAGGGCTTCACCGCGCTGAACCGGCGTTTCATTCTGCCGGAGCTGCGTGAAGCAGTGCGCAGCGTCGCCGCCGACGTGGTGTTTCTGCAGGAAGTCCACGGCACGCACGAGCAGCATCCGAAACGCTACGACAACTGGCCGACGATGCCGCAATACGAATTCCTCGCCGACAGCCTCTGGCCGCAATTCGCCTACGGGCGCAATGCCGTGTACCCGGCGGGCGATCACGGCAATGCGCTGTTGTCGAAATTCCAGATCATCCGCCACGACAACCTCGACGTGTCGATCAGCGGCCATGAAAACCGTGGTCTGCTGCATTGCGTGCTGCGCCTGCCTGGCGACGGCACCGAAGTGCACGCGATCTGCGTGCACCTTGGCCTGCGCGAGAGCCACCGCAACGCGCAACTGGATCTGCTGATGCAACGCCTCGCCGAATTGCCCGCCGACGCCCCGGTGATTGTCGCTGGCGATTTCAACGACTGGCGCCAGCGCGCCGATGCGCAGCTCAAGCCCTGTGGCCTGCGCGAAGTGTTCGCCGAGCAGTACGGCAAGCCGGCGCGCAGCTTTCCCGCGCGGCTGCCAGCGCTACGACTCGACCGCATCTACGTACGCAACCTCAAGGCCAGCCGCCCAAAAGTATTGACGAACCGGCCCTGGTCCCACCTTTCCGACCACGCACCGTTATCGGTGGAGATTGAACTATGAACAGTGCGCCACTGGAAAAATCTGCCGTCGACCCGGTCCCGCTAAACCCGCCGGTGCGCGAGCCCGGCCACGTTGACGTCGAGTATCAATGGCATAGCAATAACCGCGTAGAGCTGCTGGAGAACGGCGAGGAATATTTCCCCCGGGTATTCGAAGCGATGCGCGCAGCCAAGAGCGAGATCCTGCTGGAGACCTTCATCGTCTTCGAAGACAAGGTCGGCGCCGAGTTGCAGCAAATCCTCATCGAAGCCGCCCAGCGCGGCGTGCGCACCACGGTCAGCCTCGACGGCTTCGGCTGTGGCGAGCTGAGCACCGGCTATCTGTCGGCCTTGAGCGATGCCGGCGTGCATCTGCAAATCTTCGATCCGGCGCCGAAGCATTTGGGCATCCGCACCAACTGGTTCCGCCGCTTGCACCGCAAGATCGTGGTGGTCGACGGCTTGATCGCGTTCATTGGCGGGATCAATTTTTCCGGCGATCACCTGGCCGATTTCGGCCCTGAAGCCAAGCAGGATTATTCGGTGGAGATCCAGGGCCCGGTGGTCGCCGATATCCATCACTTCGCCCTGCTGCAAAGCGGTCGTCCCGGACGCGCGCGGTTCTGGTGGCAGCGCCGGCGCCAGCGCCTGGAGGAAATGGCCTTCACCGACCACGACGGCCAGGTACGCCTGGTGTTCCGCGATAACGATCAACACAACACCGATATCGAAGACGTGTATTTGCAGGTGCTGCGCAAGGCCAAGCGCCGGGTAATCATCGCCAACGCCTACTTCTTTCCCGGTTACCGGCTGCTGCGTGAAATCCGCAACGCCGCCCGCCGTGGCGTCGATGTGCGGCTGATACTGCAAGGCCAGCCGGACATGCTCGTAGCCAAACTGGCGGCGCGCATGACCTACGATTATCTGCTGCGTGCCGGCGTGCAGATTCACGAATACTGCCAACGCCCGCTGCACGGCAAAGTCGCGCTGGTCGACGATGACTGGAGCACCGTGGGCTCAAGCAATCTCGACCCGCTGAGCCTGTCGCTGAATCTGGAAGCCAACGTACTGATCCGCGACCGCGCGTTCAATCAGCACCTGTACGAACGCCTTGAAGACCTCAGCCAGAACCACTGCAAAGCCATGGACGCCAAGCTGTTGCCGCGCGGGCGCATCTGGCACATGACCGTGGGCTTTCTGGTGTTCCACTTCCTGCGGCACTTCCCGGCCATGGCCGGTTGGCTGCCGGCGCATAAACCGCGTCTGAAGCCTTACCGAGGTGCGCGTCCATGAGTCATTCCGAAGTCCATTCCGATAGCCATTCGACACAAGCGGCGCCGTCGAAATGGAGCCGCTGGAAACGTCCGCTGACCATCCTGTTTTTTCTCGCGCTCATCGTCCTGTTGACGATGTTCGCTACGCGCATCGAATGGGCCGAGGTGCTGGAGACCCTCGCCGATTTCAAGGTGCGCACACTGATCATCGCCGCCAGCCTGACCCTGCTGAGTTTTCTGGTGTACGCCAGTTTCGACCTGATCGGCCGCACTTACATTCGGCAAGACCTGACCTGGAAGCAGATCCTGCCGGTGGGCATCATCAGCTACGCCTTCAACCTCAATCTCAGCGCCTGGGTCGGCGGCATCGCCATGCGCTATCGCCTGTATTCGCGGCTGGGCGTGAGCAAAGGCAACATCGCGAAGATTCTCGGCCTGAGCCTGGCGACCAACTGGTTCGGCTACATGACCATCGCTGGCGTAGTGTTCAGCAGCGGTCTGGTGACGATGCCGCCGGGCTGGAAACTCAGCAGTTCGGCCTTGCAACTGGTCGGGGTGTTATTGCTGCTGGTCAGTGCCGGCTATCTGGCGGCGTGTCAGTTTTCCAAGCGCCGCGAGTGGTCGATACGCGGCGTGGAAATCAACCTGCCGTCGCTGCGCATGGCCGTGCTGCAATTGCTCTTGGGCGCGTTGAACTGGTCGCTGATGGCGGCGGTGATCTTCACTCTGCTGCCGAGCAAACTGGATTATCCGCTGGTGCTTGGCGTGCTGTTGATCAGCGCGATTGCCGGGGTCATCACGCATATTCCGGCGGGACTGGGTGTGCTTGAGGCGGTGTTCGTGGCGCTGCTGCAGCACGAGGCGTCGCGCGGCAGTCTGGTCGCGGGATTGCTGGCGTATCGGGCGATTTATTTTCTGCTGCCGCTGTTGATCACGGTGGTCATGTATCTGGTGGTGGAGGCCAAGGCAAAGGCACTGCGGATCGAGAAGAAACCCACACATTAGAATCAAGATCAAAAGATCGCAGCCTTCGGCAGCTCCTACATTTGAAATGCGTTCAACCTGTGGGAGCGAGCCTGCTCGCGAAGGGGCCGGTACATGCGACAGATCATCTGGATTGGATAATGCTCAACCGCTCCCCCACCACCATCTCGGTAATCCAGTCCACCAGGATCGAGGTGTAGGCCTGCTGCGAAACTGGATCACTCAATGCGTGATCGGCGCCATCAATAATCCGATGAGTCAATGAGTGAGTCTGCTGACATGCGGCGCGGTAACTCATGATCGTCGCGTGGGGCACGAAGTCGTCGGTTTCCGATTCCACCAACAGCACGTCGCCCGTGAATTGCGAACAGGCATGCAGGGCGCGATTGCTGTCGGCGCGCACCAGCGTATTGCGATAATCGCGCAGGTCGGCCTTGTCCAGATCGCGCTTGGGCGTGTGCCATTGTTCATCCCGGTACAGCGCCGGCACGCGCAGCGCCAGCCAGCGCACCGGGCGCAGTGACGTCAGGATCGAGGCCAGATAACCGCCATAACTGGTGCCGACCACGGCGATCGCCGAGGTATCCAGCGCCGGGTGCGCCAGCAGACGATCGTAGGCCGCCAGCAAGTCACGCAGATTGTCTTCACGGGTCACCCGGGTCAGCGGGATTCCTGTGCCGCCGGTGTGCCCGCGCAGGTCGAAGGTCAGGCATACGCAACCCAGGCCGGCGATGCCTTTGGCCCGCTCCAGATCACGTTCCTGACTGCCGCCCCAACCGTGAACAAACAACACCCCCGGGACTTTCGATTTGGGACTGAGAAAGGTCCCGCTCATCTGTTCGTCATCAATGTCGATTTGAATGCATTCGCTTCTAGCCGTCATAGGATTGGACCGTCACATATTTGAGAAGAAACGCGCTGTTTTCCGCCGGGCCGCGATAGACCTCGATAGCGTCCGCCGGCAGCGCCTGATCGATGTAGGTTTCCACCGACGACACACGGATGGCGCGCATCTGTGGATCGTTGACGAAGCTTTGCAGCGCCGCCACTTCAGCGCTGCTGGCACCACCCATGCGCCAGGATTGTTCGAGCACGCCGCTGCGCGGGTTGCCGCTGGCGTCGAGGCCTTGGGCGATATCGTAATTGCGCCGCGAGGCGAAGAAGCGTGGGTAGGCTTCGTTGGCGGCACTGTCGAAGACCTGCGCCTGCTCGATGGCCAGACGCACATCGTCAGGCAGATCCAGCGCGAGCAACTCGTCATAGCCGCCCTGTACCACCAGCAGATTCGAGCCGCCGTAGACCTCTTCGCCCTGACCGTCCTCAGTCAAGTATTGATCACCGCAGTAGCTCAACACTTTGCCGCCGATGAACGACTGGCCGACGCTGTGGGTGACGACGTTGCGCAAGTCCTGCTCCAGCACTACGCCGTCGCTGAACAGGCTTTGCGCTTCGGGACGAGCGAGGATTTCATCGAACGCATCGAGGCTTTTGATCACTTCCTGACCGCGACCGGCGCAAGCGTGAATCGGCTTCAAGCGAATCGGCCCGGCGTACAACAGATGCTCGGCGGCGGGCCGCGCATCTTCCAGGGCGAATACGCTGAGACCGTCGAGCACAACGTTGCGCACCCGCTCCGAAAACAGCGGCGACCAGCCTTGCGGCGCGTGCGCCAGATGGCTGCGCAAGCCGTGGCTGATGGCTTTGGTGCAGATGAAATCGTATTCGACGTAACCGCCCCACAAGTCATCGGGGCCTTTGATGCCCAGCGCTTGCGCGTGGGCGGCGCCGACGATGGTTTGCGTTGGCAGCAGATACAGCTCGCGGCCCTGAGGTTTGGCCGGATCGAAACTGCCGCCGAATTTGCAGCCGAGAATCTGCGCCAGCCAACGCGCCAGGGCCTTGTTGGTCTCGACTTCATGTTGCGGCGCCTCGGCACGCACCGAATGGGCCACGACGATTTTGTTGCTGGGTGTCGGGGTCATGCGTTCCCCTTTTATCAGTCGATGGGTTCTCAAAGGAAATTGCAGAGATCAGGCCAATCAACCATCCCCACGAACCGCCCGATAATCGGGAGCTTGCCGTGACTGTGCTGGCATCACGCCTGTTTCAAACTGCACGACAGCGCGCAAAACTCCGGCAAATTGCACGATCTCTCACCCTCGCCGCGATCATTGTGGGAGCGAGCCTGCTCGCGAAAGCGTAGTGTCAGCCGACTACAATTCTGTAGATCCAGCGCCTTCGCGAGCAGGCTCGCTCCCACATTAGTTCATCGTCGTTCTGGGAGCGGGATTCACACCAAACCGCCCCCGGTACTCACTCGGCCCAAGCCCGGTAATCTTCTTGAAGATCGCACGAAACGCGCCCGGATCCTGATAGCCCACCGTCCAGGCAATGTGGTCGATCGTGCCATTGGTGAACTCGAGCATTTCCCGCGCCTTGCCGACCCGCAAGTGCTGGCAATACTCGGTCGGTTTCAAGCCTGTCGCGGCGCGGAATCGGCGCAGGAAAGTACGCTCTTCAAGTCCCGCACGCTCAGCCATCGCCGTCAGCGAAACATCCGTCGCCCCGGTGCTTTGCAGCCAGTGCTGGACCTTGAGAATCGCCGCGTCGCCATGGCTGAGGATCGGTGCGAAATTGCTTCCGCATTCACTGGCGCTGTCGCTGTGTTCCATCACCAGAAAACGCGCGGTCGCGGTGGCGATGCTCGGGCCGAGCAAGCGATCGACCAGGCGCAACCCCAGTTCCGACCATGCCATCAGCCCGGCCGTGGTGATCAGGTCGCCGTCGTCGACAATCGGCGTGTCGGCCTTCAGCTTGATCTTCGGGTAACGCTCGGCGAAAGCCTGGGCCGAGGTCCAGTGCGTGGTGGCGCTGCGACCGTCGAGCAAGCCGCTTTCGGCGAGCATCAACGAGCCCACACAAACACCACCAAGGGTTGCGCCGAGCGCATGCTGATCGCGCAGCCATTGCGCAAGACTCACGGTCATCTGCGCCGCATCGAACCCGCCGAGGGACGGCGGAATCAGCACGGCGAGCAAAGCGCCTTCGGCACCGGGATGACTGTCATAGACCCGCGCCGGCAACTGCTCGCCATCGACCTGCCAGTGACTGACTCGCAGCACGGGCAATTGCACAGCCCGATACTCGGCAGCGATGCGATTGGCCACGGCGAACAGATCGGTCAGACCGTGCACCGCCGCCAGTTGCGCGCCGGGGTAAATCAGCACGCCCAGTTCAGCGGTGGCGGCTCTTTGTGCAGCCATTGTCAGTTTTCCCCTGCCTATTGTCGGTGCGGCCAATCCTCGAATCCTCGGCCAGCGTCAATACTGAGGCCACACCCAATCACCGTCTCGAGGACAATCTCATGGCCAAGCAAGCGCTCATCGTAGTCGATATCCAGAACGACTACTTCCCCCAAGGCAAGTGGCCGCTGGTCGGCGCCGACGCCGCTGCCGATAACGCCGCACGGCTGATCGCAGCCTTTCGCGAAACGGGCGATCCGGTGGTGCACATTCGGCATGAATTCACCTCCGAAGACGCGCCGTTTTTCACTCCCGGCTCCGAGGGCGCGAAACTGCATCCGAAAGTGCTCAACCGCGCCGACGAGCCGGTGGTGCTCAAGCACTTCGTCAACTCGTTCCGCGAAACCGAACTGAAAGCGGTGCTCGACGAACACGGGATCAACGGCCTGGTGGTGGTCGGCAGCATGAGCCATATGTGCGTCGATGGCATCGCCCGCGCGGCGGCAGACATGGGTTACAGCGTGACCGTGATTCACGATGCCTGCGCCAGCCGTGACCTGGAATTCAACGGCCTGACGGTGCCGGCCGCTCATGTGCACGCAGCATTCATGGCGGCGCTGGGTTTCGCTTATGCCAGCGTGGTATCGACTGACGAGTTCCTGAGCAGCAACGCCTAGCAACAACTGCGCAATCTACTGGCCCGCCACGTTGCGGGCCTTTTTGCGTCTGTCATGAAAATCTCACGCGTGAGTCATTGATGGCACTTTGCATTGGTTGTAGTGTGGCCCACGCGTGAGACGCTCATAACCGGATTCCAGCCATGACAAGCCGCACTCCGACGCCTGCCGCAGCCAGCCCCAAGGGCGAACGTGGCAAGACGTCAGCGAAAAAACCGTCGAGCTTCTACATGAAGCAGATGCGCGCAGGCCTGGCCGCCGCCGGTTATGTGAAACACGAAACTTGGGTGCTTCCGGAAAACCGAAGCTTGCTCAAGCAAATGGAGCAACAGCTACGCCAACCGATTCTGGCTGGCTCTTTCATGTCGGAGAAATACATGAGCGCAGGCAACAACTGGACCATCGACAGCCTCTTCAATGCCCTCAAGGCGCTGGACGAGGTGGCTTCCCAAGAGATTTCGCTGTCCCTGATCCAGAGCTCCGAGCCGAGCATCAAGCTGGAAATGAACGAATTCGGTGGTCTGCCGATTCACATCGCCCTGGCCGGCCAGCAGATCATCGTCGACACCGTGCTGGTGGACATCGATTCGATCAGCAATGTCCAGGCGTTCAACGATGCCGTACTGCGCAGCCGCGAGATGTTCCCGCTGTCTTCGATCGGGATCGAATCGATGCCGAACGGGCAGACCGTCTACAACATGTTCGGCGCCCTCAGTGCTGATTCGAGCCTGACCAACGTCGTCACCGAGGTGAAAACCCTGGTCGACAACGTGCAGCGCGCCAGCGAAGCCTTCGAACACTTCTTCAAGTAATCAACAGGGAATATCCAATGACTCAGTCCATCTGGAGCAAGTTGTTCACCGCACTGCGCGGCGGCGCCAATGAAGTTGGCGAAGCCATCGCCGACCAGCAGGCCCTGCGCATCCTCGATCAGGAAATCCGCGACGCCGACACCGCGCTGTCCAATGCCCGCCGCGAACTGGTGACGATCATGGCCAAGCACAAACTGGCCGCCGACCGCGTCAGCGAATACGACGCCAAGATCAAGGACCTCGAAGCCAAGGCTGTGGCCGCGTTGAATGCCGGCCGTGAAGACCTGGCGCTGGAAGTGGCCGAAGCGATTTCGACCCTGACCAACGACCTTGCTGCCGAGAAGAAACTCAGCGATGAATTCGGCGCCTACGCCGACAACATGCGCAAAGACATCAGCAAAGCCGAATCGCGGATCAAGAGCCTGCGCCAGCAAGTGGACATGGCCAAGGCCCGCGACAGCGTGCAGAAAGCCCAGGTCAGCGCCTCGATTGCCAGCGGCGGCGCCAACGGCAAACTGGAAACTGCGGTCGGCACCCTGAACCGCCTGCAAGCCAAGCAGCAGCAACGCGCTGCCGAACTGAGCGCAGCGGACGAACTGGCCGACGCCTCCACCGGCAACGACCTGGAACGCAAACTGCGCGACGCCGGCATCACGCCGAACGAAGGCAGCGCCAATGCGATCCTTGAGCGGCTGAAGCAGAAGTCCGCGCAGTAAGGACTGAACGGTAACTTGTGGGAGCGAGCCTGCTCGCGAAAGCGTCGTGACAGTCAAATAATCGAGTGACTGACACAACCCATTCGCGAGCAGGCTCGCTCCCACATGGTTTTGCGGCGTAATTGCCCCTGCTCGTTCACCGCTTCGCCCGTTACACTACCGCCACTTTTTCACCCGAACACCTCCACCCGCTTCAAGGAACGTACCCATGGGATGGTTTAAAGACTTGCTCGGCACCAGCAATTGGCAGACCGCTGCGCCAACGAGCACCGGCGCCAGCGGCCCGCTGGGCATGGCTCAAGGCAAAGGCGTGCGCTTCGACACGACCCTGGCGTTGCTGCTGGAAGGCTCGACTTCGGTGCGGGTGCCATTCGATCAAGCGGTGTGGAGCGCCGGCTGGGTCGATCTCGGCCAGTCCAACAAACTGCACCGCTATTACATGAACGACGAGGATTTCTGGGTGCAGATCCACGTCACCGGCGATGATCAGGTCGAGTCGGTCACCCTGTTCAATTACCTCAACTACGTGACGGTCAACAGTGACGCCGAACTGCAGCGTCTGGCCGGCCCCAACAGCCTGATCGGTCTGCCGACCTACCACCACGACGGTGTTGAATACACCCGCGAATGGGGCACCGAACTGCATCAGACCGAACTGGTGCCAATGACCGAACACGTGGTCAATCCGGACGAGTCCTACACCATCAAGCACCACGCCATGCTGTATGCCCGCGACACCGGCCTGACCGATCGCCGCGAACTGCTGCTGTTCTCCGTCGAACAGGACGAAGAAGGCACCGTCAGCCTGAGCACTTCGCTGGGCATCTCGCTGTACACGACTGATTTGAGCGCCATCTAAAAAAGGAAGTTTTTCATGCTGGAAGTCTTGGCCGTTTCTCTGAACAAAACCGCGCTGGTCGGTTTTGTCGTCTACCTGATCGGCGCCGTGTTGCTGTTCATGCTGTTTCAATTCGTCTACACGCGCATCACCGCGCACAAGGAATTCGAGCTGATCCGCGCCGGCAACACTGCCGCCGCCATTGCCCTGTCCGGGGCGATCATCGGTTTCGCCATTCCGGCGAGCAACGTGATCGCCTACTCGGTCAACGTGCTCGACTTTGTCCTCTGGGCGGTCATCGCCGCCGTCGTGCAATTGCTGGCGTTTGTCGCTACCGGGCTGGTGCTCAAGGGCACTTCCCAGCGCATCGCCAACGGCGAAGTCGCCGCCGGCATCTATGTGGCTGCCGTGGCGATCAGCGTCGGCATGCTCAATGCCGCGTGCATGACCCCGTCCCACTGACCGGCAGGAAGCCTCTCGATGAAACGCAGCAAATACGTGCAATTGTCCCTCGCCGCATCGGTGGCGATGGCGATTTCCGGTGAAGCAGCGGCGCTGGATCAGCCGCGCAACTTCCAGAGCGTTGAACAGTGTGTCGACGCCGAATTGGCCGCCGATCTCTGCTCCAGCGCCTACGTCGCCGCCCTGAACGAACACCGGCGCATCGCCCCGGCCTACAACGACAAGGCCAAGTGCGACGCAGACTTTGCCGCTGGCTGGTGTCAGAAAAATTCCGATGGCCGTTTCGTGCCGAAACTCGGCGGCTTCAAAGTGCCGGGCAATGCCGAGACGCCGCAGGATCTCGATGCCATCGCCAATTCGCAAATGCCGGCGGGAGACACCACGAGCAGCAGCGCCAGCCACGGCGGCTCGCACTATTCCGGTGGCTCAGGTGGCGGCGGCAATGGCTGGCTGACCGGATGGCTGATCGGCAACGCTATGAGCAACAACGCCGAACGCACCGTTTACCGTGATCGCGAAACGCGCCAGCCGTACAACACCTCAACGCAGTACCGCCGAGCTGACACAACCTCGCGCAGCCAGTCGGATTACGAGAGCAGCAAGAGCAAACCGGTGAACGTTGCGTCGTCGACTTCGCGCGGCGGTTTCGGCAGCCAGTCCAGCGCCCGCAGCGGTTGGGGTGGCTGGGGCAGCAGTTCCGGACGCTCGAGCAGCTGACATGAAAAAGATCCACTGCGCCGAGCGCCCCGACTGGAAACACACCGCCGAAAGCCTCGGTTTCCTGTTCCACACCATCGACGACGAACCGTACTGGGACGAAAGCGCCTACTACCAGTTCAGCCTCGCGCAGATCGAAAACGATCTCGAAGATCCGACCACCGAACTGCACGAGATGTGCATGGATCTGGTTGATCGCGTCGTCAACAGCGAGGAGTTGCTTGATCGCCTCAGCATCCCGGCGGCGTACTACGACATGATCCGCACCTCCTGGCGCGAGGGTCATCCGCATCTGTACGGTCGCATGGACTTTTCCTACAGCGGCAACGGGCCGGCGAAACTGTTGGAGCTCAACTACGACACGCCGACCAGCCTCTATGAAGCGGCGGCATTTCAGTGGGGCTGGCTGGAACAGTGCATCGAGCGTGGCACGCTGCCGCCACATGCTGACCAGTTCAACAGCATCGACACCAAGCTGCATCAGGCCTTCGCCGAGTTGCAGTTGAAGCGGCCGTTCTACTTTGCGTCGATGAAGGATTCGGTCGAGGACAAAGGCACCACCGATTACCTGCGGCTGATCGCGGAAAAGGTCGGCATCGAATCACGCCACATCGATATCGAAGACATTGGCCTGACGGCTGAAGGTCGTTTCGTCGATCTGCAGGATCGCTGGATCCCGCACCTGTTCAAGCTGCACGCCTGGGAATTCATCTTCCACGAGCCGTTCGGCGCAGCGATCGCCGAATGCGATACGCAGTTTTTCGAACCGGCGTGGAAGGCGATTCTGTCGAACAAAGGTGCCCTGCCGCTGCTGTGGGAATTGCACAAGGGCCATCCGAATCTGCTCGCTGCGCACCTTGATCCGAATCCGCAGAGTGCGGTGCCGAAAGGCTGGGTGCGCAAGCCGTACTTTTCCCGCGAAGGCGCCAACATCGAGCTGCAAACGACGGAAGGTCTGATCGTCAAAGAGGACGGGCCTTACACCGATGCGCCGTTCATCCTGCAGGAGTTCGCACCGCTGCCGAAGTTTGGCGACAGCTACACGCTGATTGGCTCGTGGGTGATTGGTGATGAGGCGGCAGGGATTGGTGTGCGTGAGGACAATAGTCTGATCACCAAAGACTCCAGCCGCTTCCTGCCGCACCTGATCCTGGATTAAGACGAAATTACCTTGTGGGAGCGAGCCTGCTCGCGAAAGCGCCCTGTCAGTTACAGGTGCATCGACTGATCTGACGCATTCGCGAGCAGGCTCGCTCCCACAGGAGATTGTGAGTAGCCAGGAATTTCCTGAACAAAAAAGGCCCGTCGTTTAAGCGACGGGCCTTTTTCATTCAAGACGGTTACAGCGGCAAATCAGAACGGAATATCGTCATCGAAGCTGTCGAAATCCGGAGCCGGTTGCGGTGCGGCCTGCTGCGGTGCTTGCGGAGCCGAACGCTGCTGTGGAGCCGACTGCTGCGGGCGCGGTGCCTGCTGACGTGGCGCCTGCTGCTGGTAGTTGTTGCCGCCGCCTTGCTGGTCGCCCTGTTGTGGACGGCCGCCGAGCAGTTGCATGGTGCCTTGCATGTCGACCACGATTTCAGTGGTGTAACGCTTGATGCCGTCCTTTTCCCACTCGCGGGTCTGCAGCTTGCCTTCGATGTAGACCTGCGAACCCTTGCGCAGGTATTCACCGGCGATCTCGGCAACCTTGCCGAACATCGACACACGGTGCCACTCGGTTTTCTCGACCTTCTGACCGGTCTGCTTGTCGGTCCATTGTTCGCTGGTGGCCAGACTCAGGTTGGTCACGGCATTACCGTTAGGCAGGTAGCGAACTTCGGGATCCTGGCCGCAAGTGCCGACCAATATGACTTTGTTAACCCCACGGGCCATAACGTTCTCCTAAGCGTCGCACGCAGCCCCGGCCGGGTTGTTGACCAGGCGTTCGAGGGTGGTGCGATCCACTAATTCTTTGTCCAGTTTGATGTAAACAGCCGCCTCTTCGGCGACTATCACTGCATCTGTTACCCCTACCAGGGCCTTGAGGCGCTCGACCAGACCCGCTTCGCGGATCGCTTCGGGCGACAACGGCAAGCGCAGGCTCGTCACGTAGGGAGGTTCGCGCATGGTAACAGCAAAGGCCAGCCAAAGTGCAGCCAGCGCGGCGCATCCGAGGAACACAACCGACAGACCGCCATGCTGGAACAACCAGCCGCCGAGTATCCCGCCGAGTGCCGAACCGAGGAACTGGCTGGTGGAGTACACGCCCATGGCCGTGCCCTTGCCGCCTGCCGGTGAAACCTTGCTGATCAGCGACGGCAACGATGCCTCGAGCAGATTGAACGCGGTGAAAAACACCACCGTACCGATCACCAGAGCACGCAGGCTGTCGCCGAACTGCCAGAAGAATAGTTCAGTCAGCATCAATGTCATGACGGCGCCGAGCAAAACTCGTTTCATTTTGCGTTTCTTCTCGCCGTAGATAATGAACGGGATCATGGCGAAGAACGAAATCAGCAGCGCGGTGAGGTAGACCCACCAGTGCTGTTCCTTGGGCAGACCGGCTTTTGTCACCAGTGCCAAGGGCAAGGCAACGAAGCTCGACATCAACATGGCATGTAACACAAAGATGCCCAGATCCAGGCGCAGCAGGTCCGGGTGCTTGAGCGTCGGCATCAGCGCCTGCCGGGCCACTCCGGATTCCCGGTGCTGCAACGGCCCGGTGGATTGCGGCACCATGAACATGATGATCAGGATGCCGAGCAGCGCCATGGCGCCAGTGGCGAGGAACAGCCCGGACAGCCCGAACGCACTGGTCAATAACGGCCCGACCACCATGGCCACGGCGAACGACAGGCCGATGGTCATGCCGATCATCGCCATGGCTTTGGTCCGATGCTGCTCGCGGGTCAGGTCGGAAAGCAGCGCCATCACCGCTGCGGAAATCGCCCCGGCGCCCTGCAGGATTCGCCCGGCGATCACGCCCCAGATCGAATCGGCCTGCGAAGCCAGAACACTGCCAAGAGCGAAGACGATCAGGCCGAGGTAGATCACCGGCCGGCGACCGATGCGGTCGGAAATGATCCCGAACGGAATCTGGAAAATTGCCTGGGTCAGACCGTAAGCGCCAATCGCCAGCCCGATCAGGGCCGGGGTCGCTCCCGCCAGATCCATGCCATAGGTCGCCAGCACCGGCAACACCATGAACATGCCAAGCATACGGAAGGCGAACACCAGGGCCAGACCGCTCGCCGCGCGGGTCTCACTGCCACTCATGCGTTCGCTGTGGGGATCGTGCATGGAAAAACCTCGTGTGAACCGGCGGCGATTCTACCAGTCCCATCGGAAGACGGGGTATATCGCGACGCTATGACGCGTATAGATGAAACTCTCTTCATGAACGGCAAAACGCCCTTCGTTTGATAGTGTGCATCCATCCAGTATTTGCCCGTATACTCCTACGTTTTCGACGCCCGCCAAGCGAGGCCACTTTGGACAAGATCCTGATACGTGGGGCCCGTACCCACAACCTGAAGAACATCGACCTGACCCTGCCACGGGACAAACTGATCGTCATCACCGGCCTGTCCGGATCCGGCAAGTCGTCGCTGGCGTTCGACACGCTGTATGCCGAAGGTCAGCGCCGCTATGTCGAATCACTGTCGGCCTATGCCCGGCAGTTCCTGTCGATGATGGAAAAACCCGACGTCGACACCATCGAAGGCCTGTCGCCGGCGATCTCCATCGAACAGAAGTCGACCTCGCACAACCCGCGTTCGACGGTTGGCACCATCACCGAAATCTACGACTACTTGCGCTTGCTCTATGCCCGCGTGGGTACGCCGCGTTGCCCGGATCACGACATTCCACTGGAAGCGCAGACCGTCAGCCAGATGGTCGATCTGGTGCTGGCGCAGCCGGAAGGCAGCAAACTGATGTTGCTGGCACCGGTGATCCGCGAACGCAAAGGCGAACACCTGTCGGTCTTCGAAGAATTGCGTGCGCAGGGTTTCGTCCGCGCCCGGGTCAACGGACGCATTTGCGAGCTCGACGAGCTGCCGAAGCTGGATAAACAGAAGAAGCATTCGATCGATGTGATCGTCGACCGCTTCAAGGTTCGCGCCGATCTGCAGCAACGTCTGGCCGAGTCTTTCGAGACTGCGCTGAAACTCGCCGACGGCATTGCCTTGGTCGCGCCGATGGACGACGAGCCGGGCGAAGAAATGATCTTCTCCGCACGCTTCGCCTGCCCGATCTGCGGCCATGCGATCAGCGAGCTGGAACCCAAGCTGTTTTCCTTCAACAACCCGGCCGGCGCCTGCCCGACCTGTGATGGCCTGGGTGTGAAGCAGTTCTTCGACATCAAGCGTCTGGTCAATGGCGAGCTGACCCTGGCCGAGGGCGCGATCCGTGGCTGGGACCGGCGCAACGTCTATTACTTCCAGATGCTTGGCTCACTCGCCTCGCACTACAAGTTCAGCCTGGACAAGCCCTTCAACGAGCTGAGCGCCGAGCAGCAGAAGTTCATCCTGCATGGCAGCGGCTCGCAGAACGTCGACTTCAAATACCTGAACGACCGTGGCGACATCGTCAAACGCTCGCACCCGTTCGAAGGCATCGTGCCGAATCTTGAGCGCCGCTATCGCGAAACCGAATCGGCGAGCGTGCGCGAAGAGCTGGCCAAGTTCCTCAGCCATCAGGCCTGCCCGGATTGCCGTGGCACGCGTCTGCGCCGCGAAGCGCGGCACGTCTGGGTCGGCGAGAAAACCCTGCCGGCAGTGACCAATCTGCCGATCGGCGATGCCTGTGAATACTTCGGTGCGCTGAAGATGACCGGTCGGCGTGGCGAGATCGCCGACAAGATCCTCAAGGAAATCCGCGAGCGTCTGCAATTTCTGGTCAACGTCGGCCTCGACTATCTGTCGCTGGATCGCAGTGCCGACACATTGTCCGGTGGCGAGGCGCAACGGATTCGTCTGGCAAGCCAGATTGGCGCGGGCCTGGTCGGCGTTCTGTATATCCTCGATGAACCATCCATTGGCTTGCATCAGCGCGACAACGACCGGCTGCTCGGTACGCTCAAGCATTTGCGCGATATCGGCAACACGGTGATCGTGGTCGAGCATGATGAAGACGCGATTCGTCTGGCTGACTATGTCGTCGATATCGGCCCGGGCGCCGGTGTGCACGGCGGGCAGATCGTTGCCGAGGGCACGCCGGACGAAGTCATGGCACACCCTGATTCGCTGACCGGCAAATACCTGTCCGGCCGGGTGAAGATCGAAGTGCCGGCCAAACGCACCCCACGCAACAAGAAGCTCAACCTGTCGCTCAAGGGTGCGCGCGGCAACAATCTGCGCAATGTCGATCTGGACATCCCGATCGGCTTGCTGACTTGCGTGACTGGCGTATCCGGTTCGGGCAAATCGACACTGATCAACAACACGCTGTTCCCGCTGAGCGCCACGGCGCTCAATGGTGCGACCACACTGGAAGCGGCCGCACATGACAGCATCAAAGGTCTGGAACATCTCGACAAAGTCGTCGACATCGACCAGAGCCCGATCGGTCGTACGCCGCGCTCCAACCCGGCGACCTATACCGGGCTGTTCACGCCGATCCGCGAACTGTTTGCCGGCGTGCCCGAGTCGCGCTCCCGGGGTTACGGCCCAGGGCGTTTCTCGTTCAACGTCAAGGGCGGTCGCTGCGAAGCGTGCCAGGGCGACGGCCTGATCAAGGTGGAAATGCACTTTCTGCCGGACATCTACGTGCCCTGCGATGTGTGCAAGAGCAAGCGCTACAACCGCGAAACCCTTGAAATCAAGTACAAGGGCAAGAGCATCCACGAGACCCTCGAAATGACCATCGAGGAAGCTCGGGAGTTCTTCGATGCAGTGCCGGCACTGGCGCGCAAGCTGCAAACGCTGATGGATGTCGGCCTGTCCTACATCAAGCTCGGGCAGTCGGCGACGACCCTGTCCGGCGGTGAAGCACAGCGGGTCAAGTTGTCGCGCGAGCTGTCCAAACGCGATACCGGCAAGACCCTGTACATCCTCGACGAGCCGACCACCGGCCTGCACTTCGCCGATATCCAGCAGTTACTCGATGTTCTGCATCGTCTGCGCGATCACGGCAACACCGTGGTGGTGATCGAGCATAACCTCGATGTGATCAAGACCGCTGACTGGCTGGTGGACCTCGGTCCTGAAGGCGGTTCCAAGGGCGGGCAGATCATTGCCACCGGTACGCCGGAGGAAGTTGCCGAGATGAAGCAATCTCACACCGGCCATTACCTCAAGCCGCTGCTGATCCGCGATCGGGCGTAACTGCCAAGCATGAAAAAGCCCCTGTCACCGTTGAGGTGCCAGGGGCTTTTTTGTACCCGGTGCAATCAGGACGCGTGGGATTGCAGGTAGTTCTCGAGACCGATCAGCTTGATCAGGCCCAGCTGCTTTTCCAGCCAGTAGGTGTGATCTTCTTCGGTGTCATTGAGTTGAACCCGCAGAATCTCACGGCTGACGTAATCCTGATGCTGCTCGCAAAGCTCGATGCCTTTGCACAGCGCAGCGCGGACTTTGTATTCGAGGCGCAGATCAGCTTCGAGCATCGTAGGCACGGTGGTACCGACGTCCAGATCATCCGGACGCATGCGCGGCGTGCCTTCAAGCATCAGAATCCGCCGCATCAATGCATCGGCGTGGCCGGCTTCTTCTTCCATCTCGTGGTTGATGCGCTCGTAGAGCTTGGTAAACCCCCAGTCCTCATACATCCGCGAATGAACGAAATATTGGTCACGCGCGGCCAGCTCGCCGGTCAGCAACGTATTGAGGTAATCGATTACATCTGGGTGGCCTTGCATCGCCCTACATCTCCCTTCCTGAAAGTCTGTAGTTTGAACCAACCTGACTGGAAGGTCACTCACCGCACGCAATAAAAGCGAAGATATTCTGAGAAAAGCAGGCCAAATAACGCAAAAACCGCCCAAATGAGGGCGGTTCTGCTTCTCGTTTAGACTTCGTTAAGCTGTAGGCTGAGCAGCTTTGCGATTGCTTCTCCATACGCTGGATCGGCTTTGTAGAAATGCTGCAACTGGCGATCGACGACGTCGCTGGAAACACCCGCCATTGCGCCGGCAATGTTGCTGACCAGCAGCGCTTTTTGCTCTTCGCTCATCAAGCGGAACAAGGCACCGGCATGGCTGTAGTAGTCGGTGTCTTCGCGGTGATCATAGCGATCAGCGGCACCGCTCAAGGCCAGCGCTGGCTCAGCGTAATGTGGCGCTTGTTTCGGCGACTCAACGTAGCTGTTCGGTTCATAGTTCGGCGCCGCGCCGCCATTGCTGCCGAACGCCATAGAGCCGTCACGCTGATAAGTATTCACCGGGCTGCGCGGAGCGTTCACCGGCAATTGCTGGTGGTTGGTGCCCACACGGTAGCGGTGCGCGTCAGCGTAGGCGAATACGCGACCCTGCAGCATACGGTCTGGCGACAGACCCACGCCTGGCACCATGTTGCTCGGGCCAAACGCAGCCTGCTCGACTTCAGCGAAGTAGTTAAGCGGGTTGCGGTTCAATTCCAGCTCACCAACTTCGATCAACGGAAACTCTTTCTGCGACCAGGTCTTGGTCACATCAAACGGATTCTCATAATGAGCCGCCGCCTGGGCTTCGGTCATAATCTGAATGCACACGCGCCATTTCGGGAATTCACCACGCTCGATGGCCTCGAACAGGTCACGCTGCGCATAGTCCGGGTCGGTACCGGCCAAACGGGCGGCCTCGGCTGGTGCCAGGTTCTTGATGCCTTGCTGAGTCTTGTAGTGCCACTTCACCCAGTGACGCTCGCCCTTGGCGTTGATCAGGCTGTAAGTGTGACTGCCGAAGCCATGCATATGGCGATAGCCGTCAGGGATGCCACGATCAGAAAACAGGATAGTGACCTGGTGCAGCGCCTCAGGCGAATGCGACCAGAAATCCCACATCATCTGCGCGCTCTTCAAGTTGCTTTGCGGCAGACGCTTTTGCGTGTGGATAAAGTCCGGAAACTTCAGCGGATCACGGATGAAGAACACTGGCGTGTTGTTGCCAACGATGTCCCAGTTGCCTTCCTCGGTGTAGAACTTCAAGGCGAAGCCGCGCGGATCGCGCTCAGTGTCGGCCGAACCACGCTCGCCACCTACGGTAGAAAAGCGCAGAAAGGTTGGCGTTTGCTTGCCTACCGATTCAAACAGCTTGGCACTGGTGTATTCCGTGATGTCACGGGTGACGGTGAACGTACCGTAAGCGCCCGAACCTTTAGCGTGGACACGGCGCTCGGGAATGTTTTCACGGTTGAAGTGCGCGAGTTTTTCGATGAGATGGAAATCGTCGAGAAGCAGCGGACCGCGTGGGCCGGCGGAACGGGAATTCTGGTTATCAGCGACTGGCGCGCCACTGGCGGTTGTAAGCGTCTTGGTCTGGCTCATGCGGTCTTCTTCCTCTGTCAGTCTTGAACTGCCGGCTAATGGGCTTGGAGGGAAGTATTGATCATCGACGTTACAGCTACAAATTCATTAACCTGCAAGCATCGATAGATAATTACTAATTATGTTTTCCCGGCACATAGTGGCAGTTCAACCATGTCAGAAACTTGTATGGACGGCGCATTTCTTACAGACACAAAAAACCGGGCACTAGGCCCGGTTCTTTGTTTCAGACTGACGTCTTACTCGGCGGATACAGCTTCGCCAGCAGTAGCACGATCAACCAACTCGACGTACGCCATAGGCGCGTTGTCGCCAGCGCGGAAACCGCACTTGAGGATGCGCAGGTAGCCACCCTCACGGGTAGCGTAACGCTTGCCCAGGTCGTTGAAGAGCTTACCAACGATAGCTTTCGAACGAGTACGGTCGAAAGCCAGACGGCGGTTAGCCAGGCTGTCTGTCTTGGCCAGAGTGATCAGCGGCTCGGCAACGCGGCGCAGTTCTTTGGCTTTTGGCAGAGTAGTTTTGATCAGCTCGTGCTCGAACAGCGACACCGCCATGTTTTGGAACATGGCCTTGCGGTGCGAGCTGGTGCGGCTCAGGTGACGACCACTTTTACGATGACGCATGGTTCATTCCTTACCAAACACTACGTTCGGTGATTACGACGATCAGGCAGTCGCCTTGTCGTCCTTCTTAAGACTTGCAGGCGGCCAGTTGTCGAGGCGCATGCCGAGGGACAGACCGCGGGAGGCCAGAACGTCCTTGATTTCAGTCAAGGATTTCTTGCCCAGGTTCGGAGTCTTCAACAGCTCTACTTCGGTACGCTGAATCAGGTCGCCGATGTAGTAGATGTTTTCCGCCTTAAGGCAGTTAGCCGAACGTACAGTCAGTTCCAGATCGTCAACCGGGCGAAGCAGGATCGGATCGATCTCGTCTTCCTGCTCGACAACCAGCGGCTCACTTTCACCTTTGAGGTCGACGAACGCAGCCAGCTGCTGTTGCAGGATGGTTGCAGCGCGACGGATAGCCTCTTCAGGATCCAGGGTACCGTTGGTTTCCAGATCAATAACCAGCTTGTCCAGGTTGGTACGCTGCTCGACACGGGCGTTTTCCACCACGTAAGCGATACGGCGAACCGGGCTGAACGAAGAGTCGAGCTGCAAGCGACCGATGCTGCGGCTTTCGTCTTCATCGCTCTGACGCGAGTCGGCTGGTTCATAACCACGACCACGAGCTACGGTGAGCTTCATGTTCAGGGCGCCGTTAGACGCCAGGTTAGCGATTACGTGATCGGGATTAACGATCTCGACATCATGATCCAGCTGAATATCGGCAGCGGTAACCACCCCCGAACCCTTCTTCGACAAGGTCAGCGTAACTTCGTCACGACCGTGCAGCTTGATGGCCAGACCTTTAAGGTTCAACAGGATTTCAATTACGTCTTCCTGTACACCTTCGATGGCGCTGTACTCGTGGAGCACACCGTCAATCTCGGCCTCGACTACTGCGCAGCCGGGCATTGAGGACAACAGGATGCGGCGCAGCGCGTTGCCCAGGGTGTGGCCAAAACCACGCTCGAGAGGCTCGAGAGTGATCTTGGCGCGGGTTGGACTGACAACCTGCACATCAATGTGGCGGGGTGTCAGGAACTCATTTACCGAAATCTGCATGGATGCACCTATTTTCTAGCCCTTACTTGGAGTAGAGCTCGACAATCAGGCTTTCGTTGATGTCGGCGGACAGATCACTGCGAGCAGGAACGTTCTTGAAAACGCCCGACTTCTTCTCAGTGTCTACTTCTACCCATTCTACGCGGCCACGTTGGGCACACAGATCGAGAGCTTGGACAATGCGAAGCTGGTTTTTTGCTTTCTCGCGAACTGCAACCACGTCACCAGCACGAACCTGATACGACGGAACGTTTACGGTCTGACCGTTAACGCTGATCGACTTGTGCGATACCAGTTGACGGGATTCGGCACGAGTCGAACCAAAGCCCATACGGTATACAACGTTGTCCAGACGGCATTCGAGCAGTTGCAGCAGGTTTTCACCGGTTGCACCTTTCTTGCCAGCAGCTTCTTTGTAGTAGCCGCTGAACTGACGCTCGAGAACGCCGTAGATACGACGGACCTTCTGCTTTTCACGCAGTTGGGTGCCGTAGTCGGACTGGCGACCGCGGCGCTGGCCGTGGATACCAGGTGCTGCTTCAATGTTGCACTTCGATTCGATCGCGCGCACGCCGCTCTTCAGGAAGAGATCGGTGCCTTCGCGACGAGCGAGTTTGCATTTTGGACCAATGTAACGAGCCATTCTTTACAATCTCCTGGATTACACGCGGCGCTTCTTCGGCGGACGGCACCCGTTGTGCGGGATTGGCGTCACGTCGGTGATGCTGGCGATCTTGTAGCCACAGCCGTTCAAAGCGCGGACTGCGGATTCACGACCTGGACCTGGACCCTTGACGTTGACGTCGAGGTTTTTCAGGCCGTATTCCAGCGCAGCTTGACCAGCACGTTCAGCAGCTACTTGAGCAGCGAACGGGGTGGACTTGCGGGAACCGCGGAAACCCGAACCACCGGAGGTAGCCCAGGAAAGAGCGTTACCTTGACGGTCGGTAATGGTCACGATGGTGTTGTTAAAAGATGCATGGATGTGGGCGATGCCATCAACCACTGTCTTTTTAACTTTTTTACGAGGACGAGCAGCAGGTTTTGCCATGATTAAATTCCTGTCGATTCGCTGGGGCGATTACTTGCGGATCGGCTTACGCGGACCTTTACGGGTACGCGCGTTGGTCTTGGTACGCTGACCGCGTACTGGCAGACCACGACGATGACGCAGACCGCGATAGCAACCGAGGTCCATCAAGCGCTTGATTTTCATGTTGATTTCGCGACGCAGGTCACCTTCAGTGGTGAACTTCGCCACTTCGCCACGCAGCTGTTCAATTTGCTCGTCGCTCAGATCTTTGATCTTTGCTGCTGGGTTTACCCCAGTCACTGCACAGATCTTCTGCGCAGTAGTGCGACCAACACCATAGATGTAGGTCAGCGAGATAACAGTATGCTTGTTATCTGGAATGTTAACGCCTGCAATACGGGCCATTCAGTGGGACTCCAATTGACAGCTACCTACGCCCCGGAAGCCAAGAAATAGGGCGCGAGATAATATCGCTGTAATAACAAATAATCAACCCGGTAGCGCACTAGCTACCGGGCTTGAAGCACAATCACACTCAGCCTTGGCGCTGTTTGTGACGCGGTTCCGCGCTGCAAATTACTCGAACAACACCTTCGCGGCGAATAATCTTGCAGTTACGGCACAGCTTTTTCACCGATGCACGAACTTTCATCACCAACTCCTCGAACCTTATGGGTACTCAGCGCAACATGCCGCTGCCGTAACCCTTCAGGTTGGCTTTCTTCATCAGGGATTCGTACTGGTGCGAAACGAGGTGCGATTGTACTTGGGACATGAAGTCCATCACAACCACGACCACGATCAGCAACGAGGTCCCGCCAAGGTAGAACGGAACGTTTGCTGCAACCACCAGGAATTGGGGCAACAGGCACACGGCCGTCATGTAAAGAGCACCGAACAGGGTCAAGCGGGTCAGAACGCCATCAATATAGCGCGCAGACTGCTCACCTGGACGAATGCCCGGAATAAAGGCACCGGACTTCTTCAGGTTTTCCGCTACGTCTTTCGGATTGAACATCAACGCCGTATAGAAGAAGCAGAAGAAAATAATCCCTGCACTAAACAGCAGAATATTCAACGGCTGACCAGGAGCGATCGACTGCGAGATGTCCTGCAACCAGCCCATACCTTCAGACTGACCGAACCAGGCACCCAACGAAGCCGGGAACAGCAAAATGCTGCTCGCGAAAATAGCCGGAATAACACCGGCCATGTTCACCTTCAGCGGCAAGTGGCTTGTCTGCGCAGCAAAAACCTTGCGGCCCTGCTGACGCTTGGCGTAGTGAACAGCGATACGACGCTGACCACGCTCAATGAACACCACGAAACCGATAATCGCTACTGCCAGCAAACCGATGGCAACCAGGGCGAAGATGTTGATATCGCCCTGACGCGCAGACTCGAAAGACTGCCCGATTGCTCTCGGAAGACCGGCGACGATACCCGAAAAAATCAACATCGAGATACCGTTGCCAACACCACGCTCAGTAATCTGCTCACCCAGCCACATCATGAACATCGCACCAGCCACAAATGTGGTTACCGCGACGAAATGGAAGCCAAAGTCACCAGTGAACGCGACGCCCTGCCCCGCCAGACCAATGGACATGCCAATAGCCTGGACCAGAGCGAGAGCGACGGTGAGGTAGCGGGTGTACTGGCTAATCTTGCGACGGCCAGCTTCACCTTCCTTCTTCAACTGCTCCAGCTGCGGGCTGACGGCGGTCATCAGTTGCATGATGATCGATGCCGAAATGTACGGCATGATCCCCAGTGCAAAGATGCTCATCCGTTCCAGCGCGCCGCCGGAGAACATGTTGAACAAGCTAAGAATGGTCCCCTCATTCTGTCGAAACAGGTCTGCGAGTCGGTCCGGGTTGATACCTGGAACCGGGATGTGTGCGCCTATTCGGTAGACGATAATCGCCAGGAACAGAAAACGCAGACGAGCCCAGAGTTCAGACATACCGCCTTTGCCGAGCGCAGAGAGAGCACCTTGCTTAGCCATTTATTCCTCGAACTTGCCGCCAGCTGCTTCGATAGCCGCACGCGCACCTTTGGTGGCGCCGATTCCCTTGCCGATAGTGACAGCGCGAGTCACTTCACCGGACAGCATGATTTTCACACGCTGTACGTTGACGTTGATCACGTTGGCATCTTTCAGGGACTGCACAGTAACGATGTCGCCTTCCACTTTAGCCAGCTCGGACAAACGCACTTCTGCGCGATCCATGGCTTTCAGGGAAACGAAACCGAACTTAGGCAGACGACGATGCAGCGGCTGTTGACCGCCTTCAAAGCCTGGAGCGATGGTGCCACCGGAGCGGGAGGTCTGACCTTTGTGACCACGGCCACCAGTCTTGCCCAAACCACTACCGATACCACGGCCCGGACGATGCTTTTCGCGACGGGAACCCGGCGCTGGACTCAGATCATTGAGTTTCATCGATTAACCCTCGACACGCAGCATGTAGTAAGCCTTGTTGATCATCCCGCGATTCTCGGGAGTATCCTGGACTTCTACAGTGTGACCGATGCGACGCAGACCCAGACCCTTAACGCACAGTTTGTGGTTAGGGATGCGGCCGGTCATGCTTTTGATCAGCGTAACTTTAACGGTAGCCATGATTACTTGATCTCCTCAACACGCAGGCCACGCTTGGCAGCGATGGACTCAGGAGACTGCATAGCCTTCAGACCCTTGAAAGTGGCGTGAACCACGTTTACCGGGTTAGTCGAGCCGTAGCACTTGGCCAGAACGTTCTGAACGCCAGCAACTTCGAGGACAGCACGCATAGCGCCGCCAGCGATGATACCGGTACCTTCAGAAGCAGGCTGCATGTACACCTTTGAAGCGCCGTGAGCGGACTTCATCGCGTACTGCAGAGTGGTGCCGTTCAGGTCAACTTGAATCATGTTACGGCGAGCAGCTTCCATTGCCTTCTGGATCGCAGCAGGCACTTCACGCGACTTGCCACGGCCGAAGCCAACACGCCCTTTACCATCACCAACCACGGTCAACGCGGTGAAAGTGAAGATACGGCCGCCTTTAACGGTTTTGGCTACGCGGTTAACTTGAACCAGCTTCTCGATGTAGCCTTCGTCGCGCTTTTGGTCGTTATTTGACATAACTTAGAACTCCAGCCCAGCTTCACGAGCAGCATCAGCCAGCGCTTTAACGCGGCCATGGTACTTGAAGCCAGAGCGGTCGAAAGCCACTTGCGATACGCCAGCGGCCTTAGCACGCGTAGCGACCAGCTGGCCAACCTTTGTGGCCGCGTCGATGTTGCCAGTGGCACCATCACGCAGTTCTTTATCCAAAGTCGAGGCACTTGCCAGGACTTTGTTGCCGTCGGCCGAGATGACCTGGGCGTAGATGTGCTGCGACGAGCGGAACACGCAGAGACGCACGACTTCGAGTTCGTGCATTTTCAGGCGTGCTTTGCGAGCGCGACGCAGTCGAGTAACTTTTTTGTCGGTCATTTGCTATGCCCTACTTCTTCTTGGCTTCTTTACGACGGACGACTTCGTCCGCGTAGCGCACACCTTTGCCTTTGTACGGCTCTGGTGGACGGAAGTCGCGGATCTCGGCGGCCACTTGACCTACCAGCTGCTTGTCGATGCCCTTGATCAGGATATCGGTCTGGCTAGGAGTCTCAGCGGTGATGCCTTCCGGCAGTTCGTAATCCACTGGGTGCGAGAAGCCAAGAGCCAGGTTCAGAACCTGACCTTTTGCTTGCGCTTTGTAACCAACACCGACCAGCTGGAGCTTGCGCTCAAAGCCTTGGCTTACGCCCTGGACCATGTTGTTTACCAACGCACGCGTGGTACCGGCCATTGCGCGAGTTTGTTGATCGCCATTGCGAGCAGCGAAACGCAGCTCACCAGCTTCTTCAACGATCTCAACGGACGAATGGATGTTCAGTTCAAGAGTGCCCTTGGCACCCTTCACCGAAAGCTGTTGGCCTGCGAATTTGACTTCGACACCGGCTGGCAGCTTAACGGGGTTCTTAGCGACGCGAGACATGCTTATCCCCCCTTAGAACACAGTGCAAAGAACTTCGCCGCCGACACCGGCAGCGCGCGCAGCACGATCAGTCATCACACCTTTGTTGGTGGAGACGATAGACACGCCAAGACCGCCACGAACTTTCGGCAGATCTTCAACGGACTTGTACTGACGCAGGCCTGGACGACTAACGCGCTTCACTTCTTCGATAACCGGACGGCCTTCGAAGTACTTCAGCGAGATGGACAGCGACGGCTTGGCGTCGGTGGTGATCTGAAAATCCGCGATGTAACCTTCGTCCTTCAGGACTTTTGCTACAGCAGCCTTCAACGTGGAAGACGGCATGCTTACGACAGACTTTTCAGCCATCTGGGCATTACGGATTCGAGTTAGCATGTCCGCTAACGGGTCCTGCATACTCATGGGCTAGACGCTCCTAATACAAAAAAATTAGCCTTGCGGCTACTACTTGTCGCCGAGAACTTCCGGGCAGAAAAACACGGGCTCAGGCGAGCCGGTCATTCTAGACACACCCCAGAAATGAATCAAGCCCCAAAAGGGGCTTGATTCAGATTCAAGGCCACCGATGGTCAGGTTCTTGCGAACCCGAACATCGAGACTTTGACAACTGTTACCAGCTGGCTTTAACCAGACCTGGTACGTCACCACGCATTGCAGCTTGACGCAGCATGTTACGGCCGAGGCCGAACTTGCGGTACACGCCGTGCGGACGACCAGTCAGGCGGCAACGGTTACGCATGCGCGAAGCGCTTGCGTCACGTGGTTGCTTCTGCAGAGCTACGGTAGCTTCCCAACGCGCTTCTGGACTTGCGTTCAGATCGACGATGATAGCTTTCAGCGCTGCACGCTTGGTGGCGTACTTGGCAACGGTGAGCTGACGCTTCAGCTCACGGTTCTTCATGCTCTTCTTGGCCATTTTCCTACTCCAATCAGTTGCGGAACGGGAATTTGAAAGCACGCAGCAGAGCGCGGCCTTCATCATCGTTCTTGGCAGTGGTGGTCAGGGTAATGTCCAGACCGCGGAGAGCATCGATCTTGTCGTAGTCGATTTCCGGGAAGATGATCTGCTCTTTCACGCCCATGCTGTAGTTGCCGCGACCATCGAAGGACTTGGCATTCAGGCCGCGGAAGTCGCGAACCCGAGGCAGGGAGATCGACAGCAGACGATCCAGGAACTCGTACATACGCTCACGGCGCAGGGTCACTTTGACGCCGATCGGCCATCCTTCGCGGACTTTAAAGCCAGCGATGGATTTACGAGCGTAGGTCACAACGACTTTCTGGCCGGTGATCTTTTCCAGGTCAGCAACAGCGTGCTCGATGACTTTTTTGTCGCCGATCGCTTCGCCCAGACCCATGTTCAGGGTGATTTTGGTAACGCGCGGAACTTCCATCACGTTCGAAAGCTTAAGTTCTTCCTTAAGTTTCGGAGCGATTTCCTTCCGGTAAATCTCTTTTAGTCGTGCCATGGTCTTCTACCTAGCAGTGTTCAAGCATCAACCGCTTTTTGGGTCGACTTGAAGACACGAATTTTCTTACCGTCTTCTACTTTGAAACCAACGCGGTCAGCCTTGTTGGTTTCGCCGTTGAAGATGGCGACGTTGGAAGCGTGCAGTGGCGCTTCTTTCTCGACGATACCGCCCTGTACGCCCGACATCGGGTTAGGCTTGGTATGACGCTTGACCAGGTTCAGACCACCAACAACCAGACGGTTGTCAGCAAGAACCTTCAGCACCTTACCGCGCTTACCTTTGTCTTTGCCGGCGATCACGATGATCTCGTCGTCACGACGAATCTTTTGCATGTCGGATCTCCTTACAGCACTTCTGGGGCGAGCGAGACGATCTTCATGAACTTCTCAGTACGAAGTTCACGGGTCACTGGCCCAAAGATACGGGTGCCGATCGGCTCTTGCTTGTTGTTCAGAAGAACAGCAGCGTTGCCATCAAAGCGGATAATGGAGCCATCAGCACGACGTACGCCGTGACGAGTGCGGACTACAACAGCAGTCATCACTTGGCCTTTTTTCACTTTACCGCGAGGAATTGCTTCCTTCACGGTAACTTTGATGATGTCACCGATACCAGCGTAACGACGATGGGAGCCACCCAGCACCTTGATGCACATAACACGGCGAGCGCCGCTGTTATCGGCCACATCGAGCATGGATTGAGTCTGAATCATATAATTTCTCCGACCCCTAGCCCTTAGACTTCCACAGCGCGTTCGAGAACATCAACCAGCGCCCAAGACTTGGTCTTGGCCATCGGACGAGTTTCACGAATAGTGACTTTGTCGCCGATGTGGCACTGATTGGTTTCGTCGTGCGCGTGCAGCTTAGTCGAACGCTTAACGTATTTACCGTAGATCGGGTGCTTTACGCGACGCTCGATCAGAACGGTGATGGTTTTGTCCATCTTGTCGCTGACAACACGGCCAGTCAGCGTACGGACAGTTTTTTCGGCTTCAGCCATGATCACTTACCTGCCTGCTGGTTGAGCACAGTCTTCACGCGAGCGATGTCACGCTTAACTTGCGAGAGCAGATGAGACTGCCCCAACTGGCCAGTTGCTTTCTGCATGCGCAGATTGAACTGGTCGCGCAGCAAGCCGAGCAGTTGCTCGTTCAGCTGCTGTGCGGATTTTTCACGAAGTTCATTCGCTTTCATCACATCACCGTCCGTTTAACAAAGGAGGTGGCGAGCGGCAGCTTTGCAGCAGCCAGGGCGAAAGCCTCACGCGCCAGCTCTTCAGAAACACCCTCGATTTCATACAGGACTTTGCCTGGCTGAATCTGGGCAACCCAGTACTCCACGTTACCCTTACCTTTACCCATACGAACCTCGAGAGGTTTCTTGGAAATCGGCTTGTCCGGGAATACACGGATCCAGATCTTGCCGCCACGTTTTACGTGACGGGTCAGAGCACGACGCGCTGACTCGATCTGACGAGCGGTGAGACGACCACGAGCAACAGACTTCAGCGCGAACTCGCCGAAGCTGACTTTGCTACCGCGCAGTGCCAGACCACGGTTGTGGCCGGTCATCTGCTTGCGGAACTTCGTACGCTTTGGTTGCAACATTTGGCGTACCCCTTACTTAGCAGCTTTTTTACGAGGCGCTGGTGCTTGTGGTTTCAGTTCTTCTTGGCGACCACCAATAACTTCGCCTTTGAAGATCCAAACCTTTACACCGATCACACCGTAAGTGGTGTGAGCTTCGTAGTTGGCATAGTCGATGTCGGCACGCAGGGTGTGCAGTGGCACACGACCTTCGCGATACCATTCAGTACGTGCGATTTCAGCACCGCCGAGACGACCGCTCACTTGGATTTTGATGCCTTTGGCACCAATGCGCATGGCGTTCTGTACAGCGCGCTTCATAGCGCGACGGAACATTACACGACGCTCCAGCTGCTGAGCTACGCTCTGCGCAACCAGCATACCGTCGAGCTCCGGCTTGCGGATCTCTTCGATATTGATGTGCACAGGCACACCCATTTGCTTGGTCAGGTCCTGACGCAGTTTCTCAACATCTTCACCTTTCTTCCCGATAACGATACCTGGACGAGCGGTGTGGATGGTGATGCGTGCAGTTTGGGCCGGACGATGGATATCGATACGGCTTACGGACGCGCTTTTTAGTTTGTCTTGGAGATACTCACGCACTTTCAGATCTGCGAACAAGTAGTCCGCATAAGTCCGACCGTCTGCGTACCAGACGGAGGTGTGCTCCTTGACGATTCCCAGGCGAATGCCAATGGGATGTACTTTCTGACCCATCTCTTCGACTCCGTTACTTGTCAGCAACCTTGACAGTGATATGGCAAGACCGCTTGACGATGCGATCAGCACGGCCTTTGGCACGTGGCATGATGCGCTTCAGCGAACGCCCTTCGTTGACGAAAACGGTGCTGACCTTCAGGTCATCAACGTCTGCGCCTTCGTTATGCTCGGCGTTGGCTACGGCCGACTCCAGCACTTTCTTCATGATCTCGGCGGCTTTCTTACTGCTGAAAGCCAACAGGTTGAGCGCTTCGCCCACCTTCTTCCCGCGGATCTGGTCGGCGACCAAGCGGGCTTTCTGGGCGGAGATTCGAGCGCCCGACAACTTAGCGGCTACTTCCATTTCCTTACCCCTTAACGCTTGGCTTTCTTGTCAGCCACGTGCCCGCGATAGTTGCGGGTACCGGCGAACTCGCCCAGTTTGTGGCCGACCATGTCTTCGTTAACGAGAACTGGGACGTGCTGACGACCGTTGTGTACTGCGATGGTCAGACCGACCATTTGTGGCAGGATCATCGAACGACGCGACCAGGTTTTAATTGGTTTGCGATCGTTCTTTTCCGCCGCCACTTCGATCTTCTTCAGTAGGTGAAGATCAATAAAAGGACCTTTTTTCAGAGAACGTGGCACTGTCGTATCCCTCTATTTACTTGCGACGACGGACGATCATTTTGTCGGTACGCTTATTACCACGAGTCTTCGCGCCCTTAGTCGGGAAGCCCCATGGCGATACCGGATGACGACCACCAGAGGTACGACCTTCACCACCACCATGTGGGTGGTCAACCGGGTTCATGGCAACACCACGAACGGTTGGGCGAACGCCACGCCAGCGTTTGGCACCAGCTTTACCCAGCGAACGCAGGCTGTGCTCGGAGTTCGAGACTTCACCCAGGGTCGCACGGCATTCAGCCAGGACTTTACGCATTTCACCGGAACGCAGACGCAGGGTCACGTAGACACCTTCACGAGCGATCAGCTGAGCCGAAGCACCAGCGGAACGAGCGATCTGTGCACCTTTACCTGGCTTCAATTCGATGCCGTGTACGGTAGAACCGACTGGAATGTTGCGCAGTTGCAGAGCGTTGCCTGGCTTGATTGGAGCCAGAGCGCCTGCGATCAGCTGGTCGCCAGCACTCACGCCTTTAGGGGCGATGATGTAGCGACGCTCGCCGTCTGCGTAGCACAGCAGTGCGATGTGAGCAGTACGGTTTGGATCGTATTCGATACGCTCGACAGTGGCGACGATGCCATCTTTGTCGTTGCGACGGAAATCGACCATACGGTAATGCTGCTTATGACCACCACCGATGTGACGAGTGGTAATACGGCCATTGTTGTTACGACCACCAGACTTCGATTTTTTCTCGAGCAGCGGTGCGTGAGGAGCGCCTTTATGCAGCTCCTGGTTGACCACCTTGACCACAAAACGGCGGCCAGGGGAAGTCGGTTTGCATTTAACGATTGCCATGATGCACCCCTTCCTTACTCAGCACTGCTGCTGAAATCGAGATCTTGGCCTGGCTGAAGGGAGATAACTGCCTTCTTCCAGTCATTACGCTTGCCCAGACCGCGAGCAGTGCGCTTGCTCTTACCCAGAACGTTCAGGGTAGTGACGCGCTCTACTTTCACGCTGAACAGGCTTTCGACGGCCTTCTTGATTTCCAGCTTGGTTGCATCAGTAGCAACCTTGAAAACGAACTGGCCTTTCTTGTCTGCCAGAACCGTAGCCTTCTCGGAAACGTGCGGGCCAAGCAGAACTTTAAATACGCGTTCCTGGTTCATCCCAGCAGCTCCTCGAATTTCTTCACGGCCGACACGGTGATCAACACCTTGTCGTATGCGATCAGACTAACTGGATCGGAACCTTGCACGTCACGTACATCTACGTGCGGCAGGTTGCGAGCAGCCAGGTACAGGTTCTGATCAACAGCGTCCGACACGATCAGAACGTCGGTCAGGCTCATGTTGTTCAGTTTGCCCAGCAGATCTTTGGTTTTCGGAGTTTCAACAGCGAAATCCTGAACCACGACCAGACGATCAGTACGCACCAGCTCAGCAAGGATGGAGCGCATTGCTGCGCGATACATCTTCTTGTTCAGCTTCTGGGAGTGATCCTGTGGACGAGCTGCGAAAGTGGTACCGCCGCCACGCCAGATTGGGCTACGGATAGTACCGGCACGAGCACGGCCAGTACCTTTCTGACGCCATGGGCGCTTGCCGCCACCACGAACGTCGGAACGGGTCTTCTGCTGCTTGCTACCTTGACGGCCGCCGGCCATGTAGGCCACGACTGCTTGGTGAACCAGCGTCTCGTTGAATTCGCCGCCAAATGTCAGTTCGGAAACTTCGATCGCTTGAGCGTCATTTACATTTAATTGCATGTCAGCTTCCCCTTAACCGCGAGCCTTGGCTGCTGGACGTACAACCAGGTTGCCGCCAGTAGCGCCAGGAACAGCACCCTTGACCAACAACAGATTGCGTTCAGCGTCCACGCGCACTACTTCCAGGGACTGCACGGTCACGCGCTCAGCGCCCATATGACCGGACATTTTTTTGCCCTTGAATACACGACCAGGAGTCTGGCACTGGCCGATAGAGCCTGGGACGCGGTGGGATACGGAGTTACCGTGGGTGTTATCTTGCCCGCGGAAATTCCAACGCTTGATCGTACCCTGGAAGCCTTTACCCTTGGACTGACCGGTTACATCAACCAGTTGACCAGCGGCGAAGATTTCAGCGTTGATCAGATCGCCAGCCTGGTACTCGCCTTCTTCAAGGCGGAATTCCATGGTGGTGCGACCAGCGGCAACGTTCGCTTTAGCGAAGTGGCCAGCCTGAGCTGCTGTTACACGCGAAGCGCGACGCTCGCCGACAGTGACTTGCACTGCACGATAGCCATCGGTCTCTTCAGTTTTGAACTGGGTGACGCGATTCGGCTCGATCTCAATGACCGTGACCGGAATGGAGACACCTTCTTCGGTGAAAATACGGGTCATACCGCATTTACGACCGACTACACCAATAGTCATGTTGTAAACCTCATGAGTGTACGGGGCTTTCACCCGCTATGGCCGCCCATTTCAGAGCGTTACACGACCAAGACCGAGTCTTAGCCGAGGCTGATCTGCACTTCCACACCGGCCGCAAGATCAAGCTTCATCAGCGCGTCAACGGTTTTATCCGTTGGCTGGACGATGTCCAGAACACGCTTATGAGTGCGGATCTCGTACTGGTCACGCGCGTCTTTGTTGACGTGCGGGGAAACCAGAACGGTGAACCGCTCTTTACGGGTAGGCAGTGGAATTGGACCACGCACTTGAGCACCAGTACGTTTCGCGGTTTCCACGATTTCCTGGGTTGATTGGTCGATCAGGCGATGGTCAAAAGCCTTCAACCTGATACGGATTTGCTGATTTTGCATTGGATTTCAGACTCCGGCTGCTATTCCCACCGGGCGCAATACGCCCGTTAAAAGGAGGCGCAATTCTATAGACGCCCCCGATAGGTGTCAACCCAATAAAAAAGCCCCCGCTGAGCGGGGGCTTTTTCAATCCATCAAGCTGACTTTAAAAGTCTTACTCGATGATTTTGGCTACGACGCCAGCGCCGACGGTACGACCGCCTTCACGGATAGCGAAACGCAGACCATCTTCCATCGCGATGGTTTTGATCAGGGTAACAGTCATCTGAATGTTGTCACCTGGCATTACCATTTCAACGCCTTCTGGCAGCTCGCAGTTACCAGTCACGTCAGTAGTACGGAAGTAGAACTGTGGACGGTAGCCTTTGAAGAACGGAGTGTGACGACCGCCTTCTTCCTTGCTCAGAACGTAAACTTCTGCGGTGAACTTGGTGTGCGGCTTGACCGAACCTGGCTTGACCAGAACCTGGCCACGCTCAACGTCGTCACGCTTGGTACCACGCAGCAGAACGCCGCAGTTCTCGCCGGCACGACCTTCGTCGAGCAGCTTGCGGAACATTTCAACACCGGTGCAAGTAGTAACGGTGGTGTCACGCAGACCAACGATTTCCAGCGGATCCTGAACGCGAACGATACCGCGCTCGATACGACCAGTCACAACAGTACCGCGACCCGAGATCGAGAATACGTCTTCGATTGGCATCAGGAATGGCTTGTCGATCATACGAACTGGTTCTGGGATGTAGGCATCCAGAGTTTCAACCAGTTTCTTGACGGCAGTGGTGCCCATCTCGTTGTCGTCTTTGCCTTCCAGCGCCATACGAGCCGAACCGATGATGATCGGAGTGTCGTCGCCCGGGAAGTCGTAAGTCGACAGCAGGTCACGAACTTCCATCTCAACCAGTTCCAGCAGCTCAGCGTCGTCTACCAGGTCAGCCTTGTTCAGGAAGACCACGATGTACGGAACGCCAACCTGACGGGACAGCAGGATGTGCTCACGGGTTTGCGGCATCGGACCATCAGCGGCCGAGCAAACCAGGATAGCGCCGTCCATCTGAGCAGCACCGGTGATCATGTTCTTCACGTAGTCAGCGTGACCTGGGCAGTCAACGTGAGCGTAGTGACGGATCTTCGAGTTGTACTCAACGTGCGCGGTGTTGATGGTGATACCGCGAGCTTTTTCTTCTGGTGCGCTGTCGATCTTGTCGAAGTCAACGATTGCAGAACCGAAAACCTCGGAGCAAACGCGAGTCAGAGCAGCAGTCAGAGTGGTTTTACCGTGGTCAACGTGACCGATGGTGCCAACGTTGACGTGCGGTAGGGAACGATCAAATTTTTCTTTAGCCACGACAATTAACTCCTAGCCTAAAGGGGCTGAATCAGCCTTGTTTTTTGGTTACGGATTCGACGATGTGCGACGGAGCCGTATCATATTTTTTGAATTCCATAGAGTAGCTTGCGCGACCCTGGGACATGGAACGAACGTCGGTCGCATAACCGAACATCTCACCCAGTGGGACCTCGGCACGGATAACCTTGCCGGACACTGTGTCTTCCATACCCTGGATCATGCCGCGACGACGGTTAAGGTCGCCCATCACATCACCCATATAGTCTTCAGGCGTAACAACCTCTACCGCCATGATCGGCTCGAGCAACTCACCACCACCCTTCTGGGCCAGTTGCTTGGTCGCCATGGAAGCAGCCACTTTAAACGCCATCTCGTTGGAGTCGACGTCGTGGTAAGAACCATCGAACACGGTAGCCTTCAGGCCGATCAGCGGATAGCCGGCAACAACGCCGTTCTTCATCTGCTCTTCGATACCCTTCTGGATAGCCGGGATGTATTCCTTAGGAACCACACCACCTACAACTTCGTTCACGAATTGCAGACCTTCCTGACCTTCGTCAGCAGGAGCAAAACGGATCCAGCAGTGACCGAACTGGCCGCGACCACCGGACTGACGAACGAACTTGCCTTCGATTTCACAGTTCTTCGTGATGCGCTCACGATACGAAACCTGAGGCTTGCCGATGTTGGCTTCGACGTTGAACTCACGGCGCATCCGGTCAACCAGGATGTCCAGGTGCAGCTCGCCCATGCCGGAGATGATCGTCTGACCAGTCTCTTCATCAGTTTTAACGCGGAAAGACGGGTCTTCCTGAGCAAGTTTGCCCAGAGCGATACCCATTTTTTCCTGGTCATCCTTGGTCTTAGGCTCTACAGCAACCGAAATAACCGGCTCCGGGAAGTCCATGCGAACCAGGATGATTGGCTTGTCAGCGTTGCAGAGGGTTTCACCAGTGGTGACGTCCTTCATGCCGATCAGGGCCGCGATGTCACCAGCGCGTACTTCCTTGATCTCTTCACGGGCGTTTGCGTGCATTTGCACCATACGACCCACGCGCTCTTTCTTGCCTTTGACCGAGTTGATCACGCCGTCGCCGGAGTTCAACACGCCCGAGTAAACGCGGACGAAGGTCAGAGTACCCACGAATGGATCGGTAGCGATCTTGAACGCCAGAGCCGCGAAAGGCTCGTTGTCGTCTGCATGACGCTCCATCTCTTCTTCCTCGTTATCAGGGTTGGAACCCTTGATAGCAGGAATGTCGGTCGGAGCAGGCAGGTAGTCGATAACGGCGTCGAGAACCAGGGGAACGCCCTTGTTCTTGAACGAAGAACCGCAAACGGCCAGAACGATTTCGCCGGCGATAGTACGCTGACGCAAAGCAGCCTTGATCTCTTCGATCGACAGCTCTTCGCCTTCCAGGTACTTGTTCATCAGCTCTTCGTTGGCTTCGGCGGCAGCTTCAACCATGTTGTTGCGCCACTCTTCCGCCAGCTCTTGCAGCTCGGCAGGAATGTCCTTGCGAACAGGAACCATACCTTTGTCAGAGTCGTTCCAGTAGACAGCTTGCATGTTGATCAGATCGATCTGACCCTGGAAGTTGTCTTCGGAACCGATGGCCAACTGGATCGGCACCGGAGTGTGACCCAGACGCTGCTTGATCTGACCGATCACGCGCAGGAAGTTGGCGCCGGCACGGTCCATCTTGTTTACGTAAACAAGACGTGGAACGCCGTATTTGTTGGCTTGACGCCATACGGTTTCCGACTGCGGCTCAACACCCGAAGTACCGCAGAACACAACGACAGCGCCGTCGAGTACGCGCAGGGAACGCTCAACTTCAATGGTGAAGTCAACGTGGCCCGGGGTATCGATTACGTTGAAACGGTGCTCGTGAGAGTACTGCTTCTCGGAACCTTTCCAGAAGGCGGTAATGGCAGCAGAAGTAATGGTAATACCACGCTCCTGCTCCTGAACCATCCAGTCTGTGGTCGCGGCGCCATCATGCACCTCGCCCATTTTGTGACTTTTGCCGGTGTAAAACAGTACGCGCTCGGTGGTGGTGGTTTTACCAGCATCCACGTGAGCGACGATACCGATGTTACGGTAGCGGCTAATCGGAGTAGTACGAGCCATAAAGCCCTCGCAAAATTAGTGAAGCTAAAATTAGAAGCGGTAGTGCGAGAAAGCTTTGTTAGCTTCGGCCATACGGTGCACGTCTTCACGCTTCTTAACAGCAGCACCTTTACCTTCAGCAGCATCCAGCAGTTCGCCAGCCAAACGCAGAGCCATAGACTTCTCGCCGCGCTTACGGGCGAAGTCTACCAACCAGCGCATTGCCAGAGCGTTACGACGGGAAGGACGAACCTCGACCGGAACCTGGTAAGTAGCACCACCAACGCGGCGCGACTTCACTTCGACCAGCGGAGCGATGGCGTCGAGTGCTTTTTCGAAGAGTTCCAGGGGATCGGTGCCAGCCTTACGGGCCGCAACGGTTTCCAGGGCACCATAAACGATACGCTCGGCAACGGCTTTCTTGCCGCTTTCCATAACGTGGTTCATGAATTTGGCGAGGATCTGGCTTCCGTATTTCGGATCGTCCAGAATCTCACGCTTTGCTGCTACGCGACGTCTTGGCATGATAAGCCCTCAAGCGGTCTTCAGGTTAGCTCGGGACAGATCCAGAGGATGCGTGCCCGACCTTACTCTTATCGACTCAATAAAATAAAAATCTGCAAAACGGCCGATTACTTCGGACGCTTGGTACCGTACTTCGAACGACCCTGGTTACGGCCTTTAACGCCGGAAGTATCCAAGGAGCCGCGAACGGTGTGGTAACGAACACCTGGCAAGTCTTTTACACGACCGCCGCGGATCAGTACCACGCTGTGCTCTTGCAGGTTGTGGCCTTCACCACCGATGTACGAGGAAACCTCGAAACCGTTGGTCAGACGCACACGGCATACTTTACGCAGTGCCGAGTTAGGTTTTTTCGGCGTGGTGGTGTACACACGGGTGCACACGCCACGACGTTGCGGGCAGTTCTGCAGCGCAGGCACGTCGGATTTCTCGACGATACGCTTACGCGGCTGACGTACCAGCTGGTTGATAGTTGCCATCTACTAGCTCCACTGTTGTCTTGCGACGCTATTGTCTTGCAAGAAAAGCAAAATGGCAGGAACGAATTCCCGCCAAATTTAGGGGATCAAGAGTCTAAAGAGGATCTTGATTCCAGTCAAGGCAAGGCCCCGACCTCCCCGCCCATCGAACCTTGACTTGATGTCTCGATTCGACGAACGGAGCGATCAGGGCCTCACTCTCGTTTATCGCAGAACTCAGTTACCGCTCGAGTTCAGCGCTTCGGTCAGTGCAGCTTCCACTTCACTGGCGCTTACGCGCAACGGCTTGTCGGCATCACGGCGACGCTTGCGCTCGCTGTGATAGGCAAGACCGGTACCGGCCGGGATCAGACGACCCACGACTACGTTTTCTTTCAGGCCGCGCAGGTAATCGCGCTTGCCGGTGACTGCCGCTTCGGTCAGTACGCGAGTGGTTTCCTGGAAGGAAGCCGCCGAGATGAACGATTCGGTGGACAACGACGCCTTGGTGATACCCAGCAGAACGCGAGTGAACTTGGAGACAAACTTGTCTTCCGCGCTCAGACGTTCGTTCTCGACCAGAACGTGAGTCAGTTCCATCTGGTCGCCCTTGATGAAGCTGGAATCGCCGGACTCGGAGATCTCAACTTTACGCAGCATCTGACGCAGGATGGTCTCGATGTGCTTGTCGTTGATCTTCACGCCTTGCAGACGATAAACGTCCTGGATCTCGTTGACGATGTACTTGGCCAGCGCGCTCACACCCAGCAGACGCAGGATGTCGTGCGGATCGCTTGGACCGTCGGAGATAACTTCGCCGCGGTTTACCTGTTCGCCTTCGAAGACGTTCAGGTGACGCCACTTCGGAATCAGCTCTTCGTACGGATCGCTACCGTCGTTCGGGGTAATGACCAGACGGCGCTTGCCCTTGGTCTCTTTACCGAACGCGATGGTGCCGCTGACTTCAGCCAGAATCGACGCTTCTTTCGGACGACGCGCTTCGAACAGGTCGGCAACACGCGGCAGACCACCGGTGATGTCACGGGTCTTCGAAGTTTCCTGCGGGATACGAGCGATAACATCACCGATCGCAATCTTCGCACCGTCAGCCACACCGACCAGGGCGTTGGCTGGCAGGAAGTACTGAGCGATTACGTCAGTGCCTGGCAGCAACAGATCCTTGCCGTTGTCGTCGACCATCTTCACTGCAGGACGAATTTCTTTGCCCGCTGCAGGACGATCTTTCGCGTCGAGTACTTCAATGTTGGTCATACCGGTCAATTCGTCAGTCTGACGCTTGATCGTGATGCCTTCTTCCATGCCCACGTAGGTCACGGTACCTTTCATTTCGGTAACGATCGGGTGAGTGTGCGGATCCCACTTGGCCACGATTGCGCCAGCGTCGACCTTGTCACCTTCTTTAACCGAAATCACAGCACCGTACGGCAGCTTGTAACGCTCGCGCTCACGACCGAAATCGTCAGCGATTGCCAGCTCACCGGAACGGGACACAGCAACCAGGTGACCATCCACTCGCTCAACGTGCTTCAGGTTGTGCAGACGGACGGTACCGCCATTCTTCACCTGAACGCTGTCGGCTGCGGAAGTACGGCTTGCCGCACCACCGATGTGGAACGTACGCATGGTCAGCTGGGTACCCGGCTCACCGATGGACTGGGCAGCGATAACGCCGACCGCTTCACCGATGTTCACCTGGTGACCACGAGCCAGATCACGGCCGTAGCACTTGGCGCAAATGCCATAGCGGGTTTCGCAGCTGATCGGCGAACGCACGATCACTTCGTCGATGCTGTTCAGCTCGATGAATTCGACCCACTTCTCGTCTACCAGAGTACCGGCAGGAACGATGACGTCCTCGGTGCCTGGCTTGAATACGTCACGGGCAATGACACGACCCAATACGCGCTCACCCAACGGCTCTACAACGTCACCGCCTTCAATGTGCGGAGTCATCAGCAGACCGTGTTCGGTGCCGCAATCGATCTCGGTTACAACCAGATCCTGCGCCACGTCTACCAGACGACGAGTCAGGTAACCGGAGTTCGCAGTTTTCAACGCGGTATCCGCCAGACCTTTACGAGCACCGTGAGTCGAGATGAAGTACTGAAGTACGCTCAAACCTTCACGGAAGTTCGCAGTAATCGGCGTTTCAATGATGGAACCGTCCGGCTTGGCCATCAGACCACGCATACCGGCCAGCTGACGAATCTGTGCTGCGGAACCCCGCGCACCCGAGTCGGCCATCATGTACATCGAGTTGAAAGACTCTTGGTCGACTTCGTCGCCGTGACGGTCGATGACTTTCTCTTTCGAGAGGTTGGCCATCATCGCCTTGGAAACTTCGTCGTTCGCTTTCGACCAGAGGTCGATCACTTTGTTGTACTTCTCGCCCTGGGTTACCAGGCCGGAGGCGTACTGACTCTCGATTTCTTTCACTTCGTCGGTGGCTGCACCGATGATGCGGGCTTTTTCATCCGGGATAACGAAGTCGTTAACACCGATCGAAACGCCGGAGATGGTCGAGTAAGCGAAACCGGTGTACATCAACTGGTCAGCGAAGATCACGGTCTCTTTCAGACCAACCACGCGGTAGCACTGGTTGATCAGCTTGGAGATCGCCTTTTTCTTCATCGGCAGGTTGACGACGTCGAACGACAGACCTTTCGGCACAACCTGGAACAGCAGCGCACGGCCGACAGTGGTGTCGACGATACGGGTACCGCTCACGCTGTTGCCGTCACGGTCGTTGACGGTTTCGTTGATACGAACCTTGACCTTGGCGTGCAGTGCGGCTTCGCCGGCACGGAACACACGGTCGACTTCCTGCAGATCCGCGAACACACGACCTTCGCCCTTGGCGTTGATCGCTTCACGAGTCATGTAGTACAGACCCAATACAACGTCCTGCGACGGAACGATGATTGGCTCACCGTTGGCTGGCGACAGAATGTTGTTGGTCGACATCATCAACGCACGCGCTTCGAGCTGGGCTTCCAGTGTCAGCGGTACGTGCACGGCCATTTGGTCGCCGTCGAAGTCGGCGTTGTACGCGGCGCAGACCAGCGGGTGCAGCTGGATAGCCTTACCTTCGATCAGTACCGGTTCAAACGCCTGGATACCCAGACGGTGAAGGGTCGGTGCACGGTTGAGAAGAACCGGGTGTTCGCGAATCACTTCAGCGAGAACGTCCCAAACCTCTGGCAGTTCGCGCTCGACCATTTTCTTGGCCGCTTTGATGGTGGTCGCCAGACCACGCATTTCCAGCTTGCCAAAAATGAACGGCTTGAACAGCTCGAGAGCCATCTTCTTCGGCAGACCGCACTGGTGCAGACGCAGGGTCGGGCCTACGGTAATTACCGAACGACCGGAGTAGTCAACACGCTTACCGAGCAAGTTCTGACGGAAACGACCCTGCTTACCCTTGATCATGTCAGCCAGGGATTTCAGAGGACGCTTGTTGGAACCGGTGATAGCGCGACCACGACGACCGTTGTCGAGCAATGCATCGACCGCTTCCTGCAACATGCGCTTTTCGTTGCGCACGATGATGTCCGGAGCCGACAGATCCAGCAGGCGCTTCAAACGGTTGTTACGGTTGATCACTCGACGATACAGATCGTTGAGGTCGGAGGTCGCGAAACGACCGCCATCCAGCGGGACCAGTGGACGCAGATCTGGCGGCAGAACCGGCAGAACGGTCAGCACCATCCACTCTGGCAGGTTGCCGGAACCCTGGAAGGCTTCCATCAACTTCAGACGCTTGGACAGCTTCTTGATCTTGGTTTCCGAGTTGGTTTGCGGAATCTCTTCGCGCAGACGGCCAATCTCGTGCTCCAGGTCGATAGCGTGCAGCAGTTCACGGACAGCTTCGGCACCCATGCGGGCGTCGAAATCGTCTCCGAACTCTTCAAGCGCTTCGAAGTACTGTTCGTCGTTCAGCAGCTGACCTTTTTCAAGGGTGGTCATGCCTGGATCGATAACGACATAGCTCTCGAAGTAGAGAACGCGCTCGATATCACGCAGGGTCATGTCCATCAGCAGGCCGATACGGGACGGCAGCGACTTCAGGAACCAGATGTGGGCAACCGGCGAAGCCAGCTCGATGTGCGCCATGCGCTCACGACGAACCTTGGCCAGTGCAACTTCAACGCCGCACTTCTCGCAGATCACACCACGGTGCTTCAAGCGCTTGTACTTACCGCACAGGCACTCGTAATCCTTTACCGGGCCAAAGATCTTGGCGCAGAACAGGCCGTCACGCTCAGGTTTGAACGTACGGTAGTTGATGGTTTCCGGCTTTTTAACTTCACCGAACGACCACGAACGGATCATCTCCGGCGAGGCCAATCCGATACGGATGGCGTCGAACTCTTCGACTTGACCCTGGTTTTTCAGCAAATTCAGTAGGTCTTTCAAGGCCTTTCCTCCTGGCGGAGCAGAGAGCGGGCAATCCTGCCCCGCTCTCGATTCGCGTCACGTGTTATTCGGTTTCCAGATCGATATCGATGCCGAGGGAACGAATTTCCTTGATCAACACGTTGAAGGACTCGGGCATGCCCGGCTCCATACGGTGATCGCCATCCACGATGTTCTTGTACATCTTGGTACGGCCGTTCACATCGTCCGACTTCACTGTGAGCATTTCTTGCAGAGTGTAAGCAGCACCGTATGCTTCCAGTGCCCAGACCTCCATCTCCCCGAAACGCTGACCACCGAACTGCGCCTTACCACCCAGCGGCTGCTGGGTAACCAGGCTGTAAGAACCGGTAGAACGCGCGTGCATCTTGTCGTCTACCAAGTGGTTCAGCTTCAGCATGTACATGTAGCCAACGGTAACTGGACGCTCGAACTTGTTGCCGGTACGGCCGTCGGTCAGCTGCATCTGGCCGCTTTCCGGCAGGTCTGCCAGTTTCAGCATGGCCTTGATTTCGCTTTCCTTGGCGCCGTCGAACACTGGAGTGGCCATTGGAACGCCGCCACGCAGGTTGTTCGCCAGATCGAGGATTTCCTGATCGGAGAAGCTGTCCAGATCTTCGTTACGACCGCCAATCTGGTTGTAGATCTCGTCCAGGAAAGTGCGCAGTTCAGCGACTTTACGCTGCTCTTCGACCATCCGGTTGATCTTCTCGCCCAGACCTTTGGCCGCGAGGCCCAGGTGGGTTTCGAGAATCTGACCAACGTTCATACGCGAAGGTACGCCCAGCGGATTGAGGACTACGTCGACCGGGGTGCCATTGGCATCGTGCGGCATGTCTTCAACCGGCATGATCACGGAGACCACACCCTTGTTACCGTGACGACCGGCCATCTTGTCGCCCGGCTGGATGCGGCGACGGATTGCCAGGTAAACCTTGACGATTTTCAGCACGCCTGGAGCCAGGTCATCGCCCTGCTGCAGTTTGCGCTTCTTGTCTTCGAACTTGTCGTCCAGCAGACGGCGACGATCAACGATGTAGGCCTGAGCCTTCTCGAGCTGCTCGTTCAGCGCATCTTCAGCCATGCGCAGTTTGAACCACTGGCCGTGCTCAAGACCGTCGAGTACTTCGTCGGTGATGTCCTGACCTTTCTTCAGGCCGGCGCCGCCTTCGGCCTTGTGGCCTACCAGTGCGGAACGCAGACGTTCGAAAGTCGCGCCTTCAACGATGCGGAACTCTTCGTTCAGATCCTTGCGGATCTCGTCCAGCTGGGACTTCTCGATCGACAGTGCACGAGCATCACGCTCAACGCCGTCGCGGGTGAAGACCTGTACGTCGATGACAGTACCTTTGGTGCCGGTTGGCACGCGCAGGGAGGTGTCTTTAACGTCGCTGGCTTTTTCACCGAAGATTGCACGCAGCAGTTTTTCTTCCGGAGTCAGTTGGGTCTCGCCTTTCGGAGTGACCTTACCCACCAGGATGTCGCCTGCGCCTACTTCAGCACCTACGTAAACGATACCGGCTTCGTCCAGCTTGTTCAGTGCAGCTTCACCCACGTTCGGGATGTCCGCAGTGATTTCCTCTGGGCCAAGCTTGGTGTCACGGGCCACACAGGTCAGTTCCTGAATGTGGATCGTGGTGAAACGGTCTTCCTGAACAACACGCTCGGACAGGCAGATGGAGTCTTCGAAGTTGAAGCCGTTCCATGCCATGAACGCGATGCGCATGTTCTGACCCAGTGCCAACTCACCCATGTCGGTGGACGGGCCGTCGGCCATGATGTCGCTACGCTGAACGCGATCACCTTTACGTACCAGCGGACGCTGGTTGATGCAGGTGTTCTGGTTCGAGCGGGTGTATTTGGTCAGGTTGTAGATGTCGACACCGGCTTCACCGGTTTCAACTTCGTCATCGGCAACACGAACCACGATACGGCTGGCGTCGACGGAGTCGATCACGCCACCACGACGAGCCACGACGCAAACGCCGGAGTCACGGGCTACGTTACGCTCCATGCCGGTACCTACCAGCGGCTTGTCAGCGCGCAGAGTCGGTACAGCCTGACGCTGCATGTTCGAACCCATCAACGCACGGTTGGCGTCGTCGTGCTCGAGGAACGGAATCAGCGACGCTGCAACCGACACAACCTGCTTCGGCGAAACGTCCATCAGGGTGACGTCTTCCGGCGCCTTGACGGTGAATTCGTTCAGGTGACGTACGGCAACCAGTTCGTCGATCAGGACTTTCTGCTCGTTCATGGTCGCCGAAGCCTGCGCGATCACGTGATCGGCTTCTTCAATAGCGGACAGGAACACGATCTCGTCGGTGACCACACCCTCTTTCACCACGCGGTACGGGCTTTCCAGGAAGCCGTACTGGTTGGTGCGAGCGTACGCAGCCAGGGAGTTGATCAGGCCGATGTTCGGACCTTCCGGCGTTTCAATCGGGCAGACACGACCGTAGTGAGTCGGGTGTACGTCACGGACTTCGAAGCCTGCGCGCTCACGAGTCAGACCGCCAGGGCCGAGTGCAGAGACACGACGCTTGTGGGTGATCTCGGACAGCGGGTTGTTCTGGTCCATGAACTGCGACAGCTGGCTGGAACCGAAGAACTCTTTCACCGCCGCAGCCACTGGCTTGGCGTTGATCAGGTCTTGCGGCATCAGGCCTTCGCTTTCAGCCATCGACAGACGCTCTTTGACCGCACGCTCAACACGTACCAGGCCAACGCGGAACTGGTTCTCGGCCATTTCGCCTACGCAGCGAACACGACGGTTACCCAGGTGGTCGATGTCATCGACGATGCCTTTACCGTTACGGATGTCGACCAGAGTCTTCAGTACCGCGACGATGTCTTCCTTGCACAGCACGCCCGAACCTTCGATCTCGGTACGACCGATACGACGGTTGAACTTCATCCGGCCGACCGCAGACAGGTCATAACGCTCAGGGCTGAAGAACAGGTTGTTGAACAGGGTCTCGGCAGCGTCTTTGGTTGGCGGCTCGCCCGGACGCATCATGCGATAGATCTCGACCAGCGCTTCCAATTGGTTGCTGGTGGAGTCGATCTTCAGTGTGTCGGAGACGAACGGACCACAGTCGATGTCGTTGGTGTACAGGGTCTCGATGCGAACGACCTGGGCCTTGGCGATCTTTGCCAGGACTTCAGTGTTCAGCTCGGTGTTGCATTCGGCCAGGATTTCGCCGGTAGCCGGGTGCACGATAGCCTTGGCGGTGGTGCGGCCGAGGACGTAGTCCAGTGGCACGTCCAGCGTCTTGATACCGGCTTTCTCGATCTGGTTGATGTGGCGCGCGGTAATACGGCGGCCTTGCTCAACGATGACCTTGCCCTTCTCGTCCTGGATGTCCAGAACCGCAACTTCACCACGCAGGCGCGATGGCACCAGTTCCAGGCTGAGGGTTTCGCCGCTCAGGTGGAATACGTTGGTGGTGTAGAACGCGTCCAGCACTTCTTCGGTGGTGTAACCGAGTGCGCGCAGCAGTACCGAAGCCGGCAGTTTGCGACGACGGTCGATACGCACGAAGACGCAGTCTTTCGGGTCGAATTCGAAGTCCAGCCACGAACCGCGGTAAGGAATGATGCGAGCCGAGTACAGCAGTTTGCCGGAGCTGTGCGTCTTGCCGCGGTCGTGGTCGAAGAACACGCCCGGGGAACGGTGCAGCTGGGAAACGATAACACGCTCGGTACCGTTGATTACGAAGGTACCGTTCTCAGTCATCAGGGGGATTTCACCCATGTAGACTTCTTGCTCTTTGATGTCCTTGATCGCTTTGTTCGACGATTCTTTGTCGAAAATGATCAGGCGCACTTTTACCCGCAAAGGTACGGCGAAAGTTACACCGCGCAATACGCATTCTTTGACATCAAATGCCGGTTCGCCCAGGCGATAACCGACGTACTCCAGCGCAGCATTGCCGGAGTAGCTGATGATCGGGAAAACGGATTTGAAGGCCGCATGCAGGCCCACGTCGCGGAACTGATCTTTAGTCGCTCCCGCTTGCAAGAATTCACGATACGAATCCAGCTGGATGGCCAGGAGGTAAGGCACATCCATGACGTCCGGCAACTTGCTAAAGTCCTTGCGGATACGTTTTTTCTCAGTATATGAGTAAGCCATCAGCGTTCCCCAGCTTGGTCACCTGCTTGTTTGGCCCCTCCCGACGGGAGCAGCCAGAAAATCGTGCAAACCCCATGGTTTGCGCCACCGCATCGGGTGGTTACAGCGCCTTTATCAGCACCGACCCAGTCGGCTGCCAATAACGGAAAAAGGCCGGTGGCAAGAGCCACCAGCCATCAGCCTGTCGCTTGACGCTCGGGCTGGAGGAGCAAAGTCGATGCTTACTTCAGCTCGACTTTAGCGCCTGCTTCTTCCAGCTTCTTCTTGGCGTCTTCAGCCGCTTCTTTCGAAACGCCTTCAGCTACAACCTGAGGAGCGCCGTCTACTTTCTCTTTGGCTTCTTTCAGGCCCAGACCAGTCAGTTCACGAACTGCCTTGATCACGTTAACCTTCTTCTCGCCAGCTTCCAGCAGAACAACGTTGAACTCGGTTTGCTCTTCAACAGCAGCAGCAGCTACAGCTGGGCCAGCCGAAGCGGCAGCAGCGGTAACACCGAAGGTTTCTTCCATCGCTTTGATCAGCTCAACGATTTCCACTACGGATTTCTGGCCGATTGCTTCGATGATTTGTTCGTTAGTCAGAGACATGACTCAATTCCTGAATTGGGGGACGGCCTACGCGACCATCGAAATAAACAAAAAACGCGAGAAGTGACGAGCCTTAGGCTGCGGCAGCTTCTTTCTGGTCGCGAATTGCCGCCAGAGTACGAGCCAATTTGCTGGTTGCGCCTTGAATCACGCTCATCAGCTGAGAAATTGCTTCGTCACGGGTCGGCAGAGTTGCCAGTACGTCGATCTGATTAGCTGCGAGGAACTTGCCCTCGAACGCAGCTGCCTTGATCTCGAACTTGTCCTGACCCTTGGCAAACTCTTTGAAGATACGGGCAGCAGCGCCCGGATGTTCGTTCGAGAATGCAATCAGGGTCGGGCCGGTGAACACGTCGTTGAGGACACTGTATTGAGTGTCAGCAACAGCGCGCTTGAGCAGGGTGTTACGTACAACACGTACGTAAACGCCAGCTTCACGAGCCTCTTTACGGAGTCCGGTCATTGCGCCTACTGTTACGCCACGTGCATCAACCACGACAGCGGACAGAGCGACTTTGGCAGCCTCGTTGACTTCAGCGACGATGGCCTTCTTGTCTTCGAGATTAATTGCCACGGGTTTAACTCCTGCTTGTTACCGTTTCATTCGATCGGAACCGAATGTCGTTTTGGTGTCTGATTCGGTAAGGAACCGGGAGCACCATCTGCGTAGGCTTGAGGTTTAAGGCTTGCGCCGCCTACGGTCTTGGATAGCCCCCGCCAGGCAGGGACCCCAATCTTTCAATTGGCGCGACAATCCGCGCCAACCTTTGTCTTACGCGTCGAGCGAGCTCTGGTCGATAACCAGACCTGGGCCCATAGTGGTGCTCAGGGTAACGCGCTTGACGTAAATACCTTTCGAGGAAGCTGGCTTGATACGCTTCAGATCAGCGATCAGGGCTTCAACGTTTTCCTTCAGCTTGACGGCGTCGAAGCCGATCTTGCCAACGGAAGTGTGGATGATGCCGTTTTTGTCGGTGCGATAACGAACCTGACCAGCCTTGGCGTTCTTGACCGCGTTGGCTACGTCTGGAGTTACGGTGCCGACTTTAGGGTTAGGCATCAGGCCACGTGGACCGAGGATCTGACCCAACTGACCTACAACGCGCATGGCATCCGGGGATGCGATCACTACGTCATAGTTCAGGTCGCCGCCTTTCATTTCGGCAGCCAGGTCGTCCATACCTACACGATCAGCGCCGGCAGCCAGAGCGGCCTCAGCAGCTGGACCCTGGGTGAACACAGCAACGCGAACGGTCTTGCCAGTGCCGTGTGGCAGCACAGTAGCGCTACGAACAACCTGGTCGGATTTACGCGGGTCTACACCCAGGTTTACAGCAACGTCGAACGACTCGCTGAACTTGACAGTCGACAGCTCGGCCAGCAGAGCAGCGGCGTCTACAATGTTGTAGGCCTTGCCTGCTTCGATTTTGCCGGCGATAGCCTTTTGACGCTTGGTCAGCTTAGCCATTACACACCCTCCACGTTAAGGCCCATGCTACGAGCAGAACCGGCGATAGTACGCACGGCTGCATCCATATCAGCTGCAGTCAGATCCGCGTTTTTGGTTTTCGCGATTTCTTCCAGCTGAGCACGGGTAACAGTGCCAACCTTAACGGTGTTCGGACGAGCGGAACCGCTGGTCAGACCGGCCGCCTTCTTCAGCAGAACCGAAGCAGGGGTGGATTTGGTTTCGAAAGTGAAGCTACGGTCGCTGTAGACAGTGATGATCACTGGAGTCGGCAGACCTGGCTCAAGACCCTGAGTACGGGCGTTGAAAGCCTTGCAGAATTCCATGATGTTAACGCCGTGCTGACCCAGAGCAGGACCAACCGGTGGACTTGGGTTAGCCTGAGCGGCCTTCACTTGCAGCTTGATGTAAGCGGTAATCTTCTTGGCCATGAGGCACTCCAATTACGGGTTCGAACGCCTCGAAAGGCTCCCCGGTTACTTGCGCGTTTATCCCAGTGACGACAAAACCCCACAGCCTAAGGCTGCGGGGTTGGGATTGCTTGTCCAGTTAGACCTTCTCGACCTGACTGAACTCGAGCTCCACCGGAGTAGAGCGACCGAAAATGAGCACAGCCACTTGGATCCGGCTCTTTTCGTAGTTAACTTCTTCCACAACGCCATTGAAATCAGCGAATGGACCGTCGTTGACACGCACCGTCTCACCTGGCTCGAACAATGTCTTCGGCTTAGGCTTGTCGCTACCATCAGCAACGCGACGCAGAATCGCTTCTGCCTCTTTATCTGTAATTGGCGCAGGCTTGTCAGCGGTACCGCCGATAAAACCCATCACCCGAGGAGTATCCTTGACCAAGTGCCAAGTACCCTCGTTCATATCCATCTGGACCAGCACATAGCCTGGAAAGAACTTCCGTTCGCTTTTGCGCTTCTGGCCGTTACGCATCTCAACCACTTCTTCAGTGGGAACCAGAATCTCGCCGAAGCCATCTTCCATGCCAGCCAGCTTTACGCGCTCGATCAGCGAGCGCATCACATGCTTCTCGTAACCCGAGTAAGCATGCACAACATACCAACGCTTAGCCACGGGACACCCTTAGCCGACAATCAAGGAAACAAGCCAGCCGAGCAGGGAATCAAGACCCCACAACAGCAACGCCATAACCAGAACAACAGCCACGACAATCAGCGTGGTCTGCGTGGTTTCTTGGCGAGTTGGCCACACGACTTTACGAATCTCGGTGCGAGCTTCCTTAACCAGTACAAAGAAAGACTTGCCCTTCGCGGTTTGCAGGCCTACAAAGGCAGCTACGGCAGCAATGGCAAGCAAAGCGAGTACACGGTACAGGATCGGCGAACCAGCGTAATACTGATTGCCAACAACGCCAACAACCACTAGAGCGACTACTACAAGCCACTTGAGCAGATCGAAGCGAGAGCCTTGAGCTTCAGCTTTAGGAGTCATCTATGAAGATCCTGTGAAAAGAAAGCCAGATACACCGAGTGAATCTGGCAGGTCAGGAGGGAATCGAACCCCCAACCTACGGTTTTGGAGACCGTCGCTCTGCCAATTGAGCTACTGACCTAAAACAAAATCAGGCCGACCATTATGCCGGCCCGAAAAATACATTACAACCGCTTATTCGATGATTTTTGCTACGACGCCAGCGCCGACGGTACGACCGCCTTCACGGATAGCGAAACGCAGACCGTCTTCCATCGCGATGGTTTTGATCAGGGTAACAGTCATCTGAATGTTGTCACCTGGCATTACCATTTCAACGCCTTCTGGCAGCTCGCAGTTACCAGTCACGTCAGTAGTACGGAAGTAGAACTGTGGACGGTAGCCTTTGAAGAACGGAGTGTGACGACCGCCTTCTTCCTTGCTCAGAACGTAAACTTCTGCGGTGAACTTGGTGTGCGGCTTGACCGAACCTGGCTTGACCAGAACCTGGCCACGCTCAACGTCATCACGCTTGGTACCACGCAGCAGAACGCCGCAGTTCTCGCCGGCACGACCTTCGTCGAGCAGCTTGCGGAACATTTCAACACCGGTGCAAGTAGTAACGGTGGTATCACGCAGACCAACGATTTCCAGCGGGTCCTGAACGCGAACGATACCGCGCTCGATACGACCAGTCACAACAGTACCGCGACCCGAGATCGAGAATACGTCTTCGATTGGCATCAGGAATGGCTTATCGATCATACGAACTGGCTCTGGGATGTAGGCATCCAGAGTTTCAACCAGTTTCTTGACGGCAGTGGTGCCCATCTCGTTGTCGTCTTTGCCTTCCAGCGCCATACGAGCCGAACCGATGATGATCGGAGTGTCGTCGCCCGGGAAGTCGTAAGTCGACAGCAGGTCACGAACTTCCATCTCAACCAGTTCCAGCAGCTCAGCATCGTCTACCAGGTCAGCCTTGTTCAGGAAGACCACGATGTACGGAACGCCAACCTGACGGGACAGCAGGATGTGCTCACGGGTTTGCGGCATCGGACCATCAGCGGCCGAGCAAACCAGGATAGCGCCGTCCATCTGAGCAGCACCGGTGATCATGTTCTTCACGTAGTCAGCGTGACCTGGGCAGTCAACGTGAGCGTAGTGACGGATCTTCGAGTTGTACTCAACGTGCGCGGTGTTGATGGTGATACCGCGAGCTTTTTCTTCTGGTGCGCTGTCGATCTTGTCGAAGTCAACGATTGCAGAACCGAAAACCTCGGAGCAAACGCGAGTCAGAGCAGCAGTCAGAGTGGTTTTACCGTGGTCAACGTGACCAATGGTCCCAACGTTGACGTGGGGCAGGGAACGATCAAATTTTTCCTTAGCCATCGATATCACCCTCTACAGAAGAAATTAGACAAACAATATCAACCATTAAAACAAAGGCAGATATTTTCATATCTGCCTTGTTATATGGAGCTCTTGAGCGGATTTGAACCGCTGACCTCACCCTTACCAAGGGTGTGCTCTACCAACTGAGCTACAAGAGCAAAACCCTTTTGCACAACCTGCAAACTTGGAGCGGGTAGCGGGAATCGAACCCGCATCATCAGCTTGGAAGGCTGAGGTTCTACCACTAAACTATACCCGCGGAGCCTGCAGCTCACGCTTAAATCTGGTGGAGGGAGAAGGATTCGAACCTTCGAAGTCGTAGACGTCAGATTTACAGTCTGATCCCTTTGGCCGCTCGGGAACCCCTCCTAATCAGGCCGGCATTCTATATCATGCTAAACCCCTGTCAAGCATTTTCTCATTTAAAAACCTGAGGTTAGCTGCGTTGACACGCTTCACTTCGAATCCCGTTTAAGGTGTTCGCTGTGGAGCGGGCGCCATTCTATGCAAACTATTGAGCAGGTGCAACCCCTTCGCACAGCATTATTTTATGTTTTAACTCATTGAATTCCTTGGAAAGGTTTTGCAACTGCAGATCGCCCAACAAACGCTGGCTGTCCGGCGCAGCTGCCAGCCAGTACCCGCTTCCGGCAGCATCTTTCGGCAGGGATTGCACATTGACTTTCATCGCCACCAGACGCTGTTGCAACCTGGCAATTGAATCTTCGTCAGAAAATCCACCAAGGAACAAGCACTGCTGACGCGGCGCCACCTCGCCTCTTCGACCTTCACCTGCGGTTTCGCTCAGCAGACGGATATCCTGCTGCGAACCACGATACAGATTAAGAGGCGTTACATCTTTGGCTCGCAAGGGCGCTTCCTGCTGATGCCAGACATAGTAAAAAACATTGAGTACAACCAGCAGCAGGAACAACCAACGCATATAAACCTCAAGACAAGGGACAAGCCATCGCCAAGCCGACAAAAACCAGGTCGGGCACAACCCTGGCGTCAGGCGCGACGCCTTTAACCAACTCGGCATCCCCTCCCGTAATAAAGACGGCGAATTGCTCTCCCCAGTACGCTCGAGCCAGCTCTAATTGAGTGAGAACGAAGCCCCTCAGCATCAAAGAACAACCGCGCTCCACCGCTTCAACGGTGGTCCGTCCCGGGACGTGACTGGAAAGGGCGCGCTCTGCTGCTTCATCACCATAACGAATTTTACGGGTATGGGTGCGCAACTGGTTTCGCATCAAAGGCATACCAGGACAAATGAACCCCCCGAGATGCTCACCGTCAGCCGCGACAAAATCGGCAGTGACCGCGGTACCGAAATCGAGAACCAGGCAAGCACTTCCGGCAGCCAGGTGGAAGCCGCCGAGCATCGCCAGCCAGCGATCAAGCCCCAGACGCTCATAGTCTTCATAGCCGTTTCGAACACCGGACATCTCGCGGGCGGGTTTCGCACACACGATAGGAATACCGAACGCGCGCTCAAGCATTTCGGTTAAAGCGCTGGTTTCCTCGTTAGTCCTGACGCTTACCAAACGACACTTGCGCAGCGAGAGCGACTTTATGATCCGTAGACTCTCAAGCAAAGCCTGATTGGAATCTACAACTCCTTCCGAGACCAGCCCACTCGCCGACGCATCCAGCACGCGCCATTTGATAAAACTATTGCCGCAGTCAAGCTCAAGAATCATCACGCAACCTCAGGCTGAGCTCTCCACCACTAAAGACTTTTTCAACACCATCTACAATCAAGCGCAACCCGCCTTGGCTATCAATCCCGAGCACTATCCCATCGATATGGCTGTTACCCGCGATCAACGACACGGATCGACCCTGCCACAGATGATTTTCCGCCCATTCTGCCTGCAGACTTGCGAACCCGTTGAGCTGGTGTTTATGGGTATAAGCTTTGAGTTGATTACTCAACTCAACCACCAGAGCATTGCGATCGCAGGCTTTGCCTGACTCCAGTTTTATAGAAGTCCATTGCTGGTCGACCTCATCGGCAACCTGCATATTCACGTTGATTCCTATACCCAATACAACATGACATACATCCGCCGGATCGCCGACGAGTTCGAGCAGGATGCCGGCTATTTTCTTGTTACCCACCAAAACATCGTTGGGCCACTTCAAACCGGCATTGGGCACGCCGGCGCTTCGCAAGGTCTGCATCACGGCCAAGCCAACAACAAGGCTCAACCCCTCAAGCTGACGCATGCCGCCATCTATTCGAAGAACCAGGCTGTAATAAAGATTTTCCGCAAATGGGCTCACCCACTTGCGGCCTCGACGACCACGGCCTGCCAATTGTCGCTCCGCGAGCACCAAAAACGGCGCGGGGGCGCCCTCGCTGATGGAGCGCAGAGCTTCGGCATTTGTCGAGTCGACGGAGTCGAACACACGCACCGGCCATTCGGGCATCTTCCTGGTTATTTCAAGTGGATCAAGGAGCATCAGAGGCGCCGACAATTGATATCCGCGACCGCGAACTTTATGGATCGACAGGCCGAGTTCAGCTTCAAGCTGTTGTAGCTGCTTCCATACAGCACTTCGGCTAATTCCCAGGGCAACGCCCAAGTCCTGTCCGGAATGGAATCGTCCATCCTTCAGTAGGTTCAACAACGTCAGCATGCAGGTATCGCCTCATAATGAGGCCCGCATAATAGCCATGCCCCGGGCCGTTGCATAGAAATCAAGCGGACACATTTCTCGCAGGCAAAACAAAACCCCAACTGCTTTCGCAATTGGGGTTTCGGAATTTAATCTTGACGATGACCTACTCTCACATGGGGAAACCCCACACTACCATCGGCGATGCATCGTTTCACTGCTGAGTTCGGGATGGGATCAGGTGGTTCCAACGCTCTATGGTCGTCAAGAAATTCGGGTACTGACTCGGGACCAGACGGCCTCGCTTCAGCAAATTGGGTATGTGACAGCTAGGTGTTTGTGAATTTCGAACTTTCGGTTCGTTTCGTCTTCACACACCGCAATCTGGTGCCTTTTCAGGTCAGCAAATTGCTTGGGTGTTATATGGTCAAGCCTCACGGGCAATTAGTATTGGTTAGCTCAACGCCTCACAGCGCTTACACACCCAACCTATCAACGTCGTAGTCTTCGACGGCCCTTCAGGGAACTCAAGGTTCCAGTGAGATCTCATCTTGAGGCAAGTTTCCCGCTTAGATGCTTTCAGCGGTTATCTTTCCCGAACATAGCTACCCGGCAATGCCACTGGCGTGACAACCGGAACACCAGAGGTTCGTCCACTCCGGTCCTCTCGTACTAGGAGCAGCCCCTCTCAAATCTCAAACGTCCACGGCAGATAGGGACCGAACTGTCTCACGACGTTCTAAACCCAGCTCGCGTACCACTTTAAATGGCGAACAGCCATACCCTTGGGACCGGCTTCAGCCCCAGGATGTGATGAGCCGACATCGAGGTGCCAAACACCGCCGTCGATATGAACTCTTGGGCGGTATCAGCCTGTTATCCCCGGAGTACCTTTTATCCGTTGAGCGATGGCCCTTCCATACAGAACCACCGGATCACTAAGACCTACTTTCGTACCTGCTCGACGTGTCTGTCTCGCAGTCAAGCGCGCTTTTGCCTTTATACTCTACGACCGATTTCCGACCGGTCTGAGCGCACCTTCGTACTCCTCCGTTACTCTTTAGGAGGAGACCGCCCCAGTCAAACTACCCACCATACACTGTCCTCGATCCGGATAACGGACCTGAGTTAGAACCTCAAAGTTGCCAGGGTGGTATTTCAAGGATGGCTCCACGCGAACTGGCGTCCACGCTTCAAAGCCTCCCACCTATCCTACACAAGCAAATTCAAAGTCCAGTGCAAAGCTATAGTAAAGGTTCACGGGGTCTTTCCGTCTAGCCGCGGATACACTGCATCTTCACAGCGATTTCAATTTCACTGAGTCTCGGGTGGAGACAGCGCCGCCATCGTTACGCCATTCGTGCAGGTCGGAACTTACCCGACAAGGAATTTCGCTACCTTAGGACCGTTATAGTTACGGCCGCCGTTTACCGGGGCTTCGATCAAGAGCTTCGCGTTAGCTAACCCCATCAATTAACCTTCCGGCACCGGGCAGGCGTCACACCCTATACGTCCACTTTCGTGTTTGCAGAGTGCTGTGTTTTTAATAAACAGTCGCAGCGGCCTGGTATCTTCGACCGGCATGAGCTTACGGAGCAAGTCCTTCACCCTCACCGGCGCACCTTCTCCCGAAGTTACGGTGCCATTTTGCCTAGTTCCTTCACCCGAGTTCTCTCAAGCGCCTTGGTATTCTCTACCCAACCACCTGTGTCGGTTTGGGGTACGGTTCCTGGTTACCTGAAGCTTAGAAGCTTTTCTTGGAAGCATGGCATCAACCACTTCGTGTTCTAAAAGAACACTCGTCATCAGCTCTCGGCCTTAAGATCCCGGATTTACCTAAGATCTCAGCCTACCACCTTAAACTTGGACAACCAACGCCAAGCTGGCCTAGCCTTCTCCGTCCCTCCATCGCAATAACCAGAAGTACAGGAATATTAACCTGTTTTCCATCGACTACGCTTTTCAGCCTCGCCTTAGGGACCGACTAACCCTGCGTCGATTAACGTTGCGCAGGAAACCTTGGTCTTTCGGCGTGGGTGTTTTTCACACCCATTGTCGTTACTCATGTCAGCATTCGCACTTCTGATACCTCCAGCAAGCTTCTCAACTCACCTTCACAGGCTTACAGAACGCTCCTCTACCGCATCACCCGAAGGTGATACCCGTAGCTTCGGTGTATGGTTTGAGCCCCGTTACATCTTCCGCGCAGGCCGACTCGACTAGTGAGCTATTACGCTTTCTTTAAAGGGTGGCTGCTTCTAAGCCAACCTCCTAGCTGTCTAAGCCTTCCCACATCGTTTCCCACTTAACCATAACTTTGGGACCTTAGCTGACGGTCTGGGTTGTTTCCCTTTTCACGACGGACGTTAGCACCCGCCGTGTGTCTCCCATGCTCGGCACTTGTAGGTATTCGGAGTTTGCATCGGTTTGGTAAGTCGGGATGACCCCCTAGCCGAAACAGTGCTCTACCCCCTACAGTGATACATGAGGCGCTACCTAAATAGCTTTCGAGGAGAACCAGCTATCTCCGAGCTTGATTAGCCTTTCACTCCGATCCACAGGTCATCCGCTAACTTTTCAACGGTAGTCGGTTCGGTCCTCCAGTCAGTGTTACCTAACCTTCAACCTGCCCATGGATAGATCGCCCGGTTTCGGGTCTATTCCCAGCGACTAGACGCCCTATTAAGACTCGCTTTCGCTACGCCTCCCCTATTCGGTTAAGCTCGCCACTGAAAATAAGTCGCTGACCCATTATACAAAAGGTACGCAGTCACAGAACAAAGTCTGCTCCCACTGCTTGTACGCATACGGTTTCAGGATCTATTTCACTCCCCTCTCCGGGGTTCTTTTCGCCTTTCCCTCACGGTACTAGTTCACTATCGGTCAGTCAGTAGTATTTAGCCTTGGAGGATGGTCCCCCCATATTCAGACAAAGTTTCTCGTGCTCCGTCCTACTCGATTTCATGACTAAGAGATTTTCGCGTACAGGGCTATCACCCACTATGGCCGCACTTTCCAGAGCGTTCCGCTAATCTCAAAGCCACTTAAGGGCTAGTCCCCGTTCGCTCGCCACTACTAAGGGAATCTCGGTTGATTTCTTTTCCTCAGGGTACTTAGATGTTTCAGTTCCCCTGGTTCGCCTCTTGCACCTATGTATTCAGTACAAGATAACCATCTTATGATGGCTGGGTTCCCCCATTCAGACATCTCCGGATCAAAGTCTGTTTGCCGACTCCCCGAAGCTTTTCGCAGGCTACCACGTCTTTCATCGCCTCTGACTGCCAAGGCATCCACCGTATGCGCTTCTTCACTTGACCATATAACCCCAAGCAATCTGGTTATACTGTGAAGACGACATTCGCCGAAAATTCGAATTTCTCAACTAAGAGAACTCACAAATTTTACCTTAGCCTGATCCGTTACCAGTGAAAGTAACGTTCAGTCTATCTTTCTATCACATACCCAAATTTTTAAAGAACGATCTAATCAAAAGACTAGAAATCAATATTCAGTACGAATATTCATTTCTAAACTCTCAAACTTCGAAGCAGTTTATGGTGGAGCCAAGCGGGATCGAACCGCTGACCTCCTGCGTGCAAGGCAGGCGCTCTCCCAGCTGAGCTATGGCCCCATAACAAAATTGGTGGGTCTGGGCAGATTCGAACTGCCGACCTCACCCTTATCAGGGGTGCGCTCTAACCAACTGAGCTACAGACCCAATTTCGAGCTTGTAACTGTTAGCTCAGAGCTATCAGCTTGGAGCTTAAAGCTGCTTCTATCGTCTTCTTCAATGAATCAAGCAATTCGTGTGGGAGCTCATGCAGCAGCTGATGTCGTCGATTAAGGAGGTGATCCAGCCGCAGGTTCCCCTACGGCTACCTTGTTACGACTTCACCCCAGTCATGAATCACACCGTGGTAACCGTCCTCCCGAAGGTTAGACTAGCTACTTCTGGTGCAACCCACTCCCATGGTGTGACGGGCGGTGTGTACAAGGCCCGGGAACGTATTCACCGCGACATTCTGATTCGCGATTACTAGCGATTCCGACTTCACGCAGTCGAGTTGCAGACTGCGATCCGGACTACGATCGGTTTTATGGGATTAGCTCCACCTCGCGGCTTGGCAACCCTTTGTACCGACCATTGTAGCACGTGTGTAGCCCAGGCCGTAAGGGCCATGATGACTTGACGTCATCCCCACCTTCCTCCGGTTTGTCACCGGCAGTCTCCTTAGAGTGCCCACCATTACGTGCTGGTAACTAAGGACAAGGGTTGCGCTCGTTACGGGACTTAACCCAACATCTCACGACACGAGCTGACGACAGCCATGCAGCACCTGTCTCAATGTTCCCGAAGGCACCAATCCATCTCTGGAAAGTTCATTGGATGTCAAGGCCTGGTAAGGTTCTTCGCGTTGCTTCGAATTAAACCACATGCTCCACCGCTTGTGCGGGCCCCCGTCAATTCATTTGAGTTTTAACCTTGCGGCCGTACTCCCCAGGCGGTCAACTTAATGCGTTAGCTGCGCCACTAAGAGCTCAAGGCTCCCAACGGCTAGTTGACATCGTTTACGGCGTGGACTACCAGGGTATCTAATCCTGTTTGCTCCCCACGCTTTCGCACCTCAGTGTCAGTATCAGTCCAGGTGGTCGCCTTCGCCACTGGTGTTCCTTCCTATATCTACGCATTTCACCGCTACACAGGAAATTCCACCACCCTCTACCATACTCTAGCTTGCCAGTTTTGGATGCAGTTCCCAGGTTGAGCCCGGGGATTTCACATCCAACTTAACAAACCACCTACGCGCGCTTTACGCCCAGTAATTCCGATTAACGCTTGCACCCTCTGTATTACCGCGGCTGCTGGCACAGAGTTAGCCGGTGCTTATTCTGTCGGTAACGTCAAAACAGCAAAGTATTAATTTACTGCCCTTCCTCCCAACTTAAAGTGCTTTACAATCCGAAGACCTTCTTCACACACGCGGCATGGCTGGATCAGGCTTTCGCCCATTGTCCAATATTCCCCACTGCTGCCTCCCGTAGGAGTCTGGACCGTGTCTCAGTTCCAGTGTGACTGATCATCCTCTCAGACCAGTTACGGATCGTCGCCTTGGTGAGCCATTACCTCACCAACTAGCTAATCCGACCTAGGCTCATCTGATAGCGCAAGGCCCGAAGGTCCCCTGCTTTCTCCCGTAGGACGTATGCGGTATTAGCGTTCCTTTCGAAACGTTGTCCCCCACTACCAGGCAGATTCCTAGGCATTACTCACCCGTCCGCCGCTGAATCCAGGAGCAAGCTCCTCTCATCCGCTCGACTTGCATGTGTTAGGCCTGCCGCCAGCGTTCAATCTGAGCCATGATCAAACTCTTCAGTTCAAACATCTTTGGGTTTTTAAGAAACCCTAAACTTGGCTCAGCAATCGTTGGTTACATCTTTGATTTCTCGCGGAGTAACTTGTGATGCTGATAATCTTGTTGACTATCAGTCTGACTGCACAAGCACCCACACGAATTGCTTGATTCAGTTGTTAAAGAGCGGTTGGTTAAGATCTTTCGTCTCAACCGAGGCGCGCATTCTACAGCAGCCTCATTTGCTGTCAAGTGATTATTTTCAGAAGTTTTCGAAGAATTCTTCAACAACTTCAACCACTTGCGCTTCCGATCTCTCGTTAGCGGGAGGCGAATTCTACAGCGTTAATCGCTGCTGTCAACACCTCTTTTTCTCCGCTTTCGACCGAGAAGATCGAACCGTTAAAAGAGCTACACATCACTGCTCTTTCAACTCCTTCCAGACTTCGATGATCTGAAGCAAGCCGCCGTCGAAAACTGCGTAACTCTTTGAATCTCAAGGAGTTTTCCGTTTCGACTGCGCCGGAAGTGGGGCGAATTATAGACTTCTAAAATTCGCCGTCAACCCCCAATTCCAACTTTATTCAGATTTCAGCGTAATACGTGCAAAAGCCTTCTTGCCGGCCTGACAAACGTGAGTCGTGCCCAGTACATATATAAAGGAGCGATCAACCACTTCACCATCGACCCGAACTCCGCCCGCCGCCAACAGATCACGCGCCGCCGCCGAGTTCTTCACCAGGCCTGCCTTATTAAGGACGGCCGCGATCGGCATATCCTCAACCGAAGACAGCTCGATCTCAGGCAAGTCATCTGGAAGCTCGCCATCCTTCATACGGTTGCCGGCGCCTCGGTGAGCATTCGCCGCAGCCTCTTCACCATGGAAGCGCGCAACGATCTCTTCAGCCAGCTTGATTTTGATGTCGCGTGGATTCGCTCCAGCTTCGACGTCAGCCCGGAAGGCGTTGATCTCGTCCATTGAGCGAAAGCTGAGCAACTCGAAGTAACGCCACATCAGCGCATCCGGGATGGAAACCAGCTTGCTGTACATGACGCCTGGTGCTTCCTGGATACCGACATAGTTGCCCAGCGACTTGGACATCTTCTTCACGCCATCCAGACCTTCCAGCAATGGCATCGTCAGAATGCACTGTGCCTCCTGACCATACCCACGCTGCAACTCACGCCCCATCAGCAGGTTGAATTTCTGATCGGTACCGCCCAGCTCGACATCGGCGCGCAGCGCGACCGAGTCATAACCCTGAACCAGCGGATAGAGGAATTCGTGAATAGCGATTGGCTGGTTGGTGGTGTAGCGCTTGTCGAAGTCATCGCGCTCAAGCATGCGAGCGACCGTGTATTGCGAAGTCAGGCGAATGAAATCCGCCGGCCCCATCTTGTCCATCCAGGTGGAGTTGAAGGCAACTTCGGTTTTCGCCGGATCAAGGATTTTGAAAACCTGAGTCTTGTAAGTCTCAGCATTTTCCAGAACCTGTTCACGCGTCAGCGGTGGACGCGTTGCGCTTTTGCCACTCGGATCACCGATCATCCCGGTGAAGTCACCTATAAGGAAGATGACCTGGTGCCCCAGCTCCTGGAACTGGCGCAGCTTATTAATAAGCACCGTATGACCCAGATGCAGATCCGGAGCGGTTGGATCGAAACCAGCCTTGATACGCAGCGGTTGGCCGCGCTTGAGCTTCTCGACCAGCTCGGACTCGACCAACAGTTCTTCCGCACCACGTTTAATCAGCGCTAGCTGCTCTTCAACCGACTTCATAACAGACCCGCAAGGCTCAGATTCAAAGGGAACCAACCATACAAGAACGCGCACCAATTACAAGTTTTGCCCGGCGCACGGACACCAATCCACAGACCCGAGGTCTGTAGACTTGCTTCAGCGATGATTTGGTTATATTTTATACAGTTATTTCATCTTCATCATGTCATTCATCTTTTCCAATTCATCTATTTCAAAGTCAAAAATTACCTATGACCACAGAACCGTCTAAAGCGCCCCCGCTTTACCCGAAGACCCACCTGCTCGCCGCAAGTGGAATCGCCGCCCTTCTCAGCCTGGCGCTGCTGGTATTTCCCTCCAGCGATGTTGAAGCCAAAAAGACGACTCTGAGTCTTGAACTGGAAAGTCCTGCTGAACAACTGACACAAGATCAAGACGCTGCTGATGCGGCTCAAGCCACAAACGAGCCCGCAGCTTCGCCGTTCGCACAAATCGAAAACAGCGACGAAAACACCGCACAAACCGCTGAAACCGCGCCAGCACCTGTGGCGCCTGCTGAGAAACCGAAAGAGCCTGGGCACCGTGAAGTCGTGGTTTCCAAAGGCGATACACTGTCTACCCTGTTTGAAAAAGTCGGTCTGCCTGCAGCCTCCGTGCACGAAGTACTGGCAAGCGACAAGCAAGCCAAACAGTTCAGCCAGCTCAAGCGCGGCCAGAAACTCGAGTTCGAACTGAGTCCGGAAGGCCAGTTGACCAGCCTGCACAGCAAGGTCAGCGACGTTGAAACCATCACCCTGACCAAGAATGACAAGGGTTATTCGTTCAACCGAGTGACTGCCAAGCCAACTGTTCGCACTGCCTACGTCCACGGTGTCATCAACAGCTCACTGTCGCAGTCCGCAGCCCGCGCCGGTCTTTCTCACAGCCTGACCATGGACATGGCCAGTGTCTTTGGCTACGACATCGACTTCGCGCAGGACATTCGTCAGGGCGATGAATTCGATGTGATCTACGAGCAGAAAGTCATCAACGGCAAGGCCGTCGGCACCGGCCCGATCCTGTCGGCGCGCTTCACCAACCGCGGCAAGACTTACACCGCCGTTCGCTACACCAACAAACAAGGCAACAGCAGCTATTACACTGCCGATGGCAACAGCATGCGCAAGGCCTTCATCCGCACCCCTGTTGACTTCGCCCGCATCAGCTCGAAGTTTTCCATGGGCCGCAAGCACCCGATCCTCAACAAGATCCGCGCCCACAAAGGTGTCGATTACGCAGCGCCACGGGGTACGCCAATCAAGGCTGCCGGTGACGGCAAAGTGTTGCTGGCCGGTCGTCGTGGTGGCTATGGCAACACTGTGATCATTCAGCACGGCAACACTTACCGTACGCTCTATGGCCATATGCAAGGCTTTGCCAAAGGCGTGAAAACCGGTGGCAGCGTCAAGCAAGGTCAAGTCATTGGCTATATCGGCACCACCGGACTGTCCACCGGCCCGCATTTGCACTATGAGTTCCAGGTCAACGGCGTTCACGTCGATCCGCTGGGCCAGAAGCTGCCAATGGCCGATCCGATCGCCAAGTCCGAACGCGCGCGCTTCCTCGCGCAGAGCCAGCCACTGATGGCGCGCATGGATCAAGAGAAGGCCACCATGCTGGCTTCGAGCAAGCGCTAAGCCATGGCCCTGTATATCGGTGTGATGTCCGGAACCAGTCTCGACGGGCTGGACATCGCCCTGATCGAGCAGACCTCGGCGATCAAACTGATCGCCACCCACTACCTGCCAATGCCTGACTCCCTGCGCGCCGAGCTGCTTGGCTTGTGCGCCAGCGGCCCCGACGAGATCGCCCGCTCGGCGATTGCCCAGCAACACTGGGTCGAACTTGCCGCGTCGGGCATTCACACCCTCCTCGCGCAGCAACAACTCAAGCCCGAAGCAATCCGCGCTATCGGCAGCCACGGTCAGACCATTCGCCATGAGCCGGCGCGCGGGTTTACCGTGCAGATCGGTAATCCAGCCCTGCTGACTGAGTTGACCGGTATTACCGTCGTCGGTGATTTCCGCAGCCGCGATGTCGCAGCGGGTGGCCAAGGTGCGCCTCTGGTACCAGCCTTTCACGAAGCTTTGTTTGAAGAGCGTACTGGTAACCAGGCAGTCTTGAATGTCGGCGGATTCAGCAATCTCAGCCTGATTGAGCCGAACAAACCTGTAGCCGGTTTCGACTGCGGCCCGGGGAATGTTCTGATGGATGCCTGGATTCACCGGCAACGTGGCGAGAACTATGACCGGGATGGCAAATGGGCTGCAACCGGCAAGGTTGAACCAACCCTGCTCAAGGCACTGCTAAGCGACCCGTTCTTCGTGACCAAAGGCCCGAAAAGTACGGGCCGGGAAGTCTTCAATCTGCCATGGCTGGAACAGCATCTATCGCGTCTGCCGACTTTCGCTGCCGAAGACGTTCAGGCCACGCTGCTCGAACTTACGGCGCTGACCATCGTCGAGTCGCTACAAAGCGCTCAATCGGGCACTCAGGAACTGCTGGTCTGTGGCGGCGGCGCGCACAACGCCACGCTGATGAAACGTCTGGCGGACCTGCTGCCAAATACCCAAGTCGCCAGCACCGCAACTCACGGGGTTGATCCAGATTGGGTGGAAGCCATGGCCTTCGCCTGGCTCGCCCATTGCTGCCTGGAAGGCATCGCCGCCAATCGGCCAAGCGTCACCGGCGCTCGCGGCCTGCGCGTACTCGGCGCCATCTACCCGGCATAACCTTCAGAAACAAAAACGCCGCAGAACCGAAAGGCTCTGCGGCGTTTTGTTGTGTGCTGTAAAGCGCGATCAGATCGAGAACGACGACCCGCAACCACAAGTCGTTGTCGCGTTCGGGTTCTTGATCACGAAGCGTGAACCTTCCAGACCTTCCTGGTAGTCCACCTCCGCGCCGGCCAGGTACTGGAAACTCATCGGATCAACCACCAGACTCACGCCTTCGCGCTCGACAATGGTGTCGTCATCAGCCACGTCTTCATCGAAGGTGAAACCGTATTGAAACCCTGAACAACCGCCGCCCGTAACAAATACGCGCAGCTTCAAGCGATCATTCCCCTCTTCATCGACCAGGCTCTTCACCTTGTGCGCAGCACCTTGAGTGAATTGCAAAGCCGTGGGGGTGAAGGATTCGACGCTCATGCTGACTATCTCCCGGCGTTACGCCGCCATAATGCGTGATGACGCGCATTATCCGCTTGTCCTAGAAAATTGGTCAACTATTAGAAAGGCAGCTGCAAGCTTCAAGCGGTGAGCTTCAAGCTTGCGGCGCCTGACCTGTGACGGCCGTTACGGCAGCATACCGGCGTGTGACAGACCGAAGCGCTCATCCAGTCCGAACAGAATGTTCATGTTCTGCACCGCCTGGCCCGAGGCACCCTTGACCAGGTTGTCAATCACCGAGAGTACCACCACCAGATCGCCATCCTGTGGACGATGCACGGCGATGCGGCACACGTTGGCGCCGCGCACGCTACGGGTTTCCGGATGGCTGCCGGCTGGCATTACATCGACGAACGGTTCGTTGGCGTAGCGCTTTTCGAACAGCGCCTGCAGATCCACCGAGCGATCGACTACGGTCGCATAGAGCGTGGAGTGAATACCGCGAATCATCGGCGTCAGGTGCGGGACGAAGGTCAGGCCGACATCCTTGCCCGCCGCGCGACGCAGGCCCTGGCGAATTTCCGGCAGGTGGCGATGACCTTTTACCGCGTAGGCCTTCATGCTTTCCGACGTCTCGGAGTACAAAGAACCTACAGCCGCGCCACGCCCGGCACCACTGACACCGGATTTGCAGTCGGCGATCAAACGCGATGCGTCAGCCAGACCTGCTTCCAGCAATGGCAGGAAACCCAATTGCGTTGCGGTCGGATAGCAACCTGGTACCGCGATCAGGCGCGCTTTCTTGATCTGCTCGCGATTGACTTCCGGCAGACCATAGACCGCTTCGTCCAGCAATTCCGGTGCGCCGTGCGGCTGGCCGTACCACTTGGCCCATTCATCAGCGTCTTGCAGACGGAAGTCGGCGGACAGGTCGATGACCTTGGTGCCCGCCGCCAGCAGCTCGCCTGCCAAGGCGTGAGCCACACCGTGTGGCGTGGCGAAGAAAACCACATCGCAGGCGCCAAGGGTTTTCACGTCCGGCACGCTAAACGCCAGCCCGTCATAGTGACCGCGCAGGTTCGGGTACATGTCAGCCACGGCCAGACCGGCCTCGGATCGGGAAGTGATGACGACCACTTCTGCCTGCGGATGCTGTGCCAACAGACGCAGCAGTTCGACACCGGTGTAACCCGTGCCGCCGACGATACCGACCTTGACCATAAACCTGCCCTCAACGAACCCACTGGAAAGCCGTCGATAATAGGGGCCGCGCGCGCCTGCGACAACCGCCAAGGTGACGCGCGGACGCTCAAGCCTCTACTATCTGGCTACCGTGAATGAGGGAATACCCAAAAATGCTCTATCTATGGCTCAAAGCGTTTCACATTGTCAGCGTCGTCTGCTGGTTTGCCGGACTGTTCTACTTGCCGCGCCTGTTCGTTTACCACGCGCAAAGCGCAGACACGATCAGCCAGGAACGCTTCAGCGTCATGGAGCGCAAGCTGTATCGCGGCATCATGGGCCCGGCGATGATCGCCACGCTGATCTTCGGTGGCTGGCTGATCTACCTCAACCCTAGCCTTTTCAGCCAGGGCGGCTGGATCCATGCCAAACTGACCCTGGTCGTATTGCTGATCGGCTACCACCACATGTGCGGCGCGCAGGTCAAACGCTTTGCCCGTGGCGAAAACACCCGCAGCCATGTCTTTTATCGCTGGTTCAATGAAGTGCCGGTTCTGATATTGCTGGCTATCGTAATTCTGGTCGTGGTCAAGCCGTTCTAACTTCAATCAATAAAAATCTTCGGGGTGTTCACAATGTCGCTGCCCGCTTTGCTCGAACAACGTCTGCGTCTGCCCGTGGTGGCGGCACCGATGTTCCTGATCTCCAATCCGGAACTGGTGATCGCCTGCTGCCGCAATGGTGTGGTCGGCAGCTTTCCGGCGCTGAACCAACGCGAAAGCAGTGGGTTCAAGGCTTGGCTGGAACAGATCGAAGCAAGCCTGGCGACTCTGGATAATCCGGCCCCTTATGCGGTGAACCTGATTGTTCACCACAGCAATCCGCGCCTGCAGGCGGATCTGGACATCTGCGTGGAGCACAAGGTGCCGATCGTTATCACCAGCCTCGGCGCGGTGAAGGAACTGGTCGACGCGGTGCACAGCTATGGCGGTCTGGTGTTTCACGACGTGACCACGCGCCGCCATGCCGAAAAAGCCGCTGAAGCCGGTGTCGACGGGCTCATTGCCGTCGCGGCCGGTGCCGGCGGGCATGCCGGCACCTGGAGCCCGTTTGCGCTGATTGCCGAGATCCGCGAGTTCTTCGACAAGACACTCTTGCTTGCAGGATGTCTGAACCACGGCCATGAGATTCTCGCCGCACAGTTGCTCGGTGCGGATTTGGCCTACTTCGGTACGCGATTTATCGGCACCACAGAAAGTCACGCGCCTGACGCCTACAAAGACATGCTGCTGACAGCCAAGGCTGCCGACATCATTCATACTCCAGCAGTGTCGGGAGTGCCGGCCAGTTTCATGCGCCAGAGCCTGGAGGCGGCCGGTTTCGACATGGCGGCACTGCAAGGCAAGGGCGAGGTGAACTTCGGCGACAAGCTCAAGCCGATCAACGATGAAGCCAAAGCCTGGAAGACCGTGTGGTCGGCGGGCCAGGGTGTGGGCCAGATTGGTGATCTGCCAAGCGTGGATCAGTTGATTGCGCGGCTCGACGCAGAATATCGTCAGGCTCAGGCGCGCGCCGCACAACTGCCGGAACGCTGGCCGCGCTGAGCAATACCCCCGGCCAGTCGCTGTCAGACTGGCCTTGAACTGACTACTGCAAACCCAATCGCGACAAGGATGCCTCGGCCATGAGCGACACCCGTTACAAGATCGTCTTCGACGGCGCGCTGCAGCCCGGCGTCGACCTCACCACCGCCAAACTGAATCTGGCGGATCTGTTCAAAAGCGATGTGGCCGCCATCGAGCGCCTGTTCAGTGGCCGCACCGTCGCCCTCAAACGTGATCTGTCCCACAGCGATGCCCAGACGTATCTGCAGGCATTGAACAAAACCGGGATCGATGCGCGGATCGAAGCGGAAACCGCCATCGAGCTGAATCTGGCGGACGTCCACGATAACTCTGCAGCGGTTGTGGAACCGGACTCGCCTTACGCCCCACCGCGCGCCAATGTCGGTGAAGCTCTGCCGCCATTCGCCACGCTCAAGCCATTCAGCGTCGAAGGCCGGATCGGTCGCCTGCGCTTTCTCGCCTGGACCATGGTCCTGAGCCTGGTGACCCTGCCCATCGTCGGTGTGTTTGCCTTGATTGCCTTGGGTCTGGTCAGTGGCGATTCAACCACCGGCCTGATCCTCGGCGGCATTCTGGCGGTCTTCCTGTTCCTCGGTTTCATGATCGTCAGCATTCTGTTCAGCGTTCAGCGCCTGCACGATATCGGCTGGTCGGGCTGGCTGTGGTTGTTGAATCTGGTGCCGTTCGTCGGCAGTTTTTTCCCGCTGGTGATGATGGTCGTACCCGGCAATGCCGGCGCCAACCGCTATGGCCCGCCACCACCGCCGAACAGCACGGCCGTCAAAGTGCTGTGCTCGTTATGGATCGTATTCTTCGCACTGATTTTTGCCGGAGGCCTTCTTGGCGGCTTCTCGGCTGTGCAGGAAGAATATGAAAGCAATCTGGAGAGCAGCTATGACAGCGGCGCGGTGACCACCGACGAAGTTGAGGTCGTCGAACCGCCAGTGATTTCCGCCGACGAGGCAGCCGAACCGGCGCAGGCCCCTGTAGACTCTGCGCAAGAATGAACAGCGCTCCCTGCCGCGACAACCGCGTCGCCGGCGCGGAGCTGTTGCGATGGAGAACTGCATGACCCGTTACGCTCTGATCACCGGTGCTTCCAGCGGCATCGGCCTGGCCATGGCCGAAGCACTGGCCCGGCGCGGCCGCAGCCTGATTCTGGTGGCACGGCAGCGTGATCAGCTGGAAAGTATCGCCATCGAGCTGACCCAGCGTTTCGATGTCGAAGTATTGTTTCGCGCCTGCGATCTCGGCGAACCTTTGCGCCTTTCCGGTTTTTTGCTGGAGCTCGAAGAAGGTGACCGGCAGATCGATCTACTGGTCAACTGCGCCGGCATCGGCACTTGCGGGCCATTCCTCGCGCAGGACTGGATGACCGAGCAGGACCTCATCGAGGTCAACATTCTCGCCCTCACCCGCCTCTGTCATGCGGTGGGCAACAGCATGGCGCTGCTGGGTGGCGGGCAGATCCTCAATGTCGCCTCGGTGGCTGCGTACAGCCCCGGCCCATGGATGAGCACGTACTACGCCAGCAAAGCCTATGTGCTGCATTTTTCCGAAGCCCTGCGCGTGGAGCTCAAACAAAGCGGCGTGAAAGTTTCGGTGCTGTGCCCCGGCCCGACGCGCACACCGTTCTTCCGTACCGCACAGATGAGTAGCGAAAAGATCGAAAGCAGCCACTCGCTGATGAGTCCGGAAGAAGTGGCACTGCATGCCGTACGCGCACTGGATAAAAACCGCGCCATCATCATTCCGGGACGACGCAATCGCTGGCTGGCGTTCCTGCCGCGGCTGGGTTCGCGCTGGCTCAATCGCACCATCGTCGGCATGATCAACAAAGCTTACTGCCCCCGCTAGGAAGACGACTTCGAAGCGGTACACTCGATTCAGCCCAACTCAACGGAGAAACAGCAGTGGATACTCTGTTCACCAAGATCATCAACCGGGAAATCCCGGCGAAGATCATTTACGAGGACGACCAGGTTCTGGCCTTCCACGACATCGCCCCCCAGGCTCCGGTGCACTTTCTGGTAATCCCGAAAAAACCGGTGCGCACGCTCAACGACCTGACCGAAGACGACAAGGCGCTGGCCGGGCACATCCTGTTCACCGCGCAGCGTCTGGCGCTGGAACTGGGTTGCGAAGAAGGCTTCCGCGTGGTGATGAACTGCAATGAACTTGGTGGGCAGACTGTCTATCACATTCATATGCACGTGCTGGGTCAGCGCCAGATGAACTGGCCGCCGGGCTGACTGGCGACAACCAACTGTGGGAGCGAGCCTGCTCGCGAAGGCGCCGATACATTCAACACTTCAGTATCCGATAATCCGCTTTCGCGAGCAGGCTCGCTCCCACAAAAAAGCCTGACCGCGCAGCAAGTGACCCAGCGCAAACCCTCGCAGGCCGATTCGGTTAAACTGGCCGCCGAGATTCTTCCCGGAGGTCAGCATGACTACCCAACGTCACTACTCGCCCATAGACCGTCTGCTGCTGCAAGCCGATGCCGCGATGCGCACTCTGTTGCCCTTCAGTGGCCAGCCGTACCGCCCGTCGCCAGCGATTCTGCAGCCGGATACGCAGATGAGCGATGAAGACACTCGCCACGTCGCCGGTCTGATGCGCATCAACCATACCGGCGAAGTCTGCGCTCAGGCGCTGTATCAGGGGCAAGCGCTGACCGCCAAGTTGCCGCAGGTACGCGCAGCCATGGAGCACGCGGCTGAAGAAGAGATCGATCATCTGGTCTGGTGCGAGCAGCGCATCCATCAGTTGGGCAGCCACACCAGCGTGCTGAACCCACTGTTTTACGGCATGTCGTTCGGTATCGGCGCGGTCGCAGGACTGATCAGCGACAAGGTCAGTCTAGGGTTCGTAGCGGCGACCGAGCATCAGGTCTGCAAGCACTTGAACGAACATCTGGAGCAATTGCCGGCCGAGGACGAAAAGTCCCGGGCAATTCTCGAGCAGATGCGCATCGATGAAGAACACCATGCGGAAAGTGCGTTGGATGCGGGCGGATTTCGTTTTCCGGCGCCAGTGAAGTTCGGGATGAGTTTGTTGGCGAAGGTGATGACCAAGAGTACTTATCGGATCTGAGATCTGTGTCGGTGCTGATGACCTCTTCGCGAGCAGGCTCGCTCCCACAGAGGTTTTGTATGAGGCATGAAAAAGGCGACCAGGAGGTCGCCTTTTTTGTTTCCGGGAATCTTAGGTCGGCATATTGCGCGCGTAGAAGATTTCCAGCATTTCGTGTTTCACACGGTCGGTCACCTGGGCACGCTGCTCGGGCGATAGGTTGCTGGTGGCGTCGCCGAACAGGTAGTTGTCCAGTTCGAAGTTCTTCAGCAGCATTTTGGTGTGGAACAGGTTTTCTTGGTACACGTTCACGTCGGTCATCTGGTACGCGTCGCGGGTGTCTTCGGAGAGGTAGTTCTGGATCGAGTTGATCTCGTGGTCGATGAAGTGCTTGTTGCCTTCAACGTCACGGGTGAAACCGCGCACACGGTAATCCACGGTCACGATGTCCGAATCGAACTGGTGAATGAGGAAGTTGAGCGCTTTGAGCGGTGAAATGACACCACAGGTCGACACGTCGATATCCACACGGAACGTTGCAATACCGTCGTCCGGATGGATTTCCGGATAGGTGTGCACCGTGATGTGGCTCTTGTCGAGGTGGGCCAGAATAATTTCGGGCAACGGGCCCGGCGATTCTTCGATCTGGCTGTCAGTAGGGGTTACCGGCTCTTCCGAAATCAGAATCGTGACGCTGGCGCCCTGGGGTTCATAGTCCTGACTGGCGATGTTCAGGATGTTGGCACCAATGATCTCGACAACTTCTGTGAGAATCTGCGTCAGGCGTTTCGCGTTGTACTCTTGATTGATGTACTCAACGTAAGCCTGCTGGTCTTGCGGGGTTTCCGCGTAGCAGATGTCATAGATGTTGAAGCTCAAGGTCTTTGTCAGGTTATTGAACCCGTGGAGCTTGAGTTTGCTTTTCACCGTTAAAAACTCTCTATGTATGCGGCGCGGCCGCGTGATCAAGCATGCCCGTCAAGTGCGAACAACGCACCTGCGTAGGACGGTTAACACCTCTTCGCGATGGCGATTTTGGTTATCTGTTCAGGCGGATGACCCGTCGGCTGACCGATCACTGCCCTGAAAAAAGTGGCGCATTATGCAGACGTCAGCGGGGGATCGCCAGAGTCTGCACTGCTTTTATGATAGTTGAATGTCGGTTCAGCCGAGTTCGACGATTTCATAATCGTGGGTGATTGCCACGCCAGCCGCGCCGAGCATGATCGACGCCGAGCAATACTTCTCGGCCGACAGCTCGATGGCGCGCTTGACCTGAGCTTCCTTCAGGCCCCGGCCCTTGACCACGAAGTGCATGTGGATCTTGGTAAAGACCTTGGGATCTTCAGTCGCACGCTCGGCGTCGAGAAAGGCTTCGCAGCTTTCAACGGCCTGGCGCGACTTCTTCAGGATGCTGACCACGTCGAAGTTGCTGCAACCGCCGACACCCAGCAAGAGCATTTCCATCGGGCGAACCCCGAGATTACGGCCACCGGCGTCCGGCGGGCCGTCCATCACCACGACATGACCACTGCCGGATTCGCCGAGGAACATGGCTTCGCCAGCCCATTGGATGCGTGCCTTCATCGCCCAGACTCCACTGTAAAAAAAGGGTCGCCAGCTTAGCACAGCACTTTGTCCCGACAGGAACGACGTCCTAGGACCGATGCTTTCTGGCTGTAGGTAATTTCTCGAATTCTCGACGGAGTGTCTGGTAAGCTGGCGCCAATTCGCTGGCGCCAATTCGTCAGCTCTGTAGCGACCGCCTTCAGCGCCTCATAAAAACTCAAACATCACCGTGCAGTCTTTTCGGGATACAACCATGGTTGCTATTACCCCCACACCCAAAATCAAGAACATCGACAAGCTGTTGATGCATTGCCAGCGCCGGCGTCATGCGGCCAAGAGCAATATCATCTGCGCCGGGGATCGCTCGGACACGTTGTTTTTCATCATCAAAGGCTCGGTCACCATCCTCATCGAAGACGACGATGGTCGCGAGATGATCATCGCTTACCTGAACGCCGGGGATTTCTTCGGCGAACTGGGTCTGTTCGAGCAGGCAGGTCAGGAGCAGGAGCGCAGCGCCTGGGTGCGTGCCAAAGTTGAATGCGAAACCGCGGAAATCAGTTACGCCAAGTTCCGCGAGTTATCGCAGCAGGATCCAGACATTCTTTACGCCCTCAGCGGACAAATCGCACAACGCCTGCGTAACACCACGCGCAAAGTCGGCGACCTGGCGTTTTTCGATGTCACCGGGCGAGTCGCTCGCTGCCTGCTGGAGCTGTGCAAACAACCGGACGCCATGACTCACCCGGACGGCATGCAGATCAAGGTCACCCGCCAGGAGATCGGTCGAATCGTCGGCTGTTCTCGAGAGATGGTCGGCCGCGTGCTCAAGGATCTGGAAGAACGCAACCTGGTCGATGTGAAAGGCAAGACCATGGTGGTCTTCGGCACGCGCTAGACGTAAATCTGCGCCAGCATCAAACGAAACAATTCATCGAGACGCGCCAATGCCTGTGGCGCGTTGAATTTCTCATGCAGGGCGATGTGGCTTTGCGCCCTCACCCGCTGATCCAGGCCGCAGGCTTCATTGAAGCGATTGACCGCAGCAACCATCGCTTCGCGCTCGTCATCCATCAGCATCGCACCATGCACCAGGCCAACCGGACGCTGGCCGCCCTGACTCTGGCGCCAGCGCTGGGCCGTGCCGACCATCTTGCGACCGTCGAGATTGACGTTGAAACGTCCATCACAGAATGCGCCGTCGATTTCCCCGACCGACGAGGTGCCACCCAACTCATCCAGCAACTGACAGATCGGATCGCACAGGCGGCGGTAGCCGGTTTCGATGCGGTTCAGATCGCCTTCGCTGCGAGGCGGGGCATATACCAAGGCAATGTTGACGGTCGCAGCGGATTGCGGGACGGGCTCACCGCCGGTTTCACGCAACAGCACCGGCCAGCCAGCAGCAGCGGAAACTTCGCAGGCGTGGTCGAAATGCGGGAGACGGTTGAGGCGGCGCGGCATGACCAGCGCGCGATCGGTGGGTTGCCAGAACAGCAGGCCGAATTCGGCGTCGCCGGCGCAGACCGAGGCCAGCAAGTCCTGTTCGGCTTGCAGGCCGGATTCGATGGTCAGCGGGGTTGGCAACGACATGGTGAGCTCCGGCAGATTGAATCTCTTTAGCGGAATTTAGCGCCTCTTCGCGAGCAGGCTCGCTCCCACACTGGAATGCATTTCCCTGTGGGACCGAGCCTGCTCGCGAATGGGGTCGACTCGGTCAGTCGAGGGTCGAACCACTGATCGGCACACCACGCTCCGGAAAGAACAGGCGCTGCAATTCAATGCCCGGATTTTCCGCGCGCATGAACGCTTCGCCGACCAGGAACGAGTACACATCGCTGATTTCCATCAGCTCGACGTCGGCCCGATTGAGGATGCCGCTCTCGGTGATCACCAGGCGATCGCGCGGGATGCGCGGCAGCAGGTCGAGGGTGGTTTCCAGGCTGACGTCGAATGTGTGCAGGTTGCGGTTGTTGACCCCGACCAGCGGCGTGTCGAGGGTCTTCAGCGCGCGCTCCAGTTCGTCACCGTCGTGCACTTCCACCAAGACGTCGAGACCGACCCCTTTGGCCACGGCGGCCAGCTCGGCCATTTTCACGTCGTCCAGGGCGGAGACGATCAACAACACGCAATCGGCGCCAAGCGCGCGGGCTTCAACGATCTGGTACGGATCGATCATGAAATCCTTGCGGATCACCGGCAATTTGCAGGCGGCGCGCGCCTGTTGCAGGTAGGCATCGGCGCCCTGGAAGTAGTCGATATCGGTCAGCACCGACAGACAGGTGGCCCCACCCTTTTCGTAGCTCTTGGCGATGTCTGCCGGGACGAAGTCTTCGCGGATCACGCCTTTGCTCGGCGAAGCCTTTTTGATTTCGGCAATCACGGCCGGTTGTTTCTTCTTCGCTTGCGCCAGCAAAGCCTGGGCAAAACCACGGGGTGCATCGGCCGCCTTGGCCAGACTTTCCAGCTCGCTCAGACTGACCCGAGCGCTGCGCTCGGCGACTTCCTCAACCTTGCGCGCCAGAATGTTTTCCAGAACCGTCGGTACACTCATCCTTCATTCTCCACTTTGAATACCGCGGTAAAGGCACCCAGCTCCTCGAGCTTTTCCCGAGCGAGGCCGGTGTGCAGCGCGTCGTGCGCCAGCTCCACACCTTGTTTCAGACTGCTTGCCAGGTCGGCGGCGTACAGCGCCGCACCGGCATTGAGCACAATCATCTCGGCAGCTTTCTGGCCGTTTTCGGTTTTGCGCTTGCCGAGGGCGTCACGGATCAGCGCCAGCGACGCTTCCGGGCCTTCAACCGACAGACCGTGCAGGCTCTGGCTCTTCATGCCGAGATCTTCCGGTTCGACCCAATACTCAGTGATTTCGTTGTTTTTCAGTTCGGCAACAAAGGTCGGCGCGGCGAGGCTGAACTCATCCAGACCGTCCTTCGAATGCACGACCAGCACGTGTTTGCTGCCCAGCCGTTGCAAGACTTCGGCCAATGGCCGGCACAGCGCCTGGGTGAATACGCCGACGACCTGATGTTTCACACCGGCCGGATTCGTAAGCGGGCCGAGCATGTTGAACAGCGTGCGCAGACCGAGTTCGCGGCGCGGGCCGGCGGCGTACTTCATCGCTTTGTGGTGAGTCTGGGCGAACATGAAACCGATGCCGACGTTGTCGATGCAGCGCGCGACCTGCACCGGGGTCAGGTTCAGATAAATGCCGGCAGCTTCCAGCAGATCGGCACTGCCGCTCTTGCCGGACACTGCGCGGTTGCCGTGCTTGGCGACGGTGCAACCGGCGGCTGCGACAACAAAGGAAGACGCGGTCGATACGTTGAAGATATTCGCACCGTCACCGCCGGTGCCAACCACATCGACGACGCCGTCGAGGGTTTTCAGCTCGACCTGATCGGCCAGCTCGCGCATCACCGACACGGCGCCGACGATTTCGTCAATGCTTTCGCTCTTCATGCGCATGGCCATCATGAACGCGCCGATCTGCGCTTCGGTGCACTGACCGGTCATGATTTCGCGCATCACATCGCGCATTTCATCGGTGCTGAGGTCGAGGTGTTCGACGATACGGCTCAGGGCTGTCTTGATATTCATGGGAAGTCCTTAGCGCGTGCCGCCGGTTTGTTTGAGGAAATTGGCAAACAGTTCATGACCCTGCTCGGTGAGGATCGATTCGGGGTGGAACTGTACGCCCTCGATGTTCAGGGTCTTGTGACGCAGGCCCATGATCTCGTCGACCGAGCCGTCGTCGTGCTGGGTCCATGCGGTCAGCTCGAGGCAATCGGGCAGGCTGTCATGCTTGACGATCAGCGAGTGGTAACGGGTAACGGTGAGCGGATGATTGAGGCCGGCAAACACGCCCTTGTCCTCGTGGAATACCGGGCTAGTCTTACCGTGCATGACTTGGCGGGCGCGGACTACATCACCGCCGAAGGCCTGGCCGATGGACTGGTGGCCGAGGCAGACGCCGAGGATCGGCAGTTTGCCGGCAAAGTGCTTGATCGCGTCGATGGAAACGCCCGCCTCGGTGGGCGTGCACGGCCCCGGGGAAACCACGATGCGCTCGGGATTCAGCGCTTCGATTTCGGCGATGGTCAGTTCGTCGTTGCGCACCACTTTGACCTCGGCACCCAGCTCGCCGAGGTATTGCACAACGTTGTAGGTAAAGGAGTCGTAGTTGTCGATCATCAGCAACATGGCGTTTCGAACCTCTTGAATTCTGACTTGATGACAGCCTTCAGATGACTTGCCCGCGGGTGGCTGCGCGATGTCGGACGCGCACAGGGCGCCAGCACAGCGGCATTTCAAACAGACAAGGAAGGCAAAGCGATACAGATCCGGCGGAGCCGGCAGAGAAGATTCAGGCGCGCCAACGCCAGCGGGCGTGTGCCTTGATGACTTGATCCAGGAGTTTGCTGGTGATCAACACGGGGAAGGTCTCGTTCATACGTTCCGGCACAGTAACTTAGCTGGGCGGAGCGTGCAATATGGCGGGGCCTGCGGGTTATAAAACGGCAGAGGGATTCGCGACCGATGGCAAAAGGCCGAAAGTTTTTGGTACTGTCGTTTCGTTCACCTACAACAATAAATAAACGGACTTGCTCATGATCAGACAGACGTTGTTTGTACCGCTGGCCAGCTGCTTGCTCGCACTCGCCTGCGCCCAGGCCAATGCAGCGCCCAATCCTTATTCCAGTTTCATCGTCTTCGGTGACAGCCTCAACGATGCCGGCACCTTCGCCGACACGGGCGGCCCGGCGGGCTCCACCGAGCGTTACACCAACCGTACCGGGCCGGTGTATCAGGATGGCAGCGGCGAAGTTTTTTCATTGAATTCCACACAGCTGCTTGGCGGCCGCCTGGGCTTTTCGCCCGACCAGACAGCCTCTTCCAGCTCCGCAGTGCGCGCGGAAAACGGCCAGCCTGACGGCAACAACTGGGCGGTCGGTGGCTATCGCACCGACCAGATTCTCGATTCGATCACTACACAATCGGCCACCGGTGAACGCACCCGCGCCGGGTACCTGCCGTCGAACGGCTTCCGCGCCGACCCGAATGCGCTGTATTACATTTCCGGTGGCGGCAACGACTTCCTCCAGGGCCGCATTCTCAGCCTGCCCCAAGCCAACGCCGCAGCCGATGGACTGGCCGACAGCGTGCAAACCCTGCAGACCGCCGGCGCCAAATACGTGATGGTCTGGCTGCTGCCCGACGTGGGCCTGACACCTGCTCTGAACGGCACGCCGTTGCAAGCGTTCAGCAGCACCCTCGCCAACCAGTTCAACAGTCAGTTGGTGACGCGCCTGCAAGGCATCGACGCCGAAGTGATTCCTTTGAACATTCCGGTGCTGCTCTCGGAAGTCTTCGCCGACCCGGGGCGCTTTGGTCTGGCTACCGACCAGAACCTCACCGCCACCTGCTTCAGTGGCAATAGCTGCACGGAAAACGCCCGTTACGGGATCAACAGCGCCACGCCGGATCCGACCAAGCTGATCTACAACGATGGCGTACACCCGACCGAATCCGGGCAAAAACTGATCGCCGATTACGCCTATTCGCTGTTGGCTGCGCCGTGGGAATTGAGCCTGCTACCTGAAATGGCCCACGGCACAGTGCGTGCGCATCAGGATGAATTGCGCAATCAATGGCAGGCGGACTGGGAGAACTGGCAAGCGGTCGGCCAATGGCGTGCGATTGTCTCGGCCGGCGGACAGCGTCTGGATGTCGACAGCCAAAGCAGCGGCGCCAGCGCCGATGGCAGCGGTTACAACCTCAACGTCGGCGGCAGCTATCGCCTCAATGAGGCTTGGCGCGTGGGCGTGGCGGCCGGTTTGTACCGGCAGAATCTCGAGGCCGGGCACAACGACTCCGACTACAAACTCAACAGCTACATGGCCACCGCGTTCGCCCAGTTCCAGCAGAATCGCTGGTGGGCCGACGCGGCGCTGACCGGTGGCAAACTCGACTACGACAACCTCAAGCGCAAGTTCGACCTCGGCGCCAGCGAGGGCGCGGAGAAAGGCGATACCGACGGCAGCCTGTGGGCGTTCAGCACGCGCCTGGGCTATGACATTGCCCAACCGGGCAGCCAATGGCATCTGTCGCCATTTGTCAGCGCCGATTACGCCAGTGTCGATGTCGACGGTTACTCGGAAAAGAGCAACCGCGCCACCGCGCTGACCTTCGATGACCAGAGCCGCGATTCGAAACGCCTGGGCCTGGGGATTCAAGGCAAGTACAACTTCACCGCGCAAACCCAGGTGTATGGCGAATACGCCCACGAGCGTGAGTACGAAGATGACGTGCAGAAGGTCAACATCGCCCTCAACACCCTGCCGGCCAATGACTTCACCCTTGAAGGCTACACACCGGCAAGTCACCTGAACCGCTTGAGCCTGGGCGTCAGTCACAAGCTGACGGCTGATCTGGCGCTGCGTGGGGGTTATACGTTCCGCAAGGATGATGACTTCAAGCAGCAGGGCCTGAATGTCGGGGTTGTGCTGGATTTCTGAGTGATGGATGCAAAAAAAGCGGCGCCCTGACAGGCGCCGCTTTTTTTATGCCTCAACACAAAACCCAATGTGGGAGCAAGCCTGCTCGCGAAAGCGCTGGGTCAGTCAGCATCAACGGTGACTGACTCACCTCTTCGCGAGCAGGCTCGCTCCCACATGGGAAATTGCGTGGATCAGGCGTCCGGGGTTTGCTCGGCCAGGGCCACGGCGCGGAACATCGCGCGGCGTTTGTTCAGGGTTTCTTCCCATTCCAGCGCCGGCACCGAGTCGGCGACGATGCCGCCGCCGGCCTGCACGTGCAATTCACCGTTCTTGATCACCGCCGTGCGAATGGCAATGGCGGTGTCCATGTTGCCGTTCCAGGCGAAGTAACCGACCGCACCGCCATACACGCCACGCTTGACCGGCTCAAGTTCGTCGATGATTTCCATCGCGCGAATTTTCGGCGCACCCGACAACGTACCCGCCGGCAGGATCGCCCGCAGAGCGTCCATCGCGGTCAGGCCCGACTTCAACTGGCCGGTGACGTTGGAGACGATGTGCATCACGTTGGAATAACGTTCGATGACCATTTTCTCGGTGAGCTTCACCGAGCCGATTTCCGAGACTCGCCCGGTATCGTTGCGGCCCAGATCGATCAGCATCAAGTGCTCGGCGATCTCCTTGTCATCCGAGAGCAGGTCCTGCTCCAGCGCCACATCGGCTTCTTCGGTGGCGCCGCGTGGGCGCGTGCCGGCGATCGGGCGCACGGTGATCAGGTTGTCTTCGACGCGCACCAGCACTTCCGGCGAACTGCCGACGACGTGGAAATCGCCGAAGTTGAAGAAGTACATGTACGGCGTCGGGTTGAAGCAACGCAGCGCGCGATACAGATCGATCGGCGCAGCCTTGAAGTCGATCGACATGCGCTGCGACGGCACCACCTGCATGCAGTCGCCGGCGAGGATATATTCCTTGATGGTGTCGACGGCTTTTTCGTAATCGTCCTGAGTGAAGCTGGAACGGAACACCGGATCGGCCGATTGCTGTTTGCTGAAATCCAGGCCACGACGCGGGGTGATCGGCTGACGCAGTTGCTCGAGCAGTTCCTGCAAACGCGCCTGACCTTGCTCGAAGGCATCGGCCTGGGCCGGGTCGGCGAGGACAATCGCGTGCATCTTGCCGGCCAGGTTGTCGAACACCACGACGGCGTCGGAAACCATCAGCAGAATGTCCGGCACGCCCAGCGGATCGGGGTTCGGGCATTTGCCCAGACGCTTCTCGACATAGCGCACACAGTCGTAACCGAAGTAACCGACCAGTCCACCGTTGAAGCGCGGCAGGCCGGCAATGGTCGGCACGTTGTAACGGGCCTTGAAGGTTTCAACGAAGGCCAGCGGGTCTTCAACCTCGTGGCTTTCGGTCTCGACGCCATCAACGGTGATGCTGACGTGATGGTCGTGCACCCGCAGCACGGTGCGGCACGGCAGGCCGATGATCGAGTAACGGCCCCATTTCTCACCGCCCTGCACCGATTCGAGCAGGTAGGAGTTGGGCTGGTCGGCCAGTTTCAGGTAGATCGACAGCGGCGTGTCGAAGTCGGCCAGGGTTTCGCAGGCCAACGGGATGCGGTTATAGCCGTCAGCGGCCAGACGCAGGAATTCTTCGCGATTCATAAAGTGCCTCGTGGGGTGAGGTGCAATCAGTCAGGTATGCAAACGCGCCGGCAGGGCCGGCCAGAATCAGTCAGGCGCGCCAACGCCAGCGGGCCAGGGCCTTGATGACTTTCATCCAGAGTTTGCGGGTGACCACCACGATGGCGTTTCCAGAAGGGGGTTGAACAGCGTCGGGCAACGTTATCCCACCAGCCAGATCCAGGCAACCGGGAATTAGTTTGCGCAAATCGTCGATCACCAGTGCCGGCGATTCCTCGGCAATCGGCCGGCCATGGTTGTAGCCGTAACTCAGCGCCACACACTTGACCCCCGCTGCTTTCGCGGCCTGCACATCACTGCGAGAGTCGCCGACGAACAACGATTGCGAGGCCGGAATGTTGGCCATTTTCATCACGAAAAACAGCGCCGCCGGGTCAGGCTTCTTCTGCGGCAGGGTATCGCCGCCGATGATCCACTTGAAGTAGCGGCCGATTTTCATCTGATCGAGCAGCGGCGCGACGAAGCGCTCCGGCTTGTTGGTGATCAACGCCATGGCCACGCCTTGTTTGTGCAGCCACTTGAGCGTGTCGCGCACACCGGGATAGACCACGGTCAGTTCATGGCTGGCGCCGTACGCCTCCATGAAAATCTCCAGTGCGCGCTCGGCTTCAGCGTCGTCCACTGCCGAGTGATCGATACCACCCGCCAAGGCCCGACGCACCAGCACCGGCGCGCCATTGCCGACCCATTCGCGCACCGCTTCGATACCTGCCGGCGGACGGCCGAGGGAGAGCAGCATGGTGTCCACCGCCGCTGCCAGGTCGGGAACCGAATCGATCAGCGTGCCATCCAGATCGAACATCACCAACCGTGGCAACTGCCCCGGGAACAACTGCTCAAAACCGCTCATGGGCGCGCCAGTGCCAGTTCGGAACGCATCTTGTCGATGACTTCCTGATAGTTTGGCGCGTTGAAAATGGCCGAGCCGGCGACGAAGGTATCGGCGCCAGCAGCGGCAATTTCGCGGATGTTGTTGACGTTGACGCCGCCGTCGATTTCCAGACGGATGTCGCGACCGGAAGCGTCGATGATCGCCCGCGCTTCACGCAATTTGTCGAGGGTGCCGGGAATGAACTTCTGCCCACCGAAGCCCGGGTTGACGCTCATCAGCAGGACCATGTCGACCTTGTCGATCACGTACTTGAGCACGTCCAGCGGGGTCGCCGGGTTGAACACCAGACCGGATTTGCAACCACCTTCGCGGATCAGTTGCAGCGAGCGATCGACGTGCAAAGTGGCTTCCGGGTGGAAGGTGATGTAAGTCGCGCCGGCTTCGATGAAGTCGCCGACGATGCGGTCCACCGGGCTGACCATCAGGTGCGCGTCGATCGGCGCGGTGACGCCGTACTTGCGCAGCGCCGCGCAGACCATCGGGCCGATCGTCAGGTTGGGCACGTAGTGGTTGTCCATGACATCGAAGTGGACGAAGTCGGCGCCGGCGGCGAGAACGTTGTCCACTTCCTCGCCGAGGCGGGCGAAGTCGGCGGAGAGGATCGACGGAGCAATTACGAAGGGCTGCATGACGCACCTGTGCTGAGCTAAATCACGATGGCGCGCATTGTATACCTCAAGTTTCCACGCGCGCACCGGGACCGCGATGATTGGGTTGTGCCATGTGCCCTCAGCGCCCGCGCCTCAGTAAGCCGCGCGGTAGATCTTCTCGATGTCGCCGGCGCTGAGTTTGCGCGGGTTGTTGCGCATCAAGCGCTCGATGCCGGCGGCCTCCACGGCCATCGCCGGAATTGCTTCCTCCGGCACGCCGAAACTGCGCAGCCCGGCAGGGATTTCCACTGCCGCGCACAGGTCGGTCATGGCCTGCACGGCTTTGTCCGCGGCTTCGCTGGCGCTCAGATGCGCGGTCTTCACGCCCATGGCTTCGGCAATATCCTGCATGCGTTCGACACAGGCCATTTTGTTCCAGGTCATCACATAGGGCAGCAGCAAGGCGTTGCTGACACCGTGGGCAATGTTGAAGCGCCCGCCCAGCGGATACGCCAACGCATGCACCGCACCGACCCCGGCGTTACCGAACGCCATGCCGGCCATGAGGCTGGCGGTGGCCATGTCTTCGCGGGCTTGCAGGTTGGCGCCGTTGGCGTAGGCCTTGGGCAAGGCGCTGGCGATCAACTTGATTGCGCCAATGGCGAGGGAGTCGGTGATCGGCGAGGCATTCACCGACAGGTAGGATTCGATGGCGTGCACCAGTGCATCGACACCACTGGCGGCGGTAACACTGCGCGGACAGGTCAGGGTCATTTGCGGACTGACCAGCGCCACGTCCGGCAACAGATAGTCGCTGACGATGCCTTTCTTCACCTGCGCGACCTTGTCCGAGAGGATTGCCACGTTGGTGACTTCAGAGCCGGTGCCGGCGGTGGTCGGGATGGCGATCAGCGGCGGGCCTTTGCGCGGCACCTGATCGACGCCGAACAGATCTTCCAGCGCGCCGTGATATCCGGCGTAGGCGGCGACACTTTTGGCAATATCGATGGCGCTGCCGCCCCCGAGGCCGATCAAACCGTCATGGCCGCCTTCGCGATAGGCGCGCATGCAGTCTTCGACGATGGCGATTTCCGGATCGGGCAGTACACGGTCGAATATTTCGTAGTCGCGCCCGCCGAGTTGCACCAGCGCCAGTTCGACAGTACCGGACTTGACCAGCGCGGCGTCGGTGACGATCAGCGGGTTATCGATGTCCAGACGAGTGAGTTCAGCGGCCAGTTGTTCGATGGCTGCGGCGCCGGTGATCAGTTTATGAGCGATTTTGAACTGGGACAGACTCATGGTGCGCAGCCTCTTATAGATGTGGGAGCTGGGCACAAGATTAGCTGGGGATTTGGGGTTGTCTGCTATTCAGGGTGTGAATGGTTGATCGGATAGGAAGATCAAGAGCCCCTCACCCTAACCCTCTCCCGGAGGGAGAGGGGACTGACCGGGTTGTACTCTCGAAATACATCGACCTGAATTACCGAGTCGAACTCCGGCCGCGAAAGCCTCGAAGATCTGCTCCCTTCCCCCTCGCCCCCTTGGGGAGAGGGCTGGGGTGAGGGGTGGCTTTTGACCTTGATCTCAGACCTGCGCAGTACGCAGTTTCTCGCTACGCCCGCGCAGCCATTCCAGGGTCAGCAGCAGAATCACCGAGAAGGCAATCAGTAACGTCGCCGCCGCTGCAATCGTCGGGCTGAGGTTTTCGCGAATCCCGCTGAACATCTGCCGAGGCAATGTCGCCTGCTCAGGCCCGGCGAGAAACAGCGTCACCACCACCTCATCGAAAGAAGTCGCAAAGGCAAACAGCGCCCCGGAAATCACTCCCGGCGCAATCAGCGGCAAGGTCACCCGGCGGAACGCCGTCAGGGGTGAAGCACCGAGACTCGCAGCAGCACGCACCAGATTGTGATTGAAGCCCTGCAACGTCGCCGAAACCGTGATGATCACAAACGGCACACCCAATACAGCATGCACGACGATCAGCGAGAAGAAGCTGTTACCCAGCCCCAGTGGCGCGAAGAACAGATAACTCGCCACGCCGATGATCACCACCGGCACCACCATCGGTGAAATCACCAGCGCCATCACCAGCGCTTTGCCGGGGAAGTCGCCACGGGTCAGGCCGATCGCCGCCAAGGTGCCGAAGATCATCGCCAGCACCGTCGCCGCCGGGGCGACGATGATGCTGTTCTTCAGCGCGCGCATCCATTCCGCCGAGGCGAAGAAGTCGTGGTACCACTGCAGCGAGAAGCCCTGCAGCGGATAGACCAGGAAACTCCCCGAGTTGAACGACAGCGGCACGATCACCAGCACCGGCAGGATCAGGAACAACAGGATCAGGCCGCAGAGAATCCGCAGGCTGTAGAACCACACCCGTTCAATGGGCGACATGTAAGGACTCAGCATCGCAAATTCCCCTTAGCTCAGGCGCAGGCGACTGGCGCCGACCAGCCAGCTGTAGATCAGATAAAGCACCACGGTCGCCAGCAACAGCAAGCCGCCGAGCGCGGTGGCCATGCCCCAGTTGATGCTGGTGTTGGTGTAGAAAGCGACGAAGTAGCTGACCATTTGGTCGTTCGGGCTGCCGAGCAGCGCCGGGGTGATGTAGTAGCCGATGGCGAGGATGAACACCAGCAGGCAGCCGGCGCCAACGCCGGCATAGGTCTGTGGGAAGTACACCCGCCAGAAACTGGCGAACGGATGACAGCCGAGGGAAATCGCCGCGCGCATGTAGGTCGGCGAGATGCCTTTCATCACGCTGTAGATCGGCAGAATCATGAACGGCAGCAGAATGTGCACCATCGAGATGTACACGCCGGTGCGGTTGAACACCAGTTCCAGCGGTTTATCAATGATGCCCATGGCCAGCAGCGCACTGTTGATCAGACCGCCGGATTGCAGCAGCACGATCCACGCTGCGACCCGCACCAGAATCGAGGTCCAGAACGGCAGCAACACCAGAATCATCAGCAGATTGCTCTGCCGCGAAGGCAGGTTCGCCAGCAGGTAGGCCAATGGGTAGGCGAGCAGCAGGCAGATCACGGTGATGACCAAGCCCATCCAGAACGTGCGAGCGAAGATGTCGAGGTAGATCGCCTGATCCGGAGTGGCCGGGGCGATTTCGCCGAGGTCATCGATGCGGTGATCGACCGCCGCCAGCAGGTAATACGGAGTGATGCTGCTGGTGTTGCGTTTCACCGCTTGCCAGTAGGCCGGGTCGCCCCAGCGTTCGTCGAGCGCTTCCAGCGCTTCTTTATAAGAGGCCGGTTCGCTGGCGAACGGCAGCGCCCGGGCGGTTTTGGTCAGCAGGCTGCGATAGCCGGCCAACTCCATGTTCAAGCGCTTGGACAGATCGCCCAGCGTCTGGTTTTTGCGGGCTTCGGCGAGGTCTTCGCTGGCCGCCTTGTACACCGGTTCGGCGGGCAGACCACGGCCGTCCCAACTGGCGATGGCGGTGACAGTGCGCGGCATGCCGCCAACCACTTCCGGGTTGCCGACGCTTTTATAGAGCAGCGCCACGATCGGCACCAGAAACACCAGCAGCAGAAACAGCACCAGCGGCGCAATCAGTGCCTGGGCCTTCCAGCGGTTGACCCGCTCGGCGTGCTTGAGCTTCTGCTTCAAGGTGGGGCTGGCGCCCTCGTTCAGGGGAACGGCGATGGCCATGACGTACTCCGCAAATCTTTGATCGTTACAGAGGTGGCGAACCACCTCTGTTGCGTTGAAACACTGCTACCTGTGGGAGCGAGCCTGGTGGCGAGGGGATTTATCCCCGTTCGGCTGCGCAGCAGTCGTAAAACCTGAGAATGCGGTTTATCTGACCCACCGAGCGGGTATGGCTTTGGGGCTGCTTCGCAACCCGACGGGGATAAATCCCCTCACCACAAAAGCCCCCTTGCCATCTCCATACAGGTAAATAAGTGGTTATTTCGCCGCCCAGGAATTGAAACGCTGTTCCAGTTGCTCGCCGTTGTCAGCCCAGAAGCTGACGTCGATCTGCACTTGGTTGGCGATGTTTTCCGGGGTGGTCGGCATGTCTTTCAGGACATCCTTGGCCAGCAGCGGCACGGCTTGGGTGTTGGCCGGGCCGTAGGCGATGTTTTCCGAGTAGGTCTTCTGCTGCTGCGGCTGCACCGAGAAGGCGATGAATTTCTTCGCCGCTTCGGCGCGTTTGGCATCCAGACCTTTCGGGATAGCCCAGGCGTCGAAGTCGTAGATGCCGCCGTTCCACACCACTTTCAGGTTGGATTCTTTCTGCACCGCCGCAATGCGACCGTTGTACGCCGAGCTCATCACCACGTCACCGGAAGCGAGGTACTGCGGCGGTTGTGCACCGGCTTCCCACCACTGAATGCTTGGCTTGAGCTCATCGAGCTTCTTGAAGGCGCGATCCTGGCCGCCCTTGCTCGCCAGCTCTTTGTAGACGTCTTTGGGCGCCACGCCATCGGCCATCAGCGCGAATTCGAGGGTGTACTTGGCGCCTTTGCGCAGGCCGCGCTTGCCCGGGAATTTCTTGGTGTCCCAGAAATCCGCCCAACTGGTCGGCGCGGTTTTCAGCTTGTCAGCGTTGTAAGCCAGTACGGTCGACCAGACGAAGAAACCTACGCCGCACGGCTGAATGGCGCCTTTGACGTAGTCTTCGGTCTTGCCGAACAGGGCCGGGTCGAGTTGCTCGAACATGTCTTCGTCGCAACCCCGGGACAGCTCTGGCGATTCAACTTCGACCAGATCCCACGACACGCTCTTGGTGTCGACCATGGCTTTGACCTTGGCCATCTCGCCGTTGTATTCGCCAGCGACGATCTTGCCGTTACCCGCCGCTTCCCACGGTGCATAGAAGGCTTTGACTTGCGCCGCCTTGTTCGCCCCGCCAAACGACACCACGGTCAAGTCCGGGCCGGCGGCCATTGCGCCGGTCGCACCCATCAGGCCCAGAGTCAGGGCGGTGAACTTCAGGGATCTCAACATTTATTGTTCTCTCCACGTGCAGGGTTGGTGTTGGTATTGCCGGGGCGCTTAGTGCGCCTCTAAAAGCGGATCGAGCGCACGAACGTGCTCGACCTGCCAGCCAAGCGGTACCACGTCGCCGACGCTGAGCGCAGGATCGAGCTCGGCAATCGGTTGTTTCACGAAGAAGTCGGTCTTGCCGCAGACTTCCAGGCGCACCCGGACGTGGTCGCCCAGATAGATGAATTCCGCCACCCTCCCTGAGAAGCGGTTGACGCATTGATCGCTCGAACCGTTGAGGCTGACGCGCTCCGGACGGATCGACAGGGTCACCGGCTCGCCGGTCTGGCCAACGTTGACTGCCAGTGCCTCGACCTTTTCGCCACGCCCCAACTCGACCACGCAGCGCTCGCCACTCTGGCTGAGCAGGCGGCCGTTGAGGCGGTTGTTCTCGCCAATGAAGTTGGCGACGAAGGTGTTTTTCGGTTCTTCGTAAAGCGTGCGCGGTGGCGCGATCTGCTGGATCTCGCCTTGATGGAACACCGCGACGCGGTCGGACATGGTCAGTGCTTCGCCCTGGTCGTGGGTCACGTAGACCACGGTCACGCCGAGGCGCTGGTGCAGGTGCTTGATCTCCATCTGCATGTGTTCACGCAGTTGTTTGTCGAGGGCGCCCAGCGGTTCGTCCATCAACACCAGTTGCGGCTCGAACACCAACGCGCGGGCCAGTGCCACACGCTGCTGCTGACCGCCGGACAACTGCGCCGGATAGCGCGAAGCGAACGCATCGAGCTGAACCATGCTGAGGACTTTCTTCACCCGCTCGCTGACATCGCTTTTGTTCAAGCCGCGCACGGTCAACGGGAAAGCAAGGTTTTCCGCGACAGTCATGTGCGGGAACAACGCGTAGTTCTGGAACACCATGCCGATATCGCGCTTGTGCGGCGGTACGTTGTTGATCGAACGCCCGGACAGAAGGATTTCACCGGCGGTCGGCGTTTCGAATCCGGCGAGCATCATCAGGCTGGTGGTCTTGCCGGAACCGGACGGCCCGAGCAGGGTAAGAAATTCGCCCTTGCGAATGTCCAGGTTGAGGTCTTTGACGATCAGGTTCTCGCCGTCGTAGCTCTTCTGCACACCACGAAAGCTGACCAGCACATCACTGGTCCCTGCGCTTGTATCGACCTGGCTCATACCCACACCTTTGTTGTTGATGACTGCTTGTTCATCAAGCCTAGTGGCTGGCGGCGGCCACGCAAATCGGGGCGCAGGAGAGAATCGCTTAAGCGCAATGGAAGGTTGGGGGTAGGGATTGCCCTACAAGGATGGCGCTAATGGATAAAGCAGTGGTGAGGGGTGAGCTGCAAGCCGCGAGCAAGGGCAAAAGCGTTTGTCGCTAACAGATATGCCAACGCGGTCTCCTGTAGGAGCTGCCGAAGGCTGCGATCTTTTGACCTTGCCGTTTATAAGATCAAAAGATCGCAGCCTTCGGCAGCTCCTACAGGGGCGGGCGGGGTCAAAGGAGTTTGTGCTCCATCGCATATTTCACCAGCTCCGCCAGCGAGGTGATGTTGAGCTTCTGCATCAGCCGCGCCTTGTGCGTGCTGATGGTCTTGCTGCTCAAGGCCAGTTGCTGGGCGATATCGTTGACGTTGGCGCCTTGGGCCAGGCGTTCGAACACCGAGAATTCGCGTTCTGACAACAGCGAATGCAGCGGCCGGGTATCGGTCAGGCCGACTTCGAAAACCATGCGGTCGGCCAGTTCCGGGTCAATGTAACGTCCGCCCGCCGCAACTTTGCGGATCGCCGTGAGCAGCAGCGCCGGATCGCTGTCCTTGGTCGCATACCCGGCCGCGCCGACCTTCAAGGCGCGCGCGGCCATTTGCGCTTCGTCGTGCATCGACAGCACCAGAATCGCCGGCGGATTGTTCAGCGCACGGATACGCGGGATCGCTTCAAGTCCGTTGACGCCAGGCATGGAGATGTCCAGCAGCACCACCTCGCACGGCACGCTGCGCAGGGTTTCGAGCAGTTGCTCACCATTGCTCGCCTCTCCGACCACTTGCAGATCCTTGGCCAGGCCGATCAATTGCTTGATGCCCTCGCGGACGATGGTGTGGTCTTCGGCTACCAATACACGGATCACGTTTTTCTCCAGATTTCAGGTACACACCAGTCCCTGTGGGAGCGAGCCTGCTCGCGAAGGCGTCAGCACTCACAATACAAAACCTCAGACCTCACTTACCGGCACCCACACTTGAAGACTGGTGCCCTCCCCCGGCTCACTCACCAGCTCCAGCCGCCCGCCCATGATCAGCACCCGCTCACGCATGCCGACCAGACCAAACGAGGTCGGCCGACCCTCGGCGGCGACAAATCCTACGCCATCATCGCTGACGGTCAGACACAATTCATCGCCCGCAAGCTCCAGCGTCAGCTCCACCGTGTGTGCCTGAGCATGGCGCATCACGTTGGTCAGCGCTTCCTGCAGAATCCGGAACAGCCCCACCGCTTTGGCATCGCTGAGCGCCGGCAGGTTGTCCGGCACCTGCACCAGACACGGAATCTGCGTGCGCGCCTCGAACCGCCGCGCCTGCCACTCGATGGCCGAGGCAATCCCGGCATCAAGGATCGGCGGACGCAACGCGGTCGCCACATCGCGCACCAGCTGAAATAACTGTGCGATCAGGCGCTTCATGCTGTTGAGCCGCTCGTTCAGACCGGGATCGAGTTGCGCGTAGGCCAGCTCGCACATCGATGTCTCCAGTTTCAGCACGGTGAGCATCTGTCCCAACTCATCATGGACTTCCCGGGCAATGCGCGCCTTCTCTTCTTCACGCACGCTTTCCAGGTGCGCCGACAGTTCGCGCAGTTGCTCGCGCGAGGCCGCCAGTTCCAGCTCGATGCGTTTGCTTTCGCTGATGTCCCAGACAATGCCGTCCCACACATAGGCTCCGTCCTCCAACTGGCGGGTGATTGCCTTGATCTCGGCCCAGCGTTGCTCGCCCTGGCGCGTGACGATGCGGCCTTGCCACGACCAGTCGCTGTCGGTATCCAGCGCCTGATCCTGGGTGCGGTGATAACTGGCCTTGTCGTCGGGGTGCACCAGACTGCGCAGGCCCATGTCACGATGGGCGATGGCTGCCGGTGCGTAGCCGACCAGACTTTCGCTGCCCTCACTGATGTAGGCAAAGTCGATCTGCCCGGTGACCGGTGCCCGCTCCAGCCTGAACACCAGACCCGGAACGTTGGCGGCGATGCCTTGCAGGCGCGCCTCGCTTTCCTGCAAAGCGGCGAGCGCGCGGCGGCGGTCGGTGACGTCGGTGAGGTAGACCACCAGATATTCACTGTCGCGAAAACGCAGAAAGCTCAGGGAAACGTCCGCCGGCAGCACGCTGCCATCGGCGCGCAGGCAGCTGGTTTCGAAGCTCAGCGGCCCTTCTTCACTGGCCCGCGCACGCTTCCACAGATTGAGCCAGCGATCCATGTGCAGGCCGGGCTCGAAATCGATCAGCGGCCGTTCGATCAGCCCGCCCGAGGGATAGCCGAGCATGTTTTCCGCCGCGCGGTTGGCGTAGCGCACATGGCTGTCCCAATTGACCCAAAGAATGCCGACGGTACTTTGGTCGATGGAAAACTGCGTCAGTCGCAGGGCCTCTTCGCTGGCGGCGCGCAACGCGATGTCCTCGCGGGCGCTGAGCAAGCGTTGTTCGAGGCTGTGTTGTTGGCGCCGCTGCCAGACCACGATGGCCGCGCAACTGAGCAGCATCACCGCGAACAACAGGCTGAGGTTCTGCCAGAACCCCGGCGACTCGGTCAGCCGTGGGTATTTCGGCTGCAGCCATTGGTTGTGCAGTTGTTCCAGGTCCTTGGCCGGTATTGCGCGCAAGGCGCTCTGGACAATGCCGGCCAGTTCCGGCCAATCGCGGCGCGAGGCCACACGCAGCAGCTGCGGCAGGCCGATATCGCCGACCACCACCAGTTCGGCAAACTCCGGCTCCACCGACAGACGCCCCAACTGCGCTTCGTCGACCACTGCGTAGGAGGCTTGCTGACTCAACAGCAGTTGCAAGGCCTGACGCTCCAACGGCACACCTTGCAAATTCAAGTGCGGATAGTTGCTGCGCAGGTAATCGGCGGTGCTGCTGGGCATGCGCACGGCGACGCGGGTCTGGCTGTCGAGTTTTTCCAGATCGACCGCGCCGCTGCTTTTCTGATCGCTGACCACCAGTTGCGGCACGCGCATGTACGGGTCGGAAAACTGCCAGAGGCGCAGCGCGCTCGGGGTCTGGCTGAGGCCCGGGGCGATGTCGATCTCGCCCTCGCGCAAAGCGTTTTCCAACTGCCCGAGATCCTGAAAGTTGCGCCAGCTCAGTTCCACGCCGAGGGTTTTGGCCAGCAGCTTCATCAATTCGACGTTGGCCCCGGACAATCGCTGCAGGCGCCGATCGTAGGTCGCATAGGGCGCCTGCAACACCAGGCCGACGCGCAATTCGTTGTGCTGCGCCAGCCATTGTTGCTGCTCTGGCGACAATTGCGCGGCATGGCCCGGCGGCGCAGGCGCCGCCCAGCCCATCAAGGGAAACCACAAACAGCCGATAACCCACAGGCAGCAAAATCGCTTCATTGAAGTCTCATACACTGACAAATTCTGACCAACCCATTAGGCTGCCGGGATACTTTCTGGCCTGGAATAACCGATGCCCTCTGTCTACCGCCTGGCACTGCCAGCATTGTGCCTGTCGCTGATCCTGCCTTGTGCGTTTTCCGCCGAAGCCGCCGACCCGGCGCCCGCCGCCACGGATAAACCCGCCGAGGAAAAACCGGCCGAGCGCCAGCCACTGCTTGAGCGTAGTCAGGAAGAGGCCGCCGCACTGCAACGTAAACTGCCGGCGCAAGAGCAGCAACAACTGCAGGCTGGCAGCGAAACTTTCCTCGCCCTGTGGAAACCGGCCAACAGCGCCGAGCCCAAAGGCGCGGTGATCATCGTTCCCGGTGCCGGCGAAACCGCTGACTGGCCGCAGGCAATCGGCCCGTTGCGAGGCAAATTGCCGGACGCCGAGTGGAGCAGCCTTAGTATCACCCTGCCGGATCTGCAAGGCGACGCCCTTGCTCCGCGCGTGATCGAACCGACCGCCGCGCCGAAAGCCCCGGAAACCACAAGCAAAGACGCCACCACCGCACAACCGATCGAACAGGCCGCTGGTGGGGAAGCGGAAGTTGCCGAACAGGTAGTGGCCGAGACCAGCGAAGAACAAACCAAAGCCGACGCCGAGCGCATTTTCGGACGGATCGACGCAGCGATTGCCTATGCCGAACAGCAGAGCGCGCGCAGCATTGTCGTGCTCGGTCACGGCACCGGCGCCTACTGGGCGGCGCGTTTTCTCAGTGAGAGACAAACGCCTCAGGTGGAGAAACTGGTCATGGTTGACGCGCAAGTCCCGACCAAAGCCCTGCCGCCACTCGCCGAACTGACGCCGACGCTGAAGCTGCCGACGGTGGATATTTTCTACATGGACAAAGCGCTGGATCGCAACGCGGCGCTGGAGCGCATGCAGGCGAGCAAGCGTCTGAAGACCTCGGCGTTCAGCCAGGTGGCGCTGAAGGTATTGCCGGACAAGAAGGCTGAGCAGGAACAACTGTTTCGGCGGGTGCGGGGCTGGTTGAATCCTCAGGCTGTTGACTGACTGTCACACCGAATCGCCCTTAATTCGCGAGCAGGCTCGCTCCCACATTGGATCTATGCACAATTCAATGTGGGAGCGAGCCTGCTCGCGAAGGGGCAAGCACAAGCAACACCCATCTAACTTCTAGCGAAAATCCCGCCGCTCGCGAATCAGCGTATAGGCGTTATGCAATTCCCGCGTACGCTCGGTCGCGTCACGCACCTGCGCCGGGGTCGCCCCGCTGCCGGCGATTTTGTCCGGGTGATGGCGACTGAGCAATCGCCGGTAAGCGCGCTTGATCTGTGCCGGCTCGCTGCTCGCCGACACCCCAAGCAGCTTCATCGCCTCCTGATAGCTCACTGCCGCACTGACGATCGGCCGCTTGCCCGGCTCGTAATCGCTGGCCAGCGCTTGCACCTGCTGCGACGTCCAGCCGAGCCACTTGCCCCACTGCGCCAGCAACTCGCGTTCGCTGACCCCGGCGCGACCATCAGCCCAAACCATTCGCCAACAGGCGCGCAACACACCTTCGGCCGCGTGCGGTTGCGCACTCAAACGACGCAGATAGCCGCGCAGATTGTCGCTGCCGGACTTGCCGCGATTGAACGCGGCAATCGCCCGCCGAGTCGCCGGCTCGCTCATTTCCAGCGCGCGCATTTCATTGCGCGCCTGCTGGATATGCCCGTCAGTGACGCGCCCGTCGCTCTTGGCCAGACGCCCGAGCAACACGAACAGCAGTTCATCGTTGCGCAGCATCGGCCGGCCGCCGAGCTTTTCGCGTAAGTGTCCCCAGCTCTGCAAGTGCAGGCGCCGATCCAGCGCCTGCCCCAACAACGCCCCAAGCATGGCCCCCGGAATGCTGGCAATCGCGTACCCCACTCCGGCTCCAATCAGAGTCCCTGGCCACAGCATCTCAGTGACTCGCTCTTATCAAGGCTTCGGCTTCGGCCAGACGCTCGTGGGTACCGACATCCACCCAATGCCCCTTCAGACGCTCGCCCGTCACTTCATCTTTGTCCATGGCCTTGCGCAGCAGAGGCGCGAGCTTGAAGGCGCCATCGCTGCAACCATCGAACAACTGCGGATGCAGCACGGCGATGCCGCTGTAGGTCAGCGTCTGCGCATCAGGCTCGCCGTCCTGCACTTTGCCGTCGATGAGAGTGAAGTCGCCTTTCGGGTGATGCGCCGGATTGTCCGCCAGCACCAGATGCGCCAGGCCATTGATCGGCTGGTGCAGCACGCTGAAGTCGTAATCGGTCCAGATGTCGCCGTTGACCACCAGAAACGCATCGTCACCAAGTAACGGCAGCGCACGGAAAATCCCGCCACCGGTTTCCAGCGGCTCGCCTTCCGGCGAGTACTGGATACTCAGGCCGAAACGCGAACCGTCACCCAGATGATCCTCGATCTGCTGACCAAGCCAGGCGTGGTTGATGACGACTTCGTTGAAACCTGCAGCCGCGAGGGCGTGCAGGTGATACTCGATCAGCGGCACGCCAGCGGCCTGCACCAGCGGTTTCGGCGTGGTCAGGGTCAGCGGGCGCATACGCTCGCCTTTGCCCGCCGCCAGAATCATTGCCTTCATGCCGTCGCTCCAGCACGCAAGCTGCTGAACAGCGCTTGCAGCTCCGCCAGTTCAGGACGGCGGGCGATCACTGCTTCTATATAAGAGAAGAAGCGCGGCACATCGGCCAGATAACGCGGCTTGCCATCGCGATGGCAGATACGCGCGAAGATGCCGATGACTTTCAGGTGACGTTGCACGCCCATCAAGTCGCTGGCGCGCAGGAAGTCTTCGAAATCAGCTTGCACCGGAATGTCCAGTGCCGAGGCTTGCTGCCAATAACTTTCCAGCCAGCCGCGTACACGTTCTTCCGGCCAGCTGAGGAAAGCGTCCTTGAACAGGCAAGTCACGTCGTAGGTCACCGGGCCGTACACCGCGTCCTGGAAGTCCAGCACGCCAGGGTTCGGCTCGCTGAGCATCAGGTTGCGCGGCATGTAGTCGCGGTGCACCAGCACTTTCGGCTGCGCCAGCGCGCTGTCGATCAAGAGCTCGCTGATGTGCTGCCACTGTTGCTGCTGGGCCGCATCGAACTCGACGCCCAGCTCATGCTTGACGTACCACTCGGGGAACAACTCAAGCTCACGACGCAACAAGGCGACGTCGTAACTGGGCAACGGCGCAACCATCGGCAACTGTTGAAAAGCCAACAGCGCTTGCAGGGCATCGTGGAATAACGCGTCGGCATTTTCGCCATCGATGACGTCGAGATAGGTCTTGTTGCCCAGGTCATTGAGCAAAAGAAAACCGCGTTCGAGGTCTTCGGCGTAAATTTTCGGCACATTAATTCCGGATTTCGCCAGCAAAAAAGCGATATCCACGAACGGTTTGCAGTTTTCCTGGGGTGGCGGCGCGTCCATCACGACGAAGCTGCGACCATCGCCCTCCCAGCGGAAGTAGCGGCGGAAACTCGCGTCGCTGCTGGCCGCGGTCAACGTGGCCGGGGGCACGGTGCCCCAGCCCTGCTCGGCAAACAACTTTGCCAACTGCTCATCGAGCCAAACTTTCAGGTGTTGCAAGCGTACATCTTGGTCAGGCATTGCAAGGGTCTCCGACGGCGCTAGCCGTCAAGCGGGTCATGCTTTATTATCCAGCATCTTTTTCAGACCATCGAGAGGCGTGCGGCCCACACCGCGGGCAGATGGCACGCAGGAAGCCCGGACTAATAAGATGGCATTGAAATCCCCCGCGTTTCGTAAAAAATTTCCATTGTTGGTAACCGGCAGTCTGCTGGCTATGCAACCTCTGGCCAGTCAATTCGTTGTTGCCGCCGAGCAGTATGACTGCTCCGTCTCGGCTACGGGTGGCTGGGACTGTGCGCCCAAGTCGCCCGCCGCGGCATTGCCGCCGCGTCCGGTGCATGACGGCAGTGCCGTCAGCGCCGCCGGCGAGCCTGCGGCCGACAAGGGTTCCGACGCCGACACTGGCGCGAAAACCGCACTGGTCACCGAGTCCAAGGGCCGTGGCCTGAAATCCCGTAGCGAAGACTACAGTCACCTCGACTGGGTTCCGCGCGAGAAGCTCACCGCCGCGCAATTGGCCGAGACCGGTCCTTACTGCTCTGGTTCCTATATCGAACCGATTCGTCCTGGCATGAATGACAAGACGAATAAAAGTGACGCGCCGACCTTCATCGGTGCCAAAGCGTCGCGTTACGAGCAGGACACCCAGGTCGCCAGCCTTGCCGGTGACGTGATCATGCGTCAGGGCAGCATGCAGGTCGAAGCCGACGAGGCCAATCTGTATCAGGCCGAGAGCCGTGGCGAACTGGCCGGCAACGTGCGCATCCGCGACAACGGCGCGCTGATCGTCGGCGACCACGCCGATGTACAGCTCGACACTGGTGAAGCCAAGGTCGACAACGCCGAATACGTGATGCACAAATCGCGCATCCGCGGTAACGCGCTGTATGCCAAGCGTGCCGAAAACGCGATCATCCGCTTGAAGGACGGCACGTACACCACGTGCGAACCGAACAGCAACGCGTGGCAGCTCAAGGGCAACAACATCACCTTGAACCCGGCGACCGGTTTCGGCACCGCGACCAACGTGACGTTGCGCGTCAAAGACATCCCGATTCTGTACACCCCGTACATCTACTTCCCGATCGACGACCGTCGCCAGTCAGGCTTCCTGCCGCCGACCATCGGTTCGGGCAGCGACACCGGCTTCATGCTGGTCACCCCGTACTACTTCAACCTGGCGCCGAACTATGACGCCACGTTGTACCCGCGTTACATGAGCAAGCGCGGCATGCTGGTGGAGGGTGAGTTCCGCTACCTGACCAAGTCGAGTGAAGGTCAGTTCGGTGCGGCGTACCTCAATGATGAGAACGACGATCGCAAGCTTCAGTCCGACTACAAAGACACTCGCTATATGTACAACTGGCAGCACAAGGGCGGGCTCGATTCCCGTGTGCTCACAGAAGTTGATTACACCAAGATCAGCGATCCGTATTACTTCCAGGATCTGCAGACCGATCAGATTGGTGTGAAGAGCGATGATTTCGTCAATCAGCAGGGTGCGGTCAGCTACCGTGGCGACAACTACACCGCACGCCTGAATGCTCAGCAATATCAGCTGGCTACCGTTTCCAACATCACACCGTATGGTCGTCTGCCGCAGATCACCTTCAATGGTCAGCTGCCGTACCATCCGGAAGGTCTGAATTTCGATTACGAGACCGAGCTGGTTCGTTTCGATCGCGATCTACGTGATGGCGACTTCATCAATGAAGATGGCATTGCCGAGCGTCGTCTGGACACAAACATCAGCGGTCTGGCCCGCGCTAACGGTGATCGCCTGAATCTGAAGCCGGGCGTCAGCCTGCCGATGAACTGGACCTATGGTTTCCTCAAACCATCGTTGAAGTATCAGTACACGCAGTATCAGCTTGATCTGGATAACACCGGCAAATCCCAGATTGATGCGCTGTCGCCGGAAAACCAGAAGCTTTACGGCAAGTTCGACAGCAACCAGAGCCGCGGCGTCCCGATTGCCAGCATCGACAGCGGCCTGTATTTCGATCGCGATACTTCCTACTTCGGCAAGAATTACCGCCAGACTCTGGAACCACGCCTGTTCTACCTCTATGTTCCCGAGACAGATCAGGAAGACATTCCAGTATTCGACACCAGCGAATATACCTTCAATTACTCTTCGCTGTTCCGCGACAACCGCTTCTCCGGCGCCGACCGTGTAGGCGACGAGAACAAACTATCGCTGGGCGTTACCAGTCGCTGGATCGAAGAAAACGGGTTTGAACGTCAGCGCATCAGCGTGGGCCAGGCGTACTACTTCAAGAACCGCGAAGTGCAATTGCCTGGTATCGATGCGAAAACTCGTGAAGACTCCAAATCCAGTGTTTCGCCGTACGCGCTCGAATATGAATACCGCTGGAACCGTGACTGGCGCGCCACTGCCGATTACAACTGGGATCCGGACAGCCGCAGCCCGCGCTCCGGCAGCGCGATGTTCCATTACCAGCCTGCGGACAACCCGAACAAGGTCATCAACGCCGGTTACCGCTATCGCAACGACCAGGTTCGATACGACCAGAATACTGGTCAATGGTCGGTGGGCGGCGGCGACTACGGCACCCCGGGTCAACCTGGCTACGTGAAGGACTACTACAAGATCCAGCAGCATGACTTCTCGGTCATCTGGCCGATCGTTCCGCAGTGGAACGCCATCAGTCGCTGGCAGTACGACTACAACCGCAATCGCACGCTGGAAGCCTTCGGTGGTTTCGAATACGACAACTGCTGCTGGAAACTGCGCCTGATCAACCGTTACTGGGTCGCCTATGACGAAAACAGTCAGAACGCCCCGGAAAACGAAAAAGGCGACCATGGCATCTTCCTCCAAATTGTTCTGAAGGGACTCGGCGGCCTGACTGGCGCCAAGGTAGAGAGCTTCCTCGACAAAGGCATTCAAGGTTATCGTGAACGTGAAGACCAAGCTTTCTGATTGTCTGCGCCCGGTGCTGCTGGGCGCGCTGTTCCTGGGTACGGCGGCCAACGCCGCCGTACAGTCCATCGATAAAGTGGTGGCGATCGTCGATAACGACGTGGTCATGCAGAGCCAACTGGACCAACGCGTTCACGAAGTTCAGCAGACCATCGCCAAGCGCGGTGGCGGTCTGCCGCCTCCGGGTGTGCTCGATCAGCAAGTGCTCGAGCGTCTGATCGTCGAAAACCTGCAACTGCAGATCGGCGAACGCTCGGGCATCCGCATCACTGACGAAGAGTTGAACCAGGCTGTCGGCACCATTGCTCAGCGCAACAACATGAGTGTCGATCAGTTTCGTGCTGCACTGGCTCGTGACGGCCTGAACTATGACGACGCCCGTGATCAGATCAAGCGCGAAATGATCATCAGCCGTGTGCGTCAGCGTCGTGTGGCGGAGCGTATCCAGGTGTCCGAGCAGGAAGTGAAGAACTTCCTCGCCTCCGACCTCGGTAAGATGCAGCTGTCCGAAGAACTGCACTTGGCCAACATCCTGATTCCGACCCCGGAAAGCGCCAACTCTGAAGCCATTCAGAGCGCTTATCGTCAGGCGATGGATGTATACCAGCAGCTCAAGCAAGGCGCCGACTTCGGTCAGATGGCCGTGGCCAAATCCGGTAGCGACAACGCGCTGGAAGGCGGCGAGATGGGCTGGCGTAAAGCCGCACAACTGCCACCTCCGTTCGATCGTGAGCTGAGCAGCATGGCGGTTGGCGACATCACTCAGCCTGCGCGCACGCCGGGCGGCTTCATTATTCTGAAGCTGCTGGGCAAACGTGGCGGCGAAGCGCAGATGCGCGACGAAGTGCATGTCCGCCACATCCTGGTCAAGCCGAGCCCGATCCGCGACGAAGCCAAGACCAAGGCACTGGTGCAATCGTTGTATGAACGCATCACCGCCGGCGAAGATTTTGCCGAACTGGCGAAAAACTACTCGGAAGACCCGGGATCCGCCCTCAACGGCGGCGACCTGAACTGGATCGACCCGAACGTGCTGGTACCGGAATTCCGCGAAGTGATGGCTTCGACCCCACAAGGTCAACTGTCCAAGCCATTCCAGACCCAATACGGCTGGCACGTGCTGGAAGTCCTTGGCCGTCGCGCCACTGACGGCACCGAACAGGCCCGTGAGCAGCAAGCGATGTCCGTACTGCGTAACCGCAAATACGATGAAGAGCTGCAAACCTGGCTGCGTCAGATCCGTGACGAAGCATACGTAGAGATCAAACTCCCTGGTGCAGACCAGGCAGCGCAGTGAAACCCAAGCGTTTCGCGCTGACACCCGGCGAACCAGCCGGCATCGGTCCCGACCTGTGCCTGCTGCTCGCCTCGCAAGCCCAGCCACATCCCCTGATTGCCATCACCAGCCGCGACCTGCTCCTTGAGCGGGCCGCGCAGTTGGGGCTGGCCGTCAATCTGCTGGATGTCGCGCCGGGGCAGTGGCCAGATGTTCCAGCACCGGCCAACAGCCTGTACGTCTGGGACACGCCGCTCAGCGCACCGGTAATCGCCGGGCAACTGGACAAGGCCAACGCTGCATTCGTCCTCGAAACCCTGACCCGCGCCGGCAACGGCTGCCTGAACGGCGATTTCGCCGGGATGATCACCGCGCCGGTGCACAAAGGTGTGATCAACGAGTCGGGCATCGCGTTCTCTGGACACACTGAATTTCTCGCCGACCTGACGCACACCGCGCAGGTAGTGATGATGCTGGCCACTCGCGGTTTGCGCGTGGCGCTGGTCACCACCCACCTGCCCCTGCGCGAGATTGCCGACGCGATCACCCCTGAACGGCTCGAGCGAGTGACGCGAATCCTGCACGCCGACCTGCAAGACAAATTCGGCATCGCCCGGCCACGCATCCTGGTCTGCGGTCTCAACCCGCATGCCGGTGAAGGCGGCCACCTGGGCCATGAAGAAATCGACATCATCGAACCGACATTAGAGCGCCTGCGCGGCGAGGGCATGGACCTTCGTGGCCCGCTGCCTGCCGACACTCTGTTTACCCCCAAATATCTGGAGCACTGCGACGCAGTGCTGGCGATGTACCACGACCAGGGCCTGCCCGTGCTCAAGTACAAAGGCTTCGGCGCTGCCGTCAACGTGACGCTGGGCCTGCCGATCATCCGCACCTCGGTCGACCATGGCACCGCCCTGGATCTGGCCGGCAGCGGCAGGATCGACACCGGCAGCCTGCAAGTCGCCCTGGAAACCGCCTACCAGATGGCCGAGACCCGTTTATGAACGAGCAATATCAACACAAGGCGCGCAAACGCTTTGGTCAGAACTTCCTCCACGATGCCGGTGTTATCGACCGCATCCTGCGCTCTATCCATGCCAAGGCTGACGATCGCCTGCTGGAAATCGGCCCGGGCCAAGGTGCCCTGACCCAAGGCTTGCTTGGCTCTGGCGCGCAACTCGACGTGGTGGAGCTGGACAAGGATCTGATCCCGATCCTCAACCAGCAGTTCGCCGGCATGAGCAATTTCAACCTGCATCAGGGCGATGCGCTGAAGTTCGACTTCAATACGCTGAACGCCGCACCGAACAGCCTGCGGGTGGTTGGCAACCTGCCGTACAACATCTCCACGCCGCTGATTTTTCATCTGCTGAACAACGCCGGCATCATTCGTGACATGCACTTCATGTTGCAGAAAGAAGTGGTCGAGCGCCTGGCCGCAGGCCCGGGTGGCGGCGACTGGGGTCGTCTGTCGATCATGGTTCAGTACCATTGCCGCGTGGAACATCTGTTCAACGTCGGCCCGGGCGCATTCAATCCGCCGCCGAAAGTCGATTCGGCGATCGTTCGTCTGGTGCCCCACGCGGTTCTGCCGCACCCGGCCAAGGATCACAAGTTGCTGGAGCGCGTGGTACGCGAAGCCTTCAATCAGCGCCGCAAAACCTTGCGCAATACCCTCAAGCAATTGCTCAGCAACGCCGAGATCGAAGCCGCTGGCGTTGATGGCAGCCTGCGTCCCGAGCAACTGGATCTGGCCGCATTCGTGCGCCTGGCCGACCAGCTCGCGATACAGGTCCCGGCAGCTCCCGCCGCCGACTGACTCGCGATGAACGCTATCGGGCAGCACACCACTCTGGTTTACTGCCCGATACTTGCCTAGACTGATTCCCCATCAGCTACGCCCCGCGTTCCGCTTCGTTAAGGCCTTCTTGCATGTCCGATTCCCGTTATCAGGTCGATGTCAGCGTCGTCACCCGCTATCTGCCAGACCAATCGCAACCCGAACACGACCGTTTCGCCTTCGCCTACACCATCACCGTACAGAACAACGGCAAGGTTGCGGCCAAGCTTCTGTCCCGGCACTGGGTGATCACCGATGGTGACGGCCATGTCGAACACGTGCGCGGTGAAGGCGTCGTCGGCCAGCAACCGTCGATCGATGTAGGCAAGAGCCATGTCTACACCAGCGGCACAGTGATGACCACCAAGGTCGGCACCATGCAGGGCACTTATCAAATGCTCGCCGACGACGGCAAACATTTCGATGCAATCATTGAACCGTTTCGCCTCGCCGTGCCCGGAGCCCTGCACTGATGACGACGTATGCCGTCGGTGACCTGCAAGGCTGCCTCGAACCGCTCAAGTGCCTGCTCAAACAAGTTGCCTTCGACCCGGCGCTTGACCGGCTGTGGCTGGTCGGCGATCTGGTCAACCGTGGCCCGCAGTCGTTGGAAACCCTGCGTTTTCTCTTTGGCATGCGTGAGTCGCTGGTCTGCGTGCTCGGCAATCACGACCTGCACCTGCTGGCCGCCGCGAAGAAGATCGAGCGCCTGAAGAAAAGCGACACACTGCGCGAAATCATCGAGGCCCCCGATGGGCCGCAACTGATGGAATGGCTGCGCCAGCAAAAGCTGATGCATTACGACGAAACACGCGATGTTGCGATGGTCCATGCCGGCATCCCGCCGCAGTGGTCGCTGCGCCGTGCGTTGAAGTGCGCCGCCGAAGTCGAGACCGCCCTGCGTGACGACAACGTATTCCCCGCCTACCTTGACGGTATGTACGGCAACGAGCCGGCAAAATGGGACAACGACCTCAAAGGCATTGATCGTCTGCGAGTGATCACCAATTACTTCACACGCATGCGCTTTTGCACCGCCGAGGGCAAGCTCGACCTCAAAAGCAAGGAAGGCCTCGACAGCGCCCCACCCGGCTACAAGCCGTGGTTTCAGCACAAGGAGCGCAAGACCAAAGGCCTGCGCATCATCTTCGGTCACTGGGCGGCGCTCGAGGGCAATATCCACGAGCCGGGCATTTCCGCGCTGGACACCGGATGCGTCTGGGGCGGCAGCCTGACGCTGATGAACGTCGACAGCGGCGAACGCCTGTCATGCAAATGCGACGAGCACGGCGGACTTGCGCCATCAGTCGCCCCACTCACCCCCAACGATTCGCCCGTCAACGCCTCGCGTTAGACTGCGCCTTCAGTAGAGCAACAGGTACTTTGTCATGACCGAATTCAAACGAATCCCCCCGGAACAGGCGCAGGCCCTGCGTGAACAGGGCGCAGTCGTAGTCGACGTACGCGATCCGGCGACCTTTGCCGCGCTGCACATCAGCGGCTCCAAACATCTCGACAACCATTCCCTGCACGCTTTCATTCAAGGCGCCGACCTCGATGCACCGACCGTCGTGGTCTGCTACCACGGCAATTCCAGCCAGGGCGCAGCCGCCTATCTGGTCAGCCAAGGCTTCTCCGACGTTTACAGCATGGACGGCGGCTTTGAGCTGTGGCGTACGACTTATCCGTCGGAAACCGCGCAAGGCACCGCCGAATAATTTTTTGCGCAGCGCAGGCCCCGGCTGCCGTGGGCCTGCGCGCGGCAGACGAACGGTCTGCCACAACTAATTACGTATCTCGCCTTTACCTCTCGAATTCCCAACTATCCTTAAGCGCAGGCCATCCAAAACAGGGGAGAGCCGGTACACCGGCGCGCGGGTCATCGGGAGTAGCTTTCGCGGTTTGTCGACCGTGGGAGAATTCTGGGGGGTAAACAGCAGCTGCCACAGCGACTGCTGCCAGCATCGACTGAGTGATCCGGCGTCGGCTCCACGTATCGAGCGAGGTGACGTCATGAGTATCTTTAGCCACTTCCAACAACGCTTCGAATCCACACGCCAGGAAGAACTCTCTCTGCAGGAGTACCTGGAGCTGTGCAAAAACGATCGCAGCGCCTACGTTTCCGCCGCCGAACGTCTGTTGATGGCGATCGGCGAACCGGAACTGCTCGACACTTCGACCAATTCGAGGCTGTCGCGCATCTTCTCCAACAAGGTGATCCGCCGCTATCCAGCCTTTGAAGACTTCCACGGGATGGAAGAATGCATCGACCAGATCGTCTCGTATTTCCGCCACGCCGCCCAAGGCCTGGAAGAGAAGAAACAGATTCTTTATCTGCTCGGCCCCGTCGGTGGCGGTAAATCGTCCCTGGCCGAGAAGCTGAAACAACTGATGGAGAAAGTGCCCTTTTATGCCATCAAGGGCTCGCCGGTCTTCGAGTCGCCTCTGGGTCTGTTCAACGCCACCGAAGATGGCGCGATCCTCGAGGAAGATTTCGGCATTCCACGGCGCTACCTGAACACCATCATGTCGCCCTGGGCGACCAAGCGCCTGGCCGAATTCGGCGGCGACATCAGCCAGTTCCGCGTGGTCAAGCTGTACCCGTCGATCCTCAATCAGATTGCCGTGGCCAAGACCGAACCCGGTGACGAGAACAACCAGGACATCTCGGCTCTGGTCGGCAAGGTCGATATCCGCAAACTCGAAGAATTCCCACAGAACGACGCTGACGCCTATAGCTACTCCGGTGCGCTGTGCCGGGCCAACCAGGGCTTGATGGAATTCGTCGAAATGTTCAAGGCGCCGATCAAGGTGCTGCACCCATTGCTGACTGCTACCCAGGAGGGCAACTACAACAGTACCGAAGGCCTCGGCGCGATTCCGTTTACCGGCATCCTGCTGGCTCACTCCAATGAATCTGAGTGGCACACCTTCCGCAACAACAAGAACAACGAGGCGTTCATCGACCGGATCTACATCGTCAAAGTGCCGTACTGCCTGCGCGTCAGCGACGAAGTGAAGATCTACGACAAACTGCTTTTCAACAGTTCCCTGTCCAAGGCGCACTGCGCACCGGACACCCTGAAAATGCTCGCGCAGTTCACTGTGCTGTCGCGCCTCAAGGAGCCGGAAAACTCCAACATCTATTCGAAGATGCGCGTCTACGACGGCGAAAACCTGAAAGACACCGATCCGAAGGCCAAGTCGATTCAGGAGTACCGCGATTCGGCCGGTGTCGACGAAGGCATGAACGGACTGTCGACCCGCTTCGCCTTCAAGATCCTCTCCAAGGTGTTCAACTTCGACCCGCATGAAATCGCCGCCAACCCGGTGCACCTGCTCTATGTGCTGGAGCAGCAGATCGAACAGGAACAGTTCCAGGCCGAAACCCGCGAACGCTACCTGCGCTATCTGAAGGAATACCTGGCGCCGCGCTACATCGAGTTCATCGGCAAGGAAATCCAGACTGCTTATCTGGAGTCCTACAGCGAATACGGTCAGAACATCTTCGACCGCTACGTGCTGTACGCGGATTTCTGGATCCAGGACCAGGAGTATCGCGACCCGGAAACCGGCGAGATCCTCAACCGCGTGGCCCTGAACGAAGAGCTGGAAAAAATCGAAAAACCGGCCGGAATCAGCAATCCGAAGGATTTCCGCAACGAGATCGTCAACTTCGTCCTGCGCGCCCGGGCCAACAACAACGGCAAGAACCCGACCTGGCTCAGCTACGAAAAACTGCGGGTGGTCATCGAGAAGAAAATGTTCTCCAACACCGAAGACCTGCTGCCCGTCATCAGCTTCAACGCCAAGGCCAGCAAGGAGGATCAGCAAAAACACAACGACTTCGTTACGCGAATGGTTGAACGTGGCTACACCGATAAACAGGTACGCCTGCTGTCCGAATGGTACCTGCGGGTCCGCAAGTCGCAGTGAGGCAGCTGCAAGCTACAAGCCACAAGCTGCAAGGAGAACGCGCGTGAATCCCCATCCGGGTGAATCGGCCTCTACTTGCAGCTTGCAGCTCAAAACTTGAAGCTCCCCGGAGGGGCCTTATGAGCTATGTGATCGACCGACGCCTCAATGGCAAAAACAAGAGCACGGTGAACCGCCAGCGTTTTCTGCGGCGTTACCGTGACCACATCAAAAAGGCTGTCGAAGAGGCAGTCAGTCGCCGTTCCATCACCGATATGGAGCACGGTGAACAGATCAGCATTCCCGGTCGCGACATCGACGAACCGGTGCTCCATCACGGACGCGGCGGCAAACAGACCGTGGTGCATCCCGGTAACAAAGAGTTCACGGCCGGTGAACATATCGCCCGTCCACCGGGCGGCGGCGGTGGGCGCGGCCCGGGCAAGGCCGGCAATTCAGGCGAAGGAATGGACGAGTTCGTCTTCCAGATCACTCAGGAAGAATTTCTCGAATTCATGTTCGAAGACCTGGAACTGCCGAACCTGGTCAAACGCAACCTGACCGGCACCGACACATTCAAAACCGTACGCGCCGGGATCAGCAATGAGGGCAATCCGTCGCGGATCAACATCATCCGCACCCTGCGCTCAGCACATGCGCGTCGCATTGCCCTGTCTGGCAGCAGCCGCGCAAAGCTTCGCGAAGCCAAAGAAGAACTGGCGCGGCTCAAGCGCGAAGAACCGGACAACTTCGGCGATATTCAGGAACTCGAAGCTGAAATCGAGAAACTCAGCGCGCGCATTCACCGCGTGCCGTTCCTCGACACCTTCGACTTGAAATACAACCTGTTGGTCAAGCAACCCAATCCCAGTTCCAAAGCAGTGATGTTCTGCCTGATGGACGTGTCCGGTTCTATGACGCAGGCCACCAAGGACATCGCCAAGCGCTTTTTCATCCTGCTGTACCTGTTTCTCAAGCGTAACTACGACAAGATCGACGTGGTGTTCATCCGTCACCACACCAGCGCCCGGGAAGTGGACGAAGAGGAGTTTTTCTATTCTCGTGAGACCGGCGGCACCATTGTTTCCAGCGCCCTGAAGCTGATGCAGGAAATCATGGCCGAGCGCTATCCGAGCAACGAGTGGAACATCTACGCCGCTCAGGCCTCCGACGGCGACAACTGGAACGACGATTCGCCGATCTGCCGCGACATCCTGATCAATCAGATCATGCCGTTTGTGCAGTACTACACTTACGTGGAGATCACCCCGCGCGAACATCAGGCCCTGTGGTACGAGTACGAACGCATCGCCGAAGCCTTCTCTGACACGTTTGCCCAGCAGCAACTGGTCTCGGCCGGAGATATCTATCCGGTCTTCCGTGAACTCTTCCAGCGCAGGTTAGTGACATGACCGCCAAAGAGCAGAAGCGCCAACCCATATCCACCGGCTCCGAATGGACATTCGAGCTGATCCAGACCTACGACCGCGAAATCGCCCGGATCGCGGCCCGTTACGCGCTGGATACCTATCCCAACCAGATCGAAGTGATTACCGCCGAGCAGATGATGGACGCCTATGCCTCGGTGGGCATGCCGTTGGGTTACCACCACTGGTCCTACGGCAAACACTTCCTCAGCACAGAGAAATCCTACAGTCGCGGGCAAATGGGCCTGGCTTACGAGATCGTGATCAACTCCGACCCGTGCATCGCCTATCTGATGGAAGAAAACACCATCTGCATGCAGGCGCTGGTGGTGGCTCACGCCTGCTATGGCCACAACAGTTTTTTCAAGGGCAACTACCTGTTCCGCACCTGGACCGATGCCAGTTCAATCATCGATTACCTAGTGTTCGCCAAGCAGTACATCATGCAGTGCGAGGAGCGCCATGGCATCGATGCCGTGGAAGATCTGCTCGACTCCTGCCATGCCCTGATGAATTACGGTGTCGACCGTTACAAACGCCCGTATCCGATTTCCGCCGAAGAAGAGCGCCGGCGGCAGAAGGATCGCGAAGAGCACATGCAGAAGCAGATCAATGATCTGTGGCGCACCATTCCCAAAGGCGCTGACAAATACAGCGACAAGGACAACGCCCGCTTCCCGGCCGAACCGCAGGAAAACATCCTCTATTTCATCGAGAAACACGCGCCGCTGCTGGAACCCTGGCAGCGCGAGATCGTGCGCATCGTGCGCAAGATCGCCCAGTACTTCTATCCGCAGCGCCAGACCCAAGTCATGAACGAAGGCTGGGCAACGTTCTGGCATTACACGCTGATGAATGACCTGTATGACGAAGGCCTGGTGACCGACGGTTTCATGATGGAGTTCCTCACCTCGCACACCAGCGTGGTGTTTCAGCCTGGCTTTGACAGTCCGTACTACAGCGGCATCAACCCCTATGCATTGGGTTTCGCCATGTACCGCGACATTCGGCGCATGTGCGAAGAGCCTACCGAAGAGGATCGCCGCTGGTTCCCGGACATCGCCGGTTCCGACTGGCTGTCGACCATCAAGTTCGCCATGAGCAGTTTCAAGGATGAGAGCTTCATCCTGCAGTACCTGTCGCCCAAGGTGATCCGTGATCTAAAGCTGTTCAGCATTCTCGATGACGACCAGAAAGACGACTTGCTGGTGCCGGCCATTCATGATGAGGGCGGCTACCGCATCATCCGTGAAACCCTGGCAGCGCAATACAACCTCGGCAATCGTGAGCCGAACGTGCAGATTTACAGCATCGATCGGCGCGGTGATCGCTCGCTGACCCTGCGCCATCAGCAGCACGACCGCAAACCCTTGGGCGACTCCACCGAAGAAGTCCTCAAGCACCTGCACCGGCTCTGGGGCTTCGACATTCATCTGGAAACCCTGCAAGGCGACCAGATCATGAAAACCCATCACGTGCCGCCACGCAGTGAACACAGCGAAGGCGATTACGGCCGGCTCGATCTGGCCGTGATTCATCTTTGATCCGGTTCCGGCCTCCGAAAGTCTGACGCAAGGGTTATCCTGTCGGACTGACGGAGGTTTTTTATGCAGGTTTACAAGGTTGGCGGCGCAGTACGTGATCGCCTGTTGGGGTTGCCGGTCGCTGACATCGACAGGGTCGTGGTGGGCGCCACCACGGAGGAAATGCTCGCCAAGGGATACCGCCCGGTTGGCGCCGACTTTCCGGTGTTTCTGCACCCCAAAACCGGTGAGGAATATGCCCTCGCCCGTACGGAACGCAAGAGTGGCCGGGGTTACGGCGGCTTCACCTTCTACGCAAGTCCCGAAGTGACGCTTGAAGAAGACCTGATTCGCCGCGACCTGACGATCAATGCCATGGCCGAGGACGATCAGCTCAACCTGACCGATCCGTACCATGGTCAGCGCGATCTCGAAGCACGAATCCTGCGCCATGTATCCCCGGCATTCGCCGAAGATCCGCTCCGTGTCCTGCGTGTTGCCCGTTTTGCTGCGCGCTACGCAGGATTGGGGTTTACGGTCGCCGATGAGACCATGGACTTGATGCGCCAGCTCAGTGAGTCCGGCGAATTGCAGGCGCTGACTGCCGAACGTAGCTGGAAGGAGATTTCCCGGGCACTGATGGAAGACCACCCGCAGGTGTTCATCCAGGTCTTGCGCGACTGTGGCGCACTCAAAGAGCTAATGCCGGAAGTCGACGCCTTGTTCGGCGTGCCACAGCCAGAGACCCACCACCCGGAAATCGACACAGGCCTGCACACCCTGAGCGTGCTGGAGCAATCAGCCCTGCACAAACAACCACTGACGGTGCGCTGGGCCTGCCTGCTGCATGACCTTGGTAAAGGCCTGACGCCGGAAGAAGAATGGCCCAGGCATATCGCCCATGAGCACACCGGGCTGAAGCTGATCAAAGCGGTCAACGAGCGCTTCAAGGTCCCCAAGGACTGTCAGGAACTGGCGCTGCTGGTCGGCCAGTATCACACCCATGGGCATCGGGCGCTCGAGTTGAAAGCCTCGACGCTGCTGGAGTTGCTGCAAAGTTTCGATATCTATCGCCGGCCACAGCGATTCGAAGAGTTTATCGCCGCGTGCGAGATGGATGCCCGTGGCCGCAAGGGCCTGGAGCAGCGCAGTTATCCACACGCGGATTATTTGCGCGGAGCGGCGAAAGCTGCGCGAGCGGTGGCGGTGCAGCCTTTGCTGGAGCAGGGATTCAAGGGGCCGGAACTGGGCGAAGCGCTGAAGCGGGAACGACTGAAGGCGTTGAAAGCCTACAAAGAGGCGGCGACAGCCTGATAAAAAACTTCGCGAGCAGGCTCGCTCCCACATGAGACCTCGATCCAATGTGGGAGCGAGCCTGCTCGCGAAAGCGCATTTGATATCACCGCAAATCCGAAGGCGTGAGCTGCTCCCCCCGCCATTCGAACGCAACCGGCGCCAACACCTGATCAATCTGCGCCTCGGCCCACAACGTCGCAAAGCTCTTGCCCACCCCCGGATGCACCCGATCCGGCGCAATCAACGACAGCGGCCACAGCACAAAGGCATTTTTCAGGATTTCAGCACGCGGCAGCATCAATCCATCGAAATTACCCACCAGATCGCCATACAGCAGCACGTCGATATCCAGCGGCAGACCTTTGCGATCCGGGGCATAACGACCGTTGTCCGCCTCGATGAATTTCAAGCGGCGGTCAAGCTCCATCAACGGCAGATCGGTGTAGGCCGAGACCACAAAATTGAAGAACGGCCCGCTCTTGATGCCCACCGGTTGGCTCTCGAACACCGCCGAACAACGGATATCCACCAGGAACGTGGCCAGCGCATCGAGACCGGCGCGCAAATGGGTTTCACGCTCGATATTGCTACCGAGCCCGAGGTAGACCTGAGTCAGCGACATCCGCGCTCGATCTCCACACCCACACCACCCTTGGCCGCTGGAACGGCGCCCGGCTTGGTCAGTTTCAGTCGCACCCAAGTGATCTTGAATTCGGCCATGAGCACTTCAACCAGACGCTCGGCGAAGGTTTCGACCAGCTGGAACTGCGCCTGCTCGGCGAAGGCCTGAATGCGCGTGGAAACACTGGCGTAATCGAGCGCCAGGGTCAGGTCGTCACCGGCGGCGGCCGGGCGATTGTCCCAGGCGAAGCTCAGATCAAGACGCAGGCACTGACGGATGCCGCGCTCCCAGTCGTAGGCACCGATCACGGTGTCGACTTCCAGGCCCTCGATAAACACTCTGTCCAAGCACTTCTCTCCGCTGCACGACAAGGGCGCGATGCGCCGTTAGAATCAGGGCGTCCTCGCCCGGAATAGTTAGCATGTTTTGGTTACTGGCGATTCTCGCCTACCTGCTCGGCTCGCTGTCCTTTGCCATTTTGCTCAGCCGCCTGACCGGAAATCCGGATCCGCGAATGAGTGGCTCGGGTAATGCCGGCGCCACCAACATGCTGCGCCTGGCCGGTCGCAAACTGGCGATCCTGACCCTGCTCGGTGATCTGTGCAAAGGCCTGCTGCCGGTGCTGATCGCCTCGGGCGCGGGCCTTTCAGTGCAGGATCAGGCCTGGATCGGCGTGTGCGCCGTGATCGGTCACCTGTTCCCTTTGTACTTTCGCTTTCGCGGCGGCAAAGGCGTTGCCACTGCCGCAGGCATGCTGCTCGGCCTGTATCCACCCGCCGCGCTGCTGGCAGTATGTGCCTGGCTACTGACGTTTTACCTGACCCGCACCAGCTCGCTGGCGGCGCTGATTGCCACGCCACTGACCCTGCCATTGCTGGCCTGGCAGGAGCCGGAAGCCTTGCTGCCAATGAGCGCGCTGACCTTGCTGATTGTCTGGCGCCATCGCGGCAATCTACGCGACCTGTTTGCCGGGCGCGAACGGCATTTCTGACTGCCGTCCATGAGCGTCGCTCATTACAGCGCCGACAACTGCTCCATTGGCCAGCGTGCCTGCACGGTGATTGCCAGACTTTCCTGCTGGCCGGCCTTCAGGCGCTGGCAACCGGCAAATGCGATCATCGCGCCATTGTCGGTGCAGAACTCCGGGCGCGCATAGAACACATCACCCTTCATATCGCCGAGCATTTTTTCCAGCGAAACCCGCAACGCCTTGTTGGCGCTGACGCCGCCGGCAATCACCAGTCGCTTCATGCCCGCCTGTTTCAGGGCGCGCTTGCACTTGATGGTCAAAGTCTCCACCACGGCCTGCTGGAACGCCAGCGCGATGTCGCAACGGGCTTGCTCGCCGTCGTCCCCGGCGCTGACGCATTGCTGCCAGGTATTGAGGGCGAAGGTTTTCAAGCCGCTGAAACTGAAGTCCAGACCCGGGCGATCACACATCGGACGCGGAAAGGTGAAACGTCCTGCGACGCCCTTCTCGGCCAGCTTGGCGATTTCCGGCCCGCCGGGGTAATTGAGGCCCATCATCTTCGCGGTTTTGTCGAAAGCTTCGCCGGCCGCATCGTCGAGCGTCTCGCCGAGCAGACTGTATTGGCCAATGCCGTCGACCTGAACCAACTGCGTATGGCCACCGGAAACCAACAAAGCGACGAACGGGAATTCCGGCGGTTTCGGTTCCAGCATCGGCGCCAGCAAGTGGCCTTCCATGTGGTGCACGCCAAGCGCCGGAATGCCCCAGGCAAACGCCAGCGCCTGCGCGCAGGATGCACCGACCAGCAGCGCGCCGACCAGGCCAGGACCTGCGGTGTAGGCGATTGCGTCGATCTCGGTCGGCACACAGTCGGCCTCGGCCAACACCTGACGGATCAAGGGCAGCATGCGTTTGACGTGGTCACGCGACGCCAGCTCCGGCACCACACCGCCATAGACGCGGTGCAGGTCGATCTGACTGAACAGCGCGTCGGCCAGCAGACCGCGTTCACTGTCATACAATGCGACGCCGGTTTCGTCGCAGGAGGTTTCTAATCCCAGTACTAGCATGGGTTTGCGCCTTGTTTAGGCTGAATTCGAAGGCGCGCATAATAGTCGCCACGTGATGCCCCGACCAGCGGTTTTCGATCAGAGGCTTTGCATTCCGAGCGATGAGGGGTTAACATCCGCAACCCTTAAAAACCGACGTCTTCAAGTGCTCTTTTGCCGCGAGGATGTTGACCCCGGTAATGAATGAAGGTAGCTCTGGATGCCAGCCGTCAAAGTAAAAGAGAACGAACCCTTCGACGTAGCTCTGCGTCGTTTCAAGCGCTCCTGCGAAAAAGCCGGTGTACTGGCTGAAGTTCGTAGCCGCGAATTTTACGAGAAGCCAACTTCTGAGCGTAAGCGCAAGGCAGCAGCCGCTGTTAAGCGTCACGCCAAGAAAGTTCAGCGCGAACAGCGCCGCGCCGTTCGTCTGTACTAATCCACAGACGTTCGTAGCAAGCTTCTTGCCTAAGCCCGGCCCTCAGCCGGGCTAATGGCATTTGCGTAAAACGCTTGATGCTTCACCGTCGACGCCGCCGATGCGACCGAGACAAATCTGCTTCACCGCGTCAGGCCTGGCTCTTTTGCCAGCGGTGCACGTCTTTTCTGACGAGCCTTTCAAGGCTACTGACGAGCACACCCACTGATTCCTCTTACGACGATCAGCCCAAGGCACCTGCATGCGTGCCCGCTTTATTGAGCTATCCGAGGTCGACAACCGGCCGTCAGCGGATTCAGCGCAACACTTTCACATAGTCGAAGACTGATAGGTACTAACGTCAGTGGATTTTCGGCAGATACACTTCCCGACAGCGATCACGCAGACGACACCGGTCGAGCCGCACTTTTTGTGCGTTTCCAGCAATGGCCCGCGTCCGACGGCCTGTCGCAACGGATTTATTGCAGCGCAGACGACGAGAACGCCATGGCCGGGCTGATTCCCCAGAGCTTCATTGACGACCTGCTGAACCGCACCGACATCGTCGACGTGGTCAGCTCGCGCGTGCAATTGAAGAAGGCCGGCAAGAACTACACCGCCTGCTGCCCGTTCCATAAAGAGAAAACCCCGTCGTTCAGCGTCAGCCCCGACAAACAGTTCTATTACTGCTTCGGTTGCGGCGCCGGCGGCAACGCCCTCGGCTTTCTCATGGATCACGACAATCTGGATTTCCCCCAGGCTGTCGAAGATCTGGCAAAAGCCGCCGGCATGGAAATCCCCCGCGAAGAAAGCGGTCGCGAGCGCAAGCCGCGCCAGCCGACCGATTCGCCGCTGTACCCGCTGCTGACCGCCGCCGCTGATTTTTACCGGCAGGCACTCAAGAGTCATCCGTCGCGCAAGGCTGCGGTGGATTACCTCAAGGGGCGCGGGCTGACGGGCGAGATCGCTCGGGATTTCGGCCTCGGTTTTGCGCCGCCGGGCTGGGACAACCTGCTCAAGCATCTGAGCAGCGACACGTTGCAACAGAAGGCCATGATCGAAGCTGGCCTGCTGATCGAGAACGCCGAAACCGGCAAACGCTATGACCGCTTCCGCGATCGCGTGATGTTCCCGATTCGCGATACCCGCGGACGGATCATCGCCTTCGGCGGTCGCGTACTGGGCGACGACAAGCCCAAGTACCTGAACTCACCGGAAACCCCGGTATTCCATAAAGGCCAGGAACTCTACGGCCTTTATGAAGCACGCAAGAACAATCGCAACCTCGACGAAATCATCGTCGTCGAGGGTTACATGGACGTCATAGCCCTCGCCCAGCAAGGCTTGCGCAATGCCGTCGCCACGCTGGGTACCGCGACCAGCGAAGAACACCTCAAGCGCTTGTTCCGCGTCGTCCCGAACGTGTTGTTCTGCTTCGACGGCGACCAGGCCGGCCGCAACGCAGCCTGGCGTGCACTGGAAGCGACCCTGCCGTGTCTGCAGGACGGTCGTCGCGCGCGGTTCCTGTTTTTGCCCGAAGGCGAAGACCCGGACACCCTGGTTCGCGCCGAAGGCACCGATGCTTTCAAGGCGCGCATCAATCAGCACGCGCAGCCGCTGGCCGATTATTTTTTCCAGCAACTGACCGAAGAAGCCGACCCGCGCTCACTTGAGGGCAAGGCGCACATGGCCACCCTCGCCGCGCCATTGATCGACAAGGTGCCGGGAGCGAACCTGCGCATCCTCATGCGTCAGCGCCTGACCGAGATTACCGGCCTGAGCAGCGAGACCGTCAGCCAATTGGTTCAGAGTGCGCCGCAGGAAGCACCGCCCGCCTACGATCCGGGCTTCGATTACGACGCCATGCCGGACTACAGCGACTACCATCAGCCGCAGGCACAGGACATGTATGTGCCGCAGCAGGAATGGACGCCGAAGAAACCCGGCGCCGGCGGCAAGAAGTGGGACAAGAAACCGTGGGACAAGAACGGCAAACGTGGTGGCGATCGCGAACAGCAGCGCCCGCGTACGCCGATTGGCGTTGAATCGCCAACCCTGACGGCACTGCGAACATTGCTCCATCATCCGCAACTGGCCAAGCGCGTCGAAGACGCCGGGCACATTGCCGATGAAAATCAGACCAACGCCCAGCTGCTTGTGGCCCTGCTCGAAGCCGTACAGAAGAATCCCAAGCTAAACTCATTTCAGCTGATCGCGCGATGGCACGGTACTGAACAGGGTCGCTTGCTCAAGGCGCTGGCAGAAAAGGAATGGCTGATTGACGGAGATAACCTTGAACAACAGTTTTTCGACACCATTACTAGCTTGTCCGCCCGCCAACGCGAGCGAAATCTCGAACAGTTACTCAGGAAAGCGCGGCAAAGCGAACTGAGCGTCGAAGAGAAAAATCAACTGCGCGACCTTTTAAGTCGCAATGTTTCCGCATCAAACCCGACCTCAACTGGCGCGTGAGGTCATAGCTCAGGTATAATCCTCGGCTTGTTTTTTGCCCGCCAAGACCTTCAGTGGATAGGGTGTTATGTCCGGAAAAGCGCAACAGCAGTCTCGTATTATTGAGTTGATCAAACTGGGTCGTGAGCAGAAGTATCTGACTTACGCCGAGGTCAACGACCACCTGCCCGAGGATATTTCAGATCCGGAGCAGGTGGAAGACATCATCCGCATGATTAACGACATGGGGATCCCCGTACACGAGAGTGCTCCGGATGCGGACGCCCTTATGTTGGCCGACGCCGATACCGACGAGGCCGCTGCGGAAGAAGCAGCCGCTGCGTTGGCGGCGGTGGAGACCGATATCGGTCGCACCACTGACCCGGTGCGCATGTACATGCGTGAAATGGGTACGGTCGAGCTTCTGACCCGTGAAGGCGAAATCGAAATCGCCAAGCGGATCGAAGAAGGCATTCGTGAAGTGATGAGCGCGATTGCGCACTTCCCAGGCACGGTTGACCACATTCTCTCCGAGTACACCCGCGTCACCACCGAAGGTGGTCGCCTGTCCGACGTCCTGAGCGGTTATATCGACCCGGACGACGGCATCGCGCCGCCTGCGGCAGAAGTGCCGCCGCCGGTTGACCCGAAAGCCGTCAAGGCCGACGACGATACCGACGACGATGATGCCGAATCTTCCGACGATGAAGAAGAAGCCGAAAGCGGTCCGGATCCGGTCATCGCTGCGCAGCGCTTCGGTGCCGTCGCCGACCAGATGGAAATCACCCGCAAGGCCCTGAAAAAGCACGGTCGTCACAACAAGGCAGCCGTTGCCGAGTTGCTGGCCCTGGCCGAGCTGTTCATGCCGATCAAACTGGTGCCGAAGCAATTCGAAGCCCTGGTCGAGCGTGTACGCAGTGCCCTGGATCGCCTGCGTCAGCAAGAGCGCGCGATCATGCAGCTGTGCGTACGTGATGCACGTATGCCGCGCGCCGATTTCCTGCGTCAGTTCCCGGGCAACGAAGTCGACGAAAGCTGGTCCGACGCCCTGGCCAAAGGCAAGAGCAAGTACGCCGAAGCCATCGGTCGCGTGCAGCCGGACATCATCCGTTGCCAGCAGAAGCTGATTGCGCTGGAAACCGAGACCGGCCTGACCATCGCAGAAATCAAGGACATCAACCGTCGCATGTCGATCGGTGAGGCCAAGGCCCGCCGCGCGAAAAAAGAGATGGTTGAAGCCAACCTGCGTCTGGTGATCTCGATCGCCAAGAAGTACACCAACCGCGGTCTGCAATTCCTCGATCTGATCCAGGAAGGCAACATCGGTCTGATGAAGGCGGTGGACAAGTTCGAATACCGTCGTGGTTACAAGTTCTCGACTTATGCCACCTGGTGGATCCGTCAGGCGATCACTCGCTCGATCGCCGACCAGGCGCGCACCATCCGTATCCCGGTGCACATGATCGAGACGATCAACAAGCTCAACCGTATTTCCCGGCAGATGTTGCAGGAAATGGGTCGCGAACCGACTCCGGAAGAGCTGGGCGAACGCATGGAAATGCCTGAGGACAAGATCCGCAAGGTACTGAAGATCGCCAAAGAGCCGATCTCCATGGAAACCCCGATCGGTGATGACGAAGACTCCCATCTGGGCGACTTCATCGAAGACTCGACCATGCAGTCGCCAATCGATGTCGCCACAGTGGAAAGCCTGAAGGAAGCGACTCGCGAAGTGCTGTCCGGCCTCACTGCCCGTGAAGCCAAGGTACTACGCATGCGTTTCGGTATCGACATGAACACCGACCACACGCTCGAAGAGGTGGGCAAACAGTTTGACGTAACGCGTGAGCGGATCCGTCAGATCGAAGCCAAGGCGCTGCGCAAGCTGCGCCACCCGACGCGAAGCGAGCATCTGCGTTCCTTCCTCGACGAGTGATACCAGAACCCCCGGCCCAGGCCGGGGGTTTTGTTTTATGGCAGATTAAATTCCCCGCTCCGCCCTCCCCGTCGCGTACCCCGTCTACACTCGAAACAATCATCCCAAGCCCTGACGAGAGCGTTATGCCCAGACTGGCGCCCGTGCTTTTTCTGCTGTCATTGATGATCTGCACCGCCACGGCTGACGCGCTGACTCTCACCGATGAAGAACGCAGCTGGCTGGCGGCTCACCCTGACTTGCGCCTGGGTGTTGATGCATCGTGGCCGCCTTTCGAATTTCGTGACGACCAGAACCGCTATCAGGGTCTCGCCGCTGACTATATCGACGTGATTCGCCAACGTTTGGCGATCAAGCTGACGCCCATCGAACCGGCAAGCTGGACGGTGGTGCTGGAGCAGGTCAAAAAAGGCAAGATCGATTTGCTGCCGGGAATCATGTCCACGCCGGAACGCCAGAATTACCTGTCATTTACCCGGCCGTACCTCGACTTCCCGATCGTCATTCTGGCCCATGTCGGCGGGGCCCAGCCGCGCAAACTCGACGACCTGTACGGTCTGAAAATCGCCGTAGTGGAAAACTACGCTCCCCACGAACTGCTGCGCACTCACCATCCCGATCTGAATCTGGTGGCCATGCCCAATGTTAGTTCGGCGCTGCAAGCCCTGGCGACCGATGAAGTGGACGCGGTGGTCGGCGATCTGGCTTCCAGCGTCTGGAGCCTGCGCCAGCTCAAACTCGACGGCCTCTACGTCAGCGGCGAAACCCCGTATCGCTATCAACTGGCGATGGCCGTGCCCCGCGACAACAAGATGTTGGTGGGCATTCTCGATAAAGTCCTGGCCGACATGACACCGGCGGAAATCAGCAGCATTCAGGAACATTGGGTCGGTAATGTGCTCGACCACCGCACGTTCTGGTCGGACCTGCTGATGTATGGCCTGCCCGGTCTGTTGTTGTTGATGACGGTGCTGGCCGTGGTGATTCGCATCAACCGTCGCCTGAGCTCGGAAATCTCCCGGCGCATCGACCTCGAACAGGAATTGCGCAGCAGCGAATATCACTACCGTGGCCTGGTGGAGAGTTTGTCGGCGATCGCCTGGGAAGCGCGGATGAGCGACTTCACCTACAGCTATGTTTCGCCCCATGCTGAAGACCTGCTCGGGTATCCACAGTCTCACTGGCTGATTCCGGGTTTCTGGCACAACATCATTCACCCGGCCGACCTGACCCGCACGCAGAACTATTGCAGGGAAGCGCTGCGCCAGGGCCGCGATCACATCGTCGATTATCGCGTGATCACCGCCGACGGCCGCTGCCTGTGGGTGCGCGACATTGTCAGCCTGATCGAGCATGGCCACGAACCGGTGATGCGCGGGTTGATGATCGATATCAGCGAAATCAAACGCACCGAAGAGGCGCTGCGCCTGTCCGAGCAGAAGTTCGCTTCGGTGTTTGAGCAATGCCCGGACATTCTGGTGATTGCGCGCCTGTCCGACGGCTGCCTGCTGGAGGTTAACGAGGCCTTCGAAGAGCAGATCGGCCTCAGGGCCGAGGAGGTGATCGGCCAGACCGCCACCAACCTCAATATCTGGGGCATCCCCGGGGTGGGGCCGGGCCTCTTGCAGCGTTTGCAGGCCGGCAGCATCCGTAATCTGGAAATGCCCTTTCGCCGCAACAACGGCCAATTGTTCACCGGGCTGATTTCCGCCGAGCCTTTCGACCTCGACACCACCCCGGCGCTGGTGGTGGTAGTTCGCGACATCAGCCAGCTCAAGGAAACCCAACAGCAACTGCAAACCTCTGAAGAGAAGTTCGCCAAGGCTTTCCATGCGTCGCCGGATGGCCTGTTGCTGTCGCGCCAGAGCGACGGCCTGCTGTTGGAGGTCAACGAAGGTTTTAGTCGTATCACTGGTTTCAACAGCGCCATGTCGGTGGATCGTTCAACGCTGGATCTGGGCATCTGGGTCAACCTCAACGAACGCAAGCAGATGCTCGATCTGCTAAAGCGCGACGGGTTTGTCCGCGACTTCACTTGCCACATCCGTCGCAGCGACGGGCAGATTCGCCTGTGCGAAGTGTCCAGTCGACCGCTGCCGATCGGCGACGAGGATTGCATGCTGACCATCGCCCGCGACATCACCGAACGCCATCTCATGCAGGAAAAACTGCAGCAGGCCGCGACCGTTTTCGAGAGCACCGCCGAGGGCGTGTTGATCACCGATACTCAACAACACATCAGCGCCGTCAATCGCGCTTTCACCGAAATCACCGGTTACAGCGAAAGTGAAGCGCTGGGCCACACGCCACGCTTGCTGGCGTCAGGGCTGCATGACAGCGCTTTCTACGCGGCGATGTGGCACCAATTGACTGACGAAGGCCACTGGCAAGGCGAGATTTCCAACCGGCGCAAGAACGGCGAGCTGTACCCGAGCTGGCTGACCATCAGCGCCGTGCGCAATCGCGACAAGTTCATCACTCACTTCGTCGCGGTGTTCGCCGATATTTCCAGCCTCAAGCATGCCCAGGCCAAGCTCGATTACCAGGCTCACCACGACCCCCTCACCGGTTTGCCCAACCGCACCTTGTTCGAGAGTCGCCTGCAAATGGCCCTGACCAGCCAGCAGGAAAATGGCGGCCAGGGCGCGGTGCTGTTTCTCGATCTCGACCGCTTCAAACACATCAACGACAGCCTCGGCCACCCGGTCGGCGACCTGTTGCTCAAGGGCATTGCCGTGCGCTTGAAAGAACAATTGCGCGATATCGACACGGTCGCGCGATTGGGCGGTGACGAATTCATCATCCTGTTGCCAGGCTTGCAGCAAGCCAGTGACGCCGACAACATCGCGACGAAACTGCTCAACTGCTTCGGTGCGCCGTTCCAGGCCGGCGAACACGAGTTTTTTATCAGCGCGAGCATCGGCACCAGCCTTTATCCCCGCGACGGCTGCGATGTCGCCACACTGGTGAAAAACGCCGACGCGGCGATGTACCGCTCCAAAGCCAAGGGGCGTAACCGCGTCGAAAGCTACACCCGCGACCTCACCGCCCAGGCCAGCGAGCGCGTAGCGCTGGAACACGAACTGCGCCGCGCCATCGAGCGCGATGAGCTGTTTCTCTGTTACCAACCGAAAATCAGCCTGGTCGACCACAGTCTGGTCGGTGCAGAGGCGCTGATTCGCTGGCGCCACCCAACCTTCGGCGACGTGCCGCCCGAGCATTTCATTCCGCTGGCCGAAGAGAACGGCATGATCCTGCAGATCGGTGACTGGGTGCTCGAAACCGCTTGCCGGCAAATGTTCGAGTGGAGCCGGATCTACCAACCGCTCGGGCCGCTCTCGGTAAACCTCGCTGGCGCGCAGCTGCGTCAGCCGAACCTGTTGGTGCGCATCGAGCAACTGCTCAAGGACAACCGCCTCAGGCCGGATTTACTGCAACTGGAAATTACCGAGAATTTCATCATGAGTCAGGCCGAAGAGGCGCTGGCAGTGCTGCACCAGCTCAAACACCTCGGCGTGCAACTGGCGATCGATGACTTCGGCACCGGCTACTCCTCGCTCAGCTATCTCAAACGCCTGCCGCTGGACATCCTCAAGATCGACCAGTCCTTCGTCCGCGGACTGCCTGACGACCCCCACGACGCGGCCATTGTGCGCGCCATCATCGCGCTCGGCCGCAGCATGCAATTCACCGTGATTGCCGAAGGCGTGGAAACCCAGGCGCAACAACAATTCCTCGCCGCAGAAGGTTGTGAACAGATCCAGGGCTACATCGTCAGCCTGCCGCTGCCCCCGGACGAATTCGCCGCGACGTTTCTGCATATAACCGTATCGGATTTTTCGGATAGCACAGCCGCGAAACCGTCGCTATAATCCGCGGCCTACTGAGGGCCTATAGCTCAGTTGGTTAGAGCAGAGGACTCATAATCCTTTGGTCCACGGTTCGAGTCCGTGTGGGCCCACCAAATTGAAAAGCCGCGCTTGATGCGCGGCTTTTTTGTGGGCGAGTGGTTGGGTTTCGTCTCGGCGGGCGCAATGTTCGGAAGACCTAACCAGAGCTGTAGGAAAGATCCTAAGCTGCGGTTTTGAGCGGTTAGACAAAAATCCGTGTGAGAGAAAGCAAAAAGCCCCGATGCTTGCGCAACGGGGCTTTCTGTAAATCTGAAATATCGGCCTGTCCTTTTACGGTTTCCCGCTTATCCCGCTCACTGGCTAGGAGTGGCTTGCGCCACCGAAATCAACACCCTTTGCTTACAAAGTTCCGGTCTGTGCTGACGTACCGATCATAGCCCTTGAACCTGACAAGAGCAACCGTCACAGCCGTTATCCCTCTCATCGAGCGATGGGTTCCAAATATGCCCCAATGCGCTTGACCCTGTACCATCGGCAATCTCATCGCCCACGCCATCGGAGCCCACCTTGCCAGACACCCGCCAACCCATCCTCGACGAAATCGACCGCCAGCTAATCGCCGCGCTGCAAATCAACGCCCGCGAAAGCGTGGCCATGCTCGCCCGTCAGCTAGGCATTGCTCGCACGACGGTGACGTCGCGCCTGGCCCGGCTGGAAAAGGCCAGAGTGATCACCGGTTATGGCGTGCGTCTTGGTCAGCGTGTGGTCGATGGTGGCTTGCAGGCGTACGTCGGGATCAAGGTGCAGCCGCGTTCCGGCAAGGACGTGTTGCGGCGTTTGAGTGCGATGGCGCAGGTGCAGCAGTTGTGTGCAGTGAGTGGCGAGTTTGATTATGTGGCGTGGTTGCGCACCGACTCGCCGGAGCAGCTCGATCAGCTGCTGGATCAGATTGGCAGTGTCGATGGGGTGGAGAAGACCACGACTTCTATCATTCTGAGTAGCAAGATAGATCGGGGTCAGCCGGTTTAAGATTTTGATCGAGCTTCTCGGGTGAATTTCAGAGCATCTTCGCGAGCAGGCTCGCCCCCACATTTTGGTCGGTATGCAGCCTGCAATCGTCAGTCTGCACAGCAATCAGGCAAAACGACGACACATTGCGTCTTATTAACGCGCTCCACGCTCCCTAGAATGGCTGACATCTTTTCCTATACTCAGACGCGAATCCTGCGTCGGGTCGTCAACAAGGTCAGCCATGAACAAGAACAACCGCCATCCTGCAGACGGAAAAAAACCAGTCACCATTTTCGGTCCGGACTTTCCGTTCGCGTTTGACGACTGGATCGAGCATCCCGCCGGCCTGGGGAGCATTCCCGAGCAGCACCATGGCGCTGAGGTGGCGATTGTCGGGGCGGGCATTGCCGGTCTGGTGGCTGCGTATGAACTGATGAAACTCGGTTTGAAACCGGTGGTGTACGAGGCGTCGAAACTCGGCGGTCGTCTGCGCTCGCAAGCCTTCAACGGTACCGACGCCATCGTCGCGGAGCTTGGCGGCATGCGCTTTCCAGTGTCCTCCACGGCGTTCTATCACTACGTGGACAAGCTCGGCCTCGAAACCAAGCCTTTCCCCAACCCGCTGACCGGTGCTTCGGGCAGTACCGTGATCGATCTGGAAGGCGAAACCTATTACGCCGAAAGCCTGAAGGATCTTCCTGCTTTGTTCCAGGAAGTGGCTGACGCCTGGGCGGATGCGCTGGAAGCAGGTTCGCAGTTCTCCGACATCCAGCAAGCCATCCGTGATCGCGATGTGCCGCGCCTGAAAGAGCTGTGGAACAAGCTGGTGCCGCTGTGGGACGACCGGACCTTTTATGACTTCGTCGCCACCTCGAAAGCCTTCGCCAAATTGTCGTTCCAGCATCGCGAAGTGTTCGGGCAGGTCGGTTTCGGCACCGGCGGCTGGGATTCGGACTTCCCCAATTCGATGCTGGAAATCTTCCGCGTGGTGATGACCAATTGCGACGATCACCAACACCTGGTGGTCGGTGGCGTCGAACAGGTGCCACAGGGCATCTGGCGCCATGTGCCGGAGCGCTGCGTGCACTGGCCGGCCGGCACCAGCCTGAAATCCCTGCACCGTGGCGCACCGCGTTCCGGTGTGAAGAAAATTGCTCATGCACCGGAGGGCCGTTTCGCCGTTACCGACAACAACGGTGACACCCGCGAATACGCCGCCGTCCTGACAACCTGCCAGAGCTGGCTGCTGACCACTCAGATCGAATGCGATGAAACCCTGTTCTCGCAGAAGATGTGGATGGCCCTCGACCGCACGCGCTACATGCAGTCGTCGAAAACCTTCGTGATGGTCGACCGGCCATTCTGGAAAGACAAGGATCCGGAGACCGGCCGCGACGTGATGAGCATGACCCTCACCGATCGCCTGACCCGTGGCACCTATCTGTTCGACAACGGCGACGACAAGCCGGGGGTGATCTGCCTGTCGTACTCGTGGATGAGCGACGCGTTGAAAATGCTCCCGCATCCGGTGGAGAAACGTGTTGAGCTGGCGTTGAACGCGCTGAAGAAGATCTACCCGAAAGTCGACATCGCCGCGCGGATCATCGGCGATCCGATCACCGTGTCGTGGGAAGCCGATCCGTATTTCCTCGGTGCCTTCAAAGGCGCCCTGCCCGGCCATTACCGCTACAACCAGCGCATGTATGCGCACTTCATGCAGGACGACATGCCGGCCGAACAGCGCGGGATTTTCATCGCCGGCGACGACGTGTCGTGGACACCGGCGTGGGTCGAAGGCGCGGTGCAGACTTCGCTCAACGCGGTGTGGGGCATCATGAAACATTTCGGCGGATCCACACATAAAGAGAACCCCGGCCCGGGTGATGTGTTCAAAGACATCGGCCCTATCGCCCTGCCCGAGTAAGAGGATTCCCCGATGCGCGTAGCCGTTTACCAATGTCCACCGCTGCCACTGGACCCCGCCGCCAACCTGCATCGCCTGCATCAAGTAGCGATGGAGGCCAAAGGCGCCGATCTGCTGGTGCTGCCGGAGATGTTCATGACCGGCTACAACATCGGCGCCGAAGCGGTCGGCACGCTGGCCGAGGTCTATAACGGTGAATGGGCGCAGCAGATCGGCCGGATTGCCAAGGCTGCCGGTCTGGCGATTGTCTACGGCTACCCGGAGCGCACCGCCGACGGGCAGATCTACAACGCCGTGCAACTGATCGACGCCCACGGCGAGCGCCTGTGCAACTATCGAAAGTCGCATCTGTTCGGCGACCTCGATCGGTCGATGTTCAGCCCCGGTGACTCCGACTTGCCGGTGGTTGAATTGAACGGCTGGAAGCTCGGCTTCCTGATCTGCTACGACCTGGAGTTTCCGGAAAACGCGCGGCGCCTGGCCTTGGCCGGCGCCGAGCTGATCGTGGTGCCGACGGCCAACATGATTCCGTTCGATTTCGTTGCCGATGTCACCGTGCGTGCCCGCGCCTTCGAAAACCAGTGCTACGTGGCTTACGCCAATTACTGCGGACATGAAGGCGATATCCAGTATTGCGGGCAAAGCAGCATTGCCGCGCCGGACGGCAGCCGCATCGCTCTGGCAGGTCTGGACGAGGCGTTGATCGTCGGCGAACTGGACCGACAACTGATGAACGATTCACGCCAGGCCAATCGCTATCTCAGCGATCGCCGCCCGGAGCTTTACGGCGCGCTCAACCGCCGCTAATCCGCTAGCATGAGCACTTCATTGTTCTGGAAGTGCCCATGCCCGCGCCGACTCATCTCCGCCCCCACTCTGAAACCCTGGCCAACGGCCTGCGCGTGAACCTGCACCACGTGCCCGGTCTCAAGCGCAGCGCTGCCGCGTTGCGCGTGGCGGCCGGCAGCCATGACGTGCCGGTGGCATGGCCGGGGCTGGCGCACTTTCTTGAGCACTTGCTGTTTCTCGGCACCGAGCGTTTTCCCACAGACGAAGGGCTGATGGCCTACGTGCAACGTCACGGCGGGCAGGTGAATGCCAGCACCCGCGAGCGCACCACGGACTTTTTCTTCGAGTTGCCTGTGTCGTCCTTCAGCGCGGGGCTCGAGCGTCTGTCAGACATGCTCGCCCGGCCACGGATGAATCTGGACGATCAACTGCGTGAACGGGAAGTGCTGCAGGCGGAATTTGTCGCCTGGTCGCAGGATCCGACAGCACAGCAGCAGTTTGCCCTGTATGAAGGTTTACCCGCGCAGCACCCGTTGCGTGGGTTTCATGCGGGCAATCGGGACAGCTTGCAGGTCGAATCGCCAGGGTTTCAGTCGGCGCTGCAAGACTTCCATCAGCGCTTTTATCGAACCGGGCAAATGAGCCTGAGTCTGGTCGGGCCACAAAGTATCGATGAGCTTCGGGAGCTGGCGCAGCAATTCGCAGCAGTGTTGCCGATTGGGGATAAAGTTGCCCAGGCCGCACCGCCACCGTTGGCAGTGAAAAGTTATCAACAGGTCGGCGCTCACTCGAACCTGTTATTCGCTTTCGACGCGTTGCCCGAGTCATCCGCCGAGGCGATGGCTTTTCTCTGTCATTGGTTGAATAGCGCAAAACCTGGTGGATTGCTCGCATACCTGCATCAACAGAATCTGGCTGACAGCCTGAAAGCCACGCCGCTCTACCAGTTCGCCGGCCAAGCGCTGCTGCATCTTCAATTCAATGCTGGCGGCGACCGCCTGGATACCATTCGCGAACACCTGCTGGACTGGCTGAGCTTCTTCGCCCGTCAGGACTGGACGCCGTTGCGCGAGGAATACGCCGCCCTGCTTCAGCGCCAGCAGCAAGTCAGCGGCGCATTGCAACTGGCGCGAACCGACATCGAGCAGCAAGCATTCGGCCTGTCCGAATCCGGCGCTGCCGCACTTGAGCACATCCTTCGCGAAATCGGCGTTGTGGATAACTTCAGCGATCATTGGCATCTGCCCGCCGCGAATCCTTTCTTGCGCGCCAGTGAACCGCTGGCCAACGCCGGGCTGATTCGCGGCCAGACCAGCGCCCACCGTGGCCTGCGCACCTTCGCCCAGGATCGCTCGCGCAGTCGTCGCGAGCGATCGCCGATGCAGTTCAGCCAGGCGCTGCCGGACAACAGCGATGAGGGCGCGATTTACCTGCGCTGGCAGGTCGAGACGGCGGCCAGCGCCGATCTGCGCTCAAGATTGCAGCGCAGTCTGCGCCAGACCCGACAGGATGCGTCCGAAGCCGGAGTGGACTTGTCTTTCAGCGCCGCAGGCAACCAATGCCTGCTGAAAATGACCGGACTACAGGAACCGATGCCCAGCATCCTCGAGCATGCGCTGAAATGTCTGACGATGATCGGCGCCGATTCGCCGCGCGACGAGGTGCAGATACCGTCGATGCCGATCCGCCAACTACTCGAAGCGTTGCCAGAGAAATCCCTGCCCACGATTGAAACCAGCGATGACGCCAATCAGCTGTGGACAACTTCGCGCTGGGACGGCCTGGCTCTAGGCCTTAACCAACAAACCCAATCAGCCTTGGGCCTGGCGCTGAGCCGCATTCCCGGCACACCGGACAATCAGCTACCGCAGATACCGATCACCCAAGCCCAGTACCACTGGAGCCAGATCAACACCGCCTCCAGCGAACACGCGTTGCTGCTGATCTGCCCGACAGCCAGCCGCGATATTGCTGACGAAGCGGCGTGGCGCCTTGTGGCTCAGTTGTGCCAGACGCCTTTCTATCAGCGCCTGCGCGTCGAACTGCAATTGGGGTACGCCGTGTTCAGCGCGCTGCGTCAGTTGCACGGCATGACCGCGATTGTCTTTGGCGTGCAATCGCCGACGAACCCGGCGGGCAAGTTGCTCGAATACATGCAGGAGTTCTTCAACAGCATTCCCGCGTTGATCGAAACGCTCGATGAAGCAAACCTCGAGCAACAGCGTCAAAGCCTCGCCGATCAGTTCGACGACACCACACTGTCCACCAAGGATGCCGCCGAACACCTCTGGCAAGGCAAGCTTGCCGGCCATTCGTCGGATTACCGGGAGCAGTTGGTCACGGCGATCCGGCAACTCGATCGCCAGGCTTTGCTGGCCGCTGCGCAGCGCCTGATCAATGCCGAGGGTGGCTGGCATTGCCTGGCCAATGAATCGATGCCGGGCACACCGTGGCAAGCGGCAAACTGATCATTACCGAGGCTGCAAGGAGCTTTCTCAAAGATTCACGGGTCACGGCGTTGAAATTTTGAGTAACATAGCCGCCTAACTAATTGGAACATCACCGTGCTGCCGTGGACTATAACTATGGATAGCGCTATCCCAACCCTCAGAAGGAGACATCTCATGGCCTGGACCAAACCTGCTTACACCGACCTGCGTATCGGCTTCGAAGTCACCATGTACTTCGCAAGCCGCTGAGTTCTGCCTACGCAGAATCGCAGTGCAACGCCTCGGCTCGCCGAGGCGTTTTATTTTCCGCGTTGAAATGATGGAGCGTTCATGTTCGTCCAGATTCTGGGTTCGGCCGCCGGTGGCGGTTTTCCGCAGTGGAACTGCAACTGCGTCAACTGCGCAGGCTTTCGCGACGGCAGCCTGAATGCCAAGGCCCGCACCCAATCGTCCATCGCCATTTCCGATGACGGCGTGAACTGGGTGCTGTGCAATGCCTCGCCGGACATCCGCGCGCAACTGCAAAGCTTCGCCCCGATGCAACCGGGCCGGGCCCTGCGCGACACCGGCATCAGCGCGATCATCCTGATGGACAGCCAGATCGACCACACCACCGGCCTGCTGAGTCTGCGCGAAGGCTGCCCGCATCAGGTGTGGTGCACGGACATGGTTCACGAAGACCTGAGCACCGGTTTTCCCCTGTTCAAGATGCTCACCCACTGGAACGGCGGGCTGGACTGGAACCGTATCGAGCTCGACCAGAGCTTCACCGTAGCCGCCTGCCCGAATCTGCGTTTCACCCCGTTGCCGTTGCGCAGCGCCGCGCCGCCGTATTCGCCGCACCGTTTCGATCCGCATCCGGGCGACAACATCGGTTTGATCGTTGAAGACCTCAACACTGGCGGCAAGCTGTTCTACGCGCCAGGGCTGGGCAAGGTCGATGCGCCGTTGCTGGAAATCATGGCGGGCAGCGATTGCCTGCTGGTCGACGGCACGCTGTGGGATGACGATGAAATGCAGCGCCGTGGCGTCGGCACCCGCACCGGTCGCGAGATGGGCCATCTGGCGCAGAACGGCCCCGGCGGTATGCTCGAAGTGCTGGAGCAGTTGCCCGAGCAGCGCAAGGTACTTATCCACATCAACAACACCAACCCGATCCTCGACGAGGATTCGCCGGAGCGTGCCGAACTGGCGCGGCGTGACGTTGAAGTAGCGTTTGATGGCATGAGTATCGTGCTTTAAGCAATCGAGACCGCTGCGCGGTCTATCGCGAGCAGGCTCACTCCTACAATGGAATGCGATCAACTGTGGGAGCGAGCCTGCTCGCGAAGAGGCCAGCACAGACACCAGAGATTTCCAGGGTTGTTCCCGGAGAACAGACATGACCGACACCCCGCTGTCCCCCGCCGAATTCGAAGCGGCCCTGCGCGCCAAGGGCGCCTACTACCACATCTACCACCCTTACCACGTGGCGATGTACGAAGGCCGTGCGACCCGCGAGCAGATTCAGGGCTGGGTCGCCAACCGCTTCTACTATCAGGTGAACATTCCCCTGAAGGACGCAGCGATCCTCGCCAATTGCCCGGATCGGGAAATCCGCCGCGAGTGGATTCAGCGCCTGCTCGACCACGACGGCGCACCCGGTGAAGATGGCGGCATCGAAGCCTGGCTGCGTCTGGGCCAGGCTGTTGGCCTCGATCCGGACCAATTGCGCTCCCAGGAACTGGTGCTGCCCGGCGTGCGTTTCGCCGTCGATGCCTACGTCAACTTCGCCCGTCGCGCCAGTTGGCAGGAGGCCGCCAGCAGCTCGCTGACCGAACTGTTCGCGCCGCAGATCCACCAGTCGCGTCTGGACAGTTGGCCGCAGCATTACCCATGGATCGACCCGGCCGGTTATGAATATTTCCGCACCCGCCTCGGTCAGGCGCGGCGTGACGTCGAACATGGGCTGGCGATCACCCTCGAGCACTACAAGACCCGCGAAGGCCAGGAGCGCATGCTGGAAATTCTCCAGTTCAAACTGGACATTCTTTGGAGCATGCTCGATGCCATGAGCATGGCCTACGAACTGAACCGTCCGCCGTATCACAGCGTGACCGAACAACGGGTCTGGCATAAAGGAATCATCTTATGAGTTTCGACCGCAGCAAAGTGCCGAGCTGGCGCCCGGGCTATCGCTTCCAATACGAGCCGGCGCAAAAGGGTCACGTGCTGCTCTACCCTGAAGGCATGATCAAACTCAACGACAGCGCCGCACTGATCGGCGGCTTGATTGATGGTGAACGCGATGTCGCGGCGATCATTGCCAAACTCGACGAGCAGTTCCCCGGCGTGCCCGAGCTCGGTGACGACATCGAGCAATTCATGGAGGTTGCCCGTGCGCAGCACTGGATCGAACTTGCCTGATTCGTCAGTGCAAGTACCGCCGAAACCTGAAGTCGGCCTGCCCCTTTGGTTGCTCGCCGAGCTGACCTACCGCTGCCCGCTGCAATGCCCGTATTGCTCGAACCCACTGGATTTCGCCGAGCAGGGCAAAGAGCTGACCACCGAGCAATGGATCAAGGTGTTCCGCGAAGCGCGGGAGATGGGCGCGGCGCAATTGGGCTTTTCCGGGGGCGAACCGCTGGTGCGTCAGGACTTGGCCGAACTGATCCATGAAGCGCGGCAGCTGGGTTTCTACACCAACCTGATCACCTCCGGCATTGGCCTGACCGAGCAGAAAATCAGCGACTTCAAAAAGGCCGGGCTCGATCACATCCAGATCAGTTTTCAGGCCAGCGACGAGCAAGTGAACAACCTGCTCGCCGGTTCGAAAAAGGCCTTTGCGCAAAAGCTGGAAATGGCTCGCGCAGTCAAGGCCCACGGTTATCCGATGGTGCTGAACTTCGTCACCCATCGGCACAACATCGACAAGATCGACCGCATTATCGAACTGTGCATTGCGCTGGAGGCCGACTTCGTCGAACTCGCCACTTGCCAGTTCTACGGCTGGGCGCAGCTCAACCGTGTTGGCCTGCTGCCGACCAAGGAGCAACTGGTGCGCGCCGAACGCATCACCAACGAATACCGCGCCAGACTGGAAGCCGAAGGGCATCCGTGCAAGCTGATTTTCGTCACTCCGGACTATTACGAAGAACGCCCGAAAGCCTGCATGAACGGCTGGGGCAGCATCTTCCTGACCGTCACCCCGGACGGCACCGCCCTGCCCTGCCATGGTGCCCGCCAGATGCCGGTGCAGTTTCCCAACGTGCGCGATCACAGCATGCAACACATCTGGTATGACTCGTTCGGCTTCAACCGTTTTCGCGGTTACGACTGGATGCCCGAGCCATGCCGCTCTTGCGACGAGAAAGAAAAAGACTTCGGCGGCTGCCGCTGCCAGGCGTTCATGCTCACCGGCGACGCCAGTAATGCCGACCCGGTGTGCAGCAAGTCCGAACATCACGGCGTGATCCTCAAGGCCCGCGAAGAAGCCGAGACCGCCACTCAAACCATCGAACAATTGGCCTTTCGCAATGAACGAAACTCACGCCTCATCGCCAAGGGCTGAGCCTTTCAGCGCCGCCCAGGCCGTCGCCGCCGGAACCGACTTCGCCGAACTGCAGCTCGGCGCCCATGGCGTGTTCTGGAATGAATACCGCCCCGAGGATGCCGCGTGCCGAATCTGGCATTGGCGCGATGGCGCAGCGAAACGTCTGACGCCGGACGGTTTCAGCGTGCGTAGCCGCGTTTACGAATATGGCGGTGGTGCGTTTTGTCTGGCGCCTGACGGGGTGGTTTTCGTCAATGAAGCGGATCAGCAGATGTATCGGCAGGCGCTGGATGGCGAGCCGGTTGCGCTGACGTCGACTGACTGCCGCTACGGCGATCTGCAATTCGCCGCTGGCCGGGTATTGGCGGTTGAAGAGCAGCAGGATCGGCATCGCCTGGTGGCAATTGATCTGGCGACCGGTACGCGACAGGTGCTGGCCGAGGGTGCGGATTTTTATGCGTCACCAACGCTCAGCCCCGATGGCCAGCGGCTGGCGTGGATCGAGTGGAGTCGCCCGCATCAGCCGTGGACCTCGACGCGCTTGATGGTCGCGCAAGGCGATTTTTCTGCGCCTCGCTGTGTTGCCGGTACGCAGATGGAGGAGTCGATCCAGCAGCCGCGATTCGACGCTGATGGGCGGCTCTATTGCCTGACGGACCGTGACGGCTACTGGCAGCCGTGGGGCGAAACGACCGATGGCCTGAAAGCGCTGGCCAGCGTCGCGGCCGATCACGCGCCCGCGCCGTGGCAGCTAGGCGGCTGCACGTGGCTGCCTGTCGGTGATCAATTTTTAGCCAGTTGGAGCGAGGATGGTTTCGGTCGCCTGGCCCTTGGAAGTGAAGATTTCAGCGGTGACTACAGCCGCTTCCGCCACTTGGCGATGGATCAACAATTCATCTATTGCATCGCTGCATCGCCGACCAGCCCGTCGGCAGTGATCGCCATTGATCGTGTCTCGCATGCCGTGAAAATCCTCGCTGGCGGCGTGGCTCCATTGCCTGCCGAAGGCATCAGCCGTCCGCAGACCTTGCGTTATCCGAGCGGCTCCGGCGAGGCGCATGGTTTCTTCTACCCGGCCATGAGCGGTGAAGCGAAACCGCCGCTGGTGGTGTTTATCCACGGCGGCCCGACGTCGGCGTGCTATCCGATCCTCGATCCGCGCATCCAGTACTGGACCCAGCGCGGCTTTGCTGTCGCCGACCTCAACTATCGCGGCAGCAGTGGCTATGGTCGCGAATATCGCCAAGCGCTGCATCTGCGCTGGGGCGAGGTGGATGTCGAGGATGCCTGCGCGGTGGTCAGCTATCTCGCTGGCCAAGGTTTGATCGATGGTGACCGCGCGTTCATTCGCGGTGGCAGTGCAGGTGGTTACACCACGTTGTGTGCACTGGCGTTCAGGCAGGTTTTCCGCGCAGGCGCCAGCCTCTACGGCGTCAGCGATCCGGTCGCGTTGGCCCGGGCCACGCACAAGTTCGAGGGCGATTATCTGGATTGGCTGATCGGCGATCCCGAAGGAGATGCCGAACGCTATGCCTCCCGCACGCCACTGCTGCACGCAGACAACATTCGCGTGCCGGTGATTTTCTTTCAAGGTGAACTGGACGCGGTGGTCGTGCCGCAACAAACCCGCGACATGGTCGCGGCGCTGGAGCACAACGGCATCCCGGTCGAGGCGCATTACTACCCTGACGAACGCCACGGCTTCCGCCGCGCGGCCAACCAGGCACATGCGCTGGAGCAGGAGTGGACGTTTTATCGGCGGGTGATGGGGCTAACTGACTGAGCCCTCACTTTGAGACTGCGTCGCTCCAATCGCGGGCAAGCCCGCTCCCACAGGTTATTTGGTGTACACAAAAATTGTGATCACTCATAACACTGTGGGAGCGGGCTTGCCCGCGATAGCTATTGATCAGACGCCACTGGACTCAACGCTTGGCGATGATATACACCGCATGCACGATCCCTGGAATGTAGCCGCACAGCGTCAGCAGAATGTTCAGCCAGAACGCCCCGCCAAACCCGACCTGCAGAAACACGCCCAGTGGCGGCAACAGAATAGCGATGATGATACGAATGAAATCCATGGGGCAGCTCCTGAATGGGGGTTGGCTCACTTGAGCCATACAAGCTAATCGACACGCGCCGTTCGTCAGGGTTCATTACGCTTGCTATTTGATCGCCAGCACCACAAAAAAACGCCCCACGCCAAAAGAATCAGGCGTGGGGCGTGCGTTATACCGCGAGACGGTTCGGGTAATCGGTTGGGGCTGCTCAGCTCACACGGCAATGCCCTTGCGACATTGCACTTGGGCGGTGCGCACTCGCGAGAAGGCGCGGCCCAGGCGCAGGAGCATTTCGTCGATGTTGGCTTTGCTGACAGTGAGGGCCGGGGTGAAGCGCAGGCAGTCAGGCTGCGCGGCGTTCAATATCAGGCCTTCGTGAAGTGCGGCATGGACGACGGCGTCGGCGCATTCGTCGGACAGCGTCAACCCGTAAAACAGGCCTTGGCCGCGCAACTCGCCGTGGCCGTAGCGGTGCGCCAGTCGCGCAAGGCCTTCGCGCAAATGCTGGCCGCTGTCGTTAACCTGCTGGAGAAAGCTGCGGTCATGGATGCTGTCGAGCACTACCAGACCGGCCGCCGTCATTAGTGCATTACCGTGATGAGTGCCGCCCAATTCGCCAACGCCGAAACAGCAGGCCGTGCCCCGCGCCAGCAAAGCCGCCAATGGCAAGCCGCCGCCAAGGCCTTTGCCGAGCACGACGATATCGCCGCGAATGCCGTAGGACTGTTCGGCGAGCAAGCTGCCGCAGCGGCCGATACCGGTCTGCACTTCGTCGAGAATCAGCAGAATGCCCAGGTCACGACACAGTCGCTCGACCCCTTTGAGGTAGTGCCCGGTCGCGGGAATGACCCCGGCATCGCTCTGGATCGGCTCCAGCATGATCGCCACGGTCTGCGCGTCCACCGCCGCATGCAGCGCCGGCAGGTCGTTGAATGGCACTCGATCAATCGTCGCCAGACTGCGGCCATGACAACCCTGCTCAGCCATGATGATCCGCGAGGCGCCGCCGCGATGCAGCTGCCCCCATTTGCGCGCCAGTTTGATCGCCGCCTCACAAGCCTCGCTGCTACTGTTGAGCAGGTACGCCTGATCGCTGGACGTGCTGGCACACAAACGTTCGGCGAGGCTGAGCATGCCGCGATTACGCAGATTGAAGCCTGGATTGATCAGCGCCTGGGCCTGATTGGCGATGGCCTTGACCAGCGCCGTGGGGCTGTGGCCAAGGCTGTTGGCGCCGCCGGCCTGGGAAAAGTCGAGGTAGGCGCGATCGTTGCTGTCCCATAGCCATGAACCCTGGCCGCGAACGAACACTTGATGCGGCCGCTCGACACTGGGCATCAGGCGTTGGGCATTGAGATGGTCGGTCATAGCGGATGGCCCCGCCTCGAAGCAGAGGTCATCCAGACTCGGCGTCTGACGCCGCAAACTGAACAGATTCATGCGGAAAAACCTCGCTGGAGGTTTTTTGAACTGCCTATGTAATCACGAACGAAGCAAATGGAATTCGTCACGCTTTCTGGCCCTGCAAGCCTTGTGAATGCGGTTAGACTAGGCGCGCAAACGGCTTCAGGCCATTTCGATTTCTCAGCCATTTCGATAAGCGCTACTTATGGATTTCAAACAACTGCGTTATTTCGTCGCGGTCTACGAAGAAGGCCATGTCGGCCGTGCGGCTGAGCGCTTGTCGATCTCGCAACCGGCGCTGTCGCAACAGATCCGTCAGCTGGAGCAGAACCTCGACGTAACCCTGTTCGAACGCAGCAGTAAACGCCTGCTGCCGACCCTCGCTGCGCATACGCTGTACAACCACGCGTTGCCATTGCTCGATGGCTTGCAGCGGGCGCGCGAGGCGTTGGGTAGTTTCAAGGGTCAGGCACTGCGCACACTGGCGATCGGTGTGTTGCAAACGGTGCACACCAGCCTTGTGCCGCAGATGCTCGAGCGTGTGCGCAAGGCGCAGCCGCATCTGGTGGTACAAATCTATGAACTGACCGGGCTGGAAATCGAACGGCGTCTGCTCAATGGTTCCCTGGACATCGGCATCAGCTATCTGCCACCGCGCCAACCCGGTCTGCACGGTGTGTTGCTGTACGAAGATGAACTGACGCTGGTCATCCCGGCGGACCATCCCTTGCGCGAGTTCAAGAAGGTCTCGATGCGCCAGGCTGCTGAGCTGCCCATGTTGCTGCTCGGCGAAGAGTTCCAGATCCGACAGATCTGGCAGGCACAACTGACCAGCCTCGGACGACGCCCGCAGGTGCAGGCCGAGTTGAACACTATGCTGGGGATTCTCGATAGCCTGCCGCACACCAGGCTGGCAACGGTGCTGCCGGGACGTTCGCAAAAGGAATATGACGATGAAGATCTGCTATGGAAACCGCTGAGCGAACCACGGGTGCCGTTGCAAGTTGGCCTGGTGTGCCGTGATGTGCAACGCCAGCAGGCCTCGTTGGCATTGCTGCGGACATTGCTTGAAGAGGTGATCGACCGCGAAACGAAGCCGCCCCTTGATCCGCTCGCCTGAAACTTTTCTTCAGGCAAAAGAAAACCCCGCCGAAGCGGGGCTTTGCAGACTGTTTCCCTGACATCCATTTCACTCCGCCACCCTGGCAGAATCCTACGTGTCCGTGTTGTTTACTTTGCGCTTCCTGCGCGACGTCCATGAAATGTAGATTAGCCGTGGATCCAATATACGGATATGGGAGAACAGCAGCACGTCACGTAAGCAAATGCTTACATGACGTCTACAGGATCAAAACTGTGCCGCATCCAGCAGGAACAGCGACTCGCTACCGGCCTTGACCGACGCGCTCAACGAGTGGATACGCGGCAGCAGACGGGCGAAATAGAAGCGCGCGGTGCCCAGCTTGCTCGCGTAGAAATCCTCCTGCGCTTCCTTGCCCAGCGCGGCTTTGGCCATCAACGCCCACATGTAGGCGTAAGCGGTGTAGCCGAACGCTTGCAAATATTCGACCGAGGCCGCGCCGATTTCGTTCGGATTGTTTTTCGCCCGGTCCAGCAGCCACGCGGTCAACTCGTCGAGGGTGTCGACGGCATCGTTCAACGGCTTGGTGAACTCGCCCAGATCAGCACTGGCGGTTGCGGTGAAATGGCGGATCTCGTCAGCGAACAGCTGGTAGAACGCGCCGCCACTGCCAACGATCTTGCGCCCGACCAGGTCCAGCGCCTGAATACCGTTGGTGCCTTCGTAGATCTGGGTGATGCGCACGTCACGCACCAGTTGCTCCTGGCCCCACTCGCGGATGTAGCCGTGGCCGCCGAAGATCTGCTGGCCGTGGACAGTGGTTTCCAGACCCAGGTCGGTCAGGAAAGCTTTCGCTACCGGCGTCAGCAGCGCCACCAGATCTTCCGCGCGCTTGCGGGTGGTCGCGTCTTCACTGAACTTGGCGGTGTCCAGTTGCATCGCCACATACGTGGAGAACGCACGGCCGCCTTCGTTCGAGGCTTTCATGGTCAGCAGCATGCGTCGCACGTCCGGGTGGACGATGATCGGGTCGGCGACTTTGTCCTTGTTCTGCGCGCCGGTCGGCGAACGGCTCTGCAGACGGTCGCGCGCATATTCAACAGCGTTCTGATAAGAGCGCTCGCCCGTGGCCAGGCCCTGAATACCAACGCCCAGGCGCTCGTAGTTCATCATGGTGAACATCGCCGCCAGGCCTTTGTTCGGCTCGCCGACCAGATAGCCGACGGCTTCGTCGAAGTTCATCACGCAGGTCGCCGAAGCCTGGATGCCCATCTTGTGCTCGATCGAACCGCAGTTGGCCGGGTTGCGCGCACCGAGGCTGCCGTCGGCATTGACCATGAACTTCGGTACCAGGAACAGCGAAATGCCTTTTGGACCGGCCGGGGCATCAGGCAGCTTGGCCAGTACCAGATGAATGATGTTTTCGGTGAGGTCGTGCTCGCCACCAGTGATGAAGATCTTGGTGCCGCTGACCTTGTAGGAACCGTCGGCCTGAGGTTCGGCTTTGGTGCGGATGATGCCCAGGTCGGTGCCGGCGTGCGGCTCGGTCAGGCACATGGAACCGGCCCAGATGCCGGCGTACATGTTCGGCAGGTACGCAGCTTTCAGTTCTTCACTGGCGTGGGCATTGATCGACAGGCAGGCGCCGGCGGTCAGCATCGGGTACAGACCGAACGCCAGGCTGGCGGAGTTGACCATTTCTTCGACCTGCGCCGACACGGCTTTGGGCATGCCCATGCCGCCGTAGGCCGGATCGCCGCCAACACCGACCCAGCCGCCTTCAGCATAAGTCTGATAGGCCTGTGGGAAACCGGCCGGCGTGGTGACGGCACCGTCCGCCCAATGGCAACCTTCCTCGTCAGCAGCACGGCTCAGTGGCGCGATGCTTTTGCTGGTGACCTTGCCGGCCTCTTCGAGAATCGCTTCAACGGTTTCGGCATCGACGGTCTCGGCCAGCGCCGGCAGCTCGGCCCAGAGTTTGGCGACTTCGAACACTTCATTGAGGACGAAGCGCATATCGCGCAGCGGCGCTTTGTAGTCAGCCATGGCAAACCTCGCAAGATCTAAACAGGTGGTTCGTGGAATGATGTTTTCGTTGATCCGGAGTGTACCTCAACAACTTTTGCGACACATAGGGTCAACCGGTGACTGATTTGTTATTTTTGGTCACCGGAAAAAGATCGCCGCGATCTTTCGATCTGCTCTACAAAGCAAACGCCTGCGCCGGCAGATTCATCAAACAATCACTCCCCGCCTCGATCGCCGCCTGATGCGCAGCCGTACGCGGCAGCAAGCGCTTGAAGTAGAACTCGCACGTCGCCAGTTTGCCCTTGAGGAAATCAGCCTCACCCTCGCCCGCCTCCAGCTGTGCCTGAGCAACCAACGCCATGCGCAGCCACAGGTAGCCCAGGATGATGTAGCCGCTGTACATCAGATAATCCACCGACGCAGCACCGACTTCGTCCGGGTTCTTCATGGCCGCCATGCCGACCTTCATGGTCAGGTCGCCCCACTGTTGGTTGAGCCCGTTGAGTTGCGCGACGAAGCGGCCCAGCTGCGCATGTTCGGCGTTCGCTGCGCAGAACTTGTGGACGATTTTGGTAAAGCCGCGCAGCAGCTTGCCCTGACTGCCCAGCACCTTGCGCCCGAGCAGGTCGAGCGCTTGAATGCCATTGGTGCCTTCGTAGATCGGCGCAATCCGGCAATCGCGCACCAGTTGCTCCATGCCCCACTCACGAATGAAGCCGTGGCCGCCGAATACCTGCATGCCGTGATTGGTCACTTCCAGCCCGGTGTCGGTCATGAACGCCTTGCAGATCGGCGTGAGGAACGCCAGCAGGTCTTCGGCCTCCTGACGCGCATCGGCATCGCTGCTCAGGTGCGCAACATCGAGCATCTGCGCAGTGAAATAGGTCAGCGCGCGGTTGCCTTCGTTGAAGGCTTTCATGGTCAGCAACATGCGCCGCACATCGGGGTGGACGATGATCGGATCGGCAGGTTTTTCCGGGGCCTTGGCGCCGGTCAGCGCGCGCATCTGCAGGCGGTCGTTGGCGTACTTGATCGCACCCTGAAAACTCGCCTCGCCCAGACACAGCCCCTGCATGCCGGTGCCGAGCCGCGCGTGGTTCATCATGGTGAACATGCAGTTGAGGCCCTTGTTCGGCTCGCCGATCAGGTAACCGGTGGCGGCATCGAAGTTCAGCACGCAGGTGGCTGAAGCCTTGATGCCCATCTTGTGCTCGATCGAGCCGCAGGAAACGCCATTGCGCTCTCCCGCTTCGCCTGCTGCATCGGGCAGGAACTTGGGCACGATAAACAGGGAAATGCCCTTGGTTCCGGCCGGTGCGTCCGGCAGCTTGGCCAGGACCAGATGGATGATGTTGTCGCTCAGGTCATGCTCGCCGGCGGAAATGAAAATCTTGCTGCCGGTGATCGCGTAGCTGCCGTCGGCCCGTGGCACCGCGCGGGTCTTGATGATGCCCAGATCGGTGCCGCAGTGGGCTTCGGTCAGGCACATGGTGCCGGTCCACTGGCCAGCGGTGAGTTTGCTCAGGTAGGTGTCTTTCTGTTCGGCGGTACCGTGAGCGTGAATCGCCGACATCGCGCCATGGGTCAGGCCCGGGTACATGCCCCAGGACGTGTTACTGGAACCGACCATTTCGCTGATCACCAGCCCCAGCGAGCTCGGCAACCCTTGGCCACCGTAAGCCGGATCGGCCGCCAACCCATGCCAGCCGCCCTCGACATATTGTGCGAAGGCCTGCTTGAAGCCTGTAGGCGTTGTAACCACGCCGTTGTCGAAATGGCAGCCCTCTTCGTCGCCGCTGCGATTGAGCGGGGCCAGCACGTTCTCGCAGAACTTCGCGCCTTCTTCGAGGATCGCGCTGATCATGTCCGGGCTGGCGTCATGCGCGCCGAGAGTGGCGTAGTTGGTATGGAAGTCGAAGACGTGATCGATCAGAAAGCGCATGTCGCGCAGGGGAGCTTTGTACTCGGGCATGGTGGCTTCTCCGTCAGCAGATTTGTTCAACCTACTGCTGGCCACCACCCGCGGCAATCACTGTGCAGGCGCTGAATGCGCCGTCATCACTCAACCCGCAGCAGCGTCCATGCGCACCGCGCCACGGCGGTTCTGCCCGAACGCCATGACACAGTTACGCCCGGCGCCCTTGGCGCTGTACAACGCCTGGTCGGCGGACTTGAGCACTTCTTCAGGGGTGCGCTGCTCGACACGTTCGGCGACGCCGATACTCACCGTCACCGACACCGCCGAAGCCCCGGAACCGCTGCGCCGCTGGCGACCTTGCTGATCATCCTGCGGGCGGTTTTCCTGGTTGCGTAACTGAATGCTGTAAGACGCAATCGATTCACGGATCACTTCCAGGTGCGGCATGCACTCCTCAAGGGTCTTGCCTGCGAACACCAAGGCAAATTCCTCACCGCCGTAGCGATACGCCCTACCGCCACCGCTGATTTTCGACAGTTTGCTGGCGACCAGGCGCAGCACCTGGTCACCGACATCGTGGCCATGGGTGTCGTTGAATTTCTTGAAGTGATCGACGTCGCTCATCGCCAGCACATAGTTGCGCCCCAGGCGCTGCATACGTTCGTTGAGCGCACGTCGTCCCGGCAGGCCGGTGAGCTCGTCGCGGAAGGCCATTTGATAGGCCTCATGCGCAACGGCGGCGGCGATCATCAGCATCACCTGGCTGCACATGATGTTCAGGGTGAACGGCAGAATGAAGGTCTTCGGCAGCATCCAGAACACACCGAGCAAGCCAACCAGTTGCGCCGCGTGCAACGGGCGCGGGTTGCGCCAGTATTGCCAGGCCAGAAGCAGGAAGGCCGAGATGAACACCGGATAGGACAACTGGATGAGACTCATCCATGCCCCATGCAGCGCCGGCCAGCGGATCTCCGACAACCACAGCAGCAGCGCCTGTGGGTAACTTTGCTCCAGTCCCAGCGCCACGCTGCCAAATGCCAGCAGCACGGCAAAGCGCGCGACCATGTCCTGAAACAGATGGGTACGTTCCTGCCATGCGGCGAATAATCCGAACAACAACGGCAGCAGCAGGCAGACCAGATGAAACACCACCGCAGCGTCTTCGCGGACCTTGCCGTTGTCGCGGTAGAAATCTGTCTGGGTGTCCAGCAGAAAGTAGGCGATGTACACCGTCAGCATCAGAAACAGTTCGCGCTGACGTCGATACACCGCGCAATACGCGCCACCGAGGAGCAGAACCAATGTCGGCAGGACGTTGAACAGCGATGTGAAGAATACGCTGAGGTCTTTGACGTACGCAGCCGCCAGCCCCGCAAGCAATAACAGCAGTGATGGCAGGAAATGGCTGAAACGTACAGCGGAAGAACGCGGCAAGGGTAAGCTCCGACCCGTCATAGCAAAGAGATGGCATTGTGCCTGCAAAGTGCGGCCAAGCCCATACAATGTGATCCAGATCACACACGGTCTCTGTAACGGCCGGAAGCTCGACTATCTGAGCGATCCGCAAACAAAAAAACCGCTGCCCCCTAACGGGAGCAGCGGTTTTCGTCAGACTGCGTTAAGGCTTAGTAGCCCAGCGCGAAGTCTTCTTCCTTCATGTCCATCAGGTTGCCAGCACCCGACAGCATAGTGGCCACGTGCGTACGGGTACGCGGCAGGATGCGCTGGAAGTAGAAGCGCGCGGTTTGCAGCTTGGCGGTGTAGAACGCCTCGTCGCTGGTGCCGGCAGCCAGTTTTTCCGCAGCCAGACGTGCCATGTCTGCCCAGAAGTAGGCCAGGCAGGCATAACCGGAGTACATCAGGTAATCCACGGAGGCCGCGCCGACTTCTTCGCGATCTTTCATGGCAGCCATACCGACCTTCATGGTTAGCTCGCCCCACTCTTTATTCAGTGCAGCCAGCGGCGCGACGAATTCCTGGACGGCTTCGTTGCCTTCGTTGGTCTGGCAGAACTTGTGGACGATCTTGGTGAAGCCTTTCAGAGCCTCGCCTTGAGTCATCAGCACTTTGCGGCCGAGCAGGTCGAGGGCCTGGATGCCGGTGGTGCCTTCGTACAGCATCGAAATGCGGCTGTCGCGAACGTTCTGCTCCATGCCCCACTCGGCGATGAAGCCGTGGCCGCCGTAGATCTGCACGCCGTGGTTGGCGGCTTCGAAACCGACTTCGGTCATGAACGCTTTGGCGATCGGGGTCATGAACGCCAGCAGTGCGTCGGCCTTCTTCTTCTCTTCTTCATCAACGCCGTATTTGACGATGTCGACCTGCTTCGCAGTGAAGTAGACCATCGCGCGGTTGCCTTCGGCGAACGCCTTCATGGTCAACAGCATACGGCGCACGTCCGGGTGGACGATGATCGGGTCAGCGGCTTTGTCCGGCGCTTTCGGGCCAGTCAGCGAGCGCATTTGCAGGCGATCACGAGCGTATTTCAGACCGCCCTGGAAGCCGATTTCGGCGTGAGCCAGACCTTGCAGTGCGGTACCGAGGCGAGCGGTGTTCATAAAGGTGAACATGCAGTTCAGACCTTTGTTCGCCGGGCCGATCAGGTAACCGGTGGCGCCGTCGAAGTTCATCACGCAAGTGGCGTTGCCGTGGATGCCCATCTTGTGTTCCAGCGAACCGCAGCTCACTGCGTTGCGCGCGCCAATGGTGCCATCGGCGTTTGGCAGGAACTTTGGAACGATGAACAGCGAGATGCCTTTGGTGCCAGCCGGAGCATCCGGCAGACGCGCCAGTACGATGTGGACGATGTTGTCGGCCATGTCGTGTTCACCGGCCGAGATGAAGATCTTGGTGCCGGAAACTTTGTAGGAACCGTCGGCCTGAGGCTCGGCCTTGGTGCGCAGCATGCCCAGGTCGGTGCCGCAGTGCGGTTCGGTCAGGCACATGGTGCCGGTCCATTCGCCGGAGACCAGTTTGGTCAGATAGGCTTCCTGCTGCTCTGGGGTGCCGTGCTCGGAGATGGTGTTCATCGCACCGTGCGACAGACCTGGGTACATGCCCCAAGACCAGTTGGCTTCGCCGACCATTTCGCTCACCGCCAGACCCAGCGACTCAGGCAGGCCCTGACCGCCGTGCTCAACGTCGTGCGCCAGGCTTGGCCAGCCGCCTTCGACGAATTGCTTGTACGCCTCTTTGAAGCCAGTCGGGGTTTTCACGCCGGACTCGCTCCAGGTGCAGCCTTCGATGTCGCCCACGCGGTTCAGCGGCGCCAGTACCTGCTCACAAAACTTGGCGCCTTCCTCGAGGATGGCGTCAACCATGTCCGGCGTGGCGTCTGCGCACGCTGGCAGGCTCTGATAGTGCGCTTCGTAGCCGAGCAGTTCGTCACGAACGAAGCGAATATCACGCAAGGGGGCCTTGTAGTCAGGCATAGCGATAAACCTCTGCTGATGTAACCGGGAATGAACGACCGTGTTGAATTGTTGTGACGGTCAAACAGTTGTTTGAAACATACGTTTACGCCGAAATCTTGTCAAGCATCGATCTTTTGCCGTTCGTCATCACGCTCTCCAAATGCCGGAGACGAGAAATCGCCGCGACTTCACGTAAGCCACGGGCGTTGTAAAAAGATTAGTTGAGCAAGAAGGACTTAAACGAAAAACGCCGCGACAGGGCGCGGCGTTTCGGGGTCTACAACAAATTCGATCAGGCGAAGGTATCGATGATCGTCCCGAGCACTTCGTCGGATGCCTTGGCCACCTTCACACCCAACTCTGCCTGGATCTTGCCCTGCGACAGCTCGACGATATTGCTCGCTAGATCCGATTCTTGTGCGCGATCCACACCGCGCAGGCGATTGACCTGCACTTCGGACGACTGGCTGGTCACCGAACGTTCGATAGTGTTGTTGGCGATCTGGCTGGCGGCCTGATCGACGCGGTTCTGCCCGGACTGAATCGAGCTCAGCCCCGCATAAAAAGCTGTGTTACCGGAGATTTCCATAGTCGCTCTCATCCTTGCAAAGGATCAATGCTCGCCATTGAAGCAGACGCGCCAGCAAAACACCCGTCAAAAACACTAATGGCACAGTGCCTGTTCATAGCGAGAAACTTAATCGAGCAAGTCCAGTTGCAAATGCTCGGCCACCGCTTCGGCGCTCAACGCCTTGAGTTTCGGCACCCGGCCCAAGCACGGCGCGGGGATGCGCTCGGCCAGGGTCGCGAGGTTTTCCTCCAGCCGCGAAGTTTTCGGATCGATGATATTCGCCACCCACCCCGCCAATTGCAGACCATCGCGGGCAATCGCCTCGGCGGTCAGCAACGCATGACTGATGCACCCCAGCCTCACGCCCACCACCAGAATCACCGGCAGCTTCAGCGCAATCGCCAGGTCCGAGAGATTGTCCTGATCCGCCAACGGCACCCGCCAGCCGCCCGCGCCTTCGATCAGGGTGAAATCGGCGTTCATCGCCAGAATCCCGCGCATCGGCGCCAGCAGCGATTGCACCGTCAGCGCCACTCCTGCTTCGCGCGCCGCCAGATGCGGAGCGATCGCTGGCTCGAACGCCACCGGGTTGACCTGTTGATAAGTCAGCGGCAACGAACATTCGGCCAGCAGCGCCAGGGCGTCGGAATTGCGCAAGCCCTTGGGCGTGACGTCGCAACCCGATGCCACCGGTTTGCCCGCCGCCGTGCTCAAGCCTGCCGACCGCGCCGCATGGAGCAATCCGGCAGCAACGGTGGTTTTGCCGACATCGGTGTCGGTACCGGTGACGAAATAGGCTGCGCTCATAGAGGTTTCTCCAACACGGCGTATACCACCTGATACGTTACCGGCAGCCCCGACGCCTGACGGAACCGCTCATACGCGTCGATCAGCCCGAGAATCCGCGCCCGTCCGGTCAAACCGCCCGGCCGCCCGGGATTCAGATTGTGTGCGCCCAACGCCTTCAGCTCATGGGTCAGGCTGCGCACATCCGGGTAATGCAACACGTGCGGCTGATTCTCCAGCGCCAAAATGCGCATGCCACTGCCGGCACATAACTGCTCATAGCGGGCGAAGGCGCGGAAGCGATTGACGTGCACCAGCCCGTCGACCTGCTGCCAACTCTCACGCAACTCGAACAGCGTCCCTGTACAGAGACTAGCAAACGCAAAAATCCCGCCCGGTTTAAGCACGCGCAAGGCTTCGCCGAGCACCGCCTCGAAGTCGGCGCACCACTGCACCGCGAGACTGGAGAAAATCAGATCGAAGCTAGCATCCTGCAACGGCAGCCTTTCGGCATCGCCAGCGATGAAATGCTCAGCGCCACCCAACGGCCGTGCGTGATTGAGCATGCCCTCGGCGATGTCCAGCGCGACACCGCTGCCCTGGGTGAAACGCGAGGCCAGCCCGCGGGTGAAGTAGCCGGTGCCGCAACCGAGATCGAGCCAACGCGACGGCGTGAAGCTCGCCGGCAAGCGCCCGAGCAACTGTGTGCCGACGTCACGCTGAAACTCCGCGACACTGTCGTAACTGGCCGCAGCGCGGGAAAAAGACGCCGCCACCTGGCGCTTGTCGGGCAAGCCCTCAGGCAGCACAAGGGACAGATCAGTCATCAGCGCACTCATGTAGAAAAGCCTGGATCGCGCCCGCGACTCCATGCGGGTCTTCCAGCAGAAAAGCATGGCTGGCCTGTTCGATCAGACCAATTTCGATATCCGGCAAAAGCGCGAACAATGCGCCGGCCGCTTCCGCCGGTACCAGCGCGTCCTGCCCGCCGAACAGATGAAACTGCGGGCCGCGAAACCCCTGCAACGCCTGGCGTGTATCCAGCTGCGCGAGTAGCTCCAACCCTGCCATCAGCGCGGTCGGCGCGGTGGCCGGCGCGCCAGCGAGCAGCAAGCGCGACAAGCCGCGCGGGTCTGGTGAACCTTGCGCACATAGCAGAGCGAAGCGCTTGAGCGTGGTACGCGGGTCGGCCTGACAACCGGCAAGAAACGCATCGAACGTCTCGCCAGGCATCGCGTTCGGCCACTGCTCATGGGCGACAAACGCAGGGTTGCTCGCCAGCGTCAGCAGCCCGCAGCACGCCTCGCCGCGTCGTGCCGCCAACTCAGACGCGAGCATGCCGCCCAGCGACCAGCCACCAAGCCAGACTTCCTGCGGAATGCGCGCATCGAGTTCGTCGAGCCAGTCTTCAAGGTCAGCGGAGTCCAGCTCCGGCAGCGGTTCGATCTCGACTTGCAGATGTTCGTCGAGGCCGCGCAATGCTGCGGCCAGCGGTTCCAGCGGCGACACGCCGAGGCCCCAGCCGGGCAGCAGGATCAGACGATTACGCATGGCTTGGCTCCAACGACAATCGGGCGAAACAATCTGCCAACCCTTCCAGCAACTGTTGCACCTGTGCCTCGCTGTGGGCGGCGGTCAGAGTGACGCGCAACCGCGCGCTGCCGGCCGGCACGGTCGGTGGGCGAATTGCGGTCACCATCAAGCCGCGCTCGCGGAGCATTTGCGACAGCCGCACCGCGCGGCCGGCATCGCCGATCATGATCGGCTGGATCGGCGTGAAGCTGTCCATCAGCTCCAGCCCGATCTGCTCGGCGCCGTGGCGGAACTGGCGGACCAGTGTCTGCAAATGCTCACGGCGCCAGTGTTCACTGCGCAACAGCTCGAGGCTTTTCAGCGTCGCGCAGGCCAGCGCCGGCGGTTGGCTGGTGGTGTAGATGTACGGGCGGGCGAACTGGATCAGGCTTTCGATCAACTCTTCGCTGCCAGCGACAAAGGCCCCGGCGGTGCCGAAGGCTTTGCCGAGGGTGCCGACCAGCACCGGCACATCGTCCTGGCTCAAGCCGAAATGCTCGACGATACCGCCACCGTTGGCGCCCAACGGGCCGAAGCCGTGGGCATCGTCGACCATCAGCCACGCGCCTTTGGCCTTGGCCGCGCGGGCCAGTGCCGGCAAATTGGCGATGTCACCGTCCATGCTGAATACGCCATCGGTCACCACCAGTGTGTTGCCAGTGGCTTTCTCCAGGCGTTTGCCCAGGCTTTCGGCGTCGTTGTGCAGATAGCGGTTGAAACGCGCGCCGGACAACAGGCCTGCGTCCAGCAACGAGGCATGATTGAGCCGGTCTTCGAGCACCGTATCGCCCTGCCCGACCAGCGCGGTGACCGCGCCGAGGTTGGCCATGTAGCCGGTGGTGAACAGCAGCGCGCGTGGGCGCCCGGTCAGATCGGCGAGCGCTTCTTCCAGCGCGTGATGCGGGCTGCTGTGGCCGATCACCAGATGGGACGCGCCACCGCCGACACCCCAACGTTCAGCGCCGGCGCGCCAGGCTTCGATCACCTGCGGATGATTGGCCAGGCCCAGATAGTCGTTGTTGCAGAAAGCGAGCAGCGGCTGGCCGTCAACCACGACTTGCGGGCCTTGCGGCGAGTCGAGCAGCGGGCGGTGGCGATAAAGGTTGTCGGCACGACGGGCAGCAAGGCGTGCGGCGAGATCGAATGACATGCAGGCCTCGATTTTCAAATGACACAGATCCCCTGTGGGAGCGAGCCTGCTCGCGAATGGGCGTCACATCCAACATGGATATTCGCGGCCAAACCGCTTTCGCGAGCAGGCTCGCTCCCACAGGGGTTTTGCATTCCTTCAGCGCAATCCGTGCAGCTTTTAGATGGCAGCGTTATAGAACTGCTCGCTGCTCTTCTGCTCCACCAGCGCCTGCTCGATCGCCGCTTGGTGCACTTCATCCGCGTGCTCTTCGCGAGCCTCCGGCTGGATACCGAGGCGCGCGAACAGCTGCATGTCCTTGTCCGCCTGCGGGTTGGCGGTGGTGAGCAATTTGTCGCCGTAGAAAATCGAGTTGGCGCCAGCGAAAAATGCCAGGGCCTGCATCTGCTCGTTCATCGCTTCGCGACCGGCGGACAGGCGCACGTGGGATTGCGGCATGAGGATGCGCGCGACGGCGAGCATGCGGATGAAGTCGAACGGGTCGATGTCTTCGGCGTTTTCCAGCGGCGTGCCGGCGACTTTCACCAGCATGTTGATTGGCACCGATTCCGGGTGCTCCGGCAGGTTGGCCAACTGGATCAGCAGATTGGCGCGATCGTCCAGCGATTCGCCCATGCCGAGAATGCCGCCGGAGCAGATTTTCATTCCCGACTCGCGTACATAGGCCAGCGTCTGCAGACGTTCGCTGTAAGTACGGGTGGTGATGATGCTGCCGTAGAACTCCGGCGAGGTGTCGAGGTTGTGGTTGTAGTAATCGAGACCGGCCTTGGCCAGCGCTTCGGTCTGCTCCTGATCGAGACGTCCGAGGGTCATGCAGGTTTCCAGGCCGAGGGCTTTCACTCCTTCAACCATCTTCAACACATACGGCATGTCTTTGGCGGATGGATGTTTCCACGCCGCGCCCATGCAGAACCGCGTTGAACCAATGGCTTTCGCGCGGGCCGCCTCTTCGAGGACCTTCTGCACTTCCATCAGTTTTTCTTTTTCCAGCCCGGTGTTGTAGTGCCCGGACTGCGGGCAGTACTTGCAGTCTTCCGGGCAGGCACCGGTCTTGATCGACAACAGTGTCGAGACCTGCACGCGGTTGGCGTTGAAATGTGCGCGGTGCACCGTTTGCGCCTGGAACAGCAAGTCGTTGAATGGCTGTACGAAGAGTGCTTTGACTTCGGCCAGAGACCAATCGTGACGCAGGGTGGCGGTGGTGCTCGCGCTCATGGGCAATTCCTTGGTTATGCTTGGCTGGCGCTGGGGGAAACGGAATACCCACAGGCGCTACACGGATGTTCGGCATATTTAAGGAAGAGCGATGCGCTGTCAACCGCAATACAAGGAGCAGGTTTACATCTGTTTAAAAATCGTACAGACCTGTTTGCTGTGCGATGAGCCCGCAGAAGCACAAATGCCAATGTGCGAGGCCTGTGAAACCGAGCTGCCCTGGCTCGGCAGCCATTGTCAGAGCTGCGCTTTGCCACTGGCGGCGGATGGCCTGACTTGCGGCGAATGCCTGCTAGAGCCTCCGGCCTTCGAACAGGTCGCCGTGCCCTGGGTTTATGGCTTCCCCGTGGACAGTCTGATTACACGGTTTAAACACAACGCGAAATGGCCGTTTGGTCACCTGCTCGCCGACGTTCTCGGCCAATACCTGCAGCATCGCTTCGCCGAGGACTTACCGCGACCTGATGTGTTGCTACCGGTGCCGTTGGCGAATAAACGACTGCGTCGGCGAGGATTCAATCAAGCGGCGATGCTCGCGCGCTGGTTGAGTGTTTCTCTGGATCTGCCCTGTGAAGAACAGCTTCTAAGGCGAGTCATGGACACCGACGCCCAGCAGGATCTCGACGCCAAGGCGCGCAAACGCAATTTGCGCAATGCCTTTGCGCTGGTGCCTGACGCGCAGGTCAGTGGCCGCCATTTCGCGCTGGTTGACGACGTCCTGACTACTGGCGCAACCGCTCAGGCTTTGGCGCGGTTGTTGATGAATGCAGGGGCGGCGCGGGTCGATGTGTATTGCCTGGCCCGTACGCCGAAGCCCGGTACCTGAAGCGAATACAGATATCGTGTGGGAGCGAGCCTGCTCGCGAATGGGCATCACATTCAACAAAGCTGTTGTTGGTCAAACCGCTTTCGCGAGCAGGCTCGCTCCCACAGGGGGCTTTGCGTCAGGCTTGACTCATGCGTTGCAAGTGGCCAACGTCCCTCTCATCGCCCGAGCCAGAAGCGTTCTGATATGTCCCTGCCCACCCTGCTCTCCCAACACATCGTCCGCCGTCCGCAGCGCATTGCCCTGCTGCAACACATCGCCGAGCAGGGCTCGATCACCCGTGCGGCGAAAAGCGCGGGGCTTAGTTACAAGGCGGCATGGGATGCGATTGATGAGCTGAACAATCTGGCGCAGAAGCCTTTGGTCGAGCGCGTGGTGGGCGGCAAGGGTGGTGGCGGCGCCAGACTGTCCAGCGAGGGCGAGCGGGTGCTGCGCCTGTATCAGAAATTGCAGGCGTTGCAGGCGCAGGTGCTGGAAGCGGCGGAAGACGCCAGCGATCTCGACCTGCTCGGGCGCCTGATGCTCAGGACCAGCGCGCGTAATCAGCTGCATGGCACGGTGGCAGCGATTCAGGCGCAGGGTCGCAATGACTTGATCCGCCTTGAACTGGCCGAAGGCATTGCTCTGGAGGCGCAGATCACCCACGACAGCACCGTGCATCTGGAATTGCAGATCGGTACCGAAGTGATGGCGCTGATCAAGGCTGGCTGGCTTGAGTTGCTCGGCGCCGATCAGTCGGCAACGCCCGGACACAATGTCCTGCGCGGCACCATCGAAGCGATCCTCGATGCCGAGGACGGACCCAGCGAAGTGCGCATTTCCCTGCCCAACGGCCAGACACTTTGCGCCTTGGCCGAACCGCTGCACTTGCGCAGCCACGGGCTGGAGGTCGGCAATCCGGTGCAGGTGCAATGTGCGCCGTCCAACGTGCTGATCGGCACGCCGCTCTGATTTGTCTTGCCACAAAAGCGTCATCGACCCGCATTAAGGTGTTGCCCATAACCAAGCAGGGAGCCTGATGTGAGCCTATTAGAAGAAAACCAATCCACTGATCTGGAAAAAATGGTCGGCCTCAGCCGTCGCGGTTTCATCAGCGCCGGTGCCTTGTGCGGCGCGGCGATGTTCCTCGGCGGCAACCTGCTGAGCCGCAGCGTCATGGCCGCCAGCGTCAGCGCCGGCAACAGCCGCCTGCTCGGTTTCGAGAGCATTCCGGCGGCGACCACCGACGCCATCAGCCTGCCCAAGGGCTACAAGTCTTCGGTGCTGATCAGTTGGGGCCAGCCGTTGCACAAGAACGGCCCGGCCTTCGACCCGAGCGGTAACGGCACCGCTGCCGCACAGGAAGTGCAGTTCGGCGACAACAATGACGGCATGAGCCTGTTCGCCTTCCCGGACGACAAGAACCGCGCGCTGATGGCGATCAACAACGAATACACCAACTACCGCTACCTGTATCCACATGGCGGCATGCCGCAGTCGGCTGAGGATGTGCGCAAGGCATTGGCCTGCGAAGGCGTGTCGGTGATCGAAGTGCAGCGCAAGAACGGCCAGTGGCAATTCGTCCAGGGCTCGCGCTATAACCGCCGCATCCACGGCAACTCGCCGCTGCGCATCAGCGGTCCGGCCCGCGGCCACGACTTGATGAAAACCGCTGCCGACAAGCACGGCAAGAAAGTCCTCGGCACGTTCCAGAACTGCGCCAACGGCAAGACGCCGTGGGGTACCTACCTGACCTGCGAAGAAAACTTCACCGACTGCTTCGGCAGCAGCAACGCCCAGCAGCAATTCGATGCCGCGCAAAAGCGCTACGGCGTTGTCGCCAGCAGCAAGGACATCAACTGGCACCCGCACGACCCGCGCTTCGACATGGCCAAGAACCCCAACGAGCTCAACCGTCACGGCTGGGTGGTCGAGATCGACCCATTCGATCCGCAATCGACTCCGGTCAAACGCACCGCGCTGGGCCGCTTCAAGCATGAAAACGCCGCACTCGCCGAGACCGACGATGGTCGCGCTGTGGTGTACATGGGCGACGACGAACGTGGCGAGTTCATCTACAAATTCGTCAGCCGCGATCGCATCAACCATCGCAATCAGAAGGCCAACCGCGACATCCTCGATCACGGCACGTTGTATGTGGCCAAATTCGATGCCGGCGACGGCAACCCTGATCACCCGAAAGGCCGGGGCCAGTGGATCGAACTGACCCACGGCAAGAACGGCATCGACGCCAGCAGCGGATTTGCCGATCAGGCGGAAGTGCTGATTCACGCGCGCCTTGCCGCCAGCGTCGTCGGCGCAACACGCATGGACCGCCCGGAGTGGATCGTCGTCAGCCCCAAGGACGGCCAGGTTTATTGCACCCTGACCAACAACGCCAAACGTGGCGAAGACGGTCAACCGGTGGGCGGGCCGAACCCGCGCGAGAAGAACGTCTATGGGCAAATTCTGCGCTGGCGCACCGACCGCGATGACCATGCCTCGAAGACATTTGCCTGGGATCTGTTTGTGGTCGCCGGCAACCCGGGCGTGCATGCCGGGACGCCGAAGGGTGGCTCATCGAACATCACCCCGCAGAACATGTTCAACAGCCCCGACGGTCTGGGTTTCGACAAGGCCGGACGCCTGTGGATTCTCACCGACGGCGACTCGAGCAACGCTGGCGACTTCGCCGGCATGGGCAACAACCAGATGCTCTGCGCCGATCCTGCGACCGGTGAGATTCGCCGTTTCATGGTCGGGCCGGTGGGTTGTGAAGTGACCGGGATCAGCTTCTCGCCGGATCAGAAAACCCTGTTTGTCGGGATTCAGCATCCAGGCGAGAACGGCGGTTCGACCTTCCCCGAGCATCTGCCCAATGGCAAGCCAAGGTCTTCGGTGATGGCTATTACGCGCGAGGATGGTGGGATCGTCGGCGCCTGATAAACCCTCATCGCTGGCAAGCCAGCTCCCACAGGTCTTGCGCAAAACCTGTGGGAGCCGGCTTGCCAGCGATGGCATCAGCAATGACACCAACCACCTCCGCCGCCATCTGCGCTACCATGCCGAGCCGGACGCAGCAGCCTGCTGCGCGCAGGAGTCAGCATGGCCCACCCGTTTGAAACCCTCACCCCCGATCTCGTCCTGGATGCCGTTGAAAGCATCGGTTTCCTCAGCGACGCGCGCATTCTGGCGCTCAACAGCTACGAAAACCGTGTGTATCAGGTCGGTATCGAAGACTCCGAGCCGCTGATTGCCAAGTTCTATCGTCCGCAGCGCTGGACCAACGAGGCCATACTCGAAGAGCACCAGTTCACTTTCGAACTGGCCAACATCGACATTCCGGTGGTAGCGCCGCTGATCCATAACGGTGAAACCCTGCATGAGCACGCCGGTTTCCGCTTCACCCTGTTCCCGCGCCGTGGGGGCCGCGCGCCGGAGCCGGGCAACCTTGATCAGCTGTATCGCCTCGGCCAGTTGCTCGGGCGCATGCATGCGGTGGGCGGTACCAAGCCGTTCAAGCACCGCGAAGCCCTCGCGGTGCAAAACTTCGGCCATGCCTCGCTGAACACCCTGCTTGAGGGCAATTTCATTCCCAAGAGCCTGCTGCCGGCGTACGAGTCGGTTGCCCGCGACCTGCTCAAACGCGTCGAAGATGTCTACGCCGCTACGCCGCACCAGAACATCCGCATGCATGGTGACTGCCACCCCGGCAACATGATGTGCCGCGACGAGATGTTCCACATCGTCGACCTCGACGATTGCCGCATGGGCCCGGCGGTGCAGGACATCTGGATGATGCTCGCCGGCGATCGTCAGGAGTGTCTTGGGCAGTTGTCGGAATTGATGGACGGCTACAACGAATTCCATGATTTCGACCCGCGCGAACTGGCGCTGATCGAACCGTTGCGCGCCCTGCGCCTGATGCACTACAGCGCCTGGCTGGCGCGGCGCTGGGACGACCCGGCATTCCCGCGCAGCTTTCCGTGGTTTGGCACGGAGCGGTATTGGGGCGACCAGGTGCTGGCCTTGCGTGAGCAGCTGGCGGCACTGAATGAAGAGCCGCTGAAACTCTTCTGATTCAAACCTGAACCCTGTGGGAGCGAGCCTGCTCGCGATAGCGGACGGACATTCAACTTTGATGTTGGCTGACCCAACGCTATCGCGAGCAGGCTCACTCCTACATTTGTCCGGTGTTCACAAATTCACAACTCACTTGCAGACAAATCTCCTTACAATCCCTCCTTTGTCAGCTGCCTGAGCAAGGATTCTGCATGCAAGCCGCCAACCCGCGTCGCGGGTACATTCTGGGCCTGAGCGCCTACATCATCTGGGGCCTGTTCCCGATCTATTTCAAAGCCATCGCCGAAGTCCCGGCCGTCGAGATCATCATCCATCGGGTGCTGTGGTCGGCGCTGTTCGGTGCGTTGCTGCTGATGGTGTGGAAACACCCGGGCTGGCTGCGCGAGTTGCTCGACAATCCCAAGCGCCTGGCGATTCTGGCTCTGAGCGGCACGCTGATCGCGGCCAACTGGCTGACCTACGTGTGGTCGGTGAACAACGGCCGCATGCTCGAGGCGAGTCTGGGTTATTACATTAATCCGCTGGTCAACGTGCTGTTGGGCATGGTGCTGCTCGGCGAACGACTGCGGCGCATGCAGTGGGTGGCGGTCGGGCTGGCTGCCATCGGCGTGGCGCAGCAGGTGTGGCAGGTCGGCAGTCTGCCATGGGTGTCGCTGGCGCTGGCGCTGACCTTCGGTTTCTATGGCCTGATCCGCAAGCAGGCGCCGGTCAAGGCGTTGCCGGGACTGGTGGTGGAAACCTGGATGCTGGTGCCGATCGCGATTGCATGGTTGCTGTTCAATCAGACTGCCACGAGTGTGCAGCCGGCCTTCTGGACCACCTCCGAAGCCTGGTGGCTCGTGGCTGCCGGCCCGGTGACGCTGGTGCCATTGGTGTGTTTCAACGCCGCCACCCGCCACTTGCCCTACACCACCATCGGCTTCCTGCAATACATCGCGCCGACGCTGGTGTTGCTGCAAGCCGTGCTGCTATTTGGCGAGCATTTGTCGTCCAGCACGCTGGTCGCGTTCATGTTTATCTGGGCCGGTCTGGCGGTCTACAGCGTTGATGCGTGGATAAGTTTGCGCCGACGGGCCTGATCAAAAAACGCACAAAGCTCCGCAGGCCACGGTTCTCGTGGCCTGCATCGTTCCTTCCCAAGCTTATCCACAGCGTGATCCCCGCCGTTTGTGCGCAAGTCACTGAATGTTGGCGGTTTTTTGATCAACGGGCGCAAAGCCACGGCCGGCGTGGCGTGGCGGTCTGTCTCTACAGGTTATCCACAGGCAGGTGCACGTTAAACCTGAATAACGCTGTGAACGTTTAAACCTCTGTGCGTAACACCAGTTCGACCATCAGATCATCGGCCAGGGTTTCCAGGCGCGCCTGCAACACATCCAGCGACAGCGTCAGTGGTACCGCGAGAATCGCCTCGGCGTGAAACAGCGGCTCGCTGCTCATCGGCGCCGGGCGCACCTCAGTTACCAGTCGCTCCAGGTTTACGCCCTGCTCGCTCAACAGCCGAGTGATATCGCGGACGATACCCGGCCGGTCATTGCCGACCAGTTCCATGGCGATCGGTTTCCACGTGCAGGACTGCTCCACTCCGCTTTCGGCAATCAATACCCGAATGCCATGGGCCGACAGCGCTTGCAGGGCATCGACCAGTTCGTCGTAAGCCTCCGCCGGCACGCCCACGCGCAGAATCCCGGCGAACTGCCCGGCCATGCGTGACATGCGGCTTTCCAGCCAATTGCCGCCGTGCTCGGCAATGCATTGGGCGATGCGCTCGACCTGCCCGGGCTTGTCCGGGGCGAAAACGGTGAGTACGAGATGGTCCATGGCGCAGCCCTCTTGTCATGACTTTTGTTATCGAAGGGCAAGTATAGGCAAGCGGCTTGATTCAGCCTGACCCAGTGCTGGCAGATGATGACCTGTGGCGAGGGGATTTATCCCCGTCCGGCTGCGCAGCAGTCGTGAGTCCTGCCAATTGGGTCTGCCAGCCGGACCGCAGGGGGCGGCTTCGCCACCCAAACGGGGATAAATCCCCTCGCCACAGATTCGCTCATCGCAAAGGGGGAGACGCCAAATCGCGCCATAGCAGTCAAACAGTAATTATGTGTACAACTTTCGATATTTAGCTGGAACAATCCAATGCTTTTTTGAGAACATCCCGTTCCGCGACGTGACCGCAATGCGTCATGAGGTCGCAGAACGACGTAATTAGTCTGATTTTCACAAGCGCAACTCATCATGTAGTATGCCGCAGCGCGCACTACATAACGCTGGATCGATGTCTGCCCAAGGCCCTTCGCAACCCTGAAAGCCCCGTCAGCAAGGCCTCCAAGCCGTTGATTGGTCCTAGCCCAGCCGCCAGCAATGGCATGTACTGGTCCGCAGGTTTGTGGTTTAAATGGCCGGAAGCTTCATTGTTAAATTGACGAGCTGAAAAGCGAAATAGCTGAGCAGAGTGAGGCAAGCAATGACTGAACACGTTCAAGTCGGTGGCCTGCAGGTCGCCAAAGTCCTGTTCGACTTCGTGAACAACGAAGCCATTCCCGGTACCGGCCTCACCGCCGAACAATTCTGGGAAGGTGCCGACAAGGTCATTCATGACCTGGCGCCGAAGAACAAAGCCCTACTCGCCAAACGCGATGACTTCCAGGCGCGCATCGATGCCTGGCATCAGCAGCATGCCGGCCAGGCGCACGACGCCGTGGCCTACAAAGCTTTCCTGCAAGAGATCGGTTATCTGCTGCCAGAAGCGGCTGATTTCCAGGCGACGACGCAAAACGTCGATGATGAAATTGCCCGCACCGCCGGCCCGCAATTGGTCGTGCCGGTGATGAATGCGCGCTTCGCGCTCAATGCTTCGAACGCCCGCTGGGGCTCGCTGTACGACGCTCTCTACGGCACCGACGCGATCAGCGAAGACGGCGGCGCGGAAAAAGGCAAAGGCTACAACAAGGTGCGTGGCGACAAAGTCATCGCCTTCGCCCGCGCCTTCCTCGACGAAGCCGCGCCATTGGCCGCAGGCTCCCACGTCGATTCGACCGGCTACAGGATCGCTGACGGCAAACTGGTCGTGACGCTCAAGGGCGGCAGCAACAGCGGCCTGCGCGATGACGCTCAGTTGATCGGTTTCCAGGGTGACGCAAACGCGCCGATCGCCGTTCTGCTCAAGCACAACGGCCTGCACTTCGAAATCCAGATCGATGCCAGCACTCCGGTCGGCCAGACCGATGCCGCCGGGGTCAAAGACATCCTCATGGAAGCGGCGCTGACCACGATCATGGACTGCGAAGACTCCGTGGCCGCCGTCGATGCCGACGACAAAGTGGTGATCTACCGCAACTGGCTCGGCCTGATGAAGGGCGACCTCGCGGAATCCGTGTCCAAGGGCGGCCAGACCTTCACCCGCACCATGAACCCGGATCGCACCTACACCGCGCCCAATGGCGGAGAAGTGACCCTGCACGGTCGTTCGCTGTTGTTCGTGCGCAACGTCGGCCACCTGATGACCATCGATGCGATCCTCGACAGCCAAGGCAACGAAGTACCGGAAGGTATCCTCGATGGTCTGGTGACCTGTCTGGCGGCAATGCACAACCTCAACGGCAACACCTCGCGGCGCAACACCCGCACCGGTTCGGTGTACATCGTCAAACCGAAGATGCACGGCCCGGTAGAAGCGGCGTTCACCAACGAGCTGTTCGGGCGCATCGAAGATGTCCTGCGCTTGCCGCGCAACACCCTGAAAGTCGGGATCATGGACGAGGAGCGCCGCACCACGGTCAACCTCAAGGCTTGCATCAAGGCCGCCAGCGAGCGCGTGGTGTTCATCAACACCGGTTTCCTCGACCGTACCGGCGACGAAATCCACACGTCCATGGAGGCCGGCCCAGTGGTGCGCAAGGCGGACATGAAGGCCGAGAAGTGGATCGGCGCCTACGAGAACTGGAACGTCGATATCGGTCTGAGCACTGGCCTGCAAGGTCGTGCGCAAATCGGTAAAGGCATGTGGGCCATGCCGGATCTGATGGCAGCGATGCTCGAGCAGAAAATCGATCACCCACTCGCCGGCGCCAACACTGCCTGGGTGCCATCGCCGACTGCCGCTGCGCTGCACGCGCTGCACTACCACAAGGTTGACGTGTTTGCGCGTCAGGCCGAACTGGCCAAACGTGCCCGTGCCTCGGTGGATGACATCCTGACCATCCCGCTGGCGGTCAACCCGAACTGGACACCAGAGCAGATCAAGAACGAACTGGACAACAACGCCCAGGGCATTCTCGGTTACGTGGTGCGCTGGATCGACCAGGGTGTCGGTTGCTCCAAAGTGCCGGACATCAACGACGTCGGCCTGATGGAAGACCGTGCGACGCTGCGGATCTCCAGCCAGCACATCGCCAACTGGCTGCGCCACGGTATCGTCAGCCAAGAGCAAGTGATGGAAAGCCTCAAGCGCATGGCGCCAGTGGTTGACCGCCAGAACGCCAACGACCCGCTGTATCGCCCGCTGGCACCGGACTTCGACAGCAACATCGCCTTCCAGGCGGCGGTCGAACTGGTGATCGAAGGCACCAGGCAACCGAACGGCTACACCGAGCCGGTGCTGCACCGTCGTCGTCGCGAGTTCAAGGCCGCGAATGGTCTGTAATTTGCGCTGACGCTGGAAGTGAAAAAGGCCCTGATCGAGAGATCAGGGCCTTTTTGTTTGTGAGGTGGGTTGGATTGTTGTGGTGGGCTTGAGATCCATCCCCCCTCACCCCAGCCCTCTCCCCCAAGGGGTAGAGGGGAAAGGGAGCAGATTGGGGAAGTTTCAATTCCTGAGTTCGACTCATGAAATTCAGGTCGGTGTACCTCCAACATTCACCGCGGTCAGTCCCCTCTCCCTCTGGGAGAGGGTTAGGGTGAGGGGCTTCTAGGGCTCAATGCCCAATTCATGCTTCACCAACTCAAGCAACTTGCCCGTATCAATCGGCTTGAGCAGAAAATCCACCACGCTCAAATGCATCGCTTCGATCGCATCTTTCACGTCGGCATCGCCGGAGACGATGATGATTGGCATCGCTGCCCGTACCGATTCACGCACCTGGCGAATCAGCTCGAGGCCGTCGACATTGCCCATGCGCAGGTCGGTAATCACCAGACCGATCGAAGGCTTTTCATCGAGCATTTTCAGCGCGGTTTCACCGCTGGCTGCGGTCATGCAGCGAATGCCGTCCAGCGCGAGTATCTCCGACAACAGCTCGCGGGCGTCCTTGTCGTCGTCGACGATCAGGACACGCTGCGGCGGCAGATCAGGTTCGAGCATGACTGCGCTGAGCGCTTCTCGCTCGGCGTCGCTCAAAATATCGTGGTCGGACATGGCGCTCTCTAAATGTTCAAACAATCCCTGGCAAGTCGTCAGACATCACCGGACAGCGCTTCAATGTGCACTTCGTCGGAATTTTTTCCAAGTGGCTAGCGCAAGCTTTTCCGAGCTTTTGCGTAGGTTATTTCCGAAAATCGGCCAATGGTGGCAAAACCTAGACTTACGTCCAATGGGCACCCTGCCCGCCGGGGTCGACCATGGTGGCAACGATCCGACAACAACAATTCGAAAAAGACTGCGGTAATGGTTATGAGCAAAGCGGACGCCTTCACCCAGGCAGGGAAAACCGCGGTGTTGCAGAACATTCAGGGCACCCTGCAATTCCTCCAGCGCTTCCCGCCCTTCAATCAGATGGAACACGCCCACCTCGCCTATCTGGTGGAGCAATGTCAGCTGCGTTTTTTTGCCCAGGGCGAGAGCATCATCAAACCGGCCGACGGCCCGGTGGAGCACTTTTATATCGTCAAACAGGGTCGGGTGGTCGGCGAACGTCAGCACATCACCAAACCCGGCACCGAAACCACGTTCGAAATCACCACCGGCGAATGCTTTCCGCTGGCGGCGCTGCTCGGTGAACGCGCCACTCGCACCGAACATCTGGCGGGCGAAGACACCTTCTGCCTGCAACTGAACAAACTGGCGTTCATCAAACTGTTCGCCCTTTCCAGCGCCTTCCGCGATTTCGCCTTGCGTGGGGTGAGCAGCCTGCTCGATCAGGTCAACCAGCAAGTCCAGCAAAAAGCCGTGGAGACCCTCGGCACTCAATACTCGCTGAACACCCGTCTCGGTGAACTTGCGATGCGCCATCCGGTGACTTGCAGCGCCGAGACGCCGTTGCGTGAAGCGGTGAAGCTGATGCACGAGCAACAGGTCGGCAGCATCGTCGCAGTGGATGAGCACAAGGCGCCGCTGGGGATTTTCACCCTGCGCGATTTGCGCCATGTGGTCGCCGAAGGTGTCGGTGATTTCAGCGACGCCATCGAACAGCACATGACCCGTTCACCGTTTTATCTGTCGCCGGATCACAGCGCATTCGATGCGGCGATCGCCATGACCGAGCGGCACATCGCTCACGTCTGTCTGGTCAAGGATCAACGCCTGTGCGGTGTGGTGTCCGAGCGTGACCTGTTCTCCCTGCAACGGGTCGATCTGGTCCACCTCGCCCGGACCATCCGCAGCGCGCAACGGATCGAGCAACTGGTGACCTTGCGCGGCGAGATCGGCCAACTGGTCGAGCGCATGCTCGCCCACGGCGCGTCATCGACGCAGATCACCCACATCATCACACTGCTCAACGATCACACGGTGTGTCGGGTCATTGAACTGACCCTCGCCGAAAAGGGCGACCCGGGCGTGCCGTTCAGCTGGCTGTGTTTCGGCAGCGAGGGCCGGCGCGAACAGACGCTGCACACCGATCAGGACAACGGCATCCTGTTCGATGCACGCGATGCCGCGCACGCAGCAGAAATACGCGGCAAGCTGCTGCCGATTGCCCAGCAGATCAACCAGAGCCTGGCGCAGTGCGGCTTTACACTGTGCAAGGGCAACATCATGGCCGGCAATCCCGAGCTGTGTCTGTCGCGGGCCGAATGGGCACGACGCTTCGCGGCGTTCATCCGCGAAGCCACGCCGGAGAACCTGCTGGGCTCGAGCATTTATTTCGACCTGCGCGTGGTCTGGGGCGATGAGCAAGGCTGCGAGCAATTGCGCCGGGGCATCCTCGATCAGGTCGCTGACAACCGTCTGTTCCAGCGCATGCTCGCCGAAAATGCGCTGCGCAATCGCCCTCCCGTTGGGCGCTTCCGTGAATTCGTGCTCGCCCGCAAGAACGGTGAGAAGGCCACGCTGGATCTGAAAATCCAGGGCCTGACGCCGTTCGTGGACGGCGCCCGTCTGCTGGCGCTGGCCAACGGAATCGACGCCAATAACACCCTCGAACGCTTTCGCCAACTGGTCGATAAAGAGGTCATCGAGCCGCTCGACGGCGCGGCGTATGAAGAGGCCTATCACTTCATTCAACAAACGCGGATGCAGCAGCATCAGTTGCAAACCCGGGAGAACCAGCCGTACTCCAACCGCGTCGATCCCGACAGCCTCAATCACCTTGACCGGCGCATCCTGCGTGAATCCCTGCGCCAAGCGCAGCGCCTGCAAAGCAGCCTGACCTTGCGGTATCAGCTATGAGCCTGTTCTCCTGGCTGCGCCCGGCCAGCCCCGTGGTGTCGGCGGACTTGCAGCAGCGGCTGGCGAAGCTGCCGGCGCTTGCCGAGCTGAGCGAATGCAGCCTGCGCGAGCAGCGCTGGGTGGTGCTGGACCTGGAGACCACCGGCCTGAATATGAGCAAGGATCGGGTTCTGTCGATCGGCGCGGTGGTGATCGAGGACGGCGCGATCGATTTCCGTCAGCAGTTCGAACGCACCTTGCAATGCCGCGAATTGAAGCTCAGCCCCAGCGTGCTGATTCATGGCCTCGGCCCTAGTGCAATTGCCGCAGGCAGCGACCCGGCGGAAGCGTTGCTGGAGTTGCTGGAGTTCATCGGCGACAGCCCGGTGCTGGCGTTTCATGCGCCGTTCGATCAGCACATGCTCGGGCGTGCAGTTAAGGAACACTTGGGGCATAAGCTGCAGCATGTGTTTCTGGATGTGGCGGACATTGCGCCGCTGTTATGTCCGCAGGCGCAGATTCGCGAGGCCGGTCTGGATGAGTGGATCGAATGGTTCCGGCTTGAAGTGTTCGAGCGGCATAACGCGAGTGCCGATGCGCTGGCCACGGCGGAGTTGGCATTGATTCTGTTCAGCCGCGCGCGGGCGCAGCAGATTTACAGTCCGTTGCAGTTGCAGCAGCGGTTGAGCCAGTGGAAGCGCAGGCAGCAGGCGCCGTCCTTTTAGAATCATTCAGATCAAAAGCCCCTCACCCCAGCCCTCTCCCGGAGGGGAGAGGGAGCCGATCGTGGTGTCTGAAGCCTTATATCGACCTGAAAGACCGAGTCGATTGAGGAATCGCTGAAAATCGTTCAGGTCGGTGTACCTCCAGAATATCCCCCGATCAGTCCCCTCTCCTTCCGGGAGAGGGCTAGGGTGAGGGGCTGCCCTTGATTCATCACCTGACCAGTGGCCAATTGCTAACCATTCCCACCTCTGCCAGAATCGCGAACTATTCTCGTTAGTTAACATTTCCCAATCGGTGATGTCCGGTGTCGTCAGTGCCCAACCCCCACAGTGAGCTCGTCGGTGCGATGTATCGCGACCATCGCGGTTGGCTGCTGGCGTGGTTGCGGCGCAATGTTGCGTGTCCGCAGCGTGCCGAAGACCTGAGCCAGGACACCTTCGTGCGCCTGCTCAACCGCGACGAACTGGTGACGCCGCGCGAACCTCGGGCGTTTCTGGTGGCGATCGCCAAAGGCCTGTTGTTCGACTACTTCCGCCGCGCCGCGCTGGAACAGGCCTACCTCACCGAACTGATGCTGATCCCCGAAGACGAGCAGCCGTCGGTGGAAGAACAGCAAATGATCCTCGACGACCTCAAAGCCATCGATCGCCTGCTCGGCAGGTTGTCGACCAAGGCCCGCGCAGCCTTTCTGTATAACCGCCTCGACGGCCTCAGCCACGCCGAAATCGCAGACAAACTCGGTGTCTCGGTACCGCGTGTGCGGCAGTATCTGGCCCAAGGCCTGCGCCAGTGCTACATCGCCCTGTACGGTGAGCCGACATGACCGCGGCCAGTTCGCGCCCGGTGCCGGCGCATGTGCTGGACGCGGCGATTGCCTGGCAATTGACCCTCGATTCGAGCACCGCACTGGAGCGCGAGGAATTCGCCAAATGGCACGCGGCCCATGAAGAACATGCCCGCGCCTGGCGTCAGTTGGGCATGCTCGATCACCGCTTCAGCGTCGCCAGGGGCCCGGCCCGAAGTGCGTTGCTGCAATCGCGCGAAGGCATCCGTCGGCGCATGCGAAAACTCGGCAGTGGGCTGGCCAGTGTCGTGGTGATCATCGGGCTAGGGCTGTTTGCCAGCGAGCGCTATCTGCCGCTGGATTACTGGCTCGCCGATCAACGCACCGCCACCGGCGAACAGCGCACCGTGCGCCTGTCCGACGGCACCCTGCTCAACCTCAATACCCACAGCGCGGTCGACGTACGCTTCGATGACAAGCGCCGCTTGATCGTGTTGCAGGAAGGCGAAATCCTCGTCGAGACCGGGCATGGCGATGCGCGGCCGTTTATCGTCGAAACCCGCGAAGGCAGCATGCGCGCGCTGGGCACGCGGTTTCTGGTCAAACGCGAGGACGATGGCACACGGCTGAGCGTGTTGCAGTCAGCGGTGGCGGCACATGCCCAAGCCAACCCGCAAGAACAGATTCTGCGCGAAGGCCAGCAGGTGTTGCTGCGCAGTGACGGGTTGGGCTCGATTGCCGCCCTCGCCCCCGGCGCCGATGCCTGGACCCGGGGCATGCTGGTGGTGGATAACGCGCGGCTGGGCGATCTGCTGCATGAATTGGGGCGCTACCGTCGCGGGCATCTCGGCGTGGCGCCGGAAGTGGCCGATCTGCGCATTACCGGCAGCTTTCCATTGCATGACACCGACAAGGCCCTGAGCGCTTTGCTGCCGACCTTGCCGGTGCAGATCGAGCGGCATACGCCGTATTGGGTCACCGTGGCGAAGGCTGATATCAAGCCTGAGTAATGCGTCGGCAGGAAAATCGCCTTCGCGAACAGGCTCGCTCCCACTTAGGCATGCGATCACCTGTGGGAGCGAGCCTGCTCGCGAAGGCGCCATCAGCCGCACAACCATTTCCAACAAAAAAAGAATTTCCACCCACCCCTATCACTTTTCCAATCTCGTCCGGCACACAGGCAATTGAGAAATATTTCCATTCAGGAGCCGCCGTATGTCCCGTTCGCCAGACACCTTGTTGCGCCCCAGTCTGCTGGCTTTTGCCATCGCTTTCGGCACGCCGCTGATCAGCAGCCCGTTGCTCGCCGCTGAGCAAGCGTCCAGCGTGCGCGCCTACAACCTGCCGGCGGCGCCGCTGTCGACCACCCTGAACCAGATCGCCAGCCAGGGCGGCCTCGCCCTGTCGCTCAATCCTGCGCTGGCCGCCGGCAAAAACTCGGCGCCGGTCAACGGCCAGTACGACGCCGCCGGTGCCCTGCGCGCGGCTTTGCGCGGCACTGGTCTGCAGCTGGAACAGAGCAGCGCCGGCACTTACACCCTGGTGGCCGTGCCGGAAGGCACGCTGGCCCTGCCGGAGACTTCGGTCATCGGCGTGGAAAACTTTGAAAGCGCCTGGGGCCCGGTCGAAGGCTACACCGCGACCCGCACCGCCGCCGGCACCAAGACCGACACCGCCCTGGTCGAAGCACCGCGTTCGATTTCGGTGGCAACCCGTCAGCAAATGGACGACCGCAGCGTGCACAGCCTCGACGACGCGGTGCGCTACATGCCGGGCATCACCGCCAGCAGCTACGGCAGCGACACCCGCGCCGACTGGCTGCGCGTGCGCGGTTTCGAACCGACCCAGTTCCTCGATGGCCTGCCGCTGCCCAAAGGCGTGTACGCCAACCCGAAACAGGAAACCTGGAACCTCGACCGCCTCGCCCTGCTGCGTGGCCCGGCCTCGTCGGTGTACGGCCAGACCCCGCCGGGCGGTTTGCTCGACATGGTCAGCCGCCGTCCGAGCGCTGAGGCCAGCAGCGAAATCCAGCTGCAATACGGCAGCGACAATCACCGCCAGATCAACTTCGCCAGCACCGGCAAGATCGATGAGGCCGGGCAGTTTCTCTATGGCCTCAGCGGCGTGGTGCGCGACAGCGGCACCCAGGTCGATCACGTCGACAACAAGCGCTACAACATCGCGCCGAGCCTGACCTGGAACATCGATGACGACACCAAACTCACCCTGCTGAGCCAGTTCACCCGCGACGACACCGGCATCACCAGCCAGTTTCTGCCGATCCAGGGCACGAAGATCAAATCGCCGCTCGGTGATATTTCCCATCACAAGAATCTCGGCGATCCGGATTGGGAATACTACGACCGCACCTACTACGCGTTGGGTTATGCCTTCGAACATCGGTTGAACGATGTCTGGCAGTTCAAACAGAACCTGCGCTACACCAAGTCGGACCTGTCGTTCCAGTCGCTGACACCCGGTTCCTACCCGTTTACCACCGTGGATGCAGAGGGCAACGTCGGCCGCACCAGCACCAGCGTCGACGAAGACATCAGCCAGTTTGCCGTGGACAACAACTTCCAGGCCGACTTCGCCACGGGTGAGGTTCGCCACACCTTGCTGCTGGGTCTGGATCACCAGCGCAGCAACACCAACTACACCTCGATCTTTGGCGATGGTCTGCAAACCAACGTCATCAACCCGATCTACGGCCAGCCGATCGTACGTCCAGCACGCTCCACCGCGTTTTACGACTACAACCAGAAGACCTACCAGACCGGTCTCTACGTGCAGGACCAAATGGCCCTCGATCAGTGGCGCCTGACCCTCGGCGGCCGTGAAGACTGGGTGCACACCAGCACTGAATTCTTCAACAAGGGCGATGCGACCAACACCCAGCGTGACAAGAAATTCAGCGGCAACGCGGCGCTCAGCTACGTCTTCGATAACGGCTTCGTGCCGTACCTGTCCTACGCCGAATCCTTCCAGCCGACCACCGGCGCCGATGCCACCTCGACCGGCTCGCTCAAGCCAACCGAAGGCAAGCAGTGGGAACTGGGCATCAAATACCAGCCTCCGGGCAGCAAGACCCTGCTGACCGCCGCCGTGTATGACCTGACCCAGAAGAACGTCGCGGTGAACACCTTCGTCAACAACGTTTCGGTGACCAGCCAGACCGGCGAAGTGAAGGTCAAAGGCCTGGAACTCGAGGCCGTGTCGGATGTGACCGACAACCTCAAGGTCATCGCCGCCTACACCCTGGCCAAGTCCGAAGTGCAGAAAGGCGTCGACAAGGGCAATCGTCTGCAACTGATGCCCAACCAACAAGCCTCGCTGTGGACCGACTACACCTGGCACGCCGGCGTGCTCGACGGTTTCGGCATTGGCGCCGGCGTGCGCTACACCGGCAATACCTACGGCGACAAGGCCAACACCTGGCTGGGCAAGGCTGACGCCTACACCGTGTTCGACGCCAGCGTGCATTATGATCTCGGCCGTCTGGACAACAGTCTCAAAGGTGCATCGCTGGCGGTGAACGCGACCAACCTGTTCGACAAGGACTACATTTCCACCTGCGACAGCTTCTACTGCTACTACGGCGACCAGCGCAGTGTCGTCGCCAGCGCCACTTACAAGTGGTAAGCCAGTGAGCTGAAACAGGCCCTGTTCCCAGGCCGTCCGTACCGGACGGCTTTGGTGTTTTTGAAGGTCATGCAATGAAAAGTAAAACCATCCGCCGCTGGTCGTTCATCCACACCTGGACCAGCCTGATCTGCACGGTGTTTCTGCTGATGCTCGCACTGACCGGTCTGCCGCTGATTTTCAGCCACGAGATCGATCATTTGCTCGGCAACGCCCCGGAGCTGCGCGAGATGCCGGCCGACACGCCGCAACTCAACCTGCAGCAACTGGTCGATGCCGCGCAGAAACATCGCCCGGGCGAAGTCATGCAGTACTTCGGTTATGACGACGAAGAGCCGAACGCGGCGTTCGCGATCATGGCCAGGACGGCCGACACCGAGCCGAACTCTTCGCACACCTTCATGCTCGATGCGCGTACTGGCGAAGCGCTGGAAACCCCTTCGGCAAATGGCGGTTTGATGCTGTTCATCCTGCGTCTGCACGTCGACATGTTCGCCGGGCTGCCGGGCAAGCTGCTGCTGGCGTTCATGGGGCTGCTGTTTGTCGTGGCGATCGTCTCCGGCACGGTGCTGTACCTGCCGTTCATGCGCCGCTTGAAATTTGGCACCGTGCGCCAGGACAAGTCGACAAGACTGCGCTGGCTCGATCTGCACAACCTGATCGGCGTCGTCACTTTGACCTGGTGCCTGGTGGTGGGCGTGACCGGGGTGATCAGCGCCTGCGCCGACCTGCTCATCGCCGCCTGGCGCAACGATGCACTGACCACCCTGATCGCGCCGTATCGCGATGCGCCGCCGCTGACTCAACTGGCGCCGGCTACGCGGCTGCTCGACATCGCCGAGGAAGTCGCACCGGGGATGAAGCCGGATTTCATCGCCTTCCCCGGCACACGCTTTTCCAGCGAGCACCATTACTCGGTGTTCATGAAGGGCGGCACGCACCTGACCTCGCACCTGCTGACGCCGGTGCTGATCGACGCCACGACCTTGCAGGTCACCGCCGTGGCCGAACGGCCGTGGTACATGGACGCCATGGGCATGTCGCAGCCGCTGCACTTTGGTGACTACGGCGGCATGCCGATGAAGATTCTCTGGGCGACGCTGGATGTGCTGACGATCATCGTGCTGGCCAGTGGTGTGTATTTGTGGGTGGTGCGGCGCAAGGCGGCCAAGCCTGTATTGGAAGCGGCGGAGGCCTCGGCATGAAGCCGCGTCAGTCGAGTTTCTGGAAGGTTTTCAGCACACCGATCGTGATCGCCTTGCTCAGTGCGGCGGGGCTGTTTGCGGCCTTGCTGGGGGATGGAATCTGGGATGCGTTGAGCTGGGTCGGGCTTGGCGTGCCGGCATTTCTGGCGATAAAAGGTTTTCTGCCGCGAAGCTGAGAATCCCTTGTGGGAGCGAGCCTGCTCGCGAAAGCGCCCGGACATTCAACATCAAAGTCGACTGTCACGACGCCTTCGCGAGCAGGCTCGCTCCCACATGGGTTCTGCGCCGGACGCGAGCAGGCTATGCTGCCCGATCATTGTCCTGATCGAGACCTTGCCATGTCCGCCCCCAGCATGACCCTGTACCACAACACCCTGTCGCCCTTTGTCCGCAAAGTCATGGTGCTGCTGCACGAAACCGGTCAGCAGGATCGTGTCGCGCTGCAGGACTGTGTGCTCAGCCCGGTCAGCCCGAACCCGGCGCTGATTGCCGACAACCCGCTGAGCAAGATCCCCGCCCTGCGCCTGGCCGACGGCAATGTCATCCATGACAGCCGCGTCATCCTCGAATACCTCGATCAGCAGCACGTCGGCAATCCGCTGATCCCCCGGGAAGGTGCGGCGCGCTGGCGGCGCCTGACCCTGGCGTCGATGGCTGACGGGATCATGGATGCCTCGGTGATGGTGCGTTATGAAACTGTGCTGCGCCCGGTGGAAAAACACTGGGACGAATGGCTCGACGCCCAGCGCGACAAGATCCGCCGCGCCCTCGCCGTGCTGGAAAACGAAGCAATTGCCGAGCTGACCAGCCATTTCGATGTCGCGGCGATCAGCGTGGCCTGCGCACTGGGCTATCTGGATCTGCGCTTCCCGGACATGGACTGGCGCGCGGCCAATCCGCAACTGGCCAACTGGTATTTTGAAGTGAGTCAGCGACCGTCCATGGTGGCGACGATGCCCAAGTCTTAGATCTGGGCTGCCTGTTCCGGCCTCTTCGCGAGCAGGCTCGCTCCCACAGTTGACCACATTCCAATGTGGGAGCGAGCTTGCTCGCGAATGCACCAACTCGGTTTCGGAGGTAGTGACGCAATAAGCAGCGTCACCAAAACCTCCGCTTCCCGCTGTTCCTCGCGTAACCCAAGCCACCCGCTCATTGCATCGCCTCCACGTCAAACTCCAGCGGCCTGGCCGGCTTCAAACCAATCCCGTACCAGTCCAGTTTGCGCGTCAGCACCATGAACACGCCGAGCAGACCGAACAGCATCAGCGAGCCCATCAGCAGCGCGTAGTCCTCGGCACTGAGCAAGCCGTACAGCAAGCCATACAGCGCCGCCAGCCCCGCCGAAAAACTCAAGCCATGCCGCGCGCTGCGCAGGACGTGGCTGACATAGAAGCCGATCAGCAACACACAGCCACTCGCCGACAACAGATACGCCAGCGCAAAACCGATGTGTTCCGACAGCGACAACAGCAGCAGGTAAAAGAACGCCAGCGCGACACCGACCAAGGCATATTGCACCGGGTGCACCGCCAGGCTCTTGAGCACTTCGAAGAGGAAGAAACCGGCGAAGGTGAGGACGATGAACAGCAGCGCATATTTGATCGCCCGATCGCTCTTCAGGTACTGATCCACCGGATCGATGAAGCTCACGCCGAAGCTGCGCCCGTTGAGTGCATCACAGTCGCCAGCGACGCAGCGCTCCATCGCCTCTTGCAGGTTGGTGGAGAAAAACGAGGTCTGCCAGTCGGCGCTGAACCCCTGATCGTTGATCTCGCGCTTGGCCGGCAGGAAGTTGCCGACGAAGCTGGGGTGCGGCCAGTTGGCGGCGAGGCTGACACTGCTGGTCTTGCCCACCGGCACCACACGCAGCGAGCCGGTGCCTTGCAGGCGCAGGTCGAAACCGAAGGTCAGTTGCGTGGCTTTGCTGGCGTCCAGCGCCGGCAGGGTCACGTGTACGCCCTCGCCGATCCAGGCCACTTCGCTGCCTGGCACGAAGTCCAGTTGCTGGCCGCCGAGCTCGAGTTTCAGCGCGTTCTCGATGCCGCGAATATCGCTGATCCCCACAGCCAGGAACGGCGCATCGAACTGATAATCGGCAAAATTTTCCTTGATGCCCAACTGCGCCGGCAGGGAAAAATGCCCGTCGATACGGTTATCGGCGTGAAACAGCCGCGCCTCGTAAATACCGCGTTTGCGCAGCTCGGTCTGCACCTGGCCATCGAGCTCGAAACGCTCCGGCAGAAAGTACAGACGCCCGCGCGCTTCGCTGACTTCTTCGTAGCGCTTGTTGGTTTTTTCATTGGTCTTCCAGGTGCGCACCACCTTGCGATACGGCACCACCATCACCGGTCCGGTCAGCTGCTGGCTGTAACTGGAACTGCGCGCGATGTCTTCGAGCACACCGTCGCGCAGTTGCTGACGCTCATCGATGATGCCGTCGATCATCAGCAAGGGGATCAGCAACAGCAGGATCAACAAGGCGATCGCGCCGAGTTTGATGGACAGATTCTTGTTCATGGGACTCTCCCTGTTTGGATGGGAAGAGTCTGGGGATGCGCTGTGGTGGGAGTGTGGGGGGAATATGGAGATTGTGTGGAGAATGCATTCTCCTGTGGGAGCGAGCCTGCTCGCGAAGGCAGCAACTGGGTCTCACGGCAAGCGCAATACCACCTCAACCCCGCCCTCGACATTGCCAATGCGCATCACCCCGCCATGCAACTTGACCACTTCTTCAACGAAGTTCAGCCCCAGCCCGGTGCTCTTGCGTCCGCTGTCCGGGCGCGGCAACGAGTAGAAGCGTTCGGTCAGACGCGGCAAGGCGTAATCGGGAATCGGCGTGGTCTGGTTGAACAGGCGGAACTCGATCTGCTCGCCAACCCGCTCGGCACGCAAGCGCAACAAGCCCTGCGCCGGAGTGAAATCAAGCGCGTTTTCCAGCAGGTTGCCCAACGCCTGGCGCAGCAGAAACGGCTCGCCAATCAACAGCAGATCCTCGCCGATCGCTTGCTCGACACGCAGTTGTTTGCCCTCGATCCGCGCGGCCTGCGCCTTGAGCAGTTCTGCGACCAACAGCGCCAGCGGTACTGCCACCCGTTCTTCCAGCCCTTGGCGCTGTTCGACCTGCGCCAGGTTGAGCAGGCGCTCGATCAACTGCTGCATCCGCGCGCTTTCGCTGTCGATGTTGCTGACAAAGCGCAAACGCTGGACGGCCGGCATCTCGCTTTGCAGCAACTCCGCCGCGCCCCGAATGGCCGCTAGCGGACTTTTCAATTCATGGGTCAGGGTGTGCACGTAGCGCTCGACGTAGGCCTTGCCTTCGAGCTGCGTGCGCATCTGCTCGACCGCCGTCGCCAGTTGCTCCAGCTCGCCGCCGCGATAATGCGGCACTTCCACGCGCCGGCCTTCGCTGACCGCTTGGGCATAACCGGTCAAACGATGTAGCGCACGGCTCAGCCACCATGAGAGCAAAGCGCCGAACAGCAGACCGAGGCCGATCAGTCCGGCGCCGTAAAACAGCAAGCGCCGCTCGGTGCGATCGACGTAGGGTTGCAACGAACTGTTGGGCTTGGCCACGGTGACCACGCCGATGATCTTGCCGTTGTCGCGGATCGGCGCACCGACGTGCATCACTGAAGAGCTCGGATCGTCAGGATCACTGCGGCTGGAGCGCGCGCCGTACTCGCCACGCAGGGTCAGATAGACGTCGTTCCAGCGCGAATAATCCTGGCCGACCGCGACGCCGCTGGAGTCGAGCACGACGATGCCCTTGGCGTCGGTGACGTAGATGCGGTGGTTGACCTGATTTTTCGGCAAACCCCAGATCGTCGCTTGCGGCTGCCGCTCGCCATAGGCGCGGAGCAATTGCGGCCAGCGGTTCTCGCTGAGGGTGCCGGCCTTGAAATCGTCGCGCAGGATTTCTGCCATCAGGTTGGCGGTGTCCACCAGCGTCTCTTCGGTGGACTGACGCACGCCGGGGCGGATTTCTTCCATCACCGTGTTGAGGACGAAATAGCCGGTCAGGCCGACAAACAGCACGTACACCAGAAAAATCCGCAGCCCCAGCGACATCAGCTGTGCCCCGGGCTGTAGCTGTAACCGAGGCCGCGATGGGTCTGGATCGGCTCGGCCTCGGCGCGCACCAGGCGCAACTTGGCGCGCAGGCTTTTGATGTGGCTGTCGATGCTGCGCTCGTAACCGGCATCGGCCGCTACGCCCAGCGCATCGAGCAATTGCTCGCGGCTGAACACCCGCTCGGGTTGTTCGAGCAAGCATTGCAACAAGCGGAATTCATGGCGGGTCAGGCTCAGCGGCTGGCCGCGATAGCTGATCTGTACGCGTTCGGCATCGATGCGAAACAGCGTTGAGCCTGCTTCCAGGGTTGCGCGCGGCGCCATGCGTTTGAGGATGGCTTTGACCCGCGCTGCCACTTCACGCGGGCTGAACGGCTTGACCACGTAATCGTCGGCACCGATCTCCAGACCCACCACGCGGTCGATCTCGGCGTCGCGGGCGCTGAGAAACAGCACCGGCACTTCCGTGAAGCGCCGCAATTGCTTGCAGGTCTCGAAGCCACTGATGTCCGGCAGACCGATATCGAGAATGATCAGGTCGGACGGGGTTTGCCGCTGATGCTCCAGCGCCGCCGCGCCGAGGTTCAGCCACGTGGTGCTGAACCCCTCGCCCTGCAAGGCAAAAATCAGTGTGTCGGCAATCGCCGCTTCGTCTTCGACAATCAGGATGTGCGGCATGGCGTCCGAGCCCGTGGCAGTTAGTGCGCGAACGGTGCCCCAAGCCCGGGGTTACGTCAATCAGACCACTTAGCAGTCAGGCTTGTCGGCGGTGTAACGCCGTGCCGGGTTGACCGCCGCGCCGAACTCACGCAAAGCCTTGGCGCCGATCAGCAGCGGATAGTTGAAGTGGCTGCGGTCGGTCAGATTGACCTCGACGGTGCGCTTGACGTTGCCCAGGCACAGTTCCAGATCGACCACCGGGCGCTTGGCGACATCGCTGCTGTCGCGCTCTTCATCGTCCTCGTCGGAACGGCTTTTGATCTTGCTGATCCGCGCGACCTTGTGCTCGAAAACCTTGTTGCTGGCGTCCTTGGTGGCGAGGCGGAAACGCACCCAGTCGTCGCCATCACGGGTGAAGGTCTCGATGTCCTTGGCCGACAGCGAGGCGGTCAGCGCGCCGGTGTCCATCTTGGCCTTGAGCACTTCGCCACCGATTTCCGGCAGCGCGATGTATTCGTAGCGACCGTACAGCGTCGGCTCGGCGGCCATGACCGGAAGCGCGACGAGGGCAAACAGAGCAAGGAGGGATTTCACGTAAGGGGCTTCCTTGGAAATTGAGGGCGGCAAACTGGGATTTTAGACACGCACCAAGTTATTCGTTCGCTTCTCGGCCCCCTTCGCGAGCAGGCTCGCTCCCACATTGAAATGCATTGCCCTGTGGGAGCGAGCCTGCTCGCGAAGAGGCCAGTGCATTCAGATCCAATCTTGAGCGAAGCATACCCGGCGAAAAGTGAAACATTCGTCAGCGCCGATTTGGCCTGTCGCGCGAAGCTGCTTATCATGGCTCGCCCCTGCCACTTCATAGAGTTGCTTATGCGCCGCCTGCTCACCGGCTGTTTCGTCACCCTGCTGCTGTTGCTCAACACCCTGGTCCTGATCGGGCCATTGATGGTGTTTGCCCTGCTCAAACTGGTCGCACCCGGGCGCTGGCGGGATTACGCATCGGGGGCGGTGATGTGGATTGCCGAGACCTGGGCCGAGATCGACAAGCTGATCTTCCGGCTGTGCATCCCGACGCAATGGGACATTCGCGGCGGCGACGATCTGCGCCGCGACACGTCCTATCTGGTGGTCAGCAACCATCAATCGTGGGTCGACATTCCAGCACTGATCCAGACCCTCAACCGACGCACGCCGTTCTTCAAGTTCTTCCTGAAGAAAGAGCTGATCTGGGTGCCGTTCCTCGGCTTGGCGTGGTGGGCGCTGGATTACCCGTTCATGAAGCGCTACACCAAAGCCTTTCTGGCAAAGAACCCCGAGCTGGCAGGCAAGGATCTGGAAATCACCAAAGCGGCGTGCGAGCTGTTCAAGCGCCAGCCGGTGACGGTGGTGAATTATCTGGAAGGCACGCGCTACACCCTGGCGAAAAGCACCCAGCAGGAATCACCGTTCAGCCACCTGCTCAAACCCAAGGCCGGCGGCGTGGCGTTCGTGCTGGCGGCGATGGGCGAACAGCTCGACGCGATGCTCGATGTGACGGTGGTGTATCCGCAGGAAAAAATCCCGGGCTTCTGGGACCTGATCAGCGGCAACGTGCCGCGAGTGATCATCGACATCAGGACCCGCGAACTCGACCCGACGCTGTGGCAGGGCGATTACGAGAAGGATCCGGCCTTTCGCCAACACGTCCAGAACTGGGTCAACCAGCTCTGGACCGAGAAGGATCAGCGCATCGTCGAGCTGCGCAACGAGCGCGGCTGACTCAAGTGCCGGTGCCGGTGCCCCAGATGCTGCCCAGGCTGCTCAACAGCGAACCACCGACGCCCTGCTGACCGAGATATTGCAGCAACACCGGGGCAAACTGGCCGATCATGCCGCTGTCCATGCCCAGCGCGCTGAACGCGTTGTTCAGGTCGTTAGTGTCTTTGACATTGCCCAGCGCATTTTCAAGACCTGCGGACTTGCCGGACGAACCGAGCAAAGCCCCGAGCGCCGCCAGATTGCCGCTGCCACCGGACAGTTTGTCGATGCCCGGCACTTCCTTGGCCAGTTGCGAGTAGTCGGTGCTGCTCAACTGATTCTTCGCCAGCCCAAGCATCGCACTGGTACCGCCAACGGCCTGCTCCGGCGTGACGTCCAGCGCACTCAAAGCACTCAACAAACCAGCGGTCTCCGAAGTCGGCGCTGCAGCGGCCGCCTTGTCACCACCTTGCATCCCCGCTACCGCACCGGCCACGTCGTTCAAACTGAACCCGGCAAACACCGGCCCGGCGGCCAGGGTCAGGAGCGATGCCAAGGCAAAACCGCGTGAAATCTTCATTCAGACATCCTCTTGGGAAAAGCAGCCGCCGGACAACGGCGACGAAACTGCCGGTTTGACCGGGTATCGGGCGGCATGTTCCTCGCCGCGCATCCCCTTCTCTACGCACTCACCTAAATGAATTGTTCAATCGTTGAATAGCCACTTCACTATTCGACTTCACACTGAAAACCCGACTATTTATTTCGATTGGAACTAACCAACTGTCAGATCTGACAGTTGGCAGTCATAACGATGCAAGTGAATATCTCCACTCCAATTACGTAACGGAGTACGAAAAGATGAAGTTGAAAATTGTCACTGGCGCCCTGCTTGGTCTGACCATGATGAGTACTGCCTATGCTGCAACCTGCCCAACGATATCAGTGACTCATGCGCAAGGCGCCGAAGATGTAACCTTCACTTCTGCCCGACTTAAAGATAAAGACACTGCTAATTCAGTTGTCATCTGCCGATACGAAGGTGAGGCAGACCTTGGCGTCTCGGCTGGCTACAGAAACGACACTCCGGTTCAAGCCACCGGTAGCAATTGGAATGGTGATGAGTGTGCAACCAAGGATGGTGACGCCCGCAAATGCGCCTTTAAATAACTGATCGTGTTCAGAACAAAAAAGGGCAGCCCGATCGGCTGCCCTTCTTACATGGGTAGAACTTACGCCGCACTGAACAACTTATGCGGATCAATCACAAACTTCTTCGGCACGCCCGCATCGAACTCGCCGTAACCTTCTGGCGCCTGATCGAGGCTGATCACTTGCACGCCGACTACTTCAGCGATGTTGATGCGATCCCACATGATCGCCTGCATCAGTTGGCGGTTGTACTTCATCACTGGAGTTTGCCCAGTGTGGAAGCTGTGGGATTTCGCCCAGCCCAAGCCGAAGCGAATGCTCAGGCTGCCCATTTTCGCGGCAGCGTCGACGGCGCCCGGATCTTCGGTGACGTACAGGCCGGGGATACCGATCTTGCCGGCAACGCGCACCACGCCCATCAGTGAGTTGAGCACCGTGGCCGGGGCTTCGGCCTTGACGCCGTCGTGGCCGTGGCCGCGTGCTTCAAAGCCAACGCAGTCCACCGCGCAATCGACTTCCGGCTCGCCCAGCAGCGCGGCGATCTGTTCGTGCAGCGGGGTGTCTTTGGACAGGTCGACGACCTCAAAGCCCTGGGCCTTGGCGTGGGCCAGGCGGATGGTGTTGACGTCGCCGACAATCACCACCGCAGCACCGAGCAAACGTGCGGAAGCGGCAGCGGCCAGGCCGACCGGACCGGCGCCGGCGATGTAAACGCTGCTGCCCGGACCGACGCCGGCAGTAACCGCGCCGTGATAGCCGGTCGGGAGGATGTCGGAGAGGCAGGTCAGGTCGCGGATTTTCTCCATGGCCTTGTCGCGATCCGGCAGTTTCAGCAGGTTGAAGTCGGCGTACGGCACTAGCACGTATTCAGCCTGGCCACCGGTCCAGTCGCCCATGTCGACGTAACCGTATGCGCCGCCGGCACGGGCCGGGTTGACGGTCAGGCAGACGCCGGTGTGTTGCTCTTTGCAGGAACGGCAGCGCCCGCAAGCCACGTTGAACGGAACGGAGACCAGATCGCCGATCTTCAGGTTTTCGACGTCGGAGCCCTTTTCGATCACCTCACCGGTGATCTCGTGCCCCAGCACCAGACCGGTCTGCGCCGTGGTCCGGCCGCGCACCATGTGCTGGTCGGAGCCGCAGATATTGGTCGAGACCACTTTGAGAATGACCCCGTGCTCGATCTTGCGACCGCGCGGGTCCTGCATTTTCGGGTAGTCGATTTTCTGTACTTCGACCTTGCCAGCGCCGAGATACACCACACCACGATTGCCAGACATGCTTTCACCTCGCTGTTGTTTTTATGGAACTGCGTTGCCCCGGTTGGGCAGCGCGTTGAGTGCTCGGGTATTGCTTGTTGGTCTTGCGTTGTTTGTTACGGCCCCTTCGCGAGCAGGCTCGCTCCCACATTGGAATGCATACCCTGTGGGAGCGAGCCTGCTCGCGAAAGCGATCTAGAGAACGACGGTTCTGTTGGCGTTCAAAAAAACTCGTCTTTCGATGTGATACCCAACCGCCCGCGCCAAGGTCAGGCCTTCGATATCCCGCCCTTTGGCAATCAGGTCTTCGGGGTAATGACTGTGATCCACCGCCTCGACGCCTTGGGCAATGATCGGCCCTTCATCGAGGTCGTTGTTGATGTAATGCGCCGTCGCGCCCACCAGTTTCACGCCCTTGTTGTAAGCCTGGTGATAAGGCTTGGCGCCCTTGAAGCCCGGCAACAGCGAGTGATGAATGTTGATCGCCTTGCCGTCGAGCTTGCGGCACAGCTCCGGCGATAGCACCTGCATGTAGCGGGCGAGGATCACCAGTTCGGCGCCGGCTTCTTCGATCACCTGCCAGACCTGACGCTCCTGCGCCGGCTTGTCATTGGGGTCGAGAGGGAAATGGTAGTAGGGAATCTGGTGCCAGTCGGCCAACGGCTTGAGATCCGGATGGTTGGACACCACCGCCGCGACGTCCATCGACAACTGGCCGATGCGCTGGCGATAGAGCAAGTCGTTGAGGCAGTGATCGGCCTTGGAGACCATGATCACCACTTTCGGCCGGTAGTTCGGTGCGGTCAGTTCGAAGAGCATGCCGAACGCCTGCCCGCGCTCGGCCAGCCCGGCGCGGAAGGATTGTTCGTCGAAGCCGTCGGGCTGACGGAATTCCACGCGAATGAAGAAACGCCCGGAGAGGCGGTCATCGAACGAGTGGTGCTCGGTGACGTAACAGCCCTGCTCGAACAGAAAACGCGTGACCGCGTCCACCGTGCCGAGGACGCTGGGGCAGTCGGCGGTCAGAATCCATGTGTCTGGGGCGCGGCTCATGGTGCGGTGACTCCTGTTCGTTGTGCGGGGTGTCAGGTTTTCCCTCACCCTAGCCCTCTCCCAGAGGGAGAGGGGACTGACCGAGGTGTTCTTTCGAGCTACGCCGACCTGAAATAGCGCGTCGAACTCAGGCTCGAAAAACACACAAATCTGCTCCCTTTCCCCCTCTCCCCCTCAGGGGGAGAGGGCTGGGGTGAGGGGGTGGCTTTTGATCTTCAGGCCTGAACGCTCAGCCCGTACTCGGCCGAAGCATCCTGCAACCACAACCACCAGTAATCCGAGAAGCTGCGACGGATCAGCAATTCCCAGGTGTCTTCCGCCGTATGACGGATCATCAACTGCGACTTGGCGAACACCGTGCCCACCGCTTTGCCGACCGGGAAGCTGTTCGGGTGCACGTCGTAGCTGGTCGACTTCATCAGCACCTGACGCACGTTCGGGCCGCTTAATTCGAGAATCTGCTGGCCGCCGCTGACGTTCACGATAGCAATGTGCAGATCACCCAGCGCTTCGCGCAGTTTCTGCTCGGCGGCGAACTCTTCACCGCTTGGCACGATCAGCAGCCACTCGTCCGGGCCCATCCATTGCAGGCTGGTTTCGCCTTTGACGATTACGCTCAGCGCACCGGGCAATTCAATGCCAAGCGCCTTGTGCACACCGGCCGCGAATGCGGCATCGTGGCCATCGCCACGAATAGTCAGGTGGCCGAGGAGTTTCTTTTCCCGCACGATCACGCCGGCGTTCTTGCGGCCCTTGCCGACCAGGCTGGCGAGGTCGGCATGGTGCAGCGACGACTCGGCACGGGCGCCGGTGGTCGGGCGTTGCTGGTAAACATTGGCTGTGGTCATAAAGCACCTTCTGAATTCTGTTGGTTCCTGTGGTTGCTGTGCCGCCGCCTTCGCGAGCAGGCTCGCTCCCACAGGGGAACGCGATCGAATGTGGGAGCGAGCCTGCTCGCGAATAGCCGCCCGCCCACCGCTCCCGAGGTTGTCAGATGTTCTGCCGCTCACCCTTCGGATCGAAGAACACCGAAGAAACAATCTCCGCCTCGATCACGCTGCCATCGGCCAGCGGTGCGAACACCCGCTCGCCCATGCGCTTGAGACCGCCCTTGACCACACCCATGGCAAATGAATAACCGAGGGAGTTGTGCGCGTAGCTGGAGGTCACGTGGCCGACCATGGTCATCGGGATCGCCTGCTTGGTGTTGAACACCAGCTGCGCACCTTCCGGCAGCCATTTGGTCGGATCGATCGGCTTCAGGCCCACCAGTTGTTTGCGCTGTTCCTTGACGCAATCTTCGCGGTTCATGCCACGCTGGCCGATCCACGAGAACGGTTTGGTGCGACCGACACACCAGCCCATGTTCAGGTCGTCCGGGGTCATCGAGCCGTCGGTGTCCTGACCGACGATGATGAAACCCTTCTCGGCCCGCAGCACGTGCATGGTTTCAGTGCCGTACGGGGTCAGGTTGTACTGCTTGCCGGCCTCGACGATTTTCTCCAGCACGCCCATCGCGTAGTCGGCCTGCACGTTGACTTCGTACGACAGCTCACCGGTAAACGAGATACGAAACACCCGCGCCGGCACGTCGCCGACCAGACCTTCTTTCCAGGTCATGAACGGGAACGCTTCGTTGCTCAGATCAATGTCGGTCACGGCGCTGAGCAGCTTGCGGCTGTTCGGCCCGGAGAGGGTCATGGTCGCCCAGTGGTCGGTGACCGACGTGAAGTACACCTTCAGCTCCGGCCATTCAGTCTGGTGGTACAGCTCCAGCCACTGCAGTACGCGCGCGGCGCCGCCGGTGGTGGTGGTCATGACGAAATGGTTGTCGGCCAGACACGCGGTCACACCGTCGTCGAAGACCATGCCGTCTTCCTTACACATCAGACCGTAGCGAGCCTTGCCCACGTCGAGCTTGGTCCAGGCGTTGGTGTACACGCGGTTGAGAAACTCGCGGGCATCCGGGCCTTGAATGTCGATCTTGCCGAGGGTCGAAGCATCGAGCAGGCCAACGCTGTCGCGCACGGCTTTGCATTCGCGCTTGACCGCCGCGTGCAGGTCTTCACCGTTTTTCGGGAAGTACCAGGGACGTTTCCACTGACCGACGTCTTCAAACTCGGCGCCGTTCTTCACATGCCAGGCATGCAGCGCGGTGTAGCGCACCGGTTCGAAGATGTGCCCGCAGTGTCGACCGGCCACGGCGCCGAAGGTCACCGGCGTGTAGTTCGGACGGAACATGGTGGTGCCCATCTGCGGGATGGTCACGTTCAGCGAACGGGCGGCAATGGCCAGACCGTTGACGTTGCCGAGCTTGCCCTGATCGGTGCCGAAGCCCAGCGCGGTGTAGCGTTTGACGTGCTCGACCGACTCGAAACCTTCACGGGTCGCCAATTCGATACCACCGGCGGTGACGTCGTTCTGGAAGTCGACGAATTGCTTCGGTGCACGCGCCGAGTTCTTCTCGTGCGGCACTTGGAACAGCGCCAGGGTCGGCTCTTCGAGACGGCTCAGGGCTTTCGGCAACACGCCTTCGACGGTCTGGAAACCGGCTTCAGCGGCAGCGCGCACGCCACCTTCGAAACCGTCGGCCAGCGAATCGCCCAGCGCGTAGACGCCATTGATGCCACCGACGCACACGCGCTTCTGCGGTGCTTCGCCCGGTACGAAACCGAGAATGTCTTCGCGCCAGACCGGTTTGCCACCGAGGTGCGAAGCCAAGTGAACCACCGGGCTGTAACCACCGGAGCTGGCCACCAGGTCGCAGTCGAGCCATTCGCCCGGACTGGTCACGGCGTGGGCCTTTACGTCAATCGCGGCGACGCGGGCAGCGGTCACACGCTTGCTGCCACGCACTTCGATGACGGCGCTGCCGGTGAGGATGCGAATGCCTTTGGCGCGCGCTTCTTCGACCAATGCACCGCGCGGATTGCTGCGCGCGTCGGCGATGGCGACGACTGGCAGACTGGCATCGAGCCAATCCAGAGCGACGCGATAGGCGTGATCGTTGTTGGTCGACAGCACCAGTTTTTTGCCCGGCGCTACGCCATAACGACGCACGTAAGTCGACACCGCGCCAGCGAGCATGTTGCCCGGCACGTCGTTGTTGCCGTACACCAGCGGACGCTCGTGGGCGCCGGTCGCCAGCACCACGCGCTTGGCGCGGACACGGTGGATGCGCTGCCGCACCTGACCGATTGGCGCGCGGTCACCAAGGTGATCGGTGAGGCGTTCGTGAATGGTCAGGAAGTTGTGGTCGTGGTAACCGTTGACCGTGGCGCGCGGCAACAGCAGCACGTCCGGAGTGTTCTTCAATTCAGCGATGACACTGGCGACCCATTCCATCGCCGGTTTGCCGTCGAGGCTTTCGCGCGAGTCGAGCAGGCTGCCGCCGAACTCTTCCTGCTCATCGGCCAGAATCACGCGGGCACCGCTGCGCGCAGCGGCCAGGGCTGCGGCGAGACCGGCCGGGCCGGCACCGACGATCAGCACGTCGCAGTGCTGGTTCATGTAGTCGTAGGTGTCCGGATCGTTCTCGGTCGGCGAACGGCCGAGGCCGGCAGCCTTGCGGATGTACTTCTCGTAAGTCATCCAGAACGATTGCGGGTACATGAAGGTTTTGTAGTAGAAACCCGGCGGCATCAGCTTGCCGCCGACCTTGCCGAGAATCCCCATCATGTCGTTGTTGACGCTCGGCCAGCCATTGGTGCTGGTGGCGACCAGGCCCTGATACAACGCCTGTTGCGTGGCGCGCACGTTGGGAATCTGCGTGGCTTCGGTGGCACCGATCTGCAGCACGGCGTTCGGTTCTTCGGAACCGGCCGCGAAGATGCCGCGAGGACGCGAATACTTGAAGCTGCGGCCGATGATATCGACGCCGTTGGCAATCAGTGCAGCAGCCAGCGAGTCGCCTTCATAGCCTTTGTAGGTCTGGCCGTTGAAGGTGAAGCTCAGCACTTTGTTGCGGTCGATCCGTCCACCGTTGGACAGGCGATTGGTCTGGCTCATACCTTCTCTCCCAGCGCCGTCGTGGCTGTTTTCGCAGTGCCAGCCTTGTCGGTGAATTGCGGCTTTTCGCCGATCTTGTAGCTCTCGAGAATCTCGTAGGTCACGGTATCGCGGGTGACGTTGAAGTACTGGCGGCAACCGGCAACGTGGTCCCACAACTCGTGGTGCAGACCGCGCGGGTTATCGCGGAAGAACATGTAGTCGCCCCACTCTTCATCGGTGCAGGCGTTCGGATCCAGCGGACGCGGGATGTGCGCCTGACCGGATGCATGGAATTCCTCTTCGGAGCGCAGTTCGCCGCAGTGAGGACAGAAGATGTGCAACATAGGGATTTCTCCTGTTAGTGGGCGACGGCAGCAGCGCCGTGTTCGTCGATGAGCGCGCCGTTGTGGAAACGGTCGATGGAAAACGGTGCGGCCAGCGGGTGCATTTCACCCTTGGCCAGACTCGCGGCAAACACGTTGCCCGAACCCGGTGTGGCCTTGAAGCCGCCGGTGCCCCAACCGCAGTTGAAGAACATGTTCGGTACCGGCGTCTTGGAAATGATCGGGCAGGCGTCCGGGGTGGTGTCGACGATGCCGCCCCACTGGCGGTTCATGCGTACGCGGGACAACACCGGGAACATCTCGACGATGGCCTGGATGGTGTGTTCGATTACCGGGTACGAACCACGCTGGCCGTAGCCGTTGTAGCCGTCGATACCGGCGCCGATCACCAGGTCGCCCTTGTCGGACTGGCTGATGTAACCGTGTACGGCGTTGGACATGATCACGCTGTCGATAATCGGCTTGATCGGCTCGGACACCAGCGCTTGCAGCGGGTGGGATTCGATCGGCAGGCGGAAACCGGCAAGCTTGGCCATGTGCCCGGAGTTACCGGCCGTCACCACGCCGACGCGCTTGGCGCCGATGAAACCCTTGTTGGTTTCGACGCCGATGCACACGCCGTTTTCCTTGCGGAAGCCGATCACTTCGGTCTGCTGGATCAGGTCCACGCCCAAGGCATCGGCGGCACGCGCGAAGCCCCAGGCCACGGCATCGTGTCGGGCGACGCCGCCGCGACGCTGCACGGTCGCGCCCATGATCGGGTAGCGGGTGTTTTTCGAGCAGTCCAGGTACGGAATTTCGTCCGCAACCTGCTTAGCGTCGAGCAGTTCGCCGTCGACGCCGTTGAGGCGGTTGGCGCTGACCCGACGCTCCGAATCACGGATGTCCTGCAGGGTGTGGCACAGGTTGTAGACGCCGCGCTGGGAGAACATCACGTTGTAGTTGAGATCCTGCGACAGGCCTTCCCACAATTTCATCGCGTGCTCGTAGAGGTGCGCCGACTCGTCCCACAGGTAGTTGGAGCGCACGATGGTGGTGTTGCGTGCGGTGTTACCGCCGCCCAGCCAACCCTTCTCGACCACGGCGACATTGGTGATGCCGTGCTCCTTGGCCAGATAGTAGGCCGTCGCCAGGCCGTGCCCGCCGCCGCCGACGATGACCACGTCGTAGACTTTTTCGGGGTGGGCGTGCGCCACATGCGCTGCCAGTTTTCGTGGTGGCTGAGCGAGTGTTTGAACAGGCCGAAGCCGGAATAGCGTTGCATAGTCATTACTCCAAAACCGACTCAGCGATAAACCGGGAAGTCTGCGCACAGGGCCGAGACCTGCTGGGCGACATTGGCCTCGACATCGGCGTCGCCGAGGTTGTCGAGGATGTCGCAGATCCAGCCGGCGAGGGTTTCGCACTGGCTGACCTTGAAGCCGCGCGTGGTCACCGCCGGGGTGCCGATGCGCAGGCCCGAGGTCACGAACGGCGACTGCGGGTCGTTCGGCACGGCGTTCTTGTTCACGGTGATGTGGGCACGGCCCAGCGCGGCGTCGGCGTCCTTGCCGGTCAGGCCCTGACGGATCAGGCTGACCAGGAACAGATGGTTGTCGGTGCCGCCGGACACAACATCGTAGCCGCGCTTGATGAACACGCTGGCCATCGCCTGGGCGTTGTCGATCACTTGTTGCTGATAAGCCTTGAAGCCAGGCTCCAGTGCTTCCTTGAAGCACACCGCTTTACCGGCGATGACGTGCATCAGCGGGCCGCCCTGGGCACCGGGAAAAACGGCGGCGTTGAGCTTCTTCTCGATCTCTTCGTTGGACTTGGCCAGGATCAGCCCGCCACGCGGACCGCGCAGGGTCTTGTGCGTGGTGGTGGTGACCACGTCGGCGTACGGCAGCGGGTTCGGATACAGGCCGGCAGCGACCAGACCGGCGACGTGGGCCATGTCGACGAACAGCAGTGCACCGACCTTGTCGGCGATCTGACGGAAGCGCGGGAAATCCAGAGTCTTCGAGTAAGCGGAGAAACCGGCAACGATCATTTTCGGTTTGCACTCGACGGCCAGACGCTCGACTTCGTCGTAGTCGATCAGCCCGGTGTCGGTGTTGATGCCGTACTGCACGGCGTTGTAGAGCTTGCCCGAGGACGACACTTTGGCGCCGTGGGTCAGGTGACCGCCGTGGGCCAGGCTCATGCCGAGGATAGTGTCGCCCGGCTGGATCAGCGCCAGATACACGGCGCTGTTGGCCGAAGAACCGGAGTGCGGCTGGACGTTGGCGTAATCGGCGCCGAACAGTTGCTTGGCGCGTTCGATGGCCAGCGCTTCGACCTTGTCCACATGCTCGCAGCCACCGTAGTAGCGCTTGCCCGGATAGCCTTCGGCGTATTTGTTGGTCAGGCCGCTGCCTTGCGCCTGCATGACGCGTTTGCTGGTGTAGTTCTCCGACGCGATCAGCTCGATGTGATCTTCCTGACGTTGCTCCTCGGCATTCATCGCCGCCAGCAGTGCATCGTCGTAACCCTGGATCTGGTCTTGCTTGCTGAACATCGCGTCTCTCCCAGCGGCATCTGTGCGCCATTCGTCTCGGTAAGGCACTGGCAATGATGGCAGTGCCCTTTGATGCGATGGTATGACCGGCACAGACAGCTCAAATGCCTGCGCGCGCCACGCAAAGGTGCGTTTACGACATGGCTGGAAATGCTCTCTTCGAAACGCCGGAGATCCACTGTGGGAGCGAGCCTGCTCGCGAAGAGGCCGGCACATCCGACATAGAAGTTGACTGGCAGACCGCTTTCGCGAGCAGGCTCGCTCCCACAGGGGTCAGGCGATGATTTGGCGGATGGCAAGCAGCAGGAAGAAATGCGCGGGATACAGCGCATATGCCCAGCGCCGCATCGGTGGAGGCCGGACATGTCGCCCATGTCGCAACAAGAACATTCCGAGCATCGGCGCAAACACACAGGCCGCCAGCCCAAGCATCGCCACGCTGTTGCCGAAACGCGCCGATTCGAGCAGCACCTGCCATTGGTTCGCCGCCAGACACACCAGCCCCGGCAACAGGCTGAAATACCAGGGTCGGCGGAACACCAGCAGCAGCGCCAACGGCAACAATACGCCGAAGAAACCGAACATCAGTCGTTCTGAAAAAACCGCCGCAACCACCAGCGCGGCCAGCGCGAGCAACCGAGGCACCGACGCTGAGTCCTGCCAGCCGCGCGCCACCAGCAAGCCCAGCGCCAGCGTCGGCATTACGTTGAACGTGTCAGGGTCGGGGATGTAAAAGCGATAAGGGATTTCGCTGATGGCGCTGAACAGCACCAGCCAGCCCAGATAGCGCCATTCCATCTTGCGCGAACCGTCCCGGGCCAGATTCGCCGCCATCGCCAGGCAAAACCACGGAAATGCCAGGCGACCGGGCACATAAAGCCAGTCGGCGGAGAAGCCGACATATCGCAGGTGATCGAGCAACATGCTCAACAGCGCCAGCCACTTGAGCAGATCCAGGGCACCGTCGCGTTGGCTCAGGTGCATAATCGGCCCATAAACTGGTAATTTTCCCCACCCGACATCGCATGTGCTCCCCGGAAGATCTTCGGTAAAGTGCGCATCCTCATTGACCACGAGCCTTCACAAGAGTCTCGATTACGGAAGCCGGCCATGACCGACAAGAGCCAACAATTCGCCAGCGACAACTATTCCGGGATCTGCCCGGAAGCCTGGGCCGCCATGGAACAGGCCAACCACGGCCACCAGCGCGCTTACGGCGACGATGAATGGACCGCCCGCGCGGCCGATCATTTCCGCAAACTGTTCGAAACCGACTGCGAAGTGTTCTTCGCCTTCAACGGCACCGCCGCCAACTCGCTGGCCCTGTCGTCGCTGTGCCAGAGTTACCACAGCGTGATCTGCTCGGAAACCGCCCACGTCGAAACCGACGAATGCGGCGCTCCGGAATTCTTCTCCAACGGCTCGAAGCTGCTGATCGCCGGCACCGAAAACGGCAAGATCACCCCGCAATCGATCCGTGAAGTCGCGCTCAAGCGTCAGGACATCCATTACCCGAAACCGCGCGTGGTGACCCTGACTCAAGCAACCGAAGTCGGCAGTGTGTACACCCCGGAAGAAGTCCGCGCCATCAGCGCAACCTGCAAAGAACTGGGCCTGCACCTGCACATGGACGGCGCGCGGTTCTCCAACGCCTGCGCATTCCTCGGCTGCTCGCCCGCCGACCTGACCTGGAAAGCCGGCGTCGACGTGCTGTGTTTCGGCGGCACCAAGAACGGCATGGCGGTGGGTGAAGCGATCCTGTTCTTCAACCACAAACTGGCCGAAGACTTCGACTACCGCTGCAAGCAGGCCGGGCAACTGGCGTCGAAGATGCGCTTTCTGTCGGCACCGTGGGTCGGCATTCTGGAAAACGACGCCTGGCTCAAATACGCCCGCCACGCCAACCACTGCGCGCAACTGCTGGCAGAACTGGTCAGCGACATTCCCGGGGTCGAACTGATGTTCCCGGTGCAGGCCAACGGCGTGTTCCTGCAACTGTCCGAGCCGGCCATCGCCGCGTTGACTGCAAAGAACTGGCGCTTCTACACCTTCATCGGCAAGGGCGGCGCACGCTTCATGTGCTCCTGGGACACCGAAGAAGAGCGCGTGCGCGAACTGGCGCGCGATATTCGCGAGGTCATGTCGGCCTGATTCCCTCCCAAGTTGCATTCCCATGCTCAGCACGGGAATGCAACCCAGAGGCTGCGCGTCGCGGACCTGCATTTTCAGAATCGGCCTACACCAAGGCCTACAGAAAGCACAAAAATCCCGCCATAGACTGCTTGCTCCCGATTCAAGGAGCGCACGCGATGGCAATTCCCGGCTACATGACGATCACGGGCAAGACCCAAGGGCTGATTTCGGCAGGCTGCTCAACGCCTGATTCGGTGGGCAACAGATATCAGGCGGCACACACCGATGAAATCATGGTGCTGTCGTACAGCCACAACCTCGCCAACCTCGACAACTCTCACCGAGCCACCCACGCGCCGGTCATTGTCACCAAAGTCGTCGACAAATCTTCACCGCTGCTGGCCCAGGCACTGGCCAACCGTGAAGAGATCGACTGCAAGATCAACTTCTACCGAACCTCCCCTCAGGGTCAGCAGGAAAAATACTTTTCTGTCTCGATCGACGGTGCGGTGCTCACCGAACTGAACCTGGATATGCCCCACGTCATTCTGCACAACGACGCGGAACCTCAGGAGCAGGTCGCCATTCGTTATCGTGGCATCAGTTGGGTGCATCACCTCGCCGGGACCAGCGGCCATGCCTCGTGGGGCGAAGAAGGTTGAGCGATCGGCGCCATGGTCTCAGCGACGTTCGACACGTTGCCGGCAAGCTGCTCGCACAGGCACAGACAGTCGGCTCACCTCATCTGGCATTCGGCAGTGCGCGCGTGCAGTTCAATCAGGAGGTCGCGCGCTTCGCCAAGGGCATTGTCGATGATGTCGCCAGCGGCCGCCTTTCAGCGGACATGGGCCTTGACGCCTTTGCACAGGAACAGCGTCATCTTCTGAACCAATCCAGAGTTCTGGTACGCGGCACCAAAGGTGCCGTTCCTGAAGCGGTGAAAAAACGCCCGTTATCGATGCTCAGGCAGCCTGCCTCGCGCTCCGATCCAGACAGGTTGCTGCGCGCGATTCATCAGCAGAACCTCAGGGTGGCGCGCGTTAATAACAGCAGCACCGCGCGCAGCCCTCACCCCGTCAACGACTTGAAGTTCTTCCCCAGCGAGCACTGGCCGCAAGATCGCCCGGCCCCATCTGAGCCGGGGTTTTACATCGTGCCGAAAAGCATTGTCGCCGAGAAGCTTGAGGCACAACTGCTCCCCTCCGCCAACCCGAATGTCATCGCCAGATTCAGAAGTTTGAATCCGACCCCGGACATGATTAAAGCCGGTTCGATGATAGTGCTGAGCGACCCTGACAATCAGCAATGCACATACGAAGAAGCGTTGCTGATGCAGACCGCCCGTTTCGTCAGTGCGACGCTGGAACCACTGACCGTGGAAGAAGCGGATTTCATGGCGCAGCACTATGGCGTGATCCAGACCGCACTCGCCTATGAATCAAAAGTGATCGGGGTCGTCACGGCCATGGCGGCCAATCATCTGGATGGCATAAAAAATGTCCTCGCGGATCTTGAGAAGCTGCATGTTCATACGCTGGACGCAAATGGCAGCCTGAACTCGAAGCCGTTCAAAAAACAACGTGCGCAGTTGCTGGAGAAACTGGACGTCCATCTCAACCGGTTCACGCGGCAAAGCATTGGTCTCCCGGATCACCCGAGCCTCAAGACCGCTCTCGGCATCGATCATCCTCACCTTGTGCACCGCTGGAGAAAGGCTGGCGGCATCGGCCAGAACCCAGGTTATGCCACACATATTCGGGCTATCAGCCAAGCGTCACAGTACGTCAAATATGGCGGCTGGATCGGCACAGCAGTAGGCGGTGGCGCCTCGGCCTTGAAGGTGCAGGATGTGTGCCTGCATGGGAATACCGAGGCGTGTGAAAAGGTGAAATTCACGGAAACCGGAAGCTTTATGGGTGGCATGGTTGGAGGAGCAATCAGCAGTCGCCTCTTGACTGCGCCACTAGCAGCGAAAATTTGTCTGGGAATAGGCGTTCCGACAGGAGGAGTTGGCACCTTGGTCTGCGGTGCAGTAGCGGTGGGAGTCGGATCTCTTGCAGCGGTAATAATAGGTGAAACATTGGGCGAAGATGCTGCTGAGATAATTTACCAAGATACTCGATGAGTCGCCTGACCAAACATTGCCCAGGACAAAACCAGCGAACACTCCAAGCAGAACTAAATAGCGTCTTTCTTTATGAAACCACGAACAAAAATATGCAAAACATGCAGCGCCAAAAATAAAAAGACACTTTCCAAATGTCATGTTTGTGGCTGCAGGTTTGAAAAACGCCTGCCGCAGCCAAGAAAATGGTTTGCCCTTACACCGAGAAGGCGTGGACTTCTGATATGCGACCTGACGACCCTATGCTTGTTTATCGTTGCTGCTCGCGCAATTTACAAACAGAGCATTCAATTACCTTACAGAATTCAGAGAAAAACCCAGTGGTACGAATTTAACGGATTGGAAATAGCAGCCCCCTTGTCAGCAATGTTTATGCTTGCGGTTTTGATGACGACTTTTTCAATCATCATTGGAGACCAAGGCAAACATTTCAATTCAAAGCCATTTGATCGCGTCTTGATTTTCAGCTTCGTCACAACTCCACTGCTTTATTTCAGCGCGTCGTTTTTTGGACACCCCGTCCGGTAGCTCTGGCGCGTAAAAGCGGTAGAACTTCACACAGATACAACATCGATAAAAAACTGCCATGACTTGTCCGTCATGGCAATTAGGAAGCCTTTACTTTTCTTCATTAAAACTCAATCCGCACATCCCCCTTCGGCACGCTGCAGCACGACAGGATAAACCCTTCCGCCTCGTCATCCTCGGTAATCCCGCCGTTGTGTTCCATCTCCACTTCGCCGCCCAGTTTCATCACCTTGCATGTCCCGCAAATGCCCATGCCGCAGGCTTTCGGGATCATCAGGCCGAGCTTGGCGGCGGCGGCGTGTACGGTTTCGCCCGGGCCGACGCGGATGCTTTTACCGGAGGCGGTGAATTCGACCTGGTGCAGATCCGCTGCGTCGATTTCCGGCGCATCGGCGGCTTGTTCGGCCTGTTCCACCGCGTCGGCGCGGGCCTCGGGTGGCGTGGCGCCGAAGGATTCTTCGTGGTAGCGCGACATGTCGTAGCCGGCCGCTTCCAGCAGGCGTTTGACCGCGGTCATGTACGGCGTCGGGCCGCAGCAGAACACTTCGCGCTCGAGGAAATCCGGGACCATCAGTTCGAGCATCTTGTGATTCAGATAACCGCGATAACCGGCCCATGGCTCACCGAGGCCGTGCTTTTCACAAATCAGGTGCAGGCTGAAATTGTCGATCCGCGATGCCATGTGCTCAAGCTCGCGGTGGTAAATGATGTCTTTCGGCGACCGCGCGCTGTGCACGAACGTCATGTCGACGTTGGCGTTGGTGTCGTAGAACCAGCGCGCCATCGACATGCACGGCGTGATGCCGACGCCACCGCTCAGATACAGGACCTTCGGGCTCGGGAAGTCGATCGCGTTGAACAGCCCGACCGGGCCATGCACCGCCAGCTCCTGACCTTCATGCAAAGTGTCGTGCAACCAGTTGGAGACCTTGCCACCCGGCACGCGCTTGATCGTCACCGAGAAGCTGTACGGCACCGACGGCGAGCTTGAAATGGTGTACGAGCGCATGATCGGCTGGCCTTCGATTTCCAGCTCCAGAGTGACGAACTGCCCCGGCTTGAAGAAGAACAGGATCGGCTGGTCGGCCATAAAGCAGAAGGTGCGCACATCCCAGGTTTCCTGGATGACTTTGACGCAACGGACAATGTGTCGGCCATTGGCCCAGGTCTGGGTGGTGACCGGATTCAGGAAGCTGTTGGACATGCTGTTCTCCACGGCCGACTGTCGGCCTCTTGTCGGCGATTCTGCGTATAGCGCAGACCGTGCGTTTACCTATCCGCGACATTGACATACTTATCGCGACCAGCCCTTGAACACCGGGGCTTGCGCGTCGGGAACAGATTGCGCCATGTCGCGCATGGATAAGGTTCCCCCCAGCGCCGGCCCCACACTCGCCCCAACACAAGACGACTTCTTTACACCTTGCGTAGCAACCGTTTTGCAGCACACCTGATCAGCCACTTTCGCCGGCCACGCAGAGGGCCATGAGGATTACATCGATGGACGTCACCGCAAAAATAAGCCTGGGCGATCCGCTGGAACCCGCACGCAAGGCCACCGCACAAATGCTGCAGGAGCGCGAGCGCACCTTTTCCCTGCCGCAACCGTTCTACAGCGACGAGCGCCTGTTCGATATCGATATGCAGGAGATCTTCCAAAAGGAATGGTTGATCGCCGGCATGACCTGCGAGATCCCGGCCAAGGGCAACTACCTGACCCTGCAGGTCGGCAAGAACCCGATCATCGTCATTCGTGGCGCCGAGGGCGTTGTGCACGCGTTCCACAACGTCTGCCGCCACCGTGGCTCGCGCCTGTGCACCAGTGAAAAAGGCAAAGTCGCCAAACTGGTCTGCCATTACCACCAGTGGACTTACGAACTGGACGGTCGCCTGCTGTTCGCCGGCACCGAGATGGGCGCCGACTTCGACATGAAGCAGTACGGCCTGAAACCGGTGAACGTGAAAACCGCTGGCGGATACATCTTCATCAGCCTGGCAGAGAACCCCCCGGCCATCGATGACTTCCTGTCGACGCTTAACCATTACATGGAACCGTACGACATGGAGAACACCAAGGTGGCGATCACCACCACCTTGATGGAAAAGGCCAACTGGAAACTGGTGCTGGAAAACAACCGCGAGTGCTACCACTGCAACGCATCGCACCCGGAACTGTTGAAAACCCTGCTGGAATGGGACGACGTCACCGACCCGCGCGCCGATCAGGCGTTCAAGGATCACGTCGCCGCTTCCGCCGCTGCCTGGGAAGCGGAAAAGATCCCTTACGCTCACGCCAGTTTCGGCTTGCGCAACCGTATCGTGCGCATGCCGCTGCTCAAGGGCACCGTGTCGATGACCCTCGACGGCAAACAGGGCTGCGCCAAACTGATGGGCCGCATCAAGAACCCGGACCTGGGCTCGATGCGCATCCTGCATCTGCCGCACTCGTGGAACCACTGCATGGGCGATCACATTATCGTCTTCACCGTGTGGCCGATCAGCGCCCAGGAAACCATGGTCACCACCAAGTGGCTGGTGCACAAGGACGCCGTGGAAGGTGTCGATTACGACGTCGAGCGCATGCGCCAGGTGTGGGATGCGACCAACGATCAGGACCGCCGTCTGGCTGAGGAAAACCAGCGCGGGATCAACTCCACCGCTTACCAGCCGGGGCCTTACTCCAAAACCTATGAATTCGGCGTGGTCAACTTCGTCGACTGGTACAGCGAGCGGATGTTGAACAACCTCGGGGCAGAGCCTGCGCCTTACCTCAAAGGCGTACCGGTTCAGGGCTGATCAAGAGCAAAAGATCGCAGCCTGCGGCAGCTCCTACAGGTGGAATGCATTCCCCTGTGGGAGCGAGCCTGCTCGCGAAGACGCCCTGACCCACGCTACATCTTCCAGCTGATCAATTTCCGATCAACCACCCTCGCACCCATACCCACCAAGCCCTCCAGCCTTCCGCAAACAAGTTATCCACATACCCGCCCACAGCAAATGGGGGTAACTGTGGATGACTCAAAAAATATCCTGCTGATTTGCAAAGAAAAATCGTGACTTATGCTGAATCGCGGTTTCTCAAAACAATTGATCGTTTTTTGATCACACTCGTACACAACACGTATTCAGAGGCCTGTAGCGGGTAGCGAACATGTTATCCACAGAAGCGCCAACAGAGATCGGGGACAACTTTCAATCTCCTGTGGAAAAACACCTGTGACTGGGGAAAAACCCTTCGCGTTAACAGCTCTTGGCCCCCGGGGATCACATTTGATCAATAATTGATCAAACCCATGTAAGGCCTGCTCCATATGGCGTACAGCTGATAGCGAACATCTTATCCACAGAAGCGCCAACAGAGATTGGGGGCAACTTCTCGATTAATACCGAGGGAAAAGCCCGTTAAATCCAAGAGTTACGCTGATCGTTTTTTGATCTTATGGCTGGAAGGCTTGAATGGCGTAGGGTACGAGCAAGGGCGAACACGTTATCCACAGCTTCGCCAACAGGGATTGTGGGTAAGCAGTACAGATTGGCGGTGAAGAAATGCCAATGTGGGAGCGAGCCTGCTCGCGAATGCGTCGGGTCAGTCGATGCATGTGTCGGCTGACAGTGCGCTTTCGCGAGCAGGCTCGCTCCCACAGGAGTTATTCCATGCCTGGAAGAGGGTGACTAGCGGACAACGCCCTCTTCAATCAGCAGCTTCAGAATCGCCTCCGCCCCAGCCTGCGCGGTAACGCCCTTGAGCACCTGCCCACCGCCACCACTGGCTTTGGCCGTAGCGGCCTTCATCCGGTCGGCGCCGCTCTTCGCCTTGATCACCTTCAAGCGCTTGGGTCGTGGCTTGGCCGGTTGCAGCGTGGCGACGGCCAACAATTGGTCCTCAACAACTTCAACGTCATCGGCGGCCAATTCGCCCCGTCGCGCCGGGCCGTACGCGCTCTGCCGAGGCTTCGGGGCGGCGTTATCCACAGTCGCCAGAAACGGCAGTTTCACCTTCAAGCGGCGTCGCTGCCCGCGCGGCAACGCTTGCAGGACCAGCGCCGAACCGTCATTGATTGATTCGACCTGCGCCAGGCCCACCACCAGCGGCCAGCCCAGGCCTTCGGCCAGGAGGAACGGCAACATCCCCGAACCTTCCCCGGTTTCCGCTTGGCTGCCGGTCAGCACCACTTGCGCCCCGGCGTCGCGCAGGTACGCGGTCAGCGCCGGCAATGCATCGGCGCCAACGGGTTGTTCCAGCACATGCAGCTGTTCCAGGCCCATGCCCAGATAGGCACGCAGGGCCGGTTCGGCAACATCACCGGCATGCAGCACTTGCAGGTTATCCCCAGCCAATTGCAGGCCCAGTTCCACCGCGCGCGCATCCTGATCGGCGCGCCGTGGCCGACCTGAGGTCGGGTGAGCGCCGATTGAAACCAGACTGATAACGTTCGTGTTCATAGGGTTTCCTTACGCCGCATCGCGCTTGGCTTCGTTGCGGTAAGCCGCGACCGCTTCGATCAACGCTTGCAGAATTTCTGCGCTTTCGCCGATCACCGAGAGGTCGGCACGCTTGATCATGTCGCAACCCGGATCGAGGTTGATTGCCACCACCTTGTCGCAGGCGCCAATGCCTTGCAGGTGCTGGATTGCGCCAGATATACCCACAGCCACATAGACCCGCGCAGTGACCCAGGTGCCGGACGCGCCGACCTGGCGATCCCGCGCCATGAAGCCGTCGTCCACCGCAACCCGCGAAGCGCCTTCGGTGGCGCCGAGGGCCGCCGCTGTTTCGTGAAACAGCTGCCAATCCTTGACGCCGTTGCCGCCGGAGAAAATGAACTCCGCTTCGGCCATCGGGATCGCTGCCGGATCCACCGCCACGGCACCAAGATCTTCGATTCGCGACAAGCTGCGCGCGACGCTTGTGAATAACTCCACTGGCAACGCTTCGTGACGAGTTTCGCTGACCGGTTCTGCGCATTCGGCAGCGGCGAGAATCAACCGCGCCACCGGACGCGCCAGATCTTGCAATCCGGCCCCGGCGCGGCCGATGCACTCCTGATCCTTGACCTGCCAGACCCGCGTGGCCGGGCGCTCGCCCAGTGCAGCAGCAAAGCGCCGGCCGAGTTCGCCGCCACCGCTGCGGCTGTCCGGCAGCAACCAGTGACGCGGGTTGAATTGGTTATCCACAGCGCGCAACCCCTGCACCCGTTGCTCCGGTGCATAACCGCTGAATTCCTCGCCTTCAAGCACCAGCAAGCGATCAACGCCCGCGGTTTCGAAAGCGCTTTCCTTGTGCTCGCCGAACACCACGGCGAGCACCGCACCATCGGTGCCGGCCAGTTGGTGAGCAAGGCCGAGCAGATCGCGGTCGTGGCTGCTCAGGCGACCACCGACCATATCCGGCACCACACTGATGTAGAACGCCGGGGCCGGTACCTGATGCAGCGGCAACTGCACTTCAACAGCAGCCGAGCGTTTGACCGCCCCACCCTGCTGCGCGCCGCTGCGGTCAATGCGTTTGATGCCGTTGGGGCCGATAAAACCCATGCCGTGCAGATTCTTGCGGATGACGCCATTGGGACCCATCCAGCTGTGCTGCGCCGGTTGCATCGCCGCGTGCAGCGGATGCAGGCGGTTGCGCGCAATCCATTCGGCGCGCGGGTCGCGGCGGATAATGTCGCTCATCAGTGCACCTCCGCAGGTTCACGTTTGGCCGGGGTGGCAGGCTTGCTTGGCGCGGCGTCTTCGAGCAACGCGTCGGCGACCAGTTCGGCGATGTCCTTGATCAGCGGACGCGGCTCGACCACGCCTTCGAGCATCGCCGTGCACTGTGGACAACCCACCGCCACCAGTTCGGCGCCGGTTTCGCGGATGTCTTCCATGCGCATGTCGGGGATGCGCTGCTTGCCCGGAATGTCGGTGATCGGCGCGCCGCCACCGCCGCCGCAGCAGCGCGAGCGGAAGCCGGACCGTTGCATCTCTTTGACTTCAATGCCGAGGGCACGCAGCACTTCGCGCGGCGCTTCGTACTCGCCGTTGTAGCGGCCCAGGTAGCACGGATCGTGATAGGTCACGCTGTTGCCTTTGTGCTGCCCGAGGTTGAGCGCGCCGGCCTGAATGATCTCGGCCATGTAAGTGCTGTGGTGCTGCACCAGATAGTTGCCGTCGAAGGCGCCGTACTCGTTTTTCAGCACATGGAAACTGTGCGGATCGCAGGTGACGATGCGGTTGAAACTGTATTTGGCCAATGTCTGGATATTGCGTTTGGCGAGCTGCTGGAACGTTGCTTCGTCGCCGAGACGCCGCGCCACATCTCCGCTGTCGCGCTCCTCAAGACCGAGTACAGCGAAGTCGACTTTCGCTGCCTTCAGCACTTTGACGAAGGCACGCAGGGTGCGCTGGTTGCGCATGTCGAAGGCGCCGTCGCCGACCCAGAAGAGCACGTCGGTGGATTTCTTTTCGCTGAGCAGAGTGAGGTTCAGGTCCGCTGCCCAGTTCATCCGCCCGCCCGGGGCGAAACCGCCGGGGTTGTCGGTTGCAATAAGGTTCTCGAGAACTTCGGCACCCTTGTTCGGCGTCGCGCCTTTTTCCAGGGTCAGATGCCGGCGCATGTCGACGATCGCATCGACGTGCTCGATCATCATCGGGCACTCCTCGACGCAGGCGCGGCACGTGGTGCATGACCACAGGGTTTCAGCATCGACCAGACCGTTGACGATTGGTTGATGCGGATTGCCGGAATGCTCGCCGATTGGTTTGCCCGGATACGGGCTGCCGGCGAACTTAGCGTCAGTGCCGCCGGCGAGGCCGACGACCATGTCCTGAATCAGTTTTTTCGGGTTCAGCGGCTGGCCGGCGGCGAAAGCCGGGCACGCTGCTTCGCACTTGCCGCACTGCACGCAGGCGTCGAAACCGAGCAACTGGTTCCAAGTGAAATCCTGGGGTTTTTCCACGCCCAGCGGCGCATCGGGATTGTTCAGGTCCAGCGGTTTCAGACCGGTCGAGCGCCCGCCGCCAAAGCGTTCCGGGCGACGGTGCCAGGCCAGGTGCAGAGCACCGGCAAAGGCGTGTTTCATCGGCCCGCCCCAGGTCATGCCGAAGAACAGCTCCGACACGCCCCACAGCACGCCAACACCGAGGATGACTGCGAGCAGCCAGCCGCCGAAGTTTTCCGGCAGGATCCCGGCAACCGGCAGGGTCACCAGGAAAAACGACGCGGAGAAGGCCAGCAGGCTTTTCGGCAGGCGCATCCACGGGCCTTTCGACAGACGTGCAGGCGGATTGACCCGGCGCAGGTACATGAAGATCGCGCCGACGAACATCACCGCCGACATCAGCAGCAAGGCGTAGCCGAGGATGCGGTTATGCAGGCCAAAACCGTGCACCAGAATGGCCAGCACAATCGACGCCACCGCACCGCCCGCCGTGGCGACGTGGGTGTTGGCAATGTATTTGTCCCGCGCGACGACGTGGTGCAGGTCGACCATGTAGCGCTTGGGCATGGCCAGCAGACCGCCGAGCAGATCGACCTTCGCCGCCCGCCCCCGGCGCCACATGTTCATCCGCCGCAACGCGCCGAGGACAGCAAGGCCCAGGGCTGCGAACAACAGGATTGGAAGAAGGGTGTTCAACATGGTGAAGCTCCCACCAGACAGCCTGGAGAAACACGATCCGCTTTACTGTGGGAGCGAGCCTGCTCGCGAAAGCGCTGGGTCAGTCGACATCAGCGTCAACTGACAGATAGCATTCGCGAGCAGGCTCGCTCCCACAGGGTTTGGTGCAAGCCGTCAGAAATCCTTGCACAACCGCAGGGCGTCATAGATCGCGGCGTGGGTATTACGCTGCGCCACGCAGTCGCCGATGCGGAACAGCAAGTAGCCGTCGCCCGCTTCGCTCAGCGAAGGTTGCGGCTGGATCGCGAACAGCGCTTCGACGTCGATCTGGCCCTTGTTGCGCGAGCCGTCCTTGAGCGCGTAGTAGATTTCCTCGTCCGGGCGTACGCCGTTTTCGACGACCACCTGATCGACCACCCGCTCCTCTTTCGCGCCGGTGTATTCGTTCTCCAGCACCGCGATCAGCTTGTCGCCTTCGCGGTAGACCTTCTCCAGCATCATGTCGCCGGTCATGATCACTTCTTTCGGGTACATGCTGCGGTAATAGGTCGGGAACGACGTGCCGCCGATGGCCACGCCCGGTTTGATGTCGTCGGTGACGATCTCGACCTGGCTGCCCTTGTCGGCGAGGAAGTCGGCCACCGACATGCCGGTGAACTCGCAGATGGTGTCGTAGACCAGCACGTTCTTGCCCGGCGCAACCTTGCCGTCGAGCACGTCCCAGCTGCTGACCACCAGCCCTTCGGCCGCGCCCCAGTGTTCGTTCTGCTCAAGGTACGGATGACCGCCGACCGCCAGCACCACCACGTCCGGACGCAGGTCCATGATGGTGTCGGCATCCGCCGCCGTGCCCAGGCGCAGATCGACTTTCAGCCGCGCCAGTTCCAGCTGGAACCAGCGAGTGATGCCGGCGATCTGGTCACGCTGCGGTGCTTTCGATGCGGTGGTGATCTGCCCGCCGATGAAGTCTTTTTTCTCGAACAGTGTGACGTCGTGGCCCCGCTCGGCAGCCACGCGTGCTGCTTCCATCCCGGCCGGGCCGGCACCAACGATCACCACTTTGCGTTTCGGCCCGGTGGATTTCTCGATGATGTGCGGCACGCCCATGTATTCACGGGAGGTCGCGGCGTTCTGGATGCACAGCACGTCCAGGCCCTGATACTGGCGGTCGATGCAATAGTTGGCGCCGACGCACTGCTTGATCTGGTCGATCTGGCCCATCTTGATCTTGGCGATCAGGTGCGGGTCGGCGATGTGCGCGCGGGTCATGCCGACCATGTCGACGTAACCGCCTTCAAGGATGCGCGTGGCCTGGTTCGGGTCCTTGATGTTCTGCGCGTGCAACACCGGCACCTTGACCACTTCCTTGATCCCGGCGGCCAGATGCAGGAACGGCTCCGGTGGATAACTCATGTTCGGAATCACGTTGGCCAGGGTGTTGTGCGTATCGCAACCCGAGCCGACCACGCCGATGAAATCGAGCATGCCGGTGTCGTCGTAATACTTGGCGATCTGCTTCATGTCCTCGTGGGACAAGCCGTCCGGGTGGAACTCGTCACCGCAGATGCGCATGCCCACGCAGAAGTCGTCACCGACCTCGGCGCGCACGGCTTTGAGCACTTCCAGGCCGAACTTCATCCGCCCTTCGAAGCTGCCGCCCCATTCATCGGTGCGCTTGTTGACGCGCGGGCTCCAGAACTGGTCGATCATGTGCTGGTGCACGGCCGACAGTTCGACGCCATCGAGGCCACCGGCCTTGGCCCGGCGCGCGGCCTGGGCGTAGTTGCCGATCACCCGCCAGATCTCTTCCGGCTCGATGGTTTTGCAAGTGGCGCGGTGCACCGGTTCACGGATGCCCGACGGCGACATCAGGGTCGGCCAGTTGAAGCCGTCCCAGCGCGAGCGCCGGCCCATGTGGGTAATCTGGATCATGATCTTGGCGCCATGCTTGTGCATGGCGTCGGCCAGATTCTGGAAGTGCGGAATGATCCGGTCGGTGGACAGATTGACCGAACTCCACCATTCCTGCGGGCTGTCGATCGCCACCACGGACGAACCGCCACAGATGGCCAGGCCGATGCCGCCCTTGGCTTTCTCTTCGTAGTATTTGACGTAGCGGTCGGTGGTCATGCCACCGTCAGTCGCATAGACCTCGGCGTGCGCGGTGCTGAGCACGCGGTTGCGGATGGTCAGTTTGCCGATCTGGATCGGCTGGAACATTGCTTCGAAAGCCATGGCACGGTCCTCGGCTTACAACGGCTTGACGATAAACAAGCCGTCATCGTGGCCCTCTTCGGAGCCCCCGTAGACTTGTTCGGCCACAGTACGAATCTTGCTGCCACGGGCTTCGAGGATCTGATCCATGGCGCCGGCGAACCAGCCGGTGAACATGTAGTCGACCTTGCGCCCGACCTTGCCGTAGACATAGACAAACGCCGAGTGCTCGAGCTTGACGCTGGCGGTGCCTTTGTCGAGGTCGATGTCCTGGATCTTGAACAGGCCCCAGCCGCGCTGCGACAGGCGTTTCATGTAGTGCTCGAACACCGCGACGCCTTCCAGGCCGTGGCATTCGGCTTCCTTTTCACACCAGTGCCAGGCGGATTTGTAGCCGGCCTTGTAGAGGATCTCGGCGTAGGCTTCAGCGCCGAGCACTTCCTCGATGCCCATGTGGTTGTTGACGAAAAAGTGACGCGGCACATAGAGCATTGGCAGGGCGTCTGAGGTCCAGACACCGGTCTCGCTGTCGACTTCGATTGGCAATTGCGGGGCGATCTTGGCCATGGAAACTTAACTCCAGAAAAATGATGGTTCAGTGTTGGCCGCGGCCCTCACCCCAGCCCTCTCCCGCAGGAGAGGGGGCAGATCGGCGGCGGTCTTGAGAAAGCGTTATTCGCCCCAGACGTTCTTAAGAACGCTTACCCAGTTCTCACCCATGATCTTGCGCACCACACGCTCGGAATGGCCGCGCTTGAGCAGGGTTTCGGTGAGGTTGGGGAATTCGCCGACGGTGCGGATGCCCAGCGGGTTGATGATCTTGCCGAAGCTGGTCAGGCGGCGGGCGTAGCCCTTGTCGTGGGTCAGGTATTCGAAGAAGTCCTGGCCGTGACCCTGAGTGAAATCGGTGCCGATACCGATGGCGTCTTCGCCGACGATGTTCATGGTGTATTCGATGGCTTCGGCGTAATCGTCGATGGTCGAATCAATGCCCTTGGCGAGGAACGGCGCGAACATGGTCACACCGACGAAACCGCCGTGGTCGGCAATGAACTTCAACTCTGCGTCGGACTTGTTGCGCGGATGTTCTTTGAGACCCGACGGCAGGCAGTGCGAGTAGCAGACCGGTTTTTTCGATTCGAGAATGACTTCTTCGGAGGTCTTGGAACCGACGTGGGACAGGTCGCACATGACGCCGACGCGGTTCATCTCGGCAACGATTTCGCGACCGAAACCTGACAGACCGCCGTCACGCTCGTAGCAACCGGTGCCGACCAGATTCTGGGTGTTGTAGCACATCTGCACGATACCGACGCCGAGCTGCTTGAACACCTCGACATAGCCGATCTGGTCTTCGAACGCGTGGGCATTCTGGAAGCCGAAGAGGATGCCGGTCTTGCCCTGCTCCTTGGCGCGACGGATGTCGGCGGTGGTGCGCACCGGCATCACCAGGTCGCTGTTTTCGCGGATCAGTTTCTGGCTGGCAGCGATGTTGTTCACGGTCGCCTGAAAGCCTTCCCACACCGACACAGTGCAGTTGGCTGCCGTCAGACCGCCCTTGCGCATGTCTTCGAACAGCTCGCGGTTCCATTTGGCAATGATCAGACCGTCGATAACGATGCTGTCGGCGTGTAATTCGGCTGGGCTCATCAGGCGTCCCCTTATTGGCGATTCATGCGCCGAATCGTCTGCCGGCGCTTTGGGGCCAGCATATGCCTCGGTGCCGGGGCGACCGGGTGCAAAAACGACAGGGGAATTGCCGAAAGCGTCAATCCGCGACAAAGGGTCGTCAGCCGCCCTCATCGGCTGGCTGTTCAAGCCCGCGCGCTTGCGCCAGAATCTGCCGCAGCCTGCACCTACCAACGGATTAGAGCGACCCCAATGAAATCAATAATCCTCGCCCTGGCACTGATTGCGACCGGCGCCCACGCCGCCGAAGAATCCGAGAACAACCCGTGCGACGCGGTGGAAAACGACATCCAGACCCTGGAATGCTCCGCCTACAGCCGCAGCACCGCCGAAGACCTGCTCAAAGACAACTACGCCAGCCTCAACGAACGCATGCAGACCGCCTACGGCAAGAACCCGACGCAACTGGCCGACATCACCGCCAAACTGAAAACCGCCCAGCAGCAGTGGTTGAAGACGCGGGATGCGGATTGCGCGGTGGAAGCGTTCCCGGCAACGGCGGGGAGCAAGGCGTTCACCATTGCGCAGAATGATTGCGTGGCGCGGATGAGTGATGAACGGTCGGAGTTTTTGGAGTCGATTGGGCAGGAGTGAGTGTTTGAGCTGTAAGCTGAACCTCTTAAGCCAGTCTAAGGATTCCCATGAACATCTGCGGCATTGAAATCAAAGGCAGCGAAGCGATCATCGCCGTGGCGGCGCTCGACGGTTCGACGTTGAGCCACGTCCCTCTCGCCACGAAGAAGATTGCTCTGGATGACGATGACGAGGCGGCGAACGTGCGGCGGTTCGCGGCGCAGGTGGCGTCGTTTGTGCGGGAAAACTCGGTGGACCGGATCGCGATCAAGAAGCGCAGCAAAAAGGGCGAGTTTGCCGGTGGGCCGACGACGTTCAAGATCGAGGGCGTGTTTCAGTTGCTTGATGGTTGTGAGGTGACGCTGCTGTCGCCGCAGACGATCAATGCCCAGGCCAAGAAGCACAATTTCGAGCTGCCCGGGACGTTGAACAAATATCAGCATGAGGCTTACAAGGCGGCGTGTTCGGCGTTGGTGAAGAAATAAGCCTCTCTCAGGCGCCGGAAATTATGTGGGAGCGAGCCTGCTCGCGAATGCAATGTGTCAGGCAACATCAGTGTTGGATGACAGACCGCTTTCGCGAGCAGGCTCGCTCCCACATTGCTTTCATGCAAGCCCATTCACGCCTGCGCGGTACGCCGGTCTTCCCGGGGGCAGCGGGCGAAACGTGCGCGATAGCTGCGGGTGAAGTACGACGGTGATTCAAACCCGCAGGCAATGCTGACTTCGAGCACGCTCATGTCGGTCTGGCGCAGCAACTGCCGGGCCTTTTCCAGCCTTAACCGCAGATAGAAATTGCTCGGCGTATCGTTCAGATGCAGCCGGAACAAGCGCTCCAGTTGCCGCCGGGTCACCTTGATCGACTCCGCCAGTTGCAGCGTGGTCAGCGGTGGTTCGCTGTGCTGTTCCATCTCGCCGATCACCTGCACCAGTTTCTTGTTGCTGATGCCGTAACGCGTGGCGACTTCCATGCGCTGGTGATCCTTGCGCGGGCGTATGCGCCCGAGCACAAACTGCTCGCTGACCTGAATCGCCAGTTGCGGGCCGTGGGCCTGGGCGATCAGGTCGAGCATCAGATCAATCGAGGCCGTACCTCCCGCCGAGGTGATCCGCCGCCGGTCGATCTCGAACAGCTCCTGGGTGACGCTGAGCTGTGGATAAGATTCCTTGAAGGCATCGATCGCCTCCCAGTGCAGGGTCAGGCGATGGCCGTCGAGCAGGCCTGCTTCGGCAAGGACGAAGCTGCCGGTGTCGATCGCACCGAGGGTTACGCCGTCGTTGTCCAGCCTGCGCAACCAGTGTTCCAGCGTCGGCGTGATGAACTTCAGCGGTTCGAAGCCGGCCACCACCAGCAAGGTCGCGCCTTTCTTCAGCGGCTCCAGCGCTGCATCGGCGTTGACCGACATGCCGTTGCTCGCCAATACCGCGCCGCCATCGGCGCTGAGCACATGCCAGCGGTACAACTCGCCGCGAAAACGGTTGGCCACGCGCAACGGTTCGATCGCGGAAATAAAGCCGATGGCGGAGAACCCCGGCATCAGCAAAAAGTAGAAATCCTGGGACATAGGCGCACTCGGTTGGCGGGTCGCGTGGCTCGTTGATACGCCGATTATCGGCGGCGTTCAAGCGCGCAGGTCGCTACAGTGCAAATGCCAGTCGCCGCAGTGCGCTTTCACGGGCCTATAGCTGCGTAACTTGGCCTCACCGGCGCGCAGATGCCGGGAACCACAATAATCGAACTGCCGAGGAACCCGACATGAAACGACTGATCAGCAGCTGCGTTCTTGCACTCAGCGGTACCGCTTTCTTCAGCACCGGCGTGATGGCGGCCGAACCGGCCTCCTGCAAGAACGTACGCATGGGCGTGGTCAACTGGACTGACGTGATCGCCACCAGTGCCATGACCCAGGTCCTGCTCGATGGCCTCGGCTACAGCACCAAACAGACCAGCGCCTCCCAGCAGATCATCTTCGCCGGGATTCGCGATCAGCGCCTGGACCTGTTCCTCGGCTACTGGAACCCGCTGATGACCCAGACCATCACGCCATTCGTCGAGGCCAATCAGGTGAAAGTGCTCGAAGCACCGAGCCTGAAAGATGCCCGCGCCACTCTCGCCGTGCCGACGTACCTGGCCGACAAGGGGCTGAAAACCTTCGCCGACATCGCCAAATTCGAGAAGGAATTGGGCGGCAAGATCTACGGCATCGAGCCAGGCTCGGGCGCCAACACGCAGATCAAAGCGATGATCGCCAAGAACCAGTTTGGCCTCGGTAAGTTCCAGCTCGTCGAATCAAGCGAGGCCGGCATGCTCGCCGCCGTCGACCGCGCCGTACGGCGCAAGGAAGCCGTAGTGTTCTTCGGTTGGGCGCCGCACCCGATGAACGTCAACATTCAGATGACCTATCTGACCGGCAGCGAAGACGCCCTCGGCCCGAACGAAGGCATGGCCACGGTGTGGACGGTCACATCACCGAAGTACGCCGAACAATGCCCGAACATCGGCCGCCTGCTGGCCAACCTGACTTTCACCGCCGAATCCGAGAGCCGGATGATGCAGCCGCTGCTCGATCACAAGGATGCCTTCGAGTCGGCGAAGCAGTGGCTCAAGGATCACCCCGAAGACAAACAGCGCTGGCTTGAAGGTGTGACGACTTTCGATGGCAAACCGGCTGCTGAAAATCTGCAACTGACCAGCAAATAACCCCTCGATTGAAGAGCCCCTCACCCTGACCCTCTCCCCAAGGGAGAGGGGAATTTGACGACGCTTCGCAGCCCCGCAACGGGCTGCGGACAGACCCATCTCGCCTGAAGGAAACGCACCATGAACCACGACGTCATCATCACCTGCGCACTTACCGGTGCTGGCGACACGACCGCCAAAAGTCCACATGTGCCGATCACCCCGAAACAGATTGCCGCTGCAGCGGTGGAAGCGGCCAAGGCTGGCGCCACCGTGGTGCACTGCCATGTGCGCGATCCGCAGACCGGCAAGTTCAGCCGTGACGTGGCGCTGTACCGCGAAGTGATGGAGCGCATCCGCGAGGCGGACGTCGACATCATCGTCAACCTGACCGCCGGGATGGGCGGCGACCTGGAAATCGGACCTGGCGAGAAGCCGATGGAGTTCGGCCCGAACACCGATCTGGTCGGTCCGCTGACCCGTCTCGCCCACGTTGAACAGTTGCTGCCGGAAATCTGCACCCTCGATTGCGGCACGCTGAACTTCGGCGACGGCGACACCATTTACGTCTCCACCCCGGCGCAACTACGCGCCGGCGCCAAGCGCATCACCGAACTGGGGGTGAAGGCCGAACTGGAGATTTTCGACACCGGGCATCTGTGGTTCGCCAAGCAGATGATCAAGGAAGGCTTGCTCGACAACCCGCTGTTCCAGCTGTGCCTGGGCATCCCGTGGGGCGCACCGGCCGACACCACCACGATGAAAGCCATGGTCGACAACCTGCCCGCCGACGCGGTGTGGGCCGGCTTCGGCATCGGCCGCATGCAGATGCCGATGGCGGCGCAAGCGGTGCTGCTCGGCGGCAACGTGCGGGTCGGCCTGGAAGACAATTTGTGGCTGGACAAAGGTGTGCTGGCGACCAATGGCCAATTGGTTGAGCGCGCCACGGAGATCCTCAGCCGCCTCGGTGCCCGGGTGCTCACACCGGCAGAAGGCCGGAAGAAAATGGGCCTGACCCAGCGCGGCTGATCCATCACCCATTTCACCTGTAGGAGCTGCCGAAGGCTGCGATCTTTTGACTTTGATTTTTTAGAAGCAAGATCAAAAGATCGCAGCCTTCGGCAGCTCCTACAGGGCTCTTCGAACTCTTCAGGACATCACCATGCGCTTTATCACCGAAATCAAAACCTTCGCCGCTCTCGGTAGCGGTGTCATCGGCAGTGGTTGGGTCGCCCGTGCCCTCGCACACGGCCTCGATGTAGTGGCCTGGGATCCGGCGCCCGGCGCCAAGGCGGCATTGCGCCAACGCGTGGCCAATGCCTGGGGCGCGCTGGAGAAAAACGGCCTGGCGCCGGGTGCTTCGCAGGATCGTCTGCGCTTTGTCGCGACCATCGAGGAATGCGTGCGTGACGCCGACTTCATCCAGGAAAGCGCCCCGGAGCGGCTGGAACTGAAACTTGATCTGCACAGCAAAATCAGCGCCGCGGCCAAGCCCGATGCGCTGATCGGCTCCAGCACTTCAGGCCTGTTGCCCAGCGAGTTCTACGAGAGTTCGACGCACCCTGAACGCTGCGTGGTCGGGCATCCGTTCAACCCGGTTTATCTGTTGCCACTGGTCGAAGTCGTCGGCGGCAAAAATACCGCGCCGGAAGCGGTGCAAGCGGCGATGCAAGTCTACGAATCCCTCGGCATGCGCCCGTTGCATGTGCGCAAGGAAGTGCCGGGTTTCATCGCCGATCGCTTGCTTGAAGCGCTGTGGCGTGAGGCGTTGCACCTGGTCAACGACGGTGTCGCGACGACCGGCGAGATCGACGATGCAATCCGTTTTGGCGCTGGTCTGCGCTGGTCGTTCATGGGTACGTTCCTGACCTACACCCTGGCCGGCGGCGATGCCGGCATGCGCCACTTCATGTCGCAATTCGGTCCGGCGTTGCAGTTGCCGTGGACGTATCTGCCGGCACCGGAGCTGACCGACAAGCTGATCGATGACGTGGTCGATGGCACGACTGATCAGCTCGGTCGGCACAGCATTTCGGCGCTAGAGCGCTATCGTGATGATTGTTTGCTGGCGGTGCTTGAAGCGGTGAAGACCACCAAAGAGAAGCACGGAATGAGTTTCAGCGAATAGACCTTGCAAAGCGCTTCCGGCCCCTTCGCGAGCAGGCTCGCTCCCACAGGTAAACGCATTTCAATGTGGGAGCGAGCCTGCTCGCGAAGACGGCAGTCCAGTCATCATCAATGTTGGAACCGAAACCATGCCCCACCTCACCACCTACCAAACCACCATCATCCCCGACTGGGTCGACTACAACGGCCACCTGCGCGACGCCTTCTACCTGCTGATCTTCAGCTACGCCACCGACGCGCTGATGGACCGCCTCGGCATGGACAGCAGCAACCGCGAGGCCAGCGGCCACTCGCTGTTCACCCTCGAACTGCACCTCAATTATCTGCACGAAGTGAAACTCGACACCGAGGTGGAAGTGCGCACGCAAATCATCGGCCATGACAGCAAGCGCCTGCACCTCTACCACAGCCTGCACAAGGTCGGCGATGAGCAAGAGTTGGCCGGCAATGAACAGATGCTTTTGCACGTCGACCTCGCCGGCCCGCGCTCGGCACCGTTCAGCCCCGATACGTTGCATCGCTTGCAGACCATCGTCGCGGATCAGACCGACCTGCCCGCTCCCGCTTACATCGGCCGCGTGATCGCGCTGCCACCCGCTCGGTAAATCCCCCCCATCGCCAAGGAGCCGCCATGAACACCGCCGTCGCTGTTGCCGATTTTCGTACTTATCCGTTGATCAGCGCGCTCGGTGGCGTGCAGGGTCTGGCGGATCGCGTTGTCATCGAATGGGCTGACGGACGTGTCAGCCCGTTTCACCACGTATGGCTGCGCGACAATTGCCCATGTGATCAATGCGTCTACAGCGTCACTCGCGAACAGGTCTTCGAGAGCGTCGATGCCGCCGAGGATTTGCAACCGCTGGCCACGCGCATCGACACCGATGGCTGCCTGCGCATCGACTGGCAGGACGGTCACCTCAGCCGCTTCGATCCGGGCTGGCTGCGCGCACATGCCTATGACGATGAGTCCCGCGCCGAACGCCTGGCCGGCAGACCGCAGCCCCGTTTGTGGCACAGCGATCTGCAGTTGCCGGTGTTCGACTACATCGCGCTGATGAACGACAACGCCGCGCTGCTGCAATGGTTGCTCGCCGTGCGCGACATCGGCCTGACCCAAGTGCGCGGCGTGCCCACCGAGCCGGGCTCGCTGAAGCTCATCGCGCAACGAATTTCGTTCATCCGCGAAAGCAACTTCGGCGTGCTGTTCAATGTGCAATCCAAAGCCGACGCCGACAGCAACGCCTACACCGCTTTCAACCTGCCATTGCACACGGATTTGCCGACTCGCGAGCTGCAACCGGGGCTGCAATTTCTGCATTGCCTGGTGAATGATGCCGAGGGTGGCGAGAGTATTTTCGTCGATGGTTTTGCGATCGCCGAAGCCTTGCGTCTGGAGGAGCCGCAGCTGTTTGAGGCCCTGTGTGAAATACCCGTGGAGTTCCGCAACAAGGACCGGCACAGCGACTATCGCTGCCTGGCGCCGGTCATCGCTTTGGATGCGCTGGGCCGGGTGACGGAGATTCGCATGGCCAACTTTCTGCGCGGAGCGTTCGATACGTCGGTGGCGCAGATGCCGTTGCTGTATCGCGCCTATCGGCGCTTGATTGCGATGACCCGCGAGCCGCGATTCCGGCTGATGCAGCGGCTCAAGCCGGGCGAATTGTGGTGCTTTGACAACCGCCGCACGCTGCATGCGCGCAATGCCTTTGATCCAGCGACCGGGGCGCGGCATTTTCAGGGCTGCTATGTCGACCGGGATGAGTTGTTGTCGCGGATTCTGGTGTTGCAACGTTGAACCGCGTCATCGTTCTTCGCGAGCAGGCTCGCTCCCACTATTAACCGCATTCCCCTGAATGAACGCGGTCTTCTGTGGGAGCGAGCCTGCTCGCGAAAGCGCCAGCGGGAACAACAAATCTCTGGCTGATTCACAGGCAAAAAAAACTCCGATCAAGCCGTGACAGGATCGGAGCTGAGGAGGGTACTGTTGAGGAGCTGCCAGTCGAGGGTGACCAAACCTTCGTGAAGCGAGCTGGGGCCAGTGTGCCTAGTCGACAATCCAGTCGGTTAGCCGAAAACGACCTGTTCATAGTCGTCCCGGCCACCGCGACAAAACGCCCTTGCCGCGTCCGGTCGGGGCCACCAGAATCGAGCCAAGACCTCCGTTGCCACAGAAGGATTTGCGTAATGATGTACGCCGATTTGATTGACCAGGAAGATCTGTTGGGCCAGCTCAAGGCCTTGGGTATTCAGGTGCCGAGCGGTACCACCGCCGAGCAGGCCTGTGAGTGCGCGGTGCGTGGCCTGGATAATGTTCGCGCATTCGAACTGCGCAAGATGGTCAAGGACATGTACACCAGCGGCGCCAGCATTCAGCCGGCGGTGCGTCAGGCGATCGACAAGCAATTGTTGCCGGCCCTCTCGGATTATCAGCAGTCCCACAGCGCCTGAGAAAAGATCAAAAGATCGCAGCCTTCGGCAGCTCCTACAGGGGAACGTATTCCAAATGTAGGAGCTGCCGAAGGCTGCGATCTTTTGCTTTACAGCCTTACGCTGGCAAACGTCGACTCATTGCGCGCCTGACTCAGCGCCGACATCGGCCCCGACAGCGGCGACATCACGATGGCCTGCGGCAGCGGCAGCATGGCTACCTGCTGGGTGGTGTTGGAGCCCACGCGCTCGTCACGTGGCGGAATGCCGAAGTACTCGCGATAGCACTTGGAGAAGTGCGGCGTGGAGACGAAACCACACACCGACGCCACTTCGATGATCGACATCGGCGTCTGCTTGAGCAGTTGCCGGGCGCGGATCAGGCGCAGCTTCAGGTAGTAGCGCGACGGCGAGCAGTGCAGGTATTTCTGGAACAACCGCTCCAGCTGTCGACGCGACACCGCGACATACACTGCCAGCTCATCAAGGTCGATCGGCTCTTCCAGATTGGCTTCCATCAACGCGACGATTTCCTGCAGCTTCGGCTGGTTGGTGCCGAGCATGTGCTTGAGCGGCACACGCTGGTGATCCTGTTCGTTGCGAATGCGCTCGTAGACGAACATTTCCGAGATCGCTGCCGACAGTTCACGACCGTGATCGCGGCTGATCAGGTGCAGCATCATGTCCAGCGGCGCGGTACCGCCGGAACTGGTGAAGCGGTTACGGTCGAGGGTGAACAGACGTGTGCTCATGGCCACGCGCGGAAAAGCTTCCTGCATCGCCGCCAGACATTCCCAGTGCACGCTGCAATCGAAGCCATCGAGCAGACCGGCGCAGGCCAGCGCCCAACTACCGGTGCACACCGCGCCCAGACGCTTGGACTGGCGCGCCTGACTTTGCAGCCAAGAGACGTGTTCACGGGTCACGGTGCGTTGAATGCCGATGCCGCCGCAGACAATCACCGTGTCCAGGGGCGGGGCTTTGTGCATGGAGGCGTCGGGAGTGATCTGCAGACCGTCACTGGCCCAGACCTGGCCGCCATCGACGGTGAGGGTGCTCCAGCGATACAGCTCGCGACCGGACAACTGGTTGGCCATGCGCAGCGGCTCAACGGCGGACGCCAGGGAAATCAGCGTGAAATTGTCCAGCAGCAGAAAGCCGATGGATTGAGGCGCACGGTTCTGGGGTTGGGCCCCGGAGTTGAACGACGTCATCGCGGTATCTCCTCACACAAAGCGGGTGGCGGCCTCAGGCGGAGGCTCTTGTTATTGCCCGCGTCTCACAGAGAAAGCAGGCTTTGTTATGACAGAGCAATTGCCGTGCCTGAAATTGGACGGCCATTCAATAACTCCTGAAAACGACCTCGCGACGCGTCTATACGAGACCTCGGAACACGCCATTTCGAAGTGCCATCAGATGCCGCGAGAGCCCTGCCGCGCAGCCCGTGAGCAGATCGGTAGCACTTGTGGGAACTGGCCTGCAGAGGATTTGCACAGAGTGTCACCGCAAGCACGGACGACGGACGGTCAGGTAACGACTGACAAGTCACGACTGACAATGACGCTTGTCTGATTGCGACGCGCCAAAAGGTGGCGCGGCTGGATTGGGGTGTTCTTTTGTTGAGCAGTTTTGACTGGTCTGGCGCCTTCGCGAGCAGGCTCGCTCCCACATTGGAATCTGGGGTCCACAAATATTGTGTTCACTGGAGATCTATTGTGGGAGCGAGCCTGCTCGCGAAGCATTCACCCCGGTGTGGCTGGCTCAGCACTCAACAGCACTGACCGCCAAGCCACCGCGCGAAGTTTCCTTATATTTGTCATGCATATCGGCGCCGGTATCACGCATGGTGCGGATCACCCGGTCCAGCGAGATGAAGTGCTGCCCGTCGCCGCGCAGGGCCATTTGCGCCGCGTTGATGGCTTTCACTGCCGCGATTGCATTGCGCTCGATGCACGGCACCTGCACCAGGCCACCGACCGGATCGCAGGTCAGGCCCAGATTGTGCTCCAGGCCGATTTCCGCCGCGTTGCACAATTGCTCGGGCGTGGCGCCGAGAATCTCCGCCAGCCCTGCCGCCGCCATGGCGCAGGCCGAACCGACCTCGCCCTGGCAACCGACCTCGGCCCCAGAGATCGACGCATTCTTTTTGCAAAGAATGCCCACCGCCGCCGCGCCGAGGAAATAGTCAACGACATTGGCGTCGGTGACCGCTTCGCTGAACTTCATGAAATAGTGCAGCACCGCCGGGATGATCCCCGCCGCGCCGTTGGTCGGTGCAGTGACCATGCGCCCGCCGGCAGCATTCTCTTCATTGACGGCCAGGGCGAACAGGTTGACCCACTCCATCGCGCTCAGGGTCGAGCCGATGACATTGGGTTTATTCAGCTCTTGCAGGCTGCGGTGCAACTTCGCCGCCCGCCGCCGCACGTTCAGGCCGCCGGGCAGAATGCCTTCGTGCTTGAGGCCTTGCTCGACGCAATCCTGCATCGCCCGCCACAGTTTCATCAGCCCGGCACGGATCTCTTCTTCGCTGCGCCAGACCTTTTCGTTGGCCAGCATCAGTTCGGCGACGCGCAGGTTGTGCGTTTTGCACAACTGCAGCAGCTCGACCGCACTGGAGAAGTCGTACGGCAATTCGGTGCGATCCAGATCGACCACACCGCTGGCCGCTTGCGCCTCATCAACGACGAAGCCGCCGCCGACTGAATAGTAGGTGTCACGATGCAGCTCACCGAATTCGCCTTCGGCCACCAGGGTCATGGCGTTGGGATGGAATGGCAGGTTTTCGTCGATCAGGCGCATGTCCCGCGCCCACACAAACGGCACAGCCAGACGGCCATCCAATAAAAGCGTATGGGTTTCGCGCAGCGCCTGAATGCGCGGGCCGATCTGCGCCGGGTCGATTGCGTCCGGCCACTCGCCCATCAGGCCCATGATCACCGCGTTGTCGCTGCCGTGGCCGATGCCGGTGGCCGATAGCGATCCGAACAACTGCACCTCGATGCGCCGCACCTGCTCCAGTTGATGCTTGCCGCGCAGCGACTCGACAAATAGTGCGGCGGCGCGCATCGGGCCGACGGTGTGGGAACTGGAAGGGCCGATGCCGATTTTGAACAGGTCGAAAACGCTGATAGCCATTGCTGCGAAGCTCCTGAGAATACCGGTCCGGGCGGCAAAAGCGCCCGCTGGCGGAGCTGCTACGCTCAAGCTGCGATCCGCCGAATGCCGGCATCATCGGGCTTTTGTCGGCGCGCACGGCGTCTGACACCGACGCAGTCATGTCCAGCAGCGTCGTCACGTTTTCGCCCCGCAAATACGCCGTTTTTATGCAGTCGAGCAGGTCATCGGGGGCGGAAAAAAGCTGTAAGCGACGTCACCGACACTGGAAGCGACCATCCCTGTACTGGATACGACCCTCCCTGTAGGCGTCAGATTTTCACTGGTACATGATCGGGATGACTCGATTGCAAGGCGCTGCGGTAGAGCTGTCTCAAAAACGCCACCAACCGCAACCCATAAGTGCGGTGGTCCACAGTCGGAACACTGCCAAAAAAAACACCAAGGAGTCCATCCATGAAAGGTTCCCCGTCGTTGTTGTTGGCCGCCCTGCTGAGTCTGCCGTTACTGGCGCAAGCCGCAGAACCGGCACAGTGCAGCCTCGTTAACTTCTCCGATGTCGGCTGGACCGACATCACTGCAACCACCGCCACCACTTCCGTTGTTCTCAACGCCCTCGGCTACAAGACCAAAACCACCATGATCTCCGTGCCCGTGACCTACAAGTCGCTGGCCGACGGCAAGAACATGGACGTGTTTCTCGGTAACTGGATGCCGACCATGGAGAACGACATCAAGCCGTATCGCGATGCCGGCACCGTCGACACCGTGCGCACCAACCTCAAGGGTGCCAAATACACCCTCGCCGTGCCGCAAGCCCTGTACGACAAAGGCCTGCATGACTTCGCCGACATCGCCAAATTCAAGAAAGAACTCGACGGCAAGATCTACGGCATCGAGCCGGGCAACGACGGCAACCGGCTGATCCAGAGCATGATCGACAAGGATGCCTTCGGCCTGAAAACCGCTGGCTTCAAGATCGTCGAATCTTCCGAGGCCGGCATGCTCTCGCAAGTCGACCGGGCGCAGAAGCGCGACACCGCCGTGGTCTTCCTCGGCTGGGCACCGCACCCGATGAACAAGCGCTTCAAGATTCAATACCTGACCGGCGGCGACGACTTCTTCGGCCCCGATTTCGGCGCAGCCACCGTAGCGACCAACACCCGCAAGGGTTACGCCGAAGAATGCAGCAATGTCGGTCAGCTGTTGAAAAACCTGGAGTTCACCGTCGACATGGAAAGTGAACTGATGGGCAACATTCTCGACGACAAGATGAAGCCTGACGCGGCCGCCAAGGCCTGGCTGAAAAAGAATCCACAGGTGCTCGATACCTGGCTCGCTGGCGTGACCACCATTGACGGTAAACCAGGCCTGGAGGCCGTGAAAGCCAAGCTCGCGCCTTGATTTGAGGGGCATCGCTTATGCCGGGCAGGCGTGCCTGCCCGGGCTGTTAATTTCCTTGCATGCGGACGTTCACTACCATGCTGATTGATCAGAAAATACCTTTAGGCCAGTACATCGCGGGCTTCGTCGAATGGTTGACGCAACACGGCGCCAACACCTTCGACGCAATCGCCGTGACACTGGAAACGATGATCCACGGCGTGACGTTTGCGCTGACCTGGTTCAACCCACTGGTGCTGATTGGCCTGATTGCCATCATCGCCCATCTGATTCAACGCAAGTGGGGCCTGACCGCGTTCGTGGTCGCCTCGTTCCTGCTGATCCTCAACCTGGGGTACTGGCAGGAAACCATGGAAACCCTCGCCCAGGTGCTGTTCGCCACCCTGGTCTGCGTGTTGATCGGCGTGCCGCTGGGCATCGTCGCCGCGCACAAACCGATGTTCTACACCATGATGCGGCCGGTGCTCGATCTGATGCAGACCGTGCCGACCTTCGTTTACCTCATTCCTACCCTGACCCTCTTCGGGCTGGGTGTGGTCCCGGGCCTGATCTCCACGGTGGTCTTCGCCATCGCGGCGCCGATCCGCCTGACCTACCTGGGCATCCGTGATGTCCCGCAAGAACTGATGGACGCCGGCAAGGCCTTCGGCTGCTCGCGTCGCCAATTGCTCTCAAGGATCGAATTGCCGCACGCCATGCCGAGCATCGCGGCCGGCATCACCCAGTGCATCATGCTGTCGCTGTCGATGGTGGTGATCGCGGCACTGGTCGGCGCCGACGGACTCGGCAAACCGGTGGTCAACGCACTGAACACTGCTGATATCGCGCTGGGCTTCGAAGCAGGCCTGGCAATCGTACTGCTGGCGATCATGCTCGACCGTATCTGCAAACAACCCGACGCCAAAGTAGGGGGTGACGCATGAGCATAATTCGCTTCGAAGACGTCGACGTAATCTTCTCCAAGGATCCGCGCGAGGCACTCAAGCTGCTCGATCAGGGCATGACCCGCAACGAGATCCTGAAGAAGACCGGTCAGATCGTCGGCGTGGAAAAAGCCACGCTGGACATCAACAAAGGCGAGATCTGCGTGCTGATGGGCCTGTCCGGCTCGGGCAAATCGAGCCTGCTGCGCTGCATCAACGGCCTCAACACCGTGAGCCGTGGCAAGCTGTTCGTCGAGCATGAAAACCGCCAGATCGACATCGCCTCCTGCACGCCCGCCGAGCTGAAAATGATGCGCACCAAGCGCATTGCCATGGTCTTTCAGAAATTCGCTCTGATGCCGTGGCTGACGGTGCGCGAGAACATCAGTTTCGGTCTGGAGATGCAGGGCCGACCGGAGAAGGAACGCAAGAAACTGGTCGATGAGAAACTCGAACTGGTCGGCCTGACCCAATGGCGCAACAAGAAGCCTGATGAGCTATCCGGCGGCATGCAGCAGCGCGTCGGCCTCGCCCGCGCGCTGGCCATGGACGCCGACATTCTGCTGATGGACGAACCGTTCTCGGCCCTCGACCCGTTGATCCGCCAGGGTCTGCAGGATGAACTGCTGGAGCTGCAACGCAAGCTGAGCAAGACCATCGTGTTTGTGAGCCACGACCTCGATGAAGCACTCAAATTGGGTAGCCGCATCGCGATCATGAAGGACGGTCGGATCATCCAGTACAGCGTGCCGGAGGAAATCGTCCTCAACCCGGCGGACGACTATGTGCGCACCTTTGTCGCCCACACCAACCCGCTCAACGTGCTCTGCGGCCGCAGCCTGATGCGCACGCTGGACAAGTGCAAACGCATCAACGGCTCGGTGTGCCTCGATCCGGGCGGCGACTCGTGGCTGGACCTGGCCGAAGGCAACACCATCAAAGGCGCACGGCAGAACGGCTCGGTGCTGAACCTGCAGAACTGGGCACCGGGGCAAGCGGTGGAAGGCCTGGAGCGCAAACCGACGCTGGTGGACTCGAACATCGGCATGCGTGACGCGCTGCAGATCCGTTATCAGACCGGCAACAAGCTGGTGCTGCACGATAACAATCATGTGGTGGGGATTCTCGGCGACAGCGAGTTGTATCACGCGTTGTTGGGCAAGAATCTGGGGTAATGCGCCAGGTGGGATAAAAAAAGGGATCGCGGTGAGCGATCCCTTTTTGTTGGGTCAGGAATAGCCCCTCACCCTAGCCCTCTCCCAGAGGGAGAGGGGACCGATCGGGGGATGCTGCAGATCTGCACCGACCTGATCTTGCTTTACCGAATCCATAATCGACTCGATCTTTCAGGTCAATGTACAACGCCAGACACCTCAGTCGGCTCCCTCTCCCTACGGGCGGTCCGACGTTTCGGGAGGGCTGGGGTGAGGGTCAGCTTTTGACTTTAGCTATAAACCCGCCCCAACAACTGCCGATGGCTTTCAAACTGATCCAGCACATCCCGCGTAATCTGCTCCGGGGTGAAGCCCATCAAGTCATAGTCCTGACTGCCATTGTGCAAATACACCTCAGCGCGGTAATAACGCTGACGCGCTTCATCGGACTGCGCCGATTCGGTCGGGGTCGCCAGATAACCATCCAGGCTCACTTCGTAAACGAAAGGGTTGCCCTCTTCCATCTCGACCCGCACACCCATGCAACGCTTGGCTTTGCCCAGCAGCGTCTGCACTTCAATGCCCTGATTGCGCAATTGCGCCGCTGCATCTTCCAGCGCCGGAGTGACGTGCTTGTCCATGAAGCGCTGCACCACCGATTGGCTCGGCTGCAGATCCAGTTGCGTCAGGCGCTCACTGAAACCACGGCGTCCGCGCTCGGCCAGTTGTGCTTGCTCCTGTTCGATCCGCACGTCCTGGCGCATCGCCTTGTGCAGGCCGAACATGAAGCAGATCAGCACCACCGAGAACGGCAGGCCGGCCAGCACGACCATGGTCTGCATGGCTTCGAAGTTGCCGGCGAACAGCAGGCCGATGGTCACCAGCGTGATCACCACCGACCAGAAGATCCGCAGCCAGTGCGGCGCGTCTTCATCGACGTTACCGCCCTTGCAGGAAAGATTCGCCATCATCACCGCGCCGGAGTCGGCCGGGGTCAGGAACAGCACGAAGCCGACGAAGATCGACACACCAATCACGACTTTCGACGCCGGATAATGCTCAAGCAACTGATAGATCGCCATCGACGGCTGTTCCAGCGCCGTCTTGCCCAGCTCCACCGCGCCCTGATTCATCACCAGATCCAGCGCCGAGTTGCCGAAGATCGACAGCCACGCCAAGGTGAAGCCCAGCGGAATCAGCAGCACGCCAGCGACCAGTTCACGCACGCTGCGGCCACGGGAAATCCGCGCAATGAACATGCCCACGAATGGCGCCCAGGAAATCCACCAGGCCCAGTAGAACAGGGTCCACAGGCCCAACCAGCGATCGGACTTGGCGCTGTCGCCTTCATAGACGTACAGGTCGAAGGTCTTCAGCACCACGCCGTTGAGATAGTCGCCAATGTTCTGCACGAAGCCGTTGAGCAGATGCAGGGTCGGGCCGAACAGCAGGACGAAAATCAGCAGGCCGCTGAACAGCACGATGTTCAGGTTGGACAGACGACGGATGCCGTTTTCCACACCGGACACAGCGGCGATGGTCGCCACGGTGCTCATGACGATGATGACGATCAGCAGGTTGGTGTTGCTGTGCTCCATGCCGAACAGGTTTTCCAGCCCGGACGACACTTGCAGCGAGCCAATCCCCAGGTTGGTCACCAGACCCAGCAGGGTCACGAACATGCCGAAGCCATCCACCGCGTGCCCGGCAGCGCCTTTGACCCAACGCTCGCCGACCAATGGATACAGCGCCGAACGCAGGGCCAGCGGCTGGTTATGCCGATAGGCAAAATACGCCACGGCAAGGCCGACCAAAGCGTAGATCGCCCAGCCGTGCAGGCCCCAGTGCAGGAAGGTCAGTTGCACTGCCTGACGCGCGGCCATGTTGCTGGCCGAGGTGCCTTCCGGCGGATTGAAGTAGTGATCCAGCGGCTCGGACGCGCCGAAGTACAGCAGCGAAATGCCGATGCCCGACGAGAACAGCATCCCCGCCCAGGCGCCGTAACTGAAATCCGGGGTGTCGTCCTTGCTGCCCAGTTTGAGTTTGCCGTACGAGGAAAACGCCAGGCCGACCACGAACACCAGGTAGGCGGCGATCACCACCATGTAGTACCAGCCGAAGCTGCGCGACAACCAGGCCTGGGCCATGCCCAACATTCTGCCGGCCTCTTGCGGGGCGATGATCAGAATGGCGGTCAACAACAGAATCAGCGCGGTCGAGGTGTAGAACACCCAACCGTTGACCGTCACCTTCTCGGGCGGGGTCTTTATTAGCGAGGCAGAACTCATGGCACAAATGCTCCAGGCAGTGCGAGAGAAGAACACAAGGCATCACGGAACCCGACCAATCGGTTAGTTGGCAGCCGACCGGCGGGTGATATAAAGACACTCCGAAAAAAGCCCGAACCTGTCGAAATGGCGTTGCGTATTCGCTTTCGTGGCCAGAGGCGACGGACGTTCATCCGAAACCTGGCCCCGAGCGTCTTGCCCTTTCAACACGTCCATCGAATCGCGAACCGCGCCATGCCCCACGCAGGTTTCGAGCCGTTTCAGGTGTCGGTTTTTATCGTCATTACACGTAGGAATTTTCTGTAGGCAGCGACGAATTGTCGCAGATCTTATTCTTTGTTGATTGAACGTTCAATCAAAACAAAATAGACTGGCCCTCAATCCGATCGGCGTCATTCGCCTCTCGGAAGGCCTAAGGAGATGTGCAAGATGCCCAAGGTCGGTATGCAACCCATCCGCCGCCAACAACTGATCGAAGCCACTTTGCAAGCGGTCGATCAGGTCGGAATGGGGGACGCCAGCATTGCGCTGATCGCCCGTTTGGCCGGTGTCTCGAATGGCATCATCAGTCATTACTTTCAGGACAAGAACGGCCTGATCGCCGCCACGATGCGGTACCTGATGACCGCCCTCAGCGAGAGCGTCACCGCGCGCCGTCAGGCGCTGGCAGATGACAGCCCACGGGCGCATCTGCAGGTGATCATCGAAGGCAACTTCGACGCCAGCCAGGTCAATGGCCCGGCAATGAAAACCTGGCTGGCCTTCTGGGCCACCAGCATGCACCAGCCGTCTTTGCACAGGTTGCAGCGGATCAACGATCACCGTCTGTATTCCAACCTGTGCTGCCAGTTCCGTCGTGTGCTGCCGCTCGAAGATGCGCGCAGCGCCGCCCGGGGTCTGGCAGCGTTGATTGACGGCTTGTGGTTGCGCGGCGCGCTGTCGGGAGACGCTTTCGACACCGCTCAGGCGCAACAGATCGCTTACGAATACATGGATTTCCAATTGGCCAAGAAGGTGAGCTAGAGCACACAGAAAATGCTCGGCCCCTGAACTCCACCGCAGCGTGATCGCGGTGGTCAACGCCAACCACCAATGCACTTGCGAGGACACTATGGCCCGTTTCGAACTGCAAAAACTCTACATCGATGGCGCGTACACCGACGCCGGCAGCGACGCCACCTTCGAAGCCATCAACCCGGCGAACGGTGAAGTCCTCGCACTGGTGCAACGTGCGACCAAAGACGACGTCGAGCGCGCCGTGGTCAGCGCCGAAAAGGGCCAGAAAATCTGGGCCGCGATGACGGCCATGGAGCGTTCGCGCATCCTGCGTCGCGCCGTCGACATCCTGCGCGAGCGCAACGATGAGCTGGCCGCGCTGGAAACCCTGGACACCGGCAAATCCTTCTCCGAAACCAAGTACGTCGACATCGTCACCGGCGCTGACGTGCTGGAATACTACGCAGGCCTGGTGCCCGCCATCGAAGGCGAGCAGATTCCGCTGCGTGACACCTCTTTCGTTTACACCCGTCGCGAACCGCTGGGCGTGGTCGCCGGTATCGGCGCGTGGAACTACCCGATCCAGATCGCCCTGTGGAAATCCGCTCCAGCCCTGGCCGCCGGTAACGCGATGATCTTCAAGCCAAGCGAAGTCACCTCGCTGACCACCCTGAAACTGGCTGAGATCTACACCGAAGCCGGCGTGCCGAACGGCGTGTTCAACGTGCTGACCGGCAGCGGCCGCGAAGTCGGCACCTGGCTGACCGAGCACCCGCGCATCGAGAAAATCTCCTTCACCGGTGGCACCGACACTGGCAAGAAAGTCATGGCCAGCGCTTCGGCTTCGTCGCTCAAAGACGTGACCATGGAACTGGGCGGCAAGTCGCCGCTGATCATCTGCGACGACGCCGACCTCGATCGCGCCGCCGACACGGCGATGATGGCCAACTTCTACAGCTCCGGTCAGGTCTGCACCAACGGCACTCGCGTATTCGTACCGGCGCATCTGAAAGCCGCGTTCGAGGCCAAGATCGTTGAGCGCGTTGCGCGCATCCGCGTCGGCAACCCGGAAGACGAAAACACCAACTTCGGTCCGCTGGTCAGCTTCGCCCACATGGAAAGCGTGCTGGCCTACATCGAAAAAGGTAAGGAACAAGGTGCCCGCGTCCTGTGCGGCGGTGGTCGCCTGACCGACGGCGAATTCGCCAAAGGCGCATTCGTTGCGCCCACCGTGTTCACCGACTGCACCGACGACATGACCATCGTTCGTGAAGAGATCTTTGGCCCGGTGATGGCGATCCTCTCCTACGAAACCGAAGAAGAAGTGATCCGCCGCGCCAACGACACCGACTTCGGCCTGGCCGCCGGTATCGTCACCAAAGACCTGAACCGCGCCCACCGCGTGATTCATCAACTGGAAGCCGGTATCTGCTGGATCAACGCCTGGGGCGAGTCCGACGCAAAAATGCCGGTCGGCGGCTACAAGCAGTCGGGTGTGGGCCGTGAGAACGGGATCAGCTCGCTGAATAACTTCACGCGCATCAAATCGGTACAGGTCGAACTGGGCGATTACGTTTCGGTGTTCTAAGACCCGAGATTTGCATTGCTCGCGAAGGCCTCTTCGCGGGCAAGCCCGCTCCCACAGGTTTGGAGTCGTCCACCCAATTTGTGGCAGCCCCCAATCCCTGTGGGAGCTGGCTTGCCAGCGATTCGAGTGCACAGCGCTCGCCAAGGTCCGACCTGACCACTATCAAAGAGGGTGCATTCAATGTCCCAAGAATTCGATTACATCATCATCGGTGCCGGCTCGGCCGGTAACACCCTGGCGACCCGTCTGACTGAAGACGAAGGCGTCACCGTTCTGCTGCTCGAAGCCGGGGGGCCGGACTACCGCCTCGACTTCCGTACCCAGATGCCCGCCGCGCTGGCGTTCCCGCTGCAGGGTCGTCGCTACAACTGGGCCTACGAAACCGATCCAGAGCCACACATGGACGGTCGCCGGATGGAATGCGGTCGCGGCAAGGGCCTTGGCGGCTCTTCGCTGATCAACGGCATGTGCTACATCCGTGGCAACGCGATGGACTACGACGGCTGGGCGAAACTGCCGGGCCTGGAAGACTGGTCGTACCTCGATTGCCTGCCGTATTTCCGCAAAGCCGAAACCCGTGACATCGGCCCGAACGATTACCACGGTGGCGACGGCCCGGTCAGCGTGACCACACCGAAAGCCGGCAACAACCCGCTGTTCCACGCCATGGTTGAAGCTGGCGTGCAGGCCGGTTACCCGCGTACCGAAGACCTCAACGGTTACCAGCAGGAAGGCTTCGGCCCGATGGACCGCACCGTGACGCCGAACGGCCGCCGTGCTTCCACCGCCCGTGGCTACCTCGACATCGCCAAAAAACGTTCGACCCTGACCATCGTCACCCACGCCCTGACCGACAAGATTCTCTTTGAAGGCAAGCGTGCGGTCGGCGTGCGTTACCTGATCGGCGACGCTGAAGAACGTGTTGAAGCCAAGGCGCGCAAGGAAGTCCTGCTGTGCTCCGGCGCCATCGCTTCGCCGCAGATTCTGCAGCGCTCCGGTGTCGGCCCGGCGAAACTGCTGGAAAGCCTCGACATCCCGGTGGTCCACGATCTGCCGGGCGTCGGTGAAAACCTGCAGGATCACCTCGAGCTGTACCTGCAATACGCCTGCACCCAACCGGTTTCGCTGTACCCGTCGCTGCTTTGGTACAACCAGCCGGCGATCGGTGCCGAGTGGCTGTTCAACGGCACCGGCATCGGCGCCAGCAACCAGTTCGAGGCCGGCGGTTTCATTCGTTCGCGTCCGGAATTCGAATGGCCGAACATCCAGTACCACTTCCTGCCGGTGGCGATTAACTACAACGGCAGCAACGGCGTGAAAGAACACGGTTTCCAAGCGCACATGGGTTCCATGCGCTCGCCGAGCCGTGGCCGCATCCAGGTCAAATCCAAGGACCCGCGCCAGCACCCGAGCATCCTCTTCAACTACATGGCCACCGAGCAGGACTGGCAGGAATTTCGCGACGGCATCCGCCTGACCCGCGAGATCATGCAGCAGCCGGCCCTCGACGCCTTCCGTGGCCGCGAAATCAGCCCGGGCATCGACGTGCAAACCGATGAGCAGCTCGACAAGTTCATCCGCGAGCACGCCGAAACCGCGTTCCACCCGTCCTGCTCGTGCAAGATGGGCACCGACGAGATGGCCGTGGTCGATGGCGAAGGTCGTGTGCACGGCATGCAGAGCCTGCGCGTGGTCGATGCCTCGATCATGCCGATCATCACCACCGGCAACCTCAACGCGCCGACGATCATGATGGCCGAGAAAATCGCCGACAAGATCCGTGGCCGCAAGCCGCTGCCGCGCAGCACCGCTGCTTATTACGTCGCGAACGGCGCGCCGGTCAAAGGCAAGCCGATGCGGGATATCACCCCGGTTACGCAGTAAGTCGTAGTACCGAGGCGCCGCCTTCGCGAGCAGGCTCGCTCCCACACTGGATCTGTGGCATTCACAAATCCCCTGTGGGAGCGAGCCTGCTCGCGAAGAGGCCCTCACAGCAACACACACTTCCCCGCTGCACAGTAAATCCCCCTACACCCCCTCTTCACTTGATCCTACCCCCACGCAGGCCTACTCTAGACCTCGCGCAACCGTTTCACCCCTCCCCGCTGTCGCCATGCCGCTACTCCATTACAAGGAGGTTCCCGAATGTTCGATTTCCACCCCCAGCTCAAGCAGCGCTTTGCTGCCTTGCGCACGGGCGCTGAATTCTTTTCCCTGCGGTATGTGCGCGAGTCCGGGCAGTTTCTGTCGGTGCGCAAGAACGTCGCCGAACCGCCGAGTTTGAGCCGCGATGAAGGGGCGATGCTCACCGTGCGCGTGAATGGCGTCGAAGCCTATGCGGCGACCAATGACCTCTCGCAACAAGGCCTGCAAGCCGCTCTCGAGCGCGCTGAGCAACAGGCCCGCCGGCTCAAGCCGCACGCCTTGCTCGATCTGCGCGAGCAGCCGCTTTCCAGCGATCGCGCTGATTATTTTTCACCCAATCTCGAACAGCCCTTCCCGTCCCTGAGCGAATGCTTCGATCTGCTCGGCGCGGAATCCGCCTCGGTGCCCAAGGATGAGCGCCTGGTCAATTGGCAGGTAAGCATCGGCATCACCCATGTCGAGCAGATCTACCTGAGCAGCGCCGGCGCCGAATTGCGTCAGGCCCAGCGCTTTGTCTATCCGAGCCTCGACGTCACCGCCTACGACGGCAACGACAGCCAGACCCGCAGCCTCGGCCGCGAGAACTTCGGCCAGCAGGGTGGCGCCGACGTCATCAGCCGTTGCGGCCTGGTCGGTGCCGGCCCGCAAGTCGCCGATCAGGCCCTGCAACTGCTGCTCGCGCCGAACACCCCGCAAGGCCCGCGCGACCTGCTGCTGATGCCCGATCAGATGATGCTGCAGATCCACGAGTCCATCGGTCACCCGCTGGAGCTCGACCGCATCCTCGGCGATGAGCGCAATTACGCCGGCACCAGTTTCGTCAAGACCAGCGATTTCGGCAGCCTGCAATACGGCTCGAATTTGCTCAACGTGACTTTCGACCCCGGCATCCCGGAAGAACTCGCCAGCTACGGCCATGACGACGACGGCACCGCGGCGAGCAAACAATTCCTGATTCGCGACGGCCTGTTGCTGCGGCCACTGGGCGGAGCGCTGTCGCAATATCGCGCCGGCCTCGATGGCGTTGCCAACAGCCGCGCCTGCGGTTGGAACCGGCCGCCGATCGACCGCATGGCCAACCTCAACATCGAACCGGGTGATCAAACGCTGGAGCAGATGATCGGCGGTATCGAGCACGGCATTCTGATGAGCACCAACCGTTCGTGGTCGATCGACGATGCGCGCAACAAATTCCAGTTCGGCTGCGAATGGGGCCAGTTGATCGAGAATGGTGAACTGAAAGGCGTGGTAAAAAACCCCAACTACCGGGCGATTTCCGCGCACTTCTGGAAGAGCCTGCGCGCCGTCGGCGATGCCAGCACCGTCAAGGTGCTGGGCACGCCGAACTGCGGCAAGGGCGAACCGAACCAGGTGATTCGCGTCGGCCATGCTTCGCCGGCCTGCGTATTCAGCAACATTGATGTGTTTGGGGGAGACGCCTGATGAGCATTTCGAAGCGTCAGTCCGACGCCTTCAAGGTCATGGTCAACTGGCTGCGCGACAGCGTGCGCGAGCCGGAACAGTTCACGCTCAGCTACGCCGCCGAAGCCTCGGCGTTCGTGCGCTTCAATCACGCCAAGGTGCGCCAGGCCGGGCAAGTGCAGCAGGCCAACGTCGGCCTGAAACTGATCAACGACGGTCGCCACGCCGACCTGCAGATCACCTTGTCCGGGGATCAGGAAGCCGATCTGCAACGGCTCGCCGAAGGCCTGCAACAATTGCGCGAAACCTTGCCGCTGCTGCCGCAGGACCCGTACTTGCTGCTCAATCACAACAGCTGGCAGAGCACGCACGTACAAGCGCATCCACTGCCGGACACCGAAGATGTCGTCGGGCAAATCTGCGCCGCCGCTGAAGGTCTCGATCTGGTCGGTTTTTATGCTGCCGGTCCGATCAGCCGCGGTTTCGCCAGCTCCGCTGGCGCGTTCGGCTGGCATGAAGCCAACAGCTTCAATTTCGACTTCAGCCTGTTCCACGAAAACGGCGAAGCGGTGAAGGCCAGCTATGCCGGCCACGATTGGAGCGACGAGGGCTTCGCCCGGCGTTTCGCCCAGGCACGCGAACAGCTTGAGTTTCTCGGCCGACCGTTACGCACCCTGGCACCGGGGCAGTACCGCGCCTATCTGGCACCGGCGGCACTGGAAGAAATCATGGGCATGCTCAGTTGGGGCGGGTTCTCGGCGCAATCGATCGCCAGCAAGAGCAGCCCGTTGCAGAAGCTCTACGTCGGCGATCAGGCGTTCAGCCCGTTGCTGTCGCTGGACGAAAAAGTCAGCGAGTCCCTGAGCCCGGCGTTTTCCGCCGAGGGTTATCCGCGCAGCGATCTGCGTCTGATCATCGAGGGCAAGGCCGGCGATCAACTGGTCGGCTCGCGCAGCGCCGCCGAATATGGTCTGGCGGCGAACGGTGCGGGCGGCGGCGAGATGCCCAGTGCGTTGAACATGGCCGCCGGTGATCTGTCGCAGCAAGAGATCCTCAAGCAGTTGGGCACCGGGCTGTATATCAGCAACCTGTGGTATCTGAACTACTCGGATCAACCGGCGGCGCGCATGACCGGCATGACCCGCTTCGCGACCTTCTGGGTCGAGAACGGCGAAATCCAGGCGCCGGTCAGCACCATGCGCTTTGACGATAGCGCCTACAACCTGCTCGGTTCGCAGTTGGAGGCACTGACCACCGAGCGTGAGCTGCTGCTCTCGGCGAGTACGTACAGCCAGCGCAATACCTCGTCATCGCTGTTGCCGGGGGCGCTGGTCAGCCGACTCACGCTGACGCTGTAAATGCAAAACCTGTGGGAGCGAGCCTGCTCGCGAAAGCGGTAGATCAATCGACATCAATGTTGAATGAAATGGCCTCTTCGCGAGCAGGCTCGCTCCCACACTGACCGCGCTCGACTCTGAATATGCACTGACACAAGAGGTTCCATGCCCAACCGCCCGCCTCTCGACGCCATCACCGCCCGCTGGTTGCCGTGGGTCGTCGCCATTGCGTTCTTCATGCAGTCCCTCGACGGGACCATCCTCAATACCGCGCTGCCGGCCATGGCCAGCGATCTGGCCGAAGACCCGTTGCGCATGCAGGGCGTGATCATCGCCTACATGCTTACCGTGGCCCTGCTGATCCCGGCCTCTGGCTGGATCGCCGACCGCTTCGGCACCAAGAAAATCTTCTTCGGCGCGATTCTGCTGTTCAGCTTGGGCTCGTTGCTATGCGCGTTATCCAGCAGCCTGAGCATGCTCATCGGTGCGCGGGTGATTCAGGGCCTCGGCGGTGCGCTGATGTTGCCGGTCGGGCGACTGGTGGTGCTGCGTGCCTACCCGCGCTCGGAACTGGTGCGGATCATGGGTTTCATCACCATTCCCGGCCTGCTCGGCCCGCTGATCGGCCCGACCATGGGCGGCTGGATGGTGGAATACGTGACGTGGCACTGGATCTTCCTGATCAATCTGCCGGTCGGGGTGATCGGCTGTTATGCGGTGTGGAAGTTCATTCCCGACCTGCGCGGCACGGAGCGCACGCGCTTCGATAGCCTCGGTTTTCTACTGTTCGGCGCGGCGATGATCCTCATCACCATCGCCATGGAAGGCCTTGGCGAACTGCACCTGCCGCACTTGCGGGTGATGTTGCTGCTGTTCGCCGGCATGGCCTGTCTGGCGGCGTACTGGCTGCGCGCCGGGCATATCGAGAATCCGCTGTTCGCGCCTTCGCTGTTCAAGACCCGCACGTTCGCCGTGGGCATTCTCGGCAACCTGTTCGCGCGACTGGGCAGCGGTGCTCTGCCATTTCTGGTTCCGCTGCTGTTGCAAGTGGCGTTGGGCTATTCGCCGTCGCAAGCCGGGATGAGCATGTTGCCGCTGGCCGCTGCGGCGATGGTCGCCAAGTGGGTCGCGCGGCCGCTGATCGAACGCCTCGGCTATCGCATCGTCCTCACCGGCAACACCCTGGCACTGGGGATCATGCTGGCGAGCATGGGCCTGGTCAGCGAGCAGACGCCGTACTGGCTACTGCTGTGCCTGCTGGCCGTGCTGGGGGCAATCAACTCGCTGCAATTCACCGCGATGAATACGGTGACGCTGATCGACCTCGACGATGCCAGTGCCAGCAGCGGCAACAGTTTGCTGTCGGTGGTCGCGCAATTGTCGCTGAGCCTCGGCGTGGCCTGCGCCGGCGCGCTGCTTGGTGGCTTCACTGCGAAGGTCGGCAACGATGGCGTGGAAACCGTACTCGGTGCGTTCCAACTGACCTTCGTCACGGTCGGCGTGATGGCGATGCTGGCGGCGACGATCTTCTCGCAGTTGTCCAAGGAAGACGGGCGCCGGGCGAAACGGCCGCAGGAGCACATCGAACACTGATTCTGCTGAAAAACTTCTGTGGCTGCTGAAGGACTTCCGTGGCGAGGGGATTTATCCCCGCTGGGTTGCGCAGCAGCCCCAAAAAGGTTGGATGCGGTCAGCCTGATGAATCGAGGTGGCAGGTATTGGGGGTGCTGCGCACCCCATCGGGGATAAATCCCCTCGCCACAGATAAATCCCCTCGCCACAGGTAATCCCTGCCTCGGGTTCAATCGCTGTTCGTCCAGAACTGTCGAGGAAACCGGCACGGGGCTGCTACACTGCGCGACATTTTGTTTTGCAGGCCAGTCCCGTGACCACCATCGCCACCGCTTTTAATACTCTGCCGCTGTCCGCCGCCATGCTGGCTAACCTCGAATCACTCGGTTATGCCCAGATGACGCCGATCCAGGCGCAGAGCTTGCCGGTGATCCTCAAGGGGATGGACCTGATCGCCCAGGCCAAGACCGGCAGCGGCAAGACCGCCGCGTTCGGCATCGGCCTGCTCAACCCGATCAACCCGCGCTACTTCGGGTGCCAGGCGCTGGTGATCTGCCCGACCCGTGAGCTGGCCGACCAGGTGGCCAAGGAAGTCCGCCGTCTGGCCCGCGCCGAAGACAACATCAAGGTCCTGACCCTGTGCGGTGGCGTGTCGTTCGGCCCGCAGATCGCTTCGCTGGAGCACGGCGCGCACATCATCGTCGGCACCCCGGGGCGCATTCAGCAGCATTTGCGCAAGGGTTCGCTGGTGCTCGATGGCCTGAACACGCTGATCCTCGACGAAGCCGACCGCATGCTCGACATGGGCTTCTACGACGCCATCGAAGACATCATCATCAAGACCCCGGAGCGCCGCCAGACTCTGCTGTTCTCCGCGACCTACCCGGTGGGCATCAAGCAACTGGCTTCGAAATTCATGCGCGATCCGCAGACCGTCAAGGCTGAAGCCTTCCACGACGACACGCAGATCGAGCAGCGCTTCTACGAGATTTCCCCGGAAGAGCGCATGAGCGCGGTGACCAAGGTCCTGCACCACTTCCGTCCGGCGTCCTGCGTGGCGTTCTGCTTCACCAAGCAGCAAGTGCAGGAAACCGTCGATCACCTGACCGCCAAAGGCATTTCCGCTGTTGGCCTGCACGGCGATCTGGAACAGCGTGACCGCGATCAAGTACTGGCGATGTTCGCCAACCGCAGCACCTCGGTGCTGGTCGCCACCGACGTCGCCGCCCGTGGTCTGGATATCGATGCGCTGGACATGGTGATCAACGTCGAGCTGGCTCGCGATTCGGAAATCCACATCCACCGCGTTGGCCGTACCGGTCGTGCCGGCGAGAAAGGCATCGCCATCAGTCTGGTCGCGCCGTCCGAAGCTCATCGTGCGCAAGCCATCGAACAACTGCAGAAAGCGCCCCTGAACTGGGATCAGATCGACAACCTCAAGTCCCAGGGCCTGGCGCCGCTGCAACCGCCGATGACCACCCTGTGCATCGGCGCTGGCCGCAAAGACAAAGTGCGCCCGGGCGACATTCTTGGCGCACTGACCGGCGAAGCGGGCATTCCCGGCGCGCAGGTTGGCAAAATCGCCATCTTCGATTTCCAGGCCTATGTCGCTGTCGAGCGCACCGTGGCCATGCAGGCCTTGCAGCGCCTGAACGACGGCAAGATCAAGGGCCGCTCGTTGCGCGTACGCATTCTCTGACCTGATCGTTCCCACGCTCTGCGTGGGAATGCATCCCGTGACGCTCCGCGTCACATAACAACGGACGCAGAGCGTCCATGGCGGCATTCCCACGCAGAGCGTGGGAACGATCATTGTGTGAGGACACCGTTTTGCGCTCTACCGAAGTCGTGATCATTGGCGCTGGCGCGGCCGGCTTGATGTGTGCCCTGACCGCCGCCGGGCGCGGGCGTCAGGTGTTGCTGCTCGACCACGCGAACAAGGCCGGCAAGAAAATCCTCATGTCCGGCGGCGGTCGCTGCAATTTCACCAACATGTACACCGAACCGGGCAATTTCCTCTCGCAGAATCCGCATTTCTGCAAATCGGCGCTGGCGCGTTACACCCAGTGGGATTTCATCGGCCTGGTCGGCAAGCACGGCGTGCCGTACCACGAGAAGAAACTCGGCCAACTGTTTTGCGATAACAAGTCCAGCGACATCCTCGGCATGCTCCTTGATGAATGCGATCAGGCCGGCGTCGAGCTGCACCTGGACACCTCGATCCAGACCATCGAAAAAACCGACAGCGGCTACCTGCTCGACACCACCCTCGGTCAGGTCCAGTGCCAATCGCTGGTGATCGCCACCGGCGGCTTGTCGATTCCGACCCTGGGCGCTACCGGTTTCGGTTACCAGGTCGCCAAACAGTTCGGCCATGAACTGCTGCCGACCCGCGCCGGGCTGGTGCCGTTCACCATCACCGACCAGCTGAAGGAGTTGTGCACAGAGCTGTCCGGCACTTCGGTGGATTGTCTGGTCAGCTGCAACGAGCAGAGCTTTCGCGAGAACATCCTGTTCACCCATCGTGGCCTCAGTGGCCCGGCGATCTTGCAGATCAGTTCGTTCTGGGAGCCCGGCGACACGGTGGAGATCAACCTGCTGCCGGATCACGACGCCGCGAGCTGGTTGCAACAGCAAGTCGCCGAGCGTCCGAACAGCGAGTTGAAAACTTTGCTTGGCGAGATCTTCACCAAGAAGATGGCCAATCTGCTGGCGGACAACTGGTTTGTCTCCAAACCGATGAAGCAGTACACCCACGCCGAACTGGCGGAGATTGCCGAGAAGCTCGGCAGCTGGAAAGTCGTGCCGGCGGGGACTGAAGGCTATCGCACGGCTGAGGTGACCCTGGGCGGCGTCGACACCCGCGAGGTGTCGTCGAAGACCATGGAGTCGCTGAAAAGCCCGGGCCTGTACTTTATTGGGGAAGTGCTCGACGTCACTGGGCATCTGGGCGGCTTCAATTTCCAGTGGGCCTGGGCCTCGGGCTACGCTGCTGCGCAGTTCGTCTGACCGGAACAACACTCCCCGTGTAGGAGCTGCCGAAGGCTGCGATCTTTTGATCTTGTTTTTACACATCAAAGTCAAAAGATCGCAGCCTTCGGCAGCTCCTACAGGGGGGGCGGGCGATCAAGGAACACTTTTTGCTGTCAGATGTGCTCGGCGCCATTGCGTCGGCGTCATTACTGGCTCAATTTAGCGGCATCGCCTCGGAAGGCCTTCGCACTTCATGTCCTCGACCTCGTTTCGTCAGTCTTTGCGGCGCCTGTGGGCGCTGGATAAATTCAGCTACAGCGTGCGGGTATTCATCGCCCTGACCGGCAGCATGGCGCTGTGCTGGTATCAGGATGAAATGGGCCTGCTGATCCCGTTGTTCCTCGGCATCATCGCCAGCGCCCTGGCCGAGACCGACGACAGTTGGCAGGGTCGTCTCAACGCCCTCGCGGTGACACTGGTGTGTTTCAGCATCGCCGCGCTGTCGGTGGAATTGCTGTTTCCCTACCCGATCATTTTCGCCGTGGCCCTGGCGCTGGCCAGTTTCGGCCTGACCATGCTCGGTGCGCTGGGCGAGCGTTACGGCGCGATCGCTTCGGCGACGCTGATTCTGTCGGTGTACACGATGATCGGCGTTGATCAGCGCGGCGGCGCGGTCACTGATTTCTGGCACGAACCGATGCTGCTGGTCGCCGGCGCGGCGTGGTACGGCCTGCTCTCGGTGCTGTGGCAGGCGCTGTTTTCCAATCAACCGGTGCAGCAGAGTCTGGCGCGGCTGTTCCGCGAGCTGGGCCTTTATCTGAAGCTGAAATCTTCGCTGTTCGAGCCGATCCGGCAGATGGACGTCGAAGCCCGCCGCCTCGAACTGGCGCAGCAGAATGGCCGGGTGGTCGCCGCCCTGAACACGGCCAAGGAAATCATCCTGCATCGGGTCGGCAACGGTCGACCCGGCTCGAAAGTCAGCCGTTATCTGAAGCTGTATTTCCTCGCGCAGGACATTCACGAACGCGCCAGCTCTTCGCACTATCCTTACAACGCGCTGGCCGAGGCGTTCTTCCACAGCGACGTGCTGTTCCGCTGCCAGCGCCTGCTGCGCCAGCAAGGCAAGGCCTGCCGGGCGTTGGCCGAATCGATCCAGATGCGCCAGCCGTTCATCTATGACGCCAGTTTCGCCGAAGCCCTGAACGACCTGCATGCCTCCCTCGAACATTTACGCATCCAGAGCAACCCGGCATGGCGCGGCCTGCTGCGCTCGCTGCGCGCCTTGGCGGCCAACCTCGGCACCCTCGACCGACTGCTCAGCGATGCCAGCAACCCCGATGCCCTGGCGGACGCCACCGACAGCAGCCTGCTCGACCGCTCACCGCGTAATCTCAAGGACGTGTGGATTCGCCTGCGTACGCAACTGACGCCGACCTCGCTGCTGTTCCGCCATGCCCTGCGCCTACCGCTGGCACTGAGCATCGGCTACGGCATGGTGCACCTGATCCACCCGTCGCAAGGCTACTGGATCATCCTCACCACGCTGTTCGTCTGCCAGCCGAACTACGGCGCGACCCGGCGCAAACTCGGCCAGCGGATCATCGGCACGGCCATTGGCCTGACGGTGGCCTGGGCGCTGTTCGATCTGTTCCCCAACCCGGTGGTGCAATCGTGCTTCGCCATCGCTGCCGGTGTGGTGTTCTTTACCAACCGCACCACCCGCTACACCCTGGCAACGGCGGCGATCACGATCATGGTGCTGTTCTGCTTCAATCAGGTCGGCGATGGCTACGGGCTGTTCCTGCCACGGCTGTTCGATACCCTGCTGGGCAGCCTGATCGCAGGTCTGGCGGTGTTCCTGTTCCTGCCGGACTGGCAGGGTCGGCGCCTGAACAAAGTGCTGGCCAACACCCTGACCTGCAACAGCATCTACCTGCGCCAGATCATGCAGCAATACGCCGCCGGCAAAAGCGATGACCTCGCTTATCGCCTGGCCCGACGCAACGCCCATAACGCTGACGCGGCGCTGTCGACGACACTGGCGAACATGCTCATGGAGCCGGGGCATTTCCGTAAGGAGGCGGATGTCGGCTTCCGTTTCCTAGTGCTGTCGCACACGTTGCTCAGCTATTTGTCAGGGCTCGGCGCGCACCGTGAAACACAGTTGCCAGCGGAGGTGCGGGAGCATCTGATCGAAGGCGCCGGGGTGAAACTGGCGACCAGCATCGACGAAATCGCTCATGGTTTGGCGAGCAAGCAGCCGATTGCGATTCAGAGTGATGACGAGGAAGCGCTGGCCAATGAGCTGGAACAGATGCCGGATGAAATCGATGAAGGGCAACGGTTGGTGCAGACGCAGCTGGCGCTGATTTGCCGGCAGTTGGGGCCGCTTCGGACGTTGGCGGCGCATTTGATCAAGGACACTGCCGAAATCAGCGGCGCCTGAGACGACGCGTTCGCGAGCAGGCTCGCTCCCACAGGGTATGCATTTCAAATTGTGGGAGCGAGCCTGCTCGCGAAGAGGTCATCAGCCACAAAGAAATTGCCGGATCACCCTTCACATTCCATGCCGCCGCAATAACTTCTCATAAGTCCCGTCAGCCTTCATCGCCTCGATCGCTCGATCAAACCCGGCGACGATCTGCTCATGCTGCGGGTTCTTCAGGCTGACCAGAATATGCAGGCTATTCTCACTCAACGGCTTGGGTAAAAACTCCACCGAATTGCGTACCTTGGCCGATTCCCGTGCCAGGTAATACTTGGCCACGTACTCATCCTCCAGGGTCAGCTTGACCCGGTCCGCCGCGAGCATGCGCACGCCCATGGCGAAGTTGTGCACAGGGACTTTCTGCATCGCCGTATCGGCATCGAAAGGTGCGGAATAGGCGTACCCGCGCACCACGGCAATCGGGTAAGTGTGCAGTTGCTCGAGGTTGCTGTAGTCGATGGGTGCGTCTTTGCGCTTGAGGAAGCGGATGCGGTTGATCAGGTACTCACCGGAAAACTGACCGATCTGCGTGCGTTCGTCGTTGTACCAAGCGTTGACCAATACGTCGTAACGCCCCTCGCCAATCCCCAGCAATGCTCGCGCCCACGGCACTTGTTCGTAACCGCTGGCATAACCGGCGCGAGCCAGTGCGGTGCTGACAATGTCGGTGGCCAGTCCACCGTTGACCAGTGCATCGTCGGTAAACGGCGGCCAATTATCGAACGCCAGCCGCAGCTTCTGCGCCGCAGCATCCTGGCCCAGCACCAGCAGTCCGATCAAAGCAACGGCTTGAAGCAATCGCAGCATGCTTGAACATCCTCAGCGGGCAACCGCCCGACGTGGTTTCACGTCAAAACCAAAGGCCCCTTACCGGCAAAACCCAAGCATTGAACATTAGCTCATGGGAACCAGTGCGCAGTGCTCTTGAGCAGATTACACAAAGTCTCGGCGGGCGCGAGAAAGGAATGGTGGCATTTTGACCTTTATCACAGACTGTTGCGCCATACAGACATATGGCGCAGCTGCGCTTAGTATCGGGCGACATGGTCAAGGAATCGAAAAATGACAATCGAGTGGATCTGCAAACATCATCGCGATCTGGGCAAAGAGCAGTTGTACGCCTCGTTGAAGCTGCGCTCTGATGTATTCGTGGTCGAACAGAAATGCGCCTACCCGGATCTCGACGGCCAGGATCTGGAGGGCGATACCCATCACCTGATGGGTTGGGAGGATGATCAGTTGATGGCTTACCTGCGCCTGCTGGATCCGGAATCCCAGGGCGGCGACGTGGTGATTGGCCGCGTGGTGACCGCGCCCGCCGGCCGTGGCAAAGGGTTGGGCCACGCGATGATGGAACAGGCGCTGAAGCAGGCCGAAAAGCACTGGCCGCAGGTACCGATCTATCTGTCGGCGCAGGCACACTTGCAGGGGTATTACGGCAGGTACGGGTTTGTCGTGGTGGGTGAGGAATATCTCGAGGATGACATTCCACATATCGGCATGCGTCGTTCTTGAGGGCCTCATCGCTGGCAAGCCAGCTCCCACAGGTTCATCGCTCGTTCACGAAAACCGTGTTCGCTGGAGATCCCTGTGGGAGCTGGCTTGCCAGCGATTGCGTCAGTTCAGGCGCCGCAGGAATCAGGGGTATTCCAGCACCGCTTTTATCTGCCGCAAATTGCGCTCGATCCATCCGCGATCAATCGCTCCCCACTCACGAATCCGATAGCGCCCGGCATGATTGCGTGCGCCCTCTTCCTGTTCGAACTCGCAGATGATGTCCAGATCGGCCAGCGCGGCAATCGTGTCCTGCGCCGTGCGTCGCGGCATGCCGGTGACTTCGGTCAGCGTCGGCACACTCGGCGCCAGGCCGCTATCGATGAGATAAGCCACGTACAAACGGCGATAGAAACTGCTTTTGGTCTTGCTGACGTCCATCCACACCTTCCTGATTGGTCAAGCCTGCATATCCCGCCACGTCAGGTACACACGCAGATCGAACTCGATCTGGTGATACCCCGGCAGCATGTGCTCGCACAGTTTATAGAACGCCTTGTTGTGATCCGATTCCTTGAAGTGCGCCAGCTCGTGCACCACGATCATCTTCAGAAAATCCGGCGCGGCGTCCTTGAACAGCGCGGCGATGCGGATTTCCTTGTTGGCCTTGAGCTTGCCGCCCTGCACCCGTGACACCGTGGTGTGCAGACCGAGCGCGCGGTGGGTCAGGTCGAGGCGGTTGTCGAACAGCACTTTGTCGATCGCCGGCGCATTACGCATGTACTGCTGCTTGAGATCCAGCGCGTAGCTGTACAAGGCCTTGTCGCTCTGCACGTCGTGTCGCCCTGAATAGCGCTGATTCAGGTATTCACCCAGACGCCCATCGGCAATCAGTTGGCGCACCTGATCCTGCAATTGCGCGGGGTAGGCCTGGAGGTACTTCAACACAGTCATGGACAAGCGACGCGGTTCGAAAAAGGTCCGCCAGTGTAGCGAATTCAACCGGGCAGCGCGCTCCAGTCAAACGGCTCGACGAAGCTGACCGCGTCTTCGGCGATCAACGGCCGCGCGACGAGGAAGCCCTGCACGTATTCGCAGCCATGGGCTTGCAGCCACTGATATTGCTCGAGGGTTTCCACTCCTTCGGCGATCACCAGCAGACCGTATTGCTTGCACAGGTCGATGACCATGCGCACCAGCGCCGCATCACGTGGCGAGTCCGGCAGGCGCGCGATCAAGTGGCGGTCGAGCTTCAGCGTGTCCAGTTCCAGATCGCGCAGATGCGCCAGCGAGCACGGCCCCGAACCAAAATCATCCAGCGCCACGCGCACCCCGAGATGACGCAGCAGCCGCAGTTGCTTGCGGGTTTCGTCCGGGTCTTGCATCAACGCTTCTTCGGTGACTTCGACTTCCAGTTGCCGCGGTTGCAGCGCATGGCGTTCCATGACTTGACGCAATTCAGTGACCAGATTCGGCAGGCCGAACTGGGTATTGCTCAGGCTCACGCCGAGCACCAGATCTTCAGCGAACAAGGTTTCCCAGGCTTTGCGCTGACCGGCGCCACGGTGATAGATCCAGCTGCCGAGGCGACTGATCAAGCGCGCCTCTTCCAGCAACGGCAGAAACAACCCCGGCGGCACATCGCCGACGCTCGGATGCTGCCAGCGCAGCAACGCTTCGAACCCACGGATCTGTCCGCTGCCGATCGCCACCTGCGGCTGATAGACCAGATTGAAATCGCGATTCTCGATGGCCTCGCGCACGCTGTCTTCCAGCATCAGACGCGAGCGTGCGCGGCCGTTCATTTCAGGGTCATAGAAACGATATTGCTGACGCCCGGCGCGCTTGGCCTCGTACATAGCGATGTCCGAGGCGCGCAGCAAGCCGTCGAGATTGCGCCCGCAGTCAGGATAGGTGGCGATGCCGATACTGGCGCCAAGGACGATATCCAGACCTTCGATCTGCTGACACACCGATACCCGTTCGATGAGTTTTTCGGCAATCTTCGCCGCTTGCTCGGGGAATTCCAGATCCAGCAGCGCGGTGAATTCATCGCCGCCCATGCGCGCGAGAATATCGAACGGCCGCAGGCACGCTTTCAATTGCTCGGAAACCCAGCGCAACACGCGGTCGCCGGCATCGTGACCGAGGGAATCATTGACCCGCTTGAAGCCATCGAGATCGAGGTAGAGCAGCACCCAGCTGCTGTCGCTGCGCTCGCCGCGCAACAGCAGGTTTTCGACGGTCTGGTAGAACCCGCGCCGGTTGAGCAGCCCGGTCAGCGGATCGGTCACCGCCTGGAATTCCAGTTGCTGGTGCAAGTGACGCACCACCGACATGTCCAGCACCGTCACCACCATCGCATGCTGCTCCGAGGACAGCGGCGCACAGGACAATGCCACCGGCACTTGCTGCCCGGGCGCCGTGCGCAGCAACGCATCATGCAGGCGCAGGGTTTCACCGCGCTGGTAACCGGCGTAGAACTCGGAATCGGCCCACAGGGGAATGTGTGGCTTCTGCAGGAAATCGAGAAACTCCTTGCCTTGCAGATCCTTCACCGGCGCATTGAGCAACCGCGAAATCGCCGGGTTGGCGAAGCGGATCACACCGTCCTCGCTCAACACCAGAATGCCTTCGGCGGCGTTGTCCAGCACTGAGGCATTAAAGGCGCGCGCCACTTCCAGGTCATGACTCAGGCGTTGCAAGGCACGGCGATTGCGCTGGTGCTCGAGCAACGCCTGGACCTTGGGCTTGAGGATTTGCGGATCGAACGGCTTGAACAGGTAATCCACCGCGCCGCTGGCATAGCCCTTGATCACGGCGTCCTGAGATTGCTCGTTGGCGGTGAGGAAAATGATCGGCGTCAGCCGCGTGCGCTGGCTGCCGCGCATCAGCCGCGCGACCTCGTAACCGTCCATGCCGGGCATCTGCACATCGAGCAGGACCAGGTCGATGTCGTGTTCGAGCAAAAGGTTCAACGCCTCGAAACCAGAGGCGGCGGTCATCACGTGCCAATCCTGACGCTGCAGCAACGCGCGCATGCTGATCAGATTTTCGGGGTAATCATCGACGATCAAAAGGACCGAGCTGCCTTCACCTGGCTGGGGTTGCGCGCATTCCATGCTGCTTCTCTTATCGGGACCGGTTGCCGGCAAAACCATAGACGTACTGAGCCTTCACTCTAGACGCGGATCAGTGAAAGCAGAAGCTGTCATCCCGCCATCATTTAAACAATGCTCAACCTAGCCGACTAACGGTCACCGCTACAGCCCCCGAGAACCGGGCGAGATGGCATTTCGACAGGATGTTGACGTCAAGTAATCGCCGGACGGGCATTAACAAAAATTGCCGCTACGCTTATAAAGACGCCCGAAAACGCGCGGGCTAGAGCTTCTGGCACCGGCGTTCCGGATGAATTGATTGGAAGAACCGTCATGATCGACCTCGCAAGCTGGAACCTCAGCGTTCCTGTTGGCAGCCCGCCGTACACCGTCGAAACCTCGAAACTGGTGGATGGCTTCAAGGATCAGTACTTCCATTCCGACACCGGCACCCTGTTCTTCTGGTCCCCGGTGACTGGCTCGAAAACCGAAAACGCCATCTACCCGCGTACCGAACTGCGCGAAACCTACAGCAACGGCACCCTGCGCAACTGGTACTACCCGGACGCCGACAACCTGCTGCGCGCCACCCTCGCGGTGAACAAGGTGCCGAGCTCGGGCAAGATCGTCATCGGCCAGATTCACGCGTACGAAAGCCAGCGGCCGATGGTCAAGCTCGAATACCAGTACAAGGAAAAAACCCAGACCGGCAATCTGGTGATCAAAGTGCGCATGCGCCCGGACGACGCCGAAAGCCGCGTCATCACCCTCGCCACCGGCGTCAAGCTTGATCGCGAATTCAACTATCTCATCCACTTGAGCCCCGGCGGTGCGCTGGGCGTGAGTGCGGCGGGCTATCAGTGGGACTCCCAGATCAGCGCGACCTGGCGCGACAAGCCGCTGTACTTCAAGGCCGGCGTGTATGTGCAGGACAACACCGGCTATACCAGTGAAGGTGGGCAGGTGACGTTTACCAAACTGGATATTGATCACGACAAGTAGCTAGCCGCCAAAATGACAAACAACCCATAACTTGCAGACCACACTCGCTCCAATTGTAGGAGTGGGCCTGCTCGCGATAACGGTGTGTCATTCAATATTCATGTGTCTGAAACTCCGCTATCGCGAGCAGGCTCACTCCTGCAAGGGCTTCAGGGGTGGGCTGCGGACTGCGCCACCTCCAAATGCGGGCCGCTGCCTTGGCGAAATGTCGCGTATACGCGACTTTGAGTAGCAAATGTCACCGTAGCGGTACACCGCTTATCATTTATCAGCCTTTTCCTTTCTACCGCTTGATAAAGGATGACGCTTCAAACCCGAACCGACCGAGTCATTCAACGCAACCATGCGCCCGATGTCCCATTCGCGTTGCATCCTTGCAAACAACTCAACGTCTATCCGTGGTCGGTGAATCAAAAGCGCCTGACTCATTGCCTCGGCTATCCGGTCGACGATCAGTGCTGGCTTATCCACAGCGCAGTGTTTACGACCAAACTCAATCAACTGCTGACGATCCGGATAAGCTTTGGCCTTGTTCATCTTGATGGCGAGAGTACGGTCAACCAGCGATCGCCCGGTCCTGGGGTTGTAGTTCTCGTATACGGTTGTCGTCGTGACATCGTATACCGGCGCCAACTGCACCGTTTCAGAGGCCGCGGGGTGCGTGTAGGTCACCCCGAAGTTTTTCAAATGCGCATCGCCGTTACGCACCATGACCGAAAGACAGACGGATGAAAAAAATCGTTCCAGTTCTCGTATCGGGTCGGCATGCCTGCATACCTGACGGATCACTGCAGCAAGGGTTTCGTAGCTCTGCGAATATTTATAGTTGTCGTGGGGATCCTTGTTTAACCCCAGCAGCACCGCCATGTCTTCAAAGCCAAGGCGATCAGACGCTGTCAGATCAAAACGCTCCATGACAAACAGCTCACCGTTATCGGAAAGCCAGAAAGGCGGCGTGTACAGTCCAGCCAGCCGCGCTGCTTCCAGACACAGAAACTCGTTTTGAGCCAGGTGCTCATACTCTTCCGCTCCTGATTTGACGATAAGGTCGGAGCTGATCACTGTTTTTCGGCTACCAGTCAGTTTGTCCAGATCGGGCACCAGAACCTTGGGCTGAACACCTGAAATCCCCGATTCGAAGTAGGTTTCGACCAAAAAACCGAAAACATGCTGAGAGGTGTCCGCCGACAGGATCTCCTGCAGGCCGACCTGCGCACGAACAGAGCCTGAAGGTTCTACCGGATTCTCATACGTGGGGCGACCGATCTGATTACCGCCAATGACGGACAACAGGCGCATTTCATCCACTTGCATATGCTTGGCCATGCGCCGCTTGATTTGGTCGGCCAGATATCCCTCAGGCACATTCATATCGAAGATGGGCTGCAATACGCTGCTCACCGACGGTGTCGGGTCATAGGGCATGACCAGGGAAACTTCCTTGAGTGGCGACGCTGACTGGTAAGCGAATGAAAACTGCGAACCTTTGGACAACTCGCCGGAATGGCCCTGAGGCGTCATGACATTCAGTCGTTTCACCTTACTCATCATGCTCTACCAATTCGGCGAGTGATTTGAGATCGATTCGGTTATCGACAATCTCCAACGCCATGCCTAACGCGGCAATAACTCTAAACACCGTATAAAAAGCGACGTTTTCGCCTGCTTCTAGATCGATGATGGTTTTGCGGCTGCAATGAGCCCTATGCGCAAGCAGCGCTTGACTGTAGCCCTTGGCTTTGCGCAATTGGCGAATACGCTGGGCAAACGTTGCTGGATTATCGAGAAGCAAAATGTCACCCATATCGGACTTTAAATAGATTATTACCAGTAAAGTCCCCTTTAGGTGACATTTCAAGCAAAAGGATGCCGATGTCTTGTCACAACGCTTCCACCACAAAAAAACCCGCCTCTCGGCGGGTTTCTTTTTAATCAGCTCAACGCTCAGGCTCAGTTAACCTTGGCGTTCAACTCACCCTTCAGATAACGCTGGTACATCGCTTCCAGCGAGATCGGTTTGATCTTCGAGGCATTACCGGCAGTACCGAACGCTTCATAACGAGCGATACATACATCGCGCATTGCGGTCACGGTGGCGCCGAAGAATTTACGTGGGTCGAATTCGCTCGGGTTGGTGGCCATCAGGCGACGCATGGCGCCAGTGGAGGCCAGGCGCAGGTCGGTGTCGATGTTGACCTTGCGCACGCCGTGCTTGATGCCTTCGACGATCTCTTCAACCGGGACGCCGTAGGTTTCTTTGATGTCGCCGCCGTACTGGTTGATGATCGCCAGCCACTCTTGTGGCACGGAGGACGAACCGTGCATCACCAAGTGGGTGTTCGGGATGCGCTTGTGGATTTCCTTGATGCGGTCGATCGCCAGCACGTCGCCGGTTGGTGGCTTGGTGAACTTGTAGGCACCGTGGCTGGTGCCGATGGCGATGGCCAGGGCATCGACCTGGGTGCGCTTGACGAAGTCAGCGGCTTCTTCCGGGTCGGTCAGCATCTGGCTGTGATCCAGAACGCCTTCAGCGCCGATGCCGTCTTCTTCACCGGCCATACCGGTTTCCAGCGAACCCAGGCAACCCAGCTCGCCCTCTACCGAAACGCCGCAGGCGTGAGCCATGGCCACGGTTTGTTGGGTAACGCGGACGTTGTAGTCGTAGTCGGTCGGGGTCTTGCCGTCTTCGCCCAGCGAGCCGTCCATCATTACCGAGCTGAAGCCCAGTTGAATCGAGCGCTGGCAAACGTCAGGGCTGGTGCCATGGTCCTGGTGCATGCACACCGGGATGTGCGGGAATTCTTCGATCGCGGCCAGGATCAAGTGACGCAGGAACGGTGCGCCGGCGTATTTGCGGGCGCCGGCCGAAGCCTGGACGATCACCGGGGAGTCAGTCTTGTCAGCGGCTTCCATGATGGCGCGCATCTGCTCAAGGTTGTTGACGTTGAAGGCTGGAACGCCGTAGCCGAACTCGGCTGCGTGGTCCAGCATCTGGCGCATGCTGATAAGTGCCATTGTGTGTGTCTCTCCCGGTTGAGGGTCGTTGATCGTGCCAGCCTGCCGAAGCGGCGGCGGCTATTCAAGTTAATGCAGATCGGGGGTTGAGGCCCGACCTGGTGATTCGGTAAAGCAAATTCCAAGAACTACACAGATCCCCTGTGGGAGCGAGCCTGCTCGCGAAAGCAATCTTGCAGTCGCTGATGCAGTGCCTGCCAGGCCGCTTTCGCGAGCAGGCTCGCTCCCACAGTAGAACTGTGGTGTGTCAATTACTGCGCCTTGCAACCACGGCCAATCAGGTCATTGGTGGCGACCCAGTACACCAGGCCTTCGTCACCCTTGACGTGAAACGCCAGCATGCCGTCGCTGTACAGCGTGCCCGAGGCGCCCGGCTCTTCTTTCAGACGATAGACCTGATCACCGCCGCCGAGGCGAACGTCGACTTCCTTCTGTCCGACATCGGCGTAACGCCACAACACCTTGGCCTGACTGTCGCAGGTCCAGGTCGTCCAGTTGTCTGCCGGGGCCGACGACTGAAACAGGTTCAACTGCGCGCAACCACCCAACAATGCCAACGCCGCAATGGCGATCAAGCCTTTCATCCGTGTTCCTCGACTGACGACGCATGCCGCCAGCCCTGAGTTAAAGAGTCAGACCCGTCAAGGACAACCATGTTCCTTGACCGGGGTTTGCGTCTCGTATTTGTCCAGGCCGTCCGGGCCCGAGCGCTTGTTCAGCACCGGGTTGGTTTCGGCCTGCCAGTCGGCCTGATAACAGCCCTTCTGCGGCTCGCTCGGTGCTGGCGTCGCGTCAGCCTTCGGGGTGCTCCCGCAGGCCGCCAGCGTACCGGTCAGCAACAACAGCGCTAACGACTTGACCATGTGAACACTCCTTTGCCTGGCCAAACGGGCGGCCTCAGGCCTTGGCCCGGCTTTCCAGGACTTCAACGGCAGGCAGCACCTTGCCCTCGACGAATTCGAGGAACGCGCCACCACCGGTGGAAATGTAGGAGATCTGCTCAGCCACGCCATATTTATCGATCGCCGCCAGGGTGTCGCCACCGCCCGCGATGGAGAATGCCGAGCTTTCGGCGATAGCCTGGGCCAGCACTTTGGTGCCGTTGCCGAACTGATCGAACTCGAACACGCCAACCGGGCCGTTCCACAGAATGGTTTTCGACGATTTCAGCAGCTCGGCGAAATTGGCTGCAGTTTGCGGACCGATGTCGAGAATCATGTCGTCAGCCGCCACGTCAGCGATCAGCTTGACGGTCGCTTCAGCGCTTTCGGCAAATTCCTTGGCGACCACAACGTCAACCGGCAACGGTACGCTGACTTTGGCAGCGATTTCACGCGCGGTGTCGAGCAGGTCCGGTTCGTACAGCGACTTGCCGACCGGGTGACCAGCCGCCGCGAGGAAGGTGTTGGCGATGCCGCCGCCGACGATCAGTTGATCGCAGATCTGGCTCAGGCTGTTGAGCACGTCGAGTTTGGTCGACACCTTGGAGCCGGCAACGATGGCTGCCATTGGCTTGGCCGGCGCGCCGAGGGCTTTGCCCAGTGCATCCAGCTCAGCGGCCAGCAACGGGCCGGCGGCAGCGACTTTGGCGAACTTGGCTACACCATGGGTCGAACCCTCGGCGCGGTGAGCAGTACCGAAAGCATCCATCACGAACACATCGCACAGGGCTGCGTATTGCTGGGCCAGGTCGTCGGCGTTCTTCTTCTCGCCCTTGTTGAAGCGTACGTTTTCGAACAGCACGATGTCGCCAGCCTTGACCTCCACGCCACCGAGGTAGTCAGCCACCAGCGGCACTTCGCGGCCCAGCGCTTTGCTCAGGTAGTCGGCGACAGGTTTCAGGCTGTTTTCGGCGGAGAACTCGCCTTCGGTCGGACGGCCCAGGTGCGAGCAGACCATCACCGCCGCGCCTTTTTCCAGGGCCAGCTTGATGGTCGGCAGCGAAGCCAGGATGCGCGCGTCGCTGGTGACAACACCGTCCTTGACGGGGACGTTGAGGTCTTCGCGGATCAATACGCGCTTACCTTGCAGATCGAGGTCGGACATCTTCAACACGGTCATGGGTCGCACTTCCTACGGTTTTTTTGAAGTTGCTGTTTGCAGATAGTGGTCTGCTACGTCCAGCATTCGGTTGGCAAAACCCCATTCGTTGTCGAACCAGGCCAGGATGTTCACCAGTTTGGGGCCGGAAACTCGGGTCTGGCTGGCATCGACGATGGCCGAATGTGGGTCATGGTTGAAATCACAGCTGGCGTGCGGCAACTCGGTATAGGCCAGAAGGCCTTTGAGCGGGCCACTGGTGGCGGCTTCGCGCAGGATCCGGTTGACCTCATTGGCGTCAGTCGCCGTGGCGGTCTGCATCGTGATGTCGAGGCAGGACACGTTGACTGTCGGCACGCGCACGGCTTTGGCCTGAATTCGCCCGGCAAGTTCCGGCAGCAGGCGCTCGATACCGCGCGCCAGACCAGTGGACACCGGGATCACCGACTGGAACGCCGAACGCGTGCGGCGCAGGTCTTCGTGGTGATAGGCGTCGATCACTGGCTGATCGTTCATCGCCGAGTGAATCGTGGTGATCGACACGTAATCGAGGCCGATCGCCTGATCGAGCAGGCGCAGCAGCGGCACGCCGCAATTTGTCGTGCAGGAGGCATTGGACACCAGCAGTTCGTCGCCGGTCAGGCAGTCCTGATTGACGCCGTAGACGATGGTGGCGTCGACATCCGCTTCGCTGGCCATCGGCTGCGAAAACAGCACGCGCGGTGCGCCGGCGTCGAGAAAACGCTGGCCATCGGCACGGGTGTGGTAAGCGCCGGAGCACTCAAGCACCAGATCGACGCCCAGCGACGCCCAATCGATGCCTTCGGGGGTGGCACTGCGCAGGACCTTCACGCAGTCGCCATTGATATGCAGACAATCGCCTTCAACCCGCACTTCGCCGGGAAAGCGGCCGTGGGTGGAGTCGAAGCGTGTCAGGTATTCGATGCTGGCCATGTCGGCCAGATCGTTGATCGCGACAATTTCAAACCCGGCCTTCGCGCCGCGCTCGAACAACGCCCGCAAGACGCAACGACCAATGCGGCCGTAGCCGTTGAGTGCAACTTTGTAGGGACGCGGTTGAGGCATGGGGTTCTCGATAGATTCGCTAACAACACAACCCCATGTAGGAGCTGACGAGTGAAACGAGGCTGCGATCTTTTGATCTTGTTTTTAAGATCAAGATCAAAAGATCGCAGCCTTCGGCAGCTCCTACAGGGGAACGCGGCGGCCAGGGCCACCGCATTCGTACTGCTTAGTCTTCCAGCAGCTCTTCAGCCTGACCGAGGATGTTTTCCAGGGTGAAGCCGAACTCTTCGAACAATGCCGAAGCCGGCGCCGACTCACCGTAGGTGGTCATGCCGATCACACGACCTTCCAGACCCACGTACTTGAACCAGAAATCGGCGTGGGCCGCTTCGATGGCAATACGCGCGCTGACCTGCAACGGCAGAACCGACTGCTTGTACTCCGCGTCCTGAGCATCGAACGCGCTGGTGCAAGGCATCGAAACCACGCGAACCTTGCGGCCCTGCTCGGTCAGTTTGTCGAAGGCCTGTACGGCCAGACCGACTTCCGAACCGGTGGCGATCAGGATCAGCTCAGGCTCGCCTGCGCAGTCCTTGAGCACATAACCACCACGGCTGATGTTGGCAATCTGGCCAGCGTCGCGTTCCTGGTGCTGCAGGTTCTGCCGGGAGAAGATCAGCGCCGACGGGCCGTCCTTGCGCTCCAGCGCGTTTTTCCAGGCCACTGCCGATTCCACGGCATCGGCTGGACGCCAGGTATCGAGGTTCGGCGTGCTGCGCAGGCTGGTCAATTGCTCGATTGGCTGGTGCGTCGGGCCGTCCTCGCCCAGACCGATGGAGTCGTGGGTGTACACGTGAATCACGCGCTTCTTCATCAAAGCCGACATACGTACGGCGTTGCGTGCGTATTCCATGAACATCAGGAAGGTCGCGCCGTAAGGCACCAGACCGCCGTGCAGGGCGACGCCGTTCATGATCGCGGTCATGCCGAACTCGCGCACGCCGTAGTACATGTAGTTGCCGCTGGCGTCTTCAGCGCTGACGCCTTTGCAGCCTTTCCACAGGGTCAGGTTGGAGCCGGCGAGGTCAGCCGAACCGCCGAGCATTTCCGGCAGCAGCGGGCCGAAAGCGTTGAGGGTGTTCTGGCTGGCTTTGCGGCTGGCGATGGTTTCGCCCTTGGCGGCGACTTCGGCGATGTAAGCCGAGGCTTTTTCCGAGAAGTCGGCCGGCAGTTCGCCGCTCAGACGACGAATCAGCTCGTTGGCTTCAGTCGGGAATGCAGCGGAGTAAGCGGCGAAACGCTGATCCCACTCGGCTTCGACCGCGCGGCCAGCTTCTTTGGCATCCCACTCGGCATAGATGTCGGCCGGGATTTCGAACGGGCCGTAGTTCCAGTTCAGCGCCTGACGGGTCAGGGCGATTTCTGCGTCACCCAATGGGGCGCCGTGGCAATCTTCCTTGCCCTGCTTGTTCGGCGAACCGAAACCGATGGTGGTCTTGCAGCAGATCAGCGTCGGTTGAGCGCTCTTGCGTGCGGTTTCGATGGCGGTCTTGATCTCTTCCGGATCATGGCCGTCGACGTTGCGGATCACCTGCCAGTTGTAGGCTTCGAAACGCTTCGGCGTGTCATCGGTGAACCAGCCTTCGACTTCACCGTCGATGGAAATGCCGTTGTCATCGTAGAAGGCAATCAGCTTGCCCAGGCCCAGCGTGCCGGCCAGGGAGGCGACTTCGTGGGAAATGCCTTCCATCATGCAGCCATCACCGAGGAACACGTAGGTGTGGTGGTCAACGATGTTGTGGCCGGGACGGTTGAACTGCGCGCCCATGACTTTTTCAGCCAGAGCGAAACCGACGGCGTTGGCCAGACCCTGACCCAGCGGGCCGGTGGTGGTTTCGACGCCCGGGGTGTAACCGAATTCCGGGTGGCCTGGAGTGCGGCTGTGCAGTTGACGGAACTGCTTGAGGTCGTCGATCGACAGGTCGTAGCCGGTCAGGTGCAGCAGCGAGTAGATCAACATCGAGCCGTGGCCGTTGGACAGCACGAAGCGGTCACGGTCGGCGAACGACGGGTTGCTCGGGTTGTGCTTGAGGTAGTCGCGCCACAGCACTTCGGCAATATCTGCCATACCCATAGGGGCACCGGGATGGCCGCTGTTGGCTTTTTGCACGGCATCCATGCTGAGGGCACGAATGGCGTTGGCACGCTCACGACGGCTAGGCATCGCTGATCTCCTGGGTGTGAATAGACTGAAACGGAAAAAAGGAGGGCATTTTCCCTCACCCATGCGCCTCGGGGCAATGACAGATAGTCATCGGCAGGCGTTTTTCCAATCGATAGCACAGGTTTCGCTTGGTGAAACCTTTCCGCTATTCGTTTGTAGAGACTGCCGTGCGCTGAGAAGTGCCATTTATCGAGCAATATCAAAACTTTTTGATATTGGCCTTGCGGTGCCTTGCCCCCGTCTCTAGACTGCCAGCCCTATGAACTTACGCGTGCCTTCCATTCGCCATGACGATTGCGACGAGCTGGCGGCCCTGTGCAAGGCCGGCGGCGATCCGCTGCGGCTGAATGTATTGCGCGCGCTGGCCAACGATTCGTTTGGCGTGCTGGAGCTGGCGCAGATTTTCGGCATCGGCCAGTCGGGCATGAGCCACCACCTCAAGGTGCTGGCGCAAGCCGATCTGGTGGCGACACGCCGTGAGGGCAACGCGATTTTCTATCGTCGCGCCCTGCCCCACAGCGGATTGCTCGGCGGCAAGCTGCACGCGGCATTGCTGGAAGAAGTCGACAATCTGGATCTGCCTGATGAAGTGCAAGCACGCATCGAGCAGGTTCACGGCCAGCGTGCCGCCGCCAGCCGGGACTTTTTCGCCCGGGTCGCGGAAAAATTCCGTGCCCAGCAGGATTTGATCGCAGGCCTGCCGCAGTACCGTGACAGCGTGCTGGCCCTGCTCGACAAACTGAACTTCGATGGTGCAGCCACGGCCATTGAAGTCGGCCCCGGCGATGGTGCTTTTCTGCCGGAACTGGCCCGTCGCTTCGGCACCGTAACCGCGCTGGACAACAGCCCGGCGATGCTCGAACTGGCGCGTCAGGTGTGTGAACGTGAACAGCTGGCTAACGTCAGCCTGCAATTGGCCGATGCATTGAACGGCACAAGCCTCAAGGCCCATTGCGTGGTGTTGAACATGGTCCTGCACCATTTCGCCGCTCCGGCCGATGCGCTCAGGCACATGGCCGATCTGCTGCAACCGGGCGGTAGCCTGCTCGTGACAGAGTTATGTAGCCACAACCAGAGTTGGGCCAGGGAGGCCTGCGGTGATCTCTGGTTGGGGTTTGAACAGGACGATCTGGCCCGTTGGGCCACCGCTGCGGGACTCGTTCCCGGGGAAAGCCTCTATGTAGGCTTACGTAATGGTTTCCAGATCCAGGTTCGCCACTTTCAGCGACCGGCTGGCGACACTCACCATCGGTAAATTCAGGAAAACATCGAGATGAGCGAATACTCCCTCTTCACCTCCGAGTCCGTGTCTGAAGGACATCCGGACAAAATCGCCGACCAGATTTCCGATGCGGTGCTGGACGCCATTATTGCCCAGGACAAACACGCTCGCGTGGCCGTGGAAACCCTGGTCAAGACCGGCGTGGCCATCGTTGCTGGTGAAGTGACCACCAGCGCCTGGGTCGACCTGGAGCAGATCGTTCGTGACGTGATTTGCGACATTGGCTACACCAGCTCCGAAGTCGGCTTCGACGGCGCGACCTGCGGCGTGATGAACATCATCGGCAAGCAGTCCCCTGACATCAACCAGGGTGTCGACCGCGCCAAGCCTGAAGATCAGGGCGCCGGCGACCAGGGCCTGATGTTCGGTTACGCCAGCAACGAAACCGACGTTTTGATGCCAGCACCGATCACCTTCTCGCACCAGCTGGTGCAGCGTCAGGCTGAAGCACGCAAGTCGGGCCTGCTGCCGTGGCTGCGTCCGGACGCCAAGTCGCAAGTGACCTGCCGTTACGAAGGCGGCAAGGTTGTCGGTATCGACGCTGTTGTTCTGTCGACCCAGCACAACCCGGAAGTGTCGTACAAAGACCTGCGCGAAGGCGTGATGGAGCTGATCGTCAAGCACGTACTGCCTGCCGAACTGCTGAGCAAGGACACCCAGTTCCACATCAACCCGACCGGCCAGTTCATCATTGGCGGCCCGGTAGGTGACTGCGGTCTGACCGGCCGCAAGATCATCGTCGACAGCTACGGCGGCATGGCCCGTCACGGCGGCGGCGCGTTCTCCGGCAAGGACCCTTCGAAGGTTGACCGTTCGGCTGCCTACGCTGGCCGTTACGTAGCCAAGAACATCGTTGCGGCCGGCCTGGCCGAGCGTTGCGAGATCCAGGTGTCCTACGCGATCGGTGTGGCCCAGCCTACCTCGATCTCGCTGAACACCTTCGGCACCGGCAAGATCAGCGATGACAAGATCATCAAACTGGTGCGTGAAGTGTTCGACCTGCGTCCATACGCGATCACCACCATGCTCGACCTGCTGCACCCGATGTACCAGGAAACCGCAGCCTACGGCCACTTCGGTCGTGCGCCGCAGACCAAGACCGTTGGCGAAGACAGCTTCACCACGTTCACCTGGGAAAAAACCGACCGCGCCGACGCCCTGCGTTCCGCCGCTGGCCTGTAATTCCCTGGCTGCTAGAAAGCCCCGCACGGTTCGCGCCGTGTGGGGCTTTTTCATGCCTGACAGATTGTTGAGATCCCTGTGGGAGCGAGCCTGCTCGCGAAGGCGCCCGCCCATGCAACGTCAATTCAGAATCCGGAAACACCTCGAAAAACACCCCCGGTAACGCATTTCGAATCCTCACCTACCCTTCAAATATTACCCCCGAGCAAGGACGCTCAACGATGCTCTTCACACTGCGCCTGTTGCTGGCTTTCCTGCTGGCACTCATCACCCTTGTCAGCCAAGCCAACTGTCCGAACTGGGATCATTCCCAAGCCCAACGCGAAATCACCAGCCTGCAAAACCGGATCGACCAATGGGACGACGCCTATCACCGCGAAGGCCGTTCATTGATCAGCGACGAACTCTATGACCAGTCCCGACTGCGGCTGAAAGAATGGCAAGCCTGTTTCAACCAACCCACATCCCCGCAGCCGTTGCGCACCGCGTCCGGCACGGTCACCCACCCCATCGCACACACCGGTCTGGACAAGCTGCACAAAGTCGAAGACGTCGCCCACTGGCTGCGCGATCGCCAGAACGTCTGGGTGCAGCCCAAAGTCGACGGCGTGGCTGTCACGCTGATCTACCGCCAGGGGATATTGCAGCAGGCGATCAGTCGCGGTGACGGGGTCAACGGCCAGGACTGGACAGCCTCCGCGCGCAGGATTGCAGCCATTCCGCAACGTTTGAGGCAGCCACGGGATCTGCTGGTACAGGGCGAACTCTATTGGCGCCTGAGCGCGCATGTTCAATCACAGTCCGGCAGCGTCAATGCCCGCGCCACCGTTGCCGGGCTGATGGGGCGCAAATCCCTCGATGCCGAACAGGCCGCCGGGATCGGCCTGTTTGTCTGGGACTGGCCGCAAGGTCCTGTGCGGCTGCCGGAAAGATTGTCCGAACTTCAGACATTGGGGTTCGCCACAACCGAGCCCTATACCCAGCCCGTCACCCGATTCGAAGGCGCGCAAAAATGGCGCGAGCACTGGTATCGCTCGCCACTGCCCTTTGCCAGCGACGGCGTGGTGCTGCGCCAGAGCCAACGGCCACCCGCCGAACGCTGGCAGGCTCGCGCGCCGTATTGGGCGATCGCCTGGAAATACCCTTTCGCCCAGGCATTGGCCGAAGTGCGCAAGGTCAATTTCAAGATCGGCCGCACCGGGCGGATCACGCCGGTGCTGGAACTGCTGCCGGTCAGACTCGATGACCGCGAAATCAAACGGGTCAGTGTCAGCTCACTCAAGCGCTGGCAAACCCTCGACATCCGTCCCGGCGATCAGGTGGCAATCAGTCTGGCCGGGCTGACCATTCCGCGCCTCGACAGTGTCGTGCTGCGCACCAGCGAACGGGCGGACATCAACATCCCCGATGCTGGCGACTACCACGCCCTGAGCTGCTGGCAACCGACGCCGGGGTGTGAAAGCCAGTTTCTCGCGCGTCTGACCTGGCTCAGTGGCAAGCAGGGCCTGGCCATGCAGCATGTCGGTCGCGGCACTTGGGAGAAACTTTTGGAAACAGGCCGTCTGAAACACCTGCTGGATTGGCTGACCCTCGATGCGTCAGAGCTTGCTAACATTGCCGGCCTCGGCGAGCGCAGCAGCGCACGGCTGATCGACAGTTTTCAGGGCGCGCAGCAACAGCCGTTCGCTCGATGGTTGAAAGCGCTGGGCATGCCGCCGACCGGACAGGCACAACTGGACGATTCGTGGCAGGCCCTGGCACAACGCGACACTGAACAATGGCAGGCAGAAGCCGGTATCGGCCCGGGACGCGCGGCGCAACTGAGCGCATTCTTTCGCGACCCGCAGGTACTGGCTTTGAGTGACACCCTGAAAGCCGCCGGAATCGACGGCTTCTGAACCTGCAATCCCCGCCCGGCGGGAACCCAACGGCCGGCCAGACGCTCCAACAGCGCAGTGCCCTCCCACCCCGATTGCCTTTGCACATGGAGCTTTTATGAAATTTCTCGCACCGCTCGCCCTGCTTACTCTTTGCGGCGTCATGGCCGCCCCGGTCATGGCCGAAGAAGACGGCCCGGGCCTGACCGGTTGCGCTGCCAAGAAGCAGGGCATCATCAATCAGATCGAACAGGCCAAGTCGCGCGGCAACATGGAGCAGCAGGCAGGCCTGGAAACCGCACTGCGTGAAGTGAACGAACATTGCACCGACGCCGGGCTGAAAAAAGAACGTGAAAACAAGGTGCTTGAGGCCAAGCATGAGGTGAGCCAGCGTCAGGCGGACCTCGACAAGGCCATGAAGAAGGGCGATCCGGAGAAGATCAACAAGCGCAAGGAAAAGCTCGCCGAGTCGCGCAAGGAACTGCAGGAAGCGCTGGACGAGATCGATAAGTAACCCAAGCCCTGTGGTGAGGGGATTTATCCCCGTCCGGCGGCGAAGCTGTCGCAAATTCGACTGGTCGGGTCCGACTGAAAAAACCCGGCTGTATGGTTTTGGGGCTGCTTCGCAGCCCATCGGGGATAAATCCCCTCGCCACAAGGTACTCAGCAGCCTCAGGAATCAATGATCGCGAAACTCTTTATGGCAAGCACTGCAGGCATCCTCGACTTTCTGCACTGCCGGTCCGAGATTGCTGGCCTTGTACGGCTGAACCTGACTGGCGACCACCAGTTCACCGGTAGCCGCTTCGAGGGCGCGGGCCAGTTGCTGAAAACGCGCCTGTTTCTGCCAGACATCGTCCTTGGCGCTGGTGTGATCTTCCTCGCGCACCTGCGGAAAATGCTTCCACGGTTCATGGGCCAACGCATCAAGTCTGACCGCGCCCTCGGCAAATTTCGGTCCGTCGAAGGCAATGCGCCCGCGCAACATGCCGCCGAGGTCTTCGCTGGTCTTGAGCATCTGCTTGAAGATGGCCTTGCGCTGGCCCAGCGGCGAATTCGGGTCGACGCCGCCACAGGCGGACAAGGTCAGACAGGCCAGCAATACAACAGCAATTGGTTTCAGAGTCATGATGGCTTCAGGTCGCGGAAATCGGCGGCCAGTATCCTCGGCTCACCGCCAAACACCAATAGCCCTATTAAAAATACGGGTTGGTCGAGCGCATGGAGCTCTCGGCCAACCGGCACAGGAATCACTCCATGAACAGCCGCTTCACGGCCTGGCGTCACCCGCTTATCGTCACCCTTCCACTGCTCGCCATCCTCGCCGGTTGCACAGGCGGCGACAGCGCCAAACCAAAAACCCATGCGCTGGCCACCTATTCCAGCGCGACCTGGGAAGCCTTGCCCGCGGTCTCCGACAGCGATCTGGTCGCCGGTTTCGGCTCGTGGCGCAGCGCCTGCACACGACTCAAAGCCGACGCAGTCTGGGGGCCGACCTGCGCTGCGGCGGTGAATGTGCCGCAAAGCGCCGCCGAGATTCGTGCATTCCTCAAGCAGAATCTCGATGTCTACGGCCTGCGCGCCGAGAACGACAACCCCAACGGTCTGATCACCGGCTACTACGAACCGGTGTACCCCGGCAGCCTGACGCCAACCGCAACGGCGAACGTGCCGGTGTATGGCGTGCCGGAAGACATGATCATCGTCTCGCTCGACAGCATTTACCCGGAATTGAAGGGCAAGCGCCTGCGCGGCCGCCTCGAAGGACGCGTGCTCAAGCCTTACGACGACGCGGCGACCATTGAATCCAAAGGTGTGAAAGCGCCAGTGGTCGCCTATCTGACTGATCCGATGAATCTGCAATTTCTGCAGATCCAGGGCTCGGGCCGGATCCAGACCGAGGACGGCAAACAGTTGCGCATCGCCTACGCCGATCAGAACGGCCACCCGTACCGACCGATCGGTCGCTGGCTCGTCGAGCAAGGCGAGCTGAAGAAAGAAGACGTGACCATGACCGCGATCAGCAACTGGGCCAAGGCCAACCCCACGCGCATTCCGCAACTGCTGGCCAGCAACCCGAGCTACGTGTTCTTCACCCGCAACCCGGACAGCAACGAAGGCCCGCGCGGCTCGCTGAACGTGCCGTTGACCGCCGGCTACAGCGCGGCAGTGGATCGCAAGGTGATTCCGTTGGGCAGTCTGTTATGGCTGTCGACCACCAAACCGGATGGCACCCCACTGGTGCGCCCGGTCGCGGCGCAGGACACCGGCGGCGCGATTGCCGGCGAGGTGCGCGCGGATCTGTTCTGGGGCACAGGCGATGCGGCCGGGCAACTGGCCGGGGACATGAAACAGCAGGGGCAGATCTGGATGCTCTGGCCTAAAGGAAAAGAGCTGCCGCAAGTGCCGCAGGTGGCTGACAAACCCTAAAGGCAAAAGATCGCAGCCTTCGGCAGCTCCTACAGGAGTATGCATTCCTCTGTAGGAGCTGCCGCAGGCTGCGATCTTTTGAGCCTGCTTTCAGATGGACACAAAGAAAAACGAAGCAATCAGCCCCATCCCGATAAACCACACCACCGAACGCAGTGCAGCCCAGTCAGCCAGGTAGCAAATGATGTACAGCAGGCGGCTGGTGATAAACAGCACGGCCAGCACATTGACCGTCACCAGCTCCGCAGTGCCGACCAGATGCGCAACGATCACCGCAGCGGCAAACGCGGGCGTTACTTCAAAACTGTTCAGTTGCGCGGCGTGGGCGCGACGGGCGACGCCATCGACGCTGTCGAGAAAGTCCCGTGGATCGTAATTGTCCTTGAGGCGGAAACCGCCGGTGGCCTTTGCCACGATCGTGCACACGTACGGCAGGAAAATCGCGATCAACACACACCACAGAGCCACTGTCATAACGTCGTCCTTTTTTCGATTGGAGAAATTGGCGAGCGGTCAGAACTTCATCACCAGCATGCCGATCAGCACCTGCCCACAGGCTAAGAGCAGCGCCCGGCCGAAAGGTTCTTTCAGGCGGATATTTCACGACAGCGTCTACGGTGAACATCCGAATCCGGAACCGATTAGTCAGATTATTGATTCGCCATGTGTCAGCAGCTGTTTATACTGCAACCCACCACGCCGTACTCAGCTGCACACCAAAAAACTCCAATAAAAGCTGCCTGCTCCGCTTTCTTCGAAAACGGTCGCTGGCACGCGTATGCCTGATCAAAGCGTCAAGACTACCGACAGAGACCTTGCGCATGCCCCTCGCTTTACTTGCACTCGCCGTTGCCGCATTCGGCATCGGCACCACCGAATTCGTCATCATGGGCCTGCTGCCCGACGTTGCCCGCGATCTGGCGGTGAGCATTCCTCATGCCGGGCTGCTGATCACCGGTTACGCCCTGGGCGTGGTGTTCGGCGCACCGATCCTGGCGATCGGCACCGCCAATATGCCGCGCAAAGCAACACTGCTGGGCATGACGCTGATGTTCATCCTCGGCAACGTGCTCTGCGCGCTCGCGCCGAACTACGCGACGCTGATGGCGGCGCGCGTGGTCACGGCGCTGTGTCATGGCGCGTTTTTCGGCATTGGCTCGGTGGTTGCCGCCGGCCTGGTTGCGCCGAACAAACGCGCGCAAGCCATTGCCATGATGTTCACCGGCCTGACCCTGGCCAACGTGCTTGGCGTGCCACTCGGCACAGCGCTGGGCCAATACGCTGGCTGGCGCTCGACCTTCTGGGCGGTGTCGGTGATTGGCATTGTGGCGGCGTTGGCGCAATGGTTGTGGTTGCCCAAACACATCGCGATGGACAAGGCCAATCTCGCCAGCGAATTCAAGGTGCTGGGCAAGGCCAACGTCTTGTTGGCGCTGGGCATGAGCGTGCTGGCCTCGACCAGCCTGTTCAGCGTGTTCACGTATATCGCACCGATCCTGCAAGACATCACTGGCGTCAGCCCCCACGGCGTGACGGTGATGCTGCTGTTGTTCGGCGTCGGCCTGACAGCGGGCAGCATGCTCGGCGGGCGTCTGGCCGATAGCCGCTTGCTGCCGTCACTGGTCGGCGTGGCACTGGCAGTTGTGGTGATTCTCGCAGCGTTCAGCCAGACCAGCCGTGCGGTGATTCCGGCGGCGATTACCCTGGTGCTATGGGGGATTTTCGCTTTTGCGCTGTGCCCGATTCTGCAGCTGCTGATCATCGATCAGGCGCATGAAGCGCCGAATCTGGGTTCGACGCTGAACCAGAGCGCGTTCAACCTTGGCAACGCAGCAGGTGCCTGGATCGGTGGACTGGTGGTTGCCAGCGGCGCGGATCTGACGGATCTGCCGTGGACCGGGGCGCTGGTCGGCGTGCTGACGGTGCTGACGGCGCTGTTGTTCATTTACCTGCAACGTCGGCAGGCGAGTGCGGTCAATGTGTCTGGCTGAGACCTCTATTTATCCCCCTTGGGCTGCGCAGCAGCCCCAAAACCTTCAATCGGGTTTTGTCAGGAATAATCGATAAACCGGATTGCGACGGCTTCGCCGCCGAGCGGGGATAAATCCCCTCGCCACAATGAACTGTGGTGTGTCCCATGTCGCTGTTCGCCCATCAAACCCCTGCGTCCAACCTCCGGTCGCGCTCCATTCACCCCTCATCCAAAGGACCCCGGATGCTTGAACTTGTCGCCGCTTTCATCTGCCTCACCACCCTCCTGACCTTCGTCAATTTCCGCTTTATCGGCCTGCCGCCGACCATCGGCGTGATGGTTACCGCCCTGCTGTTCTCATTGCTCCTGCAAGGCCTCAGCGTCCTCGGCTTTCCCGGCCTCGAAGATCGCGTGCAGCAACTGATCGGCCAGATCGATTTCGGCGATCTGCTGATGAACTGGATGCTCTCGTTCCTGCTTTTCGCCGGCGCCCTGCACGTCAACTTGAATGACTTGCGCAGCTACCGCTGGCCGATCGGCCTGCTGGCGACCTTCGGCGTGTTGATCGCCACCGTGGTGATCGGCAGCCTGGCCTTCTACATTTTTGCCCTGTTCGGCTGGCACGTGAGTTTCCTCTACTGCCTGTTGTTCGGCGCGCTGATCTCACCGACCGACCCGATTGCGGTACTCGGCGTGTTGCGTACCGCCAATGCTTCGAAGCCACTGAAAACCACCATCGTCGGCGAATCACTGTTCAACGACGGCACGGCGGTGGTGGTCTTCACCGTGCTGCTGGGCATCGCGCAACTGGGCGAAACCCCGACCGTCAGCGCCACGGCCATGCTCTTCGTCCATGAGGCGATTGGCGGTGTGTTGTTCGGCGGGCTGATCGGTTATCTGGTCTATCGGATGATCAAAAGCGTCGAGCAGCATCAGATCACCGTGATGCTGACCCTGGCCCTGGTGATCGGTGGCTCGGCGATGTCCACCGAGTTGCACGTCTCGGCGCCGATTGCGATGGTGGTGGCCGGTCTGATCATCGGTAACCTCGGGCGCAATCTGGCAATGAACGACATGACCCGCCGTTATCTGGACGGTTTCTGGGAGTTGCTCGATGACATGCTCAACGCGCTGCTGTTTGCGCTGATCGGCATGGAGTTGTTGCTGCTGCCGTTCAACTGGCTGCACATGGCCGCCGCAGGTCTGCTGGCGGTGGCGATTCTGTTGTCGCGCCTGCTTACCGTGGCGCCGGCGATCCTGCTGCTGCGGCGCTGGCGCTCAGTGCCGGCCGGCACCATCCGCATCCTCACTTGGGGCGGTTTGCGCGGCGGTGTTTCGGTGGCACTGGCGCTGGCGCTGCCGCTGGGCCCGGAGCGCGATCTGCTGCTGAGCATCACCTACATCGTCGTGCTGTCGTCGATCCTGCTGCAGGGCCTGACCATCGGCAAACTGGTCAAGCACGCGACGCGCAACGAGCCCGCGAGCGTGGCTGAGCCAGCCCACCACTGATCATTTCTTGATCGACTGCGGATCGGGCTTAACAGCCTGATCCGCAGATTCCTTCGGCGCACCGCTTTCGCTGCGAATCTGCGCATGGCTGATCAGCGCGAAGATAAAGCTGCCGCCGATGATATTTCCTGCCAGCGTCGGCCCGGCGAACACCGCCCAGAAATCACTCCACGGCAACTCGCCGGCAAACACCAGATAGGACACTTCCGCCGATCCGACGACGATATGGGTGAAGTCGCCCAGCGCCATGAAGTAGGTGATGAGGATGATGATCCACATCTTCGCGCTCTCCATGGAGGGGATCATCCAGACCATGGTGGCGATCATCCAGCCGGAGACGATGCCCTTGGCGAACATCTGACTGGCGCTGTGTTCCATGACCTTGCGGCCGATCTCGAGGAAGGCGACGTCGGTCTTGCTGTCGAAAATCGGCAGTTCCAGCATCACGTAGGCGACCAGAATCGTCCCGCAGAGGTTGCCGACCAGTACCACCGTCCACAGACGGATCAGTCGCAGAAAATTCTTCAGCGTCGGCTTGGTCATCACCGGCAGCACGGCGGTCAAGGTGTTCTCGGTGAACAGCTGCTGGCGGGCAAGGATCACCGCGAGGAAACCGGCGCAGTAGCCGAAACTGGCGATCACCTTGAATTCGTCTCCGTCGGGCAGGCGCGAATTGAGCAGGCCCATGCCCATCAGGGACAGGCCCATGGTCAATCCTGCCGCCAGCGCCGACCACCACAGCGCGGCAATGCTGCGCTCCAGTTCCTGGTCGCCCTGGGTGCGGATGATTTCATGCAGAACGGCCGCGCGCGGCGGCTGGCTCTTCTCGACTTCGTGCTGCTCCTTGGCCGAGAGGTCGGGGGTCTTTTCGCTGGTGGGGGTGGTCATGGCGTGGCAACCGGTGGGGGGGCGATGTAGCTACGACCGTTGCGCTTGGGAATACGTTCTGTAGGCGCGGCGCAAATCTCTGGATGCACGCCAATCCAGGGTAGGAGCTGCCGAAGGCTGCGATCTTTTGATTTTGATTTTCAGAAACAAGATCAAAAGATCGCAGCCTTCGGCAGCTCCTACAGGGCTCGCATTACTCGCTGACGGCTTCGTCATCCTTGAACTGGTCTTTCACGTATTTGATCTCGGTCCGCCCGTGCGGCGCCGGCAGGCCGTCTTCGCCGAGATTGACGAACACCATTTTCTCGACGGTGAGGATGCTCTTGCGGGTGATTTTGTTGCGCACTTCGCAGGTCAGGGTGATCGAGGTGCGGCCGAATTCGGTGGCGGTGATGCCCAGTTCGATGATGTCGCCCTGGCGCGAGGCGCTGACGAAGTTGATTTCCGAGATGTACTTGGTCACCACGCGCTGGTTGCCCAGTTGCACGATGGCGTAGATCGCCGCTTCTTCATCGATCCAGCGCAGCAGGCTGCCGCCGAACAGGGTGCCGTTGGGGTTGAGGTCTTCAGGTTTAACCCATTTGCGGGTGTGGAAATTCATGTTCACTCCTGAGCGCTTGCCGAAAGATGCGCCCATCTTGGCAGACTGCTCAGTCAGGCTCCAGGCAGCTGCGACTATGGTCGCCATTGGCGATCTTCATCTGGCCGACAGAAACCCTTTGGAAGATCAGCCCGGGCGGCTATAATCGCCCCCGTTTCAAAAAACGGTAACGTTCATTGGCTACCGTTTTCCCGCCACCTGTCCGAGGGGCGCTGCAGCAGGTTCGACCTGTCAGGCTCGGATGGGGCGTTGACCGGCTCACGCCGGACACTAAACGCACAACGGCGCCCATTCGCATACATTACGAATGGAGGCTCTTCATGAGCGCTGTCAACACGCCTGCCGATTTTACCGATTACAAAGTTGCCGACATGTCCCTGGCTGCCTGGGGCCGTCGCGAAACCATCATCGCCGAATCGGAAATGCCTGCCCTGATGGGTCTGCGCCGCAAATACGCTGCCGAACAGCCGCTCAAGGGCGCGAAAATCCTCGGCTGCATCCACATGACCATTCAGACTGCCGTGCTGATCGAAACCCTGGTTGCCCTGGGTGCCGAAGTGCGCTGGTCGTCCTGCAACATTTTCTCCACTCAGGATCAGGCCGCTGCCGCTATCGCTGCCGCCGGTATCCCGGTGTTCGCCTGGAAAGGCGAGACTGAAGAAGAGTACGAGTGGTGCCTGGAGCAGACCATCCTCAAGGATGGCCAGCCATGGGACGCCAACATGATCCTCGACGACGGCGGCGACCTGACCGAGCTGCTGCACAAGAAATACCCGCAAGTGCTGGATCGTGTTCACGGCGTGACCGAAGAAACCACCACTGGTGTACACCGTCTGCTGGACATGCTGGCCAAGGGCGAGCTGAAGATCCCGGCGATCAACGTCAACGACTCGGTGACCAAGTCCAAGAACGACAACAAGTACGGCTGCCGTCACAGCCTGAACGATGCGATCAAGCGCGGCACCGACCACCTGCTGTCCGGCAAGCAAGCGCTGGTCATCGGTTACGGTGACGTGGGCAAGGGCTCGGCCCAGTCCCTGCGTCAGGAAGGCATGATCGTTAAAGTCTCCGAAGTTGACCCGATCTGCGCCATGCAAGCCTGCATGGACGGCTTCGAACTGGTGTCGCCGTTCATCGACGGTATCAACGACGGTTCCGAAGCGAGCATCGACAAAGCGCTGCTGGGCAAGATCGACCTGATCGTGACCACCACCGGCAACGTCAATGTTTGCGACGCGAACATGCTCAAAGCCCTGAAGAAGCGCGCCGTGGTCTGCAACATTGGTCACTTCGACAACGAAATCGACACCGCTTTCATGCGCAAGAACTGGGCATGGGAAGAAGTGAAGCCACAGGTGCACAAGGTTCACCGCACCGGTGCCGGCAGCTTCGATCCACAGAACGACGATTACCTGATCCTGCTGGCCGAAGGCCGTCTGGTGAACCTGGGCAACGCCACCGGTCACCCGAGCCGCATCATGGATGGTTCGTTCGCCAACCAGGTTCTGGCACAGATCTTCCTGTTCGGTCAGAAGTACGCCGACCTGTCGCCAGCGCAGAAAGCCGAGCGTCTGACCGTTGAAGTGCTGCCGAAGAAACTCGACGAAGAAGTGGCCCTGGAAATGGTTCGCGGCTTCGGCGGCGTGGTCACCCAACTGACCAAGCAACAGGCTGACTACATCGGCGTCACCGTCGAAGGCCCGTTCAAGCCGCACGCCTACCGCTACTAACAGGCGCTGAAAGCTCGCTCTCCCTGTGGGAGCGAGCTTGCTCGCGAAGGCGGCTTATCATTCAACATCCGTGTTGTCTGACCCTGCGCTTTCGCGAGCAGGCTCGCTCCCACACCGGATTGCAGCGCCTCGAAGGTACTTGTTTCCAAGGGTATGACCATGTCCCAAGACCGTCGCTACAGCTTCGAGTTTTTCCCGACCAAGACCGATGCCGGGCAAGAAAAGCTGCTCGCCACTGCCCGCCAGTTGGCCACCTACAATCCTGATTTCTTTTCCTGCACCTACGGCGCTGGCGGTTCGACCCGTGATCGCACGCTCAACACCGTGTTGCAGCTGGAAAGCGAGGTCAAAGTACCCGCCGCACCGCACCTGTCGTGCGTCGGTGACAGCAAGGACGACCTGCGCGGCCTGCTGAACGAATACAAGGCTGCCGGCATCAAGCGCATCGTTGCCCTGCGTGGCGACCTGCCGTCCGGCATGGGCATGACCAGCGGTGAGCTGCGTCACGCCAATGAACTGGTGGAATTCATTCGTGAAGAAACCGCCGATCATTTCCATATCGAAGTCGCGGCTTACCCGGAGATGCATCCGCAAGCACGCAACTACGAAGACGATCTCGCCAACTTCGTGCGCAAGGCAAAGGCCGGTGCCGACAGCGCGATCACCCAGTACTTCTTCAACGCCGACAGCTACTTCTACTTCGTCGACCGTTTGCAGGCGCTGGGCGTGGATCTGCCGATCGTGCCGGGGATCATGCCGATCACCAACTACAGCAAACTCGCGCGCTTCTCCGATGCCTGCGGTGCGGAAATCCCGCGCTGGATCCGCAAGCAACTGGAAGCCTACGGCGATGACACGCGAAGCATTCAAAGCTTTGGCGAACAAGTCGTCAGCGAAATGTGCGAACGCCTGCTGCAGGGCGGCGCACCGGGGCTGCACTTCTACTCGATGAACCAGGCCGAACCTAGCCTGGCGATCTGGAACAACCTGAAGCTGCCGCGCTGAAGGTTTTCCATGCGATAAAAAAGGCCCTCACCGGGCCTTTTCACTGAAAAGCACAAATGGAATATTGTCGTCGATGATCTGCGCGCAAACAAAAACACGCCCTCAACTGGTCTATCTGGTTTTCGGTGCCGAGACTTACCATCAGGAAGCTGTTTTCAGCATCGCCAGTGCTCTGGCGTGGTTGCGCGAGACACCGGATGCCCCGATCGATATCCAGGTCTTCAGCGACAATCCGCAACCCTATGCACATCTCCCCGTACGCGTTCGCCCGCTGGACGCCGAAACGCGCCAGAAATGGAGCGAGCCCCACGGTTATCATTTCCGCATCAAACATGTCGCTTTGCGCTCGGTACTTGAAGAGCATGAAACGGCGCTGTTGATCGACACCGACACGTTCTTCCACTGCTCGCCGCTCAAACTGTTCGAGCGGGTGCAGCCCGGCACCCTGCTGTGCAACGACTACTACGCCCGCTATGGCGACAACAAGATGAGCCTGCTCTATCGCACGCTGTCGGCAACACTGCTGGACAAAGGCCTGACTGACGATCACATGCGCCTGCTCAACTCCGGCGTCATCGGCTTGCACCGCCAGGACGCTCACGTGCTCGACCGCTCCATCGCTTTGATCGATGAGCTGTTCCCGTCGGCACAGGGCGCCTACACCCTCGAAGAGTTCTGCCTGTCAGTGGCCGCCTACCGCACGCTGGACGTCAACAAGTGCCCGGATCTGATTCACCATTACTGGAGCCGCAAGCACCTGTTCAGGGCCAAGGTTCAGGCCTGGGTCGCCAAACATGGCGACAACCCGACCGGCGAGGCTGCACTGGACGACACCCGACGTGTATCACCGCAACTGCCTCGACCACCGCGACTGCAGCGGATGTTCTACAAGCTCGTCACGTTGCTGCTGCCGGCACATCTGCGTCAGTTCATTCGCGAAATCCTTTACGGCTGCTATGAACATCCCAACGAGTTCGATCAGGCGTGTGCAGCGGTCTGGTGGGACAAGGCGCTGGAAAACCAGCAGCAACGCATCGGCAAGCCGGTTTGCAGGCACTTGCTCAGGGACTGGTTCAGTCGCGGCCTGGTCAAGCGGATCCTTGGTTCGCGTCACGCGAAGGTCCACCAACACCTGCTGAAAACCGCAAGCAAATAAGGCCATCGCGGCCATTGCGCCCGGGGTCTGCGCGAAACATGCATGCCAGAGCTTCTCATCAGGCGTTTCGCGTACTAACCTCAGGCCATGCCCCTTATTGCCCAACTGCTGAGCGTTATTCTTCTGACTTGCCTGAGCGTCGCCGCTCGGGGGGAGAAGTTGCGTATTGTCACCGAGCCGTGGGCGCCTTACGTCTACGAACAGGGTGGTAAAAACCTCGGTCTTGACTACGAAACCACCGCCATCGTGTTCCAGCGCCTGGGCATTGAAGTGGAATGGCAGTTCCTGCCGTGGAAGCGCTGCCTGTCGATGCTCGAGACCGGTCAAGCCGACGGTGCGCTGGACATCTTTCACAGCGCCGAACGCGACGCCACTCTGCTCTACCCCAGCGAACCGCTGTCCGACGTCGAATTCGTGATGTTCTACGCCAACGAGCGGCCGCATCCATTCAACACCCTCGAACAACTCAAAGGCCTGACCATCGGCACCTCGCCGGGTTATCTGTACAGCCCTGACTTCAGCCAGTCGGACCTGTTTACCCGTGAGCCGGCGCCAACTCATGAAGCCAATTTCGGCAAACTGGTGCGCGGGCGGATCGACCTGCTGATCACCGATCGCCGCGTCGGTCAGCATTTGCTCGATGAGCTGAATATTCGCGATCTGATCACGGAAAACCCGACGGTTATCAGCCGCCAGAGCCAGTTTCTAGCAGTTCGGCGCAATGCCGGCATGGATTTGCTGGTGCAGCGTTTCGGTGCCGAGCTCAAGCGTTTCAAGCGCGAACCGGCCTACGCCGAGCTCAGCGCGCGCTACGGTGCCGCGCCTGTCGATAGCGCATCACTGCGCTCGGCCACGGCCAGCGGCGAAACCGTTGAGCAGCAGGAAAGCAGCGCGCAGTGATTGCTCTGTTATACTCCGGCGTTCCCGCCAGGCTCACGCCCGGACGCCCGGAACCGTAACAGGCCTCTCGACCCGCTACAGCGCAGCTTTCAGCCCGCGCGAGCGCTCCTGACGTGCCTTCGGAACCGCCGCTGGACCGGACGGGATTGCGTCCTCTTAAACGTGATTCGCGCCAGGCAAGACTCCCATTGGGCCAAGCCCTAACTAAAACAGGATTACTCATGTCCTTTGCTTCCCTCGGTCTCTCCGAGGCTTTAGTCCGTGCCATCGAAGATGCGGGCTATACCGAGCCTACTCCGGTGCAACAGCGGGCCATTCCCGCCGTGTTGCAAGGTCGCGACCTGATGGTGGCGGCTCAGACAGGTACCGGTAAAACCGGCGGCTTCGCCCTCCCGATTCTGGAGCGGTTGTTCCCCAACGGTCACCCGGACAAATCCCAGCGTCACGGCCCGCGCCAACCGCGCGTGCTGGTCCTGACCCCGACCCGCGAACTCGCGGCCCAGGTGCACGAGAGCTTCAAGATCTACGCCCGTGACCTGAAATTCGTCAGCGCCTGCATCTTCGGCGGCGTCGGCATGAACCCGCAGGTCCAGGCCATGTCCCGTGGCGTCGACGTTCTCGTCGCCTGCCCGGGTCGCTTGCTCGACCTCGCCGGCCAGGGCAGCGTCGATCTGTCCCACGTGGAAATTCTCGTTCTCGACGAAGCCGACCGCATGCTCGACATGGGTTTTGTCCACGACGTGAAGAAAGTCCTCGCGCGTCTGCCGGCCAAGCGTCAGAACCTGCTGTTCTCGGCGACCTTCTCCAAAGACATCACCGACCTCGCCGGCAAGCTGCTGCACAACCCGGAACGCATCGAAGTGACGCCGCCAAACACCACGGTCGAGCGCATCGAACAACGCGTGTTCCGCCTGCCGGCCAGCCACAAGCGTGCGCTGCTGGCGCACCTGATCACCGCCGGCGCGTGGGAACAGGTACTGGTTTTTACCCGCACCAAGCACGGCGCCAACCGTCTCGCTGAATACCTGGACAAACACGGCCTGCCGGCTGTGGCAATCCACGGTAACAAGAGCCAGAACGCGCGCACCAAAGCCCTGGCCGACTTCAAGGCCGGCGAAGTACGCATTCTGGTTGCCACCGACATCGCTGCCCGTGGCCTGGACATCGATCAGTTGCCGCATGTGGTCAACTTCGAGCTGCCGAACGTCGATGAAGACTATGTGCACCGTATCGGCCGTACCGGCCGCGCCGGTCGTTCGGGCGAGGCGATCTCGCTGGTCGCGCCGGACGAAGAAAAACTGCTGAAAAGCATCGAGCGCATGACCAAGCAGAAGATTGCCGACGGCGATCTGATGGGCTTCGACTCCAGCACCATCGAAGCCGAGAAGCCGGAAGCCCGCGAGCGTCCGGACATCCGCAACCCGCGCAATTCCCGTGGCCCGCGTGGCGACGGCCCGAATGGCGGCGGCGGTGGCGGCGGTCGCAAGGACAAAGGCAAAGACAAGGGCAAGGAAAAGCCGGCCGGTGAACGTGGCGAGCGCCCTGCCCGTCAGCAGAAACCGCGCGAAGGCACCCCGAGCCGCGAACAGCGCCCGAGCCAGCCACCGCGTGCAGCGGCTGACCGTGCCCCGGACGAATTCCTTGACGACGATATCGATAACTTCGGTAACCGCGTCGACTACGTGCCGAAAGCCGCTCCTGCCGGTGGCCGTGGCCGTCGTCCGGGCGCACCGGCGCAAGGCGCGGGCGCACCACGCGGTGGTCAGCCACAGGGTCGCCAGAACGGTCCGCGCAACAGCAACGGTTCGAGCACCGGCACGCCACCGGCCAAACGCAGCGGCCCGCGCAATGGCGCTCCGCGTGACGGTCAGGGTCGTCGCGACGAATCCGCGCCGCGCAATCGCCGCCCGGCCCGTGACGATCAGCCTCGCAGCGAACCGGCCGTGCAGAATCCGCGCAGCAACGGTCCGAAGATCATGCACAAGGAATCGAAAGCCGACCGCTTCCCGACGCCTGAGCAACTCGATCAACTGCCAAGCCGCCCGCGTGGCGAGAAACCAGCACTGCTGACCCGCAATCGCTGAGTTTCATACCGTCATGAAAAATGCCCCGACTCGAAAGAGCCGGGGCATTTTTTTACCTCGATTATCTCTGCCACACCGCAATACCCCTGTGGGAGCGAGCCTGCTCGCGAAGGCGGCGGGTCAGCTGAATCTTTGCCGATTGACACACCGCTTTCGCGAGCAGGCTCGCTCCCACACGGAATAGCGTGTTACAGCAATAAAAAACGCCCCCGGCCTTTCGACCGGGGGCGTTTTCATGTGGCGGCGAAGTTTATTTCGCTTTCACACCTTCGAACGAAACATACAACTCGACCGCGTCGGACTTCGGACCGAGGTCTTTCTGCTTGCCGAAATCGGAACGCTTGATGGTGGTGGTGCCTTCGAAGCCGGCACGGTAGCCGCCCCATGGATCCTTGCCTTCGCCCAGGAAGGTGGCCTTGACGACAACTGGCTTGGTCACGCCCAGCAGGGTCAGGTCGCCGGTCACGTCAGCGGTGTTCGCACCGGTGGACTTGACGCTGGTGGATACGAAAGTAGCCTTGCCGAACTTGCTGGCGTTGAGGAAGTCAGCGCTGGCGATGTGCTTGTCGCGCTCGGCGTGGTTGGTGAACACGCTGGCAGTGTTGACGTTGAACTCGATCTTGCTGTCTTCAGGCTTGGCAGCGTCGAAGCTGAACTTGCCGTCGATGTCCTTGAAGGTACCGGTGATGTAGCTGTAGCCCAAGTGGCTGATCTTGAAGTCGACGAAGGCGTGCTGGCCTTCCTTGTCTACTACATAGTCAGCAGCCATTACGTTGGCGGACAGCACGGCCGAACCGATTGCCAGAGCGGCCAGAGTCTTTTTCAACATGCTTTCTTTTCCTTTGAGTCGAGGTTGAATTTCAGGCTTTGCGACCGAGCATTCGAGTGAGGGTCGCATCACGATCGATAAAGTGGTGCTTCAATGCTGCCAACGCATGGAGACCGGAAAAAATTACCAGTGCCCACGCCAGCCACAGATGAATCACCCCAGCGGTATCTGCCTGATCCGGTAGTCCGGAGAGCAGAGCAGGTACTTCAAACAGGCCAAACACCGGGATCCCGACACCGTCTGCGGTGGAAATCAGGTAACCGGCAATCATCACAGCGAACAGCGCCAGATACAGAAACCCGTGGCCGAATTTAGCGCCGATACGGGTCATGCGGCTGTAGCTTTGCAGCGTTGGCGGCGGTGGGCTGATGAAGCGCCACAGCACCCGCAACACCATCACACCAAGCAGCACCAGACCGATGCTCTTGTGCAGGTCCGGCGCGTCTTTGCGCCAAGTGCTGTAGTAATCCAGCCCAACCATCCACAGACCCAGCGCAAACAGCCCGAAGGCCGCCAGCGCCACGCCCCAGTGCATGAAGATGCTGACCCAACCATAGCGCGAAGAAGAGTTACGTAGCTGCATTGCCCAAATCCTGTGAGAACTGCGAACCAAGACTAGCGAGTTATCTATCGAATTAAAGCGGAAAATTTTGCTTTGAAATATCGATAAATACGATCAAGAGTCTGCGAGCGGGGTGTTAAGGAAGCATTAAAGGCGATTCCTGCGTAGAGCGCTTGTACAAATGACGGGGGCTGCATTGACCATCGTCATCTCTGCACACGCATACGGCGAAACTCGACCCTGATAACTATGTACCGCTGATGCGCAATTCAAACCTGCTCGAATGATGCTTCTTTTCATTATTCAAACAGGCACGAAAACATGGCTCTGCGATATACGCCCTTTCAAGCAAGTGGTTCTTCTGTACTGCCGCCCAATCAAACGATGTCTGCGGGCCAATTCCTGCAATCCGAGAACGGTCGATTTCGTCTGATGCTGCAAAGCGACGGGAACCTCGTGCTCAAGGACGGTGAGGCGATCATCTGGATCGCCGACGCCAATCAACCTTACAGCGCAACTTTGCACCCGAAGAAGATGCGCGAGCCGCTGCAGTTTGTGATCAGCAACAGCGGCTTTCTTTATGACCCCTCCAGGCGACGATTATGGATCGCGGAAAGCACGCACAGCACCGACAAGTCGCTTTGGTACAACACATACATGACTGTGCAGGACGATGGAAACCTGGTGATTTACGACCAGCGCACGGGCAGTCTGCGCTGGGCGCGTTTCGGTTTCATTCCCGGGCGCCTGCGCAAACCCAAGCAAAAGTGGCTGAGGAAACTGCCGAACGGGACAGAATTCTTCAAGTGGGAGTTTTGACTGACCAGCCATTCATGGCCGATCAGTTATGGAGTACTGCCGGCGGTTGCAGGCATTCGGCACTGTAGGGGTCTATGTGGCACTTGTGCGCCAGTTCAGAACCATAGCCGCCGGGGAAAAATTGCCCGTTGCTACATCCGGAAAGTGCAATCAAAACCAGTATCGCGATAAGCGTTTTCATAGCATGCCTCCAATTTTTTCCAGCATAAAATTGGCGCGCTGGCAGCGGCTATCACCTCATTCCGAGCATCTTGTGGGAAGGCTCCGGTACGCCGGTAAGTCCCGTAACCGGATGACGAAGGACTGAAATGCGGGGCAAAAAAAAACGCGACCGGAGGGTCGCGTTTTCATGTGAACAAAGCCTTACTGCGCCTTGGTCTCGGTCGTTGCAGCAGGCTTGGCCGCTGGCTTCTTCGCCGGTTCAGCCTTCTTCGCCGCCGGTTTGGCCGCCGGCTTTTTCGTTTCGGTTTTTGCCGCAGGCTTCTTCGCTGCTGGCTTGGCCGCTGCTTTCTTCGCTGGCTCGGCTTTTACCGGGGCCGCTGGCTTCGGTGCTTCCACCGGCGCAGGTGCCGGGGTCGGCGCAGGCGCTGGAGCAACCGGAGCAGGTGCTGGCTCTGGCGCTTTCACAGGCTCTGGCTTCTTCTCGTCATCCGAACCGCCGAACAGGTTGCTGAAGAAGTTGCCCTTCTTCGCCGCCACGGCACCCGCCGCGCCTGCCGCAGCTGCAGCCGGAACCACTTTGGCCGGTTCGAACGACTTGCCTGCCGCCAGATCTTCAACCTGGCTAGCCGCGCGCTGGCCGGTGCGCAGTGCGCCTTCCAAGGTGCCCGGGTACAAGGTGTCGGTGTGTTCGCCGGCGAACGCTACGCGTTGCAGCGGACGTTCCCACAGGCGCCAGAACTTGCTGATCTGCCCCGGGCCGTAAGCCAGATAGGCGCCGCCCATCGACGGGTCGGTGCTGTAGCGACGGATTTCATAACCGGTGAACGAGCCACGGGCCTGTGGGTAAAACGCGTGCAGACGGATCAGCACCTGATCGACCATCTGCTTGTCGCCGAACGCCTGCATCACACGGGCGTTATCGCCGGACAGGTTGATCACCACGTTGGCGCCGCCCTTCAGTGCCGGTTCGATCCAGAGCATGCCCAGACCGGTATTGCTGTAGATCTCGCCGGACATGCGCGATTTGCTTTCCCACACTGGCGTCTTGAACTTCAGCATGATCTGGTCGCGCCAGCCGTAGTTGGTGCCTTTGATCGCCGCCAGATGCTGGGCATCCAGCGCAGGGGTCAGGGCGATTTTGTTCAGCGCGCGCAGCGGTACCGCCAGCACAACGTAGTCGGCCTGATAGCCGACGCTGCCGACTTTGACGGTCACACCGTCCTTGTCCTGGATGATGGCCGAGACCGGCGAGCTGGTCTTGATGGTCTTGATCTGTTTGACGAAGGCCTGGGCCAGGACCTGGCTGCCGCCGACCAGACGCGAGGCGCGCAGGTCGCGGTCGGAAACGCCGCGATAGACGCGGTTCTGCTGAGCGAAATACAGCAGCGACAGACGCGAAGGTTCGTCGTAGTGGGTGCGAATGTCCTGGTTGATCAACTGACGCGCGGTGGCCGGCAGGTTCTGCTTGTCGAGCCAGCTCGATACGGTGATCTGGTCCAGTGCATGCAGGGTGGCGGTCGCCGCCGGGTTCTGCGGGTCGTCGATCGAGCGCGCCAGATCGTCGAGGGTTTTCTGGTAGCGCTTGAGCGCATCGGCGGTGGCTGGCTGTTTAGTGGCGAGATCAGCGGCGGAGAAATAATCGCCGTCGATCAGATAACCCGGCGTACGCACAAATTCCGGCGCCGGCGTGGTGCCGAGCTTGAAGGTCGAAACGTACTTGTTCAGCACCGGCTGAGTCTTGTCGTTGCCGATCCACTCGCTGGTGGCCATGCCCGAGCGCCCGCCCAGGCTCGGTTTGGCTTCCAGCAGGGTGACCTGCCAGCCTTTGTTCTGCAGTTCGTAAGCAGCGGTCAGACCCGAGAGGCCGCCGCCGATCACGATTGCGGTTTTATCCTTGGCCAGCGCCGTAACGCTGAACAGCCCCAACATCACCAGCGCACAGGCGCGCAGCCAACCGACAGACATTCAGCGAACTCCGGAAAAACATGTGGGAAAAAAGCAGTTTTGCGAGTCAGACGACTCAAAGAACCGCGAAGAATACGTTAGCCATCAAAACGCCGCCAGCGACGTCTATCGGCTCAGACAAAGTAGCTCAATCGACACAATGGGTTGTTCCCGCGCGATGCATTGCATAGGCTTGCGCGATTGTTCGCCCGCGCCTGACGCGAGCCGCCTCGAGGAGACTGTAAATGGGCCTGAATAACCAGTGGATGCAACGCGATCTCGCGGTGTTGTGGCATCCCTGCACCCAGATGAAAGACCACGAACAGCTGCCGCTGATCCCGATCAAGCGCGGCGAAGGCGTCTGGCTCGAAGACTTCGAAGGCAAGCGCTACCTCGACGCAGTCAGTTCCTGGTGGGTCAACGTGTTCGGCCACGCCAACCCGCGCATCAACCAGCGCATCAAGGATCAGGTCGATCAACTCGAACACGTGATCCTTGCCGGTTTCAGCCACCAGCCGGTGATCGAGCTGTCCGAGCGCCTGGTGAAGATGACCCCGCAAGGCCTGAACCGGGTGTTCTACGCCGATAACGGCTCGTCCTGCATCGAAGTCGCGCTGAAGATGAGCTTTCACTACTGGCTCAATCGCGGCCAGCCGAACAAGAAGCGCTTCGTCACCCTGACCAACAGCTACCACGGCGAGACCATGGCGGCGATGGCGGTCGGCGATGTGCCGCTGTTCACCGAGACCTACAAAGCGCTGCTGATGGACACCATCAAAGTGCCGAGCCCGGATTGCTACGGCCGGCCCGACGGCATGAGCTGGGAAGAACACTCACGCAATATGTTCGCGGCCATGGAACAGACGCTGGCAGAGAATCATGACAGCGTCGCGGCAGTAATCGTCGAGCCGTTGATTCAGGGCGCGGGCGGCATGCGCATGTATCACCCGGTCTACCTCAAGCTGTTGCGCGAGGCCTGCGACCGTTACGGCGTGCACCTGATCCACGACGAAATCGCCGTCGGCTTCGGCCGCACCGGAACGATGTTCGCCTGCGAACAGGCCGGCATCCGCCCGGACTTCCTCTGCCTGTCGAAAGCCCTCACCGGCGGCTACCTGCCGCTGGCCGCGTGCCTGACCACCGACGAGGTCTACAGCGCCTTCTACGACGACTACCCGACCCTGCGCGCCTTCCTCCATTCGCACAGCTACACCGGCAACCCGCTGGCCTGCGCTGCGGCACTGGCGACCCTGGACATCTTCGAGCAGGACAACGTCATCGCGAACAACCAGGCGCTGGCTCAGCGCATGGCCTCGGCGACTGCGCATCTGGTGGATCACCCGAACGTCTCCGAAGTGCGCCAGACCGGCATGGTCCTGGCCATCGAGATGGTCAAGGATAAAGCCACGAAAGAGGCCTACCCTTGGCAGGAGCGTCGTGGCTTGAAGGTTTTCCAGCATGCACTGGAACGTGGTGCGTTGTTGCGGCCGCTGGGCAGCGTGGTGTATTTCCTGCCGCCGTATGTGATCACCCCGGAGCAGATCGACTTCCTCGCCGAAGTGGCCAGTGAAGGTATTGATATTGCTACGCGTGACAGCGTCAGTGTTGCGGTGCCGAAAGACTTCCATCCCGGCTTCCGCGATCCGGGCTGATCTATTTCACTTAAGCTTCAGCGGTGAACGGACTACCGTCATCGCTGGCAAGCCAGCTCCCACAGGTCCTGCGCAAGTCCTTGTGGGAGCTGGCTTGCCAGCGATAGGGCCGCCAGACTTTTACACTTTTTACAGAGACCCCGCATGAGACTGTCCCGCTTCTTTATCGACGCCCCGCTGAGCACTGGCGAACACGAACTGCCGGAGGCTCAGGCGCATTACATCAGCCGCGTCCTGCGCATGGCCGAAGGCGATGCGGTGCAGTTGTTCGACGGTTCCGGCCATGAGTTTCGCGGATCGCTCGTCGAAGTCGGCAAGAAGCGCGTGGTCGTGCAGATCGACGAGCAGTTCGCCGGACAAATCGAATCGCCGCTGCAGATCCACCTCGGCCAGGGCCTGTCCCGGGGCGAGCGCATGGACTGGGCGATTCAGAAAGCCACTGAACTCGGCGTGACGCAAATCACCCCGATCTTCAGCGAACGCTGCGAAGTGCGGCTCAAGGACGAACGCGCCGACAAGCGCTTGCTGCATTGGCGCCAAGTGGCAATCAGTGCCTGCGAACAGTGCGGGCGTTCACGGGTGCCGGTGATTCATCCACCAGTATTGCTGGCGGACTGGCTCAAGCAGACCGAAGCCGAATTGAAACTGGTGCTGCATCCGGTCGCAGAACCGCTGGTCAGCCATGCCAAACCGGCGACGCTGGCGTTTCTGATCGGACCGGAAGGTGGGTTGACGGATGGCGAAGTCGAGCAGGCCAAAGGCAATGGCTTCCACGCCGCCCGCCTCGGCCCGCGCGTGTTGCGCACCGAGACCGCGCCGGTGGTGGCGTTGGCGGTGGCCCAGCAACTGTGGGGTGATTTCTAAACCTTTTTGCCGGACTGATCGTTCCCACGCTCTGCGTGGGAATGCAGCCCGGGACGCTCCGCGTCCCAAAAAGCGTGACGCAGAGCGTCACAGGAGGCGTTACCACGCAGAGCGTGGGAACGATCAGTCACCCGGGCTACAGGACATAAAACAGAATCGCCACAAAGTGCAGCAGACTTCCCGCGATCACAAACAGATGCCAGATGCCATGGGCATGCCGCAGGCGGTGATCGAGGGCAAAAAAGATAATCCCCACCGTATACAAAACCCCGCCCGATGCCAGCCAGGCAAACCCCGCTGTGCCCAGTGCGGCAATCAGCGGTTTGACCGCGACCAGCACGATCCAGCCCATCACCGCGTAAATCACGATCGACAGAATCCGCGCCTCGGAACGCGGTTTGATCTCTTGCAGGATGCCGATCAGCGCCAGCCCCCAGACAATCCCGAACAGCGTCCAGCCCCACGGCCCGCGTAACGTCACCAGACAGAACGGCGTGTAGCTGCCGGCGATCAACAGGTAGATCGAGAAATGATCGACCTTCTTCATAATCGCTTTCTTGCGCCCGCGCACGCTGTGGTACACGGTCGAGGCGCTGTAGAGCACCAGCAAAGTGAAGGCGTAAATGGCTACGCTGACGATCTTCCACGGACTGCCGTCGAGGCTGGCAATCACCAGCATCCACACGCCGCCGATAAACGCGGCGATGGCCCCGACCAGATGGGTCCAGGCGTTGAGTTTTTCCCCGTGATACATGTATTGCTCACCTCACATTCGTTACCGCAGCTCGCAAGGCTCGGGCCTTGAGCGTAAAAGCGCAATGTTTCTGTTCAACCTCGCCTGCGCGGCCCGCGGGAATTGGGCACAATCGGCGCATTAAAAAAAAGAGTCCGCGCCATGCTGATCGACGAAGAATTGACCCTGAAAAAACTCGAGGTGTTCCTCGCCTTCATGCGCACCGGCAACCTCGCCCGCGCCGCCGCTGAACTGCAGACCAGCAACGTCAGCGTGCACCGCGCCATTCACTCTTTGGAAAATGCTCTGCGCTGCCCGCTGTTCAAACACGAAGGGCGCAACCTGACGCCGCTGGAAAGCGCTTATGTGCTGGAAGAACGTGCGCAGAAGCTGATCAACGACGTCGTCGACAGCGTGCGCCTGACCCGCGAAGCCGCCGGGTTCTCCGCCGAGCGCTTCAAGCTCGGCTCGCTGTATTCGCTGACGGTGAAAACCGTGCCGCAGCTGATCATGGGCCTGAAAATCCGCCGCAGCGAACTCAACATCGACCTGATCCTCGGCTCGAACATCGACCTGCTCTACAAGCTGAAAAACATGGAAGTCGACGCGATTCTGGTGTCGCTGGACGACAGCATCAACGACCCCGATTGCGAACAGATTGCGCTGTTCTCCGACGACATCTTCCTCGCCACCCCGGCCGATTCAAAATTCGCTCAGCGCAGTGAAGTCGATCTGGCGGAAGTGCGCGATGAAACCTTCATCACCCTGACCCAGGGCTTCGCCACGCATCAGGATGGTGTGCGGGTATTCAAGCAAGCGGGGTTCGAACCGAAGGTGGCGATGCAGGTCAATGACATCTTCACCCTGCTGAGCATGGTCAGCTCAGGGGTGGGGTACGCCTTGTTGCCGGGGCGGATTGCGGCGGTGTACGAGAATCGGGTGAAGCTGATTCCGTTGCAGGAGAAGTACCGGTTGCAGCAGCACATTGGCGTGGTGTTTCTGAAGGCCAAGGAGCGTGACCCGAATTTGCTGGCGTTGCTGGCAGAGTGTCGGATGTATGCCAATCGGCAGGCTGGGGTTTAGATCAAGATCAAAATCAAGAGCTACCCCCTCACCCCAGCCCTCTCCCCCAAGGGGTAGAGGGGGAAAGGGAGCAGATCGGGGGCTTTTTCAGAACCTGAGTTCGACTTAGAAATTTCAGGTCGATGTATAACGCCAAAACAACTCGGTCAGTCCCCTCTCCCCTCCGGGAGAGGGTTAGGGTGAGGGCAGCTTAAATTGACTAACCCATCAACCCGCGCATCGCCAGAAACAACAGCGAAGGCCCCAGCAGACACCCGAGCGCGGTGTAGAACGCCGCCGTCAGGCAACCGTACGGCACCAGCTTCGGATCGGTGGCCGCCAGACCTCCGGCAACGCCGCTGGAGGTGCCCATCAACCCACCGAAAATCACCGCGCTGCGCGGATTGTTCAGGCCGATCATCGGTGCCACGAACGGTGTCATCACCATCACCAGAATCGCCTTGATCAGCCCCGCCGCAATCGACAGCGCCATCACCTCGGAACTGGCACCAATCGCCGCGCCGGTCACCGGGCCGACAATGTAAGTCACGGCACCCGCGCCAATGGTGGTCAGGCTCACCGCATCGGTGTAGCCGAACGCCATCGCCACGCCGACCCCGGCGACGAACGAGGTGCCAACGCCGACAAACAGCGCCAGCACACCGACGAATCCGGCGCGTTTGAGCTCATCGACACTCACCCCAAACGCCGTCGCCACAATCGCGAAATCCCGCAGCATCGCACCACCGAGCAGGCCGATGCCGGACAGCAGGGGAATATCCACCACGCCTTTTTGCCCACCGGTCAGTGCGCCGCCGATATACGACAGCACCAGCCCGAGCAGAATGGCGATCGCCGAACCGTGCAGACGGCCCTTGGTGAAAGTGTTGGACATCCAGTAGGACACCCACATGGTCAGCCCGACAATCAAAAAGCCGCTGATCAGACCGTAGCCGGTGATCACTTTCATCATTGATTCGTACATGGCGATTACCCCGCAGTCTTGGCAGGAGCAATCGGCGTCTCTTGCTTGTTGCCCATGCGCGTCAGCACCGGCACCAGGGCAAAAGCGATCACTACGGCGAGGGTGCCGGCGAGAATCGCCATCGGCCCGCCCTTCAGCGCACCGTAGACATTCTGCTGCGCGGCCATGGCGACCACGATGGGGATGTAGATCGCGCTCCAGAACTCCACGCCCTGCTCGGTCTTGCCCTTGAGCCAGCCGCTCTTGTAGAGATAGCTGCCCAGGCCGATCAACAGCAGCATCGCAATACCGACACCGCCGACATTGGCCGGCACTCCGATCAGCTTGCCGAGCAATTCACCGACCCAGATACCGACCAGCGTGCAAAAGGCGAGAAATGCCACACCGTAAATAATCATTGTTGTAGTCCTCAAAGTGCATCGTCGAATGTTGTTTTTGTTGTTCGAAGCTTGAGTCGCGGCGGTTTTAGAGTTGGCGGCCACCCTCCTCGCGCAACAGCGCTTGCAGGGTATCGAGGCGGGCACTGTCGAAGGCAGTGACGGTGCCCTGCTCGAACACCCGGCGCGCCAGCCCGGTCAGCACCGCACCGGGCGGCAGTTCGATCTGTAGACGTACGCCGCGCTCGTAGGCGCTTTGCACGGTGCCGCGCCAGTCCACCACGCGGCACATGTTGAAAGCGAGGTCGTCACGCAGCGCTTCGACTTTGCTCACAGGGCGGGCGCGGCTGCCGCTGAGATAGCCGATCCGTGGCGTTTTAAGTTCGACCCTGGCGAAGGCTTCGGCAAGCGCCTGCGCCGGTTTTTCCAGCAATGGGCAATGCGACGGCACGCTCACCGCCAGCCGTTTCGCCACTCCGGCGCCGCGACTGCGTGCCAGTTCGGCCACCGCGTGCATGGCCTTGTCGCTGCCGGCAATCACCACTTGGTTATCGGCGTTGATGTTGGCCAGATACACCGGCGCATCTTCGCTGTGCACTTGCGCCAGCAGGGTTTCGACTGTGGACAACTGCAAGCCGATGATCGCGGTCATGCCGTAGCCCTGTGGATAGGCTTGTTGCATCAGCTCACCGCGCAGACTGACCAGATGCAGCGCATCGCTGAAACTCAAGACCCCCGCCACCACCGCCGCCGGATAAGCGCCGATGGACAGGCCGGCGACGTAATCCGCAGTCAGTTCATCCTGCAATAACTGCCGCGAAGCAGCGACACCGGCGATCAGCAGGCACAGCTGAACCGCTCGTGTCGTGCGCAATGCCTCGGCTGAATCCAGCAGCGCAACATCTTCGCCCAGTACATCACTGGCCTCGACCAGCGTTTCCCTTGGCAAACGCTGGAGCATGCCCGCTTGCTGCGCGCCCTGGCCGGGAAACACCAACAGGCTGCTCACGCTGCCTGCTCCTGCGGGTTCCACGGATCCGTCACCAGACAGGCCTGATAAGCATTTTTCAGCAGCACTCGGAACGAACCGCTGGCCCATTCCCGCAACGCCACAGCGCCGAACGGCGTCTGCAATTGCATGTCGACCCGGCACACAGTTTGATCTAAAAGCGCGACCAGTTCGCGCGCCTGATCACGGCCGATCATCTGCGGCGCACGCAGAATCAGATCGAGATCACTGGCCGCATGCATTGCTCTGAAACCACTGGCCAATTCAAACCCGACACTGCCGCTGACACCCCAGACCCAACGGCAGTCATCGAGCATCGGCCGCAGTTGTTTGAGCGCCTGCATCACCGGCAGATCTCGCTCACACTCAACATGACAAAGGGCTTCGGGACTGACTCGACAGGCAATCGAATCCAGCGCCATAAATGCCGCCAGCCGTTGTTGACGCAACACACCGCGCACGCCGACCGCGACAAAACCGTCAGCACTCACCGCCCGGCGCACCACCACCGGTTGCCCGGCCGCCAGCGCCGCGACCGCCCACTGCGGCGCATCCGCCGGCAACTGCGCCGGGGTCATGCCCCAGAGCAGATCGTGGGCCAGGGGCAGGTTCACCACTGCGCCCTCAGCAGTTCGCGGACGCGGCTGGAGGCGGCACGATTACTCGCACCAAGGCGCCCTTTCAAATCACTGCTGGCCACGTCGTTGATCGCTTGCTTGAGGCACTCACTCACGCGCGTCAGATCTTCCGCCGTCGGTTGTTCGATCTGCTGCACCGAGAGGGTTTCCCAGAGCAGGCCGAGGCTGGCGTAGCTGTCGATGTCGTAGGCCATCGGCGGCACGCTCGAGGCCAGCGCTTCCAGTTCCTCGACACTGCGCAAGGTCACCCGCGCCGCCGAGGCTTTGCCCATCGCGTGGACCATCACGCCGGGGTCGCGCAGCGCGATCAGGCGATTGGCCTGATAACCATGGGCGAGAAACGCACCCGACATGGCCTTGCCCACCAGCAGCGCAATCACCGGATGGCCGGCCAAGCGTGCACGGGCATAACTGTCCGCAGCGCCGGCGAGCGCCTGATGAATGCCGAGGGCTTCTTCGCGGCGGCCATACGCCTGGCTCGGTACATCGACGATGGCGATGATCGGGCGCTTCTTCGCGTTGTCGCGGTCGGCGCTGATCGCGTCATCCACAGCCTTGGCCAGCCCCCAGCCTTCGAGCAAACCGACTTCGCCGTTTCGGGCGCGGGGGAAACGATTGTCCGGGTCGGCGACCACGGCGATAAAACGCCCGAGCTCAGCGTCGGCCGCTTTCAATGACGGCGGCAACCCTTCGACGCTTTCAGCGCCGGTGCTCAAGGCGTTGAACCAGTGCAAACCGCGCAATGAATAACCGCTCATGAGCGCACTCCTTGATACAGATCGCGAACCACCGACGGTTCGATTTGCTGGTCAGTGTTCAGCTTGCCGAGGCGTTGCAGGAACCACTCGGCGCGTTGACTGCGTGCCTGTGCCGGCAAGCCTTGCTGGAGCAATTCACCGACCTGCTGGCGAATCTGCGCCACATCATCGCCGACATAACGGTCCACTAGTCCCGTGTTGAAACGCTGTTCGCCGCCGGTCAGGCTCCAGATGAAGGGCCGGTCGCGGGAGTCGTATTCCTCGATCCCGGCTTCCTGCTCGATCACCTGCGGGCCGTTCAGGCCGAGACGTGCTTCCTGGGTCACCAGCAAATAACTGCACAGCGCCGCAGCAATCGACATGCCGCCGAAGCAACCGACGCTGCCGGCGACCACGCCGACCACCGGTTGGTATTGCTGCAGATCGACAATCGCCGCGTGAATATCGGCAATCGCCGCCAGCCCTAGATTGGCTTCCTGCAAGCGCACGCCACCGGTTTCCAGCAGCAATACCGCGCGGGTGGGGATGCCGTTGCGGTTGTCTTCGGCAGCCAGTTCCAGCGCACCGGCAATCTTCGCCCCGCCGACTTCGCCAAGGCTGCCGCCCTGAAACGCACCTTCAATCGCTGCGATGACCACCGGCAAACCGTCGAGGCTGCCCTTGGCGATGATCACGCCGTCGTCGGCTTGCGGCACCACACCTTGGCGCTCAAGCCATGGCGACATGACCCGTTGAAACGGATCAAGCAGTTCGCGAAAGGTCCCGGCGTCGAGCAAGGCTTTCGCCCGCTGCCGTGCGCCAAGTTCAACGAAACTGTGTTTGTTCAGCAACGCTGCGCTGTCAGTCATGGCCGATCTCCTCGAAACCCTGTTCCAGACGCAAGCGCACCACCCCCGGCGTCGCGCCGAAATCGTGGATATCGATGGCCATCGCCGGTGGCGTGGTGCCGTCGAACATCCGCGCAAACAGGTGCTGCCAGCGCTGCTGCGCGCCGTTGACCGAGGTCTGCACGTTGATCGTCAGCTTGCCGGCCAGACCCGGTTCGATCAGCACTTCCAGATCACCCGAGCCGACACAACCGACCAGCGCCCGCCCGCGTGGCGGCTGCCCGGCGGGGAATTCAAACGATAGGCTTTCCATCAAAACGCTCCCTGAACAATGCCGTCGCGCTCGATGCGATCGAGCAGCAGCGTGGCCGCGAGCAAGTCAGCGGCGCCACCGGGCGAGGCATTCAATGCGATGAGTTGTTGATCGAGTTCGTGCAGGCGCCGGCGACCGCTGAGGCTGGCGCTGCCGCCGGCATCGAGTACCGCTTGCGCGCCGGCCTGCATGGCGTGCAGACCGGGCTCGCCGGCGCGGTAGAGCACGCAGGTGTCGGCCAGCTCGGTCATGATCGCCAGCAACGCATCGAGCCGGGCGTTCTGCTCGCCGTGGCCGTTGGCGCGGCTTTTGTGCAGTTGCGGCAGGCCGCGTTGCAGCACGGACGGGAAGCCCAGTTGCGCTTCTTCGCGAGCACCGCGTGCGCCGTAACGCTGGGCGACTTGTGCGCCGTGGCTGAGCGGTGTCGGTGCGTAGCGGTCGTCGAGCAGTGCCAGGCGTGCGGCACACAGGGCGATGGATTTCGGTTGCAGCGCGGCGGCCGTCACCAACAGCCCCAATGCCCAGATCGCACCGCGATGGGTGTTGACGCCGTTGGTGGTCACGAGCATGGCTTGCTCGCCCTCGCGGCCGATGCGGCCAATCGCTTCGCGTAACGGCACACCGACTTCGCCCAGCTCCAGCGCCACCTCAGCCATTTCCTTGAACGCTGGCCACAAGGCCAACGCCGACGCGTGCATCAGGCCCAGGTGCAGATCGGTGTGCGCGCCGTTGCCACGACGGTCGACCAGCGCCGGTTTCGGCGACAGATCGGCTTCGTCGATCAACGCGTCCACTGCCAGATCGGCCAGTCGATCAGCCAGAGAAAGCGGTTTCGCTTGCAGGTTGAATGCGTGCATTACCAGCTCCTGAATTTGGCGGGCGGGTTGTACAGGCCACCAGACCACTCGACCAGATCGGCGACGCTTTTCGCCGCGAGCAATTCGCGGGTGGCGTCGGTGCGGCGGATGCCGAGGTCTTCGGGCAAGGCGATCAGGCCTTCGCGGCGCATGCGTTCGGTGTCTTTCGGGTTGTGCCGCAGGCCGATGGCGGTAACCCCGGCAACCGCCGCGATCATCGCCTGGCGCTCTTCCAGCGAGCGCGCCTTGTACAGGTAGGCGATGCCTTCTTCGGTGAGCAGGTGGGTGACGTCGTCGCCGTAGATCATGATCGGCGCCAGCGGCATGCCGCTTTTCTTCGCCACTTCCACCGCGTCGAGCGTTTCGACAAAGGTCGGTTTGCCGCCCTCCTGGAAGGTCTCGACCATTTGCACCACGAGTTTCTTGCCGCGTTCGAGCATCGGTTGCGGCCCGTCGGCGTGGCGCATGTCCAGCCACGCCGGGGTGCCGTGACGGCGGCCGCGCGGGTCGTGGCCCATGTTTGGCGCACCACCGAAACCGGCGAGACGGCCCCGAGTCACCGTCGAGGAATGGCCGTCGCCGTCGACTTGCAACGTCGCGCCGATAAACAGATCCACCGCGTATTGCCCGGCCAGTTGGCAGACCATGCGGTTGGAACGCAGCGAGCCGTCGCGGCCAGTGAAGAACACATCCGGCCGAGCGGCAATGTAGTTTTCCATGCCCAGTTCGGTGCCGAAGCAATGCACGCTCTCGACCCAGCCGCTTTCAATCGCCGGGATCAGCGTCGGGTGCGGGTTGAGCGTCCAGTTGCGGCAGATCTTGCCTTTCAAACCGAGGGATTCGCCGTAGGTCGGCAGGATCAGTTCGATGGCGGCGGTGTTGAAACCGATGCCGTGGTTGAGTGACTGCACATTGTGTTTTTCGTAGATCCCGCGAATCGCCATCATCGCCATCAGCACGTGCACAGGCTTGATGTGGCGTGGGTCGCGGGTGAACAGCGGTTCGATGTAGAACGGCTTGTCGGCGACCACAACGAAATCGACCCACGACGCCGGGATGTCTACGCGAGGCAGCTCGCTGACGTCATCGACCAATTGGTTGACCTGGACGATAACGATACCGTCGCTGAACGCCGCCGGTTCGATCAGTGCGGGGGTGTCTTCAGTGCTCGGGCCGGTGTAGATGTTGCCGGCGCGGTCGGCCATGAAACCGGCCGAGAGCACAACGTTGGGGATCAGGTCCACGACGAGGCGGGCGTAGAGTTCGATGTACGTGTGAATGGCGCCGACTTCGAGCAAGCCATCTTCGAGCAACTGGCTGATGCGCAGGCTCTGGGTGCCGGCGAAGGAGAAATCGAGCTTGCGGGCAATGCCACGTTCGAACAGATCAAGGTGCTCGGAGCGGCCGACGCTGGGCATGATCATGTGCAGATCGTGGAGCTTGGCCGGGTCGGCCTTGGCCAGCGAACGCGAGAGGAAATCCGCCTGCTTCTGGTTGTTGCCCTCCAGCACCACACGGTCGCCGGGATGGATCAGCGCTTCGAGCGCGGCGACGATCTTGTCGCTGGGCAACACCGCGCCATCGGCGAGCCCGCGCACCTTGTCGAGCCGGCGCTGCTTCTCGTCACGCCGCCGCGTCCAGCGCGAGTCGGGGGAAATTGTTGTTGTCATGCTCACTCCACGGGGTTCGCTGTCGTGGAGCCAAGTTAGGCGTGTGCGGTGAGGGCATCAATCAAGCTGGGCGGTGAATCATTACGCTGAGCGTAACGTTCAAAAGCTACCCTCACCCTAGCCCTCTCCCGGAGGGAGAGGGAACCGATTGGGGGATGCTTGGGAATGACGCTGACCTGAGCCCGTTGTAGTGAATCCATAATCGACTCGGTCATTCAGGTCGATGTAGGACGCGAGACACCTCGGTCGGCTCCCTCTCCCTTTGGGAGAGGGCTGGGGTGAGGGGCTTTTGATCGTTCCCACGCTCTCCGTGGGAATGCCTCCACGGACGCTCCGCGTTCGGCTCTTGATGGGACGCGGAGCGTCCGGGCTGCATTCCCACGCGGAGCGTGGGAATGATCAGTCAAGCCTTGGATCAGCGGGCCAATCCCGCATCCACCAGTAACTTCTCCAGCCCCAACAAATCCGGCACCTTCGCCACCTGCTCGCCGACCTGCACCGCCGCCTGCTCCAGCGCACACAACGGCACATCGACATAACTCAACTGACTGTCCAGCTTGTACGACCGAGGAATCCCCTGCACCAACAGGGCGATGAATCTCAGCTCGGGCAAGCCGCCCAGCGCATTCAGGATGACGATCCGCGCCCGTTCGCCGATGACGATTTTCTGCCCGCAGGCCGATTCGAAACTGATCAGCGGAATCTGCCGCTCACGCCAGGTCACCCGGCCCAGGTACCACGGCGGCGTGTCGAGATCGAAGGCGCTGGCCTGGTAGTCGATCAGCTCGGCAATGGCGACATTGGGCAGGATCAGGTTGCGATCGGCCAGCGGCAGCAACAGCCCGGTGAGCTGGCTGGTGCGCGGGTTGTGCCGGTGCTCATGCATGTTTCTTGCTCCACTGGGCGATGCTCTCCAGCAACACCGATTCCTGATACGGCTTGCCGAGGTAGTCGTTGACGCCGATGGCCATGGCGCGGTCGCGGTGTTTCTGCCCGGTGCGCGAGGTGATCATGATGATTGGCAAGTGGCGCAGGCGTTCGTCGGCGCGCACCTGGGTGGCGACTTCGAAGCCGTCCATGCGCGGCATTTCGATGTCGAGCAGCATCAGGTCGGGCAGGTGCTCTTCGAGGAGCAGCATCGCATCGACGCCGTCCTTGGCGGTCAGCACGTTCATGCCGTGACGCTCGAGCAAACGGCTGGTGACCTTGCGCACCGTCACCGAGTCATCGACGACCATGATCAGCAGCGGCTTGTGCGGTTCGCTGTCGATGTCCGTGCGCGCCGGCTCTTGCGCCAGGCGCGCCTGCATCGCGCGGATCGGTGCGAGCAGATCCAGAATCAGCACCACCCGGCCGTCGCCGAGAATCGTCGCCCCCGACACGCCCTGCACCGCCGCGAACTGCGGGCCGAGGCTCTTGACCACGATCTCGCGAGTGCCGGCCATGGCGTCGACCAGCACGGCAATGTGGCGGTCGTTGCAATGCACCAGCAGCACCGGCAACGGCAGGTTCTGCCCGAGCAGTTTTGGCCGTGGCGCAGTCTTCAACAGCTCGCCGAGATAGCACAGCTCATACCGCTGGCCGCCGTATTGATAACTCGGTGGATCGTGACGGAAATGCCCTTCCAGATCATTCGGCAACACACGCACGATGCCTTCGATGGTGTTCAGCGGAATCGCGTACTGATCCTCGCCGCACTGCACCATCAGCGCGCGGTTGACCGACACGGTGAACGGCAGGCGAATGCGGAAATGCACGCCCTGCCCCGGCACCGAATCGATACTCATGCTGCCGCCGAGCTGACGCACCTCTTCGTGGACTACGTCCATGCCGACGCCACGCCCGGAAATCTGGGTGATCTTTTCCGCCGTGGAGAAACCCGGCTGGAGGATGAACTGCAACACGTCGCGGTCGCTGATCTCGGCGTCGGGCGCCAGCAAGCCGCGTTTGATCGCCTTGCGCCGCACGGCTTCCAGCGGCACCCCGGCGCCGTCGTCGCGGATGTCGAAAACGATGTCACCGCCTTCGCGGGACAGATCAAGGGTGATCTGCCCTTGCGCCGGTTTGCCTGCCGCCAGCCGCACATCGGCGGGTTCGAGGCCATGGTCGACGGCGTTGCGCAGCATGTGTTCCAGCGGCGCGGCCATGCGTTCCAGCACATTGCGATCCATCTCGCCATCGGCATTGCCGACGACAAAAGCGACATCCTTGCCCAGCTCTTCGGCGACCTGACGAACGATGCGTTTCAGACGCGGCACCATGCGTTCGAACGGCACCATGCGCGTGCGCATCAGGCCTTCCTGCAATTCGGTGTTGATCCGCCCCTGTTGCTGCAACAGGTTCTCCGCATCGTGATTGCGGCGGTCGAGGGTTTCCTTGAGGTCGAGCAGGTCCGAGGCGGATTCGAACAGCGCCCGCGACAATTGCTGCAACTGCGAATGGCGATCCATTTCCAGCGGATCGAAGTCTTCATAACCGAGGCGTTCGCCATCGACTTGCTGGCGGCTGAGAATGCGCCCCTGGGTTTCGGTGTCGAGGCGGCGCAACTGATCGCGCATACGCTCGATGGTGGTTTCCATCTCGTTGAGGGCAATCTGCGCATCGTTGACCTGCTGCTCGATCCGTCCACGAAAGATCGAGGTTTCCCCGGCCAGATTGACCAGCTCATCGAGCAGTTCGGACGAGACCTTGACCATGTCCGCGCCAGCATCGGCGCTCGGCGGCGCGGCCTCGGGCTTGATGACTGGAGCCGGCGCTGGCGGCGCTTCAACCTGCACCGGGTGACTGAAATTCTGGATCGCATTGATCAGCCGATCGGCCGGTGGGCACGGCTGCCCGGCGCGCACACCATCGAGCATTTGCGCCAGTCGGTCATGGCCGCGCTGCACCAGCGCGAACAGTTCGGCGGACGGTTGCAGCACACCGCTAGAGAGACTTTCGTAGAGAAATTCCAGCTCATGGGCGAGGTCGCCGATCGGGCCGATTTCGACCATCCGCGCACCACCCTTGAGGGTGTGCAGATCGCGCAGCAGGGTTTCGATTTCCTGCCGGTTGCCCGGCTCGACCTGCCAGCGCAACAGCGCGGCGCCGGAGCTTTCGATGATGTCGAAACCTTCTTCGAGGAAGATCTCCAGCAACTCCGGATCATGCCCGGCGTTGTCGTGTTCGACCGCTGCGGGGGCAGATTCGCTGGCGGCCTGGCCCTGACGCAACTGACGGATCGCGTCGATCAAATCCTGCGCCGGGGTCAGCGCTTGATGCGCTTGCAGTTGCTCCAGCATCAGCGCCAACCGCTCATGACTGCGCTGCAACAAACCTTCGAGCGCAGCGCTGTGGTTGTAGCGTCGATCGACCAGCCCTTCGTAGAGATTTTCCAGTTCCTGGGCGAGGTCGCCGACGGCCTCCACCTCGGCCATGCGCGCGCCGCCCTTCAGCGTGTGCAAGTCGCGCTGCAATGACGACAGCGGCGCGGCGTTGTCCGGGTCCTTGAGCCAGCGCTGCAAGGCTTGCCCGGCGCTGTCGAGAATGTCCACCGCCTCTTCGAGGAAGATTTCGACAATCTCGTCGTCAGGTTCGAGGGCGGCAACCGATTGCTGCAATTGCGCGGTGGCGCTGCCCAGTTCGCGAATGTCCAGGGTGCGGCTGCCGTCGCTGCGGATCAGGCCCATCGCCGCCGGGTCGAGACCTTCGTCAAGCAGATCCTGCAAGGCGCGAATCCGCTCCGGCTGCGCGGTGATTTCCTGGCCGGCAGCGAGCTCGTCGAGCATGTTGATCAGCGCTTCGTGGGCCAGTTGCGCCTCGTGGAAAAACCGCTCACTGACCGCCAGGCTGCTTTCTTCCACCGCGCCATACAGGTCGAGCAAAGCTTCGCAGAGGCCATCGACCGGAAGCAGATCGGCAAGGTGCGCGCCCTCGCCCAGAGTGGTCAGCTCATCGAGCAAGGCGCTGAGTTCCTGGCGTTCGCCGGGGTGTTGCTGCCAGCGCTGCAAAAGGTTTTCGGCGTCGAGGAGGATGTCCATGCCCTGGGCGAGGAAGTTGTTGATCAGTTGCGGATCGCGCTTGAGGCGCAGGCCGCTGTCAGCGCCATCGGAGCTGGCTTGCAGGCGCTCGGCGAGCAGCGCCTCGGTGCGTTTGATCAGCGACTGCGCACCGACAATCGGCGCCAGCGGATCGTGTTTGAGCTGACGCAGGCCGACGCGGAACAAGCCCTCGGCTTCGAGCAGCAATTCGACCTCGTCCAGATCCAGCGGCAACTGGTGCGCCTTGAACTCGCGGGCCAGTTGATCCAGCGAAGCCGCCAGTTCGGCCATCGGCAATACGCCGGCCATCGAGGCACTGCCCTTGAGCGTGTGCAGCGCCCGTTGCAGCTCGTCGCTGGCCGGTAACGGCACCTGTTCGGCGGCCTGATCGAGGAAACGGTTGAGGCTGGCGAGGTGGGTTTCGGCTTCTTTGCGGAAGATTTCCAGCAGCAGCGGATCAAGCGCAGCGACATCGTCGGTGTCTTCGGCAGCCAGCGGCTCATCGCCTTTGGCCAACGCGTGGGCGCGGGCGGCGAGTTGGTCGACATCGTTGCGCTGGCGCTGACGCTGGGTGGCGAATTCGTTGATCAGCTCGGGCAGCAGCAACACGGTGTCGCCGAGCAACTGGCGCAGCACTGCGCCGGGCTCGACGCTTTGTTCGAGCACGCGGTTGAGCAGGTTTTCCACGGCCCAGGCCAGTTCGCCAAGGACCAACGCGCGGACCATGCGCCCGCTGCCCTTCAAGGTATGGAAGGCCCGACGCAGTTCGGTCAGCGCGGCGCGGTCCTGGGGATTGGCGGTCCAGCGCGGCAGGTATTCGTGGAGGACCGCGAGAACTTCGTCGGTCTCTTCGAGGAACACTTCGCGCAGCTCATCGTCGACCGGTTCTTCATCCGCTGGCGGCGGCATCAGGCTGTCGGGGCTGTTGCGCGCCGGCGGGTTGAGCGCCGACAGCGGGCTGGCCAGCACCTCGGCCAGCGACTGCACGACGTCAGGGTCGTCGAGGGTTTGCAGATCCTGCATGAGCTGCGCTTCGCTGGGGCTGAGCACCTCATCGAGCAACGGCACTTGCGCTTCGCCGGGCTGCTCGTTAGCGAAGAAGCCGAGGCTGGCGAGGCTGTTTTGCGCGACATCGAGCAGATGCTCGGCGGGCGCCTGCGGGTCGTCGCTCAGGCGTTCGAGGTAATACTCCAGGCTGCTGATCACATCGGCCAGATGATCGAGTTGTTCCCAGCCCGGTTCGTGGGCATCGAGCATCAAATGCTCGCGAATGAAACCGTTGCAGGCCTCGACCAGACTCGCCGCGCGGGCCAGCGGAATCATCGCCAGCGCGCCGCGCACCTGCGTCAGCAGTTCGGGCAGCGGTTGCAGATGCTGGCGGTCCCAATCGGCGTCGATGTAATCGACGATCATGTCCTTGGCCTGTTGCAGGCAGATGCGCGCTTCCTTGATCACGATCTGATGGATCTGCGTCAGGTCGGTGGTCGGCAGGCGCGCGTCTTCGGCGCTTTGCGTCTCCACCGTGCCGACCATGCCGGCCAGCGTCGCTTCGACGTAGAGCAAGGCCCCGGCGACGTCCATGAGGATCGCGTCGTTCGGTTCGCGCTGGCCTTGGGCGAGGCTGAGCACCACTGCCAGTTGGTCGATGATGACTTTGCGCGGCTGGCCGAAACCAAGCACCGCGAGGGTGTCGGCAATCTGCCGCAGCGGCGCGAGCAGGCTGTCCAGATCCGAGGCGTGCTGGCGGTCACTGCGCACGAACAGATCGAGGCGCTCCTTGACCCGCACCAGCTCTTCGCACAGCGCCGCCAGCACCGAGCGCATGGCATCGCGGTCGGGGCCGGCGAGGCGTGCGCGTTCTTCATCGACCATCGCGCTGTCGGGCAACGCGTCGTCCAGGGAGTAGTGATCTTTCATGGTCAGCATCTGCCCGGTGGGATGTTCGGCTTTGGCAATATAGAACAACAGGCTTTTCAGCAGCTCGGCCGGCGCCGGTTGATTGAGCCCGACGACGCCTTGCTCGAGCAGGCGCTTGAGCTCTTGGTCGGCGTCCTTGAACAGGCTGCGCAGCGCCGGACTGTTGGCGATGACGCCCTCGCGCATGCCCTCGACCAATGCCGAGGCGATTTGCCACAAAGGGCTCAACGGCGCATCGCCGCTCAGCGCTTCGAGACGGCTGAAGACTTTGGCCAGATAGCCAAGATGCGTCTGGTCGTCCTGTTCGCGCAGCAGCCCGACCAGAGCCATTTGCAGCATCTGCCGCAGTTTGCGCAGCACGTTCGGCAGATCGGGCGGTTCCAGCGCGGCGAGTGCCGCGTCGCCGAGCGGCGCCAGCTCGGGCAGTGGCGGGCTGAACAGACTGGTTTCCGCCAGCAGGCTTTCACCACGGGCGCTGCGCAGATCGTTGATCAGCGGCAACACCACCAGCGGCAGGTCGCGGCGGGCGCTCTGCACGCGATCGAGGTAAAGCGGCAATTGCCCCAAGGCTTGCAGCATCAGGTGCAGGGCTTCGTCGCGGTGCGGTACACGATCATGTTGCAGGGCTTCGACCAAGTGCTCCATTTCTTCGGCGAGTAACGCTGCGCCGTAGAACTCGACCATTTGCAGACTGCCGTGCACCTGATGAATGTAGGCCAGGCATTCGTCCAGCCCGGGGAAGGCCTGCGGATCGTCGAGCACGGCTTCGATCGCCTGATGCGCCAGCTTCAGCGTTTCGGCAATTTCGCCCTTGACCCATTCCAGGGCCACGTAGTCGTGCCGATCACCCATAACCACTCCACTCACGCTTTATCTGTCGCCGCCGGCAAGGTGAAACCGGACACCGAACGGCGCAACTGACTGGCCATTTTCGCCAGGTTGCCGATGCTCTCGGCGGTGGCCGTGGACCCCGACGAAGTCTGCGAGGTGATCTGCTGGATCACATTCATCGTCAGCGAGATCTGTCCGGCCGAAGACGTCTGCTGTTGCGCCGCGTTGGAAATGCTCTGGATCAGCGCGGCGAGGGTCTTGGACACGCCTTCGATTTCTTCCAGGGCCACACCGGCATCCTGCGCCAGTCGCGCGCCGCGCACCACTTCGGTGGTGGTCTGCTCCATGGAAATCACCGCTTCGTTGGTGTCGGCCTGAATCGCCCGCACCAGGGTTTCGATCTGCCGGGTCGCGGCGGACGAACGCTCGGCCAGCCGCTGCACTTCGTCGGCAACCACGGCAAAACCGCGCCCGGCGTCGCCCGCCATCGATGCCTGGATCGCCGCGTTGAGGGCGAGAATGTTGGTCTGGTCGGCGATGTCATCGATCAGGCTGACGATGTCGCCGATTTCCTGGGACGACTCGCCGAGGCGCTTGATGCGCTTGGCGGTGTCCTGAATCTGTTCGCGAATGTTGTCCATGCCGTGGATGGTGTTGTGCACAACTTCGTTACCCTTGTTGGCGATTTCCACGGAACGCTCGGCCACCGCCGACGATTCGGCAGCGTTGGCCGAGACCTGATCGATGGACTCGGCCATGTCGCTGATCGCTGTCGAGGCTTCGGAAATCTGCTGGGCCTGTTGCTCAGACGCTTGGGCCAGATGCATGGCGGTGGCCTGGGTTTCCTGCACAGCGGCGGCAACCTGGCCGGCGGTGAGGTTGATGGTGGCGACCAGATCGCGCAATTGGTCGACGGAATAGTTGATCGAGTCGGCGATGGTGCCGGTGAAGTCTTCGGTCACCGAAGCGGTCACGGTGAGGTCGCCATCGGCGAGGTCTTCGATTTCGTCGAGCAGGCGCATGATCGCGTTCTGGTTGCGCTCGTTCTTCTCGGCGGTTTCACGCAACTGGCGATTGGTTTCGCGGACCATGACCAGACCGATGAGGATGATCGAGGCCAGCGCCAGCAAGCCCAGCACATAGCCGCCAATGGTGTCGGTGTTGCGCCCGCCGGCCAGATGCTCGAACCCGGTGGCCAGATGCGAGGCTTCGTCGAGCAGGGTTTGCGACAGGGTGAAGATGTTGCTGGCCGACTCGCGCACCTTGAACAGCTCAGGCGAGGTTTCGAGGATTTCGTCCACGGAGCCGGAAACGAACTGGAACAGCTCGGAAATTTCGCTCAAACGCGCACGGGCGTCGCGGTCTTCGACCTGGCTGATTTTCAGCGCCGGGTTGCCTTGCAACATGCCGTTAAGCACCAGGCCGAAACGCGCGGCATCGCGGCCAAAGGCGTCGGCGGCCTGCTGCGAGTTTTCGTCACCGGCAAGCACGGTGTTGACGGCACCGAGGATGCGTTCGGCAAGCAACGATTGCCGTTGCGCCATTGCCACCTGCGCCGCCGGGGCGCCGCGCTGGAGCAGGATTTCCACGACTTTTTCGTATTCGATCTGCAACTGCGGTACGGTTTCGGCCAGCGTCGCGGCGACTTGATGCAGCGACAGCACGGTCTGTTCGCTGCTGAGGATCGCATCGGTGTTTTTCAACAGGCGCTCCCAGTCCATCTGCACCGCGCGCATTTCCGGGCGCACCGCGACGGGTGCCGGCGGCAGGCCGGTGTTCGGGTCACCCTTCTTCAGGTAGCCCCAGCGCTGGGCAAAATCGTTGCGCGCATCACTGAGCAGCTTGAACGCCGCAGCCTTGCCCGCCGCCGCTTCGGTGGCGTTCTTGGCAATGCGTTGCGAGAGCACGCGCAGTTCGCCGGCATGGCCGATGTACTGCTTGTCGTAGTTCGCCTGGGTGTTGAGGTACGCGAAGTTGGCGAACAGCAGCATGATGAACACGATCAGTGCGATAAACAGCACGATGATCTGTGCGCGACTGCGCGATGCTTCTGCCGACTTGCCTGTTTTTGCTTTTGTCATCGGTCCTCGCCTATGAAACCTGCCATGGCCCTTGTGGGAGCGAGCCTTGTGGCGAGGGGATTTATCCCCGTTCGGCTGCGAAGCAGTCGCAAAAATATCGCATGCGCTGACGGTGTCAGGCATTGCAGTTTTTGGGGCCGCTGCGCGACCCAACGGGGATAAATCCCCTCGCCACATGGCCCGCGTCCACATGGGTTCTGTTGTTCGTGCTATAGAGCCACACCCATGAACACCGGAGACCTGGCCAGTGCGAACAGGCTGAACACCCGCCAGTTCTGTTCACGGCGGAAATAGCCTTTGACGAATTCGGCCTTGGAGCCCTGGCGCTTGCTGATCGACAGAGGCTCGAAACTGCCCTGTTCGAAATGCTGCAAGCCGATGACTTCGTCGACCATTACCCCGGCGAACACGTCTTCATGTTCCACCACCAATACCCGCCGTTGTTTGCGCAGCGGCGACAGCTCATGGCCGAAGAAGCCGCACAGGTCCATGATCGGCAGCAGCCGCCCGCGCAGATTGGCGACACCCTTGACCCACGGCTTGACCCCGGGCAACTGGGTGAAGCGCGGTTCATGCAGGACTTCGCTGACTTCGCCCATCGGCGCCACATACCAATGTTCGCCGAGGCGAAAGCCGATGCCGCTCCAGCGATCCGGGCGCGCCGCTTGCGACGGCAGGTCCGCTGCCAGCAGGCGGCAGCGCTGGTCGATCTGCCAGAGCAGTTCGAACGCGGTCAGCGATTCGTTCATGATCGCGCGATCAGCCGTTGAGTACGTTGTTCAGGGTCTTGATCAGGGTGTCTTCGTCGACCGGTTTGGTCAGGTAATCCTTGGCGCCCTGGCGGGTGCCCCAGACCTTGTCGGTCTCCTGATCCTTGGTGGTGATGATGATCACCGGGATGTGCGCCGTGTCGGCATCCTTGGTCAACTGCCGGGTCGCCTGAAAACCGTTGAGGCCAGGCATGACGATGTCCATCAGCACCGCGTCGGGTTTTTCCTGACGGGCCAAGGCCACGCCGTCGGCGCCGTTCTCGGCCTTGAGCACTTCATGGCCGTGCTTTTCGAGCATGCCGGTGAGTTTGTACATTTCAGTCGGCGAATCATCGACGATCAGGATACGTGCCATGGTCTTCCCCATTTTTCTGGTCGACTGCCGGCCCGCTGGCCGAGCGTCACTGTGCGTGTCTTACTGCGGCAAAACGGCGGCGAAGCCCGGAACATGGGCCTGGATCGCGTTGAGCAGTTCTTCTTTGCTGAACGGCTTGGTCAGAAATTGATCAGAACCGACAATCCGCCCCTTGGCCTTGTCGAACAGACCGTCCCTGGACGACAGCATGATCACCGGCGTCGCCTTGAAGGCGCTGTTGTTCTTGATCAGGGCGCAGGTCTGATAACCGTCCAGACGCGGCATCATGATGTCGACAAAGATGATCCCGGGATGGTGGTCGGCAATCTTCGCCAGCGCATCGAAACCGTCGATGGCGGTGATCACTTCGCAACCGACATTCTTCAACAATGTTTCGGCGGTGCGGCGAATCGTTTTCGAGTCGTCGATCACCATGACCTTCAAGGCGCTGGACTGCTGTTCCATAAGAGGGTTCTACCGTCGCCTTTGCGAATCAAATTGTCCGTTTTGCTGTGAATAATGGCCTGAAACCCTTGAAACCCATGGGGCGGCGCGATCTGCCAGCCTTTTTAGCACAGTCTCCAGATGCAATCTATCGACGGGTTTTTCCTTGACCCGAAACCCGCCCGGCGCCACTCTGGCGGCACTTTTTCAATACCGATCCGGTAGCCAAATTTCGAGGAAAACCCAATGAGCGTTCGCGTCGGGATTGTCATGGACCCTATCGCCAGCATCTCCTATAAAAAGGATAGCTCGCTGGCCATGCTGCTGGCCGCGCAGAAGCGTGGCTGGGAACTGTTCTACATGGAACAGAAAGACCTGTATCAGGCCGAAGGCCAGGCGCGGGCGCGGATGAGCCCGCTGAAAGTCTTCGCCAACCCGGACAAATGGTTCGAGCTGGACGCCGAACAGGACAAGCTGCTAAGCGACCTGGACGTGATCCTGATGCGCAAGGATCCGCCGTTCGACATGGAGTTCGTCTACTCCACTTACTTGCTGGAACAGGCCGAAGCCGCCGGCGTGCTGGTGGTGAACAAGCCGCAGAGCCTGCGCGACTGCAATGAAAAGCTGTTCGCCACGCTGTTTCCGCAGTGCACGCCGCCGACCATCGTCAGCCGCCGCCCGGACGTATTGCGTGAGTTCGCCGACCATCACGGTGACGTGATCCTCAAGCCGCTGGACGGCATGGGCGGTTCGTCGATCTTCCGCCACACCGCCGGCCACCCGAACCTCTCGGTGATCCTCGAAACCCTGACCCTGCACGGCAAGCAGCAGATCATGATTCAGGCTTACCTGCCGGCGATCGTCGATGGCGACAAGCGCATCCTGATGATCGATGGCGAGCCGGTGGATTACTGCCTGGCGCGGATTCCGGCGCTGGGCGAAACCCGTGGCAACCTCGCCGCCGGTGGCCGTGGCGAAGCGCGTCCGCTGACCGAGAAGGATCGCTGGATCGCCGCCCAGGTCGGCCCGACCTTGCGCGAGAAAGGCTTGCTGTTTGTCGGCCTCGACGTGATCGGCGAGCACCTGACCGAAATCAACGTCACCAGCCCGACCTGCATCCGTGAAATCGACAATGCGTTCGGCACTGATATCGGCGGCATGCTGATGGATGCGATCGATAAAAAGCTGCAAGCGGCCGGCAAAAAGCCACAAGCTTGATGTACGTCACATGCAGCCTGTCGCTTGAAGCGTGAAGCCCAAGGCGCGAAACCAACATTGCGTTATCATGCGCAGCCTCTGAAAAACGCGATGTTGGTTTTCTTGTCATGACCCTCCCGTCCGATCTGCCCGCTGAACTCGCCCATCGTGGCGTGCGCCCGGCCGATCGCCTCGGTTTTACCCTGTTTCTGGCAGCGCTGATTCACCTGGCGCTGCTGCTAGGCGTCGGCTTCACCATGGTCGAGCCGCAGCAGATCAGCAAAACCCTGGAAATCACCCTGGCCACCTTCAAGGCCGAGAAGAAGCCGGAAAAGGCAGATTTTCTCGCTCAGGAAAACCAGGAAGGCAGCGGCACGCTGGACAAGAAAGCCCTGCCCAAGACCACCGAAGTCGCGCCATTCCAGGACAATCAGGTCAAAAAGGTCACCCCGCCGCCCGCCGCCAAGCCAGTGGTGCAGGAAGCCGCCCCGAAGGCAGCGGTGACCACCGTTGCGCCGAAACCGAAAAAGGCGCCGACCAAGAAAGAAGAAAGCAAAACCGAAGTCAAACCGACCGTCGACGCGCCGGCGTTCGACAGCTCGCAGCTGTCCAGCGACATCGCCAGCCTCGAAGCGGAACTGGCCAAGGAACAACAGCTGTACGCCAAACGCCCGCGCATCCACCGCTTGAGCGCGGCTTCGACCATGCGCGACAAGGGCGCCTGGTACAAGGATGACTGGCGCAAGAAGGTCGAGCGCATCGGCAACCTCAACTACCCCGAAGAAGCCCGACGCAAGCAGATCTACGGCAATTTGCGCCTGATGGTCTCGATCAATCGCGACGGCTCGCTGTATGAGGTGCTGGTGCTGGAATCCTCCGGTCAGCCGCTGCTCGATCAGGCGGCGCAGCGCATCGTCCGCCTGGCCGCGCCGTTTGCACCGTTTACCGGCGATCTGTCGGACATCGACCGCCTGGAAATCATTCGCACCTGGAAATTTGCCCGGGGCGACAAGCTCTCAAGCAATTAAGAGCAAAATCAAAAGATCGCAGCCTTCGGCAGCTCCTACAGTGGGCCTGCGTACACCCTGCAGGAGCTGCCGAAGGCTGCGATCTTTTAAAGCCTCAGCTTGTCAGTTCGCCCTTGCGACGCCACACTAGCGCTCATGAAAAACGTCAGCCCCAGCTACCTCAAGCATCACTTCCTGATCGCCATGCCACACATGGCCGACCCGAACTTTGCCCACACCTTGACCTACATCGTCGAGCACACGGCCAATGGCGCGATGGGGCTGGTGGTCAACAGGCCGCAAGACTTGAACCTGGCCGACATCCTCGAACAGTTGCGCCCGGACATCGAGCCGCCGGCACGCTGCCAGGATGTGCCGATCTTCATCGGCGGGCCGGTGCAGACCGATCGCGGTTTCGTCCTGCACCCGGCGGGCCAGACCTTCCAGGCCACGGCGCAGCTGGACGGCGACCTGGCCCTGTCGACTTCGCAGGACGTGCTGTTCGCCATCGCTGACGGCGTCGGCCCCGCGCAGAGCCTGATCACCCTCGGTTACGCCGGCTGGGAAGCCGGGCAACTGGAAGCCGAACTGGCCGACAACGCCTGGCTGACCTGCCCTTTCAACGCCGACATACTGTTCAACACCCGCAGCGAATTGCGCCTGGAAGCGGCAGCGCGGCACTTGGGCATCGATCTCAATCTGCTCACCAGCCAGGCAGGTCACGCCTGATGGCCCTGCGCCTGATTCTCGGCTTCGACTACGGCACCAAACAGATCGGCGTCGCGGTCGGCCAGGTCATCACCGGCCAGGCCCGCGAGCTGTGCACTTTGAAAGCGCAGAACGGCGTGCCGAACTGGGATCAGGTCGAAGCGCTAATAAAAGAATGGAAACCCGACGCCGTGGTGGTCGGCCTGCCGCTGAACATGGACGGCACGCCCAGCGACATGTGCGTACGCGCCGAGAAATTCGCCCGCCGCCTCAACGGCCGCTACAACCTGCCCTTCTATACCCACGACGAACGCCTGACCACTTTCGAAGCCAAGGGCGAGCGACTGGTGCGTGGCGGGCAGAAAGGCAGTTACCGCGACAACCCGGTGGACGCCATCGCCGCTGCCCTGCTGCTGCAGGGCTGGCTCGATGAAAACACTGCATTGTTTGAATCCTGACAAGCGCTTCGGCGCTTTTCTTTTGGTTATAAACCGAGCTTCGTCCAGCAGGACGCAGCGCGGAATCACGAAGGAGCAACCATGAGCCTGCCCAATCCCGCCGATCTGATCAGCCAGATGGCGACCCGCCTCAAGGCGCACCTTGCCCAGCGTGACATCAGCGAACCGCGTTACATCGGTATCCGCACCGGCGGCATCTGGGTCGCGCAGGCGCTGCTCAAGGAACTGAACAGCGATGCGCCACTGGGCACGCTGGATGTGTCCTTCTATCGCGATGACTTCAGCCAGAACGGCCTGCACCCGCAAGTGCGCCCGTCCGCCCTGCCCTTCGAGATCGAAGGCCAGCATCTGGTGCTGATCGACGACGTGCTGATGAGCGGTCGGACCATCCGCGCCGCCATGAATGAACTGTTCGATTACGGCCGCCCGGCCAGCGTCACCCTGGTCTGCCTGCTGGACCTGGACGCCGGCGAGCTGCCGATCCGCCCGAACGTGGTCGGTGCCACCCTGACCCTGGCCGGCAACCAGCGGGTCAAGTTGTCCGGCCCCGAGCCGCTGACGCTCGAACTGCAAGACGTCACCCTTTAATCCGCCCTATTGAGAGTCCCCCTCGCGATGACGCCTCTAGATACCAAGCGCCCGCTGCAGCTCAATGATCAGGGCCAGCTGCGCCACTTCCTCTCGCTCGACGGTTTGCGCCGCGAGTTGCTGACGGAAATCCTCGACACTGCCGACTCGTTCCTTGAAGTCGGTGCCCGGGCGGTGAAGAAGGTCCCGTTGCTGCGCGGCAAGACCGTGTGCAACGTGTTCTTCGAGAACTCCACGCGCACCCGCACCACGTTTGAACTGGCGGCCCAGCGGCTGTCGGCGGACGTGATCACCCTGAACGTGTCGACATCGTCGGCGAGCAAGGGCGAAACGCTGCTCGATACCTTGCGCAACCTTGAAGCGATGGCTGCCGACATGTTCGTCGTGCGCCACGGCGACTCGGGCGCGGCGCACTTCATCGCCGAGCATGTCTGCCCGCAGGTGGCGATCATCAACGGCGGCGACGGCCGGCATGCGCACCCGACCCAAGGCATGCTCGACATGCTCACCATCCGTCGGCACAAGGGCGGTTTCGAAAACCTTTCGGTGGCGATCGTCGGCGACATCCTGCATTCGCGTGTGGCGCGCTCGAACATGCTCGCGCTGAAAACCCTCGGCTGCCCGGATATCCGCGTGATCGCGCCGAAAACCCTGCTGCCGATCGGCATCGAGCAATACGGCGTCAAGGTCTACACCGACATGGCTGAAGGCCTCAAGGACGTCGACGTGGTGATCATGCTGCGCCTGCAACGTGAGCGCATGACCGGCGGCCTGCTGCCCAGCGAAGGCGAGTTCTATCGCCTGTTCGGCCTGACCACCGCACGTCTGGCCGGAGCCAAACCCGATTGCATCGTCATGCACCCGGGGCCGATCAACCGTGGTGTGGAGATCGAGTCGGCGGTGGCCGACGGCCCGCACTCGGTGATCCTCAATCAAGTGACCTACGGCATCGCGATTCGTATGGCTGTGCTGTCCATGGCCATGAGCGGGCAGACTGCGCAACGTCAATTCGAGCAGGAGAACGCCCAGTGAAGCTCAGCATTCTCGGCGCACGCGTTATCGATCCCAGCAGCGGCCTGGATCAAATCACCGACATCCACGTTGAAGCCTGCAAGATCGTCGCCCTCGGCGCCGCACCGGCCGGTTTCAGCGCAGTAGAAACCATCGATGCCCAAGGCCTGGTCGCCGCGCCTGGCCTGGTCGACCTCAACGTTGCCCTGCGCGAGCCGGGTTACAGCCGCAAAGGCTCGATCGTCAGCGAAACCCGCGCCGCCGCTGCCGGTGGCGTGACCAGCCTGTGCTGCCCACCGAAGACCAGACCGGTGCTCGACACCTCAGCCGTCGCCGAACTGATCCTCGACCGCGCCCGCGAAGCCGGCAACACCAAGGTGTTCCCGATCGGCGCGCTGAGCAAAGGTCTCGACGGTGAGCAATTGGCCGAACTGGTGGCCTTGCGCGACGCCGGATGCGTGGCGTTCGGCAACGGTCTGGAGAGCTTTCGCAACAGCCGCACCCTGTGCCGGGCGCTGGAATATGCGGCGACTTTCGACCTGACGGTGATCTTCAACTCGCAGGATCACGATCTGGCCGAGGGCGGTCTGGCCCACGAAGGCGCGGTCGCCAGTTTCCTTGGCCTGCCGGGCATCCCGGAAACCGCCGAAACCGTGGCGCTGGCTCGCGATCTGCTGCTGGTCGAGCAGACCGGCGTGCGTGCGCATTTCAGCCAGCTGACCAGTGCGCGCGGTGTGGCGCTGATTGCCCAGGCCCAGGCCCGTGGCTTGAAGGTAACGGCGGATGTTGCGCTGTATCAGCTGATCCTGACTGACGAAGCGCTGATCGACTTCAACAGCCTCTACCACGTGCAACCGCCGCTGCGCACCCGCGCCGATCGCGATGGCCTGCGTGAGGCAGTGAAGTCCGGGGTGGTCTCGGCCATTTCCAGCCATCACCAGCCCCACGAGCGCGACGCCAAACTGGCCCCGTTCGGCGCCACCGAGCCGGGCATCAGCAGTGTTGAGTTGCTGCTGCCGCTGGCGATGACGCTGGTTGAGGATGGTTTGCTCGACTTGCCGACGCTATTGGCTCGGTTGAGCGCAGGCCCGGCCGAAGCGCTGCGCCTGCCGGCGGGCAAACTGGCGGTAGGCGGCGCGGCGGATATCGTGCTGTTCGATCCGAAGTCTTCGACGGTGGCCGGTGAACACTGGCTGTCGAAGGGCGAGAACTGCCCGTTCATCGGCCACAGTCTGCCGGGCGTGGTGCGCTATACGCTGGTAGATGGGCGGATTACGCACCAGGCTTGATAGCCAGTTGACCCCTTCGCGAGCAGGCTCGCTCCCACAGGTATTGCGGTGATTCCTGTGGGAGCGAGCCTGCTCGCGAAAGCTTACTGGAAGGCGCCGCGATTCTGCGCGTTGCGCACCGACACCTGATCGTTCAGCGTCCAGAAGTCATACAGCACGCCAATAAAGAACAACCCGCCGGTCAGCAGATACAGCAAGCCGCTGATCCATTTGCCCTGATACATCCGGTGCACGCCGAACACACCGAGGAAGGTCAGCAGAATCCACGCGACGTTGTACTCGATCGGCCCGGCGGCAAAGCGCAGGTCCGCTTCGCGATCCATCGCCGGGATCAGAAACAGGTCGATCAGCCAGCCAATCCCCAGCAAACCGAAGGTGAAGAACCAGATCGTCCCGGTCACCGGTTTGCCGTAATAAAAGCGGTGCGCGCCAGTGAATCCGAAAATCCACAGCAGGTAGCCGATGACTTTGCTGTGAGTGTCTTTTTCTTTCACGCGGGGTAGCTGATAGCTGTTCATTAAGACCTCATTGCACTCGATAGATAAATATTCTTCATTTCTTTGTGACTTTTTTACAGGTGGCCGACGTATGGCAAATGTTACCGTTGCTAGCGCGAAACCCTTGTAGAACCTGACTTCTGTCGGACAATTGCGTACTTTTTGAGCGTTTTTGGTTCCGTAGCCAGCCGAATGAATCGATGAACGGCCTCGGAACGGCAAAAAAAGCTGTTATAAAGTTGCGCGCTATCACTTATGAGCCACGCCTAATGCGACCATTTTTCAAGACATGGCTGACTATTTGCCTATTAATGCCACTGGCCGCCCACGCCACCAATCGTGAGCAACGTCTTCCTAACGTCAACGGCTTCACCCCAAAATCCCATGCTTCGGCTCCTTCGAGCAAAAGCAGCAAGAGCAAGACCACCACGCTGAGCAGCAAGAGCCGCAGCAAGCTGGTGCCACCGATGGCGAGCAAGGAAAGCAGCAATGTGCTGAGCCGTGCGGTAAACGTCCTCGGTACACCTTATCGTTGGGGCGGCAGCAGCCCAAGTAAAGGCTTCGATTGCAGCGGTCTGGTGAAATACGCGTTCAACGACGCTACGTTCGACCTGCCACGCACCTCCAACGCCATGGCCAGCGGTCACGGCGAGAAAGTCGAGCGCAAGGATCTGAAGCCGGGCGATCTGATTTTCTTCAACATCAAGAGCCGTCGGGTCAACCACGTTGCCATCTACCTGGGCAACGACCGCTTCATCCACGCCCCGCGCCGTGGCAAAGCGGTGAGCATCGACACGCTGAACAAGCCGTACTGGGAAAAGCATTACGTCGTCGCCAAGCGCGTATTGCCGAAAGAGCAACAGCAGCTGCGCGTAGTCCAGCGCTGAGCTGACTGATCCGGAAATCTGCTCAAGCAGTACCGCCACCTTCGCGAGCAGGCTCGCTCCCACAGAAGAATGCATTCCAGCTGAAGGAATGCGGTTTGATGTGGGAGCGAGCCTGCTCGCGAAGGGGCCGGCAGCCGCACCACCGACCCTCAGAAGTTATCCGGGGTGCGCGCCTTCTCCCGCGCATGCTCGCGGCTGATCAGGCCCTTGGTCACCAGATCCTTCAGGCACATATCGAGTGTCTGCATCCCCAGCGACCCACCGGTCTGAATCGCCGAATACATCTGCGCCACCTTGTCCTCGCGGATCAGGTTACGAATCGCCGATGTCCCGAGCATGATTTCATGAGCTGCCACCCGCCCGCCGCCGATCTTCTTGATCAACGTCTGCGACACCACCGCCAGCAACGACTCCGACAGCATCGAACGGACCATCGACTTCTCGTCTCCGGGAAACACGTCAACCACGCGATCGATGGTCTTCGCCGCCGAGGTCGTGTGCAGCGTGCCGAACACCAGATGCCCGGTCTCAGCGGCGGTCAGCGCCAGGCGAATGGTTTCCAGATCACGCATTTCGCCGACCAGAATCACGTCCGGGTCTTCACGCAGCGCCGAGCGCAGTGCGGTGGCGAAGCTGCGCGTATCGCGATGGACTTCGCGCTGATTGATCAGGCATTTGCGCGATTCATGGACGAACTCGATGGGGTCCTCAATGGTGAGGATGTGGTGATGGCGATGGGTGTTGAGGTAATCGATCATCGCCGCCAGCGTGGTCGATTTGCCGGAGCCGGTCGGCCCGGTGACCAGCACCAGCCCGCGCGGCGCGTCGGTGATCTTGCGAAAAACATCGCCCATGGCGAGGTCTTCCATGCTCAGCACTTTCGACGGAATGGTGCGGAACACGGCGCCGGCGCCACGGTTCTGGTTGAATGCGTTGACCCGAAAGCGCGCCACGCCGGGTACATCGAAGGAAAAATCCGTTTCCAGATTTTTCTCGAATTCGATGCGCTGGGTGTCGTTCATGATGTCGTAGATCAGATCGTGCACTTGCTTGTGATCCAGCGCCGGCAGATTGATCCGTCGTACGTCGCCATCGACACGGATCATCGGCGGCAGGCCGGCCGACAGGTGCAGGTCGGAAGCGCCCTGTTTGGCGCTGAAGGCCAGCAGTTCAGTGATATCCATAGCGTCCCTCAATTCCAGTAGAATGCCGCGAACCTACAGACCGCCGGCGCCTCTTGATGTCCACGATAGCAGACAACATCCTTCAGGTTAGTTCGCGCATCCAGGCAGCGGCGAAAGCTGCGCACCGCGACGAAAACAGCATCCATTTGCTCGCCGTGAGCAAGACCAAACCCGCCCAGGCCCTGCGTGAAGCCTATGCCGCCGGCCTGCGCGACTTCGGCGAGAACTACTTGCAGGAAGCTTTGGGCAAACAGCTGGAGCTGGCCGACCTGCCCTTGATCTGGCACTTCATCGGCCCCATTCAATCGAACAAGACTCGCGCGATTGCCGAGCATTTCGACTGGGTGCACTCCGTGGATCGTCTGAAAATTGCCCAACGCCTGTCCGAGCAGCGCCCGGCCGAACTGCCGCCCCTGAACATCTGCATTCAGGTCAATGTCAGCGGCGAGGCGAGCAAATCCGGTTGCACCCCGGCCGATCTGCCGGCGCTGGCCGAGGCCATCAGCGCCCTGCCCCGGCTGAAATTGCGCGGACTGATGGCGATTCCCGAGCCGACCGAAGAGCGCGCTGAACAGGACGCTGCCTTCGCCGCCGTGCAGACATTGCAGGCGAGCCTCGCTCTGCCGCTCGACACATTGTCCATGGGCATGAGCCACGACCTCGAGTCGGCCATTGCCCAAGGCGCCACCTGGGTGCGGATCGGTACCGCGCTGTTTGGCGCCAGAGATTATTCCCAGTCTTGAACGTTTCCAGATAAGGACCACACATGAGCAACACACGTATTGCGTTTATCGGTGCGGGCAACATGGCGGCCAGTCTGATTGGCGGCTTGCGCGCCAAAGGTCTGGAAGCGGCGCAGATCCGCGCCAGCGATCCGGGCGAAGACACCCGCGCCAAAGTCAGCGCCGAACACGGCATCGAAACCTTCGCTGACAACGCCCAGGCCATCGACGGCGTCGATGTCATCGTGCTGGCGGTCAAGCCACAGGCGATGAAAGCCGTGTGCGAGGCGATTCGCCCAAGCCTGAAACCGAATCAACTGGTGGTGTCGATCGCCGCCGGCATTACCTGCGCGAGCATGACCGCGTGGCTCGGCGAACAGCCAATCGTGCGCTGCATGCCGAACACCCCGGCGCTGCTGCGTCAGGGTGTCAGCGGTTTGTACGCGACCAGCGAAGTAACCGCCGAGCAGCGTCAGCAAGCCGAAGAGCTGCTGTCCGCCGTAGGCATCGCCCTGTGGCTGGAAGAAGAACAGCAACTGGACGCAGTCACCGCAGTGTCCGGCTCCGGCCCGGCGTACTTCTTCCTGCTGATCGAAGCGATGACCGCCGCCGGCGTCAAACTTGGCCTGCCAAAAGAGATCGCTGAGCAACTGACCGTGCAGACTGCTCTGGGCGCCGCGCACATGGCGGTGTCCAGCGATGTCGATGCAGCCGAACTGCGCCGCCGCGTGACCTCGCCGAATGGCACCACGGAAGCTGCGATCAAATCATTCCAGGCTGGCGGCTTCGAAGCGCTGGTTGAAACCGCACTCGGCGCCGCCGCGCACCGCTCGGCCGAAATGGCCGAACAACTGGGCAAATAAAGGAGCCTTACATGATCGGATTGAACACCGCAGCGGTTTACGTGCTGCAAACCCTCGGCAGCCTGTACCTGCTGATCGTGCTGCTGCGCTTCGTCCTGCAACTGGTGCGGGCGAACTTCTACAACCCGCTGTGCCAGTTCGTGGTCAAGGCCACTCAGCCGCTGCTCAAGCCTTTGCGCCGGATCATCCCAAGCCTGTTCGGCCTCGACATGTCGTCGCTGGTGCTGGCGATTCTGGTGCAACTGCTGCTGATGGCGCTGACCCTGCTGCTGACCTACGGCACCACCGGCAACCCGCTGCAACTGTTGATCTGGTCGCTGATCGGCGTCACTGCACTGTTCCTGAAGATCTTCTTCTTCGCTCTGATCATCAGCGTGATTCTGTCGTGGGTCGCACCGGGCAGCCACAATCCGGGCGCTGAGCTGGTCAACCAGATCTGCGAACCGGCGCTGGCACCGTTCCGCCGCTTCCTGCCGAACCTTGGTGGCCTGGATCTGTCGCCGATCTTCGCCTTCCTTGCGCTTAAATTGATCGACATGCTGGTGATCAACAATCTGGCGGCGATGACAATGATGCCGGAAATCCTGCGCTTGCTGATGTGAGGTGAGAGGGATTGGCGCTCGGCTTGATATGGCGTCGTCTGCGCCCCCTCACCCCAGCCCTCTCCCGAGGGAGAGGGAGCCGATCGGGTTGTTTTCAAGGCCTGAGTTCGACTCGATATCTCAGGTCAGCATCACTCTGAAGATCGCCGCGGTCAGTCCCCTCTCCCCTCCGGGAGAGGGTTAGGGTGAGGGCCGCTTGCCGCTACCCCCCACGGTCTTTAGACTTACGCCTCATTTCAACGAGAGCAGGGTCGATGCCAACTGCCTTTCCCGCCGATTCTGTTGGTCTGGTAACGCCGCAAACCGCGCATTTCAGCGAACCGCTGACGCTGGCCTGTGGCCGTTCGCTGGCCGCTTATGACCTGATTTATGAAACCTACGGCACGCTGAACGCCCAGGCGAGCAACGCCGTGCTGATCTGCCACGCGCTGTCCGGTCATCATCACGCCGCTGGTTATCACAGCGTCGACGACCGCAAGCCCGGTTGGTGGGACAGCTGCATCGGCCCCGGCAAGCCGATCGACACCAACAAGTTCTACGTGGTCAGCCTGAACAACCTCGGCGGCTGCAACGGCTCCACCGGCCCGAGCAGCGTCAACCCGGAGACCGGCAAGCCGTTCGGCGCCGACTTCCCGGTGCTCACCGTCGAAGACTGGGTGCACAGCCAGGCGCGCCTGGCTGACCTGCTCGGCATCGGCCAGTGGGCGGCGGTGATCGGCGGCAGCCTCGGCGGCATGCAGGCGTTGCAATGGACCATCACCTACCCCGATCGCGTGCGGCACTGCCTGGCCATCGCCTCGGCACCAAAACTGTCGGCGCAGAACATCGCCTTCAACGAAGTCGCGCGCCAGGCGATCCTCACCGATCCGGAATTCCACGGTGGTTCGTTCCAGGAAGCCGGCGTGATCCCCAAGCGCGGGCTGATGCTGGCGCGCATGGTCGGGCACATTACCTATCTGTCCGACGACTCCATGGGTGAGAAATTCGGCCGTGGCCTGAAGAGCGAAAAGCTCAACTACGACTTCCACAGTGTCGAGTTCCAGGTCGAAAGCTACCTGCGTTATCAGGGCGAAGAGTTCTCCGGGCGCTTCGATGCCAACACTTATCTGTTGATGACCAAAGCGCTGGACTACTTCGATCCGGCGGCGAACTTCGACGATGATCTGGCGAAAACCTTCGAAAACGCCACGGCCAAGTTCTGCGTGATGTCGTTCACCACCGACTGGCGCTTCTCCCCGGCGCGCTCGCGGGAACTGGTGGATGCGCTGATGGCCGCGCGCAAGGACGTCAGTTATCTGGAAATCGATGCGCCCCAGGGCCACGACGCCTTCCTGATTCCGATCCCGCGTTATTTGCAGGCGTTCGGCAATTACATGAACCGCATTTCGTTGTGAGAAAGCCATGAGAGCTGATCTGGAAATCATCCAGGAATGGATCCCCGCCGGCAGCCGCGTCCTCGACCTCGGTTGCGGTGACGGCGAGCTGCTGACCTGGCTGCGCGACAACAAGAACGTCACCGGTTATGGCCTGGAAAACGACGCCGACAACATCGCCGAGTGCGTGGCCAAGGGCATCAACGTCATCGAGCAGGATCTGGACAAAGGCCTGGGCAACTTCGCCAGCAACAGTTTCGACATCGTCGTCATGACCCAGGCCCTGCAAGCGGTGCATTACCCGGACAAGATCCTCGACGAAATGCTTCGGGTCGGTCGCCAGTGCATCATTACCTTCCCCAACTTCGGCCACTGGCGCTGCCGCTGGTATCTGGCGAGCAAGGGCCGCATGCCGGTCTCGGAATTCCTGCCTTACACCTGGTACAACACGCCGAACATTCACTTCTGCACCTTCGAGGACTTCGAAGAGTTGTGCCGCGAACGTGACGCCAAGGTCATTGATCGGCTTGCCGTGGATCAACAGCACCGCCACGGGTGGGCCAGTAAGCTATGGCCTAATCTGTTAGGTGAAATCGGTATCTACCGCGTCAGCAGTCCGCAGTTGGCGGACGCCCGAGTCGCGGTCTGAGCCTGGGCATTTGAAGGAGCATGAACATGAGCCGTCTAGCGTTGCTGTTATTCACCGCCTGCCTGAGCGCCAGCACCATGGCGGCGGACGTCATCAAAGGTGAGCGCAAGGAAACCTTCGGCGACATCACGGTGCACTACAACACCTTCAACTCGACGTTCCTGCAACCGGACATCGCCAAGGCTGCCGAGCTGATCCGCAGCAAGAACCAAGGCGTGATCAACGTCTCGGTGGTCAAGGACGGCAAACCGGTGATCGCCAGCGTCACCGGCACGATCAAGGATCTGACCAGCAACAGCGTGCCGCTGAACTTCCGCCAGGTCACCGAACAGGGCGCGATCTACTACATCGCCCAGTACCCGGTGCCGCAGCAGGAAACCCGCACCTTTGAAATCAAGGTGCAGAACGGCGACAAGATCAACACTATCAATTTCAACCAAGAACTCTTTCCCGGCGAATGATGAACATCAAGCAGCTCGTACTGGCCAGCCATAACGCCGGCAAACTCAAAGAACTCCAGGCCATGCTCGGCGACTCGGTGCAGCTGCGCTCGATTGGCGAGTGGAGCAAGGTCGAGCCGGAAGAAACCGGCCTGTCGTTTGTCGAGAACGCGATCCTCAAGGCCCGCAATGCCGCGCGTATTTCCGGGCTGCCGGCACTGGCCGATGATTCCGGGCTGGCGGTGGATTTCCTTGGCGGTGCGCCGGGTATCTACTCGGCGCGTTACGCCGACGGCCAGGGCGATGCGGCGAACAACGCCAAACTGCTCGATGCGCTGAAGGACGTACCGCAAGCCGAGCGCGGCGCGCAGTTCGTCTGCGTATTGGCACTGGTGCGCCACGCCGATGATCCGCTGCCGATTCTCTGCGAAGGCCTGTGGCACGGGCGCATCCTCACCGCTGCCAGCGGCGAGCACGGCTTCGGTTATGACCCACTGTTCTGGGTGCCGGAGCGCGATTGCTCCAGCGCCGAGCTGAGCCCGGCCGACAAGAACCAGATCAGCCATCGCGCCCGTGCAATGGATCTGCTGCGCCAGCGTCTGGGCTTGAAATGACCACTGATTCTTCCGCGTCGTCGCTGATCATCGGCGGCGCCGCGTCCTCGCCTCGGGCGCCGCTGCCAACTCTGCCGCCCCTGGCGCTGTACATCCACATTCCGTGGTGTGTGCGCAAATGCCCGTATTGCGATTTCAACTCGCACACCGCCAGCCCGGTGCTGCCGGAGCAGGAATACGTCGACGCGCTGCTGGCCGATCTCGATCAGGATCTGCATGCGGTGTATGGCCGTGAGCTGACTTCGATTTTCTTCGGTGGCGGGACGCCCAGCCTGTTCAGCGCCGAAGCCCTCGGGCGTTTGTTGAAGGGCGTCGAACAACGCATCCCGTTCGCTGCCGACATCGAAATCACCCTTGAGGCCAATCCGGGCACCTTCGAGCAAGAGAAGTTTGTCGCCTATCGCAAGCTGGGGATCAATCGGCTGTCGATCGGTATCCAGAGCTTTCAGCAGGAGAAGCTTGAGGCCCTTGGCCGCATCCACAACGGTGACGAAGCCGTGCGTGCGGCGGGCATGGCGCGACAGGCAGGGTTCGATAACTTCAACCTGGACTTGATGCACGGTTTGCCCGATCAGTCGCTGGACGATGCCCTGAGCGATCTGCGCCAGGCCATCGCGCTGAAGCCGACGCACATTTCCTGGTATCAACTGACGCTGGAGCCGAATACGGTGTTCTGGAATCAGCCGCCAGTGCTGCCGGAAGACGATACGCTGTGGGACATTCAGGAAGCCGGCCAGGCGCTGCTGGCCGAGCACGGTTACGCGCAGTACGAAGTGTCGGCGTATGCCCAGGCCGGTCGACCGGCGCGGCATAACCTTAATTACTGGAGCTTCGGCGACTTCATCGGCATCGGCGCCGGCGCCCATGGCAAGTTGAGCCACCCGGACGGGCGCATCGTGCGCACATGGAAAACCCGCCTGCCGAAGGATTATCTGAACCCGGCGAAAAGCTTTCAGGCCGGCGAGAAATCGCTGAGCAATGACGAGATGCCGTTCGAGTTCCTGATGAACGCCCTGCGCCTGACTGCCGGGGTCGAATCGCGCCTGTATCCGGAACGCACCGGCCTGTCGCTGGACACCCTCGCCGAAGGCCGGCGCGAGGCCGAACAAAGCGGCCTGTTGCAGGTCGAACCGTCACGCCTGGCGGCGACCGAACGCGGCCAACTGTTCCTCAACGATTTGCTGCAACAATTTCTGAACTGACTTCAGCTCAAAGGGAAAACGCATGGATTTGATACTCGACCTGCTGGCCACCGTCTCCCGCTGGAGCCGCAGCAATCTCTCGGAAATCGCCCTGGCGCTGGTCGGTTGCCTGCTGGTGCTGTTCGGCGCTGACTTCAAAGGCTGGGTCGAGCAACGCCTGGGCAGCATCGCCGGCGCCCTGCGCGTGCCCCTGATGGCCCTGCTCTGCCTGATCGGCAGCGGCGCCGCGCTGATCTACGCCACGCCATGGGTGATCAAAGGCCTGAGCCAGTTCAACAACTACAGCCTGGCGCCGGTGCTGCTGGTGGTACTGGTGCTGATCGGCGTGGTTGCTGATCGCCGCTGATCTTTCGGCACACCCAAAACGAATGTAGGAGTGAGCCTGCTCGCGATAGTGGTCTGACATTCAACCTCTTCGGTGACTGTCAGTCCGCAATCGCGAGCAGGCTCACTCCCACAGTTGATCGCAATGAAAGGGAAGTTCATGAGTAAAAAACTACTGGATGAGACGAGCAAATTTCTTAGCTTCGTGTTGCGTCACGAGCCTCAGGCGATCGGACTGAATCTGAATTCGGAAGGCTGGGCAAATATCGAAGCACTGATCAGCGGCGCGGCGCGTGATGGCAGGCATTTAAGTCGTGAGCTGATTGAAAACGTCGTGACCAGCAGTGACAAGAAGCGTTTTACGATTTCCGCTGATGGCCACTGTATACGCGCTGTTCAAGGCCACTCGACGAAAAGCGTTGATCTGCAATTCGAGCAGAAACAGCCACCGCAAACGCTCTACCACGGAACAGCGACGCGTTTTCTCGACTCGATCCACAGACAAGGCTTGATTCCAGGACAACGCCATCAGGTGCATCTGTCCGACGAGATCGCCACCGCGTCGGCCGTGGGTCAACGCTACGGAACGCCAGTCGTTCTGAAGGTTGCCGCGAAGCAGATGGAAGAACAGGGCTTCAAGTTCTATCAGGCCGAAAATGGCGTCTGGTTGACAGAGCAGGTGCCCGCTCGATTTCTTGCCCCCCTGTAATCTCCTCATACACAAAACAATTGTGGGAGCGAGCCTGCTCGCGAAGGCGTCTTGACATCCAACATCATCGTTGAACGTCAGACCGCTTTCGCGAGCAGGCTCGCTCCCACAGTTTTTTTTGCGTGATGCTTAAGCGATCTTTTCGAACTTCAGATCCCACACGCCATGGCCAAGACGTTCGCCACGGCGTTCGAACTTGGTGATCGGGCGTTCGGCCGGGCGTGGGACGCATTTGCCGTCTTCGGCGAGGTTGCGGTAGCCGGGGACGACGTTCATCACTTCCAGCATGTACTCGGCGTAAGGCTCCCAGTCGGTGGCCATGTGCAGAATGCCGCCGACCTTCAACTTGCTGCGCACCAGTTCAGCGAACGAGGCCTGGACGATGCGGCGCTTGTGGTGGCGGCTCTTGTGCCACGGATCCGGGAAAAACAGCATCAGGCGATCGAGGCTGTTGTCGGCGATGCAGCGGTTGAGCACTTCGATCGCGTCGCAATCGTAGACCCGCAGGTTGGTCAGCCCTTGGGTCAACACGCCATTGAGCAGCGCGCCGACACCCGGACGGTGCACTTCAACACCGATGAAATCCTGCTCTGGAGCGGCCGCGGCCATTTCCAGCAGCGAGTGGCCCATGCCGAAACCGATTTCCAGCGAGCGCGGCGCCGAGCGGCCGAACACCTGGTCGTAATCGACCGGCGCATCGGCCAGCGGCAGCACGTACAGCGGCGCGCCCTGGTCCAGGCCGCGTTGCTGGCCTTCGGTCATGCGCCCGGCGCGCATCACGAAGCTCTTGATGCGGCGGTGTTGGCGCTCGTCGCCTTCGTCCGGCTGGACAGGCGTGTCGTTCGATTCAGTCATCAATGGCTCTTACTTGATCAGACCATCCAGCGGCGAAGAGGCGCTGGCATAGAGTTTTTTCGGCATGCGGCCGGCGAGGTACGCCAGGCGACCGGCGACGATGGCGTGCTGCATGGCTTGCGCCATCATGACCGGTTGCTGGGCGTGGGCGATGGCCGAGTTCATCAGTACAGCGTCGCAACCCAGTTCCATGGCGATGGTCGCGTCGGAAGCGGTACCGACGCCAGCATCCACCAGCACCGGGATCCTGGCTTCTTCGAGGATGATCTGCAGGTTGTACGGATTGCAGATACCCAGACCGGAGCCGATCAGACCGGCTAGCGGCATCACGGCGATGCAGCCGATTTCCGCCAACTGGCGAGCGATAATCGGGTCATCGCTGGTGTAGACCATCACGTCGAAGCCTTCCTTGACCAGGGTTTCGGCGGCCTTGAGGGTTTCGATCACGTTGGGGAACAGGGTTTTCTGGTCGGCCAGCACTTCCAGCTTCACCAGATTGTGGCCGTCGAGCAGTTCACGCGCCAGGCGGCAGGTGCGCACGGCTTCGATGGCGTCGTAGCAACCGGCGGTGTTCGGCAGGAAGGTGTAGCGATCCGGCGACAGCACTTCGAGCAGGTTCGGCTCGCCTTCGATCTGGCCCAGGTTGGTGCGGCGCACGGCGAAGGTGACGATTTCGGCACCCGAGGCTTCGATGGCCTGGCGGGTTTCTTCCATGTCACGGTACTTGCCGGTACCGACCAGCAAACGCGACTGGTAAGTACGACCGGCCAGCACAAAAGGCTTGTCGCTACGAACGATGCTCATGGGGAATCCTCTTTAAGGGTGAGGGTCTTGCAGAATTCTGTGCCCTTGCGGGCCGGGACAATCAGCCGCCGCCGATGGCGTGGACCACTTCGACGTTGTCGCCGTCGTTCAACGTGGTGTCGGCATGCTGGCTGCGCGGGACGATGTCCAGATTGAGCTCGACCGCCACCCGACGTCCGGCCAGATCCAGACGGGTGATCAGGCCCGCAACGGTTTCACCGTCGGGCAATTCAAAGGACTCACCGTTCAACTGAATGCGCATGCACAACGCCGCCATCATTTTTAGGGGCTGGCATTCTAGCCCGATCATGACCTAAAGGTCAGTACCAAGCGTCAAGCGGTTAGCTGCAAGCGCCAGGCGGCGAGGCCGAGGCAAACCCAACCGATGAGAAACGCGAGGCCACCAAAAGGGGTAATGATGCCGAGCTTGCTGATGCCGGTGGTGGTCAGCAGATACAGGCTGCCGGAGAACAACACAATGCCGACGGTGAAGGACACGCCGGCCCAAGTGACCAGCCGCCCTGGAATCTGCGTGGCCAGCAGCGCAACGCCGAACAGTGCGAGCGTGTGCACCAGTTGGTAGGTGACGCCAGTGTGGAAGATCGTCAGGTATTCCGGCGTCAGGCGGTTTTTCAGGCCGTGGGCGGCAAACGCGCCCAGCGCAACACCGGTGAATCCGAAAAAAGCGGCCAGCATCAAAAAGCCACGCAGCATGGGGAACTCCAGTCAGACGCCATCGGCAGGGTCTGTATAATGGCCCGCTCCACGGGTTCGGCCAAGCCATCTCTATGCTGCGTTCAATTTTCCGTCGTCTCACGAAGGCCCTGCTCTGGTTCGCCGGCGGCAGTGTCTTGCTGGTGCTGGTGTTTCGCTTTGTGCCACCGCCGGGCACGGCGTTGATGGTCGAGCGCAAGGTCGAATCCTGGGTCGACGGCGAGCCGATTGACCTGCAGCGCAGCTGGAAACCGTGGAACGAGATCTCCGATGACCTGAAAGTGGCGGTGATTGCCGGCGAAGACCAGAAATTCCCTGAGCACTGGGGTTTCGATCTGCGCGCGATTCAGGCTGCTCTGGCCCACAACGAACTGGGCGGTTCGATTCGCGGTGCCAGCACCTTGAGCCAACAGGTGTCGAAAAACCTCTTTCTGTGGTCGGGCCGCAGTTATCTGCGCAAAGGCCTGGAGGCGTGGTTTACCGCGCTGATCGAGGTGTTCTGGCCCAAGCAGCGAATTCTCGAGGTGTACCTGAACAGCGTCGAGTGGGATGACGGCGTATTTGGCGCTGAAGCGGCGGCCCGCCATCACTTTGGTGTGAGCGCAAAGTCGTTGTCGCGCCAGCAGGCGAGTTATCTGGCTGCCGTACTGCCCAATCCACGGGTGTGGAGCGCGAGTCATCCGACCGGTTATGTATCGCGCCGGGCTGGGTGGATTCGGCAGCAGATGAGTCAGTTGGGCGGGGACAGTTACTTGCTCGGGCTGAACGATTCGCGGCGGGCGCCTTGGGCTGAATAACACCGAAATTCCAATGTGGGAGCGAGCCTGCTCGCGAAAGCGGTGTGTCAGCTTGCATTGATGGCACTGATAAACCGCTTTCGCGAGCGGGCTCGCTCCCACAGGGATTTGTGTTGAAACAGAAATGAAAACGCCCCGATCATCGCTGATCGGGGCGTTTTTTATTGCGGATTCGCCAGTTAAGCGGCGATCGACAACTTGAGCTTGTTCATCGCGCTCTTTTCGAGCTGACGGATTCGCTCGGCCGACACGTTGTACTTCTGCGCCAGATCGTGCAGCGTGGCTTTCTCTTCCGCCAGCCAGCGCTGGTAGAGGATGTCACGGCTGCGCTCGTCCAGCACTTCCAGTGCTTCGTGCAGGTTGGTGTTGGAGTTGTCGCTCCAGTCGGCATCTTCCAGTTGACGCGCCGGGTCGTACCGGTGGTCTTCCAGGTAGTTGGCCGGAGACTGGAAAGCACTGTCGTCGTCGGCTTCGGCAGCCGGGTCGAAGGCCATGTCGTGACCGGTCAGACGACTTTCCATCTCGCGCACTTCACGTGGTTCGACGCCAAGGCTTTCCGCCACACGGTGGACTTCCTCGTTATTCAGCCACGCCAGGCGCTTCTTCTGGCTGCGCAGGTTGAAGAACAGCTTGCGCTGGGCCTTGGTGGTCGCGACTTTCACAATGCGCCAGTTGCGCAGGATGAACTCGTGAATTTCCGCCTTGATCCAGTGCACGGCGAACGACACCAGACGCACGCCCATTTCCGGGTTGAAGCGCTTGACGGCCTTCATCAGGCCGACGTTACCTTCCTGGATCAGGTCAGCCTGAGCCAGACCGTAGCCGGAATAGCTACGGGCAATGTGTACGACAAAACGCAGGTGGGCGAGCACCATCTGCCGAGCCGCCCCCAAATCCTGCTCATAGTAGAGACTCTCGGCCAGTTCACGCTCCTGCTCCGGCGTCAGCAATGGAATGCTGTTGACGGTGTGCACATAGGCTTCCAGGTTCGCACCCGGAACCAGCGCATACGCAGGTTGCAAAGAATTGGTCATACGAAAAAACCTCCCACTCACATACTAGTGCCTCTCGGCACTGCGAAAAATTGACCGGGAACTCAGGTACAAGTTCCCATAAAAACCGCAAGGTCAATCACGCGCAAAAAAGATTCTACTTCGGCGCCAGCTCCCTGAGATGACGTGCGACTGCAATCCATGCACCGATATAACCCAACAGCACCGCGCCAAGCAAGAGCGACAGACCGTCGGCCACTGGCACACCGGCCAGGGCGAAATCACTGCCGTACAAGCCGGCCAGTCCGACCACCGCATCGTTAAGCCAGTTCAGGCCGAACGCCAATACGCCCCAGGACAACAGCCCTGCACCGAAGCCATACAACGCGCCCATATAAAGGAAAGGGCGGCGCACATAACTGTCAGTGCCGCCGACGAGTTTAATCACTTCTATCTCGGTGCGGCGGTTTTCAATATGAAGACGAATGGTATTGCCTATCACCAAAAGTAATGCAGACACCAAAAGCACCGTCAGACCGAAGACAAAGCGGTCGCCAAGCTTGAGGATGGCGGCCAGACGCTCGACCCAGACTAGATCAAGTTGCGCCTGTTGTACCTTCGGCAGCTCGGAAAGTTTTTGTCTTAATGCTTCGAGTGTCGGCTTGTCGACTTCGTTCGGTGTCACCAGCACCACACCCGGCAAAGGGTTGTCAGGCAGCTCACGCAGGGCCTCGCCCAGGCCGGACTGCTGCTGGAATTCTTCCAGCGCCTGATCGCGGCCGACATATTCGGCATCAGCGACGCCCGGCATGCCTTTGATCTGCTCACGCAGCGCTTCGCCTTGTTCCGGGCTGGCGTCGAGTTGCAAGTACAGTGAAATCTGCGCCGCGCGCTGCCAGGAACCGCCGAGACGTTCGACGTTATTGAGCAACAGCGACAACCCCATCGGCAGACTCAACGCCACGGCCATCACCATGCAGGTGAAGAAGCTGCCGATCGGCTGTTTGCCGAGACGGCGCAGACTGTCGAGCAGGCTGGCGCGATGGCTTTCGATCCAGGCGCGAAACAGCGTGGCGAAGTCCGGGCCGTCGTCATCGTCGTGCTTTTTCTTTTTCTGCGGTTGCGGATCGGCGGCTTTCGGGGCCACGCGCTCGGAAACCTTCGGACTGCGTGTCGCACTCATACCCCGGCCTCCCCGTCGCCGATCAAGCGGCCGCGTTGCAGGGTCAGCATGCGATGACGCATGCGCGCGATCAGTGCCAGGTCGTGACTGGCGATCAGCACGCTGGTGCCCAGACGGTTGATGTCTTCGAACACGCCCATGATTTCCGCCGCCAGACGCGGGTCGAGGTTACCGGTCGGTTCGTCCGCCAGCAGCAAGGCCGGGCGGTGGACGATGGCGCGGGCAATGCCGACGCGCTGTTGCTGACCGGTGGACAGATCGCCCGGGTACAGATCGGATTTGTCCGACAGCGCCACGCGTTCCAGCGCCGAATCGACGCGCTTGGCGATCTCGACCTTGGACAGGCCGAGGATCTGCAGCGGCAATGCGACGTTGTTGAACACCGTGCGATCGAACAGCAACTGGTGATTCTGGAACACCACGCCGATCTGCCGACGCAGAAATGGAATCTGCGCATTGCTGATGGTGCTCAGGTCTTGCCCGGCGAGCAGCAATTTGCCGCTGGTCGGCCGTTCCATTGCCAGCAACAGGCGCAACAGCGTGGATTTACCGGCACCGGAGTGGCCGGTGACAAACAAGAACTCGCCACGACGGACTCGAAAGCTCAGCTCATGCAAGCCGACGTGACCGTTCGGGTAGCGTTTACCGACCTGTTCGAAACGAATCATGAACGCTCCCGCTCGGCAAACAGTGCCTGGACAAAGGGTTCGGCTTCAAAGGTACGCAAATCGTCGATGCCCTCACCGACGCCGATGTAGCGGATCGGCAGACCAAATTGCTTGGCCAGGGCGAAAATCACCCCGCCCTTGGCGGTACCGTCGAGCTTGGTCAGCGCCAGGCCGGTCAGTTCGACGGTCTGGTTGAACTGCTTGGCCTGGTTGATCGCGTTCTGGCCAGTGCCGGCGTCGAGCACCAACAGCACTTCATGCGGCGCGTCGGCATCGAGCTTGCCGATCACCCGGCGAACCTTTTTCAGCTCTTCCATCAGGTTGTCTTTGGTGTGCAGGCGACCGGCGGTATCAGCGATCAGCACGTCGATGCCACGGGCCTTGGCCGCTTGCACGGCGTCGAAGATCACCGAAGCGGAATCGGCGCCGGTGTGCTGAGCGATCACCGGAATCTTGTTGCGCTCGCCCCAGACCTGCAATTGCTCTACCGCCGCAGCACGGAAGGTGTCACCAGCGGCGAGCATGACTTTCTTGCCTTCCAGTTGCAGCTTCTTCGCCAGTTTGCCGATGGTGGTGGTTTTGCCGGCGCCGTTGACGCCTACCACCAGAATCACGAACGGCTTGTTCTGCGAGGCGATTTTCAGCGGTTGTTCGACCGGTTTGAGCATTGCGGCCAGTTCGGCCTGCAGGGATTTGTACAGGGCGTCGGCGTCTGCCAGTTCCTTGCGTGCAACCTTCTGGGTCAGACGCTGAATGATCTGCGTCGTAGCCTCGACACCGACGTCGGCGGTCAGCAGTCGGGTTTCGAGGTCATCGAGCAGGTCATCGTCGATGGTCTTGCGCCCGAGGAACAGGCTGGCCATGCCCTCGCCGATGCTGGCGCTGGTCTTCGACAGGCCTTGCTTGAGGCGGGCGAAGAAACCGGCTTTGGTTTCTTCGGTGCGCGGGGTTTCGACTGGCGCTTCTACAGGGACTTCGACCGGCACGACCGGAGCGACAACCGGCGCAGCGGCAATCGGTGCAGGCTCCGACGGCGAGACAACCGGGGCGGCGGGTTCAGAAATGACCGGCGCTGGCTCGACAACCGGTTCAGGCACAGGCTGCGCCGCAACCTCGGCAACCGGCGCAGGAATCACTGGCGTCACATGCGGCGCCGCTTCTTCAACCAGGGCCACCGGCTCTTCTGCCACCGGCAAGGTCAGCCACGGCTCGGCAGCGGGCGTCAGCGGCAGTTCGGGAGCGGCGGGCGCTTCCGGCTCGGCTTCAACCTCCGGTTGCAGCACCGGCTCGGCGATCGGCAGCACAATCGGCGCCGGCTCTTCTTCTATTACAGGTGCATGCGCAGGGGCCGGCTCAGGAATCGCGGGCGGCTGTTCGACGACGGGTTCCTGCGGTTTCTTCCGCAGCCATCCGAACAGGCTTTTCTTCTCGCCAGCCGCAGCTGGGCTCTTCTTGTCGTCGTTGGAACCAAACATGGAGGACGGCTATCTCACGGTAGCGACGCGCCAACAGGGCGCCCCGGCAAATAAATATTCGATGCAGAACAGACTGTGTTTCACCCAGCTTGTTCACGCGCAACATTTTGTCGAGGCACCGAAGGCACCTCAAGGATCGTATTAACGTTGATCTAAACCGGCAAAGATCGGCGAAAACGCGGAGTTTAGTGGGGAAAACACAGCTTTTCGCCGCAAACCTATACAGCCTTATCAAACCCTGAAGCCTGATAGGCGTGGCCGCCAGTAAAACGGATCAGTATCCTAGGGCGTGTCATTGATCATTACCAGTACCGCGTGGCCGCCTGAAAACGGGCCAGACAAGGCGCAGGCCGCAGGGAATGTGCTTTCCTTGCCAAGGACTGCAACGCAGTATGGCCCGTTTTCAGGCGCCACCCGGAGGGCCGGGCCTGATAGTGTGCAGGGCTGCGTTGCTCGGAGTTTATTTGGAACAACCAAACCACACTCCTCGCGCCTTGCCCTGCACACTATCAGGCGCCGGCGCGGTACTGGTAATGATCAATGACACGCCCTACCTCTCGCCCGCCGACGCTAAGACCAAGCGGGCAGCCCAACAGGTTGAAAAACGAATGAATGCTCTAGCCCGCCGCGCTGCTGGCCTGCTGCTCAGCGCAGTCTGCCTGCCCCTTTCGGCCTTGGCGGCCGACCCGCAACCGACCCATGAATTCACCCTCGACAACGGCCTCAAGGTCGTCGTGCGCGAAGACCATCGTGCGCCGGTGGTCGTTTCGCAGATCTGGTACAAGGTCGGCTCCAGCTACGAGACTCCGGGGCAGACCGGTCTGTCCCACGCGCTTGAGCACATGATGTTCAAGGGCAGCGAAAAAGTCGGCCCCGGCGAAGCCTCGCTGATCCTGCGCGACCTCGGCGCCGAAGAGAACGCGTTCACCAGCGACGACTTCACTGCTTATTACCAGGTGCTGGCCCGTGACCGTCTCGGCGTGGCCTTTGAGCTGGAAGCCGACCGCATGGCCAATCTGCGCCTGCCGGCCGACGAGTTCGCCAAGGAAATCGAAGTCATCAAGGAAGAGCGCCGCCTGCGCACCGATGACAAGCCGATGTCCAAGGCCTACGAGCGCTACAAGGCCATGGCCTACCCGGCCAGCGGTTATCACACGCCGACCATCGGCTGGATGGCTGACCTCGACCGTATGAAAGTCGAGGAACTGCGCCACTGGTACCAATCCTGGTACGCGCCGAACAACGCCACGCTGGTGGTGGTCGGTGACGTCACTCCGGACGAAGTGAAAACCCTCGCCCAGCGCTACTTCGGCCCGGTCGCCAAACGCGACGTGCCACCGGCGAAAAAACCGCTGGAACTGGCCGAGCCCGGCGAACGCCAGATCACCCTGCGCGTGCAGACCCAACTGCCGAGCCTGATGCTTGGCTTCAACGTGCCGAGCATTGCTACCGCTGAAGACAAACGCTCGGTCAACGCCCTGCGCCTGATCTCCGCGCTGCTCGATGGCGGCTACAGCGGGCGCATCCCGACGCAGCTGGAACGTGGCGAAGAGCTGGTCTCCGGCGGCTCGTCGGACTATGACGCCTACACCCGTGGTGACAGCCTGTTCACCCTGTCGGCCACGCCAAATACGCAGAAGAAAAAGACCATCGCCCAGGCCGAAGCCGGCTTGTGGAAACTGCTTGAGCAACTGAAAACCACCGCGCCGTCTGCCGAAGAGCTGGAACGCGTCCGCGCTCAAGTCATCGCCGGCCTGGTCTACGAGCGTGACTCGATCACCAGCCAGGCCACCGCGATCGGTCAACTGGAAACGGTCGGTCTGTCGTGGAAGCTGATGGACACCGAACTGGCCGATCTGGAAAGCGTGACCCCGCAAGACATCCAGAACGCCGCGAAAAAGTATTTCACCCGCGAACGTCTCAGCGTCGCCCACGTCCTGCCTTTGGAGACGACTCATGAGTGAGCGCAAAACCCCACGCCTGATGCTGCTTGGCCTGATTGCTGTCGCGGTGATCGGCTCGGCGGCTGTGTATCTGTCGCCCGGCGCTGACAGCCACGCCAGCGAAGCCTTGGATAACGCCAAGTCCAGCCAGAAATTGCAATCGCTGGCCGAACTCGATGGCAAGGCCCCGGCCAGCCGCAAGCTCGATGTGCAGACCTGGAACACCGCTGAAGGCGCCAAAGTGCTGTTCGTCGAAGCGCATGAGCTGCCGATGTTCGACATGCGCCTGATCTTCGCCGCTGGCAGCAGCCAGGATGGCAACGTCCCCGGCCTCGCAGTGCTGACCAACGCCATGCTCAACGAAGGCATCGCCGGCAAAGACGTCGGCGCCATCGCCCAGGGTTTTGAAGGCCTTGGGGCCGACTTCGGCAACGGTGCGTTCAAGGACATGGCGCTGGCCTCGTTGCGCAGCCTGAGCGCACCTGAGCAGCGTGAACCGGCGTTGAAGCTGTTCGCCGATGTGGTCGGCAAACCGACCTTCCCCGCCGATTCCTTCGCGCGCATCAAGAACCAACTGCTCGCCGGTTTCGAATATCAGAAACAGAACCCCGGCAAACTCGCCAGCCTGGAGCTGATGAAGCGTCTGTATGGCGATCACCCGTACGCGCATTCCAGCGATGGCAATGCCCAAAGCGTGCCGAAGATCACCGTCGCGCAATTACGCGAGTTCCATGCCAAGGCCTACGCCGCCGGCAATGCGGTGATTGCGCTGGTTGGTGATTTGTCGCGAGCCGAAGCCGAGGCGATCGCCAATCAGGTCTCCTCTGCCCTGCCGAAAGGCCCGGCACTGGCGAAAATCGCTGCGCCGCAGGAACCGCAAGCCAGCGTCAACCACATCGAGTTTCCGTCGAAACAGACCAACCTGATGCTCGCGCAACTGGGCATCGATCGCGATGATCCGGATTACGCCGCGCTGTCGCTGGGCAACCAGATCCTCGGCGGCGGTGGTTTCGGTACGCGCCTGATGAGCGAAGTGCGCGAGAAGCGCGGCCTGACCTACGGCGTGTATTCGGCGTTCAGCCCGATGCAGGCCCGTGGCCCGTTCATGATCAACCTGCAGACCCGCGCCGAGATGAGCGAAGGCACCCTGAAACTGGTGCAGGACGTGCTCGCCGACTACCTGAAAACCGGGCCGACACAGAAAGAACTCGACGATGCCAAGCGCGAACTGGCCGGCAGCTTCCCGCTGTCCACCGCGAGCAACGCCGACATCGTTGGCCAATTGGGCGCGATGGGCTTCTATAATCTGCCACTGAGCTATCTCGACGATTTCATGCGGCAGTCGCAGAGCCTGACCGTAGAGCAGGTCCGCGATGCGCTGAACAAACACCTGAGCACGGAGAAAATGGTCATCGTCACCGCTGGCCCGACCGTGCCGCAAAAGCCGTTACCGGCCCCATCTGATAAACCTGCCGAGCAACCGCTCGGGGTTCCGGAGCATTAATGGCCACTCGAGCACCGAAAAAACCTGTGCAAAACGTGCACAACGGCGTCAATCAGCTGCGCATCATTGGCGGCCAGTGGCGCAGCCGCAAGCTGAGCTTCCCCGACGCACCGGGCCTGCGCCCGACCCCGGATCGCGTGCGTGAAACCCTGTTCAACTGGCTCGCGCCCTATGTCGAAGGGGCGAAAGTGCTCGACCCGTTCGCCGGCAGCGGCGCGCTGTTTCTCGAAGCGCTGTCCCGAGGCGCGGCCACGGCCCAGGCGCTGGACGCCAGCAACGTTGCGGTTTCCAGCCTGAAAGAGCACCTCGGCACCCTGCGTTGCAGCAACGGCCAGGTGCAAACTGCCGATGCGCTGCGCTACCTGGAAACCCAGACCGCGACGCCGTTCGATCTGGTGTTCCTCGACCCGCCGTTCAACCAGAACCTGTTGCCAGCGGTTTGTACTTTGCTGGAAGAGCGCCAATGGCTCGCGGCCGATTCATGGATCTACACGGAAAGCGAAACAGCGCCATCGACGCTGGGCCTGCCGGGCAACTGGCGCCTGCACCGCGAACAGAAATCCGGTCGTGTGTATTACGCGTTGTGGCAGCGCAGCGCCTGAACCATCCGCACTGCGCTTTAGCGTGCGGTAGATAGTTACCGCACCCAGTGCCTCGCAGTCAGCCACAGTGGTTGCCGCAATCTGCGTTAACCACTGAGGATTTCGCGTATGGATACGCTCTGCAGCCGGATGCTGCTTTTTCTTGGCCTCGCGCCGTTCATGACGCTGGCCGCCACGCCCCCGCCGACTCATCAATTCACCCTGGAAAACGGTTTGCAGGTACTGGTGCGCGAGGATCACCGTGCGCCGCTGGTCACTTCGCATTTGTGGTTCAAGGTCGGCTCGGCAGACGAGGCGCCGGGGCAAGCCGGGCTATCGCACGTTCTTGAACACATGCTCTACAAAGGCAGCCGCAAGACCTGCGCCGGTGAGGCTTCGCGTCTTTTGGAATCCCTGGGTGCCGAAGAAAATGCCTTCACCGCCGAGGACGTCACCGGCTACTACCAGACCTTGTCGCCGCGCTATCTGGGCGTGGTTTTCGAGCTGATGGCCGACCTGATGACGACTGCTGATTTGCACGTCGACGACCTGGAAACCGAACTGGCAGTCATCCGCGAAGAGCGCCAGCTGCGCATTGACGACGATGTTGACGCCGCTGTGCTGGAACACTTCACCAGCCAGGCGCATGTCGCCAACAGCTATCGCACGCCAGTCATCGGCTGGATGCACGACCTGCAGCACGTGGACGCCAAGGAACTTCGCCATTGGTATCAAAGCCGTTATGCGCCGGGCAACGCCGTACTGGTGATCGTCGGCGATGTCACGCTCGCACACGTGCAGCCTCTGGCCGAGCGCTATTTTGGCGCGCTCACAAATCGTCCCGTGCCGCGCCTGTTACGGCCCGTGGAGCTGAAAGTGCCGGGCGAACGCAGACTGACCTTGCAGCGCCATGTCCCAGCAGAGCGGTTGCTGATGGCTTTCAATCTGCCCGGACTGGCCACGGCCAAAGACCTGCACACCGTGCACGCCCTGCGCCTGATCAACGCGATACTCGGCGGCGCACATGGCGCGCGCCTGCAAAAGAAATTGATTTTCACCGACCGCGTTCTCAATCGTGTCGACACTCACTACGACGAACGGACGCGCGGCGACAGCCTGCTGCTGTTGACTGCCGAGCTGGCCGATCCGCCGCTGACCGATCTTGAAGGTGCGCAAGCGCGGGTGTGGGAGCAGATCGAAACGTTGCGCACCACACCACCGTCGGCAGAAGAGCTCGAGCGGGCACGCACGCAACTGATCGCGCAGCAGGTGTATGCCCGCGATTCGATTCAGGAACAGGCGCGTCAGCTGGCCAGGCTCCAGGCCATCGGCTTGCCTTGGCGAATACTCGATGAAGATGCAGCTGCATTGGCGAAAGTGACGCCGCAACAGATCCGCGAAGTGGCCGCCACGTGGCTGACCCCCGAGCGTCTCAGCGTTGCCCACGTACGCAAGGTGGACGTCCGATGAGCAGGTCCTCAAGGCGCACGGGGTTGGTCCTGATGTGGCTGTCGGCTGCGGCGGCTTGCGCTGATGGTCAGCCTGAACAAGCGCGGACATCGCGCCTGCAATCGCTCAGCGAAGTCCAAGCGCTGGAAATCAAGCCGCGCGCATTGCAGATCAGGGGCTGGAAAACCCTGACCGGCACCAAGGTGCTGTTCGTGCGCACGAGCGATCTGCCGATGTTCGATATTCACGTCAGCTTCGCCGCAGGCAGCGCCCGCGACGGTAGCCTGCCGGGCCTGGCTGCCACGACCTTTTCCATGCTCAATGAAGGTATCCCCGGCAAGGATTTGTCCGCCATCGTCGAAACCTTCGACGGGCTCGGCGCGCAATGGGAAATGGACATCGATCACGACCGCGCCGTGTTCTCCCTGCGCAGCCTCAGCGATCCGGCCAAGCGCCTACCGGCGATGGATCTGTTGACGCGAATATTCAGCGAGCCATCGCTCAGCGCCCAGCGCCTGCCGCCAGTGAAAGACGAACTGCGCGCCGCGCTCATCGCAGAGCAAGGCGATGCCGCGGGTCTGGCCTCGCAGAGCATCAAGGCACTGCTTGCGCCGGACAGCCCGTACAGCCTTCCGGTCTATGGCACGCAATGGGGCCTCAATGCCGTGACCCGCGCCGCCGTGGAGGATTTCCATCGCCGCTATTACGCTGCCCGACATGCGCAAATTACCCTCGTCGGCGACCTCACTCTGGACCAGGCACAAGCGATCAGCCTGCAGATCAGCAATGCCCTGCCCAAGCCTCCTGACGCGCTGGTGTCTTCAGCAATGGCAACACCCGGAAACGTCCAGTCCAGTCACCTGGAACTGAATCAACTGCAGACCCACATTACCTTTGCCCAAATCAGCGTGCCGCGACGACATGCCGATCACACCGCCTTGTACGCCGCCAGTCAGATTCTCGCCGGAGGCAGCAACAGTCGGTTGATGAATGAACTGCGGCACAAACGCGGACAGGTTTATGACGTGTATGGCGCCAGCGTCAATTGGGCTGGTGGCGCCGGGTTGCTGACCGTCACCTTGCAGACCGGTAGCTCCATGAGCGACAGCACCGTCGCTTTGGTGCGCTCGATGCTCAATGATTTTCTTCGGGAAGGGCCGACCGCCCCGGAACTCGAGCACCTCAAGCGCAGGCTGGCCAACAGAAATGTGCTCACCAGCGCCAGCAACCGGCACATTCTGGCCAGACTCGTGGAGATCAACCGCTACGACTTGCCGCTCGATCTGGATTACACAATGCAACAAGTGCAGAGGCTGACGGTGGACGACATCAAACTCGCTATGAACCGTCACTTGTCTGTTGATCGCTGGGTGTCGGTTACGGTCGGCCCCAGTGTCGAGCAACAGCCACTGCCTGGACCGGAGGTTGCGCCGATCGGTCAGGCTGAAGAGGACATGTGTCGCGCCGACCCGGGCTTTGTGGCAAGTTAGGCGCTTTCGTTGAGAAGCGACAGCCCGCCCTGTGCGCCGGTCGCTTTACGCAAGACCTGTCGAGATTTGCCGTGCAATCACCGTCCCCGCTTCCCGCCTCGCGTTTCGTTCCGGCCTTCGGCCTCGGCAATCCGCATCTGCAAACCCTGTGGGGTCCGCTGTGGCGCAAGACCGTGCACATCGAGCGCGAACGCGAACGCCTGTGGCTCGAGGACGGCGACTTCCTCGACCTCGACTGGCACGGCCCGCACAGCGCCGAGGCGCCGTTGGTACTGGTGCTGCACGGTTTGACCGGCTCATCCAATTCGCCCTATGTGGCGGGCATTCAAAAGGCCTTGGCCGAGCAGGGCTGGGCCAGCGTCGCGCTGAACTGGCGCGGTTGTTCCGGCGAGCCGAATCTGTTGCCGCGCAGCTACCACTCCGGCGCCAGCGAAGACCTTGCCGAAGCCATCCAGCACCTGCGCGCGAAACGACCGTTGGCGCCGTTGTACGCGGTCGGCTATTCACTGGGCGGCAACGTGCTGCTCAAACATCTTGGCGAAACCGGCAGCAACAGCGGTGTGCTCGGCGCGGTGGCGGTGTCGGTACCGTTCCGCCTCGATCAATGTGCCGATCGTATCGGCCAGGGGTTTTCGCGGGTTTACCAGGCGCATTTCATGCGCGAAATGGTCGCCTACATCAAGAACAAGCAGCGCCAGTTCCAGCATGACGGGCGCGAAGACGGCCTGGCGAAACTGGCCGCGCTCGGCTCGCTGGAAAACATGCGTACGTTCTGGGATTTCGACGGCCGGGTCACCGCGCCGCTGCATGGTTTCACCGATGCCGAGGATTACTACCGCCGCGCCTCGAGCCGCTACTACCTAGGCGAGATCCGCACGCCGACGCTGATCATTCAGGCAGCGGATGATCCGTTCGTATTTCCCCACAGCCTGCCGCAAGCCGATGAGTTGTCAGCCTGCACCCAGTTCGAATTGCAAACGCGTGGCGGTCATGTCGGTTTCGTCGACGGCTCGTTTCGCCAGCCCGGGTATTACCTGGAGCGGCGCATACCACAATGGCTGGCCGCACTCGCTCAATGAACGCCGCATATCCCTTGCAGGAGTGAGCCTGCTCGCGATGGCGGTGGGTCAGTCTGGAAATTCAATGCCTGACAGGACGCCTTCGCGAGCAGGCTCGCTCCCACAGGGATTTGTGTCGGCATCAAAATGCATGGCACAACCTGGTTCAATGTGGGAGCGAGCCTGCTCGCGAAAGCGGTGAGTCAGTTGGCATTTAACTCACAGACCCACCGCCATCGCGAGCAGGCTCACTCCTACAGGAGATCGCTGTGTTTATTCGCCCGTGGCAATCCCGCGCGACGGTTCGTTGATCCACTCGCTCCACGATCCGGCATACAGCGCCCCCAGCGGATACCCAGCCAGGCACAGTGCGAACAGGTTATGGCACGCCGTCACCCCGGAGCCGCAGTAGGCGACCAGTTCCGACGGTGAGCGATCACCCAGCTTCGCCGCAAAGCGCTGCTTGAGCTGCTCCGCCGGCAAAAAACGTCCATCACTGCCGAGGTTGTCGGTGAACGCCGCGCACTGCGCGCCGGGAATGTGCCCGGCGACCGGATCGATCGGTTCCACTTCGCCCTTGAAGCGCGGCAAGGCGCGGGCGTCGAGCAGGGTCAGGGTTGGCTGGCCGAGACGTTGTAGCAGTTGCTCGGCGCTGAGCAGCAGGCTCATGTCCGGCTGACCGCTGAAGTGGCCGGGCGTCATGCTCGGCGGATCCAGGCTCAGCGGCAGGCCGGCCGCGTGCCAGGCCTTGAGCCCGCCGTCGAGAATGAACACGCCGTCGCGCTTGCCCAGCCATGCCAGCAACCACCACGCCCGCGCCGCATACGCACCCGGGCCGTCGTCGTACAAAACCACATCGCTGTCGTTGCTGATGCCCCAGGCTTGCAGGCGCTCGATCAACACCGCCGGCTCGGGCAACGGATGACGCCCGGTCACGCCCTTCTCGACTTTACCGCTCAGATCCCGTTCCAGATCGGCGAAACTCGCCCCGGCAATATGCCCTTCGGCGTAGCTGCGCTGGCCGTAATCCGGATCTTCGAGGGCGAAACGACAATCGAGAATCACCAGCCCCGGCTGCTCTTTGCGAGCGTCCAAAGCTTGTGGGCTGATCAACTGCGCAATCGACATAACGGGCTCCTGTGGAATTCGGCTGAACGGTTTATTTCACGTCTTCAAGGGCCTGCGCCAGCGGCACATAGAACTCGTCGAACAGTGCGTTGACTTCATCCCGCGCCTGATCGGTGACAAACCCTGACTCAAGCACCAGCACCTGATACACGCCACGCTTCACGGCCTGTTCGCTGAGGTGGTTGGAGTTTTCCCGGGTGGTGCACAGAAAACGCACCCACGACGTCAGGATGATCCACGCATTGAGGGTCAGCGATTCGATCTGCACACGGTCCATTTTCAGGATGCCGGCGGCGACGAAGCCTTCGTAGATCGCTGCGCCCTGGATCACGCAGCGCTGGGAAAAACGCCGATAGCGCGCGGCCAGTTCCGCATCGCTGTCGAGCAGATGCTCAAGGTCACGATGCAGGAAACGGTAGCGCCACATGGCCGAGAGCAGTTCCTTGAGATAGAAACGCTTGTCCTCGACGGTCGCCGGGCGACCCTGAGGCGGACGCAAAAAGCTGTCCACCAGGGCTTCGTACTCACTGAACAACACGGCGATGATCGCCTGCTTGTTGGGGAAGTGGTAGTACAGGTTGCCCGGAGAAATCTCCATGTGCGCGGCGATGTGGTTGGTGCTGACGCTGCGCTCGCCCTGCTGATTGAACAGCTCCAGGCTGTTCTGAACGATGCGCTCGCTGGTTTTTATTCGTGGGGCCATGGCTTGAGCTTTAATTCAGAGTGCGTAGACGGCGCATCTTACGACCTAACCGGAAATGGATAAAACCTTGCCGTGCACGGAAGTCGTTTGACTTTCTAGAGCTTAGACTCTAAAAAGTGCCCATTACAATAAAATCCGGAGCCCGCGATGACTGCCGACATTGCCTACCTGCAAACCCTGCAACAGCCTCTTGAAACCCTCGATCGGCAGTTCCAGGCACAACGGGCCGCATATGCCGCCAACCCGATGCCGCCGGCCGCACAGCGGCAACAATGGCTCAAGGCTTTGCGCGATTTGCTCAGCGCTGAGCGGCAGGCATTGATCGAGGCGATCAGCGCCGATTTCAGTCACCGCAGCGTCGACGAAACCCTGCTCGCCGAACTGATGCCGAGCCTGCACGGCATTCACTACGCCAGCCGTCATCTGAAGAACTGGATGAAGCCATCGCGGCGCAAGGTCGGCATGGCCTTCCAGCCTGCTTCGGCAAAGGTGGTTTACCAGCCGCTGGGCGTGGTCGGTGTGATCGTGCCGTGGAACTACCCGCTGTATCTGGCCGTAGGGCCGATGGTCGGCGCCCTGGCGGCGGGCAATCGGGTGATGCTCAAGCTCAGCGAATCGACCCCGGCCACCGGCCTGTTGCTCAAAGAGCTGCTCGCGCGGATCTTTCCCGAAGACCTGGTTTGTGTAGTGCTGGGCGAAGCGGATGTCGGCGTAGCGTTCTCGCGTCTACCGTTCGATCACTTGCTGTTCACCGGTTCCACCAGCGTCGGCAAACACGTCATGCGCGCTGCGGCGGAAAACCTCACGCCGGTCACCCTGGAACTGGGCGGCAAGTCGCCGGCCATCGTCTCCAGAGACGTACCGCTCAAGGACGCCGCCGAACGCATCGCCTTCGGCAAAACCCTCAACGCCGGGCAGACCTGCGTCGCGCCCGACTATGTGCTGGTGCCGGAAGACCGCGTCGGCGCCTTCGTCGAGGCCTACCGTCAGGCTGTGAAAGGCTTCTACCCGACACTGGCCGACAACGCCGACTACACCGCGATCATCAACGAACGCCAGATGGCCCGACTGAACGGTTACGTCAGCGACGCGACCAGCAAGGGCGCGCTGCTGATCCCACTGTTCGAACAAGGCCAGGGCCGACGCATGCCGCACAGCGTGCTGCTCAATGTCAGCGATGAGATGACGGTGATGCAGGACGAGATTTTCGGCCCGTTGCTGCCGATCGTGCCCTATCGCGATCTGGAGCAGGCATTCGCTTACATCAATCAGCGGCCTCGTCCTCTGGCTCTTTACTACTTTGGCTACGACAAACGCGAACAGCATCGCGTGCTGCACGAGACCCATTCCGGCGGCGTATGCCTGAACGACACCTTGTTGCATGTCGCTCAGGACGATATGCCCTTCGGTGGCATCGGCCCCTCGGGCATGGGCCATTACCACGGCCACGAAGGTTTCCTGACCTTCAGCAAGGCCAAGGGCGTGCTGATCAAACAGCGCTTCAACGCGGCCCGGCTTATCTACCCGCCCTACGGCACATCGATTCAGAAACTGATTCAGAAGCTGTTCATTCGCTAAACGTTCGTCGACGCCGGGTAATAAAAACAATGCACCCAAGCCTGACCGAAACACCTGCCCTGTCGCGCCGTGGCCTGCTGAAATTCAGCCTCGGCGCCAGCGCGTTTCTCGCCACCGCCGGCCTTGGCGCCAGCCTCACTGGCTGCTCGTCGAGCGTCAGCGCCAACGGCTTCGTCAGTTTGCGCGACGGCGATCTACTGTTCCTGCGTGCGCTGATCCCGGTGATGCTCGACGGCGCCGTTGCCACCGGGGAAATGCCCGCTGCGCTCGACGGCACGCTGAAGTCACTGGACTACAGCCTTGATCACGTGTCGCCGGAAATGCTCAAGCTCACTCGGCAACTCTTCGATGTGCTCGGCATGGCCGTGACCCGTGGCCCGCTCACCGGCATCTGGGGCAGTTGGGAAAACGCCAGCCCTGAAGCGATGCGGCATTTCCTTGAACGCTGGGAGAACAGTTCACTGAGCTTGTTGCGCATGGGCCACAGCTCGTTGCAGCAGATGGTGATGATGGCCTGGTACACCCGCGCCGAGTCCTGGGCGCATTGCGGTTATCCCGGGCCGCCTAAGGTCTGAAACCAGGGCGCGGCCTTCGCGAGCAGGCTCGCTCCCACATTTGAAATGCATCCCCCTGTGGGAGCGAGCCTGCTCGCGAAGGGGCCTGCTGCATCACCTCAGCATCCAGAACAATAAAGAGAACCTGACCGATGCCCGTACCCGATCCCTTCCGCGAAGGCCTCGCCCGAGGCTGGAAAACCTACAACGGCGCGCAATTGAGCGACGACCTCACCCTCGAAGCCGACGTGGCGATCATCGGCAGTGGCGCCGGCGGCGGCACCACGGCAGAGATCCTCAGCGCGGCCGGCTACAAAGTCCTGCTGATCGAAGAAGGCCCGCTGAAGACCAGCTCGGATTTCAAACTGCTCGAAGACGAGGCCTATAGCAGCCTCTACCAGGAAGGCATCGGGCGCATGAGCAAGGACGGCGCGATCACGATCCTGCAGGGCCGCGCGGTCGGCGGTACGACGCTGATCAACTGGACCTCGAGCTTCCGCACGCCCGAGCCGACCCTCGAACACTGGGCCAGCGAGCACAACGTCACAGGCCATAGCCCGGCAGAGATGGCGCCGTGGTTCGAAAAAATGGAGCAGCGCCTGGGCGTCGCGCCGTGGATGGTGCCACCCAACGCCAATAACGACGTGATCCGCAAAGGCTGCGAGCACCTCGGCTACAGCTGGCACGTGATCCCGCGCAACGTTCGCGGTTGTTGGAATCTGGGCTATTGCGGCATGGGCTGCCCGAGCAACGCCAAGCAATCGATGATGGTCACGACCATCCCGGCGACGCTGGAAAAGGGCGGCGAGCTGCTGTATCTGGCGCGGGTGGAGAAGCTGCTGATCAGCGGCGACAAGGTTACCGGGCTGCATTGCGTGGCGATGGACGAACGCTGCGTCGAGCCGACCGGGCGCAGCATCACCGTCAAGGCGCGGCATTATGTGCTGGCCGGCGGCGGCATCAACAGCCCGGCGCTGTTGCTGCGCTCCGACGCGCCGGATCCGCATGAGCGCATAGGCAAGCGCACCTTTTTGCATCCGGTGAACATGTCCGCCGCGCGTTTCGCCGAGGTGGTCAATCCGTTCTACGGCGCGCCGCAGTCGATCTACTCCGACCATTTTCAGTGGAAGGACGGCACCACCGGGCCGATGGCTTTCAAACTCGAAGTGCCGCCGCTGCACCCGGCGCTGGCCGCCACACTGCTCGGCGGTTTCGGTCAAGAGAACGCGCAACACATGGCTGATCTGCCGCACACCCACGCGATGCTGGCGCTGCTGCGCGATGGCTTCCATCCGGACAGCAGCGGTGGCTCGGTGGAGCTGCGCGGTGATGGCTCGCCGGTGCTCGACTATCAGGTTTCGCAGTACGCCTGGGACGGTTTGCGCCGGGCCTTTCACGTCATGGCCGAAATCCAGTTCGCCGGCGGCGCGCAATCGGTCATGCCGATGCACGCCGACGGTCGCTATGTGAAGACACTGGCTGAGGCGCGCTCGCTGATCGACGGATTGAGCCTGGAGCTGTACCGCACGCGACTGGGCAGTGCCCACGTGATGGGTGGTTGTGCGATGGGTGAAGATCCGAAAAGCGCGGTCGCCGACAGCCTCGGTCGCCATCATCAACTGCGCAATCTGTCGATTCACGACGGCTCGCTGTTCCCCACCAGCATCGGCGCCAACCCGCAGTTGTCGGTGTATGGCCTGACCGCGCAACTGGCGACAGCCTTGGCTGACCGACTGAAAAATCCATGAAAAAGCGGAATATTCCTATCGTCTATAGTGCTTTCTTACCCAACAGGCGACTTGGCCGACCGGGAAGGCTGCGATACCATCCGACTCCCCAACGGACTCCCGCCAGGACGACGCGATGAACCGAGTGTTGTACCCAGGTACCTTCGACCCTATTACCAAGGGCCATGGCGATCTGGTCGAACGCGCCTCGCGCCTGTTCGATCACGTGATCATTGCGGTCGCCGCCAGCCCGAAAAAGAACCCGCTGTTCCCGCTGGAACAACGGGTGGAACTGGCTCGCGAGGTCACCAAACACCTGCCTAACGTGGAAGTGGTCGGTTTCTCGACGCTGCTCGCGCATTTCGCCAAAGAGCAGAACGCCAATGTGTTCCTGCGTGGTCTGCGCGCGGTCTCGGACTTCGAATACGAATTCCAGCTGGCCAACATGAACCGCCAACTGGCACCGGATGTGGAGAGCCTGTTTCTCACACCGTCGGAGCGTTATTCTTTCATTTCCTCGACGCTGGTGAGGGAGATTGCCGCGCTGGGCGGCGATATCAGCAAGTTCGTCCACCCGGCCGTGGCCGACGCGCTGACCCTGCGCTTCAAGAAGTAGGAGCTGCCGCAGGCTGCGATCCTTTCGTTTCTGGATCGCAGCCAAAGAGTGCCCTTGATCGCCCCCGCGTGCACTGCGAGCGTCAATGCGGCACAATTGCGCGCATTGATTTATAGCGCCCGGGCCTGCCGCCCCGGCTGGAGTTAGCATGTCCCTGATCATCACCGACGATTGCATCAACTGCGACGTCTGCGAACCCGAGTGCCCGAACGCCGCCATTTCCCAAGGCGAAGAGATCTACGTGATCGACCCGAACCTGTGCACCCAGTGCGTCGGCCACTACGACGAGCCGCAGTGCCAGCAGGTCTGCCCGGTGGATTGCATTCCACTGGACGAAGCCCATCCGGAAACTGAAGAACAGTTGATGGAGAAGTACCGCAAGATTACCGGCAAGGCCTGATCTCTTCAGTGCCCGTCCGGCCCTCTTCGCGAGCAGGCTCGCTCCCACATTTGCAATGCATTCTCCTGTGGGAGCGAGCCTGCTCGCGAATGGGCCATCAGCCACACCCCTGAAACCCGATTAGCTCACTCGCGCTGCTCGAACCCCTCCCCTGTACACCCCAGGCACCGCACAAACGCCGCTTTCGCCGGGTCTACCACCAGCGCCTGACCGGCATCGCCAACACCGCCGCCGAGCGCGGTAAACGGCAACGACACCACAAACGCTCCCGCACCGATCACCGTTGCCACCACCAGCAAAGGTCGGGCAATCAGCAGGTCGCCGAGCATGGCGTAGGCCGGGGGATTCTGGATGGTGTATCGCGGGTCACCGCTGCCGTTTTCCGAGGCGTGAGCAGCCAGACTGGAACACAGCAGCAGCGTGACGAAGAAGACTTGCAGGAGTTTCATGGCACGATCCTTCGGGCTGAACAGTGAGACTTCTCACTATAGACCCAAGGATTTTTTCAGGTCTGGCAGCGCGGGCAAAACACGCTGGCGCGCTGACCGAGCTTCACTTCACGCAGACCGGTGCCGCAGACCTTGCAGTGCTGCCCTACCCGGCCGTAGACAAACAGTTCCTGCTGAAAGTATCCCGGCTGACCGTCGCCGCCAATGAAATCGCGCAATGTCGTGCCGCCACGCTCGATGGCGGCGGCGAGGATGCGTTTGATCTCGATTGCCAGTTTCAAGTAACGCCCGCGGGAGATGCCCCCGGCTTCGCGGCGCGGATCGATGCCGGCGGCGAACAGCGCTTCGGTCGCGTAGATATTGCCGACCCCGACCACCACCGCGTTGTCCATGATGAACGGCTTGACCGCCATCGAACGTCCGCGTGACAGCTTGAACAATCTTTCGCCATCGAACAGATCGGTCAGCGGCTCAGGCCCGAGGCGAATCAGCAGTTCGTGATTGAGCGGGTCGTTGCTCCACAGCATCGCACCGAAGCGTCGCGGGTCGGTGTAGCGCAGGGCCAGACCCGATTCCAGTTCGATGTCGACGTGCTCGTGCTTCAACGCCGGCAACCCGGCCTCGACCAGACGCAGATTGCCCGACATGCCCAGATGGCTGATCAGCGTGCCGATCTCGGCGTTGATCAACAGGTATTTGGCGCGCCGCTCCACCAGCACGATGCGCTGCCCGGACAGGCGCACATCGAGGTCTTCGGGGATCGGCCAGCGCAGGCGCCGGTCGCGGACGATGACGCGGCTGACCCGCTGGCCTTCCAGGTGCGGGGCGATCCCGCGACGGGTGGTTTCGACTTCCGGCAGTTCAGGCATGGTGTCCTCGGATCAATGCGCGCCGAGGTCGCGAATCGTTTGTTTGAGTGTTTCGAAGTCGTAGTCCGACAGACCGACGTAATCGAGCACCAGCGGGCCGACCGCGTTCCACTCGAAATCTTCGGTCTGGTTACCCAGCACCCGATACGAGGCGCAGATGTGCTCGGCCATTTTCAGAATCGCCAGCAAGTTTTTCAGCTGGCTGTTCTTCGACGATTCGTCGCTGAAAATCGCCAGCGCGTTGTGGTGGTTGGCGATGGCGGCGCTGACATGCTCCGGCAGGCGCCAGGACTTGGCAGTGTAGTAACCGACCACGGCGTGGTTGGTGTTGAACACACGGTTTTCCGTATCGACCACACGGCATTCCGGGCTGGCGCTGGCATAGGCCTCTTCCAGCACGGTCATGTAATTGGGGAACCGCTGCAGCATCAATGGCACGCCGCAATCGTGGAACAGGCCCAACGCATAGGCTTCGTCACCCGCCTGGGTACCGATGCGCTTGGCCAGGGTCAGGCAGGTCATCGCCACGTCCTGCGCGGTGTCCCAGAAACGGTTGAGGGTGACGATGGTGTCGTCGTTCATCTCGCCCTTGATCGACTGCGCGTTGATCAGGTTGATGATCGAGCGGCTGCCCAACAGGTTTACCGCACGCTGGATCGAGGTGATCTTGTTGCTCAGGCCGTAATACGGCGAGTTGACGATTTTCAGCAGCGCGCCGGACAGGCCGGGATCCTGGGAGATCAGCTTGGCGATCACCTCCAGGTCCGGATCGGGCATGTACTGCTCCATTTGCAGATCCACCATGATCTGCGGTTGCGCCGGCACACTGATGCCTTGCAGCGATTGTTGAATCTGTTCGGTGGTCAGCTCTTGGGACATAAGTACACACTCCGGGGCAGGCGGCGATTCTAACCGCTGGAACGGCAGGGCGACACACCGATGGGCACATCGTCGGAACTTTCATCTGCGTCCAGGCTTCGGAATCTGTAGGGCGCATCGGACCTCAACGGTTCGCTGCGAAGGCAAAATCTCCACAGACTCAGGAGCTTACCGATGGCAACTTCCCTCAATGGCAAACGCGTCGCTATTTTGGTTACCGATGGTTTCGAACAGGTCGAACTGACCGGCCCCAAGGATGCCCTGGAGCAGGCCGGCGTGCAGGTGGATATTCTTTCCGCCGAGGCTGGCACGGTCAAAGGCTGGAACCATGACAAACCGGCGGACGACTTTCCGGTCGCCAACACTTTTCAGGCCGTGAGCATCGATCAATACGATGCCGTGCTGCTGCCGGGTGGTGTGCAGAATTCCGACACCATCCGTATCGACCAGGATGCTCAGCATCTGGTCAAGACTGCCGCTTCGGCGGGCAAGCCGATTGCCGTGATCTGTCATGGCAGCTGGCTGCTGATTTCCGCAGGGCTGGTCAATGGCAAGACCATGACCAGCTACAAAACGGTCAAGGACGATCTGGTCAATGCCGGGGTCAACTGGGTCGACCAGGAAGTAGTCAAGGACGGCAACCTGATCAGCAGCCGCCAACCGGATGATGTGCCGGCGTTCAGTCAGGCCCTGATTGACGCACTGGCTGCATAAGAGCTGAAATCGCTTTCGCGAGCAGGCTCGCTCCCACAGGTGAATGCATTCCAAGTGCGGGAGCGAGCCTGCTCGCGAAGGCATCATCAGCGTTTCATCGCATCCTCAGCCCGGCGCAAACCTCAACACGCTATACTCCCGCTCTTTTTTCCGGAGCGACGTCATGTCCCTGCCTAGCCTGCGCCTCAAAGCCAACGCCGACCGTCGCCTGCGCAACGGCCACTTGTGGGTCTACAGCAACGAAATCGACGTGGCCGCCACGCCTCTGCACGGCTTCAAGGCCGGCGATCAGGCGGTGCTCGAAGCCGCCGGCGGCAAGCCGTTGGGCATCGTCGCCATGAGCCCGAACAACCTGATCTGCGCGCGCCTGCTGTCGCGCGACATCAAACTGGCACTCGACAAGTCGCTGCTGGTGCACCGTCTGAACGTCGCGCTATCGTTGCGCGAGCGTCTGTTCGACAAGCCGTTCTATCGTCTGGTCTACGGCGACTCCGACCTGCTGCCGGGTCTGGTGGTCGATCGTTTCGGCGACATCCTCGTGGTGCAGATCGCTTCGGCGACCATGGAAGCGCACAAGGACGACGTGATCGCCGCGTTGACCCAGGTGCTCAAGCCAAGCGGCATCCTGTTCAAGAACGACTCCGCAGCCCGCGACGCCGAAGGCCTCAACCGTTATGTCGAAACCGTGTTCGGTCTGGTGCCGGAGTGGGTAGCGCTGGAAGAAAACGGCGTGAAGTTCGAGGCACCCGTCATTCAAGGTCAGAAAACCGGCTGGTTCTACGACCACCGCATGAACCGCGCGCGCCTGGCACCCTACGCCAAAGGCAAACGCGTGCTCGACCTCTATAGCTATATCGGTGGCTGGGGCGTGCAGGCCGCCGCGTTCGGCGCCAGCGAAGTGTTCTGCGTCGACGCCTCCGCATTCGCCCTCGACGGTGTAGAGCGCAACGCTGCGCTGAACGGTTTCGCTGACAAGATGACCTGCATCGAAGGCGATGTCTTTGAAGCGCTGAAGGAACTGAAAGCCAGCGAAGAGCGTTTCGACGTGATCGTTGCCGATCCGCCAGCGTTCATCAAACGCAAGAAAGACATGAAGAATGGCGAAGGCGCCTACCGTCGTCTGAACGAGCAAGCCATGCGCCTGCTGACCAAGGACGGCATTCTGGTCAGTGCTTCGTGCTCCATGCACCTGCCGGAAGATGATCTGCAGAACATCCTGCTGACCAGCGCCCGTCACCTGGACCGCAATATCCAGATGCTCGAGCGTGGCGGTCAGGGTCCGGATCATCCGGTGCATCCGGCCATCGCTGAAACCCGTTACATCAAAAGCCTCACCTGCCGTCTGCTGCCCAACAGCTGATTGCGCTTGCACACCGGGGAGCCACTGAGCTCCCCGTTTTTTTTGCGCGCCCTCCCCCCGTTTTTTCACACTCGACATGAGTGTCCTGCCCTCTTCCTACAACTTCTTTCTCGCTGCCTTGCAGGAAGTTTCGTCATGCCTGTTATTTATGGAAATTAAACCTACACAGTAAGCCTCCTGCAAAAGATCACTCCGACAAAATTACTGGAATATTCCTACTTAATATCCGCTTGCCAATATTCGATTACAAACTAATATGAAGTTGTCGCAACGAAGCGACTCCAACTACCAACGAACAAGGAGTTCACATCATGAAAACCATTTATCTCGAAGCAAACACACTCGCCAACCTGGCCTTTCTGGTTGCAGCCACCGGCCGCTAAGTAAGCCTGGACGCCGGAGAGTGCCGGCACTCTGGCGTCCATCAGACTTTTTCCCGAGTGACCTGAGCCCATGTATATCAATCCTTTTCTTTTTATATTGCCGCGCCCGCCCGGACAAGTTGTCTGGAACTACAAGAACCATACTCAACACGAACTTGATCTTGAATACTCCCATCGCCTCGCCAGCCTTATACACAACCCTGATATATTTGACCCGAACAACATAATAGACAGACAACTTCTGGACGCCGGCATTTTAATAACTTCAAAAATAGACAGTCCGAATTGGGGCTGGGATGAATTGTCGAAGATCTATCACATCGGCACACAAAACATACCTTGCGCACATACGCCTCGGAATATCCACGAGTGGTCCAGCCAATATCTGGCGCACTGCAGCGAAGTGCTGGCGAAGCCAGAACCTGCAGACACCCGGGCGCGGCGATCAGTGCAGCCCCTGATTACCCTGCCCGTACCGGGCGCCATTGATGATGACAGCCTGACTCAGGCCCTGATGAGGCGCAAAACCTGTCGTTCCTACACCGGTGCAGCGGTGACACTGGATGAGGTCGGCACGCTGCTGTATTTGACCCTCGGCTATCTTCCCCCACGCGACAATGCCCACGACGATCCGGTCGCACCGGGTCTCGAGGCACGCCGAAGCTGCCCGTCCGGCGGCGGATTGAACGCCTGTGAGGGATTTGTCCTGGCGCAAAATGTCAGCGGACTGGAACCCGGCATCTACGCCTATCACCCTGCCGAACACGCCCTGAGTCGGATCAATGCGCTGCCGGATCCCGAGCTGGGTCAATTGCTCGGCGGCCAGCATTTCATCAACAACCTGCCACTGGGCGTGTTCATCACTGCAAGGTTTGATCGTCTCTGGTGGAAGTACGAGCACTCGCGTGCCTATCGCATGGCCTTCATCGAAGCCGGTCATCTCTCGCAAACCTTTCAACTGGTAGCGACGACGCTGGGGTTGAACACCTGGTTGACCGGCGCGTTTGCCGACGCACAGATTGAAACCCTGCTCGGCATCGCGGACAGCGCCGAGCAACCGTTGTTCTTCGTCGGTTGCGGACAAAGCGATGGCCAGGCCATGTGCCAGGAAATGCGTGATCTGCTCAGCGGAGCACAGTCATGATTCCCACGGCTATGGACGAGAGCGAAGCCCCGGTGTCATGGTCGCTCAAATTCACGCTTCCAGGCTGGGAGAACCGTGCATCGGTACGCAGCAGTGTCCACGACTATCGATTACCGGGCGATGTCGAGCAGCAATTGCAAACCCGCTACTGGTTACCCCCGGCCTTTGTGCCCTATCTGGCGCATCCGGCCATCCAGGCCAAAGGTCGCGAAACCCTGCACCGCCTTACCGCCAATCATCTGGTGTATTTCCTCGACTACACCACCCTGCTCGAACACCGCATCGTCAACCGCGCGGTGGAAGTCATCGTGCACCGCGAACTGCCCATTTATATACCGCTACCGATGAAACATGCGGCACTGCAGCTGTATACCGACGAGGGCTACCACGCGCTGTTTTCCAACCAGATTGCCGAGCAGATCGCTGCGCTCTACGGCATCACCCGGCGACCGGTCATTCCGAAGCGGATCAGCCGCATGAACGCTTTGATCGCGCGCACGCCGGAGAAAAACCGTGCATTGGCCTGGTTCCTGCTGGGATTTGTCTCGGAAACCATCATTGCCCGCGAGTTGCTGGAGGTCTGCCGCGACACGCTGGTATCCAGTGTGAGTGACATGTTGCGTGATCACCTTGCCGACGAAGCCCGGCACAGCCGCTATTTCGCCGAAGCCTTCCATTACTTCTGGATTGCGATGAACAGTCGTCAACGCCTGTTCGCCAGCAAGACCCTCGTGGAGATCATTTCCATCTTCTTCGAAGCAGATGAAGGCTGGCTGCAACAAAGCCTGCGTTCGGCCGGTATTGCCGAGATCGACGTGATGGAGATTGTCGGCGGCACGGCAACGGTGCAGGCCAACCGCGCCCGTGCACGCGTTGGCTGCAAACCTACTGTGGAGGCCCTGCACAAGGCCGGCTTCTTTGCATTGCCCCATAACCAGACACTCTTCGCCAAAGCAGGATTGATCGATGGATAAACACAGCCGTGCAACCACCCGCCGACAACAGCGCGGAGCAATCAGCCTGCTGCTGGCGATGATCCTGCTTGGCGTGTTTCCGCTGGATGTGCTGCTGCCTTCCTTTCCGGCATTGGCAGCCCACTTTGGCCGATCGGCAAACGACATCGCGCTGTCGATCAGTCTGTTTGCCGTGGGCATCGCATTTGCCCAGTTATTGATCGGCCCGCTGTCAGATGTGATCGGGCGCAAAGGTCTGCTGCTTGCCGGCATGAGCGTGTCGCTGCTCGGCGCACTGGGCTGCGTGCTGAGCAATGACTACACGCTGTTCCTGATTTTCCGGGTGATGCAGGCGCTGGGATGCGGTTGCTTCGTGCTGTCCCAGGCACTGGTGCAAGACCTGTTCGAAGGCAACGAGCGTGATCGCCTGCGGATCCTGATGGTCACCGCAACGGGCATCTTCATTTCGATATCACCATTGGCGGGCACGTTTCTGCAAGCCACGCTCGGCTGGCGCGGCAGCTTCTGGGTCTTCATCGCCCTGGCCGCAGCAGTTCTGATCAAGACCTGGCGATTGCTCGATAACAGCCGTCCTCCTCATGATCCCACCCGCCTTGGCTTCATCCAGTCCTATCAGCGCGTCCTGGGCAATTTCGAATTTGTCGGCTGTTGGCTGATTTCCGCATTCGCTTTCGCTTGCCACTTTTCCTTCATCGTCATCTCCCCGCTGATCTTCATGGAGCAGCTGCAGATGGCACCTTACGATTTCGCCTTGATCCTGCTGATCTACGGCGCCGCCTATGTCTTTGGCGGCGTGCTCGCCAGCGTGCTGAACCGGCATATCAATGCGCAACAGCAGATTTTTACCGGGCTGAGTCTGATCCTGCTCTCGGGACTGGTAATGCTCTATCTGGCCGCCAACCATGATTTGTCAGCTGCGACTGTGCTGATTCCAATGCTCATCTGCACGGTGGGCACGACCATTTCCCGGCCACCGGCTACCTCCCGCGCCATGAGCCTGTTTGCCGAAAATGCCGGCGCATCGGCGTCTGCCGGCAGCACCATCATCTTTATCTGTGGCGGGCTGGTCAGCGCCTTGATCAGCCTCGGCCCGGCCAACCTGCAAGCGACGCTGGGCTACGGTTTCGTCCTGTTGAGCGGCATATCCCTGTTGCTCAACAGCGTGATTGGCCGCCGCGTCAGCAACCTGCGCAGCAACAGGTTGATGCCCGGAGGCGACCATTGACCCTGCCAGTCGTCATCCCGCGCACCGCATCAGCAAGTCAACGATGCTTTGCGCCATTCCCTCGCGGCGTCAGCGGTGTAGAATCGCCTCATTCATCGCCATTCATCCCCGGCGGGTTTATGAGCTCAGGCTGAGACCAGCGGCGATCCCGCAACGTCATCGGCAGCTTCCGGACACACGGCCATTTTTCGGGTGTTTCAGAGGTCAACAGAAGCTCACTCCCCTTTAGTACGTGATTAGCCGCCCGGAGTGCTCCATGCCAGATTACCGCTCGAAAACATCCACCCACGGCCGCAACATGGCCGGCGCCCGCGCACTGTGGCGCGCCACCGGCATGAAAGATGACGACTTCAAGAAGCCGATCATTGCCATCGCCAACTCGTTCACCCAGTTCGTCCCGGGGCATGTGCACCTGAAGGACCTGGGTCAACTGGTCGCCCGCGAAATCGAACGCGCCGGTGGCGTGGCCAAGGAATTCAACACCATCGCCGTCGATGACGGCATCGCCATGGGCCACGACGGCATGCTGTATTCGCTGCCGAGTCGCGAGATCATCGCCGACTCCGTCGAGTACATGGTCAATGCCCACTGCGCCGACGCTATCGTGTGCATTTCCAACTGCGACAAGATCACCCCGGGCATGCTGATGGCCGCGCTGCGCCTGAACATTCCGGTGATCTTCGTTTCCGGCGGTCCGATGGAAGCGGGCAAGACCAAACTCGCCTCCCACGGCCTCGACCTCGTCGACGCCATGGTGATCGCCGCCGACTCCAGCGCTTCTGACGAGAAAGTCGCCGAGTACGAGCGTAGCGCCTGCCCGACCTGCGGTTCGTGCTCCGGCATGTTCACCGCCAACTCGATGAACTGCCTGACTGAAGCACTGGGTCTGGCCTTGCCGGGTAACGGCTCCACTCTGGCCACTCACAGCGACCGCGAGCAGCTGTTCCTGCAGGCCGGTCGCACCATCGTCGAGCTGTGCAAGCGTTACTACGGCGAGAACGATGACTCCGTGCTGCCGCGCAACATCGCCAACTTCAAGGCGTTCGAGAACGCGATGATGCTCGACATCGCCATGGGCGGTTCGACCAACACCATCCTGCACTTGCTCGCAGCTGCCCAGGAAGCCGAGATCGATTTCGACCTGCGCGACATCGACCGCCTCTCGCGCAGCGTGCCGCAGCTGTGCAAAGTCGCGCCGAACATCCAGAAGTACCACATGGAAGACGTGCACCGCGCCGGCGGCATTTTCAGCATCCTCGGTTCGCTGGCCCGTGGCGGCCTGCTGCACACCGACCTGCCGACCGTACACAGCCGCAGCATGGAAGAAGCCATCGCCAAGTGGGACATCACCCAGACCAGCGACGAAGCCGTGCATCACTTCTTCAAGGCAGGTCCTGCGGGCATTCCGACCCAGACCGCGTTCAGCCAGTCGACCCGCTGGGAAACCCTCGACGACGACCGTGAAAACGGCTGCATCCGCAGCTTCGAGCACGCCTATTCGAAAGAAGGCGGCCTCGCCGTGCTGTACGGCAACATCGCGCAGGACGGCTGCGTGGTGAAAACCGCCGGGGTCGATGAGTCGATCCACGTCTTCGAAGGCAACGCGAAAATCTTCGAAAGCCAGGACAGCGCCGTGCGCGGCATCCTCGCCGACGAAGTGAAGGAAGGCGACATCGTCATCATTCGCTACGAAGGCCCGAAAGGCGGCCCGGGCATGCAGGAAATGCTCTACCCGACGTCCTACCTGAAATCCAAAGGTCTGGGCAAAGCCTGTGCGCTGCTCACCGACGGGCGTTTCTCCGGCGGTACTTCCGGCCTGTCGATTGGTCACGCTTCGCCAGAAGCTGCGGCCGGCGGCGCGATTGGTCTGGTGCAGGATGGCGACAAGGTGCTGATCGACATTCCGAACCGCTCGATCAACCTGTTGGTCAGCGACGAAGAACTGGCGGCACGCCGTGCCGAGCAGGACAAGAAAGGCTGGAAACCGGTCGAGGTGCGTCCACGCAAAGTGACCACCGCGCTCAAGGCCTACGCCCTGCTGGCGACCAGTGCCGACAAGGGCGCGGTGCGCAACAAAGCGATGCTCGACGGGCTGTAACCGTCAAATCGCCGATGCAAAAATGCCCTGCCATGTGCGGGGCTGATCGTTCCCACGCTCTGCGTGGGAATGTCTCAAGGGACGCTCCGCGTCCAGTGACGCGGAGCGTCACGGGCTGCATTCCCACGCAGAGCGTGGGAACGATCCAAAACAAGATCAAAAGATCGTAACCTTCGGCAGCTCCTACATGCGATCGTGGCTTACTGGATGTCTTCCGGTTTGACGATCACCCAGTTCTTGTCCGCCGTCACCGGCAAGCCTTCCTTGGCCTGCGCCGCCGCGTGCCTGGCCATCATGCCGTTGATTTGCGTCATGTACTTGTCCTTGCGGTTGATCCACAAGTGAATGCCGCCCTTGGCCACATCGACATCGTGGAACAGCATGTAACCGTCGCTCGTCGGGGTATCGCCGCCGACCAGTACCGGTTTTTTCCATTCATCGATATAGGTCAGGATCGCTGCGTGCTTGCCGGCCATCCACGTTGCCGGGGTCCACAGGTACGGCGTCAGCTCCAGGCCGAGGTTGGCCTTCTCGTCATATTTGCCAGCAGTGATCTGTTTGCGCGCAGTGGTCAGCTCGCCGGTCTTCTGATCCTTGAGCAGCAGTGAAACGCCAATGACGTTCTGCGGTTTGACGTTGTAACCGTACTTGGGATCCGCCGCGACCATGCGTACCAGCTCCTCTGAAGCGGCGGTCATCACGTAGACCTCGATGCCGTTCTCCATCAGCTTGTTGTACAGCTCCTGCTGGCCAGTGAAGATCTTCGGCGGATTGACATCAAGCTTCTTCACCACATCGCCTTCGTAATACGTCGCCGGCACCGGTTTGCCCGAAGCCATCAGCTCGTCAACGTAGCCCTTGAGTTCCTTGAGGGTGAAGCCAGAGAACACCTGCGCCACCCACGGGTAGCAGACCATGTCGTCGACTTCGCAGAGCCGGTAGTAATAACTGAACAGGCTTTCCTTGTGCTCGGCGGTGTCCTTGAAGGGCATCAGTTTCAGCGAGGGGTCGAGCTTGTCGCGGGTAATAAGGCCTTTGTTTTCCATGAACGGCAGCAAGGATTCTTCGAGGTCGTAGCGGTAACTGGTGTTGTCCATGTCGAACACCGCGTAATTACCCTTGTTGGCGTTGGCGGCAATCATCGCGTCCAGCGCCTTGGCCTGATCCGCCGGCCAATGCTTGAGGTCCGTGGCCAATGCCTGGCCAGCAAGGCCAGCCGCCAGTGCCATAGCCAACAACGTGCGTGCAATTCTCATAGCGCTACTCCCCGATGCAAAGAGTTCGACGCTAACAAATCATTGTGACAAGCCTCGCCTGTCAGCGACCGCTTACGTCCCCTGCGCGTCAGTTGCATTGCCGACAGCGACACGCGCTTATTCCAAAAACGACGGTTGCCCAGCCATTTTGGTATTAAATCATTGCAAATCAAGCTGTTAGGCTTGCCGGTTCGCAGCAGCCCCGGATGGCTGTTGGCACAGTCTTTACTGGAGTTCTCATGAATCTACCGCTGATTCTCAACCTGCTGGTGTTCCTCGCCCTGCTCTTCGGTCTGGCGCAGACCCGCCACACCACCTGGAGCCTGGCGAAAAAAGTCCTGCTCGCACTGGTCCTCGGCGTGGCGTTCGGCGTCGCGCTGCACACGATTTACGGTGCCGGCAATCCGGTGCTGAAAGCCTCGATCGGCTGGTTCGATCTGGTCGGCAACGGTTACGTGCAGTTGCTGCAAATGATCGTGATCCCGCTGGTGTTCGCTTCGATCCTCAGCGCCGTCGCCCGCCTGCACAACGCCTCGTCGCTGGGCAAGATCAGTTTCCTGACCATCGGCACGCTTCTGTTCACCACCGCCATCGCGGCGTTGATCGGCATCGGCCTGACCAACCTGTTCGGCCTCAGCGCTGAAGGTCTGATCGCCGGCACTCAGGAAATGGCGCGCCTGCAAACCATTCAGAACGACTACGCCGGCAAGGTCGCCGACCTCAATGTGCCGCAACTGCTGCTGTCGTTCATTCCGCAGAACCCGTTTGCCGACCTGGCCCGGGCCAAGCCGACCTCGATCATCAGTGTGGTGATCTTCGCCGCGTTCCTCGGGGTTGCCGCGCTGCAACTGCTCAAGGACGACGTCGAGAAAGGTCAGAAAGTGATCAACGCCATCGACACCCTGCAAGCCTGGGTGATGCGTCTGGTGCGTCTGGTGATGAAGCTGACCCCGTACGGTGTGCTGGCGCTGATGACCAAAGTGGTCGCCGGTTCCAACCTGCAGGACATCATCAAGCTGGGCAGTTTCGTCGTGGTCTCGTATATCGGCCTGGGCCTGATGTTCGTCGTGCACGGCGTGCTGGTGTCGGCCGCCGGGATCAACCCGCTGCGCTTCTTCCGCAAGATCTGGCCGGTGCTGACCTTCGCCTTCACCAGCCGCTCCAGCGCGGCAACCATTCCGCTGAGCATCGAAGCGCAGACCCGTCGTCTGGGCATTCCGTCGTCAGTCGCCAGTTTCGCTGCCTCGTTCGGTGCGACCATCGGCCAGAACGGGTGTGCCGGCCTGTACCCCGCGATGTTGGCGGTGATGGTGGCACCAACGGTCGGCATCAACCCGCTGGATCCGCTGTGGATCGCGACGCTGGTAGCGATTGTCACGTTGAGTTCGGCCGGTGTCGCCGGAGTGGGTGGAGGCGCGACGTTCGCCGCACTGATCGTGCTGCCAGCGATGGGCCTGCCGGTGTCACTGGTGGCGTTGCTGATTTCGGTCGAGCCGCTGATCGATATGGGCCGCACCGCGTTGAACGTGAGTGGCTCGATTACCGCAGGGGCGATTACCAGTCAGGTCATGCAGCAGACTGATAAAGCGTTGCTGGATGCCGATGAACACGCAGAGTTGGCCCAGGCTTAAGCTTCTCAGCGACTGAGCGGGCCTCTTCGCGAGCAGGCTCGCTCCCACACTGAAATGCGTTCCCCTGTGGGAGCGAGCCTGCTCGCGAAGCTGTTAGGCTTTCTCCCAAACCTCAAAGCTATATGCAGGTTTATCGCCCTCTGCCGGATTCGGTACATCCGACACCAGCTTCCATTCGCTCAGATCAAACTCCGGAAACCACGCATCCCCTTCCGGGCTCAGCGCTACGCGGGTCAGGTACAGCCGATCGGCCTGCGCCAGCCCTTGCGCATACAACTGCGCGCCGCCAATCAGCATCAGTTCATCAACGCCCTGGGCTTTCGCCCATTCCTCGGCGCGGGCCACGGCGGCTTCCAGCGACGGATAGACCTCGGCGCCTTCGAGCTGCAGATCAGGCTGACGGCTGACCACGATGTTCAAGCGCCCCGGCAACGGCCGGCCGAGCGAATCCCAGGTCTTTCGGCCCATGATGATCGGCTTGCCGAGCGTGGTCGCCTTGAAGTATTTGAAGTCCCCCGGCAGGTGCCAGGGCATGCTGTTGTCGACGCCGATCACGCGGTTTTCACCGAGGGCTGCGATCAGGCTGAGGGGCAGTGATTTAGTCATGCCGGCGAGGATACCAGAGCCGCGCTTACCCCGATAAGCGCCACAGCGGTTATGCTCAGCGCTCGATTTAGCGACGGGACGCCGCGTGACTGAACTGACTCCACTGCAAAACCTCTGGCTCACCGAAACCATCCGCCTGCGCGAAGAACACGCGGGGCCGCTGGATGATCTGGAAGCCAATCGTCTGGCCCGCGCCGCTGGCGGCGATCTGCCGAGCCGCATTGCACGCCGGGCGCTATGGCTGGCCGAGCGTGACGGGCTGACCGCCGCCCTCAAGCACTGGCTGCAAGGCGCGCGTCTGGCGCTGGTGCTGTTGATGATTTTCGCCGTGCTCAGCGGCGCCGGTCTGGCTTTCGCCGCACTTGGGCAGACGCCGGTGAATGTGTTCTGGGCGCTGGGCAGTCTGCTCGGGATCAATCTGATTTTGCTGCTGAGTTGGGCGCTGGGCTTGATTTTCGCAGGCGAACACGGCGCCACCCTCGGGCGCTTGTGGCTGTGGCTCAGCGAAAAATTCGCCCGCGATGCCAAAGCCGCGCAACTGGCGCCGGCCCTGCTGTTGCTGCTGCAACGCAAGAAACTCAACCGCTGGGCGCTCGGCGCGTTGGTCAATGGCCTGTGGCTGCTGGCGATGCTCAGCGCGCTGATTCTGTTGCTGACGCTGATGGCCACGCGGCGCTACGGCTTTGTCTGGGAAACCACGATCCTCGGCGCCGACACCTTTATCCATGTCACCCAGGCCCTTGGCTATCTGCCGTCGCTGCTCGGCTTCAATGTGCCGACCGAGGAAATGATCCGCGCCAGCGGCGACGGCGCACTGGATATTGAAAGCGCACGACAAGCCTGGGCGACCTGGCTGGTCGGTGTGCTGGTGGTCTACGGCGTGCTGCCGCGCCTGCTGCTCGCGATGTTCTGCCTGTGGCGCTGGAACAGCGGCAAAGCGGCGCTGCGCCTGGATCTGAACCTGCCCGGCTACGCGCAACTGCGCGAACGGTTGATGCCGACCAGCGAACGCCTTGGTGTCAACGACCCGGAGCCGGCGCAACTGCATCGCATCGAAAGCAACGTCGGCGAACGCGCCAGCGAAGGCGCGCTGCTGGTGGCGATCGAGTTGGACGAACAGCGTCCGTGGCCACCCGCGCTGCCGAAAAACGTCAGCAACGCGGGCATCCTCGACAGTCGCGAATCGCGGCACAAACTGCTCGAGCAACTCAGTCGCTTCCCGCCAGCGCGGCTGGCCATCGCCTGTGATCCGCGACGTTCGCCGGATCGCGGCAGCCTCGCGCTGATCGCCGAACTCGCGCGCAACGCCGGCGCCACTCGCATCTGGCTGCTGCAAGCGCCACCCGGCGAAGCGCTGGACGGGCAACGTCTGGGTGACTGGCACGCGGCGCTGCAACAGCTGGAACTGCCATTCGCCGATTGCGCGCCGATGAACTGGCTGGAGAGCGGACATGACTGATGCACGCAAGGCCCCGCTGAAACTGGCAGTGGTTGGCCACACCAACGTCGGCAAGACCTCGCTGCTGCGCACGCTGACCCGTGACGTCGGCTTCGGCGAAGTCTCGCACAGGCCGAGCACCACCCGGCATGTCGAAGGCGCGCGGTTGTCGGTGGATGGCGAGCCGTTGCTCGATCTGTACGACACGCCGGGGCTGGAAGATGCGATCGCCCTGCTGGATTTTCTCGAGCGTCTGGAACGCCCCGGCGAACGCCTCGACGGCCCGGCACGGCTGGCACGGTTTCTCGACGGCAGCGAGGCGCGCCAGCGTTTCGAACAGGAAGCCAAGGTACTGCGACAACTGCTGGCCTCCGATGCCGGTCTGTATGTGATCGACGCCCGTGAACCGGTGCTGGCCAAGTACCGCGACGAGCTGGAAGTGCTCGCCAGTTGCGGCAAACCGCTGCTGCCGGTGCTGAATTTCGTCAGCAGCGCCAACCATCGCGAACCCGATTGGCGTGAAGCGCTGGCGCGGTTGGGGCTGCATGCGTTGGTACGTTTCGACAGCGTCGCGCCGCCCGAGGATGGCGAGCGGCGCTTGTACGAGAGCCTCGCCCTTCTATTGGAAAACGCCCGGCCGCAACTGGAGCGGTTGATCGCCGACCAGCAGGCGCAGCGCCTCGCCCGTCAGCAAAGCGCCGCGCGCCTGATTGCCGAATTGCTGATCGATTGCGCCGCGTGCCGACGCAGTGTGGTCAGCGAAGCCGAGCAGGAACAGCAGGCGATCAGCGAGCTGCGCAAAGCCGTACGTCAGCGTGAGCAGAAGTGCGTTGAGGCGCTGCTCAAGCTCTACGCGTTTCGCCCGCAGGACGCGGCGGCCAGTGACTTGCCGTTGCTCGACGGGCGCTGGGGCGATGATCTGTTCAACCCGGAAACCCTGAAGCAACTCGGCGTGCGCGTCGGCGGCGGCATTGCTGCCGGTGCAGCGGCCGGGGCTGGGGTGGATTTGCTGGTCGGCGGGATTACCCTTGGCGCGGCGGCACTGGCCGGCGCGATTGCCGGTGGCGCACTGCAAACCGCGCGCAGTTATGGCAGTCGCCTGCTCGGCAAGATCAAAGGCCAGCGGGAATTGACAGTGGATGACGCCGTGCTGCGCCTGTTGGCGTTGCGCCAGCGCCAGTTGCTGCTGGCCCTGGATCAGCGCGGGCATGCGGCGATGGACAGCATTCAGGTGGCCACGCCTCTGGACAAGACCTGGCGCGAAGGCAAGTTGCCGGAAGCGCTGAACAAGGCGCGCGCGCATCCGCAGTGGTCGTCGCTCAATCCGCAGGCGAAGTTGAATCAGGCGGAAAGGCAGGAGCAGGTTGAGGCGTTGGTTGATCGGGTGCTTGAGCTTTAGATCGCTACCCCCTCACCCCAGCCCTCTCCCGGAGGGAGAGGGGGCCGACTGTGTTGCTCTTGGGTCATACACCGACCTGAGATATCCAGTCGAACTCAGGTTTGAAAAGCATGGAGATCAGCTCCCTCTCCCTCCGGGAGAGGGCTGGGGTGAGGGCTGCAATCACTCAGCCGACAACAATTTCTCAGCCTTGCGCTTTAACACACTCAGATCCACCAGCGGCACTGCAACCTCCTTCGCCAACTCATCCCAGCGCCGCATGCGCAAACTCAGCGCACACAAAGGATCAGCCTCGAACGCATCCGCCTCAGCCGCGCTCATTATCCCGCCCTGATATTCCAGCGTCCTGCGACTCGCCTCACTCAACCGCGCGTAATAGCCCGGCTCGCGTAAGGTCAGATAGCGCTTGGCCTGGACGTGATATTCCACCAGTCGCGCCAGCCGTTCGCTGAAACCTGCCTCACGCAGATAATCGGCCCCGAGCCGTTCATGGCTGACCACGCCATAACCGCCCATGTTTTCCGCACCCTCGGCACACAAATGGCCGATGTCATGAAAGAACGCCGCCAGCACCACTTCATCGTCGCAGCCTTCAGCCATAGCCAGTTCTGCGGCCTGGGACATGTGCTCGAGCTGCGACACCGGTTCGCCGATGTAATCGCTGGCGCCGAAGCGTTCATACAGGCCGAACACCCGGGCGATCACCTGTTCGTGATTCATGCCTCCTCCAGTAATTGCGCGATGTTGCGTTCGGCCAGCGCCGGGCCGACGCTCATGCCGACGCCGGTGTGCATCAGCGCCACGCTCAGGCCCGGTGCCGGGCGCAGGAAAGAAAACGGACCAGGCCCACGAGCACCATAGACGCCCTGCCAGCGTTCGACCACTTGCACCCGGCAGCCCAGCGTCTGCTCGGCGAGTTCGAGCATCCAGTTGTCGACCTGCTCGGCGTTGAACGGCGACGCATCGCTGCCGTAATGATGCGAATCGCCGATGATCAGTTCGCCATACGGTGTCGGGCTGATCAGCAAGTGAATGCCGTTGGCGTGCAGGTGCGGTTGTTCACGTAGGATCTGCGCCTGCACCGCTGCGGCTTCCGGCAGATCGGCGAAAGCGCCGTAGTGCACGCAGCTCAGGCCGGTGAGCACGGCGTGTTGCAGATCGAGATCGACCTGCGGTTTGGCCCGCAGCATTTGCAGACGACAGATCTGCGGATTGAGCGCAGCAATCGGCTCGGCCAGTAGGGTCTGATAATCGTGGCCGGAGCAGATGATGATCTGCTTGGCGGTAAAACTGCCGGCGGTGCTGTGCAGATGCCCCGGCTCGACATCGCGCACCAGTGTGGAAAAGTGAAACTCGACACCCAGGTCGCGGCGCAAATAATCGATCAGCGCCGGAATCGCTTCGCGCGAGTACAACTGCTGATCATCGATACCGTGCAACGCGGCGCGGTGATGGCTGAACTGGCCGCCATAGAGATCACGCAACGCCGCGCCGCGCAGCAGCTCGACGTTGTAGCCATGCTCGACCGCGCGGTCGGCGCAGAAGGCTTCGAGCAGGTGTTCTTCGGCCTCGCTGCGGGCGAACAGGTACGAACCGTTGCGCTTGATCTGCACACCGGCAAGTTGCGCCCAGTCGCCCCAGATTTCGCGGCTGGCCCTGGCCAGGTCGAGCATGGTGCCGGGCGGCTGACCGGTGACCAGTGCCTGGCCGAAATTGCGCACCGAAGCGCCAAGGGGCGTGGCTGTGCGTTCGAATACCGCGACTTTCAGGCCGCGTTTGGCGGCGGCATAGGCGTGGGACAGACCGAGAATGCCGGCGCCGATGATGAGCAGGTCTTTGGGTTGTGTCATGTAGAGGTGCTCTGAATGAGAAACCGCTTTCGCGAGCAGGCTCGCTCCCACAGGGGACAGCATTGCAACTGTGGGAGCGAGCCTGCTCGCGAAGGGGCCTTGTCAGTCGATAAAGATCTTACTTGGCGACAACTTCCTCGGACTTGCCGTCATACCGCTTGCGCCATTCAGCCAGGATCTCGTCGCGATTCTTTGAGGCCCAGGCAAAGTCGTTCTTGATCAGGCGCTGCTCATAGTCGGCTGGCAATTCGGTTTGCGGCTTGGCAATCCCCGGCTGGGCGAGCACGGCGAAGTTCTCCTTGTACAGATCCATCGCCTCGGCGCTGGCGGAGAAATCAGCGAGTTTCTTCGCCGCTTCTTCGTGCGGCGTGCCTTTGATCACCGCCGTCGCTTCGATCTCCCAGCCCAGACCTTCCTTCGGCAGAATGATGTCCAGCGGCGCGCCCTGGCGTTTCAACTGTACGGCTGGATATTCAAAGGAAATCCCTATCGGAAACTCCCCCGCCGCCGCCAGTTTGCACGGCTTGGAACCGGAGTGAACGTACTGGCCGATGTTCTGGTGCAAGCCGTCCATGTAGGCCCAGCCCTGTTTCTCGCCGAAGGTTTGCAGCCAGGCGCTGACGTCGAGGAAACCGGTGCCGGACGACGCCGGATTGGGCATGACGATCTTGCCCTTGTACTCAGGCTTGGTCAGGTCCTGCCAACTGACCGGTTTGCTCAGACCCTGCTTCTCAGCCTCGACGGTGTTGAAGCAAATGGTCGCGGCCCACACATCCATGCCTACCCAGGCTGGCGGGTTGGCGGCGTCGCGGTAGTTCGCGCCGATCTTGCCGAGATCCTTCGGTGCATAGCTTTGCAGCATGCCTTGCTGGTCGAGAATCGCCAGGCTCGACGCGGCCAGGCCCCACACCGCGTCAGCCTGCGGACGAGCCTTTTCGGCGAGCAGTTTGGCGGTGATGATCCCGGTGGAATCGCGCACCCATTTGATCTCGACGTCCGGGTTGGCCTTTTCGAAAGCGTCCTTGTAGGACTTCAGCTGTTCGGCTTCGAGTGCGGTGTACACCGTCAACTCGGTTTTTGCCGCGAAGGCATTCAGGCTGAAAGTCGCGAGCACAGCAGCGGCCAGGGCCATAGGCTTGAACATGAGCGTTTTCCTGTAGATGAGTTGATCGGGTTTGCAATCAGTGACCGGGCGCGGTTTGCCGCCAGGCCTGGGAACGGCGCAACAGGCCGCGCGAAGCCCACGCCAGCAGCAGCGACACGCCGGCCGAAGTGAACAGAATCAGGGTCGACATTGCCGCCGCACCGCCGACGTTGCCGGCATCGTCCATATTCAGCACCGCCACCGCCGCGAGGATGGTGTCGGGGCTGTAGAGGAAGATCGCGGCGGAAACCGTGGTCATTGCCGAGACGAACAGGTAGCGCACGATGTCCAGCAGCGCCGGCAAGCAGATCGGCACAGTCACGCGCAGGTAATGCCGGTACAGCGGCGCCTTCAGCGACAGCGCCGCAGCCTCGAACTCACCATCGAGCTGGCGCAGCGCGGTGGTCGCGGTCATTTGTGCGGTGGTCAGGTAGTGCGCAATGGTGCAGACGATCAGCAGCGTCATCGTCCCGTACAGCACGTGCAGCGGATTGCCGCTGAGGTTGAAGAAGAAGACGTAACCCAGGCCCAGCACCAGCCCCGGCACCGCCATCGGCACGAAGCTGAGCATGCGCAAAGCCAGGTTCAGCCCGCGCTGAGTGCGGGTTTTCTCCATCAGATAGGCGCCAGTGAAAATCAGCACGCTGCCAATCAGCGCCGTGCCCAGAGCCATCTTCAGACTGTTGCCGTAGGCGAGCCAGCCACCGCCGGCGGTCTCGTTGAACTGATAGTGGTTGAGCGACAGCGACAGGTTGTACGGCCAGAACTTCACCAGCGACGAAAACACCGCCATGCCGAACACCAGAATCAACGCCGCGCTGATCAGCAAAACAATGGCCAGATAGCAGCCGTCGCGCAGCTTGCACGGTAGCGGTTTGAACACCTGCGCGCGCCCGCTCATCGAGTCACCATGGCGGCGACGCAACCAGGCATCGACACCGAAACTGAACAGCGCCGGCAGCAACAGCACCATGCCGATCAACGCGCCGCGACCGAATTGCTGCTGACCGACCACGGCTTTGTAGGCCTCCAGCGCCAGCACTTGATAGTCGCCACCGACCACCACCGGCACACCAAAATCGGTAATGGTCAGGGTGAACACCAGACAGAACGCGGCGAACACCGCCTGGCGGGTCGCCGGCCAGGTAATGCTGCGAAACGCCTTGGCCGGACTGGCGCCCATGCTCGATGCGGCATCGAACAGCCGCGCATCGGCCAGCGACAATGCCGAGAGCAAAATCATCAGCGCATGGGGGAAGGTGTAGATCACCTCGCCCAGCACAATGCCCCAGAACCCATAGATATTGTCCGAGAGCAGCCCACGCAGCATGCCCTGGTTGCCGAACAGATAGACCAGCGCAATGCCCGGCAGCATCGACGGCGCCATCAGCGGCAGCAGGGAAATCCCGCGCCAGATGCCTTTGCCCGGAATCAGCGTGCGTTGCAGCGCGTAGGCAAACAGGTAGGCCAGCGGTACGACAATGGCCGCCACGCTGAGGGACACTTTCAGGCTGTTGCCGAGCAGCCAATGGAAATTGGCACTGGTCACCAACTCCTTCGCCGCGAGCCATCCACCGCCCTGCCCGGCGTCGTTGCTGAAGCCGCGCCAGAAGATCGCCAGCAACGGCAGCAGCACCGCGAGGCCGAGCAACACCAGCAGGAGGACTTTGCCGCCGACCACGAACAGGCGATCGCCGATCTCGGCTTTCGAGGACTGTCGCACCTGCTTGTGCGGTAGCGGCAGCGCGAGGTTGCTGTTCATCAGGCGAACACCTGCAAACTGCGCGGCGGCAAGGCGACCATGATCTGCTGGGCGCCGAGGCGCGGCATGGCTTCTGGCGCGATTTCGGCGAGCAGTGCGTGGCCCGGCAATTGATCAAGTTCGAAGCTCATCCGGCAGCGATTGCCGAGGAAAGTGATTTCGCGGACCTTGGCCGGGAACAGGTTCTCTTCGTGCACCAGCGGATTGACGTTGATCGCCTCCGGGCGGCAGAACAGTCGACCCGAAGCGCCGTGTACGCTGCCCTCGGCCAGGCGCAGATTCATCCCACCGACCCGGGCGTGACTGTCGCTGCTGCGCTGAAACGGCAGCCAGTTGCCCTGGCCGACAAACTCGGCCACGAACGGCGTGGCCGGGCGGTTGTAGATTTCCTGCGGGGTGGCGTACTGCTCGACGCGGCCGTTATTCATGACCGCGATGCGATCGGCCATCAGCATCGCTTCGTCCTGATTGTGCGTGACCATCAGCGTGGTGATGCCGAGGTTGCGTTGCAGCTGACGCAGCTCGGTGCACAAGTGCTCGCGCACCCGCGCGTCGAGGGCCGACATCGGTTCGTCGAGCAACAGCAGCGACGGCGCCGGCGCCAATGCGCGAGCGAGCGCTACTCGCTGTTGCTGACCGCCGGACAATTGGCCTGGGTACTTTTTCTCACTGCCGCTGAGGCCGACCAGTTCCAGCATCTGACCGACACGCCGGCGCACTTCATCGCGGCCGCTGCCAGCGAGGCCGTAGGCAATGTTCGCCTCGACCGTCAGATTGGGGAACAGCGCGTAGGACTGGAACAGAATCCCGTAATCCCGCGCTTGCGGGGCGAGGTGCGAGACATCGCGATCGTCCAGATACAGCTCGCCGCTGTCCTGCTGCTCCAGCCCGGCAATGCAGCGCAACAATGTGGTCTTGCCACAGCCCGACGGACCGAGCAGGCACACCAGTTCGCCGGCGGCGACATCGAGGGAGACGTTATCCAGCGCAGTGAACGCACCGAAACGCTTGTGCACGCCGCGCACTTTCATCGGCGCGCCGGGGTTGGTCAGGGCAGTTGCGATGGCAGGATTCATGGACGGACCTCAGCAAACGGATGAGGCCAATCCTAGAGTTGTAATGCGTCCGTCATGTGGCAACGAGGCAAAAACGGCTGATAGTGGTATTCGGGGATTTTGGTTCACTGCAGATCGTTCCCACGCTCTGCGTGGGAATGCCTCATCGGACGCTCCGCGTTCGGCTTTTGGGACGCAGAGCGTCCCGGGCTGCATTCCCACGCGGAGCGTGGGAACGATCATTACGCAGGAGACATCTCTTGTGCCAAGCCGAGGAACGCCGCCGGCAGACGCGCACCCTTGCGCTCTTTGAGGCAATACAGATACTCCGGAATCTGCGGCGCATTCTCGATGGTCAGCACGCGCAACTGCGGATCATGCGGCACCTCCTGCCGGGCAATGATGCTGATGCCGATATTGCGCAACACCGCCTCGCGAATGGACTCGCGGCTGCCGATTTCCAGCAACGGCCCGAAACTGACCCCGGCGCTGGCCAGCAACTCTTCGGTCAACCGCCGCGTGGTCGAACCCGGCTCGCGCATCAACAACGTATGCCCGGCCAGCGCATTCAACGTCACATGCTCCAGCGAGGCCAACGGATGATTGCGATGCACCGCCAGCACCAGCGGATCGGTGCCGAGCACCCGGCGAATCAACCTTGCATCGTCGAGCAACTGCGACGATGCCGCGACATCCACGCGGTAATCCTCCAGCGCTTCCAGGACCTGCTGCGAGTTGCCGATTTCCACCGACACTTCCACCTGCGGCAAACGCTCGCGGAAGGTCTTCACCAGATCGAGGATGTAATACGGCGCCGTCGCGGCAATGCGCAGCGTGCCCTGCACTTGCCCGCTATTGCGCAGAAAGAACTCGATGTCGGCCTCTTGCTGCAATAGGGTCTTGACCATCGGCAGCAAGCGCGCGCCTTCGTCACTGACGCTTAAGCGGCGCCCGCCACGGTAGAACAGTTCCACCGAATACTGACTCTCCAGATTGCGGATTTGCGTGGTCACGGTCGGTTGGCTGAGGCCGAGTTTTTTCGCCGCCAGCGTAATGCTGCCCAGGCGGGCGACCATGTAAAACGCTTTCAGCTCGGCACTCAGCACACTCTTTCCTCATCTATTTGCGCAGCAGGCGCAAACCGTTGAACACCACCAGCAGGCTCACACCCATATCGGCAAACACCGCCATCCACATGGTGGCAAGCCCGGCAAAGGTTACCGCAAGAAAGATCGCCTTGATCACCAGCGCCAGTGCGATGTTCTGTTTCAGGATGCTGGCGGTGTTGCGCGACAGGCTGATGAACGCGGGGATCTTGCGCAGATCGTCGTCCATCAGGGCGACATCGGCGGTTTCGATCGCGGTATCGGTGCCGGCGGCGGCCATGGCGAAACCGATCTCGGCGCGGGCCAGTGCCGGGGCGTCGTTGATGCCATCGCCGACCATACCGACCCGGTGGCCCTGCTTGTACAGATCTTCAATCGCTTGCAGCTTGTCGGTCGGCAGCAAGTCGCCGCGCGCCTCGTCGATGCCGACCTGGGCGGCAATCGCTTGCGCGGTGTGGACGTTGTCGCCGGTCAGCATCAGGGTTTTCACGCCGAGTTCATGCAACTGACGAATCGCTTCGCGGCTGGTTTCCTTGACCGTGTCGGCCACGGCGAACAGCGCCAGCGGGCCTGATTTGTCGAGCAGCAACACCACGGATTTGCCCTGCTTTTCCAGGGCGAACAGCTTCTCTTCCAGCTGCGGTGAGCACAGGCCAAGCTCTTCGACCAGACGATGGTTGCCCAAGTGATAAGTCTGGCCGTTGATGTCGCCTTTGACGCCCCGCCCGCCCAGCGCGGCGAAGTTATCCACAGTCAGCGCGGCGAGGTTTTTATCCACAGCGGCGTTGGCAATCGCCAGCGACACCGGGTGATCGGAGCGCCCGGCCAGCGCGGCGGCGATTGCCGGTGCGCTGGCATCGGCTGTCGGGTCGAGTGACAGGTAATCGGTCTGCACCGGTTTGCCGTGGGTGATCGTGCCGGTCTTGTCCAGCGCCAGATAATCAAGCTTGAAGCCGCCCTCCAGATACACGCCGCCCTTGACCAGAATGCCCTTGCGCGCGGCTGCCGCGAGGCCGCTGACGATGGTCACCGGGGTGGAAATCACCAGTGCGCACGGGCAGGCAACCACCAGCAACACCAGCGCGCGGTAGATCCAGTCGAACCACGCCGCGCCCATGAACAACGGCGGGATGATCGCCACGGCCAAGGCGAAGACGAAGACCGCCGGGGTGTAGATTTTCGAGAATTGGTCAACGAAACGCTGCGTCGGCGCCCGCGCGCCCTGGGCCTGTTCGACGGCGTGAATGATCCGCGCCAGGGTCGAATTGTTCGCCGCAGCGGTCACCGTGTATTCCAGCGAACCGGCCTGATTGATGGTGCCCGCGAAGACTTTGTCACCGACGGTTTTTTCCACCGGCAGGCTTTCGCCGGTGATCGGCGCTTGGTCGATGGTCGAGCTGCCGCTGACCACCGCGCCGTCCAGCGCGATGCGCTCGCCGGGTTTCACCCGCACGCGGGCGCCGAGATCGACGCTTTTTACCTCTTGTTCGCGCCAGTTGCCGTCAGCCTGCAATACCGTGGCCTGCTCCGGGGTCATCTGCATCAAGCCGCTGATCGCATTGCGTGCACGATCCAGCGAGCGCGCCTCAATCAGCTCGGCGACGGTGAACAGGAACATCACCATCGCCGCTTCCGGCCACTGGCCGATGAGGATCGCGCCCGTCACGGCGATGCTCATCAGCGCATTGATGTTGAGATTGCGGTTCTTCAGGGCGATCCAGCCCTTTTTATAAGTGCCGAGGCCGCCGCTGAGGATCGACACCAGCGCAACGACTGCCACCACCCAGTCCGGCGCGGCGCTGGTGAAATGAATGACTTCGGCGCCCAGCGCGGTCAAGCCGGACAGCGCCAATGGCCACCAGTGTTTTTTCACCGCTGCCGGTGCCGGCGCATCGACGCCCTCCTCCAGCGGCTCGGCGTGCATGCCGAGGGAGTTGATCGCTTCGGTGATCGGCTCGGTGCCCGGCAGATTGTGGGTCACGCCAAGCACGCGGTTAATCAGATTGAATTCCAGCTGCTGCACGCCGGCCAGTTTGCCGAGCTTGTTCTGGATCAGCGTCTGCTCGGTCGGGCAGTCCATCGCCTCGATGCGGAAGCTGCTCAGGCGCGCGTCGGCGCTGGTCTTTTCGCTCAGTTGCACCCGCGCAGGTGCGGCGGCTTTTGACGAGCAGCAGGAATCGCCGCCATGCGCATGTTTATGCACGGGCTGCAATTTATGACTGTGATCGTGACCGTCGCCGGGCTTGTGGGTGTGCAGGGAATCGCTCATTGGTCGCGTCCATGAAGGTGCCTGTTGCCAAGTAAAGACCCTGTAGCCACTATAGGGTCAAGCACCCTTTTGGAGATGGCGGTCATGAAGATCGGCGAACTGGCGAAACTCACCGACTGTGCGGTTGAAACCATCCGCTACTACGAGCGCGAAAACCTCCTGCCGGAACCGGCGCGCAGCGACGGCAACTACCGCGTCTACACCCAGGCCCACGCCGAGCGCCTGACCTTCATCCGCAACTGCCGCACCCTCGACATGACCCTCGAAGAAATCCGCAGCCTGCTCGCCCTACGCGACAGCCCGCAGGATCAGTGCGAGAGCGTCAATGCGCTGATCGACGAACATATTCAGCATGTGAAGGCGCGGATTGATGGCTTGCTGGCCTTGCAGACACAACTGCTCGACCTGCGCCAACGCTGTGGCGAAGGGCCGGAGGCGGATCAATGCGGGATCTTGCAGCGGCTGGAGGTGAGTGGCGGGGTTGTCGCGACCGAAGTCGAACACTCCCACGTAGGCCGTAGCCACGGCCACTAAGCACACCGCAAAAACAAATGTGGGAGCGAGCCTGCTCGCGAAAGCGGTGTATCAGTCGACACATCTGTGACTGACACGCCCTCTTCGCGAGCAGGCTCGCTCCCACAGGGATATTGCGGTGTGGTTTAGACCGCCATCGGCGCGGTCATTGGTGGGTGGTGCTCGTAGCCTTCCAGCGAGAAATCGCTCGGTTCCACCAGCTCCAGCCACTCCGGCTGATATACACCAGTCTTGGCAAACTCCGGCACGCGGTCGGAGATTTTCAGTTTCGGCATGGCAAACGGCTCGCGCTTGAGCTGTTCGTTGAGCATGTCCAGGTGGTTTTCGTAGACGTGCGCATCGCCGATGAAATAGGTGAACCAGCGCGGCGTGTAACCGGTCAGGCGACCGATCAGGCTCAGCAGTGCGGCGCCTTCGGTGAGGTTGAACGGCGTGCCCAGGCCCAGATCATTGGAGCGGATGTACAGGGTCAGCGAGATCTCTTTGGTCTCGACATTCGGGTGGAACTGGTACAGCAGATGGCATGGCGGCAGGGCCATTTCATCGAGCTGGGCGACGTTCCAGCCGTGGAACAGGATGCGGCGGCTGCCCGGATCGTTGATGATCGTGTCGACGCACTGGCGCACCTGATCGATCGCCTTGTACAGCACGACGTAAGCCTGGCCGTCTTCTTCGCCCTGAGCGATCTGCTTGTAGCCGTTGGCCAGGGTTTGTTCAATGGCGGCGGTGTTGCTCAGCGGGATCTGCTTGTACGCCGGCCATTTGCGCCATTGCACGCCGTAGATTTCACCGAGGTCGTCGTCGCCCTGGCGGAACGGATTGGCCAGCCACTGCGCGTTTTCGTTGGCGTTCTGGTCCCAGACCTTGCAGCCCAGCGCGCGGAATTCAGCGGCGTTGTTCACGCCACGGAGAAACCCGCACATCTCGCCGATGGCCGATTTGAAGGCCATTTTGCGCGTGGTGATCGCCGGGAAGCCTTCCTGCAGATCGAAACGCAGCATCGCTCCCGGGAAACTGATGGTGTTGATACCGGTGCGGTTGGCCTGTTTGGTGCCGTTCTGAATGACGTGCGAGACCAGTTCGAGATATTGCTTCATGAGTTACCTGTGTCCTTGGAGCCCCGGCGTCGCGCGCCGGGGTTCGTAGTTTAAGCCGTCGGCGCGAGCGGCGCTGCCGGGGCGCGACGATAGGCCAGCCAGATCAGCAACAGCCCGCCGACAATCATCGGCACGCAGAGCACCTGGCCCATGGTCAGCCAGTTCCACGCCAAGTAGCCGAGCTGAGCATCCGGGACGCGGACGAACTCGACGATGAAACGGAAGATGCCGTAGAACAGCGCGAACATGCCGGAGACCGCCATGGTCGGACGCGGTTTGCGCGAGAAGATCCACAGGATCAGGAACAGCGCCACGCCTTCGAGGGCGAACTGATACAGCTGCGACGGGTGGCGCGGCAACTGCGCCGGATCGCTGAACGGCGGGAACACCATTGCCCACGGCACGTCGGTGGCCTTGCCCCACAACTCGGCGTTGATGAAGTTGCCGATGCGCCCGGCGCCCAGACCGATCGGCACCATCGGCGCGACGAAGTCCATGAGCTGGAAGAACGACTTGCCATTGCGCTTGCCGAACCACAAGGCCGCGAGCATCACGCCGATGAATCCGCCGTGGAACGACATGCCGCCCTTCCACACTTCGAAAATCAGCGTCGGGTTGGCCAGGTACGCGCTCAGATCATAGAACAGCACGTAACCCAGACGGCCGCCAACGATCACGCCCATCGATAGCCAGAACACCAGATCGGAGAGTTTCTCCTTGGTCCAGGTCGGGTCGAAGCGGTTGAGCCGGCGCGACGCCAACAGCCACGCGCCGCCGATGCCGATCAGGTACATCAGACCGTACCAGTGGATTTTCAGCGGACCGATGGCCAGGGCCACCGGGTCGATCTGCGGGTAAGGCAGCATTGCGACTCCTTGTTAGAGTTGAAAGCAAAATTCCCGGGTGACGCTGCCACCTCAGGATTAAGCCAGGATTGCCACGCGGTCAGAGCAGAAAGCTCAATCCCACGCAGAACAGCAAAGCGGCGAACAGCCTTTTCAGCAAGCGCGGCGACAACCTGTGTGCCAGACGCGCACCGAGCCGAGCGAAGACCATGCTGGTCAGGGCGATGCCCAACAATGCCGGCAAATACACAAAACCGAGACTATGGGCCGGCAACAACGGATCGTGCCACCCCAGAATCATGAAACTTGCTGCACTGGCCAAAGCGATCGGCAGGCCACAGGCCGATGAGGTCGCCACGGCCTGCTGCATCGGCACGCTGCGCCAGGTCAGAAACGGCACGGTCAGCGAGCCGCCGCCTATACCGAAAATCGCCGAGGCCCAGCCAATCACCGTACCGGCGGCAGTCAGACCGAGTTTGCCCGGTACCGTTCGGCTGGCCTTGGGTTTGACGTCCAGCGCCAGTTGCACGGCGATCACCAGAGCAAATACGCCGATGATCTTTTGCAGGTTCGGCCCGGAGATCGCTTCAGCAGTCAGCGCCCCGAAACCGGCGCCGAGCAGAATGCCCACGGTCATCCAGCGAAAAATCGCCCAGCGCACCGCGCCGCGACGGTGATGTTCACGCACGGCGTTGACCGAGGTGAATATGATCGTCGCCAGCGACGTCCCTACTGCCAAATGCGTAAGAATCGACTGATCGAAGCCCTGCAAAGTGAAGCTGAACACCAGCACCGGGACGATGATGATCCCGCCGCCAACGCCAAACAGCCCGGCGAGCACGCCCGCACAGGCACCGAGCGCCAGGTAGAGCAGAAATTCCATGACCGTCTCCAGCACGCATCGGCAAAACAGGAGCGGCATGTTAACGGATGCGCAGCCTTCTGCTCCACTGGCGATGGATGCACGGACGCCGGATGCGTAGAGTGGGCAAAAAACACACAAGGACCACCTTATGTGCCTGATTGTTTTCGCTTGGCGCCCGGACCATGCCCAGCCGCTGATCGTCGCGGCCAACCGCGACGAATTCTACGCCCGCCCCAGCCTGCCATTGGCGCCGTGGCCCGAGGCGCCGCATGTGCATGCCGGGCGCGATCTTGAAGCCGGCGGCACGTGGCTGGGGATCGGCAGCAACGGACGCTTCGCCGCGCTGACCAATATCCGCGATCCGCAACAGCCGCCCGCGACCAAATCCCGGGGCGAGCTGGTGGCGCGGTTTCTTGCGGGCGATCTGTCGATTGATGATTATTTGAGCGATGTGGTGGGTCGTGCCGCCGAATATGCCGGGTTCAATCTGCTGCTGGGCAATGCCCATGAGTTGTGGCACTTCAATGCGCGGGCGTCAGAGCCGGTGATGTTGCAGCCTGGAGTTTATGGGTTATCCAACGCGGGGCTGGATACGCCGTGGCCGAAACTGCTCAAGGCCAGGGCGGCGTTGAGCGCGGTACTGGATGATCCGCAGCCTGAGCGCTTGTTGACCCTGCTCAGCGATGCACAGACCGCCCCCGAGGCGGAGTTGCCGGATACCGGGGTGGGCATGGCGACGGAAGCATTGTTGTCGAGCGTGTTTATTGCCAGCCAGAGTTATGGCACGCGGGCGAGTACAGCGTTGGTTGTGCAGGCGGACGGAACGCGGCGGATGGTGGAGCGCAGTTTTGGGCCGTATGGCGGGCATCTCGGGGAAGTTGAGGTTTGTGTCTAACAGCAGCCCCTCACCCCAGCCCTCTCCCGGAGGGAGAGGGGGCCGACCGAAGTGCCTTGCGGTATACATCGACCTGAGAGATCGAGTCGATTATGGATTCAGCAAAGCACTTACAGGTCGACGGAGTTCTGCAGCATCCCCCAATCAGTCCCCTCTCCCTCTGGGCGGTCCGACGTCTCGGGAGGGCTAGGGTGAGGGGCCTTTGATCTTTAGAGAGCCTTGGTCACCACCGGCGAATTCATCTTGGCCAACCCGAGATTCTTCAGCGCCAGTTGCAGCGAGCTGTGGATAACCTGCGGGTTATCGATCTTCATCAGTTCGGCCAGCATCTCCTGGGCCTTGCTCAGGTTCACCTGACGCAACATCCACTTCACCTTCGGCAGGTTGGTGGCGTTCATCGACAGGCTGTCGAAACCCATCGCCATCAACAGCACCGCCGCCGCCGGATCACCGGCCATCTCGCCGCAGATGCTCACCGGTTTGCCTTCGGCGTGGGCGTCAGTGACCACGGTTTGCAGGGCTTGCAGCACCGCCGGGTGCAGATAGTCGTAGAGGTCGGCGACGCGCGGGTTGTTGCGGTCTACCGCCAGCAGGTACTGGGTCAGGTCGTTGGAGCCGACCGAAAGGAAATCGACCATCCGCGCCAGTTCCTTGGTCTGGTACACCGCTGCCGGGATCTCGATCATCACGCCGATCGGCGGCATCGGCACGTCGGTGCCTTCGTCGCGCACTTCGCCCCAGGCGCGGTGGATCAGGTGCAGGGCCTCTTCGAGTTCGTGAGTGCCGGAGATCATCGGCAGCAGAATCCGCAGGTTGTTCAGGCCTTCGCTGGCCTTGAGCATCGCGCGGGTCTGCACGAGGAAGATTTCCGGGTGGTCGAGGGTGACGCGGATACCGCGCCAGCCGAGGAACGGGTTGTCTTCCTTGATCGGGAAGTACGACAGCGATTTGTCACCGCCGATGTCGAGGCTGCGCATGGTCACCGGTTGCGGGTGGAACGCGGCGAGCTGTTCGCGGTAGATCGCCAGCTGTTCCTTCTCGCTCGGGAAGCGCTGGTTGATCATGAACGGCACTTCGGTGCGGTACAGACCGACCCCTTCGGCGCCACGCTTCTGCGCCCGCGCCACATCGGCGAGCAGGCCGGTGTTGACCCACAGCGGCATGCGGTGGCCATCGAGGGTCACGCACGGCAGGTCGCGCAGGGTGTCGAGGCCCAGCGCCAGTTGTTTCTCTTCTTCGACGACTTCGGCGAACTGCTTGCGCAGCACTTCGCTCGGGTTGGTGTAGACCTCGCCACGGGTGCCGTCGACGATCATTTCGATGCCGTCGACCTTGGCGTACGGCAGATCGACCAGGCCCATCACTGTCGGAATGCCCATGGCTCGGGCGAGAATCGCGACGTGAGAGTTACCCGAACCGAGTACCGAAACCAGACCGACCAGCGTGCCTTCCGGCACCTCGCCGAGCATCGCCGGCGTCAGCTCTTCGCTGACCAGAATGGTTTTTTCCGGGTAGACCAGATTCTGCTGGCGCTCTTCCTGCAGATAGGCGAGCAGACGGCGGCCAAGGTCTTTGACGTCCGAGGCGCGTTCGCGCAGGTAGGCGTCGTCCATCAGTTCGAAACGGTTGACGTGCTCAGTGACCACCTGACGCAGCGCGCCCTGAGCCCACTGCCCCGTCTTGATCACGGTGGTGATTTCGCTGCCCAGCGAGGCATCGTCGAGCATCATCAGGTAGACGTCGAACAACGCGCGCTCTTCCGGGCGCAGTTGGGTCGCGAGTTTGGCGGACAAGGCGCGCATGTCGGCGCGCACGCCTTCGATGGCAGTCTTGAACAGCGCCAGCTCAGCGTCGATGTCGGTGATGGTCTTGTCCGGCACCACGTCCAGATCCGCCGGCGGCAGCATGACCACGGCGGTACCGACGGCAGCACCCGGCGAACCCGGTACGCCGACGAACTTGGCTTCCTGAATGCCCTTGCCCTGCCGGCCCAGACCACGGATCGAACCGGTGGCCTCGGCGTGGGCGATCACACCGGCAAGCTGCGCGCTCATGGTCACGAGGAAGGCTTCTTCACCTTCGTCGAACTGGCGGCGTTCTTTCTGCTGGATGACCAACACGCCGACGACGCGGCGGTGGTGGATGATCGGTGCACCGAGGAACGAGGCGTAACGCTCTTCACCGGTTTCGGCGAAGTAGCGATAGCGCGGGTGAACCGACGCGTTTTCCAGATTCAGGGGTTCTTCACGCGTGCCGACCAGACCGACCAGACCCTCGTTGGGGGCCATGCTGACCTTGCCGATCGAGCGCTTGTTCAAGCCCTCGGTGGCCATCAGGACGAAGCGATTGGTTTCCGGATCAAGCAGGTAGACCGAGCAGACCTGGCTGCCCATGGCCTCTTTGACGCGCAACACAATAATCCCCAACGCCGCCTTGAGATCCTTGGCGGAGTTAACTTCCTGGACGATCTTGCGCAGCGTATTGAGCATGGCTCGGGGTCGAACTCCGTCGTCAGTCGCGCGCTAAAAGGCGCGGGGCAAGCTCTTTGAGAGCGCGTCGATACACCTCGCGCTTGAATGTCACCACCTGGCCCAACGGATACCAATAGCTGACCCAGCGCCAGCCATCGAACTCCGGTTTACCGGTCAGATCCATCCGCACCCGCTGCTCGTTGGAGATCAGGCGCAGGAGGAACCATTTCTGTTTCTGGCCGATGCACAGCGGTTGGCTGTGGGTACGCACCAGGCGTTGCGGCAAACGATAGCGCAACCAGCCCCGGGTACAGGCCAGTATTTCAACATCTTCACGTTCCAGGCCAACTTCTTCGTTCAGCTCGCGGTACAAGGCGTCTTCCGGCGTCTCCTCGGGGTTGATCCCCCCTTGCGGAAACTGCCAGGCGTCCTGATTGATACGGCGAGCCCATAGCACCTGGCCGGCGTCATTCGTCAGAATGATCCCGACATTGGGGCGGAAACCATCGGGGTCGATCACGGCAACAACCTCGCAAACGCATGTCGCCGCATTGTTCCACAAAGCTTGATCAGGCGGCAACGAAGGTTCCTACCTTATGTGCACTCTTGTGAAAAGACCGTATTCTTGTCGCCTTTTTACTGACTTTTCAGCGGGTAACTGCAATGCGCCTGGCTCTATTCGATTTGGACAACACCCTACTGGGCGGCGACAGCGATCACGCCTGGGGCGATTATCTGTGCGAGCGCGGCTTCCTCGACCCGATCGCCTACAAGGCGCGCAACGACCAGTTCTATCAGGATTACCTGGCCGGCAAGCTGGACAACGCTGCCTACCTGAACTTCTGTCTGGAAATTCTCGGCCGCACGGAAATGGCCGTGCTTGAGCAATGGCACAGCGATTACATGCGCGACTGCATCGAGCCGATCGTGCTGCCCAAGGCACTGGAGCTGCTGAAGAAGCACCGCGATGCCGGCGACAAACTAGTGATCATCACCGCCACCAACCGTTTCGTGACGGCACCGATCGCCGTGCGCCTGGGCGTGGAAACCCTGATTGCCACCGAATGCGAAATGATCGACGGCCGCTACAGCGGGCGCAGCACCGACATCCCGTGCTTCCGCGAAGGCAAGGTCACGCGCCTCAATCGCTGGCTGGAAGAGACCGGCTATTCGCTCGAGGACAGCTATTTCTATAGCGATTCGATGAATGATCTGCCGCTGCTGGAGCAGGTGGCGAATCCGGTGGCGGTGGACCCGGATCCGAATCTGCGGGCCGAGGCCGAGAAGCGTGGCTGGCCGGTGATTTCGTTGCGCGGCTGATATTGCTATCGCTGGCAAGCCAGCTCCCACAGGGTTGTCAGTGTCCACTTAATCTGTGTTCACTGAATACCCCTGTGGGAGCTGGCTTGCCAGCGATGGGGGTCAACTCGGCCTCAAGCCTTAAACCGGCTTCGCCCCCATCAACGCCGCTATGGCGACAAATCCGACGCCGCTGACAATCGCCAGGGCCAGATTGAACTTGCGATTGCCCACCCCGCTTGTCCACAGCCGATCCAGCCGGACCAGCAGCCAGACCGCACTGAATGTGGCCACGGCGTAGATCACGCTGGATCCCAGAATCCACAATTGCCCCAGTGGCCAGCCAACCAGATGCACCAGCCACCAGCCGGTGAAAGGCATGCTGAGCATGCCAATCAGCATCAGGCACCAGATAAACAGCCAGGGACGGCGCATCGTACTGGCCGGCCCTTCGCTGCGATTACGCCAGGTCAGGGCGGCGAGCCCCAGCCCGCTCGCGAGGATGACCACGGTCGCCGCAACGTGGAGGACTTTCAGGGTGGTCAGGGTTTCCATGTCGTTCTCTTCCGTAGATCCATGCCCATCAGCGTAGCCGTTCAGCCAAGAAACAGCTGATAGGCCGGGTTGTCGCTTTCATCCCAATACGGGTAGCCGATTTCCGCCAGTGCCGCCGGCACCAGATGACGTTCGTCATGGGGCACTTGCAGGCCGGCGACCACACGCCCGTCCGCTGCGCCGTGGTTGCGGTAGTGGAACATCGAGATATTCCAGCGCCCGCCGAGCTTGTTGAGGAAGTTGAACAACGCGCCCGGACGCTCCGGGAATTCGAAACGCAGCACCACTTCATCGACCACCTGCGCGGCGCGGCCACCGACCATGTGGCGAATGTGCAGCTTGGCCAGTTCGTTGTCGGTCAGGTCGATAACCGGAAAACCCTGCTCGGTCAGGCTCGCCAGCAAGGCGCTGCGCGGATCATTGTCCGGGTGAGTCTGCACGCCAACAAAGATGTGCGCTTCGCTGCCGGTGTTGTAGCGGTAATTGAATTCAGTGATCTGGCGCTTGCCGATGGCTTCGCAGAACGCTTTGAAGCTGCCGGCCTTCTCGGGAATGGTCACGGCGATGATCGCTTCGCGACCTTCCCCAAGTTCGGCGCGCTCGGCGACGTGGCGCAGGCGGTCGAAGTTGACGTTGGCGCCGGAGTCGATGGCGACGAAAGTCTGGCCGCTGACGCCACGCTGCTCGACGTACTTCTTGATCCCGGCCACGCCCAATGCGCCGGCAGGCTCGGTGATTGAGCGGGTATCGTCGTAGATATCCTTGATCGCGGCGCAGATCTCGTCGGTGCTGACAGTAATCACTTCGTCGACGTAATCCTTGCAGATCTCGAAGGTGTACTGGCCGATCTGCGCCACCGCCACGCCGTCGGCGAAGATGCCGACGGTCGGCAGAACCACGCGCTCACCGGCAGCCATCGCTGCTTGCAGACAGTTGGAATCGTCCGGTTCGACGCCAATCACCTTGATGTCCGGACGCAGGTACTTAACGTAAGCCGCGATACCGGCGATCAGCCCGCCACCGCCGACCGGGACGAAGATCGCGTCCAGCGGCTGCGGGTGCTGACGCAGGATTTCCATGGCCACGGTGCCCTGCCCGGCAATGGTGTGCGGATCATCGTACGGGTGGATGTAGACGTAGCCTTTTTCATCGACCAGTTTCAGCGAATAGGCCAGCGCTTCCGGAAACGAGTCACCGTGCAGCACCACTTTGCCGCCGCGCGAACGCACGCCTTCGACTTTGATTTCCGGGGTGGTCTTGGGCATGACGATGGTGGCTTTGACGCCCAACACTTTCGCCGCCAGAGCCAGACCCTGCGCATGATTGCCCGCCGACGCGGTGACCACGCCACGAGCGCGCTCTTCGTCGCTCAATTGCGTCAGCTTGTTGTAGGCGCCGCGAATCTTGAACGAGAACACTGGCTGCAAGTCTTCGCGCTTGAGCCAGATGTCATTGCCCAGCCGCTCGGAGAGCTGACGGGCGTTCTGCAGCGGGGTTTCTACGGCAACGTCATAAACGCGCGAGGTGAGGATCTTTTTGACGTACTGTTCGAGCATCGGAAAGCATCACTGGCGACTGGGCGGGACCAGCGAGTCTAACCCGCCTTTTGCCGAGGCGACCACACTAAACAGGTGGTTTTAAGGTCTGGAAACCCAATCTTGAGTGAGCACCGTTGTGGTGAGGGGATTTATCCCCGCTGGAGTGCGAAGCGCTCCCCTGCTTTTTTTTCAGTCACACCGCGTTCCTGGGTTTTACGACGACTGCGTCGCCGAACGGGGATAAATCCCCTCGCCACAGCTTGTTTCCCCCTGTACCACCGCGAGGCCTATAATGCCGGCCTTTCTGCCCAACCCTTGCCCGCTTCCGGAGCCCGCATGACCCAGGATCAACTCAAACAGGCCGTGGCCCAGGCCGCCGTCGACTTCATCCTGCCGAAACTCGACGACAAGAGCATCGTCGGCGTCGGCACCGGCTCCACCGCCAATTGCTTCATCGACGCCCTGGCCCAGCACAAGGGCGCGTTCGATGGCGCGGTCGCCAGCTCCGAAGCCACCGCCGCGCGCCTCAAGGGCCATGGGATTCCGGTGTATGAGCTGAATACCGTCAGCGATCTGGAGTTCTACGTCGACGGCGCCGATGAGAGCGATGCGCACCTGAACCTGATCAAGGGCGGCGGCGCGGCCCTGACCCGCGAGAAGATTGTCGCCGCCGTGGCCAAGACCTTCATCTGCATCGCCGACGCCAGCAAACTGGTGCCGGTGCTCGGCGAGTTCCCGCTGCCGGTGGAAGTCATCCCGATGGCCCGCAGCCACGTAGCCCGCCAACTGGTGAAACTGGGCGGCGACCCGGTGTACCGCGAAGGCGTGCTGACCGACAACGGCAACATCATCCTCGACGTGTTCAACCTGCAGATCACCAACCCGGTGGAGCTGGAAGCACAGATCAATGCCATCGTCGGCGTGGTCACCAACGGCCTGTTCGCCGCGCGTCCGGCGGATCTGTTGTTGCTGGGCACCAGTGAAGGCGTGAAGACGCTGAAGGCTGAGTAACAGACTGCCCACTTGCCATGGGCTGATAAATAAACCTGTGGGAGCGAGCCTGCTCGCGAAAGCGTCGGGTCAGTCAACATATTCAGAGACTGATCAACCGCCTTCGCGAGCAGGCTCGCTCCCACAGTGTTTTGTGATGTCAGTTAGTTTGGTGTGGGTTTCTTGAACACGTAAAACAGATTCGGCTCGCTCACCAGGTACAACGTGCCGTCATCATCCATTGCAATTCCCTCCGCCTGCGGCACGGTTTTCTGCAAACCCTGGCGCCCGCCGCTGATCGACATGGTGCTCAACGGGCGCCCGTCGACATCCAGTTCGATAATCAACCGCGACTCGTCCGACAGCGCCAGCAAGTGCCCGCTGCGCTCGTCGTACTGCAGACTCGACAGATCACGCACAAACATTCCGGCATCGCGCTTGGGGTTGTTGATCACGTGCACCGCGTAGGTCTTGTCCGGTTTGAAATGCGGGAAGCCGTGGACTTCGTAGATCAGCATCGGGTCGCGTTCTTTCGCCACGAACAGCCGCTTGCCCACAGAATCATAAGCAAGCCCTTCGAAACCCTTGTTGCCGGACATGTGCACGCCAAGGGTCATTTGCTCGGCATCCTCGGCATCGAGAAAAGTGGTGTCGGCCTCGAGGTGGATCTTGATCAGGCGTTGCTGACGCTCGTCGGTGATCACGTAGGTGTCGGCACTGATGTACTCGACGGCTTCCGGATCGCCAAACCCCACCAGAGCGATGCGCCGCAGAATCTTGCCTTCCAGGGACAATTCGACCAGTTCGGAATTCTTGTTGGTCACGGTGAACAGGCTTTTACGCACCGGATCGTAGGTCAGCGCCGAGACGTCATCGTCGAGCCCCTCGATCGGCCGCGCCTCGATCGTCACCCGATACTGGTCGAGCCCGATCGCCTCGCTGCTCACCGGTTGCCACAGCGTGTGCAGGTTGAACCAGGCGCGCTCGAACAGACGCAGGTATTGGCCGATCGCGATCAACGCAATCAGGACAATCATCAACAGGACGAGAATCAGCGGTTTGGGGCGGGCAAGTCGACGCATTCAGGCAGGCTCGGATTCATGACAGGCCGATGAAATATCACGCCCGTCTGAATTGAAGCTTAATGGCCACTTGCCTCAGATCACAAGCCAAGCGCCGTAGGAGCTGCCGAAGGCTGCGATTTTTTGACTTTCATAAGCAAGATCAAAAGATCGCAGCCTGCGGCAGCTCCTACAGGGAAGGCATCACCGGTGTTTTTCGAATCGGTAGAACAGGTTCGGTTCGCTGACCATGTACAGCGTGCCGTCCGCATCCATGGTCATGCCTTCGGCGCGGGGAATGGTGTCTTTCAGACCGTTGAAATTCCCAAGCAACGTCATGAAGCTGACTTGCTTGCCATCCTCGTCGAGTTCAAGCAACAGATGTGAATCCGCCGACAGCACCAGCAGATGGCCAGTGCGCGGATCGACAGCCAGCGCCGACAGGTTGCGCAGATCCAGCTGATCGCTGGCCAGCTTCTGCTTGTCGCCCTGCAGGGTCTGGCCGCCATCGCTTTTCCAGGTGAACAGCGCCGGTGGGCGTTCCTCCCCCAGAATCAATCGCTGATTGCGCGGATCCCACGTGATGGCCTCAAACGCCTTGTTCTGATCTTTCGACGGCCCGAGGTCGTATTTGGGGAAATCGGCGATGTTCAGCTCACGAGTCGCGGCGTCGATCTTGACGATCGACAAGGTATGCTCACGCTCATCGACAATGGCCAGCAAGCCGTTTTCCATGACCGTCAGGCCTTCCGGATTGCTCCAGCCCACCAACGGCATCTTGCGCAACACGTCGCCCTCAAGCGTCAGCTCGACCAGGAAGGCATTCTTGCCCATCACCGCGAACAGGGTCTTGGTCTGCGGGTTATAGGCCAGATCCGAAGCTTCGTCCTTTTCCATACCCGGCAGCGGTTTGGCATCGATCACCACCTGATAATCCGGCAGCCACACACTCTCCTTTTGCTCGGCCTTGCTCTCGAAGCGCTCCAGCACCCACAGCACGCCGCGATCATCCCAATGCATGGCGAACGCCAGCCCATAGGCTGCGGCGATGACCAGCAACAGCCAGACATACCAGCGCAGGACGAAGCGCGAACGGGAGGGGGATTTCTGCTGAGTTCGAGATGCCATCGAGGGATGCGTTCCGTTAATTCAGGCCAAGGGTAATAGCACAAAGAGGCCGGCTGAGACGCCAGAATCGCGGGAATTATCCAGAGAGGATGTGAAAAAAACGGGAAATGGCGGGATTGGCGTATGCGTTTGCCAGCAGCACACTTGTGGCGAGGGGATTCATCCCCGTTGGCGCGCGAAGCGCGCCCCTCTTGATCTTGAAGAGGGGCCTGCTGCGCAGTCCAACGGGGATAAATCCCCTCACCACAAAGCTCACCCCCTGCAAGGGCTTCTGCGGTTAGCGCACGCTGCTGCTGAAGCTGCTCGCCCCCGGCAGTTCGAGGACGATTTCATCGCCGACGTTCAGCGGGCCGACGCCCACTGGCGTGCCGGTGAGGATCACGTCACCGGCCTGCAGCGAGAAGCAGCCAGCCATGTGCTGGATCATCGGCACGATCGGGTTGAGCATCGCGCTGCTGTTGCCGTCCTGGCGCACTTCGCCGTTGATGGTCAGGCGGATGCCGATGTCGGTCAGGTCAGCGAAGGTGCTGCCGACCACGAACGGCGCGATCACCGCCGCGCCGTCGAACGACTTGGCGATTTCCCACGGTAGGCCCTTGGATTTGAGCTCGGCCTGCTTGTCGCGCAGGGTCAGGTCCAGCGCCGGGGCGAAACCGGAGATCGCATCGAGGACTTCTTCGCGGCTTGGTTTGGTCGACAGCGGTTTGCCGATCAACACAGCGATTTCCGCTTCGTAGTGCACCGAACCGCGCTCGGTCGGAATGCTGAAACCGCCTTCCAGCGGCACCACGCAACTGCCCGGCTTGATGAACAGCAGCGGCTCGGTCGGCACCGGGTTATCCAGTTCCTTGGCGTGCTCGGCGTAATTGCGGCCAATGCACACGACTTTCCCGATCGGGAAGTGAATGCGCGTGCCGTCGACGTACTGGTGCTGATAGCTCATTTACCGACTCCTGCCTTTATTGATTCAACAGAGATTACCGATCAAACCGGGAAAATCTTGCCCGGGTTCATGATGCCGTTCGGGTCGAACACTGCCTTGACCGCTTTCATGTACTCGATCTCGGCCGGCGAGCGGCTGTAGGTCAGGTAATCACGCTTGGTCATACCGACGCCGTGCTCGGCCGAGATCGAGCCGTTGTATTTCTCGACGGTTTCGAACACCCACTTGTTGACGGTGGCGCACTTGGCGAAGAACTCGTCCTTGCTCAGATTTTCCGGCTTAAGGATGTTCAGGTGCAGGTTGCCGTCGCCGATGTGACCGAACCAGACAATTTCAAAATCCGGGTAGTGCTCGCCAACGATCGCGTCGATTTCGCGCAGGAACGCCGGTACTTTCGAGACGGTAACCGAGATGTCGTTCTTGTACGGCGTCCAGTGGGAGATGGTTTCGGAGATGTACTCGCGCAGCTTCCACAAGTTGTGCAACTGGGTTTCGCTCTGGCTCATCACGCCGTCGAGCACCCAGCCCTGTTCAACGCAGTGTTCGAAGGTTTCCAGCGCGCTGTTGGCCACTTCTTCGGTAGTCGCTTCGAATTCCAGCAGGGCGTAGAACGGGCACTCGGTGTCGAATGGCGCCGGCACGTCGCCACGGCCCATGACCTTGGCCAGCGCCTTGTCGGAGAAGAATTCGAACGCCGTCAGGTCGAGTTTGCCCTGGAAGGCATGCAGCACCGGCATGATCGAATCGAAATCGGCGGTGCCGAGGACCATCGCCGTGAGGTTTTTCGGCGCGCGATCAAGGCGCATGGTCGCTTCGACGACGAAACCGAGGGTGCCTTCGGCGCCGATGAACAGCTGACGCAAGTCGTAACCGGTGGCGTTCTTGATCAGGTCCTTGTTCAGTTCGAGCACATCGCCCTTGCCGGTGACGACTTTCATGCCGGCCACCCAGTTGCGGGTCATGCCGTAGCGAATCACTTTGATCCCGCCGGCATTGGTGCCGATATTGCCGCCAATCTGGCTGGAACCTGCCGAGGCGAAGTCGACCGGATAGTACAGGCCGTTTTCTTCGGCGACGTTCTGCAGATGCTCAGTGACCACGCCCGGTTGGCACACGGCAGTGCGGTCGGTGAGGTTGACGTCGAGAATCTGGTTCATGTAATCGAACGAAACCACCACTTCGCCATTGGCCGCCACCGCAGCGGCGGACAACCCGGTGCGCCCGCCGGATGGCACCAGCGCTACCTTGTGAGTGTTGGCCCAACGCACCACGGCCTGCACTTGCTCGATGGTCTTGGGAAACACGATGGCGCTCGGTGCCGGGGCGAAGTGCTTGGTCCAATCCTTGCCGTAAGTGTTCAGGGAGTCGGCGTCGGTAAGGACTTTGCCAGGCTCAACCAGGGTCTTCAGTTCATCAATCAGCGCAGGATTGGTCATCGACAGAACTCTCGAACAATTCATGGTCATCCTGAGAACGCTTCACGTCGCAGGAATGAGTGTTTAGCGGGGTGGCTATGCTAGCATACCGACCCCGCCGGACAGTGCCCAAGGCCAGATCCGCGGTGACGGCTTTGTTGCCGTGCGGGTCAGCTCCAGGCTGCTCCCTCCCTGCCATTTTTCTCCGGGATACAGGTTTACGCAGATGAGCAAGACTTCTCTCGATAAGAGCAAGATCAAGTTCCTTCTTCTCGAAGGCGTCCACCAATCGGCTGTCGACGTCCTCAAGGCGGCGGGCTACACCAGCATCGAATACCTGACTGGTTCCTTGCCGGAAGCCCAGCTCAAGGAAAAGATTGCTGACGCTCACTTCATCGGCATTCGCTCGCGCACGCAACTGACCGAAGAGATCTTCGATCACGCGAAGAAACTGGTCGCGGTCGGCTGTTTCTGCATCGGCACCAACCAGGTTGACCTCAGTGCGGCCCGCGAGCGCGGTATCGCCGTGTTCAACGCGCCGTACTCCAACACCCGTTCCGTAGCCGAGCTGGTACTGGCCGAAGCGATCCTGCTGCTGCGCGGCATCCCTGAGAAAAATGCCTCCTGCCACCGTGGCGGCTGGATCAAGTCCGCTGCCAACTCGTTCGAGATCCGTGGCAAGAAACTGGGCATCGTCGGTTACGGCTCGATCGGCACGCAGCTGTCGGTGCTGGCTGAAGGTCTGGGCATGCAAGTGTTCTTCTATGACACCGTGACCAAGCTGCCGCTGGGCAACGCTACGCAGGTCAACAATCTGCACGAGCTGCTGGGCATGTCCGACATCGTCACCCTGCACGTACCGGAAACCGCCGCCACTCAGTGGATGATCGGCGAGAAGGAAATCCGCGCCATCAAGAAGGGCGGCATCCTGATCAACGCTGCACGTGGCACCGTGGTCGAGCTCGACGCCCTGGCGGACGCGATCAAGGACAAGCACCTGATCGGCGCGGCCATCGACGTGTTCCCGGTGGAGCCCCGCTCCAACGACGAAGAGTTCGAAAGCCCGCTGCGTGGCCTCGACAACGTGATCCTGACCCCGCACATCGGCGGCTCGACCGCCGAAGCGCAAGCCAACATCGGTCTGGAAGTGGCGGAGAAACTGGTCAAGTACAGCGACAACGGTACTTCGGTGTCGTCGGTCAACTTCCCGGAAGTGGCCCTGCCGGCTCACCCTGGCAAGCACCGCCTGCTGCACATCCACGAGAACATCCCGGGTGTGATGAGCGAGATCAACAAGGTCTTCGCCGAAAACGGCATCAACATCTCCGGTCAGTTCCTGCAGACCAACGAGAAGGTCGGTTACGTGGTGATCGACGTCGATGCCGAATACTCGGAGCTGGCGCAAGAGAAGCTGCAACACGTCAACGGTACTATCCGTAGTCGGGTGCTTTTCTAAAAGCAGCTACAAGCCGCAAGTTACAAGCGGCAAGTGAAAGCGCTTTGCCTTTACTTGCCGCTTGCAGCTAGCCACTTGAAGCTGAATAAAAAAGGGAGCCCCGAAAGGCTCCCTTTTTTTATTTCACGTTGACCGTGATTTTTTCGGAAACGATCGATGGGTCGAACGGCATGTGGCCGCTGTCGCCGAGGATCAGTTGCAAGGTGTGCTTGCCGGGGGCCAGTTTGATCGTGGCTTCGGTCTGCGCCTTGCCGAAATGCATGTGGTGAGCGTCCGTCGGGATCGGCGCGCCTTCGGCCGGCAGGTCGTCGACGTCGATCAGCAGGTGATGGTGGCCGGTGTTCTTGGTGGTGTCACCCGCCGGGGCCAGCGCGATGTTCTTGACGCCGAACTTGACCTTGAATTCCTGCGAGACGGTGGCGCCGTCCTCGGGAGAAACGATGAACACTTCAGCATCCTTCGGCGCCGGTGTCGCCGCACTGGCCAGCACCGAAACACCCATCAGCACACCGGCCAACGCTGCACGAGACATAAAGCTTTTCATTTTCTTCTCCAGTTTTTCCGTAAAATCCGCACGGTCATGACAACTTCATGACCATTCGTTGTCGAAGGCACTCGACAACCATAGCAAAGCGAGCCTGAATCAGAGCGTCGCGATAATGATTTCAAAGGAGTGACCATGCGCTTGCTGCCTGGCCTGATCTGCCTGCTACCCCTTCTGAGCCCGCTGGCTCACGCCGAACTGATTGATGACGTCAACGACCGTGGCGAGCTGCGCATAGCCCTTGAGGCTAATACACCGCCCTTCAATTACAAGGAAGGCGACACCCTCACGGGGTTCGAGGTCGAGCTTGGGCAACTTCTGGCCCAGGAGCTGGATGTACGCGCCGACTTCATCGTCACCGACGAGGGCGACCTGCTCCAGGGCGTTGAAAGCGGCAAATACGATGTCGCGCTCAACCACATAGCACTGACACCCGAACTCAAGGATCGTTTCGACTTCAGCGAGCCGTACGGCGAGGTCGACGGGCAGTTGCTGGCAAAGAAGGACGAGACGCCGCGGCCGCTGGTGCTGGTGCAGGCGTTGACCGAAGCGAAGCCGAAAGCGGCAGCGCCGGTCGAGTTGGCGATCCCGTTTCAGAAGGGTAATCCGGCATTTCAGGCCAGCCTCAAGAGCGCGCTGGAACGGATCAAGGCGGATGGGCGGTTGGCGGCGCTGTCCGAGAAGTGGTTGAAACCGTAAGAGCCCCTCACCCTAACCCTCTCCCGGAGGGAGAGGGAACTGATCCGGGGATGCTTTAGAGGTACGCCGACTTGGGATTGCTATAACGAATCCGAAATCGACTGATCATGGCTTTGTCGAATCTCTGGTCGCCAAGGTCTTTCAGGTCGATGGACAGCGCCAGACACCTCGGTCGGCCCCCTCTCCCCCCGGGAGAGGGCTGGGGTGAGGGCAACGATGGCGGATCAGTCCAAAGCCGCCAGAGTCACCGCCGCCTCAACCAGCTCAAGTTCACTGAAAACCCGAACCCCATGACGCTTGAGCAACGCCGCCGTCACCCCTTCGCCACTGACTTTGACCCCACTGAACGTGCCGTCATACGTCAACAGATTCCCGCAAGAGGGGCTGTTGGCCTTGAGCACCGCCACCCGAATGCCGTGCTTTTGCACCAGTTCCAGCGCTTGCCGCGCCCCCTCGAGAAATTGCGCGCTGACATCCTCGCCCTCAGTAGTGATGACTGCGGCAATGCCATCCAGCACCTCACCGCCCTGCCCGCCGGGAATCTCCGCCGCCGCCCGCGGCGTCGGCAATCCACCGGCCACCTCCGGACACAACGGCACCACGCGCCCTTCTTCGATCCACTGCTCGAGCAGATCAAACGGCCCGCTCGCGCCACCGTCATAACGCACGCGATGGCCCAGCAGGCAGCGACTGACCAGGATCTTTTCCATGTTCAGAACGGCTCGTTGCCACGGCGACGGAACCAGCCAGTCAGCGACAGCCGTTCGCGCTGGGCCGGCAATACTTCGTGAGGCACTTCGCCGGAGAGAAACACCACCAGGCAGCCGCCGGTCGGCTGCACGTCGTGCACGCGCTCATCGCCCAGGTACATGCGCAACTGTCCGCCGTCCTCCGGCAGCCAGGCGTCGTTGAGGTAGATCACCGCCGACACCATGCGCCGGTCATCATCGCGAAAGCGGTCGAGGTGCTTGAGGTAAAACGCGCCGGGCGGGTACAGGGCGAAATGGCATTCGAAATCCTCAAGCCCCAGAAACAAGCCGCGATTGAGCGCCTCGCGCAGACTGTCCATCAGGCTCAGGTAGCGGTCAGTGGCGTCGGCCTGACCCGGGTCGATCCACTGGATGTGATCGCCGCGAATACCCTCGCGAATCTCCGAAAACGGCCCGCGACCGACCGCCGCCGGCGCCAGCTCACCCTCGGCTTCACGTTTACGGCACTCAGCCGCCAGCGCCCGGGTCAGATCGGCGGGCAGGAAGATGTTCTGCTGCGACCAGCCGTGTTCGGCCAGGTCGTCGACAATGCGTAACAGCAGCGGGTGTTCAGAGGATATCGGCATGGCGCGCATAGTATGCCGACGGCGATAAATCCGACAGAGCCACGCAGCGCCTTGCTACGAATTCTCGACAAGTACCGGCACCGCACGGACAATAGTCCGCTGCTGACAGGAGTCCCTATGCGCCGTTTGCTTTTTTCACTGTTGATGTTCTGCGTATTGCCCGCCTGGGCGGACGGCCACGATCAGTTGTACAAGGTCGCCGGCTGGCCAGAACAACGCGCGCATTTCAACGATGCCCTGAGCGCCGCCCAGCAGCGCTATCAGAACAGCCTGCCGCCTGCGGTGTTTCAGGCGCTGGTCAACAACAGCAATCAACGCTTTGCCGCGCAGGCCATGGATCAGCGTGCCGAAGCGCAACTGCGGCAGAAACTCGCCGACCCGAAACCGGCGCTGACCTTCTTCCAGTCACCACTGGGCAAGAAAATCGTCGCCGCCGAATTGCTCGCAACCCGTCGCGATCAACTGGCAAAAAATGCCCAGGGCCTGCCGAAGATGCAGGCCAGCGACAGTCGCTTGCTGATCATCGGCCATCTCGCCCAGGCCCTGCCGGCCCGTGAGGCTGGCGCCGAGGTCAGTCTGGCGATTGCCGGCGTAGCGGCGGACAGCTTGAGTTCGATGATCCCGGGATTGCTCGGCGGCGGACAGGCACAGGGCATGTTGAACGGTCAGCGCCAGCGGCTGATGGATCAGATCGGCGCCGATCTGAACAACACGCTGCTCTATGTCTATCGCGACTTGTCGGATGAAGAGCTGGAAGAGTTTGCGACATTTGCCGAGTCGACCGAGGGCAAGGCTTACTACCAGGCGGCACTGGCGGCGATTCGGGCGGGGTTGGCGGTCGGCCAGTGATGTTCGTTACCTGAAAGATCGCATTCGCGAGCAGGCTCGCTCCCACAGTTGTAACGCATTCCCCTGTGGGAGCGAGCCTGCTCGCGAAGAGGCCCTCCCAGGCACTAGAGATTCCGGCCCCTGATCCGCTTGCTCAAGAATTCGAAATACTCCTCACGCATCTCCGCCGTTTCATTGGCCAGGTGATGCCGTGCCTCGGCCAACAGCAGAATCTGCGGCCGGTCGAACTTCCATTTCAACACCTGCAGATTGTGCTGCCAGTCGACAGTCATGTCCGCCTGCCCCTGAATGATCAGCGGCCGTCGCGGACTTTTTTCGCGTGCTCGACGCGGATGATCCAGCGCGACAGCGCGCCCACCCATTTCGTCGGCAGACGTCTTGGCTGCAACGGATCGGCCAGCAGAAACGGCAGAAAATCCGGATCGTTGGAGTTCTCGCTGAAGCGTCGCGCCACACCGCGTACAAACGGCCGCAGCAGGTAATAACTCAGCTGCGACCAGCCCCACGCCCTTGGTCGCACCAACGGCGCCAGCAGAATCACCTGCCCCTGCGCCGGGCTGTTCTCGCCATGATTGAGCAGATGATCGACGACAATCGCGCCACCGGTGCTTTGCCCGCACAAATGCCAAGGCTGCGGCAGCGCGATCGAGTTCGCTTCAGCGAACAGCGCCTGCAACACGTCCTGGTATTCAGCGAAATCACGAATGCTTGCCCGTGGCCCGCTCGACAGACCATGGCCCGGCAAGTCGCAGGCGATCACGGCGAAATCCTGATCCAGCGCCCACTCGATCACATGCCGGTACAGGCCGATGTGGTCGTAATAACCGTGGAGCAGAAACAGCGTCGCCTTGACCTTCTCCGGCCACCAGCAATGGCTGACCAGCTCGTAGCCATCGACTTCGAAACGACCCATGCCGCGCCAGACATCGCGCTCGGCGAAGTCGGTCTTGTAGAAGCGCTGATAATCCTTCGCCTCATCCGATAACGGCTGCCACTCGGCCAATGGCTTGAGGCTCGCGCGTAAATGATCGGGGTCGAAAGTATCAGGCATGCGGACATTCCAAAGCGGTAAACGGACTTTATCGGCCTGCGATATTCATCTGTCGGAGCAAGCATGGCAAGCTAGCCAACCTTTTCAGATTCCGAAATCATGCGTTCGCCCTACCGCACCGCACTGTTCGCCAGCCTGCTCGCGCTGATCTGCGCCGGGGTGCTGTGGGCGGCATATGACTGGTTTCAGGGCCGCTATCTGCGCGCGTTCAGCGAACATACGGCGGTATTTTCCGGTGACCCGCTGCGCCTGCCGGACAACCTCGCCGGGCCGGGAAATATCCGCCTCGTGCACTTCTGGGACCCGGCCTGTCCGTGCAATGTCGGCAATCAACAGCACCTGAGCGAGATGGTCGAACAGTTCGGCGCGCGTGGCGTGGAGTTCTTCGCCGTGCAAAAGCCCGGCAGCCACGGCCAGTTGCCCGCCACCCTCGCCAGCCTGAAAACCATCGTCGTCCTGCCCGGCGCCGAACAGATCCCCGCCAGCCCTGCCGTGGCGATCTGGGATCGCAGCGGCAAACTCGCCTACTTCGGCCCGTACAGCGAAGGCTTGACCTGCAACTCCAGCAACAGCTTTATCGAACCGATCCTGCATGCCCTGACGGAAGATCGCCCGGTCAATGCTACTCACACCTTGGCGGTGGGTTGTTATTGCCCATGGCCGGCGGACGCGAAGTAAGGCATTCCGGACTTTTCAAGGACAGCGCTGCACCACACAGATGCTCTGTGCTAAATGTTTGCAGCCCGACGGGCGGCCTTCCCGCCTGCACAAGGAGTCACCATGAAGCGTGCGTTGATCGTCGTTGCCTTGCTCATCGTTGTCCTGCTCGGCGCCGCCGGCGGGTATATCTACAGCAAGCAGCCGACGCGCCAGGGCCAGGTCGAGCTGCGCAACCTGCAAGGCTCGGTGACCGTGCGCTATGACGAGCGCGGTGTGCCGCATATCCGCGCCGAGAACGAAACCGACCTTTATCGCGCCCTCGGTTATGTGCACGCCCAGGACCGGTTGTTCCAGATGGAAGCCATGCGCCGCCTCGCCCGCGGTGAGCTGGCCGAAGTGCTAGGGCCGAAACTGCTCGACACCGACAAACTGTTTCGCAGCCTGCGCATCCGCGAGCGCGCGGCCAGTTACGTCGCCAGCCTCGACAAGCAGTCGCCGGCATGGAAGGGCCTGCAAGCCTATCTGGATGGCATCAACCAATATCAGAGCAGCCACGCCGCGCCGATCGAGTTCGACGTGCTGGGCATCCCCAAGCGGCCGTTCACGGCCGAAGACAGCATCAGCGTCGCCGGCTACATGGCCTACAGCTTTGCTGCTGCGTTTCGCACCGAGCCGCTGCTGACCTACGTGCGCGATCAGCTCGGCGCCGATTACCTCAATGTCTTCGATCTCGACTGGCAGGCCAAAGGCGTTCTGGCCACCGATCACACCCGGCACGCACCGGCCCTCGCCGCCGGCGACTGGCAGGACCTCACCGCCCTCGCCCGCCTCAGCGAACAGGCGCTGCTCGACAACGGCCTGCCGCAGTTCGAGGGCAGCAACGCCTGGGTGATTGCCGGCAGCCGCAGTCAGAGTGGCAAGCCATTGCTGGCCGGCGATCCGCATATCCGTTTCTCGGTGCCGTCGGTATGGTACGAGGCGCAGTTGTCGGCGCCGGGTTTCGAGTTGTACGGCCATCATCAGGCACTGGTGCCGTTCGCGTTTCTGGGACACAACCTCGATTTCGGCTGGAGCCTGACCATGTTCCAGAACGATGACCTCGATCTGATCGCCGAGAAGGTCAATCCGGCCAACCCCAATCAGGTCTGGTATCGCGGCCAGTGGACCGAGATGCTCGTCACCGAACAACAGATCAAGGTAAAGGGGCAGGCGCCGGTGACCCTCACCTTGCGCCAGTCCCCGCACGGGCCAATCGTCAACGATGCTCTTGGCAGTGCTGCCGGCAAAACCCCGATTGCGATGTGGTGGGCCTTCCTCGAAACACCCAACCCGATCCTCGACGGCTTCTACCAGCTCAACCGCGCCGACACCTTGGCCAAGGCCCGCGCGGCAGCGGCCAAGGTGCAGGCGCCGGGCCTGAATCTGGTGTACGCCAACGCCAAAGGCGATATCGCCTGGTGGGCCTCGGCCCTGCTGCCCAAACGTCCGGCCGGGGTGAAACCGGGCTTCATCCTCGACGGCAGCACGCCCGAGGCGGACAAGGACGGCTACTACCCGTTCAGCGCCAACCCGCAGGAAGAGAACCCGGCGCGCGGCTATATCGTCTCGGCCAACTTCCAGCCCGTGTCGCCGACCGGCATGGAGATTCCCGGTTACTACAACCTTGCCGATCGTGGTCAGCAGCTTGACCGTCAGCTCAGCGACAACCGGGTGAAGTGGAGCAACGAGGCCAACCAGCAACTGCAACTGGGCACGGCGACCGGTTACGGCCCGCGTCTGTTGGCGCCGCTGTTGCCGGTGTTGCGCGAGGTAGTGAGTGATCCGGCGCAGCTGAAACTGGTCGAGCAATTGGCGCAGTGGCCTGGCGACTATCCGCTGAATTCGATCAGCGCGACGGTGTTCAACCAATTCCTCTACGACCTTGCCGATGCGGCGATGCGCGATGAGTTGGGCAATGACTTCTTCGAGACACTGCTGTCGACGCGGGTAATCGACTCCGCGCTGCCACGCCTGGCGGCCAAGGCGGACTCACCGTGGTGGGACAATCGCAGCACGCCGGCCAGAGAAACCCGCGCCGATGTCGTGCGCACGGCGTGGGCGGCAAGCATGGCGCATCTGAAACTGACCCTCGGCGATAACGTGGCCGGTTGGCAGTGGGGCGCGGCGCACACCCTCACCCACGGCCATCCGCTGGGGCAGCAGAAGCCGCTGGATCGCCTGTTCAACGTCGGCCCGTTCGCGGCGCCGGGCAGTCATGAAGTGCCGAACAACCTCTCGGCAAAAATCGGCCCGGCGCCATGGCCGGTGACGTATGGACCGTCGACCCGACGCCTGGTGGACTTCGCCGATCCGGTACATGGCCTGACGATCAATCCGGTCGGCCAGAGTGGCGTGCCGCTGGACAGTCACTATGACGATCAGGCCGAGGCGTATGTGGAGGGGATTTATGTGCAGGCGCATTTCAGCGAGGAAGAGGTGCTGGCGAATACGCGCAGTACTTTGAAGCTGCTGCCTGCGCGGGCTGCGCAATAGATTGATGCAATCTGCACCGGCCCTTTCGCGAGCAAGCTCGCTCCCACAGGAGATTGCATTCCAAATGTGGGAGCGAGCCTGCTCGCGAAAGCGCTGTGTCAGCCGACATCTGAGTCGACTGACACTCCGTCTTCGCGAGCAGGCTCGCTCCCACATTTACAACCAGGTTGGCCGCAGGGTTGAGGCCAACCTGATATTGCTTAGGCCGCTTCCGGCGCTGGCGCGCGGCGTGCGTCCGGTTGTTTCCACGAATCGGCGGCGCTTTCTTCGATGGCTTGCTGGATGGCTTTCTTGCGTGCTTCTTCGGCGCGGCGGCTGAAGAACCAGACGAGGAAGGTCACCAGCGACACCGCCAGCAGAATCAGACTGGCCACGGCGTTGATTTCCGGCTTCACACCCAGGCGCACGGCCGAGAACACTTCCATCGGCAGGGTCGTCGAACCCGGGCCGGACACGAAGCTCGCCAGCACCAGGTCATCCAGCGACAGCGCGAACGACATCATCCCGCCCGCCGCCAGCGACGGCGCGATCATCGGGATGGTGATCAGGAAGAACACCTTCCACGGCCGCGCGCCCAAGTCCATCGCCGCCTCTTCGATCGACAGGTCCAGCTCACGCAAGCGCGCTGACACCACCACCGCCACATACGCGGCGCAGAACGTGGTGTGGGCGATCCAGATGGTGACGATGCCGCGCTCCTGCGGCCAGCCGATCATTTGGGCCATGGCCACGAACAGCAGCAACAGCGACAGACCGGTGATCACTTCCGGCATCACCAACGGCGCAGTCACCAGGCCACCGAACAGCGTGCGGCCCTTGAAGTGAGTGATGCGGGTCAGCACGAACGCTGCCAGGGTACCCAGCGCCACCGCAGCAACCGCGGTGTAGCAGGCGATTTCCAGCGAGCGCAGCACCGAGCCCATCAGTTGCGAGTTGTCGAGCAGGCCGACGTACCACTTGATCGACCAGCCGCCCCATACCGTCACCAGTTTCGAGGCGTTGAACGAGTAGATCACCAGAATCAGCATCGGCAGATAGATGAAGATCAGACCCAGTACCAGCATCAGGCTGGAGAAACGGAAGCGCTTCATTCTTTACCCTCCATTTCCTTGGCCTGACTGCGGTTGAACAGAATGATCGGCACAATCAGGATCGCCAGCATCACCACCGCCAGGGCGGACGCCACCGGCCAGTCGCGGTTGTTGAAGAATTCTTGCCACAGCACCTTACCGATCATCAGGGTTTCCGGGCCGCCGAGCAGTTCCGGGATCACGAACTCGCCGACCACGGGAATGAACACCAGCATGCAGCCGGCAATGATGCCGTTCTTGGACAGCGGAATGGTGATTTTCCAGAAGCTGTTGAAGGTGCTCGAACCCAGATCCGACGCGGCTTCCAGCAGACTCTGATCGTGCTTCACCAGGTTGGCGTAAAGCGGCAGGATCATGAACGGCAGGTACGAATAGACAATCCCGATGTACACCGCCAGGTTGGTGTTGAGGATCTGCAGTGGCTCGTCGATCAGGCCCATGCTCATCAGGAAGCCGTTGAGCAGGCCGTTGTTGCTGAGGATGCCCATCCACGCGTAGACGCGGATCAGGATCGCCGTCCAGGTCGGCATCATGATCAGCAGTACCAGCACCGTTTGCAGCTCTTTCCGGGCAGTGGCGATGGCATAGGCCATCGGGTAACCGATCAGCAGGCAGAGCACGGTGCTGATAAAGGCCATTTTCAGCGAGCCGAGATAGGCGGCGATGTACAGTTCGTCGTCGCCAAGCAACGCGTAGTTGCCCAGGTTCAGCAGCAGTTGCAGCTTCTGCTCGGCGTAGGTGTAGATCTCGGTGTACGGCGGGATCGCCACGTCGGCTTCGGCGAAGCTGATCTTCAGAACGATGAAGAACGGCAGCATGAAGAACAGGAACAGCCAGATGAACGGCACCCCGATGACCAGCTGCCGGCCATTGGGGATGATTCGGTTTATACGGCGTTTGAATTTGCGCATGTTCATGAGCGAAGTACCACGCCGCTATCGTCTTCCCACCACACGTAGACCTGATCGCCCCAGGTCGGACGCGCGCCGCGACGTTCGGCGTTGGCGACGAACGACTGCACCAGTTTGCCGCTCGGCAATTCGACGTAGAACACCGAGTGCCCGCCCAGATAAGCGATGTCGTGGACCTTGCCGCTCGACCAGTTGTACTCGCAGGTCGGCATGTCGGCGGTGACCAGCAGTTTTTCCGGGCGAATCGCGTAGGTGACCGACTTGTCCTGCACCGAGGTACTGATGCCGTGGCCGACGTAGATCTGCCGGTCGAGGTCCTTGCAGGTGATGGTCGCGTGGCCTTCGGCGTCGTCGATCACTTCGCCTTCAAAGATGTTGACGTTGCCGATGAATTCGCAGACCAGACGGCTGGTCGGGGTTTCGTAGATGTCAATCGGGCTACCAATCTGCGCAATCCAGCCCAGGTGCATGATCGCGATGCGCTCGGCCATGGTCATGGCCTCTTCCTGGTCGTGGGTCACCATCACGCAGGTCACGCCGACGCGCTCGATGATTTCCACCAGTTCCAGCTGCATCTGCGAACGCAGCTTTTTGTCCAGTGCGCCCATCGGTTCGTCGAGCAGCAACAGCTTCGGCCGCTTGGCCAGCGAACGGGCCAGGGCCACGCGTTGACGCTGGCCGCCGGACAGTTGATGCGGCTTGCGCTTGGCGTACTGGCTCATCTGCACCAGCTTGAGCATCTCGGCCACGCGGGCGTCGATCTCGGCCTTGGGGATCTTGTCCTGCTGCAAGCCGAAGGCAATGTTCTGCGCCACGGTCATGTGCGGGAACAAAGCGTAGGACTGGAACATCATGTTGATCGGACGGTCGTACGGCGGCATGTCGGTGATGTCGACTCCGTCGAGGAAAATCCGCCCTTCCGTGGGCCGTTCGAAGCCTGCAAGCATCCGTAGCAAGGTGGATTTGCCCGATCCCGAACCGCCGAGCAGAGCAAAAATTTCGCCCTTCTTGATTTCCAGGGACACGTCGTCCACGGCAATCGTCTCGTCGAACTTCTTCGTGACCCGGTCGATTTTGACCAGCACCTGTTTTGGTGTCTGGTCGCCCTCGAGGGCTTTCTTGTAGGCGCCGGAGGCAACTGCCATTTACGAAACTCCCAACAGAAGCAGCAGTTCGCCCCGCAAGACGAACCCTGGATAGTTTGTGCGTTATTTGCCCGACTTGACCTTGGTCCAGCTACGGGTCATCAAACGCTGAATATTGGCTGGCAACTCGGTCGACACGTAGGTCTTGTCGAGGACTGCTTGCGGTGGGTAAACCGCTTCATCGGTGCGAATGGATTGTTCCATCAGCTTGTCCGAACCCGGATTGGGGTTGGCGTAACCGACGTAATCACTGACCTGGGCGATCACCTCAGGTTTCAGCAAATAATTGATGAAGGCGTGGGCCTCTTTGACGTTGGACGAATCCTTGGGGATCGCCAGCATGTCGAACCACAGCGCGCCGCCCTCTTTCGGGATCGAGTAGGCGATGTTGACGCCCTTCTTGGCTTCCTCGGCACGGTTCTTCGCCTGGAAGATATCGCCGGAGAAACCGATGGCCACGCAGATGTCGCCGTTGGCCAGATCGCCGATGTACTTCGACGAATGGAAATAGGTCACGTAGGGACGCACCGCGAGCAGCTTGGCGGTGGCCTTTTCGTAGTCCTTGGTGTTGGTGCTGTTGGCGTTCAGGCCCAGGTAATTGAGCATGGTCGGCATCATCTCGTCAGCCGAATCGAGGAACGCGACACCGCAGCTGTGCAGCTTCTTGATGTTTTCCGGCTCGAACAGCACGGCCCAGGAATCGATCTTGTCGATACCGAGCACGGCCTTGACCTTGTCGACGTTGTAGCCGATGCCGTTGGTGCCCCACAGATACGGCACGGCGTAGAGGTTGCCGGGATCGTTCTGCTCCAGGCGCTTGAGCAGCACCGGGTCGAGGTTGGAATAATTCGGCAACTGCGCCTTGTCGAGCTTCTGGAACGCGCCCGCCTTGATCTGCTTGCCAAGGAAGTGGTTCGACGGCACGACCACGTCATAACCGGTCCGCCCGGCGAGCAGCTTGCCTTCCAGGGTTTCGTTGGAGTCGAAAACGTCGTAGACCGGTTTGATCCCGGTCTCTTTCTCGAAGTCGGCCAGGGTCGACTCGCCGATGTAATCGGACCAGTTATAAATATGCACCGTACCGGCAGCCTGGGCTCCGACAGCGATTGTCAGGCCGGCAGCGGCCAGCAGGGCTTTGCGCAAAGAAGAAAATACAGGCAAGTGGAGGTCCTCTAAATTGATTGGGCCCAAGTTGCCCCGCGCTGCATGACAGCCATGGCTGCCCGACAACAAAACCGGCGCGCAACTTACCCTCGAAAAACCGATCCAGCAAAACTTTCTGTCATTTAATTATCCGCTGGCCGCCGTCGCGACGACGACGGCCAGTGGTTGTGGCGACAAACCGGCTTATTTGCCCGATTTGATCTTGGTCCAGCTGCGGGTGATCAGACGCAGCGTGGCGGCGTCCAGATCGCTGATCGCATAGAGTTGCTTCTTCACTTCAGCCGAAGGATAGATGCTCGGGTCGCTGGTGATGTCCTTGTCCACCAGAGGCGTTGCCGCCTTGTTGCCGTTCGGGAAACGCACGGCGTTGGTGATGCCGGCCATCACTTGCGGCTCCAGCAGGTAGTTCATGAACTTGTAGGCGGCTTCGACGTTTTCGGCATCCTTGGGAATGGCGACCATGTCGTAGAAAGTACCGGCGCCTTCTTTCGGAATGGTGTAGGCCAGCTTGACCTTGTCACCGGCTTCCTGAGCGCGGGTCTTGGATTGCTCCAGGTCACCCGAGTAACCGACGGCGACGCAGATGTTGCCGTTGGCCAGGTCCGAGATGTACTTGGAAGAGTGGAAGTAGGCGACCGAAGGACGGATCTTCAGGAACAGGTCTTCGGCAGCTTTCAGATCAGCCTTGTCCTTGCTGTTGGTCGGCTTGCCCAGATAGTGCAATGCCGCCGGAATCATTTCGGTCGGCGCATCGAGGAAGCTCACGCCGCAGCTTTTGAGCTTCTCGATGTTTTCCGGCTTGAACACCACGTCCCACGAATCGATCTTGTCGATACCCAGCGCAGCCTTGACCTTGGCCGGGTTGTAGCCGATGCCGATCGAGCCCCACATGTACGGGAAGGCGTGTTTGTTGCCCTGGTCGCTGGCATCGCCAACGGCCTTGAGCAGGTCTTCGTCGAGGTTTTTCCAGTTTGGCAGCTTGGACTTGTCCAGCTCCTGGTAAACGCCGGCCTTGATCTGCTTGGCGAGGAAGTTGTTGGAAGGCACCACGATGTCGTAACCGGACTTGCCGGCCAGCAGCTTGGCTTCCAGGGTTTCGTTACTGTCGAAGACGTCGTAGACGACTTTGATCCCGGTGGCTTTTTCGAAGTTGGCCACGGTGTCCGGCGCGATGTAGTCGGACCAGTTGTAGACGTGCAGCACCTTGTCGTCCGCGTGCACCGCACCCGCCATCATGCCCGCCATGGACAGCGCGAGCAGAGTCTTGCCAGCTAGCTTTTTACCTAATGCCTTCATGCGTCATGCTCCAAATTTTTCTTTTTTGAACCACTTTGTTCAGCGGCCGAACCCGGACAACTGGAACCGCGGCTAGTCTGGCAAGATCCGAGGCGGTCTTTCAACAAAAGACCGGCCTTTCTGACAGCTTTGAGCGAGTGCGCCGCAGCTCCCCCGCCCAAAGCCTAGCACCTAGGCCTGCAGCGCATTGAGGGTCAGGTCCAGACACTTGCGTGCTTTTGTAACCAGCTCATCGATTTCGGCTTTGCTGATCACCAGCGGCGGCGCGATGATCATGGTGTCGCCCACCGCGCGCATGATCAGGCCATTGTCGAAGCAGAACTGCCGGCAGATCATGCCCACGCCCTTGCCTTCGTAACGCTTGCGCGTGGCCTTGTCCTGCACCAGCTCGATCGCCCCCAGCAGACCGACGCCGCGAACTTCACCCACCAACGGGTGATCGTTCAGCTCGCGCAGACGTTTCTGCAAATACGGTGCCGTTTCGTTGTGGGCGTTCTCGATAATTTTTTCGTCGCGCAGGATGCGGATGTTTTCCAGGCCCACCGCGGCTGCCACCGGGTGCCCGGAGTAAGTGAAGCCGTGGTTGAAATCGCCGCCTTCGTTGAGCACGGCCACCACCGAATCACGCACGATCAATCCGCCCATCGGGATGTAGCCGGAGGTCAGGCCCTTGGCGATGGTCATCATGTCAGGCGCAAGGTCGTAGAAATCGCTACCGAACCACTCACCGGTACGGCCGAAACCGCAGATCACTTCATCGGCGACGAAGAGGATGTCGTACTTGGCGAGGATTTCCTTGATGCGCGGCCAGTAGGTGTCGGGCGGAATGATCACGCCGCCGGCACCCTGAATAGGCTCGGCAATAAAGGCACCGACGTTGTCGACGCCGACTTCGAGAATCTTTTCTTCGAGCTGATTGGCCGCCCAGATGCCGAACTCTTCCGGCGACATGTCACCGCCTTCGGCAAACCAGTACGGCTGGGCGATGTGGACGATGCCCGGAATCGGCAGGTCGCCCTGCTCGTGCATATAAGTCATGCCGCCGAGGCTCGCGCCGGCCACGGTAGAACCGTGATAACCGTTCTTGCGGCTGATGATGACTTTCTTGTTCGGCTGGCCTTTGATCGCCCAGTAGTGACGGACCATGCGCAACATGGTGTCGTTGCCTTCAGAGCCGGAGCCGGTGAAGAACACGTGGTTCATGCCTTCTGGCGCCACGTCGGCAATCGCCTTGGCCAGTTCCAGTGCCGGCGGGTGTGCGGTCTGGAAGAACAGGTTGTAGTACGGCAGCTCGCGCATCTGCCTGGCGGCGGCATCGGCCAGTTCATCGCGACCGTAACCGATCGCCACGCACCAGAGGCCGGCCATGCCGTCGAGGATCTTGTTGCCTTCGCTGTCCCACAGATAAACGCCCTTGGCGTTGGTGATGATCCGCGGGCCTTTCTCTTTCAGTTGCTTGAAGTCGCTGAACGGGGCCAGGTGGTGATCGCTGCTCAGCGCTTGCCACTCGCGGGTTTGCGGGTTGTTGCTGGTCATGCCAATTCTCCTTGTTATCGGTGAAGGCGCGACGGCTGGCCGCCGCGCCCGGCGTATCAGACGGCGAAGAGCAGGTACTCACGCTCCCAGGAACTGATCACGCGCTTGAAGTTTTCGTGCTCGGCCCGCTTGACCGCGACGTAGCCGGTGATGAAGGTCTTGCCGAGATACTTCTCGATGGTCGCGCTGTTTTCCATACGCTCCAGCGCGTCTTCGATGGTCAGCGGCAGGCGCAGGTTGCGGCGCTCGTAACCACGGCCAACCACTGGCGCGCTCGGGTTCAGGCCCTCAACCATGCCGATGTAACCGCAGAGCAGGCTCGCGGCAATCGCCAGGTATGGGTTGGCGTCGGCGCCCGGCAGGCGGTTTTCCACGCGGCGGTTCTGCGGGCCGGCATCCGGTACGCGCAGGCCGACGGTACGGTTCTCTTCGCCCCACTCGACGTTTACCGGTGCCGAAGTGTCCGGGAGGAAGCGGCGGAACGAGTTGACGTTCGGCGCGAACAGCGGCAACAGCTCGGGAATCAGTTTCTGCAGACCACCGATGTGGTGCAGGAACAACTGGCTCATGGTCCCGTCTTCGTTGGAGAAGACGTTCTTGCCGGTTTGAATGTCGATGATGCTCTGGTGCAGGTGCATCGCGCTGCCCGGCTCGCCGGTCATCGGCTTGGCCATGAAGGTCGCCGCCACGTCGTGCTTGAGCGCGGCTTCGCGCATGGTGCGCTTGAACACCAGAATCTGATCGGCCAGCGACAGGGCGTCACCGTGACGGAAGTTGATTTCCATCTGCGCCGTGCCGTCCTCGTGGATCAGCGTGTCGAGGTCCAGCTCCTGCAATTCGCACCAGTCGTAGACGTCTTCGAACAGCGGGTCGAATTCGTTGGCCGCTTCAATGGAGAACGACTGCCGGCCGATTTCCGGACGGCCCGAGCGGCCGATCGGCGGCTGCAACGGATAGTCGGGGTCGTCGCTGCGCTTGGTCAGGTAGAACTCCATTTCCGGCGCCACGATTGGCTGCCAGCCCTTGTCGGCATACAGCTTCAAGACTTTCTTGAGGACGTTGCGCGGCGACAGCTCGATCGGGTTGCCTTGCTTGTCGTAGGTGTCGTGGATCACCTGCGCGGTCGGCTCGATGGCCCACGGCACCAGGTACACGGCGTTCTGGTCGGGGCGGCAGATCATGTCGATGTCGGCCGGGTCGAGCAGTTCGTAATAGATGTCGTCTTCGACGTAATCGCCGGTCACGGTCTGCAGCAGCACGCTCTCCGGCAGACGCATGCCTTTCTCGGCGATGAACTTGTTGGTCGGCGAAATCTTGCCCCGGGTAATGCCGGTCAAGTCGCCGATCATGCATTCGACTTCTGTGATCTTGCGGTCTTTCAACCAATCGGTGAGCTGGTCGAGGTTGTTACTCATAAATGCCTCTGGGCTGAGTCTCCTGACGCGATGTCAGGCAATTTTGACGCTTGCGGCGTCGCGTTAAAGGGGGCTTGCTCGCGCAGTGCCGGCTTACGCCTGGCACCGCGCATAGACAATGAAAGAGGAGCTTACCTGCCCTTGACGCTGGCGTTGCATTTCCCGTGCACTTTGCAAACGTGCAGAATCAAAAGCACGGCGCCAAGTGCGGCACGGGCTTTGAGCGGGAAAGAGTTCTATAGTGGAAGGAGACGCCATAAAGCGGATGCTGTGCCCGACGTCCAGAATATCGGACGCTGCCGTTTTGCCGGATTTTGACGAGAGTCTCGTCAACAGGCTGCGCGCCTTGCTGGCTGCGCTACGGACGGATTGATCGCCACTGATGTGATGAGCATGCAGACCGGACTGTTGCGAGCAGTCGGTGATGCCGATTAACGGCAGGCGAGACATGAAGCACCCCGGTATTATTGCTGTTATGGGTTTGACCGGAGCTTAGCCTTGTTCATTTTTTTACACAACACCCCCGTAAAAAATACAACACGGCCTGCTCAAGCCCGCAGCAGAGCAACGTTCAAGGTTGGAAAAAATGCCCCAAAGTGCCCCATAAATGCCCTCCAAGCGCTTTTTCGGGGCAAAAAAGGCCTCGCTTGACTTCGGCAGGCCGTTCGGGTTGACTGAAACCAGAAAAGATCAATGATTGATATTTTTAACAACAAAGGTGTTGCATCATGTCGGTACCCCCGCGTGCCGTTCAGCTTAACGAAGCGAACGCGTTCCTTAAGGAACATCCTGAGGTTCTGTACGTTGACCTTCTGATTGCGGATATGAATGGTGTGGTGCGCGGCAAGCGCATCGAACGCACCAGCCTCCACAAGGTTTACGAGAAAGGCATCAACCTGCCGGCCTCTCTATTTGCTCTGGATATCAATGGCTCCACGGTGGAAAGCACCGGTCTGGGCCTGGACATCGGCGACGCCGATCGCATCTGCTATCCGATCCCCGATACCCTGTGCAACGAGCCATGGCAGAAACGCCCGACCGCGCAGCTGTTGATGACCATGCACGAACTCGAAGGCGATCCGTTCTTCGCCGATCCCCGTGAAGTGCTGCGCCAGGTGGTGACCAAGTTCGACGAGCTCGGCCTGACCATCTGCGCCGCCTTCGAACTCGAGTTTTACCTGATCGACCAGGAAAACGTGAACGGCCGTCCACAGCCGCCACGCTCGCCGATCTCCGGCAAACGCCCGCACTCGACGCAGGTCTACCTGATCGACGACCTCGACGAATACGTCGACTGCCTCCAGGACATTCTGGAAGGTGCCAAAGAGCAAGGCATCCCGGCCGATGCGATCGTCAAGGAAAGTGCCCCGGCGCAGTTCGAAGTGAACCTGCACCACGTCGCCGATCCGATCAAGGCCTGCGACTACGCGGTCCTGCTCAAGCGTCTGATCAAGAACATCGCCTACGACCATGAAATGGACACCACCTTCATGGCCAAGCCGTATCCGGGCCAGGCGGGCAATGGTCTGCACGTACATATTTCGATTCTGGACAAAGCCGGCAAAAACATTTTTGCCAGCGAGGATCCCGAGCAGAACGCCGCGCTGCGTCACGCGATCGGCGGTGTGCTCGAGACCCTGCCGGCGCAGATGGCTTTTCTCTGCCCGAACGTCAACTCCTACCGTCGCTTCGGCGCGCAGTTCTACGTACCGAACTCGCCGTGCTGGGGCCTGGACAACCGCACCGTGGCGATTCGCGTACCGACCGGCTCTGCCGATGCCGTACGTATCGAACACCGCGTGGCCGGCGCCGACGCCAACCCGTACCTGCTGATGGCTTCGGTACTGGCCGGCGTGCACCACGGCCTGGTCAACAAGATCGAACCGGGCGCGCCTGTCGAAGGCAACAGCTACGAGCAGAACGAACAGAGCCTGCCGAACAACTTGCGCGATGCCCTGCGCGAGCTGGACGACAGCGAGGTGATGGCCAAGTACATCGATCCGAAGTACATCGATATCTTCGTCGCCTGCAAGGAAAGCGAGCTGGAGGAGTTCGAACACTCCATCTCCGACCTTGAGTACAACTGGTATCTGCATACCGTTTAAACGGTTTGCAGCTTCAAAAAACGCCGTTGGCTGATTCAGCCACCGGCGTTTTTTTATGGCCGAACACAAAACCTGTGGCGAGGGGATTTATCCCCGTTGGGTTGCGAAGCAGCCCCAAATCCATTCCACTCGGTGTGTCAGGAATACCCGGCTCTCAGGGTTTACGACTGCTGCGCAGCCGAACGGGGCGGTGCGACGTTTCGCTAAATCCCCTCGCCACAGGGTACTGGCAGACAACACCTGAACCGCCTCGTACAATGCCCGCTGCCCCGCAGGAGACTTCCATGACGCGTCCCGCCACCGTCCGCAAACCCCGTGCCCGCAGTCAGGCGCGGATCGATTCGATCCTCGATGCCGCGCGCACGTTGCTGGCGGCCGAGGGCGTGGCCAGTCTGTCGATTTACAGCGTGGCCGAGCGCGCGCAGATTCCGCCCTCCTCCGTGTATCACTTTTTCGCCAGCGTCCCGGCGCTGCTCGAAGCGCTGACCGCCGATGTCCACGCAGCCTTCCGCGCCTGCCTGCAAGCGCCGATCGATCACGATGCCTTGCGTGACTGGCGAGATCTGTCGCGACTGGTCGAACAGCGCATGCTGGAGATCTACGACGAAGACGCAGCCGCGCGGCAATTGATCCTGGCGCAACATGGCCTGACCGAAGTCACCCAGGCCGACCGCCAGCACGACCTCGAACTGGGCGACCTGATGCACAAGCTGTTCGACCAGCATTTCGAGTTGCCGAGGCTGCCGGACGATGTCGATGTGTTTGCCCTGGCGATGGAACTGGGCGACCGGGTCTATGCACGTTCGGTGCAGCAGCACGGGCAGATCACCCCGCGCATGGCCGAGGAAGGGATGCGCGTGTTTGATGCCTATATCGGGTTGTACCTTCCGCCGTATCTACCCAAAAGAAATCTCTAGCGCATGCACCGGCCCTTTCGCGAGCAGGCTCGCTCCCACATTTGAAATGCGTTCCCCTGTGGGAGCGAGCCTGCTCGCGAAAGCCGCGCCGCCGAATCCGCGACAGGCACAAAAAACCCCGAAGGGCTCACACCCTCCGGGGTTGTTTTTTGCTCACCGGCTCACAACTTGGCGATGGACACCTCGGTGGACTTCACAAAGGCGATCACCTCACTGCCGACCACCAGCTCCAGCTCTTTCACAGAGCGGGTAGTGATCACCGAAGTGACGATGCCCGAAGCGGTCTGCACGTCGATTTCCGACAGCACGTCGCCGAGGACGATTTCCTTGATCGAGCCTTTGAACTGGTTGCGCACGTTGATGGCTTTGATAGTCATGGCATTGATTCCTGTCGTTGATAAAGGTGTTATTGCGCCCAGCGCAATTGCGTAGGCAGGGGTGAAACGGGTTCCGGCGCCGGCGGTTCGCCGGGCTGGGACAGAACACGGTTGAGCACTTCGGTTTCCAGTGCGGCGAGGCGATGCGAGCCACGCACCCTGGGGCGCGGCAGTTCGACGTGCAGGTCGAGGCCGACTTCGCCGTCCTCGATCAGGATCACCCGATCGGCGATCGCCACCGCTTCACTGACGTCATGGGTCACCAGCAGCACGGTAAAACCGTGTTGCTGCCACAGCCGTTCGATCAATTGCTGCATCTCGATGCGGGTCAGGGCATCCAGTGCGCCGAGTGGTTCGTCGAGCAGCAGCAGACGCGGCTGGTGAATCAGCGCCCGGGCCAGCGCGACGCGCTGCTTCTGGCCACCGGACAACGCCGCCGGCCATTCATTGGCGCGATCGGCCAGGCCCACTGCTTCCAGTGCGTCCAGCGCTTGCTGGCGCCAGTTGCCCTTGAGGCCGAGACCGACGTTGTCGATGATCTTTTTCCACGGCAGCAGCCGCGCTTCCTGGAACATCAGCCGCGTATCGTCGCGCGCCTGGCTGAGCGGCGCGGAACCGGCCAGCAGCTCGCCGCCAGTCGGTTGATCGAGGCCGGCGAGCAGGCGCAAAAACGTGCTCTTGCCGCAACCGCTGCGCCCGACCACGGCGACAAATTGCCCCGCCGGAATGTGCAGATCGATGTCGCGCAACACTTGGCGTGAGCCGAAGGTTTTCTGCAGATTGCGCACCGCCAGCGGAATCCCGCGCAACAGGCGTGGAGGTTGTTGAGCGGTCATGCCGCACCTCCCTTGGCAACCTGATAGGCCGGGTGCCAGCGCAGCCACACACGCTCAAGTCCACGGGCGGCGAGGTCGGCAAGTTTGCCGAGCACCGCGTAAAGCAGGATCGCCAGCACTACCACATCGGTCTGCAAGAACTCGCGGGCGTTCATCGCCAGATAGCCGATACCGGAGCTGGCCGAGATGGTTTCAGCGACGATCAGCGTCAGCCACATGAAGCCCAACGCGAAGCGCACGCCAACCAGAATCGACGGCAACGCACCCGGCAGAATCACCTGCCAGAACAGGCTGAAACCGCTCAGACCATAACTGCGCGCCATCTCCACCAACGCCGGGTCGACGTTGCGGATGCCGTGGTAAGTGTTGAGGTAAATCGGGAACAAGGTGCCCAGCGCCACGAGGAAAATCTTCGCTGACTCGTCAATGCCGAACCACAGGATCACCAGCGGAATCAGCGCCAGGTGCGGCACGTTGCGGATCATCTGCACCGAGCTGTCGAGCAGGCGTTCGCCCCACTTCGACAGGCCGGTGATGAAGCCCAGCACCAGACCAATGCTGCCGCCAATGGTGAAACCGAGTGCCGCGCGCCAGCCGCTGATCGCCAGGTGCGTCCAGATCTCGCCGCTGCGCACCAGGCTGACGCCGGCTTCGATCACCGCCACCGGTGCCGGCAGAATCCGCGTCGACAACCAACCGGCCGACACCGACAACTGCCACACCGCCAGCAGCAACACCGGCAACGCCCAAGGCGCGAGGCTGTGGATAAATTTGTTCATGGCCGCGCCTCAGCTCTGCGATGCGGCTTTGGGCAGAATGTCGTTGGCGACCATCTCGCCGAACGGGCTGACATAGCCAGCGCTCTTCGGCAGTTCCGGGCGCTCGACGTCGAGGTGCGGGAACAGCAGCTCGGCCACCCGATACGATTCTTCGAGGTGTGGATAACCGGAGAAGATGAAGGTGTCGATGCCCAGATCCGCATATTCCTTGACCCGCGCTGCCACGGTCGGGCCATCGCCGACCAGCGCCGTACCGGCACCGCCACGTACCAGACCGACACCAGCCCAGAGGTTCGGGCTGACTTCGAGGTTGTCGCGGCTGCCGCCGTGCAGCGCGGCCATGCGTTGCTGGCCGACCGAATCGAAGCGCGCCAGCGAAGCCTGGGCACGTTGGATGGTGTCGTCGTCCAGATGCGAGATCAGCCGGTCCGCTGCCTGCCAGGCTTCGGCGTTGGTTTCACGGACGATCACATGCAGACGAATGCCGAAGCGCACGGTGCGGCCGAGCTTGGCGGCTTTGGCGCGCACTTGTGCGATCTTCTCGGCCACCGCGGCCGGCGGCTCGCCCCAGGTCAGGACCATTTCCACTTGCTCGGCGGCCAGATCCTGCGCCGCTTCCGAAGAGCCACCGAAATACAGCGGCGGACGCGGTTGCTGGATCGGTGGATAGAGCAGCTTCGCGCCTTTCACGCTGATGTGCTCGCCATCGTAATCGACGGTTTCGCCTTCCAGAACACGGCGCCAGATGCGGGTGAACTCCACCGAGGCCTGATAGCGTTCTTCATGGTTGAGGAACAGACCATCGCCAGCCAGTTCCTCCGGATCGCCACCGGTGACCAGATTGAACAGCGCACGCCCGCCGGACAAACGATCCAGCGTCGCTGCCTGGCGCGCCGCGACCGTCGGGGAGATGATCCCGGGGCGCAGGGCGACCAGAAACTTCAGACGCTGGGTCACTGGAATCAGCGAGGCCGCGACAAGCCATGAGTCTTCGCAGGAACGCCCGGTCGGAATCAGCACCCCGCCAAAACCCAGACGGTCCGCCGCTTGCGCGACTTGCTGCAAATAACCGTGATCAACCGCGCGGGCGCCTTCGGCGGTGCCAAGGTAATGGCCGTCGCCGTGGGTCGGCAGGAACCAGAAGATGTTGAGGCTCATGGAGTGGTCTCCTTGTGGATTCGAATTACTGGGCTTGGGAGCTTTGGGCCACAGCGGCCGGCGGGGTCCAGATCACATCCTTGATGCTCAACGGCTTGGGAATCAGCTTGAGCTGGAAGAACGTGTCGGCGATTTTCTGTTGCGCAGCGACCACTTCCGGGGTCAGGAACAGCGCGCCGTAGCCCTGGCGTTTCACCGAGGTCAGGGTGATGTCCGCCGGCAGGCCAAGCAGTGGCGCGACCTGTTGCGTCACGTCTTCGGGATTGGATTTCGACCATTCACCCACCGCGCGCACCTCTTCGACGAGGGTCTTGATCACCTCGGGATTTTTCTGCGCGTAAGGTTTTGTGGCCAGATAGAACTGGTGGTTGTCGACGATGCCTTTGCCGTCACGCAGGGTGAGCGCTTGCAGTTGTTTCTCGGCAGCGGCCTGATACGGATCCCAGATGACCCAGGCGTCAACGCTGCCACGTTCGAACGCAGCGCGGGCATCGGCCGGCGGCAGGAACACGGTCTGAATATCGCTGTACTTGAGGCCGGCGTCTTCCAGCGCGCGCACCAGCAGGTAGTGGACGTTGGAGCCTTTGTTCAGGGCGACTTTCTTGCCTTTGAGATCGGCCACCGATTTGATCGGCGAGTCTTTCGGTACGAGGATCGCTTCGCTGTTCGGTGCTGGCGGTTCATAGGCGACGTAGAGCAGATCCGCGCCAGCGGCCTGGGCGAAAACCGGTGGAGTTTCGCCGGTCACGCCGAAATCGATCGAGCCAACGTTGAGGCCTTCGAGCAGCTGCGGGCCGCCGGGGAATTCCGTCCATTGCACGTCGACGCCTTGCGCCGCCAGACGTTTTTCCAGCGTGCCTTTGGCTTTGAGCAGCACCAGCGTGCCGTACTTCTGATAACCGATCCGCAATGTCTCGGCTTGAGCTTGGGTGATGGCGCCGAAGGTGACAGCCGCAGCAAACAGAGCGACCAGACCACGACGCAAAAATACAGTGCGCATAGCGCTCTCCTTTTTGCTGTTGGGTTGTGGCTGCACCTGCTTGCCCGTTGGCGGGCGAGTAAGGCCAGTACTTCAAATTTCGATGAGGCTTAAATGCTCCAGCGAGCACTCAACAAACGTTCGTTCAGCAGGCCTGGCTCCAGCGGTTTCGGCCGGCGCGCCATGGCGCCGATGAACTGATCCAGGGCCTCGTGCAAGCGCTGCTCCAGGGCCGGCGCCAGTTGCGCGGCGGCACTGCCTTCGCCGTAAGCGATCTGGCTGTCCTCGGCGAAAATGCCCTGAAGCATCTCTTGGGCCTTGAGTGCCGACAGCACAGGCTTGAGGGCGTAATCGACCACCAGCATGTGGGCGATGCTGCCGCCCGTGGCCATCGGCAAGACAATCTTGTGGTTCAAGGCACGCTCGGGGAGCAGATCCAGCAGGGTCTTCAGCGCTCCGGAAAACGAGGCCTTGTACACCGGCGTGGCGATCAGCAGGCCATCGGCGTTTGCGATCTGTTGCAGCAGGTCGAGGACCTTCGGACTGTCGAAGCGCGCGTGGAGCAGATCCTCGGCCGGGAAGTCCCGCACCTGATAACTCACCACTTCCACCCCTTGCTGTTGCAACCAGCGTTGCGAACGCTCCAGCAGCACCCCGGAACGGGAGCGCAGGCTGGGGCTGCCACCGAGTGAGACGACCAGCATTGCAGATTCCTTTAAGCGTTACAGGCGATTCGCAGGCTGCGATCTCGCTTCAATGGCAGTGACCTTACCAGCTGATTTATATATCCATAAATCATATTTATTCATTTGGTTATGCGTTTAAGAAATATGAAGATAAGCAGAATCCAGGCGAAAAAAAAGGCCGTCGAAACGGCCGAAATTCCCCTGCGTTGTGATTCTGGATTCTCAAGTGCCTGGACTGACGCCTTCGCGAGCAGGCTCGCTCCCACAGGGGAATGCATTGCAAATGTGGGAGCGAGCCTGCTCGCGAAAGCGGCGGTGACTGCACCACAAATCTTATTTGTTCGGCTGCGGCGTCAGGCGCAGGTACGGCTTCACCGCGCGATAGCCTTTGGGGAAGCGCTGCTTGATCTCGTCTTCGTCCTTGAGCGACGGCACGATCACCACCTCTTCACCGTCCTGCCAGTTGGCCGGGGTGGCGACTTTGTAATTGTCGGTGAGCTGCAGCGAGTCGATCACCCGCAGGATCTCGTGAAAGTTGCGCCCGGTGCTCGCCGGGTAGGTGATGGTCAGGCGGATCTTCTTGTTCGGGTCGATGACGAACAGCGAACGCACGGTCAGCGTGTCATTGGCGTTCGGGTGGATCAGGTCGTAGAGATCGGAGACCTTGCGATCGGCATCGGCCAGGATCGGGAAATTGACGATGGTGTTCTGGGTTTCGTTAATGTCCTCGATCCACTTGTGGTGCGAGTCCACCGGGTCGACCGACAGCGCGATGGCCTTGACGCCGCGTCGGCTGAATTCATCCTTGAGCTTGGCGGTGAAACCCAGCTCGGTGGTGCACACAGGAGTGAAGTCCGCCGGATGGGAAAACAGCACACCCCAGCTATCGCCCAGCCATTCGTGGAAACGAATCTTGCCGGCGCTGGAGTCCTGTTCGAAATCGGGGGCGATGTCGCCGAGTCTGAGGCTCATGGTGCTGCTCCTGATGAGGGATGGGAGGCAACAACTGTAGCTCGGGATCGATCAGCGTGAAAAAGAATAAATAACTAGATATCTAGATCATTAATGAATATTAAACATCTGTTCATTGGACACCGACCCGCATCGCGACGAACATCCAACGCAAGGTTCGAGAAGGCCTTGAGTTGCAGCAAAGAGGGAAATCGAGAAAGGCTTACGGGGGTGAGCCTGACTCGAAACGCAAAAGCCCCGTCCGGCGCGATGCCGGACGGGGCTTTTTTTTGCTTCAGTTGCTCGAGCGCTATTACAGCAGCGGGATCGAGTAGCTGAGGATCAGGCGGTTTTCGTCCTGGTCGCGTTGACCAGCGATGTCGGTGCGCCACGAAGCGTTTTTCCACATGAAGCCGACGTTCTTCAACGGGCCTTCCGGAACCACGTACGCCACGGTCAGATCGCGTTCCCACTCGGAAGCGCCATTGGAGGTTTGCACACGACTCGCGTAGGTATCGACATTGTCGCCACGCAGGTAAACCATGCCTGCGGTCAGGCCAGGCACGCCAACCTTGGCGAAATCATAGGAGTAACGTGCTTGCCAGGTGCGCTCGCCGGCACGGTTGAACTTCTGGATCTGCATGTCGGTGATGGTGTAGTTCGACGAACCGTCGCCCTGGTTCAGCCAAGGGAAGTCGCTGCTGCCGTTGCTCACCTGATAGCCGCCACCAAAGGTGTGACCGGCAACGGTGTACAGGAACAGGCCGCTGTACAGATTGTTGTCGACCTTGCCTTTGCCGTTACCCAGCGAACTGTTGCCGTAGGCACCGTTGCTGAAATAGGCAGATTCATCGCCATTACGGCCGTCGTCGGAGCTATTGAAGTAACGGAAGTCGGACTTCAACACACCTGGACCGATCGACCAGTTATGCACCAGACCCAGGAAATGCTGCTTGTAGAAGTTTTCCAGATTGCCGTAGTAGTACTGGGCAGTCAGGTCCTTGGTGATTTTGTAATCACCACCGGCGTAGATGAACTTGTTGCTGTTCGCGGTGCGTGCGTTTGCACCACCGATCGACAGCTGTTCATTGTTGCTGGAGTTACGACCTTTCACGTGCTCGATCTGGCCACCGACCAGAGTCAGGTCCTTGATCTCGCCGGAAGTGATCTGGCCACCCTGCCAGGTTTGCGGCAGCAAACGACCGTCGTTGGTGACGATGACCGGGTTCTTCGGCTGCAGAGTACCCAGCTTCAGTTCGGTCTGGGAGATCTTCGCTTTGGCTGTCAGGCCCAGGCTGGAGAAGTTATCAACTGCCTGACCGTTGGATTCGCTTGGGAAAACAGTGCCGCCGTAAGCAGTGCCTGGGGTGCCGTTGGAGGCAACGTTACCGTTGGTGCCGCCGCCCGAATCCAGACGTACGCCCAACAGGCCGATGGCATCGATACCGAAGCCGACAGTGCCTTGGGTGTAACCGGAAATGAAACGCAGATCGAAGCCTTGGCCCCACTCTTCGTTGCGGCTTGGTTCGGCAGTGCCGTTACGGTTGTCAGTGTTGATGTAGAAGTTGCGCAGACCCAGAGTAGCCTTGCTGTCTTCGATGAAACCGGCGGCGCCTGCCTGCTGCGCCATAACCCCAACGGCCACAGCCAGGGCCAAGGTGGACTTGTTCATGTATCGCTCCTCTCGTTCTAATTCTTGTGTTCCTGGTTCGGGGTCGATTTGCCCTGAATCCTAAGATTCGCGATTAGCGCCAGACCGTGACTGCCAAGTCAATCGTAACCTTGTATGTCTACGACCATCGTCTAATCGCGAGTGATTTGGTCCCTGCAGCGTAAAGACTTCCTGATAATCCCAAAAGAATTTATTCGTCCTTTTTCATGCCATTCAGGCATATGGCCCATTAATGGCCATCCGCGCCGGGAAACAGCGTATCGGCGCCTAAGCTCATTCCTAAATGGTATTTGCTGACCTTTTTTTAGATCGATTAGCTTTGCCGTACTCCCAACACGGCAAATCCCATCGAAAAGGCGACGCATCATGGCGAAACGCGCACTATCAAGTCAATTTGTTACAGTTTGTGTGTCGGCACTGTTTTCTTTTTCCGCACATGCCGCCGGTCTGACGGTCGGCTACCAGACCGGGATCGATCCGAGCAAAGTGCCGCAGGCCGATGGTGTCTATGAAAAAACCATCGGCGAGAAGATCGACTGGCGTCGTTTCAACAGCGGCCCGGAAGTCGTCACTGCCATTGCTTCTGGCGACGTACAGATAGGCAACCTTGGCTCAAGTCCCCTGGCAGCAGCTGCTTCACGCAATCTGCCGATCGTGGCGTTCATCGTTTCGGCACAGATCAATGCCGCCGAAGCATTGGTGGTGCGCAACGGCAGCGGCATCGACAAACCGCAGGACCTGATCGGTAAAACCATCGCCACACCGTTCGTGTCCACCTCGCACTACAGTCTGCTTGGGGCGCTGAAGCACTGGGGCCTGAATACCTCGCAAGTCAAAGTGGTCAACCTGCAACCGGCGGAAATCGCCGCCGCGTGGAAGCGTGGCGACATTGATGGTGCGTTTGTCTGGTCGCCGGCGCTAGGCGAGATCCGCAAGACCGGCAAGACCCTGACCGACGCCGCCCAGGTCGGCCAGTGGGGTGCGCCAACCTTCGAGGTGTGGGTGGCGCGCAAGGACTTTGCCGAGAAGCATCCCGAGGTCGTGGCGAAATTCGCCAAGGTCACCCTGGATTCGTTCGCTGATTACGCCGCACACAAAGACAGCTGGACGGCCGACTCGGTGCCTGTGCAGAAAATCGCCAAATTGACCGGTGCCAACGCAGCAGATGTACCGGAACTGCTGGCCGGTTCGGCGTTCCCGGATGCCAAGGCGCAGCAAAGCACGGCGCTGCTGGACGGCGGCACCGCCGAGGCCATTGCCGAAACGGCGAAATTCTTGAAGGAACAGGGCAAGGTCGAGACAGTGCTGGCGGATTATTCGCCGTACGTCAGCGCCAAATTCATCACTGACTGAATGCAGAAAGTGGCGAGGGGATTTATCCCCGTTGGACTGCACAGCAGTGCCCCAGCGATTCCAAGTGAAACCACAGGGGGCCGCTACGCGACCCAGCGGGGATAAATCCCCTCGCCACAGACCTCGCTGTTGTTCAGAGGGTCTTTTCGAAGATCTTCGAATTACGCTGATAGTTGTACAGCGACGCCCGCGCCGCTGGCAGGCGTTCGACGCTGCTTGGCTCGAAACCGCGCTCGCGGAACCAGTGCGCGGTGCGCGTGGTGAGTACGAACAGGGTTTTCAAACCCTGCGCCCGCGCGCGGGTTTCGATGCGTTCGAGCAACTCGTCGCCGCGTCCGCCGTGGCGGTATTCCGGATTCACCGCCAGACACGCCAGTTCGCCAGCATCGGAATCGGCAATCTGATACAGCGCCGCACAGGCGATGATCATGCCTTCGCGCTCGACCACGCTGAACTGCTCGATCTCGCGCTCCAGCACTTCCCGCGAGCGGCGTACCAGAATGCCCTGCTCTTCCAGCGGACTGATCAGGTCGAGCAAACCGCCGACGTCTTCAATCGCCGCTTCGCGCACCAGTTCGAACTGCTCCTGCGCCACCAGCGTACCGCCACCGTCACGGGTGAACAGCTCGGTCAGCAGCGCACCATCTTCGGCGTAACTGACGATATGGCTGCGCGCAACGCCGCCTCGACAGGCTTCGGCGGCGGCATCGAGCAATTCCGCTTGATAGTTGCTCATGCCCAGACGCTGCAAATGTGCCGGCACTTGTTGCGGGCGCAGTTCGCGCACCAGTTTGCCGTTTTCGTCGATCAGGCCGAGCTCGGCGCCAAACAACAGCAGCTTGTCCGCGCCCAGATCAATCGCAGCGCGGGTGGCGACGTCTTCGCAGGCAAGGTTGAAGATCTCGCCGGTCGGCGAATAGCCCAGCGGCGACAACAGCACGATCGAGCGCTCATCGAGCAGGCGATTGATGCCTTTGCGGTCAACCCGACGCACTTCACCGGTGTGGTGATAGTCGACACCTTCCAGCACACCGATCGGCCGCGCGGTGACGAGGTTGCCGCTGGCCACGCGCAGACGCGAGCCCTGCATCGGCGACGAGGCCATGTCCATCGACAGCCGCGCTTCGATGGCGATGCGCAACTGGCCGACCGCATCGATCACACACTCAAGCGTCGCGGCATCGGTAATGCGCATGCCGTGATGATAATGCGGGGTCAGGCCACGGGCGGCGAGACGGGTTTCGATCTGCGGGCGCGAGCCGTGCACCAGCACCAGACGCACGCCCAGACTGTGCAGCAAGACCAGGTCGTGGACGATATTGCCGAAATTCGGATGCTCGACGCCGTCGCCGGGAAGCATGACGACGAAGGTGCAATCGCGGTGGGCATTGATGTAGGGAGACGCGTGGCGAAGCCAATTAACGTATTCGGGCATAAACCTGGGCCTGTAATAAAGAGCAGCCGAAAAAAGGGGCGAAACGAAAAACGCACAGCGGGCTGATGGTTATCGTCGGAACAGGCTTGGCGACACGCGCGCTCTCCTCATGAATACGGGTTGTGGTGCAGGCAATTTACCGGGTTGATGCAAGACATTTAACCCTGTGGGAGCGAGCCTGCTCGCGAAAGCGGTGGACCAGGTTCATCAATGGCGACTGACAAAACGCTTTCGCGAGCAGGCTCGCTCCCACACAGGGCCGTCATCGTTCGTCTGTCGTCAGGCAGTAATGTTCAATCAACTGCCGAATCAGATGCACGGTAGGCTGCAAACGTGACATTTCAAGGTACTCGCCGGGTTGATGCGCGCAGGCAATGTCGCCGGGGCCGAGGACGATGGTTTCGCAGCCGAGGCGCTGAAGATAAGGCGCTTCGGTGCCGAACGCTACTGCTTCGGCGCGATGGCCGGTGAGCTTTTCAGCGATGCGCACCAGTTCGGCATCTTCGGACTGCTCGAACGGCGGCACTTCCGGGAACAGCGGTTTGTAATCGATTTTCACCTTATGCCGCTCGGCCACCGGGTTGAGCTTGCGCAGGATTTCCGCGCGCAGCAGGCTCGGGTCCATGCCCGGCAGCGGCCGCAGGTCGAATTCCAGCGAGCACTGGCCGCAGATGCGATTGGGATTGTCGCCGCCATGAATGCAGCCGAAGTTCATCGTCGGTTGCGGCACGCTGAACTGTGGGTTGCTGAATTCACGCTGCCACAACAGACGCAGACCGCGCAGTTCGCCGATGGCATCGTGCATCGCTTCAAGGGCGCTGTGGCCCAGGCGCGGATCCGAGGAGTGGCCGCTCTGCCCGAGGATGTCGATGCGCTCCATCATGATGCCTTTGTGCATGCGAATCGGCTTGAGCCCGGTCGGCTCGCCGATCACCGCCGCGCGGCCCAGCGGCTGCCCGGCCTCGGCCAGTGCGCGGGCGCCGGACATCGAGCTTTCTTCGTCGCAGGTGGCGAGGATCAGCAGCGGTTGCTTGAACGGCTGATCGAGCAGCGGCCGCACGGCTTCGATGATCAGCGCGAAGAAGCCCTTCATGTCACAACTGCCCAGCCCGACCCAGCGACCGTCGACTTCGGTGAGCTTCAGCGGGTCGGTCTGCCACAACGCGTCGTCATAAGGTACGGTGTCGCTGTGCCCGGCCAGCACCAGGCCGCCGGGGCCGCTGCCGATACTGGCAAGCAGATTGAATTTGCCGGGGCTGACCTGCTGTATATCGCAGCTGAAACCCAGGTCACCGAGCCAGCACGCCAGCAGATCGATGACGGCGCGGTTGGACTGGTCCAGGTTCGGTTGGGTACAGCTGACCGATGGCGCGGCAATCAGCGCGGCGAACTGGTCTTGCATGGACGGCAATGGCATCACTGACTCCAGGTCCCGGATTGAGGCCCACTATAGAACCATCCGGCGCGCGGAATAAACCGCCGCAGGGCGTAGGAAGTTTGACTCCTGTACACTGCACGGCCTTGGCAGCCACACATTCCCCCGGCTGCGCTCCCGATTCTGGATGTTCCGGCCATGCAAAAAGAAACTGAAATCAAACTCCGCGTCAGCCGCGAAACCCTCGCTGCCCTGCGCGAGCACCCGCTGCTGAAGAAACGCAACAAAAGTGGCTGGGAACGCCGTGAGTTGATGAACCAGTACTTCGACACCCCCGAGCGCGACCTCGCCCAGGCCAAGGTCGCCCTGCGCCTGCGCAAGGACGGTGACGAAGTGATTCAAACTCTCAAGACCCGTGGCCAGAGCGTCGCCGGTCTGTCCGAGCGTAACGAGTACGACTGGAAACTGCCGAAAGCCAAGCTCGACGTGAAGAAACTCGACGGCGAATGCTGGCCAGAGTCGCTCGCCGAGCTGGACAAGAAAACCCTCAAGCCGATCTTCACCACCGATTTCGTCCGCGAGCGCGCCGAAATCGCCTGGGGCCGTGGCAAGACCAAAGTAGTCATTGAAGCCGCGCTGGATCTCGGTCACGTGGTGGTCGGCAAGCAGAAAGAAGAAATCTGCGAGCTGGAACTGGAATTGCGCGAAGGCGAGCCTGCCGCGTTGCTGGAACTGGCTGCCGAACTGGCCGAAACCCTGGCGCTGATGCCATGCGATATCAGCAAGGCCGAGCGTGGTTATCGCCTGCACGACGCCAACAGCTACTCGCTGAGCCTGCCAGCGCCGCAGCTGACCACCGAAACCCGTCTCGACGACGCCTTCGCCGCGCTGAGCTGGCATCTGCTCGGCAGCAGCCAGCGTCTGGCCGAACAATATCGCTTCAACGGCCACTGGCGTCTGCTGCAGGACTGGGTCGAGAACCTCGCGGAAATGCGCGCCCTGCTCAGCAGCCTCGGCCAGGCCGCGCCGCGTCAGTCGACCCACGATTTGCGCGTGGCCCTCGATGCCTTGCTGGAAGACTGGCGTCCGCTGGTACAGGTCGGTATCGAAGACGAAGACGTGCGCAAGGCCGCGCCGGAGCAGTTCCTCGAAGAACTGGAAGACCCGCGCTGGGGCCAGTTCTCGCTGAACGCTTCACGCTGGCTGCTGGCCCGCACCTGGACCGCCGACCGCAACACTCGCGGTAATCGTCAGGGTGACGCGCAACTGCACAGCTGGCTGCCGCGTCTGCTCGGCGAAGAAGCCACTGCTCTGCAGCTGCAACGCTATCAGCAGCAGCCGGAAGATCTCGCTGAACAACTGCCGCGTATCGAACGCATTCAGGTCTGGTTGCACCATGCGCGCAACGTGCTGGACATCCCGGAAATGGATCGCCTGTACGGTGAGCTGAACAAACTGGCGCAACTGGCCAACGAGCCGACCATCACCGACGAACTGCTCGATGCACGCAAGCATCAGGCGATTGCGGTGTACCAGAATCGCGCCTGGAAAATCCTCCTGCGCAGCTAAACACCTTCCCACCTGATCGTTCCCACGCTCTGCGTGGGAACGATCAAGCGGGGACTGCTGCACAGCCCAGCGGGGATAAATCCCCTCGCCACAAAGGCCATCCGCACTAGACCGGCAGGCTCGTGGTGGACTTGATTTCAGAAAGCGCCACAATCGAATTCACTTCCTGTATCCCCGGCACCAGCGACAGCTTCTCGAAGAAGAATCGCTCGTACGCCTCGATGTCCGCCGCGACTATGCGCAACATGAAATCCACCGCGCCCATCAGCACATAACACTCCAGCACTTCCGGAAAGCCGCGAATCGCCTCGGTGAATTCAGTGAAGTTCGAACGCCCATGAGCGTTGAGTTTGATCTCGGCAAAGATCTGCGTGTTCAGGCCGATCTTCTTGCGATCCAGCAAGGTCACCTGGCCGCGAATGATGCCCTCCTCCTTCATCCGCTGAATCCGCCGCCAGCACGGCGATTGCGACAGGCCGACCTGTTCGGCGATCTGCGCGCTCGACAGCGAAGCGTCTTCCTGCAGCAAGGCGAGGATCTTGCGGTCGTAGGCATCCAGCTCGCTGTGCATAAAAAATCCTCAAAGATCAGCTTTCACGAATCAATTCTTTCGATAAATCTGTACAGGCGCCGATCATAGCCAAGAAATACCCCGCACCGAATGCAAAAATTTCTCCACTGATCTGGAGATTTGCCATGCCGCATCTTGAAGCCGTGAACAGCACCCCCACCCGCGCCGATGTCTGGAACGTCAACAACGCTCACTGCCTGGCGCAGTACCGAATCCTTGCCGAGGCCGAGCCGGACCTGCTGGTGCGCGTGCTGAATCTGTTCGCCTTGCAGTTTCTGACCCCGGAGCAGGTCAACGTCCAGCGCCAGGACGATCTGCTGTCGATCGACCTCCTCATGAGCGGCCTGAGCTGGCATCGCGCGCAAGTGATCGCGGAAAAACTGCGCAACCTGATCAGCGTCTGCACAGTGGACCTGCACAACGCCGACGCAGCGTGGCAGGCGCCCGCACAGGCTGCCGGCTGACAAATCCGGCAACGGCTTCGTCGGGTAGTGGCCCAACGGTCAGCAGAGCCACGACTATCCTTTTGCGCATGACGCTTAAAAAGGAAAGCCGCATGTCCGTTCAATTTGTCACTCAGGACCGCTGGCTGGACCTCAACGATGTATTACGGGAACTGGTCGCCCAAGGCTTCATCTGCCAGGACGCGGCGGAACAGGCGCTCAATGCCCGCCGTCGCCATGCTGCTCACGGGCAGATGCATCCGCTGGAATTCATCGCCAGCCAGCAACTCGACGACCTCAGCCGTCCGGGCAAACATCTGGATCTGGAAAGCCTGACCCTGTGGCTGGCGCAACAGGCCGGTCAGCCGTATTTGCGCATTGATCCGCTGAAAATCAATGTCGCGGCGATCACGCCGCTGATGTCCTATGCCTTCGCCCAGCGCCACAAGATTCTCGCCGTCGCCGTGGACCGCGATTCGGTCACCGTGGCCAGCGCTCAGCCCTACGTCAGCGGTTGGGAAGCCGACCTGACCCACGTGTTGAAGCTGCCGATCAAACGCGTTGTGGCCAACCCGGTCGACATCCAGCGCTTCAGCGTCGAATTCTTTCGTCTGGCCAAATCGGTCAGCGGCGCCAGCAATGCCGACGCCCAGGGCGGCAACCTCGGCAATTTCGAACAACTGCTCAATCTCGGCGCCAGCGACCAGGAACCGGACGCCAACGACGCGCACATCGTCAACATCGTCGACTGGCTGTTCCAGTACGCCTTCCAGCAGCGCGCCAGCGACATCCACATCGAACCGCGCCGTGAGCACGGCACCGTGCGCTTTCGCATCGACGGCGTGTTGCACAACGTCTATCAATTCCCGCCGCAGGTGACCATGGCGATTGTCAGTCGCCTGAAAAGCCTCGGTCGCATGAACGTCGCGGAAAAGCGCAAACCCCAGGATGGCCGGGTCAAGACCAAGACCCCGGACGGCGGCGAAGTGGAATTGCGTCTGTCGACCTTGCCGACGGCGTTCGGCGAAAAAATGGTCATGCGGATTTTCGACCCGGAAGTGCTGCTGAAAAACTTCGACCAGTTGGGTTTCAGCGCCGACGACCTGCGCCGCTGGCAGGACATGACCCGCCAGCCCAACGGCATCATTCTGGTCACCGGGCCGACCGGTTCGGGCAAGACCACCACCCTGTACACCACGCTGAAAAAACTTGCGACGCCGGAGGTCAACCTCTGCACCATCGAGGACCCGATCGAAATGGTCGAGCCGGCCTTCAACCAGATGCAGGTGCAGCACAACATCGAACTGACCTTCGCCGCTGGAGTGCGCGCGCTGATGCGACAGGACCCGGACATCATCATGATCGGCGAGATCCGCGATCTGGAAACTGCGGAAATGGCGATTCAGGCCGCACTCACCGGCCACTTGGTCTTGTCCACCCTGCACACCAACGATGCACCAAGCGCCATCAGCCGTTTGCTCGAACTCGGTGTGCCGCATTACCTGATCAAAGCCACCGTGCTCGGCGTTATGGCTCAGCGTCTGGTGCGCACGTTATGCCCGCACTGCAAGGCGCCACTGACGCTCGAGGATGAAGACTGGCAAACCCTGACCCGGCCCTGGCAAGCGCCGCTGCCGAGCAATGCGCAGCGAGCGATCGGTTGCCTGGAATGCCGCGACACCGGCTATCGCGGCCGCGCCGGGGTCTACGAAATCATGCAACTGAGCGACAGCCTCAAAGCGCTGATCACCCCGGATACCGACCTCACCGCGATCAGGCGTCAGGCATTCAAGGAAGGCATGCGCAGCCTGCGCCTGTCCGGCGCGCAGAAAGTCGCGGCGGGGCTGACCACGGTGGAAGAAGTGCTGCGGGTGACGCCGCAAAGTGAGTTGAAATAATTCAGCACGGAACTGGATCGGGGGATCGGCTATCCAACGCCGTAGTCAATCCCAGGAGTCACCTCATCATGCGTCTCAAACTTGCTGTCGCCACCTTGGCCCTGCTGTCGCTTCCCGTTGGTTCGGCCATGGCGGACAGCTTTTGGCGTAACGTCATCTCCTCCGGTGCCACCACCGGCTCGACCTACCTGACGTTCAAGGATCACAAGCTGATCGTCGCCGCCCAGGACGACGCCGGCAGCTTCGTCGCCAGCGACGGCGGCATCCGTGGCCCGTACCTGGAAGCAGCCATGCAGAAAGTCCGCGCCGACAACCCGGGCCTGCAGGCTTCGGACATGGAACTGGCGAACGCGATTCTGGCGAAGAACGCCGTGGCTTCCGAGTAAACGTTGCGCCGATGAAAATGCCGCTCGATCGAGCGGCATTTTTTTGCCCGTCTTCTGAAACCGATACAAAACCCTGTGGGAGCGAGCCTGCTCGCGAAAGCGGTGAGCCAGTCACCGAAAATGCTGGCTGGACGATTGCTTTCGCAAGCAGGCTCGCTCCCACAGGGACGGCGGTGGATTTAGAGATCAGCGGTAATCATCCACCGGGACACACGCGCAATACAGGTTGCGATCCCCGTAAACGTTATCCACCCGATTCACCGCCGGCCAATATTTGTGCAATCGGGTGTGCGCATCCGGGGTAATGCCCTGTTCGACACTATAGGGCCGTTCCCAGATCCCAGTGACATCGGCCAGCGTATGCGGCGCGCGTTTGAGCGGGTTGTCTTCGCCCGGCCAGTTGCCCTTCTGCACTTCATTGATCTCTGCGCGAATGCTCAGCATCGCCGCGATGAAGCGGTCGAGTTCTGCCTTGGATTCGCTCTCGGTCGGCTCGACCATCAACGTACCGGGCACCGGGAAGGACATGGTCGGCGCGTGGAAGCCGTAATCCATCAGCCGCTTGGCAACGTCTTCCTCGCTGATGCCGGTCTGAGCCTTCAGTGGGCGCAAATCAAGAATGCATTCATGCGCCACCCGGCCGTTGCGCCCGGCGTAAAGCACCGGGAATGCCCCGGATAGATGCTGCGCCAGATAATTTGCCGCCAGAATCGCCACCTCGCTGGCGTCCGCCAGTTGCGGGCCCATCATGGCGATGTACATCCAACTGATCGGCAAAATGCTCGCACTGCCCCACGGTGCTGCGCTGACTGCGCCGTTCTGCGCCAGCGGCCCGTCAATCGGCACCACCGGATGGTTGGCGACGAACGGCGCCAGATGCGCACGAACGCCGATCGGCCCCATGCCCGGCCCGCCGCCGCCATGGGGAATGCAGAAGGTCTTGTGCAGATTCATGTGCGACACGTCGGCGCCAATGTCCGCCGGTCTGGCCAAGCCGACCTGGGCATTGAGATTGGCGCCATCCATGTACACCTGGCCGCCGTGATGGTGAATCACTGCGCAAATTTCGCTGATGCCTTCCTCGTAAACGCCATGGGTCGACGGATAGGTCGCCATCAGGCACGACAACTTGTTCCCGGCCTCGGCGGCTTTCAGCTGCAAATCATCCAGATCGACGTTGCCCGCCTCATCGCATTCGACAATGACAACACGCATTCCGGCCATCTGCGCCGAGGCCGGGTTGGTGCCATGGGCCGATGACGGAATCAGGCAGATATCCCGCGCGCCCTCCCCCCGGCTCTCGTGATATTTACGGATCGCCAAAAGCCCGGCGTATTCGCCCTGGGCGCCGGAATTGGGCTGCATGCAGATAGCATCGAAACCGGTAATCGCGCAGAGCCAACCCTCAAGTTCTTCGATCATCAGTGTGTAACCGACAGCCTGCTCCCTCGGCACGAACGGATGCAGATTGGCGAACTGCGGCCAGGTGATCGGGATCATTTCGCTGGTGGCGTTGAGCTTCATCGTGCAGGAACCGAGCGGAATCATCGACTGATTGAGCGCCAGATCCTTGTTTTCCAGTTGTTTGAGGTAACGCAGCATCTCGGTTTCGCTGTGGTGAGCGTTGAACACCGGATGTTGCAGGTACGGCGTGCTGCGCTGGAGTTCGTCGGGAATTCCCGAGGCGATGTCCTGCGCATCAAGCGCATCAACGCTCAGGCCGTGATCGGCGCCGAGCAGCACATCGAACAGCTTCGCCACGGTGTGTTCATCACAGGTCTCGTCCAGACTCAGACCGACGCGGCCGCGACCAAGAATGCGCAGGTTGATCTGCGCCGCCTGAGCGCTTTCGATGATCGCCGTTTGCGCACCGCCGACCTCCAGGGTCAGGGTGTCGAAGAACTGCTCGTTGAGCCGTTTGATACCGTTGCGCTTGAGTCCCGCGGCGAGGAGGCAGGTCAGGCGATGCACGCGCTGGGCGATACGCTTCAAGCCCTCGGGGCCGTGATACACCGCATAACAGCTGGCGATATTGGCCAGCAGCACCTGCGCGGTGCAGATGTTCGAATTGGCTTTCTCGCGGCGGATGTGTTGCTCGCGGGTTTGCAGGGCCATGCGCAGCGCGACGTTGCCGCGAGCATCTTTCGATACACCGATGATCCGCCCCGGAATCGCTCGTTTGTACTCCTCGCGGCTGGCGAAGAACGCCGCGTGCGGGCCGCCATAACCCATCGGCACACCGAAACGCTGGGACGAACCGAACACCACGTCGGCACCCAACTCACCCGGCGGCGTCAACAAAAGCAGGCTGAGCAGGTCGGTGGCGACGCAGGCCAGGGCCTGTTGCGCGTGCAGGTGATTGATCAAGGGTTTGAGATCGCGGATTTCGCCGTGGGTGTCGGGGTATTGCAGCAGCGCGCCGAACACCTCGTGCTGCGCCAGGTTATCCACCGCGTCGACGACCAGCTCGAAGCCGAAACCTTCGGCGCGGGTCTGCACCACGGAGAGGGTTTGCGGATGGCAGTTTTCATCAACAAAAAACAGATTGCTCTTCGACTTCGCCACGCGCCTGGCCAACGCCATGGCTTCGGCCGCTGCGGTGGCCTCATCGAGCAGCGAGGCGTTGGCCAGTTCCAGGCCGGTGAGGTCGATGGTCAGTTGCTGAAAATTGAGCAGCGCTTCGAGCCGGCCTTGAGCGATTTCTGGTTGGTATGGGGTGTACGCGGTGTACCAGCCGGGATTTTCCAGCACGTTGCGCAGAATGACGGTCGGCGTCACGGTGCCGTGATAACCCATGCCGATCAGGCTGGTGAACAGCTGATTCTGCTCGGCATAACCGCGCAGTTTCGCCAGCGCAGCCTGTTCGTCGAGTGCCGGCGGCAGATCCAGTGCGCGATTGAAGCGAATGCCCGGCGGCACGGTCTGCTCGATCAGCTCGGCACGACTGCCCAGGCCCAGGCTGTCGAGCATCGCCTGCTGCTCGGCGGCATCCGGGCCAAGGTGGCGGCGCAGAAAGGCTTCGGGATCGCGTAACTGGCTCAGGGACGGCGACTGGGACATGACGGGCTCTCCTGGCTGGCGCTTGGCGTCAATCGACACGGTCAAACCAGCATAGCAGTGCCCTCGAAGATCAAAAGATCGCAGCCTTCGGCAGCTCCTACAGGGGAATGTATTTCAAAGGTAGGAGCTGCCGAAGGCTGCGATCTTTTGATTCTGAAAAAAAGCCCCGACGAATCGGGGCTTTGGGTGTTGCCGGCAACTTACTCGCCGATTGCAGCCTTGTACCCAGCAGCATCCAGCAGCTTGTCCAGCTCGGCCTTGTCGCTTGGCTTGAGCTTGAAGATCCACGCGCCGTACGGGTCGGAGTTCAGCAGTTCAGGCGAGCTGCCCAGATCTTCGTTGATCGCGATGACTTCACCGCTGACCGGGGCGTAGATGTCGGAGGCGGCTTTCACCGACTCGACCACGCCGGATTGATCACCGGCGGCGAACACCTTGCCGACTTCGGTCAGCTCGACGAACACCACGTCGCCCAGCGCTTCCTGCGCGTGATCGCTGATGCCCACGGTGACAGTGCCGTCAGCTTCCAGACGCGCCCATTCATGACTTTCGGCAAAACGCAGTTCGGCAGGGATATCGCTCATCTTCGGTTCCTCGGAAATTGGTCAGCGGTCATGCCCGCCAGAAAAGGTTAGATCAAGGTTTTGCCATGGCGCACGAAGGTCGGTTTGACCACTCGCACCGGATACCACTTGCCACGGATTTCCACTTCGGCGCGGTCAGCGGTTGCCATCGGTACACGCGCCAGGGCAATCGATTTGCTCAGCGTAGGAGAGAAACTACCACTGGTGATCTCCCCTTCGCCAACATCGGCGATGCGCACCACCTGGTGAGCGCGCAAAACCCCGCGTTCTTCCAGCACCAGACCGACCAGTTTGTGCGCCACGCCGGCGGTTTTTTCCGCCTCCAGCGCCGCGCGGCCGATGAACTGCCGCGAGGCCGGCTCCCAGGCGATGCTCCAGGCCATGTTCGAGGCCAGCGGTGAAACGTCCTGATGAATGTCCTGACCGTACAGGTTCATTCCGGCCTCGACACGCAAGGTGTCGCGAGCGCCAAGGCCGATCGGCGAAATACCGGCACCGACCAGGTCGTTGAAGAAACCCGGCGCCTGATTGGCCGGCAGACAGATTTCCAGGCCATCCTCGCCGGTGTAACCGGTACGCGCGATGAACCAGTCGCCGTCGATGGCGCCTTCGAAAGGTTTGAGTTGCTGGATCAGCGTGGCGCGCGACTGGGTCACCAGTTCGGCAATCTTGTGCCGGGCCTGCGGGCCTTGGATGGCAAGCATCGCCAGCTCCGCGCGCTCGTGCAGTTGCACGTCGTAGGCGCCGAGCTGGGCGTTCATCCAGGCCAGATCCTGATCGCGGGTCGAGGCGTTGAACACCAGCCGGTACGCGTCGTCGAGGCGATAGACGATCATGTCGTCGACGATGCCACCGCGCTCATTGAGCATGGTGCTGTACAACGCCCGGCCGGGGCGGTGCAGACGTTCGACGTCGTTGGCCAGCAGATGCTGGAGCCAGGCCTTGGCCTGGGCGCCGGTGACATCGATCACGGTCATATGGGAAACATCGAACACCCCGCAATCGCCGCGCACTTCGTGGTGCTCCTCGACCTGCGAGCCGTAATGCAGTGGCATGTCCCAACCGCCAAAATCGACCATCTTCGCGCCGAGCGCGAGGTGCAGGTCATACAGAGGCGTACGCTGTCCCATGGGTTTCTCCTTCCGGGCGTGGCGAGGGTGCGGACCGCCGCTATACGGCTGAAAGCCTTGATGAATAAGGCTTGCAGCCGATTCCAGCGCACGGGTCTGTCAGACGAACCGCACCGAATGCCGCGCATTGTAGCCGCATGATGTAGGACTGACGACTAAGTGTTTCGGTGCGCCGAACGTCGAATCAATCCGATCACCGGCAACAGGCCAACCAGCACCAGGGTCAATGCCGGCAAGGACGCCCTCGCCCATTCGCCTTCACTGGTCATTTCAAAGATGCGCACCGCCAGCGTGTCCCAGCCAAACGGGCGCATCAGCAGGGTCGCAGGCATTTCCTTGAGCACATCGACGAACACCAGCAACGCGGCGCTCAAGGTGCCGGGCAGCAACAGCGGCAGATACACTTTGAAAAACAGTCGCGGCCCACTGACACCCAGGCTACGTGCCGCTTCGGGCAAAGATGGCCGTATACGCGCCAGACTGCTTTCCAGCGGCCCGTAAGCGACAGCGATAAAGCGCACCAGATACGCCATCAGCAAAGCTGCGAGGCTGCCGAGCAGCAATGGTTTGCCGGCACCACCGAGCCAGGCGGAGAGCGGAATCACCAGTTCACGATCCAGATAACTGAAGGCAAGCATGATCGACACCGCCAGCACCGAACCGGGCAACGCGTAGCCGAGATTGGCCAGGCCGACCCCGGAGTTGATCGCTTGGGTCGGTGCCAGACGCCGGGCAAACGCCAGCAACAGCGCAACGCTGACGGTGATCAGCGCCGCCATGGCACCCAGGTACAGCGTGTGCAGAATCAGTCCGGCGTAGCGCTCATCCAGATCGAAGCGTCCACGCTGCCAGAACCACACGATCAGTTGCAGCACCGGGATGACGAAGGCGCAGGCGAACACCAATCCACACCAGCCCGTCGCCGCGAAGGCCTTGATTCCCCGCAGGTGATACAGCGCTTTCACCCGAGGCCGCTCGTTGCTGGCTCGATTCGCCCCGCGTGCACGGCGTTCACCGTACAGCACCAGCATCACCACCAGCAGCAACAGACTGGCCAGTTGCGCGGCGCTGGGCAGGCTGAAGAAGCCGTACCAGGTTTTGTAGATGGCCGTGGTGAAGGTGTCGAAGTTGAACACCGACACCGCGCCAAAATCGGCGAGGGTTTCCATCAGCGCCAGCGCCACGCCCGCGCCGATCGCCGGACGCGCCATCGGCAGCGCAACCCGCCAGAACGCCTGCCACGGCGACTGGCCCAGCACCCGCGCCGCTTCCATCAAACCTTTGCCCTGAGCCAGAAACGCGGTGCGCGCCAGCAGATAAACGTAGGGATAAAACACCAGCACCAGCACCACGATCACCCCGCCGGTGGACCGTACCCGAGGCAGGCGCAGGCCGGTGCCGAACCATTCGCGCAACAGGGACTGCACGGGCCCGGCGAAATCCAGCAGGCCGACGAAAACGAACGCCAGTACATACGCTGGAATGGCGAAGGGCAGCATCAGCGCCCAGTCGAGCCAGCGCCGACCGGGAAATTCGCAGAGGCTGGTCAGCCAGGCCAGGCTGACACCCAGCAGAGTCACGCCGACACCGACGCCGAGGATCAGCGTCAGGGTATTGCCGAGCAGACGCGGCATCTGGGTTTGCCACAGGTGCGACCAGATCTGCTGATCGATGGTCTGCCACGACAGCAGCAACACGCTCAGGGGCAACAACACCAGTGCGGCGATGGCGAAGACGATGGGGTACCAGCGGCGTTGGGCGGGGTGGGCCACTTTTGGGTCTCTGGAGGGATTGGGGTGTTCTTGGAATGCGTATTTCAGGTTGGGATTGCTGCCCTCACCCTAGCCCTCTCCCGGAGGGAGAGGGAACTGACCGAGGTGCTCATGCAAACTACATCGACCTGAGATATTGAGTCGAACTCAAGTTTCGAAAACAACACAAGTTGGCTCCCTCTCCCTCCGGGAGAGGGCTGGGGTGAGGGAGCGATCTTAGATCAACAGTTACACGAAACGCCTCAGTTCCACCCCGCCCGATCCATCATCCGGATCGCCTCAGCCTGACGTTTACCCGCCACCTCAACCGGCAACGTATCAGCAACAAACTTGCCCCACGCCGCCACTTCTTCCGATGGCGCCACCGCCGGGTTGGCCGGGAATTCCTGATTCACATCAGCAAAAATCTTCTGCGCCTCAGGCGTGGTCATCCATTCGACCAGCGCCTTGGCCGCTTCCGGGTGCGGTGCATGCTTGGTCAGGCCGATGCCCGACAGGTTCACGTGCACACCACGATCGGCCTGATTCGGCCAGAACAGCTTCACCGGCAGTTCAGGCTTTTGCTTGTGCAGGCGACCGTAGTAGTAGGTGTTGACGATGCCGACATCGCACTGCCCGGCGTTGATCGCTTCCAGCACTGCAACGTCATCGGAGAACACGTCAGTGGACAGGTTGTTGACCCAGCCCTTGAGGATTTTCTCGGTCTTCTCGGCGCCGTGGACTTCGATCATGGTCGCAGTCAACGACTGGTTGTAGACCTTCTTCGCCGTGCGCAGGCACAGGCGGCCTTCCCAGTTCTTGTCGGCCAGCGCTTCGTAGGTGGTCAGTTCGCCCGGCTTCACTCGCTCGGTGGAATAGGCGATGGTCCGTGCGCGCAGGCTCAGGCCGGTCCAGGCGTGGGTGGACGAGCGATATTGCTGAGGAATATTGGCGTCGATGGTTTTCGAGGTGAAAGGCTGCAGAATGCCCATCTGCTCGGCCTGCCACAGGTTACCGGCATCGACGGTGAGCAGCAGGTCGGCGGTGGCGTTTTCGCCCTCGGCCTTGATGCGCTGCATCAGCGGCGCTTCCTTGTCGGTGATGAACTTGATCTTCACCCCGGTCTTGGCGGTATAGGCATCGAATACCGGTTTGATCAGCTCATCAATGCGCGACGAGTACACCACCACCTCATCGGCGGCCTGGGCAGTGGTGCTGCCGATCAGGGTCAAGGCCAGTGCGGTCAGAAGACGCTTGGGTGCCAACATGGGAGTGGTCTCACGGTCGGGAAAGGTGGGCCAAATGATAAGGACTCACATTTACCACCACAATCGAACACTGGGGGAAGGCGTTACCAGATGTTGCACAGCGTTTTTTTGTGTCGGGTTTGCCGACGCCATCGCTGGCAAGCCAGCTCCCACAAAGTTTTCGGTGTGTCCAACATTAATGCTTCACACCGACCACTGTGGGAGCGGGCTTGCCCGCGATGAGGTCAGCAGCAACAACGAACATCTCAGGGTTTGGCCAAGGCCGGAAGGTCCCCCGTCAACCCCAGCGCCTCGCGCACAAACAACGCCTTCGCCTCGGGCATCTGCTCGACCAGTTTCAATCCGGCATTGCGCAACCAGCGCAGCGGCAGGGGGTCGGCCTGGAACAACCGCTCGAAGCCTTCCATCGCCGCCATCAGCGCCAGATTGTGCGGCATGCGCCGACGCTCGTAGCGGCTCAGCACCTTCACGTCCGCCAGTCGCTCACCGCGCTGATGCGCTTGCAGGAGCACTTCCGCCAGCACGGCGGCATCGAGGAATCCAAGGTTCACACCCTGCCCGGCCAAGGGGTGAATGGTGTGCGCCGCATCACCGATCAAGGCCAGCCCCTCAGCGACGTAGCGCTTGGCATGGCGCTGACGCAGCGGCACGCACAGACGCGGATCGGCGCTGATCACTTCACCGAGGCGCCCTTCGAAGGCTCGCTCCAGCTCAGCGCAAAACGCAGTCTCCTCGAGCGCCATCAAGCGCTCGGCTTCAGCCGGTGTGGTCGACCAGACGATCGAGCACCAGTCCTGCTGACCATCACGCTCCAGTGGCAAAAACGCCAGCGGCCCGTGATCGGTAAAGCGCTGCCAGGCGGTTTTGCGGTGCGGCTGGCTGCAGCGCACGCTGGTGACGATGGCGTGATGCAGATAATCCCACTCGCGAGTCGCCACGCCGGTCAGACGGCGCACAGCAGAATTGGCGCCATCGGCCGCGATCACCAGCGGCGCGCGCAAGGTGCGGCCATCGGCCAGGGTCAGCAGCCAGTCATCGCCGGAGCGACGCATCTGCTCCAGCCGCGCATTGGCCAACATGCCGAGGTCGCAATCATGCAAACGCTCGAGCAGCGCATCCTGGACCACGCGATTTTCGACGATGTGGCCGAGCACATCGGCATGCACGCTGCTCGCCGAGAAATGAATCTGCCCGGTGCCGCTGCCGTCCCACACGTGCATGTCGGTGTACGGGCTGCTGCGCCGCTGGGCGATGCCGTCCCAGACACCGAGGCGCTCGAGAATACGCTGGCTCGCCGCCGACAATGCACTGACGCGCGGTTCGAACGCCGCTTCGGCAGCGAAGGGTTTGACACTCAGCGGGCTACCGTCGAGCAACAGCACTTCCAGCCCACTGTCCTGTAACGCCAGCGCCAGGGCGCTGCCGACCATTCCGGCTCCGACAATCAGCACATCTGCGCGCATTTCCATGCTTTAGGCCTGTCTCGCTTGCGGCTTGAGCCGCACGTAAAGGGTTTTACCGACCCGCGCCACAAGGTTGCCAGCGCCGTCATGAATGTCGACCTGCAACTGCGGCAGGTATTTGTCGCCGTTGGCGGTCTGCCGGCGGATCTCGTCGAGCAGGGTCTGGTCGATGTTGAACCGGGCGAACACCGGGCCTTTGCCCGGCGCATTGAAATCGATGTCGGCGGCCTTGTCCCAGACGATGTATTTCGGACCGAGGTTTTCCATGAGCATCAACATGAAGAACGGGTCGACCATCGAATACAGACTGCCGCCAAACTGGGTGCCGACATAGTTGCGGTTGTACCAGCCCAACCCCATGGACACCTGCACATCGCGAAAGTCATCGCTGATGTGGCGCACCCGCACACCCGCGCCGAGATATGGCGGGTAGCAGGTCATTACCCAGCGCATCAATCGTGCCTTGCCGAATGTGTTGCTCAGCCACTCAAGCATCCGGACGGGTTCCCAGGCCCATCGCCTGCCGGGCGAACCAGCGCTTGGCCGGTGGCAGCAGGTCGAGGCCGAGCAGGCCGAGGTTGCGCCCCAGCGACACCAGCGGCTGGGTGCTGCCGAACAGGCGCGTGACCTGATCGGAGAAGCCCACCGTCAGGTCCTGATCGAGGCGCTGCCGTTCGCGATAGGCCTGCAACGTGGCGAAGTCGCCCAGCGGCTTGTCGCTGGCCAGCAGCGCGGCAGCCAAGGCGTCGGCGTCACGCAGCGACAGGTTGAAGCCCTGGCCGGCAATCGGGTGCAGGCTGTGTGCGGCGTTGCCGAGCACGGCCAGATGCGAGCGCACCTGTTCTTCAGCTTCGATCAGCGACAGCGGATACAGATGCCGTGCGCCGACCTGTTTCAAAGTGCCGAGGCGGTAACCGAATACGCCTTGCAGCTCGCTGAGAAAATCACGCTCGCTCAACTCGGTCAGACGCTGCGCGTCCATGCCCAGACGGGTCCAGACCAAGGCGCAGCGATTGTCCGGCAGCGGCAGCAGGGCCATCGGCCCCTCATCGGTAAAGCGCTCGAAGGCCATGCCGTTGTGCGCTTCGCTCGGGGTGATGTTGGCAATCAGCGCGCTCTGGTTGTAAGGGCGCTTGCGCACGTTGATGCCCAACTGTTCGCGCAACCCGGAGCGGCCGCCATCGGCGAGCACTGCGAGATCGCATTCCAGCGTGGTTTCATCGTTGAGGGTCAGGCGATAGCCATCGGCCAACGGCTCCATGCGCGTGACTTCCGCCGGGCAGCGCCACGTGATCACGTCTTTGTCGAGGTGCTGCCACAGGCACTGGCCGAGCCAGGCGTTCTCCACCACGTAACCGAGCGCTGGCACACCCTCTTCCATCGCCGACAAGCGCGCGGTGGAGAAGCGGCCACGGTCGGAGACATGAATCTGTTTGATCGGCTCGGCGCGGCGGGAAATTTCCTGCCACACGCCCAGGCGCTGATAAATCTGCCGCGAGCCGAACGACAACGCCGAGGAGCGGGCGTCGTAGCTCGGCTGCCAGCTGTCGCCGGGGGCGAACGGTTCGATCAGGACGATCTTCCAGCCCTGCGTCTTGGCCCCGGCCTGCAACGCCAACGCCAGACTTGCGCCGACCAGACCGCCACCGATGATTGCCAGATTGACTCGACTCATGCTGCGTGTGTCCTTGCTTGTGCCATCAGCGCCTCGATCTCGGCGACGGTTTTCGGCACGCCGCTGGTGAGGATTTCACAACCGGATCGGGTCACGACCACGTCATCCTCGATGCGCACGCCAATGCCGCGCCATTTCTTCGCCACGTTCTGATTGTCCGCCGCGATGTAGATACCCGGCTCCACGGTCAGCGCCATGCCGACTTCCAGCACGCGCCATTCGCCGCCGACCTTGTACTCGCCGACGTCATGCACATCCATGCCCAGCCAGTGGCCGGCGCGGTGCATATAAAAAGCCTTGTAGGCTTCGCTGGCGATCAACTCGTCAACCTCGCCCTGCAACAAGCCAAGCTTGACCAGACCTGCGGTGATCACCCGCACCGTGGCTTCGTGCGCCTGGTTCCAGTGCTTGTTGGGGGCAATCTCGGCGAATGCCGCTTCCTGCGAAGCCAGCACCAACTCGTATATCGCCTTCTGCTCTGGCGAGAACCTGCCATTGACCGGCCAGGTGCGGGTGATGTCGCTGGCGTAGCAATCGATCTCGCAACCGGCGTCTATCAACACCAGGTCGCCGTCCTTGAGCAGCGCGTCATTCTGCTGGTAATGCAGGATGCAGCTGTTGCGCCCGGCGGCGACGATCGAACCGTAGGCCGGCATCTTCGCCCCGCCCTTGCGGAATTCGTAATCCAGTTCGGCTTCGAGGCTGTATTCATACAGCCCCGGACGACTGGCCTGCATCGCGCGGATATGCGCCTGCGCCGAAATCCGCGCGGCTTCGCGCATCACCTTCACTTCTGCCGCCGATTTATACAGGCGCATGTCGTGCAGGAGGTGATCCAGGGCAACGAATTCATTCGGCGGCTGCGCACCGAGGTGCGCCTTGGAGCGGATCACGTTGATCCAGTCCATCAGGTGTCGATCGAATTCGGGATTGCTGCCCATCGCCGAATACACCCGGTCGCGGCCTTCGATCAGGCCGGGGAGAATGTCGTCGATGTCAGTAATCGGAAAGGCGTCGTCGGCGCCGTACTCGCGGATCGCGCCTTCCTGCCCGGCGCGCAGGCCATCCCACAATTCGCGCTCGGCATTGCGTTCACGGCAGAACAGGATGTACTCGCCGTGCTCGCGGCCGGGCATCAGGACGATGACGGCCTGTGGCTCGGGAAAACCGCTGAGGTACTGGAAGTCGCTGTCCTGACGGTAGACGTGCTCGACGTCGCGGTTGCGGATGGCCACCGCGGCGGCGGGCAGGATCGCGATGCTGTTGGGTTCCATCTGCGCCATCAGGGCCTTGCGGCGACGGCTGTATTCCGCTTTGGGGATATGGGTCATGGGCAGATGGCTTTCCCTGGCACGCGATTAATGCAGCGAAGGTTTGGCCGCTGGCGGCACATCGGACTTCTTGGTTTCCGAGAACAGCAGCAACGGCGCGACGCGCAGGTATTCCATGACTTCCATGTAGTCGGATTCGCCGTCTTCGGATTCTTCCAGCGCGTCCTGCACCTGGGAAATGGCTGCCAGATCCTGCAGCACTTCGGTGGCTTCGGTGCTGAGCATGCTGCTGTCGCGGCAGTTCAGGCCGAAACCGCTGAGGAAGCCCTGGCACCACTCGCCCAGCGCAGCAGCGCGGTCGGCCAGCGGTGCATCGTCGATCGGCAGCAGCAGAACGACGGTGACGTCGTCGCCGGTCAGCTCGCCTTTGACCATCTCCTGCAGGCCGATCAGGGCGTTGCGGACGTTGTCCTGGATATCGCCTTCGAGCAGTTCGGCGGCGTCGATCAGCCAGCCTTCGTGATCGAAGCCGGCCCCGGCGCAACTGCGCCCGAGCAGCACGCCGTGCAGTTCGGCAGGCGAGACGTTGTGGCCGCTGGCAGTCAGCAGGGTGGCAAAGGCTTGGTACGGGGAATTCGCAATGGTCATGGGCAGCTAGGCGCCAGACGGCGCTATGTCTAGAATGAAGGCCTTGTATCCTACATCGACAGCCCCGCCAAGACCATTAAAGGCTGTCCGCCAGTCACCACCCATCAGACGAACACGTGGACCCAATGGAAGACACCGACCTGCAAGCGCTGATGGCCAGACTCGAACTGCTGATTGGCCGAGTCGAGCAACTTAAGAGTCAAAACGCACTCTTACTAGCTCAGGAAAAAACCTGGCGCGAGGAACGCGCTCACCTCATTGAAAAAAACGAAATCGCCCGGCGTAAGGTCGAATCGATGATTTCGCGCCTCAAGGCCCTGGAGCAAGACTCATGAGTTCAAGCAATAGCGTTACCGTGCAGATCCTCGACAAAGAGTATTCGATCATCTGCCCGCCGGAAGAACGCAGCAATCTGGTCAGTGCCGCGCGCTACCTGGACGGCAAGATGCGCGAGATCCGCAGCAGCGGCAAAGTCATCGGTGCCGACCGCATTGCCGTGATGGCCGCGCTGAACATCACCCACGACCTGTTGCACAAAGAAGAGCGCCCGGACATCCAGGCCAGCGGTTCGACCCGCGAACAGGTGCGCGACTTGCTCGATCGTGTCGATCTGGTCCTGGCCGACGATCAGAACACCGTCAAGGGCTGATTCGCCTGACAGCTTGAGGTATACTCGCGGCACTCCCTGGGGTGCTTGCCAGTTGACGATGTCCCGGAGCCGATTCGCACTACCCTGGAAGTTGCACGTTGGGCTGGTGTGCATGTCCGCTAGACGGAAAGCCTTAAAGTCTACTGCTTCTTCCACCTTGAACTTTCGGGTTCAAGGGCTGAGTTGACAGCGGTTCATCCGGGGAGCCTGATTCGAATCCGATGTCGGTGTATGCCGACATCGGATTTTTTATGCGTACGTTTTTGCATCCACCTGCCGAAGCCGAACCATGACCGAACCCGCGCTGCTGCCCCGTCCGCAACTCCGCCGTCTGCTGCGCAAGGCACGCCGCGCACTGACGCCAGGCGAACAACGCCAGGCGGCCAAAGGCCTGTTCCGCCAATTGGCGCAAGACCCGCACTTTCGCCGGGCGAAACATATCTCTCTGTATTTGCCCACCGACGGTGAAATCGATCCGCGCCTGCTCCTGCGCGAAGCCCAGCGTCGCGGCAAGGCGACTTATCTGCCGGTACTCAGCGCGTGGCCACGAACGAAAATGGTCTTCCAGCGCATCCGCCCCGGCGAAAAGCTCACCCCCAATCGCTTCCGCATCCTCGAGCCCCGGGCCAATCTGGCTCGGCAACGCAAGGTCTGGGCGCTGGATCTGGTGCTGTTGCCGCTGGTAGGGTTTGACGATGTCGGCGGGCGCCTGGGCATGGGCGGCGGATTTTATGATCGCAGCCTCGCCTATCTGGCCCGGCGCAAGAACTGGCGCAAGCCGACGCTGCTGGGCCTGGCCCATGAGTGTCAGAAGGTCGAACGTCTGGCGCAGGCGAGCTGGGATGTTCCGTTACAAGGCACGGTCACCGACAAGGCGTGGTATTTCGCAGAGTAGACGCCGCATGGAACAGCGGCGTCGAAGAGACAGGTTCAGCGTTTGAAAGCGGTCGACTGTTGCACCTGTTGCGCCACTTCAATCGGCGCGTCGGTCTTGTTCGCCCACAGGCTCTGCGCGTAACCGGTGGTCACCACGCCCAGGCCAAACAAAATTACCAAAGTCCATAGCAAATCCGGTTTGCGTTTCATCGATTGCCCCCCTCAAGGCACATCATCACGATGACAGCAGCGGTTTCCGTTCGTAGGCCGTGCAGCAGCGTCAAGCTTTAAAGGCCGGCATTTTGCGGCAACGTGAACCTGTGCGCAAACGCTGACGTCAACCGACTGTCGGTTTGTCATAAAATTGCCCGACAACCTGCCCAATGACCGCTTCAGGAGCACACGACATGGCCTACTGGCTGATGAAATCAGAGCCCGACGAACTCTCGATCAAGGGTCTGGAAAAGCTCGGCAAGGCGCGCTGGGACGGGGTTCGCAACTATCAGGCGCGCAATTTCCTGCGGGCGATGGCGGTCGGTGACGAGTTCTTTTTCTACCATTCCAGCTGCCCCGAGCCGGGGATTGCCGGGATTGGCAAAATTATCGAAGCAGCGTATCCCGATCCGACGGCGCTGGAGCCAGACAGTCACTACTTCGATCCGAAAGCTACGCCGGAGAAAAATGCCTGGAGCGCGATCGATGTCGAGCATGTCGAGACGTTTGCGCGGGTGTTGAAGCTCGATTATCTGAAGCAGCAGACGGCGCTGGCAGAAATGCCACTGGTGCAGAAGGGCTCGCGGTTGTCGGTGATGCCGGTGACGACGGAGCAGTGGGCGGCAGTTATCGCGCTCAAACCCTGATTCATTTTTGCCTGATAAATAGCTTTCGCGAGCAGGCTCGCTCCCACAGTGGATTGGTGGTGATGCACATTTTTGCATTCACCGAATAACCCTGTGGGAGCGAGCCTGCTCGCGAAGGGGCCTGCCCGGACAGCGAATGACTTACTGAATGATCAGGTTGTTGAACAACAGATCCTCAACAACAGGCTTGCCGGTCTCGTCATTCATGACCTGCTGGGTCTGCTTCAACGCTTCCTGACGCAGCTTTTCCTTGCCCTCGATGCTGCCCATCGCCTCGGTCGACTGCTGAGTGAACAACGCCACCAGCTGATTGCGGATCAGCGGCTCGTTGGCCTTGACCAGTTTGGTCGCCTCCTCACCAGTCACACGCAATGCCACATCGGCCTTGTAGACCTTGAGCTTGGCGGTGCCGTCCAGGCCATAGTTGCCGACGAACGGCGGGCTCAGGGTGATGTAATTGACCTTCGGCGCCTCGCCTTCGTTGGCTTCTTCGGCCAGTGCTGCCACAGGCAGAGACAGGGCCAGCAACAACATGATCCACGCTTTCACAATTCGCTCCTTATCCGGTTTGCGGCCTAGCATAACGACCCGCCGCGCAAGCACAAGCTTATGGCTGACTATCAGGGCCGGGCATGCTCGTTGACCCGTTGATTCACACACCTACACTTATCGGCCATCACTCCCAAAGGAATAGCCCTGATGAAAGCCGTGCTGTGCAAAGCCTTCGGCCCTGCCGAATCGCTGGTGCTGGAAGACGTCGCCAGTCCTGTCGCGAAGAAGAATGAAATCCTGCTGGACGTGCACGCTGCCGGAGTCAATTTCCCGGACACGCTGATCATCGAGGGCAAGTACCAGTTCAAACCGCCCTTCCCGTTTTCGCCGGGCGGTGAAGCGGCGGGCGTGGTGCGTGAAGTCGGGGAAAAGGTCAGCCATCTGAAAGTCGGCGACCGGGTCATGGCCCTGACTGGCTGGGGCAGTTTTGCCGAGCAGGTGGCGGTGCCGGGCTACAACGTCCTGCCGATTCCGCCGTCGATGGATTTCAGCATCGCCGCTGCATTCAGCATGACCTACGGCACCTCGATGCACGCGCTCAAGCAACGCGCCAACCTGCAACCGGGCGAAACCCTGCTGGTGCTCGGCGCATCGGGCGGCGTCGGCCTCGCCGCCGTGGAGATTGGCAAAGCCATGGGCGCCCGCGTGATCGCCGCCGCCAGCAGCGCCGAAAAACTCGCGGTGGCCAAGGCTGCCGGCGCCGATGAGCTGATCAATTACAGCGAAGCCAGCCTCAAGGAGGAGATCAAGCGCCTCACCGACGGCCAGGGCGCCGACGTGATCTACGACCCGGTCGGCGGCGACCTGTTCGACCAGGCCATCCGCGCCATCGCCTGGAACGGCCGCCTGCTGGTGGTCGGCTTCGCCAGCGGACGCATCCCGGAACTGTCGGTCAACCTCGCCCTGCTCAAGGGCGCGGCGGTACTCGGCGTGTTCTGGGGTTCTTTGCCCAACGCCAGCCACAGGACAATGCAGCCAACTTCCAGCAGCTGTTCGCCTGGTTTGCCGAGGGCAAGCTCAAACCGCTGGTGTCGCAGGTGTATCCGCTGAGCAATGCCGCGCAGGCAATCGATGATCTCGGTCAGCGCAAGGCTGTGGGCAAGGTTGTCGTTCAGGTTCGTTAACAACATGGAGCGATCCGGAGCAACCATCCGGATCGCTTTAGCGTTGAGGTCTGCCTCTCCCATGCGCAAAACCGCAGAAACCCACCCGAGCCACCATTCCCTCAGCGCCGCGTACTTGTCTCAGAGCGACATGTTCAGAAAGGAACGTTCATCTGCCCAAATTTCCGCTGTTTTGCCGACGTGAAGCGATGCTATTTTCGGTAACGAAACTGTAACATTCGCATCCGCAGTCAAAACAAGAAAACTGGAGCTCTTGAATGTTTGCTTTCTTTCGTCCTGCCGCACATCAGGCTCCATTGCCTGAAGAAAAAATAGACAGCACCTACCGCCGCCTGCGCTGGCAGATCTTCGCCGGTATCTTTATCGGCTACGCCGGTTACTACCTGCTGCGCAAGAACTTCTCCCTGGCCATGCCGTACTTGATCGATGAAGGCTACAGCCGTGGCGACCTCGGCCTGGCGATGTCGGCGATCGCCATTGCGTATGGTTTGTCGAAGTTCCTCATGGGCCTGGTGTCCGACCGTTCCAACCCGCGCTTCTTCCTGCCGTTCGGTCTGCTGGTCTCGGCCGGGGTGATGTTCATTTTCGGTTTCGCGCCGTGGGCAACGTCCAGCGTGACGATGATGTTCATCCTCCTGTTCATCAACGGCTGGGCGCAGGGCATGGGCTGGCCGCCGAGCGGGCGGATCATGGTGCACTGGTGGTCGCAGAAGGAACGCGGTGGCGTGGTGTCGGTGTGGAACGTGGCGCATAACGTCGGCGGCGGTCTGATCGGCCCGCTGTTCCTGATCGGCATGGGCCTGTTCAACGACTGGCACGCGGCGTTTTACGTCCCGGCAGCAGTCGCACTGGGCGTAGCGGTATTCGCCTTCATCACCATGCGTGACACCCCGCAATCGGTCGGCCTGCCGCCGATCGAGCAGTACAAGAACGACTACCCGGAAGGCTACGACGCCAGCCACGAAGACGAATTCAGCGCCAAGGAAATCTTCGTCAAATACGTGCTGCGCAACAAAATGCTCTGGTACATCGCTCTGGCCAACGTCTTCGTCTACTTGCTGCGCTACGGCGTGCTGGACTGGGCGCCGACGTACCTGAAGGAAGCCAAGGGCTTCACCGTGGATAAAACCTCGTGGGCCTATTTCTTCTACGAGTGGGCGGGCATTCCGGGCACGCTGCTGTGCGGCTGGATGTCGGACAAGATCTTCCGTGGCAACCGTGGCCTGACCGGCATGGTGTTCATGGCCCTGGTGACTGTCGCGACCCTGGTTTACTGGCTCAATCCGGCCGGCAATCCGATGGTCGACATGATCGCCCTGCTGTCGATCGGCTTCCTGATCTACGGCCCGGTGATGCTGATCGGCCTGCAAGCGCTGGAACTGGCGCCGAAGAAAGCCGCCGGTACCGCAGCGGGCTTCACCGGTCTGTTCGGTTATCTGGGGGGTTCGGTCGCGGCCAGTGCGGCGATGGGCTACACCGTTGACCACTTCGGCTGGGATGGCGGTTTCGTGCTGTTGGTCGGCGCTTGCCTGCTGGCGATGGCCTTCCTTGCGCCAACGCTGTGGCACAAGCAAGTCGCCAGTCAGAGCCGTGAAGCGGTCGCCTGATCGCTGTGTGATTTACAGCGCTTGAGCCGCGCCTCCAGATTTCGATCCGGCATGGCGTGGCTGCGCAGGGCGTGCGCGGTCTGCTCGACATAATCGCGAGTGGTGCCGTAACGCCCGCTGGCGCTGGCGAACACCTGGCTGAGCACATGATCCGGCAAGTTGCCGGCGTAGCTCGGCAGGTGGCGCTCCAGAACGAAGCCCAAGGCCTGCACCTGAGTGCCATCTTCGAGCCGGCAATTGAGCCAGTGCGGGCGATACGAGGGAAACGGCATCTCGCGTTTCCACAGCGCGTACAGCGCGGTATCGAGATTGTCTTCCGGCAAGCGGTAGGCAAAACCGCTGCATGAACCGCCGCGATCCAGACCGAACACCAGGCCGGGCATTTCCGGCGTACCCCGATGCTCGTGGGACCACAGGTACAAGCCGCGATGGTAGCCATGCACCCGACCGCGCATGCGCTCGACTGCCGTGCATTCCGGCCGCCAGATCAGCGAACCATAGGCGAACAGCCACACCGGCCCGCCCTTGTGGCGCGCCATGGTCGATTGCATGGAAGCGAGAAGTTGTTCGTGCGTCAGCTGCGGCCCAAGATCGAGCCGCGGAGGGTAAGCCAGGTTCAGGATTGCGTTTTCAATGGCGCTCATGGCGAATAGCGTTCAGCTCCCCGCGGGTGAAGAATTACTTAATAGAACGCACCGTTGTAACAATAAGGCACATATGTTTTAAGGCAAATTAAGTGCCACTGATTAATTGCCTGATTCATATATAACCTAGCGATATTTACTGTTTAAGGTAAATACCGATCGGCTATATACCAAGTTATAAGTCTCAGGAGCGCGGCGCGTAGGCGAACACATCAGCGCGCATCTGATGCGCATCCATCCCCGCCTCGACCAGCGCGTCCAGCGTGCCGTAAACCATCGCCGGCGAACCGCTGGCATAGACATGCAGCGGCTTCAGATCGGGGAAATCCTCGCAAACCGCTTCGTGCAACATCCCGCAGCGCCCTTCCCAGCCGCACTGGTCGCTGACCACTTTGTGCAGGAACAGATTGGGCAGCTTCAGCCATTCGTCCCAGTGCTCGATCTGATAAAAGTCTTCTGGACGGCGTACGCCCCAATACAGATGCACTGGATGCTTGAAGCCTTCGGCGCGGCAATGTTCGATCAGGCTGTGAATCTGGCCCATGCCGGTGCCGGCGGCGATCAACACCAGCGGACCGTCGGGTAGTTCCGCAAGATGTGTGTCACCGAACGGCAGCTCGACACGCACCAGCGGGTTGCGTTGCAGCTGCTCGATCAGGCTCAACGCACTGGTTTCGCGCGCCAGCACATGGATTTCCAGATCACGTCCGCCGTGGGGCGCCGAAGCCATGGAGAACGCCGATTTCTCGCCGTTCTCACGCTCGATCATCAAATATTGCCCGGCGTGATAGCGCGGCGGCTTGCCCGCCGGTGCACGCAGACGCACGCGCCAGGTGTCGCCGCCGACCTCGCGGCACTCGATGACCTGACACGATAGGCTGCGCACCGGCAATTCACCGAGTGCGAGCACGCCATCCCACAACAGCACGCAGTCTTCCAGCGGTGCGGCGATGCAGGTGTAGAACTCGCCATGGTCGTGGACTTTGCCGGCCTGCTCGACGCGGCCCTCCACCAGCAGCGCTGCACACACGTGGCAATTGCCGTTGCGGCAGCTTTGCGGGCAGTCATAGCCCAGGCGCCGCGCACCGTCGAGAATCCGCTCACCGGGCTGTATCTCGAGCACTGCTCCGGAAGGCTGCAGGGTTACACGCATCAATCTATTCCTAACTGATTCCAGATGGCATCGATCCGTTGGGTGACGGCGTCGTCCTTGACGATCACGCGGCCCCACTCGCGAGTGGTTTCGCCCGGCCACTTGTGGGTGGCATCCAGGCCCATTTTCGAGCCCAGGCCGGAGATCGGCGAGGCGAAGTCGAGGTAGTCGATCGGCGTGTTATCGATCATCACCGTATCGCGCTTGGGATCCATGCGCGTGGTGATAGCCCAGATCACGTCGTTCCAGTCGCGGGCGTTGATATCGTCGTCAGTGACGATAACGAACTTGGTGTACATGAACTGTCGCAAAAACGACCAGACACCGAGCATCACGCGCTTGGCATGCCCCGGATACGACTTCTTCATCGTCACCACGGCCATGCGGTACGAGCAGCCTTCCGGCGGCAGGTAGAAGTCGGTGATTTCCGGGAACTGCTTCTGCAGGATCGGCACGAACACTTCGTTCAGCGCCACGCCGAGAATCGCCGGCTCATCCGGCGGCCGCCCGGTGTAGGTGCTGTGATAGATCGGCTTGATCCGGTGGGTGATGCGCTCGACGGTGAACACCGGGAAGCTGTCGACTTCGTTGTAGTAACCGGTGTGGTCGCCATAAGGGCCTTCGTCGGCCATTTCGCCCGGATGAATCACGCCTTCAAGGATGATTTCGGCGGTGGCCGGTACTTGCAGATCGTTGCCACGGCACTTGACCAGTTCGGTACGGTTGCCGCGCAAGAGCCCTGCGAAAGCATATTCGGAGAGGCTGTCCGGCACCGGCGTTACGGCACCGAGAATCGTCGCCGGATCGGCGCCAAGGGCCACGGACACCGGGAACGGCTGGCCCGGGTGCTTCTCGCACCACTCGCGGAAGTCGAGAGCGCCGCCACGATGGCTGAGCCAGCGCATGATCACCTTGTTGCGGCCGATCACTTGCTGGCGGTAGATACCGAGGTTCTGGCGTTCCTTGTTCGGGCCTTTGGTGACCGTCAGGCCCCAAGTGATCAGCGGGCCGACGTCGCCGGGCCAGCAGGTCTGCACCGGCAACATCGCCAGATCGACATCGTCGCCTTCGATGACCACTTCCTGGCATACCGCGTCTTTGACGACTTTCGGCGCCATCGAAATGATCTTGCGGAAGATCGGCAGTTTCGACCACGCGTCCTTCAAGCCCTTCGGCGGCTCCGGCTCCTTGAGGAAGGCCAGCAGCTTGCCGATTTCGCGCAGCTCGCTGACCGACTCGGCGCCCATGCCCATGGCCACGCGCTCGGGGGTGCCGAACAGGTTGCCGAGCACCGGAATGTCGTAACCGGTAGGCTTCTCGAACAGCAGTGCCGGGCCTTTGGCCCGCAACGTGCGGTCGCACACCTCAGTCATCTCCAGCACCGGCGAGACGGGAATCTGGATGCGTTTCAACTCTCCGCGCTGCTCAAGCTGCTGCACGAAATCCCGAAGATCCTTGAATTTCATTGACGATGGCACCCTCAAAATAGGCGTACATCCTACCTGCTCTGAGGAGCAAACAGCAGCCCGTCATTGCTCGATTGTGGCCCCCGCGCTGCGGCGAAGGGGCAAGCCTGGGACTCAGCAGTGCGCTGCCGACGCCGCAATATCGGCCCATCAACAGATATCCGTGACGGGTGCGAGATTTTTCGGGGCAAAAAAAAACGCCCCCTCTCGGGAGCGTCCTTTGTTGAAACGCCAGCGTATTACTTGCGTTTCATCGACAAGAAGAACTCGTCGTTGGTCTTGGTCGTTTTCAGCTTGTCGACCAGGAACTCGATGGCGGCGACTTCGTCCATCGGGTGCAGCAGCTTGCGCAGAATCCACATGCGCTGCAGTTCGTCGTCGGCGGTCAGCAACTCTTCGCGGCGGGTGCCGGAGCGGTTGATGTTGATGGCCGGGAACACACGCTTCTCGGCGATCTTGCGATCCAGAGGCAGTTCCATGTTGCCGGTACCCTTGAACTCTTCGTAGATCACTTCGTCCATCTTCGAGCCGGTTTCAACCAGCGCGGTGGCGATAATGGTCAGCGAGCCGCCTTCTTCGATGTTACGCGCGGCACCGAAGAAACGCTTCGGCTTCTCCAGGGCGTGGGCATCGACACCACCGGTCAATACCTTGCCGGAGCTCGGGATCACGGTGTTGTAGGCACGGGCCAGACGGGTGATGGAGTCGAGCAGGATCACCACGTCTTTCTTGTGTTCGACCAGGCGTTTGGCCTTCTCGATCACCATTTCAGCAACCTGCACGTGACGGGTCGGCGGCTCGTCGAAGGTCGAGGCAACCACTTCGCCGCGCACGGTGCGCTGCATTTCGGTCACTTCTTCCGGACGCTCGTCGATCAACAGCACGATCAGGTGAACTTCAGGATTGTTACGGGCGATGTTCGCTGCGATGTTCTGCAGCATGATCGTTTTACCGGCTTTCGGCGGTGCGACGATCAGACCACGCTGGCCTTTGCCGATCGGTGCACACAGGTCGATCACGCGACCGGTGAGGTCTTCGGTGGAACCGTTGCCGGCTTCCATCTTCATGCGCACCGTCGGGAACAGCGGCGTCAGGTTCTCGAAGAGAATCTTGTTTTTCGCGTTCTCCGGACGATCGAAGTTGATCGTGTCGACCTTGAGCAGGGCGAAGTACCGCTCGCCTTCCTTCGGAGGCCGGATCTTGCCAACGATGGTGTCACCGGTGCGCAAGTTGAAGCGGCGGATCTGGCTCGGCGAGACGTAGATGTCGTCAGGGCCGGCGAGGTAGGAAGCGTCTGCGGAGCGCAGGAAGCCGAAGCCGTCCTGGAGAATCTCCAGCACGCCATCACCGGAGATTTCCTCGCCGCTTTTCGCGTGCTTTTTCAGCAGGGAGAAAATCACGTCCTGCTTGCGCGAACGGGCCATATTTTCTATGCCCATCTGTTCGGCCAATTCGAGCAGTTCGGTAATCGGCTTTTGCTTGAGTTCAGTCAGATTCATATAGGAATGACGTAATCATTTATGGAGGGGGGAAATTAAGCTTTTGGCTTAATGAGGCCGCGCCGCGGAGAAGGCGACAGGATCGCGAACTAATTCGAAAAGGAGTGCGTCGGCGACGGCTAGCAGGGGGCATTGGAGAAACCAGTGCGGGGCCGAATGTACCACCTGAGTTTCGGAGCGTCTAGCCCTGAATACGCAAAAAGCCCCGCGATTTGCGGGGCTTTTTTTCAGCGTTTTACTGCGACGCTCAGATGTTGGCGTCGAGGAAAGCCGCCAGCTGCGACTTCGACAGTGCGCCGACCTTGGTCGCTTCAACGTTGCCGTTCTTGAACAGCATCAGCGTAGGGATACCACGCACGCCATGCTTGGCCGGGGTTTCCTGGTTTTCGTCGATGTTCAGTTTGGCGACAGTCAGCTTGCCTTTGTAAGTCTCGGCAATCTCGTCCAGAACCGGTGCGATCATTTTGCAAGGGCCGCACCATTCAGCCCAGTAGTCGACCAGGACAGCGCCTTCGGCCTTGAGTACGTCGGCTTCGAAGCTAGCGTCGCTAACGTGTTTGATCAGATCGCTGCTCATGGAATTCTCCAGGTTGTAAGCAAAAAAACGTGGCCCATCATAGCCGCCCTTCCCTTGTTCAGGAAGCCGCAGATGATTGAGTGTTGCTATGGCCCTTGATGAGTTTGGGTATAGCTCAAGTCACGCCGTGGCGGGAGCGATGAAGGCGATTCCGGTGCGCAGGGCGGCGTTGCGCACATGTTCCTGCATGGCTTTCTGCGCCGCCGCCGAAGCGCGGCGCGCCAGTGCGCGGAGGATCTTGCGGTGTTCCTGCCAGGTTTCCATGGCGCGCTCGGCGCGGATGAACGGCAGTTTCTGGCTCTCGAGAAAGATCTCGGCGCTGGCGGTGAGGATGCTCAGCATCGCCTGATTGCCGCTGGCGAGAAGGATGCGCCGGTGAAATTCGAAGTCGAGTTTCGCCGCTGCCTCAAAGTCGCCGAGCTTCAATTGCTCGCGCATGGCCGCAACGTTGTCTTCCAGCGCATCCAGATCGAACGTGCTCAACGTCACTGCCGCCAAACCTGCTGCAAACCCTTCGAGCGCATAGCGCAATTGAAAGATATCCAGCGGCGATGCCTGCGCCGCAAACGACCAGCCTGGCGCGTTGTCGCCGCGCGACAATTCGACCGGTGACTGCACGAACACGCCCTTGCCCGGCTGAATGCTGACCACGCCCAGTGCACTGAGCGACGACAGCGCTTCACGCAACGATGCCCGACTGACGCCCAGTTGCAGCGCCAGATCCCGTTGCGAAGGCAACGCGTCGCCGGCACCGAAGCCCTGTTCGGTGATCAGTTTGCGGATCGCTTGCAGCGCCACTTCGGGTACGGCGCGGGAGATCGAATTCATGATGTGCGGACGCGTCAGGGCCAAGGTGCGGCTAGTTGTAAAGCTATTCGTCGAGTCCGGCAAGTCGTGCCCCAGCGGGGTTCGGCGCGCACTGCCGATGCGCCATCGCAGTGCGAAAACCGAGTTGACTGTTCAGACCAGTAAGACCGAACCAAGCCGCTGATGCCGCGGCCTGCCGGGGCGAAATCCGCCTGTTGGCACGGCCCATGCTCTGTCCGATCGCAGCAACCACTTCCCGCCGATCCGGAGATTGTCCATGACCCAGCGTTACAGCGCCCTCCTCGCTTCCCTGTTTGCCGGCCTGCTGCTGTGCCAGGCCCCCGCTCACGCCGACGGTCTGGACGACGTGGTCAAACGCGGCACGCTGAAAGTCGCCGTGCCCCAGGACTTCCCGCCGTTCGGCTCGGTCGGCCCGGACATGAAGCCGCGCGGCCTGGATATCGACACGGCGAAACTGCTCGCTGACCAACTCAAGGTCAAACTCGAACTGACCCCGGTCAACAGCACCAACCGCATCCCGTTCCTCACCACCGGCAAAGTCGATCTGGTGATTTCCAGCCTCGGCAAAAACGCCGAGCGCGAGAAGGTCATCGACTTCTCCCGCGCCTATGCGCCGTTCTACCTCGCCGTGTTCGGTCCGCCAGACGCTGCGATCACCAGCCTCGACGACCTCAAGGGCAAGACCATCAGCGTCACCCGGGGCGCCATCGAAGACATCGAGCTGAGCAAAGTCGCCCCCGAAGGCGTGACCATCAAACGTTTCGAAGACAACAACTCGACCATCGCTGCTTATCTGGCAGGCCAGGTCGATCTGATCGCCAGCGGCAACGTGGTGATGGTGGCCATCAGCGAGAAGAACCCCAAGCGCGTGCCGGCGCTGAAGGTGAAGCTCAAGGATTCCCCGGTCTACGTGGGCGTGAACAAGAACGAAGCGGCGTTGCTGGCCAAGGTCAACGACATCCTCAACACCGCCAAGGCTGACGGCGCACTGGAAAAGAACTCGCAGACCTGGCTGAAAGAGCCGCTGCCGGCCGATCTCTGATCGACTGCGCGGGAGACGTTCATGGCTTATCAGTTCGATTTTATGCCGGTGGTGGAAAACACCGACCTGCTGCTGCGCGGCGCACTGTTCACGCTGGAGCTGACCGCCATCGGCGCGCTGCTCGGGGTCGGCGTGGGCATTGTCGGCGCGCTGGTGCGAGCGTGGCAGATCCGCCCGTTCTCAGCGATCTTCGGCGTCTACGTCGAGTTGATCCGCAACACGCCGTTTCTGGTGCAACTGTTCTTCATCTTCTTCGGCCTGCCGTCGCTCGGCGTGCAGATTTCCGAGTGGCAGGCGGCAGTGCTGGCGATGGTGATCAACCTTGGCGCCTATTCGACCGAGATCATCCGCGCCGGCATCCAGGCGATTCCGCGCGGGCAGCTGGAAGCGGCTGCGGCATTGGCGATGACGCGCTTCGAAGCGTTCCGCCACGTCGTCCTGCTGCCCGCGCTGGGCAAGGTCTGGCCGGCGCTGAGCAGCCAGATCATCATCGTCATGCTCGGTTCGGCGGTGTGTTCGCAGATCGCCACGGAAGAATTGAGCTTCGCCGCCAACTTCATTCAGTCGCGCAACTTCCGCGCCTTTGAAACCTATGCGCTGACCACCCTGATCTATCTGTGCATGGCGCTGCTGATCCGCCAGTTGCTCAACTGGTTCGGGCGTCGGTTCATTGCGAGGAGCAGCCAATGAGCGATTTCACTTTCTGGGACATCCTGCGCAACCTGCTCACCGGCCTGCAATGGACCCTGGCGCTGTCACTGGTGGCGTTCATTGGCGGCGGCCTCGTCGGGCTGCTGATTCTGGTGATGCGCATCTCCAAGAACACGCTGCCAAGCAGCATCGCCCGCACCTGGATCGAGCTGTTTCAGGGCACGCCCCTGTTGATGCAACTGTTTCTGGTGTTCTTCGGCGTGGCGCTGGCCGGCATCGAGATTTCGCCGTGGATGGCCGCGGCGATCGCTTTGACCTTGTTCACCAGCGCCTATCTGGCGGAGATCTGGCGCGGTTGCGTCGAGGCCATTCCCCACGGTCAGTGGGAAGCCTCGTCGAGCCTGGCGCTCAATCCGCTTGAGCAGTTGCGCTACGTGATCCTGCCGCAAGCGCTGCGCATCGCCGTGGCGCCGACCGTGGGCTTCTCGGTGCAAGTGGTCAAAGGCACAGCGGTGACCTCGATCATCGGCTTCACCGAACTGACCAAGACCGGCGGCATGCTCGCCAATGCCACGTTCGAACCGTTCATGGTCTACGGCCTCGTCGCCCTCGGCTACTTCCTGCTCTGCTACCCCTTGTCCCTCAGTGCGCGCTACCTGGAAAGGAGACTGCATGCCTCTGCTTAGAATTTCCGCCCTGCATAAATACTACGGCGATCACCACGTACTCAAAGGCATCGATCTCAGCGTCGAGGAAGGCCAGGTCGTGGCGATCATCGGCCGCAGCGGCTCGGGCAAATCGACCCTGTTGCGCACGCTCAACGGCCTGGAATCGATCAACGATGGCGTGATCGAAGTCGACGGCGAATACCTCGACGCCGCCCGCGCCGATCTGCGCAGCCTGCGACAGAAGGTTGGCATGGTCTTCCAGCAGTTCAACCTGTTCCCGCACCTGACCGTCGGCGAAAACGTCATGCTCGCGCCGCAAGTGGTGCAGAAAGTACCCAAGGCCAAGGCAGCCGAACTGGCGCGCGAAATGCTCGAGCGAGTCGGGCTCGGGGAGAAATTCGATGCCTTCCCGGACCGTTTGTCCGGTGGTCAGCAGCAACGGGTGGCGATCGCCCGGGCTTTGGCGATGTCGCCGAAGGTGCTGCTGTGCGATGAAATCACCTCGGCGCTGGACCCTGAGCTGGTCAATGAAGTGCTCAGCGTGGTGCGGCAATTGGCCAAGGAAGGCATGACGCTGATCATGGTCACCCACGAGATGCGCTTTGCCCGGGAAGTCGGCGACAAACTGGTGTTCATGCACCATGGCAAGGTGCATGAGGTGGGCGATCCAAAGGTGTTGTTTGCCAATCCGCAGACGGCCGAGCTGGCGAACTTTATTGGCACGGTGGAAGCGACAGCCTGAAGCAGCCTCATCCTGATCGTTCCCACGCAGAGCGTAGGAACGATCAGGTTTGAACCATGCGCGTTGGCGCCAGCGTTTGATCGTGGCACGATGTCGGGGTTATCGACCGAGACCCCCTGACCATGCCGCAATCCCAAGCCAAGAATCTGTCCCTGATCGCCGCAATCGACCTGGGCTCCAACAGCTTTCACATGGTCGTGGCCAAGGCCCAGAACGGCGAAATCCGCATCCTCGAGCGCCTCGGCGAGAAGGTGCAACTGGCCGCCGGCATCGACGACGCGCGCCAGCTCAACGAAGAATCGATGCAGCGCGGCCTCGATTGCCTCAAGCGCTTTGCGCAACTGATCAACGGTATGCCGCTCGGCGCCGTGCGCATCGTCGGCACCAACGCCCTGCGTGAAGCGCGCAATCGTGGCGAATTCATCCGCCGCGCCGAAGAAATCCTCGGCCACACGGTAGAAGTCATTTCCGGCCGTGAAGAAGCGCGCCTGATCTATCTCGGCGTTTCGCACACGCTCGCCGATACCCCTGGCAAACGTTTGGTCGCCGACATCGGCGGCGGCAGCACCGAATTCATCATCGGCCAGCGCTTCGAGCCTTTATTGCGCGAAAGCCTGCAAATGGGCTGCGTGAGTTTCACTCAGCGTTATTTCAAGGACGGCAAGATCACCCCGGCGCGCTACGCCCAGGCCTACACGGCGGCGCGCCTGGAGATCATGAGCATTGAGCACGCCCTGCATCGCCTGACCTGGGATGAAGCCATCGGCTCCTCCGGTACGATTCGCGCCATCGGCCTGGCCTTGAAGGCTGGCGGCCACGGCAGCGGCGAGGTCAACGCCGAAGGCCTGGCGTGGCTCAAGCGCAAGCTGTTCAAGCTCGGCGACGCCGACAAGATCGATTTCGAAGGCATCAAGCCTGACCGCCGGGCGATCTTTCCGGCGGGCCTGGCGATTCTCGAAGCAATCTTCGACGCCCTCGAACTGCAACGCATGGACCATTGCGAAGGCGCGCTGCGCGAAGGCGTGCTCTACGACCTGCTCGGCCGCCATCACCATGAAGACGTGCGCGAACGCACCCTGACCTCGCTGATGGAGCGCTATCACGTCGACCTGGAACAGGCAGCGCGGGTCGAGCGCAAGGCCCTGCACGCGTTCGATCAGGTTGCTGCCGACTGGGAACTGGATGACGGCATCTGGCGCGAACTGCTCGGCTGGGCGGCGAAGGTCCACGAAGTCGGCCTCGACATCGCTCACTATCACTACCACAAGCATGGCGCCTACCTCATCGAGCACTCCGACCTGGCAGGCTTCTCGCGAGAAGACCAGCAGATGCTCGCGCTATTGGTGCGCGGGCACCGGCGCAATATTCCCAAGGACAAGTTTGCCGAATTCGGCGATGACGGCATCAAACTGATTCGCCTGTGCGTGCTGCTGCGGTTTGCCATTCTGTTCCATCACATTCGCGGAACCCAGGCGATGCCGCAGGTGGCGCTGCATGCCAATGGCGACCATCTCGATGTGGAATTCCCGGAGAACTGGCTGGATGAAAATCAGCTGACCCAGGCGGATTTCGGCCTGGAAGCGGATTGGCTGACGCGGGTTGGAATTGTCCTCACGGTGCACTGAGTAACTGGCTGGCACAAAAAAGGCGATCCGTTAGGATCGCCTTTTTATTGGGTTTGGCTTGAGAGCGGCGGTGTAGCTCTCCCCTCACCCCAGCCCTCTCCCGAGGGAGAGGGAGCCGATTTGTACTAGCGTTGAGGCCAGAGTTCGATCAGGTATTTCAGGTCAGTGTATGACGCAAGACACCTCGGTCAGTCCCCTCTCCCTCCGGGAGAGGGTTAGGGTGAGGGGCTTTTGACCTTCGGCACTTAACTGCTGACAGGCAATATCGGGCTGCCCAGCCGCTCCAGCAACGTCGCCTGGGCACTGCGCGGGTTCTGGTTGCCGGTGGGTGTGTTGCGGATGTAGCGGCCGTCCGACTGCAAACTCCAGCTGTGGGTGTTGTCGGTCAGGTACAGCTCCAGCTCCTTCTTGACCCGAGTCAGCAGTTTCTTGCCTTCCACCGGGAAGCAGGTCTCGACGCGCTTGTCGAGGTTGCGCTCCATCCAGTCGGCGCTGGAGAGGAACATCTGCTCGTCGCCGCCGTTGAGGAAGTAGAACACCCGCGTGTGCTCAAGGAAGCGGCCAATGATCGAGCGCACATGAATGTTGTGCGAGACCCCGGCGATGCCCGGACGCAGGCAGCACATGCCGCGCACCACCAGATCGATGCGCACGCCGGACTGGCTGGCCTTGTACAGCGCGCGGATGATCTTCGGATCGGTCAGCGAGTTGAACTTGGCGATGATGTGCGCCGGTTTGCCTTCGAGGGCAAACTGGGTTTCGCGGGCAATCATGTCGAGCATGCCCTTCTTCAGGGTGAACGGCGCATGCAGCAGCTTTTTCATGCGCAGCGTCTTGCCCATGCCGATCAACTGGCTGAACAGTTTGCCGACGTCCTCACACAAGGCGTCGTCGGAGGTCAGCAGGCTGTAGTCGGTGTAGAGCTTGGCATTACCGGCGTGGTAGTTGCCGGTACCGAGATGCGCATAACGGACGATCTCGCCAGCCTCACGGCGCAGGATCAGCATCATCTTGGCGTGGGTCTTGAAGCCGACCACGCCGTAGATCACCACTGCGCCCGCCGCTTGCAGACGGCTGGCCAGTTGCAGGTTGGATTCCTCGTCAAAGCGCGCACGCAGCTCGATCACCGCGGTGACCTCCTTGCCGTTACGCGCGGCGTCGACCAGCGCATCGACGATCTCCGAGTTGGCGCCGGAGCGGTACAGCGTTTGCCGTACGGCCAATACATGCGGGTCTTTCGCGGCCTGACGCAGCAGGTCGACCACCGGCGTGAACGACTCGAACGGGTGCAGCAAGAGGATGTCCTGCTTGCTGACCACACTGAAGATGTTTTCGCTGTTCTGCAGCAGTTTCGGGATCTGCGGGGTGAACGGCGTGTATTGCAGCTCTGGATGGCTGTCCAGACCGGTGATGCTGAACAGGCGAGTCAGGTTGACCGGGCCGTTGACCTGATACAGCTCGGTCTCGCTCAGGTTGAACTGCTTGAGCAGATAGTCCGAGAGGTGTTTCGGGCAGGTGTCGGCAACTTCCAGACGCACCGCGTCACCGTAGCGCCGCGAGAACAACTCGCCACGCAGGGCGCGGGCCAGGTCTTCGACGTCTTCGGAGTCGAGCGCCAGGTCGGCGTTTCGGGTCAGACGGAACTGGTAGCAGCCTTTGACCTTCATGCCCTGGAACAGGTCATCGGCGTGGGCGTGGATCATCGACGACAGGAATACATAGTTGTCGCCAGCGCCGCCGACTTCTTCCGGGACCTTGATGATCCGCGGCAGCAGACGTGGCGCCGGAATGATCGCCAGACCGGAGTCGCGCCCGAAGGCGTCGATGCCTTCGAGCTCGACGATGAAGTTCAGACTCTTGTTCACCAGCAGCGGGAACGGGTGCGTCGGGTCGAGGCCGATCGGGGTGATGATCGGCGCGATCTCGTCGCGGAAATAGCGGCGTACCCAAGTCTTGAGCTTGGTCGTCCAGTTGCGCCGACGGATGAAGCGCACCTGATGCTTTTCCAGCTCGGGCAGCAGAATATCGTTAAGGATCGCGTACTGGCGGTCGACGTGACCGTGGACCAGCTCGCTGATCCGCGCCAGCGCCTGATGCGGCTGCAAGCCGTCAGCACCGGCCTGTTCGCGGGCAAAAGTGATCTGCTTTTTCAGCCCGGCGACGCGGATCTCGAAGAATTCGTCGAGGTTGCTGGAGAAGATCAGCAGGAACTTCAGCCGCTCCAGCAACGGGTAGGACTCGTCCAGCGCCTGTTCCAGCACGCGGATGTTGAACTGCAATTGCGAAAGCTCGCGGTGGATGTACAGGCTGCTGTCATCCAGGCCGGGGATGGCGATCGCCGGCACCGCCGCAGCGGTTTCGGCAACCGGCGCGGGTGGCGCAGGCTCCAGTTCCGGCGGGGTTTCGGTGATTTGCTCGACCACCGGCTGAGCTTCTTTTACGGCAACTTCAGTGAGTCCTTCGGTATTCATGGAATGTTCCTGGGAGGGCTATTTCTGCTCTCGTAACAATTGAGCGGCACGAACGGCAAAGTAAGTCAGGATGCCATCTGCACCGGCACGTTTAAAGGCGGTCAGTGACTCGAGGATCACCGCTTCGCTCAACCAGCCATTCTGGATAGCGGCCATGTGCATGGCGTATTCGCCACTGACCTGATAGACGAAGGTCGGCACCTTGAAGGCATCTTTGACGCGAAAAAGAATGTCCAGGTAGGGCATGCCCGGTTTGACCATGACCATGTCCGCGCCTTCGGACAAGTCCGCACCGACTTCGTGCAGCGCTTCGTCGCTGTTGGCCGGGTCCATCTGATAAGAGGCCTTGTTGGCCTTGCCGAGGTTCGACGCCGAACCCACGGCATCGCGGAAAGGGCCGTAGTAGGCGCTGGCGTATTTGGCCGAGTAGGCCATGATGCGCACGTTGACGTGGCCGGCAATTTCCAGCGCCTCACGTATCGCCTGGATGCGGCCGTCCATCATGTCCGATGGCGCCACCACCTGCGCGCCGGCTTCGGCGTGGGACAACGCCTGACGCACCAGCGCATCGACGGTGATGTCGTTCTGCACGTAGCCGTCTTCGTCGAGAATGCCGTCCTGACCGTGGGTGGTGAACGGGTCCAGCGCCACGTCAGTGATCACGCCCAGCTCCGGGAACCGCTCACGCAGGGCGCGAGTGGCGCGCTGGGCGATGCCTTCGGGATTCCACGCTTCGGCAGCATCGAGGGATTTCAGTTCAGGCGGCGTGACCGGGAACAGCGCCAGCGCCGGAATGCCCAGCTCGACCCATTTCGCCGCTTCTTCAAGCAGCAGATCAATGGTCAGTCGCTCGACGCCCGGCATCGAGGCCACGGCTTCGCGGCGGTTTTCACCGTCGAGCACGAACACCGGCAGGATCAGGTCATCGACCGTCAATACGTTTTCACGCACCAGCCGCCGCGAAAAATCATCACGACGATTGCGACGCAGACGAGTGGCTGGGAACAGACGATTGGCGGGGGTAAAGCTCACGGCAGACTCCTGAGCCCGGGCAAACGGGCGAGCGTGACAGTTATAGACGGCCATTATGACTAACAGATGACAGTTATGTGTGCTCTGTGACAGGTAGCCGCAATCCATTGTCGATGTAGGAAATGTTCACGTCGAGACACATTTGGACACTTTCATGAATGTGCCCGAAGGGTTAGGCTGCGCGTTCATTTCGCCAGCACCCAGACAATGCTCCAACAATTTCTGCACGACTTTGGCTACTTTGCCTTGTTCCTCGGCACGTTCTTCGAAGGCGAAACCATTCTGGTGCTCGCAGGCTTCCTTGCGTTCCGTGGATACATGGACATCAACCTGGTGGTGGTTGTGGCGTTCTTCGGCAGCTATGCCGGCGATCAGCTGTGGTACTTCCTGGGGCGCAAGCACGGGCGCAAATTGCTTGCGCGCAAGCCGCGCTGGCAGATGATGGGCGACCGCGCGCTGGAGCACATCCGCAAACATCCGGACATCTGGGTCCTGAGCTTCCGCTTCGTTTATGGCCTGCGCACCGTGATGCCGGTGGCGATCGGCCTGTCCGGTTATCCACCGGGACGTTACCTGCTGCTCAACGGTATCGGCGCGGCGATCTGGGCCACCGCACTGGCTGCGGCGGCTTACCACTTCGGCGCAGTGCTGGAAGGCATGCTCGGCAGCATCAAGAAGTACGAGCTGTGGGTGCTCGGCGCCTTGCTGATCCTCGGGCTGGGCCTGTGGCTGCGGCGCCGCTTCAAGAATGCGCAACTGGCAAAGAAAATCTATCAGGACGAGCAGCTCGCCAAGGCCGCCGAGGCCGAGCAATTGCGTCAGGCCGAAGCGACCCCTCCTGCCGGACCGAAAACGCCAGCCGAATAAGCCATTCGCTGGCGGCTGCCACGCGCATTCCAGGCAAATAATGAACACCCCGCCGCCGTTGCGATCCATTGAGAGAGCGCTCTGTTCCCGCGCGCGTCAGCCATGCCCCTATGGCCACGCGCGACGATTTAAGGGACATTGAGCGCCATGAATCTGGAGAGAAGCCCATGAGCAAAAAAGTTGCAGTGATCCTGTCCGGCAGTGGCGTGTACGACGGCGCCGAAATCCAGGAAAGTGTCATCACCCTGCTGCGCCTCGACCAGCGCGGCGCACAGGTGCAGTGCTTCGCGCCAAACATCGCGCAATTGCATGTGATCAACCACCTGACCGGCGAAGAAATGCCGGAATCGCGCAACGTACTGGTGGAATCGGCGCGGATTACCCGGGGCAACGTCAAGGATATCCGCGACGCCGATGTCGAGGATTTCGACGCACTGATCGTGCCCGGCGGTTTCGGCGCGGCAAAGAACCTGTCGAACTTCGCGATCGAAGGCGCCGGCTGCACCGTGCAACCTGAAGTGCTGGCCCTGGCCGAAGCATTTGCCGAAGCGGGCAAACCGGTCGGGCTGATCTGCATCTCCCCGGCGCTGGCGGCGAAAATCTATGGCCCGGGCGTGACCTGCACAATCGGCAACGACGCCGACACCGCTGCGGCCATGAACAAGATGGGCGCCACCCACGAAGAGTGCGCCGTCACCGAAATCGTCGAAGACAAGGCGCGCAAACTGGTCACCACCCCGGCGTACATGCTGGCGCAGACCATCAGTGAAGCGGCTTCGGGGATCAACAAACTGGTCGACCGCGTGCTCGAACTGACCCACGAAAACGACGCTTGAAATCAAAAGATCGCAGCCTTCGGCAGCTCCTACAGGTTTCGTGTCGCGCCGTGATATTGCGGCATACACCGCCCCTGTAGGAGCTGCCGCAGGCTGCGATCTTTTCAGGGCTTGCGGGTGAGCCGGGTGAGAATCCGATCCAGCGCATTGGCAAACGCCTGCTTCTCGCGCTCGCCAAACGGCGCCGGGCCGCCGCTCATCTGGCCCTGCTCCCTGAGATCGGTGAACAGATTCCGCACCGCCAGCCGCTCGCCCATGTTCTGCGCATCGAACTCCTTGCCGCGCGGATCCAGTGCCGCCACGCCCTTCTTGACCAGCCGATCGGCCAGCGGAATATCGCTGCAGATCACCAGCTCGCCCGGCACGGCGTGCTCGACCAGATAATCATCCGCCGCATCCGGCCCGCTCGGCACCACGATCAGTTTGACGATGGCCAGCCCCGGCTTGGTCTGCGGCTGCCCGGCTACCAGCACCACTTCGAACTGGCGCTTGAGGGCGAATTTCACTACAAGATCCTTCGCCGCCCGTGGACAGGCGTCGGCATCAATCCATACACGCATGTTCTTGCCTCCAAAAAATTCGCGAGCAGGCTCGCTCCCACAGGATACATACCGAACCTGTGGGAGCGAGCCTGCTCGCGAATATGAGCGCAGCGAATGCCTTTATGCAGCCGAAACCCGACGCTTCTCCGCCACCCAACTGCGCCCATACAGCACAGCAATCGCCACAATCGCCACCACCTGCGCGGTCAGCGAATAGGCATCGGCATGGATCCCCAGCCAGTCGAATTCAAAGAACGCGACCGGCCGTGTGCCGAAGATCCCGGCTTCCTGCAAGGCCTTCACGCCATGCCCGGCAAACACCACCGACAGCGCGCACAACAGCGCGGCGTTGATGCTGAAGAACAGCGTCAGCGGCAGTTTCGCCGAGCCGCGCAGAATCACCCAGGCCAGGCCGACCAGCAGCACCAGCGCCGTCGCGCCGCCGGCCAGCACGGCGTTGTGCCCGGCTGGACCGGCCTGCAGCCACAGGGTTTCGTAGAACAGGATCACTTCAAACAACTCGCGATAGACCGAGAAGAACGCCAGGATCGCAAAGCCGAAACGTCCACCGCCGCCGACCAGACTGCTTTTGATGTAATCCTGCCAGGCCGCCGCATGACGGCGGTCATGCATCCACACGCCGAGCCACAACACCATGACGCTGGCAAACAGCGCGGTGGCGCCTTCCAGCAACTCACGCTGCGAACCGCTGACGTCGATGACGTACGCCGCCAGTGCCCAGGTACCCAGACCTGCCAGCAGTGCCAGACCCCAGCCAACGTTGACACTGCGTACTGCCGATTGCTGACCGGTATTGCGCAGGAAGGCGAGGATCGCCGCCAGCACCAGAATCGCTTCCAGGCCTTCGCGCAGCAGAATCAGCAGGCCGGAGATGAAGCTCAGCGACCAGCTCAGACCATCGCTGCCCAGCAGGCCGGCGGATTCCTTGAGTTTGGCTTTGGCCGCGTCCAGACGCTGTTCGGCCTGCTCGACCGGCAGACCATCCTGCAATGACTGCCGATACGCCATCAGCGATTTTTCGGTGTCCTTGCGCACGTTGGCATCGACGTTATCCAGCGAGCTTTCGACCAGTTCGAAGCCTTCCAGATACGCCGCCACCGACAGGTCATAGGCCTGATCGTGTTCACCGGCGCGGTAGGCCGCGAGGCTTTTGTCCAGCGTGGCGGCGGTGTAATCGAGCAACTGCGCCGGACCGCGCTTGACCTGCGGCGGTTGCGCGCGCTGGGCACGGAACGTCGCCGCGACCTCTGCGCCCTCGGCAGCCTGCACCTCGGCCGGGGTCTGGCGGGCCAGGTCGGCGATGTTGTAGACCTTGTCGGACTTGGCGGCCGCCGCATCGGCGCTGAAGCCGGCGATGTAGGTGGCCAGATCCCAGCGCTGGCGATCATCGAGCTGATCGGCGAACGCCGGCATGTCGGTGCCTTCGACGCCCTGGCCGAGGGTGCTGTAGATCGCGTACAGACTCAGGTGATCCATCCGCGCAGCGTCGCGCAGGTTGGCTGGCGCAGGGGTCAGACCGACACCGGCCGGGCCGTCGCCAGCACCAGTGTCGCCGTGGCACACCGAGCAATTTTGCGCATACAGCGGCGCACCGCGTGTCGGGTCCGGAGTGATGATCGGTGCCTGGCTGACTTCATAAGCCACCGCCAGTTTCGCCCCCAGCTGTCGGGCCTGACGGGCGACATCAGCACCGTCCTGCTTCGCAGTGATGGCGGCGTGCAAAGATTCGACGCCCTGTTCCAGCGCGGCTTTTTCCGGTTTGGCTGGCAATGCAGTGATCAAGCCTTGCAGAACCTGGGTGAATTCCAGCTGCTCGCGGTATTCGCCATCGTCGATGACTTTGCCTGCCGCGACCGTCGGCGGGTAATCGGCACTGATGTAATCGAGCAGGTGCAACGCTTGCGGCGCGCCTTCCACGGTATCGGCCAGCAGCGGCAGGCTGCTCAGGGACAATAACGGGAACAGCAGCCAGGCCAGCAATCGGGACGAGGCAGTCATGAACGAATCTCAAATGGAAATGCGAAGTTACATATTGTTCACTTCGAAGACATTTCTCTCAAGCTTTGTCGGCGTTTCGCTTTGATTGGCAGGAAATACCCGGCAGACGGCAGCAGCGTTTGTCGCCGAGTATTGCCGCACTGCCCGCTGCCGATTGACGCTCGATCAAGATCGCAGCCATTTGCCACCATCCACTTTATACTGCCCGCCCCAGAGCATTTGCGCGCAAGGAATCAACCTCAATGCGGAGTCTTCCGTTCGTTTTGCTGCTTTGCGTCGCTGTTCAGTTGAGCGGTTGTGCCGCCTATCGCAACTACGATCTTGAAATGCAGCAGACCACCGAGCAAATGACCCGGGGCAATCTGACCGGGGCTCTGGCACTGGTGGAAATGAACAACCCGTGGGAAGACAAGGATCTGCTGTATTACCTGGAAAAAGGCGCGATCCTCAGCGCTGGCAGTGCCCTGCCCGACAGCCAGGACGCCTGGCGCAATGCCGACCGCATGATCTTCCAGCGCGAGGAAGCCAACCCGTCCGGCGCGATGAAATTACTGGCCCGTTTCGGTGATGAAATGGGCACGATGCTGGTCAACGACAAGCTGCGGCGCTATGAAGGCTACGATTACGAAAAGGTCATGTTGACTACGCAAATGGCCTTGAACCAGCTATCCGTCAATGACTTTGCCGGCGCCCGCGCAGACATCAGGAAAACCCACGAACGCGAAGCATTGATCGCCCGCCAGCGTGAAAAGCAATACGAAGCGGCCGAGGAACAGGCAAAAGCTCAAGGCAAAGTTCTCCATTACAAGGAACTGGAAGGCTACCCGGTCGCCTTGCTTGATGCGCCGCAGGTCGTTGAGCTGAAAAACGGCTATCAGAGTGCGTTCAGCCACTATCTGGCCGGATTCACCTATGAAGCCCTCGGCGAACGCGCCCTCGCGGCGGCCGGTTATCGTCAGGCGATCGAACTGCGGCCGGATATGCCCTTGCTGCAAAAGGCCCTGCGCAATCTCGACAAACCGCCAGCGAAAGCCGATGAAAGCGATGTGTTGCTGATTATCCAGAGTGGCCTGGCCCCGGCTCGCAGCTCCGTGCAGGTGCCGATCCCGGTTCGTCTGAACGAAACGCTGGTCATCATTGCGCCCATTTCATTCCCGGTGATGGTGCCGGACGCGGTCACACCCAACTTCAGCCATATCACCGTAGACGGTCGCAAACAGCCGTTGGTAGTGATCAATAGCGTGACCGATATGTCCATGCGCACACTGCGCGACGACATGCCGCAAATCATCTCGCGGGCGATGTTCCGCGCCAACATGGCCGCCATCGGTCAAGCGCAGGAAAACGAGCGCAACCCGGCGAAAGCCTCGTTGATCGTCACTCAGCATGATCCGTTCGAAGAAGCCGACACCCGCACATGGCGAGCGTTGCCGGACAAGACGCTGGTCGCCCGCCTGCGCTTGAAAAAAGGCCTGCATACCTTCCGTTTTGCGCCTGCGTCCATCGACCACCCTTTTGAAATGCGCGTCGACCAGGACCGCCAGATTCTGCACCTGCGGGTATTCCGGGATCAGGTCTATACCGTCGGATCAGCCTTTGTACCGAATCAAAAACCCGCGTCGGATACACCCGCTTCTGCGGAGAAGTGATGGCACCGCATCTGAAAATGCACCCAAAAAGCTATTACATAGCCATCACCCCACGTTTATAATGCCGCGCCCTCGCCCAGCGAGCCGGCATCAAAAGCTCCTCACGCATGAGGAATTGGCAGGAGGCCAGCGCCACCGTCGATAGGTCACACCAGCCCGACCAGCACACGCGGCTGCAAGTTTTGTTACTCAGGGAAGAAGTACCCATGGCATTCCGCGCTCCCATGCTGCTCGCGCTCAGCGCCGTCACGCTGTTGTCCGGCTGCGCAGCGTTTCGCAACTACGATTCCGAACTGGCCCAGACCAATCAGCAACTGGCATCCGGCAACGTCGACGCCGCGCTGACCCTGCTGGAAAAGAACAACACCGGCACCGACAAAGACCTGCTCTATTACTTCGAGAAAGGCGAACTGCTGCGCGCCAAGGGCGACCTGTCAGGCAGCCAGAACGCGTGGGGCAGCGCCGATCAGGTGGTCGGTCAATGGGAAGACGCGGTCAAGCTCGACTCGGCCAAGTACCTGGCGCAGTTCGGCAGCTTCATCGTCAACGACAAGGTGCGTCGCTACGAAGGCTATGACTACGAAAAAGTCATGCTGACCACGCAGATGGCTCTGAACCTGTTGGCGGTCAACGATTTCGATGGTGCCCGCACGGCGATCAAAAAGACTCACGAACGCGAAGCAGTGATCGCTGACCTGCGCGACAAGGAATACCTCAAGAGCGAAGAACAGGCCGAGAAAGAAGGCATCAAGACCCAGTACAAGGATCTGCAGGGTTATCCGGTGGCCAGCCTCGACGCGCCGGAAGTGGTCGGCCTGAAAAACAGCTACCAGAGTGCGTTCAGCCATTACCTGGCCGGTTTCGTTTACGAAGCCCTGGGCGAGAAGGATCTGGCCGCGCCGGGTTATCGCAAGGCTGCCGAATTGCGCCCGAACACGCCGCTGCTCGAGCAGGCGCTGGTCAACCTCGACAAGCCTTCCAAATCCGATGACAGCGACATTCTCATCGTCGTGCAGAGCGGTCTGGCCCCGGCCCGTGACTCGATTCGCGTACCGCTGCCGCTGCCGATTTCCAACAACGTGGTGATCACCCCGTTGTCGTTCCCGATCATCAAACCGGACACCTCCACCGCGCCTTTTGCGCAGATCGGCGTCGACGGCAAGCAGGTCGACCTGACCGCACTGAACAGCACCACCGCCATGTCCCGCCGCGCTCTGCGTGATGACATGCCGGGGATCATCGTGCGCACCACCGTGCGCGCGATCACCAAAGGCGTGGCGCAGAAGCAGATCAACGAAACCAATCCGCTGGCCGGTCTCGCTGTGGGTATTTCTTCAGCAGTGCTCGAAGGTGCCGATACCCGTACATGGCGCACCCTGCCGGACAACACCCAAGTGGTGCGTCTGCGCCTGAAAAAAGGTGAGCATCAGGTTACCCTGCCGAGCGCCGTCGGCGGCTCGGTGGTCAAGGTCACCGTCGACCAGCGTTACCAAGTGATCAGCCTGCGTGCCGTGGGCAACCAGGTATTCGCTGGCGGCATCGCTGCTCACGTAATGCCGAGCGCTGCCGCGACCAACGTCGCCAGCCTCAAACAACCTTAAGAACGGAGTCTTTGCAATGCGCTTGAAGATCATCGCCGTCGCCGCCCTCGCCTTGCTGGCAGGCTGCGCCACCCCGCCACCACCTGAGCCGGGCAGCGCCGCGAGCAAAGTCGTGGCCATGGGCCCGCAGAAACACATCGTCGTCGGCGCCATGCGCGTGGCTCGTGAAAACGGCTTCATGACCGTCAACGTGCAGTTGAGCAACACCCTTAACAGCAACAAGATTTTCTACTACCGCTTCGCCTGGCTCGGCGCCGAAGGTTTCCCGGTTGCCGAAGAAGAAGTGTGGAAAAGCCAGATGATGTACGGCGCCCAGACCAGCTTCATTCAGGCCATCGCCCCGACCCCGAAAGCCGTGGATTTCCGTCTGGAAATCAAGACGCCTTAAGCCCGCCACCCTATTTCTGATTGAGAGAGCTTTCTCATGTTTGCACGCTTTTCCTGCATCGCCGTCATCGCCCTGCTCGCCTCCGGTTGCGCCAACACCTCGCCGACCCTGGGCAGCAAGAACATCAGCTACGGCGACACCAAAGCGGTTGAAACCGTGACCAACGAATTCGGTTCGACCGACCTGCAAATGATCGCCGAGTCGATGACCCGCTCGCTGGCCCAGTCCGGCATTCTGCAGGGCCGTCCGGTGGTTCAGGTCTACGATGTGAAGAACAAGACCAGCGAGTACATCGACACCCGCGAAATCACCACCAGCATCAAGACCCAACTGATGAAAACCGGTGTTGCGCGCTTCGCCAGCGACAACAATGCAATGCAGAGCCAGGTCGACCAGCTCAAGCTGCAAAACCAGAGCGGCCTGTACAAGAAAAGCACCGTGGCCAAGACCGGCAACATGGTTGCCGCCAAGTACCGCATCGAAGGCTCGATCAGCTCGATCGTCAAGCGCAGCAGCGACTACAAGGACGTCTTCTACAAATTCAGCCTGCAGTTGATCGACGTCGAAAGCGGTCTGGCCGAGTGGATGGACGAAAAAGAGATCCGCAAAACCACGGAGCGTTAATCGATGCGCACATGGATTGGCATGATGGCCCTGGCTTGCGCGTTCAGCGCGCAGGCGGCCCCGAAGGTAGCGGTGACGGATCTGGCGTATCAGGAGCGCGTGGAGCAATACATCCACATCGTTTCGGCGCAGAGCAATCACCGCGAGAGTTACTACAGCGCCAGCGGTTCTTCGAGCTACAACGAGATCGAAGCGACCACCAGCTACATCGAACAGGGCGAGTTGCGCAAATTCACCGGCGACATCAAGGGTGAAATCCTGCGTACCGGCATGTTCCAGCTGGTGCAGGGCACGCCGTATACCGCCTCATCCAAAGGCGACGTGTATGACATGATCAAGCGCATCAAGGCCGGCAACTTCAAAGGCGCCGACTACGTGCTGTTCGGCACCGTGTCCGACATCGATTTCACCCAGGACATCAACGAGCTGGCGCACACCGACAGCTACTCGGCAGTGCTGGGCCTGACGCTGGTGGCGGATTTCAGCCTGATCAATACCAAGACCTACGAGATCACCTCGGCCTTCACGGCGATGGGCGAAGCGCAGGACACCAAACTGGTGAACCATCGCGACATCAAGATCTCGCTGAACCGTCCGCGGGTGGTGCGTGAGGTGTCGAAGGCCTTGGGCGAAGACGTGGCCGGGCAACTGAGCATGCAACTCGGTGGCGGTGACGGTTATGAGCAGCCGCGTGAAGCGCCGCAGCGCAATAATCTGCCGCGTGATACGGCGCCGGTGATTTTACGCTGAGCCGATCTGAGGACTTTTGTGGCGAAGGGCTCTGTGGCGAGGGGATTTATCCCCGTTGGGTCGCGAAGCGGCCCTCGCTATTGATTCAAGAAAAGCTCGCTTGCCCCGATGTCTCGGTAGAAATGAAAAAGGCGACCTCTTGAGGTCGCCTTTTTTCTGTCCGAGCGGTTTACGCCGCCGCTTTGCGCAACGTCGCCATGAACGCCGCCGCGCCAATGAATAACCCGGCAAAGGTGCGGTTCATGCGTTTCTGCTGCTTGGGCGTGCGCAACAGGCGCAGCACCTTCGACGCCAGTCCGGTGTAGCCGGCCATGACAATCAGATCGACGAAAACCATGGTCACGCCGATCACCACATACTGAATCAGCAGCGGCGCATGGGGATTGATGAACTGCGGCAACACCGCGAGCATGAACACCAACGCCTTGGGGTTGCTGATGTTCACCAGAAAGCCGCGAAACACCAAAGCCAGCGGCTTGCCGATCGGCCGCACTGCGGCGTCATCGCTCATGTCCATGGGCAGCGCCCGCCATTGCTTGATCGCCAGGTAAACCAGATAGGCGACACCGAACCATTTGATCGCATGGAATGCTGTGGCCGAAGCGGTGAGCACAGCGCCAACACCCGCGCCGACAATCGCGATCTGCACCGCCAGACCGATCTGCAGGCCCAGTGCGTTCCAGTAGCCGCGCCAGAATCCGTACTGCAGACCGCTGGACATCGACGCGATGGCGCCCGCGCCCGGGGACAGGCTGATCACCCAGCAGGCGGCAAAAAATGCCAGCCATGTTTGAAGCTCCATCGCACACCTCGGCTGATGCTTGTGACAAGTCGTCAAAACTAATGCTGTTTGGGGCTAAAAGCAAAAGATCGCAGCCTTCGGCAGCTCCTACAGGGATCGTATTCCAAATGTAGGAGCTGCCGAAGGCTGCGATCTTTTGATCTTGCTGGAAAAGCTACTTCTCAAAGCCACTCGACGGAAACACATCTGTCCCGCGCCAACGCCGCACCGAACGCTGGAAGAACAGGCTGTTCGGCACCTGCACCATGGCGCTGCCGGTGCCCAACTCTTCGGCCTCGACCAGCGTGGTGTAGAGCAGATTGATCGCGATCACCCGGCCTTTGACGCCAGGCTTGTCGGTGGTATCCACGAGCTCGACTACGTCGCCGAGGCGGAACGGCCCGACGGTGAAGATCAGAATCGCGCAGAGCAGGTTCGACAGCACGCTCCACATGGCGAAGAACGCCACCGCCGCCACCGCGACAAATCCCGACAGCGCCGTCCACAGCACCGTGGCCGAAACGCCGAGGCGCTCAAGCACGAAAAGCAGCGCGCTGCCCATGATCAGCCAGCGCAACACGCCGCGTAGCGGCATCAGCAACTGCGGCGGAAACGGATAGCGCTCACCCAGGCGAGTGAGGCCTTTGGCGACGAAACGCTGGGTCAGGTAACCGGCCAGCAGAATCAGCAGAATCTGCGCGGTGAACCACAGCGGTTCGACCCACACCGCCGAGAAAGGCAGCTTGAAGGCTTCCATCAGGACAACGCCTCCAGCTCCGCCTGCATGCTTTCCAGGGTTTCCAGCGCTTCCATCCAGGCTTCTTCCAGCTCGGCTTCACGCACCTTCAATTTGGCCTGTTCGGCGAGCAGATCACGCAATTCATTCTTGCGCGCCGGCTCGTAAATATCGCTGTCACCGAGGCTGGCATCGACCTTGGCCAGTTTCTCGTGGAGCTTGCCCAGCTCGGCTTCGAGCTTGTCGGCCTCGCGCTTGTGCGGCGCCAGTTGCTGACGCAACGCTGCCGCCGCCTGGCGCTGCGCTTTCTTGTCGGTCTTGTCCGGGTTGACCGGCGTGTTGCTGACCGGCGCATTGCGCTGACGGTATTCCACCAGCCAGCGCGCGTAGTCTTCGAGATCGCCGTCGAACTCTTCGACCTTGCCGTCAGCGACCAGATAGAAGTTGTCGGTGGTGCTCTTGAGCAAGTGCCGATCGTGAGAAACCACTAGCACCGCACCGCTGAATTCCTGCAGGGCCATGGTCAGCGCCAGACGCATTTCCAGGTCGAGGTGGTTGGTCGGTTCGTCGAGCAGCAGCAGGTTCGGCCGTTCCCAGGCGATCAACGCGAGGGCCAGACGCGCCTTCTCGCCACCGGAGAAATTCAGCACCGGCTCATCGATGCGCGCACCCCGGAAGTCGAAGCCGCCAAGGAAGTCGCGCAAGGTCTGCTCGCGCTCACCCGGCGCGAGGCGCTGCAAGTGCAGCAACGGGCTGGCCTTGGAGTCCAGCGAATCGAGCTGATGCTGGGCGAAGTAGCCGACCACGGTGTTTTCGCCACGGGTCAGGCGCCCGGCCAGCGGTTCGAGCTCGCCGGCGAGGTTCTTGATCAGCGTCGATTTACCCGCACCGTTCGGCCCAAGCAGACCGATCCGCGCACCCGGGGTCAGTTGCAGCTTGACCTTCTCGAGGATGGTCTTGTCGCCATAACCCAGGCGTGCATCGGACAGGTCGATCAGCGGACTGGAGATCTTGGTCGACTCGCGGAAGACAAAGTCGAACGGCGAATCGACGTGGGCCGCCGACAATTCTTCCATGCGCTCCAGCGCCTTGATCCGGCTCTGCGCCTGACGGGCCTTGGTCGCTTGCGCCTTGAAGCGAGCGATGTAGCTTTCCATGTGCGCACGCTGCGCCTGCTGCTTCTCGTAGGCCTGTTGCTGCTGGGCCAGACGCTCGGCACGGGCGCGTTCGAAGGCGGTGTAGCCGCCGCGGTAGAGGGTCAGTTTGCGCTGATCGACATGGGCGACGTGATCGACCACTTCGTCGAGGAAATCCCGGTCGTGGGAAATCAGCAGCAAGGTGCCCGGATAACTCTTCAGCCACTCTTCGAGCCAGATGATCGCGTCGAGATCCAAGTGGTTGGTCGGTTCATCGAGCAGCAGCAGATCCGACGGGCACATCAGTGCCTGCGCCAGATTCAGACGCATCCGCCAGCCACCGGAGAAATCTCCTACCTGACGATCCATCTGCTCATTGGTGAACCCAAGACCGGCGAGCAGCTTGCGCGCCCGCGCATCGGCGGTGTAGCCGTCGGCGCTGTCGAGTTCAGCGTGCAGGCGCGCCAGTGCGGTGCCGTCATGGGCCTGCTCGGCGGCGGCAAGCTCGCGTTGCACCTCGCGCAGACGCAGGTCGCCATCGAGCACATAATCGACCGCCAGGCGTTCGAGGGTGTCGACCTCCTGGCGCATGTGCGCGATACGCCAGTCGGCCGGCAGCAGGCAGTCGCCCGAATCCGGGTGCAACTCGCCGCGCAGCAGGGCGAACAGGCTGGATTTGCCGGCACCGTTGGCACCGATAAGGCCGGCTTTGTGGCCGGCGTGCAGGGTCAGCTCGGCGTCTTCTAGCAGACGTTGCGGGCCACGCTGTAAAGTCAGGTTCTGAAGTCGGATCATAATGGCGGCGGAGTCTACCAGCTTCGCTCACAACTGGCGCGAGTAGCACGATGTCCTCTGACCTGTGGAGCTTTGCCCTTGATGTCTACGCCCGCCCGGGTGTGGAAGATGCCTGCCTGCAATTGCAAACGGCGGGCGCCAATGTCTGCCTGCTGCTGTGCGGTTTGTGGCTGGAGCAGCGCGCGGTGGCCTGCGATCAGCCGCGCGTACGCCTGCTCAAGGCTCTCACCGCGCCATGGGATATCGAAGTGGTGCAGCCGCTGCGAACCCTGCGCCTGCAATGGAAAGCGCGGGCCATCGACGATGCGGTGGTGGCCGGCATGCGCGAGCAGATCAAATCACTGGAGCTTGAAGCTGAGCGCACCTTGCTTTCACGCCTTGAAGGTGTGGCGCAGGAGTGGACGCGCAACGATGCAGGTTCGGTGACCTGGCTTGAAGACCTGGCCGGCAATGCCGCCAGCCTGAACCGCGACGCGCTGCAAGTGCTGCGCGTCGCGGCAACCGGCACTTAGGAAGCGCTGGTCGGGGTGCTGCTGACGTTCGACGAAGCAGCTGGCGCTGGCGCAGTCGAAGGGGTCGAGTGGGCGGCGGACGACGGTGCCGACGCAGCTGGAGCAGCCGGGGTAGCGGCAGTGACAGGCTTGGCCGCTGGAGCGGTGGCCGGTTTGGTCGCGGCTGGTTTGGCAGCTGCAGGCTTTTTCACCGCTGGTTTTGCGGCTGGCTTGGCGGCCGGTTTTGCAGCAGCGGTCGCAGGCTTGGCAGCAGGCTTGGCGGCCGGTTTCGCAGCGGTTTTTGCCGCAGGTTTTGCTGCCGATGTTGCGGCTGGTTTGGCAGCCGGTTTTACCGTCACTTTCGCAGCAGGTTTGGCGCCGGCCGGCTTGGCCGCAGTCCTGGCAGCAGGCTTCGCAGCGGCAGTCTTGGCAGCAGGTTTTGCTGCTGGTTTCGCTGCTGCTTTGGCAGCAGGTTTGGCGGCTGCGGTTTTCGCCGGTGCAGCTTTGCTCGCGGCCGGTTTTGCAGCGGCTTTGGCAGGGGTGGCTTTCACTGCTGGCCTGGCTGCAGCAGGTTTGGCTGCGGTGGTTTTAGCCGCCGGTTTTGCCGCGCTCGCCGCCGGCTTCTTCGCTGCAGTTTTCGCCGCTGGTTTGGCAGCCGCTTTCACTGGCGCCTTGGCCGCTGGTTTGGTGGCGGTTTTCGCAACAGCAGGTTTCGCCGCAGCGGTCTTCGCCGGGGCTTTGCTTGCAGCAGGTTTAGCAGCGACTTTCTTCGCTGGTGCTGCTGCCGGTTTGGCCGAACGCGACGACAGAACTTTGCCCACTGCTTCCTGAACGCGGCCAACACCCTGGGCCAGTTTCAGGCTTTCCTGAGCATCGCGCTTGAGTTGCAGAATGTAGCTGCGGGTTTCGGACTGACGATCTTTCAAAGCGTCCAGCAGGTCTTCGAGTTCTTTCACGGAAGACTTGGCTTTGTTCTGAGCCTTGGCTTTGCCGGCAGTGGCGGCGTCCTGCAACTTGGTGCGCGATTTGTGCAGTTTTTCCTGCGCCTTGCCACGCTGTTTTTCCAGCTTGGCGAGCAGTTTTTCAGCATCAGCCAAGGCTTGCGAGCAAGCGTTTTCCAAATGCTCGAGCAGGCTGCCCGACAATTGTTGGAGTAAGTGCAACGGAGTATTTACAGGCTTCTTGGTGGCCGACATGGTTTACCTCCTGGCTGACGTGAGTGCGGCTCATACTAGACCTCTGCTGATACCGCCGCTAGGGCATGTTGACAGTATCTGCACCGTTGCGTTGCACCGCAGCCGAAATGTTCTGCGCCGAGGAAAAAGCAGTTCACCGATGCAGACGTTTGCACTGGCATAATCCCCCGCATCTCAGGTCGGAGAGTGCCCATGTCGCGCTACTTTATTTTGTCCCTCTGCGTGTTTTTTTCGGCGGCGTATGCCGATGAAAAAACCACGGCGAACGATGCTCATGATCTGGCTTACAGCCTCGGTGCCAGCCTCGGCGAACGGCTGCGCCAGGAGGTGCCCCAATTGCAGATTCAGGCGCTGATCGAAGGTCTGCAACAGGCATATCAGGGCAAGCCACTGGCGCTGAGTGAAGCGCGTATCGAACAGATTCTGGCCGACCATGAATCGCAAAATGCCGAGCAGGCTTCACGGCAGTCGAGCGATGCTGCGATGGAAAACGAGCAACGCTTTCTCAGCACAGAAAAAGCCAAACCGGGGGTGAAGGAACTGGCCGATGGCATCCTCCTGACTGAACTGGTTCCGGGCACTGGCACCAAGGCCGGCCCGGACGGCAAAGTGCAGGTGCTGTATGTCGGCAAGCTGCCGGACGGCACCGTGTTCGATCAGAACACCCAGCCGCAATGGTTCAACCTCGACAGCGTGATTGCCGGTTGGCGCACCGCCTTGCAGAACATGCCGGTGGGGGCGAAATGGCGGCTGGTGATTCCATCGGATCAGGCCTATGGCGCCGACGGTGCCGGCGACCTGATTGCGCCGTTCACGCCTCTGGTTTTTGAAGTGGAGTTGCGTGGTGCGACGAGCTGATCAGGCATAAAAAAACGGTGCGCTTGCGGGCGCACCGTTTTTCATGAAGGACGTGGATCAGGCCTGAACCGAATATTCTTCCTTGTGTGCCGTGTGCAGCACTTCGATCAGGCAATCCTCAAGTTCAAAGCGCTCATGCAGCAAGCCGCCCAATTCCTTGAATTTCTCCGCAACGCATTTGCCTTCGTCGCACAGATCATTGAATGCGAGCAGCTTCTCGGTAATGACGTCGATGCGCGGGTAGATGGTCTCGGCGAGTTCCAGGCCGCGCTTGTCGTTGAACGCCTTGGCTTCGCCGGTCAGCTGTTCATAGATTTCGAAGTGACCCGCCGATACGTAATCGACCAGTACACCGCAGAACTCCAATAAGGGTTTGCGGCTTTCGGACAGCGAATCAGGCTGCGCACCGAGCTTGTCGTAGGCGACGATCAGCTCTTCACGCTCCTGCAACCAGCGGTCGATCAGCAGATGAACCCCACCCCAACGTTCCTGAGCATTCTGACAACTTTCGAGCATGGCGATCTCTCTTCCCTTGTGGGTCATGCTGCTCTACACCCGCGCCCCTGTTCTGATTTGACTGGTGGACGATCGGGCAGAGCGTCATCGAGCAACATAAATCCAATGACACGTGCCGGCCAGATTATGCCCGCACGCCTATGGCTTCAAGGTACGCAGGAGATAAAGTTCATACAAGTGTTTAATCCCTGACCAGCATGTGGTGCGACGCTTCGTCGCTGACCGGTCGTTGCAGAGCACTCCAGATCAGACGCAGCAACTGATAAACCGCAAGGATCGACACACCGACAAAAAACAGCAGGCTCCATTCGGGGATGCTCAAATCGAACAGTGTCCAGGAAATATCCGCACAATCAGCGCCGCCGTTGAACATCCGTTGCAAGGCGCAGATCCACGGCAGTTCGCTGAACAGTGACTCCACGGTGGGCGAGCATTTGACCAGTTGCAGCATGGAGTCACTCTGAATCAACACCTGCCGCCACGCAGCGGTGGTTCCCCCCAGACTGGCGCCGAGCGCAAACAGCCAGTACCACCATAAGCCAACGCGCCGGGGGCCATGCACCGCCGCCACGCCGCAGCCGATGCACAGCAATGTGAGGAACAACCGCTGCACCAGGCACAGACTGCAAGGCGTCAGTCCGACCGCGTATTCGAGGTAATAGGAAGCTCCCAGAGCAAAGGCCCCCGCAATGAAAGCCATGAAGAACAAGGAGCGTGAGCAGGCCAACGACATGGCTTTTCCGTAACAGTAGAGACAGACGGTTACGGTAGAGGAAAGCGTGTCAGCCTTTCAAGGCAAGGGCCTGGCGACAGTTCACCACAGGTGTAGGGAAAACCCGACAGGCTCGATAGGAAACGGTGAAGCGCTTTGTAGGACTTTGTCTCTCGAGCGCAAAGAAGGGGAATTTTCGGTCATCGAAGTTCACGAGGGAGCATCCTCCCTCGCTTTTCAGACCTTCGCCGGGACTGGCAGAGGCGCCGCCAGCAGGCGCTCATCAAGCAGCCCCAGACCTTCCTGGAACAACTGATTGCTGCGCTCGGTATCGCCAAGCTGTGCAAGCAGACGGGCCAACTCCGCACAGGTCTCCGGATTGCGCTGCACGCGCAGACTGCTTTCCAGATAGTCACGGGCCTTGCCCCAAAGGCTGGTTTGCAGACACAGGCGTCCAAGGGTCAGCAGCAGGCTCGGATCGGCCGGGTGCTCCTTGAGCCAGCCTTCGGCCGTCTGCAACTGACGCGCAGGATCACTGCCACGAACCAGACCATAAAGCCGCGCCAGATGGCTGTCGTATTTGCGCTTGAGCGCTGCTCGCAGGACCTCTTCGGCCTCGACCTGAGCGCCCAGCTGGCGCAATTGCTCGGCATAGGCCAGTACCAAAGGTGCTTCCTGACGCTGCGCCGAAGTCAGCTGTTCCCACGCCCGCTTGAGCGATTGCAGACCCACCGTACCGTCTTCTTCACGATGCGCTGCCAGCGAGAGGTTCTCACCCCAGGCGCGCCGTTCGAGCTCGGCCAGTTCTGCTGGCGGCAGCACTTTGTCCTTGCGCAACTCAGGCAGCAAACGAATCACCGCCGACCATTCGCCACGCTGCTGATGCAGACGTTGCAATTGACGCAACGTCTGCGCGCTGCGCGGATGCCGCTCATGCATTGCCTGCAAGGTCACCAGCGCACCGTCGGTGTCGCCACGATCGGTTTGCAGTTGTGCGTGACTGAGGGCAATTGCCAATTCGGCTTGCGGCTGACGCTCCAGCGCACGCTCGAGCAAACGATCGCTTTCTTCGTACTGGCCTTGCTCGTTCGCCGCACGTGCGGCGCCGAGGTAATAAAGCAATGGCTGGCGCTCGGCTTCCGCCGCGCGGGTCAGATGCCGTTGCGCGCTGGCCCAGCGACCTTCAGCCAGATCCAGCTGCCCGTGCTCGATCGCCACTTGCACGCGGCGGCTGCGATTGCGTCGCGACCACGGATTGACCACGCCGGTTGAGGTCATCACCAGCTCGACCAGCACCTTGATGCCCCAGAACAGCAGCCACAGCACCGCTATCAGCGCCAAGGTCGCCCACAGGCTCGATTCGTAGCGGAAGCTCTTGTACGCCACCAGCACGTAACCGGAATGCTCGGCAATCGCCAGGCCCAGCGCTGCCGTCGCGGCGATGACCAGAAACACGATTACATAGAGGCGCTTCATGGGGTCGCCTCCTGCGCAGCATTGGCGGCAGGCTTGGCGAACGGTTTCACCGATTCTTCAGCATTGACGTTACGCCGCTCCAGATACCCCTGCACCGCACTCAAGGTGCCGGTCAGATCCGGCGTCTTGACGGTGACCGGTTCCTTGCTCAGCTCGGAGACCTGTTCCAGCATGACTTTGCTTTGCGGATTGTCCGGGTTGAAATTGCCCTTGAGCACATCGCGTGCCTCGGCCAGCGCCTGGGTGTACACCGCCGCCTGACCGTTGAGCGCCGCCCACTGCGCTTGCTCCAGCGCCAGGCTCAGGGCCAGGCGCACCTGGCTCAGGCTTTGCCCGGCCAGCAGCGGTTTGACGTTTTTGTCAGCGTTGAAATCGATGCGGATATAGCGCGACACCTTGTCCCACCACTGCGCCCAGCGACCGGCGCCATCGCCATCGGCGGTCAGCCCCAGCAGGGACTCGCCGCGATCCTTGTACTCCGGCGCCAGCTCGGTGAGGTCGATGACCTGATCGCGCAGCGCGCCGAGACGCAGGAACAGCCCGGTGCGATCCGGCTGTTCGGTGCTGCGCAAGGCGACCAGGGTTTTCGCCACTTGCTCGCGCGCGGCGAAGGAACCCGGATCGTTCTGCTCACGGAGAATTTCATCGGCGCCCTGCACCAGTGCCTGGGCGCTGCTGATGTCCTGCAGCGCTGAAAGGCGCAGGCTGGCCAGACGCAGCAAGTGTTCGGCCTCGGCCAGACGCCAGTCCTTGCGGCTGGCGCCGAGGACGGTTTCCAGACGTTGATTGAGGCGCTGCTGATCGCCCTGCAATTGCGTGACCAGACGCTGGCGCTCGGCGAGCTCGTCAGCACCGGGCAGCTGCGCCAGGCGTTCGGTCAGACGCTGTTCGTTGAGCTTCAGACTCTGCGCCTGATCGTTCAGCGCCTGCACCTGACTCGACTGTTGCTGCGTGTTGTTCTGCAGGTGGCGCACCTGCCAGACACCCCAGCCGCCAATGGCGACACCGGCGGCGCCGAGCAGCAGGGCGACAATTGCCAGTCCATTGCCTCGGCGCGGCTCTTTGGCCGGTGGTGGAGTTTCAACCTGGGCATCGAGCGCAGGCTGGACGTCATCTTTTGGCAAGGCTGTTTCGCTCACGTATCCATCCTTTGCATTAGAAAACGGCACGGGACATTCCCGTAACGCCGTCAGCAAAGCCGCGGCACTCGCGCCGCGGCAATCCACAACTGTTTGAGCCCCGGCGGCACGTGCCAGCTCGGCGACTCTCGGACTTGGAACAAACAACGGCAACGGCGCGATCTTCGGCCAGGCATCGCCGGCCATCTGCCGCAGGTGCTCGAAACCCTGTCCACTGCTGACCACCAGCCCGTTCAAGCGTTCCGCTTCGATCCGCCGTGGCAGCTCGTTCAGCGGATAGGCTGGCAGTTCACGGCGATACAACTCCAGATACTCGACACTAGCACCAAGCGCGCGCAGGCGCTCGGCGAGCAGTTCACGACCGCCCTCGCCGCGCAGGATCATCACCTGCGCGCCGGGCTGGCTGACCGCCTCGCGCAGACGCGGCAATTGCAACAAGGCTTCACTGTCATCGCCGTCAACCGGAAAGCTCACATCGAGACCGTGTTCGCGAAGAATGCCTGCGGTCGCCGCGCCGACGCTGAACCACGGCATGCTCAATGGCGGCGCACCTTCAGACTTGAGCAAGTCCACCGCGATCCGCGCCGCCGGTTTGCTGACCACGATCACTGCGCTGCAAGCGGGCAATCGCGAAATCGCTTGGCGAATAGTGTCAGAGACCGGCAGCGGAACAATGTCCAAAAGCGGCAGACAACTGCTGAAAATCCCGTGCCCGGCCAGCTGTTCGGCCAGCGCCGCGCAGTCGTCTGCCGGGCGCGTCAGCAGCAGGCGCCAGGCTGTCACTCGTGACCCGCCTCGCCGTAGACAGCTTTGAGAATGTCGTCAGCGCCTTGCTTGAGCAAGTCTTCAGCGACCTGCACACCCAAGGTTTCCGCGTCGGCACGCGGCGCCCGGGCTTGGGCACTGAGAAGCTTGCCACCGCTCGGCTCACCGACCAGACCGCGCAACCACAACTGCTCGCCTTCAAGCACGGCGTAGCAGGCGATCGGCACTTGGCAGCCGCCGTTCAAATGTTTGTTGAGGGCGCGTTCCGCATTCACCCGCGAAGCGGTATCGGCGTGATGCAAAGGCGCGAGCAAGGCGTGGATTTCGTGGTCGGCGCTGCGGCATTCGATGCCGACCGCGCCCTGGCCACCGGCCGGCAGGCTGTCATCGACACTGATCGCCGATGTGATGCGCTCTTCGAAACCCAGGCGGATCAGGCCGGCAGCGGCGAGGATGATCGCGTCGTACTCGCCGGCGTCGAGCTTGGCCAGACGGGTGTTGACGTTGCCACGCAGGAACCGGATCTGCAGATCCGGGCGACGCGCCAGCAATTGCGTCTGCCGACGCAGGCTCGAGGTGCCGACGATGGCACCGGTAGGCAGCCCTTCAAGACTGGCGTAGGTGTTGGAGACGAAAGCATCGCGCGGGTCTTCACGCTCGCAGATGCAAAACAGACCCAAGCCTTGCGGGAAGTCCATCGGCACGTCTTTCATCGAATGCACGGCGATATCAGCTTCGTTTTCCAGCAGCGCGGTTTCCAGTTCCTTGACGAACAGGCCCTTGCCGCCGATCTTCGACAGTGGCGAGTCGAGCAGCTTGTCACCGCGACTGACCATGGGCACCAGCGTCACCAGCAGGCCCGGGTGGGCCGCCTCGAGACGGGCTTTGACGTATTCGGCCTGCCAGAGGGCCAGCGCACTTTTACGGGTGGCGATGCGGATTTCGCGAGGGGACATGGAACAATCCGTACTGAATAGATACGGCGGATAATAACAGCTCAGCCAATTTCACTTTGACCTGAATCAGAACCGGCGCGGCCTCCCTGGCCTGCCATGCCGGGTAAAAGAACTCGAAAGGCCCGGCGAAGACCGGGTCACAGCCCCTGCATCATCTTGCGCACACCGGCAACATGCCGCCGACTGACAATCAGCGCATCGCCATTGAGGCCTTTGAGGAACAACTGGAAATGTCCCAGTGGTGTGCGTTGCAAGCGCTCGATGCGGTCGCGAGCGACCAGCGCGTTGCGGTGGATACGCACAAAGCGTTCGCCGAATTCGTCTTCGAGGGCTTTGAGGGGTTCGTCGAGCAGCACCTCGCCGGCTTCATGACGCAGGGTCACGTATTTGTGGTCGGCGATGAAGTAGACCACCTGATCCAGCGGAATCAGCTCGATGCCTTTACGGGTCCGTGCGCTGATGTGGCTGCGTGGGCCGTTGCCACTTTCGGCAGCGGGACGGGTCAGGGCCGAGAGTTGCGCCCGGTTGGGACGTTCAGCCCGCTTCAGGGCTTCATTCAAGTGTTCGGTTCGCACAGGTTTCACCACATAGCCCACGGCGCTGGCCTGCAGGGCTTCCACGGCAAATTCATCGGGACTGGTGCAAAACACCACGGCCGGCGGCGTCTCTCGTTCGCACAGTCGGGCAGCAACCTGCAGGCCATCGAGGCCCGGCATGCGGATATCGAGCAGCACGATATCCGGCTTGTGGCTGTCGATCAGCGCTAACGCCTCCTCGCCATTCGTGGCACTGGGCTCCAGGACTGTGTAACCCTCGAGCTCGCTCACCATACGGCTTAGGCGCTCGCGAGCCAGGGGTTCGTCATCAACGATCAGGACATTCATATTGCGCTGGATTCCTGCGTGAGTCTCGCACAAGGATAGCGTAGACAGGTGTAGTGACCTCCGTCACCGCGATCCACGCTAAGACTAGCCCGAGCGCCAAAAAGTGCCGTACGTCGGCCAGCAATATTTGCCAGCGTCCGGGTCGAACGGCTCAGAGCCCAGTGTTTCCTGCGTTTCTCGCGGTGGGTGACCGTTGTACAACTCACCCGCCCCCTCTTCTTATAGCCAGTGGCCGGACCTTTGCATGATCCGCATTCGCACCGACCCTTATGTCCACTGTAGACGTTCGTCGGAACGATATTGCTCAATCAAAAAATATCCTTTTGTAAATTCCTTGCAGACCGCGCCGGACATGCCTGACACATCCGCGAAAAAACGTATCGACCGGTGTCAGCGACAGGATTGGCAACCCTGTTATTATCCGCGCCAGCGTTTCACGCCATTTCTTCAAGCCGATACGAGCGAATTCATGAGCACTGACAAGACCAATCAGTCCTGGGGCGGCCGCTTCAGTGAACCCGTCGACGCCTTCGTCGCCCGCTTCACCGCCTCCGTCACTTTCGACCAGCGCCTGTATCGCCACGACATCATGGGCTCGATCGCCCACGCCACCATGCTGGCCAAGGTCGGCGTGCTGACCGATGCCGAGCGCGACAGCATCATCGATGGCCTGAAGACCATTCAGGGCGAAATCGAGGCCGGCCAGTTCGACTGGCGCGTCGACCTCGAAGACGTGCACATGAACATCGAAGCACGCCTGACCGACCGCATCGGCGTCACCGGTAAAAAGCTCCACACCGGGCGCAGCCGCAACGACCAGGTCGCCACCGACATCCGCCTGTGGCTGCGCGATGAAATCGACCTGATCCTCGCCGAGATCACCCGCCTGCAAAAAGGCCTGCTGGAGCAAGCCGAGCGTGAGGCCGCAAGCATCATGCCGGGCTTCACCCACTTGCAGACCGCGCAGCCGGTAACTTTCGGGCACCACATGCTGGCCTGGTTCGAAATGCTCAGCCGCGACTACGAGCGTCTGGTCGACTGCCGCAAGCGCACCAACCGCATGCCATTGGGCAGCGCCGCGCTGGCCGGCACCACCTACCCGATCGACCGCGAATACACCGCGCAACTGCTCGGCTTCGACGCCGTCGGCGGCAACTCGCTGGACAACGTTTCCGATCGCGACTTCGCCATCGAATTCTGCTCGGCCGCGAGCATCGCGATGATGCACCTGTCGCGCTTCTCCGAAGAGCTGGTGCTGTGGACCAGCGCGCAGTTCCAGTTCATCGATCTGCCGGATCGTTTCTGCACTGGCAGCTCGATCATGCCGCAGAAGAAAAACCCTGACGTGCCCGAACTGGTACGCGGCAAGACCGGCCGCGTCTTCGGCGCGCTGATGGGCCTGCTGACCCTGATGAAGGGCCAGCCGCTGGCCTACAACAAGGACAATCAGGAAGACAAGGAGCCGCTGTTCGACGCCGCCGACACCCTGCGCGATTCGCTGCGCGCGTTTGCCGACATGATCCCGGCGATCAAGCCGAAACACGCGATCATGCGTGAAGCGGCACTGCGCGGTTTCTCCACTGCGACTGACCTGGCGGATTATCTGGTGCGCCGTGGCCTGCCGTTCCGTGATTGCCATGAAATCGTTGGCCACGCGGTGAAATACGGCGTCGACACCGGCAAGGATCTGGCCGAGATGAGCCTCGAAGAACTGCGTCAGTTCAGCGATCAGATCGAGCAGGACGTGTTTGCCGTGCTGACCCTGGAAGGCTCGGTGAATGCCCGCGATCATATCGGCGGGACTGCGCCGGCGCAGGTCAGGGCTGCGGTGGCGCGCGGTCAGGCCCTAATCGCCAGCCGCTAAAAGCCAAGAGCTTCGCGAGCAGGCTCGCTCCCACCGGGATTCTGGATGTTCACAAAATTGTGTTCACCACCGACTCAATGTGGGAGCGAGCCTGCTCGCGAAGGCGTCCTTCAGAGCGCTATATAATTCACTTTTTGGCAGCAATCATCGCCAAAAACGCCGGCATCGCCGCGTCTTTATCCGCCGCAATCTTCTGCACGTGCGGATTCTGCTCTAACCGCTCCAGCAGCGCCTTCGCCTGCGGCATCTCGGCCAGCAGATCAATCCCGAACAGCTTCTGCCCGACCGCACAGGCCAGCGGCACGCTGTAGAGGAAATACAAATCGGCAATGCTCAGGCTGTCACCCGCCACATACGGGGCGAACTGGCCATGACGGCCCAGCGCGGCGAAGCCCAGCAGCAGCTCGGTCCGGGTCTTCTCCTTGATCGCCTCCGGCAACGTCATACCGAAAAACGCCTCGCCATAGCAGGCACGCCCCGGCAACTCGATGTACAACTCGATCTCCTTGGCAATCGCCAATACCTGCGCGCGCTCGAACGGATCGCTGGGCAGGAGCGGCGTGCCCTTTTGTGATTGTTCGAGGTATTCGAGGATGATCGCGGTTTCGTTGATATAACCGGCGTCGACACCCAGCACCGGGACCTTGCCGCGCGGGCTGATCGCCAGTGACTCCGGGGTTTGCGCCGGATAGAAAGTTACCTCTTCGAAGGGCAGGCCTTTTTCCAGCAGCGCCAGTTTGACCATGTTGTAGTAGTTGCTGACAGCAAATCCGTAGAGCTTGAACATCACAGAGCCTCCAGGCCGTGCGGGGTGGGCAGTGCCTGTTTATAGATCGCCGCGACGTTTCCCGCCAGCAGCATCACGCCGCTGAATGCGGGTAAACTGGCGCCTTTCCCTGAGGAGCCTGCCATGAGCGAGCCGACAGATATCGTCAACGATGACGACGAAGAAGCATTCACCGAAGCGACGCTGATCGAAGCCATCGAGAACCAAATCGAAAGCGACACCCCCCAGCGGCCAAGGCGACATTGAACAAGCTGACTCTGGTCGGTATGGAGCGCGAAGAGATCCTCAACCTCATGGCTCACGTGCTTGCCTATGAGATTGACGCGATGCTCGATGAAGACCGCGCGTTCAACACCGAATGGTATGAAGCGGCCTTGCGCGCATTGCCAGAGCTGCCACCGGAAAAGCTCTAAAATCAAAAGATCGCAGCCTTCGGCAGCTCCTGCACCAATCTCCTGTAGGAGCTGCCGAAGGCTGCGATCTTTTTTATGCGGACTACACTGGAATTCGCCTCAAGACAAAATCCCCTGATCCGAGCACTGGACATGCTGCACCAGCGGGTTCACCTTAGGGGCGCTGTCGTCCAATTCCTAGAAAGTCTGGAGTCCTTATGTCGCTTACCCCTGAGTTGGTTGCCGAACTGGAAGTCCTTGCACTCTTCAACCTGGACAGTTCCCAGGAAGGTCTGAAAATTCATCAGACCGCTGCCCCGAAACACATAGCCGCCGCCAAACGCCTCTTCGAAAAAGAACTCACCGACCAGCCCGATGGCGGTTATCTGACCAGCCTCGGCCGCGATGCCGCGCAAAACGTGCAGACCGTACTGACGATTCTGAGAGAGCAGGAAACCGCCTGACTTTTTCCGACTTTGCCCACGGAAACTCCTGCCACGGGATTTCCGCGGGCCAGCCTGATCACTGCCGATGAAAATCTGACGTCAAAAAACAAATTCAGCTTAAACCTCCTGCTGCGCAGAGGCTAAACTGCGGCCATTCCGAGACCCTCTACGTCCGAGCCTGCAAGCCGGTTTGAGCTGACATGACGCGCACCCACGAAATCCGCCCCGACCTGGACGAAGGCATCGACCGCAAGGTACTCAGCCAACTGCGCGCCCGTTTTCTCAAACTCAATGAAGGCCGCCTCGGCCGCGCCCTCGAAGGTTTGTCGACGCGCCAGCAAAGCGTGCTGACGCTGTTGCCGCTGTTCTTTCACGTCAATCATCCGTTGCTGCCCGGCTATGTCTCGGGCAGTACGCCGGCCGGTCTCTCGAATTATGAGCCGGACGCCAATGCGCTGACCGAGGCGCAGCGCCTGACCCGCTCGTTTTCTTACAAACCGCGCCATGGCAGCAACCCGCCGCGACCGATTCACGGTTTGTTCCTGATGGGCAGCCTCGGCACGCTGGCACAGGCCGATCAGAGCGACATGGATGTGTGGGTCTGCCATGCCCCAGATCTGAGCGAAAGCGAACTCGCCGAGCTACGCAAGAAATGCCAGTTGCTGGAAACCTGGGCCGCGAGCCAGGGTGCCGAAGCGCATTTCTTCCTGATCGACCCGGCGCGCTTCGTCAAAGGCGAACGTGATGCTCAGCTCAGTTCGGAAAACTGCGGCAGCACCCAGCACTATCTGCTGCTCGACGAGTTTTATCGCACGGCGATCTGGCTGGCCGGGCGCACGCCGATCTGGTGGCTGGTGCCAGTCTATGAAGAAACAGCCTACGACGCTTACACCCACACCCTGCTGTCCAAACGCTTTATTCGCGCCGACGAAACCCTGGATCTCGGGCCGATGGCGACCATTCCGCCCGGGGAATTCATCGGTGCCGGATTGTGGCAGTTGTTCAAAGGCATCGAGTCGCCCTACAAGTCGGTGCTCAAACTGCTGCTGACCGAGGTGTACGCCAGCGAACATCCGCAAGTGCAGTGCCTGAGCCTGCGCTTCAAGAAAGCCGTGTTCGCCAATCAGCTCGATCTCGATGAGCTTGACCCGTACATGGTCGTGTACCGGCGTATCGAGGAATACCTGCTCGCCCGCAACGAACCGGAGCGTCTTGAGCTGGTGCGCCGCGCGCTGTATCTGAAGGTCAACCGCAAGCTCACCGGCAACAGCCGCAGCCAGGGTTGGCAACGCGCACTGCTCGAACGCCTGGCCGGCGAGTGGCACTGGGATCAGCGGCAACTGGCGCTGCTCGACAGCCGCAGTCAGTGGAAAGTCCGCCAGGTCAGCGCCGAGCGCCGCGCGCTGGTCAACGAACTCAACTACAGCTATCGCTTCCTGACCCAGTTCGCCCGCAGCGAACAGACTGTCAGCCTGATCAACAAGCGCGACCTCAATGTGCTCGGCCGGCGCCTGTATGCGGCTTTCGAGCGCAAGGCCGACAAGGTCGAGTTCATCAATCCGGGCATCGCCCCGGACCTGGCCGAAGACACCCTGACCCTGGTGCAGTCGCCGAACAAAAAGGAGCCGGGGCAGACCCAGTGGGGTTTGTACAACGGCAGCCTGACGGCGCTGGAGTGGGAACATTTCGCGCCGATCAAGCGCAGTCGCGAGCTACTTGAACTGCTGACCTGGTGCCACCGCAACGGCGTGATCGACAGCAGCACCCGCCTGGCCCTGCATCCGGGCACCAGCGACTTGAGCGAGTTCGAGCTGTTCAACCTGCTCGGCAGCCTGCAGCAGTGCATCGCCCTGCCCTTGTCCACCGTCGCCGAAGAGCCCTTGCTGCGCGCCGCCGTGCCCAGCGAAGTGCTGCTGCTGATCAACGTCGGCGTCGATCCGCTCAAGCATCACCGTGATCTGAATATTTTGATGACCACCGAACGCACCGACTCGCTGAGCTATGCCGGCGTGCGCGAGAACCTGGTGCTGACCCTCGATCAGGTCACGCTCAACAGCTGGAACGAAGTGCTGGTCAATCGTTTCGACGGCCCGCATGCGCTGCTCGACTGCCTGCGCGATTACCTCAACAACCTGCCGCGCGGCCCGGTGCAGCCGTCGCTGAAAGTGCGCTGCTTCTGCCACAACCGCGCGCAATTCATTGCCCGCCGCGTCGAAGAAATCGTCGACACCGCGCAGACCCTGTTGCTCAGCGAGCTGAATCACCGCTACCTGATTCAGGTGCAGCAGCACTATCACGTGCTGGAGCTGGTGCCGGGTCAGGTCAACCATGTCGCCCTCGCCACCCTGCCGGCACTGCTCGATTATCTGGGCGAAGAACAACCGCGCTACAGCCCGCTGCACCTCGACCCGATGGCGCTGGAAGATCACGACCTCGCGCTGATCCTGCCGATGGGTCAGCCGGAGTGCATTCAGGTGTTCTATCGCATCAGCGAACAGCAGGCGGAGCTGTACGTGCTGGATGAATTCAATGCGCTGTGGCAACAGCAGCTGCCATACCACGACGAGCAGAGTCTGCTGGTGCCGCTGCAGCGTTTTCTGCAATCGATCCAGTACCGCCGTGAAGCGCAATTGCCGATGGACGGTGGCCCTGCGGGCAGCCCCGAGACTTTGTATTACCAGCTGTTGCCGTCAGGCCCGGGGCGCTCGCGCAGGGTCGAAACCCGACCAGCACCGCAGACCCCGGTGAACAAACCGTTCTACGACGTGCAGGCAATCATCGGCAAAGCCGCACCCGGCGAAGTGCAGGTCACCTTGTACTGCAATCAGCGGGAATTCAGCGAGCTGGAGCATGGCGACCAGTTGTTCAGCGTGGTCGCCCGGGAGATCGTCGAGCAGCGTCGCGAGACCGAGCGTTATCGCTGCTACATCACCGACCTCGACCTGTCGGGTCTGCTCGGTGACGGGCACAGTTCAAGCAATCTGTATCTGCGCTACAAGGCGGACCTGGAGCGCTCGTTGAATGAAGCGCTCGAACAGGTTTGAAGCGGGGATTTATTCGGGAAAGGCGCCGCCGTTGACCGGTTGCGATTCCACTTCCAGCAAGGTCAGTTTCAGCGATTTGCCGCCCGGCGCCGGCCAATCGATATGCTGACCGACCTTCAGGCCCAGCAGCGCACTGCCGACCGGCGCCAGAATGGAAATTTTGCCTTCGTCGGCGTTGGCGTCCTTGGGATAGACCAGCGTCAGGTGGTAATCCTTGCCACTGCCTTCTTCGCGGCAATGCACGCGGGAATTCATGGTCACGACATCGGCGGGCACTTCATCGTGGCCGACCACGGTATCGGCGCGGTCCAGCTCGGTTTGCAGCGCAATCACGCCCGGCGCAGCCTGGTCTTTGTCGCTCAGGCTGTCGATCAGGCGCTCCAGACGTTGCACGTCCAGACGGGTAAGGGTGATGGAAGGTGCGGTCATGATCCAGGCAGACTCCTTTCTTCTGCACAAAAAAAGCAAAACCCCGCCAAAAAAGACGGGGTTTTCACCGTGCCTCGGTGGTTTGAGGCGTTCGCGGACACTATCACAGCTCAAAAAATATACAAGTCACGCCCTTTTTTGCCTGGGTGAAACCCTTGTGGCGAGGGGATTTATCCCCGTTCGGCTGCGCAGCAGCCGTATAGATTTTGGGGCCGCTACGCGACCCAACGGGGATAAATCCCCTCGCCACGATATCAACAGGCTTGGGATTTTCGTGCGGTAGCCTGCTGGCAAATCACCCGGCGCCGCTGATCATCCGCCGAGCGCCACTCGCGAATGTCCTCGACGTGGCGCGCACAGCCGAGACAGACTTTCTGTTCGTCCAGTCGGCATACGCCCGTGCACGGCGAAGGCACCGCCGGGCTGACGTTGCTGTAGAGCGGTTTCGGCGGGCGAACAGGCGCGGCATCCGTCACGAATCACAGACCTTCGAAATCGAATTCGGCGCCAGCCTGCTGCTTTACGAGGCGCTGAAGCATTTCGCCCAATTGCTCTTCGCTCTTGTCGCACATCCAGCGCTCGCTTTCTTCGTCGTAGTCGAAGTGGAAACCACCGGACACGGCCGCCAGCCACAGCTGACGCAACGGCTCCTGGCGGCTGAAGATCAGCTGCGAGCCATTTTCGAACTTGACGGTCAAGACACCTGCCGAGCTCTCCAGGTCGATATCCAGGTCGCTGTCATCAAAGATATCTTCCAGCGTCTGCTGGGTAGCATCGACCAGATCGTGGAAACGGGCTTCGGACAAACTCATTGCGGCAACCTCAAAAATGTCTGATCAGGCTCAAGCGCCGAAAGATACGGACGCTGCCGACCGATTGCAAAGATTAACGACCAAGCACCTGTCGGCCCATCCAGCACCGCCCCCGTGGGAGCGAGCCTGCTCGCGAAAGCGGTGTGTCAGGCAACGAGCCTGTTGAATTTGCCGACGCCTTCGCGAGCAGGCTCGCTCCCACAGGGATGATGCGCATCACAGGAGCCCCGCCGGACGGGAACCCCCTCGCATAGGCAAGCTGCCGGGTGGCCGGTATACTCCGGCGCAATTAACGCATTTTCAAGGATTTCGCCATGAAGCGCCTGATCTCTTCCCTTGCTGCGCTCGTCGCGGTTGCCTGCCTCGTTTCGGCCTGTGGTCAAAAAGGCCCGCTGTACCTGCCGGATGACGATCAGGACCCGGCCGAACAAGCCCAGTCTTCGCAGAAGCAGCCATCCAAGGCTCACAAGCACGACGTTTACTAAGGGATCGCCATGGACGCTTTTAACTACCGTGGCGGGGAGCTGTTCGCGGAAGGTGTGGCGCTGTCCGCCATCGCCGACCGCTTCGGCACGCCCACCTATGTCTACTCGCGCGCGCACATCGAAGCGCAGTATCTGGCCTACGCCGATGCGCTGGCCGGCATGCCGCATCTGGTCTGCTTCGCGGTCAAAGCCAACTCCAACCTCGGTGTGCTGAATGTCCTGGCCCGTCTCGGCGCCGGTTTCGACATCGTTTCCCGTGGTGAGCTGGAACGTGTACTGGCCGCAGGTGGCAGCGCCGACAAGATCGTTTTCTCCGGCGTCGGCAAGACCCGTGACGACATGCGCCGCGCCCTCGAAGTCGGCGTGCACTGCTTCAACGTCGAGTCCACCGATGAGCTTGAGCGCCTGCAAGTAGTCGCCGCCGAGCTGGGTGTTCGCGCCCCGGTTTCGCTGCGCGTGAACCCGGACGTCGATGCCGGCACCCACCCGTACATTTCCACCGGTCTGAAAGAGAACAAGTTCGGCATCGCCATTGCCGATGCCGAAGACGTGTACGTGCGCGCCGCGCATCTACCGAACCTGGAAGTGGTGGGCGTTGACTGCCATATCGGTTCGCAACTGACCACCCTGCCGCCGTTCATTGATGCACTCGATCGCCTGCTGGATCTGGTCGACCGCCTCGGCGATTGCGGCATTCACCTGCGCCACATCGATCTCGGTGGTGGTTTGGGCGTGCGTTATCGCGATGAAGAGCCGCCATTGGCTGCCGATTACATCAAGGCTGTGCGCGAACGTCTCGACGGGCGTGATCTGGCGCTGGTGTTCGAGCCAGGCCGCTTCATCGTTGCCAATGGCGGCGTGTTGCTGACACAGGTCGAATACCTCAAGCACACCGAGCACAAGGATTTCGCCATCGTCGACGCGGCGATGAACGACCTGATCCGTCCGGCGCTGTATCAGGCGTGGATGGACGTCACGGCGGTGAAACCGCGCGACAGCGCTGCACGCAAGTACGACATCGTCGGCCCGATCTGCGAAACCGGCGACTTCCTCGCCAAGGACCGCGAGCTGGCGCTGGAAGAAGGCGATCTGCTGGCCGTGCATTCGGCTGGCGCCTACGGTTTTGTGATGAGCTCCAACTACAACACTCGCGGCCGTGCCGCTGAAGTGCTGGTGGATGGTGATCAGGTTTTTGAAGTGCGTCGCCGCGAAACCGTGGCCGAGCTGTTTGCCGGCGAAAGCCTGCTGCCGGAGTAACCCATGCTGCTGCGTTTTACCAAAATGCACGGCCTGGGCAACGACTTCATGGTCCTCGACCTGGTCAGCCAGCACGCGCACATTCAGCCCAAACACGCCAAGCAATGGGGCGATCGCCACACCGGTATCGGTTTCGACCAGTTGCTGATCGTCGAAGCGCCGAGCAACCCGGACGTGGACTTTCGCTACCGGATCTTCAACTCCGACGGCTCGGAAGTGGAGCAGTGCGGCAACGGTGCGCGCTGCTTCGCCCGCTTCGTGCTCGACAAGCGCCTGACCGCCAAGCGGCAGATCCGCGTCGAGACCAAGGGCGGCATCATCGAACTGGACGTGCGTAACGACGGCCAGATCGGCGTCAACATGGGCGCGCCGCGCCTGGTGCCGGCAGACATTCCATTCCAGGCGCCGGCCCAGGCCAGCAGCTATCAGCTGGAAGTCGATGGCACCACGGTCGAACTGGCCGCCGTGTCGATGGGCAATCCCCATGCGGTCATTCGCGTGGACGACATCAACAGCGCACCGGTGCATGAACTGGGGCCGAAGATCGAACACCACCCGCGCTTTCCGGCGCGGGTCAATGTCGGCTTCCTTCAGGTCATCGATCGCCATCGCGCGCAACTGCGTGTTTGGGAGCGCGGCGCCGGGGAAACCCAGGCCTGCGGCACCGGCGCCTGTGCCGCGGCGGTGGCGGCCATCAGTCAGGGGTGGATGGATTCGCCGCTGTTGATCGACCTGCCCGGCGGACGCCTGTCCATCGAGTGGGCCGGCCCGGGCGAACCGGTATTGATGACCGGTCCGGCAGTGCGTGTATACGAAGGACAAGTGCGTCTTTGAGCGAGCAGAAATCATGACCGACAAGCCACAGGTACCCGCCCGACCAGCCGACGAATCAGCGCCCGAGAGCCTCGAGGCAGCCGCGGTAGCCGCCTACCTGGAGGCTCATCCGGACTTCTTCGTCGAGCACGAAGAGCTGCTGCCGTCGTTGCGCATTCCGCACCGACGCGGCGACACCGTGTCGCTGGTCGAGCGGCAGATGACCATCCTGCGCGACCGCAATATCGAGATGCGCCATCGCCTTTCGCATCTGATGGACGTGGCCCGCGACAACGATCGCCTGTTTGAAAAGACCCGCCGCCTGATTCTCGCGCTGATGGATGCATCGACCCTGGAAGACGTGGTCATCAGCGTTGAGGACAGCCTGCGTCAGGATTTCCAGGTGCCTTTCGTCAGCCTGATCCTGCTCGGCGACAACCCGGCACCGGTCGGCCGCTGGGTGACTCACGCCGACGCGCAAACCGCGATCGGTGGCCTGCTCACCGAAGGCAAAAGCGTCAGCGGCAGCCTGCGTGAACATGAGCTGGATTTCCTCTTCGGCGAAGAACAGCGCCAGCAGATCGGCTCGACCGCCGTGGTTGCCATCAGCCATCAGGGCATTCACGGCATTCTGGCCATCGCCAGCCGTGACCCGCAGCACTACAAGAGCTCGGTCGGCACCCTGTTCCTGAGCTACATCGCCGAGGTCATGGGCCGCGTGCTGCCACGGGTCAACAGCTCGCTGCGCTCGGTACGCTGACCATGGAACGACAACTGGACGCTTACTGCGAACATCTGCGCAGTGAGCGACAGGTGTCGCCGCACACCCTGTCGGCTTATCGCCGCGACCTCGATAAAGTCCTTGGCTGGTGCATCAAGCAGAACATCGGCAGTTGGGCCGCGCTGGATATCCAGCGCCTGCGCAGCCTGATCGCCCGGTTGCATGCGCAAGGCCAGTCCTCGCGCAGCCTCGCCCGCCTGCTCTCGGCGGTGCGCGGGCTCTATCACTACTTGAATCGCGAAGGCCTGTGCGACCACGACCCGGCCACCGGCCTGGCCCCGCCGAAAGGCGAACGACGCCTGCCGAAAACCCTTGATACCGATCGCGCATTGCAGCTGCTGGAAGGTGCGGTCGAGGACGATTTTCTCGCCCGGCGCGATCAGGCGATTCTGGAGCTGTTCTATTCCTCTGGCCTGCGCCTGTCCGAGCTGACCGGGCTCAATCTCGATCAACTCGACCTCGCCGACGGCATGGTTCAGGTGCTCGGCAAGGGCAGCAAGACCCGGCTGCTGCCAGTCGGCGCCAAGGCCCGCGAAGCCCTCGAACACTGGTTGCCGCTACGCGCAATGACCAACCCGGCAGACGATGCCGTATTTGTCAGCCAGCAGGGCCGACGCCTTGGCCCGCGCGCGATTCAGGTGCGGGTCAAACTGGCTGGCGAGCGCGAACTGGGGCAGAACCTGCACCCGCACATGCTCCGGCACTCCTTCGCCAGCCATTTGCTCGAGTCCTCGCAGGATCTGCGCGCGGTGCAGGAATTGCTCGGCCACTCCGATATCAAAACCACACAGATCTATACCCACCTCGACTTCCAGCATCTGGCGGCGATCTACGACAGCGCCCATCCCCGGGCCAAACGCATGAAAGGCGATGATTCATGAGCATTCAGTTGATCACCTTCGACCTCGACGACACCCTGTGGGACACCGCTCCGGTGATCGCCAGCGCCGAAACCGTGTTGCGCGAATGGCTGAGCGAACATGCCTCGGGTCTGGGCGCGGTGCCGGTGGAGCATTTGTGGTCGATTCGCGAGCGTGTGCTGGCGGGCGAACCGGGGCTCAAGCACCGCATCAGCGCGCTGCGTCGACGTGTGCTGTTCCATGCGCTGGAAGAAGCCGGATATGCCCACGGCGAGGCCTCGGAGCTGGCTGACAAGGCTTTTGAAGTGTTCCTGCATGCGCGGCATCAGATCGAGGTGTTCCCGGAGGTCGAGCCGCTGCTGGAGCTGCTCGCCAATCATTACGCCCTCGGCGTGGTCACCAATGGCAATGCCGACGTGCGCCGGCTGGGGCTGGCGGATTACTTCAGGTTCGCCTTGTGCGCCGAAGACATCGGCATCGCCAAACCGGATGCACGGCTGTTTCATGAAGCGTTACAGCGCGGTGGTGTGGGTGCTGAAGCGGCGGTGCATGTTGGCGATCATCCCGGCGATGACATCGCCGGGGCGCAGCAGGCGGGGTTGCGCGCGGTGTGGTTCAACCCGACAGGCAAGGTCTGGGAGGCGGAGCGCTTGCCGGATGCGGAAATTCGCAGCCTGACCGAATTGCCCGTCGTCCTCTCCCGCTGGAATGCCACCTCGAAATAATCCACAAACCCTGTGGGAGCGAGCCTGCTCGCGAATGCGGTGTGTCATTCAACATGTATGTCGGCTGACATGCCCTCTTCGCGAGCAGGCTCGCTCCCACAGAGGACTGCATTTGCTTTCAACGGATTTATTTCAGGCATAAAAAAGCCCGCAGCGACGGCGGGCTTTTTCAGCAAGCGAGCGACGCGCCTCAGATAGGGCGGCTGCCGTACTTGTTATCCGGCTTCTTGGGCGGATCGGCGACCACGTTGGCCTCCACTTCCTGCACCTTGCCGCCGCGCGCAAGGAATTCTTCCATGGCCTTGGCCAGGGCGTCGCGCTCCTTGTTCTTGGCTTCGATGCTCGGCAACTCGTCGACCGAGACCGCAGCCTTGGCTTTGCCTTTGGCAGCCGGGGCCGGCGTGTCGTCACCGCCATCGTCTTCGGTAACGTCTTCCGCTGCCGCTTCCAGGCCTTCCTCGGCCTCGTCTTCGTCGCCTACTTCGAGGTCGTCGTTTTCCAGATCATCGTCGCTCATGTTCTACCTCATGACTTGCCAAAAGCAGATTAGTTATAGACCAGCTTTGGCGGCTGTCGAAGCCGCCGTTGAAAAATCTTCTGCCGCTGCCCGGCAGCGGCTCATGCCTGTTCACCGTGCAAGGTGGCGAGGACTTTACGGGCACCGCCATGATCACGGTGCTCGCCCAGATAAATCCCTTGCCAGGTACCCAGTGCCAGCCGCCCTGCCGCAACCGGCAGACTGACCTGGCAACCGAGCACGCTGGCCTTGAAGTGCGCCGGGAGATCATCCGGGCCTTCGTCGTTGTGCTCGTAGCCGTCTGTTCCTTGTGGGATCAGACGATTGAAAAATCGTTCGAAGTCGCGACGAACTGCCGGATCGGCGTTCTCGTTGATGGTCAACGATGCCGACGTGTGCTGCAGCCACAAATGCAACAGACCGACCCGACAGGCCTTGAGTTCAGGCAAGCCTGCGAGCAACTCGTCCGTCACCAGATGAAAGCCCCGGGGCCTTGCCCGCAGGGTTATCAGAGTCTGTTGCCACATACAGTTCTCCGCTCGTTCGGGGCGCATTCTAGCGTGCTCTGAAAAAAAACAAAGGCCCTAATATTCCTGCAGCGATGTAAGCGATTGCCCGCAGAAAAAGCCTCGTCGTAAAGACGACCAAAGCCGTAAGAAAAATCCTTTCAGCCGCACCTTGAATGACAAATCCCGGACAAAAAAATGCCCGGCGAACCGGGCAGTTTTTTTATCGCGCGTACTTACAGGTTGTAGCCGCGTTCGTTGTGTTGTGCCAGATCGAGGCCGACCGACTCTTCTTCCTCGGTTACGCGCAGACCCATGACGGCGTCCAGCACCTTGAGGATGATGAAAGTCACGATCGCGGTGTAGATCACCGTGAAGCCGACGCCTTTGATCTGAATCCAGACCTGCGCGCCGATGTCAGTCACGGTGCCGAAGCCGCCCAGTGCCGGTGCGGCAAACACACCAGTGAGGATCGCGCCGAGGATACCGCCGATACCGTGCACGCCGAAGGCATCCAGGGAGTCGTCATAGCCGAGTTTGCGTTTCAGGGTGGTGGCGCAGAAGAAGCACACCACGCCTGCGGCCAGACCGATCACCAGTGCACCCATCGGGCCTACAGTGCCAGCGGCCGGAGTGATCGCGACCAGACCGGCGACCACACCCGAAGCAATACCCAGTGCGCTTGGCTTGCCGTGGGTGACCCACTCGGCAAACATCCAGCCCAGTGCCGCAGCGGCGGTGGCGATCTGAGTAACCAGCATGGCCATACCGGCAGTGCCGTTGGCGGCAGCAGCGGAACCAGCGTTGAAGCCGAACCAGCCGACCCACAGCATCGCCGCGCCCATCAGGGTGTAGCCGAGGTTATGCGGAGCCATCGGTGTGGTCGGGAAGCCTTTGCGCTTGCCCAGTACCAGGCACGCGACCAGGCCGGCGATACCGGCGTTAATGTGCACCACGGTGCCGCCAGCAAAGTCGAGCACGCCCCAGTCCCACATCAGGCCGCCGTTACCGGACCAGACCATGTGCGCGATCGGTGCATAAACCAGCGTGAACCAGATGCCCATGAAAATCAGCATCGCGGAGAACTTCATACGCTCGGCGAACGCACCGACGATCAGCGCCGGGGTGATGATCGCGAAGGTCATCTGGAAGGTGATGAACACCGCCTCAGGGAACAGCGCCGCCGGGCCGGTGATGCTCGAAGGCGTGACACCGGCGAGGAACGCCTTGCCCATGCCGCCGAAGAACGAATTGAAGTTGACGACGCCCTGCTCCATGCCGGTGGTGTCGAAGGCAATGCTGTAGCCATAAATGACCCACAGGATGCTGATCAGACCGGTAATGGCGAAGCACTGCATCAGCACGGAAAGAATGTTTTTCGAGCGAACCATACCGCCGTAGAACAGCGCCAGGCCGGGGATGGTCATGAACAGCACGAGCGCTGTCGAGGTGAGCATCCAGGCGGTGTCGCCGGAATTGAGGACTGGCGCTGCCACTTCGTCTGCCGCCATGGCGATGCCGGGCATTACGATGGACAACAGGGCGCCTAGCCCTGCGAATTTACGCAGAGTCATATTGTTTTCTCCTGGGGCGTTGGGTTTGTGGCAGCGCTTAGATCGCGTCGGTATCGGTTTCGCCGGTACGGATGCGGATCGCCTGTTCCAGATTGACCACGAAGATCTTGCCGTCACCGATCTTGCCGGTGTTGGCCGCTTTGGTTATCGCCTCGATAACCCGATCCAGATCCTTGTCGTCGATGGCCACGTCGATTTTCACCTTGGGCAGAAAATCGACCACATATTCCGCGCCGCGATACAGCTCGGTGTGACCCTTCTGCCGGCCGAAGCCTTTGACTTCAGTGACGGTAATGCCCTGCACGCCGATTTCGGACAGCGACTCGCGCACGTCGTCCAACTTGAACGGCTTGATGATGGCAGTGACTAGCTTCATGAAACTCTCTCCCGAATTGGTGGACTTGCCCCAGGAAAACAAACCCGTCTCAAGTCTAAGCGCAGTGCCTGGCTTTGTAACGCATCGTTGACGCCAGCTAACCGCATCAGACGAAACTCCCCGCTTCGTCTGCCGCACTGCATTCGTCACAGCGACTGCATCAGTGCATGGGTCGAGGGTGACTAAGCAGAAACCTTGCCAGCTCGGCAAAAACCCTGCATTTCAATCGCTTGGCACCTGTTGCAAGCGCTCGGGCAGAAAAGCTTTTGCCGATACGCACAACAACGGTGCGCCACCGTCCGTCCCCCTGCGCGAAAAGCGTGCATCCGTGCAACGGGATTGACTATAGACACTGCGTGATACACTGCCGGCCATTGTTTCCTGGACATTTCCCATGCTCGCGCCCAAAGACTTCCTCGACGCCCTGAGCGGCACCGCCTCCCGCCTCTTCAGCGGCGACACCCCGCTGCCGAAAGCCGAGATCGAAAGCCAGTTCAAAATGCTGCTGCAAAGTGCCTTCAGCAAACTCGATCTGGTCAGCCGGGAAGAGTTCGATAGTCAGATGGTAGTGCTGGCGCGTACTCGCGCCCGCCTCGAAAGCCTCGAAGCCAAGGTTGCCGAGATGGAAGCGAAGCTGACACCGCCCGCTGAATAATTCGCGTCCCCTGTAGGAGCTGCCGAAGGCTGCGATCTTTTGATCTTCAGCCCTTCAACCATCCCCGCAACGTCCTACAACCTGCACCACCGCCGTCCGATTGCGCCGAAAAGCCCAGGTTTCTAAGCTCATCCGATGCTGAATGTTCAGCACCGGGTTTGGCGACCTGGATCGAATTTGACGCAATGCAACTAAACTCACACAGAGGTTTTTTCTCTCAACGAGTTATGGCGGCTTTGCGTGGGAGACCTCAGGGTCTGCCGGTTTCGAATTCACCGGTTCGCCAACCCGCGCATAGCTGCCACCCTTTTCGTTTGGCGACGAACAGAAGCAGTTTTCTTCACTTGAATTCGAGAACTGAACCATGGACGAAAACTACCTGACACCTAGCATCTTCACCCGCCACAAACTCCCCCTCAACGCACTCCTCATTCAGAACCAACCCTGGTTCTGCGCCCGAGACCTGAGCCGCCTGCTGCACATCTACCTCAACGAACGCATGCTGCGAAAACTCGACCCCGACCAATACCAAACCCGCAAAACCCTGATCCACAACCAGATCGAAAACACCCTGCTGATCAGCGAATCAGGCATCTACGCCCTCCTCGTCTACCACTACTGTCCCGAATACCGAGCGCTGCGCGAATGGCTCACCCACCAAGTCATCCCCACCCTGCGCGACGCCCAACTCCCCAGCACAAGCGAACGCCCACATCTCAGCTTGCTCAGTTGGCCGGACATGACGTTGAGTTTGCTGCACTGGAATAACCAGCCGTGGATACGGTTGCAGGATGTACCACACATGGTGACGGAGCGAGAACAAGCAAACCGCACGGTTGTGAACTCATGGTGGAGAAAGGCTCTGCAATTGATCTGAATTTTTGCGCTGCAACCTCACCAACGGTCATTTCAGTGATATCACTGAAATGACCTGTTTTGTGTCTTCGTTAACTCGCCCCCCTACTCCGAAATCCTCCACTCACAGAAGTAACGTCCTACAAAACGCGTCCCCCACGTCTGATTTCGCTGCCCCCTCTCTGCTGGCTATCTTCTGCGACCAGATCCAAACAGATGAAAACAATGAGAAGAAAAGGCAAAGCAACGGATCTTCGCAACCAGACATTCAGATCAAACTCGCGAAAGATCGCCTACAAATTCTTTATAAACAACATTGCCCCGAGAATCCCAAATATTGATGCAGCAGCGGTCAAGTTTGAGCCAATTACCCCAGCAGCGATAAAGCAATACTTTCTCTGGGAGGGGCCAACAATTTTCCCTTGGGATGACGTTGCAGACTGGAAAAGTAAAGATGCGAAAGGTCTGGATTTGGCGATATGGTTCAAACAGATTCTTTGCGGCATGTGCTATGCGACCCCGCGCGCAAGCTCTATCTGCTTAAAGATTATTCTGTTGGAAGGGCATCCGGACAGGGCGCACCCGCTTCGCGGCAGGATCGCGCCGATTGCTCTGCTTGTCGCAGATCACTATGCGCGAGCGCTAGGATGCAAAGAAATCGAAATTCAGGATCCTGATCCGAATGTTGTCTTTTACTACCGGAAACTGGGGTTCGAATTCGACCATACCAACCGGCTTGTCATTTCTGTGAACGGTCAATAACATCGAAATCAACAACCCAATCGTACGAGGTGCGTATGAGCCCAAAAAAGCGAAAGGCAAAGCTTCTTCAGATTGTTGAACTACATCTCGAAGCACTCCGGTTGGCTGGGGATATGTCAGCCAACCAACGGCGATTTATTGAAGTTGCTGTTACGTGTGGGCCAGAGCTTGAGCCAAGCGGCCCGCTGGCCGGTAGAAGATCCTGAGTCAAAAATAAAAAGGCGTCCATAGGACGCCTTTTTTGTGTTTGGAGGAGTAGTCGCAGCGATTCTTTAGCTCCTGGCTTTGCAACCATGGGTTCAGAATCCGACGAGCTGGCCCGTCGTCACTACTTCAGAGAAACCAGCTTTCTCTGCTGCCAAAAATGCGGGGGAGCTTTTACTGGTGCCCAGTCCCAACGAATGCGCAGTTGCAGTCCTCGAGCGGGAGGATCCGTCAATGCCGAGCGAGAGTCAACGCTCCAATTCAGGCAAGCACTGACAGCCCATCGGGTCTTGATACGTCTTGTAAACCTCTATTTCAGCACTGAAACCCGGCTCAACTATCCTTCAAAAACCCGCAGGAAGCGGCCCCCGATTCAACTCAAGGAACGACCATGTCCCTCTCCATTGTCCACAGTCGCGCCCAGATTGGCGTGGAAGCCCCCGCTGTTACCGTCGAAGTCCATCTGGCCAACGGTCTGCCGTCGCTGACCATGGTCGGCCTGCCTGAAGCGGCGGTGAAGGAGAGCAAGGATCGCGTACGCAGCGCGATCATCAATTCCGGACTGCAATTTCCGGCGCGGCGGATCACCTTGAATCTGGCGCCGGCGGACCTGCCCAAGGATGGCGGGCGGTTTGATCTGGCGATTGCTTTGGGGATTCTGTCGGCGAGTGTGCAGGTGCCCTGCCTGACCCTGGACGAGGTGGAATGTCTGGGTGAGTTGGCGCTGTCGGGTGCCGTGCGGCCGGTGCGTGGTGTGCTGCCGGCGGCACTGGCGGCGCGCAAGGCCGGGCGGGCGCTGGTGGTGCCTCGAGCGAATGCAGAAGAGGCGTGCCTGGCATCCGGGCTCAAGGTGTTTGCGGTCGATCATTTGCTGGAAGCGGTGGCGCATTTCAATGGGCACACGCCGGTCGAGCCTTACGTTTCCGATGGTTTGATGCACGCTGCCAAGCCCTATCCCGACCTCAACGAAGTGCAGGGTCAAACAACCGCAAAACGCGCATTGCTGATTGCCGCAGCGGGGGCGCACAACTTGTTGTTCAGCGGGCCTCCGGGAACCGGCAAGACGCTGCTGGCCAGTCGTCTGCCAGGATTACTGCCACCGCTTTCCGAATGTGAGGCGCTGGAAGTGGCAGCGATTCAATCGGTCGCCAGCGGGGTGCCTCTGACTCACTGGCCGCAACGCCCCTTCCGCCAACCACACCATTCGGCTTCAGGGCCGGCATTGGTCGGTGGCAGCTCGAAACCGCAACCCGGCGAGATCACCCTCGCCCACCATGGCGTGCTGTTTCTCGATGAGTTGCCGGAGTTTGATCGCAAGGTGTTGGAAGTTTTACGCGAGCCTTTGGAGTCGGGACATATCGTCATCGCGCGGGCCAAGGATCGCGTACGTTTCCCCGCGCGATTTCAATTGGTTGCCGCGATGAATCCGTGTCCCTGTGGATATCTTGGCGAACCGAGCGGCAAATGCTCGTGCACACCGGACATGGTCCAGCGCTATCGCAACAAGCTGTCAGGGCCGCTGCTGGACCGGATCGATCTGCACCTGACCGTGGCGCGGGAGGCAACCGCGTTGAATCCGGCAGCCAAGCCCGGCGAAAACAGCGCCAGCGCTGCGGCTCTGGTGGCCGAGGCTCGCGAACGACAGCAGAAGCGTCAGGGCTGTGCCAATGCGTTTCTCGATCTGCCGGGGCTCAAGCGTCACTGCAAGTTATCCACAGCTGACGAGAAATGGCTGGAGGCGGCATGCGAGCGACTGATCCTGTCGCTGCGCTCGGCGCATCGCCTGCTCAAGGTCGCGCGCACACTGGCGGATCTTGAGCAGGCCGATGCGATTACCCGCGAGCATCTGGCCGAGGCACTGCAATACCGGCCGGCGACACCTTAATGCTCGGTCAGATCAACCAGCGGTGCCTGACGCACTTCGGTATCACGCCCGGCCTGAATATCGGTCACACGCTTCAAGGCGTTATCCACCGCAGCTTTATCCGCCAACAGGCTGTAGCTGATCTGGAACTGCTTGTGCTGTTTTGGGGCGATGGTCGGCACCAGATTCAACGGCCGCTGATAGCGACGGTTATAGGAAAAACTCGTCCCAGGCTCCAGCCCGGTGACGTAGCCCTGCCCCTGGGTGTCGGTGTTTTTCCACAGCGAGAACACCGGCAACTGCTCGGTGTTGAAGCCAACGGATACGCCGAGACTACCGGCCTTGTTGTGCAACACAGTCAAGGTGTCACCCTTGGCGTCCGCATACGGCACGACGTTGTAGACAGTTTCGTCGTAGTCCTTGGTTGGCGCGCGATAGGTCTGCCAGTCGGGCAGGTCACCCTTGGCCTTGTCGTTGAACGGCGATACCTGCTTCACCGGCGCAGCGAATTTTGCCCCTTGCTCAAGAAACGGCGTGCTGAAATTGCTGTGATACAGCGCCTGATATTCCTTCGCATAGTCGCCGTTGTTGGTCAGAGTGTCGTTAAGGGCGAAGCTTGCGCTGCCCGGTTCGGTGACCAGTTCGGTCGCTACCGAGAAATCGACTTTCTTGAATGCCTGCTCTTTCAGCTCGCCACGCAGCGTGATGGCATACGGCGGCTTCTCGTCGATGTGCAAAGTGACGGTGCTGGCCGGGATGTTGGCGGCGCGACCGTGCAGGGTCAGCAGTTCGCCGTTGTCCATGCCGGGATGGCCAACCCACTCGTAACCGCAACGGGTGACCAGCTCATTGAAGCCTTCCAGCCAGCCCAGACCACCGCGACCGTTGAGTTCGATGAACGCTGGGTTGACCACGTCCTTGACCGGCGAATCCCAGCCCATGCGCACGTCGCCCACCGAAGCCTGCAACACGTTCATGCCACGGGTTGGCACCACCGAGAGTTTCATCGTGCCGTTATCGATGTCGACGATGCTGACGCCCTCCTGACGACCGCCATGCAGAGTACGCAAGGTCACGGAAAACGGTTTGGCGGTTTTTACACCGAGTTGCTCACTGGTGATCGTCCGGTTTTTTGCCGGAGTGTTGGCGTCGAGCAGGACATAGTCCCAAGCCATGGCATGAGAAGCGGCAGAGAATGCGCCGAGGGCGACGAGGAGTTTGAGCGGGGTCATGGCAGCAGCCTTTATTGGAGTTGTGCCATTTTTATAGCGCTGCGGAAACGTTTCAGCAAGTGCAAAGAAGCGGTGGGAGAAAAGCATTCGCGAGCAGGCTCGCTCCCACAGGGACATCGGGCCTTCACAATATTTGTGAATTACGCCGACTACTGTGGGAGCGAGCCTGCTCGCGATAGCTGTTTCAAAGATGCATCAACGGAAGCGGTCAACCTCGGAACGCAGATCCGCCGCCAGCTTCTCCAGCTCTTTCGCGGTGACAGCCAGGTTCGACACCACCTCACGCTGCTCACTGTTGGCCAGTGCGATGCTCTGCAAATTGCTGCTCAGCAACGTAGCAGTGCTGCTCTGCTCCTGAGTGGCGGTGGTGATCGCGGCGAACTGCTGGCCTGCCGAACGGCTCTGCTCGTCGATCCGCGCCAGCGCCGAGGCGACATTGGCGTTGCGCGACAGGCCTTCCTGCATCAGCACGTTGCCCTGTTCCATAGTGCTGATCGCGTTGCCGGTTTCCTGTTGGATGCTGTGGATCATGCTGGAGATTTCATCGGTCGCCTGACGGGTACGCGAGGCGAGGCTGCGCACTTCGTCCGCGACCACGGCAAAACCGCGACCTTGTTCACCGGCACGCGCGGCTTCGATGGCAGCGTTGAGTGCCAGCAGGTTGGTCTGCTCGGCGATCGAGGTGATCACACCGACAATTCCGCCGATTTCCTGAGAGCGCTGCCCCAGCGTGTTGATCACGCTGGCGGTGCTGTTCAGCGCACCGGCGATCTGCTCCAGCGACGACGACGCTTCTTCCATCGAGCTGCGGCCGATCTGCGTTTGCTGAGCGTTTTCCTGCGCCAGGCGCTGGGTCGCGCCCATGTTGTCGGCGATGTTCAACGACGTCGCGCTGAACTCTTCCACGGCGCCGGCCATGCTGGTGATTTCGCCCGACTGCTGCTCCATGCCCTCATACGCACCGCCGGACAAACCGGACAGCGCCTGCGCACGGCTATTGACCTCTTCCGAAGCGCGGCGGATGTGCTCGACCATGGTCGACAGCGCCTGGCTCATCTGGTTGAACGCGCGGGACAGCTGCCCGATTTCATCGTGGCTCGATACGTTCAGACGCACGCTCAGATCACCAGCACCCAAGGCCTCAGCCTGACGCACCAGATCGCCCAGCGGCGCGAGTTTGCTGCGCAGCAGCCAGACCACGGAACCGACCGCGAGCAACATCGCCAGCAGGCTGCCGATCGCCAGTTGCGTACCGACGCTCCAGGTCACCGCGCGGATCTCGGCTTTCGGCATGCTCGCCACCACCGACCAAGGGCCACCTTCGAACGGCACGGCGATGCTGTAGAAGTCCTCGCCCTTGTCGCTCCAGAACTCACCCTTGCCCGGGGTTTTGACCAGATTGTTGATGGTCGGGGCGGCTTGATCCAGGTTTTCGACACCGGCAATCGGCACCAGCCATTTGTTCTGCTCGTCGAGCAGGGCCAGCGAGCCGGTCTTGCCAATGCGGAAGCGCTTGAGATTGGCGAACTGCGCGTTCTGCGCGTCGGTGTAATCGAAACCTACATACAACACGGCGATGATCTTGCCGCCCGCATCGCGCACCGGTGTGTACTGCGACATGTAGTAGCGCTCGAACAGCAACGAGCGGCCGACATAACTCTGCCCTGCCATCAACTTCGCGTAGGCCGGGTTGGCATGATCGAGCACGGTGCCGATGGCACGGGTGCCGTCCTGCTTGCTGACGTTGGTGCTGACGCGAATGAAGTCTTCGCCGCTGCGCACGAATACCGTGGCCACACCGGCAGTCATCTGCTTGAACTCGTCAACTTCCTTGAAGTTGTTGTTCAGCACTTCGTTGCCCAGATGCAGACCCGGGGTCTGCACGCCGGCCACGGTCACTGGCTGATCGGGGTGCACACTCAGGCCACTGCCGAAGCGTTTTTCGAACAGACCGCTCAGGCGCAGGGTGCTTTCGCGCAGCGTACCGTGGAAGGTACTCAGTTGATCGGCCAGCAGCCGGGCCTCACTGGCCAGATGCTCTTCACGGGTGGCGAGGTTGGCGGAATCCAGCGAACGCAAGGCGAACACCGTACTGCCGCTGATGACTATCGCCAGTATCACAGCAAGGGCAAGGCCCAGCTGCGAGGCGATCCGAGCACGAGGTTGAGACATGAACAGCTCCTGGCCGAGCCACCGAATCCTCCTTGATCGCGGTAATTGCCCGGAAAATATTCTAATAGTGGGGTGTAACGCGGAACCGGCACGACGGTTCCACAAGCTCGTAGTCGGCGGTAAAACCGAATACTTGAGCGCATTGCGTGGGTATGGCGCAGTGGTGGCATTGTGCCGGCTCGAACGTTTCAGCTCAAGCGCTCTACCGCCGGCAATTGCATGGCGCGGACTTCGCCTTGGAGAAAATCGCTGAGGCGGCGCAAACGTTCACCTCCCGGGCGCGGCTTTGGCCAGACCAGGTAATAATTCAGGCCACTGGCGACGGCCGTAGGCCACGGCAGGCTCAAGCGCCCTTGCGCAACATCTTCGGCAACCATCAACAGATCCCCCATCGAAACGCCGTAGCCGCGCGCCGCCGCGATCATGCCCAGCTCCAGCGTATCGAACACTTGCCCGCCCTTAAGCGAAACTTGCTCGGACAGACCCATGCGCTCCAGCCAACTGCGCCAGTCACGGCGATCCGGGGTCGGGTGCAGCAGTTCGGCGGTCGCAAGACGCGCTACATCCCAAGGTTGGTCATTGAGCAGGTTCGGCGCGCCGACCGGAATCAATTCCTCGGGAAACAGCAGGCTCGCTTCCCAGTCCGGTGGGAAATGCCCGTCACTGAGCAACACCGCGCAATCGAACGGTTCGTTGTTGAAGTCCACCGAATCAATGTCCATCCACGCGCTGGTCAGTTGCACCTCATTGCCCGGCTGCAAATGGCGGAAGCGACTCAACCGCGCCAGCAGCCAACGCATGGTCAGGGTCGATGGCGCTTTCATGCGCAGGATGTCGTCCTCGGCGCGCAAGGTATTGCAGGCGCGCTCGAGGGCAGCGAAGCCTTCGCGGATACCGGGTAGCAGCAGCCGTGCCGATTCGGTCAGTTGCAGGTTGCGCCCGCTGCGATGAAACAGCCGGCAGGCGAAGTGTTCTTCAAGGGTGCGCATGTGCCGACTGACCGCGCTCTGGGTGATCGACAATTCTTCCGCCGCGCGGGTGAACGAGCTGTGTCGCGCTGCCGCTTCGAATGCGCGCAGGGCATACAACGGCGGAAGGCGTCGGGACATACAAAAAGCTCCAGTAGCGGGGATATAGCCAATTCGGCGGGTACGTTTCAGGATGAGTATTAATCATGCCACCCATCCTTTTTATCCCTTTGTGCAAAGCCTGCCAAGCGCCGAGAATCGACGCTCTTCTGCTTCCTCTGATATTTGGGTGGTGATGACCATGCAGCATCCTGTGCGTACCGAACTCTGGGCCATTCTGCGGCTGGCGGGGCCGCTGATTGCTTCGCAGTTGGCGCACATGCTGATGGTGCTGACCGATACCCTGATGATGGCGCGCCTCAGTCCCGAAGCGCTGGCCGGTGGCGGCCTCGGTGCGGCGAGCTACTCGTTCGTGTCGATTTTCTGCATCGGCGTGATTGCAGCGGTCGGCACACTGGTGGCGATCCGTCAGGGTGCCGGCGACATCATCGGCGCGGCGCGGCTGACGCAGGCCGGGTTGTGGCTGGCGTGGCTGATGGCCCTAGGCGCCGGGCTGCTGATGTGGAACCTCAAACCTGTGTTGCTGCTGTTCGGCCAGACCGAAACCAACGTCAACGCCGCCGGGCAATTCCTCATCGCCCTGCCTTTCGCCCTGCCCGGTTATCTGAGCTTCATGGCGCTGCGCGGCTTTACCAGTGCAATCGGCCGGGCGACGCCAGTGATGGTCATCAGCCTCGCCGGCACGGTGGCCAACTTCCTGCTCAACTACGCGCTGATCACCGGCATGTTCGGCCTGCCGCAACTGGGTCTGACCGGCATCGGTCTGGTCACGGCGATTGTCGCCAACTGCATGGCACTGGCGCTGGCCTGGCATATCCGTCGGCATCCGGCTTATGACGCTTATCCGTTGCGCGCCGGTCTGTCGCGGCCGAACCGGAAATACCTGAAAGAACTCTGGCGCCTGGGCCTGCCGATTGGCGGCACCTATGCGGTGGAAGTCGGGCTGTTTGCCTTTGCCGCGTTGTGCATGGGCACCATGGGCAGTACGCAAATGGGTGCGCATCAGATCGCCCTGCAGATCGTGTCGGTGGCCTTCATGGTCCCGGCCGGGATGTCCTATGCCATCACCATGCGCGTCGGCCAACACTACGGCGCCGGGCAACTGGTCGATGCACGGATGTCCGGGCGTGTCGGTATCGCTTTCGGCGCCGTGGTGATGCTCGGCTTCGCCCTGGTGTTCTGGCTGTGGCCGAACCAGTTGGTCGGCCTGTTCCTGGACCATAATGACCCGGCGTTTGCCGAGGTGATCCGTCTGGCGGTGAGCCTGCTGGCCGTAGCGGCGTGGTTCGAGCTGTTCGACGGCACGCAGACGATTGCCATGGGCTGTATTCGTGGGCTCAAGGATGCCAAAACCACATTTCTGGTCGGACTGGCTTGCTATTGGCTGATTGGCGCACCGGCGGCGTGGTGGATGGCGTTCCACCTCAACTGGGGGCCGACGGGTGTCTGGTGGGGTCTGGCGTTGGGCCTGGCGTGCGCGGCGGTGAGCCTGACGCTGGCGTTCGAATGGAAGATGCAGCGGATGATTCGGCGCGAGCCGCAAGCTCAAGGTTTCAACATCCCCCAGGCCGAATGAGGTTTTCCTTTGTGGGAGCGAGCCTGCTCGCGAAGACCGAGTGTCAGGCCCAGATCATCCAGCTGACATAACGCCTTCGCGAGCAGGCTCGCTCCCACGGGGATTTGCGCCGGCCGCAACAATTGTGATCAACCGACGATTTCCAGGGCCGGCTGCTGGTTCGATCCAGACGTCAGATATTCCACCAGCTCATCCAGCGGCAACGGCCGGCTGATCAGATAACCCTGCACCTGATCGCAGCCGAACCCGCGCAACAACTCCAGTTGCTCCGGCGTCTCGACGCCCTCGGCGACCACTTCCAGATGCAGGTTGTGCGCGAGGTTGATCATCGCGTGCACCAGTTTGCGGTTCTCTTCGCGCTGTTCCATGCCGCCGACAAAACTCTTGTCGATCTTCAGCAATGTGATGGGCAGGCTGTTGAGGTGCACGAACGACGAAAACCCGGTGCCGAAATCGTCCAGGGAGAAGCGCACACCGAGGCGGCCGAGCGCATCCATGGTCTGTTTGACCAGATCGCTGCGCCGCATTACCGCGGTTTCGGTCAGTTCGAATTCCAGCCACTGCGCCTCGACGCCGCGCTCGGCAATCAGACGGCTGAGTGTCGGCAGCAACTGGCTGTCCTGAAACTGGCGGAACGACAGGTTGATCGCCATGTGCAGCGCCGGCAGCCCCTGCTCGCGCAAGGCCTGCATATCGCGCAAGGCGCGGGAAATCACCCAGTAACCCAATGGCACGATCAGACCGCTCTGCTCGGCCAGCGGGACGAACTCGCTCGGTGGCAACAGACCGCGCTCGCCATGACGCCAGCGCACCAGCGCTTCGAGGCCGACAATCTGGCCGTCCTCAAGATTCAGGCGTGGCTGGTAATGCAGTTCCAGCTCATCGCGGCGCAAGGCCCGGCGCAGCTCGCTTTCGAGGTCGGCCATGCTCCGCGCGTTGCGGTTGATGCGTTCGTTGAAGATATGAAAAGTGCAGCCCTGTGTGCTCTTGGCCTGCTGCATGGCGATATGGGCGTGCCACATCAGTGGATCGGCGCCGCCATTGGCGCGGGCATGGGCGATGCCAAGGCTGGAGCCGATCAGCAGGCTCTCGCCGTCGACCCAATAAGGTTCGGCCAACGCCTCAGTGATACGTTCGGCCATCCACTCGGCGCGTTGCGGCGCGCGGCGGGTATCGATCAGCAGAGCGAATTCATCGCTGCCCAGCCGTGCCAGTTGATCGCCGGCCTCCAGCTGACTTTTCAGCCGCGCGACCACTTGCAGGATCAAGCGATCGCCGGCCTGATGACCAAGGGCATCGTTGGCATGGCGGAAGTTGTCGAGATCGAGATGGCCGAGGGCGAGGCCGCGACCGTCGCCTTCGGCAAGACGCGCAGTAAGCAGGGTCTGAAAGCCCTGGCGATTGGCGATGCCAGTCAGCGGGTCCTGTTCGGCAAGGCGCTGGAGAGTGTTTTCCAGCACGCCGCGCTCGCGCACATGGCGCAGGCAACGCTGGAGCATGCCGGCATCGAGGGCGTCGAATACCAGCCAGTCGCTGACACCGACCGGCGCAGTGGCCGGTTCGTGCTCCAGCAGCAGAACGGTCGGCAGGCTGCAGCGACCGGGCGGCGGTTGCAACGCTGGCAGGGTCAGCAGTACCGCGTGGCGGTTGTCCTCGAACAGGCGGCTGACCGAATCCCAGTTCGGCGCACTGATCAGCACCGCCGCGCTCCCCATCGGAGCCAGACACTCACGCAACAACGCTGTCCACGCTGGCTCTTCGGCCAGTAGCAGCAAACGCAAGGGTTCGACAGGCGTAGACAAGCTGACTCCCTAGACTCTGCAATGATGTAGGCGGGGCATTATGCCGGTGTGCTGAACAATGACCAATGCGTTGTCTGATGACAACGGCCTCGAAACGTTATTTTGTGTCACGAATGAGAACATTAGCCGCAAAATCCCCGCGCATCCTGCGTGAAAGTAACAAAACCGGCAAATTTGAATCGCGTGTTGCGTCACAAGTCGGACAGAGCAGCACAAATCGCTGAGCCTGTTAAAATGCCGGCCCATTTCGTCAACGACTCCCGAATTTTCGTATGTCCCGACTCAATCCCCGGCAGCAAGAAGCCGTGAACTACGTCGGCGGCCCTCTATTGGTGCTCGCCGGTGCTGGCTCCGGCAAGACCAGCGTGATCACGCGCAAGATCGCGCACCTGATTCAGAACTGCGGCATCCGCGCCCAGTACATCGTCGCCATGACCTTTACCAACAAGGCCGCGCGCGAAATGAAAGAGCGGGTCGGCACCCTGTTGCGTGCCGGCGAAGGACGCGGCCTGACCGTCTGCACCTTCCACAACCTGGGCTTGAACATTATCCGCAAGGAGCATGCGCGGCTGGGCTACAAACCCGGTTTCTCGATCTTCGACGAGACCGACGTCAAAGCCCTGATGACCGACATCATGCAGAAGGAATACGCGGGCGACGACGGCGTCGACGAGATCAAGAACATGATCGGCGCCTGGAAAAACGATCTGATCCTGCCCGCCCAGGCCCTGGAAAACGCGCGCAATCCCAAGGAACAGACCGCCGCGATCGTCTACACCCACTACCAGCGCACGCTCAAGGCGTTCAACGCGGTGGACTTCGATGACCTGATCCTGCTGCCGGTAAAGCTCTTCGAAGAACACGCCGACATTCTCGAAAAGTGGCAGAACAAGGTGCGGTACCTGCTCGTCGACGAATACCAGGACACCAACGCCAGCCAGTATCTGTTGGTGAAGATGCTCATCGGCAAGCGCAACCAGTTCACCGTGGTGGGCGACGATGACCAGTCGATCTATGCCTGGCGTGGCGCGCGCCCGGAAAACCTGATGCTGCTCAAGGACGACTATCCGTCCTTGAAAGTGGTGATGCTGGAGCAGAACTACCGCTCCACCAGCCGCATCCTGCGCTGCGCCAACGTGCTGATCTCGAACAACCCGCACGAATTCGAAAAACAGCTGTGGAGCGAGATGGGCCACGGCGACGAGATCCGCGTGATCCGCTGCCGCAACGAGGACGCCGAAGCCGAGCGCGTGGCGATGGAAATCCTCAGCCTGCATTTGCGCACCGACCGCCCGTACAGCGATTTTGCGATTCTCTATCGCGGTAACTACCAGGCCAAGCTGATCGAATTGAAGCTGCAACACCACCAGGTGCCGTATCGCCTGAGCGGCGGCAACAGCTTCTTCGGTCGCCAGGAAGTGAAGGACCTGATGGCTTACTTCCGCCTGATCGTCAATCCGGATGACGACAACGCCTTCCTGCGCGTGATCAACGTGCCGCGTCGCGAGATCGGCTCGACCACCCTGGAAAAGCTCGGTAACTACGCTACCGAACGCAAGATCTCGATGTACGCCGCCACCGACGAAATTGGCCTGGGCGAACATCTCGACAGCCGCTTCACCGATCGCCTGGCGCGCTTCAAGCGCTTCATGGACAAGGTCCGCGAGCAGTGCGCCGGCGAAGATCCGATCTCTGCGCTGCGCAGCATGGTCATGGACATCGATTACGAGAACTGGCTGCGCACCAACAGCTCCAGCGACAAGGCGGCGGACTACCGCATGGGCAACGTCTGGTTCCTGATCGAGGCGTTGAAAAACACCCTCGAGAAAGACGAAGACGGCGAAATGACCGTCGAGGACGCCATCGGCAAACTGGTGCTGCGTGACATGCTTGAGCGCCAGCAGGAAGAAGAGGACGGTGCCGAAGGTGTGCAGATGATGACGCTGCATGCGTCCAAAGGGCTGGAATTTCCTTACGTGTTCATCATGGGCATGGAAGAGGAAATCCTCCCGCACCGTTCCAGCATCGAAGCCGACACCATCGAAGAAGAGCGTCGCCTGGCCTACGTGGGCATCACCCGCGCCCGCCAGACCCTGGCCTTCACCTTCGCAGCCAAGCGCAAGCAGTACGGCGAAATCATCGACTGCGCGCCGAGCCGCTTCCTCGATGAACTGCCGCCGGACGATCTGGCCTGGGAAGGCAACGACGACACCCCGACTGAAGTCAAAGCCGTGCGTGGCAATAGCGCATTGGCCGATATACGCGCGATGTTAAAGCGCTAGAATCGACTACTTTTTAATCTACCTTCGGCGCCCATCGCGCCAACAGAGGAAGCTGTTGTGGAAGCACTGCACAAAAAAATCCGCGAAGAAGGCATCGTGCTTTCCGATCAGGTCCTGAAAGTCGACGCTTTTCTGAACCACCAGATCGACCCGGCCCTGATGAAGCTGATCGGTGACGAATTCGCCGCGCTGTTCAAGGACTCCGGGATCACCAAGATCGTCACCATCGAGGCCTCAGGCATCGCCCCGGCGATCATGACCGGTCTGAACCTCGGCGTGCCGGTGATCTTCGCCCGCAAGCAACAGTCGCTGACCCTGACTGAAAACCTGCTCTCGGCGACCGTCTACTCGTTCACCAAGAAGACCGAAAGCACCGTGGCCATTTCCCCGCGCCACCTGACCAGCAGCGACCGCGTGCTGATCATCGACGATTTCCTGGCCAACGGTAAGGCCTCGCAAGCGCTGATCTCGATCATCAAACAGGCCGGCGCCACCGTCGCCGGTCTGGGCATCGTCATCGAAAAGTCGTTCCAGGGCGGCCGCGCCGAACTGGACTCGCAGGGCTACCGCGTTGAGTCGCTGGCCCGGGTGCAATCGCTGAAGGATGGCGTCGTTACCTTCATCGAGTAACCAGCGGCACCGAGTTTCCCCTGTGGGAGCGAGCCTGCTCGCGAATGCATTGTGTCAGTCACCCTGTTGAGTGAATGACACACCGCTTTCGCGAGCAGGCTCGCTCCCACAGTGGGTTCTGGTGTGGGCAGTTATTGCGCGGTAGCTTTGAGGCCTGTGAGCAGCAGGCGTTGGAAAAGGTCCTCCTTCAGGCCCTCCGGATTGGTCAGCTGCATCCGCTCAAGGTGTTCCGGGAACGTTGAGGCCTCCGGCGCATCCAGCGCTGCCTTGCCCAATTCCAGAATCTCAGTCAGCTTGAACTTGCTCTTCAGCCAGTTCAGCGCCCGCAGCAGATCCCGTTCGATCGCGGTGAAATCACAGCCCAGCGGATACTCCGGAAACAGGTTCGGATGTCGCGCGGCAATCGCCTGCAAGCGTTGCGGTGTGTTATCGGCAAACCGTGGATCGATACGGAAATCCTTTGGCAGCTTGCCGACTTTCTGCGCCTGTTCGATCAGTCCCGGCTGGAAGCGAGAATCGCTGATGTTGAGCAGCGCTTCGATCACCGCTGCGTCGGATTTTCCGCGCAGGTCGGCGATGCCGTACTCGGTGACGACGATGTCGCGCAGGTGCCGCGGGATCGTGCAGTGGCCGTAGTCCCAGACGATATTGGAACTGACCTCGCCGCCCGATTCGCGCCAGCTGCGCAGGATCAACATCGATCGCGCGCCCTCCAGCGCATGGCCCTGAGCAACAAAGTTGTACTGGCCGCCAACCCCGCTGAGCACGCGTCCGTCTGCCAATTGATCAGCCACGCCGGCGCCGAGCAGAGTCATGGTGAACACGGTGTTGATGAAGCGCGCATCGATGCGCTGCAAGCGCTTGAGCTCTTCCTGGCCGTACAGCTCGTTGATGTAGCTGATACGGGTCATGTTGAATTCCAGCAGCTTGCTTTGCGGCAACTCGCGCAGCCGTTCATAAAAGCTGCGCGGGCCGAGGAAGAAGCCGCCGTGGACGCAGATACCGTCAGGCTGTGCCGCTTCATCTAGGCTGCCGGCGTTGGCCTGCTCTTGGGTCGGCACATCCGGATAGACCTTGCGCCGGATGATCCCGGCATCCGCCAAAACCAGCAGCCCGTTGACGAACATCTCGCTGCAACCGTAGAGGCCTTTGGCAAATGGCGCGGTGCCGCCCTCGCGCTGAATCAATTGCGCCCATTGGCTGAGGTTGATGTCATCGAGCACCGCCTGATAGCCGGCGTTATCGGCCTGCCGCGCGAGTAGCGCAGCAGTCAACGCATCCCCCATCGAGCCGATACCAATTTGCAATGTACCGCCATCGCGCACCAGCGCACTGGCGTGCAAACCAATGAAATGATCCTGAAAGCCCACCGGCATATTCGGCGTGGAAAACAGCGTGCTGCTGTCCTTTTCGTCGATCAGCAGATCAAACGTGTCGATATCGACTTCCGCATCGCCGGGCATGTACGGCAGATCCGTATGGACCTGGCCGACCAGCACAATGGTCTCCCCCGCTTCGCGGCGCTTGGCGATCATCGGCAGCAGGTCGAGGGTGATGTCCGGGTTGCAGCTCAGGCTCAGACGATCGGGATGCTCACTGTTGCTGGCCAGCAGTTGCGCCACAAGGTTCAGGCCCGCCGCATTGATGTCGCGGGCAGCATGGCTGTAATTGCTGCTGACGTAATCCTGCTGCGCCGGCGCGCTGTTGAGCAGACTGCCCGGCTGCATGAAGAACTGTTGGATTCGGATGTTGGCGGGCAGGCTGTCATGCTGGAGATCGGCGAGAAAATCAAACTCCGGATAATCACCAAACACGCGTTCGACGAAAGGCTCGATAAAGCGCTTCTGCAACCCATCGCCCAGATTCGGCCGACCGAGGCACAGCGCGGTATAGATCGTCAGCTGCCGCTCGGGCAGGTCCTTGATGCGCCGGTATAGCGCGTTAACGAAGTGATTCGGCTTGCCCAACCCCAGCGGCAGGCCCATGTGGATGTGCGCAGGCAAACGCGCCAGCACGTCGTCCACCGCCTGTTCGATCGAACACAACTGCACCATCTGAAGCCTCCCGCCCGTTCTATTGATAGGGGTAGACCGAGATTGCCTTGAGTTTGCTGCAAAGGACAGTGTTTGGTTTGGAGGGATCAGGGCCTGAATGAATCGGAAACCAGAAACCACAGACACAAAAAAACCGTCCGAAGACGGTTTTTTTTCAAAGCCGGCGCTGATTACAGACCGGACATCTCTTTGATCGCGCCCTTGAGCTCTTCATCGGAGCAATCGGCGCAGGTGCCTTTTGGCGGCATGGCGTTGATGCCGGTGATGGCCTTGGCGAGGATGCCGTCCAGACCACCCTGATGATCGGCCCGCTCCTTCCAGGCTGCCTTGTCGCCGATCTTCGGCGCGCCGAGCAGGCCCGTGCCGTGACAAGCGTTGCAGTGCTTGGCGATCACGTCTTTAGGGGCCTTTGCTCCGCCGCCACCGCCAGCGGTAGCAGCCACTTCCATACCCTTGCATTCCTGCCCTTGAACACACACCTGGCCGACGGGCTCGAGGCGTTTGGCGATGTCGTCATTTGTCGCAGCTTGAGCGCTGACAGCCCAGAGGGCCAGTACGGTTGCTGGTGCAGCCAGCATTTTCATAATTAGGTTCACGCGTTCACCCTCAATGGTGGCTATTCACGCCTGCGGCCACGGTTCGCAGGCGGGCGCAAGTATAGCGGGTAGGCCGCTGTACTGAAACAACCCCATGGTTAGAGGGGTCTTGTTGCCCATCGGTAAAACGGTTCTGGGGCCTTTGCCGTATTGGCTTGGCGCCTTCTGCTTAGAAATTCGCCGGCGTGGCTGCGCTGATTAGTCGCGCCGGCACGTCGAACGGGTTACGGAAACGATGCGGCTTGGTACTTTCAAAATAGTAGCTGTCGCCGGCTTCGAGGATAAAAGTTTCCAGACCCACCACCAGTTCGAGGCGGCCTTCGACCAGAATTCCGGTTTCCTCGCCCTCGTGGGTGAGCATTTCTTCGCCAGTGTCGGCGCCCGGCGGATAGATTTCGTTGAGGAAGGCGATGGCGCGGCTCGGGTGGGCGCGGCCGACCAGTTTCATGGTCACGGCGCCGTCGGAGATGTCGATCAGCTCATTGGCCTTGTAGACGATCTGGGTCGGCTGGTCCTGCAGGATCTCTTCGGAAAAGAACTCGACCATCGACATGGGAATGCCGCCGAGCACCTTTCTCAGCGAACTGATCGAAGGGCTGACGCTGTTCTTTTCGATCATCGAAATGGTGCTGTTGGTGACGCCCGCGCGTTTGGCGAGTTCACGCTGGGAAAGCCCTTTGAGCTTGCGGATCGATTGCAGTCGTTCACCGACGTCCAAGGCGGGAGCCTCCTGATGTTGTAAGAATATTGAGCGTTATCATGGCGACAGCGTTCAGTATTTACAACACTTGGCCCCCGCAGCGGCGTCAACCCTCGGAATAGAGCCTTGGCACACGTTTCAGGTTGCAGAAGATCTGATACGGGATGGTATCGGCCCACTTCGCCACATCGCTGGCGAGGATGTTTTTGCCCCACAGTTCGACGTTGGAACCGAGGCCCGCTTCCGGTATGTCGGTCAGGTCGATGCAGAGCATGTCCATCGACACACGCCCCAGCAGGCGGCTGAGTTTGCCGGCCACCAGCACCGGCGTGCCGGTCGGCGCCTGACGCGGGTAACCGTCGGCGTAACCCATGGCGACCACGCCGATGCGCATCGGCTTGTCGGTGATGAATCTGGCGCCATAACCGATCGGTTCGCCGGCCGGCAATTCACGCACGCTGATGACTTTCGATTCGAGGGTCATCACCGGTTGCAGGCGTTCGGCCACGGCGTTGACTTCTTCGAAGGGGGTCGCGCCGTAGAGCATGATGCCCGGGCGTACCCAGTCGCTTTGGATTTCTGGCCAACCGAGCACGGCTGGCGAGTTGCGCAGGCTGACTTCCGCCGCCAGACCCTGACGCGCCGCTTCGAACACCGCGACCTGCTCGGCGCTGCTTTGCGCATGCAGTTCATCGGCGCGGGCGAAGTGGCTCATCAGCACGATTTTCGCCACCTTGCCGCTGGCCAGCAGACGCTGATAGGCCGCTGGATAATCTTTCGGATGCAGGCCGACGCGATGCATGCCGGAATCGAGCTTGAGCCACACCGTGATCGGTTTGCTCAGGACTGCCTGTTCGATCGCTTCGAGCTGCCACAGCGAATGCACCACGCACCAGAAATCATGCTCGACGATCAACGCCAGCTCATCGGCTTCGAAGAAGCCTTCCAGCAGCAGTACCGGCGCGCGAATTCCGGCAGCACGCAGCTCCAATGCTTCTTCGATGCAGGCCACGGCAAAACCATCCGCTTCGGCTTCCAGCGCTTGGGCGCAACGTACCGCGCCATGGCCGTAGGCGTCCGCCTTGATCACGGCGAGCGCCTTGGCGCCGGTGACTTCGCGGGCAATTCGGTAGTTGTGGCGCAGGGCTTGGAGGTCGATCAGGGCACGGGCAGGACGCATGGCGGCAGACTTCTGGGCGGTCATGGGAAGAAAAACCGGCGCTGACTGACGACGTGAACCGCCAACAGCACCGGGAGAGGGATCTGTAAAACGTTATGGCAGCGCGGCGACGATGGATATCTCCACCAGAATGCTTGGCTTGGCCATCTTCGCTTCGACGGTGGCACGGGCCGGTGCGGCGCCTTTTGGCAGCCACTGGTCCCACACCGCGTTCATCCCGGCGAAGTGCGCTTCAATGTCGTTCAGGTAGATCGTCGCCGACAACAGATGCTGCTTGTCCGTCCCGGCCAGATCGAGCAGGCGCTCGATATTGGCGAGCACCTCGCGGGTCTGCTGTTCAATTCCGGCGTCAAAGTCGTCGCCGACCTGCCCGGCCAGATACACGGTGCCGTTGTGGCTGACGATCTGACTCATGCGCTCATTGGTGAGCTGGCGCTGGATTGACATGTTTTGCGGACTCCTGGGTCTGGTTGCCGTAACGGGAAATATCGAGGCCTTCGGCGCTGATCTGCGGCTTTTTCTTCGCCATCAGGTCGGCGAGCAAACGGCCGGAACCGCAGGCCATGGTCCAGCCGAGCGTGCCGTGACCGGTGTTGAGGAACAGATTCTTGAACGGCGTGGCGCCAACGATCGGCGTACCGTCCGGCGTGGTCGGGCGCAGGCCGGTCCAGAAACTCGCCTCGGCCAGATTGCCGCCCTGAGGATAAAGGTCGTTGACGATCATCTCCAGGGTTTCGCGCCGACGCGGGTTCAGCGACAGGTCAAAACCGGCGATCTCGGCCATGCCGCCGACGCGGATGCGGTTGTCGAAACGGGTGATCGCGACCTTGTAGGTCTCGTCGAGAATGGTCGACGTTGGCGCCATGTCCGGGTTGGTGATCGGCACGGTCAGCGAGTAGCCCTTGAGCGGATACACCGGGGCCTTGATGCCCAACGGCTTGAGCAACTGCGGCGAGTAGCTGCCCAGCGCCAGTACGTAGCGATCCGCAGTTTCCAGCTTGCCGTCGATCCACACACCGTTGATGCGGTCACCGGCGTAATCGAGCCTCTGGATGTCCTGGCCGAAACGGAATTCCACACCGAGCTTGCGCGCCATTTCGGCGAGACGGGTGGTGAAGATCTGGCAGTCGCCGGTCTGGTCATTGGGCAGACGCAGCGCGCCAGCGAGAATGTCAGTTACGCCTGCCAGAGCCGGTTCGACGCGGGCAATGCCGGCGCGGTCGAGGACTTCAAAGGGCACGCCGGATTCTTTCAGCACGGCGATGTCTTTGGCGGCGTTATCCAGTTGCGCCTGGGTGCGGAACAACTGCGTGGTGCCGAGGCTGCGGCCTTCGTAGGCGATACCGGTTTCGGCGCGCAATTCATCGAGGCAGTCGCGGCTGTACTCGGACAGACGCACCATGCGCTCCTTGTTCACCGCGTAACGGCTGGCGGTGCAGTTGCGCAGCATTTGCGCCATCCATAGGTATTGGTCGATGTCGGCAGTGGCTTTGATCGCCAGCGGCGCGTGGCGTTGCAGCAGCCACTTGATGGCCTTGAGCGGCACGCCCGGCGCAGCCCACGGCGAGGCGTAACCCGGCGAGACCTGGCCGGCGTTGGCGAAACTGGTCTCCATGGCCGCAGCAGGCTGCCGGTCGACCACCACCACTTCAAACCCGGCACGGGCCAGATAGTAAGCACTGGCGGTACCGATGACGCCGCTACCCAAGACCATGACGCGCATTTTCAATCCCTCATCGCGGCTTTTCGCCGAACTGTTTGTTAGAGCAATGATGGGCGCAGTGTAAAAAAGAAATGCCAGTGCTTTTCACTATATAAGCACCTATATTTGGCGACAATTCTCGGCAAAAACCCTTTTCACGGAGGCGCATCCCCTATGCGTACCAACACTCAGACCAAACGTGAGCTGGACAAGATCGACCGCAACATCCTGCGCATCCTGCAGGCGGACGGGCGGATTTCCTTTACCGAACTCGGGGAAAAGGTCGGCCTCTCGACCACGCCGTGCACCGAGCGCGTGCGGCGTCTGGAGCGCGAGGGGATCATCATGGGCTACAACGCCCGGCTCAATCCGCAGCATTTGAAGGGTAGCCTGCTGGTGTTCGTCGAGATAAGCCTCGACTACAAATCCGGTGACACATTCGAAGAGTTCCGACGCGCGGTGCTGAAGCTGCCGCATGTGCTGGAGTGCCATTTGGTCTCAGGAGATTTCGACTATCTGGTGAAAGCGCGGATTTCCGAGATGGCCTCGTACCGCAAACTGCTCGGCGACATTCTGTTGAAGCTGCCGCATGTGCGTGAATCGAAGAGCTATATCGTCATGGAAGAGGTGAAAGAGAGCCTGTGCCTGCCGATTCCGGACTGATCACCGCAATGATCGTTCCCACGCTCTGCGTGGGAATGCAGCCCGGGACGCTCTGCGTCCCAAAGGCCGAACGCGGAGCGTCCGAAGAGGCATTCCCACGCAGAGCGTGGGAACGATCGCTTACACCAACACCTGCCGATTCGCCGCCATGTACTCGAAAATCTGCTTCTCGACCCGCGGATGAATCAACTCCACCGGCCGCCGCTCGTTCGGGCACGGCAGGGTCTTGGTCGTACCAAACAATCGACAGATCAGCGGCCGCTCTTCATACACCGTGCAGCCATTCGGCCCCAGGTGCACACAGTTGAGTTCTTCCAGCGCGGCATCCTGCTCGGCGCGGGATTTGCGCGGCAGCCGGGCCATTTCCTCGGGCGACGTGGTCACCGGGCCGCAGCAGTCGTGGCAGCCCGGCACGCAGTCGAACGTGGGGATCTGCTGACGCAGGGTGCGGATTTTCTGACTGTTGCAGCTCATCGAAACGGTGACCAAAGTGGCGGGCTGATGATTGTGCCGCAAAAGTCCGGATCCAGACACCGCAGGCCGACCGATGTTGCCCACGTTCGGGCGCGCGGCTTATGCTCCGTCAAATTTTCTCGACACTCAGCCGTTGGATGATGCCCATGACCGCCCGCGCCCCGACCACCGCGAGCCAACCCCACGTTGCCTCTTATTACGCCGCCAGCAGCCTGCCGCAGCCTGACCATCCCGTGCTGCAAGGCGAGGTGGTGGCGGATGTCTGCGTGGTCGGCGGTGGCTTTTCCGGGTTGAACACGGCGCTGGAACTGGCCGAACGCGGTTTCAGCGTAGTGTTGCTGGAAGCGCACCGGATCGGCTGGGGCGCCAGCGGTCGCAACGGCGGGCAGTTGATTCGCGGTGTCGGTCACGGCCTTGACCAGTTCGCCAATGTCATCGGTGCCGAGGGCGTGCGCGAGATGAAACTCATGGGCCTGGAAGCGGTGGAGATTGTCCGTCGGCGCGTTGAGCGTTTCGGCATTGCCTGCGACCTGACCTGGGGCTACTGCGACCTCGCCAACAAGCCTTCCGATCTCGACGGTTTTGCCGAAGATGCCGAAGAACTCCGCAGCCTGGGTTATCGCTACGAAACCCGTCTGTTGCAGGCCAGTGAAATGCACACCGTGGTCGGTTCCAAGCGCTATGTCGGCGGTTTGATCGACATGGGTTCCGGGCATCTGCACCCGCTGAATCTGGCGCTGGGCGAAGCGGCAGCGGCGCAGCAACTGGGCGTGCAATTGTTCGAGCAATCGGCAGTGACGCGCATCGATTACGGCCCCGAAGTGAAGGTGCACACCGCGCTAGGCTCGGTGCGGGCGAAGACTCTGGTGCTGGGCTGCAATGCCTATCTCCATGACCTCAACCCGCAACTGAGCGGCAAGGTCCTGCCCGCCGGCAGCTACATCATCGCCACCGAACCGTTGAGCGCAGAGCAGGCGCACAACCTGCTGCCGCAGAACATGGCGGTCTGCGATCAGCGGGTGGCGCTGGATTACTACCGGCTCTCGGCGGATCGACGCTTGTTGTTTGGCGGCGCATGTCATTACTCGGGACGCGATCCGAAAGACATCGGCGCCTATATGCAACCGAAGATGCTTGAAGTGTTCCCGCAACTGGCCGGGGTGAAAATCGATTATCAGTGGGGCGGGATGATCGGCATCGGTGCCAACCGCTTGCCGCAGATTGGCCGGCTCGCCGACCAGCCGAACGTGTATTACGCCCAGGCCTATTCAGGGCATGGGGTGAATGCCACACACCTGGCCGGCAAGCTGCTGGCCGAGGCGATCAGCGGGCAGCATGGCGGCGGCTTTGATCTGTTCGCCAAGGTGCCGCACATCACCTTCCCCGGCGGTAAGCACTTGCGCTCGCCGTTGTTGGCGTTGGGGATGTTGTGGCATCGGCTGAAAGAGTTGGTCTGACGAATCAGGATCGTTCCCACGCTCCGCGCGGGAATGCATCCAGTGACGCTCTGCGTCACAGCGGACGCAGAGCGTCCGGGCCGGCGTTCCCACGCAGAGCATGGGAACGCTCTGCGGTATTCATATCCGCCAGAACGGCTTCAACCCCTCCTCCCTTGCCTGCTCCCGCGTCAACCCGACATCCTTGAGCTGCTCCGGTGTCAGGCCGAGCAACGCCTTACGCGTGTGCAGACGATGCCAGAACAGATCCCAGCGACTGAGGCCGGACGGCGCGTTACGCAGCAGATTGCGCGCGTTGTCCTTTTGCCCTGCCGCCAGTTCCTGACTGTGTAACGTCAGCCGCACATCGCTCAAGCCGTTCATTTTCGTTGCTCCTGTTTACTTGGGTAGCCAGAGATTCCATGATGCGCGGGCGAGCAAAACCATTACAGACTCAAAGAACGTGTATTAACTCCATACAGATTTGCCGATTCATCGACTGAATGACTGATTTTTGCCGCATCTGTACTGGTTTCCACCGATACGCACTGAGGCCACCATGACTCTGTATGTAAACCTCGCCGAATTGCTCGGCACCCGCATCGAACAAGGCTTCTATCGTCCCGGCGACCGCTTGCCGTCGGTGCGTGCCTTGAGCGTCGAACACGGAGTCAGTCTGAGCACGGTGCAGCAGGCGTATCGCGTGCTTGAAGACAGCGGTCTGGCCACGCCAAAACCCAAGTCCGGCTATTTTGTCCCCGTAGGACGCGAATTGCCGGAGCTGCCCGCAGTAGGCCGCCCCGCGCAACGGCCGGTAGAGATTTCGCAATGGGATCAGGTGCTGGAATTGATCCGCGCCGTACCGCGCAAGGACGTCGTGCAATTGGGTCGGGGCATGCCCGATGTTGGCTCACCTACCATGAAGCCGCTGCTGCGCGGGCTGGCGCGAATCAGCCGCCGGCAGGACATGCCTGGTCTGTATTACGACAACATCCACGGCAACCTCGAACTGCGCGAACAGATCGCACGGCTGATGCTCGATTCCGGCTGTCAGTTGAGCGCCAGCGATCTGGTGATCACCACTGGCTGCCACGAAGCGCTGTCCACCAGCATCCATGCGATCTGCGAGCCGGGCGACATCGTCGCGGTGGACTCGCCGAGTTTTCACGGCGCCATGCAGACCCTCAAAGGCCTGGGCATGAAAGCCCTGGAAATCCCCACCGACCCGCTCACCGGGATCAGCCTCGACGCCCTGGAACTGGCGCTGGAACAGTGGCCGATCAAGGCCATTCAGCTCACCCCAAACTGCAACAACCCGCTCGGCTACGTCATGCCCGAGTCGCGCAAACGCGCGTTGTTGACGCTCGCCCAGCGTTTCGACGTGGCGATCATTGAAGACGATGTGTATGGCGAGCTGGCCTACACCTACCCGCGCCCGCGTACGATCAAATCCTTCGACGAAGACGGCCGCGTGTTGCTCTGCAGCTCGTTCTCCAAGACCCTGGCGCCGGGGCTGCGCATCGGCTGGGTGGCGCCGGGCCGATATCTGGAGCGAGTGCTGCACATGAAATACATCAGCACCGGCTCCACCGCACCACAACCGCAGATAGCTATCGCCGAATTCATCAAGACCGGCCATTTCGAGCCGCACTTGCGGCGTATGCGCATGCAGTACCAACGCAATCGTGACGCGATGATCGACTGGGTGACGCGCTATTTCCCGGCCGGCACCCGCGCCAGTCGCCCGCAGGGCAGCTTCATGCTCTGGGTGGAGCTGCCGGAAGGTTTCGACACGCTGAAACTGAATCGTGCGCTGCACGATCAGGGCGTACAGATTGCCGTTGGCAGCATCTTTTCCGCCTCGGGCAAGTACCGCAATTGTTTGCGGATGAACTACGCTGCCAAACCAACAGCGCAAATCGAAGAAGCGGTGCGCAAGGTCGGTGCTGCGGCAATCAAATTACTCGCCGAGACCGACTGACCTTTTTTGCGCGCCCGGCGTCCAAATTGCCGACCTCAGCCGCCAACCGGAACGACCCTACGTGAGCTTCAGACAGCCCCTACTCGCTTTACTGATACTCGCCTCGTTCCTCAGCGGCTGCGCCAGCCTTGATGTGCCGCGCGAACCAAGCCAGGCCCTGCCGGCGTCGGACTCCAGCTTCGGCCGTTCGATTCAGGCTCAGGCCGCACCCTACAAAGGGCAATCGGGGTTTCGCCTGCTCTCGGACAGTGGCGAGGCCTTTACCGCACGCGCCGAGCTGATTCGCCATGCCCAGGTCAGCCTCGATTTGCAGTACTACATCGTCCACGACGGCATCAGCACGCGGATGCTGGTGGAGGAAGTGTTGAAGGCTGCCGACCGTGGCGTGCGCGTGCGCATCCTGCTCGATGACACCACCAGCGACGGCCTCGACCAGATCATCGCCACCCTTGCGGCACATCCGCAGATCCAGATTCGTTTGTTCAATCCGTTGCACCTGGGACGCAGCACCGGCGTCACGCGTGCGGCCGGGCGACTGTTCAACCTGTCCGTGCAGCACCGGCGCATGCACAACAAACTGTGGCTGGCGGACAACAGCGCGGCTATCGTCGGCGGGCGCAATCTGGGCGATGAATATTTCGATGCCGAAGCCAACCTGAATTTCACCGACATCGACATGCTCAGCATCGGCCCGGTGGCCGAGCAGCTCGGGCACAGTTTCGACCAGTACTGGAACAGCGCGCTGAGCAAGCCGATCGACGAATTCCTCTCCAGCCAACCGACCGCCGCCGACCTGCAAAACACGCGCACGCGCCTGGAAGAGTCGCTGGAAGAAACCCGCAAGCAGAACCACGCGCTGTATCAGCAGTTGATGAAGTTCACCACCGACCCGCGCATGGACATCTGGCGCAGAGAGCTGATCTGGGCCTGGAACCAGGCCTTGTGGGATGCGCCGAGCAAGGTCCTGTCCAAGGGCGAACCCGATCCGCATCTGCTGCTGACCACGCAACTGGCGCCGGAACTGACCGGCGTCAGCAAAGAGCTGATCATGATTTCCGCCTACTTCGTGCCGGGTCAGCCAGGGCTGGTCTATCTGACCGGGCGCGCCGATGCCGGGGTCTCCGTGAGCCTGCTGACCAATTCACTGGAGGCCACTGACGTGCCGGCGGTGCATGGCGGTTACGCGCCCTATCGCAAGGCGTTGCTTGAACACGGGGTGAAACTCTATGAGTTGCGCCGCCAGCCTGGGGATAACTACGGCAGCGGGCCACGCGTGTTCTACAGCAAGTCGTTTCGCGGCTCGGATTCCAGCCTGCACAGCAAGGCGATGATCTTTGATCGACGCAAATCGTTTATCGGTTCGTTCAATTTCGACCCGCGCTCGGTGCTGTGGAACACCGAGGTCGGCGTCCTGGTGGACAGCCCGGAACTGGCCGAGCATGTGCGCGCACTGGCACTGCAAGGCATGGCGCCAACCTTGAGTTATCAGGCGAAACTCGAGGACGGCAAGGTCGTCTGGGTCACCGAGGACAACGGCCAGATGCACACCCTGACCAAGGAGCCGGGGAGCTGGTGGCGGCGCTTCAACTCATGGTTCAGCACCAGCGTCGGCCTGGAGCGGATGCTGTAAAAAGCAAAGATCGCAGCCTTCGGCAGCTCCTACAGTTGGAAATGCGTTTGCCCTGTAAGAGCTGCCGAAGGCTGCGATCTTTTGATCTCAAGCAGTCTGGATTTTGCCGAAGGCGCCCTGGCGCAACAACAGGATAACCAACCCGAAAGCCCCCGCCGCCATCAACAGTGGCAACGCATGCCCGTTGATCCACTGACTCCCCGCCCCCGCCGCCAACGGCCCGACCAGACAACCGACACCCCACAACTGGGCAATATGCGCATTGGCGCGCACCAGCGCATCGTCACGATAACGCTCGCCAATCAGAATCAGCGACAGGGTAAACAAGCCGCCAGCACTGGCGCCGAACAGCACCCAAAGCGGCCAGATCAGCAGCGTGTCGAGCAGCATTGGAATGGCCAGACTCGACAGCATTAACACTACCGCGCACCCGGCAAACAGCGTGCGCCGCGACAGGTAATCGGCCAGGGCGCCAATCGGCAATTGCAGCAGCGCATCGCCGACCACCACGGTGCTGACCATGGCCAGCGCGATTTCGGCGGTGAACCCCTGTTGCAGGCAGTACACCGGCAGCAACGTCAGGATCATCGCTTCGAACGCGGCGAACAATGACACCGCCCAGGCAATCGCCGGCAGCTCACGGGCGAAGCCCCACAGATCACCAAACGTGACGCTGTTGGCCTCGCTGCTCGGCGCGCCGCTGCGCCCCAGCAGCAGGAAAGGCGAGAGCGTCAGCAGACCGACCCCGACCCAGAAACCGTAATCATGCTCGGTACCCAGCGCACCCAGCAGCAACGGACCGGACAGCTGGCTCAGCGCATAGCTGCTGCCATACAGCGCCACCAGACGCCCGCGCCACTGCTCGACCACCAGCTGATTGATCCAGCTCTCGCCAAGAATGAACACGATGGTCAGGATCACACCGATCAGCAACCGCAGCAGCAACCAGATCGGATAACTCGGCAGCAGCGCCAGCAGGCCGATCGACAATGCCCCGGCCCACAGGCACAGGCGCATCAGGTTCGCCGTGCCGAAATACGCAGCGAGATGGCTGGAAACCTTCGCCCCCAGCAACACGCCGATCGCCGGCATGGCTGCCATCACACCGATCGCGAACGAGCCGTAGCCCCAGCCCTCCAGACGCAACGACACCAGCGGCATGCTGACCCCCAGGGCCAGGCCGACACTCAAGACAGACGCCAACACGGCGAAATACGTCGCCCACCGCATGTTCCACGCTCCTGTGGATATTTTTATATGCACCACAAAATCACTGTGGGAGCGAGCCCCTGTGGCGAGGGGATTTATCCCCGTTGGGTCGCGCAGCGGCCCCAAAACCTGCAACCACGATGTACCAGGTACACCGCGTGCAATGGTTTAGCGACTGCTTCGCAGCCGAACGGGGATAAATCCCCTCACCACAGAGGCTCGCTCCCACAGGGGATCTCTGTTTGGTCAGGAAGCCCGGAGTGACCGGGCTCGCTAACGTCTTACAGCTTGATCCACGTCGCCTTCAGCTCGGTGTACTTGTCGAAGGCGTGCAGCGATTTGTCGCGACCGTTACCCGACTGCTTGAAGCCACCGAACGGCGCGGTCATGTCGCCGCCATCGTACTGGTTGACCCACACGCTACCGGCGCGCAGGGCCTTGGCAGTCAGATGCGCCTTGGAGATGTCCTGGGTCCACACCGCTGCGGCCAGACCGTATGGCGTGTCGTTGGCGATCTGGATGGCTTCTTCGGCGCTATCGAAAGTGATCACCGACAACACTGGGCCGAAAATCTCTTCCTGAGCAATCTTCATCGCATTGCTCACACCATCGAAAATGGTTGGCTCGACGTAAGTGCCACCGGTCTCCTGGAGGATGCGCTTGCCGCCGGCGACCAGTTTGGCGCCATCGCTATGGCCGGATTCGATGTACGACAGCACGGTGTTCATCTGCTGGGTATCGACCAGCGCACCGACGTTGGTCGCCGGGTCCAGCGGATTGCCGGGCTTCCAGGTTTTCAGCGCCTCGATCACCATCGGCAGGAATTTGTCCTTGATCGAGCGCTCGACCAGCAGACGCGAACCGGCGGTGCAGACTTCGCCCTGGTTGAAGGCGATGGCGCTGGCGGCGGATTCAGCGGCGGCCTGCAGATCCGGCGCATCGGCGAAGACGATGTTCGGGCTCTTGCCGCCGGCCTCCAGCCAGACGCGCTTCATGTTCGATTCGCCGGCGTAGACCATCAGTTGCTTGGCGATCTTGGTCGAGCCGGTGAAGACCAGCGTGTCGACATCATTATGCAGACCCAGCGCCTTGCCGACGGTGTGGCCATAGCCCGGCAGCACATTGAGCACGCCTTTCGGAATACCGGCTTCAATGGCCAGCGCAGCGATACGGATGGCGGTCAGCGGCGACTTTTCCGACGGCTTGAGGATCACCGAGTTACCGGTCGACAGCGCCGGGCCGAGTTTCCAGCAAGCCATCATCAGCGGGAAGTTCCACGGCACGATAGCGCCGACCACGCCCACCGGCTCGCGAGTCACCAAGCCCAGTTGATCATGTGGGGTCGCGGCGACTTCGTCGTAGATCTTGTCGATCGCTTCACCGCTCCAGCTCAGCGCCTGCGCCGCACCCGGCACGTCGATGTACAGCGAATCGCTGATCGGCTTGCCCATGTCGAGGGTTTCCAGCAGCGCGAGTTCTTCGGCGTGCTGTTTCAGCAGGCTGGCGAAGCGGATCATGGTGGCTTTGCGTTTGGTCGGCGCCAGGCGCGACCAGACGCCGGAGTTGAAGGTGGCGCGGGCGTTTTCTACAGCACGGTCAGCATCGGCGGCGTCGCAGCTGGCGATCTTGCCGAGCAAGCGGCCATCGACCGGGCTGATGCATTCGAAGGTTTCGCCGGAAACGGCGTCGGTGTATTCGCCATTCAAGAAGGCGCGGCCTTCGATTTTCAGATCGCGGGCGCGTTGTTCCCAGTCGGCACGAGTCAGGGTGGTCATTCGGGTGTCCTCCTCTTATTGAATACGAGCACCGCAAGCGCTGCGGCGCTGTTCAAGAATTCTGCCCGGCCAGCCTGCACTTTCGGCCCGAGGCACCCGCCACCCTAAACCAGCGACCGGGTTTGTTTCAATATATTTGACATAAGCTGGCCATACGGCCTTGCGGTGTTCATTTTAATAAACATAGACTTTGGCCCATTCCAGCCAACGCGCCGTCATTAACGGAGAAAACAACAATGAACATCCAGAATGTCGTCGACATCAGCCTCGCCAGCAGCGCAGCCGAGCGTTATCGCCCGGACCCGGCGAAAGTGCTCAAAGGCGACCCTGAGCAAGCGGTGTTTCATCAATACGACAGCCCTTGTGGGCAAATGGGCGTTGGTGTGTGGGAAGGCGCGGTGGGCCAGTGGACGGTGAATTACACCGAGAATGAGTACTGCGAGATTCTGCAGGGGGTTTCGGTATTGCGTGACAGCGATGGCAATGCCAAGACCTTGCGCGTTGGCGATCGCTTCGTGATCCCGGCGGGTTTTCGCGGCACCTGGGAAGTGCTGGAGGCTTGCCGCAAGGTTTATGTGATCTTTGAACAGAAGGCTTGAGATGTTTGCTGGCTGATCGGCCCTCATCGCTGGCAAGCCAGCTCCCACAGGTTTTGTGCATGACACAGGTTCTGTGAAGACCGGCAATCAATGTGGGAGCTGGCTTGCCAGCGATAAGGCCCAACCGGTCACCGCAGAATCCAAGGCAAAAAAAAGGCCCGTATCTCACGATACGGGCCTTTTTCGCAGTCAGGAAAAATCAATTACTTGATTTTGCCTTCCTTGTACATCACGTGCTTGCGAACAACCGGATCATATTTCTTGATCTCGATTTTGTCCGGGGTAGTACGCTTGTTCTTGTCGGTAGTGTAGAAGTGACCAGTACCGGCGCTCGAGATCAAACGAATCAATTCACGCATGATTAGCTCCCTTAAATCTTGCCATCGCGGCGAAGTTCGGCGAGCACGACAGTGATGCCACGCTTGTCGATGATACGCATGCCTTTGGCAGATACGCGCAGACGCACAAAACGTTTCTCTTCTTCAACCCAGAAGCGGTGATGCTGCAGGTTCGGCAGGAAACGACGACGGGTTTTGTTGTTTGCGTGGGAAATGTTATTCCCAGTCACCGGACCCTTACCGGTAACTTGACATACTCTCGACATGCCTCAGCCCTCTAAAACCACATGCCCAACCCGGCATGGGTTGGCCGCTTAATCTCTCAGTCATTTGGCGCCAGGCGCCGCGTTTCTTTAGAGGTCTTACCGGCTACACCTACAGTGAAGGAACCGGGCCCCTAGAAAAGAGCGCTGCTTTATACCAGAAAGACCGGGGTGCAACAACAATCGGTGTGCAATCAATCGGCAAAAGGGCGATTTTTTCCGCCGCAGACGCCTTGGACAAAGGCTGCGGCCAGTTTTGACCACTCGTCGCAGAAATCCCGTCCTACAGGCGATTCAGACTTTTCATCGGGCGGCCCACGCTAGAAACCGCGCAAGAGTGCGCCTGAAAATGCAAAAAGGGGATAGTCATTTGCAATTCAGAGCTCTAGGGTAGGACTTTTCCAGACTGCACTTGCAGATGGGCCTTCGATCTGTAAAGGAAACCGACCATGCGCCTCGCTGCCCTACCCCTGTTGCTCGCCCCGCTCCTGCTGAGCCCCCTTGCCCAGGCCGCCGCGTTGAGCGTGTGCACCGAGGCCAGCCCTGAAGGGTTCGACGTGGTGCAGTACAACTCACTGACCACCACCAATGCTTCGGCTGACGTATTGATGAACCGCCTGGTGGATTTCGACACCGCCAGCGGCAAGGTCATTCCGAGCCTTGCCGACAGCTGGGAAGTCAGCACCGACGGCCTCACCTATGTGTTCAAACTGCACCCGCAGGTGAAATTTCACACAACCGATTACTTCAAGCCGAGCCGCGAGCTGAGTGCCGAAGACGTCAAATTCAGCTTCGACCGCATGCTCGACCCGGCCAACCCGTGGCACAAAGTCGCGCAGAGCGGCTTCCCCCATGCGCAGTCGATGCAACTGCCAACCCTGATCAAGAAGATCGACGCCCTTGACCCGCTCACCGTGCGTTTCACGCTTGATCATCCGGATTCGACCTTCCTCGCGACCCTGAGCATGGGCTTCGCCTCGATCTATTCCGCCGAATACGCCGACAAACTGATGAAGGCCGGCGCCACCGACAAACTCAACAGCCAGCCGATCGGCACCGGTCCGTTCGTGTTCAATCGCTTTCAGAAAGACGCGGCGATTCGCTACAAGGCCAACCCGGATTATTTCCATGGCAAGCCTGCCGTCGACCCGTTGATCTTCGCCATCACGCCGGACGCCAACGTGCGCCTGCAAAAGCTGCGGCGCAATGAATGCCAGATCGCCCTGTCGCCGAAACCATTGGATGTACAGGCCGCGCTGAAGGAACCGACGCTGAAAGTCGAAAAGACTGACGCGTTCATGACCGCTTTCGTGGGCATTAACAGCCAGCATCCGCCGCTGGACAAGCCGGAAGTGCGCCAGGCGATCAACCTCGCTTTCGACAAGGCCAACTACATCAAAGCCGTGTTCGAAGACACCGCCGAGGCAGCCAATGGGCCATACCCACCGAACACCTGGAGCTATGCCAAGAACCTGCCGGGCTATCCGCACGACGTGGCCAAGGCCAAGGCGCTGCTGGCCAAGGCCGGCTTGAAGGACGGCTTCCAGACCACGATCTGGACGCGGCCATCGGGCAGCCTGCTCAACCCGAACCCAAGCCTCGGCGCGCAGATGCTGCAGTCGGATCTGGCCGAGATCGGCATCCAGGCAGAAATTCGTGTGATCGAATGGGGCGAGCTGATTCGTCGCGCCAAGGCCGGCGAACATGATCTGCTGTTCATGGGCTGGGCCGGTGACAACGGCGACCCGGACAACTTCCTCACTCCGCAGTTTTCCTGCGCAGCAGTGAAGTCCGGGACCAACTTCGCGCGGTACTGCAACGCCGATCTGGACAAGCTGATCAGCGCCGGCAAGACCACCAGCGAGCAAGGCGTGCGCACCAAGCTGTATGAGCAGGCACAAGCGCAGATCCAGCAGCAGGCATTGTGGCTGCCACTGGCGCACCCGACGGCCTACGCTTTGACGCGCAAGGATGTTCAGGGTTATTCCGTCAGCCCGTTTGGCCGGCAGGATTACTCCAAGATCAGCCTCAAATAACCTGCCTGACACGCCGGTGGATGGAAACAATCTGTGGGAGCGAGCCCGCTCGCGAAAGCGGTCTTTCAGCAAACAATGATGCTGACTGATAAAACGCCTTCGCGAGCAGGCTCGCTCCCACAAGGTCCAGAATCGGCGCCGAGAACTACATCCAGCCACACTCCGCCATCGACAGCGGTTCGCCGTCTCCGACGATGAAGTGATCGAGCACTCGCACGTCAATCAGCTCCAGCGCTTTCTGCAGGCGCTTGGTCAGCAGCCGATCGGCCTGACTAGGATCGGTGTTGCCGGACGGATGGTTGTGACACAGGATCACCGCCGCCGCGTTATTGGCCAGCGCCCGCTTCACCACCTCCCGTGGGTGCACGCTGGTGTTGTCGATCGAGCCGCGAAACAGCGCCTCGAAATTAAGCACCTGATGCTTTGAATCGAGAAACAGGCAGCCGAACACCTCGTGCGGCTCATGCCGCAGCATCGCCTTGAGGTAATCGCGGACGACCTGAGGGTTCTCCAGTGCCGGTTTCTGTCGTGAGCGCTCGGCCAGATGGCGCTTGCTCATTTCCTGCGCGGCTTGCAGCTGCGCGAACTTGGCGGGGCCGAGGCCCAGTTGTTTGCTGAATGCGTCCTGATCGGCCTCGAGCAGCAAACGCAGGCCACCGAATTGCGTCAGCAGATGTCTGGCGAGGTCCACAGCGCTTTTTCCGGGCAATCCGGTGCGCAGAAAAATCGCCAACAACTCAGCGTCCGAAAGACTCCCTGCGCCGTGTTCCAACAGCCTTTCCCGAGGCCGTTCCGCCGCCGGCCAATCGCGAATACTCATAGCACCTCCTTGTCTGTGGGCGCCGCTGTTCCGTAGCGGTCGCTGTGATATCGTAGCCCATCTTTTTGGCGGTCGATTCAACCCTGGGGAGGGGTATCGCGCCGCCGTCATCAACGAAATGAAAGGCAGACCTATGCAGCGGCTGTATCGGAAACGCATCGTTCTGGGCGTCGGCGGCGGCATTGCGGCCTACAAGAGCGCCGATCTGGTTCGCCGCCTGATCGACCAGGGTGCCGAAGTGCGCGTGGTCATGACCCATGGCGGCGCCGAATTCATTACCCCGCTGACCATGCAGGCCCTGTCGGGCCACCCGGTTCACCTCGACTTGCTCGACCCTGCCGCCGAAGCCGCCATGGGTCATATCGAGCTGGCGAAATGGGCCGATCTGGTGCTGATCGCCCCGGCCACCGCCGACCTGATCGCCCGTCTGGCCCAAGGCATTGCCAACGATCTGCTGACAACCTTGGTGCTGGCCACCGACGCCGTGGTTGCTGTCGCGCCAGCGATGAATCAGGCGATGTGGCGCGACCCGGCGACCCAGGCCAACCTGCAACTGCTGGAAAGCCGTGGCCTGAAGACTTTCGGCCCGGCCTCGGGCAGCCAGGCCTGCGGCGACGTCGGCATGGGCCGCATGATGGAGGCCACCGATCTGGCCCTGCTCGCCGCTGATTGCTTCCAGCGCCAGGCCCTGACCGGCAAGCATGTGGTGATCACCGCCGGCCCGACTCAGGAAAACATCGACCCGGTGCGCTACATCACCAACCACAGCTCCGGCAAAATGGGTTTTGCCCTCGCCGAAGCAGCCGTGGAAGCCGGCGCCCGTGTCACTTTGATCAGCGGCCCGGTGCACTTGCCGACGCCTGATCGCGTGACGCGGATTGATGTGGTCAGCGCCCGCGACATGCTCGCCGCCTGCGAATCGGCCATGCCTTGCGACGTGTTCATCTCGTCTGCAGCGGTGGCGGACTACCGCCCTGAAGTCGTCGCCCCGCATAAACTCAAGAAAGATCCTACGAGCGGTGACGGCTTCGTCCTGCAAATGGTGCGCAACCCGGACATTCTGGCCACCATCGCGACCCGTCCCGACCGTCCGTTCAGTGTCGGCTTCGCCGCCGAAACCGAACACCTGCTCGACTACGCTGCACGCAAGCTGAAGGACAAGAATCTCGATCTGATCGTCGCCAACGACGTCGCCAACCCGAGCATCGGTTTCAACAGCGAAGAAAACGCCTGCAGCGTCATCGACCGTGAGCTGCACGCCACGGTTTTCGCCCAGACCAGCAAGAGCAAGATCGCTCGCCAACTGGTCACTTTTATCGCCGAACGTCTGAACCAGGTTTAATTTACATGCACGCTTTGCAAGCCAAGATCCTCGATCCACGCATCGGTAGCGAATTCCCGCTGCCGCAATACGCCACTCCGGGCTCCGCCGGCCTCGACCTGCGCGCCATGCTGGAACAGGACATCGTGATCAAACCGGGTGAAACCGTGCTGATTCCCACCGGCCTGTCGGTGTACATCGGCGACCCGAATCTCGCCGCGCTGATCCTGCCGCGCTCGGGCATGGGCCACAAACATGGCATCGTGCTGGGCAATCTGGTCGGCCTGATCGACTCCGATTACCAGGGCCCGCTGATGGTCTCCTGCTGGAACCGCGGCCAGAGCGACTTCACCATGACCGTCGGCGAACGCCTGGCGCAATTGGTGCTGGTACCGGTGGTGCAGGCGCATTTCGAAATGGTTGAAGAGTTTGTCGAGACCGAGCGCGGTACCGGCGGCTTTGGCCACACTGGCACCAAATAACCGGATAGAAATTATGGGGTGAGGGGATTTATCCCCGTTGGGCTGCGAAGCGGCCCCAAGATTTTGGGTCTGCTGCGCAGCCCATCGGGGATAAATCCCCTCGCCACAAAAAATGCGCTATATCGGCAGCAGGTTTTAACACCGTAAATCAAGGTTTTGCCGGCCGAAAGCCACGCCAGCCGGGGCGTCATGGCCCTTTCATAGCACGAACTCTCTGTGGAAAACGCCGTCATACCCTTCAGTTTGAGCCTGCCGTCGAATCTTTCGCCGGTCTGTCCCGCCCTTTTCGAGATGGAGCATGTCCACAGATGAGCACCCCCGCCAAGATCGCCCCGACGCTGCCTGACAGCATTTTCCGCGCCTACGACATTCGTGGCACCGTGCCGGAATTCCTCAACGGTGAAACCGCCTACTGGATCGGTCGCGCCATCGGCTCGCAGAGCCTGGCCCAGGGCGAGCCGAACGTGTCGGTCGGTCGTGACGGTCGCCTGTCCGGCCCGGAGCTGGTCGCGGAACTCATTCGCGGCATCGCCGAGAGCGGTTGCCACGTCAGCGATGTCGGCCTGGTGCCAACGCCGGCACTGTACTACGCCGCCAACGTGCTGGCCGGCAAGTCCGGGGTGATGCTCACCGGTAGCCACAATCCGTCGAACTACAACGGCTTCAAAATCGTCATCGCCGGCGACACCCTCGCCAACGAGCAGATTCAGGTGCTGCACGAACGCATCAAGAACAACGACCTGAGCACTGGCCAGGGCAGCGTCACTCAGGTCGAAATCCTCGACCGCTACAACACCGAAATCGTCCAGGACATCAAACTCGCTCGTCGCCTGAAAGTCGTGGTCGACTGCGGCAATGGCGCGGCCGGCGTGATCGCCCCGCAACTGATCGAAGCGCTGAACTGCGAAGTCATCCCGCTGTTCTGCGAAGTCGACGGCAACTTCCCGAACCATCACCCGGATCCGGGCAAACCGGAAAACCTCGTAGACCTGATTGCCAAAGTCAAAGAGACCAACGCCGATATCGGCCTGGCCTTCGACGGTGACGGCGACCGCGTTGGCGTGGTGACCAACACCGGCAGCATCGTCTACCCGGATCGTCTGCTGATGCTGTTCGCTCGCGACGTAGTGGCGCGCAACCCGGACGCGGAAATCATCTTCGACGTCAAATGCACCCGTCGCCTGGTGCCATTGATCAAGGAATACGGTGGTCGGCCGCTAATGTGGAAGACCGGTCACTCGTTGATCAAAAAGAAAATGAAACAATCCGGCGCACTGTTGGCCGGCGAAATGAGCGGGCACATCTTCTTCAAGGAACGCTGGTTCGGTTTCGACGACGGCATCTACAGCGCCGCACGTCTGCTGGAGATCCTCAGCAAGGAAAAATCCACCGCGGAAGAGCTGTTTGCGACCTTCCCGAACGATATTTCCACGCCGGAAATCAATATCCATGTGACCGAAGAGAGCAAATTCAGCATCATTGATGCACTGCACGATGCTCAGTGGGGCGAAGGCGCCGACCTGACCACCATCGACGGCGTGCGTGTCGATTACGCCAAAGGCTGGGGCCTGGTGCGCGCGTCCAACACCACACCGGTGCTGGTGCTGCGCTTCGAGGCCGATGACGAGGCTGAATTGCAGCGCATCAAGGATGTGTTCCACGCCCAACTGAAACGCGTTGCACCTGATCTCCAACTACCGTTCTGATCCACCCGGAGCCCTGAATGACCCTCGAACGCGAAGCCGCCGCCAACACTGCCAAGGTCCTGTCCGAAGCGCTGCCTTACATCCGACGCTATGTCGGCAAGACCCTGGTGATCAAATACGGCGGCAACGCGATGGAAAGCGAGGAGCTGAAAACCGGCTTCGCCCGCGACATCGTGCTGATGAAAGCCGTGGGCATCAACCCGGTGGTCGTGCACGGTGGCGGCCCGCAGATCGGTGATCTGCTCAAGCGCCTGTCGATCGAAAGCCACTTCGTCGACGGCATGCGCGTTACCGACGCGGCGACCATGGACGTGGTGGAAATGGTCCTTGGCGGTCAGGTCAACAAGAGCATCGTCAACCTGATCAACCGCCATGGCGGCAGCGCCATCGGCCTGACCGGTAAGGATGCCGGGCTGATCCGGGCGAAGAAGCTCACCGTCTCCCGCCAGACCCCGGAGATGACCCAGCCGGAAATCATCGACATCGGCCATGTCGGCGAAGTCGTCGGCATCAATACCGAGCTGTTGAATCTGCTGGTCAAAGGCAACTTCATCCCGGTCATCGCGCCGATTGGCGTCGGTGAGAACGGCGAGTCGTACAACATCAACGCCGACCTGGTGGCGGGCAAGGTTGCCGAAGCACTGAAAGCTGAAAAGCTGATGCTGCTGACCAACATTGCCGGCCTGATGGACAAGTCGGGCACCGTGCTGACCGGCCTGAGCACGCAGCAGGTCGACGACCTGATCGCCGATGGCACGATCTACGGCGGCATGCTGCCGAAGATCCGCTGCGCACTGGAAGCGGTTCAGGGTGGCGTAGGTAGTTCGTTGATCATCGACGGTCGTGTGCCGAACGCGATTCTGCTGGAAATCTTCACTGATACTGGCGTGGGTACGCTGATCAGCAATCGCAAGCGTCCTTGATCGCTGATACACCGGAGATCGCAATCTGCGGCAGCGCCTGCAAATTTCGTTGATGCGAAATTTCTGTAGGAGCTGACGAAGGCTGCGATCTTTTTTGTGCGCGCAGGAAACGCCTGACTCGACACAGCGAAACGTCCGACATCCCTTCAGAACAAATCTCCATAGGATCTTCCCCTCATCCAACGGAGATCTTCCCATGCAAAAAAACAGCGTTCCTTACGGCAGTGACATTTCGGCTGGCACTTACGCCTGCGTGGACTGCGGCCGAGAGTATTCAGCCCCTTCGCAGACTTCGATGCCGCCCTGCCCTGACTTCACCGAAGCCTCTCACCCACTCAAGGGCTGGAAAGTGCTCACCGGCCAAGGAGATGCACCCCAGGATCCCTACCCAGCCGCCAGCGACAAATAACCGGAGCGGCGACTCATGCAGATCTCGTTCACGATCGACGCCGATGCTTTCGAGCAGGAACAAAAGGAACCGGTAAAAAAGACCTTGCGCATCGGCGACGCTGAAATCGCCCATGCGCTGGAGCGCATCGCCAAAGCCAGCCTGACCGAATACCTGAAAATGCTGGTTGAGGGCGGCATGCCCAGCCGGGCGGACGAAGCCAAACAGGATCGCCTGCTGTATCTGATTCAGAGTTACTTTGGGCAAACCCTGCCGACCGAATCGCAGATCTCGACGATCTTTCAACTGACCCAGAGCCAAAGCAAAACCCTGCTGAAGAACACCGTTTCGCGTTTTCGCAATCAGCTCGACGACATCCTGCAGCACAGCATGCGCGCCGTAATCCAGTCCGCCGAGCATGCGCAAAACGTGTTTCTGGTGGTGATCAGCTCGGACGTGATCCGCGATGAATTGAACATGCTCATCACCCAGAACGAGCCGACCTTCAAACCCATCACCAAACGCAAGGGCAGCGCCGGGCAATTCGAGATCAGCGAAGATTCCCACGCATTGCTCTGTGCAACGCTGGGTCTGAATGCCGTTCAGTAACATCGTCGCGGTCAGTGGCTTGCTGCTGACCCTGACCACGTTCATGTTCAATCTGGCATGGCCGGCGCTTAATGCAGCGTTGGCTGAGGATGAATTTCAAAAAGGTTCGCAGGGCCGAAAGCGCAGTCGAGACAAGGTGATGGCTGCTTTCTGCTGGCAAGCAGTGCCACTGACGTGCGCGTTTGTGGCGCTGTTTTACGTCAACTTGCCGGCTGCGGTTAGCATCATCGACAGCAGCACGCTGGATTTGTGGGATTTCGATGTGGATCGCACGTTGTACGTGATGGTGGTTGTAGCGCTGCTGGTGTTTGCGCTGGTCAATGCGGGACTGGCGCTGAGACTGCTGATCAAATGGCAAAAACTGCGTAGACCACTGTAGGAGCTGCCGAAGGCTCGGGCCGCGATCGGACGATCTTTTGATCTTGATCCTGAAAAACAAGATCAAAAGATCGCAGCCTTCGGCAGCTCCTACAGGTGCGTATCACACGCCAAATTGGGCGCGGTACGCTTCCACGGCTGGGAGGTGTTGCTTGAGCTGCGGATCGTCGGCGAGGAACTCCAACACCTGATTCAGCGAGACGATGCTGATCACCGGAATGCCGAAGTCACGCTCGACTTCCTGGATGGCCGACAATTCGCCGTTGCCACGCTCCTGGCGGTTCAGCGCGATCAGCACACCGGCGGCTTTGGCGCCGTCTTGGGAAGCGATGATCTGCATCACTTCACGAATGGCGGTGCCGGCGGTGATCACGTCGTCGATGATCAAGACTTCGCCAGTCAGCGGCGCGCCAACCAGGCTGCCGCCCTCGCCGTGGGCCTTGGCTTCCTTACGGTTGAAGCACCACGGCAGGTCACGATCGTGATGCTCGGCCAGCGCAACGGCGGTCGTGGCCGCCAGCGGAATACCTTTATAAGCCGGGCCAAACAGAACGTCGAAGGGGATGCCGCTCTCGGTGATGGCGGCGGCGTAGAAACGCCCCAGCTGCGCCAGGGCCGAACCCGAGTTGAACAGGCCGGCGTTGAAGAAGTAGGGACTGGTGCGCCCGGACTTCAGGGTGAACTCACCGAAGCGCAAAACGCCGCGATCGATGGCAAAACGAATGAAATCGCGCTGATACGCTTGCATGAAAAAAACCCCAAATACCACGGATTTAGCTAATTAGCTTGACGCCGTGTATCATACACGCACGCGATTTTTGGGGCCATTTATGCGGATCATCAGTGTGAACGTCAATGGTATTCAGGCGGCAGTCGAGCGCGGTTTGCTCAGTTGGCTGCAAGCCCAGAATGCCGACGTCATCTGCCTGCAGGACACCCGTGCCTCCGCCTTTGAACTGGATGACCCAGCCTTCCAACTGGATGGCTACTTCCTTTATGCCTGCGATGCTGAAGTCCCTGCCCAAGGCGGCGTGGCTTTGTATTCGCGGTTGCAACCGAAGGCTGTCATCAGCGGTCTCGGTTTCGAGACGGCCGACCGCTACGGGCGCTACCTGCAAGCAGATTTCGACAAAGTCAGTATTGCCACCTTGCTGTTTCCTTCGGGGATGAACGGCGATGAGGACTTGAACCAGAAGTTCAAGCTCATGGACGATTTCGGCAAGTACCTGGACAAACAGCGACGCAAACGTCGCGAGTACATTTATTGTGGCTCGCTGTACGTTGCGCAGCAGAAACTCGACATCAAGAACTGGCGCGACAGCCAGCAATCTCCAGGCTTCCTGGCGCCGGAACGCGCCTGGATGGACGAGATTGTCGGCAACATGGGCTATGTCGATGCGCTGCGCGAAGTCAGCCGAGAAGGCGATCAGTACAGCTGGTGGCCGGATAACGAACAGGCCGAGATGCTCAATCTGGGCTGGCGTTTCGATTATCAGATCCTGACCCCGGGCCTGCGTCGCTCGGTGCGCAGTGCACGCCTGCCGCGTCAGCCACGGTTTTCGCAGCACGCGCCGTTGATCGTCGACTACGACTGGACGCTGACCATCTAAGCGTCGTATCGCAGCCAAAGAAAATGCCCGCATCGTGAGATGCGGGCATTTTTTATGCGCCGTGCTTCCTAAACCGCAGCGAAGAATGGCAAGGCCAGGTACAGCTTGATCACGATGACGTTAACGATATCGATGAAGAACGCTCCTACCATCGGCACCACCAGAAACGCGATTTGCGAAGGGCCATAGCGCTGCGTCACCGCTTGCATGTTGGCAATGGCCGTAGGCGTGGCACCCAGCCCAAAGCCGCAGTGTCCCGCAGCGAGTACGGCGGCATCATAGTTGCTGCCCATCACCCGAAACGTTACGAAAATCGCGAACAGCGCCATGACCAGCGCCTGCACGGCCAGAATGATGAAGATCGGCAATGCCAACGCCGCCAGATCCCAAAGCTTCAGCGACATCAGCGCGATCGCCAGAAACAGCGAGAGGCTGACATTGCCGAGCACGGAAACTTCACGCTCGAACACCTGATACAAGCCAAGTGCTGACAGACTGTTGCGCAACACCACACCTACAAACAGCACGCAAACAAACGTCGGCAGTTCGAACGCAGTGCCATGCAGAACGCCATTCAGAAGGTTGCCAGCGAGCAGGCTGACGGCAATCAGCGCCAGCGTCTCGACGAACGAAAACGGCGTGATTGAGCGTTCCTTGTTTGGCTGTTCAAAACCTCTTGGCAGTCGCGGCGCTTGTTGCGGATTGCAACCCGGCACTTGCACGCGCTTGATCAGCAACCGGGCAACGGGCCCACCGATCAGACCACCCAGCACCAGACCGAACGTCGCTGAGGCCAGCGCCAGCTCTGAAGCCGACGCCAGGCCATATTTCTCGCTGAACACCGCGCCCCATGCAGCGCCAGTGCCGTGGCCGCCGGCCAGCGTGATCGAGCCCGTCAGCAAGCCCATCAAAGGGTCGAGCCCGAGCAGGGTTGCCAACCCGATGCCCATGGCGTTCTGCACCACCAGCAAGCCAATGACCGCCAGCAGGAAGATACCGACAATGCGGCCGCCCTTCTTCAGACTGGCAAGGTCAGCACTCAAGCCAATGGTGGCAAAGAAAGCCAACATCAGGGGGGTTTGCAATGATGTATCGAAGCGGACTTCAATGTCGAAAGTGCGCAATATCAACAGGAGCACGGCAACCACAAGGCCGCCTGCTACCGGTTCAGGAATATTGTAACTTCGCAGAAAGCCGACACGCGTAACAAGTCCGCGTCCGAGCAGCAGTACTAAAGAAGCGGCCACGAGCGTGCCGTAGAAATCGAGCTCAATCATGTGGATTATTCTTGGCTAAGTATTCACGAGGCGAGCGTTTACCTGGGCTCGACGGGTGAACCGGCTGATTTTCTCAACACTGATTACTGGGGAATTCAAGTACCATCGATGGCTTGAACATATCGGAATGTTTCAACCGAAACATTACATCGGGCAACTTTAACAACCAGCTCGCGCCAATAACAAGAACGGGAATAAGCACTGGACCGATCAGTTGTGACCAAAGATGTAATAGAGGAACATCAGCAAATAAATGCCAAACCGCACATCGTTAACAGACTAGTCCTACAACAAAAACCAATTATTAAGTTGCACAAATAAAAATACCCCGATAAGTCGGGGTATTTTCATATTGCGACACAACAGACTTTCACTTGATCAATCGCCAGGTGAACGGATATCTGTATGGGAAACCTTCGTTGGCTTTGACCCCTGCAATGATCGTCAGGACCAGTGCGGCGATCGCCAACAAACCAAACAGGAAGAAACCAATGATCAGCAGCATGAGCAGGAAGCAGATCATTGAGGCTATCGCCACCGTGATCTGAAAATTCAACGCCTCTTTGCCCTGTGCATCGATAAAAGGGTCTTTCTCGCGCTTCATCTGCCATAGGATCAACGGCCCGATCAGATTGCCGAACGGAATCCAGATCCCCAGCAAGGCGGACAGGTGACAGAACATTGCCCACTGGCGAACCTCCTGGCTCGGTTTGGGCAGCAACTCTTGCTCGTCACTCATCATGTCCTCCTTGTGGTCGAAAACCTCAGTCGGCCAGTGCAGCCTTCTGCAGTTCGAAGATCTCGTTCATGCCTTTCTTCGCCAGTTCCAGCATGGCGTTCAAGTCTTCAGGCTGGAACGGCGCGCCTTCAGCAGTGCCCTGCACTTCGATGAAACCGCCGGTGCTGGTCATCACTACGTTCAGGTCGGTTTCAGCAGCGGAATCTTCAAGATAGTCCAGATCCAGCACCGGCTCGCCCTGGTACATGCCCACCGAGACTGCACCGATCATCTGCTTGAGCGGGTCACCGCCTTTCAGGCCGCCGCGCTTCTTGATCACTTTCAGGGCATCGACCAGCGCAACCATGGCGCCGGTGATGGACGCGGTGCGAGTACCGCCATCGGCCTGGATCACGTCGCAATCGACATACAGGGTCACGTCGCCAAGCTTGGACATATCCAGCGCCGCGCGCAGGGAGCGGCCGATCAGACGCTGGATTTCGAGAGTACGACCGCCCTGCTTGCCACGGCTGGCCTCACGCTGGTTACGCTCACCGGTGGCGCGCGGCAGCATGCCGTACTCGGCAGTCAACCAGCCCTGGCCCTGGCCTTTGAGGAAGCGCGGCACGCCATTTTCGACGCTGACGGTGCAGATGACTTTGGTATCACCGAATTCGACCAGTACGGATCCCTCGGCGTGTTTGGTGTAGTTGCGGGTGATGCGGATCGAGCGGAGCTGATCGGCAGCGCGACCACTTGGACGTTTCATAGGGATACCTGTACTGAGGACGGAAAACTGCCGAGCATTATAGAGCCCTGCACCGCGAGTGGGCACTGGTTAAAACCGCCGGCCGACGACCGAAGCCCCTCAAGCGCGCATAACCGACGGGCTGCAGCGCTTTGTCACACCGTGTGTTTGGGCGCATTCGCCGCACTGCGCTACAATCCTGCGCCTTTGCTGCCAGTCGGCTTAAATTCATTGAAATCGCGCCTGCGAAACAGCGTTTCGCGCCGATCTGCATTGCGAGGTCACCGCCATGGTGCACAGCATGACCGCCTTCGCCCGCGTCGAGAAAGCCGGCGTTCAGGGCACCCTGAGCTGGGAACTGCGCTCGGTCAACAGCCGCTATCTGGAACCGCACCTGCGCTTGCCCGAATCGTTTCGCGACCTCGAAGGCGCCGTGCGTGAAGCACTGCGTCAGGGCCTGTCGCGGGGCAAACTGGAATGCACGCTGCGCTTCACCGAAGAAAGCACCGGCAAACCGCTGCAAGTGGACCGCGAGCGCGCCGCGCAACTGGTGGCCGCTGCGGAAACCGTTGCCGGTCTGATCAAGAATCCTGCTGCGCTGAATCCGCTGGAAGTGCTGGCCTGGCCCGGCGTGCTGGTGGCCGATGCGACCGACCCGCAAGCGCTGAACGCCGAAGCGCTGGCGCTGTTCAATCAGGGCTTGAAGGATCTGAAGGCTGGTCGCGAGCGCGAAGGCGCGGAGCTGGCTCGCTTGATCAACGACCGCCTGACTTCCATCGAAGAAGACGTGGTGACCCTGCGTGAACTGGTGCCGCAGATGCTCGCCACCCAGCGCCAGAAGGTTCTCGACCGCTTCGCCGACATGAAGGCTGAGCTCGACCCGCAGCGCCTGGAACAGGAAATGGTCATCCTCGCGCAAAAAAGCGACGTGGCCGAAGAACTGGATCGCCTGAGCACTCACATCATCGAAGTCCGCCGGGTGCTCAAGTCCGGTGGTGCCGCCGGGCGGCGTCTGGACTTCCTGATGCAGGAGCTCAACCGCGAGGCCAACACACTGGGCTCCAAAGCCTTCGACCCGCGCAGCACCCAGGCCGCCGTCAACCTCAAGGTGTTGATCGAGCAGATGCGCGAACAAGTGCAGAATATTGAGTAAGGCTACCCTGACATGACCCAACACACCGGCACCCTGTACATCATTTCCGCGCCATCGGGCGCGGGCAAGAGCAGTCTGGTCAAGGCGTTGACCGACGCCGACCCGGAGATCCGCGTTTCGGTCTCGCACACCACCCGCGCCATGCGCCCGGGCGAAGTGGATGGCGTGAACTACCATTTCGTGACCCGCGAAGAGTTCGTGAAGATGGGCGAGCACGGCGACTTCCTTGAACGCGCCGAAGTCTTCGGCAACTTCTACGGCACCTCGCAAAGCCGCCTGCAGCAGACGCTGGACGAAGGTCACGACCTGATTCTGGAAATCGACTGGCAAGGCGCCGAGCAAGTGCGCAAACTGATGCCGCAGGCGCGCTCGATCTTCATCCTGCCGCCATCGCTGCAAGCCCTGCACCAGCGCCTGACCAACCGCGGCCAGGACAGCGACGAGATCATCGACGGCCGCATGCGCGAAGCGGTCAGCGAGATGAGCCATTACGTCGATTACGATTACCTGATCATCAACGACGATTTCGCCCACGCGCTGGACGATCTGAAAGCGATTTTCCGCGCCAATCAGCTGCAACAGAAACGCCAGCAAGTGCGTTTCGGCAAATTGCTGGCTGAATTGCTCGGCTAAAACAGCACTTCCCAAAATGCCTGCAAGCGCTTTACATTGGTGCTTGCAGCGCGTTGAAGGGTCTGGTCAAAAAATCAGCGCTTCCCTAATCGCTGGTGATTTTTTAAACTGCTCAGTCCGCTCGCCCAACCGGGCAGCGCGCATATTGCATTCGCTCCGAGGAATACCATGGCCCGCGTAACCGTTGAAGACTGCCTAGAACACGTGGAAAACCGCTTTGAGCTGGTCATGCTCTCTACCAAGCGTGCCCGTCAACTGGCCACCGGCGGCAAAGAGCCATTGGTGCAGTGGGAAAACGACAAGCCGACCGTTGTCGCGCTGCGTGAAATTGCTGAAGGCCTGATGAGCTACGAGTTCATCGCCGAGCAGGAAATCGTCCAGGATGAACCGCTGTTCGCAGCGTTCGAGGACGAGTCGAACGAGGCCGTCTAAGCCTATGCCTGGTCGACGTAGCACGGCGCGGGGTCACAGCTTTCGGCAGGAATCATCATGCCGAGCATAGACGCCCTCGCCGATCGCTTATCGACCTACCTCGGCAACGACCAGGTCAACCTGGTCCGCCGAGCGTATTTCTACGCCGAACAAGCCCATGACGGTCAACGCCGTCGCAGCGGCGAGGCGTATGTCACGCATCCTCTTGCCGTGGCCAATATTCTTGCCGACATGCACATGGACCATCAGAGCCTGATGGCCGCGATGCTGCATGACGTGATCGAAGACACCGGTATCGCCAAGGAAGCGCTGCAAGCGCAGTTTGGTGAAACCGTGGCCGAACTGGTCGACGGGGTCAGCAAACTGACCCAGATGAATTTCGAGACCAAGGCCGAAGCCCAGGCGGAAAACTTCCAGAAAATGGCCATGGCCATGGCGCGCGACATCCGGGTGATCCTGGTCAAGCTCGCCGACCGTCTGCACAACATGCGCACGCTGGAAGTGCTGTCCGGCGAAAAACGCCGGCGTATCGCCAAGGAAACCCTCGAGATCTACGCACCCATCGCCAACCGGCTGGGCATGCACGCGATCCGCATCGAATTCGAAGACCTCGGCTTCAAGGCCATGCACCCGATGCGTTCCGCGCGGATCTACCAGGCGGTCAAACGCGCCCGGGGCAACCGCAAGGAAATCGTCAACAAGATCGAAGAATCCCTCGGTCACTGCCTCGCCATCGACGGCATCCAGGGCGAAGTCAGCGGTCGGCAGAAACACCTCTACGGCATCTACAAGAAAATGCGCGGCAAGCGTCGGGCCTTCAACGAGATCATGGACGTTTACGCGTTCCGGATCATCGTCGACAAGGTCGATACCTGCTACCGCGTACTGGGTGCTGTGCATAATTTGTACAAACCGTTGCCAGGGCGCTTCAAGGATTACATCGCGATCCCCAAGGCCAACGGCTATCAGTCGCTGCACACCACGCTGTTCGGCATGCACGGTGTACCGATCGAGATCCAGATCCGCACCCGCGAAATGGAAGAAATGGCCAACAACGGCATCGCCGCCCATTGGCTGTACAAATCCAGCGGCGACGAGCAGCCCAAAGGCACGCACGCCCGCGCTCGCCAGTGGGTCAAAGGCGTGCTGGAAATGCAGCAACGCGCCGGCAACTCGCTGGAATTCATCGAAAGCGTGAAGATCGACCTGTTCCCGGACGAGGTCTACGTGTTCACGCCCAAAGGCCGGATCATGGAGCTGCCAAAAGGCTCCACGGCGGTCGACTTTGCCTACGCAGTGCACACCGATGTCGGCAACAGCTGCATCGCCTGCCGGATCAATCGTCGTCTCGCGCCGCTGTCCGAACCGCTGCAAAGCGGCTCCACGGTCGAGATCGTCAGCGCTCCCGGCGCCCGGCCGAACCCGGCATGGCTCAACTTCGTCGTTACCGGCAAGGCGCGTACGCACATTCGTCATGCGCTGAAGCTACAACGCCGCTCCGAGTCCATCAGTCTTGGCGAACGCCTGCTGAACAAGGTCCTCAACGGTTTCGACAGCTCCCTGGAGAAGATCCCGGCAGAGCGCGTCAAAGCAATGCTTACCGAGTACCGCCTCGAACTGATCGAAGACCTGCTCGAAGACATCGGCCTGGGCAACCGCATGGCGTACGTGGTCGCCCGTCGCCTGCTTGGCGAAGGCGAGCAGCTGCCGAGCCCGGAAGGTCCGCTGGCGATTCGCGGCACCGAAGGCCTGGTGCTCAGCTACGCCAAGTGCTGTACACCGATCCCCGGCGACCCGATTGTCGGACATCTGTCGGCGGGCAAAGGCATGGTCGTGCACCTGGATAACTGCCGCAACATCAGCGAAATCAGGCACAACCCGGAAAAATGCATCCAGCTCTCGTGGGCCAAGGATGTCACCGGCGAATTCAACGTCGAGTTGCGCGTCGAGCTGGAACACCAGCGCGGCCTGATCGCCCTGCTGGCCAGCAGCGTCAACGCGGCCGACGGCAATATCGAGAAAATCAGCATGGACGAACGCGATGGTCGCATCAGCGTCGTGCAGTTGGTGGTCAGCGTCCACGACCGTGTGCACCTGGCCCGCGTGATCAAGAAACTGCGCGCCTTGACCGGGGTGATCCGCATCACCCGCATGCGCGCATAACCTGCCTATTACAAGGAGTCCTACATGACCAAAACCGTCATCACCAGCGACAAGGCCCCGGCCGCCATCGGTACTTACTCCCAGGCGATCAAGGCAGGCAACACCGTGTACATGTCGGGCCAGATTCCTCTGGACCCAAAAACCATGGAACTGGTTGAGGGCTTCGAAGCCCAGACCGTCCAGGTCTTCGAGAACCTCAAAGCCGTGGCCGAAGCTGCCGGCGGTTCGTTCAAGGACATCGTCAAACTGAACATCTTCCTCACCGACCTGAGCCACTTCGCCAAGGTCAACGAGATCATGGGCAAGTACTTCGACCAGCCATACCCTGCCCGCGCCGCCATTGGCGTGGCCGCCCTGCCGAAGGGTGCGCAGGTTGAAATGGATGCCATTCTGGTCATCGAGTGATGCGCACGGCGCGGCCTTCACGCCGCGCCGACTGCCGCAAGAAAAGGTTTTGAAAGGATTTCACCATGCGCAAAGCGCTAGCTCTCTCGCTGCTCGCCCTGTTTCTCGGCGGCTGCGCCAGCGACCCTGCCGACCGTGACATCAGCGGCACCTGGATCAACCAGGTGGCGATCGATGCCGCCGCCAAGGGCGGTCCCCTGCGTGAAGCGCTGCAGGCTTACGGCCCGAATCTGGAGTGGGACGTCAACACCAAGGCCGGTCAGGCCCGCTACACCAACGGTTTTGAGAACGTCGAAGGACGGCTGCTGGGCGGAGAGTCCGGCGCCTGGAAGGTCGACTTCTACGGCAGCTCCGCCAGCGAACTGAAACGCGACGGCGGGCGCCTGCAACAAGCTGCCAGCGACAACGAACCCGAACAAGTCTTCGATCGCGCACAAATCCCCGTGCCGGAAGGCGCGCCAATCGGTGCCAGCTTCGAACGCGCGCTCTACTCAGCATACCTGGGCGGCAACTGGACCATCGCCAGCGGCCAGGGTGAAGGCGGCACCGTGCAGTTCCAGGCCGACGGCCAGGTGACCGGCCTGCCGGGCGTTGACCGTTATGCCTTGTGTCTGGCCGGCGATTGCGCGTCCATGAGCAATGGCAACGACAGCATGTGGCTGCAACTCAATGGCCAGGGCAACAACTGGATCTTTGTGCGCAAGGGCAAGGAGCTGGAGATTCTGCAGGCAGTCAATGCTGCGCTGGCAGATGAGCAACCGCAGTTTGCCGCAGGTGAGCGCAAGTGGTTGCTGGAAAAACAGTAACCTGCTTCCGAAACCTCAGAAGATCAAATGTGGGAGCGAGCCTGCTCGCGAACGCGGTGGGTCAGTCGAACTGATAATGACTGACATACCGCATTCGCGAGCAGGCTCGCTCCCACAGTGGTTTTTGTGTTGCTGAAAATTCAGCACTTACCTTTAAGAATCGCTGCATAGCCTTCGCGGTAACTTGGATACTTCGGCACCCACCCCAACGCTTTCGCCCGCGCATTGCTGCAACGCTTGCTGCCGGTGCGCCGCACACTGGCGTCGTCCGCCCATTCAGTCACACCCAGGTACTCGCGCAACCAGCCCACCACCTCGGCCAATGGCGCTGGCGCGTCATCCACACCGATATAGAGCTCGTCCAGCTTGACGCCCTCGCAGTCTTTTTCCAGCAAGAACGCCAGCAGCCCCGCTGCATCATCGGCATGAATACGATTGCCATACAGCGGTGGCTCCGTAGCTACGCGATACCCGCGACGCACCTGAGTCAGCAGCCACTCGCGGCCCGGGCCGTAAATGCCGGTCAGGCGCAGCACACTTGCCGGAATGCCGCTATTGAGCGCGACCTGCTCGGCCTCGAGCATCAAGCGACCTGAATATCCGGCCGCGACAGTCTCGGAGGTCTCATCCACCCATGCTCCATCCTGCTGGCCGTACACGCTGCTGCTGGACACGAAGATCAGCCGCTCAGGCACTTGCCCATAGTCACCCAGCCAGCTCAGCACATTCTGCAAACCCTGCACGTAAGCTTTGCGATAGCCCTCTTCGTCGTGATCGGTGGCCGCAGCGCAATACACCAGATAATCGACAGCGCCTACCGGCCAGGTCGCCGGGCACTCTTCGCTGAACAGGTCGCCGGCGACGCCGATGACACCCTCCGGCAGCTTGGAAACGTCGCGGCGCAGGCCATGGACTTGCCAGCCAGCCGCCAGCAATTGCGTGGCCAGACGACTGCCGACATCACCACAACCGGCAATCAAAACAGAAGGCGCGGACATCAGAAAACTCCCATCGGAAAGGCACAGACTAGCTCTGGCACAGGACGAACGGCTAGCAATGAAGGAAAAAAAGTTACTCTATTACTTTTGTTAACAAGAATTACTTGCAATAATGCACGCCACTTTTGTTCTCGGCCTCACGAGGCCTGGAAGAGCAACAACGTTTTTCTATCTCAGGTCCGGCCAGCATGACACGTAATCAAACTCCCGCTTCGCCAACCACTCGACCTCGCGCCTGGAGCGCCGTCGCGGCTCTGTTGCTCAGCCTGATGCTGGCACCGACCGCCGCCTTCGCCGACGCCCAAGCGCCCGCCACCCCAGCCGCCACCGAGCAGAGCGCACCCGCTGCCGCTCCGGCTGCACCAGCCGCCACCGATCCGGTGCAGGCTGTCGACGCCGCCGACGCACCTGAAGCCCTCGAAGCCGACAACACCTTGGGCATGGCCCACGACCTTTCGCCGTGGGGTATGTACCAGAACGCCGACATCATCGTGAAAATCGTGATGATCGGTCTGGCCATCGCTTCGATCATCACCTGGACTATCTGGATCGCCAAAGGCTTCGAGCTGATGGGCGCCAAGCGTCGTCTGCGTGGCGAAATCGCTGCACTGAAAAAAGCCACCACCCTCAAGGAAGCCAGCGCCACGGCTGGCAAGGAAGGCACCCTCGCCAACCTGCTGGTGCATGACGCGCTTGAAGAGATGCGCCTGTCGGTCAACAGCCGCGAGAAAGAAGGCATCAAGGAACGCGTCAGCTTCCGCCTCGAGCGCCTCGTTGCTGCCTGCGGTCGCAACATGAGCAGCGGCACCGGCGTCCTCGCCACCATCGGTTCGACCGCACCGTTCGTAGGTCTGTTCGGTACCGTGTGGGGCATCATGAACTCGTTCATCGGCATCGCCAAAACCCAGACGACCAACCTTGCAGTTGTCGCACCGGGTATCGCTGAAGCGCTGCTGGCCACTGCACTGGGTCTGGTTGCGGCGATTCCTGCTGTGGTGATCTACAACGTCTTCGCCCGTTCCATCGCCGGTTACAAGGCGCAGGTCTCCGATGCCTCGGCAGAAGTCCTGTTGCTGGTCAGCCGCGATCTCGACCACCAGCCTGAGCGCAGCTCGCAGCCGCACATGGTTAAAGTGGGGTAATCGGCCATGGGCCTGCATTTGAAAGAAGGCGCAGACGACGATCTGGCCGAGAACCACGAAATCAACGTCACGCCGTTCATCGACGTGATGCTGGTGCTGTTGATCATATTCATGGTGGCCGCGCCGTTGGCCACTGTGGACATCAAAGTCGACCTGCCGGCCTCGACCGCCAAACCGGCGCCGCGGCCAGAGAAGCCGGTGTTCCTCAGTGTGAAAGCGGACCAGCGCCTGTTCCTCGGTGACGACGAAGTGAAAGCCGAAACCCTCGGCGCCACCCTCGACGCCAAGACCCAGGGCAAGAAAGACACCACCATCTTCTTCCAGGCCGACAAAGGCGTGGATTACGGCGACCTGATGAGCGTGATGGACAGCCTGCGCGCCGCCGGTTACCTGAAGGTCGGTCTGGTCGGACTTGAGACGGCAGCCAAGAAATGATCACGACGCGCCATAAGCTGACGCGTTACAGCGGTAGCCTGGCCGTGGTGCTGGGCGTGCACGCGCTGGCCATCGCGCTGGCGCTGAACTGGACCGCCCGCCCGCCCATCGAATTGCCGCCGCAGGCAATGATGGTCGAGCTGGCCCCGTTGCCTGCCCCGCCACCGCCGGCTCCGCCGAAAGTCGTCACACCGCCGCAGCCACCGGCTCCGGTTGAAGAGTTGCCGATCCCGAAACTGGCTGAAGCACCGAAAGCGGAAATCGCGGTACCCAAACCCAAGCCTAAGCCCAAGCCGAAACCGCCAAAGCCGGTGGAGAAGAAGCTGCCTGATCCGCCGAAGGAAAAACCTTCCGAGGAGAAACCGGCCGATACCCAGCCGACCCAGGCACCGACGGAGAAATCCGCCCAGCCTGCACCAGGTCCGTCGCCGGCTCAGTTGGCGGCCAAGGCCAGTTGGCAAGGCACTCTGCTCGCGCATCTGCAGAAGTACAAGAAGTACCCGCAGAGTGCGCAGTCGCGGGGCAAGGAAGGCTTGAATCGTCTGCGTTTCGTGGTCGATGGCGAAGGTAATGTGCTGTCGTTCGAACTGGTGGGCCGCTCTGGCAACGCTGATCTGGACCGGGCCACCCTGGACATGATCCGCCGCGCACAACCGCTGCCCAAGCCGCCGGCCGACATGCTCAACAACGGCTCGATCGAAATTGTTGCGCCGTTTGTTTATTCGCTCGAACGTCGCCGCTAAGCAACACCGCAATACCTGTGGGAGCTGGCTTGCCAGCTCCCACAAGGTTCTCCGCCAGCCGAGAGAACCAAGCCAAGAGGCACCGAAAGGTGCCTTTTGCATATCTGCCAGCGGCAAACCGACCTCGACCGGTGTCGCACTCAGCCCGCAGTCTGATAACGTGCGTCTATCGATTGCAGCCGGTATGCTTGGCGCGCATCTTCATGGACGCTTGCTATGACCCTCACAGAATTACGCTACATCGTTACCCTCGCCCAAGAGCAGCATTTCGGCCATGCCGCCGAGCGTTGCCACGTCAGTCAGCCGACGCTGTCGGTGGGCGTGAAAAAACTTGAAGACGAACTCGGTGTGCTGATTTTCGAGCGCAGCAAAAGCGCCGTGCGCCTGACCCCGGTCGGCGAAGGCATCGTCGCCCAGGCGCAGAAAGTCCTGGAACAAGCCCAGGGCATCCGTGAACTGGCCCAGGCCGGCAAGAACCAGCTGACCGCACCGCTGAAAGTCGGCGCCATCTACACCGTCGGCCCGTACCTGTTCCCGCATCTGATTCCACAACTGCACCGGGTCGCCCCGCAGATGCCGTTGTACATCGAAGAAAACTTTACCCACGTGCTGCGCGACAAACTGCGCAACGGCGAGCTCGACGCGATCATCATCGCCCTGCCGTTCAATGAAGCCGACGTGCTGACCCTGCCGCTTTACGACGAGCCGTTCTACGTGCTCATGCCGGCCCAGCATCCGTGGACCAAGAAAGAATCCATCGACGCCGGCCTGCTCAACGACAAGAGCCTGCTGCTGCTCGGTGAAGGTCACTGTTTCCGCGATCAGGTGCTCGAAGCCTGCCCGACTCTGACCAAGGGCAACGACGGCGCCAAGCACACCACGGTAGAATCCAGCTCGCTGGAAACCATTCGCCACATGGTCGCGTCCGGCCTGGGCATCTCGATCCTGCCGCTGTCGGCGGTGGACAGCCATCACTACGCCCCCGGCGTGATTGAAGTGCGTCCACTGACCGCGCCGGTGCCGTTCCGCACCGTGGCGATCGCCTGGCGCGCCAGCTTCCCACGGCCGAAAGCCATCGAGATCCTCGCCGACTCCATTCGCCTGTGCTCGGTGGCCAAGCCAGCGGCGCCGGTCACGGCCGGTTAAGCGAGCGTCATGACGGAGCTGTCGCAAGTGTCGGTGACGGCACTCAAGGGTGTCGGCGAAGCCATGGCCGAGAAACTGGCCAAGGTCGGCCTCGATAATCTGCAGGACGTGCTCTTCCACTTGCCGCTGCGTTATCAGGATCGCACCCGCGTGGTGCCGATCGGCGCATTGCGACCGGGGCAGGACGCCGTGGTCGAAGGCACCGTCAGCGGTGCCGACGTGGTCATGGGTCGCCGCCGCAGTCTGGTCGTGCGCTTGCAGGACGGCACCGGCGGGCTGAGCCTGCGCTTCTACCATTTCAGCAATGCGCAGAAAGAAGGCCTCAAGCGTGGCACGCGGGTTCGCTGCTACGGTGAAGCCCGGCCCGGCGCCTCAGGCCTGGAAATCTACCACCCCGAATACCGCGCCATCACCGGCGACGAACCGCCGCCAGTGGATGAAACCCTGACCCCGGTCTACCCGCTCACCGAAGGGCTGACCCAGCAGCGCCTGCGCCAGTTGTGCATGCAGACCTTGACGCTGCTCAAGCCGAGCACCCTGCCGGACTGGCTGCCGACCGAACTGGCCCGCGACTACCAACTGGCGCCGCTGGCCGACGCGATCCGTTACCTGCACAACCCGCCCGCCGATGCCGACGTCGATGAACTCGCCCTTGGCCATCACTGGGCGCAGCATCGCCTGGCTTTCGAAGAACTGCTCACGCATCAACTTTCACAGCAGCGTCTGCGCGAAAGCATGCGTTCACTGCGCGCGCCGGCGATGCCGAAAGCCACAAAGCTGCCACCGAAATACCTGAAAAACCTCGGCTTCAACCCGACCGGCGCGCAACAGCGCGTCGGCAACGAAATCGCCTACGACCTCAGTCAGCACGAACCGATGTTGCGCCTGATTCAGGGTGACGTTGGCGCGGGGAAAACCGTGGTTGCCGCCCTCGCCGCCCTGCAAGCGCTGGAGGCCGGTTATCAAGTCGCGCTGATGGCGCCGACCGAGATCCTCGCCGAACAGCACTTCATCACCTTCAAACGCTGGCTCGAACCGCTGGGCATTGAAGTCGCGTGGCTGGCCGGCAAGCTTAAGGGCAAGAACCGCGTCGCCGCGCTGGAACAAATCGCCAGCGGCACACCGATGGTGGTCGGCACCCACGCGCTGTTTCAGGACGAAGTACAGTTCAAGAATCTGGCGCTGGTGATCATCGACGAACAGCACCGCTTCGGCGTGCAGCAGCGTCTGGCGCTGCGGCAGAAAGGCGTCGGCGGGCGCATGTGTCCGCATCAGTTGATCATGACCGCCACACCGATTCCACGCACGCTGGCAATGAGCGCCTACGCCGACCTCGACACCTCGATCCTCGATGAATTGCCGCCCGGGCGAACGCCGGTCAACACCGTGCTGGTCACCGACACCCGCCGCGTCGAAGTCATCGAACGGGTGCGCAGCGCTTGCGCCGAAGGTCGTCAGGCCTATTGGGTGTGCACGTTGATCGAGGAGTCCGAAGAGCTGACCTGCCAGGCCGCCGAAACCACGTTCGAAGACCTCACCGCCGCCCTCGGCGAATTGAAGGTCGGGCTGATTCACGGGCGCATGAAACCGGTAGAGAAAGCCGCCGTCATGGCCGAGTTCAAGGCCGGCAACCTGCAACTGCTGGTCGCGACCACGGTGATCGAAGTCGGCGTCGACGTGCCCAACGCCAGCCTGATGATCATCGAAAACCCCGAGCGCCTCGGCCTCGCACAGTTGCACCAGTTGCGTGGTCGCGTCGGCCGGGGCAGCGCCGCCAGTCATTGCGTGCTGCTCTACCATCCGCCGCTGTCGCAGATCGGCCGCCAGCGCCTGGGCATCATGCGCGAGACCAACGACGGTTTCGTCATCGCCGAAAAAGACCTCGAATTGCGCGGCCCCGGGGAAATGCTCGGCACCCGCCAGACCGGCCTGCTGCAATTCAAGGTCGCCGACCTGATGCGCGACGCCGATTTATTGCCCGCCGTGCGCGATGCTGCCCAGGCTTTGCTGGAGCGCTGGCCGACCCACGTCAGCCCATTGCTTGACCGTTGGCTGCGGCATGGGCAGCAATACGGCCAAGTGTGAGCACCGTCGCAGTTTGTGCAGGATCGTTCCTACAGAGCTGGTTATACTCCTGCCATTGTTTCAAAAACGGATACAGACCATGATCGAAGCTGCTCTCGTCCCCGAATCTCCGCAAGCTCCGTCTGTTATTCGGCTGCTGCTCAACAAGCTGGGCGTTGCCTACGAAGAAGTGCTCGACCACCACGGCCTCAATGCCTCGCGCAAAGTGCAGGCCGTGTTGCTGGACGACGCCGTGGGCGCGTTGATGGTGCTGTTTCCACAGAGCCAGTTGCTGGATCTCAATCGCCTCGCCGAACTCACTGGTCGCCGACTCACAGCCGTGTCCACCGAACGCCTGGAAAAGATGCTCGGCAAACACAATCTGAGCCTGCTCCCAGGCCTGCCGGCGCTAACCAGTTCGCCGTGCCTCTACGAAGAAAGCCTGCTGCGCGAGCCGAAGCTGCTGATCAACTCCGGCGAGCCGGGCCTGCTGCTGGAAATCAGCAGCGAAGACTTCAAATCGATGCTGACCAAGGCCAGCGCCGCCAACTTCGGCGAAGCCCTGAGCAGCATCCGCCCGAACCTCGACCGCCCGGACGATGACCGCGAGGAAATCACCCAGGCCGTGCAGGCGTTCACCGCGCGGCGCATTCAGCAGCGTCTGGAAGCGACCATCGAGATTCCGCCGCTGGCCGAAACCGCGCAAAAAATCATCAAGCTGCGCGTTGACCCCAATGCCACCATCGACGACATCACCGGCGTGGTTGAAACCGACCCGGCGCTGGCCGCGCAAGTGGTGAGCTGGGCGGCGTCGCCGTACTACGCCTCGCCGGGCAAGATTCGTTCGGTGGAAGACGCGATCGTCCGCGTGCTGGGCTTCGATCTGGTGATCAACCTCGCGCTGGGCCTGGCCCTCGGCAAGACCCTGAGCCTGCCCAAAGACCACCCGCAACACACCACGCCGTACTGGCAGCAGTCGATCTACACCGCCGCCGTCATCGAAGGCCTGACCCGCGCCATGCCGCGCGCCCAGCGCCCGGAAGCAGGCCTGACGTATCTGGCCGGTCTGCTGCATAACTTCGGTTACCTGCTGCTGGCCCACGTGTTTCCGCCGCACTTCTCGCTGATCTGCCGCCACCTGGAGGTCAACCCGCACCTGTGCCACAGCTACATCGAGCAACACCTGCTCGGTATCAGCCGTGAACAGATCGGCTCGTGGCTGATGCGCTACTGGGACATGCCGGATGAACTGGCCACCGCCCTGCGCTTCCAGCACGACCCAAGCTACGACGGCGCCTACGCCGAATACCCGAACCTCGTCTGCCTGGCCGTACGCCTGCTACGCAGCCGCGGGATTGGCTCCGGGCCGGATGAAGATATTCCGGATGCCCTGCTTGAACGCGTCGGCCTGAGCCGTGACAAAGCCAACGATGTCGTCAGCAAAGTGCTTGAGGCTGAAGTGCTGCTGCGTGAACTGGCTTCGCAGTTCAGCCAGGCCTGAAAAGCTTCGCGGGCAAGCCCGCTCCCACAAGATCGATGCGATCTTCAGGAGCGGGTGCGTTGCGGCCAACTGTTGATTATTGGCGTAATCAACCGCGGTACCGAATCACCCAGCCCTGCGGATTCGGGAAGCTTCCAATGAAATACCCTCCCACTACAATTCGGCCGTCCCCCAGTACCGTCATGTCATGAAGAGCCTCCAGGACCCCGGCCTCGTCGAAGATGCTGAACCCTGTGCCGTTGAATGACAGGTCCGGTGTTCCGTCCGCCAAAAACTTCGCCGTGATCGCACTCGGATCATCGTCGGTGACTCCGATTCCGGTGTCGCCGCTGACGACGATTGAACCGTCAGGTCGCGCTACACAGCGCAACCATCTCAAACCTTGCGGGACGAAGTCGGATAACAACGGCTTACCATTATTGAATACGAGATTGTAGGAACCTTTGGATGTGAGTACCGCAATCACTCCACGCATGCCACCGTCCCTTACGGCAGCCCCTGCAAGAACAATCTTGCTATCCACAATTGAAATGGCGGACAGGTGGATCTCATCCTCACCAGAGATGATCACGACGCCGTTACCGCTCTCGCCAAACTCCCTGTCGATCTTGCCGTTAGCGTCGAATCGAATGACGTAAGCGCCCGAAGATGGCCCGCTATAGCTGCCACCAACCACCACAGCGCCGTCAGGTTGATGCGCGACCAGCTGCGCAGAACTGTGTTGGTGTGCAATGCCAGCGAGCTCGACAAGCGCGAAACCCGTGCCATTGAACGTGGTGTCGTCGGAGCCATCCGCATTGAGCCGCATGACGACGCCGCTCACACGGCCAGCGTCGTCTTCGACGGATCCGACCAGCAGGATTTTCTCGTCTTGCCGCAAGACATTGTCGCCATGACCCGCGCTCCCCATCTGCGCATAAGGAATGTAACGCACACCCTGGTCAGCAAAGTTGTGATCCAGCCGTCCATCTTTGTCGTGTTTCACGACAACCAGCCCGGCAGAAACATCAGGCCCATTGTTCTGGTACTCGGCACGAACGAGCCAACCGCCATCCGGGAACGGCGTCAACTCGAGCATCGAGTGCATATACAAACCGTCCTTGAGTGAAATCTCGACGAATCCGGTCTTTTCTTCACCAAAACCGAGGTCTAGTTGGCCGTCCTCCAGAAGCCGGGCGATCAGCGTTTCCAGGCCATCCTTGCGTCGACGAACAGCCACCAGCAACTTGTTGTCCGGCAGAGCCAATACCGCTCTTACGTCAAACTCAGACAATCCTCCAAGCGGAAATCTGACAATGCCGTTTTCGCCAAAAGACGGATCAAAATTCAGCGTGCCACTCGTCAGGTTTGCGCTTAGATAGCGAGTGATCCAACCATCCACCCGGGAAGGGTCAGAAAGGCTGGTGTGGGTCATGGACACCACTATCCGACCGTCCTCCATGATTGCCAGATCATGAGGAAACACTGGCCCCGCTACGTTATCGAAGAGCGTATAGCCAATACCGTTGAAGGCCGTGTCCAGCTTGCCGTCTGCGAGAAAGCGCGCGGTAATTACCGCGGAATCACCGGCTCCAACGACAATGATCGAGCCGTCGAGCTGTGATGTATGCCGCCACGTCAATCCGTCTGGCAGTAACGGGGAAAACAGAGGCTGGCCATTATTGAATACAAGATTGGATGCTCCACTGGCGTTCAGCACAACCACCAACCCGCCATGGACGTTCTTTTGCCAGGCGTCACCCACCGCAACGATCCTGCCATCACTTTCGCGCACCGAAACAGCGTTCAAAGAGCTCTCGCCATCCTCGTCGAAAATCAGCTTCGCCTGGCCGTTGTTGAAATCCTTATCCAGCTTCCCCGCTACGTCCAAACGTGCCAGAAAAACTCCGGAGGCTGTCTCACCACTCTGAAAAACGCCGCAAACCAATACTTTGCCATCGGCTTGAACAGCGATAGCGCCGGCGGTGTTCGAGGTGGCACCGACATCCACCAAGACGTACCCCGCGCCGTCAAATGATGGATCGAGCGAGCCGTTCGCCAAAAGACGCATCACGACGGGCGATGGCCATGGCTCATCGATCAGCAGGAAATGGAGCAGGACGATTTTGCCATCGGCCTGCTGAACTGCAGAGACGGTAGAGGCATTTGTAGCGGGGGACTTTTGGCTTGACTTCGCCCCTGCCGACGACGCACGCGTGGAGCCCGGGATCTTGTAGAAAGAAAATAAACTCACGCCTTTATCGCCGAACGAATCGTCCAGCTCACCGTCGCCTTTCAAGCGGATCATTGCTTGGCCGGCATCGACGGCCTTCTGTGTGAAGTATTGAACGCGCACCAGCCAGCCGCCGTCCCGCAACGCATCGAGCCCAAACACGGTGCTGATGCTAGCGCCGTTCAAAGATATCTCGACGAAACCCGTCTCATGACTTCCGAAGGACTTGTCGAGCGTACCGTCTTCGTTCAATCGGGCGATGGCCAGCAGCGCGTCACTTCCTTCCAGAGGAAGAGCGACCAGCAACTTCCCGTCGGGAAGGGCCAAAACGGCCGCAGCCTCATGGCTCGCAATGCCCGGTATCGGTAATTTCAATAAACCATTCAGGGCAAAAGAGGGATCGGGGGTACCTGGCGTGGTCAAGTCCTGAGCCTGAGTCATGTTCTTGCTCCATCAAGTGCGTGGCGTCCTTTACGGGACCGGAGCTTGAGTAGAGCATCGCGAAGATGAGCAAAGCACCTGACAGAAATGACAGTTCGACCGTCTTTACAGGCCTGAATAAAGACTTTGCGAGCCAAAGAACGCACGATTCTTCATTGTGCTTCGCTTGAAGCCAACCCAAAAAAATCTCAAGCCTTGGCCTTTGCCTTCCTCGGCTTCAAATACTTCATCAACCCCTGAAACCACATCACCAGCGCCGGGTTGCCCTTGAGCTGGATCGACTTGTCCTGAATCCCCTGCATAAACGCCAACTGCTTGTTCTTCGCCTGCATCGTGGCAAAGCCATAACCCGCGTCTTTAAACGCAATCGCAAACGCCGGCTCCGGCACCACGCCAGACTTGCTGGTGATGCGCTGATCCTTGACCACGAAATGCCGCGCCACTTTCCCGTCCAGCGTCTGCAGCTGAAACACCAGATCCTTGTCACCCAACTGCTGCTGGAACGCAGGATTTGTCCGGCTGGCCTTACCCATCAACAAACCCATCATCCACAGGAGAAAACGAAATTTCATGCGCACAGCCTCAAAAGGAAAATGAACGGCCGGGGCAGTGTAAGGGATTCGGACGATAACGCCAGTATCTCACGCTGTTGGAAGAGGATGCTGACCATTTCCCGCACGATGACTGCCAAGTCACGATTCCGCAAGCAACGTCCTACACCTGTTGAAACACATCCCTGTAGGAGCTGGCGAAGCCTGCGATCTTTTGATCTTCCGCCCCGCGAATCCATGGGAAGTTTCCTGCAAAGTGCGGGGCTGTCCGTGAACTAGGCGAGCTTGAAGATCACCGATAGGCTTCCTGCGTCATCGGGTATTCGGTGACCGGATGTGCAAGTCCGAATTCGGGAGCAATTTCTTCTTACTCCAAGGGATTTACACCGATGACCAATTCAAATACCAACACCGAGGACACCTCCCCCTACGAATCCTTCGATTCAAGAAAATTACATGAAGCCGCCGAACGCGCCCTCGATCACCACTTCGGCAAATCTGACCTCTCTCAGGCCCCACGCCCTGAAGGCCTGTTCAGCCTGAACCCGGACATCGATGCCGAAGCCCTCCTGGCCAACGCCTCCGAAGACCTCCTGTCCATCAGCGTCATCGCTGCGGACCTTGCGGACGACATAGATGGCTCACGCCGCTCGGTTGCATTGGCATTGAGTAGGATGGCGGACGGGGTCAGATTGATGGTGGAAGGGACGCTTGATCACATTGAAGTGCGAAGCGTGGCGGCCAAGCCGTAGCGAGATTGGTGAATGAAAAAAAAGGGGACGTTAAGTCCCCTTTTTGAATATTCCCTGCTTCACCACTGGCAACCTGTTTCAGGTTTCGCATCCACGTTGTAATCGTTTTCAAACGAATACTTCTTTGCAGACTTGTAATTCGTATACGTCATCGCATCAACCCGGCCACCCTGAGTGACCATCTGATACTCACCTGTCAGTGCGCCATCAACTACTTCAACCCAAGTTGTCGTGTACTGGTAGGGCCGGCCATACACGAGTTCTTCTTGTTCAGTACTGCGATGAACCAGCCCGATTGCCTTTTTCGACTTGCTGTACTTGACGCCAGCACCGCTCCATTTGGCGACAGAGTCGTAATAGGTTCGGAATTCAAAATTTATGGGTTTGCCTTCGTAGGAGCGAAAGCAAAAAACCCCGGTCGTGACCTCGCTATGAGCCGCCAGAGGAATGAAAACGAGCATCGCGGAAAACAATGCAGACGAAAATTTCAAACCAAACATTCCTTTAGCGGTTCATGGGTAATTGAAAGCGCATCCTCACCACGCAGTAGGCGACGTCTTCACGCAACAGACGGCTAGCCATCTGGCAGTGCCCTTCTGCGTACTTCTTCCAAAGCGGATCATCGAATTGATCCCCTCCCAGCCGCTCGATTGAGGCCGCTAAATTTCTCTCACGATCCTTCCCTGCAATCGCGGATGCCGCTTTGTAAAAACCATCCAGCAGTAAACCCGTCTGTAGAGCGATCAACTCTCCCAGCCGAGCATTGGTCGTCTGCACCAGACACCCAAGCCTCTCGATTGGCGCCTCAGCACCCGGCAACGCAGCTTGGTAAAGCTCTTCACAAAACGACTCTTTGAAGCGCACCCAGTTCTTTTGCACATCTCTCAGGTGGCTTTGCTCCGCAGGAGCCAGAGTCGACAGCGCTTTTTTGTATTGCTCGTTCAAGACGCCATCGACTTTCTTGTAGGTTTGCTGGCCGCAGGTGATCAAGTCCGGGTTGGACAAACTGTCTGGGTTGCACGCTTCTCCAGCAAACAATGCGGATGAAGCAGCAGAGAGCAAGCAACCGAGAAGAATCGAAAATACTTTCACGCTGTTACTCCTTCCTTTGACGGTCATGTCTGTACAGCCAAAACAGCGGCGGCAACAACACCAACAGAGCTAAACCATCCAGCCACACGTGCGACCAGACCTGCTGTTGCGCCGAGAGCCACATGTCCTGCGGCGCCCATAACAGGATGCCGGCGATCAACCAGCCCCAGATGGCCGGAGCTTTCAAGCGATTGCCCAAGTGCACCAGCGCGAACATGTACAGCGAATAACTTTGCAACGTCGCGCCGAACAGCGCGAGCCACCAGACTTGTTGTTCGCGGCCGGCGGTGGGAACCGCATCGGCACCCCAGAACGACAGTTCGAGGACTTGCAGGTAGCCATCGAGCAAGCCGGAGTCACCGGCCCAGGTCAGGGTAAGACCGGCGAGGATATGCGTGATCGCAGCGGCATATAGCCAAAGCACCAACGCTGGGCGAAGCGAGGAAGAAGGGGCTGGCATTCCGTGTCCTGAGCGCGTTCCTTGGGGGTGGGGAGTTTAAAGGAAAATCGCGGTCGTCAGATGCTCAAAAACTAAACGTTTTACCGGACGGATTCAGACTCAACGACTGCGAAAACGCATCAGACATGACCCGGCATTTCAGATGCAGTGACTGGCCTTGATCGGCTCAGCGCCTTGTGTTCCCAATCGCCCCACGTTGAAGATGCCCAACTGATTACCTTTGTCAGCCGCCATTTGATAACAGGCTAGCGCCCGCGACATATCCTTCGTTCCAAGCTCGCCACCTTCAAAGGTCGAGGCCAGATAATTCATCGCGTCAGTGGAACCCATGGTGATCGCCCGAATGACCTGCTCTTTCGCCTGCTCGGGATGGAGGCAAGGGCCGTTATAGTCGGTGGAGTTTCCGACACAAAAAAACGTGGCATAGGCCAGCGCGCCACTCGGTATTTTCGAGGCCGCTTTGAACAGCGCCTCTACTTTGCTGGTTTCCAACTGGGATGCCATTTGAGAAAGACTCAGGCTTGCCGCCGAAAGACTTGCCTCTGCATCACCTGACTCCGCAGCACATACATAATTTTCTAGGGACGCTTCAACCAGTTCCACCGTTAGAGGGTATTGCTCAAGCAACCCAAGCCCACCTAAAGCTTCAGCACGCTGATCACAGAAGTTCTCGGCGCGGCTCATTCCTGGATTACGTGTTGCGACAAGATCCTTCTCGCTGACCGACCAATCCTCAATCCCCTCAAGCACCCAGCACGCCTGACGAGAGAAGTTGAAGATCTTGATATTGCTGTTGCCGGCCCGTTTATCCACCACGTTGACGTGACTGTCATCAACCTCTTCAATCTCGACCCCAGGTGTCTTGCCGGGCGTGATTGCAGCCATCAGCGGATAGGTGAAGGTTGTTCCACTGACACCCGAGGTCGAAGGCTCAAAGGTACGTCGATCCTTCCCAGCTACCGGTTTCAACACCAGCGACTTGACCGTCATTGCAGTCAGACGGCGTTGTGATTCGCTGTTGGCGGAAAACGCGGTCAGGAAAGGCGCGAACTCCTCCGAGGGGCAAGCGTCGCTGGTCGGTGCCGTCGAAGCGCTCTTATCGGATGCAAGCGCAGGGACAATCTTGTCCAGATACGCCGAGCGCTCGCGACTCATTCTGGCGATGCACAAGTTAACCGCGAACACATGCGCCGGCATCCCAGTCTCGATCTCGAATGCCTCCAAAGGGCAGTTAGCATCGCGCAATTTCAACCACGCACGTTGCGACTCTTTAACCTTCGCCGCGTACTCCGCACCCAACGCCGGATCTGCTCGATAGTCAGACTCAAGCCGCGACATCAACTGCTTGTAGCTGACGTTCAACTGCGCATCGGCAGCCTTCTTCGCCGCCTCCGAACAGGGCACCATTTCCAGGCTTGAGGTGACATGGCTGCAGTCATCCTGCGCATAGGCCGCTGAAACCGGCAGTAGCACGGCCAGCAGGGTAAAAACAAAACGTTTCACGGGGTTCTTCCTTGAGTCATTCAGGCTTTGCGTTTGGTGAGTCGGGTGATGCATTGATCTGGTCCGTTCATGCCCCAGTAAGTGCTGAGCAACGTCTTACGTTTTTTGTCGACGCGCAGGTTAACGAAGCCATCGCCGCAGTCCGGCTGCAACTCTTCAAACGTGCCGGATTTGGGGCTGATTTCGTGTCGACACCGTTGACGGGACTCAATGTGGTGGTTTCAGCTAACGCCGGCATCGTCCAAGTCAGACCGATTAGTGATGCCGCTAAAGGGTTGAACTGAATTTACCCGCCCTACTCCCACCTGCGCCCGGAATCCCAGGAGTGCAAACGGGTCGTTGCAACATCAGGGATAGTCGATGGCGACAACGCAGGAAATGAACACGCTGGAGAAAGGGGAGGTGCGGACTTAGCCAGAGGCACATCCGTCACCTTTCCCCTTGGAATAAACCAAATTTACTGATCGACAAGTTCGATCAGAGTGAGCTTCTTGCCATCGAACTCGTAGAAGCGCTGCCGGTTACCCTCCTCGAGATCGTTACCCTCTACATCCACTTCCGGATCGGCCGCTACACCCATAATTTCGAGCAATTTGCTGTCTGGCTTGTAGACGGCCGCGTAGGGTGCGGTACCGTCATTTCCGATGATGTAATAAGCATTAGGAAAGGACGTAACAACCTCCCCCGTTTTCACGTCAAGAATTTCGCCACAGATAGACCCGCCGCCACAGCCGTTTGCGTAAACAACATAATGGCCCGCAAAATTTACGGGTTGCTTGATGGCTTTCTTGCGCCCCTCAGCCCAGCTTTTATTTTCATCACTGGCAACAGCGTCGTGATGTTGGCCCTTAAAAATTTCGTCGACTTTATAGTTTTCGAACCGCGGCACATCGGCCTTGGCAAAACACGAGAAGAGAAAAAGCGCGCCCAGCCAAAACAAGCGGGACGCTGATAACTTACTTGCCATTGTTTTTTGACTCCTCGAGAACACGAACCATGTCAGCCGGCAAAATGTGAGCGGTATTGAGACCGTCGCCCGCATAATACGACTGTCCCTCAAAGCTTGCGACCCTCGCGAGCATCACCGGTTTGCCGTCTTTCATTTCGATGTTTCCGTGCTCATCTTTCTTCGGCACCGGGCTAATGGTCTTGCCCTTTCTTACACCTGCCGAGGCGAATTCCAAGGCCCAGGCATAGGCAGCTTTTTCGACGTCGCCATCGCCTTCCAGATACTGGATGAATGCCTTGCGCTTAACTTTTATCAAGTATTCCTCAAAAATCTTATCCTGAGTCTCTTCGTCAAATTTAAGCGTGGAAGCAAGTTCGAGCTTTTTCACAGCACCATTTATCGTGTCAGGAACCATTTGATAGCGACCCGCCGCAAAAATATCCCGGTCCTTCTGTTTCTGCTGTAGTTCAGCGATGGTCAACGTAGTCAAATCAGTTTTATAAAACGCTTTCAGTCCACCCTTGGTCCTGTTGTAAGCAGTGTAATCATTATTCGACTCAACGCTCGCGAGCAAATTGGCAAACGCACTGTGCGCCCAACCTTTTCCAGGCACGGCAAACTTCATGAAATTATTGACGAACGCAATCGGGTGAAAATGATAGACCTGTTTCGGAAGAGGCATCTGTAACGCACCCGCCAGCTCATCCCAAAAAACAAGCTTGTCAATCCGCTCTTTTTCATGTTCCAGTAACTTTGGCGACTCAGCGAGCAATTGATCAAGACGACTCCACTTGGGCTCGGAAGACTTCGCCTGCCACTCGGTGGGGTGGTAAGCAATCAACTTTGTCCATTTATCCCGGAACTCCACATTCTTCAATGCCGAGTTCAAGTCCGCGGAGGTAACTTCACCATCTTTGTCACCCAAAGCGTCGAGTTTCGCATGGAGCTCCTTGAAAAAAGGCGGCATCGAGTCCGGATCAAGAAAACCATCTGAATTCTCATCGCCCTCTTTGACAACTGCATATCCCAACTTTGCCCAATCATGTTGAGATATCAACTGAGCACCTGCAGACGTAAAGGTAACATCTGCCTTTTTGATCAGGCCCGTCAGCTTTTTATCTTTCTCTATAACGGTCGGCTCATACCACTCAACCCCTTTTGAGTCTTTGAACACAGAGACCGATCCCATAGGAACTATATGTTTGGACTCAAGGGTCGCAGGCTGTCCCGTGGTCGCCTTACTGGCAAGTACCGTGCCCGCCGGCAGATTCAGGTAACTCATGCCAATTTTCAGGGCAGCTTCATTCTGCAAGAATTTATCGAGGCCGGTATCACTGGTGAATATCTCAATATGAGCGTGATATTTGCTAGAGATTGAACCCTCAACTTTCCCGAGGTTCTCCTGCAAGCCTAAAAACCCTATTGGATGGCCTGCTTTTATCGCTGCTTCGCAAGCAATTACCTTATCGAATTCGGCAGGTGTGACTTCGGCCCACGTGACCATCCGACCGTTACCGATATCTTCGACGCTCGCCCAGAATGTTGACGGAACCGTTCCTGCGCCTCTCAAACCGCCAGACAGGCAGGTGCACTCAGCCATCCGAACCAGAGAACCTCCAACCTTCAGATTAAATACTTTGGTGCCGTCGAATTTAATTTCACTGTTCAAACAAAGGGCCATTTCTCCCAGCGGTTCACCAGCACTTTCACCGTTAGCAACAGCTTTGGGCGCTGCGAACAACGGCAATCCGTTCGGGGCGCTGACACGAGCCTTAACCAGCCCCTTCCAATAGCCTGGCCGGGTTCGTTCCGGCGGTAATATTGCGCTCCAGATCGCGGTGTCTTTTTTATTCTTGACTGCCACACCATCTTTCTTATAAGCAAACCAGGATTCTTCCCCTAATTTCCTGTTAGGCACCTTGCCACTTAACAACTTACCTCGGGCGTAAGTGATACCGTTGCTGGCAAGCTTTTCTTCTAGAACTTCAAAGACAGAGCCCGCAGAAATCAGCCCATACTTCACGCATTCCGGACCTTCCTCAGAATCACTGCGGGCAGTAAAATCTCCCACCGTGAACTTTATCTTCGGCTTACCCAACTCCTCCTCTGTAGGCAAGTAGCCTTTATAGGGCATCAAGTGCATATAAAGACTGAAAAATACCAGCTTATTTTGTTTCCCTTTGTTCGGGCCTTCTTCCGGGTTAGCGGGCGACTTGTAGTCATGCCGAACCAGGCAGAAAGAATTAGAGTATTTAAGCTTGGCCGGTTTATCTCCAGCGTACTTCGACTGTAAATAATCTTCGTTGAGGCGATAGGCTACAACCACACCATCCGCCATGCATCGTACGGGCTCGTCTTTCACACAGTAGGATGCACTGGCATTGCTAATATGAATGCCACCGTGCCAAAAGTTATAGCTACCCAAAAGGTATTGACCTGAGGTCTCATTTTCGATGGCGGTATACAGTTCATTGGCACTGTCGAACTGTTTCCCATCAGCCTTTCTTATGGGGAATTGAAAGTTTAGAACAGGCTCCGGTCCAGCAGGCGTTGGTGCAGGAGCGGGGGCAGGGGCCGGTTGTTCCGCTGCGCCGGTTCTATACTCTTCTTTAGCCCTGAGAAATTTTGTAGGAATGGGCCAGTAGAAGGCCGGATCTTTAGTGCCAAAGTAAGTAAATGACGGCCCTTTCCTCGTCTGCGCGCCGAAGAACTTGCCTGCAGTACCGGTAGGATTAACGTCAACAACAATACCGGTATGAAATAACTTATCTCCACCACCCAGCGGATCTTCATTAATCCAAAGAGCGATATCGCCTTTCTTGACGTCGGGTGGCACCACGGTTGTGTAGTAAGTGGAGTCCACCATTACACGTGTGTCTTGATACGGGATTTTATAGCCAGCCCCCGTTAGCAACAAATTAACCATGTGCGAGCAGTCGATTAACTTATTACCGGCCGCATTTGTTTTTATGCCATCGCCGCCCATCTTGTACACGTAGCCACGGTTTTCGTAATTACCCGTTAAATCTAATGGTTCTGTCATTTCTGCATCCTGCAAATCAATAGCAATGGCTGGATTCTGTGGCGTCAGCGGTTTGCGATTTCAATCTGGTTAAATTACTCAGGGCGGTGGCATTTCCTTTACTGGCGGCCAAGCGATAGCAATCCAGTGCTCTGGAGGCATCCTTGGTTACCAATCTACCGGTCTCGAATGTATCACCCAGTTTATTTTGAGCATCGGAAGAGCCCATCGATGCGGCGCGAATCAATTCCCTTTCTGCTTCTTCAGGATGCTGACAAGGGCCCTCGGGGTCTGTGTCATTGCCATAACAATAGAATGTGGACAATGCAGAAGCTCCGCTTGCCAGAGTAGTAGCGGCGGCCTTGAACAGGGCTTCGACCTTCTCTGTTTCCAATTGCGATGCCATTCCGGAAAGGCTCAGACTGGCAGCACTGAGACTTGCCTGAGGATCGCCGGAAGCTGCTGCACACAGGTAGTTTTCCAATGCTGCTTCAAAGAGTTCTCCCGTCAGGGAGTATTTGTCCAGGCCACCAAGGCGTCCGTAAGTTCGCGCACGCTGATAGCAAAAGTTCTCGGCGGTACTCAGGGTCGGCGTGGTCCCTTCAACAAGGTCTTTATCATTGATCGACCAGTTCTCGACGCCCTCGAGTACCCAGCATGCCTGACGAGAAAAATTGAAAATCTTGATGTTGCTGTTACCCGCTCGCTTGTCCACAACGTTGACGTGACTGTCGTCGATTATTTCGACTTCAACCCCGTCTGTCTTGTCTGTGGCTAAAGGTGCCATCAGCGGAAACGCCAATGTGGAGCTGTTGATCTCCGCCGTTTGCGGCTCAAGAGTCCGCCCCTCTCCTTCGGGTTTCAACACCAGCGACTTCACCGTCATCGCAGTCAAACGCTGCTGGGTTTCAGCATTCGCAGAAAACGCCGGCAGAAACTGGGAAAAATCCTCGGACGGGCATTCATCCGCATAAGCGCTGCCATGAAACAGGCTCAACAGCGACGCGGTGAAAACCGCTATCGCGATGCCATTGCTCTTCTTCAAAACACCATTCATGTCGATCACTCGGAAAACACAAAAAAAGCCTTCGGCTTAACCTTCTCAGGCACCGCATTCGCCAACGCCTGATCCATCAAACTCCCCGCCTTATCCTTATCCGCCGCCCCCGGCAGCACCGGCGGTTTAATCCCGATGCCAGTCCCCGATCCCGCAGAACCACCCGCATTGATCTTGATCACCGGCCCAACCACCGTCACCCCACCGCCATCCAGCTTGATAAAGCTCCCACCCCCAAGAATGGTCAGCTCTGTCCCCGCCTCGATAACGATCTTGTCCCCAGCCTTGAGGTGAATCTCTTTCCCCACGCTGGTCAGCTGCGCCGTGCCCAACTTCACATGCTGGTTCTGCCCAATCGTCAGGTGATCATCCAGCTTCGCTTCGATCTTGCGGTCGCTGATGGTGGTGCGGTGTTCTTCAGCCTTCAGCTCGGTGTAAGTGTTCTTCACCACCGTGTCGTGACGTTCATTGCCGACCCGAATCTTCTGATCGTGCTCAACGTTTTCATCCCAGTCACGCTGCGCATGAATGTAGATCTGCTCCGCACCTTTCTTGTCTTCGATGCGCAGTTCGTTGTAACCACCGCCTCCCGGTGAGCTAAGCGTTTTGAACACGCTGCGGGTTTTGTTCGCCGGCAGTGCGTACGGCACCGGGTTTTCCTTGTGGTACAGGCAGCCGGTGACGAGGGGTTGGTCGGGGTCGCCTTCGAGGAAGGTGACGAGGACTTCCATGCCGATGCGCGGGATGGAGATGGCGCCGTAGCGGTCACCGGCCCAGGAGCTGGAGACGCGTAACCAGCAGCTGGTTTTGTCGTCGGCCTGGCCTTCGCGGTCCCAGTGGAATTGCACTTTGATGCGGCCGTATTGGTCGCAGTGGATTTCTTCGCCTTTTGGGCCGGTGACCATGGCGGTCTGGCTGCCGAGTACGCGCGGTTTCGGGTGTTCGAGGGCCGGGCGGTAGAACACGTCCCACGGGGTGGCGAGGAAGGTGTTGCGGTAGCCCTGGTGGAAGTCGTCTTTTTCGTCCGTGGTGTCGCTGGTCACGCCTTCTTCGAGGACTTGCGGTTGTTTGCCTTCGTGGAAGATTTCGGTGAGCAGCCACAGGTCGTTCCACTCGCTGCGCGGGTGGTCGGACATTTCCATGAAGTGGCCGCTGACCAGTCTTGTCTGGTCGCCGCGGCCTTCCGCCTGGCGGTAGTCAGCGCGGTGGCGTTCGAGGGCGCGTTGGCTGAGGAACTTGCCGCGCGCGCGGTCGATGAAGCGGCCGGGGTAGTCGTAGTCTTCGAGATCCGGTTCAGTGCTGTCGCCGTCCGGTTTGTATGCGGCTTCCATTCGCAGGCGCGGTTTTTCGAAGTCGTAGTCACGGCGAGTGGTGCGCGTGGTGCGGGTTTCCAAGCGCAGTTTGAAGGCTTTGATTACCGGCTCGTCCGCGACCATGCCGCTGCCCTGCACGTAGGCGGTTGGCTGCCCAAGGTTCTGGAACACGGTCTGGTCGTCGCCGAACACCAGCAGGTGGGCCTTTTCGCTGTGCTGGAAGTGGTAGTGAATGCCCTCTTCTTCGCACAGGCGCTGGACGAAATGCAGGTCGGTTTCGTCGTACTGCACGCAGTAGTCGCGATCCGGGCACGGCTGGCTGAGCTGGAAGCTGTAGGCGTTGCTCTTGATGCCGTGCTCTTCAAGGATCAGCGCGATGATTTTCGGCGCCGACATCTGCTGGTAGATGCGCTGGTTGGTGCGGTGATGCAGGTATTGCAGTTGCGGCACGATCGAGACTTTGTAGCGGGTCAGGCGCTTGCCGGCATCGCCCTGGGCGACGCGGTAGATCTGCCCGTGAATGCCCGAGCCCTGTGGATCGAATGCCAGAAACGCCTGCTTGTGCAGCAGTTGTTCGAGGTCCAGATCGGGGTTTTCGCTGACCAGTTCGAGGTCGAAGCGATACGCCTGGCTGATGCCTTCGGTGCCGGTGAACGACAGCACTTGCAGGTCGCCGACGTAGTCTTCGACCTTTAGGCTGAAGTGGGTTTCGTTAGCTGAGTTGAACATCGTGTGCTCCCTGTTCGAATGTCATCCGTTACGCCCGAAGTCGCAGACGTTGCAGCCAGGACGAAGTGGCGCCCAAGGCGTCACGCAATTGTTGGGCAGTGATGGTGCGTTCTGCCGGGTTGAAGCTCAGCGCGGTTCGCAGCGCTTGCCAGCCGTGCTGGGGTAGATTCGCTGGGGCGCGCAGCTCGCGCTCCAGGTGCTCGTCGCGGGCCTGGGTCGAGGGCAAGCGGCGGAACGGGTGTTTGCCGCCCGCCAGTTCATAGATCACGCAGGCCACGCCGTACACGTCCGCGCTGGCCGACAATGGTTGGCCCTCAAGCAGTTCGGGGGCGGCGTAGCCCGGGGTCCAGGCGTTGAAACGCTCGCGGCTCAGGTGCGGCAGGCCGGGCAAGGTGCCCTCCTCTGCCTGTCCCAGACCGAAGTCGAAAAGGCGCAGGCCGTCTTCGCTGAGCATGACGTTGCTCGGTTTCAGGTCACCGTGCAGCACGCCGCGACCGTGGGCGTAGACCAGCGTGTCGAGCAGCGGCAGGACGATGTCGCGCAGTTCTTTCCACGGCAAGCCGAGGGGCCGCTCGCAGAGCAATTTGTCCAGGGTCAGGCCACGCATGTATTCCATGGTGATGAAGGCCCGCTGGCAGTCGGTGTCGACTTCAAAGGTGTGTGCACGCACGACGTTGTCGTGGCGCAGGCGTCGGGTCAGGGCGAACTCGCTGTAGAGCAAGGCACTGGCGTCCGGCGATTCGGCAAATTCTTCGCTGAGGATTTTCAGCGCAATGTAAGGGTCGGGATCGCCGAACTGCTCATGCAGCAGATCCCGCGCCCGGTAAACGGCGCCCATGCCACCGGCCCCGAGCAGACGCTCGAGGTGGTAGCGACCGGCGAGTACATCTGGCAGCGCACCGATGCTGGCCTTGGTCGGCGCCAGCAACGGTTCGGCCTTGTTGCCCTTGGCGAAGGCGAAGTAGGTCAGGTTGCTGGCCTCTTCTTCGCTGATCAGCAGGTCATCGATGGGCGATTCGAGTTCACTCATTGGCGGATCACCACGGCAGTCAGGTTGTCCCGCGCAGCGCCACGCAGGGCGCCGTCGAACAAACGTTCCAGCGCCACGTGCGGCGCGCTGAGGCTGAGGGCGTTGCCGAGGGCATCGCTGCTCAGGCCCTGATACAAACCATCGCTGCAGAGCAAAAACACATCGCCCGGATAGACCTCGAGTTCCAGCACATCCAGGGTCAGTGTGTCGGCGGCGCCGACGGCTCGGGTGAGTGCCTGAGCCGCCGGGTGCGCTGCCGCCTGTTCGACGCTCATTTGCTGCTCGTCGATCAGTTGCTGTTGCAGCGAATGGTCCTTGGACAGCTGATACAGCCGCTGCCCGCGCCACATGTAGCAACGGCTGTCGCCGGCCCAGATGCAGGCCGCGCGATTGCCTTCCACCAGCAGCGCGACGACGGTGCTGCCCATGATGCTGTCGTGGCGTCCGGCAGTGACGGTCAACTCCTGCCCCAAACGCCGGTTCAGCCAGTGCAGGCACTGGCGGATGGCTTTGAGGCGTTCGTCGAAGTCCTCGTGTTGCGGCAACTCAGCCAGGCTGGCGACGATCAACTGGCTGGCGATGTCGCCACCCTGATGACCGCCCATGCCGTCCGCGACCACCCACAGCCCATGCTGCGGCGAGTCGAGGAAGGCATCTTCGTTGCGCGCCCGCACCTTGCCCGGGTCGGTACGCGCCGCGCTGCGCCAGGGACTGGCCACCAGCATCAGAGCTGCACCGGCATACGGAAGGTGCGCAGCACGCCCATGTCGAACGGATTCGGCGTGCGCTGGCTGGTCAGCAGGTAGTTGGCGCGCAGGCCGCCCACGTCGGCTTTCAGTACCAGCACGTCACGACCGTTCAGGTACTCGGTCTGCATCAGGTCGAACAGACGGAACAGCGACCATGGGCCGGAGTTTTTCTCGATCCCGATCGGACGCCCGGCCATCTTGTCCATGACCAGACTGGTGCGACCGTCTTCAGCATCGGTCGGCCACTTGAAGGTCATCGGCAGGATCGGGCCGTGACGGTATTCCATGGTCTTGTCGCCGAACTTGAATTCGGAGCGGCTGACCGCCGGATCGAGGGTGTAGGGCTCAAGCTTGAACTGCACCGTCGGCTCGGCCGGGTTGATCGAGAAGAAGCTCTGGCGAATGGTCTGCGCCGCCGCCATCTGATCGAGGTAGACCTTCGATACCGGCAGGCTGTGACCGTCGACGCTGCGCATGCGGTAGTTGCCCGGATCGCCGCTGACGAATGGACGCATGTAGCTGTCGAAGAAACGGTCGACGGTACCTTGAGCACGGAAGAACTCACGGAAGTCGCTGATCGCCACGTCGCTGGTGCTGCTGGCGCTGAACGGATAACGCTTGCTGATGGTTTTGCCATACACGCTGTACAGCTCGTTCTGATAACGGCCGTTCAGGTATTGATAGGCATCGTTGAGCACCAGACGCCACGAGTCCTCGGCCAGCACGTTGAACCACACGCTCAGCGGACGCGGCAGACGACCGGAGGCATTGCGCAGGTTGGTCAGCGCATCACGCTGGCCGCTCATGCGCGTCTTGGCCATCTCGAACGCGGCTTGCTCCGGCGTGCTGGAACGGGCCAGACCGGCCAGTTGCAGTTGCAGGTCGTTGAGTGCGCTGAACGCTGGCGTCAGGTCGGCGCCCGGGCCGTTGTTGTCGTCGAGCAGACGATGCAGCGGTTCGAAGCGGCGTTGCAGGGATTTCTTCGCGGTGTCCGGCAGGTTCTTCGCCACGTTCAGCGCCGAAGCCTTGTCGGCGGCAGCGGCGGCGAGTTTGCCGACCTTGCCCAGTTTGCCTTTCTGCCCGGCCAGCGCATCGGCGGCTTCGCCGGCTTCATCGACCGGATCAGCCGCGGCTTCGAAGCGGGTGTTTTCACGCACTTCGGTGAGCAGCGCGAGGACCGGCGAGTTGGCCGAAGTCAGGCCCGCCAGTTGCTCGGCGCCTTCGCCAGCGTCGCTGATCGGCGGCAGTGCGACCTGGCCAACGGCTTCGCTCCAGTAGTTGGCGTAGTCGCGGAAGTACAGCTGCTCAAGCTCGACCATCAGGCGACGCAAATCCATGTCGCTGATGCCCGCGCCTTCGCCCAGCACCCAGTTGTCGCGCAGGATGTCGGTGACCAGCGCCGCGCCCTGCACCGAGAAATACTGCTGATAACCCTGCTGGGTGTAGAAACCCGGGATCACGTATTCAGTGCCGATGAACAACGAACCTTGCGGGCCGAGGTGCTGGCTGAAGCGGTAGTCCGGCAGGTTGCGCGCCTGCTCGCGGAGCATGCGGTAAACCACGTTGGCCAACGACTCGCTGCGCAGGACCTGACGCGCCTGCGTGACCAGTTGATCGTTCAGCGGGTAGATGAACGGCTGCTTGAGCAAACGCTCGAGGTGCGTGTTCAGTCCATTCTGCACAGCGGTGTTGCCGGTGTAGCGCTGCGACCAGTCAGTGGCGACCCAGTCCTTGAGCCACGCCGCGTCGCGACGATCCTTCATGTTCAGCATCAGGTACGCGCGCAGGCTGTTGAGCAGGCGATCGCGGTCCTTCATGTTGGCGCGGATCTGCCCCTCGAGCATGGTCGCCACCCGTGGCAGCAACTGCGCTTCCAGCTCACGCTCGTAGGCGGTTTTCACCACCGGGTTGATCTCTTCGCCCTGATACAGGCCGCCACGCTCGTGGTAAGAGACGTCGCCCTTACTCGGGAACACCTGGGTCGCGGCGTAGCTGGTGTCGAGAACTTTCAGCACACCCATGGCGTCATCGCGCGGCGTTACGGCCGAACGTTGCTGGGTCCAGTTCTGTGCCAGCGTGCGCAGGTTTTCCAGACGCTCGTAGTTGGCCGAAAAACCACCGGCCCAGAGCATGCCGAACAGTGCCAGTGCTGCCAGTGCGCCGACGTACAGCGCACGCTGGCCCCAATGAATGCGGCTGCGCTCGCGCTTGTCCAGACCGGCCAGATCGGCCTCGGGGAAAATCACCTGGCTGAGCAAGTGGTGGATGAATCGCGAACGACCGCTGCGCAGAGTCGGCAGCACGCCGGCGTTCATGCCCAGGCTGGCGCCGATGCCGGCGGTGGTCGAATCCATTTCCTGGGTCAGGTGCGGCGCGCTGGTCAGGTAGAAACCGCGCAGTTGCGTGGCGCGCTGATAGCGGTTGCCGGTGAACGCCATGTCGACGAACAGGCACAGGCGCTCGCCGATCTGCCCGAGCTGATGCGGGAAGTCGAGGATGCGGCCACGGCGCTGAGTGTCGCGCTCGGAGTGCATGCGCATGATCACTTGGCTGTTCAGGCGGCGCAGCAGCTCTTCGAACTCGTTGCGCAGGACCGTGACGTCGGTGCCGACCTGATCCTTGCGGAAACTGGTGCCGAGCACCTGATCGCTTTCTTCGCGGGTCAGTTGATCGAAGAACTCGTCGAAGCCGAGCAGCTTGTCAGCCTTGCTCAGGACCAGATACACCGGCACGTCGACGTGCAGCTTCTGATGCACGTCCTGCAAACGGCTGCGTACCTGCCGCGCGAGTGTCTCGATGTCCTGCTCGCTACCGCCGGTGAGGGTTTCCACCGGAATGGTCACCAGCACGCCGTTCAACGGACGACCGCGACGACGCTTGCGCAGCAGCTCCAGCAGGGTTGTCCAGGCGTTGCCGTCGACTTCGGCGTCCGGTTGAGTGGTGTAACGCCCGGCGGTGTCGATCAGTACACCGTGATCAGCGAAATACCAGTCGCAATGACGGGTGCCGAGGGTGTCGCGGGTCAGCTTGCGGTCGATCTTGTTGATCGGAAATTCCAGACCGGAAAAGTCCAGCAGGCTGGTCTTACCCGAGGCCTGCGGACCGATCAGCAGGTACCACGGCAAGTCACTGCGCCAGCGCTCGCTGCGACCGCGATACAGGCTCGACGTCTTCAGGGTTTTCAGCGCGTCCTTGAAACGCGCCTTCAACTCTTTCTGTTCTTCGTCGATCAGCTCTTCGCGGCGGATACGGTCCTGACCGTCCTCGCTTTCTTCCTCGGCTTTCTTGCGGATACCGGCGCGCCAGCTGACGAAGACCATGGTCAGGCCCCAGATCAGGAACAGCACGCTGATGGTCAGCAGGCGCGAGGTCGCGCTTTCCCAGAACTTGTAATCATCGACCGCCAACAACGGGCCGACGAACCACACCAGCAGCGCCACGAACAGCACCAGCAGCAGAGTCCAGACCCAGGTCTGGCGCAGGAAGGCGCCGACTTTCTTGAAAAACTTTTTCATCACACGTCCCTGTTTTACGGCTGCGCCTGCGGTTGCACCGCGGCTGGATCAAGCGGCTGATAAGGATGCAGAACGGTGTCGCGTTGTTCGCTCAGGACCCAGGCGAAGCCCGAATACATCACCACCAGGCAAACCAGAGTAAAGAGCACCACCATCCACGCCGGCACGATGCGCACCAGGTTGCGGCGCTGATCGTTGAGACCTTCCCAGTGCGGCGACAACTCGCGCGGCACGTCGCCACGCAACTGACGGATCTGCCGGTACAAGGCGTCGCGGATGCCTTCAAGCTCAAGCATGCCGCGCGCCTGCACGCGGTACTTGCCCTCGAAACCGAGGGACAGGCACAGGTACATCAGTTCGAGCATCGGCAGGTGCTTGACCGGGTTTTTCGACAGCCGATCGAGCAGCTGGAAAAACTTCTCGCCGCCGAAGGTTTCGTTGTGGAAGCTGCTCAGCAGGCTCATCTGCGACCACTCGCTTTCGTTGCCCCACGGCGTGGTCACGACGGCTTCGTCGACCACGGTGCAGAGCACGTAACGCGCGGCCATTACCTGGCTGCTTTCGGCGCCGTTGTGCAGGGCGCGTACTTCAAACAATTTCAGCCCGGCGGTCAGCCGTTCATTCAGCGCGTACAGGTCTTCGCGGGTCTCGCTGTGCTTGAGACGCACCACTTCCGAGAGCAGGTCGGACGAGGCCGCGACCAGCGAGTTGAGGCTGATGTTGAACGCCTCGGCCGGACGCAGGCGCGCGGCGTAGATCATGCGTTCTTCCAGTTGCTCGAAACGCGGCGGCGCGGCGAAGTCGGTCAGCGGACTCGATGCCGGTCCGTGGCCCTGACGGTCGAGCAGGACGGTTTTGTCGTCCTGGTTGTAATCCGTTTCCTTGATCATGTCGGTCAGTTCCTGATGGCCCAGAATTTCAGTTCAAGCTCGGCGAATTCGCCGGACACGTGGAACGCGAAACCGCCGGAGCGCTCGAGTTGTGCCAGGTCTTCGGAACTGAGTTCGAGGATGAAATAGGTTTTGTTCGAATGGAACGCGATCTGCCGTGGGGCCACCGGCAACGGTTTGACCTTGATCCCCGGCAAGTGCAGGTTGACCAGTTGGCGGATGCGCTCCACCGGGCCGACCTTGAGGTGCTGCGGCAAGCGCTGACGCAGTTCTTCGGAGTCGCAGTTGGCACTGGCTGCCAGCACGAACGAGGCCGAGCCGAGCAGTTTGTGATCGTGCAACGGCGAGACGATGATGCCGTACTGACGCGCCTGCAGGATCAGTTCGATGGCGTGCTGTTCGAGCACCATCGACAGCACTTGGCGGATCGCTTCCATCAGTTTGCGAAAGCTCGCGCCCTGATCGGCGTGGGAATAGCGGCTGTCCAGACGCGGGCGTTTGCTCTCGCCGGAGAAGGTCGCCAGATCGCCGAGCATGGTCAGCAGCGTGCGATACAACTCTTCCGGGTGAACCTGCTCAAGACCGAGGTAATGGCGCAGCAGCAGTTCGGTACGGTTGATCAGTTGCAGCATCATGAAGTCGCCGACTTCAGCGCCGCCGACCTTGCCGTTGGAGCGAATCCGCTCGGCGATGGTGTCGCCACGGTGGCTGAGCATGCTGATGACTTCTTTCAGGCACGACAGCAGATAGCTGGAGGCGTGGGCCTGAATGTAGGTCGGGACGAAATCCGGGTCGAGGCTGATCACGCCGTCGGGCGTGGTGTCGAGCACGTCGCAGATTTTCAGCTTCACGTAGGCCTGATCGCTCTGCTGCTCGCCGAGCAACAGTTTGAAATCCGGGCGACCGCAGCTGACCTGACTGGCGGAATCGTCGCCGGCATTGGAGTCGGCGACTTCGGCGTCATACGCGGTGTAGCGCGCGAGCACGTCGGATTGCTCCGGGCGCCGGGCCTCGATGTGGTTGCCAGTGACCAGCGGCAGCGCCAGATAGATCGGCGTGTTGCCGGTGTTCGGCGGCACGTCCAGCGCCAGCGGCTCAGTGTTGCCACCAAGTTCGAACAGGCTGCCGTCCGGCAGAATCCCCGAGGCTTCACTGATCACCAGTTTGCCCATGTTGAGGAACTGCAAGTCGATTTCCAGATTGAGAAAACCCCAGGTGTAGCCACCGAGCAATTGCGTGCGGGTTTTCATCTGGTGATCGTAATAACGATCGTTGTGCTGGAAGTGCTGCGGTCGCAGCAGCATGCCTTCCTGCCAAATGACTTTATGGGTGTTCATGATCAGTCATCCGCCTTGGCGAGCACTTGTTGGGTATTGCGGATACCGGCCTGATCGAGGGTCAGATCAGCCTCGGTGAGTTCCAGCGGAGTGATCTGCACGGTGTGGCGCCACTGGGTATCCGGCAGGTCGCGATAGGCGGCGAGGATGCCCACGTAACGGCTGCCCTCCTCCACGCTGAGTTTCAGTTCCACGGTTTCACCCGGGCGCAGTTCGAGTTCTTCGCTGGCCACCAGGTCCGGGTTGAGGGATTCCTTGGCGCGTTCGTAGAGGCTGAAGAAGTCAGCGTTCTCGAAGGTCACCGGGTGCTTGAGTTCGAACAGGCGCACGACGATCGGCGACGGCCGCCCGTTGAGGTCCGGATTGAGCTGATCGCTGCCGGTCAGCTTGAGGTTGATCTTGGTCACTTTCGAGTACGGCGACAGCGACGAGCAACCAGCGAGCAGCACCAGCACGGTGAGCGCAGTCAGCGTCTTGAAAAAGCGGTCGAGCGGCGAGACATGCGCATCATCCTTGGTGGTCGGTGTGGAGGGTGGAGATCAGGCGGATCTGTTCTTCGTAGGCCTGGGCAAAGTCGCGGGCCAGCAGACGCTCGCTCCAGTCATCGTCCTGACGCAGGGCCTGGTGATAGCGGCCGAACGCTCTCCAGCGCCCGCCCGACGTGGCGATCAACGGCTTGCTGTCGCGCTCGAAACGCAGGGTCAGTTGCTCCGGCGAGAAGTGCTCCAGGGTGCCACGCACAGCGGCGCGACTGGCGGTTAGCAGAGCCACTTGGTGCGCCTGCAAATCACGGAATGCGCGGGAGATCGCTTGCTCGGCGGGCAGATGGCCGGGCTTGCTTGGCTGCAACAGAATCTGCAGTGCTTCGCTCGGATCGACGGCGAATTTCAGCGGGTTCTTGTTGGTGCCTTGCACGGTGGTCTGGGCCAGACGCAATTCGTTTTTCAGCTCGGAGCGGGTGCGCAGGCTCTGCTGCAAACCGCCGATGCTCTGGCGCAGCAGCCGCGCAGCGTTCAGCGCCAGCGCTTCGCGTTCGTCGTGGCTGAGGCCTTTGACGTCGACGCCCAGCGCCGCGCCGAAGTGTTCCCAGAAACCTTCGCTCTGACGCTCGACGGCTTTCGGTGCAGGCGCCGGCTCAGGTTCGACCGGGGCGGCAATCAGCTCCGGGACCATCAGGCTTTCCATGTCGATGCGCGCGTAGTCGGCACGCTGACGGGAGTCTTCCGGCTTGGCGGTGGGCGACAGCAGCTCATCGATTTCCGAGTAGACGCGCTCTTGCTGTTCGAGGGCGTTGAGCGGGTCGAGGTCGAGGAACGCGTCGTCCGGAATGATGCTGCCAGCGGCGCGCGGGCGGCCGACTTCGCCGTCGAAGGTCGCCGGGTCACGAACCAGCCGCGCACGGATCTCGAAGTCGCCGAGAATGTAGGTGCTGCCGTGCTCGATGCGCACCGGCTCGCCCTTGTGCAGGCGCGCGCCGCTGCTGCCGTCCTGGACACCGTTGCTGCTGGTGTCGGTGAGGAAGAACGAGCCCTCGCGGTAGCTGACAATCGCGTGATGATTGGACAGGTGCCGCTTGCGGTCAGGGATGATCCAGTCACAGTCCTCGCCGCGCCCGATCACGCCGCCGGCCTGCTTGAAGGTCCGCTGGCACAGCTCGGTGGGCACGAACTGCTTGGTGTTCAGCATTTCGAAAACCAATTCCATGTTTGATGCTCCTTGCGGTCACTTGCCGCGATTGACCGCTTGCGGATCACCCAACGGGCGATAGTCGTTGTCGTTGAATTTGTAATTGCCGCTACAGCCGCCAAGGCCGCATAGAACGACGAGGGTCAGCAGGACAGCGTGCCAGTGACGAACAGACATCAGAGGGTCTCCAGGTGTAGACAAAGCACAAAGCGCCGACCCTTGCGGGCGGCGCTGAAATAAGTTTTTGAGGTGGGCTCGAAGCCTCTAGATCGAGGCCTTGAGCCATAGCCTGGAGGTACGGCGACCTCCCGTGGCGAGGGGACTTGTCCCCGTTGGGGTGCGCAGCGCCCCCAAAACCTGCCAGCGCGGTCTCTCAGTGAAACCGTATATGCCGGACTGCGACTGCTGCGCAGCCGGACGGGGATAAATCCCCTCGCCACAGGGTATGTGTTGGGTTCGAAGAAGTGCTGTAGCTCAACCATCAAAGTCACCCAAATTGATATTCAGGCGCCCGAGGCGGTACAGCAACGTGCGCCGCGGCAGGCCCAGTTCGCGGGCGGCGAGGGTCTGGTTGCCGTCGTTCTTGCGCAGACAATCGAGGAGCAAAGTGCGCTCGACTTGCTCCAGGCGTTCGCGCAGATTCAGGCCGCTGTTGTCTTCGGGCATCGGTTCCAGACGCAGGGAAAAATGCTCGGCGAGCAACTCGCCACCCTCGCAGAGCAACACCGCGCGCTCGACCAGTGCCTTGAGTTCGCGAACGTTGCCGGGGAAGGTGTAACCGCACAGATGCTCCAGCGCCGAGTCCGACCAGCGCACCGGGTCACGCTGCAAAAACGTGCAGGTCTTCTCGGCGAAATGCCGGGCCAGATCGAGGATGTCGCCTTCGCGCTGACGCAGGGCCGGCAGCTCGATCGGGAATTGTGCGAGGCGGTAGTACAAGTCCTCGCGGAACTTGCCTTCGCTGACCAGCGCCGCCAGATCACGGTGCGTCGCGGCGATGATGCGCACGTCGATCTTGTGCGTGTCGTTGGAACCCAGCGGACGAATCTCGCCTTCCTGCAACACACGCAGAATCTTCGCTTGCAGCGACAACGGCATGTCGCCGATTTCATCGAGCAGCAACGTGCCGCCATTGGCCGCGTCGAACAGCCCTGCGCGATCTCGATCGGCGCCGGTGAAGGCGCCTTTGCGGTAGCCGAACAGTTCGCTTTCCAGCAGGTTTTCCGGAAACGCCGCGCAGTTCTGCACGATGAACGCCTGGGAGCGACGCGGGCCGCAATCGTGGATCGCCCGCGCCACCACCTCCTTGCCGGTGCCGGTCTCGCCACGCAACAGCACAGTGTACGGGCTGTGAAGAATCTTGCTGATCAGCGAATAGGTCTGGCGCATCGCCGCGCTTTTGCCGATCAGGCCGTAGCCGCTGATGCTCGGCACGCTGCGTGTGGCGGTGGCCGATTCGGCGGCTGGCTGACGCAGGCGTTGCAGCAGATGCAGTTGGCCGAGCACGAACGAGCCGAGCTGGCCGAGGGAGTCGGCGAAACCCTGCAAGTCAGTGCGACGACGACTGGCACACAGCAACAAGCCCTCGACCGACTTGTGCTGATTGACCAGCGGCACGCACAACAGCGACTGCCACGGCGTGCTCGCCGCCGGTAGAAAACTGGTTTCGTGCAGGCTGCCGGTCAGGTCGTCGAGGCACACCACGCGGTTCTGGCACAGGGCGAATTGCAGCAGTTGCTCGCCGTTGTAATCCGCTGGCAGGCTCGCCGCCTGACGCGGTTGCAGCGCACCGTCGAGGCACTCGGCGTTCATCCCCAGGCAAGTGTGGGTGGCATCGAGCAGATACAGCTGCGTCAATTCACAGCCGCTCAGCTCGGCCAGGCCACGGACGAATTCACCCAGCAGCGCAGCACTGTCCGCCGCGCGCGAAAGACTGGCGAACTGCGCCAGCAACGCTTCGGCATAGACCAGTGGCTGCGGCACTTGAGTGAACATCACGCCCACCTCAGACGAACTCGCAGGTCACGCTGGAATTGCCGTCGAGCGTGGCATGCACACGCTTGAGGCTCTCGCCGGTCGCCATCGCGTCGAGCAGACGGTCGGCCACCAGCGGCAGTACGTGTTGATCGAGCAGATGATCGATCAGGCGCGCGCCGCTTTCGCTTTGCGTGCAGCGCTCGGACAGGTGATCGACGAGGTTCTGGCACCAGCTGAACTCCAACTGACGACGGTTCAGGCGCTCGCCGAGACGGCCGAGTTTGATCTCGATCAGCTCGCGCAGCACCGGGCCGCCCACCGGGTAGTACGGCACCACTTTCATCCGCGCCAGCAGCGCCGGTTTGAAGTGTTTGCTGAGTACCGGGCGAATGGTTTCTTCGAGCACTTCGGCGGTCGGCCGCGCGCCGTCTTCGCAGAGTTCGCTGATCTTGTCGCTACCGAGGTTCGAGGTCATGAGGATCAACGTGTTGCGGAAGTCGATCTCGCGACCTTCGCCATCGTTGGCCACGCCTTTGTCGAAGATTTGGTAGAACAGGTTGAGCACGTCCGGATCAGCCTTCTCGACTTCATCGAGCAACACCACCGAATACGGCTTCTGACGCACGGCTTCGGTGAGCATGCCGCCCTCGCCGTAACCGACGTAGCCCGGTGGCGCACCAATCAGACGCGAGACGGTGTGCTTTTCCTGGAACTCGGACATGTTGATGGTGGTGATGAAGCGGTCGCCGCCGTACAGCAGGTCCGCCAGAGCCAGCGCGGTTTCGGTCTTGCCGACGCCGCTCGGGCCGACCAGCAGGAACACACCGACCGGTGCATCAGGCTTGTTCAGACCGGCAGCGGTTGCGCGCATCGAACGATCCAGCGCGTGCACGGCTTGCTCCTGACCACGGATGCGTGTGCGCAGGTCGGTGGCGAAACTGGCGACCTTGGCGTTGTGCTCGCGGGCCAGTTGCGCCAACGGCACGCCGGTCCAGGCGCTGATCACTTCGGCAACCAGACGCGGGCAGACTTCGAAGCTGACCAGGCGTTCTTTGACTTGCGCGGCAGTCAACGCGGCGTGGGTTTCATGCAGCTGAGCTTCCAGAGCTTCGACGCTCTGGCCTTCTTCGACTTCGGCGACCACAGTTTCAATCACGGTGCCTTCGGCGTCTTCTTCCACGCTGACGGTCGGCTCAACAGCTGCAGCCTCGCGGGCCTTGGCCAGTTGCTGACGCAGTTCCAGCAGACGCTCGGCGAGCTCTTTCTGCTCAGTCCACAGGGTCTCGAGCGCAACCATCTCGCTTTCGGCTTCGTCCAGCCGCGCTTCCAGTGCTTCCAGCGCTTCGTGGTCGATCAGCAGACCGGCTTCGGCATCGCGGCGCAGGGCCTGACGCTGACGGCCGCCTTCAGCCAGTTCGCCACGCAGGCGCTCCAGACTTTCCGGGGCCGCAGCGAGGCTGATACGCACGCGGGCGCACGCGGTGTCGAGGACGTCTACAGCCTTGTCCGGCAGTTGCCGACCGGCCAGGTAACGCGCGGACAATTCAGCAGCGGACACCACCGCGTCATCGCGCAGGTAGATGCCGTGGCTCTTCTCGTAGACCTGAGCCAGACCACGCAGAATGGTCACCGCTTCGCTGACGGTCGGTTCGTGCAGTTGCACGGGCTGGAAGCGACGCGCCAGCGCCGGGTCTTTCTCGAAGTATTTCTTGTACTCGGCCCAGGTGGTCGCGGCGATGGTGCGCAGTTCGCCACGGGCCAGCGCGGGTTTCAGCAGGTTGGCCGCGTCGGAACCGCCGGCATTGCCGCCCGCGCCGATCAGGGTGTGAGCTTCGTCGATGAACAGAATGATCGGTTTTGGCGAGGCTTTGACCTCATCAATCACGCCTTTCAAACGACGCTCGAATTCGCCTTTGACGCTGGCGCCGGCCTGCAACAGGCCCATGTCCAGCGACAGCAATTCAACGCCTTTGAGTACCTGCGGCACTTCACCGGCAGCGATGCGCGAGGCGAGGCCTTCGACGATGGCGGTCTTACCGACACCGGCCTCACCGACGACGATCGGGTTGTTCTTGCGCCGACGGGCGAGGATGTCGACCATCTGCCGGATCGCGCCATCGCGGCACAGCACCGGGTCGAGTTTGCCGTCGCGGGCCTGTTGGGTCAGGTTGTGGGTGAAGCGCTGCAACAGCGACTCGCCTTGCGCCGCCGGCTTGCCGTTGGCCGCCGGTTGCTCCTGTTGCGACAGGGCAAATTCCTTCAGACGATCGATGTTCAGCTTGGCGAGCAGCGGTTGATAGCGGCTGCCGGCATAACGCATCGGGTTGCGCAGCAACGCCAGGATCAGCGCCGCGTCTTCGACCTGGGTCTGGCCCAGTTCGAGGTTGGCCACCAGCAGTGCGTCTTGCAGCCATTGCACCAGTTCCGGGGCGAACACCGGGTTGCGCGAAGCACTGTGCTCGACCCGCGACTGCAATGCAGCGGTCAGTTCACCGGCGTCGACGTCAGCATCTTGCAGCGCGCGCGACAGCAAGCCGTTCGGGCGCTCGAGCAAGCCCAGCAGCAAGTCTTCGACGAGGATCTTGCTGCCGCCACGGGCGACGCAACGCTCGGCCGAACGTTCCAGATCACGACGGGTTTCGGCGTCCAGCGCCTGGATGAGTTGTTGCAGGTCTACGTTGATCATGGCTCACGTCCTTAATGAATTTTGCTGCCCAGGGTTACCACGCCGTCCGCTTTCTCGCGTCCCAGCCAACTGGTCCAACCGAGGCGACAGGCGTTCTGCTCACCGATGCGCAGTTCGCGGATTTCTTCCTGGCGCAGGACCAGGCGAATGTCGTAATCGAGCGGGTCACGCAAGGTGAACCGCACCAGCGCGCAGAGCGGCTGGTAGCCGAACCCGATCGGCAGGAATTCATGGAATCGCTGCCAGTCGAGTTCGGTGATGTGAATGCGGAATTTGCCGCTGCGGTCGCGCACGTGCTCGCCCAGCACCAGGTCTTCGCCGAGTACGCTGTTGGCGCGGCCCAAACGATTGCGCTGCTCGTCGAGAATTTCCACGCGGCGCTCGATGCACTGCTCGATGACCAGGTCTTCGTGCTTGAAGTAGTAACGCAGCACGGCTTCGATCAACGCCGCCGAGTGCGCCCGCAAGCTGAGCAAACCGAGGTACGGCAGCAGGCGTTTCCAGTTGAGTTCCTTGGCCTTGCGGATCTCGTCGCCGCCCAGGCCGATCAGCGCAAAGAGTTGCGCCGAGAACGGGTCGATCGCGCCGCTCTGGAAGCTCGCGCGGTAGCGGTACTTGCGCCAGATCGGCAGCATCAGTCGTTGCAGGCGATGGTGGAACAGGTCGAGGAAATTGCGCGTCGGGTTGCCGTCCTCGCTGTCGCCCAGGGCTTGTTCGCCATAGAACGCTGGCAGCGGCGAACCGGAGCCGACCAGGCCGATCAGGTTGAAGCGCATGCGCGCGCGCATCTTGCCGTGCTCTTCGAAAAACTCGACGCGATCGACGTCGCTGCGCGGAAAGCCCAGGCTCGGGTTGGCCTGGAACTCGACCTGGTCGTACAGATCGTCTTCGCTCAGATGCGGGTGTGCCTCGCGCAGCCGGTCGATCACCAGCAGCACGGCCTGAAACAGCGAGTACTCGCGTATTACCTTGGTCAGCCCGCTTAAAGCAGGGGCTGCAGGCCCATACGTGGTGTCCATTGGTACACCTCTCCCTGTGTGCTTTTTACCCGCAGTTCATGGAATGAATTGAGACTGGCGTAAAGCGCGAAAAACTCGTTGAGAACCGAAGCGAAGACGAACAGGTCGCCTTCGCCGATATAGCCTTCCGGGTCGATGGTCAGTTCGGTGCGCAAACCGCGCACCGGCAGACCGCGATGCAGTCGGTCGACGTGGTGATGCTTGATGTGCTTGAGGCCGCCCAGCAGGCGCTTGCTGACCTTCTCCGCGTGCTGGTCGTAGTAGCGCGGCAGGTCGTAGGTTTCCAGAATCACCTTCAACGCATTGACGTCCGCCAGCGACAGATAGTTAAGCGACATGTTGCTGATCAGCTTCCACAGGAAGTCACGGTTCAGCGGCGGCGCGAAGCTCGGAGTGGCCGGGGTGATGTTGCGGAAACTGAGGAATTCCGGGGTCTGCTCGCTGGCCATGCAGATGTCGCCGAGCTTGAGCTTTTTCGGCAGGTTCTGGTTGGTGCACATCAGCTCGATCGACAGGGTTTCGTGGGCTTCGGTGTGGCGGATGCCGAAGCTCAGGTAAGTGTCGAGGCCGTCATGCAATAAGGACGAACGCTGGCGAATGCTGTAATGCGGACGGCTGTTGGGCACGTCGAAACTCGGGTCGTGCTCGAAGGACTCGAACGGCACGTATTCCTGATAACCGAGACCGCCGGGCTTCCAGCCAGTGACGGTTTCCACCGAGAACACACCGCAGTTTTCCAGGTCGTATTCCGCCGGTAGCAACAGGTACTCGTCCTGCTTGCCATCGAGACGGATCGGCAGCGCGTCGTGCTCGAACAGATTGACGATCGGCGTGCAGAACAGCTTCACGTTATCGAGGGTCGGGCGCATACGCATGATGCCGCTCTTGCGGATGTCGAAGCGCAGTTCGAGACCACGCATCTGCTTGAGCGTGTCTTCCGGCAGCGCCTTGAGAATGTCCAGACCGTTGACGTCGACGAACAGGAACTTGTCCTGGAAGGCGAAATATTCCTGCAGGTAGCGATAGCCACGGAAGGTGTTCAGCGGATACGGAATCAACGCTTCTTCTTCGGCAAAGCCCACTGGTTTGACCCGATCACCGGGAATCTTGAACGCCATCGGTTTGCCGCTGACGCCATCAATCGGCTTGCCGGCGGCGTCGAGCGGGATCAGCTCGATGCCTTCGAGGTTGCGCAGCAGGCTCAGATACAGCATCTGGCTGATGTAACGCTCACCGGCAAAGTGCAGGCGCAGCTTGCTCAGTTCCAGTTCGCCGAGGTGGCCGTCGGCGCTCATTTCCAGACGCAGGCTGAGCAGCGAACCGTCGCCCTTCACCGAGTAATTCAGCGCGGCAAGATCCAGCGGCAAGACTTCGGTCGGATAGCAGGTGCGGAAGCGGCAGCGCACGTCTTCTATCGGCTTGCTCTCGATCGGCGTATCGCGCTCAACCAGCAGCGCCGGGCCGGAACGCTTGAGCGGATCAAACTGCAAAATGCTGAACGCCGGCAGCGGGCGCATGTAGTTCGGCCACAGCAACTGCATCAGCGAATGGCTGAGCTCCGGCAGTTCGTCATCGAGCTTCTGGCGCAGGCGCCCGGTGAGGAATGCAAAGCCTTCGAGCAACCGCTCTACATCCGGATCCCGCCCGGCCTGCCCCAGATACGGCGCCAGCGCCGGACTACGCTCGGCGAAACGGCGACCGAGCTGGCGCAGTGCGGTGAGTTCGCTTTGGTAGTAGTGGTTAAAGGACACGGGGTACCTGCCTGGTAGTGGAACTCATTTAAAAAAACAGCAGAACAGTTCATGCGGGTAAGAAACTCCCCGCGGGCAATGTCGGCCATAACGCCCAACAGTCATGCTTTAACTTCTCGATTTGAAAAAAAAACGCGATCAATCAATTGGCCAGCAAATATCGCCGCAAAAGTCAGGACACCACCCATCGAGGTGTAAGCCATCGCACGGACGGGGTAGTGAGGCAAAAAATAGTACAAAATAATTCCCAGCATTAATGAGACAGACAGGACCTTTAATTTCAGCTTGGGGACAAAAAACGCTATAGCGTTCATCACCACAAAATACTGAACCATTAGATCCGGCGTCATACCGATGCCGATACCTCTCGATGTCAACCCGCCATACATATCGATATATACGTCGACACCGTAGTTATGCAAAGGAATATACAGGGCACATACTATCAGGTGTGGAATACAGGCAACTAAGCGACGAGCTTTCATTTATTCCATGCCCCGTACTGATCCATATCGCCTTGCGAAATTGGATTTATTAACTTCGCATTCGATACAGGCACATAAGGTGCGTCAGTAAGTTCAATTGTGTGCGGGATACCTTTATCGTATACCGTGTCTTTTTTCACAACCAACTTGCAGTTTTCTTTTGCCCACAATATCCCTCGCAATATGATGAAGTTATCGTAAACGTCTTTCGGTCCTCGCTCTGCTCCGGTATAGGCTTTGCCGTCGCCCCAGGTCACACCCGTTTCACCAGCCAGCTTTATTGCGAGTTCTACCTGCTTTGTTTCTCGCAGATATTTTCTATAGGTGTTAACCGCAAACGGCACCTGGCCAATGCCATCAGTCCAATACGGTTTATCCTCCATGAACACCATCAAGAACTCAGCACCGCCCACGGCACGGAATTTCCAGTCACCCGGCATTCCAGAGTGAAAAGTGAATGAAAACCGGTCGACGATTGCGAAGTCGATCAGCTCCTGCCAAGTAACATGTTTATAAGCCGCATGCGATTCTGATCCGGCCTGCGTTGTTTCCGGGTTGATCCAGACAAGCTCTCTATAATATCTGGCCAACGGTTCGAACCACTGACCCTTTTCTGCGTATAGTTTCTCCGCAGTGATAATTCTGAATGGAGAGTCATCCTTACCCGGTTTCAAGGCGAAGAGCGGCACACCACTTTTTCGCGTAATAATCCAGGCCAACGGAAGGTCAACTTTCTTAGGCTTTGTATCCTTGCTCTCAGTTGTTTCGGTAAGAACTTTAAGTGTAGTCACCTCGTCCTGAGTCACAAACGTGTAAGCGACACCATCGATGTTGATTACGGTCTCCATACCTACTAGTCCGCCGAAATATATATAGTTACAGGCTCTGCCGTCTTTCCAGTTGAAAAACCACCTGACATGCCTGTTGACGTTGAGCCTGTTTTCTCAATCCCGCTATCAGAGCGCATGATGTAGTTTAAATTTTCAACCGTTCTTCCATCTGCGGTTTTGAATTCAAAGACACGATTGAATATTCCAGGAATGATGACCGGCTCCGGCGGCACAAACGGCGCCGGCGTATGCGAATTGCCAATAATCACCGTCCCGGATCCGGCCGTGACCTTATTGCCGTGAGATCCAACCGAACCTACGGTCGCAGCCGGTTTTCCGTTGATCAACACGGTAGTCGCAAGGTCGCCGACCATCGCACCACCACACGCCGAGGCATCGCCTTGGCGGGCGGCCGCGAGGCCGTCGAAGAACACGTCGCCGGAACCGGCGGCGATCGGGTTGGTGCCGTGGCCGGGGAGCGGGCAAGCGGTGGGGTCGGATACGCGTGCTGCGGGTTTGCCAGACATCGGGGATCTCCTTAGGTGACCTTGACTTGACCGCTGCCATCCAGGCGCGCGGAGAAACTGACCTGACGCTTGAAACCCTCGACTTCCAGCAGGCCTTCGATACTGAAGGCCAGGCGCAGTTGATCGTGGTCACGCGGCAGGGAAATGACACGCACGTTGCTCAGGCGTGGCTCGTAGGCTTCGATGAAGTTTTCGATAGCCAGACGGGCCTGACTCAGCGAGTCGTGCAGGCTCAGGCGCATGTCATTGAGATCGGGCAACCCGTAGTCGGCCAGCGTTTGCACGCTGCCGGCCCGGGTGCTGAGCATTTTGGCCAGATGGGCAGCCACTGACGCCATGGCGCAAGCCTCAAGGCTGTTGCCCTTGCGTAGTTGTGCGTCGCCGTTGAGGCGTTCGAACAGGCTGCCGTATCCGTCCATGAGTCGCTCTTACTCTTTGTCCAGCTTGCCAACCAGCGACAGGGTGAAATCGGCACCCATGTACTTGAAGTGCGGACGCACGTTCAAGCTCACGCGGTACCAGCCCGGCTCGCCTTCAACGTCGCTGACGATCACTTGCGCAGCGCGCAGCGGACGACGGCCACGCACTTCGGCGCTCGGGTTTTCCTGGTCGGCAACGTACTGACGGATCCACTTGTTCAGTTCCAGCTCGAGGTCGGTACGCTCTTTCCACGAACCGAGTTGCTCGCGCTGCAGCACTTTCAAGTAGTGAGCCAGACGGTTGACGATCATCATGTACGGCAGTTGGGTGCCGAGCTTGTAGTTCAGCTCTGCCGCCTTGCCTTCTGCGCTGATGCCGAAGAACTTCGGCTTCTGCACCGAGCTGGCGGAGAAGAACGCCGCGTTGTCGGAGCCTTTGCGCATGGTCAGGGAGATGAAGCCTTCCTCGGCCAGTTCGTATTCACGACGGTCGGAAACCAATACCTCGGTAGGGATCTTGGTTTCGATTTCGCCCATGCTTTCGAAGTGGTGCAACGGCAGGTCTTCAACCGCGCCACCGCTCTGTGGGCCGATGATGTTCGGGCACCAGCGGAATTTGGCGAAGCTGTCGGTCAGCTTGGTGCCGAACGCGTAAGCGGTGTTGCCCCACAGGTAGTGCTCGTGGCTGTTGGCAACGGTTTCCTTGTACACGAACGATTTCACCGGGTTTTCTTCCGGATCGTACGGGTTACGCAGCAGGAAACGCGGCACGGTCAGGCCAACGTAGCGCGAGTCTTCCGAGGTACGGAAGCTCTGCCATTTGGCGAATTGCGGGCCTTCGAAGTGATCTTTCAGGTCTTTCAGATCCGGCAGGCCGGTGAAGCTTTCCAGACCGAAGAATTTCGGGCCGGCGGCAGCGATGAACGGCGCGTGGGACATGCACGAAACGCTGGCCACGTACTGCATCAGCTTGACGTCTGGCGAGCTTGGCGACATGTAGTAGTTGGCGATGATGGCGCCCACTGGCTGACCACCGAACTGGCCGTATTCAGCGGTGTAGATGTGCTTGTACAGGCCCGACTGCATGACTTCCGGCGAATCTTCGAAATCGTCCAGCAGGTCTTCTTTGGAGACGTTGAGGATTTCGATCTTGATGTTTTCGCGGAAGTTGGTGCGGTCGACCAGCAACTGCAGACCACGCCACGACGATTCCAGCGCCTGGAAATCCGGGTGGTGCAGGATCTCGTCCATCTGACGGCTGAGCTTGGCATCGATCTCGGCGATCATGCGGTCAACCATGGCTTTCTTGACCGGCTCACCGTTGTTCTGCGGCTTGAGCAGCTCTTCGATGAACGCCGACACGCCACGCTTGGCGATGTCGTAGGCTTCGTCGTCCGGAGTCAGACGGGTTTCGGCGATGATGCTGTCGAGAATGCTGTATTCGCCGCTGGCGGCGCTCTTCTCTTGTGCTGCGCTAGTGCTCATTGTGTTGGCTTCCTTGGCTACTGGAGTCTCAGGCGTCCGGGGCTGCGGCGTTCAGGCCCAGCTCACCGAGTACGCGACCGCGGGATTCGTCGTCGGCGAGCACGCCTTCGATCGCTTTACGGAACGCAGGTGCGTTACCCAGCGGGCCTTTGAGGGCCACCAGCGCATCGCGCAGTTCCATCAGTTTTTTCAGCTCAGGCACTTGCTCGACCAGGCTGGCCGGGTTGAAGTCCTTCATCGAATTGACGCGCAATTGCACGGCCAGCTCTTCAGCCTCGCCATCTTCCTGCAGACGGTTCGGCACGCTCAGCGTCAGACCCAGCTCTTGCTTGGCCAACACTTCGTCGAAGGTCATCTTGTCGATGCTGATCGGCTTGCGATCTTCGATTTTGCGATCGTCCTTGCGGTGGGTGTAGTCACCGATTGCCAGCAGCTTCAGCGGCAGTTCAATCTCTTCCTGAGCTCCGCCGGTGGCGGGTTTGAAGGTGACGTTGATGCGTTCCTTGGGGGCTACCGAGCCTTCTTTGGCCATGGCTTTTCTCCTTGCGGTTGTGGCCCTGGGGCCTATTCGAGTACCACTTCGAGGTCGAGGTGGCACAGCCTGCGATAAATCTCTTCCTTGCTTTCACGTACGGCGTGGTTCTGCGGCAACAACTCGCAGCAACTGTGCAGCAGGTGCAGCACTTGCAATGCAAGATCGGGCTCCCAGGCGTGCAGGCCTGAGTCCTGTAATGTCTGATCGAGGGTTTCGAGCTGGTTCTTGGCCAGTTCGTATTTCTTGGCCAGGAAACACAGCCGCGCGAGGCTGAACTGCCAGAAGAAGCGTTCACGGCCACCGTGGGCCGATTGCAGACCCTGCTTGAGAATCTGCACGGCCGGCTTCAAACCTTCCTTGCGCAGAATCGGCTGGACTTCCTCGAGGGCTTTTTCCCAGGCCGGCTGGGTTTCAACGTTCTCGCTTTCGACCTTGCGCGGCGCGCTGGCGCTTTGCAGATGCGGCATGACGTTGGCGGCGATCCACGCGCGGGTGGACGGATCGGCAAACGGCGCGCCGTCATGGAAGCGCAACTCGATGATGCCCGGCAGGCGCTGAATCAAAAGCGCGAAGTGGATTTCCACTTCGCGCATGGCCAGCTCGGCGTTAAGGTTCTGGAGACATTCCCAGACCATCCTCTGGCCATCGAACCAGAACGGCGCCTTCGCCAGGCTCGCCTCCAGTTCCACCAGCAGATCGGCGTATTTGCCCTGATCGAAACGGTCCTGATAGAGCTTGAGCTTTTCCAGCGGCAGACCGCGCAGCACGGTGATCTGCTCGGCGTTGCGCTCGGGCACTGCGTCGATGGTCATCCACAACAGCGTGCGATTGAGGCGCAGGGCACGCAGATCGGTAGCCTTCTGCTTGAGCCACCAGGCACACAACGGCCGGGCGCTGTCCTGCTGGGCGCGCAGGGCTTTGTGCGCATCCCGCTCGTTGTCGATCGGTGCGCCAGGAGTGAGCAGCTGGGTCGCGGCCTGCTTGACCTGCGCCACCGCCGCGCCCACCACGCCGGGTGCCGGCTGGTTGTCGGCGGCACGCTGGATCATGGTTTTCAGGCGGCGGGAGATCGGCAGCAGCAGTGGCGCGTCATCGCCCAGATGTTCAGTGCACGCGGCCTCAAGACCGGCCAGGTGCTCGGAGAGCTGCCGGAACATCGGCAACTGCTCTTTGATCGCAATGTTTTCGGTGATGACCTGCTCGAGACGCGGCACCAGCCAGCCGATCGCGGCGGCACGGGTGCGGGGTTTGAGCGGGTGGACGTCGGCCCAGTTGTTTTCCGACAGATGGTGCAGCAGACCGAGGCCGGCAAGCAGCCCGGGGAAGGATTCGCGCTGGTACAGCGACCAGGTCAGCCAGGCGCCGACACGCAGATCCTTGGATTGGGTACGCAGCAGATTTTCGCTGTTTTCGCGGATTTTCAGCCAGTCGATCTGCCCGCTTTCGTGCATCGACGAAGCCTTGGCCAGCTCACTTTCCAGCGCCTCGAATTCGCTCGAAAAACGAACGTCTTCGCCCGCAAAATTCTCTTTGGAAACAGAGACTTTTGCGAGTTCGAGGTAATGGGCGGAAAGTTTGCTTGAGTAGGACATCCATGGCCTTTATTAAGGATTACAGTCATGCGCGTGAATGGAGTTTCAGCAACGCGGGACAGTATCGAAGAGCAGTTCAGCGACTCATCCAATTGAGATGTGCTCTTTCAAGTGGGCGCATCGTAATCACTATGATGGCCACTAGCAAGCATCTGATTAAACAACAAGACGAACTGTTCATTGCGATCTGTAGGAGATCGCCCTATATGTCGCAGGGGTTTCCCTGATGCCGTTTATAAATCAGCGCATTTTCCCGGCTCCCGCCAAACCATTGTCCCAGAGCCTCGGCCGCAGCCGGGCGAGTTTACCTGACGCCCGCACCTTCGAGAGGCGTGCAGCATGCCAAATTCAAAAAAAAATAGAAGTAGGACACTTCCTAAAATGACCGGGTTCCATCGAGAAGTTTGCAGCGACAACGATCAATGCAAAAAGTGCCACTATAATGATGGCATTTCATTATTCTGAAACTTTACTCCCCCGGCAAATACTGGCACTTCGATAGTTATCCGAGCCGCATCCTACAGACACTTCTCGCATTCCAACCAAGACTTCCACACCGGAATACTCTGACAAATTTCAGGGATACTTCTTACATCAATTAGTTTGCCGCGCCGCTAGCTTGCCCTGGCAACTTTTCATGCGCGGCGATCAGGGAGGACGGTATCGCGCTTTGACTCACTTTGCTTAAGGACAAGCCCATGTTCTGCAAAGGCCACTGCGCGCCATTCTCACTGCATATCCCGGCCATTCGTCACGACTTCAAGGTGCTCGCGTTCACTGGCACCGAAGCGATCAGTCAGCTGTACGCATTTCGCATCGAGCTGGTGAGCGAGTACGCGGACTTCGATCTGGAAAGCCTGCTCAGCCAGCCTGCTTTTCTGCAATTCGGGTTAGCGGGCGAAGGCATTCACGGGCGGATCGAAAATGTCATGCTCGGCGAATCGGGAAAGCGCCTGACCCGCTATGAGCTGTCAGTGGTACCGGCGCTGCATTATCTGCAAATGAGCCACGACCAGCGGATTTTCCAGCAGCTGACAGTGCCGCAGATCATCGCGCAAGTGCTCAAAGGGCATGGCATCCAGGCCGATGACTTCACGTTCAATGTCGCCGCCGGTGAGCCTCGTGAGTACTGCACGCAATACAGCGAAAGCGACTTCCTGTTCATCCAGCGCCTGTGCGCCGAAGAGGGTATTGCCTGGCACCACCAGCATTCGCTCGACAGGCATTTGCTGGTGTTCAGCGACAGCCCGGTGTTCGCGCGCAAATTGGGCACCACACCCTTCAGGGTCGATAGCGGCATGGTCGCCGAACACCCGGTGGTCAACCACCTGAGCATGGGCTTCAACACACGTACCAGCACGGTCACCCGCCGCGACTATGACCTCAAGCGCCCAAGCCTGCTGCTGGAAAGCCGCTTCACCGCCGAGTTCACGCCGGCTCTGGAGGACTATCGCTATCCACTGCTGATCAAGTCCGAGAAGCACGGCAAACAGCTGGCGCGTCAGGCATTGGAGCGCCATCGCAGCGACTATCAATGGATTGAAGGCAAAAGCAATCAGCCGATTTTGCGCAGCGGTCACCTGTTCGAGCTGAGCGAACATCCCAGGGCCGACTGCAACGAGTTGTGGCTGCTGGTCAGTCTCAGTCACGAAGGCAAGCAACCGGCGGTGCTCGAAGAGGCTTTCAGCAGCGAGGCGAAACCTGCCGATGGTTTTTCCCAGGGTTACCGCAATACCTTCAGGGCCATTCCCGCAGAGGTGGTTTACCGTCCGCCTTTGCCCGCGCCAAGGCCCTTGCTGGTCTGCCAGACCGCGCGCGTTACCGGGCCTCCCGGAGAAGAGATCTTCTGTGATGAATACGGCAGGGTTCGTGTCGAGTTTCCCTGGGATCGCGCTGAACGCAACAGCGAAAAAAGCAGCTGCTGGTTACGCGTAGCGTCCAGTTGGGCAGGTGACGGATTCGGTGCGGTGACCATTCCCCGGGTCGACATGGAAGTGGTCGTGACCTTCCAGGAAGGCGACCCGGACCAACCGCTGATTACCGGCTGCGTCGCCAACAAGGTCAATGCCGTCGCTCATCCCTTGCCGGCGAGTAAAACTCGCACGGTATTACGCAGCCAGAGCTCACCGCGCAATGGCGGCTACAACGAGCTGTCGGTCGAGGATCGCGCCGGGCAGGAGAAGATCTACCTGCGCGCGCAGCGCGACCTTGAGCAACTGATCCTCAACGACAGCCGCAGCCTGATCACTCGTGACCGCCATGAGCATGTCGGCAATGACAGCACCAGTCTCATCGAGGGCAGGGATTCGCGCACTCATCAAGGGCTGCGCAGCACCGTGATCAACGCCGATGACTTGTTGCAGGTCAGCGGCACCAGCAGCCAGACCCTGGGCGCTCTGGTGATCCAGGCCGGCCAGCAGGCGCATGTCACGGCAAGCAACGTGGTGATCGATGCCGGCATGAGCCTGACGCTGTCAGCGGGCGGTCATCACGTCGTGATCAATGCCGGCGGGATTTTCAGCAGCGTGCCCATCGTTCAGGGCGGCGCGCCACTGCCGGGTCTCGCACCGCTACAACCGCTACAGGCAGAGGCTGGCCTGGTTCTTCCGAGCAGCGCCACACCGCTGTCGATCGTCAACAGCGCCCGCCAGCAGGCAGCGGATTTTTGCCCGCTGTGCGAAGCCTGCGCAGCGGGTCTGTGCGAGCTGGGAGAAGTCGCATGAGCCCGGTCGAACAATGGTTGCACGCTCAGTCCCGCGCCGGCTGCGATCTGTATCTGATGCTCGACACCGACGGCCACAGCGCAGAGCACGCTGCGTTGACCCGCGACCTCGGCACCGAGCGGTTTCGTCCGCTCTACACCGGCACGCCGGCCGAGTCGCTGGTGCCGACCGGCCCGCTGCTGTTGCAGATCGATACGGCGCAGCATCCCGCGATCCAGACCTTGCTCGCCACGCCCGAGCGCAATTGGGGCTGGCTGGCCAGTGCCCGTCACGTCGAACTTGATCTGCTGGCGGCGCATTGGCGCGAGCGCCTGATAACCGGCGAACGCCCGAATCAGGCGGTGTACCGCGTGCATGACAACCGGGTTCTGGGCCGTGCGCTGGCGCACCTGCAACCCGAGCACCGCGCGGCGTTTCTCGGGCCATTCAACAGCGTTTGCTATTGGCACGCAGAACGATGGAACGCCATCGACAACCCGGACCCCGGCCACCACCCGCTGCCGATGGATCCGCCGTGGCTGCACACGCCGACCCCGGAACTGATCTACGCCAACGTGCTGTTCGACAACACCCGCCGTTACCTGGTCGGCGAACACACCGAAGCCATGGCCGAGCTGGCCGAACAACTGGACGTCGATGAATGGTTGTGGGGCCTGATTCAACTGACGCACCTGTGGGGCTGGCAACAACCGGAGCACGTGCATTTCTTGCTGACCCGCAGTTTGCAGTTACCGGGATATCGGCCAGGCAAATCATGGCTGCCCAAACCCGGTGAAGATCCGGCGATGCATTTTGAGCGGGTATATCAGGAAGCGTTGTATTGGCAGGGAGAGGTAGGTCGATGAGGAACTTGAAACGAGGGTTGCTGCTGAGTGGTTGCCTGGGATTGCTGGTGGGTTGTACGACGGTGAAGACCCCGAACACCTTTACGTTTGTTCCGGATTTTCCACCTGGATTCAAGTACGACCTGACGGCCACCTATGTTCCGGCCAAGGGCCAAACATGCACCGTGCCTGGCGGGAGAAACACTCAGCTGGGATACAACAAAACCAATATGAAGTACCAAGGGACTTCCGAGATCCCGCTGTACAGAACCGTAAGCGAATGTCCGCTGGCGCTGAATTACATCGAGATCAAGGTCATCGGTATTTATGGTTCAGGGCGAAGCAACTTCAGCTATGACTACGCCTCGATTGCTGTACGTCCGGAGTTGCTGGAACGACAGATGGGTAGTTTCAGAGATGACGAGACAGCTGAGTTCTTTGGTGAGTGCATGTGGTCTTTTCGCACGGTGGGCCCGAAGCGTTATCTGATCAAACTGCTGACCTGCAAAAAAATGGATGCACAGGGCAATGTCGGGCGGAGCCGTCCTTTCACGGCGTACACGCTGACTCAGCTTTCTGGAAAAACGGTGACTCTGAAAATCCAATTATCTGAGCGGGAAAAGCCCGCTTTTGGTGACACGTGGGTAAAAGTGCCCGGCGGATGGAAGCGCTGCATGGGGAAAGCCTTTGAGGATCAGGATGCGTTCTGTTTCGGCAATTACAAAGACTTCAGCACATTCAGGATGGTAGACGAGCGCATCTGCACTATTTACCCCGATTGCACTGAAAACAAGGATCAGACCCCATGAGCATTGAGCCGACAGATTCCGGCATTGCGGCCTTTATGCAAGGCAACATCCACGCCTGCCCAAGACGCGGACAAGCCACAAGTTTTCAATTGGTGGACGAGTTCGGTGATGGCAAACCCTACGCCGGTTTGACCTACGAAGCCGTCGATTACGAAGATATTGTTTATACCGGCAAACTGGATTCCTCGGGCTCCGGAAAAGTTCTTGATCATTACTGCGGTCCCGTAACCCTGAAGCTCAGTCAGTTTTATCAGGGTAAAGAGGAAGTATATGCGCGACTGAAGGAACGACCGCACTACCCTCTCCCCATCACCGAACTCCAAGTCCGCGCCGAAAAAACCCGCTTCTTCCACAAAACAGGCACTCGCACCCAGGCCAACCCCGCCAAGGACCTGTCCGAAACCGATGCGTACTGCCAGGTCGAAGTCAGTGAACTGGTAAAATACATCGCCCACTTGCCGCCGCTGGCTGCTCGTCGCGACGCTCCGAAGAGGGCGGCGCACAAGCTCATGCGCCCCGCTGCGAAGTCCAGAGACTTCACGGTCGTCGATAAAACTTCTGCGGATGGCGGACTAACCATCTTGAGTGCGGCGGAGATGGCCACCGTCGAGTTGGGGTTTTCCCCGCCGCCGCCCAAGGGCGTCGCACTGCTGCCGAACAAACACCATGTGCTGGAAGTACGGCCGATGAGAGCGCTACGGCCAATGCTGTCGACAGGCGACGCGTTCTGCGCGCTCAACCTTTATCAGCTGTCGGTGATGGCGACGCTGAGCTACACCGATTTCGGACAGGAACCCAACACTCAACCGGTGCAGACCGACACGGTAAGCTTTCCGCTACAGCCCAGCAGCGGCAACTGGTTCGGCCACGCGCTGCCGCAGTTCGATGAGTTGTGGAAGGTCGATGACTCACAATCGCAGAAATACTATCCACTGTATGAAGACGTGCCGTATTCGAAACGCCTGGAAGTGGTGCCGTTTGACCCGAATCTTTACCCCGAAGTGAATGACCCCGCGTTAGGGAATCAACAAGAACACCCCGCCAGACTGCATTTTTTCGATGATCGCAAACAGGTCGAAAGCACGGACACTCAGGCTTTCATCTGCCACCACGACGAACTGATCCTGATCAGCGTACGCGGTACCAGTGAGATCTGGCCCGACGGCCGGCGTGACGGCGATGCCTATCAGGTTCCCTTTGCCGAAGGCGAAGGCAAAGTGCACCGCGGTTTCTACGGTGGCGCTTTGGCGGCTTATCCATTTATCGTGACTTATCTGGAAAAATTCTACAGCGGGCAAAAGCTGCTGATCACGGGTCACAGTCTGGGCGGTGCAGTTGCACTGATCCTGTCCGAGATGCTGAGACGCAACCTGGAGTTCTCCCCGCAAATCGTGCTCTACACCTACGGCGCCCCCCGCGCCGGCGACACCACCTTCATCGAAAGCGCCAAAGCATTGGCCCACCACCGCATCGTCAATCAGAACGACCCGGTTCCGAGCGTCCCCGCCACATGGATGAATACTTTCGCCAAGCCGAAGGAAATGTATGCGGCCAACGTGGGACTAGTGGCCCTGCATCCAGTTGGAGGTTTCGCATTTCTGATCCTGGGAATGATCAACTTACTGGGAGATGACTATGGGCATCACGGTGATTTGCGTCATTTCATGCCGGTGACATTTGGCGAAGGTCACAAGTCGTCGATTCTGTGGAAACCGGGTTGCAGCACGATCATCGATCACGGCTGCGCCAAGGCCCTGCACGCTACCAACGGCTTACCCGAACGCGAATCGTTTTTGCGGCAGTTGTTCTCCGCAGGTCACCACTCAATGGTCGGCAGCTACATCCCCGGCTGCTGGGCCAGCTTGCGCCGTTGGCAGGAAGCACTGCAGCTCAAGCGTTCGCTGGTGACCAATCGCGAATACGAGTGGATCAGCAGCGCCCTGGAGAATATTCAGCAACAGCTGCGGGCCGTTAAGCGCGATCTGCAAAACAACCACCGTTCTTACGTGCGAGAGCAGGAGCGCGCGCACAAGACGCTGATGCTCAATCAGGAAATAGACAAGATCAGCATGACCATGGCCCGCCTGACAGCGCTGCGCAGTCAACGGGTCACCGAGGTCGACGTTTACGGCAGCTATGCCGACCAGCCCGAATGGGTCGAGGAAAGTCTGCTGCGCTGGAACGCCCACCCTGAAAACCTGGTTCAGGAGCAACTGGCGATGATTCCGCCAGCCGCTGAAGACCACGATGCCGCTATCGCCGCGATGACCGGAGGGCATGCGGTTGGCGCGCCGTTTCGGCTGGATATTGATTCGTTCATTTAACTTAATCAGTCAACAAGGAAGTACCGATGCTCTCGTTGTCCCCCAAGTTAAACTTCGTCACTGCAACGCACTCGATCCGCGCTTTGTTATTGGCCAGCTTCATAATATTTGGAACTGGATGCAATTCGTTCTCCAGTTCGGCAACACTGAACATGGACATCCCTGCGAATTTTAGCGTCACCGCCGAAGCGTACTATCAGCCGTTTTCCCCATATTACTGTTACGCGCCAGAAAACTACGCAAGAGACCCCAACCTTGGAGTCAAAAAATTTAAACAACCTTGGCAACCCACTGCGCAGACCGCCAAGTTCAACGTCAAATTACTTCCCAGCATTGGGGGCTGTCTCACGCTCCTCAGCGAAATCAAGATCTGGATCATGGACATGACTGAGGATCCAGAGAAACTTGGCTTAAGCGCCGTCTGGATACATATTAATGACCTGGCAGATGAACCACTGGACGAGCATGGGTCGAACGAGAACTTGCTTTCAGTCGAGTGTAAATATGCGGACTCCCGGTTAAGTAAAGTCTTCAAATATGAATTGGTATGCAAAGGGCAGAGTACGAACGATGAAATTTTGGGCAGGCTACGAATTGAGCAATTCCAGGATAAGCCATTGCGATTAACAGTTCGGATGACCGAGTAGTCGGCGTGCTGCCCGATGCTTAAGTCCCAATGACTGCCGCAAGCTGGCTAGGCAGCTTGGTCATGTCCGCTATCAAACGCAGTCTGAGCGCGAAGGACTGGGGCACAATGATCAAAGGTCACGGCGGAATCCTCGATTGGATGGACTCGATATGCTTCGCGGCACCGCTCTTCTTTCACCTGACGCGTTACTTCTTCTCCGTCTGATCTAGACGAATGCTCCAACCACAAAAAATGGGCACCCGACCGCAATCGGTGTGCCCATTTTTCATTTGCGGTTCTCCCCGTCATTCAGGGGAGCACGCCGCCATCAAGGATTGACGCTGTCTTTCAACGATTTGCCTGGCTTGAACGCAACGGTGTTGCTGGCCTTGATCTTGACCGGTTCGCCGGTCTGCGGGTTTTTGCCGGTGCGGGCGCCGCGGTGGCGTTGCAGGAAGGTGCCGAAGCCGACCAGCGTCACGCTGTCCTTGCGGTGCAGGGCGCCGGTGATTTCTTCGAGGACGGCGTTGAGGACGCGATTGGCCTGTTCTTTGGTCAGGTCTGCCTTTTCGGCGATTGCAGCGGCGAGTTCTGGTTTACGCATTAGTGAAGCCCCTTTGACGGTTTTTTGTTGTTATGTCCGTGCTGTTCTCGTTGGAACAGCGCCCAAGGCGCCGCAGGCTCTACTCTGCGGCAGACGGGAGTGAGAATGGCACGCCGCCAACGGCGGCGCCAGTCTCCCCAAGACCTTTGTCGGGGCAAAAGAGCGGTGTTTGCGACAGAACGACCGGCATTTACGCCAGCAGCGGCGGCAGCTGTTTGTTGAGGGCCAGTTTTTCCATGACCGCCCCGCCGGTCAGGGCGTAACCGAGCAACTGACCGTCGGCACCGTGGCACAGCGCTTTGACGTCGGCGCCCTGCCCTTCGACGCTCCAAATGCCTTCGCTGCCCCGTGGCGGCGGCGAAACCACCAGCGGGCACACCGGGGTTTTCACGGTGATCGGCATCGGCCCGTAGCTGACCGCAGTCGGGTTTCCAGCGAGGGTTTGCGCCAACGCGCGCGCGCAGCTCATCAACGGCATCACGTAGAGCAGATTGAGCCCGTCGACTTCGGCGCAGTCGCCCAAGGCGTAGATGTTGGCGTGGGAGGTCTTCAGGTAACGATCGACCATCACGCCGCGATTGACCTGCACGCCGGCAGCCGCTGCCAGATCGATGCGCGGGCGCAGACCGATCGCCGAGACCACCACATCGCACGGGATGATCTGACCGTCGGACAGGTGCGCTTCCAGGCCATCGACTACTTTCTCCAGGCGGGTCAGCACCGGGCCGAGGTGAAACTTCGCCCCGATACTTTCCAGCCCGGCCTGCACGGCCGCCGCAGCGGCAGGATGCAAGAGCATCGGCATGACCTGTTCGCATGGCGCGACCAATTGCACTTCGTAGCCGCCGAGGATCAGGTCATTGGCGAATTCACAGCCGATCAGCCCGGCGCCGAGCAACAACACCCGACGCTTGCCCGCCGCTGCGGCACGGAAGCGCGCGTAGTCTTCCAGATCGTTGATCGGGAACACCAGTTCCCCGCCGTCGCCTTCGATCGGCACGCGCACGGTTTCCGCGCCCCAGGCCAGAATCAAGTCGCGATAGGGCACGGCTTCTTCGCCGATCCACAAACGTTTGTGGCCGGCGTCGATACCGCTGATGCGCGTGTGGGTGCGCACTTCGGCCTTCAACTGCTCGGCCATGGCGCCGGGCTCGGCCATGCTCAGGCCGTCGGCGTCCTTGTTCTTGCCGAAGCCGGTGGAGAGCATCGGCTTGGAGTAAGAGCGGCCGTCATCGGCGGTGATCAGCAGCAGCGGGGTTTCGCTGTCGAACTTGCGAAACTCGCGGGCCAGGTTGTAGCCCGCAAGCCCGGTGCCGATGATGACGACTGGTGCGCTCATGCCTTACTCCTCTATTTGCTTAGTTGATTTCAATCATTTCGAAGTCCATTTTGCCGACGCCGCAGTCGGGACACAGCCAGTCTGCCGGTACGTCTTCCCAGCGGGTGCCCGCCGCGATGCCGTCATCCGGCCAGCCCTCGGCTTCGTTATAGATCAGGCCACAGACGATACATTGCCACTTCTTCATTCAGGTACTTCCTCAGGGTTCAGGCGTAGTGCCGGCGCGGACGGTCGATGGGTGTTGCGCTGCCATCCTGCTCAGGGCGTTTTGTACTGAGGGTGCCGCGCAGATGCAAGCCTGTTCGGCGCAACGGCGGCCGGCGCCGCTCAATCCTGTCGCCTGCCATGGTAAGCTCGCCGCCTCATTTGCGGCCAATAATGACTCATTGTGCAACATTCAAATGCCTGCCCCGCCCCGCTCTGGCTGACCCAAGACCGCCTGACGCCCCGCCCCGATCCGTTGACCCTGGACTGGTTGTTCGACGAAGGTTCGCTGACCCGCCGTTTGACCCGTTTGTCCGAGGATGGCTTCAGCGTGTCGCCGCTGTTCGAAGGCTGGGACACCCTGCGCGCTGATGAATGCGCGGCGCTGGATCTGGCCGAGGGCAGCGAAGGCTGGGTGCGTGAGGTGTATTTGCGTGGTCATGGCGAAGCCTGGGTGTTTGCCCGCAGCGTCGCCTCGCGGGCGGCTCTGCAAGGTGATGGTTTACACATGGATGAGCTGGGCAGCCGCTCGCTGGGCGAATTGCTGTTTTGCGATCGGGCATTTCAACGCCGCGCCATTGAAGTCTGCCACTACCCTGAACAATGGTTGCCGCCAGCGGTGCAAGCCCCTGAATTGTGGGGCCGGCGTTCGCGTTTCGACCGTGGTGCGCTGAGCGTGCTGGTCGCGGAAATCTTCCTGCCGAGCCTGTGGGACGCCGCCCGCGCCCATCCGGAGAATTGCTGATGTATCAGAGCCTGCTCAAGTCCCTCAACCGTCTGAACCCGCGCGCCTGGGATTTCGTTCAGTTGACGCGCATGGACAAGCCGATCGGCATTTACCTGCTGCTGTGGCCGACGCTGTGGGCGTTGTGGATTGCCGGCAAGGGTTCGCCGTCGCTGGCCAACATCGTCATCTTCGTCCTCGGCGTGGTGCTGACCCGTGCCGGCGGCTGCGTGATCAACGACTGGGCCGACCGCAAGGTCGACGGCCACGTCAAACGCACCGCGCAACGGCCGCTGGCCAGCGGCCGGATCAGCTCGAAGGAAGCGCTGGTGTTCTTTGCCGTGCTGATGGGCATCAGTTTTCTGCTGGTGCTGTGCACCAATGCGCCGACGATCTGGCTGTCGCTGGGCGGTCTGGCGCTGGCATTCACGTATCCGTTCATGAAGCGCTACACCTATTACCCGCAAGTGGTGCTGGGCGCGGCGTTCTCCTGGGGCATGCCGATGGCCTTTACCGCCGAGACCGGCGAGTTGCCAGCGGCGGCGTGGCTGCTGTGGATCGCCAACCTGCTGTGGACGGTGGGCTACGACACTTATTACGCGATGACCGATCGTGATGACGATCTGAAGATCGGCGTGAAATCCACGGCGATTCTGTTTGGCGAGGCGGATCGGGTGATCATCCTCAGCTTGCAGGCATTGTCGCTGGCCTGCCTGATCCTGGCCGGATCGAAGTTCGAACTGGGGATCTGTTTCCACCTCGGCTTGCTGGTAGCTGCGGGATGTTATGCGTGGGAGTTCTGGTACACGCGCAGCAAGGACCGTATGCGTTGCTTCCAGGCGTTTTTGCACAACCATTGGGCAGGGTTGGCGATATTTGTCGGGATCGTGCTGGATTACGCACTGCGCTAATGCATGACACCTGTGGGAGCGAGCCTGCTCGCGAAGGCGTCATGTCAGTCACCTCTGCGATAACTGACACATCGTTTTCGCGAGCAGGCTCGCTCCCACAGCGTCTGGGTTGCATCTATTTGGCCTTGGCGACTTTCCACGCGCCGTCCATTTTGCCGTCGCCGGTCATGTCGCCGGCCTTCTTGTCCATCACGAAGGTGTACAACGGCATGCCCTGGTAGGCCCATTGCATCGTGCCGTCGTCACGCTTGATCACCGTCCAGTCGCCCATGGATTTGTCACCCGCCTGCGCCATCAGCGGCGGCCAGTTTGCCGCGCACTTGTCGTTGCACGCGGACTTGCCAGCGGAGTCCTTGGCGAAGGTGTACAGGGTCATGCCCTTGTGGTCGGTGTACATGCCGTCCTTCTCCATCGCCGGATCGGCCGCCATGGCCAGCCCCGGTAATGTCAGGGCGGCGGCCATCAGCAGGGCTTTGAACGAAGCAGTCATCTGAGTCATGGAAACCTTCTTTTGTGGTTGTCAGGATTCGGACTTAGAGCTTAGTCAAGGATGGGTGCAAATGTTGCGGGCCTGAAATACTGTCACACGACTGCAATAATTCCGTTATCTAATGCGGCGCAAGACAGTTAAATGACAAGAGGATTAAGGCATGGTTGGCAGGAGCATTCTGATCGTCGACGACGAAGCGCCCATTCGCGAAATGATCGCCGTGGCGTTGGAAATGGCCGGCTATGACTGCCTCGAGGCAGAGAACTCGCAGCAGGCTCACGCCATCATCGTCGACCGCAAACCGGACCTGATCCTGCTCGACTGGATGCTGCCCGGCACCTCCGGTATCGAACTGGCCCGGCGCCTCAAGCGTGACGAGCTGACCGGGGACATCCCGATCATCATGCTCACCGCCAAGGGCGAAGAGGACAACAAGATCCAGGGCCTGGAAGTCGGCGCCGACGACTACATCACCAAACCGTTTTCCCCGCGTGAACTGGTCGCCCGCCTCAAGGCTGTGCTGCGCCGCGCCGGTCCGACCGACGGCGAAGCGCCGATCGAAGTCGGCGGCCTGCTGCTCGACCCGATCAGCCACCGCGTGACCATCGACGGCAAACCCGCCGAGATGGGCCCGACCGAATACCGCCTGCTGCAATTCTTCATGACCCATCAGGAACGCGCCTACACCCGTGGCCAGTTACTCGATCAGGTCTGGGGTGGCAACGTCTACGTCGAAGAACGCACCGTCGACGTGCACATCCGCCGCCTGCGCAAGGCCCTCGGCGACGCCTACGAAAATCTGGTACAAACCGTGCGCGGCACCGGCTACCGGTTCTCCACAAAAGCATGAAAGCAGCTGCAAGCTTTCAGCTACAAGCGGCAAGAAACAGCGAGCCGCTCTGACTTGCAGCTTGTAGCTTGAAACTTGACGCTGCGGCTAAGGACGCCTCTGTGAATCAAAACTGGCATGGCACCCTGATTCGCCACATGTTGCTGCTGGTCACAGCGTGTCTGGTGATCGGGTTGATCACCGGCTATTACGGCTGGAGCCTCGCGTCGGGTCTGGGGCTTTATCTGGCCTGGACGCTCAAGCAATTGCTGCGTCTGCACGAATGGCTGCGCCAGCATCAACCCGACGAAGCGCCGCCCGATGGCTATGGTCTGTGGGGCGAGGTGTTCGACAGCATCTATCACCTGCAACGCCGCGACCAACGGGTGCGCGGGCGTCTGCAAGCGGTGATCGACCGGGTGCAGGAATCCACCGCCGCGCTGAAAGACGCAGTCATCATGCTCGACAGCGACGGCAATCTCGAATGGTGGAACCGCGCCGCCGAAACCCTGCTCGGCCTGAAGACTCCGCAGGACAGCGGCCAACCGGTGACCAACCTGGTGCGCCATCCGCGCTTCAAGGAATACTTCGAGCAGGACAGCTTCGCCGAGCCATTGGAAATCCCTTCGCCGACCAACGATCGCGTGCGCATTCAGCTGTACCTGACCCGCTACGGCAACAATGAACACCTGATGCTGGTCCGCGACGTGACGCGCATTCATCAGCTGGAACAGATGCGCAAGGACTTCATCGCCAACGTCTCCCACGAGCTGCGCACACCGCTCACGGTGATCTGCGGCTATCTGGAAACCCTGCTGGACAATGTCGAAGAAGTGAACCCGCGCTGGAGTCGAGCTCTGCAACAGATGCAGCAACAGGGCGGGCGCATGCAGACGCTGCTCAACGATCTGTTGCTGCTGGCCAAGCTGGAAGCCACCGACTATCCGTCGGACAACCAGCCAGTGCAGATCGACACCTTGCTGCAATCGATCACCAGCGATGCGCAGCAGTTGTCCGGGGCGAAGAACCAGCGCATCAGCCTCGAGGCCAATGCCGGAGTGCTGCTCAAGGGCAGCGAAGCGGAGTTGCGCAGCGCGTTCTCCAATCTGGTGTTCAACGCGGTCAAGTACACCCCGGCCGAAGGCAACATCCGCATTCGCTGGTGGGGCGACGATCAGGGCGCGCACCTGAGCGTGCAGGATTCCGGCATCGGTATCGACAGCAAACACCTGCCGCGCCTGACCGAACGTTTCTACCGCGTCGATTCCAGCCGCAACTCCAACACCGGGGGGACCGGCCTCGGCCTGGCCATCGTCAAGCACGTGCTGCTGCGCCACCGCGCGCGAATGGAGATCAGCAGCGTGCCCGGCCACGGCAGCACGTTTACCTGCCATTTCGCCCCGGCCCAGGTGGCCAGCGCACGGGCGATCAGCGCCACCGAGTGACGCCGCCCGGCACACGCCACTAGGCAATCGCACGGTCAGCCGCTACATTGGCTGACTTGTGCCTGCCTTTCAGGCGCTGTTTCTCCCTAATTTCGAATCACACGGAACCCGCAAAACTCCATCATGGACCCTTCCCCTGGCTTGTCCCTCGCAACCATTTTTGCCGACTTCGGCATGATTCTTTTTGCTCTGATCCTGGTTTTGCTCAACGGCTTTTTCGTTGCGGCGGAATTCGCCATGGTCAAACTGCGCTCGACCCGGGTCGAGGCCATCGCTGAACAACACGGCTGGCGCGGACACATCCTGCGCACCGTGCACAGTCAGCTCGATGCCTACCTGTCGGCGTGTCAGCTCGGCATCACCCTCGCCTCTCTCGGTCTGGGCTGGGTCGGTGAACCGGCGTTCGCGCATATTCTCGAGCCGCTGCTGAGCGCAGTCGGCGTCGACTCGCCCGAGATCATCAAAGGCGTGTCGTTCTTCACCGCGTTCTTCATCATTTCGTACCTGCACATCGTGGTCGGCGAGCTGGCGCCCAAGTCATGGGCGATCCGCAAACCCGAGCTTTTGTCGCTGTGGACCGCGGTGCCGCTGTACCTGTTCTACTGGGCGATGTACCCGGCGATCTACCTGCTCAACGCCAGCGCCAACGCGATTTTGCGTATCGCCGGGCAAGGTGAACCCGGCCCGCACCATGAACACCATTACAGCCGCGAAGAACTGAAATTGATCCTGCACTCCAGCCGTGGCCAGGATCCGAGCGATCAGGGCATGCGCGTGTTGGCTTCGGCGGTGGAAATGGGCGAGCTGGAAGTGGTCGACTGGGCCAACTCCCGCGAAGACCTGATCACCCTGGAGTTCAACGCGCCGCTGAAGGAAATCCTGGCGATGTTCCGTCGCCACAAGTTCAGCCGTTATCCGGTGTACGACAGCGAGCGCCAGGAGTTCGTCGGCCTGCTGCACATCAAGGATCTGCTGCTGGAACTGGCCGCGCTGGACCACATTCCAGAGTCGTTCAACCTGGCCGAGCTGACCCGCCCGCTGGAGCGCGTGTCGCGGCACATGCCGCTTTCGCAGCTGCTGGAGCAGTTCCGCAAGGGTGGCTCGCACTTCGCCGTGGTCGAAGAGGCTGACGGCAACATCATCGGCTACCTGACCATGGAAGACGTGCTGGAAGTGCTGGTCGGCGACATTCAGGACGAGCACCGCAAGGCAGAGCGCGGCATCCTTGCCTATCAGCCGGGCAAGCTGCTGGTGCGTGGCGATACGCCGTTGTTCAAGGTCGAACGTCTGCTGGGCATCGATCTTGATCACATCGAAGCGGAAACCCTTGCCGGGCTGGTTTACGAAACCCTGAAACGGGTGCCGGAAGAGGAAGAAGTGCTGGAAGTCGAAGGCCTGCGGATCATCATCAAGAAGATGAAAGGGCCGAAGATTGTTCTGGCCAAGGTGTTGATGCTCGATTGATGGGAGTTTGGGGGGCTCTTGTGGCGAGGGGATTTATCCCCGTTGGACGGCGCAGCCGTCCCAAAACCATTGAATGCAGTCAGTTAGTACAGAGTTGCAATATTTGGGGCCGCTTCGCGGCCCAACGGGGATAAATCCCCTCGCCACAAAAACCCTCAACACCCTATCGCGCCTACTGCTTGCCCAACGCAAAGTTGGGCAACGCCCCCAGCGGCTGGTTGAACTGATAGGGAATCGACACCAGCCCCTCTCCGGTATTGCGCTGCACCACGAAGTGCAGGTGCGGGCCGCTGCTGTTGCCGGTGTTGCCCGACAGCGCCAGCGGGCTGCCGACCTTGACCCGCTGGCCTTCGCGCACACTCACCGAACCCTGTTTCAGATGCAGGTACACGCCCATGGTGCCGTCGTCGTGCAGCACCCGGACGAAATTGCCGGAGGCATCGGTACCGCGCCCGCTCTGGGAATTCTCGGTTTTCACCACTACTCCCGCTCGCGCGGCGATGATCGGCGTGCCCACCGGCATGGCGATGTCCATGGCGTAGCGGTTCTTCGGCCCGTAGTGGCTGTACTGGCCGTTGGCGCCCTGACTCAGGCGAAACGGCCCGCCACGCCAGGGCAGCGGATAGCGATAGCTCTGCGCGCTGCCTGCGGGGTCGCCCAGCGAGTACTGGAACTGCGGCGAATACACCAGCGGCTGGTCACGGCTGATCGCCGTCAGCAGCGCCAGCCGAGTGTTGCTGCGCGGTGGCAGCACACGACGGATCGCCCGCACGGGCACGCCGCGCACATTACTCGTGCCAATGAAGGCCAGGGCAACCTCGACCGGCGCGTACAAATCGTTGCGCGCAAACACCACGTCGACGCCTTTCTGCTTCTTGATGTCCAGGTACACCTGGCGGTCGAGGCGCTCGACCATACGGTCCTGAAACACGAAAACCTTTGCGTCTTTGCTCGGGCGGTCGCTGTACGAGACCACGCCGTTGGCATCGGTGGATTTGTAGATGGTCATGGCCATCGCCAGCTGGGAGGCCAGGCAGAGACCGCAGAAAAACAGCAGGCGCGCGAGCATGGGCAAAAGTCTGTCGAAGGAAGGCCTGGGAATCAGCCTAGCAGCTGAGACAGACCAGGCTAGTCGACAGATGTTTCAAATGATCGTCCCCACGCTCTGCGTGGGGATGCAGCCCGGGACGCTCTGCGTCCCCTGCACAGAGGACGCGGAGCGTCCGGTTGAGGCATTCCTTTGCTGCGCGTGGGAACGATCAGAGCACGGGAGACAAGTGGTGTTTTGGCTGGCCCCTTCGCGAGCAGGCTCGCTCCCACATTTGGAATGCGTTCCAGGGTGGGAGCGAGCCTGCTCGCGAAGGCGGCATATCGGGCGACGAAGCTTACGCGCCGGGTACGAAATGCTTCTGCGCCGTGCCCCGGGCGATCAGGCGCGAGATGTAGTCGAGCTTCTGCGCATCCTGGTCGACAAAGCGGAAGGTCAGTTGCAGCCAGTCGCTGTCGGCTTTCTGCTCGTGGGCGACGATGGCGTGCAGGTAACCATTGAGCCGCGCGATCTCGGCGTTGTCGCCCTGCTCCAGATCGAGCACGGCGCTGTCGAGGATCTGCGGCAGGGTTTCGGTGCGCTTCACCACCAGCAGGGCTTCCTTGATGCTCAAGGCCTTGATCACGCATTGCTGAGTACCGCTCGGCAGGCGCAACTGGCCCTGACCACGACCGCCCACCGGCGCCTTGGATGCACCGGGCGCCTGAACTGGCGGGCTGTTGAGCAAACCGCGCGACGGCGCAGCGGCTGGAGCGGGTGCAGCAGCGGCAGGCCTGGCCGCAGCGCCGCCGACCACGGCAGGCTTGCCGCCGGTCAGTGCGCTCAGGGAATCGTTGCCGAATGCCGAATTCATCTTGGTCGGCGCGCTGTTCATCAAGGTGTCGAGCTTGCCGACCTTGTTCAGTGCCTGCTTGACCTTGGTCAGCAGCTGCTCGTTGGTGAACGGCTTGCTGACGTAACCGGATACGCCGGCCTGAATCGCCTGCACGACGTTTTCCTTGTCACCACGGCTGGTGACCATGACGAACGGCATGGTCTTGAGGTTGTCCTGCTCGCGGCACCAGGTCAGCAGTTCGAGGCCGGACATTTCCGGCATTTCCCAGTCGCACAGCACCAGGTCGAAAGCCTCTTTGGCCAGCATCGCCTGGGCCTTTTTGCCGTTGATGGCGTCCTCGGTGCGGATCCCCGGGAAGTAATTACGCAGGCACTTTTTCACCAGGTCACGAATGAACGAAGCATCGTCCACGACCAACACACTGATCTTGCTCATCCAACACCCCTATTAAAATCCCGGCAAGCATAACGCTGGCTGATGGCACATTGCCAAAACTCTTCAGTCACGCCGGGACTTTTCGTTCGCGGGTGCTGCTTTTAATACGAATCCGCTTCTGAAAAGCAGAAACAAAAACGCCCGGCCAGAGGGCCGGGCGCTTTTCTCAGGCAATCTTACTTATCGTCAGCTTCGCCCGGAACATTAGCGGTTTCAGCGCTTGTGCCTTCAACTTCTTCTTTCATGCGCTTGAGGCCCATGTGGCGCACGTCGGTGCCGCGCACCAGGTAGATCACCAGTTCGGAGATGTTGCGCGCATGATCGCCGATGCGCTCCAGTGAACGCAGAACCCAGATGATGCTCAGCACCCGCGAGATAGAGCGCGGGTCTTCCATCATGTAGGTGGCCAGCTCACGCAGGGCGGTTTTGTATTCGCGGTCGATGATCTTGTCGTACTGCGCCACCGACAAGGCCAGATCGGCGTCAAAACGCGCGAAGGCGTCCAGCGCATCGCGCACCATGTTGCGTACCTGGTCGCCAATGTGACGAACCTCGACGTAACCGCGCGGCGCTTCGCCTTCTTCGCACAGCTGGATGGCACGACGGGCGATCTTGGTGGCTTCGTCGCCGATACGCTCGAGGTCGATCACCGATTTGGAAATGCTGATGATCAAACGCAGGTCAGAGGCTGCCGGCTGACGACGGGCGAGAATGCGCAGGCATTCTTCGTCGATGTTGCGTTCCATCTGGTTGATCTGGTCGTCGATCTCACGGACCTGCTGAGCCAGGCCGGAGTCGGCCTCGATCAGCGCCGTGACCGCGTCGTTGACCTGCTTCTCGACCAGCCCGCCCATGGCAAGGAGGTGACTGCGCACTTCCTCCAGTTCAGCGTTGAACTGCGCGGAAATGTGATGGGTAAGGCCTTCTTTGGAAATCATTGTTCGCTCCGCGAAAGTTGCAAGCTTCAAGCTGCAAGCTTCAAGCAGTTATGTATAAGTCCTGATATCGCACCAATTCTTTCTTGCCGCTTGAAGCTTGCGGCTTGCCGCTGCTGCAATCAGCCATAGCGACCGGTGATGTAGTCTTCGGTCTGCTTCTTCGCCGGATTGGTGAACAGAGTATCGGTGTCGCCGAATTCCACCAGTTTGCCCATGTACATGAACGCGGTGTAGTCGGACACCCGTGCCGCCTGTTGCATGTTGTGGGTCACGATGACGATGGTGAACTTGGACTTCAGCTCGTAGATCAGCTCTTCGACTTTCAGCGTCGAGATCGGGTCGAGAGCCGAGCACGGTTCGTCGAGCAGCAGCACTTCCGGCTCGACCGCGATGGTGCGCGCGATCACCAGACGCTGTTGCTGACCACCGGACAGGCCGAGGGCCGAGTCGTGCAGACGGTCTTTGACCTCGTCCCACAATGCCGCGCCTTTCAACGCCCATTCAACGGCTTCGTCGAGGATGCGCTTCTTGTTGATGCCCTGGATGCGCAGGCCATAGACCACGTTTTCGTAAATGGTCTTCGGGAACGGGTTGGGCTTCTGGAACACCATGCCGACGCGACGACGCAGTTCGGCAACGTCTTCGCCCTTGCGATAGATGTTGTTGCCGTACAGGTTGATCGCGCCCTCGACACGGCAGCCGTCGACCAGATCGTTCATCCGGTTGAAGGTACGCAGCAGCGTCGACTTACCGCAGCCGGACGGGCCGATGAACGCCGTCACGCGCTGTTTCGGGATGTTCATGCTGACGTCGAACAGTGCCTGTTTGTCGCCGTAGTAGAGGCTCAGGCCCGGCACTTCGATGGCGACGGTTTCCTGCGCCAGGTTGAGGCTCTGCTTGTCGCGGCCCAGGGCAGACATGTTGATGCCGTGGCTGTGTGTTTCGTGCTGCATGGGTCTCACTCCGTTCGTAGCTGCAAGCTTCTGGCTGCAAGCTGCAAGTTTGAGCAAAAGCGGCTTGTAGCTTGCCGCTTGTGGCTAATGGCTTTAGCTATCCAGTGCTTTGTATTTTTCGCGCAGGTGGTTGCGGATATACACCGCCGACAGGTTCAGCGTCGCGATCACCAGCACCAGCAGCAGCGCGGTGGCGTACACCAGCGGGCGGGCTGCTTCGACGTTGGGGCTCTGGAAGCCGACGTCATAGATGTGGAAGCCCAGGTGCATGATCTTCTGGTCCAGGTGCAGGTACGGGTAGTTGCCGTCCACCGGCAGCGACGGCGCCAGTTTCACCACACCCACCAGCATCAGCGGCGCCACTTCACCGGCGGCACGGGCCACGGCGAGGATCATCCCGGTCATCATGGCCGGGCTGGCCATCGGGATAACGATTTTCCACAGCGTTTCCGCTTTGGTCGCGCCGAGGGCCAACGAGCCTTCACGCACGGTACGAGGAATCCGCGCCAGACCTTCTTCGGTCGCCACAATCACCACCGGCACTGCCAGCAGCGCCAGGGTCAGCGAGGCCCAGAGCAGGCCCGGCGTACCAAAGGTCGGCGCCGGCAGTGCTTCAGGGAAGAACAAGCGGTCGACCGAACCACCCAGCACGTAGACGAAGAAGCCCAGACCGAACACGCCGTAAACGATCGCCGGTACGCCGGCGAGGTTGTTCACCGCGATACGAATGACGCGAGTCAGGGTGTTCTGCTTGGCATATTCGCGCAGGTACACCGCTGCCAGCACGCCGAACGGTGTAACGATCATCGCCATGATCAGGGTCATCATCACAGTGCCGAAGATCGCCGGGAAGATCCCGCCTTCGGTGTTCGCTTCACGCGGGTCGTCGGAGAGGAATTCCCAGATCTTGCTGAAGTAGAAACCAACCTTGGTCAAGGTGCTCATGCCGTTTGGCTGGTAGGCATGCACGACTTTGCCCAGACCGATTTCGATTTCCTTGCCGTTGGCGTCACGGGCGGTCAAGGCGTCGCGGTTGAACTGTGCATGCAAATCAGACAGACGTGCTTCGATGTCTTTGTAGCGCGCGTCCAGCTCGGCGCGCTCGGACTCCATGTCCGCTTGTGCGGTGGCGTCGAGTTTGCCCTCCAGCTCCAGTTTGCGCCCGTGCAGACGGATTCGCTCGAGGCCGGCATTGATTGCGCCGATGTCGGTTTTTTCCAGCGTCTTCAGTTGAGCCGCAAGATCGTTCACCCGATCGATGCGCGCTTGCAGTTCAGGCCAAGCGGCCTCGCCTTCGGCGATGACCTTGCCGTCCTGTTTGACGTTGACCAGGTAGCCGTAGAAGTTGCCCCACTCGCGACGCTCGATCGCCATCAATTCTGGCGGTGTGGTCTGCTTGGTCAGCCACTCGCCGACGATCCAGGTGAAGTCGTTGCCGTTCAGGTCACGGTTGCCGACCTTGATCAGCTCGCGGGTCATGAATTCCGGACCTTCGTCCGGCACCGGCAGACCGGCGCTCTTCAGACGTGCGCGCGGCACTTCTTCTTTCTGCACCACTTCGCCGATCACCAGGTGATTGGCCTGGCCCGGTACGTCGTAATGCGCGTGGATCAGGTCCGCCGGCCAGAAGTGACCGAGACCGCGCACGGCAATCACCGCCAACAGACCAATGGTCATGATGACCGCGATGGACACCGCGCCACCGCTGATCCAGACGCCCGGGGCGCCGCTCTTGAACCATCCTTTCAGGGAGTTCTGTTTCACAGACTTCTACCTTTGCTTAAAGCGACGAGTATTTCTTGCGCAGACGCTGACGAATCAGTTCTGCCAGGGTGTTCATGACGAAGGTGAACAACAGCAGCACCAGCGCCGAGAGGAACAGCACGCGGTAGTGGCTGCCGCCGACTTCCGACTCGGGCATTTCCACCGCGACGTTGGCGGCCAGGGTGCGCAGGCCTTCGAACAGGTTCATCTCCATCACCGGGGTGTTGCCGGTGGCCATCAGCACGATCATGGTTTCGCCGACCGCACGGCCCATGCCGATCATCAGCGCCGAGAAGATGCCCGGGCTGGCGGTCAGGATCACCACGCGGGTCATGGTCTGCCATGGCGTCGCACCCAGGGCCAGCGAACCCAGGGTCAGGCCGCGCGGCACACTGAACACGGCGTCTTCGGCGATCGAGTAGATGTTCGGGATCACCGCGAAACCCATGGCCAGACCGACCACCAGGGCGTTGCGCTGGTCGTAGGTGATGCCCAGGTCATGGGAGATCCACATGCGCATGTCGCCGCCGAAGAACCAGTTCTCCATGAACGGGCTCATGTACAGCGAGAGCCAGCCCACAAACAGGATCACCGGAATCAGCAGCGCACTTTCCCAGCCGTCCGGGACTTTCAGGCGGATCGATTCAGGCAGGCGGCTGAAGGTGAAACCGGCGACCAGAATGCCGATCGGCAGCAACATCAGCAGGCTGAAGATGCCCGGCAGATGCCCTTCTACATATGGAGCCAAGAACAGACCGGCGAAGAAACCGAGGATCACCGTCGGCATCGCTTCCATCAGTTCGATCACCGGTTTGACCTTGCGGCGCATGCCCGGGGCCATGAAGTACGCGGTGTAGATCGCCGCAGCGACGGCCAGTGGCGCGGCCAGCAGCATGGCGTAGAACGCGGCTTTCAGGGTGCCGAAGGTCAGCGGCGACAGGCTCAATTTCGGTTCGAAATCGGTGTTGGCGGCGGTCGATTGCCAGACGTATTTAGGCTCGTCGTAGTTCTCGTACCAGACCTTGCTCCACAGCGCGCTCCACGATACTTCCGGGTGCGGGTTGTCGAGCAGCAACGGCTGCAGCTTGCCGCCGGCTTCGACGATCACCCGGTTGGCGCGTGGCGACAGACCAAACAGGCCCTGGCCTTCAACCACCTGATCGACCAGCAACGTGCGGTGTGCGGTGCTGTGGAACACGCCGAGCTTGCCGCTGGCATCGAGGGCGAGGAAGCCTTTGCGGCGCTCTTCGGCAGCGATTTCAACGATCGGCGTGGTGCCCATCTGGAAGGTGCGGATCTGCTTCAGACGCTGCTCGCCATCGGTATCGCGAGCCATGAACCACTGGGCCAGACCGCCCTTGGAATCGCCGACGATCAGCGAGATACCGCCGACCAGCTGCGCGGTGGCGGTGACTTGGGCGTCGGCATTTTCCAGCAGTTTGTAGCGCCCGTTGAGGCTCTTGTCGCGCAGGCTGAACACGTCGGCCTGAGCACGCCCGTTGACCACGTACAGCCACTGCTGGCGCGGGTCGACGAAGATGTTTTTCACAGGCTCGGTCATCTGCGGCAGATCGATGCGCGTCTGCTCGTTGGTGACTTCGCCGGTCATCATGTTTTCTTCGCTGGTCAGCGACAGCACATTGAGTTGCGAGCCGGTGGAGCCGACCAGCATCAGCGTCGAGTCGGTGGCGTTGAGGCTGACATGCTCCAGCGCGCCGCCGCTTTCGTTCAGCGCAATTGGCGCCTCGCCATACGGATATTCAATGGCCGGGCTGATGGTTTTCTTGCCGTCCGGGTAGCTGACTTTATAGGTGTGACGGAACACCAGCGCCTGACCGTTGGACAGGCCCACGGCCACCAGCGGATGACCCGGCTGGTCTTCGCCGATGGACGTCACGGTAGCGCCCGCTGGCAGCGGCAGTTCGACACGTCTCAATTCAGCGCCACTGTCGAGATTGAAGAACAGTGCCTGGCCCTTGTCGGATACACGCATGGCCACCTGATTCTGCTCCTCGAGCGAGATCATCAGCGGCTTGCCGGCGTCCTGCATCCAAGCCGGGGTGATCGAATCTTTCGCGGTCAGGTCGGCACCTTGAAACAGTGGCGCAACGACGTAGGCGAGGAAGAAGAAGATCAGGGTGATGGCCGCTAGCACCGCGAGGCCGCCGACGAGGACGTACCAACGGGTGAAGCGATCCTTGAGCGCGCGAATGCGGCGCTTGCGTTGCAGCTCAGGCGTATTGAAGTCAATGCGCTTGGGAGGGGAAGACGTAGTCATTGGGGAATTGGCCAGATCATTCATGCGCACACCCTAGCGATCCTGTATGACAGAAAGATGACAGTGCAGTGACGCAGCAAATCCGCCAGCCGGAAGTCCGGCAGCGGAGTCGAGAATTCGAGGTTGTGAAACCTGTGCAGGAGCTGTCGAGGGAACCGAGGCTGCGATCTTTTGATCTTGCGATCAGAGGCCAGATCAAAAGATCGCAGCCTCGTTTCACTCGTCAGCTCCTACACGGTTCCAGCAGGTCCGGGGGGTTGCCCCGGATCTGCGGTGTTACTTCTTGGCGACAGCGCCGCCTTCTTGCAGACCGAGGTCAGCCAGTGCTTTGGCAGCAACCTTGGCTGGCAGCGGGATGTAGCCGTCTTTCACTACCACTTCCTGGCCCTGCTTCGACAGCACCAGCTTCACGAACTCGGCTTCCAGCGGGGCCAGAGGCTTGTTCGGGGCTTTGTTGACGTAAACGTAGAGGAAGCGCGACAGCGGATACTTGCCGTTCAGGGCGTTTTCTTCGGTGTCTTCGATGAACTCGCCGCCTTCTTTCTTGGCCAGGGCTACGGTTTTCACGCTGGCGGTCTTGTAGCCGATGCCCGAGTAGCCGACGCCGTTAAGCGAGCTGCTGATCGACTGCACCACCGACGCCGAACCTGGTTGTTCGTTGACGTTTGGCTTGTAGTCACCTTTGCACAGGGCTTCTTCCTTGAAGTAGCCGTAGGTGCCGGACACCGAGTTACGGCCGAACAGCTGGACCGGCTTGTTGGCCAGGTCACCGGTCACGCCCAGGTCACCCCAGGTCTTGACGTCAGCTTTGGCACCGCACAGGCGCGTCGAGGAGAAGATCGCATCGACCTGAGCCATGGTCAGGTGCTTGATCGGGTTGTCCTTGTGCACGAACACGGCCAGGGCATCCACGGCAACCGGGATCGCCGTCGGCTTGTAGCCGTACTTCTGCTCGAAAGCCTGCAGCTCGTTGTCCTTCATCTTGCGGCTCATCGGGCCCAGGTTAGCGGTGCCTTCGGTGAGTGCAGGTGGCGCGGTGGAAGAACCGGCAGCCTGAATCTGGATGTTGACGTTCGGGTATTCTTTTTTGTAGTTCTCGGCCCACAGGGTCATGAGGTTTGCCAGGGTATCGGAACCGACGCTGGACAGGTTGCCCGACACACCAGTGGTCTTGGTGTAGCTCGGGATAGCAGGGTCAACAGCGGCGAACGCGTTGGCAGTCGCAACGCCAGCAGCGACAAAAGTCATTGCCGCCATCAAACGCTTCAGTTTCATGCCTTACTCCTAGCAGATAGGGTGTGTTAAGTCGGGGCCAAGTATCAGCAGGCCATGTGAACACTCTATGGCTGAAATATGACAATTGGATGAAAGGCCAGCATCGGGTTTTGCTGGATGATTTGTGGCGTCCCCATTCGCGAGCAGGCTCGCTCCCACAATTGAAATGCATTCCAACTGTGGGAGCGAGCCTGCTCGCGAAGTGGCCGGTATTGGTGGAGTAGATCCTGGGCTTTAGCGCCCTTTCTTCCAGAGCCAGGCGCCTACCAGAATTCCCATCCCGCACAGCACTGCCACATAGTAGGCAGGCCCCATCGCGCTTTCCTTCAGCAGCAGGCTCACCACCATTGGCGTCAGGCCACCGAAGATCGCGTACGCGACGTTGTACGAGAACGACAGGCCACTGAAGCGAACCACCGGCGGGAACGCTTTGACCATCACGTACGGCACCGCGCCGATGGTGCCGACCAGCAAACCGGTCAATGCGTACAGCGGGAACAACCAGTCCGGGTGGTCGGCGAGGCTGTGGTAGAAGGTCCAGGAGCTGATCAGCAGACCGAGGCAGCCAAAGACGAAGACGCGACCGGCGCCGAAGCGATCGGCCAGCGCGCCAGCGCCAATGCAGCCGAGGCTGAGGAAGACGATGGCCAGGCTGTTGGCCTGCAGCGCCGTGGTTGGCGAGAAGTGGTAGACCGTTTGCAGCACGGTCGGGGTCATCAGGATCACCACGACGACGCCAGCCGAGAGCAGCCAGGTCAGCAGCATCGAAATGGCGATGGCGCCGCGATGATCACGCAGCACCGCGCGCAACGGCACTTCTTCGGCCAGTGCCTTGCGCAATTGCAGTTCGGCGAACACCGGTGTCTCGTGCAGCCAGCGGCGCAGGTACACCGAGAACAGGCCGAACACGCCGCCGAGCAGGAACGGGATCCGCCAGGCGTAATCCGACACTTCGGCTGGCGTATAAATGCTGTTGATCGCAGTGGCGACCAGCGAGCCGAGGAGGATGCCGGCAGTCAGGCCGCTGGTGAGCGTGCCGCAGGCATAACCGATGTGCTTTTGCGGTACGTGTTCGGAAACGAAGACCCACGCTCCCGGCACCTCACCGCCAATAGCGGCGCCCTGGATCACCCGCATCAGCAGCAACAGGATCGGCGCCCAGATACCGATCTGCGCGTAGGTCGGCAGCAGGCCCATGATCAGCGTTGGCACCGCCATCATGAAAATGCTCAGGGTGAACATCTTCTTGCGCCCCAGCAGGTCACCGAAGTGCGCCATGACGATGCCGCCCAAAGGACGTGCCAGATAGCCGGCGGCGAAGATGCCGAAGGTCTGCATCAAGCGCAGCCACTCGGGCATGTCGGCCGGGAAGAACAGCTTGCCGACGACGGTGGCGAAGAAAACGAAGATGATGAAATCGTAGAACTCCAGCGCCCCGCCGAGGGCGGACAGCGACAGAGTCTTGTAGTCATTGCGGGTCAACGGTCGTGCGGGTTGCTCGGGCTGCGCGAGGCTCGAAGGCGCTGTGGTCATGGCAAGGGCTTCTCTTATAGTCGAATCTGTCGCCACAACAACGCTGGCGGTGGCTTGGACAGGTTCGGCACCATAGCAAATTGTTCGAAAAAGCACATAGAGGCGCGTAATTGACGGTCGAAATCAGAACCGGGTGGTCGTCGCGGGGTCTATCGACCGATATACTCGCCACCTGCGCAGGATTTGTAAGAGGTTGCTGTGCGAAAACGTTGTTGGCCCGTCCTTTGCTCGGGATTTAGCCTTTTTCGCAGAGTTTCCCTTTAGGCGCCTGATGGAAAACGTGACGAACGCAGTGTGTTCGGTGTTGAATCGTTTTTCTTGAAGACGGCTACCACCCGCAATACCCACGAAGAGTCACGGGTCAGAGGCCCCTCGGCATGATAGAGCTCGAACAAGAAGATCCGATCCCACAGGGCGACCTGGCCCTGCAAATCACCGCACTTCCCCGCGAAACCAACGGCTTTGGCGATATTTTCGGCGGCTGGCTGGTCGCGCAGATGGATCTGGCCGGCACCGCCATGGCCAGCCGGGTGGCCGGTGGCCGCGTTGCCACTGTCGCCATCGACCGCATGGCGTTCCTCGTCCCGGTCGCGGTCGGCGCGCAGTTGTCCTTTTATACCCAGACCCTGGAAATCGGACGCAGCTCGATCCAGATGATGGTCGAAGTGTGGAGCGATGACCCACTCTCCAGCGAATGGCGCAAGGTCACCGAAGCGGTTTTCGTTTTCGTCGCCATCGACGGCAGCGGTCGCACCCGTTCGGTGCCGCCACGCGCGCGTTAAACCTCGCGACCGTTTTGCGGTCGATAGTCGTCCCCAGTGTCTGATCGAGAGTTGCCCATGAACACGCCCAACGTTGAAGCCGTGAAACAGGATGAACTGAACTGCTGGCGCATCCGCCACGGCAAGGCCGAAGTGCTGGTGGCCCAGCAAGGCGCGCACATCCTCAGTTATCAGATCGACGGCCAGCCGCCGATCATCTGGCTCAACGACAAGGCCGAGTTCAAGACCGGCAAAAACATCCGCGCCGGCGTGCCGGTGTGCTGGCCGTGGTTTGGCAAATTCGAACGCAACCCGAGCAGCGTGCAGGCCATGTACACCGGCGAGCAGCCGGCCCCCGCGCACGGTCTGGTGCGGGCGATGGACTGGGAGTTGGGCAACATCGAATCAGAGGCTGACGGCATCAAGGTCGAATTCAAGCTGCCCTACCCGGAAGGTGGCCTGCCGGGCTGGCCCCACGAAGTCGATCTGACCCTGACCCTGCATCTGGCGGATCAACTGCATTACAGTCTGACCAGCCATAACCGGGGGACTGACAGCGTCACGCTGAGTCAGGCGCTGCACACCTATTTCGCCGTGAGTGACGTGCGTAATGTGCATGTCGACGGCGTGGCCGGGCTCAACTACATCGAGACCCTGGACGACTGGAACACGGCCAGCCAGAGCGGCGATCTGCATTTCGCCGGCGAGACCGACCGCATCTACCTCAATGCTCCGCCGCAATTGAGCATCGTTGATCCGACCTGGGAACGACGCATCGTGCTGACCTCTACCGGCTCGCGCACTGCGGTGATCTGGAACCCGTGGATCGACCGCGCCGCCGCACTGCCGGACATGGACAACGATGGCTGGCAACGCATGCTGTGCATCGAAACGGCGAATGTGATGGATGATCTGGTGACCCTGGCGCCGGGGGCGAGCCATACCATGGGTGTCAGCGTAGCTGCTACGCCGCTCTAAGCTCTAGCACCATACAAAAGGGCAAAGAGCCCTGTGGCGAGGGGATTTATCCCCGCTGGGTCGCGCAGCGGCCCCCGCTTTTTTTAAATCAAAAGCTGGGGCCTGCTGCGCAGTCCAGCGGGGATAAATCCCCTCGCCACAGATAAATCCCTTCACCACAGATAAATCCCCTCACCACAAAGGCTCGCTCCCAAATTTATGCGCGGCGCGCTTTAGAGGTCAGCTTCCTGCACCACCCGCACCTTCTCCGCCTCCAGCGCATACGCCGCATCCGCCAGGTCATTACTGACCTTTTCGATTTTAAGCGTGCCGGTCACCCAAAGCGGTGTGTAGATGTCCTCCAGCTTCAACCCTTTTGGATACCGCACCAGCACCAGTTGATTCGGCGGTGGTGGCGGCACGTGGATGCAGGCGCCCGGATACGGCACAAGGAAGAACAGCGTGCTGCGGCCCTTGGCATCCGACTCAAGCGGCACCGGGTATCCGCCGATGCGGATGTGTTTGTCGTTCATCGACGCTACGGTTTTCGTCGAATACATCACCGCTGGCAGACCTTTGGCCTGCTTCATCCCGCCCTTCTCGGTGAAGGTGCCGGTGGCTTCGGGGGAGTTGTGGTCGATTTCCGGCATGGCCTCAAGGGCCTTTTGATCCGACTTGGGCATCAGTTCCAGCCAGTCGGTTTCCGGCAGTTCGCCGGCGTGGGCGAGATAGCTGCCCAGCAAGAGGAGAGTCAACAGAAGACGGCGCATGAAGGTGCTCGGCAGGCAAAGGAATGGACGGTAAGTCGCCGCGCATTCTAGCCCTCCCGGCCGCGCTGGCCGAGAGGGCTTTGTCGCTTTCGATCAGTTCTTTTTGATCAGACCGTAGATCACCAGCAACACCACAGCGCCGACCAGTGCGCCGAGGAAACCCGCGCCCTCGCCCGCCTGATAGATGCCCAGAGCCTGGCCGCCGTAGGTGGCCGCCAGCGAACCGCCGATACCGAGCAGGATGGTCATGATCCAGCCCATGCTGTCATCGCCCGGTTTCAGGAACCGAGCCAGCAGGCCGACGATCAAGCCGATAAAGATGGTTCCGATAATTCCCATGGCATTTCCCTCTGATTTGGAAGATATGCGAAAGACTAGCCAGTGTTTCGCATCCTGCCATGAGAGAACGGCGGCCCCTGAATGGTTCCGCCGCGGCCACATGAAACTGGTTTACTCGGCGATCAGCGCTTCGACCTTGATGATCTGCGCTTGCAGCGTGGCCATGTCAGCGCAGCGCAGGTTGGCGTGGCCGACCTTGCGTCCGGCCTTGAAAGCTTTGCCGTAGTGATGCAAGTGGCAGTCTTCGATAGCGATGACTTTCTCCACCGGCGGCACTACGCCGATGAAGTTGAGCATCGCGCTCTCGCCGACCTTGGCGGTCGAACCCAGCGGCAGGCCGGCCACGGCGCGCAGGTGGTTTTCGAACTGGCTGCACTCGGCACCTTCGGTGGTCCAGTGCCCGGAGTTGTGCACGCGCGGGGCGATTTCGTTGGCTTTGAGGCCACCGTCGACTTCGAAAAACTCAAAAGCCATCACGCCGACGTAGTCGAGGTGTTTGAGCACGCGACTGGAATAATCTTCCGCCAGCGCCTGCAACGGGTGATCGGTGCTGGCCACCGACAGCTTGAGAATGCCGCTGTCGTGGGTGTTGTGCACCAGTGGATAGAACTTCGTTTCGCCATCGCGGGCACGCACGGCGATCAGCGACACTTCGCCGGTGAATGGCACGAAGCCTTCCAGCAGGCAGGCAACGCTGCCCAGTTCGGCGAACGTACCCGCCACGTCTTCCGGTTTGCGCAGGACTTTCTGGCCCTTGCCGTCATAACCCAGGGTGCGGGTTTTCAGCACGGCCGGCAGACCGATGGAAGCGACGGCGGCATCCAGGTCGGCTTGCGACTGGATGTCGGCGAAGGCCGGGGTCGGAATGCCGAGGTCCTTGAACATGCTCTTTTCGAACCAGCGGTCACGAGCAATGCGCAGGGCTTCGGCGCTCGGGTACACCGGCACGAATTGCGAGAGAAACGCCACGGTTTCGGCCGGGACGCTTTCGAATTCGAAGGTCACCAGATCGACTTCATCGGCCAGTTGGCGCAGATGATCCTGATCGCCGTAATCGGCCCGCAGGTGTTCGCCCAGCGCGGCCGCACAGGCGTCCGGCGCAGGGTCGAGGAAAGCGAAGTTCATGCCCAGCGGAGTGCCCGCCAGGGCCAACATGCGACCCAACTGGCCGCCACCGATTACACCGATCTTCATCTCAACAACCTCAGGCAATACGTGGGTCTGGATTGTCCAGGACGCTGTCTGTCTGCTCGGCACGGAAGGTTTTCAGTACCGCGTGGAACTGCGGGTGCTTGGCGCCGAGGATGCTCGCCGAGAGCAGGGCGGCGTTGATTGCGCCAGCCTTGCCGATGGCCAGGGTGGCAACCGGAATGCCAGCTGGCATCTGCACGATCGACAGCAGCGAATCGACGCCCGAGAGCATGGCCGACTGCACCGGCACGCCCAGCACCGGCAGGTGGGTCTTGGCCGCACACATGCCTGGCAAGTGGGCTGCGCCACCGGCACCGGCGATGATCACCTCAATGCCGCGGCTTTCAGCCTCTTCGGCGTACTGGAACAGCAGATCCGGGGTGCGGTGGGCAGAGACCACCTTGACCTCGTACGGGATGCCGAGCTTTTCCAGCATATCGGCGGTGTGGCTAAGGGTGGACCAATCGGACTTGGAGCCCATGATCACGCCAACCAGTGCACTCATCGTCGCGCCTCTTCTCTCTGGAGCGCCCGCAGGCGCGTCATAAAACAACAAGCCACGCAGGTTGCGTGGCTTGATTGTACGAAAAATGGCCGGACGTGCCGGCCGAAGGCCGCGCAGTATACCGCAAAGAAAGCAATAAACAGCCCCCGAAACGACCATCTGTCAAATGAGCGAAACGCCCGGTTTTATTGACCTTGAGGTCAGCGAAAGAACACCGCAAAAATCCCCCTGTGGGAGCGAGCCTGCTCGCGAAAGCGTTGCGTCAGACGATACCTCAGCGCCTGAAACTCCGCATTCGCGAGCAGGCTCGCTCCCACATTCGATCTTCATCAGCTTCAAGCGCTTTGTGCGGCGCCACCTTCTAGTTTTCGCCACAGCAACCGCACGTTGGCCTTGCGCACCAGGGCGCAGCGGTACAGGCGGATCTCCAGCGGCACATGCCATTGCGGGCCGCCGCACACCACCAGTTCACCGCGGGCCAGTTCGGCGCGTACGCTCAGTTGCGGCACCCAGGCAATGCCGAGGCCTTCCAGGGCCATGCTTTTCAGGCTGTCGGCCATCGCGGTTTCGTAGATCGTGGTGAAACGCAACTGGCGCTGGCGCAGCAAGCCGTTCACCGAACGCCCAAGAAACGCCCCGGCGCTGTAAGCCAGCAACGGCACACTCGCCTCGCCTTCCAGATCGAACAGCGGTTTGCCATCCAGATCTGCCGCGCACACCGGCAGCATCTCGGTCTGGCCCAAGTGCAGCGACGGGAAAATCTCCGGGTCCATCTGCATCGCCGAATCCGGGTCGTAGAACGCCAGCATCAGATCGCAGCCACCTTCACGCAAAGCGTGCACGGCGTCGCCAACGTTGGTCGCCACCAGCCGTGTGGCGATGTTCAGCCCTTCGTTGCGCAACTGGGCGATCCAGCGCGGGAAAAAGCCTAGCGCCAGCGAGTGCGCCGCTGCGACTTGCATGACCTCGCCCTGCCCGCCTTCCAGATGATGCAGGTGGCGCAGCACTTCACCGAGTTGTTCGACCACGGTGCGCGCAGTCACCAGAAACAACTGCCCCGCCGCCGTCAGTTCGACCGGCGTGCGCGAGCGATTGACCAGAGTCAGCCCCAGCGCCGCTTCGAGGCTGCGGATCCGCCGACTGAATGCCGGCTGGGTCACGAAGCGCCGTTCGGCCGCCTGAGAGAAGCTGCGGGTGGCGGCCAGGGCACTGAAGTCCTCGAGCCATTTGCTTTCCAGATTCATCACGTCCTCCCGGACACGCACCAAAACAGGTCACACGTCTGCCGCACAGGCGGCGTCACACGGGCATTATGCCGAATGTGCATAGGGCAGTGCTGAACAGCATTGGCCCAAAAATCCCCACAAGCCTAGCATTCGCAGCGTTCCGGCACAGACCGGGTCCTTATCGAGATGATTTCTATCATGTCCTCCGCTGCATCTTTCCGCACAGAAACCGACCTGCTTGGCGCCCTCGAAGTACCGGCCCATGCGTATTACGGCATCCAGACCCTGCGAGCGGTGAATAACTTCCGCCTCTCGGGCGTTCCGATTTCGCATTACCCGAAACTGGTTGTGGGCCTGGCGATGGTCAAACAGGCCGCCGCTGACGCCAACCGCGAGCTGGGTCACCTGAGCGAAGCCAAGCACGCTGCCATCAGCGAAGCCTGTGCGCGATTGATCCGCGGCGATTACCACGAAGAGTTCGTGGTCGACATGATTCAAGGTGGCGCCGGCACCTCCACCAACATGAACGCCAACGAAGTGATCGCCAACATTGCTCTGGAAGCGATGGGCCACGAGAAAGGCGAGTACCAGTACCTGCACCCGAACGACGACGTGAACATGGCGCAGTCGACCAACGACGCCTACCCGACGGCGATCCGCCTGGGTCTGCTGCTGGGTCACGACGCGCTGCTGGCCAGTCTCGACAGCCTGATTCAGGCCTTCGCGGCCAAGGGCAAAGAGTTCGACCACGTCCTTAAAATGGGCCGTACCCAGCTGCAAGACGCCGTGCCGATGACCCTCGGCCAGGAATTCCGTGCCTTCGCCACCACCATGGGCGAAGACCTCGCGCGTCTGAAGACGCTGGCCCCGGAGCTACTGACCGAAGTCAACCTGGGCGGCACCGCGATCGGCACCGGCATCAACGCCGACCCGCGTTATCAGGCACTGGCTGTTCAACGTCTGGCTTTGATCAGCGGGCAACCGCTGGTACCGGCCGCCGACCTGATCGAAGCGACCTCCGACATGGGCGCGTTCGTGCTGTTCTCCGGCATGCTCAAGCGCACCGCGGTCAAGCTGTCGAAGATCTGCAACGACCTGCGCCTGCTGTCCAGCGGCCCACGCACCGGCATCAATGAGATCAACCTGCCGGCGCGTCAGCCAGGCAGCTCGATCATGCCCGGCAAGGTCAACCCGGTGATCCCGGAAGCCGTGAACCAGGTCGCGTTCCAGGTCATCGGTAACGACTTGGCGCTGACCATGGCAGCCGAAGGCGGCCAGCTGCAACTGAACGTGATGGAGCCGCTGATCGCTTTCAAGATCCTCGACTCGATCCGCCTGCTGCAACGTGCCATGGACATGCTGCGCGAGCACTGCATCGTCGGCATCACCGCCAACGAAGCGCGCTGCCGTGAACTGGTCGAGCACTCGATCGGTCTGGTCACCGCACTGAACCCGTACATCGGCTACAAAAATGCCACCCGCATCGCCCGTATCGCCCTTGAAAGCGGCCGCGGCGTGCTGGAACTGGTGCGCGAAGAAGGTCTGCTCGACGAAGCCATGCTCGCCGACATCCTGCGCCCGGAAAACATGATTGCCCCGCGTCTGGTTCCGCTCAAAGCCTGAGCCGACGCGAACTTGTAGCACCGCTCACCAGGTCGAGGGACTAGACACCTCTCACCTTTTGAGGGCTTGGGGATTTTGTCCCCGAGCCCTTTTTTTTAACTTCTTTGCGGGCAGGACGTTAGATGCTTTGTGTATTCGATACCGCCAAGATCGCAGCCTTCGGCAGCTCCTACAGGATTGACGTGCACCTGTAGGAGCTGCCGAAGGCTGCGATCTTTTGATTTGCAGCAACCTCGTTTCGTCGCTTGCACCACTACCGTGCAGACGGGCGCGCCACTGATCGGTATAGTGCCGCCCCTCTTCGCGTGAGCGGTCGTCGGTAACGAGGCCATAACCCATGCGAAACCCGAACTAATAACAAAACCCGCGATATGGATCCGGGACGAAACCTTCGCCTCACCCGTCGTGCCGCGCGCAGGCCGGTGTAACACGATGTTTCTCCGATCCAGCATTTGCACCCACAAAAAACAGCGAGGATAAATCCATGCTCGAAGTCATCAACGACTTCCTCTCAGGGAAAGTACTGATCGTGCTCATTGTCGGGCTCGGTAGTTACTTCACGATTCGCTCGCGTTTCGTTCAACTGCGTCATTTCTTCCACATGTTCGCGGTGTTCCGCGACAGCCTCAAAGGCAGCGCCGGGCAACTCAGCTCGTTCCAGGCCTTGATGCTCAGCCTCGCCGGCCGCGTCGGTGCAGGCAACATCGCCGGTGTCGGCATCGCCGTGACTCTCGGTGGTCCGGGTGCGGTGTTCTGGATGTGGGTGACCGCACTGGTCGGCATGTCCAGCAGCTTCTTCGAGTGCACCCTGGCCCAGGTCTACAAGCGCGCGGATGGCGACGGCCTGTACCGTGGCGGTCCGGCCTACTACATCCAGCACGGGCTCAAGCTCAAAGGCATGGCGATAGTGTTCTCCGTTCTGCTGCTGGTCACCTACGGTTTCGCCTTCATCGGCCTGCAGTCCTACACTGTGACCCACTCGCTGCAGAACGCCTTTGACTTCAACCCGCAACACACCGGTATCGTCCTGGCGGTGCTGCTGGCCATCACCTTTATCGGCGGGATCAAGCGCATCGCTTCGGTGTCCGACCTGCTGGTACCGATCAAGACCCTGGCCTACATCGGCGTGACCCTGTACGTGATCGGCACCCAGATCGAACACGTGCCGGCCATGCTGGAAACCATCTTCAAGAGCGCCTTCGGCCTCGACCCGGCCTTTGCCGGCCTGCTCGGCAGCGCCATTGTCATGGGCGTGAAGCGTGGCGTGTTCGCCAACGAAGCGGGCCTGGGCAGTGCGCCGAACGTTGCCGCCGTGGCCGCCGTCAAGCACCCGGGCGCGCAGGGCGTGGTCCAGGCTTTCAGCGTGTTCCTCGACACCTTCGTGATCTGCACCTGCACCGCGCTGCTGATCCTGCTGTCGGGCTTCTACACCCCGGGTTTCGAAGGTGACGGCATCGTCCTGACCCAGAACTCGCTGGCCGCGGTGGTCGGTGACTGGGGTCGCATGTTCGTCAGCGTCGCGCTGTCGCTGTTCGTCTTCACCTGCATCCTCTACAACTACTACCTGGGCGAGAACAGCTTGCAGTTCCTCAGCCGCAACCGCGCCCTGCTGATGCTGTTCCGCGGCCTTGTGCTGGCGCTGGTGGTATGGGGTTCGATGCAGGACCTGACGACGGTGTTCGCCTTCGCCGACATCACCATGACCTGTCTGGCCTTCGTCAACCTCGTGGCCCTGGCCATGCTGTTCAAGGTCGGCCTGCGGGTGATGCGCGACTACGACGAGCAGCGTCGCGCCGGCGTCAAACAGCCAGTGTTTGATTCGAGCAAATTCGCCGATCTGGATCTGGATCGCAACGCCTGGCCGGTGAACCCGCCAGCAGCGGCGGGCCAGACTGAAACTGCGCCGCAAGGCGTACCTGCAGCGCAACGCTGACAGGTGAATGACGGGCGCATCCCCTGCGCCCGTCAGTTATTGTGATGCAATAACTTGTAGGAGTGAGCCTGCTCGCGATGGCGGACTTTCAGCCAACATCATTGTTGAATGACACACTGCTTTCGCGAGCAGGCTCGCTCCCACAGGGCCCTCATCGTTTCGGAGAATCCTATGAGCTCGTCGACCTATCCCGCCGCTCAACACGTCATGGTGCTCTACACCGGTGGCACCATCGGCATGCAGGCCAGCGCCAACGGTCTGGCCCCGGCGTCCGGTTTCGAAGCGCGGATGCGCGACTACCTGCACAGTCAGCCTGAGCTGGTAGTGCCGCAGTGGCAATTTCGGGAAATGTCGCCGCTGATCGACAGCGCCAACATGACCCCGGCCTACTGGCAGCAACTGCGCGAAGCGGTGGTCAATGCCGTGGACGTGCAAGGCTGCGACAGCGTGCTGATTCTGCACGGCACCGACACCCTGGCCTACAGCGCGGCGGCGATGAGTTTTCAGTTGCTCGGCCTGCATGCCCGCGTGTGTTTCACCGGTTCGATGCTGCCGGCGGGCGTGACCGACAGTGATGCCTGGGAAAACCTCGGCGGCGCGCTGGTCGCCCTCGGCCAGGGCCTGGCGCCAGGCGTGCACCTGTACTTCCACGGCGAACTGCTGGCGCCGACCCGCTGCGCGAAAGTGCGCAGCTTCGGCCGCCATCCGTTCAAACGCCTGGAGCGTCAGGGCGGTGGTGTGAAGGCGCCTTCGATTCCAGGCGCGCTGAACTACAACCAGCCGAAGCAACTGGCGAAAGTCGCGGTGTTGCCGCTGTTTCCCGGCATCAGTGCCGAAGTCCTCGACGGCCTGCTCGACAGCGGCATTCAAGGTCTGGTGCTGGAATGCTACGGCAGCGGGACCGGGCCGAGCGATAACCCCGAGTTCCTCGCCAGCCTTGGCCGTGCACGGGATAACGGCGTGGTGGTGGTGGCAGTGACGCAATGCCATGAAGGCGGGGTCGAGCTGGATGTCTACGAGGCTGGCAGCCGCTTGCGGGGTGTTGGCGTGTTGTCCGGTGGCGGCATGACCCGCGAGGCGGCGTTCGGCAAGTTGCATGGCTTGCTGGGAGCCGGGCTGGAAACGACTGAAGCGCGACGGCTGATCGAGCTGGATTTGTGTGGTGAGTTGATCTGAGCACGGCGCTGGATTGCCCCTCACCCTAACCCTCTCCCAGAGGGAGAGGGAACTGACCCTGTTGTCTTGCGCTATATACCGACCTGATAAACAGTGTCGATTATGGATTCGGCGGCGGTGTCTCACGTCGGTGTATTTCTGCAATATCCCCCGTTCGGCCCCCTCTCCCTCTGGGAGTGGGCTGGGGTGAGGGCCTGCGGCATGCAACTTGCTGCGTTCCAGCCACCTCCAGGCTGGAAGATCCCATGCTCCACTCCCACCTCACCACCCTCAACGCGGTCTCGCTGATCCTCAACACGTTCAAGGCCGAAGGCCTGTCGAGCGAGGCGCTCCTGGCCGGCAGCGGCATCGTGGCGGCGGATCTGCAGCGGGCCGATACGCGCATCACCACCCATCAAGAGATGCAGGTCTGCACCAACGCGGTCGCGCTCAAGCGTGACATCGGTCTCGAATTGGGCCGGCGCATGCACGTGTCCTGTTACGGCATGCTCGGTTACGCCCTGCTGACCTGTGCCACCTTCGGTGACGCTTTGCGTCTGGCAATCCGTTATCCGGCGCTGTTGGGCACGTTGTTCGAACTGAGCCTGGAAGACGATGGCGAGCAGGTCTGGTTCGTCGCTGCTGATTACCGTGAAAGCGCGGCGATGGCGGTGTTCAACGCCGAATTCTGTCTGGTGTCCCTGAAAGTCATCTGCGACGACTTGCTCGGCCATTCCCTGCCGCTGCGCGCCACGCGCTTCGAACATGCAGCGCCGGACTACCGCGACAGCTACGCCGAACCCTTTAACTCGCCAATGCACTTCTCGGCCAAAGACAACGCCTTCGCCTTCGACCGCCACTGGCTCGATCAGCCGCTGCCGCTGGCCGACGCGATCACTCATCAGGCCATGGCCGAACGTTGCCGCAAGCAGAATCTTGAGTTCACCGGACGTCAGGCCTGGCTGGGGCGGATTCGTCAGTTGCTCAGCGCACAATTGAATGCCGCGCCGGGGCTCGAGGGGCTCGCGCAGCAAATGAAGTGCTCACCGCGCACCCTGCGCCGGCATTTGAAAGACATGGGCAGCAGCTATCAGGAACTGCTCGATGAACTGCGCTTCGAACGGGCCAAGCAGATGTTGTGTGAGGACCAGTTGCCGATCTATCGGATCGCCGAGACGCTGGGCTTCAGCGAGACCGCGAGTTTCCGTCATGCATTTGTGCGCTGGAGTGGCGTGGCGCCGAGTCAGTTCAGATCCTGAAGATCAAAAGATCGCAGCCTTCGGCAGCTCCTACAGGGATCGGTGAGCTGCCGAAGGCTGCGATCTTTGGCTGTGAGGGGCGAATTGCGGTCAGAGGTTTTGGCCATATCGATCCCCTTTTGGCCGCTCCCGACATTCTCCGATTCAAACTGCGCCGCAACACTGAAAGCCACCGAATCAGCCTTGCGGAGAACAACAAATGCTGACGATCTACTCAGACGATCACCACTTGCACCATGGCCGCTGCGAACTCATCGATGGCCAGCTCAAGCCGTGCTTCGAGATGCCGTCGCGTGCCGACCATGTGCTGCAACGCGTGCAGAAGCAAAACCTCGGTGCGGTCGAAGCGCCGAAGGATTTCGGCCTGGAGCCGATCGCGCGCATTCACAGCCGCGACTATCTGGAATTTTTCAAAGGTGCATGGCAACGCTGGACCGAGTTCAACACCGACGGCGACCTGCTGCCCTACACCTGGCCGGCGCGGACCTTGCGTGCGATCAAACCGACCAGCCTGCACGGCCAGCTCGGTTATTACAGCTTCGACGGCGGCGCGCCGATTACCGCCGGCACCTGGCAAGCGGCCTACAGCGCGGCGCAAGTGGCGCTTACCGCGCAGGCTGAAATCCAGCGTGGCGCACGCGCGGCCTTCGCCCTGTGCCGTCCGCCGGGACATCACGCCGCCAGCGACTTGATGGGCGGTTATTGCTACCTCAACAATGCCGCCATCGCCGCTCAGGCCTTCCTCGATCAGGGCCACAAGAAAGTCGCGATCCTTGACGTCGACTACCACCACGGCAACGGCACTCAGTCGATTTTCTATGAACGCAGCGACGTCCTGTTCACTTCGATCCACGGTCACCCGGAAGCGGAGTTTCCGTTCTTCCTCGGCTATGACGACGAGCGTGGCGAAGGCGCCGGTGAAGGGTTCAATTTCAACTATCCGCTGCCGGCCGGTTCCGGCTGGGATGTCTGGAGTGCAGCGCTGGATCAGGCCTGCGACGAGATTGATCGCTACGGAGCGGACATCGTTGTCGTCTCCCTCGGCGTCGATACGTTCAAGGACGATCCGATCTCGCAGTTCAAACTCGACAGCCCGGATTACCTGGCCATGGGCAAGCGCATCGCCGCCCTCGGCAAGCCGACCCTGTTCGTCATGGAAGGTGGCTACGCGGTGGAAGAAATCGGCATCAACGCAGTGAACGTGCTGGAAGGTTTCGAACAATGAAAAAGCGACTGATCGCCTCGGCGCTGTGCGCAGCCATGCTGAGCGCTGGCGCCCACGCCGAAGAACGCACGCTGCGCGTTTATAACTGGTTCGACTACATCACGCCCAAGGCGCTGGACGACTTCAAGGCACAGAACAGCCAGACCAAACTGATCTACGACATCTTCGACACCAACGAAGCGCTCGAGGCCAAGCTGCTCACCGGCAACTCCGGCTATGACGTGGTAGTGCCGTCCAACGTGTTCCTCGCCAAGCAGATCGAGGCCGGAGTGTTCCAGCCGCTTGATCGCAGCAAGTTGCCGAACTGGAATCATCTCGATCCGAAGCTGATGAAGCTGATCGAAGCCAATGATCCTGGAAACAAATTTGCCGTGCCGTACATGTACGGCACCATTCTGATCGGCTTCAACCCCGCCAAGATCAAAGCAGCCCTGGGCGATAACGCGCCGGTAGACAGTTGGGACCTGATCTTCAAGGAAGAGAACATCAGCAAGCTCAAGCAGTGCGGCGTCGCCCTGCTCGACTCACCGTCGGAGATTCTGCCGCTGGCTCTGCAACACCTGGGCCTGGACCCCAACAGCAAGAAGCCGGCGGATTACGCCAAGGCCGAAGCGCTGCTGATGAAGATTCGTCCTTACGTGACCTACTTCCATTCGTCCAAGTACATGGCCGACATCGCCAACGGCGACATCTGCGTGGCCGTCGGTTATTCCGGCAGCTTCTCGCAAGCGGCCAACCGCGCCAAGGAAGCGAAAAACGGCGTGGTGGTGGAAATGCGCTTGCCCAAAGAAGGCGCGCCGATCTGGTTCGACATGCTCGCCATTCCCAAGGGCGCGAAGAACACCGAGGACGCCTACACCTTCATCAACTATCTGCTGCAACCGGCGGTGATTGCCCCGGTCAGCGATTTTGTCGGCTATCCGAACCCGAACAAGGACGCCACCGGCCTGGTCGATCCAGCCATTCGCAACAACCCGAACCTGTACCCGACCGACGCGGCAATGAGCACGCTCTACACCTTGCAGCCGCTGCCTCGGGATGCCGAACGCGCACGCACGCGAGCGTGGACGAAAATCAAGTCCGGGACCTGAAACCGGCTCGTTTGCTCAAGACCCGCCTCGGCGGGTCTTTTTTTTGCCTGGCAGCTTTATCTACCGCACGGGTCGCTGTTGCGCCTTTTAACTTGCCCTGCTCCGCCGCCCTTGCGGCGTCCCGACAGAGCAGGAAACCACCATGACCGCCATTCCCAAAGCCAGCGCCGTCGATATCGTGACTCAGCTGGTTACTGGCCCCTCACTGCAGGAAGTCGCTTCAAAAACGCTGCGCGATGCCCTCAAGACGCTGTATCCGAATCTCGACATAGACCCGCGTCTGGCGATGGTCGTGCAACCCACCTGGGCTATTGTGGATGGTCGAGTCGTACCCGACGGGTATCAGGCTGGATCGCTGACCAACGCCCTGGTGCGGCTCGGCCTGTCCGGCACCACGGTGACGTACCTTGATGGCGAGCATTATCTGACCCTGCAACCCGGCATGCCCGCACCCGCGCATCTGCCGGTAAAGATCGATGCCATCGGCCTGTTGCTCAACGAACTGGCGCCACTGCTGTTCATCGCCTACAAGGAGCAGCACGTCGAATACTGGGACGAGTTCACCTACCCCGGGCAACCGCGCTGGCAGCAATTGTCCGAGGCACTGCGCAACCTGTGGAACGTCGATGCCAGCGTCGGCTGGGACGCTGACGAGATCGCCATGGCCCGGGCGATTTTCAAACAGCCCGACCCGCAACAACGCCTGGCCCCCGCCCCGTACTCGGCAAAGGCATATCTGATTGACCTCGATCGCGGTAGCTCCGACAAGTCATCGCACTTGACCCTGGTCGATGCCGCAGTAGTGATCGGCACAATCGCAGACCGCAAGTTGATTCTCACCCACGCGGTCACCCAGGGCTTTCAGCGTTTCGATTCACTGGAGGAGCTCGGCGAGGCTCTGCTGCGGATATATGGCGCAAGCGCCTCGGGCGAAGATCTCAAGTGGCGGCTGGTCGAACCCCAGGGCAATTTCTTCGACCAGCAGGCGTGCACGCTGATTTCCATGGAAGCGGATGCCTTGGGCGAAATCAGTTTTTTTCAGGATTCCCCTGGTAAACGCGTCTATCCGCATACCGGCACGGCCGGCAAACCGGCTCAACCGACACCGCGCCTCGAAGCGCACTTCGAGCGTTTGCAGCCGATGCTTCCGGACTGGCTGAACGACGCACTGCCCATGGATCAGACGCGTTACAGCCGGCACCTGCTGGATCTGACAACGCTGCAGCACGAAAACAACGGCAAATCCTTTCAAAGCGAAATCACCAGCCTGCAGGCGTTCACTCGTGCAGCGCTGATCAAACAGATTCTCAAGGAGCAGCCCGGCGCCAAAGACGTGAACATCGACAACATCGAAATCACCATCACCAGTCTCGTGGTCTGGGGCACGTTTGTATTGCCGGGAAATACTCAGGCTCAGACATGGACGCTGACCGAGCTTGCCCTGCAAAACCTCGCAGGCCTGCCCTTGGGCAACAAGACTGTACGGTACAAGGATGGCAGCCCGGTACCCGAGTGGATGAGCGCGACTTTTCTGGAAAAACTGGTCAGCACGGTCGACATCGGCAAGACCTACCCGGCGCATCTCAAGGCCATGCTGCTAGACGACCCCGTGCAAGCGCCGCTGTTGCAAGGGCTCTACACCAGTCAGCTGCGCATTGAGCTGCCATTGCTGGCGTTACAGCACAAGATCCGGGGTAAAGCGGGCCTCGATGAATCGGGTTATCGATACGTGGTCGCCGCATTCGCAACGACTGGCGCGGAACGCTACGTCGATGGCGAGGAAATCGTCATTCGCCCTTTGGCCTTCGTCGCTCATCGCAGCCGCTCCACCGCAGACACTGTCGACAACATGTATGTCATAGGCCCGCGCGATGCCGACAAAGGGCCGTGCGTGCTGTATCGACCGCTGTTCGACAAGACTCTGCTGCAATATCCGGGGCCCGCGAATCTGCTTTTTGCGATCCAGCATTCGCGACATTTGCGTGACTCGGTACTGGCCTGGTTGCCGGACGATGTGCGCTTCAATTACAGCCAGTTCGTCTTTACCGCCAGGCTGCCGTCGGTGTGGACGATCCCGCAACTGATGATCAATCCGACCACTGCGCTGGACATGTCAGGCGCGGTCGCGCTGGGCACTCAGGTGATCGCCAGCGATGTCCTCGCAACCCTGCACGAACGCAACGTCAAGGCGCTTGTCACTCAAGCCGACCGGCAGTCGGTCTCCGATGCAGAAGCACGCTGGGCCTCGCTGAAACAGGGCGGCTGGGTGATGCTCAATGCCGCGCTGCCGTTCCTGGGCCGCAGCGTAGGCACAGCGGCGTGGATCTGGCAGATCATGGATGATCTGCAGGAAATCACCGACGGCGCCAACGAGCAATCGGGGAAGATCGCCTGGACGGCCATCGCCGATATTCTCCTGGCGCTGGGCATGGTGCTCGCCCACCGTGCGGCGGTGGGCGATGCGCCATCGACACCCGTGGCCACGGAGCTCGAAGAGGACCCAGCGACGACCAGACCTGCCGCCAGAATCGTCAAAGCGCTGCGCCAGCCCGATATCACCGGCCCGCAGTTAACCCAATTCCATGGCACATCGATCGACAGCATCACGGCGCTGAAACGATCCCCGACGGCACTCGCCACGCTATTGGACGGGTTCGAGGTCGGCAAGCCCAAAGCCCTTGGCGCAGCCACCCGGGAAGGCGCGTACCGAGACCTCTACGCCCAGGCAGACAAATGGTACGCCCGGGTCGGTGAGCGCTGGTTCGAAGTCGCGCGCAACGTGCATGGCGATGTGCACATCGTCGATACGCGTCAGCCCACCCGACCAGCCGGGCCCAGGCTTGCCTATACCGCCAATGGCCAATGGGTGATAGATCTGCGTTTGCGCCTGCGCGGAGGCGGGCTGGAGGACGGTCGCAAGGTGGCGCAAGGCAAAAAAAACCAAGAGGTGGCCGTATTGTCCGAGCAGATCACCGCGTTCGATTTGACGATGGAGAGCAAAGGCAGCCTTCTCGATACCGAACGCAACAGCCTGCGCGATGCCCCTGCGCAGGCACGCGAACAAGCGCTTGCGCAGTACCTCGCCACGCTCGATTCACAGCACAACGAATATGCCGCGAACATTCAGCTGATCAAGACACTCAACTGCAAGCAATCGATTCCTAACTACCGCACGGTCATGCCGGAGCGGTTGGACATGCAGTTGTTTCTGGGGCAGGAGTGGCTCAGTAATAACGCTTCGGATTACCAGCAACGCGTACTGAGGGTGCAGGCGATACTGGACGACGAACTGCGCGGCGAATCGCAGGCGGTCACCTCTGCGTTCGAACAGTTGAACGATGCCACTCAAACCATTATCGAGAAAATGGAGTCGGCTGAAGCCTGCCTGGATGAACTGACCAGGCTGGGACCTGATGGCCTGGAGATAAAGCAGAAATACAACATCAGCCTGGCGCCCTACCCGCTGGATGATCTGAAGACTCTGCAGATCAGTCTCGGCCAGTACACCTGCATCAAGCCCGGCGATTCCACCGCTCATGTCGAGGCGCAACAAGCGCTGGCCAGTCTGTTCGAAGATGCTGCGCTGAACGTTCAGAGTTCCCGGGACCTGAGCGCCGATGAAAGCCTCAGTGATCTGCGCATACGCATCGACGCCCTGAGTCAGGTGAGCGAACAGTTCGCTTCCGTGGACAAGCGTTTCGATGACCTGGCGAGTGAATATTCCGAACACATACACACGGAACGACTCAGGCAATTGCAGGCGCGCGTGGCCGCATTCAAGGATAGCGCCGACAACCGACTCGCCGACCTGTTGCGCTACCGGCACTTACTGGTGCCGCAAGCCGGTCCGTCGAGACCCGCAACGTCAGCTTCGAATCGGCAGATCATCAAGACACGCAACAAGGGCACCCTGGTCGGCCAGCGGAAAAAAAGCCTCGACGGCAAGAACACCGATCTGGTCGAAGTCGGTACGGCGCTGACCAGAGTGATCGCGACATTCAAGGAGGAATCGCCAGGTATCTGGGTCGAGCAGAGTGCACGGCCTGCACCGTTGCCTAAAGCCAGGCCCAACCTCAACAAGAGCATCAGCGAAGGGCAGGCATTGATCGACGGGCTGGCGGCGTTTCATCGGCGCATCGAGGCGCGTCTCAAACGCGGCTCGCGCATCCCCGTGGAGGTCGAAGAGGAATACCACAACCACGCCACCCTATTGCGCAAAGCCTGTGCGGCGATCGATGAAGCGTTAACGGCGAGTAACCTCACCGCTGCTCTGCATGAACCGTCCGAAGAGCTCAACCACAAGCTCGACGCTGCGGCTACGACACTGGAGCAAAAAGGCACCAGCACGCGAATCCGCCTGGTCAAGCAACAACTGCCAACAGCTGCCGGGGTCGAGTGGCTCAAGGACAAGGGCGAAGTGAGCATCTCGAAAACCCTGACCCGACGGCGTCTGAGGCGCCATCAGAACGATTTTCTCGACGAGTATCAGATTCGTGATGCGCATACCGACAAGGTCCTCTGCTATGCGCATTTCCATTACAGCAGCGTCGACGCACCCGTTGGTGCATTTGTGCGTGGACATATGAAAACGCTCGCTCAGCACCGCATGGGGGGCGTCGCCGAAATAACGGGTGTGGATAATCAGAGGCTGATAGAAATCCATCGCAGCGAAATTTCCACTCGCAGCGCCGAAACGCTGTTCTTCAATCTCTCCAAGCCTGCCGCAGACGCGACAGCGCCGCTTTGATCGCAGGCTCTGGTACGGCGGCAAAACCCAGCACCAGGCCGGCGCGCTGATCCATGGGCGTAGTCGAGTCGGGTAACCAGTAGCTGCTCAGGCCGTTGATTTCGACATCGACATCAGCGGCCTGAGCGATCAATTGCTGCTCGCGCTCGATGCTGTCCACGGCGACAGTCAGGTGCAGCCCGGCCGACACGGCGGGCAACTGACCGACACCGGCGATCATCGGCCAGCCTTCGAGCAGGCAGTTGCGCCGGCTCAGCGCAGCCCGGCGCATGCGACGGATATGTCGCTGGAAATGCCCGGCAGCCATGAATTCGGCCATCACCGCTTGGGTGCTGACCTCCGAATGCCGCACATCGACGGCGCGGCGTTGCGCAAACGCGTCGACCAGCGCTGGCGGCAGCACCAGATAACCAAGGCGCAACGCCGGAAAAGCGACCTTGCCGAAGGTGCCGACGTAGAGCACACGCCCCTGACGATCAAGTGCCGCCAACGGCGCCAGCGGTGCGCCGGTGTAGCGGTACTCGCCGTCGTAATCATCCTCGACGATCCAGCCGCCGACACGCTCGGCCCAGGCGAGCAATTCCAGACGCCGGGCCAGACTCATCACCACTCCGGTCGGGTACTGATGAGACGGCGTGACATAAGCCACCCGACAATCGCTGAGCTGAGCCATGGCGCTGCAATCAATGCCGTCGCTGTCTACCGCCACCCCATGCAATTTCGCCCCCGCCACAGCGAAGGCATGCCCGGCCGCGCGGTAGCCCGGATTCTCGATCGCCACACCGTCCCCCGGCTCGACCAGCAACTGTGCACAAAGGCTGATGCCCTGCTGCGCGCCACTGGTGATCACAATTTGCTCAGCCGTGCACTGCATGCCGCGCGAGCTGCGCAAATACGCAGCAATCATGCCGCGCAGCCGCGCGTCACCGGCAGGGTCGCCGTAACACAGCTGCTGTAAATCCGGTTTACGCCAGAAAGCCGCGTTGAGCTTGGCCCAGACCTCGAACGGAAACAGATCGAATGCAGGCACACCCACCCGAAAAGCACGCGGCGGACCGCTCGGTGGTCGTGGCAAATGATGCTTTTCAATGCGGGAAAATCCGTCGCTGTGGATAACTTTGCTGGATGAATTCACAGGTAAATCCAGCCAATTTGTGGATAAGGCTGTGGGTAAGCCTGTTGACAAGCCTGTGGATGAATTTGTGGATAGTTTTTTCTCAGGCGTGGATGCCTGAGCCAATTGCGCCACGTAAGTACCGTCGCCCACGCGCCCTTCGATAAAGCCCTCGGCATACAACTGATCGTAAGCGCGCACCACGCTGTTACGGGAAATGCCCAGCGCCGAGGCCAGGTCACGGCTGGCCGGCAATCGCGTGCCACTGGCCAGACGTCCATCAAGCACCCGCAGGCGCAAAGACTGATAGAGCTGGCGACTCAGGCCCTGACGGCGATCGAGTTCGATTCCGGCCGGATTGAAAGGCATCGACAAGGGTGGCAGATCAGGCATGGCGAATGGACCTATGAAATGGCTCGGCAATGGCTCTTACAACGGACCAATAGCCTGCCTAGGATGCAGGCATTCGCCAAGGAAAATCTGTCCATGTACACGCCACGCGCCTTTGCCATCGAAGACTTGTCCCAACTGCACGAACTGATCCTCGCCACGCGCCTGGCCATTCTGGTCAGCCACGGCGAAAGCGGCCTGCAAGCCAGCCACGTGCCGGTGCTGCTGCATCGCGAACAGGGCGAATACGGCACGCTCTACGGCCATCTGGCCAAGGCCAATCCGCAGTGGAAGGACCTGCGGGACGGCGCCGAGGCGATGCTGATCTTTGCCGGACCAGACGCCTACGTCAGCCCAGGCTTCTATCCGAGCAAGGCCGAGCACGGCAAGGTCGTGCCGACCTGGAACTACATCGCCGTGCACGCCTACGGTCAGGCCGAGACCTTCAGCGATGGCGGCCGCTTGCTCGACATCGTCAGCACCCTGACTGACCGTCACGAAGCGGGCCGCGCGCAGCCGTGGTCGGTCGACGATGCGCCGGCCGACTACATCGACGGCATGCTCAAGGCCATCGTCGGGTTTGCCATTCCCATCGACCGCCTCGAAGGCAAACGCAAGCTCAGCCAGAACCGCAGCGCTGAAGACATTGCCGGCGTGCGCGAAGGCCTCGCCGCCAGCCCCGACGCCAACGATCAAACCCTCGCCCGCTTGATGCGCTAAGGAAATCACCATGACTGAGATCGACATTCGCCAGGTCAGCGCCGACGACCACGATGCCTGGCTGCCGTTGTGGCAAGCCTATTTGCGCTTCTACAACACCGAACTGCCGGACGCCGTCACCCAGAGCACCTGGCAGCGCTTTCTCGACCCGAATGAACCGACCCACGCCGCCCTCGCGTGGGCCGATGGCAAAGCATTGGGCATGGTGCATTACATCTATCATCGCTCGAACTGGAGCATCGAAAATTCCTGCTATTTGCAGGATCTGCTGGTGGTGCCGGAAGCCCGTGGCACGGGAGTCGGTCGGCTGTTGATCGAGCATGTCTACGCTACCGCCAAGGCCGATGGTTGCTGCAAAGTCCACTGGCTGACCCATGAAACCAACGCCACGGCGATCCAGCTCTACGAGCGCATTGCCGAACGTCCGGGATTCATCCAGTTTCGTAAAGCCCTTTAAGGAGACGCGCACATGACTGCTTCACTCGCTGACTGGAAAGGCGTCCCCGCCCCCTCCGCCACCCTGCTCGAGGGCCGTTTCATTCGTCTGGAAAAACTCGACCCGGCGCGTCATGGCGATGAGCTTTACGCCGCCCTCGAAGGGCCGGGTGCCGATCCGAAGCTTTGGGATTACTTGCCTTACGGTCCGTTTCCCGAGCGCAGCGCGTTCAACGACTGGCTGAACAATCATGCAGCCAACAGCGACCCGTATTTCTTCAGCATCATCGACCGTGCGACTGGTCAGGTCCAAGGCATCCTCAGCCTGATGTCGATCGTCCCGGCGCAGGGCCGCATCGAAATCGGCCACGTCACTTTCGGTGCGCCAATGCAACGCTCGCCGAAAAGCACCGAGGCGGTGTACCTGCTGGCAAAATATTCGTTCGAGCTGGGTTACCGGCGCCTGGAATGGAAGTGTAACAACGGCAACGCCCGCTCCAAATACGCGGCCGAGCGTCTGGGCTTCAGTTTCGAAGGGGTGTTTCGCCAGCACATGGTGGTCAAGGGGCAGAACCGCGACACCGCGTGGTATTCGATTCTGGATGCGGAATGGCCGGCGATTGGTGCAGGGTTCGAGCGCTGGCTGAGCGATGAAAACCAGACGCCTGCTGGCCAACTCAAAGGTCTGGCCGAATGCCGTAGCTGAACTTCACGGATACCCCTGTGGGAGCGAGCCTGCTCGCGAAGGCGGTGTGTCAGTCACCGCAGATGTTGACTGACTGACCGCTTTCGCGAGCAGGCTCGCTCCCACAATGGGCGGGGTCTTTCTTAACAACGCAGTTCTTGCGCCAGCACCGCAATGTGCTCTGGCCCGATCCCGCAGCAGCCACCCAGATGACTGGCGCCGCGCTGTTGCCAGTCCAGCGCCCAGTGCAGATACCCCGGCGGATCAAGATCGTCACGCAACGGGTCGAGCCCGTCGTTGGCCGTGGCTTCTTTCGGTTGCGGAGGAAACGCGTTGGCATACGCGCCGATATTGATCCTGACGCCGAGACGCTCAAAGGTTGCGCGCGCCGCGTCGATTGCTGCGCCAATCACTTCAGGCTGACTGCAGTTGAACAGCAGGGTTTCGACGCCGAGTTCAGCCGCCACCGCAGCCGCTTCGGCCACTGGCTCGCCAGAGCGCAGGCGCGGCACTTCATCGGTGTCTTCATCCTTGAGCGTGAATGACAGCCAGAACGGTTTACCGTCCTTCGGCAGCCCGGCGTGGATAGCGCGGGCCTCGACGATCGAGCTTTGCGTTTCTGCCAGCCACAGGTCCACATGTGGCGCCAGACCGTTAACCAAAGGCGTCAACAGTTCGGTCACGCGACCAGCCTCGAACAGATCCGGACGGTACGAACCAAACAGCGGCGGCAATGAACCGGCAACCCGCACTGCTTTGCCCGACGCCTGCACGGCACGCCGTGCCAACTCACCCGCCAATGCCGCGAGCGCTTGGCCTTCAGCCGCAAAGCGCGCCTCGCCAATGTGAAACGGCACCACCGCGTAACTGTTGCTGGTGATCACGTCGGCGCCGCTGTTGATGTAAGCGGCATGCACCGCCTCGACCGCCTGCGGCGCTTCGCTCAGCGCCAGTGCCGACCACTCGGGCTGGCGAAATGGCGCCCCGGCGCGTTGCAGTTCACGGCCCATGCCGCCATCGAGAATGACCGTACTTGCTGCGCCCATATGCTTTTCACTCATATGCTTATGAAAATAACTCACTATCAGAGTCGTTCTTATAACTATTTAATACGCACCACTCGGTTAATAACAACCTCTTTTTTCAACAGGAAGCGACTGTGAAATTCCAACCGCTATTGGCCCTGGGCCTGACCATTCTGGCCTCCACCCAAGCCTTCGGCGGCGCGACGCTGGACCGTGTCGAACAGAAAAAAGAGCTGGTCGGCGTGCTCATGGAAAGCTATCCGCCCTTCTCGTTTCTCAATGAGCAGAATCAACTCGACGGTTTCGATGTCGACGTTGCCAACGCGGTGGCGGACAAGCTTGGCGTAAAACTGCGTCTGGAAACGCCGTCCTGGGACGTGATCGCCGCCGGCCGCTGGAGCGGGCGCTACGACATCTGCATCTGCTCGATGACCCCGAGCAAGGCCCGCGCAGAAGTGTTCGACTTCCCGGTCGAGTACTACGCCTCGCCAGCGGTAATCGTGGTCAATGCCAAGGACGATCGCATCCACAGCGCCAAGGATCTGAGCGGCAAAAAAGTCGGCCTGACCAGCGCCTCCAGCTACGAAAGTTATCTGAACAAAAATCTGGTGATCGAAGGCGCCGAGGATACGCAGTTGCAGTATCCGTTCGAGGATGTGCAGATCGCTCCTTATGACACCGACAACGTCGCCTTCCAGGATCTGGGCCTGGGCGCCGGCGTGCGCCTGGATGCAATCCTTACCAATCTGGTCACCGCACAGCCGCGTCTGAATCAGGACCAGCGCTTCAAATTGGCCGGCGAACCGCTGTACTCGGAACCGAACTCGGTGGCCATCGAAAAGGGTGACCCGCAGTGGGACGCCAAGGTGCGCGAGGTGTTTGCCCAGCTGAAACAGGACGGCACCCTGAGCAAGCTGTCGCAGAAATGGATCGGCGCCGATATCAGCCAATGACTTCTTTTCCGACCCCGCCACAGCCACCGCAACCGGTGGCTGAAACACGCCTGCAAAAGCTCTTTGGTTTCCGCACGCGCCTGTACCTGACGTGGGCGGCGCTGTTCTGCCTGTTCGCCGGATTCTTCCTCAGCTTCGACCTGAAGTTCGCGATCATCCTCGACAAACTGCCCAACCTCGTTGGCCTGAAGCTGGCGCCAAACGGCTTCCTGCAAGGCGCAGCGCTGACCCTGTTTCTGTGCGCCTGCTCGATCATCGCCTCGTCGCTGCTCGGTTTCATCACCGCGCTGGCGCGCCTGTCGAGCAGCGCCGTGGCGTTTGGCATCGCCAGTTTCTACACCTCGTTCTTTCGCGGCACGCCATTGCTGATCCAGATCCTGCTGATCTACCTCGGCCTGCCGCAACTGGGCATCGTCCCCGGCGCCATCGTCGCCGGCATCATTGCCCTGTCGCTGAACTATGGCGCCTACCTGAGCGAAATCTTCCGCGCCGGCATCCTCGGCGTCGATCACGGCCAACGCGAAGCATCCCTGGCGCTGGGCCTGCGCGAAAGCGTGATCTTCTGGCGCATCACCCTGCCCCAGGCCATGCGCACGATTATCCCGCCGACTACCAACCAGTTCATCTCGATGCTCAAGGACTCGTCGCTGATCTCGGTGATGGGCGTCTGGGAAGTGATGTTTCTCGCTCAGTCCTACGGGCGCTCAAGCTATCGCTACATCGAAATGCTCACCACGGCGGCGATCATCTACTGGCTGATGTCGATCGGGCTGGAGCTGATTCAGGCACGGATGGAGCGGCATTACGGCAAGGCTTATGTGCGCCGTAGTTGAGGTGCATTCAAATGGTGTCCCGGCGAATCCGCACTACGCCCATTTTCATGCCGAAGGGGCGGAACACCGCGTTCAGCGACTTCAGGGTCTGATTGCCTTCGCCATGTTCGATATGCACCAGCGTGCGCACTGAAATCTTGCACATCTTCGCGAACTGGGTCTGATGCAGACCGGTGACTTCGACCCGTAAACGGCGCACGGCGTCACCGATTTCCAGAGTGCCTTCGGCCAGTGATTGCTGAATGCTTTCGATGAGCGCCGTGCGCTCGAGGACGGTCAGACTCATTGCAGGTCCCACTCTTTCAAACGTTGCTCGAGGTTTTTCAGATGAACGCTCGGGTGATTCATGGTTCTGGCGGGCAAACCGCTGGCCGCAAGAATATCCGGCAGTGCGGCCAGACGGCGGGCATCCGCGCGCAGGCCTTCGAACAGCGCCGAGGCATCCAGCCCCGTCAAAGATTCGTGCGGATCTGCGCTATCTGCCAATACGCGGCAGACACCTCGCCAATCGACATCTCCCGCCCGCTCCAACTCTTTTGGCCACTTGGTCGTACGAGTCACGCCTTCGTCATCCATGACCATCGGGGCGAGGTCATAGATCGGCGCGAGTTGGAAAGCATTCTCTTGCCGGATGATCGCCGTGTTACGACCGTGGTTATCGGAGTTTCCGAGGATTTTATTGATCAGGTCGCGACGCAGATAATCGGCAACGAGGCCGGGAATCTGGCTGGCCTGACCCGCTTTGCGCCAGAGCCCGGCGAGCATGCGGATCACTTCCAGATGATTCATGGCGCTGCCTGGCGTCGTCACTTCAGCCAGCGAATAAATCGATTCGACGGCGAAACGCGACACCGCCCCATCTTTCACTTGTCGATCAAAACGCCGCATCCACAAACTCGGTTTGGTCGCCTCTTCCAAGGCCAGGCCTTCTGCCGCGACGGTTGCGATGCCCAATGTCTGCAGCGCTTTGTAGTAATGGAATTCGCTGCGCAGGATGTCCTGGTCGGTCTGCCCGCCCCTGTTTCTGGCGAATTTCACGAACCAGTGCTGTCGCACTTCTTCATCGTCCAATACCGCATCGGGATACAGAAGCCCGGCGCTGTTCTCTGCCAGTAAGAGCTTCGGAGCTTCCCCACCTGCCCCCGTCGCGCCACCGATGGCCGCGCCCAGCTCGTAGGCATATTCAAGAAAGCGGTTGTCGCGGCTAATGACCTCCTCGCGCTTGAATCCGATCGGCTTCCTGTCATCGACTGCTTCCGCCGATTCCTTTATTCGCATGTTGCCAATGGGTGCCGGTGTACTGCGACCCAGCAGAAAGAGATCGGCGCTGATCTCGGCGGGTCTTTCCTGACCCAGGCGGGCGAGTAGAAACCGCTTGGCTGCGCCTGCCGGTGCGATGTCGTGGACAAAGGCCGGCGTCTTCGCGCGCCGACCTTCCCAATCCAGCGGATACAGGGCACTCACGGCTTGGGAAAAAGGCGACCCGATCAACTCGATGTTTTCCACCAGATAGTCCGCTTCATAGCCAAAACTGCAGCGGCTTTCGAAGCCTTTTTCCGGATCATCGAAGTCAAGAATCATCGCGTCGTGCCATTGCCCAGCGGTGAAGATCTGGAGTGTCAGGTTGTACATGTTGATTCCGTGTGCATTTTAATGCGTTTCAAGAAAGAGAAATCTTCGACAATTGCAATATAGTGCATTCTGGCAGCCAAAGACGCCCCAAATCTGCAACTAAATGCACATTAGCGCTCGCTACTGACTTACCAAATGCAAAATAATGCAGACAAGCATTTAACTTCACGCTGATAAAAATGCCGTCTTCAAGCGAAAGCTGTAGGAAAAAGAACAAGTGGCGCCGCGCAAAAGAATTGTTTGCGAAATCCAGTGAGGATTTTCCACAGAACGATCCGATGTCGCCTGCGTGGATGTGGGAAGCGGCCGACATCGGTTTTTTTCAGGCAGCAATAGAGTTGGATTTTCTCGATACGGAAATCGAACCTGATGCCCACTCAACACCTATTCGCACCAAAACACCTGGCTCTGGCTATTTCATTGGCAATGGGTTGCGTAGCGCTGGCGAACGCCGAGCAATCCACTGAAGCAATCGAGCAGCCCCCAAGCATGGAAACGACGGAGCAGCCCGAAGCCAACCCCAAGCAACAGGCTTTGGAACGGCTCCAGGGTTTTCTCAACGACGCGAGCACAGTGCCGATTACCTTTACGACACCGGAAGCCGTGTTCAAAGGGACTGAAGTCAACGACTTGATCACCCTTGCAGACGGGGCAAGCTTCACTGGCCGGCTGGATGGCGGCAAGGGCGATAACGTGTTGTTCCTGAATGCTGCGGATGGCGGCACGTTGAACGACACGCGCAACTTCAATGGGTTATTCGTCGCCCAAGGCGACTGGACATTGAGCTCCAAAGGCGATTTCCATGAAGGTGTTCTGGTCGACAGCGGTGGAGCGTTGACCAACCTCGGCAGCATCAAGGGTGATGTGTATGTCCAGAATGGCGGCAGTTTCGCCGGTAAAGGCACGGTGGGAAATCTTGAGGTGGGTGGGCTGCTCACCGTCAATGCAGCGCTTGGCGCACCACGAGTGAAGGGTAATTTGCACTTGGCGCCTGGCGCCGAATTGGCTTACGAGGTCACTCCCGCTGGTGGTCAGACGATCAAGGTCGATGGCACCGCCCAACTCGAAGGTGCCACCCTGAAGATTGTTTCGGCTCCCGGAGAATATCCGCAGAGCAGCCAATACAAAATCATCGAAGCCCGTGAGGTGAAAGGCGAGTTTGGCCGGATCGAGAACGATCTGGCGTATATGACGGCCACGGCTCAATACAACAAGAAATCGGTTGGACTGACTTACGCTCGCAATGGTGAACCGCTTGAAAGCCTCGCTCCTACAGAAAATGCAGGCGCACTTGCAGGAAGTATTATCGAGCCAGAGCAGCCGACTTCTCCCGCTGTACCGATCGCGACAACGCCCGCTCCAGCTTCAATGACAGCGGGGATCGCAACTCCAGCCCCCGCCCTGACCTCAGTTGCGACCTTGATTGAAGACTCCGCATCGGTGGAATCATCGATGCCCGACGAAATCGTAACTGCACAAACCACCGCACAGCCCGCGTCGGAGCCTGCAAAGCCCATTAACACCGCCGTCGCCGCACTGCTGACCAGCGATAAAACCACCGCGCCTATCGCGCTCGATCAACTCGCCGCCGGCAGCAATGCCAATCTCGCCAAAGCCACGCTGAGCAGTATCACGCCGGTCAGTACGAGCATGCTTTCGGCGATGCGCCAACTGGACAACCGTTCCGGCTCTACTGACGGCTCGCGCAGTTCACCGCGTCAGGCCGCAGGCAGCGAAGACTCCGGGCGGGTGTGGGTTCAGGCGCTGGGGCACGGCGGCAAGGTTGACCGCGACGCTGACGGCATCCTCCTACATGCCACGCAAGGGCTGGTCGTGGGCGCTGACTGGCGACTCGACGAGCACTGGCATGTCGGCCTGCTTGGCGGCAAATCGCAGTCGAAACTCGATGCCCGCCAGTACGACGGCGACCTCGACAGCTGGCACCTCGGTGCCTATGCCGTGCGTCAGGACGGCCCGCTGTCGCTGCGTCTCGGCGCGACCTACGCCAGCCATGACGGCAGCAGCACACGGCGGGTAGCGTTCAAGGGTTTCAGCGATCGTCTCAAGGGCAATTACGACGCCAATACTCAGCAAGCATTTGCCGAGGCCGGGTTCAACCTGGGCCGCAACAACGTGACCCTCGAACCCTTCGCCAGCCTCGGCTATCAGCGCTATCAGCGCGACAGCTACAACGAAAAGGGCGGCGACGCGGCGTTGAAAGTCTACGGCCAGACCCGCGACAACTTCAGCAGCACCTTCGGTCTGCGTGTTGCGCAGGTCAATACGCTGGATAACGGCATGCATTTGACCCCGCGATTGAGCGCAGGCTGGAAACATACCTACGGTGACATCAACAGTGACACCCGCCAGCAACTGCGCAAGGGCGGCAAGCGCTTCGAAGTGAACGGCGCGGCACTGGATCGGAACAGTCTGTCGCTGGATGCGGGGTTCGATCTTGGCCTTTCGGCGGCGCACACACTGGGCGTGGGCTTGACGGGTGAGCTGGGCAGCGACAGCCGAACGTATGGCGTGGCGGGTCAATGGCGCATGGCGTTCTGATGGATTAAGCACGCCTCGTGTGGGAGCGAGCCTGCTCGCGAAAGCGGTGAATCATACAAAGATGCTATTGGCTGACCTGGCGCATTCGCGAGCAGGCTCGCTCCCACATTGGCTCTTCAAGGGAGCTGGGTAACGGCGGAAATCACAGGCAAAAAAAGGGGAGCACATGCCCCCCCGAGGTTTAAAGCGTTGGATCGCGACTGTTATCTCAGCCTTCGATCTCGATGAGGATTTCGCCCGGGTTGACCCGGTCGCCCTTGGCCACATGAATCGCCGTGACCTTGCCGCCGATGGCAGCCTGGACTTCGGTCTCCATCTTCATCGCTTCGGTGATCAGTACCGCCTGGCCTGCCTTGACGGTATCGCCCTCCTTGACCAGCACATCGACGATGTTGCCCGGCATGGTGGTGCTCACGTGGCCTGGTGCCGAGGCCTGTTTGCGTTTGCTGCTGCCACCACCGACAAATTCGTTGAGCGGTTCGAACACCACTTCTTCCGGCATGCCGTCGATGGACAGATAGAAGTGGCGCTTGCCTTCGGCCTTGACGCCGACACCGGTGATGTCGACGCGGTAAGTCTCGCCGTGGACGTCGATGACGAACTCGGTCGGCACGCCTTCGCCGCTCGCCGAGGCAACGGCGCCCGCTTCCGGGATCGGCAAAAGCACTTCCGGCGTAAGAGTGCCGGCGGCGCGTTCTTCAAGGAACTTGCGGCCGATGTCCGGGAACATGGCGAAGGTCAGTACGTCTTCTTCGGATTTGGCCAGTGCTCCGATATCGGCACGCAGCTTGGTCATTTCCGGCTTGAGCAGATCGGCCGGGCGCACGTCGATGACGTCTTCGCTGCCGATCGCCTGACGCCGCAGCTTTTCATTGACCACGCCCGGTGCCTTGCCGTAGCCGCCCTGCAGATACAGCTTCACTTCGTTGGTGATGGTCTTGTAGCGCTCGCCGGCCAGTACGTTGAAAAACGCCTGGGTGCCGACGATTTGCGAGGTTGGGGTCACCAGCGGCGGGAAGCCGAGGTCTTCACGTACGCGCGGGATTTCTGCGAGCACTTCGCCCATGCGATTCAGAGCGCCCTGCTCTTTCAACTGGTTGGCGAGGTTGGAGATCATCCCGCCCGGCACTTGGTTGACCTGCACACGGGTATCGACGGCGGTGAATTCGCTTTCGAACTGGTGGTACTTCTTGCGCACGGCATAGAAGTACAGGCCGATTTCCTGGAGCAGCTCCAGATTCAGGCCGGTGTCGTACTCGGTGCCCTTGAGCGCGGCGACCATTGATTCGGTGCCCGGGTGGCTGGTGCCCGAGGCGAAGCTGGAGATTGCGGTATCGATGTGATCGGCGCCGTTTTCGATCGCCTTGAGCTGGCACATGGCGGCCAGGCCGGCGGTGTCGTGGGAGTGGATGAACACCGGCAACGACTGCTCGGCTTTCAGAGCACGCACCAGTTCACCAGTGGCATACGGGGTCAGCAGACCGGCCATGTCCTTGATCGCTACCGAGTCGCAGCCCATGGATTCCATTTGCTTGGCCTGGGTGACGAAAGCGTCGATGGTGTGCACCGGGCTGGTGGTGTAGGCGATGGTGCCTTGCGCATGTTTGCCGGCAGCTTTCACTGCTTCAATGGCAACGCGCAGGTTACGCACATCGTTCATCGCATCGAAGATGCGGAACACGTCGATGCCGTTCACCGCTGCTTTGGCGACGAAAGCTTTGACCACGTCATCGCTGTAGTGGCGATAGCCGAGCAGATTCTGCCCGCGCAGGAGCATTTGCAGGCGGGTGTTGGGCAGCGCCGCACGCAGTTGGCGCAGGCGCTCCCACGGGTCTTCCTTGAGAAAGCGCACGCAGGCGTCGAACGTCGCGCCGCCCCAGCATTCCAGCGACCAGTAGCCGACCTTGTCGAGCTTGTCGCAGATCGGCAGCATGTCTTCGGTGCGCATGCGGGTGGCGAGCAGCGATTGGTGAGCGTCGCGCAGGATGGTGTCTGTTACGAAGATTTTCTTGCTCATTCTTGTATTCCTCACAGGCCTGCGTGGGCGGCGATGGCGGCGGCGATGGCCAGGGCCAGCTCTTCGGGTTTGCGCTTGATCGAGTAGTTGGTCAGCTCCGGGTGGCTTTCAACGAAGCTGGTGTTGAACTGGCCGCTACGGAATTCCGGGTTGCGCAGGATTTCCTGGTAGTACGCGGCGGTGGTCTTCACGCCCTGCAGACGCATGTCGTCGAGGGCGCGCAGGCCACGGTCCATCGCCTCTTCCCAGGTCAGCGCCCAGACCACCAGTTTCAGGCACATCGAGTCGTAGAACGGCGGAATGGTGTAGCCGGTGTAGATCGCCGTGTCGGTGCGCACGCCCGGGCCGCCGGGGGCGTAGTAACGGGTAATTTTGCCGAAGCTCGGCAGGAAGTTGTTCTTCGGATCCTCGGCGTTGATACGGAACTGCAATGCAAAGCCACGGTGCTGAATGTCTTCCTGCTTCACCGATAGCGGCAGGCCGGAAGCGATGCGAATCTGTTCGCGGACGATGTCGATGCCGGTGATTTCTTCGGTGATGGTGTGTTCCACCTGCACCCGCGTGTTCATTTCCATGAAGTACACCTCGCCCTCGGCGAGCAGAAACTCCACGGTGCCGGCGTTCTCGTAGCCCACAGCCTTGGCTGCACGTACCGACAGGTCGCCGATGTAGGCGCGCTGTTCCGGGGTCAGCTGCGGGCTCGGCGCGATCTCGATCAGCTTCTGGTTGCGGCGCTGGATCGAGCAGTCACGCTCGAACAGGTGCACGACATTGCCGAAGCTGTCGCCAAGGATCTGCGCTTCAATGTGCTTGGGATTGACGATGCATTTTTCCAGGAACACTTCCGCCGAACCGAACGCCTTGGTGGCTTCGGAGATGACCCGGGGGAAGTTCTGTTCGAGTTCTTCGCGGCTGTTGCAGCGACGGATACCGCGCCCGCCACCACCGGAGGTGGCCTTGAGCATTACCGGATAACCGATACGGTCGCCTTCGACCAAGGCTTCTTCGATGCCGGAGACGTTGCCTTCGGTACCGGGCGTTACCGGTACGCCGGCCTTGATCATGCTGCGGCGCGCTTCGGTCTTGTCGCCCATGCGCCGGATGACCTCCGCCGACGGGCCGATGAATTTGATGCCGCGCTCGGCGCAGATTTCCGCCAGCTCGGCGTTTTCCGAAAGGAAGCCGTAGCCGGGGTGCAGCGCATCGCAGCCGGTTTCCACCGCCAGGTTCACCAGCTTGCGCGGGTTCAGATAGCCGGCCAGTGGCTCGGCACCCACGCTGTGGGCCTCGTCCGCACGCTTCACATGCAAGGCATGGCGATCGGCGTCGGAGAAAATCGCAACCGAGCGAATGCCCATTTCGGCGCAGGCTCGTACGATGCGTACGGCAATCTCACCACGGTTGGCGATCAGGATCTTTTTTATCACTTGGAGGTTCCCTTGAGCCGGTGGCACCACGACCTGCTAGACCCAGGTCGACGCGTGACCAAATGTTTCAATTCAGTCGCAGGTCCACACTAGCGCTGCTGAGGGATTAACAAAAATGAATAAAAATTGGGTCAGGCATAAGCAAACACTTATAGTTGAAGCAACTGACCGCTGACCGAGCCTGAAAAAAATGCGTAAGTCATTGATGCGTATGACATTGCGTCAATTGCAGATCTTCAATGAGGTGTGTGATTTACGCTCGTACAGCCGCGCCGCCGAGGAAATGTCCCTCACACAACCGGCCGTGAGCCTACAGATTCGTCAGCTGGAAGAGCTGATTGGCCAGCCGCTGTTCGACTATGTCGGCAAAAAACTCTACATGACCGAGGCGGCGGAAGCGCTTCAGCGCGCCAGCCGCGACATTTTCGGGCGCCTGGAAAACCTCGACATGCAACTGTCGGACATGCAGGGTTCACTGCAGGGTCAGCTGAAACTGGCGGTGGAATCGAGCGCCAAATATTTCGTGCCGCATCTGTTTGCTGCATTCAAGCGCCAGCATCCGGAAGTCAATTTGCAGCTGACCGTGGTCAACCGTGGCCAGGTCATCCGCCGCCTCTCGGACAACCGTGATGATCTGGTGATCATGTCGATGGTGCCGCAGGACATGGGCCTGGAATTCCTGCCGTTTCTCAATAATCCGATTGTCGCCGTGGCGCGCCCGGATCATCCGCTGGCACACATGGGCCCGTTGCGCTTGCAGGATCTGGAGCCTTACACGCTGCTGATACGCGAGCCGGGCTCGGGCACGCGTCTGGCCTGCGAGGAATACTTCAAGGAAAAACGCGTGCACTTCACTCAGACCCAGGAAGTGGCGTCCGCCGAAGCTCAGCGCGAATGCGTGTTGGCGGGTCTGGGCCTGGCGCTGCTGACGCGCCACGCCCTGAACCTGGAGCTGGCGACCGGCGGCCTGGTCGAGCTGCCGGTCGAAGAGTTGCCGCTGATGCGCAGCTGGTGCCTGGTGCAAGCCAAAGCCAAACGGCTGTCACCGGTGGCGCACGCCTTCCTGGCGTTCATCCGCAGCGAGCGGGCGCAGATTATTGCGCTGGTTGAGCGTTTCGACGGGAAGCGGCGGGCGCTGCCTGCCAGTGCGTGATCTCGGGAAAATCGCCGATCTCGGCCTGAAGCTGGCGAAGTTCGAAGCGATCCTCGATTGCGCGGCGAAATTCCATGCGGCGCTGATCTTCCTGCTGACGACGGGTTTTCGCGGCGCTGTTGCGTTCTTCGTAGGGCTGAGCCATTTCGAGTCTCCCAGGGCGAGTACGGGAGTTTCACGATAGGCGTGGGGGATGACGGTTTGGCTGCGCGGGGATGACAATGTGATGAAATGTGCGCAGGGATGTGCTGTTGTTGAGGACGCTTTCGCGAGCAGGCTCGCTCCCACATTTGATCCCGTTATGACCCAGAATTTATGTTCTCAGAAGCCCCCCTGTGGGAGCGAGCCTGCTCGCGAACAAGGTCGGAACGACCTTGCTCAATCGTCCAGCGCTTTCACGGCCTTGGGCGACAAACGCAGACTGCGCAGACTGCGCTTCACGCTCTTGAGGTGATTGACCAGGCTCGGCCCGCGCGCCATGGCCACGCCCATCGCCAGCACGTCGATCACCACCAGATGGGCGATTCGCGAGGTAAGCGGCGTGTAGATTTCGGTGTCTTCGTGCACATCGATCGCCAGATTGACGGTCGACAGTTCGGCCAACGGCGTCTGGCTCGGACACAGGGTGATCAACGACGCCCCGCTCTCGCGAACGAGGTTAGCGGTGATCAGCAAATCCTTGGAGCGCCCTGACTGGGAAATACAGATCGCCACATCGGTAGGCTTCAGCGTCACAGCCGACATCGCCTGCATGTGCGGATCGGAATACGCCGCCGCGGTCAGCAGCAAACGGAAAAACTTGTGCTGTGCATCCGCGGCCACCGCTCCGGAAGCACCGAAGCCATAGAACTCGACACGCTGCGCTTGGGACATCAGCGTCACCGCGCGCTGCAACTCCACCGGGTCGAGCTTCTCGCGCACTTCCATCAGGGTGTGCAGCGTGGTGTCGAAAATCTTCAGGCTGTAGTCGGCGACGGAGTCATCTTCATGGATCGCGAACTGACCGAAGCTGGCGCCGGCGGCCAGGCTCTGAGCCAGTTTAAGTTTGAGATCCTGAAAGCCGGAACAACCGATGGCGCGGCAGAAGCGCACGATGGTCGGCTCGCTGATGCCGACGCTGTGAGCCAGGTCGGCCATGGAGCTGTGCATCACTGCCGCAGGGTCAAGCAGCACGTGGTCGGCGACCTTGAGCTCCGACTTGCGTAACAGGTGACGTGACTGGGCGATGTGTTGCAGCAGATTCAAGGGGCTGGACTCTTCTTGTGGGCAAGGATGTAGCAAGCTTGTAGTTATACTACATGAATGGGCATTTTGCCTGCTCAATGCGTAACTCGATGTCCCGGCATCAGGCGCGCTGAGGTGCATGTAGCCCTTACTGCGGATTGGCCTGATCACGCAAAAGCCCGGCCAGACGGGCAGCGTCCACCGGCCGGCTGATCAGATAACCTTGCACTTCGTCGCAGCGTTCGGCGCGCAGAAATGCCAGCTGATCCTCACGCTCGACACCCTCGGCGACGACTTTGAGGGCCAGTCCGTGGGCCATGGCGATGATCGCGCGAGTGATCGCCGCGTCCGCACTGCCCTCGCTCAAGCCGCGAATGAACGCCTGATCGATCTTCACGTAATCCACCGGAATGCGCTTGAGGTAACTCAACGACGAATACCCGGTACCGAAATCATCGATCGCCAGTTTCACCCCCAGATCGCGCAGTTGCTGGAATGTGGCAATGATGTGTTCGACGCTGTCGAGCAAATGACTTTCGGTCAGCTCCAGCTCGAGGTAGTGCGGCGCCAGCCCGGTTTCTTCCAGCACTTGCCGGACCAGACTGACCAGTTTGCCCTGACGCAGCTGATGCACCGACAGGTTCACCGACACGCGGATCGGCGCCAGGCCCTGGCGCTGCCATTCGCAGGCTTGCCAGCACGCCTGACGCAAAACGAATTCGCCGATCGGCCCGATCAGACCGGTCTCTTCGGCCAGGCCAATGAAATCTGCCGGCGGCACCTGGCCCATGCTCGGATGATCCCAGCGCACCAGCGCTTCAGCGGCATTCATCCGACCGGTTTGCAGGCACAGTTTGGGTTGGTAGAACACTGTCAGTTGCTGTTCTTCAATGGCTCGGCGCAAGTGGTTTTCCAGCTGCAAGCGTTCGAGTGTGCTGGCTTGCAGGCTGTCGGTGAAGAACTGGAAATTGTTGCCGCCCAGATGTTTGGCATGCTGCATGGCCATGTTCGACTGGCTGACCAGCGCGGAAATCTCCCGCGCATTGTCCGGCAACAGGCTGATGCCCATTGAAGCGCTCACCACCAGTTCATGCCCGTCGACGCTCAGCGGCAAACGCAGCTTGGCCGACAACCGTGTCGCTACCCGTGCCAGGCTCGACAGATTGCCGTAGGCATCGAACAGCACGGCAAATTCGTCACCGGACAAGCGCGCAATGGTGTCGGCCTCAGGCAAGGCATTGACCAGCCGCCGCGCCATTTTTTGCAGCAGCTGATCGGCGACTTCATGGCCGAGGCTGTCATTGAGCAATTTGAAGCGATCCAGATTGATGTGCAGCAATGCGAGACTGCGGCGCCCGCCCTGCCGCACCCGCTGATGGGCTTCGTGCAGGCGTTCGCGGAACAGTGAACGGTTGGCCAGGCCGGTGAGCTCATCGTAATGGGTCAGATAACGCAGGCGTTCTTCCGACGCACGCCGTGCCGAGAGATCGGCGAAGAAGCCGACAATATGGCTGACATTGCCCCGGCTGTCGCGCACCGCGTTGAGCTGCAGCCACTGCGGATACAACTCGCCGTTCTTGCGGGTTTCCACGAGTTCACCCTGCCAACTGCCGTGCTGCTCCAGTGCATGCCGGATCGCCACATAGTGGCGATGGGCATCGCGGCTGCAGGGCAACTCGACGACGTTGCGCCCGAGCATGTCGTCGATCTCGTAACCGGTGACCCGGCTAAAAGCCTGATTGATCGCAATCAGCGCGTAGTTCGGGTCAAGAATCACGATGCCTTCGCTGGCCGCTTCGAACACCGTGGCCGCCAGCCGTTGCTGCTCTTCGAGGCTTTTGCTGGCGCTGATATCGCGGCGAGTGCCGACCATGCGGATCACCCGGCCGCTGGCGCTGCGCTCCACGGCACGGCCACGGTCCTCGATCCACACCCAGTGGCCGTCGCCATGGCGCAGGCGATATTCGACCTGATAATCCTCGGTGCGCCCCTTCAAATGCTCGACCAGGGCGAACTTGAGTGACGGCACATCTTCAGGGTGCAGTCGTGGCTTGAGGTCGCGCAGCAGCGCCGTGACGTATTCCGGGGCGAGGCCGAACAGTTCCTGAATCTGCGTGTGATGGACCTCGTCGGTCTGCAGATTCCAGTCCCACAATCCGAGCTCACTGGCCTTGAGCGCCAGCGCCAGGCGCGCTTCGCTTTTGCTCAGGGCCTGATTGGCGGCATCCAGTTCGCGGCTGCGCTGGGCCACGCGATTTTCGAGATCGACCTGCGCTTCACGCAATTGCGCCTCGGCACAGCGGCGCTGTTCGATCTCTTTGCCCAGCTCCTGATTGAGTTGTTCGCTGCGCGTTTGCGCTTGCTGTAAATGCTCGATCAGATGCTGATTCTGGAAGCGCCGAAGCAATCCACGGTCGATCAGCCGATTGACCTGCCACGCCACCACGCTCAACGAACCGAGCAGGATCAGACCCAGCCAGCCCCAGCCCCGCGCCTGATCGTCGCCGCCCCAGAACAGGTAGCCGATCGCTGGCAGCAGGCACGGTAAGGTAAACGAGAGGAACGCCGGCAGGCTCACCGCGTAGGCGACGCTGGCCGACAGCGTTGCCGCGCCGATCAGGCCGAATACCCAGGCTTGCTGCATGAAGTTGTCAGCGGGCACCAGAGCGATGCCGGCTCCGGCCAGCGTCAGGCCGGTCATGGTCGAACCGAGCAGGAACATGCGGAACCAGATTGGCCGGGCCTGACGATCGGGAATCGCCGAATCGAACGCGGCCACCTGAATCACCCGCAGCGCGACCAGCGACAGCAGCCACACCAGCCAGACGCTGACCACGAAGTAGCGCTGCGGGCTCCAGAGCAAAGCGGCGCAGACCAGACCATTGATCAACATGAACAGCGTGGGCAACAACGAGCCCTGATACAGCAGACGCGTGCGCTCCACCGCCATTTCGACGGCATAGTGCTTGCGGATCACCCGGGGGTCCACGGAGGGCCCCGACAGTTCGGCGCTGAGGATCATGGGCAACGTTCTTGTTCTTATAGGAGGGCGTGCGCCCGAAACGTGGACGGAGCATACACAAGCCGATCCCGATGCCAAACTGCTGCCGATCACAATTGCGGGGAAATTTTCCGCCGCTTGCGCACCGCTGCAACCCCTCAGGCGAGACGGGCCGAAGCCTGCAGCCAGTGACCGACCGGTCGTCATCGGCAGCACTTTCATCGGCTAATGCAACGCACGGTTTGCCCGGGCCTGCGGCGCACCCTAGAATGCCCCGATGCGCGATGATCTCTCCCTTCTGCTGAACTCCCTCAACGATGCCCAACGCCAGGCCGTAGCAGCCCCCGTTGGCCGTCAGTTGGTCCTGGCCGGCGCCGGTTCCGGTAAAACCCGAGTGCTGGTGCACCGTATCGCCTGGTTGATCCAGGTCGAAAACGCCTCACCTCACTCCATCCTGTCGGTGACTTTCACCAACAAGGCCGCTGCCGAGATGCGCCATCGCATCGAGCAGTTGCTGGGCATCAACCCGGCCGGCATGTGGGTCGGCACCTTCCACGGCCTCGCGCACCGCTTGCTGCGGGCGCACTGGCAGGAAGCGGGCCTGAGCCAGACCTTCCAGATTCTCGACAGCGATGACCAGCAACGACTGGTCAAGCGGGTGATCCGCGAGCTGGGCCTGGACGAGCAACGCTGGCCGGCGCGTCAGGCGCAGTGGTTCATCAACGGCCAGAAAGACGAAGGTCTGCGACCGCAACACATTCAGGCCAGCGGCGACCTGTTCCTCGCCACCATGCGCGGGATCTACGAAGCCTACGAGGCAGCGTGCCTGCGGGCTGGCGTGATCGACTTCTCCGAACTGCTGCTGCGTGCGCTCGATCTATGGCGCGATCACCCGGGCCTGCTGGCGCATTACCAAAAGCGCTTCCGCCATATTCTGGTCGACGAATTCCAGGACACCAACGCCGTGCAGTACGCCTGGTTGCGCCTGCTCGGCAAGGGCGGCGACAGCCTGATGGTGGTCGGCGACGACGACCAGTCGATTTACGGCTGGCGCGGGGCGAAGATCGAGAACATTCATCAGTACTCTTCCGACTTCCCGGACTCCGAGACGATTCGCCTGGAGCAGAATTACCGCTCCACCGCCGGCATCCTCAAAGCCGCCAACGCGCTGATCGCCAACAACACCGGGCGCCTCGGTAAAGAGCTGTGGACCGATGGCGGCGATGGCGAAGCGATCAATCTGTACGCCGCGTTCAACGAACACGACGAAGCGCGTTACGTGGTGGAAACCATCGAAAGCGCGCTGAAAACCGGTCTGGCCCGTAGCGATATCGCCATTCTGTACCGCTCCAACGCCCAATCGCGCGTTCTGGAAGAAGCCCTGCTGCGCGAGCGCATCCCGTACCGCATCTATGGCGGTCAGCGCTTCTTCGAACGCGCGGAAATCAAGAACGCCATGGCCTACCTGCGCTTGCTCGAAGGTCGCGGCAACGACGCGGCGCTGGAGCGGGTGATCAACGTGCCGGCCCGGGGCATCGGCGAGAAAACCGTCGAAGCGATCCGCGAGCATGCGCGGCACAGCGATGTGTCGATGTGGGAAGCGATGCGCCTACTGGTGGCCAACAAAGGCCTGACCGGGCGCGCCGCGAGTGCGCTCGGTGCGTTCATCGAACTGATCGAGAACCTCGCCGCCAAGTGCGCCGAGATGCCGCTGCACCTGATGACGCAAACCGTCATCGAGCAATCCGGCCTGATCGCTTATCACGAAGCGGAAAAAGGCGAAAAAGGCCAGGCCCGGGTGGAAAACCTTGAGGAACTGGTCAGCGCCGCGCGCAACTTCGAGAACACCGAAGAGGACGAAGAACTGACCCCACTGGCGGCCTTCCTCGGCCACGCTTCGCTGGAGGCCGGCGATACACAGGCCGACGAGCACGAAGACAGCGTTCAGTTGATGACCCTGCACAGCGCCAAAGGTCTGGAATTCCCTTACGTGTTCCTCGTGGGCATGGAAGAAGGCCTGTTCCCGCACAAGATGAGCCTGGAAGAACCGGGGCGTCTCGAGGAAGAACGGCGTCTGGCTTACGTCGGTATCACCCGGGCGATGCAGAATCTGGTCATGACCTACGCCGAAACCCGGCGCCTGTACGGCAGCGAAACCTACAACAAGGTGTCGCGTTTCGTCCGCGAAGTGCCGAAAGGCCTGATTCAGGAAGTGCGCCTGTCCAACAGCGTCAGCCGACCGTTCGGCGGCAACCAGTCGATGAGCGGCAGCAGCCTGTTCAGCGGCAGCGAGATTCCGGAAACCGGTTTTGTGCTCGGTCAGGCCGTACGTCACTCGATCTTCGGCGAAGGGGTGATCCTCAACTTCGAAGGTTCCGGCGCCCAGGCCCGGGTGCAGGTGAATTTCAGCGAAGGCAGCAAGTGGCTGATGCTCGGCTATGCCAAGCTGGAAGCGATCTAATCACCGGCACTGAACCCATGTGGGAGCGAGCCTGCTCGCGAAAGCGCTGTGTCATCAAGCAATCATTTGCCTGACACGACACCTTCGCGAGCAGGCTCGCTCCCACAGGTTATGCGACGCAAGTGCATCAATCCCTCTGAACCTATCGCCTTTTCCTACAGACAAAAGTACATCGGCTGATTGCCTCGCCAAGCTGAACGCAACCTGTCAGGCAAAAGCCCGAAACACTCTCTCGCTAGCCAGTAACACTTCAGCTGTGCAACATGGCGCGCGTGTCTCCACAAAACGGGAATACCCTTTATGAAACGTTTTCTTAGCATCGCCATGGCGTTGTGCATCGGCCTGACGATGAGCCTCGACGCCAACGCCAAGCGCTTTGGTGGTGGCAAAAGCGCCGGCGCTGCGCCGACGCACCAGACCAGCCAGATGGCTCCCTCTTCTCCAGGCGTGGGCGGCGCAGCAGCGACCGCTGGCGCTGCCGGTGCTGCTGGCGCCGCGGCCAAGGCCGGCGGTGCTTCGCGCTGGCTCGGCCCATTGGCGGGCATCGCCGCCGGTGGCCTGCTCGCGTCGATGTTCATGGGCGACGGTTTCCAGGGCATGCAGATCTTCGACATCCTGATCATGGCCCTGATCGCGTTCGTGATCTTCCGCTTCATCGCCGCCCGTCGTCGCAAGCAGCAGGAGCAATTCGCTCCGGCCGGCGCGCCGATGCAGCGTGAAGTGTTCGAGCAGAAGCCTGCCGCCATGGGTTCGATCTTCGGTGGTTCGGCTGCTCCGGCTGCCGCCCGTCCAGTGATCAACGCACCGGCTTGGTTCAACGAAGAGCGCTTCCTTGAAGCTGCGCGTAGCCACTTCCAGTCGCTGCAGCAGCACTGGGACGCCAACGAAATGGACAAGATCGCCGAGTTCGTGACCCCGCAAATGCTTGAGTTCCTCAAGCGTGAGCGTGCGGATCTGGGCGATGGCTTCCAGTCGACCTACATCGACAACCTGCAGGTGCAGCTGGACGGCGTCGACGATCGTGCCGACAAGACCATCGCCACCCTGACCTTCACCGGCGTGTCGAAAACCTCGCGTTTCGACCAGGGCGAAGTGTTCAGCGAAAGCTGGAACATGGAACGTCCGCAGGGCGACAACCAGCCTTGGCTGGTCGCCGGTATCCGCCAGAACGGCTGATCCCTGCTGCGCTTCACTTGCGGTAACAGAACCCCGGCCTCGGCCGGGGTTTTTCATTTCACGGTTGCATCTATGGCGAGCTACTGTATAAACCGGCCCATATAAACCGCGCCATTCAGCAAGAGGATCCCGGACGTGGAAGAAATCATCGAACAACTGCGCGAAGCCAACGAACCCGTGCCGGTTCCTTTGGAATTGCCTGACGAAGACCTGCTGGTGGAAATCGAAGAACAACTGTTCATCGACATTCCGTTCGTCTTCAAAGAATTTTTGCTGACCGTCAGCGATGTGGTCTATGGCAGCCTCGAGCCGGTGACCGTCACTGACCCGCAATCGCACACCTATCTGCCGGACGTTGCGGCCAATGCATGGGACGTGGGTGTTGATCGCAGCTTGATCCCGATCTGTCAGGACGGCGATGACTACTACTGTGTCGAAGAAGACGGCACCGTGGTGCTGTGGCAGGCCGAAGAAGAACTGATTGCTGAAGAAACCTGGGAATCGGTGTGGCACTGGGCGCGGGACGTCTGGCTGGAAAGCTGAGCCGCCAAACGCCCCTGTGGGTCAATGCCCCGACGATTCCTTATGGTTGTCGAGGGTTTCCAGCAAGGCCACCTGCATCCGCGTATGCACGCGGATGAACCAGCGCCAGAGCAGTGCCGCAACGGCGGCCGCGACGACGGCGATCAGCACCAGCAGCTTGTTGGTCGGCAGGATACTGGCCGACAAGGCTGCCAACAGCAGGAAAATCACCAGCAGCGAGAGAATCGGGATCACTTCGGCGATCACCCGGCGCACTCGCTGCGTGTGACGCCCGGCCATCTCCGGCTTGACGCCCATCTCCGCCAGCAGCATCGACAGCGCCTTGAGCTTGCGATAAGCCGCAATCAGGAACGGTAGCGAGACCAGCAACGCCCCGCCCCAGATCAGTGCCTTCTGCCAGCTCGGATCGCTGATCCAGTCCTGCAGCCACAACGAGATGCGCTCGGCGAAGTATGCGCCGGCAAAGAAGATCGCAATCACCAGCGCCAGATTGACCCCGACCTGCAACAGGATCCGTCGGATCATCGACGCCAGTAGCGCGCCCTCACCTTGCGGCTGGATGCTGCGCAACCATTCGCCATACATGCCGAGTACACGCCCTAGACGCTTGGGCACGACTGCCGAGAGCTTGATCGACAACGGATCCGCCGCGCGAATCAGGTACGGCGTCAGCAGCGTGGTGATCACCGACACGGCTACAGCAACCGGGTAGAGGAAGTTGCTGGTCACCTGCAAGGTCATGCCCAGCGCGGCGATGATGAAGGAAAATTCGCCGATCTGTGACAGACCCATGCCGACCCGCAGTGAGGTCCGTCCGTCGTTGCCAGCGATAAACGCACCGAGGCCGCAGGACAACATCTTGCCCAGCACCACGGCCACGGTGATCACCGCGATCGGCCAGGCGTATTCGATGAGAATCAGCGGGTCGAGCATCAGCCCGATGGCGACGAAAAAGATCGCACTGAACAGGTCGCGAACCGGCTCGACCAGCCGTTCGATTTTCAGCAATTGCCGGGACTCGGCCATGATCGCGCCGATCAGGAAAGCGCCAAGCACCATGCTGTATTCGAGCTTGACCACCAGCAGGCAGAAGCCGAAACACAGGCCGAGCACGGTGATCAGCAGCATCTCGTTGCTTTCGAATTTCGCCACATAAGCCAGCAGACGCGGCACCAACAGAATGCCGATGACCAGCGCGACGATCATGAACAGCGACAGCTTGCCGACCGTGGAAAACACTTCGCCCGAGCTCACCGTGCCGCTGACGGCGATGCTCGACAGCAGCGCGATGATGCCGATGCCAAGGATGTCCTCGACAATCAGTACACCGAAGATCAACTGCGCAAAGCGCTCGTTCTTCATCTTCAGGTCATTCAGCGCTTTGACGATGATGGTGGTTGAGGAGATCGCCAGAATCGCGCCGAGGAACAACGAATCCATGGTGTTCCAGTCGAACCAGCGGCCGATTTCGTAGCCGATCCAGATCATCAGGATGATTTCGAGAAACGCGGCAATGAACGCCGTGGCGCCGACCTTGAACAACTTGCGCAGGCTGAACTCCAGGCCAAGGCAGAACATGAGGAAGATCACCCCGAGTTCGGCCAGGGTCTTGATGGTTTCTTCATCGTGAATCAGGCCGAACGGCGGCGTATGCGGGCCGATGATGAAGCCGGCGACGATGTAGCCGAGCACCACCGGTTGTTTGAAACGATGAAACAGTACGGTTACTACGCCCGCGACCAGCATGATCACTGCCAGATCCTGAATGAAACTGATGGCATGCATGGCGTGGGCTCCTTGATGACGAGGCGCGCGGACAGACGTCAGACGTTCTGCGCGAGCAGGGTAAAAATCCGCTTTTAATGTAGGAATTGCCCTTGGGCAGGGCTTTTGCAGGTTAACACCGCGACTTCGCTCTGGAAGCCGGTGCAATATATGGAAACAGATCGCTACCGGCGTGACGGCGGCCCGCCGCGCGGCGTCCCGATAACGGTGCTTCTTGAAAAGCCACCAGGTGCCCGCAGAGGCGCTTCCTGCAATCAGCCTTGATCCGTGAGAACGTTATGGAACCCGGAAACGCCCAGCTGTCGATGACGGTACTGATGACCCCCGACATGGCCAACTTCTCTGGCAATGTCCACGGCGGCACCCTGCTCAAATACCTCGACGAAGTGGCCTACGCCTGCGCCAGCCGTTATGCCGGGCGCTACGTGGTGACCCTGTCGGTGGATCAGGTGATTTTCCGCGAGCCGATTCATGTCGGCGAACTGGTGACGTTCCTCGCCTCGGTCAACTACACCGGCAACACGTCGATGGAAGTTGGCATCAAAGTGGTCACCGAAAACATCCGCGAACGCTCGGTGCGCCACACCAACAGCTGCTTCTTCACCATGGTCGCGGTGGATGATCAGCGCAAACCGGCCGCCGTGCCGCCGTTGCAACCGCAGAACAGCGAAGACAAACGCCGCTTCATGCAGGCGCAGCAGCGCCGGCAGATTCGTCAGGAGCTGGAGAAGCGTTATCAGGAGATCAAGGGCGACGCCTGAGACCAAAAAGCAAAAGATCGCAGCCTTCGGCAGCTCCTACATTTTGGAATGCAAACCCATGTAGGAGCTGCAGAAGGCTGCGATCTTTTTTGAACAACGACGAGATTACAGACTGATCGCGGTAGCCTCGAATTTCACCCGCGGATGCGCAATGCGATCCTGCGCCCGCACAAGTTGCAGCTCGTAACTGGCGCACGCCTGGGTTTCCAGCAACACCTCATGCACTGCCGCTGCGGTGAATTCGAATGCTGCCAGCAGGCTGTCGCCCAGCAGCACCCGCGCCAGGAACAGGCCGGATGTCAGATCGCCCACCCCCACCGGCTGACGCGGAAACGCCAGCAAGGGACGGCGCAAATGCCAACTGCCCTCAGCCGTCACCAACAACATTTCGAAGCCATCCGCCGGTTTGCCCGGATAATCCAGATGCTTGACCAGTACCGCTTTCGGCCCGCGCGCCAGCAGCGCTCGCGCCATCGCCAGGCAATCGAACAGCGACTGCGGCTTGCGCCCGGAAAAACTGTCCAGCTCCAACTGGTTCGGGCACATGATGTCCGCCACGGCAGCCGCTTCACCGAGAAGGAAATCGCTGACCTCGGTGGGCACGCTGCAACCCTTCTCTGGATGGCCCATCACCGGATCACACAGATACAGCATCTTCGGATTGACCGCTTTGATCCGCGCCACACCGCTGAGAATCGCCCGGCCCTGCGCGGCGCTACCGAGATAGCCGGACAGCACCGCGTCGCAATTGCCCAGCTCGCCAATCGCAGCGATGCCTTCGATCAGCTCGGGGATCTGCTGCGGCGCCAGCACTTCACCGGCCCACTGACCATACTGGGTGTGGTTGGAAAACTGCACGGTGTTGAGCGGCCAGACGTTGACCCCGACCCGCTGCATCGGAAAAACCGCAGCACTGTTGCCGGCGTGGCCAAACACCACGTGGGACTGGATGGCGAGCAGATGAGGCGTACGTTTCATTCGGGTCATTCCGTAAAACGATTGAAATTCAAGCCGCGCAGTATGCGACGAAACACAGCCTGTACGACAGACCGGCGAGACAGTTAAGCTGACGCCATCTTTTGGAGTTCGATGTCGATGCTGACCCTGGAAAACATCTTCGTGCTGATGCTGTTCGCCGCCGCTGGTGCCTGGCTATGGCACAACCACGGCTTGCGCGAGCGCGCGCTGGAGCGGGTCAAACAGCATTGCACCAATGTCGGCGTCGAGCTGCTGGACGGTAACGTCGCGCTGAAAAAGATCGGGCTGATCAGGGATGCCAACGGTCGCCGACGACTGGCGCGGGTCTACAACTTCGAGTTCACCGTGACTGGCGAAAGCCGCCACAACGGCACCGTCACCCAGTTCGGCGCGCACAGTGCGCAGATTGAACTGGCACCCTACCCGGCGCCGTTCGACGACACGCCGCCGGTGGTCGAAGTGCACAAGCCTCGCGCAGAAGTCATTGAGCTGAGCCAGTGGCGCCAGGAACATACCAAGTGGAAGCCTTGAGCTGACTCATTGAATCCGGCATTCAGCCAAACCGGCTTGCAGCTGTTCGATGTTCTGCGGTTCAGCGAAGATCAGCTCAATTCTTGAGTCTTTTCGCCATTCGCTGGCTTGCCAACTCAGCTCGGCATGCTCCAGCGCATTGCCCGAAACCCAGCCATCCGTGCTGTGGATAACCAGTTTCGCCCGGTTCCAGTCGAGCGCGCTCAGCCAATCGGCGATGCGTGCTTGATCAAATACCTGCCCCGGATGCCAGCGCCAACCGATGCTCCAGCCCCCCTCTTGAGCCTGACTCAGGCAGATCGGTTCGGCCGGATCGCTCCAGACCGCTGGCAGCTGTGCCAATCCAGTGGGCAGCGGCAGATGCCCTGCGCCTTCGTTCGCTTTTACTTTCACCCCCGGCAACTCGTTCAGAGGCAGTTGCGCTTGCTGCGTCCAGATCAGACTGACGGGCGGCAACTGGCTGGCGATTTTCTCACGAGCCGGTTCATCAAGATCCTGCGCCTTGTTCAACAGCAGCAAACCCGCGCTGGCCAACGCTTGCTGCTGGGCGTCCGGCAAGGCTCTACCTGCGTGCAATGCCTGAGCGTCCAAAACCAGAACACAGGGCTGAACCGCCAGCACGCCCAGCCACGGCGCCTCGTTAAGTTGCTTGAGCAACTGCCCCGGATGGCCCAGCCCGGATGGCTCGATAAACAGTCGATCCGGCCTGGCCTTGCGCAGCAGGCGGCCAAGGCCGATCTGAAATGGTGCGCCATTGACGCAACACAGGCAGCCCCCGGCCACCTCACCCAGTGCGATACCATCGTCGTCGCGAGTCAGCAGCGCGGCGTCCAGACCAATCTGGCCGAACTCGTTGATCAGTACCGCCCAGCGTTCGTCCGCCGGCCGTTGCGCCAGCAACTGGCGAATCAGGCTGGTCTTGCCGGCGCCCAACGGGCCGGCGATGACGTGGGTCGGAATGTTCTGCAACATGGCGGGTACTTTCTGCGGACAGTTATTGAGGAGATCGAAGATGCGCTGGTCGGGATGGTCGTTGCTGTTGGCGCTGCTGTCGAGTGAAGCGTGGGCTCAGGCCTGCGTGGTGCACACACAGGGCGAACGGCTCGACGTCAAAGTCTGTCAGCAGAACCGGACGATTCCGCAGAAATTGTTCAATGACGGCTTCTGCCAACCGACGCTGGCCGGGCAGAAGGTCGAGGTGCAATACGTCGACCAGTGCCCCAGCGGCGCTTTCGGCGTGTGCAGCAACGCGCAAGTCGCCAATATGCCCTATCGCCAGGATATCCATTATTACGGCGTGGCCACTGACGCTGCGTATCTCAAGCCGTATTGCGAAGGCCAGAGCCAGGGCGCCTGGCGCAAGCCCTGAATTTCAGCCGAGCCAGTCGAGGGTCAGCAACAGACGGCGCTCACCGGGTGCCGGTTGCGGCGAACGATGGATCAGGCCGAAGCCTTCATTGCCGTGCCACTTTTCGCCTTTGAGCAGCGCGACGTCGCCGCTGTTGAGCTGGCGAATCGACGCTGGATCTTGCGGTTCGGCATCGGCCTGGCCAAGTTGCGCGCGGTCCATCGCACCCTCCTCAAGCCATTGGCTGCCGATGCCAGCGTAAGTAGTGATCAGGCGCACCGGCACGTGATCGACGTGGAAACGCGGACACATGGCCTTGTCCAGCACGCGCAAACGCACGCCAATACGCCGCGCGCCCAGCAGGCAGGTGAAGGCACTGATCAGCCATTTGAGGTCGCTGATGAAACCTTCGAAACCGTGCAGATCACGCAGCCCTGCAGCCAGACCGGCGAGATCCGGTTCGGCATCTTCGTCGGGCAATTCCAGACACAGCGACTCGGCCAAGGGCTCGTTGAGCGACAGCACCAATTGCGCAAAATCGGCGATGTGCACGGGTAGCTGGCGTTGCCAGACGGCGAGATTGGTCTGGTCGTCCAGGATTCGCGTCAACGTTTGCGGTGTCACACCCTGGTGCTGCTGACGGGTAAGAAGCGGCTGATCCTTGAGTGCGAGCATCAGGCGGCCTCTTCTTGCCAAGGGCCGAATGGATCAGGCAGCGAACGCCAGCCTTCTACACCCATGGCCATTTCTTCGTCGGTCAAAAGACAGGCATCGAGTTCGGCGGAGAGCTGTAGGAAATCGATGTTCTGACCAATGAAAACCAGCTCCTGGCGGCAATCTCCTACGCTTGGAGTCCAGTTTTCCATGATCGCCTGCACGCTTTCCTGATCTTCGGGCCATTGATTCTTTGCTACGAAACGCCACCAGCGCCCGGCGAATCCATGCCGCATCAAACCGCCGGCTTGAGACCAGCTACCGGCATCGGTGGGTTTGCTGGCGAGCCAGAAGAAGCCTTTGGAGCGCAGCAGCTTGCCGTTCAGCCATGGGCGGTCAATGAAGCTGAAAAAGCGTTGCGGGTGGAATGGCCGGCGCGCGCGGTAGGCCGTCGAGGCGATGCCGTATTCCTGTGTTTCCGGGACGTGCTCACCGCGCAATTCCTGCAGCCACCCAGGCGCTTGTGCGGCCTTCTCGAAATCGAAACGACCGGTGTTGAGGATTTTCTCCAGGGGGATTTCGCCCATCACCATTGGAATGATTTCAGCCTGGGCATTGAGGCGCTTGAGGATCGCGGTAAGTTCTTCGCGCTCGTGCTGGTTGATCAGGTCGATTTTGCTGATCAGCAGGACGTCGGCGAACTCGATCTGCTCGATCAACAGATCGGTGATGGAGCGCTCGTCTTCTTCACCGAGAATCTCGCCGCGAGAGGCAAGGCTTTCGGCCGCCTGGTAATCGAGCAGGAAATTCACGCCGTCGACGACCGTGACCATGGTGTCCAGGCGCGCGATGTCGGCGAGGCTTTGCCCTTGTTCATCGCGGAAGGTGAAGGTTTCAGCGACCGGAAGCGGTTCGGAAATGCCGGTTGATTCGATCAGCAGGTAATCGAAACGATCCTCGCGAGCGAGTTTGCTGACTTCTTCAAGGAGGTCTTCACGTAACGTACAGCAGATACAGCCATTGCTCATTTCGATGAGTTTTTCCTCAGCGCGGTTCAGGCTGACATCACGCTGGACTTCACTGCCATCGATGTTGATTTCGCTCATATCGTTGACGATCACCGCTACACGCAAGCCGTCTCGGTTACGTAGTACGTAATTCAAAAGTGTACTTTTTCCCGCGCCGAGAAATCCGGAAAGTACGGTGACGGGCAATTTGGCTGACATTGGATAATCCTCATAAATGGCAGCCGATTTGCGCTTTCAGGTGTGCGCTTGGCGTGTTGCGCTCCATTACTCGGGGCAATGAAGGCAAACGATTGTGATCGGCAGCTCAGGCTGGTGGCGATTTATGTTATAGTATAACAACCTGAGCTTGCCAGTCCGACGCAGGAGATTTCGCAAATTGCCGCACCACCGATCGTGGAAACTCGCAATTAACAATGGGTTGAAATACCTGCTTTTGAGCTGCGCTACGTCGCTGGCCGGCCAAGCCCAAGCGCAAATGCCGGCGCTCGCGCACTGCACGCGCAGCGCTAATTTGCTGGCATGTGTAGACGCCGACGGCAATGCCTATAGCGTCAATACGGTCGGCACCACGCTTTATTTGCGAGGGTTCGAAAAGAACGGCCATCGCTATTGGGCGCAAACCAACAGCCGCTTCGGCCAATTGACCTTTTTTACCGGCATCGCCTCCGATGGCGAGGCTTGGGTTGGCTACACCCGTCGTGTCGGCTGGACGACCATCAACCGTTTTTCCAGCTCGGGAGGGAGCAGCGCCAGATTCACTTGCAGCCGGATGACGGGCTGCTAGTGAAAACCTTTTCATGAAACAAGCATCGCTGAATGGATTGTTATAATGTAACGTAAATAGAGATCAATACGACGGTCTCAACCATGAATGCTCTTACTCTCCCGGATATTGCCGCCCAATCTGCGCGCCAGGCACTGCCACTCGATTGGGTAGGCATGCGTGGGATTGCCCTACCCGTTGTGCTCGAAAGCCAACGCCTCAGCGCCAGAGTCGACGCTGGCGTGAGTCTCGATGATGGTGAAGCGCGTGGTATTCACATGTCGCGCTTGTATCTGGCACTCGAAGCCCTCGAACAGCGAAGCCTTTCTCCCGCTCTGCTGCATCAGGTACTCAAGGGTTTTCTGATAAGTCACCAAGGTCTATCCGCCTGCGCATATCTGAACATTCACACCGACTTATTGCTGAAACGGCCGGCGTTAGTCAGCCCCCTAGCCGGCTGGAAATCCTATCCGACAACCATTTCAGCAAGCCTGAAACAGCAAATGTTCCACGTGGAACTAAAACTCGAGGTGCCCTATTCCTCGACATGCCCCTGCTCGGCAGCCTTGGCAAGGCAATTGATCCAGCAGCAATTCGTCGACGATTTCGCCAACAAGGCTCTGCAACACGCAGATGTTTTGGCATGGCTTGGCTCAACCAAAGGGATCGTAGCGACGCCGCACAGCCAACGTAGCTATGCGCAACTGCACCTGCATCTCGACAATTTCATCGACGAGCTACCGCTGACAGCGATCATCGATGACGCTGAAGCAGCCCTCGGCACAGCCGTGCAGACCGCAGTAAAGCGCCCCGACGAGCAAGCCTTCGCACTCGCCAATGGGCAAAACCTGATGTTCTGCGAAGACGCCGCGCGCCGCCTCAATCTGGCACTGCAGCGCACGCCCGGCATCAAACAATTGCATATCCGCGTGATCCACGCCGAAAGCCTGCATGCTCATGACGCCGTCGCCGAAAGCAGCTGGCAGCGGGAGCAAATATGATCCGCTGCCAATCGCTGGCCTGGGGCGCTCCCGGCCAACCGCTGACGACGCCTCTGAATCTTGAGTTCGAGAGCGCCAGTCTGACCGCCATCATCGGCGCCAACGGCTGCGGCAAAAGCAGCCTGCTAAAGGTCATCGCCGGATTGCAGAAGCCTCTCGCTGGCAAAGTGGAAATGGCTGTTCCACGCCAAAGCGGAATTTCCTTTCTGCCGCAGCAACAGCACTTGGATCGGCAATTTCCAATAAACCTGGAAGAACTCATCGCCGCAGGTTTCTGGGGCCGCCGGCTGTCGACGCAACTGCGCACGCAGCGACTGAAAAACGCATTGGAAGACTGGCACTTGAGTGGCCTCGAACAGCGTCCGTTGATGGCCCTGTCCGGCGGTGAGCTACAACGTGCCCTGCTCGCACGACTGAGCCTCGCTGACGCCCCGGTGCTGTTGCTCGATGAACCGCACGCCGCACTCGACGATCTCGGCCAGCAATTGCTCTGGCAACACATTCACCACTGGCACGCCGAGGGCCGGACACTGGTCGTGGTCTGCCATGACCTGGCGGCGGTACGAGAACATGTCCCACATACGCTGCTGATCAAAAACGGCCACTGCGTGTACGGAACCAGCCGAGAACTGATCCAGCCGACACCGCACATGCAGGTCGCCTGATGCTCGCCACCGTCAGCCATTTCTGGCAGCCGTTCAGCGAATTCGTGTTCATGCGCCGCGCCCTGCTCGGTGGCCTGATGCTGGCGTGCAGCACGGCGCCCTTGGGCGTGTTTCTGATTCTCAGACGGATGAGCCTGATCGGCGACGCTGTCGCCCACGGCATTCTCCCTGGTGCAGCGCTGGGATTCTGGTTTGCCGGTTTGAGTCTTCCCGCACTCACCCTCGGTGGCTTGGGAGCCGGTCTGAGCATGGCCGGACTTGCGGCCTGGATCACCCGGCGAACGGGGTTGCGAGAAGATGCCAGCCTCGCCGCGATCTATCCGATCTCACTGGCCAGCGGCGTTTTGATCCTTGGCATCGCCGGCAAGCGCCTCGACCTTCTGCACTTGCTGTTCGGTTCGGCGCTAGCCGTGGATGGACCGACGCTGACCGGCATGCTTTGGGTCTCGGCCATCAGCCTCATGGCTATGGCCGCGATCTACAGACCCCTGCTGTTGGACACACTCGACCCGCTGTTCTTGCGCACGGTCAGTCGTCTCGGGCCACTGGCTCATGGCGTGTTCCTGACCCTGGTCGTGCTGAATCTGGTGATCGGCTTTCAGGCCATCGGCGCACTGATGGTAGTCGGGCTGATGATGCTTCCGGCTGCCGCGTCGAGATTCTGGAGTCGCCGTCTGCCAATACTGATTGGCGTCGCCGCCGTCATGGGCTGCGTGTCGGTGTGGCTCGGTTTGCTGCTGTCGTTCTATTACTCGCTGCCCAGCGGCCCGGCCATCGTCCTGGTTGCCGGGGCCGGCTATCTGCTGTCGGTGGTGTTTGGACCGGTTCACGGTTTGCTGCGCCGCCCGCCTTTGCTCACATCCCAATGAGGTGTTTCCCGATGCGCGCTCTACTCGTGCTGTTCAGCCTGATACTGTCGATGTCACTGTCGGCTGCCGAAAAACTGCCGGTGGTTACCAGCTTCAGCATCCTTGCCGACATGGTTCATCAGGTCGGCGGCGAACACGTTGAGATCACCAACATGGTCGGCGCAGATGCCGATGCGCACACCTACGAGCCAACACCGGACGATGCCAAGGCATTGCTCAAAGCCAAAGTGATCATCAAGAACGGCCTCGGTTTCGAGCCTTGGCTGGATCGCCTGGTGACCAGCACCGACAGCAAGGCGACGGTGATCAGCGCCAGTCGCGGGGTGATTCCACGTTCGCTCGATGAAGACGGCGAGACTGTTGCGGATCCACACGCCTGGCACAATCTGGCGAACGCTGAGTTGTACGTCGCCAACATCACCAAGGCGCTGATCGCCGCCGACCCGGCCAACAAGCCTGACTACGAGCGCAACAGCCAGACCTACCTCAAGCAGATCTATGCCCTGCTCGCCGAAGCCAAAAACAAACTCGGCGCGCTGCCGCCGGGTAATCGCAAGATCGTCACCAGCCACGATGCCTTTGGCTATCTGGGACAGGCCTATGGCATCGACTTTATCGCGCCACAGGGTTTGTCCACCGAACGCGAACCCTCCGCAGCCGAAGTCGCTGCGCTGATCACGCAGATTCGCCAGGCCAAGGTCAAAGCGGTGTTCATGGAAAACATCAAGGACGCGCGTCTGCTCAAGCAGATCGCGGACGAAAGCGGCGCACACATCGGTGGCACGCTGTACTCGGATGCACTGGCGGCGAGTGGACCGGCGAGCACCTTTACCGGGCTGTTCGAATACAACCTCAATACGCTGTACAAGGCGTTGAGTCAGCCATGACTTGAGGTGTACTTCCGATCTATTCGCGAGCAGGCTCGCTCCCACAGTTGGAATGGGTTCCAGCTGTGGGAGCGCTGCGAGGGGTTTAAGCGCGGGGTTTTACCGTGCCGCAATCCTGGCCCAGCCAGACTGCCCGGGTTTCCAGGCTGCCCTTCTGGTTGATGCCGATGGCGTTGAAGGTGCCATTGGCAACGGTGGTGAATTCGCGGTCACTGAGGAATGTCGCCACGCCGGTACCTTGGGCTTTCGGGCAGCTGAAGCGGAATTTCCACTGGTTGCCGGTGCGCTCGGTGATCTGCTGTTTGCAGCCCGATTGCGGATCGGCCAGCGGGATATCGTTGGTTGCCACCTGCTGCGGCGTCAGGCAGGCACGGATCCCCTTGCCGCCAATATTGATGCCGTTTTTCTCGAGCGCAGCGCGCTGCTGCGGGGTGATCTGGCCTTGAATCTGGCCAAGGATCGATTGCACGTCCATGGCCTGATCATCGACCTTCAGATTGCTCGAAGACATTTCCCACAACCCCGGCTGCAGCATTTGTGCCTGCGCAACCACCGGTAATGCCAAACCCAGGCCCAGCGCCAAACCCAGCAGACGAACGTTCATCGAGTAACTCCTGATCAGTTGTGGCCGTTAGACGCCGGCCGATTGTGTCGGTTCATGCGCCGATTAAATAGAGACATTCGCCGCAGAACATGGTCTGTTAAGCATTGCATCTCGCGGAGCAAGGCTGCCCCATGGATTTTTTCGGACCGCACATTTTCGGTTACCTGATCGCCCTGTTGCACACACTCGGTTCGATCGCTGCAATCCATGCGGTGCTCACCGTGCGCACAGCGCAAGGCTCGATCGCCTGGGCATTGTCGTTGATCTTCATTCCCTACTTCACGCTTATTCCATATCTGGTATTTGGTCGCAGCACCTTCGATGGCTACATCAAGGCCCGGCGCCAGGCCAACGAGCAGATGCGCCTGGCCATTTCCGAACTGAACTGGCGTCCGTGGGTGGAGGAAGCCCTGGCCGCTCGCGCTTCGAGTGCCTACGCCTCACTGCGCGCGATGCCGAAACTGGGGCGCATGCCGTGCCTGGCGAACAACGAGGTGCAACTGCTGGTGAACGGCACCGCGACCTTCGATGCAATATTTCAGGCGATCGAACAAGCCAGGGAGGCAGTGCTGGTCCAGTTCTTCATCATTCACGACGATCGGCTCGGCCAGCGCTTGCGTGATTTGCTGTTGAAGAAAGCTGCCGAAGGCGTGTCGATTCATTTGCTCTACGACCGCATTGGCAGCCATGCCCTGCCCCATCACTACGTGCAAGCGTTGCGTGATGCCGGCGTCGAGGTCAAAGCCTTTGCCACGCGCAGTGGCTGGCTCAACCGCTTTCAGGTCAATTTCCGCAACCACCGCAAAATCGTCGTGGTCGATGGCGTAGTCGGTTTTGTCGGCGGACATAACGTCGGCGATGAATACATGGGTGAGAAACCACCGCTGGCGCCATGGCGTGACACCCACGTCAAAGTTCGCGGGCCGGTGGTAGCCTGCATGCAGGAATCCTTCGCCGAAGACTGGTTCTGGGCTGCTCGTACCCTGCCGCCGTTGATCCTGCCGGATACGTACCCGGAGGATGGCGTGCTTTGCCAATTGCTCGCCAGCGGCCCGGCGGACGCCTACGAAACCTGCTCGCTGTTTTTCGTCGAAGCCATCCACGCAGCAACGCAACGGGTGTGGATCACCAGCCCGTACTTCGTCCCGGACGAAGCGGTATTCGCAGCACTCAGGCTGGCGGTTTTGCGTGGTGTCGATGTGCGCCTGCTGTTGCCGTCGCGGCCTGATCATCGCATCGTCTATGCCGCCTCAAGCCTGTATGCCTTTGAAGCGGTGCGTGCCGGCGTGCGGGTGTTCCGCTATCGACCGGGTTTCCTGCATCAGAAAGTGGTGTTGATCGACAGCGAAATCAGCGCCATCGGCAGCGCCAATCTGGATAATCGCTCGTTCCGCCTGAATTTCGAAGTGATGTTGCTGACCGTCGACAGCGAGTTCGCCGCCGCCGTGGAACAAATGCTCAATGACGATTTCGCCCTGGCCGATGAAGTGGCCAAAGAAGAAAGCCGGGAGATCCACCGCCTGCAACAGGTCGGCATGCGGATCGCCCGGCTGATTTCGCCGATTCTCTGAGCGCCCCGTTTCAGGGGTGGTAGATATCGTCGCGGGTCCAAGGCAGTTCGTGGCTGCCATCCGGATGCGCTTTCACAGCGAGGATCTGATGCAGGTTGATCCAGCCCCGCGCGAAGGCATAAGCGCAACCGGCCAGATACAGACGCCAGATACGCAGTGCTTGCTCAGGCACCAGTTTCGCCGCAGCTTCGAGGTTGTCCTCCAGTCGCTCGCTCCAGTGATCGAGCGTGCGCGCGTAATGCAGGCGCAGGCTTTCGACATCGACGATTTCCAGCCCGGCTTCACTGATCTCGGCAGAGATCATCGCCAGGTGCGGTAACTCGCCGTTGGGAAACACGTATTTTTCGATGAAGTTGCCTGCGCCGCGTCCAACCGGGCGGCCATCGGTGTGCTTGGCGGTAATGCCGTGGTTCATTACCAGGCCGCCCTCCTTCACCGCACCAAACAGCGTTGCGCAATACTCGGCGAGATTGGCATGACCAACATGTTCGAACATGCCGACGCTGACAACCTTGTCGAAGCGGCCGTCCTGCGGCAGATCGCGATAGTCGAGCAATTGCAGTTCGACCTGATCTTCCAGACCCTCGGCCTTGACCCGCTCCTGCGCCAGCGCCAACTGTTCCTTGCTCAAAGTAATACCGAACACCTTTACGCCGAACTCTCGCGCCGCATACCGTGCCAAACCGCCCCAACCGCAGCCGACATCCAGCAAATACTCGCCCGGCTGCAAGCGCAGCTTGCGGCACAGATGGCGGAATTTGGCTTGCTGCGCCTGTTCGAGGGTTTCGCTACCGGTTTCGAAATAGGCACAGGAATACGCCATGTCGCTATCCAGCCAGAGCTGGTAGAACGCATTCGACAGGTCGTAGTGGTAGGAAATGGCCTTGGCGTCAGTGTCCTTGTCGTGATGCGCACGCACCGGCTGACTGTCTTCGTCCTGGTCGAGCAGCGCATTGCTCAACTCATCGCAAACCCGGATGACCTCGCTGATCGAGCCCTCCAGTTCCAGCTTGCCTTCGACGAACGCCGCACCCAGCGCATCCAGGCTTGGGTGGGTGAATTGAGTAACCACCTGCGGGTCCTTGACGACGATGGTTACGCTGGGCGTCGGGCCCAGATTGAACTCGTGGCCGTCCCAGAGTCGCAGGCGAAGCGGTAACTGCAGATTCTGTAAGGCCGGTGGAAGTTGCGCAAGCATGGAAAATCCCCCCTTGTTTCAGACGTCTGATCTGAGGGTAGACCAACCTTGAAAATTAGCAGGCTATCGATTCGATCGGCCTTGTCTATCGTGATCGGCACATCGGCTGAACGCCACAGGCGACGTGCCTTACGATAGATGACTGCCTGCGTACTCGGCGGTTCGATGAATTTTCTTTCATTTAGCCTGAGGGTCGAGCCTGAGCAATGGCTCCTGAAAGCGCAGCAAACGTCCGGCGTTGCCCAATACCAACAAGGTACTCAGGTTATGCAGCAGAGCCGCGATCATCGCCCCGGCCGCGCCAAGCCAACCGAAAGCCGCGAAGACCACGATCGCCAGGGTCCAGCCGAGACCGATGATCACATTGACCTGCAAAGTACGCCGGCACTGACGACTCAAGCGCACGCAGGTACCGAGGCGGCGCAAATCGCTGCCGATCAACACAATGTCCGCTGAAGCCAGCGCAATATCGGCCCCGCCAGCGCCCATCGCCACGCCGACCACGCCGGCCTTGAGCGCGAGTGAATCGTTGATGCCGTCGCCTACCACCATCGGGCGGAAGCCGTGATCGATTTCCTTGAGCACGCGATTGAGTTTGTCCTCCGGGAGCGCTTGCGCCTGGATTTCATTCAGCCCGACTTCCTGCGCCAAGGTTCGCGCGACGCTCTGACGATCCCCCGTCAGCAGGAGTTGGCGTCCCAGCCCCAGTTCGCGCAATTCGCTCAAGGCAAAGCGCGCTTCGGGTTTGATGCTGTCTGCTAGCAGCAGCCAGGCGAGGAATTCACCGTTCAAAGCCAGGCCGGCAATCGGGCCATCGTGTTCAGGAACGAGGGGCGTTGTGATGCCCAGTTGCGCGAACAACTCTGGACGACCGAGCGCAGCTTCGCCCTTCTCTGTCGTCGCCACTACGCCCAAGCCTTGGCGCTCATGGATGTTGGTCAGAGGCCAATAGGCTTCCTGATCGGCCATCCCGGCGAGTGCCCGGCTCACCGGATGACTGCTCGCCGCGCCAAGACTGGCGGCCAGCGCCTGCACTTCTTTAGTGTCCACACTGAGGCTGTCGATCGACTGCAAACGCAACGTGCCGTAAGTCAGCGTGCCGGTCTTGTCGACCACCAGCGAGGTCAGATCGGCAAGTTCTTCGAGGAACGCCGAGCTGCGAATCAGAATCCCGTGACGCGCGGCGACGGCGACACCGGCAATCGCCGTGGCCGGCGCCGACAGCACCAACGCACACGGACACGCCGCCACCACCACCGCGAGCATCGCCTGTGCATCATGGGTGACGAACCAGGTCACCGCCGCCAGCAACAAGACCAGCACCATGTAGCTGCCGGCATAGCGTTCGAGCAATCGCGTGATCGGCGGTTTCGAGCGCTCGGCGTTTTGCATCAGGGCGATGACTTTGCCCAAGGTGGATTCGTCGCCGATGCGGGTGACTTCGACGCGCAGCAATCCATCGAGGTTGATCGCGCCGCCGAACACCATCATGCCGACGCCCGCTTCCACCGGTACCGATTCACCGGTAATCGACGCCGTATCGAGACTCGCCTGGCCGGACAATACCCGACCGTCGGCCGGCACCCGATCACCGGCCCGCACCTCGACAATATCGCCAGCACTGAGCGTGCGGTTGTCCACTTCGATGATCGAACCGTCCGCTTGCAGCTTGCGCGCATGGCTGCGGGTCAACTGGCCAAGCGCATTAATTGCTTCTTGGGAACCGATGACGCTGCGCTCCTCGAGCACATGGCCGAAGATCATGATGATTGGCAACAACGCCGCGGTGAGCAGATCACCGGTCGCCCAGGCACCGAGCATGGCCAGCGCAATCAATTGATCGGTGATGCCGTGCAGGCTTGGATAACGCAGGCTGTACCAGGCCGATCGCATCACCGGAACCGCTACGAGCAGAGAAGCGAAACCGAGCAGCAGTTGGCTGACACCGATTTGCTCCGGGAGTGTCCAGCGCCAGACCAGCCCCAGACCCAGCAGCCCGAGCGCAAGCATCGCCAGGGTCAATTGGCGCGCGGCGCGACGTTGTTCGATCGAGGACAACAAACCTGGAGCAGCGGTGGTCGCGGTCATTGAGTGGCTCCTTGAATGATCAACCGGGAATCGTCTTTCGGATTGACGGTGGTGACCGAGCCGGCCTGACCGAGGATCTTCGGTATGCGCTCGCGATACAGACGCAGGAGCATTTGCGGGTCGGTAGACGTGGCCAGACTCGTGACGGTTGCGGTATCGGTTGAGGCTTTTGCAAGACGCTCGCCTGCCTGCGCGTGAGCCACCTGGAGCGTGCGGTCTGCCTGTTCGTTGGCGGACTGGGCAAGTTTCTCGGCATCGGTGCGCGCGTTAGCCACTGCTTTGTCAGCCTGCTGACTGGCCGTCAGAACCGCATTGAAAGCAGTGATCGCTGGCTCCGGCAGACTCGATTGCACATCGACCCGCGACACCTCGATACCGATGCCCTGCCCGCTCGCCTTCAGTGCAGCGAGACGCGCGTTGATGCCTTGCACCAGATCACCGCGCAATCGCTCACGGCGCTCGGCTGCCTGATTGTCGGCGCCGATCAATTCCGGGCGAGCGACCAGAATGGTGTCGAGATCTCGCGCGGCGGTCAGGGCTACGGCGCTGCGCGTCACCAACCGATCGAGCGCTGGTAGCACATGTTCACCCTGTAACACGAACGCATAGGGATCGGAGACTTGGTAAAACACTCGCACGTCCAGTTGCACTACGCCGGCGTCACCGGTCAATAAATAACCAGACCCGGCGAGTGCATCGCTCAATGGCGTAGCGAAGGACGCCACCCGGTCAGCCTTCAGCGCCTCGTCACTGCGCAACAGATTTTCCACTCGACGCTCGATCACCCGATCAGCCGCCGGCAACAGAATCACCTGCTCAAAGGGTTGCGGCCACGCCCATAACAGCCCGGCATTCTGAACGCGATTAAGCGCGCCAAAGTGCAGTACTACTGCGCGGTTTTGCGGATCAATCTGCCGGACATTCGAGACCGCCCATGCTAATGCGGCCAAAACAGTGATCGCATACAAGGCGATGAAGGTCAGACGGCCGGCCTGAATCCACGGACTGTTCAACGCATGTGTTCCACGTGGAACTTCTTCGCTCATGGCTGCGATCCGACTTTTTTGTCGAGAGTCGGTGGGCCGTCGACCAACACACGGAACGGCGCAGCATCGGTACGCAGAATCAGTTTGGTTTCCGGTGTGACAATGGTGCCGAGGGTATCGAGCGAGCGCAGCAGGTTGTAAAGCTGCGGCGAGCTGGCGTAGGCGCGCCCATAAATCTGCGCAGCCTCGACCCGGGATTGCACTTCGATATCGGCGGCTTTCACCGTTGCATCAGCCTGGACGATTCGCGCATCGCGCTCGGCGGCGGAGCGAATTTGCGCCGCTTCGCGTTTGCCGATCGCTGTACGTTCCGTAGCAATGGTTTCACGCTCGGCGCGCATGCGATCGACCGTTGCGCTGAGCGTGACCGAGGGCAAAGTCAGCCGCTCGATACCGACCTGCACCACGCGCACGCCATAAGTGGCGAGCAACTGTTGGTCGATCTGCTGACGCAACTGCGCTTCAAAATCGCCGATGCGCACTTGTTTGGCATCAGTGTTGACCAGATTGGCCAGATCGAAACTGCTGGCCGTGGTCTCCAGTGCCGAACCGACAAAGGTGCGAATCTGCCGCGCCGCTTCGTCCGGCTGATTCTGCACGGCACGCATGAAACGCTGCACATGTTCAGGATCACCCTGCACCTGCCACGCCACGTAGGCCTGAACGATGATACGCAAACCGTCCTTGGTGCCGACGTCCTGCAAACCACTTGAGGTGGTACGTAGACGCAAGTCCACTGGAATCGCCGCTTCGAACGGCGCAGGCCAACGCCAGCTCAAACCGGGATCAAGCAATACCCGCGACGGATTTCCGAAACGAGTGATGACCGTGGCTTCGCCGGAGCGCACTTGCACCAGACTCGCGGCGGCAATGGCAAACGCCACCAGCAACGCAGCCCAGGCCATACGCCGCCATGGAAATGGTCCGGCTTCTGGCACCTCGCCGTGATGATGATGGTGATGCCCGCCGTGGCCGTGGTCGTGGCCGCTGTGGTCGTGAACGTCATGAACAGGCGACTGGCTCAATGGGTGGCTCCTGGTTGAGCGGTGGTACGGGCGGGCGACGGATCAGTCGGCAGTGCGAAAGTACGCAGATCGATGGTTGGCGCATTTGCGCTCCCGCCAAGTCGATGGTCGAGCACCAGCAACCTGGCTTTACTCAAGCCCTGACTGAGCTGGCTGAGGTATTGCTCCAGCACAAACGCCTGGCCAGCACTGGCGAAGGCTTTCTGCTCGGCGCTGAACTTCAGGTCGGCGGTTTGCGCAGCGGCGTTGATCTCCCGCGCGTTTGCCATTGCCTGATCCCGCGCCGCGCTCGCCTGCAACTGCGCCTCGTTAGTGGCCTGCGCAGCCGCCCCGCGTTCGCGAGCGATCAACGCCTGCGCGCCGATCTGCGCCGCTTGCACACTGTGATAGGCATTCGCCGCGCCGGCCGGTGGATGAATCGCTTCGACGACTGTGGCAAGGATCTCCACACCACTGTTCAATCTGTTCAGATCGCTTTGCACCGAGCGACCGATTTCCTCGGCCAGCCCTGCCCTGTCGTCGCCGAGCAGACCGTCGAGGGTGCGCGAGGCAAAATCGTGAACCAGGATGCGGCTGGCGGTGCTGCGAATCAGCGTCGGTACATCGGCGCTGTTATAAGTCGCGGCGAGCGCCGCCTCGTCGTTCAAACCGATGCGATAAACGAAGCGCACGTCCATGTTGACGATTTGCAGGCCCTGTTGCGCGCCGCGGCTGCTGGCGATGACCTGGGATTTGTCGTTGACGTGGCTGGCGTCCCACAAACGGTTGGCGGTCAGCGGCGCCGGGCCTTCAGCGGAATCGGACTGCACGGCGATTGGCTTGTCGCCGACACTGGTTGCCAGTTCATGGACCACGCCGTTTTCAACGGAGATCACACGCCCCAATGGCCAAGGCAACCCGCTATGCAAACCCGGGCCGAAAACCTGTACCGGTTTACCGAAGCGCTCATAGATGCCGCGACCTTGCAGGGGAATTTCATGTACGCCGGTCAGCAGCCAACCGCTAAGGGCGACCACCGCCAACACTGGCAACAAGGCCCGGCGCATGTAACTGAAGGCCCAGATCTGGCGCAAATCGATGCCGAAACGGTTGTGCATTTCATGCTGTAACGCCAGCCACGGCTGCGGCGGCCAACGCAGCATATCGGCGATAAAACTGCGCGCCAGCAGGGTCGGTTCGAGTTGTTCGCGGCGCGGGCTGAAAACAGACAGCACCGCGCGCAATAACAGTTCGATGGCAACCAACATCGGCAGGATTGCGCTGAATACCGCAACACGCGCCGGCCAGACTGCGTCTTCGCTGGCAAACAACAGACACAGCGCACCGATCAACAGAGTGATGATCACCACCCGGATCAGTTGTGCCAGCGCAGCCGCTTCCGGCCACTGCGCCGGCGGTACCTGCGCCAGTTGCCGCTCCAGCACCAGCAGGGCAAACGCCAGCAACAACGCCAATGCCGCACCGATGCTCGCCGACAGCCCCAAGGCCGCCGCAGGCAACGTGAGATTCCACACCTGCTCAATACCAAGCAGAACCAGCAACGCCCAACCGCCGAGCCACAACGTCGGCGCGCCGATTTGTCCAAGCACATGGCGGCTCTGCTGACTCAAGCGCTCCAGAAGCCTTTCGTACCAGCCCTCGGCTGCGCCGCCCTCTTCCACGACGGTCGATTGCGAGGCGGGCGGATGCATCACCCGCGCGCGCCATTGCGTCACCCACCACGCCGATTGCAACCCGGCGACCAGTACCAGCAACGCCGCGCTCTGATTGACCAATAACGATAACCACAGGGACTGCGGCGCAAACAGGCCGACGAAAAACGCCAGCACCCAGCCCAAACCGGCCAATGCGCCGAGTCCATAAGCCAGCCGACGTAATTTGCGTGACTGCGCATCTGCTTGCTGAAAGCGCGGCAGCCCGGTGACTGGCGTGGCGTCCAACTCAAGATCGACTTGCATAACACCCCGAAAATGTAGGCTCAGCGTTCATAGCGTTACGATATAACGGACACTGTGAAATATTCGTACACAATTGCTTCCATTCAAAGATGCCGCAGCTGTCGCTTGCCTGAAGCCTTGACCGAAATGTTCGACGAAGCTCATATTACGCACATAATTTTTATCGCGACTAACCTTGGCTATCCCCATCGAGCAATCTGGAGCAAGCGCATGAGCAACTATGACGTGGTAATTCTGGGCGGCGGCCCCGGCGGTTATAACGCGGCGATCCGCGCCGGCCAGCTCGGGCTCAAGGCCGCTTGCGTCGAAGGACGTGCAACCCTCGGCGGCACCTGTCTGAACGTCGGTTGCATGCCGTCCAAAGCCTTGCTGCACGCGTCGGAGCTGTACGCCGCTGCGGTGGGGACAGAGTTCGCCAATCTCGGCATCGAGGTCAAACCGACGCTGAACCTCGCGCAGATGATGAAGCAGAAGGACGAAAGCGTCGCCGGCCTGACCAAGGGCATCGAATTTCTGTTTCGCAAGAACAAGGTCGACTGGATCAAGGGCTGGGGCCATATCGATGGCCCGGGCAAAGTGACGGTGACCGACGCCCAAGGCAACAAGAGCGAACTCAGCGCCAAGGACATCATTATTGCCACTGGTTCCGAGCCCACTCCCCTGCCCGGCGTCGAGATCGACAACCAGCGCATCCTCGATTCCACCGGCGCGCTGTCATTGAGTGAAGTACCCAAACATCTGGTGGTCATTGGTGCCGGGGTGATCGGCTTGGAGCTGGGTTCGGTATGGCGCCGACTTGGCGCGCAGGTCACCGTGGTCGAATACCTTGATCGCATCTGCCCCGGCGTCGATGGCGAGGCCGGCAAGACCTTGCAGCGCGCGCTGAGCAAGCAAGGCATTGCCTTCAAACTGAGCTCGAAGGTCACCAGCGCCACCAGCTCGGCTACAGGCGTGCAGCTGAGCGTCGAGCCTGCCGCTGGTGGTACGGCTGAGCTGATCGAAGCCGACTATGTGCTGGTGGCCATCGGGCGCCGGCCGTACACCCAGGGCCTGGGGCTGGAGAACGTCGGCCTCAGTACCGACAAACGCGGCATGCTCGCCAACAAGCAACATCGCACCGAAGCCGCCGGGGTCTGGGTGATCGGCGACGTCACGTCCGGGCCGATGCTCGCGCACAAGGCTGAAGACGAGGCCATGGCCTGCGTCGAGCAGATCCACGGCAAGGCCGGTGAGGTCAATTACGCGCTGATCCCCAATGTCATCTACACCCAACCGGAACTGGCCAGCGTCGGTCAGACCGAAGAACAGCTCAAGGCCGAGGGCCGCGCCTACAAGGTCGGCAAGTTTCCCTTCACTGCCAACAGCCGGGCGAAGATCAACCACGAAACCGAGGGCTTTGCCAAAGTCCTTGCCGACGAGCGCACGGACGAAGTCCTTGGCGTGCACCTGGTCGGGCCGAGCGTGAGCGAGATGATCGGCGAGTTCTGTGTGGCGATGGAGTTCAGCGCCTCGGCCGAGGACATCGCCCTGACCTGCCATCCGCACCCGACGCGTTCGGAAGCGTTGCGGCAGGCAGCGATGAATGTCGAGGGGATGGCGACGCAGATGTAGGTTCCAAACCTTGCCGCCGTCTTCGCGAGCAGGCTCGCTCCCACTTTGGAAGCGTTCCCCCTGTGGAAGCGAGCCTGCTCGCGAAAGGTGCCACCCGGTCTACACCGGCAGATGCCCCAACGGCAACGCCCCCGGCGCTTTCACCGTGTGGATGGCGAAGTTGCTGCGAATATCGCTCACACCCGGAAGCTTGAGCAGATGGCCGCTGACAAAGCGGTCATAAGCGCGCAAGTCAGGCACCAATACCTGCAACAAAAAGTCCGATTCGCCGGACACCAGAAATGCTGAGACCACTTCAGGCAACGCAGTGACGGCCGCATAAAAAGCCTCGGCGCGTTCTTCGTTGTGCCGCTCGACCTTGACCCCGACAAACACCGTCAGCCCAAGCCCGACTTCATCGCGATCCAGATTGGCCTGGTAGCCTCGAATCACCCCCGCCTCTTCCAGCATGCGCACCCGCCGCAGACACGGTGAGGCCGACAGGCCGATTTCTTCTGCCAGCTCGACATTACTCAAGCGCCCGTTGCGCTGCAGCGCGGCGAGAATCTTGCGGTCATAGGCGTCGAGTTTCATCTTTGGCAGATCCCGATAGTCTGACGGTTGAAAACCAGCAGGTTATGCCAAAGCTGTGAACAATTGAAGCAGACTACGCAAGCACCTGCCCTACCGTCTCGCTCTAGACTGGCGCGAGAAAATCGACATCGAAAACGGGGTGTGATGTGGCAAGTCTTTGGCTGTTTATTCTGACGCTGGCTGTGGTTCTGCTACTGCCGGGACCGGACATGATCCTGCTATTGCAAACCGGTGCTCGGCAAGGTCGCGGTGCGGCGCTGGCCACCGCACTGGGCCTGGCCATCGCCCGCGCCTGTCACGTTGCCTTGGCGGCACTGGGGCTGGCGGCGCTGTTCAAAACGGCGCCGTGGACGTTTGACGTGGTGCGCATCGCTGGCGCGGCCTATCTGTTGTGGATCGGTATCCAGTGTTTGCGCACCTCGCTGGTACCGCGTCTGCAAAACCAAGAGCAGGCACCTGCTCCCGGCCAGTGGCGCGATGCGATCCGTCGCGGCTTGCTGACCAACCTGCTCAATCCCAAGGCGTTGCTGTTCTGCTCGGTGCTGCTGCCGCAATTCATCGTCAGTCACGGCGCGCCGGTGCTGAGCCAGTTTGCCGTGCTTGGCATGGTGCTGGTCGCCGTCGGTCTGCTGTTCGACAGCGTGGTTGCCCTGACTGGCGCGGCACTGGGCCGTTGGCTGCAACACAGTCCAACCGCCCAGCGCGTTCAGCAATGGTTGTTCGGCAGCCTGTTGATTGGCTTCGCCGTACGCCTGGGCTTTATTCAACAGGCCTAGCCTTTGCGCACCTTGCGCTGACGACGGGTAATCAGCATTAACGCAGCAACAGCGACAAGCAGCACCGCGCCGATCTGTACCGGCCACTTGTACGGTCGCAGCGTCCCACGCACGGCATCGGTCACCTGGGTGACGTAGCGCTTGTCGGCATTTTCGAAGTCCGGGTACGGGCATTGATTGCCAAAGTCTTGCGCCCACGGCACATAAGGGCCTTCCTTGACGTAGCGTTGATACAGCGCGCTCTGGTCCTCAAGGCTGCTGTTCCAGCCGGCCGCGTTGCACAACACGGCGGCAAACGCCTGACTGGTGTGCGGCAGGTTATCGGCGGCGCGACTGGCCAGTGCCGTGGCGACGAAACGATAGTGATAACGCTGATCCGGTTGCGCGGCGCTGGCCTGCTGGCGCTGCACTTCCGCCGTGGAAATCAGCGGGCCGACATCCAGCTTCGTGCTCTCCAGCGTGTAATTGCCGCCGAAGGTGGCGTAATCAGGCGCCATCTCATAACCGAGGATGTCCATGCCCCACTCCCGGGCTGTCCACGCGGCGTTGTACAACGCACTGGCGCGTTTGCTCGGCCACCACGCCGACTCGGCCTTGAGCCGTTGCTCGCCATAGAGCCGGGCCTTGTGCTGCAGATCGTCACTGGCGAAATAACCGACCGCCTCCTCGTATCGCCCTTCTCGCAGCAAGCGCCGACCGAGCAGATTGCGCAGATTGGCGGCCACCGACAGCGGCACATAGTTATCGCGCTCTTGCTGCGTCAATGGCGGCGGCGCCGGCACGTTCTCATCGACGTAACGCTTGAGCTCATCGACCGTCAGCACCCGCTCGGCAACGGTGGCGGCATCGAACCAGTAAAGGCTGTTGCTGCGATACAGCTGCACGAATGCTTGCAGGTATTCGCCGCGTTGCAGCGCCAGGATCGCGCTTTCGCCCTCGACCCGGCATTTTGGCTGTACCGTTTCAAACGCCCAGTCCGGCGTGCGGCGATAGCCCCAGTCTTCATTCTGCGGAAAGGCCTGGGCGGCTTTGGCGTAGGCGGCGGCAGCGGCAGTCGTGTCGCCCTCACGCACTGCGAGTTTTGCCCGCAGCCACCAGGCCAGCCCGCCGTCCCCGGCGTTTACCAGAAAGGCCTTGGCAGACGCGTAGTCACCCTGTTGATAACTCATCGCCGCCAGTCGATCGGCATTGTCGAGGCTGCCACGGGTGCTGTTCTGCAACAGCGTTACCAATTTCTTTTCGTTGGCCGGCTGCTCGCCAAATGACCAGCCCTGGCGGCTGACCAGCGACGCCGTGACCAGTTGCTGCACCGCTGGCTGCTGCAGCAGTTTGGCCAGTTGAGATTCCGGCAACTCGGCCAGTTCGTTCATCAGTTGCTTGAGCGAGGTGTAACCGACGGCCGAACCGTGCAGGTTCTGTGCTTCGTACAGTTCGATGGCGCCGCTCCAGTCGCCCGCGCTGCGCAACGCCCGCGCCTCTTCACCGAGGCTGGCAACGCCCAGTTCCAGCGGATCGCTGAAGCCGTCGATGCTCAGTTGCCGGGCTTGGCGAAAGGCATCGCGCGCCTGCTCCAGCGCTTCGATGCGATCGTGCGCCTCGTTGCTCATGGCGAAGGCGATGCGCCCGAGGGAATACGCCGCCCACGTGCTGCGCAACGGACGCTGGTCCGCCGGCAGGGCCAGCACCTTGTTGAAATACTCACTGGCCAATTGATGATCACCGGTGGCAAAAGCCACCGCGCCGGCAACGTACAAACGGATTTCCACCGGCAGACTGGCGCCCTGCTCCTCGGCCTGACGTGCATCGCTGAGCCCGCGCAGTCGCTTGACCACGGCGTATTGCTCAGCGCTCAGGCCCACCTGCTCAGCCTGTTCGCGCGCCAGCTCTGACGCGTTGTCTTCGGCATAGTCGTTGGGGTTATGGGTCGCCGCGGTGACGTTTTTCAGCCCGGCAATGGTTTTACCCAGGCGACTGATTTCGAAGCTGAAGCTGCCCTCGGGCAAATCGGCCAAGGTCTGCGCGCGGTTGTCGAGCAGGCGCATCGGGAAGTCCGGGCCGCAGGCCAGCGCCGAACCCAGCGGCAGGCTGAGGCTCAGGCAGAGCAGATGGCGGGGCCAGTTACGGGTCAACATGCGAACCTCCTTGATCAATATGTGCACAACGCGCCCAACCGACAGCGCGCTGTCCGCCCGCCGGCAAGCGGCCGTCACGCAGGCGGGTGAAGGTAAGCAGATTGGCACTTTGTTGCAACGAGTAACCGGCGAGCGCATCGGCGCCTGCACAATCCTGCGCCTTCAGCGTGATTTGCGCGGGCCACGGACTGTCGAGATTGCCGCGGTTATCGAGCTGGATGTCATAGAGTCCGCCCTGCCCTTTGAATGACAGATGCAGATGACTCTTCAGCACATCGCCCCGCGCCACGGCGCGCAAAGTAGTCAGGCTCCAGGCGCGACGATCGTTGGTCAGCGGCAAGCGAAACCAGATCAGCCCGGCGAGATGCTCGGGCGGATCCTCGCGCAAGGTTTTGGCCAATTGGCTGAGTTGCTGCGGATCGGCGAGCAATTCCCGGCGCTGCCCGCCGCGCTCCAATTGAACTTCGCTTTCCACTATCGGCGCGCCACCGTCATCGCTCAATAGCGCAACGCCGTAGGCCGGCAGCGCCAGATAGAACGGTTTGTCGCTGACATGTGCCCAGGCCTTGGCCCACTTCAACGCCTGCCTGGCGTCGAAAAGACCCAGTCGCGGATCGCTCACGGCGTGGACTTGCAGCACGCTGCTGTCGACGCTCTGCAACAGCGCCGGCAAGTGCGCGCTGTCGAGCCAGGCCGGCAGCGCGGTGATGCTCAAAAGCAACGATGGCGGCAAGGTCGCGCGCAGATCTTTGAGCAATCGGGCATACGCAGGCAGCCGTGCTGTACCGGCGTCGTGATCGATCTCGACGCCGCTCAACGTGAGGCCTTGCGCCTGCCAATCGGCGATGACTTGCAGAATCTGCGCGGTGACCTGCTGCTGGTCCAGCGACTGCAGCTGGCCATCGAGGCGAATCACTGCAATCAAAGGGCGGCTATCGGCTTTCAACAATGCCGGATCAACCCGCGCTCTGCTCCACCGTTCGCCGGGAAAGGCCTGCAATGCCAGCACGCGCAGCGTCGAGAAATCATCGCGACTGTCACGCAAGGCCGGTTCATGCGCAGGCGTCCATTGGCGCTGCCAGACGTAGAGTTGCTGGTCGAGGGCCGGCGCGACGTGTTGCTCGCAACCCGCAAGCAAGACGCCAAGGAACAGACACACAATCAACCGCATACCTTGAAAATCCCTGAAACCACAGGGCTGCAAGGTTACACAAAAACCGTGTAGGAGCTGACGAGTGAAACGAGGCTGCGATCTTTTGATCTTGCTTCAAGACTCCAGATCAAAAGATCGCAGCGTGCCGTAGCGCCTACAGGGATGCCGCAGGCTTGCGCGCGATAATCACCTGACTCTTGGCCACCACCGCATCCAGCGCCTGCTTGATCTGCGCGCCGCGCGGGGAATCCAGCACCGCTTGCCAGGTATTGGCCCAGTGCTCGAGCATCGGGTGATCGGGGTTGCTGAGATCGACCTTGGCTTCCCAGAACAACATCATCCACATCGACCAGTAGAAGCCATATTTACTGTGGCTGATGATCTCCAGCCCGGCGTCGCTGACCATGGCCTTGAACTGGTCTTCGCTGATAATGCGTATGTGATTGGGTTTCTGGAAATACTCCGGCGCGGCGATGTCCTTTTGCAGGTCCTCGGAGCTGGGATGCGGCACGCTCAGCAGATACAAAGCGCCCGGCTTGCCGACACGCACCAGTTCGGCGAGAAACTGCGCGGGATCATCAACATGCTCGATCACCTCGGTGGAGACCACACGCGTCGCCGTTGCGTCGGCGATCGGTAGCGGGTTGCAGTCGGTAATGTGGCATTCGATGTCCCGGGCCGGGGTGTCGCTCAGGCGCTGGCGGGTGGCTTCGACCTTGGCCGCATCGATATCGGCAAGAATGATCTTCGCCCCACGCATACCGCAGAAGTGCACGTTGCCGCCATCACCGCAGCCGACATCAAGCAACGTATCGTCGGCACTCACAGGGAATCCCGTGTACAGCTCGTGGGTCGCCTGGTTGTACCAGCCGCTGAGTTTCGCGTCGTAAAGGCCGAGCGAGTACGGATCAACCTTGTCGGCAACCGCAGCGACCGGTTCTGCTGCAGGCTGTGCAGGCGCTGTCGCCGAGAGTTTCTTCAAAAAGCTCAGCATGAGGTGGCTCCGGGTGAGGTAACTGCAGTTCGGGAGGTGCCGAGGCGCTTGACCAGTGCAGCACCGCGATTGCGCATCGGCATTTCGACCACGCGGTAGTTGAGTTCGCTGAGGAGCGCGATCAGGCCAAAGGCAATCAGCATCGTAATGATGGGATGTCCGGCGGGGCTCGGCAGGCCACTGCTCTGCAAGCGAAAGATCAGTTCACGCACCAATAGATACGCCGGAATGTGAATGAGGTAGATACCGTAGGAGCGGCTGCCGATCCATGCCAGCAACCGCTGCAAGCGTCCGGCAGGCATCAGGTAGTCACAGTTGTACGAGGCGATCCAGACCAGCAGCGCACTGAGCACGGCGATCGAACCGATCCGATAATTGGCCAGGGTAAAACGGTCGGTGGCCATGAAGCTCAACAGCGCTCCAATGACCATCAACGCTGAAATGCCAAGCCATGGTCGGCGCAAGAACGAGGGCTGCCAGCGCTGAAAACCCGGCTGCGCACTCCACATCGCCAACAGCACGCCAAGGGCCAGCGCATCGGTGCGTACTACCATCAGCAAAGGCGTGCGCACAGTCAGAATCTGCACCGCCACCAGCGCCAGCAATGCCCAGACCAGGTGTCGGCGAAACAACAGGATCAGCAACGGAAAGAGCAGGTAGAACTGCTCCTCCAGCGCCAGGCTCCAGTAGACGAAACTGCTGCCGTATTCGTATTGGAAAAAGCTGTCGGCGAAGCGGAAATTGGCGTATTGCAGCACCCCGGCCAAGGTCGCCTGAAGATTGGCGGATAGCGTGCCGAACGCACCGGACCGGTTGAAAAACACACAGGCCAGCAGGATCACCGCCAGCCATAACCAGGCCGAAGGCAACAGGCGAAAAGCCCGGCGCAGCCAGAAATGGCGCACCTGTTGCCAGCGCTCCTGACCCGTCGTGCAGCCTTGCAGCACCGGGATCAAGCTGCGGGCGATGACAAAACCGGAGATCGCAAAAAACAGGTCGACGCCCCACCACGTCTGCGCCCATTCGTGGATCCGGGCAAGCGACGGCACCGGGTCAGTGAACAGATTGTCCGGCAAATGGTGGAACAACACCGCGAGCACCGCGACCGCACGCAGGACTTCAACGTCCATGATGCGCTTGGCGTTCATGCTTGGGGGGCTTCCAAGGCAGCCGCACGATGCTCGAACAACTGCGTCAGAAACCCTCGCAAACGCTGTTCAGCCACAGTCTGGCTGCAGAACGCCTGCAAACTTACGACTGCCTGCGCCGACATCTCGGCATAGCGCTGCGGCTGGTTTTTCGCGACGTCGTAACTGGCCCGATAGGCCTCGCACAATGAGCTCCAGTTGGTCACATAACGCAGGGTTCGGAAGGCTTTGCGCGGGTCGTGGGGCCAGGCTGTCAGCTCGTCGGTGGACTCGATGAGAAAGGCATTTTCCGTGCTCAGGTAATCGATCATCGCCGTGGTACGCGGCGCCACCGCCGGCTTGCCGCAGGACATGAATTCCATCAGCGGCAGACACTGACCTTCGCCGTAGGAGGTGTTGACCACGTACCGCGTGGCCTGCACCAGTTGCTCGTAGTCCGGATCGGCGAGGTAACCGTAGATCAGAACGATGCGGCAACGGTAAGACTGGTTTTTGTACAAATGATGGAGGATATCGCTGAGCGCTTCTTCGGCGTCGTGGTGAGTGAGCTTGAGCACCAGCGTCGCGTCTTCGACATCGCGAAAACTAACGCAAAAAGCGCTGAGCATGTCTTCCCAGTTCTTGCGCCCGTCACCGGGATTGAACACCGAGGTATAAACCACGCCGTCAAGCACCAGCGTCTGCTCGGAGGCCGGCGCGGCGAAGTCGATGCCGTCGCCGCTGCGCAGGTGCGCCGGCCCGAATGCATTCAGATTGAGGGTGCGGCTGTCCGCGACCAGACCTTTGATCGTCAGGCTGTAGGCGGTGGCCAGGGCTTGCTCGGGCATTTTCGCGCCACGGGCAGCAAAGCGGTCCCAGACCGGCGCCGGCACCGCGACGATCGGGTACTCGGCACCCATCGCCTCGTGCACGGCATTGACCGTGTAGCTGGAGTGGGTGATCGCTGCGCCACAGGCATGCAAGACGCTACGCCAGTCATTGCGCGGCTCGCCCGCAAAGGCTTCATTGGGGATCGTGCTGAACTCCCACGCAAACACCGGCAGCGTCGGACAGGCCAGGTGAACGGGAGTGCGATGCGGCGGCGAGAACGACAGAAACACGCAGGGCTCGCCACGGCTCAGACATTCCAGATACAGAGCATCGACTTCTGTCTGCGGATCGGCCACTTCCACGACCCGACCGATGCGTTCGAGCACCGGACGATACTCCTTGAGCACGAAGTAATAGCTGTACTCCGAACGCCCGAGGTTCTGCGCAATGGTGTGCCGGTTGGTTTCCGAATGAATGATGATCAGCATGAGGCGTTATCCGTCACAGGCGCAGCATCGGTGGGGCCTGCTGTCAGCGCAAAGAACTCCGCGAGCCGTTTGCGCACCGGCGCGAAGGCGCAGTATTGCTGCATGCGCGCGACGGCGGCGGCAGACATCCGCTGATACTCCTGCGGCCGGGCCTTGGCCATTCGATAGCTGTTTTCGTAGGCGCTTTTCAGCGAGCCCCAGTCGGGGCGGTGCCGCAGCGTGCGGTAGATGATCCGCGTGTCCTGCGGCCAGATCGTCAGCTCTTCACTGGACCTGACCACGAACGCCACCGAGTCATCGATGTAATCTTCCATCGCCGTGTGATCGGGGGCGATCACCGGTTTACCGCTGGACATGAACTCCATCAAGGGCAGGCACAGCCCTTCGCAGCGTGACGCGTTGACGTAGAAACTGGCCGCCTGATAGAGCCTGGCGTACTGCGCGTCGTCGAGGTAACCGTGCATCACCACGACCCTACAGGCGAACGGCGTGAGTTGCGCCAGCAGGGTCATCAACTCGCTGTAATAGGACGCCAGATCATTCTGGGTAATCTTGAGCACCAGCGTCGCGTCGGGCGTTTCGCGGAACGCCCAGCAGAATGCGCTGATCAGTCGATGCCAGTTCTTGCGGCCATCCTTGGGATTGAATACCGAGACGTACACCACACCCTCGACTGTGGTTTCGACCACCGATGAGGTGTCCGGCAGATCGAGTGGCGCCGGTTCGATCACGGGCACCGGCGCAGCGCCGCACACCTCAGGCCAACGCTGTTGCAGCCAGCCATGCAAAGCGTCCGGCAGCAGATCGCGAATGCCCTCCCAGTACCAGTTGTGCAGAAATTTCACCCGTGGCACTGGTTCCACCTGCTCGTGTCCCAGATCCAGCACCCACAGGCGCAGATAATGTCGAGCAATGACCAGTCGGCGTTTGAACGTCAACGGTGGCGGGCGCGCGGCTTCAATTGCTGCGGCCAGTGCAGCCTGCTCTTCAGGGCTGATTGGCGTTGGGATCAGCGCATCGGCTGACAGGCCGAGGGTGCGTGAATCGAAAATACAGCCCTTGATCGCCAGTGCAGTCCCGGAATTGACCGGCATGGGTTGGTGTTGCTGACGAATCGTTGCGAAGCTGTCCCACAACGGCGTCGGCAAAACCAGCACCGGGAACGCTTCGCCCATGGCGCGGCGGATGGCCGCTGCCGTGTGGCTCGACAGAGTGATGACCCGGCCGTGGCGCGCGAGCATGCGTGTCCAGTCCTGACGCGGATCGTCGTCCCACTGTTCATCGGGGATCGAATCGAACTCCCAGGCCACCACGCAAATCGTCGGGCATTCCAGATCAACCGGGGTCTTCTGCGGTGGGGTGAAGGACAGGAACACAGTGTCTTCACCTGCGGCGAGCAATTGCCGGTAAATCACATCGACGTCGGCGACAGATCCGGCCACGTGCACGCGCCCCAGGCTTTCCAGCACCGGGCGATAGGCTTTGAGGACAAAGTAATAGCTGTATTCCGGACGCCCCAGACTGGCACTGATGGAGCTGTCGTTGACGTCCGAGTAGAGAATGAAATTCATGGCATCCCACGATGAAGCGCCATCCCGGCGACTTCATGCTATGACGGCCGCGCGTCGGATCGGGTCGGCAGGGCCGGCACTCGTCCGTCATCATCGGGCACGTCTCTGTTCTTGTTTTAGTGGTCAGTTTCACCCCGCGTCGCGGCGTCCGGAAAACAATCGGCCAACTCGCGACGAAGGCCATTCTAAACACATCCATCGCGAGTCCGGGAACCGCCGGGCGAGAATAAATCGGACTATGCTGACGAGAACTGACCAGTCACGGTTTGCCCGGTTGAAATTGCCGAGCAATTGGCACAGATTGGCAACCAAACAACTACAACAACGGCTTCGCCTGCTGTTTGCGCGGATATTCCCCGCTGTATTTCAAACTTATCCCAAAAGCATCCGGGAAAGCGGCGCGAGTCATGACCAAGGGGTCGCTGTTTGAAAAAACGTCTGTTCGTCACGGGCCTCAGCGGCTTCGTGGGACAACACATTCAGTCTCGTCTGGCTTCGCCGGGATCGTCGTGGGCGCTGCTGCCTGCCGCATCGGCCTACGACCTTACGAACGCCGACAGCCTCATCGACCTTTGGCCCGAGATGCCGGATGCAGTCATTCATCTGGCCGGACAGACCTTCGTGCCGGAAGCCTTTCGTGACCCGGCCCGCACCCTCGACATCAATTTCTTCGGCACCCTCAATCTGTTGCAGGCGCTCAAGGCTCGCGGCTTTGCCGGGACGTTTTTGTACGTCAGCTCCGGCGACGTTTACGGGCAAGTCGGCGAGCAGCACCTGCCGATCACCGAGCAACAACCACCGCTGCCACGCAATCCGTACGCGGTAAGCAAACTTTCAGCGGAGTTCCTCAGTTTGCAATGGGGCCTGAGTGAAGGCTGGCCAGTGCTGGTCGCACGCCCGTTCAACCACATCGGCACCGCGCAGAAGGACAGCTTCGTGATCGCCAGTGCCGCCCGGCAGATCTGCCGCATCAAACAGAGCCTGCAAGCACCGCAACTGCAAGTCGGCGATATCGACGTGACCCGCGATTTCCTCGATGTCGGCGATGTGATTCGCGCGTACTTCGCATTGCTGGAAAACGGCACACCGGGGCAGGTCTACAACATCTGCTCGGGCCGCGAGCAAAGCATTCGCAGCCTGATCGAGCAATTGGCCGATCTGGCCGAAGTCGACGTTGAACTGGTGCCGGATCCGGCGCGCATGCGTCGCGCCGACCAGCGCCGCGTCTGCGGCAGCCACGCAAAACTGGCCAACGCCACAGGATGGGCGCCAGCCACCACCACACAACAATCCCTGCGGGCGATCCTGTCCGACTGGGAGATGCGAGTACGACAAGAATGACAAAAAGTGCACTGATTACCGGGATCACGGGCCAGGATGGCGCCTATCTGGCCAAACTGCTGCTGGACAAGGGTTACAAGGTTCACGGCCTCGTTGCTCGACGCAGCAGCGATTCACGCTGGCGCCTGCGCGAGATGGGTGTCGAAGCCGACATTGTCTACCTCGACGGCGACATGGCCGATGCCTGCTCGGTGCAGCGTGCGGTAATCAAATCGGCACCGGACGAAGTCTACAACCTCGCCGCACAGAGTTTTGTCGCCGCCTCCTGGGATCAACCGGTGACCACCGGCATCGTCGATGGGCTGGGCGTGACGCATCTGCTCGAAGCGATTCGCCAGTTCAGCCCGCACACGCGCTTCTATCAGGCCTCGACCAGCGAAATGTTCGGCCTGATCCAGGCAGAGCAGCAGGACGAAAACACCCCGTTCTATCCACGCAGCCCTTACGGCGTGGCCAAGCTCTACGGCCACTGGATCACCGTCAACTACCGCGAAAGCTTCAACCTGCACGCCAGCAGCGGCATCCTCTTCAACCATGAATCACCGTTGCGCGGTATTGAGTTCGTCACACGCAAAGTCACCGACGCCGCCGCGCGCATCAAGCAGGGCAAACAGCACGAGTTGGCGCTTGGCAACATTGACGCCAAGCGCGATTGGGGCTTTGCCGGCGATTACGTCGAGGCCATGTGGTTGATGCTGCAACAGGACAAACCCGACGATTTTGTGGTCGCCACGGGCGTCACCACCACCGTGCGCGAGATGTGCCGCATTGCCTTCGATCACGTCGGCCTGAACTACCGCGATTACGTGAAGATCGACCCGGCGTTCTTCCGCCCGGCCGAAGTCGAAGTGCTGCTCGGCAACCCGGCCAAGGCCCAGCGTGTGCTGGGCTGGAAACCGAAAACCGACCTGGATACCTTGATCCGCATGATGATGGATGCGGACATGAAACGCGTCGCCAAGGAGTAGGCCATGCTGATTCCGGTGATTCTGTCCGGCGGTGCCGGCACCCGTTTGTGGCCGGTGTCCCGTGAGGGCCACCCCAAGCCGTTCATGACCCTGCCCGACGGCCAGTCGCTGTTGGGCAAGACCTACCAGCGAGCGGCGGCGTTGCTGGACGGCTGGGGCGACATCGTCACGGTGACCAACCGCGAGTATTACTTCCAGAGCAAGGATCACTATTGCGCGGCTCAGGTGTCGCGCCATCGCGGGCACTTTCTGCTGGAGCCGAGCGGGCGCAATACCGCACCGGCGATCGCAGCGGCAGCACTGTCATTGCAGGCGCTGCATGGTGACGACGCAATCATGGTGGTGATGCCGGCGGATCATTTGATCGTCAATCAGGACGCCTTGAAGTGTGCGGTCGAGCACGCAGTGAATCTGGCGAAGGACGGTTATCTGGTGACCTTCGGCGTGGTCCCTACCGCGCCGGAAACCGGCTTCGGCTATATCGAAACCGGTGCGCCGCTGGACGCCAGAGGCGCGGCCAAGGTGCAGCGCTTCGTCGAGAAACCCGACCTGCAGACCGCCACGCATTACCTGGAGAGCGGCAACTTCCTGTGGAATTCGGGGATGTTCTGCTTCACCACCGCGACGCTCATTGCCGAACTGCAACTGCACGCACCCGAGTTGCTGGAACAGACCCGCGCCTGCATGGCCGTCAGCGCACCGGTCGAAACGGTCGGCTGCCTGCAACAGGAGTTGTCGTCGACCCTGTTTGCCGAAATCACCGACATCTCCATCGATTACGCGCTGATGGAGCGCTCGGAAAAAGTCGTGGTGGTGCCTGCCGGTTTCGACTGGAGCGACATCGGTTCGTGGAGCGCGGTCGCCGCGCTGATTCCCGCCGATGCCGACAACAACCGCGCCAGCGGCGAAGCGATCTTCATCGACAGCCACAACAACTTCGTGCAGAGCGAAGGCCGGCTGGTGGCAACCGTCGGTGTGGATAACCTGATCATTGTCGACACCGCCGACGCGGTGCTGGTGGCCCATGCCGACCGTGCGCAGGATGTACGCCGCGTGGCGAAGCAACTCAAGGACAAGTCCCACGAAGCCTATCGCCTGCATCGTACGGTCAGCCGTCCGTGGGGCACCTACACCGTTCTGGAGGAAGGCCCGCGCTTCAAGATCAAGCGCATCGTGGTCAAACCCGGTGGCAAGTTGTCGTTGCAGATGCACCATCACCGCAACGAGCACTGGGTGGTGGTCGAAGGCATGGCCAAGGTCACCAACAACGGTTCCGGCACGACCCTGGTCGCCAAGAATGAATCAACGTTCATCGCCGCCGGCCACAAGCATCGCCTGGAGAACCCCGGGGTGATCGATCTGGTCATCATTGAAGTGCAAAGCGGCGAATATCTGGGCGAGGACGATATCGTTCGCTTCGAAGATCAATATGGCAGGACGGTCTGAATGCTGCTTTCCCTGTACCGCTCGCTGCACAGCTACCGTGGATTCATCCTCGGCAGCGTGCAGCGCGAGTTTCAAGCGCGTTATCGCAATTCGCTGTTCGGCGCGCTATGGCCGATTTTCAATCCGCTGTCGATGATCATTGTCTACACGGTGATCTTTTCCCAGATCATGCGCGCACGTTTACCGGGTGTGGACGACAGCATGGCCTACAGCGTCTACCTGTGCGCTGGTCTGCTGGCCTGGGGACTGTTTTCCGAAATAACCCTGCGCAGTCAGAACATGTTTCTGGAAAACGCCAACCTGCTGAAGAAAATCAGCTTCCCGAGGATCTGCCTGCCGGTGATTGTATTGATCAATGCCGGGATCAATTTCGCCATCATCATCAGTCTGTTTCTCGGTTTTCTGCTGATCACCGGGCGCTGGCCGGGAATGGCTTTGCTGGCGCTGATTCCGCTGATTGCTCTGCAAATGGTGTTCTGCGCCGGGCTGGGCATGGTCCTAGGGGTGTTGAACGTGTTCTTTCGCGATGTCGGCCAGTTGTTCGGCATCTGCCTGCAGTTCTGGTTCTGGCTGACACCGATCGTCTACCCGGTCACGATCCTGCCGGAATGGGTGCAGCGCCTGCTGCAACTCAACCCGCTGACCAACCTGTTCAGCAGTTATCAGAACCTGTTTCTCTACGGTCAGTGGCCGGTATGGAGTTCGCTGCTGCCGGTTTTCATTACTGGCGTGGTGTTCTGTCTGATCGGTCTGCGGCTGTTTCGCCAGCGCGTCGGCGAAATGGTGGATGAACTCTGATGGGACATATTCGCGTCACCGGCCTGGGCAAGGCCTATAAGCAATACCCAAACCGCTGGGCACGGCTGGCCGAGTGGCTGATTCCGTTTTCGCCGCTTCGGCATCAACAGCACTGGGTACTGCAAGATGTCGAATTCGAGATTGCTCCGGGTGAAGCGGTGGGTATCGTCGGCGCCAACGGAGCAGGCAAAAGCACCTTGCTGAAAATGATCACCGGCACCACTCAACCCACCCAAGGCAAGATTGAATTGCAAGGGCGCGTCGCAGCGCTGCTGGAGCTGGGCATGGGTTTCCACCCAGACTTTACCGGTCGGCAGAACGCAATCATGGCGGGTCAGTTACTGGGCATGCAGCTCGAGGAAATCGAAGCGCTGATGCCCGATATCGAGCACTTCGCTGAAATTGGCGATGCGATCGACCACCCGGTCCGCACTTATTCCAGTGGCATGCAGATGCGCCTGGCGTTCAGTGTCGCCACCGCCCGGCGCCCGGACATCCTGATCGTCGACGAAGCGCTGTCGGTGGGCGATGCCTATTTCCAGCACAAGAGCTTCGAACGCATCCGCAGCTTTCGCAAATCCGGCACGACGTTATTGATCGTGTCCCATGATCGCTTCGCGATTCAGTCGATTTGCGACTCGGCGATCCTGCTCAAGGATGGGCGCGTGGCCATGCGCGGCAAACCGGAGCCGGTTCTCGATTATTACAATGCGCTGATGGCCGAACGTGAGGGTCAGGTAGTACGCCAGGAAACGCTCGCCGGCGGCGAGGTGCAAACGGTCTCCGGCACCGGCGAGGCGGCGATTCTGAGCGTACGCCTGCTCGATGAAAACCAGCGCAGCATTGAGGCTGTCGAAGTCGGCCAACCGGTGGTGCTCGAAGTGCAGGTCGAAGTGCGCAAGGACATCGAACGGCTGGTGCTGGGCTTCATTCTCAAGGATCGCCTCGGCCAGATGATGTACGGTATCAACACCCACCGGCTGAACAAGGCATTGACCGATCTGCGCGCCGGTGAACGCTTCACCTATCGCTTCGCCTTCATCATGGGCCTGGGCAAAGGCAACTATTCGGTGTCGCTGAGCCTGTCGCGTCTGGACTCACATCTGGATCGCAATTTCGAGTGGCGTGACTACGGGATGGTGTTCCAGGTGATCAACAGCCGTCGGGAAGACTTCGTCGGCTGTACCTGGCTGGACGCTAAAACCACCATCAGCCGCGACACCGAGGCCCGGCCTGTCGAGCGTGCGCCATGACCCGCCTCTTGGTTGAATGCACTCACGTATTCAAACACCCCAAGATCAATTCGGGGATCCAGCGCGTGGTGCGCAACGTCATCAAGCAGCTGCCCGCCAGCGCTGACGGCGTTGAGTGCATGCCGGTGGTGGTGATCAATCGCCAGCTCTACCGCGTGCTGCAACTGGCGCCACTCGATACACCGTTCTGGAACAGCCTCGAAACCTTCGGTGAACGCCTGGAGCGCCTCGCCCATCGTTTCTGGCAGTGGCATCAGCGCCGCGATGCGCTATGCACTTCGAAACTGGCGCGGCGGCTCCTTTACGCCAGCTATCGGTTGACCCAGTTTGCCGTGCTCGGCCTGCCGATTCGGCTCGTCAGACGGATCAATCGCAGGCAGCTGCTTAAACGTTGCTCGCCGCTTCAACACCACCCGGGCGATCAACTGGTGCTGCTGGATTCATCCTGGCACTCGGACTTTTTCGCCCATGTCGAGCAGCTCAAACGCGACGGCGTCGGCATGATCGCGGTGATCTACGACCTTATTCCGCTGACGCATCCGCAGTTTTACGACACGCGGCTGGTCGAAGTTTTCAATGAGTGGTTCGCCTGGATCACCCGCACGGCCGATGGCTACATGGCGATTTCCGCCACAGTGCGTGATCAGGTGCGTGGTGAATTGCAACGCAGAATCGGTGCCGAGCAGACTGAAAAGCGCTGGTTCGATTACTTTTATCTGGGGTCCGAGCTCGATCTGCAGCACAGCCAAGCCACGGTCGAACCGCGCCTGAGTGACCTGTTCACTGCGACCGAAGCGGTTTTTCTGATGGTCAGCACCATCGAGCCGCGCAAGAACCATGGGTACCTGCTCGACGCCTTCGAACGCGCCTGGGCTGCCGGCTCGACCGCACGCTTGTGCATCGCCGGGCGTATCGGCTGGAAATGCGAGGCGCTGCTTGAGCGAATCCGCAATCATCCGGAACTGAATCGGCGCCTGTTCATGTTCAATGACCTGAGCGACACCAGCCTTGAATATGCATACGCGCACGCCAGTGCGCTGGTCTTCCCCTCGTTCGTCGAAGGCTTCGGCCTGCCGCTGGTGGAAGCCATGCAGCGCGGTTTGCCAGCGATGGGTAGCGACATCGCGGTATTCCGCGAAATCGGTGGCGAGTTCATGGCGTATTTCGATCTGCTGGATCCACAAAGCCTTGCCGATCTGATCGAAACCTATCAGCGCAGCGGACAGTTTCCCGCCGCCCGCGACGTCGCTGGCTGGCGCTGGATCGGCTGGCGCGAGGCCAGTGAGCAGTTGGCGACACGCAGCCTTGCCCATGTTCAGCAGGCCCCGCGCGTGCAAGCGAGGCCGCATGCGCATTGCTCTTAACGCCCGCATCCTGCAAGCACCGCGCACCGGCATTGGCCACTACGTCGCCGAACTGGTCAACGCCTTGCACAGCGAACCCGATGTGGACGTAAGCCTGTTTCACGGATGGGGCTGGAGTTCGGCCCTGCCGGCCGCAGCCATGCCCGGCTACTCGCGCATGACGCCATTGCTGCGGCAAATTCCCGGGGCTTATCAGGCACGCCGCTGGCTGGAGCAGAAACGTTTTGATCAGGGGCGTGCACAAGGGCTCGATCTTTATCACGAGCCGAGCCTGTGGCCCCTGGCCTTCGACGGCCCGACCGTGATCACCCTGCATGATCTGACGCACCTGCATTTTCCAGAAACCCAGCCACCAGCACGTTTGAGGGAAATCGAACGTCGTCTGGCCGCCGGCGTGGAGCAGGCGCGGGTCATTCTGACCGATTCGCAGGCGATCGCTGACGAGGCGCAGGCCTACTTCAATCTCCCTGCACAGCGATTCGTGGTGGCGCCGTTGGGTGTGGCCGAACGCTTCCGTCCTCGGCCACTTGAGGAAATCGACAGTGTGCTCAAGGCTCACGCCGTCCAGGCACGGGAATATTTCCTCTGTGTCGGCACCCTCGAGCCACGCAAGAACCTGAGTCTGGCGTTGCAGGCCCACGCCCTGCTGCCAGACGCTGTGCGCCAGCGCTTTCCCTTGTTGATTGCGGGCATGGCCGGTTGGCAGCGCGAGCAGTTCAGCGAGCCACTGCGCCAGGCATTGGCCAGCGGCCACGTGTGCCTGCTCGGCTATCTGCCCGATGAGCAATTGGCCCAACTGTTGGCCGGCGCCCGGGCGCTGATATTTCCATCATTGTATGAAGGCTTTGGCTTGCCGGTGCTGGAAGCCATGGCCAGTGGCACGCCGGTGGTGACCACCCGTTCTTCGGCGATGCCGGAAGTGGCCGGTGCGGCTGGCAACTATATTGAAGCGGACGATGCCGAGGGCCTGCGCGATGCAATGAGCCGTCTGCTTGACGACTCGCAGCATTGGCAGGCCTGCCGCGAAGCAGGATTGCAGCAGGCGCGGCTTTTTTCCTGGCAACGTTGTGCACTGGCTACGGCCGGTGCCTATCGCCAGGCCATGGGAGGTTGAATGCGCGTTCTTCATTTCTTCAAGACGTACCTGCCCGATTCGGTCGGCGGCATCGAACAAGTCATCTTTCAGTTGTGCGAAAGCGGCGCCCAGCATGGCATCGATGGGCAAGTGCTGACCCTCAGCACCAATCCGACGCCGCCTGTGGTGCAACTGGGCCAGCACGAAGTACATCGGGCGAAGCTGGATATTCAGTTCGCCTCGACCGGTTTTTCCTGGAGCGTGTTCAAGCAGTTCCGTGAGCTGGCCGCCGAAGCCGACGTGATCAACTATCACTTCCCGTGGCCATTCATGGACCTGGTGCATTTCGCAAGCGCCGTGAACAAGCCGAGCGTGGTCACCTATCACTCGGACATCATTCGCCAGAAGCATCTGCTCAAGCTCTATCGGCCACTGATGAATCGCTTCCTCGCCAGCGCCGACCGCATCGTTGCTGCATCGCCGAACTATCTGCACACCAGCGATGTGCTGCAGCAGTTTCAGGACAAGACCCGCGTTATCCCCTACGGCTTGAACAAAGCAGGTTATCCACAGCCGGATACCGAACGCATGAACCGCTGGCGCCAACAGCTTGGGGATAAGTTTTTTCTGTTCGTCGGGGTGATGCGTTATTACAAGGGCCTGCACATCCTGCTCGATGCGCTCAAAGATATCGATTATCCCGTGGTGATCGTCGGTGCCGGTCCGCTGGAGCAGGAACTGCATGCACAGGCCGCCGCGCTGGGCCTGCGCAATATTCACTTTCTCGGCCGTCTGAGTGACGAGGATAAAGTGGCGCTGCTGCAATTGAGCTACGCGATTGTCTTCCCTTCGCACCTGCGCTCCGAGGCTTTCGGGATTTCGTTGCTCGAAGGCGCGATGTACGGCAAACCGATGATCTCCAGCGAAATTGGCACCGGCACCAGTTTCATCAATATCCACAACGAAACCGGGCTGGTGGTGCCACCGAGCAATCCACAGGCCTTTCGTGAAGCCATGCGTACGCTTTGGGAAAACCCTGAGCGTGCTGCCGAGATGGGGGTCAAAGCGGAAGCGCGCTATCGGCAGCTGTTCACCGCCGATGAGATGGGTCGCAAGTGGACAGAGCTGTATCAGGAACTGCTGGCTGAAAAGGCTCTGTCCTACGCTTGAGTGGAGGTCACGCGGTTTTCTGCAACCCGGCCACCGTGCGCGGCATAGCGACAAAACCCGGCAAGGCTTCGATCCGTGTCAGCCAGGCGCGAACGTTGGCGTAGTCATCCAGCGAGACATTGCCCTCCGGCGCATGTGCGATGTAGCTGTAGGCAGACACGTCAGCGATGGTCGGCTCTTCGCCCGCCAGATATGCAGTTTTGCCCAACTCCAGTTCCATGACCTTGAGCAGGTTGTGCGCACGGCCAATGACTTCTTCGGCATTCAGTTGCGCACCAAACACCGTGATCAGGCGTGCCGCCGCCGGGCCAAAGGCAATCGGTCCCGCCGCTGCCGACAACCAGCGCTGCACATGCGCTGCGCCCACCGGATCGGTCGGTAGCCAGCGTCCGTTGCCATATTTCTGCGCCAGATAAACCAGAATCGCATTGGAATCGGCTAACACCACGCCATTGTCATCAATCGCCGGCACTTGGCCGAAGCTGTTGATCGCCAGGTACTGCGGCTGCTTGTGCTCACCCTTGGCCAGATCGACGAAGATCAGCTCGGTCGGCAGTTGCAGCAGCGACAGCATCAACTCGACGCGGTGGGCGTGACCGGAACGGGGAAAGTTGTAGAGTTTGATCGCTTGCATGGTCGACTCCGCTGGAAAGGGGCGTCGCTACGGGGATGAGCGCGCCGATGGAGTCATCATCTATGGGTTGCCGGAACAACAGAATAACCAGCCGCTGCAATCGATTATTTCATCTCGTGCAATAACGCCGCAGCACTCAAGGCTGGATGCTCACGTAGCGCCTTCACGGCGAAGTCGACAAAACTGCGGATCCGCGCCGGTGCCTTGCGCCCGCCCTGATACACCACATGGATCGGCAACGGTGGCAATTCAAACTCGGCGAGGACGATTTCCAGCTCCCCCGCCGCGACTTTGTCCGCCACTTGATACGACAGCACTCGCGTCAGGCCCAGGCCTTTGCGCGCAGCGGTGATCGCCGACTGATTGGCCGTGACGGTCAGGCGCGGTTCGGTGCGCACACTGAGTGCTTCACCGCCGTCGAGAAACGGCCAGTTGCGTTGCTGACCGATCGCCGATGTCGCCACCACCGGCAATCCGGCCAAGGCCTGCGGATGCTCCGGGCGGCCATGTTCAGCCAGAAACCCCGGCGAAGCACAGATTACCCGCCGCACTTCCCCGACGCGAATCGCATGCTGATTGCTGTCCGGCAGCTCACCGATGCGTACCGCGACATCAATGCCCTCCTCGACCATGTTGACGACCCGGTCCAGCAACAGCGCGTTGATCGACACATCCGGATAACGACAAAGGTAATCGGCCATCACTGGCGTCACGAACAGATCGCCAAACAGCACCGGCGCAGTAATCGTCAACTGCCCGCGCGGCAAGGCATGGCTGCCTGCCGCAGAATCCTCGGCCTCCTGCACTTCGGCAAGAATCCGCCGGCAGTCATCGCAGTAACGTTGCCCGGCTTCAGTCAGATGCACAGTGCGCGTGGTACGCACCAGCAACTGCGTACCGATATGCTGCTCCAGCGCCGCCACCGCCCGGGTGACACTCGCCGCCGACAGACCCAGACGCCGCGAAGCCGCCGAAAAGCCTTGCTCCTGGGCGACAACAACGAAGATCTGCATTTCCTGAAAGCGGTCCATCGAATTCCTCCGGGCGGATACGACAATCGCAGCCGAGGCTGCGATTGTGGGAGAGCTTAGATCAACGGTGGATAACTTATTCCACGGTGACCGATTTCGCCAGGTTGCGCGGTTGATCGACGTCGGTGCCCTTGAGCACGGCGACGTAGTACGACAGCAGTTGCAGCGGGATCGTATAAAGGATCGGCGAGAGAATGTCGTGGATGTGCGGCATCTGCACCACGTGAGTGCCTTCGCCGTTGGTCATCGCAGCCTTTTCGTCCGCGAACACGATCAACTCGCCGCCGCGAGCGCGGACTTCCTGCAGGTTGGATTTGAGCTTCTCCAGCAGTTCGTTGTTCGGCGCGACGGTCACCACTGGCATGTCGTTATCCACAAGTGCCAGCGGCCCGTGTTTGAGCTCGCCGGCCGGGTAGGCTTCGGCGTGGATGTAGGAGATCTCCTTGAGCTTCAAGGCACCTTCCATCGCTACCGGGAATTGCGCGCCGCGGCCGAGGAACAGGGTGTGGTTTTTCTCGGCAAACAGCTCGGCGATTTTTTCCACGGTGCTGTCCATCGCCAGCGCTTCGCCGAGACGGGTCGGCAGGCGACGCAGTTCTTCGACGAGTGTGGCTTCGACGCCATTAGCCAGAGTGCCGCGCACCTGTCCCAGCGACAGGGTCAGCAGCAACAGGCCGACCAGTTGCGTGGTAAAGGCTTTGGTCGAGGCCACACCGATTTCGCGGCCGGCCTGGGTCAACAGGGTCAGATCGGATTCGCGCACCAGCGAGCTGATGCCGACGTTGCAGATCGCCAGGCTGGCGAGGAAGCCCAGCTCCTTGGCATTGCGCAGGGCCGCGAGGGTGTCAGCGGTTTCGCCGGACTGCGAGATGGTCACGAACAGCGTGTCCGGCTGCACCACCACTTTGCGATAACGGAATTCGCTGGCGACTTCCACCTGGCACGGAATACCGGCCAGTTCTTCGAGCCAGTAACGCGCGACCATGCCGGCGTGATAGCTGGTGCCGCAGGCGACGATCTGCACGTTGCGTACTTTGGCAAACAGCTCGGCAGCTTGTGGACCGAAGGCCTCAACCAGCACTTGATTGTTGCCCAGGCGACCTTCGAGGGTGCGCTGGACCACGGCCGGCTGCTCGTGGATTTCCTTGAGCATGTAATGGCGGAACTCACCCTTGTCGGCGGCTTCGGCGCCATCGGTGTACTGCACGGTCTGGCGCTCGACAGCGTTGCCGTTCACGTCCCAGATCTGCACGCTGTCGCGACGGATTTCAGCGATATCGCCTTCTTCCAGGTACATGAAGCGGTCAGTGACCTGACGCAGAGCGAGTTGGTCGGAAGCGAGGAAGTTCTCGCCCAGACCCAGGCCGATCACCAATGGACTGCCACTGCGCGCGGCGACCAGACGATCCGGTTGCTGTGCATTGATCACTGCCAGACCGTAGGCACCGTGCAGCTCCTTGACGGTCGCTTTGAGCGCGGCAGTCAGGTCCGGTTGTTCCTTGAGCTTGTGGGTCAGCAGGTGGGCGATGACTTCGGTGTCGGTGTCCGAGCTGAACGCATAGCCCAGCGCTTTCAGCTGTTCGCGCAGGGCTTCGTGGTTCTCGATGATGCCGTTGTGCACCACCGCAATGTCACCGGAAAAATGCGGGTGGGCATTGCGCTCGCACGGCGCGCCATGGGTAGCCCAACGGGTGTGGGCGATACCGAGACGGCCGGCCAGCGGCTGTTCGGCCAGCGCGGTTTCCAGTTCGCTGACCTTGCCCGGACGGCGCATGCGTTCCAGGGTTTCGTCGTTGGTGTAGACCGCCACGCCGGCGCTGTCATAGCCGCGGTATTCGAGGCGCTTCAGGCCTTCGAGAAGGATGGCGGTGATATTACGTTCAGCTACAGCGCCAACAATGCCACACATGGTTATTTCTCCTGACTGACAGCCGCACAGATCAACGTGATCCCACGGGCCTGAAGCTGATCGCGTGCCTCGACAGACAGGCGATCATCGGTAATGAGGGTATGGATGCTGCTCCAGGGCAGCTCCAGGTTGGGAATCTTGCGACCGATCTTGTCGGCCTCGACCATGACGATGACTTCTCGCGCAACGTCGGCCATGACCCGGCTGAGGCCGAGCAACTCGTTGAAGGTTGTGGTGCCGCGCACCAGATCGATACCGTCGGCGCCGATGAACAGTTGGTCGAAGTCGTAAGAGCGTAGTACCTGCTCGGCGACCTGGCCCTGAAAGGATTCCGAGTGTGGATCCCAAGTGCCGCCGGTCATCAGCAGCACCGGCTCGTGTTCCAGTTCGCTCAAGGCATTGGCGACATGCAGCGAGTTGGTCATCACCACCAGACCCGGTTGCTGGCCCAGCTCGGGAATCATCGCGGCGGTGGTGCTGCCGCTGTCGATGATGATGCGCGCGTGCTCGCGGATGCGTTTTACCGCCGCGCGAGCGATCGCCTGTTTGTATTTGGAAATACTCTGCGCCGTTTCTGCGACCAGCTCTTGCGGCATGGTGATCGCACCGCCGTAACGACGCAGCAATAGACCATGGGTTTCCAGCGCGGCGAGATCCTTGCGAATCGTAACTTCCGAAGTTTCGAAACGCTTGGCCAGCTCGTCGACACTGACTTCGCCCTGCTCATTGAGCAAGGCGAGGATGTTATGGCGACGTTGAGGAGTATTGCGCTTGGACATGGCGGCTTAAGTTTCGATTCGAAAGATAACGCAAGCAATGAAACTCTATCGAAAGGTTGCCGTCAAGACGCGAGGAGAAAAATTCAGAAAGATTGAAATGACTGTGGGAGCGAGCCCGCTCGCGAAAGGAGTCTCAGCCACTGAAGACGTGACCGGAAAACCGCATTCGCGAGCAGTCTCGCTCCCACAGGAGTTGTGGATAAATCAGGATTTTTTGATTTTTTCCGGCCGCTTCCAGCCGTCAATGTTCTTCTGACGGGCTCGGCCAACCGCCAGCTGAGCATTATCCACATTTTGCGTGATAGTCGATCCGGCCGCAGTAGTTGCACCGTTGGAGATATCCACAGGGGCGACCAGCGAGTTGTTGGAACCGATGAACACATCAGCACCCAGCACGGTTTTCCACTTGTTGGCGCCATCGTAGTTGCAAGTGATGGTGCCGGCGCCGATGTTGGTTCGTGCGCCGATTTCGGCATCGCCCAGATAGGTCAGATGGCCAGCCTTGGCACCCTCGCCCATGTGTGCATTTTTCAGCTCAACGAAGTTACCCACGTGGGCGCGCGCTTCGAGCACAGTGCCCGGGCGTAACCGCGCGAACGGACCAGCGTCACTGCCTTCACCGAGAATGGCGCCTTCTATATGACTGTTGGCCTTGATCACCACGCCTTTGCGCAGGGTGCTGTCCTTGATCACGCAGTTCGGGCCGATCTGTACGTCGTCTTCAATGATCACCTTGCCTTCGAGGATCACGTTGATGTCGATCAGCACATCGCGACCGACGCTGACTTCGCCGCGTACGTCGAAGCGGGCCGGGTCACGCAGGGTCACGCCCTCAGCCATCAGGCGGCGGCCGGCGCGCAACTGATAATGACGCTCCAGTTCAGAAAGCTGCTTGCGATCGTTGGCGCCCTGCACTTCCATCGGGTCGTGCGGTTGTTCGGTGGCGACGACCAAACCATCGCTGACCGCCATTTCGATCACGTCGGTGAGGTAGTACTCGCCCTGCGCGTTGTTGTTCGACAGGCGACTCATCCAGTCCGCCAGGCGATTGGCCGGCACAGCGAGGATGCCGGTGTTGCCTTCGGTGATCGCACGTTGCGCTTCGCTGGCGTCTTTGTGCTCGACGATTGCCGCGACCTTGCCGTCAGCATCACGCACGATGCGGCCGTAACCGGTCGGGTCATCCAGCTCGACAGTGAGCAAACCCATCTGGCCCGGCACGACATGCTTGAGCAGACGTTGCAGGGTTTCGACTTCGATCAGCGGCACATCACCGTAAAGAATCAGCACGGTGTCGGCATCAATGAACGGCACCGCCTGGGCGGTGGCATGGCCAGTGCCCAGTTGCTTGTCCTGCAACACGAAATTCAGGTCATCAGCTGCCAGCCGCTCACGCACCACATCGGCACCGTGACCGATCACCACGTGAATGCGTTGTGGATCAAGTTGCCGAGCGCTGTGGATAACATGGCCGAGCATGGAATTGCCGGCAATCGGGTGCAGCACCTTGGGCAGCGCCGAGCGCATGCGCGTGCCTTGACCGGCCGCGAGGATAACGATTTCGAGAGACATGACTGGCTACCAATCCTGGGTGGTCAGCAACTGCGACCGGGTTTGAAATTCGGAAAAGAAAAAAGGGTAGCCGAGGCTACCCTTTTTTATCAATCGCACAACAAGCGGATGACGGATTAACCGCCAAACTTCTTGCGGATCTGCTGGACGGTGCGCAGCTGGGCTGCAGCCTCGGCCAGACGAGTGGCAGCGGCGCCGTAATCGAAGTCCGCGCCTTTTTCGTTCAGGGCATTCTCGGCAGCCTTGAGAGCTGCCTGAGCCTGAGCTTCATCCAGGTCGGCGGCACGTTGCACGGTATCGGCAAGTACCTTGACCATGTTCGGCTGAACCTCGAGGAAACCACCGGAGATGTAGAACACCTCGGCTTCCCCGCCTTGCTTGATCAGGCGGATCGGACCCGGCTTGAGATTAGTGATCAGCGGCGCGTGACCCAGAGCGATACCAAGATCACCCAGTGCACCGTGCGCAATCACCATCTCGACCAGGCCGGAAAAGATTTCCCCTTCCGCGCTGACGATATCGCAATGGACTGTCATAGCCATCTGATTGCCTCAACCTAAATTAGCGCCCGTTGCCGGGCGCCGGGATTACAGTTTCTTGGCTTTCTCGATCGCTTCTTCGATGCCGCCAACCATGTAGAACGCTTGTTCTGGCAGGTGGTCGTAGTCACCGTTGAGGATGCCTTTGAAGCCAGCAATGGTGTCTTTCAGGGAAACGTATTTACCCGAAGCACCGGTGAAGACTTCAGCCACGAAGAACGGCTGCGACAAGAAGCGCTGGATCTTACGAGCACGGTTAACCAACTGTTTGTCGGCTTCCGACAGCTCGTCCATACCCAGGATCGCGATGATGTCTTTCAGCTCTTTGTAACGCTGCAGAACATACTGAACGCCGCGAGCGGTGTCGTAGTGGTCCTGACCGATCACGTTCGGGTCCAGCTGGCGCGAAGTCGAATCCAGTGGATCTACCGCCGGGTAGATACCCAGGGAAGCGATGTCACGAGACAGAACGACGGTGGCGTCCAAGTGGGCGAAGGTGGTCGCTGGCGACGGGTCGGTCAAGTCGTCCGCAGGTACGTATACCGCCTGGATCGAGGTGATCGAACCTTCCTTGGTCGAAGTGATACGTTCCTGCAGAACGCCCATCTCTTCAGCCAGGGTCGGCTGGTAACCTACTGCCGAAGGCATACGGCCCAGCAGTGCGGATACTTCAGTACCGGCCAGGGTGTAACGATAGATGTTGTCGACGAACAGCAGAACGTCGTTACCTTCGTCACGGAACTTCTCGGCCATGGTCAGGCCAGTCAGAGCTACGCGCAGACGGTTTCCCGGCGGCTCGTTCATCTGACCGTAAACCAGTGCCACTTTGTCCAGAACGTTGGAGTCCTTCATCTCGTGGTAGAAGTCGTTACCCTCACGAGTACGCTCACCCACACCGGCGAACACGGAATAACCGCTGTGCTCGATGGCGATGTTACGGATCAGTTCCATCATGTTTACGGTTTTGCCTACACCGGCACCACCGAACAGACCGACTTTACCGCCCTTGGCGAACGGGCAGACCAGGTCGATAACCTTGATGCCGGTTTCCAGCAGGTCGTTGCCGCCTGCTTGCTCGGCGAACGAAGGTGCTGCGCGGTGAATGCCCCAGCGCTCTTCGGTGTCGATCGGGCCAGCTTCGTCGATCGGGTTACCGAGGACGTCCATGATCCGGCCCAGGGTCGCTTTACCGACCGGTACGGAGATGGCTGCGCCAGAGTCGGTGACTTCCAGACCGCGCTTCAAGCCCTCGGTGGAACCCATCGCAATGGTACGCACCACGCCGTCGCCCAGCTGCTGCTGAACTTCCAGGGTGGTTGCGGCCGCGCTTTGTACAGTCAGCGCGTTGTAGATGCTCGGTACGCTGTCGCGTGGAAATTCCACGTCGATAACGGCGCCGATGATTTGAACGATACGTCCGCTACTCATAGCTGGATCCTCTGAATATTTGAACCGTTAAACCGCGGCAGCGCCGCCGACGATTTCCGAGATCTCTTGGGTGATCGCAGCCTGACGCGCCTTGTTGTAGATCAGCTGCAAATCGCTGATCAAATCACCGGCGTTGTCGGTAGCGTTCTTCATCGCGATCATCCGCGCAGCCTGTTCAGCCGCGTTGTTCTCGACCACCGCCTGGTAGACCTGCGACTCGACGTAACGGACCATCAAGCCGTCAAGCAGCTCTTTGGCGTCCGGTTCGTAGAGATAGTCCCAGTGGTGCTTGAGATCCTGATCCGGGGTTGCCACCAGTGGAATCAACTGCTCCACGGTAGGCTGTTGTGTCATGGTGTTGATGAACTTGTTGGACACCACGGACAGGCGGTCGATACGGCCGTCCAGGTAGGCATCCAGCATCACCTTGACGCTGCCGATCAGATCATTGATCGACGGCTCTTCACCCAGGTGGCTGATAGCTGCAACGACGTTACCGCCGAAGTTGCGGAAAAAGGCCGCACCCTTGCTACCGACTACACACAGATCAATCTCGACGCCGTTTTCGCGGTTTACCGCCATGTCCTTGACCAGGGCCTTGAACAGGTTGGTGTTCAAGCCGCCGCACAGACCACGGTCACTGCTCACGACGACATAACCGACGCGCTTGATTTCGCGGTCGATCATGAACGGGTGGCGGTATTCCGGGTTGGCGTTGGCCAGATGCCCAATTACCTGGCGGATACGCTCCGCATAAGGACGGCTAGCAGCCATGCGCATTTGTGCCTTGCGCATTTTGCTGACCGCCACTTTTTCCATGGCGCTGGTAATCTTTTGCGTGCTTTTGATGCTCGCAATCTTACTGCGAATCTCTTTTGCGCCTGCCATGTAACACCTATCAGGTTAGCAAGCGGGAGCCTCGCGGCTCCCGCTGCGGCTTACCAGGTTTGGGTGGCCTTGAACTTCTCGATACCGGCTTTCATGCCAGCATCGATTTCGTCATTGAAGTCACCTTTAACGTTGATCTTGGCCATCAAATCGGCGTGATCGCGGTTGAAGAAAGCAATCAGCGCTTGTTCGAAGCTGCCGACCTTGGCGATTTCAATGTCAGTCAGGAACCCACGCTCAGCGGCATACAGCGACAGCGCCATGTCAGCGATCGACATTGGTGCGTATTGCTTCTGCTTCATCAGCTCGGTAACGCGCTGACCATGCTCAAGTTGCTTGCGGGTCGCTTCGTCCAGGTCAGAAGCGAACTGGGCGAATGCCGCCAGTTCACGGTACTGAGCCAGAGCGGTACGGATGCCACCGGAGAGCTTCTTGATGATCTTGGTCTGAGCGGCACCACCCACACGGGATACCGAAACACCGGCGTTCACTGCAGGGCGGATGCCCGAGTTGAACATGGCCGATTCCAGGAAGATCTGACCGTCGGTGATGGAAATCACGTTGGTCGGAACGAACGCGGAAACGTCGCCAGCCTGGGTTTCGATGATCGGCAGTGCGGTCAGGGAACCGGTTTTGCCGGTCACTGCGCCGTTGGTGAACTTCTCTACGTATTCTTCCGAAACGCGGGATGCGCGCTCCAGCAGACGGGAGTGGAGATAGAACACGTCGCCTGGGTAAGCTTCACGGCCTGGTGGACGGCGCAGCAGCAGGGAAATCTGGCGGTAAGCCACTGCCTGCTTGGACAGATCGTCATAAACGATCAGCGCGTCTTCACCGCGGTCGCGGAAGAATTCACCCATGGTGCAACCGGAGTACGGTGCCAGGAATTGCAGCGCAGGAGATTCCGAAGCACTGGCAGCCACGATGATCGTGTTGGCCAGGGCGCCGTTTTCTTCCAGCTTGCGAACCACGTTGGCGATGGTCGATTGCTTCTGACCGATGGCTACGTAGACGCAGAAAATGCCGCTGTCTTTCTGGTTGATGATCGCGTCGATCGCCAGAGCGGTTTTACCGATCTGACGGTCACCGATGATCAGCTCACGCTGGCCACGGCCGACAGGGATCATGGCATCGACAGCCTTGTAGCCAGTCTGTACAGGCTGGTCTACCGACTTACGCCAGATCACGCCTGGAGCAACTTTCTCGACCGCGTCGGTCTCGGTGTTGCCCAGTGGACCTTTGCCGTCAACAGGGTTACCCAGAGCATCGACTACGCGGCCCAGCAATTCCTTACCAACAGGAACTTCGAGGATGCGGCCGGTGCACTTGGCGCTCATGCCTTCAGCCAGCGACTGGTAGGAGCCCAATACCACGGCACCTACGGAGTCCTGCTCCAGGTTGAGGGCCATACCGTAGACGCCGCCCGGAAACTCGATCATCTCGCCGTACATGACGTCGGCCAGACCGTGAATCCGCACGATGCCGTCAGATACGCTGACGACAGTGCCTTCGTTACGGGCTTGGGAGGTCACATCGAGCTTGTCGATGCGGCCCTTGATAATTTCACTTATTTCGGAAGGATTGAGTTGCTGCATTGCTCTGCTGCCCCTTCAAACTCAAGATTTCAATGCTTCGGCAAGTTTCGCGATTTTGCCGCGAATCGAGCCATCGATAACCAGGTCGCCGGCGCGGATCACGACACCACCAATCAAGGCAGCGTCCTCCGCAACTTGCAGGCGCACTTCCCGGTTGAGTCGTGCACTGAGAACCTTGGCGAGTTTGTCTTGCTGTTCTTGGTTCAATGCAAATGCACTGGTTACTTCAACGTCTACCGATTTCTCTTGTTCGGCCTTGTACAGGTCGAACAGAGCGGCGATCTCCGGCAGAAGCAGGAGACGGTCGTTCTCGGCAACGACGTTGATGAAATTGCGTGCCTTTTCATCAAACTTGTCGCCGCACACGTCAATGAACGTGGCGGCCTTTTCTGCGCTCGTCAGTCGCGGGGCCTTGAGCACGCGCTGCAGGGTGTCGTCTTGCGACACCGCTGCTGCCAGGCCGAGCATGGCTGACCAATTGGCCAGTTGCTGGTGGGCCTGAGCGTGCTCGAAGGCCGCCTTAGCGTAAGGTCGGGCCAACGTGGTCAGTTCTGCCATGATCGCCCTCGCTTAGATTTCAGCAGCCAGTTGGTTAACCAGCTCTGCGTGCGCGTTTTGATCGATTGTGGCACCCAGGATCTTCTCGGCGCCGCCAACAGCCAGCAAGCCCACTTGGGCACGCAGCTTGTCTTTGACGCTGTTCAGTTCCTGTTCGATCTCGGCTTGAGCCTGAACCTTCACACGGTCAGCGTCGATACGGGCTTTTTCAACAGCCTCTTCGACGATCTGGTTACCGCGTTTCTTGGCTTGCTCGATGATTTCAGCTGCCTGAGCTTTCGCTTCGCGCAGTTGCTGACCCGCTTTCTCTTGGGCCAACTCCAGGTCGCGAGCTGCACGGCTGGCAGCGTCCAGACCATCAGCGATCTTCTTTTGACGTTCGTGCAGAGCAGCGATGACCGGAGGCCATACATACTTCATGCAGAACAGTACAAAAATCAGGAACGCAACGGACTGGCCAATCAGGGTCGCATTAATGTTCACGCCAACACCTCGCAGTTACGTTGTCCATCACACCAAATTACCCGGAAGATCCGAGTAATCAGCCAGCGATCTGACCAACGAACGGGTTCGCAAAGGTGAAGAACAGAGCGATACCAACACCGATCATGGTTACGGCGTCGAGCAGACCGGCAACGATGAACATTTTCACTTGCAGCATTGGAACCATTTCTGGCTGACGCGCTGCGCCTTCCAGGAACTTGCCGCCCAGCAGGCCGAAACCAATTGCGGTACCCAGTGCGCCCAGGCCGATCAACAGTGCAACAGCGATAGCGGTTAGACCAACTACAGTTTCCATCTTTCCTCCCGACTTTTACGTCGTATGGTTTAGGTTTTTTAGATTAAAGCGGTAAAACAAATCGTTTCAGCTGCCCCGCAAGGAGCTCCCTCCCGTTTGACCGGGAGGAACATCAGACTAGTCGAGACTGGTCTTAATGGTTTTCTTCGTGCGCCATCGACAGGTAGACGATGGTCAGCATCATGAAGATGAACGCCTGCAGGGTGATGATCAGGATGTGGAATACAGCCCACGCCCACTGCAGAACAACGCCCAGGCCGCTGAGCCAGAGCAGGCCGCTGCCGAACATCACAGCGATCAGAATGAACACCAGCTCGCCGGCATACATGTTGCCGAACAGACGCAGAGCCAGAGAGATCGGCTTGGCGATCAGGGTGACGAATTCCAGCAGGAAGTTCACCGGGATCAGCAGGGCCTGAACGAAGATGTTCTTGCTGCCGAACGGGTGCAGGGTCAGTTCGCCGATGAAGCCACCGATGCCCTTGACCTTGATGCTGTAGAAAATGATCAGTGCGAACACCGAGAACGCCATGCCCAGAGTCGCGTTCGGGTCGGTAGTCGACACGGCGCGGAACGGGATGTGGGCATCGCCGGAGATCAGGATGGCCAGCTGAGGAATCCAGTCGACCGGTACCAGGTCGACGGCGTTCATCAGGAACACCCAGACGAAGATGGTCAGTGCCAGCGGTGCAATCACCGGGCTACGGCCATGGAAGCTGTCTTTCACGCTGCCATCGACGAATTCGACCAATACTTCAACGAAGTTCTGCAAGGCACCCGGCTGACCCGAAGTCGCTTTCTTTGCCGCCATGCGGAAAAGAAGAACGAAGATCAGACCCAGCGCGACCGACCAGCCGAGGGTATCGACGTGGAAAGCCCAGAAGCCCATTTCCTTGGCTTCTGCTGCGGTGTGGGCAAAGCCCCAGCCGCCGTTGGGTAGCTGACCGAAAGTCAGGTTCTGCAAGTGGTGCTGGATATAGCCCGAAGCGGTTGTCTCTGCCATGGTTGCCTCAAACGCCCTAAGGTCTCGAAAGTCTTGTTCTCATCAGCAGGGGAGCGAACCAGCTGACCGACTGCGTCAGCACGAACACGCCGAATACTGCGATCGGCGCCAGTGGCTTCACACCTGCGAACACCAGTGCAAACAGCACTGCCGTCAAAATAAGTTTGCCTGCCTCGCCGGCATAAAAAGACCGGACGATGGACTGGGCTGCTCGGGCGCCGGAAAACCGAAATGCCCTGTGAGCGAAATAAACATTGGGCAGCAAGGCTATCAGGCCTCCGCAAAGTCCCGAGTATCCGGCAACGACTCCATGCCATTGCCAGAGCGCCAAAGCGGCAATGAGCAGAATGACAAATTGAGCCATCAACACCGGAAAAACCGCCAGGCGATGGAAAGGCAAGCGGTTTGGCGTGCGGGTTTCCATCACAGTTGCTCTCCAATGGTCGGCTGCCGAAATTCAATAACTTGGCATAATTTGTGCCGACAAAATGCGCGCAGAGTATAGGGGCGGTTCTGCCCCTATTCAACTGTCAGGTAGTGATTTCCGACTGCGCGCTACATGAGGAAATGTTTCAGCGGATGTGTGCGAGCACACCTTGAAGCTCGTCGAGCGAGTTATAACCAATCACCAATTGGCCTTTGCCCTTCTTGCCATGGCGAATCTGCACCGCAGAGCCTAGGCGCTCGGCCAAACGCTGCTCGAGACGGGCGATATCCGGGTCGGGTTTTGCAGCTTCCACAGGCTCCGGTTTGCCACTCAACCACTGGCGAACCAGTGCCTCGGTTTGGCGCACAGTCAGTCCTCGTGCGACAACATGTCGCGCCCCTTCGACCTGCTGATTGTCCGGCAGACCGAGCAAGGCACGCGCGTGACCCATTTCCAGGTCACCGTGCGACAGCATTGTCTTGATCACTTCAGGCAGTGCAATAAGTCGCAACAGGTTAGCCACAGTCACCCGCGACTTACCCACAGCCTCGGCAACCTGCTGCTGAGTCAGCTGGAATTCCTGCTGCAAGCGCTGTAAGGCGACGGCTTCTTCGATCGGATTGAGATCTTCGCGCTGGATGTTCTCGATCAGCGCAATCGCAATGGCGGTTTCATCCGGCACATCGCGAACCATCGCCGGGATGGTTTCCTGCCCGGCCTGCTGACTGGCGCGCCAGCGGCGTTCACCGGCAATGATCTCGAAGCGACCGCCGCCAATCGGGCGCACCACGATCGGCTGCATCACACCTTGGGCCTTGATCGACTGCGCCAGCTCTTCCAGGGCCTGCGGGTCCATGTCACGGCGCGGCTGATATTTGCCACGCTGCAGCAGGTCCAGCGGCAGGTGTTGCAGTTCGCGGGTGTCAGCCTGCGCGGCTTGTTCTTCCAGCGCGCTGACCGTCGGACCACTCAGCAGTGCATCCAGTCCACGTCCGAGACCTCGTTTCTTGACGGCCATGGGGATTCCTTAAGTTGGCTGAGCAGCAGCAATGCGTGAATTTTTGCGCTGACGACGAACCATCTCGCCTGCCAGAGCCAGATAGGCCAGGGCACCACGCGATTGCTTGTCGTAAGCCAGCGCCGGCATGCCGTAGCTCGGTGCTTCGGCCAAGCGAATGTTGCGCGGGATCACCGTGTCGTACAGCTGATCGCCGAAGTGCTCCTTGAGCTGCGCCGAAACATCGTTCATCAGGCTCAAGCGCGGGTCGTACATGGTCCGCAGCAGGCCTTCGACTTTCAGGTTCGGGTTGAGCAGCTCGGCGATGCGCTTGATGTTATCCACAAGGTCGCTCAAACCTTCCAGCGCAAAGTATTCGCACTGCATGGGGATAATCACCCCGTCAGCGGCGACCAGTGCGTTGAGTGTGAGCATCGACAGCGACGGTGGGCAGTCGATCAAAATGTAATCGTAGTTGTCACGGATCGGCGCCAGTGCGCTGCGCAGACGGCTTTCCTTCATCTGCATTTCCAGCAGCACCACTTCGGCCGCGGTCAGATCGCGGTTGGCCGGCAGCAATTGATAACCGCCGTGCTCGGAGAAGTGCATGGCCTGACCCAGGTCGCATTCACCGATCAGCAGATCGTAGACCGAGTTTTCCAGACCATGTTTATCCACACCGCTACCCATGGTGGCGTTGCCCTGTGGATCGAGATCGATCAACAGCACCCGGCGCTTGGTCGCGACCAGGGATGCTGCGAGGTTGATGCAGGTGGTGGTCTTGCCCACACCACCCTTCTGGTTCGCTATCGCGAATACCTTAGCCATTCTTGCTTGTGTTCCCAATCATGCCGTGCGGCGCAGTATCAGCAGATGGCGTTGGCCTTGGCAACCGGGGACGGCCAGGGCGTGTTCGCTATCGAGTTTGAAATCTGCCGGCAATGCTACCAGCTCATCGGCCGGATGAACGCCCTTCATTGCCAGCCAGCGTGTATCGGCATCGCCCAAGTGGCGAGTCCAGTTGGTGAAGTTTTCCATGCTGCTGAAGGCCCGGGAAATGATGCCGTTGAATGGCTGCGCAGGCTGGAAGGCTTCGACGCGACTGTGGATAACTTGCAGGTTATCCAGCTTCAGCTCCAGTTTGACCTGAGTCAGGAAGCGGGTTTTCTTGCCATTGCTGTCCAGACAGGTCACCTGCGAGTCCGGATACAGGATCGCCAGCGGAATACCAGGCATGCCACCGCCACTGCCGACATCGAGCCAGCGACCGTTTTCGATAAACGACATCACGCTGAGACTATCGAGCAAGTGCCGCGAAACCATTTCGTCCGGATCGCGCACGGCGGTCAGGTTGTAGGCCTGGTTCCATTTGATCAACAGGGCCAGGTAACCCAGCAGCAATTCGTGCTGGGTTTCTGTGAGACTGACACTGAGCTCGCGGGCTCCTGTGGATAACTCTTCGGCGTGTTGCGAAGTGACCTTGGCACTCAAGCGCTTTGCTCCAACTGACGGCCCGCGCCGCGTTTTTTCAAATGAATCATCAACAGCGAAATCGCCGCCGGGGTTACGCCCGGGATCCGCGAAGCCTGGCCCAGCGTTTCGGGACGTGTGGCGCCGAGCTTGCTCTGGATCTCCTTGGACAGACCGGAGATGTTGGTGTAATCGATATCCACAGGCAATTTCGTGTCTTCGCTGGCGCGCAGACGGGCGATTTCGTCCTGTTGGCGGTCGATGTAACCGGCGTATTTGGTCTTGATCTCGACCTGCTCGGCGACTTGTGGATCTTCGGCGCCCTGCCCGGTCACTTCGACCAGACCGGCATAGTCGATTTCCGGACGGCTCAACAGGTTGAGCAGGTTGTACTCGTGAGTCAGCGGCGTGCCGAACTTGTCAGCAATAGCATCGCCCTGCGGAGTATTTGGCCGTACCCAAGTGCTTTTCAGACGCTGTTCTTCAAGCTCGATGCTTTCGCGTTTCTTGCAGAAGGCCGCCCAGCGCGCGTCATCGACCAGACCGAGCTCGCGCCCTTTTTCGGTCAGACGCAGGTCGGCGTTGTCTTCGCGCAGAATCAGGCGGTACTCGGCGCGAGAGGTGAACATGCGGTACGGCTCTTGGGTACCGAGGGTGATCAGGTCGTCGACCAGAACGCCGATGTACGCTTCATCGCGGCGCGGACACCAGGCTTCTTTGCCCTTGGCCCGCAGCGCAGCGTTGGCGCCGGCGAGCAGACCTTGAGCGCCGGCTTCTTCGTAACCGGTGGTGCCGTTGATCTGCCCGGCGAAGAACAGACCGCCGATGACTTTGGTTTCCAGGCTGTACTTGAGGTCGCGCGGATCGAAGTAGTCGTACTCGATCGCATAACCCGGACGCACGATGTGCGCGTTTTCCATACCGCGGATCGACTGCACGATCTGCAATTGCACGTCGAACGGCAGGCTTGTGGATATCCCGTTCGGATACAGCTCATGGGTGGTCAGACCTTCCGGTTCGATGAACACCTGATGGCTTTCCTTGTCGGCAAAGCGATGAATCTTGTCTTCGATCGACGGGCAATAACGCGGGCCGACACCTTCGATTTCACCGGCAGCGGAATACATCGGCGAACGATCAAGATTCGCCGCGATGATTTCGTGGGTACGCGCATTGGTATGGGTGATCCAGCAACTGACCTGGCGCGGATGCTGCTCCTTGCTGCCCATGAACGACATCACCGGGATCGGAGTGTCACCCGGCTGCTCGGTCATCACCGAGAAATCCACAGATTTGCCATCAATACGCGGCGGTGTACCGGTCTTCAGGCGCCCGACACGCAATGGCAACTCACGCAGACGGTGGGCCAGAGCAATCGACGGTGGATCACCGGCGCGACCGCCAGAGAAATTCTGCAAACCAATGTGGATAAGTCCACCGAGGAATGTACCGGTGGTCAACACCACGGAATCGGCGAAGAAACGCAGACCCATCTGTGTGACGACACCACGGACTTGCTCCTGCTCGACGATCAGGTCGTCAGCAGCCTGTTGAAATATCCACAGGTTTGGCTGGTTTTCGAGGATTTCGCGGACAGCGGCCTTATAGAGAATTCGGTCGGCTTGCGCACGGGTCGCCCGTACTGCCGGGCCTTTGCGGCTGTTCAACACACGAAACTGGATGCCGCCCTTGTCGGTAGCCATGGCCATCGCGCCGCCGAGGGCATCGATTTCCTTGACCAGATGGCTTTTGCCGATGCCACCGATGGCCGGGTTGCAACTCATGGCGCCGAGGGTTTCCACGTTATGCGTCAGCAACAGGGTTTTTGCCCCCATGCGTGCTGAAGCCAGTGCTGCCTCGGTACCGGCATGACCGCCGCCGATGACGATCACTTCAAAACGGGAAGGGAAATCCACCACGCACCTCGTGCCTGCTTAAGTAGGTCATTCAGGAAATATTGAAACCAGGTTTCTGGACCTGGTCGGCAAGTATAGGGACTTCGCCCTTTCTAAAGAACCCTTTGCACAAAATTTAACCAGCTGTGGAGAACTCGAGGTTAAAAAAATAAAAAAGAGAGAAATTTATAAAACCTTTGTTTTTATGTTTATTCTTACTGAGCACCATTTCTGTGGATAGATCGCTACAGGCCATGTTTTACAGTGTGTACAGAGGTTCAAAACTCTGTGCTCATGTGGCAATGAGGCCCTTGGATAACCGGTGTAAGCCTGTGGATGAAAGGGATGGTTATCCACAGAGCGGGTTATATCCAGTTTTCAACCCCCTCTATCAACTGACCTCAGGAGCAGTTATTCACAGGGCTTAGTCCACAGAAAATCGCCAACATGTCTTTTTCCGGACGCAAAAAAAGCGTCAGCTAGGGATTAGTGACGCTCGGCAAGCCAAGGGCAGGAAATGAAAAGGCTATTGTGAGAGGACGTAACAGAAGCTAATAATAGCCATTATCATTAAAACATCAGTTTCTCCCATGCCCCTACCCGCCCACACCGCTGCGATCGAGCAAATCTACGAGCAACATCATTCGTGGCTGTATGGTTGGCTCAAGGGCAAACTGCACAACGCCTGCGATGCAGCCGATGTGGCGCATGACACGTTTTTGCGAGTTCTGGCGGCGCGCAATGCAGCTCATATTCGTGAGCCGAGGGATTACCTGACGACCATTGCGCGCGGCCTGGTCATCGATCGTTATAGACGCAGGGCGATTGAAAGCGCTTATCTGCAGGCCCTCGCAGCTCGGCCGGAAGCGTCAGTCATCAGCGAAGAAGACAGAGCGCTGATCATTGAAACCCTGATCGCTGTGGATAAAGCATTGACCGGACTGGGTCCGCGAACACGGCAGATCTTCATGCTTTCGCAAGTCGACGGACTGACTTATCAACAGATCGCCGTGCAATTGAGAGTCTCGCTGACCACAGTAAAAAAACACATGATCCGCGCCCTGACTGAGTGCGCCCTGGTCATGGCGCAGCCATGATGGCCGCCGCTGCAAACCGTCAGGTACTGGAAACTGCCGCCAGCTGGTACGTGCAGTTTCAATCCCAGCCACCGAGCCTTGCCGAACAAAAGGCCTGGCAGCTGTGGATAGACAGCGATCCAGCGCATCTGGCGGCGTGGAACCAGATGGAACAATTGCAGCGCCACCTCGGTACGCTGCCGCAGGATCTGAAACGACGTGCGCTCAATAGCGGCCAACAAAGACGCCAGGCACTCAAACTGCTGTTGCTTGCAGCGGGAACAGGTTTCGTTGGCTGGAACGTTCAACGACACACATCCCTGGGCAACGTCTGGGCCGACTATAAAACCGGTGTGGGCCAGCGTCGCACTATCAGCCTGGCCGATGGCAGCCAGATCCAGCTCAACACCGACTCGGCCATCGATGTTTCTTTCGACGCAGCGCAACGCCTGATCCAACTGCGTGCCGGTGAAATCCTCGTCCAAACCGGCAAGCTTGGCGATCAGCGGCCGTTTTATGTGCAAACCCGCGACGGGCGGATTCAAGCGTTGGGCACCCGCTTCTCCGTGCATCAGATGCCGGACTCAACCCGGGTCGGCGTGCTGGAGGATCGAGTCAGCGTTCAACCTGCGCAGTCATCCACTGCTGCGCTCATCCTCAACGCAGGCGAAGGCGCGGATTTCGATAGTCGACATATCGGCCTCAGTCATCCCTTCCAACCATCAGACGTCGGCTGGATCAACGGCCAGTTGATCGTTCTCGACGCGCGCCTGGGCGACGTAATCGCGGAGTTGGGACGCTATCGCAGTGGTGTATTGCATTGTGATCGCCGCGCCCGGGATCTGCGGGTCTCCGGGACTTTCCGGCTCGATTCGACCGACGCAGTGCTGGCCAACCTTCAGGCCTCGTTGCCAATCAACGTGCGTTATTTCAGCCGTTACTGGGTCTCGATCAGCCATAGCGCTTGATCAAAAAATGCCTGGGGAAAAATAATTTCAAGCAGGGTTATCTTTTTTCGCCCTGACCCGGCCCTACAGGTAATCGCGATAAACGCGGCTCTTCGCCACCTTCAGGGCTAATCCACACATGCGTCTTCCCACGTTCCGTCAGCGCTTTTCTCCACATTGCATTGCATGCAGCTTATTGATGGCCAGCGCTGCGTCTTGTCTGGTGATCAGCAACAGCGCCTTCGCGGCGTCGGTATCCCAGCGTTACGCCATTGCCGCCGGCCCGCTGGATAGTGCCTTGAGCCAGTTCGCCTCTGCCGCCAATGTGATTCTGTCGTTCTCGCCGCAGCAGACCAGCCGCTTGCGCAGTGCCGGGTTGAACGGCGATTTCAGCGTCGACCAGGGTTTTGCCCGATTGCTGCAAGGCTCGGGTTTACAGGCAGTGCCACAAGCTCCTGGCAGTTACATTCTGAAGAACGTGCCTAACGGTGACGCCCTGGAACTGGCGCCGACCAACATCAATGCGCAGTTGGGCAATCCAATGCATCTGGATTACGCCGCCGACGTCGGCTACAAGGCACAAAACAGCCGGATCGGTACGAAAACCAGTACGCCGCTGTCGCAAACACCGCGTTCGGTGTCAGTGGTGACCGGTCAGCGGATCAAGGATCAGAAATCCCAGACACTCACCGACGTCCTCGGCTACGTGCCGGGAATCTTCGCCCCACCGTTCGCCGCCGGTGACAGCCTGGCTGGAGACCTGTTTTATATCCGTGGTTTCAACGCCACCGATTACGGCTACGGTCTGCTGCGCGATGGACTGCGCGTGCAGGGCAATCGCTATGACACCAGCACCGAGCCGTACGGACTTGAACGGGTCGAGGTGTTCCGTGGCCCGTCTTCGCTGCTGTATGGCGAAAATGCGCCAGGCGGTCTGGTCAATCTGGTCAGCAAACGCCCGACCGCCGCGCCTCAGGGCGAAGTGCAACTGGGCTATGGCTCGAACAATCGCCGGCAAATCGGCGTAGATGTCTCCGGCCCGCTCAATGACAACGGCAACGTTCTCGGACGCGTGGTGATGCAGGGGCGCAAATCCGATACCCAGACCGAGCACGTTCCTGACGACCGGATTTATATCGCCCCTTCGCTGACCCTGAACTTCGACGATTTCAATACGCTGACGCTGCTGGCCAACTACCAGAAAGACCACACCAACATGGAGCTTGGCCTGCCGGCCGCCGGCACGTTGCTGAGTAATCCCAACGGCCAATTATCCAAAGACACAATGCTCGGCGACCCGGACTGGAATACCTTCGAACGGGAAACCTGGAGCAGCGGTTACGAGTTCAGCCACTCGTTCAACGACGACTGGCAGTTCCGCCAGAACTCGCGCTACATGCAGTCGCGCATCACCCGCCACGAAACCTGGCCGGGCAATCTGAACAACGCCGGTTTCGGCACGCGGTTGAACGTGACCGCTTACGATCGCTTCAACAAATCCATGGTGTATTCGCTGGATAACCAGCTCGAAGGCAAGTTCGAGGCGGGCGAGCTGGAAAACACCGTGCTGTTTGGCGTCAGCTACGATCGCACCTCGTTCAACCAGGACTGGAATGCCGGCGTTGTCGGGCCGATCGATGTGTATAACCCGGTTTACCTGCGCGATCCGACCACGCCAATTGCCGTGCAGAACACTTTGCTCGAGCAGCAGATGAAGGGTGTTTATGCACAGATTCAGAGCAAGTACGACCACTGGCTGTTCCTGCTGGGCGGGCGCCAGGACTGGGTCGACAGTGACTTCCGCGACAAGGTGGCGCGAGGCAGCAACATCAGCTCCGAGGACAAGAAGTTCACCTATCAGGGCGGCGTGATGTATGAGTTCGACAACGGCATGACGCCGTATGTCAGCTATTCAACAGCGTTCGTGCCGGTGCAGCAGATTTCCAATGCCGGCGCACCGCTTGATCCGATCACCAGCAGCCAGTACGAAGTGGGTTTGAAGTACGAACCGATGGGCTGGGACACCGCTTTCACCGCTTCGGTGTATGACCTGCGCAAGAAGGACGACACCTATTTCGACGCAACGACGTCAACCTATCGCCAGGTGGGCGAAAGCCGCGCCAAAGGGGTGGAGCTGGAACTCAACAGTAATTTGACGCAGAACCTCAATGTCACGGCGGCTTATACCTACACCGACGCAAAAATTACCAAGGATTCGGCGACGTCGCTGGTCAAGGGCCACCAAATGACCGGCGTGCCGCGTAATCAAGCGTCGGCCTGGGCGAAATATCGCTTCCTCGACGGTGATTTGAAAGGCTTGTATGTGGCCGGTGGCGTGCGTTATTTCGACAGTGCGTTTGCCTACACTTCGCCTTCTCTCTACGGAAAACTGGATGCCGGCGACGTGACATTGGTCGACGCGGCTGTTGGATATCAGATCGATACACACTGGAGTGTCGATTTGAACGCGAAGAACCTGTTCGATAAGGAATACGTTTCGGGATGCAACGACGCAGGTCGCTGTTACTGGGGCGAGGATCGTACTTTGCTCGGTACGGTGTCCTATAACTGGTGAACAAAAAAGGGGCTGTGGATGAATTATCCACAGCCCCTTTCTTTATTTGCCGATGCAGAAGCTGGAGAAAATCCTTCCGAGCAAATCATCAGAGCTGAACGCCCCGGTAATTTCACCCAGGGAATGTTGAGCCTGGCGCAAATCCTCAGCGAGCAACTCCCCAGCGCCCGCCAGGGTCAGTTGCGCGCGGCCATGTTCCAATGCCGCGCTGGCGTGGCGCAGTGCCTCCAGATGCCGGCGACGTGCGCTGAAGCTGCTCTCCGAGGTCTGCTCGTAACCCATGCACGCCTTTAGATGATCACGCAGCAGGTCGAGGCCTTCAGCGGACTTGGCGCTGAGACTGATGGTCACGTGGCCGTCGTCACTGGTTTCCAGAGCAATCGCTTCACCGGTCAGATCGGACTTGTTACGGATCAGGGTGACTTTCGCAGGGTCCGGTCGTGATTCGAGGAATTCTGGCCACAAAGCAAAAGGATCCAGTGCTTCTGGTGCGGTCGCATCGACCACCAGCAAAACCCGATCCGCTTCACCAATGGCTTTCAACGCCCGTTCCACACCGATCTTTTCCACATGATCATCGGTGTCACGCAGTCCTGCAGTATCGACCACATGCAACGGCATCCCGTCGATGTGGATATGTTCGCGCAGGATATCCCGCGTAGTACCGGCAATCTCGGTGACGATGGCGGCTTCGCGACCGGCCAATGCATTCAACAGGCTGGATTTTCCGGCATTCGGCCGCCCAGCGATGACGACTGTCATACCATCACGCAACAATGCGCCCTGCCCCGCTTCACGCAGCACTGTGGATAACTCATCGCGTACCTTATCGAGCATGCCCAATACATGACCGTCGGCGAGAAAGTCGATTTCCTCTTCCGGGAAGTCGATGGCGGCTTCGACGTAGATACGCAGACCGATCAGTTGCTCGGTCAAGTTATGCACACGCTGGGAAAACGCACCTTGTAATGAACGCAATGCATTGCGCGCAGCCTGTGCAGAACTGGCTTCGATCAAATCGGCGATTGCCTCGGCCTGGGCCAGATCGAGTTTGTCATTAAGGAAGGCGCGCTCGCTGAATTCACCTGGACGGGCCAGACGGCAGCCCAGTTCCAGACAACGCTTGAGCAACATGTCCAGAACGATCGGGCCGCCATGGCCCTGCAATTCCAAGACGTCTTCGCCGGTAAACGAGTTCGGACCCGGAAAATACAAAGCCAGACCTTCGTCCAGCACCTGCTGGTCGTCACTGAAAAACGGCCCGTAATGGGCGTAACGTGGTTTCAGTTCTCGGCCGCTGATGGCTATTGCCGCAACGCTGGCCAACGGCCCGGAAATACGGACGATGCCCACACCGCCGCGCCCTTGAGCGGTGGCGACAGCGGCGATGGTTTCACGGGGTGTGCTCATAAAGCGGCATCCAGACAAAAGTGGCAGATAGCAAAACGCCCCACTAGGGGGCGCTTTGAGTGGTGTTATCCACAGTGCAAGTTACGCCTCGGCTTTTTTCGTCGCCGCTTCGATCTTACGCGTGATGTACCACTGTTGTGCAATCGACAGGCAGTTGTTCACAACCCAGTACAGCACCAGGCCCGCCGGGAACCACAGGAAGAAGAAGGTGAAGATGATTGGCATCATTTTCATGACCTTCGCCTGCATCGGATCCGGAGGCGTCGGGTTCAGCTGCTGCTGGATGAACATGGTTGCGCCCATGATGATCGGCAGAATGAAGAACGGATCCTTGATCGACAGGTCAGTGATCCACAGCATGAACGGCGCCTGGCGCATTTCCACGCTTTCCAGCAGAACCCAGTACAGCGACAGGAAGACCGGCATCTGCACGAGGATCGGCAAGCAGCCGCCCAGTGGATTGATCTTCTCTTTCTTGTACAGCTCCATCATGGCCTGCGACATTTTCTGCCGGTCATCGCCATGTTGCTCTTTCAGCGCAGCCAGTTTCGGAGCCACGGCACGCATGCGCGCCATCGATTTGTAGCTGGCGGCCGACAGCGGGAAGAAAATCCCTTTGATCAGCATGGTCAGGAAGATGATCGACCATCCCCAGTTACCGACAATGGCGTGGATATGTTGCAGCAGCCAGAAGATCGGCTGGGCAATGAACCACAGAATGCCGTAGTCGACGGTCAGTTCCAGACCTGGGGACAACTCTTTCAGTACAGCCTGACTCTTCGGACCGGCGTACAGCACAGCACTGGTTTCAACTTTCGCACCCGGAGCAGCGGTCAGAGTCGGACCGGTGTAACCAATGATGTAGTTGCCTTTGCTGTCTTTACGGGTCTGGACGATGTTGTTTTCGCCCTTGGCCGGAATCCACGCGGTCACGAAGTAGTGCTGCAACCAGGCTACCCAACCACCGGTGACCGTTTCCTTGAGCTGCGCCTTGTCCATGTCCTTCATCGACACTTTCTTGTACGGCTCGGAACTTGTCCACAGGGCGGCGCCCAGGTAAGTCGCGGTGCCAGTAGCAGTGGTCGACGAAGGATCAGCGCTGGCGTCGCGCTTCAACTGGGCAAACATTGCGCCGTTCCAGGGCTGAGCGCTCTGGTTATCCACAATGTAGGAGACAGCGACGTCGTACAGCCCACGTTTCATGGTGAAACGCTTGATGTAGTTGACGCCGTCCTTGCTGAATTTCAGGTCAACGACGAGTTGATCCTGACCGTCAGCCAGTTGGTAAACCTTCTTCTCCGAGGAATAAACCGGACGACCGGCCGGGTTTGCATCCGGGCCGTTGGTACCGATCAGACCGCTTTGCGCCAGATATACACGTTCGCCGCCGTTATCGAACAGCTGGAACGGAACGTCAGGACGATCCTGACGACGTGGATACAAAGGCAGAGTCAGTTGCGCAACGTCGCCACCCTGTGGATCGATCGCCAGATCGAGCACATCGGTCTTGACCTGAATCAGATCCTTGCTGGCGGCGACCGGCGTTTCGGCAGGTGCGCTGGTATCGCTGGCGGCGCGCGGAATATCGTCACTGGCAGCATTTGTGCCAGTGGCGGTGTCCGGCAAACCGGATGTAGTCGTACTGGAAGCAACATTCTGAGTCGGCAGGGCAGCCTGGCCATAATCCTGGTTCCATTTAAGAACCATGACGTAGGACACGATTGCCAGGGCGACGATCAGGATCGTGCGTTTGATATCCATGATTACTCGGCCATCGAAGAAGAACGGGAGGTAGGGACAGGTGGAACCGGGTCATAACCACCGGGATTCCACGGATGACAGCGACCTAAACGACGAAAGGTCAGCCAGCCACCGCGCAGAAGGCCATGATTTTCAATGGCTTCATACGCGTAGCAGGAACAACTGGGGTAGAAGCGACAGTGGCTGGCCATTAAAGGACTAATGGCATAGCGATAAAACTGGATCGGAACGAGGGCCAGTTTACGCATCGGTACTGTCTACCCCTACAGTTTCGGTTTTGACTGCCGGAACGGGCTTGTTGCGTGCCAGACGCTTCCAGAGTTTGCCGAAATGCTGAATCAATTCGGGGTTTTCTACATCACCCAAACCTTTGCGCGCGACGATAACGATGTCCCAGCCGACCAGTGAATCCTGGTGCAGACGGAACGATTCGCGCATCAGACGTTTGAGGCGATTGCGCTCAACGGAGAGCTTTACGCTCTTTTTCCCGATAACCAGCCCGAGACGGGGGTGATCAAGATCGTTGTTGCGCGCAAGGAGCAGGAGATTTTTCCCCGGAACCTTGCCGGTAGGGGAGTCAAAGACTGCCTTGAAATGCCGGGGGGTAAGCAGACGCTTTTCCCGACTGAAGTCCTGACTCACCTCCAGTACCGGATTATCAAACTGCCAGACGCGCACGACCTTTGGCGCGACGACGCGACAGGACTGCGCGGCCGTTCTTGGTAGCCATGCGAGCACGGAAACCGTGGGTACGAGCGCGTTTGATAGTGCTTGGTTGGAAAGTACGTTTCATGTCGTGTTACCTGGTTCGTCCACAACGGGCCGGAATGGCCCCCGTTTTAAGAGACCGGGGATTCTAGAGAAAGCAAGCCTTCAGGTCAATTTCCAACCAGCGTTTCCTTATAAATAGATCAGGGCAGGGTTTGAGCTCGAAAGCCTGTCAGCCAGATATAGAAATAAAGAAGGGAATTATTTAAAGCTTTTCTGTAAAGCTTGTAAAAGCTAGACACGCCATCTTCTGTGGATAACTGCCATGGGGCCTTATTCTTCGGGGTGTACAGAGAATGACAACTACAGTGGAAAACCGTGTTCAGCCTGTGCTGCGCTATCGGAAAAGCTGTGTGTGAAAGGGCTTGTTATCCACAGGCTGGTTATCCACCGGGTTTAGCCCCCAGTTGTCCAGTGCCCTCAGAGGTGTTTATCCACAGGGCTTATTCATGTGCCGTTGGTCGCCTTTTAATGCTTTAACGCATTGATAAATGATGGAGATGGACCTACCTGCATGTGGATAAGTGAACCGCTCGCCGCTACAATGGCCGCTTGTTTTTGCCTCACCGGCTTTCAACTTAGGGGATATCCGTGTCAGTGGAACTTTGGCAGCAGTGCGTGGAGCTTTTGCGCGAAGAGCTGCCTGCCCAACAATTCAACACCTGGATCCGTCCACTACAGGTCGAAGCCGAAGGCGACGAGTTGCGCGTCTACGCACCGAATCGATTCGTGCTGGACTGGGTCAACGAAAAGTACCTGGGCCGCGTCCTTGAATTGCTGGATGAGCACGGCAATGGCTCGACACCGGCGCTGTCCTTGTTAATAGGCAGCAAGCGCAGCTCGGCACCTCGTGCCGCACCCAATGCGCCGCTGGCGGCCGCGCAAGTTGCTCAGGCGCAGGCCAATAATGTGCCAGCGAGCAATCCGGCACCGACGCCAGCCCCTGCTCCGGCCAAACGTTCCACACAGAAGGCCGCTGAAGTCAGCGAAGAACCTTCCCGCGACAGCTTCGACCCGATGGCCGGCGCCGCTTCGCAGCAGGCCCCGGTTCGCGCGGAGCAGCGCACCGTGCAGGTAGAAGGTGCGCTCAAGCACACCAGTTACCTGAATCGCACGTTCACCTTCGAAAACTTCGTTGAAGGTAAATCCAACCAGCTCGCCCGTGCGGCGGCCTGGCAGGTGGCGGACAATCCCAAGCACGGTTACAACCCGCTGTTCCTTTATGGTGGTGTCGGCCTGGGTAAAACCCACTTGATGCACGCGGTGGGCAACCATCTATTAAAGAAGAATCCGAATGCCAAGGTCGTGTACCTGCATTCCGAGCGCTTCGTGGCCGACATGGTCAAGGCGTTGCAACTGAACGCCATCAACGAATTCAAGCGTTTCTACCGTTCGGTGGATGCCTTGCTGATCGACGATATTCAGTTCTTCGCCCGCAAGGAGCGTTCCCAGGAAGAGTTTTTCCACACCTTCAACGCGCTGCTTGAGGGTGGTCAGCAGGTCATTCTCACCAGTGACCGCTACCCGAAAGAAATCGAAGGCCTTGAAGAACGCCTCAAATCCCGCTTCGGCTGGGGCCTGACCGTTGCGGTCGAGCCTCCTGAGCTGGAAACCCGCGTGGCGATCCTGATGAAGAAGGCCGATCAGGCCAAAGTCGAGTTGCCTCACGATGCCGCATTCTTCATTGCCCAGCGCATTCGCTCCAACGTCCGTGAGCTGGAAGGTGCGCTGAAACGCGTAATCGCCCACTCGCACTTCATGGGCCGCGACATCACCATCGAGCTGATCCGCGAATCCCTCAAAGACTTGCTGGCGTTGCAGGACAAACTTGTTTCTGTGGATAACATTCAGCGCACCGTCGCCGAGTATTACAAGATCAAGATTTCCGACCTGCTGTCCAAGCGCCGTTCGCGCTCGGTGGCTCGTCCGCGTCAGGTGGCCATGGCGTTGTCCAAGGAACTGACCAACCACAGCCTGCCGGAAATCGGCGATGTGTTTGGCGGCCGCGACCACACCACCGTGCTGCACGCCTGCCGCAAGATCAACGAACTTAAGGAATCCGACGCGGACATCCGCGAGGACTACAAGAACCTGCTGCGTACACTGACCACTTGATGAACACCAGCGCAGCTTATTAAGGCAAGGGACTAGACCATGCATTTCACCATTCAACGCGAAGCCCTGTTGAAACCCCTGCAACTGGTCGCAGGCGTCGTCGAGCGCCGACAGACCTTGCCGGTACTGTCCAACGTGCTGTTGGTCGTCGAAGGCCAGCAACTGTCGCTGACCGGTACCGACCTGGAAGTCGAGCTGGTCGGTCGTGTGCAACTCGAAGAGCCGGCCGAAACCGGTTCCATCACCGTGCCGGCGCGCAAGCTGATGGATATCTGCAAAAGCCTGCCCAACGATGCGCTGATCGACATCAAGGTCGACGAGCAGAAGCTGGTGGTAAAGGCCGGCCGTAGCCGCTTCACCCTGTCGACCCTGCCGGCCAACGATTTCCCGACCGTCGAAGAAGGCCCGGGCTCGCTGACCTGCAGCCTGGAGCAAAGCAAACTGCGTCGTCTGATCGAACGCACCAGCTTCGCCATGGCCCAGCAGGACGTGCGTTACTACCTCAACGGCATGCTGCTGGAAGTTTCCGCTGGTGTGATCCGCGCCGTGGCCACCGACGGACACCGTCTGGCGATGTGCTCGATGCAGGCCGATATCGGTCAGCCGGATCGCCATCAGGTGATCGTGCCGCGCAAAGGTATCCTCGAGCTGGCGCGTCTGCTCACCGAGCCGGATGGCAATGTCAGCATCGTCCTCGGCCAGCACCACATCCGCGCCACCACTGGCGAGTTCACTTTCACCTCGAAACTGGTCGACGGTAAATTCCCGGATTACGAGCGCGTCCTGCCGAAAGGTGGTGACAAGCTGGTACTCGGCGATCGTCAGGCGTTGCGTGAAGCGTTCAGCCGTACCGCGATTCTGTCCAACGAGAAGTACCGCGGTATCCGTCTGCAACTGGCCAGCGGTCAGTTGAAGATCCAGGCCAACAACCCGGAGCAGGAAGAAGCGGAAGAAGAAGTGGGCGTTGAATACAACGGCGGCTCGCTGGAGATCGGCTTCAACGTCAGCTACCTGCTCGACGTGCTGGGCGTGATGACCACCGAGCAGGTTCGCCTGATCCTGTCCGACTCCAACAGCAGTGCGCTGGTGCAAGAGTCCGACAATGACGATTCGGCTTACGTTGTCATGCCGATGCGTCTGTAATCAGCTGATCCTGAATGTCGTTAAGTCGTGTTTCGGTCACCGCGGTGCGCAATCTGCACCCGGTGACCTTCTCCCCCTCCCCCCGCATCAACATTCTTTACGGCGCCAACGGCAGCGGCAAAACCAGTGTTCTGGAAGCCATTCATCTGCTGGGGCTTGCCCGTTCGTTTCGCAGTACGCGGCTGTTGCCTGTCATTCAGTACGAACAGCTCGCCTGTACCGTATTCGGTCAGGTTGAACTGGCTGAAGGCGGACACAGTGCGCTGGGGATTTCCCGCGACCGTCAGGGCGAGTTCCAGATTCGCATCGACGGCCAGAACGCCCGTAGCGCTGCGCAGCTGGCGGAGATCCTGCCGCTGCAGTTGATCAACCCGGACAGCTTCCGTCTGCTGGAAGGCGCACCGAAGATTCGCCGGCAGTTTCTCGACTGGGGCGTGTTCCACGTCGAACCGCGTTTCATGGCCACTTGGCAGCGTTTGCAGAAGGCGCTGCGCCAGAGAAACTCCTGGCTGCGGCATGGTACACTTGACGCCGTTTCGCAAGCGGTTTGGGACAGGGAACTGTGCCAGGCCAGCGCTGAAATCGATGAATACCGCCGCGCTTACATCACAGCCTTGAAACCGGTCTTCGAACAGACCTTGAGCGAACTGGTTGAGCTCGAGGGTTTGACGCTCAGCTATTACCGAGGCTGGGACAAGGACCGCGAATTGAGCGCCGTACTCGCCGCTTCCGTACAACGGGACCAGCAGATGGGGCACACTCAGGCCGGACCGCAACGAGCTGATTTGCGTCTCAGATTGGGCGCACACAATGCCGCGGACATTTTGTCCCGGGGTCAGCAGAAGTTGGTGGTGTGTGCACTGCGGATTGCCCAAGGGCACCTGGTCAGCCAGGCCCGTCGCGGACAGTGTATTTATCTGGTGGATGATTTGCCGTCCGAGCTGGACGAGAGCCACCGCCGCGCGCTGTGCCGCTTGCTGGAAGACTTACGCTGCCAGGTGTTTATCACCTGTGTAGATCACGAATTACTGAGGGAAGGCTGGCAGACGGAAACGCCAGTCGCTTTGTTCCACGTGGAACAGGGCCGTATCACCCAGACCCACGACCATCGGGAGTGAAGGCATTGAGCGAAGAAAATACGTACGACTCAACGAGCATTAAAGTGCTGAAAGGCCTGGATGCCGTACGCAAACGTCCCGGTATGTACATTGGTGACACCGACGATGGCAGCGGTCTGCACCACATGGTGTTCGAGGTGGTCGACAACTCGATCGACGAAGCCCTCGCCGGCCATTGCGACGACATCAGCATCATCATTCACCCGGACGAATCCATCACCGTTAAAGACAACGGTCGTGGCATCCCGGTAGACGTGCATAAAGAGGAAGGCGTTTCCGCCGCAGAGGTCATCATGACCGTCCTCCACGCTGGCGGTAAGTTCGACGACAACTCCTACAAAGTATCCGGCGGTCTGCATGGCGTAGGTGTGTCGGTGGTGAACGCGCTGTCCGAAGAACTGGTCCTTACCGTTCGCCGCAGTGGCAAGATCTGGGAACAGACCTACGTCCACGGCGTTCCTCAGGCACCGATGGCCATCGTTGGCGACAGCGAAACCACCGGTACCCAGATCCACTTCAAGGCTTCCAGCGAAACCTTCAAGAACATTCACTTCAGCTGGGACATCCTCGCCAAGCGCATTCGTGAACTGTCCTTCCTCAACTCCGGTGTCGGCATCGTCCTCAAGGACGAGCGCAGCGGCAAGGAAGAGCTGTTCAAGTACGAAGGCGGCCTGCGTGCGTTCGTTGAATACCTGAACACCAACAAGACTGCGGTCAATCAGGTGTTCCACTTCAACATCCAGCGTGAAGACGGCATCGGCGTGGAAATCGCGCTGCAGTGGAACGACAGCTTCAACGAGAACCTGTTGTGCTTCACCAACAACATTCCGCAGCGCGACGGCGGCACCCACTTGGTGGGCTTCCGCTCGGCGCTGACGCGTAACCTGAACAACTACATCGAGCAGGAAGGTCTGGCGAAGAAGCACAAAGTCGCCACCACCGGTGACGATGCCCGTGAAGGCCTGACCGCAATCATCTCGGTGAAGGTGCCTGATCCGAAGTTCAGCTCGCAGACCAAAGACAAGCTGGTGTCTTCCGAGGTGAAGACTGCGGTGGAACAGGAGATGGGCAAATACTTCTCCGACTTCCTCCTGGAAAACCCGAACGAAGCCAAACTGGTGGTCGGCAAGATGATCGACGCCGCCCGTGCCCGTGAAGCCGCGCGCAAGGCCCGTGAGATGACCCGCCGCAAAGGCGCGCTGGACATCGCCGGTCTGCCGGGCAAGCTCGCCGACTGCCAGGAAAAAGACCCGGCGCTGTCCGAACTGTACCTGGTGGAGGGTGACTCCGCGGGCGGTTCTGCGAAGCAGGGACGTAACCGCAAGACCCAGGCGATCCTGCCGTTGAAGGGCAAGATCCTCAACGTCGAGAAAGCCCGTTTCGACAAGATGATCTCGTCCCAGGAAGTGGGCACGCTGATCACCGCGCTGGGCTGTGGCATCGGTCGCGAAGAGTACAACATCGACAAGCTGCGCTATCACAACATCATCATCATGACCGATGCTGACGTCGACGGTTCGCACATCCGTACCCTGCTGCTGACCTTCTTCTTCCGTCAGTTGCCCGAGCTGATCGAGCGTGGCTACATCTACATCGCCCAGCCACCGCTGTACAAAGTCAAAAAAGGCAAGCAAGAGCAATACATCAAAGACGACGACGCCATGGAAGAGTACATGACGCAGTCGGCCCTGGAAGATGCAAGCCTGCACCTGAACGAAGAAGCCCCGGGCATTTCCGGCGAAGCGCTGGAACGTCTGGTGAACGACTTCCGCATGGTGATGAAGACCCTCAAGCGTCTGTCGCGTCTGTACCCTCAGGAGCTGACCGAGCACTTCATCTATCTGCCGGCCGTCAGTCTGGAAACCCTGGGCGACCACGCGGCGATGCAAGAGTGGCTGGCGCAGTATGAAGTCCGTCTGCGTACCAACGAGAAGTCGGGTCTGGTCTACAAGGCCAGCCTGCGTGAGGATCGCGAACGTGGCGTCTGGCTGCCAGAGGTCGAACTGATCTCCCACGGTCTGTCGAACTACGTCACCTTCAACCGCGACTTCTTCGGCAGCAACGACTACAAAACCGTGGTCACCCTGGGCGCGCAACTGAGCACCCTGCTCGATGAAGGCGCGTACATCCAGCGTGGCGAGCGCAAGAAAGCCGTTACCGAGTTCAAGGAAGCCCTCGACTGGCTGATGGCCGAAAGCACCAAGCGCCACACCATCCAGCGCTACAAAGGTCTGGGCGAAATGAACCCGGATCAGCTGTGGGAAACCACCATGGACCCAAGCGTGCGGCGCATGCTGAAAGTCACCATCGAAGACGCCATCGGTGCAGACCAGATCTTCAACACCCTGATGGGTGATGCGGTCGAACCTCGCCGAGATTTCATCGAGAGCAACGCACTGGCGGTTTCCAACCTGGACTTCTGATCCTGTTTGCTACCCGCTCATGGAAAACCCCGGCCAATGCCGGGGTTTTTTTGTTGCCTCACTCATTCCCAGTGCCGACACTCTCCAACCGATACCCATACCCATAAATTGTCAGCAACTGCCAACCCCGATCCGCTGTCAGCCCGAGCTTGTTGCGCAATCGGTAGATATGCGTATCCAGTGGCCGCGAGGAAGTTGTCTCCTCGTTCGGCCAGAAGCGCTCGTACAAGTAATCCCGCGACAATGGCCGCCCCAGGTTGCTGAACAGGCAGCGCGCCAAGCGGTATTCGCGTTCGGTCATGAGGATCGGTTTGCCTTCACGGGTGACGGTCAGTTCGGCGTCGTCGAAAGTCAGATCGTGAAACGTCTGTATTTCGCCCGCCGCGCTGCGCGGTTGGCTATGCCGACGCAATACCGCTGCCACCCTCGCCTTCAACTCATTGGGGCGAAACGGCTTGCTGACATAATCGTCAGCCCCGGCATTCAAGGCTTGAACGATATCGCTCTCGCCATCGCGGCTGGTGAGCATGATTGCAGCGGGTGGCGCGTCCATGTGTTCGCGGGTCCAGCGCAGCAGTGCCAGACCCGTGAGATCAGGAAGTTGCCAATCGAGAATCAACAGGTCGAAGGTTTCCCGGCGCAGCTGGCGCAACAAGTCTTCGCCGCGCTCGAAGCTGTGCAGTGACCACGGCTGCTCGCCCGCTTCGGCCATTTGCTCCAGGGTTTGCTCGACCCGGCGCAGTTCGGCGGGTTCGTCGTCCAGAATGGCAACGCGCATCGGCGGTGTTCCTTGTCGCTGGGGCTGGGATGTCGACAATAGCGACTCCCCGGCCGCGATGAAAGAAGCAGCCCGTCGGTGGTCGACGTCCGCTATGATTCTTCGGGTCTACGCCTCCGACCCGAGACCTATGAAACCCTATCCACTGCCCTGCCCTTTGCCTCATGCGTAACCCTCAACGCCGACGTGAAAGTCGTGAGCCGAGCCAGGTCCAGCGTCTGTTCCGGCGGCTGGTGCGCGAGTGGTTGTGGATAAGTCTAGTGCTGTTGCCGCTGACTGCCTTGTTGTCTTATCGCGCCCAGATCAATCTGCACAATCCGTCGCCAGCGCCCGGCGCTCTGTTGTCCGTGGCGATGGTCGCGGGTGTGCTGGGATTATTGCTGTGGCGGCCGCGTTGGGCGCTTTGGGTAACCTTGGCCGGTATGGCCTGTGCGCTGATCGCCAGCGCCCTGCTGGCCGAAGTCCGCTACTGGTGGTCGCCAACGCCAGCAGCCCTGGGGATGTTGTTCGGTTACCTGATCTGGAACTGGCGACGCTTGAGTGTTGTGCTGACGTATTTCGGCTGGGAGCTGGCACGTCTGGACAGCGAACCGAAAGTCTTCCCTGAACGTCGGCGGACCCGCTTCACCGGTGCCGACCGTTTGCAGGGCCAGATCATGGCGCTCGAACAAGCCATGAGCCGCACCCGCGACACCCGGCGCTTCATTGCCGATGGCCTGGAATACCTGCCGGTGGCGACGCTGATCAGTGATCCGCAGGGCAAGATCCTGCTGGGTAATCGCAAAGCTCGAGAGTTGTTCGAGGTTCCGCTGGTGGGCGATGACGTACTCGATCAACTGGCACGGCTCGGCTATCCGGAATTATCCACAGCGCCGCGGCCGCCGCTGGCCACCCTGCCGCTGCTGGAATTTCGCGATCACAAGGAACGCAGTCTGCGCCTGGAAAGAGCGGCGCTGCTGCCGGTCGACGGCGATACGCCGATCGGTTGGCTGCTCAGCCTGACGGACTTGAGTGCCGAGCGTGCGGCTGAGGAGCAGCGCGGCGTCCTGCTGCGTTTTCTTTCCCACGACCTGCGAGCCCCCCATTCGGCGATCCTCGCCCTGCTGGATGTGCATCGTCATCAGGCGGGTGCTGATGCGCCGCTGTTCGAGCAGATTGAGCGTCAGGTGCGCCGCGCGCTGGATCTGACTGATGGTTTTGTCTTGTTGGCGCGCGCTGAATCCGAAACCTACCAGTTCCGCCCGACATTGTTCGCCATGCTGGTACTGGACGTGCTGGATCAGGCCCTGCCGATCGCCCAGCAGAAACGCATCGAGCTACTCAACGAGGTCGATGAGCAATGCCAGGAGCGGCTGATTCTGGCCGATCAGGGATTGCTGACGCGCGCCCTGTTCAACCTGCTGGAAAACGCGATCAAGTACAGCCCCGCAGACAGCACTGTGCAACTGCAGGTCAGCTGTGATGGACAGTGGCTGCGCTGCGAATTGACCGATCAGGGCAAGGGCATTGCCGCCGATGAATTGCCTGACCTGTTCAGCCAGTATCGGCGTTTCTCTTCGGCCCAAGGCATCGACGGCGTGGGCTTGGGTTTGTCGATGGTCAAAGCCGTGATTGATCATCATGGCGGTACGATTGAGTGTCGTAGCGTGGTCGATGCGGGAACCACTTTCCTTATCGAGTTGCCGCTGCTTGCTGAATGAAAAAGGGGCACAAAAAAACCGGCTATAACGGCCGGTTTTTTTACATCCGAATAAAACTTATGCACGGATTTTGTTCAATTCATAAATTTATAAATATCTATGAAAATCAATAAGTTAGAGAACAATTGCGGTCTTTTTTAGCAAAAGCGTACACAGGTTATCCACAAAATTCAGACAGCCAGCTGGTCACTCGCTGCCGGTGCCTGTGGCGCCGGTGGCAGCGAGCCCATTTCACGCTGGGTTTTCTCGTTCCACGCCTGCACACGGTCATTCAGATCAGCGATGGCGCGCGGCCCGCTGCCTTCGGCATACATCGGTTCGCCGATGACCACGGTGATCACTCCGGCCTGTTTGCCCCAGCCGATTTTTGGCCAGAATTTGCCGGCATTGTGTGCAATCGGCAGCACCGGAAGCGCCGCATTCACCGCCAATGCGCTGCCACTGCGAGAGAATTTTCCGACAGTGCCGTAGGGGACTCGTGTGCCTTCGGGAAAGATCAGCACCCAGACGTTGTCCTTGAGCAGCTCGTCGCCTTTAGCCGCGACTTGTTTGAGCGCGGCCTTCGGGTTGTCGCGGTCGATGGCGATCGGGCGCAGCATTGCCATGGCCCAGCCGAAGAACGGCACGTAGAGCAATTCGCGCTTGAGCACTTGGCTCAATGGCGAGAAATAAGCGGAGAGAAAGAAGGTCTCCCAAGTGCTCTGATGGTTCGATTGAATCACGCAGGGCCGGTCAGGCACGTTTTCCGCGCCTTTGATTTCGTAGCGGATGCCAAGGAAAACCTTGGTCAGCCACAGGGCGCAACGGCACCAGTAAACGTTGATGAAACGATAGCGCGCCTTGAAGGACAGAAACGGCGCGATGAAAAAGCTCAGACTGCACCACAGCAACGCTGTTGTGCCCAGCAGCAGGTAAAAAACAAAGATTCTGAAGGCCCGCAGTATCGACATGGCGACGGTTACCGTTACGGGGCAATGCCCCGACTGTTCAAGCGCACTCCCGAGCAATCCCTGGCCAGGAAATTCAGAAGTACTCTAGTTGTGGATAAGTTCTGCGGCAATCGCCGCCAGATCGTCAAAAATCAGGGTGCCAACCGGCAGGGTTTTACCCTGAGTCTTTTCGCCTTTCCCGGTCTTCACCAAAACTGGCTGTGAATCGACGGCTTTGGCGGCCTCCAGGTCACCAAGGCTGTCGCCGACGAACCAGACGTTGGTCAACGGCACCGTGTAATGCTCGGCAATGGTTTTGAGCATTCCCGGTTTCGGTTTGCGGCAATCGCAACCTTCATCCGGGCCATGCGGGCAATACACGATCAAACCGACTTCACCGCCCTGCTCCGCGACCAGCTCGCGCAGGCGCGCGTGCATGGCCTCGAGGGTGGCGAGGTCGTAATAGCCGCGAGCAATGCCCGACTGGTTGGTGGCCACCGCCACCGTCCAGCCGGCCTTGCTCAACTGCGCGATCGCTTCGATCGAGCCGGGCAGCGGGATCCACTCCTCCACTGACTTGATGTAGGCATCGGAGTCGTAATTGATCACGCCGTCACGATCGAGAATCAGCAGTTTCAACAGCAATCCCTCAACCCAGCAGCGAAATGTCGGCAACACCGAGGAACAGGCCACGCAGACGCGCCAGCAGCGCGTAGCGGTTAGCTCGCACATTGGCGTCGTCGGCATTGACCATCACCGCGTCGAAGAACGCGTCGACCGGCTCGCGCAGTGCCGCCAGGCGTGCCAGCGATTCGTTGTACTGACGCGCTGCGGCCATTGGCTGCACGGCCTGATCCGCTTGCTGGATCGCCGAGTACAGCGAGAACTCGTTGGCGTTGTCGAAATACTTGGCTTCGACCACGGTCGGTACCGAGCCTTCGACTTTGCTCAACAGGTTCGACACGCGCTTGTTCACCGCCGCCAGCGCTGCCGCTTCCGGCAGTTTGCGGAAGGCCTGCACCGCCTGCACACGCTGATCGAAGTCCAGCGCCGAGCCCGGCTTGAGGGCACGGACCGACAGGTAAGTGGCGACGTCGACGCCTTCGTCTTCATAACGCGCACGCAGGCGGTCGAAGATGAAGTCCAGCACGGCATCGTTGAGGCCGGCAGCCTTGACCTTGCCGCCGAATGCATTCACCGCGAAAGCCACGGCGTCGTTCAGGTCCAGGTCCAGTTGTTTCTCGATCAGGATACGCAGCACGCCCAGTGCCGCACGGCGCAGGGCATACGGGTCTTTGCTGCCGGTAGGCAGCATGCCGATACCGAAGATGCCGACCAGAGTGTCGAGCTTGTCGGCGATCGCCACGGCTGCACCGGTCAGGGTCGCTGGCAATTCGGCACCGGCACCGCGTGGCATGTACTGCTCGTTCAGCGCCAGCGCGACGTCCTGCGGCTCGCCGTCATTGAGGGCGTAGTAGTAACCGGCGACACCTTGCATCTCCGGGAACTCGCCAACCATTTCGGTGGCCAGGTCGCACTTCGACAGCAGGCCCGCGCGGGCAGCCCACGAGGCGTTGCCGCCGATACGTGCGGCGATGTACGCGGCCAGTTTGGAAACGCGCTCGGCCTTGTCGTAGACGCTGCCGAGTTTTTCCTGGAACACCACGTTTTGCAGGCGCAGGTTGAAGTCTTCGAGTTTGTGCTTCTTGTCCTGCTTGAAGAAGAACTCGGCGTCGGTCAGGCGTGGGCGCACCACTTTCTCGTTACCGGCGATGATCTGCTGCGGGTCTTTGCTTTCGATGTTGGCCACGGTAATGAAACGTGGCAGCAACTTGCCGTCGGCATCCAGCAGGCAGAAATACTTCTGGTTGTCCTGCATGGTGGTGATCAGCGCTTCCTGCGGCACGTCGAGGAAGCGTTCTTCGAACGAGCACACCAGCGGCACCGGCCATTCAACCAGCGCAGTCACTTCGTCGAGCAGTGCCGGCGGCACGATCGCCGTGCCTTCCTGACGGGTGGCCAGCTCTTCGGTGCGCTTGCTGATGATCTCGCGACGCTCGTTGGCATCGGCCAATACGTAAGCGGCACGCAAGTCGGCGAGGTAGCTCGATGGCGAACCGATGCGCACGCTCTCCGGATGATGGAAACGGTGACCACGGGATTCACGGCCAGCCTTCTGCGCGAGGATCGTGCAATCGATGACCTGGTCACCGAGCAGCATCACCAGCCACTGGGTCGGACGCACGAATTCTTCCTTGCGCGCACCCCAACGCATGCGTTTCGGGATCGGCAGGTCGTTCAGCGAATCTTCGACGATGGTCGGCAGCAGGCTCGCGGTCGGCTTGCCGGCGATGTTCTGGCTATAACGCAGTTTCGGACCGCTCTGGTCGATTTCGCTCAGCTCGACGCCGCACTTCTTGGCAAAGCCCAGGGCGGCCTGAGTCGGATTGCCGTCAGCGTCGAACGCGGCCTGACGTGGCGGGCCATCGAGGTTGATGCTGCGATCCGGCTGCTGAGTGGCCAGCGCAGTGATCAGCACAGCCAGACGACGTGGCGCGGCATAAACGGTTTTGCTTTCGTAGCTCAGGCCAGCGGCTTGCAGGCCCTTGTCGATACCGGCGAGGAACGCATCAGCCAAAGTGTTCAGGGCTTTGGGTGGCAGTTCTTCGGTGCCCAGTTCAACCAGAAAATCTTGCGCACTCATTGTGCAGCCTCCAGCTTGGCCAGTACTTCGTCACGCAGGTCCGGGGTCGCCATCGGGAAGCCCAGCTTGGCGCGGGCCAGCAGGTAGGCTTGCGCAACGGAACGCGCCAGGGTGCGTACGCGCAGAATGTATTGCTGACGCGCAGTCACCGAGATCGCCCGGCGCGCATCCAGCAGGTTGAAGGTGTGCGACGCCTTCAGCACCATTTCGTAGCTCGGCAACGGCAGCGGCTGGTCGAGTTCGATCAGGCGCTTGGCTTCGCTTTCATAGAAGTCGAACAGCTCGAACAGTTTGTCGACGTTGGCGTGTTCGAAGTTGTAAGTGGACTGCTCCACTTCGTTCTGGTGGAACACATCGCCGTAGGTGACTTTGCCGAACGGGCCGTCAGCCCAGACCAGGTCGTAGACCGAATCGACGCCTTGCAGGTACATCGCCAGGCGCTCGAGACCGTAGGTGATCTCGCCGGTCACCGGGTAGCACTCGATGCCGCCCGCTTGCTGGAAGTAGGTGAACTGGGTGACTTCCATGCCATTGAGCCAGACTTCCCAGCCCAGACCCCAGGCGCCGAGGGTCGGCGATTCCCAGTTGTCTTCGACGAAGCGGATGTCGTGCACCAGCGGGTCGAGGCCGACATGCTTGAGCGAGCCCAGGTACAGTTCCTGGAAGTTGTCCGGGTTCGGCTTCAGGACTACCTGGAACTGGTAGTAGTGCTGCAGACGGTTCGGGTTTTCGCCGTAACGGCCGTCAGTCGGACGGCGGCTTGGCTGCACGTACGCGGCGTTCCAGGTTTCCGGGCCGATGGCGCGCAGGAAGGTCGCGGTGTGGAAAGTGCCGGCGCCTACTTCCATATCGTAGGGCTGAAGTACCACACAACCTTGCTCGGCCCAGTATTGCTGGAGCGCGAGGATCAAGTCTTGGAAGGTACGCACGGCTGGCGTAGGCTGGCTCACGAAATTCACCTGTTTCTTGGGCTGCGATTTAAAGAGCGGGAGTATACCCGATTCGTTGCTGCGCACGCCCCCTGGAGCCTTATGCCACGCTGCTTTTGGTGTACCGAAGATCCGTTGTACATGGCTTATCACGATCAGGAGTGGGGCACGCCGCTGCGCGATGCGCAGGGTTTGTTCGAGTTGCTTTTGCTCGAAGGGTTCCAGGCCGGGTTGTCGTGGATCACTGTGCTGCGCAAACGCGAGCGTTACCGTCAGGTGCTGTTCGGCTTCGATGTGCAGCGCGTGGCGCAGATGAGTGACGCCGAAATCGACGAACTGATGCTCGACCCGGGCATCATCCGCAATCGCCTGAAACTCAACGCCGCCCGGCGCAATGCCCAGGCGTGGCTGGCGCTGGAGGATCCGGTGGCGTTGCTCTGGTCATTCGTGGGCGACCAACCGATCATCAATCATTTCAAGGATCGCAGCGAAGTCCCGGCGATCACCCCCGAAGCGCTGGCGATGAGCAAGGCGCTGAAAAAAGCCGGCTTCACCTTCGTCGGTCCGACCATTTGCTACGCGCTGATGCAGGCCTCGGGCATGGTCATGGACCACACCCAGGATTGCGACCGCTACGCGCAGCTCGCCAACGCCGGTTAGAATGCCCGCCTCGCGCACAGCACAAAGATCAGGAGTGACCTGTGGAAAAGTTTAAAGGCGCCTTGCTGGTAGGCGCTCTGCGGCTGTTTGCCCTGCTGCCATGGCGGGCCGTGCAGGCCGTGGGTTCGGTGATCGGCTGGATCATGTGGAAAACCCCCAATCGTTCCCGCGACGTGGTGCGGATCAACCTGTCCAAGTGTTTTCCGCAGATGGATGCGGCCGAACGTGAGCGTCTGGTCGGACAGAGTTTGAAGGACATCGGCAAGTCGCTGACCGAAAGCGCCTGCGCGTGGATCTGGCCGGCGCAGCGCTCGATCGATCTGGTTCGCGAAGTCGAAGGCCTCGATGTGTTGAAAGACGCGCTCGCTTCGGGCAAAGGCGTGGTCGGCATCACCAGCCACCTCGGCAACTGGGAAGTGCTCAACCACTTCTATTGCAGCCAGTGCAAACCGATCATTTTCTATCGTCCGCCGAAGCTCAAGGCAGTGGATGAATTGCTGCGCAAACAGCGCGTGCAGCTGGGCAACAAGGTCGCGGCGTCGACCAAGGAAGGCATTCTCAGCGTCATCAAGGAAGTGCGCAAGGGTGGTGCCGTGGGCATTCCCGCCGACCCGGAACCGGCCGAATCCGCCGGGATTTTCGTGCCGTTCTTCGCAACTCAGGCGCTGACCAGCAAATTCGTGCCGAACATGTTGGCCGGCGGCAAAGCGGTCGGTGTGTTCCTGCACGCCCTGCGCCTGCCTGACGGCTCGGGCTACAAAGTCATTCTCGAAGCCGCGCCCGAAGCGATGTACAGCACCGATACCGCAGAGTCCTGCGCGGCGATGAGCAAGGTAGTGGAACGTTATGTTGCGGCGTATCCGAGCCAGTACATGTGGAGCATGAAACGCTTCAAGAAGCGTCCGCCGGGCGAGGCGCGCTGGTACTGAGCAACTTCGATGGGGTGACGGTTGATGCAGACGGGCTCGCCTTGCTCAATCGGTAGCTCAAGGCGCCTGCCGCTCAAGCTTTTTCAGGAATACCGTCATCTCCTTCTCGGCCTGTTTGTCACCCTGGGCGCGGGCCGCTTCCAGGCCTTGTTCCCAGGCCTGACGCGCAGCGGCGTGATCGCCTAGCGCCAGCTGCGCCTTGCCCAGCAGCTTCCACGCTGCCGAGTATTTCGGATCGAAAGCGACACAACGCTGAAAATGCTCGGCAGCCTTGGCGTTTTCACCCAAGTCCAGATAACCCTTGCCCAGACCGAAGCGCAACAGCGCGTTATCCACACCCTTGGCGAGCATTTTTTCCAGGGATTCGAGCATTGGCGGATTCCTTTCTATTGTTCGTCAGAGAACCTGCGAGTCTGTCAAACCGCTTTCGCGAGCAGGCTCGCTCCCACATTTGGAATGCATTCCACTGTGGGAGCGAGCCTGCTCGCGAAGGGGCCATCACGGGCAACGTTGTCTTCAGGTCAGAAAAAGCTCAACCCCACATGAAACAGCTTCTCCACATCGCGAATATGCTTTTTATCCACAAGGAACAGAATCACATGGTCACCCGCTTCGATCACCGTGTCGTCGTGGGCGATGATCACGTTCTCGTTGCGGATCACCGCGCCGATGGTGGTGCCTGGTGGCAGGCCGATCTTCTCGATCGGTTTGCCGATGACCTTGCTCGATTTCGCATCACCGTGGGCAATCGCCTCGATCGCTTCCGCCGCGCCGCGCCGCAGTGAGTGCACGCTGACGATATCGCCACGGCGCACGTGGGCGAGCAAGGTGCCGATGGTCGCCAGTTGCGGGCTGATGGCGATATCAATGTCGCCGCCCTGGATCAGGTCGACGTAGGCCGGGTTGTTGATGATCGTCATGACCTTCTTCGCCCCCAGCCGTTTCGCCAGCAGCGACGACATGATGTTGGCTTCGTCATCGTTGGTCAGGGCGAGGAAGATATCGGCGTCGGCGATGTTCTCTTCCAGCAGCAGATCGCGGTCCGAGGCACTGCCCTGCAACACTACAGTGCTGTCGAGGGTATCGGAGAGGTAGCGGCAGCGCGCCGGGCTCATCTCGATGATCTTCACCTGATAGCGGCTTTCGATGGCCTCGGCCAGGCGCTCGCCGATCTGCCCGCCCCCGGCGATAACGATGCGTTTGTAGGTTTCGTCGAGGCGACGCATTTCGCTCATCACCGCGCGAATGTCCTCACGGGCAGCGATGAAGAACACCTCGTCATCGGCCTCGATCACCGTGTCGCCCTGCGGCAAAATCGGCCGGTCACGGCGGAAGATCGCCGCTACGCGGGTTTCGACATTCGGCATGTGCTCGCGCAACTGGCGCAGTTGCTGGCCGACCAAAGGCCCGCCGTAATAGGCGCGCACCGCCACCAGTTGCGCCGCGCCTTCGGCGAAGTCGATCACCTGCAAGGCGCCGGGATGCTGGATCAGGCGCTTGATGTAGTTGGTCACGACCTGCTCGGGACTGATCAGCACGTCGACCGGAATCGCTTCGTTCTGGAACAGCTGTTCCTCGCGATTGAGGTACGACGCTTCGCGCACGCGAGCGATCTTGGTCGGCGTGTGGAACAGCGTGTGCGCGACCTGGCAGGCAACCATGTTGGTTTCGTCGCTGTTGGTCACCGCTACCAGCATGTCGGCGTCGTCGGCACCGGCCTGACGCAGCACCGACGGCAGCGAGCCCCGGCCCTGCACGGTGCGGATGTCGAGGCGGTCGCCGAGGTCGCGCAGGCGCTCGCCATCGGTGTCGACCACAGTGATGTCGTTGGCCTCGCTGGCCAAATGTTCGGCCAGCGAACCGCCGACCTGTCCCGCACCGAGGATGATGATTTTCATCCAGTCACTCCATGAATCCGTTTAGCCGCGCGCGGCGGCGATCTTGATCAGCTTGGCGTAGTAAAACCCGTCATGCCCGCCCTGCTGGGCCAACAACTGGCGGCCGTGGGGCTGCTTGATGCCGGCCGCTGTGGCCAGATCCAGTTCACGGGCGCCGGGGGTGCGCTCGAGGAATGCGGCGATGACTTCGGTGTTCTCGGTCGGCAGCGTCGAGCACGTGGCGTAGAGCAGGATGCCGCCGACTTCGAGGGTTTTCCACATGGCGTCGAGCAGTTCGCCTTGCAGTTGCGCGAGCGCGACGATGTCGTCGGGCTGGCGGGTCAGCTTGATGTCCGGATGACGGCGGATCACCCCGGTGGCCGAGCATGGCGCGTCGAGGAGGATGCGCTGGAACGGTTTGCCGTCCCACCATTTGTCGATATCGCGACCGTCGGCGGCGATCAGTTCAGCGTTGAGGCCGAGGCGCTCGAGGTTTTCCTTCACCCGCACCAGACGCTTGGCCTCCAGATCCACCGCCACCACCCCGGCCAACGCCGGTTCGGCTTCAAGGATGTGGCAGGTCTTGCCGCCAGGGGCGCAACAGGCGTCGAGTACGCGCTGGCCCGGGGCCAGATCGAGCAGGTCGGCGGCCAGTTGCGCGGCTTCGTCCTGCACGCTGATCCAGCCTTCGGCGAAACCCGGCAGGCTGCGCACGTCGGCAGCGGCTTCGAGGACGATGCCGTCGCGGCTGTAAACGCACGGTGTCGCGGCGATCCCGGTTTCGCCCAGCAACGCAAGATAAGCATCGCGGCTGTGATGACGGCGGTTGACCCGCAGGATCATTGGCGGATGCGCGTTGTTCGCTGCGCAGATCGCTTCCCACTGCTCGGGCCAAAATGCCTTCAGGGATTTTTGCAGCCAGCGCGGGTGGGCCGTGCGCACCACCGGGTCGCGTTCCAGTTCGGCGAAGATCGTCTCGCTTTCGCGCTGGGCATTGCGCAGCACGGCGTTGAGCAGGCCTTTGGCCCAAGGCTTTTTCAGCTTGTCGGCACAACCGACGGTTTCGCCGATCGCGGCATGGGCCGGTACCCGGGTGTATAGCAGTTGATACAGACCGACCAGCAGCAACGCCTCGACATCAGCGTCAGCGGCTTTAAACGGTTTCTGCAGGAGTTTTTCCGCCAATGCCGACAGGCGTGGCTGCCAGCGTGCGGTGCCGAAGGCCAGATCCTGAGTGAAACCGCGATCACGATCCTCGACCTTGTCCAGTTGCGTCGGCAGGGAGCTGTTCAGCGAAGCCTTGCCGCTGAGGACGGCGGCGAGCGCCTTGGCGGCGGCCAGACGCGGGTTCATTGCGCTTCCACCGCAGCGCCGAGGACGCTGCCGACGGCGAATTTCTCGCGGCGGCTGTTGAACAGGTCGCTGAAGTTCAGCGCCTTGCCGCCAGGCAATTGCAGGCGGGTCAGGCACAGCGCTTGTGCACCACAGGCGACGATCAGCCCGTCTTTGCTGGCGCTGAGGATTTCACCCGGGGCGCCAGTGCCTTCGGCCACGGTCGCGGCCAGCACTTTCAACGCTTCGCCATTGAGCGTGCTGTGGGTGATCGGCCACGGATTGAAGGCGCGGACCAGACGTTCCAGCTCCACTGCCGGACGGCTCCAGTCGATGCGTGCTTCGTCTTTGTTCAGTTTGTGCGCGTAAGTGGCGAGCTCGTCGTTCTGCACCTCACCTTGCAGGGTGCCGGCAGCCAGACCGGCAATCGCCTGCACCACAGCGGGCGGCCCCATCTCGGCGAGGCGATCATGCAGGGTGCCGCCGGTATCTTCAGCGCTGATCGCAGTGACGACCTTGAGCAGCATCGGCCCGGTATCCAGCCCGGCCTCCATGCGCATCACCGTTACACCGCTTTCGGCGTCGCCGTGCTCAACCGCGCGCTGGATCGGCGCCGCACCGCGCCAGCGCGGCAGCAGCGACGCATGGCTGTTGATGCAACCCAGACGCGGAATATCCAGCACCGCTTGCGGCAGGATCAAACCGTAGGCGACCACCACCATCAAGTCCGGCTTCAGCGCGGCCAGCTCCGCCTGGGCCTCGGCATTGCGCAACGTCGGCGGCTGCAACACCTGGATATTATTTTCCAGGGCGAGTTGTTTGACCGGGCTTGGCATCAGTTTTTGCCCACGGCCGGCCGGGCGATCCGGCTGGGTGTAGACCGCAACGATCTCGTACGGGCTGCTCAGCAGGGCCTTGAGGTGTTCAGCGGCGAATTCCGGGGTACCGGCAAAAACAATGCGCAGTGGCTCAGTCATGAAAGGCGTCTCATAAAAGAAAAAGGCTTGCCGCAGCAAGCCTTTGAAGAGGGGCATCAAGCGTTCTGGCGGTGCAGCTTTTCCAGCTTCTTCTTGATCCGGTCGCGTTTGAGCGTGGACAGGTAATCGACGAACAATTTGCCGTTGAGGTGGTCGCATTCGTGCTGGATGCACACCGCGAGCAGGCCTTCGGCGATCAGCTCATAGGGCTTGCCGTCGCGGTCCAGCGCCTTGATTTTGACCTTCTGCGGGCGGTCGACGTTTTCGTAGAAGCCCGGTACCGAGAGGCAGCCTTCCTGATACTGGTCCATCTCCTCGGTCAGCGATTCGAACTCGGGGTTGATGAACACCCGTGGCTCGGTGCGGTCTTCGGACAGGTCCATCACGACGATACGTTTGTGCACGTTGACCTGGGTCGCGGCGAGGCCGATGCCCGGCGCTTCATACATTGTTTCAAACATGTCGTCGACCAACTGACGCACTTCGTCGTCCACTACAGCCACTGGTTTGGCGATAGTGCGCAGACGCGGGTCCGGAAATTCGAGGATGTTTAAAATGGCCATAGGCTTCGCTTGCTGCACACGTTGAGTAAAGTCGGGTCGATGGCCTGGCGGGTCCGAAGATGCAGGCTACCGTTGTGAAGCGTAGCTTCTGAAAAACAGAAGCGAGCCACGGGGGCTCTGACGATTCACGCGAATGCACATGATAAAGGGATTCACTGCATGAGGAAAACACTACTCGCCCTGCTGCTTCTGGCTTCGGCCGGCGCCGCGCAAGGGCAAGTGCAACTCAGGGATGGTTTTCCACAGCAATACACGGTGGTTTCCGGGGACACGCTCTGGGACATTTCCGGCAAATACCTGCGCGAGCCGTGGCAGTGGCCACAACTGTGGCGGGCCAACCCGCAGATCGAAAACCCCAACCTGATCTATCCCGGCGACACGCTGACACTCAGCTACGTCAACGGCCAGCCGCAGTTGACCGTCCAGCGTGGCGAGTCGCGCGGCACCATCAAGCTCTCGCCACGGATTCGCACCAGCCCGGTGGCCGAGGCGATTCCGAGCATTCCGCTGAAATCGATCAACAGTTTTCTGCTGAGCAATCGCATCGTCGACAAGGCCGAAGACTTCGACAAGGCGCCGTACATCGTCGCCGGCGATGCCGAAAGGGTGCTCAGCGGTACCGGTGACCGCATCTTCGCCCGTGGCCATTTCGATCCGGAGCAACCGGTGTACGGCATCTTCCGCCAGGGCAAGGTCTACACTGACCCGCAGACCAAGGAATTCCTCGGCATCAACGCCGACGATATCGGCGGCGGCGAGGTTGTTGCCACCGAAGGCGACGTCGCCACTCTCGCCTTGCAACGCACCACCCAGGAAGTGCGCCTCGGTGACCGCTTGTTCGGCGGTGAAGAACGTTCGATCAATTCAACGTTCATGCCCAGCGCGCCGAAGCGTTCCATCGACGGCCTGATCATCGACGTGCCACGCGGCGTCACGCAGATCGGTGTGATGGACGTGGTTACCCTGAACAAAGGCAAACGTGACGGTCTGGCCGAAGGCAATGTCCTGGCGGTGATGAAAACCGGCGAAACGGTGCGCGACCGGATCACTGGCCAGCCGTTGAAGATTCCCGATGAACGCGCCGGCCTGCTGATGGTGTTCCGCACCTACGACAAACTCAGTTACGGCCTGGTCCTCAATGCTTCACGCTCGCTGGCGGTGCTCGACAAGGTGCGAAATCCGTAAGCTTGCTTAACAAGTTACCAACAGAGTTATCCACAACTTGTTCCGAATGGTTCGGAACACAGAACGATCAAGGATGATCCATTCATGTTGTCTGTCAGTACAGCCATTTCCCCGGCGGAACTGGAGGCGCGTCTGCGCCTGCACCGCATGCCGGATATCGGTCCCAAGCGTTTTGCCAAACTGCTCGAAGCCTTCGGCTCGGCGTCCAAAGCCCTCAGCGCGCCGGCCAGTGCCTGGCGCTCGCTCGGGTTGCCGGCGGCGTGCGCCGAGGCACGGCGTTGTCCGACGGTGCGCGACGGCGCCAGCCACGCAATGCGCTGGCTAGAGCGCCCCGGTCAACATTTGCTGATGTGGGACCAGGCGGACTATCCAGCGTTGCTGGCGCAGATTCCTGACCCGCCGCCACTGTTATTCGTCGCCGGCGATCCGTCGATTCTGGAAAAACCGCAACTGGCGATGGTCGGCAGCCGCCGCGCTTCGCGCCCGGGCATGGACACGGCGGCGGCGTTTTCTCGCAGTCTGGCCGGGGCCGGTTTTGTCATCACCAGTGGTCTGGCGCTGGGCATCGATGCCGCTGCCCATCAGGCTGCTCTGGACGTTGGCGGGTTGACCGTGGGGGTGCTTGGCACGGGCCTGGAGAATTTTTATCCACAGCGCAATAAACGCCTGGCTGAGGTGATGATTGCGTCGGGAAGCGCGGTGCTCTCGGAGTTTCCGCTGGACGCCGGGCCAACCGCGAGCAACTTCCCCCGGCGCAATCGCATCATCAGCGGGTTATCCCTTGGCGTGCTGGTGGTCGAGGCCAGTGTTGCCAGCGGTTCGTTGATTACCGCGCGGCTGGCGGCAGAGCAAGGGCGCGAGGTTTATGCCATTCCGGGCTCTATCCATCACCCCGGCGCGCGCGGTTGTCATCAGTTAATTCGCGACGGGGCGGTGTTGGTGGAGACTATCGAACATATCCTCGAAGCCCTGCGCGGCTGGCAGCAACCGTTGCTATCCACAGCGCCGCCGCAGGCTGATCATCCGTTGCTGACGCTGTTGCACGCGGCGCCCCACACCAGCGAGGCGTTGGCCGCGAGCTGTGGCTGGGCGTTGCCGAAAGTGCTGGCAACGTTGACCGAGCTGGAAATCGAAGGCCGTGCGGTATGCGAAAACGGTCGCTGGTTGGCGCGGTCAAGCTAGGTTTTACGATGAAGATCGGTAAACTGCGCGAAACCTGTTTGTGGAGAGTTTTTTCATGGTCAACAGTTGGCGTGTGCAACAAGCCGCGCGTGAAGTTCGCGCCGGCGCGGTGATTGCCTATCCAACCGAAGCCGTCTGGGGGCTGGGTTGCGACCCGTGGAACGAAGACGCAGTGGACCGCTTGCTGGCGATCAAGAATCGCTCGGTGAGCAAAGGGCTGATCCTGGTCGCCGACAATATCCGCCAGTTCGATTTCCTCTTCGAGGACTTCCCGCAGGACTGGATCGACCGCATGGCCAGCACCTGGCCGGGGCCGAACACCTGGCTGGTGCCGCACCAGAACCTGTTGCCGGAATGGGTCACAGGCGTGCATGACACCGTGGCGCTGCGAGTCAGCGATCACCCGCAGGTGCGCGACTTGTGCTCGCTGGTCGGGCCGCTGATCTCGACATCAGCCAATCCACAGGGGCGACCGCCCGCGCGCACGCGTTTGCGCATCGAGCAGTATTTCCGTGGGCAGGTCGATCTGGTGCTCGGCGGCAGCCTTGGCGGGCGCAAGAATCCCAGCGTGATCCGCGACCTGGCCACCGGTAACGTCGTTCGTCCTGACTGACGCCTTTCTTTTTATTTTTTGCGGACTCCTCGGCGCTATCGACGAGGAGTTTTGCGCATGCCCGCAGTTTGTTCCTGCACTCGTTTAAAACTTATCCGTTGCCATTGTTCTTGCATGCGTCAGACGGATCTTCGACTCTGCAATATCTGTAAGTTTTCCCACGCGATTATCAGAACGCGTGCAGTGGCGAGATTTTCAAAAGCATCCATTCTTTCAATGTGCTTGATACAACTTCGAAATGTTAATGGCTGCGGAGAAGTAATGGATATTACGGATTTACACCTCAAGGATTATCTGCAGGGCTTTCAAGAGGCACTCAAGAATCAACAGGCCGACTATCGTGTGGCCATTCTTGAGGCGGGGTCGGACGCCGGAGAATTCGAGCGTTTCATTGGTCGGCAGTTTCGCCTGCGATTGCAGCATTACATGCTCACCTCCAGAGCCCGGGCGCTGGAAACCCGCTTGGCGATCACCTCGCGCAGTACGCACTTCTTGCTCTACCAGCGAGATCAACTCATTGCAGTGCTGCGGGCAACCCCGGCGCCGTTCGAATGGGCCTCACTGGCGCAGCATCATGTGTCTCCCACTGTGGCATTGGCACGGCATGTCGAATTCAGTCGCTTGATCACCCATTCCCAGCAGCACCGGCCGGTGTCGATCAATGGCCTGCTCGCCACCGCCGCCGAATGGGCGATCGATCGCGGATATCAGGGGGTGACGGCCTTGTGCAGATCGCCACAGCGGCAACTGTTTCAGCGCTTCGGCCTGACACCGATCGCTTCGCACGCCATGCATATCGAGCAGCGTGCCCGGGGCGATTATTGGCTGTTGTCCGCCGAATGGCGGCAAATTCTGATGGCCCTGGATCAGCCAGTGAACATGAACGTGCATCAGCCGGAGTATCGTGATGTTCATAACCGTCAGTATTGATCCGCCAATAATCGAAGAGTGGGCAGAGAAATGGCTTGTATACGAGTCGAAGAAGTTGCGCAGGAAGTTTTCCGGTCGTAGGCCAGCGGCGAAGAAACTTCACCGGAAGATGTACTTGATATAGCTGAAAGATACTCGGCGAACTCATGGAAGAGTTCACCGAGTATCAACTTGAAGCGTTATGGCAACAGAATCGTGGAACCGGTAGTGCGCCGTGCCGACAGTTCGGTTTGTGCTTTTGCCGCATCGGCCAATGCATGGCGCTGGCTGATGTCGACCTTCAGCTTGCCGCTGATGATCATCTCGAACAGCTCGTCGGCCATGCGCTGCAGGTTCTCGGCGTTGTTGGCGTAGGTCGCCAGCGTAGGCCGGGTGACGTACAACGAGCCCTTCGCGGCAAGAATGCCCAGGTTGACGCCGTCGACTGCGCCCGAAGCATTGCCGAAACTCACCACCAGGCCACGTGGTGCCACGCTGTCCAAGGACGTGAGCCAGGTGTCCTTGCCGACGCCGTCATACACCACCGGGACTTTCTTGCCGTCAGTCAGCGCCAGCACGCGCTCGGCAACGTTTTCATGGCTGTAGTCGATGGTGGCCCAGGCGCCGTTGGCCTTGGCCAGTTCGGCTTTCTCCTTCGAGCTGACGGTGCCGATCAGCTTCACGCCCAGCGCTTTGGCCCATTGGCAGGCCAGAGAGCCGACTCCACCGGCTGCGGCGTGGAACAGAATGGTTTCGCCGCCCTGCAGTTGGTAGGTCTGGCGCAGCAGATATTGCACCGTCAGACCCTTGAGCATGACCCCGGCGGCAGTTTCGAAACTGATTTCATCGGGCAGGTGCACCAGATTGTCCTGCGGCAGAACATGCAGCTGGCTATAGGCGCCGAGCGGGCCGCTGCCGTATGCCACGCGATCGCCGACCTTGAAACGGGTGACTTCGCTGCCCACCGCTTCGACCGTGCCGGCGCCTTCCGAACCCAGGCCGGACGGCAACGCGGGTGGTGCATAGAGGCCGCTGCGGTAATAGGTGTCGATGAAGTTCAGGCCGATCGCCTGGTTGGCCACGCGCACCTGATTCGGCCCGGGTTCAGCGGGTTCGTAGTCAACATGTTCGAGCACTTCGGGACCGCCGTGGGCGCGGAACTGGATACGCTTTGCCATCTGCCTGCTCTCCTTGGGTCGTTGCTAAGCCCTCTATCCAACTCCCCTGCTTGATCTTCGTCAACTGCGGCGCGCCGGTCTGCGATGGTATGCTACGCGCCCATTTGCGCCGCCCGCCTGCCGGGGCGCCGCCCGATTCAAGGTGAAGCCATGACGACCCGCACCGACGCCGTAAAGGCCTATCTGCTCGATCTGCAAGACCGCATCTGCGCTGCACTGGAAACCGAAGACGGCGGCAAATGCTTCGTCGAAGACGCCTGGACCCGGCCGGCGGGCGGTGGCGGGCGTACCCGTGTGCTGGAAAACGGCACGCTGATCGAAAAGGGCGGCGTCAATTTTTCCCACGTGTTTGGCAGCGGCCTGCCGCCATCGGCCAGCGCCCATCGGCCGGAATTGGCCGGGCGTGGTTTCGAGGCGCTCGGTGTGTCGCTGGTGATCCACCCGCACAACCCGCATGTGCCGACCTCCCACGCCAACGTGCGCTTTTTCATCGCTGAAAAAGAAGGCGAAGAACCGGTCTGGTGGTTTGGCGGCGGTTTCGACCTGACCCCGTATTACGGCGTTGAGGAAGATTGCATTCATTGGCACCGCGTCGCCGAGCAAGCCTGTGCGCCGTTCGGTGCGGACGTCTATCCGCGTTACAAGGCCTGGTGCGACACCTATTTCCATATCAAGCATCGTCATGAGCCACGTGGCATTGGCGGTCTGTTCTTCGACGATCTGAACGAGTGGGATTTCGACACCAGTTTCGCCTTCATGCGCGCCATCGGCGATGCCTATATCGAGGCCTACCTGCCGATCGTGCAACGGCGCAAGAACGACGCCTTCACTGCCCAGCAGCGCGAATTCCAGGAATTCCGCCGAGGCCGCTACGTCGAATTCAACCTGGTTTACGACCGTGGCACGCTGTTCGGTCTGCAATCGGGTGGCCGCACTGAATCGATTCTGATGTCGCTGCCACCGCAAGTGCGCTGGGGCTATGACTGGAAGGCCGAGCCGGGCAGCGCAGAAGCGCGCCTGACCGATTATTTCCTGCAGGATCGCGACTGGCTGGCCGAGGCCTGAGGACGGGTGATGGATCGTTACGTCGTTTTCGGTAATCCGATCGGCCACAGCAAGTCGCCGATGATTCACCAGTTGTTCGCCGAACAGACCGGCCAGCGCCTCGACTACAGCACGCTGCTGGCGCCGCTGGATGATTTTGTCGGCTGCGCCAAGGCGTTCTTTCGCGAAGGGCGCGGCGCCAATGTGACGGTGCCGTTCAAGGAAGACGCCTACCGTCTGGCTAACAGCCTGACCGCCCGCGCGCAGCGCGCCGGTGCGGTGAACACCTTGAGCAAAATGGACGATGGCTCACTGCTCGGCGACAACACCGATGGCGCAGGCCTGGTCCGCGATCTGACGGTGAATGCCGGGTTTAGCCTGACCGGTAAGCGCATCCTTTTGCTCGGCGCTGGCGGCGCGGTGCGCGGTGCGCTGGAGCCATTGCTGGCGGAGAAGCCGGCCTCGGTGATCATCGCCAATCGCACCGTGGACAAGGCTGAACTGCTGGCCGAGTTGTTCTGCGACCTCGGGCCGGTGTCGGCCAGTGGTTTCGACTGGCTGCGCGAACCGGTGGACGTGATCATCAACGCCACCTCCGCCAGCCTGACCGGTGACGTGCCGCCGATTGCGCCAAGCCTGATCGAGCCAGGCCAGACGCTGTGCTACGACATGATGTACGGCAAGGAACCGACCGCGTTCTGCCGCTGGGCCACTGAGCACGGCGCGGCGCTGGCGATGGATGGTCTGGGCATGCTCGCCGAACAGGCAGCCGAGGCGTTCTGGCTGTGGCGTGGCGTACGCCCGGATACCGCGCCGGTACTCGCCGAGCTGCGCCGCCAACTGGCCCTTTAAGCTTTGCTCCCACATTGAAATACGATCAATGTGGGAGCGAGCCTGCTCGCGAATCGCATCACCACCGCGATATCAGATCAATCCTCAAACCTGATCGGGCACTTCTCAGCCCCTTCCAGCTTCCTCAACTCCTCCACGACCGGCGGCCGCGCCCGGCGCAGGGTCAGGCTGCGACCCTGGCCCAGCAGGCGTCGCGCTTCCTGATGCAGCATCTCCACCCCCGAATAATCGATGAAGTTGATCTGCTCTGCCTCGATCACCACCCGTGCGCCATGCAGGCGTTGCAGGCGCACTTGCAGGTAATGGCTGGCGCCGAAAAAGATCGAACCGCCCACGCGCAGCACATCGTCGTCACCGTCGCGCCAATGCTGCACCCGTGGTTGCGAGGTGCGCTTGAGGTAAAAGAACAACGACGCCAGCACCCCGGCGTAAATCGCCGTCTGCAATTCCAGCAGCAAGGTCGCAAGACAGGTCAGGGCCATCACCACGAACTCGGCACGGCTGACCCGCAGCAAAGCGCGAATGCCCCGGTGATCGACCAGACCCCAGGCGATCAACAGGATGCTGCCGGCCATGGCCGGGATCGGAATATGCGCGATCAGCCCGGCGCCGAACACTGCGAACAGCGCCACCCAGAGCGCCGAAAACACCCCGGCCAGCGGCGAGCAGGCACCCGCCTCATAACTCAATCCCGAACGGGTAAACGATCCGGCTGAGAGCGACCCGGAAAAGAACGCACCGACGATGTTCGACAAACCCTGTGCGCGGACTTCCTGATTGGCATCGAGCAACTGTTGCGAGCGCGCCGAAATCGAGCGGGCAATCGACAGGCTGGTGACCAGCCCAAGCATGCCCACCGCCACCGCGCTTGGCAGCAGGCGCAGGATCACCTCCAGATCCAGCGGCAAGGCGCTCAGCGGCGGCAGGCGTCCGACGAAAGCGCTGACCAGATGCACATGACCAAACATCGCCGGCCAGACCCACACCAGCAGGCTGGCCAGCACCAGCGTGAGCAACAGCGTCGGCCAGCGCGGCAGGAGTTTTTTCAGGGCCACGCCGACGATCACTGTGGCGACGCCGAGCATCAGCGAAGGCTTATCCACAGCCCCCAGATGTCGCAGCAGATCCATCACGCTGGCGAGCGCTGTGGTGTTGGCCGGCAATTCCAGCCCGAGCAGATTGGGCAATTGCCCGATGGCGATCACCACGGCGGCGCCGAGGGTGAAGCCGAGCACCACCGAATGCGAAACGAAATTCACCAGTGCGCCAAAACGCAGCAAGCCGAGCAACCATTGGAAAATCCCCGCAAGGAACGTCAGCAGCAGGATCAGAGTGATGTAGTCCTCGGAAGCCGGCACCGCGAGCGGGCTGACGCTGGCGTACAGGACAATCGAAATCGCTGCGGTGGGGCCGCAGATCAGATGCCATGACGAACCCCACAGGCACGCGACCAATACCGGAATGATTGCGGCGTACAGACCGTATTCCGGTGGCAGCCCGGCAATCAGCGCGTAGGCAATCGACTGGGGTAAGGCGAGAATCGCACCGCTGAGGCCGACGGTCAGGTCCCGTCCGATGCTGGCACGGGTTTGCCGTGGCAACCAGTTCAGGAAAGGAAAAAGTGAATGACGGCTGGGGAAGGCCATGGGTCCTCGCGGTTGGGGTTTTGTTGAAGGTTATCAGGGTGTCAGGTGTAAAAGCCCCTCACCCTAGCCCTCTCTCTGAGGGAGAGGGGACTGACCGAGCTGTTTGTTGAAGATTCACCGACCTGCGATTTCGGCGTTGAACGCAAGTTTCGATTCAACAGCGATCGGCTCCCTTTCCCCCTCGCCCCCTTGGGGGAGAGGGCTGGGGTGAGGGGGCAAAAATCTCCAGCCGAACGCTATTCCAGCAACCCTGAGATCAAAGCTTGGCCTTCACCGCCACCAACGCATCCTTGCCATCCACGGTCTTCACGCCATCCAGCCACTTGTCCAGCACCGCCGGATTGGCCTTGATCCACGCCTTCGCCGCTTCGGCATTGCTGATCTTCTTGTTCACCACCTCGGCCATGATGCTGTTCTCCATGTCCTGGGTGAAGGCCAGATTGGTCAGTAACTTACCCACATTCGGGCAGGCCTCGGCGTAGCCCTTGCGGGTCAGGGTAAAGACGCTGCCGGTGTCGCCGAAGTATTTTTCGCCGCCCTTCAGGTAACGCATTTTCAGCTGCACGTTCATCGGGTGCGGGGTCCAGCCGAGGAAGGTGACGAATTTCTGTTTCTTCACCGCCCGCGACACTTCGGCGAGCATCGCCTGTTCGCTGGACTCGATCAGCTTCCACTGGCCCATGTTGAAGTCGTTCTTCTTGATGATCTCCTGCAGCGAAATGTTCGCCGGCGCGCCTGAGCCGATGCCGTAGATCTTCTTGTCGAACTTGTCGGCGAATTTGTTCAGGTCGGCAAAATCATGCACACCCGCCTCCCAGACATAGTCGGGGACGGCGAGGGTGAATTCGGTGCCTTCCAGGTTTTTGGCCAATTGCGTCACATCGCCAGTAGCGACGAACTTGTCATAGAAGCCCTGCTGCGCCGGCATCCAGTTGCCGAGGAACACGTCAACCTGGCCATCCTTCAAGCCGCCGAAGGTGATCGGCACCGCAAGGGTGTCGACTTTGGCCTTATAGCCCATGCCGTCCAGCAGAAACCCGGTGATGGCATTGGTTGCGGCGATGTCGCTCCAGCCCGGATCGGCCATCTTCACGGTCTCGCAGCTTTGCTCGGCGAACGCCGAGGCGCTGCTCAATGCGATCAGGCCGACAGTGACAGCTGTGGATAACTTGCGCATGGACTTCCCCTTAACATTTTTGGTTTTGGCAGGGTTGTGGATAACGGGCCTTGCGCTCCAGATCATCAAGGTCGATGTGGTTGCGCATGTACTGCTGACTGGCATCGACCAGCGGCTGGTGATCCCAGCTCTTCAACTTGCCGATGGTTAACGCATCGGCGACGAAACGGCGTCGGCGCTGGCTGGCCAGCACGTCCCGATGGATCGCCGGAATGTCCCACTTGGCCCGCGCTTCGGCGAGAAAGTCTTCGAACAGCTGACGATGTTGCGGCGATTGGCTCAGCTCTTCTTCTTCGCGCGGATCGTTATCCACATCGAAGAGTAGGCACGGGTCGCTTTCGCTGTAGATAAATTTGTAGGCACCCCGACGGATCATCATCAGCGGGCTGACAGTGCCTTCGGCCATGTATTCGCCGAACACCTCGTCGTGCCCGCCCTGCCCTTGCAGGTGCGGCAGCAAGGAACGGCCGTCCAGCGGCAGGCCCGGCTCAAGCGTGCCACCGGCCAGATCCACGAAGGTCGGCAGCAGGTCGGCGGTGGAAACGGCGGCGCTGACCCGGCCGGCCTCGAATTGTCCCGGGGCGCTGATCAGCAGCGGCACTCGAGCAGCCATCTCGAACCAGTGCATTTTGTACCAGAGGCCTTTCTCGCCGAGCATGTCGCCATGGTCACCGGAGAAGACGATGACGGTGTCATCGATCAGCCCGGTTTCCTCAAGGGTTTGCAGCAGTTTGCCGACATTGGCGTCGATATAGCTGCAAGCGCCGAAGTAGGCGCGACGGGCATCGCGGATCTTATCCACAGGCAGCGGCTTGTCCCACAGGTCGTAAACCTTGAGCAGACGTTGCGAGTGCGGATCGAGTTCGTCCTGGTTCAAGGCTGTAGGCAACGGGATATCGGCATCGTCATACAGATCCCAGAAAGCCTTGGGAATCGTGTACGGATCGTGAGGGTGGGTCATCGACACGGTCAGGCAGAACGGTTGCTCGCCATCCTCGCGAATGTGATCGAAAAGATATTGCTGCGCCTTGAACACCACCTCTTCGTCGAAATCCAGCTGATTGGTGCGCACGCACGGCCCGGCTTGCAGCACCGAAGACATATTGTGATACCAGCTTGGCCGCACGTCCGGCTCGTCCCAGTTCACCGCCCAACCGTAATCGGCCGGGTAGATGTCGCTGGTCAGGCGTTCTTCATAACCGTGCAACTGGTCCGGCCCGCAGAAATGCATCTTGCCCGACAGCGCGGTGCGGTAGCCGAGACGCCGCAGGTAATGCGCGTAAGTTGGAATGTCGGCGGGGAAATCGGCCGCGTTGTCGTAGGCGCCGATCTTGCTCGGCAACTGGCCACTGACCAGGGTGAAGCGCGACGGCGCGCACAGCGGGCTGTTGCAGTAAGCAGCATCGAACACCACGCCTTGGGCGGCGAGGCGGGACAGATTCGGCAGTTTGATCGGCGATGGGCCGTAGAACGGCAACATTGGCGCGGCCATTTGATCGGCCATGATGAAAAGAATGTTCTTGCGCTTCATGTGATCGCGGCATTCCATGTTGAATATTTATGCGAGAGTGCTGCGATCGAGCATGGATTCCATGCCTGTTCCGGTAAAGCCCGCGCCGGACAATGACTAGGATAAGTACAGCTTATGTATGACGCCCTCGGTGACCTTTCCCTCGATCTGCTGCGCGCTTTTGAAGCGGCGGCCCGCCATCGCAGTTTTACCGCTGCTGCGGTGGAGCTTGGCACCACGCAGCCGGCGATCAGCCAGCAAATGAAACGTCTGGAAGAGCAGCTCGGTACGCGCCTGTTCGATCGGATCTACCGGGGCATCGAATTGACTGAGGTGGGCAGCCTGCTTTTCCAGCAAGTTGCCCTCGGTTTGCAGAATATCGACGCAGGATTAAGCGCAATCAGCACTCAGCAGCAACATGAGGTGCTGCAAGTGGCCACGGATTTCGCTTTTGCCGCTTATTGGTTGATGCCGCGCCTGCATCGCTTCCATGAGGCCAATCCGCATATCGATGTCAGCCTGGTCACCAGCGAGCGCAACCACAACATGCTGCGCACCGACATCGACGTGGCGATCCTGTTTGGCGATGGTCGATTCAAGCAGGGTGAGAGCCACTGGCTGTTCAGCGAAGAAGTGTTCCCGGTGTGCAGCCCGCTGCTGCTCAAGGAGCGTTCATTGCCGTTGCCCGCGCAGGCCCTGCTGGAATTGCCGCTGCTGCATCTGCGTGGTGAAAACAGCAGCAACTGGTTCGACTGGAGCGGGCTGTTCCGTCAACTTGGCCTGACCACGCCGCCGGCGCCGGGGCAGCTGCGCTTCGACAATTACACGTTATTGATCCAAGCGGCGATCGGCGGGCAAGGCGTGGCAATCGGTTGGCGCCACCTTGTGGATAACTTGCTGGTGCAGGGTTTGCTGTGCCGACCGCTGGCGGAAACCACGCTGTCGCGGCTGGGGTATTACGTGGTGTTACCGCAACGCAAACGTCGAGGTTTGTTGATTCAAGAATTTGTTGATTGGTTGATGGCGGAACAGGCCAGCAGTGCCGAATCGCTTAACGGTCTGGCCCTGCCCTCGATTGCGGTGTGAAGAGCAAAAGATCGTCCGATCTTTTACGAATCAGAAGCCGCCACAAAATTCACATGCTGCCCCACATGCAGGTTCAACCGCAGTTCATCGGCAATCCCCACCGCGACACGGTTCAAGCGTTCCAGCGGTTCGGCCAATCCCGGTTCGAGATTGCCGCCGACCTGACTGAAGTGCTCGATGGTCAATCCGGCCACTCCATGGGGCGCATTGACCAAGGTCCAGCGCAGTGAGCTGCTTTGTACCGCCTCGAGGATTTCTTCGGCAGCGTGACGTTGCAGGCGCTCGTCATTGTCAGGCTCGTCGAGCACACCGAAGTTGCCGACCAGAAACAGGCGCGGCACGCTGGCCAGTTGCAAACCTTCGACCAAGGCGTCGACTGCCAGCACCTGCTCCACCGGGCCGAGCGTCACCGAGCGCTCAACGTGGTCGCTGCTGAACGGCAGCCCCGGCGCGTCCAGCAGGCAGATCACCGCCGAACTGCCGGCGACGCTCTGATTGACCCGCTCGGCATCGAATAGATCGCCGGTCTTGGTGCGCAACCCCGGACGCGGCGCGAGTGCGGTGAGATCGTCGAGAATGGCGATGACTTCGTGTTGGCGACGCAGCAATTCAGCCATCAATGCACCGCCCAGGCTGGCCATGGCACCATAAAGCACCACTTTGACCACTGGGGTCTCGGCATTTTTCATGGCTGTTTTCCTTATTGTTGTCCTATATGACCTGTGACGGTGTAAACAGCCAAGGGTTCGAACCGATTGAGAGGCGACACGATGCAAGGGATCAAGGGTTATCACGCCCATGTCTATTTCGACGCACAAAGCATCGACCAGGCGCGGGCCTTGTGCGAGCAGGCCGCGCAGTTGTTTGCGCTGAAAATGGGCCGCGTGCACGAACGCCCGGTGGGGCCGCACCCCGACTGGAGCTGCCAACTGGCTTTCGGTCCCGAGCTGATCGGCGAGGTGCTGCCGTGGCTGGCGCTTAACCGCAAGGGGTTGGTGGTGTTCCTGCATCCGGACACTGGCAACGACCTGCTCGACCACACCGAACACGCGATCTGGATGGGCGCGGTGCGGCCGCTGGACCTGTCGATTTTTTAACCAGATGCTGACGCTGAACTGATAACGAATATGTCCAGACTGCCAGCCAGCGTTGTCTGTCCGTTCCCTCGCATCGCTTCTTGGCCCGTATTCATTGGCTGTCGCTGCATCCGACCGCCGGTTGACCATTCATTCATCGCTTTCGGTCGCGAAAGGTAGCTGAAAGCTTCCCCGATTAGGATCGCCCCACTCCCGGCAACAGACCGGTTGGCCCAAGCCCTGTGTTTTTTCCACAGGCCCGGCCCAATTAACAACAACAATGGTGATTCTGATGTCTTCTGCAACCCGCCGTTTCTCCCGCTTCCTGCTGGTCACTCCGCCCGTACGCCTCGCGCCTCCCGTTCTGCGCTGATCCCGCCCGATCCGCTCATTCAACTAGCCGCGCTACGCCTGGAGTATTCCCATGCTGACTTTCCTTGGCTTCGCCATGGTCATCACGTTCATGTTCCTGATCATGACCAAGCGCCTGTCCGCGCTGATCGCCCTGATCATCATCCCGATCCTGTTCGCCCTGTTCGGTGGTTTCGCGCCGAAGATCGGCCCGATGATGCTTGAAGGCATCACCAAACTGGCGCCGACCGGCGTGATGTTGATGTTCGCCATTCTGTATTTCGCCCTGATGATCGACTCCGGCCTGTTCGACCCGGCCGTGCGCAAGATCCTCAAACTGGTCAAGGGCGACCCGCTGAAAGTTTCGGTCGGTACCGCCGTTCTGGCGCTCGTCGTTTCCCTCGATGGTGACGGCGCGACCACTTACATGATCTGCGTGGCTGCGATGCTGCCGCTGTACAGCCGCATCGGCATGAGCCCGCGAATCATGGCCGGTCTGATCATCCTCGCCGGTGGCGTAATGAACATGACCCCGTGGGGCGGCCCGACCGCCCGCGCGGCGAGTGCCCTGCATGTGGATCCTTCGGACATTTTCGTACCGATGATCCCGGCCATGGCCGCCGGTGTCTTGGCGATCCTGGTGATTGCCTACTTCTACGGCAAGCGTGAACGTGCCCGCCTCGGCGAGCTGCACCTGGTTGGCGATGAGATCGATCACAGTGAAATCAGCGTCTCGCAATTCCCCGACGCACGCCGTCCGAAGCTGATCTGGTTCAATGCCGCACTGACTTTCGGCCTGATGTGCACGCTGATCGGCGGCCTGTTGCCGCTGCCGGTGCTGTTCATGGTGGCGTTCAGTATTGCGATGATCGTCAACTACCCATGCCTGCAAATGCAGAAGGATCGCGTCGCCGCGCATTCCGGCAGCGTGCTGGCAGTGGTCGGGCTGATCTTTGCGGCCGGTATCTTCACCGGTATCCTGTCGGGCACCGGCATGGTCGATGCGATGTCGAAGAGCCTGTTGGCGGTGATTCCGGAATTCCTCGGCCCGTACCTGGCGGTGATTACGGCGCTGGTGAGCATGCCGTTCACCTTCTTCATGTCCAACGATGCGTTCTATTACGGTGTATTGCCGGTGCTGACCGAAGCGGCCAGCCACTATGGGATCACTGCGGTGGAAATGGCCCGTGCCTCGATCGTCGGCCAGCCCGTCCACTTGCTGAGCCCGTTGGTGCCGTCGACCTATCTGTTGGTGGCGCTGGCCGGCATCGATTTCGGTGATCACCAGCGTTTCACCTTGAAATGGGCGATCCTGGTGTGTATCTGCATTCTGATTGCTGCACTGCTGTTGGGGACTTTCCCGCTGTTCAGCACTCTATAAGCCCAAGACTCACCGTTACGGGTCCCGGCTTCGCGGTTTGAAGCCCGGACCTGTTTCGGTTTAACACTCGCTCAAAGGAATACACATGGATTGGCTGACCAACCCCGAAATCTGGGTTGCCTTTTTTACCCTGACCGCCCTGGAAATCGTCCTCGGTATCGATAACATCATCATGATTTCGATCCTGGTCAGCCGCATGCCGAAACACATGCAGCAGCGCACGCGGATCTTCGGTCTTGGCCTGGCCATGGTCACCCGGATCCTGTTGCTGCTGTCGATTACCTGGGTCATGCGCCTCACTGCCGACCTGTTCGAGGTGTTCGGCCAGGGGATTTCCGGCCGCGACCTGATCCTGTTCTTCGGTGGCCTGTTCCTGTTGTGGAAGAGTTCGCAGGAGATGTACCACGCGCTGGAAGGTGAAGATGAAAGCGACGACGCGCCATCGGGCAAGGGCGGCAACTTCCTCTACACCATCATCCAGATCGCGATCATCGATATCGTCTTCTCGCTGGACTCGGTGATCACTGCCGTCGGCATGGTCTCCCACGTTCCGGTCATGGTCGCGGCGATCGTCGTGGCGGTGCTGGTGATGATGCTGGCGTCGGGCAAAATCAGCGAATTCATCGACAAGCACCCGTCGCTGAAAATGCTCGCGCTGTCGTTCCTGCTGGTGGTCGGTACCGTGCTGATCGCCGAATCGTTCGACGTGCACGTGCCAAAAGGCTACGTCTACTTCGCCATGGCGTTCTCCCTGGCAGTGGAAGCGATCAACATCAAACTGCGCGGCGCGATGGCCCGGAAAAAGAAACAGCAGGATCCGGTGAAACTGCGCAAGGATGTTCCGGGCCAATAATCCGGTAGTCCCGGCAGCACGCTACACCCCTGTGGGAGCGAGCCTGCTCGCGAAGACGGAGTGCCAGTCGACAACAATGTTGGCTGGCCCACCGCTTTCGCGAGCAGGCTCGCTCCCACATTTGTTTGTGCAGCATTCAGGCACTGCGGACCTTGTGGGAGCTGGCTTGCCAGCGATAGCGGAGTGTCAGGCGACATCAATGTTGGTTGTGCTGACGCCATCGCTGGCAAGCCAGCTCCCACAGGGGCGGCGTTGATTTAAATGGGAGTGTATGAAGCGCTTTTCATGACGCTTTTGTTTCAATCCACGCTTTAGCTGTGCAATGCTGGCGCCGAGGCCGTTAGCCAACTACAGCTTAAGTATCAAGAACGTAGAAACCGCGCGGTGCCGTCCACTTGCCCCTCTGGGGCGCTGCTACTACAGGGGGTCTGCATGCTCACCCTGCTCAATCTGTTGTCCGCCGTCGCCCTGTTGATCTGGGGCACGCACATCGTCCGAACCGGCATCCTGCGGGTTTATGGCACCAATCTGCGACATGTCATCGGCCAGAACATGTCGAAGAAATGGCTGGCGTTCATCGCCGGTATTCTCGTCACCGCCATGGTGCAGAGCAGCAACGCCACGGCGATGCTGGTCACTTCGTTTGTCGGCCAGGGCCTGATGGCGCTGACCCCGGCGCTGGCGACCATGCTGGGCGCCGATGTCGGTACCGCGTTGATGGCGCGGGTGCTGACCCTCGATCTGTCGTGGCTGTCGCCGCTGCTGATTTTCCTCGGGGTGATTTTCTTTCTGTCGCGCAAACAGACGCGGCTCGGGCAGATGGGCCGGGTGTCGATCGGGCTGGGGCTGATCATTCTCGCCCTGCAATTGATCGTCGAGGCCGCCGCGCCGATTACGCACGCGCAAGGGGTGAAGGTGATTTTCGCCTCGCTGACCGGCGACATCCTCCTCGACGCCCTGGTTGGCGCCCTGTTCGCGATGATTTCCTACTCCAGCCTCGCCGCCGTGCTGCTCACCGCCACGCTGGCCGGGGCTGCGGTGATCAGTTTGCCGGTGGCGATCGGTCTGGTGATCGGCGCCAACATCGGCAGCGGCATCCTCGCCTTCATGAGCACCAGCATGCAGAACGCCGCCGGCCGCCAGGTTGCGCTGGGCAGTCTGCTGTACAAACTGATCGGCCTGCTGCTGATCATCCCGGTACTCGACCCGCTGGTGCACTGGATCGACAGCCTCGATTTCAGCCCGCAGGAAATGGTCATCGGCTTCCACCTGCTCTACAACACCGCGCGCTGCCTGATCCTGCTGCCGAGCGTCGGGCCGATGGCGCGGCTTTGTGCGTGGCTGCTGCCAGAGCGGCCGGAGGTCAACGGCGCCGCCAAACCACGCCATCTCGACCCGACCGCGCTGGTCACGCCGAGCCTGGCGCTGGCCAATGCCGCGCGGGAAACTCTGCGCATGGGCGATCTGCTCGACAACATGCTCGACGCCTCCCTCGATGTGCTGCGCGGCAAGCAGACCGCCGTCACGCAGGAGATGCGCCGACTGACCGATGACGTCGAGGCGCTGTACAGCGCGATCAAGCTGTATCTGGCGCAGATGCCCCGCGAGGATCTCGGCGAGCACGACAGTCGGCGCTGGGCCGAGATCATCGAACTGGCGATCAACCTGAAACTCGCCGCAGACCTGATCGAGCGCATGCTGCGCAAGATCCAGCAGCAGAAGACTTCGCAGCGTCGTTCGTTTTCCGAAGAAGGCCTGGAAGATCTTGCCGGGCTGCAACAGCAACTGATCGCCAACCTGCGCCTGGGCCTGTCGGTGTTTCTCAGCGGCGACCGCGAAAGCGCGCGGCAGTTGTTACGGGAGAAACGCCGCTTTCGTGCGCAGGAACGGCGTCTGGCCCATGCGCATGTCAGCCGTTTGCAACGCAAGATCGTTCAGAGCCTGGAGACCAGCTCGCTGCATCTGGAGTTGATCGCCGACATGAAACGGCTCAATTCGCTGTTCTGCAGCAGCGCCTATGTGGTGCTGGAAACGGCGGACACCGGCGCGCTGGCCGTGGATGACATGGCCGACATTACGCATTCGCCTTGAACGTCTGAGGCTGGGGTCAGTCAGTTACAGTGGTTCAGCCTTGAGACCGTCATCGCTGGCAAGCCAGCTCCCACAGGGTTTTGTAAGTGCCGCAGATCCTTGTGGGAGCTGGCTTGCCAGCGATGGGGACCTGACTGACGACACGGATCTCCAAATCAGCCGTATGGAAGCCTGTTATGCGTTGCCTGTTGTTCGCCTGTCTGTTGCTCGGTTCCCTGCCCGCTTTTGCCCTGGATCGGTTTCAGGTCGAAGGCTATGCGCTGCCCAACGGTTTGCAACTTATGCTCAAACCCGGCACCGAGCGTGGGCATGTGGCGATCCGGCTGGTGGTCGGCGTCGGCCTGGATGACTTCGACTGCGACGAGAAAGAGCTGCCGCATTTGCTCGAACACCTGCTGTTCAGCGGTATCGACGCCACTGGCGAAGGCGGCCTGGAAGAACGCATGCAGGCGCTGGGCGGGGACTGGAATGCGTTCACCAGCAATGCCGACACCACGTTCGTCATCGAAGCCCCGGCGAAAAATCAGCGCAAGGTGCTCGACCTGCTGCTCGCGCTGCTGACCCAGACACGCATCGACGACAACGCAATCAACGCGGCGAAACGAGTGGTCGAGCGTGAGGACGGCGGGCATTACACCAAGCTGCAACGTTTCCTCGACCGTCAGGACCTCGGTCATACCGCGAGCAATCAACTGGCTGTCGAGCTGGGACTGAAATGCCCGCAGCGCGCCGAGGTCGGCCATCTGACCCAGGAGCAATTGGAGAAGGTGCGCAAGGCCTGGTATGCGCCGAACAACATGACCCTGATCGTCGTCGGCGAACTCGACAAACTGCTGCCGGCCTATCTGGAGCGTACCTGGGGTGAGCTGGAGCCGGTCGAGCCGAGCGAGCATCGGGCGCTGCCGGACATCCGCACCAGCGCCGCCCATGAACGCACCCTCACCCGTGGCTTTATCGGCGACAGCGCCAAGCTGCACTGGCTGGTGCCGGAACCGGTGCTCGACGATCAGTACGATCAGACGTTCGACATTCTCAAGGATTACCTCGACTGGGCGCTGTACCGGCAGATTCGCCTCAACCATGGCTTGTCGTACGGGCCGTGGGCCGAGCGCGAAGTGTTCGGCGGTGTCGGCTTCATGAGCCTCAACGCTGACCTGGATCGCGATGACGTCGACGAAGCCATCCAGGTGCTTGAAGACCTCAAGGCCGACCTGCTGCAAAACGGCCTCGACCCGAGCACCTTCGCCCGCATCAAACAAGCCGCCATCGCCCACCAGGCCTGGGCCGTGCAGGGCAACAGCGCACTGGCGGACTATTACTGGAGCGCGCTGGCCGACTATCAGGATGGTCGCTTTGCCAATCCCGCGCGGGAGTTGCAGGGGGTGACGCTGGAAGCGGCGAACAAGGCGATGCGCGAGCTGTTGCTGCAGCCGGGGTATATCCGGATCGAGAAGCCGTTGATCAGTGATGATCAAGTGTTGTGGCTGGCTGCAGGTGGGGTGGGGCTGGTGCTGCTGATGTTGATCGGCTGGCGTGTGTATCGTCGCCAAAAAATTGCTGGAAGCCATTAATCCTGTGGTGAGTGAGCACTTGTGGCGAGGGGATTTATCCCCGATGGGCTGCGCAGCAGCCCCGATAAGGGCAGCTCGGTATATCCAGACAGAATTCGCTCGCAGGATCTACGACGGCTGCGCCGCCGATCGGGGATAAATCCCCTCGCCACAGGGGTCATGCGGCGTTAACCTTTCCGGGATTTTCCCCATATCGTCGTGAACCGCCAAAATGCCAAAACTGACCCTCCTTATCCAGCGCCTTCTGGAGCTGATGAAGCGCTACCCCGGGGTGATTGCGGCGGGTGGTTTCATTTCCGGGGTCGGCAGTTTCATCCTCGTCGATCGCCAACAGGGGCTGGCCAGCTGGATCACGGTGATCATGCTGCTCAGCTGGATCTGGCTGATGCTGGAAAACACCCTGACCGGCCTGTTCACGAGAATCTTTAAACGCGAGATTCCCCAGCCGCTGCTGCGCTACGCGACGCAGATGATCCATCAGGAAAGCCTGTTTTTCGTTCTGCCATTCTTCTTCATCACCACCACGTGGAACAGCGGCCAGTTGGTCTTCACGGGGCTGCTCAGCGTTGCTGCACTGATCTCTATCGTCGATCCGCTGTACTACAAATGGCTGGCGCCACGGCGCTGGGCGTTTCTCGCGCTGCACACCCTGACCCTGTTCGCCGCACTGCTCACTGCGTTGCCGGTGATCATGCACCTGACCACCGCGCAGAGTTTCAAATGGGCGCTGGGAATTGCCGTGCTGCTGTCGTTCCCGAGCCTGGCGTCAATCTTCCCGATCCGCACAGTGCGCAATGCCCTGGCGATTCTGTTCATTACCTTCGGCATCGGCGGCGTCGGTTGGGCGCTGCGTTCGTGGGTGCCGCCGGCAACGCTGTGGATGACCGACGTAGCGATCAGCACGCAATTGCAGGATCGCACCCCCGGCGCCAGCCTCGACACCGTCAGTGCCGAGCAGATCCGCAGCGGCGGGCTCTACGCCTACACTGCGATCAACGCGCCGCGCGGTCTCGACGAGCGGATTTATCACGTGTGGACCTTCAACGGCAAAGAGGTCGACCGCATCGCCCTCGACATCCATGGCGGGCGCAAGGAAGGCTACCGGGCGTGGACGCACAAACAGAATTTCCCCGGCAACCCGGCGGGCAAGTGGCAGGTGCGGGTGCTGACCGAGGATGGCCAGTTGATCGGCGTGCTGCGTTTCGCAATTACCGACAGCACACCGGCCAAAGAAAAGTAATCCGGTTCGTGCTATTACGTAGGATCTCGTAACGGCCGTACAAGCACGGAGCTTATGACCAGCAGCCCAACCCCCGGCAGTGCCCACCTGGACACCGCGCTCAGCCCTGCCCGTCTGCGGGTCAGCGGCGACTGGACGCTCGCCCACTACACCGCGCTCAAGCATCTGAGCGAAAAGCTCCGCGGCCAGTACGACGCCAACACTTCCATCGATCTGAACGGCCTCGGAGCCCTGGACACCGCCGGCGCCTCGTTGCTGGTCGAGCTGCTCGGTTCCGAGCGCTTGGGCAAAACCGCCGAACACCCCGATTGCACCCTTTCAACTGCCGACCGCGCCTTGCTGCAAACCGTGTACTGCTCGCTGAGTGATTTCTGCGTGCCGATCAAGGAGCCGGAAATCAGCGTCAGCGTGCAACTGCTGACGCGCATTGGCCGCGCGGTGGACAAGGTCTGGACCGACACGCTGCAACTGCTCGGTTTCGTCGGCCTGATCCTCGAAGTCATCGCCCGTGGTCTGTTGCGGCCCAAGCGCTGGCGCATCACGCCGATGATCGCGCACATTGAGCAGACCGGCCTCGACGCCGCACCGATCGTGGCCCTGCTGACGTTTCTGGTCGGTGCGGTGGTGGCGTTTCTTGGCGCCACGGTACTGGCCAGTTTCGGCGCGACGATTTTTACCGTGGACCTGGTCGGCTTCTCGTTCCTGCGCGAATTCGGCGTGCTGCTCACGGCGATCCTGATGGCCGGGCGCACCGCCAGTGCGTTCACCGCACAGATCGGCTCGATGAAAGCCAACGAAGAAATCGACGCGATCCGCACCCTCGGCCTCGACCCGATCGAGTTGCTGGTGGTGCCGCGCGTGCTGGCGCTGCTGGTGGCGCTGCCGATGCTGACGTTTCTGGCGATGCTCTCGGGGATCGTCGGCGGCGGTGTGGTCTGCGCGGTGTCGCTGGACATCTCGCCGGCGATGTTCCTCTCGCTGCTGCAATCGGACATCGGCATTCAGCATTTTCTGGTCGGGCTGGTGAAGGCGCCGATCTTCGCCTTCCTGATCGCGGCAATTGGTTGCCTGGAAGGTTTCAAGGTCAGCGGCAGCGCCGAATCGGTTGGCGCGCACACCACCTCCAGCGTGGTCCAGTCGATTTTCGTGGTGATCGTGCTCGATGCGGTGGCTGCGCTGTTTTTCATGGAGATGGGCTGGTGAGTCGTCTACCCCGCGCGCCCTCGGAGGCGGTGATCGAAGTCCGTGGCCTGTGCAATCGCTTCGGCCCGCAGAGCGTGCACGAGAACCTTGATCTGGACGTGTACAAGGGCGAGATCCTCGCCGTGGTTGGCGGCTCCGGTACCGGCAAATCGGTGCTGCTGCGCAGCATTGTCGGGCTGAATCGGCCCAGCGAGGGCATGGTCAAGGTCTTCGGCCAGAACCTGCCGAATCTGCCCGAGCATGAGCGCTCGCTGATCGAAAGGCGCTTTGGTGTGCTGTTCCAGAAGGGCGCGCTGTTCTCGTCGCTGACCGTGACCGAGAACGTCGCCCTGCCCCTGATCGAACACGCCGGCCTCAGCCGTCACGACGCCGAGCATCTGGCGGCGGTGAAACTGGCGCTGGCCGGGCTGCCGTTGTCGGCGGCGGACAAATACCCTGCGTCGCTGTCTGGCGGCATGATCAAGCGCGCGGCGCTGGCGCGGGCTTTGGCGCTGGATCCGGACATTCTGTTTCTCGATGAGCCCACCGCCGGCCTTGATCCGATTGGCGCGGCGCAGTTCGATCAGTTGATCCTGACCCTGCGTGACGCGTTGGGTCTGAGTGTGTTTCTGGTCACCCACGACCTCGACACGCTGTACACCATCACCGATCGCGTGGCGGTGCTGGCGCAGAAGAAAGTGCTGGTTGCCGGCCCTATCGACGTCGTCTCGGAAACCGCCGACGCGTGGATTCACGAATACTTCCACGGCCCGCGCGGCCGCTCGGCGCTGGACGCCGCCAAACTGCTCAACGAGGTCTGATATGGAAACCCGAGCCCATCATGTGTTGATCGGCCTGTTCACGGTGATCGTCGTGGCCGGCGCCCTGCTCTTCGGCCTGTTTCTGGCAAAGTCCAGCGTCGACACCGAGTTCAAGGATTACGAAGTGGTGTTCAACGAGGCGGTCAGCGGTCTGTCCAAGGGCAGCTCGGTGCAGTACAGCGGCATCAAGGTCGGAGACGTGGTCAGCCTGCGCCTCGACCCGCAGGACCCGCGCCGGGTGCTGGCGCGGATTCGTCTGGCGGGCGACACGCCGGTCAAGGAAGACACCCAGGCCAAGCTGGCACTGACCGGCATTACTGGCACGTCGATCATCCAGCTCAGCGGTGGTACGCCAGAGAGCCCGAAATTGCGCGGGCATGACGGCAAGCTGCCAACGCTGGTCGCCTCGCCCTCGCCTATTTCGCGTCTGCTCAACGACAGCAGCGACTTGATGACCGGCATCAGCGCCCTGCTGCAAAACGCCAACAACATGTTCTCCGCGGAAAACGTCGAGCGCGTGAGCAAGACCCTCGCCCATCTGGAACAGACCACCGGCACCATCAATGACCAGCGCGGCGACATCAAGCAAGCCATGCAGCAACTGGCAACGGTCGGCAAACAGGCCGGCAGCATGCTCGAGCAGACCTCACTGCTGATGCGCAACGCCAACGGCCTGCTCAACGATCAGGGCAAACAGGCCCTTGGCAGTGCCGAACAGGCGATGAAGTCGCTGGAGCAAAGCAGCGTGACCATCAACGGCTTGCTCAGCAAAAACCAGAATTCGCTGGATAACGGCATGCAGGGCCTCAACGGCCTGGCCCCGGCGATTCGCGAACTGCGCGAGACGCTGACCTCGCTGCGCGCGATTTCCCAGCGCCTTGAGGCCAACCCCAGCGGCTACCTGCTGGGCAGCGACAAGAACAAGGAATTCACCCCATGAAACTGACTCGAATCGCCCTGCTCGGCGCTGGCCTGACCCTGATCGGCGCGTGCTCGATCTTGCCCCAGTCGGAACCTTCGGATGTCTACCGCCTGCCCGCTGCACCGGCGCCCGCCTCGGCCAGCCCGGCGACGGTTCAGTCGTGGTCGCTGCGCTTGAATAAATTGCAGGCCAGCGAAGCGCTGAACCGGCCGAGCATTGCCGTGATTCCGCAGGGCGATGTGATCAGCAGCTACAAGGGCTCGCGCTGGAGCGATCCGGCGCCGGTGTTGCTGCGCAATCGCTTGCTTGATGGCTTCGCGCGGGATGGTCGAGTGACGCTGCTGAGCACCGACGACAGCAACTTCCAGGCGGATCTGGAACTGGGCGGTAGTTTGCAGGCGTTTCAGACGGAATATCAGGGCACCCAGGCCGGCGTTGTGGTGCGGGTTGATGCGTTGCTGGTGCGTGGTTACGACCAGCGCATCCTCGCCAGCCGCCGTTTTGAAGAGCGCCAGTCGTTGAATGATGTGCAGGTGCCAGCGGTGGTCGCCGGGTTTGGCCAGGCCAGTGATCGCCTTACGGCCAAGGTTGTGGCCTGGGCCGTGGAGCAAGGCCAGAAACTGGCCCCCCAAAGGCCTTAAGCCCAACACAATCCCTGTGAGAGCGGGCTTGCCCGCGATGGCGGTGTGTCAGCTACCAGATATTTCGGATGTGCTTCCCTCATCGCTGGCAAGCCAGCTCCCACAGGGTTCTTTATCAACCAAAGAACCAGTAGCAGACCCCGATAGCGCCCACCACACCAGCAAACTCCGCTAGCAACGCACACCCCACCGCATGCCGTGCGCGCTGAATCCCCACCGCGCCGAAGTACACCGCCAGCACATAGAACGTGGTTTCGGTACTGCCCTGCACCGTCGCCGCGACCAGCGCCGGGAAGCTGTCGACGCCGGAAGTCTGCATGGTCTCGATGAGCATCGCCCGCGCGGCGCTGCCGGAGAACGGTTTGACCATCGCCGTCGGCAGCGCATCGACGAAGCGCGTGTCCCAGCCGGCCCACTCGACCAGATGACGAATACCGTCCAGGCCGAAATCCAGCGCACCAGAGGCGCGCAACACGCCAACCGCACAGAGCATCGCCACCAGATACGGCAAGAGGTTCTTCGCCACATCGAAGCCCTCTTTCGCGCCTTCGACGAACGCCTCGTACACCTTGACCTTGCGCAGCGCGCCGATCAGCAAGAACAGCATGATCAAGCCGAACAGCGTGAGATTGCCGAGGATCGACGACAATCCCGCCAGTGCTGTCGCAGAAAGCGTACCAAGCAGGGCCATGAAGCCGCCGAGGATCAGCGCGCCGGGCACCAGATAGGCGAGCACCACCGGGTCCCAGATGCGCAGGCGTTGCATGAAGGCAACGGAGAGGAAGCCGACGATGGTCGAGCAACTGGTCGCCAGCAGAATCGGCAGGAACACCAGCGTCGGATCCGGCGCGCCTTGCTGGGCGCGGTACATGAAGATGGTCACGGGCAGCAGGGTCAGCGACGAGGCGTTGAGCACCAGAAACAGGATCTGCGCGTTGCTGGCGATGGTGGCGCTGGGGTTCAGCTCCTGCAGCGCTTTCATGGCCTTGAGGCCGATCGGCGTGGCGGCGTTGTCCAGGCCCAGACCGTTGGCGGCGAAGTTCAGCGTGATCAGGCCAAGGGCAGGGTGGCCGGCCGGGACTTCCGGCATCAGCCGCAGAAACAGCGGGCCAAGGACCTTGGCCAGCCACTCGACGATCCCGGCCTTTTCGGCGATGCGCAGAAAGCCCAGCCACAGGGTGAGGGTGCCGAACAGCAGCACCATGACTTCGACCGACAGCTTGGCCATGGCGAAAATGCTTTCCACCATCGCCGCAAAGATCCCGGCGTTGCCGCCGATCAGCCACTGCGCCAGCGCCGACACGGCTGCCACGATGAAGAAGCCAAGCCACAGGCCATTAAGCATCAGTCAAATCCCCCGAAGAATGCGGCGAATGATAGCGGGGTCACCAGAAACGACAAACCCCGGATTTCTCCAGGGTTCGTATGGATCTGCCGCCCCCCGATTTACTGGGTGGCCTCAATCTACTGTAGGAGCTGCCGAAGGCTGCGATCTTTTGATTTTGTTTTTTAAAAGCAAGATCAAAAGATCGCAGCCTGCGGCAGCTCCTACAGGGGGGTGTCAGTTCTTGGAAATCTCGCCAGCCGGCAGTTTTTCCTTGCTGCGCCAGTGCGGCAGGGAATTCCAGTAACGCTCGCCCTTGGCGTCGTCGTACATGCCTTCCCAGCGCGCGATAACCAGCACTGCCAAGGCATTACCGATCACGTTCAGTGCAGTACGTGCCATGTCCATGATGCGATCGACACCAGCGATGAACGCCAGGCCTTCAAGCGGGATGCCGACGCTGCCCAGAGTGGCCAGCAGCACCACGAAAGACACGCCCGGTACACCGGCGATGCCTTTGGAGGTGACCATCAGGGTCAGCACCAGCAGCAGTTGCTGGCTGATCGACAGGTCAATGCCATACAGCTGGGCAATGAAGATCGCCGCGATCGACTGGTACAGGGTCGAGCCGTCGAGGTTGAACGAGTAACCGGTCGGTACCACGAAGCTGCAGATGGCTTTCGGTGCGCCATAGGCTTCCATCTTCTCGATTACCCGTGGCAGCACGGTTTCCGAGGAAGCGGTGGAGTAGGCCAGCACCAGCTCATCCTTGAAGATGCGCATCAGCTTGAGCACCGAGAAGCCGAACAGCTTGGCGATCAGGCCCAGTATCACGAAGGCGAAGAACGCGATGGCGACGTAAACCAGGATCACCAGTTTTGCCAGCGGCAACAGCGAAGCGAAGCCGAAGTTGGCGACGGTCACCGCGATCAGTGCGAATACGCCAATCGGAGCGTAGTTCATGATCATGTGGGTGACTTTGAACATGCTTTCCGAAACGCCCTGGAACATCTTTACCAGCGGCTCGCGCAGGTCCGACTGCAGGCTCGACAGGCCGAGACCGAACAGTACGGAGAAGAAGATGATCGGCAGCATTTCGCCGCGAGCCATGGCCGCGAAGATGTTCGACGGGATCAGGTTGAGGATGGTTTCGATGAACGCATGTTCATGCTGCACTTCGGCGGCGGTCGCCTGGTACTTGGAGATATCCACCGTGCCCAGAGTGCTCATGTCGATGCCGGTGCCCGGATGGAACACGTTGGCCAGCACCAGGCCGACAACGATGGCGATGGTGGTGACGATCTCGAAATAGATGATCGTCTTCAGGCCGATACGCCCGAGCTTCTTGGCGTCGCCCACGCCAGCGATGCCGACGATCAGCGAGGAAATGACGATCGGGATCACGATCATCTTGATCAGACGGATAAAGATATCGCCTGCCGGTTGCAGGACGTTGCTGATCCACCAGGCCTTCTCGGCGCTGAAGTGATTGAGCAACGCACCCAGTGCAATCCCCAGAACCAGACCGATGAGGATCTGCCAGGCGAGGCTGATTTTTGCCTTCTTCATTATCTTTACCCTTACTTGCGTTTGACTCAGGCACATGCAGGAACTGGAACGCTCATCAGCGGAAAAGTCTGTGCATCTGCCTCCGTATAAGGTGCCCCGAAGCGCGTGTTTACGGCTCTTCGGCAGGCGAAAAAAGGCGCAACTATTCCGATGCAAGGTGGCGCCGTCTAATGCCGTAAACGCCTACCCTATGCCGAATCGGCATGAGCTTTTTCAATTGAAACTGGCGTCCCAAGCGGTTCGATTGTGACATTTCAGCCGGCATAAGTGCCGTGAACCGGCCATTACAGCTTAGGGCGGTCAAATGTTGTACAGCGGGAATTGGCGGAAATTTCCAGAAAAACTCCAAATCGAAAGACTAGGAGTTACACGAATCGAGCGCGATCTTTGTCGATATACGGTCGTCAGGAAACACCGCGAAATGTTTTTCCGCACAGTGTCGACGATTCTAAGAAGGGGATTGGCGCGCTGGATCAATGGTTTAGCTGATTCAAAGCCCAGCGCAGATTCGTCAGACCATCGGGTCGACGAACCTGCGGCGCAGCTTTTACCCTGACCCGGCCCTTGCGCAGGTACTCCCTGTACCCGTAGGTCACTCCGACCCTGCATCAGTCAGAACGTCCCGGCCCCCTGGTCATGCACCGACCCTCATCGGGCGGCGCAATGGAAAGCAGCGGGGCGCTGCTTTCGTGTTCGAAACCTTTGCGCGTCCTGCGTCAGTACCACTTCGGATCTTTCTTCAGGGTTTCCATCAGCAGATCCTGCATGCCCTGATCAGGTTTGCCGAAGAAGCGATAAGTCGCGTGGCGCGTCGGCGACTTGTCCTGCGGCAGACCTTCCGGCACATCGACCAGCATGGCGTAGGCGTCATCCTTGTCGAAGCTGAAGGCCACGATCAACCGGTGATTCAGGCACTTGTCCTGACTCTCGCAGAGCGGGCCGACCAGATACTGATCACCATCTTCCGTAACGGCGTGCATCTGTTGCTCGGAAGTGCCGGACAGGTTGATCACCCATTCAGGTACGCGCTCTTCCTTTTTGATCACGCCTTCCCAGGTTTCACGGTACTGCGCGTCGGAAGCGAGCAGTTCGTTGACCCGGGTCTGGCCGTCATTGGCCGCCATGGCCATGGCACTGCCGCCCAGAAGCAGGGCGGCGGCCAATGTCTTGAGACCGATCATCGTTAACCTCGGCCGCGACGGCCAAAGAAGAAGGAAGCGATGAACATCACCAGGAACACGACAAAGAGAATCTTGGCGATACCCGTGGCGGTGCCCGCGATACCACCGAAGCCCAGAACGGCGGCGATGATGGCAATGATCAAGAATGTAATTGCCCAGCTCAACATGGTGATTCTCCTTACTTCTCTATTTAGGGGTGTTTCCGGTTTCCGGCGCTACGCGCCCGAATGTATTCACTGACTTAGAAAACCCAGCGCTCTTCCCGTGGCAATTGATCCAGCGGTTGCGCCTGGTCGACATCGATCATGTGCATCGAAGCGTTTTCAGCCTGGCTGCTGCTCACGGCACTGAAGTGCGTCTGAGTGCTGTGCTGCATCGAAATCAATGGCTCGGGTTTACGGCTGTTTTCCCAGCTCATGTACTGCTGGCAGACGATCAGGGTGATCAGCAACGCCAGTACACCGAACAGACCTTGCTGGATCTGCAGTGGCGAAATACGTACTTGGGCGGCGATTGGGCGAGTCATCCTGTGTTCCTCACGCTTGTTCTGTTGGGGCAGTGCTGTTCTGCCCGGGCTGAGTGAGGTATTGCAGCCTGCATGCCAGTTTTTTGATGTCAGAAATTATCAATAAAAACAATAAGTTACGTACTCTTCGGAAATTTCCTGCGACGCATCCTGCACGATGGCTCTTCTGCGGTCGTGCGCAATGCACGATTATTTCGTGGGAAATTTCGATGATATGGAATTGCTACCGGTACGCAGATGTCAGAAGAGGACGCAGGATCTGCCCTGCAAAACGCCGAATGTTTTAAAACTCAACGAAATCAATGAATTGGCCGTTATGGCAGTAGAGAGCTACCCTCCTATGGCTGGTATCGTTCAGAATCAACCATGCAACTTGCCCGATTTTTCCGGGACTAACCCAAGACTAATCACTATGGAGCGTAGGAAAAATGGAATCTGCCACTGAGCAACAAGGCCGCATTCTGCTGGTGGACGATGAATCCGCCATCCTGCGTACGTTTCGTTATTGCCTCGAAGACGAAGGCTATACGGTAGCCACCGCCAATAGCGCGGCCCAAGCCGATGCTTTGCTGCAACGTCAGGTCTTCGACCTGTGCTTCCTCGATTTGCGTCTTGGCGAGGACAACGGTCTCGACGTCCTCGCGCAGATGCGCATTCAGGCGCCGTGGATGCGCGTAGTGATCGTCACCGCCCATTCGGCGGTCGACACTGCGGTTGATGCCATCCAGGCTGGCGCCGCCGATTATCTGGTCAAGCCATGCAGCCCTGATCAACTGCGCTTGGCCACCGCCAAGCAGCTGGAAGTACGCCAGCTCTCTGCGCGCCTTGAAGCGCTGGAAGGCGAGATCCGCAAACCGAAAGACGGCCTCGATTCCCATAGCCCGGCGATGAAAGTCGTGCTGGAAACCGCACGGCAGGTCGCAAGCACCGACGCCAACATTCTTATCCTTGGCGAGTCCGGCACGGGTAAAGGTGAACTGGCCCGTGCGATCCACGGCTGGAGCAAGCGCGAGAAGAAGTCCTGCGTCACCATCAACTGCCCGTCGCTGACTGCCGAGTTGATGGAAAGCGAACTGTTCGGCCATAGTCGTGGCGCGTTTACCGGTGCCAGTGAAAGCACCTTGGGGCGTGTTAATCAGGCTGATGGCGGCACGCTTTTTCTCGACGAGATCGGCGACTTTCCTCTGACGTTGCAACCAAAATTGCTGCGCTTCATCCAGGACAAGGAATACGAGCGGGTCGGCGATCCGGTCACTCGCCGCGCCGATGTGCGCATCCTCGCCGCCACCAACCTCAATCTCGAAGACATGGTCCGTGACGGCCGTTTCCGCGAAGACCTGCTCTATCGCCTCAACGTCATCACCCTGCATCTGCCGCCATTGCGCGAGCGCGCCGAAGACATCCTGACCCTTGCCGATCGCTTCCTCGCACGCTTCGTCAAAGAGTACGCACGCCCAGCGCGCGGCTTTAGCGATGAGGCGCGCGAAGCGCTGCTCGGTTATCGCTGGCCGGGCAACATTCGCGAACTGCGCAACGTGGTCGAGCGAGCTAGCATCATCTGCCCGCAGGAACGCGTTGAAATCAGCCACCTGGGCATGGCCGAACAACCGGCCAACAACGCGCCACGGGTCGGCGCGGCACTGAGCCTGGACGAGCTGGAGAAAGCGCACATCGGCGCGGTTCTGGCCACCGCCGGCACCCTGGATCAAGCGGCGAAAACCCTCGGCATCGACGCCTCGACCCTGTATCGCAAACGCAAGCAGTACAACCTGTGAGCACTGCGCGATGAAACTGGCGATCAAGCTGCGCACGCGCCTGTTCCTGAGCATTTCTGCGTTGATCACGGTGGCCTTGCTCGGACTCTTGCTCGGGCTGGTCAGCGTGATGCAGATGGCCGGGTCGCAGGAAGCGCTGGTGCGCAGCAACTTTGTCACCCTGGATCTGGGGCTCAAGCTGCGCCAGACCCTCGGTGATCAATTGATCATCATGCTCGCCGAAAAACCCGACCCCGTCGCGTTCGAAGCGTCCAAGCAGCACTACTTCGAGTTGCTCGACCAAGGCATCGCCCAACAGCAGGAGGGCGATGACCAGCCTTACGGTTTCCGCCAGGCCAAGGCCGATTACCTGAGCTTCCTCGCCTCATTCGACGTGACTGCCGAAGCGGCAAAGAACGCCAGCACCAGCGCGGATTTCCGCGAGCGCTTCAATATTCTGCGTAATGGGTTGATTGCTGAGCACAAGCACGCGCTGGACAGTATCAATGAGGTGCAGCATGCCGCTCGCGAACGCGCCCTGCTGATAGCCGGGCTGCTTGGCCTGGTCGGGCTGGCAGTGCTGATCATCGGTTTTGTCACGGCGCAGGGCATTGCTCGGCGCTTCGGCGCACCGATCGAAGCGCTGGCCAAGGCTGCGGACAACATCGGCCAGGGTAACTATGACGTGACTCTGCCGATTTCCACGGCCATGGAAGTCAATCTGCTGTCGCGGCGCTTCGGCCTGATGGCCGAGGCGTTGCGCGAACACCAGGCGATGAATGTCGACGAACTGTTGGCCGGCCAGCAGCGCTTGCAAGCGGTGCTCGACAGCATCGACGACGGTTTGTTGATGATTGACCGCCAGGGCCAGCTTGAGCACCTCAACCCTGTTGCTCAGCGCCAGTTGGGCTGGGAAGACGATCGACTGGGCCAAGGCTTGGGCACCGCGCTCGGCCGCCCGGAACTGGATGCACAACTGCAATTGGTCCTGCGCGGCGGCACGCTGGAGCGGGCGCCGGAAGATCTGAGCATCGAAGTCGATGGCGAATCGCGCCTGCTGACTTACAGCCTGACGCCGGTCAGTCATACCCAAGGGCATATTCTCGGTGCGGTGATGGTGCTGCACGACGTCACCGAGCAACGCGCGTTCGAGCGCGTGCGCAGTGAGTTTGTCTTGCGCGCTTCCCATGAACTGCGCACGCCGGTCACCGGCATGCACATGGCCTTCGGACTGTTTCGCGAGAGGGCGAAATTCCCGGCTGAATCGCGCGAAGCTGACCTGCTGGATACGGTCAACGAAGAAATGCAGCGGCTGATGCAATTGATCAACGACTTGCTGAATTTCTCGCGCTACCAGAACGGTCTACAGAAACTCACCCTGGCGCCATGTTCCATTGAGGACCTGCTGGAGCAGGCGCAACTGCGCTTTGCCGACGTGGCTGCGGCCAAAGGTGTTGCGCTGAACGTCGAGATTCAAGGCCCGCTGCCGAGGTTGCAGGCTGATCAGGCGCAACTCGATCGGGTCCTCGACAATTTGATCGACAACGCCCTGCGCCATACCGCCCGCGACGGCCAGATCCGTCTGCAGGCGCGCCGCCATGGCGAGCGGGTCATCATCAGCGTCGAAGACAATGGCGAAGGCATTGCCTACGGCCAGCAGGGGCGGATTTTCGAGCCGTTCGTGCAGGTCGGGCGCAAGAAGGGCGGTGCCGGCCTTGGCCTGGCGCTGTGCAAGGAAATCGTCCAGCTGCACGGCGGGCGCATGGGCGTCTACTCGCGGCCTGGGCAGGGCACCCAGTTCTACATGGCGCTGGCGGTTTAAGCCTCGTCGTCCATACGCCGCCCGGCCAGGCGTCGACCTCGGGTGATCAGTTCGATGAATTGCACGGCGCTCAAGGCGTGGGCGAACAGCCAGCCCTGACCGAACTTGACCCCCTCACTGCTGAGCAGCGCTGCCTGGGATTCCAGCTCGATGCCTTCGGCAATCACTTTCAGATCCAGCGCCTGCGCCATGTGAATGATGTGCGGAGCGACGCCGCTGCTCGCCGCGTCATGGCCCAGCGCATCGATGAACGCCTTGTCGATCTTCAGGCAGTCCACCGGCAAGGTCTGCAGATAGGCAAGGCTGCAATAGCCGGTGCCGAAATCATCGATCAGCACCTGATGGCCGACGTCGCGCAAGGCTTGCAGGTTTTCCCGCGCCACCACCACATCGATCAGGCCGCGCTCGGTGACTTCGAAGGCTATCTGCCGCGCGGCGACCCGGTGCAGGGCAAGCAGCCGCGCCATGACCTGGCCGATGCGCGGCACCATGACGTCGCAGGCCGCGAGGTTCACCGAGATATACAGCTGCGGATTGGCGCGCAGTAACTGGCCCAGTTGTTCGAGCAGACGCTGCAACACGAAGTCGGTCATCTGCCGGATCTGCCCGGTGTTCTCCGCCATGGGAATGAACAGGTCGGGGCTGGTCAGGGTGCCGTCCGGGCGCCGCCAGCGCAGCAGCGCTTCGGCGCCGACGCAGTGGCGGCTGTCGAGGTCGAAGATCGGCTGATATAGCACCTGCAACTCACCCCGGCGGATCGCACCGTGCAGCTCGGCATCCAGTGACTGGCGCTGACGCACCAGCAGCAAGGTCAGAAAGCCGACAACGGCGCCGGCGATCAGGCACACCGGCAACAGCCACCACCACACAGCCGGGACGTGCATGCCCGTGCGCGGCGTGATCAGCACCAATTGATATTCCGGGTTGTCGGTGGGCATGCGATAGATCAGCCGCGTTTGCGTGACTTGCAGCGCATCACGGCTCTTCGGTGGCCAGGGTTCGGTCGGTGGCCAGGTCTGTGCGGTGCCGAGCACCGGAATCGCGCGAGTGCCGTGATCGAGTACCACCAGCAGGCTGCTGCCGGGCGACAGATCAACCATGTCGGTCAAATGTCCGCGCGAGGTAGCGACACGGAAGTTACCGCGCCCGAGCATCAGTGCCGCGCGGTTTTCATCGGGTTCGGTGGTGGTATTCAGCCAATAGCTGTAGGTCGGGCCCTGAATGTCCGGCGCGCGCACCAACGACAGACCTTCCTGGCGCGGACGGTTGGAGCAGAATCGCGAAGCGTCCATATATGCCGCTTCATAGACGAAGCGGTAGTTGAAGGTGACTTGCTGCAGGGTCGCGATCATTTCTTCGTCGCAGCCACGCAAGGGCTGGGCTTCAAGATCGTCGAGACTTTCGCGCAACTGGCCGAACAATTGTTCGAGGCGAGCAAGGAAACGCTCGCCCTGGGCGTTCATTTCCTGGCTCTCGCGCATTTCCATCTGGCGTATCGCTGCGAACATACCGCCGGCGATCAACAGGCTGGCGCTGAGGACAGCCGCGATCATCGCCAAAAAAACAGGGCGATAAAACCAGCTACGCAGCGTCTCTCGGGTCGCAGCCATCAAGGATTTTCCGAAGAATTACCATGAGTTATAGCTGCTGATTGCGATTTCGCCCTGACCGTCGGGCGGGCGTCATTATTTTGTCTGATTGAGGACCAGAAGAAGTGCTGCGGTTTGCGCATCCGGCGTCCCGTCGAAGCGAGCAGGGCGGTAATGCATTTGGAACGCTGCGAGGACATGCCGCGTGGCGACGTCCAGCTCGCCGGTCTGCGGTGTGTCGTAACCCAGACGCGCGAGTTGCGCCTGGAACCAGCCGATCTCCGGCAGCGGATTGGTGTTGAACACCGCCTGCTGACGCGCCACCGCTTGCTCGTTCGGCCACAGGCCAAGGCCTTCGGCGGCGAGACGTTTCCACGGAAACAGTGGCCCCGGATCAAGCTTGCGCAGCGGCGCGATGTCGCTGTGACCGATGATGTGCCGCGGGCTGATGCCGTTGCGCTTGCTGATGTCCTTGAGCAGCGTAATAAGCGACTGGATCTGCGCTTCGCTGTACGGATACCACAGGCGCCCGGTCGGGGTGTCCTTGTAGCCGGGATTGACGATTTCGATGCCGATGGAGCTGGAGTTCAACCAGGTGCGGCCCTGCCATTGACTCTCGCCGGCGTGCCAGGCCCGTTGGTTTTCGTCCATCAGCTTGTAGATTGTGGCGTTGTTGTCATCGCCGATCAGGTAATGGCTGCTGACGTCGCCATGGGTCAGCAATTGCAGCGAACGCTCCAGCGACGCCGAGGTGTAATGCACCACGACAAACTGGATGCGGCTGTCGTAATTGGCCGAAGGGTGGCTGGTGTCGTAACGCGGGCCGCTGGCGCAACCAGCGAGGACGAACAGCGAGGCAACAAGGGCAAAGAATTTCATGGCAGAGGACAATACGCAGAAGACAGTAATGCAACAGTGTAACGTACCGGTTTGGCCAGCGTTCGCCAGCGGGCGGAATTAAACAAAATGGAACAATTGCCTTAGCCGAGCTCCACTCGGTTGCGTCCGGCGTTTTTTGCCCGATACAGCGCCTGATCGGCTCTTTTCAACACTAGATCGCTGTGTTCTCCGACCCTGAACGATGCCAGTCCCATGGAAATCGTAATGGTCACTCGCTCGCCCTTGAAATGAAACGGGCAGGCTTCGATCGCCGCGCGCAGGGTTTCCAGCAGCTTTGCGCCAACCGCTGGCGGCGTCGCCGGCAGCAACAGCACAAACTCTTCACCGCCGAAACGGGCGATGAAATCCGAGCCGCGCAGGCGCTTGCGCAGCACAGTGGCGATGATCTTCAGGACTTTGTCGCCCGCCAGGTGGCCGTAGCTGTCGTTGATCCGCTTGAAGTGATCGAGGTCGAGCATGGCCAGGCTAAGGGTGTTGCCGTGCTGCTGCCATTGCTGGATTTCATGCTCCAGGCGTTCGCTCCACGCCGCGCGGTTAGGCAGGCCGGTCAACGGATCGATCAGGGCTTTCTGCCGCTGTTCCTCAAGGTGTTCGCGGAAACCCAAGGCTTCCTGCTCCATATGCGCGACCCGCTCCGACAGGCTCTTCAATCTGGCGGCGACTTCCTGTTCGCGTGCGTCGCGCTGCTTCTGGTGCTGGTCCATCGTTCCCAGCAGGCCTTCCAGATGATTCTCCAGCACATGCTTGAGGTCATCGAGGTCGGCTGCTTGCTGGACGCTGCTCTGCAAGCCGTCGACCTGCTCGCGAATCTGCGTGTCCATGGCCCGCGCCGCCGAGCTGTTGTCGGCATGCCCTTCGCTGGCCGCTTGCAGGTTGCTCTGAAACGCTTCAAGGCGTTCGTTGAGCTGTTGCAGATAGGCTTCGAATTCGTGCTGACCGCTATCGGTAATCGCCAGCATCAAAGTTGCAAGATCGTCGAGGATCGGCAGCAGTTCGTACCAGTTCAACCCGTGTTTGAGCCGTTCGCGCATGGCTTCGGCTTGCGGCCGGTGACGCTCGGGCAGGGTCAGGTCGTCGAGCAGGCCGATCAGCGTGTCTTCGATATGTCTGGCTACGGAGCTGTAGGACGGCTCCGGGGAATCCGGCAGCGCGAAGAGGATGTCGTGTTCCGACTGCTCCGGGTCGATAGCGGCCAAGGCTTGAGCGATTGGCTCGGGCAAGGGCAGGCTGTCGAGGAGCAGCGGCGAGGGATCGCCGGGGTGGATCAATTCATCGGGGTTGAACGCCTCGGTTGCTTGCGCAGCGACGGTTATCTCGGTGTCAGCGGCTGGCTCAACCTGCGTTGGCTCGGCTTCAACGGCGACCACAGGCGTAGCGAACGCAACGACCTGCGGCTCATCAGGCGGTGTCTGGGCAGGCGTCTCGATGATGGTCCCGGGCGCTGCGATCGCTGGCTCCGCGTTGGCCACCGGTGCCGATTGCGCAGGCTCCGGTTCAGGCTGCTGAGTTTCGACCGGCTGCGGCACTGGTGTTGCTGGTATGTCGGCCGCCGGTGCAACGGCTTCTTCACTGTCGCGAGTACCAAACAAACGCTGCAACAACCCCGGCCGACCCGGCTCGGCAGGCGTCTCCAACTGACTCAAGGCCTTGCCCTGCAAGCCACTGAGTTCGCTCAGCAGCAGCGGCATTTCCCGCGCCTGACCGACGCGGCTGTCCAGTTGTTTGACAAATTTCTTCAGCGGTTGCGCGACTTCGCGCGGCAGCGGCAAAGCCTGCAACTGGGTGACCAGCGCGGTCAGCGCGGTGCTGACCTGATCAATGCGGGTCTCACGGCGCTGCTCGGAGTCGAGCACGGCTTTTTCCAGACGCGGCAGCAGGGCCGCGAGGCCGGCGTCCATGTCATCGGTGCGCACGACTTCGCGCATTTCTTTCATGCACTGATCGACGACCTTGTCGGTGCCCTCGGCCGCCAGCGTGCTGCGCACCAGACCGCGCCGCAGCAGGTCCAGTCGCGCGGCCCAGCGGCGTTCGAGCTTGTCCTGCTGTTCGATGCTCTTGAGGTACTTCTCTTTCCAGCGCTGGGCGTCGTCGCTCATTCACAGGTTCCGCGAGGGGCAGGGCTCAACGCGGGCAATGCGTCGGCCGTGAGCGAACCCGGCAGACGAATTTCCACCGCGACCGGCAGGTGATCGGAAATGGGCTGGGCCAGTACCTCGACCTTTTCCAGGGTCAGGGTCGGGCTGAGCAGAATATGATCAAGGCAACGCTGTGGGCGCCAGCTGGGGAAGGTCGCTTCCACCTGCGGGGCCAGCAGGCCGAGATCGCGTAATGGCGAGTGTTCGAGCAGGTCGCTGGCATGGGTATTCATGTCGCCCATCAGCACCTGATGCTTGTAACCGCTGATCAAATCACGAATGTAGGCCAGTTGCAGGCTGCGCGTCCGCGCGCCGAGGGCCAGGTGCATCATTACCACCACCAGCGCTTCCGGACCTTCGCCGAAACGCAGCAGGATCGCGCCGCGACCTTTCGGACCGGGCAGCGGGTGATCCTCGATCGCCCACGGCTTCAGGCGACTGAGCACGCCATTGCTGTGCTGGGCCAGTCGACCGAGGTTGCGATTGAGTTGTTGATACCAGTAGGGAAAGGCGCCGAGATGGGCCAGATGTTCGACCTGATTGACGTAGCCCGAACGCAGGCTGCCGCCATCGGCTTCCTGCAGCGCGACCAGATCAAAGTCGCCGAGCAGGTCACCGATCTTCTGCAGATTGCCGGAACGCCCGGTGTGCGGCAGCAGATGCTGCCAGCTGCGGGTCAGGTAATGCCGATAGCGCTCGGTGCTGATGCCGACCTGAATGTTGAAACTGAGCAAGCGCAGACGCTGGTCTGCGGGCAGGCCCGTAGACGCCAGATGATGCTCGTTGACCTGCGGATCATGCAGGCCAACGATGCGTTCGGACTTCCAGCGGCGCATGGCGAATGCCGCGCTTAGTTGGCAGCAGCCTTGTTCGCCGCTCGCTCTTTGGCGACCAGATCGTCAGCCAGCTTCAATGCTTGCTCGGCACCACCGGCAGAGCCGATGTCGAAGCGGTATTTACCATTGACGATCATGGTTGGCACGCCAGTGATTTCGTACTTCTTCGCCAGCTCACGGGCCTTGACGATCTGGCCTTTGATAGCGAACGAGTCGAAAGTGGCGAGGAACTTGTCCTTGTCCACGCCTTGAGTGGCGAGGAAGTCAGCCATGTCGTTCTTGTCGGTGAGCTTCTTGTGTTCTTTCTGGATCGCGTTGAACACGGCGTTGTGTACCTGATGCTCGACACCCATGGCTTCCAGAGTCAGGAACATCTGGCCGTGAGCGTCCCATGGGCCGCCGAACATGGCGGGAATGCGCACGAAGTTGACGTCGGACGGCAATTTTTCAACCCATGGATTGATCACTGGCTCAAAAGCGTAGCAATGCGGGCAGCCGTACCAGAACAGCTCGACCACTTCGATCTTGCCAGGCTTTGCAACCGGCACCGGATTGGCCAGTTCGACATAAGGGGTGGCAGGGGCTTCAGCGGCCTGGGCGGTGACGCCGAACAGGCTGGCAGCGACGAGGGCGGCGCTGATGATCAGATTACGCATGCTTTACTCCTGAACAATTTGGGTCGCCTCGCTCGACCTGTTGCGACACAGATCCTGGCGGGCATGAGTGCTGTAGTGTAACGGCAGCGGCCACAAAAAAGGGCGGCCAAAGCCACCCTTTTTATACTTGCTGCGAAGGATTAATCGAGCGTTAACGTGGCAGGCGTTACGCGCCTCGTGCAACCCTCGAATCAGGGTCTCAGTGCAAGCCCTGGATGTAGCTGGAAACCGCAGCGATGTCTTCATCGCTCAGCTTGCGCGCGATGGTGCGCATGGTCATTGCGTCGCCGTCGTTGGCGCGACCGCCGTCTTCCTTGCGGAAATCGGTCAGTTGCTTGGCGATGTATTGAGCGTGCTGGCCACCCAAGTGTGGGAAGCCTGCGGCGGCATTGCCGGAGCCGTTCGGCGAGTGGCAGCCGGTGCAGGCTGGCAGACCTTTTTCCAGGTTGCCGCCACGGAACAGCGCTTCACCGCGAGCGACGATCTTCGGATCGGCGGCGCCGACGCTGCCTTTCTGGCTGGCGAAGTACGCGGCGATGTCGGCCAGATCCTGATCGTTCAGGTTGGTCAGCAGCCCGGTCATTTCCAGCACCACGCGCTTGCCCGACTTGATGTCGTGCAATTGCTTGTCGAGGTAGCGTTCACCTTGACCTGCCAGTTTCGGAAAGTTTGGCGCCATGCTGTTGCCGTCCGGGCCATGGCAGGCTCCGCACACGGCAGCTTTGGCCTGGCCTGCTGCGGCATCGCCGGCAGCATGGGCGACACCTGAAATTCCCACGGTCAACAGCAGACTCACGATCAATTTGTTCATCAGCTAATCCAACTACGGCTAAGGGTTAAGTTATGGACCGGGCTTACTCTCGCTCATCCACAGGATGATGGCCTGGTAATCCTCGGCACTGCAGTCCATGCACAAACCACGCGGCGGCATCGCCTTGAAACCCTGGGTCACGTGTTGCACCAGCGTCCCCATACCTTTCGCCAACCTCGGCGTCCAAGCTTCCTGATCGCCTCTTGCGGGCGCCATGGGTAGTTGGCCGGAATGACAGGCACCACAAACACGGTTGTACACAGCTTCCGGATCCTGTGTAGCCTGTGCGCTGTAAAGCGGCATCAAGACTCCGGCAGCCAGCAGCCATTTCGTCATAAAACGACCTTTTCAGGGTTGAGAGCGTTCTGCGTTCTAATGCGCAATCAAAGTCTGTCGCTCTCGTGAACTTCATCCTTCGCTGGGACAAAGCACACACAAAATCTGCGGCATTATATACTGGCGTCACTGAAACGGAAGCGACACCGCGTTCCGCGCCCAATCCCGGCGCCGCCCACATCGGAAATCCCATGCAACTCAAGAATCCCATCCTCGGCCTGTGCCAACAGTCCACGTTCATGCTCAGTGCCGCCAAAGTCGATCAATGCCCAGACGACGAAGGCTTCGAAGTGGCGTTTGCCGGTCGTTCCAACGCTGGCAAATCCAGCGCGCTGAACACCCTGACCCACGCCAGCCTGGCGCGCACCTCGAAAACTCCGGGTCGCACACAGCTGTTGAACTTCTTCAAGCTAGACGATGATCGCCGTCTGGTCGACCTGCCGGGCTACGGTTATGCAAAAGTACCGATCCCGCTCAAGCAACACTGGCAGCGCCACCTTGAGGCTTACCTCGGTGGTCGGGAGAGTCTGAAAGGTCTGATTCTGATGATGGACATCCGCCATCCGATGACCGACTTCGACCTGCTGATGCTCGACTGGGCCGTCGCCGCTGGCATGCCGATGCACATCCTGCTGACCAAAGCCGACAAACTCACCTACGGCGCAGCCAAGAACACCCTGCTGAAAGTACAGTCGGAAATCCGCAAAGGCTGGGGCGACTCGATCACCATCCAACTGTTCTCGGCACCAAAACGCATGGGCCTGGAAGAGGCCTACACCGTATTGGCCGACTGGATGGAACTGGCAGACAAAAACACCGAGGCGGCAGCCGAGTAAGACAATTTCAAAACTGACTGTGGTGCTGTCAGGCAAGGCGAAAGCACCGCTAAAAAGCGGAGTTTAGGGTACCTAAATGAGCATTTTTAGCGGTGCTTTTAACGCAGCATGACGGCATCACAGCCAGTTTTGGGGCAAAAAAAAGCCCCGGACTTCATTGGGGAGGGAGAAGTTCCGGGGTTTAAGTTCCGAACCGCTAGGGCGGGGTTCAGATATCTGCCAACACTTAACACAACATAGGAGCATCGAAGGGCTTCACCAGCCATTCAGTATCTCTGAGTGTTCGGTCGACAGATTAGTTCAGATTTTTTTCAAAAAGCTTTGGAATAGCCTCAGCATTTATCGTTCTAAGCCGGTTTACGGGACTTGCCGCGACGTCGCGTCGCGGCACCTTTACAAACTCAGTGCGCCTCATCCCAGTTGTTGCCCACGCCAACTTCCACCAGCAGCGGCACATCCAGTTTCGCCGCTTCGCTCATGTGCGTACGAATTTCGGCACTGACCTGCTCGACCAGATCCTCGCGAACCTCCAGCACCAGTTCGTCGTGCACTTGCAGGATGACCCGGGCATCCAGCCCCGACGTGGCCAGCCAGTTATCCACAGCCACCATCGCTTTCTTGATGATGTCCGCTGCCGTGCCCTGCATCGGCGCGTTGATCGCTGTGCGTTCTGCAGCGGCGCGTTCCTGCGGCTTGTTCGAGTTGATCTCCGGCAAGTACAGGCGACGACCGAAGAAAGTTTCGACGTAACCCTGATCCGCCGCTTGCGCGCGGGTACGCTCCATGTATTCGCGCACGCCTGGATAACGGGCGAAGTAGGTGTCGATGTAAGCCTTGGCGGTCTTGGTGTCGACGCCGATGTCCTTGCCGAGCTTCTGCGCGCCCATGCCGTAGATCAGACCGAAGTTGATCGCCTTGGCGCTGCGGCGCTGGTCCGAGGTCACTTGATCAAGCTCGACCTTGAATACTTCGGCAGCGGTTGCAGTGTGCACGTCGAGATTGTTGCGAAAGGCGTTCATCAGGCCTTCGTCGCGGGACAGGTGGGCCATGATCCGCAGTTCGATCTGCGAATAGTCCGCCGCCAGCAGTTTGTAACCCTTCGGTGCGACGAACGCCTGACGAATGCGTCGGCCTTCGGCGGTGCGCACCGGAATGTTCTGCAGGTTCGGATCACTGGAAGACAGGCGCCCGGTCGAAGCCACGGCCTGATGATACGAGGTGTGGATGCGCCCGGTGCGCGGGTTGATCTGTTCGGGCAGGCGATCGGTGTAGGTGCTTTTCAGCTTGCTCATCGAACGGTGCTCCATCAGCACCTTCGGCAAGCGGTGATCGTCTTCGGCGAGTTTCGCCAGCACTTCTTCAGCGGTGGACGGCTGGCCCTTGGCGGTTTTCTTCAGCACCGGCAGGCCGAGCTTTTCATAGAGAATCACGCCCAGCTGCTTCGGCGAGCCGAGGTTGAATTCCTCCCCGGCAATTTCGAAGGCTTCACGCTCCAGCGCGACCATTTTGTTGCCCAGCTCAATGCTCTGAATGCCGAGCAGTTCGGCATCGACGAACGCGCCCTGGCGTTCGATGCGCGCCAATACCGGTACCAGTGGGATTTCGATGTCGGTCAAGACGCTGGCCAGGCTCGGAATCGCGCTGAGCTTGTCGAACAGGATCTGGTGCAGGCGCAGAGTGATGTCGGCGTCTTCGGCGGCATACGGCCCGGCCTGTTCCAGAGCGATCTGGTCGAAGGTCAGTTGCTTGGCACCTTTGCCGGCGATGTCCTGGAAGCTCACCGTGGTGTGGTCAAGGTACTTCTGGGCGAGGCTGTCCATGTCGTGACGGGTCGCGGTGGAATTGAGTACGTAGGACTCGAGCATGGTGTCGAAGGCGATGCCGCGCACGCTGATGCCTTCACTCTGATCGCCGCCAATGGCGCAGTTGGCCAGAATGTTCATGTCGAACTTGGCGTGCTGGCCAACCTTGAGTTTGCTCGGGTCTTCCAGAATCGGCTTGAGTGCGCGCAGCACGGTGTCGCGATCCAGCTGCTCCGGCACGCCGATGTAGGAGTGGGTCAGCGGGATGTACGCAGCTTCGTTGGCCTGTACGGCGAACGACAGACCGACCAGTTGCGCTCGCTGCGCGTCGATGCCGGTGGTTTCGGTGTCGAAGGCGATCAGCTTGGCGTTGCGCAGTTTTTCCAGCCAGACGTCGAAGCGAGCCTGATCGAGGATGGTTTCGTAGGCGGCTTCGGCAGGGGCAGCAGGTGCCTCGGCTTGCGGGGCGCTGAACAGATCATGGGCGAGCGCAGGTTCGGCCGCCGCGCTCAGTTCCAGACGCTTGGCATGGCGATCCAGATCATTGAGCCAGCTCTTGAATTCCAGCAGGGTGTACAGCTCGTAGAGTTTGGCCGGATCTTCCTGGCCCATCTGCAGATCATCGAGGCCGATATCCAGCGGCACGTCGACCTTGATAGTCGCCAGTTGATAGGACAGGAAAGCCATTTCCTTGTGCTCTTCGAGCTTGGCCGGCAGGGTTTTTGCGCCACGGATCGGCAGGGTCGGCACGATGTCGAGGTTGGCGTACAGCTCGGTCAGACCGCCGTTGACGCCGACCAACAGGCCGGACGCCGTCTTCGGGCCGATGCCCGGAACGCCCGGAATGTTGTCGGAGGAATCGCCCATCAGTGCCAGATAATCGATGATCTGCTCCGGTGCGACGCCGAATTTCTCCTTCACGCCCTCCACATCCATCGAGCTACCGGACATGGTGTTGACCAAGGTAATGTGGCCGTCGACCAGTTGCGCCATGTCCTTGTCACCGGTGGAGATGATCACCGGGCGATCGGCCGCCGCACTGCTGCGGGCGAGGGTGCCGATCACGTCGTCGGCCTCGACGCCGTCGACGCACAGCAGCGGGAAGCCGAGGGCGATCACACTCTGGTGCAGCGGCTCGATCTGCACGCGCATGTCATCGGGCATGCTCGGCCGGTTGGCCTTGTATTCGGCGTACATCTCGTCACGAAATGTTCCGCCCTTGGCGTCGAACACCACGGCGAAGGGGCTGTCCGGGTACTGCTTGCGCAGACTCTTGAGCATGTTCAGCACGCCTTTGACCGCACCGGTCGGCAGGCCTTTGGACGTGGTCAGTGGTGGCAGTGCATGAAAGGCGCGGTACAGGTAAGACGAACCGTCCACCAGGACGAGGGGGGCTTGGCTCATGAGCAGGATCAACCTTTTCGGCGGGTCCGGCGCTAGAATAGCGGGACCGTTGACGACAAAGGGACAAGGTTATCATGCGTACGTTAAATCGCTTGCTGCTGGTCGGGTTGATCGCTGTCTCACCACTGGCCGCGATTGCGGCGGATGATGCGCCGGGCGGCGACCCCGAGGTCACCATCCGCACGGAGGGCGACAAGACTATTCAGGAGTACCGTCAGAACGGTTTCCTGTATGCGATCAAGGTCACGCCGAAGGGCGCGCCGCCGTACTTTCTGGTGCGCGCCGACGGAACGGATGCCAACTTCATCCGCTCGGACCAGCCGGATATGCTGATCCCGTCATGGAAGATCTTCGAATGGAAGTAGGTTTTTAATTCACTTGTGGCGCCGCCGTTGCGGCGCCCGTACTGGCAGTCAAGACATGTCTGTGTTCACTCCCCTGGCTCGGCCCGAGCTGGAAACCTTTCTCGCCCCTTACGGGCTCGGCCGCCTGCTCGATTTCCAGGGGATCGCCGCCGGCAGCGAAAACACCAATTTCTTCATCAGTCTGGAGCAGGGCGAGTTTGTCCTGACCCTGGTCGAACGCGGCCCGGTGCAGGAGATGCCGTTCTTCATCGACCTGCTCGACGTGCTGCACGAAGCCGAACTGCCGGTGCCTTACGCCCTGCGCACCACCGACGGCTTGGCCCTGCGTGAGCTCAAAGGCAAACCGGCGCTGCTGCAACCGCGTCTGTCGGGCAAGCACATCAAGGTCGCCAACGCCCAGCATTGCGCGCAGGTCGGCGAGTTGCAGGCGCATCTGCATCTGGCAACCCAGGGCGAGCGCATGATCAAGCGCAAGACCGATCGCGGCCTGGACTGGATGCTGGAGGAGGGCACTGAATTTCTCTCGCACCTGAGCGATGAGCCGCGTGCCTTGCTGCAAAAGGCGCTGGATGAGATCACCGAGCGCAAAGAGAAGATTCTTGCGCTACCTCGCGCCAATATTCACGCCGATCTGTTCCGCGACAACGCCATGTTCGAAGGCACCCATCTGACCGGGTTGATCGACTTCTACAACGCCTGCTCGGGGCCGATGCTGTACGACGTGGCGATCGCGTTGAATGACTGGTGTTCGGACGAGGAGGGCGTGATCGATGGCCCGCGCGCCCGGGCATTCCTCGGTGCCTACGCGGCGCTGCGCCCGTTCACGGCGGCGGAGGCTGAGCTCTGGCCAACGATGTTGCGTGTGGCTTGTGTGCGGTTCTGGCTGTCACGCCTGATCGCCGCCGAGCAGTTCGCCGGGCAGGACGTGTTGATTCACGATCCGCAGGAATTCGAGCAGCGCCTGGCGCAGCGGCAGCAGGTGCACACACCGTTGCCTTTCGCCCTTTAAGATCAAAAGATCGCAGCCTTCGGCAGCTCCTACAAGGGATTGATGTACACCCTGTAGGAACTGCCGAAGGCTGCGATCTTTTTCTATGGGGTTACAGAGATTCCAGGCATCCCGCCAAATCATTGCCCAACTTTTCCAGCACCTGCTCATAGCCCTGAGCCGTCGCCGGGGTGTACCCGCCCAACGCATCCAGTTCCGCCAGCTTCACCGGCAGGCCAGCCACCAGTGTTTCTGCCAGGCGCGGACGCAACGGCGGCTCGCTGAATACACAGGTCTTGCCCACTTCCTGCAAGCGCTTGCGCATCGCCGCCACATGCTGGGCGCCGGGCTGTACTTCGGCGGCCACCGCGAACACCCCGGCGTGCTTCAGGCCGTAAGCGTCTTCGAAATAATCAAACGCCTCATGAAACACGAAGTACGGCTTGCCTTCGACATTGGCCAGACGCTTCTTCAAGCGCTGATCCAGCGCATCCAGACGTTCATCGAAGGCTTTGGCATTGCTCTGATAGCGCTGGGCATTGGCCGGGTCGGCGGCGCTGAGGTCGGCGGCCATTTTGTCAGCGATCACCCGCGCGTTGGCCGGTGACAACCACAGGTGTGCGTCCAGCGAGCCGGGGCGATGGTCGTGATCATGCTCATCGGCCTCTTCGGCGTGGGAATGGTTGTCCGCGCCGAAATGCCGCAGCTTGAGCCCCGGCAGATCCTGCACGGCGACGCTCGGCAGGCTGCGACCGCCGAGTACGCGCGGCAGGAAACCTTCCATGTCCGGGCCGATCCAGTAGAGCAGATCGACTGACTGCACCTTCCGTACGTCGGATGGGCGCAGGGCGTAATTGTGTGGGGAGGCACCCGGCGGCAGCAGCACCTCGGGAATCGCCACGCCGTCCTGCACGGCAGCGGCAATCAGCTGCAACGGTTTGATACTGGTGAGCACTTTGACCTCGGCCTGGGCCGTACCGATCAGCAGAAAACTGGCAACACAAGCCACAAAAACAGAAAAAAGTCGGGACACGATGACCACTCAAGGAAGCGAGAACGGGTAACATAATAACGTCTCCAGCAAATCTCGTCGCCGCTCATGCCTATTACACCGATTGCCAGCCGTCCCCACGACCACTCCCATTGCGTGCACAGCGCTCTGTCCGAGGCCGATACCTTGTGCGCGCAGAAAGGTTTGCGTCTGACTGCCCTGCGCCGCCGCGTGCTGGAACTGGTCTGGCAAAGCCACAAGCCGCTGGGAGCCTACGACATCCTCGCGGTGCTCAGCGAGCAGGACGGCCGCCGCGCCGCGCCGCCTACCGTGTACCGCGCACTGGATTTCCTGCTCGAAAACGGCCTGGTCCATCGCATCTCGTCGCTCAACGCCTTCGTTGGCTGCGTGCATCCTGAACACGCGCATCAAGGCCAGTTCCTGATCTGCCGCGAGTGCCACGCCGCCATCGAACTTGAGCAAAAAGTGATCAGCGACGCGATCATCAGCAGCGCCAAAGATGTCGGTTTCATCGTCGAAGCGCAGACGGTCGAAGTGGTTGGTCTGTGCGCCGGTTGCCAGGGGGCCTGATGAGCAACGCGCTGATCCGTCTGGAGCAGGTCGCCGTCACGTTTGCCGGGCAGACCGTGCTGGACAACATCGAGCTGAGCGTCGAGCCGGGGCAGATCGTCACCCTGATCGGCCCCAATGGCGCCGGCAAGACCACGCTGGTACGCGCCGTGCTCGGGCTGTTGAAGCCGAACAGTGGCAGCGTCTGGCGCAAGCCGAAATTGCGCGTCGGTTACATGCCGCAGAAACTGCATGTCGACCCGACGCTGCCGCTGTCAGTGCTGCGCTTCCTGCGCCTGGTGCCTGGCGTCGATCGTTCGCGTGCCTTGGCCGCGTTGAAGGAAGTTGGCGCCGAACACGTGATCGACAGCCCGGTGCAGAGCGTTTCCGGCGGCGAAATGCAGCGTGTGCTGCTGGCTCGGGCACTGCTGCGTGAGCCGGAACTGTTGGTGCTGGATGAACCGGTGCAGGGCGTCGACGTGGCCGGGCAGGCCGAGCTGTACAGCCTGATCACCCGTCTGCGTGACCGCCACGGTTGCGGCGTGCTGATGGTGTCCCACGATTTGCATCTGGTGATGAGCACTACCGATCAGGTGGTCTGCCTCAATCGTCACGTCTGCTGCTCCGGGCATCCCGAGCAGGTCAGCGGCGATCCGGCATTTGTCGAGTTGTTCGGCAAGAACGCGCCGAGTCTGGCGATCTATCACCACCATCACGACCACGCCCACGACCTGCACGGTTCGGTGGTCAAAGGCCCGCTCGGCGGGCAACCTCATGTTCATGGAGACGGCTGCAAGCATGGCTGATTTTCTTTTGTATGCCCTGCTTGCAGGTCTGGCCCTGGCGCTGGTGGCCGGACCGCTCGGCTCATTTGTGGTGTGGCGGCGCATGGCCTATTTCGGCGATACCCTGTCCCACGCCGCATTGCTCGGCGTGGCACTGGGCTTTTTGCTGGACGTCAGCCCGACCGTGGCGGTGACGGTCGGTTGCCTGCTGCTGGCGGTGCTCTTGGTGACGCTGCAACAGCGTCAGCCACTGGCGTCCGACACACTATTGGGAATTCTTGCACCGAGCACGCTCTCTCTCGGCCTGGTGGTACTAAGCTTCATGCATGAAGTGCGGATCGACCTGATGGCCTATCTGTTCGGCGACTTGCTGGCGATCAGTCCGAGCGATCTTGCGTGGATTCTCGGTGGCACCGCGGCGGTGCTGTTGTTGCTGGTGACGCTGTGGCGACCGCTGCTGGCGGTCACCGTGCACGAAGAACTGGCGCGGGTCGAAGGCCTGCCGGTTGCGGGTTTGCGCTTGGCGCTGATGCTGTTGATCGCGGTGGTGATCGCCGTGGCGATGAAAATCGTCGGGGTGTTGCTGATTACATCGCTACTGATCATCCCGGCGGCTGCGGCACAGCGTCACGCCCGTTCGCCGGAGCAGATGGCCTTGGGCGCGAGCCTGCTGGGCATGCTCGCGGTGTGCGGCGGGCTGGCGTTGTCGTGGTTCAAGGACACTCCGGCGGGGCCGTCTATCGTTGTGACGGCAGCCGCGCTGTTTCTGTTGAGTTTTGTTCTGCCCCGTCGTGGGGTGTAGACTTGGCCGCTTTTTGCGCAATTAGAGAGTCGCAGGAATGAAGCCGTTCGCCTCCCGTTATCTGCTCCTTGTCGCATTTTCAGTGCTGCTGGGCGCCTGCCAAAGCACGCCGCCGGTGGCTGAAGTCCCCGATGCGCGGGCTACGGCCATCGCACAGCTGGAGCAAAGCCTGGCCAGCAGCGAACTGGCCACCGCCGAAGACCAGTTGGCCGCGTTGCAGGCCGCGACCCCCAACGATCAGTCCCTTGAGCAGTACCAGCGGCAGCTGGCCGAGGCGTACCTGCGCCGCAGCCAGATCGTTCTGCAAAAGGGCGATGTCAACGCTGCCGCCACCGCGCTCAGCCGCGCCCGTGCTCTGATGCCCAAGGCGCCAGCGCTGACCGGCGGCGTCAACGGCGCGATCACCGAAGCGCGCAAGGCCGAGCTGGAAAAGGCCGAGGCCGCGTTGCTGGCTGCCGAAGCCAGGCCGAAAGCCAAGGTCATCGACCCGACCGCCGAGAGCACCACTGTTGCGTTGAACATCGGCGATATTCACAAGCTGCAACGACAACTCGATGCTATCGCCGCCGATGTGGTGAATTACGAATGCGCCGTCAGCATCCAGGCGCCGCGCACCGCGGATTATCCGTGGCTGGCGACGTTGCTGAGCAAGCGAGTAAAGAAGCTCGATCCTGATTTTGATTTGCAGATCGAGAAGCAGATCTTGCGCACGGTTCCGGCGCAGATGGTTTTAAGTCCGCGCAAGCCATAAAAAGCTTCGCGAGCAGGCTCGCTCCCACAGGTGCAACAGCGTACCTGTGGGAGCGAGCCTGCTCGCGAAAGCGTCCTCTCAACCAATAAAGATCTTAAGCCGGAATAGCCTTGGCCTTAGGCTCCCGCGCCCAGACCCGATGCTCGCCGATCGCGGCGAAGAACGGTTTGGTCAACGCCCCTACATCCGCGCCCTGCAGCAGCCCAGCATCCGCATCCAGCTTCAGCAAGTCCTGCAATTGCTTGGCCTCGCCGTGCAGCGCGATCGCCTTCAGGTGCTTGTAGGCCTCGAGCAGGTAGTGCAACGCCACGCCGTCACCGCTCAACGCGGTAATCGACGCCGCGCCACCCGGTACGAACACCGCATCGAACGCAATTGAAGGCATGCCTTCCATCGACGCATCCACCGGCAATGCCTTGCCGTCAGCGGTCTTCACTGGCGCCGAGGTCGGGCCGAGCAGTTTCGCGTGGGCGCCTTCGGCTTCAAGTGCTTTCTTCATCGCATCGATGGCCGCAGCATCAACGCCGTTGGCCGCGAGAATCGCCACTTTGCGCGTCTTGATGTTGCCTGGCAGCAGGTTGGCCTGGCTCAGCGCTGGCGATTGCTCCAGCGAGGTCTTGCGCACTTCGACCGTGCCTTTGGCGGGTGCCGGCAAACCAAGGTTTTCAGCCACACGTTTGGCCAGGGTCAGGTCGATATTGGCGAGGATCTCGTTCACTTCACGGGCACGGATGAACTCACGCTCGACCTTGCCCAGCTCGAAGCTGTAGGCAGCGATGATGTGCTCTTTTTCGTGGTCGCTCATGCTGTTGAAGAACAAGCGGGCCTGGGAGAAGTGATCGCTGAACGACTCGCTGCGCTGACGGATCTTCGCCGCATCGATGCGCTCCGGGTAGCTCTCGAAACCACCGTCCTGTGCCGCTGGCGGGGTTTCTTTTGGCCAACCGCCGTCGATCGAGTTCGGCTCGTACGAGGCACGCCCCTTGTCGATGGTGGTGCGGTGTTGCGCATCGCGCTGGCCGTTGTGGAACGGCGCCACCGGACGATTGATCGGCAGCTCATGGAAGTTCGGCCCGCCGAGTCGGCTGATCTGCGTGTCGGTATAGGAAAACAGCCGACCTTGCAGCAACGGGTCATTGGAGAAGTCGATACCCGGCACAATGTGGCCAGGGCAGAAGGCGACCTGCTCGGTTTCGGCGAAGAAGTTGTCCGGGTTGCGGTTCAGGGTCATTTTGCCCAGCGGCGTAATCGGGACGATTTCTTCTGGAATGATCTTGGTCGGGTCGAGGATGTCGAAGTCGAAATCGTGTTCGTTCTCTTCTTCGACGATCTGCACGCCCAGTTCCCATTCCGGGTAATCGCCCATCTCGATCGCTTCCCACAGGTCGCGGCGGTGGTAGTCGGTGTCCTTACCGGCGAGCTTCTGCGCCTCGTCCCACACCAGCGAGCAAGTGCCGGCGGTAGGGCGCCAGTGGAATTTGACGAAGCGTGATTTGCCCTCGGCGTTGATCAGGCGGAAGGTGTGTACGCCAAAGCCCTGCATGCTGCGCAGGCTTTTCGGGATCGCCCGGTCGGACATCGCCCAGATGACCATGTGCGCCGATTCCGGCACCAGCGAGACGAAGTCCCAGAACGTGTCGTGAGCCGAGCCGCCGGTCGGGATTTCGTTGTGCGGCTCGGGTTTCACCGCGTGGACGAAGTCCGGGAACTTGATCGCGTCCTGAATGAAGAACACCGGCATGTTGTTGCCGACCAGGTCGAAGTTACCCTCGTCGGTAAAGAATTTCACCGCAAAGCCGCGCACGTCACGCACGGTATCGCCGGAACCCCGTGGCCCCTGCACCGTAGAAAAACGCACGAACACCGGGGTTTTCTTACCCGGATCCTGCAGGAAACCGGCCTTGGTCAGCGCTGCATGGTTCTCGTAGGTCTGAAAGAAACCGTGGGCGCCGGTACCGCGCGCATGGACGATACGCTCCGGAATGCGCTCATGGTCAAAGTGCGTGATCTTTTCACGCATGATGAAGTCTTCCAGCAGCGATGGCCCGCGCGGCCCGGCTTTGAGGGTGTTCTGGTTGTCGGCGATCTTCACGCCCTGATTGGTCCGCAGTGCCTGACCGGTGGCGTCGGAACGGAATTCTTCCAGGCTGTCGAGCTTGGCGTTGGTGTTGGCGCGATCCGGGGTATCGGTCCCGGCCATTTCGCTTTTATCAGGTGCAGGCTTTTTGATGCTCATCAGACGTAAACTCCTCGTTTGGCCCCGGATGCCTTCCGAAGACCCTTGAGTGATTCCCGGGCACGGCACCCAGGGGTTTCAAGTCGCTTAAGTAGTGACTGATGAGCGTTTCAGCCGTTCCGTTTATCTGACCTTTGATCGCGTTATTGCCAAATTGAAGGTTAATTGCGAAATAAATGCTAAGAACCTCTATACGGACAGGCTAAAATGCGCGCCCGGCTAACCGCTGATCCTTTTCCAACGCGCCCCACAAGGTTCGCTACGTGATCGAGTTTCAAAACGTCCACAAGACTTACCGCGTTGCCGGTAAGGATATTCCCGCGCTGCACCCGACCAGTCTCGCCATCGAGAACGGTCAGGTGTTCGGCCTGATTGGCCATTCCGGTGCGGGCAAAAGTACCCTGCTGCGTCTGATCAATCGCCTGGAAGACTCCAGTGGCGGCAAGATCATCGTCGACGGCGAAGAAGTCACCGCACTGGACGCCAACGGCCTGCGCCGTTTCCGCCAGCAGGTCGGGATGATCTTCCAGCACTTCAACCTGCTCGCCTCCAAGACCGTCGCCGACAACGTGGCCCTGCCGCTGACCCTGGCCGGTGAGTTGTCGAGCAGTGAAATCAATCAACGCGTGGCCGAGCTGCTGGCGCGGGTCGGTTTGTCCGACCACGCGAAAAAGTACCCGGCGCAACTGTCCGGCGGTCAGAAGCAGCGCGTCGGCATCGCTCGTGCGTTGGCGACCAAGCCGAAGATTCTGCTGTGCGACGAGGCCACCAGCGCCCTCGACCCGCAGACCACCGCATCGGTCCTGCAACTGCTGGCGGAAATCAATCGCGAGCTGAAACTGACCATTGTCCTGATCACCCACGAAATGGACGTGATCCGTCGAGTCTGCGATCAGGTCGCGGTGATGGACGCTGGCGTGATCGTCGAGCAGGGGCCGGTGGCCGATGTGTTCCTGCATCCGCAGCACCCGACCACCAAGCGTTTCGTGCAGGAAAGCGAGCAGATTGACGAGAGCGAGCAGCGTGACGATTTCGCCCACGTGCCCGGGCGCATCGTGCGTCTGACCTTCCAGGGCGAGGCGACCTATGCGCCGTTGCTCGGCACCGTCGCCCGGGAAACCGGCGTCGACTACAGCATCCTTGCCGGTCGCATCGACCGCATCAAAGACATTCCGTACGGGCAACTGACCCTCGCTGTCACCGGTGGCGACATGGAGGCGGCGTTCGCCCGCTTCACCGCCGCTGACGTTCACATGGAGGTGTTGCGCTAATGGCTGACCTGATGAGTTTCTTCGCCAATATCGACTGGTACGAAATCTGGCTGGCGACTGGCGACACCATGCTGATGCTCGGCGGTTCGCTGCTGTTCACCGTGCTGCTCGGCCTGCCGCTGGGGGTGCTGCTGTTTCTCTGCAGCCCGCGTCAGTTGCTGGAGAACCGTGGCCTCTACGCCGTGCTGTCGCTGGTGGTGAACATCTTGCGTTCGCTGCCGTTCATTATTCTGCTGATTGTGATGATCCCGTTCACCGTGCTGATCACCGGCACCTCGCTGGGTGTGGCCGGGGCGATCCCGCCGCTGGTGGTGGGCGCCACGCCGTTCTTCGCGCGTCTGGTGGAAACCGCGCTGCGCGAAGTCGATCGCGGCATCATCGAAGCGACCCAGTCGATGGGCGCGACCACGCGGCAGATCATCATGAACGCCTTGCTGCCGGAAGCCCGGCCGGGCATCTTCGCAGCGATTACGGTGACAGCGATTACACTGGTGTCCTACACGGCGATGGCCGGTGTGGTCGGCGCCGGTGGTCTGGGCGACCTGGCGATCCGTTTCGGCTACCAGCGTTTCCAGACCGACGTGATGATCGTCACCGTGGTGCTGCTGTTGATTCTGGTGCAAGTGCTGCAAATGGTTGGCGACCGTCTGGTCGTGCATTTCTCGCGCAAATAAGCGGTTTTTTAATCAAGAGGCGCGGGCCATTCGCTGGCGGGCGCCCTCACAAGGAGTTAGCTGAATGAAAAAACTGATCGCTGCTTTCGCCGCTGTTGCGGCGTTTTCGGCCCACGCCGAGACCCTGACCGTTGCCGCCACTCCGGTGCCGCACGCGGAAATCCTCGAGTTCGTCAAACCGGCCCTGGCCAAGGAAGGCGTGGATCTGAAGGTCAAGGTCTTCACCGACTACATTCAGCCGAACGTACAGGTCGCGGAAAAGCGTCTGGACGCGAACTTCTTCCAGCACCAGCCGTATCTTGATGAATTCAACAAGGCCAAGGGCACTGATCTGGTCGCTGTGACAGGCGTGCATCTGGAGCCACTGGGCGCTTATTCGAGCAAGATCAAGGATCTGAAAGACCTGCCCGGCGGTGCCAACGTGGTGATCCCGAACGACGCCACCAACGGCGGCCGTGCGCTGTTGCTGCTGGACAAGGCTGGCGTGATCAAGCTCAAGGATTCGAAGAACATTCTGTCGACCGTCAAAGACATCGCCGAGAATCCGAAAGACCTGAAGATCCGTGAACTGGAAGCCGCGACCATTCCGCGCGTGCTGACCCAGGTCGATCTGGCGCTGATCAACACCAACTACGCGCTGGAAGCCAAGCTTGATCCGTCCAAGGATGCGCTGGTGATCGAAGGCAACGACTCGCCGTACGTGAACATCCTCGTGTCCCGCGCTGACAACAAGGACAGCGACGCGATGAAGAAACTGGCGGCTGCGCTGCACAGCCCGCAAGTGAAGCAGTTCATTACCGAGAAGTACAAAGGCGCGGTATTGCCGGCGTTCTGATTTGGATGGCTGCAATGAAAAAGGGGACGCCAATGGCGTCCCCTTTTTTGTGTCTGGTGTCTGGCTTTGGACCTGCTTTGAAGCTGCCCCTCACCCCAGCCCTCTCCCAGAGGGAGAGGGGGCCGACCGAGGTGTCTGGCGCTATGCATCGACATGAAAGATCCAGTCGATTATGGATTCAGCACAGCGCTTACAAGTCGGCGTATTGCTTCAGCATCCCCCGATCAGTCCCCTCTCCCTCTGGGAGAGGGTTAGGGTGAGGGGTTTTTCGCTTTCTGCGTTTATTTGCGGTTGAGCATCACCGGCAATTGCGCCACCAGTTTTGTGTTATTCAACGGCGCCCGAATAAACCCACGCTGCGTACCATCCGGCCCGATCACCGCCAGATTGCCGCTATGGTCCACCGTGTAATTCGGCTTACTCGTATCCGCCGGAATAAATGGAATACTCACCGCGTTCGCCAGCTTCTGCAGCTGTTCGATCGATGTCGGCGTCAGGCCAATGAACTGCGGATCGAAGTAGCCCAGGTACTGTTTCAACTGCTTCGGCGTATCGCGGTTGGGGTCAACGCTGACCAGCACGATCTGCAATTTATCCACAGCCTCTTTCGGCAGTTCACTCTTGATCTGTCGCAGTTGCGCCAGGGTGGTCGGGCAGATGTCCGGACAGAAGGTGTAGCCGAAGAACAACAGACTCCATTTGCCTTTCAACTCATCGATTGCAACCGGTTTGCCGTCCTGATCGGTCATGGTCACGTCCGGCAGGTTGCGGCTCTGCGGCAGCAGGATGATCCCGGCGTCGATCAGCGCAGTCGGGTCGCCCTGGCCTTTGCCGCTGAGCACTTTGTTGACGGTAAGCCCGAGGATCAGCGCGATCACGGCGACGAGGATGAAGACGGTTTTCTGGGTTCGGGTCATAGGTTCAACAGTAAGTAGTGGTCTACGAGCAGGGCGATGAACAACAGGAACAAGTACCAGATTGAGTACTTGAAGGTATTGATCGCCGCGTGCGGCCGAGTGCCACGGTACAGCACCACGGCCCATTGCAGAAACCTTGCGCCCAACGCCAGCGCACAGACCAGATACAGCACGCCGCTCATGTGAATCACGTAGGGCAAGAGGCTCACTGCCAGCAGCGCGAAGGTGTAGAGCAGAATGTGCACTTTGGTGTAGTGCTCGCCATGGGTCACCGGCAGCATCGGAATGTCGGCCTTGGCGTATTCCTCCTTGCGATGAATCGCCAGCGCCCAGAAATGCGGCGGGGTCCAGGCGAAGATGATCAGCACCAGCAACAGCGGTTCGGCGCTGACATGGCCGGTGGCGGCGGTCCAGCCGAGCAGCGGTGGCGCCGCGCCAGCGAGGCCGCCGATGACGATGTTCTGCGGCGTCGCACGCTTGAGAAAACCGGTGTAGACCACCGCGTAACCGAGCAGCGAGGCGAGGGTCAGCCACGCGGTCAGCTGATTGGTGAAAGTCAGCAGCAGCGCCTGACCGAGCAGCGCCAGCACCAAGGCGAAGGTCAGCGCCGCCGCAGGTGAAACCCGGCCTTCGGCCAAGGGACGTTTGTGCGTGCGCGCCATTACCGCATCGATACGCCGATCGACCACATGATTGACCGCCGCCGCACCGCCGGCACACAACGCAATGCCCAGATTGCCAAACACCAGCACTGTCCACGGTACGCCCGCGCGGGTGGCGAGGAACATGCCGACCAGCGAGGTGATCAGCATCAGCACCACGACTTTCGGTTTGGTCAGCTCCAGATAATCGCGCCACAGCGCTTGCGCCGCACGCTCGCCGGTCAGACTCGCCATGGCGTTTCTCCTTTCAATGCGATGGGCGCAACGGCAGGTTTGTGCGCACTCAAGCGCCAGCGCGCCAGCACCGGTTGGCTCACCCGCAGCAGGCTGGTGCGGGCGTGGTAATTGACCAGTACCAGCGTCAGCAACAGCGCCGCACCGCCAGCGTTATGGGCGACGGCCACCGGCAGCGGCAGATGAAACAGCACGTTGCTGATGCCGAGGGTGATCTGCGCGGCAAGGGCGATCAGCAGCAAACCGGCCAGTCGGGTCATGCCCACCACTTTCAACTGCCAGGCCAGACCGAGCAGTACGACCGTCACCAGCAGAGCGCCGATGCGGTGTGTCAGATGAATGGCCGTGCGCGCGTCGCTATCGAGTTGTCCGCCGAGATAATTCGGGCCGATGTGCTGGGTCAGGTGGAAACCGTTGGCGAAGTCCGCCGGCGGCAGCCATTGGCCGTGGCAGGTGGGGAAGTCGATGCAGGCCACCGCTGCGTAGTTGGAACTGACCCAGCCGCCCAAGGCGATCTGGCCGATCACCAGCAGCAGCCCCGCCGTCGCCCAATATTGCAGGCGCTTCGGTACCGTCAGCGCCGGCAGCACGCCGGATAACCTCAGCGTCAACAGAAACAGCAGACTCAACGTGGCAAAGCCGCCGAGCAAATGTCCGGTGACCACTTGTGGCCAGAGCTTGAGCGTCACCGTCCACATACCGAACGCCGCTTGGGCGATGACCACCGCCAGCAGAAACAGCGGCAGTTTCAGCGGCTGGCCCGGATGGCGCCGGTTGACCCACGCGCGCCCGGCCAGCACTGAAATCAGCAAACCGAGGGTGCCGGCGAAGTAGCGGTGAATCATCTCGTTCCAGCCCTTGTGCGCCTCCACTGGCGCGTCAGGGAAGTGCAGTTCGGCATGGGCCAGTTGCGCCTCGCTTTTCGGCACGCTGATAAAGCCGTAGCAGCCTGGCCAGTCCGGGCAGCCGAGGCCGGCGTGGGTCAGGCGGGTGTAGGCGCCGAGCAGCACTACAATCAGTGCCAGCAGGGTGGCAAACAGCGCGAGGCGAAATCCAGGTTTGGCCATGACGATGCCCTCATCCGATGTTCGACAGTTTCAGCAGATGCCGCAGGTCGTTAAGCAGATCCTTGCCCTTCACATTCGGCTCGTAACGCAGCACCAGATTGCCGTGTGGGTCGACGATCCACAGCTGCGGCACGGCTTTGTCGCCGGTGGTCTTGTTGAACACCCCGGCATCCAGCGGATAGCGCTGCAGCTGCGGATATTCACGGTCGAGCTTGGCGGCGTAATCGGCGCTCAGTGGTTGCGCGGCGGCGAGGGCGTGGCTGGCGCGGCCGGCTTCGCGGCCGAGGCTGATCTGGATCTGCCGCGCCAGATAAACCAGTTGCTGGCAATCGACGGCGCAATCCTTCGGCGCCGTGACCAGAATCTGCCAGCGCTGCTCGTCGGCCTGCACGCCGAGGTCGGCGCGGGTCTGGCCGTTGCCGATCAGCTCGCCGTGATAGCTGCGTCCTTCCGGCACCCAGAACTGCAATTTGTACATGCCGGTGGCGAGCAGCATCGGCCCGACCACGCCAAGCACGATCAGCAACAACTGAATGCGCCCGCGCCGGCGGCTGGGAACGGGTTTGGCCTCAGACATGCTGGGTGGATTCATGGCGCTTCCCATGGCGTTTCTCCTTTGCGTTGTGCCAGCCCAAATAGAGGTAAAGACCGAGCAGGGCCGTGGCCATGGCGAACCATTGCACGGCGTAGCCGAGGTGTTTTTCCGGACCCATCGCGACTACCGGCCAATCGGTCTGATAGCTGACCGGGCCGGGTTCGGCCCGTAATTCGTAGGCGAAGCCGTCGCGCTCCAGGGTTTGCCACAATTTGCCCGGCTCGACGGCGGTGATGGTCTGCGGCCAGACACTGCTGACCGGATCGGCGTGCAACTGGAACGTTGCGCCGGGGGCGACATAGACCCAGGCGTCGAGCGTCAGCGCCTCGGCGGGTGTCGTGAATTGCGGCGGCACACGCCGGTCGGGCCAAGGCAGCCAGCCGCGATTGACCAGCAGCCAGAGACCGCTGCGTTGATCCTGAAACGGTTGCAGCAGTTCAACGCCGACCTTGCCGCCACGCTGGCGGTTGTCGAGCAACAGGGTATGGGCGGGGTCGAACTGGCCGTGCAGGCGCACGCGGCGGTAAGCCGGGTCGGCGCTGGCGAGCAGTTCACTGCTGGCCAGCGGTTCGGCCACGCGACGTTCGGCATAACTGGCCAGCAGCGCGGTTTTCTCCGCGCCCCGGCCCAGTTGCCAGAAGCCCAGCGCAACCATCAGCGGCAGCAACAGCGCCACCACGACAGTGGGAATCACGCCCGGGCGAAAGCGCTTCATGGGCGCGCCATAAAGTCAGTCATCGCGATCGCTATACTCAATTGCATCGCCTGTCCCCCGGAGTCTTGCCATGTTCAAAGCAGCGATCGTCCTGATGCTGATTGCCACGGTCGTCAGCCTGTTCAGCGGCCTGTTTTTCCTGGTCAAGGACGACAGCAGCTCCAATCGCCTGGTCATCGCCTTGAGTGTTCGGGTGGCACTGGCCGTGGTCACCGTCGGCCTGATGGCCTGGGGTTTCTATAGCGGCCAGTTGGTGTCCCATGCGCCCTGGTAGCGCCAGCAGTCAGAGGACGTAAACGAAGAAGAACAAACCGATCCACACCACATCGACGAAGTGCCAGTACCAGCTCGCCGCCTCGAAACCGAACTGGTGCTCGTTGTCGAAGTGGCCTTTCATGATGCGCATCAGCATCACGAACAGGATGATCGTGCCGATGGTCACGTGGGCGCCGTGGAATCCGGTGAGCATGAAGAACGTCGCGCCGTAGATGCCCGAGCCGAGGGTCAACCCCAGCTCTTTATAGGCGTGGATGTATTCCTCGGCCTGGAAACCGAGGAACGCGATGCCCAGCAGTACGGTGATCGCCAGCCACAGTTTCAGTGCACCGCGATGGCCTTTCTTCAGCGCATGGTGGGCGATGGTGATGGTCACGCTGGAGCTGACCAGCAGAATGGTGTTGATCAGCGGCAGGCCCCACGGGCTGATGACTTCTTTTGGCGGCGGGAACAGTTTCGGATCAGGTGTGTGCAGCAGCGGCCAGACAAATTCGAAGTTCGGCCAGAGCATGTGCGCGATGCCTTTCGGCCCCTCACCGCCCAGCGCCGGCCCGGACACATGGCGCACATAGAACAGCGCGCCGAAGAAGGCGACGAAGAACATCACCTCGGAAAAGATGAACCAGCTCATGCCCCAGCGGAACGAGCGGTCCAGCTGCGGGCTGTACAGCCCCGCGCGACTTTCCTTGATCACCGCACCGAACCAGCCGAACAGCATGTACGCCAGCAGCAGGCCGCCGACGAAAAAGATCAGCGGGCCATGGGAATCCGGGCGTGCGGCCTTGAGATCGTTGAACCAGGTGGCGAGGCCGTACACGGTGACGAACATCCCGAGCGTGGCGATGATCGGCCATTTGCTCTGGGCCGGGACGTAATAATGCTCATGAGTTGCCATTTATTGTTCTCCTTATCGGCCACGCTCAACCGCCAGTGTTAACAGCCACCGGCGGATGTCGGGCGGTGATATCGAACAGCGTGTAGGACAGCGTCAGGTGCTTCACTTCCTTGGGCATGTCGCGGTCAACGATGAAACGCACCGGCATCTCGATCTGTTCACCGGGTTGCAGCACCTGCTGGGTAAAGCAAAAGCATTCGGTCTTGTGGAAAAACGCCGCGGCGTTGCTCGGCGCAATACTCGGCACCGCTTGCGCACTCATCGGTTTGTCGGTGGGATTGCGTGCGATGAAGACCATCTCGTTCACGGCGCCGGGATTGGCGGTCATCTCGTCGTGTTTCGGGTAAAAGTCCCACGGCATGTCGGCGGTGTTGGTCGAGAGAAACTGCACGCGCACCTGGCGCGACGTGTCCACTACTTGCTCCCCCGCATACTGGCCGCCGGTCTTGCCGTTGATGCCGAAGGCTTTGCACATCACGTCGTAGATCGGCACCAAGGCGAAACCGAAGACGAACATCGCCACCACCACCAGCAGCAGGCGGGTGACGAGCTTCTCCAGCGAGATCGAGTCAGCCATGGTTCATGCCTCCCTCGTGTTCCCTGGTGGCCGGTGATGCTGTGGTGAGGGGATTTATCCCCGACCGGCTGCGCAGCAGTCGTAAACCCGGCGCATGCGGTGTGCCTGATACACCCCGATTGCAGATTTTGGGGCTGCTGCGCAGCCCAACGGGGATAAATCCCCTCGCCACGGGGGATCTGTGTACATCCACAGAAGATATGTGAGCATCCACTGGGGATCTGTGCCTCTGTACACATTGCAAAAAACAGGAGGTGTTCATTTCACTTCCGGCGGCGTGGTGAAGGTGTGATACGGCGCCGGCGACGGCACGCTCCACTCCAGCCCTTCGGCGCCGTCCCACGGTTTGGCCGGGGCCGGTGCGCCGCCACGGATGGTCTTGATGACGATGAACAGGAAGAAGATCTGCGTGGCGCCGAACATGAACGCGCCGATCGACGAGACCATGTTGAAGTCGGCGAACTGCAGGTTGTAGTCCGGAATCCGTCGCGGCATCCCCGCAAGGCCGACGAAGTGCATCGGGAAAAAGGTCAGGTTCATGCCCACGAACGACAGCCAGAAATGCAGCTTGCCGAGGGTTTCGTCGTACATGTGCCCGGTCCACTTCGGCAGCCAGTAATAGGCCGAGGCGAAGATGCCGAAGATCGCCCCGGGCACCAGCACGTAGTGGAAGTGCGCGACAACGAAGTAGGTGTCCTGGTACTGGAAGTCCGCCGGGGCGATCGCCAGCATCAGCCCGGAAAAACCACCGATCGAGAACAGGATGACGAACGCCACGGCAAACAGCATCGGCGTCTCGAAGGTCATCGAGCCTTGCCACATGGTGCTGGCCCAGTTGAACACTTTCACACCCGTCGGCACGGCGATCAGCATGGTCGCGTACATGAAGAACAACTCGCCCACCAGCGGGATGCCGACCACGAACATGTGGTGCGCCCAGACGATGAACGACAGGAACGCGATGCTCGCCGTGGCATAGACCATCGAGGTGTAGCCGAACAGCGGCTTGCGCGCGAAGGTCGGGATGATCTGGCTGACCGCGCCGAACGCCGGCAGGATCATGATGTACACCTCGGGGTGGCCGAAGAACCAGAACACATGCTGGAACAGCACCGGGTCACCGCCGCCGGCAGCACTGAAGAAACTGGTGCCGAAGTGGATGTCCATGAGCATCATCGTCACGCAGCCAGCGAGCACCGGCATCACTGCGATCAGCAGAAACGCGGTGATCAGCCAGGTCCACACGAACAGCGGCATTTTCATCAGGGTCATGCCGGGTGCGCGCAGGTTGAGGATGGTCGCGACTACGTTGATCGCGCCCATGATCGAACTGATGCCCATCAAGTGGATGGCGAAGATGAAGAACGTAACGCTCTCCGGTGCATAAGTCGTCGACAGCGGCGCGTAGAACGTCCAGCCGAAATTCGGCCCGCCACCGGGGGTGAACAGGGTCGAGACCAGCAGCAGAAACGCGGCCGGCAACAGCCAGAAACTGAAGTTGTTCATCCGTGGCAGGGCCATGTCGGGCGCGCCGACCATCAGCGGGATCATCCAGTTGGCGAGGCCGACGAAGGCCGGCATCACCGCACCGAACACCATGACCAGACCGTGCATGGTGGTCATCTGGTTGAAGAATTCCGGCTGCACGATCTGCAGGCCGGGCTGGAACAGCTCGGCGCGAATGACCATGGCGAACGAGCCGCCCAGCAGGAACATGCAGAAGGCAAACCACAGGTACAGCGTGCCGATGTCCTTGTGGTTGGTGGTCAGCACCCAGCGCATCAGGCCTTTGGCGGGGCCGTGGGCGTGGTCGGCGTGACCGTGGTCATCGATGACAGCGCTCATGGCCGGTCTCCTTTACGAAGTTGGACGGGGCGGGCCGGGGCGCGCTGCCCCGACCGGTTCACTGAATACGCAATTGACCGGCTCATTTGCTTTCCGCCTGTTTCAGCTCCAGCACTTCTTTTGGCGTGACCATGTCGCCCTTGTTGTTGCCCCAGGCGTTACGTTCGTAAGTCACGACCGCTGCGATATCGACTTCCGACAGCTGTTTGCCGAACGCCGCCATGGCGGTGCCCGGTTTGCCGTGGTAGACGATGCTCAGGTGATCCTTGATCGGCCCGGTGGCGATTTTCGAGCCCTTGAGTGCCGGGAACATCGGCGGCAGGCCCTGGCCTTCGGCCTGGTGACAGGCCACGCAAGTGGTGTGGTAAACCTTGTCGCCGCGCTCCTTGAGCTCGTCGAGGGTCCATTCCTTGCTGGTCAGTTCTTTGAGCTGTGCGGCTTCGGCCTTGCGCTCGGCGAGCCATTTTTCGTAGTCGGCCTGCTCCTTGACCTCGACCACGATCGGCATGAAGCCGTGATCCTTGCCGCACAATTCGGCGCACTGGCCACGGTAGAGGCCGGGTTTGTCGATGCGCGTCCAGGCCTCGTTGACGAACCCGGGAATCGCATCGCGCTTGACTGCAAATGCCGGCACCCACCAGGAGTGAATGACGTCGGCGGAGGTCACCAGAAAGCGCACCTTGGCGCCGATCGGCAGCACCAGCGGCTTGTCGACTTCGAGCAGGTAGTGCTCGCCCTTGGCTTCTTTGTTGTGAATCTGTTCGGCGGGGGTGGCCAGGTTGCTGAAGAACTCAACGTCCTGGCCCAGGTATTTGTAGTGCCACTTCCACTGATAACCGGTGATCTGGATATCGATGTCCGGCTCGCTGGTGTCGTACATCTTGATCAGCGTCGCAGTGGCCGGGACGGCCATGGCCACCAGAATCAGCAGCGGCACGATGGTCCACATGATCTCGACGCCGGTGCTTTCGTGGAATTTGGCCGCGACCTGGCCGGTAGAGCGGCGGTGCACCATCATCGACCAGAACATGGCGCCGAAGACGATGATCCCGATCACCACACAGATCCAGAAAATGGTCATGTGCAGGTCGAATACTGCGTGACTGATTTCAGTCGCTCCAGGCGCCATATTCACAGTCCAGGCCGCGTTGGCCGGGCTGAAAATCGACCACAACAGGAGGCCCATCCAGACATGTGGATGTCGCATCATTGCGGGTTCCCCTTATCGTTCTTGTTATCCCGCCGGCGTATCGCCTGCGGCAAGGGAGCGGCTGCATCAGACTACGAACTTGAATCGCCGGGCCTTGCTGCGGGTGCAGTCGGGCGTCATCAGCTAACTCCATTCATTGGCGAGTATAGACAGCGCCCGGGATTTGCAACCCGGGCACGTAAATGAGCTGAAACACCCGGCGCTTGCGTTCAAGTGCCCGAATGGAGAAGGATGCAGACGAGTGGTGGCGAATGGATATAACGCAGCTGCATCAAGGATGAAATAATTATGACAAATGCGTCTTAGCGTTTTTCGTAAGCCAGCTAAGTTATGTCTTCCCTATTTCATTGCCTTGTTTCCTGGAGTTTTCATGAACACCGCCGCATTGCGCGAGCAGATCCAACAAGCCCAACAGCACGAAAAAGACACCGGCCTGCTGACCCGTCAGCTGGAAAGCAAGCTGCCTCACCTGCACCCGGCGATCCAGTTGCCGGAAGCCGACGCCCAGGGCGTTCTGACACGTTTTGTCGCCGCCTACATCGATGAAGTACCAGACCTGCTGGATGCAGCCAATGAAGTCGCCAGGGAAGCGGGAATCGAATCGCAGATCAAACCGGTGCTGAAGATCGCCGAGCAGTATTTCCTCCAGCCGCCGGCGATCATGGCTGGGCACGTCGGCCTGGACAGCCTGCTCGACGAGGCCTATCTGGCACACCGTTTTGTCGAAGAGGTCAACGACCTGTACATCAAGCATTTCGGCCAGCCATTGATCCCCTTGGACATGACGGTCGCCAACCTGATTGCTCACCAATTGATCGGTGAGGAATTCGCCAACCAACTGGACGAAGCGGTGCATCACGCGATTGACGAGATGCTCAACGAGGAAAGTTTTGCCCTGGAATCGGTAGAAGCCTACCGCGAAAAACTCAGCAGCCCGGACACTGGCGCGGCGTGGAAACGCTGGCCGTGCATGAGCCGCCGGTTGGGTGTGGGCCTCGAGCTCGATCAGCCTGCTGCGTAACCCTCATACACCATAGATGCAATGTGGGAGCGAGCCTGCTCGCGAATGCGGTCGATCATTCAACATCTCTGTTGGCTGATACACCGCTTTCGCGAGCAGGCTCGCTCCCACAGGGTTTGTGCTCAGGCAGGAAGATCTAGCCAGCCGCACCAATCCCGGTATTGGTCCGCACCCGCCCCTCAAGCCGTCGCTTCAACCCGCGCGATTCGATCAACAGCTTCGAACCCTTGGCCGCATTCGCCCGGCCCCATTCCTCAAGCAACTCGAGACACGAATGGTCGATGTAGCTCAGGTTGTTGAGCGGCACATGCACCGTCGTGCCGTGGGGAATGCTGCCCAGCACTTGAGTCAGCGCCGGCACTTTGAGGAACGTCGCCGCGCCGACCAGACGCAATTCCATCTCGCCGTCCTGCGGCAGGTCGATCAGGCTGATCTTAAGGCGCGAAGCCTTGAATGCCAGCTTCAACATTGTCAGACCGAAGCCGATCAGCACACCGGTGAGCAGGTCAGTGAAGATGATCGCCAACGCTGTAGCGGCGTAGGTGAACATCGGCATCCGCCCGTACCGACCCAGACCACGGAAGGCTTTCAGGTCGACCAGTTTGAAACCGGTATACACCAGCACACCCGCCAGGCTCGCCACCGGAATGCTTTGCAGCACGCTCGACAGCAACAGCACGAATGCCAGCAGCCACAGGCCATGGAAAATCGTCGAGTAGCGTGTGGTCGCACCGGCCTGGACGTTGGCCGAACTGCGCACGATCACCCCGGTCATCGGCAGCGCGCCGACCAGACCGCAGAGCATGTTGCCGACACCTTGCGCCGACAGTTCACGGTCGAAGTCCGAACGCACGCCGCTGTGCATGCGGTCCACCGCAGCGGCGGACAACAGGGTTTCGGCACTGGCGATAAACGCCACGGCGAACGCGGCAACCAGCAGTGTCGGGTCGGCCAGATTCATCAGGTCGGCCGGCTTGAGCCAATCGATCGCTTCGGCCAGGTTCGCCGGTACCTCAACGCGCTTGACCTGCAACGCCAGCAGCAGACTCGCCACGGTGGCCAGACCCACACCGAGCAATGCGCCGGGAATGAAGCGCAGCGAATGCGGGCGGAATTTTTCCCACAGCCACATCACCGCAATCGTCGACAGACCGAGCAGACCCGCCTGCCAGCCGAACGATGGCAAGGCTTGCGCTACGGCCGCCGGGAACGCCGTGAGGTTGTCGAGACCGGAAGGCTGCGGCTTGGCATCGAGCATCACATGGATTTGCGAGAGCACAATCAACACGCCAATGCCCGCGAGCATGCCGTAGACCACTGCTGGCGCCGTGACCCGAAACCAGCAGCCAAGCTTCAGCCGCCCGGCGACCAGTTGCAGAAAACCGGCGAGCAGCAGGATCGGCCCGAGCATCTCGATGCCATGCTGGCGCACCAGCTCGAAAACCAGCACCGCCAGACCCGCCGCCGGACCGCTGACCTGCAACGGCGAGCCCGCCAGCCAACCGACCACCAGACCGCCGATGATGCCGGTGATCAGACCTTTTGCCGGCGGCAGCCCTGACGCAATCGCGATGCCCATGCACAGCGGCAGGGCGACCAGAAACACAACCACGGAGGCGAGCAGCTCCCGTGGCAACACAGCTTTCAATTGAGCCGCACGCATGGCGATTCTCCCGAAGTTTTCTTCAGGCGTGGCGAGGCCGGACCGCTGAATCAGCGGCCGGCGTCATACCACACAGATTGTTGGGAAGATTTAGAAGCGCGCTTTGGGCGTCGCCACAGGAATCGGATGGCTGCCGTCGAGAGGCAGGAAACGACCCTGGTCCGCGTCGTAAGCTTTGATTTCGCTGGTTTCGATGTTGTAGACCCAGCCATGGATGAACAGATGACCGTTCGCCATGCGCGAGGCTACCGAAGGATGGGTACGCAAGTGCTGCAGTTGGGCGATGACGTTTTCCTCGGTGAGGATCGGCATGCTGTCTTTTTCGTCGGTGCAGTTGCAGTTGTCGTGCACCATGGTTTTCGCGACTTCAGCGTGGCGCAGCCAGGCTTTGACCGTCGGCATTTTTTCCAGGCTGTCGGGGTTGAGTACCGCGCGCATGGCGCCGCAATCGGAGTGGCCGCAAATGATGATGTGCTGCACGCCCAGCGCCAGTACCGCGTATTCGATCGCGGTGGAGACGCCGCCGTTCATCTGACCGTAGGGCGGCACCACGTTGCCGACGTTACGGGTAACGAACAGATCGCCCGGCGAGCTCTGGGTGATCAGCTCGGGAACGATGCGCGAGTCGGCGCAAGTGATGAACATCGCCTTGGGCGCCTGAGCGGTGGCGAGCTTCTTGAACAGTTCTTCCTGCTGCGGAAAAACGTCATGATGAAAGCGTAAAAAGCCATCAACGATCTGTCGCAGTGCTGCATCGGCGGATTGTGCTTCAGGGCTTTGCGCCGAGGCAGCCAACGACTGTTTATCCTTGTCACTCATGATTCATCCTCTTGTGCGGATTCAGGGAGTCTTCCCCGGTATTCCGGTATGAAGCCAGTGGCTGTTTAAACCATCCGGGTCATCCCGACCCGTCAGTCACTCGATGAACAAGGTAGCCGCCGAAACTTAACTGAAACTGAATCAAACGCTCTAGAACGTGTGTTCCAGGTCACAAAAAACGTGACTGGCGTGTTTCGGCGGAAGGATTCCAACCCGTCAACCCAAAGCCAATTGTCGCTAAATCAACGACATCTGGCGACCCGGCGGACAGAAGGCCGAGCAGTCGAGGTTATAGCCCTCGCGTTTGTTCAGGCCAAGCTTTTTGATGGCCTTGGCAAATCTTTGTGCGAGCAGGTCTGCAAACGGTCCTTCACCGCGCATGCGCGCACCGAAACGGCTGTCGTAGAGTTCGCCGCCGCGACTCTGGCGGATCAGGCTCAGCACATGGGCGGCACGTTGCGGATAGTGCGCCTGCAACCACTCCTCGAACAGCGGCGCGACTTCCAGCGGCAGGCGCAGCATCATGTAGGCAGCGCTTTGCGCACCGGCGGCGTGGGCCTCGGTGAGCAGGCTTTCGATCTCACTGTCATTGATCATCGGAATCATCGGCGAACACAGCACGCCTACTGGAATGCCTGCTTCGTGCATCACCCGGATCGCACGCAAGCGTGCCTTGGGCGCAGCGGCGCGTGGTTCAAGGATGCGTTTGAGTTCGTCGTCCAGGGTGGTCAGGCTGATCATCACCGACACCAGCCGTTGCTGCGCCAACTCGGTCAGCAAATCGAGATCGCGCAGAATCAGCGAACCTTTGGTGACAATGGTCACCGGATGCCGGTAACGCAGCAGCACTTCCAGGGTCTGACGGGTGATTTTGTATTCGCGCTCGATGGGCTGATACGGGTCGGTATTGGAGCCGAGATTGATCGGCGCACATTGATAGCCGGGTTTGCTCAGTTGTTCTTCAAGGATCTGGGCGGCATTGGTCTTGGCAATCAGCCGGGTTTCGAAATCCAGGCCCGGCGACATGTCCCAATAGGCGTGGCTGGGGCGTGCGTAGCAATAGATGCAGCCGTGTTCGCAGCCGCGATAGGGATTGAGCGAACGGTCGAAGGGCAGATCCGGCGAGGTGTTGCGGCTGATGATCGATTTGGCCTTCTCGATGATCACTTCGGTGTTTTGCGTCTCTGGCACTTCCTGATACCAGCCGTCGTCCTCGGCCACCGAACGACTGGGCGCAAAGCGGTTGTGCGGGTTGGTCGCGGTGCCGCGACCGCGAGGTGGCAATGGAATAGACATGAAAACGCCCCGATACTGTATATGCGCACAGTATCGGGGCGATCGTCATCTGGCTAGTGCCGCCGGGCGAGTGGTCAGTTGTGGTTGTTCATGTCCGCTATGTTCGCGGAGAGGAACAGCATTCAGGGCTTTCTCTGATCGTAACCGACGTTCTCACAACTGTGTGCACATACACCCTGTCAGATATGACAGTAGACGTGGTTGCAAGCGCCGTCTTAGGTTAAAGCCTCATGACTAATAACGTCTTGCCAACCGGAATGGATTGAATGTGATGCCAATCAGAATTTTGCTTGAAATTGCAGACATGGAACGCGACGGAAGTCCCGAGGTTGTTTTTTATCATTATGGCGATAACGCCACCGAAATGATGGACTACGACTACGCGCTATTTGCCTCTTCATCGCAGGCAAACGATCGCTATGACCTGCTTTCCGAAGAGGTTATCGATAGCGACGGGGATGGCGATATCGATAACCATGACAAGAGACTGTACTTGCAGTTGGCGGATGCGTTTGTGCAGTTCAGAGGTCTGAAATCGACACGATGAACACCGCTGACTCAACATGCGAAGTCATGTCGTGCCAGCGGTCTGTCGACACATTTCGCTCAGTTATGCGAGGTGAGCTGCCCAAGATCGTCACCGGAGGTCTGCTTCATATCCTCCGTACGCAACTCGGCAACATCGGCAGCTTTCACCGGCGCACCCTTGTTGCCCCAGCTGCCACGGATGAAACTCACCACATCCGCGACTTCCTGATCCGACAGGCGCCAGGCGAAACCGGGCATTGTGAAGGTCGATGGCGCGGTGTGCGTTGCCGGCAAAGTCCCGCCCTTGAGCACGATATGAATCAGCGAGGTCGGATCGTCGGTTTGCAGCACCGGATTGCCCGCCAGCGCCGGGAACACCCGTGTGTAGCCATGGCCGTCGGTACGGTGGCAGGCGGCGCAGTTGTCGATGTACACCGACGCGCCGCGTTGGCTGTCGTCGCCGTTCCACAGCGCTTTGGCCACTTTCTCGTCGTACTGATGCGGCTGATCCGCCGGGTCATTGGCCGGCAGTGATTTGAGATAGCGGGCAATCGCGGTGAGGTCGGCGTCGCTCATGTACTGCATGCTGTGGGTGACCACATCGCTCATGCCGCCGAACACTGCGCTGCGATCACTGCGCCCGGTCTTGAGGAATTGCACCAGTTGTTCTTCGCTCCAGCTGCCGAGGCCATCCTTGTGATCGCCGCGCAGGCTCTTGGCGATCCAGCCTTCCAGCGGCGCACTGCCGGCGAGGAATTCGCTGCCGTCCGCCGCGCTCAGGGATTTTTCCTGCATGGTCAGCGCACGCGGGGTGTGACAGGCGCCGCAGTGGCCGAGGCCTTCGACCAGGTACGCGCCACGATCGATCACCGGATCGGCCGACGTGGCCTGGTAATCCTCGACCTTCGGCGCGAACAGCCAGCGCCAGCCCATCAGCGGCCAGCGCATGCTCAACGGCCAGGGAATGTCGCTGGCCTTGTTCTCCTGCGCCACCGGTTCGACGCCGTGCATGAAGTAGGCGTACAGCGCTTGCATGTCGGCCTGGTTGACCCGCGCGTAGGACGGATACGGCATCGCCGGGTACAACGTGCTGCCGTTTTTGGCCACACCGTGGCGCACGGCCTGATCGAAGTCTTCGAAGCTGTAGTCGCCCAGACCGGTCTTGTCCGGGGTGATGTTGGTCGAGTAGATCGTGCCGATCGGCGTCTCCATTGGCAGACCGCCGGCGAACGGCTTGCCGCCCTTGGCCGTGTGGCAGGCCACGCAGTCACCGGCGCGGGCAAGGTATTCGCCTTTTTTGATCAAGGCTTGATCAACTTCAGCCGCATGGATAGCGGCGCTGCCAAGCAGCGCCAGGGTCGCGATAACGAAAGTTTTCATGGTCATCGCTCCTTAAGCCTGTACCAGCGGGCCGGGGTTTTTCAGGTATTGCTCGCGGATCGCTTTTGCCGACCAGTAGGTCAGCGCCGCCACCAGCCCGGTCGGGTTGTAGCCCAGGCCCTGCGGGAACGCCGAGGCGCCCGGGACGAATACGTTGTGCACGTCCCAGCTCTGCAAATAGCGGTTCAGGGCGCTGGTCTTCGGATCGGTGCCCATGATTGCGCCACCGTTGAGATGGGTGGTCTGGTACGAGGCGGTGTTGAAGTGGTCGCCGACCTGCTTGCCGATCACCGCGATCGCTTTCGGGCCCATGGCTTGGGCGATCTTGCCCATTTTCTCGACCATGAAGCGGTTCATCTTGATGTCGTTTTCCTGCCAGTCGAAAGTCATGCGCAGCAGCGGCAGGCCGTAGGCATCGCGGTACACCGGATCGAGATCGAGGTAGTTGCCACGGTAGGATTGATGCGCGCCGTGGGCGTCCATCGACACCTGGTGGGTGTAGTAATCGGCGGTGGCGCGTTTCCATGCGCTGCCCCAGGCCGGTGTGCCCGGCGGGTTCGAGGTGCCGGCAATCGGTCGACTGCCAGCCTGGTTGACCCACATCGGCGAACCGCCGACGAAGCCGTGCGGGCCGTGGTCGAAGTTGTCGGCGTTGAAATCGTCCACCGCCACGCCGTTGCCGCCAGCGCCGATGAAGTTGTTGGTGTGGGTGTCCTTGTCGAAGAAGGCCTTGATGGTGGCCATGTTCTGGTAGGCGAAGTTACGCCCGACCACGCCTTCGCCGCTGATCGGGTCGTACGGTTTGCCGATCCCGGACAGCAGCATCAGACGCACGTTGTGCAACTGGAATGCGCCGAGGATCACCAAATCCGCCGGCTGCTCGATCTCGCGGCCCTGGCCGTCGATGTAGGTGACGCCGGTCGCTTTGGACTTGCTGCTGTCGAGGTTGACCCGCAGCACATGGGAGTTGGGCCGCAGTTCGAAATTCGGCAGGGGCTTGAGCGCCGGCAGAATGTTCACGTTCGGCGAGGCCTTGGAATACATGTAGCAGACGTAGCCGCTGCAGAACCCGCAGAAGTTGCATGGCCCCATCTGTGCGCCGTAGGGATTGGTGTACGGCCCCGAAGTATTAGCCGAAGGCAGGTTGTAGGGTTTGTAACCGACTTCTGTGGCCGCTTTGCCGAACAGCTGTGCGGATACGGTGTTCTTCTGCGCTTGAAGCGGGAACGGGTTGGAACGATCCGCCGCGTATGGGTTACCGCCCTTGCCCTGACCAACCAGTTGGCCTTTCACCGTCCAGGCCTGGCCGGAGGTGCCGAAGACTTTTTCCGCGAAGTCGAAAAACGGTTCCAGCTCTTCATAGCTGACGCCGAAATCCTGAATAGTCATGTCTTTGGGGATGAAGCTTTTGCCGTAGCGTTCTTCATAGTGGCTGCGCATGCGCAACTCGATCGGGTCGACACGAAAGTGCACGCCCGACCAGTGCAGACCGGCGCCGCCGACGCCATTCCCCGGCAGGAACGCGCCCAGCTGGCGGTTGGGCAGGGCGATGTCGTTGACGCTGTGGCGAATGGTCACCGTCTCTTTGGAGATGTCCTGAAAGAGTTTCTTGCGCACGCTGTAGGTGAGTTCGTCGATCACCTGCGGATAGTTGCCGTCGGGGTAGGTGTCCTGCATCGGCCCGCGCTCCAGCGCCAGCACGTTGAGGCCCGCCTCGGTGAGCTCCTTGGCCATGATCGCGCCGGTCCAGCCGAAACCGACGATGACTGCATCAACCTTCTTCATTACCGTTGCCATGCTTACGCCCTCTCGCCGCGAATCGACACTGCCGGGAAGGGGTATTGCTCGTTGCGTTCCACCCAATCCATGAAATCGGCGCGGGCGCCGGGGAAACCGATCATGGTCCAGCCGACCATGCCTTTATTGCCACCGTGGATCGGGTCGCAGAAGAACCCTTCCTTGGTGTTTTGCAGCAGCAGATTGAAGAAAATCTTCGCCGGCACCGCATCGAACTGCGGCTTGCCGGCTTCGAGTTGCTTGAGCAAATCGTCTCGGGTAGCGCTGTCTTGCTCGGCAAATGTTTTACCGCTCAGACCTTTTACCCACTGATCCGTGGCGGCGATGCCGAGGCGATAGATGTCTTTGGGCACCAGTTTGCTCTGCCAACCCATCTCGGGTGCGGCGTCGGCATTGAACGGGCCTTGCATGTACCACAGGGCACCGGCGGCGTACGGGGTGTTCATCTGCCGGTCGATGTATTCCGGCACGCCGGCTTCGAGGGCACCGGGGCCTTGTGCGTCGTTGGGGATCAACTGGGCGACGGCGGCGTTGATGAATGCCCATTCTTCGGCGGTGAAAAAGCTCGGCTGATAATCACCCGCGCCAACAGCGGCAGGTTTTGCTGCGGCCGGCGCCGGTGTACTTTCAGGTGCGGCTTGCAGCACGCTGCTGCCCAGGCCGGTACCGGCAAGCGTGACCACCGGAATCAGGGTCAGGGATTTGCGCAAGAACTCACGCCGCGGGTTGTCTCGATCTTGATCAGACATGGGGGGCACCTCATCAGGCATAGAAGTCAGCCGCTTCTGCGAGCAGCTCGAGGAATTTTGCGTTGCGACGATCAGGGTCCGGTCGGGTAAAAGCCGTTCCCTCTGCAACATCATGTGACAAATGGTAGCAGGCTAAGCATCAAGAAAAACCGTTTGCACGGAAAAAAGCCCGGCGAGGCGCCGATTCACGTTTCTTTGACGGCCGGCTCACGGCGCGTTGACCGCTCAAAAGCGAAGCTGCAATTCCTCCCATGAAGATTGCCGAAACGGTCAGCCCAGCATGTCTCGAGTGCGCTTTTTCCCCGCGTTATGTTTTTCGCTTGTTGCACTGTTGCATGGCATTGCCGCCCGGGCGGCCGACGCCACGCCATCTCGCCCGGCCGAGTGGGCACAGCCGGTTGAGGCGCAGTTCAACCTGTTCCGCATGTCACCGACGCTGTATCGCAGCGCCTTGCCCAGCCGCAGTGCGGTGCCGCTGTTGAACGATCTGCATGTCGTCACCGTAATCAACTTCCTGCCTGACGCTGATAGCGACTGGCTCTCCGCGCCGGGCATCAAGCAGGTGCAACTGCCGTATCGCACCAACCACGTCGACGACAGCGATGTGCTCAAGGCTCTGCGCGCGATTCAGTCCGCCGAAGCCGACGGCCCGGTGCTCATGCACTGCAAGCACGGTTCTGACCGCACCGGTCTGATGGCGGTGATGTACCGGGTGGTGGTGCAGGGCTGGAGCAAAGAGCAGGCGCTCAAGGAAATGACCGAGGGCGGTTTTGGTGACAGTCAGCATTTCCACGACAGCGTGCGCTACGTGATGCAGGCCGATGTCGATCGGTTGCACGAAGCCCTGATCAATGGCGAATGCAGCACCAGTGCATTCGCCATGTGTTCGATGAAAAACTGGTTCGACTCGGCGCACGTCCAGCGTTGATCAGTTCAATCGGCTGGCGCAGGAAACAGTGCGCTGTCGATGGGTTTTCCGAGAAAGGCTTGCAGTGCGGCGGGCAGTGCCTGCCTGTCCCCCGAGAGCAGGTGTTCGCGCATGTCGCGGCCCGTCTGTTCGTTGAACAGACCTTCACGTTCGAAGCGCTTGAACGCCTCGCTCGCCAGCACACCCGACCATTTGTAGGCGTACAGCGAAGCCTCATAACCGGTAACCAGATAATCGCAGCTGTTGGCGAAGCGGCAGTAGGCCGGGATGGACAGGTGCGCGAACTCACTTTGCACATCCTCGACTACTTGCTGAACAGTGCGACCGTCACCGTGACAGCGGTGCAGTTCGAAGTCGACCAGCGCGTTCAGCAACAGCATTGCCGTCTCCCGGCTGCGCTGGATGCCTGTGGCGGAAAACGCGGTATTGGCCTGCGCTTCGGACAGACGCTCACCGCTCTGGTGATGCGTACCCAGCCAGCGCAGGAATTGCCCGGATAACGCCCATTTTTCGAACAGTTGCCCGACAAACTCGGCAGCGTCGCGGCTCAGATGCGAAATGCCGGACAGGTTGTAATGCGGCGAACGCGTCAGCACGTGATGCAGGCAATGGCCGAATTCGTGCAGCAGAACGCGCAGATCCTGCGGATCCAGCAGGTGCGTTTGCCCGTTTTCCGCTGCCGGGTAATTGCATTGAAGCGAGGCAATCGGCAGTAATGGTCGGCCTTCGGCGGTGATCCGTCGATTGCGCAGTACACCGGTCCAGGCATAGTCGTTGCCCGCGTCGCGGTGGAACGGGTCGATGTAGATGTAACCAACCGGTTGCTGACGCTCGCTGATTTCGAACAGGCGAACATTTTCTGCGAAACGCTCGTGGACGGTATTTTCGCTGATGCTGATACCGAACATATGCTCGCTGAAACGGCAGAGGCTGTGCAGTGTGGCTTGCAGCGCGAAGAACTCGCGCAGGTCCTGCTCCGCGCCGCCGGACTGCTTCAGGCGTAATTGCTCGGCGAGGAAATCGTGATCCCACGCTTCTAGCTGTTCAACCCCGTGCTCGCGGGCCAAGGCCTGCAAATCATCGGTCTCGCCCGCCAGTGACACGGCATTGCGGGCGATCTGCTGGCGCAGAAAACGGCCAACCTGATCGGTACCGGTAGCCATACGGTTGTGCAGGCGCAGATGGGCAAAGTTGTCAAAACCCAAGAGCCGGGCTTTGGCATGACGTGCGGCCAGCAGCGTCTGCAAAACCGGCCCGTTATCGAAGCGACCGGCCTGTGGCCCCTGATCCGAAGCGCGGGTGCACCAGGCTTTGAAATACTCCTCGCGCAGTCCGCGGTGTTGTGCCCGCCTCATGACCTGTTGGTAAGTGTTCTGATCCAGGGTCAGCCGCCACCCGGGCAGGCCGGCCTTGTGGGCATTGGCGGCCAGATGCGCCCGCATTTCGGCCGGCAGTCCCGCCAATAGCGCGGCATCGTCGATGTCCTTGCTCCATGCCGCGTTGACCGATTTGAGGTTGCTCATGAAGCGCTTTTCCAGCAGATCGATTTCGCCGTTCAATCGCGCCAGATCCTTGCGCTGCGCACTCGACAATTCGCTTCCCGCCAAGTGAAACCGGCGCAGGATTTTCGCCAGCGAGGCTTTGCGTGCATCACTGAAGCTGGCGGCTATGGAGCTCTGTGCCAATCGTTGATAAACCTGGAGCAACTGTCGATTGCCGGCCTTCGCAGTCTTGTAACGCTGCGCGGCGTGCGTACTCAGGGCTTCCTGCATCAACCACTGGGGCTCATCGGCATGACTGATCGAGAGGAATTCGATGATCGCCATGGTTTCATCCAGGCGCGCATCGGCTTCATCGATGGCAATTACCACGTCGTCCCAGTTGGGATGATCGACCTGAGTGGCGATGACGTTTTCGATGATCAGCAGGTTGTCGGCAACGATGCGCTCGACTGCTGGCAGCAGATGTTCGGCGCGTATCGCCGCCCAGGGCGGCAACTGCCAATGTTGCAGGAGTGGGTTGGTGTCAGGCATGGCGTCTTCCGTGAGAGAGGGCTGGATTGGCCAGCCTAATCAGGAAGCGCAGAGGCAAGGTGGTGGATAGATACCGCCACCTGCCGACGATGATCGGCAGGCAGCGGTCGTTGTCATTGTTGCTCGTCGGGCTTTTTCTTCAACTTGGGGTTGGGGAAGAACTGCACCGCCTGAACCTTTTTGTCGGCGGCAGGCTTCAGCGCGCTGGTATTGACCCGCGTGCCCAGCTCTTTGGGCACCGACAGGCCTTGCTCGTTGAGCGTGTCGGAGTAACCGCAGGCCACGCATTCGCGGTGCGGCACGCCGTCTTCGTTCCACATCATCAACTTGTCCGGCTCGCTGCACGCCGGGCAGACCGCCCCGGCGATGAAGCGCTTCTTGGTGATCACAGGGCCGTCGCTCATGCTGCCGCGTCCTCACTCAGGCCGCTGTGGCGAAGCAGCGCGTCGATCGACGGCTCACGGCCCCGGAAGTCGACGAACAGCACCATCGGTGCCTGGGAACCGCCGCGCGCCAGAATCGCTTCGCGGAACGCACGACCGGTTTCAGCGTTGAGCACGCCGTCCTCCTCGAATTTCGAGAAGGCGTCGGCGGACAACACTTCGGCCCACTTGTAGCTGTAGTAACCGGCTGCGTAACCGCCGGCGAAAATGTGCGCAAAGCTGTTAGGGAAGCGGTTGTACGCCGGTGGACGCATCACCGACACCTCGTCACGCACGCCCTCCAGCACTTGGGCCACGCTGCGGCTATCGCCGTGGGTGGCGTGCAGTTCGAAGTCGAACAGCGAAAACTCCAGCTGACGCACCATCATCAGCCCGGACTGGAAATTCTTCGCCGCGAGCATTTTTTCCAGCAGGTCCTGCGGCAGTGGCTCGCCGGTCTCGTAGTGGCCGGAGATCAGCGCGAGGCCTTCCGGCTCCCAGCACCAGTTTTCCATGAACTGGCTCGGCAGCTCGACCGCATCCCAGGCCACGCCATTGATGCCGGATACGCCAGCGTGTTCGACGCGGGTCAGCAGGTGATGCAGGCCGTGGCCGAACTCGTGGAACAGCGTGGTCACTTCATCGTGGGTCAGCAGCGCAGGCTTGCCGCTGTCGGCCGGGGTGAAGTTGCACACCAGATTGGCGACTGGGCTTTGCAGCGCACCGTCGACGGTGCGACGACGGTCGCGGGCGCCGTCCATCCATGCGCCGCCACGCTTGTTGGCGCGGGCATACAGGTCGAAGAAGAAGCGGCCGACGTGCTGGCCGTTTTCCTTGATCTCGAACAGGCGTACGTCCGGATGCCAGGTGTCGAAGCCTTTCTGCTCGGCGATCTCGATGCCGTACAAACGCTGGACGATGGCGAACAGACCGCTCAGGACTTTATCGATCGGGAAGTAGGCACGCAGGGTTTCCTGAGCAACGCTGTAACGCTGCTCGCGGAGTTTTTCACCGTAGAAACCGCTGTCCCAGCTTTGCAGATCGGCGCAGCCCTGTTCGGCGGCGTAAGCGCGCAGCTGTTGCAGATCCTGCGCGGCGAACGGCTTGCTGCGCTGGGCCAGATCACGCAGGAAGCTCAGCACCTGATCGCTGGATTCGGCCATTTTCGTCGCCAGGCTCAGTTCGGCGAAACTGGCGAAGCCCAGCAGTCCGGCCAGTTCCTGGCGCAGGTCGAGGATCTCTTCCATCACCGGGCCGTTGTCGTTCTGCCCGGCATTCGGGCCTTGATCCGAGGCACGGGTGCAGTAGGCGGCGTAGACTTCTTCGCGCAGCGCGCGGTCTTGCGCGTAGGTCATCACCGTGTAATAGCTGGGGAATTCCAGAGTGATCAACCAGCCATCCAGACCTTTGGCCTGGGCGGCGGCAGCCATTTGCGCCTTGGCCGAATCGGTCAGGCCGGCGAGGGCGGCTTCATCGGTAATATGTTTGGTCCACGCCTGAGTGGCGTCGAGCAATTGGTTGGAGAAGCGGCTGCCGAGCTCGGACAGCTTGCTCTGCACTTCGGCGTAACGTTTCTGCTCGGCTTCCGGCAGATCGATACCCGACAGACGGAAATCGCGCAGGGCGTGTTCCAGAATGGTTTTTTGCGCGACGTCGAAATTGGCAGCTTCCGGACTGTTGGCCAGCGCTTCATACGCCTGGAACAGTTCGCGGTTCTGGCCCATCTCGGTGGAGTAGGCGCTCAGAGCCGGCAGGCACGACTCGTAGGCTTCACGCAATTCGGCCCTGTTGCACACGGCGTTAAGATGGCTGACCGGGCTCCATGCCGCACCGAGGCGATCGTTGAGTTCGTCCATCGCCAATACCAGACCGGCCCAGGTCGGGTTCTTGCCCTGGGTCTTGAGAATTTCGGCGATGGCGGCGCGGTTGTCCGCGAGAATGGTTTCGATGGCGGGCAGGACGTGTTCGGCACGGATCGTGGAGAACGGCGGCAGGTCGTAGGACTGCAAAAGAGGGTTGTTCACGCTCACGGTTGGCACCTTGGCTGGAAGAAACATGCGCCCATCTTAATTACAATCGACACTCACCGCAGCTATCGGCGACAGAGAGAGAACTAATCGTGTCCCTTCGCAAATACCAAAATCACACCCCCCGCTTGAGCAACGGCGCATTCGTCGACGGTTCGGCGGTGGTGATCGGCGACGTCGAAATTGGCGCAGACAGCTCGGTCTGGCCGCTGACGGTGATCCGTGGCGACATGCACCGCATCCGCATCGGTGCGCGCACCAGCGTGCAGGACGGCTGTGTGCTGCACATCACCCACGCCGGCCCGTTCAACCCGGACGGTTTTCCCTTGCTGATCGGCGATGACGTGACCATCGCCCACAAGGTCATGCTGCACGGCTGCACCGTTGGCAGCCGCGTATTGATCGGCATGGGCAGCATCGTCATGGACGGTGCCGTGGTGGAAGACGATGTGATCATCGGCGCCGGCAGCCTGGTGCCGCCGGGCAAGCGCCTGCAGAGCGGCTTCCTGTATGTCGGCAGCCCGGTCAAGCAAGTGCGCCCGCTGACCGAAAAGGAAAACGCCTTCTTCACCTACAGCGCGGCGAATTACGTCAAGCTCAAGGACCTGCATCTGGCCGAAGGCTACGACCAGCTCTGAATCGCCCTACACCTGCTCGGGAATTTCCATGCATTACCAGACTGTACTGTTCGACCTCGATGGCACCCTGACCGACCCGCGTGAGGGCATCACCCGCTCAATTCAATTTGCCTTGGCCAATCTCGGCATCGACGAGCCGGACCTGAGCAAACTGGAACACTTCATCGGCCCGCCGCTGCTGCAAGCGTTCATGCAGTTTTACGACTTCGACGAGGCCAAGGCCTGGGAAGCGGTGAATTTTTACCGCGAGCGCTTCAAGGTCACCGGCCTCTACGAAAATCGGGTGTTCGACGGGGTGACGCCGCTGCTGGAGACCTTGAGCGGGCAGGGGCGGCAGTTGTACATCGCAACGTCCAAGCCTTGGGTGTTCGCCCGCGAGATCGCCCGGCACTTCGACTTCGCCCGCCACTTCAAGGTGATCTACGGCAGCGAGCTGGACGGCACGCGGACCAACAAGGTTGAGCTGATTGCGCACCTGCTTGAGGAAGAACGCCTGGACCCGGCACAGACCCTTATGATCGGTGATCGCAAGCATGACCTGATCGGCGCCCGCAGCAACGGCCTGGATGCGGCGGCGGTGGGCTATGGGTTTGGCAGCTTCGAGGAATTGAACGCCGAATCGCCGGCTTATCACTTTGAAACTTTGAATGCGTTGCATCAGGCTTTTTTGCAGCGCTGAGCAGATGGCTATCGCTGGCAAGCCAGCTCCCACAGGTTAGCGATTCTTCAGGCTCACCGCTGTCCCTGTGGGAGCTGGCTTGCCAGCGATGAGGCCCGTTCAGCCGCTGGTGGACTCAGGAACTGCCAAGGCCCTCAAAGCCGCCTTACGCTCATCAACCGGCAATCGCCCCAACCGCTCAACCTCGGCATAGAACCTTAGCCAATCCCCTTCTACTTGGCGGAACACCGCCGCGAACGCCGGCACCCACTGGTCATACAGCCCGAACGGCAACAGTCGCGCGTTGTTCAGCGGCGCATTGACCCAGGCGTCATAGCGCTTGTCTCCGGCCCACTGACTGTCGCGCATTACCCGATACTCCCGGCGCAAGCGCTCGAATTCAGCTGCTTTGTGCTCACGCATTTGCTCAACCGACAGCGGCTGCGCATACAGCGTCTCCAGTCGTGAACGCGTGGCGAGTACCAGTTCGATGAACTGGTCACGCTGCTTGAGCCTGGCATCCGACTCCGCTGGCAGCCCACGAAATGCGCGCCACTGCCGCGTGCTTTCCTGCTCGACGAAGGTGGCGAATGACTCGTTGAACTCGGTGTCGTCCTTCACATAGAACTTCTGGTGCGCCAGTTCATGAAAGATCAGCGTGGCCAGTCGCTCATCGCCCCAGCCCATCATCGAATTGAGGATCGGGTCATTGAACCAGCCGAGCGTCGAGTACGCCTCGACCCCGCCGATCGACACGTCCATGCCCTGCAAGCGTTGAATCGCCGCTTCGCCACGGGCTGCGCTCTGGCTGTAGTAGCCGCGATAGGCCACGCAGCCGGCAATCGGGAAGCAGTGATTCTGCGGTGTCAGGGAGAACTCTTGAGTAGCGAACACATTCCACACCACGTAAGGGCGATGGATATCGGCGTACAGGCGATAGCTCTGGTTATCCGGCAAATGCAGATGCTCGCTGGCAAAGGTACGGGCCTTTTGTGATTGAGCCAGATGCGCGCGCAATTTGGCATCGCGGCTGGGGTCGGCAATGACCTTCTCCACCGGCTCCCGGGCGCGCAGCAATTGCAACTGGCCGCTGGCGAGCTGGCTGTAATAGCTGACGCTGGCGCAACCGTTGAGCAACAAAAACAACACACCCGGAAACAAAATCGGAAAAACGCGATCAAGTAACCCAAGGCTGGAAAACGGCCTGATCAAAATAAGAAATTCCCCGGAAAGTCTGCCCCAAGACTATCCCGCCTCAAGGAGCACCGCTATGCGCATGTTCATGCTGACAGGAGGCCTGCTGACGCTGGCCGGTTGTGCCGGATTCGGAATGCCCGACCCCGACCCCTCGCAAGCCTGGATCGATCTTGACGCTCGCCAACACGACACGGCGCTGCAAGCCGTTCAAGTCGATGCCACCCAGGCCATCGACAAACGCTATTTCGAAGTGCAGCCCGGCAGCCATGAGCTGAAGGTGCGCTATCAATTCCCGGTCGAGGCCACCAATATCGGCCCGACTGCCGAACCGCTGTGGCGCGATTGCCAGTTGAGCGTGAAATTCAAGGACTTCAACGCCGGCCAGCGCTATCAGCTGCAGGCTGGCAGCATCGGCTTCAGGCCTTGGGCCAAGCTGTATGACGAACAGCGCAAGGTTGTCGGTCAGGGCACACCGGCGGGCTGTCAGAGCAGTTGATCGGCGCTATGCTGGAAATCCCGTCTAAGGATATCGATCATGCGCAAGTTGACGACATTGCTGGCCGCCAGTGTGCTCGCCGGTTGTCAGAGCCCGTTGCCGGCGGCCGATCCAGACAAAGCCTGGGTCGACTTCGCCATGCCTACCCCCGGCGGCAAGGTGCTGATGGCCGAGCGCCTGGATAAACAGCGCTCGCGCGACGGACGGTTTTTTCAGGTGACGCCCGGTAGTCATGAGCTCACCGTGCGCTTTGACTTCGAAGTATTCGGGGGTGGTCAGGGCATGGATACCGATCCGCAAGAGCGGCTGTGTTACATGACCGTGCCCTATGAACACTTCGAGGCCGGGCAGCGTTACCGCCTTGAGGCCCGATCGCTGGCCTTCACGCCAAGTGCACGCTTGATCAATCGTCAGGGGCAGATCGTTGCCAACGAGCGGCAGATCAATTGCGTGCCGTGATAGGCAATCAGCTATCGTTTTTCTGATAGATGATTCGCTTGGTGCCGTTCTCGCAAGTACCGACGATCATGGCCGAGTCATGCTGCTTCGCCTCTTCCGCCGTGATGATTTCAAGGGTGTACGTTGGCACCGCTTTCGCCTGAATTTTGACCTCGATTTCCTTTCTAAGCTCCTCGCATTTTTTGGGGGCTGCGATTGCGGACGTGGCCAGTGCACTGCAAAGGATCGCCAAGCCAATACGTTTCATCGATGAAGCTCCTTGAGGCAGCGCGCACGGGTGTGCGCTGAAGCTGCTTTCGATTATTCGACCACATTTCTGCAGAGCGGGTTCTGACTTTGCTCACACCTTGTATTAATTGCCGGCCGCTGAGCTGGTTTCGAGACTGCCTTCGCGAGCAGGCTTTTTCCCACACTGAATCTGCGTCGTGCACAAATCCCCTGTGGGAGCGAGCCTGCTCGCGAAGGCGTCAGCCCTGCAAACGCCCAATCAGCTGACCAGCGAAGCCTCAAGCGTGATCTTCGCATTCAACACCTTGGAAACCGGGCAACCTTCCTTGGCCTTGTTGCTCAGTTCTTCAAACTGCTGCTGAGTTGCGCCTGGAATCTTCGCCTTGAGAATCAGCTTTACCGCAGTGATTGCGAAGCCGCCGTCAACCTGATCGAGGGTGACTTCAGCGTTGGTGTCGATGCTGTCTGCCTTCAGGCCGGCATCGCCGAGAATCATCGAAAACGCCATGGAGAAGCAGCCGGCGTGAGCCGCGCCGATCAGTTCTTCCGGGTTGGTGCCCTTGCCGCCCTCAAAGCGCGCCTTGAAGCCGTACGGTGCTTCCCGCAGTACGCCGGTTTCGGTGGAGATCGAGCCGAGACCGGTTTTCAGATCGCCTTTCCAATGCGCCGATGCCTTTTTCACGATAGCCATGTCTGCCTCCTCAAATGTGGCGCGGAACGCCGCGCCGTCGCGGTTTTTACTAGCAAGGCTTCTGAGGATAGACGGCGGAACAAAGTTCAGCCTGGCTGAATCGTTGACTTTTTTAGTAGGAAATGTCGCCGCTGCTATTGAATCTCGGGTATATGCCCTCATTCCATAAAACACGCTTATGGATTTGGCAGGTTTTCGCTCGCAAGAAAAACCTGCCTCCCCACCCGGAGATGCAGGTTCATGAAAAAACTGTCCGACGTAAAATTTTCCACCCTCGACCTGGTGCCAGTGCGCGAAAACGGCAGCGCGGCGCAATCGCTGCGCAACTCGCTGGACCTGGCGCAGCATGCCGAGAAATTCGGCTACACGCGCTTCTGGGTCGCCGAACATCACAACATGGACGGCATCGCCAGTTCGGCAACTTCGGTGTTGCTCGGCTATCTGGCCGGAGGCACGTCGACGATCCGCGTCGGTTCCGGCGGGGTAATGCTGCCCAACCATGCGCCGCTGGTGATCGCCGAGCAGTTCGGCACCCTCGAGAGCCTGTACCCGGGACGGATCGACCTGGGTCTGGGCCGCGCGCCCGGCTCTGACCAGATGACCGCCCGCGCCTTGCGCCGTGAGCGCTCGGGCAGCGCTGACGACTTCCCTGAAGACGTTGCCGAACTGATGCGCTACCTCGGCCCGCGCACCCCGGAGCAACGGGTGATCGCCATGCCCGGCACCGGCACCAACGTGCCGGTCTGGCTGCTCGGCTCAAGCCTGTTCAGTGCGCAATTGGCGGGTGAGCGCGGCTTGCCTTACGCCTTCGCCTCGCACTTCGCGCCGCGCTTCATGCACGAGGCGATCCGCATCTACCGCAATCACTTCAAACCGTCGGCGGTGCTCGACAAGCCGTACGTGATGCTCGGCGTGCCGCTGGTGGCAGCGGATACCGATGAGCAAGCCGATTACCTGGCGACGTCTGTGTACCAGCGCATTCTTGCGCTGATGCGTGGCCAGAGCCTGGTGCAGCGTCCACCGGTGAAAACCATGGACGGCCTGTGGCTGCCCCATGAACGTGAAGCGGTGGGCGATTTCCTCGGTCTCGCCATGGTCGGCGGCCCGCAGAAGATCCGCGCCAAGCTTGAGGTGTTGATCGAGCAGACCCAGGCGGACGAGCTGATTTTCACCAGTGATCTTTACGAACACGCCGATCGCATCCATTCCTACGAATTGTTGGCCCAAGTCATGAAGGGATAACGCGAACCCTTGTAGGAGCTGTCGAGTGCAACGAGGCTGCGATCTTTTGATTATGATTTGAAATCAAGATCAAAAGATCGCAGCGTCCCGCAGCTCCTACCCGGAAAATCATCGTCCACAAAAAAGCCGACGCATCCACGTCGGCTTTTGTATTTCAGGCGCAATCAACCTCGCTTGTAGACGATGTCCTTGCTGCCGCCTTCGCAACTGCCGACGACGTCGCCATCAGCGGCCGCACCCTTGTCGACAACTTCCAGCGAATAACCGGATACGCCTTTGGCGTCGAGCTTCGCGGCGATTTCGCTTTTCAGCTCTTCACAAGGCTTCCCGGCTGCAAACGCACCACCCGCAAGGCTCAACAAACCTACTGCCAACATGAACTTCTTCATCGGTCGCACTCCCTGGTCGGATTGAATGAGGCGGGCATCGGGTCATCCACCCGATGCGCTCACCTTGTAGCGCTTTGCCATTCCCTATGGCACTCGGCCAGCGCGCAAGTTCAGAAGACTAGCTCAAACTCAGCTGGCGGCAATCTTGAAGCCGACTTTCAGCGTTACCTGAAAGTGCGCCACCTGGCCGTTTTCGATGTGGCCACGGGTTTCGGTCACTTCAAACCATTCCAGATTGCGCAGGGTTTTGTTGGCTTCGGCCAGTGCGTTGTTGATGGCGTCTTCGATGCTGGTGGTGGACGAACCGACCAGCTCGACTTTCTTGTACGTGTGATGGTCACTCATGGCGTTCTCCTTGGGTTGGAATGGCGTGTGAAATTGAGCCTAGCAGGCAATTGCACTGTTGATTTCGGCGCCTCTGCGCTGCCGAAGTTCAGAATTTCTGCACTTTCTCGAAGTGGTGAAGTCCCAACCAACACACGCCACTCATCACCAATGCAGGAGAGCCACCATGGCCAACACCTCTTTACGTAAAGCCTCGTTGCAAAGCATGGAAGCCGAGATCGAGAGTCTGCTCAAATCGTTGGAAAGCTTGAAAGACGATGCTTCGGACGAGTCGCGCAAGACCCTCAAGGCGCTGAAAAGCAATGCCGAAAGTGCATTGAAACATTCCCGTCATCTGCTCAGCGACGCGTACGAAGAAGTCAAAGTGAAAACCCGCGAGACCGGCATTGCCACTCGTGATTACGCGCAGGAACATCCTTGGACCACAGCCGGTGTGGCTGTCGGTGCAATCGGTCTGCTCGCTGCCTACTTTTTGTTCAAGCGCGGTGAGTGATCAGGCTGGCGCAGCTCGTTTTTGAGCCACTGCGCCAGTTGCCGGGCGCGCCCGTCCGCGGCGCGCTTGGGTAGCCACAACGCCAGTTGCGCCGGGGTTTCGCAGAAGCCCCACGGCGCAACCAGGCGACCCGCCTTCAGGTCTTCAGTTACTAACGGCTCCGGTGCGATTGCCACGCCGAGACCTGCAACAGCCGCCTCCAGCAAATAATACAAATGCTCAAAACCTTGCCCGAGCTTCAACGCCTTGGAATCGAGGTGGTTTTGCTGTGCCCAGCTGGGCCAGGCTTGCGGGCGAGAGGTGGTGTGCAGCAAGGGCTGCTTGAGCAATTCTGCGCCAGGAGCGTCGTGCAGGTTCTGATAACCGCTGAATAACGGGCTCATCACCGGGCCGATGCGTTCCGCCGCCAGTTCATAGACCTGCATATCGGCCGGCCACGGTGGCTCGGCGAACAGCAATAGCGCATCGAGTCCCGGGCGCCGAGGGTCGAGATCGCCTTCACCGGCCGACAGGTGCAGTCGCAGATCAGGCAAATCGGCATTCAACCGCCCCAGGCGCGGAATGAACCAGCGCGCCAGCAGACTCCCCGAACAACCAAGCACGAACGGCGCATCGGCAGTGCTTTGGGTCAATTCCGCACAAACAGTGCGCAAGCGATCGAACGCCTCAGCGCTGGCATCGCGCAGACGCACGCCGGCATCTGTGAGTTTCAAGCCGCGCCCATCCTTCACGAACAGACTCACGCCGAGATGTTCTTCAAGCGCTTTCAGCTGGCGGCTGACCGCGCCGTGAGTGACATGCAGCTGCTCGGCAGCCTGACTGACGCTGTTCAGACGGGCGGTGGCCTCGAAGGCGCGCAAGGCATTGAGCGGGGGAAGGTCGTGGCTCATGGTATCTGTGAGTTTTCCTGACAGGTTGCGGCGATCTTATCGGTTTTCAGCCTGGAAAGTCAGGGGTAGAGTGGTCGTCATTGTCTTCTGACCGAATTCACCTGGAGCGACCCATGACCCAGACTTCGAACACCTCTGATCTGCGTAACGGCCCTGACGCCAACGGCCTGTTCGGTGCGTTCGGTGGCCGTTATGTAGCGGAAACCCTGATGCCGTTGATCCTCGACCTGGCCCGCGAATACGAAGCGGCCAAGGAAGATCCGGCATTCAAAGAAGAATTGGCCTACTTCCAGCGTGATTACGTCGGACGTCCGAGCCCGCTGTATTTCGCCGAACGCCTGACCGAGTTCTGCGGCGGCGCCAAGATCTACCTCAAGCGTGAAGAGCTGAATCACACCGGCGCGCACAAGATCAACAACTGCATCGGCCAGATCCTGCTGGCGCGGCGAATGGGCAAGAAGCGCATCATCGCCGAGACCGGCGCCGGCATGCACGGCGTGGCCACGGCCACCGTTGCTGCGCGTTTCGGTCTGGACTGCGTGATCTACATGGGCACCACCGACATCGAACGTCAGCAGGCCAATGTCTTCCGCATGAAGCTGCTGGGCGCTGAAGTCATTCCGGTCGTGGCTGGCACCGGCACCCTGAAAGACGCGATGAACGAAGCCCTGCGTGACTGGGTGACCAACGTCGACAACACTTTCTATCTGATCGGCACTGTGGCCGGCCCACACCCTTATCCAGCAATGGTCCGCGACTTCCAGGCCGTCATCGGCAAGGAAACCCGCGATCAGTTGCAGGCTCAGGAAGGTCGTCTGCCGGACAGTCTGGTGGCATGCATCGGTGGAGGTTCCAACGCCATGGGCCTGTTCCACCCGTTCCTCGATGACAAGAGCGTGGAGATCATCGGCGTCGAAGCCGCCGGTTACGGCATCGAAACCGGCAAGCACGCGGCCAGCCTGAACGGCGGTGTGCCGGGCGTGCTGCACGGTAACCGCACCTTCCTGCTGCAGGACGACGATGGGCAGATCATCGACGCCCACTCGATTTCCGCTGGCCTCGACTATCCGGGCATCGGCCCTGAACACGCCTGGTTGCATGACATCGGCCGCGTCCAGTACACCTCGGTGACCGACGACGAAGCGCTTGAAGCGTTCCACAAATGCTGCCGTCTGGAAGGGATCATCCCTGCCCTGGAAAGCGCTCACGCCCTGGCCGAAGTGTTCAAACGTGCACCGAAGCTGCCGAAGGATCACCTGATGGTGGTCAACCTCTCGGGCCGTGGCGACAAGGACATGCAAACCGTAATGCACCATATGCAACAGTCGCAGCAGGAGAAACACTGATGAGCCGCCTGCAAACCCGCTTTGCCGACCTCAAGCAACAGAACCGCGCCGCGCTGGTGACCTTTGTCACCGCTGGCGATCCTGACTACGACACTTCGCTGGCAATCCTCAAAGGCCTGCCGGCGGCAGGTGCCGACGTGATCGAACTGGGCATGCCGTTCACCGATCCGATGGCTGATGGCCCGGCGATCCAGTTGGCCAACATCCGTGCACTGGGCGCCAAACAGAATCTGGCGAAAACCCTGCAAATGGTTCGCGAATTCCGTGAAAGCAACAGCGACACGCCGCTGGTGTTGATGGGTTACTTCAACCCGATCCACAAATTCGGCGTCGAGCGCTTTATCGCAGAAGCCAAGGATGCCGGCGTCGATGGCCTGATCGTGGTCGACATGCCACCAGAGCACAATGAAGAACTGTGCGACCCGGCGCAGGCTGCTGGCCTGGACTTCATCCGCCTGACCACGCCGACCACCGACGACGCGCGTCTGCCGCGTGTGCTCAACGGCAGTTCCGGTTTTGTCTACTACGTGTCGGTCGCGGGTGTCACCGGCGCCGGTGCAGCGACTCTGGAACACGTGGAAGAGGCGGTTGCACGTCTGCGTCGGCATACCGACCTGCCGATCAGCATTGGCTTCGGTATCCGTACACCGGAGCAGGCTGCGGCCATCGCGCGTCTGGCTGACGGTGTGGTGGTGGGCTCGGCGTTGATCGATCACATCGCCAGTGCCGATACGCCTGAGCAGGCCATCGATGGCGTGTTGAGTCTGTGTTCGGCGCTGTCCCAAGGCGTGCGCAAGGCTCGCGTCTAAAGCCGCAGGGGAAAACAAAAAAGGCTTCAGAACAGGCGTTCTGAAGCCTTTTTTGTGCTCAGGGCAATTGCAGTCCGCCCGAAGCCTTGTGCAGTTTGCGCAGATGCTCGCCAATCTGTTTCACGTTGGCCTCGCTGGCGGCAATCTCGGCGGCGCGCTTGGGTTCAAGCAGCTTGCGCACTTCGGTATCGAGATCGCCGGACAGTGCCAGCAGCTTCTTCTGCCGCTGGCTGCTTTCCGCTTCCAGTCGGCCAAACTCGCTCGGCTGGGGCAGTCCGTAACCTTTAGAGTCGAGCAGTTCCGCCGGGCGGCTGAGGAAACCACTGTTGGCGAGAATCTCCTGCAAGGTCGCGTTGGCCTTGTCCATGCCGCCGTTTTCCAGCTCGCGGGCGCCGAGGTAACGTTGCTTGACCTCATCCTGTGCCAGCAACAACTGTCGGCGGAAACTCGCCTGCTCAAGCAGCAACAGCGCCGCGCTGGTGCGCAGGTCGGCGCGGTCGAACCATTCGCGGCGTTGCTCAGCGCTGAGTGCCAGCCAGTCTTCGACAGTGGTCTGCTTGATCGGCAGCTGCTTCTTCAATACATCGAACATCGCTTGATAGCGATCGCGGAACGAGTCGAAGCGGTAACCCAGACGCAGCGCTTCTTTCGGATCGTCGAGCACACTGGTGTCGGCCAGACCACGGCCCTTGAGCACCTCGAGCAAACCGTTGGGCATGATGCTGTCGAGGCCGACCAGTTGGCTGTTATTGCTGCCGCTGCGCAACAGTTTCAAGCCTTCCACCGCGCAGTTGTTGGACAGGAAGAAATAGTTGCCGTCGTAGCTCCAGTGCATCTCGGCGGCATGTTCGACCACGCCTTCGATTTCCTCGCGAGACAGACTCAACGGCACCGAAGCGAGGCTGCGCAGCTCGGTCTTGGTGTACTCGTCGATCACCTGTGCCAGCGGCAACACGAACAGCCGCGACGGGTATTTGCCGACCAGTCCGTCCCAGCTCGACAGCTGCACATCGCCAACGAAAGCGCGATAGGACAGCACCAGATGCTGATCGAGGTCGAGGCGGCAATCCGGGCCGCGCGGGCGACCGGGGGCGCAGATCACCAGGCGCAACATGCTGTGGCCCCAGCGACTGACCCAGTTCTGATTGGCCTCGGCCAGCAGGTAATCGACAGCGTAGACCCGTTCCGGATCGACTTGTCCCAAGGGTTGCTTGGCGAAGTCATTGCCCGCATTGAGAAAGGCAAAGCTCTTGCTGCAGGTGTCCTGCAGCTGGCGGCGCCCAGCCGAAATGTTCCTTGTAGTAGCGATACAGCGCCGGGCGGCGGCAGGCGTAGCTCGGGTCGAGGAGGAAGTACTCCATGTTGACCGCGACGAATTCCTTGGGACTGGAAATTTCGTAGAGGTCCGGGCTGCGGGCGATCTGGCGGTTGTGTTGTTCACGCTCGCCACGGCGGCCGACGTACTGTTGCCACCCGGCCAGGTCAAGCAGGCGCGGGTCGTCGCTGATGGTGAAGCGCCGACCGTTCTGCCCGCGACACTCATCGGGAATACCGATCAGCCCGGCGCTGTTGAAGCGTCGGGTGCAGCGCTGGATCAACGTGCGCTCGGCGCTTGGCCATAAACGCGCGCGGTCGTAGATATGCGTGATTTCGTGCAGCACTGTGGCCAGCAGTTCCTGGCGCACAGTGCCGTGGGGGCGATTGGTTTTCTCTTTCGCCGCGCTGCCATCGGTGAGAGCGACGAGAAGCTTGCGATTCAGATCAAGCTCGGCAACGAGCGTTGCCTGCCCGTAAGCGTTGGCAGGCATGTCGTCGGTCCAGCCGACATCGATACGCCGATCCAGCCGCTCGATGAAGCTCGGCGGCAGTTTCGCCATGGCCTCATCAATCAGCGCCTGACTGGCCTGTTGTTGAGCCGGGCTCAGACCCTCGGTCTTGAGCCGCAATTGCAGGCCGGCGTGGGCGCTGTTGCCAAGCAGCAACAACGCCCCGGCCAGCAGCCAGGCGCCAACGGACCTCACAGTGCGAGGATGGCTTCGGCGAGTACCTGGTCACTGGCGTCGCGCGCTTCCGGCACCCGTGTACGCAATGTGTTGAGAGCGACCTCGAGGTGCGCGCCACGGATGTCGCCGTTGCTGGCGACGAAACTGGCGGCGTCGTCGTGGGCTTCGCGGATGATTTTCGAATCGCGAATCGACGTGGTGGTATCGGAGGTGAAATCGATGCTGCGCTGGGAGGCACGAACGATGATGTTACTGGTGGCTACCAGGGTGTGCGCCTGGGCCACATCGGCCAACACAAACAGGCCAAGGGCGGCAGCAATCAGCGGGCTACGCATGGAACGACTCCGGAAGGACAAGGATAACTATTGGACGAGAATTGCTTCTGCCAGTTCAAGGTCGCTGGCATGAAGTTTCGGCCGGGTTTTGCGCAGGTAATGCAGCGCGGATTCCAGCCGTGCGCCTCGCCATTCACCGTCACTGGCGACGAAGGCGGCCGCGTCATCATGGGCGGCGAGCAGCAGTTTACGGTCGAACGGCGCAGAAGACACCATGCTGGTGGCGTAACCGCTGACAACCGTGCCTTGGGTCGATGCATTGAAAGCATCGAAGGCGTTGGCAGACATCGCCCAGCAGGCGGTGAATAAAGTAGAAGAGATGAGCAGAGTTGGAAGAAAGCGCATGGGACTCGACAACTGTTAGCGAGCCTGAAGGCTAGCGCAAATGCCCGGGCCAGAGCCAGCGTTGAAACATCGGGACACGGCTGGCGTGTCCCGCAATACCGCAAGCGATCAGAGCGTCAGAATGGCCTGAGCCAATTGGGCATCGGTGGCATTGAGTTGTGGCACCTGATGGCGGATGTGATCGAGCGCGCTTTCCAGCTTCACCCCACGGATATCGCCTTCGCTGGCCACGAAGCTGGCGGCATCGTCGCGGGCGGCGAGGACGATCTTGTCGTCACGGAACGAGGAGGTCACATCGGAAGTGGCGTCGGAAGTGGCTTTCAGCGCGCCGACGATCGAGTCGGTGGTGACGATGAAACTGGTAGCACTGGCGTTGGCAGCCACGGCCAGCAGGGCGGCGGCACTGAGCAGGCGAAGACGGGTCATGATGTAACTCCTTTGGATAAACCGTAGTGAGAGGTGGCTCGGTATCTGAGGAGTCAGACGCCTGTTGCGCAACGTTCGCCACGTTCTGCATGGATATTAGGCTGCCAAATCCGGTTCGCCCAGTGGTGGCCAGTGACACTCCGAAGGTTCTGCATAACTGTACTGGTGTTATCTGAGGTTTTCGTAAATTGTATCTGTTCTCGTTCAGTCATGCGTTTTAGACCATTCAAGGCCCTGAAACGACAAAACCCGTCGTGGTTGCCCACGACGGGTTTTGCTTGTGCAATTCGGGTTGCTGGCGGTGGGTCTGACGACCAGAGCCAGCGACGCTGCTTAGCGCCAGAACGGCTTGCTCAGCTCTTCGTAGCGTTGTGCTTCGCTGATACCGGCGTCGGCCAGCAGACGCGAATCCAGACGGGCCAGTTGGTGGCGGCTGGAGATGCGGCGCTGCCACAACATCAGGTTGGCGATAACGCGCAGAGGCAGGGAAGCCTGGGTGTTTACAGCTTTGTCTTCGAAGAACAGTTCGGAACTGAGTGTACGTTCCATGGTTGACATCCTTCCGCTTGTGGCGGGATCAGGTAGTGGTTTGACTGGTGCCCATGATCCTCTCGTTTGGATAGTCTCTGTAGATACAGTTCATTTGTATTGTGAGTGAGCAGTTAACTGTTTATGGATGGTGTACGGGTCGAAATTGGGCAAACTGTACCTGTCTGCACTTGATTGGTGCATTTCGGCTCGTATCAGGGGGTTGAGTCGGAGTTTGCGCTAGGAAAAGACCGGTACAGCAGTACAGTTTTTTGCGATCCTGTTTCTCGCGGGCATCCCTCGAGGCAAAACTGTGTTTGCCTCGGTGGTAATCTGTGTGGATCACACTGCCAGCATGCGCCCGGTTTCTTCCAGGTTCATATGCCAGCTCAGGGCTTCGCGCAGAATATGCGGGGTGTGACCGCCGATTGCACAGGCAGCGCTGAAGTAATCATTCAGTGCCTGGCGGAAGTCCGGATGCACGCAGTTGTCGATGATCACTCGTGCGCGCTCCCGTGGCGCCAGGCCACGCAGGTCGGCGAGGCCGACTTCGGTCACCAGAATGTCGACGTCATGCTCGGTATGGTCGACGTGGCTGACCATCGGCACCACGCTGGAAATCGCGCCACCCTTGGCGATCGATTTGGTCACGAATACCGCCAGATGCGCATTGCGCGCGAAGTCGCCGGAGCCGCCGATGCCGTTCATCATCCGCGTACCGCAGACATGGGTGGAGTTGACGTTGCCGTAGATGTCGAACTCCAGCGCGGTGTTGATGCCGATTATGCCCAGACGGCGCACTACTTCCGGGTGATTGGAGATCTCCTGTGGCCGCAGAATCAGTTTGTCCTTGTACTTCTCCAGGTTGCCGAACACGTCGCTGTTGCGCCGCTCGGACAGGGTGATCGAACTGCCCGAGGCAAAGCTCAGCTTGCCGGCATCGATCAGGTCGAAAGTCGAGTCCTGGAGCACTTCCGAATACATGGTCAGGTCTTCGAACGGCGAGTCGATCAAGCCGCACATCACCGCGTTGGCGATGTTGCCGATGCCGGCCTGCAGTGGGCCAAGCTTGTTGGTCATGCGCCCGGCCGCGACTTCCTGCTTGAAGAAGGTGATCAGGTGTTCGGCAATGGCGTTGGTATCAACGTCCGGTACCGATACTGTGGACGGCGAGTCCGACTGCTGAGTGATGACAATCGCAACGATCTTCTCCGGTGGAATCGGGATCGCCGTGCTGCCGATGCGATCGTCGACTTTCACCAGCGGGATTGGCGTCCGCGTCGGGCGGTACGTCGGGATATAGATGTCGTGCAGGCCTTCGAGGTTGGCGTTGTGGGCCAGGTTGATTTCGACGATCACTTGTTTGGCGAAGATCGCGAAGCTGGCCGAGTTGCCCACCGAAGTGGTCGGCACGATATGGCCTTGTTCGGTGATGGCGACTGCCTCGATGACGGCGATGTCCGGCAGCTTCAATTGCTGGTTGCGCAGTTGCTCTACGGTTTCCGAGAGATGCTGGTCAATGAACATTACTTCGCCGGCGTTAATCGCCTTGCGCAAAGTGCTGTCGACCTGAAACGGCATGCGCCGCGACAGCACGCCGGCCTCGGTCAGTTGCTTGTCGAGGTCGTTGCCCAGGCTGGCGCCAGTCATCAGGCTGATCTTCAGCGGCGTGACCTTGGCGCGCTCGGCCAGTGCGTGGGGAACGGCCTTGGCTTCGCCGGCGCGGGTGAAACCGCTCATGCCGACGGTCATGCCGTCCTCAATCAGAGCGGCAGCGTCGGCAGCGCTCATCACTTTGTCCAACAACGAAGGCAGGCGAATACGGTCACGGTACATGGATTATTATCTCGGGCAACGAGTAGCAGGATGCGCAGTCTAGTGAATTTGGCCGGCGCCTGTCCCGCTACCAAGGTCGCAAACGAGGCCTCTATTTCGCGGGTTTGCAGTAAAACACCGTTACCGGATCTGCAACAACGCGGCAAATTGTCCAGCGTCTGGCGCAAACAAAAACGCCCCGACAAGTCGGGGCGTTCGTTATTGCAACGGGTGATTACTCGACCGCTTTGACCATGTCTTCGATGACTTTCTTCGCATCGCCGAAAACCATCATGGTTTTGTCCAGATAGAACAGTTCGTTGTCCAGACCGGCATAGCCGCTGGCCATCGAGCGCTTGTTGACGATGATGGTTTTGGCCTTGAACGCTTCGAGAATCGGCATGCCGGCAATCGGTGACTTCGGATCGTTCTTCGCGGCCGGGTTGACCACGTCGTTCGCGCCGAGCACCAGCACCACGTCGGCCTGACCGAACTCGGAGTTGATGTCTTCCATCTCGAACACCTGGTCGTAAGGCACTTCGGCCTCGGCGAGCAAAACGTTCATGTGCCCAGGCATCCGACCGGCCACCGGGTGAATCGCGTACTTCACGGTTACGCCGCGATGGGTCAGCTTCTCGGTCAATTCCTTCAGTGCGTGTTGTGCACGGGCCACTGCCAGACCGTAACCCGGGACGATGATCACGGTGTCGGCGTTGGTCAGCAGGAAGGTTGCGTCGTCAGCCGAGCCGGATTTCACCGGGCGGGCTTCCTGCGCACCGGCAGGACCCGCATCTGCCGTATTGCCGAAACCGCCGAGCAGTACATTAAAGAAGGAGCGGTTCATCGCCTTGCACATGATGTACGAGAGAATCGCACCGCTCGAACCCACCAGCGAGCCGGCAATGATCAGCATCGAGTTGTTCAGCGAGAAACCGATGCCCGCCGCCGCCCAGCCGGAATAGCTGTTGAGCATCGACACCACCACCGGCATGTCAGCGCCGCCGATCGGGATGATGATCAGCACGCCCATCACGAACGCCAGCGCCAGCATCAGTGCGAACGCCGTAAGGTTGCCGGTGAACATGAAAGTCAGACCGAGAACCAGCGTTGCCAGACCCAGAATCGCATTGAGCTTGTGCTGGCCACTGAACTGTACCGGTGCGCCCTGGAACAGGCGGAACTTGTACTTGCCCGAGAGCTTGCCAAAGGCAATCACCGAACCGGAGAAAGTGATCGCACCGATTGCCGCACCGAGGAACAGCTCCAGACGGTTGCCCGCCGGGATCGCATCGCCCAGCTGTTTAACGATACCCAACGACTGCGGCTCAACCACTGCCGCAATGGCAATGAACACCGCCGCGAGGCCGATCATGCTGTGCATGAACGCTACCAGTTCCGGCATCTTGGTCATTTCAACGCGTTTGGCCATGATCGAACCGGCGGTGCCGCCGACCAGCAGGCCAACGATCACATAACCGATGCCAGCCGTGGCCAGTTCAGCGCCCAACTTATAGATGAGGCCGACCGTGGTGATGATGGCCAGTGCCATGCCAAGCATGCCGAACAGGTTGCCGCGCCGCGAGGTGGTCGGGTGCGACAGGCCTTTGAGGGCCTGGATAAAGCAGATCGACGCGATCAGGTAGAGCGTCGTCACGAGATTCATGCTCATTACTTCGGCGCCTCTTCTTTTGCTTTCGGGGCTTTCTTCTTGAACATCTCAAGCATGCGGCGGGTGACCAGGAAGCCACCGAACACATTGACCGCCGCCAGTGCCACAGCCAGCGTGCCCATGGTCTTGCCCAAAGGCGTGACTGTCAGCGCAGCGGCGAGCATGGCGCCGACGATCACGATCGCCGAGATCGCGTTGGTGACTGCCATCAACGGCGTGTGCAGCGCAGGCGTAACGTTCCAGACCACGTGGTAACCGACATAAATCGCCAGCACGAAGATGATCAGGTTGTAGATACCGGGGGAGATAAGCTCTTCCATCGTCTGAATCCCTGCTTAGGCGTTTTTGCGGATGACTTGGCCGTCGCGGCACATCAGGCACGCGGCGACGATGTCGTCTTCGAGGTTGACGTCGAACTGGCCTTCCTTGGTGAACACCAGCTTGAGGAAGTCCAGCAGGTTGCGTGCGTACAGCGCCGAAGCGTCGGCGGCGACTTCACCGGCGAGGTTGGTCGGACCGACGATCGTCACACCGTTTTCCACAACGACCTGATCGGCGACGGTCAGCGGACAGTTGCCACCCTGAGCGGCCGCTAGGTCGATGACCACCGAGCCCGGCTTCATCTGCGCCACGGTCTCGGCGCTGAGCAGCGTCGGCGCCTTGCGGCCCGGAATCAGCGCAGTGGTGATGACGATATCGGCCTGCTTGGCGCGCTCGTGCACGGCCTGGGCCTGACGCTGCATCCAACTCGCCGGCATCGGCCGCGCGTAACCGCCGACACCGACGGCGCATTCGCGCTCTTCATCGGTCTCGTAAGGCACGTCGACGAACTTCGCGCCGAGGGATTCGATCTGTTCCTTCACCGCTGGGCGCACGTCGGACGCTTCGATCACCGCACCCAGGCGTTTCGCCGTGGCAATCGCCTGCAAACCGGCCACGCCTGCGCCAAGAATCAGCACCCGCGCCGCTTTCACGGTACCCGCAGCAGTCATCAGCATCGGCATGAAGCGTGGGTAATGGTGAGCCGCGAGCAACACCGCTTTGTAGCCGGCGATATTCGCCTGCGACGACAACACATCAAGACTCTGCGCCCGCGAGGTGCGCGGCGCCGCTTCGAGGGCGAACGCGGTAATGCCGCATTCGGCCATCTTCGCGATGGTCTCGTTGTTGAACGGGTTGAGCATGCCCACGAGCACCGTGCCGCGCTTGATCAGCGGCAGTTCGGCATCGCTTGGCGCGACCACTTTGAGAATCAGCTCGGCGCCAAACGCGTCATTGGCGCTGCCAATGCTTGCGCCGGCCGCTTCATAGGCACTGTCGACGACACTGGCTTTGACGCCAGCGCCGCTTTGCACAGTGACCTTATGGCCTTGGCTGATCAGCTTCTTGATGGTTTCCGGGGTTGCAGCAACCCGTGTTTCACCGGTCTGGGTTTCGAGAGGAACACCAATGTGCACGTCAAATCTCCTGCGTGATCTTATTGAGTAAACCCATGCACTACGGATGGTGCGACTGGGGCGGCCGATCAGCACGATCCCGCCGAATCAGGGCGGGGCGCGGCATTTTGCAGGCGAACTTTATGCCCTTCAAGGGATTATGACGGGTGACGGAAAATTAACTACAAGTCATGCCGTGACCGAATGTCGCAGATGGCCAGTTGAACTCCTTGCAGGCCGTGCCCTGCAAGGATTCTGGCTGAATTTGAAAAAAATTCGCATCGGTGGCGTGAATAGGCAGCAATGAGTCGCCATTAGAGGCTCAAAGCCACGTGTTTGGCAGCTTGTGGGACGTCTGTACGACTTTCGGATACAGTCTGCTCAGAAGCGACAAATAGTTATATCTGTAGGGCTTTTGTTTTTCTGACTACGGGGTTAGGTATTGCGCAAAGCCTTTATTCTTCTAGGCTGTAGCTCTGCGCTTGATTTACCAGCCAGTCACGAAATGCCTTCAGCGATGCCGATTCGACCTTTCGCTCCGGAATCATCAGGTAATAGGCCTTGATGCTGGAGAGCGCTTGAGAGTTGGCAACCACCAGACGTTTCTCTGTCAGCTCGCGCTGAATCAGAAACGGCGGAATCAGCGCAACGCCCATGTCGTGCATGGCTGCCTGGGCAAGCATGGAGAATAGCTCGTAGCGTGGACCTGTCATGTCGCGAGGGATATTCAGTTGCTGCGAGTTGAACCATTGGCGCCAGGCGTAAGGTCGGGTGGTTTGCTGCAGCAGCGGTAGTTCAGCGATGGCTTGCGCTGTCAGATGCTTGCGATCGCCGAGTAGGGCGGGGCTGCACACCGGCATCGGATTCTCGCCCATCAATCTGTGGGATTCGGTACCCGACCAGTCGGCGTCGCCGAAGTAAATCGCGGCATCGAATTCGGTGTCGGCAAACAGGAACGGCCGGGTGCGGTTGGTCAGGTTGACGGTCACTTCCGGGTGCTTGAGCTGGAAATCCTTGAGCCGTGGCAGCAGCCATTGCGTGCCGAAGGTCGGGACGACTGCGAGCTCGATGACGTTGGTGCCCTGCTGGCCCATCACGGAAAGGGTGTCGCGCTCCACTGCATCGAGCTGAGTCGCCACCCGACGGCTATATGAAAGACCCGCCTCGGTCAGTTTCACTCCACGTCGCGAGCGTCGGAACAGTTCCACGCTGAGGAAGTCTTCCAGGCTGGCGATCTGTCGGCAAATGGCGCCTTGGGTGAGCGACAGTTCTTCAGCAGCACGGGTAAAGCTCTCATGGCGGGCGGCAGCTTCGAAACTGATCAGGGCGGCGGTGCTGGGGATCTTCCTGCGCATGTACGTCAACCTCACTAATGCGCCGCATAAAAGGCTATTCGCGACGGTACGGAGTGAGAAATTAGCACAACAGAATGCGAAATCCTCGTTTGCTCCGACGGCGAACCGCGCCTAGGATCAATGCCACGTTAATTCACCCGATTGCGAGGGCACACTCATGGGCGGTAAAGCTAGCTTCAACTGGATCGATCCCCTGCTGCTGGATCAACAGCTCACCGAAGAAGAGCGGATGATCCGCGACACCGCCGCGCAGTTCGCTCAACAGAGTCTCGCCCCGCGTGTGCTCGAAGCTTTCCGTCATGAAAAGACCGACCCGGCAATCTTCCGCGAGATGGGTGAAGTCGGCCTGCTCGGTGCGACCATTCCCGAACAATACGGTGGCAGTGGTCTGAACTATGTCAGCTACGGCCTGATTGCCCGTGAGGTCGAGCGCGTCGACTCCGGCTATCGCTCGATGATGAGCGTGCAGTCCTCGCTAGTGATGGTGCCGATCAACGAATTCGGTACCGAAGCACAGAAGCAGAAGTACCTGCCGAAACTGGCTTCCGGCGAATGGATCGGTTGCTTCGGTCTGACCGAGCCGAACCACGGTTCCGATCCGGGCGCGATGATAAGCCGGGCGCGCAAGGTCGATGGCGGCTACAGCCTGACTGGCGCGAAGATGTGGATCACCAACAGCCCGATCGCTGACGTATTCGTGGTCTGGGCCAAGGACGATGCTGGCGACATCCGTGGTTTCGTTCTGGAGAAAGGCTGGAAAGGTCTGAGCGCTCCGGCGATTCACGGTAAGGTCGGCCTGCGCGCTTCCATCACCGGCGAGATCGTCATGGACAATGTGTTCGTGCCGGAAGAAAACATCTTCCCAGACGTCCGAGGTCTGAAAGGTCCGTTCACCTGCCTCAACTCCGCGCGCTACGGCATTTCCTGGGGGGCGCTGGGCGCGGCCGAGTTCTGCTGGCACACCGCGCGTCAATACACTCTGGATCGTCAGCAATTCGGTCGACCGTTGGCCGCGACTCAACTGGTACAGAAGAAACTCGCCGACATGCAGACCGAGATCACTCTGGCGCTGCAAGGTTGCCTGCGCTTGGGCCGGATGAAGGACGAAGGTACCGCCGCCGTTGAAATCACTTCGATCATGAAGCGCAACTCCTGCGGCAAGTCGCTGGATATTGCGCGGATGGCGCGCGACATGCTCGGTGGCAATGGTATCTCCGATGAGTTCGGCGTGGCCCGTCACCTCGTCAACCTGGAAGTGGTGAATACCTATGAAGGTACCCATGACGTTCACGCGCTGATCCTCGGGCGTGCGCAAACCGGTCTGCAGGCGTTCTATTAATAGGAGGGCGGACCATGGGCGCGCTGTCGCATCTACGGGTACTGGATTTATCACGAGTGCTGGCCGGGCCTTGGGCCGGACAGATCCTCGCCGACCTGGGCGCCGAGGTGATCAAGGTCGAGCGCCCGGGCAATGGTGATGACACCCGCGCCTGGGGCCCGCCCTTTCTTAAAGACGCTTACGGCGAGAACACATCGGAAGCGGCTTATTACCTCTCGGCAAACCGCAACAAGCAATCGGTGACCATCGACTTCACCCGGCCTGAAGGGCAGAAGCTGGTGCGCGACCTGGCGGCGAAGTCGGACATTCTGATCGAGAATTTCAAGGTGGGCGGTCTGGCGGCCTATGGTCTGGACTATGAGTCGCTAAGGGTTCTCAA
>NZ_CP162773.1:2057500-2727500 GCF_054668465.1 Pseudomonas sp. S2_A10
AGGCTGAGATCTTAGGTAAATCCGGGATCTTAAGGCCGAGAGCTGATGACGAGTTACCCTTTGGGTGACGAAGTGGTTGATGCCATGCTTCCAAGAAAAGCTTCTAAGCTTCAGGTAACCAGGAACCGTACCCCAAACCGACACAGGTGGTTGGGTAGAGAATACCAAGGCGCTTGAGAGAACTCGGGTGAAGGAACTAGGCAAAATGGCACCGTAACTTCGGGAGAAGGTGCGCCGGTGAGGGTGAAGGACTTGCTCCGTAAGCTCATGCCGGTCGAAGATACCAGGCCGCTGCGACTGTTTATTAAAAACACAGCACTCTGCAAACACGAAAGTGGACGTATAGGGTGTGACGCCTGCCCGGTGCCGGAAGGTTAATTGATGGGGTTAGCTAACGCGAAGCTCTTGATCGAAGCCCCGGTAAACGGCGGCCGTAACTATAACGGTCCTAAGGTAGCGAAATTCCTTGTCGGGTAAGTTCCGACCTGCACGAATGGCGTAACGATGGCGGCGCTGTCTCCACCCGAGACTCAGTGAAATTGAAATCGCTGTGAAGATGCAGTGTATCCGCGGCTAGACGGAAAGACCCCGTGAACCTTTACTATAGCTTTGCACTGGACTTTGAATTTGCTTGTGTAGGATAGGTGGGAGGCTTTGAAGCGTGGACGCCAGTTCGCGTGGAGCCATCCTTGAAATACCACCCTGGCAACTTTGAGGTTCTAACTCAGGTCCGTTATCCGGATCGAGGACAGTGTATGGTGGGTAGTTTGACTGGGGCGGTCTCCTCCTAAAGAGTAACGGAGGAGTACGAAGGTGCGCTCAGACCGGTCGGAAATCGGTCGTAGAGTATAAAGGCAAAAGCGCGCTTGACTGCGAGACAGACACGTCGAGCAGGTACGAAAGTAGGTCTTAGTGATCCGGTGGTTCTGTATGGAAGGGCCATCGCTCAACGGATAAAAGGTACTCCGGGGATAACAGGCTGATACCGCCCAAGAGTTCATATCGACGGCGGTGTTTGGCACCTCGATGTCGGCTCATCACATCCTGGGGCTGAAGCCGGTCCCAAGGGTATGGCTGTTCGCCATTTAAAGTGGTACGCGAGCTGGGTTTAGAACGTCGTGAGACAGTTCGGTCCCTATCTGCCGTGGACGTTTGAGATTTGAGAGGGGCTGCTCCTAGTACGAGAGGACCGGAGTGGACGAACCTCTGGTGTTCCGGTTGTCACGCCAGTGGCATTGCCGGGTAGCTATGTTCGGGAAAGATAACCGCTGAAAGCATCTAAGCGGGAAACTTGCCTCAAGATGAGATCTCACTGGAACCTTGAGTTCCCTGAAGGGCCGTCGAAGACTACGACGTTGATAGGTTGGGTGTGTAAGCGCTGTGAGGCGTTGAGCTAACCAATACTAATTGCCCGTGAGGCTTGACCATATAACACCCAAGCAATTTGCTGACCTGAAAAGGCACCAGATTGCGGTGTGTGAAGACGAAACGAACCGAAAGTTCGAAATTCACAAACACCTAGCTGTCACATACCCAATTTGCTGAAGCGAGGCCGTCTGGTCCCGAGTCAGTACCCGAATTTCTTGACGACCATAGAGCGTTGGAACCACCTGATCCCATCCCGAACTCAGCAGTGAAACGATGCATCGCCGATGGTAGTGTGGGGTTTCCCCATGTGAGAGTAGGTCATCGTCAAGATTAAATTCCGAAACCCCAATTGCGAAAGCAGTTGGGGTTTTGTTTTAGTAGAAGTTCCTGTTTTTGCTGGCTTGTTACCGTGTTGACGGGCCAGATAAAGAATTTCTTGACGACCATAGAACATTGGAACCACCTGATCCCATCCCGAACTCAGAAGTGAAACGATGTATCGCCGATGGTAGTGTGGGGTTTCCCCATGTGAGAGTAGGTCATCGTCAAGATTGAATTCCGAAACCCCTGTCTGCTAACGCAGACAGGGGTTTTGTCATTAAAACGTGTACGAAAGATCATGCCGTTCTGCGAGTCTTGCTGTTGCGTCTTGCCTGCCACTTGCGCCACCAGATATAAACCCCCGTCCCTGACAACCCCGCAATCAACACACCCAGTACCGCGATCATTACCTGCCCTGTTACCCCGATGATCCGTCCCCCATGTATGGGCAACTGGAGTCGATAGAACTGCTCTCCAAGCGTGCCCTGTCCCGCGACCTCCTGTCCCAATAATCGGCCATCGGTACCGTGAAAGAACAACCAGGATTTACCGTGAGCGTCCGTATCGTGCTGTCCAAATCCTGCGCCGTAGAAGTTGTACTCAAAGCTGTAATACAACTCGCCGATCGCGGCCGTCAGTCCTAATCGTTCCCCTTCCTGCAATGCCCTTTCGTACGCCTGTTGATAGCTCAACTGTGTCGTCCCCAGTTGATTGGCGGGCATTCGTCCTCTGGCTTCATAAACGCTCGGCTCGATGGGCGAAAACAAAGAAACCGCAGGCTTGAACACTTGGCTCGGCAAGTTCATTGCTACGCTGCTGACGGCGATCGGTAACAGCAGTAGCCACAACCACAATCCTCCGGCGCGATGCAGGTCGAAGTTCAAGCGGTAGGCATGCCCGCCTTTGACCTTCCAAGCAGTCGCCCACTTCTTCCAGAAGGGCTTGCCGCGCGGCAAGGTCAGGAACAATGCGACAAAGCAGTCGATCACCCACGCGATCGCCACCCCACCCATCAACAGCAATCCCCAGTTACCCGGCAATGTCAGGTTGTAGTGAAACTCCAGAATGAACGGGATGAAGTTCTCCCGCTGAAAACAGCATTCACCCCAGTAGCGCGCGCCTTTTTGCTCCGCGCTGATCGGGTCCAGATAGAACACCTGATTGCGCTCATCGAACGGCTGGCCCGTCGCCGGATCTTTACGCGGAACGGCCGCCAGCAGCGCCGTATGCCCCGCCTCCTGCGGATACTCCATGTACCAGACTTGCAGTTTCGGATGTGCAGTTTGCACCGCCTCTACCAACGCGCCGGGCGGCAGGCGCTCACCCACTGACGTCGCTTTATAGAATTGCGGATTCAGCCATTCATCCAGTTCATGATTGAACGCCAGCACACTGCCTGTAAGGCCCGCCAGCAATAGAAACACCGCAATGGCCAGGCCGATATATCGATGCAATAAAACCAGAAACGCACGCATACAGAACACCCCCGAAGAAACGACAAAGCCAGCCCCTGATATCAGGGGCTGGCTTTTTTATGCACAGGACACGGCTTTAGAACTGATAGCTGACGGTCGCCGCTACGTTGCGTTCTTCGCCCATGTAGCAGAAGTTCAGACTGGCGCAGGACGCGACATAGGATTCATTGGTCAGGTTGTTCGCATTGAGCCGTACATCCACTCCTTTCAAGCCGACCTTGCCCAAGTCATAACCAATCGAGGCATCGAACAGCGTGTAAGACGGCACCTTCATTGTGTTCTCCGCATCGGCCCAGCTGTAGCCGACATAGCGCACCCCACCACCCAGGCGAAGACCATCAAGTGCGGCGCTGTCGAATTTGTAGTCAGCCCATAGCGAGGCCATGTGGCGCGGCGCTTGAGTCGGCGAGTTGCCCTTGTTCTCGATGACATCGGTCGGCGTGCTCAAGGTGCTGATCATCGATTTGGAATATTCGATGTCGGTGAAGGTGTAACTGCCGAGCACTTTCAAGTTATCGGTCAGTTGCATGTGCGCTTCCAGCTCCAGACCTTGCGAGCGTACGGCACCGACCGCGCGATAGAAGTTTTCCTGCGGCAGTTTGGTCGCGAGGTTTTCCTGGTCGATGCGGAACAGCGAGGCGGTGAACAGATTATCGGTGCCCGGCGGCTGGTACTTCAAACCGACTTCCCACTGTTTGCCATCGGTAGGAGCCAGTGGGTTGCCGGCGCTGTCGGCATAGGAGTTCGGGTTGAAAGACTCGGAGTAGCTGATGTATGGCGCCAGACCGTTATCGAACAGGTATAGCGCGCCGGCGCGGCCAGTGAGTTTCGTGCGTTGATCATTGATCTCTGTGCCAACAGGACGCCCTGCTTCAGCAATGCGGTTTTCATCGGATGTCTCGACCCAGTCCTGACGCAGGCCCAGCGAGAAGCGCCACTTGTCCATCTCGATCAGGTCTTGCAGGTACACACCGGTCTGTTCGAGGCGACGCAGATAGCTGGTGTCGCCATACATTTCGATCGCCGAGTTGCCGTATACCGGATTGAACGCATTGATCGGCGCCAGTCCACCACTGGTCCAGTCGACCACGGTTTTGCGCCGTTGATAATCCGCGCCCATCAGGACTGTGTGCTTGGTCGCGCCGGTGAAGAATTCGGCCTGCAGCATGTTGTCGACGATAAACGCATGCAGGCGCTCATCACCGCCGGTGTAATAACGGTTCAGTTCATTGCTGGTCGGAGTGGTCCAGCCATAGGCGTAGACCTGATCCATGTTCACTTTGGAATCGAGATAACGGAAATTCTGCCGCGCCGTGAAGACATCGTTGAAGCGATGTTCGAACTGATAGCCAAACGACTGCTGGTCACGGGAGTAGCCATCGATCCCCGGCTCGCCCTCGAAGAAGCGCGGTGAGATGCGCTCGCCATTGTGCTGATGGATTGTGCCGTCCGCCGGAACGCCGCCGTGATAGCCGCCGTCCGGATCGTGCTGCAGATAGGCTTGCAGAGTCAGCGAGGTGTCTTCGCTGAAATCGATGCTCAACGTCGGCGCAAGGGCGAAGCGTTTTTCCTTGTTATGGTCGAATTGCGTGTCGGACTGATCGCTTAGTCCGGTCAGACGATAGGCAATGCGCTTGTCGTCATCGACCGGACCGCTGAAGTCAAAACCAACCCCACGCTGGCCTTGCGTCCCCACCGTGGCTTGCACCTGATGGTAGGCCTCATACAACGGCTTTTTGCTGGTCAATGCGACCAGGCCTCCGGGCGAACTGCGGCCGTACAGCACGGACGACGGGCCTTTGAGAATGTCCACACGCTCAAGGAAATACGGATCGACCTGCATGGTGCTGTAGGTGCCGCTGTCGCCCATCGACTTGAGGCCGTCGAGGTAGATGTTGTCCACCGAGCCGTCGTTGAAACCGCGCATCGCCACGTAGTCGTAACGGTGCGTAGCGCCATACGGGTTGGTCAGCACGCCCGGGGCGTAGCGCATCGCTTGCGAGACGGTCTGCGAGCCTTGGTCATCCATTTGCTCGCGCGTGACCACCGATACGCTTTGCGAGGTTTCCAGCAATGCGGTACTGGTCTTGGTGGCGATCTGGCTGTGCGTGGCGTTGTAGCCGGCCATGCTGCCCAGCGCGTTGCCGAGGGCAAAACCTTTGATATCAGTGGTCGGCAAGGCCAGAGCTTCGCTTTCAGCGAGTGGGCGCAGAATGTAGCTGCTGCCGTCCTGGCTGACGGCTTCCAACCCTGAGCTGCCGAGCAAATGGCTCAAGGCCTGGTCGGTCGAATATTCACCCTGCACGCCGGGTGATTGCTGACCTTGAGTCTGTTGCGGTGTCATCGCCAGGGTGATACCGGCCTGCCGGGCAAACTGATTCAACGCCTCGCCCAATGGCCCGGCAGCAATGTTGTAGCGGTGGCTGATCTCGGTGCCGGTGTTGGCGGCCAGACTCAGGCTCGGTAACACGCTGACGCCCAGCGCGGTGGTCAGCAGTGCGGCCCGAACCGCATGGCGCAGCAGTGTCGATTCTGCAGTGAAATTCAGAGGGTTCTTACAAGTGGCGCGGACAGTCATTGTGGATTTCCGTAGGCAGTCGCGGGGGCTGAGTTGAAGTGCTTACTGACTAAGCCGGACTGCCTGCGAAAACCCGCCAAAAAATGTTCAGGCCGCACGCTCCAGAGTCACCCACCAACGGGTGCGATAACGCAATTGCACCGGCAGCGTCTGCGGCAGGACCGCCAGCAGCCTGTCGGTGTCCTCCAGACGGAACACCCCAGAGAGGCGCAAGTCTGCGATATCCGCCGCGCAACTCAGAAACCCCGGGCGATAACGGGCGACTTCAGCAAGAAAATCACCCAGGCGCATATTGCGCGTGACGATCAAACCGTCGAGCCAGGCGCCCGCATCCATATCCGGCGTAGGCGCTGCGCGCAAACCGCTTTGGTTGACCAGAAAACTTTGCCCGGCGAGCGCTTCGAGGGAATGACCGCCAGCGCGAACCAACACTCGGCCGCGGGTAACGCTGAGCCGCGTGCACTGATCGTCCTGACGCAAAATGAAACGCGCGTCGAACGGTTCATAACTCCCGTGGCGATTCTGTACGCGCAGCGGTCGATCGGATGCCGCGCCTTCGTCAGAGCCGCCGCAGGTAACGATGATTTCGCCACGGGTCAGTTTGATCAGGCGCTGCTGCGCGGTGTAATCCAGGTCCACGGCGCTGGCGGTATTGAGTTCGATGCGCGTGCCGTCGGGCAACTGGAAACCGCGCCGTTCGCCGGTCGCCGTCGCGTAGTCGGCGCTCCATTGCTGCCAAGCGGCGCTGTCCTTGGCCAGCCACGCGGCGGAGCCCATCAACAGCGCGCCCGACAACAACTTCAAGGCCTGGCGTCGGCCCAGCCCCTGCGCACTGTTTTCCAAGGTATTGAAAGCGACCTGCGCACCCGGCACGGCGCGCAGACTGGAGCTCAATTCGGCTTGCAGCGACTGTACCCGCTGCCAGGCGATTTCATGTTCGTGATGCTCGGCGCGCCACTGCTCGCATTGGCGAGTCAGCCGCGAATTGCCGTGGTTATTGCGCAGCCGCAGCAGCCAGTGAATCGCTTGCTTGACCACGTGTTGACGCGGCTCGACGCGGCGACCGAGTGAGAGATTATCCACAGGCATCAGCTTTCATATCGCAACACATAGCAGTGATACAGCGCATCGGCGACGTAGCGTTCCACTGAACGTACCGACACGCCCAACTGCTCGGCGATCTGTTTGTGAGTCAAACCTTCGCACTGCGCCAGGAGAAACGCCTGACGCACTTTCGGCTTCAAACCCTCAAGCATGCGCGCAATGCTTTCCAGCAGTTCCAGCACCAACGCGCGCGATTCGGCGTCAGGTACTTCGCCTTCAGGCAAATGAGCAATGGTTTCCAGATAGGCCCGCTCGATTTCCTCGCGACGCCAATGATCGATCACCAGGCCGCGCGCGATGGTCCGCAGGAAAGCGCGAGGCGCTTTGAGTTCGAGGCGTTCGGTGCGTTGCAGCAGGCGCAGGAAAGTGTCCTGAGCCAGATCCGCCGCATCCGCTGCGTTGCCCAGCCGCGCGCGCAGCCAAGCGTTGAGCCAGCCGTGATGACTACCGTAAAGCGCCTGTACGACCAACTCAGGTGAAGACATGACCACGCCAGCCCGAACGTCACAAATGATAATTAGTCGCATTGTCATCAAGGGTTACAGATTTTGCAACCGTCGTCCCTATGGCGGTTGTGAAAAATTCCCTCGCAGCCGCTCTGGCACGCCGTTCGGCGGGAATCCTGTCCTAAAACCGTCCATTTCTCACGCGGCCCTAAGATTTCTCCGCCGTTGGCCGACAGACTGGTGAGAAATGCGTGCACCAAAGTAGAGCGGCCAGAAGAACGCTGCCTGCGCTGTACATGGAATGTTGCAACCGGAACGCATCCCCACTTTTGGCATAAGAAGTCCCATGAAATGAATCTCAAGTTCAGCCATAAAATCCTCCTGGCCGCTTCGGGCGTCGTCGTCCTGGCGTTCGCGTTGTTCACGCTCTACAACGATTACTTGCAGCGAAACACCATTCGCCAGAATCTGCAGTCCTCTGTGCAGCAGGCCGGTGACCTCACCGCCAGCAGCGTGCAGAACTGGATGAGCGGACGGATTCTGGTGCTGGAAAACCTCGCGCAGAACGTTGCCCATCAAGGCAGGAATGCCGACTTGCCGGGCCTTGTCGATCAACCGGCCTTCACTTCGAACTTCCAGTTCACTTACGTCGGCCAGGCCAACGGTGTCTTCACCCAACGCCCCGATGCGAAGATGCCGGACGGTTACGATCCGCGTCAGCGGCCTTGGTACAAGCAGGCCGTGGCCGCCGACAAAACCATGCTGACCCCGCCGTACATGGCGGCAGTCGGTGGCCTGGTGGTGACCATCGCCATGCCGGTGAAGAAGGACGGTGAATTGCTCGGTGTGGTCGGTGGTGACCTGAGCCTGGAAACCCTGGTCAAGATCATCAACTCGGTGGACTTCGGTGGCCTCGGCCATGCGTTTCTGGTCAGTGCTGACGGTCAGGTGATCGTCAGCCCGGACAAAGATCAGGTAATGAAAAACCTCAAGGACATCTACCCGAACACCAGCGTGCGCATCGAGAAGGGCAACCAGAACGTCGTGCTCAACGGTCAGGAGCGCATTCTTTCGTTCACCCCGGTCAGCGATCTGCCGAATGCGCAGTGGTACATCGGTCTGTCGATCGATCGCGACAAGGCCTATACCGCCCTCAGCCAATTCCGCACCTCAGCGCTGATCGCGATGTTTGTCGCGGTCGCGGCGATTGCGTTGCTGTTGAGCCTGTTGATCAATGTGTTGATGCGTCCGCTGACCACCATGGGCCGCGCGATGAAAGACATTGCCCAGGGCGAGGGCGATCTGACCCGGCGTCTGGTGGTCGAGAGCAAAGACGAGTTCGGTGAACTGGGCAGCGCGTTCAACCAGTTCGTCGAGCGCATTCACGCTTCGATTTCCGAAGTGTCGTCGGCGACTCGTCACGTTCACGACTTGTCGCAACGGGTGATGGCGTCGTCCAACGCTTCGATCGTCGGTTCCGACGAGCAAAGTGCGCGCACCAACAGCGTGGCGGCGGCGATCAATCAGCTGGGCGCCGCTACTCAGGAGATCGCGCGCAACGCGGCGGATGCTTCGCAGCACGCCAGTGGCGCCAGCGAGCAAGCTGACGACGGTCGTCAGGTGGTCGAGCAAACCATTCAGGCGATGACCGAGCTGTCGCAGAAAATCAGCCTGTCGTGCACACAGATCGAAACCCTGAACGCCAGCACCGACAACATTGGCCACATTCTCGATGTGATCAAAGGCATCTCGCAGCAGACCAACCTGCTGGCGCTCAATGCTGCCATCGAAGCCGCACGTGCCGGTGAAGCCGGGCGCGGTTTTGCCGTGGTCGCCGATGAGGTGCGCAACCTTGCGCATCGCACCCAGGAATCGGCGGAAGAGATCCACAAGATGATCACCTCGCTGCAGGTCGGCTCGCGTGAGGCGGTGAGCACGATGAACGCCAGTCAGGCGTCCAGCGAGCAAAGCGTGGAAGTGGCGAATCAGGCCGGCCTGCGTCTGGTCAGCGTGACTCAGCGTATCGGCGAAATCGACGGTATGAACCAGTCGGTGGCCGCTGCGACTGAAGAGCAGACTGCGGTGGTGGAAACTCTCAACGTCGACGTCAACCAGATCAACCTGTTGAACCAGCAGAGCGTGGCCAACCTCAACGAAACGTTGAAGGATTGTGATGCGTTGTCGCAGCAGGCGAACCGGTTGAAGCAGTTGGTCGACAGCTTCAAGATCTGATTCACAGATCGCAGACCGCGTTATCGTTCTTCGCGAGCAGGCTCGCTCCCACAGGGAAAATGCATTCCAAATGTGGGAGCGAGCCTGCTCGCGAAAGCGGCGGTTCAATCACCGCCAAACCGATGCCTTAAACAAACAACTTCAAGACATTGCCCATCGCATCATCGGCAAACCCCTGCACGAAATCCCTGAATCCCGGCAACGCCTCTTCTCCGCCGGAAGCTGGTTCAGCAATGATCGTCCAGGTCGCTCGCGACTTCCCTTCGCTCAGCGATTCCACCTGCATTGCCGCCCACAGATTCGCCACCCCCAGGGTGTTGTAAATCGTCGTCCAGGTCATGCGCTGTGCCTGTTCATCGCGCGAGTTGAGTTGTTCGACCACGACGTTGCCGTCCTTGAAGATTTTCTTGCGCAGCGAAGACACGCCCTCGCCGGTCATTTCGGTGTGTGACAGCGCCGGAATGAATCGATCGAAGCCAGCGAAATCGCCAACGACCGCCCAGACTTGTGCCGCGTTCGCCGGCACTTCCTTCGACGACACAACGTGGCAGCCTTGCGGGTTTTTGATCAGGGTGTCGGGTTGCAGATTGCTCATGGTGTTGCTCCTTTTGGATGAGTCAGATGAAGTTGATTTCTTTCAGGTAGTCGCAGCCGCGACGCAGCAGCGCGGGGGATTTCTGCGGGTAGTGCGCGCCCATCTGCTGCACGCCGGCCTCGGCGTTGGCGTGGCCGATCAGCGAGATGTCGCCGATGTCTTCTTCAAAGCCGTTGAGGTAGAAACCGAGCACGCCGAACAGCGCGTTGTCGGCGTCGACCCGGTTCAGTTGCTGCTGCCAATCGGCGACGCTGACCAGCGCAAACTCGCTGCCGGTTTCGCGGAACGACGCGACGTAGGCATCCCAGCTCAGCGGCTCGGGATTGTGCAGATTGAACACCGCGCGATCAGCTGAATAACGGCTGGCATGGAAGGCGATGAAGCGGGCGAGAAAGTCCACCGGCATCAGGTCGAAATTCAGCGCAAAGGCCGGAACCTGACCGAGCTGGATCGAGCCCTTGAGCATCAGCATCAAACGGTTCTTGTGAGGCTGGCAAACGCCGCTGAGGCTGTTGAAGCTGATGTTGCCGGGGCGATACAGATTGACCCGTACACCCCGCTCGCGCGCCCGCTCAAGGATGCGTTCGCCGACCCACTTCGACAGGTTGTAGCCGTTGCGAATGTAGATCGGCGGCGTCGCGGCGGCGGGCAGTTCCAGCACCCGACCGGCATCATCCACGGTGCTGGATGCCGACAGGGTCGAGACGAAGTTGAAGACCTTCTTACTGCGCCCATCGCACAGCTTCAGCAGGGCGAAGATCGGCTCGACGTTGTCCGCCGCCAGGGACTCGTAATCGAGTACGTGGTTGACGTTGGCGGCGTTGTGTACCAGCGCACCGAACTCGCGGTCCAGGCGCTGATAATCCTCATCGCCCAGGCCCAGTTGCGGGCGACTGATATCAGCTGCGTAAACCCGCACACGGCTGAGATCGAGGTGCTCCAGACGGTTTTCGCTCAGTGCCTGAGCGAAGCGTTGCGTCGCCGTTTGCCCGGCGCTATCACGTACCAGACAGGCGACCTCGCTGGCGCCCCAACCGAGCAGCGCTTCGACGATGTGCACGCCGACAAAACTGTTGGCACCGGTGACGATGACCTTGTGCACATCGCCCATGCGGCTGATCGGCAGCGGTTCGATATCCAGAGCGCGCTCGGCGTCGGCCATGGCTTGGGCGCTGAGTACCGCGCTGTCGTCGGTGCCGCGCACCAGCGTCGCCAGTTTGCTGATGGTCGGCTGTTCGATGAAGCGATTGATCGAAATGCTTCGGCCGAATTCCTCACGCAAGCGCAGCAACATCCGCGACAGCAGAATCGAATGACCGCCGAGATTGAAGAAGCTTTCGTCAGTGGAAATGTCGCTGGTCGGCAGTTCCAGCAATTCGGCCCAGATATCCAGAAGCAGCGCTTCGTCAGCATTGGCCGGCAGGCATTTCGCAGCGCTGTCCTGCACCGTCACCGGCAATGCCAACAGCGCCTTGCGATCGACTTTGCCGTTACTGGCGAACGGCATCTGCGCCAGTTCGGTCCACGCTCCCGGTTGCATGTAGTCCGGCAGAAACTGCCGGGCGTGAGCCTTCAATTCGTCGCGGGCAGCCTCGGTTTGTGGCTGGGCGAGGAACGCCAGAATGCGCCGCTGATTGTCGATGACCACGGCAATCTGCCGATACAAGCGGCTCTCGCGCAGGCAGCGCTCGATCTCTTCCGGCTCGACGCGAAAGCCACGGATTTTCACCTGATTGTCGCGCCGCCCGCACAGCTCGATACCGTGCTCGCCCCACTTGGCCATGTCGCCGCTGCGGTAGGCGCGCAAGGTCTCGCCGCCGGGCAGCGACAGGGTCAGATAGCGCTCGGCGGTCTGTTGCGGATTGTTCAGGTAACCGAGGCAGACACCGGGGCCGACGATGAACAGCTCACCGACGGTTTGATCGGGCACCGGTTGCAGATCGTCGTCGAGAATCAGCACCCGACTGTTGGCGATTGGCCCTCCCAGCGTGCGGTTGCTGTCGCCCGGTTTGAGCTGGCGCGCGGTGATCAGCACGGTGGCTTCGGTCGGGCCATACAGGTTGTGCAGGGTGCCTTGGCGGGTCAGTTGCTCGATGACGTACGGCTCGCAGACATCACCGCCGGTCATCACCTGCACGCCCTCCAGTTGCTCCAGCGCCAGGATGCTCAACAATGCCGGCGGCAGGAAGGCGTGGGTCAGTTGCCGTCGGCGAATCAGCGCAACCAGCTGCAATGGATCGCGGCGCTGGGTGTCGTCGGGCACGACCAGTTCTGCCCCTGCGAGCAGGCTGGGGAAGATGTCGATCAGCGATGAATCGAAACTCAGCGATGAGAACTGCAACACCCGACTCTCGGCGTGCAACTGCACGTAGTCGGCGTACCACGCGGTGAAGTGGGCGAGATTGGCCTGGCTGAGCAGCACGCCTTTCGGATGCCCGGTGGTACCCGAGGTGTAGAGCGCCATGCACGGCGCATCGAGCTCCGGGCGGTGCTGCATCAGCGGCCGGTCGAGAGCGGCGTCCATTGCCCCGATGTCACTGACATCGAGCCCCGCTATCGATTCGCTGAGCGCCTGCTGTCCATCGTGAAGCAACAGCACCGCGCCGGCGTTTTCCAGGATGTATTGCTGGCGCGGCAAAGGATGGCTCGGCTCCAGCGGCAAGTACACCGCGCCGCTGCCGAGAGTCGCCAGAATCGAGGCGAACAGTGCCGGGCTTTTGCCTTGGCAGACAGCGACCACCCACGGCTGCGGATGTTGCTCGAGCAAGGGCAGCAACCGCCGTTGAATCGCCAGGCTGTGGGCGTGCAACTGGCGGTAGCTGATGGACTGTCCGCCGAGGTGCAGGGCAGGTCGTTCGGCATGCTCGATCAGGCTCTGTTGCAGGCGCTCGATCAGCGGGATTTGCGCCTGCTCCAGCAGCGCCGGGTTTGCCGTGTCATTGAGACGGTGGACATACGCCAGTTTGTCGAGGAACAGCAGGTCTTCCAGGCGTTCGAAATCCGGCGCGATCAGCGCAGGAGCATGGCGGAAATAATCGGCATCGCGGGAAAAGCGGCTGACCAGCAACGCCACCTCATCGACCACATGGGCAAGCGCTCGTTGGCGTAGCGACTGACCGTTGCCGGACGGCTCATCGCCAATCGGCACACGGCTGATCAGCGACGAGCCGAGAAAGCACAGCAAGTCGAGGGTCGGCAGGCCGCCATGCTCTTGCGCGGCGATACCCAGGCGCAGGTGCAGATGCGGGATCGCGCAGAAGTCGCCGGCAGCGATAAAGCCATCGTCGATGATCAGATCCACCGCCGTTTGAGCCACGCCGCTGCGGGTCACAGCATGGCCATGCTGTTCGAGCTCCCGGGCCAGATCGGTCATGGCCTGGCTGGCGCCGGTGAGCAAAATGTCGAGACGTTTCATGTCAGCCTCCTCAAACCAGATAGTCGCGCAGCGCGTGCTGCACGCACGGTGTGGCGAGCAGCGAGCTGTTGTGGAAAAACCTGACGATGTTGCCCACCAACGGGTGGTGGCGGTTGATCGGGAAGGCGAATCCAGCGATTTCCTCGCGCAGTGAGCACCGCGTGGTTTCGCTGACCGGCAGCGCATCGATCAGGCGCAAATCGAAGGATTTCTGGATATCATTGGTCAGGTAATGGCCGATGAACACCGGCAGAATCTGAGCGATGGTTTCGCGATCCGCGTCGCTGGCGGTGTGCCAATAGATGCGCACCATGCGCGCCCAGAAACTCGAGTGGCGACCCTCGTCGAGCAAGTGGTCGGCCATCAGGCCCTTGATTGATGGCTTGACCGAATCGTCGCGGGCGAACGCCGCGACATCACCGGTCACGGTGTTTTCGGCGATCGCCACGCAGATCAATTCCACCGCGCTGCGCAGGTGTTCCGGCGCCAGCGCAACAGCGGCGGGAATCGCCCGGCTCAGTTCGATTTCATCGGGCAACGGAATCGGTTCGATACCGGTCAGTGCCACCGTTTGCTGCATGAAATCCATGGCCACCAGCGCGTGGTAATCCTCATCGACCACCACGGTCATCGCGTCGTAACGACAGGCGAACGGGAATGCCACGGCGAAGCGATTCTTGGCAATGCTGCGGGCGGTCTTGTCGACGATTTCAGTCTCGAAAATCACTACGTCGTTTATGAATTTGTACAACGTCTGCACCAGGGCGAAATCACGTTGTTGCGGGCATTCACGCAGGAAGGTTTCGCTGAGCACCAGCGGCTGGCGGCTGAGTGGATAGATCAAGCGCTGATCGTCTTCGAGCAACCGCCGTGGACGGGTGCGGATGGTCGCGCGGCTTTCCCAGGCCTCGGCGAAGGATTGATAGTCGGCAGCGTTCATTGGGCCACCTCGGCAACTTCCACGCCCATGCTCAAGCGCAGCCCGTCCCACAAGGCGATGCGGCTTTCCACGGCAGCGATGGCGCTGGCGTAAACCTCGGCTGCGCGCTGCGGATCGCCATCGACCAGACGCTCCAGCAACTGTTCGGCGGCGGGGCCATGGTCTTCGGAATCGACTTCGATATGCCGTTGCAGGTAGTAGCGGAAGGTCGGCGCCTGTTCGATGCCGATGCCCCAGTCATCGAGGATGCGCTGGAACATTGTCGGAATGACGCTCTCGCGACCATGCAGGAACGCGGCGGCAACGCTGTGTCCCGGCGCCTCCAGGGCAATGCGCAAGGTATCGCGGACAAACTGCGCGGCCGCCGGGTCGACGTCGACGCTCTGCAACGCGACGTCATAACTCACGCCTTCGCGCTGCAACGCGACGAAGCGCTCCACCGCCGAGGTGCTCGCGCCGATTTCGCGCATCGCATCCAGGTACAACTCGAAGTGGCTGTAGTGGCCGGCATCGAGGCGATCGTCCGATTCCTCGCCCAGCACGATCTCGTTGATCAACCGAGCGGCGTGGGGATCGCGCGGCGGCAACCAGGGTAAACGCGTACAGGTCAGTTCCTGTTGCAGGCGCTTGGTCAGCGACATGAAGTCCCATACGGCAAATACATGAGTTTCCATGAAACGACGTAATACCGATAACGAAGTAATCTCGGAAAAGATCGGGTGAATACTCAGTTCGGCTTTCTTCAGGGCGAGTTGCTGCTTAGTAGGCATCATGATGTCCTTTATCAGTGATATGAAGTGCACGGTTATTTGCCATTGCTTTAAACGGTCGAGCAAGTTGGATGGGAACTTGTCCGGGCAATAGCTTGATTGCGGTGTAACGCCGTTGCGGCGCCACGGTTGCTACATCTGCTGCGTAAGTTATGCCGCGCTGAACGGCGACGTTCAAACCTGGCGAGAGAAAAACTAATACAGGGCAAATGCATTTAACAAGTTTATTTTTAATTATTTTAAGTTGGCTGTTTTTTGAATATGAGAGTGGCCGATAAAACTTTCGGATCAAGTTTTATTTGGGCGTAGTTACTCCTTTCGGCTAATAACGGCCAAAATCGATAACAAGAGTGAATGCCTCACTCGAAGCAACTTTTTAAACAAGGGAAGTTTATGAATTCAAAGGGGGCGAAAGTTGGCCGGGACCGGCGCCATGACTTCCTGTTTCCCGTGACAAGGCTCCTTCCGTAGGTTCCTGTTGCGGGGACTGTGCCGTCAGGGCGGCGCGTCCCCGTTCTGTAGGGGTGGCGCTGGAAGAGTGCGGGTAAATTGCCGTCAGGGCTATTACCGATTGGTCATCGGCGGGCAGCGGAAACGCGTCGGCAGGGTCGGGGCGGTCGCCAGCGGGCACGCCGATCCGCTGCCAGACCCGGCAGCAGAGCGGTCGCGAAGATTTGTAAGGGGATTATTCGACGTACGAGATATCAGCGTGCGGTGTGGCGCTTCTGTGCGGCGGGAGTCGCGAGGTAGCGGGTGATGACCTCGACGCCACGGTTGAGGTGCTGCTCCAGCATTTCGAGCGAGCGCGGGATGTCCCGCTCGATCACGGCCTGGAGCATGGCGCGATGGTCATCCTGGGACAGCTTGCCCAGGCCCATGGCTTCCAGATTGAAACGCAGAAAACGTTCTTCTTCATTCAGACCGTCTTCCACCAGACGCAGCAGTCGCTGATTGGGCGCCTTGCTGTACAGGGCCATGTGGAACAGACGGTTGAGGCGGCCGATCTCGTTGTAGTCGTGCTGCGCTTCCAGTTCTTCGATGTAGCCGGCGGCGAGTTGATGCTCGGCCTCAGTCAGCAGCGGAATGGACTGCCGCAATGCCTCGGATTCGAGCAAAATGCGCAACTCGTAGGTTTCAGCGGCATCGCCCTGGATCAGCGGTGCGACTACGGCGCCTTTGTGCGTGGTGACGCTGAGCAGCTCTTGCGCTTCGAGCTGACGCAAGGCTTCGCGCACCGGCATGCGGCTGACCCCGAACAGATCGGCCAGATCCTGCTGGCGCAGCGCAGTGCCACAGGGCAGGCGGCCATCGAGAATGGCCGAGCGCAGGGTTTCTTCAATCACCGACCGGGCCAGATGCGCAGGAATCGGTCCTTCGACTTTGATGCTGTGCAGCGGTTTGGGCTTCTGAGTCACGACAACACACCCTGTAGGTCGCAATATTTGGATCCAAATGACACTAGTGATTGCTCTACAGGTTGTCAAACCTTGTAAAACGTTGCGCGGCAATCTCAAGTCTAGCGGGTCTTCGATGATCTCACGGTGCCATTGTTTTTTGCCGGGCTAAGCTTCACCATCAAACGCTTCCTTTCTGTCCTTCTGGAAACCTGCAGTGGCGGTACGTTTCGCGATCCCTCGGACCTTGCGCTGGCTTGGCTGCGCATTGCTGCTGGCCGGCGTCATGCTGGGCGGTCTGCACGCCGATTGGGATTTTTCCGCGATCAGCCGCAAGGCCACTGCTCTTTATGGGCCACTGGGCGCCGGGCAGCAGCGCATCGATGCCTGGCAGAATCTGCTGGCGACGCAGAAGCAGGCCAGTGAGATGGACAAGCTCAAAGTGGTGAACCTGTTCTTCAACAAGCAGGTGCGTTACGTCGAAGACATCGATCTGTGGCGCGAAGTGGATTACTGGGAAACCCCGATCGAAGCGCTGTGGAAGGGCGCCGGCGACTGTGAAGACTATGCCATCGCCAAGTATTTCAGCCTGCGCCATCTCGGCGTTTCCAGTGACAAGCTGCGCATCACCTACGTCAAGGCGCTGCGGCAGAACCGCGCGCACATGGTGTTGACGTACTATGCGACCCCCGATGCCATGCCGCTGGTGCTCGACAGCCTGATCGATCCGATCCAGCCGGCTGCGCAGCGGACCGATTTGCTGCCGGTCTACTCTTTCAATGCCGAAGGCCTGTATTTGCCCGGCGCCAAGGGCAACAAAAAGGTCGGCGACACCAAACGCCTGTCGCGCTGGCAGGATGTGCTGAAAAAAATGCAGGCCGAAGGTTTCCCGGTCGAGACGACTAACTAGGAGCACGCGCTCAGATGTCTTTGTTCAAACAGCTGTTGATCGCTATCTGTCTGTTCCTGGTCGTGGCCTTCACCGGCAGCTTCATGGTCAGCCTGGAGAGCTCGCGCACCCAGTACGTCAACCAGTTGCGCTCCCACGCACAGGACGCGGCGACGGCGCTGGCGTTGTCGCTGACGCCGAATATCGACGACCCGGCGATGGTCGAGTTGCTGGTCAGTTCGATTTTCGACAGCGGTTATTATGCGAGCATCCGCGTGGTCGACGTGAAGACCGAGCAGACCATTGTCGAGCGTAGCGGTACCCCGGCGGTGAGCAACGTGCCGGACTGGTTCGTCAAATTGATCGGCCTCGAACCGGCTGGTGGCGATGCACTGGTCAGTCGTGGCTGGGAGCAGGCGGCGCGGGTCGAAGTCGTCAGCCATCCGATGTTCGCCGTGGCCAAGCTGTGGCAGAGCGCACTGGGCAGCCTTGGCTGGTTGCTGATCTGCGGTGCATTGAGTGCGGTGCTCGGCGCGCTGTTGCTGCGTCGGCAGTTGAAGCCGCTCGATTACATGGTTCAGCAGTCCCATGCGATTGCCCGCCGCGAGTTTCTCAGCCTGCCGGATCTGCCGCGCACGCCTGAATTGCGTCGCGTGGTGCAGGCGATGAATCAGATGGTCGAGAAGCTCAAGACGCTGTTTCAGGAGCAGGCCGAGCGCAGTGAAAAACTGCGTACCGAGTCCTATCAGGACAACCTCACCGGCCTGGCCAACCGTCGTTATTTCGAGATGCAACTGAACAACCGCGTGAGCAACCCGGAGCAGGCCAGTTCCGGTTATTTGCTGCTGTTGCGGGTCAAGGATCTGGCCGGGCTCAACCAGCGTCTCGGCGGCCAGCGTACCGACCAATTGCTCAAGGCTGTCGGTGAGCAACTGACCCGCGAGTGCGCCAGATATCCACAAACCCAGGACTTGGTCACGCGTATTCGCGGCGGTGAATTCGCCGTGCTGGCGCCGGGGCTGGTGCGTGAGGAAGCGCTGCAGTTGGCGCAGAATCTCGACAATGCCCTGAGCAGCCTGCATGCCACTGGCGCGACCGATGTGCCGGCGGTGGCTTCGATCGGGCTGGCGCCCTTCGCTCACGGCGACTCCCCGCAAGCGGTGCTGACACTGGGCGATCAGGCGCTCGCACAGGCCGAAGGGCAGGGCGAGCAGAATTGGGCGTGCATCGATCAGAGTCTGGTGGCGGAGGTCGGTGACGACCATCACGCTTGGCATCGACTGCTGGATCAGGCCTTGAGTCAGCAGCGTTTCGAGTTGTATTTCCAGCCGGTGGTCGCCGCGCAGGACACGCAACTGGTGCTGCATTACAAGGTCCTGTCGCGCCTGCTCGACGAGCAGGGCCAGACCATTCCCGCCGGGCGCTTCCTGCCGTGGCTGGAGCGCTTCGGCTGGACCGCGCGGCTCGATCGGCTGATGCTCGAACGCGTGCTCGAGCAGATGAAGGGGCACGAGGATTCGCTGGCGCTGAACCTGTCCTCGGCGACCCTGGCTGACCCGCAGGCGCTGAACAAGGTCTTCGAGATTCTGCGCGCGCATTCCAATCTCGGCGCGCGTCTTACTCTGGAAATCGGCGAGGAGCAATTGCCTGAACAGGCGGTGCTGGAGCAGTTGACCCGACGCCTGCGCGAGCTTGGCTTCTCGCTGAGCCTGCAGCGCTTCGGCGGGCGCTTCAGCATGATCGGCAACCTGGCGCGGTTGGGTCTGGCGTATTTGAAGATCGATGGCAGCTACATTCGGGCGATCGATCAGGAGAGCGACAAGCGCCTGTTCATCGAAGCGATCCAGCGCGCGGCGCACAGCATCGACCTGCCGCTGATTGCCGAGCGGGTCGAGACTGAAGGGGAGTTGTCAGTGATTCGCGAGATGGGCTTGTATGGCGTGCAGGGGCAGTTGCTCGGTGAGCCGAAGCCTTGGGGGTGAGCCAATAAGCGCCCTCACCCTAACCCTCTCCCAGAGGGAGAGGGGACTGACCGTGGGATATTTACGAGATACGCCGACGTGCAAGAGCTCCACTGAATCCAGAATCGACTCGATCTCTCAGGTCGATGGATAGCGCAAGACACCTCGATCGGCCCCCTCTCCCTCCGGGAGAGGGCTGGGGTGAGGGTAAGCTTTGGATCCTGGGAGGATCAGATCAACCCGCCCTCATCCTCATCGATCAACTGGCTCAACCCGCCCAGCGCTTCACGTGCCTGGGTACGGTCCATCAGTTTGGCCTGGGCCGCCGCTGGCAGGTCGGTGACGCGGATCACGCCTTTCTGGGTCAGCACCTGAATCAGGTCGTCGAGTACCCGAATCATTTCAAAGTCGCTCTGCTTGAGCTGTTTGAGGCTGTTTTCCACGGCTTCGTTGGCGTACCACGCCTGAATTTCATGGTTATCGGCGGGCAGCGTTTCCGTGGCCTCGGCGTACGCCGCAGCTTCCACGCGAATCAACTGGCCCTGCGCATCGCGTTGCACGTAAAACATTGAGCATCCCTCACAAATGAACAGCGTCATGCTGTCAGCAGCATAGCCAACTGCGCGCCAGTATGCGGGGCGACGATCAAATCGTCACCGCTGCATTGCCCGCAAACGCGACGGCCGCCCCACAGGAGGCGGCCGTCGTTGTTTCAGCCTCAGCTGTTGTTGTGATCGACCTTGATGGTCGGGTCGCTGCCGGCAATCAGGTTGTGCAGGTTGGCGCTCGCCCAGTTGTTGCCTTCCAGTTTGATCGTCACGTCCGGCGTGGCCGCAGCGGCATCGCCCGAGTTGAATTTGCCCGCCGAGCTGACTTGCAGCGACGACGTGCCATCCACTGTGGTGATCTTCAGGAAGTTGTCGATCGTGCTGCCGGTCTCGCCCTGCAACAGGTCGCGCAGGTCGATGCGGTCGCCTTCGCTGGCTTTGAAATCCTTGATCACATCGCTACCGGTGTCGCCCGATTTCCAGACGAAGGTGTCGCCACCGGAACCGCCAATCAGGATGTCATTGCCCTGACCGCCGATCAGCGTGTCGTTACCGGTGCCGCCGAGCAGGATGTCATTGCCTTTGCCGCCGTCGAGCAGGTCGTTGCCGCCCGAGCCGAACAGGATGTCATTGCCCGCGCCACCGAGCAGCGTGTCGTTGCCATCGTGCGCGCCGGATACATCGAACGCCTGATAGTGCTCGGTGATGTACTGGTGCACGTTGCTGGTGCTGACTTTGCTGACGTCGACGCCGGTTTCTTTGGCGACGAACGCCTGCATCGCCTGGTAACCCTCGCCGGCAATGCCGTTGAAGCTGACCAGATCGCCGAACAGGATGTCGTTGCCTTCGCCACCGTTGACGGTGTCGTTACCCGGCATCGTCGCTTCGGTATGGCCGATGATCGAGTTGGCCAGATCCTTCGGATCGATGTTGGTTTGCGGCGTTTTGTCCGAATCGTACGGCTTGAGGTCGTTGAGGCTGACGTCGTTGTTCAGACCAATGGCTTCGACGCTCGACAATCCGCTCAACAAAGCGAAGCCGCTGGTCGAATTGCTGGTCGTCGACGAGTTGGTGCTGTTGCCGGTACCCGCGAGGTTCGACAATTCATAAGTACCGTCGCCCTGCGCATGAATCGTGCCCAGGGTTTCGCTGCTCCAGCCCCACCACGAGTTGTAGGTTTGCAGCACAACGCTGCCAGCACTGTTGATGGTCAGGTAGTGCGAGTTGTCGATGTAGGTGCTGAACGTGTCGCCCTGCTTGTAGTTGCTGGTGTTCACCACGCTGTCGAGTTTCACGTTGCCATACAGCGTCGGGTTGGTCTGCTCGCCGGTCTGGTAGTAAGTCGGCTGGCCGTCGGTGATGAAGTACGTGAGGTTCTTCGCCCCGGTGTTGGCCACTGCGTCGGCGCTCTGGAACCAGTTGGCCGTGGTCTTGAACACGTCCTCATAGTTGGTACCGCCGCCGGAGCCCATCGAGTTGAGTACGGCTTTGAGCAAGGTCAGCGCATTCGGGTCGTTGAGATTCACCGACACCGATTTGTTGACCTGGGTATCGAAGTCCACCAGGAAGATGTTCACCGTGCCCGAGTTGCTGCCGCCCAGGCTTTGCTTGAGGCTGTTGAACACCGAGGTCAGCGAGTCTTTCGCGGCGTTCAGCGACGAAGTGCTCATGCTGCCCGAGCTGTCGACCATGAACGCAATGTTGTAGTTGGTGCCCGGCACCACGGTCAGGCCGCCGATGTCAGCGACGATGATGTCGTTGGCGTCGGTGCCGATGACGTTGTCATCACCCGAGGTGGCGGTGACCGCGTTGTACACCGCAGGCACTACCGTGACCGGAATGGTCGCGGTGCTGCTTGCCGAGCCGCCGACCTGTTCGGTGGACGTCGAGGTCACGGTCAGGTTGAACTGGCCGTTGTAGTAGGTCGGCGGAGTCACGGTCAGAGAGCCGAGGTTCCAGCCGGTGACGTTGGCTTCGCCATTGCTCGCGGTAACGGTGAAGGTATGCCCCGCGCCATCGCTGAGCACCGAACCGACCGGTGCGCCGCTGATCTTCACGCTCAGGGTTTCCGAGCCGTCGGTGTCGGTCAGCGCGGTGCTGATTGCCGACAGTTTCACCGTGGTGCCTTCAGCGCCGGTGTTGAGCTTGTAGCCGTCGTAATAACCTTCGCCGTTGGTGCCGTGCAGATCGGAGACGGTCACGCCCGAGTTGATCAGATCCTGCACACCGGTGTAGATCGGCACGCCGGCGTTGCTCAGATCGATTGGCGTGCCGCCGTTGACCGACAGGTTGACGTCGTAGCTGCCCGGGCCGCTCTGATTGTGGTGGTAGATGTCGAGCGTGTAGTAACCGCTGGTGGTCGGGGTGAACGAGCCGTTGATCGCACCGCCCGCGCCCCAGGTACCCGACGCCACGTTCTTGCCGCCGATGGTGATCAGCAGGCTGTCATCGGCCACGCCGCTGAAGCTGTAGGTCTTGCCGGCTTCCAGGTAGATCAGGCCCGAGGTCTTCGACGCCGTACCGGCGGCGACACTGCCGTCAGACTGCACGTTGGTGACGTTGGCGCTGGAGTTCGGTTTGCCGGCGGCGTCGATCACGTTTTTCAGGGTGGTCGAGTTCGCGCCGCTGCCGTCAGTGCCCAGCCCCGAGAGACCGGTCCAGACTTCCTTGATCAGGCCAGTGGATTTCACGCTGTTGTCAGCCACGGCTACGGTCGGCGCATCCGCCACTGGCGTGATGTCGATCTTCACCGTGCCGGTGCTGCCCAGCGTCTGGCCATCGGTAGGCTGGAACTTGATCTGTGCGTAGTCCGCCTGATTGTTGCCCAGACCGGTGCCGCCGTAACCGTTGGTGCCCGACTCGTTGGCATCCGGCAGGAAGCGCAGCTTGCCGGCGTCGATGTCGGCCTTGCTGAAGGTCTGGTTGTTGGCAACATCCTTCCAGGTCGAGCCGTCCAGATACTGCAGTTTGCCCTCGCCCGGCAGCTGCGTGATCTTGATACCGAGGCTGCTCGCCGGGCTGTCGACATCGCTGACGCCGAAGGTCGACCAGCCGAGTACCAGCGGCGTGTCTTCGTTGCCGGTGACATTGCTCGGCGCAGCAACCGGTGCATCGTTGACCGCCACCACGTTGACCGTGGTCGTCGCCGTGTTCGAGTAGTTGCCGCCATCGGTCACCGTCACGGTGATGACGCGCGGCACAATGCTCGGGTTTTCGCTGCTGTTGGTGAAGCTGATGTTCTTGATGGCCTGCATGTAGTCGGCCAGGGTCGCGTTACCCGAGAGGGTCAGGGTTACCGTGCCGTTGGTGCTGTTGGCATTGATGGTGATGCCGTTGACGCTATTGCCCAGATTCAGCGCATCGCCGTCCTGACGGTTGGTCAGCACCACAGTGGCGCCGGTCAGCATCGTGCTGTCCGGGTCGGTGATGCTGATGTCGGTGTCAGCGATCGACACGCCGGCGCCCGGGGTGTTCTCGGTGAACGTCACTTTGTAATCGGCACCGGTCGCACCGCTGGAGTTGTTGGCATCCAGATCCAGCACCGGTGGCGCATCGTTGTCGATGATCGAGGTGCTGACGCTGCCATTGGTGCTGCTGACCGCGAGGTTCTCGAAGTTGCCGCCGGTAGCCGAATCGATCTTGACCACGAAGTTCTCGGTGCCTTCGGTGATCTTGTCATCAAGGGTGGCGACGTTGAACTGCGCGCTGCTGGCGCCCGCCGGGATCTTCACGGTGTACACGCCGGTGAAGTCCGAACCGTCGGCAGCAGTGCCGCTGTAGACGATTTTCAGGGTCACTTCGGTCTGCGCCGGGTGATTGAGGCTGACGGTGTAGCTGGCGGTCTGGCCTTCGGTCACCGAGCTGCTGCCAGTGATGCTGACGGTGGTGGTGTCGACGGTGTCGGTGACGCTGGTCACTGCTGGCGTGGTGCTCGGTACCAGTTTTTCGAAGCTGCCTCCGGTGGCGCTGCTGATGGTCGCCTGCACGGTACCGGCGTCTTTGTAGACGTCGTCAGCTGGCGCTGGAACGTTCACGGTGCCGGTGGTTTCGCCCGCTTTGATGGTGATCACGGCACCGTTCGACAGGGTCACGGTCACTGGCGAGCCTGCGGCGTTGGTCAATGTCGCGGTGTACGTAATCTGGCCACCTTCTGCCACCGAGTTACTGGCGCTGAGCGACAGATTGGTGGTGTCGACGGTGTCGGTCACGGTGGTGCTGACCGGAGTCTTGTCGGCGACGAGGTTTTCGAAATTGCCGCCGCTGACGTTGGTAATCGAGTTGGTCAGCGGAGCGTTGCCGGTCAACGCATCGTTCGGTGCGACGGCAGTTACGGTGCCGGTAGTCTGGCCGACCGCGATGGTGATGTTCTGGCCGTTGGCCAAAGTGACCACCACTGGCGAACCGGTGACTGGCGCGCCGACGGTCGCGGTGTAGACGACGTTGCCGCCTTCTGCCGCTGTGGCGGTTGCGCTCAGTTTTACGGTGGTGGTATCGATGGTGTCGGTGACGCTGGTCACTGCTGGCGTGGTGCTCGGTACCAGGTTTTCGAAGTTGCCACCGGTAGCTTTGCTGATGGTCGCCTGCACGGAGCCGGCGTCTTTATAGACGTCATCGGAAGGTGCCGGAACGGTCACATTACCGCTGGTTTCGCCAGCCTTGATGGTGATCACAGCGCCATTCGACAGGGTCACGGTTACAGGCGAGCCTGCGGCGTTGGTCAGGGTCGCGGTGTACGTGATCTGGCCACCTTCGGCCACCGAGTTGGTGGCGCTCAAGGACAGATTGGTGGTGTCGACGGTGTCGGTCACGGTGGTGCTGACCGGGGTCTTGTCGGCGACGAGATTCTCGAAATTGCCGCCGCTGACGTTGGTGATCGCATTGGTGATCGGCGCATGGCCGGTCAGCGCATCGTTCGCAGCAACAGCAGTTGCAGTGCCAGTGGTCTGGCCGACGCCGATGGTGATGGTCTGACCGTTGGCCAGAGTCACGACCACAGGCGAGCCGGTGACTGGCGCGCCGACGGTGGCGGTGTAAGTCACGGTGCCGCCTTCAGCCACCGATGTATCGGCGGTCAATTTGACGGTCGACGTATCGATGGTGTCGGTGACTGTCGTCACGGCCGGAGCAGTGCTCGGTACCAGGTTCTCGAAGTTACCGCCGGTAGCGCTTGTGATCGTCGCCTGCACCGAACCGGCATCTTTGTAGACGTCGTCGGACGGTGCAGGAACAGTTGCGGTGCCGGTGGTTTCGCCAGCCTTGATGGTGATCACAGCGCCGTTCGACAAGGTCACGGTCACTGGCGAACCAGCGGCGTTGGTCAAGGTCGCGGTGTAAGTGATCTGGCCACCTTCGGCTACCGAACCGGTCGCACTCAGCGACAGGTTGGTGGTGTCGGTAACGTCCGTGACAGAAGTCGAAACTGGAGTTTTGTCCGCCACCAGATCTTCGAAGTTGCCACCGGTTACGCCAGTGATCGAGTTGGTGATCGGGGCGTTGCCGGTCAGCGCATCGTTCGCAGCAACAGCGGTTGCAGTGCCAGTAGTCTGGCCGACACCGATGGTGATGGTCTGGCCGTTGGCCAGAGTTACCACAACTGGCGAGCCGGTGACCGGAGCGCCGACTGTGGCGGTGTAGGTCACGGTGCCGCCTTCAGCCACCGAAGTGTCGGCGGTCAGTTTGACTGTCGAGGTATCGATGGTGTCAGTGACAGTCGTCACGGCCGGAGCTGTGCTTGGTACCAAGTTCTCGAAGTTGCCACCGGTAGCGCTAGTGATCGTTGCCTGCACAGAGCCGGCATCTTTGTAGACGTCATCAGACGGTGCAGGAACTGTTGCGGTGCCGCTGGTTTCACCAGCCTTGATGGTGATCACAGCGCCGTTCGACAAGGTCACGGTCACTGGCGAGCCAGCGGCGTTGGTCAATGTCGCGGTGTAAGTGATCTGGCCACCTTCGGCTACCGAACCGGTCGCACTCAGCGACAGATTGGTAGTGTCGGAAACGTCGGTGACAGTGGTCGAAACCGGTGTTTTATCCGCCACCAGATCTTCGAAATTGCCGCCGCTCACGCCAGTGATCGAGTTGGTGATCGGAGCATTACCGGCCAACGCATCGTTCGCAGCAACAGCAGTTGCAGTGCCAGTGGTCTGGCCGACGCCGATGGTGATGGTCTGACCGTTGGCCAGAGTTACCACAACTGGCGAACCGGTAACTGGCGCACCGACGGTGGCGGTGTAAGTCACGGTGCCGCCTTCGGCCACCGACGTATCGGCGGTCAGTTTGACGGTCGACGTATCGATGGTGTCGGTGACTGTCGTCACGGCCGGAGCAGTGCTCGGTACCAGGTTCTCGAAGTTACCGCCGGTAGCGCTTGTGATCGTCGCCTGCACCGAACCGGCGTCTTTGTAAACGTCATCAGACGGGGCCGGAACAGTTGCGGTGCCGGTGGTTTCGCCAGCCTTGATGGTGATCACAGCGCCGTTCGACAGGGTCACGGTTACAGGCGAGCCTGCGGCGTTGGTCAGCGTAGCGGTGTAAACGATCGAGCCACCTTCGGCCACGGAACCGGTCGCACTCAGCGACAGGTTGGTGGTGTCGGTAACGTCCGTGACAGAAGTCGAAACCGGAGTTTTGTCCGCCACCAGATCTTCGAAGTTGCCACCGGTTACGCCAGTGATCGAGTTGGTGATCGGAGCGTTGCCGGTCAGCGCATCGTTCGCAGCAACAGCAGTTGCAGTGCCAGTAGTCTGGCCGACGCCGATGGTGATGGTCTGGCCGTTGGCCAGAGTTACCACAACTGGCGAGCCGGTGACCGGAGCGCCGACGGTGGCGGTGTAAGTCACGGTGCCGCCTTCGGCGACCGAAGTATCGGCGGTCAGTTTGACGGTCGAAGTGTCGATGGTGTCGGTGACCTGGGTGATCGCAGGCGTTGTGCTCGGAACGAGGTTCTCGAAGTTACCGCCGGTAGCGCTTGTGATCGTCGCCTGGACGGAACCGGCGTCTTTGTAAACGTCATCGGACGGTGCCGGAACGGTCACATTACCGCTGGTTTCGCCAGCCTTGATGGTGATCACAGCACCGTTCGACAGGGTCACGGTCACTGGCGAGCCAGCGGCGTTGGTCAGCGTAGCGGTGTAAACGATCGAGCCACCTTCGGCTACCGAACCGGTCGCACTCAGCGACAGGTTGGTGGTGTCGGTAACGTCCGTGACAGAAGTTGAAACTGGAGTTTTGTCCGCCACCAGATCTTCGAAGTTGCCACCGGTCACGCCAGTGATCGAGTTGATGATCGGAGCATTACCAGCCAACGCATCGTTCGCAGCAACAGCGGTTGCGGTGCCAGTAGTCTGGCCGACGCCGATGGTGATGGTCTGACCATTGGCCAGAGTCACAACCACTGGCGAGCCGGTGACTGGCGCGCCGACGGTGGCGGTGTAAGTCACGGTGCCGCCTTCGGCTACCGAAGTATCGGCGGTCAGTTTGACGGTCGAGGTATCGATGGTGTCGGTGACAGTCGTCACGGCTGGAGCAGTGCTCGGTACCAGGTTCTCGAAGTTGCCACCGGTAGCGCTAGTGATCGTTGCCTGGACGGAACCGGCATCTTTGTAGACGTCATCGGACGGTGCCGGAACGGTCGCGGTGCCGGTGGTTTCGCCAGCCTTGATGGTGATCACAGCGCCGTTCGACAAGGTCACGGTCACTGGCGAGCCAGCGGCGTTGGTCAGGGTCGCGGTGTACGTGATCTGGCCACCTTCCGCCACCGAATTGCTGGCGCTCAAGGACAGATTTGTAGTGTCGGTAACGTCGGTGACAGAAGTTGAAACTGGAGTTTTGTCCGCCACCAGATCTTCGAAATTGCCGCCAGTTACGCCAGTGATCGAGTTGGTGATCGGAGCATTACCGGCCAACGCATCGTTCGCAGCAACAGCGGTTGCGGTGCCGGTAGTCTGGCCGACGCCGATGGTGATGGTCTGACCGTTGGCCAGAGTCACGACCACAGGCGAGCCGGTGACTGGCGCGCCGACGGTGGCGGTGTAAGTCACGGTGCCGCCTTCAGCCACCGAAGTATCGGCGGTCAATTTGACGGTCGACGTGTCGATGGTGTCGGTGACTGTCGTCACGGCCGGAGCAGTGCTCGGCACCAGGTTTTCGAAGTTGCCACCGGTAGCACTGGTGATCGTCGCCTGGACGGAACCGGCGTCTTTGTAGACGTCATCGGACGGGGCCGGAACGGTTGCGGTGCCGGTGGTTTCGCCAGCCTTGATGGTGATGACAGCACCGTTCGACAGGGTCACGGTCACTGGCGAGCCAGCGGCGTTGGTCAGTGTCGCGGTGTAAACGATCGAGCCACCTTCGGCCACGGAGCCGGTCGCGCTCAGCGACAGATTGGTGGTGTCGGAAACGTCGGTGACAGTGGTCGAAACCGGTGTTTTATCCGCCACCAGATCTTCGAAATTGCCGCCAGTTACGCCAGTGATCGAGTTGGTGATCGGGGCGTTGCCGGTCAGCGCATCGTTCGCAGCAACAGCGGTTGCGGTGCCAGTGGTCTGGCCGACGCCGATGGTGATGGTCTGGCCGTTGGCCAGAGTCACGACCACAGGCGAGCCAGTAACTGGTGCACCAACCGTGGCGGTGTAAGTCACGGTGCCGCCTTCAGCGACCGAAGTATCGGCGGTCAGTTTGACGGTCGAGGTATCGATGGTGTCGGTGACTGTCGTCACGGCCGGAGCAGTGCTTGGTACCAGGTTTTCGAAGTTGCCGCCGGTGGCGCTGGTGATCGTCGCCTGGACGGAACCGGCGTCTTTGTAAACGTCATCGGACGGTGCCGCAACGGTCACATTGCCGGTGGTTTCGCCTGCTTTGATGGTGATGACAGCGCCGTTCGACAAGGTCACGGTCACTGGCGAGCCAGCGGCGTTGGTCAGCGTAGCGGTGTAAACGATCGAGCCACCTTCGGCCACGGAACCGGTCGCACTCAGCGACAGGTTGGTGGTGTCGGTAACGTCCGTGACAGAAGTCGAAACTGGAGTTTTGTCTGCAACCAGATCTTCGAAATTGCCGCCAGTTACGCCAGTGATCGAGTTGGTGATCGGGGCGTTGCCGGTCAGCGCATCGTTCGCAGCAACAGCGGTTGCAGTGCCAGTAGTCTGGCCGACACCGATGGTGATGGTCTGGCCGTTGGCCAGAGTCACGACCACAGGCGAGCCGGTGACCGGAGCACCCACAGTGGCGGTGTAGGTGACCGTGCCGCCTTCAGCGACCGAGGTATCGGCGGTCAGTTTGACCGTCGAAGTGTCGATGGTATCGGTGACATTCGTCACCGCTGGAACCGCGCTTGGCACCAGGTTCTCGAAGTTGCCGCCGGTCGCACCCTCGATGGTCACTTCGACTTTGCCGGCATCTTTATAGACGTCATCTTTAGGTGCGTCGACGGTCACGGTGCCGGTGGTTTTGCCTGCATCGATAGTGATGGTGGCGCCGTTCGACAGGGTCACGGTCACCGGTGTGCCGGCCGGGTTGGTCAGGGTTGCGGTGTAGGTGATCTGGCCGCCTTCGGCGACCGAGTCGCTGGCGCTCAGGTTCAGATTGGTGGTGTCGGTAGTGTCGGAAACCACGGTGTCTGCGGACTTGCCGTCGACCACCAGTTTTTCGTAATTGCCACCCGTGGCGCCATCAATGGTCACGCTCAACGAGCTGCCGCCCGCCAGCGGGCTGTTCGGCGCGACGTAGTTGACGCTGCCGGTGGTTTCGCCAACGGCGATGGTGATGGTCTGGCCGTTGGACAGGCTGACGGTGACCGGCGAACCGGTCACTGGCGCGCCCACGGTCGCGGTGTAGACCACGGTTTCGCCTTCAGCGACGTTCGCAGTGGCGCTCAGCGACACGGTGGTGGTGTCGATGGTGTCGTTGACCGTGGTCACCGCCGGCGCTGTGCTGGTGACGAGGTTTTCGAAGTTGCCGCCGGTTGCGCTCTGGATGGTCGCTTCAACGCTGCCGGCGTCTTTGTAGACGTCGTCTTTCGGTGCATCGACGGTCACGGTGCCGGTGGTTTTGCCGGCCTCGATGAGGATAGTCGCACCGTTCGACAGGGTCACGGTGACCGGTGTGCCGGCGGCGTTGCTCAGGGTTGCGGTGTAGGTAATCTGGCCGCCTTCGTTCACCGCGCCGGTCGCGCTGAGCGACAGGTTGGTGGTGTCGACAGTGTCGGTCACGGTGGTGGTGACCGGGGTCTGGTCGGCGACAAGATTTTCGAAATTACCGCCGCTGACGTTGGTGATCGAGTTGGTCAGCGGCGCGTGGCCGGCGAGGACGTCGTTCGGCGCGGTGGTGCTCACGCTGCCGCTGGTCTTGCCGACTTCGATAGTGATGTTCTGACCATTGGCCAGGGTGACGACCACAGGCGAACCGGTGACCGGCGCGCCGACGGTGGCGGTGTAGGTGACGGTGCCACCTTCGGCCGCGGTTTCGGTGGCGGTCAGTTTGACCGTCGAGGTGTCGACGGTGTCGGTGACATCGGTGACCGCTGGCGTGGTGCTTGGCACCAGGTTTTCGAAGTTGCCGCCGGTGGCGTCCTTGATCGTGACTTCAACTTTGCCAGCGTCTTTATAGACGTCGTCGGCAGGTGCCGGAACGGTGACGGTGCCGGTGGATTTGCCGGCCTCGATGGTGATCACCGCGCCGTTGCTCAGATTAACGGTCACCGGGGTACCGGCCGGGTTGCTCAGGGTCGCGGTGTAGACAATCGAACCGCCCTCGGCCACGGAGCCGGTCGCGGACAGCGACAGGTTGGTGGTGTCGGCGACGTCGGTTACCGAGGTCACCGCCGGGGTTTGGTCGGCGACGAGATTTTCGTAATTGCCACCGCTGGCGCCGTCGATTTTCACACTCAGGGTGTTGCCGCCGGCCTGTGCGTCGTTCGGCGCGGTGAAGTTGACGCTGGCGCTGCTGGCGCCGACCGGAATGGTGATGGTCTGGCCGTTGGACAGGGTCACCAGCACTGGCGAACCGGTGACCGGGGCGGTCACGGACGCGGTGTAGACAACCACACCGCCTTCTACCGCGCTGGCGCTGGCGGTCAGCGAAACCGTGCTGTTGTCGATGGTGTCGGTGACATCAGTTACCGCAGGCGTCTTGTCGATCACCAGGTTTTCAAAGTTGCCGCCGCTGGTCTTGGTGATGCTCGCATCGACCTTGCCGGCGTCCTTGTACACGTCATCGGCGGGGGCGGCGACGGTTGCGCTGCCGGTGCTCGCGCCTTTGGCAATGTTGATCACCGCGCCGTTGCTCAGGGTCACGCTCATGGCGGTGCCGGCCGGATTGCTCAGGGTGGCGGTGTAGACGATCGAGCCGCCCTCGGCAACGCTGCCGGTGGCGCTCAGGCTGATGTTGGTGGTGTCGACGGCGTCGGTGACTTTGGTCACCACAGCCGAACGATCGGCCTCAACGCGCTCGAAATTGCCGCCGCTGTGGCTGGCGATCGCCGTCCGCACGTTGCTGCCATCGATGTACGGGGTGTTGGCGGGCGCCGGGAAATTCACCGAGCCGCTGGTCGCGCCAGCGGCAATGTTGATCACCGCGCCGTTGGCCAGGGTCACGGTCATCGCAGTGCCGGCCGGATTGCTCAGGGTCGCGGTGTAGGTGATCTGGCCACCTTCGCTGACGGTATCGCTGGCAGTCAGGGTCAGTGCGGTTGTGTCGACGGTGTCGTTGACCGTGGTGCTGACCGGGGTCTTGCTGACGTCGAGTTTCTCGAAGTTGCCGCCGCTGGCATCGGTCATGGTTACGGTGAGCTTGCTGAAGTCCTTGTAGACGTCATCGCTCGGTGCGGCAATCGTCACCGAACCGCTGGTCTTGCCGGCTTCGATGGTGATGGTCTGGCCATTGCTCAGGTTGACGGTCACCGGCGTCTGCGCGGCGTTGGTCAGCGTTGCGGTGTAAGTGATCGAAGAGCCTTCGAGCACATAGCTTTCTGCGCTGAGGGTCAGGTGCGTGGTGTTGACCGTGTCGGCAACATTGGTCACCGCAGGCGTAGTGCTCGGCACCAGATTTTCGAAGTTGCCACCGGTGGCGTCCTTGATGGTCACTTCGACTTTGCCGGCGTCTTTGTAGACGTCGTCGGCAGGTGCCGGAACGGTCACGGTGCCGGTGGTCTTGCCGGCTTCAATGGTGATGACCGAACCGTTGCTCAGATTGACGGTTACCGGCGTGCCGGCCGGGTTGCTCAGCGTCGCGGTGTAGGTGATCTGCCCACCTTCGTTGACGTTGCCGGTGGCAGTCAGCGCGACGCTGGTGGTGTCGACGGTGTCGGTCACGGTGGTGCTGACCGGGGTCTTGTCGGCGACCAGATTCTCGTAGTTGCCACCGCTGACGTTGGTGATCGAGTTGGTCAGCGGTGCGTGACCGATCTGCACGTCATTCGATACCGGGGCGGTAACACTGCCGGTGGTCTGGCCGACGGCGATGGTGATGTTCTGGCCGTTGGCCAGGGTCACGACAACTGGCGAGCCGGTGACGGGCGCGCCGACAGTGGCGGTGTAGGTGACGGTGCCGCCTTCAGCGACCGAGGTGTCGGCGGTCAATTTGACCGTCGAGGTATCGATGGTGTCGGTGACTTGAGTGACCGCTGGCGTGGTACTCGGAACGAGGTTCTCGAAGTCGCCGCCGGTGGCGCTGGTGATGGTGGCCTGCACGGAGCCGGCGTCTTTGTAGACGTCGTCGGACGGAGCCGGGAAGCTCACATTACCGCTGGTTTCGCCTGCCTTGATGGTGATGACGGCGCCGTTCGACAAGGTCACGGTCACTGGCGAGCCAGCAGCATTGGTCAAGGTTGCGGTGTAAGTGATCTGGCCGCCTTCAGCCACGGAAGCGGTCGCGCTCAGCGACAGATTGGTGGTGTCGGCCACGTCGGTGACGGTGGTCGAAACTGGAGTTTTGTCCGCCACCAGATTTTCGTAGTTGCCACCGGTTACGCCAGTGATCGAATTGGTCAGCGGAGCGTTGCCGGTCAAGGCATCGTTCGGTGCAGTGTAGGTGATGGAGCCAGTGGTCTGGCCGACGGCAATGGTGATGTTCTGACCATTGGCCAACGTCACGACCACAGGCGAGCCGGTGACTGGCGCGCCGACGGTGGCGGTGTAAGTCACGGTGCCGCCTTCGGCAACCGAGGTGTCTGCGGTCAGCTTCACCGTCGAGGTATCGACGGTGTCAGTGATTTCGGTCACTGCCGGCGTAGTGTTCGGCACCAGATTTTCGAAGTTGCCGCCGGTGGCGTCCTTGATGCTGACTTCGACCTGGCCGGCGTCTTTGTAGACGTCATCGGCCGGCGCTGGAACGGTAACGGTGCCCGTGGTTTTGCCGGCATCAATGGTGATCACCGAGCCGTTGCTCAGGGTCACGGTTACCGGGGTGCCGGCCGGATTCGTCAGCGTGGCGGTGTAGGTGATCTGGCCACCCTCGGCCACAGAACCGGTGGCGCTGAGGCTCAGGCCAGTGTCATCCACCGAGTCGGTAATCGTGGTCACCGCTGGCGTGTTGCTTGGCACCAGGTTTTCAAAGTTGCCGCCGGTAGCGCCAGTAATGGTGGTGCTGACGGTGCTGCCATTGTTGTAGACGTCGTTGGCCGCAGTCGGCACGTTGACGGTGCCGACGGTTTCGCCAGCCGCGATGGTGATGGTCGAGCCGTTGGACAGCGTGACGGTAACCGGCGTCTGCGCTGGATTAGTCAGCGTGGCGGTGTAAGTGATCTGACCGCCTTCAACGATGTTGTTGGTCGCGGTGAGAGTCAGGCCGGTGTCATCAACCGAATCAGTGATCGTGGTAACGGCTGGCGTGGTGTTTGGCACCAGATTTTCGAAATTGCCACCGGTAGCGCCAGTGATCGTGGTGCTGACGGTGCTGCCATTGTTGTAGACGTCGTTGGCCGCAGTCGGCACGTTGACGGTGCCCACGGTTTCGCCAGCCGCGATGGTGATGGTCGAGCCGTTGGACAGCGTGACGGTAACCGGCGTCTGCGCTGGATTAGTCAGCGTGGCGGTGTAAGTGATCTGACCGCCTTCAACGATGTTGTTGGTCGCGGTCAGGGTCAGGCCGGTGTTATCAACCGAATCAGTGATGGTGGTAACGGCTGGCGTCGGATTCGGCACCAGATTTTCGAAATTGCCACCGGTAGCGCCGGTGATCGTGGTCGTAACGGTGCTGCCATTGTTGTACACGTCGTTGGCCGCAGTCGGCACGTTCACGGTGCCAACGCTTTCGCCCGCAGCAATGGTGATGGTCGAACCGTTCGACAGAGTGACGGTTACCGGTGTTTGTGCCGGGTTGGTCAGGGTCGCGGTGTAGGTGATCTGTCCGCCTTCAACGACGTTGTTGGTCGCGGTCAGGGTCAGGCCGGTGTTGTCGACAGAATCGGTGATCGTGGTGACCGCAGGCGTGTTGCTTGGCACCAGGTTTTCGAAATTGCCACCGGTAGCGCCAGTGATCGTGGTGCTGACGGTGCTGCCATTGTTGTAAACGTCATTGGCCGCCGTCGGCACGTTGACGGTGCCGACGGTTTCGCCAGCCGCGATGGTGATGGTCGAACCGTTGGACAGAGTGACGGTTACCGGCGTCTGCGCTGGATTAGTCAGCGTCGCGGTGTAGGTGATCTGGCCGCCTTCGACGATGTTGTTGGTCGCGGTCAGCGTGAGGCCGGTGTTATCAACCGAGTCTGTGATGGTCGTAACGGCTGGTGTCGGGTTCGGCACCAGATTTTCGAAGTTGCCGCCGGTAGCCCCGGTGATCGTGGTCGTAACGGTGCTGCCATTGTTGTAAACGTCATTGGCTGGGGTCGGCACGTTGACGGTGCCGGTAGTCTGGCCAGCGCCAATGGTAATGGTCGAGCCGTTCGACAGTGTGACGGTTACCGGTGTCTGCGCCGGGTTGGTCAAAGTCGCCGTATAGGTAATCTGACCGCCTTCGGTCACGCTCGAACCAGCCGTCAACGTGACGGTAGTGGTATCGACGGTGTCGGTCACTTGCGTGGTCGCCGGGACAGTCGGCGGGGTCACGGTGATGCCGTTGCCGCCGCTGGTGCCAGTGACGGTCACGTCGATCTGGGTCGGGTCGTTGTAGACCGTGTCGTTCGGCGCCAGCGGCACGTTGACGGTGCCGGTGGTGGCGCCGGCGGGAATGACGATGACTGCGCCGTTGGACAGGGTGATGGTCAGGTCGGTCAGCGGCGCCTGGGTCAGGGTCGCGGTGTACACCAGCACGCCGCCGGCTTCGGTGATGGTCGGCGTGGCGCTGAGGCTCAGGGTCGAGTCACGCAGTGCGTTGGTGGTGGTGTCGGTGGTCAGGCCGCCCGTGGTGTCCTGCGCGACTTGCCCGGCAGAATTGATGCCCGCCGTGGGGAAGCCAATGGTCGGATCGACGCGGCCAGCGGTGGCGTCGAGCATGACGAAGCTGTGACCGCCGCCGGCAGCACCACCGGTACCTGCGGCGGTCGGGCCGGCCGCGGTGGACTCGAGTGCGGTGGTCGGGTCGACACCGGCGGCGATGGCTTGCTGCAGTTCTTCTACAGAAGGCGCGGCCTGCGCCGTGGCTTCGGCCAGGTCAGTGCTGGAGTCAGGCGAGCTGGCGCTCCACTGGGTGTCACGGCCCAGATCGAGCATGCGGCCATCGGCCAGTTCCAGCGACACCGCGCCGGACAGACCGGTATCGATCTGGTCGCCGACATACAGGCGATCGCCTTCAACGAGTACGCGACGCACGCCCTCTGGGGACACCACGAAAACCTGACCGACAATGCTTTTGACGACGGCAACAACACTGCTCATTGAAGACTCTCCGGGGTGTCACATTCAGTTGACTTCCATGGACCTGACGGGCGTCGGCGCCACTTCAGTCTGGACGTACTTTCTATAAATGGATAACTTATTGACGCTGTATTTCCGTCAATAATCTGGCTATAAATTATCGCGATTAACTTTATGCCAAACTATTGACCTTCTGGGAGCCATCCTAAACAATCGCCCCACTAATGTCACATTGATATTTCCGCGGCGACCTGTCCTTCAGCCTGTCATCCAGTTCCTGTTTTGAACTTTCCGACATACGGTCTTTCGGGTTGCCATCATCCGACGCAGCACCACGTTTCTGCTGTGATTCAAGACAAGAAGTTCCGGGATAATTCCAACCATGCGTTCGCTTTTGATCCTTGCCGCTCCCTTCGCTCTCGCCGCCTCTTTTGTACAAGCACAATCCTTACCAGAAGCCATGCAACAGGCGCTGGATGTCCATCCGGAGATTCAGGCGGGGGTCAACAGTCGATTGGCGGCGGATTATCAGTTAAAGGCTGCGAAAGGGGGATACCTGCCCAAGGTCGATCTGCTGGGCGGTTATGGCCGTGAAGGCACTGACAGTGTGACCACGCGAGCGAACGGTGGAAGCAATCACTGGGAGACGTTGAACCGCAGCGAGTCAAGTTTACGTCTCTCGCAAATGGTTTTTGACGGTTTCGCGACGTCCAACGAAGTTGCGCGTCAACAAGCCAACGTCAGCTCCCGTGCTTACTCACTGCTGGGCACTTCCGAGCGTACTGCACTGACTGTCGCCCAGGTGTATCTGGACGTGCTGACCCGTCGCGAATTCGTCCGTCTGGCCGAGGAAAACCTCAAGAGCCACCAGCGCATCTACGATCAGATCCAGCTGCGCACCCAGCGCGGTGTCGGCAGCGGTGCCGACCTTGATCAGGCCGAAGCCCGTATGGCCCAGGCCCGCAACAATCTGATCACCGAACAGACCAACCTCGCCGATGCGGAAACCAACTTCCTCAGCGCCGTCGGCCAGATGCCCGACCAGCTCGAGCGCCCGGCGCCGTTCATGGCGATGATGCCCGCCAACCTCAATGAAGCCCGCGCGCAGATGTTGGAAAACAGCCCGATCCTGCGTTCCGCCGAGTCGGATATTGCCGCTGCCGAGAAGCAGTTCGCCACCGCCAAATCGACCTTTTACCCGCGCTTCGACGCCGAACTGGGCCGTACCGCCGATAACGATATCGACGGCCAGAACGGCCACAACAATGAATGGCAGGCCATGCTGCGCATGCGCTTCAACCTGTATTCCGGTGGCAGCAACAAGGCTGATCTGGAGTCCAAGTCGTACCTGGCCAACCAGGCGCTGGACATCCGCAACAACGCCCTGCGTCAGTTGAATGAAGAGCTCGGCCTCGCCTGGAACGCGCTGAACAATGCCAACGCCCAAGTGCCGATCGCTCAGCAGTACGTCGATCGCAGCACCTCGGTGCGTACCGCCTACCAGCGTCAATTCAGCCTCGGCGAACGCACCCTGCTGGACTTGCTCGACAGCGAGAACGAGCTGTTCACCGCCTCGCGGCGTCTGGCGGAAATCAAGAACATTCAGTTATTTACTCAGTACCGAATCAAGGCGACCATGGGCCAATTGCTCAAAAGCCAGGGAGTGGTCGCGCCGTTGGCATCCGTTGTGCAGAACGACGTGAAGCCCAAGGTCCAGCTGCCTGGGATGAACTGAGTTATCCCTTCCAACTGTTAAAGAGTGTCGAGCGTGGAATCAGAAGTCAGTCGAGTTCAACTCAGCCATGATCCACGCGCGTTGCATGACGATCCGTTGCTGGATGGTCTGCTCGCCCTGTGCATGCTGCACCAGAAGCCTGCCAGCGCGGCGATGCTGACCACCGGCCTGCCGCTGCCCAAACAACGTTTGAGTGTCGAGTTGCTGCCGCGCGCAGCGGCCCGCGCCGGGCTGCAGGGGCGGGTATTGCAGCGCAAGCTCGAAGAAATTCCGGCGATCGCCATGCCCGCGCTTTTGCTGCTCAAGGATGGCCGCAGCGCCGTCCTGCTCGGCTGGCAGGGCGACAACGAAGCACGCGTGCTGCTGAGCGAAAGCGATGGCGGCGAATCGGTGGTCAGCCGCGAACTGCTGAGCGACGATTACACCGGCAAAGTGTTCTTCGCCCAGCCGCAGCACAAGTTCGACGTCAACCACGGCACGCTGATCCCGCGCGCACGCTCGTGGTTTCGCGACACCCTCAAGCGTTCGCGCTGGCTGTATGCCGATGCGATCGCCGCCAGTTTCCTGATCAACATCATCGCCATGGCCGCGCCGCTGTTCGTGATGAACGTCTACGACCGCGTAGTGCCGAACCAGGCCGAAGCAACCCTTTGGGTGCTGGCGCTGGGCATCACCGGCGCTTACATCTTCGACTTGATCCTCAAGAGCCTGCGCAGCCTGTGCCTGGATCTGGCCGGGAAGAAAACCGACCTGATCATCTCCGCCACGCTGTTCGAGCGCATTGTCGGCATGGCGATGAAATACCGCCCGGCGCGGGTCGGCAGCTTTGCCCAGAACATCCATGAGTTTCAGAGCCTGCGCGACTTTCTCGCGTCGCTGACCCTGACCAGCCTGATCGACCTGCCGTTCACCATCCTGATTTTCATCGTCATCGCCATTCTCGGCGGGCATCTGGTGTGGATTCCGGTGCTGGCTTTCCCGATTGCCCTGCTGATCGGCTACGCCTTGCAGAAGCCGTTGATCGCGACCATGGAACGGACCATGGCGCTGGGCGCCGAGCGCCAGTCGAGCCTGATCGAAACCCTCGCCGGTCTGGACGCGGTCAAGGTCAACAACGCCGAAAGCGAGCGCCAGTATCAGTGGGAGCAGACCATCGGCACCCTCAGCCGCCTAGAGCTGCGAGTGAAAATGCTCTCCGGTCTGGCGATGAACATCACCTTGCTGATCCAGCAACTGGCCGGGGTGATCATGATCGTCTTCGGCGTGTACCAGATCATCGCCGGCAACCTGAGCATGGGCGGGCTGATTGCCTGCTACATGCTCAGTGGTCGTGCGCTGAGCCCGCTGGCGTCGCTGTCCGGCCTTCTCACGCGCTATCAACAGGCGCGGGTGACCATGACTTCGGTCGACCAGATGATGGAGCTGCCGCAGGAGCGCAATTTCGAAGAGCGTCCGCTAAGCCGCAAGGTTTTGCAGGGTGCGATCGAATGCCGTCAGCTCAGCTTCACCTATCCGGACCAGCAGAACCCTGCGCTGAAGAACATCAACCTGGTCATCCGTCCCGGCGAGAAGATCGGCATCATCGGCCGCAGCGGCTCGGGCAAGAGTTCGCTGGCGAAACTGCTGGTGGGCCTGTACCAACCGGACGACGGTGCCTTGCTGGTCGACGGCGTGGACATCCGCCAGATCGACGTCAGCGAACTGCGCTACAACATCGGCTACGTACCGCAGGACATCCAGCTGCTGTCCGGCACCCTGCGTGACAACCTGGTGTCCGGCGCGCGTTACGTCGAAGACGAGCTGGTGCTGCAAGCCGCCGAACTGGCCGGCGTCCACGAATTCGCCCGTCTGCACCCGCAAGGCTACGAGCTGCAAGTCGGCGAGCGCGGGCAGAACCTCTCCGGCGGCCAACGACAGAACGTCGCCCTGGCCCGGGCGCTGTTGCTCAATCCACCGATTCTGCTGATGGATGAGCCAACCAGTGCGATGGACAACACCGGCGAAGAGCGCCTCAAGCAACGCCTCGCAGCAGTGATTGAAAACAAGACCGTGGTGCTGGTCACGCACCGGGCATCACTGTTGTCGCTGGTCGATCGCCTACTGGTGATCGATCGCGGGCAGATTCTCGCCGACGGCCCGAAAGCCGCCGTGATGGAAGCGTTGAAGAAGGGGCAGATCAGTGTTGCTTAAGTCCGGTGTCAAGGAGTCGATCCGTCGCTACTTCAAGGGCTCTGCCTCGCTGCAGGGCCAGCCGCTGCCAGAGGTCAACAAGGCGCTGATCGAAGACGCCCCGCGCGTCGTGCGCCTGACCATCTGGGCGATCATCGGCTTTTTCGTGTTCCTCATGCTCTGGGCCAACTTCGCCGTGATCGACGAGGTGACCAAGGGCGACGGCAAGGCGATTCCGTCGTCGAAGATCCAGAAAATCCAGAACCTGGAGGGCGGTATCGTCTCCGAGCTGTTCGTCAAGGAAGGCCAGATCGTCGAGGCCGGCGCGCCGCTGATTCGTCTCGACGACACACGTTTTGCCTCCAACGTCGGCGAAACCGAGGCCGATCGCCTGTCGATGCTGCTGCGGGTCGAGCGTCTGAGCGCGGAAGTCGATGATCGTCCGCTGAATTTCCCCGAGGACGTACTCAAAGCCGTGCCGGGTCAGGCGAAAAGCGAAGAGTCGCTGTACATCAGCCGCCGTCAGCAATTACACGATGAAATCGGCGGCTTGCAGGAGCAGTTGATCCAGCGTCAGCAGGAACTGCGTGAGTTCAGCTCCAAGCAGGCGCAGTACCGTCAGCAACTCGGTTTGCAGCGTCAGGAAATCAACATGTCCGAGCCGCTGGTGGCGCAGGGCGCGGTCTCGCCGGTGGAAGTGTTGCGCCTCAAGCGTGCCGAAGTGGAAACCCGTGGCCAGCTCGACGCGACCACGCTGGCCATCCCGCGCGCGGAATCGGCGATCAAGGAAGTGCAGCGCAAGATCGACGAAACCCGCGGCAAATTCCGCAGCGAAGCGCTGACCCAACTCAACGAAGCCCGCACCGATCTGAACAAGGCCCAGGCCACCGGCAAGGCGCTGGAAGACCGCGTCAGCCGTACGCTGGTTACCTCACCCGTGCGGGGCATCGTCAACAAGTTGCTGGTCAACACTATCGGCGGTGTGATCCAGCCGGGCAGCGACATGGTCGAAATCGTGCCGCTGGATGACACCCTGCTGGTCGAAGCCAAGATCCGCCCGCAGGACATCGCGTTCCTGCATCCGGGTCAGGAAGCGATCGTCAAATTCACCGCCTATGACTACACGATTTACGGCGGCCTGAAGGCACAGCTGGAGCAGATCGGTGCGGATACCATCACCGACGAAGACAAGAAAACCACTTATTACGTGATCAAGGTGCGTACCGAGCGCAGCCACTTGGGCACGGATGAAAAGCCTTTGCTGATCATTCCCGGGATGGTCGCTTCGGTGGATATCATCACTGGCAAGAAGTCGGTGTTGAGCTATTTGCTCAAGCCGATCATTCGGGCGCGGGCTGAGGCGTTGCACGAGCGCTAGATCTTCGGCGCTGGTGACGGCCTATTCGCGAGCAGGCTCGCTCCCACAGGAGATTGCATTCCAACTGTGGGAGCGAGCCTGCTCGCGAAGGCGTCCTCCGAAGCGCTACATATCCGTCGGTAAGTGACACAAATGGTCACCCACCCCCTCACCATTCGCCATATCGTTATTCATTAACGGTATTTAATTTCCAGTTTTTATAGCTATAAAGTCACCCACCTGCGTACCTGCCGACCAATCGGCGCGCCGCACGACCTGAACCGACACGCAATCCAGCGTGAGTGTCTGATCGACGAGCGCGTCCACGAGCGCGCCGTGCGTGGGAGATGATTGATGTCCGCCGCTACTGCCACCGAAAGCGCCGCAACTGCCGCGCCGCAAATCTTCGAAATTCGCCCCTTCAGCGGTGCCGTCGGCGCCGAGATCGTTGGCCTCGACCTGCGCCGGCCGGTCAATGATCAGGACTTCGCGCGCATTCACCGCGCGCACCTGGATCACCACGTCGTGGTCTTTCGCGATCAGCAGATCACCCCGCAACAGCAAATCGATTTCAGCCGTCGCTTCGGCGTGTTGCAGATCCATGTGCTCAAGCAGTTCCTGCTGGCCAATCACCCGGAAATCCTCATCGTTTCCAACATTATCGAGAACGGCCAGAACATCGGTCTCGGTGACGCCGGCAAGTTCTGGCATTCCGATCTTTCCTATAAAGAGCTGCCAAGTCTCGGCTCGATGCTGCACGCTCAAGAGCTGCCCGCCGAGGGCGGCGACACGCTGTTTGCCGACATGCACAAAGCCTGGGACAACCTGCCGGCTGCGTTGCGCAATGCGGTTGAAGGGCGCTTTGCCGCGCATTCCTACACGGCGCGCTACAGCGAGACAAAATTCGAGGGCAACTGGCGCCCGACCCTGACCCCAGAGCAACTGGCCCAAGTCGCCGAAGTGGTGCACCCAGTGGTGCGCACCCATCCGGAAAACGGCCGCAAAGCCTTGTTCGTCAGCGAAGGCTTCACCACGCGCATCGTCGGTCTGCCGGAAGACGAAAGTCGTCAGCTGCTCGGCGAACTCTTCGCTCACAGCGTGCTGCCGCAAAACATCTACCGCCATCAATGGGAGCCGCATGATCTGGTGTTCTGGGACAACCGCTCGCTGATTCACCTCGCCGCCGGCTGCCCCGCGCATCTGCGCCGCAAGCTGTATCGCACGACTATCCAGGGCGACGCGCCTTTCTGATTTGCCGGAGATCGACCATGAACGCCCCTTTGCCAGGCCACGCGGCCAGCAACCCGATCGCCCACAGCGAAGCGTTGCTGGCCGTCGATCACGTCAGCCTCGAATACCGCACGCCGCAACGCGTGGTGCGCGCCACCCACCAAGTCAGTTTCGCCGTCGACCCGGCTGATCGGTTCGTCCTGCTCGGCCCGTCCGGTTGCGGGAAATCGACCTTGCTCAAAGCGGTCGCCGGATTCATCCAGCCCTGCGAAGGAGAGATCCGCCTGCAAGGCCAGCGCGTCGATGCGCCGGGGCCGGACCGCATTGTGGTGTTTCAGGAATTCGACCAGTTGCCGCCGTGGAAAACCGTGAAGCAGAACGTGATGTTCCCGCTGCTGGCCTCGCGCACCTTGAGCAAGAAAGACGCCGAAGAACGCGCGCTGCACTACCTGGAAAAGGTCGGCCTGGCGGCGTTTGCCGACGCCTATCCACACACCTTGTCCGGCGGCATGAAAGCGCGGGTAGCGATCGCTCGGGCGTTGGCCATGCAACCGAAAATTCTTTTGATGGACGAACCCTTCGCTGCACTCGATGCGTTGACCCGCCGCAAGATGCAGGAGGAGTTGCTGCTGCTCTGGGAAGAGGTGCGCTTCACCTTGTTGTTCGTCACCCATTCGATTGAAGAAGCCCTGGTGGTGGGCAATCGCATCCTCTTGTTGTCGCCACATCCGGGCCGGGTGCGCGCCGAAGTGCACAGCCATCAATACGATCTGCACAGCCTCGGCGGCGTGGCGTTTCAGGCGTCGGCGCGGCGCATTCATCGTCTGCTGTTCGATGAGGGCCAGGCGCCGGAGACCGAATGTGATCACGACTTCAACGATGTTCGCATCGCCTATTGAGCGGCCAGGAGGACTACCCGATGAGCCATTCATCATCCGTGCGTGAAGAATTCGAAACCGTGCTCGAGCCGCTGACCGCAGTGCCGGTCGAGCGCGAGTTGCCGCTTGGCACGCGCCTGTGGCAACAGGGCTGGTTGCGCAAAAGCCTGATCCTGATTGTGCTGGCGATCATCTGGGAGGTGGTCGCGCGGATTCAGAACAATGACCTGATGCTGCCGAGTTTTCTGCAAACCGCGCAGGCCCTGTTCGACGGGCTGCTCAGTGGCGAGCTGCTGGCCAAGGTGTGGATCTCGCTGGTGGTGCTGATCAAGGGCTACCTGATCGGCATCGTCCTCGCGTTCGCCCTGACGACATTGGCGGTCTCGACCCAGTTGGGACGTGATCTGCTCAGCACCATGACTTCGATGTTCAACCCGTTGCCGGCGATTGCCCTGCTGCCGCTGGCGCTGCTCTGGTTCGGATTGGGGCAGAACAGTCTGATTTTCGTGCTGGTGCATTCAGTGTTGTGGGCGCTGGCGCTGAACACCTATGCCGGATTTCTCGGTGTGTCCGAGACGCTGCGCATGGCCGGGCGCAACTATGGCCTCAAGGGTTTGCGCCTTGTGTTGTTCATCCTGATCCCGGCGGCACTCCCGTCGATTCTCGCCGGTTTGAAGATTGGCTGGGCGTTTGCCTGGCGTACGTTGATCGCGGCCGAACTGGTGTTTGGCGCGACCAGCGGCAAGGGCGGGCTGGGCTGGTACATCTTCCAGAATCGCAATGAGCTGTACACCGACAAGGTGTTTGCCGGGTTGGCGGTGGTGATCCTGATTGGTCTGCTGGTGGAAAATCTGGTGTTTGCCACCCTCGAGCGCGTGACCGTCAAGCGCTGGGGTATGCAGCGCTGAGGTCTTCGTTGGCTGGGCCGGCCTCTTCGCGAGCAGGCTCGCTCCCACATGAGAACGCATTCCAAGGTGGGAGCGAGCCTGCTCGCGAAGAGGCCAGCGCTGGCATCGTCACTCTTTAGGGATGTTTGCTAGCATTGCGCCTGGATTAATCCAGATCAGCCAAGAGTGCTCAGCATGCAACTCCCGGACATGAACCTTCTGGTCGCCCTCGATGCCTTGCTCGACGAGGGCAGTGTGGTCGGCGCGGCGCGGCGGATGAACCTCAGCCCGGCGGCCATGAGCCGCACGCTGACGCGGATTCGCGAAGCCATCGGCGATCCGATTCTGGTGCGCGCCGGGCGTGGCCTGGTGCCGACCCCCAAAGCCCTCGAACTGCGCGAACAGGTGCGCGACGTGGTCGAGCAGGCGGCGCTGTTGTTTCGCTCCGCCGACAGCGTCGAGCTGGGCACCTTGCGCCGGCGCTTCAGCATTCGCGCCAATGATTTCTTCGTCGGCGTTTACGGCGGCAAGCTGTTCGACACCCTCGACCAGCTCGCCCCGCATTGCGAATTGCGCTTCGTCCCGGAAGGCGATGGCGACGATGAGGCGCTGCGCGAAGGACGCATCGATCTGAGCGTCAGCAACACCCGTCCGCTCACGCCGGAGGTTAAGGTACAGAACCTGTTCTCCACGCATTTCGTCGGCTTGGTGCGCGAGAACCATCCTTTGCTCGACGGCGAAATCACGGCCGAGCGCTACGCCGGTTTTTCCCACATCAGCATGTCGCGGCGTGGCATCGCTCGCGGCCCGATCGACACGGCGTTGAATGCGTTGGGGCTGGAGCGCCGGGTGGCGGTGATCGCGCCGAGCTTCCACGCGGCGATGTTTGCCTTGCCCGACTCCGACCTGATCCTGCCGGTGCCCAAAGAAGCCCTGCTCAGCGTGCGGCGGCTGGGCCTGAAACTGCGTTCATTCGACCTGCCGATTCCGCTGCCAATGCTGATGCTGACCCAAGCCTGGCACCCGCGCTTCGACAAGGACCCGGCCCACCGCTGGCTGCGCGAAACCCTCAAGACCTGCTGCGATGAAACGTGGCTGGCGGCACAGCCGTAAATCATCAGGCACCATCGAATCCCTGTGGGAGCGAGCCTGCTCGCGAAGGCGTCGAGTCAGTCACCTCAATGGCGGCTGGTCCACCGCTTTCGCGAGCAGGCTCGCTCCCACATAGGCATTCACCGTTGTGTCTGATGCACTTATAACCTGCCAATAAGTCAATTTTCGTCAGCATCAAGCCCCACTAAAATGCTCCGGTATTTCACCCCCGGAGCTTTTCATTCATGACATTCCTGACGGTCTCGGCGCCTCTCGCCGCGACCAGCCCGGCGACGGCGGCTGCGCCACCGGTGTTCGGGGCGCGGATCATCATTGGTCTGGTCGGCGTGCTGTTGGCCGTGCTGGTCTCGGGCCTCAACGAGATGGTCACCAAAGTCGCACTCGCCGATATTCGCGGCGCGCTGCACATCGGCTACGACGAAGGCACCTGGCTGGTCGCCAGCTACACCGCCACGTCGGTCGCGGCCATGGCCTTTGCGCCGTGGTGCTCGGTGACCTTCTCGCTGCGTCGCTTCACCCTCTGCGTCATCGGTCTGTTTACCGTGCTCGGCGTGCTGTGCCCGTTCGCCCCGAACTACGAAAGTCTGCTGCTGATGCGCATCCTCCAAGGTCTCGCCGGCGGTGCATTGCCGCCGATGCTGATGACCGTCGCGCTGCGCTTTCTCCCGGCGAACATCAAACTTTACGGACTGGCCGGCTACGCACTGACCGCGACTTTCGGCCCGGGACTCGGCACGCCGTTGGCCGGGCTGTGGACCGAATACGTCGGCTGGCAATGGACCTTCTGGCAGATCATCGTGCCGTGCCTGATCGCCATGGCTGCCGTGGCCTACGGCTTGCCGCAGGATCCGCTGCGGCTGGAGCGGCTCAAGTCATTCAACTGGAAAGGCCTGCTGCTGGGCTTTCCAGCGATCTGCATGTTGGTCATCGGTCTGTTGCAGGGCAATCGGCTGGACTGGTTCGAGTCGAATCTGATCTGTGGATTACTCGGTGCCGGTTCGCTGCTGCTGGTGGCTTTTATGATCAATGAGTGGTCGCAGCCGATTCCGTTTTTCAAGCTGCAGATGCTCGGCATCCGCAACCTGCTGTTCGCCCTGATCACCCTCGCCGGGGTGCTGATCGTGCTGCTGGCGGTGGTGTTGATTCCGTCGAGTTATCTGGCCCAGGTGCAGGGTTATCGTCCGGCGCAAACCGCGCCGATCATGCTCATTGCCGCGCTGCCGCAGTTGATCGCGCTGCCATTGGTGGCGGCGCTATGCAACTTGCGCTGGGTCGATTGCCGCTGGGTGCTTGGCATTGGTCTGAGCATGCTCGCGCTGTCTTGCCTCGGTGGTTCGCACCTGACTTCGGCGTGGATTCGCGATGACTTCTACGTCCTGCAATGGCTGCAGATTTTCGGCCAGCCGATGGCGGTGTTGCCACTGCTGATGTTGTCGACCGGCAGTATCACGCCGATGGAAGGGCCGTTCGCGTCGGCGTGGTTCAACACCGTCAAAGGTCTCGCCGCAGTGGTCGCCACCGGCGTGATCGAAGCGCTGACCACCGCGCGCCTGCATTTCCATTCGACCATGTTGGTCGACAGCCTGGGCAATTCGCCGCTGGCCGATCACAGCGATTCGGGCCTCGCTCACCGCGTGCACGAGCAGGCGGTGGTGCTGACTTCGTCCGATTTGTACCTGTGCATGGCCGGCGTCGCCGTGGCTTTGATCCTGCTGATTTTCTGGCTGCCGACGCGGATTTATCCGCCGCGCGCGCCGACCTGATCGCTGTACTGAAACTGAAGGTTTTTTATGACTCAATCCAAGCAAAAACTCGCGGTGGCCGTGGCTGCCGCGCTGGCGGTGGGCGTGCTGGTGTACCTGGCGATGCCCGGGCTGTTCGGCCAACGCACCGAGCAAACCACCAATGACGCCTTCGTCTCCGCCGACTACACGCTGGTGGTGCCGCGCGTGGCCGGGTTCATCAAGCAGGTGCTGGTCGAAGACAACCAGCAGGTCAAGGCCGGGCAATTGTTGGCGCTGATCGATGACCGTGATTTGCGCGCAGCGGCGGAAGCGGCGGACGCGCAAACCCTGGTCGCGCGGGCGCAATTGCAGAACGCCAATGCGACCCTTGAGCGGCAGGCGTCGCTGATCGCTCAGGCGCAGGCCACCGTGGTCTCGGCCAAAGCGCAAATGGCTTTTGCGCAGCAGGAACTGAACCGCTACAACCATCTCGCCGGTGTCGGCGCTGGCACCGTGCAGAACGCGCAGCAGGCGCGCACGCGCATCGATCAGGCCTCGGCGCGCCTTGACACTGCGACGGCGAAACTGGCGGCCGAACGCAAACAAGTCGAAATCCTCACTGCCCAGCGCAACGCCGCTGAAGGCAATCTGAAACACGCGCAGGCGGCACTGGAAATCGCCAGTTTCAACCTCTCTTACACGCGCATTACCGCGCCGCAGGACGGCATGATCGGCGAGCGCGCGGTGCGTGTCGGTGCCTACGTCACCCCGGGCAGCAAACTGCTGGCGGTGGTGCCGTTGCAGCAGGCTTATGTGGTCGCCAATTTTCAGGAAACCCAGTTGACCGACGTGCAGCCGGGTCAGGATGTGCAAGTGCGGGTCGACAGCTTGGGCGGCGAAGCCCTGACCGGCCGCGTCGAGAGCATTGCGCCGGCAACTGGCGTGACCTTTGCGGCGGTGAAGCCGGATAACGCGACGGGCAACTTCACCAAGGTTGTGCAGCGGATTCCGGTGAAGATCATGCTGGAACCGGGCCAGCCACTGGCCGAGCGCTTGCGGGTGGGAATGTCGGTGGAGGCGAGTATTGATACCGCCAGCTCGAAGGCGTCCGGGCGCGAGGTGACGCAACGATGATCGGTGTTGAATCGGTTGGCCTCATCGCTGGCAAGCCAGCTCCCACAGGGGTCATTGGCAGGCTGAACCATTTTGCACAACCTGCACAATCCTTGTGGGAGCTGGCTTGCCAGCGATGGGGGCATAGGCAGCAGCTCACCCTGAGTGCCTTGCTTGCAGTCAGCCTCAGCGCCTGCACCGTCGGCCCGGACTTTCAGAAACCCGAAACCAGGCAGCCTGCCGACTGGGCCAAACCGAGCCAATCCGCCCCGAGCCAGGCCGTCAGCGAACCCCTGAACGAACGCTGGTGGGAAACCTTCCACGACCCGCAACTTTCCGCGCTCACCCAGCGCGCGCTGAACAGCAACCTCGACCTGCAACTGGCCAGCAGCCGCCTGCAACAAAGCCGCGCCGCGCGCCAGGTGATCACCGCCGAGCGTTATCCGAACAGCGCCGCCACCGGCAGCTACGCACGTAAACGCAACAGTGGCAAAGGCTTGAACGATCCATCGGGAAATAACGGCGATGAGGCTTTCAACCTGTGGGATGCCGGCTTCTCGGCGTCATGGGAACTGGACTTCTGGGGCCGCGTGCGCCGTGAAACCGAAGCCGCTGATGCCAATCTCGAAGTGGCAGAAAACGACCGTCGTGACGTACTGCTGACCGTGCTCGCCGACACCGCGCAAAACTACATTCAGCTGCGCGGCGTGCAGAACACCCGCGCCGTCACCGAGCAGAACCTCGACGTCGCTCGCCACAGCCTGAAACTCTCGCAGCTGCGGCTGGCCGATGGCGTGGCGACCGACCTGGACGTCGCCGAAGCCGCCGCGCAAGTCGCCGCCATCGAGGCACGGCTGCCGGCGCTCGAGCAGCGTCAGGCGCAACTGATCAACGCGATCAGTCTGTTGATGGGCGAGCCACCGCAAGCTCTCGCTCAAACGTTATCCACAGACGCGGCAGTACCGCAGTCACCACTGCAAGTCGCCATCGGCCTGCCGTCGCAATTGGCCGAACGCCGCCCCGATATCCGCCAGGCCGAAGCGCGTCTGCACGCCGCCACCGCCAACATCGGCGTAGCCAAGGGCGATTTCTATCCGCGCATCACCCTGTCCGGCAACCTCGGTTCCCAGGCCATGCAGCTGAGCGATTTCGGTTCATGGGGCTCGCGTGCCTTTGCCATCGGCCCGCAATTCAGCTTGCCGTTGTTCGACGGCGGTCGCCTTCGCGGCATGCTGCAACTGCGCGAAGCCCAGCAACAAGAAGCGGCCATCGCCTACCAGCAGACTGTGCTGCGTGCCTGGCATGAAATCGACGACCAGCTGACCGCCTACAACGCCAGCCAGCGCCGGCGCGACAGCCTCGCCGAAGCCGTGCGCCAGAACCAGATCGCCCTGCGCACCGCGCAACAGCAATACGTCGAAGGCGTGGTCGATTTCGTCAACGTCCTCACCGTGCAGAGCGCCTTGCTCGCCACGCAGGAGCAATGGGTGGAAAGCTCGACCGGCGTTTCCCTGGCGATGGTCGGTTTGTACAAGGCGTTGGGCGGCGGATGGCAATCGGTCTATCCGTCAGCGCAACTGGCCGCAGGCTCGCCTGACGTCGCCAGACCCTGAACCCGCAGCGCCAGCTATGATCAACTCCATTGCAGCAAACGGCGCAACGCCGGACCTGAATTGCAGAGGAGTTGCATCATGGAAAATCCGCAGCACAGCCTACCGGCCCTGTTCAAACAACTCGGCCTCGATGACGATCCGACCGGCATCGAACAATTCATCGCCAGCCATTCACCGCTCAAACCGGAATTGCATCTGGCTGACGCGTTTTTCTGGACGGAAAGTCAGGCGCAGTTTCTGCGCGAGGAGATTCTCGACGATGCGGATTGGGCGGAGGTGGTGGATCAGTTGAATGTGATGTTGCGCAAGGGGCGGGTGGGGTGATCATCGCGAAGTTGTATCCTCGTTGAACGCCACAGTTGTCCACATGGCATAAATAGACCAAAATCACGTCCTAATTTGAGGTTCTTATTATGCAAAGCGTTCTCGCTGATATGGCTGTCAGTGTCTCTGAACTGAAGAAAAATCCTACTGCCGTGTTGAACGGTGCACATGGGGGGGCCGTCGCTGTCCTCAACCACAATCGCGTCATGGGCTATATGGTGCCGGCCGAAGTTTACGAAGCGATGATGGAGCGGCTTGATGATCTTGAACTGGCTGACATTGTTCGTTCGCGTCTCCACGAAACGCCCATTTCGGTAAGCCTGGATGACTTATAAGCTTGAGTTTCTGCCGTCTGCACACAAAGAGTGGAACAAGCTGGGTCATACATTGCGTGAGCAATTCAAAAAGAAGCTAGGTGAGAGGCTGAAGCTTCCCAGAATCCCGGCTGACGCACTCCACGGCATGCCCGACTGCTACAAAATCAAACTCAAAGCCTCGGGGTATCGATTGGTTTACCAAGTCATCGACGAACGAGTCGTGGTTTCCGTGCTAGCGGTTGGCAAGCGCGAACGCAGCAGCGTTTACGATGCTGCCAGGAACCGTTGAACGAGCCCCCGCTTTATTCAAGTGGCCGATGTTTGTCGATGAGATTCTTGAGTGACCGGACTGGGGCCACCAAAGTGCGGGATCAGTTGATGTATCGTCTGGCATGAGGCGCAGCATGTAAAAAAAATTGCGCGAAAAGGCTCAGATGTAAAAAAAACCTCCTTACTGTAAAAAAATTTCGTTTTGTCCGTCGCATTAGATTTTTTCTTCGAAAAATTACAAATCCAACTCGTGGTACGCCTCGGCCAAGCGTAGGGAGATTTGTTTCAAAACTTGACTGAAATTCCCCTCCAGTGCGATATTGATAGTTAGCAAACTAACAGTGTCCGTTATCCCGTGTCCGATTCCCTCGACAGTCTCCAGATGAACATCAGCAGCGCCATGGTGGTGGCCGCCCGGCATTGGCGGAAGATCTGCCAGACCACGCTGGTCAACTATGGAATTTCCGAAGCCTGCGCCGTGCCCTTGTTGATGATCGGGCGTTTGGGCGAGGGCGTGCGTCAGGTGCAAGTCGCCCAGGCTGCGGGGATGGAGAGTCCTTCGCTGGTGCGTTTGCTCGATCAGCTGTGCCACGCCGGTTACGTCTGTCGCACCGAAGATGCCCAGGATCGCCGGGCCAAGTGCCTGAGCCTGACCGATACCGGTCGCGAGCTGGTACAGGCGGTGGAGGCTGAGCTGGTGCGCCTGCGCCACGAAGTGCTGGAAGGCATCGAGCGCAGTGATCTGGAAGCTACGCTTCGGGTACTGAGGGCTTTTGAGGCGGCGAGTTCGCCTGTGGTGGTCAATTCTTGAACGGTTTTTTCACTGGCATGCCGCCGGCCCGTGACTGGTTTTACGGGGTCCGTACCTTTGCAGCGTCGATGATTGCGCTGTACATCGCCTTGCTCATGCAAATGCCGCGTCCGTATTGGGCGATGGCCACGGTGTATATCGTCTCCAGCCCGTTTCTCGGCCCGACCAGCTCCAAAGCGCTGTACCGCGCGGCCGGTACATTTCTCGGCGCAGCGGCGGCGGTGCTGTTCGTGCCGATGTTCGTGCAGAGCCCGTACGTGCTGGTGGTGGTGATCGCTTTGTGGACCGGCATTCTGCTGTTCATGTCCCTGCATCTGCGCACCGCCAACAGTTATGCGCTGATGCTGGCCGGTTACACCTTGCCGCTGATTGCCCTGCCGGTGGTCGATAATCCGCTGGCGGTGTGGGACGTGGCCGAGGCGCGTACCGAAGAGATTTTCCTTGGCATCGCCGTCGCTGCGGTGGTCGGTGCGATGTTCTGGCCGCGACGCCTGGCGCCGGTGTTCAATGATGCCGTGAGCAAATGGTTCGCCGATGCGACGAGCTACAGCCTGAAGTTTCTCAGCCGCGATGTGCAGCCGGAAGAGGTCACCGCGCTGCGCATGGCCATGGTCGCCAATTTCAACAGCCTCGAGTTGATGATCGGCCAGTTGCCCCACGAAGGCGCGCGGCCACAAACCGTGCGTAACACCAAGGAACTGCGCGGCCGGATGATTCACCTGTTGCCAGTGATCGATGCCCTAGAGGATTCGCTGTACGCCCTCGAACGCCGCACCCCGGAACTGGTGGAGAAATTCCAGCCATTGCTGACTGCGACCCGGGAATGGCTGGACCACGCAGACGCCAATCTCGAGCGCTGGCAAGCACTGAGAGATCAACTCGACGCGTTGCAACCGAGCGCCGAAGCGCTGGAGGAGCGCAAACAGTTGCTGTTCTCCAATGCGATTTACCGCCTCGGTGAATTCATCGATCTGTGGCAGGACTGCCGCAGCCTGCAGGATGCGATTCTTTGCGAGCGCCAGGACAGCTGGCGCGCGGTGTACCGGCACTGGCGCCTGGGCCGGTTGACGCCGTTCATCGATCGCGGGCTGATGCTCTACTCGGTGACCTCGACCATTCTGGCGATCATCGTTGCTTCGGTGCTGTGGATCTTGCTCGGCTGGCCTGACGGCGGCAGCGCGGTGATCCTGGCAGCGGTGGCGTGCAGCTTCTTTGCCTCGATGGACGATCCGGCGCCGCAGATTTACCGGTTCTTTTTCTGGACCGGGATGTCGGTGCTGTTCGCCAGTCTTTATCTGTTCCTGATTCTGCCCAACTTGCACGATTTCCCGATGCTCGTGCTGGCGTTTGCCGTGCCGTTCATTTGCATCGGTACGCTGACCGTGCAGCCGCGTTTCTACCTCGGCATGCTGCTGACGCTGGTCAATACCTCGTCGTTCATCAGTATTCAGGGTGCCTACGACGCGGACTTTTTCGCCTTCGCCAACTCCAATCTGGCTGGACCGCTGGGGCTGTTGTTCGCCTTCATCTGGACGCTGGTGGCGCGGCCATTCGGTGCCGAACTGGCGGCCAAGCGTCTGACCCGATTCAGCTGGAAAGACATCGTCAGCATGACCGAGCCGGCCAGCCTCGCCGAGCATCGGCAGTTGGGCGTGCAGCTGCTCGATCGGCTGATGCAGCACCTGCCGCGTCTGGCCCTGACAGGTCAGGACACCGGCATCGCCATGCGCGAAGTGCGTGTCGGTCTGAATATGCTCGATCTGCTTGCCTACACCCCGCGCGTCACCGGCGTGCCAAATGCCCTGCTGCGACAAGTGGTGGGCGAGGTTGGCGAATATTTCCGTGCCTGCCTCAAAGCCGACGAACGCCTGCCGGCGCCAAGCGGTCTGCTGATGACCCTCGATCGCACGCGCCGAGCGCTGAACGGCCAGGGTGACGATGAAACCCGTCTGCACCTGTTGCACGCCTTGAGCGGTCTGCGTCTGGCCTTGCTGCCCGGCGTCGAGTTCGTCTCCAGCGCCGAGCCCGAAGAACCGCTGCCCGATGGAGCGCCCCTATGATCGGTGATCTGGATATCAGCGGCATCTTCCTGCCGACCCTGCTGGTGCTGATGGGCATCACTTACGTGCTGTTTTTGTTGGTGCATGGCGTGCTGCAACGCCTGCACTTTTACCGTCTGGTCTGGCACCGGGCATTGTTCAACGTGGCGCTCTATGCCGTGCTGCTGTACGGCGTGGACTCACTCAGTCGATACCTGATGACATGAAAAAACCGTTTCTGACCATCGGTCGCGTGGTTCTGACCCTGCTGATCGTGACTTTTGCCGTTGTCCTCGTCTGGCGCATGGTGATGTATTACATGTTCGCGCCGTGGACCCGCGACGGCCACATTCGTGCCGACATCATCCAGATCGCTCCGGACGTGTCCGGGCTGATCCAGCAGGTCGAGGTAAAGGACAACCAGTTGATCAAGCGCGGTCAGGTGCTGTTCAGCATCGACCAGGATCGCTTCAAACTGGCCCTGCGCCAGGCCAAGGCCGCCGTTGCCGATCGCGAAGAAACCCTCGCCCAGGCGCAGCGTGAAGCCAAGCGTAACCGTGGCCTCGGCAACCTGGTGCCGGCCGAACAACTGGAAGAAAGCCAGTCGCGCGTCGCCCGTGCGCAGTCGGCATTGGCCGAAGCCTTGGTGGCGGTCGACAGTGCGCAGCTCAACCTCGATCGCTCGGTGATCCGTAGCCCGGTCGATGGTTACGTCAACGACCGCGCGCCGCGTCCGCAGGAATTCGTCACCGCCGGGCGCCCGGTGTTGTCGGTGGTCGACAGCAACTCCTTTCACATCGACGGCTATTTTGAAGAAACCAAACTCGACGGCATCCACGTCGGGCAATCGGTGGATATCCGCGTGATCGGCGACCGCGCCAGGTTGCGCGGGCATGTCGAAAGTATCGTCGCCGGCATCGAAGACCGCGACCGCACCAGCGGCAGCAACCTGCTGCCCAACGTCAACCCGGCGTTCAGTTGGGTGCGCCTGGCACAGCGGATTCCGGTGCGCATCGCATTCGATGATGTACCGGCCGACTTCCGCATGATTGCCGGGCGTACCGCCACCGTGTCGATCATCGACGACCAGCATGAGGAGCGGCAGCCATGAGCAGGGCCTGGTTGATCGCCGGGTTGGGCGTGATGCTCTCGGCCTGTCAGATGGTCGGCCCGGATTATCAGGTGCCCGCCGACGCGGCGGTGCAGCGCAAGGATATTCAGGGTGAGCTGGCAGTCGCCGGCAAACCGGTGGTCTCGGCGCCGGTGCCAGCGGACTGGTGGCGGCTGTATAAAGACCCGCGCCTCGATCAACTGGTACAGCAGGCCATGGCTTCCAACACCGACCTGCGCGTGGCGGCGGCGAACCTGTCGCGGGCACGCGCTCAGGTGGATGAAGCCGAGGCCGCTGGCGGCTGGAGCGGCGGGGTGAAAATGGGTGCGCAACGTTTGCAGGAGTCCGGTCAGGCGTTCCTGCTGCCGGAAAAAGTCCCGGTGGCCAACATCGCCGATATCGGTATCAGCGCTTCGTACCAGTTCGACCTGTGGGGCACCTTGCAGCGCGGTATCGAAGCGGCCAAAGCCAATGCCGATGCGACTCAGGCCGCAGCCGACACTGCGCGTATCACCTTGGTGGCGGACGTGGTTCGCGCCTATACGCAAGTCTGCGCAGCCAATGAAGAGCGGGAAATCGCCGAGCATTCTCTCGACCTGCAATCGCAAAGCACCACGCTGATCCAGCGTCTGCGCGATGCCGGGCGTGGCGACGAGACCCAGGTCACCCGTTCGCAGACCCAATTCAAATCCCTGCGCGCCGACTTGCCGCGTTATGAAGCGGCGCGTCAGGCCGGGCTGTTCCGTCTGTCGATGCTGCTGGCCAAACCGGTCGAGCAGTTGCCGGCAGGTACAGCCAGTTGCGCCGAGTTGCCGAAGATCGCGCAACTGGTGCCGGTCGGTGACGGCGCTGCGCTGCTCAAGCGCCGTCCCGACATTCGTCAGGCTGAACGGCGCCTCGCGGCGGCAACCGCCGGCATCGGCATTGCCACCGGCGAGCTGTACCCGGACATCAGCATCGGCGCGACCATCGGCACCGTCGGCATCATTGATGACCTCGGCGACCCGTCGACCAACCGCTGGGGCTTCGGCCCGTCGTTGAGCTGGAAAGTACCGACCAACGGCGCCCGCGCGCGCATCCGTGAAGCCGAGGCCAACACTCAAGGCGCGCTAGCGCATTTCGACGGCGTGGTGCTCAACGCCATCCGCGAGACCCAGACCGGTCTGGCCCAGTACAGCGCGCTGCTGCAACGCCGCGATGCGCTGGCCGAAGCCGAGCAGTCGGCGAAGCTCGCCGCCGAGCAGACGCACCGCTTCTTCCAGGCCGGCCGCGAGTCGTTCCTCGCCGACCTGCAAGCAACCCGCACCTACACCGATGTCACCGCGCAACTGGCCGGCGCCAACACCCAGGTCGCAATGAGCCAGATCGATTTGTTCCTCGCCCTGGGCGGTGGCTGGGAAAGCGGACGAACGAACACCTCGAGCGCCAGCAAACCCTGAGGCCGTTGCTATGCTTTGAAGTGTTGGAGGGGCGCCCCATGCCAAGCGCTCCTGCAATGCACATTGCTCGTGCTGGCCCAGGGGAAACCAATAATGAAAAACCCTTACGCTCTCGGCTTCTGGTGCGCTCTGGTGGCGCTGGTGCTGCTCTCGGCCACGTATTTCTACGGGATCATGCTGGCCCACCAGATCGACACGGCAATGGTTTTCCTCGACAGCGCCGTTGCGTTGATCGCGGTGATGGCGATCGTCGTCGTCGCGTGGACCTCGATTCAGCTGCAACGGGTCAAGAAGCGCCAGCTCGAGCGCGGCAAGATGCTCGTGCTGATCTGGGACACCAAAGTCGCCCTGCGCCGGGTTGAAACCGTGTTCGACCGCTACTTCTGGGGCAGTTACTGGCAGCCCGGGCGAACCTTCGCCGAGGTCATGGGCGAGCTCACCGGCACGCCGCTGGAAAAAAGCCTCGAAGGGCTGAAGAAGCAATGCCTGGAACTCGACAAGCAGATCGCCGATGACGGCTGGCACTGGCTGAGCAACGCCCGCGAGCTGTCCGACGTCGCCACGGCCATGGCTCGTGAACGCTATCAGCTGGATTTCTGCGATGTGCGGGCGGATACCACCGGCGGAGCGGTGATCGATCGTGACTTCGAAGTGCTGGTGTATACCTGGACCGCGCGGCTGAAGAGCTTTGATCATCAGCTGGATGAAATCGAGGTTCAGTATTCCTGAAATCAAAAGATCGCAGCCTTCGGCAGCTCCTACAGGACAATCGGATTGCAAATGTAGGAGCTGCCGAAGGCTGCGATCTTTTTGCTCTCCCAAGTGTCCATAGACACTCTTTAACCTTTAAACATTGGGCCGTCGTCCGCGCCCGGTGCTAATCTCCACCGCTTAATTGCGCACAGTCGAGCCGCGACCCGATCCCGGGTTCAAGGAAGACGACTTCATCCACAGCCACGGAAACCGATCAGGTCATTCATGAATAAATCAGCAGGCGTGCTTCTCGGAATTGTTGTTGCCATCGGCGCGATCAGCGCAGGCGGGGCCTGGTACACCGGGACCAAGATCGAAGGCGTACTGAACAACGCCGTCAGCAACGCCAACAAAGAGCTGCAGACCGCCATGGCCGGCTCCAACGGCACCGCGTCGCTGGAACTGGTGTCGCTGGAACGCCACACCTTCACCAGCACCGCGCACTATCGCCTCAAGGGCGAGGGCGAGATGTTCGGCGATGCCCCGGTCGAGTTGCTGTTCGTCGACCACATCGAACACGGCCCGCTGCCGTTCTCGCGTCTGGTCTCGCTGAAGTGGCTGCCGGTCATGGCCACCAGCAACTACGAGCTGGAAAAGAGCCCGTCCACGGAAAAATGGTTCGCCGCCACCAACGGCGCCGCGCCGCTCAAGGGCGTGACCAACATCGGCTACGACGAATCGACCACCAGCACCCTCAACCTGGTGCCGTTCGAAACCGCGCTGGATGAGCAGTCGAGCCTGAAGTTTTCCGGTCTGAGCATGGACATCGCCGCCAGCGCCCAGGCGCAGAAGGTCAAGGCCGACGGCTACATGGACAACCTGAAACTGGTCACCGTGTCGCAAGACCAGGCGCCGGTGCAGGTCGAGCTCAACGGTCTGACCCTGGCGAGCAACCTCGCCAAGAGCAGCTACGGCTACTACACCGGGGAAAACACCCTGGAAGTGACCGGCAGCAAAACCACCTTCGGTGCCAAGCCGATGGTGCTGGGCGTGAAGAACTTCGAAATGAAGAACCGCACCGAAGAAAGCGGCAGCAACGCCTCGGGGCGTGCCGACTACAAAATCGGCGAAGTGACGCTCAACGACAAGAAAGTCGGTTCGGCGGCCATGGCCATGAGCCTGAAGAACCTCGACATTCCGTCGACCATGTCGCTGATGCAGATCTACCAGACCAAATTGCAGCCATACGAAAAAGCTGCCGCCGAGGCCGCCGCGCAGGGTTTGCCGGCACCGGAGCTGAATCTGACCGAAGCGGAAAATGCCCAGGTCAAAGCCGATCTGCAAAAGTTGCTGGCGGCCGGCCCGCAACTGGCGCTGGAGAACCTTTCGTTCAACACCGCCAACGGTGAAAGCCGCGCCAATCTGGTGATCGACCTGACCAAGCCGCAATCGATGGATCTGCCGCCGGATCAACTCGGCAAGCAACTGATCGCGCTGCTCGACCTGAACATTCAGGTATCCAAGCCGATGCTGGTCGATCTGCTCAGCGTGCAGGCGCAACTCGATGGCCAGACTGACGCCAAAGCCATCGTCGATCAGTCCAAGGAAGCGGCGGACATGTTCGCCGGCATGGCGGTCGGCTCGCAACTGGCTGTCGCCGACGGCACCAACGTGGTGACAAAACTGCATTACGCGGCCAATCAGGTCGAATTCAACGGCCAGAAGATGACCGTCGAGCAGTTCATCGGTTTCCTCATGAGCAAGTTTGCCGGCGTCACCCAAGAGCAATAAACCCAACCGCGCCCCCCCAGACGCCCGGCCCCTGTGTGAACAGGCGCCGGGCGTTTTGCTGTACGGATTTTGTACAGGTGGACCGATTCTGAACAAATATTGCGTTGTGAAAATTCGCTCTCGCTTGCGTGCAGACTGCCTCACCAAGCTTGGCCGAAGGCTGTTTTTGTCGGCCACCGTTACGAATGGGCAAGGAGGGCATTGCGACCCGGCTGGCCATGTAAGGATGCTGACAAATGCCGCGTATTGATGGCCCTGTATTACATCGTGGTTTACGCCCTTTGTTCCGATTCGCCCTGTGCAGCCAGTTGCTCTGGCCGCTGCTGGCGTTGGCCGACACACCCTACGACGAGATGGTGCGCGATGCCCGGGCCGGGCATTACACGCCTGCGTTGACCGTGCTGCGTCAGGTGCCGCCGGGCCAGGCCAGCGATGGCCAGGTCAGCGATCATCTGCAAATCGCCAGTTGGGCCGGGCTCGATGCCGAAGTGGTCAAGGTCTATGAAACCCAAGGCCGTGACCGCGTTCTGCCGGTGCAGGCGCTGACTGCCGTTGCGCGTGCCTATCGCAACCTCAAGCGCTGGGATCAGGCCATCCAGGTGTACAACAAGGCGCTGGCGCTGGAGCCGGACAACGCCGACCTGCAACTGGGTCTCGCGCTGACTCAGGCCGATTCCGGCAAACCCGATCAGGCCGTCACCCGCGCCCAGGCGCTGGTCGCCGCCAAACCCGACGATCCGTCACGCCGTCTCGCCTTGGGCTACGCACTCGGTCGCGCCGGCAAACAGTACGACGCACTCTTCGAATACGATCAGGCCTTCATCCGCGCCGGCAACAAGCCGGAAGTTGCCCGCGAGTACGTGGTCGCCCTGCAAAAGGCCCGCCTGCCAGAACCGGCGCTGCGGCTGGCCAGTCAACGTCCCGGCCTGATTGATCCGGTGACCTTGCGCCGGCTCGAAGGTGATCTCGCCGCCGAACGCGTGCGCCTTGCCGAACTGGCCACCCGCAGCGAAAGGGAACGCTATGTCATTGCCGACCGCGCGCTGGCCGATTACGACAAATTGCTCGCAACCTGGACGCCCGACGCCACTGCTCACGACGACGTGACGCGCTGGCGCATCGACCGCATGGGCGCGCTCAAGGCCCGCGCGCGCACTGCCGACGTCATCAGCGAATATCAAAAGCTGCAAGCCGAGGGCGTGGAGATTCCGACTTACGCCCTGCGTTGGGTGGCGGCGTCTTATCTGGATCAACGCGAGCCTGAGATTGCCACTGATCTGTATCGCCATGTGCTTTCAGCGCCGGACGCCGATGTCGGTGATCGTCTCGAAGACACCACTGCGCTGTATTACTCCTTGCTAGAAAGCGACCGCGCCGACGAGGCACGCAAGGTCGCCGAGGACGCAGCGAAAGCCCAGCGTCCGCGCGTCGAGCTCAAAGGTCTGCCCATCGGCAACCCCAACGACGAATGGATGGACGCCCAGCAACTCGCCGCCCAGGCCGGCACCTACGGTTCCGATCTTCCGCACGGTGAAGAGCGTTTGCAGACGCTGGTCGATCAGGCGCCGGGCAACCTTGGCTTGCGTCTGGCCCAGGCCGATCTTTACCTCGCCCGCCAGTGGCCGCGCCGCGCGGAAAATCAGCTCAAGGAAACCGAGAGCATGGCGCCCCGCGATGCCGGCCTGGAAGTCGCTCAGGCGCGCACCGCGATGGAGTTGCAGGAGTGGCGGCAGAACGATGCGCTGGTCGACGATGTGGTCGCGCGTTATCCGGACAACCGCCAGGTGCAGCGCCTGGCTCGCGAACGGGAAGTGCATGACATGGCCGAACTGCGCGTCGAAGCCTACGGCGGCAAGGCCAACGGTGGCGGCAGCGGCGATGCCGGTGCGGTCAGCGGCAGCCGTGATTTCGGTATCCAGAGCACGCTGTACAGCCCGCCGATCAACGAAGACTGGCGTGTCTTCGCCGGGGCCGGTTATGCCACCGGTGATTTCGCCGAAGGCACCGGCCACCATCGCTTCCAGCGTGTCGGCCTGGAACGGCGCACCCGTGACATGACCCTCGAAGCCGAGGTGTCGAATCACGATTACGGCTTCGGTGACAAACAAGGCGCACGCCTGGCGATAGTCCGCGACATCAACGATCACTGGCAGTACGGCGGCAGCCTCGAATACCTCTCGGCGGAAACGCCGCTGCGCGCGCTCAACAGCGACATCAAGGCCAATGGCGGCAGTGCGTTTCTGCGCTGGCGCGCCAACGAAAGCCGCGAGTGGCGCGTGTCGGTCAGCCCGTCGCACTTCAGTGATGGCAACAACCGCGTCGAAGCCTTGGTGACCGGGCGCGAGGGCATCTACACCGCGCCGAACATCCAGGTCGACGCCGGCCTGGAAGTCGGCACCAGCCACAACTCGAAATCCGACGACGTGCCGTACTTCAACCCGAAGTCGGACTTCAGCGTGATGCCGCTGGTCAACGTCAATCACGTGCTCTACCACCGCTACGAAACTTCCTGGAGCCAGCAATTCCAGGCCGGCGCGGGCACCTACAGCCAGCGCGACCACGGCACCGGCGGCATGGCGTTGCTCGGTTACGGCCAACGGTACGCCTGGAACGACGTGTTCGATGTGGGCGGCATGTTCAGTGTGATCAACCGGCCTTATGACGGTGATCGGGAAACTGATCTGCGTCTGCTTGTCGACCTCACTTTCCGCTTCTAGAAGAGTTTGAAGATGCCTTTTATCTCGCGTTTCATCCTTCTGCTGGGAGCGCTGCTGGTCAGCGCCTGCGCCCAGCAAGCCCCGGCCTTCGCGCCGCCCTCCGAGCGGCCGGTCGCGGCCAGTGAACAACCGTGGCCAAAAAACCACGTGCTCGGCATTGCCTACCACGATGTCGAAGACCGTGATCCCGATCAGGCCGTGGTGGCGGTGCGCACCGAGCGCATGATCGAGCAGCTCGCCTGGCTGCGCGAGAACGGCTACAAACCAGTGACCGTCGACCAGATCATGGCGGCACGCAAGGGCGGCCCGGAGCTGCCGGCGAGAGCGGTGTTGCTCAGTTTCGACGACGGTTACGCCAGCTTCTATACCCGCGTGTTGCCAGTGTTGCGCGCCTACAACTGGCACGCCTTGCTGGCGCCGGTCGGCACCTGGATCGACACGCCGCTCAATCAACCGGTGGATTTCGCCGGCACGCCGCGTAACCGTGAGAACTTCCTGACCTGGCAGCAGATCCGCGAAATTTCCAGGTCCGGGTTGGTAGAGATCGCCGCTCACACCGATGCCAACCACAAAGGCATCCTTGGCAACCCGCAGGGCAACCTGCAGCCGGCCGCCGCGACCCGGCGTTATGACCCGGTGACCAAACGCTACGAATCCGAAGCCGACTTCCAGGCGCGCATTCGCACCGACGTGAAAAACATTTCCGAGAAGATCCGCAAGGCCACCGGTTACAAACCACGCGTCTGGGTCTGGCCGTACGGCACCGCCGACGGTACCTCGCTGACCGTGGTCGGTGAGGAGGGCTATGAAATGGCCCTGACGCTGGACGACGGCCTCGACACCCTCGACAACCTGATGAGCGGGCCGCGCTTTCTGGTCGCCTCCGATCCTGATGGCGAGCATTTCGCCAACAGCATCGTCTCGGTGCAGGCCGAAGCGCCGATGCGCGTGGTGCATGTCGACCTCGACAACGTCTACGACCCGGACCCGGCCCAGCAGGACATCAACCTCGGCAAACTGGTGCAGCGCATGGCTGACCTGGGCGCCAGCACGGTGTTCCTGCAAGCCTTCGCCGATCCCAAGGGCGATGGTCTGGTGCATTCGCTGTACTTCCCCAACCGTCACTTGCCGATGCGCGCCGACCTGTTCGACCGCGTCGCCTGGCAACTGCGCACCCGTGCCCACGTGAAGGTCTTTGCGTGGATGCCGGTGCTGAGTTTCGAACTGGATTCGAAGCTGCCGCGCGTGACCCGCTGGGACCCGAAAACCGCCACTACCTCGGTCGACCCGAAGCAGTACAAACGCCTGTCACCGTTCAATCCCGAAGTGCGCAAGATCATCGGTGAAATCTATGAAGACGTGGCGCGGCTGACCTCGGTCGACGGCATTCTCTACCACGACGATGCGGTGCTCTCGGATTTCGAGGACGCCAGCCCGGATGCCCTGAAGGCCTACGCCGCTCAAGGTCTGCCAGGTTCGATTGCCGCGCTGCGCGACGATCCGGCGGCGATGCAACGCTGGACGCGTTTCAAGAGCCGCTACCTGATCGACTTCACCAACGAACTGACCGCGAAAGTCCGTGCGATTCGCGGCCCGCAAGTGCTGACCGCACGCAACATCTTCGCCGAACCGATGCTCAATCCGGAGAGCGAAGCGTGGTTCGCGCAGAACCTCGATGACTTCCTCGCCACCTACGACTGGACGGCGCCGATGGCCATGCCGTTGATGGAAAAACAGACGCTGGCCGAGTCCGGCCCGTGGCTGGAAGAACTGGTCGCCACGGTGAAGAAACGTCCCGGCGCGCTCAACCGCACCGTGTTCGAATTGCAGGCGCGCGACTGGAACCAGAAGGATCAGGCCGATATCGACGCCGTGCATCTGGCGGACTGGATGGGCCGGCTCAAGCGCCAGGGCGCGACCAGTTTCGGTTACTACCCGGACAACTTCCTCGACAACCTGCCAGACCTGAAAACCGTAAGGCCTGCACTCTCCAACAAATGGAATCCATAACATGCTGGATAGACTGTTAGCCCTGCTTGTTCTGGCGATTGTCCTTGGCGTTCCGCTGGGGCTGATCTTCCTCGTGACCGGCCAGTTCCTGATGTCGTTCGTGTTCTTCTACCCACTGTTCATGTCCGGGTTGTGGATCGCCGGCGGCCTGTATTTCTGGCTGCACTGGGAGCGCCACTGGCCATGGCAGGACGACACGCTGCCGCCGCCGCTGGAAGGCGAACCGCTGATTTCGATCCTGATTCCTTGCTACAACGAAGGCGATAACGCTGCCGATACCATCCACGCGGCGCTGGCCCAGCACTACCCGAACATCGAAGTGATCGCGATCAACGACGGCTCCAAGGACAACACCGCCGAAGTGCTCGATGCGCTGGCCAAGGAAGATCCGCGACTGCGGGTTCTGCATCTGGCGGAAAACCAGGGCAAGGCTGTAGCCCTGCGCATGGGCGCGATCGCTGCGCGCAGCGAGTATCTGGTGTGCATCGACGGCGACGCCTTGCTGGCCCCAAACACTGCGGCTTATCTGGTCGCGCCGATGCTGGATAACGCACGTCTTGGCGCAGTGACCGGCAACCCGCGCATCCGCACGCGTTCGACCTTGATCGGGCGGGTGCAGGTCGGCGAGTTCTCCTCGATCATCGGTCTGATCAAACGTACGCAACGGGTCTTCGGGCGCATCTTTACCGTCTCCGGGGTGATCGTCGCGTTCCGCCGCACCGCGCTGAACCGGGTCGGCTACTGGAGCCCGGACATGATCACCGAAGACATCGATATCAGCTGGAAGCTGCAACTCGATCACTGGAGCATCTTCTACGAACCGCGCGCGCTGTGCTGGATCCTCATGCCGGAAACCCTCGGCGGCCTGTGGAAGCAGCGTCTGCGCTGGGCTCAGGGTGGCGCCGAAGTGCTGTTCAAGAACATTCGCGGCATCTGGCAATACCGCCATCGCTACCTGTGGCCGCTGCTGTTCGAATACTGCCTGTCCACCGGTTGGGCCTTCACTTTCCTGCTGTCGGTGATTTTCTGGGGCATGGGCAAGTTCATGGTCATGCCCGACGCGATCGCCGTGGATCACCTGATGCCACCGGCCTTCACCGGTCTGTTGCTGGCGTTTGTCTGCCTGGTGCAGTTTGCCGTCAGCATCGTCATTGACCGGCGGTATGAGCCGGGTCTGGGCAAGACCATGTTCTGGGTGGTCTGGTATCCGTTGGTGTTCTGGCTCGTCAGTCTGCTGACCACCCTGGTCAGTTTCCCCAAAGTGTTGTTCAGCCAACACAAAAAACGCGCGCGCTGGGTCAGTCCTGATCGGGGCATTCGCCCGCTGGGCGACGACCAGGAGGAAGTCATCAAATGAAAATTATCCGCACTCGCCAGCGGCCCTTTCTGGTGGTGATCGACGTGATCCTCACCGTCCTGGCCTGGGTTGGCCTGCTGTTCCTGCTGGTACGCGGGTTATGGCCGTTGATCGAAACCACCGGCGGGCCGCGCATCGATCATTCGGCGTTCGACGCCTTGGGCACTTTGCAGGTTTATATGTGGGTGGCGCTGGTCAACGCGGTGATCCTGATCGGTTGGGCGCGTTACCAGCAACGCAAAAGCCGCAGCTTCGCCCAGCGCCGTTTGCCGTCGCCGGTAATTGGTGATGAAGGTCTGAGCAAGAGTTTCAAGTTGTGCGACGAGCGTTTCCAGAAACTGCGCACACCGGGGGTGATGACCATTCATAACGATCAGGACGGCGACATCAGCCATGTGGAAACGCATTTCTGGCCGTTACAGCAGCAGGCCTTGCCCGCGCCGCTGGGGCAACAGCGGGTGATCTTTCTGCATGCCGATGAAGATGACAATCGCGAGCCGGTGAACCGGCTGACGTGACCTCCACTGTAGGAGCTGCCGAAGGCTGCGATCTTTTGATTTTGCTTATGTAAAAACAAGATCAAGAGATCGCAGCCTCGTTGCACTCGTCAGCTCCTACAGGACCGGTGTCAGGCCTGGATCAGCGTCCAGGCCTCTTTGATCCGCAGAGGTTGCTTCATCCGCTCGGCCAGCAGCGCCATCGCGCGTTGCTTGTCGCAGGCCACCGCCGCAACAACGATGCCGTCTTTTGCGAACAGGCCGATGAACGGCGGCTGTTCCGGCTCACCGCTGAACTCGACCTCGTCCCATTCCTGCGCGTGACCGAGATAGTCGTAGTTCTTGCCGAAGTGGTACGTCCAGAAATACGGCACATCCAGATAATGCTCCTCGCCACCCAGCATGTTGGCCGCAGCGATGCGCGCGTGTTGCTGGGCCAGGCGCCAATGCTCGATGCGAGTTGGCTGGCCGCTCAGCGGAGACGTGGCGATATCGCCGATCGCCCATAAACCATCGCTCACGCGCATGCCGCCGTCGACACGCAATGATTGGTCTTCTTCCCTGGGCAATGAGTCGAAAGGCTCAGTGGCCGGGTGAACGCCGACGCCGGCGAGAACCAGATCCGCCGCCAGGCGCAGACCGTTGTCGAGCAGCACGCCCTCGACCATGTCCTCGCCAAGGATCTGCGTGGCCTCGTGTTCGCTGATGAACTTCACCCCGTGCTCTTCGTGCAGGGCGCGAATCGCCTTGCCCACGGCCTCGCCGAATTGCTTGGCAAACGGGACTGAGTGGCGTGCCAGCACGGTGACGTCGAGGCCGAACTCGCGCAGGGCCGACGCGCATTCGAGGGCAATGAAACTGTCGCCGATGATCACCGCGCGCTGGCCCGGTTGAGCGGCGTTGATGATCTGTTCAGCCTGAGTTTTCGAACGCAGGACGAAGACGTTGGCCAACTCGGCACCAGGCAACTGCAATGGATTGGGCGCGCCACCGGTGGCGAGTACAGCGGCGTCGTAGCGCAGGATGCCGCCGTTGTTCAGATGCAGCGTTTTGCCTGGGGCGTCGAGTGAAGTCACTTCGCCTTGCACACGTTCAATCCGTTGCGCTTGATAGAACGCCTCATCGCGCAGCGGCGGGACATCTTTGGGCGACATTTCTCCGGCGAGGACAAATTTGCTCAACACCGTGCGGTCGTATCCGGCACCCGGTTCGCCATCGACCAGCACGATGCGTCCGCCAAAACCCTTCTCCCGCAATGCCGCCGCGCAAGCCGTGCCCGCCGCCCCGGCGCCGACCACCACGAACGTTCTTGGGTCGTCAGCGGGCGGGGTGTGCGGATCGGGCAACGGCTGGTCATCGACCCAGACTTCATCGCCGCGCAACTCCAGCGGATATCGCTTGAGACTGTCCAGCGATGGCGGCTCGCACAGGCCGCCGTCCTCGGCACGGTACGCGGCTTTGTGCCAGGGGCAGATCAACCTGCCGTGACACAACGCCCCCTCGGCCAACGGTGCGCCGGCATGTGGACACAGGCCCTGAAACGCTCGCAACTCTCCGTTGGCACGCAGCAGGACGATCTTGCAGTCGCCGATTTCGACTTGCAGGCCACGGTCTTGCGGGACATCGGCGAAACGGGCGACACGGTGCAGGGACATGTTCGGCTTCCTCGCAGGCATTTCTCTTGTGAGTTGGCGGCGCCGCGCGAGGTTCAGCCATTTGCTACTGCCAAGGCACGAACGGTACAGCTATAGTTTGCGGGCCGACGACGGCCTCACTGCACAAGGTGCTCCCGGAATGACCCGATTGACCTCTCTCAACCCATGGCTGGCGGCCATCGCCGTGACCCTTTGCGTGCAGTTCCCGGCACAGGCCCAGGAGCGCTTCACCCTGAGCATCCCCGGCGTGTCGGATAACCGTCTGTTCACCTCGGCAGCGGCAAGTGACGCACCCGGCTGCGGCGGCAAGAACCAGTCGCCGGCGTTGAGCTGGAACGCCGGCCCGGCCGGTACCCAGAGCTACGCCATCGTCATGCACGACCCGGATGGCCAGAAAGGCTTGGGCGTCGATCACTGGATTCACTACGGCATCAAACCCACCACCCACCAGATCGCGGCCGGCGTCGGTGCCAAATCCGCCCTCGAAGGCGTCGGCGGCACCAACAGCAAAGGCAACACCCACTACATGGGTCCGTGCCCGCCAGTGGGCGACAGCGCGCACCACTACATCATCCAGATCTACGCCCTCGACCTCGCCCCGGACGCCCTGCCTGCCGGCCTGACCCGCGCCGAGCTGATGGAAAAAATCAAAGGCCATGTGCTGCGTAACAGCAGCGCGGTGCGGCGTTATCACCGCTGAGGTTCGGCCGCTCTCGGGCGGCTGATTGCCCTGAATCCCCAGCCATTTGGCATTGCCCCGCGAAAACGCGCACTATCAAGCCATTGCCAATGCGCTGGAGGACACCGTGGCAGCAAAAATCGACCGCATCGCCCAGCTACTCAACTGCCCGGAAAAGGGCGAACAAATGCGGCGTGCAGTAACCGAGACACGTAAGGAATTTCTGCTGAATCAGCCGGAAGAAGACCTCGTTGAAGAAGACGAGGTATTTGACGAGGCTGAGGAGGAGGGGGATGACGACGATGAATATGACGAGTTTGACTGGACGACGGAGTGACGGCGTTCCAGCGATCTTGCCATCGCCCACAAAAAAGCCCCGGACCATCACAGTCCGGGGCTTTCTCGTTTGATTCATGGTGCACCAGGCGGGATTCGAACCCACGACCCCTGCCTTCGGAGGGCAGTACTCTATCCAGCTGAGCTACTGGTGCAGCGGGCGACATCATACCTAGGTCGGCTCGGGGCGTCCATGCCGGGTTTGGCGGGTTTTGTCAGTGTGCGTGTCGGCGCAAAATCGCTGCATTCCTTAAAGCGGTAACGTCCTGCAAAACCCTCGCTTGGCGCTTTGCGGGGGTTGATCTAAGGTTTTTCCTGCGGCAAGGGTTTTGGTTGCGTTGATCTGAAAAGCGGCATTTTTGTTCTTTTTTTCGAACGACCTATTGTCCTTTACCCCCTTTGAACCTACGATCCGTTTGAGATTTCAAACGCTCTTTGGCGGGATGTTGCAGCGCAGGTGCGCCCGGTCGTGCACTGTTGATGCGCCACAATCCGCTCACTGATTTCCCTGACGGCAGCCTTGCGAGGCGCCTTTCTACAATCATAATTTGCTCCGCGCAGGCCGCGGTGCTGTTAAGGAAAGCCGACATGCAGCTTAAAGACACCCAGTTGTTCCGCCAGCAAGCCTTCATCGATGGCGCTTGGGTCGATGCCGACAACGGTCAGACGATCAAGGTCAACAACCCGGCAACCCGCGAAATCCTCGGCACCGTGCCGAAGATGGGCGCCGCTGAAACCCGCCGTGCCATTGAGGCCGCCGACAAGGCGCTGCCGGCCTGGCGTGCACTGACCGCCAAAGAGCGTGCCGGCAAACTGCGTCGCTGGTTCGAACTGATGATCGAGAACCAGGACGACCTCGCGCGCCTGATGACCCTCGAGCAGGGCAAGCCGCTGGCCGAAGCCAAGGGCGAAATCGTTTACGCCGCATCGTTCATCGAGTGGTTCGCCGAGGAAGCCAAACGCATCTACGGTGACGTGATTCCGGGTCATCAGCCGGACAAGCGCCTGATCGTCATCAAACAACCGATTGGCGTCACCGCCGCGATCACCCCGTGGAACTTCCCGGCGGCAATGATCACTCGCAAGGCCGGCCCGGCGCTGGCCGCCGGTTGCACCATGGTGCTCAAGCCAGCATCGCAAACTCCGTTTTCCGCTTTCGCCCTGGCCGAACTGGCTCAGCGCGCGGGCATTCCTGCGGGCGTGTTCAGCGTGGTCTCCGGCAGCGCTGGCGACATCGGCAGCGAGCTGACCAGCAACCCGATCGTGCGCAAACTGTCCTTCACCGGCTCGACCGAAATCGGTCGCCAGTTGATGGCCGAATGCGCCAAGGACATCAAGAAAGTCTCGCTGGAACTGGGCGGCAACGCGCCGTTCATCGTGTTCGACGACGCCGATCTGGATAAGGCCGTCGAAGGCGCGATCATCTCCAAATACCGCAACAATGGCCAGACCTGCGTCTGCGCCAACCGTCTGTACATTCAGGACGCGGTCTACGATGCGTTCGCCGAGAAGCTGAAAGTAGCTGTGGCCAAACTGAAGATCGGCAACGGTCTGGAAGACGGCACCACCACCGGCCCGCTGATCGACGAAAAAGCCGTGGCCAAGGTTCAGGAACACATCGCTGACGCCGTGAGCAAAGGTGCCACCGTATTGGCGGGCGGCAAGGCGATGGAAGGCAACTTCTTCGAGCCGACCATTCTCACCAACGTGCCGAAAAACGCGGCCGTGGCCAAGGAAGAAACCTTCGGTCCGCTGGCTCCGCTGTTCCGCTTTAAAGACGAAGCCGAAGTGATCGCCATGTCCAACGACACCGAATTCGGTCTGGCTTCTTACTTCTACGCTCGTGACCTCGGCCGTGTGTTCCGTGTCGCCGAAGCGCTGGAATACGGCATGGTCGGCGTCAACACCGGGCTGATCTCCAACGAAGTCGCGCCGTTCGGCGGCATCAAGGCTTCGGGCCTGGGCCGTGAAGGCTCCAAGTACGGCATCGAAGATTACCTGGAAATCAAATACCTCTGCCTGGGCATCTAAGCCGAGAAAGGGATCGCTGCAAACGCAAAGGGCACGAGAGCGCTGTCCCTTTGCGTCGTTTCAAACAGGAATTTTCTCTGCGGCCAGGAACGCCGTGGCAGTCGATCATCGCATGCTGCTACCGCCGATTTCTCCCGCTTCATCCTTGAACCACGCCGCCCGATGAGCGGCGAATGAGGACTGTAATGAGCAAGACTAACGCTGAACTGATGGCCCGCCGCACCAATGCCGTACCTCGTGGTGTTGGCCAGATTCACCCGATCTTCGCCGAGTCGGCAAAGAACGCCACCGTGACCGACGTCGAAGGTCGTGAGTTCATCGACTTCGCCGGCGGTATCGCTGTACTGAACACCGGTCACGTGCACCCGAAAATCATCGCCGCCGTGACTGAACAGCTGAACAAGCTGACCCACACCTGCTTCCAGGTGCTGGCTTACGAGCCCTACGTTGAGCTGTGCGAAAAAATCAACGCCAAGGTGCCGGGTGACTTCGCCAAGAAAACCCTGCTGGTCACCACTGGTTCCGAAGCGGTGGAAAACGCCGTGAAGATCGCCCGTGCCGCCACTGGCCGCGCTGGCGTGATTGCCTTCACCGGCGCTTACCACGGTCGCACCATGATGACCCTGGGTTTGACCGGTAAAGTTGTGCCGTACTCGGCGGGCATGGGCCTGATGCCAGGCGGCATCTTCCGTGCGTTGTACCCGAACGAACTGCACGGCGTGAGCATCGACGATTCGATCGCCTCGATCGAGCGCATCTTCAAGAACGACGCCGAGCCGAAAGACATCGCTGCAATCATCATCGAGCCAGTGCAGGGCGAAGGTGGTTTCTACGTCGCGCCGAAGGAATTCATGAAGCGTCTGCGCGCTTTGTGCGACCAGCACGGTATCCTGCTGATCGCTGACGAAGTGCAGACCGGCGCTGGCCGTACCGGCACCTTCTTCGCTATGGAACAGATGGGCGTTGCCGCCGATCTGACCACCTTCGCCAAGTCTATCGCTGGCGGCTTCCCGCTGGCCGGCGTGTGCGGCAAGGCCGAGTACATGGACGCCATTGCGCCGGGCGGCCTGGGCGGCACCTACGCCGGTAGCCCGATCGCTTGCGCCGCTGCGCTGGCCGTGATGGAAGTGTTCGAAGAAGAGCAGCTGCTGGACCGCTGCAAGGCGGTCGGCGAGCGTCTGGTCACTGGCCTGAAGGCGATTCAGGCCAAGTATCCGGTGATCGGTGAAGTGCGCGCGCTGGGCGCAATGATCGCGGTCGAGCTGTTCGAAAACGGCGACAGCCACAAGCCGAACCCGACTGCCGTGGCCGCTGTGGTGGCCAAGGCGCGTGACAAGGGCCTGATCCTGCTGTCCTGCGGCACTTACGGTAACGTGCTGCGCGTGCTGGTTCCGCTGACTTCGCCCGATGAGCAACTGGACAAAGGTCTGGCGATTATCGAAGAGTGCTTCTCTGAGCTCTGATCCGTTGGTGTGACTAGCTCGACAAAAACCCGCTTCGGCGGGTTTTTTTCGTCCCTTGAAACACATCGGACCTGTTTGCGCTGTATCGAATCGCCAGCATTGGCTAAGGTTCAGACATTGCAAGGAGAGCGCGCATGACTGCCGTTGATTTACCCGCCGTACCTCGGGTGTTGATTGCCGAGGCCGATCCCTGGTCCCGTGACCTGCTCAAACAAGTGCTACTCAATGTGCGCTGCGATGCGCGTCTGGATTTGTGTGCCGATGGCCAGCAGGCAATGTCGTTGCTCAGCGAGGTGCCCTATGACTTGGCCATCGTCGATTGGGAGCTGCCCGGCATCGATGGATTACAAGTGCTGCGCAGCGTCCGGCAGCGCAAACGCAATCCGCCGCTGCCGTTCATTCTGACGAGCAGCCGCAACGACAGCGCCAGTGTGCGCGAAGCGATTCCGCTGGCGCCGACGGCGTACCTGACCAAGCCGTTGAATATGGAAGACCTGACCGAGCGCTTGCAGGGGTTGCTGCTCAACGCTGGCGAAGCGGTGGTATGCGAAGTGCCGGCACTGGCGCCGGGCATGACGCTCTCGGTGTTCCTTGAGCGGCGTCGCGAGCAGGCCGATGGCGCGCCGTTGATGACCGACGTGCAAGTGGCGGTCAAGCGTAGCCTCAATCCCGAAGGGCTGGACCTCAAGTTGCTGGAGGAAGAGGTCCGCACCGATCCGCAGATTACCGCCGTGCTGATCGCAGCCGCCAACAGTGCCGCGCAACACTACGGCGCGCCGGTGCAAACCCTGGCCCAGGCGCTGCACCGACTCGGCACCGGGCAGAGCATGAACCTGATTCTCGGCCTGGCGCTAAAACGCAGCGCGCGGCTCAGCGATCCATGCCTGGCGGATTACGCCGAGCGCTATTGGGAGCTGTCACTGCACACAGCGGAATACGCCCGCACGTTGGCGCGCATGCTCGATCTCGATCAGGAGCGCTGCTATTGCGCGGGCATGCTGCATCGGCTCGGCGATCTGGCGCTGCTGCGCTGCTTGCAGGAGTGGCAACAAGCCGGCGGCGAGCTGGACGAGTTGCAGGAGGTCGGTGAAGCGCTAGCGAAGTTTGGCGCCTCTTATGGCTCGGCACTGCGCACCCGCTGGCGTCTGCCGCTGGAGTTGCGCGAGTTGATTGCTTCGGCCTACCAGCTCGGTGGTGGCGTTTACAGTCGCGAGGCGCTGGTGATGCATATGGCAGCGCAAATGGCGCGGCTGACCGAGCATGAAGGCGTTGAGGAACTGGCGAAGAGCCGGACGGCGCGGTTGCTCAAGATCGGGCTGCCGGAGTTGACGCGGATGCGCAAATGACAGATCACCACATTCCAATGTGGGAGCGAGCCTGCTCGCGAAGGCGCCAGCGCAGGCAACATTTTTGTTGAAGGTGCAGGCCTCATCGCGGGCAAGCCCGCTCCCACAAGAATTGCCGCAGCCACAAAATACGGGTCAGGCCGCAATGATCCGGTTCTTGCCCTGCCGTTTCGCCTCGTACATCGCCGCATCCGCGCGGGCGAACAGGCTGTCGAGGCTCTTGTCTTCGTCGGTGAGGTTGGTCAGCCCCTGGCTTACGGTGATGCTGAATGCTTGGCCGTCGTGGTTGAAGCGCAGTCGCTGGATCTCCTGCTGCAGTCGCTCTGCCACTTGCACGGCCATCTCCGGCGCACAGCCGGGGAACACCGCCGCGAACTCCTCGCCGCCAATTCGCCCGAACAGATCGCCACGGCGCAATGAGCCGCGCCCGCATTCGGCGATCCGTTGCAGCACGTTGTCGCCTTCGGGGTGGCCGTAGCTGTCGTTGATCACTTTGAAATCGTCGATGTCCAGCAGCAGGAAGGCCAGCGGTGTGCCTTGGCGCCGCGCCTCGGCGAACTCGCGGTGGGCGCATTCGAAGAAGTGGCGGCGGTTGCTGCTTTGCGTCAGCACATCGGTGGTGGCCAAGCGTTGCAGCTCGGTTTCCATGTGTTTTTTGTCGGTGATGTCTTCGGCGATGCCGACGATGATCACCGGCTGCCCGGGCTCGTCCTGGCGATTGATAAAGCATTTGTCGCTGAGCCAGCGCACCTGGCCATCGGCCGCGATGATGCGGTACTCGCGATCTTCCACCGCACCTCGGTGCAGGACTTCGGCGAGGCTCTGCTCGGCGTACTCCAGATCATCGGGGTAAATGCTGTCGCGCCATTGGTTGTAGTCCGCCAGCAACAACGCGGCGGAACGGCCGAAGATCCGTTCATAGGCCGGACTGACGTACAGCACCTGGCGGGTTTCCCAGTTGAAAGCCCAGAGTACGGCGTTGACGCTGACCAGCAGCGAACTGATCAACTGTTCGCGCTCGCTCAGGCGTGCGACTTCGCCCTGCGCATGCATCAACGCCATCAGCGTTTGCGCGGCCTCGGGCCAGTGGGTGAAGGATGTGTCTTTCTGGTTGTTGTTGACCATCGGCACAAATCTCAAAGGGCGCGCCGCAATGTCGACAACGGCCACAGGACAGCCCGCCGGGATGGCGAAGTGTCATTGAGATAGAGGATTTTCGGCGAAGTTCCCGGCCATTACCGAGTCCCGCCGGGCGGCGAGGTGCAGGAACCGAAGAGCGCAACGAGGCTGCGATCTTTGAGATCGCAGCCTCGTTGCCGGTCAGGCAGTCGCAGGACGCAGCGAGTAGGTTTTCAGCTGATCAGCAAAATCCCGCAACGACTGGATGCCACTGGCCTCGGCCTCGTGAATCCATTCCTTGATGGCGGCCAGCATGTCGTGGCCATTGGAACTGGTCTTGACCCAGATCTGCTGCAAAGCCAGGCGCTTCTCGTAGATCACTTTCAACGCATGGCTGTGTTCGAGCATGGTCTGGATGCGCAGGTGATGACGGTCTTCCAGCAGGCTGGTTTCCCGCGACAGCAGGCGTTTGGCCCGGTGGAACTGGTGACGCACCGAATGATCGACCTTGGCCAGCTCTTGCTTGACCAGCGGGCCGATCACCAATTTGCGGTACTGGGCCATGATCTGGAAGCGGTTGTTGAGGATCGCCATGGCGGTGTCCATGTCCAGGCTGCCTTTGCCTTCGACGCGGTGGGCAATCGGTGCGACCCGCTGCACTTTGGCCAGACGCAGGAAGCAGAAGACCTTGATCCACGCCCAGCCGAGGTCGAATTCCCACTTCTTCACCGACAGCTTGGCCGAGTTGGGGTAGGTGTGATGGTTGTTGTGCAGCTCTTCGCCGCCGATCAGGATGCCCCACGGCACCAGATTGGTCGCTGCGTCACGGCATTCGAAATTGCGATAGCCGACGGCATGGCCCAGACCGTTGATCACCCCAGCGGCCCACACTGGGATCCACATCATCTGGATCGCCCAGATGGTGATGCCGATGGTGCCGAACAGCAGCAGGTCGATCACGCCCATGATCGCCACGCCCAGCAGCGGATAGCGGCTGTAGACGTTGCGTTCGATCCAGTCTTCCGGGCAGTTCTTGCCGTAGATGCGCAGGGTTTCCGGGTTCTGCGCTTCGCTGCGGTACAGCTCGGCGCCGGTGCGCAGTACGGTGGACAGACCCTTGATGACCGGGCTGTGCGGGTCATCCTCGGTCTCGCATTTGGCGTGGTGTTTGCGGTGGATGGCAGTCCACTCGCGGGTGTTCTGCGCCGTGGTCAGCCACAGCCAGAAACGGAAAAAGTGCTTCAGACCCGCATTCAGCTCGAGCGAGCGGTGGGCCGAGTAACGGTGCAGATAGACCGTGACGGCGACAATCGTCACATGGGTCATCAGCAGGGTGACCGCGACCAGTGACCAGGCCGACAAGCCAAGAAAACCTTCGTACCACATAGGCTATAGGGCCCTCGATAAAGATAAAAACAGCCGTTGCATTATCACTAAGCACACAGATAAAACCAGTCGCCCTTTCAGATAAGAAGTCGCTGAATGTTTCTTGACCTATAATTCCAACCTTTTTGTAGGGACATGGACGACCGAATGTCTGCGACTTACCGCGATGCCTTGCGTGCAGCGCTGCTCTACCTCGTACTGGCCGCCCTGTGGCTGCAAGTTTCTGATCATTTATTAAGCAGATTCTTCGATGACTCCCGTGAGCTGACCCATTGGCAACTGATCAACGGTTATCTGCTGGCGACGATCAGCGCCGCGCTGATTTTCCTCGCACGGGCGCGGCAGTGCGGGTTTCTCGGCATCGGCGCGCATTTGCGCGAGCGCCACACCGACCGTGAGCGTCTGCGTCAGGCGGCCGCCGTGTTCGACTGCACTCGCGAAGGGGTGCTGGTTACCGACCACCGGGGCCTGATCGTCCACGTCAATCGCGCCTTTATCGAGATCACCGGTTATCGGCGCGACGAGGTCATCGGCCAGCAGCCCAGTCTGTTCAAGTCCGGTCATCATCCGCCGGGCTTCTATCAGGCGATGTTCGCTACCCTCGAGGCTGAAGGTGAGTGGAGCGGCGAGATCTGGAACCGGCGCAAGACTGGCGAGATTTATCCACAGTGGCAAACCATCCGGGTGATTCACGATGATTCCGGCCGGCTCAGCCATTACGTGGCGGTGTTCTCCGACATCAGTGCGATCAAGGATTCCGAGTCCGAGCTCAAACACCTGGCGCATCACGATCCGTTGACCGATCTGCCCAATCGCCTGCTGTTCAGCGACCGCGCCGAACAGGCGTTGGCTTCCGCGCAGACGCACAAGCGTGGCTGCGCGCTGCTGATGCTCGATCTGGATCATTTCAAGATGATCAACGACAGCCTCGGGCATAACGTCGGCGATCGGTTGCTAAAAGCGGTGGCGACGCGTTTGCAGGAACTGTTCGGCCACGGCATTACCTTGGCGCGGCTCGGCGGTGACGAGTTCGCGGTGCTCGCGGAAAGTTGTCCACAGCCGGCCCAGGCTGCCGCGCTGGCGCAACGGACTCTGGACGCCTTGAAGGAGCCGGTGCTGGTAGATGGCAATCAACTGTTCATCAACGCGAGCATCGGCATCAGCCTGTTTCCCAGCGATGCCCTCAGCGCCGAGCAGTTGTTACGCAACGCCGACAGCGCGCTGTTCAAGGCCAAAAGTAGCGGGCGCAATGGCTACGCGCTGTATACCGAAGAGCTGACCGCCCATGCCCAGCAACGGGTCGAAATCGCCTTCGAGCTGCGCCGCGCACTGGAGCAGGAGGAACTGCGCGTCTACTACCAACCGGTGCATGACCTGCAAAGCGGCCGTCTGGTTGGCGTCGAGGCACTGGTGCGTTGGCAGCATCCGCAACGCGGTCTGGTGTCACCGGCGGAATTCATTCCGATTGCCGAGCGCACCGGGCTGATCGCCGAGATCGATGCCTGGGTGATGCAGCAGGCTTGCCGACAGATGTGCCAATGGCAGCAGAGCGGTGTGGTGCTGGCGTTCGTCGCGGTGAATGTCTCCTCGCGGCTGTTTGCCCGATGTGAGCTTTACCAGCAGGTAGCGCAGGTGCTGCACGACACGGGGCTGGATCCGGTCTATCTGGAACTGGAAGTTACCGAAAGCGCGGTGATGGATGACCCTGAAGTGGCGCTGGAACAGATGCATCGCTTGCGCGAGCTGGGTGTGCGTCTGGCCATCGATGATTTCGGCACGGGTTATTCCTCGCTGTTGCGGCTCAAGCGCCTGCCGGTGCAGAAACTCAAGATCGATCAGGGCTTCGTCGCCGGGTTGCCGTGGGATGAAGATGACGTGGCGATTGTCCGGGTGATCATCGCGCTGGCCCGCAGCATGGGCATGCAGGTCCATGCCGAAGGGATCGAACAGGTTGAGCAGGCGGCATTTCTGTTGGCGCAGGAATGCGATCTGGGGCAGGGCTACTGGTTTGGGCGGCCGGTGTCTGCGGATCGGCTTGATTGGGCGAAAACGCCAATGATTGGCTGAATAAGCCTATATGGCTAACACCGATCCTGTGGCGAGAGGATTTATCCCCGTTGGGTCGCGAAGCGACCCCAAAAAAACGGGACTGCTACGCAGTCCAACGGGGATAAATCCCCTCGCCACAAGTTCTCTTGACGATTTCAAATCAGCGCAAACCCCTTGCCCTCTCTCATATTGATTTCTGGTTATATAAACATTCTTAAATAGTCTTTTTAAGAATATCCATGCCTCTCTTATATTGCTCCCACGCCGAACGCAGTGCCGCCCACTGCCAGGCAAATCCCCTTCAAAGGAGCAGCACCATGAGCGCATCCCTTCGCAGCGTTGACGGTCAGGACGAAAGCACCATCTTGCGTGAAATCCAGAGCGCCCTGCGCGATCTGCGGTTCGGCGCGGTGGAGATCACTGTGCACAACGCGCAAGTCGTACAGATCGAACGCAAAGAGAAATTTCGTTTGCAGCAACCCGGTAAACAACCGGGGTGAGATCAAAAGATCGCAGCCTTCGGCAGTTCCTACAGGGGCTGCGTGCAGGAGCTGGCGAAGGCGGCGATCTTTCAACGCGATCCGATTCCAGCAATACATAAGAAAAAGCCATCACCAAGAATTCCAGGAGCTTTCACCATGTCGTCGATTCGCCGTTACGCTCTGGCCGCGCTGGTCAGTGCCGTGTTTGCCGGTTCCGCCGTTGCCAAGGATTACGAGCTGCTCAACGTGTCGTATGACCCGACACGGGAGCTGTATCAGGAATACAACGCCGAATTCATCAAGTTCTGGCAGAAGGACCATGCCGGCGACACGGTGAAAATCCAGCAGTCCCACGGTGGCTCGGGCAAGCAGGGCCGTGCGGTGATCGATGGCCTGCGTGCTGACGTGGTGACCCTGGCCCTGGCCGGTGACATCGATGAAATCGCCAAGCTCGGCAAGAGCCTGCCGGCCGACTGGCAGCAGCGTCTGCCGCAAGCGAGCACGCCGTACACCTCGACCATCGTGTTCCTGGTGCGCAAGGGCAACCCGAAAGGCATCAAGGACTGGGGCGATCTGGTCAAGAACGATGTCTCGGTGATCACACCAAACCCGAAAACCTCGGGCGGTGCGCGCTGGAACTTCCTCGCCGCGTGGGCCTATGGCCTGAAAGCCAACGGTGGTGACGAAGCCAAGGCCAAGGAATACGTACAGACCCTGTTCAAGCACGTGCCGATCCTTGACACCGGCGCCCGTGGTTCGACCATTACCTTCGTCAACAACGGTCAGGGCGATGTGTTGCTGGCTTGGGAAAACGAAGCGTTCCTGGCGCTGAAAGAAGACGGCGGCGCAGACAAGTTCGACATCGTCGTGCCGTCGCTGTCGATCCTCGCCGAACCGCCAGTGGCGGTGGTCGACAAGAATGCCGAGAAGAAGGGCAACGCGCAGATCGCCGAGGCCTACCTCAAGCATCTGTACAGCCCGGCCGGTCAGGAAATCGCCGCGAAAAACTTCTATCGTCCACGTGACAAGGACGTAGCGGCCAAGTACGCCCAGCAGTTCCCGAAACTGGAACTGGTGACCATCGACAAGGACTTCGGCGGCTGGAAATCCGCGCAGCCGAAATTCTTCAACGACGGCGGCGTGTTCGACCAGATTTATCAGGCGCAGTAATCTCGCCTTCAACCGGCCTGATGTCTGGGCACATGACATGTGGGACTGAGCTTTTGTGGTGAGGGGATAAGTCCCCTCACCACAGGGCTCACTCCCACATTGATGCGTTTTCAACCAGGGACTTTTATGTCGCGTCGTATCTCCCCCGTCATACCCGGCTTCGGGCTGACGCTGGGTTACACCTTGGTGTACCTCAGCCTGATTGTGCTTATCCCGCTGGCGGCGATGTTCGTCCACGCCGCCCAGCTGACCTGGGATCAGTTCTGGACGATCATCTCCGCACCGCGGGTGCTGGCGGCGTTGAAGCTGAGCTTCGGTACCGCGCTGTGTGCGGCGATCATCAACGGCATCATCGGCACGTTGCTGGCCTGGGTGCTGGTGCGCTACACCTTCCCCGGGCGCAAGGTGATCGATGCGATGATCGATCTGCCGTTCGCCCTGCCGACCGCTGTGGCCGGTATCGCGCTGACCGCGCTGTACGCGCCGGCCGGGCTGGTCGGGCAGTTCGCTGCCGATCTCGGTTTCAAAATCGCCTACACCCCACTGGGCATCACCCTGGCGCTGACCTTCGTCACGCTGCCGTTCGTGGTGCGCACGGTGCAACCGGTGCTGGCCGATATTCCCCGTGAAGTCGAGGAAGCGGCGGCGTGCCTGGGTGCGAAGCCATGGCAGGTATTTCGCCACATTCTGGTTCCGGCACTGCTGCCCGCCTGGCTGACCGGTTTTGCCCTGGCGTTCGCGCGTGGCGTCGGCGAGTACGGATCGGTGATTTTCATTGCCGGCAACATGCCGATGAAAACCGAAATCCTGCCGCTGCTGATCATGGTCAAACTCGACCAATACGATTACACCGGCGCTACCGCCATTGGCGTATTGATGCTGGTGGTTTCCTTCATCCTGTTGCTGCTGATCAACTTGCTGCAGCGGCGCATCGAAACCCCATAAGGAGGCGCGAACATGTCCCAATCGTCCATTGCGGCCGCCTCTTCGGCCAACGCTGCACGCCGTGGCAGTGCCACTTCGCGCAGAGTCCTGATCGGTCTTGGCTGGCTGATTTTTTTTCTGTTTCTGCTGCTGCCGTTGTTCATCGTCGTATCGCAAGGTCTGAAAAACGGTCTCGGCGCGTTCTTCACCGCGATCTTTGAACCGGACGCACTGTCGGCACTGAAACTTACCGTGTTCGCCGTGCTGATTTCGGTGCCGCTGAACCTGGTGTTCGGTGTCAGTGCGGCGTGGTGCGTGAGCAAATACTCGTTTCGTGGCAAGAGCATGCTGGTGACGCTGATCGACCTGCCGTTCTCGGTGTCGCCGGTGATCGCCGGTCTGGTCTACGTGCTGATGTTCGGTGCGCAGGGCCTGTTCGGGCCGTGGCTGCAGGATCACGACATCCAGATCGTCTTCGCCCTGCCGGGCATTGTGCTGGCGACGATTTTCGTCACCGTGCCGTTCGTGGCCCGTGAACTGATTCCGCTGATGCAGGAACAAGGCACCCAGGAGGAGGAAGCCGCGCGCCTGCTCGGTGCCAATGGCTGGCAGATGTTCTGGCACGTCACCGTGCCGAACATCAAGTGGGGCCTGATTTATGGCGTGGTGCTGTGTACCGCGCGGGCCATGGGCGAGTTCGGTGCGGTGTCGGTGGTTTCCGGGCACATTCGCGGGGTGACCAACACCTTGCCGCTGCACGTCGAGATCCTCTACAACGAATACAACCACGTGGCCGCGTTCGCCGTGGCGAGCCTGTTGCTGATCCTGGCGCTCTTCATCCTGCTGCTCAAGCAGTGGAGCGAAAACCGTATCAACCGTCTGCGCGCCAGCGCCGCGGAGGAATAATTCATGTCGATCGAAGTGCGTAACGTCAGCAAGAATTTCAACGCGTTCAAGGCGCTGGACAACATCAGCCTGGATATCCACAGCGGTGAGCTGGTCGCGCTGCTTGGTCCGTCGGGCTGCGGCAAAACCACCTTGCTGCGCATTATTGCCGGTCTGGAAACCCCGGATCAGGGCAACATCGTTTTTCACGGCGAGGACGTTTCCGGCCACGATGTGCGTGATCGTAACGTCGGTTTCGTCTTCCAGCATTACGCCTTGTTCCGCCACATGACGGTGTTCGACAACGTCGCGTTCGGCCTGCGGATGAAACCGAAAAACCAGCGCCCGAGCGAAAGCCAGATCGCCACCAAGGTTCACGAACTGCTGAACATGGTGCAACTGGACTGGTTGTCGGATCGCTACCCGGAGCAGTTGTCCGGTGGCCAGCGTCAGCGCATCGCGTTGGCCCGTGCCCTGGCGGTGGAACCTAAAGTGCTGCTGCTCGACGAACCGTTCGGCGCCCTCGACGCCAAGGTGCGCAAGGAACTGCGGCGCTGGCTGGCGCGGTTGCACGAAGACATCAACCTGACTTCGGTGTTCGTGACCCACGACCAGGAAGAAGCGATGGAAGTCGCCGACCGCATCGTGGTGATGAACAAGGGTGTGATCGAGCAGATCGGCTCACCGGGCGACGTCTACGAAAACCCGGCCAGCGATTTCGTCTATCACTTCCTCGGCGATTCGAACCGCTTGCTGTTGAGCGACGACAACCACGTGCTGTTCCGCCCGCATGAAGTGTCGTTGTCCAAGCATGAGCTGGAAGATCACCATGCCGCTGAAGTGCGCGATATCCGCCCTTTGGGTGCGACGACGCGGGTGACGCTGAAGGTGGAAGGGCAGACGGATTTGATCGAGGCCGAAGTGGTGAAAGACCACGACAGCCTGATCGGGTTGGCCAAGGGTGAAACCCTGTTCTTCAAGCCGAAGGTCTGGCAGAAAGTCGCCAATATTTAAAGACTAAAGCTTCGCGAGCAGGCTCGCTCCCACAGGGAAAACTCATTCCAAATGTGGGAGCGAGCCTGCTCGCGAATACGATCTAGACCGCAGCGCGATTCGGATTGACCCGCACCATCCCCGCCCGCAACTCGATCTCTTGTTTCAATTCCTGCCGTATCCCCAGCAGAAACGCCAACTCAGCCACAACGAACAACGGCCCGACAATCAGCCCCGACACATCATCGACAAACGCCGGTTTGCGCCCTTCATAGTGATGCCCGACAAACTGGATCACCCAGCCGATCACAAACATCGCCAGGCCGCTGCTCAGCCAGACCATGGTGCTCTGCTGCGCCAGCGCATGCCCGGCCCACACCGACAGCCCCATCAGTACTGTCATCAACACGCCAAGCTTCAACTCCAGACGCAGGTAAAACCACGCCGAGGCCAGCGCCACCACAACGGCTGGAGATATCCACAGCCCGCCCAGCTCCCACTGCGGCCGAGACAGCAGGACAGCCACCGCCACCACGATCAGCGGAATGCCGATAAAGTGGCTGGCAATGTTGCGCGGGTCGCGGTGGTAGGCGGCGTATTGACTGAGGTGGTCGACGAGGCTTTTCATTGTTGTTCCTCCAGTGGGGTTGAATGCATCATCCCTCGGTATCCGCGTTCGCTCTGTCGGGCAGGCGACACTCCAGGAGTGGTTATGCAAATTCGTGCACGGTTGCTCAGCGGCCAGTGGTTCAGTCATTTGCCTGCATCTTTTCAGGATAGCCTGCTGGCGCTGGCTCGGGAGCGGCGGCTGACGGCGGGACAACGACTGTTCCAGCGTGGCGATGCGCCGTGCGGTCTGTATGCAGTGCTCGATGGCGCCGTGCGCATTGGCGCGGTGAGCGAGCAGGGCAAGGAGGCCTTGCTGAGTCTGGTGGAGGCGCCGCACTGGTTCGGCGAAATCTGCCTGTTCGATGGCCAGCCTCGCACTCACGATGCCTATGCAGTCGGGTCGTGCACCTTGCTGAATGTTCCGCAAGCGGCGTTGCTCAAATTGCTCGACGAACAGCCGCAGTACTGGCGGCATCTGGCGCTGTTGATGAGCCACAAATTGCGCCTGGCCTTCATCAATCTCGAACAGCTGAGCCTGCTGCCAGCCCCGGCGCGTCTCGCCCATCGGCTGCTGATGATTGCCGAAGGCTACGGCGAACTCGACGCACCACGCCGGACGCTGCAACTGCCGCAGGAGCAGCTGGCGGCGATGCTGTCGCTGTCGCGGCAGACCACCAATCAGATCCTCAAGGATCTGCAGGGGCAGGGGATTATCGGGCTCGCATACGGCGAAATCGAAATTCTCGATGCGGTGAGATTGCGTGCCTTGGCCACGATCTGAAAACTGAAACCGATCCAATGTCGGAACTGGCACCTGTGGCGAGGGGATTTATCCCCGCTGGGGCGCGAAGCGGCCCTGAAAAAGGCACTGCTGCGCACTCCAGCGGGGATAAATCCCCTCACCACAAAGGCTCACTCCTACGAAGGATCTGCGTTTGGATTACGAACCGCGATAGGTCGAGAAACCGTACGGGCTCAGCAGCAGCGGGATGTGGTAGTGCTGATCGGTCTGCTTGACCTGGAAGATCACCGGAATTTCCGGGAAGAACGTCTCGTGCTTGATCTTCTGGTAGTACTCGCCGGTCTTGAACACCACGCGGTATTCACCGGCTTCGAATGGCTGTTTGGCCGGGAACAGCTCGGCGATCCGCCCTTGCTCGTTGGTGGTGCCTTTGGCCAGTGGCTGCCAGTTTTCGCCGACGTGTTTTTCCAGGGTGACGTTGATGCCCGGTGACGGCAGGCCGTTTTCCAGGTTGAGCACGTGCACGCTCAGCGGATTGCCGGCGGCCAGCGCCAGGCTGGAAACAGCGCTCAGGCTGAGCGCGGCGAGGGTCATGCGCAGGGTGGTCATGGTGGATCTCCTTAGTGGGAACGGGTGATGGTCAGGCCGGCTTTGTCGGCGGCGGCGCGGGCGCAGTTTTCGTCTTGCTCACCGCCGCCGGAACCGGCCACGCCCATGGCGCCGACCAGTTCGCTGCCGGCGAACAGCGGAATGCCGCCGCCGAGCAAGAGCAATTCATCGAGGGTGTTGAGGTTGGCGGTTTCCGGGTTGCTGCGGGCGCGCTCGGCGAACAGCCGTGTCGGCGTCTTGGTCGACAGCGCGGTGTAGGCCTTGCGTTGGCTGGCGGCGGTGTTGTGCGGGCCAACGCCGTCACCACGCAGAGTCACCAGCAGGTTGCCGCCACGGTCGAGCACCGACACCGTGCCGGTGCAACTGCTCATCGCCTTGTCCGCCAGCCAGCGTGCGGTTTTCAGGTCGAGATCGGCGTGGCGCAGCAGTTCTGGCGTGGCACTTGCAGCGCCGCTGAGGCCGAGGATCAGGCTGGCGACAAGGTATTTGACGGTCATGTGCAGGCTCCGAATGGGAAGGTCTGCACCTTAACCGGCGCACTTCGTCAGAACCCCGTCAGGCGGATTACAAGTTTGTAATGGGCAACGGCGCCGAACACGCCTAGCCTGTGTACCTGATCAATCGAGGTGTGCCATGCGTTTGCTGGTCGTAGAAGATGAAGCCAAAACCGCCAATTTCCTCGCCAAGGGCCTGGGCGAGTCGGGTTTCGCCGTGGACGTGGCGCTCAATGGCCTCGACGGCCGCTATTTTATCGAGCAACAGGAATACGACCTGATCATCCTCGATGTGATGCTGCCTGGCCTCAACGGCTGGCAATTGCTCCAGCTGATTCGCCAGCGCGGCGCCACACCGGTGCTGTTTCTCACCGCCAAGGACGCTATCGAAGACCGCGTGCGTGGGCTGGAACTGGGCGCGGATGACTACCTGCTCAAACCCTTCGCGTTCGCCGAGCTGCTCGCGCGCGTACGCACGCTGCTGCGACGCGGGCCGATGCGCGAAGCCGAGTCGTACAGCATCGCCGACCTGGAAATCGACGTATTGCGCCGACGGGTCAGTCGCGGCGGCCAGCGCATTGCCCTGACCAACAAAGAATTCGCCCTCTTGCAACTGCTCGCCAGCCGCCAGGGCGAAGTGCTTTCGCGCACGCTGATCGCCTCGCAAGTGTGGAACCTGAATTTCGACAGCGACACCAACATGGTCGAAGTCGCCGTCCGGCGTCTGCGCGCCAAGGTTGATGATCCGTACATGCCGAAACTTATCCACACCGTGCGCGGCGTCGGTTATCAACTGGAAGCGCCGGACGATGTGGAGTAAGTCGATCGCCTGGCGATTGGCGCTGGCCTTCGCCATGGTCTGCGCGCTGGTGCTGAGCGCAATCGGCGTGTTCCTCTACCGCTCGCTGGCCTCGGAATTGGCCTTTCGTGACGACATGGCCTTGCTCGGTCGCCTCGAGCAAGTGCGCGCCTTGCTCGCCGACAGCGACAGCCTCGACGCCTTGCAGGCACGGCCACGGTTGTATCAGAACATGCTCGGTAATCTCGACAGTCTGCTGCTGGTGCGCCGGGCCGACGGCTCCAGCGTGATCGCGATCAACCCGCGTCAGCGTGAACTGCCCGCGCTCAATGCATTACCGCGAGAGCAAATGCCGCAGCGCCGTGACGTGCTCACCTGGCAGGCCAGCGACGGCGCCGAATTGGCCTTGCTGTCCGGCCAGGCCCAAGGCCCCAACGGTGAAACCCTCACGGTGATCGCCGGCAAAGTGCTCAGCGAGCGCGAGCAGATGCTCGGCAGTTATCGCCTGCGTCTGTACCTGTCCGTCGGCCTCGGCGCGGTGCTCGCATTTGCCTTGGGTCTGTTATTGCTGCGGCGTGGCTTGCAGCCCTTGCATCAGTTGAGCGAAGCGGTGCGCAGTATCGATCTGCGCAGCCTCGATCGACGCCTGCCTACCGAGGGCACGCCGAGCGAACTGCGCGAGCCGGTGCACGCGCTCAACACCATGCTGGCGCGGCTGGACGACAGCGTGCAGCGCCTGTCGCAATTCTCCGCCGACCTCGCGCACGAAATCCGCACGCCGCTGCACACCTTGCTCGCCAGCAACGGCCAGGCCCTGAACCATCCCCGCAGCACGGCCGAATATCAGGAAGTGCTGGCCTCGAACATGGAAGAGTTCGAACGGCTCAAGCGCATGGCCGAGAACCTGATGTTCCTCGCCCGCGCCGAACAGGCCGAACGTGCGCTAAATCTGCACACACTGGACTTGCACGACGTCGGCGACGAGCTCTGCGATTACTTCGAAGCCCTCGCCGATGACCGCGACCTCCAACTGCAAAACCGCATGCACGGCGAATTGCTCGCCGACCAGCAACTGCTGCAACGCGCCCTCGGCAACCTGCTGGCCAACGCCGTACGCCACGCCGACCCCGGCAGCCTGATCAGCCTGCAACGCCGCGATGAACCGGGTATGTGCTGGCTGCAAGTGCACAACCACGGCCCGGTCATCGCGCCTGAGCATCTGGGCAAACTGTTCGACCGTTTCTACCGCGTCGATCCTTCACGTGCGGAACCGGGAGATTCGGGTGGGCTGGGTTTGGCGATCGTGCAGTCGATCATGCAGTTGCATGGCGGGCAGGTGCGGGTGAGGAGTGACGCCGACGGCACTGTTTTTGAGCTGGGGTTTGTGGTGGTCTGACGGCCTCTTCGCGAGCAGGCTCGCTAACGCATTCCAACGGTGGGAGCGAGCCTGCTCGCGAAGGCGCTGGATCACACAATGGTGATTTCGGATCAGCGCAACTGATCCCGAAACTGCCCCGGCGTCATCCCGGTCCAGCGCTTGAACGCGCGGCTGAAGCTGCTGGTGTCAGCGAATCCCAGCAGATAGCTGACTTCACTCAAGGAACACTGCGGGTCACGCAGGTGCAGCAGCGCGAGATTTTCGCGGCTTTCGTTGAGCAGGGTGTCGAAGCGACAGCCCTCATCCGCCAGATGCCGCTGCAGGCTGCGCAGGCTCAGGTGCAAGGCCTGGGCGATGCGTTCGGCGCTCGGTTCGCCTTCGGGCAGTTGTTCTTCAATGGCATCGCGCACCTTGCGCTCCCAGGTCAGCGGTTTGAGCTGGGCGAGGGTGCGTTTGAGTACGGCTTCGTTGTGCTCGGCCAGTTCCGGGTTGGCGTCGTCGAGGTGGCTGTCGAAGTCGCCGAGGGCGAATTCCAGGCGGTCCTCGGCGGCGGAAAAATACACCGGCGCGCGGAAGACTTTGTGCCATTGCTGGGCATCGCTCGGTTCGGGGCGGCGCAAGTACACCGCCAGCGGTGCGTAGTCACGGCCGAGGCGATTGCGGCAGGTGCGCACGTAGATCGCCGTAAATGCGTCGATGGCTTCGAAGGCCGGCGCCGGGTTGCCGGGCGGAATTTTCAGGCGAAATTGATAACGGTCATTGCTACGGCTCAGCTCCAGCTCCAGCGCATCGCTGACCACCGGATGATAACGCACGATGCGTTCGAACACTTCGCGCAAGCTGCCGCTCGCCACCAGTGCATAACCAAGCGCGTGGAACGTGGTCGGGCTGACGAAACGCGACACGCGCAAGCCCAGCGCCGGGTCGCCGCTGGCTTCAACGGCGAGCGCCCACAGGCGCGTGGTACCGGATAGCGGATAGCGCGCATTGGGGTCGTCCATCAGCGTTGGGTCGAGCCCGGCCTGTTGGCACAAGGCAAGGCTGTCCAGCCCGAGCGCGTCGAGTTGTTTGCGCAAGGCGCGGGTCCAGCTGGCGAGGGAGGTCGGTTCCTTCATGCGGATTGGCGCGTCCGGTCAACAGGTTGGCGTTCTTGGCTAGCGCGGATCGAACCCCGGCAAGGCACGATGCATTCATCTTAGACCCGAGGATGGAAGCATGGACGGTACTTCTGCAAGCCCTGAACGACTGAATGCGGCGCAGCGCTCGGCACATATTCGCCAAGTGGTGTTGGCCAAGGGTGCGCAATTGCGTGAGCGCTACCCGATGCTTCAGCATCAGGATGCCCTCGGTGCGGGGATTCTGGCGTTGGCGCTGGCCGGGATGATCGGCTCGGCGGCGCTGTACATCACTGGCCATATGGCCTGGTGGGTGTGCCTGCTGCTCAACGGGTTTTTCGCCTCGCTGACCCATGAGCTGGAACACGACCTGATCCACAGCATGTACTTCCGCAAGCAGCGCGTGCCGCACAACCTGATGATGGGCCTGGTCTGGCTGGCGCGACCGAGCACGATCAACCCGTGGATCCGTCGTCATCTGCACCTCAACCATCACAAGGTTTCCGGCACTGAAGCCGACATGGAAGAGCGCGCAATCACCAATGGCGAGCCGTGGGGGTTTGCCCGTCTGCTGATGGTTGGCGATAACGTCATGTCGGCGTTTATCCGCCTGCTCCGCGCCAGGACCTGGGCACACAAGTGGAGCATCGCCAAACGCGTGCTCAAGGTCTACGCACCGCTGGCGCTGCTGCATTGGGGCGCGTGGTATGTGTTTCTCGGCTTTCACGCGGCCAATGGCATTGCGCATTTGCTCGGCTCGCCCATCGAATGGTCGGCCACCACGCTGTCGGTGATGCAGGTGATCGATATCGCCGCCGTGGTGATCATCGGCCCCAACGTGCTGCGCACTTTCTGCCTGCACTTCATCAGCTCGAACATGCATTACTACGGCGACGTCGAACCGGGCAATGTGCTGCAGCAATGCCAGGTGCTGAACCCGTGGTGGCTGTGGCCGTTGCAAGCGTTCTGCTTCAACTTCGGCAGCAGTCACGGGATTCATCATTTCGTGGTCAAGGAGCCGTTTTACATTCGTCAGATGACCGTGCCGGTGGCGCACAAGGTGATGCGCGAGATGGGCGTGCGGTTCAATGATTTCGGCACGTTTGGCCGGGCGAACCGGTTTGTGCGCGGAGATGAGGAAGTGGTGTCCGGGGAGGCGGTGGAGGCCTGACAGATGCCCCTCACCCTAACCCTCTCCCAGGGGAGAGGGGACTGATCTAGCTGTTTATGCTGGATACATCGACCTGAAATTTCGAGCCGACCTCAGGTTGGAAAAGCATGAAGATCTGCTCCCTTTCCCCCTCCCCCTCAGGGAGAGGGCTGGGGGTGAGGGGGGCTTTTGATCTTGGTTCAATCCGGCTGAAACGGCGAAGCACTGAGGATCACCCCGGTCTCTTCTACATACCGCTGCCAATGCCCGATCAGGTCAGTGAGTTTCTGCGGCTGACTCAACGCCAGATCATGAATCTCCCCTGGATCATTCGCCAGATCATAAAGCTGCCAGGTCGCTGGCCCGACCGGCCCGGGGATCCATACCGCTTTCCACGAGCCCTGGCGAATCGCCCGGCGTCCGAACAATTCCCAACCGGTGACCGTATGCTCGTCATGCACCTGCGCGGTCTCGCCGGACAGGAAGCCCAGCCACGACTTGCCGCGCAGTGGCGCCACCGCTTTGCCTTTCCACTGTTTACCCGGATGCCGCACGCCAGCCAGATCGAGAATGGTCGGGGTGATATCCATCACCGTGCCGAAACCATGGCTGATCTGCCCTTTCAGCGGCAATTGTGGATAGTGCAGCAGCGCCGGCACGCGGATCCCGCCCTCGGTGGTGAAAGCCTTGAACAAGCGTGACGGCGCGGTTGCCACTTGCGCCCAGTTCGGCCCGTACCAGACGTAGGAATTGGCCCGGCCGATGTTGTCGAGGCTGTTGTCGTAATGCTGGTTGAGGTAGGTCATCAGCTCCGGGCCGAATTTGGGGAACGCTTCCAGCAGCGCGCCTTCGGCACCGTTGTCGGACATGAACAGGATGAAGGTGTTGTCGAGCTGGCCTTGCTGGCGCAGGTAATCGACGACCCGGCCGATGTTCCAGTCCATGCGCTCGACCATCGCCGCGTAGACCTCCATGGCTCGTGCGGAAATCTGCTTTTGCTCATCGCTCATCGCGTCCCACTGCGCGCTGAGCTGAATCAGCGGGTGCGGTTCGACGTCTGCCTCGATCAGACCCAGTGCCTTGAGTTTTTCCAGGCGTTCGAGGCGCAGCACTTGTGGGCCGGCGTCATAGCGGCCACGGTATTTCTCGACGATCTCGGCCGGTGCCTGCAGCGGCCAGTGCGGCGCGGAGAAGGGCAGGTAAGCGAAGAACGGCCGGGTCTGATCGCGTTCCTTGAGGTACTGCAGCAGCTTGTCGCCGAAGGCATCGGAGGAATAGAAATCCTTCGGCAACTCGTCAACAAACTGATCGTCCTCGATGTACAGCGCCGGGGTGGATTTCAGCAGGCCCGGCGTTTGCTCATCGTAGGTCGGCTCGAAACCATAGTGGTTGGCAGCGCCCGGCAACAGTGAAAACGAGCGCTCGAAACCGCGCGCATGGGGCGCCAGTTCAGCCTTCAGACCCAAGTGCCATTTGCCGCTCATCAAGGTTTGATAGCCGGCCTCGCGCAGCAGCTCGGGCAGGGCGACGACGCGGTCATTCAGGTAGCCTTCGTAGCCAGGTTTGCCGATCAGTTCCGGGGTCAACGCTTCGGCCATGGTGCCGATGCCGGCGATGTGGTGATCGGTGCCGGTCAGCAGCATCGAGCGCGTCGGCGAGCAGGTCGGTGCGGTGTGGAAATCGGTCAGGCGCAGACCGTTCTCGGCCAGCGCATCGAGGTTCGGCGTAGCGATTTCGCCGCCGAACGCACCGATGTCGGAAAAGCCTAGGTCGTCGGCCAGAATCACTAGAAAGTTGGGACGTTGCGGCATCGCGAAACTCCTGTTCAGCAGGCAATGAACGTCAGCGGCAGATCGCGGATCTGCACCGGTGCGCTCGGTTGGTAATGGTCATCACTGGTCAGCTCGTGCAGCAGTTCTTCGCGCAGCTGATGAAAATCGTAACTGCTGCGCTGGCGCGGGTGCGGCAGGGCGATGTCGACCACTTGCTTGATCCGCCCCGGACGCGGCTCCATCACCACCACGCGATCGGCCAGAAAAATCGCTTCCTCGACATCGTGGGTCACCAGAATCGTGGTGATCTTTGCTCGTTCGCGGATTGCCAGCAGTTCGTCCTGCATTTGCTGGCGGGTCAGTGCGTCGAGGGCGCCGAAGGGTTCGTCGAGCAACAGGATTCGCGGGCTGGCGACGAGACCGCGAGCAATCGCCACGCGCTGCGCCATGCCGCCGGAGAGTTGATGCGGATAGGCCGCGGTGAAATCGCTGAGGCCGACCAGCTCGATAAAGTCTTTGATGCGTTGTTGTTTCTGCGCTCCGCTCAGCGGTTCATTGACCAGACCGAGGCCGATGTTGTCGGCGACCGTCAGCCACGGAAACAGACGATGTTCCTGAAAGACGATACCGCGCTCGCCGCCGATGCCGCTGACGGCCTTGCCATCGACACTGATCTGTCCGCGAAACTCGGTGTCGAGGCCGACCAGCAAACGCAGCAAAGTGGATTTGCCGCAGCCGCTGGAGCCGACGATGGCGACGAATTCGCCCTCGGCAATGTCCAGGTTGAATTCGCGAATCGCCTCCAGTTCGAAACCGTTGACGGCGAAGGATTTGCCTACGTGGTTGAAGCTGACAATCGGTGCGTTCATGCGTGTCTCCAGCGGGTCGCGCGAATTTCCAGGCGTTGGCCGATCAGGTTGAGCAGGGCGCCGGTGAGGCCGACCAGCAGCATGCCGGCCATGATCAGATCCATGCGCAACAGCTGCTGCGCGCCGATCATCTGGCTGCCGATGCCGCCATTGGACGGCATGAAATATTCAGCGCCGATGGTGCCGAGCCAGGCGTAGATCAGGCTCAATCGCAGCCCTGCGAAAATCCCCGGCGCAGCGCCGGGCAGCACCAGTCGACGCAGGCGCTGGCCGAGCCTCAGGCGCAGCACTTGCGCGGCTTCGTTGAGTTGCGGCGAGAGATTGGCGACGCTGCGCTGGGTGGCGACGAACAGCGGGAAGAAGGCGGCGAGAGCGACGAACACCCACTTGGCCAGTTCGCCGAGACCGAACCACGCGGTGAGCAGTGGCACCCAGGCGAAAATCGCAATCTGCCGCAGTGCGGCGAGTGTCGGGCCGAGCAGGCGTTCGCTGAAACGCGACAGGCCGAGCAGCAAGCCCAGGGCGAAACCGAGGCCGCCACCGATCAGCAAGCCGCCCAGGGTGCGGCTCAGGCTCAGCGCCATGCCGTTGACCAGCGTGCCGTCGAGTAGTCCGTCCCACGTCGTGCTCAGCACAGCCGCAGGGCTGATCAGAATATTCGCGTCGACCCACTGCTGATCATTGGCGTGTTGCCAGAGCGCCAACAAGCCCAGCGGCAACAGCCACGGTTGCAGGCGTTGCCAGCCCTGATAGCGCGGGCCGCGAGTGATTTGCGCGGTGGCCGGGTGCGGCCAGTGCACCAGTCTGCGGTCGAGCAGGCCGATGCCGCGATCCATGGCCACACCGATCAGACCGATGACCACGATGCACACGAACACGATGTCGAGCATGAACAGCTGCCGCGCCCAGACCATCAGATAGCCGATGCCTTCACTGGAGGCCAGCAGCTCGACCGCCAGCAACGAGGTCCAGCCGGCGGCGAGTGCCAGGCGCACGCCAGCCATGAACGCCGGCAGCGCAGCGGGAAGCACCAGACGACGAATCAGCAGACGCGGCGGCAGGCGCAACACGGCGGCGGCTTCGCGCAGTTTCGGTTGCGCATCGCGCACGCCAACCAGTGTGTGCAAGGTCACCGGCACCACAATGGCCTTGATCAGCACCACCAGTTTCAGCACTTCGCCGATGCCGAAGAACACCATGAACAGCGGAATCCACGCCAGCGTCGGCACCTGCGCCAATCCAGCGAATGTCGGAAAAACCAGGCGCTCCAGACGTCGACTGAAGCCCAGTGCGGCGCCAAGCACCGCGCCGGTCGAAACGCCTGCCAACAAGCCCCAGAACAACCGTTGCAGGCTGATCCACAAATGACTCCACAACTCGCCTTGGGCCAGTTCCACAGCGCTGCTCCACACCAGCGATGGCGCCGGCAGGATCTGCTCGCTCATCCACTGATTGCGCGCGGCCAGCCACCACAGGACGAACAGGCTGACGGGCAACAGCCAGGGCAACAGGCGTTGATTCAGGCTCGGCCAGGTGCGACGGCTTTTCAGCGGCGGCGCGGCCAGCGGCAGGCTGAGCAGAGATTGACGGGCCATGGGTGACCTCCGTTGTCGGGTTGCATGGCGAACCGCTTTTCATGTGGGAGCGAGCCTGCTCGCGAATGGCTGTTTCAGGCAGCACTGATGTCGGCTGGTATGGCCTATTCGCGAGCAGGCTCGCTCCCACACTGGGTTTCGTCATATATGAAACTGATCTAACAAAGTTGCGTTAGATGCTATCGGGAGATAAGCGAATCCATTTAAGGCTTGCCTGCTTACGCGCATCCAATGCATTCGAAGAATATTTTCGATGCTGTTAATGCATATCGCGCTGCACGCCGCACAACCACTTGCTTAGCTCATAAAGATATAAAAATGTGAATTTTTAGTATTTAAGCGAATGTAGCCAGTCAGCCTACTTTCGGCTCCTCAGCGATCAAGGAGCCGCACCCATGAACCTTCCCTTCAAACGAATCATCAGCCTGCTGGCCGCCCCCGCGCTTGCAGGCTTTCTTGCGCTTGGCGCCCAAGCCGAAGAACTCAAGGAAATCCGCATCGCGGTGCCCGACCTCAGCGCCGGCACTCAACACAGCGGCGGCGGCATCGTCGATGTGCTGCGCGATCAGCAGATCTTCGAAAAGGCCTTCGCCGAGCAGGGCATCAAGATCCAGTGGAGTTTCTTCAAGGGCGCCGGGCCGGTGATCAATGAGGCGTTTGCCAATGGGCAGGTCGATCTGGCCTATCTCGGTGATCTGGCCGCCATCATCGGCAAGTCCAACGGTCTGGACACGCGCCTGCTCAGCGCGACGGCGCGTGGGGTCAAGCAATACCTCGGCGTGGTGCCCGGCTCGGGGATCAAGACCTTGCAGGATCTCAAGGGCAAACGCGTGGCGATCTTTCGCGGGACGGCGACGCAGCTGTCGTTCGATGCGGCGCTGGCCAGTCAGGGCCTGAGCGAGAAGGATCTGAAGGTCATCAATCTGGATTTCAACGCGGCGGTTTCGGCACTCGCGGCCAAGCAGATCGATGCCTCGTGGGGCAGCTCCGCGCTGAGTGCCTTGCAAGCCAAAGGCCTGGCGGAATTGCCGCTCAACACCAAGGACCTTGGCGGCGCTGGCAGCGTGCAGGCGGTGCTGCTGGGTAATGGCAAGTTTGTCGACGCCCATCCTGAGGTCATTGCGAAACTGCTCAAGGCGCAGCAGCAAGCGGTCGAGTGGCTGACGCAGGACAGCAACAAGGACGCCTATGTGCAGCTGGTATCAGGGCTGGCCAGTTATCCGCCGGTGATTCTGGCTCAGGATCTGAAGGACCAGAATCTCAGTGAGATTTTCCCGTCGACACTGGATCCGGTGTTCTTGAGCGGCCTGCAGGACAAGGTCGACCTGGCGGCGCAGCAGAAGCTGATCCGCAAGCCGTTCAAGGTCAGTGATTGGGTGGCGCCTGAACTCTCAGCCGCCAAGCTTTAGATCTCCAGCGTCTTCGCTGCCCTCTTCGCGAGCAGGCTCGCTCCCACATTGGATGTGTACACAGGTCCTGTGTGGGAGCGAGCCTGCTCGCGAAAGGGTTTCAGACAGCGACGCTGACGTCCTGCCGATCCAACGCGATCAACGTCTCGATCATTGCCCTCGCTGCTGGTGATAGTCGAAACCCGGTGCGGCTGACGATGCCGCAGCGCGCGTTCATCGTTTCGAGGTTCTGCGGCAGGTTGCGCCAGTGCAGCAGCACCAGCGAGCCCTTGGCGACATCCTCGGCAAACGCCTCCTCGGTACCGACACCTATCGCATTGGATTGCAGCACCACTTTGACCAGTGCCGGAAAGTGCTCGGTCTCGATGGTCGGCGAGAAATCGATGCGCCCGCTCAGGTTCGCCAGCAGCTTGCGAATGCCCGGCGGGATCAGTGTGGCGGCCAGCGGGTAGTCGAACATGTCGTTGGTCGACAGGCTTTCCTTGGCCAGCAACGGATGCCCCGGCCGGCAGAAAAACACGCCGCGCTTGGGCGTCAGCGGTTGCGTCTGGAAATTCGGGTCGGATTCGAAATGGCGGATGTCGGCGATGAAGAATTCGATCTCTTCGCGGCTCAGCGCACGGCTGAGTTTTTCCCAGTTATCCACTTGAAAACAGGTGCGCACTTTCGGGTGCGCATTGATGAACTGCGCCACCGCATCCGGCACCAGTTTCACTGCCGGCGCCGGGCCGCAGCCGAAGTGCACTTCGCCAGCGTCGAGCTTGGTCATCTGCGTCACTTCGGCGCTGAGCAAAGCTGCGCCCTGCACCAGGCTCAGGGCGTGTTGCAGCACCACCTGGCCTTCGGGCGTCGGGCGCAGATCCTTGTTGCCGCGATCGACCAGCACGCAACCGAATTCCTGCTCCAGCCCCTGAATGCTGCGGCTGAACGCCGGTTGAGTGATGCCCATGGCGTCTGCCGCACGGACAAAACTGCGGTGTTCGTTAAGGGCGATGAAGTAGCGCAACTGGCGAAGATCCATATGCTTTTCCGGCATCCTAAAAATAGCTCGAAGGCATTTGCGACGAGGGTTGCTTGAGGTTTTAAATGCAAGCTCTTATTCCGTCAACGAAGCATGTGATTATCTATTAGATGTAAATGGAATATAGATAGAGCGTTGTTTCGCTGCCGTCAAAACCGCAAGCCGTCGATGAGGGTCTTCCCATGAGCAATGCCGCACTCGCTGTAAAACCCGTTTCTCACGCGCTGGAAATTCACCCGGTGGCCGGTCGTATCGGTGCCGAAATCCGCGGCGTTCACCTGTCCGGTGAGCTGGACGCCGCCACTGTCGAAGCCATCCAGCAAGCCTTGGTCGAATACAAAGTGCTGTTCTTCCGCGAGCAGACGCAACTCGACGATCAGCGTCAGGAAGCCTTTGCCCATCTGCTTGGCGAACCGGTGGCGCACCCGACCGTGCCGGTGCGTGAAGGCACTCGCTACCTTCTGGAGCTGGACGGCGCCGAGGGCCAGCGCGCCAATTCCTGGCACACCGACGTGACCTTCGTTGATGCCTATCCGAAAGCATCGATCCTGCGCTCGGTGGTTGCGCCGGCATTCGGCGGCGATACGCTGTGGGCCAACACCGCGACCGCTTACAGCGGTTTGCCGAGCGAGCTGCGTGAGCTGGCCGACAAACTGACCGCTGTGCACAGCAACGAGTACGACTACGCCGGGGCGAAGCCGGACGTCTCGGCAGAGAAGCTGGAGCGCTATCGCAAAGTCTTCACCTCGACCGTCTACGAAACCGAGCACCCGGTGGTGCGCGTGCACCCGATCAGCGGCGAGAAGAGCTTGCTGCTGGGGCATTTCGTCAAACGCATCAAAGGTTATTCACAGGCCGATTCGGCACACCTGTTCGGCTTGCTGCAGAGCCATGTGATCCGCCAGGAAAACACCGTGCGCTGGCGCTGGCAGGCTGGAGATGTGGCGATCTGGGACAACCGCTCGACGCAGCATTACGCGATTGATGATTACGGCACCCAGGATCGCGTGGTGCGCCGGGTGACGCTCAAGGGCGAGGTGCCGGTGGGGGTGAATGGGCAGCGCAGCCAGACCATCAAAGGTCGTGATTGAAGATCAAGAGCCCCTCACCCCAGCCCTCTCCCAGAGGGAGAGGGAGCCGACCGAGTTATCTCGCGTTATGCATCGACCTGAAAGACCTTATCGATTATGGATTCGGTGAAGCTGGATCAGGTCGGTGCACCTCTGAAATATCCCCCATTCAGTCCCCTCTCCCTCCGGGAGAGGGTTAGGGTGAGGGGCTCTTCCCGCTACCAAACACCAATCTGAACAACCTTCTCGGTTTCCGGTTCGCCATAACGAAACCGCTGCCCGCGCAAATCGATCTCCGGATGGCTGATCGTCGTCCGCCGCTTCAACCCCCTCATCCACTCAAACAGATATCCGGCATGCTCCTCGCGCACCGCCGCGTATGCCGGGTCCTCACCCAGATCATTCAGCTCCTGCGGATCATTCAACAGATCAAACAGCTGCGGTCTAAACCCGTCGTACGCCAGGTATTTCCAGCGCTCGCTGCGCACCATGGTCATGCGGCAACGGTCGATCGGCTGGCCGAGACGTTCCCGCGCCGGGGCCTGGAAGGCGTAGTCGTATTCGCTGATTGCATAGCGGCGCCAATCGGGATTTTCCCCGTGCAGCAACGGGATCAATGAACGCCCTTCAAGCCGATGCTCTGCTGCCGGCAATCCCAGTGCTTGAAGAAATGTCGGCAGCGCATCGATGGTTTCTGCCAAGCGCTCATCGACAGTGCCGCGAGTGACATCCGCCGCCCCCCGAGGATCGCGCACGATCAACGGCACACCCACCGCCTGCTCCAGCAAAAACTCCTTCTCGCCGAGCCAATGATCGCCGAGGAAATCGCCGTGATCGCTGGTGAACACGATCAACGTGTCATCCCAGCGCCCGTTGCTCTGTAGAAAATCGAACAGTCTCCCCAACTGATCATCCACTTGCTTGATCAGGCCCATGTAGGTGGGGATTACATTCAATCGTACTGAATCGCGGGAGAAGTTGCGGCTTTCCTCATGTTGGCGAAAGGCAGTGTATACGGGGTGTTTGCTGGCTTCGGAGAGCGTCGCGCGGATCGGTTGCAGAATCGATTTCGTACTGTACAAGGCGTGGTATGGCGGCGGTACGATATATGGCCAATGTGGTTTGATGTACGAGAGGTGTAAACACCAGGATTTCTCGCCTTGCTCAGCGATGAAGTCGATGGCCCGAGTTGTAGTGTAGACAGTCTCTGAGTGTTGCTCGGGAATTCGTGCTGGCAAATTCGCATGACGCATTTTCCAGCCGCTGAGGATTTCACCGTTCTCGCCTTCGGCGGCATTCGCCCAGTCGTGCCAGGGATTCTTGCCATCGAAGCCCTGCGCGCGCAGGTATTGGGTATAGGGCGCGGATTCGCGCTTGTCGTCGAATGACGGATCGTCGGGGTAGATGCCGTCGTGGCGCAGGTACGGTTCGAAGCCGACCTCATTGAGCAACTCGGCTTGCGCGCTTTGCGGGTTGATCGCCAGCCGCTGCAAGGCGTCGACATTGGCCGTCGCATGGGTCTTGCCGACCAGCGCGGTGCGGATGCCGTGAGGTCGCAGGTAATCGCCGATCGTCAATTCATCCAGCGGCAACGGCACCGAGTTCCAGGCCACTTGATGACTGCTGACATAGCGCCCGGTGTAGGCCGACATCCGCGACGGGCCGCAGATCGTACCTTGGGTGTAGGCACGGCTGAAACGAACGCCTTCGGCAGCGAGGCGATCGATGTTCGGTGTGTGCAGATACGGGTGTCCGTAGCAGGACAGGTAATCGCGGCGCAGTTGATCGCACATGATGTACAGCACGTTGCGCACGGGGTTGGATGGGGTGGGCATGGAGTTCACCGGTCAGTGGGACAGGTGAGGGTTTTCGCTGTCGGTGAGGGTGTTCGGCAAGTGCATTTGGGGAATGGTTTTTATGCAGCGATTGCATCAGCCTCTTCGCGAGCAGGCTCGCTCCCACATTTGAAATGCGTATTCCTGTGGGAGCGAGCCTGCTCGCGAAGGGGCCAGCTCAGACAGCAAAATTCTCCAGCGAACAAACTTCCTGATCCTCCGCATCAACCACTTTGATCTGCTCAATCATCGCTTCGGCTAACGGTGACAACCGATATCCGGCGCGGCTGACAATGCCGTAGCGGGTGTACAGCTCCTCCAGATCATCCGCCAGGCCTTCGATCTTCAAACAGACCAGCTCACCCTTGGCCAGATGCAGCGCATCGGAATACGCGCCGACAATTCCGATCGCCTCCGAACGCAGCACCACGCTCAACAGCGTCGAACCGTTTTCGCATTCCACATTCGGGGTGAAATCAGGGCGGCCGCTGAGGTCGACGATGACCTTGCGCAGGTTCGGCGGGCGAATGCTTACGGCCAGTGGATAACTCAGCAACTGCTCGGCGGTGATGCGTTCGAACGCCGTCAGCGGATGCCCGGCGCGGCAGCAGAAATGCCATTTGCGCGCCCGCAGGCGGTGGGTCTGGTAATCCGGGTCGGCCTCGAATTGTCGGGTATCGGCGACGAAAAATTCGAACTCTTCGCTGAGCAGGCGTTTGCTCAGGCTCTGCCAGTCATCGACCAGAAACTGTACGCGCGCCTTCGGGTAGCGGCCGATGAATGCGCCGATCGCGCGCGGGATCAATCCGGCGGCTGGCGCCGGCCCGCAACCAAAGCGCAATTCCCCGGCCTCGAGGCCATTGAACTGGCTGATCTCATTGGCCATCTGCTGCGCACCGCTGACCAGTCGCCGCGCATGATCGAGCAGCACATGGCCCTGTTTGGTCGGCGGCAATTCCTTGCGCCCACGGTCGACCAACTGGCAGCCGACGCTGTGTTCCAGTGCTTGGATGCTGCGGCTGAATGCCGACTGCGACAGGTTCACCGCCTGCGCGCCAGCGACAAAGCTGCGTTGCTCAACCAGAGCGATGAAGTGACGCAATTGGCGCAAGTCGATATGCATTTTTCACATAAAAAATATCCGGGAAATGCATTGGATATGCATTAGGTCGACTCCTTATAAAGGCAATCTCTTATGCAGTAAATATTTGTAAATCCATAAATAAATAACTGAAAAGAATATGCAGCACTGAAGATGTCTGTGTGTTTTTTGACCAGGAGCCGCGCCATGAGTCCGTTGAATCTCGCGTTACCCCCATCTCCCCGACGGCTCAAACGCCTGCCTTTGGCGCTGTTGCTGGCAGGCAGCGCCAGCTGGACTCACGGCTATGCCGCCGAAGCCGAAACCCCTCCGCCCGTCCCCGCAGACACAGCGGCGGCCAACGGTTCGCAGCTGGAAACCGTGACCGTCACCACGCGCCGCCGCGAAGAAAGTTCGCAAGACGTGCCGACGCCAATGAGCGTGGTCAGCGGGCAGAATCTGGAGACGCAGCGGGTTTACCGGATTCAGGATTTGCAGCAACTGGTGCCCAGCGTCAACGTCGCTTACATGCATGCGCGGCAGTCCAGCGTGTCGATCCGTGGCCTCGGTAACAACCCGGCCAGTGATGGCCTGGAAGGCAGCGTTGGCCTGTACATCGATAACGTTTATCTGGGCCGTCCGGGGATGGCGGTGTTCGACTTGATGGATATCGAGCAGCTTGAGGTCTTGCGCGGGCCGCAGGGCACGCTGTTCGGCAAGAACACCACCGCCGGGGTCATCAATATCAGCACCCGTGCGCCCAGTTTCACGCCTGAGCGCAGCATCGAAACATCGGTCGGCGAGGACGGTTATTTCCAGACCAAGGGGACGATTTCCGGGCCGCTCAATGATGAGTTGGCCGGACGTTTTTCCGCCTATCGCACGCGCAGTGACGGCGACATCAAGAACGAATATGACGGCCACGACCTCAACGGCGGCTCCCGCGAGGGCTTCCGCGCGCAGCTGTTGTTCAAGCCCAATGAAAATTTCAATCTGCGCTGGATCGGCGATTACAACGAAGAAGATTCCAGTGCCGGCACCCGCGTGCTGTACAACACCGGGCCGACCATCAACGGCGTCAATCTGTATGAATCGCGGGCCAGCGCGGCCGGGGCGACGCTGGTCAACGGCCGGCATCGCAAGGTCAATCTCGACAATGACCAGCACGTCACCGTGCATCAGGGCGGCACGTCGGTGGAAGCCAATTGGACGTTGCCGAGCGACTTCACCCTGACCTCGGTCAGTTCGTATCGCTTCTGGAATTTCACCCCGCGCAACGACGATGGCCTCAACGTGCCGGCCAGTTACAACGCCGGCGTGTCGGTGGAAGACAAACAGTATTCGCAGGAATTTCGCCTGGCCTCGCCCAAGGGCGAGTTCTTCGATTATGTGGTCGGCGCCTACTATTTCGGCTCGGACCTGGACAACAAATCCTTCGCCTATTACGGCCCGCAAGCGGATATCTGGAACGGCACGCCGGCAGGCGCCCTGGCCAACGTCAGCAGCGTCGGCAACGGCCATATCAAGACCGACAGTTTCGCCCTGTTTGCCCAAGGCACCTGGCACCTGAGCGAGCGGCTGGATTTCACCGCCGGGGTGCGTGGCACCTATGAGGAGAAAAACGCCTCGGTCAGCCGCAACGCGCCGCTCGGTGGCGTGGCGGTGGCGGGTGCGGCAGCCAATGCGCGTCGCGGCCGTGCCGGCGTCTACGATTCCGGAGACTTGAATCAGTACAGCTCCAGCCCCTCGGGACTGCTCAACCTGAGCTATCGCATCACCGACGACATACTCGGTTACGCCACGCTGTCCCACGGCGAGAAATCCGGCGGGGTCAACCTTGCGGTCGGCTCCGCACCTACCGCTGGCGCCGACTCGTTATTGATCGGCACCGAGCGCGCCAACAACGCCGAACTCGGCTTCAAAAGCACCCTGTGGGATCGCCGCCTGCAACTCAACGCCAACGTGTTCTGGACCCAGGTCAACGCTTACCAGACCAACGCCTACGACGCCGCCAACCGCGTGCAATACCTGACCAACGCAGGCTCGGTGCGCTCGCGTGGCATCGAGTTCGAAAGCAGCTTGGTGCCGCTGCGTGGCCTGACCCTGAATTTCAACGGCTCGTACAACGACGTCAGCTACCTCTCGTACAAGGATGCGCCGTGCCCGCCGGAAGTCAGCCAGGCCCCGGGTGCACCGGCCTCGTGCGACCTCAGCGGCCATCAAGTGGTCGGCGCGTCGAAATGGATCGGCAACGCCAACGGCGAATACAAATGGAATCTGGCTAACGGCTTCGAACCCTACGTCACCGGCAGCTATGCGTTTCGCTCCAAAGCGGTGGGCACGGTCGAGGATTCCGATTACGGGCAGATACCCAGTTACGCGGTGGTCAACCTTTCCACCGGCCTGCGCGGCGATTTCAATCAGGGCCAGTGGGATGTCTCGCTGTGGCTGAAGAACGCCTTCGACAAAACCTACTACACGACCCTGTGGACCGGCGGTAACGGCGGCTATGAAGGCCTGCTCGGCACGCCACGGACCTTGGGGGTTACAGGACGCTACGACTTCTGATCGGGCTATCAAGGCGCTGACCTGGACATGGCCGTTCACCAATCCTCAGCGGCGCCGGCAAGCAGACGCAGCTGATCGACAGCGACGGCGGCAATGGCGCATGACGTCGGCAATCAGAGAACCAAAAACAGCCTTTTAAGGCGTTAACGGATGCCGTAGCCGAATACTTTTCATGCGGTAAAAGCATGGCGTTTATGGCAGATCGCTGCAGCCCTTGTAGTGCGCGGCTTCGGTAAAAACGGACGATTTTTATATTCCTTGAAGGCCTATGGATAACGTTAAAGATTACTTTCGGTGATAAGCGTCCACAGCCAATGATTGCCCCATCGACTACGCCGTGGGGGCTTCAAGAATGGCGGGTCGATCGCTTTGGCTCGTAGAACGAAAGAGACCGCAGGGAGTTGAACAATGGGCAATGTCCAGACCGCCGTCAGCGCAGGGGAATTGCTGTGGCGGCACACGCCGGGTGGCGAACTGGTCGATCTTGGCCGGCCGCACCGGATGCCGTTGGGACAGTTGCGTTTGCAACGTGCGCCCAAGGGCATTTTGAGTCGGCGCGAAACCCTTCTGCTCGGTGTGCTCGCGTTGATTGTGCACGGTGCGGTGATTTATTGGGTCAGCCAGAAACCGACGCCGGTGCTGCCGGTGGTACCGCCGGAAATTCCGCCGATGACTATCGAGTTTTCTCGCCCGGCTCCGCCCGCGCCGCCGGTTGTTGCGCCGCCACCACCGGCGCCCGTGGTCGAGCCGCCACCGCCAGTGGAGGACGAGTTGGCGGTGAAACCGCCGCCGCCCAAGCCGATCGCCAAACCCAAACCGGTGGTGAAACCGCCGCCCAAACCGGCGCCAAAGGCAGTAGAGCAGCCGCCAGCGCCAGCGCCAGCGAAACCGATAGCGCCCGTCGCCGCACCAGCGCCGGCTGCGCCACCGGCACCGGCGCCCGTTACCCCGGCTTCAGCCAACGCTGCGTATCTGAAAAATCCGGCGCCGGAATACCCGTCGCTGGCCCAGCGGCGCGGTTGGGAAGGCACGGTGTTGTTACGGGTGCATGTGTTGGCCAGCGGTAAACCGGGCGAGATCCAGATTGCCAAAAGCAGTGGCCGGCAGCAGCTCGACGACGCAGCGCTCAACGCTGTAAAGCGCTGGAGTTTCGTTCCGGCCAAACAGGGTGATGTCGCCCAGGACGGCTGGGTCAGCGTGCCCATCGATTTCAAGATTCATTAAACCGAAACCAAATTCGCGCGAAATGTTTACACGAGGGAACACATCATGACGTTACTGGCATCTCCACTGGAATCCATCGAAAGCGCGGTGATCTGGCTGCTGGTGGTTTTTTCCGTCGCCACTTGGGGCCTGGCGTTGCTCAAGGCTGTGCAGTTCGGTCGTCTGAAAGCGCAGGATCGGCGCTTTCACAAACGTTTCTGGGCGGCGTCGAGTCTGGATGCCGCGGCAGAGTTGAGCGAAACCCAGCCCGGCGCCGCAGCGCGAGTGGCGCAGGCTGGCTATGCAGCGATCCAGGTGGGCGAGGCGCCGCAGGCGAATGATCTGAGCCAGGCGATCAACCATCAGGATCGCCTCGAGCGTGCCTTGCGCCAGCAGATCGTCCGCGAACGGCGTTCGCTGGAAACCGGTCTGGCGGTTGTCGCGAGTATCGGCAGCACCTCGCCGTTCATTGGTCTGTTTGGCACGGTGTGGGGAATCATGGAGGCCTTGAAAGGCATCAGCGCCGCCGGTTCGGCGAGCCTGGAAACGGTGGCCGGCCCGATCGGTGCGGCACTCGTCGCGACCGGCGTGGGGATCGCCGTTGCGGTGCCGGCGGTGCTGGTTTACAACTATTTTTTGCGAAGGCTGAAACTGACCGCCGCGGATCTGGATGACTTCGCCCACGACTTCTACAGCCTGGCGCAGAAGAGCGCGTTCCGCGTGCTGATCCACCCGACCGCACACAAAGTGGCAACGTCGGGCAACGCGGCAAAAGTGAAGGAGGCCTCCTGATATGGCCTTCTCCACGCAAGACACGGATGAGGTGCTCAGTGAAATCAACGTGACGCCGCTGGTAGACGTGATGCTGGTGCTGCTGGTGGTGTTTATCGTCACCGCGCCGCTGCTGACCAACGCGATCCCGATCAACCTGCCGAAGACCGAAGCGGTGGCGCCGGTCGAGCAGAAGGATCCGCTGGTGGTGAGCATCGACGGCGTCGGCAAACTGTTTATCAACAAGGACGAGATTCAGCCCGACTTGCTCGAATTCAACCTCAAGTCGGCCAAAGCCAAGGACCCGGAGGTGCGCGTGCAATTGCAGGCCGATGACGGGGTGAATTACGGCGAAGTGGCGCGAGCCATGGCTTCGATCGAACGGGCGGGGATTACCAAGTTGTCGGTGATTACTGCGCGGTGACAGATTTCGTTTTTCCGGGGCCGTCTCCTTGGCAGGGTGCGGCCCTTTTTTTGCGTTCAGTTTTTGAAAAGCCCCTCACCCTAGCCCTCTCCCGGAGGGGAGAGGGGACTGACCGGGTTGTCTGGCGGCTATACACCGATATGAGAAATCCAGTCGAACTCAAGATTTGAAGAGCCTGAAGATCAGCTCCCTTTCCCCCTCGCTCCTTGGGGGAGAGGGCTGGGGTGAGGGGGAAGAAGCTTATGCCCTACACAGATCACATATTCGATACAGGTATTAATAAATAGCTTCTTATTCCTTAACGAATATAACTCCTCTCCCTATACTCGACCCGGAACAGACACGACGCAGGAGAGCTTCCCCATGCGCAACGAATCAATCCGCTACCTGATTGTGCCGGGCTGGCAAGGATCGCCAGAAGATCATTGGCAAAGCCATTGGCAGAACAGCCTGCCGAACAGCGCACGGGTGGAACAGGCCGATTGGCTGACGCCGCGTCGTGAGGACTGGGTCGCCGCGCTGGCCGAAGCGATTGCCGCCGACAGCACGCCGGTCATTCTCATCGCTCACAGCCTCGGTTGCATCACCGTTGCCCACTGGGCGGCGACAGCGCCGTTGCAATACCTGCGTCAGGTGCGCGGGGCGTTGCTGGTTGCGCCGGCCGATGTCGAGCGTCCTGCATGTGCGCCGGCACTGCGCAACTTCGCACCGATTCCGACCGATCTGTTGCCATTCCCCAGTCAGGTCGTCAGCTCCGACAACGACGCCGCCGTCAGTGCCCCGCGCGCGCTCGAACTGGCACGTAACTGGGGGGCGGAGGCGGGGATTCTTGCCGGTGCCGGGCACATCAACGTCAAGTCCGGGCATCAGCGTTGGGAGCAGGGTTTCGCCTATCTCTATCGCCTGCAAAACCGCCTGGAAGACCACGCCCGCCGTCGCGCCTGATCTAATTTTTCAACGCCCCCGTCGGCTGGCGGTTTTGGGCGGGAGCCTACCATGAGTTTTGAAACCTTCGGTCAGCCCTTGCTGACCTTTCCCGATGCGGAAAAGAGCCCCCTGAGCATTCGCGCCAAGGCGCTGGTGTTCGTCGACCCACGCTCGCGGCAATTGCGCGAGGAGTTGGAGCAGTTGGCTCCCCGTTCGATTTCAGTGTTGATTCGCGGTGAGACTGGCACCGGTAAAGAGCTGCTCGCCCGGCATATCCATCGCGCCAGTGACCGCAGCGGTCTGTTCGTTTCGGTGAACTGCGGCGCGATCAGCCCGACCTACGCCGACGCCGAACTGTTCGGCTACGCCGCCGGCAGCTACAGCGGTTCGGCCAGCAGCCGCGCCGGCTGGTTCGGTTCGGCCAACGGCGGCACCTTGTACCTGGATGAGATCGGCGATTTGCCGCTGCCGATTCAGGTCAAGCTGCTCGCGGCGCTGGAAAATCACGAAGTCACCCGCGTCGGTGCGCATCAGCCGAGCCCCGTGGATGTGCGTCTGGTGGCGGCGACCAGCATCGATCTGGCCCAGGCCGTGGACGCCGGGAAATTTCACGAGCGGCTCTATCACTATCTCAGCGAGGGTCATCTGGAGCTGCCGGCGTTGCGCGCGCGGACCGGCGACATCCTCTCGCTGGCCGAGTATTTCCTTGGCATCTACAGCCAGCGTCTGGACCTGCCCGTGCCGCTGATCAGCGAAGCCGCGCAACATGTGCTCGAACAACACGGCTGGCCGGGCAACACCCGCGAACTGGAAAACGTCATCCACTTCGCTCTGCTGGTCAGCACCGGCGACGAGATCCTGCCGGAACATCTGAACCTGCCTGACGCGTCTGCGCCGCAGGTTCAGATCGAACGTCTGGTGAGGCAGACCCACATCGGCGGTAGCAGTGCAGAGCGTAAGGCCTTGAAAGATTGGCTGATTCGCTTGAGCGAGGCGGTATAAGCATTTTCTTCAGCATGAACAAAATGGAATATGAAGCTGAATAAACGTTATTGTCCGGGAATAAAAAATCCGGGTATTGTCCGCCTCACGCCAGCGATATCACTTCACTGGCACACGTATTAAATGCCGTCGTCGATGACGACCGTGATTTTCGATAAGGACACTGCATGAAAAAGGTTCTGTTGTTTACCGCATTGGCGGCTGCGCTGACGGCTTCTTTCGCCAACGCCGGCGAGAAACTGGTGGTTGCCGCAACGCCGGTGCCCCACGCTGAAATCCTTGAGCTGATCAAACCGACCCTGGCCAAAGAAGGCGTCGATCTGGAAATCAAGGTCTTCACCGACTACGTGCAGCCGAACGTACAGGTTGGCGAGAAGCGTCTGGACGCCAACTACTTCCAGACCAAGCCGTATCTGGACAGCTTCAACCAGGGCAAATACAAGGATGACAAATCCAAGTACCTGGTGACCGTGCAGGGCGTACACGTTGAACCGTTCGGTGGCTACTCGAGCAAGTACAAAACCTTGGCTGAACTGCCGGATGGCGCCACCATCGCCATCCCGAACGAAGGCAGCAACAGCGGCCGTGCGCTGATCCTGCTGCAGAAAGCCGGTCTGATCGAACTGAAAGATCCGAAAAACGCTCTGGCAACGCCGAAAGACATCGCCAAGAACCCGCACAACTTCAAGTTCAAGGAACTGGAATCGGCGCTGCTGCCGCGCGTGCTGAAAGAAGTTGATCTGGACATGATCAATACCAACTACGCGCTGGAAGCCAAGCTCAACCCGCAGAAAGATGCGCTGGTGATTGAAGGCGCTGACTCGCCATACGTGAACTTCCTGGTGGCCCGTGAGGACAACAAGAACAGTGACGCGATCCAGAAACTGGCCAAGGCCCTGACCAGCCCGGAAGTCAAAGCCTTCATCGAGAAGAAGTACAGCGGCGCGGTATTGCCGGCGTTCTGATCTGACGCTTGAGTGAATCCGCTTCAGACGTGAAAACGCCGATGGCCAGTGATGGTCATCGGCGTTTTTGTGTGTCTTGAAAAGCCCCTCACCCTAGCCCTCTCCCAGAGGGAGAGGGGACCGATTGGGGGATGCTGTAGAGGCCCGCCGACCTGTTCGTGCGTCGCTGAATCCATAATCGACTCGGTTCGTCAGGTCGATGTACGACGAAAGACACCACGGTCGGCCCCCTCTCCCTTCGGGAGAGGGTTGGGGTGAGGGGCTTTCGACTTACGCTGTAGTCTTCAACGCCCGGCGCAACGCCCTGAGCAATTTCACAATGTCCTGCGGATCCAGCCGCTGCGGCACTTTTACGTCCATGTTGTTCTTCCTTGTGGTGGATGGGCCGGAGAGTCTGGCCAAAAGCTGTGGGTCCTTGGAGGTCTTTCCTGAAAAAAAGATCCGTCCTACAGCGCAAGGAAAAATAGCCGTCTTATTCCTTCCCGGCAAACCCGCAGAATAATGTTTAAGCGAGATGAATGTGGGCAGCCCAGATGGGCTAAGCAAAATTCGGTCACCCAATATGTGCGCAAAGAGCTGAGTGATGACACCCGGCCTGAGAGTGTGATTGGTGAAGGGGGCAAGTGGTTGGGGTGATTGCCCGTTGGATCAGCGGTGAGGCTCGCCCCTCACCCCAGCCCTCTCCCAAGGGAGAGGGAGCCGATGTCTGGGCTTTTCAAAATCAGGTTCGACTTCAGGCTTTCAGGTCGGCGTAACTCTCGCAAACAACTCGGTGAAGTCCCCTCTCCCTCTGGGAGAGGGTTAGGGTGAGGGGCTTTTCGCTGGCACCCTCAATCCGGCCACTGCCACGCCGGCTCATCCAGCACCCGCTGCCCGACAATCCCGGTCTGGCCCAGCGTCTTCTCCAGCACGATGCAATTGCATTCCGGGTCTTCCTGCAACGCCGAGATCAATCGTCGCGCATGTGACACCACCCACACCTGACACTGCTCCGAAGCGCGAATGATCAGCCGCGCCAGCGCCGGCAGCAGGTCCGGGTGCAGGCTGGTTTCCGGTTCGTTGAGCACCATCAGCGATGGCGGTCGTGGGGTCAGCAGGGCGGCGATCAGCAGCAGATAACGCAAAGTGCCGTCCGACAGTTCTGCCGCTGACAGCGGTCGCAACAAGCCTTCCTGATAAAACTCGATAGCGAAACGCCCACCGGCCAACAGTGCGATATTCAGCCGCGCGCCGGGAAACGCATCGCTGATCGCCGCGCTCAGTGCTTGCGGATCGCCAATCTCGATAATTGTCTGCAAGGCCGCCGCCAGATCACGGCCATCGTGGTGCAGGACGGGCGTGCGCGTGCCCAGTTGCGGCTGACGCACCGGCGCGTCGGCATCGCTGCGAAAGTGATCATAAAAGCGCCAGCGCCGGATGAATTCGCGCATCTGAAACACTTCCGGCGAGCTGCGCAGATTGCCGACCTGATCGAACAGGCTGTCGAAGTTCGGCGTGTGTTGCGCCAGCACATCCCAGGCGCGACCTTCACGGGCGCGGATCATCGGGCCGTTGCGGTCGACCAGCAGGCTCGCCGGGCGAAACACCGGGCCGGCCCAGATGCACTCACGCTTGATTTCCGGGTCGAGGGAAAAGCATGAAGTGCTCGGCTCCGGCAGGCCCAGGCCGATGGCGTAACTGAAATCCTCGCCGGCGAATCCCAAGCGCAACCTTTTCACGCCTTGGCGCACCGTCGGCTCGATCGCCACTTCACCGTTGCGCATGCGTCGGCTGATGGTTTCCGGCCCGGCCCAGAACGTCGATTCCAGCCCGCCCTCACGCGCCAGTGCATTGACCACACCGCCCTGGGCGGTTTCCGCCAGCAGGCGCAAGGCGCGGTAGAGGTTGGACTTGCCGCTGCCGTTTGGCCCGGTAATCAGGTTCAGGCGCCCGAGCGGAATCACCAGTTTGTTGATCGAGCGGTAATTGGCCACGGCCAGGGTGTTGAGCATGAAATCCTTCTCCGGGTCACTGCGATACGCGGGGAGCATACCTTTAATGAGATAAATCTGGTGTTGGCGTCCGCAACCGTGGAACCCTGTTCTAAGCTCTGAAGTCGTATCGTCTCGACAGCAGCATTTAAGGCCAAGGAGTGTGCATGGCGGGTCCCGGATTGAAAGTGCTGATGGCCGTGAGCGCCATGGCGTTGCTCACCGCTTGCGGCGACAAGAAGCCTGCTGAGGAATACTTGCCACGGGTCTTTGTGCAAGAGGTCGAACCGGCCAACTACGCCGCAGCGGTGACCCTCACCGGTGATGTGCAGGCGCGGGTGCAGACCCAGCTGTCATTCCGCGTCGGCGGCAAGATCATCCAGCGCATGGTCGATGTCGGCGACCGCGTCACGGCCAAACAGGTGCTGGCCAAACTCGATCCGAAGGATCTGCAGACCAACGTCGATTCCGCTCAGGCCCAGGTCGTCGCCGAACAGGCCCGCGTTAAGCAAACGGCGGCCGCTTTCGTGCGTCAGCAAAAACTCCTGCCCAAGGGCTACACCAGCCAGAGCGAATACGATTCGGCACAAGCCGCGCTGCGCAGCAGTCAGAGCGCATTGAGCGCGGCGCAGGCGCAACTGGCGAACGCCAAGGACCAGCTCAGCTACACCGCGCTGATCGCCGATGCACCCGGGGTGATCACCGAGCGCCAGGCCGAAGTCGGCCAGGTGGTGCAGGCCACCGCGCCGATTTTCAGCCTCGCCCGCGATGGCGACCGCGACGCGGTATTCAATGTCTACGAATCGCTGCTGGCCGAGCGTCCGTCCGATCGCTCGATCGTGGTCAGCCTGCTCGACAATCCCGAGATCAAGACCACCGGCACCGTGCGTGAAATCACGCCGTCGGTGTCGGCGCAATCGGGCACCGTGCAGGTCAAGGTCAGCCTCGACAAGCTGCCGCCGGGCATGCAACTCGGTTCTGTGGTCAGCGCCACCGCAAAAGGCACCGGCAAATCGGCGGTGGAACTGCCCTGGTCGGCGCTGACAAAAAACGTCAGCGACCCGGCGGTATGGCTGGTCGATGACAAGGGTGAAGCGCAGTTGCACACGGTCACGGTCGGTCGCTACCTGACCGGCAAAGTGATCATCAGCGAAGGCCTCAAGGGCGGCGAGAAAGTCATTGTCGCCGGCGGCCAGTTGCTGCACCCCGGCATGAAAGTCGAGATTGCCGAAAACACCTACAAGGATCTGCAACCGGGAGCGCAGCCATGAAGCGCCTCGGACTGTTGTGCATGGCGCTGCTGCTGGGCGCCTGCTCGGAAAAGGAAACCCCGCCGGAACCGGTACGTCCGGTGCTCTCGGTCACGGTCAAAGCGCTCAACGAAGAAAGCCTCGGACGCTTTGCCGGCAGCATTCAGGCGCGTTACGAGAGCAACACCGGTTTCCGCGTCGGTGGACGCATCGCCAGCCGCAACGTCGATGTCGGCGCCGAGGTGCAGAAGGGCACCCTGCTCGCCACCCTTGATCCGTCCGATCAGCAAAACCAGTTGCGCTCGGCTCAAGGCGATCTGGCGAGGATCCAGGCGCAGTTGATCAACGCCCAGGCCAACGCACGTCGTCAGCAAGCGCTGTTTGATCGCGGCGTCGGTGCGCAGGCGCAACTGGACGTCGCCAACACCGATCTGAAAACCACTCAGGCCTCGCTCGATCAGGCACGGGCGGCGGTCAGCCAGAGCAAGGATCAACTGAGCTACACCGAGCTGCGCTCCGATCACAAAGCCGTGGTCACCGCGTGGAACGCCGAAGCCGGGCAAGTGGTGACCGCTGGGCAACAAGTGGTGACGCTGGCACAACCGGACATCAAGGAAGCGGTGATCGACCTGCCTGATACGCTGGTCGATCAGTTGCCCAGCGACGTGGTGTTCTCGGTGGCCGCGCAACTCGACCCGAGCATCAACACCACGGCGATCATCCGCGAGATCGAACCCCAGGCGCAAAGCGCCACGCGCACCCGCCGCGCGCGCCTGACTCTATCGGATACGCCGGACGGTTTCCGCCTCGGCACCGCGATCAGCGTGACCCTCAGCTCGGCGATCAAGCCGCGCATCGAACTGCCGGTGACGGCGTTGCAGGAAGCCGACGGTAAAACCCGGATCTGGGTCATCGACACGCAGAACAAAACCGTCAACCCGCGCGACGTCAGCGTGGTCAGCCGTGGCGACAACAGCGTGGTGCTGGCCGGTGGCGTGCAAAACGGCGAGCGCGTGGTCAGCGCCGGCGTCAACAGTCTCAAACCCGGACAATCGGTAAAACTTGACGAGGACAGTCAATGAAAGGCTCTTTCAACCTCTCCGAATGGGCCTTGAAGCACCAGTCATTCGTCTGGTACCTGATGTTCGTCGGGCTGCTGATGGGGGTGTTCTCCTACTTCAATCTCGGCCGCGAAGAAGACCCGTCATTCACCATCAAGACCATGGTGATCCAGACCAAATGGCCGGGCGCGACCCAGGAAGAAACCCTCAAGCAGGTCACCGACCGCATCGAAAAAAAACTCGAAGAGCTCGATTCCCTCGATTACGTGAAAAGCTACACCCGCCCCGGCGAATCGACGGTGTACGTGTACCTGCGCGACACCACCAGCGCTGAGGACATTCCGCAAATCTGGTACCAGGTGCGCAAGAAGATCGACGATATTCGCGGCCAGTTTCCCCAGGGCATTCAGGGGCCGGGGTTCAACGATGAGTTCGGTGACGTGTACGGCTCGGTCTACGCCTTCACCGCCGACGGCCTGACCATGCGCCAGTTGCGCGATTACGTGGAACAGGCGCGCGCAGAAATCCGCAACGTGCCGGGGCTGGGCAAGATCGAAATGGTCGGCCAACAGGACGAAACGATTTACCTGAATTTCTCCACGCGCAAACTTGCCGCGTTAGGTATCGACCAGCGCCAGGTGGTGCAGAGCCTGCAATCGCAGAACGCGGTGACTCCGGCCGGGGTGATCGAGGCGGGGCCAGAGCGGATCTCCGTGCGCACCTCGGGCCAGTTCGAGTCGGAGAAAGATCTGGCCGAGGTCAATCTCAAGCTCAACGATCGCTTCTATCGTCTGGCCGACATCGCCGAGATCAGCCGTGGCTACGTCGACCCGGCGACACCGGAATTCCGCTTCGACGGCAAACCGGCGATCGGCCTGGCGATTGCCATGCAGAAGGGCGGCAACGTTCAGGAGTTCGGTAAAGCGCTGCATGAACGCATCGACCAGCTCACCGCAGATTTGCCGGTCGGCGTCGGCGTGCACACCGTTTCCGATCAGGCGGTGGTGGTGGAAGAGGCCGTCGGCGGTTTCACCAGCGCGCTGTTCGAAGCGGTCATCATCGTGCTGGTGGTGAGCTTCATCAGCCTCGGCGTGCGCGCCGGTCTGGTGGTGGCCTGCTCGATTCCGCTGGTGCTGGCCATGGTCTTCGTGTTCATGGAATACAGCGGCATCACCATGCAGCGGATTTCCCTCGGCGCGCTGATCATTGCCCTCGGTCTGCTGGTGGACGACGCGATGATCACCGTGGAAATGATGGTTACGCGCCTGGAAATGGGCGAGAGCAAGGAGCAGGCGGCGACGTTCGCCTACACCTCGACGGCATTCCCGATGCTCACCGGTACGCTGGTGACCGTCGCCGGTTTTGTGCCCATCGGCCTCAACGCCAGTTCGGCGGGTGAATATACGTTCACGCTGTTCGCGGTGATTGCCGTGGCGATGATCGTCTCGTGGGTGGTGGCGGTGTTCTTCGCACCAGTGATCGGCGTACACATCCTCAGCGACAAGGTGAAGGCCCACGATGCCGAGCCGGGTCGCGTCGGCCGGGCGTTCAACGGTGGTCTGTTGTGGGCCATGCGCAATCGCTGGTGGGCGATCGGCGTCACCGTGCTGCTGTTCGTGCTGGCGGTGTTCTGCATGCGTTTCGTGCAGAACCAGTTCTTCCCCGCTTCCGACCGCCCGGAAATTCTGGTCGACCTGAACCTGCCGCAAAACGCCTCGATCGACGAAACCCGCAAGGCGGTGGACAAGCTCGAAGCAACGCTCAAGGGCGACCCGGACATCGTGCGCTGGAGCACTTACATCGGTCAGGGGGCGATCCGTTTCTACCTGCCGCTGGACCAACAGTTGCAGAACCCGTACTACGCGCAACTGGTGATCGTCAGCAAGGATTTCGAAGCCCGCGAGGCACTCAGCCAGCGCTTGCGTGAGCGCCTGCACAAAGACTTCGTCGGCATCGGCAGCTACGTGCAGGCTCTGGAAATGGGCCCGCCGGTGGGGCGTCCGATTCAGTATCGAGTCAGCGGCAAAGACGTCGATCAGGTGCGCAAACACGCCATCGATCTGGCCACCGAACTGGACAAGAACCCGCACATCGGCGAGATCATTTACGACTGGAACGAGCCCGGCAAAGTCCTGCGCATCGACATCGCCCAAGACAAGGCGCGGCAACTGGGACTGTCGTCAGAAGATGTGGCCAACCTGATGAACAGCATTGTCAGCGGCTCACCGTTGACCCAGGTCGATGACGATATCTACCTGATCAACGTGGTCGGTCGCGCCGTGGATTCCGAGCGCGGTACCCCGGAAACCCTGCAGAACCTGCAGATCGTCACGCCGAGCGGCACCTCGATTCCGCTGCTGGCGTTCGCCACCGTGCGCTATGAACTGGAACAACCGCTGGTCTGGCGTCGCGACCGCTTGCCGACCATTACCATCAAGGCCTCGGTGCGCGACGAGATTCAGCCGACCGATCTGGTGAAACTGCTCAAGCCGTCGATCGATGCTTTTGCCTCGAAACTGCCGGTCGGCTACAAGGTCGCCACCGGCGGCACGGTCGAGGAAAGCGGCAAGGCCCAAGGGCCGATTGCCAAGGTGTTGCCGCTGATGCTGTTCCTCATGGCGACGTTCCTGATGATTCAGTTGCACAGCGTGCAGAAGATGTTCCTGGTCGCCAGTGTGGCGCCGCTGGGGTTGATAGGCGTGGTCCTGGCGCTGGTGCCGACCGGCACGCCGATGGGCTTCGTGGCGATCCTGGGGATTCTCGCGCTGATCGGCATCATCATCCGCAACTCGGTGATTCTGGTGACGCAGATCGATGAGTTCGAGCAGAAAGGCTATGCGCCGTGGGACGCGGTGGTCGAAGCCACCGAACACCGGCGCCGACCGATCCTGCTGACCGCAGCGGCAGCGAGCATGGGCATGATCCCGATCGCCCGCGAAGTTTTCTGGGGACCGATGGCCTACGCAATGATCGGCGGGATTGTCGTGGCGACGCTGCTGACGCTGCTGTTCCTGCCGGCGCTGTATGTGGCCTGGTACAAGATTCGCGAGCCTGAAAAAGAATCTTCCTGAAGCAAAAGCAAAAGATCGCAGCCTTCGGCAGCGCCTACAGGGAAACGCATTCCAACGTAGGAGCTGCCGAAGGCTGCGATCTTTTGATCTTCAATCAACTCGACGCCACACGCTCGCCAGCCACGGCTGCTGTTCGCGCGGCAAGCCCGCAGGCCGGTAATAATGCTCCAGCTCGACAAACCCCGCCGCCGTCAGCAACCCGCGCCAGGCCTCGAGATCGTGATACGAGCCGTAGCGCGGCCCGTTCCAGCCCTCTTGGTTGTCGCCACGCGGATTGGAACTGAACAGCACTCCACCCGGTTTCAAGGTGCCGTGCAGTTGCCGTAGCACTTGCGGCAACACCTGCAGCGGCACATGAAACAGCACGGCGTTGGCGAAAATGCCGTCGAAGCGCTCGGCCGGCAGATCAAGCTTGAGAAAGTCCTGCTGCCAGACTTCGCAGCCGCTGTCTTCGCGGGCCATGCGCGCGAATTCCTGTGAGCCATCAAGGCCGATCGCGACGTGGCCCATGCGCGTGAAGGTTTGCAAATCCCGCCCCGGCCCGCAGCCGAAATCGAGAATCGTGAAGGGTGCTTCACCGTGAATGTGGCGCAGCAAGGCCTCGATATTCTGGCTGACATCGTGGTCGCGAGTGCCTTCACGGAAATCCTCGGCCACCGAGTTGTAGTGACCAAGGGTGGTGGCGGTGATCTGTTCGAGGTCGCTGGGCGTTTGCTTCATGTTCGATGCTGTATTGGCGGTGTGAGGGCGGACTATAAGCCTTTTCACCGGCAAAAAAACGCCGCCTGCGCTGGGGCCAGTGCAGGCGGCAATGGGTGCCAGGCTTCAGTGCTGCTTCGCTCCCAGACAATCGATCGAGCGGTCCATCATCGCCTTGGCCATTTCCAGCAGATGCCAGACCGAAAACACCATGGCCCGATCCGCGCCCCCGAGCTGGTCACCGCATTGATGGACGGTCACCGAAGCGCAGCGCAGCAGATCGGCAACATACAGTTGGGCGTCCTCCAGCGTCACATCTTCGCTGATGCTGTAAACGCGTTTCTGTCCCGCCAACGTGACCTGATTGCCGGCCAGATGCGAGTCGACGGCGCGGCACAGTGCAGAGCGATCCTTGAGCAAATCCTCGGTGAACCGCTTGCTTGAGGTAAGGCTGAGTGGCGGATCGGCAAGATTTTTTTCCATGGGTAAACTCCTGACTTCAAGTGGGAGCCAACCATTTCGCGACTAAACGAGCAGGACGGCGGCTGCACGCGGATCAGTCGCCGGCCGGACAACTGAATCCAGTCACCGCAAAACAGTGACGACCGGAGATTAGCTACAGGATATTTCGGGTACAAGCGGGCAAAATATTCTAGGAATCGTCCTGCAAACCCCCGTGGTTCGGGCTGGCGAAACGACAAAAGTGGTGTAGGAAGCATCTGATTTTTGCGAAGGGCGTTGCCTAAGATATCGCGATCACAAGGGCCTGATTGATGGCCACCTGCCGCCATCGACCTTAGCGCTTATTCAGTCCTCGCGCCAGCCTGTCTGAATGACCGCATGGGTGCGCAAACCTGAATGCAACTGGTAGTTCTTACAGTATCGGGATGGAGAAAACTGGTTCAGTCTCGGCGTATAGACATCAGGGACTCGCGTAGCCGTGAATACCCGCCATGACACCACCACTCCGACCTTGTCGGTCATTGACCCGCGCGCACTGGTGGTTCGCAGCGTTGCCTATTGCCGACACCCGGATAAAGCCGACATCGAATCGCGCATCACCCGGCAGATCTTTGATGAGGCGGGGCGTCAGGTAGCGTCGTGGGATCCGCGTTTGTACGGCGTTGCGCCCAAGCCGAATCTGGCCACACTCTACGCATTGAGCGGTCAAGACTTACTCGCAGACAGCGTCGACGCCGGTTGGCAGGTGCGGCTGTTGAATGAAGCGGGCTCGATGTGTTCTGGTTGGGATGCCCGGGGCAGTCAGAGTCACCGCCGATACGATGATCTGCAGCGACCGCTAGCCCTCACCGAGCAGGCGCACGACGGGCAGCCTCACGTGGTCGAGCGCTGGACCTATGCAAAAGCCACCGATGATCACGCACAGCACAACCAGTGCGGTCGACCAATCCGCCACGACGACCCGGCCGGCAATCGGCATTTCGATGGCTACGGCCTCGCTGGCGCAGTGATGGTTGAGTCGCGACGCTTTTTGATCGAGCTCGAGACGCCTGACTGGCCACTCGAACCCGACCGGCGGGATGACTATCTCGAGGAAACAACCTACGTCACCCGGCAGACTTTCACTCCAACCGGCGAGTTGCAGCATCACACCGACGCGGTAGGCAACCTCCGGACCCAGCATTACAACATCGCCGGGCAAGCTTGCGCGACCAGGCTGTTGCAGGCCGGCGAGGGCAGGCAGCCGAAGTGCCTGGTCAGCGCGATTCGCTACAACGCGCAGGGTCAGATCGAAAGCGAAACGGCCGGCAACGGCGTGATCGCCCGCGCCGAATACAGCCGCGATGACGGCCGGTTGCTCAGACTGCTCGCCAGTGTCGGCACGCACCCTCCGTTGCAGGATCTGAATTACGTCTACGATCCGGTGGGCAACATCATCAGCCTGGAAGACAAGACTCAAGTCGTGTCCTGGTTCAACAGTCAGCGCATCGATCCGGTCAGTCGGTATCGCTACGACAGCCTTTATCAACTGGTCGAGGCCAGCGGCTGGGAAGTCAGCCAGCCCAGTCATGGCCCGGCCTTGCCGGAGCTGCTCCCAACGCCGCTGGATCCTAATCAACGGCGCAACTACACGCAGAAATTCGACTACGACGCAGCGGGCAACCTGATCACTCGCCACCACAGCGGTGCGCCGGGTTTTGCGATGTACACCTCCCATCGCAGCAACCGAAGCTTGATGCAGCGCGACGATGGTTCCTTGCCCGGGGAAGCGGAGATAGCGCAGGGATTTGATGCGGCGGGTAATCAGCTTGAGCTGCAGCGCGGACAGGCCATGACGTGGAACGTGCGCAATGAGCTGAGTCGCGTAGTGCTGGTTCAACGCGAGGCAGAGGTCGACGATTACGAATGCTTTAGTTATGACATTTCCGGACATCGTTCGCGCAAAGTGTTTATCCGACAGACTGCGGTTCGAATTCTGGATAGCGAGGTTCGCTATCTTCCCGGTCTCCAATTGCACCGACGTGCCGGAGGTGAAGAGTATCAAGTGATCGAAACCGGAGTCGGTCGAGCTTCGATAAAACTATTGCACTGGCCTTGCGCCAGAAACCCGGATCAACTGCGTTTCGGCTATGACGATCTCATTGGCTCCTCTACTGTGGAGCTGGATGATGAAGGCTGTGTTCTGACACTGGAGCAGTATTATCCCTTTGGAGGAACAGCCTGCTGGGCTGGCAGAAATGCGCAGGCGGCGACATACAAAACCGTCCGATATTCTGGCAAGGAGCGAGACGCTACGGGACTTTATTACTACGGCTACCGATATTACGCGCCTTGGCTACAGCGATGGATAAGTGCGGATCCGCAAGGGGACGGGTTGAATCTGTACGCAATGGTCGCAAACAATCCGACAAGCGCTGTCGATTCCGACGGTCTGAAGGGCAGCGATGCGCAGGATCGTTGGCGCAGAGCTTATGCGGGAATAGTGGCGTCAAGAGACGGTGTCTGGGTACGCACAGTGGCCCGGGGAATTGTGGCAGTCGATATTGTCGGCGGTAATGAATTGTTCAATCGGATGGGAATGAATTTGACTCGTCTGATCGTAGGCAATAGAAGCCTTGCCTACTTGTCGATTGATTCGACATTGCGAAGCAAAGTAGCGGGCGCCGAGACTGGTTTTCGTCTGAACACGGCGTCGGGAGAAGATATCAAGGCGCAAGCAGCTATCCCGAACGCGGGTGCCGTTGCCTATATCAACGGCGGTTTCTTCAATATGCGGAATCAGGCTAGCAGTAACGTTTCGCCGTTTGCGCCGATTGGCCCAAGCAAGATCGGCGGTAAAAGTCAGATTTACGCCCCGGTGCCTTCAGACTATCGAAAGCATTTCGTGACAGTTCGAATGAGAGATGGATCGAGGATTGAATCCGGGCCTGTGCTTTCGCAAGGTGGGGAAGCGGTCTTCCCGGAAAGCCATTTGGATCTCACCAAATTTCTCTTTGACCCGAAGAACAATCAGCCGGGCAAACTGGGTCATGCAGGTTCACCTAACATCCGCTCCGGCATCAGTTTGCCCGGCGGAACAGATAACGGGCAGCGTACGCGTTTGGCATGGGGCGGCAGTACCGGGCGCAGCGACACAGCGACTGGCTATACGATGCCCGAATGGTCCAGGGTAATGGCCAGGCTCGAGGGGATAAACGGTGCTGGTGGATGGTCGGTGAATCTTGATGGTGGTCATTCGGCGGGAATCGGCGTGGTTGGAACACACGACGAATTGCTTTACAGAAGGCCTGAAGAAGGATCGTCCGTCCGATCCATCGCCAACTTCATCGCTTATTACGAAAAGCCCCACAAACAGGGATTTTTCAAAAAATGGTTTTCCTGAATCCTGGCGGTTGAGTCATTAAAAGAGGTTGACCTGTTAGTTTTTACAGTAGCGGCTCGACCAGAATAAGCACAGTCTTGGTATCAAAGATGCCAAGGACTCACTCCAAATGGGCACTCGTCATGACACCACCACTCCGACCTTGTCGGTAATTGACCCGCGCGCACTGGTGGTTCGCAGCGTTGCCTATTGCCGACACCCGGATAAAGCCGACATCGAATCGCGCATCACCCGGCAGATCTTTGATGAGGCGGGGCGTCAGGTAGCGTCGTGGGATCCGCGTTTGTACGGCGTTGCGCCCAAGCCGAATCTGGCCACACTCTACGCATTGAGCGGTCAAGACTTACTCGCAGACAGCGTCGACGCCGGTTGGCAGGTGCGGCTGTTGAATGAAGCGGGCTCGATGTGTTCTGGCTGGGATGCCCGGGGCAGTCAGAGTCACCGCCAATACGATGATCTGCTGCGACCGCTAGCCCTCACCGAGCAGGCGCACGACGGGCAGCCTCGCGTGGTCGAGCGCTGGATCTATGCAAAAGCCACCGATGATCGTGCGCTGCACAACCAGTGCGGTCGACCGATCCGCCACGACGACCCGGCCGGCAATCGGCATTTCGATGGCTACGGCCTCGCTGGCGCAGTGGTGGTGGAGTCGCGACGTTTTTTGATCGAGCTCGAGACGCCTGACTGGCCGCTCGAACCCGACCGGCGGGATGACTATCTCGAGGAAACAACCTACGTCACCCGGCAGACTTTCACTCCAACCGGCGAGTTGCAGCATCACACCGACGCGGTTGGAAACCTCCGGACCCAGCATTACAACATCGCCGGGCAAGCTTGCGCGACCTGGCTGTTGCAGGCCGGCGAGGGCAGGCAGCCGAAGTGCCTGGTCAGCGCGATTCGCTACAACGCGCAGGGTCAGATCGAAAGCGAAACGGCCGGCAACGGCGTCATCGCCCGCGCCGAATACAGCCGCGATGACGGCCGGTTGCTGAGACTGCTCGCCAGTGTCGGCACGCATCCTCCGTTGCAGGATCTGAATTACGTCTACGATCCGGTGGGCAACATCATCAGCCTGGAAGACAAGACTCAAGCCGTGTCCTGGCTCAACAATCAGCGCATCGATCCGGTCAGTCGGTATCGCTACGACAGCCTTTATCAACTGGTCGAGGCCAGCGGCTGGGAAGTCAGCCAGCCCAGTCATGGCCCGGCCTTGCCGGAGCTGCTGCCAACGCCGCTCGATCCCAATCAACGGCGCAACTACACGCAGAAATTCGACTACGACGCAGCGGGCAACCTGATCACTCGCCACCACAGCGGTGCGCCGGGTTTTTCGATGTACACCTCCCATCGCAGCAACCGAAGCCTGGCGCAGCGCGACGATGGTTCCTTGCCCGGGGAAGCGGAGATAGCGCTGGGATTTGATGCGGCGGGTAATCAGTTGGAGTTGCAACGCGGTCAGGCCATGTACTGGAACGTACGCAATGAGTTAAGCCGGGTTGTGTTGGTGCAGCGTGCGGATGAAAGCGATGACTACGAGTGTTATGGCTACGACGAGCCGGGCCATCGGTTGCGTAAAACGACTGTCAGCCAAGCGTCCGGTCAGACGCTGACGGTAGAAGTTCGTTATCTGCCGGGGCTCGAGATTCATCGCGAAGTCGATGGTGTCGAGCGACATGTCGTCAATGTCGACACCGGGCGCAATCGGGTACGACTGCTGCACTGGCCAAGCGGGGTGGAAGGCGACCAACTGCGTTACAGCCTCAGTGATCATCTTGGTTCCAGCACGCTGGAATTGGATGATGGTGCGGGGATTTTGACTCAGGAGCACTATTACCCGTTTGGTGGCACGGCGTGCTGGGCGGGTAAGAATTCATTGGCGGTGAAAAACAAAACGATTCGCTACTCAGGCAAAGAGCGGGATGCGACCGGTCTTTACTATTATGGATATCGTTATTACGCGCCGTGGTTACAACGCTGGACAAGTCCCGATCCTGGCCGAGATATCGATGGAATCAATCTTTACGCAATGCTAGGAAATAGTCCGCTGATTTTCGTTGATGAACAGGGGACGATCAGAGGTTTGAGTAGCGTTTTGAGCGGCGAAAGTGACGCGGAGCATGCGCGCAGGGCCCATTTCAAATTGCATTTGCTCCCCAGCATCATGGCTAGAAAGGACACGGATAAGAGTTCTGCCATTGGCAAAATTAAAAAGCTGGCGCGCATCCAGAGCGATGTGGCTGCGGATGAATTGCTGGAAGCCGCTGTTGATGTCATATCCAGGGCGAAACTGACTTTCAATATCAATCCGGAAAGCATCCCTGATCTAGAAGGTGATGGCCTCATGAATATGTGGCATCAAGGGGTTAAACCAGGTTTTGCAACGGAGATCCGGGATGGTTTCGAAATGGGCATGTTTGACTATGCTCATTCCCCTTCCAGAATAATAAAAGAGTATGGCTCGCTAGATCATCCGAAATTCAATGGGGATTTCAGGCCTGTTTATGGGGCTTTGAAACTCTCTGCCGGTCTGGCCAGCGCGGGTGGCGCTTCAGCCTATGGGGCTGCTGCCTTCCATCTGAAAGATGAGTCACGTAAATATATGACGTTGACCGGAGTCGACAGCTTTGATCTGAAGCCTTCAATCAATAATCTGGCTTCATTTGGAAATCTGTATCCAGTGTTTCACCAAATGCAATCCAAAACGTGGCAAGTATTGACAAGGATTATGTCGGGTGTCGAAACGGGTCTGGCTTCGCCTGATGAGTATGTGGAGTGGCAATCTCATAACAGCGTGAAGTGGAAAGACATGACGAGTCTGATTTTTCAGACAAGAGAAAACATGGAAAACACGCTTGATCAGGGAAATACCCGGGCTTTTCTGAAAAAAAATTCGATTACTCCAGGTTATGTCGGGTGAACACTCACAGTAGCGCCACCAGTTCGCATCCGATGGTGGGCGCTGGCGTTCCAGCCATCGGAAGCAAAGAGTCTGCTTCACCGCTTGTTCAACCCCCGAGCCAACCGATCCCCACCCAACTGAATCACCGCCACCAACGCCACCAGCAAGACAATCACCGTCAACATGATCTGGCTGTCGAAGCGCTGATAGCCGTAGCGGTAAGCTATATCCCCCAGCCCACCAGCACCAATTGCCCCAGCCATGGCTGACGAATTGATCATCGTCACCAGCGTGATGGTGAACCCCCCGACGATCCCCGGCAGCGCCTCGGGCAGCAGCACATGCCAGACGATATGCCAGCGCCGGCAACCCATGGCCTGCGCGGCTTCGATCAGACCATGATCGACCTCGCGCAGACTCACTTCGGCGATCCGCGCGAAGAAGGGCGTTGCGGCGATTGTCAGCGGTACCACAGCGGCCCACACGCCATAGGTGGTGCCGACGATCAGGCGGGTAAACGGAATCAGCGCAACCATCAGAATCAGGAACGGGATCGAGCGGAACAGATTGACGAAGGCGCCCAGCGCACGGTTCAACAGCGGCGCCTCATAGATCCCGCCCTTGTCACTGGTGACCAGAATCACCGCCATGGGAATCCCCGCCAGCAGCGCGATCAACGACGACACGCCAACCATCAGGAAGGTGTCGATAAAACCCTGCAGCAAGCGATCAAACCACATAGCCCAATACCTCCACTCGTTGCGCCCATTGCCCGGCGCGTTCGCGCAATTGCTCAGCGCTGAATGCCGAGCCGCTGACGGCCAGCAACAGCTGCCCCAGCGCGTGTCCCTGAATCCTTTCCACGCCGCCCTGAAGCAGCTTCACTTGGCCACCCAAAGCCGCAAATAATGCAGCCAGATCCGGCTCATCAGCGGCACTGCCGGTGAACTGCAAACGCAACACCACCGCTGCATCAGAAGCCGTGGATTGCGCCTGCAAACGGCTTTGCAATTCTTCCGGCAAGGCGTGTTGCAGCGGCGCGAGCAAGGTCTGGCTGACCTCGTGCTGCGGATTGCCGAACACTTGCCACACCGGGCCTTGCTCGACCACATGGCCATGCTCGAGCACGACGACGCGGTCGCATATCTCGCGAATCACCGCCATCTCATGAGTGATCAGCACAATGGTCAGGCCGAGGCGTTTGTTGATCTCGCGCAACAGTCCGAGGATAGACTGAGTGGTCTCCGGATCGAGCGCCGATGTAGCTTCATCGCAGAGCAGAATGTCCGGGTCATGCACCAGCGCACGGGCGATGCCGACACGCTGTTTCTGCCCACCGGAGAGTTGTGCCGGGTAGGCCTTGTGCTTGCTTTGCAGGCCGACGAGTTCGAGCAGTTCGCGCACCTTGTTGTCGCGCTGTTCCTTCGGCACGCCGGCGACTTTCAGTGGCAACTCGACGTTCTGCCAGACGGTCTTGGCCGACATCAGATTGAAGTGCTGGAAGATCATGCCGATACGCCGGCGCAGAGCGACGAGACGGTCTTCATCGAACTCGCCGATATCGACCTGATCGATCAGCACGCGTCCTGAAGTCGGCTGTTCCAGGCGATTGATCGTGCGGATCAGCGACGACTTGCCGGCGCCGCTGCGGCCGATGATGCCGAACACTTCACCACGCTGAATCGCCAGGTCGATGCCCTGCAAGGCCGCGACAGGTCCTTGCCGGCCGTTGTAGGTTTTGCCCACGCCAATAAAGCGTACGTGGGCGCGATTCAACTCGGGGTGCAGCTCGGTTTTTTCAGCATTGTGTGGCTCTGGAAGCTCCAGTCGCCGTTGGATCGCTGCGGTCATGTTCAGCTTTCCCAGCCGGCCTGATAGAGCTTGCCGTGGGCCTTGTCCAGTGCCGCGCGAACGGCCGGCGAATGCTGATAGATGTCGACGAACTTGATCAGGCGCGGGTCGGTTTTGCTCTTCGGCTGGATGACGAACTGGATCACGTATTCCTTGTGATCGAGACCGTCGAACAGCAGCGCCGAGCCGGCATCGAAGGTCTTCGCCAGACGGATGTAGGCTGGATAACCCTGGACCAGATCAGCGTCGTCATACGCGCGCACCAGTTGCACGGCTTCGACCTGCAGGATCCTGATGTTCTTCGGATTGGCGACGATGTCGTCCTCGGTGGCTTTGTAGCCGACGCCCGGTTTCAGGGTGATCAACCCGGCCTTGGCGAGCAATTGCAAACCGCGTCCGCTGTTGATCGGGTCGTTGGCGATGGCGACGCTGGCGCCTTCGGGCAGTTCATCGAAACTTTTGTATTTCTTCGAATACAGACCGACGTTGTTAATGATCCCAGGAGCGAATGGCACCAGATCGAAACCGGACGCGGCTTTGGCGTTTTCCAGGAACGGGATGTGCTGGAAGTAATTCACATCGATGTCGCCAGCGGCGAGGCTGACGTTGGGCGCGATCCAGTCGGTGAATTCCACCAGTTCGACTTGCAGGCCCTGTTTGGCGGCCTCTCCGACGGCGGCTTCCAGCGGGATGGCAAAAGCGGCGGTGGTGCCGATTTTCAGCGGCGCATCCGCAGCGAATACCGCCGAGCTGAACAGGCCGAAGGCCAGAGCCAGTGCTTTGACTGGGTGGGAGAGGGTTTTCTTGGTCATGATGAGTTTTCCAGTCAGTGCATAAGATTTGTGGTGCCTGTTGTGGCCTCATCGCTGGCAAGCCAGCTCCCACAGGTTTTGTGTGCGCCGCAGACCCTTGTGGGAGCTGGCTTGCCAGCGATGCTTTTAGCGTCGGTACGAAGAGCCGGCATGTTGCTCAGGCAACTGCGCCTCACCGTGAAACAACTTCTCGCGTAAGGTCCCGCCCTCATACGCAGTCTTGTACGAGCCGCGCCGCTGCAACTCGGGAATCACCAGTTCGATGAAATCGACATAGCTTTCCGGGGTGACGATGCGGGTCAGGTTGAAGCCGTCCAGACCGGTCTCGGCGATCCACGATTCGAGTTCATCCGCTACCTGCTCGGGCGAGCCGACCACGGTGATGTAACGACCACCGAGGGCGTGCTGGTCGAGCAATTTGCGCCGGGTCCAGTCGTTGTTCTGCAGGTTTTTTGTCGCCGACTGAATCGCGTTGCTCTTCACGTACTGGATCGGTTCGTCGATTTCGTACTGGGCAAAGTCGATGCCGGTGGAGGCGGAAAAATGCGCCACGCCGGCCTCGGCGCTGGCGTAGCTCAGGTACTCGGCATGCTTGGCCCACGCCGCTTCTTCGGTGGCGCCGACGATCACATTGAGGCCCATGAATACCTTGATGTCTTGAGGATTGCGCCCGGCTTCGACCGCGCTGGCACGGACCTTGTCGACCTGCACTTTGGTCGATGGTTTGTTCTGGCCGCTGATGAACACGCATTCGGCGTGACGCCCGGCGAAGAGCAAGCCGCGATCGGAGCTGCCGGCTTGGAACAATACCGGCGTGCGCTGCGGTGACGGCTCGCAGAGGTGATAACCCTCGACCTGATAGAACTCGCCCTTGTGCTCGACCTTGTGCACTTTTTCCGGATTGGCGTAGATGCGCTGCTCGCGGTCGTTGAGCACCGCGCCGTTTTCCCAGCTGCCTTCCCAGAGCTTGTACAAGACCTGCAGATATTCTTCGGCCTGGTCGTAGCGGCGGTCATGTTCGACCTGTTCGCGCAGGCCCATGGCTTTGGCGGCGCTGTCCAGGTAACCGGTGACGATGTTCCAGCCGACCCGGCCGCGACTCAGATGATCGAGCGTCGACATGCGTCGGGCGAACAGATACGGCGGCTCGTAAGTGAGATTGGCAGTCAGGCCAAAGCCGAGGTTTCTGGTGACGGCGGCCATCGCTGAAACCAGCAGCAGCGGATCGTTGACCGGCAACTGGATCGACTCTTTCAGCGTGACGTCCACCGAGTTCTGGTAGACGTCGTAGACGCCGACGATGTCAGCGATGAACAAGCCATCGAACAATCCACGCTCAAGCAACTGCGCCAGTTCGGTCCAGTATTCGATCGTGTTGTAGCGGGTCGAAGTGTCGCGCGGATGCGTCCACAGGCCGTGATTGATATGGCCGATGCAGTTCATGTTGAACGCATTGAGCAGAATTTTCTTTTTCGCAGCGCTCATCAGATCGTCCCTCGCAGCGGAGGGTTTTCGTCGTTGAGGTAATAATTGCCAACTGCGTGATATTTCCAGCGCACTGGGTCATGCAGGGTATGCACTCGGGCGTTGCGCCAGTGGCGGTCGAGGCCGTGTTCACTCAGCGTCGCCTGGCTGCCGGCCAGTTCGAACAGGGTGCTGCCGGCGGCGAGGGAAATTTCCGTACTGATCGCCCGCGCTTCGGCAACTGCAATCGATGCGGCGGCGACGGTTTCGGCGTTGGTTTCGGCTTGCGCGGCATCGAGGATTTCGCCGGCACGTTCGAGCAAGGCTTCGGTGGCGTGCAACCGAATGCTCAAGTGGCCGAAGCTCTTCAATGTGAGTGGATCTTCGGTGGCCTTGTCGTTGCCGGAATCGATCCACGGACGGGTCTTGCTGCGCACGAAATGCAAGGCATCTTCGAAAGCGGCGCGGGCAATGCCGGTGTCGATGGCGGCGTGGAGAATCTGCGCCAGCGGGCCGACCGTGGTCGGGCGCTCGAAAGCGCTCTGAAACGGCAGCACATCTTCAGCCGCTACATACACATCTTCGAACACCACCGAGCCACTGCCAGTGGTGCGCTGGCCGAAGCCGCTCCAGTCGTCGATCACCGTCAGGCCCTTGCTCTCGCGCGGGACGAAGGCCAGTTGCTGTACGCCGTTTTCATCGACCACCGACGTCGGAATGCGCTGCGCGTAAATCGCCCCGGTCGAGTAGAACTTGCGACCGTTGATGCGATAACCAGCGCCGTCGCGTTTGAGACGGGTGACACGGTCGTGAGCGGTTTTGGTGCCCAGTTCCGCCAGCGCATTGCCGAAGCGTTGACCGGCGAGGACCTCGGCGTACAGACGTTGTTTCTGTTCATCGCTGCCATTCACGCGCAGCACTTCCAGTGCGTAGAAATGGTTCTGCGGAATTTGCCCGAGTGAACCGTCGGCCTGCGCAATCAGGGCGATGACTTTGGCCAGGGTGACGTTGGATACGCCCGCGCCGCCATATTCTTTTGGCACGCTGATGCCCCACAGGCCGGAGCGGGAAAACACTTCGAGCTCGGCCAATGGCAGGCGGCGTTCGCGGTCGCGGATCGCGCTGTCGCGTTTGAAATCTTCGGCCAGGTCGCTGGCGACGATCAGGGCTTGCTCATCGCTGGTGATGAGCGCGACGTGATGGGAAAGCGTCATAGGGGGTTCTCCAGATGACTGGTCGTCTCAGATCCAGGAATGGCGAGCCGGCAAAGTGCCGTTCAGGCGATAGGCGCCGACTGCGTGATATTTCCAGCGCACCGGGTCGTGCAGGGTGTGCACGCGGGCGTTGCGCCAGTGGCGGTCGAGATTGAATTCGGCGAGGGTCGCGCGGCTGCCGGCCAGTTCGAAGAGCTTTTCGCTGGCCAGCAGCGAGATCTCGGTGGTCAGTACTTTTGCTTCAGCCACGGCGATCGAAGCGCGTGCGGCGGATTCGGCAGTCAGCGGCGCGGCGTGGACTTCATCGAGCACTTGCCCGGCCTTGCGCAGCAGCGCTTCGGCGGCGTGCAGTTCGATTTTCAGTTTGCCGATATCGGCGATCACGTAGAGGTCATCGCTGGCGCGCTCGACCTTGGCGTCGATCCATGGCCGCGCGCGGGTTTTGACGAAGTCGATGGCGTCGTCGATAGCACCGCGTGCGATGCCGGCGTCGATGGCCGCTTGAATCAGCTGCGACACTGCCCCTTGGGTGTTCGGCTTGTCGTTGATCTTCCAGTTGTCGATGACCAGGCTCGACTCGACGCGCACGTTGTTCAGCAGGATCGTGCCGCTGGCGGTGGTGCGCTGGCCGAAACCCGACCAGTCATCGACGATGCGCAAACCTGGCGTGCCGCGACGGACGAAGGCCAGCACTTGCTTGCCGTCATCGTTGAGCGCTTTCACCGCGACCCAGTGGGCGAACAGGGCGCCGGTGGAATAGAACTTCTGGCCGTTGATCACGTAGTCGTCGCCATCTGCACTGATTCGCGCCTTCAGTTCCAAGGTGTTTTTCGTGCCGCGTTCCGGGCCGGCATTGCCGATGCGCCAACCTTCCAGAACACTCTGGAACAGCTGCTTTTTCTGCGCTTGGGTAGCGGTGCCGAGCACCAGATGGATGATGCCGAACTGGTTTTGCGGAATCTGTCCGAGCGCCGGGTCGGCGGCAGAAATGATCGCGAATACTTCAGCCAATGTGACGAAGGAAACCTGCGGGCCACCGTATTCGCGCGGGATGGCAATGCTGCCCAGACCGCTGCGGGTGAACTGTTCGATTTCCGACCATGGCAGCTTGCGCTGACGGTCGCGTTTGGCCGCCTGCACGCGGGCGGCCTGCGCCAGCTCGTGGGCGGCCTTGATGGCTTGAGCGTCGTTGCGCAGTACTTGCGCGGGCAACAACAGTGGGGCGATGTCCAGATCGGACTGCAGATTCGCATCTGCCAGACTGGACATCAGTGCCGCTCCCTGGCTGCACGCAATGCCCTGGCGATCTGCACTGGGGTGATTGTGTTCCGGACCATACCTACCTCACATCTCATGAAAAACGCCGCGAAGTGCGGCGATTGAAAGAATGTCCGGTGGTCCGGTGCATATACCCTAAGCGTGTATAAAAATTAAATGAACTAACTTTTAGGAATATGCATAGAAGGGTGGATGTTCGGCTTGGTTAACGAGGTTCAGGTGAGAGATAACTGACCTCCCACCCCTGAGCAGGTCTCACTTGGTACGTGATTCGGCGGCCTTGAATTCGGGCTTCAGGTGGACTTTCACGTACGGATTCACGCAACCGATTTTCAGTGTGCGCGGCGGCGCCCATCGCGAATTGTTGCCCACCCGGTCGAGGATGCAGTACGTCACGTCCAGTCGCAGGTCTTCGCCCGCTTCGACAATCACCGCCGGTGGCACCCAGACCTGAATCGGCAGCCCGACGTCGGCCGCAGTGAGCGCCGCCAGATCCATGCGCACATCGCCCCAGCGCAATGTGATGGCGTCGTCTTCGGCCATGTTCAGATAAGGCTCGATAGTCAGCGGCACGCCGCGTTTGATCTGGCTGGGGTTGACGCCCTGGCGGCGAATCGCTTCGGGGATGATCACCGGTGCCAGTTGCTGGTTTTCATCTTCGCAGTGCGCAGCGGGCTGGCCACCCGGGCAATCGAGTTTGACCTGTATCCGCGTCGTTGCCGAAAGCGCGGCGCCCTGGCCGACCTGCATCACGCGGTAGTGAATGCGCGCGGTGCCGTTGGTGATGAAACTCTCCGGCACCCGCAGGCTGACCGACTCGCCCACATCGGCCGCGCTGAGGACTTTTGACGCGACATAGCATTTGTCCCAGAACAGTTCGATCAGATCGCCAACGTCCATGTCGCAGTAGGGCGGCACGTCGATGAGCAGGTGAGCTGCCGTTGCCAGGTTGATGCCGGTTTTTTGTGCGCATGCCAGCGTTGGCGCTGCAAGTTCGGGTGTGTGCGAAGTGCGGGTCATCGGTTTCTCTCCTTGAAGTCTTGCAGCGAAATCCGTTTCTGGAAAACAAAAAAGGCGCGAATCAACTGGCAATAAAAGCGACAAGTATTTGCTCGGTATTAGTGCGGGTTGTTTGAACTAATGGGCGCCGGTTGCCGACTAGATAAAAGTCTGCGGAGAGGGGTGTCAATAGAGGGGATTAGTTAATGCGTAAATTACAAGTTAATCAGAAAGCTCCTACGTCATCGAGGCACTAAGCCTAGGCGTAAGCGCGAAATCAGCTACAGATAAACAGCGGTTTCGCGGCGTTTTGTGCGGGTTCGTTCACCGGCAAACGTGTGGAAATATGACGAGTCGAGAACGTGCGTCATCGTTGCGCAATGTATATCTGCGCGCACAAGTAATAAATATTTAGAAGAATGAAATGCCGGGGGAGGGATAACTTCCGTCCGTGGAAGTTGAGGGCTGTGGCAGAGAAAGTTCTCAGGCGTGATTCAGAAACTTGCTGAGAAACTGTTTGGTGCGTTCTTCTTTCGGGTTGGCAAACAGTGCCTTGGCTTCACCTTGTTCAACAATTACGCCCTTGTCGAAAAACACCACGCGATTGGCCACGTCACGGGCAAAACCCATTTCATGGGTGACAATCACCATGGTGCGATTTTCTTCGGCAAGACCGCGGATGGTCGCCAGCACTTCGCCGACCAGTTCCGGGTCGAGGGCGGAGGTCGGTTCGTCGAACAGAATGACTTCCGGCTCCATCGCCAGCGCCCGGGCGATTGCCACGCGCTGTTGCTGGCCACCGGAAAGCCGGCGCGGATACGCGTCCTCCTTGCCGGCAAGCCCCACTTTGGTCAGCAGCTTTTTACCCAGAGCAACTGCCTGGTCGCGCGGCATCTTCTTGACCACGATCGGGCCTTCGATGACGTTTTCCAAAGCGGTGCGATGGGGGAACAGGTTGAAGTTCTGGAACACGAAGCCGACGTGCTGGCGCAGGTTGCGCACCAGACTTTGCTGCTGGTTCAGCGGACGGCTGGTATCGATTTCGATATCGCCGACCTTGATCCGGCCGCTGGTGGGTTCTTCGAGGAAATTCAGGCAGCGCAGGAACGTCGTTTTCCCCGAACCACTGGGACCGATGATCGCGACGACTTCGCCTTCCTTTACCTCAAGGTCGATGCCGTTGAGCACGACCTGTCCCTTGAATTGCTTGGTCAGTTTTTCCACGACAATCATCGCGTCAGGACTCCTGGTCGTGCCGATTGACCCGCTCTTCCAACTTGTTCTGCAAGTGCGAAAGCACCGTGGCCAGAATCCAGTAGATCAGCGCGGCGGCAAGATACATGGTGAAGACTTCAAAAGTCCGGGCGGTAATCAGCTGCGCCTGACGGAACAGCTCCGGCACCTGAATGGTCGCGGCCAGCGCCGTGTCCTTGACCAGCGAAATGAAGCTGTTGCCCAGCGGCGGTAATGCCGTGCGCATCGCTTGCGGCAGGATGGCCCGGCGCAGGGTCTGCGCGCGGGTCATGCCGATACTCGCAGCAGCCTCCCACTGACCGCGTTCGATCGAACCGATCGCGGCCCGAAGGATTTCACAGGCGTAGGCGGCCATGTTCAGCGAGAAACCGATCAGCGCTGCTGGCAGCGGATCAAGCTCCATGCCCAGTTGCGGCAAGCCGTAATAGATCACGAACAACTGCACCAGCAACGGCGTGCCGCGAAAGAACGACACGTAGATGCGGGCCAGCCAGCTGACCGATTTGAAGCGCGACAGGCGCATCAGCGCGAGGCCGAAGCCCAGCAGCAGACCGAAGAACATCCCGCCGAGGCTGAGGACTACCGTGTAGTACGCGCCCTTCAACAGAAAGGGCGCGGAATCCAGCGCGAGTTGGAAAGCCTCTTCCATTATTTAGTGACGTCTGCGTTGAAGTATTTCTTCGACAGTTTCTCAAGAGTGCCGTCAGCACGCAGTTCGTCGAGCGCCTTGTTCACCGCAGCCAGCAGTTCAGGCTCGCCTTTGCGCAGGGCGATACCGGATTCCTGACGCGAGAAGGCCTCACCGGCAGCTACGGTTTTCGGGGCTTTCTTGGCGTATTCGAGGGCAGCCAGACGGTCGATCAGGATGGCATCGGTACGACCGTTGTTGAGGTCGGCGAATTTGGTCGGATCATCATCGTAGGTGCGCACGTCAGCACCCGGCACGTTGGCGCGGACCCACTGCTCGTAGTTGGTACCCAGGCCGACACCGACTTTCTTGCCGGACAGGTCAGCGGCAGTCTTGATGTTCAGCGCCGACTCTTTGCTTTTCAGCACGAGGGCCTGAATGCCAGAGACGGTATACGGTTCGGAGAAGTCGTACTTCTTCTTGCGCTCGTCGGAAATGGTCACTTGGTTGACCACCAGATCCAGACGCTTGGATTCCAGTGCGGCGAGGATGCCGTCCCATTTGGTCGGCTGAATCTTGGCCTTGACGCCGAGCTTTTGCGCCAGCGCTTCGGACAGCTCCACTTCAAAACCCGACAGCTTGCCGTTCTCGTCGACATAGCTGAACGGGGGGTAAGTGCCTTCCAGGCCGACGTTGAGAACGCCCTTGTCCTTGATCTGTTGCAACTGCTCACCGGCCACTGCCTGACCGATCAGGCCGGCGCTCAGTGCCAGACCCAGCGAACCGACCAGCAGAGTGCGACGTAGTGCGGAAAAATTCATGACAAGCCCCTGTGTTTTCTTATGGAAGACGCTTAAGGAATGTAGGCAAATTGGTGATTTGAACGACAGCGCTATCCTGCCTTAAAGCAGCTTAAGCGTCTCGCCCGAAATTCGCCTGCGGCGAGACTATAAGATGTGATCGTTAGACTTGAAAATACTTAATATCAATTTTGATATTCACTTTTTGCATAAGATCATTCCCACGCTCTGCGTGGGGAACAATCACCATCTCTTGATCTGCTCTTACAGAAAATCCTTGTAGGCAAACAACGCTGGCGCGCCCCCGGTGTGCAGGAAGATGATCGGGCCGTCATCGAATCGCTGCCGGCCAATCCCGTCTAACAGGCCGGCCATGGCCTTGCCGGTGTACACCGGGTCAAGCAACAGACCTTCCTGAGCCGCCAACAGTTTCACCGCCGCCAAAGTCCCGGCATTCGGTTCGCCATAACGTGGGCCGAAATATTCGTCCCACAGCTCGACCTTGAAGCTGGCCGGCAACTCGACGCCCAGCAGCTCAGCGGTGCATTCGGCCAAACCCTGAACCTTCGGGCGCTGATCTTCTTCACTGCGCGAAACGGTCACGCCAATCACCGGCAGTTGCGGCAGCGCCTCACTCAGCGCCAGTCCGAGGCCGCTGTGAGTACCGGCGCTGCCCGAAGCCAGCAGCACTGCGGCGAAATCGAGGCCGCTGTCTTTGATCTGCTCAGCCAGCTCCAGCCCGGCGCGCACATAACCCAGAGCACCAAGGGCGTTGGAGCCGCCGATCGGCACCAGATACGGCTTCTTGCCGTTGCTGCGCAGGCGCACGGCGAGGGCGGCCAGTTGTTCGTCGGCATTGTCGAGGTTGTCGACCAGCTCGACTTTGGTGTCGAACAGATCCAGCAGCAAGCGGTTGCCGTTGCCGGTGTAATTTCCATCATCAGTGCCCAGCGGATTTTCCAGCAGCGCCACACAACCGAGGCCGAGTTTCGCGGCCAGCGCGGCGGTCTGGCGCACGTGGTTCGATTGCAACGCACCGGCCGTGATCAGCGTGTCAGCACCTTGCGCGAGCGCGTCGGCGGCCAGGTATTCGAGTTTGCGCAGCTTGTTGCCGCCCATCGCCAGCGGCGTCAGGTCATCGCGCTTGATGTACACCTCGCGACCAAGCCAGGTGGACAGGCGTTCGAGTTTTTCCAGCGGAGTAGGGTGGCTCAGCAGTTCGAGACGGGGGAAGCGTTGCAGCTGTTGTTTGATCATGGGTCCGTACTGGCGCAGAAGAATGAAAGGACTATAGGCACGCGATTTTGCCCGGGCAACCGCCAATCGCTTATAGCCAAATGGACTGAGGCCAGCACTATCGGTTCTTAATTCGTCGGCAAAGCCATGCCGTAAAGTAGGCGCCGATGACGCGGCCAGACAGTCCGGCCGCCCGTGAGGAGTCTTTACCGTGAGCGAGCGTTCCAGCCATTGGCAATTGCAGACCATCGTCAGCCAGCTGCGCAGCGCGCGGGATCAGTGGCGCGCACAGAATGGTCGCGCTTCAGGGGAGCAGGGTGGGCGCGAGTTGCCGTCGCGTGCGGCGATGGCGGAGATCCTCGAGGCGCTGTGTGGCGCGCTGTTCCCGATGCGTCTGGGGCCGGTCGATCTGCGTGAAGAAAGTGAAGACTTCTACGTCGGCCACACGCTTGATGTAGCGCTCAATGCATTGCTGGCGCAGACGCGCCTGGAGCTGCGTTACGTTGCCCGCCACAGCGCGCAGGACGACAGTGAAGTCGAGACCCGCGCCATTCAGATCGTGCAGGATTTTGCCCTCGCATTGCCGGGTTTGCGCACGCTGCTCGACACCGACGTGCTGGCGGCCTACCACGGCGACCCGGCGGCACGCAGCGTTGACGAAGTGCTGCTGTGCTATCCGGGCATTCTTGCGGTGATTCACCATCGCCTGGCGCACCATTTATACCGTGCCGGGCTGCCGTTGCTGGCGCGGATCAGCGCGGAGATCGCGCACTCGGCGACCGGCATCGATATCCACCCGGGCGCGCAGATCGGCCGCAGTTTCTTTATCGATCACGGCACAGGCGTAGTGATTGGCGAAACCGCGATCATTGGCGAGCGGGTGCGCATTTATCAGGCGGTGACTTTGGGTGCCAAGCGCTTTCCGGCGGATGAGGACGGCCAGTTGCAGAAGGGCCACCCGCGCCACCCGATCGTTGAGGATGACGTTGTGATTTATGCCGGGGCGACGATTCTCGGACGGATCACCATCGGCAAGGGCTCGACCATTGGCGGCAACGTCTGGCTGACGCGCAGTGTGCCGGCGGGGGCGAATCTGACGCAGGCAAATCTGCAGCATGATGACGGGACGCAGAAGTAGGCCGTGGAATCCTTTTCCCCTCACCCCAGCCCTCTCCCGGAGGGGAGAGGGGGCCGACCGAGGTGTTTTGCGTCATACATCGACCTGAAATACCGGGTCGATTATGGATTCGGCACGGTTTCCTCAGGTTGGCGCACATTCTGAACATCCCCCAATCAGTCCCCTCTCCCTCTGGGAGAGGGTTAGGGTGAGGGGCTTTTGATTCTTGCTTGGCGCAGTGAACGAATCTCACAAAACCCGCGTCATAAACCTCCTCGGGCGCTGTAGGAAACCTACCGCCCAGCCCTGCGATTAGTCCTTACCGCCCCATTCATGTTTAACTTGAACGTTCATTCAAGTTAAACCGGTGGTTCGCTGCCCGCTCACAACAGGAGGCTTGCCTTTGCTGAGTCCGATCATTTCAGCCACGTTTCAACCCTTCGAGGTGCACCTTTCATGAGTGCATCGTCTACCCCCGCCAGCGGTCTGGTGCGCATGAATCCGCCGGTGTTCTACTTCGCCGCGACGGTCATTCTGCTGTTTGGTCTTGTCGTCATCGCCATCCCCGAGCAGGCCGGCGCCTGGTTGCTGGAAGCGCAAAACTGGGCGGCCAACACGGTCGGCTGGTACTACATGCTCGCGATGACCCTGTATCTGGTCTTCGTGGTGGTCACCGCCTTATCCGGCTACGGCAAGATAAAACTCGGTGCCGACCACGACGAACCCGAATTCAGTTACCTGTCCTGGGCCGGCATGCTGTTCGCCGCCGGGATCAGCATCACGCTGTTCTTCTTCTGCGTCTCCGAACCGCTGACCCACATGCTCCAGCCACCGCAAGGCGACGCGGGCACGGCGGACGCGGCACGCCAGGCGATGCAGATCCTGTTCCTGCATTGGGGCCTGCATGGCTGGGGCGTGTTTGCCTTCGTCGGCATGGCGCTGGCCTATTTCGCCTATCGGCACAATCTGCCGCTGGCCCTGCGTTCGGCGCTGTATCCGCTGATCGGCAAACGCATCAACGGCCCGATCGGCTATGCGGTGGACGGCTTCGGCATCATCGCCACGGTGTTCGGTCTTGGTGCCGACATGGGCTTCGGCGTGCTGCATCTGAACTCCGGGCTGGACTACCTGTTCGGCATCGCCCACACGCAGTGGATTCAGGTCGGCCTGATCACGCTGATGATGGGTGCGGCGATCATTGTGGCCGTCTCCGGCGTCGACAAAGGCGTGCGGGTGATGTCGGACATCAACATGCTGCTGGCCTGCGGGCTGCTGCTGTTCGTATTGTTTGCCGGGCCGACACAGCACCTGCTCAACACCCTGATCCAGAACGTCGGCGATTACCTCGGCGCGCTGCCGATGAAGAGTTTCGACCTCTACGCCTACGACAAACCGAGCGACTGGCTGGGCGGCTGGACCGTGTTCTACTGGGCCTGGTGGATCGCATGGTCGCCGTTCGTGGGCCTGTTCATCGCGCGGATTTCCCGGGGCCGCACCATCCGTGAATTCGTCTTCGGCGTGCTGTTGATTCCGCTCGGTTTCACCTTGGCGTGGATGTCGATCTTCGGCAACAGCGCCCTGGATCAAGTGCTCAATCACGGCATGAGTGCGCTGGGCATGTCGGCCATCGACAATCCGTCGATGAGCATTTATCTGCTGCTGGAAACCTATCCGTGGAGCAAGACTGTCATCGCCGTGACGGTGTTCATCAGCTTCGTGTTCTTCGTGACGTCTGCGGATTCCGGCACCGTGGTGCTCTCCACCCTGTCGGCGAAAGGCGGCAACCCGGATGAAGACGGGCCGAAATGGCTGCGGGTGTTCTGGGGTGCGATGACCGCGCTGATCACCAGCGCACTGCTGTTTTCCGGCAGCATCGATGCGTTGAAGTCGGCGGTGGTGCTGACCTCATTGCCGTTCTCGTTGATTCTGCTGCTGATGATGTGGGGCCTGCACAAGGCGTTCTATCTGGAGTCGCAGAAGCAGATCGCGCAGTTGCATTCGCTGGCGCCGGTCTCCGGTTCGCGGCGTGGCACCGGTGGCTGGCGTCAGCGCCTGAGTCAGGCCGTGCACTTCCCGTCCCGCGACGAGGTGTACCGCTTCATGGAAAGCACGGTGCGTCCGGCGATCGAGGAAGTGACCGCCGTGTTCGTCGAAAAAGGCCTGCACGTGGTTACCCAGCCGGATCCGGCGCATGACAACGTCAGCCTGGAAATCGGCCATGGCGAGCAGCATCCGTTCATCTATCAGGTGCAGATGCGCGGCTACTTCACGCCATCGTTCGCGCGCGGCGGCATGGGTTCCAAGCAACTCAACAATCGCCGCTACTACCGCGCCGAAGTGCACTTGAGCGAGGGCAGTCAGGACTACGATCTGGTCGGCTACACCAAAGAGCAGATCATCAACGACATCCTCGACCAGTACGAACGGCACATGCAGTTCCTGCATCTGGTGCGTTGACCGACGGCTGCGCGCCGGGTCTGCTCAGGACTCGGCGCTCAGCAGCATGAACAACACCATTGCTGCTGCCGGCACGCCGAATACCGCGCTGCCAAGCGCTATTTCCGTACCCAGCGGCCGCCCGCATGAACTACGCCGACTGCGCCATTGATCAGGGTCATCGCAAGCCATAGCGCTGCGAAGCGGTAGGCCATGGTCTGGCGGCTGAAGCCAATGGGGTCGCCGATGTAAAGCATCAGTGCGAGCAGGACCAGGCCGGAGAAAGTGATGATGGTGATGTGCATGGCAGTTTTCGCCTGGTGAATGGGTGTTGCCTGATTGGCCGCCTTCGCGAGCAGGCTCGCTCCCACAATGGATCTCGGCTGGACATGAATTTCATGTTCACAGGAGAACTCTGTGGGAGCGAGCCTGCTCGCGAAGGGGCCAACTCGGTGTCACTTTGAGCATGGCCAATCCAGCGAGGCTGAAGCGCAGGAAAAAATGTGAAACGTTTCAGCAATTGGTCGAACCGGAGGTCGGCGTCGCGCCGCTTGGGCGTATGCTGGGCGGCTTGTTCAGAACTGAATATGAAGGCCGCACGCTGCGGCAGAACCTGGGGCTGGTTCGACCTGCAAATCGCTTTGCATGATTGGTAGAGCTTTTGTGGTGAGGGTATTTATCCCCGTTCGGCTGCGAAGCAGTCGTAAAACCAGCGCACTCGGTACACCTGATTCGCCGAGGTTTCAGGTTTTGGGGCGGCTTCGCCACCCATCGGGGATAAATCCCCTCGCCACAAAGATGTCCGGTTGCAGATGACTAAAAGACAGACAAGAGAGGATTCGATGACTTACACCGCTGCCGAAAATCGCTACGACTCCATTCCCTACCGCCGCGTCGGCCGCAGCGGTCTGGTGCTGCCGGCCTTGTCGCTGGGCCTATGGCACAACTTTGGCGACAGCACGCCGATCGACACCCAGCGCGCCTTGCTGCGCACAGCGTTCGATCTGGGCATCAACCATTTCGATCTGGCCAACAACTACGGCCTGCCATACGGCAGCGCCGAGATCAATTTCGGTCGCCTGCTGCGCGAAGACTTCAAGCAGTATCGCGACGAGCTGATCATCTCCAGCAAGGCCGGTTGGGACATGTGGCCTGGCCCGTATGGTCAGGGCGGCGGTTCGCGCAAATACGTGCTGGCGAGCCTCGACCAGAGCCTGCAACGCCTCGGTCTGGACTATGTGGACATCTTCTATTCGCACCGCTTCGACCCGGACACCCCGCTGGAAGAAACCGCCAGCGCCCTCGCCACCGCCGTGCAGCAGGGCAAGGCGCTGTACATCGGTATCTCGTCCTATTCCGGGGTGAAAACCCGCGAGATGGCCGGGCTGCTGAAAGAGTGGAAAGTGCCGCTGCTGATTCATCAACCGGCGTACAACCTGCTCAATCGCTGGGTGGAAAAGGATCTGCTCGATACCACCGATGAACTCGGCACGGGCGTCATCGCGTTCACGCCGCTGGCGCAGGGCTTGCTCACCGACAAATACCTCAACGGCGTGCCGGCCGATGCGCGAGTCAATCGCCCGGGCGGCGGCTCGCTGCAGGCTTCGCACTTGTCCGAGGCCAACATCGCTCACGTGCGAGCGTTGAACGAGATCGCCCAGCGTCGCGGCCAGAGCCTGGCGCAACTGGCACTGGCGTGGACCCTGCGTGATCCACGAGTGACCTCGGCGCTGATTGGTGCGAGCCGGCCGGAGCAGATCATCGAGAACGTCGGCGCGCTGAAGAATCTGCATTTCAGTGCTGAAGAGCTGGCGGAGATTGACCGGTTTGCCCAGGAGGGCGGGATCAATCTTTGGGAGAAGCCTTCGACGGCGGAGTGAGCCACCCTCACCCCAGCCCTCTCCCAGAGGGAGAGGGAGCCGACCGAGGTGTCTTGCGTCTTACATCGACCTGAAATACCGAGTCGATTATGGATTCAGCAAAGTACGTTCAGGTCGGCGTACTTCTACAGCATCCCCAATCAGTCCCCTCTCCCTCCGGGAGAGGGTTAGGGTGAGGGGCTTTTGCCTTTAAAAGGGCTCAGCGAAAAAACGGCACATCCCCCAACACCGTCGCCCGCTGCATCACCCGCCGCGCCGGGCGGTAATCGTCCACCGCGTAATGCTGCGTCACGCGGTTGTCCCAGAAAGCGATGTCGTCCTTCTGCCAGCGCCAGCGAATGGTGAATTCCGGCCGTGTCGCGTGGGCGAACAGAAACTTCAGAATAGTCTCGCTCTCCGCCTCGGAGAGCTCGTTGATCTTTGAGGTAAACCCTTCATTGACGAATAGCGAGCGCCGCCCGCTCACTGGGTGGGTGCGAATCACCGGGTGCGACAGCGGCGGATTCTTGCGCCGCGCTTCTTCCCACTGCGCCAGCGCCTCAGGCGTGTTGCCGTAGCGCTCCAGCGGAAACGATCGGGTGAAATCGTGGGTGGCCGTCAGACCTTCGAGCAGGTTTTTCATCGGCGCCGACAACGCTTCATATGCCGCGATGCCGCTGGCCCACAACGTGTCGCCACCGAACTCCGGCAGCAACTTGGCGCTGAGCACTGCGCCCATCGCCGGCGTCGGCAGGAAGGTCACGTCGGTGTGCCAGATCGCGTTATCGCGCACGTCGGTGACGGCGGTGTCGAGGATCAGCACTTCCGGTTGGTCCGGCACGTTCGGGTAGATCGGATGAATGTGCAGGTCGCCGAAATAATGCGCGAAGCGTGCCTGCTGTGCCGGCTCGATCGGCTGGTTGCGGAAGAACAACACCTGATATTTGAGCAACGCCTGTTCGATGGCGTCGCGGTGTTCCAGGCTCAGCGGCTGGCTAATGTCGACGCCACTGATCTGCGCGCCGAGGGCCGAGCTTAACGGGGTGATGTTGAGGGTGCTCATGGTCGTTCTCTTCGAATTCGGAGTGTCATGCTTTTGTGGGAGCGAGCCTGCTCGCGAATGCAGAGTGTCAGGCGACAGTGCAGTGAATGATCTGACGCTTTCGCGAGCAGGCTCGCTCCCACAGGGGAATTTTCACAAGGCGATTTAGTGCGCCTGGCCGTGCCATGGCACCAGTCTGCGCTGCAATGCGCGCAGGCCCATTTCCATGGCGAAGGCGATCAGGGCGATGACCAGAATCCCCAGCACCACGACATCGGTGACCAGGAATTGCGCAGCCGACTGCACCATGAAGCCCAGGCCACTGGTGGCCGCGATCAGTTCAGCGGCGACCAGGGTCGACCAGCCAACCCCCAGGCCAATGCGCACGCCGGTGAGAATGTCCGGCAGTGCGCTGGGCAGAATCACATGGCGAATCAACTGCACGCGCGTCGCGCCCAACGACTGCGCCGCGCGCAGTTTTGCTGGATCAACCGTGCGCACACCCGTCGCGGTGGCAATGGCAATCGGCGCAAAAATCGCCAAGTAGATCAGCAGCACTTTCGACAACTCGCCGATGCCGCACCAGATCACGATCAGCGGCAGATACGCCAGCGGCGGGATCGGGCGGTAGAACTCGATCAGCGGATCGAGCACACCACGGGCGATGCGGTTGGCGCCGATGGCAATGCCCACCGGCACGGCGGTGAGAATCGCAAAAGCGAGACCCAGGCCGATGCGGCTCAGGCTCGCGCCCAGGTGCTGCCATAACGTCGAATCCATATATCCCGAGGTCGCCAGCAGCCAGCCTTTTTGCAGCACGGCAGAGGGCGGTGGCAAGAACAGCGGTTCGATCAACTCGGTCGCGGTCACCGCCCACCAGACCGCCAACAGGCCGAACAGGGTCAGCAGGCTGATCCAGCGAGTGCTGAGGCTGCGGCGCAGCGGGATGCTCACCGAAGGTGTTTTCACCGCCGCAGCGGAAACGTCGTAACTGCTCATGCGCGCTCCTGCCGGGGTACGGCGCTGCGTTGCGAGAAGACTTTGCTCAGTACATGCTCGCGGGTTTCGATAAAACGCGGATCGGATTTGATCGCGCGGGCCGACTCGCCAGCGGCGTAACGCTGACCGAAATCCAGCTGCAGGCGCTCGACGATCTGCCCCGGATTCGGTGCCAGCAAAATCAGGTCCGTGGCGAGGAACACCGCTTCTTCAATGTCGTGGGTAATCAGGAAAACCGGTTTGGCAGTGCGCTGCCAGACTTGCAGCAACAGCTCCTGCATCTGCTCGCGAGTGAACGCATCAAGCGCACCGAACGGCTCATCCATCAGCAGCACGCGCGGATCGGCGGCGAGGGCGCGGGCGAGGCCGACGCGTTGTTTCTGGCCACCGGACAATTGCCAGATGCGTCGGTCTTCGAAGCCGGCAAGATCGACCAGCGCGAGCATTTCACGGGCGCGCTGTTCGCGTTTGTCCTTGCCGACACCGGCCAGTTCGAGGCCGAAGGCGACGTTGGCCAATACGTCCTGCCAAGGCAGCAAGGCGTCGTCCTGAAACACCACGCCACGTTCGGCGCTCGGGCCTTTGACCGGCACGCCGTCAAGGGTGATGCGCCCGGCACTCGGCTCGACGAAGCCGGCAATCAGGTTCAACAGCGAAGTCTTGCCACTGCCGGAAGGGCCGAGGGCGACCAGCAATTGCTGCGGCCCCAGGGTCAGAGAAATATCCGCCAGCACCGGCTCCGGGCTGCCCGGGTACTGTGCGCTGATGCGCTCCAGCTGTAGCAAGGCCATCGCTGTATCTCCCGATCAGTTGGTGATGTATTTGGCGCTGACGTAAGGCGCGTAGTCCGGCAGCACGGCTTCGACTTTGCCTTGCTCCTTGAGGAACGCGGCGGTGTCGGTGATGGCTTTGGTGGTCGGCGCGCCGAGGTCACTGACCTGATCTGCCGCCAGCGGGTAGACGTTGCCCTGCAACAGCAATGGAATGTCGCTGGCCTTGGCGCCGGAGAGTTTGACCAGTTTGTCGACGTTGCTCTGGTTGGCCAGCCAGGCCTGCGGATCCTTGCGGTAAGCGGCGTAGGCGTCGAGGGTGACCTTGGCGAACGCGGTGACGATTTCCGGGTGCTTTTCGGCGAAGTCTTTGCGCACGATCCACGCGTCGAAGGTCGGCGCGCCGAACTTGGCCAGTTCGCCGGAAGTGATCAGCACTTTGCCGTTCTCCTTGGCGACGCCCAGTGCCGGATCCCAAACGTAAGTGGCGTCGATATCGCCGCGTTTCCACGCCGCGATGATGGCTGGCGGCGCGAGGTTGAGCACGGTGACTTTCGACGGGTCGATGTTCCAGTGCTTGAGCGCCGCGAGCAGGCTGTAGTGCCCGGTGGACACGAATGGCACGGCGATTTTCTTGCCGATCAGATCCTGCGGAGTCTTGATGCCGGAACCGTCACGCGCGACCAATGCTTCAGCGGCGCCGATTTGGGTGGCGATGAGGAAGGTTTCCACCGGCACTTTGCGCGTGATCGCAGCGGTCAACGGGCTCGAACCGAGATAGCCGATCTGCACATCGCCGGACGCGATGGCGGCAATGATGTCGGCACCGTTATCGAATTTGCGCCAGCTGATATCGGCCTTGGTGGCTTTCTCGTAGGCGCCGTCGGCCTGAGCGACCTTGGCCGGGTCGACGGTAGTCTGGTAGGCGACGGTGAGATCGGCCGCCTGGGCCAGGAAGCTTGCAGCGGCCAGCGAGGCGGCGGCGAGCAGGCGAAGCGGGAAATTCAGTTTCAATTGAGAGCTCCAGATCAGGCGACCGAATGTCGGCGTGAATGGAGACTAAATGATCTAAGAATCGATAAATAAATAACTTTTTCGAATGAGCATATGAGCGGAAAAATCTAAGGATAGGAGAGGGTGTGGGGATTTCGGATGATTCGTTCGACGTCAGAACTTTGCCCCCTCACCCCAGCCCTCTCCCCCAAGGGGGCGAGGGGGAAAGGGAGCTGATCTTCATGCTTTTCAAGGCCTGAGTTCGGCCCGGTATTTCAGGTCGGTGTAGCTCGCAAGAACAACGCGGTCAGTCCCCTCTCCCTTTGGGAGAGGGTTAGGGTGAGGGGCTTTTAATTGCTGATGGCGAGGATGCTCGCCTGATACGCGCCAACAAACACATCGAAATCGCCAACCTCGTTCTGTTCAAGCTCGGTCTGCTGCGCCAGCGATGCGCGCGCCAGTTCTTCAAACTTCGCTTGCTCGTCAGCCGCCAACGGCTCGCTGCGGAAGAACTCGGCGTGGGTCTGGCTCTGGCGCAGGGAGAACTGCGCAAAGCTTTCCTTGTGCTCGGCCATGGCCGCCAGCACCTGCGCCGATGGGGTCAGGGACGGGTCGTTGACCTTGGCCAGTTGCGCATCCAGGGCCTTGCTGTGGGCATCGCCGCCGACGCTCTGGTCGAGCATCGCCGCCAGCGGAGCAATCTGTTCCAGCAGTTCGGCCGCCCATTGCTTCATCTCGACCCGTTGACCGTCACGCTGCAATTGCAGGCCCGGACGGCGACCTTCCTTGACCACGCTGAGGAAGTTCGAGGTGGCGTTGCCGCACGAAGTGTTGGTCAGCAGCGGGCTGTCGTTCAGCGCGCAGTACAGCAGGAAGGCGTCGATGAAGCGCGATTCGGTGAGGTCGATGCCCATCGGCAGGAACGGGTTGATGTCCAGGCAGCGCACTTCGACGTACTGGATGCCGCGCGCCATCAGCGCCTGGATCGGCCGCTCACCGGTGTAGGTCACGCGTTTCGGGCGGATGTTGGAGTAGTACTCGTTTTCGATCTGCAGGATGTTGGTGTTGAGCTGCACCCATTCGCCATCCTTGTGCGTACCGACTTCTACATACGGCGCATACGGCGTGGCCACGGCTTCGCGTAGGCTGTCGGTGTAGCTCGCCAGGTCGTTGTAGCACGGTGTCAGGCCGGCCTGGGCATTGCTCTGATAACCGAGATCGCTCATGCGCAGGCTGGTGGCGTACGGCAGATACAGCGTGTCCGGGTCGAGCTGCTCGAGCTGATGCGAACGCCCGCGCAGGAAGCCGGCGTCCAGCGCCGGCGAGGCACCGAACAGGTACATCAGCAGCCAGCTGTAGCGACGGAAGTTGCGAATCAACGCGATGTAGGAAACCGATTGGAAATCGCGATCGGTGCCGACGAAACCTTCGGCCTCGCGCAGCAATGGCCAGAGCTGTTCCGGCAGGGAAAAGTTGTAGTGAATCCCGGCAATGCATTGCATGGTCTTGCCGTAACGCAGGGCCAGGCCCTTGCGATAAACGTACTTGAGCTGACCGATGTTGGAGGTGCCGTAATAGGCGATCGGAATATCTTCCTCGGCCGGCAACGGGCACGGCATCGATGGACTCCACAGGTACTCGTTGCCGAGTTTGCTGTAGGCAAAACGATGAATCTTGTCCAGGCTCGCCAGCGTGTCGGCAGGATCCGGCAGGGCAGGCGTAATGAATTCCAGCAGCGACTCGGAGTAGTCGGTGGTGATCTGTTCGTTGGTCAGCGCGGAACCCAGGGCTTCGGGGTGCGGCGTTTGCGCCAGGCGACCTTCACTGGTCACGCGCAGGCATTCACGTTCGATACCGTGCAGGCACTGCTTGAGCAGAGAGAGGTTAGCGCGCTCGCCGAGCAGAGCCAGGCGGCGGTTGAGAAGTTCGCTCAATTTGGATTCCTTCACGCGTCAGTCGCCCCAATATGGGGGTGGGCAAGACGGTCTACAAGGGTGAAGTTGAAACTGGCGTTATCGCCTGGTTTTCTAGCCTGTCAGCCGCACACATGAACCCGTAGAAGCTGCCGAAGGCTGCGATCTTTTGATCTTGCTGTTGAAAAACAAAATCAAAAGATCGCAGCCTTCGGCAGCTCCCACAGGATTCGTTGCGCCGAAATTAACTCAAAATGATGAGCAACATCTACAGGACAGCGAAGGTGCCTTGCGCTTTTGCGACCAGTTTGTCGCCCTGCATCACCTCGGCTTCGACCACCAGCGTGCGCCGGCCCGGGTGGATCACCCGCGCCGTGCACAGCACCTCGCCGTCGGAAACGGCGCGGATGTAGTTGATCTTGCATTCGATGGTCGCACTCTGCTGATCGAAGCCATGGCTGCTGGAACAAGCCAGGCCCATGGCGATGTCGACCAGACTGAACAGCGCGCCGCCGTGCAGTTTGCCGCCGCGGTTGCGCAGTTCGGGCTCAAGCGCCAGGGCGACTTGCGCCACCCCGGTTTCGAGACTGTGCAGGCGACAGCCCAACAGCTTGAAAAACGCGCTCTCGACGAGCCCGGCCGGCATTTCCATCAGCGTTTCTTCAACTGCTTGGCGTTGGCGAACAGCGAGGCCATCGCATTGTTCACCGGCGCGGCTGTGGCGGTTTCCTTGCGCGGCGCGTTGCCCGAAGACTGGCGCGGTGCCGAGCCCGGACGCGAGCCACGGGCGCCATCGATTTTCTCGCCGGGAGTGTCGCTCATGCGCATCGACAGACCGACGCGTTTGCGCGGGATATCGACTTCCATGACCTTCACTTTCACCACGTCACCGGCCTTGACCGCTTCGCGCGGGTCCTTGATGAACTTCTCCGACAGCGCCGAGATGTGCACCAGACCATCCTGATGCACGCCGATGTCGACGAATGCACCAAATGCCGTCACGTTGGTCACCACGCCTTCAAGGATCATCCCCAGTTGCAGGTCCTTGAGGTCTTCGACGCCTTCCTGGAATTCGGCAGTCTTGAACTCCGGACGTGGATCGCGACCGGGTTTTTCCAGTTCTTGCAGGATGTCGGTGACGGTCGGCAGACCGAACGTTTCGTCGGTGAATTTCTTCGGGTCCAGACGCTTGAGGAACGCGGCATCGCCGATCAGCGAGCGAATGTCGCGGTCGGTTTCAGCGGCAATGCGCTGCACCAGTGGATAGGCTTCCGGGTGCACCGCCGACGAATCCAGCGGGTTGTCGCCGTTCATCACGCGCAAAAAACCGGCGGCCTGTTCGAAGGTTTTCTCGCCCAGTCGCGCGACTTTCTTCAGCGCTGCACGGGTCTTGAACGCGCCGTGTTCGTCACGGTGAGCAACGATGTTCTGCGCCAGCGTCGCATTGAGGCCGGAAATCCGTGCCAGCAAGGCCACGGAGGCGGTATTCACATCCACGCCCACGGCGTTTACGCAGTCCTCGACCACGGCGTCCAGACCGCGCGCCAGTTTCAGCTGCGAGACGTCGTGCTGGTACTGGCCGACGCCAATGGATTTCGGATCGATTTTCACCAGCTCGGCCAACGGATCCTGCAGGCGACGGGCGATTGACACGGCGCCACGGATCGACACATCGAGGTCCGGGAATTCCTTGGCCGCCAGTTCCGAGGCCGAGTACACCGAGGCGCCGGCCTCGGAAACCATGACCTTGGTCATTTTCATCGCTGGATATTTTTTGATCAGCTCGATCGCCAGCTTGTCGGTCTCGCGGCTGGCAGTACCGTTGCCGATGGCGATCAGGTCCACCGAATGCTTGGCACACAGGGCGGCCAAGATGGCGATGGTCTGATCCCATTTGTTGTGTGGCACGTGCGGGTAAACCGTGGCGTGGTCGAGCAGCTTGCCGGTCGAATCGACCACGGCCACCTTGCAGCCGGTACGCAGGCCCGGGTCGAGGCCCAGCGTCGCGCGCGGGCCGGCCGGAGCGGCCAACAGCAGGTCGTGCAGATTGTGCGCGAAAACGTTGATCGCCTCGGTTTCGGCGCCATCGCGCAACTCGCCGAGCAGGTCGGTTTCCAGGTGGGTGTAGAGCTTGACCTTCCAAGTCCAGCGCACCACTTCACCGAGCCATTTGTCCGCCGTGCGGTTCTGGTTCTGGATGCCGAACTGCTGAGCGATCATGCCTTCGCACGGATGCATCGTGCCGGGCAGCTCATCGCCGACTTTCAGCGCGGAGCTGAGAATGCCTTCGTTGCGGCCACGGAAAATGGCGAGGGCGCGGTGCGACGGCATGCTCTTCAGCGGCTCGTCGTGTTCGAAATAATCACGGAACTTGGCGCCTTCCTCTTCCTTGCCAGCGATGACGCGGGCACTGAGGATCGCTTCCTGTTTGAGGAAATTACGCAACTTTTCCAACAGGCTGGCGTCTTCGGCGAAGCGCTCCATGAGGATGTACTTGGCGCCTTCCAGCGCAGCCTTGACGTCGGCCACACCTTTTTCGGCGTCGACGAAGCGCGCGGCTTCGGTTTCCGGCGACAGGTTCGGGTCGTTGAACAAGCCGTCGGCCAGTTCGCCGAGGCCGGCTTCGAGGGCGATCTGGCCCTTGGTGCGGCGCTTCTGCTTGTACGGCAGGTACAAGTCTTCGAGACGGGTCTTGGTGTCGGCGAGCTTGATGTCGCGCTCAAGGGCAGGGGTGAGTTTGCCTTGCTCCTCGATGCTGGCGAGGATGCTGATGCGCCGTTCGTCGAGTTCTCGCAGGTAGCGCAGGCGCTCTTCCAGATGACGCAACTGGGTGTCATCGAGGCTGCCGGTGACTTCTTTCCGGTAACGGGCGATAAAGGGAACGGTAGAACCTTCATCGAGTAGCGCGACGGCCGCTTCGACCTGTTGTGGGCGTACGCCGAGTTCCTCGGCGATGCGGCTGTTGATGCTGTCCATAAAACCACCTGACATAGTATGAAAGCAGGCTCGCAGGCACGCAGATAATGGCCTGGAGGCTGATTGAGCGGCTGGAAAATTGCCGCTGCCTGGATCAAGAAGCTGCCCATTGACCCGTGAAATCGAACAGTTACTGCACAGGGCCGGAAAAAATACCGGCCACTTACGGTAACGATTCAGACGTTGCCTGGCGCAAAACGCCGCGCATTATAACCAGCGTTCTGTCATTCGGGGGCGTTGCAGGCTGTAGGCATAAACCCCGGTTTTCTGGCAGTGAAGGAAAAATCTGCTAACAATGCACACGGTGCGTATAACGGCAGCTACGCCATAATGCGCGCCGAGCTAAAAGGAGCATCCAATGAGCAGCACTGCACAAACGGCTGAAGGCGAAAAAATTCTTATCGTTGATGACGATCCGGGGCTGAGCAGCCTGCTGGAGCGTTTCTTCGTCAGCAAGGGCTACCGTGCCCGTACCGTTCCGAACACTGAGCAGATGGACCGTCTGCTGGCGCGTGAAGTGTTCAATCTGGTCGTTCTCGACCTGATGCTGCCGGGCGAAGACGGCCTGACCGCGTGCCGCCGCCTGCGCAGCGCGAACAACCAGATTCCGATCATCATGCTCACCGCCAAGGGCGATGAGCTGAGCCGTATCAAGGGCCTTGAACTGGGCGCCGACGATTACCTGGCCAAGCCGTTCAACCCGGACGAGCTGATGGCTCGGGTCAAAGCGGTATTGCGCCGTCAGGCCGCACCGGTGCCGGGCGCGCCGGGCAGTGAAGACGAAAACGTCACCTTCGGTGATTACGTGTTGTCGCTGGCGACCCGCGAGCTCAAGCGTGGCGATGAAGTGCACATGCTCACCACCGGTGAGTTCGCGGTACTCAAGGCGCTGGTGATGAACGCCCGTCAGCCGCTGACCCGCGACAAGCTGATGAACCTCGCCCGTGGCCGTGAATGGGATGCGCTGGAGCGTTCCATCGACGTGCAGATCTCGCGTCTGCGCCGCATGATCGAACCCGATCCGTCGAAACCGCGCTACATCCAGACTGTCTGGGGCGTGGGTTACGTGTTCGTACCGGATGGCACCGCCACCAAGTGATCGGTGATTTGTAGGAGCGGGTCTGCAAGGCTCTGGTCGCACGGCCATTGCCACAGACTCGCAATCCGCAATATGCGAGCATTGCTCGCTCCTGCAAGTGTGTAGCGGTTAAAGATGAAAACCCCCGTCTGGTTCCCCCAAAGTTTTTTCTCCCGCACCCTCTGGCTGGTGCTGATCGTCGTGCTGTTTTCCAAGGCGCTGACCCTGGTTTATCTGTTGATGAACGAGGACGTGCTGGTGGATCGCCAATACAGCCATGGCGTCGCTCTGACGCTGCGCGCCTATTGGGCCGCCGACGAAGAGAACCGCGCAAAAATTGCCGATGCCGCGACCCTGATTCGTGTGGTCGGCGCCGGTGTGCCGGAAGGCGAACAGCACTGGCCGTACAGCGAAATCTACCAACGTCAGATGCAGGCGGAACTGGGTGCCGACACCGAGGTGCGTTTGCGCATGCACTCGCCGCCGGCATTGTGGGTGAGGGCACCGAGCCTGGGCGATGGCTGGCTGAAAGTGCCGTTGTATCCGCACCCGCTGCGCGGCCAGAAGATCTGGAACGTGCTCGGCTGGTTCCTCGCCATCGGCCTGCTTTCTACGGCGTCGGCATGGATTTTCGTCAGCCAGCTCAACCAGCCGTTGAAGCGCCTGGTGTATGCCGCGCGGCAACTCGGCCAGGGCCGCAGCGTACGTCTGCCGATCAGTGATACGCCGAGCGAAATGACCGAGGTTTATCGCGCCTTCAACCAGATGGCCGAGGACGTCGAACAGGCCGGACGTGAGCGGGAGCTGATGCTGGCGGGGGTTTCCCACGACTTGCGGACACCGCTGACGCGCTTGCGCCTGTCGCTGGAACTGATGGGCGATCACACCGACCTCACCGACGACATGGTCCGCGACATCGAGGACATGGACGCGATTCTCGACCAGTTCCTCGCGTTCATTCGCGACGGTCGTGACGAGTCGGTGGAAGAGGTCGACCTCAGCGATCTGGTGCGCGAAGTCGCCGCGCCATACAACCAGAACGAAGAGAAAGTGCGCCTGCGTCTGGAACCGATCCAGCCGTTTCCGCTGCGTCGTGTGTCGATGAAACGCCTGCTCAACAACCTGATCGGCAATGCCTTGAACCATGCCGGCACGGGTGTTGAAGTCGCGGCTTATGTGTCGGGAGATACCAGCGCGCCGTATGTGGTCCTTAGCGTTATGGACCGTGGCGCGGGTATTGACCCGTCCGAGCTTGAGGCGATCTTCAACCCGTTTACCCGAGGTGATCGGGCTCGCGGTGGCAAAGGCACCGGGCTGGGGCTGGCGATCGTGAAAAGGATTGCGGCGATGCATGGCGGCAATGTCGAATTGCGCAACCGGTCCGGGGGTGGACTGGAGGCGCGGGTGAGATTGCCGTTGGGGTTGATGTTGCCGCGTGATGCTGTTTAAGCGCTGAGATCTTCAAGAGGGCGGATGGCCCCTTCGCGAGCAGGCTCGCTCCCACATTTTGGAATGCGATCAACTGTGGGAGCGAGCCTGCTCGCGAAGGCGGCTTTCCAGCCGCCGAATATCTCTGGGTTAACCTTTGCCCTTGGTGCGAGTCATATTCGGCCCGCCATTCTTTTCCAGATGCTCGATGATGATTCCGGCGACATTCTTGCCAGTGGTGGTCTCGATGCCTTCCAGTCCCGGCGACGAATTCACTTCCATCACCAGCGGACCGTGATTGGAACGCAGGATATCCACACCCGCCACCGCCAGGCCCATGACCTTGGCAGCGCGTAACGCGGTCATGCGTTCTTCCGGGGTGATCTTGATCAGGCTGGCGCTGCCACCGCGATGCAGGTTGGAGCGAAACTCGCCCGGTTTGGCCTGGCGCTTCATTGCGGCGATCACCTTGTCGCCGACCACGAAGCAGCGGATATCCGCGCCGCCGGCTTCCTTGATGTATTCCTGAACCATGATGTTCTGCTTCAGGCCCATGAACGCTTCGATCACCGACTCTGCCGCCGTCGCGGTTTCGCACAGCACCACGCCGATGCCCTGAGTGCCTTCGAGCACCTTGATCACCAGCGGTGCGCCGTTGACCATGGCGATCAGGTCGGGAATATCGTCCGGCGAGTGGGCAAAACCGGTGACCGGCAAACCGATGCCGCGCCGCGACAGCAGCTGCAGCGAACGCAATTTGTCCCGCGAGCGGGCAATTGCCACCGACTCGTTGAGCGGGAACACGCCCATCATTTCGAACTGACGCAACACCGCGCAGCCGTAGAACGTCACCGATGCGCCGATCCGCGGGATCACCGCGTCAAAACCTTCCAGCGGTTTGCCGCGGTAATGGATCTGCGGCTTGTGGCTGGCAATGTTCATGTAGGCGCGCAAGGTGTCGATCACTACCATTTCATGCCCGCGCTCGATTCCGGCTTCGACCAGACGGCGGGTGGAATACAGACGCGGATTACGCGACAGCACAGCGATCTTCATGCAACACCTGTGGAGGAGGTAGATACCGGGAACACCGGCTTGTCTTGTACATATTTGATGCCCGGATTGACCACCAACTGGCCATCGATCAGGGCTTTGGAACCGAGCAGCAGGCGATAGCGCATGGACTTGCGGCAGGCCAGAGTGAACTCCACCGGCCAGACCCGATCACCCAGGGCCAGCGTGGTGCTGATCACATAGCGCACCTGCGCATGGCCGTTGGAGCTCTTGATGGTTTTGCGCGTGACCAGCGGCGCTTCGCAGCGCCGGTGACGCAACTGCACCACCGTGCCGAGATGCGCCGTGAAGCGCACCCATTTCTCGCCGTCGCGTTCGAACGGCTCGATGTCGGTGGCGTGCAGGCTGGAGGTGCTGGCGCCGGTGTCGATTTTTGCGCGCAGGCCCGCAACTCCCAAACCCGGGAGCGCCACCCACTCGCGCAGACCGACAACGGTCAAATGATCAAATGTCTTCAAAGAAAAAACCAAGGGTTAACGCTTCCAGGCCCCGTCCGGCACCTGGGCCAACGCTTTGAATGCAGGTCTGGCGAACCAGTAGCCCTGCATCAGGAAAATTCCACAGTCCGCGAGGAAATCCCGTTCCCCGGTGCTTTCTATGCCTTCGGCAATGACTGTAACGTCCAACTCCGCACACATTGTGACAATCCCCCGAACGATCACCTGACGGACACGGTCCTGGTCAACATCGCGGATCAGCGCCATGTCGAGTTTGATCAGATCCGGTTGGAAATCAGCCAACAGATTGAGCCCCGAATAGCCGGCACCAAAATCGTCGATGGCGGTCTTGAAGCCGAATTCGCGGTATTCACGCAGAATATTGGTCAAATGGCGATAATTATCTACGTGCTCGATTTCCAGAGTTTCGAAAATCAGTCGGTCGATCGGAAAGTTGTGTTTGCGTGCGGCCTCCAGTGTGCTGCGAATGCATAGCTCTGGACGGTAGACGGCGTTGGGCAAAAAGTTGATCGACAAGTGTGTCTGCATATTTAGGCTCGCCGCGCCTTCGATCGCGCGGGTCCGGCAGAGCTGGTCGAAACGGTAGCGGTTGTCTTCTGTAACCTGATTTAACACCGACAGTGCACCTTCCCCTGACACGCCTCGCACCAGCGCTTCGTGGGCAAATACCGATTGATCGCGCAGGTCGACAATCGGCTGGTAGGCGAAGGCAAAATCGAAATCCAGCGGTTCGCTTTGCTGGCAGCCCTGGCAACCGCCCCTGGGTGAGGTCAACGAAGTTGGAAATTTAGTCACGCGGTCACTCCAGGCCGGTCGAGCGGCGAAGATCACAGTCAATCTGGAGGGCCGAGTTCTTGCGCCCGACAGAAACGGTAGTACAGTTCCGACTACTGGCTGAGCGAGGAATTCATATGGGACAGAAGCAGGAGGAGGACGACAAGGTCCGTCTCGATAAGTGGTTATGGGCGGCGCGTTTCTACAAGACGCGTGCTCTGGCCAAAGCAGCAATCGAAAGCGGCAAGGTTCATTGTCGTGGCGAGCGCTGCAAACCGGGCAAGGAGCCGCGCATTGGTGATGAGTTCGAGATTCGCACTGGCTTCGAAGTGCGCACGGTGAGGGTCGAGGCATTGTCGATCGTGCGGCGTGGCGCGCCCGAGGCGCAGACCTTGTATGCCGAGACCGAAGCGAGTATTGCCAAGCGTGAAGCAGCTGCGGCGATGCGCAAGGCGGGCTCGTTGGGCGTGAGCACCGATGGCAAGCCGAGCAAGAAACAGCGGCGGGATCTGTTCAAGTTTCGCGGTAGCAGCAACGAAGATTGAAACGTTGTGCCGGCCTCTTCGCGAGCAGGCTCGCTCCCACATTCGATCGAGTCGTCTGTGGCAGCGAGCCTGCTCGCGAATCGAGTACGACGCGGTATCAGGCGCTACGCACCACACTCATCCGCGACAGCATCGGCAGCTTGCCCAGCAACGCGAAAATCGGCGCGGTCAGCTTCAACCAGAGGTTCGACGCGTGATAGGCAAACGGCGTGTAGTAACCCCAGCCCAACGCCCATACCGCCAGCAGCACACCACCGATGTAGTCGTCCTGACCCCAATGCGCGCCTGCCACCAGACGCGGCAACATGAACAACACGGCCAGACCCCAGACCGTTAGAAATTGTCCGACGGTGCGGCTGAACACGCCCATGAACAACGCCCAGATCAACAACACTGAGGCATGATCACCGGGAAAACTCTGGCCCGAACGGTCCTTCAGCTCCCAGGTTTTTTCCAGATGCGGAAAGTAATCGCTGATGTGCACGGCGCCCTCAAGCACCATTGACGGGCTGCTGTGTTGCCAGCCCATGTGATCGGCGAATTTGGAAAACAGCGCGCGGATCACCACCATCAGCAGCAGGATCGAGAAAAAACCGAAGAACGCGCGACGCACGTCGATCGCCCTGAAAACCCAGTCGCCCTTGATCAGCAGCGTCAGCAGAATCAGTCCGACGACGATGTCGAACGGGCGCAGACTTGCAATTGCCCAGATGTGGAGCCATATCGGGTTGCTGGCCAGCGGCGCATTCAACGAGCGGAACAGCCACTCGTCGAAAATCACACACAGCATCTGACCGGTAGGCCATAACCAGAAAGCCAGTAGTGCCAGCGGCACTACGTTACACAGAACCAGCCGGCCGAGGTTCCACCTTGATTGGAACAAACCCGGATTGTTCATAAAATGCCTCCCATGGCGAAAAAGCGCCGGCACCAAAAAAAGTGCCAGCAAGCGCAAATTTTCACGTTTTGTAACCATTTTGTCATCACATTCAGATACCCAGACCTATGACCGACCTAGCGGATACCGATTTCACTCAACGCTTTATCTTCGATGACAGCGACACTCGCGGCGAACTGGTAGCGCTGGAGCGCAGCTACGCCGAAGTCCTCGCCAAACACCCGTACCCGGAGCCGGTTGCGCAGTTGCTCGGCGAACTGATGGCGGCCGCGTCGTTACTGGTCGGCACGCTCAAGTTCGATGGCTTGCTGATTTTGCAGGCGCGCTCGGAAGGGCCGATTCCGCTGCTGATGATCGAGTGCTCCAGCGAGCGTGAGATCCGTGGTCTGGCGCGTTACAACGCTGAGCAGATCGCGGCTGGCGCGACCCTTGCCGACTTGATGCCGAACGGCGTTCTGGCCCTGACCGTCGACCCGACTGTCGGCCAGCGCTATCAGGGCATTGTTGATCTTGACGGCGAGACACTGTCGGACTGTTTCACCAACTATTTCGTCATGTCACAACAGGTCGGCACGCGCTTCAAGCTGTTCGCCGACGGTCGTCGTGCCCGTGGCATGTTGCTGCAACAACTCCCCGCCGATCGCTTGAAAGACGAAGAGGACCGCGCCGCCAGCTGGCAGCATCTCACCGCGTTGGCCAGCACTCTGAGCGCCGATGAATTGCTCAGTCTCGACAACGAAACCGTGCTGCATCGCCTGTACCACGAAGAGCAGGTACGTCTGTTTGATGTGCAGCATCTGCGCTTCAGTTGTAGCTGCTCGCGGGAACGCTCCGGCAATGCGCTGGTCAGTCTTGGGCTGGAAGATGCGCTGGCGCTGGCCGCCGAGCAGGGCGGCAAAGTCGAGATCGATTGCCAGTTCTGCAATCAGCAGTACCTGTTTGACGCAGCCGATATTGCTCAATTGTTCGCTGGCGCGGGCGTCGATACGCCGTCAGATACCCGTCACTAAAACGGTTCAGCGCAGGTAAATTCACTGCGTAATGACGGAATATCGCCGTTACGACGGGAGGACCCTACTCTTTTTGGGCTTTTCTGGCATAATCCGGCCCACTTTTTTCGCGGTAGTAGTGCACGACTTTCTACTACAAAACGTTTGGAGCACACTCGGCCACTGGCCGACGGGGAACCTCATGACGCAAGCCAATAACGCCGTGTACACCGATCTGAGTGTTGATGATCTGGTAAAAGAAGCCCTGAATCGCGGTGAAGGCGAGCTTGCCGATACCGGCGCTCTGGTTGTTCGCACCGGTCACCGCACCGGCCGCTCGCCAGTCGACCGTTTCATCGTTGAAGAGCCTTCCACCCAGGCCGCTATTGCCTGGGGCCCGATCAACCGCAAGTTCCCGGCCGACAAGTTCGATGCCCTGTGGGCTCGCGTCGAGGCCTTCAACAACGCGCAAGAGCACTTCGTTTCCCACGTGCATGTAGGCGCGGCGGAAGATCACTACCTGGCCGTGAAAATGACCACACAGACTGCCTGGCAGAACCTGTTCGGTCGTTGCCTGTTCATCAACCCGGCCCAGTACAACCCGGCTGGCCGTGAAGAATGGCAAGTGCTCAACGTTGCCAACTTCGAGTGCGTGCCTGAGCGTGACGGCACCAACTCCGACGGTTGCGTGATCATCAACTTCGCGCAGAAGAAAGTGCTGATCGCTGGCATGCGTTACGCCGGCGAGATGAAGAAAGCCATGTTCTCGGTGCAGAACTTCCTGCTGCCGGCCGCTGACGTGCTGCCAATGCACTGCGCTGCCAACATCGGCGAAGACGGTGACGTGACCCTGTTCTTCGGTCTGTCGGGCACCGGTAAAACCACCCTGTCGGCCGACGAAAGCCGTTACCTGATCGGTGACGACGAACACGGCTGGGGCGAAGGCGTGGTGTTCAACATCGAAGGCGGTTGCTATGCCAAGTGCATCGACCTCTCCGAGAAGAACGAGCCGGTCATCTGGAAAGCCATCAAGCACGGCGCGGTGCTGGAAAACGTCGTCATCGACGACGCCAAGCACGCCGATTATGCCGATGTCAGCCTGACCCAGAACAGCCGCGCCGCCTACCCGCTGGAGCACGTTGCCAAGCGTTCCGAGAAGAACCTGGGTGGCGAGCCAAACGCGGTGATCTTCCTGACCTGCGACCTGACCGGCGTACTGCCGCCAGTGTCGATCCTCAACGAAGAGCAAGCGGCCTACCACTTCCTTTCCGGCTACACCGCACTGGTGGGCTCGACTGAAATGGGTTCGGGCAGCGGCATCAAGTCGACCTTCTCCACCTGCTTCGGCGCACCGTTCTTCCCGCGTCCGGCTGGCGAATACGCCGAACTGCTGATCAAGCGCATCCGCGGCTTCGGCTCCAAGGTCTACCTGGTCAACACCGGCTGGACCGGCGGCGGCTACGGCGTCGGCCAACGCTTCAACATCCCGACCACCCGCGCGGTGATCGCAGCGATCCAGAGCGGCGCTCTGATCGGTGCTGCCACCGAGCACCTGGACACCATCAACCTCGACGTGCCTCTGGCCGTACCAGGCGTCGACACCAACCTGCTCAACCCACGCAACACCTGGGCTGACAAGGCGGCGTACGACGAGGCAGCGAAAGCACTGGCCGGTCTGTTCATCGAGAACTTCAAGAAGTTCGAAGTGAGCGACGCGATCAAGGCGGCTGGGCCGAAGTTGTAAGTAGTAGTTTGCAGTGAATAAAAAACCGCCCTTTGGGGCGGTTTTTTCATGGGCGAAGATTTGGGTAAGCTCATCTCAACGGCGGTTCGTCACTTGCCATGTAGCAGTATTCATTCATTTTTGGCCTGATACGGCCAGAGTAATGCCACTCAACAGTACTGCAACATGATCCTCTAATTAAGGCCATTGCTGCCGTGCATGCATGACACGCAGCACTTCCACCCGGTCTTTTTTGATTGCGTAGACGATGACGTAGTTGGCGGCCGCAACGATTTCACGTGTTCCGAGGACCCTGCCCTTTCGGTACAAGGTTGGGCGCTGTCTTGCTATTTCCCCTTTTGATTCGAACATTTCATCGAGATCCGCAGCAGCGTCTGGGTTGTCCTGACCGATTCGGTCCATTATCCGGTCTCGGTCAGCAAGCGCTTCCGGGCGCCAGACCAACCTCATCAGCGCCCTCGTTGACGCAGGGCATCACGCTTGGCGGCGAATATTCGGCGAGCATCTTCATCGCTGATACTTGGCCTTGGATCATCGATGCTGATCTGCACCTGTCGCTTGAACCATTCCTCATAAGCGGCCGCTTCATGGGCTTGTTTCAACGCTTCAGAGCGATCAGGCCTGGCGTAGGTTTTCAGTTGCAGCGGGTCATAGCCGGAGGCATCCACGTTGAATTGGCTGATGCCCAAGCCCTGCAGATAGGTCACAAGCGTCTCCAGCCTCTTGAACAGGCGCACCTGACCACTGCGTTGTGCTGTCAGCGCGCATTTGCGGCTGCCTTGCCGAATCTCGACCGACCAGCCTCCTGGTTTCGCGACGATAATTGTGCCGCTCACAGAACCGTTTTCGACCAAGCGAACGAGGGCGCTGTGATCGATGATTTCAGTGCTGGCCATAAATGCGAGCCCTTCGCTGAGTAATGGCTCCCATCGTACGCAATCAATAGTAGTTTGCAAATTTTGACTCCTGGTGCTGGACACGGCGTGTGCAGCGATGATGTTTCGTTTGTTACTTGGCCGGGGGCATCTGACTTGCAGCAGGTCCCAGCCGTCCTGTGTCAGCAGGTACAGGGCGTGGGTGATGTGGGTGTCGCTGCCAAAGCAGCGACACCCACGACTATAGGTTCGCACCACCCGCTCGCGATAGCCGACAAGACATCGCGTGAAGTAGGAATGGGGCGAACAATTCGCCAGACGTTGCTACCGATTCTTAAACGCTTTTCAACGCAAATGTTGGTAGCCAGAAATATCCAGCAGGCTTGTGGTCAGTCCTGTTGCCGGCCGGTAGATCGTGCCTTTGACTGCCGAGAACGGCACGCCTTTGCTGCCCAGCGAGACATAGCGCTCGCCTTTGTCCTGTTCGGTGAAATAGGTGTAGGACTGGCTGTGCATCTTCTTGTAGCGGGCTTCGTCGCTGACGATGGTGCCGGTGAAGCGCAGCAGGTCGGCATCGCTCAGATTGAGCGTTTTGCTCAGTGGCACGCCCCAACGCTTGAGGCAGATTTCCGCCAGATGGCGAACGATGCGGCCGGGCTCGATCAGCGCATTGAGGTCGCTGCTGTTGGTGGGATCGCCGCCGAGGGCCGTGGCGTTGCCGGCGAGGGTGGCGTGGCGACCGGCCATTGGATAGATCGAGGTTTTGGTGCCGGTAGCGGTTTGCGGGATCACGCAGCTGAAGCCTTTTGAGCGCTCGTCGCGGGCATAGAAGGCGATGTATTCCTTGACGTTGGATTGAAGTTTGACGCGGTTTTCCTGGAAGTTGCCGATGCCCGGGACTGGATCAATCGCAAATATATTCACCGGAATATGTTTGAGTGCAGCGTCCTGGAACATCGCATTGGCGAGCATGTGGCAACTGATACCGCCACGGCTCCAGCCGACCAGATTGACTCGCGCAGGAATAACGCCGTCCTTGCGGAAAGTCTTGATGATTTGTTCCTGTAGTTTCTGTTGCGTGATACTGCGATCGCCATAGTTATACTGGCGCCAGAACCAGGAGCCTTCCACTTTCACATCTTCAATAGGAATGCCTGCGGCTTTCAGACGGTTATATTCTAACTCGGTCAGTTGTTTACGCTGCCAGTCGCATTTGCCTTTGATAATGTTCACAGCGTGTTGCACGTTTTCATCCCAGCCTTTGCCGAACAGGGTGCCGGAAAGGCCGTATTCAGAGGTCTTGGTGAACAGGTCGTCGGCTTGCAGATTGCCGCTGCCAGGGCCATCGACGACGATCCACTCGGCAAATTCGCGTCCGCTGTGGTGTGCAGCGAGCGTAGAAACGATTTCGCCGTCCCAGAAGCTTTTATGTTTGTCATCAAATTTGTTGGAGCCGGTGCCGCAGAAAAATATTGTTAAAGTTGTCATTTCGTTGCTCTTGCATATGTATAAGAGCAGCCAAGTTAGTTTTAGGTGGTGTAAAAAATAAAGGGCGCTGTTGTATCTGTGTTTGTAATGTGAGGTTTGTTATATATATGTAGCTGAGCTTTTCGAAAGTATGTCGAGGCGCTTCGATTGTTAAACGCTTGGTTTTCGCTTCCCATGTATCATTCAGTATTGATTCAACCCCGACCTTTTCTCGACTCGCTGCAATCGCCCGCTAGGCTTTGGGCATGGCAGCAGTCAAAGGAGTGACAGCAAATGCACCACACCCTGGAACAGGTTTTTGGTTATCCACAGTTTCGCCCCGGTCAGGAGGCCGCTGTCAGCGCGGTGCTGGCGGGGCGATCCGCGGCGGCGATCTTTCCCACCGGCTCCGGCAAATCGCTTTGCTACCAACTGCCGGCACTTTTACTGCCACACCTGACATTGGTGGTCTCGCCGTTGCTGGCGTTGATGCAGGATCAACTGGCGTTTCTCAAGTCCCGCGGCATCTCGGCAGGCAGTATCGATTCGGCGCAGAGCCGCGAGGATGCCAACGACGTCATGGCCCGTGCACGTTCGGGCGAGCTGAAAATTCTGATGATCTCCGTCGAGCGCTTGAAGAACGAGCGCTTCCGCAATTTCCTGCAGCAGGTGCCGATCTCGTTGCTGGTGGTCGACGAGGCGCACTGCATTTCCGAATGGGGCCACAACTTCCGGCCGGACTATCTGAAACTCCCCGACTACCAGCGTCAGTTCAACATTCCGCAGGCTTTGCTGCTCACCGCCACGGCGACACCAAAAGTCATCGCCGACATGCAGGCCAAATTCGCCATCGCTCCGGACGATGTAGTGACCACTGGTTTCTATCGGCCCAACCTCAATTTGCTGGTCGAGCCTGTACGCGGTCAGGACAAACGCCGGCGTCTGGTCGAATGGATGACCGAGCGTCCCGGGCAACCGAGCATTGTCTACGTGACGTTGCAGAAGACCGCCGAGCACATCGCCGAGCATCTTCAACGCAACGGAATCCAGGCCGAGGCATACCACGCAGGTTTGCCCCACGATCAGCGTGAAGACATTCAACGCCGCTTCATGGCCGGGCAGTCCAATTGCATTGTCGCCACCATTGCCTTCGGCATGGGCATCGACAAGAGCGACATCCGCAACGTGGTGCATTTCGATCTGCCCAAATCCATCGAAAACTACAGCCAGGAAATCGGCCGCGCCGGGCGTGACGGGCAGCCCTCCGACTGCCTGGTACTGGCCAACCGCGACAGCCTCAATGTGCTGGAAAACTTCGTCTACGGTGATACGCCCGAACGCGACGGGATTCATTATGTGCTCGAAGAGCTCAAAGCCTCAGTGCCGGACGGACAATGGGAGTTTTTGCTTGGGCCATTGGCGGATCAGAGCAACATTCGCTCGTTGCCGTTGAAGACTTTGCTGGTGCAGCTGGAACTGCGAGGCCTGATCGCGCCGCGCTACGCTTATTACGCTGAATACCGCTTCAAATATCTGCTTGAGCCTGAAGCATTGCTCCAGCGCTTCGAAGGCGAGCGCAGGGATTTCGTTGCGGCGATCATCAGGACGTCCACGCGAGCACGCACCTGGGCCACAGTAGATTTCGAGGCGATGTATTCGCAGTATTCCGCCGAGCGCAATCGCGTGGTGACAGCGCTGGATTACTTTCAGGAAAAGGGCTGGGTCGAGCTGGAGAGCAAGCAGATGACCGAGGTCTACAGCCTGCTGCACAGTGATTTCGCCAGCGATGCCCTGAGCGCTGAGCTGCACGAGTATTTCACCCGCCACGAACAGACTGAAGTGGCGCGGATTCACGCCATGCTTGAGGTGTTCGCCACCGAACGCTGCCTGGGTTATCGCCTGGCCGAGTATTTCGGTGACCACAATGCCCCCGAGCGTTGTGGCCATTGTTCGGTATGTCACGGCCAGATCGCGCGGTTGCCGGAGCCGCCGCCATTGCCGCCGCTTGTGGATAAAAACTTCGCGAAGTTGTGTGGTGAATTTATCCACAGGCATGAGCAGCAAACGGGGCGTATTCCATCGGCCGAACGTCTGACGCGGTTCCTGTGCGGAATCAGCGTGCCGTTGTTCACCAAACTCAAGGCGCGGGCGATACCGGGTTTTGCTGCGTTGGAAGAATACCCCTACGCGCAGGTCCGCGAGTGGGCGCAAGAGCACCTTTGACCCCTGTAGGAGCTGCCGAAGGCTGCGATCTTTTGATGTTGATTTTTTCAAGATCAAAAGATCGCAGCCTTCGGCAGCTCCTACTTCAAGTGTCATCAAGGCAGAGCCTCCATCCATCCGCTGAATGTCGATCATCACGCTAATAAACTTCAAAAACCGCCGTTGCCTGACTAAGGTTGGAATCTGTCTTCGGGCCACCCACAAGAGAACAACATGAGCCAGACATCCTTCGAAATCCAGCAAGCTGCGGTGATCGGTGCGGGCACCATGGGCCGTGGCATCGTCATGTGCCTGGCCAATGCCGGCGTGAGCGTGCAGTGGGTGGACAACAATCCACAGATGCTTGAGCAGGCGCTGACGACGGTCGCCGAAACTTATGCACACAACGTGCGTCAGGGCCGCATCGATCAGGCCGAAGCGGATGCGCGAATGGCTCGCGTATCAGCAGCGGCGGATTACGCATCGATTCGCAATGTCGATCTGGTGATCGAAGCGGTGTACGAAAACCTTGAACTGAAGCAGAAGATCTTTCGCGAGCTGGATGGCTTGCTCAAGCCCGAGGCTTTGCTGGCGAGCAACACCTCGGCGCTGGACATCGACGCCATCGCGGCTGCGACCCGGCGCCCGGAACAGGTGCTGGGTCTGCATTTCTTCAGCCCCGCGCACATCATGAAATTGCTGGAAATCGTGCGCGGTGCGCAGACCTCGCCAGCGGCGCTGGAGGCCGCGCTGGCACTCGGCAAGCGCATGGGCAAGGTCAGTGTGGTGTCGGGCAACTGCCACGGTTTTATCGGCAACCGCATGCTGCATCCGTATGTACTGGAAGCGCGCAAGATGCTTCTCGAAGGCGCTTATCCACAGCAGGTGGATACCGCGCTGCAAGGCTTCGGCTTCGCCATGGGGCCGTTTCGCATGTACGACGTGGTTGGCATCGATCTGGAATGGCGTGCTCGAGAGCTAGCTGGCAAGGGGCAGGATGCGCCCGAAGTTCAGGTGGATAACCGCCTGTGCGAGATGGGCCGGTTCGGGCAGAAGTCCGGTAACGGTTATTATCATTATGAGCCGGGCAGTCGCCAGGCCGAGCATGATCCTGAGGTCGATGCATTGGTACTGCGGGTCAGCGAAGAGCTGGGTTTCCAGCGTCGCGACATCGGTCCCGAAGAAATCCTTGAGCGCTGTTTGCTGGCTCTGGTCAACGAAGGCGCGAAGATTTTGCAGGAAGGCATTGCCGGCTCGGCCCATGACATCGATCTGGTGTACTTGAACGGCTATGGTTTTCCAGCGGATAAGGGTGGGCCGATGGCGTGGGCGGATCGGCAGGGGCTAGCGGATATTCATCAGCGCTTGCTGGCGCTGGAGACACGCCAGGGCGATCAGTGGAAGCCGGCGCGGTTGATTGGCGAACTGGCGGCGCAGGGGAAGGGGTTTGCTGATCGTTGACACCAGTCGGCTGTGCTGACGCCTTCGCGAGCAGGCTCGCTCCCACAGGTAAAGTGTTCGTCATCACGATCAAATTCAATTAAGAGAATGCGAGAACCCTGCATGAATCAACGCTGCGACTACCCCCACTTCCAGCCCATCACCACACGCTGGCATGACAACGACGCCTACGGTCACGTCAACAACGTTACCTACTACAGCTACTTCGACACGGCGGTGAATACCTACCTGATTCAGGTCGGTGGCCTGGATATTCATGACGGCGAAGTGGTGGGGTTCGTGGTCAGTTCCGCCTGCGATTACTTTGCCTCGATCGCTTTCCCCGATCTGATCGAGATCGGACTGCGGGTCGGCAAGCTGGGCAACAGTTCGGTGCAATATGAATTGGCTGTGTTCAAGGTCGGCGAAAGCGAGGCGTGTGCGGCGGGACGGTTCGTGCATGTGTTTGTCGATCGGGCGAGCAATCAGCCGGTGCCGATTCCTGCCGGTTTGCGCGGGGCGCTGGAACGGTTGGTAGTCTAGACGCGCAAAAAAAATCGCAGCCCCCAAGGGCTGCGATTTTCATTCAAGCCTTCGCCTCAATGGTGGCGATAGTACTTGTGATGCTTGCGGTGGCCGTAGGCATGGCCGCGACCTGGATGACCACGGTCGCGGTAGTAGCGACGGTCATCATGGCGACGGTCGTAACGACGATCATCGTCGTCACTCTTGTTGCCCATGTAGTTACCCAGCGCGCCACCTGCGCCGCCACCTGCGGCGGAGCCGATCAGGCTGCCGGTGGTGCCGCCGAGACTACGGCCAACCACGTTACCGCCGGCTGCACCCAGTGCACCGCCGATGGCCGCTTCGCCACGGCTGCGCTTGTCTGCACCGACCGCACTACCACCCGCGCCGCCCAGGGCTGCGCCGATGGTGGAACCTGTATTGCCGCCTAACGATTGACCGACGACCGAGCCAAGAACCCCGCCCAATGCGCCGCCCACACCTGCTTCGGTGGTGCCTCCGGCAGAAGCGAAGCCACTGACCAGGCCAAGGGACAACAAGAGAATCGAGGAGAACTTCATAGAGGATGAGCCTCAAAGGGATGACGGCGCCGATCCTGAGGCTCTGCATTGGGCGTGACAATCAAAATCCGACGAATAACACGACTTGTATACAATAATGCAAGTTACTGTTTTTTCACCGGAACTTAACCGATTTTCGCCGGTCTTTAGCTACTTCGGACAGGCCGTTTTCATGCAGAAACGGCCTTTTTTGTGGGCGGTCGAAAATCTTCGCCACGGCAGATCTGTTGACAGGTCGATCGCATTCGCGAGCAGGCTCGCTCCCACCTTTGAAATGCATTCCAAGTGTGGGAGCGAGCCTGCTCGCGAAGGGGCCGGATCTGGCTCCGCGGTTAAGCGGATTTAGCCATGATCAACCCAGTCTCACTCGCCGCTTCCAGCCGGATCGCAATGAACTTCGACGTCGGCGTGTGGCTGCCATCCCCCGTACTTTCCAGCGGCACCAGCGGATTGACCTCCGGATAGTACGCCGCCGCCTGCCCCGCAGGAATATCGAACGCCAACAATGTAAAACCTTTCACCCGACGCTCGCGACCGTCGTCCCAGATCGACACGATGTCGGCCTTCTGCCCTGGACGGAAGCCCAGACGAATGATGTCGGCCTCATTGGCGAACAGCACGTCACGCTGGCCCTTCACGCCGCGATAACGGTCGTCGAGACCATAGATCGTCGTGTTGTACTGATCGTGTGAGCGCATCGATTGCAGGATCAGATCCGGCACCTGCCCAGTGGCACGGGTGCGTTCGTGAACCAGATCTTTCGGCAACTGGTTGGCGCGGAAATTGGCACGGCCCGATGGCGTGTTCCACTTGCGGGCGCCAGCCGAGTTGCCCAGATAGAAGCCGCCCGGGTTTTTGATCTTGTCGTTGAAGTCTTTGAAACTCGGGATGGTGTCGGCGATCAGTTCGCGAATGCGCCCGTAATCGGCTACCAGCCAGTTCCAGTCCACCGGTTGGCTGCCCAACGTCGCGGCAGCGATGCCGGCGATGATCGACGGCTCCGAGCGCATCTGGTTCGACAGCGGCTGCAACTGGCCGTTGGACGCGTGGACCATGCTGAACGAGTCTTCCACGGTCACCGCTTGCGGGCCTTCGGTCTGGATGTCGATGTCGGTACGGCCCAGGCACGGCAGGATCAACGCGTCTTTGCCGTGAGCGAGGTGGCTGCGGTTGAGCTTGGTGCTGATCTGCACGGTCAGGTCGCAGTTGCGCAGCGCTTCGAAAGTGCGCGAGCTGTCCGGCGTGGCCTGGGCAAAGTTGCCGCCCAAGCCGATAAACACCTTGGCGCGACCTTCGGCCATCGCATGAATCGCCTCGACCACGTTGTGGCCATTGTGGCGCGGCACCTTGAACTGGAAGCGACGCTCCAGCGAGTCGAGGAACGCCACCGGTGGACGCTCGTTGATGCCCATGGTGCGGTCGCCCTGCACGTTGCTGTGACCACGCACCGGGCACAGACCGGCGCCAGGTTTGCCGATATTGCCGCGCAGCAGCATCAGATTGGCGATTTCCTGAATGGTCGGCACCGAATGACGGTGCTGGGTGATGCCCATGGCCCAGCACATGATCACGTTCTTGCCTTTGGCGTACATGCGCGCTGCTTGCTCGATCTCGACCAGGGTCAGGCCCGATTGCTCGACGATCTGCTCCCACGAGGTATCGTCGACCGTGGCGAGGTACTCCAGCACGTTGGCGCTGTGAGCATTGAGGAAATCATGGTCGAACACCGCCGGCTCGCCCGCCTTCTGCGCATCGCGTTCCCATTGCAGGAGGAACTTGGCCATGCCGCGCAGCACCGCCATGTCGCCGCCGAGTGCCGGGCGGAAGTACGCAGTGTTGGTCGGCTTGTCGCCGTTGGTGAGCATTTCGATGGGGTGCTGGGGATGCTGAAAACGCTCCAGACCGCGCTCTTTCAGCGGATTGATGCACACCACCTGGGCGCCGCGTTTCACCGCTTCACGCAACGGTTCGAGCATGCGCGGATGGTTGGTGCCGGGGTTCTGGCCCCAGACGAAAATCGCGTCGGCGTGTTCGAAGTCGTCGAAGGTCACCGTGCCTTTGCCGACCCCGACACTCTGCGCCAACGCTACGCCGCTGGCCTCGTGGCACATGTTCGAACAGTCAGGGAAATTGTTGGTGCCGTAAGCCCGCACGAACAGTTGATACAGATACGCCGCTTCGTTGCTGGCACGCCCCGAGGTGTAGAACTCTGCCTGATCCGGGCTCGGCAGATTGCGCAGGTGCTTGCCGATCAGAGCGAAGGCATCTTCCCAACTGATCGGCTTGTAGCGATCGGACTCGGCGTCGTAGACCATCGGCTCGGTCAGGCGACCCTGATATTCCAGCCAATAATCGCTTTGTTCCAACAGGGAAGTGACGCTGTGCTTGGCGAAGAATTTCGCGTCGACGCGACGCTTGGTCGCTTCCCAGTTCACCGCTTTGGCGCCGTTCTCGCAGAACTTGACCATGCCGCTCTCCGGCGAATCACCCCAAGCGCAACCCGGGCAGTCGAAGCCGCCGTTCTGGTTGGTCTTGAGCATCATGCGCAGGTTTTTCAGGGCGTTGTCGCTGGTCAGCCACGCCTGGGCCACACTGATCAGGGCGCCCCAGCCGCCGGCGGCACCTTTGTAAGGCTTGTAGCGCGGGACAGGTTTCTGGTCGGCTTGATGATGTTGGCTCACGCTTGATTCTCCATCGCGGGGCTGTACACCCGCGGCGCACTTTTCTGCGGCAGGTGGATGAGATTGAGGTTGTGGCGCCGGGCCCATTGCACGGCCAGGCCGGTAGGCGCCGACAGGCTGACCAGGGTCTGGATGCCGGCACGCAAGACTTTCTGGATCAATTCGAGGCTGCAACGGCTGGTGACGATCGCCAGCCCGCCCTCTGTGGATATCTTCTGGCGGATCAGTCCGCCGATCAGCTTGTCCAGCGCGTTATGCCGACCGATGTCTTCACGACCGAGCAGCAGTTCACCACTGGCGTTCATGAACACCGCCGCGTGCACCGCGCCGCAGTGCTGACCGAGCGGCTGGAACGCGCCGATGCGCTGGCGCAAACCGTCGAGCCATTCGATCGGTGGCAAGGCTGCGCCCGGCAATACCTTGAGATCAGGCAGTGCCTGTTCGACCGCTTCGACGCCGCACAGTCCGCAGCCGCTGGTGCCGGCCAACTGCCGACGCTGCTGTTTGAGGTTCCAGAACGCGCGGTTGGCAATGGTCACTTGCGCGTATTGCGCCGAGCCTGCGCCTGTCAGTTGCAGATCGTAGATATCGCTGGCGTCTTCGATGATGCCGCTGCCGAGGCTGAAGCCGACAATGAAGTCTTCCAGATCGGTCGGGGTCACCAGCATCACCGCCTGGCTGATGCCGTTGTAGGCGATCGCCAACGCGACTTCCTCGGCCAGCGCGGTGCTGGCCGATGCCTCAAAGGGTAGATCGCTGTAGCTGTAGGTCTGGCTGGCGGCTGGCGCGGGCGTTTCAATTGCTGGCGCCGCGCAGGCTGGGCGCTTGGCGTTCATGGCATCACCGACGGTTTGATCTAGGTCAAGACTAGGCGCGGCAAGTTGTCGCGTCTAATCGCTATTACCGATCTACCGATAGATGCCGTCGATCAAGCGTCTTTTGACGATTTCTGATAAAGCGCGAAACAGGCTTCTGCCAGCGCTGAACGCGGCGCCCCACGGCGCATGATCAGGCCCAGCGGGGCGAGGGTGTGGGCATTTTCGATCGGTTGCAGGCGCAGGTGATCGGCGAGGGTTTCCGCGCCGCCGTCGAGGGGCATGATTGCGCAGCAAAAACCGCCGTGGACTGCTTGCAGCAGTTGATGCACGGCGTCGGTTTGCAACAGCGGTTGCGGCGTCAGGCCACGGCTGTGGAAGTTGTGGTCGATGGACTGGCGAAAATGCATGCCGCTGGTGAGCATGCACAGCGGCAGTTCGATCAGCGATTCCCAGCTCAGGGGTTCATCGCCGAAACTGAACGAGCGCTCGTCATAGAGCAGGCCCATGCGCGTCTCGTTGAAGGCCAGCGAATCGAAGCGCTCGCTGTCCAGACGCTCCAGATACGACACGCCAATGTCGATGCGGTTGTTCGCCAGGTGTTCGAGCACCTGCTCGGAGCTCAGCGAAGACAGCTCGAAACGCAGGTCCGGGTGCGCCGCGTGCAGTCGTTGCATCAGCGGTAACGGATCGAAACTCGACAGCGGCACCACGCCCAGGCGCAGCGTACCGATCAGGTTGCCGCGACAGGCCGCCGCTTCCGCCTGCAAGCCGTCATAGGCTGCCAGCACCGTACGCGCCCACGCCAGCACGCGTTCGCCCGGTGCGGTGAAGCCTTCGAAGCGCTGGCCGCGATTGACCAATGGCAGGTCGAGTTCTTCCTCGAGGCTGCGCAAGCGCATCGACAGGGTCGGCTGGGTGATGTGGCAGCGCGCGGCGGCCTGGCCGAAATGGCGGGTTTCGTCGAGGGCGATGAGGAATTTCAGTTGCTTGATGTCCATCTTCGCTCCGGGCGGTTGGCGGGGTGTGGCGATTCTACCGCCAGCGGCGCGGCAGCGTCATTGGTCGGACTGGAACCGGGTTTGGCCGGGGTGGTCTAGGCTTGGACGACTGGAACCCAAATCAAGGAGTGTGCGCTATGAGTCTGTTGAGCTTTGTGAAAGAGGCCGGTGAGAAGCTGATTGATCTGTTGACCCCAGGCAATGCCAATGCGAGTGAGCAGTTGAAGGAACATATCAGCAAGGTCGGGTTGGGCAATCCCAACGTGCAGGCGACCGTGGATGGCGACAAGGTGACGGTGACCGGTGAAGTGGCGAGCCAGGAAGAGAAGGAAAAGATTCTGCTCGCGGTGGGCAACATTGCGGGCGTAGGCAGTGTCGATGATCAGATCACGGTGACCGGACCGGTCGTCGTGGCTGCCGAGTTTGTCGAGGTCAAGGCAGGTGACACGCTCAGTGCGATCTCCCTGCGCGTCTATGGCAATGCCAACCAGTACCAGAAAATCTTCGATGCCAACAAACCGATGCTCAAGGATGTGAACAAGATCTATCCGGGACAAAAACTGCGCATTCCAAAATAACGCAATCATGTAGGAGCTGCCGAAGGCTGCGATCTTTTGACTTGGACTTTAAAAAAAGCAGATCAAAAGATCGCAGCCTGCGGCAGCTCCTACAGGGGTCAAAGCCCTGCAATCAAATCGCGGTAATCCTCGACTGCGGCAAACTCCGCTGTGTCCTTCGGCCCTTTGCGGCTGTCCGGTTCTTTCACCGCCAGCAAGTGCGCCACGCCAAAATCCCGCGCACTGCGCAGGATCGGCAAGGTGTCGTCGATAAACAGGCTGCGCGCCGGATCAAAACCGATGTCCGCCTGCAAGGCATCCCAGAACTGCGGGTTCTCCTTGGGATAACCGTAGTCATGCGAGCTGATCAGCCGCTCGAAGTACGGCGCCAGTTCGATCCGTTCCAGTTTCAACGACAGCGAATCGCGGTGCGCGTTGGTGATCATGATCACCCGTTTGCCGGCGCGTTTGATTGCGCCGAGAAAGGTATCGGCATCGGCGCGCAGGGCGATCAAGTGGGCAGTTTCCTGTTTCAGTTCGCGCACCGATAATTTCAGTTCCGCGCTCCAGAAATCCAGGCAGTACCACTGCAACTGGCCAGCGTGGCGTTCGAACAACGGCTGCAATTCCAGCTCGGCCATGGCCCGGCTGATGCCGTGCAGTTCGGCGTAGCGTTGGGGCAGGTGTTCGAGCCAGAAATGGTTGTCGAAGTGCAGATCCAGCAGCGTGCCGTCCATGTCGAGCAGAACGGTATCGATGTCGGACCACGGTAAAGAAGGCATGGCAACGTCTCGAACGGTGAAAAGATATCCGACGCAAACAATCGGGAAAGCCGCGTTATAGTAGCGCGTTCACGCCAAGGAGCTTTGCATGCGCCAGAAACCCACCGTACTCGCCCGCGAGATCGTCGCCACCAGTCGCCTGTTTCGCGTCGAAGAACTCAAGCTGCGATTTTCCAATGGCGTGGAGCGCACTTACGAGCGTCTGGTCGGCAAGGGTGCGGGCTACGGCGCGGTGATGATCGTCGCGATGCTTGATGCCGAACACGCAGTGTTGATCGAGGAATACTGCGGCGGCACCGACGAATACGAACTGTCTCTGCCCAAAGGCCTGATCGAGCCGGGCGAAGACGTGCTGGCGGCCGCTGAGCGGGAACTCAAGGAAGAGGCCGGTTATGGCGCACGTCAACTGGAACATCTGACCGAGCTGTCGCTGTCGCCCGGTTACATGAGCCAGAAAATCCAGGTGGTGCTGGCCACCGACCTGTATGAAGAGCGGCTGGAAGGTGATGAGCCGGAGCCGATGCGGGTCGACAAGGTCAACCTGCGCGAACTGTCGGCACTGGCGCAGAATCCGCAATTTTCCGAGGGCCGCGCCTTGGCTGCGCTGTATCTGACCCGCGACCTGCTGAGCCAGCGCGGGGTGTTCAGCTATGAGTGAGACGTCGATGAATTTTCCCCATCCGCTGATGGCACCTGTGGTTGCGCTGGCTTTACAGGCTGGCGAGGCGATTCTGCCGTTCTGGCGCGCCGGCGTTGAAGTCACGGCCAAGTCCGATGATTCGCCGGTCACGGCCGCCGACCTGGCCGCCCATCACCTTATCGTTGCCGGGCTGACGGCGCTGGAACCGAGCATTCCGGTGCTGTCCGAAGAGGACGCCGACATCCCGCAAAGTGTTCGCGCCGGTTGGCAGCGCTGGTGGCTGGTGGATCCGCTGGACGGTACCAAGGAGTTCATCAGCGGTAGCGAGGAATTCACCGTCAACATCGCGCTGATCGAAAATGGCCGGGTGGTGTTTGGTGTGGTGACGATGCCGACCAACGGTCGTTTTTATGTCGGCGGCGCCGGATTTGGAGCCTGGCGTGGCGACGAGGGCGGTACGCCGACGGCGATTCAGGTGCGCGATGTGCCTGCGCCGGGCGAGGCGTTTACCGTGGTGGCCAGCCGTCGACATTCAAGTCCCGAGCAAGAGCGTTTGCTGGCCGGGTTGAGCGCCAGTCTTGGTGAGTTGCAACTGGCCAATATCGGCAGTTCCTTGAAGTTCTGTCTGTTGGCCGAAGGTGCTGCTGATTGCTATCCGCGACTGGCGCCGACTTCGCAGTGGGACACGGCGGCAGCGCAGGGCGTGCTGGAAGGGGCGGGGGGCGAGGTGCTGGATTTGAAGGGTGAAGCGTTCAGTTATCCGCCGCGAGAATCGCTGTTGAACGAGTTCTTTCTGGCGCTGCCGGCGAAGGCTGCGTGGCGCGGACGGTTGTTGGAGTTGGCCCGAGGCTAACTGCCTGATCCGCAATTCCCCTCACCCCGGCCCTCTCCCCCAGGAGAGGGAGCCGACCGAGTTGTCTGGCGCTATGCATCGACCTGGAGAATCGAGTCGTGGATTCGGCGAAGCAGTTTCAGGTCGACGTAAATCTGTAGCATCCCCGTATCGGTTCCCTCTCCCTCGGGAGAGGGCTAGGGTGAGGGGCTGTTGATCTTCAACGGTGCAAAACGTACTGCCCGGTAAATCTCACCGCCTCGTCCTCACTTCCCGCATTCAGTATCCGCGTATCCAGCGTCAGCCGCGCCCGTCCATATCGCCGATACATCGCCACAAAGCGTTTCCACACCGCGGCCTCCGGCGCCGGGCAAATGGCCACGGCGTCTCCCGTCACCGGCAGCGGATAACTGATCTGTCCTTCCTGAATGACGATATGTCCGTCGGCAATCCCTTCTTCCTTCAAACGTAAATGCAACCAGCCCCAACCGGCCAGCACCGCTGCGCAGTACAGGCTGCCGCCAAACATGGTGCTCTTGTGATTGACGTTGGGCGCGAGGGGCAGGTGCAGGCTCAGTTGCTGCTCGCGCCACTCAAGCACCTCGAGGCCCATTTCGGCGGTCAGCGGAATGTCGTGATGCAGCACCGTTTGCAGGTATTCGCTTTCGCTGCTCATTCGTTGTCTTCCCCGTGGCTGCTGTCGCCGAAATTCAGACCGTGTTTGCGCAGCTTGTCATGCAGGGTCTTGCGCGGAATACCCAGAGCTTCGGCGAGGCTGCGCACCGAGCTGTGCGAGCGCGCCAGTTCGGCGGCTATCAACGATTTTTCGAAGTTTTCCACTTGCTCGCTAAGGCCGCCGCTGACCACTTCTACGGGCGCGCCGCCGCTGCCGTCAGCGCTGTTGTCCAGTGCCAGTTCAAGGCCGAGGGCGAAGCGTTCGGCGGCATTTTGCAGTTCACGTACATTGCCCGGCCAGGTGTGGCGCAGCAGCAGGGCGCGGTGTGCCGGCTGCAGCTCATGGGGCGGCAAGCCATGGCGGGCGCTGGCTTCATCGGCGTAATGCTGGAACAGCACCAATGCGTCTTCGCCCCTTTCGCGCAGCGGCGGGATGCGCAGCGGCGCGACGTTGAGGCGGTAATACAAGTCGGCGCGGAAGCGACCCTGATCCGCCGCCTGGCGCAGGTCTTCCTTGGTCGCGGCGATGACGCGGATGTCCAGCGGTATCAACTGATTGCCACCCAGGCGTTCAACAACGCGCTCCTGCAGCATGCGCAGCAGTTTCACTTGCACGTCCATGCTCATGCTTTCGATTTCGTCGAGAAACAGCGTGCCGCCGTTGGCGAATTCGAATTTGCCGATGCGGCGTTTCTGCGCGCCGGTGAAGGCGCCGGGCTCGTGACCGAACAGTTCGCTTTCCACCACCGATTCCGCCAGGGCGCCGGCGTTGATCGCTACGAACGGACCGTTGCGGCGGCTCGACAAGTCGTGCAGCGCGCGGGCCACGACTTCTTTGCCGGCACCGGTTTCGCCGAGGATCAGCACGTCAGCCTTGGTCGCCGCCAGCGCACCGATCTGCTCACGCAGGCGCAGCATCGGCGTCGAATGGCCGACCAGCCGCGCGCTCAATTCGTTGCGGTCGCTCAAGGCCAGACGCAGGCTGCGGTTGTCCAGCACCAGCCGCCGTAGCGCGAGGGCGCGACGGACGCTGTCGAGCAGTGCATCGCTGGCAAAGGGTTTTTCCAGAAAGTCGTAAGCGCCGGCGCGCATCGCCTGCACCGCCAGCGGTACGTCGCCATGGCCAGTGATCAGCAGCACCGGCAACTCGGGATCCTGTGCGTGCAATTCACTGAGCAGCTCGAGGCCGTCCATGCCCGGCATGCGAATGTCGCTGACCACCACACCTGGCCAGTCACGCTCAAGCTGTGCGGCGAGGCCCTTGGCTTCGGACAGCGGCAGAATTTTCAGGCCGGCCAGGTCCAGGGTCTGGCCGAGAGCCTGGCGCAAGTGCGGATCGTCGTCGATCAACACTACCTGGATGCGATTGTCGATGGTCATGCACTTCGATCCTCGGACGGTTGCAGGCTGACTCCGGGCGCGCCGGCGCGCAGGCGCAGGGTAATCAGGGCACCGCCTTGTTTGTGGTTGGCGAACGACAGCTCGCCACCAAAGGCGCGCATCAGCGTTTCACAAATGGCCAGTCCCAGACCCAGACCCTGTGTGCGGGTCTTGGTGGTGTAAAAGGGCTCGCTGGCGCGGCCAAGAGCTTCCATGCAGAACCCGGGGCCATTGTCGCGAATGTACAGATTGACGCCGTCGGCGGTGGCTTCGGCACTCAGCCACAACTTGCGCGGCGGGCCTTTTTCGGTGAGCGCATCGAGGGCGTTGGCCAGCAGATTGCCGAGCACCTGGCGCAGTCGGGTTTCGCCGGCCTCGACCCACAGCGTGGCTGCGGGCAAGTCGCGGATCAGTTCGACTTCCATGCTGCGGCGACGTTTGGCGAGTAATGCCAGCGCATCGTCCAGCGCCGGTTGCAGAGCGACGCTTTCCGGTGCGTGGCGATCGCGCCGAGCGAAGGCACGCAAGTGGGCGATGATCGAGGCCATGCGCCCGGTCAGTTCGCTGATCAGCTTGAGGTTGCCGCGCGCGTCCTCGGTGCGCTGATGATCGAGCAGCACTTCGGCGTTTTCCGCATAGCTGCGAATCGCCGCCAGCGGCTGATTGAGTTCGTGGCTGATGCTCGCCGACATGGTCCCCAGCGCCGACAGTTTGCCGGCCTGGACCAGATCGTCCTGGGCGCGTACCAGCTCCTGCTGGGCGTGCTCGCGCTCAAGCACTTCCTGCTTCAAACGGCGGTTGAGGCCTTCCAGATCGCTGGTACGTTCGGCCACCCGGCCTTCCAGTTCGCGGCGCGCCTTGGCCTCGAAGGCGATGCGCTCCAGATAATGCCGGCGACGTTGCATCATCAAACCCACCAGCAGCATCACCACCAACAGTGTGGCGCCGCCGATCGCGACCACCGTGCGCACCGGACGATCAATCAGCGTGCGCGGGGCGAGGATGCTCACGCTCCAGCCGGTCTCGGCGATGTCGTGGGTCTGCGTCAGCCAGGCGTCAGGGCTCAGGTTCAGCGGCCGGGGTTCACGGGTCGGGTAGGGCTGGATCGCGGTGATCGCGGCGCGCTCGGCATCGCTCAACTCGCGAGTGGAGCGGAAACGCCATTCCGGGCGCGACGTCAGGATGACCACGCCGTTATGGTCGGTCACCAGCAGTTGTTCCGGGGTTTTGCCCCACAGGCTTTCGGTATGGTCGAGGTCGACCTTGATCACCAGCACGCCGATGATTTTCTCGCCGTTGCGCACAGCAGCGGCGAAGAAATAGCCGCGTTTGGCCGAGGTGGTGCCGAGGCCGAAGAAGCGCCCGAGGCGCCCGGCCATGGCTTCACTGAAATACGGGCGGAAGGCGAAGTTGCGGCCGACGAAGCTGTCGCGTTTGTCCCAGTTCGACGCCGCCAGTGTCTGGCCGGACGTGTCCATCAGGTACATCACTTCAGCGCCGGTCTGCGCGGCGATGTTTTTCAGCAGGCGATTGGCGTTGCCTTGGGTCACGCCGTCGTCCGGCGCACCGAGCACCGCGCGCAGGGCCGGCAGATCGCCGAGAATCTGCGGCAACACTTCATAGCGATGCAGGGTGCCGAGCAGGTTGGCGACGTAGAGATCGAGGGTCTGGCGATTCTGCCCGGCGAGTTCGCTGCGGTAATAGCGCTCGGCAAGATGTTCCAGCGGCCACAGCAGCGGCGCCAGGCACAGGGCCAACAGCGCGAGGCTACGCCAGCGGGGTCTGCGGGGAAGCGGTGGTTTCATGTGCCGGATACGCCTGTAGGGACAGGCGCATTATGCCCGGCCTCAGGCGAAGACGTCAGCGTCCTTGAGCAGCGCAGCCGCCTGGTCCTTGGCCGACAGCTTCGGCGCTTCGTCCAGTTGCCAGTCGATGCCCAGCGCCGGGTCGTCCCAGCGAATGCTGCGCTCGGAGGACGGGTCGTAATAGTTGGTGGTCTTGTAGAGGAATTCGGCGAACTCGCTCAGCACCACGAAGCCGTGAGCGAAACCTTCCGGTACCCACAGTTGGCGATGGTTTTCCGCCGACAGGCGCACCGCCACCGACTTGCCGAAATGCGGCGAACTGCGACGGATGTCCACCGCCACATCAAGCACTTCACCCGCGGTCACGCGAACCAGTTTGCCCTGGGTGTTCTGCAACTGGTAATGCAGGCCACGCAGCACGCCTTTTTGCGAGCGCGAATGGTTGTCCTGCACAAATTGCGTATCCAGACCGGTGGCGTCCTGAAACGCTTTGGCATTGAAACTCTCGTAGAAAAAACCGCGCTCGTCGCCGAACACCTTGGGTTCGATGATCAGAACACCGGGCAGATCGGTGGTGATGACATTCATGAGGATTTCCATAGACAGGTGTGAATGGCCGACATTCTTGCGCAAAGTGCTGCAGGGCGCGAGCGTTCGGTTTGAATTGGGCCGTTCAGTCACGCTGGGGGTTGCGTAACCGCCAAGGCAATGGCGATATAAGCGCCTAATAAAATTTCAGGGGTCGTTTCATGCCGCTCGCCACGTTGATTCATCGCGCCAGTTTGCCCGGTCCGCAGGTTTCAGAGGCGCAGGCGCTGCAATGGCTGGCCGAACATTACGGGCTCAGCGGCACGTTGCAGGCGCTGGGCAGCCAGCAGGATCTGAATTACCGCGTCGACAGCGCAAATGGGCGCTTCGTGTTGAAAGTCTGTCGTGGCGACTACGCTCTTGTGGAACTGCAAGCCCAGCACGCAGGCCTCAATTATCTGGCCGAGCACTCGGCGATCAAGGTGCCGCGCGTCATCGCAGCCAATAACGGTGCGGATCTGTTGTCGTTGCAAGCCAATGGCGAAACGGTGCATGTGCGGTTGTTGGAGTACATCGACGGGCAGCCGTTGACCGATTTCGATCATCTTGGCCAGGACGTGGTTGCCGGGTTTGGCCGACTCTGTGGCGAGATGGATCTGGCGCTCGCAGGCTTCGATCACCCGGGCCTTGAACGCACCTTGCAGTGGGACGCGCGTCACGCCAACGCTTTGATCAGTCATCTGTTGCCGGTGATCTCGGACGTGCAGCAGCGTGCGGTGATCAGCGCTGCCGCCGAGCAGGCCGAGCGCCGTTTGCAGCCGCTGCTGGACAAGCTGCCGGTGCAGGCGATTCACATGGATATCACCGATGACAACGTCGTCTGGGCGCGTGATGCCCAGCGGCATTGGCAATTGCAGGGGGTGATCGACTTCGGTGATCTGGTGCGCACCTGGCGCATCACCGATCTGTCGGTAACCTGTGCGGCTTTGCTGCATCACGCCGATGGCGATCCGTTTGTCATCCTGCCGGCGGTCAAGGCGTATCACGCGGTCAATCCGTTGCAGTACGCAGAACTGCAAGCGCTGTGGCCCTTGATCGTGGCGCGGGCGGCGGTGCTGGTGCTCAGTGGCGAGCAACAGGTGAGCATCGATCCCGCCAATACTTATAGCCGCGACAATCTCAGCCACGAGTGGGAAATCTTCCGCGTCGCGACCTCGGTGCCACTGGAGCTGATGGAAGCGGCGATTCTCACCGCCGTGGGACAGACCGTGCCGGAGGCTGAAAACACAGAATTTGCACCATTGTTGCCCGGGCTGGTCGGGCGTGAATTTGCGCTGATCGATCTGGGCGTGTTGAGTCCGCATTTCGAAGCGGGCAATTGGGAGCAGCCGGGCATTGATCAGCGCTTGCTGACAGAAGCAGCAGCGGTCCATGGGCTGGCGGCGACGCGTTATGGCCAGTACCGCTTGTCACGCACCCGCCCGGACAGTGCGACTGAACCGGATACGTTCCCGTTGCATGTCGAATTGCGTGTGCCGACCGGAAGCGAGGTGCAAGCACCGTTCCCCGGCGTTCTGAATCAAGCGGCAAACGGGGCGCTGCAACTCGATGGCCCGCAGTTCAGCGTTCGCCTGTGGGGCGTGACGCCAGTTCTTGGCCATGACGCGGCACTGGATCGAGGCCAGAAGCTCGGTACGGTCACGGGCCCGCTGCTAGTGCAGATGTGCCGGGGAGCAGAACTCGACGCGCCGCTGTTCTGCACGCCGTCCCGTGCATCCGCATGGCAGGCGGTGTGCCCGTCACCGGCGACTTTGCTCGGGCTGGCCTGCGACGCCGAGCCTGAGCTGGACGCGCAAACCCTGCTCGAACGCCGCGATGCCAGTTTCGCCCGCACGCAAAAACACTATTACGTTAACCCGCCACGTATTGAACGCGGCTGGCGCAATCACCTGATCGACATGCACGGCCGATCCTATCTGGACATGCTCAACAACGTCGCGGTTCTCGGCCATGGTCACCCTCGGATGGCGGCGGTCGCGGCGCGGCAGTGGTCGTTGCTCAATACCAATTCGCGCTTCAACTATGCGGCGGTCGCCGAGTTCTCCGAGCGCTTGTTGAAGCTGGCGCCGAAGGGCATGGATCGCGTGTTCCTGGTCAACAGCGGCAGCGAGGCCAATGACCTGGCGATTCGTCTGGCCTGGGCTTTCAGCGGCGGGCGCGACATGATCAGCGTGCTCGAGGCGTATCACGGCTGGACGATCGGTGCCGATGCGGTATCGACGTCGATTGCCGACAACCCGAGGGCGCTGGAAAGTCGCCCGGACTGGGTGCATCCGGTGCCGGCGCCGAACACTTATCGGGGCGAATTCCGTGGCGCGGATTCGGCGCCGGATTACGTGCGCAGCGTCGAACATCACCTGCAAAAACTGGCCGAGCAAAAGCGGCAACTGGCCGGTTTCATCTGCGAGCCGGTCTACGGTAATGCCGGGGGTATTTCTTTACCGCCGGGCTATCTGCCGCAGGTGTATGAAAAGGTCCGCGCGCAGGGCGGGGTGTGCATCGCTGACGAAGTGCAGGTCGGTTACGGGCGCATGGGCCATTTCTTCTGGGGCTTCGAAGAGCAGGACGTGGTGCCGGACATCATCACCATGGCCAAAGGCATGGGTAACGGCCAGCCACTTGGCGCGGTGATCACCCGCCGGGAAATCGCCGAGGCGCTGGAGGCCGAAGGTTATTTCTTCTCGTCGGCGGGCGGCAGTCCGGTCAGTTGCCAGATCGGCATGGCGGTGCTGGATGTGATGGAGGAGGAAAAGCTCTGGGAAAACGCCCAGGTCGTCGGCGGTTACTTCAAGGCGCGCCTGGAAGCGTTAATCGATAAACATCCGCTGGTCGGCGCGGTGCACGGCTCCGGGTTTTATCTGGGGCTGGAGCTGATCCGCAATCGGCAGACGCTGGAACCGGCAACCGCCGAGACAGCGTTGCTGTGTGACCGCCTGCGCGAGTTGGGGATCTTCATGCAGCCGACGGGCGATGACTTGAACATCCTCAAGATCAAGCCACCGATGGTGACGTCGCGCCAGAGCGTGGATTTCTTCGTCGAAATGCTGGATCGGGTGTTGAGCGAAGGTCTGTAAGCAAGGCACATCCCCTTTGAGAGCGAGCCTGCTCGCGAAAGCTGTGTATCAGTCGCCACATGCGGTGACTGACACAGCCCATTCGCGAGCAGGCTCGCTCCCACATTTGTTTTAACTCTCAAGTTCGATTTGTATCGATTTAATTAGCGTTCAAGCGAAGAGATTACTTATTTATAGCTTTTAAAGCCGATATTTATCGGTTATAAATTCGCCATTGCTCCGGCATGGCGATCTCTTGTCCGGTGCGCGCGTTTTCTTTTCGGTTGAATTCTTCGACCGTCAAAGCACTAGCCCGGAGATGATTCATGAGCCGTATCGTTACCGTCGCCGCCACGCAGATGGCCTGTTCGTGGGACCTGGAAGCCAACCTCGAAACCGCTGAAAGACTGGTCCGTGAAGCCGCCGGCAAAGGCGCGCAGATCATCCTCATACAGGAACTGTTCGAGGCACCGTACTTCTGCCAGAAGCCCAATCCGGATTACCTGCAACTGGCAACGACGGTTGAAGAAAACGTCGCCATCAAGCATTTCCGGAAAATTGCCAAAGAGCTGCAAGTGGTGCTGCCGATCAGCTTCTACGAACTGGCCGGGCGTGCACGCTTCAACAGCATCGCGATCATCGACGCCGACGGCAGCAACCTCGGAATTTATCGTAAAAGCCACATTCCGGACGGCCCGGGCTATCACGAGAAGTATTACTTCAACCCGGGCGACACCGGCTTCAAGGTGTGGAATACCCGTTACGCGAAAATCGGCGTCGGCATCTGCTGGGACCAGTGGTTCCCGGAAGCGGCGCGCAGCATGGCCCTGCAAGGCGCGGAAATTCTCTTTTATCCAACCGCGATCGGCAGCGAGCCGCACGACAAGACCATTTCTTCGCGCGATCACTGGCAGCGAGTGCAGCAGGGCCATGCCGGCGCCAACCTGATGCCGCTGGTTGCCAGCAACCGCATCGGCAATGAAGAGCAGGACGGCTACGACATCACCTTCTATGGCTCTTCGTTCATCGCCAACCAGTTCGGCGAAAAAGTGCAGGAGCTGAATAAAACCGAAGAAGGTATTCTTGTGCACACGTTCAACCTCGACGAGCTGGAACATATTCGCAGCGCGTGGGGTTCATTCCGCGACCGCCGGCCGAATCTGTACGGCGCGTTGAAAACCCTCGACGGTTCCCTGGAGTCCTGATGACCACATTGAAAAGTACCCCGCGCGCCGACGGCTTCTACATGCCGGCCGAGTGGGCGCCACAAACCCAGACCTGGATGATCTGGCCCGAGCGCCCGGACAACTGGCGTCTGGGTGGCAAACCGGCGCAGGCCGCGCACGCCACAGTGGCCAAAGCCATCGCCCGCTTCGAGCCGGTGACCGTTGCCGTCTCCGCCGGCCAATACGAAAACGCCCGCGCGCGCCTCGATGTGCCGAATATCCGCGTGGTGGAAATGTCCAGCGACGATGCCTGGGTTCGTGACAGCGGCCCGACCTTCGTTATCAATAACCATGGCGAAGTGCGCGGTGTGAACTGGGATTTCAACGCCTGGGGCGGTTTCGATGGCGGCCTGTATGCACCGTGGAACCGTGATTCGCAGGTCGGCGGCAAGATCCTCGAGATCGAGCGCAGCCCGCGCTACCGCACCGAAGGTTTCGTGCTCGAAGGCGGCTCGATTCATGTCGACGGCGAAGGCACGCTGATCACCACCGAAGAATGCCTGCTCAACCGCAATCGCAACCCGCACCTGACCCGAGAAGAAATCGAAGCCGTACTCAGCGACAACCTGTCTGTGGACAAGATCATCTGGTTGCCGGATGGCTTGTTCAACGATGAAACCGACGGCCATGTGGATAACTTCTGCTGCTACGTGCGTCCGGGCGAAGTGTTGCTGGCCTGGACCGAAGATCCGCAGGATCCGAACTACCCGCGCTGCCAGGCCGCGATGCAAGTGCTGCAAAGCAGCACCGACGCCAAGGGCCGCCCGTTCACGGTGCACAAAATGCCGATTCCGGGGCCGCTGTACGCGACCGAAGAAGAGTGTGCCGGCGTCGATGCGGTGGACGGTTCGCAGGAGCGCAATCCTTCCGTGCGCCTGGCCGGCTCCTACGTGAACTTCCTGATCGTCAACGGCGGCATCATCGCGCCGAGCTTCGACGACCCGATGGATGCCCCGGCCAGGGAAATTCTGCAGAAGCTGTTCCCGCAGCACGAAGTGGTGATGGTGCCGGGCCGTGAACTGTTACTGGGTGGCGGCAATATTCACTGCCTTACCCAACAGCAGCCAGCGCCGCACAAAGAGTGAGTTGAGTCGTAACAGCTTGAGTTGATTCACAAATCATCCAGGCAATGATTAGCTCGCTCTGCATGAAAGCAAGCCCGCGGCCCGTCAGGACCGCGGGCTTGTTTGTATCCGCCGGTCGACATTCGAGTCGCCTTGGCATAGCTCTTGTATTGCTCCTGATGCACTAGGGAGGGAGGGGAACTTCAACAGTTCTGTCACAAACCTTGGATAACGTAGCCGCTCACGAACGGGGAGAGAGCGCTGAAATGAACGCCGAAGTGAACGTAATCAGCGAGCGGACTGTGCATCCCATGGCCGTCAACGGCGAATCGCTCCAGCTTGTCGCGCACTGGTTGAAGTCCAATGGAACGCGTCAGATCAGACAACCTGATCCGCGCCGGATGATGATCGAGCGTTACCCCGCTGGCCTGTTCAGCGAGGCCGAGCTGGAAGCCTTGTGGGATGTGATGGAAGGATAGGAACAATAGGGATTGGTAAAAGCGCTGCCGGGATGGCGGCGCTTTTTTTGGCCTGATTTTTATCCACAGGCATTCAAAGGTGGGAGCGAGCCTGCTCGCGAAGACGTCAGCCCTGCCAATGACTTCATCGAATGATCCACCCATTTCGCAAGCAGGCTCGCTCCCACGGTTCAGAACTCCCTGCTTAACCTCATTTTTCTGCAACAGCCCAGCAAAAAAATTACGTTTCTTAGACGTTTTTCGCCTATTTAAAGACGATTCTTGAAATTGACACACAGTTCAGGGCGCGGCTACGATTCGGCCCAACGCCTGTGGCTAACCGCCATGACTCAAAATAAGGAGCAGGCCCGCCATGACGTTAACGTCGGCGGGCTTTTTTGTTTCGGGGTGAATACAAGAGTGCAGAAAGCGCCGTTTCAGCCGTTCGACACAGCGCGTTTCAACCCGTAATAAGGAAAACAAAATGTTGAACAAGCGAATCAGTCTGATCGCACTGGGGATGTTGAGTGCTACACAGGCCATGGCTAACGACCAGGCCGAATCCAAGGGTTTCGTTGAAGACAGCAGCCTTAAAGTGCTGTTGCGCAACGCCTACATCAATCGTGATTACAAAGACGGTAACAAGGACAAGGCCGAATGGGGCCAAGCGGCCATCGGTACGTTCTCGTCGGGCTTCACCCAAGGCACCGTTGGTGTCGGCGTGGACGCTTTCGGTCTGTACGCATTGCGCCTGGACGGCGGCAAGGGCCGTAGCGGCGCCGGCGGCATCGACTTCTTCAGGCAGGAAAATGATGGTCGCGCGAACCACGACATTGCCAAGGGCGGCGCAGCGGTCAAATTCCGTGTTTCCAACACCGTGTTGACCTATGGCGACCAGATGCCGGCCCTGCCGGTGCTGAGCTACGACAACGTGCGTCTGCTGCCGGAAAGCTATACCGGTACTTTGATCACCTCCCGTGAGATCAAAGGCCTGGAATTGAACGCCGGTCGCTTCACCGCCGAATCGCGCAAGAGCGATGAAGGCCGTGACAGCGGCGGTCTGAAGTCGATCAACGTGTTGGGCGGCAGCTATCAGTTCACCGAAAACTTCAAAGGCGCGCTGTACGCCTCCGACGTTGAGGACGTCTTGAAGAAACAGTACGTGAACGCCAACTATGTGATTCCGTTCAACAAGGATCAGTCGCTGACCCTGGATTTCAACGGCTATCGCACCAAGCTGGACAGCTCGTACGTACGCGAAAACACCGTACCGGGCGAAAGCATCGTCACCGGTCGCGACAACAAGATCTGGAGCCTGGCAGCCACCTTCGCCACCGGCCCGCACTCGTTCACCGTGGCACACCAGCGTTCCACCGGCGACAGCAACCTCGGTTATGCCTACGGCGGCTACCAGAAAGATCAGGGCCGTGTCGGCGACGGTGGTAACTCCATCTATCTGGCCAACTCCTACTGGTCTGACTTCAACGCCGAAGACGAACGCAGCTGGCAGCTGGGTTACGGTCTGGACTTTGGTTCGTTCGGCGTTCCGGGTCTGAGCTACAACTTCGCTTACGTGCGCGGCGACAACATCACCACGTCCACCAGCGAAGGCGGCACCGAGCGCGAAATTTTCAACCAGTTCAAGTACGTCGTGCAGAGTGGCCCGGCCAAAGACCTGAGCGTGAAGTTGCGCAGCTCGATCCTGCGGGTGTCGCAGAAATCCAGCGAGTACAACGTCAGCGGTAACGAGCTGCGTGTATTCGTGGACTATCCGATCAACATCTTCTGATGATCGATCCGCTGTAAGAAAAATGAGAAAACCCCGATTCGTTCGGGGTTTTTTTTCGCCGGTTTTTCAGCGAAAACCGCAAATAACCGGTGTTCTTGTCATGTAAAAGTCGTTTTTCAAGCGCTGCAGATTCCGTTTCAAGCAGTGCTTCAAATGCCTGAAATTCTTTCTCATGGACGCAAATTCTCCACCCAATAGATTAGGGCGTTCAACGCAGCGGAGAATTTGGTAATGATCGTTTTGAACAGAGAAGTGGGCGAATCGCTACGGCGCGACAAGTTTGTCAACGTCCAGGGTGGTGACTTCAATCTCTACGGTCATTTTGCCGACTTCGTCAGACTGACCAAAAGTTGGGAAAACATGGAGCCAGACAGCTACTACGGTCAGGCCGAAGCCGGCATGCGTTATCGTCGTTACAGCGACTTTGAATACAACCCGAAAACTCGCGAGCTCAAGCAACTTGAGCATCGCGCCTATGTGCAATCGAAAGAGAACAACGCTTACGTCGGTGGCGTGGTACGGCACTTTCAGGACTTTTCCGAAGAAGTGATCTCTTCCCCGGTGATGCGCAGCCTGATCGACACCGATTTCGAAGTGTACAAAAGTGTCCTGCCGGAAGAGTTGCACGATGAAATCTGGCAGTGCCAGATCCATCAGATCCGCATCGAGATCAAACCCGGCAAACAGCTGGAAATCACTCCTGAAGGTATTCATTGCGACGGCTATCCGTTCAGCGGTGTGCACTTCTGGGGCCGCAGTAACGTAGAGGGTGCCGAGAGTCGACTGTACGACATTCACGAGCATCAACTGGCGGCGACCACCTACGAGGAAATTCTCGATACCACCTTCTTCCTCGATCGCGACATGCGCCACTACGTGACCCCGGCGCGCAATACCCACACCCATGCCATGGCGTACCGGCAGATTCTGGCGATTTCCTTCTCGCGGCCCGGGACCGCTTTCGACATTGTTCGCTAATCAGATCACCCTAATCGACGGCGTCGAGTGCTCGACGCCAGTGGTACTGCGCCGCGCCACCGCCAAGGATGCGCAACGCATGGAGCGCTTCTTCCGCCAGTTCGACGAAGTGTCGTTCTGCGAATGGCAGGACGCCAAATGCCTGCGCGGCGTGTTGATCCAGAAAACCACCACGGCGTATCTGGCGTTCGATGTGGCTGGCGAGATCGTCGGCGCGGTGCTCGGCGGCATGCTCGGCAGTCGCGGCACGATCAATCATCTGGCCGTGAGCCCGCGCTACCGCAGCCAGGGCGTGGGCCAGCGTCTGGTTGAAGCAGCGTCGTCCGACATGAAACGGGTCGGGGTGCTGCGGATGTTTCTGTTCGTCGACGATGCTAACCTCGCGGGCAAGCGATTCTGGGCTGCCCAGGGTTTTTGCGAGCCTCACGGCGAACGAACATTTGAGAGGGATCTATGAATGAAAGGTCCGGCAGCGCGCCGCTGATGGCGACTCATCAGCCGTCGCGCACGTTTGCCGAAGCCAGCCCGGTGGTCGCCGGGTATTTCACCGTGTCGTTTGTCTTCGGGCTGATGGCGGTCAACGCCGGCCTGCCGATGTGGCTGCCAGTAGCGATGTGCTTGTTCGTCTATGCCGGCGCTTCGCAGTTCGCCGCGCTGGCGCTGATCTCCAGCGGCGCCTCGCTGACCACCATTGTGCTGACCACTTTCCTGATCAATGCGCGGCACATGCTGATGTCGGTGTACATGGCCAAGGCCCTGCGCGCCCTTGGCTTGAGCCGCATGGAGCGTTGGGCTTACGCCGGTGGCCTGACGGATGAATCCTTCGCCTTTCATAGCGTCAAGCTCGGCACGGGCGCACCGGTCAATGTGCGTTACCTGATCGGCTTCAACCTGTTCTGCCACACCTCGTGGGTGCTCGGCGGTTTGCTCGGTGCGGTCTGCGCGCAGTACGCGGCGCACTTGATCAAATATCAGCTCGACTACGCGCTGACGGCGATGATGCTTTACGTGCTGGTCTCGCTGTGCAACACGCGCAACAAACTGATTGCCGCCGCTGCCGCCGTGGTCTGCATGGGGGCGCTGAGCCTGATCGGCAGTTCGCCCTTCAACGTATTTATCGCCACGTTTGTGGGCTGCGGAGTGGGTGTATGCCTGACCAAACGTTCCTGATTCTGGTGGTGGTGCTGATGATGGCCGTGACCTTCCTGCCGCGCGCCTTGCCACTGCAGATCAACACCGAACACTGGCCGCCCTTCGTGGCGCGGGCGCTGGAATATCTGCCGGTGGCGATCGTCGCTGCGATCAGCCTCACACCCCTGTTGATCAAGGATCGGCAGATCCAGCTCGATCGCCCGGAATTCTATGCCGCGATTCCGACGTTGCTATGTGCGTATTTCAGCAAAAACCTCTTTCTCAGTGTGGCGGTGGGGACGGCTGCGTACATTGCGCTCGGCTCGTTCATGTAGCGGCAGATCAACGACGTCGTTCAGCGCCTGGTGCGACAGCTCCGGATTGTTTACCGCCAGGCGCACTTCGAGGAAATCCTCGAAACCGGGAAAAATCGTCAGACCGTTCTTCTGCGCCGCTTCACGCGAGACCATGCCGACCGCATCCATCTGCGTGATCAACGACAGCGTCAGGGTTTCGCTGCAGGAATAGACCATGCGCTGGCCGTTCTCGTGATTGCCCAGCCCGGCGTCGAGAAACCGCAAGAAGCTGTGGGAATACGGACAATCTTCCGCAGGACGCACCTGAAACTTGTTGCCCAGCAAAGTCAGCGGATCGTTTTCCTGACCGCAATGCGCACCGACCACCTGCACCTGCACCTCTGGCAGCACGATGCTCGGCAGCCCCGGCCGCTGCGGGCCGATCAGCACGGCAAGGTCGAAATCTTCGTTCCTCAGCTTGCTGAGGTTTTCCATCGACTCGGCGTAGCTGAATTCCATCTGGTAATCAGGAAACACCTCGATCAGGCGACCGATCATGCGCCGGTTGAAATCAGGCGACAGCGTGTTGTTCAACGCCACCTTCAACGTGCGCTGCCCGGGCACCTTCAGCGCCTCGACCTTTTCTTCCATCTGTCGCGTGGCGATCAACACTTTGTCGATGTAAGGCGTGAGCTCCGTACCTTGCGGCGTCAGCGTCAGGCCCTTGTTGGAGCGGCGAAACAAGCGGAAACCGAACTGCTCTTCGACCTTGTTCAACTGTGCGGCCAACGCCTGCACGGTCAGGCACGAATGCTCGGCTGCGGCCGACAACGAGCCGGTCTGCACGATGCGCATGAGGTTGCGTAAGGTTCTGCTATCCATGGGTAATGCCCTCTGAAGTGGGCTGGGTATTGTTGTTTACGAAACGACCGAAACGGCGCCATATGCCGGCTATATTCCTGCACCTGAGCATAGTTGTCGCGGATTTAGTAGCGAATTGATTTCCCCGCCGATGGCTGGAGGCTGACAGAGGATCGGGGTTTTTGGTGAAGTGGGGGTGATGAAGGTCAAAAAAGTGCGTGGTTTTGGTGCGCGGGGAGATTTTTTTCGAAGAGAAACAGCTTACATCTTCCTAGCTTTTTGCCTGCGTCATACGCAGATAGGTCTCAGGTAAAGTAACGATTCAGCTGATAGCGCCCAACAGTCAAAGGAGTTGAAATGGATGTCTGGCATGCGAGCCATGGTGGTAGATAACCACCTATCAACTTCGCATTGACCCACAAAGATCACTCCGAACACAATGCAGAGGTAGCGCTGATGTAGCTACAAAACCACGATGAGGTAATTGAAATGGCTGCACTACTGAAAACTACCGATGTGCGCTGCCGCATTGATGAGGATTTGAAAGCGCGTGCCACTGAAGTCTTGAACGCTTGCGGGCTGAGCATTAGCGACGCCATGCGACTTTTTCTGCGACAGGTTGTTGCTACTCAGGGGCTTCCCTTCGAGGTGCGAGTTCCATCGGAGAAGACGGCCCGCGCAATGATGGAAGCACGAGAAATCCGTCAGCGTTTCGACTCGATAGACGACATGCTGAGGAATGCTGATGGCGAAACAGGAGAAAACGCAAAAACGCGCTGATCGGCCTAAACAGTGTGCACAGACTTCTGAATTCAAGAAGTCTTGGGATCGTTTAGGGAGTCATTCAGAACTGTTTAAATAGTGCAGAAAAACATAAGCCGGCTTAACTCCGGCTTCTGAGCGTTTGATTGTTACGATTCGTTCATTTGTGTATCAAAACGCTAAAAAATTACAGTTATGTACTAGTCTTCAGCTAAGACAAAAAATCAGGAGGCGTCTATGCCTACCTCATCCCCAGCTCTCACCCCACGCGAACAACTCGACGCCCCCGAAGCCGGCCGGGTTGCGCTGGAGTTCTTCTTCAGCCTCATGGAGCATTGGGGCTGTAGCGCCGAGCAACAACGCACCCTGCTCGGAGGAGTCGGCAACACCACGTTCTATAAATACAAACACCTGCCAAACATACGCCTGCCCCATGACACCCTCGAGCGCATCTCTTACCTGATGGGTATTCACAAGGCGTTGAGCATCATCTTCAGCAATAGCCGTGAGCGCGCCTACAAGTGGGTCAGCAGCCCGAACACTGCGGCACCGTTCAATGGCAAAACCGCCCTGGATTACATGCTGGCGGGCCGAGTGGTCGATATCGCCGATGTGCGCCGCTACCTCGACGGAGTGCGCGGTTGAAAGCGCCGGCGCTGGTCGACGTGCCATGGCCACGCGCCTATCGCATCGTCAACAGCAGCTTCCCGCCGATTGCGCTGTTCGAAGACGTCCTCGACCCCGAGGACCTCGAAGTTGCCTACGCCATCGAAGCGCTGACCAATGATCGCCTGATCGAACAGGCCGGCGTACTCGCCCGCGTACGTCCCGAAGATCGCCTGTCCGGCCCCGGTTCCAGCCCGGTGATGGCTGCGTTCACTCACGTCGGCAAACGCAGCCGTTTCAGTGACGGCACCTTCGGCGTCTATTACGCCGCCAGCAGCCAGGCTGCGGCCATCGCCGAAACCTGTTTTCACCAAGAACGCTTTCTTGCCGCGACCCGGGAAGCCGATCTCGAATTGACCATGCGTACCTATATCAATCAGGTGACCAAACCGCTGCATGATGTCCGCCATGGCTTTGATCACTTGCATCAGCCTGATCCTGAAGCCTATGGCCCATCACAGCTGTTCGCGCGGCAACTGCGCGACGCCGAGTCGTGGGGCTTGCTTTATAACAGCGTGCGGTTGCCTGGGCATGAATGCGTTGCGGCGTTCCGTCCGCCTGCGGTTTCGATTCCGAAGCAGGGCAAGCATTTGCGCTATGTCTGGAGCGCAAGTGAGGGCAGGATTTCGTTTGTGTTCGAGGTCAGTCAGGTCTGAATTATCGCTTTGACTTTGTCGAGCGTTGTGACAGGAATGACGCTGGATGGAATTCGCGAAGAGGGCGACAAGTTGTAAACGGCAAACTCTTTGCCGACGACTTTGTCGGACATGAGTTTCAGAGATGGAAGTATTCTGGAATGAAAATGCTGATCCAGACCGCACGGCGAGATAGAGCTTCCATCAGTCTCGTAAAAGCGCCCCGCGGACTGGTTCATATCCGCTCCCACCAAAATCACCTTTGAAAAGCCTGCGTGATAGGCAAGTTGGAGTGCGAGATACAAGACTGTGCGGGCATCAAAAAAACCATGGGCTAGGTTTTTGCTGAATCCGATACTGCGGTTTCGGCTACCCCAAACAGCGCGACTACGTACCAGATCCTGGTTGTCGCGCAGTAGCCATTCAGTCAAGGTTGGTTTGGGCGCTTTCTTGAGCAAATAGAGATCACCTGTCGGTTCAACAATCAGTTCCTGAGCCTGGTTAGCCCACACAGCTACACGCTGACTAGTGCGCATCGCATAGGCAAACAGTTCAGGTTGTTGTAGCGAAAAACTGGTATCGGTGCATGCGTAGAAGAACGGCTTTATGCCTGTTCCCATGAACATGGATATCGCGCCGTTCACCGTGATCATCGGGATGTCGGCAAACTGTTCAATGGGAAAGTCCTTCGCGGAGTTGCCCGACGCGATAATGAATACAGCGCCTTGAGCAATGTTTCGACAGTCAGAAAAGTCCCTGATTTGCGAACGTGCGGAGCCGTTTGGCGTTTCTGATGTTGAGTTCATCGATGGTCTCTTGGTCCATGTCATGCATTCAGCCCGTTGTGCTGACGTGATGAAGCGGGATGACTCTTCCACAGCGCCGCGCTTTGTAAGGGAGTGTTGCGCTCGGCGTTAGTTCCCAATTGGCTGCGGGGCGGCCGATGCGTTGGCCAAGAACGCTCCAGTGGCTGGCGGGTTGTCTGGATAGATGCAGGAGGGAAGTCGGATATGTCCCCGCACCAAGGGACCTTGAGGAAGGCCGGCATGTTTTCGGCAGGCCTGAAATGCAAAAAGCCCTCGCATCAACGAGGGCTTCGAATGGCGGTTTGCATCAATGCCTTTCTGGTGGCGAATCCATTACTTTCACCACATCATCGATCAGTGCCTTGCTTGGCTCGTGCAGATACTGCGAGGCATAAGCGCGGACTTTGCAGGATTGGGAACAGGGGCACAGGCAGCCGACGGGTGCAGCGCAGACTCTCTTGCGGGTGGCAAGTCAGCATCCTGAGGCGTTGCGGGATCTGCATATTGCTTGATACCACTAAAACCTTTCGCCTGGCGTCTGCTACTGAATACAACGAAGCCCCTGCATTTCTGCAGGGGCTTCGTTTTGTATGGCGTCAGCACCAAAATCGTAAAAAAGAATTCAGGTTGCGACTCTGTCACTAATTGAAAAGCGTGGTCTGTCCCCAATTCTGTTTCCCCAATTCTGTTTCTCCGGGCGCAATGGCGAAAGAACAAGACCTCTGGCTTCCCTTACTCCAAACACCATTGCGATTGCCGTTTCCAGTCATCTGGAAATCCCATAAGTTTCAAATCACCCGGTTCCCTCTGGTCCATTATTTCGGCCAAGTGAAATTTCCACTGGCTGTCTGGACTGATCAAATCGGTTAAATACGCCAGCATCGTTAGTACTATAAATAGCCGCTGCTTGGGTTGAGGCCGATTGCCAGGCGCATTTTGGATGACCCATTCTTTTGGTAAGGATGGTCGAATCGAGAGCTCTCTGTTCCATAGTCGTGAGTGGTGGGCGCAGCAGTTTCGAATGAAGGTCAGAGTGTGGAGCCAGGAGGCCAGTACTTCGAAGGGGAGATTAAATCTGCTCGCGATCGCTTTCTTGTCGACGCTTTTGCCTATGGCATTGAACATCGTGGATACCGTCCCAAGGCTGAGCTCTTCCAGAACAGCCCAAGCGGGCGGCAACTCGGGATGGGCATAGGTTGATCCGTAGAATCGAAAATAGTTATCGCGCATGCGATTTTCAATTCGCTGGTGCTGGACCTGATCAACTCGGCTGCTCTTTTTTATACGATCAATCTCACGTCCCAGTTTGTTGCGCTCCTTGCCCAGTTGATCTCGCAGGGGCCGCAATAAATCGCCATGTGAATATGAAGAAGAGAAGATTGACGCGTCAGCTATCCAGTCAGGCCCGTACTTAGGGCACATGTGATTGCTGATAGTCGCTCGTATGGCGACTTCGACACGTTCGATAGCATCCATGGTTATGCGTCGCAACGAGCCATCGAAGCGGTAGATGTCGACGACTGCTTTCAGAGTGCTACCAGGTTTGAAGGTGTGTTCAGGGTTTGTTTCCTGAAAAGGGCGCATGTATGGACTCAAGCGAAACAGCGTGACCACTTCCAGGAAACGCATGGCGCGCTCGTCATTTGCGACTTGCAGGCCTCGTTGCTTTAGCAGTTCCAATTGCTGTTCTACGCTGAGGGCCGGCTTGTCGAAGGGCCTCATGTAGTTTTCTCCAGGCAAAAAAAACCCGCACGATTTGAGCTTGCTGACTGGGTCAACCTAGGCTTGGCGGGTGTATTGGGGTGCATTATAGGTAGGTGCAAGAGCCCGTCAATGTTGGGCTGATGTGAAATTGTAACGGGTCCAGGCACGCGGGCAGAGTAGGGGGCTGCTGGTTGAGATAAGGCGTCGTTTGTTTTGTCGCAGCGATGCGGACCTCCTGGTGAGCTCCAAGCGCCAGAAACAACAAAGCCCCTGCATTTCTGCAGGGGCTTTGTTTTGTATGGTGCCGGCACCAGGAGTCGAACCCGGGACCTACTGATTACAAGTCAGTTGCTCTACCAACTGAGCTATACCGGCGTGTGGGCGACGATTATAGCGATTGGGTAGATCCTGTAAACCCCTGAATTCAGACTATTTTTGCATTCCGGAAAAATCAGGCCCAGCGCAAATTTATGCGCTGCTTTTGTACCTCGCGCGTAGTAAGACATTTATACAGGGCGTACGGGTCAGCTTCGGCTTTCATGACCCCACAATTATTCACTCGGCTAGCCCAATATTCGTCGGTTATGTCGTTTTGATTGGCAGCTTATGCACAACTGAGGGGCGCGGATACTGGCTTATGCGAGGTGTTGTGAACCCATTCTCATCTTGTTCGCAAATCCCTGTTTTACAGGTTTTTTATTCATGTGAACAAAAAATGACCAGTGTTGTTAAAGCGACGAAACAGGCGCAGATATTGGATCCACAGCAAATCCATCAACAGAGTTATCCACAGGTCGTAACGTTTTAGGCGCGCTCGGCGAGCAGCAGTAAGTTACGCGGTGTGAGTGAGGCGTCGCAAAAGGTGCCGAGGCGTACGACGTATCCCTGTTCTGCGAGGAAAAGCGCCCGATCCAGATTCAGCCAGAGCTCAAGGGGGCGGCGGAACAATCCGCGCAGCAATTCCAGGTTGCGAACTTCGGCCAACCGCTGCCAACCGGTTGCTTCGAGTTCGGGCCAATCTGGCTCGCCGACTGTGGATAACTCTTTGAGCACAGCCAGATCGCGACAGTAATCAGCGAACGGTTTGTCCAGCCAGGCGCTGGGCAGGGAGGGCGTTGGCAGGTATTCATCGACGCCGCGCACTTGCCGTTGCAGCAGGTCGAAAGCCAGGCGACGAGCCATCGATGTGTCACGCTGGCGCCGGACGCGCGCACCGGCGGTGACGGTTTCGTTCATCGGCAGCGCCAGATCTTCCAGCGAGAGCTGTAGAAGCGATGCCGATCCTGCGCAGGACAAGGCCTGGTATTCGTTACGACTGATGCGGTTGTAACAGCACGGTGCGATCGCCATTTGCTGGCAGCCTGCGGCACTGGCCAGTTGCATCAAGCGCACATGAAGATCACCGCAGGCGTGGAGGGCGACGGGGGTGTGGGCGGCGTTCAATACGGCCGGGGCGTCTGCCGCGAGTACATCCTGTTCGACATGCAAAGCGTGCAGATGATGACGCTGACTCAAGGCCTGACCGCTGGCGACCAGCACCGGATCGTATTCAACGCAAGTCAATTGTTGCCCAGACCCCATTAGGCGCCGCCCCAAGTGTCCCTTGCCCGAGCACCAGTCCAGCCAATGCGTCGGCTGCGAGGCAAAAGACAAACGACTGGCAAACGCTTCAATCTGCTGCCACTTGCGCCCGGGCACATCGACATTCAAGCGATGCCCGGCAGCCTCAAGCGCATGCCCCGGCAACTCACCGACCGCACTCAACTCTGCCGACAACTTCGCCAATGAAGCGAACGGCTCTGGCGCATCGACAAGATCAGCAGGATGGTTATGCGCGCGTTCTGCATCTTCCAGCGATCGCTTGCGCAGCCACGCAGACAACTCCGGGTAGGACGCTTCCCATGGAAGTTGTAGGTGAGTGAACGGTCGAGGTTTCCACAGCGCCTGATGCTCAATCAGAAAAGCATCCAGCGCGGTGAAGCGGGCGAGTAAGTCCTCGCCCGTCAGCACGCAGGAAGTGTCAGCGGCCTTGGCAGGCATCGACGCGCAGCCAGCGCTCCAGCAGCTTGAAGCCGCGTACCAGCACGTAAGCCATGACCAGATAGAACACGCCGGCGGCGAAGAAGATCTCCACCGGCAGATAAGTGCGGGCGATGATCGTGCGTGCCATGCCGGTCAGTTCCAGCAGGGTCACGGTGCTGGCCAGGGCGCTGGCCTTGAGCATCAGGATCACTTCGTTGCTGTAGGCCGGCAGGCCGATGCGCGCAGCACGCGGGAGGATGATGTAGAACATCGCTTTCGGTCTGGACATGCCCAACGCTCGCGCGGCTTCAATTTCGCCCGGTGGAATCGCCTGAATGGCACCGCGCAGAATCTCGGCGATGTACGCCGCTGTGTGCAAGGTCATGGTCACGGTCGCGCACCAGAACGGATCGCGCAGGTAGGGCCACAACGCGCTTTCACGTACGGCGTCGAACTGCGCCAGGCCGTAATAGACCAGGAACAGCTGCACCAGCAACGGCGTGCCCCGGAAAAAGAAGATGTAGGCGTAAGGCAGCGAGCGCACGTACCAGCGCTTCGAAGAGCGGGCGATGCCCAACGGAATGGCGAGCAGCAGGCCGGCAATGACCGCGATGGCGACCAGTTCCAGCGTCAGGGTCGCGCCCTGTGCCAGTTTTGGCAGCCACTTGATGATGACTTCCCAGTTCATTGCGCGCTCCTCGCAAAGCCGCGGGCGGCGCGTTTTTCCAGCAAGTGCATGCCGGTCATCGCCAGCACTGTCAGGCCGAGGTACATGATCGCCGCGACCATATAGAAGGTGAACGGTTGTTTTGACACGGTCACACCGATCTGCGCGTGACGCATGATTTCTTCCAGACCGATGACCGATACCAGCGCGGTGTCTTTCATCAGGATCATGAACAGGTTGCCCAGGCCCGGCAGGGCGATGCGCCACATCTGCGGCATGATCAGCCGGGTGAAAATCCGCCATTTCGACAGGCCCAGGGCCTGGCCGGCTTCACGGTGGCCCTTGGGAATGGCCAGCAGGGCGCCGCGAAACACTTCCGTGGCGTAGGCGCCGAAGCACAGGCCCAGTGCGATCACACCGGCGGCAAAGGCGTTGAGTTGCAGGTCGGGGTTGCCGAAGTACTCACCGAGGGCGCGCATCAGGTTGACCGTACCGAAGTAGATCAACAGCACCCAGAGCAATTCCGGGACGCCGCGCACCAGTGTCGAGTAGGTACCGCCAAGCCATTGCAGCGGCTTGTACGGGGAAGTCTTGGCCAAGGCGCCGAGCAGGCCGAGCACCAGGCCCAGGCACAGGGCGGTGAGGGCCAGTTGGACGGTCATCAGCGCACCAGCGGCGAGCGCCGGGCCGAATCCGTAGAGGTCGATAATCATGGGTTTCTGTTCAAATTGCGGCAGGCAAAGTCGGGAGCCGGCGCCGCTTCATCGCGGCGCCGGTCCCACAGGTCAGATCAATAGATGCTGAACGGGAAGTACTTGTCGTTGATTTTCTTGTAGGTACCGTCAGCGACGATTTCCTTCAGCGCGGCGTTCAGCTTGTTGCGCAGTTCGTTGTCACCCTTGCGCACGGCGATACCGATCTTGTCGCTTTCCACTACCGGGTCGCCCTTGAACTCGTAGTTCTTGCCAGCGTCGGTTTTCAGCCAGTCATAGTTGGCGTACTTGTCGGCGAGGATCGCGTCGACACGACCGGAGGTCAGGTCGAGGTAGGCGTTTTCCTGGGTGTCGTAGAGGCTGACCTTGATATCGTCACCGTAGGTGTCTTCCAGCCAGGTGCCGGCCAGCGTTGCGCGCTGGGTGCCGATGGTCTTGCCCTTGAGCGAGTCCTTGTCGGTTTTGAAGTCGACGTTCTTCGGCGCGATGAACTGCAATTTGTTCGAGTAGTACGGGTCGGTAAAGTCCACTGCGGCTTTGCGATCTTCGGTGATCGACAGCGAGGAAATCAGGAAATCGAACTTCTTCGCGTTCAGCGCCGGAATGATGCCGTCCCAGTCGGAAGTGACGACGGAACATTCGGCTTTCATCTTCGCGCACAGGGCGTCGCCGATTTCCTTGTCGAAGCCGACCACTTGGCCGCTGGCGTCTTTATTGTTGAACGGCGGGTAGGCCGCTTCGATGCCCATCTTCAGGGTTTCAGCCATGGCACCGGCGCTGAACGCGAGGGTGACGGCGGCGGCCAGGAAGACCTTTTTGAAATTCTGCATGCATGTTGCTCCGTTAGCGGTTGCTGGACATGAATTGTTTGCAGCGCGCCGAAAGCGGGTTGTCGAACACCTGCTGTGGCGATCCTTGCTCTTCTATAAGGCCCTGATGAAGGAACACCACTTCGCTGGAAACCTGGCGGGCGAAGCCCATTTCGTGGGTCACGAGCAGCATGGTGCGGCCTTCTTCGGCCAATGCGCGGATGACACTAAGTACTTCCTGAACCATTTCCGGGTCAAGCGCGGAGGTCGGTTCGTCGAACAGGATCACCTTCGGCTGCATCGCCAGCGTGCGGGCGATCGCTGCGCGTTGTTGCTGACCACCGGACAATTGCGCCGGGTAGGCGTGGCGCTTGTCGGCGATGCCGACCTTGGCGAGCAACGCTTCGGCGGCTTCGATGGCTTCGGCCTTGCTCTGGCCGAGCACGCGGCGCGGGGCCTCGATGACGTTGTCGAGCACGCTCATGTGCGGCCACAGATTAAAGTTTTGAAATACAAAACCAATCTCCGAGCGCAGACGATTGATCTGTTTGCCGTCGGCGGCGACCAGTTCGCCGTTCTTCGCGGCTTTAAGCTTGAGTTCTTCACCGGCCACCAGGATCTGGCCCTGGTGCGGGTTTTCCAACAGGTTGATGCAGCGCAGGAACGTGGACTTGCCGGAACCGGAAGAGCCGAGGATCGAGATCACGTCGCCGTCGCGGGCGGTCAGCGAGATGCCTTTGAGCACCTCCAGCTGTCCGTAGCGTTTGTGCAAGTTGCGGATTTCAAGCGCGGGCGTGGCCTCAGCCATGTGCGTTCCTCATATATGTTGCGCTCCTGCTGTTGGCGGGCCTTCCTGGCGAGGCGGCCAAGCTAGCATAGCGTTTCAATGGCAGCCAACAGCGCTACGAGCGGTAAACGGGTGGCATGTGGCGGGTTGTCGCATCGGCGCAGCAGACTGTCGCCCCGTCAACAACCGAACGGGTGTTTGATCGTGCAAACCCGTGGGTGCCGCGTAAAAAAAGGCGCGATGTTGCCAGCTTTGGCGGGGTGTTGGAAGCGCTATCCGGCCGAACGTTCCTTATTCGCCCTTTTTCTGTGCGCCGCACACTTTATCTGTGTGTTTCTGGTGCGCGAATTCGTCTTGAAAGTGAGTCGCCGGGTAACGTTCTGGCGAATAGCCATTAAACTCAAGGACTTGCACCGGATGCCGGAGCCCCCGGCCCTCAAGGACTTGAAACATTTTGGCGCAAATATTGCGTGCAGAATAAGGAACAGGCCGTTGGATTCTTTTTACGAGAAAGAATTTACAGACGCGCCGGACGCACTCGCTTTCCTTGCAAAGGTAGTCTCTATGAGCAGTACCCCAAGCTCCACTGGCCTCGAACAGGGGCTCAAACCGCGTCATGTGACCATGTTGTCGATCGCCGGTGTGATCGGCGCCGGTCTGTTCGTCGGCTCCGGCCACGCCATCGCTGCCGCCGGCCCGGCCGTGCTGCTGGCCTACGCCGCTGCCGGTACTCTGGTGGTGCTGGTGATGCGCATGCTCGGCGAGATGGCCGTGGCTTCGCCGGACACCGGTTCGTTCTCGACTTACGCTGATCGCGCGATCGGTCACTGGGCCGGATTCACCATCGGCTGGCTGTACTGGTGGTTCTGGGTGTTGGTGATTCCGCTGGAAGCCAACGCCGCCGCGACCATCCTGCATGCGTGGTTCCCGGGTGTCGACATTTGGGCTTTCGCGCTGGTGATCACCATGCTGCTGACCGTGACCAACCTGTTCAGCGTGAAGAATTACGGTGAGTTCGAGTTCTGGTTCGCCCTGATCAAGGTGCTTGCGATCATCGGCTTCATCGGCCTCGGCCTTGCAGCGATTTTCGGCTTCCTGCCGACCAGCCAGGTCAGTGGCGTTTCGCACCTGTTCGACAGCGGCGGCTTTCTGCCCAATGGCATGGGTGCTGTGCTGGGCGCGATCCTGACCACCATGTTCTCGTTCATGGGGACCGAAATCGTCACCATCGCGGCGGCGGAATCGAAAGACCCGGGCAAGCAGATTTCCAAGGCGACCAATTCGGTGATCTGGCGGATCGGCCTGTTCTATCTGGTGTCGATTTTCATCGTGGTTGCGCTGGTGCCGTGGAACGATTCTACCTTGGCCAACCTCGGTTCCTACCAGACCGTACTTGAGCGCATGGGCATTCCCAACGCCAAGATGATCGTCGACATCGTCGTACTGGTCGCAGTGACCAGTTGCCTGAACTCGGCGCTGTACACCTCGTCGCGCATGCTGTTCTCCCTCGGCAAGCGCGGTGACGCCCCGGCCATGTCGACCCGCACCAACAAGAGCGGTACGCCTTACTGGGCGGTGATGTTGTCGACCGGCGCAGCGTTTCTCTGCACCTTCGCCAACTATGTGGCTCCGGCCGCGGTGTTTGAATTCCTCCTGGCCAGCTCCGGCGCCATCGCCCTGCTGGTGTACCTGGTGATCGCCTTCTCGCAACTGCGCATGCGCAAGCAGCGCATGGCGCGCGGCGAGAAGATCGTCTTCAGCATGTGGCTGTTCCCGGGTCTGACCTGGGCGGTAATCATCTTCATCGTCGCCGCGCTGACCATCATGCTGTTCCAGGAAGCCCACCGCGTGGAAATCCTTGCCACGGGCCTGCTGAGTCTGATGGTGGTGGCTGCCGGTCTGCTGGTGTCGCGCCGGCGCAAGCTGGAGAAACGTGGTGCGGTGGTGTTGAACTGAGTCGTAACGCGTGATGTAAAAACGGCCGCTGTCAGGGATGACTAGCGGCCGTTTTTGTTTCTGAGCTTTCCAGTCAGGTTAAACCCAGTCCTCGATTCGCAAACCGGAAACGCGTTCAAACTCCCGTACGTTGTTCGTCACTACAATGAGTCCAAGTGAGCGTGCGTGGCCAGCGATCATTTGGTCGTATGGCCCGATCGGCGTTCCAGCCTTCGCGAGTTCAGATCGAACCATCCCGGCCTGTGCGGCTGCGTCGTTATCGAAAGGCAAGACATCCAGTCGCGCGACAAATCCTTCAACAATTGCCAGATTTTTCTCCGGGGCCGCCGACTTTTCAGCACCGTAAATAAGCTCCATAAGCGTGATAGCGCTGATGCACAACTGCCCGGAATGTCGATTGAAGGCTTCCCGGACAATTTGTGGTTTGTTCTTGATGGTGAAGATGCAGATATTTGTATCCAGCATGTACTTGATCATCAGAACGACTCGCGCTCCTGTTCAGTGGGTTGCTCACGGTTAGCCATGAAATCAGGGCTGACGCTGTCGCCATCAAACCAGCTATCCCAGCTTTCTCCAGCAGGCGTAATGACGCGTGTTCTGCCAATCGCGATGACTTCCACTCGTTTAACGTCGCCGGGCATCGCAACTGCCTTTGGCAGTCGGACTGCCTGACTTCTGTTGCTCATGAAAATTGTGGTCTGCTCCATATTCGAGCTCCCGGGTCTGTTCCTGTGATTAGCTCAGGATAGATCGTGCTGGGGATATGTCAATGGGATATACATCGTCACCGGACAAAGAGTAGCTAGGCCATCCAAACAAAAAACGGCCGCTGTCAGGGATGACTAGCGGCCGTTTTTTGTTTCTGAGAAGGGCTTATTCGCTCTTGTCTTCCTGGGGCTCTACCGACTTGCCATAAGCATCCAGCGCCACGCCGAAATCCGTAATGAACTGCGGCTCGCTCAGCCAGGCCTGGGCCTGTTCGATGGTCATGCCGTCGGCCCACATGCGGTAGTCGATGAGCATATCGGCGGCCAGGTGGGTGGCGGCCATGCCTTCGTTGTCGGCGTTTTCCATGTCGAGCAGTTCAGGATGGTCGACGATGATGAAGGCCAGTTCGCGCAGCAGGGTCAGCAGCATTTCGTTGCGGCTGACGGCTTCGGCGTCGCGCATTTTGCTGAACATCGCCAGGGTGTATTCCGGGATCGGCTCGGCGAGGTGGCCGAGCTCTTCGTCCTGATCCAGCGGTTTGCGCCCGACCATACGGATCTGCTTGGCTTTGGCCTTGGCGCGTTTGGCGCGTTTCTGTTGCTTGTTCAGGGATGCCATGGGAGCTCAGTTCTTCTGTTGGGTTTGTGCCGCGATCGCGTCGGATGCCGCTACATAGTCAGCTTGGAATGCCGGAGATTCGATCCACGCCAGCGCGCCGGCCTCGTCGGTTTCCTGCGACCATTGGCGATACTCGATCAGCGCGGCGAGGATGAAATCCATCGCGCCTTCTTCGCCTTCCTGCTCGTACACCAGTTCCAGCAGCGGATCTTCGAGGAACGCGCTGCACATGGCCTGTTGGCTGATCTTTTCGGCGTCGATCATTGTCTTGAACAGCTCGGTCAAGTCCACCGATTCGAAGTCGATGCGGTCGTCGTTCGGGTCCAGCTCGACCGGCGCTTCGGCGCGCTTGGTGCGGTTCTGCTTGGCCTTGGCTTTGGCCCGGGTGGCGCGTTTTTGCTGCTTGTTGGCGGAGGCCATGATGTGTTCCGTCGTGCGTTGAGAGGGGCTCAGCTGCGTGGCACTTGTCGGCCGGGTGTATCGGCGGCCAGTGCGCCGGTCTGCAGCCAGGTCAGAGCAATGGGCCATAGTGTGGCTTGGTATGCGCTGCGAAAAAAGCCGAAATGTCCGACTTGTCGTTCGCCGATGTCCTGCGGCGCAATGCGCAGATGGGTTTTTGCCGCGTTGCTGAAGTAGCCGAGCAGGCGTTCGATCGCCGGGATCGTTCCGTAAGGATCATCGCTGAGGCTGATGGCGAGGGTCTGCGCGCGGACGCCATCGAAGGGCAGGGCGCCCGCCTTTTTCATCAGCACCCGACCGCTTGGACGATCCTCGTACCGTGCAGTGGGTGTGCTCCAGTCGCAGACTACGCCGGTTGGCGTGTCCTCCAGCCAGCCGATCCGCTTGCCTGGAAAATAGCCGCAGAGCAGCGTCATCAAAGGCATGATCACATGCCACTTGCCGAACATCCGCCAGCGCTGTTCAGGGGCGTAATCACGCCAATAAGCGAACTGCGCACCGACGGTTACCAACCGTCGGATCACCTTGCCCGACTCCGCCAAGCCCGCCGCGCAACCGCCGAAACTATGGGCGACCACATCGATTGGCTGACCGGGAAACTCCCGCTGCGCTCGTTTGAGCATCGCTTCGAAATCCAGCGCGCCCCAGTCGGTCCACGAGGCACGCAGCCCTTTGATCGATTCGCTGCGTGATTCGCCAATGCCCCGGTAGTCGTAGGTCATGACGTCGAAGCCGTGACTGAACAGATAGGCTGCGAACCTTGAGTAATGGCGACAGCGCACGGAGGTGGCGGCGTTGATGACGACCACCGGGCGCTGTGGATCGGGCGAACTGTGGCGCCAGGTGAAGCCGCCGAGTGCGTAGCCGTCGGCTGCGTTCTCTATGAACGATTCGCCAATGGTTACCGGGTCGGTCGAAAGGCATTTGTTCATAAGGGCTCGGCCTTTGCGAAGGTGGATCGAGAATGAGCCTGGAACTGGCGCCGAGCAACATACGGAACGCAGTGCGTTCCGAATTCAATGTGATCGAATTCGTGACGCGCTGCGTCACGATTTACATAAGTCCGAGAGACAGTTCATTTCACATCCGCTCCAGTTCATGCAACGCGCAGCGGCGTAATGCCAACATGACAGCGTTCGAATGCGCCGTCGCGCAACAGGCAATCTGGTTTAACCGATATGCCGAGTCAGCAGGTAAAGCAGTCACGAGCGAAAGGCGCGAGTACAATCCCGCGCCCAGTATTTTGTGACGTAAGGAAGCGCTGTTTTGAAAGGGATTCTGCGAATTGGCTGTGTCATAGGCCTGGCACTGCTGTTGGTTGGCTGCGGAACGTTTATCGGGCGCTTGAATGATGGTCTGTCCGACGCCGAATATTACCGAGGGGTCGATGGCGGCCTACACCTGCTCGGTGTTCGGGGAGGAGGCAGCGATGGCATGCCGGCAGCGATCATCTGTTACATGATGATCGTCTGCCCGGTCATCACTCTTGTATCCCTGCCAGTGGATGCCGCTGTGGATACAGTCTTGTTGCCCGTCGATTACATCAACACTCTGTGAAGGCGGCATGCACTATTGACTTGTGCGCTTGCCCTTCGGCCTCTGCTCACGCACCCGCCCTTTGCGATAAATCCACAGCCCGAACACACCGATGGCCAACATGAACGCGGTCCAGAAGCTCTGCCACATGAACTCGAACCAGTATCGCCGAGGTTGCAGTGCCAAGGTGTAGGTGCTGCGCGGTCCGCGATTGTTGGTGGTGATGGAACCGCTGATCCAGCTTTCGATAAGCATGTAGATCGAAAGACACACGGCTAAGGCAATCAGCACGCCAGCGAGCACCGTCAGCCAGAATGTCCAGTGGCTCGGGCGATACGGCGGGGGATGCGGCAAGCGAATACGGGTTCTTTTCTGATTCATAAGCGAGGCTCGCGCAAGTCGGTCAGGAAACTGCCAGCTCTTGCAGCTGTTCAGTCGGCATCTGCCGCGGGCTCGTCGGGCGTGCGGCAAGGTGGGCGCATTCGGCGATCACCTTGAGAATGCCGATCACCGCCGGGGTCAGCGTAGTGCCGAGGCAAATGCGCACGCCTGTGGAGGCCTGGCCATCGGCGAAAAATATGCCGCTGCCAGCCACGTGGCAACCACGCTCCGTGGCCAGTTGCTGCAGCGCCGGCATGTCGGTGTGTGCAGGCATTTCGACCCAGTGGATGAAACCGCCGCGCGGTGGCACATAGACGGTCCCGAGCGGGAAATCCGTGCGCACCAGCGCTTCGACAAAACTCGCCAGCGAAGAGAGTTGCGACCTCAATCTGGCGCAGTGCTCGTCCATGTAGCCACGGCCGATGAATTCATTGAGAACATTTTGCGCCAGGCTGGAAACGGCCAGGTTGCGCGAAAACATCTGCGCGAGGATGGCATTGCGGTATTTGCCGGCCAGACACCAGCCGACGCGATAACCCGGCGCGATGGTTTTGGAAAAGGACGAGCAGTAGATCGTCTGGCCGCTGCTGTCGTAGCTCTTGAGGGCGCGCGGCCGATCAGCTTCGGGCACCAGGTCGAAGAAGATGTCGTCTTCGATGATCGGCACATCCGCTTCCCGGGCGATCCTGGAAAGTCGCGCGCGCGCTTCGTCGGGCATGATGAAGCCACGCGGATTCTGCAGCGTCGGGTTGAGAAAAATCACCGCGACCTTTTTTTGCTTCAGAGCTTCTTCCAGATGATCGACATCCAGGCCCGTGCGGCCGTCGGTGCGGATCGGCAGGGCGCGCATGCCCAGGCGTTCGATGGTCTGCAGGATGCCGTAATAGGTCGGGGTTTCGATGGCGACTGTAGCGCCTTTCGACGCGACGGCTTCCAGGGCCAGTTCGAGAGCGATGGTGTCGCCCGATGTCACCAGAATGTCGTCCGGCCCGCATACCACTCCGCGAGTCAGCATCAGGCCGGCAATACGCCTTCGCAGCGCGGGAAGGCCGGGTGGCGCGACCAGGCCGCTCAGCGTGTTGTCAGTCTTGGCGGCCAGCACCGAGAGGCATTTGTTGAGCAGCACGTTGGGCGTGAGATCGCTGTGCAGGACAGCCGAATTCAGCGATGCGGTGGTGCGCGAGGCCGCCTCGGAGAGCATCGCAACCACCGCATGATTGACGTTGACGGTGACACTGGAAAAGTCGAAAGCGCCGGACGGTTTTGCCCGCCCTGATGCCGAGACGAAGTAGCCGACGCGCGGTACCGTCGAGACGTAGGCATCAGCCTCGAGATCGGCCAGCGCCCGCTGCACCGTGGTGATGCTGGTCTCGAACATCCGCGCCAGAACGCGGATTGACGGCAGTTTGGCTTCGGCCGCCAGGTCACCGCTGTCGATCTGGCGAATAATCCAGTCCTTGACTATCCGCCAGCGCTTGTCCGGCAAATCAAACCTGTCCATAAGTTCTCTGTGATGATTCGAAACAATTCACAGAAAGTAGAGCAAAACGATCCCCGTTGCAGCAACTATGACGATGTTCAGCGCCACCAGACCGAAGGCGAAGCGGATCAGGCTGTTTTCTTCCTGGCGGTTGGCCCCGGCAAGTCCGGTGATCAACGACAGAATCGACAGCGAGCCAAGTGCGCCATGTCCGGCGGCGCTGTTGACCATTGCCGCCAGCCACGCCCCGTGTTCGCTGCTCAGCGCGGCAATGGACGGCATCACCAGCGTGTTGCCGCCGACGTTGGAGCCGGTGACATAACCGGCAATCCCTGCCAGCAGGGCGATCGTCGGCGCCAGCGAAATACCCGACATGGATTGCAACGCGCTTTGCGCCTCGACGAGGAATCCAGCGTTGACCATCACCTGGGACAGCAGCAGGAACAGGAAGATTGTCGTGACCGGAAACTTCGCCCGGTTGAACAGCGCTGGCCACGGGAAACCCGCGCTCGCGGTTTGCCTGAACGCCATCAGCACGGTCACGATCAGCAGCGCCAGCCCGGGAGACGCCAGCGGCTTCCATGAAACGTGTTCGCCCCTGACGACCCATAGACCATCCCAGCCCGACAGCACGAACAATCCGCGCGACGCCACAATCACTCCCAGCAAGGCCAGATAAGGCCATGCCGCGCTCGGCCAGCGCACCAGTTTTTTCCGTTGCGCCCAGGAGATGCCCAGGCCGACGCAAGCCACGGCCAGCCCGGCCAGCACACCGGAGACTTCCGGGCCGACCCACAGGTTGATGGAAAACAGCACGGCAACGAACAGGGCGGTCACGACGATCAGCCCCAGCCACGGAGTAATCCTGCGGATGCCGGCCTGCCACAAGGCCAGCGACGCCAGGCAGAGGAACACCGGCGCGCTGATCAGCGCTGAATGACTACCGAGAGTTTGCGCCGGTAAATGTGCCAGCAGGGCACCGATCACCGTTGCCAGACCCAGCGTGCCCCACGGCATGATGACCATGCCGGCGAGAGCGATTTTCATCCCCGACTGGCGAGTGAAAAGCCCCATCAGCAGCGGCACCGTGGCGATCAGCGAAACGCCGAAGCCGGTCATCGCTTCCAGCAGCGGCGCCAGGCCCAGCACGATGAAAATCACCTGCGCCGGGGGGTCCAGCCGAGTTCCTTGACCCACGCGCCGATGGCCTGCGGTGCACCGCCGCGCTCGACCAGAATGACGAAGGCCAGCCCCGGGACGATGACGCACGCGGTGCTGAGAAACAGGATCGTGGTGTCCTGAAAAATCGCCGAGGAGATGGCCGCCGACACCGGCCCGGCAGCGCCCAGTGCCCACAGCACCAGCACCAGCACCACACCGGCCAGCGCGGCCTGTACCGGCGGACGCCGGAGGATCAGGATCAGCGCAATCACCAGCGCGATCGGTGACATTTGCAGCAAGAGAGAGCTCATAGCGGTTTCCTTGGCTTAATCGTGCGTCTGTCCGCTGTACTCGGTCGCCCGCATGGACGCGCGCTGGCAGAACGTCTGGTACCACTCGCTCAGGCGTGCTTGCGCCGAGAAGTCCGAGAGTTGACGGAAAGCGATCCAGTCCAGCGCGGTCGCCAAGGCGATGTGGCCAACGGTGATCGGGCCATTGAGGTCGACGTGCTCTTCGATGAAGCGATACGCCTCCTTGAGTTTGTAGGCCTGGCCGTCCGCGTACGCCGGATAGCGCAAAGCCTCGGGGCGCCGCTCGACTTCCCAGCGCAGCTTGATGCCGACGTCGCACATGCCCTGCGCCAATGCCTGCAGGCGCAGCGCCTTGTAGCGCTCGGGGCCGCTTGCCGGGATGAATTTACGCCCGTTGCTCAGGTCATCGAGGTATTCGCAAATCACGATGGAATCGAACAGTGCGCTGTCGTCGGGCAGCATCAGCACCGGCACTTTACCCAAGGGGTTGGCCTGGTAAATGGTCGCGTTCGGTGAAGTCGGGCTGGTCTCGTGATGTATCACCTCAAGGCTCGATGCGATGCCAAGTTCGTGAGCCAGCACCAACACCTTGCGGGCGTACGGCGAATGCGTCTGATAGTAGAGTTTCATGCGCGAGTTCCTGTCTCAAGGATGGCGGTGGCGACTCGATGGGCGTCCATGAACAGCCGCGAAGGTGCGCCCGCCGAGGTGACGTAGTGGTTGTAATAGCAAGAACCTTCGGCGAGCGGTCCCAGCACCCAGATGTCACGCACCGCTTCGCCGCTGTTCGACTTGGGGTTGGACGCCGCGTCGACATCGATGCCGTCGATGCCCGGCACATCGGTGCGTGGACGCACAAGGCCCAGGCGCGCGAGGTCGCGCACAGGTGCGCAGTCGCTGTGGCTGACGCCGCTGCTCTGGACGTAACCGGCGACTCGCTTGAAGTGATCGATCGCGGGGCGTGAGCCGGGCTTGAGGAAGGTCAGCAAACCGGCATCACACAGCGCGAGCAGATCGGCGTGGCGCTCCTTTTGCGGGCCGGCGACCAGACGGTTGATCGCCTTGTGCCAGCGGCCATAGAACTGCCGATGCGAATCTTCGGTGAGCCCGTCGAAATCCACCGCTTCACGCAGCCGGTCACGCAAGTCGCGCCAGACTTCGATGGCGGCTTTGATCGGCGACGCGCCGCGTCCCAGGCGTGCTTCATGCAAGTCGGCTTCGAGGGTGTCGTAAATCCATGCGTGATAGTTGTAAGGCGTGACGCTGTCGGGCAGTTTGTGGCTGATCAGCTCCAGCGGACTGATTGCGCCGGCAATCGCTTCGAACTCGCGCAGCAAGGCTTCACAAGCGGCCACACCGGCAGGGCCGGCAACGCTGACGGTTCTGAGCTGCTCAAGCAGCTGTTGTGGCGCTGAGGGTTTATGCAGAACGGCGACCGCAGCGGCACGCATCTCCAGCAGCATCAGCGGCAGAATGTCCCGTTCGAAATCCAGCCGACGGTTATGCGCGTTGCCCCGCAACGATTCGATGCGCTCGCTCGTGAGCAGCACGGCGCTATGGCGGGGGCAGCCGATCAAGCCATTGGGACGCGTGCGAAACGGCAGCCCGTCCCGCGACTGAATGAAGATCACCGGCTCCTGACCCGACGGCTGGTAAGTGTGACTGCCATCCGCCATGGGTTTGTAGATCCCGCCTCTGCCAGCCGTCAGCGCCGCGAGGGTGTCCATGGCGCCCAGGCCCAACCCTTCGATCAACACCGTTTCGCCGGGCTCGACGGTGGTGAGGCTGCCCGGCAGCGGGTAAACGTTGTCGACCCGGTTCTGCCCCGCCAGGCGCAGGCGTCCGGTGTGGCCAACCGTCAGCACCAGACGATCCACCGTCACCGCAGCGCCGTCGGCGGTTAGCAGAAGGTATTGCTGGTTCTCGTTGCGCTCGACCGCCGTGACCTGATGCCGATGCAGATTGACCGTTACCCAGGCGGGTGCGGTCGCGAGGATCCGCGTGAAGGCGTCGGCCAGATAAGCGCCGAGCAGGTGCCGAGGCAGAAAATCCTCCGGCTCGACGTCGCGACCGTCGGCGGCGAGCAGGCCGCTGTCGGGGTCAACCTTGACGCGCTGTGCTCGGCACCACGCGAGAAAGTCCGGCCCTGGCCGTTCCCGGGCGTCGGTCAGATCACCGAACGCTGCTGCGTCGGGAAATACCCCGAGCTGACCGGCGACGGTGTTGAGCAACAGGTAGTCCGGTTGATCGGGCCAGTGCGCGCCGCTGCCGAGCACGTTGGGCTCGAAGATGTCGATGAACACCGGTTGTTCCGGGCGTTCCTCGGCGCGGCTCAACAGGCGCTCGAATACCGACAATCCGCGCGAACCGCAGCCGACCAGGCCGATGTGCACAGGCGCCTTCACCATCTGCGCTCCTCGCCAAAAAATGACGGGATGGCAATTGCCGTACCGGCCGCCACCGCAATGTCGTGGATCATCCGGCCAATCGCGAGATCGAGAATGCCCATGCCGAATGGCGAATAGATCAGCGGTTTGTCCTGGGCGACATGCAGGTCTCCGCGAATCAGCTGCGCCACTGTGCCGGTGACAAAGTCGCGATGGCCATATTGCTGCTCGGCCAGATGCGGTGAGGTATTGGCCTTCAGGCAATGGGTGATGTCGTCGAAGTAGTTGTAACTTTCCTCGATGATTTCGGCGCCGATATCCCGCAGCGAGATGTTCAGAACAATCTGCCCCGGGCGGAACGTGCCCTGGCCTTTTACGTACGGCTCGCCCGCGCTGGTGGCGAACACCACGATGTCGGCAGTCAGCGCTTCTTCGAGCGACAGTAGGCGTACATCCGGCAGGCCCAGTTGTTCGCCAAATTCCGCGAGGGCTTGCGCCGATTCGGCGTTGAGATCGTGAATGCCCACGCTGTCGAAGGACCAGTCGTCCGCGACGAAAGTCTCGAGGATATTTCTTGAGATTACCCCGCCACCAATGATCGAAAGTGTCGCCGCGTGGCGGTTCTGGCCATTCAGCCACCAGGCACCCAATACCGCCGACGCCGCCGTGCGCACGGCACTGATCAGCGCACCTTCGAGCAGGGCGTAGGGATAACCGGTCTGCGGGTCGTTGAGAATCAGCACGGCAGATGCGCGCGGAATGCCTGACTTGATGTTGTCGGGATAACTGGCAATCCACTTGATCCCGGAGACGGATTGATCGCCCTTGCTGTCGACGATGGCCGCCGGCAGCGCAATGATCCGGTTCGCCGGTTGCGCAGGGAAACGCAGAAAATAACTGTCGGGGTTAACGGTTTCGCCACGCTCGTGGGTCAGGTAGGTCTGCGCCACCATGTCGATGGTTGCATGCCGCAGCCCGTTGAGGATGTCTTTGACGACAGCGCCGGGGATGACGTGGAACGGCTGGATCGGATTCTGTGTGGTCATGAGGATTACGCCGAGAGTGCCAGAGCGATTTCAGGGAAAAGGGGCTGCAGTGCGGTTGCGCCGATCCGCTGGGTGACCCAGTCGTCGGAGTAGATGGTTTCGAGATAGCGCTCACCCATGTCGGGGGAGATCGCCACCACGACATCGTCGGGCCGGATATGCGGCGCCCACTGGCGGATGCCGGCGAGCACAGTCCCGGTGGAGCCGCCGAAGAGCAGGCCGTAGCGTTGCGCCAGCCAACGGCAGACCTTGATCGTCTGTTCCTCGGGAATCGACAGGAAGTCGTGAATGCCCGACGACTCGAATATCTCCGGCAGGCGGCTGGTGCCGAGCCCCGGGATATGGCGCGTGCCGCCCGGCAGGCCGAACGTCACCGAGCCGACGGTATCGACGGCAATGACTTTGGTCTGCGGATGATGTTCGGCGAAGTAGTTCTTGCAGCCCATCAGCGTGCCGGTGGTGCCCGCGCCGACGAACAGGTAATCCACCTGGGAAAACTTGCGCGCGATGGACCTGGCAGTCGCTTGATAGTGGGCGAGGGGGTTGGTCGGATTCTTGTACTGGTTGAGCCAGATGTAGTCGGCGTTGTCAGCGACCAGTTGTTCGATCAGGCGAATCCGCGAATTCAGGTAACCGCCGTTCTCGTCACGCTGATCGACCATGAGCATTTGCGCGCCAAGGGCTTGAATCAGCTTGCGGTTCGGCGCGGAAATATTCGGGTCGATTACGCAAACGAACTTGTAGCCCTTGGCCGCGCAGACCATGGCCAGCGCAACGCCCAGATTCCCCGATGAGGATTCGATAAGGCGGGTCTTGTGGTTGATCAGTCCGCGAACTTCAAGATCAGTGATCAGCGCGTGCGCGGTCTTCAGCTTGATGGAGCCGGCGGGATTCAGTCCTTCGATTTTCAGCTGGATCGTTGCGCTGCAAAGATCGCCGATCTGCACATAACTGTCTTCATTGATGAGTTGCTTGATCATACGTCGTCCGTTTCGCTCTTTTGCCGGGCGCACGGGGGCGCCAGCATTCATCCTGGAATGTTTGAAAAGCAGTAACTGCAGTTCGCCTGTGGGTTGGGTTCAGATTTTTTGCTGGACAGGAAGTGACCTTGCGGGCGACGCCGATCGATTCAAAAAATCAGGGTTTGCGCTCTGAGGGCTACAGGAGTCCAGAGTGTTGCGGGGCGCAAAGTAGAGCCAGTCATTGGCTCGCCAAGGCTTGCTTGAAGTATTGGCGAAACGCCATTCGCGCGGAGAGATACAGATTTCCGGTTTTTTCCAGTACAGCTGGAATCCGGGTGTATCGAAGGACGAAGAGAGGAGGGGGATCAAATCGCAGGCATAAAAAAACCCTGAATCTTGCGATTCAGGGTTTTCGGTATTTGGTGCCCAACGCGTATGTTTTTAGAGATGATTATGACGAATGAATCTGCCGATCTTTCTTGGGAGGTGTATGGAGACATCGAACCCGGATCGAATTCGTTCATACAAATCATCACTTACGGGGTGATGAGCTACGATTTCCCCAGCGTCCACTTTTAGATCAAGCCGAGATGCGTCAAAGACGGCGGCCTCTTTGTAGACTACCCAGCTGTCCCACCGTACGTAAGGGTGACATTCCGTAGTCAAAATGCATGAAGGATCATGGTAAATCCCAGGCTTGATTGAGGAAATGTTTACAGCCAAAACACCGTCGTATCCATGTTCATGTGAATAAACAGGGTTGTTCATCACGATGTGAAGGTGGTTAGCCGGGCCGCTGAGTATCAGTAGAGTTCCTTTCCTTAAAATATTCCCTGGCATCAGATCAACTCAGAAACGGCCCTTCCTAGACTTTTACGCTCAAACAATTCTCGAGCCAGCGCTTCCGCCTGATTCTCGTCCTTGCCTAGCGCCCTGAACACTGCTCGAGGATTGATGGGAGTAGAGGAACGCCCTGGGTCGATCCATTCCGGCAGGTGGTCATGAGTGTAATCCACCAGCTCCCAGCGCTTCATTCGCCCAAACTGATGCCAGACATGATCCATGATCTCAATGTCTGCATCGGACAACTCGTCCAGTTCTTCAATGTCAGTCGGGCCACGGGTCAAAGAGACTTCGAATTGGGCTTCGGAGGTGACCCAGCTTCGCCAGATGGGCGACTGAATTTGACCAGTGATGAGATTAAGCGTTGCAGAGAGGACAGGTCCCTGCGCCATTGAGACATGCGAATCGTGCGAAATGGGGGCGCTATAGCGATCCATCGACTCACGATCCGCTAGGTACAGCAGCTTCATGAGTTTTATGTAGGCCATGCGTCCGCCGCGTCTTTGCAAAAAGTAAGCCGCCATTTGGGCTACTTTTTGTTCGCTGAAGATCACAATTAAACCCCTTTCCCCAATCCATAGGGACATGCTGAAAATGGTGCCGAATTATCGGCTCGGTAATAGGTTAGTCAAGCACAAAATCATCCGGTTCTTCCGAACGGCAGATCCCATCTCCACCTGACGGTTGAAACTGTACATCCGTACAGGTTGTGTCGCAACCGACGGGTTGTCCCATCATCTATAGCATGGCGGTATCTCGGTAGCGAATGTCAGGTATGCAGAGACCAGCCAGATGTCAGGTATTTTCCTCCGGACATCAAATCGCAGGCATAAAAAAACCCTGAATCTTGCGATTCAGGGTTTTCGGTATTTGGTGCCCAGAGACGGAATCGAACCGCCGACACGGGGATTTTCAATCCCCTGCTCTACCGACTGAGCTATCTGGGCAACGGGGCGCATTAAAAGGGTTTTTCGGATTTACGTCAACGACTTTTTGAAAATTTCTTAAATTAATTCCGTCGCTTACGAAATCTGCGGGTTATTCGGCTGGCGGCACGTAGCCTTCGGCCTTGGCGTATTCCTCGCCGGAGAAGTACTTGTCCATTTCGCCCTGCAAGTATTTGCGATCGTCGGCGTTCATCATGTTCAGGCGCTTTTCGTTGATCAGCAGGGTCTGGTGTTTCTGCCAGTCGGCCCAGGCCTTGGCCGAGACGTGGTCAAAAATATCCTGGCCCTTGGCGCCCGGGAAAGGGCGCGCTCCAGCGCGGGCAGTTCTTCTTTGTACTTGCGGCATATTACGGTGCGGGTCATGGCGACTCTCCTGCATTCAATACGGCGGCCGCGCGTTCGAGCAAGGTCTTGACCGGGGCAGCAAGGCCCAGGCGCGGCGGGGTGGCGAGGTTATACCAGAGCCAGTCGGCCTCGGCCACGTGATGGCTGGCTTCCTGCACCTGAACCAGCCACGGTTCGATGGACAACTGGAAGTGGCTGAAGGTGTGAATCAGGCTCGGCAGCGCCTGCTGCTGGCCCATGGTCAGCGAGTGTTGATCGGCCAGATGCTGCAGATCTTCCAGATCATCCAGTTCCGGCAGGCTCCACAATCCGCCCCACAGTCCTGTTGACGGGCGGCGGTAAAGCAGAATCGCGCCTTCGCCGTTGGCGAGCATCGGCATCAGCGTGCGTTTCTGCGGGATGGCCTTGCGTGGCTTGGGAATCGGATAACGTGTTTCCAGACCAAGTATGTGCGCTTCACAGCCACGCTTGAGCGGGCACAGCAGACAGCTCGGCTTGCTGCGCGTGCAGAGTGTGGCGCCAAGATCCATCATCGCCTGGGTGTAAGCGTTGACCCGATCGTGCGGGGTGAAGCGCTCGGCGTTGGCCCACAGCTGTTTGGCGACTTTCGGTTCGCCGGGGTAGCCCTCTTGCGCCGTGAAGCGCGCCAGCACGCGTTTGACGTTGCCATCGAGGATCGGCGCGCGCAGGCCCATGCTGATGCTGGCGATCGCCCCCGCGGTGGACAGGCCGATGCCCGGCAGCTCGGTGAGTTTTTCCACGTCGCGCGGGAATTCGCCAGCGTACTGGCTGACGACGATCTTCGCGGTCTTCTGCAGATTGCGTGCGCGAGTGTAGTAACCCAGCCCGGTCCACAGGTGCAGCACCTCGTCTTCCGGCGCTTCGGCCAGCGCTTCGACTGTTGGCAGCGCCGCCATGAAACGCTCGAAATAGTTGAGCACGGTGCTGACCTGAGTCTGCTGCAACATGATCTCGGACACCCAGACCCGGTACGGATTGATGTCCTGCTGCCACGGCAAATCGTGGCGGCCATGGCGGTCGAACCATTCCAGCACCGCCGTGGAAAACTGCTCCGCTGTCATCGCTTGAACAGCCCCTTCAATGCGTTTTTCAGTTCCGGACTGACTTTGTCGCCCAATTTCTCGTCGATCTTTTCGCTGAGTTTGTTGCCGGCCATTTTGCTGGCGACCTGACCAAGGCGGTCATTGTCGACGCGACAGGCCTTGGCCCCCAGTTCCAGCGGGCCACGGCAGCGCAGCGGCCACTCGATGCCGACGAACTTCTCGCCGACCTGACAGGCCGGGTCAGGCATGGCGCTGGTGTCGCCCTCGACGATGATGCCGACGCGGTAATCCATGCCGAGCACGCGCAGGTCGATGTCGCCGTCACCGTTGACGGTCATGCCAGGGATACGCACTTTCAGGTCGGGGTTGCTGGCGACGCCGTTGCGCACGGTCAGGTTGCCCTTGAGCTCCTCGAACGGCGTGTCCTTGCCCCGAGGCTCGCCGCTAAGGGTCTTGCGGTTGAGGGTGGCGATGCCTTTGCACAATTGCTGTTCAAGATTGGCGTTGAGCAGCACGCCGTTGTTGATGACGAAACTGGCGTTGCCGTTCAGCGTATCGATCAGCGCCTGTTGGCTGTTGCCGCTGCCGGTGAGGCTGCTGGTCAGCGTCACCAGCCCTTTGACCGGTGGAGTCTTGCCCTGGCTTTCGATGATTTTTTCCACCGGGACGCGATTGAGCCGGGTCTGCAGGTTCAGTACCGGCGCGCTTGGGCGCACGTCGAGCGTGCCGTTGGCGACGAAACCGCCGTTGTACAGATCACCGCTCAGGTTAGTCAGTGTCAGCAGGCCGCCCTGACCGGTGGCTTTGAGCGCGGCGTTCTGGATTGGCAGTTTGTCGAGGGTCAGTTGGCCGAAAGTCAGGTCGGCGTCCACGTCCAGTTTGGCCAGGCGCTCGACCGGCAGCAGGCGCTCGGTGCTCCAGGCGGTTTTGCTCGGTTTGTCCGGCAGCGGCGTGGTACCTGCGACGGCGCCGGCCTCGGTGCTGGCGACTTCGGCCTGACGGGTTTGCGTGGCGCTGTTGGCCTGAGCCGATTTCGGTGGCAGGTAGCGGTCGACGTTGAACGTGTCGGCCTTGAGAATCGCGCGCAGCGACTGTTTGGCGAAGTCCTCGACGGCGATGCGGCCACTGAAGCTGCTGTCATCGAGTTTCAGGTTGATGTTGTCGAACGACAGGCTGGTCGGGGTGGCCGCAACGCGGCTGACCAGTTCGACCTTGCTCAGGCTGCCTTCGCCCATCGCCGGCAGTGTCTGGCCGATACTGTCGACGAATTTCGCCAGATCGAACTGGGCGATGGAAATGCCGCCGCTGATCTGTGGCGTCTTGTCGAGGTCGTTGGCTTTCAACTCGCCCAGGGCGCGCAACTGGTTGGCGGAAATTTTGATGCCGGTCCATTCGGCGACGTTCGCTGCTTTATCCAGCAATAACTGCCCTTGAGCGGAGAAGGTCATGGTCTTGCCTTGCAGCGGATCGCCAGCGAGCTCGCCGGTCAGCTTCAGGTCTTCGAACTTGTAGCGTTGCAGGGCGCGCTCGAAGCGCAGCTCGCCGTTGAGCTCGGTGCGCACGCGCAGCACCGGTTGGTTGGTGCCGAGGAACGCGGTGGCTTTTACCGGGATATTGGTCGAGTCGTGCACCGGGCCGGTGCTCAGCTGAATGCTTTCGGCACTGAACTGCTTGCCGGTCAGCTCATCGGTGTATTCAACGCGGGCGTTGTTGACGGTCAGGCTGTCGATGTCGAGGCGGATCGGTTGCGCCGGTTTTTCTACGGCGACGGTCGGCTCGCTGGCGGTCGCGCCCGGTGTGGCGGGTGGAGTCGAGCCAGGCGCCACAGGCACCTTGCCGATGTCTTCCCAGTTGCCGTGGCCGTTCTTGTCGCGGTTCAGGCGCAGGTTGAGGCCTTCGACGCGCACGTCGCTCATCTGCACTTCGCGGCGCAACAACGGCAGCACGCGCACGGACAGGCCGAGCATCTGCAGGTCGGCAAACGGTTCGGCAGGCTTGGCCAGGGTGGCGACGCTGGCTTCGTGCAGTTCCAGACCAAGCCACGGGAACAGGCTCCAGCCGATATCGCCATTGAGCGTCAGCTCGATGTGGGCCTTGTCGCGGGCAATCTGGCGGATCTCGTCTTTATAGTCGTTGGGATCGAAGAGGTGGGTCAGGGCAAAGCCTGCCGCCACAATGATCAGCAACAGCCCGAGAAGTACCAGACCCAGGATTTTGCCGAACGCTTTCATGGGCGAGTCCTTGTAGTTAGTCGAATTGGTCATATGGCCGGGGAGTATAGCGCTGCCGGCGCCCGGTTCGGTGTGGCGTCATCTGCCGAGGGTCGGCGGCGGCACCTGCAACTTCGCCACAGGGCCTGCGCTTGAGGATGCCCGGCGGGCGCCAGAGGGCGCAATCCGGCCCCCGCTTGCGACGCCATTTTTTGCGCTTGGTTCACCCGTCGTTCAGTCACGCCCAGACGACGGGTAACTTTTCGCACGCATAAATGGGACAAGTAGCAAGCGGCGTGGTGCCTTTGCAGACGCGGGGTTGGCGGCTTCCCGAGTCGTACGAGAACAGATGACTTGCAAAAAGGTGATATCAGTTTGGTTTTTCTGTCACCTGAGAATGGTAACCTTCGCCAGTTCGTCCGCCCGTCTGCGACTTAACGTCGCGCCTTCAAGGAGCTTCACCTAAAAAAACGGTCATGCCTGCGTGCATAAGGCCGAGGGTGAGCAGTGGCTGGCGAACCATACTAACAATTGGGGGATACACAATGAGCACGAGCATCACGGCGGACGGCCTCAAAGCCGACCAGCCTGCGTTCCTGTCCAAGGAACGCATCATCGCCAAGCCCGGTTTCAACCGTTGGCTGGTTCCACCGGCCGCTTTGGCCATTCACCTGTGCATCGGCATGGCCTACGGCTTCTCGGTGTTCTGGTTGCCGCTGTCCAAGGCGCTGGGCGTTACCGCGCCGGTGGCTTGCGCGCCGGACATGAGCTTCATCGCACAGGTATTTTCGTCGAACTGCGACTGGCCGATCTCCATGCTCGGCTGGATCTACACGCTGTTCTTCATCTTCCTCGGCTGCTCGGCAGCGATCTGGGGTGGCTGGCTGGAACACGCCGGGCCTCGTAAAGCGGGCGTGGTCTCGGCCTTGTGCTGGTGCGGCGGTCTGCTGATTTCCGCGCTGGGTATCTATACCCACCAGATCTGGCTGATGTGGATCGGCTCCGGCGTGATCGGCGGTATCGGTCTGGGCCTGGGCTATATCTCGCCGGTGTCGACCCTGATCAAGTGGTTCCCGGACAAGCGCGGCATGGCAACCGGCATGGCGATCATGGGCTTCGGTGGCGGCGCGATGGTCGGTGCACCGTTGGCGACTGCACTGATGAGCCACTTCGCATCGCCAGAAGGCGTGGGCGTATGGCAGAGCTTCGTGGCCATGGCGGCCATTTACTTCGTGTTCATGATCGGTGGCGCATTGTCCTACCGCGTGCCGCCAACCGGCTGGAAGCCTGAAGGCTGGACCGCTCCGGCGAAGAAAGCTTCCAACGCCATGATCACCAACCGTCACGTCCACGTGAATGTAGCCTGGAAAACTCCGCAATTCCGTCTGGTCTGGCTGGTGCTGTGCCTGAACGTGTCGGCGGGTATCGGTATCCTCGGCATGGCTTCGCCACTGTTGCAGGAAGTGTTCGGCGGCAAACTGCTGGGCGTCGATGTGCCGTTCGGTCAGCTCGACGCTGGCCAACTGGCCTCGATCGCGGCGATCGCAGCGGGCTTCACTGGTCTGCTGAGCCTGTTCAACATCGGTGGCCGCTTCTTCTGGGCCTCGTTCTCGGACTACCTGGGGCGCAAAAACACCTACTTCGTGTTCTTCGCATTGGGTTTTGCCCTGTATGCGCTGATTCCGAACATGGGCCATCTGGGCAACGTTGCGCTGTTCGTGGCGGCGTTCTGCATCATCCTGTCGATGTACGGCGGTGGTTTTGCCACCGTTCCGGCGTATCTGGCCGACCTGTTCGGTACACAGATGGTCGGTGCGATCCACGGTCGTCTGCTGACTGCCTGGGCCGCTGCCGGGGTGCTCGGTCCGGTGCTGGTGAACTACCTGCGTGAATATCAGTTGAGTATCGGCGTGGAACGCGCTGCCGCTTACGACATCACCCTGTACATCCTCGCCGGCCTGCTGGTGCTGGGCTTCCTGTGCAATCTGATGGTCCGTCCGGTGGCCGACAAGTACTTCATGACTGACGCTGAACTGGCTGCTGAACAGGCGCTGGGTCACGACAAAGGTGCTGACGCCAGCACCGTTCTGGAGTGGAAAGCCGCGCCGGGCACCAAGCCTCTGGCGATCGCGGCATGGCTGGTGGTGGGTATTCCGTTGGCGTGGGGTGTGTGGGTGACTCTGCAGAAAACGGCGGTATTGTTTCACTAAGGTGTTAGCTGAATAAACGCCGAACCTGTGGGAGCGAGCCTGCTCGCGAAGACGGAGCACCAGTCGACATCCATGTTGGCTGGCGTACCGCATTCGCGAGCAGGCTCGCTCCCACATTTGTTTATGGCATGCCTGTACTGGCTTGTATGGACATGTCTACCCGCGACAGCCGGGCGTTCTATCCGTCAGGCATCTCACCTCTCGTGTTTCTGTTTGCCTCCTGCGTGCCTATAATGGCTGCCTTTTTCGCCCAATGATTTTGCGGAGCTGGTGATGGCCGAACGTAAGGCGTCTGTCGAGCGCGACACTCTGGAAACCCAGATCAAAGCCTCGATCAACCTTGATGGCACCGGAAAGGCCCGATTCGATATCGGTGTACCTTTTCTTGAGCACATGCTGGATCAGATTGCCCGTCACGGGTTGATCGACCTGGATATCGAATGCAAGGGCGATCTGCATATCGACGACCACCATACGGTGGAAGACGTCGGTATCACCCTCGGCCAGGCGTTTGCCAAAGCCATCGGCGACAAAAAAGGCATCCGTCGCTACGGCCATGCCTACGTGCCGCTTGATGAAGCGCTGTCGCGCGTGGTGATCGATTTCTCCGGTCGCCCGGGCCTGCAGATGCACGTGCCGTACACCCGCGCCACCGTCGGTGGTTTTGACGTTGACCTGTTCCAGGAATTCTTCCAGGGCTTCGTCAACCACGCGCTGGTCAGTGTGCACATCGACAACCTGCGCGGCACCAACACTCACCACCAGATCGAAACCGTGTTCAAGGCTTTCGGCCGCGCCCTGCGCATGGCCGTCGAGCTGGACGAACGCATGGCCGGGCAAATGCCGTCGACCAAAGGCGTTCTGTAATGCAGACGGTCGCAGTTATCGACTACGGCATGGGCAATCTGCACTCGGTGGCCAAAGCGCTCGAGCACGTCGGCGCCGGCAAGGTGCTGATTACCAGCGACGCGAACGTGATTCGAGAAGCCGACCGTGTGGTATTCCCGGGCGTTGGCGCGATTCGCGATTGCATAGCGGAGATCCGTCGCCTCGGCTTCGACTCGCTGGTCCGTGAGGTCAGCCAGGATCGGCCGTTCCTCGGCATCTGCGTCGGCATGCAAGCCTTGCTCGATACCAGCGAAGAGAACGCCGGCGTCGACTGCATCGGCCTGTTTCCGGGCGCGGTGAAATTCTTCGGCAAGGATCTGCACGAAGACGGCGAGCACCTCAAAGTCCCGCACATGGGCTGGAACGAGGTAAAGCAGAAGATCAGTCACCCGCTGTGGCATGACATCCCGGATCTGGCGCGTTTCTACTTCGTGCACAGCTACTACATCGCCGCCGCCAATGCGCGGCAGGTGGTGGGCAGCGGTCATTACGGTGTCGATTTCGCCGCAGCGCTGGCCGACGGTTCGCGTTTCGCCGTGCAGTTCCACCCGGAGAAAAGCCATACCCACGGCCTGCAACTGCTGCAGAACTTCGCTGCGTGGGACGGTCGCTGGTAAATGGCTGTCAAGAAGTCCAGACCGCCGATCCTGACCCTCACTCCCGAGCAGGAGAGCGAGGCCAATCGCAAGATCCAGCGGTTCATGGAAGACCGTTTCGAACTGGACCTGGGTTCGTTCGAAGCGGCGGAAATTCTTGAGCTGTTTACCCGCGAGATTGCACCGCACTATTACAACAGGGCGATTTTCGATGTGCAGACCCACCTCAAGGAACGGTTTGAAAGCATCGAAAGCGACCTGTGGGCGCTCGAGAAAAACTGATTCCCGAGCCAAGCTGAACATTCCAATTTTAAGGTTTGCCAGATGCTGATTATTCCCGCTATCGATCTCAAAGACGGTGCCTGCGTACGTCTGCGCCAGGGCCGCATGGAAGATTCCACGGTGTTCTCCGATGACCCGGTGAGCATGGCTGCCAAGTGGGTGGAGGGCGGTTGCCGCCGTCTGCATCTGGTCGACCTGAACGGCGCGTTCGAAGGCCAGCCGGTCAACGGCGAAGTGGTTACCGCAATCGCCAAGCGTTACCCGACCCTGCCGATCCAGATCGGTGGCGGCATTCGTTCGCTGGAAACCATCGAGCATTACGTCAAGGCAGGCGTGAGCTACGTGATCATCGGCACCAAAGCCGTTAAGGATCCCGCGTTCGTCGCTGAAGCCTGCCGTGCGTTCCCAGGCAAGATCATCGTGGGTCTGGATGCCAAAGACGGTTTCGTTGCCACCGACGGTTGGGCGGAAATCAGCACCGTACAGGTCATCGACCTGGCCAAGCAGTTCGAAGCCGACGGCGTATCCTCGATCGTTTATACCGACATCGCCAAAGACGGCATGATGCAGGGCTGCAACGTACCGTTCACCGCTGCGCTGGCCGCTGCCACCAGGATTCCGGTGATCGCTTCCGGCGGCATCCATAACCTGGGTGACATCAAGTCGCTGCTCGACGCCAAGGCACCGGGCATCATCGGCGCGATTACCGGCCGGGCGATCTACGAAGGCACTCTCGACGTCGCCGAAGCGCAAGCTTTCTGCGATTCGTACCAAGGCTGAGGACTGACCATGGCGCTGGCCAAACGCATCATCCCTTGCCTGGACGTGGACAACGGCCGGGTCGTCAAAGGCGTGAAGTTCGAGAACATCCGCGACGCCGGTGACCCGGTGGAAATTGCCCGTCGCTACGACGAGCAGGGCGCCGACGAGATTACCTTTCTCGACATCACCGCCAGCGTCGATGGCCGTGACACCACGCTGCATACCGTCGAGCGCATGGCCAGCCAGGTATTCATCCCGCTGACCGTCGGCGGTGGTGTGCGTACCGTGCAGGACATCCGCAACCTGCTCAATGCCGGCGCGGACAAGGTGTCGATCAACACTGCCGCCGTGTTCAACCCCGAGTTCGTCGGCGAGGCCGCGCAGCATTTCGGCTCGCAGTGCATCGTCGTTGCCATCGACGCCAAGAAAGTTTCCGGTCCCGGCGAAACCCCGCGCTGGGAAATCTTCACCCACGGCGGGCGCAAGCCGACCGGTCTCGACGCAGTCGAGTGGGCGAAGAAAATGGAAGGCCTCGGTGCCGGCGAGATCCTCCTGACCAGCATGGATCAGGACGGCATGAAAAACGGTTTCGACCTCGGCGTGACCCGCGCCATCAGCGACGCGCTGGGCATTCCGGTGATCGCTTCCGGTGGTGTCGGCAATCTGCAGCATCTGGCCGATGGCATTCTCGAAGGTCATGCCAGTGCGGTGCTGGCGGCGAGTATTTTCCACTTCGGCGAATACACCGTGCAGGAAGCCAAGGCCTACATGTCGCATCGCGGCATCGTCATGCGCTAAAGCGTACAGGCCAGTGGACAGCATGGCGCGCCCAAGGCACTCTTGGGCACGCCATGGATTCCGGTAGCCCGACATGATCAAACGCCTGCTTGTTGTTCTCGCCAGCGCCTCGTTGTTGTTCATCAGCAATGCCCGGGCCGAAACCAGTCCCGACACCGATCTGGTGCTGCTCACCGAGAACTTCCCGCCGTACAACATGGCGAAGAACGGCAAGAATTTCGCCCAGGGCGACAACATCAACGGCATTGCCACGGACATCGTTCGCGAGATGTTCCAGCGCGCCGGCCTCACTTACAGCCTGACCCTGCGTTTCCCCTGGGAGCGTGTCTACAAACTCGCCCTGGAGAATCCCGGCTACGGGGCCTTCGTCATGGCGCGCCTGCCCGATCGCGAAAGACTGTTCAAATGGGTCGGCCCAATCGGCCCGGACGACTGGATCCTGCTGGCCAAGGCTGACAGCAAGATCACCCTCGAAACCCTCAATGATGCGCGCAAATACAAGATCGGCGCCTACAAGGGCGATGCGATTGCCGAGACGCTCACCAAGCAAGGCCTCAAACCGGTAGTAGTGCTGCGCGATCAGGACAACGCAAAAAAACTGCTCAATGGCCAGATCGATCTGTGGGCCACGGGTGATCCTGCCGGCCGTTATCTGGCGCGGCAGGATGGCGTGACCGGCCTGAAGACCGTACTGCGCTTCAACAGCGCCGAGTTGTACCTGGCGCTGAACAAGGACGTCTCCGATGAGGTGGTCAACAGGCTACAGACCGCGCTGGATCAGTTGCGCAAGGAAGGCGTGGTCGATGAAATCATGGCGCGCTATCTGTAACGGCTGACTCCTCGGGCTCTGGCAGGGAGGTGCTGATTTCGCCCTCGGTCGCAGGCGCAAGCACAGTCTGATCTTCGACCGCCTCTGGCTCCGAAGCGACGATGATTGCAGGCTCGGTAGGTGCGTACTGGCTGATGTGCAGGCTATTGCCATCGGTGTAGCTGAAACCTTCCGTCACTGCCGTGCCGTCCGCGCGCACCAGTCTGTATTCGCTCTGGGCCAGGTAGGCGGCCACTGAGCGGTTTTTGTCCACCACCGCAACCACTTCGATGGTCGCTGTATTGAGCCATTCATTCGAATGCAGTTCGCATTGGGTGAAATCGTGGCCCAGCCGTGCGGAAAACATCAACGCGCCGTGCTGACGGGTTTGCCATTGCGCGCCGAATTCGATGCAAGTGGTTTGAGTGAAAGTACGCAAGCCGCCAGTACGCTGGGCGCGCTGCGCATTCCACCTGAATATCTGGCTGTCGTTGCCACTGTTGCGTGCGTGACCGACGAGGATGTAGCGATCCTTGCGTTCAAGCAGATAGAAGGGCGAGTGACGCCATTGCTCAGCGGCGGTGTAACGCGGATCGTTGACCGTGAACCAGGGGAGGCTGGCGGTGTAAGTCGCATCGTCCGTTGGCTCTACAGGTGTTGGCGTCTCGCCGCAGAGCACCGGTGGCGATGGGCGTGTAGACATCTGCAGGCCGATCTGCAAGCGCAAGCAGTAGACCGGGAAACTGGCCGGTCGGGTGTAGTCACTCAAGCTGAAAAAACTGCCCGATGCCAAGTAGACTTCGCCCGGCAAAGCGGCTGGAGGAACGGCGCTCCAGGTGCTGACGCGCTGTCGGGCCTTGCTGCCCTTGTCGTCCCAGATCAGATCGGTGGTATTCGACGCGATCACCAGGTCTTCGCGAACGCAGCGCACCGCGTTGAGCGAAGGTTTTTCATGATCGTTCGAGCACACCGACCCCAGCGCTACGTAGCCTGCGGGAGCTAGCGGTCGCCAGATCGACAGATCTCTTTTCGAGCCTGATCCGGAGTCCTTCCAGACCAGCTCGTAATCATCGGGACGTCGCAGTGCCCTGCCTTTGGTGGGGTCAGTGCTGGCAATGTCTGCCTCACAAACAACCGCGACCACGCGTTCGCCGTTGATGTTGCCAACGCCTCTGGTGACGAAGTCGCCCAAGGGGAAATAACCGGGTAGCGCGTCGGGAGCCGGGGTCGGGCGCCAGAACGACGCGGGTCTGGCCGACAAACCGTTGGTATCCCAGATGCGCAGAAATTCTGTTGTGAAGTTGATCAGCAGGTTATCGATGCGGATCGGTTCAGTCCGCCCAACGGGCGGGATAATCGGGGCGTTGTTTGTCATGGGCACTCCTGATAGTTGCAAGCGACTCAAAGGAGTCGCGACCTGTTGCAGGTCTCACTATCCGGAAGGGGGAGGGGCGTTCGGTGGTAACTATGTATTGCAACGTGACCGGGTGTTACCGGTAAACGCCATCCTTGCCATGCCCGGCCATGGCGCGGTTGCTGCGCACGCTGATCATCTGCCGGATATCAATCCAGTCGATGCCCTGCGCTTTGAGCTTGGGTAATTCGCGCTCGAGCACCGCCAGGGTCTGCGGATACGGATGGCCGATCATCACCGCTGAACCCTGTTTGTGCGCCAGGGCGATCGCGGTCTGCAACTGAATGGCAATGGCCGCTTCGGTGCGCTCATCATCGAGAAACACGTCTCTGGAAACGCTGGCCAGGTCGATTTTCTGCGCCTGCTGCGCAGCGACCGTTTGAGCGCTGGTGCGGCTGTCGACGAAGAACTTGTGCCGACGCTGCAATTCGCCCATCAACCACGCCATCGCCACAGGCTGCGCGGTCATGCGGCTGCCCATGTGATTGTTGATGCCGGCGGTGAACGGGACTTTTTCGAACGCAGCATTCAGGCGTTTCTGCAGTTCTTCGAGGGGCAGTTCCGGGTGCCAGGCGTAAGGCCCGGTGGCCGGGTCCATGGGCATGTGCAGGATGACGATCTTGCCGGCGCGATGGGCTTCGCGGGCAAATTCGGTGGCGTGGGGGGTATCGGGCATGATCGCCGCCGTGACCGGGCCGGGCAGGGCGAGCACGCGACGATCCCGGGGCAGGTTCTGCCCCAGGTCATCGATGATCAGTGTCAGGTAGGCCTTGTGCGGTGAGGAGCTGGCGGGCTCTGCTTGGGCAAGACCCGCCAGACAGCACAACAGAACGCAGAGGGAACGCAACAACATCCTCAGCGGCCGGACGTGATGCTCAGGCCTTTGAGCAGGCTCAGGGCCTGGGCCAACTGGTAATCGTCATCCTGCGGCATCGCTTTGGCCTTGCCGCCGGAGCCGCTCGGTTTGTCGGCGCCGCCGTTGCCGTTGCCCAGGTGACCTTGCAGATCGGCTTCCTTGAAGTACTCGCTGTCGGCTTCGTTGGTGATCTTCGCGCGGCGCACTTCGATGTCCGGCACGATGCCCTGAGCCTGGATCGAGCGGCCGTTCGGCGTGAAGTACAGCGCGGTGGTGATCTTCAGCGCGCGGTCGTTGTTCAGCGGCAGCACGGTCTGCACCGAGCCCTTGCCGAAACTGGTGGTGCCCATGACCACGGCACGCTTCTGGTCCTGCAGGGCGCCGGCGACGATTTCCGAAGCCGAGGCACTGCCACCGTTGATCAGCACGACCATCGGTACCGCTTCGCTTTCATCCTTGCCGGTGGCGGAGAAGCGCAGCTCGGAATTGGCGATGCGGCCCTTGGTGTAGACGATCAGGCCCTTGGTGATGAAATGGTCGACCACTTCCACCGCCGATTGCAGCACACCACCGGGGTTGTTGCGCAGGTCGAGGATGATGCCGTTGAGCTTCTTGCCGTTGTCCTTGCGCAGTTTGGCCAGAGCCTTGGAGACTTCTTCGCCGGTCTTGACCTGGAACTGGGTGATGCGGATATAGCCGTAGCCCGATTCCAGCAGCTGCGCCTTGACGCTCTTGACCTGAATTACTGCACGGGCCAGGGTCACGTCGAACGGCGTGCCGCCATCGCGAACCAGGGTCAGGGTGATTTTCTGGCCGATCTTGCCGCGCATCTTGTCGACGGCTTCGGTCATGGTCTGGCCACGGGTTGGCTGGCCGTTGATCTTGACGATGAAGTCACCGGCCTGGATGCCCGCCTTCGACGCTGGCGTGTCATCAATCGGCGAGACGACCTTGATGAAGCCGTCTTCGGCGCCGACTTCGATGCCCAGACCGCCGAATTCACCGCTGGTGCTTTCCTGCAGCTCGGTGAAATCTTCCGGGCCGAGGTAGGCCGAATGCGGATCGAGGTTGCTGAGCATGCCCTTGATCGCGTTTTCCAGCAGGGTCTTGTCGTCCACAGGCTCGACGTACGCGGCTTTGATCCGGTCCATGACCTCGGCGAAGGTGCGCAGCTCTTCCAGCGGCAACGGCGCCTTGGCGGTCGCGGCAGTGCCTGCCGGAGCGACGGTCGGGGCCGGTTGCGCGGCGAACGCCAGAGGCGCGCCGATCACCAGGGCGATCGTCAGGGCCAGCGAGGTAAGGCGGGACAAATGCAGCATGTCGAACGAACTCCTGAATTAGGTGGTGCGCTTATCCTTGCGCACGGCACCATTGCGCCGGATCACTTGGGTGACCCTGCTGACGAATTGCGAAATACAGCGCTGGCGTGTCCTGACCGCCACTGTTACCGACAGTGGAAATCGACTCGCCCGCCTTGACCACATCACCCGCCGACTTGAGCAGCGTCTGGTTGTGGCCGTAAAGACTCAGAAAACCGTTGCCATGATCGAGGATCACCAGCAAACCGGCACCGCGCAGCCAATCGGCGAACACCACGCGCCCGCCATGTACGGCATGCACCTGACTGCCGGCGGAGGCGCTGATCATCACGCCATCCCACTTGGTGCGGGCGTCGTCGCCACGGCTTTCACCGAAGCGTGCGAGTAATCGACCATCAACCGGCCACGGAAGTTTTCCCCGCGTTGCAGCAAAAGGCCCGCCAAACGTTTCGCCGCTGCTCGATACCAGCGCGCCGGGGCTTGATCTGGCGGGTTTTCGTGGGGCGTCGCTGTTTTCAGCCTGCGCCTCACGCAAACGCTTTTTTTCCGCTTCCTGCTGGGCGATCAGCGCTTTCTGCCGCGCCTCTTCTGCCTCACGAGCCTGTCGGGCCAGGGTTTCTTCAATGGTTTTAAGGACTTTAGACAGGTCTGCCTGATCCTGCTCGCGGGCGGCGAGTTTCTGGTCGCGGGCCTTGACGTCGTCATTGAGTCTGGCGAGAACCTGCTGGCGCTCCTTGCGGACTTTCTCGAGTGCTTCGCGCTGCGTGTCGAGGTCGCTTTTCTGCACCAGCAACTGCGCTTGCTGCAGACCGATGTCTTTTTCGACATTGGCCAGTTGGCGCAGGGTTTCGTTGAAGTTCTTCAACTGCTCCAGGCGTGCCTGGCTCAGGTAGTCGTAATAGGTGAGGGTGCGGGCGAATTTCTCGGGATTCTGCTGGTTGAGCAGCAGCTTGAGGTATTCCTGGCGGCCGTTCTGGTACGCCGCTCGGGCCTGAATGGCGATCAGTCGCTGCTGTTCAGTGCGCGCGCTCTGGAGTTTTTTTCTCTGCATCGAGCCGCTGCAGCTCGGATTCGCTTTTCTGCAGTTCTTTCTGCAGCGCGTCGACCTGCTTCTGCAGCTTGCCCATCTCGGTTTCAGTGCCCTTGAGCTCTTTCTGCACGCCGGACTTTTCTTCCTGCAGCTTGCCCAGAAGCTTTTTCAGCTCGGCGATATCCTGACGCGTGGCGTCCAACTGCTGTTGGGTTTGCGCGCGCTCGTCGGCGAAGGCCGGCTGGAGCAGACAGGTCAGAGCAAGGGCGATCAGGACGCGAAGCATAGGGGCGGGCGGCACCAGGGTAAGGGACGGCCTAGTATGCCCGCCCGAGGCTGCAAAAAAAACGCCCAATTGGGGCTGTGTGATAACTGGCTGGAGATACAGCTGAAAATAATCTTCGAAACCAGCACAAACCACTGTGGGAGCTGGCTTGCCAGCGATGGCGGCTGCACATTCAACATAAATGCTGGCTGTCAGCTTGCTATCGCTGGCAAGCCAGCTCCCACAGGGTTTTTGCGGTGTTTTCCGGATTCGGCTCAGACCAGAATCGAAGTCCCGGTCATCTCCGCCGGTTTTTCCAGACCCAACAGCATCAGCATGGTCGGTGCCACGTCCGCCAGCACGCCGCCTTCGCGCACTTTCAGGTCGCGTTTGCCGACGTAGATGAACGGCACCGGCTCGGTGGTGTGTGCGGTGTGCGCCTGGTGGGTTTCTTCATCGGCCATTTTTTCGACGTTGCCGTGGTCGGCAGTGATCAAAGCTTCGCCGCCGACCTTTTCCAGCGCATCGACGATGCGACCGACGCAGGTGTCGAGGCACTCGACCGCTTTGACCGCTGCATCGAACACACCGCTGTGGCCGACCATGTCGCCGTTGGCGTAGTTGACCACGATCACGTCGTAGCGCTGGTTTTCGATGGCGTCGACGATACGGTCGGTGACTTCCGGCGCGCTCATTTCCGGCTGCAAGTCGTAGGTGGCGACTTTCGGCGACGGGATCAGGATGCGCTCTTCGCCCGGGAACGGTTCTTCACGACCGCCGGAGAAGAAGAAGGTCACGTGAGCGTACTTCTCGGTTTCAGCGATGCGCAGCTGGGTCTTGCCGTTTTTTGCCAGGTAATCACCAAGAACGTTTTCCAGGCTGCCGGCGGCGAAGGCCGACGGTGCCGGAATACTTGCGGCGTACTGGGTAAGCATGACGAAACCGGCCAGTTTCGGCTGACGGGCGCGCGCGAATTCCTTGAAATCGTCTTCGACGAACACCCGGGTCAGCTCGCGGGCGCGGTCGGCACGGAAGTTCATGAACACCACGGCATCGCCGTCTTCGACTTTGACCGGCTCACCGATGGAAGTGGCTTTGACGAATTCGTCGCTTTCGCCACGGGCGTAGGCGGCTTCGAGACCTTCCTGAGCGGTGGCGGCGTTGAATTCGCCGTTGCCGTCGACGATCAGGTTGTAGGCCTGGGCGACGCGATCCCAACGGTTGTCACGGTCCATGGCGAAATAGCGGCCAATGATGCTGGCGATCCGGCCTTTGCCCAATGCCTGGAACGTCGCGTCGAGCAGTTCGATCGACGAAGCGGCACTTTTCGGCGGCGTGTCGCGGCCATCGAGGAAGGCGTGCAGATAGATTTTTTCGGCGCCGCGCTTGAAGGCCAGCTCGGCCATGGCGATCAGGTGATCCTGATGGCTGTGCACGCCGCCATCGGACAGCAGGCCCATGAAGTGCACGGCTTTGCCGGCGGCCACGGCTTTATCCACAGCGGCGCAGATGGTCGGATTGTCGAAGAATTCGCCGTCGCGGATCGCTTTGGTCACACGGGTGAAGTCCTGATACACCACGCGCCCTGCGCCGAGGTTCATGTGGCCGACTTCGGAGTTGCCCATCTGGCCGTCCGGCAGACCGACGTCCATGCCGCTGCCCGAGATCAAGCCGTTCGGCACGGTGGCCCACAGACGATCCAGCACGGGTTTCTTTGCCGCGAACACAGCATTGGATTCGGGGCTGTCGCTGTGACCGAAGCCGTCGAGAATCATCAGGACCAAAGGTTTGGGCGTAGTCGTCATGGAATCCACTCGTGGCTGATAAAGAAGAGGGCGATGGAAAACGGAGTTGGAGTTTAAAGCGAAGTTCCGACCGCGTCACCGCCGGACGGGGTTTGGCCGACCATAGTGGCTGTGTATACTGGCCGACATTTTAACGCCCTGGAACCTCCTTCGATGGTTGCTCACCTGATTGAATTTGCCACTAACCACTACATTCTTGTCGGTATCTTCGTCGTACTTCTGGCTCTGTTGCTGGCGCACACGATGCAGGGCGGCGGCAAGAGCCTGAGCACCGGCGAGCTGACCGCACTGGTCAATAAAGACGCAGGCGTGGTGGTGGACATCCGTCCGGCCAAGGATTATGCCGCTGGCCACATCGTCGGCGCGGTGAACATCCCGCAAGACAAACTGGCCGCCCGCGTCGGGGAGCTGGAAAAGCACAAGGCCAAGACCATCATTCTGGTCGACGCCCTCGGTCAGACCGCCGGCACCCACGCCCGCGAACTGATGAAGTCCGGCTTCACCGCCGCCAAGCTGTCCGGCGGGATTTCCAGCTGGAAAGGCGACAACCTGCCGCTGGTGAAATGACATGAGCGAAGTCATCGTCTATTCCAGCGATTACTGCCCTTACTGCTCGCGCGCCAAGCATCTGCTCGCCAGCAAAGGCGTGGCCTTCGAAGAGATCAAGGTCGATGGCAAGCCGCAGCTGCGTGCCGAAATGACCAAAAAGGCCGGGCGCACGTCCGTGCCGCAAATCTGGATCGGCGCAAAGCACATCGGCGGTTGTGATGATTTATACGCCCTGGAGCGCGCCGGCAAACTCGACGCGCTGCTCAAGGGCTGAACGGCTGCACCCACGTACAGCACTCCCTAAAAGACCCAAGATCGATAAGGATCTGAGATGACTGACCAACAGAACACTGCAGCCAGCGAAGAAGAAACCGCACCGCAATTCTCCTTGCAGCGCATCTACGTACGCGACCTGTCCTTCGAAGCCCCGAAAAGCCCGGCAATCTTCCGCCAGCAGTGGGATCCGGCGGTCGGTCTGGATCTGAACACCCGCCAGAAAGCGCTGGAAGGCGATTTCTACGAGGTGGTGCTGACCCTTTCCGTTACCGTGAAAAACGGTGAAGAAGTGGCCTTCATCGCTGAAGTGCAACAGGCCGGTATCTTCCTGATCAAGAATCTGGACGCGGCTTCGATGAGCCACACCCTCGGTGCGTTCTGCCCGAACATCCTGTTCCCGTACGCCCGCGAAACCCTGGACAGCCTGGTCACCCGCGGTTCGTTCCCGGCGCTGATGCTGGCCCCGGTGAACTTCGACGCCCTGTACGCGCAAGAGCTGCAGCGCATGCAGGAAAGCGGCGAGACCCCGACCGTTCAGTAAGACGGTTCAGTAATACCCATGTGGGAGCGAGCCTGCTCGCGAAAGCGGTCTGTCAGACACATCAATGTTGACTGACACTCCGTAATCGCGAGCAGGCTCGCTCCCACATTTGCTTGCGGCGTTACTTGAAGTCGTTCTGCCGCCACGCTTCGTACACGGCGACCGCCACGGTGTTGGACAGGTTCAGGCTGCGGCAGCCTTCGCGCATCGGCAGGCGCAGGCGCTGTTCGGCGGGCAGGGAGTCGAGCACGTCCGCCGGCAGGCCACGGCTTTCCGGGCCGAACAGAAACGCGTCGCCGGGCACGAACGCGGCATCATGGAACGGCCGCGAACCCTTGGTGGTGAAAGCGAACACGCGCGGGTTACCCAGACTTTCCAGACAGCTGGCCAGGTCAGCGTGACGCTGCAACGTGGCATATTCGTGGTAGTCGAGACCGGCACGGCGCAGGCGCTTGTCGTCCATCTCGAAACCCAGTGGTTCGATCAAATGCAGGTGGCAGCCACTGTTGGCGCACAGCCTGATAACGTTGCCGGTGTTCGGCGGAATTTCTGGTTGAAAAAGGATGACGTGAAACATGCACGGCTCCGAAGGTAAAGATGAGCGGCATTCTACGCCGCCTGTGGACAACCGTTCGAAACTATTCCCGCGAGTCATCGGCTCGCTGGCGATTGTCGGCTTGATGATCGGCTTGATGATTGGCCGTCTGACGACGCCCGATCCAAGCGTGCTGGAGCGTGTCGAGGTCACCGATGGCGGCCTGGTGGTGTGGTTCAACAACGAGCCGAAACTGCACGGCGAGATTATCGATGGCACCGTCGCGCTGCTGTTTCAGGCCGAAGGTCGACCGCAGAAGGGCCAGCTCAGGCTCAACGGCAAGGACGTCAACTGGCGCACGCGCAAAAGCGATGGAGGGTTATTGCTGACGGTGCTGGCAGCGCGCCCGTTGCAGGGCGACTGGGTTGGCAGCGAGGTCGATGATCGTTGGCGGCTGGAGATCCGCTTGAGCGAGCCCTAGGGGCAAGTCCTCATCACTGGGCGCGCTCCGACACTGTTTGAGGTCGTTTCCCACTGCGGCCGTCTCCCTTTCCCATCTCCGTCCGATGCTCGTCCACGCTATCGTTTGCCCCTTCAAACGGCAGGATGCCGAAACCCGTCGTCCCCTTGCTCGACTGCATGGGGCGTCTTTTTCAAGGATGAAAACATGCCAGTAAAACCCCCTCGCGGTGGCGGTACCCACGTGGACGTTCCGGACAGCCTGCATCGGGCTGCGGACGCCGACATTTCGCTCCACGGCCACCCGGGTCGCACAGGCGTCGATGTGAATTTTGCTTCGCATCATTTGCTGCCGCGCGCCGAATCATCCAGTGATGCGACCCTGGGTGCCATACCCCCTGCCGCGGCCGTTGTGGTGCGCGCACTCGCAGAAGGTATTCGCCCTCCCGCTACCCAGCCTTCGCTGGACAATTACGTCACCAACGCCCGAGCGATACTTCCACAGGTCAACAGTGAGGGTTTGCGGGTGATCAGTCGGCGAACCTACGCAGACTTGGTCAACGGCGACCTGGTGCCTGTCGCAGTGGATCCTGCGACGGGTCTGTATCGAGCCCGGCGGCCAAGCGAGTTGCTCCCATCCGGCCCGGTGATGCTGCGCGATGTGCACAGCGGACTTTGGTATGCGCGTGAAGTCGTGGAACCAACTACCCGGGAGCAGATCCGCAAGTACCTGCCCGACACGACCGACGAGGACGCGGATGCCTTCATCGCCCGGTTCGATGACAAGGACGTGGCAGAGCTTGAGCTCAAGCATATTCAGCTTGGGCTGGCGCAATTGGACTCGACGCGTTTTGACCTGCCGATCAGTCGAGGTCGCATTTCATCGGACAAGGAGTTACATGAGGCGCGGAATATATGGGCGACGTTTCGCCAGTTGTACCGATGGCAAGGTCAGCCCGAACAGCGCGTCTACCGTGACGGGCGGCATGTGGGCTTCAAGCTGGAAATCGATCTGACGATATGGCCAGTTCAAAAACCGCTTTCCTTGAAATTCAGCTCAGTGATTTCTCTGACTTTAAGAGGCCATGGCCGGCTGGACCCGGACGTGTTTTGCGCACAGTTTCCCAATCTTGAAAGTCTGACCATTACCAGTCAGGCAATCGAAGTGGAAGGGCGGTTTCAAGGATGGAACGTGATCGAACGGGCTTATTCGAAATTCAGACTGGATTCGCGCTTTGCCGAGCAATTGAAAAGATTCCCGCGTTTGCAAAGGCTGCACCTGCAGGACTGTGAATTGACGTCTGACTTTTCCGTACGAGGCCTTGCCAGGCTAAACGAGCTATGGCTTTGCAACACATTCGAGGCCCCGGTGAACAGCCTGGACATGCAGATGCGGCATCAGGAGCAAGTCACCTTTTTGCAAGTGGCAGCTGATATCAGAGGGATGACTGAACTGCGGGTGCTGGATCTGAGCCGCACCGGAATACACCTGCTGCCTTCCGGACTTGATGCCATCGACGTGGCGTCGACGCTGGAAGTGTTGAGACTGGGGGGCAATCCGCTTTCGATCAGCCCCTCACTCGAACACATGACCGCACTGCAGGAGCTGGATCTTTCCAATACACGATTGCAAAGATTTCCCGAGGGCATTACCGACAGGATTCCCGCAAGAGAACTGAATCTTGCGGACAATCACATCAGGTCGATCCCCGAGTCCGTGGAGCTCAGAGCGGGCTTCAATCTCATCGGCAATCCGATAATGGACCCGGCCTCTTTACGGCGGTTGATACGAGCACGGGTAGAGACAGGCACCGATATCTGGCTTGGGCAGGAAAGCAGCGATGTAACTGCCGATCTCTGGCTACGCAATGTGCCACAGGAACAGATAGCGGAAAAACAAGCGCTGTGGGACAGGCATAACGCCGCAATGCCACTGGCAGTGACCGGCATTCTTCGTCGACTGAGTCGAACGCCCGAGTTTCACGTGGAGCGCCCGCTTCTGCAGCGGCGCGTGTGGTGGTTTCTGGAAATGTATGACAGCGCCGAAGTCAACGAGCGGGCCAGGCTCGACGCCATTCTTTATACGGAAACGAGTCCCGGGAGGATGCTGGACAGGCTGGAGAATGAAATCCGCAACTATGACGGAGGGCGACAGAGTCAGCCGCTGCACCCTTTGCCCAAGCGTCCCAGGTTCGAGTAACTCGCAGGAGTACGCAGTGCCGATGCAAAAGCGGCAAACCTCGGCCCGTCTGTAACAGCAATGCCACCCCCCCATCGTCTCTGGGATAAATGCCAGGGACGACTTTCAAGGATGAAAACATGCCAGTAAAACCACCCCGCAGTGGCAGCACCCGCGTGGACACGGATGTTCACCCGGCCATGACCCGACGTCTGGACAAGGATTTCGCACTGGTGCGCACTCCCGATCTCAATGGCACCGCCCCCTGGGTTCGTGGCGATGATCCGAAGCTGCGGGGCAGCTTGCCGGGCGATGTTGTCGGCGCGGACAGGACCTTGCCGACGCCGATGGTCGAGGTTCGCCCTGCGCCGCACACCAATCCAAGTCCTCCCGTCATCGCCAGGTCGCTGGACAGTTACGCAATGCGATCACCGGCCGGACTGCCGGCAGCTGACGGTGACGGCTTCAGGCTGTACAAAAAACGTCAGTATGTGGATGTGTCTGGCGGCGGCATCGTTCTGGTAGGGGTGGATCCGGACAGCGGATTTTATCGCGCTCGACTCCCCAGCGAGTTGCTGCCCACCGGTCCATGGATGTTGCGGGATAGCCGCAGCGGCCTCTGGCATCCGCACAACGACTTCAACGCACGCACCGATCCTCTGACCGCTGCGGGTTTGCAGGGATTTCGCAGCGGGCTGGATCTCAGCGGCGTCGCCCCCGGCAGCGACGGCGTGGTACGTCACGCTGGCAAGCTCTACGTGGTCATTGATCAACAGGCGTATCAGGTTTTGCAGGATCTTGCTGCGTCTCGCCCGGAATACAAGGTCTGGCGTCTGGTTGATCCCAGTCATCCCGGCGCCACCGACAGCGCAAACATTTATCGCGCCAGCCTCGGCGGTGAGACGCTGGCCATTACCCGGAACGAGCGCAATACCTGGGTTTCCATCCTTCCTGGTTTACGCGGGGGCATGCAGCGCAATGAGGCTGCAGGTGCCAATCCGTTCAACTTTCATCGCCCCTGGCTCACTGACTCCGGCCCTTCACGGGGGCAAGCGGCGGTTGCAGACGCGACCACGCGGGCGCAGGTAAAACGCTATTTCGCCGACTCCACCGATCAGCATGCCGATGATTTCATTGCCCGATTTGCTGAGGCAGGTGCGGCTGAGGTGGAGCTAAAACGGCTACAGCTTGAGTTTCCTCAACTCAACCGTGAGGTCACTGCGTGGGAGACTGCCTACAGGGGTGACAGCAGTGCCGAGCGCATTCGGCGACTGGCAATAGGTGCCAGCGTGCGTCGATTGTTCAAGTGGCAGGGCGACAGTTCGGAAAAAGTCTACCGGGATGGCCGGCTGATCGGCTTCAGGTTGAAACTGGATTTGGGCGCGCGGGGGAATTTCGCCCTTCCGGTTTTTTCGACTCGACTCGGATCTGTTGTGTCTCTTGGCCTGGAGGGACGCACCTCTAGGAATCTGGGAGATCTGTTGTCGATGTTCCCGCGCATGGACACCTTGCAAACACGCAGAATCGACGGCCAGAAATTGCTTGCCCAACTCGACAAGCTCCCTCAATTGAGAGTCCTGGAAATTCGTGAAAGCAGTCTGTTGCTGTCGTCGACAGGCCTCGACCACTTCGCCACATTGACCGGGCTGGAAGAGTTGAGCCTGATCAATTGTGGTATCTGGCCCGATCTTTCAGTGCGAGGGATGACCGGGTTACGGGTATTGCGCGCACGTTCCTGTGGCTTGCTCCGTCTGCCTTTCGGATTGGATGAGGTGGCCGTGGCGTCACGGTTGCAGGTGCTTGATCTGTACCACAATCCCGAACTGCGACATCCGCCTGATGTGACCCAGATGTCCGAATTGCGAGTATTGGATCTGTCCCATACCCGCATATCCGCGCCGCCACCCGGGCTTGGCATGCAGAGCGGTCCTTCGCAACTCCAGGTCTTGAATTTATCCAGCACCCCACTCGCTGTGGCGCCGTCGCTCAGCGCAATGTCGGCATTGCTGGAGGTTGACCTGAGCCATACCGCGATAAAAACTTTCCCGGACGGCGTGAACTCCGAGGTTCCCCGAGCACGTCTGGATCTGAGTTATACCCGGATCGAATCAATCCCCGAAGCTGTTGAACTCAGGGAGGGTTTCAACCTTACCGGCACGTTGATTTCCGATCCTGTCTACTTTCGGCGGTTGATTGCTGCACGTCGGCAAACAGGTACGGACATCTGGTTGGGACGAGCTTCGAGCCATCTGGTCATAGACCACTGGATGCACAATGTTCCACAGGCGCAACGCGCCGCCCGGATTTCCCTCTGGGACTCGTTAATCGATCAGACGAATGTTGCCATGATGGGCAAAATCAGAGAGCTGGTCCGCACGCCTGAGTTTCAGGTTGAGCGGCCGCTTCTGCAGCGTCGGGTCTGGGCGTTTCTGGAACATTTCCAAAAGGCGAGTCTTGGTGAGCAAGACGCTTTGCGGGACATCGCGATAACGGAGTCCAGTCCCGGAAAAATGCTGGAAAGGCTCGAAGAGGAAATGACGAAGTTCGACTCAACCTGGCAGCACCAGCCCCCGCATCATTTGCCCAAGCGGCCGCGGCTTGCATAGGGGGGTGCAAACCGCAGGCGGCACGATGCCGGCATCATCACCCCTGCACAAAAGCGCAGGCTGATGACGTTCGGCCTGCCCTGCCATTCCCACATTTGCTAGCGTCATTTCCCACCGGAGCCGTCTGTTTTTCCGCTGCGCGTCAACGTTTACGCAGGCTATCGTTGGTCTTCCCAGCTAACCGGCAGGATGCCGACCCCCCCGCCTGAGCATGAATGGCGGGGCGACTTTTCAAGGATGAAAAACATGCCACTAAAACCACCTCGCGGGGGCAGCACCCACGTTGATACGGATGTCCACACGTTCCCGAAGCGAAGCTCGGACAAGGATTTCACAGCGGCGGATATGCCCGTCCGTGATGGCACGGTCCCCTGGGCTGGTCTCGATGATCTGAAGTCGCTTAGCACCAAACCTGGCGACGACGCAGGCCCGAATACGATCCTGCCGGCGCCGGTGGTCGAGGTTCGCCCGGCACCGGAGGTTGCTGCCATCTCTCCTGTGATACACCGGTCGCTGGAGACTTACCGGATAACATCAACCACCGAATTGCCTGACGCTGATGGCGAAGGCTTCAGGCTGTACAAAAATCGCCGTTATGTTGACGTCCCTGGCAGTGGCCTCGTTCTCGTCGCAGCTGATCCGGATACGGGATGGTATCGCGCTCGACATCCCGGCGAGTTGTATCCTTCCGGCCCATGGATGTTGCGCGATAGCGAAAGCGGCATCTGGCATCCGCACAGCGACTTCAGCACCCGCACCAACCCCCTGACCGCCCAAAGCCTGGATGGCTTTCATGCCGGGCTGGATGTCAGTGGCGCACAATCGGGCAGCGACGGCGTGATACGTCACGATGGCAAACTCTATGTGGTCATCCATGAGCAGGCGTATCAGGTGATGCAGGATCTGGATGCCTCCCGCCCGGAATACAGGGTTTGGCGCCTGGTCAAACCCAACGATCCCGTCGCTGCCGACAGCGTGAACATTTACCGCGCCAGCCTGGGCGGTGAAACCCTGGCGATCACCCGCAGCGGGCAGAACACCTGGGTTTGCATCCTCACAGGTTTGCGCGGTGGGATGGATGGCGCTGCTCAAGTACCTGCCAACCCGTTCAACTTTCACCGCCCCTGGCTCACCGGCGCAGGTCCCTCTGGGGGACAGCCGCCGGTTCTGGTTGCGACTACACGGGCACTGGTCAGACGCTATTTTGCTGATGCGACGGATCAACATGCCGATGATTTCATCGCAAGGTATGGGGAAGCGGGTGTGGCAGAAGTCGAACTCAAGCGGCTTGAGCTGGAGTTTCCTCGATTGAACCGTGAGATCACTGCCTGGGAGACGGGTTACAAAGGCCAGGACATTGCCGAACGCAGGCGCCGGCTGGCAATAGGGGCCAACGTGCGTCGGTTGTTCAAATGGCAGGGAGAGCATTCGGAAAAAGTCTACCGCGACGGGCGGCTGGTCGGTTTCAAGCTGGAGCTCGACTTGGGAAGTCGGCGCAATCTGGCGCTACCGGGTTGTTCCGTTCCGCTCAGATCCGTCGTATCTCTAGGCCTGGAAGGAAGTCCTTCGAAAAGTCTGGGAAAATTGTTCTCGATGCTTTCCCACATTGAAACCCTCGAAATCCGCAGATTCAATGGCAAGTGTCATGAACTGTTGGCCGAAATCTATAAACTCCCGGCGTTGAAAGTCCTGACGATGCAGGAAGCCAGACTATGGCTCCCGTCGGACGGCCTTGAGCATTTCACGCGATTGACCCGTTTGCGGGAGTTGAGCCTGACGCACTGCAGTATCTGGCCGCTTTTTTCAGTGCGTGGCATGAGCGAGTTGCGGGTCTTGCGCGCACGTTCCTGTGGTTTGAGTCGTCCCCCTGTCGGGCTGGATCAATGGCCCGTGGCGTCACGGTTGGAGGTGCTTGACCTGTACCATAATCCCGATTTGACAGAAGCACCTGATGTGACTCGCATGTCCGGATTGCGAGAGTTGAATCTGGCCAATACGTTCATAACCTCGCCGCCGCCCGGGCTTGGTTTGCAGAACGGTCCGTCGCGGCTGGAGATATTGAATTTGTCGGAAAGTCGGCTGGCTGTGGCGCCCTCACTGCGGGGAATGACGGCGTTGCGGGAAGTCGATCTCCACCGAACTCGTATAAGAGAATTCCCGGATGGTGTGACATCCGATATTCCCAGGACACGTTTGAATCTGGCCTATACCGCGATCAGAGCCATTCCCGAAACCATTGAGCTGAGAAAAGGGTTTGACCTGACTGGCAGTCCGATTGCCGACCCCGCTTCTCTTCGACGATTGATAGCTGCACGTCGGCAGACGGGTACCGATCTGTGGCTTGGGAGAATCGAGGCTGATTTGGCGGACAGTCCATGGCTGCACCATGTCCCCCAAACGCAACGCGCTGAAAAGTCTGCCCTGTGGGATTCATTTGTCCTTCAAGCGAACCCCGCAATGATCAAACAACTCAGAAATCTGGTGCGTACGCCGGAATTTCAGGTTGAGCGTCTGCTTTTGCAGCGCCGGTTCTGGTCGTTTATTGAAAGCTTCCAAAAGGCCAGCGTAGGTGAGCAAGAAAGTTTGCTGAACATTGCGTCTACTGAACCCAGCCCGGGAAAAATGCTGGACAGGCTGGAGGAGGAAGTAAGGAGGTTTGACCCGACATGGCAAAACCAGCCCCCACATCATGTGCCCGAGCGCCCCAGGTTCGAATAGGGGCGGGACGCATTGCGGTGTAAAAGCGGGAATCCCTGACCTGCCTGTATCAGGGTTCCCAAAAGCATGGGCTTCGCTTGCAGCGTCAGCCCGGTGTAAAGAGGGAACCCCCGGCCTGCCTGTACCAAGGATCCCAAAACGGTGGGCTCGCTGCTTTGCGCTGTGAGCCCGGTGTAAAGAGGGGAATCCCCGGCCTGCCTGTACCAAGGTCCCCGAAACGGGTGGTGAATCGAATCACCTGAGATAGATATTGCAGGCGGCGTGCCAGGTTTTGATTTGCTGTAACAAAAAATGCTTCGAAAACGCGAAAGCCCCGGAATACGGGGCTTTCGCTTATTTCAAGTCTGGGTTTTTCGGCACTGCGGAACTGGGCGATGAGAATCGGGCTCTGCGCGATCACGGGTCATCGTGCATTGATGCGGTGCACGGTGGCCCTCACCCTGACCCTCTCCCAAGGGAGAGGGGACTGACCGAGTTGCCCGGTCAAGTTACGCCGACCTGAGATACCGAGCCGAACCCAGGCCTCGAAACCACCCGAGATTGCTCCCTTCCCCCGGGAGAGGGCTGGGGTGAGGGGGATCGATCCTGAGTGCACGGCAACCCTTAAGCGTTAACCCTCTTCCCCCTCGTCATCATCCCCACCATCAACCTTCATCCCCAGTTCCTTGATCTTGCGCGTCAGGGTATTGCGCCCCCAACCCAGCAGCACCGCCGCATCACGCCGACGTCCTGCGGTGTGCTTCAAAGCAGTCTCGATCATGATCCGCTCGAACGCCGGCACTGCGCTGTCGAGCAGGCTCGACTGGCCGCGGGCCAAGGCCTGATCCGCCCACTGGCGCAGGGCCTGTTCCCAGTTGGTCACTGGCGCCGAATCCTGCGGCAGGTTGAGCAGTTCCGGCGGCAAATCGCTGATGTGCACTTCACGGCCGGAGGCCATGACGGTGATCCAGCGACAGGTGTTCTCCAGCTGGCGCACGTTACCTGGCCACGGCAGGTTTTTCAGGTATTCCTCGGTCTCGCTTTTCAGCAGCTTCGGCTCGACCGCCAGTTCCTGCGCGGCGCGGCTGAGGAAGTGCCGGGCCAGGGTTGGAATGTCTTCACGACGATCCGACAGGCGCGGGATGTGGATGCGGATCACGTTCAGGCGGTGGAACAAGTCCTCACGGAATTTGCCGGCGTGGACAAGTGTTTCGAGATTCTGGTGGGTCGCGGCGATGATGCGTACATCCACCTTGACCGGTACATGGCCGCCGACGCGGTAGAACTCGCCATCGGCCAGCACGCGCAACAGACGCGTCTGGGTGTCCGCCGGCATGTCGCCGATTTCATCGAGAAACAGCGTGCCGCCGTCCGCCTGTTCAAAACGACCGCGACGCAGGTTTGCCGCGCCGGTGAACGCGCCTTTCTCGTGGCCGAACAATTCCGATTCCATCAGATCCTTGGGGATCGCCGCCATGTTCAGGGCAATGAACGGCGAAGCCGCGCGTGGGCTGTGGCGGTGCAGGGCGTGGGCGACCAGTTCTTTACCGGTACCGGATTCGCCGTTGATCAGCACGGTGATGTTGGAGTGGCTCAGGCGGCCGATGGCGCGAAACACTTCCTGCATCGCCGGCGCTTCGCCGATGATTTCCGGGGTGCGGGTCAGGGCTGGCACAACCTCCAGGCCTTGCTGTTCCTGGGCATGTTGATTGGCGCGTTTGACCAGCGAAACCGCTTCATCGACGTCGAACGGCTTGGGCAGGTACTCGAAAGCACCGCCCTGATAGGAGGCGACAGCGCTGTCCAGATCGGAGTGAGCGGTCATGATGATGACCGGCAGCCGTGGGTGCTGTTCGCGAATCCGCGCCAGCAGATCCAGGCCACTGGCGCCCGGCATGCGGATATCGGAAATGATCACGTCCGGCTGCTGCCGGGCCAGACGACTCATCACGCCATCGGCGCTGTCGAAGCTCTGGGTGGTCATGCCTTCCTGCTGCAAGGCCTTTTCCAGGACCCAACGGATAGAACGGTCGTCATCGACGATCCACACGGTTTCACTACGGCTCATGTCGATGTGGCTCCTTGTTCCAGTGGCAGGAAGATCGAGAAGGTGGTGTGGCCTGGATGGCTCTCACACTCGATCAGGCCCTGGTGCTGACTGATGATGTTCTGGGTAATGGCCAGGCCCAGCCCGGTACCGTCCGGGCGGCCGCTGACCATGGGAAAGAAAATGGTTTCCTGCAGTTCCGCCGGAATGCCGGGACCGTTGTCGATGATCTCGATCTTGGTCACCAGACGATGGCGGATGTGGCCGATGGTGAACTGGCGCATGGCGCGGGTGCGCAGGCTGATGCGGCCCAGGCGCAGCTCGTTCTGGCTGCTGATGGCCTGCATCGCATTGCGCACGATGTTCAGCACCGCCTGAATCATTTGCTCGCGGTCGATCAATACGTCGGGAATGCTCGGGTCGTAATCACGCACCAGGGTGATGCAGCCCTGGCTTTCGGCTTCGACCAGATGGCAGACGCGTTCGAGCACTTCGTGGACGTTGCACATGGCCAGCGACGGCAGTTTGTTCGAGCCGAGCATGCGATCGACCAGATTGCGCAGGCGGTCGGCCTCTTCGATGATCACATTGGTGTAATCGCGCAGGCTTTCCTCCGGCAGTTCGCGGGCGAGCAATTGCGCTGCGCCCCGGATGCCGCCGAGGGGGTTCTTGATCTCATGGGCGAGGCCGCGCACCAGCATCTTGCTGGTTTCCTGCTTGGACAGCTGCGCCTCTTCCTTGGTGATGCGCAACAGGCGATCACGCGGGTGCACTTCAAGCAAAAGCAAAGTCTCGCCGTTGCTGAGGATTGGCGTGACCGCGTAATCCACGGTCAGCGTCTGGCCGGTGAGGGCGGTGAGCATCGCTTCACGCTTGGTGAACGGGTGCGCCTGCTCCACCGCCTGACGCAGGGAATTGAGCGCCTCGGGGGATTCGGTGAACAGCTCGCTGATGAACTGGCCGTGGCTGCGCTGACCGCTGACGGCCAACAGCATCTCCGCCGCCGGGTTCATGTACTCCAGGCGCAATTCGGCGTCGAGCAGGATGGTCGCCGTGGTCAGGTTGTCGAGCAGCAAACGGTGAATAGCGTCGCTTATGGTCATCTGGACCCCTTTTGGAGCAAGGCGTGCGCGAGAACAAAGCGCTGATGTCGGGAAAATGCAAAAACCAAACCAAGGCTCCGAAAAGAAGCGTTTAACCCCTGAAACAGGCGTTTGACGCGCGTTTGTATGGCACGAAGCCAGCTCAAACGGGAAGTTTCGAACCAAAATGGGTTGGGTTGTGGGCGAGATGCAGTTTAGTGCACCAATAGAGTGCGCGCGGCTGGCGGAGGTTAAAAGAAGCGCAGGAATGGATTTTTCGGCTCTTCAGGTTTGTCCTTGAGCGGACATTCCGGGCGCACGCCATAGTCGTCGGCAACGCAGGGTTTGACCTGACGTTTCTGCGCGAGGGAAATGCGCAGCATGTGGAACGGCTGATTGGCGGTGCGTTCCACGGTACGCCCGGCGGCGTCGAGGATTTCGATCGAAAGGCTGTGGCTGCCGCGATCGATATTGCTCAGCGCAAATACCGGGCTGACGCCGGGCTCGCCAGTGGCCTTGCCATCCAGCAGCAGGCGATAACGATGGCCGCTTTGCAGGCCGGGCTCGCTGGTGACGCTGACGATCAGCTCGCCGGCGCTGCTGCGCAGAGTGGCATCGGGCTCCGGGATCAGAATGCGCAGCATGTCGTAGTGAAAGGGCGCTGGTTCGGCGGATTTTTTCGCTGTGGTGATCGGCGCTGCGGTGTTGGCAGGGACAGCCATGCGATTGCTCGTCGCGATCGGCACTCGCTTGGCGTTGGCGCGTGGCTGGTCGGTATAGACGCGGTTGCCCTGCGCGTCGACATAGGTAAAGACCTCCGCCAAGGTGTACGTCGACATCAGCGCCAGAACGAGTACCAGCCCCGCGCGGATCATGGTCTATGCACCCGTTGCACGGTGAAGACGGCTGGCGGGCTCTGCTGAATGACGGTCTGGCCGTCGATCACCTGCACGGCCAGGCGATGCTCGCCGCGATCGATGTTCACCAACTGCAAAACCGGTACGTTGCTCGGCTGGCCATAGGGCTCGTCGTCCAGCACCAGTCTCAGTTGATGCGGCGATTGCAGGCGCGGTTTGATCAGGACATTGACCGTAAAGGTGCCGTTGTTGGCGCGCAGCGCCTCGTCAGTGGGCAGACCGGCGAGTTCGAGGATTTCATAGGCGTTGCGCGGTGGTTGCGGTTGTTCTGCGGTGGGTGATTGCGGCGCGCTCGGTGCTTGCGGCTCGACCCGATTGAGCGGCGGCAGCTCGACCGGTTGCGCCTGCACGCCGTCCGGCGGCTGATTGCTGTACGCCGTGTTGCCGTTGGCGTCGGTGTACTTGTAGATCTGCGCGGCGGCGGGCAGAGCGATCAGCAGCAGAATGTAGAGAAACGTGCGACCCATGAAATCGACCGGGATTGGAAGCGATGGGTAGCAGCATAGGACAGGTGGGGCGGTTGGCCAAAACCGTTAATAACTGGAATTGAAAAGACTGGTAGCCAAAACACGGATCGTTCCCATGCTCTGCGTGGGAATGCCTCCTGGGACGCTCCGCGTCCAGTGACGCGGAGCGTCACGGGCTGCATTCCCACGCGGAGCGTGGGAACGATCAATGACCCACCGCTTTCGCGAGCAGGCTCGCTCCCACATGGAAAATGCGTTGCGCCGGGCAATAAAAAAGGCCTCCCAAAGGAGGCCTCTTTTGTCACGCCGCTTTACGCAGCGCTACCGGATCAGCAGCTGTAGTACAGCTCATATTCCAGTGGGTGTACGAAGGTGCGAACCTTGATTTCTTCTTCCGATTTCAGCGCGATGTAAGCGTCGATGAAGTCGTCGGAGAACACGCCGCCCTTGGTCAGGAACGCGCGGCCCTTGTCCAGCTCTTCCAGGGCTTCTTTCAGGCTGCCGCAAACCTGTGGAATCTCTTTCGCCTCTTCAGGCGGCAGATCGTACAGGTTCTTGTCGGCGGCATCGCCTGGGTGGATCTTGTTCTGGATACCGTCCAGACCGGCCATCAGCAGTGCTGCGAAGGCCAGGTACGGGTTGGCAGCCGGATCCGGGAAGCGTGCTTCGATACGGCGGGCTTTCGGGCTCGACACGTAAGGAATACGGATCGAAGCGGAACGGTTGCGAGCCGAGTAGGCCAGCATTACCGGAGCTTCGAAGCCTGGCACCAGACGCTTGTAGGAGTTGGTCGCCGGGTTGGTGAAGCCGTTCAGGGCCTTACCGTGCTTGATGATGCCGCCGATGAAGTACAGAGCGGTATCGGACAGGCCGGCATAGCCTTCACCTGCGAAGGTGTTCTTGCCGTCTTTCCAGATCGACATGTGTACGTGCATGCCCGAACCGTTGTCGCCGTACAGTGGCTTCGGCATGAAGGTCGCGGTGCGGCCGTAAGCGTCGGCAACGTTGTGCACAACGTATTTCAGGGTCTGAACTTCGTCGGCCTTCTTCACCAGGGTGTTGAACTTGACGCCGATTTCGTTCTGGCCGGCAGTCGCCACTTCGTGGTGGTGAACTTCAACCGACTGACCCATTTCTTCCAGTGCGTTGCACATGGCAGTACGGATTTCGTGGTCGTGGTCGAACGGTGGAACCGGGAAGTAGCCGCCTTTCACGCCTGGACGGTGACCCTTGTTGCCACCTTCGATGTCCTGGTCGGACATCCACGAACCTTGCTCGGAGTAGATCTTGAACATCGAGCCGGAGATGTCCGACTTGAATTTGACCGAGTCAAAGATGAAGAACTCAGGCTCCGGACCGGCGAATACGGTGTCACCGATACCGGTGGCTTTCAGGTGCTCTTCGGCGCGCTTGGCGATCGCACGTGGGTCGCGATCGTAGCCCTGCATGCTCGAAGGCTCGATGATGTCGCACACCAGAATCAGGGTTGGGTCTTCGGTGAACGGATCGAGCACGGCAGTTTCGTCGACCGGCATCAGGATCATGTCGGAGGCTTCGATGCCTTTCCAGCCGGAGATGGAGGAACCGTCGAACATCTTGCCGACTTCGAAGAAGTCGTCATCCAGCGCATCGCGAGCCGGCATGGTCACGTGGTGCTGAGTGCCTTTGGTGTCCGTGAAGCGCAGATCAATCCACTTGACGTCATGATCTTTGATGAGTTGAACCGACTTCGACATAGTGTCCTCCGGGTGAATTAGGGCGGGTAGTGGATGCCCTTAATAATGGTGATGCCGGCGCGAATACTCTGCCAAGGCAACCTGCCTCACAAGGGAGCAAATTGCATGCCAGTGCCCCAGCATGGGTTTTTTGCCCCAAATTCACGCTTATTAAGGCGTGCGAGGTACTGAATCGACAAATCCCGCCCCTTAATGTTGCGTTTAAATTCAGAAATGACCTGTTTTGGTGCAAGCAAAACCTTCTGCACATTAACTGGTTAAACCTTGAGCAATTTCCGCTATAATCCGCGCCCCCCTTTTTCGGCTGGCCGTTCGCGCGCTGTTTTCATGAAACTTATCGTAAAAGTCTTCCCCGAGATCACCATCAAAAGCCGACCTGTCCGGACGAAATTCATCCGCCAGTTGGCCAAGAATATCCGCACCGTGCTCCGTGACCTGGACCCGGCCGTGGTGGTGAACGGCGTGTGGGACAATCTCGAGCTGGAAACCCGCGTTACTGACCCCAAAGCCTTGAAAGAGATGGGCGAACGCCTGACCTGCATGCCGGGTATCGCGCATTTTCTGCAGATCGACGAGTACCCGCTGGGCGATTTCGACGACATCACCGAAAAGTGCAAACAGCACTACGGCGATGCACTGGCCGGGAAGATTTTCTCGGTGCGCTGCAAGCGCGCAGGCAAGCATGCCTTCAGCTCGATGGACGTGGAAAAATACGTCGGCAGCAAGCTGCGTCGTGAGTGCGGTGCGGCCGGAATCGACCTTAAAGCACCGCAAATCGAAGTCCGTATCGAAGTTCGCGACAAACGGTTGTTCGTGATTCACAGCCAGCACAACGGCATCGGCGGCTACCCGCTCGGCGCGTTGGAGCAGACGCTGGTATTGATGTCCGGCGGCTTCGATTCGACCGTGGCGGCTTACCAGATCATGCGTCGCGGCCTGATGGCGCACTTCTGCTTCTTTAATCTCGGCGGGCGTGCCCACGAATTGGGCGTGATGGAAGTCGCGCACTTCATCTGGAAGAAGTACGGCAGCTCGCAACGCGTGCTATTTGTCAGTGTGCCGTTCGAGGAAGTGCTGGGCGAAATTCTCGGCAAAGTCGATAACAGTCATATGGGCGTGGTTTTGAAGCGTATGATGTTGCGCGCCTCGTCCGAGATCGCCGAACGGCTGCACATCGATGCACTGGTGACCGGTGAAGCGATCTCCCAGGTGTCGAGCCAGACGCTGCCGAACCTGTCGGTGATCGACTGCGTGACCGACAAGCTGGTGCTGCGGCCGCTGATCGTCGCGCACAAGCAGGACATCATCGACACCGCCAACGAGATCGGCACCGCCGATTTCGCCCGGCACATGCCGGAATACTGCGGCGTGATTTCGGTCAACCCCAAGACCGCCGCCAAGCGTGGCCGGGTTGAGCACGAAGAGAAAGAATTCGACATGGCGGTACTCGAGCGTGCGCTCGCCAACGCCAAACTGGTGCCGATCGATCGGGTAATCGACGAATTGGGCCAGGATTTGCAGATTGAAGAAGTCAGCGAAGCGCTGGCCGGTCAGATCGTGATCGACATCCGCCACCCGGATGCCGCCGAGGATGACCCGCTGGAGCTCGCCGGCATAGAGGTACAGACGATGCCGTTCTATGCAGTGAACGCACGTTTCAAGGAACTGGACCCTACTCGCCAGTACCTGCTGTATTGCGACAAAGGCGTGATGAGTCGCCTGCATGCCCACCATTTGCTCAGTGAGGGGCATGCCAATGTGCGCGTTTATCGACCGAGCTAAGTGCCCGGGGCTGTTTGCCTGTGGCCTGCGTCACCGGCCCCCCGACACCGCCGTCAAGCTGTAACGGCCATGCCGGACACTACTGCTAATCGCTGCCATGACTTGTCAGCAAACCGAATCCTCTGATCGAGATACACAAGTGATCGAAAATCTACGCAACATCGCCATCATTGCCCACGTTGACCACGGTAAAACCACCCTGGTAGACAAACTCCTGCGTCAATCCGGCACCCTGGAGCGCAACGAGCTCAACGACGAGCGCGTGATGGACTCCAACGACCAGGAAAAAGAGCGCGGTATTACCATTCTGGCGAAGAACACCGCCATCAACTGGAACGGCTACCACATCAACATCGTGGATACCCCGGGCCACGCCGACTTCGGCGGCGAAGTTGAACGCGTAATGTCGATGGTCGACTCCGTTCTGCTGCTGGTTGACGCTCAAGACGGCCCTATGCCGCAAACCCGTTTCGTGACCAAGAAGGCTTTCGAAGCCGGCCTGCGTCCAATCGTGGTCATCAACAAGGTTGACCGTCCAGGCGCGCGTCCGGACTGGGTTCTGGACCAGATCTTCGATCTGTTCGACAACCTCGGTGCGACCGAAGAACAACTGGACTTCCAGGTTGTTTACGCTTCGGCCCTGAACGGTATTGCCGGTCTGGACCACACCGCCATGGCGGAAGACATGACTCCGCTGTACCAGGCAGTAGTCGACCACGTTCCGCCTCCGGCCGTTGACCGTGACGGTCCGTTCCAGATGCAGATCTCCGCTCTGGACTACAACAGCTTCCTGGGTGTTATCGGTGTTGGCCGTATCGCTCGTGGTCGCGTCAAGCCGAACACCCCGGTTGTCGCTATCAGCGCTGACGGCAAGCGTCGCAACGGTCGTATCCTGAAGCTGATGGGTCACCACGGTCTGCACCGCATCGACGTTGACGAAGCAGCAGCTGGCGACATCGTCTGCATCAGCGGCTTCGACGAGCTGTTCATCTCGGACACTCTGTGCGATATCAACACCGTCGAGGCGATGAAGCCGCTGACCGTTGACGAGCCAACCGTTTCCATGACCTTCCAGGTAAACGACTCGCCATTCTGCGGTAAAGAAGGCAAGTTCGTGACCTCCCGTAACATCAAGGATCGTCTGGACAAAGAGCTGCTGTACAACGTTGCACTGCGCGTTGAAGAAGGCGACTCGGCTGACAAGTTCAAGGTGTCCGGCCGTGGTGAGCTGCACCTCTCGGTACTGATCGAAACCATGCGTCGCGAAGGCTTCGAGCTGGCCCTGGGCCGTCCTGAAGTGATCATCCGTGAAGTCGACGGCGTGAAGCAGGAACCGTTCGAAAACGTCACCATCGACATCCCTGAAGAATCCCAGGGCAAGGTCATGGAAGAGATGGGTCTGCGTAAGGGCGACCTGAGCAACATGGTGCCGGATGGCAAGGGCCGTGTTCGTCTGGAATACAACATCCCTGCTCGCGGTCTGATCGGTTTCCGTAACCAGTTCCTGACCCTGACCAACGGTGCTGGCATCCTGACCTCGATCTTCGACCGTTACGCTCCAGTGAAGTCGGGCCACATGTCCGGCCGTCAGAACGGCGTTCTGGTTTCGGTTGAAACCGGCAAGGCTCTGACCTACTCGTTGGAAACCCTGCAGGCCCGTGGCAAGCTGTTCGTAGAACACGGCCAGGAGATCTACAACGGTCAGATCGTTGGTCAGAACAGCCGCGACAACGACCTGGGTGTGAACCCAACCAAAGGCAAGAAGCTCGACAACATGCGTGCTTCGGGTAAAGACGAAACCATCGCTCTGGTCCCACCTGTTCGCTTCACCCTGGAACAGGCTCTGGAATACATCCAGGAAGACGAGCTGTGCGAAGTTACGCCTAAGTCGATCCGTCTTCGCAAGAAGATCCTCGACGAAAGCGAGCGTACCCGCGCTGCCAAGAAAGCCAAGGCGTAATCCAGCCCTGGAATAGAAAACGCCCCCGGTCGCGAGACCGGGGGCGTTTTTGTTTGTCTGGCGTTTAGCGATATTTGTGCTGGCCCCATCGCTGGCAAGCCAGCTCCCACAGGGTTTTGGGTCGTATATAAAATATGTGTTCGACCACAATCATTGTGGGAGCTGGCTTGCCAGCGATGGCGGTCGGTCAGCCGCTGAAAATCTCAAGGCCGATCAAAATTTGTCGATGGCCCGGAAATTCTGCACCCGCTCGACTTCTTTCGGCTTATAAGCGCAATACCCCGGCCGCGGCCCGATCTTCGGGTGGTTGCGGCAGGTGTCCGGGCGCTTGTCATAAATGGTGCACAGGCGGGTTTTACGATCCAGGTAATAGCAGTCGTTGTTGCTCATGCGCTGCAGGGTGAAGATCCCCGACTTCTGATTGAAGCGCTCGACCAGACCTTCCTTTTGCAGACGCTTGGCGATGTTCTTTGGCGGATCGCCCAGTTCGAACTCGTCGACCACACCGATGCGCACCAGATCCTTGATCTTCACTTCGACCGGCAGCGTGCAGCAGCTGGACATGCACGAGCCGCACATCGGCGCCGAGTATTTGGCCCACGTATCGAGACGATCAATCTCGGCGGCGGCGATCAGGTTGGGCTTCATCATCGGGAGTTACCAGGCGTGTATGCATCAGGGCGCGCGATCATACCGGGAGCGGTGGAATTTTGAACAACCTTTCGCCGGATATTTTCGCAACGACTGCAATTTGCCCGACAGGACGGCACGGCCCCTGCATTCATTGGCTCATCCGCCAGGGTTATGTCGGACTGGTGCACAGTCCGGGCAAATACTGCCGAACCAGAGCCGTTACCGCCGGTCAGACCGTCTAGGCTCAGAAAATTCCCGCTCGCTCGAGGTCCTGTTGATGACTCAAGAACCACTAGTTCGCGAAGCAGAGGTGGCCGCGTTCCGCGACGCCGTCCTGACCAAACTCACCTACGCCGTGGGCAAAGACCCCGATCACGCCTTCGACCATGACTGGTTCGAAGCCATTGCCCTGGCTGCGCGTGATCACATGGTCGAACACTGGATGGACCACACCCGGCAGATCTATCGCAAAGGCCAGAAGCGGGTTTATTACCTCTCGCTGGAATTTCTCATCGGCCGTTTGCTCTACGACAGCCTGAGCAACCTCGGCCTGCTCGACGTCGCCCGTGAAGCGTTGACCGAACTGGGCGTCGATCTGGAGCGCATTCGTCTGCTGGAGCCCGACGCGGCGCTCGGTAACGGCGGCCTCGGTCGTCTCGCGGCGTGCTTCATGGAGAGCATGTCGACCCTCGGCATCGCCGGCCATGGCTATGGCATTCGTTATGAACACGGCTTGTTCCGTCAGGCGATTGTCGATGGCTGGCAACAGGAGCAGACCGAACACTGGCTGGATTTCGGCAACCCTTGGGAATTCGAACGGCCGGAAGTGGCGTACCCGATCGGCTTCGGCGGCAGCGTCGAAACCGTCACCGATGCCTCCGGCAAGACTCGTCAGGTCTGGTCGCCGGCGGAAACCGTGCGCGCAATTGCTTATGACACGCCGGTGGTCGGCTGGCGCGGGGCGAGTGTCAACACTCTGCGTCTGTGGCGTGCCCGCGCCATGGAAGACCTGCACCTGGAACGCTTCAACGCCGGTGACCACCTGGGCGCCGTGGCGGAAGTGGCCCGCGCCGAGAGTATCTCCCGCGTCCTTTATCCGGCCGACAGCACCGAAGCCGGGCAAGAACTGCGCCTGCGTCAGGAATACTTCTTCGTCGCCGCTTCGCTGCAGGATCTGCTGCGCCGTCACCGCAACATGCACACCTCGGTGCTGACCCTGGGTGATCACGCGGCGATTCAGCTCAATGACACTCACCCGTCAATCGCCGTGGCAGAACTGATGCGCCAACTGGTCGACGTCTACGACGTCGCGTGGGATGCAGCATGGCAAGTCACTGTCGACACGCTGTCGTACACCAACCACACGCTGCTGCCGGAAGCGCTGGAAACCTGGCCGGTCGGGCTGATGGAACGCATGCTGCCACGGCACATGCAGATCATTTACCTGATCAACGCACAGCACATCGATTCGTTGCGAGCCAAGGGCATTCATGACTTCGACGTGTTGCGCGCGGTGTCGCTGATCGAAGAAGACAACGGCCGCCGGGTGCGCATGGGCAACCTCGCGTTCCTCGGTTCGCATAGCGTCAACGGCGTGTCCGGTCTGCATACGCAGCTGATGCGCAAAACCGTATTCGCCGAACTGCACAAGCTCTATCCGGAGCGGATCAACAACAAAACCAACGGCATCACCTTCCGCCGCTGGCTGTATCAGGCCAACCCGGAACTGACCTCGATGCTGATCGACGCTCTCGGCCCGGATGTGCTCGACCATCCCGAAGAGCGCCTGCTCGAACTTGAACCGTTCGCCGAGAAAACCGCGTTCCGCAAAGCCTTCGCCGAGCAGCGGTTGCACAGCAAGAAGGCGCTGGCCTATCTGATTCACGAGCGCCTCGGGATCGCGGTCAACCCGGCAGCGATGTTCGACGTGCAGGTCAAACGTATTCACGAATACAAGCGTCAGTTGCTCAACCTGATGCACACCGTGGCGTTGTATCAGGCGATTCGTGCCGAGCCGGAAGTCGACTGGGTGCCGCGCGTGAAGATCTTCGCCGGTAAAGCGGCGGCGAGTTACCACCAGGCCAAGCTAATCATCAAACTCACCAACGACATCGCTCGGGTGGTGAACAACGACCCGACCGTGCGCGGCCTGCTGAAAGTGGTGTTCCTGCCCAACTACAACGTCAGCCTGGCCGAAAGCATCATTCCGGCGGCGGATTTGTCCGAGCAGATTTCCACCGCCGGTTTCGAGGCGTCGGGCACCAGTAACATGAAGTTCGGCCTCAACGGCGCGCTGACCATCGGCACCCTCGACGGTGCCAACGTGGAAATGTGCGAGCGCATCGGTGCCGAGCACATGTTCATCTTCGGTCTCAGCGCGCAACAGGTTGAAGCGCGCAAGCAGAACCACGAGTTCAGCGCCGTACCCGACATCGCCGCCTCCCATCGTTTGAACGATGTGCTGCAAGCGATTCGCAGCGGTGTGTTCTCGCCGGACGATACCTCGCGTTATACCGGGCTGATCGACTCGTTGATCGACTATGACCGCTTCCTGGTCTGCGCCGACTTCGATTCCTACTGGGAAGCGCAGAAGCGTGTCGATGCGCACTGGCACGACTCGCAGAACTGGTGGCGTTCGGCGGTGCTCAACACCTCGCGGATGGGCTGGTTCTCTTCCGACCGGACGATTCGCGAGTACGCCACGGATATCTGGAAAGCGCTGGAGTAACTTTCCCCGACAAATCTGCGCAAGGCCCAACGTTTGTTGGGCCGGATCGATATACTGAGCGCCGGTTAAAAGGCATCAATCACCGCCGTACCCTGTGGGAGCGAGCCTGCTCGCGAAGCGATCGTCGACTTAAACAGAAATGTTGGCTGACAATCCGCCTTCGCGAGCAGGCTCGCTCCCACACGGTTTGTGCCTAGACTGAAGCCATCACCGGACTCGCCCCGCCCCGGGGCTGCTTAGGGATATCGACCATGCAATGGATGTTCATGTTGATCGGGCTGGTGCTCGGTGGACTGCTCGACGAGTCATTCAGCGGCGCGCTGTTGGGTGCGCTGCTGGGGCTGGTCATCGGCCAGGCGCTACGCATTGCGCGCCTCGGCTCGCAGGCGGCGGAGCAACAGCGTCAACTCGAGCAGGTGCGCGAAGCCTTGCAAGGCGTGGCCCAGCGGCTGTTTGTGCTGGAAGGTTCGCCCTCCCATGCGCCCGCGCCGCCACCTGAAGCCGAGCCAGTCGCCGCGCCCGTCGACGTGGCTGAGCAGGCAGCCCAGCCCCCTGAGCTGATCTGGGAACTGCCCCCCGAACTCGAACCGGTCTCCGCCGTCGCCCGCGAAACCAGCCAGTCGCTGCCGGCCGATGTCTGGCGCGCCGAACCGGCTCCCGTTGCACCAACGCAAAAACCCGCCGAACCCCGTGGCCCGAACCTGATCGAACGCGGCATCAGCGCTGCGCGCAACTGGCTGTTTGGCGGCAACACCGTGCTGCGCGTCGGTGTGGTGCTGCTGTTTTTCGGTCTGGCGTTTTTACTGCGTTACGCCACCGAAGGCATGGTGGTGCCGATCGAGTTGCGTTACGCCGGTGTTGCGGCAGCGGCGTTCGCCTTGCTTGCGCTGGGCTGGTGGCTGCGCCGACGCAATAGCAACTATGCGTTGATGCTGCAAGGCACCGGGATCGCGGTGTTGTACCTGACGGTGTTTGCGGCGATGCGTCTGCATCCGTTGCTTGATCCGTCCGCTGCACTCGGTTTGCTGGTCGCGGTGACGGTGTTCTCGGCCATTCTGGCGATCACTCAGGATGCACTGGGGTTGGCCGCAGCGGCAGCGTTGGGCGGTTTCGCCGCGCCGATTCTGACTTCTACCGGCGAAGGCAATCACGTCGCACTTTTCAGTTATTTCGCCTTGCTCAACGCCGGCATTCTCTCCATCGCCTGGTTCAAGGCCTGGCGCCTGCTCAACCTGATCGGTTTTGTCGGCACCTTCGGTATCGGTTTCGCCTGGGGTCTGCGTTCCTACACCCCGGAACTGCTGTGGAGCACCGAGCCGTTCCTGATTGTGTTTTTCCTCATGTACCTCGCCATCGGCCTGCTGTTCGCCCGGCGCAAATTGCGCGACCTGCAGGATGCTCCGGCGGAGGCTGATCGCGAGGCGCTGCTGCAATGGTCGGCCCGCAAGGGTGATTATGTCGACGGCACCCTGCTGTTCGGCCCGCCGATCATTGGCTTCGGTTTGCAGTTTGCGTTGGTCCAGCACCTCGAATTTGCGGCGGCGTTCAGTGCGTTGGCGCTGGGCATGATCTATATGGCGCTGGCCAAAGTTTTGATGGGCGGGCGCGCGATGCTGCTAGGTGAAACCTGCCTGGCGCTGGGAGTGATTTTTGCCAGTCTCGCGATTCCGCTGGGGCTCGATGCGCGCTGGACTTCTGCGGCGTGGGCCGTGGAAGGCGCGGGGATTTTCTGGCTCGGGTTGCGTCAGCATCGACCGTTTGCCCGGGCCTTTGCCTTACTGCTGCAACTGGGTTCGGCACTGGCGTTTCTCAGCCAGTTGCAGCCCGGCGAGAGCAGCCTGCTCGACGGCGCACCGCTGGGCGCGCTGATGCTTGGCGCCGCGCTGCTGTTCAGTTTCCTTCAACTGCGCAAGGCTACGCCCGAGCAGACATCGCCGTGGGAAAAGCAAGGCCTGCCGCTGCTGGCGTGTCTGGGCCTGACGTTCCTTTATCTGCTGGCACCGTTGTTCCTGTTCATCCAGGGCACGGCAATCAGTTGGGCCTTGGCCGGGTTGGCGACTTTGTTCGTGGGGCTGCGGATTCAATCACGCACATTCCTGTTCACCGCGTTCGCCGTGCAGTTGCTGGGCGGCGCGTTGTTCCTGCTGCGCCTGCAAACTGCCGGTGAAGATTCGGCGGCGGTATTCAGCGCTGGCTGGAGCGGCTTGCTCAGTGCATCGCTGATCGGTCTGGCCTTGATTGGCGGCATGCTGCTGGCGGCGCGGGACGAGATGGTGCGCGGCGATGTGCGCCTGCTGCGCGGCTTGTCGGTGGTGCTGCTGGCCGGCTTGGTACTGATCAATCTGGCGGTGCTGTTCGTGCTGCCGTGGCAAACCGCGAGCGCGGTGTGGGCGGCCAGCGGTTTGCTGATCATCTGGCTGAGCCTGTACCTGCAACAGCGTCTGAGTTTCGTTTTCGGCCTGCTGTTGCAGGTGGTCGGCGGCGCAGCGTTTCTGCTCGCCGGCCCCGAATGGCTCGGGCCGTTGTCTAGCGAAGGATTGAAACCATTGGCCCATGGCGGATTCTGGACGCCGCTGGTGCTGGGGCTGGCCGCGCTGATCGGCGCGTGGCGCTTGCAATTGGGCAACCATGCCAGTGCTTTTGATGCCTTGAGTTTGCAACGCTTGTCGCAAGTGCTGCTGGTCTGGGGCGCCGGTTGGTGGACGCTGGCGTGGGTCAGCGAGATCCTGCGTTTCGCTTCGCCGAACCTGCAAGGCACATTGTTGCTGCTGGTCGCTGCGATCAGTGTTGCGCTGTGGACGCTGTTGTCGCTGCGTCTGAAATGGCCGGCGCTGGGGTTGCTCTGCACCTTGCTGATTCCGGCGGCGACGCTGGTTTTGCTCGGCGCTTGGCATTCGCGCTACCACCCGGCCGCCGACTTCGGCTGGCTGGCGTGGCCGGCGCTGTTCGCGGTGCATTTCTTCAGCCTGCGCCGCCTGGCTTCGGTGTTGCCGGCGCGCGCATTGAGCGCGGCCCATGTGTTCGGTTGCTGGCTGTTGATTGGCGTGCTGGCGCTGGAGTTGCGTTACGGCCTGCTGTTGTTGGCCGAGCAGTACAACGCGTGGCGGTGGCTGGGCTGGGCGATTCTGCCGAGCCTCTATCTGTTGCTGATGGCTGCACCGCGCAACTGGCCGTGGCCGGTGGCCGCATTTGCTCGGGAGTACCGCTTGTATGCGGCGGCACCGCTGGCGGTGCTGATGCTGGCGTGGTTCTGGCTGGCCAATGGCGTCAGCGATGGCAATGCCGAACCATTGCCTTACGTGCCGCTGCTCAACCCATTGGAGCTGGGTCTGCTGTTTGCGCTGTTCGGCGTTTATGCCTGGTCGCGCAGCGCCGTCGCGCAGCTGTCGATCCGTCAGGATCATGCCGACAAGGCTACGCAACTGATCGCCGGGGTTTCGCTGTTCGCCTTCTGCACCGCGCTGGTCACCCGCGCGGCGCATCACTTGGCCGGCATCCCGTTCGAGCTTGATCAACTGCTCGCGTCGATGCTGGTGCAGGCCGGCCTGTCGATCGTCTGGACGTTGATGGCGCTGGGGCTGATGATCGGCGGCCATCTGCGCCATCGCCGCGAAGTGTGGCTGATCGGCGCGGCGCTGATCGCGCTGGTGGTGGCCAAGCTGATTTTTGTCGAACTGAGCAACCGTGGCGGCCTCGCCCGGATCGTCTCGTTTATCGGCGTTGGCGTGTTGCTGCTGGTGGTCGGCTACTTTGCGCCGCTGCCACCCAAACGCGTCGAGGCTGAACCGGCGGCGGACAAACCCGCGCCGGAAACCGAAGGAGTTGCATCTTGAGTCGCATGCTGAATCTGGGTTGGTTGGCGCTGGGCGTGGTGATGGTCGCTGGCGCTCAGGAAAAACCGGCGGACTTCGCCACGCAGTTGCCGTTGACGGTGAGCGGCAATGGCCCGTGGTATCGCCTCGACTTGCCGCTGAGCGCGCAATTGCAGGCGCGCCAGACCGATCTCGGCGACCTGCGTGTGTTCAACGCCGCCGGCGAAGCGCAGGCCTACGCCTTGGCTCGCGAATCGGCGCAGACCCGCGACGACGGCAAGCTGCACGAGGTCAAATGGTTCCCGCTGTACAACGCCGCCGACGCCAGCGAGCGCGCGCCGAATGTGCGCGTGCAGTCGACCACCAACGGCACCCTGGTCGAAGTGCAACCGTCCTCGCAACTGGAGGCGGGCGAAGAAGTGCTGCGCGGCTGGCTGCTCGATGCCAGTGCGATCAAGGCACCGTTGCAGCAGTTGATCCTCGACTGGACCAGCGAGCGCGACGGTTTCCAGCGTTTCAGCATCGAGGCCAGCGACGATCTGCAGCACTGGCAGTCATGGGGCGAGGGCCAGGTGGCACGGCTGACCTTTTCCGATGAGCGCATCGAACAGCACGAAGTGACCCTGCCGGGGCAGACCGCGCGCTATGTGCGCCTGCTGTGGGAGTCGCCGGGTTCGGCGCCCGTCCTGACGTCGGCGCAATTGAAAAGCAGCGACCCGCGCAACCTGCCGCTGCCTTTGGTCTGGTCGCCCAGCGTGGCCGGCAGCAGCACCAAGTCCGGGGAATACATCTGGCAGTTGCCGATGGGGCTGAATGTCGAGCGGGTGCAGATCGAGCTGAAACAGCCGAACAGTCTGGCGCCGGTCACGTTGGCCGGCCGGCGCGAGAGCAACTTGCCGTGGCAGCCACTGAGCAGCGGTTTGCTGTATCGCCTGAGCCAGAACAATCAGGACGTGGTCCAGAACGAAATCCCGCTGTCCGGGCAGACCGTGCAGCAACTCAAGCTGACCGTGGATGAGCGCGGCGGCGGTCTGGGTGAGCAGGCGCCGGACCTGAAATACGCGGTGCGCGCCACGCAGGTGATCTTCCTCGCCCGGGGCGAAGGGCCGTACAGCCTGGCCTTGGGCAATGCCACGGTGAAAACGGCGAACCTGCCGCTGGCAACGTTGATTCCGGATTTCAAGCCAGAAAAGCTGGCGAGCCTGGGCAAGGCGACGGTGCAGGACGAAGCGAAGGCCACGCAAACTTCGGCGGCGACGACGGCTGCGGTGGCCGGGACCAACTGGAAGAAGTTCGGGCTGTGGGCGGTGTTGCTGCTCAGTGTGGTGTTTCTCGGGGCGATGGCGTTCAGCCTGTTGCGCAAACCGCCAGCCAATACCTGAGCATGGCGGCGCTTTGCGCCATTCGCGAGCAGGCTCGCTCCCACAGTGATCTCGGTCGTTCACATATTTTGTGTACACCACACATCCTGTGGGAGCTGGCTCGCCAGCGATGGCGGCCGGTCAAACAACAAAAATTCATCAGACTGCCGCTATCGCTCAACCACCACCCGCCCCATTTCCAACTACGCTAAACCCGACACCTGAACTCTCCACCAACAATCACGTCTCATACAGGCAAATACACCCAGGCGCACGTTAGCCGGCGTCTTCGCTCGCTAGGTTTTCAGACTCCCTGTAAACTGCGCGGGTTTTCCGCCCCCCATTCCACCGGAGCCGTCCATGTCCCGCGTTACCTTGAGTCGCTATTTGATTGAGCAGACCCGCAGCAACAACACTCCTGCCGATCTGCGCTTTTTGATCGAAGTGGTGGCGCGTGCCTGCAAGGAGATCAGCCACGCCGTGTCCAAAGGCGCCCTGGGTGGTGTTCTGGGCAGCATGGGCACCGAGAACGTGCAAGGCGAAGTGCAGAAGAAGCTCGACGTGATCTCTAACGAGATCCTCCTCGAAGCCAACGAATGGGGCGGTCACCTGGCCGGCATGGCGTCCGAAGAAATGGACAACGCCTACCAGATCCCGGGCAAATACCCGAAAGGCGCATACCTGCTGGTCTTCGACCCACTGGACGGCTCGTCGAACATCGACATCAACGCCCCGGTCGGCACGATCTTCTCGGTACTGCGTTGCCCGAACGAGTACCTGAGCCAGAACGAGCCGCTGAACGAAAAAGCGTTCCTGCAGCCAGGCACCCAGCAAGTGGCCGCCGGTTACGCCATCTACGGCCCGCAGACCATGCTGGTGCTGACCCTGGGTGACGGCGTCAAAGGCTTCACCCTGGACCGCGAAATGGGCAGCTTCGTCCTGACTCACGAAGACATCACCATCCCGGAAACCACCCAGGAATTCGCCATCAACATGTCCAACCAGCGCCACTGGGAAGCCCCGGTACAGCGCTATGTCGGCGAGCTGCTGGCCGGTGAAGAAGGTCCGTTGAAGAAGAATTACAACATGCGCTGGGTCGCGGCGATGGTTGCTGACGTCCACCGCATCCTGACCCGTGGTGGTCTGTTCATGTACCCGCGCGACAGCCGCGAGCCGTCGAAACCGGGCAAGCTGCGCCTGATGTATGAAGCCAACCCGATGTCGTTCCTTGTCGAACAAGCCGGCGGCGCGTCCACCGACGGTCACCAGCGCATTCTCGACATCCAGCCGGAAGGCCTGCACCAGCGCGTTGCAGTGTTCCTCGGTTCGAAAGAAGAAGTCGCCCGCGCCACGGCCTACCACAAGGAATAAACCATGCACGCGCCCTGGCAGCCGTTGCTCGACTGGTGGTTCGGACACGCCGAATCAGCCAACGAAGTAGCGGCCGAAAAGGGCAAGTTGTGGTTCGGCAAGCGAAACAGCCAAGACCTCGAAGCGCAGACGCGTTTCGGGGTCTTTGTCGATCAGGCCCTGGCCGGCGAATTGACCGAGTGGACGCAATGTCCCGAAGGCTGGCTGGCGGTGGTGCTGCTGCTCGATCAACTGCCGCGCATGATCTATCGCGACACCCCCAAAGCGTTTTTCGGTGATCTGCTTGCACAGAAACTTGTCGCGCAAGGCATTGCGGCAGATTTTGATCGGCAGTTGAAGCCGATTCAGCGTGTGTTCATTTATCTGGTGTTCGAACACTGCGAAAACCTCGCGGTGCAGAATGAAGCCGTTTCCAGATTTATTGAATTGGTGGCTGAACAACCAGAGTCGGAGCGGGCGGTGTTTGCCGATAACCTGGACTATGCCGAGCGGCATCAGAAGGTGATTGCCCGGTTTGGCCGGTTTCCGCATCGCAATGCGGTGTTGGGGCGGGAGTCTACGTCTGAGGAATTGGAGTTCCTGTCCAGGCCCGGCTCAAGATTCTGAATCTTCAGTGCGGCTTATGCCGCTTTCGCGAGCAGGCTCGCTCCCACAATTGAAATGCATTCCACTGTGGGAGCGAGCCTGCTCGCGAAGAGGCCTGAGGCTGCAGCTTAGATCCTGAAGCTGCCGACCAGATGCTTCAACCGCGCCGCCTGCTGCTCAAGGTCCGAACACGCGCGCAACGTCGCCTGCAAGTTCTCCACGCCTTCCTGATTCAGCGTGTTGATCTCGTTGATATCGACATTGATCGACTCGACCACAGCAGTCTGCTCTTCAGTCGCGGTGGCCACCGACTGGTTCATGCCGTCGATTTCGCCGATGCGCTGGGTCACGCTGCCCAGACGCTCGCCGGCCTGGTTGGCGATGCCGACGCTGCTTTCGCTCTCGCGCTGGCTCTCGGTCATGATGGTTACTGCCTGACGTGCGCCGACCTGCAACTCTTCGATCATCTTCTGCACTTGCTGCGCCGAATCCTGGGTGCGGTGCGCGAGGTTGCGCACCTCGTCGGCGACCACGGCGAAACCGCGTCCGGCCTCACCGGCACGCGCGGCTTCAATGGCGGCGTTGAGTGCGAGCAGGTTGGTCTGCTGGGAAATGCTGGTGATCACTTCGAGAATCTGGCCGATGTTCACCGTGTTGCTGTTCAGCGTTTCGATGTTGCCGCAGGAGTCGCTGATCTTCGCCGACAGTTGTTGCATGGCGTAAATGGTTTTATCCACCACCTGCTGGCCGTCGACCGCGAGGCTGCGCGCATCGCTGGAGTGCTGCGAGGCGAGGGCGGCGTTCTGGGCGATTTCCTGAGCGGCGGCGCCGAGCTGATTGATCGCGGCGGCGACACTGTTGGTGCGGCTGGCCTGCTGGTCGGAGTTGTACATCGACGAGTTCGAGGCAGCGACCACACGCAGGGCGACTTCGTTGACCTGGCCGGTGGCCGAGGACACTTCGCGGATCGACGTATGAATGCGTTCGACGAAGCGGTTGAACGACGTACCCAATGCGCCGAATTCATCGTTGCCGTGAATCACCAGCCGTTTGGTCAGGTCGCCTTCGCCTTCAGCGATGTCATGCATCGCACGGCCCATGGTCAGCAGCGGTTGCATCAGCACGCGAATCAGCATGCCGAGCAGGCCGATGATGATCAGCACGGCGATGACCATGGCGATCAGTGCCGAGGTGCGGAATTCGCTGAGCATCGAGAACGCGGTGTCTTTGTCGAGCACCAGCGCCACGTACCAGTCAGCCGATGGCACGCCGTTGACGCGGGTGAAGGAAACCAACTGGGTCTTGCCGTCGAACTCGACTTGTTTCAGGCCCGGGCTGACTTGAGGCGCGCCGTTCGGATAGGCCTCGGCGAGGGACTTGAGCACCAGCTTGCTGTCCGGGTGAATCAGGATCTTGCCTTCGGCGCTGACGATGAACGCATGACCGTGGCCGCCGAAGTTCAGCGAGTTGATGATCGCGCTGACGCTGGTCAGATCGATGTCGGCACCGGCGACGCCGAGCATTTGGCCCTGACGCTGCACCGGGGTGGCGACGGTGATCACCAGTTTGCCCGACGAAGCGGCGATGTACGGTTCGGTGACGATGGTCTGCTGCGCGCTGTTGGCCGCTTTGTACCAACCACGCGCCCGTGGGTCGTAGTCCGGCGCACGGTTGCCGGCCGGCACCGAGAACATCACGCCGTCAGCGCCACCGAAATAGCTGAGCTGGAAATTGCCGGTGTAGGCGGGCAGGTCAATGATGCGCTTGAGGCTGGCGGGCGCGTTGCCGTCGACGGCGACTTGCTGCGACAGCGATTGCAGCAGTTGAATGCGACTTTCCAGCCAGGTCTGGATGTTGCTGGTGGTCAGGCTACCCAGTTCCTGCATGGTCGCTTCGGTGCTGCTGCTCAAGGCCTGACGTTGGCGATAGTCGTTGAAGAAGATGAAACAGGCGAACGCAACGGCCACCACAAGGGCAGCAGCCAGCAAAATCTTGTGGCTGAATTTCATGTTTCTGGTCATCGAATGAACTACCGCGAAGGGGCTGGTCAGGAAAGGGCGGCAATTTGCCATATTCGGCAGCGTTGCGCTGCTCTTATTTTCGACCGCGCCGCGCCAAAGATTAGGCGTTTGCAGGGAAAGTCGACGAAATGCTCGACGGCTTCACAAAGTTTTTGATTTACCGACAAAAGCCGGACGGGCGGGCTGATAAATAGGCGTTCGGTCACGGAACCAGATGACACTTTTCTCTTCTAAGCTTCTGGTTGGCACCATGCCATCCCCCCTCGTTCCAGGAGTTTCACCATGTCGCTGCGATCTATCGCCCTGCTGTCGTTTTGCGTGCTGTTGGCCGCATGCAGCAAGGTCAATCAGGAAAACTACTCCAAGCTCTCGGCCGGCATGGCCAAGTCCGAAGTGGAAACCCTTCTCGGCAAGCCCACCGATTGCTCGGGCGCGCTCGGTATGTCCAGCTGCACCTGGGGCGACAAGAACAGCTTTATCAGCGTGCAATACGCCGGTGACAAAGTGCTGATGTTTTCCGGCCAAGGCCTGAAGTAAACCGGGGCTTCGCGCCCACGGAGAAAAAAATGAAGCGGTTATTGCTGATCCTTTTTGCTGGCCTGGTACTGGCTGGCTGCGCCACTTCCGGCGTCGACCCGTTGGCGCCCAAGACCGTCAACAGCGTCAATCTCAAGCGTTATCAGGGCACCTGGTATGAACTGGCACGCTTGCCGATGTACTTCCAGCGCCACTGCGCGCAATCCGAAGCCCATTACACCCTCAAGCCTGACGGTAATGTCGGCGTGCTCAACCGTTGCCTGACCCCGGAGTGGCAGTGGGAAGAAGCCAAGGGCACGGCTTATCCACAAGTGCCGGGCAAGACCGACAAGCTCTGGGTCGAATTCGATAACTGGTTCTCGCGCCTGGTGCCGGGTGTGGCGAAGGGCGAGTACTGGGTGTTGTACGTCAGCGACGATTACAAGACCGCCATCGTCGGCGATCCGAGTCGCAAGTACCTGTGGCTGCTGTCACGCACACCGACCGTCAACGGTGTAGTGCGGGAAGAATTGCTGAGCAAGGCGCGTCAGCAGGGTTACGACACCACACGCCTGATCTGGCGGGCGTCGGATCGGCAGATGGCCAAGACATCCAATTAAGCCGCTATACAAATCAAATGTGGGGGCGAGCCTGCTCGCGAAGAGGGTGTATCAGTCGATATGAATGTTGACTGATACAGCGCTTTCGCGAGCAGGCTCGCTCCCACAGTTTGGTTTTGGGTCAGCCCAAGAGATCACGCAGGACCTGGGTGAAAGCTCGGGCGCTTTGCTCTTCGCCGGCATGCCGTCCATCGCGCACCACCCACTGACCATTGACCAGCACATCGCGCACTTGGCGATCGCCGCCGGCGAACAACCAGCGATTGAGAATCCCGTCTCCCGCAGCCGTCGCCAGATACGGATCGCTGCCATCCAGGACAATCCAGTCCGCGCGCTTGCCCACTTCCAGCGCGCCGATCGGCTGCCCCAGTGCCTGTGCACCGCCGTCCAGCGCCGCGTCATACAGGGTGCGACCGACCATCGGCTGCTGCGCGCCATACAAGCGATTGCGCCGCTGATCACGCAGGCGCTGGCCATATTCCAGCCAGCGCAATTCTTCCACCACGCTCAGCGACACATGGCTGTCGGAGCCAATGCCCATGCGCCCGCCCTGGGCAAGAAAGTCCACCGCCGGAAAAATTCCGTCGCCCAGATTCGCTTCAGTGGTCAGGCACAGCCCGGCGATCGCGCGACTGTTGGCCATTAGCGTGATTTCTTGCGGATTGGCGTGGGTGGCGTGGACCAGACACCAGCGCTGATCGACTTCAGTGTTCTCGTAAAGCCATTGCAACGGACGACGACCGCTCCAGCTCAGGCAGTCGTCGACTTCCTTTTGCTGTTCGGCGATGTGTATGTGCACCGGGCATTGTTTGTCACTGGCCGCCAACACTTCGCTGATTTGTTGTGGCGTCACCGCCCGCAGCGAGTGGAAACACAGGCCCAGCGATTGCGCCTTTTGCTGCGCCAGTAATGGCTGCAACCGCGCTTGCAGATTCAGATAGTTTTCAGTGCTGTTGATAAAGCGACGCTGGCCATCGTTTGGCGTCTGCCCGCCGAATCCGGAATGACTGTAGAGCACTGGCAGCAGGGTCAGACCGATGCCGCTTTCGCTGGCGGCCTGGCTGATACGCAAAGCCAGTTCGGCAGGATCGGCATACGGCTGGCCGTTGCTGTCGTGGTGCACATAGTGAAATTCGGCGACCGAGGTGTAACCGGCCTTGAGCATTTCGATGTAGAGCTGACGGGCGATGATGCCGAGCTGATCCGGGCTGATTTTTCCGACGAGGCGGTACATCAGATCGCGCCAGGTCCAGAAACTGTCGTTGGGGTTGCCGGCCACTTCGGCCAATCCAGCCATGGCGCGCTGGAAGGCGTGGGAGTGCAGGTTGGGCATACCCGGCAGCAACGGCCCGCGCAGCCGTTCGGCGCCGTCTGCGCTGGAATCGGCCTGGATTCGGGTCAACAGGCCATCGGCGCTGACCTCGAGACGTACATTGTTGGCCCATCCGTTAGGCAGCAGTGCGCGTGCGGCAAAGAAGGCGGACATCGTTCGGCACCCCATGTGTGTTATTTGTATATACATATACAGACGTTTGCCTGCCCGGTAAACTCCGGCAAGCTAGTCACTTTCATCCAATGAACAGGGATCAACCGTGCCGACTCCGCCTCCAGTTTCTCCGTTGGCCGCGAACATGGGCGACAGTCCGGCGCCTTTGTACGCCCGCGTCAAACAGATGATCACCCAGCAGATCGACAGCGGTAACTGGCCGCCGCACTACCGCGTGCCGTCCGAAAGCGAACTGGTCAGCCAGCTCGGCTTCAGCCGCATGACCATCAACCGCGCCCTGCGCGAGATGACCGCCGACGGCCTGCTGGTGCGCATGCAAGGCGTGGGCACGTTTGTCGCCGAACCGAAGAGCCAGTCCGCGCTGTTCGAAGTGCACAACATTGCCGACGAAATCGCCTCGCGCGGGCATCGCCACACCTGTCAGGTCATCACCCTCGAAGAAGAGGCCGCCGGTTCCGAACGCGCGCTGGCGCTGGACATGCGCGAAGGCCAGAAGGTCTTCCACTCGCTGATCGTGCATTACGAAAACGGCATTCCGGTGCAAATCGAAGACCGTTTCGTCAACGCCCTGGTCGCGCCGGAATACCTCAAGCAGGATTTCACCCTGCAAACGCCTTATGCCTATCTCAACCAGGTCGCGCCGCTGACCGAGGGCGAGCACGTGGTCGAAGCGATTCTTGCCGAGCCGTCGGAGTGCAAGCTGCTGCAGATCGAAAAGGGCGAGCCGTGCCTGCTGATTCGCCGGCGAACCTGGTCGGGGCGTCAACCGGTGACGGCGGCGCGTTTGATCCACCCCGGTTCCCGCCATCGTCTGGAAGGGCGCTTTCATAAATGAATTATCAAGTGAAGGTTCTACGCGCTGAAGGCTACCCGCGCATGCCGTGGAAAAACGGCGGCGGCAGCACCGAGGAAATCACTCGTGATGCCGGCACTGGCCTGGACGGTTTCGGCTGGCGCCTGTCGATTGCCGACATCACCGAATCCGGCGGTTTCTCGACATTCGCCGGTTACCAGCGAGTCATCACCGTGTTGCAGGGCGACGGCATGACCCTGTGCGTCGACGGTGACGCTACCCGTCCACTGTTACCCTTGGACCCGTTTGCTTTCAGCGGCGAAAGCCAAGTGTCCTGCACCTTGCTCGGCGGTGCGATTCGCGACTTCAATCTGATCTACGCGCCGCAACGTTACAGCGCGCGATTGCAGTGGCTGGACGGTGAGCAGCGGTTCTTCAGTTCGGCATCGACAGTGCTGGTGTTCAGTGTCAGTGAGCTGATGGACGTGCGTGTTGGCGACGGCGTTTCACAGCTCGGTCGGCATGATTGCCTGCAACTGGACGGCAACAGTGGGCTGGTCGAAGTCTCCACCCATGGCACTTGCTGCATAGTTGAACTTCTCCAAAACTGACCCTGTGGCGAGGGGATTTATCCCCGCTGGGTCGCGAAGCGGCCCCATTCCTGATTAAAAAAAGCGGTCTGCTGCGCAGCCCAGCGGGGATAAATCCCCTCGCCACCAAAGCCATCCCCACTCTTGTTTCCCTTCCGCGCACCAACTTGTTACCGAACGCCCCAGCGTGGCGCAAAACCACGCTGTCGTAGCCAATCCCAACCTCCCCAAAATAACTGCGAAGAAAATTTCATTCACGCCAGAACCCTCGATTCAGGCGCTCTCCAGCCCTACCCCTGATTTTTCCTGAACACTCATCCATCAAGTTGGCCGCTTGATTGCATATGCTTGTATGTACAAGTAAAGACGTATGCGTATGAGTCGGTCGAGACTCTCCGCAGCGTCCACTGATTCGCTTGTCGCGCAGCACAGCGCGCAGGCTGCTACCCACTGCCAGGGTTGGTTTGAATTGATCGCTGAGGAGTCTTTTTCGTGACTGACAATACCCAGAACAGCAACAAGTTTCGTGACGTGCAGATCCGCGCCGCACGCGGTAACACGCTGACCGCCAAGAGCTGGCTGACTGAAGCGCCGCTGCGCATGTTGATGAACAACCTCGACCCGGAAGTCGCCGAAAACCCGAAAGAACTGGTGGTCTATGGAGGCATCGGCCGCGCTGCGCGGAACTGGGAGTGCTACGACAAGATCGTTGAAAGCCTGACCAATCTGAACGACGACGAAACCCTGCTGGTGCAGTCGGGCAAGCCGGTCGGCGTATTCAAGACTCATAGCAACGCGCCGCGCGTGCTGATCGCCAACTCCAACCTGGTGCCGCACTGGGCGAGCTGGGAACACTTCAACGAACTCGACGCCAAAGGCCTGGCCATGTACGGCCAGATGACCGCCGGCAGCTGGATCTACATCGGCAGCCAGGGCATCGTTCAGGGCACCTACGAAACCTTCGTTGAAGCCGGGCGCCAGCATTACAACGCTGACCTCAAGGGCCGCTGGGTGCTCACCGCCGGCCTCGGTGGCATGGGCGGCGCACAACCGCTGGCCGCCACCCTGGCCGGTGCCTGCTCGCTGAACATCGAATGCCAGCAGGTCAGCATCGATTTCCGCCTGAAGAGCCGTTACGTCGATGAGCAAGCCAAAGACCTCGACGACGCTCTGGCGCGTATCGACAAATACACCAAAGAAGGCAAAGCGATTTCCATCGCGCTGCTCGGTAATGCGGCGGAAATCCTCCCGGAACTGGTCAAGCGCGGCGTGCGCCCGGACATGGTCACCGACCAGACCAGCGCCCACGACCCGCTCAACGGTTACCTGCCGGCCGGCTGGAGCTGGGACGAATACCGCGCTCGCGCCAAGACCGAACCGGCCGCTGTGATCAAAGCCGCCAAGCAGTCGATGGCGGTGCACGTCAAAGCCATGCTGGAGTTCCAGAAGCAGGGCATTCCGACCTTCGACTACGGCAACAACATCCGTCAGATGGCTCAGGAAGAAGGCGTCGAAAACGCTTTCGATTTCCCGGGCTTCGTGCCGGCCTACATCCGTCCGCTGTTCTGCCGTGGCATCGGCCCGTTCCGTTGGGCGGCGCTGTCGGGTGATCCACAGGACATCTACAAAACCGACGCCAAGGTCAAAGAGCTGATCCCCGACGACGCGCATTTGCACAACTGGCTGGACATGGCCCGCGAGCGCATCAGCTTCCAGGGTCTGCCGGCACGTATCTGCTGGGTCGGTCTGGGCCAGCGCGCCAAGCTCGGTCTGGCCTTCAACGAAATGGTCCGTAGCGGCGAGCTGTCGGCCCCGGTGGTGATCGGTCGCGACCACCTCGACTCCGGCTCGGTGGCCAGCCCCAACCGCGAAACCGAATCGATGCAGGACGGCTCCGACGCCGTCTCCGATTGGCCGTTGCTCAACGCGCTGCTGAACACCGCCAGCGGCGCGACCTGGGTGTCTTTGCACCACGGCGGCGGTGTCGGCATGGGCTTCTCGCAACATTCGGGGATGGTGATCGTCTGCGACGGTACCGATGAAGCCGCCGAGCGCATCGCTCGCGTGCTGCACAACGACCCGGCTACCGGCGTCATGCGTCATGCGGATGCCGGTTACCAGATCGCCATCGACTGCGCGAAAGAGCAGGGGCTGAATCTGCCGATGATCACTGGCGGGTAACACGCTCTGGTTTTATGTGGGAGCGAGCCTGCTCGCGAAGGCGTCGTGTCAGTCGCTACTGCTGTGCCTGATACACCGATTCGCGAGCAGGCTCGCTCCCACAGAGGAATTTCAGTGAACCCGAATAGCAATCCACAGAGGTTGAATCATGGCGGTTAACAACGAACGTGCAGGCAGTACTCCGTTGATCGAAAGGCGTTCGATCGACTACATCCCGGAAGCGGAAAGACACGGTCGTCTGTTCAGTCAGTTCACCCTGTGGATGGGCGCCAACCTGCAGATCACTGCGATCGTCACCGGGGCCTTGGCCGTGGTGCTCGGCGGTGATGTGTTCTGGTCGCTGATCGGTCTGTTGATCGGTCAGTTGCTCGGCGGTGGTGTGATGGCGCTGCATGCCGCGCAAGGACCGAAACTGGGCCTGCCGCAGATGATCTCCAGTCGTGTGCAATTCGGCGTTTACGGCGCTGCGATTCCGATCGTGCTGGTGTGCCTGATGTACCTCGGCTTCACCGCCACCGGAACGGTGCTGTCCGGGCAAGCGCTGGGCCAGTTGTTCGGTGTCAGCGACAGTGTAGGCATCCTGATTTTCGCCAGCGTCATCGTGCTGGTCACGGTGCTTGGCTACCGGGTAATCCACTGGATCGGCCGCGTCGCCAGTGTGATTGGCGTGATCGCTTTCGTGTTCCTGTTCTGGCGGCTGATGAGCCAGACCGACGTTGGTGCGCTCCTGCAGATTCGTCATTTCAGCTGGAGCAGTTTCCTCTTGGCGGTGTCGCTGGCGGCGTCCTGGCAGATCGCTTTCGGCCCGTATGTAGCTGACTACTCGCGTTACCTGCCGAGCGCCACTTCATCGGTGAAAACCTTTTTCGCCGCTGGCGCAGGTTCGGTGATCGGCGCGCAGGTGGCGATGATCCTCGGCGTGTTTGCCGCCGCGTCGGCCAACGGTCAATTCGCTGGCCATGAAGTCGCCTACATCGTCGGCCTCGGCGGTACCGGCGCCACTGCCGCGCTGCTGTATTTCAGTATCGCGTTCGGCAAGGTGACCATCTCGACGCTGAACTCCTACGGCAGCTTCATGTGCATCGCGACCATCATCAGTGGTTTCAAAGGCCATCTGACGGTGACCCGGATGCAGCGGCTGGTGTTTGTGCTGGTGATCGTCGGCGCCGCTACTCTGATCGCGCTGCTCGGTCAGCACTCGTTCCTCGGTGCGTTCAAGTCTTTCATCCTGTTCCTGCTCGCCTTCTTCACCCCGTGGAGCGCGATCAATCTGGTCGACTACTACTGCATCACCCGCGAGCGTTACGACGTGCCGGCGCTGGCCGATCCGGACGGTCGCTATGGCCGCTGGAACCTGCTCGGTATCAGCGTCTACGTGTTCGGCGTGCTGGTGCAGTTGCCATTCATCTCGACCAAGTTCTACACCGGCCCACTGGTGGCCGCCCTCGGTGATGTCGACATTTCCTGGATCATCGGTCTGGTTCTCCCGGCCGCCGTCTATTACTTCTGCGCAAAGAAATGGCACAGCACCGTGCCCGACCGCCTGATTCTGCCGGTCGAGCAGAACAGCACCCAACAAGCAAAAACGAGCGGGGCCGGTCGCGCTGCGGCGCAGGCCTGATCTGGACGTGGACCAGGCTGGATGCCTCTTGAACTGCCGTAAGCCCATTCATGATTAGGAGCGTCACGACAATGAAATCGAACAAGACCCTGCTGACCACATTGCTGTCCATGGGCCTGCTGGCCAGTGCCGGTGCGACGCAAGCCGCCGGCTGGTGCGAATCGGGCAAACCGGTGAAATTCGCCGGGCTGAACTGGGAAAGCGGCATGCTTCTGACCGACGTGCTGCAAGTGGTGCTGGAGAAAGGTTACGGCTGCAAGACCGACAGCCTGCCGGGCAATTCCATCACCATGGAAAACGCCCTGAGCAGCAACGATATTCAAGTGTTTGCCGAAGAGTGGGTCGGCCGCAGCGAGGTCTGGAACAAGGCCGAGAAGGCCGGCAAGGTCGTCGGCGTCGGTGCACCGGTGGTGGGCGCGGTCGAAGGCTGGTACGTGCCGCGTTACGTGATCGAAGGCGACGCCAAGCGCAAGCTCGAGGCGAAAGCCCCGGACCTGAAAAACATCGCTGATCTGGGCAAGTATTCCGCCGTGTTCAAGGACGCTGAAGAGCCGTCCAAGGGCCGCTTCTATAACTGCCCGGCCGGCTGGACCTGCGAGCTCGACAACAGCGAAATGCTCAAGAGTTATGGCCTGGAAAACAGTTACACCAACTTCCGCCCGGGCACAGGCCCCGCGCTGGATGCGGCGGTGCTGTCGAGCTACAAGCGCGGCGAGCCGATCCTCTTCTACTACTGGTCGCCGACCCCGCTGATGGGCCAGATCGATGCAGTCAAACTGGAAGAGAAACCCGGCGTCGACAAGACCGTCAGCATCAAGGTCGGCCTGTCGAAAACCTTCCACGACGAAGCCCCGGAACTGGTCGCCGTGCTGGAAAAGGTCAACCTGCCGATCGACCTGCTCAATCAGAACCTCGGGCGCATGGCCAAGGAACGTATCGAGTCGGCAAAACTGGCGAAAATCTTCCTCAAGGAACATCCTGAAGTCTGGCACGCATGGGTGAGCGACGACGCAGCCAAGAAAATCGACGCGGCCTTGTAGGTCAGGTTTCCCCGGCTGCCAGCCACGGCAGCCGGACGCTTGATCGCAACCCCTTGATTGAGAGTCCCTTATGTTTCCCGAAAGTTTTACCTTTTCCATCGCCGACTGGGTCAACGGTTGGGTCGATTCGCTGGTGACCAATTACGGCGACGTGTTTCGGCATATCTCCGACACGCTGCTGTGGGCCATCGTCAGTCTCGAAGGTTTGCTGCGTGCAGCGCCGTGGTGGTTGATGCTGGCAATCGTCGGTGTCATCGCCTGGCACGCCACGCGCAAAGTCGTGACCACCGCCGTGATTGTCGGTCTGTTGTTTCTGGTGGGCGCGGTCGGCCTCTGGGACAAACTCATGCAGACCCTGGCGCTGATGATGGTCGCGACGATCATTTCGGTGCTGATCGGCATCCCGCTGGGGATTCTCTCGGCGCGCAGCAATCGCCTGCGTTCGGTGCTGATGCCGCTGCTCGACATCATGCAGACCATGCCGAGTTTCGTTTACCTGATTCCGGTGCTGATGCTGTTCGGCCTGGGCAAGGTGCCGGCGATTTTCGCCACGGTGATCTACGCCGCGCCCCCGCTGATTCGCCTGACCGACCTTGGTATTCGCCAGGTAGACGGCGAAGTCATGGAAGCGATCAATGCCTTCGGCGCCAACCGCTGGCAGCAACTGTTCGGCGTGCAACTGCCGCTGGCGCTGCCGAGCATCATGGCCGGGATCAACCAGACCACGATGATGGCCCTGTCGATGGTGGTGATCGCCTCGATGATCGGCGCCCGCGGCCTCGGTGAAGACGTACTGGTGGGCATTCAGACGCTCAACGTCGGCCGTGGTCTCGAAGCCGGGCTGGCGATCGTGATTCTCGCGGTGGTCATCGACCGCATCACTCAAGCGTACGGTCGGCCACGCCATGAGGTGAGCAAATGAGCAATGCAAGCGTGAGCAAGATCGAAGTGCGCAACGTCTTCAAGATTTTCGGCAACCGCGCCAAGGATGCGCTGGCCATGGTCGGCCAGGGCAAGAGCAAGGATCAGGTGCTCAACGAAACCGGTTGCGTGGTCGGCGTGAACGACTTGTCGCTGAGCATCGGCACCGGCGAAATCTTTGTGATCATGGGCCTGTCCGGCTCGGGCAAATCCACCCTGGTGCGCCACTTCAATCGCCTGATCGACCCCACCAGCGGGGCGATTCTGGTCGATGGCGAGGACATCCTGCAGTACGACATGGACGCCCTGCGCGAATTTCGTCGACACAAGATCAGCATGGTGTTCCAGAGCTTCGGTCTGCTGCCGCACAAGACCGTGCTCGATAACGTCGCCTACGGCCTGAAAGTGCGCGGCGAAAGCAAGCAGGTCTGCGCCGAACGCGCGCTGCACTGGATCAACACCGTCGGTCTAAAAGGCTACGAAAACAAATACCCGCACCAGCTCTCCGGCGGCATGCGTCAGCGCGTCGGCCTCGCCCGTGCATTGGCGGCGGACACCGACATCATCCTCATGGACGAAGCGTTCAGTGCGCTGGATCCGTTGATCCGCGCCGAGATGCAGGACCAGTTGCTGGAACTGCAAAAGACCCTGCACAAAACCATCGTCTTCATCACCCACGACCTCGACGAAGCCGTGCGCATCGGCAATCGCATCGCGATTCTCAAGGATGGCCGGTTGATCCAGGTGGGCACGCCAAGAGAGATCCTGCACTCGCCGGCGGATGAGTATGTCGACCGGTTCGTGCAGCGGCGCGCGGCAGTGGTCTGAGACTGAGTGGCCGTCGTGGCGAGGGGATTTATCCCCGTTCGGCTGCGAAGCAGTCGTAAAACCGGCCACTGCGGTCTGTCTGACGGATTTGCGGGCATGGTTTGGGGCGGCTTCGCCACCCAACGGGGATAAATCCCCTCACCACTGGGTTACCGGCATCAACAGAATTGGTATGAGGTTTTAGATGTCCCAGGCTGAAAAAATCGTTATCACAGGCAGCCCTCTGCGTTGGCAGGACGTGGTCGCCGTTGCCCGGCACGGTGCGCCACTGGAACTGTCCAGCGAAACCTGGGCGCGCCTCGATAACGCTCAGGCCATCGTCCAGCGCATCGTCGCCAGTGGCGAGCGCGCCTATGGCGTCAACACCGGTCTGGGCGGTCTGTCCAACGTCTCGCTGCAGGACGAACAGCTCAGCCAACTCTCGCGCAACACCTTGCTCAGCCATGCCTGCGGTGTCGGCCCGGTGCTCAGCGACGAGCAGACCCGCGCAATCATCTGCGCTGCGATCCACAACTACAGCCACGGCAAGTCCGGCCTGCATCGGCGTGTGGTCGAAGGGCTGCTGGCGCTGCTCAATCGCGGCATCACCCCGCAGGTGCCGTCGCAGGGTTCGGTGGGTTACCTGACGCACATGGCGCACATCGGCATCGCGCTGCTCGGCGTTGGCAATGTCAGTTATCGCGGGCAGATCATTTCGGCGCAACAGGCGCTGGCCGAAGAGGGCCTGCAACCTGTGCAGCTCGGCGCGAAGGATGGCTTGTGTCTGGTCAACGGCACGCCCTGCATGACCGGCCTCAGTTGCCTGGCGATTGCCGATGCTACGCGGCTGTTGCAATGGGCCGATGTCATTGGTGCGATGAGTTTCGAAGCCCAGCGCGGCCAGATCGATGCCTTCGATGCCGAGATCATTGCGCTCAAGCCGCATCCGGGCATGCAGCAGGTCGGCCAAAATCTGCGTGCATTACTCGATGGCAGCCAAGTGATCGCCGCAAGCAAAGGCGTTCGCACTCAGGACGCGCTGAGCATCCGCTCGATCCCGCAGGTGCATGGCGCCGCGCGTGATCAACTGGAGCACGCAATCAAACAGGTGGAAGCCGAACTCAACGGCTGCACCGACAACCCGTTACTGCTCGGCACACCAGACAATTTCCGGGTGATGTCGCAGGCCAACCCGCACGGTCAATCCGTGGCGATGGCTGCGGATCTGCTGGCGATTGCCATGGCCGAAATCGGCTCGATTGCCGAGCGCCGTCTGGACCGTTTGGTCAATCCGCACGTCAGCGGTCTGCCGGCGTTTCTGGTGGCCAATCCCGGGGTCAACTCGGGGATGATGATCGTGCAATACGTCGCCGCCTCGCTGTGTGCGGAAAACCGTCAATTGGCGCAACCGGCGGTACTCGACAACTACATCACCTCGGGCCTGCAGGAAGATCACCTGAGCATGGGCACCAACGCCGCGCTGAAGCTGCATCGCGCGCTGGAAAACTGCACGCAGATCCTCGCGATTGAATACCTGCTGGCGGCGCAGGCGTTTGAATTCCTCAATGAACAGCGCTTTGGCGTGGGCACTGACCGCGCGTGGAAACTGCTGCGCGAAACGGTCCCCGCCTACGATCAGGATCGCTGGCTGGCGCCGGATATCGCTGCCGCTGCGACCGTGCTGAAAGACCCGAATCTGCCGCACAACGTTCTACCGAATTTGCACTGACAACTACCCATACCAGCGTGCCAAGGCGTGGATCGTTCACAAGACGAGAAACGACGGATAACGGAATGCTCCGGAGCGACTGGTAGTTAATAACAATGCCTGACAGGAGCATTTTAATGACTGCGCTGAATCTGATCCCCGGCCAACTGAGCCTGGCCCAACTGCGTGACGTCTATCAGAACCCGGTCACACTGACCCTCGACAACAGCGCCAGCGCGCAGATCGAGGCCAGCGTCGCCTGCGTCGAACAGATCCTCGCCGAGAACCGCACCGCCTACGGCATCAACACCGGTTTCGGCCTGCTGGCCTCGACGCGCATCGCCAGCGAAGACCTGGAGAACCTGCAGCGTTCGCTGGTGCTCTCGCACGCTGCCGGCGTCGGCCAGCCGATCAGCGATGACCTTGTGCGACTGATCATGGTGCTCAAGGTCAACAGTCTCAGCCGTGGTTTTTCCGGCATCCGTCGGCAGGTGATCGATGCGCTGATCGCGCTGATCAATGCCGAGGTCTATCCGCACATTCCGCTGAAAGGTTCGGTCGGTGCGTCGGGGGATCTGGCGCCGTTGGCGCACATGTCGCTGGTGCTGCTGGGCGAGGGCAAGGCGCGCTACAAGGGCGAATGGCTTGAAGCCACCGAAGCACTGAAAGTCGCAGGCCTGGCGCCGCTGACTTTAGCGGCTAAAGAAGGTCTGGCGCTGCTCAACGGTACCCAGGTTTCCACAGCGTTTGCCCTGCGCGGCCTGTTCGAAGGCGAAGATCTGTTTGCCGGTGCAGTGGCGCTGGGCAGTCTCACCGTAGAAGCCGTGCTCGGTTCGCGCTCGCCGTTCGACGCGCGCATTCATGCCGCGCGTGGGCAGAGAGGGCAGATCGATGCTGCTGCCGCGTACCGCGATCTGCTCGGTGAGCGCAGCGAAGTCTCCGCCTCGCACCAGAACTGCGACAAGGTCCAGGACCCGTATTCGCTGCGCTGCCAGCCGCAAGTCATGGGCGCCTGCCTGACCCAGTTCCGCCAGGCCGCTGAAGTGCTGGCGGTCGAAGCCAACGCGGTTTCCGACAACCCCTTGGTCTTCGCCGCTGAAGGCGACGTGATTTCCGGCGGCAACTTCCACGCCGAACCGGTAGCCATGGCCGCTGACAACATGGCCCTGGCCATCGCTGAAATCGGCTCGCTGAGCGAACGCCGCATCTCGCTGATGATGGACAAGCACATGTCGCAACTGCCGCCGTTCCTGGTGGCCAATGGCGGGGTGAACTCCGGTTTCATGATCGCCCAGGTCACCGCTGCGGCGTTGGCCAGCGAAAACAAGGCGTTGTCCCACCCGCATTCGGTGGACAGCCTGCCGACCTCGGCCAACCAGGAAGATCACGTATCGATGGCCCCGGCGGCGGGCAAGCGGCTGTGGGAAATGGCCGAGAACACTCGCGGCATTCTCGCCGTGGAATGGCTGGCGGCAGTGCAGGGCCTGGATCTGCGCAACGGCCTGAAGACCTCACCGAAGCTGGAACAGGCGCGGGCGATTTTGCGCAAGGAGGTGCCGTTCTATGAGAAGGACCGCTTCTTTGCCCCGGACATCAATGCGGCGACTGAATTGCTGGCGTCGCGGTGCTTGACCCAGCTTGTCGCTGGGCAGTTGTTGCCTAGTTTGTAAGCGCTTTACGGGGAGATTTGTATTGTTAGTGAAATCGCTCCCCCTCACCCCAGCCCTCTCCCCCAAGGGGGAGAAGGGGAAGGGAGCCGATCTTCATTGTTTTCGCAACGTGAGTTCGGCTGAGAAATTTCAGGTCGGCATATCTTGACGGAACAACACGGTCAGTCCCCTCTCCCTCTGGGAGAGGGCTAGGGTGAGGGGCTTTTGAGGCTGCTCACCATACAAACCCAAACGGAGGCCAACAGTGAAAACCCTCTGGCAACACTGCCACGTCGCAACCATGGCCAACGGGGTCTATTCGATCATCGAGGATGCCGCGATCGTGACGTCCGGCACGCTGATCGAGTGGATCGGCCCGCGCGCCCAACTGCCGACCGGCGAATACCCGGCGGTCAATGATTTGCAGGGTGCGTGGGTCACCCCCGGTCTGATCGACTGCCACACCCACACCGTGTTCGGCGGCAACCGCAGCGGTGAGTTCGAGCAGCGTCTGCAAGGCGTCAGCTACGCCGAGATCGCCGCGCAGGGCGGCGGCATCGCCAGCACCGTGCGCGCCACCCGCGAAGCGAGCGAAGACGAGTTGTTCGCCAGCGCCGCCAAACGCCTGAAAAGCCTGATGCGCGACGGCGTGACCACGGTGGAAATGAAGTCGGGCTACGGTCTCGATCTGGCCAACGAGCGCAAGCTGCTGCGGGTCATCCGGCGCCTGGCCGAAGAGCTGCCGATCAGCGTGCGCAGCACTTGCCTGGCGGCGCACGCGTTGCCGCCGGAGTACAAGGATCGCGCCGACGATTACATCGATCTGGTCTGCGAGCAGATGCTTCCGGCCCTCGCCGCCGAAGGTTTGGTCGATGCCGTGGATGCGTTCTGCGAATACCTGGCATTCTCGCCGGAGCAGGTCGAGCGGGTCTTCGTCGCCGCGCAACAACTCGGACTGCCGGTGAAGCTGCACGCCGAGCAATTGTCCTCGCTGCACGGCTCCAGCCTCGCCGCGCGCTACAAAGCCTTGTCCGCCGATCACCTGGAGTTCATGGACGAGGACGACGCGATCGCCATGGCCGCTGCCGACACCGTCGCCGTGCTGCTACCAGGCGCGTTCTACTTTCTGCGCGAAACCCAGTTGCCGCCGATGGAAGCGCTGCGCAAGCACAAGGTGAAAATCGCCATCGCCAGCGACCTCAACCCCGGCACCTCGCCGGCGCTGTCGTTGCGCCTGATGCTGAACATGGCTTGCACCTGTTTCCGCATGACCCCGGAAGAAGCCTTGGCCGGAGCGACCATCCATGCCGCGCAGGCGTTGGGCATGGCCGATACCCACGGCTCGCTGGAGGTCGGCAAGGTCGCTGATTTCGTGGCGTGGGACATCGAGCGTCCGGCGGATCTGGCCTATTGGCTCGGTGGCGATCTGGACAAGCGCGTCGTGCGTCACGGCGTCGAATCGAATTTCTAGGAGGGCGGTTGTGGACAAGGTTCTGAGTTTCAAACAAGGTCGCGTGCCGCTGCTGATCAGCATGCCCCACGCCGGCGTGCGTCTGACCCCGGCGGTCGAAGCCGGGTTGATCCCCGCTGCGAAGAGTCTGCCGGACACCGACTGGCATATCCCACAGCTCTACGATTTTGCCGAGGAACTGGGCGCCAGCACCCTGGCTGCCGAGTATTCGCGTTTCGTCATCGACCTCAACCGGCCGTCCGACGACAAGCCGTTGTATGCCGGGGCAACCACCGGTTTGTACCCGGCGACGTTGTTCGACGGCATTCCGTTGTTTCAGGAAGGTCTGGAACCGTCGAAAGAGGAGCGCGCGACTTACCTGGAGCAGATCTGGACGCCGTACCATCGCACCTTGCAGCAAGAACTGGCGCGGCTGAAAGCCGAATTCGGCTACGCGCTGCTATTCGATGCGCACTCGATCCGCTCGATCATCCCGCACCTGTTCGACGGCAAGTTGCCGGACTTCAACCTCGGCACCTTCAATGGCGCCAGTTGTGATCCGCAATTGGCCAGTCAGCTGGAAACGATTTGCGCGGGGCACGAACAGTTCACCCATGTGCTCAATGGCCGCTTCAAGGGCGGACACATCACCCGCCAGTACGGCGCCCCGGCGCAGGACATCCACGCCGTGCAGCTGGAACTGTGCCAGTCCACCTACATGGAAGAGTTCGAACCGTTCCGCTACCGCGCCGACCTGGCCGAGCCGACGCGGGTGGTGCTCAGGGAATTGCTGCAGGGCTATCTGGCCTGGGCAAAATCTCACTACAGCGCCTAACCCCTGTGGGAGCGAGCCTGCTCGCGAAGGCATCCGTTCAGCCGACAACCAGGCTGAATGACACACCGCGTTCGCGAGCAGGCTCGCTCCCACAGGATCGCGTTCAGCCCGTGAGGGTGATGGCTGACAAACGGTGACAGCGCACAGGCATGCTCATTGACGCAAATCGGGTTTATGATGCCCAACGGCAGAATAATACGAGTCCCCCCAGGGATGACCTCGACCCCTTACGGAGCGCGCAATGCAGACTTTGTTTCCGCAGATCAAACCCCACGCCCGGCACGATCTGGCTGTCGATGACACCCATACACTGTACGTCGATGAAAGCGGCTCGCCGGAGGGTTTACCGGTGGTGTTCATCCACGGTGGCCCCGGCGCCGGCTGTGACGCCCAGAGCCGACGCTATTTCGATCCGAATCTGTATCGCATCGTCACCTTCGACCAGCGCGGCTGCGGTCGCTCCACCCCGCACGCCAGCCTGGAAAACAACACCACCTGGGATCTGGTCGAAGACCTTGAGCGCATCCGCAAACACCTGGGCATTGAAAAATGGGTGCTGTTCGGCGGCTCCTGGGGTTCGACCCTGGCGTTGGCCTACGCGCAAACGCACCCGGAGCGCGTGCACGGTTTGATTCTGCGCGGGATCTTCCTCTGCCGTCCGCAGGAAATCGAATGGTTCTATCAGGCCGGCGCCAGCCGTCTATTCCCGGATTACTGGCAGGACTACATCGCGCCGATCCCGCTGGACGAGCGCGACGACCTGCTCAGTGCTTTCCACAAACGCCTGACCGGCAACGACCAGATCGCCCAGATGCATGCAGCGAAGGCGTGGTCGACCTGGGAAGGGCGTACCGCGACCCTGCGGCCAAACCCGCTGGTGGTCGATCGTTTCTCCGAGCCGCAGCGCGCGCTGTCGATTGCGCGGATCGAATGCCACTACTTCACCAACAATGCCTTCCTTGAACCTAACCAGCTGATCCGCGACATGGGCAAGATCGCGCATCTGCCCGGCGTGATCATTCACGGTCGCTATGACGTGATCTGCCCGCTCGACAATGCCTGGGAATTGCACCAGGCCTGGCCGAACAGCGAATTGCAGGTGATCCGCGACGCCGGCCACGCCGCGTCCGAGCCGGGCATCACCGATGCGCTGGTGCGCGCGGCGAGCAAAATGGCCCAGCGCCTGCTCGACTTGCCACTCGAAGAAGCATGAAGGCGCTGTTACAACGCGTAAGCGGCGCGCGGGTAGAGGTCGCCGGCGAGGTAGTCGGCGCAATCGATCAGGGTTTGCTCGTGCTGGTCGCGGTAGAACCCGACGATACGCGTACCAGCGCCGACAAACTTCTGCATAAGCTGCTTAACTATCGAGTATTCAGTGACGCCGAGGGCAAGATGAATCTGTCCCTGGCGGATGTGGGTGGCGGGTTGCTGCTGGTCTCTCAGTTCACACTTGCCGCCGACACCAAAAGCGGCCTGCGCCCGAGCTTTTCCACGGCCGCACCGCCGGCACTGGGTGAGGAATTGTTCGACTATTTATTGAGCCAGGCGAAACAGGTGCATGGCACTGTGGCATCAGGTAGATTCGGCGCCGATATGCAGGTGCACCTGGTCAACGATGGCCCGGTTACCTTTTTGTTACAGACCTGACAGTGCCTGAAACACCTTTTTCGGAAATTTCGACTGTTTTTAGGCTGTTTTCGCGATAAATACTTTGTTACCCCTGATGCGTTGTCATCCGGGCTACTAGATAATCGCGCGCTGCGGGGATCGACATTCGTTGATCCGTTTTGACTTAGGTAGAGACTTGTCTGGATCCGATTGGGGAATCATTTTGCCCCGGCGGAGTCGGAACAATGCTCGCCAACCTGGCATAAAGATAGCTGGCCGTTGGTTTATTGATCTGTTTTCGGCGAGGGTTGCTCGTGATTGTTAGTCCCTGTAATGCAGCAAAAATGTCTGCCAAACGCATGCGAAGTGCTCTGGTAGCGGGTTCGGCGCTCCTGTGCCTGCTCAGCGCCGGTCAGCTTTGGGCGTTCAATCTTGACGACGTATCGGCCAAGGCCAAAGAGCTGGCCGGGCAGAAGTTCGAAGCCCCGCGCAGCAACCTGCCGAACGAATTCCGCGAAATGAAGTTCGCGGACTACCAGAAGATCCGCTTCCTCACCGAAAAGGCTGAGTGGGCCGATCAGAAGACGCCGTTCAAGCTCTCCTTCTATCACCAGGGTATGCACTTCGATACACCGGTGAAAATCAACGAAATCACCACCAATACCGTCTCGGAGATCAAATACGATCCGAGCCGCTTCGATTTCGGCGACCTGAAATTCGATCCGAAAGCCACCGAGCAACTGGGTTATGCCGGTTTCCGTGTGCTGTACCCGATCAACAAGGCCGACAAGCAAGACGAGATCATGACCATGCTCGGCGCGAGCTACTTCCGCGTCGTCGGCAAGGGCCACACCTATGGTCTGTCGGCCCGTGGTCTGGCGATCGATACCGCGCTGCCGTCGGGTGAAGAGTTCCCGCGTTTCCGCGAGTTCTGGATTCAGCAGCCCAAGCCGGGCGACAAGCACCTGGTGATCTTTGCTCTGCTCGACTCGCCGCGTGCCACTGGTGCCTACCGTTTGATCCTGCGTCCGGGCAGCGACACCATCGTCGACGTCAAGGCGCAGATGTTCCTGCGTGACAAGGTCGGCAAACTGGGCATCGCGCCGCTGACCAGCATGTTCCTGTTCGGCGCCAACCAGCCGTCGAAAGTCCTCAACTACCGTCGTGAACTGCACGACTCCAGCGGTCTGTCGATCCATGCCGGCAACGGCGAGTGGATCTGGCGCCCACTGAACAACCCGAAACACCTGGCCGTGAGCAACTTCAGCGTCGAGAACCCGCGTGGTTTCGGTCTGCTGCAGCGTGGCCGCGATTTCAGCCACTACGAAGACCTCGACGACCGCTACGACAAGCGCCCAAGCGCCTGGATCGAGCCGAAGGGCGAGTGGGGCAAGGGCACTGTCGATCTGGTAGAGATTCCGACCGCTGACGAAACCAACGACAACATCGTTGCGTTCTGGAGCCCGGAAAAAATGCCGGAGCCAGGCCAGCCGCTGGACTTCGCCTACCGTATGCACTGGACCATGGACGAAGCAGCACTCCATGCGCCGGACAGCGCCTGGGTGGCGCAGACCCTGCGTTCGACCGGTGACGTCAAGCAATCGAACCTGATCCGTCAGCCCGATGGCAGCGTGGCCTATCTGGTCGACTTCGAAGGCCCGTCGCTGGCGGCCCTGACGCCGGATGCCGACGTGCGCAGTCAGGTCAGCGTCGGTGACAACGCCGAACTGGTCGAGAACAGCGTGCGCTACAACCCGGAAACCAAGGGCTGGCGTTTGACCCTGCGGATGAAGATTAAGGATCCGAGCAAGGCAACCGAGATGCGCGCTGCTCTGGTTCAGCCGGTGGTCACCGCGGATCTGGGCAAATCGGTCCCGGCCTCCAACTCGTCGGTCGCCAAGGCTGACAAGGTTGCTGCCAAGCAACAGGAAAAACTCGACAAGGAAGCCAAGGCCGCCGAAGCCAAACAGGCTGAAGCCAAGCCTGCAGCCGACGCCAAGGACAAGGCCAACAAAGACGCCAAGCAGCCAGTCGCTGCCGACGCGGCCCCAGCCACACCGGAATCGGCGCCGACTGAAGAAGTCCTGACCGAGACCTGGAGCTATCAGTTGCCTGCCGATGAGTAATTCACCAGTAAAGTCAGAGACTCTGTCCGAGTATCTGGCGCATCTGCCGATGACCGACGAGCAACGCGCGGAACTCGCGGGTTGCCAGTCGTTCAGCGAGCTGCATGAACGCCTGTCGTCCTCGACATTCGACGCCCCTGCCGAAGCCGCCCAGGCTTCGGTGGGCAAGCGTCTGACCCTGAGCACTGCCGAAGAACTGGCTGAAGCGGAGATGCTGGTGCTCGATGCCAGCGGTCGGGTCAGCCTCAAGGCGACCCCGCCGATCCGCCGCACCAAGGTCGTGCCGGAGCCATGGCGCACCAATATCCTGGTGCGTGGCTGGCGCCGTCTGACCGGGCGCACCAACCCGCCGCAGCCGCCGAAGGACGCCAATGTCCTGCCGGCCGCGCGCTGGCGCACCGTCGGTTCGATCCGCCGCTACATCCTGTTGCTGCTGATGCTCGGCCAGACCATCGTTGCCGGTTGGTACATGAAAGGCATCATGCCGTACCAGGGCTGGTCGTTCGTCGATCTGGAAGAAGTCCTGCATCAGCCGCTGCTGCAAACCGCCACGCAAGTGCTGCCTTACGCACTGCAAACCAGCATCCTGATTCTGTTCGGGATTCTGTTCTGCTGGGTCTCGGCCGGTTTCTGGACCGCGCTGATGGGCTTCCTCGAGTTGCTCACCGGCCACGATAAATACCGTATCTCCGGGAAAAGCGCGGGTAACGAGCCGATTCCGAAAGATGCGCGTACTGCGCTGGTGATGCCGATCTGCAACGAAGACGTGCCGCGTGTATTCGCCGGTCTACGTGCGACGTTCGAGTCGGTCGCCGCCACCGGTGATCTGGATCGCTTCGACTTCTTCGTCCTCAGTGACAGTAACGACACCGATATTTGCGTCGCCGAGCAACAGGCCTGGCTGGATGTCTGCCGCGAAGCCAAAGGCTTCGGCAAGATCTTCTATCGCCGTCGTCGCCGTCGTGTGAAACGCAAGAGCGGCAACCTCGACGACTTCTGCCGTCGTTGGGGTGGTGACTACAAGTACATGGTCGTGCTCGACGCCGACTCGGTGATGAGCGGCGAGTGCCTGACCAGTCTGGTACGTCTGATGGAAGCCACGCCGGACGCCGGGATCATCCAGACCGCGCCACGTGCGTCGGGCATGGACACTCTGTATGCGCGGATGCAGCAGTTCGCCACCCGTGTGTACGGCCCGCTGTTTACCGCCGGTCTGCACTTCTGGCAGTTGGGTGAATCCCACTACTGGGGTCACAACGCGATCATCCGCATGAAGCCGTTCATCGACCACTGCGCTCTCGCGCCGTTGCCGGGTAAAGGCGCGTTCTCCGGTGCAATCCTGTCCCACGACTTCGTCGAAGCTGCGCTGATGCGCCGTGCCGGCTGGGGCGTGTGGATTGCCTACGACCTGCCGGGCAGTTACGAAGAGTTGCCGCCGAACCTGCTCGACGAGCTCAAGCGTGACCGTCGCTGGTGCCACGGCAACCTGATGAACTTCCGCCTGTTCCTGGTCAAGGGCATGCACCCGGTGCACCGCGCGGTGTTCCTCACCGGCGTGATGTCCTACCTGTCGGCGCCGTTGTGGTTCTTCTTCCTGGTGTTGTCGACCGCGCTGCTGGCGGTGAACACGCTGATGGAGCCGCAGTACTTCCTCGAACCGCGCCAGCTCTATCCGCTGTGGCCACAATGGCACCCGGACAAGGCCATCGCGCTGTTCTCGACGACCATCGTGCTGCTGTTCCTGCCGAAGCTGTTGAGCATCATCCTGATCTGGGCCAAGGGCGCGAAAGAGTTCGGCGGCAAGTTCAAGGTGACTCTGTCGATGCTCTTGGAGATGCTGTTCTCCATGCTGCTGGCGCCGGTGCGGATGATTTTCCACACCCGCTTCGTTCTCGCCGCGTTCCTCGGTTGGGCCGCGACCTGGAACTCGCCGCAGCGTGACGACGACTCGACGCCATGGAGCGAAGCGGTCAAGCGCCACGGTCCGCAGACGTTGCTGGGCTTCTTGTGGGCGCTGCTGGTGATCTGGTTGAATCCGAGCTTCCTCTGGTGGCTGGTGCCGATCGTCGGTTCGCTGATGCTGTCGATCCCGGTCTCGGTGATCTCCAGCCGTGTCGGCCTTGGTCTGAAGACCCGTGACGAGAGCCTGTTCCTCATCCCTGAGGAATACAATCCGCCACAGGCCTTGCTGGCAACCGATCAGTACACCCACGAAAACCGCTATCACGCCCTCAACGACGGCTTCGTCCGCGCCGTGGTCGATCCTCAGCAGAACGCCTTGGCGTGCTCGCTGGCGACCTCGCGTCACGGCCAGGCCGAGCCGATCGAGTGGCTGCGTCAGGAACGTGTGCGCCACGCGATCAAGGTCGGCCCGGCCGGGCTGAACAACCATGATCGTCTGCAACTGCTCAGCGACCCTGTTGCACTGGCACGTTTGCACGAGCAGGTCTGGGCCGAAGGGCTTGCCGAGTGGCTGGATGCTTGGCGCGCTTCGGTGAAAGCCGATCCGCATGCGCCGTTGCTGCCGCTGCGACCGGTGAGTTTGCAGGCTCAGCCGGCCTGATAAGAGAACCCCGCTGATTCAGCGGGGTTTTTTTATGTCCGCTGATTTGCGAACAAATCCGGATAAAGCCTAAAACCAGTGCATAGCATCCGTCGCCAAATTGGCGCGCCCGTTAACTACGACGCGCAAACCGCGCCGCTGCCTTCGCGAGCAGGCTCGCTCCCACCTTGGAATGCGTTTCCCTGTGGGAGCGAGCCTGCTCGCGAATGGCATCACCTCGGTTACAGGCGAATCGGGGTTGTGCATCAACTCAGACTTTGAAACGGCCTACCAGCATCTGCAGATGCGTGCCCAACCGCGCCAGTTCAACGCTGGACGCAGCGGTCTCTTCACTCGCCGCCGAGGTCTGATCCGACACATCGCGCACGTTCAGCACGCTGCGGTTGATCTCTTCGGCCACGGCGCTCTGCTGCTCGGCAGCGGCGGCGATCTGCTGGTTCATCGCCTGGATCGCCGAGACGGTGCGGGTGATGCTCTCCAGTGAGCCACCGGCACGCCGGGTCAGTTCGACGCTGCTGTCGGTGAGGCTGCGGCTGTTGTCCATGATCGTCGCCACTTGCTGAGTGCCGTTTTGCAGGCCGACGATCAGCTCTTCGATCTCTTCGGTGGACTTCTGGGTGCGCTGGGCGAGGCTGCGCACTTCGTCGGCAACCACGGCGAAACCACGTCCGGCTTCCCCGGCACGGGCCGCTTCGATGGCAGCGTTGAGGGCCAGCAGGTTGGTTTGTTGGGCGACAGACTTGATCACGTCGAGGACGCTGCCGATCTTGTCGCTTTCACGCTTGAGCTCGCCCATGGCTTCAGTGGAGTGACCCACCTCGATTGCCAGACGCTCGATCTGGGCGATGGCTTCGCCGACGACCTTGTCGCCTTCACGGGCCTGTTGGTCAGCGGCGACAGCGGCCTCTGAGGCTTCTTCAGCGTTGCGTGCGACTTCCTGCACGGTGGCGGCCATTTCGTTCATGGCGGTGGCGACCTGATCAGTCTCGACCTTCTGATTGTTGACCCCGGCGCTGGTCTGCTCGGTCACCGCCGAAAGTTCTTCAGCGGCGCTGGCGATCTGCGTGACCCCGTCGCTGATGCCACCGATCAACTCGCGCAGGCCCTGGGTCATGCTTTGCATCGAGCGCTGCAATTGACCGAGTTCGTCGCGACGCAGGGAAACCAGGTTGTGGGTCAGGTCGCCAGCGGCCACGCGCTCGGCGACTTTCAGGGTCTGGGTCAGCGGAATGATGATTTGCCGAGTGATCGCCCAAGCCGCAATCAGACCGAAGGCCAGTGCCAGCGCAGTGGCGATCAGCAGCATGTTCTTGGCATGGGCGGCATCGGTGTCGCGCACCACGGTTTGCGATTCGGTGAGCTTCTTGCTGGCCGCGATCAGGATGTCGCCCTGAGCCGACATGTTGGCCAGTGCGGCGGCGTTCTTGACCTGCGAATCACGGAACTGAGCGACAGCGGCGCGGTAAGCCTTGAGCGAATCGGTGGCTTGCTGCAGGTTGGCGATGTGCTGCTCTGGCACGCGGGTCGGCAGGCTTTCGAGATTCTTCAAGGCGTTGTCGATGGCGGTCAGCGCCGGTTGCTCGGCATCGGCCTTGCCGCTGTAGGTGTAACCGCGCACCTGATAGCGCGCCTGCTGCAACAGTTTGCTCAGCTCGATGACAGCGTTGTACTGCGCAACGCTGTCGCCTTGCAGCAGCGCACTTTCGACTTCGCCGACCTTGGCCACAGCATTGTCAGCGTTGGCGCCAAGCTTGCTGCGCGCATCTTCACGGTGCACGGTGGCCTGGGTCATTTCGCCGAAAGCGCGTTTGTATTCGGCAACCGCAGCCAGTTGCTGGTCGACCATCGCCACATCGGACGGCTGCTCGATCATGCCGCGTGCCGACTGCAGACCGCTTTCGAGTTTGCTGAGCAATTCATTGACCGCGCCCGGACCCTGTTCACCACGACGCATGTCGTAGTCCATGCGCGCCAGGCGCAGGTCTTTGGTCAGCTCATTGAGGCTGGAAATGAAGCCGAGCTTGTCGCCACGGCTAATGATGCCGCTCATGCCGGTCCAGCCGGTGAAAGTGATCAACAGCGTCAGCAACAGCACCAGGCCGAAACCGATGCCCAGCTTGCGTTTGACGCTGACGTTTCCAAGACTCTCGGCTAACCAACGGTACATGCGACCACTCCCTTCGGACCACTTAATTGGACTTATAGGGGTTGTATCGGCTGGGTGGTGGCAATCTGTAACGCCACTTGTCTGCGACTGTAGGGGCTTGTAGGAGCTGACGAGTGCAACGAGGCTGCGATCCTTTGATCTTGCTTTTAAAAACAAGATCAAAAGATCGCAGCCTTCGGCAGCTCCTACACAGGATCGGTGTCGCGCTAGAACAGGCGTGCGAGCAGGGCGGTGACGGCGGTTTCGACGCGCAGGATGCGCTCGCCCAATTGCACCGGTTGCAGGCCGGATTTGGCCAGCAGATCGATTTCGTAGGGAATCCAGCCACCCTCGGGGCCAATGGCCAGGGTCACCGGTTCGTTCAGGGCGCGCGGGCAGGGCGGGAAGTGGCCGGGGTGCCCGACCAGGCCGAGGGTGCCCGCGCTGATCGCCGGCAGCCGATCCTCAACGAAAGGCTTGAAGCGCTTTTCGATGACGATCTCCGGCAATACCGTATCGCGAGCCTGTTCGAGCCCGAGGATCAACTGCTCACGAATCGCTTCCGGCTCCAGAAACGGCGTCTGCCAGAAGCTTTTTTCGACGCGATAGCTGTTGACCAGAATCACCTTGGCCACACCCATGGTCGCGACGGTCTGGAACACGCGGCGCAGCATTTTCGGCCGGGGCAGGGCCAGCACCAGGGTCAGCGGCAACTTCGCCGGCGGTGGCTGGTCGAGGCTGACGCGCAGCTCCGCTTCGCCCGCTTCGAGGCGCAGCAACTCGGCCGAACCCATCAGCCCGTTGATGCGCCCGACGCGCAGGCTGTCGCCGACTTCCGAGCGATGAACTTCCTGCATGTGGGTCAGGCGCCTGTCGCGCAGGATCACGCGGTCGGCCGCAATGAAGTCGGCCTCTTCGAGCAGCAGCAGGTTCATGCCTGGGTCGCTGGCGGCTGGTCGTTGTGGTCGTCGGCCGGGGTTTCGTCCGGGCGTTCGCGCTTGCTGACCAGCGCGCCGAAGAGAATGCCGATCTCGAACAGCATCCACATCGGCACGGCCAGCAGGGTCTGCGAGAAAATGTCCGGCGGAGTGAGGATCATGCCGACTACGAAGCAGCCGATGATCACGTACGGGCGGATCTTCTTCAGGTATTTGACGTCGACCACGCCGATCCACACCAGCAGGACCACGGCCACCGGAATCTCGAACGCCACGCCGAAGGCGAAGAACAGCGTCATGACGAAATCGAGGTAGCTGACGATGTCGGTCATCATTTCCACGCCGGCCGGGGTGGCAGCGGCGAAGAACTTGAAGATCAACGGAAAGACGAAGTAATAGGCGAACGCCATGCCGATGTAGAACAGCAGGATGCTGGAGATCAGCAGCGGTACCGCAACGCGTTTTTCATGCTTGTACAGGCCCGGCGCGATAAAGCCCCAGATCTGATGCAGGATCACCGGAATCGCGAGGAATAGCGAAACCATCATGGTCAGCTTCAGCGGCGTCAGGAACGGCGACGACACGTCGGTGGCGATCATCGTCGCGCCGACCGGCAGGTACTGGCGCAACGGCGTCGAGACGAAGGTGTAGATCTGCTGGGTGAACGCGAACAGCCCGGCAAAGATAATGAAGATCGCCGCCACGCAACGCAGCAGGCGGGTGCGCAACTCGGTGAGGTGCGATACCAGCGGCATGTGCTGGTCGTTTTCCGGAAGATCGCTCATGGGGCTCGCGGCGGCAGTGTAGGGTCTTGAGGCGCTGGTGTAGTCGGCGCGGCGGAGGGCGCTACGTGTTCAACCGATGTGTCTGTGGTAACCGGCGCCGGTCCTGGCGGTGTTACAACAGGTGCAGGAGTCGGAGCGGCAGCGCTGTGAATCGTCTGCTCGCCCACAGGCTCGACCGGCGTCGGCTCCTGCTGGTTCGGATTGAAGATCTTCCGCGCCTCTTGCTCCAGCGACAGAATATGTTCGTTGTGCAGTTGCCGACGGATCTCGTCGGCACCTATTTCACGTTCAACTTCCTGTTTGATCGCGTTGAAGCTGCGCTTCAGGCGGCCGACCCACAGACCGGCGGTGCGCGCCGCGCCCGGCAGACGCTCGGGGCCGAGCACCAGCAGGGCGACGAGGCCGACGAGCAGCAGTTCAGAGAAGCTGATACCAAACATTAGTCAGTGCTCACACGTCTTTGCGGATCGGCTCTTCGACTTTTTGCGCCTGCACGTCGATGGTGTGCGGCGGGTTGGCCTGAGCGGTGGTTTGCGGCTGCACCGGTGGCACAGGCTGGGCCGGCGGGGTCACGCTCGGTTCGGCCGGTTTTTCGTCGTCGTTCATGGCTTTGCGAAAGCCCTTGATCGATTCGCCAACGTCGGTGCCGAGGTTTTTCAGTTTTTTGGTACCGAACACCAGCACCACGACAATCAGAATGACGACCCAGTGTTTCCAGTCAAAAATGCCCATGTGGCGATTCCTCTCTAAAAGTTGTTCAGGCGGACGGACGCGAGGCTTTCTCGACGTGTCCGGACAGGCCGAAGCGACGGTCCAGTTCATCCAGCACGGCCTGCGGATGCTGCCCCAGTTGGGCGAGCATGACCATGCTGTGGAACCACAGGTCGGCGGTCTCGTAGATCACATCACTGCAATCGCCGCTGATGGCGGCATCCTTGGCGGCAATAATGGTTTCGACCGACTCTTCGCCGACTTTCTCCAGAATCTTGTTCAGCCCCTTGTGATACAGGCTGGCGACATACGAACTGTCGGCGGCTGCGCCTTTGCGCTCTTCAAGTACCTGAGCGAGGCGGGTCAGGGTGTCACTCATGTGTGTGTCCTGCGGAATAGATAGCGTGCGGGTCTTTCAGTACCGGATCGACCGTTTTCCAGTCGCCGTTTTCGAAGACCCGGTAAAAGCAGCTTTGACGGCCGGTGTGGCAGGCGATGTCGCCGATCTGTTCAACCATCAGGATGATCACGTCGGCATCACAGTCCAGGCGCATTTCATGCAGGGTCTGCACATGGCCGGACTCTTCGCCCTTGCGCCACAGCTTGCCACGGGAACGTGACCAGTAGATTGCACGATTCTCCGCAGCGGTCAGTTCCAGCGCTTCGCGGTTCATCCAGGCCATCATCAATACGCGCCCGGTCTTGTGATCCTGGGCAATCGCCGGCACCAGGCCGTCAGCATCCCACTTGATCTCGTCCAGCCAGTTTTTCATCGTCAAATCTCGAAAAGCAGCAGCAAGCCATGAGCTTCGAGCTGCAAGTAAACGCACGTTGCGGTGTGCCAGTAGCGTCAAGCTTGGAGCTGGCAGCTTATAACTTGCAGCTCAATCGTGCTATCGGCGAACGACCAGATACAAACCGACCGCGATCATGATTCCGGCGGGCCAGTGCGCCCACTCGGTCAGCGGACCACCCGCAGCGAGGATCGCGCCGCCGGCCAGATGCGCGCAGCCGAGCAGGCGCAGGAACCAGTCGTCCTTGCGTTTGCGCCACGGCGGCGGTGGGTCTTTGGCGTGGGGTTGCGACATGCGTTCGAGCAGATCGCGGGCCATGTTCGACAGGTGCGGAATCTGCTCCAGCTGGCTCTGCACGTTGCCCAGCAAGGCTTTCGGGCTGACGCGTTCGCGCATCCAGCGCTCGAGAAACGGCTGCGCGGTGTTCCACAGATCCAGATCCGGATACAACTGACGGCCGAGGCCTTCGATGTTCAGCAAGGTCTTCTGCAACAGCACCAGTTGCGGCTGCACTTCCATGTTGAAGCGGCGTGCGGTCTGGAACAGGCGCATCAGCACCTGGCCAAATGAAATATCTTTTAACGGTTTTTCGAAGATCGGTTCGCACACCGTACGGATCGCTGCTTCGAATTCGTTGAGTTTGGTTTCCGCCGGCACCCAGCCCGAGTCGATGTGCAGTTGCGCCACACGACGGTAGTCACGCTTGAAGAAGGCGAACAGGTTGCGCGCCAGATAGTCCTGGTCTTCCGGGGTCAGGCTGCCGACGATGCCGCAGTCGATCGCGATGTATTGCGGGCTCCACGGATTGACGGTGCTGACGAAAATGTTGCCCGGGTGCATGTCGGCGTGGAAGAAGCTGTCGCGGAACACTTGAGTGAAGAAAATCTCCACGCCACGCTCGGCGAGCATTTTCATGTCGGTGCGCTGGTCAGCGAGGGTCGCCAGATCGGTGACCTGAATGCCGTAAATGCGCTCCATGACCAGCACTTTCGGCCGGCACCAGTCCCAATAGACTTGCGGTACATAAAGCAGCTGCGAGCCTTCGAAGTTGCGGCGCAACTGGCTGGCGTTGGCCGCCTCGCGCAACAGATCGAGTTCGTCGTAAATGGTTTTTTCGTAGTCCTGCACCACATCGACCGGGTGCAGCAGGCGCGCGTCAGCGGAGAACTTCTCGGCGGCGCGGGCGAGGATGAACAGCCACGCCAGATCCTGCGCGATGATCGGTTTCAGGCCCGGGCGAATGACCTTGACCACGACTTCTTCGCCGCTTTTGAGCTGCGCCGCATGCACCTGCGCCACCGAGGCCGAGGCCAGCGGGGCGACGTCGAAACGGCTGAACACTTCGCTGATTTTCTTGCCCAGCTGTTCTTCGATCAGCTTGATCGACACTTGCGAATCGAACGGCGGTACGCGGTCCTGCAAGAGCATCAGCTCATCGGCGATGTCCTCCGGCAGCAGGTCACGGCGGGTTGAAAGGATCTGCCCGAACTTGATGAAGATCGGCCCCAGATCCTGCAACGCCAGACGCAAGCGCGCGCCACGGTTGAGCTCCAGCGGCTTGCGCGGCAGCCAGCGCCACGGCAGCAAAAAGCGCACGGCCAGAAGGAACCAGGGCAGTGGCAGATCGAACAGCAGGTCATCGAGGCGGTAGCGGATCACGACGCGCTGGATGCGCAACAGACGGCGGACGGCAAGCAGCTTCATGCGTTATCGCTTGGGTCGAGGGATCGGGAAAGGCGCTCGAAACGCGCCTCGAGTCGTTCCAGATCAAGTTTGATCCGGTCCAGTTCGCTGAATCGCGCTTCGGCTTCACGCTGCCCGACAAGGGTGCGCGATTCTTCGGCGAGGTATTCGGCAAGATTCTGGTTGAGGCTGGCAAATCCTTGTTGATACCAGCGTGCGCGGCTGCGCAGATGGCCACCGAGCAATTGCGTGGCGACCGGACCGAGCCAGCGCGAGAGTTCGTACTCCCAGTCCAGCTCAAGATCCTGCAGTACGCCGGCCAGCTCCAGCAGCACGCCGCTGTCGCCATCGAGCTCGACTTCCGGCGCGTGCAGCACGGCGGTCTTGTCCTTGCTCAGGGCCAGTTTCACCAGGCTCGATGCCGGTGCGCGCAACGTGCAATCGACATCCGCTGCCCACTGCGAGGCGAGCATCAAGCCTTCGTCGCTGGGCAGGATGAACAGTTGCAGCGCCGGGCTGCGGCAGTCGACGGCAATCACCTTGCCGGTCAGATGCGCCAGGCGCGGCAGCGCCGTGCTGTCGAGACGCAGCACCCGGTTGAGGCCGAGTTCGACGCTGGCGAGCAGCCCGGTGAGCAACATCAGGGTTTGATGCCGCGGTGCAGGGCGACGATGCCTGCGGTCATGTTGTGATAGGTCACGCGGTCGAAACCGGCCTCGACCATCATCGACTTCAGGGTTTCCTGATTCGGGTGCATGCGGATCGATTCGGCCAGGTAGCGATAGCTTTCCGAGTCATTGGTGATCAGCTTGCCCATCAGCGGCATGAAGGCGAACGAGTAGGCGTCGTAGGCTTTGGACATCAGCGCGTTGGTCGGCTTGGAGAATTCCAGCACCAGCAGGCGGCCGCCGGGCTTGAGCACGCGCAGCATCGAACGCAACGCGTCCTCTTTGTGCGTGACGTTGCGCAGGCCGAAGGCGATGGTCACGCAGTCGAAATGGTTGTCCGGGAATGGCAGTTTTTCCGCGTCGGCCTGGACGAATTCGACGTTGCCGGCAACGCCCAGATCGAGCAGACGATCACGGCCGACCTTGAGCATCGACTCGTTGATGTCGGCCAGCACGACCTGGCCGGTCGGGCCGACGAGGTTCGAGAACTTGCGGGTCAGGTCGCCGGTGCCACCAGCGATGTCGAGCACGCGGTTGCCGCTGCGCACGCCGGAAAGCTCGATCGCGAAACGCTTCCACAGACGGTGCATGCCGCCCGACAGAAGGTCGTTCATCAGGTCGTATTTCGCGGCTACGGAATGGAAAACCTCAGCGACTTTTTCCGCTTTCTGGCTTTCCGGAACGTTTTTGAAGCCGAAGTGAGTGGTGGGTTCGGCATCGCTGCCTTTGCGCTGATCAGTCATATCGCTGTCACCAAAAGAGAATGCGCGACATTCTAATCCCCAAGCCATGCTTTGTCTTGGAATGGCTAAAGGTAAGATGGGCAACCTTCGGGACGATTTGCCGCAGATGCGGTCAAGATTCAACGTAAGCCATTCAATCATCAGGAGTCATTCCATGGCCAAAATCAGTGTTGAGCGCGCCCACACCCTGGGCAAGGAAGCCGCCCGCGAAAAGGCCGACAAACTGGCCACAAAGCTCAATGAACAATACGGCTTGGAGCCGCAATGGTCAGGCGACACCCTGAACCTCAAGCGCTCCGGCGTGAAAGGCGAAGTGCATGTGGCGGACGATTCGATCAGGGTCGACGTCGAACTGGGCCTGATGATGTCGGCCATGAGCGGCATGATCAAAGCCGAGATCGAGAAAGCCCTCGACAAAGCCCTGGCCTGATTTTCAGATTGAAATCCAATCCCCTGTGGGAGCGAGCCTGCTCGCGAAAGCGTTCTTTCAGTCAAATTATCCGTGATTGACAAACCGCTTTCGCGAGCAGGCTCGCTCCCACATTTGTTCTGTGATGCTCCCGCTGGTTAGGGTGCCCTTTCTAATTTTTCTCCCTACTTTGTGCCTGAGCCCGACACTCGTCCGGCAGTTCCTCAAACCTTCTGCGCGTGAGGTGCACCATGGCCAAAGTCATTTTGAAGAAAAAAATCGACGCTCCGACTTCCACTCTGAGCGACGTCAAATCCTATGCCCGCAAGATCTGGCTGGCAGGCCTGGGCGCCTACACCAAGGTCGGCCAGGAGGGCAGCGAGTACTTTCAAGAGCTCGTCGCCGCCGGTCAAACTGTTGAAAAGAAAGGCAAAAAAGCCGTCAGCGAAAAACTCCATGCGGCCAACGCCGAGATCGACGACGCGGCCACGCAGGTCAGCTCGTTCAAGGGTCGCGTTGAAGTTCAGCTCGACAAGGTCGAGAAGGCCTTCGACAACCGTGTGGCCAGCGCCTTGAATCGGATCGGCATTCCGTCTAAACATGACGTTGAGGCACTCTCTGCTAAGCTCGATGAGCTGACGGCATTGCTCGAACGCGTCGCGCGAAAATCTTAAGGAGAACGGGATGGCTGGCAAAAAGAACACCGATAAAGAAAGCAGCTCGTGGGTCGGGAAGGTCGAGTCCTACTCCCGCAAAATCTGGCTGGCTGGTTTAGGCGTGTACTCGAAGATCGACACTGACGGCAGCAAACTCTTCGATGCATTGGTCAAAGACGGCGAGAAAGCCGAGAAGCTCACCAAGACTGCCGTCGGCAAGAAAGTCGAGGATTCGACCTCTTCGGCCAAGTCGCGTATCAGCGGCGTGAAAGATCGCGCACTGGGCAAGTGGGACGAGCTGGAAGGGGCTTTCGACAAGCGCCTGAACAGCGCGATTTCGCGCCTGGGTGTGCCGAGCCGCAATGAGGTCAAGGCGCTCAACGCCAAGGTCGATACGCTGACAAAGCAGATCGAAAAACTCACCGGTCTGAAAGCTCAGCCCGTAGCGGCGAAAACCGCTGCGGCGAAACCTGCCAGTAAAACTGCAGCGGCCAAACCTGCGGCGAAAACCGCAGCCAAGCCACTGGCCAAAGCGGCGGCAAAACCGGCTGCGAAAGCTGCGGCAAAAACTGCAGCCGCCAAGCCTGCGGCCAAAGCGGCAGCCAAACCGGTTGCCGCCAAAGCAGCAGCAAAACCTGCGGCTAAAGCAGTAGCAAAACCAGCGGCCAAGCCAGCAGCGAAAACTGCTGCCGCCAAACCCGCTGCGAAGCCTGCGGCCAAACCGGCTGCGGCGAAAAAGCCAGCAGTGAAAAAGCCGGCCGCGCCGAAAGCCGCTGCGCCGAAACCGGCCGCCGCACCATCGACTGCGCCAACAGCTCTGGCCAACGCGGCAAACTCCGCTGCGGCACCCACGGCAGCAGCTACTCCGACTGCGGCATCGACACCGTCGACGCCATCCAGTCAGTCCTGATTTCAGGGCAAATCAAAAACGCCCGGCCTGTGAAGGTCGGGCGTTTTTGTTTGTGCATTCCAAGCGGCCCCTCACCCCAGCCCTCTCCCCAAGGAGAGGGAGCCGACCGAGGTGTCCTGCGTCATACGTCGACCTCAACAAATCGAGTCGATTATCGATTCAAAGAAGCTCGCTCAGGTCGGCGTAGCTCGCGAACATCCCCCAATCAGTCCCCTCTCCCCTCCGGGAGAGGGTTAGGGTGAGGGGCTTTTCGGGTCAGTCGTGATCCTCAAGGTATTGCAGGGCCATTCGCTCTGTCGCCACCTTCACTGGCGGCAGCAAATGCGGCGCCACCAGCATCATGATCTGATAAACCACCAACCGAACCTCTCCCTCACGATCAAGAATCCGCTGGTAATCCAGCGAGAACAGCAACGTCATGGTCACCTGCTCCACCAGTTGCCCCAATGCCTGGGTATCGCTGACCAGTTGCCCCGAAGCCTTCAATCGCGCCAGCAACGACGCCAGCGTCCGCTTCAGCGCATTGAGCAGATTGCGAATCCCCTTGGCCAGTTTCGGCAAGCGCCCGGCGAGGTTCGACAGGTCCTGGAACAGGAACCGGTATTGCGCCAGGCGCTCGACGATCAAATGCAGAAACAGCCAGTAATCCTCCGGCGCCAGTTCAACGTCCGGCGGCGGGTCGAGCAGGGGCGCGAGCTCGTGCTGGAAGCGTTCGAACAGGCCGAGAATCAGCGGTTCCTTACCGTGGAAGTGGTAGTAGAGATTGCCCGGGCTGATCCCCATTTCGTTCGCCACCTCCATGGTGGAAACGTTCGGTTCACCCTTTTCGTTGAACAGTTGCAGCGCACATTCGAGGATCCGGTCGCGGGTTTTCATCCAGTCTTCTTAGAAAATTTCGGTTGAGCGTCAGCGCACATGCACATAGGTGCCAGGTGCTGCTTCCATCGGTGGATAGTTCGGATTGCCGAGGGTGGTGCGAGTCTCATTCAGGGCGCCGGAGCGCTGGGCGACCCATTCCAGCCACTGCGGCCACCAGCTGCCGTCGACGTGTTTGGCATCGTAGTACCAGGCACGCGGGTCGCTGCTCAGTTTGGCGTTCTCGACGTAGGCAGCTTTCGGGTTGCTCGGCGGGTTGAGGATGCTCTGCACGTGGCCGCTGTTGGACAGCACGAAACGTCGTTCGCCACCGAGCAGCAGGGTCGAGCGATACACCGCGTCCCACGGCGTGATGTGGTCGTTCATGCCGGCGACGCTGAAGCTGTCGACATTGACCTTCTGCAGATCGATCGGCGTACCGCACACCTCGAGACCGCCAGCGTGGATCAGCGGGTTGTGCTTGAAGAAGTCCAGCAGATCGCCGTGCAGCGCCGCCGGCAGGCGCGTGTTGTCGTTGTTCCAGTAGAGGATGTCGAAGGCTGGCGGCTCCTTGCCCAGCAGGTAGTTGTTGACGAAATAGCTCCAGATCAAATCGTTGGGGCGCATCCAGGCGAAGACCTTGGCCATGTCGCGACCGTCGAGCACGCCTCGCTGGTACGAGCGACGTTTGGCCGCTTCCAGTGTTTGCTCGTCGGCGAACAGCGTGGCCGGGGTTTCGATCTGGCTGTCGAGCAGACTGACCAGGTAAGTCGCGCTGGCGACCCGGCGCAGTTGCCGTTTGGCCTGCAAATGCCCTTGCAGGGCGGCAATGGTCAGGCCGCCGGCGCAGGCGCCCATCAGGTTCACTTCACGCGCGCCGGTAATCGCCCGGCAGATGTTCATCGCTTCTTCGACCGCTTCGACGTAACTCGACAGGCCCCACTCGCGATGGCGCACATCAGGGTTGCGCCAGCTGATCATGAAGGTCTGCAGGCTGTTTTTCAGGGCGTACTGGACGAAGCTGTTCTGCGGGCTCAGATCGAAGATGTAGTACTTGTTGATTTGCGGCGGCACCACCAGCAAGGGCTTGGCGTACTGCTTTTCGCTCATCGATTTGTACTGGATCAACTCGAACATTTCATTGCGAAACACCACAGCCCCAGTGGTGGTCGCTACGGTTTTGCCGACCTCGAACGCCTGCTTGGTCACTTGCCGTGGCAGGCCGTCGTTGTGCAACAGATCATCGAACAGATGGCTCAGGCCACGCACCAGACTCTGCCCGCCGGAATTGAACAGCTCCTTGACCGCCAGCGGATTGAGTAGGGTGTTGGAGGGCGCTACGGCGTCATTGAGCAGAGTGAAAGCGAAGTGCGCACGGGCACGATCTTCAGGGCTCATGTCGCCTTCATCGATCCAGCTCTTGACCTGTTTCTGCCAGGCCAGATACGCCTGCAGGCTGCGCCGGTAGAACGGGTTGAGGCTCCACGCCGGATCGGCGAAGCGGCTGTCTTGCGGATTGGTCGGGTGCAGGGTTTCGCCGAGCAGCACGCGCCCCAACTGCCCGCCAAGCTTCAGCGCGTGCCTGGCGCTGTGCAACGGATTGCGCAAGCCGTGGGCGGCGACGCTGCGCAGTGTCGACAGCAGATCCCTGCCACGCAGACCGGCGATCGCACTCTGGGCGTTGATAAACACGGCGGGGCTGGGCACCACGCCCGTCGCTGGTTTTTCGCGCATGACTCAACACTCCTTCGTCTTCAGGGCAAAAACACACTCACCGAACCAGAACACCATAGACGCTGTAACCGGTTGCTGCCTGCGCGGCGTCCTGCCGCGCGCTTGATTTGGAAAGTGCTGCATAAAGCAGGCCGCCGCGATCAGCTGCCCAGCGGGGTCGGATGCGGGTGCATGACTGCGCGCAGACGCTCCTCTTCGAGAAACTTCATGATGATCGGCGCCACCGCTTCGGCGCGGGTAATCAGGAACAGATGGCCGTCATCGATGATGTGCAACTGGGCGTTGGGAATGCGCCAGGCGAGCATGCGCATGTTGATCAGCGGAATCAGCGGATCGTCATCGCCGGCCAGCACCAGCGTCGGCTGATGGATCTTGTGCAGCCAGTGGATGCTGGTCCAGCCGAGGCCGGCGAACAGTTGCCAGTAGTAACCGAGCTTGCCCGCCGAGCGCACTTTCGCCGCATGGCTGGCAGCCAGCGTCGGGTCGCGACGGAACGAGCCGCCGTAGATCATCGGCGCGATGCGGATCACATGGGATGGCTGAATGTAGCGGCGCGGGCTGGCCATCATCCACAGCACTTTCGGTTTGCCCGGCACCATCACCGCACCGGCCGCAGTGGCCGCCAGTACCAGTTTCTTGCAGCGCTCGGGATAGTCGTAGGCAAACTGCTGCGCCAGAGCTCCGCCCCACGACACGCCGATCACATTGACCTTACCGTAGTCAAGATAGTCGAGCATCCGCGCCGTCAGTTTGGCCAGGCCGGGGAAGCGATACGGCCGGTTCGGCGTCGACGAGCCGCCGACCCCGGGCACGTCGAAGGCGATCACTTCCAGATCCGGGTCGAGCGCAGCGACAAACGGGAACACCAGCTCCAGGTTGGCGCCGATGCCGTTGAAAATCAGCAGAGGCGTCAAATGAGGCTTGCCGGGACGCACCGCCGTGCGAAGGGTCTGGCCATCCAGATCGACGGTGCGGAATATGAACGGTTGCGGCATGCTTCAGGCCCTGTAGATTTCAAGTAGACCCGTATTCCTGTAGGAGCGGACCTTGTGGTGAGGGGATTTATCCCCGTTCGGCTGCGAAGCAGTCGTGAATCGAGTAGCCGCGGTGCGTCTGACAAATCACGGTTTCAGGATTCGGGGTCGCTTCGCAACCCAACGGGGATAAATCCCCTCGCCACAAGGCCCTCTCCCACAATGGGTGGTGTCAGTTACCGCTCGTGAACGTAAGTGCCCGGCGAAGCCTCGCCTGCCGGGTACGCTTTGTTGCCCAGTTTCGTCGGGGCCTTTTTCAGGTTGCCCGAGCGCTCGGCCAGCCATGCCTGCCAGTACAGCCACCAGGAATCGGTGTGCTTGGTCGAGTTTTCCTGCCAGTCATCGGCAGTCGCCGCCATCTCTTCGCTGGTCATGTAACGCGATTTCGGATTGCCCGGCGGGTTGAGAATGCTCTGGATATGGCCGCTGCTCGACAGCACGAATTCAACTTTGCCGCCGAACAGCTGCGCCGACTTGTAGCAGGACTTCCACGGCGTGATGTGATCGTTGGTGCCGGCCAGCGAGAAGATGTCGGCGGTGACCTGCTTGAGGTCGATCGGCGTGCCGCACACTTCCAGTGCATTGGGGCGGATCAGTGGATTGTTTTTGAACATCTCGATCAGGTCGCCGTGGAACGCAGCGGGCAGGCGGGTGGTGTCGTTGTTCCAGAACAGAATGTCGAACACTGGCGGCTCATTGCCGAGCAGGTAGTTGTTGACCCAGTAGTTCCAGATCAGATCGTTGGGGCGCATCCAGGCGAAGACCTTGGCCATGTCTTTGCCTTCGAGCACGCCGGCCTGGTAGGAGTGGCGCTTGGCGGTCTCCAGAGTCTGCTCATCGACGAACAGGGCGACGTCGCTGTCCAGGGTGGTGTCGAGCACGCTGACCAGCAGGGTGAGGGCGTTGACCTTGTTCTCGCCGAGCGCAGCGTAGTGGCCGAGCAGGGCGGTGCAGGTGATGCCGCCGGAGCAGGCGCCGAGCATGTTCACATCTTTGCTGCCGGTGATCGCCGTGACCACATCGACGGCTTCTTTCAGCGCTTCGATGTAGGTAGACAGGCCCCATTCGCGCTGGGCCTTGGTCGGGTTGCGCCAGCTGATGATGAAGGTCGGCACATTGTTGCGCAGGCAGAAGCGCGCCAGACTCTTGTCCGGGCTCAAGTCGAAGACGTAGAACTTGTTGATCTGCGGCGGCACTACCAGCAGTGGGCGTTCGTGGACCTGCTCGGTGATCGGCCGGTACTGGATCAGCTCCAGCACATCATTGCGGAACACCACCGCGCCTTCGGTGACGCCGAGGCTCTTGCCGACTTCGAACGCGCCCATGTTGACCTGGCTCGGCATGCCGCCGTTGTGCACCAGATCCTTGGCCAGATGCGAGAGGCCATCGAGCAGGCTTTTGCCGCCGGTTTCGAAGAAGCGTTTGACCGCCGCCGGGTTGGCCGCCGTGTTGGTCGGCGCCATGGCTTCGGTCATCAGGTTGATGACGAAATGCCCGCGAGCGATGTCCTTGGGGGACAGGCTGCTGTCATCGATCCAGGCATGCAGTTCCTTGCGCCAGGCCAGGTAGGTTTGCAGATAACGTTTGTACAGCGGGTTCTGGCTCCACGCCGGGTCGGCGAAACGGCGGTCGTCACCGGCCGGTTGCAGCGCGGATTTACCCAGCAGCACGTTCTTCAGCTCGAGGCCGAAATGGGTCACGTGCCTGACGCTGTGAATCGGTTGTCTGATGGCCTGTTTCAGCACCATTCGAGCAGAGGCCAGCAGATCCTTTCCGCGCAGCCCGACGACGGGGTTAAGCCCCAGAGTGTTTTCCGAGGCTTGGTACTTCAGGTCATCGTTATTCTTGTCACTCATCTACGACGCTCCATTGTCCTGAGACGAGTACCCGGTTTCACGCTGTCGCTTCCACAGCCAATGCCGGGTACTACTGCTCGGGTGACCGTTGATTCTGCATAGCTGCTTTACAGTCGTAGAGCACTGCAGGGAACTTGCCAGCTCCATTGGTTACCCGAGTTTAATTTTTTTCGCAAGCGGCCGATCCGGGGCCATATGCGCGGAGCATTCAAACAGATGAAGTTAGAAAATGCCCTCTAAAGAGCGAGAGCCACGGCCTAGAGCATCAGCTTGACGAACGACTCGTTCGGATCGCGGGATTTTCCGGCAGCGCGCAGCTCGGCAAGATAATCGTCCCAGAGTTCGTTCTGGCGCTTGCCGAGTTCGTAGAGGTATTCCCAAGTGAACAGGCCGCTGTCGTGACCGTCGTCGAAGGTAAGTTTCAGTGCATAGTTGCCAGCCGGTTCCAGCTTGCTAAGACCCACGTTGAGCTTGCCGAATTGCAGGATCGGTTTGCCGTGGCCCTGGACCTCGGCGGAGGGAGAGTGCACGCGCAGAAACTCGGCGGGCAGAGTGTATTCCTCGCCGGACGCGTAAGTGAGCGTCAGGGTTTTCGAGGCTTTGTGCAGTTTGATGTCGGTGGGGATTCGATTCATGGGCTGGCGTCCGATGTGTGGGCGACCCTGATTCAAATGTGGGAGCGAGCCTGCTCGCGAAAGCGGCGGGTCAGACGGCATTGATACCGCCTGACACGACCTCTTCGCGAGCAGGCTCGCTCCCACAGGGTCCGCTACCGCTGTAAGTATGGCTTACAGGATATAACGGGACAGATCTTCGTTCTGCGCCAATTCGCCGAGGTGGCTGTTGACGTAGTCGGCGTCGATCAGAATCGCCTTGTCATCGTGGGCGCTGGCCAGGTCGCCGGCGCTGAACGACACCTCTTCGAGCAGGCGCTCAAGCAGGGTGTGCAGGCGACGGGCACCGATGTTCTCGGTTTTCTCGTTGACCTGCCAGGCGATCTCCGCCAGACGCTTGATGCCCTCGGGCTGGAACTGGATGTTCAGGCCTTCGGTTTTCAGCAGCGCGCAGTATTGCTCGGTGAGCGAGGCGTGCGGTTCGCTGAGGATGCGTTCGAAGTCTTCCGGGCTCAGGGCCTTGAGCTCGACGCGGATCGGCAGACGACCTTGCAGCTCCGGCACCAGATCGCTTGGCTTGCTCAAGTGGAACGCGCCGGAGGCGATGAACAGGATGTGGTCAGTCTTGACCATGCCCAGTTTGGTGTTGACGGTGCAGCCTTCGATCAGCGGCAGCAGGTCGCGCTGTACGCCTTCACGGGAGACATCGGCGCCGCCGACATTGCCGCGCTTGGCGACCTTGTCGATCTCGTCGATGAAGACGATACCGTGCTGCTCGACCGCTTCCAGCGCCTTGGCCTTCAGTTCTTCTTCGTTGACCAGACGCCCGGCTTCTTCATCACGCACCAGTTTCAGCGCTTCCTTGACCTTGAGCTTGCGCGACTTTTTCTTGCCCTTGCCCATGTTGGCAAACAGCGATTGCAGCTGGTTGGTCATCTCTTCCATGCCTGGCGGCGTGGCAATTTCGATGCCGGAGACTTCGGCGACTTCGATCTCGATTTCCTTGTCGTCCAACTGGCCTTCGCGCAGGCGCTTGCGGAACAGCTGACGGGTGTTGGAATCGGAGCTCGGCGCTTCTTCGTTGCTGAAACCCATGCGTGCCGGCGGCAGCAGCGCGTCGAGGATGCGGTCCTCGGCAGCGTCTTCGGCGCGGTGGCGTACGCGGGTCATTTCCTGTTCGCGGAGCATTTTGATCGCGGCATCGGCCAGATCACGGATGATCGACTCGACGTCACGGCCGACATAACCGACTTCGGTGAATTTGGTCGCTTCGACCTTGATGAACGGCGCATTGGCCAGTTTCGCCAGGCGACGGGCGATCTCGGTTTTACCGACACCGGTCGGGCCGATCATCAGGATGTTCTTCGGGGTCACCTCAACGCGCAGCTCTTCAGGCAGCTGCATGCGGCGCCAGCGGTTGCGCAGGGCAATCGCGACGGCGCGCTTGGCATCGTCCTGGCCGATGATATGGCGGTTGAGTTCGTGGACGATTTCGCGGGGAGTCATGGACATAATAATTGACGGTCCTCAAGCAGAAACAAGCCGTGGCACACGGGCCGCAACAGGCTTACTCAGCGAGATCCTGCTCCTCAATGGTCTGGGTGTGGTTGGTGAATACGCAGATGTCGCCAGCGATGCCGAGAGCGGTTTCGACGATCTCGCGCGCTGACAAGTCGGTCTTTTTCAGCAGGGCGCTGGCGGCGGCTTGCGCGTAGGCGCCGCCGGAACCCATGGCGATCAGGCCATCTTCGGGTTCGACCACGTCACCGTTGCCGGTGATGATCAGCGAGGCGTCCTTGTTGGCGACCGCGAGCATCGCTTCGAGGCGGCTCAGGGAGCGGTCGGTGCGCCATTCTTTGGCGAGTTCGACGGCGGCGCGGATCAGGTGACCCTGATGTTTTTCGAGCTGGCCTTCGAAACGTTCGAACAGGGTGAAGGCGTCGGCGGTGGCACCGGCGAAACCGGCGATGACCTGGCCGTGGTACAGGCGACGGACTTTTTTGGCGTTGCCTTTCATCACGGTGTTGCCGAGAGAAACCTGGCCGTCGCCGCCCATGACGACTTTGCCGTGGCGGCGGACTGAAACGATGGTGGTCAAGGGAAGAGTCTCCACGCAGCGGGGCGAAAATGCCTTATGCCCATTCATATGGGGGTGCTGGAGGGGATTTCAACCGGCAGGGACGATGGGAGACGAATGGTGTGTGTGATGACTGTGGCGAGGGGATTTATCCCCGTTCGGCTGCGGAGCAGTCGCGAAACCATCATTTGCGGTATGCCTGCTGCACCGCAATGGCTGGTTTCAGGGCTGCTTCGCAGCCCCGCGGGGATAAATCCCCTCACCATAAAGTTTGAAGGTCACCTGCAAGTTGCAGCTGACCTCTGAGAGCCTTAGCGGCTCTGGCGTTGTTGTAACAACAGGTTGCTGAAGCCGGCACCGGCCAGTTGTTTCTGCGCCGTGGTCAGTTGTTCGCGGTTGCTGAACGGGCCGACCAAGACGCGATACCAGGTTTCATCCTTGACCGTGCCGGACTCCACCGCCACGGCTTGGCCGAGCAGAATGATCTGCGCACGCACCTTGTCAGCATCGGTTTCCTTGCGGAACGAACCGGCCTGGAGGAAGAACTTGGTCACTGGCGCGGCCTTGCTCACCGGTGGCGCTGGCGGCGGCGTGATCCCGGCCAATGCCGCTTGAGCCCGTGCGGTGTCGATCTTCGCCGCTTCGGCCGGGGTTACCGGCGTGGTCGGGACGGCCGGCACTTGCGGCGTCGGCAGGGTCTTCTCCGGTACCGCGTCCGGCGGCACGATCACTTCTGATTCCGGCAGCAAGGTGTAGAAGTCGTACTTCGGCTTCACCGGTTGCGTCGGGCTCGGCGGGGTCTTGTTGGCCTCGGCGATCTTTGACGCTTTCTGCTGCTGTTCGACCTTCTCGCGCTTGACCGTGTCGCTGCCCTTGCCCGGTTCCAGTTTCATCAGAAACACGATGAACGCGCCGACGGTCAGGCCGATGGCCATCCACAGCCAGCCCGGAATCGGTTGTTTCGCCGGGGCCTGATAGCGGCTGGCGCCGCGTTTGGGTGCAGGTTTTTTCTTGGCAGCCAACTTACATACGCTCCAGAGTTTCCAGACCCAACAGCTCCAGGCCTTGCTTGAGGGTGCGACCGGTCAGTGCGGCCAGACGCAGACGGCTCTGCATCTGTGCCGGGGTGTCGGCGGCGAGGATCGGGCAGTTCTCGTAAAAGCTGGAGAACAGGCCGGCGACGTCGTACAGGTAAGTGCAGAGAATGTGCGGCGTGCCTTTTTCAGCCACGTTGTTCAGCACTTCGCCGAACTGCGCCAGCTTCGCCGCCAGCTCCTGCTCGTGCGCCGCTTCGAGGACGATCTGGCCGTCGACTTCGCTGAAGTCCTTGCCCAGTTTGCGGAACACACCGGCCACACGGGTGTAGGCGTACAGCAGATACGGCGCGGTGTTGCCTTCGAAATTGAGCATCAGGTCGAAGTTGAAGCTGTAGTCGCTGGTGCGATGCTTGGACAGGTCGGCGTATTTCACCGCGCCGATGCCGACGACCTTGGCGATGTTGCGCAACTCGTCTTCGGCCAGGGTCGGGTTCTTCTCTTTCACCAGGTTGTAGGCACGTTCCTGGGCTTCGGTCAGCAGGTCGATCAGCTTCACGGTGCCGCCATCACGGGTCTTGAACGGACGCCCATCGGCGCCGTTCATGGTACCGAACCCCATGTGTTCCATTTCCATCGGATGGGTGACGAAACCGGCCTTGCGCGCCACCGCGAAGACCTGCTGAAAGTGCAGGGCCTGGCGCTGGTCGACGAAATACAACGCGCGATCAGCCTTGAGCTTGCCGCTGCGGTAGCGCACGGCCGCCAGGTCAGTGGTGGCGTACAGGTAACCGCCATCGGCCTTGACGATGATCACCGGCAGCGGGTCGCCATCGGCGTTCTTGAACTCGTCGAGGAACACGCACTGGGCGCCGTTGCTCTCGACCAGCATGCCCGCTGCTTTCAGGTCGTTGACCACGTTGATCAGGTCGTCGTTGTAGGCGCTTTCGCCCATCACGTCGGCCATGGTCAGTTTGACGTTGAGCAGTTCGTAGATCTTCTGGCAGTGCGACAGCGAGATGTCCTTGAACTTGGTCCACAGTGCCAGGCATTCGGCATCGCCAGCCTGCAACTTGACCACCAGGCCACGCGCGCGATCGGCGAATTCTTCGGACTCGTCGAAACGCTGCTTGGCCGCACGGTAGAAGTTTTCCAGATCGGACAATTCGTCGCTGGTGATCGGGTTTTCCTGCAGGTACGCCATCAACATGCCGAACTGGGTGCCCCAGTCGCCGACGTGGTTCTGGCGGATCACTTCGTCGCCGAGGAACTCAAGCACGCGGGCCACGCCGTCGCCGATGATGGTCGAGCGCAAGTGGCCGACGTGCATCTCCTTGGCCAGGTTCGGCGCCGACAGGTCGACCACGGTGCGTTGCGCCGGGCCGGCCTTGCGCACGCCGACATGGGCGTCGGCCAGTGCGGCGTCGAGGCGCGAGGCCAGTGCCTGGGTGTTCTGGAAGAAATTGATGAAGCCCGGGCCGGCGATTTCGGCCTTGGTGACGTTCTCGTCAGAGGGCAGGGCGGCGATGATTTTCTCCGCCAGATCCCGTGGCTTCATGCCGGCCGGCTTGGCCAGCATCATGGCGATGTTGCTGGCGAAGTCGCCGTGGGTCTTGTCGCGGGCGTTCTCCACCTGGATCGCCGGCGTCAGGCCTTCAGGCAACACACCTTCGTTGACGAGTTGGGTGAGGGCTTGCTGGATCAGCTGGCGAATGGTGTCTTTCATGGTCTTCTCTTTCGACCGCAAGCGCGGCGGGCGCATCGATGCGCGGGTGGAAAAACTGGGCATTATCCGTTGCGAAGACGGGCTTGCCAACCTTAGCAGGCAGCTTATGGATTTGTGGTGACAATTCGACCGTTATCGCTGGCAAGCCAGCTCCCACAAGAGCGGCGCAGTCCCTGTGGGAGCTGGCTTGCCAGCGATAGCAATCGATCAATCAGTACAAGTCGACGGGATCAACATCCAGCGACCAGCGCACTGCCCGCCCACTCGGCATCTGCTCCAGCACCAGCATCCAGCTCGCCAGCAAGCGGTGCAGCGGTGCCCGCGCGGTCGCCTGTAACAACAGCTGGGCGCGATAACGCCCGGCTCGGCGCTCCATCGGCGCCGGCACCGGCCCGAGCAACTCGATGCCGCTCAGATTCAATTCGGCCAGCAAGCGTTCGGCCGCGCTGCACGCTTCATCGAGAAAGCCTTCCGCCTGCCCCGGCTTGTGCGCTTCGGCGCGCAGCAGCGCCAGATGGGCAAACGGCGGCAACCCGGCCGCGCGGCGCTCGCTCAAGGCTTGTTCGGCGAAGGCGAAATAACCCTGCTCGGTCAGTTGCACCAATAAAGGATGGTCGGCCAAATGCGTCTGGATGATCACCCTGCCCGGCTCCTCAGCCCGGCCGGCGCGCCCGGCGACCTGGACGATCAACTGCGCCATGCGCTCGCTGGCGCGGAAGTCGCCGGAAAACAGGCCACCGTCGGCATCCAGAATCGATACCAGCGTCACCCGGGGGAAATGGTGCCCTTTGGCCAACATCTGCGTGCCGACCAGAATGCACGGCTGACCCTTTTGAATCGTCGCAAACAGCTGATTCATCGCGTCCTTGCGCGAGGTGCTGTCGCGATCGACGCGCAGTACCGGGTAATCCGGGAACAGAATCGCCAGGCGTTCTTCGGCGCGTTCGGTGCCGGCGCCGACGGGGCGCAGATCGACCTTGCTGCACTTCGGGCACTGGCGCGGCGTGCGCTCGACGTTGCCGCAGTGGTGGCAGCGCAACTCGCCGTAACGTTGATGCACGGTCATGCGCGCATCGCAGCGCGAGCACTCGGACATCCAGCCGCAATCGTGGCAGAGCAGGGTCGGGGCAAAGCCGCGACGGTTGAGGAACACCAGCACCTGCTGGCCGTTGGCGAGGGTCTGGCCGATGGCTTGCTGCATCGGCCCGGAAATACCGCTGTCGAGCGGACGGCTTTTCACGTCCAGCCGCAGGAAGCGCGGTTGCTTGGCGCCGCCGGCGCGCTCGTTCAGACGCAACAGGCCGTAGCGGCCGGTGTAAGCGTTGTGCAGACTTTCCAGCGACGGCGTGGCGGAGCCGAGCACGATCGGGATGTTTTCCTGCCGCGCGCGTACCAGCGCCAGATCGCGAGCGTGGTAGCGCAGACCTTCCTGCTGTTTATAGGAGCCGTCGTGTTCTTCATCGATGATGATCAGCCCGGGATTTTTCATCGGCGTGAACAGGGCCGAACGGGTGCCGATAATAATGTCGGCCTCGCCATCACGGGCGGCGAGCCAGGCTTCCAGGCGTTCGCGATCATTCACTGCCGAATGCAGCAGGGCGATGCGCGCATTGAAACGCTGTTCGAAACGCGCCAGGGTCTGCGGGCCGAGGTTGATTTCCGGGATCAGCACCAGTGCCTGTTTGCCGGCTTCGAGGGTTTCGCGGATCAGTTGCAGATAGACTTCGGTCTTGCCGCTGCCGGTGACGCCGGCCAGGAGAAACGCGTGATAACTGTCGAAACCGGCGCGAATCGCTTCATACGCCGCGCGTTGTTCGCTGTTGAGCGGCAGCTCCGGTTGCGCCAGCCAATGTTCATGGCGAGCGCCGGGGGCGTGGCGGCGGATTTCGACCTGCACCAGCCCCTTGGCCAGCAGCAGATCGAGGCTGTCCTTGCTCAGCATCAGTTTGCTCAACAACTGATGGGCGACGCCGTGGGGATGCTGGGCCAGCGTGGTCAGCGCCTCGCGCTGGCGTGGCGCACGGGCCACTCGCGGGTCATCGACGCTGGCGCCGGGGGCCACCGACCAGAAGCGTTCCTGGCGGGCTTCGGCCAGCTCGCCCTGACGCAGCAGCACTGGCAAGGCCCAGTTCAAGGTGTCGCCGAGGCTGTGCTGATAATACTGCGCCGTCCACAGGCACAGCTTGAACAGCGCCGGCGGCAGCGGTGAAGTCGAGTCGAGGAGGGCCAGTGCCGGTTTGAGTTTTTCTGCCGGCACCTCGCTGGTGTCGGTGACCTCGACCAGAATCCCGATCATCTCGCGCCGACCGAACGGCACCCGCAAGCGCATGCCCGGCTGCAATTGCTCACGCCGCACCCCGGCCGGCGCCCGGTAATCGAACAGGCGGCGCAGAGGCGAAGGCAGGGCAAGGCGCAGAATGGCGTCGGGCACGCGGGGGGATCTCGATACGCAAAATGATCGGATATGCATGACCTGTGGGAGCGAGCCTGCTCGCGAAGGCGGTGGGACAGGCAACACATGTGTCGACTGCCATGGCGCCTTCGCGAGCAGGCTCGCTCCCACAGGGAAGTGCGTTCAAGGCCGGGAGCCTAGCAGACGGTCGGTCTCGGTGACAGCTTGCGCGATTGAAAAGGTCTGGTAGAATCCGCGGCCTAATTACGTGCGGTATTCAACAATAGTGTTGGGTGGCGGCACGCTAGCCTGAGGAAGACACCATGAAAGCCGATATCCATCCGAACTACCCGGAAATTGCTGTTACCTGCAGCTGCGGTAACAAGTTCGAAACTCGTTCGACCTACGGCAAAGCCCTGGCGATCGACGTTTGCAACGAATGCCACCCGTTCTACACCGGTAAGCAGAAGACTCTGGACACCGGCGGCCGTGTGCAGAAGTTCGCAGACCGTTTCGCTACTTTCGGCGTCGGCAAAAAAGCCTGAGGCTGATCATTTTGGAAGGTCGCTTCGACTGCTCCAGACTGATGAAAAAGGCGTCCCTTGCGGGCGCCTTTTTTGTGTCTGCGATTTGGCTGTCCGCCGCCCAGGCGTTCTGCCCGACACCCGCAGGGCTGACCAGCGTCTCCGTGCAGCGGGTGGTCGATGGCGACACCCTGCGCCTGAGCGACGGGCGCAATGTGCGCATGATCGGCCTCAATACGCCGGAGCTGGGCAAGCAGGGCCGCAGCGACGAACCCTTCGCCGTGGCGGCGCGCAAACGCCTGCAAGCGCTGGTGGATGAGAGCGGCGGCCGGGTCGGCTTGCGGCCCGGCAAGCAGGCGAAAGACCATTACGGGCGTACGCTCGCGCATGTTTACAGCGTCAGCGGAGTGAACCTCGAAGCGCAAATGCTTGCCGATGGCCTGGGTTTTCACGTTGCGGTGGCGCCGAACGTCGATCTGGTCGCCTGCCAGCAGGCCGCCGAACGCAGCGCTCGACAGGCCGGGCTTGGTCTCTGGCGGCAATCGCCGGTGCAGAAAGCGCAGGAGATCCAGCGTTCAGGCTTTGCCGTAGTCAGCGGTCGGGTGAGCAAGGTGCAGCGCAATCGCGGCGGAATCTGGATCGAGTTGCAGGACAGGCTTGTATTGCGGGTTGCACCCAATCTGCTCGGACGATTTGACAGTACTGGTCTGGAAGCACTGAAAGGCAGGCAGATCGAGGCGCGTGGCTGGGTGGTTGACCGAACCCGGCGCGGTGGATTGCAAAAAGGTCAGGCGCGCTGGTTGTTGCCGTTGACCGATCCTTCGATGCTGCACGTGCCGCGTTGAAGAAAAATTGTAGACATTTTTACAGCTGATTGTGAACAGTCCAGCCCTTGTGCGCCGTGGCTCTTGGCCCAAAGTCGTAGGGCAGGGCGCTTGACAGCGGTGACTGCCCAGTCTTGTGGGGACTTTGCGAGGCGCGTATCCTCGCTGACCAGTCTGTCCAACAGTAAAAAAGCGGAATGCCAAAATGTCTGATCTGAAAACTGCCGCTCTCGAATACCACGCCAATCCTCGTCCGGGGAAGCTGAGTGTCGAGCTCACCAAGGCCACTGCTACCGCCCGCGACCTGTCGCTGGCCTACAGCCCCGGCGTAGCTGAACCAGTACGCGAGATCGCTCGCGATCCTGAACTGGCCTACAAATACACCGGCAAGGGCAACCTGGTGGCAGTCATTTCCGATGGCACCGCGATTCTCGGCCTGGGCAACCTCGGCCCGTTGGCGTCCAAGCCTGTGATGGAAGGCAAGGGCGTACTGTTCAAGCGTTTCGCCGGCATCGACGTATTCGACATCGAAGTCGACTCGGAAAGCCCGCAAGCCTTCATCGACACCGTCAAGCGCATCTCCATCACCTTCGGTGGCATCAACCTGGAAGACATCAAGGCGCCAGAGTGCTTTGAGATCGAACGCGCTCTGATCGAGCAGTGCGACATTCCGGTGTTCCACGATGACCAGCACGGTACCGCGATCGTGACCGCTGCCGGCATGATCAACGCCCTGGAAATCGCTGGCAAAACCCTGCCGGAAGCAAAAATCGTCTGCCTCGGCGCCGGCGCTGCCGCCATCTCCTGCATGAAACTGCTGGTGAGCATGGGCGCTCGCATCGAAAACATCTTCATGGTTGACCGTACCGGCGTGATCCACTCCGGCCGTGACGACCTGAACCAGTACAAAGCCGTGTTCGCCCACGCTACCGAGAAGCGCACCCTGGCAGACGCACTGGCAGGCGCTGACGTATTCGTCGGTCTGTCCGGTCCGAACCTGCTGAGCGCCGAAGGCCTGCTGTCGATGGCGGCCAACCCGATCGTGTTCGCCTGCTCCAACCCGGATCCGGAAATCTCCCCGGAACTGGCGCACGCCACCCGTAGCGACGTGATCATGGCTACCGGCCGTTCGGACTACCCGAACCAGGTCAACAACGTGCTGGGCTTCCCGTTCATCTTCCGTGGTGCCCTGGACGTTCGCGCCAAGCGCATCAACGAAGAAATGAAAGTCGCCGCCGCCAACGCCCTGCGCGAACTGGCCAAACTGCCTGTTCCACAGGACGTGTGCGATGCCTACGGCGGTGCTCCGCTGGAATTCGGTCGTGAGTACATCATTCCGAAGCCAATGGACAAGCGCCTGATCACCCTGATCTCCGACGCCGTGGCCAAGGCCGCGATCGAGACCGGCGTTGCTACTCTGCCGTATCCGAAGAACTACCCGCTGAAAAGCGTGGATGACGTGTTCAACGGCTAAGTCGTTGTAGCGTGTCAAACAAAAGCCCCGGCTCGTGAGAGTCGGGGCTTTTTTATGCCTGAAGATCAAGAGCCCCTCACCCTAACCCTCTCCCAGAGGGGAGAGGGGACTGATTGGGGGACGCTTGGGAGCTACGCCGACCTGAATGTATGGTTTTGAATCCATAATCGACACCACACTTTCAGGTCGGTGTTTGACCCCAGACAACTCGGTAAGTCCCCTCTCCCCTCTGGGAGAGGGTTAGGGTGAGGGGCTTTTGATCTTCGGGTAATAAAAAGCCCCGCACTTCTCACGAAGGCGGGGCCTTTTTGCGGCATCAGGATCAGAACAAATCGATCGGCGCCTGTTCATCCGCCGGCAGCGGGCTGCCTGGCACTGCGCCGTTGCCCAGCTCGTTCACCGATGGCGGCGTGTCTTCGGCCTTGAACAGTTCGAAGTACGCACCCGGTGTGCTCGGTGTTGCTGCACGGCCGCTGACCGGGTCTACCCGCAGGCTGAGCAAGCCTTCTGGCTCAGGCTGTACATGCGGCGGCTTGTCTTTCAGCGCGGCCGACATGTAATTCATCCAGATCGGCAGCGCCACAGTACCGCCGAATTCACGGCGACCGAGGCTTTCCGGTTGGTCGAAACCAGTCCACACCGTGGTTACGTAATCAGCGTTGTAGCCAGAGAACCAGGCATCTTTCGATTCGTTGGTGGTACCGGTCTTGCCCGCGATGTCACTGCGGCCCATGGCCAGTGCGCGCCGGCCGGTGCCGAGTTTGATTACGTCTTGCAGCATGCTGTTGAGGATGTAGGTGGTACGTCCATCGACAATCCGTTCGGCCACGGCCGGCGCTTGCGGCACTGCCGGATTGGCCGACGCTTCACCGGCAACCGGAGCGGCATTGACCGTGAACGACTCGGTAGCCGGCGCAGCGATACCGTCGGTCGCCGCACCACCCTGTGGCACGGTCGGCGGGTTGGCGACGAACAAAGTGTCACCGTTACGGCTTTCGATCTTGTCGATGATATACGGAGTGATCTTGTAGCCACCGTTGGCAAAGGTGCTCCAGCCAGTGGCGATTTCCATCGGCGTCAGCGTTGCGGTGCCGAGTGCCAGCGACAGGTTCGGCGGCAGGTCCTGCTTGTTAAAGCCGAAGCGAGTGATGTAGTCGATGGTCTTGCCCACGCCCATGGCCTGCAGCAGGCGGATCGACACCAGGTTGCGCGACTTGTACAGCGCTTCACGCAGGCGGATCGGGCCGAGGAAGGTGTTGGTGTCGTTCTTCGGGCGCCAGACCTTGTCCAGGTACTCGTCGACGAACACGATCGGCGCATCGTTGACCAGACTGGCAGCGGTATAGCCGTTATCCAGCGCAGCGCTGTAAACGAATGGCTTGAAGCTCGAACCCGGCTGACGCTTGGCCTGCATGGCACGGTTGTAGTTGCTCTGCTCGAAAGCGAAGCCACCCACCAGCGAACGGATCGCACCGTTTTGCGGATCCAGCGACACCAGTGCGCCCTGAGCCTGTGGTATCTGGCTGAATTTCAGCGAATTGTCGGTCTGGCGCTGTACGCGGATCAGATCACCGACCTGCGCGACATCCGACGGCTGGCGCGGATTGGCGCCCATGCTGTTGGTATTGAGGAACGGTCGCGCCCATTTCATCGTGTCCCAGGCAACGTGCTCTTCACCGGTGCGGGTCAACACTTGCAGGCCGGTTTTATCGACTTGGGTAACGATCGCAGGTTCGAGACTGCTGATGGTGCGCTGCTTGGTCAGTTCGCTGGCCCAGGCTTCGCGGGTCTTGCCCGGCAGGCGCGACTCGGGGCCACGGTAGCCATGACGCTGGTCGTAGGTCATCAAACCTTCGTGCAGCGCGGTGTTGGCCATTTCCTGCAGGTTGCTCGGCACCGTGGTGGTGACGCGGAAGCCTTCGGTGTAGGCCTCGCTGCCATAACGACCGACCATTTCGGCACGGGCCATTTCGGCGATGTACGGTGCGTTCACTTCCGGGGTCGGCACGTGGTAGCTGGCGTTCAGCGGCTCGTTGATCGCCGCGGTGTAGTCGGCTTCGCTGATCTTGCCCAGCTTATACATGCGCCCGAGGATCCAGTCGCGGCGTTCTTTGCTGCGCGCCGGGTTGGCCAGCGGATTGAAACGCGACGGTGCTTTTGGCAGGCCGGCGATCATCGCCATCTGCGCCAGGCTGATGTCACGGATCGATTTGCCGTAATACACCTGCGCCGCCGCCTCGATGCCGTAGGCGCGGTTGCCCAGGTAGATCTTGTTGACGTACAGCTCAAGAATCTCGTCCTTGGTCAGCTGTCGCTCGATCTGCAAGGCGAGGAGAATTTCTGTGGTTTTACGCGAGAAGCTGCGCTCGCTGGTGAGGAAGAAGTTCTTCGCCACCTGCATGGTGATGGTGCTGCCGCCGGACTGAATATGTCCGCTCTTGACCAGTTGCGTCGCCGCGCGCATCAGGCTGCTCGGGTCGACGCCATAGTGGTTGGCAAAATTGTCGTCTTCAGCACTTAGTAACGCATTGATGAAGTTGGGCGGAATGTCGGCGAAACGAATCGGTGTACGGCGCATTTCGCCAAATTCTGCGATCAACTTGTTGTCGCTGCTGTAGACGCGCAGAGGAATCTGCAACTGAATGCTTCTCAGCGCCTCCACAGACGGCAAACCCGGACTAAGGTAAAGAAAGGCGCCGCTGAGACCTAAGAGCAGTCCGCAGAAAACGGCGACGATGGACCAACCGAAAAATTTCAGCAGACGAATCAAGGCTTTTGGACATCCAGGGCAAAGAATGAATTTGGCACGGGGCTGCGGTTACACACAGAGCCCTCCGCGCGGGCAGTAAAAAGCGGAAAAAATCGCTGGGCATTATAAGCACTTTTCCGTCGGGGGCGTCATTGGCGCTTCTGTCAAGACGGGGGTGAAGGAACGCAATGCGTATTACAGAGTCCGTAACTCACGGAAAGTCATAGGGAATTGGTAGTGCTGGGACTCTTCAATAAAAAGACCAATGCGTTACTGGGGATCGACATCAGCTCCACGTCGGTGAAGCTGCTGGAACTGAGCCGTCAGGGCGAGCGCTACCGGGTCGAGGCCTATGCGGTGGAGCCGTTGCCGGCGAACGCCGTGGTCGAAAAGAACATCGCCGACCTCGAAGGCGTCGGCCAGGCGCTGAGCCGGTTGCTGGTGAAAGCGCGAACCGGGGTCAAGAGCGTGGCGGTGGCGGTGGCCGGTTCTGCGGTGATCACCAAGGTCATCGAGATGGACGCCGGGCTGTCTGACGACGAACTGGAAAACCAGCTCAAGATCGAGGCCGACCAATACATTCCCTATCCGCTGGACGAAGTCGCCATCGATTTTGAAGTCCAGGGCGTCTCGCCGCGCAACCCGGATCGGGTCAACGTGCTGCTTGCCGCCTGTCGCAAGGAAAACGTCGAGGTGCGTGAAGCGGCGCTGGCGCTCGCCGGCCTGACCGCGCGGGTGGTGGACGTCGAGGCCTACGCCCTCGAGCGCTCGTTCGGTCTGCTGGCGACGCATCTGGCGGCCTCCCAGGAGCGCCTGACCGTGGCGGTGGTCGACATCGGTGCGACCATGACCACTCTCAGCGTCCTGCACAACGGCAAGATCATCTATACCCGAGAGCAATTGTTCGGCGGACGCCAGCTCACCGAAGAGATCCAGCGCCGCTACGGCCTCACGGTCGAACAGGCGGGCCTGGCGAAAAAACAGGGCGGGCTGCCTGACGATTACCTCAGCGAGGTCTTGCAGCCATTTCGCGAGGCGCTGGTGCAGCAAGTCTCGCGTTCGCTGCAGTTCTTCTTCGCCTCCGGGCAGTACAACGCGGTCGACCATATCCTGTTGGCCGGCGGCACCGCCTCGGTGCCCGGCCTGGACCGTCTGATCGAACAGCGGCTGGACACGCCGACGCAGGTCGCCAACCCATTCGCCGACATGGCCTTGGGCAGCGAGGTCAACGCAGGAGCGCTGGCCAGCGACGCGCCAGCCTTGATGATTGCCTGCGGGCTCGCGCTCAGGAGTTTCGACTGATGGCGCGGATCAACCTTCTCCCCTGGCGCGAGGAACGCCGCGAAGAACGGCGCAAACGCTTTCTGCTGGTACTTATCGGCGTGCTGGCCGGCTCGATCGGCGCGGTGCTGATTGCCGACCAGATCATCACCGCAGCGATCGAGCGGCAGATGGCGCGCAACGATTACATCGGCAAACAGATTGCCGTGGTCGACGAACGCATCAAACAGATCAGCGAACTCAAGGCGCGCCGCCAGCAACTGGTCGAGCGCATGCGCATCATCCAGGACCTGCAGGGCAATCGGCAGATCAGCGGGCGGGTCTTCGACCAACTGGCGCGTACCCTGCCGGACGGCGTGTATTTCACCGATGTGAAAATGGCCGGCAAGACCCTGTCCATCAGTGGCGCGGCGGAGTCGAACAACCGGGTCTCCGAGCTGATGCGCAATCTCGACGCGTCCGACTGGTTCGACGCGCCAAGCCTGAATGAGGTCAAGGCCACCAGCGCCGATCAGGTCGAACAGGCCAACGTCTTCCAGCTGACCGTTCGTCAGACCCAGCCCAAGGTTGTGGAGGACGAGCAATGAACGCCTCCGAATGGCTGCAAAGCCTGCGCAATATCGATTTCAACGACCTCGACACCAGCAACATCGGCTCCTGGCCCCCGGCGGTAAAAACCCTGTGCGGTGCGCTGGTGATGGTGTTGATCCTCGCGCTTGGCTATTACTTCTTTATCAGCGATATGGAAAATCAGCTCGACCTCAAGCGCGAAGAGGAAACCACCCTCAAGGAACAATTCGCCAGCAAGGCGCGGCTGTCGGCGAACCTTGAGCTGTATACCCAGCAAATGAAGGAAATGGAAAACACCTTCGGCGTGCTGCTGCGGCAATTGCCCAGCGACACCGAAGTGCCGGGCCTGCTCGAAGACATCACTCGCACCGGTCTGGGCAGCGGCCTGGAATTCGAAGAGATCAAGCTGCTGCCGGAAGTGACCCAGCCGTTCTACATCGAGCTGCCGATCCAGATCACCGTGACAGGCGCCTATCACGACCTCGCGACCTTCGTCAGCGGCGTCGCCGGGCTGCCACGAATTGTCACTCTGCACGATTTCGAACTGGCGCCAGCCAATCCCGAGGGCGGGACGAAGCTGCGCATGAGCATTCTTGCCAAGACGTACCGCTATAACGACAAGGGGCTGGAGAAATGACCCCGATTCGTTATCTCGTCCTGCCGATGATGCTGGCGTTAAGCGGCTGCGGTGGCGGCGATGACTTCAGCGACCTCGACGCGTACCTCAACGAAGTGCGCCTGCGTCCGGCGGGCAGGATTGAACCAACGCCGACATTCCGGTCTTACCCCACATTCACTTACAGCGCCGCCAACCTGCGCAGCCCGTTTTCGCGGCAGGCGCGGGTCGATCTGGCCGGGCAGAAACACGGTTCGCGCAACGTCAAACCCGACCCCAGCCGGGTCAAGCAATACCTTGAAGGGTTCAATATCGAGCAGTTCGAAATGGTCGGCACGATTGCCAATGCCTCGGGCTCGTTTGCGCTGTTGCGCGGCGCAGGCGGGGTGCATCGCCTGAAGGTCGGCGACTACCTGGGCCGCAACGACGGCCGCATCGTCGCCATCAGCCCTACCCAGGTCGATGTCGTGGAGATCGTGCCCGACGGCGCCGGCGCCTGGCTGGAGCGGCCGCGCACCATTCCTTTGAAAGAGCACTCATAGTGGAAGTCGAATAATGAACAGGATTTTCTCCACCCTCGGTTTTTCGCTATGGATAGCGCTGGTGTCACCGATGGTAATGGCGGCCAGTCTGAAAGCGCTGGATGTCGCCGCGCTGCCGGGTGACCGCGTCGAACTGAAGCTGTCGTTCGACGGCCCGCCACCGCAGCCCAAGGGCTACACAACCGAGTCACCGGCACGCATTGCACTGGATCTGCCGGGCGTGACCAGCCAGCTGACCAACAAGAATCTTGATCTGGGCAGCGGCAACGCGCGCACGGCCACGGTGGCCGAAGCCAAGGATCGCACGCGGCTGATTGTCAGCCTGACGCAGTTGGCGCCTTACAGCACGCGGGTCGAGGGCAATAATCTGTTTGTGGTGGTCGGTCAGGGCGCTTCCGCGACTGCGCCGCGCCCGGCCGTCGCTGCACCGCGTGCCGCCACGGCCGCCGCAGCACCTGCCAGACCAGCCGCGCAACGCAGCAGGGCGATTCGCGGCGTCGATTTCCAGCGCGGCACCGAGGGCGAGGGCAATGTGGTCATCGATCTCTCTGATCCGACCATCGCCCCGGATATCCAGGAGCACGACGGCAAGATCATCCTCAGCTTCGCCCGTACGCAACTGCCGGAAAAACTGCGCGTGCGCCTCGACGTCAAGGACTTCGCCACCCCGGTGCAGTTCGTCAACGCAGCGCTCACCGGCGATCGTACGGTGATCAGTGTCGAGCCCAGCGGCACCTTCGACTATTCCACATTCCAGACCGACAACAAGCTCACCGTGAGCGTTCGGCCGATGAGCATCGACGACCTGCAAAAGCGCAACGCCGACCGTCAGGCCTATGTCGGCGACAAGCTCTCGCTGAATTTTCAGGACATCGACGTGCGTTCGGTACTGCAACTGATCGCGGACTTCACCAATCTCAATCTGGTGGCGAGCGATACGGTGCAGGGCGGTATCACTTTGCGCCTGCAGAACGTGCCGTGGGATCAGGCACTGGATCTGGTGCTGAAAACCAAGGGGCTGGACAAGCGCAAGATCGGCAACGTGCTGCTGGTCGCGCCGGCCGATGAAATTGCCGCTCGCGAGCGTCAGGAACTGGAATCGCAGAAGCAGATCGCCGAGTTGGCGCCCCTGCGTCGTGAGCTGCTGCAAGTCAATTACGCCAAGGCAGCGGACATCGCCAAGCTGTTCCAGTCGGTGACCAGCGCCGAGGCCAAGGTCGACGAGCGCGGTTCGATTACCGTCGATGAGCGAACCAACAACATCATTGCCTACCAGACCCAGGATCGCCTCGACGAACTCCGGCGGATCGTCGCCCAGCTGGATATTCCGGTGCGCCAGGTGATGATCGAGGCGCGCATCGTTGAGGCCAACGTCGATTACGACAAGAGCCTGGGCGTGCGCTGGGGCGGTTCGGTGCAGAACAAGGGCAACTGGAACGCCTCCGGGGTCAACGGTTCGTCGAGCACTATCGGTACGCCGGGCAGCACCGGCACCAACTCGCCGTTCGTCGACATGGGCACGGTCAATAACACTTCGGGGATCGGCATTGCTTTCATCACCGACAACGTACTGCTGGATCTCGAACTGACGGCGATGGAAAAAACCGGCAATGGCGAAATCGTCTCGCAGCCGAAGGTGGTCACCTCGGACAAGGAAACCGCGAAGATCCTCAAAGGCACCGAGATTCCCTATCAGGAGGCCAGCTCCAGCGGCGCTACCTCGGTGTCGTTCAAGGAGGCTTCGCTGTCACTGGAAGTCACCCCGCAGATCACCCCGGACAACCGCATCATCATGGAGGTCAAGGTCACCAAGGATGAGCCCGATTACCTGAACAAAGTGCAGGATGTGCCGCCGATCAAGAAAAACGAGGTCAACGCCAAAGTGCTGGTAAATGACGGCGAGACCATCGTAATCGGCGGTGTTTTTTCAAATACTCAGAGCAAGGTCGTAGATAAGGTGCCATTTCTTGGCGATGTGCCGTATCTTGGCCGCCTTTTCCGGCGTGATGTGGTTTCGGAGAAAAAATCCGAGCTGCTGGTATTTCTCACTCCGCGTATCATGAATAACCAGGCGATTGCTGTGAGTCGTTGATTCTGTGCGAAATTTGATACTTGTAGGACCGATGGGTGCTGGCAAAAGCACCATCGGCCGATTGCTGGCCAAAGAGCTGCGCCTGCCGTTCAAGGATTCCGACAAGGAAATTGAGCTGCGCACGGGTGCCAATATCCCATGGATCTTCGACAAGGAAGGCGAGCCCGGCTTTCGTGACCGTGAGCAGGCGATGATCGCCGAGCTGTGCGCGTTCGATGGTGTGGTGCTGGCGACCGGCGGCGGCGCGGTGATGCGTGATGCCAATCGCAAGGCCCTGCATGAAGGCGGGCGCGTGGTGTATCTGCACGCCTCCGTCGAGCAGCAGGTCGGCCGCACCTCCCGCGACCGCAATCGGCCGCTGCTGCGTACCGCCGATCCGGCGAAAACCCTGCGCGACCTGCTCGAGATCCGGGATCCGCTTTATCGGGAAATTGCCGATCTGGTGGTGGAAACCGACGAGCGGCCGCCACGCATGGTGGTGCTCGACATTCTCGACCGTCTCGCGCAGTTGCCACCCCGTTAAAGCATCGCCCGAAATGCGCTATCCTCGGCGTCCTGTCAGCGCCCGCCGAGGGTGTGGCGGTTGCCGGGCGAGCGGCGTCATACCGCTACAGGCCGCAGAACACCAATAATTTCAGGGCAGGACGCCTGCTTCCATCTTCACTGTGGGGACACATGCAGACACTCAAGGTCGATCTAGGCGAGCGCAGCTACCCGATTCATATTGGCGAAGGTCTGTTGGATCAGCCGGAACTGCTGGCGCCGCATATCCACGGGCGGCAGGTGGCAATCATCTCCAACGAAACCGTCGCGCCGCTCTATCTCGAACGTCTGACCCGCAGCCTTGCGCAGTTTTCGGTTATCTCGGTGGTGTTGCCTGACGGCGAAGCCTTCAAGAACTGGGAAACCCTGCAACTGATTTTCGACGGTCTGCTGACCGCCCGTCATGACCGCCGCACCACCGTGATCGCCTTGGGCGGCGGGGTGATCGGCGACATGGCCGGTTTCGCCGCCGCCTGTTATCAGCGCGGTGTCGATTTCATCCAGATTCCGACCACGCTGTTGTCGCAGGTCGATTCCTCGGTCGGCGGCAAGACCGGCATCAACCATCCGCTGGGCAAGAACATGGTCGGCGCGTTCTATCAGCCGAACGTGGTGCTGATCGATACCGCATCGCTGAAAACCCTGCCGCAGCGCGAGCTGTCGGCGGGCCTGGCGGAAGTCATCAAGTACGGCCTGATCTGCGACGAACCATTCCTGACCTGGCTCGAAGAAAACGTCGACGCCCTGCGCGCGCTGGATCAAACCGCGCTGACCTATGCGATCGAGCGTTCCTGCGCGGCCAAGGCTGCGGTGGTCGGCGCCGATGAAAAGGAGACCGGCGTCCGCGCTACGCTCAACCTCGGCCACACCTTCGGCCACGCCATCGAAACCCACATGGGCTATGGTGTCTGGCTGCATGGCGAGGCGGTGGCGGCGGGCACGGTGATGGCGCTGGAAATGTCCGCGCGCCTGGGCTGGATCAGCGAACAGGAGCGTGATCGCGGCATTCGTCTGTTCCAGCGGGCCGGCCTGCCGGTCATTCCGCCTGAAGAGATGAGCGAAGCCGATTTTCTCCAACACATGGCAATTGATAAAAAAGTGATCGACGGTCGTCTGCGCCTGGTGCTGCTGCGCCGGATGGGCGAAGCGGTAGTGACCGACGATTATCCGAAAGAGGTTCTACAGGCCACGCTGGGAGCGGATTACCGCGCCCTGGCTCAGCTTAAAGGTTAAAACGATTCCGATGACTAGTTTGCATGCCGACGAGGCGTTTCTCGGCCATTTCCAGTTAAGTCACGACCCGTTCGCGCCACGGGTGCCGGGCTTCAAATTCTTCCCGGCCCAGCGCAAACCGGTGCTGGGTCAACTGCATCACCTGGCGCGTTACAGCCAGTTGCTGCTGGTGGTCACCGGCCCGCAAGGCAGCGGCAAGACCCTGCTGCGGCAGGCGCTGGTGGCCAGCACCAATAAGCAATCGGTGCAGAGCGTGGTGGTTTCCGCCCGTGGCGCCGGTGATGCGGCCGGCGTGCTGCGCCAGGTGGCGCAGGCGCTGGATGTCGCGCAGGCCGAAGTCGGCGCGATTCTCGAGCAGGTGGTGCAACTGGGGCTGACCGGGCAGGAAGTCTATCTGCTGGTGGACGATGCCGAGCAGCTCGACGAGTCCGCGCTGGAAGCATTGATGGCGCTCGGCGCCGGCACGCCGGAAGGTCGTCCGCATGTGTTCCTGTTCGGCGAGTCGTCGCTGATTGCTCAGCTTGAGGCGTTGCAGCTCGAAGAAGAGCGTTTCCACGTCATCGAATTGCAGCCGTACACCGAAGAAGAGACCCGCGAATATCTCGACCAGCGGCTGGAAGGCGCGGGCCGGGGTGTCGAACTTTTCACCGCAGATCAGATCTCTGATATTCACGAAAGCTCCGAGGGCTGGCCGGGCAACATCAACCAGGTCGCTCGCGATGCACTGATCGAAGTCATGATTGCCAGCCGCTCCGCGGTCAAGCGTCCAAGTATGGGGTTCAACATGCCGAAGAAACACGTATTGGCGATTTCCGCCGTCGTTGTGGTCGCGGTTGCCGCCGCCTGGCTGATGCCGGGTCGCAGCAAGGCACCGACCACCGGTGCTCCGGCCAACGAACAGGCGCAACTGCCATTGGGTCAGGGCGCAGCGAACGGCGCCAACCCGTCCGTCGAATTCGCCGGCAACACCCAGCCGATGCCGCTGCCATTGGTCGGCAACTCGCAGCCGGTCATGCGTGGCCCGCTGGCCGAGGCCGCCGGTGGCATTACCGAAGGCGACGACGGCGTGCCACTGGAAGGCTCCAGCGATACGCCGCCGACCGTAACCACCTCTGCACCGCCTGCGGGCGTTCCGGCCGGTCCTGCGCCGACACCGGCTCCGACCCCTGCCGCCAAACCGGCACCAACACCGGCACCGGCACCGACGCAGATCGCCACGGCCAAGCCTGCTCCGGCCACGCCAGCGCCAGCCGCGAAACCGGCTCCTGCTCCGGCCAAGCCTGCCGACAAGCCGGTCACCGTGGCCAAGGCTGCCGGTGGCAGCTGGTACGCCGGTCAGCCGACCAGCAACTATGTCGTACAGATCCTCGGTACCAGCTCGGAAACCGCTGCGCAGAACTTCGTCAAGGAGCAGGGCGGCGAGTACCGTTATTTCAAGAAAGTCCTCAACGGCAAGCCGCTTTACGTGATCACCTATGGCAACTTTGCCAATCGTGATGCGGCCGTTTCTGCCATCAAGGCCTTGCCAGCGAAGGTTCAGGCTGGTAAACCTTGGCCTCGCACTGTCGCCAGCGTCCAACAGGAACTGGCAACAACTCGCTGAAGATTCGGCGGCCTTACCCAGGCCGCCTCTCCCGGCACCTCAAAATCTCCACGAGTGCGCGCCGCCTGAAAGGGCCGCGTGCCTTGTGGTGTCTGCGTCACAGTAGTCTTTGAGTCGTTGCGGTCAAAATTAAAAAAGTTTTGACTAGCACAGCAGATCGCTTTAAACCTTTCACAAATGCGACATGAATTTGCGACAGTTCGTCGTCAAATTTGTGAGCCTCTGTGTCGCTGTGTACAATGACCACCCTTTTGCCCCCGCTAAGCCGGCGTACGTTCGGCGCGGAACGCAAGTGGTTGAATTGAAAAGAAATTTGCCTCGAGTAGAGGCAGCCTGGTGAGAAAGTGTCTATGAAAGCAGGTCTGTACCAACCAGATGAATTCAAGGATAACTGCGGTTTCGGCCTGATAGCTCATATGCAGGGCGAGCCCAGTCATACCCTTTTGCAAACGGCCATCGAGGCCCTGACCTGCATGACCCACCGCGGTGGGATTAATGCCGACGGCAAGACCGGTGACGGTTGCGGTCTGCTGATTCAAAAACCCGACGCCTTCCTGCGAGCCATTGCCCAGGAAAGCTTCGGCGTCGAAATGCCCAAGCAATATGCCGTGGGCATGGTGTTCTTCAATCAGGATCCGGCCAAGGCCGAAGCCGCTCGCGAGAACATGAACCGCGAGATCCTCGCCGAAGGCCTGCAACTGATCGGCTGGCGCCAAGTGCCGATCGACACCAGCGTCCTCGGCCGCCTGGCCCTTGAGCGCCTGCCGCAGATCGAGCAGGTCTACATCGGCGGCGAAGGCCTGAGCGATCAGGACATGGCGGTGAAGCTGTTCAGCGCCCGTCGCCGTTCGTCGGTGGCCAACGCCGCTGACACCGACCACTACATCTGCAGCTTTTCGCACAAGACCATCATCTATAAAGGCCTGATGATGCCGGCCGACCTGGCCGCGTTCTATCCGGACCTGAGTGACGAGCGCCTGCAAACCGCGATCTGCGTGTTCCACCAGCGCTTCTCTACCAACACCCTGCCGAAATGGCCGCTGGCGCAGCCATTCCGCTTCCTCGCCCACAACGGCGAGATCAACACCATCACCGGTAACCGCAACTGGGCGCAGGCCCGTCGGACCAAGTTCACCAATGATCTGATGGATCTGGAAGAGCTCGGCCCGCTGGTCAACCGTGTTGGTTCCGACTCCTCGAGCATGGACAACATGCTCGAACTGATGGTCACCGGTGGCATCGACCTGTTCCGTGGCGTGCGGATGATCATTCCGCCAGCGTGGCAGAACGTCGAAACCATGGACCCGGATCTGCGTGCGTTCTACGAGTACAACTCGATGCACATGGAACCGTGGGACGGCCCGGCCGGCGTGGTGATGACCGATGGTCGCTACGCGGTGTGCCTGCTCGACCGTAACGGTCTGCGTCCGGCGCGCTGGGTGACCACCAAGAATGGTTTCATCACCCTCGCCTCGGAAATCGGCGTGTGGAACTACCAGCCTGAAGACGTGCTCGCCAAGGGTCGCGTCGGCCCGGGCCAGATTTTCGCCGTGGATACCGAAACCGGGCAGATCCTCGACACCGATGCGATCGACAACCGTCTTAAATCCCGTCATCCGTACAAGCAATGGCTGCGCAAGAATGCCCTGCGCATTCAGGCGACCATGGAAGACAACGACCACGGTTCGGCTTTCTACGACGTCGATCAGCTCAAGCAATACATGAAGATGTATCAGGTCACGTTCGAAGAGCGTGATCAGGTGCTGCGCCCGCTTGGCGAGCAAGGTTACGAAGCCGTGGGCTCGATGGGCGACGACACGCCGATGGCCGTGCTGTCCCAGCGTGTGCGCACGCCGTACGACTATTTCCGTCAGCAGTTCGCGCAGGTCACCAACCCGCCGATCGACCCGCTGCGTGAAGCGATCGTGATGTCGCTGGAAATCTGCCTCGGTGCCGAGCGCAACATTTTCCAGGAGTCGCCGGAACACGCCTCGCGCGTGATCCTCAGCTCGCCAGTGATCTCGCCGGCCAAGTGGCGCTCGCTGATGAACCTCGACCGTCCGGGTTTCGAACGGGCGATCATCGACCTCAACTACGACGAAAGCCTCGGCCTCGAAGCGGCGATCCGCAACGTTGCCGATCAGGCTGAAGAAGCCGTGCGCGCCGGGCGTACCCAGATCGTCCTCAGCGACCGTCATATCGCCCCGGGCAAGCTGCCGATCCATGCTTCGCTGGCGACCGGTGCGGTGCACCACCGTCTGACCGAAAAAGGCTTGCGTTGCGATTCCAACATCCTTGTTGAAACCGCGACCGCCCGTGACCCGCATCACTTCGCCGTGCTGATCGGTTTCGGCGCCTCGGCTGTCTATCCGTTCCTGGCCTACGAAGTATTGGGCGACCTGATCCGTACCGGTGAAGTACTGGGCGACCTCTATGAGGTGTTCAAGAATTACCGCAAGGGCATCACCAAAGGCCTGCTCAAGATTCTGTCGAAGATGGGCATCTCGACCATCGCTTCGTACCGTGGTGCGCAGCTGTTCGAGGCGATTGGTCTGTCCGAAGAAGTCTGCGAACTGAGCTTCCGTGGTGTGCCAAGCCGGATCAAGGGTGCGCGTTTCGTCGACATCGAAGCCGAGCAGAAAGCCCTCGCCGTCGAAGCCTGGAGCCCGCGCAAGCCGATCCAGCAGGGCGGTCTGCTGAAGTTCGTCCACGGTGGCGAATATCACGCCTACAACCCGGACGTGGTCAACACTCTGCAAGCCGCTGTGCAGCAGGGCGACTACGCCAAGTTCAAGGAATACACCTCACTGGTGGACAACCGTCCGGTGTCGATGATTCGCGACCTGTTCAAGGTCAAGACCCTCGACACGCCGCTGGACATCAGTGAAGTCGAGCCGCTGGAATCTGTGCTCAAGCGCTTCGACTCCGCCGGTATCTCGCTCGGCGCGCTGTCGCCGGAAGCTCACGAAGCCCTGGCCGAAGCCATGAACCGCCTCGGCGCGCGTTCCAACTCCGGCGAAGGTGGTGAAGATCCGGCGCGTTACGGCACCATCAAGAGTTCGAAAATCAAGCAGGTCGCGACTGGCCGTTTCGGTGTAACCCCGGAATACCTGGTCAATGCCGAAGTGCTGCAGATCAAGGTCGCCCAAGGCGCCAAGCCGGGCGAGGGCGGGCAACTGCCGGGCGGCAAGGTCAACGGGCTGATCGCCAAACTGCGTTACGCAGTGCCGGGCGTGACCCTGATTTCGCCACCGCCGCACCACGATATCTACTCGATCGAAGACTTGTCGCAACTGATCTTTGACCTCAAGCAGGTCAACCCGCAGGCGCTGGTTTCGGTGAAACTCGTAGCTGAAGCGGGCGTCGGCACCATCGCCGCCGGTGTGGCCAAGGCCTATGCCGACCTGATCACCATTTCCGGTTACGACGGCGGTACCGGTGCTTCGCCGCTGACTTCGATCAAATACGCGGGCGCACCTTGGGAACTCGGCCTCGCTGAAACCCACCAGACCCTGCGCGGCAACGACCTGCGCGGCAAAGTCCGGGTGCAGACCGACGGCGGCCTGAAAACCGGCCTCGACGTGATCAAAGCGGCAATCCTCGGCGCCGAGAGCTTCGGCTTCGGCACCGCGCCGATGATCGCACTGGGCTGCAAATACCTGCGCATCTGCCACCTGAACAACTGCGCCACTGGCGTCGCGACGCAGAACGAAAAGCTGCGCAAGGATCACTACATCGGCACCGTCGACATGGTGGTGAATTTCTTCACCTACGTCGCCGAAGAAACCCGTGAGTGGCTGGCCAAGCTTGGTGTGCGCTCCCTCGAAGAGCTGATCGGTCGCACTGATCTGCTGGAAATCCTCGAAGGCCAGACCGCCAAGCAACATCACCTGGACCTGACCCCGCTGCTGGGCAGCGATCACATCCCGGCGGACAAACCGCAGTTCTGCGGCGTCGAGCGCAACCCGCCGTTCGATAAAGGTCTGCTGGCGGAGAAGATGGTCGAGCTGGCCTCGTCGGCGATCAACGACCTCAGCGGTGCCGAGTTCGAGCTGGATATCTGCAACTGCGACCGTTCGATCGGCGCGCGGATCTCCGGCGAAATCGCGCGCAAGCATGGCAACCAGGGGATGGCGAAAGCGCCGATCACCTTCCGCTTCAAGGGCACGGCAGGTCAGAGCTTCGGTGTGTGGAACGCCGGCGGTCTGAACATGTACCTGGAAGGCGACGCCAACGACTACGTCGGCAAAGGCATGACCGGCGGCAAGCTGGTCATCGTGCCGCCGAAGGGCAGCGTTTATAAAACTCAGGAAAGCGCCATTATCGGCAACACCTGCCTGTACGGTGCCACTGGCGGCAAGTTGTTCGCCGCCGGCACCGCAGGCGAGCGTTTCGCCGTGCGTAACTCCGGTGCCCACACCGTCGTGGAAGGCACTGGCGATCACTGCTGCGAGTACATGACCGGTGGTTTCGTCTGCGTGCTGGGCAAGACCGGTTACAACTTCGGTTCTGGCATGACCGGTGGTTTCGCCTACGTGCTCGATCAGGACAACACCTTCGTTGACCGGGTCAATCACGAACTGGTGGAAATCCAGCGGATCAGCGGCGAGGCGATGGAAGCCTATCGCAGCCACCTGCAGAACGTGCTGAACGAGTACGTCGCCGAAACCGACAGCGAGTGGGGTCGTGAACTCGCCGAGAACCTCGACGATTACTTGCGGCGTTTCTGGTTGGTCAAGCCCAAGGCTGCCAGCTTGAAAACCCTGCTTTCCAGCACTCGTGCCAACCCGCAGTGATATGCGCCTGAAGAGTTTGATGAGGTTTTAACAATGGCTGAACGTCTGAATAACGACTTCCAGTTCATCGATGTCGGGCGCAAGGATCCGAAGAAGAAACTGTTGCGTCAACGCAAGAAAGAGTTCGTTGAAATCTACGAACCGTTCAAACCCCAGCAGTCGGCCGATCAGGCCCACCGCTGCCTGGGTTGCGGCAACCCGTATTGCGAATGGAAGTGCCCGGTGCACAACTTCATTCCAAACTGGCTCAAATTGGTGGCCGAGGGCAACATCCTTCAGGCCGCCGAGTTGTCGCACCAGACCAATACCCTGCCGGAAGTCTGCGGCCGGGTTTGTCCCCAGGATCGTCTGTGCGAGGGTGCCTGCACCCTGAACGACGGCTTCGGCGCGGTGACCATCGGTTCGGTCGAGAAGTACATCACCGACACCGCATTCGCCATGGGCTGGCGCCCGGACATGTCCAAGGTCAAGCCGACCGGCAAACGCGTGGCGATCATCGGCGCAGGCCCGGCGGGTCTTGGTTGTGCCGACGTGCTGGTGCGTGGCGGCGTAACCCCGGTGGTGTTCGACAAGAACCCGGAAATCGGTGGCCTGCTGACCTTCGGCATCCCCGAGTTCAAGCTGGAAAAGACCGTGCTGAGCAATCGTCGCGAAGTCTTCACCGGCATGGGCATCGAGTTCCGTCTCAACACCGAAGTCGGTAAAGACGTGACCATGGAACAACTGCTCGCCGAATACGACGCGGTGTTCATGGGCATGGGCACCTACACCTACATGAAGGGCGGCTTTGCCGGTGAGGACCTGCCGGGCGTTTATGACGCGCTGGATTTCCTCATCGCCAACGTCAACCGCAACCTGGGCTTTGAAAAGTCGCCGGAAGATTTCGTCGACATGAAAGGCAAGAAGGTCGTGGTACTCGGCGGCGGCGACACGGCGATGGACTGCAACCGCACCTCGATCCGTCAGGGCGCCAAGTCGGTGACCTGTGCCTATCGTCGCGACGAAGCGAACATGCCCGGCTCGCGTAAAGAGGTGAAGAACGCCAAGGAAGAAGGCGTGAAATTCCTCTACAACCGCCAGCCGATCGCCATCGTCGGTGAAGACAAGGTCGAAGGCGTGAAGGTGGTCGAGACCCGTCTCGGCGAACCGGATGCCCGTGGCCGTCGCAGCCCCGAGCCGATCCCGGGTTCCGAAGAGATCATCCCGGCCGATGCCGTGGTCATCGCCTTCGGCTTCCGCCCGAGCCCGGCGCCGTGGTTCGAACAGTTCGAGATCCAGACCGACAGCCAGGGCCGCGTTGTTGCGCCTGAGCAAGGTCAGTACAAGCACCAGACCAGCAACCCGAAAATCTTCGCCGGTGGCGACATGGTGCGCGGTTCCGACCTGGTGGTGACGGCGATCTTTGAAGGGCGCAATGCGGCTGAAGGGATCCTCGATTACCTGGGTGTCTGATCACTTTCCAAAATTGGAATGGGATTAATTGTGGGAGCGAGCCTGCTCGCGAAAGCGGTGGATCAGTCAACAGAGATGTTGAATGTGAAGCCCTCTTCGCGAGCAGGCTCGCTCCCACAGTTGTTTCTCGGTGTTGCTGATAGCGCATTCCAGCGCGACAAATTGACCCGATAGACAAAAGGCTGACCCACATCCGTGCCTTTTGCCTCGCGCTCTGAGAAAATGCCCGCACTTTTTTTCCGGATGCCGACATGACTGCCCTGAAGAACGACCGTTTCCTCCGCGCCCTGCTCAAGCAACCCGTTGACGTCACCCCTGTGTGGATGATGCGCCAGGCCGGTCGCTACCTGCCGGAGTACCGCGCCAGCCGCGCGCATGCCGGCGACTTCATGAGCCTGTGCATGAATCCGCAATTCGCCTGCGAAGTCACCCTGCAACCGCTCGACCGCTACCCGCAACTGGACGCGGCGATCCTGTTTTCCGACATCCTCACCATTCCCGATGCCATGGGCCAGGGCCTGTACTTCGAGACCGGTGAAGGTCCGCGCTTCAAAAAAGTCGTCAGCACGATGGCCGACATCGAAGCGTTGCCGATCCCGGATCCGCACAAAGACCTCGGTTACGTCATGGACGCGGTCAGCACCATCCGTCGCGAACTCAACGGTCGCGTGCCGTTGATCGGTTTCTCCGGCAGTCCGTGGACCCTCGCGACTTACATGGTTGAAGGCGGCTCCTCGAAAGACTTCCGCAAGACCAAGGCGATGCTCTACGACAACCCGCAAGCCATGCACCTGCTGCTCGACAAATTGGCGCAGTCGGTGACTTCGTACCTCAACGGCCAGATCATGGCGGGTGCGCAAGCGGTGCAGATCTTCGATACCTGGGGCGGCAACCTGTCGGCGGCGGCGTATCAGGAATTCTCCCTGGCTTACATGAAGAAAATCGTCAGCGGCCTGATCCGCGAGAACGACGGCCGCAAAGTGCCGGTGATTCTGTTCACCAAGAACGGCGGCCTGTGGCTGGAAAGCATCGCCGAAGCCGGCGCCGACGCCCTCGGCCTGGACTGGACCTGCGACATCGGCAACGCCCGTGCCCGTGTCGGCGACAAGGTCGCGCTGCAAGGCAACATGGACCCGACCGTGCTCTACGCCAAACCGGAAGCGATCCGCACTGAAGTCGGGCGCATTCTGGCCAGCTACGGCAAGGGCAGCGGCCACGTGTTCAACCTTGGTCATGGCATCACCCCGGAAGTCGATCCGGAACATGCCGGCGCATTCCTGCGTGCGGTGCATGAGCTGTCGGCGCAGTATCACGAGTGATCAGCGCCCAATAAAAAACGCCCGGCCAATGCCGGGCGTTTTGGTTTGCACGATCCAATGTCGGACACAGATCAACTGTGGGAGCGAGCCTGCTCGCGAAAGCGGTGTGTCATTCAACACTGATGTTGCCTGACACAGTGCATTCGCGAGCAGGCTCGCTCCCACAGGGTTTTATGTCAGGCTTTGACACCCTGCAACGGCGGCAACTTCGCCAGCTTCAACGCCACCAGAAGGGCAATCAGCAACAAAGCGCCAATAAACAGGCCGATGCCGTTCCACCCGCCCAGATGCCAGAACACCCCGCCCGCCGTCCCGGCAATGCTCGACCCGGCGTAATAACTGAACAGATACAGCGACGACGCCTGGCCCTTGGCAGTTAGCGCGCGCCGGCCGATCCAGCTGCTCGCCACCGAGTGCGCGGCGAAGAAGCCGAAGGTGAACACCAGCATGCCGATGATGACCAGCAACAGCGGCGTGAACATCGTCAGCGCGAGCCCGGCGAACATCAGCGCAATCGTCGCCCAGAGCACTTTGCGCCGCCCCAGTTTGTCCGCCAGCGAACCGATCTTCGCCGAGCTGTAGATCCCCGACAGGTAGACCACCGAGAGCAATCCGACAAATACCTGATCGAGGTTGTACGGCGCAGCCAGCAAGCGGTAGCCGATGTAGTTGAACAGCGTGACAAACGCGCCCATCAGCACAAACGCTTCAAGAAACAGCAGCGGCAGACCGGCGTCGCGAAAGTGCATGGTGAAGCCGTCGAGCAGGCTGCGCGGGTGCAGCGAGCGGGCGCGGAAGTTGCGCGACTCCGGGAGGATCTTCCAGAACACCGCCGCCGCGACCAGCGCCAGACCGCCAATCACCAGCATCGCCGTGTGCCAGCTGACGAAGTCGATCAGCACGCCAGTTATCAAGCGTCCGCTCATTCCGCCGATCGCGTTGCCGCCGATGTACAAACCCATCGCCAGGCCGATGTGCTGTGGATGGATTTCTTCGCTCAGATAGGTCATCGCCACCGCTGCCAGACCGCTCAATGACAGGCCGATCAATGCGCGCATGATCAGCACTCCGTGCCAGCTCGGCATCATCGAACTGGCGATGGTGCATAGCGCGGCAGCGAACAATGCCGCGACCATCACCGGTTTACGGCCGATGCGGTCGGAGATCGGCCCGGTGATCAGCAGGCCGAAGGCCAACATGCCGGTTGCCACCGAGAGGATCAGACTGCTCTGCGCCGCGTTGATCCCGTATTCGTGGGACAGCAGCGGCATCATCGGTTGCACGCAATAGAGCAGCGCGAACGTCGCAAAGCCGCCACAGAAAAGCGCCAGCACCGTGCGCATGAACGCCGGCGTGCCTTTTTCGATGTAGATCTCCTGCAGCTCGGCGAGGGCATCGTCGTCGGCTGCGGGCGGGATTTCGTGGGCAAGGGGCGCGACAGCAGTTTTCACTTCAGACCTCGGAAAGCACAGCCGGGCAGGCAATGAAAAAATCATATAGCTGGCTAATGTTTCTATCCAATATATTGTTCGACCTGTTTGATAGCTTCAGCGACCTAATGGAAATCCTATGGAACTGCGTCATCTGCGTTACTTCATCGCAGTCGCCGAAGAACTGCATTTTGGCCGCGCCGCACAGGTGCTGGGCATCTCCCAGCCACCGCTGAGCCAACAGATTCAGGCGCTGGAGCAACAGCTCGGCGCGCGCTTGTTCGAGCGCACCAATCGTCGGGTCGAGTTGAGTGAAGCGGGCAGGCTGTTTCTGCAGGAGGCGCGGCTGGTGCTGGCGCAGGTCGACAAGGCCGCGGATGTTGCCCGGCGTGCGCAACTTGGTGAGCTGGGTGAGTTGAAGATTGGTTTCACTTCGTCGGCGCCGTTCAACTCGACCATTCCGCAGGCGATTTTTTCCTTTCGTCAGCGCTTTCCGGCGGTGCATCTGAATTTGCGCGAAATGAGCAGCACCATGGTCGCCGATGCTCTGGTGGACGAGTCGATCGAAGTCGGCATCATGCGCCCGCTGGGATTGCCAGATTCACTGAGTGTTGTGGAGTTGATGCGCGAGCCATTGGTGGCGGTGCTCAGTTCCAAGCATCCACTGGCCCAAAGTAGCGATGAAGGTCTGTTTCTATCGGCGCTGGCGCTGGAACCGTTCGTATTTTTCCCGCGCAGCTATGGCAGCGGGCTCTATGCGCAACTGCTAAACCTGGCCCGTGACGCCGGCTTCAGCCCGCACTTCGCTCAAGAGGCTGGTGAGGCGATGACCATTATTGGTCTGGTGGCGGCGGGCTTGGGTGTATCGGTGCTGCCAGCGTCCTACCAACGCATGCGCATCGACGGCGTGGTCTACCGTCCGCTGCTCGATCCCGAAGCGATTTCGGCGGTGTGGCTGGTGCAGCGCAAAGACCAGAAATCGCCGATGGCCAAGGCGTTTGTCGAACTGCTTACGCGCAAGGTTGAACCGCTGACGGTGTGAAGGCGGCTGGCGCTTTCGCGAGCAGGCTCGCTCCCACAGGGAAACGCATTCCAAGGTGGGAGCGAGCCTGCTCGCGAAGGCGTCGGCCCAAACATCACAGATTTCAGGGCAACCGCACCAAATCCCCCTTCAAAGCCACCCGGGTAACAAAAACTCCTGCCCGGCACTCGTAGGTATTCAAATCCTTGCGTACACGCTGGTCGTAGTAGCTGACGATATTGACCACCGCATTCGCCCCGACCCGCTTGGCATCAGCCTGCAATTTGATCAGATTCGACTGCAACACCCATTCACACGAAGCCTGATCGCTCTTGTTGAAGCCGTTGGTTTTCAAATCACTGACCACCCCTTGGCGCAGCAACTGCTGAGTGCCCTGCGGCCCGTTGCCGATCAGGTAGAACTTCACACTGCCATCCAGCCGACCGGCGCGAATGGCGTCCGACAGCACGGTTTCGAAAGGCATGTACATGAGGTTGGTGGCATGGCTGGCACTTGGCAGCAGGGCGATAAGCGCAGCGGCCATCAGGGCTTTCACTTGCATGGTCATCTCCTTTGACGGTGAAAGAGACTGCGAGGGCAGGTGACGGTGCTGCGACCTGCATCAGCGAGTGTAGATGCTGCTGAATCACTGCAAATAAAAAGGGCGCCAAACGGCGCCCTTTGTCATTTCTGGCGTTTACTGAACCTTCGCCAGATCACCCTTCAGCGCAACGCCCGCCATGATCGCGCCGGCGTGGCATTCGTAGGTTTGCGCGTCCTTGCGCTCGTTGCGCTTGTAGAAGCTGACGATGTTGGTCACGGCGTTGGCGCCGGCGTTTTTCGCGGCCTGGTGCAGGCTGATGATTGCCGATTGGGCGACCCACTCGCAGGCGACTTCATCGGATTTGTTGAAGGCGTTGGTTTTCTTGTTGGTCACGGCGTCGGGGCTGACGACGGTGACTTTGCCGGCCGGGGTGTTGCCGGCCAGATAGAATTTCACGCTGCCATCGATCTTGCCGGAGCGGGTGGCTTCGGCGACGGCTTTGTCGAATGGCAGGTAGACCGCCGTGTCGCGGGCCTGGCTGACCGCTGGCAGGGCGCAGAGCAGCAGGGTAACGGCGGCGAATTTCTTGAAGTGCATGTAGGTCTCCTTGACCTGGATTGATTCGGTTATGCCCAGCGGCGGAAGATCAACGAAGTGTTGACGCCACCGAAAGCGAAGTTGTTGTTCATCACGTAATCGTGGTGCATCTGACGAAACTCGCCGCGCAGGTAATCGAGCTTGCCGCAGTGCGGGTCGACCTCGTCGAGGTTGAAGGTGTGCACGTAACGGTCGCTGTTGAGCATCTCGATGCTGAACCATGACTCCAGCGCACCGCAGGCACCGAGGGTGTGGCCGAGAAAGCTCTTTTGCGAGCTGATCGGCATGTGTTCGCCGAACAAGCCGCTGGTGGCCAACGTTTCGGCGATGTCGCCCTGTTCGGTCGCGGTGCCGTGGCCGTTCACATAGCCAATGGCGTCGGGGCGGAGGCCGGCATCTTCCAGGGCCAGCTCCATGGCGCGGCGCATGGTGACCTGTTCCGGGCGGGTGGTGTGCTGGCCGTCGGCGTTGCTGCCGAAACCGACGATTTCCGCGTGAATGTGCGCGCCACGGGCGAGGGCGTGTTCCAGCTCTTCAAGCACCAGCATGCCGCCGCCTTCGCCGATCACCAGACCGTCGCGGCCCTTGTCGTACGGGCGTGGGCTGGTCTGTGGTGCATCGTTTTTCAGGCTGGTGGCGTAGAGCGCGTCAAACACCATGGCTTCAGTCGGGCACAGTTCTTCGGCGCCGCCGGCGAGCATCAACGGCAGGCGGCCGAACTTGATTGCTTCGTAGGCGTAGCCGATGCCCTGGCTGCCGCTGGTGCAGGCGCTGGAGGTCGGGATCAGGCGGCCGGTGAGGCCGAAGAAAATGCTGATATTGGCGGCGGTGGTGTGCGGCATCATCCGCACGTAGGAGTTGGCGTTGAGCCCCTCGGCCACCGAGTTGAGCAGCATGTTGCCGAAGGCTTTGATCTCGTCAGTGCTACCGGTAGATGAACCACAAGCGACGCCCATGCGCCCGTCCTTGATCGATTCGTCACCGAGCAGGCCAGCATCGGCCAGAGCCTTTTCTGCTGCGCCGACCGCCAGTCGCGAAACCCGGCCCATGCTGCGCAACTGCTTGCGGGTCCAGTGCGACGGTACGAGAAAATCATCGATAGGCCCGGCCAGACGCGTGTTGAGCTCAGTGAAGCGATCCCACTCGTCCATCCGGCGAATGCCGCTGCGATTGGCCGCGAAATTGCCGGCAATGGTCGGCCAGTCGCTGCCCAGCGAGGTGATGCCGGCCATGCCGGTGACGACGACGCGCTTCATCAGCACAGGCCTCCGTTGACCGCCAGCACCTGGCGGGTGATGTACGAGGCTTCCGCCGACATCAGGAAATTCACCGCAGAGGCCACTTCTTCAGGGGTGCCCATGCGTTGCGCGGGGATCATTTTCATCAGTTCCTCCACCGGCACGTTTTCGTCGAGCATGGCCGTGTCGATCAGGCCAGGGGCGACGCAGTTAACCGTAATTTTGCGCTTGCCCAGCTCGATCGCCAACGCCTTTGCCGCACCGATCACCCCGGCCTTCGAGGCGCTGTAATTGACTTGGCCACGGTTGCCGATCAGGCCCGATACCGAGGTGATGCAGACGATGCGCCCGGCGGCGCGACGACGGATCATCGGCATCATCACCGGGTGCAGGACGTTGTAGAAACCGTCGAGGTTGGTGCGCAGGACCACGTCCCAATCGTCATCGCTCAGCGCCGGAAACGCGCCGTCGCGAGTCAGCCCGGCGTTGAGTACCACGCCGTAATAGGCGCCATGGTTTTCGACGTCGGCCTCGAGAATGCTTTTGCAGGTTTCACGGTCGGCGACGTCGAATTGCAGAATGCGTGCGCGGCGACCCAATGCTTCGATTTCGGCCTGCACCGCTTGGGCTTCGGTCATGCCGCTGCGGCAATGCAGGACGATGTCGTGCCCGGCTTGCGCCAGACGCAAGGCAATGGCGCGGCCGATGCCACGGCTGGAGCCGGTGACCAGTACGGATTCAGTCATCGTGCGACTCCTTTGTCTGTTGCAGATATTGGTTGGCATGCGGCGGACGGAACACGTTCAGCCGGGCGCTGGCATGAATGCCGTCACCGTGGATGTGACATTCGAATACGCCCATGCCGTTGTCGTCTTCCAGTGAGCGCAGGCCGTGGATGGTCAGCACGCTGCCAGGCGCAAAGGCTTCGACGTTGCACTCGAATTTGCGCGTGCCGAGGAGAAAGCCCAGCTCCGGCGGATTGCCTTTTTGCCGGGCGTGGCAACCGGCGAAAGCGGCGACGCTCTGCGCCATCAGCTCGACGCCGACCCACGCCGGCAGGCTGCCGTCGGGCAGGTTGAACAGGCCGTCGGGCTTGACCGTGAGGCGGGTGAAAATCTGCTCATCGTCGAAGCGCTCGATCGCGTCGATCAGAATCATGTCGCCGGCATGCGGCAGCAGTTCGGCGAGCGGCCAGTGGCTCATGGGGCGTCTCCGATAATCAGGCTGACGTTGTTGCCGCCGAAGGCAAACGAGTTGCTCATCAGGTAGCGCGGTGCAATGGACGTCAGGCGTTCGCTCGCGGTCACCCACTTGAGCGGCGGCAGCGCGGGATCGGCCTGGCCGTCCCAGATATGCGGCGGTAACGCCTGCTCAGGGTTGTCGGCACTCAGGCTCAGCCAGCAGAACGCCGCTTCCAGCGCGCCAGCCGCGCCGAGGGTGTGGCCGGTCAGCGGCTTGGTTGATGAGCAGGCGACGCCTTGGGGAAACAGCGCCGCGACCGCCAGACTTTCCATCGCGTCGTTGTGCTGGGTGGCGGTGCCGTGCAGGTTCAGGTAGTTGATTTGCCCGGCTTGCAGATGCGCGCGACCAAGGGCTTTTTGCATGGCTTGCAGGGCGCCGCGACCGCTCGGCTCCGGCGCGGAGATATGGTGCGCATCCGAGCTGGCGCCCGCACCCAGCAGGGCGATGCCCGGGCCTTCGTCGCGCTGTTTGCTCATCACGAACAGCACCGCTGCCTCGCCGATATTGATGCCGTTGCGGTTGGCGGAGAACGGATTGCAGCGCTCATCTGAAACGGCTTCCAGCGAAGAGAAACCGTTCAGCGTGAGCTTGCACAGACTGTCGACGCCGCCGCACAGCACCGCGTCGCACAGGCCCAGATCGAGCAGGCGCTGAGCGCTCATCAGCGCGCGGGCGCTGGAGGTACAGGCGGTGGAAATCACGTAGGCCGGGCCGCTCAGTTGCAGCCATTCGGCGAGAAAATTCGCCGGGGCGCCGAGTTCCTGTTGGCGATAGTCGTACTCGCGGGGAAATTGCTGTTCGCGGATGTAATGCGCCAGACCCCGGCTGGCCTCGTCGATGCCTGAGGTGCTGGTGCCGAGGACCACGCCTATGCGCTCGCGGCCGAAGGTCTGGATCGCACGATCGATGTCGTCTCGAATCTGCAGCGCGGCTTCCAGCAACAGCTGATTGTTGCGACTGCTGTGCTCGACCAGGTCCGCAGGGATCGCCGCCAATTCACCGTGTACGCCAGCCACAGGCAGTTCACGTTCGGCGACCCAGCCGGACTCGCGGCGCATCCCCGAACAGTCGCCGGCAAACAGATTGCGCGCGACTTCAGACTTGTCGCGGCCCAGGGCGCAGATCACGCCGAGGGCATTCAGGTAAGCGGTCATGGCGTCGATTCACCTAACTGGGAAACGCGATAGTGCGGGCCTTGAGGCAGATTCAATTGGAAGCTCAACGGTTGTGAATAACGGATGTTCCAGCGCGCCGGCAGTGAACGCTGATCGGCCTGTTGCCGGGCGTCGGGATAGTTGCGCAGCAGTTCGGCAGGAGGCGTCAGGGCGAACAGCAATGCGGCGAACAACTCCCGCGCTTCCGGATTCGGCGGCAGCAGACCGTCGGCCTGCCAGTGCCCGTCGATCAGTTGCTGGCGGGCCTGGGGAATGCCCAGTGGATCCATCATCGACCAACGCGTGCCGGCGCCTTCGCGCTGGATCACCAGCAGCCAGTCCTGACGCTGCCCGGCCTGCTCGCGCTCGATGTGCAGTTGCAGCGGCAGGGGCAACGTCGGGTCGGCCGCTGGTAGCGGTGGCTGGCTGGCGCAGGCACTGAGCAGCAGGGCTGACAAAACGATCACCAGCCATGCAGCAAACCCTGTGGGAGCGAGCCTGCTCGCGAATGCCATCTGACATTCGCCACTTTGGCTGACTGATACACCGCTTTCGCGAGCAGGCTCGCTCCCACAGGGTTTCAGGTGTTCAGATCGATAGCCGTACATCAGACAGATTCCTGCAATGGCTTGCGCGCGACGACATTCACCAGCGTCTCTTCGCGCTCACCGAATGGCTTGGGTTTGCTCAACCCCAACCGCTCCAGCAAACCAAAATCCTTCGACCGGCTCCACCACAGATACGGGTAGGACACATTGCGCTCGGCAAACTCGAAGCCCTGCTCGCGGATCATCTGCAGGTAGCCGGCGGCGCTCTTCTGCACATGCATCGGATGGCGGAACAGCCAGCGAATCACCCAGGTATCAATGTAAGCCTCGGTGGATTCGGCGAACAGCAGATAGCCGCCTGGCTTGAGCACGCGATAGAACTCGGCCAAGGCCTTTTCCTGCTCGACCAGATGATGGAAGGTCTGGTGGCAGAACAGCAGGTCGACGCTGGCATCGGCGACGTTGAGCGTGGCGCAATCGCTGCCGATCAACTCGACTGGCATGCCCAGGCGGGTGGCCTCTTCGGCGCTGAGTTGCAAACTGTGCGGGTCGGCGTCGACGCCGATCAGTCGCTGCGGGGCGAAGGTCTGACGCAGGTGGCCGAAGGACTTGCCCTGACCGCAACCGGCGTCGAGCAGCACCGGGTGTTCCGGCAGCGGCTCACTGAATAATCCACGCAAATCGTTGATCGCCACGCGCAGCACATGGTGCTGCCAGGTGTGGCTGCGCAAGAACCAGAGACCGAAGCGGGTTTCCTCGACGTAACTGTCGCTCAAGTAATTCATGAGGCGTCCTGCGCGCAGAGTTGGGAAATCATCTTCAGCCGGCGCCGCGCTTCACTGACGAACGGGTTGCGCTCGTCCCAGGCGTAACCGGCGAGGATCGAGCAGATCATCCGGCGAATTTCCGCTTGGCTGTCCTCATAGAAAATCACGTCCTGGAAGGTGCCGGCGTACCAGCCTTCGACGTAGCAACGGAAGGTATCGACGCCGCGTTTCAACGGTTCGGCAAATTCGCTTTGCCAGTCCACCGTTTCACCCTGCAACTGACGGTGCAGCACGCCGGCAGCCATGCTCGCCGAACGCATGGCGATGGTCACGCCGGAGGAGAACACCGGGTCGAGGAATTCTGCGGCGTTGCCCAGCAGCGCAAAGCCCGGGCCGTGCAGGGTTTTCACGTTGGCCGCATAGCCGCCGAGGGTGCGCGCCGGGGTGTCCCAGACCGCGTTGTTCAGAACCGCGGCGAGGCTTGGCGTCTCGGCGATAAAACTGCGCAGGCAGGCATCGAGGTCGCTGTCGCGGCCCTGGAAATGTTCCTCAGCCGCGACCACGCCCACCGAGCAGCGGCCGTTGCTGAAGGGGATGGTCCAGAACCACACATCGCGATGCTCGGGATGGGTGGTGACGAGGATCTTTTCACGGTCGAACGCCGGGTTGTCGATGTGATCTTCGACATGGGTGAACACGGCCTGACGCACCGGGAAATTCGAAGGTGCTTCGAGGTCAAGCAAGCGCGACAGCACGCGGCCGTAGCCGCTGGCGTCCAGGACGAAATCGGCTTCGACGCGGTACTCGCTGCCATCTTCGCGGCGCACATCGAGTTGTGGTTTCGCCTGATCGAAATCGACGCTGACAATCGCATCGCCATAACGGATTTCCGCACCTTGCAATGCTGCTTGATCGGCCAGCAACTTGTCGAAATCGGCGCGCTGCACCTGGAACGTGGTCGGCTTGCCGGCGGTGAAAGTGTCGCCAAAATCGAAAGCGCTGTAGCGCTCGCCCCAGGCAAACGCCGCGCCGGTCTTGCGCTGGAACCCGGCGGCGTTGACGGCGTCGAGCATGCCGGCTTCTTCGACGAAATCCAGGCAGTGGCTGAGCAGGCTTTCGCCGATGGAGAAGCGTGGGAAGTGCTGGCGCTCGAGCACCAGCACATCGTGGCCCTTACGCTTGAGCAGGGCAGCGGCGATAGCACCGGACGGGCCGGCACCGATGATCACGACCTGACGGGATTCCATTTCAACGATTGGCACGTGAGCTCCGGGGCAGAGGACTGTTCAGATTCAGGGGCGCGCGATGCAGGCCGATCAGGGCCGGCAGCAGCGTCGCGATCAGGCCCATCAGCATCAGCGCGAAATACAGCGCCGGGGTGATGAGCTGTTGTTGCAACAACAGATTGAGAAAGACGATTTCGCTCAGGCCGCGAATGTTCAGCAGTACGCTTTCGCGCCAGCGGCTGGCACCCGCGAACGAGGCTCCAGCCCAACCGAGGCCGAGCCAGTTGCCGAGCAGTTTACTGGCAATCGGCAACAGCAGCAGCGCCGCCCATTGCCCGGCGTCGAGGCTGGCGAGGGCGCTGTGCACGTCGATCTGGACGATGCCGAACGTGAGGATCAGCGGGATTGCGATCCACGTCTGCAAACGGCTCATCCAGCGTGCCGGCAACGGCAGCACCAACGGCACTTTCAGCAGCGCCATGCACAGCAGATAGCCGATGCCGAAAATCAGCGCGTTGAGTTTGTAATGCTCGGCCATGACCAGCAACGCGAAGAAGCCGAGGCTGTAAGTCAGCGGGCGACGCACGCGCAGCAGGTGCAAAAGCAGCGGCACGCCGGCCATGGCCACGGGCAGCAACAGGCTGCTCAGGTACAGGCTGCCCTGGGCGAGGCCGAACAGCGTCCAGCAGGTCAGATCGATAAGGATCGCTGTTTGCACCAGACGCCGCGTGGCAGCGGGCGGGTAATCGATGTGACGCAGATACAGGTACAACACCGGGATCGCGGTAATCGCGAAGACCAGTCCGATGGCCAATGCGTTGAGCCACGGCTGCGACGGCAGCAACCAGTACGCAACCGCCAGCCCGCAAGCGAACGGCACAGCGAAACTCGGTATAGCGATTTTCACGCTCTGGCGATCCAGACGCAGATCGATGACATCGCTGAGGATATGCCCGAGCAGCAAGGCGAAGCTCAGGCTGTAGAGGTTTTTCAGCCAGTCCGGGGCGATCAGTTGTGCGCCGCTGAGCTGCCAGCCCGGCTCGATCCAGAAATACATCAGCAACGGCAAACCGAAGCTCGCCAGCAGCAACTGACTGACGATCGGAATCAGGCCGAAGTGACGGCCGACACGAGTCGCCAGCGCAAACAGCGCCAAGGCCAGCAACCAGAAGCCGAAGACCATCATGCCGCTGGCTCCGCAACCGGTTCATGGCGCCCGGCCCACGGCGCGAGCATGAAGCTGAACGCCAGGCCGAGGCTCACCGACAGGCCGAAATTACTCACCGCCGGGGTGCTGGACACCGCTAGCAGGCCGAACGACAGCCACGTCGTCACTGCTGCAAGCAAGGTGCCGAGCAGGCTCACCGCCGCGCCGCCCACCTGTTCGCGCATGAGGATTGCATAGTCGACACTGATCGCCGTCACCAACAGCAGGCCGAACAGGCTGAACAGGGTCAGCGGCTGACCGAGCCAGCCAAGGCTGGCCAGACTGCACAGCGCCGCCAGCAGCGGCAGGGCGACGATACGCAGGGCGCCGGTCAGGCCGAACGGCAGGATCAGCACCAGCACGATCAACACGCAGGAGGCCAGTTTCAGTTCGGCGGCGCTGATCTGCGTGGCGGCGAACACCTTGTTCAGATCACCGAGGCGATCGACCAGCACCACCCCCGGCAAATCGAGCGCCTGCACGCGCAACAACGACGGATTGTTCAAGCCCTGCAAACTGGTCATCGCTGCGACGCCGTCTTCAGTCGGTCCAAGCCACAGTGTCCGATACGGCTCACCGAGCGGGCCGGCCAGCGCGGCGTCGATGTCTTCGGCGGGCAGGGTCTGCAACTGCTGCAATTCATTTTGCAACGCAGCCACCGGCACGCCCAGATCGAGCAGCGGTTGCCAGAACGACGGCAGCTTGTTCAGTGATTCGCGCACTTGCTGTTGCTGGCTCGGCGCACTGACCAGTTGATCGAGGGCCAGATAGCCTTGCAGCTTGTCGAGGTTGACCAGTTGCTGCAGGCGCTCGCTCAGCGCTGCCTGGCGCTCGAGCAATTGCTCCTGATTGGCCGCGCGGATCAGGAAGAACTGGCTCGTCGGTTGATACCCGGTGATGCGCGCGATGGTCTGCGCTTCGTCGGTCAGCTGTTGTGGCGCGCCGACCCATTGGCGGATGTCGTTCTTGCTCTGCAACTGCATCAAGCCGCCGATGCAGAAGGCGATCAGCAGCGCCAGCAGCGCGGGCGTGCGAATGCAACCGAGCAGCGCCTCACGCAGATGAATCAGCAGTTCGGCCAGGCGCAGCGGCCATTGCGCCGGGCGCAGTTGAACATTTTTCAGCAGCGCCGGCAGCAGGCAGACCGCCGACAGATAGGCACCGAGCAAGCCGGCGGCGGAGAACACGGCGATCTGCGTCAGCGCCGGGAACGGTGTCCAGGCCAGCGCCAGATAGCCGATAACGCTGGTGATCAGGCTCAGGGTCAGCCCCGGCAAGGTCAGGCGCAGGGCCGGCCAACTGCGCCACGGCTTGAGACTCCAGCTTTTGGACAGATAGTGCAGCGGGTAATCGACGGCGACGCCGATCAGACTCGAACCGAGCACCAGCGTCATCACATGCATGTGGCCGAACAGCGCCACGCAGGCCACCGCGCCGAACAGCATGCCGACCAGCACCGGAACAAATGCCAGCAGCACGCCCCAGCGGCGAAACGCCAACAGCAGCAACAGCAGAATGCCGACCGCCGCACCACCGCCGACCCAGGTCATTTCGCGGGTGGCTTGTTGCTGGCCGTTGGCGGCGTAGAGCAGGCCACTGGCGGCGAGCAACTGCACGTCGCCTTTCGCCGCCTGTTCGCGGCTGTGCTGGAGCAGCTCTGCCACTTGCAGCGGCAGGTTCATGTCGAAGGCATTGCCGGTGGAGCGCGCACGCAGCATCACCCAGCTCTTGCCGTCGGCATCGGCGACCAGTGCGCCGCTGCCGATGTCCAGTTGCACCGCGCCGTGTTTCGGCTGGCTGTTCTGGATGCGCCCGGTCAGGCCGAGCCAGTCGTCCTGGCTCGGCACCAGGGTGAAGCCGTTGAACGGATCGAACAGCGCCTGTACTCGCTGCTGGATGAACGCGTCGGGGTGCTTGCTGAGTAGCTGCCGATCATCCGCCGAGAGCATCGCAAGGCGTCCTTGCAGCAATTGCTTGCGCAGCGCCGGCAAGTCGGCTTGCAGGTTCCACTGCACGGTTTCGAACAGACCGCTGGCCTGCCATTGTTCGCCCAGTTGTTGGGCCATGGTCAGCGCTTGCTGGCGATCGGCGTGGCCGACCAGCACCAGCATTTCGCGATTGAGCGGTTCTTGCATGCGCTGTTCGGCGCGCAACTCCAGCGCGTCTGGATTGGTCCCGGGTACCAGCTCCATGAGATTGGCCGACAGCGGCGCACCGTCGCGCCACTGCCAGGCAGCCAGCGCGACGACGGCCAGCAGCAGGCTCAGAAACAGCCAGGGCAGCTTGCGTTCACTCGGCAAAGTCATGTTGCTCCGCTTCGCTCAAGGGTTGCTCGGCCGTGCTGTCCTGCATGCGTAGCAGTGTGCTGTCGCCTTGGGTTTCCAGCAGTTCGATGGTTTGCACCAGAGTACCGCCGTCGATATTGATCTGCTGGAACACTTGCTTGAGCAGCATCGAGCGCGGCGTCAGAGTCAGTTGCCACTGCTGCGCCGTGCCGCTCAGGGCCAGTTCGAAATCGCGCTGCAAACCGCTGCTGTCACCTTGCAGCACGGCGAGGAACAAACGGTTCTGCTCGGCACCGGCGCTCTTGTTCGGCAGCAGTTGCCAGCCATTGGTGTCACGGCGGGCGATGCCATTGGCGGTGATGCGGTAATCCTGTTGCAGCGGGGTTTTCAACAGCCACAGCAGGCCATGATTTTTCGCGAGGACGAAGCTGCCCTTGCTGATCAGCGGCTGCGGCAGGGCGCGCAGGTGTTTTTCCTGAGTGAACTGGCCGTGGATAACATCCGGTTTCGCCAGTTGTTCACTGAGTTGTTGCAGGTCGAAGGCATTGGCCCATGACGACACGGCCAGCAGCGCCAACGCGCCAAGGCTTTTGAACAACACATTCATCGCAGCATCCTTTCCACGGCATCGGTGAAGACTTTGGGTGAGGCCAGTTGCATCTCGCGGCTGCTGACTTCGACGGCGACCTGCACGGAGCTTGCGCGGGTCAGGCGTTCGCCGGTCTGCAGGTCGCTGATCAGATAATTGATCTTCAGACGGTTTTCCCACTCGATCAGGCTGGCGCGCACGTTCAGCCGTTGGCCGAACACCGCGCTGCGCACGTAGCGCAATTGCAGATCGATGATCGGCCAGGCGTAACCCGACTCGACCATGTGCGTGTAGTTGTGGCCGATCTTGTCCAGCAACGCGCAGCGCGCCACTTCGAGGTATTTGACGTAATGGCCGTGCCAGACCACGTGCATGGTGTCGACGTCGAAAAACGGCACGAGAATCTCGGTATCGGCGTGAAGCACTCCGGCACTACGCATGCAGCCTCCAGTGTTGCGCGGCGATGCGTTGCAGGCACAGGCGCAGTTCGCCTTCCAGGGCGCGGTCTTCGATGACCGGCGGGAAGTCCTTGCCCAGCTCTTCGTGCATCGCTGCCAGTGCCGGCGGCAGCGGGCGCGCATCGGCGGCTTGAGCGCGCAGCCACACGCCCTGATTGGCGGCGAGCAGCGTGGCGGCGGCGACCTGTTCGGTCAGCTCCAGCACGCGAATCGCATCACGGGCGGCGATGGTGCCCATGCTCACCTTGTCCTGGTTGTGGCACTCGGTGGAGCGCGAGAACACGCTGGCCGGCATGGTGTTTTTCAGTGCTTCGGCGGTCCAGGCGCTGGTGCCGATCTGCACGGCTTTGAAGCCGTGATTGATCATGGCCCGATCGGCTGGCGCGCCGGAGAGGTTGCTTGGCAAGCCGTGGTTGTAGCGCTCGTCGACCAGCAACGCCAATTGCCGATCGAGCAGATCGGCGACGTTGGCCACGAGGTTTTTCAGGCTGTCCATAGCGAACGCAATGTGCCCGCCGTAGAAGTGCCCGCCATGCAGAACGCGCTCGGCTTCGGCATCGATGATCGGGTTGTCGTTGGCGCTGTTCAGCTCGGTTTCGATGAAGCCGCGCAGCCAGTTCAGGCTGTCGGCCAGCACGCCGAGCACATGCGGCGCGCAACGCAGCGAATAACGATCCTGCAGACGATGCAGTGGCGCGGTCGGCGCGTCGATCGCCAGATCCTTGCGCAGCCACGCGGCGACCTGCATCTGCCCCGGGTGCGGTTTGGCGGCGAACAGGCGTTCGTCGAAGTGCTCCGGGTTGCCTTGCAGCGCGACGACATTGAGCGCGGTGATGCGCGTGGCCAGTTGCAGCAGGTAATCGGCGCGGGCGAAAGCGAGACAGGCGAGGCCGGTCATCACCGCTGTGCCGTTCATTAGCGCCAGCGCCTCTTTCGGGCGCAGCACCAGCGGCGTCCAGCCTAGCTCGCGATGCACGTCGGCAGCCTGACGACGTTCGCCACGGAACAGCACTTCGCGCTCGCCGGACAGGGTTGCGGCGACATAGGACAGCGGCGTCAGATCGCCGCTGGCACCCACCGAACCTTCTTCGGGAATCAGCGGCAGGATGTCGTATTCGAGAAACGCGTGCAGACGCTCGAGCAGTTCGACGCGCACCCCGGAAACGCCGTGGCACAACGACTGCAAACGCGCTGCCAGCACCGCGCGGGTCGCCTGCGCGTCGAGCAGTTTGCCCAGGCCGCAACCATGAAAGGTGTAGAGATGACGCGGCAGCGCCTCGACGTGATGCAGCGGCACCGCGACCACGCAGGAATCGCCGTAACCGGTGGTGACGCCGTAGATCACACCTTCCTTGTCCAGCAGCGAATCGAGAAACCGCGCGCCCTTGGCGATGCGCTCGCGATAGTCGGCGTCAGCCTGCAACTGCACGGGCGCCTGACGGTTGGCCAGGGCCAGCACGTCTTCGATGCGCAAAGGGCGTTCGCCGAAGGTTACCGGCTCATGGGTTGGCGTCGTCATCGGTCTTCCAGAAAGGGTAAAAGTTGAACCATTGCTGCGGGGCTTCGAGGCAATAGTGACTCAGGCGCTGCGCGTAGCGGGTGGCCCACTGATGAATGACCTGCTCGCGTTCGCGGCGTGTCCACACCACCGCGTCGGCGAACGGTTCGAGATTCAGGCGATAGTGGCCGTCGGGTTGCTTGAGGCACATCAGCAGATTGACCGGGCACTTGAGCAGGCCGGCCAGCAACCACGGGCCTTGCGGAAATGGCGCCGGGTGGCCGAGAAAATCCACCGTCACGCTGCGCCCGCCGTGCAGTGGCACGCGGTCACCGGCAATCGCCAGCCACTCGCCGCGTTCCAGCCGTTCATGCAGTTGCAGCATGATCACCGGGTCGAGTTCGCTGACCTGAATCAGGCGCAGATTGGTCGCCCCGGCCTCGCCGAGCAGGCGGTTGAACTGTTCGGCGTGCTTGGTGTGCACCAGCACGTTCATGGTGACCTTTTCGCCGATCTCCGCCAGCGCCCGGCACACTTCGAGATTGCCCAGATGCGCGCCGACCAGCAGTTGCCCGCGACTGCCGCGCAACTGCTTGCGCAGCAGCGCCGGGTCGATGATTTCGATCTGCTCGATGCTCAGCTTGCCGTTCCACACGTCGAGCTTGTCGAGCAGCGAATCGGCAAAGGTCATGAACTGGCCAAACACCCGCCAGTGGCTCGGGCGCAGGTCGTCGCGCCGGCTCCACTCAGCCAGCCGCTGCTGGTACTGCCAGGCACTGCGCCGGGCGACGCGGCCGAAGAGGAAAAAATACAGGACGATGCCGTACAGCAACGGGCTGAGCAGGCGCCGGCCGAGGACTTTGGCGGCGAACGCGGTGAATTTCATCAGCAGGAAACTTCCGCGCTCTTCGCGGTCGGCCCAGTGCTTCTTGTCGACTTCTTCGCTCATGGTTTCCACCGCCGCCAGAGGATCACCGGCCAACGCAGCAACATGCCGAAGAACAGCCGCGTGTGCATGCTGGAAATCAGCGCGTTGTCGTGGAACAGGCGGAAGTGCGACACGCCGTCCAGCGGGTAATGCACGCTGGTCTGCAGCCAGCGCATCGGCTGATTGCGCCAGGCCAGCCGCACAAGAATGTCCGAGTCGAAATCCATGCGCTTGCCGACCTTCGCCGAGTCGATCACGGCCAGAGTCGGCGCCAGCGGATAAACACGGAAGCCGCACATCGAATCGCGAATCTGCAACGACAGGGTGTTGATCCAGACCATCACGTGGGTCAGGTAGCGTGCGTACAAACGCCCTTTCGGCACGCTCTCGTCGAACAGCGGATAGCCACAGATCATCGCCTCGGGATGGGCGCGGGATTCGCCGACGAAGCGCGCGACGTCGTGCAAATCGTGCTGGCCGTCGGCATCGACCTGCAAGGCATGGCTGTAACCCAGACGCGAGGCTTCACGCAGACCGGTCATCACCGCGCCGCCCTTGCCCTGATTGGCCGTCAGGCGCACCAGGAAAACCCTGTCGCGCGCGGCCAGGGCGTCGAGCACCCGCGCGCAGGACGGCTCGCTGGCATCGTCCACCAGAATGCACGGCAGACCTTGTGCGAGCAGGGCATCGACCACGGTGGTGATCGCGGTTTCGTGGTTGTACACCGGGATTACGGCGCAGGGGTTATGCATGGGCAGGCCCCATGAGAATGCGTCCGCTGGAACAGGTCGCCGTGTCGTTGCGATAAGCGAAATACAACTTGCCGCGCTCGGCATCGAAACGCAGATGCAGCTGGATTTCATCACCCGGGCGCACCAGTTGCTGAAACTTCAGCACCTCCATTCCCGCGAACCCGCCATCCAGCTTCAGCAACTGCCGACCCAGATTCAGCGCCCATTCCACCTGCACCACACCGGGCAACACCGGTGCCTTGGGAAAATGCCCGCTGAAGTAGGCCAGATCCGGCGGCACGCTGAGTTGCAGGCTCCACTCGCCGTCGCTTTCGCTTTGCTCCAGCACTTCGGGGGCTTTGGGTCGCGCGGCCAGCAGCAATGCTCCGACGTCGGCTTGCGCCAGTTTGCCCTGGCTGTTCAACGGCATCTGCCGCAGCAGGCGCCAGCGTCGGGGCAGGGCGAGGGCTTCGCAATGCTGGCTCAAATGTTTGCGCAGGGTCTCGGTCAGGCCACGGCGGCCGTGCTCGCGCAGGGCGAACAGACCCGATTCGCTGAGCACCAGCAGCGCGCCGAGCGAGGCGCGGTTTTCCTGGACCACACCGAGCCGCGCCTCGGCGACCCAGTCATGGGCTACCAATGCCTGCTCGAGCATCGGCAGCGAGATGCGTTTTTCTTCCAGTTTGACGATGCGGTCCAGTCGCCCCAGCAGTTCGAAGCGACCATCGGTGGCAATGCGTGCGGCGTCGGCGCTGTGTTCGACGTGACCGGCAGGCAGGTAAGGCGAGGCGATCAACAGGGCACCGTCGCTGTCCTGGCTCAGTTCGACGCCAGCAAACGGCCGCCACAACGAATCGCCCTGACGCCAGGCGATGCCGCCAGTTTCTGAGCTGCCGAGGATTTCCGTCGGCCATTGCTGCAAGCGCTGTTGCAGACTTTGCGCCGCTTCCGACGGCAACGCGCCCCCGGAGGAAAACACCCGGCGCACCGCGCTCAGGGCCGGCCAGTCGAGGTTGTCGCCCATGCGCTTGAGCAGCGCCGGGCTGGCGACCCAGGCGAAGGCCGGGTATTCGCGGCTGGCGCGCTGCAAGTCTTCGGAGAACGCCAGTTGCCGGCGCACGAACGGGCGCCCGGCGCACAATGGCCACAACACGCGAAACAGCAGGCCATAGATGTGTTGCGTGGCGACACTGCCGATGATGCAGGCTTCACCGAGGTCTGCGCCCCACAACTGTTCCAGCGCTTCGACCTCGTTGGCCAATTGGCGCAGGGTCTTGTCGATGCGCTTGGGCTCGCCGCTGGAGCCGGAAGTGCACAGGCTCAGGCGGCATTGATCGAGATCCAGTTGTGCTCCGGGCAGGCCGGGCTGAGTGAAGTCGTCCAGCTGTGCATCGCCTGATTGATCGGTCAGCCATAGATCGACTTCCTGCGACCAGCGCTGACGCGTCTGCGCTTGCAGATCCGCCGGCAGCAACACGCTGACGCCGGCACGCCACGCGCCGAGCAGGGCGATGGCGAGGTCGGCGGCATCTTCCAGATGCACGGCCAGCCTTTTCACGCCTTGGCTTTGCAGACCCGCGGCGACGCTCAGGGCCTGCGCTCGCAGTTGCGTGTGATCGAGTGCCGGCGCCTGGCAGATCGCCCGTGCCGGCAGTGCCTTGAGCAACAGCTGCTCAAGTTTTATCCAATTCATGTACGGCCTCTTACCCGTTGTCGTATCAGCCATTCAATGGCAAACATCAGGCCGATCAATCCGTAGGAGATCAGGCCGGTGTACAACATCCACCAATCCAGCGGCGCCCACAGGGTGAGGAGGGCGGCGCACAAACCGTTGCAGAAGAAAAACACGCTCCAGGCCAGCGTGACCTTGCGTGTGTAGCGAACGGCAACCTCCGGCAGCTCCGGCTCACGCAAGCGAGCCAGACGCTCGACCATCGGCGGGCCGAATTTCAGGCTTGCGCCGAACAGCACCAGCATCAATGCGCTGATCAGCACCGGGTACCAGCGCAGCAGCTGCGGGCTGTCGAACACCGCCAGCAGCAGGCAGAACACCATCGCCACGCACGCCATCCACAGGCTGCCAGGCTTGCGTTCGCCGGTCAGGGCCCGCGCCAGCCACAGGCTGCCCAACAGCAGCGCAAATTGCCACGGGGCGAAATGCTCCATGCCGAAATACACCGCAAAGGGGTACAGCAGACCGGCCAGCAGCAGGCCCAGGCCGATCAGTCGGCTCATGCGGCCGGTTGAACCAGACGGAACACCGCCTCGACCACGTCACCGACGGTGCGCACCGATTTGAACTCTTCGGCGGCGATTTTCTTGCCGGTCTGGCGTTTGATGTGATCGATCAGGTCGACCGCATCGATGCTGTCGATTTCCAGATCCTGATACAGATTGGACTCTAGGTTCACACGGGCCGGATCCAGCTCGAACAGCTCGACCAGGGCATCGCGCAGGGTGTTGAAAATATCGTCACGAGTTTGCATGGTCCGGTCTCAAGCTGCCTTTTTTGCCGTGACGAACGCCGCAAGGCTGGCCACGTTGGTGAAATGGTTGCGGGTGTCCTTGGCATCGGCGTCGATCTTGATGCCGTATTTTTTCTGGATCGCCAGGCCCAGTTCCAGCGCGTCCACAGAGTCCAGGCCGAGGCCTTCGCCAAACAATGTCTGCTCGTCGCCGATGTCCTCGGGGCTGATGTCTTCCAGGCCCAAGGCGTCGATAATCAGCAGTTTGATGTCACGCACCAGGCTAGCGGTGTTCAGTTCGCTCATCTGCGGCGAGCTCCTTAATGAAATAGTCATGCAAATAATCGTTGAGCTTGCGCGAGGCCTGCGGTGCGGGGCCTTGCGCGGCGAAGGTCTGTGGGTCTATATCGGCCCCTACGCGAAAACTGAAGTGCACGCGGCGATGGGGGATGCGATACCACGGCTCGGCTTTGGTCAGGGTGGTCGGGCTGACCTTGATGATCACCGGGGTAACGATTTTCGCACCGCGCAGGGCAATTGCCGCCGCCCCCCGATGAAAGGCCGGCGCCTGCCCCGGCTGGGTGCGGGTGCCTTCGGGGAAAATGATCAGGGTCTGGCCGTCCTGCAATGACTGCGCGGCGGCGTCGAGCATGTCCATGCTGCCGTCGTTGCTGATGTACTCGGTGCGGCGCAGCGGGCCACGGGTGAACGGGTTTTCCCAGAGGGTTTTTTTCACCACGCAATTGGCGTGGCGCACCAGACCGATGAGAAACACCACATCGATCAGCGACGGGTGGTTGGCAATGATCATCTGCCCCGGTCGGCCAAGGCGCTCGGCACCCTCGATGTCGTAGGTGAGCACGCCGGTGCGGGCCATGAAACGCACGAAAAACCAGAACAAGCGACTGACCGTACGCCGCGCGCGCAGGCGATGGACCAGCGCGTCACCGGGCAGGCAGCCGAGCAGCGGAAATACCAGCAGGCGCAGACACAGCCCGCCGAGCCCGAACAAGGCGAAGCTCGCAGCAGTGGCCAGCAGGCGCCAGTAGTAGGCGTCGCGGTGTTTGGCGGTCACGGGTTGCGATGCCAGGTCCATACACGATTTTTCCACGCATGTTGGCAGTCAGGTTGCTGGCCGAGCAGGGTTCGCAGCAGGTTGAGCGCGTGCGGCCAGTGCGCCTTTGACCGGGTTTCGGTGCTGCTGTTCAGGGTCAGCCGCCAGTCGGTACCGGGCGTGAGCAACAAGCCCAGCGCATAAGGGAACGGCACATCATCGACCCACTGCGAATACGCCTCGGGCGGCTGCTCTTCGGTGATCACCAGCAGCACCGCCGGGGCGCCTTCATCAAGCAGTGCCGCTGCTTCGAGCATGCCGTGTTCGAGGCCGTCGCCAGCAGCGGCGAGGGCGGTCATTTCGCTGGTTTCACCGCGCATGATCGACCACAAACCGATGATCGCGTTATGCACCGACAGGCTGAATTGGGTCGGCGACAAGGGCTGCTCGGTGGCCAGATCGCGGAGGATTTCAAACGTGCGGGGGGTTTCGCCGTGCCGCGAGACGAACACCAGCGGCAGGTTGTCCCGCCCGTCGGCCAGCGGCCAGCCAACGCTGAAGGCCATCCGCGCCAGCCTGCTGAGGCGGCGGCGCTGCATGGCCGGCAGAAACGACACATCGGGCGCGGCATCACTGCTCTGCAGCACGACCGGTTGTCGGCTCCAGGCCTGCCAGGCGTCCACGCTGTCGAGCCCCGGGGCCCACGCGCGCCATTGGGCGATGTTGAAGTTGATCACGGACATTCATCCCGCCCCTGCGGGCTTTCGTTGACGCGTTGAGTCGCCAGCGCCGCAGCAGGCTTGGCTTGGCGCAGGGCGCCGGGTGGCGCGCATTATCCCGGTGCGACGGGTGTGTAGCAAATGTTGGTTACATTTTGCCCAACAAAATGTACCGAGCGGTTCGCTGCATGGCTATCACTTGGCCATTATCCGGATTTGACGCGGCGTGTCTGTCAGGTGTCTCCGTAATGGCTGGCGGTTTTTTCCATGCCTGGGCGTCGATTTTTACACCTGACGACGTAGTCCATGTCCGTGAAGGTAGCGAAGCGCGGTCACCGCCAACTACACTCGGTCATTCTTTGATACACGGAGGTTTGGTCATGCGGCGCGTGGTGTTCAATCAGAAAGGTGGCGTGGGCAAATCCAGCATCGCCTGCAATCTGGCGGCGGTCAGCGCCAGCGAGGGTTATCGCACGTTGTTGGTTGACCTCGATGCCCAGGCCAATTCCACTCAGTATCTGACCGGGCTCACCGGCGACGATATCCCGATGGGTATCGCTGACTTCTTCAAACAGACCCTGTCCTCCGGGCCGTTCTCGAAAAAGAATCAGGCGGACATCTACGAAACGCCGTTCGACAACCTGCACATCATTACCGCCACCGCCGAGCTGGCCGACCTGCAGCCCAAGCTCGAGGCGAAACACAAGATCAACAAGCTGCGCAAGTTGCTGGACGAATTGTCCGAGGATTACGACCGGATCTATCTCGACACCCCGCCTGCACTGAATTTCTACGCGGTATCGGCGCTGATTGCCGCGGATCGAGTGTTGATCCCCTTTGACTGCGACAGCTTTTCACGTCAGGCCCTGTATGGACTGATCGCCGAGATCGAAGAGTTGAAGGATGACCACAACGAAGGATTGGAAGTCGAAGGCATCGTGGTCAATCAGTTTCAGGCGCGGGCCAGCCTGCCACAGCAGATGCTCGATGAGTTGATCGCCGAAGGCTTGCCGGTACTGCCGGTGTACCTGAGCAGTTCGGTGCGCATGCGCGAGTCGCACCAGGCCAGCATGCCGCTGATCCACCTCGATCCACGGCACAAGCTCACGCAGCAGTTCGTTGAACTGCACAATCTGCTGGAAGGCCACTGATTCCCCGACTCACACGCAAATCCTGTGGGAGCGAGCCTGCTCGCGAAGAGGCCGGCACATTCAACATCGGCGCTGAATGATCGACCGCCTTCGCGAGCAGGCTCGCTCCCACAGGGGGATCTGTGCTGGATCAGATGCCTTGGCTACGCAGCCACGCCATCAACTGCGGCAATGGCAACGCACCGCTCTGTCGCGCCACTTCCCTGCCGTTTTTAAACAGAATCAGACTCGGAATCGAGCGAATCCCCAACTGCGCCGACAATTGCTGGTTCGCTTCGCTGTCGAGCTTGGCCAGCCGGCACTTGCCTGCCAGCTGCGCCGCAGCCTGTTCGAACACCGGCGCAAACGATTTGCACGGCCCGCACCAGTCCGCCCAGACATCCACCAGTAACGGCAGATCGCCCTTGATCTGACTGGCGTAATCGCCTTGCTTGAGTTCGAAAGGCTTGCTCAGCAGTACCGCAGATTTGCAGCGTCCGCACTTGGGTTGATCGGCGAGACGCTCGGCTGGAATGCGGTTGACGCCATTGCAGGAGGGGCAGGGGATGAGGAGTGGGGTGGTCATGATTGGTTCTCTGATAGGCAGTCTATAGAACTGATTTGGAGTCGATCTGCCAACTTATCAATGTCGCAACTGCTCACATTTTTCTCAAAACAGTTCCGGGATCGATGGCTAGTCTGAAGACCAATTCGGCGTTTTACGCTTGTCGTGAGGAGATCGCTTTGTCTTTATCCGCGTGCTACTTTTGTTGCACTAATCCAGGAATCGATGATTCCTATGCATCAAATCGGAGCGACATAATGTCCGTAACTTCCAAGATACGCCGCCAAGGCGGCGCTGCCGTCATTACGATTCCGCCCACGCTTTTAAAGTTGTTGCATCTGGAGGTTGGCGCACAGCTAGAGCTGAATGTGGTCGATGGCGAACTGATTGCTCGTCCAGCCGTAGCCGCTACGCGTAAGCGTTATAGTTTGTCAGAGCTACTCGAAGGCGCAGAAGAATTGCAGAAACTTAACGCCCAGACTAGCGAGACCCTTGAAGGTGATTCTGTCGGCCGGGAGCTGGGTTGATGGTGCGCCGACAGCCCCCTCAGCGGGGTGACGTTTACTGGATTGATCCAAACCCAGTGGCGGGGCGGGAGATGATGAACAGACATCGCTTTGTGGTGATCACGCCCAGAGAGATCAACGCATTGGGCGTGAGCATGACGGTGCCTATTACTAGCGGTGGGAATTTCAGCCGGTATATGGGTTTGGCGGTCGCCATTACTGGCCACGAAACCAATGGTGTAGCGGTGTGTAATCAGGTTCGCAGTTTTGACATAGAACAACGGGTACGAGACGGCACGGCCAAATTCATCGAGCGACTGGATGACGTGACAATGTCTGACATCGTCGACCGTGTAATCAGTGCAATCGACCCGCTAAGCTGAAGCGCCTACGAAGAACAACTGATCTCCAAATGCTTTCCCCACTCCGGTGGCCGCTCGGCGTAACCCTCCATCCCCGGCTGCTCCTCAAACGGTTTGCTCAGCACCGCATGCAGTCGGCGTACCTCGGCATAATCCCCTTGTTCCGCCGCATCAATAGCCTTTTGCGCCAGATAATTGCGCAGGATGTACAGCGGATTGACTGCATGCATCCGTGCGCGGCGTTGTGCCTGATCGGCATTGCCGTCGCGGCCGACCCGGGCGACGTAGCGTTTGCCCCAGGCATCGAAACCTTTGATATCGACAAAATCGTCGCGCAGGCGGGCGATGGCCTGTTCGGCTGACTCTTCACCGAGGCGGCGGAAGAATAGCGTGTAGTCGACGCCGCTGTTCTGCATCAGTTGCAGCAGGTTTTCCAGCAGTTGCTGATCGTCGTCCTCGGCGGTGGTGAAGCCGAAGCGGCGGCGCATCAGGTCGAGGTAGTGCGCCTGGAACAGCGGCAGGTACAAGCCGAGGGTTTCGCGCAGGGCCTCGACGCTGATGAACGGCGTCAGCGCCTGGGCGAGCGCGCTGAGGTTCCACTGGCCCACCGGCACCTGATTGCTGAACGAGTAGCGACCCTGATCATCGGAGTGATTGCAGATGAAATGCGCGTCGAAGTCATCGAGGAAGGCGAACGGGCCGAAGTCGAAGGTGATGCCGAGGATCGACATGTTGTCGGTGTTCATCACGCCGTGACAGAAGCCGTAGGCCTGCCACTTGGCGATCAGCTCGGCGTTGCGCTCGACGATCTCGCGAAACATCGCCAGATACGGTTCCGGTTGTTCCAGACACTCGGGAAAGTGCATCGCCAGCACATGCTCGCCAAGCTGTTTCTGCTGCTCGGGGCGCTTGGTGTAGTAGAAATATTCGAAGTGGCCGAAGCGGATATGGCTCGGCGCCAGACGCAGCACCATCGCCGCGCGTTCCTGCTTTTCCCGCCAGACCGGCGTGTCGGAGCCGATCACGCAGGCTGCCCGCGAAGATGGAATGTTCAGCGCAAACAGCGCCTCGGAGGCGAGAAACTCGCGAATCGATGAGCGCAGCACCGCGCGGCCATCGCCCATGCGTGAAAACGGCGTCTGCCCGGCGCCTTTGAGGTGCAAGTCCCAATGCTCGCCAGCGTTGTTGTACACCTCACCCAGCAGCAGGCCGCGCCCGTCACCCAGTTGCGGGGTATAACCGCCGAACTGATGCCCGGAATACACCATCGCCCGTGGCTCGGCATCGGCCCACAGCTTGTGGCCGCCAAACAGTTGCGCAAATTCTTCGGTTTCGGCGCTGGCCGGATCAAGATCCAACAGAGCCAGGGCGGCCGGGCTGGCGACCACCAGACGCGGATTGTCGATCGGTTCGGGCAGCACGTGCGCGGAGAACGCGTCGCCCAGGCGGGCGAAGCGATTGTCGAAAGTCAGTTCGTCGAGGGCTTTCACGGGCCGGCTCCAGCAGAATGTCCGAGCATTCTGCTGGGACCATGTCGGTTAGTCGAGTTTGCTCGGTGGCGGTTCCGGCAACGGTTTCTGCCCGTCGACGACCGGCACGATGGTTTTGTTCTCGGGTTCCACAGGCACCATCTTGTATTCCTGGCCGTGCAGGTTCTTCAGATAAACCTCCATCTGCCGGAACGAGATGTTGATGTGTTGCTTCTTGAACTCGCGATTGATGAAGCGGTTGACCTCATCCAGCACCGGGTTGCGGTCACCGAGATCGCGCACATGCATGCGCAGTTCGTGGTCGAGGGTGCTTTCGCCGAAGTTGAGGAAGTACACATGTGGCTCCGGTTCTTTGAGCACACGCGGGTTCTCCCGGGCCGCTTTGAGCAGCAGTTCCTTGACCAGGTCCAGATCCGAGCCGTAATCGACGCCCAGTTTCAACGTGACGCGGGTGATGGTGTCGGTCAGCGACCAGTTGATCAGTTGCCCGGTGATGAACGTCTTGTTCGGGACAATGATGTCCTTGCGGTCGAAGTCGGTGATGGTTGTGGCGCGGATGCGGATCTTGCTCACCGTACCCGAGAGGTTGCCGATGGTGATGGTGTCGCCGATCCGCACCGGGCGTTCGAAGAGGATCATGATGCCGGAGATGAAGTTGGCGAAGATCTCCTGCATACCGAAACCGAGGCCCACCGACAGCGCTGCCACCAGCCATTGCAATTTGTCCCAACTGACGCCGAGGGTCGACAGGGTGGTGACAAAACCAACGCCAGCAATCACGTAGGACAGCAGCGTCGTTGTCGCATACGCACTGCCCTGGGCCAGGTTGAGCTTGGACAGCACGAACACTTCGAGCAGGCCGGGCAAGTTGCGCGCCAGGGCGAAGGTGATGCCGATGATGATCAGCGCGCCGAGCATGTCGCCGATGCTGATCGGCACCATGCTCATGTTGGCGCCGGTGCCGCTGGTGTATTCGTAAAGGGTGATGTTGTCCAGATACGAGAACACCGAAATCAGGTCCGACCAGACCCAGTACAGCGCCGCAATGAAGCCGCCGAGCAGGGCCAAGCGGATCAGACGCAGGGACTGTTCGTTGACCTTTTCGATGTCCAGGGTCGGCTCTTCGATCACCGCTTCGCCGTCGCCGGCCTCTTTTGCCGCCTGCCGCTTGGCCAGCGCGCGCTGGTAAGCCAGACGCCGCGCGGCAACGCTCAGGCCTCGTACGAAGGTGGCCTCGATCACCAGCCAGAACATCAACAGGTACAGGGTATTGATCAAGCGGTCGCTGAGTTTCAGTGCGGTGTAGTAGTAGCCGAAGCACACCGCGACAAACAGGGCGATCGGCAGCAGGGTGAACATCACTCCGACGGCTTTGCGGAACAGCGAAGCGTTCTGGTGCGTCGGGCTGCTGATCAGCAGGCGACTGAGTAGCCATGCCATCAAGGCGTAGCAGGTCAGTACCACCGGCATGCCGAGCACGTCATCGGCCAGCGCCGCCGGTTGCAACTCGGCGACGGCCACCACGGCCACCAGCGCCATGACCACAAGGCCCAATCGACGTACCCAGCCCTGAAGGAACTCGACCTGCGGTTTTTCCCAGCGGAAGTGCAATTCCGCCACGCCACCCGGCGCAAGAATCCGGTACGCGGTGTAGAACACCAGCCAGGCCTGGCCCATCTGCAACAGCGCCGCGCCCATGTTGGCGTTCTGCCCGCGCGCGTCAATCTGCAGGGCCAGACCGCACAGCGCCAGACCCAACGCCACCGGCATCGCCAACAGAATGTTGATCAGAATCGCCTGCGGCGTGTGCCACTGGCTATCGCGCTTGAAGTGGCCGATGTCCTGGTGAACCTTGTTGAGTCTTCCGTACAGCGCTTTGCGTCGCCACAACAGGGCGCCGATCAGCAGCGCCAATGGCAGAAACAGCAATGGCCGCTGGGTCAGGCCGTCAGTCAGTTCGCTCAGACTCGACGCCCAGGGCAGGGTGTTGACCTGTCGCTCGAGACGCTCGGGCACGCCGCGCATCCATTCCACGTCCAGCGGCTTGTTGCTGGGGATCCAGAACATCTGTTCGTCGAGGGTCGCGCGCAGGCTTTGCGCGGTGCTCAGCAATTGTTTCTGGTTGAGCTGCAGGGTGATCGATTCATTGAGCATCGCGCTCAATTCGCGGTTCAGGCGCTCGAGCAGATCAGCACGGGTGTTGGCCAGATCGAGCAGGCTTTTGCGCAGTTGCGGGGTGACCTGCTCTGGCGGCTGCGTGGCCAGCAGATTGTCGACATAGGTCGCCGGATTGCTCAACAGCTCCCGCTGCTGGCTGACATCGAACTGATACAGGCGAATATCGGCAATCTGGTCGGCGAGGTCGCGGTCGACCTTCAAGTGCGGCAGCGCCTGCTTCTGTTTGTAGAGAATTTTCGACAGCAGCAGGCTGCCCTTGAGCACGCTGATCTGTTCGTCCAGTGCCGAATCGCTCTGGGTCAGGGTGTCGAGTTGCTGTTTGGTCTGCAGGTTCTGCTGCGTGACTTCGTTGAGACGGTCGGTGCTCTTGAGCAAATAGTCGGAAAGCTTGAGATTGGTCGCGCTCTCGCTCGCCAGCAGGCTGCTGCCGCCGGCCTTCTGTGCTTCGATCGATTGCTGGGTAACGGTTTCCTGCGACTGCGCCAGACGCTTCTGGTTGATCAGGGTTTGCAGTTCCTGGATCTCGCGGTCGAGGCGATCGGATTTCTCCGAGAGCAAGTCATGCTGAGCGTTGCCCAGATCCTGCAACTGGGTGTTGCCTGCCAGTTCCTGGCGGCGCAATGGAATCAGTGCATTGAGTGCGGCCAGTTCGGCGTTCAACTGGTCGCGCTGTTCGGCGGTGACCGTTTTGCCCGTGTCCTTGCCGGATTTGAGGATGGTGTTGATCTGCTGGATGCGCGTCTGGCTGGCGGAAATCTCCGCCTGCGCACGCTCGGGGCGAGTCTGCGCGGTGATGATCAGACTGTTGGCTTCGGCCAGGGCTTTTTGCAGATCGCTTTGCTGGGTCGAGCGATCGGTGAGGATCTGCTCCAGTTGCTGGATCGACTCTTTCGGAAAACGTTGCGCTACCGGCACCGGTGCGGTGGCCTTGAGGCGGCTCAGTTCGCGGGTATTTTCAATCGTCTGCTTCGGCGCGTTGGCCAGCTGACGCTTGAGATCGATCAGCTTCTGCTCGTAATCACGCTGGTTGTTCAGTTGATTGAGGGTGTTCTGCAGGACGGTCTGCAGGGTCTTCTTGTCGGCGTCCGGCAGTTTGCTGTCAGCCAGCTTGTCGAGGCTGGCCTGCACGGCATCGCTGGACGGTGGTTCGGCAGCATGCAGCGGGCCGACGACAAGACTGAGGCCCAGCAGGGCCGCGGCGAAAAAGGAGCGCAGGGTAGGCATAGAGACCGGTCAAGCAAGTGAGAGTGGAAGCAGTTTAGAGGAAGAGTCCGGGGCCCGGGCGACTTCCTTCGGGGAATCTGACGCCCACTTTGCCGATCTTGTTCCCGTCCATGACCGCAACCGTCCAGTGGGTGTTGTTCCACTCCACCTGGTCACCGACGACGGGTGCACCACCGACTTTCTGGGCGATGAACGCGCCCAGGGTCATGTCCGGATCGATGCCTTCGGCCGGCAAGCCATACAGCGCTGCAACCGCTTTAAGCTGGGCATCTCCTTCGAGTACGAAGTCGCCGAAGAAGCGCAGATCGAGGCCACGTTGCGGCGCCTGGCTGAACAGTTTGCCGAGGGCCGACAAGTTGTGTTCATGGCCAATAACACACAGCAAATCATCGACTTCCAGCACCGTACTACCCGACGGATGGAGCAGTTGCTGGCCACGAAACAGCGCCGCGATGCGTGTGCCCTCGGGCATTTTCAGCTCGCGCAGCGGCGAACCGATGCACCATTTCTCCGCGCCGAGCTTGTAAACGAACAGTTCCCACTCGCTGGTGACGTGCACTTCCAGTGCCGCCCGGGATATCGGCGCGGGTTCTGGCGGAACGGTCACCTTGAGCAATTTGGCCACCCACGGCAGGCTCGTGCCTTGCACTAGCAGCGACACCAGTACGATGAAGAAGGCCAGGTTGAAATACAGCTGCGCTTGCGGCAGCCCGGCCATCAGCGGGAACACCGCGAGAATGATCGGCACCGCGCCGCGCAGGCCGACCCAGGAAATAAAGGCTTTTTCACGACCATGGAAAGCCTTGAACGGCAGCAGGCCGACCATCACCGACAGCGGCCGCGCGAACAGGATCATCCACAGCGCCAGACCGAGGGCGGGCAGGGCGATCGGCAGCAGATCGTGGGGCGTGACCAGCAGGCCCAGCACCAGGAACATGCCGATCTGCGCCAGCCAGGCCATGCCGTCGAGCATGTGCAGAATGCCGTGGCGGCTACGCACCGGGCGGTTGCCGATCACCAGACCGCACAGGTACACGGCGAGGAAACCACTGCCATGCAAGGCGTTGGTCAGCGCGAACACCACCAGACCGCCAGCGATGATCAGAATCGGATAGAGCCCGGCGGCGAGATTGATGCGATTGACCAGTTGCAGCATCACCCAGCCACCGCCCAGACCGATCACACCACCGATGCCGAACTCGCGGATCAGGTGGGTCAGCAGGCTCCAGTGCAGGCCGGTTTCGCCGCTGGCGAGCATGTCGATCAGGGTGACGGTGAGAAACACCGCCATCGGGTCGTTGCTGCCGGATTCGATTTCCAGACTGGCGCTGACCCGTTCGTTGAGGCCTTTACCGCCGAGCAGCGAGAACACCGCAGCGGCGTCGGTCGAACCGACGATGGCGCCGATCAGCAGGCCCTGAATCAGATTGAGGTCGAACAGCCACGCAGCGGCCATGCCGGTCAGCCCGGTGGTGATCAACACCCCGACCGTGGCCAGCGACAGCGCCGGCCATAACGCCACGCGGAAACTCGACACCCGCGTACGCAAGCCGCCGTCGAGCAGGATCACTGCCAGGGCGAGGTTGCCGACCAGATAGGCCGTCGGGTAGTTATCGAAAATGATCCCGCCACCATCGACCCCGGCCGCCATGCCGACCGCGAGAATGATGACCAGAATCGGAATGCCGAGACGTGAAGAAAGAGAACTGACAAGAATGCTTGCGCCTACCAGCAACGCGCCGATCAAGAACAGGCTGTTGATGGTCGTCGCATTCAAAGGCAGTACTCCAGAAGCGTAAAGACGGGGGCACAAACTGACCATGCAGTCTGCGTGCCAGCGATTCTAACCTGTTGAAATGTGATGCTGTCAAAAAGGTTTTCAGGGTGCATCAGGTTTTGCGGCAGGCGGAGGATTGCGGCCCTCACCCTAGCCCTCTCCCGGAGGGAGAGGGGACTGACCGAGGTGTTTGTGCAGGTTACACCGACTTGCAATATCGAGCCGAACTCAAAATCTGAAAGGCCCTCAATCTGCTCCCTTTCCCCCTCGCCCCCTTGGGGGAGAGGGCTGGGGTGAGGGGGGTAGCCTTTGATCTTAGAGGCTGAACCGCCCAACCATGTTGTTCAGATCCAGCGCCAGGCGCGACAGCTCATTGCTCGCCGCGCTGGTCTGATTGGCGCCGGTCGCCGACTGCACCGACAGATCGCGGATGTTGACAAGATTGCGATCGACTTCCCGCGCCACCTGCGCCTGCTCTTCGGCAGCGCTGGCGATGACCAGGTTGCGCTCGTTGATTTCGACGATGGCGCTGTTGATCGTGTCCAGCGACATCCCGGCGCCACGGGCGATGTTGAGCGTCGACTCGGCGCGCTCGGTGCTGTTGCGCATCGAATCCACGGCATGCTCGGTGCCGCTCTGGATGCTGCCGATCATCCGCTCGATTTCGCTGGTCGACTGCTGGGTGCGATGGGCCAGGGCGCGCACTTCGTCGGCCACTACGGCGAAACCACGACCGGCCTCACCGGCACGGGCCGCTTCGATCGCTGCGTTCAATGCCAGCAGGTTGGTCTGGTCGGCGAGGCCACGGATCACGTCGAGCACCTTGCCGATGTCGCGGGATTCATTGGCCAGGTCGCCGATCAGCGAAGCGGTGCTCTGCACATCGGCGCTCATGCGTTCGATGGCACTGACGGTTTCCTGCACCAGATCACGACCGTCGCCCGCCGAAGTGGTGGCGTTTTTCGAGGCTTCCGAAGTGCTGACCGCGTTGCGCGCGACTTCTTCGACGGCGCTGGTCATCTCGTTCACGGCAGTGGCCGCCTGCTCGATTTCGTTGTTCTGCTGGGTCAGGCCGCGAGCACTTTCATCGGTGACGCTGTTCAGCTCTTCTGCGGCAGACGCAAGCTGTGTGGCCGAACCGGAGATGCGCTGCAGGGTATCGCGCAGCTTCGATTGCATCTTCCCCATCGCCGCCAGCAAGCGCCCGGCTTCATCTTCGCCATCGACATGGATCGGCTGGGTCAGGTTGCCTTCGGCGATGGTTTCCGCCGCCTCCAGTGCCTTGGAAATCGGCTTGGTAATGCTCACGGTCAGCAACCAGGCGAACAGCAGGGTCAGGCCGCTGGCGATCACCAGCAAGGTCACCACCAGATTGAACGACATCGAATACTGATCCTTCGCGCCCTGGTCGGTTTCGGCGATCTGCTGGGTGTTGATCTCCAGCAAGCGCGCCAGCGCGGTATTCACCGCTTCCGAATTGCTCAGCAAATCGCTGTTGAGCATCTGCCGCAACTCGTCGATCTGATTGTTGCGCGACAGGGTTTTCATCCGCTCTTCGAGCTGACGGTACTGCGCCAGCAATTGCACGTACTGATCGTACGCCGCACGTTCCTGCGGGCCTTCGATCAGTGGCTCGTATGCGCGTTGCGCATCGGCGATCTGGCGATTGCGCAGGTCGAACAGTTCGATGGTTTTCTGCTGCACGTCGGGTTCGCGGTTGATCAGCAAACGATAGGAGAGCACGCGCAGGCGCAGGGTCAGTTGGGTGAATTCGTCCAGAGCCTTGATCGACGGCACGCTGGCGGTGGCGATGTCTTCGCCGGCCGCGCGGATCTTGCTCATCTGGTTCAGTGCAAACACGCCGAGGATCAACATCAGGCCGCCGATCAGGGCGAAACCGGTGAACGCCCGTGGGGCGATATTCATATTGCGAAGGGACATGGGCGGATACCGAAAAGGGCCGCATCCATGCGGGCTGAGACTGCTGTATGGGTGACTTATCGGTCATACGACTAAAGTCTTGAGGTGGTGTGCGTATTTGTCGCAGACAGGCTTGAGCGACGAAGTGCAGGAACCAGATCGACCAATCACAGTCTTTTAAACTCGCGAGAAGCTTCGCCACCCAGGAAAATCAAGGCCTTGCGCCGGTTTAACCCTGGCATCCGTGGTGACTTTTCTTTATCGTACGCGCCCTTTGAAAAACGCTTGGAAGATCAAAATGTTGGAAGCATCCCTCAGCCAATTGGAACAGCTCGTCAGCGACCTGGTGCAACAGAACCAGACCTTGCTGCAGACCAACCAGACCCTGTCCACGGAACTGGCCCAGGCCAAGGATGAAAACGAAAACCTGCAACTGAACCTGATGGAGCAGGAAGAAAAACACGGCGCCACCGCCGCGCGCATCCAGGCGCTGGTTGATCGCGTCAATGCCGGTCCTGTCAGCGCATGAACCACGGCACAGCAGGGGTAAAAGTCATCTCCATTCTCGGCGAGGACTATTCGATCAAGGCACCGGCCGGGGAAGAACAGACCCTGTTGGACGCGGCGATGATGCTCAAGGCGGCGCTGGAAGACACCAAGCGCAAATACCCGACGCTGATCGGCGATCGTTTGCTGGTGCTGGCGGCGATGAATCTGTGCTCGCAGCAGATCGAAATGAAGAAGCAGCACAAAGCAGAACTCGAGCGTTATCAAGAGCAAGTCAGCGCCACGGTCGAGACGATTGCCAAGACCATCAGTCAGGGCTGATGAAGTTGCGCACAACCAAGGAATAGATTGTCGGTTGGGATGTATACAATCGGCACGGCTGTTGCAGTGTTTCGGCCACTTATTCCTTGGGGGTGCTCCATGCAGTGGTGGCGACGCAGTATTCAGTGGCAGTTGATTCTCGGCATGGGCACGGCCCTGCTGATCAGCATCGTGATCGTGGTTGGCATTTATACCCTGGTGGTCAACCGCCTCGCCCAGAGCTATCTGGTCGAACAGGCGCTGCCGTCGAGCATTGAAGCGACGCGCAACGATATCGAACGCATCCTCGTACAACCGCTCACCGCCGCCAAGGACATCGCCAGCAACAGCATGGTGCGTGACTGGCTGGCGACAGGCGAGGACAGCAGCAAAACTGCTCTCTTCGCGCAGTATCTGGAAGGCATCCGCGCTGAACACAAGGCTTTCACCGCGCTGATCATCGGCACCGAATCCAACCACTACATCACCGAAAAAGGCCTCGATCGCACCCTCAGTCGCGCGAAACCGGCCGACGCCTGGTTCTATTCCTTTCTCGACAGCAATCAGCCGCGCACCCTCAATATCGACAACGACGGCGCCACTGGCGAGCTGGCCCTGTTCATCGATCTGAAGGTCAAGCAGGCCGGCAAAGTTGTCGGTGTCGCCGGGCTCGGGCTGAGCATGAAAGAGCTGTCGGAGCTGATTCACAACTTCAGTTTCGGCGAGCGCGGCAAGGTCTATCTCGTGCGCTCCGACGGTTTGATTCAGGTCCATCCTGAGGCGCAGTTCAGCGGCAAGCGCACCTTGACCGAGCAGATCGGTGCCAACGCGGCGCAAGCGCTGATGGGGCACAAATCCGCAGTGAACAGCAGCTTCCAGCGCGAGGGTGAAGACTTCCTCGCTTTCAGCCTGCCCCTGCGCGATCTCGGCTGGACGCTGGTGGCCGAAGTGCCGCAGTCGCAGATCTACGCCGAAGCACGGAAAGCGATGTGGATGAGCGGCGGCATCGGTCTGGTGGTGGCGCTGGTCTGCCTGGCGTTGGTGGTGTGGCTGGCGCAGGGGCTGGTGCGACCGATTCGACAAGTAACACGAGCGCTGGTGGCCATCGGTAGCGGTGGTGGAGATTTGACTCACCGGTTAGATTCCAGTCGTGCCGATGAGCTCGGCGACCTCGCGCGCGGCTTCAATCGTTTCCTCGACAGCCAGCGCGCGATGATCGGCGAAGTGCTGACCACCAGCGAGCGCCTGCGCACAGCCGTGGGGCAAGTGGCGAAGGTGGTGGACAACACCGCCGAGCGTTCCGGCCGGCAGCAGGAAATGACCGACATGGTAGCCACCGCCGTCCACGAAATGGGCCTGACCGTGCAGGAAATCGCGCAGAACGCTGGCAACGCCGCGCTTGCCTCGCAAACCGCGCGCGATGAGGCGTTGCAGGCACGGGAAGTGGTTGGTGGCTCGATCCGTCATATCGAGAGCATGTCCGATGAGATCGGCGTGGCGGCAGGGGCGGTGGGTGAGCTGGCGCAGCAAGTGGCGTCGATTGATTCGGTGCTGGCGGTGATTCGTGGCGTTTCCGAACAGACCAATCTGCTGGCACTCAACGCCGCCATCGAAGCCGCCCGCGCTGGCGACATGGGCCGCGGCTTCGCGGTGGTCGCCGATGAAGTGCGCACCCTCGCGCGCAGGACCCAGGCCTCGACCGACGAAATTCAACTGATGATTGGCAGCCTCAAGCAAGGCGCGGAAAACGCCGTGTCATCGATGCGCACCGGCCAGGCCGCGACCGGCACCGGGGTTGAATCGAGCCAGCGGACCGGCGCGTCGCTGACGGCGATCACCGGCCAGGTCGAGCGCATCAGCGATATGAACCATCAGGTGGCGACGGCAACCGAAGAGCAGTCCGCGGTGACTGAAGAGATCAACCGCAACGTGCAGGGGATTTCCGATCTGGCGCGGGCGACGGCGGGGGAGGTTCGTGCGTGTCGTGAGGATTGTCAGATGTTGCAGCGGCTGGCGGATGATCTGGCGCGGCAGATGGGTGGGTTCAAACTGAGTTGAGTATCAGACCTGAAAAGCCCCTCACCCTAGCCCTCTCCCGGAGGGAGAGGGGACTGACCGAGGCGTCTATCGCTATACGTCGACCTGAAAACACCAGTCGATTATGGATCCGGCAAGGCCCTTTCAGGTCGGCGTACTTCTTGAATATCCCCCATTCGGCCCCCTCTCCCTCCGGGAGAGGGCTGGGGTGAGGGTAGCGTTTCAGAACCACGCATCCCGCATCCCCAGACACGTATCATCCCGCGCCTCCAGCAAGTCCAGCTCATGCTGGCACCCCGGCACTTCCCATGTCAGGAAATACCGCGCCGCCTGCAACTTGCCCTTATAGAAGTCGACATCCGCCGCATTCCCTTTGGCCAGGCCTTCCTCGGCGCGAATCGCCTGCTCCAGCCAGCGCCAGCCGATCACTGCGTGGCCGAACACTTTCAGGTACAGCGCCGAGTTCGCCAGGCTGCTGTTGACCTTTCCTTGGGCCAAATCGGTGAGCAGGCCGATGGTCACGGTTTGCAGGCGGGCAACGAGTTTTTCCAGCGGTTCGCGCAGGGTGGTCAACGAATCGTATGCAGTGGCACGTTCGGCCGTGTTGGCGATCAATCGAATCAGTTGCTTGAGACCGGCGCCACCGTTCTGCGCCAGTTTGCGCCCGAGCAAATCCAGTGACTGGATGCCGTGGGTGCCTTCGTGGATCGGATTCAAGCGGTTGTCGCGGTAGTACTGCTCCACCGGGTACTCACGGGTGTAGCCGTGGCCGCCAAGAATCTGGATCGCCAGTTCGTTGGCTTTGAGGCAGAACTCCGAAGGCCAGGATTTTACGATGGGCGTCAGCAGGTCCAGCAGCTCATGAGCCTGTTTGCGTTCGGCTTCGGTTTCCAGCGTGGTGGTGTCATCGAACAACCGCGCGGCGTACAGACCGAGGTCAAATGCCCCTTCGACGTAGGATTTCTGCGTCAGCAACATGCGTCTGACATCGGCGTGCTGAATGATCGCCACCGGCGCGGTGGTCGGATCCTTGCTGTCCGGCACCCGACCCTGCGGCCGCTCGCGCGCATATTCCAGTGAATACAGGTAACCGGCATAACCGAGCATGACCGCGCCCATGCCGACGCCGATCCGCGCTTCGTTCATCATCTGGAACATGTAGCTCAAACCATGGTGCGGTTTGCCCACCAGATAGCCGACGCACTCACCGTTATCGCCGAAGTTCAGCGCCGTCGATGTGGTGCCGCGCCAGCCCATCTTGTGGAACAAACCGGCGAGCAGCACGTCGTTGCGCTGGCCGAGGCTGCCGTCGTCGTTGACCAGAAACTTCGGCACGATAAACAGCGAAATACCTTTCACCCCCGGCGGGGCGTCCGGCAGTTTGGCCAGAACCATGTGCACGATGTTTTCCGACAGCGGGTGATCGCCGCCGGAAATGAAGATCTTGTTGCCCTTCAGGCGATAGGTGCCGTCGGACGCAGGCTCGGCGCGGGTACGAATGTCCGACAGCGATGAACCGGCATGCGGCTCGGTCAGGGCCATGGTGCCGAAGAAACGCCCGTCGATCATCGGTTGCAGGAAGCGCTGTTTCTGCTCTTCGCTGCCGAAGCTCTCGATCAGGTTGGCCGCGCCCATGGTCAGGAACGGGTACGAGGTCGACGCTGCGTTGGCGGACTGAAAGTGCGCGAAGCAGGCTTGCGACAGCAGGGTCGGTAATTGCATGCCGCCCGCTTCAAAACTGCGTGCGGCGTTAAGAAATCCGGCTTCGAGAAAGGCATCCACCGCCGGTTTCACTTCGGGAATCAGAATGGCTTGGCCGTCTTCATAGCGCGGCTCGTTTTCATCGCTTTTGCGGTTGTGCGGTGCGAAATACTTCTCGGCGATGTTGCGCGCGGTGCCGATGGCGGCGTCGAAGGTCTCGCGATTGTGCTCGGCAAAGCGCTCGCGCCGGGTCAGGCCCTCGGCATCGAGGACTTCGTACAGCTCGAAAGCCAGATTGCGGGAACTGAGCAGCGTCTCGGACATGGCGGCCTACCTGGAAATTGGGGTTGGGCCGAGTCTAAGTCGGTGGAATAGAGGCTGGATAGGATGATTGATGAGAGTGATGCAGAAGCAAAAGATCGCAGCCTTCGGCAGCTCCTACATTTGGAATGCGTTTCCCTGTAGGAGCTGCCGAAGGCTGCGATCTTTTGATCTTCTGTGGAAGCGAGCCTGCTCGCGAAAGCGGTGGGTCAGGCAACATTGATGTCGACTGAAACGCCGTCTTCGCGAGAAGGCTCGCTCCCACAGAGTATTGCGTACCAGGCGACCATTGCGGTCGCCTGGATTTACAGCGGTTTAACCGATCGTCATCAAGCTGGCGTTACCCCCCGCCGCAGCGGTGTTCACGCTCAATGCCCGCTCGATCACCAGGCGCTCCAGGGCAATGTTGGTCTCGCCTTGGGACAGTCCCTGAACGCCAACGATCGCGCCGCCACGCTGGGCGATCTGCTGGCAGACGCCGCGCAACTGGTCGGAGTGGCCGTGATGCAGCACGGCATCGAACACCACTTCGTCCTTGTTCCAGTCGGCAACGCGTTTGATCCGCGCCTGGACTTCCTTCGGCAGACGGGCGAGCAACGCCTTGGTCAGCTCGGTTTCCGGCCACACCGCCGAACCGCCAACCGCCAGCACCGCCGCCAGTTGCGTCAGCAGATCACCTTCAACTTCCGCCAGGCACAGCACGTGTTCGCGCGGCAGAATGGCGTAGCTGTTTTTCTCGCCGGTCGGGCCAGCCAGCACGCGGGTGATGCCGCTCTGCGATTGTGCTGCGTATTGCACGCACAGGGTGCTCAGATCGGCGAACTTGTTGTTGTCGGCCCAGGCTTTCAGAGCGTTCAACGATTGGCTCATGGCATCGCGCAAGCGCACGTCCGGGGCGACGATGGCGTCACCGCGAGCGAAGGATTGCTCGATGGCGTCGCTAGGACGCGTCGACAGCAAACGGTACAGATACAGCGGGCCGCCGGCTTTCGGGCCAGTACCCGACAGGCCTTCGCCGCCGAATGGCTGCACGCCGACCACGGCACCGACGATGTTGCGGTTGACGTAGACGTTACCGGCGTTGACGTTGTCGATCACCTTGGCGATGGTCTCGTCGATGCGCGTGTGCACGCCCAGCGTCAGGCCATAACCGGAGGCGTTGATCTGGCCGATCAGTTGATCCAGCTCTTTGCGCTTGTAGCGCACCACGTGCAGTACCGGGCCGAAGATTTCGCGTTGCAGTTCGTCGAAGCTTTCCAGCTCGATCAGGGTCGGCATGACGAAGGTGCCGCGCTTGATCTCTTCGCTGTCGGCAATCGCCACCTGGTAAACATTGCGACCCTTATCGCGCATACCCTGGATATGCTTGTCGATACCGGCCTTGGCTTCGGCGTCGATCACCGGGCCGATGTCCACGGACAGACGCTCGGGGTTGCCGAGACGGCTTTCGGCCATGGCACCCTTGAGCATTTCGATGACGCGATCGGCGGAATCTTCCTGCAGGCACAGCACGCGCAACGCCGAGCAGCGCTGACCGGCGCTGTCGAAGGCCGACGACACTACGTCGATCACGACTTGTTCAGTCAAAGCCGAGGAATCGACGATCATCGCGTTCTGGCCACCGGTTTCGGCGATCAGCGGAATCGGACGGCCCTGGCTGTCGAGACGGCCAGCGATGTTGCGTTGCAGCAAGCGCGCGACTTCGGTGGAACCGGTGAACATCACGCCTTTGACGCGCTCGTCACCGACCAGACCGGCGCCGACGGTTTCACCGCGCCCCGGCAGCAGTTGCAGCACGCCTTCCGGGATGCCGGCTTCGAGCATCAGGCGCACAGCCTGAGCCGCTACCAGCGGAGTCTGCTCGGCCGGTTTGGCCAGTACCGGATTACCGGCAGCCAATGCCGCAGCGACCTGGCCGCTGAAGATTGCCAGCGGGAAGTTCCACGGGCTGATGCACACCACCGGGCCCAGTGGGCGGTGGGCGTCGTTGCTGAAATCGTTGCGCGCCTGCACTGCGTAATAACGCAGGAAGTCGACGGCTTCGCGGACTTCGGCGATGGCGTTGGCGTAGGTCTTGCCGGCTTCGCGAGCCAACAGGCCCATCAGCGGCTGGATCTCGCCTTCCATCAAGTCAGCGGCACGTTCCAGAATCGCCGCACGTTCGGCCGGCGGGGTGGCCTGCCAGATCGGCGCGGCGTTCAGCGCGCATTGAATGGCGTTGTCGACATCTTCGACCGTAGCTTCTTGAACGTGACCGACCACATCGCGGTGATCGGACGGGTTCAGCACGGCGACCGGCGTTTCGTTACTGGAGGCGCAACCGAGCATCGGCGCGGCTTTCCAGTCGTTGTGTGCAGTGGCGAGCAAAGCGCAGGACAGCGAGGCCAGACGATGTTCGTTGGCCATGTCGATGCCGCTGGAGTTGGCGCGCTCGGCGCCGTACAGATCACGCGGCAGCGGAATGCGCGGGTGCGGCAAGCCGAAACCGCCTTCCACGGTGGCCATCTGCTCGATCTGCGCAACCGGATCGGCCACCAGTTCCTGAATCGAAATCGACTGGTCGGCGATACGGTTGACGAACGAAGTGTTGGCACCGTTTTCCAGCAGACGACGCACGAGGTACGCCAGCAGGGTTTCGTGGGTGCCGACCGGTGCGTACACGCGGCACGGACGGTTCAGCTTGCCTTCGGCAACCTTGCCGACAACCTGCTCGTAGAGCGGTTCGCCCATGCCGTGCAGGCACTGGAATTCGTACTGGCCCGGGTAATAGTTCTGACCGGCGATGTGGTAGATCGCCGACAGGGTGTGGGCGTTGTGCGTGGCGAATTGCGGGTAGATGACTTCCGGTACCGACAGCAGTTTGCGTGCGCAAGCAATGTAGGAAACGTCGGTGTACACCTTGCGGGTGTAGACCGGATAGCCTTCCAGGCCTTCAACCTGGGCGCGCTTGATTTCGCTGTCCCAGTACGCGCCTTTTACCAGGCGGATCATCAGGCGATGGCGGCTGCGGCGGGCCAGATCGATCACGTAGTCGATCACGTACGGGCAACGCTTCTGGTAAGCCTGGATGACGAAACCGATGCCGTTCCAGCCAGTCAGTTGCGGCTCGAAGCACAGACGTTCGAGCAGATCCAGCGACAGCTCGAGGCGGTCGGCTTCTTCGGCGTCGATGTTCAGGCCGATGTCGTATTGCTTGGCCAGCAGGGTCAGCGACAGCAGGCGCGGGTACAGCTCGTCCATCACGCGCTCGTACTGCGCACGGCTGTAGCGCGGGTGCAGCGCCGAGAGCTTGATGGAGATGCCCGGGCCTTCATAAATTCCACGACCGTGGGACGCTTTGCCGATCGAGTGGATCGCTTGTTCGTACGAGGCCAGGTATTTTTGCGCGTCGACTTCAGTGAGTGCCGCTTCACCGAGCATGTCGTAGGAGTAACGGAAGCCTTTGGCTTCGAACTTGCTCGCATTGGCCAGTGCTTCGGCGATGGTTTCGCCGGTAACGAACTGCTCGCCCATCAGGCGCATGGCCATGTCGACGCCCTTGCGGATCATCGGCTCGCCGCTCTTGCCGATGATGCGGCTCAGCGACGAAGTCAGGCCGGCTTCGTTGTGGGTGGAGACCAGTTTGCCAGTCAGCAGCAGACCCCAGGTCGCAGCGTTGACGAACAGCGAAGGGCTGTTGCCCAGGTGCGGATGCCAGTTGCCGGTGCTGATCTTGTCGCGGATCAGCGCATCGCGGGTGCCTTTGTCCGGGATGCGCAGCAGCGCTTCGGCCAGGCACATCAGCGCCACGCCTTCCTGGGACGACAGGGAAAATTCCTGCAGCAGGCCCTGAACAATGCCCGCACGACCGCCGGCACTCTTCTGGTTACGCAGTTTTTCCGCGATGGTCGCCGCGAGCTTGTTGGTGGCTTCGGCCATCGGGGCCGGCAGGCGTGCCTGCTCGATCAGCATTGGCACCACTTCCGGCTCAGGACGGCGGTAAGCAGCGGTGATGGAAGCGCGCAGCACCGATTGCGGCAGGATGCTTTCAGCGAATTCGAGGAAGCATTGGTGAGCGTGATCGGTCTGCACTTCGCCTGCGTCATCGGCGTCTTTGGCGGTCAAACCGTTCAACTCGGTCAGGGTTGCACCACCCTCGAGTTTTTCCAGGTAATTGAAAATTGCCTGCTTGATCAGCCAGTGCGGCGTGCGATCAATCGAGGTTGCGGCAGCCTTCAGGCGCTCGCGGGTCGGGTCATCGAGTTTGACCCCAAGGGTGGTGGTAGCCATATTTTTATCCTCATGGTTGCCACAGTTGCGTGGCATCAGCTGGCCGCAAGATTAGCCGTGCGCTGAATGAGGTGCAACCGGGTGCAACCCTTTTTTTGCCGGAATAATACGCAGATCGTCAGAAATAATTTCTGGTACGAAAGTGCTGCTCCTGCTTGGTGCTTTTGCTTCTAGCAAAGAGGCGTGACTGCCACAAAAGGGAGCAAAAACGGGGTGATCGTCGATTAATCCGACTGGGTGCAACTAATTCTCGCGAAACTGGTTGCACCTTATTTGCTTTGTTGCATAGCATTCGCCGCCAAGGTGCAACCGGGAATAACCCGGTGTACCGGCTGATGGCTTTCCTGGGGAAACATCAGTCTTAAATGCGCGGGATCCCGGATCGTCTGCCAAACGTCGTCGTTTGCGAGCGGTTCACTACCGCCGCTACATAAAAACAAAGCCAGGGCGTAACTCAATGAGCGTAAGCAATCCAACCCTGATCACGTTCGTGATCTACATCGCAGCAATGGTGCTGATCGGCTTGATGGCCTATCGCTCCACCAACAACCTTTCTGACTATATTCTCGGTGGTCGCAGCCTCGGCAGCGTCGTCACCGCGCTGTCTGCCGGTGCCTCCGACATGAGCGGCTGGTTGCTGATGGGCCTGCCGGGCGCCATCTACATGTCCGGTCTGTCCGAAAGCTGGATCGCCATCGGCCTGATCGTCGGTGCCTACCTGAACTGGCTGTTCGTCGCCGGCCGTCTGCGGGTGCAGACCGAGCACAACGGCGATGCACTGACTCTGCCGGACTACTTCTCCAGCCGTTTCGAAGATAAAAGCGGCTTGCTGCGGATTATCTCGGCGGTGGTGATTCTGGTGTTCTTCACCATCTACTGCGCTTCCGGCATCGTCGCCGGTGCGCGTCTGTTCGAAAGCACCTTTGGCATGTCCTACGAGACGGCGCTGTGGGCCGGTGCTGCGGCGACCATTGCTTACACCTTCGTCGGCGGTTTTCTCGCGGTGAGCTGGACCGACACCGTACAAGCGACCCTGATGATCTTCGCGCTGATCCTTACGCCGATCATCGTCCTGCTGGCCACCGGCGGCGTCGACACCACGTTCCTGGCCATCGAAGCGCAGGATCCGAGCAACTTCGACATGCTCAAAGGCACCACCTTCATTGGCATCATCTCGCTGATGGGTTGGGGTCTGGGCTACTTCGGCCAGCCGCACATCCTCGCGCGTTTCATGGCGGCGGATTCGGTGAAGTCGATCGCCAAGGCGCGTCGCATTTCCATGGCCTGGATGATCCTGTGCCTGGGCGGCACCGTGGCGGTGGGCTTCTTCGGTATCGCTTACTTCTCGGCGCACCCGGAAGTGGCCGGTCCGGTCACCGAGAACCCGGAGCGCGTGTTCATCGAACTGGCGAAAATCCTCTTCAACCCATGGGTTGCCGGTGTGCTGCTGTCGGCCATTCTGGCTGCGGTAATGAGCACCCTGAGCTGCCAGTTGCTGGTGTGCTCAAGCGCCCTGACCGAAGACTTCTACAAGACCTTTCTGCGCAAGTCCGCCTCCCAGCTTGAGCTGGTCTGGGTCGGTCGTGCCATGGTGCTGCTGGTAGCCTTGATTGCCATCGCGATGGCTGCCAACCCGGAAAACCGCGTACTGGGTCTGGTGTCCTACGCCTGGGCCGGTTTCGGTGCTGCGTTCGGTCCGGTGGTGCTGATCTCGGTCGTCTGGAAAGACATGACCCGCAACGGCGCACTGGCCGGTATTCTGGTCGGCGCAATCACCGTGGTGGTCTGGAAGCATTTCGAACTGCTGGGTCTGTACGAAATCATTCCTGGCTTCATCTTCGCCAGCCTGGCCATCTACTTTGTCAGCAAGGCGGGTGAACCGACTCGCGGCATGGTTGAGCGTTTCGAGGCAGCGGAAAAAGACTTCCATCTGAACAAGTGATGGACTGAGCTTCGGCTCACATGAAAACGGCCCGCTTCCTACCGGAGGCGGGCCGTTTTTTATGGCCTGTGATTTCTCGAATCCTGTGGAAATCCATTGTGGGAGCGAGCCTGCTCGCGAATGCGATTGATCATTCAATGAATGTATCGACTGACATGCCGCTTTCGCGAGCAGGCTGAACTGGTCAAGTAATATTGGACACCAGTTAGGGTTTTTCAGGCCGCCATTTTCTCCATGGCGACCGGTGACCGGTAGTTGTTGTAGCTATGGAGTCTGGTGTTGTTGTAGCGCATTAGGTAGCGCTGCAAATCAACCCGTGCTTCGTACTCGGAGCGGTACCCCGCTTCAGGTACCCACTCCGATTTCAGACTTCCAAAGAAACGCTCCATCGGTGCGTTGTCCCAACACTCTCCCTTGCGACTCATGCTCTGCCTCAGCCCGTGCGCTAGCAGCTCATTCCTGAATTTATGGCTGGTGTACTGGCAGCCTTGATCGGAGTGAAACAGCACGTCTTTAGGTCTGCCTCGCAACTCAACGGCCATTCGTAAGGCCTCACAGGTCAGTTCCGCATCCGAGATCATTGAAAACGCCCAACCCACCAGTCGGCGGGCGAAGAGATCCAAAACCGCAGCGAAATACATCCACCGGGTGCCGACCTTGATATACGTGACATCGGCGCACCACACCTCATTGATTGATGTGACATCGAACTGGCGCTTGAGCACGTGCGGTGCGACCAAAGCCTCTACGCCTGATGATTTGTATTTATGGCGCCGGCGCTGACGGCTAGTCACTCCGGCTTCACGCATCAAACTACGAGCCATGTACCGCCCGACTCGATGTCCTTTGGCCTGTAGTTCCCGGGAAAGGGTGCGTGCCCCGGCCGATGCTCTCGATTCCTTATGATGCTCAACCAGCATGGCTTTGAGTTTCTCCCGCTCAGGACTCACCTTGCCTTGGCGCTGACGCCAGGCATAAAAGCTGCTGCGGCAAACATCAAACACACGGCAACAGTCGTTAACGCCGTATAGCTCTGCCAGCTCATTGATCAATGAGAATGATCTTTGGCGTCCAATAGCAGCAGAGCACTGGCTTTTTTTAGGATTTCAATATCCCGGTCTTTTTGCCTGAGCAAGGCTTTGAGTTCTTGAATCTCTCGGTGGTCAGCTGTAATCGCTTTGGCCCCCACCGGCGTTGTACCCAGGCGCTCTTTGCGAACCTGGGCGACCCAGCGACGCAACGCGGTAGGGCCGATGTCTAGACTGGCACAGACTTCGGGAACCGATATCCCCTCGTCCAATACCATGCCGACAGCCTTGAGTTTGAATTCAATTGAATAAGAGTTACGCATATCCGAACACCTCAGATTTGGACGCCATCATAGCGCCTGATTGAAGTGTCCAAAATCATTAGGCCAGTTCAGGCTCGCTCCCACAGGGTGGGTGGCAGGTTTGATTGAATTGTCTGTAGTCGAACGGCCGAATTAACAAGGTCCTTTCAGCAAACCACGTAGGGCAAATCTGAATTTCCCGTCACCTGCTCATCACCCCTTGCCCCTCATGCAGAATCGCCCGCCCTCACACTGCAGAGAGACATCGGATGTTCGCGCCTGCCAATCAACCGCGTTTCACGTTGACCCTCGAAGGCGCCCAGCATGACCTCAAGGTCCTTGAGTTCACGGGCAGGGAAGCCATCAGCCAACCCTTTCGCTTCGAGCTGGAACTGGTCAGCGAGCGGCCGGACCTGGATCTGGAAAGCCTGCTGCATGGTCAGGCGTTTCTGAGTTTCGATGCTCAGGGTTGCGGTATTCATGGTCAGATTTATCAGGTCGGGCAGGGCGATTCCGGGAAACGTCTGACACGCTATCACCTCAGCCTTGTCCCGCGTCTGACGTATCTGGGGCATCGCATCAACCAGCGGATTTTTCAGCATCAGAACGTGCCGCAAATTGTCACGCAGATCCTCAAGGACCATTCGATCCTGCGCGATGCCTTTGAATTTCGCCTGGGCAGCGAATACCCGGAGCGCGAATACTGCGTGCAATACGCCGAAAGCGATCTGGCCTTCATCCAGCGTCTGTGTGCCGAAGTCGGCATTCATTACCACTTTCAACACAGCCCCGAAGGCCATTTGCTGGTATTCGGCGACGACCAGACCGTGTTCCCCAAGCTGCCCGAGCCGACGCTGTATCTGCCGGGCAGCGGCATGTCGGCGGGCGCGCCGGCGATTCAGCGTTTCAATGTGCGCGTGGAAACCCGCACCAGCGTCGTCACCCGGCGCGACTACAACTTCGAAAAACCACGCCTGTCGCTGGAAAGTCGCAGTGACGGCGAGCAGCGTCCAGTGCTGGAGGACTATCACTTTCCCGGTCAATTCAATGATCGCGAAACCGGCAAAGGCCTGACGCGCCGCGCGCTTGAACGTCATGTCGCCGATTACCGTCAAGCCGAAGGCACCAGCGACGAATCCTCGCTGGTCTGTGGGCATTTCCTGCAACTCACCGGGCATCCGCGCAGCGACTGGAATGATCTGTGGTTGCTCACCTGTGTCGAGCATCGCGGCCGTCAGCCGCAGGTGCTTGAGGAATCGGTGACCAGCGATGGCGAATCCTTCCAGGGCTACCGCAATACTTTCGTCGCCACGCCGTGGGACGTGGTCTTTCGTCCGGCGCTGTGCCCGGAAAAACCGCGCATGTCGGGCTACCAACCTGCCGTGGTCACCGGCCCGAAAGACCTTGAGATCCATTGCGATGAATACGGCCGGGTCAAAGTGCAACTGGCCTGGGACCGCGATGGCGAATTGAGCGAGCACTCCAGTTGCTGGCTGCGCGTTGCGACCGGTTGGGCTCACGATCACTACGGCAGCGTGTTGATTCCGCGCGTCGGCATGGAAGTTTTGGTCGGCTTCATTGATGGCGATGCCGACAAGCCGCTGGTCATGGGTTGCCTGCCGAATGCGGCGACCCCGGTGCCGCTGGATCTGCCGGCAGACAAGACCCGCAGTATCTTCCGCAGCCAGAGCAGCCCTGGCGGTGGCGGTTATAACGAACTGCGCATCGAAGACAAAAAAGGCGCCGAGGAAATCTACCTGCGTGCCCAGCGCAACTGGACCCAGCATGTGCTCAACGACCAGCAGCTGCAGGTCGATAATCAGCGCAGTGTGGTGGTCACCGGCACCGCCCGCCATGAACTCAAGGCCGACGAGCAACGCATCACCCACGGCCAGCGCCAGACCGAAGTCAGGCAGGATGATCATTTGTCCGTGCTCGGCGACCGGCAGGTGCGGGTGAACAGCCAGGCCACCAGCGCCTCGGCGCAGATCCATATCAGCGCAGGCCAGCAAGTGGTCATTGATGGCGGCGCGAGCGCGACGATTCAGGCCGGGGGACAGTGGATCAACATTGGTCCCGGCGGAATTTTCAGCAGCGTGCCAATTGTTGTGGGCGGCGCGCCGATGGCGGCGACCAGCGCTGCGCCGGTGGTGCCGGGATTGCCGGAGAAACTGGCCGCTGCGCCGGCGGCGATTCTCACCGCCGCACAGATCATGAGTCTCAAAGGTGATGCGCCATTCTGCGAGGAGTGTGAGCGTTGTAAGGATGGTGTTTGTGCAGCGTGAGGAATTGACGCCCGAACAATGGCTGGCGCGGCAGCCGCTGCATGCGTCGGAACAACTGTTCGCCATTTTCAGCCGCGCCAGCGACGCCGATGCCTTCAAAGCCTGGCAGGGCACGGCGAATCCGGTCTGGGCCGAGACCATTTATGCCGAGTGGGACGCGGTGATGCCCTACGTGGGAATTGTCGCTGCAGACAGTGAGTTTTTACGTTGGGTGGCGGAAACAGAATCCCGGGATTGGGGATGGTTGGCGGTGTCTTCGGCGGATCTTGACGTGCTGGTCGAACATTTCCGCAGCCTCACTCAGGTGCTGATGCCGGACGGTAAAGCCGTGTTTTTCCGCTTTTGGGATGGTCGTTTTTTACTGCCTCTTTTGCACTCTGACGAGGTCATTCCCGCGCAATGGCTGCCAGTCGTTTCACGAGCCTTGATCAATGGCCAAGCCATTGAAATCGGGGGCCGTGCGCTGGTTTCGGGGCGGGTCTTTCCGTGGTGGAGCGTGCCGCAATCGCTGTTGGCGCAGACAGATGCAAGCGTACGCATCGCCAATGCTTTGCAATGGCTGAGCGAGGAGCAACCGGCCGTGTTCGAGGCGTTTCCCGAGGCTGTTTTGCGCTGCAAGGTCGGGCAGTTTTTCAAATTATCGATGTCGGAAGATTCGTCACGATCGTCCCTTCTGGAGTTTTTGCTGGCAGAGGCAGAGTGAAATTTCGGGGCAAACGCTTCGGACGTTTCCTTCGAATCGCGGCGGTTTTCATGAACTGGTGCGTGGTGGGTTGCAGAGATAGTCTTTTCGTTGTCACCGCGAGAGTGGTGGCAGGGTGAAGGATTCCCGCATTCATGACGTTACAGTTCGTTGGCTTTTTGCGGCACTTGGTTCAAGTCCGTAAGATCGTTCGCGGCGGCTGTGCGTGGGGCACGCTTCGGCGTGGCCGAGGTCCATGATTGCTCGGTTCCTACTCCCGCGCACAGCTGCCACCCTAACCCGTAGGAAGGTGTGATGGCGGCTCACGTTTATCAATCATGGGACCCGGAAAATGACCAATATGCATACTGATTCACCCTACGAAAAAATCACTCCTCACCCCGACAACCGCTTCATGGCCCTCACCGGCAATTGCAGTGACATGCCCAGCCTGTTCGTCGACACCCACGTGCCCCTCGACATCCTCATGGACGCCGCCAACCATCGCATCCGCGCCGTGGTCCAGGTCCTGGAAAACATGTGCATGCGCGGCTCGATCGAATGCGACTCCGTGATCCTCAGCGACTTCGCCCTGCTGTGCGCCATCCCATTGCGCGATGGCTGTGATGTGCTGGACGTCATCGGCAGACGCTTGCGCAGCATGCCCGCCTGAAGATCAGAAGATCGCAGCCTTCGGCAGCTCGTACAGAGTGAACGCGTATCCCGTGTAGGAGCTGCCGAAGGCTGCGATCTTTTGATGTTGAGGCCCGCTCGGCTGCGAACCCCTGACTTGCCGACCGGTAAAAGGTAAACTTTGCGGCCCTCGCAGGAGCAGCCATGAATTATCGTCACGCCTTCCATGCCGGCAATCACGCCGATGTGTTCAAACACCTGACCTTGACCCGCCTCATCGCTCTGATGTCGCGCAAGGAGCAGCCGTTTGCCTATCTCGACACGCACGCCGGCATCGGTCTGTATGACTTGCAGGGCGATCAGGCCAACCGTACCGGCGAGTACCTGGAAGGCATCGCGCGGTTGTGGGATCAGCCGGACCTGCCGGCGCTGACCGCTGATTACATGAAGGTGCTGCACGAGATGAACCCGGATGGCCAGTTGCGCTATTACCCGGGTTCGCCCGAGCTGGCGCGGCGCCTGACGCGGCCGCAGGATCGGGTGATGCTCAATGAGAAGCACCCGGAAGATGGCGTGCTGCTCAAGGACAATATGGCTGGCGATCGTCGGGTGAAGGTCCATTTGGGCGAGGGCTGGCACGTGGCGCGGGCGATGTTGCCGGTGCAGGAGAAGCGCGCGGTGATGCTGATCGATCCGCCGTTCGAGCAACTGGACGAGATGCAGCGCTGCGCGGCGTCGATGAAAGAAGCCATCGGCCGCATGCGCCAGACCGTGGCAGCGATCTGGTATCCGGTGAAGGATCAGCGTGCATTGCGGCGTTTCTATCAAGACCTGGCGGGCACGGGTGCGCCGAAGTTGCTGCGTGTGGAGCTGCTGGTGCATCCACTGGACACGCCGAACAGCCTGAACGGTTCCGGGCTGGCGATCGCCAATCCGCCGTGGGGGCTGGAAGAAGAATTGCGTGAGCTGCTGCCGTGGTTGTCGAAGAAGCTGGGGCAGACCCAAGGTGGCTGGCAGATGGATTGGTTAATTGCCGAGAGCTGATCGCCGAGCGATCGTTCCCACGCTCCGCGTGGGAATGCCTCAATGGACGCTCTGCGTCCGCTGTCAGGACGCGGAGCGTCCCGGGCTGCATTACCACGCAGAGCGTGGGAACGATCAGGCGGGGTTAATTGCCCGCAAGGCTCGCAGGCATGCACACGCCGGTGCCGCCAATCCCGCAATAACCCTCAGGGTTCTTCGCCAGATATTGCTGGTGATACGTCTCGGCGAAGTACACGGTCGGTGCCAGTTCGATCTCGGTGCTGATTTCGCCCAGACCCGCCTTCGACAGTTCCGCCTGATACACAGCCTTGCTCTTCAGCGCCGCGTCCAGATGCTCAGGCGAGGTCGCGTAGATCACCGAGCGGTACTGGGTGCCGATGTCGTTGCCCTGACGCATACCCTGAGTCGGGTTGTGCAGTTCCCAGAACATCGCCAGCAGTTCTTCGTAACTGACTCGGGCCTTGTCATACACCACCAAGACCACTTCGGCGTGGCCGGTCAGGCCCGAGCAGACTTCTTCATAAGTCGGATTTGGCGTGAAACCGCCGGCGTAACCGACCACGGTGCTGACCACACCTTCGCGCTGCCAGAAACGTCGTTCCGCGCCCCAGAAGCAACCCAGACCGAAAATCGCAAAGTCGACGTCCTGAAAGAATGGACCGAGCAGCGGGGTGTCTTCGAAGACAAAGTGTTTTTCCGGCAGGGTCATCGCGGTTTCGCGGCCGGGCAGGGCTTGTTCTTTGGTTGGAAGCACGTTTTTGTTCACCAGAATTTCCGAGCGCAGAACCATGAGCGTTCCTCTCAGTCAGGTTGGAGGTAAAAAGTCAGACCGCCAGTGTGCCGAATGATGCCGGAATTCGCACTATCAAAACTGTGGGAGCGAGCCTGCTCGCGAAAGCGGGGTGTCAGGCGACGAAGATGTCGACGGTTTTATCGCCTTCGCGAGCAGGCTCGCTCCCACAAGGGATCTTCATAGAGGCAGGCTTTAGAGGCACAGCGGCCCACGCGGGTAGCGCTTGAGGGCTTTGATCAACTCGTCACCGGGAATCGGTCGGTCGAACAGATAACCCTGACCGACGTCGCAACGATGCCGGCGCAGGAACGCCAGTTGCTCGGCGGTTTCGATGCCTTCGGCGACCACCTTGAGTTTCAGGTTATGGGCCATGGCAATCACCGCGGAGGTGATTTCCATGTCGTCCTGATTGTCAGGGATTTCATGGATGAAGCTGCGATCGATCTTGATGATGTCGATCGGGAATTTCTTCAGATAGCTCAACGATGAATAACCGGTGCCGAAGTCATCCATGGCCAGGGTCAGGCCGAGGCGCTTGAGCTGGTCGAGTTGCAAATGCGTGTCTTCGGTGGCTTCCAGCAGCAGGCCTTCGGTCAGCTCGAGTTCGAGCAGATTGGCCGGCAGCGCTTCTTCCCTGAGGATGTTGGCGATCGAGGCGACCAGATCCGGATCAGAGAACTGTTTCGGTGACAGATTGATTGCCACCTGCAGATTGCCCAGGCCGGCAGCGGTCAAGGATTTGCTCATGCGGCACGCCTGACGCGCGATCCACTTGCCGATCGGAATGATCAGGCCGGTTTCCTCGGCGACGCTGATGAACTGATCCGGGCGAATCATGCCGCGCTCCGGGTGGTTCCAGCGCAACAGCGCTTCCATCCCCAGCAGACGACCGCTGCGCAGGCACAGTTTCGGCTGGTAGAACACGTCCAGCTCGTTCTGCGTCAGGGCGCGGCGCAGGTTGTTCTCGACGAACAGTTTGTAACTGGCCTCGGCGTTCAGCGCCTCAGTGAACACCTGCAACTGGTGTTTGCCGTTGGCCTTGGCCTTGTGCAGTGCCAGACCGGCGTTGCGCATCAGGGTTTGCGGATCGCGCCCGTGCAGCGGCGCGCAGGCCAGACCGACGGAGCCGGTGACGCTGATCAACTGATTGTCGACGAACATCGGCTTGTCGAGGGTCATCAGCAATTGACTGGCGATCTGCTGCCCGGCTTCAAGATCGGTGTCGTCGAGCAACACGGCGAACTCGTTACTGGCAAAACGCGCCAGGCTGCCACTCGGGCTGAGGCTGTTGCGCAAGCGCCGGGCGAGGCTGATCAACAGTTTGTCGCCGGTCTGGTGACCGAGGCTGTCGTTGATGCGCTTGAAGTTGTCGATGTCCACCAGCAACAGGCTGATCGGCGTATCGCTGTCGCGGGCGAAACGCTCATCGAGATTGCGGATGAATGCCGGACGGTTGCCGAGGTTGGTCAGGTTGTCGGTATAGGCCAGGCGCTCGATACGTTGCTGCGCGAGTTTGGTCTGGGTGATGTCTTCGTAGATGCCGATGTAATGCGTCAGCTCACGGTTATCGCCATAGACCTTGGAGATCGACAGCTGGCCCCAGTACGGTTCGAGGTTCTTGCGTCGGCTCTTGAATTCGCCCTGCCAGCTGTTGCTCTGGGCCAGCGCCGAGGGCGCATCGAACAGCAGCTCGCTGAGATTTTCCAGGGCGGGCAGTTCCGACAGGCGCTGGCCGTGGACTTCCTCGGTGGTGTACTGGGTGATCGCAGTGAAGCTCGGGTTGACGTACTCGACCACGCCGTCGCAGTTAACCAGCAAAAAGGCGTTGGCGCTTTGCTCGACCGCGCGCTGAAACAGGTGCAGGGCGCTGGTGGCGGTGCGCCGGTCGTGATTGTTGATCACTTGTGCGAACTGGTCGGCCAGCTCACCGGCGAAGGCGATTTCGTCGGACTGCCAGGCACGGGTGACGCCGGTCTGTTCCAGGCACAACACGCCGACAACCTGGCCGTCGACGCGAATGCTGGCATCGAGCATGGCGTTGACGTCACGCGGACGCATCGCCTCGGCCATCTCGCGGGTGCGCGGGTCGTGCATGGCGTTGTGGGCATCGATGGCGCGGCTGCTGTGCAGGGCTTCCATGTAGTCGGGGAAGCCGCTGATATCGATCGGCTCCGGCAGGATGTATTCCTGGGTCGCGCGATGGTAAGCGGAGATCGGCAGCAAGCGCTGGCCTTCGAGGTTCCACAGGCTGGCGCAGTCGATCTCGTAGATATCGCAGGCGCAGCGGGTGATCAGTTCGGCGGCTTCCTGCAGCGAGTTGTGCGTGCTGTAGCGCTGGCGTGCGAGCAGCAGAATCAGATCCTGCTGGGCACGCACGCGTTCCAGATGCTGCAGTTGTTCCTGCTGGGCACGCTGGTTCAGCTCAAGGGCGATTTGCAGGCGCGAGTTCTGGGTTTCCAGGTCGACCGAAGGCAGCGCCTGGGTTTCGTCGAACACCTCGTCGACCGCCAGCAGGTAGCCGCGCAGCAAGTGCCGGTTGTGCTGTTTGTAGGCTTCGCCCAACTCGAGGATGTTCAACGCGCCAGCGGCGGTGTGCAGGGTGTAGCGCACCACGTAATGGGCGCTTTTGCTCAACTGCTGCTGGATCGCATCGTGCAGTTGATAGCGCGCCTCGGGTTCCATCAGGCTGGCGTAGGGCGAGCCGACCAGCGCGCAGAGCTCGACGGCCGGCTGGCCGAACTGGCGTTCGCAGTTGGGATCGAGGAACAGCATTGCCCAACTGGCTTCATTCAAGCGCTCGAAACGCAGCATGCCGAGCCGCGAGGGCACAGGCAACTGCGTCACTACCTCGGCCGCCATACGGCTGGCGGCATCGGGCTGGCTCTTCATGAAGGAAACTCGCTTGGAAATATGCTGAATGCGCCGGGCTCTCGCCCTCTTGTCTGTTGGCTGCGGCAAGGTTGCATCATTGCGGCACCGACTGACAAGAGAGATGAAGGCCAAGTGCTATAAGAATATGTCGGCTGCAGTGAACATTTCTCCAGTGCACAACTGAAATGAGCAGAAGATCGCAGCCTTGAACAACTCTTGCAGGCGCCACGTAGCCATATAGGAGTTGCCGAAGGCTGCGATCTTTTGGTGTTTCAACGCAATTTCATACTGATCGACTGCAACTTCTTGCCATCGCGGTCATGGTAATTGACCAATATCTGATCAGCCTCAACGACCACATGCGCAAAATTGTCCTGACTCACCACCGCACTGGTGAGCTCGTGCCGATAATCCCCGGCTGCCGTGCGCACCAGCGGTTGATCGAGGATAAACGTTGAAGCCTTGGCATACGGCAGCAATTTGCTGTTGTGCAACGGCGAGGACACGATGGTGTGCACCTCGAAATCGGTGTCCTCGCTGTGACTCAAGCGACTGGTCAGCGAGCCATGGACGTCGCCGGAGACGAACACCACGTTCTTGATCCGGTGAGTGCGGATGGTTTCCAGCAGGCGCAGACGCTGCTCGGGAAAAGCTTTCCAGGCATCGTCACCGTTGAACTTGCGATCGGGATAGAACATCACGCTGGTCACCACGAACTTCACTCGTGCCGGGCTATGGATCAGCCATTGCAGCAGGGCCTGTTCCTGCTCGATGTCGAGAATGCGCCGGTCTTCTTTCGAGAGGTTGCGTCGGGTGCGGCTGTCGGTGACGAACCAGGCGATATCGCTGTCGCCAAACTGATACCAGTAATGCTTCAACGTATCCCGGTCTATCTGACCCTTCTCATTACATGCATAAACCGGGCTGTGGCTGGCTTGATAAAGTTCATAAGCGGCCATGGCGTTGCGATATAAGTCCTCGTCCGCTGCGGTGGCATTGGCAGGCCAGTTATCTTCTATTTCATGATCGTCGAGCATCATGTAAGTCGATGTATTGGACATCAGTCGCTGAATATTCGGTTGCGAAAATGCCGTTCGATATTTCTTCAGGATGTCTTTGGCTTCGCGATCCGGAGCAATGACATTCAAATCATCTACATACACTTGATCTCCGGTCATGATCACCGCGCTGACGGGTAGATGACTGTTCTCGACCAGTCGATTGATCGAGCCAAAGATGCGGTCGCCCAGTTGCGGCAAGGAAGCGACGCCAGCGGTAATCCGCAGATAACGACACGAACCGACGACAAAGCCCCGAGGCTGGCTGGCTTTCGCGGTGCGGGTGCGAAAGCGGTGGAGCTGTCGCGGCCATTGCAATGGAAACTCAATGACCGTGTCGATGGTATGCACCGGATTCATCGGACTTAACCAGCCGGCTTGATATTCGTATTCACAATCAGCTTCGAGATCCTGCAATACCAGTACACCCGACATGTCATTGGCCGGGTTCAAAAGTGCAAATACGCTGTTCGACCATTTTTCCGTGCCGGCCTTGCGAGCGCGAACTCCGGCAAATACACGTTTTTTGTCCTGTTGTTCGCCGCGCATGAAAATGCGCACTTCGTTAGTTGTGGCGTGGCCCACGATGGGGCCGATAGTCGGTTTGAACATGATCGATTCCGTTCGAGATTTTAATAAACAAGATTTAAATAAGCGGAGCGCGTTGAAGCAACTTTCCTGAGCAGAGGTTAGTTGGCCAGCGGCGGAAAATATTGGCGTTAAGTGGACCAGACCTGTGGCCGATGTCAGCGCAGGTTGTAGGAAAGAGGCGCGATCCGGTTTATTTCAGGCAAAAAAAAGCCCCGTCAATTGACGGGGTTGAGGTACGAGCGTGTGGCGCTCGAAAGGGTGCAGCAAGCGGCCCTCCGTCGCCGGAGGGCCGTTGGAGTTACAGCAGGATGGTGCGGATGTCGCCCAACAGACTGCCCAGACGCTGAGTAAAGCGTGCAGCTGCAGCGCCGTTGATCACGCGGTGATCGTAGGACAGCGACAGTGGCAGCATCAGCTTCGGCTGGAAGGCTTTGCCGTCCCAGACGGGCTGGATGGTTGCCTTGGACACACCGAGGATCGCCACTTCCGGCGCGTTGACGATCGGCGTGAAGCCGGTGCCGCCAATATGGCCGAGGCTGGAAATGGTGAAGCAGGCGCCTTGCATCTCGTCCGACGACAGCTTCTTGGTGCGGGCTTTTTCAGCCAGCGAAGCCGCTTCGGCAGCGAGTTGCAGCAGGCTCTTCTGGTCGACGTTCTTGATGACCGGCACCAACAGGCCATCCGGAGTGTCGACGGCGAAGCCGATGTTCACGTATTTCTTGCGGATGATCGCCTTGCCGCTTGGCGCCAGCGAACTGTTGAAGTCCGGCAGCTCCTTGAGCAAGTGCGCGCAGGTCTTGAGCAGCAGCGGCAGGATGGTCAGCTTGACGCCAGCCTTCTCGGCCACGGCTTTTTGCGCAACACGGAAGGCTTCCAGCTCGGTGATGTCCGCCGAGTCGAATTGCGTCACGTGTGGCACGTTCAGCCAGCTGCGGTGCAGGTTGGCGGCGCCGACCTGCATCAGGCGGGTCATCGGCACTTCTTCGATTTCGCCGAAACGGCTGAAATCGACCACCGGGATCGGCGGAATGCCCGCACCACCGGTAGCGCCGCCGGCAGCGGCCGGGGCTTCCTTGGCCTTCTGCATCATCGCCTTGACGTAAACCTGCACGTCTTCCTTGAGGATGCGACCGTGCGGACCGCTGGCGCCAACAGCGCTCAGCTCGACGCCGAACTCACGGGCCAGTTGGCGCACGGCAGGGCCGGCGTGAACTTTCGCGCCCGGCTTGGCCGGTGCGGCGGCTGGAGCGGCGGCAGCAGGTGCAGCGGCCGTAGCAGCAGCGGCAGGTGCCGGAGCGCTCGGAGCTGCGGCAGCTGGAGCCGGGGCAGCAGCAGGGGCCGCGCCTTTGACTTTCAGCTTGAGGATCAGGTCGCCGGTACCGACTTCGTCATCCAGCTTGATGGAAACGCTTTCCACCACGCCAGCGGCAGGCGATGGGATTTCCATGCTTGCCTTGTCGGATTCCAGGGTGATCAGCGACTGGTCGGCTTCAACGGTATCGCCCGCCTTGACCAACACTTCGATGATCTTGGCTTTGCCAGCCGAGCCGATGTCCGGAACGTGGATGTCCTGAACACTGTCGGCAACCGGTGCTGCTGGCGCGGCTGCCGGAGCAGGCGCAGCGGCAGCGGCCGGTGCAGCAGCCTGGGCCGGAGCGGCAGCCGCAGGGGCCGCAGCACCCGCCACTTCCAGATCCAGAATCAGGTCGCCAGTGCCGACTTCGTCGTTGAGCTTGACGCTGATGGCCTTGACCACGCCAGCGGCAGGCGACGGGATTTCCATGCTGGCCTTGTCGGATTCCAGGGTGATCAGCGATTGATCAGCTTCGACGCTGTCGCCGACCTTGACCTGAATCTCGATGATCTGTGCCTTGCCCGACGAACCGATGTCCGGCACGTGCACTTGCTGTACCGAAGCGGCAGCAGGAGCAGCGGCTGGTGCGGCAGCAGCAGGAGCGGCAGCCGGTTTTTCCTCGGCTTTCGCAGCAGGCGCAGCGGAAGGCGCAGGTGTCGCTTCAGCGGCGCCCTCGACTTCCAGCTCAAGCAGTTCGTCGCCTTCTTTCAGACGGTCGCCCAGCTTCACTTTCAGGCTCTTGATGACGCCGGCTTTCGGGGCCGGCACTTCCATGCTGGCCTTGTCCGATTCCAGGGTCAGGATGCTCTGGTCGGCTTCGATGCGGTCGCCGACCTTCACAAACAGTTCAATTACTTCACCTTCACCGCTGCCGATGTCAGGTACGCGAATGAGTTCGCTCACAAAATGTCTCCTCAGCAGTCCAGTGGGTTGCGTTTTTCCGGGTCGATGCCGAACTTGACGATGGCCTCGGCCACGACTTTAGGTTCGATATCACCACGGTCAGCCAGTGCTTCCAGGGCTGCCAACACCACGAAATGACGGTCGACTTCGAAGAAATGACGCAGTTTCTTGCGGCTGTCGCTGCGGCCGAAACCGTCGGTGCCCAGGACTTTGAATTCCTTGGACGGTACCCACTGACGGATCTGCTCGGCGAACAGCTTCATGTAGTCGGTAGAAGCAATGACCGGACCTTTACGGCCGTTCAGGCACTCTTCGACGTAGCTCAGCTTAGGCTTCTGGCCAGGCTTGAGGCGGTTGCTGCGCTCTACGGCCAGACCGTCGCGACGCAGTTCGTTGAAGCTGGTAACGCTCCACACGTCAGCGCCGATGTTGAACTCTTCACGCAGGATCTTCGCCGCTTCACGCACTTCACGCAGGATGGTGCCGGAGCCCATCAGCTGAACGTGGTGCGCCGCATCGCGGGTGTCTTCCTCGAGCAGGTACATGCCTTTCTTGATGCCTTCTTCGGCACCGGCCGGCATGGCTGGCTGCTGGTACGACTCGTTCATCACGGTGATGTAGTAGAAGATGTCCTGTTGCTCCTCGGTCATCTTCTTCATGCCGTCCTGAATGATCACCGCCAGCTCGTAGCCGTAGGTCGGATCGTAGGTGCGGCAGTTCGGGATGGTCGCGGCCAGCAGGTGGCTGTGACCGTCTTCGTGCTGCAGACCTTCACCGTTCAGGGTGGTACGCCCGGCGGTGCCGCCGATCAGGAAGCCACGGGTACGGCTGTCGCCAGCGGCCCAGGCCAGGTCGCCGATACGCTGGAAGCCGAACATCGAGTAGAAGATGTAGAACGGCAGCATCGGCTGGTTGTGGCTGGAGTACGAAGTACCGGCAGCGATGAACGAGCTCATGGCGCCTGCTTCGTTGATGCCTTCTTCAAGGATCTGACCTTTCTGGTCTTCCTTGTAGAACATCACCTGGTCCTTATCGACTGGCTCGTAGAGCTGGCCGACGGAGGAGTAGATACCCAGCTGACGGAACATGCCTTCCATACCGAAGGTACGGGCTTCGTCCGGGATGATCGGGACGATGCGCGGGCCGATTTCCTTGTCCTTGACCAGTTGCGCGAGGATCCGCACGAAAGCCATGGTGGTGGAAATTTCACGGTCGCCCGAGCCATCGAGGATGGCTTTGAGGGTGTCCAGATCCGGGGTCGGTACGCTGAAGCTCTGCGCGCGGCGCTGCGGCACGAAACCGCCCAGGGCAGCACGGCGCTCGGCGAGGTAGCGGGCTTCGGCGCTGTTCGGCTCTGGTTTGAAGAACGGCAGGTTCTCCAGTTCTTCGTCCTTGACCGGGATGTCGAAGCGGTCGCGGAACAGCTTCAGGCTGTCGACGTCGACTTTCTTGGTGTTGTGCGCAGTGTTTTTCGCTTCGCCGGCACCGGTGCCATAACCCTTGATGGTCTTGGCGAGGATGACGGTCGGTTGTTCCTTGTGGTTGACCGCTTCGTGGTACGCCGCGTAGACCTTGTACGGGTCGTGGCCGCCACGGTTGAGTTTCCAGATCTCGTCGTCGGACAGATCGGCAACCATTGCCTTGAGTTCAGGCGTGTTGAAGAAGTGCTCGCGAACGAATGCGCCGTCTTTGGCTTTGTAGTTCTGGTATTCGCCGTCGATGACTTCGTCCATGCGGCGTTGCAGGATGCCGTCGACGTCTTTGGCCAGCAGCGGGTCCCAGAAACGGCCCCAGATGACTTTGGTCACGTTCCACTGCGCACCACGGAACACGCCTTCGAGTTCCTGGATGATCTTGCCGTTGCCGCGAACCGGGCCGTCGAGGCGCTGCAGGTTGCAGTTGATGACGAAGATCAGGTTGTCCAGCTTCTCGCGGCCGGCCAGGGAGATCGCGCCCAGGGATTCCGGCTCGTCGCACTCGCCGTCGCCCAGGAAGCACCAGACTTTCTGTTTGCCCGGCTGGATGAAACCGCGATGCTCCAGGTACTTCATGAAGCGCGCCTGGTAGATCGCCTGGATCGGACCCAGACCCATCGATACGGTCGGGAACTGCCAGAAGTCAGGCATCAGCCAAGGGTGCGGATAGGACGACAGGCCTTGACCATCGACTTCCTGACGGAAGTTGTTCATCTGGTCTTCGGTGATGCGGCCTTCCATGAATGCGCGGGCGTAAACGCCTGGCGAGGTGTGGCCCTGGAAGTAGATCAGGTCGCCGCCATGTTCGTCGGTCGGGGCCTGGAAGAAATAGTTGAAGCCGATGTCATATAGGGTCGCACTGGAAGCGAAGCTGGAGATGTGACCACCCAGGTCCGAATCTCGCAGGTTCGTGCGCATTACCATGGCCATCGCGTTCCAGCGTACCAGCGAGCGAATGCGGCGTTCCATGAACAGGTCGCCAGGCATGCGTGCTTCGTGGGTAACGGGGATCGTGTTGCGGTAAGGCGTGGTGATCGCGTAAGGGAGCTGCGAGCCGCTGCGGGTCGCGAGTTCGCCCATACGGGTCATCAGATAGTGAGCACGGTCTTCGCCTTCTTTGTCGAGAACCGATTCCAGGGCGTCCAGCCATTCCTGGGTTTCGACGGGATCGAGGTCTTGCATGGCTTGCTCCAGGGCGGAAAGGCTTCCAGAATCGGTTGCCTGAGTTTGCGACTGGCCTTGTGGGCAGACGATTTAAAATTCTTGGATTGCCGACAGGTTGTTCCGGCGGCGTGTAGTTTTACTACAAATCTTCCGGCATTTCAGCCTTTCGAATGTATAGACGAGTAGTAAAACTACAGATGAAAGGCTTGTGGCCTCCGACTGCGTTGTGAGAATAATCGTTAAGGCGGGTCGATTTCCATCCGAATAAGGTGAAAGTTTGATGCTGAATGCCAAAGAAGAAGAAATTTCAGCTATTTCTAACTTTTGTTCGACAGTCCTTCACGTAGCGGGTTTTCATCATTCACTACAAGCGGCCCTTATTACGCCGATCAAGGATAGACCATGACCCTGCCCGTGCTTGCCGAACTGCCCGCCATTCTCCTGCCGTTGGTCAGCCGATCCGAGCAGTCGTTCCGTACGTCCGTCGCCGCCCTTGAAGACGATCACGGCCTGTCGAACTGGACGCCGGAGCGCTGGGCGCAATTCGCCCGCGTCAGCGCCGCCAGCGAATTTGTCATTGAACAGAGCATTCGTGACCCTTTGATGTTGCTGTCGCTGGTGGCGTCCGGTGAACTTGATCGGGCATTTGCGCCCGGCGAACTGTGCGCACAGATCGCCGCCGCCGTGAACAGCGCGCAGAGCGAAGACGAACTCGGCCGCGCCTTGCGCCGCCAGCGCGCACGCCATCAGGTGCGGATCATCTGGCGCGACCTGACCCGTCAGGCCGATCTGGTGCAGACCTGCCGCGACCTCTCGGACATGGCCGACGCCACCATCGATCAGGCTTATCAATGGCTGTACAGCCGCCATTGCGAGCAATTCGGCACACCCACCGGCCGGCGCAGCGGTGAGCCGCAGCAGATGGTCATCCTCGGCATGGGCAAACTCGGCGCGGTCGAGCTGAATCTGTCTTCCGACATCGACCTGATCTTCGCCTACCCCGAAGGCGGCGAAACCGTCGGCGTGAAACGCTCGCTGGATAATCAGGAATTCTTCATCCGCCTCGGCCAGCGTCTGATCAAGGCCCTCGATCCGATGACCGTCGACGGCTTCGTGTTTCGCGTCGACATGCGCCTGCGCCCCTACGGATCGTCCGGCGCGCTGGTGCTCAGCTTCAATGCGCTGGAGCAGTATTACCAGGATCAGGGCCGCGACTGGGAACGCTACGCGATGATCAAGGCGCGGGTGGTGGCTGGCGATCAGGTTGCCGGCGCGCAGTTGCTCGACATGCTGCGGCCGTTCGTCTACCGCCGTTACCTGGATTTTTCGGCGATCGAAGCGCTGCGCACCATGAAGCAGCTGATCCAGCAGGAAGTGCGCCGCAAAGGCATGGCCGACAACATCAAGCTCGGCTCCGGCGGCATTCGTGAAGTCGAGTTCATCGCTCAGGCCTTTCAGTTGATCCACGGTGGCCGCGATCTGAGCCTGCAACAGCGTCCTCTATTAAAGGTGTTGAGCACGCTGGAAGGGCAGGGCTATCTGCCGCCGGCGGTGGTCAGTGAACTGCGCGAGGGTTACGAGTTTCTGCGTTACACCGAACATGCCATTCAAGCGATTGCCGACCGTCAGACGCAGATGCTGCCGGACAGCGCGCAGGATCAGGCGCGGATCGCCTTCATGCTGGGCTTCGCCGATTGGTCGGCGTTCCATGAACAACTGATGTACTGGCGCGGGCGCGTAGCCTGGCATTTCGCCCAGGTGATCGCCGATCCCGACGAAGAAGAGGGCGGCGAAAGCGAAGTGGTGGTCGGTGGTGAGTGGCTGCCACTCTGGGAGGAAGAACAGGACGAAGAGGCCGCGTGCCGACAGTTGCAGGAGGGCGGTTTCGTCGATGCCGGCAAAGCCCTGAAAGCGCTGGCCGGTTTGCGTGGCAGTCCGCAATTGCGCGCGATGCAGCGGCTGGGGCGCGAGCGTCTCGATGCTTTTATTCCTCGACTGCTTGCGCAAGCGGTGGAGCATGAAAATCCCGATCTGGTGCTCGAGCGCGTGCTGCCGCTGGTGGAAGCGGTGGCGCGGCGTTCGGCGTATCTGGTGTTGCTCACGGAAAACCCCGGCGCGCTGCGCCGCCTGCTGACCTTGTGTGCGGCGAGCCCTTGGATTGCCGAGCAGATCACGCGCTTCCCACTGCTGCTCGACGAATTGCTCAACGAGGGTCGGCTGTTCAAGCCGCCGCTGGCGCCGGAACTGGCGGCCGAGTTGCGCGAACGCCTGACGCGAATTCCCGAGGACGACCTCGAGCAGCAAATGGAAGCCCTGCGCCATTTCAAACTGGCGCACCGCTTGCGCGTCGCCGCCTCGGAAATCGCCGGCAGCCTGCCGTTGATGAAAGTCAGCGATTACCTGACCTGGCTGGCCGAAGCGATTCTCGAACAGGTGCTGGCCCTGGCCTGGCGGCAGACCGTGGCCAAGTACGGCACGCCGCTGCGCACCGACGGTACGCTGTGCGATCCCGGCTTCATCATTGTCGGTTATGGCAAAGTCGGCGGTATCGAATTGGGGCATGGTTCCGATCTGGATCTGGTGTTCATCCATGACGGCGATCCGCAGGCGGAAACCGACGGGCCGAAATCCATCGACGGCGCGCAGTTCTTCACGCGCCTGGGGCAGCGGATCATTCATCTGCTCACAGCGCAGACCAATTCCGGCCAGCTGTATGAAGTGGATATGCGCCTGCGACCGTCCGGCGCTTCCGGGCTGTTGGTGAGCTCCCTCGGCGCATTCGCCCGCTATCAGGAAAATGAAGCCTGGACGTGGGAGCATCAGGCCTTGGTGCGCGCGCGGGTGCTGGTGGGCAGTCAGGATGTTGGCCAGGCCTTCGAAAAAGTCCGTGCGCAAGTATTGGGCAAACCTAGGGATCTGGCCAAGCTGCAACAGGAAGTCAGCGAGATGCGCGCCAAGATGCGCGACAACCTCGGCACCCGCAGCACCGCAGCCGGCACGGCGGCGAATGCGTTCGACGCGGGCGTGCCGTTCGACCTCAAGCAGGACGCCGGAGGTATCGTCGATATTGAATTTATGGTGCAATACGCGGCCCTGGCGTGGTCGCACAGCCATCCGCCGCTGCTGCGCTGGACCGATAACATCCGCATTCTGGAAGAGCTGGAACACGAAGGGCTGATGCCCGCCGAAGATGCCAGTCTGTTGCGCGAGGCCTACAAGGCCTACCGCTCCGCCGCCCACCGGCAGGCCTTGCAGAAGGACGCCGGGGTGATACCGGGCGACCAGTTTGCCGACGAACGCCGGCAGGTTTTGCGGATATGGAAAGAGATGGGGCTAAGCTGAAAGCGGTTTATGCAGCACCCAATACCCTGTGGGAGCGAGCTTGCTCGCGAAGGCGGAGTGTCAGACGACACCGATGTCGGATGTGATGGCCCCTTCGCGAGCAAGCTCGCTCCCACAGTGATCTGCGCTGAAATGCAGATGTTGAAACAGATGCAAAACCCTGTGGGAGCTGGCTTGCCAGCGATAGCGGAGTATCAGACGACAATAATGTTGAATGTGAAGACCCCATCGCGGGCAAGCCCGCTCCCACAGTAGATCTACAGTGTTTGTAGAATTCTCGAGGCGGGGAGGCGTAAATGCCTCCCCGGTTCGTTTTTGGAAACCACATGAATATTCTGATCGTTGGGCCCAGTTGGGTCGGTGACATGGTGATGGCGCAGACACTGTTTCAGTGTCTCAAGCAGCGCCACCCGCAATGCGCAATCGACGTGCTGGCGCCCGAATGGAGCCGGCCGATCCTTGAGCGCATGCCCGAAGTGCGCAAGGCCTTGAGCTTCCCGCTCGGCCACGGCGCGCTGGAACTGGCGACGCGCCGGCGCATCGGCAAATCCCTGCGCGGTCAGTACGATCAGGCGATCCTGCTGCCCAACTCGCTGAAATCGGCGCTGGTGCCGTTTTTCGCCGGCATCCCGAAACGCACTGGCTGGCGCGGCGAATTCCGCTATGGCCTGCTCAACGACGTGCGCACTCTCGACAAAGAACGCTACCCGCTGATGATCGAGCGCTTCATGGCCTTGGCCTATGAAGCCAACGCCGAGCTGCCGAAGCCGTACCCGCGCCCGAGTCTGCAAATCGACCCGGTGACCCGCGAGGCGGCACTGGCCAAGTTCGGCCTGAGCCTCGATCGCCCGGTCCTGGCCCTGTGCCCCGGCGCCGAGTTTGGCGAATCCAAGCGCTGGCCGTCCGAGCATTACGCCAAGGTCGCCGAAGCGCGCATCCGCGAAGGCTGGCAGGTGTGGCTGTTCGGCTCGAAAAACGATCACGCTGTCGGTGAAGATATCCGCGCACGTTTGATCCCGGGCCTGCGCGAAGAATCGGTCAACCTCAGCGGCGGCACCTCGCTGGCCGAGGCCATTGACCTGCTGTCCTGCGCCGATTCCGTTGTGTCCAATGACTCCGGCCTGATGCACGTCGCTGCGGCATTGAATCGTCCGCTGGTCGCGGTATACGGCTCGACCTCGCCGGGCTTCACCCCGCCGCTGGCCGAGCAGGTCGAGATCGTACGCCTGGGCATCGAATGCAGCCCGTGCTTCGATCGCACTTGCCGGTTCGGCCATTACAACTGCCTGCGTCAGCTGATGCCGGAAGCGGTCAACGATGCCTTGCAGAAGTTGCAGGGCTCCGTGGTCGAGGTTCATTAACTTGCGGGTATTGCTGATCAAGACCTCATCGCTGGGCGACGTGATTCACGCGTTGCCGGCGCTGACCGACGCTGCACGCGCGATCCCGGGGATCAAGTTCGACTGGGTGGTGGAAGAGGGCTTCGCCGAGATTCCGAGCTGGCACCCGGCGGTCGATAAAGTGATTCCGGTGGCGATCCGCCGCTGGCGCAAGAATCTTTGGAAAACCATCACCAGCGGCGAGTGGAAACGCTTCAAGCAAAGCGTGCGCGCCAATAAATACGATCTGGTGATCGATGCCCAAGGCCTGCTGAAAAGTGCCTGGCTGACCCGCTACGTCAAAGCCCCGGTGGCCGGCCTCGATAAAACCTCCGCGCGCGAACCGATAGCCGCGCGCTTCTACGATCGCAAACTCGCTGTCGCCCGTGGTCAGCACGCCGTCGAGCGCGTACGCCAGTTATTCGCCATCGCTCTGGGTTACGACTTGCCCAAAGGCCTCGGCGATTACGGCCTCAACGTCGAGCGACTGGTCGAGTTGCCACGCAAGAACGCTTACGTGGTGTTCCTCCACGGCACCACTTGGGACACCAAGCACTGGCCGGAAATCTACTGGCGCGAGCTGACCGAGCGGGTCGGCTACCTCGGCGTTGGCGTCAGGCTGCCATGGGGCAACCCTCAGGAAAAGGCCCGCGCCGAACGCATCGCTGCCGGCTTCAAACACGCCGAAGTGCTGCCGAAGCTCAATCTGGCCGGCGTCGGCAAAGTCCTCGCCGGCGCGCAAGCCTGCGTGGCAGTGGACACCGGGCTCGGCCATCTGGCCGCTGCACTGGATGTGCCGACGATTTCGTTGTTCGGCCCGACCAACCCGGGCCTGACCGGCGCTTACGGCAAGCTGCAGATTCATCTGGCCAGCGACTTCCCGTGCGCGCCCTGCATGCAGAAAAAATGTACCTATCAACCGACCGCGCAGGATGCCCGTCAGTTTGACCTGAAACGCGAGCAGCCTTTGTGCTTCACGCGTGTGAACCCCGAGCGTGTCGCCAGCCGACTGAGCACGTTGTTAATGGCTGAGGAGCTGCGCTGATGCAATTGGCATTTGTCCTGTACAAATATTTCCCGTTCGGTGGCTTGCAGCGCGACTTCATGCGCATCGCTCTCGAATGCCAGAAGCGCGGCCATCAGATTCGCGTCTACACGCTGATCTGGGAAGGCGACGTGCCGCCGGGTTTCGAAGTGCTGGTGGCGCCGGTCAAAGCGTTCTTCAACCACCGTCGCAACGAAAAGCTCAGCGCGTGGATGGCAGCGGATCTGGCCAAGCGTCCGGTCGATCGCTTGATCGGCTTCAACAAGATGCCGGGCCTGGACGTCTACTACGCCGCCGACGGCTGCTTCGAAGACAAGGCGCAGAACCTGCGCAACTCGCTGTACCGCCGTTGGGGCCGCTATCGCCACTTCGCCGAGTATGAGCGCGCGGTGTTCGCCAAGGACGCGAAGACCGAAGTGCTGATGATTTCCGAAGTGCAGCAGCCGCTGTTCATCAAGTATTACGACACGCCGCTCGAGCGCTTCCACCTGCTGCCGCCGGGCATTGCCCAGGACCGTCGGCGGCCGGCGGATGCCGATGAGATTCGCGCCGGTTTCCGCGCTGAATTCAATCTCAAGGACGACGAGTTGCTGCTGGTGCAGATCGGCTCCGGCTTCAAGACCAAGGGTGTCGATCGCAGCCTCAAGGCGCTGGCCGCGCTGCCGGCCGAGTTGAGAAAACGCACCCGGCTGTTTGTAATCGGCCAGGATGACCCCAAATTGTTCCAGATGCAGAGTGCGACGCTGGGCATGGGCGACAATGTGACCTTCCTCAAAGGCCGCAGCGATATCCCGCGTTTCCTGCTCGGTGCCGACCTGTTGATTCACCCGGCCTACAACGAAAACACTGGCACCGTGCTGCTTGAAGCACTGGTGGCCGGTTTGCCGGTGCTGGTCAGTGCGGTCTGCGGTTACGCCCATTACATCGCCGAGGCTGATGCCGGGCGAGTGCTGGACGAGCCGTTCGAGCAGGCGCAGCTGACCCGATACCTGACCGAGATGTTGAGCGACGACGCTGCACGGGCGGCCTGGAGCCGCAACGGTCTGGCCTTCGCCGAGACGGCCGACCTCTACAGCATGCCGCAGCACGCGGCGGATGTGATTCTGGCGGAGCACGCTTAATGAAGTTGATGCTGGCTGAACCGTTCAAAAGCCTTTGGGCCGGACGCGACCCGTTCGCCGAAGTCGAAGGCTTGCAGGGCGAGGTGTACCGCGAGCTGGAAGCGCGCCGGACATTGCGCACGGAAGTCGACGGCAACGGGTTTTTTGTGAAAATCCACCGTGGCATCGGCTGGGGCGAGATCTTCAAGAACCTGCTGACCGCCAAGCTGCCGGTGCTCGGCGCGGGTCAGGAGTGGAAAGCCATTCAGCGTCTGCAGGAAGCCGGCGTGCCGACCATGACTGCCGTCGCCTACGGCGAGAAAGGCAGCAACCCGGCGGATCAGCATTCGTTCATCGTCACCGAAGAACTCGCGCCGACCATCAGCCTCGAAGACTTCAGCATTGACTGGGTCAAGCAGCCGCCGGAGCCAACACTCAAGCGCGCGCTGATTGCCGAAGTCGCGCGGATGACCGGGATGATGCACCGCGCCGGGGTCAATCACCGTGACTGCTACATTTGCCATTTTCTGCTGCACACCGACAAACCGGTCACGCCGCAGGATTTCAAACTCTCGGTGATCGATCTGCACCGAGCCCAGACCCGCGCAAAGATCACTCAGCGCTGGCGCAACAAGGATCTGGCGGCGCTGTACTTCTCGGCGCTGGACATCGGCCTGACCCGTCGCGACAAACTGCGTTTTCTCAAAGGCTATTTCCAGCAACCAGTGCGGCAGATTCTGGCGGAAGAAGCGCCATTGCTGAGCTGGCTGCAAGGCAAGGCCGACAAGCTCTACGAGCGTAAACAGCGTTACGGGGATGCGCTCTGATGGCGGGTTGGACACTTGAGCCGCAGTACGGCGAACTCGCCGAAGATTTCGGCAGCCTCGAAGCCGTATTTGCCTTGCAGGGCGAACGCCTCACCCGCGATCCGCTGTCGGAGGTGGTTCGGGTGCAGCGCGACGGCGTCAATTATTACGTCAAACGCTACGTCGGCGCCGGTAAGGGCCTGCGCCGTTACCTCGGCAAGCCGCGCGTAAAAATGGAATGGCAGAACCTCAAGCGCTTCGCCAAGTGGGGCATCCCCACTGCCGAGGTGGTGGCCTGGGGGCTGGAGCGGCGGGGCGCGGCCTACGATCGGGGCGCGATGATCACCCGTGAACTGCCCAATACCGAAGACCTCTCGGCGCTGGCCGAGCGCAAGGATCCCAGGCTCAAGGATCGCGCCTGGGTCGACGGTGTCAGCCAGCAATTGGCCGGTTACACCCGGACCATGCACGACCATCGGTTTACGCATAACGATTTGAAATGGCGCAACCTGCTGATCGACGATCAGGCGCGCATCTTCCTCATCGACTGCCCCAACGGCGAATTCTGGCGCGGCTTCTGGCTCAAGTACCGGATCACCAAGGACCTCGCCTGTCTCGACAAACTGGCCAAATATCACCTGTCCAACACCCAGCGCCTGCGCTTCTACAAGCAGTATCGCCAGTGTGATCGGCTCGATGTCGCCGACAAGAAGCGGATTCGCCACGTGGTGAGATTTTTTGAGGGGCGCGAATGACTGATTTTCTTGCCGAACAGGACCGCGCACTGCTGGAGCGCCACGGTCTCGGCAATTTCGATGCACTGTGGGCCAAACAGCTTGAAGCTGTGGATGAGCCCAACACTGCCGGTGGCGGCTGGAGCAGCGTGTTCCGTCTCGATCTTGAGGGCCAGGGCTATTACCTCAAGCGCCAGAGCAATTATCTGACCCGAACTTTGCAGGCGCCGTTTGGCGAGCCAAGCTTTGCCCGCGAATTTCGCAACATCAGCCGTTACCGCAAGTTGGGCATTCCGGCGTTGCAGGCGGCGTTTTTCGGTGAGCGCAAGGTCGCCGGGGAAGTACGCGCCATTCTGCTCACCCGTGCACTGGACGGCTGGAGCGACCTGGATTCGTTGCTGGCGTGCTGGGCGCAGCTCAGTGCCGCTCAGCATTCGGCGATTCTCAAGGCTTGCGGGCTGCTGGCGCGGCGGCTGCACGGCGCGCGTCAGGTGCATGGCTGTTTCTATCCCAAACATATTTTCCTGCGCGCCACCGGCGACGGCTATGAGGCGCAGCTGATCGATCTGGAGAAAACCCGGCCGTTGCTGTTCGGCATGCGTGATCGGGTCAAGGATCTGGAACCGTTGCAACGGCGAGCGCCGCAATGGAGCGAGGCAGACTTGCGCCAGTTGCTCGCGGCTTATCTCGATCAGCCGACTGACAGCTCGCTGCTCGACAGCTGGCTGACCCGACTGACAGCGCGGCGCAGCCATAAGGAGACCCGCTGATGCAATTGTCCGAGCTGGCCCGCTCCGGGCGTACCCCCTCACTGCCGCTGACCGTGACCCTGGCGGACGCCGCCGGTGTTGCGGATTTGCAGTTGCTGAGCCTGCTGCGGGTGTTGCCCGGCCAGCGCTATGTCGGCGCCGGCGTCTGGCGCGGTCGGCCGGTATTGGCCAAGTTGCTGGTCGGCAGCAAGGCCGCCCGACATTTTCAGCGGGAGCTGGACGGTGTGCGCCTTCTCGCGGCGCAAGGCCTGACCACGCCGCTGCTGTTGGCCGATGGACTGAAAGACGGTGAGGGTGGCTGGCTGCTGTTCGAATTCCTCGAGGGTGCCGAGAGCCTCGGTGATGCCTGGGCCGAGGTCGAGTCTCTGCCGGCACTGGCCGATGAGCAGACCGCCGTTCTGGCCGAAGCGCTTGACGCTATCGGTCGGATGCATGGCAAAGGACTCTGGCAGGAGGATCTGCACCTGGACAATCTGCTGCGTCACGGCGGTCAGTTGTACCTGATCGATGGCGCCGGAGTTCGTGCGGAAGCTGCGGGCCAGCCACTGTCCCGACAAAAAGTGCTGGAAAATCTCGGGGTGTTTTTCGCTCAGCTTCCGAAGTCACTCGAGCCGTTCACCGAAGAGTTGCTGGTCTATTACCTGTTGAGCAACAGCGAACATGCTTTGCCGCTGGAGGCGTTGCAGAAACAGATCGACAAGGTGCGCAGTTGGCGACTCAGGGATTATCTGAACAAGGTCGGCCGCGAATGCACATTGTTTGCCGTGCAGCGCGGTGCATTCGCCTTGCGCGCCGTTCGCCGTGAAGAAGAAGCGGCCATGCTGCCGGTGCTTGAGCAGGCCGACGCCTTGCTTGATCAGGGGCATCTGTACAAGACCGGCGGCGCGGCCAGCGTCGGCAGAGTCGAGGTGGCCGGGCGAGCTCTGGTTATCAAGCGCTACAACATCAAGAATTTCGCCCATTGGCTCAAGCGCTTCTGGCGCCCGAGCCGGGCCTGGCATTCGTGGCGTGAAGGCAATCGCCTGGCGTTCCTGGGCATCGCCACGCCGAAACCGCTGGCGGTACTGGAAAAGCGTTTTTTGTGGCTGCGCCGCAGTGCCTATCTGGTCACCGAATACCTGCCCGGGCCGGACATCATCGAGCGCTTTGCGCCGTACGTGGAAAATGGCCAGGCGCCGGAAGCCGAGTTGCTGGCGCTTGATCAATTGTTTGCCCGATTGATCGCCGAGCGCATCAGTCATGGCGACTTCAAAGGCCACAATCTGTTCTGGCAGACGGATCGCTGGGCGCTGATCGACCTCGACTCCATGTGTCAGCACTCATCGGTCGGCAGTTTTGCCCCGGCTTACGCCCGCGATCGCGCGCGCTTCATGCGCAACTGGCCTGAAAACAGCGCGTTGTACCAGGTCATTGATCAGCGGTTGCCGAAAGAAGTCTCCAGCGCAGGGTGATTCCTTCTCACGAGCAGACTCGTTCTTGCAATGGACCTGGTCCACTGCGAAACGGAGTCTGTGGGCAGTAGCGGACAAAATACAGCGATTTGTCCTACAACTTCTCCAGAAGCCATGAACTGTGCCCTGCTCGGGCTCGATGCTAATTTGCCTGACGATCTCGGAGGGCGAATCTTGAGCATGAAAAAAATTCTGATGCTGGGCGTAATTTCTGTGGTGCTCTCAGGCTGTGGCAGTGTCTCGACCGTTTTACAGGGCGACGCCGATGCTGCCCGTGACCTGCGCAAAAAGAAGACCTACTGCCAATCGATTCCGCGCATCTACAGTGGTCTGGCCTTCGATTTTTGCACGCTGAATGCGCCGCCTGATCCTACGGGTATGCTGGCGCCCTTTGTGTTGCTCGATCTTCCGCTGTCCGCCGTGTTCGATACCGTTTCCTTGCCCTATACGATTTACCGGCAAATCGAGGATGGCAATCTCAGTATCTATTGGCGTCCCAATCGCGGGTGACGTTGTGCAGTTTTCTCGTTTTGAAAATCGGGGCGAGGTGCGCGAGGTTCTTGAAGGCGTAGAGCCTCAGCTCTGGCGCTCGGCTTCTGTCTTGAAACTTTGTACGATTTTTTATCTGAGAAGGGTCAGCACCGCGCATCAACACATGTGATTTTTGAACGCCGAGGAAAGCGGGAAGATAACGAGTTGGAGCTAGAGTTTCGCAGAATGTGCGGTGGTGCCAATCGAATGGGCGTGCAACTGCCGTTCGAAATAGTCTTCGCCACAAAGCAGGTCAATTCCACCGGCTTACAGCTGGCTGATCTTGTTGCGAGACCCATTGGTATGAGTGTTTTGAGAGCGGGTCAGGAAAATCGCGCTTTCGAGGTGCTCAAACGCAAGTTTTATTGCAGCGGTGGGCGCATAAACGCTGGAGAAGGTTTCGAAAATTGGGGCTTGAAGATTTTCCCGCCTCCAAAAAGCGAAAAGCCCCGGTGATCTCACCGAGGCATTAGCGCCGACCGGGATCCCCCAGTCCATTTGAGTTGGAGTCTATTGCGACGTCCAAAGCCTGTCAACGTGGCGACTGCCTGTTCCTGCTAGAGGCTTGCGGGCGCTTTTACGCTATAATCCCGCCCTTTAGCTGCCACTCGCCCTGTGCGAGGGCACATCAATTTTCAAGGCGCATCGCGCCTGCATGCAGACTAAAGAGGCTAGACCCCTGTGGCATTGACGATTCTTGGCCTGTCCGGCGCCCTTAGCCATGATCCTTCCGCAGCCTTGTACATCGACGGCAAGCTGGTCGCGGCGGCTGAGGAAGAGCGCTTCGTACGCGATAAACATGCAAAGAACCGCATGCCCTACGAATCGGCGAAATTCTGCCTCGAGCAAGCCGGCATCAAACCGTCCGACGTTGACGTGGTGGCGATTCCTTTCGCCCCGATCAGCCTGTTCGGCAAGGCCCGCTGGCACTACGCCAAGCGCTACTGGTACGCCCCGGATCGTGCTCTCGATGCGATCCTGATGGGCAACCGTCGCTACAAGCGCTATCGCAACAAGATCGTCTGGTGCCTCGAGCAACTGGGCTTCGATCCGAAGAAAATCAAGATCGAGCCGGTCGAGCATCACCTGGCACATGCCTCCAGTGCTTATCACTGCTCCGGTTTCAAGGAAAAAACCGCAATCCTCGGCATCGACGGTAAAGGCGAATACGCCACGACCTTCTTCGGTTACGGCGAAAACGGCAAGATCCACAAGATCAAGGAATTCTTCGACCCGGATTCCCTCGGTGGTCTGTACGGTGCGATCACCGAATTCCTCGGTTTCGAGATGCTCGACGGCGAGTTCAAGGTCATGGGCATGGCGCCATACGGCGATGCCAGCAAGTACGATTTCTCACGTCTGGCCTCGTTCGAAAATGGCGAGCTGGTGATCAACACCGACTACGCCAACGTGATCGGCCTGCGTCGCTATAAAGAGAAGGGCAAGGGTTTCTACTTCTCGCCAAAGCTGATCGAGTGGCTGGGTCCGAAGCGCGAAGGCGACATTGCCGACGAGCCGTACATCCACTACGCCGCGAGCATGCAAGCACTGTTCGAGAAGCTCGCGTTGCAGATGATCGACCACTATCTGGGCGACGTGCTCAAGGAAACCGGCAAACTGGCTTTCGCTGGTGGCTGTGCGTTGAACGTCAAGCTGAACCAGAAAATCATCGCTCGCGACGACATCAAAGAGCTGTTCGTACAGCCTGCGTCCGGCGATGCCGGCACCGCAGTCGGCGCTGCCGCTTACGTGTCGCACGCCCGTGGCGTACCGGTCGAGAAGATGGAACACGTCTACCTCGGCCCGTCGTACAGCAACGAGGACGTGATTGCCGCGTGTGCCCGGCACGAGAACAAGCCGACCTGGCGCAAGCTCGACAACATGCCGGAGCAGATCGCCCAGATCATGGTCGATGGCAACCCGGTCGCCTGGTTCCAGGGCCGTATGGAATTCGGTCCGCGCGCGTTGGGTGGTCGTTCGATCATCGGTTGCCCGAGCGTGGCCGGTGTCGCCGACCGCATCAACCATCAGATCAAGTTCCGCGAGCGCTGGAGGCCTTTCTGCCCGTCGATGCTCGACACCGTCGCTCCACAGATGATCAAGATCGATCACCCGGCGCCGTTCATGACCTTCACCTTCGAAGTCGCCGAAGAATGGAAAACCCGCGTGCCGGAAGTCGTTCATGAGGACGGTACTTCCCGTGCCCAGGTGCTCAAGCGCGAATACAACCCGCGCTACTACGACATGATGAAGGCGCTGGAAAACCTCACCGGTAACGGCGTGTCGCTGAACACTTCGCTCAACCGTCGTGGCGAACCGATGATCTGCTCGCCGACCGACGCGCTGAACATGTTTTTCGGCTCGGATCTGCAGTACCTGATCATGGAAGATATTCTGGTGGTCAAAGAGGGCGCCAACGCTTATGACTCGCTCGGCTGAACGCCATGTGCTGCAGTTCTGTCACGGCTATGACGGGCCGTTCCTGGACTGCGCGCGGCAGTACGCCAGCCTGTTTGCCGGCACCGGCTATCGGGTGACCACGGTGTTTCTGACCGGGGCCGCCGATAGCGAGGTGGCCGCAGCGTGTGCTTCCGATGAAGTGTTGTTCATGGAGTACAGCTCCAAGGCCATTCGTGGCCTGAAACTAGGGGCTATCGGCGATCTGCGCAAGATCGTCGCCTCACGCAATTTCAGTCTTTGCATCGCCCATCGCTTCAAGCCGATCTATATCGCCTTGCTCGGCACATCGCTGCCGGTCATTGGTGTGCACCACGCGTTCGGCGATTACCAGCGTGGGACGCGCAAGTTGTTCGCGCATATTTTCCGCCAGCGCCTGAGCCTTCTCGGCGTGTCGGATGCAGTGCGTGACGACATGCGGCGCTGCCTGCCGAAATGGCCGGCAAGCCGAATCCAGACGTTGTACAACCGCATCGATGTGCCTGCACTGCAAGCCCGTCAGGTACCTTCCGAAGAAGCGCGGCAGATCCTCGGGCTGTCGCCGGATGCCTGGATTGTCGGCAACGTCGGCCGCCTGCACCCGGACAAGGATCAGGCCACGTTGCTGCGCGGGTTTGCCCAAGCGCTGCCAGGCCTGCCGGCCAACAGTCAGCTGGTCATTCTCGGCAGTGGTCGCCTGGAGCAGGATCTCAAGGGGCTGGCCCGTGAGTTGGGCATTGCCGACCGAGTGCTGTTTCTCGGTCAGGTGCCCGATGCGCGCAATTATTTCCGCGCCTTCGATGTGTTCGCCTTGAGCTCCGATCATGAACCGTTCGGCATGGTCTTGCTGGAGGCCATGGCCGCCGGCTTACCGTTGCTGGCCACCGCGTGCGGCGGGGCGAAGGAAGTGGTGGAGGGTGTGGGCATTCTGTTTCCATTGGGCGATGCCGAGCATCTGGCTCAGGGGCTGCAACATCTGGCCGCGATGGATGCGCAGCAGCGTCGTCAATGTGCGCAGATGATGCTCGAGCGACTGCATGAGCGTTTCTCCGACCGTGCGGTGCGCGAGACCTTCTGGCGCCTGCCGCCAGTTACCGATCTGGCAACGAGGGGCTGATGCTCAACCGATTTCAAGGCTGGCGCGAACGTGGCTGGTCGCCCGTTGACGCCTCGACCTACGCCACTGCCTGGCAACGTTATGGCGGCAGTGTCGCGACACATCCGCTGGTCATCGAGCGCCTGGCGGACCTGGCCGGGATCCCGGTGCGTTATCTGGCCTGGCAGCAGCAGGGCGAGGTTAAAGCCGCTATTGCTACCTGGGGGCGCGACCTGGCTCTGTCCAAGGACGTGCTCAAACGCAACGGCAAGAAAGGCCTGTTCGACCTCGGCAATGCCGAGCTGATCCTGCCAGCCGCCGTCGATGCCCAGGCATCGCTGCGACATCGGGCGCGCTATCTGTCGGCACTCAACGAAGGCCGTTTCAGTGGCCTGAAGTTGCAGGCTGAGCAACTGGCCATGGCCCGCACGCCGGAAGAGTTGTCGAAAAAGTTTCGCTATAACCAGCGTCGAGAGCGGCGTCTGCTGGAAGAAGCGGGCGGTGTGGTGCGAGCGGTCAGCGAGTTTTCCAGCGTTGAGCTGGCCGCGATGTACTGCGATCTGTTTCAGCGCCGCTGGGGCTTTCCGGCGACCGGCGCGGCGCGCATGGCCGAGGTCATCGAGTTGCTGCGCGAGTTGCTGATCGGCTCGGTCATTTTCCTCAACGATGCGCCGATTGCGATTCAATTGGTCTACCGCGTTGAGGCGGCAGAATGGATCAGTGTCGAATACGTGAATGGCGGCGTGGATCCCGAAACCCGCGAGTTCAGCCCCGGCAGCGTGCTGAGTTTTCTCAATACGCAAAGCGCCTGGGAACACGCACGGGCACTCGGCAAGCCGCTGCGTTTTTCGTTCGGTCGCGCTGACCGTGAATACAAGGACCGCTGGTGCAACCCTGTGCCGGTGTTCACCGTATGAGTCAGACCATGAGCCGCAAACAGCAATTGCTCAGACGCCATCGACGCAACAAGCGCGTGGCCATGTTGGTCGCGCTGGCCGCCATCATCGCGCTGAGCGTGCTGGTCGCCTGGTGGCTGGCGCCGGTGTTGCTGATTGGCGGCTGGATCGCCCATGAGGCGTGGTTTGCCGATCATCTTTTCTACGCGCCCGGCGACGATTACCAATACAGCTTCCCGGCGTATACGCCGCAGCCTAAGGTGCATCTGAACGGCGAGCAACTGCGTCTGGATGAAGGGGTGATGCTGGCTGACGAAGCCGTGCTGATTCTGGCTGTACAGGTCAAAAGCACTTGGCTGGGACGTTTTCTTGATCCTTTCATCGAGTTGTCGGGTGGCGCCAATCCTGACGTCCAGACCTTTGAACGCGGTGTCGGCGGCCTGCGCTATCTGAACCTGAGCGGTCAGGCGCAAGCGTTGTCCGAAGGAGTATTGCGTCTGCGCGGCCGTTTCTGTCGAGTGTCGGGCGAGCCGGTACTGTGGGCGCTGGAACACGCTGATTATCGTCGCCAGCGGGTCATGGTCATTGCCCCTCACGCGGATGATGCGGAGCTGGCGGCATTCGGGTTGTACAGTCAGGCCGATGAAGCCTGGATCGTCACCCTGACCGCTGGCGAAATCGAGGCCGAACATTATCAGCAGATGGGCATGAGCAAGGTCGACGCAGCGCGGCTGAAGGGACGCTTGCGCGCCTGGGACAGCCTCACCGTGCCGCAATGGGCTGGTGTCCCCCAGGAACGCTGCGTGCAGTTGGGCTATTTCTGCCTGCAACTGGCCGCTATGCGGGACAAGCCGGAGCAATCGGTGGGCTCGCGCGAGGCGGATTTGAGCGATACCCGTCTGTTCCGTCAATTCAACCGGTTTGTTCTGCCAAGTGACGCCGATGGCGCGCCGACCTGGAACAATCTGCTGGCTGATCTGCGCGAAACAATGCTGCGCGCGCGTCCGGACGTTATCGTGCTGCCGCATCCGACGCTGGACCCGCACCCCGACCACGTCTGCGCGCAGCAGGCTGTGCTTGAAGTGTTGAAGGGGCTGGACTGGCAGCCGACGCTGCTCGGTTATGCCAACCATCTGCACGATAACGACCGGTGGCCGATGGGCAATAGTGGCGATGGCGTGGCGCTGCCGCCAGCCTTTGATGCTGGCGTGCCGGTGCAGCCTGTATGCCTGACGTTGTCCGTGGAGCAGCAGCGTGACAAGGCAATGGCCCTGGGCATGATGCATGACCTGCAGCCGCCCGCGCCGTTCAAGCGTCGCTTGCGTCGAAGCTTGCAGCGATTGCTGGCTGGGCGCGCCGGTTCGCCTTATGGCGAAAACGAATTTTTCCGCAAGGCGGTTCGGCGACATGAACTGTTCTGGCGTTTGTAGCGACACAGGCGCCCGCGCAAGACTTTCTTGCGGGCGGGCATGTTCAGGTTTGCTCGGGTTGCTGTTGCGGCAAGGAAGACAATGAAAGTTCTATTTCTGGTGCAGAAAGATCAGCGGGCCATCCTCGATCGCTTGTATGAGGGTGTCGCCGCCCATTGTGAGTGCGATCTGCGCTGGTTGAGCGGTGACGAGCAGCGCAATCTGCGGCGATATTTCCGCCGCGAAGTCGATGTTACCCGCTATGACCGCATCGTGTTTTTCCTGCGCTTCAAGCAGGAGATCCGGCAGGTCGGGTTTATCCGCACTATCCCCAATCTGGTGATTCTGGAGCACGATGCCTATCAGAATTACATCCCCTGCAAGTACACCGGCAAGTTCAGTGCGCACTATCGGCGTTTGCCGTGGGCACGGGTGATCAGTTCCGGTTTCGTGGTGGCCGAGCGCTTGCGCTCGGAGGGCTTCGACGCCGTGTTCGTGCCCAAGGGCTACGATCAGACGCAATTGCAGGACCAGGGGCGCGAGCGGGATATCGAACTCGCCTTCGTCGGCAGCACCAACAGTGTGGCCTACAGTGGCCGCAAGGCGCTGCTGGATGAACTGGGCCAGGTCGAGCCGCTGCTGGTGACGCGGACCAAGTCCGGGGCTGAATACCTGGAAACGCTCAACCGTATCCGCTTTTTTGTCAGCGCGGACGTAGGCATGGGCGAGTTCATGATCAAGAACTTCGAAGCCATGGCTTGCGGCTGCGTCCTGCTGGCCTATGATCAAGGCGCCGCCGAAGCTGCGGCGCTGGGTTTGCAGGACATGCACAACGTGGTGTTCTATCAGACGATCGCGCAGTTGCAGGAAAAGCTGGCCACGCTGCGCGAGGATCCGCAACTGGCGCAACGCATCGCTGACAACGGTCGCGAACTGGCGGTGGAGCAGTTCAGCTTCGCGCGGATCGGTCAGCGCATCGTTGAAGAACTTGAGCCGCCGTTGCGTGATCGGGCGCCGCTGAGCCTGCTGGAAAAAATCCGCCTGAAAGTGGGCATTTGACAAGTGTCATATAGCCAGTGATATTGCTGGCGACTTCTGATTAACGAGATATCGGTGCAATTTTCCAAAGAAAGCCAGATTACATTGGTGGTTACCAGCTGCGGTCGACTCGATCTGCTCAAGGCCACTCTCGATAGCTTCGACCGGTACAACACGGCACCCATTCGTGAAGTGTTCATCACCGAAGATGCCGGCGACGAAGGCGTTGCCGGGATTCTGCCTGCTCACTGGAAAGAGCATTGCACGGTCTTCGTCAATCGTCCGAAGCTGGGCCAGTTGGCATCGATCGACCTGGCCTACGGACACGTCAGCACCCCCTACATTTTTCATTGCGAAGATGACTGGGAGTTCTATCGTCCGGGGTTCGTCGAAGACTCGATGACCATTCTGCAAGCGCGGCCGGAAATTCTGCAGATCTGGTTGCGCAGCTATAATCACGATCTGCGTGTTCACAGCCCATACATCCATTTGGGCGCGCGCGAGATTGTCGATGGCGTCGCGTGTTATCCGCTGATTTCCGACAAGCCGGAGTGGCAGGGGTTCTCGCTGAACCCGGGGTTGCGCCGACTCGAGGATTATCGGTTGTGTGCGCCTTTCGCCGGACACGGTGGCGAGAAGGCCTTGTCACAGCGCTACTCGCAACTGAACAGGGAGGCCTTGATACTCGAGGCAGACGCGGTCATGCACACCGGTTTTGGTTTGCATGTGCAAACGGATATCGAGCGTGAACGCAAAGCGCGCCGCAATCGCCGCGAGCAGATTAAATTTGCCTTGTTTCTGTTGCTGGGAGTCTGCATTGGCTGGTTCATCAACTGAGTTCGAGTACGCCGCAGCTTGTCCCCGCAAATCCGTGCAACGGCTTTCTGCCCTATGAATATTCTCAATATCATGTGGGCCGGTGGCGCTCCGTTCGCATCAATTCACAAAGTGCACCAGCAGATACTCTCTCAGGCTGCGCCGTCGGCGGTGGTCAAAACCTGGCTGCTCCAGGGGCAGGGAGCCGAGTGCGGCGTGGATGTCGGTGAGGTCCGGGAGTGGCAGTTATCGTCAGCCCGCCTGAAGGGCCGGCATTTCTGGCGTTTGGCCAAACCCGTGATGCGGGCGAGGTTTCGCCAGGCGCTCGTGGACAGTGACGCTCGATTGCTGCTGCTGGACGGCATGGGTGTCGCACGCACGTTATTACCGGTCCTCAAGAAACTGCCGCATATCCGCGCGGTAGTGATCTTCCACGGTTCGGCGCGTTTGAATGCCGGCGACCAGGCTCTATTCCAGGCAATCCCTGCGTCCCGGCTGAAACTGGTTGCCGTTTCCAGCACTCTCGCCGATTCACTGGCCCGCGATCTGCAGATGCCTGTCACCCCGTTGCGAAGTGCGTTCGATCCGGAAGCGTTTCGTGCTGACCTGTTCACCCGCGAGCAAGCCCGGACACGGTTGGGGTTGCCGCAAGGCGATACGCCGGTATTGGGCGCGGTAGGGCGGCTGGTCTCCGAGAAGGGGTTCGGTTATTTGCTGGATGCCTTTGCCGCAGCACTCGACAGCCGCCCGGACTTGCGCCTGGTCATTATCGGCGAAGGCTCCAAACGCGCGGCGCTGGAGCAGCGCATCGACGCGCTTGGCTTGCAGGAGAAGGTCTTGCTGACCGGGCATCTGAACGAAGCAGCGCAGCTTTATCGTGCGTTCGACTGGGTTGCCATCCCTTCGCTGGAAGAGGGCTTGGGTCTGGTGATGCAGGAGGCGGTGATGGCCGGCGTACCGGTGCTGTGCAGCGATCTGGAGGTGTTCAGCGAACAGCTGGGCAGCGCCGGCTGGTATGCGCCGGTCAATGACACGAAAGCCTGGGCCGAGGCCATCGACCGCGCCTTCAGTGCCTCATCTCAAGCGATCAATGCCGAGCAGTACAGGATGCTCGCTCCGGACGAGGCCTGGTCGAGCTTCAGCCAGGCTGCCCGCGCATTGTTTTCATGACGACAAGACCGCGCGCTCCAGTGCCTGCATCGGAAAGCTGTCGTTCAGCTTTTCGCGCGCAATATAGCGGGCGAAATGTTGCAGGTTGCGTTTGATCAAGCGCTTTGGCAACGGTCCGCGGGTGAAGCGCATGTCGGCGACATCGATCAGGCCCATGCGGTTGTCTGGTGTGACGACGATGTTGCCAAGATGCAGGGAGCGGAAATAGATGCCCGAGCGGTGCAGGCTGCGTATCAGCTCGGCCAGATCCGGCAATGCCTGAGTCCAGTTGAAACCTTGTTTTGCGGCGATCTGGCGCAGCGTTTGCCCGGGCAGAGGCTCATACAGCACGGCGGTCATGCCTGGTTTCTCAAGGCGAAAGAACTGGAGGATCTGCAAGGTCGGCACGCCGAGTTTGTGCAGCTCGACGGCGTTGTCGATGAATCGCTTCGAGTAGGGGCGAAACAAGGCGGATGAAAAAAACCTTTTGCGACGAAACAGTTTGAGAATTTTCCCATCCTGCAGCAGGTAGACTTTCGGCCCATAGCTGTCCGCTTCCAGAACTTTGGCGGCGTCGATCATTTGGTCTAGAGCGGCTTGTGAGAGCCGGGAGCATCGCATCGTAGGAAGCCTTGTCGAAAGTGCGGGGTGTAGTAGCGGGCAATGATGCCGAAAAGTTTCGATTTTAACCATGCCGCGTCGCATGGGCGAACCCTTGTCAGGAGCAGATTGATGCAGGAAACACGCTGGGCGCAACTATGGATGGCGATGGGGCTCTTGTGGTTTTTACTGGCTATTGCCGTAGCGCCCACCAACAAGGTCTACCAGCAGGGGCTGGTGGCTCTCGTCTGGTTGCCGGCGCTAGTGCTGGGCTGGGCTGCGCGGCACCGCGTCAGAGAAGTGCTCCATGAACAACGCTGGATCTACCTGCCATTGCTCGGATTGCTGGTCTGGTCGCTGATCAGTCTGGCATGGACAAACGCACCGGAAACGGGGCGCGAGGCCAAGCGTCTGTTGTATATCGTGGTGTTCCTGCTGTTTTTTCCGGTGTTTGCCAGCGGACGCCCCGAGCGATTGATTCGTCTCATGCAGTGGGGCGGGCTGGGATTGGCAGTAACTGCGCTGGTGGCCATCGTCAGGTTTTACGTCATCGAAGGTAACGCCTGGTCTGCCCGGGTGGAAGGGCTGGGTGAGCTGGCGCATCCGATCCTCGGCGGCTATGTCATCGGCCTGGCGGCGGTGTGGCTGGCCCTGTGGGCGCCGCGTGGCGTGATGTGGCAAGGGGTCTGGACACTGGCGTTGGCGGTGCTGGGTATCTTTGTACTGATGAGTCAGAGTCGAGGCGCGGCGCTGGCGTTGTTTCTGACCATCCTGGCCATGCCGATCTGGTGTCGTGACCGCCACAGCCGAATCGTCGCAGCCGTGGCCCTGGTGGTGGCGATTGTGGCGCTGTGGCTGTTCGAACCGTTGGTGCTGGCGCGCGGAGTTTCCTTTCGTCCGCAGATTCTGATGGCCTCTCTGGATATGATTGCCCAACATCCCTGGGGTGGGTTGGGCCTGGGTGGGGACTACAGGGTTTTCTGGTCGGGCATGACCTTCGATCACGCCCACAATCTGTTCACCCATGTCGCGATCGTGCTGGGTCTGCCGGGACTGCTGTTGTGGTCTGCCGTCTGGTTCGCCGTTATTTTCCAGGCGTGGAAAGTTCGGGAAACGCTGTATGCCCGGGGGATCATCGGTATCTGGCTGTTCTCGACACTGGCGATGCAGTTCGACGCTGCCAGCCTCACCGGCACCCCGCGCGCCGAGTGGTTCATCAGCTGGCTGCCGTTGGGGCTTGCCAGCGTTTTGGTATGGGCGCGGGCCAATGGCGGCGCTTGTGATAAAATTTCGCGTTCTTCTTAACCAGTGAGCTCTACGATGACTGACGCACCGCCCAAAGCGGAACAGGAATCCAGCCTGAAAATCTACTTTCGGCTGTTGGGGTACGTAAAACCCTATATCGGTCTTTTCCTGCTGAGTATCGTGGGCTTCGTGATCTTTGCTTCCACGCAACCAATGCTGGCCGGGATTCTAAAGTATTTTGTCGATGGCCTGAGCAACCCGGAAGCGGTGCTCTTCCCCAACGTTCCCTATCTGCGAGACGTGCAATTGCTGATGGCTGTGCCGTTGCTGATCATCCTGATCGCAGCGTGGCAAGGCCTCGGCTCGTTTCTCGGCAACTATTACCTGGCGAGGGTTTCGTTGGGGCTGGTGCATGACCTGCGTATCGAACTGTTCAACAAGCTGTTGGTACTGCCCAATCGCTATTTCGATACCCATAACTCGGGTCATCTGATCTCGCGCATCACTTTCAACGTGACCATGGTCACCGGCGCCGCCACGGATGCCATCAAAGTGGTGATCCGCGAAGGCCTGACCGTGGTTTTCCTGTTCGCCTATCTGCTGTGGATGAACTGGAAACTGACTCTGGTGATGCTGGCCATTCTGCCGGTGATCGCGTTCATGGTCGGCAACACCAGCAAGAAATTCCGCAAGCAGAGCAAGAAGATTCAAGTGGCCATGGGCGACGTCACCCATGTGGCTTCCGAAACCATTCAAGGCTATCGCGTCGTGCGCAGTTTTGGTGGCGAAGCTTATGAGCAGCAGCGTTTTGCGGCGGCCAGCCAGAGCAACACCGACAAACAGTTGCGCATGACCAAGACTGGCGCGGTGTATACGCCGATGCTGCAGCTGGTGATCTACACCGCCATGGCCGTGCTGATGTTCCTCGTACTGTTCCTGCGCGGTGATGCAACGGCCGGTGATCTGGTTGCCTACATCACGGCTGCCGGTTTGCTGCCCAAACCGATCCGGCAATTGTCTGAAGTCAGCTCGACCATCCAGAAAGGCGTGGCCGGAGCCGAAAGCATTTTCGAGCAACTCGATGTTGAACCGGAAATCGACACAGGTACGATCGAGCGTGATCGGGTCAGTGGCCATCTGGCGGTGAACAACCTCAGCTTCACTTACCCGGGCACTGAACGGGAAGTGCTGAAAAACATCAGCTTCACCGCGTCGCCAGGTCAGATGATCGCCCTGGTCGGGCGTTCCGGCAGCGGCAAATCGACGCTGGCCAGTCTCATTCCGCGCTTCTATCACCACGAGACCGGCGAAATCCTGCTCGATGATGTCGAAATCGAGGACTATCGTCTGCGCAATCTGCGTCGCCATGTAGCGCAAGTGACCCAGCACGTGACGCTGTTCAACGACACCATCGCCAACAACATCGCTTACGGCGATCTGGCAGGCGCGCCTCGCGAAGATATCGAGAAAGCCGCCAGGGATGCATTTGCCATGGACTTCATCGCGCAGATGCCTCAAGGCCTGGATACCCAGGTGGGCGAGAACGGTGTGCTGTTGTCTGGCGGACAGCGTCAGCGCCTGGCGATTGCCCGGGCCTTGCTGAAAAACGCCCCGCTGCTGATCCTCGACGAAGCGACTTCGGCCCTTGATACCGAGTCCGAGCGGCACATTCAGGCGGCACTCGACCATGTCATGAAAGGCCGCACCACGCTGGTGATTGCCCACCGTTTGTCGACCATCGAGAAGGCCGATCTGATCCTTGTCATGGATCAGGGCGAGATCGTCGAACGCGGCACTCATGCCCAACTGCTTGCTCATAATGGCTACTACGCGCGTCTGCATGCGATGGGGCTGGATGCTCCGGCTGAAGACATTGCCTGATCTGCAGATGAGGGTGGGCCAGCCTCACCCTCGTGTATTCCCGGCGCGCGCGATCCTGTTAATATCGCGCCCCTGTTCATTTTGTATGTGGGTTGCTCCATGAAATTGTCGATGCCGCGATTCGATCAAGCCCCTGTCTTGGTGGTCGGCGATGTCATGCTCGACCGTTACTGGCATGGCGGAACCTCACGGATTTCTCCTGAAGCGCCGGTGCCGGTGGTCAAGGTCGAGCAGATCGAGGATCGCCCGGGCGGTGCCGCCAACGTGGCGCTGAACATTGCCGCGCTGGGTGCACCGGCATCGCTGGTGGGCGTGACCGGCGATGACGAAGCCGCCGACAGCCTGAGCAACAGTCTCAAGGGCGCGGGCGTGCGCGCCTTGTTTCAGCGCATCGCGCACCAGCCGACCATCGTCAAGCTGCGGGTCATGAGCCGGCACCAGCAGTTGCTGCGTATCGATTTCGAAGAAGTGTTCGCCACCGATGCTCTGGCACTGGCCGCGCAGGTTGATGGGTTGCTTGAAGGCATCAAGGTGCTGGTGTTGTCGGATTACGGTAAAGGCGCACTGAAAAATCACCAGGCCCTGATCCAGGCCGCCCGTGCCAAAGGTATACCGGTATTGGCTGATCCGAAGGGCAAGGACTTTTCGATCTACCGCGGTGCCAGCCTGATCACACCGAATCTCAGCGAGTTCGAAACCATCGTCGGTGGTTGCGCCGATGAGCACGAACTGGTGAGCAAGGGCGCCGTCCTGATGCAGGAGCTCGACCTCGGCGCGCTGCTGGTGACCCGTGGTGAACACGGCATGACCTTGCTGCGTCCGGATCATCCGGCGTTGCATCTGCCGGCCCGCGCCCGCGAAGTGTTCGACGTGACCGGTGCCGGCGATACGGTGATTTCGACCCTGGCCGCGGCCATTGCCGCAGGCGAAGAACTGCCGCACGCCGTGGCGCTGGCCAATCTGGCAGCAGGCATCGTCGTCGGCAAGTTGGGTACCGCAGCGATCAGCGCCCCGGAACTGCGCCGCGCCATTCAGCGCGAAGAAGGTTCGGAGCGAGGCGTGCTGGGACTTGAGCAGCTGCTGCTGGCGGTCGACGATGCCCGTGCGCACAACGAGCGGATTGTTTTCACCAATGGCTGCTTCGATATCCTGCATGCCGGCCATGTCACCTATCTGGAACAGGCCCGTGCTCAGGGCGACCGCCTGATCGTCGCAGTCAACGATGACGCTTCGGTCAGCCGCCTGAAAGGCCCGGGCCGGCCGATCAACAGCGTGGATCGCCGCATGGCGGTACTCGCCGGTCTCGGCGCGGTGGACTGGGTGATCAGCTTCTCTGAAGGCACACCGGAAAACCTGCTGCGCGAGGTCAAGCCGGACGTGCTGGTCAAGGGCGGCGATTACGGTATCGATCAGGTGGTCGGCGCGGATATCGTCACCGCCTACGGCGGCACCGTGAAAGTGCTGGGGCTGGTGGAAAACAGCTCGACGACAGCGATCGTGGAAAAGATCCGCGGCCAATAAGCTCAAGAGATCGCAGCCTGCGCCAGCGCCTGCACAATTCTGTTCAGGCGCTGGCGCAGGCTGCGATCTTTTTGCTTTTCAGGAATTCACTTTCTTGCGCGGTACGATTTTCTTCAGCAGCTGCCTGGCCTTGCCGCGCAGGCGTGCCAGTCCAGTAGCCTTCTCGGGTGGCGTCAGACCCTGTTGGCGCAACCAGTCCTTCCAGCGAATCCGCTCATCACGCACCAGCCAGCCATCCTGTCGCGCGAAGCTTTCGGCCAGATACAGACCGCGGGTACTCGCCGGATACAGTTGATCCTTTTTCAGGGTGTACAACTCAGGCAGCGGCTGGCCGTCGTGCAATGGCATCAAGTACAGGTCTGGCCGTTTGCGATCGAGCCGCGCCACCAGTTGATCGCCTTCCAGACGCTCGTCGACATGAAACAGGCTCAAGGACTTCGCCTCCTTGGGCACGTCCAGGCGCAAGTCATAGATCAATTGCAGGGACGCCGTCGGCAGATGCACGTACGCCCTTGGTCGCTCCAGCAATTGCAGGTTGGCGCAGCGCACCGGACGCGCCGAACCGGACAACGGCGTCAGGCGAAACGGCAGCGCCTCGCGATAATGCAGTGCAGCGGAATAGGGTGCTGGTAGCCAGGTGTCGTTGAAACGCCCGCCGAGCCAGCCTTCCGGGGTTTCCAGCAGACACTCTTCGGCAATCTCCTGAATCGCCGTGTGCAGCGGAATGTTCAGCTCATGGGCCGGCACGTAGCCGGAAATGAGCTTCAGTACCACGTCGCCGCGATCCTGCCGACGCTGGCGCACCAGCACCCAGTAATCACGATTCTGCCAGTGCAGGGTCAGGCGCACGGACACGCCGAGGTTGGCCAGTTCCAGCGCGAAGCGCTCGCTGTCGGCGACACTGACCGGTTTGCGCCGTTGCAGGGTCTGGGCGAAGTTCAGCGGCATGCCGACGCTCTGATAGCTCAGGCCTTCGGGCGTGGCTTCGACGAACAGCGGCAGTGTCTTGAAGTTGCTCGGGTTCTTGCGGATGAGCGTGCGCGGCATATCGGCTCCTGGCTTAAGGCCGCGGGGCGGCGTCAGTGACTACGCAGGACCTGGGCAACGGTCGCTACGTTATGGGCGAGGTGCAGCGGATTGATCGTGCCGACAATAGCACTGGCAACGCCGGGATGAGTGAACAGCAACTCGAAGCTGGCGCGCACCGGATCGACTCCCGGACTCAGACAGACATGACCGCTGGCCAGGGCTTTTTTCACCAGAATGGCTTTGCCGTGGGCAGCAGCATAGTCAATGACCGCCTTTTCGTTTTGTTCGTTCAGATTGTAGGTGACCATCGCGCAGTCGCCTTGCTCCAGCGCTTTCAAGCCGCCTTCGACGGTTTTGCCGGAAAACCCGAAGCCGCGAATCTTGCCCTCGGCCTTCAGCGCCGCGAGGGTGGCGTAGACCTCTTCGTGCTCGAGGATGGCCATGTCGTTGCCGTCCGAGTGCACGAGGACCAGATCGATAAAATCCGTTTCCAGACGTTGCAGGCTGCGCTCGACCGACATTCGCGTGTGCGCGGCGCTGAAATCGTGACGCGACAGGCCATCGGCAAACTCTTCACCGACCTTGCTGACGATCACCCAGTCCTGACGCTGACCGCGCAGCAGCGGGCCGAGGCGTTCTTCGCTGCGACCATAGGCCGGTGCGGTGTCGATCAGGTTGATGCCCAGATCGCGCGCCTGGCGCAGCAGCATGCGCGCCTCGTCATCACCGGGAATCTGAAAGCCGTTGGGGTATTTCACCCCTTGATCGCGGCCGAGTTTGACCGTGCCCAGGCCCAGCGGCGAAACCGTCAGGCCGGTGCTGCCCAGTGGGCGATGCAGTTCGTGCAGAGTGGCAATGCTCATGGCAGCAGTTGCTCCCATGCGGGGACGCCGAGCGGCGGTTTCGGCAGCGGCGGCAGCGGCTCGGTCGCCTGCGGCTGGATGCCGTCGCGTTGCAGCGAGCCGATAACGCGGTCGGCGAAGTCCGGCGCCAGTGCCAGTTTGGTCGGCCAGCCGACGAGCAAGCGACCTTCCTCGGCGAGGAATGCGTTGTCCGGACGGGTCAGGCCGGTTTGCAGCGGCTCCGCGCGGTCGACGCGCAGGGTGGCCCATTGCGTGGTGCTGAGGTCGATCCACGGCAGCAATTGGGCGATTTCCTTTTGCGCAGTGGCGATCTGTTCGGCTGGCTCGCGGGCCACGCCTTCGCTTTCGGCGATGTCGCCGCCCATGTACCAGACCCACTGGCCATCAGCCGCCGGATGCGTGGTCACGGTAATGCGCGGCTTGGTCCCGCCGCCCAGGCAGTGCGCGTACAGCGGTTTCAAGCCGGGGCCTTTGGCGAGGATCATGTGCAGGGGGCGGCGCTGCATGGCCGGACGGCTCAGGCCCAAGGCTTCAAGCAGTTCGGCCGTGCCGGCGCCGGCGCTGAGGACGATGCGCTGAGCGCGGATCTCACGGCCATCGACTTTCAGGCCGACCAGCACGCCGGCTTCCAGCAACGGTTCGATGACCTGCCCGGCGAGCAGACCGTCGCCGGCCAGCTCGGCGAGACGCTGGATCAGGCTCGGGACATCCACTACCAATTCGGCGAGGCGATAGACTTTGCCCTTGAAACGCTTGTCTTGCAGGGCTGGCGGCAGTTCATCGCCCTTGACCTGATCGACCCGGCCACGCACGGCTTTGCTGGCGAAGAAACTGGTCAGGTTGCCGGCCAAAGTGCCTGGCGACCACAGGTAATGGGCTTCGGACAGCAGACGCACGCCGGACAGATCCAGCTCACCATTACCGGCCAGCGCCTCGCGCCAGCGGCGCGGCATGTCGGCGATGGCTTCCGAGGCCCCGGTCAGCGCGCCGTGCAGCGCGTACTTGGCGCCGCCGTGGATGATGCCCTGGGACTTCACGCTCTGCCCGCCACCGAGGCTGGCGCTTTCCACCAGCACGGTCGAGAAACCCTGACCGCGCAGGCGCGCATTCAGCCAGAGGCCGGCGACACCAGCGCCGACAATCAGAACGTCGGTGGAAATAACGGATGGCATGCAACGACCTCAGTGCTCAAGACGAGGGCGCAGTATACAGACTCGGGAAAGGGGCGGATTTGTCGATGATCAACATGCCGAACATATGGGCCAATGTGGGAGCGAGCCTGCTCGCGAAGAGGGAATGCCAGTCGACATATGTGTTGACTGATGTACCGCATTCGCGAGCAGGCTCGCTCCCACAGGGGATTGTGTCTGGCAGTTAATGGCCGGCGGTTTTCGAGAACAATTGAATCACCACCACGCCCAGCACGATCAACGCCATCCCCAGCATCGCCGGGATATCCAGCTTCTGCCCATAGATAAACAGTGCCGCCACGCTGACCATCACAATGCCCATACCGGCCCAGACCGCGTAGGCCACGCCGACCGGAACGGTGCGCACTACCAGCGTCAGCATCCAGAATGCAATCCCGTAGCCGACAATCACCAGAATCAGCGGTAGAGGAGTGCTGAAGCCCTTGACCGCTTTCATCGAAACGGTGGCGATCACTTCGGCGCAGATGGCGATGGCCAGATAGACGTAGGCGTTCATGGTTTGATCCTCAAATAAATCATTGCTTGCTGGAGTGACATTCTAGGGATTGCTCAGATGGGGTAAAGTCATTACCTATCTGTTCAGTAGATAGGTTGAAAAATCGTATGCAATGGAATCTTGAGCACCTGCGGGTATTTGTCGACGTCGCCGAACAGCGATCGTTCTCCGCCGTGGCACGTCGACAACGCAAGGCGCAATCGGCGATCAGCAGTGCTGTCGCGATGCTCGAAGAGGATTTGCGCGTGAGCCTGTTCGAGCGCAGCAGTGGCCGTCAGCCCAGTCTCACCGAGGCGGGCGAGGCATTGCTGGAAGAGGCGCGGGAAGTGTTGCGCCAGTGCGAGCGCCTCAACGGCCGCGCGATGGCCATGCTGCGCGGCCAGGAGGCGCAGTTGCGGGTGGCTCAGGACGAGGCGATGCCCTATCAGGCGCTGGTGGAAAGTTTCGGCGAACTGGCCGAGCAGTTTCCCAGCCTGGAAGTGCAACTGACCAGCGCCGCCCAAGGCGAAGTCGCGCGCAAACTGGTCGAACGCCGGGCCGATCTTGGCTTGTTGTTCTATCACGATGAAATCCCCGAAGCCCTTGAGCGGCGCGTACTAGGTCGAGTGGAAATGGTCACGGTCTGTGGCGTCAATCATCCGTTGGCGCAGCAGTCCTATGTGACCTGCCAGCAACTGGCGCAGCACCGGCAATTGCTGATGTCGACGCAGACCAGCGTCTATCCCGGCAACGAGCCGGCCAGCCCACAGGTATGGCGCGCCGACAGTTTTTACGTAATGTCCGAATGGCTGGTGCGCGATCTCGGCTGGGCCTGGTTGCCGCGCCACGTTGTGCAGTACTCGGCGTATCAAGGCCAGATGATTGAGCTCGACAGCGAATGGACGCCGCCAGCGCTGGTGGTGGAACTGGTCTGGCGCCGCGACGAACCGCTCGGCCCGGCCGCGCGCTGGCTGGCGGAACGTTTTGCCGTGCACTTGCGGGCGATCGGCGACAAAAGCCGATAAACTCCGCCGCCATGAATAGAACTCTCTACACCGCGCTGTTTTACCTGGGGCTGCCATTGGTGGCGATTCGACTATGGCTGCGTGCGCGCAAGGCGCCGGCGTATGCCAAACGCATTGGCGAGCGCTTTACTTATGGCATGCCGACGTTGCAGCCCGGTGGCATCTGGGTGCACGCGGTGTCGGTCGGCGAAAGCATTGCCGCCGCGCCGATGATCCGCGCGCTGCTGGAACGCTATCCGACGCTGCCGATCACCGTGACCTGCATGACCCCGACCGGTTCGGAGCGGATTCAGGCACTGTTTTCCAACGAGCCGCACATTCAACACTGCTATCTGCCGTATGACTTGCCTTGTGCGGCGGCGCGTTTTCTTGATCGCGTACAGCCCAGGCTTGCAGTGATCATGGAGACCGAGCTGTGGCCTAACCATATTCATCAATGTGCCAAGCGCGGGATTCCGGTGGCGTTGGCCAATGGGCGGTTGTCGCAGCGTTCCGCCAAAGGCTATGGCCGCTTCAGCAAACTCACTGCGCCGATGCTCGCCGAGATGAGTTTGCTGGCCGTGCAGACCGCAGCCGAGGCCCAGCGCTTCCGCGATCTTGGCGCACGTCCGGAAACTGTCGAGGTCACCGGTTCGATCAAGTTCGACCTGACCATCGACCCGCAACTGTTGCAGCGTGCAGCCGAACTGCGCAGCCGGTGGCAGGCGCAGGATCGCCCGGTATGGATCGCTGCGAGCACCCACGAAGGCGAAGACGAAGTGGTGCTCGACGCCCATCGTCGTTTGCTGGGCAGTCATCCCGATGCGTTGCTGGTTCTGGTGCCGCGTCATCCCGAGCGTTTCAATTCGGTGTTCGACTTGTGCCAGCGCGAAGGTTTCGCCACGGTACGTCGCTCGACCGGGGCCAATGTCGATGCGCAAACGAGCGTGCTGCTCGGCGACACCATGGGTGAGTTGCTGTTTCTCTATGCCCTGGCCGACAGCGCATTTGTCGGCGGCAGTCTGGTGCCGAACGGCGGGCACAACCTGCTCGAACCCGCCGCGCTGGCGAAACCGGTACTCAGCGGCCCGCACCTGTTCAACTTCCTCGACATCGCCGCGCAATTGCGCGAAGCCGGGGCGTTGGCCGAAGTGGATGATGCCGAAGGGCTCGCAGTCGAGGTGCAGCGCTTGTTCGAACTGCCGCGTGATGCGCAGCGCATGGCCGAGGCCGGGCTGGCGGTGATGCGCCGCAATCAGGGCGCGTTGCAGCGCTTGCTGGATGGCTTGGCGCGGCTGATCCAATAGTCGCCTGGAATATCAGGGTGGCGAGGGGATTCATCCCCGCTGGGTTGCGAAGCGGCCCAAAAACCATTCAGCGCGGTCATTCAGTCAGATCTGACAAGCAGGATTCACGACTGCTGCGCAGCCGGACGGGGATAAATCCCCTCACCACAGGGATTCATCCCCGCTGGGTTGCGAAGCAGCCCCAAAACCATTCAACGCGGTGATTCAGTCAGATCTGGCAAGCAGGATTTACGACTGCTGCGCAGCCGATCGGGGATAAATCCCCTCACCACAGGGACTCATCCCCGCTGGGTTGCGAAGCAGCCACAAGACCATTCAACGCGGTGATTCAGTCAGATCTGGCAAGCAGGATTTACGACTGCTGCGCAGCCGGACGGGGATAATCCCCTCACCACATGGGATTCATTCCAGATTGTTTATGGCCGGGGCCTTTGGCTGGATGGTCTGGCGCGGCTGATCCAATAGTCGCCTGGAATATTACTGTGGTGAGGGGATTTATCCCCGTTGGGTTGCGAAGCAGCCCCAAAACCATTCAGCGCGTTGATTCAGTTAGATCTGGCAAGTCGGATTTACGACTGCTGCGCAGCCGGACGGGGATAAATCCCCTCACCACAGGGATTCATCCCCGCTGGGTTGCGAAGCAGCCCCAAAACCATTCAGCGCGGTGATTCAGTCAAATCTGGCAAGCAGGATTTACGACTGCTGCGCAGCCGGACGGGGATAAATCCCCTCGCCACAGGGATTCATCCCCGCTGGGTTGCGAAGCAGCCCCAAAACCATTCAACGCGGTGATTCAGTCAGATCTGGCAAGCAGGATTTACGACTGCTGCGCAGCCGGACGGGGATAAATCCCCTCGCCACAGGGATTCATCCCCGCTGGGTTGCGAAGCGGCCCCGAAACCATTCAACGCGGTGATTCAGTCAAATCTGGCAAGCAGGATTTACGACTGCTGCGCAGCCGGACGGGATAAATCCCCTCACCACATGGGATTCATTCCAGATTGTTTATGGCCGGGCCTTGAGCTGCGCTTCCGCCGCCGACGCCAGATCCGGCGGCAGGAAGTCCTTGTCCGGGTTGTAATCGGCTTTCAGATAGCGCCGCAGATCTTCCAGATCACCCGGGTTCAGCGTCCCCGCCGCCTGCTTCAGGCGCAGGTTGTCGAGGATGTAGTCGTAGCGGGTGTTGTTGTAGTTGCGCACCGAGGTGTACAGCTGGCGCTGCGCATCGAGCACGTCGACGATGTTGCGCGTGCCGACCTGATAACCGATTTCCGTGGCTTCCACCGCACTCTGGTTGGAGATGATCGACTGGCGGCGCGCCTGCACCTGCTCGACGTCGGTGTTCACCGCGCGGTGCAGATTGCGGGTGTTTTCAACTACTTGCCGGCGCAGCGATTCGCGCTGCTGTTCGCTCTGATCCAGTTGCGCATAGGACTGACGCACTTGCGAACTGGTCAGCCCGCCGCTGTAGATCGGGATGTTCAGTTGCAGGCCCAGCGTGCTCTGCTCGACGTTGCCGCCATAAGGTGCGCCGAACGAGTTGGGGTTGGCGAAGCCGAGGGCGTCGTTGTCGCCTTTCTCGTATTTGGCCACGGCGTCGAGGGTCGGCAAGTGGCCGGCCTTGCGCTGCCTGAGCGTCTGCTCGGCGGAGCTGACCGCGTAGTTGCTGGCGAGCAGATTGAGGTTCTGCCGCGCCGCCGTGTCGACCCAGGATTTCGCATCGTTGGGCGAAGGCGGCAGAATCGGCAGCGTGTGGACGATGCCCTGAATCGAGTTGTACTGACGGTTGGTCAGGGTGATCAGCGCCTGGAACGCATCATCGACCTGACGCTGGGCGACGATGCGGTTGGCTCGCGCGGTGTCGTAACTGGCTTGCGATTGCAGCACGTCGGTCTTGTCCGAAAGGCCGACATCGAAGCGCTCGTTGGACTGATCGAGCTGACGTTTGAACGCCGCTTCTTCAGCCTTGGTCGAGGCCAGATTGTCCTGGCTGCGCAGCACGTTGAAGTAGCTTTCGGCGCTCTGCAGGATCAGGTTCTGCTCGGTGGCCGAGAGCTGCAGCGCGGCCTGTTCGTTGACGTCTTTGGCTGCTTGATACTGGAACCAGCGATCGGCGCGGAACAGCGGCTGCGCGAGTGTCGCCTGATAGGAATGCGCGCTGCGGTTGGCGACGGCCGAAGGCTGGTCGATCGAGGTGCGCACGTCGGCGACTTCGGCGCCACCGGACAGGTTCGGCAGCAGACCGGCGCGGGCCTGCGGCACCACTTCTTTCTGCGCGCCATACTGGGCGCGGGCCGCCGCGAGGTCGGCGTTATTGTCGACCGCTTCCTGATAGACGCTGACCAGATCGGTTTTGGTCGACAAGGGTGCTTCCGCTGCCCAGGCCATTGTGTTGGACGCACAGGACACGGCAACAGCCAATGAAAGTTTGCGCAGCATGAGGCGATCCCTAGCATGAATATTATGGAAGTAATCCGGGCGCCAAAGGTAAGGCGCAGCCCGCACAGCGTCAAGGCTGGGCAGGCCAAGCGAGTGTAGTTGCGCATTGCTCCGGCAACAATCGGCCAGCCTGGGTATTTACGCCATTCATCATGGCGTTCGCTGCGGTGTTGGCGTTCCTCGGTGGTTGTGTCTAGACTGGCCGGGTTCTTGTCGGGGTGCCTTGCTATGAGGCTGAGATCGAATAATTTCGGATCCCGTTGAACCTGATCAGGTTAGCGCCTGCGTAGGGAACAAGATTTCTCGTCACCCGGCGAGTCCTCTTGTGCTTCGTCCGGGATATTGTTCGACAATCGAACGCTCATGACGAATGCACAGCACCGGTCCTGGTGCGTCCGTGCCTTTCAGGTTCTGCTCCGACAATCCACTGCTGGATGCTGTCTGGAGAGCCCGTGATGACAACAAAAGAAAAAAACGCGATCAACCTGAGTGACTCGGCCAAGGTCGACGAGCAATCGGTCAAGCCGTTCACCCGTTCGCAAAAAATCTACGTTCAGGGCTCGCGCCCGGACATCCGCGTGCCGATGCGCGAAATCAGCCTCGATGTAACCCCGACCGATTTCGGCGGCGAGATCAATGCGCCGGTCACGGTCTACGACACCTCCGGCCCGTACACTGACCCGAACGTGGTCATCGATGTGCGCAAAGGTCTGGCCGATGTGCGTTCAGCGTGGATCGATGACCGTGGCGATACCGAGCGCCTGCCGGGCCTGAGCTCGAACTTCGGCCAGCAGCGTCTGGCCGATGCCGAGCTGACCAAACTGCGCTTCGCCCACGTCAACAACCCGCGCCGCGCCAAGGCCGGGGCCAACGTCAGCCAGATGCACTACGCGCGCAAAGGCATCATCACCGCCGAGATGGAATACGTCGCCATCCGCGAAAACATGAAGCTGCAAGAGGCCCGCGCAGCCGGTTTGCTCAAACAGCAACATGCCGGCCACAGCTTCGGCGCAAGCATTCCGCAAGAAATCACCCCTGAATTCGTCCGCGAAGAAATCGCCCGTGGCCGCGCGATCATTCCCGCCAACATCAACCACGTCGAACTGGAACCGATGATCATCGGTCGTAACTTCCTGGTGAAGATCAACGGCAACATCGGCAACAGCGCCTTGGGTTCTTCGATCGAAGAAGAAGTGGCGAAACTGACCTGGGGCATTCGCTGGGGCTCGGACACGGTGATGGACCTGTCCACCGGCAAACACATTCACGAAACCCGCGAGTGGATCATCCGCAACTCGCCGGTGCCGATCGGTACCGTGCCGATCTATCAGGCGCTGGAGAAGGTCAACGGCGTCGCTGAAGACCTGACCTGGGAGCTGTTCCGCGACACCCTGATCGAACAGGCCGAGCAGGGCGTCGACTACTTCACCATTCACGCCGGCGTGCTCCTGCGTTACGTGCCGCTGACCGCCAAACGCGTCACCGGCATCGTCTCCCGTGGCGGTTCGATCATGGCCAAGTGGTGCCTGGCGCACCACAAAGAGAACTTCCTCTACACCCACTTCGACGAAATCTGCGAAATCATGAAGGCCTACGACGTCAGCTTCTCGCTGGGCGATGGCCTGCGTCCGGGCTCGATTGCCGACGCCAACGACGAAGCGCAATTCGGCGAACTGGAAACCCTCGGCGAGCTGACCAAGATCGCCTGGAAACACGACGTGCAATGCATGATCGAAGGCCCGGGCCACGTGCCGATGCAATTGATCAAAGAGAACATGGACAAGCAGCTCGAATGCTGCGACGAGGCGCCGTTCTACACCCTCGGCCCGCTGACTACCGACATTGCGCCGGGCTATGACCACATCACCTCGGGTATCGGCGCGGCGATGATCGGCTGGTTCGGTTGCGCGATGCTCTGCTACGTGACGCCGAAGGAGCACTTGGGCCTGCCGAACAAGGATGACGTGAAGACCGGGATCATCACTTACAAGATCGCCGCCCACGCAGCGGACCTGGCCAAGGGACACCCGGGCGCGCAGATTCGTGATAACGCACTGAGCAAGGCGCGTTTCGAATTCCGCTGGGAAGACCAGTTCAACCTCGGCCTGGATCCGGACACCGCGCGCTCCTATCACGACGAAACCCTGCCGAAGGACTCGGCCAAGGTCGCGCACTTCTGCTCGATGTGCGGGCCGAAATTCTGCTCGATGAAGATCACCCAGGAAGTCCGTGAATACGCAGCCAACCAACGCATTGACGCGGTCGATGTGGACGTCGCCAAGGGGCTAGCTGAGCAGGCCGAGCGGTTCAAGAAGGAAGGCAGTCAGCTGTACAAGAAAGTTTGACCCCGTACTGATCGTTCCCGCGCTCCGCGTGGGAATGCAGCCCGTGACGCTCCGCGTCACTGGACGCGGAGCGTCCCGAGAGGCATTCCCACGCAGAGCGTGGGAACGATCACAACAAATGTCCCTTTGAGATAACACCCTTGAGCATTCAACCCGGCACTTATTCCCCCGATCTCGCCGTCCCCGCTGCAAAGCGTGTGTTCGGCGGGCGCGATCTGTTTTCCCTGTGGTTCTCCCTCGGCATCGGCCTGATGGTTTTGCAGACCGGCGCATTGCTCGCGCCGGGTCTGGGTCTGTCCGGTTCTTTGCTGGCGATCTTCCTTGGCACGCTGGTGGGCGTGCTGTTGCTGGCTGCAGTCGGCGTGATCGGCAGCGACACCGGCCTGTCATCGATGGCGGCGCTGAAGCTCAGCCTCGGCAGCAAAGGCGCGAGCCTGCCGGCGCTGCTCAATCTGCTGCAACTGATCGGCTGGGGCTCGTTCGAAATCATCGTCATGCGCGACGCCGCCAGTCTGCTCGGCAGCCGCGCCTTCAGCGAAGGTTCGCTGTGGGCCAATCCGATTCTGTGGACGCTGTTCTTCGGTGCGCTGGCGACCTTGCTCGCGGTGAGCGGGCCGTTGACGTTCGTGCGGCAGATTCTGCGCAAGTGGGGCATCTGGCTGTTGCTCGCCGCGTGCCTGTGGCTGACCTGGAACCTGTTCGCCAAAGCCGACCTCGCGGCGCTGTGGGCGCGCGCCGGTGACGGTTCGATGCCGTTCGCCGTGGGCTTCGACATTGCCATCGCCATGCCGCTGTCGTGGCTGCCGTTGATTGCCGACTACTCGCGTTTCGGCAAGCGTGCGAAGAATGTTTTCGGTGGCACGGCTGTGGGTTTTTTCATCGGTAACTTCTGGCTGATGAGCCTTGGCGTGGCCTACACCCTGGCGTTCGCGCCGAGCGGTGAAGTCAATGCGTTGCTGCTGGCCTTGGCTGGCGCCGGTCTGGGCATTCCGCTGTTGCTGATTCTGCTCGACGAGTCGGAAAACGCTTTTGCCGATATTCATTCGGCGGCGGTATCGAGCGGGATTCTGTTGCGTCTGAAAGTCGAGCATCTGGCCTTGGCCATCGGCGTGATCTGCACGCTGATCGCACTGCTGGCGCCGTTGGCGCAGTACCAGAATTTCCTGCTGTTGATCGGCTCGGTGTTCGCGCCGCTGTTCGGCGTGGTGCTGGTGGATCACTTCATCCTGCGCAAGCGCAGTGCTCAGGTCGCGTCAGCCGCATTGCGCTGGCCGGCGTTGCTGGCGTGGCTGGGTGGTGTGAGCACCTACCACTTGCTGGCGAATCTGTATCCGGATGTCGGCGCAACCCTGCCGGCGTTGGTGCTGGCAGGGCTGTTGCAGTTAGTGCTGGGCCGGGCCTTCAGTTACGGCCGGGAAACAGCTCAGGCTTGAGAATGCCGTTCAGGCGCGGGTAAGGAATCTTCAGTTCGACGTGGCCCAGCGCATAAGGCGCGATGGTAGTCACGTCGTACTTGAGGATCACGCCACCATAGGTCAGCGCCACGTGCGGGGTTTTCACGAACGGCCAGTTCGCGACGAATTCCGCCTCCTGATCGAGTTTGGTACTGATCAGCCAACTGTTGTGCGCCACTTGCGCGGCTTTCCAGAACGCCTCTTCCTGCCCCGGCAGCAACATGTCGGACAGGTTCAGCACCTTGTGCTGCTGGCGCGAATAGTTGATGAAACCGCGACCCGGCGTGCCGTGGGCGCCGCCGGTGTCGAGGTAGCTCGACAGCTCGATGATCACCAGTCCGTCATGCTGCTCGCGTACTTTCGCTTGCAGATAGCTGCTGTTGCGCGGGCCGGCGCTGGCGAGGAACTGCTCGCGGTAGGCGGCCAGGGTTGGCGCTACGAGTGCGTTCTTCTCGGTGCGGGTCATTTGCAGCAGACGTTTTTCGATGATGCCATCCAGCGCCGGCTCGTCCGGGAAGCGCAGGGTGTCGATGTTCACCAGCGGGCAATCGGGGTTGGAACAACCGGGTTTGAGTTGTTCCGAGGCGTCGCGGGTGGTTTCCAGCGGCGTGCGATAGTTGGGCTGGAACAGGCTGGCACAAGCGCCCAGAGTCAGGGCAATAGCGGCCACAGAGGCAATTTTGAAAAGCGACATGGGCGTCCTTTCGAAAGCAGGGGAAGGCAAAAAGATACCGCTTCGACTCTCAACGGAGCAGTCAGTTCGCCACTAAGCTGATTAGAGTGTGTTTCACCGTCACCGTCCATCCCGCTGACGGTAAAGGGGCTGCATCAAACGGTGCGGGCGCGTTAGGATGGCGCGAAGTCGAGGTTGCCGGTTGTACACAGCAACCTCGTAATGGATGTGCAGTAAAGAGGAAGATTATGACTGACTTTGCCAACGCCATTCCGACCGCCGTGGATATCGTGCGGCGCGAAAAATGCTACGAGGGCTTTTACAAGCTTGACCGTGTGCACCTGCGCCATGAGCTGTTCGCCGGTGGCATGAGCCGCGAGATCAATCGTGAAATCTTCGTGCGCCACGATGCCGTGTGCGTCCTGCCTTACGATCCGCAGCGCGATGAAGTGGTGTTGATCGAGCAGTTTCGTGTCGGCGCCATGGGCAAGGCCGACAACCCGTGGCTGGTCGAACTGGTCGCCGGTCTGATCGACAAGGATGAGCAACCGGAAGAAGTTGCTCACCGCGAGGCGCAGGAGGAAGCTGGGCTGGACATCAAGGCGTTGTGGCCGATGACCAAGTACTTCCCCTCGCCGGGTGGCAGCAACGAATTCGTGCATTTGTATCTGGGGCGTTGCAGCACCGACGGTGTCGGCGGTCTGCACGGGCTGGAAGAAGAGGCCGAAGACATTCGCGTAACGGTCTGGGCATTTGAAGATGCCTGGCAGGCCGTGCGTGACGGACGGATTGCCAACGCGGCGAGCATCATCGCCTTGCAGTGGCTGGCGCTCAACCGCGCCGAAGTGAGGGGGCTATGGTCGTAAACAAGCTGCGCGATCGTTATCGGGTTGACCTCGTAGGGCTGCAAGCCGCCTGCGAGGCCAACTACGCGCGCCTGATGCGACTGCTGCCGGACATGCGCAACGAACCCGAGGCGCGGCGTATCGCTGTGACCCAGGGCGAGCAGATGCTTGGAGTGCTCGCTCTCGAGGTGTTGCAGACCTGCCCGTACACCACGACCTTGCAGGTGCGCCAGGAGCACAGTCTGCCGTGGTTGCCGGTGCCGCAACTGGAAGTGCAGGTCTACCACGACGCGCGCATGGCCGAAGTGGTCAGCGCCGAGCATGCACGACGCTTTCGCGGCATCTATCCTTATCCGAACGCCGCCATGCACCAGCCCGATGAAAAGGCCCAGCTCAATGTGTTTCTGGGCGAATGGCTGAGTCATTGCCTGGCGTTGGGGCACGAGTACGAAGTCGTTCGCTAGTTGTGAACTGCGTCCGCTTCGGCGGTTTCCCCTTTGTGTCATCCCCCAGCATAATTGCCGCACCCATCCATTGCGTGCTTAGCCCCGGGAGAGCGCCTTGCCCAGCGTATCGACATTGACCAGCGCCGACCCGGCGCTGCTGGTGCAGTTGTCCGACAGCCACCTGTTCGCCGAGGCGGACGGCACGCTGCTGGGCATGAAGACCCGCGAGAGCCTGCAACAGGTCATCGACCTGGTGTTGGCGCAACAGGCGCAGATCGACCTGGTGCTGGCGACCGGCGATATTTCCCAGGACGGCACGCTGCAGTCGTATCAGGCATTCCGCCAACTGAGCGCGCAGATCAGTGCACCCGCGCGCTGGATTCCCGGCAATCACGACGAGCCGATGGTCATGGCCGAGGCGGCGGTGCAAAGCACGCTCCTGGAGCCGGTGGTCGATATTGGCAATTGGCGGGTGACGATGCTGGATTCTGCGGTGCCGGGTTCGGTGCCGGGCTATCTGCAGGATGATCAATTGCAACTGCTCGCCCGCGCGCTGAGCGAGGCGCCTGAGCGCCATCATCTGGTGTGCCTGCATCATCACCCGGTGTCGATCGGCTGCGCGTGGATGGAGCCGATCGGCTTGCGCAACCCGGAAGCGTTCTTTGAAGTGCTGGATCGCTTCCCGCAGGTTCGCGCGGTGTTGTGGGGGCATGTGCATCAGGAAATCGATCGCGAACGCAATGGCGTGCGTTTGATGGCTTCGCCTTCGACGTGCATCCAGTTCGAGCCGGGGAGTGCGGATTTCAAAGTGGGCGAGCAGGCGCCGGGGTATCGCTGGTTGCGATTGTTGCCGGACGGGAAATTGGAAACGGGCGTCGAAAGAGTCACCGACTTCGAGTTCACAGTCGATTACGGCTCCAACGGTTACTGAACTGACAATCAAAGACCCTCACCCCAGCCCTCTCCCAGAGGGAGAGGGGGCCGACCGCGGTGTCTTTGGCTGTGCATCGACCTGAAACAGCGATATCGATTATGGATTCGCAGCAAAACGCTCAGGTCGGTGTAGCTCTCGAATATCCCCCAGTCGGTTCCCCTCTCCCTCCGGGAGAGGGTTAGGGTGAGGGCAGCTTGTGCTGTCACACCAATTTATTGAACCCACCCCCAATCCCGGTCCTTCTCCCTGTAAACTCCGCTATCTTTCGCCGACAGCCAGGGAGCTCAAATGTCCGGTTCGATCCTCTATATCCACGGTTTCAACAGCGCGCCGGCCTCGAAGAAGGCCTGTCAGCTGGTCGCGGTCATGGAGCGGCTGGGGTTGAGCGGGCAATTGCGCGTGCCGGCGCTGCATCACCATCCGCGTGAAGCCATCGGTCAGCTCGAGCAGGCAATCGCCGAGCTGGGCCGGCCGTTGCTGGTGGGAAGTTCGCTCGGCGGCTACTATGCGACTCACCTGGCCGAGCGCCATGGCCTGAAAGCCCTGCTGGTCAACCCGGCGGTCAGCCCGCACCGGATGTTCGATGGTTATCTGGGCACGCAGCAGAACCTCTACACCGATGAAACCTGGGAACTGACCCACGACCACGTCACGGCGCTGGCCGAACTGGAAGTGCCACCACCGCAGGATCCGCAGCGTTATCAGGTCTGGTTGCAAACCGGCGACGAAACGCTGGATTATCGCCTCGCCCAACAGTATTACCGCGCCTGTGCCTTGCGCATCCAGGCCGGCGGCGACCACAGTTTCCAGGGCTTTGCCGGGCAATTGCCGGCGTTGCTGAGTTTTGCCGGCATGGCTGCCGATATGTATCAGGCAATCGATTTCACCACGCTGTGAAGTCTTGCCCCTCTTTCATGAATGACTGACGACGAGACCTTATGGCCACTCCCAGCGCTAGTTCTTATAACGCCGACGCCATCGAAGTCCTCTCGGGCCTCGACCCGGTGCGCAAACGCCCCGGCATGTACACCGACACCAGTCGGCCGAACCACCTCGCCCAGGAAGTCATCGACAACAGCGTCGACGAAGCCCTGGCCGGCCACGCCAAATCGGTGCAGGTCATCCTGCACGCCGACCATTCGCTGGAAGTCAGCGACGACGGCCGTGGCATGCCGGTCGACATTCACCCGGAAGAGGGTGTGTCCGGCGTCGAACTGATCCTCACCAAGCTGCATGCGGGCGGCAAGTTCTCCAACAAGAACTACCAGTTCTCCGGCGGCTTGCACGGTGTGGGTATTTCCGTGGTCAACGCGCTGTCGACCGAAGTGCGCGTACGGGTCAAACGTGACGGCAACGAATACCAGATGACCTTCAAGGACGGCTTCAAGGCCTCCGAGCTGGAAATCGTCGGCACCGTCGGCAAGCGCAACACCGGCACCAGCGTGTACTTCGCGCCGGACCCGAAATACTTCGACTCACCGAAATTCTCCATCAGCCGCCTCAAGCATGTGCTCAAGGCCAAGGCTGTGTTGTGCCCGGGGCTGCTGGTCAGCTTCGAAGACAAAGGCACCGGCGAGAAAGTCGAGTGGCATTACGAAGACGGCCTGCGCTCCTACCTGGTCGATGCGGTCAGCGAATTCGAACGTCTGCCGAACGAGCCGTTCTGCGGCGCTTTCGCCGGTAATAAAGAAGCGGTCGACTGGGCACTGTTGTGGCTGCCGGAAGGTGGCGACGCGGTGCAGGAAAGCTACGTCAACCTGATCCCGACCGCCCAGGGCGGTACGCACGTCAACGGTCTGCGTCAGGGCCTGCTCGATGCGATGCGCGAGTTCTGCGAGTTCCGCAGCCTGCTGCCGCGCGGCGTGAAGCTGGCGCCGGAAGACGTCTGGGAGCGCATCGCTTTTGTCTTGTCGATGAAGATGCAGGAACCGCAATTCTCCGGCCAGACCAAAGAGCGTCTGTCTTCCCGTGAAGCAGCGGCGTTCGTCTCCGGTGTGGTTAAAGACGCTTTCAGCCTGTGGCTCAACGCCAACCCGGAAACCGGTCTGGCCCTGGCCGAATTGGCGATCAACAACGCCGGCCGCCGTCTCAAGGCGAGCAAGAAAGTCGAGCGCAAACGCGTCACCCAAGGCCCGGCGCTGCCCGGCAAACTGGCTGACTGCGCCGGGCAGGACCCGATGCGTTCCGAGCTGTTCCTGGTCGAGGGTGACTCCGCCGGCGGTTCGGCCAAGCAAGCGCGGGACAAGGAGTTCCAGGCGATCCTGCCGTTGCGCGGCAAGATCCTCAACACCTGGGAAGTCGACGGCAGCGAAGTGCTCGCCAGCCAGGAAGTGCATAACATCGCCGTGGCCATCGGCGTCGATCCGGGCGCGGCGGACATGAGCCAGCTGCGCTACGGCAAGATCTGCATCCTCGCCGACGCCGACTCCGACGGTCTGCACATTGCGACTTTGCTGTGTGCGCTGTTCGTCCAGCATTTCCGCCCGTTGGTGGATGCCGGTCACGTCTACGTGGCGATGCCGCCGCTGTACCGCATCGACCTCGGCAAAGAGATCTACTACGCCCTCGACGAAGCCGAGCGCGACGGCATTCTCGATCGCCTGGTGGCCGAAAAGAAACGCGGCAAGCCGCAGGTCACCCGATTCAAAGGTCTGGGTGAAATGAACCCGCCGCAGTTGCGTGAAACCACCATGGACCCGAACACCCGGCGTCTGGTGCAGTTGACGCTGGGCGAAGACTTCGCCGAAACCTCGGAAATGATGGATATGCTGCTGGCGAAGAAACGCGCCGGTGACCGCAAGACCTGGCTCGAATCCAAAGGCAACCTCGCCGAGGTGCTGGCCTGATGCAGTTTGGCTGGGCCTTGGCGGGTGCGTTGCTGCTGAGTGCGCTGAGCGTGTCGGCCGAGCCGCTGCAACAATTGCGGCTGCTTTCCGAACACCCGGTCGAAGGCATGCGCGGCGGTAACCTGTCGGGTCTGGCCATGTGCGGCAATGAGCTGTGGACGGTTTCCGATCGCGATGACGAGCAGATCTATCGGCTCGATACCCGCGATCCGGTCTGGCAGGCGCAAACCGTGCACATCGACGTGCCGCCCGTGCCCGAGAGCGGCTTGCCGTGGGGCTTGAGCTCGCGTACCTGGGCGGCGTCGTTCATTCGCGGGGGCGAACTGGATTTCGAAGGCATCAGTTGCGACAGCGCTGGCAATCGCTACATCGTCAGCGAAGCCCATGCGGCGGTGTTGCAGGTGCCGGTCAGTGGCCCGGCGAACTGGCTGAAAATCTCGCCGCTGCTGGTTCGCGAAGCGCGGGCGAGCGGCCTGCTGCTCAAGTTCAATTCGATCTTCGAAGGCCTGGCGATCAACCCGGCCGGTGATCAGATATGGCTGGCCGCCGAACGGCAAAAGCGCGGCCTGCTGCTGATCAAGCGCCAGCAGACGGTGTGGGATTGTGACGGTCGCTGCGTGCTGCTCAGTGAGGGCGGCAAGGAGATGCAGCCGCCACAGTTTCCCAAGGCGAAAGCGGTTCATCGCGACTTTTCCGATATTTCCTTGTTCAACGGCAAGCTGTTTACCCTTGAGCGCAACGCTTTCGAGATCTGCCGTCGCGATGCACAGACGGCCAAGGTCGAGCAATGCTGGTCGTATGCTGGCGAACTGTTGCGGGAAAATCGCCGCTACTCGCAGAACTACGGACTGGAAGAAGCGCTGATCATTGATGCCGAAGGTGCGTGGATCGGCGTCGACAACAATTTTGGCCCGCGTGCCGACGGCGAAGTCCGCCCGGTGGTCTGGCGCTTCGCCGCGCCGGACGGTGGCTGGAGTGCCAGGCCATGAGCCAGCAACCGCCGGGCAAGCGTGCCGGTCGGGTGCTAATGGTCCTCGCCTGGTGCGCGGCACTGTTTCTCGCGACGAAATTTTTTGGGCAGTGGGAGCAGCGCCAGCAGAATCCGAACATCGTGGTCACGTCGGAGCAGGGCGAAGGTTTTATCGAAGTGAAACTGGCGAGCAATGCCCAAGGGCATTTTGTCGCCAGCGGCCAGATCAACGGCGAGCCGGTGGAGTTCATGCTCGACACCGGCGCGACCGATGTCGCGATCCCGGCGGATCTGGCCAAGCGTTTGAAGCTGCAAGAAGGTTTCGGCGTGACCCTGAGCACGGCCAATGGCCTGAGCCAGGGCTATCGAACGAAGATTGCCCGCCTGCAACTGGGCGACATCGTGCTGCGGGATGTCCGCGCACTGGTGGCGCCGGGGCTGCATGGCGACCAGGTGCTGCTCGGCATGAGCGCCCTGAACAAACTTGAATTTACCCAGCGCGGTGGCACCATGCTGCTGCGCCAGACAACGAACCGATGAGGCCCGCATGAGCGACTCCCTTGATCTCAGCCTGGATGGTGTAGAACGCCGCTCGCTGGCTGACTTCACCGAAAATGCCTACCTCAACTACTCCATGTACGTGATCATGGACCGCGCCTTGCCGCATATCGGCGACGGCCTGAAGCCGGTACAGCGGCGTATCGTCTACGCCATGAGCGAACTGGGGCTGGACGCTGATTCCAAGCACAAGAAATCGGCGCGTACCGTCGGTGACGTGCTCGGCAAGTTCCACCCCCACGGCGATTCGGCGTGCTACGAAGCGATGGTGCTGATGGCGCAGCCGTTCAGCTATCGCTACACGCTGGTCGACGGCCAGGGCAACTGGGGTGCGCCGGACGATCCGAAGTCCTTCGCCGCCATGCGTTACACCGAAGCGCGGCTGTCGCGCTATTCCGAAGTGCTGCTCAGCGAACTGGGCCAGGGCACCGCGGACTGGGGGCCGAACTTCGACGGCACCCTGCAGGAGCCGCTGGTGTTGCCGGCGCGCCTGCCGAACATTCTGCTCAACGGCACCACCGGTATCGCCGTGGGCATGGCCACCGATGTGCCGCCGCACAACCTGCGTGAAGTCGCCACCGCCTGCGTGCGCTTGCTGGATGAGCCGAAAGCCACGGTCGAACAGCTCTGCGAACACATTCAGGGTCCGGATTATCCGACCGAAGCGGAAATCATCACGCCGCGCGCCGACCTGCTGAAGATGTACGAAACCGGCAAGGGCTCGGTGCGTATGCGCGCCGTGTACCACGTCGAGGACGGCGACATCATCGTCACCGCGCTGCCGCATCAGGTCTCCGGCGCCAAGGTGCTGGAGCAGATCGCCGCGCTGATGCAGGCCAAACCGTCGAAAGCGCCGCAGATCGCCGATCTGCGTGACGAATCCGACCACGAAAACCCGTGCCGCATCGTGATCATCCCGGTCAACAGCCGCGTCGATCACGAAGCGCTGATGCAGCACCTGTTCGCCAGCACCGAGCTGGAATCGACCTACCGGGTCAACGTCAACATCATCGGTCTGGACGGCAAGCCGCAGCTGAAAAACCTCCGTGCGCTGCTGGTCGAATGGCTGGAATTCCGCGTGCTGACCGTGCGTCGCCGCCTGCAATTCCGCCTCGACAAGGTCGAGCGTCGCCTGCACCTGTTGGACGGTTTGCTGATCGCCTACCTCAACCTGGATGAAGTGATCCACATCATCCGCACCGAGGAACATCCGAAAGCCAAGCTCATTGAGCGTTTCGCCCTCAGCGAGATTCAGGCCGACTACATCCTCGACACCCGCTTGCGTCAGTTGGCGCGACTGGAAGAGATGAAGCTGCGCGACGAGCAGGACGAACTGCTCAAGGAACAAGCCAAGCTGCAAGCCCTGCTGGGCAGCGAAGCGAAGCTGAAGAAACTGGTGCGCACCGAGCTGCTCAAAGACGCCGAAACCTACGGCGACGACCGCCGTTCGCCAATCGTCGAGCGCGCCGAAGCCAAGGCGCTGAGCGAACACGATCTGCTGCCGAACGAGAAAGTCACTGTCGTGCTGTCGGAAAAAGGCTGGGTACGTTCGGCCAAGGGCCACGACATCGACGCTACCGGTCTGTCGTACAAGGCCGGCGATGGCTTCAAGACCTCGGCGGCGGGGCGCTCCAACCAGTTTGCCGTGTTCATCGATTCCACCGGTCGCAGCTACTCGGTCGCCGCGCATACCTTGCCGTCGGCCCGTGGCCAGGGCGAACCCTTGACCGGCCGTCTGACGCCGCCACCGGGCGCTTCGTTCGAATGCGTGCTGATGCCCGAAGACGATGCGCTGTACGTGATTGCGTCCGATGCCGGTTACGGCTTCGTGGTCAAAGGCGAAGACCTGCAAGCGAAGAACAAGGCCGGCAAGGCCCTGTTGAGCCTGCCGAACAACGCCAAGGTCATCGCGCCGCGCCCTGTGGCCGATCGTGAGCAGAACTGGCTGGCCTCGGTCACGACCGAAGGTCGCCTGCTGATCTTCAAAATCAGCGATCTGCCACAATTAGGTAAGGGCAAAGGCAACAAGATCATCGGTATATCCGGTGAACGCGTGGCCAGTCGCGAAGAATATGTCACGGACATCGCCGTCCTGCCGGAAGGCGCCACCCTGGTATTGCAGGCTGGCAAACGGACCCTGTCGCTGAAAGCCGACGACCTCGAGCACTACAAAGGTGAGCGTGGACGGCGCGGAAACAAACTTCCGCGGGGCTTCCAGAGAGTGGATGCGCTGCTCGTCGAAAACCTCAATTAGGCGAGAACGCCTTACTAGAGCGTTCGATCTGCGATTAAACGCGTAGATCGACGCTTTGGCGCTGGAGTCGGAACGCATATTCACGGATGATATGGCCTTTCAAGCGCCGGCGTGGCCGAGCGTTCTTCATATTTATTGAGTATTTTCACTGTGGTCAGCCTTGTGGCGGCCACCTGGACGGGATGATGACTGCTCTACGCCCCCTTATTTTGTTGCTCGCCGGCGTTCTTGGCCTGGCGGGTTGCAGCGTTCACCAGCCGGTGTCGCTGTACCAACTGGACAGCGGAAGTCCGGTTCAGCCTGCGCAAAGCGCGGGCATGGCGGTTTTGCTGGGGCCGGTAGTTGTTGCCGATTACCTGCAACGCGAAACCCTGCTGCAACGTCAACCCGACGGCAGCCTGCAAGCGGCGACCGACGGTCGTTGGGCTGGCAGCCTTTCGTCGGATATCGATCAACTGCTGATGCGTCAGGTGGCTGGTCACCTGGACAGTCAGCGTGTGGTGCTGGCGCCTGCTACTGCCGGATTCACGCCGGATGTGCAGGTTCTGCTGACCATCACCCGTCTGGATTCCGGGGCGAAACAACCGGCGATTCTCGATGCGCAATGGCGTTTGATCGATCGTCGCGGCAAGGTGCGCGATAACCGCATCATTCACCTGCAGGAAACGCACGCCGGCAGCACCGCTTCCCAGGTACAGGCACAAGGGGTTCTGTTGCAGCGTCTGGCCGAGCAGTTGTCGGTGGCGCTCAAGCCACTGGCCAACCAGCCGCCCGTGGCCGAGGCACCGCGTAAAGCCGCGCCGAAACCCGCAGCGCCGGCTGCGGATGCCGAGAAGCAGCCGAAGATCCCGATGGCCTCGCCGATTCGTACCGATATGGAAGTGTTTCGCTTCTGAGGCTGGAACGAGCCAGATCAGAGCCCGCCTAGTGCGGGCTTTGTTGTGTCTGGGGGTGGGGTGGAAGATCAAAAGCCCCTCACCCTAGCCCTCTCCCGGAGGGAGAGGGGACCGACCGAGGTGTCGGGCGTCTTACGTCGACCTGAAAGATGTTGGCGATTGTGGATTCACAGCCAAACGTGCATGTCGATGTAACTCTCGAATATCCCCCAATCTGTTCCCTCTCCCTCTGGGAGAGGGCTAGGGTGAGGGGCTTTTCAGGAATGCTCTCGAATCCAATAACGCCGCGCACAAAAAAGCCCGCAGACAATCACTCATCTGCGGGCTTTTGCGTATCTGGCCTAAGCCTTACGCCCGACGCTCATGCATCCGCGCCAGTTGCCGTTCGAGCATCGACGGATATGGCTCCATTAACCGCTCCACACAGCAAGCGCCTTCAGGGCTGGCGATCGGCCGGATCCGCGCACGCTGGCGGATCAACGTGTCATCGCTGATCTTGCGCTCGACCAGCAGCAGATTGCGGCTGTGTTGCGACAAGGCCAGTGCATCCTGGGCCGAATCGGTCAGCAGCAGATCAATCTGGCTCAAACCGAACAACTCATCGCCCAAGGTCAGGCCCAGCTGCAATTGCAGGGTGATGCCGCTGTCTGCGACCTCGATCTGCAACTGATGACCCAGAGCACGCAGCAGTTCGCCGCAGCAGATGGCATTGGTCAGGTAGTCGTCGCCGCAATCTTCGGTATGGAACAGCAACAGCGTGCTGCCATCGTTGAGGGTTTCGATTTCGCCCTGATACAGCGACGCGGCCTGCTCGAGGCAGTCGCGATAGCGTTCCTGCAATTCTTCCAGACGTGCGCGAGGCAAACGACGCAATTGTTCCTGCGAGCCCAGTTGCACGGCCAGTACGGCGGTGTGCTGTGGCACGTCAGGGCTCGGTTTGCGCGTCAGCGGTTGGGCGGCGCCGTTGAGCGATTCGTCGCGCAGGTCGGCGAAAGCGTCATCGTCATCATCGTCTTCGACGGTGCTGACCAGGTGACGCGGTGCCGGTTTCTTCGCGGCCAGCGGGCGGCTTTCGTCGAAGCTCGGATCGCGCAGGTTACGCACCTCGAATTCAGGCTCGTCTTCTTCCTCGGCGAATTCCGGCTCGGGTTCGGGCTCAGGCTCCGGTTCCGGGGCGTAGCTGGCATGCAGCTGGCGCGCCAGATCGCCGATTTCATCCTGGCGATCGATGCCCGGGGTGTGCGCGTCGATCCGGCGCAGCCACACGCGCAATTGCAGCAACGGCGTCGACAGATAGCGGCCCATGCGCAGACTCAGAGCCAATGACAGCGCCAGCAGAATCGCGCTCAGAATGCCCATGCTTTGCAGGCTGATGGTCATCGGCTGCTGGAACTGATCCATGTCCAGGCTGATGCGCAGTTGCCCGGCAGTCACGTCCTGGAATGTGATCTTGCTCTCGTACATGCCCTCGGCTTCGCCCAGCAGGCTGTGCTTGGGACGCTGACCGGACTCGGCGAGGATGCGGTTGTCCACACTGTAGATCGCCGCGTGGGCGACCAGTTTGTTCTTGGTCAGGTTGTTGAGCAGCACGTTGAGGCTGAGGATGTCGTTGGACACCAGCAGCTCGGTGGCGGAGGTGGCGGTCTGCGTGGTCAGGCTTTCGCCCAGCGCATCGGCCTGCTCGTGCATGGCCTGCTTGAATTGCAGACCCATCACCCCGGCATAGATCACCAGGGCCAGAGCGACCAGGATCACGTTGTGGCTGGCAATGCGCAATGCAATCGGTACACGGCGATGGCGCAGTGCACGGAAGATCAGCAGGAAGAAGTTATCGGTTTTGACTGGCGTGGGCCGGTTCACTTGAGCTCGGCTCTTTGTCCGTGAAGTTGACGCGCAGTATAGCGACAGGCCCCAGACCGGCAAAGCGCTCGCGGTGCCCGATGGTCACTGAAAGTGGGTAGAATGCGGTTTTTTTCCAGTTGCGGGGGTGCGCGTTGCGCGAAATCGTCCTGATTAACATCACGGGAGTCGACCGTCCCGGTCTGACAGCGGCCATCACCGGTGTTCTGGCACAAGGTGGTGTGAACATTCTCGACATCGGTCAGGCGGTGATCCACGACACCCTGTCGTTCGGCATCCTGGTTGAAATTCCCGATTCCGAACAGGGCAAGTCAGTGCTCAAGGACATCCTGTTCAAGGGCTACGAACTGGATCAGCAAGTGCGTTTCACCCCGGTGTCCGAAGAGGATTACCAGCAGTGGGTGGGCAATCAGGGCAAGAAACGCCATATCGTTACCCTGCTGACGCGCAAAGTCACAGCCGGCCAGTTGCAGGCGGTCAGCGCGATCACCGCCAAATATGGCTTGAACATCGACCATATCGACCGTCTGTCGGGGCGCATGCCGCTGGACACGCCGGCCGACAAGGGCAAGGGTTGCATCGAGTTTTCCGTGCGCGGCGAAGCCGCCGATCCGCAGGCTTTGCGCGCCGAATTCCTCAGCGTTGCCCAGGAATTGAACGTCGACATCGCCTTCCAGGAAGACTCGCTGTTTCGCCGCAACCGGCGTCTGGCGGTGTTCGACATGGACTCGACGCTGATCGAAGCGGAAGTCATCGATGAGCTGGCCAAAGCGGCCGGCGTGGGTGACCGGGTTTCGGAAATCACCGAGCGCGCCATGGCCGGTGAACTGGATTTCCGCGCCAGCTTCAAGGAGCGTCTGGCGCTGCTCAAGGGCCTCGACGTCAGCGTGCTCGACTCGATCGGCGCCTCGCTGCGCCTGACCGAAGGCGCCGAAACCCTGTTCGCCGAACTCAAGCGCCTTGGCTACAAAACCGCCATCCTGTCCGGCGGCTTCACTTATTTCGCCAAGCAGCTGCAAGCCAGGCTTGGCATCGACTACGTGTTTGCCAACGAGCTGGAAGTGGTCGACGGCAAGTGCACCGGCGTGGCGATCGAACCGATTGTCGATGCGCAGCGCAAGGCTGATCTGCTCAAGGAGCTGGCGCACAAGGAAGGGCTGCGTCTGGAGCAGACCATTGCTGTCGGCGACGGCGCCAACGACTTGCCGATGCTGGCGATTGCCGGGCTGGGCGTGGCGTTCCGCGCCAAACCGTTGGTCAAGCAGTCGGCGAAGCAGGCGATTTCAACGCTGGGGCTGGATGGTGTGTTGTATCTGCTGGGTTTCCGGGATCGTGACGGGCAGTTGTAACTGACAAAGCACAAAGATCGCAGCCTTCGGCAGCTCCTACATTTGGAATGCATTTCCCTGTAGGAGCTGCCGAAGGCTGCGATCTTTTGCTCTAAAGCGAATTCCACAACGAATCAAAATCCTCCTCACCCCCGCCATTCTGCGCAGGATCCAGCGAGCGATAGGCGAACTGGTTGAAGCTGTGCGTACTCGCCACCCGCCGATCCAGCCCGGCGCGGTGTTCTTCGCCCTGGGTGTTGATCAACACCTTGTTGCCTTCCTGGAACGGCAGGCGCGGCGCAAGCACGGTGGCCGGCACATCGATCGCACTGATCTCCGGCAACAGCAAACCGCGCAGATAATGGCTGTGATCGTCCTTGGAACGAACCAGTTGCAGCCCGCACGGCTGCGCGTGTGGCGCGACCAGTTCAATGCCCATCTGCGTGCCGCTACCGCGCACCTGGCGGATCCAGCGAATCACCGCAATGCTCCAGCCTTTGCCCTCGCTGTCCTGAATGCCGAGCATTTCCCCGGCCTGCAATTCCGCCGGCACCTCGCTCGGCCAGGCCAGGCAATAGCCGCCGGGGCTATGGTTGATCACCGGCAAGGCGTAAGTCGGATAGTTCGGCGAGTTGCCGGGGCCTTCATCCTCGCTCAACTGGTCGTACTGGATTTCCTCGTACGGCAACAGCTCATCGTTACTTTGCGGGGCAGCGTCGAACGCCTGACTCCAGCTGTCCTTTTCGCCGTTGGCCACCACGCTGCTGAAATTTGCCGCGCGGGCACCGGGATGTTTGAGCAACTCGCTGAAGGTGCGCTCGCCGCCGAGGTAGAAGTGCAGGGCGCTCATGCCGACGCACACGGTCAATGTGCCCTGGCCGGCGCTGCGCTGAAAACTGCGTTCGGCAGCCTGGCCCCAGGTCGCGTGCAGATGTTGCAGGGTATCGATGCTGAGACCGGCGGAAACAGGCAGGGGGGCGAAGTCGGCTGCTGCAGCAGGTGCGTTTCGAGCTGCTTGACCAAGGGCTGCGGGTCGAAGCCCAGGAGCGCGCTCTGTTGTTCACTGCGAAACATCTTGCGGTAGCGTGGACCAACATCCAGTTCCGGACTGACCGCAAACAAGCCGTCGTCGGCGCTGTCGGGATGCAGCTTGAGCAGGGCGCTCCACGGCTCGATCACCTCGGCCAGCCGGGCAATCTGGCTCTGACGCAATTGATTGCAACGGGCACTGCCCAATAGCAGTGCGGCGATGTAGGTCTGTTCGACGCTCAATTCGCTGGTCAAAAACGCCAGATCATCGCGCAGCCGCCGTTGTTGCAGCTGTAATTGCGCAGCGCTGCGATACAGCTGATGCAATTCCAGCCACGCGTGTTCCGGCGGTGAACTGTACAGCTGCGTGGCGCGCACCAGTTGCGCCTTGAGGGCATGCGCCGCGCGTTGCAAGGCGGTGCCGACCAATGTCGCGCGGTCCTTGGTGTATTTGGGCAGGATGCGCAGAACAATCTGTTTATAGCCGATGGCCAACTGACCTTGCAGCGCCTGACACAGGTTGCTGACTTTGCGCGAACGCTCGTCGAGCATGATCGCCTGATGCAGAAAATGCCGTTCCAGATGCTGGCAGACGAAATACACCTCGGGCCGCAGCAGCTCAAGCAATTGCAGGCGATTGTCGCTGGGGGTGAGCAACAGGTTCAGTTCGCCGAGGCCTTGATACAGCAAGCGGGCGGTTTCGCCGATGTTGGCTTTGGGCAGGCTGGCGATCCAGCGCTTGAGGTCGCGCGGGCTGGCGTCGCAGAACGACAGGCGTGTTTGCGTGGGAGTCGGAGCGCGCAGCTTGGGAGAAAAGTTGGTCTGGCTCATGAGCAAAACCATAGCAGCAAATGCCGCAGTTTGCGGAAGCAGCCTCGGCTGCTTCCGCGAACAGGGTCACGCTTTTGGCAGTGCCAGGCCTTGGCCCATCTGCACGGGTGAACCGGCCACCAGCTCTTCGGCCCACTTCACCTGATCCGGGCCAAACAGCACGATCGCCGTCGAACCCAGCTTGAAGCGCCCAAGTTCCGCGCCTTTTTCCAGATGAATCGGAGCGCGTGCGGCTTCGTCGTAGCGGAAGGTTTTCAGCTCGCGCTTCGGTGGGGTGACCAGACCGGCCCACACGGTTTCGATCGAAGCGACAATCATCGCACCGACCAGCACCACGGCCATCGGCCCGCGTTCGGTGTCGAAAATGCACGCCACGCGCTCGTTGCGGGCGAACAGCTCCGGGACGTTTTCGGCAGTGGTCTGGTTCACCGAAAAAATGCGGCCCGGGATGTAGACCATTTCGCGCAGGGTGCCGGCCAGCGGCATGTGCACGCGGTGATAGTCCTTAGGCGACAGGTAAATGGTAGCGAAGTCGCCGCCCATGAACGGCGCTGCGTTGGCCGCATCCCCGCCGAGCAACTCCAGCACGCTGAAGCTGTGGCCCTTGGCCTGGAACACACGACCGTGCTCGATCGGGCCGAGCTGGCTGACCGCACCGTCGGCCGGGCTGAGGATCGCGCCCGGCGTCTCGTCCAGTGGACGCGCGCCGTCTTTCAGGGCACGCGTGAAGAAGGCGTTGAAGTGCTCGTAAGCGGTCAGGTCTTCGACCAGCGCTTGCGACATGTCCACTTGATAACGCTTGGCAAACCATTGGGTGAAGGCATTCTTGAACCAGCGCACGCGGCATTCGGCGATGCAGCCGGCCAGGCGCGACAGCAGGTGATGCGGCAGCAGGTACTGGCTGAGGATAAACAGACGCTCTTTCATTAGTTGTCCTTAAAAACCTTAAATCTCGACTGGCGTGTCAGGGTGGTTGCCCCATTCGCCCCAGGAACCGGCGTAGCCCTTGACCCGCGGATAACCGAGGGCTTTGGCCACCAGATAAGTGAAGCCCGACCGGTGATGGGTCTGGCAGTGGGTAATGATTTCCTTGTCCTTGGTGATCCCGAGGTTTTCGAGGATCTGCGGCATGTCGCTGCGGATACGCAACTGACGCGTCTGGTCCATGCCGGCAGTCCATTCGAAATTGACCGCACCGGGGATGTGGCCACCCTTGGCGGCGAGGACTTTCTCGCCGGAATATTCCAGCGGCCCACGCGCGTCCCAGATCGCCAGATCGGCGGCGCCGAGACGGCTTTGCAGGTATTCGCGGGTGGCGGTCGGTTCGTCGTGCAGGGTCAGCGACACTGGGCCACCGACGGCGGCCGGCACTTGAATCGACATGGGCATGCCGTCCGCCAGCCAGGCCGGCAGACCACCGTCTATATAGTGGTACTTGTCGTGGCCAATGACATCGAGCAGCCAGATGAAACGCCCGGCCCAGCCGCCGCCCTCATCGTCATACACCACGTAGACCGCGTCTTTGCGATGACCGAGCTCACCAAACAACGCTTCCAGATCGGCCTTCGCCGGCATCAGCCCGGGGGCCGGTGGCTGGCCGAGCTGGGTGCGTTTCGGGTCGACAAAACGTGCGCCGGGCAAGTGACCTTCGGCATACCGGGCAGGGCTGGTCAGGTCCACCAGGATCAGTTCCGGGGACTCCAGACGCGGCAGCAGGTCGCTCGGCTCGATGACAAGCGGCAAGCCAGAGAAGTCAGACATGTGAGGTCTCCAGAGCACAAAGGGGAGGATTGTAGCGCAGGCTCATTGGCCACGGCTGCTAAAGCTGTGCAGGGCTTTTTCGATGCACTGCGCGGTTTTGCCGAAGGCTTGCACAGTGATGTCGGCGAAGGGGCCGCCGCCCTGATCGGCAACGACGATCATGATCACCCGACCATTGTTGACCAATGAACGCAGAAACAGATGTTCGCCACGAAACAGCGTGCGCAGGCTCGCCGGTAACAAGGCCGAGAATTGTGCGTTGTTCTCCGGCGTGATCCGCACCTGTGCCTGCTGAGCGAGCAGGCGTTGCAGGACTTTGCTCTGGCTGACGACAAAACTCAGCGCCGCCGCATCCTTCGGCAAACCGGCGGTCTGGTGTACGCGCAGGGTCGAGTGCGTGCGGTCGGCCATCAGAATCATCACCCGGCGCATGCCGCTGGCCACCAGTGCCTCGCGGGCGGCGACGGTCAGGCTCATGGCATTGGTGAAGCGGCTGGGTTCGGCGAGCAGTTCGGCGCATTGCCGACGCCATTGGCCCAAGTCATCCGCATTCGGCGCTGCTGCCGGGAGCATGCCGGCCGGCAAGCGACGAGTGCCCCACGGCCAGATCAGCGAAACCGCCGGGTGCCACAAATCGGGCATCGCATGCTGACGCGCGCTGTTCGCCGCTTGCTGGTGCAACTGTTGCTGCACTTCGTCCATGGAAATCTGCAGATAGAGGCTGGTCAGGTACTGCCAGCGCTTGCTGTGCGGACTGTCCCAGGCCTGTTGCGCCGACAGCGCCAGCCCATTGGCCAGCAGCACGGTATTCGCCGGCTGGTTGAGCCAGCGGCGCAATGTCGGGTCATCGTCGAGGCGATTCTGCTGGCGCAGCGGGTGTTCACTGTCGCGGGCGATACGCAGCACTTTGACCAGTTCGCGTTGTTCGCTGAGCAGCAATTTGTAGCCTTGCTCGACCCAGATCGGCAGATGCCAGGCGTGGACCAGCGCCTCGGCGATCTTCAACAGGCGCACGCCGAACAATTGCTTTTCGACCACACGTGCCGACTCGCCCTTGTGGATCACGCGCAGTTCCCACTCCTCGAGCAACTGCGGATACGTCAGTGCCAAGGGCCACAGCGGCGACAAAAACAGCAAGCTGCCCCAATGAATGTCCTGCCACAGCCGCGCGAGGCGACTGGCAAAAAAACCGTTGGCCTGTTGTGTCGCGTGTTGGCTGATCAGTTGCAATTGGCGCAAACCCTTGGGGATTTGCCGGTGCGGTTCGGCGGGCAGGCGCGCGAGCAATTCTTCGGTGCGGGCAAGGCCCAGGCGATTGATTGCCACCTCAAGATTTTCCGCCGGCGCGGCCATGGTGCCGTGGGTGTGACGATTCGCCTCACGGATGACGCTCAAGGCCAGCGCCGGGCTGTCCTGCATCAGATCGGCGATGTCGCGCAGCGAGCTGCGATTGTCGCGGATCGCCCGGCAGACTTTGTCGTGAGCCTCTTGTGGTACGGGCAGGCGGACGCTGTCGAGCAGCTTGACCCAAGCCTGGAGCGTGGTCGGTATTACCGATGGAATGTTCGTTTCATTAGCCATGTCTGGACGAGATCTTCACTGACTGTAGACGCGCCCGGCATGGGCTAAATTGGCTTTTCGCCTGAACTGGCTATAGTCTGGCGCAGTTTTGCCGATAAGTAGAAGAAGAGATTTTTTAACTTCCGAATATGACCTTGAACCCGACTTAAACAAGTACCTTCTACCTATGGCTAAAATTATCGGCATCATCGTCGTATTCGCGAGCGTGCTCGGCGGATACGTGCTCTCCCACGGCAAGATTGCCGCTCTGATCCAGCCCTTCGAGGTGATGATCATCGGCGGTGCGGCCCTCGGCGCATTTCTCCAGGCCAACCCCGGTTACATGACGATGCACGTGCTCAAGAAATCCCTGAGCATGTTCGGTTCGCGCTTCACCCACACCTTCTACCTGGAAGTGCTCGGGCTGATCTACGAGATCCTCAACAAGAGCCGCCGTGAAGGCATGATGGCGATCGAAGGCGACATCGAAGATGCCGCCGCGAGCCCGATCTTCGCCAAGTACCCAGCGGTGCTCAAGGATGAACGCATGACCGCGTTCGTCTGCGATTACCTGCGCATCATGTCCTCCGGCAACATGGCTCCGCACGAACTGGAAGGCCTGTTCGACATGGAACTGTACAGCCTCAAGGAAGACCTCGAGCACCCATCGCACGCAGTCAACGGCATCGCCGACGGCATGCCCGGTTTCGGTATCGTTGCGGCGGTACTCGGTATCGTGGTGACCATGGCCTCGCTGGGCGAGGGCGACCAGGCGTCGATCGGTCTGCACGTGGGTGCGGCACTGGTCGGTACCTTCTTCGGTATTCTCGCGGCATACGGTTTCTTCGGTCCGCTGGCGCATTCCCTGGCCCACGATGCCAAGGAAGAGCTCAACGTCTACGAAGCCATCAAGGCCTCGCTGGTGGCTTCGGCGTCCGGCATGCCGCCGTCGCTGGCGGTCGAGTTCGGGCGCAAGGTTCTGTACCCGGCGCACCGTCCAAGCTTCGCCGAGCTGGAACAAGCGGTTCGCGGTCGCTAAGTCATGGAAAATAATCAGCCGATCATCGTCAAGCGCGTCAAGCGCATTGCCGCCGGGCACCACGGCGGGGCGTGGAAAATCGCCTTCGCCGACTTTGCCACGGCGATGATGGCGTTCTTCCTCGTGCTGTGGCTGCTGTCCACCGCTACGCCGGAACAGAAGATCGCCATCGCCGGTTATTTCAAGGACCCGGTCGGCTTCTCCGAAAGCGGCACGCCGTACATCATCGACTTGGGTGGCACGCCGACCCTGGCGCCGGAAAACACCCTCAACCCGGAAGTGAAGTCGCAACCGCAACCGGACAAGGTTACGGTCGACACCGATCAGGTTGAAGGCATGGCCGAGCAGGTCGAGAAGGAGCGTCTCGAACTGCTGCTGCAAGAACTGCAGAACAAGGTCGACGAGAACCCGCAACTGCAGAAGTTCAAGGATCAGATCCTTTTCGAGATCACGCCGAACGGCTTGCGCATCCAGATCATGGACGCCGAGAACCGGCCGATGTTCGACTCCGGTTCCGCACGCCTGAAACCGTACTTCGAGGACATCCTGCTGGCCATGGCCGACACCATCAAAGCGGTGCCGAACAAGATCAGTATCAGCGGCCACACCGACGCCAAGCCGTACATTGGCACTGGCGACTACGGCAACTGGGAGCTCTCGGCCAACCGCGCCAACGCGGCTCGCCGTGCCTTGGTCGCGGGCAGCTATCCGGATGCGCAGGTGGCGCGGGTGGTCGGTTATGCCTCATCGGCGTTGTTCGATCGGGAAAATCCGTTCAACCCGGTCAACCGCCGGATCGATATTGTCGTGCTGACCAAGAAAGCCCAGGCCGCCATCGAAGGTGCGCAGGGGCCTGAGGCAGCGAAACCGGCGGATCAGGGGCAGAACGGTGCTGCTCCGGCAGCCCCGGTTGATCCGAATGCGTTGCCGGCGGACAAACAGCCGGTGCCGGCTCACGAGTTGCGCGAGCGGTTGAATCTGTTTGACGATGCGGCGCCGAAACCGGCTGAGCCGGGTGGGGCGGCGCCTGCGCCTGCGCCGAAGCAGTAAGTGAAAAAAAGCCGACAGTGATGTCGGCTTTTTTTTGGCTATCACAAGCCGGCACAGTCTCAGAATCCCCGACGAATCCGGTTCTTCAGCTGTTCATGAAACATCTCTGCATCGCGCTTGTAAGCCCCTTTGACCGATTCGCTGATCGAATCCAGCGCCATCGACCGCTTGTTCGACACCTCGTCACGATACGCATCGATAAAGAAATCCAGATCGCTGGCCGTGCTCAGCTTCGGCCATTTGTCCAGATAGATCGGCAGTTGCGCAGGTCCGGTCTTGAACGTACAGATCCGCCGATTGCTGATCGTCGCCTCGCCAATTTCGAACGGCACCCACCACGACAGTGCAGTTGTCTCCGACACCACCGCCAGCAGATGCGTGCACTCGGTGATGTTGCGGGTAATGACCCCGGTGATGTCGTCCGTGGTCTGCGATTCCGGATCGAGGACATCGAGATATGTCCTGATCTTCGCCTGGGTCAGGCGGGTGTTGATGGCGATCGCATGGGCGCGATCCATGTGGCGATAGCTGATAAAGACTGGCATCAGAAATGTCCTTTGAGGGCGAGTTCGCGGTAATAGGCGCCGAGTGCCGTCAGGCGGCAGCCGGTGGAGTTGAGGGCGGCGTAGTACATGTGCTCGGCGTCGACCGGCTCGATCAGGCTGTGGCGGTTGCACTTCTGCAACTGGGCGAAGACCTCGCCGTGCTCAGGCACGAACGCCTTTTCGGTGGGCTCATGGCTGGGGTCGAGCGGGTAGACCGATTCGGCTTCGGCAAACCAGTCGGGCAATTTGCGCAGGATCTCCTTGGGGATCAGCGGCGAGACTTCGCGCAGGGAAATGAACTGCGACACATTGGTCTTGAACACCGGACGCTGTTCCCAGGCGCCGAGGGCGTTGTCGACAAAGGAATACAGACTGCCGGGGGTGATTTTGCCGAGAATATTCGCCGCGCCGCCGTGCAGCGCTTGCAGGAGCAGGCCGGTGAACACGCCGTGCTGCGCGCCCTCCATTGCCGGCTCGGCTTTTTTGCAGGCGGTGAGGATCGTCATACCCTCGCTGACCATGCTGCTCTCGCTGCGCAAGGCGCGCACTTCGCCGGCCGAACCGCTTTCGCAGCAGTCGAGGATAATCACTTTGTTTTTGATCCGCGTGGCCTTGTCCGCCCAGTTGAGGATGTCGCTGATGCGGATGCCGTCCTTGGCGTTGCGGTAGTCCTGGGGTATCAGCATGCCTTCGTCAGTGTCGGCGTCGAAACCGCCATGGCCGGCGAAATACAGCAGGGCGACGTTGCAGTCACCGGAAAACAACTCGCGGATCTGATCTTCGAGTTTTTGCCGGCTCAAATAATCCTCGGCGGACGTCAACACGACATTCTTGAAGTTGGGGTCGCCGTTGGCATTGGTTTTCAGCACCGAAGCCATGGCCATGGCGTCGTTGCAACAGCCGCTCAGGCCGCCGATATGCGTGTAATCGTTGATGCCGATGAACAGTGCCTTGCGCATGCTCATACCACCGTGTGCAGGCGGATCGCGCCGACGATGCTGTGGGCACTGCACGCGTGGATGTAGCGAGACGAATGGCGGATGAATAAAACACAGGTTGGCATGGCTTTCCTCGAAGGTCGCTGTGAGCGAAGGAGGAAAGGAATGTAGGCCGCTGGCTCAGGCCTACAAGGTCTGCGCGGCAAAACAGAAAGGTCCTGCAAGCAGCCGCGCAAAAGCCTACAGCAGAGGCTTATGTTTAAGTGGGGGAGAACTGATTCAGATGCGGTCCGACAACCGGCAGCCCGTGGTGCGGGGCTGCCGGCGCGACGGTTTAATAACCGTTTTCGGGCAGGCTGGCGATGATCGAGCGATAGCTGTTCATCCGTTGCTGCTGGATGCGGCCATCTTCCAGCGCCTTGAGCAGCGCGCAACCCGGTTCGCGGTCGTGCTTGCAGTCGCGGAAACGGCAAGTGCCGAGCAGGTCATCGAACTCGATGAAACCGGCTTCGACATCGGCGCGGCTGACGTGGCCCAGACCGAATTCACGGATGCCCGGGGAGTCGATCAGTTCGCCGCCGCCAGGGAAGTGGAACAGGCGCGCGGTGGTGGTGGTGTGCGTGCCCTGACCGGACAATTCCGACAACGGCCCGACGCGGGTTTCGACTTCCGGCAGCAGGCTGTTGACCAGCGACGACTTGCCGACGCCGGACTGACCTACGAACACGCTGATGCGCCCGTCGAGCTGCTTTTGCAGCTGCTCCATGCCATCACCGTGGTGAGCCGAGACTTCCAGCACCGGATAACCCAGCGTGCGGTACACCGCCAGCAACGCGTTCAGCGCCGGGGCGTTCTGCTCGTCGATCAGGTCGAATTTGTTCAGCAGCAGAAGCGGGCGGATGCCGGCATGTTCGGCGGCGACCAGATAGCGGTCGATCAGGTTGGCGTGAGGCTCGGGCAGCGGCGCGAAAACGATGACGATCATGTCGACGTTGGCGGCAACCGGCTTGAGCTGGCCACGACTGTCTGGGCGGCACAGTTCGGTGCTGCGCGGCAGTTGCGCGACGATCACGCCAATGCCTTGGTTGCCGGCGCGCCAGACCACTTTGTCGCCAGTGACCAGCGCTGGCAGGTTGGCGCGCAAGTGGCAGCGGAACACTTGACCGGCGAGTTCGCCGTCGACGGCTTCGACTTCGACCTGCACGCCGAAGTGGGCGATCACCAGGCCGTGTTGCTCTGGGCCAAGGTCGCCGCCCTCGAGGGCTTCGACCGCCGAGGACTCGCGTTTGGCGGCGCGTGCGGCGCGCTCGCCCTGGATCTTTTCGATGCGCCAGTTTTGACGACGATTGAGTTGGCGTTTGGCCATGGGTGTTCCGTCTGAAGAATGCAGCGATTAGGTAAAACGGCCGCGAGTTTAGCACGCCCGGCCACCGGCCTAGGCTAAACTGCGCAGCATTGCCTAGGAGCCCGAATATGCAAAACCCGCAGAACCTGATCTGGATCGACCTGGAAATGACCGGTCTGGACCCGGACAACGATGTCATCATCGAAATGGCCACTATCGTTACCGACAGTGAGCTGAACACATTGGCTGAAGGTCCGGTGATTGCCATCCACCATAGCGACGAAGTGCTCGCGCGCATGGACGAGTGGAATACCCGCACCCACGGCAACTCCGGTCTGACCCAGCGTGTGCGCGACAGCCGCATCAGCATGGCTGAGGCAGAAGCTGAGACCATCGCCTTTCTGGAAAAGTGGGTGCCGAAGGGCAAGTCGCCGATCTGCGGCAATAGCATCTGCCAGGATCGTCGCTTCCTTTATACCCACATGAAGGCGCTGGAAAGCTACTTCCACTATCGCAACCTCGACGTCTCCACGCTCAAGGAACTGGCCGCGCGCTGGGCGCCGGATGTGCGCGACAGCTTCAAGAAGGGCAGCACCCACCTGGCTTTGGATGACATCCGCGAATCGATCGCCGAGCTGCAGCACTACCGCAAGCATTTCATCAAATTCTGATGCGGCGGCATCAGCCCTGACGCTTTCGCGAGCAGGCTCGCTCCCACATGGAATGCGGCTTATGTGGACGCGAGCCGGCTCGCGAGAGGCGCGCCCTCTTCTGGTGCGGCGCCGAAATGGCTAGACTGCGCGCCTTCCTGCCTGGACTGCCATCATGTTGCTGATGCTCTATCTGATCGCCATCACTGCCGAAGCCATGACCGGCGCGCTGTCTGCCGGACGACGCGGCATGGACTGGTTCGGCGTGGTGCTGATCGCCTGCATCACCGCGCTCGGTGGCGGTTCGGTGCGCGATGTGTTGCTCGGGCACTACCCGCTGACCTGGGTCAAACATCCGGAATATCTGGTGCTGACCTCGGTGGCGGCGATGTTTACGGTGTTTGCCGCACGCTGGATGCGTCACCTGCGCTCGCTGTTTCTGGTGCTCGACGCGGTGGGGCTGGTGGCGTTCACCTTGATCGGCTGCATGACCGCGCTGGAAATGGGTCACGGCATGCTGGTGGCATCGGTCAGCGGCGTTATCACTGGTGTGTTCGGCGGCATCCTGCGCGACATTTTCTGCAATGACATTCCGCTGATATTTCGCCGCGAACTTTATGCCAGTGTTTCATTCGCTGCGGCATGGTGCTACATGTTTTGTCTCTATATAAATGTGCCGGGCGAACAAGCCATTCTGATCACTTTATTTGGCGGGTTCCTGTTACGTCTGCTGGCCATCCGTTTCCATTGGGAAATGCCGAAGTTCGTCTATAACGACGAACATTGATCATTCTTGCGTTGGTGTATTGGAGGCTGGTTTAAAGGCATATGAGTTGCCGGCGGCTGGTGCGCGCATATTTCTTACACTTTTCACTTTGATATTTTCTCGGTGGGTATGTAACTTTTTTTGCTGACATGTTTTCGATGTCACTATCAAGTTATATTCTCACGGAGGAGCTGTATTATGAGTGAAAGCATGGACGCTACAGGTAATCAACAAAGCACTTCGCCCGTTCTTGTGGGGTTGTCCAGTCTGAAGGTCAAGTTTGACGCCAGTGATAACACTCAAAGCAGGGCACTTTTTGCTAATGGCCGGATGCAAGTCAAAGTTCAGGTGCTGGTTGCCGGAGTAGACGCCGACGGCAACGCTGTGCATGTACCGGAAGATGTAATGGAAAGCATCCAGCTTATTCATTACGCGACCGGCAAGACCTTGCGCGATGGTTGGGTCGCGAGCGCAGTCCAAGGGCGGTTTACGCGTGAGGCACGGCCTGCACCGGATGCCTTGGACAGGCACGATGATGATCTTGAGAATGACAGCGTACATCCACAGGTGCGTACGTTCTGGGTTTCCTCGTCGAGTGCCGGAACGACTGAGGTCGGTGCGCGCCTGTCTCTCAACGGGGAGAGGATTTTGAGCAACGGAACCACCCCTGTCAGTGTTCATTACAGCAGCGTGACTCTGGAGGCTGAAAAGCCCGCGACATATGGAGTCTTTCAGTTGTATCAGAACAGGATTGGTAATGAGTCGCCTGGTAATCGTATCTGGAAGTACCATCTGGGGCTGTACCCGGACGGGAAGCAAATCCGCCTGGTCGATTGGATGGTCGAGGGGGCTGAAGAGGGCGAAAACCTCGATTTTGCGGGCGGGAACAGGCTTAACGAAATCAAAACCAATTATATGAAGTGCATTTTCGTCCGTCCCGAAAAAACCAGTGTGACCGTCACCTTGCCTGATAGGGGTGATCCGTTTGTATATGCTTTCACCGGCGATGCGCAAACATGGAATCACAAGCATTACAAAGTAAATACGCAAAGCGACGGAGAACTCACTATTGTGCAGGCGTTATCCGAATACTCGGAAAATACCGGTGCGCAAAAATATGGAAGTGTCCTCTACTTTATCGCTATCGATGAATATGGTACCGGGCATAAGTTGGCGATTCGCGTGAGTTTTTATGAGCGCAATTTGTCTCTTCAGCGAGGCTGAGTTTCATCATCCATTGATGCAATGTCTTGGGATGTAGTAGCTGTATATGCGTTTGGCATCGCGGCTGCAGATAAGCTGCCATGTTCGATGATCAGGCATATGCACGAAAGTGCTTTATCTGATGTCTTGCGCTGGCCCCGCAGCGATGTGTGGCCAGCGTCACCACTCCTCAAGGATGAGCATTCATGACTGGCAAACCGCCGAAAATCAAACCTGTATCTGCCCCAACCAGACCCATCGAGTCCAGCGGGGATGGCCTGCCCCGGGCTCTGAACCCGTCTTCGACAATGCCGCATTCGACTGTTGCACATCATCAGGGACCCTTGCCTTCGCCATCTTCTTCAGATTCGCTTGCAGTGTTGCCTGTCATCAGTGTGAGCACGAGGCCGAAATATTCCACGATCGACGAGTTCGCAAGTGTGTCCGCAAGGAATTCGCTGGAGAACTACTGGATACCCACGCAAGAGCGTCTCGACGAGACCGATGCATGGGGCATCGCAATCATGAAGCAGCGTCAGTATGTTGCCGTCGCTGACAATCACATCGTACAAGTGGTCCGAGACCCCGAGAGCGGCCTGTTTCGCGCCACACATGCCAGAGAACTGCATCCTTCCGGTCCGCTGTTGAGGCCTGACAGCGAGGGCCGTTTGTGGCATCCGCTGGATGATCCTGAGTCGGCCAATCCAGTTGCAACTGTCTTTACCGGACGAAATCGCACGACAGAGCTTCCCGGCACGGAGTATTCAATAAAGGATTTCCCTCCACTGATGACCCAACGCATATTTGCCGTGAGCGGCGTCGACGCGATGATGGCGCACAGGTCCGACATTCATCCCGCTTCGCTGGCATTGCTGCAGGACACAGCGAGACGCTTCGCCCTCGATCAAAAGATCCGCCAGTTCATCACCCAAGTGCAACATTCCGATCCGACCGTGCGTGCGCAGGCCGATTCACAACTGCAGGCTTTGTTAACGCTACAGGCAACTGATCTGAGCGAGCGCGTTATCGAACAGTCCCGCGCTTTGCTCTTTGAGCAGAGCGAGCGGGCGTTCGAACTCGATTGCGATGACAACACATTGCAGATGCGACGGATTTTTCCTCATCTGCCCAAGACGATTGCTCAGGCATTGTGGCGAGAGGCCAGTGCCGCCGACCATAGGCATTTGCGCCTGCGGCCGGGAATGCCGAGGCACATGGCAGAAAAAACGCTGGTGGCGCTACGCGAGGTGCGTCTCGCCAGGGCGTGCGAAGGAATCTATCTGGATGCGGTAGCCAGTCTGGACAGTGACCAACTGGCTTTGCAGATGCTCGGGCAGCTTGATCAGTGGCCGCGACAGATTCGTATCGAGATTCGTCTGCAAGCGTCAGAGGGTGAGTCATTGAGTGCTATTGGCGATGCTCGATCGCCAGTGCGTCACATATTGATTCGTCAGCATGAAGGCTACGTTATCCAACGCAGCGGCATCGCGTCCCCCCAGGATCGGATGGATCTGTATGCCGCCGTCTGGCGCCTTTTACTGCCCGGGCAGCGCCAGTTGCTCGGTGTAGCGCAGGGCGGTGGTGCGGCGCTGCGGCAACTGGTACGCGCACAGCCATTGCCGTCGCGCCAACGCGTGAGCGAATTGTTGGGACTGGCACCGGTGCAGGTAACGGCTGTTCCGGCCAGCGCCCAATACGCGCAAGCGGGGCTGCGAGGCGGCGGCGATGTCAACCCGATGTTGACAGGATCCGTTGTGGAACGTGTCCGTAGCCTCTATCCGCAACTTGATGACAAGGAGTTGGCCGCGTTCGTTTCCGAGCGCCTGGGATCTGAGCCGTCCACAGTTTTAGCGCGCCTGGAGACAGACCTCGCAATATTGCGCAATGAATTGGCGATCTGGAGTGCGGAAGGATTATCGACCCAAGCGGACTCTTCGCAGGACGCAATGCAGATCGCAGAACAGCGCCCGGCTCGCGAGCAATTTAGCGCAAAACTGCAAGATATCTGGCGACGCAAGTCGGTTTCGAGATGGGGTTACGGTGACTATCATTTTTCCCATCATGTCGATTTTACTGGTGAGTTACCAAGATTATCCGCCAGGTTCGACTATGTAACAGAGTTGATATTGACTGTGGAAACGCCAGGCGCACGCATCGGCGCTTTTTTTGACAGTTTTCCCAATGTTCAATATTTGATGGTCACTGGCATAAAAATGGAGGACTTCCCGTCAGGGATATTCCAAATGCGCCAGTTGCGTCAACTGGTGCTGGACGATTGCTCGCTTGAATTATCTGAAGCGACGGCTGAAGGTGTGTCCAGGATCGAGACGCTCACTTTGTTGAATCTGGCCAACAACCCTCTGACAGTTGCTCCGCATGTAGGCTTCATGACAGGTTTGACCGAGTTGATGCTATATAACGCCAATCTCTCCAGCCTGCCTTCCGGTATAGACAGGCTCGGAGATCTTCGGGTCATGGCGTTACAGGATAATAATATCTCAGACGTAGGGGGCGATCTGTTCGATATTCCGGATACTCAAGATCTATATGTTGGTTTATTGAACAATCCGCTGAGTGACGAGTCGATGCGGCGGATTAATCAATATCTTGAAAATTCCAGTATGGACCGGAAAGTGGAAATCCAAACGGAAGAAACAGTTTCAGACGTTGATTCCGATAGTGAGTCATCGGAGAGCGGATTTTCGACAGGTCCAGATAGCGACTGAGTGTTGTCGAAAGTAACGGATCGATCACGCTGCCAACATGATTTGGCAAACATAAGCTACTCGCTGACTCCCCTTCCGGTTCGGGTTGATTGAATTCGGAAGGGGTAACAGGCCATCGTGGGCCAGAATCAAAGGGGTGAAAGGCTTAGTTTTGAATCTCGTAACATGCAGATCGCATTTTTTGAAGTTATTAGCATCTGTGTGAATTATTAAAGATGATGTTGAAAGTTTGCTTTTTCACAAAATGTCAAATGTCGCGGCTGTTTATATTTAAATTCGACGTTAATACTTTGCCGAGCCCTTGAGGGGCGAAATATATTAATCGGCTGAGGTGTTATCAGATGTTTGATGAGCAAGTTGGTATTTCCCGTATCGAGGTAAAACTCGACGCCACAAATCATGGCCAGCACAAAGTGCTTTATGCCAACGGTCGCATGCAGGTGCGTGTATTGGTGCTTCTGCACGGCATCGATAACAATGGCGACGGCGTATCGCTGCATGGACATCCTGCATTGCCGTCATTGCGGCTGATTGCCTACAACGGTGCTCGGCCTCTGGAGGGAGACTGGAGTGTTTCGATTCAGGAAAATCGTTACGCTCACGAAATGTCGGGTGGGGCAACGCGCCTGACAGAACTCCCTCGGGTCAGTGACAACCAGATAAGCAACGCCGCAGATCCGGTACAGATTTTCCAGTTCTGGGTCTCGGCTTCCCGACCTGGAATTATGGAAGTGGCTGCCGAGATCTCCTTGAATGGCGTGGTATTGCGAAGTAATGGGGTTGGTTTCGACAGCAGTGTCACGCTGGAGGCGATTCCTCCGAAAAAATACAATCAGAACAGTTTCTCTCTTTATAAGTACGGTACTGTCAGCGAAAGAGTGTACGAGGAGCGCATTCAGTATTTTCATCTCGGGCTTCACGCTGACGGTCGCCAGATCAACATTCTTGACTGGTATAGCACCGATATAAGACTTAATCCGTATGATGCTGAAGACGCGGTAATGGTGTACTCGTCAGGCACGATAAACCACTACAGTGGTGGCGGCAGGAGTTTTTATGGCTATCTGGCGCCAATCTATGGGCGATCGGCTTCGGTCAATACGCCTCTGGGTTTCATTACTTTCCCGATTAACGATGTGCCTGGTGTATTGACGCTGGTGCAGCGCACGACTCTACAGGCGGAGGAGAAGCCGGCGACGAGAGGTGCGTTCGAATTCGCCGTGATTGATGAGTTCGGTACGGAGCATTGGCTTGCTATCAAGGGTGATACAGAACAGCGAACTTTTATTCTGGATGAGTCGAAACGGTCAACAAAACAATTTGCCTGATTTCATTTGTGTGATTCAGCGAATTTTCGTTAGTCAGCTTGACCTGTTTAAATTTGCATCTGGAAAAAAGGATATTTTTCTATGGAAAGTAATTCATCTTCCGCTGTTCACTCCAACGCTTTCAACTTTGGTGAATTTGTTTCAGGAGGCGTTGATCCCCGCACGGGCATGTACACCTGCGCATTTTCGCTTGGCAAGTTGCACTCGGCGGATCTCAATGGTCCGGAGCTTGCACTTTCAGTGGGCTTTAATCCGCTCAATCAGGCGGATAGTGGTTTCGGCGTTGGCTGGTCTTTGACACTGACCAATTATGACTTGCGCAGCAAAGTGATGACCTTGTCCAACGGTGAGCGCTACAAGGCTGTCGAGACGTCTACCGGCCTTAAGTTCAAGGAAATGAAACTGCAAACGGCGAAAGTGTCAGTCGCTGGAGCAGGACGCTATGAAGTTCGATACAAGGATGGCCGGCGTGAACTGCTCAAAGTCCTGGCCGGCACTCAGGTCGCCGTCGCGGAAAAAATAATAGCGGCGAACGGTGTGAGCATTACCCTGAAGCATGAGTTGTTCAACCAGTTTCCCCGATTGGCCGAAGTCCGTGATGCCAAGCGCTGCCTGTTGAAAATCACCCGCGCGGCAGGTCAGGTGACGCTGTCCCGGCATCCCGACACTACTTCCAGTTCCAACTACAAGCTGATCTTGAAGAACTCTCGAGTGACGGCCATCGAGCTGCCGGTTGGTAAGGGTTGGGACCTTGAGTATGAAGTCATCGCTGGAGCCAGCTATGTTCATCGCATCGTCAATCCGCTGCGCGGGGTCGAAATCATTCGCTACAAGCGGCACGGCCACCGCTTCATCAGCGGTGTGGAACGGACACTGCCGTTTGTGATTGCTCACGATGTCTACCCAGGGCGCGGTCAGCCCCGACTGTGCAAGACCTACACGTACTCCGACCATAACTTCCTTGGGCAGGGCCTCCTTCCTGCCAAGGATAGTGACCTGGATCCTCTCTATCTGGCGCCCGGCCACTACGTCTACACCTCGGACGAGCACTTGCTGGTCAGCGGCAAAGTACATACCCGCATCAAACGCACCTACAACAAATTCCATCTGTTGGTGGCTGAGGTTACAACCTGTGGTGACGCCCAGATCGCCACCACCACGGAGTATCACTGTTCCATTACCAAGCCATTCAGTGAGCAGGTGGCTCAGTTCCGCATGCCTAAAGTCCACACGGTGACGTACCTCGATCGGCGCACCCAACAGCAGCGTGTGGAAACCACCGTCACCGAGTTCGATGACGAAGGTAACTTGCTCAAGCAGGTCGAGCCCACTGGGGTGACGACGACCACGGAATTTTATCCGGCCAGTGGTGGAGATAACTGCCCAGAGGATCCGCTGGGCTTTTCCAGATTCCCGAAAAAAAGGACGGTGACTGCTGCCGCATCCGATGGTGCTTCGACAGTCACCTACTACGACTACGCGCTGCATCCGGCGCTGGACGGTGCGGAACTGGCATCCGTGTTACCGGTCGAGGAGCGTTTTTGTGAAGTGTTGGAAGGCGTTGAGGTATTGCGTTCGAAAACCGCACGCAGTTATTTGAATACGCCCGGGGATCCACTCAAGCATGGAGCCACGAAAGAGCAGAGTGTCATCCTGAATGATAAAAAAACCGCTATCGAGTTTTCCTATGAACTTGAGGGTGACAGGTTGCGAGTCAGGTCCAGCACGCGCGGATTTGACGGCACGCTGCAGACCAGTGAGAAAGTGCTGTCGACGCTGACCGGATTACAGGTCTCTGAAGTCGGTGTCGATGGCGAGCACATCGAGCATGAGTACGACGCAATCGGTCGGGTAGTGGGCAAAACGGTTGCTGGCGGCACCCCATATGCGGCCGTTACCCGGTGGACCTATCTGGCTGCCAGCAAACAGCATCCGGCGACAATGGTGACCACGGATCCTGCTGGCGGCGAGCAAAAAGTGACTTATGACGGGATGGAACGGGTGATCACCGTTCATGAAAAGGACTGCGACCATCCCGACAAGGACGGTCTGATTCAGACACGCACGCTTTATTCTGCGCTGCATGATTCGGTCGGCTACAAGGTGAAAGTGACGCTGACTGATTGGCGTGATGGCAAGCCTTATCCGGTCAGCACCGGCTACGAATTCGATTCCTGGGGCCAGGTCAGCAAGACGCTGCACGATGATGGACGTATCGAACACAGCGAGGCGGACCCGGTTCTTCGCCGGCAGACCCATTGGCTCCAGGGGATGGGCAAGACGATCACCCTCGTCAATGATTTCGGTAAACCGCTGAGTGTCGAGAGCTTCAATCTGAAGAACAAAAGTCTCGGCAAAACCGTGTACACCTATGACGGCTACGGGCGCACAACCAGTCAGACAGACCCTGTCGGCAATACCAGCCGATATGAGTACGACGTTTTTGACCGGATAACCCGCAGTGTCCTGCCCGACGCCACTGCGGTCGTGACCGACTACGCCGGGCACAGTGATGAAGGTCTGCCGATCAACATCAAGGTCGCTGACAAAGTGTTGGGGCAGCAAACTTATGACGGTCTGGGTCGCTTGATCCGAAGTACCGTTGGCGGACGTAAGTCCGAGGCAGGTTATGAAGCGGGCTTCACCCAGCCGCAGTGGTACAGGAGTGCTGATGGCAAAAAAACCGAATTCACTTATTTGCGGGAACTGGGCGGCCTGCTGACTGAGCGCAAGGCAGGGGATCTGGTCACGACCATGACGTATGACCCCCTCAGTGGCAATCCCTTGACCTGTACCGAAAACGGCAGAGAGCGCAGCTTTACCTATCACCCCTCCGGGCGTGTGAAAACCGAAACGACGACCCTCGGCGCGATCACCAAAGCAACCTCCAGTATCTGGTCCCTGCAGGGGCGACCGATCAACCATGTCAATGTGCTCGGAGTCGAAAGCACATCCGAATACGATAAGCACGGCCGCCTGCTATCCACCTCCCAGGGCTCGCTTAAAACCGAATTCCACTACAACGCGCAGACGGGGATGCTGGACTGGACGAAAACCGAAGAAACGTCAATCAAGCGTCAAATGCTCACCCGGTTTGCCTATGACGATATCGGGCGTGAAACCCGCCGAACATTCGAGATTCAGGGGCAGCCAGACCAGACCCTTGAATCGACTTACACGCTGGCTGGCAAACTGGCGCAGAAAGTGTCCAGACGTGGCACTCAACTGTTACGTGATGAACAGTTCACCTACGATGTGCGCGGGCGCTTGATCCAATACGACTGTGCCGGCACGCAAAAGCCGCGCGATCCGTATGGCAAGGAAATTGTCCGCCAGACATTCACCTTCGATGCATTGGATAACATCCTCACCGTGCAGACGAAGTTCCCGCTGGGGGTGAATCTGACCACCTTCAGTTACGACAATCCTGATCCTGCACAGCTCAGCGCCGTCAAACATTCCCACGTCGACTATCCCTCGGCAGTGACGCTGGAATACGACGCCAACGGCAGGATGATCAAGGACGACCAGGCGCGAACGCTGGCCTATGACGCGTTCGGACGTCTCGAGCAGTTGTCCAGCGCAGGGGGATCAGTGATTCGTGGCTACCATTACGACGGTTTCGACGATCTGGTGGAGCTGTCGCAAGCCGAAAAAGCAATTGTGCAGCGTTACTACTACGCAGGCCGGGTTGCCAACGAGGTGAGTGGTGAAAGTTCAACCAGTGTTGTGCGTCACGGTGGAGCGCTCGTGGGGCAACAGCAATCGGGGTTGAACCCCGACGCGCAGCTATACGCCACCGATCAGCAGCAAAGTGTGCTGGCAACGCTGGGCAAGGAGCAGCTCACCGATTGCGCCTACAGCCCTTATGGGCATCGTCCCGCCGAAGGTGGATTGTTCAGCGTGGCAGGGTTCAACGGCGAACAGCTGGATCCGGTTACCGGGCTGTATCTGCTGGGCAACGGTTACAGGGCTTATAGTCCGACACTGATGCGCTTTCTCGCCCCCGACAGCATGAGTCCATTTGGCGCGGGCGGATTGAATGCCTACAGTTATTGCCTGGGCGACCCTGTCAATCGTGTCGACCCTACCGGGCATATCTCCTGGCAATCGATCCTGGGCATCGGCCTCAGTGTTCTCGGAATTGTTGCCAGCGTGGTGACGATGGGCGCGGCGACGCCATGGGCAGTGGCGGCATTGGGGCTGGCGGTTGCTTCAGGCCTGGCGGGTATTGCCAGCGAGGTGGTCAATGAACTCGCACCGGGTTCTCAAGCGGGCGAGATATTGGGCTGGATCAGTTTTGGTCTTGGGCTGGCTTCGGTGGGGGCAGGGCTGGCAGCTGGTGCCAAAGCGGGCATCAATGCTGGCAGGAAACTGGCTGGCGCCTTCAAGCAGGGCCTGAGTAGTAAAGGCTCCAAAGCAGCGGGTCAAGAGATGGCCCGAGGCATGATCAAGGGTAAGGGAAACAAGGCGGCGGCCAAGGCGAAGGCGAAGGCCAGCGCGGCCGTTCAGGAAGAGGCCGAGAAACCATGGTCACTCGTCAGGGTCGACCCCAAAAAGAACATCCTTGAGAAAGAGGGCCTTACCGGCTTGCTTGAAAAGGCCGAAACCTTCATGCAGCACATTGAGGCGGGTAACTCCCCGACGTCTTCTGCAGCGCTGATTCATGCCAAATACACGCCAATGCATGGTCCATCCGGCTCAGCATCAAAGCCGATGCATCTCTATCTGTCGCAAGGAGACCGAATATATATGACCGAAAACGCCAAGGAGCGGATCGCGGTCATCAACCAGCTGGGTGGTCATTTAAAGGAAAAAAAGTAAGTCGGAGCACGCAACGAAACGATACAAGGCGAAAGCAGGAACACTCAAGGTCCGGCTACGATTTGAACAGTGCGCTTGCCGGTTTTGCGAGCGCGCGGTGGGCGTGCTGTTCCAGTGCCCACTCGACATGTTCCCTGACCAACTCTGACGGATAATCACGTCGCGCCTTCAACGCTTCCAGCACAGGAATCGTTGAAGGCGCATTGCCCAGCCCCACCGCCAGATTGCGTAACCAGCGCTCGTACCCGGCACGCCGCAACGGTGAACCTTCGGTGCTGCTCAAGAACTTTTCTTCATCCCACATGAACAGTTCAGCCAGCTCGGCATTATCGAAATTGTGCCGTGGCTTGAAATCGCTTTCTCCAGTCGGCCGAGCGAAGCGGTTCCATGGGCAGACGATCTGGCAGTCATCGCAGCCAAACACCCGATTGCCTATCAATGGCCGCAATTCTTCGGGAATCGCGGTTTTCAGCTCAATGGTCAAATAGGAAATGCAGCGCCGGGCGTCCAGCACGTACGGGCCGACAAAGGCGTTGGTCGGGCAGATATCCAGGCATGCGGTGCAACGCCCGCAATGTTCAGTGCTGTGCGGTTCGTCCACCGGTAGCGGCAGGTCGACGAACAGTTCGCTCAGGAAGAAATAACTGCCGGCCTTGCGGTTCAACACCAAGGTGTTTTTACCGATCCAGCCCAGTCCAGCCTGTTCGGCGATGGCTTTTTCCAGCACCGGTGCGCTGTCGACAAACGCACGAAAGCCGAACGGGCCGATCTCCGCCTGGATCTTGTCGGCCAATTGTTGAACACGTTTACGGATCAATTTGTGGTAATCGCGGCCCAAGGCATAACGCGACACGTAAGCCTTCTCCGGCTCAGCCAGGCGTTTGGCCATTTCGGTATCGCCTGGCAAGTAGTCCATGCGCAGGGAAACCACGCGCAACGTGCCCGGCACCAGCTCTTCGGGATGCGAGCGTTTGCTGCCATGGGCGCCCATGTAGTCCATGTCGCCGTGGTAGCCGGCCTCGAGCCAGCGCTGCAGATGCTGCTCGTGTTCGGCCAGGTCCAGACCGCTGATGCCGACTTGCTGGAAGCCCAGCTCGCGGCCCCAATCCTTGATCGATTGGGCGAGGGCGGGCAGGTCTGTGGTGATGGCGGACATGAGGCGAGAGAAACCGGAGCTGAGGTGCGTATAATTCTGCCAGACATCGGAGCCCGAAGACGCATGCCGCAGACGAAAGATGAATTACCCGACGCGCTGTACCGCGCCGCGCAGGTGCGCGAACTCGACGCGCGGCTGATCGCCGCCGGCACGCCGGGCTTCGAATTGATGCAACGCGCCGCCCGCGCGACGTGGCGCGCACTGGTGCGCAAATGGCCGGGCGCGAACGAGCTGACCGTGCTCGCCGGCCATGGCAACAATGCCGGTGACGGTTATCTGGTGGCCGGGTTGGCGCTGCGGGCCGGCTGGACCGTGCGCGTTCTCGCCGTCGGCGATCCGCAACGTTTGCAGGGCGATGCCGCACTGGCCCATGCCGAATCCGTGGCTGCTGGTGTTGTGGTGCAAGGCTGGCAGGCGCAAAGCGAGCTGTGCGGTGTCGTCCTCGATGCCTTGCTCGGCACTGGCCTGAGCGGCGAAGTGCGTGAGCCCTATGCCTCGGCGATCAAAGCGATCAACGCCTGCGGCTTGCCGGTAGCGGCGGTCGATATTCCTTCCGGGCTGTGTGCCGATACCGGGTGTGAACTGGGTGTCGCGGTATGCGCCGATCTAACGGTGACCTTCATTGCTATGAAGGTCGGGCTGTTGACCGGTGATGCGGCGGATCATATCGGTGAGCTGGTCTTCAGCGACCTGCAAGCCCCCGACGAAATTTTCAGTGACATTCCTGTCTGCGCTCAGCGCCTGAGCGCCGCTAATCTTCCAGCACTTGCGCCGCGCGCGCCGACCTCGCACAAGGGCCGCTTTGGCCACGTGTTGCTGATCGGCGGCGATCACGGTTTCGGCGGAGCGATTCTGCTCAGCACGGAAATGGCCTTGCGCGGCGGCGCGGGCATGGTCTCGCTGGCGACTCGCCCAGAGCATGTGCCGGCGGCGCTGACTCGGGTCCCGGAGGCGATGGCGCTCGGCACTTCGTCAGCCAATCAACTGATGGGGCTGCTGGAAAAGGTTTCGGTGCTGGTGGTCGGACCGGGTCTCGGTCAGGCCAGTTGGGGCCGTGCCCTGTCGTCGGCGGCCGCCAATGCTGCGTTGCCGCAAGTGTGGGACGCCGACGCGTTGAACCTGCTGGCCAGCGATTTTGTCCAGTTGCCCAAGGATTGCGTGATCACCCCGCATCCGGGTGAAGCGGCGCGCTTGCTTGGCATCAGTACCGCCGAAGTGCAGGCCGATCGCCCGGCCGCTGCTCTGGCGTTGAGCAAAAAGTATTCAGCGGTAGTGGTTCTGAAAGGGGCCGGCAGTCTGATCGCCCATCCCGATGGGCGTCTGGCCCTATGTCATCAGGGCCATCCGGCGATGGCCACGGGCGGGTTGGGGGATGTGCTGGCCGGTCTGACCGGCGCATTGCTGGCCCAGGGCATGGACGCGTTCGATGCGGCATGCCTGGCCGTCTGGCTGCACGCCAACGCGGGTATGCAACAAGGCAAATTCGGCCGTGGGCTGGCGGCCAGTGATCTGATTCCAGCCATTCGTCAGTTGTTGGAGGAGCAAGCACCGTGTCTGAAGTAACCCTGTACCTGGCCGATGAACAGGCGATGAGCGACTTTGGCGCACGAATCGCCCGCGTCACCCAGGGCCATGGCCTGATTTTTCTTGAAGGCAATCTGGGTATGGGCAAAACCACCCTGTCACGGGGCATCATTCGTGGGCTGGGGCATGTCGGCGCGGTAAAAAGTCCGACCTTCACATTGGTCGAGCCCTACGAGATCGGTGACGTTCGTGCCTTCCACTTCGACCTCTATCGCCTGGTCGATCCCGAGGAGCTGGAGTTTCTCGGCATCCGCGACTACTTCGAAGACGATGCCCTGTGCCTGATCGAATGGCCCGATAAAGGTGCAGGCTTTTTGCCAAAGCCTGACCTGACCATTACCATTAGCCCGCAAGACAGCGGGCGTTCGCTGAAAATTTTAGCCCAGGGCTCGCGTGGCGAGGCCTGGTGTGCCGCTTTGGCATTGGAATCCAATTAAATGATGGGGTTTGGTATGCGCTTTCGCGCGTTGGTGGCTGCCGCTGGACTGATGTTGATGGCAGTAACCGTCAACGCTGTGGCCGATTCAAAGGTCAACAGCGTGCGCCTGTGGCGTGCGCCGGACAATACGCGACTGGTCTTTGACCTCAGCGGCCCGGTGCAGCACAGCGTTTTCACCCTGACAGCCCCTGATCGGCTGGTGATCGACATCAACGGCGCCACCCTCGGCGCGCCGTTGAACGTGCAGACCGCGAACACGCCTATCACCGCGATGCGCTCAGCCCAGCGCACGCCGACCGACCTGCGGGTGGTCATCGACCTGAAAAAAGCCGTCACCCCGAAAAGCTTCTCGCTGGCGCCGAACGCGCAGTACGGCAACCGTCTGGTGGTCGATCTGTTCGACAACCCGGCCGATGCCGCGCCGCCGCCAGCCCCGACGCCATCGGTAGCGACCGTGCCGGCGGTGCCGGTGACTCCGACCGAACCGGCGATCAAGCTGCCGCCAGCCCCGGCTGGCAAGCGCGACATTATCGTCGTGATCGATGCCGGCCACGGAGGGGAAGACCCGGGCGCGTCCGGCTCGCGCGGCCAGCGTGAGAAAGACGTGGTACTGCAGATCGCCCGCGAATTGCAGCGTCAGGTCAACGGCATGAAAGGCTTCCGCGCCGAGCTGACCCGTACCGGCGACTACTTCATTCCATTGCGCGGGCGTACCGAAATCGCCCGCAAGAAGGGCGCCGACCTGTTCGTCTCGATCCACGCCGACGCTGCGCCGTCCGCGGCCGCTTTCGGTGCTTCGGTGTTCGCCCTGTCCGATCGTGGCGCTACCTCCGAGACCGCCCGCTGGCTGGCCGACAGTGAAAACCGTTCCGACCTGATTGGCGGTGCCGGCAACGTCAGCCTCGACGACAAGGACCGCATGCTCGCCGGCGTGTTGCTCGACCTGTCGATGACTGCGTCGCTGACCTCCAGTCTCAACGTCGGCCAGAAGGTGCTGACCAATATCGGTCGCGTTACGCCGCTGCACAAACAGCGTGTGGAACAAGCCGGGTTCATGGTGCTGAAGTCGCCGGACATTCCGTCGATCCTGGTTGAAACCGGCTTCATTTCCAACGCCAACGAAGCGAACAAGCTGTCCGCGTCGAGCCATCAGCAAGCGCTGGCCCGTTCGATCAGCAGCGGCGTACGCCAGTTCTTCCAGCAGAATCCGCCGCCGGGCACCTACATCGCCTGGCTGCGTGATTCCGGCAAGATTGCTCAAGGCCCGCGCGACCACCGTGTCGGCCCGGGGGAAACCCTGGCGATGATCGGCGTGCGCTATCAGGTTTCGCCGGCCACCTTGCGCGCCGCCAACAATCTGAAAAGCGATGAGCTGAAAGTCGGTCAGCACCTGACGATTCCTGGCACCGAACTGGCGTCCAAAGAATGAACCAGGTATTGAACACTGCGCGCATCGAGCTGCTCAGCCCGCGGCTGGCGAACCAGATTGCCGCCGGTGAGGTGGTCGAGCGCCCGGCTTCGGTGATCAAGGAGTTGCTGGAAAACAGCCTCGACTCCGGCGCCAAGCGTATTGACGTCGATGTCGAGCAGGGCGGCGTCAAGTTGCTGCGCGTGCGCGATGACGGCAGCGGTATTTCCGCCGATGACCTGCCGCTCGCCCTGGCCCGTCACGCCACCAGCAAGATTCGCAATCTTGAGGATCTCGAACAGGTGATGAGCCTGGGTTTCCGTGGCGAGGCGCTGGCGTCGATCAGCTCCGTGGCGCGTCTGACCCTGACCTCGCGCACCCGCGATGCCGATCAGGCCTGGCAGGTCGAAACCGAAGGCCGGGACATGGCGCCGCGCGTGCAGCCGGCGGCGCATCCGGTCGGCACTTCGGTGGAAGTCCGCGACCTGTTCTTCAACACCCCGGCCCGGCGCAAATTTCTCAAGACCGAAAAAACCGAATTCGATCACCTGCAGGAAGTGATCAAGCGTCTGGCGCTGGCGCGCTTCGACGTGGCTTTTCATCTGCGCCACAACGGCAAGACCATCCTCAGCCTGCACGAGGCCCACGATGATGCGGCCCGCGCACGGCGTGTGGCGGCGATCTGCGGTTCGGGTTTCCTTGAGCAGGCGTTGCCGATCGAGATCGAACGCAATGGCTTGCACCTGTGGGGCTGGGTCGGTTTGCCAACCTTCAACCGTAGCCAGGCTGACTTGCAGTATTTCTTTGTGAACGGGCGGGCGGTGCGCGACAAACTGGTGGCGCACGCGGTACGCCAGGCTTATCGCGACGTGCTGTTCAACGGTCGGCATCCGACCTTCGCACTGTTTTTCGAGGTCGATCCGGCAGCAGTAGACGTCAACGTGCACCCGACCAAGCACGAAGTACGCTTCCGTGACGGGCGCATGGTCCACGATTTCCTGTATGGCACGCTGCACCGTGCGCTGGGCGATGTGCGTCCGGAAGATCAATTGGCCGGCTCGGTCACCACGGCGATCGTTCGGCCGAGCGGGATCGAGGCGGGCGAGTTTGGCCCACAGGGCGAGATGCGTCTGGCCGCCAATGCGCTGCTGGAGCAGCCGCAGGCGCAACCGGCGTTCAACACGTCATCCGGCGCCAGCGCTGGCGGCGCTTATCAGTATCAATACACGCCGCGTCCGCAATCGGCGGTGCCTGCTGCCGAGGCGCAAGCCGCATACAAGGAATTTTTCGCGCCGCTGCCTGAAGCCAATGCCAGCGCACTGCCGACCGGTCAGGAAGATATTCCGCCGCTCGGCTATGCACTGGCGCAGCTAAAAGGCATCTATATCTTGTCCGAAAACGCCCATGGCCTGGTGCTGGTGGACATGCATGCCGCCCACGAGCGGATCATGTACGAGCGCCTGAAAATCGCCATGGCCAGCGAAGGTCTCAGTGGCCAGCCGTTGCTGGTGCCGGAATCGCTGGCGGTCAGTCAGCGCGAGGCCGATTGCGCTGAAGAACACGCCGCCTGGTTTCAGCGTCTTGGTTTTGAATTGCAGCGACTGGGGCCGGAAACCCTGGCGATCCGGCAGATTCCCGCTTTGCTCAAGCAGGCCGAAGCCAATCGACTGGTCGGCGACGTGCTCTCTGACCTGATGGAATACGGCACCAGTGACCGTATCCAGGCGCACCTCAACGAACTGCTCGGCACCATGGCCTGCCACGGCGCGATCCGCGCCAACCGGCGTCTGGCCCTGCCGGAAATGAACGGTCTGCTGCGCGATATGGAAAACACCGAGCGCAGTGGTCAATGCAACCATGGCCGACCGACCTGGACCCAATTGGGCCTGGACGATCTGGACAAACTGTTCCTGCGCGGTCGTTGATGAGCCAGCTGCCTCCAGCGATTTTTCTGATGGGCCCGACCGCTGCGGGCAAGACCGATCTGGCCATCGAGCTGACCAAGGTGCTGCCGTGCGAGTTGATCAGTGTCGATTCGGCGCTGGTCTACCGCGGCATGGACATCGGCACGGCCAAGCCTTCGAAAGAGTTGTTGGCCGAATACCCGCACCGGCTGATCGACATCCTCGACCCCGCTGAAGCGTATTCCGCTGCCGATTTCCGTCGCGACGCGTTGCAAGCCATGGCCGAAATCACTGGGCGAGGAAAGATCCCGCTGCTGGTCGGCGGCACCATGCTCTATTACAAGGCTCTGGTCGAAGGTCTGGCGGACATGCCGGCAGCCGATCCCGAGGTCCGCGCGCAGATCGAGGAAGAAGCTGCACGCCTCGGCTGGCAAGCCCTGCACGAACAGTTGGCGCAGATCGATCCGGTGTCGGCGGCGCGCATCCATCCCAATGATCCGCAACGCTTGAGTCGGGCACTGGAAGTGTATCGAGTCAGCGGGCAGAGCATGACCGCTCTGCGCGAGCAACAATCTGTGCAAAGTACTGAAGCAGCCGCTTCGGGACGGCAACAATTGCCCTATACTGTCGCGAACCTGGCCATTGCTCCGGCGAATCGTCAGGTTCTGCACCAGCGAATTGAACAAAGATTCACAAATATGTTGGAACAGGGATTCATCGACGAGGTCGTAGCCCTGCGTAAAAGAAGTGACCTGCATTCGGGGTTGCCGTCTATACGTGCGGTAGGCTACCGCCAAGTCTGGGATTACCTGGACGGCAAGCTGACATTGGCCCAGATGCAGGAGCGGGGCATCATCGCCACGCGCCAATTGGCCAAACGCCAGTTTACCTGGCTGCGCAGCTGGGACGATTTGCATTGGCTGGACAGTCTTGATTGCGACAATCTGCCACGCGCCTTGAAATACCTTGGGACCATCTCCATATTGAGCTGAGTCCTTGCAATTGCCGTCTATCCTTGGGGGTGTGACGGCCGAAGCCATCTGAATTTACCTGTTTTTATTATTGAATCCTTAAAGGAGTGCGGCACATGTCAAAAGGGCATTCGCTACAAGACCCTTACCTGAACACTTTACGTAAAGAGAAAGTCGGGGTTTCCATCTATCTGGTCAACGGTATCAAGCTGCAAGGGACGATCGAGTCGTTCGACCAGTTCGTGATCCTGCTGAAAAACACCGTAAGCCAGATGGTCTACAAACACGCTATCTCGACCGTCGTGCCGGTTCGTCCAATTCGTCTGCCTAGCGCAACCGAAAACGAACAGGGCGATGCCGATGCAGCGCCGGGTAACGCCTGATAGGAGTCTCCTTTGTTCTTTGAGCGCCACGGTGGTGGTGAACGAGTCATCCTCGTTCACTTGGATGGACAGGACCCTGAGGCGCGCGAAGATCCGCAGGAGTTTCAGGAGTTGGCAAATTCGGCTGGCGCCGAGACCGTCGCGTTTTTTAACGTGCCGCGTCATCGGCCAACCGCCAAATATCTGATCGGCAGCGGCAAGGTCGAGGAACTGCGCGACCTGGTCAAGGCTGAAGAAGCCGATCTGGTGATTTTCAATCACATCCTCACGCCCAGTCAGGAACGCAACCTTGAACGTGTCTTCGAGTGTCGCGTGATCGACCGCACCGGGCTGATTCTCGATATTTTCGCCCAACGCGCACGCACCCATGAGGGCAAGCTGCAGGTCGAACTGGCCCAGCTTGACCACATGAGCACGCGGCTGGTTCGCGGCTGGACTCACCTTGAGCGTCAGGGTGGCGGTATCGGTATGCGCGGTCCGGGTGAAACCCAGCTGGAAACCGACCGCCGTCTGCTGCGGGTTCGCCTGCGTCAGATCAAGGGGCGGCTGGAGAAGGTGCGCAGTCAGCGCGAGCAGTCGCGCCGTGGCCGATCCCGTGCGGACATCCCTACCGTTTCGCTGGTGGGATACACCAACGCCGGCAAATCGACACTCTTCAACAACGTGACGAAGTCCGAGGTGTACGCGGCCGATCAACTGTTCGCCACGCTCGACCCGACCCTGCGCCGGCTGGAGCTTGACGACCTCGGTCCCATCGTCCTCGCCGACACCGTGGGGTTCATTCGTCACCTGCCACACAAGCTGGTCGAGGCATTTCGGTCTACGCTCGAAGAGTCGAGCAATTCCGACCTGCTGTTGCACGTGATCGATGCGGCCGAACCGGATCGCATGTTGCAGATCGAGCAGGTGATGGTGGTGCTGGGCGAGATTGGTGCCCAGGACTTGCCGATCCTCGAGGTCTATAACAAACTCGATTTGCTTGAAGGCGTCGAGCCGCAGATCCAGCGCGATGCCGATGGCAAGCCGCAACGGGTCTGGCTCTCGGCGCGTGATGGCAGCGGTCTGGAATTGCTTGAACAGGCCATCGCCGAGTTGCTCGGCAGTGATCTGTTCGTCGGTACCTTGCGCTTGCCGCAACGATTCGCTCGGCTGCGTGCGCAGTTCTTCGAACTCGGGGCGGTGCAGAAAGAAGAATACGATGATGAAGGTGTCAGCCTGCTGGCCGTTCGTTTGCCCCGGATCGAGTTGAATCGATTGGTAAGCCGCGAAGGATTGCAGCCGATGGAATTCATCGAGCAACACACTTTGCAATAAAAGCCTGACAAAGCGGTTGTGCCGCAACGGCAGGCATTCTGTAGCATTGGTCGGCGCGCCGTGGGTGCGTCTTTGCTTTATCAGATGGAGAGCGCTATGGCTTGGAATGAGCCGGGTGGCAACTCGAATAATCAGGATCCCTGGGGTGGCAAGCGCCGCAATAACGGCGACCGCAAGGGACCACCGGATCTCGACGAGGCCTTCCGAAAGCTGCAGGAAAGCCTGAACGGGTTGTTCGGTGGTGGTAAGAAACGCGGTGATGACGGCGGCGGGTCGGGGCGCAGCAGTGGCGGCTTCGGCGGTCTGCTCGGCATCGGCCTGGTCGTGTTGGCGGCTGTCTGGCTGTACAGCGCGGTCTACGTGGTGGACGAGCAGGAGCAAGCCGTTGTGCTGCGCTTCGGCAAGTACTACGAGACTGTCGGCCCGGGCCTGAACATCTACTTCCCGCCGATCGACAAGAAGTACATGGAGAACGTGACGCGTGAGCGTGCGTACACCAAGCAGGGCCAGATGCTGACTGAAGACGAGAACATCGTCGAAGTGCCGCTGACCGTGCAGTACAAGATCAGCAACCTGCAGGACTTCGTGCTGAACGTCGATCAGCCGGAAATCAGTCTGCAGCACGCGACCGAAAGTGCACTGCGTCACGTGGTCGGTTCCACCGCCATGGACCAGGTGCTGACCGAAGGTCGTGAATTGATGGCCAGCGAAATCAAGGAGCGTCTGCAACGTTTCCTCGATACCTATCGCACCGGTATCACCGTGACTCAGGTCAACGTACAGAGCGCAGCGGCACCGCGTGAAGTGCAGGAAGCCTTCGATGACGTGATCCGCGCCCGTGAAGACGAGCAGCGTTCGCGCAACCAGGCTGAAACCTACGCCAACGGCGTCGTGCCGGAAGCCCGTGGTCAGGCCCAGCGCATCATCGAAGATGCCAACGGTTATCGCGACGAGACCATCTCGCGCGCCAAGGGTGAGGCCGATCGCTTCACCAAACTGGTCGCCGAGTATCGCAAGGCACCTGAAGTCACCCGCGAGCGTCTGTACCTGGACACCATGCAGGAAGTCTTCAGCAACACCAGCAAGGTGCTCGTGACCGGCAACAAGAACGGCCAGAGCAATCTGCTTTACCTGCCGTTGGACAAAATGATCCAGAATAGCTCGGGCAACGCACCGGTGACCGGTTCGGCCGCCAGCAACAACACGGACGTCACGCCGCATGTCACTGACGTGCCGCAGGCGCGTACAAGGGAGACCCGCTGATGAGCAATAAATCGCTGATCGCCCTGATCGTTGGCGTCGTTGTGGTACTGGTGGGCTGGAATTGCTTCTACATCGTCGCTCAGACCGAGCGCGCGGTGCTGCTGCAATTCGGTCGTGTGGTTCAGGCCGATGTCCAGCCAGGTCTGCATGTGAAAGTGCCTTACGTCAACCAGGTGCGCAAATTCGACGCGCGTCTGCTGACGCTGGATGCACCGACGCAGCGCTTCCTGACTCTGGAAAAGAAAGCCGTGATGGTCGATGCCTACGCCAAGTGGCGGGTGAAAGATGCCGAGCGCTTCTACACCGCGACTTCGGGTCTGAAGCAGATCGCCGACGAGCGTTTGTCCCGTCGTCTCGAATCGGGCCTGCGTGACCAGTTCGGCAAGCGCACCCTGCACGAAGTGGTGTCGGGTGAGCGTGATGCGCTGATGGCTGACATCACTGCATCGCTGAACAAGATGGCGGAAAAAGAGCTGGGTATCGAAGTGGTTGATGTCCGGGTCAAGGCCATCGATCTGCCGAAGGAAGTGAACCGCAGCGTGTTCGAGCGTATGAGCACCGAGCGTGAGCGTGAAGCTCGCGAGCACCGCGCCAAGGGTAACGAGCTGGCCGAAGGCATCCGTGCCGACGCCGATCGTCAACGCCGCGTGCTGCTGGCCGAAGCCTATCGTGAATCCGAAGAGGTTCGCGGTGACGGTGACGCCCAGGCAGCTGCGATCTACTCCAAGGCCTACGGTCAGGATCAGGAGTTCTACGGTTTCTACCGTAGCCTGCGTGCCTACCGTGAAAGCTTTGCGAACAAATCCGACGTCCTGGTCCTCGACCCAAGCAGCGACTTCTTCCGTTACCTGGAAAAAGCCAAACCTTGATACGACGTTGACCTGAATCAGTCCGCCCGGCGGCTAAAACCTCGGGCGGGGTGATCCTTTTGGAAAACGTGTGTATGATGCGGCAGCCGGGAAATTCCCGGCTTTTTTGCGTCTGCACGTTTGATTGCTGTTTTTGTTGCAGGCATCGGGTTTGAATAGCCCGAGCGTTTTTCGAGGAAAGTGATGGGCGAAGCCGCCAGCCGGCCTTTCGCTGCGTCGTTCATGCGCGTGCGTTTTGAACGCTCCGGTCATTTTCTGCTTCACTCAAGGCTCGCCTAGTGCTGGCCGCCCGGATCAAAGGGGAATGGCGTAATGGCAACGGTAGACCGCTGGCTGCTGCCAGATGGCATCGAAGAAGTACTGCCACCGGAGGCGGCGCGCATTGAAGTCGCGCGTCGTCAGGTGTTGGATCTGTTCCAGAGCTGGGGTTACGAGTTCGTCGTGACTCCCCATATCGAGTACCTGGAATCCCTGCTGACCGGCGCGGGCCAGGACCTGGATCTGCGTACCTTCAAGGTCATCGACCCGCAATCGGGCCGGCAGATGGGTTTCCGTGCCGACATCACACCGCAGGTGGCGCGTATCGATGCGCACACCCTGCGCCGCGAAGGCCCGAGCCGTCTGTGCTACGCAGGCAGTGTCCTGCACGCCCAGCCGCGTGCATTGTCGTCCTCGCGCAGCCCGATCCAGCTGGGCGCCGAGCTGTACGGCGACGCCAGCCCGAGCAGCGACGTCGAAGTCATCAGCCTGATGCTGGCCATGCTGCAACTGGCCGATGTGCCGGACGTGCACATGGACCTCGGGCATGTCGGCATCTACCGTGGTCTGGCGCGTGCCGCTGGTCTTTCCGGTGAAGTCGAGCAGCAGTTGTTCGATGCCCTGCAGCGCAAGGCCATCGATGAAGTGATTACCCTGACCGAAGGTCTCCCGGCCGATCTGTCGGGGATGCTGCGTGCCTTGGTTGATCTGTGCGGCGGCCGTGAAGTATTGAGCGCTGCCCGCGAGCGTCTGGCCAATGCGCCGGCGCCGGTGCTGGCGGCGCTGGAAGACCTGCTGGCGATCGCCGAGCGTCTTTCCGTGCGCTTCCCGCACCTGCCGCTGTATTTCGACCTCGGTGAGTTGCGCGGCTACCACTACCACACCGGTGTGGTGTTCGCGGTGTTCGTGCCGGGCGTTGGCCAGTCCATCGCTCAGGGCGGTCGTTACGATGACATCGGTGCCGACTTCGGTCGCGCCCGTCCGGCGACTGGTTTCTCTACCGATTTGAAAACCCTGGTGACCCTGGGGCGTGCTGAGATCGAGCTACCGTCTGGCGGTATCTGGATGCCTGACAGTACGGATGCGGCACTCTGGCAGCAGGTTTGCCAGTTGCGCAGTGAGGGTCAGCGTGTCGTTCAGGCCTTGCCTGGACAACCTTTGGCCGCCGCCCGTGATGCGGACTGCGACCGGCAATTGATTCAGCAGAACGGGCTTTGGCAAGTATCGCCACTGGCTTCTTGAGTTTTCCTGCCGGCCATCGCCGGCACCAAGTTTGCGCGAATGAGGACAAGTGTTATGGGTAAGAATGTCGTAGTCCTGGGCACCCAGTGGGGTGATGAGGGCAAAGGCAAGATCGTTGATCTGCTGACCGAACATGCTGCCGCCGTAGTGCGCTACCAGGGTGGCCACAACGCGGGTCACACGCTGGTGATCGACGGCGAGAAAACCGTCTTGCACCTGATTCCGTCGGGCGTGCTGCGCGAAGGCGTGCAATGCCTGATCGGCAACGGCGTGGTGGTTGCACCTGACGCCCTGCTGCGCGAGATCACCAAGCTGGAAGAGAAAGGCGTACCGGTGCGCGAGCGCTTGCGTATCAGCCCGTCCTGCCCGCTGATCCTGTCCTTCCACGTCGCGCTGGACCAGGCCCGTGAAAAGGCCCGTGGCGAGCTGAAGATCGGTACTACCGGTCGCGGCATCGGCCCGGCGTACGAAGATAAAGTTGCCCGTCGTGGCCTGCGTGTCGGCGACTTGCTGAACATGCCACGCTTCGAAGACAAGCTGCGTGAACTGGTGGATTACCACAACTTCATGCTGGTCGGTTACTACAAAGAGCCAGCCATCGAATTCGAAAAGACCCTGGCCGAATGCAAGGAATACGCTGAGCTGCTCAAGCCGCTGATGCTCGACGTGACTGCCGAGCTGCACGACCTGCGTCGTGCCGGCAAGGACATCATGTTCGAAGGCGCGCAAGGTTCGTTGCTCGACATCGACCACGGCACCTACCCGTACGTGACCAGCTCCAACACCACTGCGGGTGGCGTGGCGACCGGTTCGGGCGTTGGTCCGATGTTCCTCGACTACATCCTGGGCATCACCAAGGCTTACACCACTCGCGTCGGTTCCGGCCCGTTCCCGACCGAGTTGTTTGACGAAGTCGGTGCACACCTGGCCAAGCAGGGTCACGAGTTCGGCGCCACCACTGGTCGCGCCCGTCGCTGCGGCTGGTTTGACGCCGTCATCCTGCGTCGCGCTATCGATGTGAACAGCATCTCGGGCATCTGCCTGACCAAGCTGGACGTACTCGACGGTCTGGAAACCATCAACATCTGCGTCGGCTACAAAGACGCGCAAGGCAATGCTGTTGCCCCGACCGATGCTGACAGCTACGTAGGCCTGCAGCCTGTGTACGAAGAAGTGCCAGGCTGGAGCGAATCGACCGTGGGTGCAAAAACCCTGGAAGAGCTGCCGGCCAATGCTCGTGCCTACATCAAACGCGTTGAAGAGTTGATCGGCGCGCCGATCGACATTATTTCGACGGGCCCGGACCGCAACGAAACCATCGTTCTGCGTCATCCGTTTGCTTGATAAGTCGTTGATGTAAAAAACAAAGGCCCCTTAATCGGGGCCTTTGTCGTTTATGCCTGTTGGACGGCATGACCTTTGCTGTGAATCTGTCTACAAGAGTGCCATCAAATTAATGGCGTCAGAAGTAGAGGGATTTAAAGTGTCAGCCGTTCTCTCACTGTTACAAAGCCGTTTGTTGCGGCCGGTGTTCGTTACCCTTGGTATCGCCCTTTTGGTGCAGGTGTTGGTGGCGGTTGCCCTGACGCGGAGCACGGTCACCGCGCTGGAAGCCGATCTGGCCGTGCGCCTGGGTGCCGACAGCCAGAAGCTCTCCGGTGAGCTGGAGCAGGCCGGGCGTGAAGTCACTTCGAGTCTTGATGCGTTATCGGCCAGCACTCGTCAGCGCCTGACGGTCGGCCTGTCCGCGCGTCTGAAAGAAGAGCAGGCGCAGCTGCGAGCGACGCTGGAAAAGGACCTGAAGGATTCGGCCAACGACATGGCGCAGTTGCTTGCATCCGTAGCGCCGCGTGCCATGTGGGACAGCGACGTGCCGACGCTCTCGGAGTTCGCCCGCCGCGCCCAGCGCAATCCCAACGTGCTGTTCGTGGTGTATGACGACGCCACCGGCCAGCATCTGACCCGTTATCTCAACCGTGAAAACCCGATCAACAAGGCCTTGCTGGAAAAAGGTCAGGGTGAGCGTGCGTTGGATAAAGTGCTGGATGCGGCGAAGAATGATCCTTCGGTCTACTACCTCGAGGCCTCGATCAATCCCAATGGCGTGGAGATCGGCAAAGTGCTGATGGGCGTTTCCACAGCCTCGGTGGAAACCGATCTGGCCGAGCTCGACAAGCGCTTCCTGGCGCTGATTGCCAGCAGCGATCAATTGGTCGGCGACAGCCTCAAAGGCGCGGCGGCGGACAGCGCCAAAGCGATGCAGGCGCGTCTGCAATCGGCGCAGGGCACCGCTGGCGAAATGAAAGCCAACACCGCACAAACCGTTCAAGACGCTGCCGCGACACTGCGCTGGCGTATCGGCCTTGGCCTGGCACTGGTCGGTTGCGGCGTGCTGCTGTTGCTGGCCGTGGTGCTCGGTCATCGCGTGGTCAATCGCCTGAAAATGCTCAATGCGGCGATGGACGATCTGGCGGCGGGCGAGGGCGACCTGACCAAGCGTGTGCAGATCAACAGCAAGGATGAAATCGGCGACATGGCGTCGGCGGTCAATCGCTTCGTCGACAAGCTGCAGCCGATCGTGCGCGAGGCGGGCGATGTCGCGCAGCGCACTGGCGTGGAAATTGGCGCGATGACTTTGCGCAACGCTGGCGCCGATGCGGCTGCCGGAATGCAGCGCGATGAAGTTGCAGAAAGCCTGCGCGCGCTGTCGCAAATGGCAGACGAGGCGCAGTCGGAAAGTCAGGCAATGCAGGCGGCGCTCAAGCAGGTTGTCGATATTCGTCAGGCCACCGATGAGAACACCCGGACTTCGGCGAAGGTTGGCAGCCTGATCGAAGCGCTGGCCGGGCAGGTCGATACCGGGGCGAAGGTTATCGAGCGACTGGCGCAGCAGAGCGAGCAGATTGAGGTGGTGCTGACGGTGATTCACGGCATCGCCGAACAGACCAACCTGCTGGCATTGAACGCTGCGATCGAGGCGGCGCGGGCCGGTGAAACCGGGCGTGGGTTTGCCGTGGTGGCGGATGAAGTTCGTGCGCTGGCGAGCAAGACGCAAAGCTCCACGGGTGATATTCAAGCGCACATCGTCGCTCTGCAACAGGGCGCACGTGAGGCAGTCGAGGCGATTGGCCAGGCCGGACGGCAGGCCAGCGAAGGTTTGCTGGTCTTGCGCGACAGTGCGCGCTTGCAGCAATCGGTGCAGGCTTCGGTCGAGCAGGTGCATGCGGCGATCGGTCTGGCGACGCAAGCAGCAGCGCATCAGGCGCAGGGTGCACAGGCAGTGCGTGGGCGCGTCGAAACGATTCATGCCCAAGCCGAGAAAGCGGCGCAGGCAGTGGTGGAAACCACCGCCAGTGGCAAGGTGCTGGATGGTCTGGCGGCGCAGTTGAAGGCTAGCCTGGGGCAGTTCCGCGCTTGATGTTATCCGGGCTGGCATCTTCGCGAGCAGGCTCGCTCCCACGGGGAAACTCAATCCATCGTGGGAACGAGCCTGCTCGCGAAAACGGTATCAGCGGCTCAGATACATCCGCGTCGTCAGCAGATAAACCGGCAACCCCGAGACCACAATCAACAACGCCGCATAAGGCGCCGCCGCCGCAAACTCGACATTCGCTGTATGCGCCCAGACCTCGGTCGCCAGCGTATTCAGTCCGGTTGGGCTGAGCAGCAACGTCGCCGTCAATTCCTTCATCGCATCGAGAAACACCAGCGCAAACGCCGCGCCCAGTGCCGGGAAAATGATCGGCAAGGTCACCCGGCAAAACGCCGTGAACGACGATGCGCCCAAGGTCCGCGCCGCTTCTTCCAGCTGTGGCGCAGCCTTGTTCAGTGCCGTACGAATCGGCGCCTGCGCCAGTGGCAGAAACAGCAGCGCATAGGCGATCAGCAGCAAGCCCGACGTCTGATACAGCACCGGTACGTAATGCAGGGCGAAATACACCAGCGTCAACGCAATCACCAGGCCCGGCAGCGCGTGCAGCAGATAAGGCAGGCGTTCGGCCCAGATTGCCAATTGGCCTTTGTAGCGCACCACCAGCAAGCCGACTGGAACCGCCAGTACCAGGCACAGCGCCGCGCCGCCCAGCGACAGTGCCAGTGACGACAACAGCGCTTCGGTGATCGCCGCTACCGGGAACGCCGCCGATGAGCCGACCGCCAGCCAGTAGGCCAACATGCCCAGCGGAACGCCGCTGCCGATAATCGCCAGCAACAGGCAATACAACTGACCTGCCGCAGCCCATGGCCCAAGCTTTACTTGCTCAGCCTGTCGCGCTGCACCTTGGCCGGTGCGCACATGCCGGCCCTTGCCGCGCACCCGCAGTTCCAGCCACAACAGCAGCAGGCACAGCGCCAGCAACACCGCCGAAAGCATCGCTGCGTTGGCGTTACTGAATTCCAGTTCGAATTGCTGGTAGATCGCCGTGGTAAAGGTCTGCAAACCGATGATCGACAGCGCGCCGAATTCCACCAGCATGTGCAGGGCAATCAGCAGCGAGCCGGCCAACAGCGATGGCCACAACAGCGGCAGGGTGACGCGGAAAAACACGCCCCAGCGATTCTGTCCCAGCGTGCGGGCGGATTCTTCGAGAGAGGGATCGAGATTGCGCAGGGTCGCCGCGACTGGCAGGAAGATCAGCGGATACTTCGACAGGCTCATCACCAGAATCGCTCCGCCGAGGCCTTCGAACTGCGCACTCAGCGACACCCAGGTGAAGCTGCTGACAAACGCCGGCACCGCAAACGGCAGGCACAGGATCACGCCCCACAGGCGTCGACCCGGCAGATTGCTGCGTTCCAGTAGCCATGCCAGCGACAGGCCGATCACGGCGCAGGTGATCGTCACGCCGACCATCAGTGCCAAGGTGTTGCGCAACAGGCCAAACACATACGGGCGCCACAGCAAATGCAGCGCCTCGGCCCAGCCGGCCTGCCAGGCTTTCACCCCGACGTAGGCCAGTGGCAACAGGCTCAGTACCACCAGTAGCAATACCGGCAGCACCAGCCAGATCGACGGCCGCTTGCGCCTTGGCACATAACCCCCGCGCGCGGCGGGGGGCGATAACGATGCTGCCATCAGTTCAGGCCAACTTCGCGTTCCAGTTCCAGCGCTTCTTCAGCGTTGCCCAGATCCGCCGGGGTGACGTTCGGCGCTTCCAGTTCGCTGAACGGCTTGAGACCGCGATCCGATTCCATGCCTTTGTGCAGCGGATATTCAGCGGTGGTCTGGGTGATCACGCGCTGACCTTCTTCGCTGGCCATGAAGGCGAGGAATTGCTGGGCTTCTTTTGGATGTTTGCTGGATTTCAGTACGGCAGCGCTGGACACGGTGATCAAGCCGCCAGCGTCGCCGCCGGTGAAGTAATGCAATTTGGAATCGAGCTTGCCCTTCTCGCGTTGCAGGGCGAACCAGTAGTAGTTGTTCACCAGTACGGTAGCGACTTCGCCGTTTTCCACCGCTTTGAGCGCGACCATGTTGTTGCTGTAGGTCTTGCCGAATGCGCGCAGGCCGGTCAGCCATTCTTCGGCGGCGTCACGACCGTGCAGCTTGATGATCGCTACGGCCTGCTCCTGGAAGGCGCCGCTGGTCGGAACGAAGCCGACCTTGCCCTGCCACTGCGGCTCGGAAAATTCCATCACCGATTTCGGCAGGTCTTTTTCATCGATCAGTTTCGGATTGAACGCGACCACGCGTACGCGGGCGGTAACGCCGATCCAGGTGCCATTGGCGGCGACGTATTTTTCCGGCAGAACTGCCAGCGTGGCGTCATCGGCCTTGGCCAGCAGACCCTGTTCGCCGAGGTTATTCAGCGGCGGCGACTCTTCGGTGTAGATCACATCGGCGGGGGAGCGGTCGCCTTCTTCGATGATCTGGCTGGCGAGCTGGTTGCTGCTGCCTTTGCGCACGTTGACGTGGATGCCGGTCTTGGCTTCGAAAGCCTTGGCAATCGCGTCGCCGACTTCCTTGTGCTGGCCGTTGTAGAGAGTCAGGGAAACCGCATCGGCAGCCTGGGTGAGGGGAGTGGCGAGTGCCAGGCCGAGGAGGGTGAAGGTCAGGCCTCGGCGCAGGGTATTTCGAAACGTCATTCGCAGGGTTCCTCACTGTCGCATTGCAAAAACTTGCAACAATGATAAACGATATTGTTTCTCAAGTGCGCCTTGTGGGGCGACTGGCGATCCTGTAGGGATGGCGAAATTCAGGAAGCCAGAAACGCAAAAACCCGCTTTCGCGGGTTTTTGTGAAATCCAAGGCCTGAACCTTGAATTTGAATTGGTGCCCAGAAGAAGACTCGAACTTCCACGACCGTAAGGTCACCAGCACCTGAAGCTGGCGTGTCTACCAATTTCACCATCTGGGCAATCATCGCAAGCGTTGCCGCTGTTGATGTGGCGCACTATACGGAGGCCTTTTTGATCTGTAAACCCCTGATTTGGTTTTAATAAATCAGTGTGAACAAAAGCTTTCCCGCAAATGCAAAAAACCCGCTTTCGCGGGTTTTGTGTGAGTCTTGAAACTGATCTAGTCTCAAACTCGAAATTGGTGCCCAGGAGAAGACTCGAACTTCCACGACCGTAAGGTCACCAGCACCTGAAGCTGGCGTGTCTACCAATTTCACCACCTGGGCATCATCGAAAGCGCTTGTGCGTCGTCGATGGCGCGCACTATACGGAGCGCCTTTTTAACTGTAAACCCCTACTGCAGAAAAAACTGAATTTTTTTACCAGCGGCGTTCAAAACCCTATCAGAGCGTCGATACAGGGCCATGCAAAGCCTTATAGAAGCGGAAATTTCCCGTTTCCCGGCGCCTATGCCAAACTAACCCGCATATAGACAAGGTGAAAACTCTCTAATGGCCGATTGGCAGTCCCTCGATCCCGAGGCCGCTCGTGAAGCGGAAAAATACGAAAACCCTATTCCCAGCCGCGAACTGATCCTGGCGCACCTCGCCGATCGGGGTTCGCCTGCTGCCCGCGAGCAACTGGTCGAAGAGTTTGGTCTGACCACCGAAGACCAGATCGAGGCCCTGCGCCGCCGCTTGCGCGCCATGGAGCGCGACGCTCAACTGATCTACACCCGCCGTGGCACTTACGCGCCGGTGGACAAGCTCGACCTGATCCTCGGCCGCATCAGCGGTCACCGTGACGGTTTCGGCTTCCTGGTTCCGGACGACGGCAGCGACGACCTGTTCATGAGCCCGGCGCAAATGCGTCTGGTGTTCGACGGTGACCGCGCGCTGGCCAGGGTTTCCGGGCTCGACCGTCGTGGTCGCCGTGAAGGCGTGATCGTCGAAGTAGTTTCCCGCGCTCACGAAACCATCGTCGGCCGCTACTTCGAAGAAGGCGGCATCGGTTTCGTCGTTGCCGACAATCCGAAGATCCAGCAGGAAGTGCTGGTGACGCCGGGCCGCAACGCCAATGCGCAGATCGGTCAATTCGTCGAGGTGAAAATCACCCACTGGCCAACGCCGCGTTTCCAGCCGCAAGGCGATGTGGTCGAAGTGGTCGGCAACTACATGGCGCCGGGCATGGAAATCGATGTTGCCCTGCGCACCTACGATATCCCGCACGTCTGGCCTGAAGCGGTTGTGAAAGAAGCCGCCAAGCTCAAGCCGGAAGTTGAAGAAAAAGACAAAGAGAAGCGCATCGACCTGCGTCATCTGCCGTTCGTCACCATCGACGGCGAAGATGCCCGCGACTTCGACGATGCGGTCTACTGCGAAGCCAAACCGGGCAAGCTGCGTCTGTTCTCCGGTGGCTGGAAGTTGTACGTGGCGATTGCCGACGTTTCCAGTTACGTGAAGATCGGCTCGGCGCTGGACAACGAAGCTCAGGTTCGCGGCAACTCGGTGTACTTCCCCGAGCGCGTGATTCCGATGCTGCCCGAGCAACTGTCCAACGGCCTGTGCTCGCTGAACCCGCAAGTCGATCGTCTGGCCATGGTTTGCGAGATGACCATCTCCAAGTCCGGCGAAATGACCGACTACTGCTTCTATGAAGCGGTGATCCATTCCCACGCCCGTCTGACCTACAACAAGGTCAGCGCGATGCTGGAAACGCCGAAGGCTACCGAAGCGCGCAAACTGCGCGGCGAGTACACCGACGTCGTCCCGCACCTCAAGCAGCTCTACGCCTTGTACAAGGTATTGCTGGCCGCCCGTCATGTGCGTGGCGCGATCGATTTCGAAACCCAGGAAACCCGGATCATTTTCGGTTCCGAGCGCAAGATTGCCGAAATCCGTCCGACCGTGCGCAACGATGCGCACAAGCTGATCGAGGAGTGCATGCTGGCCGCCAACGTAGCCACTGCCGAATTCCTCAAGAAGCACGAAATCCCTGCGCTGTATCGCGTTCACGCCGGTCCGCCGCCAGAGCGTCTGGAAAAGCTGCGCGCATTCCTTGGTGAGCTCGGCCTGTCCCTGCACAAGGGCAAGGACGGTCCGTCGCCGAAGGATTATCAGGCCCTGCTGGCGAGCATCAAGGATCGTCCGGATTTCCATCTGATCCAGACCGTCATGCTGCGTTCGTTGAGTCAGGCGGTGTACAGCGCTGAAAACGACGGCCACTTCGGCCTGAATTACGAAGCCTATACCCACTTCACCTCGCCGATCCGTCGTTACCCGGACCTGCTCACGCACCGCGCGATCCGCAGTGTGATCCATTCGAAACAGGACACCCCGCACGTTCGTCGTGCCGGTGCGATGACCATTCCGAAGGCGCGCATCTATCCGTACGACGAGGCGGCGCTGGAGCAGCTTGGCGAGCAGTGCTCGATGAGCGAGCGTCGTGCCGACGAAGCGACCCGTGACGTGGTGAACTGGCTCAAGTGCGAGTTCATGAAGGATCGCGTCGGCGAATCGTTCCCGGGCGTGATCACCGCTGTGACCGGGTTCGGTCTGTTCGTCGAGCTGACCGATATCTACGTCGAAGGCCTGGTGCATGTCACCGCGCTGCCGGGCGATTACTACCACTTCGATCCTGTGCATCACCGCTTGGCGGGCGAGCGCACCGGTCGCAGTTTCCGTCTTGGCGACACCGTTGAAGTACGCGTCATGCGCGTCGACCTCGATGAGCGCAAGATCGACTTCGAGATGGCCGAGAAAACCATCAGCGCGCCGATCGGTCGCAAGAAACGTGGCGCCGAAACCGCTGCGCCTGCTGCCAAGGCTGCGGAAGAAAAGGCTCCAGCGAAAACCGCCAGCCGTCGTCCGGCCAAGGAAAAGGTTGCCGAAGCCTATCGTCCGAGCGATGCCGTGGCGAAAAACGCCGAGCTGCGCAAAAGCCGTGAATTGAAGAAGGCCTTGCTGGCCGATGCGAAAAACGGTGGTAAAGCGGCGTCCGGGGGAAAGACCGGACGGTCGGCGCCTGACAGGGCGACCGACGGCAAGCCAGCCAAACCGAGCAAACACCGTAAGGGCCCGCCAAAAGCGGGTTCCGCTCCAGCCAAAAGTGGCGGGGCGCGTAAACCGAAGGCGAAGTCATGAGTCAGTTGGAAAAAATCTACGGCGTTCACGCGGTAGAAGCGTTGCTGCGTCACCACCCCAAGCGCGTCAAGCAGATCTGGCTGGCGGAAAGCCGCAACGATCCGCGCGTGCAGACGCTGGTCGAGCTGGCCAATGAAAACCGTGTTCAGGTCGGCCAGGCCGAGCGTCGCGAAATGGACGCCTGGGTTGAAGGCGTGCATCAGGGCGTTGTCGCTGAAGTCAGCCCGAGTCAGGTCTGGGGCGAGGCGATGCTCGACGAGTTGCTCGATCGCACCGAAGGCGCGCCGCTGTTGCTGGTGCTCGACGGCGTGACCGATCCGCACAACCTCGGCGCCTGCCTGCGTTCGGCCGATGCGGCCGGTGCGCTGGCGGTGATCGTGCCGAAAGACAAGTCGGCCACGCTGACCCCGGTGGTGCGTAAAGTCGCCTGCGGCGCGGCGGAAGTGATCCCGCTGGTGGCCGTGACCAACCTGGCGCGCACGTTGGAAAAACTTCAGCAGCGCGGTTTGTGGGTAGTCGGCACCGCTGGTGAAGCCGAGGTCAGCATTTATGACCAGGACCTGACCGGCCCGACCATTCTGATCATGGGCGCCGAAGGCAAAGGCATGCGTCGCCTGACCCGCGAGCACTGCGACTATCTGGTGAACCTGCCGATGGCCGGCAGCGTCAGCAGCCTCAACGTCTCGGTCGCCACCGGCGTGTGCCTGTTCGAAGCCCAGCGCCAGCGCGGTGCGAAGGCCAAGGCTGCCGCGAAGAAGTCCTGACCTGCTGCAAATCCCCTGTAGGAGCTGTCGAGTGAAACGAGGCTGCGATCTTTTGATCTTGCTTTGAAAAAATCAAAGTCAAAAGATCGCAGCCTTCGGCAGCTCCTACACGGGTCGCCCGGTGGTTGTTCAAATATTCACCAATTGCCTTGCGCGCCCGCAGTCCCTTCTCTACAATTGCGCCCCTTGCTGTGACGGCAGGCACGCATGTGCCCCGCGCCAGCAAGTCCATAAGTGTCATTCACTCCTTGTCTGACCGTTTTTGAGCGGCAGGCTACAACCCGTAAGGAGCATTCATGCGTCATTACGAAATCATCTTTCTGGTCCACCCGGATCAGAGCGAGCAAGTCGGCGGCATGGTTGAGCGTTACACCAAGCTGATCGAAGAAGACGGCGGCAAAATCCACCGTCTGGAAGACTGGGGCCGTCGTCAACTGGCCTACGCAATCAACAATGTTCACAAGGCTCACTACGTGATGCTGAACGTTGAGTGCACTGGCAAGGCCCTGGCCGAGCTGGAAGACAACTTCCGCTACAACGATGCAGTGATCCGTAACCTGGTCATCCGTCGCGACGAAGCCGTTACCGGCCAGTCCGAGATGCTCAAGGCTGAAGAAAACCGCAGTGAGCGCCGTGAGCGTCGCGACCGTCCTGAGCACGAAGGCGCCGAAGGCACCGACAGTGATGACAGCGACAACAGCGATAACGCTGACGAGTAATCCACGGACCTTATTAAGGAGCCTATCAAATGGCACGTTTCTTCCGTCGTCGTAAATTCTGCCGCTTCACCGCTGAAGACGTGAAAGAGATCGACTACAAAGATCTCAACACTCTGAAAGCCTACGTATCCGAGACCGGCAAAATCGTTCCAAGCCGCATCACCGGTACCAAAGCTCGTTATCAGCGTCAGCTGGCCACCGCTATCAAGCGCGCCCGCTTCCTGGCCCTGCTGGCCTACACCGACAGCCACGGCCGCTGAGACCGGGCAGTCGACAAGTAGCAAAGGATTGAATGCATGCGCGCCTTAGCTGAGTTCATCATGCGAGGCCGAATGCAGGCCACTCTCGTGGTGGCCGGATGTGCAACATTGCCGTTGTTGTATTGGTTGGGTGCTGCCGCCGGGAGCCTTGTGCTGCTGCGGCGCGGATTGACGGACGCCCTTGGCGTTCTGTCACTGGGACTGCTGCCGGCCTTGATCTGGTGGCTGTATGCCGACGACCCACGGGCACTTCTGGTGCTGCTGGGGTCTTCGGGGCTTGCGTTGGTTTTGCGCGCAAGCGAATCCTGGGTCCGCACGCTGCTGGTCAGCGTAGTGATCGGAGTGGTGTTTTCAGTGGTGCTCGGGGTCGCGTTTGCGGCCCAGATCGAGATGCTTGCACAGGCCCTTATAAAGGTCATGCCGGCACTTCTCGGTGAGACCTACAAGCAATTGTCGGTCGATGAGCAAGCGCGTTTCGCGTCCCTGATTGCACCGGTCCTGACCGGACTGATTGCGGCCTTGTTGCAGATCGTCAGCGTGCTGAGCCTGATTGTCGGGCGGCATTGGCAGGCGTTGTTGTACAACCCGGGTGGTTTCGGTCGCGAGTTTCGCGCCATCCGCATCCCGCTGGGGCCGGCGATGTTACTGCTGGCGTTGATGCTTCTGGGCCCGAATCTCGGTGCACAGATGGCCATGTTGACGCCGTTGTGCAGTGTACCGCTGGTGTTCGCCGGGCTAGCCCTGATTCACGGGCTGGTCGGGCAGAAGCGACTGGCCGGTTTCTGGCTGGTGGGGTTGTACGTCACGCTGCTGTTGTTCATGCAGCTGATCTATCCGTTGCTCGTGGTTCTGGCCATTGTCGACAGCCTGATTGATTTTCGCGGTCGTCACGTGTCGAAAGACACCGACAGCGCGAACGGTGAAGGTTAAAAGTTAGAGGATTTTCACATGCAACTGATCCTTCTGGAAAAAATCGCCAACCTGGGCAACCTGGGCGACAAAGTAAACGTTAAGGCCGGTTACGGCCGTAACTACCTGCTGCCTTTCGGCAAGGCTACCGCTGCGACCGCTGCCAACCTGGCTGCGTTCGAAGAGCGTCGCGCCGAGCTGGAAAAAGCCGCCGCAGACCGTAAGGCATCGGCTGAAAGCCGTGCTGCCCAACTGGCCGAGCTGGAAGTGACCATCACTGCCACCGCTGGCGACGAAGGCAAGCTGTTCGGTTCGATCGGTACTCACGACATCGCTGACGCACTGACCGCCTCCGGCGTTGAAGTGCAGAAGAGCGAAGTTCGTCTGCCGAACGGCACCATCCGCAACGTGGGTGAATTCGACGTGGCCGTGCACCTGCACGCCGAAGTTGAAGCCACCGTACGCGTTGTCGTGGTAGCAGCTTAAGCAACATCGATCGGCTGGCGGCTTGTCCGTCAGACGGTTAACATCGGGCACGATCCTGTTTACAGGTCGTGCCCTTTGTCTTTCTGAATTCCCTGCTTTTCACTAATACTCAAGTGGCCATGAACGATATCTCCGCTCCCGAGCAATACGATCTGCAAACCGCTGCCCTGAAGGTGCCGCCGCATTCCATCGAGGCCGAACAGGCCGTACTCGGTGGTCTGATGCTGGACAACAACGCCTGGGAACGCGTGCTCGATCAAGTCTCCGATGGCGATTTCTATCGACATGACCACCGTCTGATCTTCCGAGCGATCGCCAAACTGGCTGATCAGAACTCGCCGATCGACGTCGTGACCCTTGCCGAACAGCTGGACAAGGAAGGTCAGACGTCGCAAGTCGGCGGCCTCGGCTATCTTGGCGAACTGGCGAAAAACACCCCGTCCGTCGCCAACATCAAGGCCTATGCGCAGATCGTCCGCCAGCGTGCGACGTTGCGCCAACTGATCGGCATCAGTACCGAGATTGCCGACAGCGCCTTCAACCCCGAAGGCCGCACCGCCGAAGAGATCCTCGATGAAGCCGAACGGCAGATCTTCCAGATCGCCGAAGCGCGGCCAAAGACCGGCGGCCCGGTCGGCGTCAATGAGTTGCTGACCAAGGCTATCGACCGGATCGATACCCTGTTCAACACCGCCGACGCCATCACCGGTCTGTCTACGGGTTACACCGACCTCGATGAAAAGACCAGCGGCTTGCAGCCGTCCGACCTGATTATCGTCGCCGGCCGTCCGTCGATGGGTAAAACCACCTTCGCGATGAACCTGGTGGAAAACGCCGTGTTGCGCAGTGAGAAGGCTGTCCTGGTTTACTCCCTCGAGATGCCAGGCGAATCGCTGATCATGCGTATGCTGTCTTCGCTCGGCCGAATCGACCAGACCAAGGTGCGTTCCGGCCAGCTCGAAGATGACGACTGGCCGCGCCTGACGTCAGCGGTGAACCTGCTCAACGATCGCAAACTGTTCATCGATGACACCGCCGGTATCAGCCCTTCGGAAATGCGCGCGCGGACCCGGCGTCTGGTGCGTGAGCACGGCGATGTCGGCTTGATCATGATCGACTACCTGCAACTGATGCAGATCCCCGGTTCCAGCGGTGACAACCGCACCAACGAAATTTCCGAGATTTCGCGATCGCTGAAAGCGCTGGCCAAGGAATTCAACTGCCCGGTAGTCGCCCTGTCGCAGCTCAATCGTTCCCTCGAACAGCGCCCGAACAAACGCCCGGTCAACTCCGACTTGCGCGAATCCGGAGCGATCGAGCAGGACGCCGACGTGATCATGTTCGTTTATCGCGACGAGGTGTATCACCCGGAAACCGAGCACAAGGGCATTGCCGAAATCATCATCGGCAAACAGCGTAACGGCCCGATCGGGTTTATTCGGCTGGCGTTCATCGGCAAGTACACGCGCTTCGAAAACCTCGCGCCGGGCAGTTACAACTTCGACGACGACGAGTAACAGCAGACAGGATCATCCGGCCTGCTGTCGTGGTCGGTTTCAATCGGCCGAAGCTGCCGTCTCGCTGCTTGCAGTTGTTTCGACTCCGTCACCGGGGCGAATTTCCTCGCGGGTCAGTGCCTGGATCAGCGTCGCTTCGCTGATGGCCAGCTGTGCTGTGACGTCATTGGTTTGCGCCTGATATTCGGTTTCGGTCAGGGCATTTGTCGCAGACTGCGCGTCCAGTGCGGCCTGTTTCTGTTGATAGGGCTGACGTGCGGCGTCGAACCGGGACGAGTATTTGTGCGTGATGAAGTCCTGCCAGAAATCCATCGATACCAGAGCCTGAAACTCATCGGGGGAGTCGTTCAAGGCGATGACCTTTCGGTAGGCCACTTCCAGCATCGGCGATGTGACGCCGGCCATGCCGATAAAGGACAGTGTCTGCGGCTGAAACGGTAACTGCAGCCGATCCTTGAGCCCAAAGCGGTAGGCCATCGTCATCTCGTGCGGGTCGCGCAAGCGCAGCTGATGGATATTGCGCTCCCTCGCTGAAGTTTGCGGATCGTCGACGATTGCCCTGCTCGCAGCGATTTCGGCTGCGGCCAGATCATCGACCTGTCTGAGTCTGAACAGGCTTCTGGACAGGTCCACCAATCGAGCACCATTGCCGTCTTGCCTCGCCTGCATTCGCGCCTTGTGCGTCATGGTCAGTACTTGCATGTCTGTAAACGTGGCAGCGGCAAGGTCAGTGCAGCCAGCCTCGCAGGCGCGATCAAAAACGTCTCTGCGCAGCGCACGTGTCTGCACGCTGTTCTCGCTGATCGCATCGACCACGTCCCAGATCTGTCGGCGGAAATCGGCATGGTGGGCGAGCTTGGAAATGATGTTGAAAAAGCCATCTGAGCCCACCTGTGCTTTGAGCCTGTTCAATTGCTCGGCGCGAATCATCGCCTCGTCTGCCGTCATGCCGACGGTCAACTGCGGATAGACCGAAACAGAGTTCGTTGCCACTGCTTGCGGGTGGGCTGCCGAAAGAGAAGTCGTCAGCAGGTTCAATGGATTGTAGAGCGATGCTGCGGAGCGGTTCAGCCATTCACCGTAGCCGGCCAGGCGTTCTCGTGTGTATGCGCTCAGGGGATTACCGCTTATCTGAGTGCCACTGTTGACCTGAATCGAATGCGTCAGGCGATCCGCTGCCGGTGCGACGACAAAGTCGGGCAGACTCGTGATCCGGTTGTCGTTCAGATGGACCTTGCCCAGCAGGGGCTGATCGAACAGTCCGGTTGGCCAGCTTTCGATGCCCGTATTGGACATGTCGACCTCGCGCATGTCAGTGATCGCACTGAAATCCGGGCTCACGCTCAAGTGCGGGTTGTCGTGAATCCACAAGGCCCTCAGAGTGGTTCTCCCGGCCAGTATCTGCGCGGTCTCGGCGGTGAGTTCCAGTTGATTGCCCTGCAGGAACAACCGCGTCATCCCGTGCATCTCGCCGATCGCCGGAGGGAGATCCCTGAGTCGATTGTTCGCCATGTTCAGCCAGCGCAAATGCCGGAAGCGGGTCAGGAAACCTTCCGGGGATTCGGTGAGATTCATGTTGTTGAGTTTGAGTGAGCCGACATGGCTGAAGTCGCTGCTCAGATCCGGCAGGGTTGGCAGTGTCAAACCGCTCAAATCCAGTTCAAGACCTATCGGCGTGCCGTCGAAGGCGTGTTGCTCGGGCGTTTCACGTCGCCAGCAACTGATGATCCGGTCACGTGCCTCGATGCGCTCATTGCGGGTTTGAGTGTTGGCGTGCAATTGATTGACGCGGATATAGCGCAGACGATTGCTGCCTCCGGAAAAAACCCAGTCATCCAACTGGTTTTTCAGCACGGCGAAATCCTGCTCGAGCGCCAACAGCCTGGTCGCGACAGTGCCCTTGTCTTGGCTCCAGATAACATCCCGGCAGGCCTTGATGCTTTTGCCCGGAAACAGTCTTCGGTAGCGTTGCGCTCGCGAGTTCTCAGTATCGAATACGGCGGGGTGGGCTGGAGTCATCAACTCGGGATGCAGTTCATTGAGTCTTCGCCAGTAGCCATCGAACTTTCTCCAGTAAGGCGAAGGGAAGTCGTTGCCCTCAATCAGCGTGCGGTTGTTGATCCGCGCGACCACGGCCAATTGATCGGCAGGCGGGTTGATATGCGCGTCGGGGACGTTGCGCAGTTTATTGTTGCTGAGGTCGACGCCGGTCAAGGTGGTCTTGTCAGCCAGCCCGAGGGGCCACTCGCTGATTCCGGTGTTCCTCAGCTCCAGTGTCTGCAGTCCGGACATCGCGCTGAAATCGGGCGGTATCTGCAGTGGGTTGTCAGAGAGCTTGACGGTAACCAGCTGATGCAATGCACTCAATGCACCAGCGCTGTGCTCATCGAGTTTTATCTGGTTTTCAGTCAGATTGAGGTGGGCGAGCCGGCTCATCCCGCTGATGGCTGCGGGCAATTTTTTCAGGCCGGAGCGGGTGATCGTCAGAATGTCCAGATCAGGCAACCGCGACAGGAACGTGTCGGCAGTGTCGGACCAGACGACGTTATTGAGGATGAGCATTTTCAACCGACTGAAGTCGGCAGTCAGTGACGGTAGCGGTCCGTTCACTGCTGGCAGCATGAGCGACGTCGATTCCTGGAGCCAGCAGTCCTTGATAGTCCGGGCAATGTATTCTGCCCGAAGCTTTTCCTGGCCGGCGGCGCTGGATGCTGCCGACGTGCTGTCGGCGACGTAAGCCTGCAGCTGTGCGTCGAGCACCTTGAACTCCTCGAAACGCCGGCTGATCGTGGCTTCTGCATCATCCCCCAGACCGATCAGGTATTCCCGGGCAGTTTGCGGGGTTCTCTCTGGATGCATCTGCAGCAGCATGGCGACTTCTGGAATGGCGCCATCAATCCGGAATGCAGCCGTGCGTGCGCTGGTGATCAGTGCCGGGTATTGCGCCGTAACCCGCTGCCAATAGACTTCCAGCCGCCGCCAATAACCGCTGGCGAAGGGATTGCCTTCGATCAGGGTGACGCGGTTGATGTTGGCGATGTCGAGCAACTGATCACTCGCCGGATTGATGATTGCCTGCGGAATTTCGCGCAATCGGTTGTCGCGCAGATCGATTGACTCTATCGCTAGCTGATCTCGCAGCCCCGTTGGCCATTCATCCAGCCCGGTGTTGCGCAGACTCACGGTCTTGAGCTGGAGCATGCCGCTGAAGTCCAGGGTCTTGCCCAGCGGGTTGTCCGACAGATCAAGGTTTTCCAGTTGGCTGAGCGAAGCCAGCTCGCCGGCGGTTTGCTCGCTCAGTTCAATGCGGTTCGCTCGCAGGTCCAGTTCCTTCAGGCCGGGCATCTGCGTGAGATTCGCCGGCGGTGTATCGAGCGCCGAAGCGTTGATTTTCAAGCGTTCTAGGGCTGTGAACCCCTTGAGAAAAGTTTCGCACCCCGCCGACCATGCCACCGCCTGCAAGTGCAGCGTGCGTACATGGCTGAAATCTGCCGAGAGCGCAGCGATGCCGGCGCCGCCAAGATCCAGCTGCAGCGTTGTTCCCGTCTGCCGTTTCCAGCAACGCTTGATCTCTTGCGCGGCGCGCTCCACCGAGGGATGGGCCGCCCCGCCGGCCAGCGTACTGGTCTTCAGCCACGTCGCGAGTTCCAGCTTCAAGGTCTTGTATTCAGTCTCGACGCGGGTCAAGAAGCCTTGTACATCGTCGCCGTGGGGGCTCAGCAGAGTGCGGATCTGCTCGCTGTCCAGAGAGGGATAAAGTTTTCGCAGTCGCGATTGTGGCGTGCGCAGTCGGTTGAACGCGGTGTTGAGCCGTTCCCTCAGCCCCGGTGAAGCCGGTTGGTCGGGACTGCCACGCTGCATTCCGCCGGCTCCGCCGACTACGATGCCTTGCCAGCCCTGACGGGCATCGAACACCACAGGCTCTGATCTGCCAGGGCGCGTAGCGCTGTAGATGTTGTCGACGTCGGCGGCGACAGGATCTTGCGGGCGAACGATGCGCATCACTTCGGCCAGAGGCGTCGATGCATCGGAATCGTACAGGACCTGATAGCCGTGATTATCGATCACTGCATAGAGCTTGCCGTCATGGCGGTGCAGCCCGTCGCTGTCGGGTGAGCTGGTGCTGAAGTCGAGCGGCGTGCGAAACGGCTGCAGACGCGCCCCTGATAAAGCGAAGGTGCTTGGTTGCGAAAACTCCAGCGCATGCCATCGCCCATTGTCGGGGTCGTGCAGCATCAGCGGTCCGGAGGGGATCGATTCACTGGCCAGCCTGGCGCGCCAGAGGCCGCTCTGCGCATCCTTGCCCACCTGCACGAAGCCACCATCGGTCATTTCCACGTAATGGCGGCCCTTGAATGTTCTCAGGCCTTCAGCGTCGGCATCGGGCAAGCCGATCGTTGCACTGAGCCGGTAATGCTCAGGCGGGTGGCCCACATGAGCGAAGGCGTCATGCATTGAAGCAATCGCCTGCACTGTGACGTTGGGAGCAGGAACGATTGCATCAGGATCGATACCGTCTGTGGGCCTGTTCGCGCGGATTGACGGGCCGCTCAACGTGGTCGGATCGAGGCCGGGGCGCGGGGTCAGGTTGAGGCGTGGCGGGGGCGTATCCATGGATGTGTCCGGTCGAATATGTGAATGACCGGGAAGCGTCACTTTCGACGGCGGTTTGCTTGGCATGTCTTACATTCCTTGTAGTCGTTGCACGGTAGCTTCTTCAGCGGAAGCTGCCGGCCTGTTCGGCGTCATTGCCTGAGGCTGTGTCATCGGGTGAGCGGAGGCGGCGGCCAGGTCGAAGATTTTCTGCGCTGTGCGTCCATCGAGATATTCGCGCCAGACAGGTTGATGCGGCCGCTGCGCCAGTTCTTCCCTGCGCTGCGATTGAATACCCCTGCTGCTTTGTTCAAGGGTTTTCAAATGCGCGCCGCGCACGTTGAAATTCAAGTCCGGGGAATCCTGTCTCGCATAATGAAAATGTGCGTGCCAGAGGGGATCGTGGGTATGTGCATCGGTGACTAGATAGATGTCGAGATATTGCCGGTCCGAACCCTTGCCACGTTTCAATCGGCTCTCGATTTTCCGGGCGTTCACGTGGCCCTTGTCGATCAGGTACAGCAGTCGGTCGACGTTCAGAACATGCTTGTCCTTATAGATTCGCAGGCGGATGGTTTCGCCCTCATTGCGCAGACGTTCACTGGCGTCCTGCAGGCGTCGAATCAGCGCGGCGGTCTCATCATGGGCCGGTTCCGCCCGCTGCAACTGCAATACGGTGTCATCCATTGCCCCGGCGCTGCTTTCGAGCATCTCGACAATGTTGTCCGGATGGTTTCTTTGCCGTTCTTCGTGGAGGGCAGCGCGGACATGCGCGTCGACACGGTCAAGGTGCCGAGTGGCTTCGGCAACCAATGACGGCAAGCTCCTCTGCGGCGTTGTCCGCGGCGAACGCCATTCACCGCGTCCTCGGTCATAGGTCTGTGACGGCTGCCTGGGATTGTGGAGGTTGCGGACCTCAATCACCTCTTCGTTTTGCGCGGTGCGTCGAGACTCGCCGACATTGAGCTTGTAGACGCCGTTTTTCTTTGCCCGAAAGATGAGCTTGGGCGGCGGTTGGAGACCGCTTCTGTCCTGGGCCGGAATGAACTCGAAATCAATGTTCTGCTGGTCGAACGTCAGCACCGGACGGTCAGCCTGATGGAGAAACTGGTTCAAGCGGCCTACCAGCGTCTGCTCGAATATTTCGATTTCCGCAGTGATCTCCCTGCGTGAAGTGGCGTGCTGCTCCCCCGGTGCCAGATCAAGGCGTTCGAACCAGTGGCGGATGGCTGTGCATTCCTGGAACAGGTTATTCAATACGGCAGGGTGGGAAACTTCGGGAACTGCGCCAAGCGCTCCGTAAACAAAGGTCACCTGACCAAAGCGGGTGGCCAGTTCCGATGCCAGAGGGGCGTTGCCGGCCGATTGTGGGGTATCCAGCATCAGACTTTTGGTCAGGACCCAGGAGGCAACAACGTTATGGGTGTCCATTGGTGAAAGAACATCCGCGCTGAACTCGTCTGGAGAGACCCGCCATTTGTTCACCAGATTGTCGGCGATTTGCTGGCGCTCTTTCAGATGACTCAGCATCCTGCCCAGAACGTTGACTGTTCGCGGCAGCCGCTCCGGGTCGAGGTCGATCATCGGACCCTCCAGGGCGTGGCGCGTCAAGCCGCATTCGATCAGTTGCTGATAGGCGAGCATCTGTTTTTTTTGCAGCCTGATTATGTTGTTCAGGTAAGCGTCCTGCTTCATGAAGCGCTTGATCGAGGATTTTTGCTCCTCGTAGTATTTCAGCGCCTTTCCAAGGTGTTTCAGTTCTTTGTGGCAGTGAACCTCGCGATCAAGCAGCGCCATTGTTTCGCGTCGAACGGTTTGCGCATGCTCTCCCTGCGCGTTACTCGCCTCCAGCCAGGCGTTTATCAGCTGTTCACGTTTATCCTGATCCTGCTTGATCCGCTTGTTGATACCCTCGAGTGCGACTGTCACCTCCAGATGCAGCCATAAGTCTGAGGGTCGCGCCGCTGCGCCTCTCGGCATTCCGGCTACACCTGTCAAGGAGGTTCCGCGCCAGCCGGATTGAGCATTGAAAGTAATCGCTTCCGACCTGCCGGGACGTGATGCGACGTAAACGTTTGTCGCATCGGCGGCGATCGGATCTTCAGGGCGAACGATGCGCATCACCGCTCTGTGCGGTGTCGAGGCGTCGAGATCATGCAGAACCTGATAGGCGTAGCTCTCGATCTGCACATAGAGTTTGCCGTTGAAGCGCAACAGGCCATCGCCGTCCGGCTCGACCGTGCTGAAATCCAGATCGGTGCGAAACGCCTCCAGCCGGGTCGTGGACAAGGGGTAGGTGGAGGGCGCCGAGGTGTCGATGGGCTGCCAGAGACGGCTGTCGGTATCGAAGCGCAATAGCGGTCCCGACGCGTGCAATTCGCTGGGCAATTTTGCCCGGTAGAAACCGCTGGCCGAGTCCAGACTCACCTGTACGGTGCCACCCTCCGGTACCTGGACATACTGGCGTCCATTGAGCGTCGACATGCCTTCGGCATCGGCCGCCGGCAGCACAACCAGCGAAGTGATCCAGTAATCCTTCAAAGGGCGGTCGTGCACAAAGGCAACAGATTGCGCTACCGCTGCCGTTCTGACCGCCGCCCGCGCAGGCATGGGGATAATGTGGTTGAGCACGTGATCGATCGCTGTTGCGATCGTTGTCGTCGGGCGCGTGGGAATCCTGAGCCCCGACGTGCCATCGAAGGACAGGGGGAAACCAGGCCGGGTTAGCGAATAATCGGGTCGCGGATTATGGATCGAGACGGTAGTGATGCCTCTGATTGGCGGTTTGGGTGACATTGCCTGTCTTCCTTTACATTGAATGCCCCGTTACTCCCGGGGGAGTGCTGCGGGCGGGCGGCTTCCTTGCCGTTTTGGTGCGTCGTACGCTCAGCGAAAACTCGTGATGTGTCGCGGGCTGGCTGCGCGAGACCAGCTCGCAGAGAAACCGACCACCGTCGTCGGAATTGGTCAAAATTTGTGCTATATTCCGCGCCCGCGATTTTTCACTTCAGCACCGGTCGTCGACATGCAAGCAGCCAAGCCGTTATTTGACTATCCAAAATATTGGGCCGAATGTTTCGGGCCAGCGCCATTCCTGCCGATGAGCAGGGAGGAGATGGATCAGCTCGGCTGGGATTCGTGCGACATCATCATTGTTACCGGTGATGCCTACGTCGATCATCCGTCGTTCGGCATGGCGATCATCGGCCGGCTGCTGGAGTCGCAAGGCTTCCGCGTCGGGATCATCGCGCAGCCGAACTGGCAGTCCAAAGACGACTTCATGAAGCTCGGCGAGCCGAACCTGTTCTTCGGCGTCGCGGCGGGCAACATGGACTCGATGATCAATCGTTACACCGCGGACAAGAAAATCCGTTCCGATGACGCGTATACGCCCGGCGGCATGGCCGGCAAGCGTCCGGATCGCGCCAGTCTGGTTTACAGCCAGCGCTGCAAGGAAGCCTACAAGCATGTGCCGATCGTGCTCGGCGGCATCGAAGCCTCTTTGCGCCGCATCGCCCACTATGACTATTGGCAGGATCGCGTGCGCAACTCGATCCTGATCGACGCCAGCGCTGACATTCTGCTGTACGGCAACGCCGAGCGGGCCATTGTCGAAGTTGCCCAGCGCCTGTCGTGGGGCCACAAGATCGAAGACATCACCGATGTGCGCGGCACCGCGTTCATCCGTCGCGACACGCCACAGGGCTGGTACGAAGTCGACTCCACGCGCATCGACCGTCCGGGCAAGGTCGACAAGATCATCAACCCGTACGTGAATACCCAGGACACCCAGGCCTGCGCCATCGAGCAGGAAAAAGGCCCGGTCGAAGATCCGCAGGAAGCCAAGGTCGTGCAGATCCTGGCCAGCCCGCGCATGACCCGTGACAAGACCGTGATTCGTCTGCCGTCGATGGAGAAGGTGCGCAACGACCCGGTTCTTTACGCCCACGCCAACCGCGTGTTGCACCTGGAAACCAACCCGGGCAACGCCCGTGCGCTGGTGCAGAAGCATGGCGAGCTCGATGTCTGGTTCAACCCGCCGCCGATTCCGATGACCACCGAAGAAATGGACTACGTGTTCGGCATGCCTTACGCCCGTGTGCCGCACCCGGCGTACGGCAAGGAGAAGATCCCGGCCTACGACATGATCCGTTTCTCGGTGAACATCATGCGTGGCTGCTTTGGTGGCTGCACCTTCTGCTCGATCACCGAGCACGAAGGCCGCATCATCCAGAACCGTTCCGAAGAGTCGATCATTCGCGAAATCGAAGAGATCCGCGACAAGGTGCCGGGTTTCACCGGCGTGATTTCCGACCTCGGCGGCCCGACTGCGAACATGTACCGCATCGCCTGCAAGAGCCCGGAAATCGAATCCGCCTGCCGCAAGCCGTCGTGCGTGTTCCCCGGTATCTGCCCGAACCTGAACACCGACCACTCGTCGCTGATCCAGCTGTATCGCAGCGCCCGTGCCCTGCCGGGTGTGAAGAAGATCCTGATCGCCTCCGGTTTGCGTTACGACCTCGCCGTCGAGTCGCCGGAATACGTCAAGGAGCTGGTGACTCACCATGTCGGCGGTTATCTGAAGATCGCCCCGGAGCACACCGAGGAAGGTCCGCTCAACCAGATGATGAAGCCGGGCATCGGCAGCTATGACAAGTTCAAGCGCATGTTCGAGAAGTACACCAAGGAAGCGGGCAAGGAGCAGTACCTGATTCCGTACTTCATCGCCGCCCACCCGGGCACCACCGACGAAGACATGATGAACCTTGCTCTGTGGCTCAAGGGCAATGGCTTCCGCGCCGACCAGGTGCAGGCGTTCTACCCGTCGCCGATGGCCACCGCCACGGCGATGTACCACTCGGGCAAGAACCCGCTGCGCAAGGTGACGTACAAGAGCGACGGCGTGACCATCGTCAAGAGCGAAGATCAGCGTCGTCTGCACAAGGCGTTCTTGCGTTATCACGACCCGAAAGGCTGGCCGATGCTGCGTGAAGCGCTGATCCGCATGGGCCGCGCCGATCTGATCGGCCCGGGCAAGGATCAACTGATCCCGGCGCATCAGCCGGCCACCGACAGCTACCAGAGCGCCCGTCGCAAGAACTCGACGCCGGCCGGCAGCCACAAGGTCGCCAAAGAGAAGACCACCAAGATTCTCACTCAGCACACCGGTCTGCCGCCGCGTGCCAGTGATGGCGGTAATCCGTGGGACAAGCGTGAACAGGCCAAGGCTGCGGCATTCGCCCGCAACCAGCAGGCGGCCAAGGAGCGCAAGGATGCGGCCAAAGGCAAAGGGCCGAAGCCGACACGCAAGCCGGTCGTGCCGCGCTAAACACTGCTTGAGCTGAACAGAACGCCAACCTTCGGGTTGGCGTTTTGCTGATCGTTCCCACGCTCCGCATGGGAATGCCTCTCGGGACGCTCCGCGTTCCAGCCGTTACTCGCAGTATTGTCGAACATGGTTGTGACGCGGAGCGTCACGGGCTGCATTCCCACGCAGAGCGTGGGAATGATCAAGTTGTTGCCACTGGCCTCTTCGCGAGCAGGCTCGCTCCCACAGGGGAACGCATTCCAAATGTGGGAGCGAGCCTGCTCGCGAAAGCGTCCGATCAAACACCGCAAGAATCAGCGTCCGCAACATTTGCGTGCAACTGAGTCCAAGCATTTCCTCGCATCGCCCGGTTTTGGTGCTGTACTGCCTTGAGCATTTCGCGAAAGCGCGCAAGCCTGTGCATGGCATAAGTCTTGCGCGCTTTCCCATACGCCCAAGGCTCGCAGGAGGCACGCCGTGTCGATTCATGTCGCATTGCATCACGTCACGCATTATCGCTACGACCGCGCTGTCGAACTCGGCCCGCAGATCGTCCGCCTGCGCCCGGCGCCCCACAGCCGCACGCGAATTCTTTCCTATGCGCTGAAAGTCTCGCCCGAGCAGCATTTCATCAACTGGCAGCAGGACCCCCAGGGCAATTACCTGGCACGTCTGGTGTTCCCCGAAAAAACCGCAGAGCTGCGCATCGAAGTCGATCTGGTCGCGGAAATGGCGGTGTTCAATCCCTTCGACTTCTTCCTCGAACCGTACGCCGAGAGAATTCCGTTCAGCTACGCCGCCGATGAACGCAAGGAGCTGGCGCCGTACCTCGAAACCCTGCCGCTGACGCCAACGTTCAAGGCTTACCTGGACAGCATCGACCGCACGCCACTGCCGGCGGTGGATTTTCTGGTGGCGCTCAATCAGCGCCTCAGTGAAGACATCGGCTACCTGATCCGCATGGAGCCCGGCGTGCAGACTCCTGAGCACACACTGCAACACGCCTCCGGTTCCTGCCGTGATTCGGCATGGTTGCTGGTGCAGCTGTTGCGCAATCTCGGTCTGGCGGCACGGTTTGTTTCCGGCTACCTGATTCAACTGACCGCCGATTTGAAAAGCCTCGACGGCCCGTCAGGCACCGAAGTCGACTTCACCGACCTGCACGCCTGGTGCGAGGTGTATTTGCCGGGTGCCGGCTGGATTGGCCTTGATGCGACCTCCGGGTTGTTCGCCGGGGAAGGGCATATTCCGTTGGCGTGCAGTCCCGATCCGTCCTCGGCGGCGCCGATCAGTGGTCTGGTCGAACCTTGCGAGACACAGTTCAGCCACGAAATGTCGGTCGAGCGAATCTGGGAAGCGCCACGTGTCACCAAGCCCTACACCGATGAACAGTGGCGGGCGATCCAGGCGCTGGGGCGGCAAATCGATGCCGACCTGCTTGAAGGCGATGTGCGCCTGACCATGGGCGGCGAGCCGACCTTCGTTTCCATCGACGACCCGGACGGCGCCGAATGGAACACTGCCGCGCTGGGGCCGGACAAGCGCCGGCTGTCCGCCGAACTGTTTCAGCGCATGCGCAAGCAATATGCACCGCAGGGGCTGGTGCATTTCGGTCAGGGCAAGTGGTATCCCGGCGAGCAATTGCCGCGCTGGTCGCTCAATTGTTACTGGCGCCGCGACGGTCAGCCGATCTGGCACAACGACGCATTGATCGCCGACGAACAGCAGGACTATGGCGCCGACGGCGAACTGGCCGGACGCTTTCTCGCCAGCGTCGCCGAGCGTCTGAAGTTGCCTGCGCGCTTCGTCTTCCCGGCTTACGAGGATCATCTCTATTACCTCTGGCGCGAGGGCGCGTTGCCCGGCAACGTCAGCGCCGAAGATTCGCGCCTGGAAGAACCGCTGGAGCGCGCGCGGTTGCGCAAGGTCTTCAGTCAGGGCCTGAACAAGGTGATCGGCCAGGTGCTGCCGCTGGCGCGCACGGCCAAGGGCGATCAATGGCAGAGCGGGCGCTGGTATCTGCGCGATGAGCACTGTCGCTTGGTGCCGGGGGATTCGCCGCTGGGTTACCGCTTGCCGCTGGCCTCGCAGCCGTGGGTGAAAGCGGCGGAATATCCGTTCATCTATCCCAACGATCCGAATCAGGACTTCGCTGAACTGCCGGATCCGGCGCAGCTCGGTGTGCACGGCGAACCTGCTGCGCTGGATGAGCGGGTGCCGAAAATCGATGAGTCCGCCGACTGGCTGACCCGTACCGCATTCTGCGCCGAGGCCCGCGAAGGCCGGCTGTATCTGTTCATGCCGCCGCTGGAGCGGGTCGAGGATTATCTGGAACTGGTCTCGGCCATTGAGGCCACTGCCGAAGAATTGCATTGCCCGGTGCTGCTGGAAGGCTATGAACCACCAAGTGATCCGCGCCTCAGCAATTTCCGTGTCACTCCGGACCCGGGCGTGATCGAGGTCAACGTGCAGCCATCGGCAAGCTGGGACGAGTTGGTCGAGCGCACCGAGTTTCTCTATGAACAGGCACGGCAAACCCGCCTGACCACCGAAAAGTTCATGATCGACGGGCGCCACACCGGTACCGGCGGCGGCAATCATTTCGTCCTCGGCGGCGCGACACCAGCGGACTCACCGTTTCTGCGGCGGCCGGATCTGCTGCGCAGCCTGATCAGTTACTGGCACAACCATCCTTCGCTGTCGTACCTGTTTTCCGGGCTGTTCATTGGTCCGACGTCCCAGGCTCCACGGGTTGATGAGGCGCGCAATGACGCCTTGTACGAACTGGAAATCGCCTTTGCGCAAATGCCGGAACCGGGCGAGGAATGTGCACCGTGGCTGGTCGATCGACTGCTGCGCAATTTGCTGATCGACGTCACCGGCAATACCCATCGCGCCGAATTCTGCATCGACAAACTGTATTCACCGGACGGCGCCACCGGGCGTCTTGGCTTGCTGGAACTGCGCGCTTTTGAAATGCCGCCCCATGCGCGCATGAGTCTGGCTCAGCAGTTGTTGCTGCGGGCGCTGGTCGCGCGGTTCTGGCGCGAGCCTTATGCGCCGGCGAAACTGGCGCGCTGGGGCACCGAGCTGCACGACCGCTTTCTGCTGCCGCACTTTATCGAAGAGGATTTCGCCGACGTTATCGTCGAACTCAACAAAGCTGGCTACCCGTTGCGCGCCGAGTGGTTCGCGGCGCATCTGGAATTTCGTTTTCCCAAGGTCGGCGACTACGCCGTCAATGGCATCGAGCTGGAGCTGCGTCAGGCGCTTGAACCCTGGCATGTGCTGGGCGAGGAGGGCTCGGCGGGCGGCACGGTGCGCTACGTCGATTCATCGCTGGAGCGCTTGCAGGTCAAGCTCAACGGCCTGCCGCCACAGCGCTATCTGCTGACCTGTAATGGCGTCGCGGTGCCGTTGCACCCGACCGGACGAGTAGGCGAGTTTGTCGCCGGGGTGCGCTTTCGGGCCTGGCAACCAGCCAACTGTCTGCATCCGACCATAGCGGTGCACGCGCCGTTGGTATTCGACCTGCTCGATACCTGGATGGGGCGTTCGCTGGGCGGTTGCCAGTATCACGTGGCCCATCCCGGCGGGCGCAATTACGAAACCTTGCCGGTCAACGCCAATGAAGCGGAGAGTCGGCGCATGGCGCGGTTTTTCCGCCTCGGACACACGCCGGGGAAGCTTCCCGTACCCAAAGTAGAAATCAATGACGAGCTACCGATGACCATCGATTTGCGCCGTTTCTAGAGCCTGCGCAACACGCGGATTTTTCGTATATCCGCGTGTCATGTGCCTGCGTTAGTCTGACCGTTCCCTGCTGTCTGCCGAGCTTTCCATGCCTGACCTGCTAGACCGCTACCCGCTGACTGCGGGCACCTATCATGAACTGCTCGACGGCAGCGGCGCGGTGCGCTCGCATTGGCAGCGCTTGTTCGATCAGTTGCAGCGCAGCAGTCCGGCGCAACTGGTGCAGCGTCAGGCCTTGCTGGCGCGGCAGATTCAGGAAAACGGCGTTACCTACAACGTCTATGCCGATCCCAAGGGCGCTGACCGGCCGTGGGAGCTGGATCTGCTGCCCCATGTGATCGCGGCAGATGAGTGGCAGCAATTGTCCGCCGGCATCGCTCAGCGTGCGCGCTTGCTCAATGCAGTGCTGGCGGATCTGTACGGTCCGCAGCGGTTGATCAGCGAAGGCCTGCTGCCCGCCGAGCTGGTATTCGGACACAACAATTTTCTCTGGCCCTGTCAGGGCATTGCCCCGCCCGAATCAGCCTTTTTGCATTTGTATGCCGTGGATCTGGCGCGCACACCGGATGGTCGCTGGTGGGTCACTGCCGATCGCACCCAGGCGCCGTCCGGGGCCGGCTATGCGCTGGAAAACCGCACCATCGTCTCCCGCGCCTTTCCCGATTTGTACCGGGATCTTAAGGTCCAGCATCTGGCCGGTTTCTTCCGCACCTTGCAGGAAACTTTGGCCCGTCAGGCACCGGAGGGCGATGACGCACCGCTGGTGGTGCTGCTGACACCGGGGCGGTTCAATGAAAGTTATTTCGAACATCTGTATCTGGCGCGCCAGCTCGGCTATCCGCTGGTCGAGGGCGGCGATCTGACGGTGCGCAATGCCACCGTTTACTTGAAAACCCTCAGTGGCCTGCGCCGGGTGCACGCGATCATGCGCCGCCTCGACGATGATTTCTGCGACCCGCTGGAACTGCGTACCGACTCGGCGCTTGGCGTCCCCGGTCTGCTTGAGGCGGTGCGGCAGGGGCGGGTGCTGGTGGCTAATGCGCTCGGCAGCGGCGTGCTTGAATCGCCGGGCCTGCTGGGTTTTTTGCCGAAGATCAATCAGTACCTGTTCGGCGAGGAACTGATCCTGCCGTCGATCGCCACCTGGTGGTGCGGTGAAGCGCCGGTGCTGGCGCAGGCGCTGGAAAAACTTCCGGAGCTGTTGATCAAACCGGCGTTCCCGTCGCAGAGCTTCGCGCCTGTTTTCGGCCGTGATTTGAGTGAAAGCCAGCGCCTCGAGCTGGCGCAGCGTATGCAGGCACGGCCTTATGCCTACGTCGCGCAAGAGCTTGCGCAACTGTCGCAGGCGCCGGTGTGGCAAGCCGAAGACGGTCATCTGCAACCCCGCGCGATCGGCATGCGCATGTATGCGGTGGCCAGCCACGATGGCTACCGCGTGTTGCCGGGCGGTCTGACCCGAGTGGCGGCCGAGGCTGATGCCGAAGTGGTGTCGATGCAGCGCGGCGGGGCGAGCAAGGACACCTGGGTGCTCAGCGACCGTGCGCCGAGTGGCGAGCAGTGGAAGGCGCAGCGCAATGTCGGCGTGCACGATCTGGTGCGGCGCGATCCTTACCTGCCATCGCGGGTAGTGGAGAATCTGTTCTGGTTCGGCCGCTACTGCGAACGCTGCGACGACAGCGCGCGGCTGCTGCGCATCATGCTCACGCGTTACGTCGATGGCGATGATCCGCAGGCGCTGCAAGCAGCGGTCGATCTCGGCGAGCGGCTGGCCTTGCTGCCCGATGAAGGCGAACTGCCGGAGCGCCTGCTCGCTGCGTTGCTGGGCGAGGATTGGTCGTTCAGCCTGCGCTCCAACTTGCAACGCCTGCAATGGGCCGCCTCGCAAGTGCGCGGCAAGCTGTCCCGGGAGAACTGGCAGGCGCTGGTCGAATTGCAGCGCGAGGCGCTGGAGCTGGAAGTCGATGAACCGGACTTCGGCGAACTGCTGGATTTCCTCAACCGTCTGGTGATGTCGCTGGCGGCGCTGTCGGGGTTTGCGCTGGATGACATGACCCGCGATGAAGGCTGGCGCTTTCTGATGATTGGCCGGCGCATCGAACGCCTGCAATTTCTCAGCAGCAGTCTGGCGGCGTTTCTGCGCGGCGCGGGTGCGTTCGATCAGGCGGGGCTGGAGTGGTTGCTGGAGTTGGGTAACAGCAGCATCACCTACCGCTCACGCTATCTGGCGGTGGCGCAATTGATTCCGGTGCTCGATCTGCTGTTGCTGGATGAGCAGAACCCCCACGCGGTGCTGTTTCAGCTGAAACTGGTCACCCGCACGCTGAAACGCTTGAACGACGACTTCGGCGCACCTCGCGAAACCGCGCTGCCGCAGCTGGTCGAATGCCTCTCGCGGTTTGATCTCGGTTGTCTGGAGAACCCGCTGTTCGGCAAATCCAGCGTACGTGCCGCGCTGGATGGTCTGGCCGATCTGTTGCAGGAAATCGCCGAAGCCAGCGGCCAGGTATCGGATCGTCTGGCCCTGCGCCATTTCGCCCATGTCGATGATGTCAGCCAGCGAACGGTGTCCGTGTGATGAGCGCTCAGTACCAGATCTTTCACGACACCTGTTATCACTACGACAGCCCGGTCTCCCTCGCGCAGCAACTGGCGCACCTGTGGCCGCGCGAATGCAGCTGGCAGCGCTGCACCGAGCAGCAGTTGCTGATCAGCCCCGAACCGACCATGCGCCGGGATGAGCTGGATGTTTTCGGCAATCCGCTGACGCGGTTGGCCTTTGAGCGGCCCCATGACCAATTGCAGGTCAACGCCCGGCTGACGGTCGAAGTGCTGGCGCGACCGGCGCTGGATTTCAATCAGTCGCCGGCGTGGGAGCAGACCCGCGATGCGCTGACCTACAGCAGTCAGCCGTTGTCCGCCGACTTGCTCGAAGCCTGTCGCTACCGGTTCCAGTCACCTTATGTGCATTTGAAGCGCAGCTTCGTCGAGTTCTCGCAAAGCTGTTTTCCGCCAGGGCGACCGTTGCTGCTCGGCGTGCAGGCGCTGATGCAGAAGATCTTCAGCGAATTCACCTTCGATGCCGAAGCCACCCAGGTGGCGACGCCGCTGGTGGAAGTGCTGGAGCGTCGACGCGGCGTGTGTCAGGACTTCGCTCATCTGATGCTGGCCTGTGTGCGCTCGCGCGGTCTGGCGGCGCGTTATGTCAGCGGCTACCTGCTGACCCAGCCGCCGCCGGGACAGCCACGCCTGATCGGCGCCGACGCCTCGCATGCGTGGGTATCGGTATTCTGTCCGGTATCGGGCTGGGTGGATTTCGATCCAACCAACAATGTGCAGCCGGCGCTGGAACACATCACGCTGGCGTGGGGGAGGGATTTTTCCGATGTGTCGCCGCTGCGTGGGGTGATTCTCGGTGGCGGTAATCACGACCCGGAAGTGCGGGTTACGGTGATGCCCTTCAATGAGCGATAAAATACCCTGTGGGAGCGGGCTTGCCCGCGATGACGGAGTGTCTGTGACGACGTTGTTGGATGTGCCGCAGCCATCGCGGGCAAGCCCGCTCAAACAGGGGCAGCGTCGTTTTCGGTAATAGGATAAAGGGCTGTGAAGGCCGGCAGCAGAACTGCCAGCCCCGTCACAAATCCGCAGGGTCTGATTCGATCATCAAACCCGGTGGGGCTCAGGCGTCGGGCGTCTGATCTTTCGGTGCATCGGATGCATCAACATCATCATCGGTCGCCACTTCACCGTCAGGGTTCAGTGCCGCTTCTTCAGCGGTTTGCTTCTTGCGCTGAAGCTTTTCCTCTTTCTTCTGTTCCTTTGCCAGGTCTCGTTGACGTTTGGCGAAGGAGTAATTGGGTTTGGCCATGGGCGATCCTCTGGGGTCGAAGGTGAGGTTGAGCGGCGCGTATTCTGCCCTGTATCGGTGTCCGGGGGTTAACCGGGTTTTTGGTCGACCCACTTGGGCGTGACGGTCGGCTGCCACTGATCGAGGGCATCGAGCAGGGAATCTGGCGATTCGCTCACTTGCAGCATGTCACGGTGTGGCGCGCGAACGAAGCCTTCGCCGACGATATGATCGAGAAAAGCCGTGAGTTTGCTGTAGAAACCGTTCACTTCCAGCAGCCCCAAAGGCTTGCCGTGGTAGCCGAGCTGGCCCCAGGTCCAGACTTCGAACAGCTCTTCCAGCGTGCCGAGGCCGCCGGGCAGGGCAATGAATGCATCGCTGAGTTCGGCCATCCGCGCCTTGCGCGCATGCATGCCGCCGACCACTTCCAGGCGCGTCAGGCTTTTGTGGCCGATCTCCTTGTCCATCAGGCTTTGCGGAATGATGCCGATCACTTCGCCGCCAGCGGCCAGCGCGGCATCAGCCACAATGCCCATCAAGCCGACCGCGCCGCCGCCGTAGACCAGCGTCAGATTTCGCTCGGCCAATGCCCGGCCAAGGGCCACGGCAGCTTCGGTATAGGCCGGTACGGTACCGGCATTGGCACCGCAAAACACACAAACGGATTTCAGCGACATGCGTTACTCCTGGGTCGATCAGGCGCACAGCGTAACGACTGGCACGCTGCGCTCCAAGGACTAGACTTCGCGTTCGGGTGATTCAAAAGTACCGCTGGCGCCACAGGCGTAGGCGGCGAGCAAGCTGCACAACAGACCGTTAAAGAACATGACTGGCACTCCGTTTCAGTAGGTGGGCCGATCATAGGGCTGGCCTTACGAAATGGCCGTTAGATTGTGTCGATGGGTGCCATAGCCTGAAAGTTGTATACAATTTTTGACTCAAGTCATATGAACTTGCGATGATTTCAGGCAGTCTTTCCACCACTAGTGTTTTTGTTAACCCTGCCTTGGAGATTCACCATGTTTTCCAAAGTTGTTGCGGTATCCCTGCTGGCGCTGGCCAGCAGCCAATTGATGGCTGCCGAGTGCAAAACCACCGTTGATTCCACCGATCAGATGACCTTCAACACGAAGGAAATCGTGATCGACAAGAGCTGCAAGACCTTCACCGTCGAACTGACCCACTCCGGCAGCCTGCCGAAGAACGTCATGGGCCATAACCTGGTGATCAGCAAAGAAGCTGACATGCAGCCAATCGCTACCGACGGCCTGGCAGCCGGTATCGACAAGAACTACCTGAAGGATGGCGACGCCCGCATCATCGCGCACACCAAGATCATCGGCGCCAAGGAAACCGATTCGGTGACCTTCGATGTGGCCAAGGTAGCTGACGGTGACTTCGGCTTCTTCTGCTCGTTCCCTGGGCACATCTCGATGATGAAAGGCACTATCGTCGTCAAGTAAACCAGGCACAAAAAAAGCGTCCCCCCGGGACGCTTTTTTTGTGTAGGAGCTGCCGAAGGCTGCGATCTTGTGATCTTGATCTTCAAAGCAAGATCAAAAGATCGCAGCCTCGTTGCACTCGTCAGCTCCTACAGGCTCGTGCAGGCATTTCCATACCTCAAGGCGCAAACGGCATCACGCGCTTGTGATGGGTCTTGTTGTACGTGTCGACAATGATCTTCGCCGCCTCGTCCCGCACCGCTTCACCGTGCAGAAACGCATCGATCTCGGCATAGGTCACGCCGTGCGCCGCTTCGTCCGGTTTGCCTGGCGAAAGATCTTCGAGGTCGGCGGTCGGGACTTTTTCGACCAGCGATTCCGGCGCGCCAAAGCTGCGGGCAATCGCACGCACCTGATTTTTCACCAAGCCACTGAGCGGGGCGAGGTCGCAGGCGCCATCGCCGAATTTGGTGAAGAAACCCATCACCGCTTCCGCCGCATGGTCGGTGCCAATCACCAGACCGCCCGCCACCCCGGCAATCGTGTACTGCGCCACCATGCGCATCCGCGCCTTGGTATTACCCAGCACGAAGTCCACCGACGCCGCCGGTTTGCCTTCGAACGCTGACACCTGAGCCGCCAGTGCCTTGACCGCCGGGCCGATGTTCACGGTGTGGATTTCGTCAGGGGCGATGCAGTCGAGCGAAGCCTTGGCGTCGTGCTCGTCGAACTGGGTTTCATACGGCAGGCGCACGGCGATGAATTTGTAGCGGTCGTCGCCGGTTTTTTCGCGCAGTTCACGTACCGCGCGCTGGGCCAGGAGGCCGGCGGTCAGTGAGTCGACGCCGCCGCTGATGCCCAGCACCAGGGTCTTGAGCCCGGAATTGACCAGACATTCCTGGATGAACGTCAGGCGCCGGGCGACTTCGGCCTGCAGGGCCTGATCGTCGGCGAACGGTGGTTGCACCTTGAGCTGCTCAGCAATCTCACGCTGTACGGCTTGCATGAATTCACTCCTTGCTAGATAGACTGGATTCGGCAGGAACCTTGAACACATGTCGCAAATAGGCGACGAAATTCGGATCTTTGCAGTGGGTCTTGCCAGGCTCGTCGGAGATCTTCGCCACCGGCTGGCCGTTGCAGGCGGTCATTTTAAGCACGATGCTCATCGGTTCGACACCCGGGATATCACAAGTGAGGTTGGTACCGATGCCGAAGCTCACATTGATGCGACCGTGCAGCGCGCGGAAAATCTCCAGCGATTTGGGCAGGGTCAGACTATCGGAAAACACCAGGGTCTTGCTCATCGGGTCGATGCCGAGCTGGTGATAGTGCGCGATGCACTTTTCACCCCACGCCACCGGGTCCCCGGAATCGTGGCGCAGGCCATCGAAGAGCTTGGCGAAGAACAGATCGAAATCGCCAAGAAACGCATCGGTGGTAATGCAGTCGGTGAGGGCAATGCCGAGCAGGCCACGGTACTCGCGAACCCAGCAATCGAGCGCGGCGATCTGGCTGTCGATCAGGCGCGGGCCGAGTTGCTGATGGGCCATGATCCATTCGTGGGCCATGGTGCCCAGCGGTTTCATGTCCAGTTCGCGGGACAGATGCACGTTGCTGGTACCGACGAAACGCCCCGGGAAGTCATGCTTGAGGACGTTGACCACTTCGGCCTGCACGCCAAAGGAAAAGCGCCGGCGCGTGCCGAAATCGGCAACCTGCAGTTGCGACAGCTCATCGGCCGAGGCATTGGCGGTCAGCCAGTCGAACTTGCGATACAGCTGTTCGCGTGCCTGCTCCAGCGAAGTCTCCCGGTAGCGATAGCGGTTGCGCACTTCGCTGACGATCGCCAGCAGCGGCACTTCGTAGAGGATCACATGCAGCCATGGCCCGCGCAGACGGATGAACAGTTCTCCGCTCTCGATGCCGGTGTGCAGGTAGCGCAGGTTGAAGCGGAACAGGCCAAGGAAACGCAGAAAATCCGGTTTCAGAAAGCTGATGCGCTCGAGAAAACTTAACTGATCAGCACTCAGGCTCAGCTCGGCCAGACGCTCGATCTGATGACGAATCTCGGCCAGATACGGACGCAGATCCTCGGCGTTGCGGCAACGGAACTCCCATTCGACTTCGACGTTGGGGTAGTTGTGCAGCACCGCCTGCATCATCGTCAGCTTGTAGAAGTCGGTGTCGAGCAGGTTCTGCACGATGCGATCGGCAAACACACTCTCGCTCATAAACGGGTCTCCAGTTGCGCCGCGCCCGGCGCGGTCTATATCGATGGCGCTAGTGGCGCATATCGGCGGTGGGGATTGCCAGCATTTTTTCAGAGCGCCGCAGATCCACTGTGGGAGCGAGCCTGCTCGCGAATGCGGTGTGTCAGTTAAAGATGATGTGGCTGACCCGACGCTTTCGCGAGCAGGCTCGCTCCCACAGGGATCCCGGTTGACTCACACCGGGCTATCGATTTGTTCAAGCATCCATTTGACAAAATCCCGCACCTTCGGCACTTCCGCCGCGTGCTCCGGGTAGGCCAGGTAATAGGCATCGCTGCTGGGCATCGCATGCTGCCAGGGTATGACCAGTTTGCCTTCGGCCAATTCCTCTTCCACCAGAAACCGTGGCAGCAGCGCCACGCCACAACCGACCTGGGCGGCGCGGATGCACATGTAAAAGGTTTCGAAACGCGGCCCGTGGTAGCTGTGCTCGGTGTGGTGGCCCTGACTGTCGAACCAGTCGTGCCAGGCCTGCGGTCGCGAGGCATTTTGCAGCAGCACCAGGTCGGTGAGTTGCGTCGGGTCAGTGAATGGCGTGTCCGGCAGGCTGCCCGGGGCGCAGACCGGTACCAGTTGTTCGCCGAACAATTTCAGGCATTCGGTGCCCGGCCGCGAAGCCTGGCCGAAATAGAAGGCCAGATCGCTGCGCCCCTGCAACAGATCATCGGCCTCCTGTTCGTTACACAGATCCAGATGAATCGACGGATGGCGCAGGCGCCAGCCTTTCAGGCGCGGCACCAGCCAACGGGCGCCGAAGGTCGAAGGGGTGGAAACGCGCAGGACTTCGGTCTCGCCGCCGTAGGAACGCAGGTAATGCGTCGACATCTCCACTTGGCTGAGGATTTTTCTGACCTCGACCAGATACAAATCCCCGGCCGGTGTCATCTGCAAACGCCGACGCACGCGGCGGAACAGCAAGTGCTGCAACAGCTCTTCAAGCTGTGCGACCTGTTTGCTCACCGCACTCTGGGTCAGGTTCAGCTCTTCAGCGGCGCGGGTAAAACTCAGGTGCCGGGTCACGGCCTCGAAGCATTGCAGCGCGGTGATCGAGGGCAAGTGGCGTCTGTTCAGCATGGCCAGTCCTTTTTCTTGTCTTTCGCTAGGCAGCATGAATAAACGGAATGATATCTGGCGTAAAGGTCGTTTGTTGCATCGCCGCAGTGAGGCTACAACTAAAGGCCTGCCCGGCCATGCAAAGGATGGCCGCACACATTCTGTTTTTGCTTGAGGAGAGACCGATGGTAGCCGCATTGCTTGATCGTCTGGGAGTCAACCCGGCCCTGTACCAGAACGGCAAGGTGCCGGTGCATTCGCCCATCGATGGCGGTGAAATTGCCTCGGTGAACTGGGAGGGCGCTGCCGAAGTCGAGCAACACATCAGTCGCGCAGATCATGCATTCGAGCAATGGCGCAAGGTGCCGGCACCGCGTCGCGGTGAGCTTGTGCGCCAGTTCGGCGAAGTGTTGCGCGAGTACAAGGCCGATCTCGGCGAGCTGGTGTCGTGGGAGGCGGGCAAGATCACTCAGGAAGGCCTGGGTGAAGTACAGGAGATGATCGACATCTGCGATTTCGCCGTTGGCCTGTCGCGCCAGTTGTACGGTCTGACCATCGCCTCCGAGCGCCCGGGCCACCATATGCGTGAAACCTGGCATCCGCTCGGCGTGGTCGGCGTCATCAGCGCGTTCAACTTCCCGGTCGCAGTGTGGGCGTGGAACACCACCCTGGCGCTGGTCTGCGGCAACCCGGTGGTGTGGAAGCCATCAGAGAAAACCCCGCTGACCGCGCTGGCCTGTCAGGCGCTGTTTGATCGCGTAGTGAAGAATTTCAGCGATGCCCCGGCGAGCCTGTGCCAGGTGGTGATCGGCGGTCGCGATGCCGGCGAAGCGCTGGTCGATGATCCGCGTGTTGCGCTGATCAGCGCCACCGGCAGCACGCGCATGGGCCGCGAAGTGGCGCCGAAAGTCGCCGCGCGTTTCGCCCGCAGCATTCTTGAACTGGGTGGCAACAACGCGATGATCCTCGGCCCGAGCGCCGATCTGGACATGGCAGTGCGCGCGATTCTGTTCAGCGCCGTCGGCACCGCCGGGCAACGCTGCACGACTTTGCGCCGTCTGATCGCCCATGAATCGGTCAAGGAAGAAATCGTCACGCGCCTCAAGGCTGCCTATTCGAAAGTACGCATCGGCCATCCGCTGCAAGGCAATCTGGTCGGCCCGCTGATCGACAGGCACAGCTTCGAAAACATGCAGGATGCGCTGGAACAGGCGCTGAGCGAAGGCGGCCGGGTGTTCGGTGGCAAGCGCCAACTGGAAGAGCAATTCCCCAATGCTTATTACGTGTCGCCGGCCATCGTGGAAATGCCCGAGCAGAGCGATGTGGTCTGCAGCGAAACCTTCGCGCCGATTCTCTACGTGGTCGGCTACAGCGATTTCGAGGAAGCGCTGCGCCTGAACAACGCCGTGCCGCAAGGCTTGTCATCGTGCATCTTCACCACCGACGTGCGTGAGGCCGAGCGGTTCATGTCGGCGGTCGGCAGTGACTGCGGCATCGCCAACGTCAACATCGGCCCGAGCGGCGCGGAAATCGGCGGCGCCTTTGGTGGCGAGAAAGAAACCGGCGGCGGCCGTGAGTCCGGCTCCGATGCCTGGCGCGCGTACATGCGGCGGCAGACCAATACCGTCAACTACTCGCTGGAATTGCCGTTGGCGCAGGGCATTACATTCGACTGACAGGTGGAGATCCTCTGTAGGAGTGAGCACTGTGGCGAGGGGATTTATCCCCGTTCGGCTGCGAAGCAGTCGTCGCTTTTGAAATTTTGGGGCCGCTCCGCGACCCAGCGGGGCGGTGCGACGTTTCGCTAAATCCCCTCGCCACAGGGGGCTCACTCAGGTTTGTGTGTTTGTTGGGTTTCTGTTGGAGTCTGGCAATGCCGTTACGCGAAGAATGTCTGTGGGAAACGCTCACGCCACAACGCCCGGATAACACCGCGCTCAAGGGCGAGGTCAAGGTCGATGTCTGTGTGATCGGCGCCGGGTTCACCGGGTTGTCAGCGGCGCTGCATCTGTTGGAAAAAGGCAAAAGCGTCTGCGTGCTGGAAGCGCATCGCGCAGGGCACGGTGGCTCCGGGCGCAATGTCGGGCTGGTCAACGCCGGCATGTGGATTCCTCCGGACGAGATCGAAGCGGGGTTCGGCGAGGCGGTCGGCAGTCAGCTCAACCGCATGCTCGGTGCGGCGCCGGCGCTGGTGTTCAGCCTTGTGGATAAATACGCTATCGATTGCCAATTGCGCCGCGAAGGCACTTTGCACATGGCGCATAACGCCAAGGGCGAGGCGGATCTGCGCAGTCGCGAGCAGCAATGGAAACGTCGTGGCGCGCCGGTCGAACTGCTCACCGGCAAGGCCTGCGAGCAAGCCACCGGCACGCAGAAAATCGCCGCCGCGTTGCTTGACCGCCGCGCCGGCACGCTCAATCCGATGGCCTATGTCACCGGGCTGGCCAATGCCGTGCGCGGGCTCGGCGGGCAGATGTTCGATCATTCGCCGGTGACTCGCCTCGAGCGCGTCGGGCAGAAGTGGTCGGTGCAAACCGCCCAGGGTTCGGTACTCGCCGAACAAGTGGTCATCGCCTCCAATGCTTACACCGAAGGCGACTGGACCGAACTCAAGCGCAATTTCTTTCCCGGCTATTACTACCAGGTCGCCTCGGTGCCACTTACCGAAGACGCTGCGCAAGAAATTCTCCCGGGCGGGCAGGGCTCGTGGGACACCCGTCAGGTATTGAGCAGCATCCGCCGTGACAAGGACGGGCGCCTGTTGCTCGGCAGCCTCGGCAATGGCAACCAGAAACCGACCTGGTTTCTCAAAGCCTGGGCCGATCGGGTGCAGCAGCATTACTTCCCCAATCTGAAGCCGGTCGAGTGGCAATGCACCTGGACCGGGCGCATCGCGTTTACCCCTGATCACCTGATGCGCCTGTTCGAACCGGCGCCGGGACTGGTGGCCGTCACCGGTTATAACGGTCGCGGCGTCACCACCGGCACGGTGGTCGGCAAAGCTTTTGCCGATTACCTGTGCAACGGCAATCCGCAGGCACTGCCGATTCCCTTCGCACCGATGCAGCCCCTGGCCGGTGTGGGCTTGCGCAGTTGCCTGTACGAGGCCGGGTTTTCCCTGTATCACGCGGGCCAGTGCCTGCGCATCGTTATTTGAGTGTTGAAATTTGTTGCCGCAAGCGGCGCTTTTGCATCCAGCGACTAGCCTGTAATGGTGCGGGTTGTAGCAGTCCCGCACCAGCAGTGTGCAGTTCGGTGACGCGGGCTGTTACAGGCTGGTTGCACGTCATTTGTCGCTGCGGTTGCAATGATGGCGCGTGCGGGTTGCGCCTGAAAAAACAAATGGTTTCACCTTCCGCGGTTTAGACGGTTGCACGCCCAATGAAAATGGGACCGAAACAGTCGAAATAACAACAACGCAGCGACTTTTTGAAGAATAAAAAGCCGATGGCACGGGCCTTGCTCTGAGCTTTGAGTGAAGTGAAGTCGCAGTGCCAACTAAAAAAAACCTTGGAGCACCACCTCATGTCCCAGACGTTTTACAAGAAAGGCTTTCTGGCCCTCGCAGTCGCTACTGCGCTGGGTGTTTCTGCGTTTGCTCAAGCTGATATCAAGATCGGTGTAGCGGGTCCTATGACCGGTGCCAACGCGGCATTCGGCGAGCAGTACATGAAGGGTGCACAGGCGGCGGCCGATGCGGTCAACGCGGCGGGTGGCGTCAACGGGGAAAAAATCGTCCTGGTCAAAGGCGACGACGCCTGCGAACCGAAGCAGGCAGTGACGGTCGCCAAGGACCTCACCAACCAGAAAGTCGCCGGCGTGGTCGGTCACTTCTGCTCCTCTTCGACCATTCCAGCGTCGGAAATCTACGACGAAGCCGGGATCATCGCGATCACTCCGGGCTCGACCAACCCGCAAGTGACCGAACGCGGCCTCAGCGCCATGTTCCGTATGTGCGGACGTGACGACCAGCAAGGCATCGTTGCCGGCGATTACATCGTCGACATGCTCAAGGGCAAGAAAGTCGTTGTGCTGCACGACAAGGACACCTACGGCCAAGGCCTGGCTGACGCCACCAAGGCTCAGCTGGAAAAACGCGGCGTCAAGCCTGTGCTGTACGAAGGCCTGACCCGTGGCGAGAAAGACTTCAGCACCATCGTCACCAAGATCCGTGGCGCCGGCGCCGATGTCGTCTATTTCGGCGGCCTGCACCCGGAAGCCGGTCCGCTGGTTCGTCAGCTGCGTGAACAAGGTCTGAAAGACGTCAAGTTCATGTCCGACGACGGCATCGTGACCGACGAACTGGTGACCACCGCTGGCGGCCCGCAATTCACCGATGGCGTGCTGATGACCTTCGGCGCCGACCCGCGCCTGTTGCCTGAAAGCAAGACCGTAGTGGACGCGTTCCGCAAGGCCGGCACCGAGCCTGAAGGCTACACCCTGTACGCCTATGCCTCGGTTCAGACCCTGGCGGCAGCGTTCAATGGCGCGAAGAAAAACGACGGCGAAGCCGCTGCCAAGTGGCTGAAAGCCAATCCGGTGAAAACCGTGATGGGCGAGAAGACCTGGGACGCCAAAGGCGACCTGAAAGTCTCCGACTACGTGGTTTACCAGTGGGACAAGGACGGCAAATACCACCAGCTGGAAAAGCAGAAGTAAGGGCTGAAGCGATCATCTGATCACCACCGATCCCCTGTGGGAGCGAGCCTGCTCGCGAAGACGCACTGACAAACAACCTCTGCGTTGAGTGTTCAACCGCTTTCGCGAGCAGGCTCGCTCCCACAGAGGGATCAGTGGCGATCGGGCTGATCACGCTCCGACATTGCTCCGACGTACATCTGTATTTTTCCTAGAAGAACCGCGCGTCATGGGCGCGCAGGTTCTCACTGCGTGAGATTGCGTTATGGATGGTATTTTCCTGCAGCAACTGGTCAATGGCCTGACCCTCGGGTCGGTCTATGGCCTGATCGCCATCGGCTACACAATGGTCTACGGCATCATCGGCATGATCAACTTCGCCCACGGCGAGGTTTACATGATTTCCGCTTACCTGGCGGCAATCAGTCTGGCTCTGCTGGCTTACTTCGGTATCGAATCCTTCCCGCTGCTGATGCTCGGCACGCTGATCTTCACCATCGTCGTCACGGCGGTGTATGGCTGGGTCATCGAGCGTGTTGCCTACAAACCCCTGCGTAACTCGACCCGCCTGGCGCCGCTGATCAGCGCTATCGGTATTTCGCTGATTCTGCAGAACTACGCACAGATCGCTCAGGGCGCCAAACAACAGGGCGTGCCTACGCTGCTGACCGGTGCCTGGCGTGTTGAAGTCGGCACCGGCTTCGTGCAACTGACCTACACCAAAGTCTTCATCCTGATCGCCGCGTTTGTCGGCATGGGGCTGCTGACCTACATCATCAAATACACCAAGCTCGGCCGCATGTGCCGTGCGACCCAGCAAGACCGCAAGATGGCCTCGATCCTGGGGATCAACACCGACCGGGTGATTTCCTACGTGTTCATCATCGGTGCAGCCATGGCGGCACTGGCCGGTGTGCTGATCACCATGAACTACGGCACGTTCGACTTCTATGCCGGCTTCATCATCGGCATCAAGGCGTTCACCGCAGCGGTGCTGGGCGGCATCGGTTCACTGCCCGGCGCGATGCTCGGCGGGATCATCCTCGGCATCTCCGAGTCGCTGTTCTCCGGTCTGGTCAACTCCGACTACAAAGACGTGTTCAGTTTCTCGCTGCTCGTCCTCGTACTGGTCTTCCGGCCGCAGGGCCTGTTGGGCCGTCCTCTTGTGTCGAAGGTGTAAGCGATGTCTGCAACCACTGAAAAATCCATCGATATCAAAAAAAGTCTGGTCGAGGCGATTCTTGCCGGCCTGATTGCGCTGATCGTGTTCGGGCCGATTGTCGGCGTGGTCCTCGACGGCTACAGCTTCAACCTCGAAGCGACTCGCGTGGCGTGGATCATTGCCATCGTCATGGCCGGTCGCTTTGCCCTCAGCCTGTTCCTGCAAACACCCAAAGGCTTGAAGATCCTCGACGGATTCGAGAGCAGCGGTTCCGGTGTGCACGTGCTGCCGGCGGATTACAAATCACGGCTGCGCTGGATCATCCCGCTGATTATCGTGCTGGCGATCATCGTGCCGTTTGTCTCCAACTCCTATCTGCTGGGGGTGGTCATCCTTGGTTTGATCTACGTGCTGCTGGGGCTGGGGCTGAACATTGTGGTCGGTCTGGCCGGGCTGCTCGATCTCGGTTACGTGGCGTTCTACGCCATCGGCGCCTACGGTCTGGCATTGGGTTACCAGTATCTCGGTCTGGGTTTCTGGACCGTGCTGCCGCTGGCGGCAATCACCGCAGGCCTGGCTGGCTGCATTCTCGGTTTCCCGGTGTTGCGTCTGCACGGTGACTATCTGGCGATCGTGACCCTGGGTTTTGGTGAAATCATTCGTCTGGTGCTGAACAACTGGCTGTCCCTGACCGGCGGCCCGAACGGCATGCCGGCGCCATTGCCGACGTTCTTCGGTCTGGAGTTCGGCAAGCGGGCGAAGGATGGCGGGGTGCCGTTTCATGAGTTCTTCGGCCTGACCTACAACCCCGACGTGAAGTATTACTTCATCTACGCGGTGCTGTTCCTGGTGGTGCTGGCGGTGTTGTACGTCAAGCATCGGCTGGTGAAGATGCCGGTCGGTCGCGCCTGGGAAGCCCTGCGTGAAGATGAAATCGCCTGCCGCTCGATGGGCCTCAACCACGTACTGGTCAAGCTCTCGGCGTTCACCATCGGTGCGTCGACGGCGGGTCTGGCCGGGGTGTTCTTCGCCACCTATCAAGGCTTCGTCAACCCGACCTCGTTCACCTTCTTCGAATCGGCGCTGATCCTCGCCATCGTCGTGCTCGGCGGCATGGGTTCGACCATCGGCGTGGTCATCGCCGCATTCGTGCTCACCGTCGCCCCGGAACTGCTGCGTGGCTTCGCTGAATACCGCGTGCTGCTGTTCGGCATCCTGATGGTGTTGATGATGATCTGGCGACCACGCGGGCTGATCCGCATCAGCCGCACCGGGGTCAAACCACGCAAAGGTGCCATTCACTACGAGAGGACTGCGCCATGAGTGAAGTCGTACTCTCTGTTGAAAAACTGATGATGCATTTCGGTGGCATCAAGGCTTTGAGCGATGTCAGCCTGAAGGTCAAACGCAATTCGATCTTCGCCCTGATCGGCCCCAATGGCGCCGGCAAGACCACGGTGTTCAACTGCCTGACCGGTTTCTACAAGGCCACGGGCGGCAAGATCGAACTCAATGTGCGCGGCCAGCAGACCAACGTCATCCAGCTGCTGGGCGAGTCGTTCAAAGCGACCGATTTCGTCTCGCCGAAATCCTTCCTCAGCCGCATGTACTACAAAATGTTCGGCGGTACTCACCTGGTGAACCGTGCCGGTCTCGCCCGTACGTTCCAGAACATTCGCCTGTTCAAGGAAATGTCGGTGCTGGAAAACCTGCTGGTGGCGCAGCACATGTGGGTCAACCGCAACATGCTCGCCGGCATCCTCAACACCAAGGGCTATCGCAAGGCCGAGAGCGATGCGCTGGATGTCGCGTTCTACTGGCTCGAAGTGGTCGATCTGGTCGACTGCGCCAACCGTCTGGCCGGTGAGCTGTCCTACGGCCAACAACGGCGTCTGGAAATTGCCCGGGCCATGTGCACGCGGCCGCAGATCATCTGCCTCGACGAACCGGCCGCCGGCCTCAATCCTCAGGAAACCGAAGCGCTCAGCGCGATGATCCGGCTGCTGCGCGACGAGCACGATCTGACCGTGGTGCTGATCGAACACGACATGGGCATGGTCATGAGCATTTCCGATCACATCGTGGTTCTCGACCACGGCATCGTCATCGCCGAAGGCGGGCCGGAAGCGATCCGCAACGATCCGAAAGTGATTGCGGCTTACCTGGGCGCTGACGAAGAGGAGCTGGTATGAGCCAACCGATCCTCGAACTACGCAATCTGGACGTGTTCTACGGCCCCATCCAGGCGCTCAAGGGCGTTTCATTGCAGATCAACGAAGGCGAGACCGTCAGCCTGATCGGCTCCAACGGCGCCGGCAAGTCGACCTTGCTGATGTCGATCTTCGGCCAGCCGAGAGCGGCGGGCGGGCAGATTCTCTATCAGGGCGTCGACATCACGCAGAAGTCCTCGCACTACATCGCCTCCAACGGTATCGCGCAGTCGCCGGAAGGGCGGCGGGTTTTCCCCGACATGACCGTCGAGGAAAACCTGCTGATGGGCACCATCCCGATTGGCGACAAGTACGCCAAAGAGGACATGCAGCGCATGTTCGAGCTGTTTCCACGGCTTGAGGAGCGACGCAATCAGCGGGCGATGACCATGTCTGGCGGTGAACAGCAGATGCTCGCCATCGCCCGTGCGCTGATGAGCCGGCCGAAGCTGTTGCTGCTCGATGAACCGAGCCTGGGTCTGGCGCCGATCGTGGTGAAGCAGATCTTCGCCACGCTGCGCGAGCTGGCGAAAACCGGGATGACGATTTTCCTCGTCGAGCAGAACGCCAACCATGCGCTGAAGCTGTCGGACCGGGCGTATGTGATGGTCAACGGCGAGATTCGCCTGACCGGCACCGGCAAAGAACTGCTGGTGAATGAGGAGGTGCGTAACGCCTATCTTGGTGGGCACTGATTCTTCTCGCGGTTGCACACAGCCCCGGCGACAAGAGTCCCGGGGCTTTTTTATCCTTCAAACTCACTGTGTAGGAGCTGCTGAAGGCTGCGATCTTTTGATCTTAAAAAAATCAGAAGATCGCAGCCTTCGGCAGCTCCTACATGGAATCAAGGCATGACATCAAGCGGAATTCAGAATTGTGGAAAACAAATTCTCCCAGCTGCCAAAGCGCGACATATAGACGCTGCAAATGGCTGTTTTTGCACAGTTTTGACTTGTCCCCGGTTACTGTGGAGCTGGCTGTGAATAACGTGGGTGTATATGGTTGCAGGCCTTGTAATCCGTGGCCTCCAGGCTTGTGATTGTTTTTTAATCAGTCAGTTTCACGCAGGCGTGAGGCGCCATTGTCAACCTTTTTATAGCGCATCCAGGTTGGGTACTTTCGTGTGTGAAAGCCTGTGGATAAGTCTGTGATTAAACTCTGGAAAGACCTCGCGGAGCACCGTAATTGCTGGCCTCGCGCAATCATCCGGTGACATCGTCCGTCGTGCAAAATGCCCTGTCCCGCACATCCCCCGCCTCACGGTCAAGCAAAAAACTTTCCATTTCGCCCGCAAAGCCTTGTGTGGCGCGGCTTTGCACGTTTGCACTTGCCCCCGGAAACTGTGGAGCAGATTGTGGATAACATGCGTGCACATGGCTGCAGGCCACGCAGGCTAAGGTCTTGGCGCACTTGGTTGATTTTTGTACAGCTGGCAAGTGTTGCCCGTATTCGCGAGGGCGGGCATGCTGCCTGCTGATTTTCTATTCCAAGGGCTGCCGTGGCGGCCGAAGCAAGGAGAACACGATGTCCGACACCCTGTTTATCACCGGCGCGACGTCCGGTTTTGGTGAAGCCTGTGCCCGGCGTTTTGCCGAGGCTGGCTGGAAGCTGGTACTGACCGGCCGTCGTGAAGAACGCCTCAATGCCCTGTGCGCCGAACTGTCGAAGCAGACCGAAGTGCATGGTCTGGTTCTCGATGTGCGCGATCGCAAAGCGATGGAGGAGGCTATCGCCAACCTGCCGCCGTCGTTCGCCAAACTCCGTGGCCTGATCAACAACGCCGGCCTGGCGCTCGGCGTCGATCCGGCGCCCAAGTGCGATCTGGATGACTGGGACACCATGGTCGACACCAACGTCAAAGGCCTGATGTACGCCACTCGCCTGCTGCTGCCACGGCTGATTGCCCACGGCCGTGGCGCCGGTATCGTCAACCTCGGTTCCATCGCCGGTAACTACCCGTACCCGGGCAGCCACGTGTACGGCGCGAGCAAAGCCTTCGTCAAACAGTTCTCGCTGAACCTGCGTTGCGACCTGCAAGGTACTGGCGTGCGGGTCAGCAACATCGAACCCGGCCTGTGCGAAAGCGAGTTCTCGCTGGTACGTTTTGCCGGTGACCAGGAACGCTACAACGCCACTTACGCCGGCGCCGAGCCGATCCAGCCACAGGACATCGCCGAGACGATTTTCTGGGTGATGAACACCCCCGCGCACATCAACATCAATAGCCTCGAACTGATGCCGGTGAGCCAGACCTGGGCCGGGTTTGCCATCGAGCGTAACAAGGCTTGATACCGCGCTGAGGCCATTCGCGAGCAGGCTCGCTCCCACAGGAGAATGCATTCCAAAATGTGGGAGCGAGCCTGCTCGCGATAGCAATTGTTCGGTCAGCGAAGATACGCAGCCAAACCGTGGTAGCAAGTCGCCAAATGATAAGGCGTGGTCGAAGGCATGTCCTTGCGGCTAACCTCTCCATTCTCATCGCGACACTCATGCCAGCCGCCGGCATGCAGAAACCGCTGCTGCAACGCCTGCAACTGGCGCAGCACCACCGCTTCGCTGTCCGCCCGCAAGGTCAGCGCGCGCAGGTATTCGGCTTGAGCCCAGATCCGTTGGGTCGAATCCCTTGGCCGTCCATTGCTTTCCAGATCAAGCATCGCCCGCACCGCGCCGCAGGACTCCAGCACGCCGTACTGCTCGGTGAGGGCAAATGCCCGATCCAGCGCCCGGTGCAGTTTCGAATCGCGCAACAGCGCCGACGATTGGAGCAGGAAATACCATTCGAACTGGTGCCCCGGCTCGTACCAGTTATCCACAGCGCCCAGCGGCTTCTCCATCAACACGCCATATTGCGGATCGACGAATTGCTTGTGCATGGCTGTGCATAACTCAAGCAGGGCCTTCTGCGTTTGCGGGTCTTCGCGCACCGCCAGAGTGGCCAGAAAGGCTTCGGCCAGATGCATCAGCGGATTTTGCAGTGGCCCGGTTTGCAGGGTGAGCCAGTCACGCTCCAGGCAGGCTTCGTATAAACCGTCGCCGGTGGCGAATCGGCGGCCGATGATTTCCAGCGCGGCGTTCAATGTCGACTCGGCCAGCGAATCCCGGGACTTGTCCCAGTAATGCGCGCAGGCGAACAGGATGAAGGCGTGGGTGTAGAGATCCTTGCGCTGGTCCAGCGGCTTGCCCTGTGCGTCGATGCTGTAAAACCAGCCGCCATGCTCGGCATCATGGAAATGCCGTTGCAGGGAACGGAACAGCGCGGCGGCGCGGACTTCGGCGTTATCCACAATCCCGATCAGGCTGGAGAACAGATACAGCTGCCGTGCGCAGGCCATCGCCCGATAGCGCTGCACTGGCAGCGGTTGATGCGCGGCGTCCAGCGCCTCGTACGGCAACGCCATGTCGGCATTCCAGCCCGGGCCTTGCCACAGCGGCACGATCACGTCGAGGAAGTGCTGCTGCACTTGGCCAAACAGGGCGGTCAATTCGGGCAGGGCGGTGGAGCGGGAAGCGTGGGGCATGGGCGGGCGTCACGGGCTGGGGCGATTGCGCGACATGGTAGCAGAGAGCACCGCTTGAGAGAGGCGGTGTCTGTCAGGCCGTCTTCGCGAGCAGGCTCGCTCCCACAGTGGATTTGCAGCGTACACAAAACCTGTGGGAGCGAGCCTGCTCGCGAAGAGGCCGGTTCAGGCAATAAAAAATCAGCCTGCGAGCAACCACACTCCAGTCGCCGCAGAAGCCGCACCCGCCAACCGCACCAGCGGCGCCGCTGCCTGCGGAAGAACTCGCACCACGCCATAACCGAGCGCATGCAAAACCGCTGTCGCCGCGACAAACCCGGCCGCATACGCCCACGGGCTGCTCATTTCCGGCAGCTCCAGCCCATGCGCCACGCCATGGAACAGCGCAAACAGCGCCGTCGCTGCCACCGCCATCACCAGCGGCGGGCGCACCGCCAGTGCCACGGCCAGGCCCAGCGCCAATACCGAGGCGGCAATCCCGCTTTCCAGCGCCGGCAACTCGAGCCCTTCAAAACCGAGCAGGCCGCCCAGCAGCATGGTGCCGACAAACGTGCACGGCAGCGCCCAGCGCGCCGCGCCTTGTTGCTGCGCCGCCCACAAACCGACGGCGAGCATTGCCAGCAAGTGGTCGAGCCCGCCGATCGGGTGGCTGATGCCCGCGACGAGGCCGCTGTCGCCATGCCCAGGGTGCGCGAAGGCCAGTGCCGGTGTCAGCAGCAGCGCCACGGCGCCAAGAATGCGTTTGAGTGTCATGGATAAGCTTCCTTGTTGATAAGTGGATCAGGCGGCGGTCAGCAGGCCCTGGCGTTCGATGAAGGCGATGATTTCTTCAAGGCCCTGACCGGTTTTCTGGTTGCTGAACACGAACGGCTTGCCGTTGCGCATGCGTTTGGTGTCGCTGTCCATCATTTCCAGCGAGGCGCCCACCAGTGGCGCGAGGTCGATCTTGTTGATCACCAGCAGGTCGGACTTGCAGATCCCCGGGCCGCCCTTGCGCGGCAGCTTGTCGCCGGCGGAGACGTCGATCACGTAGATGGTCAGGTCCGACAGCTCCGGGCTGAAGGTCGCCGAGAGGTTGTCGCCGCCGGACTCCACCAGAATCAGATCCAGCCCGGGAAAGCGCCGGTTCAGTTGATCGACCGCTTCGAGGTTGATCGAGGCGTCTTCGCGGATCGCCGTGTGCGGGCAGCCGCCGGTTTCCACGCCGATGATCCGCTCCGGCGCGAGGGCTTCGTTGCGCACCAGGAAATCGGCGTCTTCGCGGGTGTAGATATCGTTGGTGACCACGGCGAGGTTGTAGCGCTCGCGCAGGGCCAGGCACAGGGCCAGGGTCAGCGCGGTTTTGCCGGAACCGACCGGGCCGCCGATGCCGACGCGCAGAGGTTGTGTATCCATTTCATTCTCCAAAATAAACAGCCCTAAGAGCGGAAGAGACGGCTGTACTGGCGCTCGTGGGCCATGCACGCCAGAGACAGGCCAAACGCGGCGCTGCCGATGTGTTCGGGGTTGATGTGGGTCGCGTCGTACTGCGCCTGTTGCAGCAGCGGCAGCAGTTCGCTGGTCAGGCGCTGGGCGGCTTGCTGGCCCAGCGGCAGGGTTTTCATCAGCACGGCGAGCTGGTTTTCCAGCCAGCTCCATAGCCACGCAGCAAGAGCATCCTGCGGGCTGATGCTCCAGGCGCGTGCCGCCAGTGCCCAGCACAGGGCCAGATGCGGTTCTGTGGTCTGGTCAAGAAAGTCGCGGGCGGGCGCGTCGAGTTCCGGCAAACCGTTCAACAACTGCTGCAAGGAGTAACCCATCTGCCGGCTCTCCAGATGCAACTCGCGGGTTTCGCGACTGGCGCGGTGGCTCTCGCAGAGTTGTCGTAATTCGGCCCAGTTTTCATCTGCTGCGGCTTGGCAATGCGCCAACAGCAGCGGCGCTTCGAAGCGCGCGAGGTTGAGCAGCAGTTGATCGCTGATCCAGCGGCGGGCGGCGTCAGGGTTGTGGACCCGGCCGTTATCCACCGCCATTTCCAGTCCCTGGGAATAGCTGTAGCCGCCAATCGGCAATTGCGGACTGGCCAGACGCAGCAGCGCCCAGGCCGGATTCACAGGCGCACGCCGAACTGGTGGAGTTTCGGCGCGTAGTTGAAGTCTTCGTCGCCGTGGCGGGAATGATGATGGCCGCCGCCGTAAGCGCCGTGTTCCGGCTGGAACGGCGCTTCGATAGCCTCGACCTGCGCGCCGAGCTGTTCGAGCATCGCCTTGAGTACGTAATCGTCGAGCAGGCGTAGCCAGCCATCGCCGACTTGCAGGGCGACATGACGGTTGCCGAGGTGATAGGCCGCGCGGGTCAGTTCGAACGCATTGGCGCAAGTGACATGGAGCAGTTGTTCAGGGCGGGCGCAGACGCGCACGACACGGCCGTCTTCAGCCTGCAGGCATTCGCCGTCATACAGCGGTGGCTGGCCGCGCTCCAAAAACAACCCGACGTCTTCGCCTTCGGCACTGAAACAGCGCAAACGGCTTTTGCTGCGCGCTTCGAAGGTCAGGTGCAGCTCGGCGGCCCAGACGGGTTGAGGGTCGATTCTGCGATGAATCACCAGCATCGGAAAGCTTCCAGCAATGAACGTTGAATGGGCTAGAGCAAGCGCCGCGCCAATCGGGTGATCTGTAGGAAATAGCTGTCGGCGCTTGCCTGATCTTTCAACAGGCGCGGCGATTCTGGAAGGTTTTGGTGCATGAAGGATTTGTCATGCACCAATTCGATGCCGTGACGGATGTTCAATGTGGGAGCGAGCCTGCTTGCGAATGCGCCGTGTCAGACAGATGTATTCAGCTGACCCAGCGCTTTCGCGAGCAGGCTCGCTCCCACAGGGGCTTTGCGCTGTGTCAGATAGAGAAGGGGATTACTCGGTACTGCCCAGTCCTTGCCAGTGCTTGAGGCCGATAAAGATGAAGCGCAGTTGCTGGGTGATCTTCGCCTGCGGCGTCAGATGCTCCGGCAAGGCCTCGGCGGGCGGGTCGATGATGTCGGGGAGGGTGGCGAACACCGATTTGACGATCAGGTCGGCGATCACGCTCAGACCGGCGATGTCCAGATGTTGCAGCTTGGGCATCAGCGCCAGGTCCGCCGCGAGGTCGGCGCTGATGTTCTCCCGCAGGCGTCCGATCGCCTGGCGTACCGGCAGCGAGCCGCCGTATTGTTCGCGGGCGAGAAACAGGAATTGCGAGCGGTTGGCGTTGACCACATCAAGGAAGATGCGCACCGAAGCGTCGATGATGCCGCCCATGACGAATTCGTTGTGCCGCACCAGGCGGATGGTCTCGCGGAAGGTCTGGCCGACTTCGCTGACCAGTACCAGACCCAACTCGTCCATATCGGCAAAGTGCCGGTAGAAACCGGTGGGCACGATGCCGGCGGTCTTGCTCACTTCGCGCAGGCTCAGGCTGCCGAATCCTCGGCCGCTTTCCATCAGGTGGCGGGCAGCGTCCATCAGGGCGTTGCGGGTCTGTTGTTTCTGTTCGGCGCGGGGCAGCATCGCAGGGTGTGTTCTTCGGCAGGACAAGCGCCGCACTCTAGCAAATCGGCTTTGTCGGCGTCGAACGGGGAGTCATGCAGCGAGGGATTCACAGAAGCTGAAAAGTCAAAAGCCCAATCCGCTGATTGGGCTTTTTCGCTGGGCCGTCATAGGCTCAGCTCACGGCGCTGTTGCGTTCGATTACACGATCACCACCACCTTCGGCGAGGGCTTGACCTTGTGGAGTCTTGTCGTAGCCATCTTCCACAAGGCCTTTTTCTTCGAGACGATTGCGGCCGTTTTCAGCCAGGGTCTGGCCCTGTGGGGTTTTGTCATAGCCATCTTCAGCCAGAGTCTGACCTTGAGGGGTCTTGTCATAGCCGTCTTCAGCCAGAGTCTGGCCTTGAGGGGTCTTGTCATAGCCGTCTTCAGCCAGAGTCTGGCCTTGTGGGGTTTTGTCGTAGCCGTCTTCAGCGAGCGTCTGGCTGAACACCGAGTGGCTGTCTTTGACTTGCGGAGTGGCCTGATCGGCAGCTGGCAGGGCGAAAGCAGTGCTGGCTAGCATCGACAGGGTAAGGCTGAGCAGTAATTGGCGTTTCATGATAGTGGCTCCTTGGGAGGGCGATAAAGTGGGTACGAGGGCAATGCTACTCTCGATATGTCGATATAAAAGTTCATAAACGCAATGGTAATAATCAACAGAATTGATTGTTCGGCGCGAAGGCTCTAGATCGGGCCTTTGCGGGCGACGGTTTTGCACCGTCGTGGGTATTTTCGACTCACTCGTGCCTCGCAAAAGTGCGGGTCGCGGTAACACTGCTCGACCGATCGGTCAGTTTTGCTGCGCTTTTTATGGCTTAAACTGCCTTTCGATTAAACCTGCGGGCCTTTCGCCAGTCACAGACTGCATAGGGGCCGCTTAGGTCTGCCGTTTCAGCTGTGCGTCGGGTAATCGGCGTGCGGTCGTGATCAGGAGCTTTGTGCATGACGCGCACTGGAAAAATCTTCAGCTGGACCTTCGCCATCCTCGTGCTGCTGCTGGCAGCCTTGATTCTGATCATCGTGTTCTTCGACTGGAACCGGATCAAACCGACGATCAATGCCAAAGTTTCGGAAGAACTGCACCGGGCGTTTGCCATCAATGGCAACCTCGCGGTGATCTGGCAGCGCGAGCCGGAAGAAGGCGGCTGGCGTGCCTGGGTGCCGTGGCCGCATGTGGTGGCCGAGGACTTGAGCTTGGGCAACCCGGACTGGTCGAAGCAGGCGCAGATGGTCACGCTCAAACGCGTTGAACTGCGCATTTCGCCGCTGGCCCTGCTGGCCCAGCGCGTGGTGATTCCGCGCATCGACCTGACCGAGCCGAATGCCGAGCTGCAACGTCTGGCCGATGGCCGCGCCAACTGGACGTTCAAATTCGATCCCAAGGACCCGAACGCCGAGCCTTCGAGCTGGGTGGTCGACATCGGCGCGATCGGTTTCGACAAGGGCCACGTGACCCTCGACGATCAGACCCTGAAAACCAATCTCGATGTGTTGATCGACCCGCTCGGCAAGCCGATTCCATTCAGCGAGATCGTCGGCGACAAAGCGGCGAAAACTGCTCAGGACAAGGGCGGCGCACCGCAGGATTACGCCTTTGCGCTCAAGGTCAAAGGCCAGTACCACGGGCAGAACCTCACCGGGCAGGGCAAGATCGGCGGGTTGCTGGCGTTGCAGGACGCGAGCAAGCCGTTCCCGTTGCAGGCCCAGGCGAAGATCGGCGATACCCGTATCGAACTGGCCGGCACCCTGACTGACCCGCTGAATCTTGGCGCTCTTGATCTGCGCCTCAAGCTCGCTGGCGACAGCCTCGGCAATCTCTACCCGCTGACCGGCGTGACCCTGCCGGACACCCCACCGTATTCCACCGACGGTCACCTGATCGCCAGGCTGCATGACGAAGCCGGGGCGAAATTCACTTATGAAAAATTCAACGGCAAGATCGGCGACAGCGACATCCACGGCGACCTGACCTACGTGGCCAGCCAGCCACGGCCGAAACTCAGCGGTGCGCTGCTCTCCAATCAACTGCTGTTTGCCGACCTCGCGCCACTGATCGGCGCCGACTCCAACACCGAGCAAAAGGCCCGTGGCGGCGCGAGCAAGCAACCGGCGGACAAAGTCCTGCCGGTCGAAGAATTCAAAACCGATCGCTGGCGGGCCATGGACGCCGATGTCGAGTTCACCGGCAAACGCATCGTCCACAGCGAGAAGCTGCCGTTCAACGACCTCTATACCCATCTGAAACTCAACGACGGCGAGCTCAGCCTGGAACCGCTGCGCTTTGGTGTCGCCGGCGGCACGCTGGATGCGCTGATTCGCCTCAATGGCCGCACCGAGCCGCTGGAAGGCCGCGCGCGTTTGACCGCACGCAAATTCAAACTCAAAGAGCTGTTCCCGACCTTCGAGCCGATGAAGACCAGTTTCGGTGAGCTCAATGGCGATGCCGACATCAGTGGCCGGGGCAACTCCGTGGCCAAGCTGCTCGGTGGTGCCAACGGTAATCTGAAGATGCTGATCAACGACGGTGCAATCAGCCGTGAGTTGATGGAGCTGGCCGGGCTCAACGTCGGTAACTACGTGGTCGGCAAGATCTTTGGCGACAAGGAAGTGAAGATCAATTGCGCGGCGGCGGACTTCGACATCAAGACCGGCCTGGCCACGACACGGCTGTTTGTCTTCGATACCGAGAACGCAATCATCTACATCGATGGCACGGCGAACATGGCCACCGAACAACTCGATCTGACCGTGACCCCGGAATCCAAGGGCTGGCGTCTGATCTCGCTGCGCTCGCCGCTGTATGTGCGCGGCAAGTTCATCAAACCGGATGCCGGCGTCAAAGCCGTACCGTTGATGCTGCGCGGGGCGGGGATGGTTGCGCTGGGCGTGATCGCCGCACCGGCGGCGGGGTTGCTGGCACTGGTGGCGCCGAGCGGTGGCGAGCCGAATCAATGTGCACCGTTGCTGGAGCAGATGAAGCAGGGCAAGGCGCCGGTAACCGTTAAACCCAGTAAGTAAGCAGGGCAGATCGAAAGATCGCAGCCTTCGGCAGCTCCTACATTTGGAATGCGTTCCCCCTGTAGGAGCTGTTGAAGGCTGCGATCTTTTGCTGTTAAGGGTTACAGATCGTTGAGGATGTCCGCCATGTCGTCGGCGTGTTCTTCTTCCTGGGCGAGGATGTCTTCGAAGATGCGGCGGGTGGTCGGGTCTTTGTCACCGATGTACTGGATGATTTCGCGATAGCTGTCGATAGCAATGCGCTCGGCCACCAGATCTTCGTAAACCATTTCCTTGAGCGTATTGCCAGCCACGTATTGCGCGTGGGACATCTTGCTGAGCAGGTCAGGGTTGAACTCAGGCTCACCGCCCAGTTGCACGATCCGCTCGGCGAGGCGATCGGCGTGCTCGGCTTCCTGGTTGGCGTGTTCGAGGAATTCGTCGGCGGCGACGTTGGCTTTCAGGCCGTTGGCCATGAAGTAGTGGCGCTTGTAGCGCAAGGTGCACACCAGCTCGGTGGCCAGCGACTCATTGAGCAAACGCAGTATTTCTTCACGGTTGGCGTTGTAGCCCTCGGTGACCGCGCCGTTTTCCACGTGTTGCCGCGCGCGTTCGCGCAGGGTTTGAACATCAGACAAATGCACGTCACTCATTTCATTCTCCTGGAGGCTAATCCGATAGGCGCCACGTTCTGAAGACGCGGTCGCTACCCAGGTTGTGAGTCTTGAGCGAAGCGAAAAGTTTTATGCGATTTACGCCGGACGCGCTGCAGGAACTGCTGAAGACTGCGATGTCGGGAGAGTCAGTCCGGTTTCGGTGGAGCGGATCGTGGCGGGCTGAAGTAGGCTCATCGTTCAGTTGTCATCGTCACGTTGGATGCTTGGCGGGCGTCTTGCAGGTCTGGCATCCACTCACCGCGCACAAGGATGTAACCCATGTCGACACGTTATCCATTGGTGCTGGTGCCGGGCATGCTCGGCTTTATCCGGCTGGTGCTTTACCCGTATTGGTTCGGCATCATCAAGGCCTTGCGCCGTGGTGGTGCGACGGTGGTCGCGGTGCAGGTCTCGCCGCTCAACTCTACTGAAGTGCGCGGCGAGCAGTTGCTGGCGCGGATCGAGGAAATCCTGCGCGAGAGCGGGGCGCAAAAGGTCAATCTGTACGGCCACAGCCAAGGCGCGTTGACCGCACGGTATGCGGCGGCGAAGCGTCCGGATCTGGTGGCCTCGGTGACTTCGGTGGCCGGTCCGAATCATGGTTCCGAGCTGGCTGATTATCTGGAAAAGCACTACCCCGGTAGCAGTGCCAAGGGCCGCTTGCTCGAAGCGTTGCTGCGCTTGATCGGCTGGGTCATGGCATTGCTCGACACGGGTTATCACGGGCCGAAACTGCCGGTGGATATCCACGCTTCCCACCAATCGCTAACGACGGCGGGCGTTGCATTATTCAATCAGCGTTATCCACAAGGGCTGCCTGAAGTCTGGGGCGGCCAGGGGTCGGAAGAGGTCAACGGTGTGCGCTATTACTCCTGGTCAGGGACGCTGCAACCGGGCAAGACCGATCGTGGCGGCAATCTTTTTGACGGCACCAACCGCAGTTGTCGCTTGTTTGCCAAGACCTTCGTCCGCGAGCCGGGGCAGTGCGATGGCATGGTCGGCCGTTACAGCTCGCATCTGGGCACGGTGATCGGTGATGACTATCCGCTGGATCATTTCGACATCGTCAATCAGTCGCTGGGACTGGTGGGCAAGGGCGCGGATCCGGTAAGGCTGTTTGTCGAGCATGCGGCGCGGCTGGAGGCTGCAGGGTTATAGCCAAACAGACCGCGTCATCGTTCTTCGCGAGCAGGCTCGCTCCCACAGGTGTCTGCATTTCAATGTGGGAGTGAGCCTGCTCGCGAAGGGGCCTTATCAGGCAACGCTGACCCGGCGGCCCAACACGGTGGTCCAGCGCTCCGACAAAACCACCCCACCCAAGGTCAGCAAACCGCCCACCAGGTGATACATCGCCAACTGTTCCTTCAGCACCAGCGCTGCGATCAATGCGGTAATCAGCGGCAGCAGATTGAAGAACAACGTCGTCCGGCTCGGTCCCAACCGCTGCACCGCTTGCATCCACGCCAGCGGCGCGACCATCGAAGCCAGCAGGCATGCATAGAGCACCAGCGGCACGTTCTGCAGATTCAAACCGGTCTTCGGCGACACCGCGAACAACGGAAACAACACCACAATCGCCACCAGCACCTGCAAGTACAGCAGCACCAGCGGCGGCAGGCGCAGTTGCCACTTTTTAAGCAGCGTGCTGTAAACCGCGTAGGCCAGCGTGGCGATCAGCATCATCGCATCGCCAAGATTGACCCCGTGTTGCAGCAGCGCTCCGAGGCTGCCGGATGACACCACCACCAGCACGCCAGCGAACGACAGCACCGCACCGACCAGCGCACCAGCCGTCAGGCGCTGGCCGAGGCTGATGATCGCCATGGCCAGCGACATCAATGGCATCAACGACAGGATGATGCCCATGTTGGTCGCGGTGGTCAGTGTTGCAGCGAAATAGGCGAGGCTCTGATACACCGCCATGCCGAGCACGCCGAGGACGAAAATCCGCCCCAGGTTCGGCCGAATCTGCGGCCAGTGCGCGATGACTTTCTTCAGCATGAATGGCGTGAACAGCACGCCGGCCAGCAGCCAGCGATAGAAACCGATCTCGGCGGGGAAGATCGCGCCGACCGCCAGTTTGTTGATCACGGTGTTGCCGGCCCAGATGAAAATCGCCAGCAGGGGAAACGCGTATTGCATGGGACAAAACCAGAACGTTGATGAAGCGCGATTATCGCCTGTCTGGATGCAGGCCTATACTGCGATCCAGACAACCTGCCTCTGCATCCGGACAGCATGAACAGCAAACACATCGATCTGCTCGATTTCAGCGAACTGCCGTCAGCGGTGTATTTCCGCTACGCCGATTTCAATGCCCACGAATATGCCGCGCCACACCGGCATCCTTGGGGCACGCTGGAATACGCGGCCCATGGCGTGCTGCACATGGATGTCGACGGCAGCCGCTTCATGTCGCCGCCGCAGTACGCGGTGTGGGTGCCGCCCGAGGTCGAGCACAGTTTCTACAGCCATCAACCGGTCAACTACCGCGCGGTGTGTCTTGATCCCGACGTCTGCGCGCGATTGCCGGCGCGGGCCTGCACGCTGGCAATCAGCGACATTCTCAAGGCCATCCTAAAGGACTTCGCCGCCCGCGATGTGAAGATCCCCGAGCATGAAGCCGATCAGCGTCTGGCCCAGGTATTGGTCGATCAACTGCAACAGGCACCGGTGCAGGAATGTTATCTGCCGTACGCGAGCAGCCCGGGCTTGCTGACGATTCTCGACGCCTTGCAGGCCGCGCCGGGTGACAACCAACCGTTGGCGCATTGGGCCGCGCAAGTGCATGTCAGCGAGCGCACTCTGGCGCGGCAGTTCGTTCGTGAGCTGGGCATGAGTTTTGGCGAGTGGCGTCAGCGCTTGCGTTATCTGGCGGCGATCGAGGCGCTTGAGACCTCGCGTTCGGTGCAGGAAATCGCTTTCGACCTCGGCTACAGCAGCGGCTCGGCATTCATCGCCATGTTCGCCCGTCAGGCGGGTTGTACGCCGGAGCAGTATCGGCGCAGCCACCTCGAGGGCAGGAAGGTGTAACAAGCTTTGACTACACTGCGACAGAGGCCGCATCCATCGGTGCGGCAACAAGGAGAAAACTCCATGAAGATGTTGCGTGTGCCGTTGTTGATGATCGGGCTGCTTGTGTGTTCCCAGGGTTTCGCCGCCACGGCGCAACAGAACAAGATGACCACCTGCAATGCCGATGCGACCGCCAAGAGTTTGAAGGGCGATGAGCGCAAGGCGTTCATGAGCACCTGCCTGAAAGCGGCACCAGCGGCCAACGATGGCAAGGAGCTGACCCCGCAGCAGCAGAAGATGACCACCTGCAATGCCGATGCGAAAACCAAGGCGCTGACCGGCGATGCGCGCAAGGCGTTCATGAGTGAGTGTCTGAAGAAAAAATAAGCGGGCGCCATGGGTGTCCGATTGACTCGGTCGGCTTGAGATTTTCCCTCACCCTAACCCTCTCCCGGAGGGAGAGGGGACCGACCGCATTGATGCCGACAGGAACTGGGGTCTGAAATACCGGGTCGATTGCGGATTCGGCACTGCACGTTCAGGTCGGAAAATTTTTCGAGCAACCCCCAATCGGTCCCCTCTCCCTCTGGGAGAGGGCTAGGGTGAGGGGGAAATTCGCAAGCCTTGCACGAAAATCCGAAACCCCGCATATCCCTAGTGCTAACCCAGGATCGCTGGCAGACTGCCCATCCTTTCACGCCGTTCGTTTTGAGGCTGTATGCCAACGTTTTCTCAGCGTCATGTTGTGTTCTGGGTCAGTTGCATCATCATTTTTGGCGGTTTGCTGCTGGTGCTGCCGCTGCGCCTGTTGCCCAGCCTGCTGGCCGGGTTGCTGGTGTTCGAGCTGGTCAACATGCTCACCCCGCAACTGCAACGGCTGATCGAAGGGCGGCGTGCCCGCTGGTTAGCGGTGGCGCTGCTCGGCACGCTGGTAGTAAGTGCGCTGGCGCTGATTTTCGCCGGGGCTATCAGTTTCCTCCTGCATGAAGCGGAAAACCCCGGCGCTTCACTCGACAAATTCATGGGCGTAGTCGATCGCGCGCGCGGGCAGTTGCCGCCGTTCATCGATGCCTACCTGCCGGCGAGTGCAGCGGAATTTCGCGTGGCGATCGGCGAGTGGGCGAGCAAGCATCTGGCCGACCTGCAACTGGTCGGCAAGGACGCCGCGCACATGTTCGTCACCCTGCTGATCGGCATGGTGCTCGGCGCGATCATCGCCCTGCAGCGCATCCCCGACGTGACCAAGCGCAAGCCGCTGGCCGCCGCTTTGTTCGACCGTTTGCATCTGCTGGTGCAGGCGTTTCGCAATATCGTCTTCGCGCAGATCAAGATTTCCCTGCTCAACACCGTGTTCACCGGGATCTTCCTCGCGGTGATCCTGCCGATGTTCGGCATCAAGCTGCCGCTGACCAAAACCCTGATCGTGCTGACCTTCCTGCTCGGCCTGCTGCCGGTGATCGGCAACCTGATGTCGAACACGCTGATCACCATCGTCGGTCTGTCGCTGTCGATCTGGGTGGCGATCGCCGCGCTGGGCTATCTGATCGTTATCCACAAGCTCGAATACTTCCTCAACGCGCGCATCGTCGGCGGGCAGATCAGTGCCAAGTCGTGGGAGTTGCTCCTGGCGATGCTGGTGTTCGAAGCCGCGTTCGGTTTGCCGGGAGTGGTGGCGGGGCCGATTTATTACGCGTATCTGAAGAGTGAGCTGAAGCTGGGCGGGATGGTCTAAGGCCAGGCAACTAAATTGAATGCATCTGTGGCGAGGGGATTTATCCCCGTTGGCCTGCGCAGCAGGCCCCTGCTTTCAAGCTCAGGAGCGGGGCCGCTTCGCGGCCCAACGGGGATAAATCCCCTCGCCACAGGATAAATCCCCTCGCCACGAAGGCTCTTCGCCACAGATTGTGATCAGGCCATCGAACCGTAACGCTTCATCGCTTCAATCGCCAAACCGCTACCAATGCTGCCAAAGATGTTGCCTTCGACATGCCGCGCGTTCGGCAACATCGCCGAGACGCTGTTACGCAGGGCCGGGATGCCGCTCGAACCACCAGTGAAGAACACCGTGTCGACCTGATCGACCGCCACGCCGGCATCATTGAGCAATTGCGTAACGCTGCCGCGCACGCGCTCGAGCAAGGCTTCGATCGCCGATTCGAACAGCGCGCGGCTCAGCTCGACGCTCAGCCCGGCTTCGATGCGGTCCAGCGGCACGTGGCGGCTGTCGGCGTGGGTCAGCTGGATCTTGGTTTCTTCCACTTCCATCGCCAGCCAGTGCCCGGCGCGCTGTTCGATCAGCTTGAACAGGCGATCGATGCCGCCGGTGTCTTCGATGTCGTAACGCATGCTGCCCAGTGCCAGCGTGGATTTCTGCGAGTACACCGAGTTGATCGTGTGCCAGGTCGCCAGGTTCATGTGGTGGCTGGTTGGCATGTACGCGCCGCTCTTCATGCGGCTGCCGTAGCCGAAAAGCGGCATCAGGCCTTGCAGGCTGAGCTGTTTGTCGAAGTCGGTACCACCGATGTGCACACCACCGGTGGCGAGGATGTCATCGTGACGGTTGTCGAGACCACGACGCTCGGGCGACAGGCGCACCAGCGAGAAGTCGGAGGTACCACCGCCGATGTCGACGATCAGTACCAGCTCTTCTTTCTCGATGGTCGACTCGTAGTCGAACGCTGCCGCGATCGGCTCGTACTGGAACGACACGTTCTTGAAGCCGATTTTGCGCGCCACTTCGACCAGGGTGTCTTCGGCCTCCTGGTCGGCGAGCGGATCGTCGTCGACGAAGAACACCGGGCGACCCAGCACCACTTGCTCGAATTCCCGACCAGCGGCGGTTTCGGCGCGGCTCTTGAGCTGGCCGATGAACAGCCCGAGCAGATCCTTGAACGGCATCGCCGTGCCGAGGACGCTGGTGTCGTGCTTGATCAGCTTGGAGCCGAGCAGGCTTTTCAACGAGCGCATCAGCCGGCCTTCGTAGCCTTCCAGATACTCGTGCAGGGCCAGGCGACCGTAGACCGGGCGACGCTCCTCGATGTTGAAGAAGACCACCGACGGCAGGGTGATCTTGTCGTCTTCCAGCGCAATCATGGTGTCCATGCCGGGGCGCAGCCAGCCGACGGTGGAGTTGGACGTGCCGAAGTCGATGCCGCAGGCACGGGCTGGAGAGGCGTCTTTCATGTCTTTCGGTTTCCGGTCAAAAAAACGGCCGCGCAGTGTATGTCAGTGCGCGGCAGATTCGAAGGCCGGTCATCCGCTATTTCGCCCCCAGACAGTTGAAAACCACCGCATCGCCCCAAACTTGCTGGCATGGGCCGGCAGACACACCGGCGGTCGCAAGAACCGTCGTCCACTGCCGATAAACTTCTGCGGCGCCACCCGGTCACAAACTTGAGATCGGTCAACCCGGCACGTGCCAATCGGCGCATGCTGGTCTCGGCGCGAAATCGATAACGGATGGTGATCCTTCCATGGACTTCAAAGACTATTACAAGATACTCGGCGTGGAGCCGACAGCCGACGACAAGGCCATCAAGGCGGCCTATCGCAAGCTGGCGCGCAAATACCACCCCGACGTCAGCAAGGAAAAAGACGCCGAGGCCAAGTTCAAGGACGCCTCGGAAGCCTATGAAGCGCTGAAAAGCGCCGACAAGCGCGCCGAATACGACGAACTGCGCCGTTATGGCCAGCACGGTCAGCCGTTTCAGGGCCCACCGGGCTGGCAGAGCCGTGGCGGCTTCGGTGGCGGCGGTGGCGACACAGGCGACTTCTCGGACTTCTTCAGTTCGATCTTCGGCAATCGCGGCCCCGGTTTCGGTGGCGCCGAGAGCCGCCAATCACGCGGACGCCGAGGGCAAGACGTGGAAATGGAACTGCCGGTCTTCCTCGAAGAAACCCTGTCGAACGAATCGAAGAAAGTCACCTTTCAGGTGCCGCAATACAACGCGCACGGCCAGCATGTCAGCAACACCAGCAAGAGCCTGAACGTGAAGATTCCGGCCGGCGTGACCGATGGCGAGCGGATTCGCCTGAAGGGCCAGGGCGCACCGGGCATCGGTGGCGGGGCGAATGGCGACCTGTACCTGACCATTCGGTTTGCGCCGCACCCGAAATTCGATGTCGAAGGCGAAAACCTGATCATCACCTTGCCCCTGGCTCCGTGGGAATTGGCATTGGGCACCGAAGTCGCCGTGCCGACCCTGACCGGCAAGATCAACCTCAAGGTGCCGGCCGGCAGCCAGAATGGCCAGCGCATGCGCGCCAAGGGCCATGGCCTGCTGAACAAGGCCGGCGAACGCGGTTATCTGTTCGTGCAGCTCAAGGCCGTGATGCCCAAAGCCTCCGACGATGAGGTCAAGGCGCTGTGGCAGGAACTGGCGAAGAAAGCCGCCTTCAATCCGCGAGAGAACTTCTGAACCCGACGACGGAGTAGCCCATCATGAGCAGCCCCCTGATCGTTCAACTGGACCTGGCAGAATTCTGTGAGGCGGCCGATTTGTCGGACGTCTACGTGATCGAAATCGTCGAGCACGGCATCCTCGAACCTCAGGGCGCACAGCCCCGGGAATGGCGCTTCACCGATTACGAATTGGCCTTGGCCAAGCGTGCGGCGAAGCTGCGCCGTGATCTGGAACTGGAGTGGGAAGGCGTGGCGCTGGCGCTGGATCTGCTGGACGAGGTGAAGCAGTTGCGTGCCGAGAACCGCATGTTGCGCCAGCGTTTGGGGCGGTTGGTGGTCGAATAAATTGTTTGAGGCCGTGAGGTCCTAGCTGGCCTCATCGCGTGCCGGCCCGCTCCCGCCTGATTAATGTTTGCGGGTGTTTCGTCCGGTATGAACCGGCAGGATGGTCTGATAGTTTTCCGGGCACATGTTGGCAATGGATGCCGACGGTCGTAGCGCCAGCCAGACTGGCCAGCGCTGCGCAATCTTTGCAAGGAAGCCTGTCAATGCCAGTCAGACCCAAGCCGCCCAAGCCGGGCGTAGGCGATGTGAACACCCCTGTACGTACCACCCCGGATCCAGTTGCGCACGGTATCGAGTCGTCGCACCTGACCCCCGGTCCGTTCATTCGCAAGACCCCGCCCGATGCCAGTGAGCCCGGCAGCAACACGCAGCAAATGGAAACTGCAGTTGCCCCGCACAGCGTGCACGTCGACCCGACGCCGTCTACATCTGGTCCCGTCCCGAAGCTTAAAACCTCGGCTCTGGAGCGTTACCTGATTGCCTCGACAGCCCCTCTACCGCAAGCGGACGTTGACGGGTTTCGCGTATTCAAAGGACGCCAATACGCGGACCTGCAGGGCGGTGGTACGGTGCTGATCGGCGTCGATGCCGAGACCGGTCTGCATCGGGCCAGATTGTCCAGCGAGCTGCAGCCGTCCGGCCCTGTGCTTGCCTACGATCCGTTGAACAAGCACTGGTACGCGCTTGAAGAGTCCGGCGCGTCGCCGGACGCTGCCGCTGTCCCGGGTAAAAGCCGCAGGGTGGCGCGCCAGAGCGATGAAGACTATGAGTCTGCCGTTGAGGAGCTGCCCGACGATGGCGGTGTAACGCAGGAACATTTTTATCTGGCGTCCGAGTCGATGCCCGTCAAACCCTTCACCGCTGAGGAATTGCGTGCAATGCGCAGCGAAACACGGTTTTCGTTCCTCACCAATCGGCCCGGGGTCTACGACCGTGCCAATAACGGCAAATACCCTTTCCGGGACATGGCCGGCCGGCCTGTCAGGATAAAGAAGCTCCAGACCCTGGCGCGTTTCGAAGACGGCAGCCGTTATACCTCCGAGCAGATCAAGCCCTACATCAAGTTTGGCGCCTACGAGCATGTCGCGCGGTTGTATGAAGAAAAGCTGCAATGGCGATTGTTCACCGAGGCCGACATGACGGTGCCCGGAGAGCGGGCCCTGGTCGGCCAGTCAATGGTGGTCGCCAACCGGCGCATCACCCGAGGCGAGGTGGTCGGTGTCTATGCTGGCGCGATCATGCCGGGACGTCTTGTGCCGCTGCCCCAGCAGTCATACACCATGAAGGTCGGCGTCCGTTATCAACCAGGGCCTGGATATTTGATCCCCTACGAATTCGCGCTGGTCGGTGACACGATTATTTCCCGGATCAACACGCGCTTTTGGTATGACGCAACGGGCAAGCCGGTTCGTCAGGCTACGGAGGGTTACAACGTCGAGTTCGTACCGTTCGATGTCGAAGCGCAACAGTGGATAGGCAAGGAATTGGTCACCCGGGACTTCATTCTCAACGCCATCTTCGCTACCGAAGACATTCCGGCGGGAACCGAGTTACGCATCGATTACAACTACAGCGATGCGGACATCGCGAAACTGTTCCCGTGACTGCCTGAGCGATCGCGACTGAATACGGACCTGCGCGTCCGTATTCAGCGCACGCCTTCATCAGAACAGAAAATAGCGCTGCGCCATCGGCAGCGTTTCCGCCGGTTCGCACCAGAGCAACACGCCATCGGCCTTGACCTGATAGGTCTGTGGATCGACATCGATGTTCGGCAGATAGTCGTTGTGGATCAGGTCGGTTTTCTGCACGTCGCGGCAGCCCTTCACCACAGCGATCTGCTTCTTCAATCCCAAGGCTTCTGGCAATCCGGCCTCCTGCGCCGCCTGGCTGATAAAGGTCAGGCTGGTGGCGTGCAGCGAGCCGCCGTAGCTGGCAAACATCGGGCGGTAATGCACCGGTTGCGGTGTTGGAATCGAAGCGTTGGCGTCGCCCATCAGGCTGGCGGCAATCGCGCCGCCCTTGAGAATCAGCGTCGGCTTCACACCAAAGAACGCCGGGCGCCAGAGCACCAGATCGGCCCACTTGCCGACTTCGATCGAGCCGACTTCATGGCTGATGCCATGGGTGATTGCCGGGTTGATCGTGTACTTGGCGATGTAGCGTTTGGCGCGGAAGTTGTCGTTGCCTGCGCCGTCCTGTGGCAGCGGGCCGCGCTGTTTTTTCATCTTGTCGGCGGTCTGCCAGGTGCGCGTGATGACTTCGCCGACACGGCCCATGGCCTGACTGTCGGAGCTGATCATCGAGAACGCGCCGAGGTCGTGGAGGATGTCTTCGGCGGCAATGGTTTCGCGGCGGATCCGGCTTTCGGCGAAGGCGACGTCTTCGGCAATGCTCGGGTCGAGGTGATGGCAGACCATCAGCATGTCGAGGTGTTCGTCGATGGTGTTGCGGGTGAACGGCCGGGTCGGGTTGGTCGAGCTTGGCAGCACGTTGGGGAAGCCGCAGGCCTTGATGATGTCTGGCGCGTGGCCGCCACCGGCACCTTCGGTGTGATAGGTGTGGATGGTGCGGCCCTTGAACGCGCCAAGGGTGGTTTCGACGAAGCCGGATTCGTTGAGGGTATCGGTGTGGATCGCCACCTGCACATCGTACTGGTCGGCGACGTTGAGGCAGTTGTCGATGCTCGCCGGAGTGGTGCCCCAGTCCTCGTGCAGCTTGAGACCGATGGCACCGGCCTTGACCTGTTCGATCAACGGCTCCGGCAGGCTGGCGTTGCCCTTGCCGGTCAGGCCGATGTTCATCGGGAAAGCATCGGCGGCCTGGAGCATGCGCGCCAGATGCCACGGGCCGGAGGTGCAGGTGGTGGCGTTGGTGCCGGTGGCAGGCCCGGTGCCGCCGCCGATCATGGTGGTGACGCCGCTCATCAGCGCTTCTTCGATCTGCTGCGGGCAGATGAAGTGGATATGCGTGTCGATGCCGCCAGCGGTGAGGATCATGCCTTCGCCGGCAATCACCTCGGTGCCGGCGCCGATGGCGATGGTCACATTGGGCTGCACGTCAGGGTTGCCGGCCTTGCCGATCGCGGCGATGCGCCCGTCCTTGAGGCCGACGTCGGCCTTGACGATGCCCCAGTGGTCGATGATCAGCGCGTTGGTGATCAGCGTGTCGACCACTTCGGCGGCGAGCAATTGGCTCTGGCCCTGGCCGTCGCGGATGACTTTGCCGCCACCGAATTTCACTTCTTCGCCGTAGGTGGTGAAGTCCTTTTCGACTTCGATCCACAGCTCGGTGTCGGCCAGGCGCACCTTGTCGCCGACGGTGGGGCCGAACATGTCGGCGTAGGCTTGGCGGGAGATTTTCATGGGCATGCCTTGAGATTCAATTGGGTCTGAAATCGCTCGCATTACTCGCTTTCGCGAGCAGGCTCGCTCCCACATTTGATCGCGTTCTCATGTGGGAGCGAGCCTGCTCGCGAAGGGGCCAGAGCGGGCACCGTGTTGTTTAGAGATCACCCATGATGCGGCCGGCAAAGCCGAACACCCGGCGATGCCCGGCGTAATCCACCAGTTCGACTTCACGGCTTTGCCCTGGCTCGAAGCGCACCGCCGTGCCCGCCGGAATATTCAGGCGCATGCCGCGACTGGCGGCGCGATCGAAGGTCAGCGCGTCGTTGGTTTCAAAAAAGTGGAAATGCGAGCCGACCTGGATCGGCCGGTCGCCGCTGTTGGCGACTTTCAGGCTGAGGGTGCGACGGCCGACGTTGAGTTCGATGTCGCCGGGCTGGATCTGGTATTGGCCAGGAATCATCGCTGGGCTCCTTGCAGGACTTTGTAATAGAGCGCGGTCGGGCGATAGGTGCCGTTGGGGGCGCAGGCGTAATCAGGGATTTCGCCGGCGCGCACGTAGCCCAGCGCCTTGTAGAAATCTTCCGCCGGCGAGCCGGCCTCGGTGTCGAGATAGAGCATGCCGCGCTTGTGCTTGGGCGCTTCGAGTTCCAGCGCCTGCATCAGTTGCTGACCGAGGCCTCGCCGCCGGGCGTCTTCGCGTACCAGCAGCTTCTGCACTTCGGCGCGGTTCAGACCATTGGCCTTCTGGCACAGGCCCAGTTGCACGCTGGCCAGCACCTGCTCGTCCTTCACCACCACCCAGAGCAGCGTGCTGCCCTTGTTGATGTTGTCCTGCACCTCATCGAAATATGCGCGCGCCTGCGCGGCATCGAGGTCGGCCATAAAACCGACGCTGGCGCCGTAACCGACGGCGTCGAGCAGCAGATCGATCAGGCCCTGGCGATAGTGGGCAAAGCTTTCAGCGTTGACGCGGCGCAACTGGGCGGCGTTCATCGACATCACTCCTTGTGAGTATCCGGCGGCTGTGCGCCGGGATTGAGGGTCAACTGCATGAAGGTCAGATCGAGCCAGCGGCCGAACTTGGTGCCCACTTGCGGCATCTGCCCGGTGACGCTGAAACCGGCGCGCTGGTGCAGGCGGATCGAGGCAGCGTTGCCACTCTCGATGGCAGCGACCATGACGTGTTTACCGCAGGCGCGGGCGCGTTCGATCAACGCGGTCATCAGTTGCGGGCCGAGGCCGTTGCCGCGTTGATCGCTGCGCACGTACACCGAGTGCTCGACGGTGTGGCGGAAACCGTCGAACGGCCGCCAGTCGCCGAACGAGGCGTAACCCAGCACCGCGTTGTGGCTGTCGACGATCACCAGAATCGGGTACGCCTGCAACTGACGCGCGTCGAACCATGCCTGGCGATTGCCGAGGTCGACCGCTTGTTCATTCCAGATCGCCGTGGTGTTGAGCACGGCGTCGTTGTAGATGTCGCGGATCGCCGGCAGGTCGGCCCGGGTTGCATCGCGAATGGCGTAAGTCATGGCGCGGCCTCAGACGATCGGCTGGTGAACGGTGACCAGTTTGGTGCCGTCGGGGAACGTCGCCTCGACCTGGATTTCCGGGATCATCTCCGGGATGCCTTCCATCACTTGTTCGCGGCTGAGCAGGGTGGTGCCGTAGTGCATCAGCTCGGCCACGGTCTGGCCGTCGCGGGCACCCTCCAGCAGCGCGGCGGAGATGTAGGCCATGGCTTCCGGGTAGTTGAGTTTCACGCCACGGGCCAGCCGCCGCTCGGCGACGAGGCCGGCGGTGAAGATCAGCAGCTTGTCTTTTTCGCGTGGGGTCAGGTCCATGGTTCGGGTTCCATCAGGGCAGATTCGGGTGGCTCTCGAGAAGTGTGGGGTGCCAGTTGGAGCAGCCCCTCACCCTAGCCCTCTCCCGAGGGAGAGGGGACTGATCTTGGTTGTTTTCAATGGCCAATTCAGTCAGCAATATTCGTTCAGGCAGATAAATTTATTTCAGACGACTCGGTCAGGCTCCCTCTCCCTCCGGGAGAGGGCGGGGGGTGAGGGTCGGGGTTTCAGGTGCTCCATATTCTTGGCGCGATAGCCTCGCGGCCCAGCAGCGCAGGTCGGAGCAATCGCCACAAATCGATGAGCCAGGCGCGGGCGAGCAACGCCTCACTGGCCAGGCAACGAGCCACCAGCAGTCCCGGCAATTGCGTCAGATCCCCGCGCACCTCATGCCCCAGCGAGCGGCATCGCTCCAGCAGCTCGGCGTCTATCTCACCGGTCACCAGCATCGTCGCGAACACCGGTTGCCCATCCAGCCCGATTGGCGAGTCGAGCAAACCATCGTTGCCGACAATGCGCTGCCGTTCGTGCCAGAGCAACCGACCGTCGCGGCGGATGTCCAGGTGCGCCTGAAAATGCCCGAGGTCAAAACGCTCGCCGCTGGCCGGCCGACCGAGCGCCACCACGTCCCAGTAGAACAGCCGCGCATCGCCTTCAAGCTCGATCGTTGTGGTCAACTCGGCCTGCGCGGCGCTGTAGACGATGGTTTCCTGCGGCAGCCATTCCAGTGTCGCACCGGCAGCGACTTGCAAGTCGAGCTGTTGATACGCCGGCCCACCCGCGCGATACCACTTGGCGGCGCCGGGGCTGGTGATTTGCGCCCAGGCGTTGTGTTCGACGCGGGCCTTGATGTCCAGCCGATCACCACCGGCAATTCCGCCCGGCGGATGGACGATGATGTGCTGGCAGACTTGCGGGCCTTCGGCGTACAGATGCTTTTGCACGCGCAGCGGGCCGAGGTGGCGGCGCATGACCGGGCGCGTGCAATCGCCGAAACGCGCGTACGCCAGTTCCAGCTCGGCGTGCCAGCTCGGAGTAAACAGGGCAGGTGCAACAATCGAATTCATGGTTTGTGATTATCGTTAGGAAGCTACAGATTAGACCGGCGCGTTAGATCGTGACCAGCCCGCGTACACCCTCGGCCTCCATATTTTCACCGCGACCCTGCTGAACGATCTCGCCCCGCGACATCACCAGGTATTGATCGGCCAGTTCTGCAGCAAAGTCGTAGAACTGCTCGACCAGCAGAATCGCCATGTCACCGCGCGCCGCGAGCTGCTTGATCACCGCGCCGATTTCCTTGATCACCGACGGTTGAATGCCTTCGGTGGGCTCATCAAGAATCAGCAGGCGCGGGCGGCTGGCCAGCGCCCGGCCGATTGCCAGTTGCTGTTGCTGACCGCCGGACAGATCACCGCCACGGCGCTGCTTCATTTGTAGCAGCACCGGGAACAATTCGTAGATGAAACCCGGGACTTCTTTGGCTTCTGAGCCTGGAAAACGCGACAGGCCCATCAGCAGATTTTCTTCTACCGTCAGGCGCCCGAAGATCTCACGGCCCTGCGGCACGTAGGCGATACCGGCATGCACGCGCTGATGCGGTTTGAACGTGGTGATCGGTTTGCCTTCCCAGTTCACCGCGCCTTCCTTGGCCGGCAGCAGGCCCATCAGGCATTTGAGCAGGGTGGTCTTGCCCACGCCGTTACGCCCGAGCAGGCACGTGACTTCGCCGACTTTCACGTCGAAGCTGAGGCCGCGCAGGATGTGGCTACCGCCGTAGTACTGATGCAGCTTGTCGACTTGCAGCATGTTCGAATTCCTTCTGTTGCACACAGAACCCTGTGGGAGCGAGCCTGCTCGCGAATGCGGTGTGACATTCAGCATGTTCATCGCCTGATGCACCGCTTTCGCGAGCAGGCTCGCTCCCACAGGTTTTGTATTCGCAATGTTCAGCGGCCGAGGTAGACCTCGATCACCCGCTCGTTGTCCTGCACTTGCTCAAGCGAGCCTTCCGCCAGCACGCTGCCCTGATGCAGCACCGTGACGTGGTCGGCAATCGAGCCGACGAAACCCATGTCGTGCTCGACCACCATCAACGAATGCTTGCCGGCCAGCGATTTGAACAGCTCGGCGGTGAACTCGGTTTCGGCGTCGGTCATGCCCGCCACCGGTTCGTCGAGCAGGAGCAGTTGTGGGTCCTGCATCAGCAGCATGCCGATCTCGAGGAACTGCTTCTGGCCGTGGGACAGTAGGCCGGCCTGGCGATTGACCGAGGTGGTCAGGCGAATCGTCTCGAGCACTTCGCTGATGCGGTCCTTCTGTTCGCCGCTCAGGCGTGCACGCAAACTCGCCCACACCGACTTGTCGGTCTTCTGCGCCAGCTCAAGGTTTTCGAACACGCTCAAGGCTTCGAACACCGTCGGTTTCTGAAACTTGCGGCCGATGCCGGACTGGGCAATCTGCACTTCGCTCATCTGCGTCAGGTCCAGGGTTTCGCCGAACCAGGCCTTGCCGTGACTGGGCCGGGTCTTGCCGGTGATCACGTCCATCAGCGTGGTCTTGCCCGCGCCGTTGGGGCCGATGATGCAGCGCAGTTCGCCGACGCCGATGTACAGGTTGAGATTGTTCAGCGCACGAAAGCCGTCGAAGCTGACGCTGATGTCTTCCAGGGTGAGGATCGTGCCGTGACGCGTATCGAGGCCGGGGCCGACGCGCTGGCCGAGGCCGATCGAGTCGCGGCTGGTGCCTTCGTCCTTGTTCGGTTCGACGGGGAAAAACGCCGGCTCCAGCATGAATTCAGCACTCGCCGTGACTCTCATTGTTCACCTCGTTTCTTCAGCAGACCGATCACGCCCTTGGGCAGGTACAACGTCACGACGATGAACAGCGCGCCGAGGAAGAACAGCCAGTATTCCGGGAAGGCCACGGTGAACCAGCTCTTCATGCCGTTGACCACGCCGGCGCCGAGCAGCGGTCCGATCAGCGTGCCGCGCCCGCCAAGGGCGACCCACACCGCCGCTTCGATCGAGTTGGTCGGCGACATTTCGCTGGGGTTGATGATGCCGACCTGCGGCACATAAAGCGCTCCGGCCAGACCGCACAGCACCGCACTCAGCACCCAGACGAACAGCTTGAAACCGCGCGGGTCGTAGCCGCAGAACATCAAACGGTTTTCCGCATCACGCAGCGCTGTCAGCACGCGACCGAACTTGCTTTGCGCCAGGCGCCAGCCGATGAACAGGCTCGCCACCAGCAGCAACACCGTGGCCAGAAACAGCACCGCGCGGGTGCCCGGTTCGGTGATGCCGAAACCGAGGATCGTGCGGAAATTGGTGAAGCCGTTATTGCCACCGAAACCGGTCTCGTTGCGGAAAAACAGGAGCATGCCGGCGAAGGTCAGGGCCTGGGTCATGATCGAGAAATACACGCCTTTGATCCGCGAACGGAAGGCGAAGAAGCCGAACACCAGCGCCAGCAACCCCGGCGCCAGCACCACCAGACACATGGCCCAGAGGAAGCTGCTGGTGCCGGTCCAGTACCACGGCAATTCGCTCCACGACAGGAAAGTCATGAACGCTGGCAAGCCATCGCCGGCCGCCTGACGCATCAGGTACATGCCCATCGCGTACCCGCCGAGGGCGAAGAACAGGCCGTGGCCCAGCGAAAGCAGGCCGGCATAGCCCCAGACCAGATCCAGCGCCAGAGCGACGATGGCGTAGCAGAGGATTTTGCCGACCAGGGTCAGCGTGTAGGCCGAGACGTGCAGGGCATTGTCCGGCGACAACAACGAGAGCAGCGGCAGAACGATCAGCAGCGCGAGGATCACCCCGCCGACCGCGAGCGTGACTTTCGGCCCGGCCTTTTGTGTGGCCGTGACTAACAGAGGCTGGTTCATCAGTCGATCACCCGTCCTTTCAGTGCGAAGAGGCCTTGCGGACGTTTCTGAATGAACAGAATGATCAGCGCGAGGATCAGGATCTTGCCGAGCACCGCACCGATCTGCGGTTCGAGAATCTTGTTGGCGATGCCTAAGCCAAATGCGGCGAGCACGCTACCGGCCAGTTGGCCGACGCCGCCGAGCACCACCACCAGGAACGAGTCGATGATGTAGCTCTGGCCAAGGTCGGGACCGACGTTGCCGATCTGGCTCAGCGCCACGCCGCCCAAGCCGGCGATGCCCGAGCCGAGGCCGAAGGCGAGCATGTCCACGCGCCCGGTAGGCACGCCGCAGCAGGCGGCCATGTTGCGGTTCTGAGTGACGGCGCGGACGTTGAGGCCGAGGCGGGTTTTGTTCAGCAACAGCCAGGTCAGCACCACCACGAACAATGCGAAAGCGATGATGACGATGCGGTTGTACGGCAGCACCAGATTGGGCAGCACTTGGATGCCGCCGGACAACCACGCCGGGTTGGCGACTTCAACGTTCTGCGCGCCGAACAACAAACGCACAAGCTGGATCAGCATCAGGCTGATGCCCCAGGTCGCGAGCAGGGTTTCCAGTGGCCGACCGTAAAGGTGGCGGATGACTGTGCGCTCCAGGGCCATGCCGATGGCGGCGGTGACGAAAAACGCTACCGGCAGCGCGATCAGCGGATAAAACTCGATGGCTTGCGGCGCGTAACGCTGGAACATCAACTGCACGACGTAGGTCGAGTAGGCACCGAGCATCAGCATCTCGCCGTGGGCCATGTTGATCACCCCGAGCAGGCCGAAGGTGATCGCCAGGCCGAGGGCCGCGAGCAGCAGAATCGAGCCCAGCGACATGCCGCTGAAGGCCTGGCCGAGCACTTCGCCGATCAGCAGCTTGCGCTTGACCTGAGCGAGGCTGGTTTCGGCGGCGGTGCGCACGCCGGCATCGCTTTCCATGCCGGGCTCGAGCAGGCCTTCAAGACGCGTGCGTGCCAGCGGGTCGCCGGTTTCACCGAGCAGACGTACCGCCGCGAGGCGCACCGCCGGGTCGCTGTCGACCAGTTGCAGATTGGCCAGCGCCAGGCTCAAGGCGGCATGCACGCTTTGATCTTTTTCCCCAGCGAGTTGCCGGTCGAGAAATTTCAGCTGCGCGGGTTTCGCGCTTTTCTGCAATTGCTGCGCGGCGCTCAGACGGATCTTGCTGTCAGCGGCGAGCAATTGATGGCTGGCCATTGCGGTGTCGATCAGACCCCGCAGGCGATTGTTCAGGCGCAGGGTTTTCGCTTGGCCGTCGATCGTCAGTTCGCCTTGTTGCAGGGCGTTGAGCAATTCGATACGCGCCGGATCGGGCTGCGCGGCCCAGGCTTCCAGCAGTTTGGCCTGTTGCATCGGGTTGGCCGCGACGAAGTCTTCGGCGTCGCCGGCGTGGGCCAGGAGTGGCAGCAACAGTGCTATGGCGAGAAGTACGCGGTGTATGGCAGTGGGCATTAGTGGTGTCCTGTTCAACCGCCCCCTCACCCTGACCCTCTCCCGGAGGGAGAGGGGACTGACCGAGGTGTCTGGACGATGTGCTGCGACCTGCGAACTCGAGTCGAACTCAGGGTCTGAAGAGCATGAAGATCGGCTCCCTTTCCCCCTCTCCCTGAGGGAGAGGGCTGGGGTGAGGGGGAAGTCTCATGCTCGCCTCAAAAACTGAATTCGCCTCAGTTGCTCTTCACCGCATAATCCGGCTTCTTGTCGTTGCCCTGAATGTACGGGCTCCACGGTTGCGCGCGGATCGGGCCTTCGGTCTGCCACACGACGTTGAACTGCCCGTCGCTCTGGATTTCGCCGATCATCACGGGCTTGTGCAGGTGGTGATTGGTCTTGTCCATGGTCAACGTGTAACCGGACGGCGCAGCAAAGGTCTGCCCGGCCAGTGCTTCACGAACCTTGTCGACGTCAGTGGATTTGGCTTTCTCGACCGCCTGCGCCCACATGTGGATGCCGACGTAGGTGGCTTCCATCGGGTCGTTGGTCACGGCTTTATCGGCGCCCGGCAGGTTGTGTTTCTTCGCATAGGCTTTCCAGTCCGCGACGAATTTCTTGTTCGCAGGATTCTCCACCGACTCGAAGTAGTTCCACGCCGCGAGGTTGCCCACCAGCGGTTTGGTGTCGATGCCGCGCAGTTCTTCTTCGCCGACCGAGAACGCCACCACCGGTACGTCGGTGGCTTTCAGGCCCTGGTTGGCCAGCTCTTTGTAGAACGGCACGTTGGAGTCGCCGTTGACGGTGGAAATGACGGCAGTCTTGCCGCCGGCCGAGAACTTTTTGATGTTGGCAACGATGGTCTGGTAATCGCTGTGACCGAACGGCGTGTAGACCTCTTCGATGTCTTTGTCGGCCACGCCTTTGGAATGCAGGAACGCGCGCAGGATCTTGTTGGTGGTGCGCGGGTAGACGTAGTCGGTGCCGAGCAGGAAGTAGCGCTTGGCGCTGCCGCCTTCTTCACTCATCAGGTATTCAACGGCGGGGATCGCTTGCTGATTCGGCGCGGCGCCGGTGTAGAAGACGTTCGGCGACATCTCTTCGCCTTCGTACTGCACCGGGTAGAACAGCAGGCCGTTGAGCTCTTCGAACACCGGCAGTACCGATTTACGCGACACCGAGGTCCAGCAGCCGAACACCACCGCGACCTTGTCCTGGGTCAGCAACTGCCGGCCTTTTTCGGCGAACAGCGGCCAGTTCGATGCAGGGTCAACGACAACAGGTTCAAGCATCTTGCCGTTCACACCGCCCTTGGCGTTGATCTCGTCGATGGTCATCAGTGCCATGTCCTTGAGCGACGTTTCGGAGATCGCCATGGTCCCGGACAACGAATGCAGAATCCCGACCTTGATGGTCTCGGCGGCCTGGACAGTCCAGGTCATGCCCATCGCGGCAATGGATGCCGTGAGTGTGAAAGCCTTGATCAAACTGCGACGCTTCATTGTGCGATCTCCATGAACATTCGATTTTTTCTGGTTGGCAGATGCGGACGACTGAAGCTGTGTTTTGCAAAGGCTGTGCCCGGTCGCGTTCAGGCAAGAAAATGTCGTGCCAGAGCGCTTGCGCGCTGAATGCGTGCACCAGGAGGGGACGGCAGGCGGGCGATGGTGCGTCGAGTTGCGCCAGATTGGGGCGCCCGCTGGCACTCAGATGCGGATACAAAGGCGATAACCCTGTACCACAGCTCGAGAAAACCGAAGGGCCACACTCAGTTGCTCATCCGATTCTCAGCGCAGGTTTTTATGAGTCATGTCTCAGGCCGATCCGGTCGTACCGCAAGTTCTTCAGCAACGTTCAAGCTGCCCCCACTGAGCCCGGCTTTTCTGACTGAAGAAGACGCCGCCTATTGGGTGCACACACGAATTCCACTCAACCCGGACAAAGAGTACGGCAGCGTGATCCTGCTGCGACCGGACGGGAAATTCCTCGCCACCTCTCCCATCGCAGGTGAAGCCACGCGCTTCGACTTCGGCACGATTGTGCAGACCGATGCCCTTGGCGGCATGCTCCATCCGCTGGGCTACCGATGTATCGCCAGCGTACACAGCCATCCGCCGCTACATGACCAGTTCCGCAATGGCAATCGGCGTCAGGATGAAACCCTGCTCAGGCTGTTCATGAGCTTCTATTCAGGCGGCGATTTCATTGGCGATGTGTCGGCGCGGGATTTTTTCCGCAGCGCTTACCTTTCAGGCCCGGATGGCAGCTTGCTCAAATACGTCTCGAGCGGCTCGCCCGAGGAACGCGACTACTTCCTCTGGCAGCAGTCCGGCGGGCCGTCGGGCCATCCGGCTGGGGCCTATGACGTGATGGAGGTGATCAACAAGCTGGCGACCGTGGGTGAACTCAAAGTCATTGTTTCGAATGCCGACTGGGGCTACTCGGTGGGGCGCGTACCTGCGGACTGGAAGGCCGGCGCGTCGTTCTCCACGGGTGTGGTCACCGAACTGCCGCTGATGACCCGGGTATGCGTCAATGCCGAACGCGCCGTGCTTGCCGCCTTGAAATCCAGAGGCGCGCACGCAGCGGGTCTGCTGTTGAAGAAGTTGACCGGCGAGGAGTATGTCGCCACCCATGCGCGCCCGGCCGGACTGGCTGCATGGGATCCTGAGCGAATATTTCCGGTTGATGCCCAAGGGCAATTGCAGCTGCCGAGGGGTTATTTGCTGGAGGGTTTCTACTTCGCCTCGCGGCCCGACCCTGCGCAGTTTCCACCCGCTCAGCCGTGGCTCTACGAGAACTTCTTCACGCCCCGGGAGATCGCCGTCGCTATCGAAGCGAATGCCCGCAGCAAACATCTGGCGAAAGCAGGGCATGCGTTGTCGCTATACATGCGGGCGCAGGATCATGCGATGTTGAAGTACCGCTTCAGCGGCGATTCGATCGAAGCGGCACTGAGCGTTACGCAGTCGGACGGCACGGTCGGTGACAATGGGGTGCAGGCAAGGCTGGCGGCCGGCACACTGGATACCCGCGCATTTGTCTCGATGCTGGTACTGGCTGGCACCCTGGAGGTCGTGCGCGGCAGTGCGCTGTGGGCGCATCTGGGGCCGGTGGATCTGCAATGGCAACCCTTCGCCAATTTCCCCTGGCCGCAATTGAGCGGCGCTTTTCTGTGCGCCGATGATGCCGTGCGCCATGCCCATGAACTCGCCGGCCTGCGCCGTGACAAACCGTACGCCGGGTATGTTTTTCAGCGCAGCGACAAGCGCTTCGTGGCGACCGAACCGTTGCCGGGAGATATCGACACGCTCAGTCAGGGCAGGCTTTATCCGATGGACAATCATGGGCGTCCGGTCTTTCCCGACGACCATGCGCTGCACGCCCGTTACGTCTCTCACATTGCCATGTCGCAACTTTTGCCGGTGGATACGGAGCTTTTTGGCTGGGCGTATCAGGAAGCGGCTGTGAGCTTGCAGATGTTGAGTGTGGCGGAGGTCAGGCAAGTCCTGCTCGACGAGATTGCCTTGTATGTCAGCGCGGCGCCGGACAGCCTCGTCAGGTATGAGGTCATCGGATCTGCGGGCTCCACGGAATTGGCCCGGCGCCTGGGCACGCGCCAGCATCCGGGCGCCCTGGCGCTGGAACTGGACAGCGGCCGTAAACGCCCGCAGGACTTCATACGTGAACAGGCAGCGGCCGGACGTTTAACGGTTCTGATCGATAATGAACTGTGGGGCTATCGCGGGCGGGTGCCGCCCGCCTGGTCGCTGCGCACCACGCCCGCGCCTTTGCCCGTGCCGCAGTTGCCGGTGGTGCAACTGCCGCCGCTTCTGTATCCCCAGCCGGACAGAGACAAGCCGATCCTGCCCAAACCCACGCCACTCCCGCAGCCGCAAATACCGTTGCCGCCGCTGACGTTGCCGTTGCCCTGGAAACGCCTGGAAGGTGTGGCATTCGGCGCGATTTTCCCCTCGGCGGATGAGGCTGCACGGGACCGATGCATGGGGGACTTTCGTCCACAGGGCGAAACGCGCGCGTACTTCGGCTTCATTCTCAGGCACAAGAGCCGGCCAGAGTATGTGGCTACCGAGCTGGTGCCCGTCAGTGATCAAGGCAAAAATCTGTTCAGGCTCGATTCGGTTTTCGCCGACCTGCCCTCAGAGCCCTGGCATGCGTTGCCCGAGGGCTTCGAACTGCACGGCAATTTTTATGCGTCGCAACGAGCCGGTGATCCAACGAAAAGCCCGGATGAATGGCTGGCGCATTACTTCATCTCGCCGGACCACCTGACAGCCTCGATGTATTACGGCGGCCGGCGCCCGGTCATGGTGTCGGACGCTCCCGCAGCGCTTTATATCGCCGTGCGCGATGGTGCTTTGCTCAAATATGTGTGGAGCAAGTCCAGCAAACTGTTTCATGACGCCTCGTCCCAGCGCACGCTTGAACAGATCAAAAGCGATCTGGCCGCTGGCAACCGTCTACCGACCGACTTTATCCATGAGGTCGCCAGCAGCGGCGAGCTTTCCGTCATGCGCACCGGTCTGTGCTGGGACCGGGCGGGGCTGGTGCCAGCCACCTGGCAACCGTACGCAAATCTCGAACGGCGCCGGCTCGGTCCGGTTTTTCTGACGGCTGACGACGCGGCCGTCCACGCCAGGACGCTCGTGCCTCTGGTGACCGACAGGGTGCATGGCGGGCTGATTCTGGAGACGGTCGATAAGCGCTACGTCGCCACAGTGCCCGTTGAAGTCAGCCATGAGGATTTCGATTTCGCCGATATCTGCCCTGAGGAAAGTCGCGCCGCCGGATTGTTTCCTGCGGGTTGTCGCATCGTGGCGCGGTACCGCTCGCGCGTCGCCCAAGAGGTGTCATTGGTCTTGGCGCCTGTGCAAAAGCAGGTGTACCAGAACGTGTTTTCGGTCGAGGTGCTGGAGTCGGCGTTCAACAAACGCGGCATCAAAGAGGAATACCGGGTGGCGGCGGACGGTTCGCTGATTCGCTATACACCCGCCCCACGGGATGAATACCTGTTCTGTCCGGATGGCGCGGTGATCGGCTATCGGCCGCAAGCCGAACTGCTTTCGCAACTGCTTGATCAGGGCGAGCGGCTGTCCGTCGTCGATGCAAAAGCGATAAGACAGCGCTTGCGCGATCGGCAATTGAAACCCGTCGAATGGGTGAACGATCTGGCCAGGGCCGGGCGTCTGTGGGTGGTCGCCGTAAGCGCGATCTGGGGGCAACCGCGCCAGATTATCCAGTGGGCACCATACTCCGGGGATCTGTTGCCGGCCGCCGATTATGACAAGGTGTTGAGCAGCCCGGTCGGCAGCCCGCTGTTCATCCAGGCAGACGCTGCCGCGCGGTACGCTCATCAATTCTCCTCGAGCAGAGATACGCAGACCTTCGGCTACGTTTTGAACGGCCCTGAAGACCTGTTGGTGTCCACTCTGCCAGTTGCGGTGCAGCGTTCGGGGTTGGCGCTGGATCGGGTTTTCGAACAGGGCAAGCTGCCGTCAGGTTTCAGTCTGAGCGCCATTTATTTGCGAGCAGCCCTGCCACCTCTGGGCGCGCGGCCGGACGATATGCGGCACTTTTTTCTGCTGCCCAACGATGTCCAGGCAGCCTGCGCATGGGCCAACACGCCCCAGGGGTACCGGCCGATCTACTTCTCCTGCGCCGATGGCGCGTTGTTGAAATTGCAACTGCATGCATTCGAGCCCGGCACTTTCTACGATGAGTTCGGGCAAGTGCAACTGCGCCCCAATGCCTTTGTGTCGAAGGTGGAAGCGGCGGTCGATGAGCGGGGCATTGCCAGTGGTACGTTCAGATTTGTCGACTATGTCCAACGGATGGCTCATGCCGGCCGACTTGAGGTAATTGAAACCAGTGAATACTGGTCGCGGCATGGTCAGGTGGATGAACACTGGCAGCCACGGCTGACCGAGGTGTCCAGTGAGCAACGCTGGCGCGAGCATCCGGCGCCAGCGCTGGGACCTGTCTTTCATCATCCCGATGATGCCGCCTGCCATGTTCATGGGCGGGTAGCCGGCCAGGCGGTAATAGGCACCGGTTATGAGAGTGCGATTCTGGCGAACCCGTCCAGCCGTCGCTTCGTTCCGCTTGAGCCGATCGTGTATTTGGCCAACGAGGACAATCCGCTGTTGCGCATACTGCGTACCGTCGCGGATCCGGCTGTCAGTTGGCGCGATCCGGCGCCGCGCTATCCCGAGGGTTACTCGGTGATGGCCACCCATCAATTGCATGTCTCGGGCAACACCACGCTGGCGGCGGACGTGGATCAGGTCTATGCCAATTACGCTGCGCCTTCGCTGGTGCATGCGCATACCCATGCACCCACGGAAAAAGGCCTGCATATCCTGCACTACTACTATTCAACGCCGCACGATGTGCTGCTCAAGTACACACCCGTGTATTCAAGGGCGGAAAGAGATCTGTTGCTGACCCGCTCAGCCACTTTCGAGGGCGGACGCTGGATCAGCCGGCTGAGCCCTGGAGAGTTTCTTTCGCGGCTTATGGCGCTGGGTGAGTTTCGGGTGCTGATCGGCGGTTATTACTGGCGCCAGACCGGCCGCATGAACACTACCTGGCGAAGCCGTCGTCAGCAGACCCCGACACCCGGAACCGTGCGCTTGCGCGACGAGTTGTAAATGAAATGAATGAACAGGCGCGGGCCGCCGCAACGGCCCGCGCCCGTCACATCAACGCTGCACCTGCGCGGCGCGCTGGCCAAGTCGGGGCACGAGAAACCGGTCGAGCAACCAGACCACCACCAGCGACGCCCCCACCAGTGGAAACACCACCGCCAGCACCAGCATGATCGCCACGCCGGTTTTCCACTTCGGCAGGTCATGGCGCAGCGGCGGCACACCGAATTTGCCTTCAGGCCGACGCTTCCACCAGATCACCACGCCACTGACGGCGCTGAGCAGAATCATCAGGCAGATCAGCAGCACGACAATCTGGTTGAAGGTGCCGAACATCTTGCCTTCGTGCAGCATCACGCCAATTTCCGTGGCGCGCGCGACGGTGCCGTAGTGCTCGAAGCGGACATCGGCGAGGACTTTGCCGGTGTACTGATCGACGTGCAGGGTGGCGTCGTTGCGCGGGTCATCGGCGAACACGGCAATGGTGAACACGCCGGTGGCGGTGGTCGGCAGGGTGATGCTGTAGCCCGGTTCAACCTTGCGTTCACTGGCGATGTTCTGCACGTCCTGCAGGCTGATCGCGGGTGCTGCGGGGCCGGCATGGGCATTGCCGTGATTCATGTGTTCGGCGTGGTCGCCGGACATCGGCATCGGCGTATTTTCCATCGCCCATGGCACGGTCTGGCGGGTGGCGCTGTTGAGGCTGCGTGCCTCGATGTCGGAGGTCGGTACGTTGTCCCACATCGCTGCCGGAAACACATTCCACACTTGCGCGTATTGCTTGCCCCAGAAACCGGTCCAGGTCATGCCACTGAGCAACATCACCAACAGCAATGTCGCGCCCCAGAAACCGGTGACCGCATGCAGGTCGCGCCACAACACCCGACCGCGACGGCTCAGGCGCGGCCACAGAATGCCCGCCGCCTGACCACGCGGCCACCACAGGAACAGCCCCGAGACCACCAGCACCACGCCCCAGCCAGCGGCCATTTCGATCAGGCGATCGCCGACTGTGCCGATCATCAATTCGCCGTGGATCGCACGGGCGATGGCTTGCAGGTTCTGCTTGGCATCCTGCTCGCCGAGGATGTCACCGTGGTACGGATCGACGAACACGTTGAGTTCATGACCGGCGTTCTTCACCACGAATTGCGCGCTGCGCTCAGCATTCAACGGCGGCAGATACTGAGTGACCTGGCCTTGTGGATAAGCGCTTTTCACCCGTTGCAGCAAGTCATCGGCCGGCACCGTGTGGTGCCCGGCCGGTACTTCGAGCAGGCTGCTGTACATCAGCGAATCGAGCTGCGGTTTGAACAGATAAATGATCCCGGTCAGGGCCAGCATCACCATGAACGGCGCGACGAACAGCCCGGCATAGAAATGCCAGCGCCAGGCCAGGTTGTAGAAATTGGATTGAGGCTTTTGCATCACGTGTGCTCCGCTTGGCTTGGTTCTTTTCGTTGTCTGTTTACCTGTGGGAGCGAGCCTGCTCGCGAAGCGGTTGTTCAGTCGATATCAATGCCGACCGTGGCGCCGTCTTCGCGAGCAGGCTCGCTCCTACATGGGTGGGTGTCAGAAACTCATATCCACTTTGGTCCAGAGCGTGCGCCCCGGTTCATTGATTGCTTGCGGGTCGTTGGCCGGATAGCCGAAGCCGGCATTGCCGGCCAGATTCAGGTGTTCGGCGTAGGCTTTGCCGAACAGGTTGTCGACGCCGCTGCTGACTTTCCAGTGCTGGTTGATGCGGTACGCGCCGTTGAGCGAGAACACGCCGAAGCCCGAGCTCTGGGCGTAATCCTTGCCGACCACGTTGCCCTTGTTCGCGTCGATGCGGTGCTGCGCGGCGACCACTCGCCACAATGCGCCGGCGCTCCACTTGGCCTCGCTGTAGGTCAGGCCGAAGCGCGCATCCAGCGGCGGCATCTGCGGTAATGCCGAGCCGTCACTGCTGTTCTTGCCCCAGGCATAGGCCAGGGTCGCATCGGCTTTCCAGTTGTCGGTCAGGTTGTAGGCAGCTCCGAGTTCGCCACCCATGATCCGCGCGTCGATGTTCTCGGCGCGCGAGGTGCTCATGCCCATCATTCCCGGCGTGTAGTCGAACAGGATGTAATCGCGTACCACACCGATGTAACCCGAGGCCCAGGCTTCGAGGTCGGCGCTCTTGTAGTTCACGCCGAAGTCGAACTGCGTGGTCTTTTCCGGTTTGATCGAGTCGAACGCATTGACCGATCCTGCCGGGCCGGACTTGGGCGAAAACAACTCCCAGTAATCCGGGAAGCGTTGCGCATGGCCGAGGCCTGCATAGAGCGTGGTCGGGCTGTCGGCCAGATCGTGTTCATAGCGCACGAAGCCACTGGGTAACGTGTCGGCGCGGCTGTCGTCGGCGGTCTGGTTGGGGCGGGACATCATCCCCGACCCTGTGGTTTGCCGGTAATCCTTGGCCGAGGCGCGATCGACCCGAGCGCCAGTGATCAAGCGATCACGCTCGGCGGCGTACCAGGTCATTTCGCTGAACACACCGTAATTGTGGAAATCGGCGTCCTTGCTGTACGGCAGCTCCTTGTAGGTATCGATGCCCATTGAGCTGCGCTGACGGTGCTCGTTGGTCTGTGCGTCGAGGCCGGTGATCAGCTGAACATCAGCCCAGCGCCAGGTTGCTTTGATCCGTGCACCGAGGGTACGACGGTCGACGTTGGACGCCATCGGTCCCGCCATCATGCCGGTGCCGGACGGGGTGCGCAGGGTGTAGTTGTCCATCACATGGTCGGCGTAGTTGTAGTAGACCTGCGCTTCCAGTTTTTCCAGCACCTCGCTGATGTTGGATTTTTCCAAGCGCAGACCGAGGCTCTCGCGCAGGAACTGCGAACCGTCCATGCCGCGCCCGGCATACCGTGCCTCGCCATCGCCCTTGCCGGCGGTGAGTTCGATCAGGGTGTCGGCATCCGGCGTCCAGCCCAGTGCGATATCGCCGTTCCACTTGTCGTAACGCGAGGCGACGATGTCGTTGTTGCCGTCGCGATAGTCATCGGAATGCGCAGTGTTGCCGATCACCCGCACGTAACCCAGAGGACCGCCGGCAGCGGCGTCGACAACCTTGTCGAAACGCCCATGCGAGCCGGCCAGGAGGCTGGCGTTGACGCGCGTGCCGAGTTCGCCGAAGTTCTCCGGCTCACGGTCGAACAGCACCGTACCGGCCGATGCGCCGGGACCCCAAAGCACGGTTTGCGGGCCTTTGATCACGGTGAGTTTGTCGTAGGTTTCCGGCGAAATGTACGAGGTCGGCGCGTCCATCCGGCCAGGGCAGGCGCCGAGCATCATGCTGCCGTTGGTGAGGATGTTCAGGCGCGAACCAAACATGCCGCGTAGCACCGGATCGCCGTTGGTGCCGCCATTGCGCACCAGAGCGAAGCCGGGAATGGTCTTCAGGTAATCGCCGCCGTCACTGGCCGGCACCGGTTGGCGCGGATCCTTGGGGTTAGTGACGATCGTCAGTGGCGAGCTCGGGGCGATGGCAGTGATCACCGTCGGGCTCAGTTCATGTTCATGGCCGGCGTGAGCGTCGGCCAGCGCCAGCGGTGTCAGCAGTACGCCGCAAAGGACGGCAATAGCGTGCCTGCAACGAATCCGCGATTCGTTCAGGGCAAAGTGCGCGCGGGCAGATTCCGCGCAGGGGACAGCAGTAAACCTGGACATGACAATTTCCATCGAACAGTCGTAAACACCACGGTCGGCAGCCTGGCGCTGTCTTCTCAACCGTGTGCAATCAGAGGTGCGTGTTTACGTGGCGATGGGCGGGGCGCGGGTGCGGGCGCCGGGGAAGAAGGGTTGGCGGGCATGGCCCAGACGCGGGGAGGGTGTGGTGAAGGTGTTGGGTGGCGGGATGTTGAAAGCGACGAAATCGCCGCCGCCGGTCAGTGCCGGGCAATTGAACAGCAGGGTGCAATAGCCGCACTTTTCCCACAGCACGTGATGCGAAGATTGCGGCGGGCAATGCTCGGCAGCAGGCTGGGCGCCATGGCCGCTGTGATCCATGCCGGGCATGTCCATCGACATGTCCATGCTCATTGGCATCGACGTCGAGGCGTGCTGATCCATCGGCATCGACTGAGAAATCAGTGGACCGATGAAGATCATCAACATGGCGAACAGGGCGATCCAGCTGCCACGCGTCAGCGCTTGAGTCTGACGGTGATGCGGGACGGGCCTGGCGCGCAACGGACGCATGGGCGAAGTCAGCCGAAACAGTTACTGAGCGTGCACGTGGCCCTGGGCCGATTCCGGCGGTTTCTTCTGCACGGCTACTTCAACGCTGACGTCACCTGCCTTTTCGAAATGCAGGGTCATCGGGAAACGCTTGCCGTCGCTGAGCAGGCTGCGATCGCTCGGGTTGAGCAGCATCACGTGGTAAGCCATCGGCGCGAAGGTCACGGTGCCGCCGGCGGGGATTTCCACGCTTGGCACTTGCTGCATCTTCATCAGATCGCCCTGCATCACGTGCTCGTGCAACTGCGCTTGTGCAGCGATGGGCGAGTCGACGCTGAGCAGGCGATCGGCGCTTTTGCCGGTGTTGTGAATGATGAAATAGGCGGCGACGGTCGGCGCATTCGGCGGCAGTTCCTGCGACCACGGATGGGCGATTTCCAGCGCACCCACCTTGTATTCGTGGGCATGGGCAAAGCACGCCGGCAACAACAGCGCAGCGAGGACGAAGAGTTTCTTCAACATGGCAGTTCTCCAGAACGATTTGAAACGCGGATTCAGGGCGCGAACCAATCAGACCAGAGGGGAGGCACGGGGATTGAGACTCGGCCATTGCTGGCGCGGCGTCGGGGTTTGCAGGGAGGCGGGCGCAACGCTGCGGTTGCTTTCAAATTGCGCGAAATACAGCTGCGGCGAATGCCCCGGCAGCGCCAGCAATGGCGCCCCGCCTGAGCAACACCAGCAGTGCTGCATGTTCGAATGGTTGTCGTTTTGCGGGGCCTTCTGATCCGTGGCACCGATGTCGATCGCCACCATCTTCATGCCGCTGCCGGTGCAGAAACTGCTCCAGAGTATCTGCTCGGCCGGTGAACTGGCCGCCTGCGCCATCGCCCCGCTCAGCGGCATGGCGAGCATGTTGAACAGCACTGCAAAGCAGGCGATCCAGGCAAATGCTAACCGGCGTCGGTTCATGGGACAGGTCCGTTGGGTGGGCGATCAGGCGCGGCCCATTTAGCCTGATCAGGGCCGATAAGTAAAAAAGCGTCGTGCGGCTTGGTGTCGCATTGAGCTGTTAAAGGAGTGTAGCTACTTGAATTTGCAGTGCCAGACCTGACGCCTTCGCGGGCAAGCCCGCTCCCACAAATTTTGTGAGTGTGCACAGATATCAGCAACATCCACGGTTCCTGTGGGAGCGAGCCTGCTCGCGAAAGCGATTTGTCAGGCACTGATGGGCTGCCGGTGCGGACGTATTCGCGAGCAGGCTCGCTCCCACAAAGGGCTGTGCCGATTCAGCGGGAGAGGGCTGAGAGGATGTCGCCGACAGATCCAAATTCCCGATCAACCCCCGGCAACCCCGGCCGCTTCAACACCAGCACCGGAACGCCACGCTCGCGCGCCACTTCAAGCTTCGGCTCGGTGGCGCTGCTGCCGCTGTTCTTGCTGATCAATACATCGATCTGCCGGCGCTCGAACAGCGCTCGCTCGTCTTCCAGCAGAAACGGCCCACGGGCGCCGATCACTTCGCAGCGCGTGTTGCCGGGATAAACGTCGAGAGCGCGCAGAGTCCAGAACTGGTGGGCGGGGATTTCGTCGAGGTGTTGCAGCGGTTCACGGCCGAGGGTGAACAGCGGGCGGTGGAACGGTTTCAGGGCGGCGATGAGTTCGGCCCAGTCACTGACCTCGCGCCAGTCATCGCCTGCTTGCGGTTGCCAGGCGGGCCGGCGCAAGGCCCAGCAGGGGATGCCGGCGAGCTGTGCCGCGCGGGCGGCGTTGGCGCTGATTTGTGCGGCGTACGGATGCGTGGCGTCGAGCAGCAGATCGACGCGTTCATCGGCGATGAACTGCGCCAGACCCTCAGCGCCGCCATAGCCGCCGACCCGAACCTGGCAGCGCAAATCGCTCGGCACCCGGCCAACACCAGCGAGGCTGTAGATATGTTGTGGGCCGAGCGTGCGGGCAATCGCCAGCGCTTCAGTCACGCCGCCGAGCAGCAAGATCCGTTTCATGCAAAACCTCCGGCGTGCCCGACAATCCCGCCCTGACGATCAATGGCAAACACCTCGACCTGGACCTGTGCCGGCACGACGCTACTGGCGAAATTCAACGCATGGCGGCAAACCTCATCCCCCAAAGCGATGCCCGCCGCGCTGGCCATGGCCAAGGCTTGTTGGCTGGTATTGGCTTCGCGAATGCCTTGTTGCAATGCCGCATCCGCGCCAATCGCCGCCGCCCACTCGGCCAGTTGCGGCAAATCGATGCTCGAATGCCGTGAGTGCAGATCCATATGCCCGGCGGCGAGTTTGCTGATCTTGCCGAAGCCGCCGCACAGGCTGAGTTTATCCACAGGCACTTTGCGCAGATGCTTGAGGACCGCACCGACGAAATCACCCATCTCGATCAGGGCAATTTCCGGCAGGTCGTAGACCCGGCGCATGGTGTCTTCGCTGGCGTTGCCGGTGCACGCGGCGATGTGCAGATAACCATTGGTTTTCGCTACGTCGATGCCCTGATGAATCGAGGCGATGTAAGCGGCGCAGGAAAATGGCCGGACGATGCCGCTGGTGCCGAGGATCGACAGGCCGCCAAGAATGCCCAGTCGTGGATTCATGGTTTTCAGCGCCAGTTCTGCGCCGCCCTCGACATTGACCGTGACCTCGAAGCCGCCGCCGTAGCCGGTTTCGACGGCGAGCAAGGCCAGGTGATCGCTGATCATTTTGCGCGGCACCGGATTGATCGCCGGTTCGCCGACGGCCAATACCAGACCGGGTCGGGTCACCGTGCCGACGCCGACACCGGCGTTGAAGCGAATTCCCGGTTCGGCGGACAGTCGCACCAGTGAATAGAGCAGGGCGCCGTGTGTGACGTCAGGGTCATCGCCGGCATCCTTGATCGTACCGGCCTCGGCGCCGCCCTCGCTCAGGCGGCAGAACTCCAGGCGCATCTGCACCTGTTTGCCCTTGGGCAGCGTGATCTGCACCGCGTCGGAGCTGACGCCGGTGAGCAACAGGCGCGCGGCGGCGAGGCTGGTGGCGGTGGCGCAGCTGCCGGTGGTGAGGCCGCTGCGCAGGGGCGCGGGTTGTTCGGCGGTTTCGTCACGCATCGAGGGGTTTGACCAGTTCCAGCAGGGTGATTGGCAACGCCTGACGCCAGGTGTCGAACTCGCCGAGCGGTTGCGCCTGGGCGACATGGATGCGCGTCAGCTCACCGCCGTATTGTTCGCGCCAATGCATCAGGGTGACTTCGCTTTGCAGGGTCACGGCGTTGGCCACCAATCGGCCGCCGGGCTTGAGCTGGTCCCAGCAGGTCTCGAATACACCCTCACGGGTGACGCCGCCGCCGATGAAAACAGCGTCTGGACGTTCAAGGCCATTGAGCGCTTGCGGCGCCTTGCCGCGAATCAGTTGTAGGCCGGGTACGCCCAGCGCATCGCGGTTGTGTTCGATCAATTGCTGACGGCCCTCGTCGGCCTCGACCGCCATGGCGCGACAGCTCGGGTGCGCACGCATCCACTCGATGCCGATCGAGCCGCTGCCGGCACCGACATCCCAGAGCAGTTCGCCGGGCTTCGGCGCCAGGCGGGCGAGGGTGATGGCGCGCACGTCGCGCTTGGTCAGCTGGCCGTCGTGACGGAACGCCGAATCGGGCAGACCGGCGAGGCGTGACAGGCCGGTAACACCGGGTTCGGCCAGACACTCGACAGCGATAACGTTGAGATCGGCAATCGGCGCATTTTCCCAGTCACTGGCGCTGCGATCGATCCGCCGCTCGGCGTCGCCGCCCAAATGCTCCAGAACAGTCATGCGACTTGGGCCGAAACCACGTTCGCAGAGCAATTGCGCAACGGCGGCCGGGCTGCTGCCGTCATTGCTCAGCAACAACAGACGCACGCCGCTGAACAGATGCGCATTGAGCGCCGCCAACGGACGCGCCACCAGCGACACAATCGTCACCTCCTGCAACGGCCAGCCCAGGCGCGCCGCCGCCAGTGCGCAGGATGAAGGGGCGGGGATGATCGCCATCTCGGCGCTCGGCACCTGACGCGCCAGACTGGCACCGACGCCGTAAAACATCGGATCACCGCTGGCCAGCACGCAGACCCGCTCGCCACGCGACTCGAGCACTGGCGCGAGGGAAAACGGACTCGGCCACAATTGCCGCTCGCCGCCGATGCACGGCGGCAGCAGATCCAGCTGGCGCTGGCCGCCGACGATCCGCGAAGCGCCCATCAGAGCACGCCGGGCGTTTTTGCCCAGGCCTTTGAAGCCGTCTTCACCAATACCCACAACGGTCAGCCAATCGCCCATTTCATACTCCAGATCCTGCGTCCAGCGAAGCGGGCGACATGATAGCGCGACAATCGATAACTGGCTGCTGTCCTTTTTTCAGGAGCGCCGACATTGAATGTTTACATTGTCTTTTGTGATTTTTCGAGTTCTTCGCAAGTATTGAATTGGCGTTCCGCTGGAAGTGCTTGTGGCTATCCGGAAGGTACTTTTTTAGTAAATTGAATAATCAAATGGATAATTGAAATGAACGATGTTTTGAACAGTATCTCAGCACTGCCCGACCAAGGCAGTGCGACGGTGATGGGGAATAATCTGTTGTCCTACTTTTCCGGGTTGACTGCGGAAGACAAACGATTCGTCAAAGACAGTATGCGCTGGGCAGAATACAGAGCCGATTTGCGTCATGACAGAAACAGTGAGCCAGCTGCTTGGTTCGAATATTATTCCGGGGTGCTCTGGTCTGTCGGCTGGAGCCTGGAGCAAGCTCCGGTAATCCATGTTGACAAGAACTTTACCGGCAATGCGCTGGACGTCTGGGCGCGATCCTTGTCGCAACAACTAAGTCGGGAGAAAGTCGCGCTAATGAAGGAAGCGTTCCATATGCTTGAGACACATTCGGACGCCATAGACGTATTTAGAGGCAGCGCTCGGGAATGGAGCGATTTTCGTTTTTCTCCTGCTCAGTACAATTTCAATAGGGAGTTGGAGATTGTCGTCAGTAATGTTCGCTTGCTTGATGCGAAGTGGTCCTCTACCTATTTGTTCTGGACTATTCAGCATACGGGTTCGGAGCTTGATATCCGCTCCAGGCGCTTTTTGATCAGGTCTGCCGCGATAAATGAAAATCGCCTTCAGTTGGCTGCTGCAGTGCTTGATATGCGCACGCGTGAAATTGAGTTGGCTCGGGGCGCTTGATGTTAGTTGTTCAGCTTTGTTTGATGGTTTGTATGACGGTCTGAAATTAAATGCATGGATTTTCGATTTGATTAACTCCGGTGCTGTGGTTAGTTTGTTTTCCACGCCAAGTCGGTGTTTTAACCAAGAAAGGAATCCATTTATGACTGAGCTGAATAAAGATGTAATCTCCGTTGTTGAACGGTTTAGTTTGATTGCACAAACCAATGAGTTTATCGCTGCGCAGCCAGTGCTGCGCTCGCGTTCGGCAAGTGTTGGCAGTAGCTTGCCGATTGATAAAGATGAACTGAATGCTGCAATCATGGGCTCGGGTATTGCAGGCTTTGATGCAAGCATGTCCAAGCGCAGCAAGCGAATCGTTAAAAACACCTACATGTATGCCGATCTGGTTGCCTTGCTCAAATATCCGGCGTCCAACCAAAAGGAACAGCGCTATAACGAGTTTATGCGATTGATGAAACTGGCTGGCTGGTTTGCTTTCAGCCAGCCTTATAATCGATATACCGCTACTTCGCAAAAATTGACCATGGACAATGTTGTCCTGTCTGTTCTGCATACCGCTGTTGGTGCTGCGGTCGGGCAGGGCCAGGCAGCCCTTAAAGTATTGTCCTCTGTGGCAGATGCGACCATGGATGCGCTGAAAAATGAACCACAGGCCCTGACGCTGTTCGAGAACAACTCGAAGAAAGCCGAAGGTGGCAACTTTTGCATGAGTGCGGCTTCGCAGGATGATGAGGGTGGTATCACCCTGGCAATCGCTGCTGTGCAATATCTGGCTTCGGCTCAACCTACCAAAGTACTGTTTGTAGAATGGGCAACATCTGCTGTGGAGATTTATAACGCCGGCGCCACTATGTATATGGATGAGGAAGACTATGCAATGGTTGAACCGTTGATTGTCAAGGCTCTGACTGAGCAGCGTGAGAAAGCGCTCAGCTACGAATTTGGCCAATCGGTCTGAAAGTGATTAATGCCAGAGGCGCAAGCCTCTGGTTTTTTTGTGGGAGATGCAAATGTTCGCGATTTCGAAGGTTTTCGTATGCGCAGGGGCATTAGTGCTGGTGAGTAAAGAGCTGTCGGCATCTGACATTGACGACAGTCTCGATGCGCTGCTTTATTCACAAACGGTCGCCTCGCATAAAGTTCCCGATGCTGTTGAATGCGATGCATGGAATGACGCCAATAAAACGGCTTTGAAAGTCACCGGTGCTTTGTTTTTCGACGATCCGGTTATCAGCGCGCCGGTCACTACGCCCGATACTTTTACTCTGCTGGAGTTGGCACAAGAACTCTTGCAAGGTTGGGCGCCGGCAGTTTTGAACCAACAGGTAATTGCCAATCTGACCTCGCAACTGGAGAGCAACGGTGCGGCCCTTGAGTTGCTTCAGCGAAATATTCTGCAAGAGGGCAAGTCGATTCGCTTCATGCTTGGCAGCGTATCTGCGGAATCAACGATTACGATGGTCGTCATTTCGTTTGCCGTCAAAGAGCCTGTTCCGGGCAATGTGCTTGAGCGACGCTTCAATGCTGAGCAGATAGTGGGCAACCTTGCTGTTGATTGCTACAAGGCTCTAATAGATGCCGATGATTACTGTTTCTCGAGAGCCAGGATTATTGCGTTATTGGGTGAGCGGCGCGAAAAGCAGATTATCGCCCTGACCTGAGAGCGCGGCAGAGGCAACAACTGAAGCCTGCCTGCCCCACCGGTCGAGACAGAGGGCAGACTTTTCATACCGGTGGGCAAAGCAGGCATAATACCGCGCCTTCGCCCGCGAAGCGCTTCTGCCACACAACCGGTCAGCCCCTTGAACGAACGCCCGATGTCCACTGCCTTACGCCCCTCGGCCTGCCCGGGGTTGCTGCGTATCGTCCAGGCACTGGACGGCGGTATCTGCCGGATCAAGCTTGATGGCGGTTCGATCAGCGCCGATCAGGCCGATGCGGTGGCCGCTGCCGCCGAAGCGTTTGCGAGCGGTGCGATCGAAGCGACCAATCGCGGCAATCTGCAGATTCGTGGTATCGGTGCGCAATCGGCGGCGCTGATCGAGCGCTTGCTGGCCGCTGGCCTCGGGCCAAAGAACGCTGCCGGCGACGATGTGCGCAATCTGATGCTCAGCCCTGCCGCCGGCATCGATCGGCAGATGCTGATCGACACGCGCCCGCTCGCAGGGCAAATCCTCGACACCTTGCAAAGTCATCCGCGCTTCCATGAGTTGAGCGCCAAGTTCGCCGTGCAGCTCGATGGCGGCGAAGCCCTGGTGATGCTCGAACATCCGCATGATCTGTGGCTGTCGGCATTCGAGCGTGACGGCGAAATTCTCTGGGCATTCGGTCTGGCCGGTTGCCCGACCGATCGCCCGCTCGGCGCTGTGAGCCTGGACAACGCTCACGCGCTGGTGGTCGCCGCGCTGGAGTTGTTCCTCGACCTGGCCCGGCCAGAGCAAACACGGATGCGCCATCTGCTCGACGAGTTGCCCAGGCTCGCCTTTCTTGAAGCCTTGCGCGAGCGCGTATCGCTCAAGGCGATCAGCAATTGGCAGCGCTCGACGTCGGCAGACGCGCTGCACATCGGCGCTCATCAGCAGAGCACGCAAGGTCTCTGCTACGTCGGCGCGGTGCCGCCACTGGGCCGACTTGATCCGGCGATGCTGCGTGGCGCGGCACAACTGGCCCGTCAATTTGCCGATGGCAGTCTGCGCTTCACGCCGTGGCAGAGCCTGCTGCTGCCGAACGTGAATGCCACTGATACCGACAACGTGCTTGAGCAGTTACGGGCGTTGGGCCTGTTGACGACCGAGGCCGAACCACTGGCTCGCCTGATCGCCTGCACCGGCGCCGATGGCTGCGGCAAAGGCCTTGCCGACACCAAACAGGATGCCCGGCAACTTGCACCTCTGCTGCCCGCAGGCCTCAGCGTGCACCTGTCGGGTTGCTCGCGCTCCTGCGCCGCCGCCCACTGCGCGCCAGCGACGCTGCTGGCCGTTGCCCCCGGTCATTACGACCTCTATTTTCGCGATGCAGCACAGCCCGGATTCGGCACGCTGCACGCCTGCAATCTTACTATTGAAGCGGCCGCGACCCTGCTCGACGCCCGCTCCCGGAGCCCCCTTGATGCTTGATTACATCCGCGACGGTCAGGAGATCTATCGCAACTCCTTCGCGATCATTCGCCGCGAGGCCAATCTGGCGCGCATTCCCGCCGATCTGGAAAAACTTGCGGTGCGAGTGATCCACGCCTGCGGCATGGTCGAGGCCATCGACGGTCTGCAATTCTCCGAGGGCGCGGGCAAGGCCGGGCGCGATGCTCTGGCGGCCGGTGCGCCGATTCTCTGCGACGCGCGGATGGTCTCCGAAGGCGTGACCCGCACGCGCCTGCCGGCCAATAACCAAGTGATCTGCACTTTGCGCGACGACAGCGTGCCGGAGCTCGCCCGCGAGTTGGGCAACACCCGCTCGGCCGCCGCGCTGGAGTTGTGGCGCCCGCACCTCGAAGGCAGTGTGGTGGTGATCGGCAACGCACCGACCGCGCTGTTCTACTTGCTGGAAATGCTCGACGCCGGCGCGCCAAAACCGGCACTGATCCTCGGCTTCCCGGTCGGCTTCGTCGGTGCTGCCGAATCGAAAGCGGCACTGGCCGCCGACAGTCGTGGCGTGCCATTCGTGATCATGCAAGGCCGGCTGGGCGGCAGCGCCATGGCCGCGGCCGCCGTCAATGCCCTCGCCACGGAGATCGAATGATGCAGGCCAAAGGACGTCTGATCGGCCTCGGTGTCGGCCCCGGTGATCCGGAACTGATCACTGTCAAAGCCTTGCGCCTGCTGCGCGAATCGCCGGTGGTCGCGTATTTCGTGGCCAAGGGCAAGAAGGGCAATGCGTTCGGCATCATCGAGGCGCATCTGGTCGAGGCGCAGAACCTGCTGCCGCTGGTCTATCCGGTGACCACCGAGGCGTTGCCGGCGCCGCTGTCGTATGAGCAGGTGATCAGTGATTTCTACGACGAAGCCGCTGTGGCGGTCGCCGAGCATCTGGACGCCGGCCGCGACGTAGCGGTGATCTGCGAAGGCGACCCGTTCTTCTACGGCTCCTACATGTATTTGCATGATCGTCTCGCCAGCCGTTACGAGGCCGAAGTCGTGCCCGGCGTGTGCTCGATGCTCGGCGGCGCTTCGGTGCTCGGCGCGCCGCTGGTGTATCGCAATCAGAGCCTGTCGGTGCTTTCCGGCGTGCTGCCCCACGAAGAACTAAAACGGCGTCTGGCCGATGCCGATGCGGCGGTGATCATGAAACTGGGGCGCAACTTTCCCAAGGTCCGTCAGGTGCTGGAAGAACTCGGCCTCGCCGAGCGTGCGTTGTATGTCGAGCGCGCGACCATGGCCAACCAGAAGATCGTGCCGATGGATCAGGTCGAGCCGATGTCCTCGCCGTACTTCTCGCTGATCATCGTCCCGGGCGAACGGTGGCAAGGTTGATGAGCCAAGCGACTCCCGCCATCGTCATTCTCGGCCAGGGCAGCCTCGCGACGGCGCGGCGCATTCAGCAGGTCTACCCGGCGGCGCAAATCCATGGCCTTGCCGGACGGGTTGAAGGCGCCGACAGCAGCTATCAGGAATTCGGCGCGACCCTGCGCGCGTTGTATCAACAGGACACGCCGATCATTGCCCTGTGCGCGGCGGGGATTGTCATTCGCACCTTGGCGCCGCTGTTGCTGGAGAAAGGCGCCGAACCGGCGGTGCTGGCGGTGGCCGAAGACGGCAGCGCGGTGGTGCCATTGCTGGGTGGACTCGGCGGGGTCAACGTCATGGCCCGGGAGATCGCGGCGGCGTTGCAAGTGGCGCCGGCGATCACCACCAGCGGCGAATTGCGCTTTGGTACCTGCCTGCTCAATCCGCCAAGCGGCTACGCACTGGCGGATCTGGAATCGGGCAAACGCTTCGTTTCCGACCTGCTCGCCGGGCACAGCGTGCGCATCGAAGGCGCGGCGCCATGGCTCGATCAGGCGCAGTTGCCGCAGGATCCGCAGGCGCAGCGGTCGATTCATGTGAGCAGTGTGCAGCGGGTGGCCAGCGCCGATGAATTGCTGATTTACCCGCGCAGTGTGGCGGTGGCAGTGAGCGCTGACGTGGCGGATCTGCCGAACGCCGTTCGCGCTGCGTTGCAACAGGCCAGTGTCGCCGTGCCGGCACTGGCGTGTCTGGTGGCAGCAGACGCTGAAATGGCCTCATCGAGTTTGCGCGAGGCTGCGCTCGAGTTGGGCGTGCCACTGCGCTTCGTCGCGGCGCAAAACGATCTTCAGACTTTGGCCCGCGTGGCAGTGCCAGCGGCGACCGTGATCTGCGCAGAACATCTGGCGATCGCGATTGCCGAGCAACCGCTGGACGTCGCGCAGATCGGCCGCCCGCGCGGTCGCCTCGCGGTCATTGGCCTTGGCCCCGGCGCCGCAGAACTGATGGTGCCAGCGGTGAAAACCGAACTGGCCCGCGCCACCGATGTGCTGGGCTACGAAACCTACGTGCGCATGGCTGGCCCGTTCCGCGACGATCAGGTGCAGCACTGCACCGACAATCGTGAAGAAATGCAGCGTGCCCGCCATGCCTTCAGGCTCGCCGCCGCAGGCCGCTCGGTGATCGTGGTTTCCTCGGGCGACCCGGGCGTATTCGCCATGGCCGCTGCGGTGCTCGAAGCCCTGCACGAATCGGACGATCCGGCGTGGCACAGCGTTGATCTGGAAATCCTCCCCGGCGTCTCCGCCTCGCTGGCCACTGCGGCTCAGGCCGGTGCGCCGCTGGGCCACGACTTCTGCGTGATGTCACTGTCGGATAACCTCAAGCCCTGGGCGATCATCGAGAAACGTCTGGATCTGGCCGCCCAAGCGGATCTGGCCCTGGCGTTCTACAACCCGATTTCCCGGGCGCGCCCGTGGCAACTGGGCCGGGCGCTGGAGATCGTTGCGCAGCACCGCTCGCCTGAAACACCGGTGGTGCTCGGCCGGGACATCGGCCGGCCGGGGCAGACGCTGCGCACCACGACCCTGGGCGCATTGACACCGGAACAGGTGGACATGCGCACCATGGTGCTGATCGGTTCTTCGACCACCTGCACCTTCGCCCGTGCCGGAGGCGGTGAGTGGGTTTACACGCCGCGTTGGTATGGTGAAAAACCGCTGTCCTGAAAAACCCTCCGCTCATTCAATATTCGGCTTTGGGAAAGTTTGAGCGGTTGTAAGTCCGATTGAAGTTTCAATTGTTTTCCACCAGCAATAAACAATGGTCATGTCCCACAGGGCAGGGCCATTTTTTTTGCCCGACGGTCGCGCCGGTCCGCTAATTATTTCGCAGCCGTTACAGCATAGTGCTTCGGTGTTATCAGATATTGCCGGGGACAAGCTTTGTATTCCTTGTTGTTTGTGTGGCGCGTATTCGCCCACTAGGGTGCTGTGTTCATAGCACTTGTCGAGTGTCGTTCAAGTCAATTTACCGCTCTGCAGCGGCGCGAAAGTGCGCGCGTCAATGGGCCATTAAGTAAACAAGGAGTGTGTGATGGCTTTAAAAAACGATTACTCGTTCGGGCGAGCATTCATTTCTGCGCAAGAGTATTCCGTACTCTCAAAAGCATTGCGGGAGCTTTCTGCCACCCCCCAATATCAAGCGCTGAACGACTATTACCAGCAAGCCGGTCAAACGACCGACCCGGTGTCGTTGTTGACCCTGGCGAGCCTGTTTCAAGAGCAACTTGCAGTGCTGTTGAAACGCAAAAAAAACCCTGTTCCGGTGGTTGTCGATGACATTGCGCGAGGGCTGCAACGTTATCTGTCACGGCTTTCGACGACCGTGCAAATGTTGTCGGGGCCGACCCGGCCGGTGCCGAAAGTCATCCATTTCGTCTGGGTTGGCGGCAGCGAAGTCGGGGTCAATCAGCGCGATTACATGAATATCTGGCGCCAGGTGATGGCGGCGGAGGGTTACCGCTTCAACCTTTGGTACGACAGCGATGCGTTGCTGGCTTTCGAGATGAACCGGGTCATCCTCGACAGTGCCAGGGCTGATGTCATGACGACCGGTGGCGACCAGCTCAACCATGCCGCGCAATTGGCGACGATGATTGAAGAGCGTGCACGGGTGTTGAAACAGCAGATGTTCGACTACCTCAGCCAGCCGAGGTGGAAGGGGCGGACCGATGAAGCACGCATCGATCTGATGGTGCGTGCTTATGGCAAGGACCGCGCGTCGCTGCAGGCTTTTCGTCAGCGCTGCCTCGACAGCCATCTGGCGATGGTGGGGCCGGATCTGCAATTACGCGATGTCACTCACGCCTTTGCCGATGACTTGTTGGCGGACGTCTACCACCGCGAAGTGTCGATGCGCGGCAACTTCGCTGCAGCGAGCGATGTGGTGCGCTTGCAGGCGGAATTTCGTGAAGGCGGGCGTTATACCGACATGGATTATCTGCCGCCGCTGCTCGACAAGTTGGGCGGTGTCGATATCAGCGATTACAGCCAGACGCAGAAAATCGCAGTCCTGCAACTTCTGTTGAACAACAATCCGCAGTTGATGCCGGGGCGCGATCCGCAGCATTACCCTGACAGGACCGACAGTCTTCCAGAGCAACATAAACAACTTCTCGAGGATTTTGCTCGCAGCAAACCCGACGTCCTTGAACTGTTCATAGCGCCAAAAGTCGTGGAGGCTGCGGAGAACGGCTTTCGCATGGGGCTGCAAATCAATGAAGAAATGAACGCTCATTTCATCGCCCAGCCGGGCAGCGGCATGACGATGTCGATCATGCAAGTCATTCGGCTTAATTACGACGTGCTCGCTGAAGTTGAAAAGCGCATGGCCAACTCGGCAACTGGATGGGCCGACGGTGAGACCCTGACCACGGTCGCGGCGACAGTCATTGAAGAGATGTTGGTCAGGTCGAACTTCACCAGCTGGAATGAAGCTTATGCCTACCAATTGCTTAAAGCGGTTGTCACCTATTATCGGGACGGTATCCGCAATGACGCGGCGGGTACGGTAACGCTCACCGGCCCGGGCGCGGCACTCGCCGGATTACATGAATATATCGAAGCCAATTGCGATCCGTTTTTCACTCGTCAGGTGCTGGCGCAACAGCGTCTGCGCGAGGGCTACAACGTCAATACCGAAGAGGAAACCATTTCCGGCTGGATCGTCAGGGGCACGGAAAAAGACTGGCTGGAGAAGGAACACGCCCGGTGGGCCGAGGGAAAGCTCAAGTCTCGTTATGCCGGACGCTTGTCCAACCTGCTCAGCGATCGAAGCCTGACCTTCGAGCGCGGCTGGCCCGTTGTCGAGGGCAAACCGGTGCTGTTGACCTCAGTGCTGCAACGCTTGATGGATGATCTGGGCGAGCCGTTCATTCGAGCGATGCGAGACAAGTTGAGCGGGGAGGTCAATTTCGCTCAAGCCGTGGTCATCGACTTCGACGCCCGTCAGCAAGTGCTGGCGCAAGGCCCTGTGGTTGTGCCGACCTCCCATGGTGCGGAATCGGTCAGCCATCTCAACGAACTGTTCAGCCGGATCGCCCACGGTACGCTGCCGCTGGAACAACTGAGCCCCGCGATGCGAGTCGTGCTCGGGGGGATTTTCGGCGCAACGAGCGTGGACGATGTCGGGTTCGCCGATACCTGGCAACAGGTGCGCGACCTGGCCATCGCCACCGACCGTGACGGCACTTTCGCGCGCTACGATGCGATTGAAAAAGCCGTGCGCCAGCGCCGCTCGGCGGCGTTCGAGAACGGGCTGGGACGCGACCTGCCGACGGCCACATCGACGACCCGCGAGCTCAAGGTTCAAGCCATGTCCGAGCCGCTGACGCTGCGCCAGTGGGGCGAACGTATCGGCCAGATCAAGCACAGCGCGCAGCGGGAGTTTCGCACGCAGATCCTGCAGCGCAGCGGACAAGTGCGTGACATCTTTTTCAAGGCCGGCGCGGTGTCGGTCAAGCAGTTGCCGCAGGATCTGTTGCAGCACAACGCGGGCGACCCGGGGCGCCGCTGTTATCCGCTGGCGCTGCTGATGGGCGCCGCAGTGGCAGCCGGCGAGCCGGCGGAACGGGCGTTGGTCGGGCATGTCGCCAGCGCCAGCGCGAGTCCGGACGAACTTGGCTCGCGGGCGTTGCGCAGTGCGCTGGACGAACTGCGCGCCTTGCCCACCGGCGAGGTCGGCAGCGTTCGCGGCGTGCAACGCATGGACAGCATCATCGCCGCGCTGGACGCCAGTGCGGCGCCTGCGGTGCTGCTGCTCGACACTGGCGACCACGCCCTGCTGCTGGCGAAAGTGCGAACCGGTGAGCACGCGGCCTATCGCTTCTACGATCCCAACTTCGCCCTCTACGGATTTGCCGATGGCGCGCAACTGCAGCGTGGCGTAGAGCGTTATCTGAGCGCGGACGATAACGCGCTGGCGAAGCTTTATGGTCTGGGTGAGATGGCCACGGCGCAGTTCACCGTCACTGAGCTGGACACTGCGGCGATCGCCGAACGCAGGCTGTCATCGGATCTGCGCGTGGACAGTTTTCTGCACAACGTTGCGCTGGCCGATCCGCAGGGAGCCTCGATCTGGCACAAGCAAGCGCTGGCCCGTACCCGATCTCTTGGGGAAAACGCTCGGCTGGGCACCAGCCTGGCGCAACTGGATGCGCGCTACTGGACCAGCGAGTTCGAGCAGGCGACCGAGCGTTTGCGCCGTGAGCACAACCTGGCGCGTGATTACGTGCCGTTGCTCGATACCCACAGCAAAAACGCCGACGGCGGCCACAGCATTACGCTGATGGATCTGCGCAATGCGCAAAATGCCCGGACGGTCAGCACCCGGGATTCGCGCTTTCAGAGAATCAGGCAATACGTCGAACGACTCGTGCAGGGCGGTGCGGCCAGGCCCGGGCACACGCCTGATCACGACGGTGGCAGCCGACTCAGTTTCGCCTTTGCGATCCAGACGCTGATCAGTGAAATGCGCCAGCGCGAGTACCGCGCTGGCGATACAGCGCCGACACTGACCGTCGCCCTGCAACTTCAGGTGTACGTCAGTTATGCACAGTTGGGCTTTGGTGTGGCCAGCGATGCAGTGCAGGTCATCCAGTTGGTGCGCCATTTAGCGGTGGCGGAGCGGGCGTTGCAGCAGGCCTCGTTCTCCGCACGTCTGGCCGGGCAGGCCGCCACGGGTGTCGGGGTGGCATTTTCCGTGGCCAATATCGGTTTCGACATCTACAACCTGACGCAGGCAGAGAATCATGAGCAGCGGGCGCGGTTTTCCACGTCCCTGGCGTTCAACACAGCGGCGCTGGGTCTGGATATTGTCGCCCTGGCGGCGGGCGGAACGGTGGGCGCGTTCGCCGCAGCGCTGTCCGTGCCGCTACTGGGCGTCGGTATCGGGGTGACCGCGATTGCCAGCAATCTCGGGCAGATCATGGACAAGGCTGCGGCCATCGGCGAGCACCTCTCGCAGATTCACGACGCTTATCAGCAGTCTTACGAAAGCGTTGGTGCGGTCTTGCAGTTCCCCGCACTGGCAGTGATTACCGAGGTGGATCTGCACAGCAGAAGGGTGGCGTTCGAAGGGCAGAAGTTTTACCCCTGGAAGTGCAGTGCACTGGAATTGCCGCAATACGACGATGATCCGGCCAGGCGGCATGCTGCGATCAACATCCCCAGAGCCTTTCAACGGCCTGCTGTCGGCAGCGTCTGGGGTACTTTGCCCTGGATGGTGGTGCTGCCTTGTTCGCCAATCTGTTACTACGGCTATGAATATCAACTCGGCAGCGCCGGGACCGTGCCCTTTTCAACAACCCGCTACCCGCGGTTGCACGACCGCCTGGCACATCAGCTGGAATATGACGCGCTCGGTAACCGGGTGTTTTACCTGTTCAGTACGCCATTAGCGCCGCACATACTCTACAAGCTGCATCCGGTATTCATGGCCACGACGATCAAGCTGCAGTTGAGCGCAGAGGTCAGTCAGCTGTTGGTTCCGGACCTGCCGCCAGAGTGGCGCGAGAAGATTGCCTACCGGATCACCGCACCGCAGGGGCAATTCCGGATTCGGTTGGTGCCAGGCCTGCTGGCGGTGAATTTCGAACAAGCACAGGGCTGGGAACGGGTGACCTGGACGGTGCAAGCGTCCTGGGCCCGGGTCGAACAGGTCAGCTTTCGTGCAAAACCACGGGACAGCATCGACAGCGCACCTGACATGCTGGTCGATGGCCTCGTGTTGAATCGTTTTGACGGCGTCATCGAGCTGGCCGAGGGGCTGTTCCGGATCGACTGGACGGGCCGCAGCCTGCATCTGATCGCCGTTGTCCTCGACTACGAAAACAACGCTGCGACTCAACTGCGTAGCGCCAACATGACCGCCAGCGGCATCCCTGCGCCGGTGCAGCGTTATTTGCGCGCTCAGGTCGCAAGCGGGCAACTGACCGCAGCCTATTTGCCGTTGCGTAACTTCAGAGTGCCGTTCGATTCGCCGAACCGGCCAGTGGTGACTACCGGCTATTACGACACTGCGCGGGATCGGGTGCTGTTCGCGCGTAACCTGCCGCTGGAGGTGAACGAGGGTGTGGTTCTGGCAGGCGTCAACGCCCGCCATGCGTGGTTCTACCATTCCGATCATCCATCCGTATGGCGGGTCGATGTGCTGACCGGCACTGTCCAGCATCGCTACCGTCTGAAAAATCCACGTACAGGTTCGACCATCATCGGCTGCCGACAACAAGCCGATGGAGCGCTGCGGATTGCGCAGAAGCTGACGGCAGAAGCGTTGCATGGCACCACCACGGTCGAGTACCGGATCAGCGGGCAGCATGTAGAACTGACCGCTTGCCAGATCGCTTTTGCCGCCGAGGACTATCGGTTCGAGCCGCGTGAAGCGCTTCGACAAACCGATGCCCCGGACATGAGCGTCTCGTCAGACATGGCCGCCAGCAGCAGTGATTGGTCTTGTGCTCCGTTCATTGTTGTCGAGGGCTATGCCGGGTCGCAGTTGCGCGACAGGGCTTGGCTGAACAAGACGACGGGCAAGTGCATTGAGGCCAGGCAAGACCTGTCCTGGCCCGAAGACTTGTTGATGCTGATGCCGTCCAGCCCTGAAAACAACGCGGTGCTGTTCTATAGCCAGCAGGAGCGGACGATCAGCCGCGGCATCGAACCCCGTGTCGGTCATTGGCAGAATGTGGTGATCGAGCGCGATGTGGTGGAGGTCACTCAGATCAATCAGCGTTTCATCGCCACCAAGGACGACGGCCGTCTGTTCGAGGTCGATATCGTCGACGTGCCGGCAGCGGCAGCGATCGACGAGGTGATTGTGTTTCAGTACGGGGTACCTTCCCTTGCGCACAGAAGCGATGAGGCGTGGCTTGATCAGGCCGATAAGCCTTCGATTCTCCGGTTCGCTGGTGTCGGGCAGCGTTGGCTGCAGCGACATCCCGATTGGTTGAGCGCATTGCATTCGCTGGCCACGAAAGCGCCGTTGCTGCCGTTCCCGGTCTTCGGTTTACGTGATGGGGCAGGTCAGGCTTTCCTAACGGCATGGTGTGTCGATGGCAAAGTCGCTGTGGCCGATATCGGTCAGGGCAAGGAGCTGGCGCTGCTCGGTCTGACCCCGGATCAAAGCGCTGTCTGGTTGCTTGAGGTCAGCACCGGACAACTTTACCGCCAGCCGCTGATGGCGATCGAAGCACTGCGGGGAGTGTTTGCCGCTGACCATCGTTTGCTGAAACCGGAGGTGCTCGACAGGCCTGAAAAGGTCTGGACGTCATGGACTTTTGCTGAGGTGCGGCGCCAGGGTGAAGGGCTGGAGGCGCAGACCCTCGACGGGGTGCATCTGCAATTGCTGGATAACCAGCCGGCAATGATCGTCGGCGTGGAAAATCGCTGGTCTCATGTGCCGGGGCAGAGCGATCAACAGTTACGTGCACGCCTGCGAGCATTGTTGCACGGGCATGCCCACGCGCCTGTCATACAAGTGGCAAGTGCAACCGGACGCTACCTGTATTACCTGCCGCAACTTGACCGGCTGTTTGATCTGTCCGGGCGCAGTGACGGACAGTGGTCGGCATTCCTCGGTACGCGCGGGTCGAAGCAGCCGATGCTGTTCGACCCGCTCGACCAACTGATTTTCAGCGCCGGCCCGAACGACGGCGTCTGGCTGCCCGACAGTTTTGCCCATCGCGACGCCGAGGTCATGGTGCTTGAGGTAGGTGATGACATCACAGAGATCGAAACATTGTTGCCCGATGGCGTTGCCAGGCTGCTGCTGACTTTCGGTGCGCAGACCTCGGGTTATCGGCTGGCGCAAGTTTCCTTCCAGCGCCTGGACTGCATCGTGGTCGATGGACGACAGGCTTCGGATGCTGAAACGGCGGAACCTTGCCTGCTGGATCTGGATCTGGACGAGTGCGGGCATTGGTGGATGTCACGGGTCGATGACGATGTGGTACTGACCGATCCGGACTCCGGGCACAGTCTGATCTTGCGTAATTTCGACGGACAACGCCCACTGCTACTGATGCTGCCCATTGCCGGGCGGCCACACACGTTCACGCTGGCTCAAGGGCTGGAAGCGTTTGCCACTGTGCGCGGCGCAGAAGCAACGGTCAGCCTGACAGCGGTGATCGCAGCGCTGCGCTGAGGTCGCTCCGCATAGCAAAACGCCGCGAACGGTGACCGTACGCGGCGTTTCGTTGTGGCGGTTGCGCGGCAACAATACTCAAGGCACCAGATAACCTTTCACGCCGGTAAAAATGATCTGCGCGGCCAGTGCGCAAACAAACAATCCCATCAAGCGGCTGACAATCTGCAAGCCCTGATCGCCGAGAATCCGCTCGATGCGATTGGACAGATACAGCACCACTCCGACAGTAAAACTGGCGAGCGCAATACTCATGATTGCAGTGAGCTTGTCGTCCCAGTGTGGCTGGCTGACGCCCATTACCAGCAAGGCGCCGATGGTGCCGGGGCCGACCGTCAGCGGGATGGTCAGCGGCACGATGGTCACATCCTGCTGCACGTTATCGGCCTGCACCGCCGGTTTGCCCTGAGCCATGCCCAGCGCGGAAATAAACAACACGCTGCCGGCACCGATGCGGAAGGCGTCCACGGTGATGCCGAAGACATCGAAAATCACCCGTCCGAACAAATAGAGCAGCACACTGGAAATCAGTGTGGCGAGGGCGACCTTCCACGCCAGACGCCGCTGTTCCTTGCGCGAATAGCCACGGGTCAGGCTGATAAAGCACGACAACACGAAGAACGGGCTGTAGAGCACCAGCATCTTCAGATAAACGCTGAACAACACATGGAGCATGATGCAAGCTCACTGGCGATGGAGTCGGGGGGAGTCTATCAGGCACCGCAGATTCTGTCGGTTTACGACGGCTGGGTCGTGGCCCGGTTCTGCTGATCGCGCTGGGCAACCCAGTGTTCGATCAACTCGCGCAACTGGGAGAGCTCGACCGGTTTGGACATGTGCCCGTCCATGCCGGCCTGCCGGGCGCGCTCCTTGTGTTCGGCAAGAATGTGCGCGGTGAGGGCTACAACCGGTGTGCGGATGCGCTGATTGCTGACTTCCCAGGCGCGCAGTTGCTGAGTGGCGGAGAAGCCATCAAGGATCGGCATTTCACAATCCATCAGCACCAGGTCGTAACGCTGGGCCTTCATCGCTTGCAGCGCTTCTTCGCCATTGCTCGCGGTGTCCGGTTGCAGGTTGAGCTTGCCGAGCATGCCACGGATCACTTTGGTCGAGATGGTGTTGTCTTCGGCGACGAGGATGCGGAAGTCGCTGGGCACTTTGGCCGCTGTGGCCGCCGTAACGACCTGCGGCTGGAACGCGACCTGGCCCTTGTTGCGTTGATTGAGCTCGTCAGCCAGCGTGGTCTTGAGCGTATAGCCGGCCACCGGTTTGGCCAGTATTCGTTTGATCCCCGAATTGCGCGCAATGATCTTGCTCGGCGCGTTGCTGATGCCGGTGAGCATGATCAGCAGAATGTCGTGGTTCAGGCTCGGGTCTTCCTTGATCTTCGCTGCCAGTTGCATGCCGGTCATGCCGGGCATGTTCTGGTCGAGCAGGACCACGTCGAAGTAATCGCGCAGATGCGCCTTGGTGCGCAGCAGCGCCAGCGCTTCCTTGCCCGACGGCACGGCGCTGACATTCAGGCCCCAGGCGCTGCACTGCTGCACCAGCACTTTGCGGCAAGTGTCGTTGTCGTCGACCACCAATACCCGCGCGCCTTGCAGCGGGCTGTCGAGGTCGGAGGTCGGATGTTCGAGGCGATCCGGGTCCAGTGGCAAGGTCAGCCACAAAGTGCTGCCCTGGGTGGCGCCGCTCTTGATGCCGAACTCGCCTTGCATCAGACGGATCAGTTGGCGCGCAATCACCAGGCCGAGATTGCCGCCCAGGCGATTGGCCGAGAGGAAGTGCTTGCTGTGCAATTCGGCGTGCAACAGTGCTTCGCGCTCTTCCGGCTCCATCGGCACGCCGCTGTCCTGCACGGCAATGCGCAGGCGCGGCTTGCTGCTGCGCTCATCCAGTGCAACGACGATCAGCACTTCGCCTTCTTCGGTTTTCTTCAGGGCATTTTCCAGCAGGCTCAGCAAGGTCTGGCGCAGGCGCGTCGGATCGCCGCTGATTACCCGTGGCACTTGCGGCTGGATGAAGCTGATCAGCTCGACGTTCTGTTGCTCGGCCTTGGCCCGGTAGATGCTCAGGCAATCATCGATCAGGGCGTTGAGGTCGAACTGCACGTCATCGAGTTCGATCTGCCCGGATTCGAGCTTGGAGATGTCGAGGATCTCGTTGATCAGCGTCAGCAGTTCGTTGCCGGCGCTGTGGATGGTTTGCACGTAATCGCGTTGCTTGACCGACAGCGGCGTGCCCAGCAGCAGCTCGGTCATGCCCAGTACGCCGTTCATCGGTGTGCGGATTTCGTGGCTGATCTTGGCGAGGAATTCGGCTTTGGCGTTGATTTCGGCGTTGCTTGCCGCCAGGTCGCGGCTGATGCTGAAACGACTTTCAGTGATGCTGCGCTGTCGCTCGCCCAAGGCGACGCTCATCAGCAGACCGCTGATGCAGATGAACACCATCAGCGTCATGATCAGGCCTTGCGGCGTGACCAGGGTCAGCCCCAGTAGCGCCGGCAGGATAACCAGGGTGCCGATGTTGAACACGATCATGGCGGCGACGAACAGACGCGCCGGGCGATAGCCCTTCTGCCAGTGATAGAAACCCACCAGCAACATGCTCAGACCGGCCAATGCGACCAATGCGTAGGTGATGATGTTCAGCGGCAAGGTGTTGACGAACAGCAGCAACAGGCTGCACGTGACGATCAACAGAATGTCGCCCCACAGCAGTTTGTTCAGCGGATGCTGGCCCAGTGGTGCAAAGAAGCGCAGGGCGTACATCAATCCGGCTGGAGCCGTCAGCAGCAATGCCAGATAAGCGCCCGGCGTCTGAATGGCTTGCCAGTTCGGCAACCACGGACCGGCGAGATTGAGCAACAGGAACAGACTCAGCCCGAGCAGGCCCTCACAGATCGCCAGCCACAGACTGCTGCGCGAGCGCGAGTAGGCGTAGCGCACCAGGTTGTGCAGCAGGAGCATGGCGAGGCAGCCGAACAGCAGGCCGAAAATCAGCGTCTGCTTCTGATCGGCTGCGCCCTCGATTGCCGCTTGCAGGGTGATGTGCGGGCGCAGCTGATGGCCGGAGACCATGCGTACGTAGACGTCCAGCGGCTTGTCGGCCTGGGGCAGCGGCAGCATGAAATCGCTGCTTGGCAAAGGATGTTCGGCCTGCGGCCGTTCGTTGCCGGTATTGCGTTGCTCGATCAGCCGGTCGCCGTCGAGCACGTAGAGATTGAGTTGGGACAGGTCGGGGGCAAAGATGCGCAGCACTTGTTCGTGCTTGCCCGGCGCCAGTTTGAAGCGCAGCCACAGGGCGCCCTCGGGTTCGGCCGCGGTCAGACGGTCAAGCTCGATGGGGCTGAATTGATTGGTGTAGCGAGCGGAGCGGATGTCGCTCAGTTGCAGGATGCCCTGATCGTCAAGCAATACCGACCAGCCACTGCCTTGCGCGGCCTGGGCCGGGAGCATGCAGAGCAAGGTCATCAGCGTGACGGTGAAGCTTATGGCAATCCTGAGCCAGCGCACGGCGAAATCCCTTCGTAGGTTGATGCCAGAATATAACGATGCGCGACGACCGAACAGCCCGGCGAGGAATGGCATCCCGCGCCGGGCCTGATGGATCGCTTACTCCTGGGTTTCGCCGCGTTCACGGGCAATGGCGCGGTAGCCGATGTCCTTGCGGTAGAAGCAGCCTTCCCAGTCGATGGCAGCGGCCAGTTTGTAGGCCTGCTGCTGAGCTTCACCCACGGTGGCGCCCATGGCAGTGGCACACAGTACACGACCACCGGCAGTAACGACCTGACCGTCCTTCAACGCGGTGCCGGCGTGGAAGACTTTGCCTTCCAGACCTGACGCTGCGTCCAGACCGTTGATCGCTGCGCCTTTGGCGTAGTCGCCCGGGTAGCCCCCAGCAGCCAGAACGATGCCAACGCTCGGACGCGGATCCCACTGTGCTTCAATTTTGTCCAGTGCCTGCGCCAATGCGGCTTCAACCAGCAGCACCAGGCTCGATTGCAGACGCAGCATCACCGGTTGGGTTTCCGGATCGCCGAAGCGGCAGTTGAACTCGATGACTTTCGGGTTACCGGCCTTGTCGATCATCAGACCGGCATAAAGGAAGCCAGTGTAGACGTTGCCTTCCTCGGCCATGCCGCGCACGGTCGGCCAGATCACCTGATCCATCACGCGCTGATGTACGTCGGCGGTAACCACCGGGGCAGGGGAGTAGGCACCCATGCCGCCGGTGTTCGGGCCGCTGTCGCCGTCGCCGACGCGTTTGTGATCCTGGCTGGTGGCCATCGGCAGCACGTTCTTGCCGTCGACCATGACGATGAACGAAGCTTCTTCGCCGTCGAGGAATTCTTCGATCACCACGCGTGAACCGGCGTCGCCAAACGAGTTGCCAGCGAGCATGTCACGCACGGCGTCTTCGGCTTCGGCCAGGGTCATGGCGACGATCACGCCTTTGCCGGCAGCCAGGCCATCGGCCTTGATCACGATCGGCGCGCCTTTCTCACGCAGATAAGCCAGGGCCGGCTCGATCTCGGTGAAGTTCTGGTAATCGGCGGTCGGAATCTTGTGGCGGGCGAGGAAATCCTTGGTGAAGGCTTTCGAACCTTCCAGTTGCGCAGCACCGGCAGTCGGACCGAAGCAGTCCAGGCCACGGGAGCGGAACAGATCGACCACGCCAGCCACCAGCGGCACTTCCGGGCCGACGATGGTCAGGGAAACGTTCTTTTCCGCGAAATCGGCCAGTTGCTCCAGCGCCAACACGTCGATGGCGACGTTTTCACATTTGGCTTCAATGGCGGTGCCAGCGTTGCCCGGTGCAACGAAAACCTTCTGCACACGCGGATCCTGAGCCACTTTCCAGGCCAGAGCGTGTTCACGGCCACCGCTGCCAATGATCAAAACATTCATTTCAAAAACCTCAAAAATCTGTCAGGCGCTGCTGGAGCGCTTTATGTGGGAGCGAGCCTGCTCGCGAAAGCGGTGTGTCAGTCAACGTCAACGTCGCTGGCAGATTGCATTCGCGAGCAGGCTCGCTCCCACATTTGAATCGGTGTATCAGTGACGGAAGTGGCGCATGCCGGTGAATACCATCGCGATGCCGGCTTCGTCGGCAGCGGCAATCACTTCAGCATCACGCATCGAGCCGCCCGGCTGGATCACCGCAGTGATGCCGACCTTGGCCGCGTTGTCCAGACCGTCGCGGAACGGGAAGAATGCATCGGACGCCATGACCGAACCGGCCACCTGCAAACCGGCGTGCTCAGCCTTGATCGCGGCGATGCGTGCCGAGTTGACGCGGCTCATCTGGCCGGCGCCGACACCGATGGTCTGGCGGTTCTTGGCGTAGACGATGGCGTTGGATTTGACGTATTTGGCGACTTTCCAAGCGAAGATCAGATCGTGGATTTCCTGTTCGGTCGGCGCGCGCTTGGTCACCACTTTCAGGTCATCGGTGCTGATCATGCCGATATCACGGCTCTGCACCAGCAGGCCACCGTTGACGCGCTTGTAATCCCAGGCAGCGGCGCGCTCAGCCGACCACTCGCCGCAGGCCAGCAGGCGTACGTTGGCTTTGGCCGCGACGATGGCGCGGGCTTCTTCGCTGACCGATGGGGCGATGATCACTTCAACGAACTGGCGCTCGACGATCGCTTTGGCGGTCTCGGCATCCAGTTCACGGTTGAAGGCGATGATGCCGCCGAACGCCGACTCGGTGTCGGTGGCGTAGGCCAGTTCGTAAGCCTGACGAATGCCGCCCTCAGCGTCCGGGCTGACCGCCACGCCGCACGGGTTGGCGTGCTTGACGATCACGCAGGCTGGCTTGACGAAACTCTTCACGCATTCCAGCGCAGCGTCGGTGTCGGCGACGTTGTTGTACGACAGTTCTTTGCCTTGCAGCTGGGTCGCGGTGGCGATGCCGACTTCGGCAGGCCTGGCTTCCACGTAGAACGCCGCGCTCTGGTGCGGGTTCTCGCCGTAGCGCATTTCCTGAGCCTTGATGAACTGGCTGTTGAACGTGCGCGGGAATTCGCTGCGACCTTCAGTGCTCAGGGTTTCAGCGGCCTGGTTCACGGTGCCCATGTAGTTGGCGATCATGCCGTCGTAGGCGGCGGTGTGTTCGAAGGCCTTGAGCATCAGGTCGAAACGCTGAGCGTAGGTCAGGCCGCCGGCCTTGAGATTTTCCAGAACGTTGGCGTAATCGCTGGCATTCACCACGATGGCCACGTCTTTGTGGTTTTTCGCTGCCGAACGGACCATGGTCGGGCCGCCGATATCGATGTTCTCGATGGCGGTCGGCAGGTCGCAGCCTGGCTTGTTGATGGTTGCTTCGAACGGGTACAGGTTGACCGCTACCAGATCGATCGGCTTGATGCCGTGCTCGTTCATGATCGCATCGTCAGTACCGCGACGACCGAGGATGCCGCCGTGGATTTTCGGGTGCAGGGTTTTCACCCGACCGTCCATCATCTCGGCGAAACCGGTGTAATCCGCGACTTCCACTGCGGCAACGCCGTTGTCACGCAGCAGCTTGAACGTTCCGCCGGTGGAGAGGATCTCGACGCCCAGAGCTTCGAGCTCCTTGGCGAATTCGAGGATCCCGGTCTTGTCGGAAACGCTGATCAAGGCGCGGCGAATCGGCAGGCGGGTAGTCTGGTCGGTCATCTCAATTTCCATCAAAAGCAAAGGAAGTCAGCAAAAAAGGCGACCGTTTTTTACGCGGGCGCCTTTCTGGTTTGATTGAATGCTTACAGCAGATCGTACTGCTTGAGTTTCTTGCGCAGCGTGCCGCGGTTCAGTCCCAGCAGCTCACTGGCCTTGGTCTGGTTGCCCTTGACGTAGTTCATCACGCTTTCGAGCAGGGGCGCCTCGACTTCGGACAGCACCAGGTTGTACACATCCGTGACGGACGCGCCCTCAAGGTGGGCGAAATAATTGTGCAGCGCCTTCTCGACACTCCCGCGAAGGGTCTGGCCTTCTTCGCTCGGCGTGTTGAGGTGCTGTTTCAAATTCACGTTGTCGCTCACGGGTGTTGTTCCACTCACTAAAGTCTCGGTCATCATCGTCATGCGGCCACCCCTTCTTCGTCCCCTGTCAGGCTCTTGTAACGCTCGGCGAAGAACTCCCGAACGTCGGCGCATTGTGTTTCCGTACCATCCAAACGATTGAAACGGGCGCGAAACTCCCTGGCGCCCGGCAAGGTTGCGAGATACCAGCCCACATGCTTGCGGGCAATGCGCACGCCCATCACGTCACCATAAAAGGCGTGAAGGGCAGCCAGATGCTCCAGCAGGATGCGTTCCACTTCGCTCAGTTCCGGCGCCGGCAATTTCTCGCCGGTACGCAGGAAATGATCGATCTCGCGAAAAATCCATGGCCGCCCTTGAGCGGCCCGGCCTATCAGCAGGCCATCGGCACCGGTCGCATCAAGCACGTATCGGGCCTTTTCCGGCGAATCGATATCGCCGTTGGCAAACACCGGGATCGACACGGCCTGCTTGATCGCGGCAATCGTGTCGTACTCGGCTTCCCCTGTGTACAGATCGGCGCGGGTGCGGCCATGCACGGCCAGCGCTGTGATCCCGGCCTGTTCGGCGATCTTCGCCACGTTCAGACCGTTCTTGTTTTCGCGATCCCAGCCGGTGCGGATCTTCAGGGTGACCGGCACATCAACCGCGGCCACTACGGCCTGCAGGATCTCGGTCACCAGTGCTTCGTCTTTCAGCAACGCGGAGCCGGCGGCCTTGTTGCAGACCTTTTTGGCCGGACAGCCCATGTTGATATCGATAATCTGTGCGCCCAGTTCGACGTTGGCCCGTGCCGCATCGGCCAGCATCTGCGCGTCGCCACCGGCGATCTGCACCGAGCGCGGCTCGGGATCGCCTTCGTGGATCATGCGCATGCGCGACTTGCGGGTATTCCACAGGCTCATGTCACTGGTGACCATTTCCGAGACTACAAGCCCTGCGCCCAGACGCTTGCACAGCTGACGAAAAGGCTGGTCGGTGACGCCCGCCATCGGGGCGAGAATCAAACCGTTCTGCAATGTATATGGGCCGATGCGTACCGCCGACATAGGACTTCCCTGAAGTGGGGCCGGATCATGAGAGTTCGAAAAAGGGTGGGCATGATACCCGCTCTCGATGACTGGTTAAAGGCTGAATTGAACAAAATCTGAACAGTTATTCTGTTATCGCCAACGGTTTGGTTGGCCGCGATCCAGTCAGAAAAATGCCGTCAATCGAGAAACGCTGAAGCGGTTCACTCCGGTGAGTGGAAGTTCAGGCTGTAATTCACCGCTTTCGGCCCCGGATCGAGAATATCCAAGGCGATGTGGATCGGCGTCTGCGGCGGCATTTCCGCGAGGCCTTCGAGATCGCCGCTCAGATACTCGCCGGGTTTGAAGCGACGACTGGCGATCAGATGACCGTTGAGGTCGGCGAAGCGCAGTTCGAGCAAAGGGAACGGCTGGGAAAACGTCGCCCGGTTGTAAATGATCGCGTCGACCACCAGCGCCCCGCTGAAATCGGGATGGCTGCGCACCACCAGATTGCTGCTCTTGATTTTGCCGATATCGACTTTCGACGGCACGGTGCAGCCGATCTGCGGGCAGATCTGCTGGAACCACGGTCGGTATTGATCCTGCCGCGCCAGTTCCTCGAAGTGATAGGCGATGTACTGGGCGGCAAGGCCGCCGGCCGCCAACACCACCAGCACCAGCCAGAGCAGGCGCCGGCCCCAGGGCGAGCGGCGCTGCTGCCAGTCCAGTTGCAGCGGGTCGTCGGTCAGATCCTGCAGGACCTCGGCGCGCACCCCGGGCTCGGCCCGTTCGCGTTTTTTGCGCGGCGAAGTGATCAATGGCAGATCGTCGTCATCGTTGTCGTCGCTAGCCGACAGTCGTTCGCGGCGGGCGTTGGGGTCGATCGGGTCATGCAGGCGCAATTGCGGAATCGGCGGCTCGTCATCCAGATCCACCGGCTCCAGCGACAGCGAAGGTTCGGTGCGCTCGGGCTCGAGGGTTTCGATGCCGTCGATATCCGGCTCGATATCCGGCGCTACGCTGCGCTCATCCGCAGGCTCGCTGAACAGGCTGTCGGGCCATGTGCCTTCGTCCGGCTCCGGGCTGTCGCGTCGGGCGCTCAAGGATTCTTCGCGGGTACGGCCGAATTCGGCGGCCGGCTGGATTTCGCGCTGTTCGAGGCGGGCGAGTTCTTCGTCCAGATCGAGGCTGTCCAGATCCAGTTCCGACGCGCTCCATTGCTTCTGGCTGATGGCGCGCGGTGCGGGGATCTGTTCGACGACCGCAGAATCGCTGACAGGCGCGGGCGCTTCAGGCAGCGCTGGTGCGAGCGGCGTCACCGTGTCCTTGCCGGAATGTTGCTCGAGCAGCTGCTTGGCGGCATTGAACACTTGCAGGCAGGAGCCGCAACGAACCACCCCGCGCGCCACGCTCAATTGAGCATGGTTGACGCGGAAACTGGTCTGGCAATGCGGGCATTGGGTGACGAAACTGTCGGTCATGCGGCGATCCGGTTCAGGCAAGCGGTCATTTTAGCGCCGACGCCCGGTGATGCGCACCCAGCCGTCGCGATTGGCGATCGGGTCGAGCTCGAAGTCCTGCGCATAAGCTGCCGCTACTTCTTCGCCCTGCTCGGCGAGAATGCCCGACAGCGCCAGGCGCCCGCCGCTCTTGACCAGACCGGACAGTTGCGGCGCCAGCGACACCAGCGGGCCGGCGAGAATGTTGGCGACCAGCACGTCGGCCTGAACTTGCGGCAGATCCTCGGGCAGGTACAGCGGGAACAGCTCATCGGCAATATTGTTGCGCCCAGCGTTGTCGCGCGAGGCTTCCAGTGCCTGTACGTCGATGTCGGTGCCCACAGCTTGTTTGGCGCCGAGCAGCAGGGCGGCAATCGCCAGAATCCCCGAGCCGCAGCCGAAGTCGAGCACGTGGCAGTCTTTCAGATCCTGACCGTCGAGCCATTCCAGGCACAGTGCGGTGGTCGGGTGGGTGCCGGTGCCGAACGCCAGGCCCGGGTCCAGCAGCAGATTGACCGCGTCAGGCTCGGGTGCGGCGTGCCAGCTCGGCACGATCCACAGACGCTGGCCGAAACGCATCGGCTCGAAACCGTCCATCCAGCTGCGTTCCCAGTCCTGGTCCTCGATGACTTCGCTGTGGTGCTCGGGCAACGGGCTGCCGGTCAGCAGCTCCAGGTGGGCCAGCACCGGCTCCGGTTTGGTACCGCCTTCGAACAGCGCCAGCAAGTGGGTGTGCGACCACAGCGGCGTGGTGTTGAGTTCCGGTTCGAAGATCGGCTGGTCTTCGGCGTCCATGAAAGTCACCGACACGGCGCCGACTTCGAGGAATGCGTCCTCGTAGGTTTCGGCTTGTTCCGGGGTGATGGCGAGACGGACTTGCAGCCAAGGCATGGCGGGCACCTTTGAAAATCTGTGGGGCAGCCCGAAGCTGCAAAAGCGCGCAGTTTACGCCAGGTCGCCGGCAAAGTGGACACACCGCTTGGCTGTTACACATTCGCGGCCGCGATATACATATGTATGGCCTGAGCACTTTTGTCGGCAAATAGAGTGAGCGCTCATCTCTACGCAACAAAAGACTGGACGACATGGCGGATCAACAAGGGACTGTAGAAGAAAAACCACCGATAGCCGCTGCGTCTACGGGGTCGGTGCAGGAGATCCTCCTGCGCATCACGCGCTGGCAGGTGATGATCGACAAGCGCTTGAACAGCCAGATGACGTTGCTCGAGGCGCTGGAGCATTTCGCTTTGACTGAACTGCGCAGGCATTACCCGGACGGCCATTTCGCCCCGGGCTTTGTGGTTGCGCTGCTTGACGCCATTCTGCAAAAGCTTATCGACGGCCGGCCAGTCATGTTCCTGGCGCTCCAGGACGCGCCATTTCGCTGGCCGGGGGGCGCTGACCCCGGTTTACCGTCCAGCCGTCATGAGCATGTGATCCGGACGGTGGATAGCGTTTCGCTGCACTTCCTCGACCAGTACAAAAAATACCTGCGAGAACATTGGGCGACAAAGGGGCAGGAGGCGTTGTTCGATCGTCTGATCAAACGCAAGCTGCGGCGCTATATCAAGGACATCGAGTTGCTGTTGCGCCGTGACCAACTGGCGGGCCTGACACTGGATCAATTGCGCAGCAAAATCGACCGGGTTCAGGCCCGCAGCACGCGTCGGTACCGGTTGACTGCCCTGGCAACCGACGCAGAGAAAAAGATTCTCGAGGCGCATTCCTTCGCGCAACTGCCGTCATGGATCAAAGCGCTGAAGGAGCCGGATCGCGCCCTGTTGCGCGATTATCAGGAGCAGACGTCACTGGCGCAGGCAGCTCTCGATGACCTGCTGCAGGGCCACGGCTCGTTGCGCGACTTTGCCCGCCAGCAGGCCATCGAATACATTCAGCTCAAGCTCGACATGGCGGTTGAACCAGACCGGATCGACGTGCGGCTCAGATGGCGCTCGGCGGTCGGTGAGCCGACCCACAATCGCAGCCTCAGTGACCTGCTGGCATGCGGGCCGATCGGTCAGGACTTCGCAGCGGTATTGGAGATCACCAGTCCTGCGCCATTGCGCAACCAGTCACTCAAGCCGGCATTCATTGCCGACATGCTGGCGGAACAGGATTATCCGGCGGACTACCTGCGCGCCCTCGCCGAGCAGTACCAGCGCACCGACGTGCAAAAGGCACTCATCGACTGGTTCACCGTACGGCTCAGGCAGAGCGCATTCGTCGCGCGCTGCGCAGCTCATCTGGCGGATTCCGACCATGAGCGTCTGGAGCAGATGTGGTCTGGGCAAGCGGCAATGAAACCGTTGCAAGTGGCCGCATTGACGCTGCCCAACGGCATGCAATGCGCCGATCTTCTGGTGTTCTACCAGGCAGAGACTGAGCAAGCGGTGAATAACCTGGTGCTGTACGCGCCCAACAAACCGGACGGTCAGGAGTGGGTCCGGTTGCCTTCGATTGCGGCGTTGACCGGCGAAGTATGGAGCTGGACGCAGAGCGAATCCGGTCGCGAGTATCTGTTGCAGCAGCTTTCGCCGGCTGCACATCACCCGGCACGTGATTATCTTGTGGCTGCGGCGGCCAGTCCTGCTCTCTGGGGCATGCAGAGTGACCTTCGACGAACGCCCTTGCCGTTCGACGAGTGCGTCGAAGCCGCTGCAAAAATGGCCCTGGCAAACAACCTGCAGCGGGTCGAGCAGGACAACTCGTTGCGCTGGTACACGACGCTCGCGCTCGAGGCTCGCCGGCGCATCAGCAGCCTGAATCAGGAACTGATCGTTCATCAGCAGGTTTTCAACGAGCTGCTGGGCGGTTTCGAGGTTTTTGTCGATTTCGCCAGGCGCTCGGTTGCCGCAGCGATCACGCCCTATATGCGCAGCAAGAACGTGCCGGAACCGGTCGATCCGGCCACTGTGTTGATCGATTACAACCCTGGCGTTGCCGACCGCAGGAAGCAGCAGGTTGCCACGCTGCTCGACCTGGCCATTCATGGCTACGATGACAACTCTGGCATCGAGCATCCGAAAAAAGGCGTGCGATCGTCGGTTGGCCAGGATCTGAGCCAGGTGCGCAGCGCCGATCTGGCGCTGTATCTGCGCCGGGCGTGGCTGGGTGAAAAATACGCCAGCGAGATTCGTGGCAAATATCTCGACCCGCGTGATGCTGCCTACGAACCGCGTCGCTTTGCCTACCGCAACGTGCTGCTGTCAAAGATGGACCGGGATTTACGCGTGGCCAGAAGTCAGGCGCGATTGAGCGACGCGGTGTATTCAGCGCTGGTCCGTCAGGTCTCTCTGTTGAGCGAGGTGCCAGCACCGGGTACGCATTTTCCGGGCGCGAGCATGGTTGAAAGTGACGGCGTGTTCAGGTTCACCGTGCGCCATCACGTCGTGCTCGGGGTGTATGTGCTGACCTCGTTCGACCCCGAGCCATCCTGGTGGCTGTACACGCCTGATGCCCCCGACGGCATTGTGGTACGTGCATATCAGTCACTGTTCGGCGACATCGCCGGCGCTTTGCATGACTACTTGATGGCGCGTACGCCGGTTGCTGCGCGCAGCATCGTGTCACGCACCCTGTATGCGATTGCGGCAAAAAAACAACGCGTCGATACGCTGCACGAAGCGCAGCGCCTGATTGACGCCCGTAGCGAGTTCAACGCGTACATTGAGCGCGCGGTCACGGATGTGCAGGACATCACCACCAGCCGCGCGCAAATGATCGAACGCCAAGTGGTCAAGGGTCTGATGTTTGCAGCTGCACCGTTTTGTATGGTGTTTCCTCCGTTTGCCTTGCTGCTTGATGTCGTGTTCATTGCCGTCAGCGCTGGTCAGGCGGTCGCGGCGCATCTGGAGGGCGACATCGATGGCGCGCTCGGCCACTGGCTGGAGGCGTCGTGGGGGGCGCTGTTTGCCATGGTCGGCGCAGGCAGTGCGATCAAGTGGCTGGGCGGTGCGGCCAGAAGTCTGAAGCACACGATGAGGCCTGTCTCGTTGTTGTCAGAGCGTCTGAATACCGTGGCTCCGCTACACAGGGACGCGCTGCCGGCGATCCGGGAAGTACGCTTTCATGCCAGGCAGGCCGTCAGCAAGACGCCCGAACATTTGCAAAGGGTGAGCGAAGAAGGCGTCTTTTTCGGCACCTGGCGCAGCCCGCCCAGCGCTGCACAGCCGCAACCGGCCTATTACATTCGTAACAGAGGCAAGTATTTTCTGGTCAGGGAAAATCCGCATTTCGGTGGCCTGAGCCTGGTCGATGCCCGTCGCCCGACCGCGATCTATCAGCAACCGATTCAGCTTGCTCCGGGGGGCAAGTGGACACACGCCAGGGTCGGACTAACAGGTGGCAACGTGCGCAACCTTGGGCGCGTGAATAATTTGAATGATGCTTTTCCTGGAGGTGTCGAGCCCGTGCTGAACCGCGGCGCGCTGCAGGGCGAAGCCGTGGTGGCGGCTTTCCGTCCCGGATCGCAGGATAACTACCTGTTTTCGTTGAATGCGCAGAGTTGCGTCATCGCCTCGCTGTATAACCCGACGACGAGAGTGGGGGCGGTCATTCATTTCGATCACAATATTCGCCCGCTGATCGAGCGAAGTGTCACGCAGGTGCTGGAGCGTCTGGGGGGAACACCGCCGAACATTCGCGCCACGCTGGTGGGTGGCGACTGGCTGTCGGCGGGTGCTGACATCGGCGGTCCGGTCAGGCGCGTGTTGCGCGAACAGGGCCTGCAGCCGACCTGGGATTACTGGTCATACTCGTCGTGCCTGGGCAACAGCTATGGCGTGGTGCTGAATCTGAACAATGGAGTCTCTAGAGTGTTCAAGCATTCCTCTGGTCAGATTGGCAGGCTGTACAACCCGCTTATCGCCAGATCGAGCTATGCCACGGACGGGCTCTCGATACGTGCCCGAAACTTTACGAGGCGGTTCACCCGCAGACCGTTACATGAAAACGCAGCAGGAGCGGTGGTCGATGAGGCTGGCCTGGGGGCATCTGCCACAATGGTCGAGCAGCAGGCGTTCTCCACGGTAATGGTCTGATCTGCTTGTTGCAGGCATAAAAAAACCCGATCCGCAGGGATCGGGTTTTTCATGCCGCTTCAGCCTTACGACTGTTTGGCCAGCTTGTGCTCGAGGTAGTGAATGTTCACACCGCCTTTGCAGAAGCCTTCGTCACGAACCAGATCACGGTGCAGCGGGATGTTGGTCTTGATCCCGTCGACCACGATTTCGTCCAGGGCATTGCGCATGCGTGCCATGGCTTCGTCGCGGGTTGCGCCGTAAGTGATCAGCTTGCCGATCAGCGAGTCGTAGTTCGGTGGCACGGCATAACCGCTGTACAGGTGCGAATCGACGCGAACGCCGTTGCCGCCTGGGGCGTGGAAATGCTTGACCGTGCCCGGGCTCGGCATGAAGGTCTTCGGATCTTCAGCGTTGATCCGGCACTCCAGCGAGTGACCGCGGATGACCACGTCATCCTGAGTGAACGACAGCTTGTTGCCAGCGGCGATGCTGAGCATCTCCTTGACGATGTCGATACCGGTGACCATCTCCGAAACCGGGTGCTCCACCTGAACACGGGTGTTCATTTCGATGAAGTAGAAACGGCCGTTCTCGTAGAGGAACTCGAAAGTACCGGCGCCACGGTAGCCGATGTCGATGCATGCCTTGACGCAGCGAGCCAATACTTCCTGGCGCGCTTTCTCGTCGATGCCCGGTGCCGGCGCTTCTTCGAGAACCTTCTGGTGACGACGCTGCAGCGAGCAGTCGCGGTCGCCCAGGTGGATGGCGTGGCCCTGGCCGTCGGACAGAACCTGCACTTCGACGTGGCGCGGGTTGGTGAGGAATTTTTCCAGATAGACCATCGGGTTGCCGAACGCCGCGCCTGCTTCGGAGCGGGTCAGTTTCGCCGAGGCGATCAGGTCTTCTTCCTTGTGCACCACGCGCATGCCGCGACCACCACCGCCACCGGCGGCCTTGATGATCACCGGGTAGCCGACTTCACGACCGATGCGCAGCGCCGTTTCTTCGTCTTCCGGCAGCGGGCCGTCAGAGCCAGGAACGGTCGGTACGCCGGCTTCGATCATCGCGTGCTTGGCCGATACCTTGTCGCCCATCAGGCGGATGGTGTCGGCTTTCGGGCCGATGAAGGCGAAGCCGGAGTTCTCGACCTGCTCGGCAAAATCGGCGTTTTCCGCGAGGAAACCGTAGCCTGGGTGAATGGCGGTAGCGCCGGTCACTTCAGCGGCAGCGATGATGGCCGGAATGTGCAGGTAAGACTGAGCGGCGGACGCCGGGCCGATGCAGACGGATTCGTCTGCCAGACCCAGGTGCATCAGCTCTTTGTCGGCCTTGGAGTAAACGGCGACGGTCTTGATGCCCATCTCTTTGCAGGCACGCAGAATCCGCAGGGCGATCTCACCGCGGTTAGCGATCAGAACTTTTTCCAACTTCGCAGTCATCAAAGGCTCTCCGCGGTTCAAACGATGGTGAACAGCGGTTGGTCGTACTCAACCGGCTGGCCGTCTTCGACGAGGATGGATTCGATCACACCGCTGGTTTCAGCTTCGATGTGGTTCATCATCTTCATGGCTTCGACGATGCACAGGGTGTCGCCTTTCTTCACGGTCTGGCCGACTTCAACGAAGGCAGGCGAGGTTGGCGAAGATTTACGGTAGAAGGTGCCGACCATCGGCGAACGGGCCACGGTGCCGTTCAGCGCGGGTGCAGCAGCGGCGGCCGGAGCAGCGGCAGCGACTGGCGCGGCAGCAGGGGCAGCGGCCGGAGCCTGCATCGGGGCTGGCGCGTAGTACTGCTGCGCCGGGGTCTTGCTGTGGCGGCTGATGCGTACGGACTCTTCGCCTTCCTTGATCTCGAGCTCGTCGATGCCGGACTCTTCCAGCAATTCGATCAGTTTCTTAACTTTACGGATATCCATGAATCATCAACTCCCAAGGGTCGGTCAGGGGCGTATAGCTTGGTGTTCAAGCTGCTCTAGTGCGGCCTCCAGGGCCAGTCGGTAACCGCTGGCGCCAAGGCCGCAGATCACTCCTACCGCTACATCGGAGAAGTAGGAGTGATGGCGGAAAGGTTCGCGCTTGTGCACGTTGGACAAATGCACTTCGATGAATGGGATGCTCACTCCCAGCAGCGCGTCACGTAATGCGACACTTGTGTGCGTAAAAGCCGCCGGATTGATCAGAATGAAGTCCACGCCTTCACCGCGTGCAGCGTGGATGCGATCGATCAATTCGTACTCGGCGTTGCTTTGCAGATGCAGCAGATGATGGCCGGCTTCACGGGCGCGCCGCTCCAGATCCTGATTGATCTGCGCCAGGGTCGTCGACCCGTAGGTCCCCGGTTCCCGGGTGCCGAGCAGGTTCAGGTTGGGGCCATGCAGCACCAGTAGCGTCGCCATCTGCGTTGTCCTTGTTATCAATGAGCAGTCGTCAGAACCCGGCGACTATGCCGCAAAGCCTTTGTGACTGTCCAGTTCCATGCAATAGGCGGCACGATGGGCGATGTTTGCGCGAAATTTGTGACCGAGTGAGCTGATCCGGTCATTCGTGGTGTCGGCAAGAGCCTCTTCGCGAGCAGGCTCGCTCCCACAGGGGTATGCATTCCAATGTGGGAGCGAGCCTGCTCGCGAAGGTGGTACGTCAGACGCGGAAGGCCTGAACGGCTGTATGCAGTTGGCCGCCGAGAACCAACAAATTCTCGCCCTGTTCGCGCCCTTGGCCGATGCGCAGCAGGTTATCCCCACCCAATTGATGAATGCGCTCGCTGTGATCGCGGATCTCGCTGACCGCGCCACTTTGCTGCGCGGTGACATCGGCGATGCGCACGGCGGTGTCGGCGATGGTCTGGATCGCACCGACGATTTTGTCCAGTGCACCGTCTGCCGCTTGCGCCTGACTGGCCGTGGCTTCGGCGTGTTCGACTTGCGCGCGCATGCCTTCGACCGATTGTCGCGCGGCGGTCTGCAGGCCGGCTATCAGCGTCTGGATTTCTGCTGTGGCCCCGGCGGTGCGTTGTGCCAGCGAGCGCACCTCTTCGGCGACCACGGCAAAACCACGGCCCATCTCTCCAGCGCGGGCCGCCTCGATCGCGGCGTTCAGGGCGAGCAGATTGGTCTGGTCAGCAATCGAACGAATCACTGTCAGCACGCCGCCGATGGTTGCTGATTCTTCTGCCAGATGTTCGATCATCTGCGCATTGCCTTGAACCTCACCGACCAGCGCATGCAGTCCGGTCAGGCTCTGGCCGATTACAGCCTGCCCTTGCTCGACGGCCAGTCCGGCATGACGGCTGGCGTCGGCAGCCTGACGGGCATCGCCGGCCACTTGCTGAATGGTCGCCTCGAGTTCTCCCAGCGAATCGCGAATCAGCGCAGTATCGCCGGCCTGATGTTCGGCGCCGCTGTGCAGGTCATTGCTCAGTTCGGCGAGGGTGCGGCTGCTGCCCGCGACCTGCTCGGCGTTGCCGCGAATGGTGCCGACCAGATCCACCAGATAGGCGCGCAAGCGGTTGAGCGACGCTTCGATGTCATGCAATTCGCGATTGGTCTTGCCCAGTTGGATGTCGCGACTGAAATCGCCTTCGGCCCAGGTCGACAGCGCTGGGGCGAGGTTGGTCAGGGTGCGGGCCAGGCGCCGCTGCAAGGTATCGATGAGCAGGGCGATCAACAGAATCAGGCCGATCATCACGCCTTGCATCAGCCGCACTTCGCCCTGGATCTGCCCATGTTGCGCGCGTACCACCGGTTCGAGGCCGGCGATGGCGTGTTGCACGCTGGCGATTTTATCGTGGGTCGCGGCGCTGAGCTCGGCGCGTTTCTGGATCTGCTCGCGGGTGCGCGCCAGTTCCGCCGGATAGCGGCCGAGCAAGCTGTTCAGTTCGCGTTTGAGGCCGACACCGGCATCTTCGGCGGCGGCTTTATCAGTGGTTTCGATGCCCATCAGCGCGGCGAAATCGTCACTGCTCGATTCGTTGCTGGCGACCACACCGAGCAAGGGCAGGGCATCGATGGCCTCGGCCTGAGCGCGCATGTTGCTCACTTCGCGCTCGACATCGGCAGCCAGTTCACTGCGCCCGCTGCTCACCAGTTTGTCCCGCGCCAGCGACAGTCTGCCCAGATGCTGCGACGCGGCAAGCAGTGGCGCGAGGTAGGCGGCGTTGCCATTGGCGTAAGTATTGAGCTGGTCGAGGCTGGCGCTGAGTTCGCGTTCGGCCTGCAACAGCAGCGCCTGCGGATCGCCAGCCAGTTTGCCGGCGGCGAGCAGGTCGGTTTTGCTGAATTCATCGAGGCTCGACAGGCTTGGCCGTACCGTGTCGGCCAGCGCCGGGGGCAAGTCACCCAGTTGCTTTTGCACGCTGTCGATAGCCTGGGCGGCACTGCTCAGGCGCAGCGCGTCACCGCTGGCCAGATAATCCTCGACGTTGCGCGCCACTTCATTCTGAAATTGTTGCGACAGCCCCAGGTAACGCTCCATTAACAGATAGGGGCGTTCGAGGGCTTTTTGCGACCACCACAGCGTGGCGCCAAGGGCCACGCAGACGGCGACCAGCAGCAGAGTGTTGAGATTGGTGAGCAACTTCAGGCGCATGACGGCTACCAACGGCAGGAATGGTAAGCGCCTGAATTTATTGCGGTTCTATTACAAGGTTATGACCGAATCAGTGGATTCCGATGAAAAAGTGGCACTTTGCTTTGACTGGCGCGCGGTCTGCACCCGATTGCGTCCTGCACCCTTGGCGCGATACAGCGCCTCATCGGCCTGGCTGGCCATCATCAGGCTGTCGGAGTCATCGCACATTTCTACTACGCCGGCGCTGAACGTGCACCAGAGGTCCTGCGGCTGCGCCGGGTAATGAATCTCGGCGAAGCGCTGGCGAATCTCGTCGAGGACTTTGTGCGCCGCGTCGATATCGGTGTCGGGCATGACGATGGCGAACTCTTCGCCGCCGTACCGGCCAATGAAATCGGTCTTGCGCAACCGCTGCTTGAGAAACAGCGCCAGGCTCTTGATCACCCGGTCACCCATCGGGTGGCCATGGCTGTCGTTGACCCGCTTGAAGTGATCGATGTCGAGCATGGCAAAGCTCAGTGGCTTGTTCTCGCGGCGCGCGCGGAACGAGCAGTCTTCGAGCAATTGCAGAATATGCGTGTGGTTGTACAGACCGGTGAGGCTGTCGCGGACCATCCGTGCTTTGAGGTTGCGCGCCCGAGCGGCGCGGTTGCGCACAGTGGTGATCAGGTGCCGCGGTTTGATCGGCTTGGTCAGGAAGTCATCGCCGCCCTCGCTCATGGCGTCGAGCTGCTTGTCCAGATCGTCCTCGGCCGACAGGTAAATGATCGGCACGCTGACATAGCGGTCGTTGTGGCGGATGACCTTGGCCAGCTCGGTGCCGGTGCAGGCCGGCATGTACATGTCGAGGATGATCAGGTCCGGCTGGAAATCCGCCAGCTCGGCCATTGCCTGAATCGGTTCGATCAGGGTGCGTGTGACAATCCCGGCGCTGTTGAGCAGGCGCTCGGTGTGCAGGGCCTGGGCGCGCGAGTCGTCAATGATCAGCACTTTATAAGGCTCGTACTGGGCGACGCAGGTCAGCACTTCGATTTTTTCCAGCAGGCTCGATGCTTCAAGGGTGCCGGTGAGGAATTCCTGGCCACCGGCGCGCACGGCGGCGAGGCGGGTCGGGGTGTCGGTTTCGTGCAGGCTGAAGAACAGCAGCGGCAGCGGTTCTTCGAGACCGACCTGAGCTTCGGCGGCGAGTTTCAGGCCGATGCCGGGGCCACTGAAATCCACGTCCATGACAATCGCTGCGGGCAAGCGCTCGACCATCGACGAACGAAACGCGGCCACGCTGTCCAGTGCCTGCGCGCTCAAGCCGAAAAATTCCAGTTGCTTGGCCAGGCGTTCAGCGCGGTCGTGATCCTGCAACATCACGTAGATCGGCTTGCGCAGCGGCGGCAGGAACGTCTGGTCGAGCTGATCGCCATGGCGCAGGCCAGTGCGCGACAGGCGCTGCATCAAACGATTGAGATCGGTGATCAGGCCGCTGCTGAGGCGTCCACGATTGGCATCCACCGCTTGCAGCGACTGGCTGATGTGATGCGCCAACTGAGTGTGTTCCGGCTGTTCGAAGCGCTCGGCAAAACGCAGCAGACGCAGATTCGCCTCGCTCAGTTCGGCAAGATCGACGGTGGACCACTCACTGCGTTGCAGGCGCTGCCATATCTCAAGAATCTGACGTGCCTGATGAATTACCCGCTGGGCAAAGTGGTGCTTGAGACGCTCACGGCTGGGGTCTTCTGGCTCGGTCATATCCTGACTACTAGTTAGGGTGCATGCTGAGATCGACTGGTGGCTCTATGCTAGCACCTCTTTTCCCTTAGACGAGTGTCGTACGTCAATAATCTGCTGGACGACACGATTCAGTTTCTGACCGGGTGGTTTTGTTTTTACCTCTGATTTTGACCAAGTGCCCGCATGCTGGGGCTTAGCGAGCAATCCTGCCAGCGCTGTCGACATTTCAGCGGCCTTGATAGACGGCGTCTGACAGCGCTTTCTGATTTTTCTTCTACGCGCTTTCACCGGCCCGGTTGGCTGTTACGGTTCAGGGATTCCCCTAGCTGCCGTCCATCCGCCATGAGCCAATGTTTCACCGAACTCGCCAGTGATGCCCAGCGCCTCAATCACAACATCAGGCCCATCGATGACTGCGCTTGCGACGAAGAGCTGTTGTACGGCGAGCGGGTGCAGGTGACAGAGGTGCCAGTGCTGACCTGCCAATGCCTCTGGCGGCGCTATCAGCGCGCCGCCGAGGCAATTGTCGCCCCGAACGGCGTGCTGATTGCCGATCCGGTCGCGCGCAACCGGGCGATCAACGCGGCTTATGCCCGGTTGTGGTTGCACGACTCACGTTTTCAATGGGCGGGCCTGGCGGCGTTTGCCTCCAAGCAGGTCGGCTGTGGCTTGCTGCATGCGGCACAGAGTATCGAACGCATCCGCGAGGAATACGAAGCGCGGCAGCGGCTGCGAGACAGCCGACGCGAATCCGGATTGCTCACGCCGGAAAAAATGCCGGGACAGGCCGAAGACCTGCGTGAATATCAACAGGCTCAGGCGCGTAATCCGCTGTCTGTCATGGATGCCCGGGTGCCAGGTGAAGAGCTGTCGGTGGCCGAGCAACAGTTCCGGCATGTCTACGAAATGATGGCGATGGGTAATACCACGCTGTTTCTGGATGTTTATCCGTTGCATCAGTTCTATGCGGTGCGGGGATTGGCGGAGTTGAAGAAATGTCTTCGCGACCGGGAGAAGATTCAAGGGCATGCGAAGTGGCCGGTGCTTTGGCCGGTCGGGCAAGACACCCTCAGGTTCGGGGATGCATATCCCGAGATAGAGGTGGCCTTTGAAGCAATAGAGGCTGGGAAAATCGCCGAAAGCGTGAAGCATTTGGCGTGGCACGAGCAGCAAAATATTCTCCAGCCGACCATTTACGAAAACAGCCACCTGGTTGCGCTTTTGCGCGGCAATCATTTTTCTTATGTCACCAACTTCCCTTCCGGCGTCGCTCAGGCCATCGAGCTGACGCTGACCAGCCAATGCCAGCGTGTCGATGATGGCCGGACCATTGATTTTGATAGCAGCCCGCTGGCGGATTTGTCCGATATCGACCAGCGAATGAAGTTTGTGCTGCGGGCGGCAAGTCGTTTTGATCTGTTGCTCAACGACAGCAACAAGGCGTTGTTGGCGCAGTCAATCCGCGAGATTGCGCTCAGGGAGGAGGGCTGATGAGCTTGCGCCTTCGGCAAATCAGCCGACGTCGCTGGGTGTGGATGATTGTTTGTGTGGCTGCTGCACTGGCCGCCTTGCGGCAATTGATGCAGCCGCTATGGAATGATCCAGTCATTACCTTGAGGATCGGCGAAACCTACGAGTACATGGAGGCACATTCAACCGCTCCGTTCAGTGTGTGGGATCGCGGCAGCAAGACTGTTTCCGGTGGCATTCCGAAGACGGATGCACGTCTGCGCTTCGTTGATCCGCAGTACGGGTTCGAGACGCCGCTGGCTCGGTTTTTCACCGTGACGTTCGTCAATAATCTGACCGTGAGCATCCGCATGTCTCCGCAAATCGAACCTCTGCTGATTGAGGACGCCATGAAGGTTGTTACCGATCTGCAGAGCCAATGGTGCGCAAAAGGCTGGAAACCGATGGGTACGCAGGGCGACCCGACAATTACGGACACCCCCGAATGGCGCGCATACGTCAGACAAGGAGTGCTTTCTGGGCGGTCATTTTGGCAGGCCGGCGACAAATACCAGGCAATGCTGATTCTAGGACGCTTCAGAGATTCCAGACATCTCGATCAGGAGCGCTACCTCATCACTCTCGCCGTGGCGAAACCCTGGATTCCTTTCGACGAAATCGAAGATCGCCGCCTCGAATCCCATCACTTCCTCCCACCCCTACCCGAAAAAGGAGCCATTCCATGCCCATCCCAGCCTTCATGACCATCCACGGCAGCCGCCAGGGCCTGATCACCGCCGGCGCTTTCACTGAAGCCTCGGTGGGCAATACCTACCAGAGCGGGCGCGAAGACAAGATCATGGTTCAGGCCCTCAGTCATGGCATGTACATACCCAAGGATCAGGGCGCCGGGCGGCGGATGCACAGGCCCTTGATCATCACCAAAACCCTCGACAAGGCTTCGCCCTTGCTGAATATGGCGCTGTCCAGCGGCGAGTTGCTGAGCGAATGCCGCGTGGAGTTTTATCGCACGTCGGCCAGCGGCGTGCAGGAGCACTTCTACACGGTGGAGCTGGAGGATGCGTTGGTCGTCGGCAGCGAACTATTGATGCCGAACTGTCTCGACACGGCCACGTCGCATCTCACCCAGCTGGAGAAAGTCCACTTCAGCTATCGGCGCATCTACTGGCGCCACGAAATCAGCCGGACGATGGGTTCGGACGAGTGGCAAGGCGAGGGACTTCGGTGAGGCTGGTCCGTGAACTGAGCCTGACCGACCACGAGCGCCAGCATGTCTGTTGCGTGGAAGAGGCGCTGGAGCACGTCAGCAGTCTGTTGAGCATGCGCCAACCGCTCGAAGGTCTGGATCAACTGCGGGCCGGTTTGATGATCAATCTGGACAGCGAAGTCCTGGCGCAGATCAAACAGGGTGAATGGTGCCTGATCAAAGCCGAGGCCGACTATGGCTACTGGCAGGGCGCCGAAGCGGTGTTCCACCAGGCCGTGCTCGATCTGATGAACAACCCGCCCGAGCAGCCCACGCGCACCGCACGAATCTTTCGTCTGGTCGACAGCGTGACCGGTCAGCCGTTGCCCGCGCAGGCCTACATCGCCATGATCGATGGAATACCCAGTCAGCGCCGAACTGATGCCCAAGGCATTGCACATCTGTTTACCGACGACCAAGTGCGGCAGCTTTCGCTGCGCATCTTCAACGTCTGAAATCTGCGTCTATCCTTTCGTTCGCGACACCCTTCGCTTGTTTTGCGCCAGTACCGCGATAGCGGGTGCTAGGCCTTGGCACGTTGTTGTATGGTTGTGGTCGAACCGTTGAACCCAAGTGATTGAAAGGATATCGCCATGCTGGACTGGAAAAACCGCGCGGGCAGCGCGCCTGAACGTGCCGCCGAGCCCAAGTCGGCCACCCGCAGCTATGTCGGCGGGCTGCTGTTCAGCCGGGCGCTGGCCACAGTGATCGGTCTGTATTTGCTGGTCACCATCGCGCTGGGCTGGTACTGGAGCCAGGAGCCGGAACTGTTTCCGGTGGCGCAGAACGCCCAGGTCGCTGCCGAGAAAGAAGGCAAGCAAATGGTGGTCGGCTACACCACGGTCGAAACCCTGAAGACCGTTGCCGGCACCTTGCTCAACAAGCCGGGCGGTTACATTTCCAATGACCGTTTCCCGCCGGGCCTGTGGATGGACAACACGCCGAGCTGGGAATACGGCGTGCTGGTGCAGGTGCGTGACCTGACCCGCGCCCTGCGCAAGGATTTTGCCCGTTCGCAATCGCAGTCGGCCGAAGACGCCGATCTGGCCAAGGCCGAACCGCGCTTCAACTTCGACAACAAGAGCTGGGTGCTGCCGTCCAGCGAGTCGGAATACCAGGAAGGCATCAACTCCCTGAGCCGCTATCAGTCGCGCTTGTCTGATCCGAACCAGAAAAACGCGCTGTTCTACGCGCGCGCCGACAACCTCAACAACTGGCTGGGCGATGTCGGTACCCGTCTCGGTTCGCTGTCGCAACGCCTGTCGGCCAGTGTCGGCCGGGTCAAGCTCAACACTGCGCTGAAGACCGAAGTTCCGGCAGTCGGCGAAGTGCCGCAGGTTGACGAAGAAGTCGTGGAAACCCCGTGGATGCAGATCGACAACGTGTTCTACGAAGCACGCGGCCAGGCCTGGGCGCTGTCGCATCTGCTGCGCGCCATCGAAGTCGATTTCGCCGACGTGCTGGCGAAGAAGAACGCCACCGTCAGCGTGCGCCAGATCATCCGTGAGCTGGAGGCTTCGCAAGAGCCGGTGTGGAGCCCGATGATTCTCAACGGCAGCGGTTTCGGCGTGTTGGCCAACCACTCGCTGGTCATGGCCAACTATATTTCCCGGGCCAACGCTGCGGTGATCGATTTGCGTCAACTGCTCAATCAGGGCTGATACGTGAGCCAGACTACAAGAGAGGCGGCCCATCGCGCCGCCTCGGACGCTGAACAGATCGCCTGGGTCGACGAACAGGACAACCTGCTCGGCGCTCTGGTGCGCTCCGATTTGCGTGAGCGCGGGCTGATTGGCCGTGGCACTTACATCATGCTGTTCAACTCCGCCGGTGAGCTGTGCGTGCACCGCCGTACGTTGAGCAAGGCGATTTATCCTGGTTACTGGGATGTTGCCGCAGGCGGCATGGTCCAGGCCGATGAAAGTTATGCCGAGTCGGCGGCGCGCGAGCTGGAAGAAGAGCTGGGCGTCAGCGGCGTCGAACTCACCGCTCACGATCACTTCTATTTCGAAGACACCGGCAACCGTCTGTGGTGTTCGGCATTTTCCGCTGTATGGGACGGGCCGCTGAAACTGCAGCCGGAAGAAGTCCTCGAAGCGCGATTCATCCCTGTCGAACAGGTCATGCGCGAAATCAGCGAAAAGCCTTATTGCCCGGACTCTCTGGCCGCGTTAAGGCGCTATCTCAAGGCGCAGCAAAGCAACGTCGCAAAGAACACATGAATTGGCGCCGATTGGCACTTAGCAATCGCGATTTTTGCCGTTACACTGCGCGACCTTTTCAAGCTGCACCGGATAGCTTGAGGTTGGCCTGCAGATTTACCGTAGGAGCTGCCGAAGGCTGCGATCTTTTGATCTTGCCGTTAAAGATCAGGATCAAAAGATCGCAGCCTCGTTGCACTCGTCAGCTCCTGCAGATTCAGTCCAGCGTCCAAAGTTTTCCGATGCAGTAGCGCTGCCCCTGCCTGAGTGGGGCTTCGCGGTCGCTGACCTTGCCCAAGGTTGCGATCAGTCTTTGTCCTCCCGAGAGGATTGCCGGTGGCCAAGAAAGCCGCATCCTTCGCCGCCCTGGGCGGCCTGGTATTTTCCACCGACGCAGGTCGTCATTGCCCGGAATGCAGCAAGCCGGTGGACGCCTGTATCTGCAAACAAACCGTGATCCCGGCCGGTGACGGCATTGCCCGCGTGCGTCGCGAAAGCAAGGGCCGTGGCGGCAAGACGGTGACCACCATCACCGGCGTGCCCTTGGCCGAAGACGCGCTCAAGGAGCTGGCGACGACGTTGAAGAAACGTTGTGGCACCGGCGGGGCGTTGAAGGACGGCATCATCGAAATCCAGGGCGATCACGTCGAGCTACTCTTGGCAGAGCTGATCAAGCACGGTTTCAAAGCGAAGAAATCCGGCGGCTAGCAGCCTCTGTGAAACCCTCCGGCGGCTTGATCCGGCTTCGAGTGTTCTCGGATCCGGCGTCGTCGCCATGGTTTTCACAGAGCCTGTTCATGACCGGTTTCTAAACTCCACGCAGTCAGTGCGGTCTACCGCCGCACTGACGAACCGTCATTTTCATTCTTTAGACTGCGCCGGCCTGAACGTCAGGCGACGCACTCTGACTTCTTTATAGGGGACTTCGATGTCCGTACGACGCACACGTAAAGACGATGGCAGCCAATGGACAGTTGCGGACAGCCGCAGCGTTTACGGGATTCGCCATTGGGGGGCCGGGTATTTCGCGATCAATGAAGCCGGTCGCGTCGAAGTACGTCCGAACGGCCCGAGCAGCTCGCCTATCGATCTGTTCGAGCAAGTCGACCAACTGCGCAAGAGCGGTTTGTCCTTGCCGCTGCTGGTGCGGTTCCCCGACATCCTGCAAGACCGTGTCCGTCAGTTGACCGGTGCTTTCGATTCAAACATCGAGCGCCTGGAATACCAGAGCAAATACACCGCGCTGTACCCGATCAAGGTCAACCAGCAAGAAGCGGTGATCGAGAACATCATCGCCACGCAGAACGTTTCCATCGGTCTGGAAGCCGGCTCCAAGCCTGAGCTGCTGGCGGTGCTGGCGCTGGCGCCGAAGGGCGGCACCATCGTCTGCAACGGTTACAAGGACCGCGAGTTCATCCGTCTGGCGCTGATGGGCCAGAAGCTCGGCCACAACGTGTTCATCGTCATCGAGAAAGAATCCGAAGTCGGCCTGGTGATCGAAGAAGCCGCCTCGCTGAAGGTCAAGCCGCAGGTGGGTCTGCGCGTGCGCCTGTCGTCGCTGGCCTCGTCGAAATGGGCCGACACCGGTGGCGAAAAATCCAAATTCGGCCTGTCGGCGGCGCAACTGCTGTCGGTGGTCGAGCGCTTCCGTGGCGCCGGTCTGGATCAGGGCATCCGCCTGCTGCACTTCCACATGGGTTCGCAGATTGCCAACCTCGCTGACTATCAGCACGGCTTCAAGGAAGCGATCCGTTATTACGGCGAATTGCGCAACCTCGGTCTGCCGGTCGATCACATCGACGTCGGCGGCGGCCTCGGTGTCGACTACGACGGCACGCATTCGCGCAACGCCAGTTCGATCAACTACGACATGGACGATTACGCCGGTGTCGTGGTCGGCATGCTCAAGGAATTCTGCGACGCGCAGAGTCTGCCGCATCCGCACATCTTCTCCGAGAGTGGCCGTTCGCTGACCGCGCACCACGCAATGCTGGTTGTGCAGGTCACCGACGTCGAGAAACACAACGACGAAATCCCGCTGATCGAAAACAAGGAAAGCCTGCCGGAAACCGTGCAGTGGCTGGTCGATCTGCTCGGCCCGACCGACATCGAAATGGTCACCGAAACTTACTGGCGCGCCACGCACTACATGAGCGACGTGGCCGCGCAGTATGCCGACGGCAAGCTGACCCTGGCGGAAAAAGCCCTCGCCGAGCAGTGCTACTTCGCCGTGTGCCGTCGCTTGCACAACTCGCTGAAAGCGCGTCAGCGTTCGCACCGCCAGGTGCTCGACGAACTCAACGACAAGCTGGCCGACAAGTACATCTGCAACTTCTCGGTGTTCCAGAGCCTGCCGGACACCTGGGCGATCGATCAGGTGTTGCCGATCATCCCGCTGCATCGCCTCGACGAAGAGCCGCTGCGCCGCGCGGTGCTGCAGGATCTGACCTGCGACTCCGATGGCAAGATCAACCAGTACGTCGACGAGCAGAGCATCGAAACCAGCCTGCCGGTGCACGCGTTGAATGAAGGCGAAGATTACCTGCTGGGCGTGTTCCTGGTCGGTGCCTATCAGGAAATCCTCGGCGACATGCATAACCTGTTCGGTGACACCGACTCGGTGAACATCTACCAGAACGCCGATGGCAGCGTGTACCACGCCGGTATCGAGACCCACGACACCATCGAAGACATGCTGCGTTACGTGCACTTGTCGCCGGAAGAACTGATGACGCACTACCGCGACAAGTGCGCCAGTGCCCGCATCAGTGCCAGCGAGCGCACGCAGTTCCTCGATGCCTTGCGTCTGGGCCTGACCCGCTCCTCCTATCTGTCTTCCTGAGACCCGATAGCGTTCCGCCCGGGTTGTCCGATTTTTTTCCGCAAGCTGTGGAAAAGTCGGACAACCCGGTGGGACATCTCCTGATTTTTTCCCGAAAACCTGTGCGATCACGGTCAGCAAACTCATCTGGTCTGCTTTTCGCGTAGGTCATTTCCTAAGTTGTACTTCGCCTCTCTACTCGGCCATGCCTCTCGGCGAGAATCCCCGGCCGCCCCTCCTGTAGAGATCCGCCCATGTTCGATCCAGTCAACGAGCCGTCGTTTCGTCTCGATGTAGCGGGCCTGTCCGACCCCTTCGAAGTTCTCGCCTTTACCGGAAGGGAAGCGCTCAGCGAACCCTTTGCCTTCGAGATCGATGTGGTGATCGACGATCCGCATCTGGATCTTGCCAGCCTGCTGCATCGTTCTGCGTTCCTGTGCTTCGGCGCGCCCGGCCAGGGTGTGCACGGCCAGTTGCACAGCCTTGTCCAGCACGAGCATGGCCATGGCTTGCGTTTGTGTCGAGTGCGTCTCGGACCGAGGCTCGACTGCCTCGACCTGCGCTTGAGCCAGCGCATTTTCAGCGGCCGCTGCGTGCCGCAGATCATCGAACAGGTTCTGCGCGAGCATGGCATCGTCGGCTTGCAACGACGTTTTGACCTGCATAGCGACTACCCGACCCGCACCTTCTGCACGCAATACCGCGAATCCGATCTGCAACTGCTCCAGCGCCTGTGCGCAGAGGCGCGCATTCACTATTACTTCGAGCATCACCGCGACAGGCACTGCCTGGTGTTCGGCGACGATCCGACGCGAATGCCCCATGCAGACGTCGCGCCCTATCAGGGCGAGCATGACCAGCGTGGCGTCGCTCCAGCCGTCCGCCAATGGCAACTGCACGAAGACTCGCAGGCCAGCCAGCGAGGTCCCAGTGCCGAAGGCCACAGCGATCTGCCCGCCTTGCGCAGCGGTCAGTGGTTGCCCCTGGACGACTATCCTTTCATCGAATGCAACCGCCCATGGTTGCTGACCCGCATCGAGCACCGTGCCGATCAGTCTCTCGAACCGCCCTATTGCAATCGCCTGTTCGCGGCCGCGCGGGCACCCGTCTGTGCGCCCGCCGCTGCGCAGTCCAAGCAGCGCATGCACAGCCTGCAGCGAGCCTGGGTGGTCAGCGTCGATGAGCCGCAGCCGGATTGCTCGCGGCCGGTGGCGGTGCAATTCGACTGGCTCTATCAGGGCGAAGGGGCTTCGCCGAGTCATTGCTGGCTGCCCCTCGCGCCTGACTTGAACGAGCTGCCCTCGGCGGCACTCGCTGATGGTGTGGAAGTGGTGGTGAGTTTTCTTGAGGGCGACCCCGATCAGCCGGTGGTCAGTGGCGTGCTCCAGCCCTCAGTGTTGCCAGAGGCTGCGGTCGAGGACGATGATCCGGTATCGCTCCCAGAACTGCTGGTGAGCGATGGGTTGCAGCAACTGTTGCAGTCTGGCGAGCCGTTGCTGCTGCTGTGCCTGATGCCGGGCGGTGGCAGCTTCAACCACTGCGCCGAGTCCGTGTGCAGTTGCCGGCTGCTCACCGCGCTCGATCAGAGCAGCGCACGATGAGCGGCGCGGCGCTTGAGCCCATGGCGCAATGGCTGTTGCTCGATACCCCGGACGCGGCACGCGCCCTGCTGACCTTGCGCCAGGGCTTTGCCGATGTGCAGCGGCACCGATTGTTTGACGGCACCGAATTTCAACCGGTCAGCGAGCACGGCCCGGTCCTCGTCGACTTGCGCGAGAGTCCGGCATTGACCGCCTTGTGCCTGCGCGATCCGGACACCTGGCGTGGCCTGTTGCTGAGCTGCGAGATACCTGCGCAGCAGCTGCTCAGCCACTTGCAGCGCATGCTTACCGTCTCGTTCGGTTTGAATCACCGGGCCTTGCTCAGCTATTACAACCGTCAGACCGCCAGCTATTTCTTCGACGCCTGCGACGCCGCGCAACTGAGTCGCTGGCTCGGGCCGATCCGCCAGTTGCGCTGGTTTGGTGGTACCTGGGCCGACCGCGCCATCGGCAGTCAGGGCTGGCAACAGCTGCGCAATCCCGGCCTGCTCGTCGAACCTTTGGGCATCGAAGAAAGCCTGACCCGGCGCCAGCGCGAGCGCTTGCAAACCTGTCTGCTGGAGCAGCACATCTGGCGCTGGTGCCAGTCTCTGAGCGTTGATTACCAGACGATCGCTGTGCATGTGCAACAAGGTCTGGCGCTGGGTTTCAGCGATCGTGCTGTGCTGGATGGCTGGCTGTGGCTGCGCCTGCTCAATCCGCGCGCCGTGCTGGTTGTGCCGCCGGCCGGATTGACGCAGCCGGAACGGCTCGACTTCCTGCGTCGGCAGTGGGGCGCGGGCTGACTGTCCGTCAGTGAGCCTTGCCGCTGAACCAGCCATCGCGGCGTTTCAGCCACAGGGCTTGCGCGCCAAGGGTCACGCTGCGCAAGACCATGAACAGCAGAAAAGATATCCACAGGCCGTGATTGCCCAACGCTTGCAAGAGCCAGGCGAACGGCAGGAGCAACAACACCGTCAGCAGCATGCCGTTGCGCATTTCCCGCGCGCGGGTAGCGCCGATGAACAGGCCGTCGAGCAGGTAACTCCACACCGCAATCAACGGCAGCACGGCGAGGTAGGGCAGGTAGACGAACGCCGTGTCGCGCACGCTCTGAATGTCGGTCTGCATCTCGATGAACAGGTGCCCCGCCAGCAGAAACAGCACGGCAAACCCGAGGCTGGCGATCAGCGACCAGCCGCCGGCCACCACCAGCGATCGACGCAATGCCAGGCGATCCCGTGCGCCAATGGCATGGCCGCACAAGGCTTCGACCGCGTGGGCCAGGCCATCCAGTGCGTGGGCCGTCAGCAGCAGGCCGTTGAGCAGCAGCGCGTTGGCCGCTACGGTCGCATCGCCGAGCCGTGCGCCCTGCACGGTGATCAGGAAGAACACCGATTGCAGGGCGAGGCTGCGGATGAAAATGTCACGGTTGACCGCCAGCAGCGGCCGCCAGCTCTGCCAGACTCTCAGTGCCGACCAGATGATCTGCCCCGGATAGGCGCGCAATGCCGTGCGCGTCAGCCACAGGCCGAGCAGGGCGCCGCTCCATTCGGCGATTACCGAAGCCCGCGCCGAGCCGACCACGCCCCAGTCCAGGCCAATGACAAACCAAAGATTGAGGACGATGTTGATCAGGTTGGTGCTCAGCAGAATCGCCAGCGGCGCTCGGGCGTTCTGCGTGCCGAGGAACCAGCCGACCAGTGCATACGTCGCCAGCGCTGCGGGCAGGCCATACAAGCGCGTGTGGAAAAACTCCCGGGTCAGTTGCTCCAGCTCCGCCGACGGCTGCATGAAGTGCAGCGCGACGCCGCTGAGCGGCACGCCAAGAGTGCCGAGCACGACGGCCAGCCCCATCGCCAGCAGCAGGCCCTGCAAGAGAATCTGCCGCAACGCCGCGCCATCGCTGCGCCCGGCAGCCTGGGCGGCAAATCCGGTGGTGCCCATGCGCAGAAAACCCATCGCCCAGGCAAGAAACGTGTACAGACTGGCGCCGACCGCCACCGCGCCCAATTGATGGGCATGGGGCAAGTGACCGATGACAGTGCTGTCGACCAGCGCCACCAGCGGCACGGAAATATTGGAAAGAATCATCGGCGCGGCGAGCGCCCAGACCTTGCGGTGAGTCGGGCGGTCGCGCCAGTCGGTAATCAGTGAGGACATGCAGGCTCCTTGGGGGAGCGGGGATTGTAGCGGCAGAAACACCCTCACCCCAGCCCTCTCCCAGAGGGAGAGGGGGCCGATCTTCGTCGCTCTCAAGCGTGAGTTCGACTCGATATTGCAGGTCGGTGGAGAATTTCAAAGCAACGCGGTCAGCTCCCTCTCTCTCCGGGAATGGGAGAGGGAGCCGATCTTCGTCGCTCTCAAGCGTGAGTTCGACTCGATATTGCAGGTCGGTGGAGAATTTCAAAGCAACGCGGTCAGCTCCCCCTCTCTCCGGGAATGGGAGAGGGAGCCGATCTTCGTCGCTCTCAAGCGTGAGTTCGACTCGATATTGCAGGTCGGTGGAGAATTTCAAAGCAACGCGGTCAGCTCCCTCTCTCTCCGGGAATGGGAGAGGGAGCCGATCTTAGTCGCTCTCAAGCGTGAGTTCGACTCGATATTCCAGGTCGGCGGAGAATTTCAAAGCAACGCGGTCAGCTCCCTCTCCCTCTGGGAGAGGGCTGGGGTGAGGGGCTTTTGAAGCGCTAGTGAATAATCCAGCTCAACAACCACAACCCCAGCAACAACCAGATGATCCCGGCAATGATCGACGCGTTCATGAACGCCCGGATCGCCGACCACAGCAGCATCAGGCCAACGATCAGGGCGATGATGCTGATGATCGAGGTGTCCATCCCCAGCGTTTGCGCCAGGCCGTCGACAAAGTTGCCGCCGGCATTGCTGAGCATATTGAACAGGCCACTGAGGCCGTCGACGATAAAGCGGATGATCGAACCGAGTGCCTGGCCGAGCCATTCGAAAAAGCTTTCTACACGCATGTGTGCATCCCTGATGAAAGAGCTGAGCCTTGGGCCACGCCGAGGGTGGCCGAGTTCCCTGCATGATAGAAGGTTTGCCCGGATCATGTGTGGGAGCGAGCCTGCTCGCGAAGGGGGCGTGTCAGGCAAATCCGGTCTGGATGATCCATCGCTTTCGCGAGCAGGCTCGCTCCCACAATAGATCATCTGCGCTGCTTGCCTTCAGCCCGCATCCCCCCGAAGCTATGCGTCTTCAGGAGAGCCCGATGAACCTTGTTGAACTGACCGAACGCCTGCATGCCATTCGCGACCGCAATGACTGGCGGCAATTTCACAGCCCGAAAAACCTCGCCATGGCCGCCAGCGTGGAAATGGCCGAGCTGGTGGAAATCTTCCAGTGGCTGACAGAAGACCAGTCGCGCCAGTTGCCGGCGGACAAGCTCGCCCACGCCGGGCAGGAAGTCGGCGATATCGTCCTGTATCTGTTGCTGCTGTGCAGCGAACTGGGTCTGGACATGAATGAAGTGGTGCGCGCCAAGCTCGCCGACAGTGAACGGCGGTTCAGCTGATGAGCGACCGTCATTTCGATCAGTTGGCCACGCGCTTCGCCGAAAAAATCTACGGCGGCGCCAAAGGCGCGATTCGCCTCGCGGTGTTGCAGGCCGACCTGAGCGAGGCCTTGCCGGATCGGCCGCTGCGGGTGCTGGATATCGGCGGGGGCCTTGGGCACATGTCGCTGTGGCTGGCCGAGCGCGGCCATGACGTCACCTTCACCGAGCCGGCTGAGCCGATGCTCGAGGGTGCGCGCCAGCGTTTTGCCGAAGCCGGACACACCGCGACATTCATACAGGCGCCGTGGCAGGAACTGCCCGGTCAGCTCACCGAACCCTACGATCTGGTGATCTGCCACGCCGTGCTGGAATGGCTCGCCGAACCCCACGCGATCCTGCCGGTGCTGCATCAGTTGACCAAGCCTGGCGGCTGGCTGTCGCTGGCGTTCTACAACCGTGATGCGCTGATTTATCGCAATCTGCTCAAGGGCCATTTCAAGAAAATGCGCAAGAACGTCATGGCCGGCGAGAAGCAGAGCCTGACCCCGCAGCAGCCTCTCGACCCTCGGGAATTGGCAACGCAACTCGCCGGTATGTGGCAGGTCGAAAGTCAGAGCGGCGTACGGGTATTTCACGATTACATGCCGGTGGAATTCCAGGCCCGCGCCGAACTGGCGGATTTGCTGGAAATGGAACTCGCGCACCGTCGTCACCCAGGCTTCGCCGCGCTTGGGCGTTACTTGCACTGGATCTGCCGGCCGATCTGAGCGGAGCGCGACATGAAAGCTCAATGCGGGTTATTGCTGATTTGTCTGGGGTTGGCCGCTTGCCAGGGCAGCAACCCGTACGTGGCGCAGTCGCGGCCCTTGCCGCCGGCACCGCCGCAAGCTGCCACCACCTTCGACCGCAGCGCCTACCCGGCGCCGCCGCGTGATTACGGGCGCTACCGCAACTGGGCCTGGCGCAACGGGCAGTTGCCGCCGGGCACGGCGTGGGCGGACTCGGCGCAGGTGGCCGAGGCGGTCAGCAACGCCCTCGACCAGCGCGGCTTGCGGCCGATGCGCGACAACCGCCCGGCGGACCTGCTGGTCAGCGCCGATCTGCGTCTGGAGACCCGTTTGCGTCAGGTGCGCGATGATTACGGCTACTACGGTGGATACGGCGGCTATGATCGTTATGGTCGTGGTTACGGCATGTACAACAGCGTGCCGATCGTGCGCACCTATCAAGAGCAGGTCGTAGTGGTGCGGGTCGATCTGTTCGATGCCGGCAATGGTCAGCCAGTGTGGAGCGCCAGCGCCGAGACCGGCACCCAAGGCAATCAGATCGAACGCGCCGATGCGATCCGCGAGGCTGTGGAAAAAGCCATGGCGGCGTATCCTCCCAGCTGACGTCGTGTCAGCAGGTTCATGTCTTCACCCGGAGAAAAATCATGTTCCGCCGTCTCGCTCTACTGGCTGTTGCCGCGCTGCTCAGTGCCTGCGCTGCCAACCAGGTCAATCACGATTTCGACGCCAGCCGCGACTTTGCCGCTTATCGCAGCTGGAGCTGGAAAGACCCGGCCCTGCAATATCGCCCCGATGATCCGCGCATCAAAAGTGACCTGACCGAACAGCGCATCCGCCAGGCGGTGGCCGATCAACTCGATCAGCGCGGTTTGCGCCCGGCCGCTGGCGGTGGCAAGGGTGATCTGAGCGTGCAGACCTACCTGATCGTCGAGGACCGGCAGCAGCAAGTGACGACCAATTACGGCGGCGGTTGGGGTGGCCCGTGGAACGGCTACTGGGGCGCGCCGATGTACAACGAAACGCGCAACATCACCTACAAGGTCGCGACCATTCAGATCGACCTGCTCGACGGCAAGGACGGCAAACTGGTCTGGCGCGGCAGCGATGAGCAAATGCTCAGCAACCGCCCGAATCCGGCTGACCGCAGCAATGCCATTCGCGAGACCGTCGCACGGATTCTGGCCAACTATCCACCGCGTTGAACCGCTCTGAACCGTCCCTGTGGGAGCGAGCCTGCTCGCGAAGGCGGTGTGTCATTCAGCATTGAATCCTCTGGCACGACGCTTTCGCGAGCAGGCTCGCTCCCACCGTGGCGGTGGTGACAGGAATGGCGCCACGCCAGCACTCTCGACCGACCGCGTCTACACTCTTTTTCATTAACGGAGGTAGCGCTCGGCACTGCGCCGGCAAAGGAGTGCGCCATGTCGCGAGGATCGCAAGGCAACGGCCCGGCCCGGCAACGCGGGGCGATCGGCTTGATGGCAGCCGCCACCCTGAGTCTGGCGCTGGTGATGATGTTGCTGGTGGTCGACAGCGGTCGCTTGTACATGGAACAGCGCAAATTGCAGCGGGTGGTCGATACCGCCGCCCTCGAAGCGGTCAGTCGCGGCGGCAATTGCCTGCCCGGGCTGACCGCCGCCAGTTATGCCGGGCAAAGTGCGCTGCGCAATGGTTACGTGGTCGATGCCGCCAATACGCTCGCGACCACCTGCGGCACGCTGGCCACCGCCGCCAGTGGTGTGCGCAGTTTCACCGTCGATGCCACGCAATCAAGCGCAGTCAAAGTCGCCGCCAGTCGTACGGTCACCAGCAGTTTTGCTGGCGGTGTGCAGGCGCTGTTCAGCGCCACGCCGGTCAGCCTCAATACCACGCTCAATGCTTCGGCAGTCGCGGCCAAACCGCAGCCGACCATCGCCCAACTGAATATCCGCAGCACCCTCGCCAGCATCGACACGGCGCAGTCGAACATCCTCAATCCGCTGTTTTCCGGGTTGCTCGGCGGCAACGTCAACCTCACGGCGTTGGGCTGGGACGGTTTGCTGCACACCGATATCAACCTGCTCAAATACCTCGATCAACTGGCCATCGACCTCAACGTCGGCGCCGGCAACTACTCGCAGTTGCTCAACACCCAAGCGACGGTGACGCAGTTGATTCAGGCCGCAGCGACGATGGTGCAACTCAACGGCGCAACCGCGCAAGTGGTCACCGCGCTGGGCCAGTTGCAGGTCGCCGCGATCAACGCGGCGCCGGTCAGACTCGGCGAGATCCTGCAACTGCAGACCGGCACTACGGCGGCGGGGCTGGATGCCAATCTGCAATTGCTGCAACTGGTGCAAGGCGTGGTGCAACTGGCCAACAGCAAGAGCGCGGTGGCGGCGACCTTGCCGGTCAACGTGCTGGGGCTGGCCGGTGTCACGGTGCGGGTCAAGGTGATCGAGCCGCCGCAGTTCTCGGCGATTGGCGACCCGGCGCGGGCCAAGGCCGATCCGTTGGGGCCGGACCGGATTTATGTGCGCACGGCGCAGGTTCGCACGCTGCTGTCGGTGAATCTGCCGGTGCTCTCGGGGGTGACGGGGCTGACCAATGCGGTGCTGGGCCTGGTCGGTACGCTGACGCCGACGCTCAATGCGCTGTTGAGCCTGAATCTGGTGGACACGCTCAATTCAGTGTTCTGCCTGTTGGGTGCCGGCTGCCAACAGCTCGATCCGAAGCTGCTGCCCTCACCGCAAATCGACATCGCGCTGGATGCCGGCGGGGCGAAAAGCTATGTCACCGATTACCGCTGCCCGACCGGCGATACCGACAGCAAAAGCCTGACTGCCGCCACCACGACTTCTCTGGCTGATCTCAAACTCGGCAAGATCGATCCCGTCGCCGCGTTCTCTTCAGTCGCCGAACCAACCGTGACGCCGTTGCCGCTGGTCGATCTCGGCATCATCACCTGCCACAAGATTCTCGGCATCGGCAGTTGCGATGCCGCCTCCCACGTGCAATACGGCGCGGGCGGCATCGCCCTCAAACTCGACACCAGCGTCGCGCAGACCACGCAGAATCTGCTGTTTTCCAGCACCACTCCCTTCGCCACCCCGGCCAATCTGAAACTGCCGCCGAGCCTGCTGCCGGCCGCGCCGACCAGCAACATCGTCGGCAGCCTGGCAAACACGCTGTCCGGCATCAACCTGATCGTCTACAAACCCGTGGGCAGCAATCCGCTGGGCGCCATCGTCACCGGTGTGGCTTCACTGATCAGCGATGTCAGCAACCGCTTGTTGCCGGTGGTCACCGGTTTGATCAGCCCATTGCTTGATCCGCTGTTGAACAATCTGCTCAAGGGTCTGGGCATCAATCTGATGAACACCGAGGTGGGCGCCAACATGACCTGCGGGCAGACCGGCAAGGCCTATCTGGTGATCTGATCGTCGCTGGCGATCGGCAATTCGATGCAGAACCGTGCGCCCTCCGTGGAGTTGCGCACGCTCAATTGCCCGCCCATGTTGGCGATGATGCCGTAGCTCACCGACAGGCCCAAGCCGGTGCCGACGCCGATCGGCTTGGTGGTGAAGAACGGCTCGAAGATCCGCTCCAGCAAACGCGGATCGATACCGCCGCCATTGTCCTCGACCCACAAGCGCACGCTTTCCTCGTCACGTTCGGCGTAGATTGAAATCCACGGTTTGAATGCCGGGTCGTGCTCGCGCTTGCCGAGCAGGGCGTCACGGGCGTTGACCATCAGGTTGATCAGCACCTGCTCCAGTTGATCGACGTAGCCGCGCACCTGCGCCTCGAAGCCGGTCTCGCTGATGCGCAGATCGACACCTTTGCCGCGCATGCCCTCGGCCAGCAGTGACAAGGTGCCTTCGATGGCTTGGGCCGGATTGAACAACTGTTGTTCGATTTCCGAGCGGCGACCGAACACACGCATGTGGTCGACCACCTTCGCTGCGCGTTGAACCTGAGCGTCGATACGGTTGAGTTTGTCGGTCAGGTAATCGACCTGTACATCACCGTTGCCGAGGCGTTTGAGCACGTTGACGATGGCCATGCGCATCACGTTCAGCGGCTGATTGATTTCGTGGGCGAGGCCGGTGGCCATTTCGCCGAGGGTGGCCATTTTCGCGCTTTGGGTGAGTTGCTGTTGCGAGCGGCGCACCTCGGTGTTGTCGCGGCCCACCGCTTGCACTTCGATCAACTGCCCATGCTCATCGAACACGCCGCGATCCGACCAGACCCACCAGGCGTGTTCGCGTCCGGGCAATTGCAGGCTGATTTCGGCGGTGCTCACTGGCTGTTCCGGGGTCAGTTGGCTCAGGCGCTGCACAAACGCGCCGCGCTGTTCTTCGGACATCCAGCCACCCAGATCAACGCCGGGCAGTTGTTCCGGGGTGCATTCCAGATAAGTCGCCAAGGGTCGGTTGCCGAAGATCAGCGTCAGGTCCGGGCGATAACGGCAGATCATCGCCGGCGAGTCCTCGACCAGAATCCGGTAGCGCTCTTCGCTTTGTCGCACCTGCTCGGCAGCAAGCGTTGCGTCGGTGACGTCCAGCCACAGGCCCACCGCCTCGACTGGCAGACCGAGATCGTTGCGCAGCAGTTTCGCTTCATCGAGCAGCCAGTGATACTCGCCACGGTTGTCGCGCAGGCGATAACGCGCACGCACCGAGCCTTCGCGCAGCAACTGGCGGTTGCGCTGGAAATACAGTTCGCGGTCGTCGGGATGCACGCGCTCGACCAGCGCTGTCGTGTCGCAATCTTCCAGCGTCCAGCCCAGCAAGGGTTGCAGGCTGGCGCTAAAAAAATCCGGAACCAGTGCGCCTTCTGCATAGCGCTGCACGTAGATCACCGCCGGTGAACTGGCAATCAGATTATCCAGCCGCGCATGGGCGGCAGCGGCGCGCTGTTGTTGATTCTGGATGTCGCTGATGTCGAGCATGAAGCCGACCAGACGCCGATGCTCACCGGTGCCGCTGACCTGGCCCTGAATCCGATACCACGTCGCCGCTGCGCCGACCTCCGCGCGGTGCAGACGCACGCTCAGGGTCAGCGCTTCTCCTTGCAGTTGCAGGGCGCGCAGGCGGCTGCGCAACTCGTCACGGTCGGCGGGATGAAACAGCGACAGCCAGTCTCCTACCGGCAGCAGGCGATCGCTGAGATTCAGTGCCGAGGCCAGCGTCGGCGCCAGCGCAATCTGCTCTTCGGCACTGATTTCCCACCAGCCGGTGCCGAGCAGGTTTTGCAGGGAATCAAGACGCTCCATCGATTGCACATGGCGCTGCTCGCGCAAGCGGCTGAGCAGCGGTCCGGCCAGCGCACCGGCCAAGGTCAGCCAGTCGCGATCGGTCAGCCATGGCGCCACGTTGTCGACCGTGTAAAACCCGCAAAGCAGCCATGCGACCACGCCTTGATCATTGCTGTAGGGCACAGCGAACCCGTTGGCGTTGCCGAACGTGGCCTGCAATCGCGAATGTTCATAGCGGCCCTGCGGGCCGGCGAGGCGTTGCGGTGCGCTGCCGTTGAGGCTGTCCAGCGGCGTGCTCAATGGCTGGCCGTCCTCCCACAGTTGCGGGGCGTCGTGGGCACGAAACTGTTGATGAATCTGCCAGCCCTGGGCCTGTTCATCGAGCAGCGCCACGGCGAGGCAGGGGATGTGCCAGCGCTGGGCGATGGCCTGCAATTGTTCGCCGAGCACCATCGGCAAACGCGTCAGGCTGCAGGTGCGCAGGCGATCGCTGACTTGCGCGGCGAGGGCCTGGCAGGCGTCGCGGTCGCGCGCTTGCTGACGTTCGAGCAACAGGTCGGCGATGTCGAGCAGCTGCAGTTGCCAGCCATCGTTTAGTGGCTGCACCCAGCCGCGAAGGTGCAGCGGCTGATCATTCAGGCCGGTGAAATCCAGATCGAGCAATTGCCCGTGCCAGTCCCGCGGCTGGCCTTCGACGCTCAGCAGGCTATGCGGCAGCAGATAGGCGCGAAGCGGCAGCGGCTGACCCTGAGGTTTGTGCTGGGCGAGCAAATGCCGCAGCGGGCCGGCGATCTGCAACACATCGCCGTTGCCATCCAGATAAAAATGCAGGCCGATCGGCGGCGCGCCGAGGTGGTCCGGCAATTCGTGGGCTGCGGCGGGGGCGCGCTTGAGCAAGCGCCCGAAAAGCTTATCGCCGGCGGTCAAAATTGCAGGCTCGAGCGGGCGGTGAGGTGCGTGGGCAGATTAGGCACCGTGCCGATCCCGGGCAGCACCAGAAACGGCATGATCTGATTGAGCTTGCTCACCGGGTAATTGACGCTGACGGTCAGGGTGCCAGTCCCCGCGTCGTAGGCCGCACTGGTGTCGGTGCCGACCACCAGATTCAAGGCCGAGGGCAGCCATTGCAGTTGCTGGGTCAGCGCGGCATTGGCGGTGTTGACCACCACCGTCGAATAGTTCGGCGTGGTCGGGTCCACCGCAACGCTGCGGCGCACCGCCTCAGCGGTGGCCTGGTTGAACGATTGCATCATCACGAAGGGCAGGCCGTAGCTGACCAGCCCGTAAAACACTGCGAAAAAGATGATGAACACCAAGGCGAATTCGATCGCCACCGCACCTTTTTGCGACCTGCGAAAGCCGTTTTTCATGCGTGCGTCTACCCTGACAGTCACTGCGTAGTATCAGCATAGAATCAATCAGGCAAAACGGACGGCTTTCAGCGGATGCAGATTTCCCTTGTTCTGATCTGGCTGGCGATCTGCGCCGCGCAAGATGCCCGGCAGCGGCGAATTTCCAACGCATTGACGTTAGGCGTGGGCGCGCTGGCGCTGGTCTGGTTGCTGGCGACCGGCAGCACCTGGCTGGGTGCCGACGCGGGGCAGGGCGGCTGGGCCTGCCTGATCGCTTTGCTGCTGACGCTGCCCGGTTATTTCATGGGCCGCATGGGCGCTGGTGATGTGAAATTAATGACAGCCCTGGGTCTTGCGACGAACGGCATATTCGTTCTTGGCGCGTTTATCGGCGCTGGCCTGGCCAGCGTGCTGTGGCTGCTGCTCGCGCCAAAAGTCTGGCCTCATATGGCTCAAGGAGTTAGAGAGCATGTGCGTCATCTGGCTCCGGACAAGTCAAAAAAGCTGCCATTTGCGCCGTTCGTGTTGGTAGGTGTAGTGCTTTCGCTGTACTGGATCACCTGATCGCGGGGTGCCACTAGTCCTATGTACATAGTCGGAAAGTGGGTCTACTTTCAATTCAGGCGAATACGCCACCAAAGTGCAGGAATCGTCAGCGTTGGCCGAGCAAATGGAGTGGTTCGTGAACAAGCCTAATTCGGTAAAAATCCTCGTGGTCGATGATCAGCCGCTGATCGTCGAAGAGCTCTGTGAGTTTCTCGAGAGCAGTGGCTACCGTTGCGTGCCGTGCGACTCGAGTCTTGAAGCCATCGAGCTGTTCAGGGCGGACCCGGACATCGGTCTGGTGCTGAGTGATTTGCACATGCCGGACATGGATGGCATCGAGTTGATCCAGGCGTTGCAGCGGCTGGCCGGCAAGCAGCGGGTGTTCGAGGCGATCATGCTCACCGGGCGCGCTGACAAGCAGGATGTGATCAAGGCATTGCGTGCGGGGATTGCCGATTACTATCAGAAGCCGATTGATCTGGCAGAGTTGCTCGAGGGTGTGCAGCGTCAGGAGCTGGCTTTGCAGGAGCGGCAGAAGAATCTGCATCTGGGGCATTTGAATCAGAAATTGCAGTTTTTGTCCGAGTCGATTGATGACCTTTATCAGGATCTGGACAAGGTGCGGCGCTCGCCCGTGCCGGTGGTGAGTGATGGTGAGCCTGAGTCCGTGGAGATGCCGGCGGTGTTCAGTCAGTTGTCGCCCCGGCAGTTGGATGTGGCGCGGCTGGTGGGCAAGGGGCAGACCAATTATCAGATTGCCTGTGAGTTGGGGATTACCGAGAACACGGTGAAGCTGTATGTGTCGCAGGTGTTGCGGTTGACGCATATGCATAATCGGACGCAGTTGGCTTTGGCCCTTTCGCCCGTTGGATCTGCTGGGCGGCAGCGGGTTACTGCGCATTGACTTGGCGGCCTTTGGGCCGACCATGCTTTGGGTGGTTGGGGTGAATATCCGTTTTTTTGGTGTCGCTGATTACGGTTCCGCCCTTACGGCGGGTCACTTTTGGCAAACGCCCCAAAAGTAACCAAAAGGTCTTCGCCCTGACGTTCGGCCCGCTCGCTGGGGCTCGGGGTTCCTTCGCTCCGGGATCGATCCTGGCGCAGCGGCTCCGGTTTGCTCCGCTGCACCTACACTCGCTGTGTACGACTGCGTCGTACGGTCGCTGCGCTCCCACGCCCGGATCAATCCCTCCATTCAGCCTGCCGACGGGCTCCCAGATCAAGATCAAAAGCTACTCGAGCTTGCGCTCATTGTTTTGAGTGGTGAAAAGCATGCGGTGTCTGGCTTTTGTTTTGCGCTGGATTCGCCCCTCACCCCAGCCCTCTCCCGAGGGAGAGGGAGCCGATTTGTGGGTTGTTCAAAATTTGTGTTCGACTCGGTTTTTCAGGTCGGTGTACTTCGCCCAAACAACTCGGTCTGTCACCTCTCCCTCTGGGAGAGGGCTAGGGTGAGGGTGCTTTTGATCTGCTTCAAAATCTGTGTTCGACTCGGTATTTCAGGTCGGTGTACTTCGCCCAAACAACTCGGTCGGTCCCCTCTCCCTCTGGGAGAGGGCTAGGGTGAGGGTGCTTTTGATCTGCTTCAAAATCTGTGTTCGACCCGGTATTTCAGGTCGGTGTACTTCGCCCAAACAACTCGGTCGGTCCCCTCTCCCTCTGGGAGAGGGCTAGGGTGAGGGTGCTTTTGATCTGCTTCAAAATCTGTGTTCGACTCGGTTTTTCAGGTCGGTGTACTTCGCCCAAACAACTCGGTCGGTCCCCTCTCCCCTCTGGGAGAGGGCTAGGGTGAGGGTGCTTTTGGTTTTGATTGTTTAAATCTGTGTGTGATTTGCCAGAACCTTCCCACAAGGTTTTCAGGTTGTCCGTCGGACGTCGGGTCACTAGTCTCTGGCTGTCGTCGAATCTTCGGCGATCGGGTGTGAGAACCCTGCTACTTATGGTCATCCAGTATCTGTGCACGCATAATCGCCGCCAGCTTGTCCGCTGTCTGCAATGTGTCATGGCGGCTGTGTGCGGGCAGACTTCGGTCTGGCCGGGTGTCCATAACCGGTATTCTCACCCCGCATACAGTTGCCACCTTTTGCCCCGTGAGAATGGCATTGGGTCGCACCGCAGATTTTGGAGAGCCGTTTTAATGGACAAACTGATCCCAGACCCACCCCCATCCCCCACCACCCCGCTCGAAGACGCCATGCGCGCCGACGATCTTGTGAAAAACCGCGAAGCGATAAAACGCGCGCTCGATTTCTATCTCTGCCCCGAACCCGCAAAACCGCACCCGCCCAGCGCGCTGTTCATGGTGGTGCCCAATGTCGATACCGAAAGCTTGTTGGCGCATGCCTGTGAGTCGCTGGCGTCAGCGAGTGCGATGGCGAGTAATTTCGCTGGCGAGTTGAGCGGGTTTCAGCGCAGCACGGCGTTGGCGATTCAGCAGATTGTCATGTTGGCCGAGCTAGCCGTGAATCGGGCGCTGGATCGGGTTGATCCGCAGCGTTGAAACCGCGTTATCGTTCTTCGCGAGCAGGCTCGCTCCCACCGAAAGCACGCGGTCGACTGTGGGAGCGAGCCTGCTCGCGAAGGGGCCTTCAAGGGCACCACCAAACTAATTCTTGCTCTCGATCTTCCCGCCCGCATCCGGATCATAAAAATCCGGGATCTCGTACTGGTATTTCTTCAGCCAGCGCCGCATCGCCAGTTCGCGTTCGGTGGCTGTTGCACTCTGAGGTTTGGGGGAGGCGGCTTTGTTGCGGCTTTGCAGAACCAGCCAGCCTTCGGTTTCCTGCTGCTGCGCAGAAGCAGGGCCGGCGTCGATGGCTTGGGCGCTGAGGGGCAGGGTGAGCAGGGTCAGGTAGCACAGGCCTTTGCGGATGGTCATGGCTGTCTCCTATTCGAGCGTCGGCGGTAGCGGGTCGATGAAGGCGGCGACGCGGTCGCCGGGTGTGGCTTTGGCGTTGGCCGGGGCTTTGAGTTTTTCTGCGCGTTGCTGCGCTTCGGTGAATTGTTCCGGGGTCAGTTTCGAGCGGCTGACGATTTCCGCGGCTTGCGGCCAGTCGTTCTGGTAGAGCAGCAGGGTGACCATGTTCAGCGTCGCCAGTTGATTGTTCTGGCTCAGTTCGATGGCGGTGAGGAATTCGAATTTCGCTTCGTTGAGGCGCAGTTGGTTGAGGTAGACCACGCCGAGATCATTGCGGATTTTTTCGTCGGTGGGCGCCAGGCGCGCGGCGCGTTGCAGGTGGGCCTGGGCCTGGCCGTTGTCGCCACGGGCGGCGTAGACCTGACCGAGGCCATGTTCGGCTTGGGCGGTGAGGCAGCCGCCGAGCAGGCTGCGGTAGAGCGGCTCGGCTTCGCTGCGGCCGAGCAGGCGATAAACCTTGGCTTTGCGCAGGCGCACTTCGCTGAGGTTGTCCGGCAGGCTTTGCAGGTTGGCGAGGCTGGCGTGGAGCTTGCCGTCGCTGGCCAGGTCATCGGCGAGGTTCAGCGACAGTTCCTGCTCCGAGGTCAGTTTGCTGCAGCTGGACGGCGACAGCAGCGAGGTCCACGGCGCCTGGCCGTCCGTGGCGCAGCCGCTGATCAGCAACAGACTTGTCATGACTATCAGTACTTTCATCAAACGCTCTCCATGAGCCAAGGTCAGTTTGCGAAGGCGCGGGCAATGGCGGTGAAGCCCGGGCCGGCCAGTACGATGAGCAGGGCCGGAAACAGAAACAGCATCATGACCACCGACATCTTCGCGGACATTTTCGAGATGTATTCCTGCAGCCGGGTCAGGCGTCGGTCATCGAGTAATTGCTTGAGCGCCAGCAGTGATTTCATCGCGCCGCCGCCCTGGTGGATCAGTTGCTGGAGGATCACGCAGGTGTCGGTGAATTCGTCCACCGCGAGCATCACCGCCGTCTTGTTCAGCTCCTGCCCCAGCTCCAGACCCGAGTCGACGCGGCTGAGGATCAGGCGCAGTTCGCTGGTCAGTTCCGGCAGCAGTTTCTGCGCTTCGACGCTGAGCACGCGCAACGCTTGTTCCACCGCCATGCCGGATTCGAAGAGGATGCGCAGCAGCGGTATGAACGTGGAAATTTCCACGGCGATGGTTTTCTGTCGGCGGGCGGCGGCGTAGGCGAGCAGGCGTTTGGGCAGTAGATAGCCGCCGCCCGCAGCGAACATCGGCGCCATCCAGCGGTGACTGGTCTGCGGGAAAAACACTTCCTGCAAAAAGATCGCCAGCCCCAGAGCGAGCAGCGGCGTGCCGATCTGGCAGGCGGCGAAGAGCGCGCGTTCGTTGGCGCGGCGCCAGCCGAGCCGGCAGAGCAGGGTCTGGGTTTCGCTGTCGATGCTCACCGAGCCCCGGCCGAAACGGCTGTTGCCCAGCGCGCGCAGCCAGTGGCCGAAACGGTTCTCCCGGACCAATTGACCGTGCAAGCGCTGATGCACCTGTCGCACGCGGCGGCGCTCGGTGAGCAGGTGATTGCCCACCAATAACAGCGAACCGAGGAGCAACAGCAACGCCGCGAGCCAGACCATCTCAAACGCTCCGCAACATGCGCCACAGCGCCAGACTGCCCAGCACCTGCAACACGGCGGCGCTGAGCAGCATGGTCTGGCCGCTTTCGTCGTGCCACATGCCGAGCATGTAGCCGGGGTTGGTCAGCATGAAATAGCTCACCAGAATCAGCGGCAGCAAACCCAAAACCCAAGCGGTCATGCGTGTTTCCCCGGTGAGGGCGCGCAACTGCCGCGCGCCCTGGTCGCGCTCGCGGATCAGTTTGATCAGGTTCTCCAGCAGCTCACTGGCGTTGCCGCCGTAGCGGTGGTTGACCTTCAGGCCGAGGGCGAACATGCGCAGTTCGTCCTGCTCGTAGAGTTCGGCAAAATCGCTGACGGCGTCAGGCAAGTTCACCCCCAGTTGCACGTTGCGCTGTACCCGGCCCATGGCCGCTTTCAAAGGGGCTTCACTGGCTTCGATGGCGCCCAGGACTGCATCGCTGAGGGTGCGCCCGGACTTGAGGCTGCGCACGGTGTGGTCGAGCAGTTGCGGCAGTTGTTCGATCATGCGACGGATCCGTTGTCGGTAGCGAATGGCGATGTACAACCGCAACGCCACGGGCGGGACGAGCAACATGATCAGCAGGCCGACCCAACTGGCGAGCAGAAATCCCAGGCCCATTGCCGCTGCCCACAGGCTCAGCCACAGACCGAAACGCTCGCTCGGCCGACCCAGTCCAGCACGTAAAAACATCCGTTCCAGTCCCACCCACCTGGCCTGCTCGACGGCCAGCTGCGGTTGTCCGGCGGCGAGTCGATTGAGGACTTTTTCCTTCGCGGTCTTGCGCAGCCCTTTCAGGAACAGATAGATCGACAGCCCCAGCAGCATCAGGCAAATGGCGATGAGAATGATCGGTCCCAGCATCTGCGTGCTCCTCGCCGTCAGCCCAGGTGAGCTTCGTGGCGCAGCTTGTCGCCGGCCGGGTTGACCGCTTCGCGCACAAAACCGAACCCCGTGCGGCGGTCGAGGCGGAACAGGGTGTTGGTGACGTAGACGTCCTCGCGAATGCCGACCACTTCCACCACTTCACTGACGCAGCGCCGGCCATCGGGCATGCGTGTCAGTTGAATGATCACGTCGAGGGCGGCGCAGATCATCTGACGCAGGGTGCGTTCGGCAATCGAGCGCCCGGTCAGGCCGACCAGTGTCTCCAGACGCAGCAGCGCGTCCTGGGCGTTGTTGGCGTGCACGGTGCTCATCGAACCGTCGTGGCCGGTGTTCATCGCGGTGAGCACGTCGACCACTTCGACGCCACGGATCTCGCCGAGAATGATCCGGTCAGGACGCATGCGCAGGGCGTTGCGAATCAGGTCGCTGGCCTTGACCTCGCCATGCCCCTCAGCGTTGGGCGGACGGGTTTCCAGACGCACTACATGCGGATGGCCGAGTTGCAGTTCGGCGACGTCTTCGATGGTCACCAGCCGTTCGTGCGGGTTGATCAACTGGCTGAGGATGTTCAGCAGCGTGGTCTTGCCGGTGCCGGTGCCGCCGCTGATCAGGATGTTGCAGCGCTTGCCCACGGCGTTCTGCAGGAATTCGAAAATCGCCAGATCAATGGTCTGCATCGCCATCAGGTCGGTGCTCTTGAGCATGTCCTTGCGGAACTTGCGGATCGACAGGCACGGGCCGTCGAGGGCAATCGGCGGGATGATCGCGTTGACCCGGCTGCCGTCCGGCAGGCGCGCATCGACCATCGGCGAGGACTCATCGAGGCGGCGCCCGAGCGGCGCAAGGATGCGTTGCATGACCCGCTCGACGTGATGCGCATCGATAAAACGCAGATCGCTTTGATGCAAAACGCCGTCGCGCTCGATGAACACCCGGTGCGGGCCGTTGACCAGAATCTCCGTCACCGACGGGTCGCGCAGCAGGACTTCCAGTGGGCCGAATCCGGTGAGTTCGTCGACGATTTCTTCGCCGAGGCGCTCCATTTCGTAGCGCGAGATCGCCAGGTGCAAACGCGCGATGTATTCGGCGACCTTGTCGGTGACGAACTGCGCCAGTTGCTGGCGCGAACCTTCCAGCAGGTTTTTCCCCGACTCCTCGATGGCGTCGATGATGTAGCGGTGCAGGACCAGTTTCAGGCCTTCGTGATCGCTGTTGCCGATCGCTCCGTGCGATGTTGCGCCAAAGAGTTTTTCTGCGCTCATGAGTGGCCTCGCAGACGGTCGAACCAGGTGACTTTCGGTTTGTTCAGGCCTTCGGAGCGTTTCGCCAAGCGCTCGCCGAGGGTGCGCAGGCTCTGGGTGAGTTTCTCCCGGGGCGCCAGTTCGAACAGGCTGACGCCCTGGTTTTTCGCGTTCAGGCGCACATCGGGACTAAAGGCCAGCACGGCGATGACTTCCAGATTGAAGGTCTTGCCCAGGGTCTCGGCATCCGGCGCGACGTTGCTCAGGTAGCGATCGATCAGCAAGCGCCCGTGCTCGAGTTTCATGCCTTTATCGCGCCACTGGTTAAGCACGGCGAGGTTGCGTCGGCAGTTGAGTACGTTCTGGTCGGTGTACCACAGCAGTTTGTCGCAATGGCTGACGAAGGTGCGCAACGCCTCACTGTCGGCCTGCCCGGCGAGGTTCACGACAATGTGCTGGAAGTGCTGGCGCAAGGCGCTGAGCAGCATGTACAGCTCGGCGGCGCTGGTGGTTTCCAGCGGCTCGTCAGTGATGGCGTAGGCAAGAATGCGCAGGCCGTGGTCGGCGCTGGTGAAAGCGCTGTCGATCAGCGTAGCGTCGAGCCGGCGCAGATGGCGCAGGGCGTCGCCGAAGTGAAACGAGCTCTCCAGCCCCAACAGCGCGAGGCTGTCGCCACGGGGCAGGCCAAGGTCGAGCAGCAAGGTTTGCTGGCCGCTCTTCTGCACCACCATGGCCATGTGATTGGCGAGCAAGGCACCGTCGGAACTGCTCTGCACGCCGTACATCACGGTAAGCCCGCCCAGCTGCGTGTTGGGAGTGACGGCGGGCAGGCGTTTGCCCAAGCGCCGCACCAGCCCGGCGACTTCGCTTGAACGTGAGCCATAGGCGACGAAATCCCGTGCACCGGCGCGCATCGCATTGAGTACGAGCTGATTGTCCATGCCGTCGCCGAGGGCGACGATTGCCAGCATCGGCTTGGCTTCCAGCGCACCTTCGATCAGCGCACTTTGCGCCACGACATGCTCGCGATCGAGACCGACGAAGACCAGATTGGCGAACGTCACATCGACCAGTGCGAGCAGTTCGTCGAGGCTGCCGGCACCGGCGCTGACCACCTGGCCCAGTGGCGCGAGTGCGCTTTGCAGCCATTCCAGATCGGTGCTGTTGCGGGTGATGGCGAGGAAGGTCTGACTGAGGTTCTGGCTCATTGCGACAACCCGCTGCGCTTGTCGAAGTTACCGTTCTCGAGGAAGAACATGCGATAGAAATTCGGGTCGTAATTGCGCAGTTTCTCCCCCGGCAACGACGGCAGTCGCGCGTCCGCCGCCAATGGCTGGACCAGGTGCGGGGTGACGATCATCAGCAGTTCGCGCTCTTCGCGTTTGATTTGCGAACCCTTGAAAAACGCCCCGAGGATGGGAATGTCGCCCAGGCCTGGAAACTTGTTCACTTGCGAGCTGTTGGTGGTGCTGATCAAACCGCTGATGACGAAACTTTCGCCATCACCCAGCGACACGCTGGTGTCGGTGCGGCGGATGGTCAGCGCCGGAACGGTGGTGCCGGCGATGTTCACCGCGTTGGCGAAATCCAGTTCGCTGACCTCCGGGGCGACTTTCAAGGCGATGCGGTCGCGGCCGATGATGGTTGGCGTCAGGGTCAGGCGGATGCCGAATTCCTTGTACTCGATCGACACGCTGTCGCTGCCGGAACTGGGCACCGGAATCGGGATTTCTCCGCCGGCCAGGAAGCTCGCACTCTGCCCGTTCAACGCCACCAGACTCGGCCGCGCCAGGGTGTAGGCGAAGCCGCTGGTTTCCAGGGCGTTGATGATCGCCATGGTCTTGCCGCCGACCCAGGAAAAATTGAACAGCGAGTTATCCACCGGCAGGCGCGGCTGCGGCACGCCGTCAATCGGCGGCAGTGTGCCAGGCGAGCCGAACAGGAAATTGCCGCGGGTGCCGATCAGCGAGGCCGTGGCTTCCTTGAGCTTGGTGCGGCTGACTTCGACGAAACGGATGTCGGTCTGCACTTGCGACGGCAGGGTCGGATCGTCCGACGGCACGCTGCTGGTCAGCGCCGTGGTCGCCGCGCCCTGGACGAAGACCATGGCTTGCTGCGGCTGCGCCGAGCAGGCCGTCCAGACCATCAGGCTGGTCGCGCCGGGGCCGACGCCCGTGAGCAAAAAGGACGAACCGCCATTGGCATGCACGTCGGCAATTTTCGGATCGCCCACTGCCAGCCGAGTGATTGCCACCGGTGACTGCATATCCTGCTGGAAGCCTTCACCGATCTCGATCACCGAGGGCAGGCGCGGCAGTGCCGAGCAGTTGCCGACCGCCGCGACGGCGCTGTCCATCGTCAATCCCAACAACAGCAAGGCCCGGAGCGCCGGTTTCAATGTCGGTCTGAGTCGACTCTGCATGCACGTGAATCCTTGCGCAGTCATGGGGTTTGTTGGCTGATCTGGTTGCCGCGAATGATTTCCACCGCAGGCCTGGGCGCCGCGTCGGCACTGGCGGTGGCAGGTGCTTTTTGCGCGCTGCCCAGGGCGAGTTGAGTGAACTGGAAGAGCTGGCTGTTGGCGCGATCCAGATGCGCGGGCGATTGCGCTTCGCCGGCCCAATATTTGGCCAGCCGCTGTTCTTCGCTGCTGCGCACCGCGAGACGCAACGTGCCGACTTGAGTGGCGAGCATCAGGCGGCTGAGCAGTTGTTCCGGCACCGCCAGCACCGCAGTCCGCGCGGCGATGCGGCGTTGGTCCTGTTTGAGTTTTTCTTCGGCGCTGAGGCTGGGCGTCGCCGGTTGGCCGTCGTTGGTCAGGCCGTACTGATCGCCGACCCCGAGCACGCGCAAGGCCGGAACGGCGATCTGCGCCGACTGCTGCAGATTGCTCGCGTCCTCGCGCAGATACAGCAGCACATCGACGTAATCGCCTGGCAGCAACTGTCCGGCGCCACCGATCACTTCATCGACGGCCACGGTGAGCGCGCGCTCGTCGCGGCGAATCATCCGCGCCAGCGCGCCGCCGGCCTGGAAGCTTTCGTCATTGAGCCAGGTGCCAGCGCTGAGGTGGCGCCAAGGCGTGCGGCCGACTGCTTGTTCGATGCTGGTCAGGCTGCCCGCCGGTGCGCTGCGCAGTTTTTCCACGGTTACATCGGCGGCGGTCAACGGCGTGAACGGCGGCACATCGTGGAGCAGCACCACCACCGGTTGGCGGGTCTGGTCTTCGGCAATCGCGACAGTCTGTTCAATGCTGACCGCTGGGGCGACGGGCGCCTCGGCGACCGGGGCCGGCTGACGACTGAGCACCAGCCCCCAGTAACCGACAACAACCGCGCCGAGCAACAGCAACGCGGCTAGGCCCATGGTGACGCGACTGTTCATGACGGCTCTCCCTTTCCTGCTGCACAACCGACTGCATTTGCTTGCGAAAGGCGGACTGAATCGGCAGCTATGAACATGCAACTATTTCGCTATTTCCAAGCTAGCTGATCCAAGCAAAAGCGCCATTAGTGACAGGCAAAATAACCGTACCAAAGTGTGAGTCTGGCCGGTTAACAGCGGGAAATGGCCGAGACACGTTGGGATTAATGCTTTGTGATTAATGCGTTCTTACAGTTGTTGGGCGGGGGTTTGTTGACAATGCTCAGGTGGCACGGTGGAACCTTGCCGCGGTGGTGATGTCGGCGCCAGAGGCGCGAAGGAGTGGACCTATGTTTCGTATGACTTTTGATTATGTGATCGCCAAGGCTCGCGCGTTTGCCCGCAGTGAAGAGGGTGCTTCGGCGATCGAGTATGCGATTGTGGTGGCGATGGTGGCTGTGGTGGTTGTGGCGTTCGTCACTCCGCTTGGAGACAGGGTATTGGCGATCTTCAACAATATTCTGACCTCGCTCGATGGTACGGCTGTGACTCGGCCAACGCCCTGATCTTGTGAACACTGCACCTGGCTGATATCGCACTACACTGGATTTACCTTTCAGTATTCAGGTATTGCCTATGAACGCGTCTTCGTCGCCCCGCCAACAACTGCTTCTGGTTGATGATGAAGAAGACGCGTTGCTGGAGTTGGCGGAGTTGCTGGAGGGGGAGGGGTTTGTCTGTCATACCGCGACGTCGGTGAAGCTCGCGCTGCATCATCTGACCCGGCATCCGGATATTGCTTTGGTGATTACTGATCTGCGTATGCCGGAGGAGTCGGGCATGTCGCTGATCAGGCGGTTGCGTGAGCATACGTCGCGGGCGCATTTGCCGGTGATTGTGATGTCGGGGCATGCGGATATGGAGGATGTCAGCGATATGTTGCGGTTACAGGTGCTGGATCTGTTTCGCAAGCCGATTTATCACGTGAGGTTGTTGGAGACTCTCGATAATCTTTTTCCCAAGCCTAAGGTTCAGGGTGGGTGAACTCGGCGGCCTTTGGGCCGACCGTGTTGGTGGGGTTTTGGGTGAATATCCGTTGCTTCGGGTGCTGCGGCTGGCGGTTTCGCCTGACGGCGACTTACTTTTTTACAAGCGCCTAAAAAAGTAAGCAAAAAACGCTAGCTCCTGCGTTCGGCCCTCGCAGGCTCGGGTTCCTTCGCTCCGGGACTGATCCGGGCGCAGCGGCTCCGGTTTGCTTCGCTGCACCTCCTTCCGCTGTGTCTGGCTGCGCCAGACGGTCGCTACGCTCCCACGCCCGGATCAATCCCTCCACTCAGCCTTCCGACGTCGCCGGTGGATCAAGATCAAGAGCACTCGAGCTTGCGCTCATTGTTGAGTGGGGCGGCTTCGCCGCGGGCAGCTGCGCTGCTTTGCTTTTGCTTTTGCTTTTGTGGGAGCGAGCCTGCTCGCGAAGGCGGCCTGCCAGCCGACCAATTTCTTCCTGATGTACATCAATCCTGTGGGAGCGAGCCTGCTCGCGAAAGCGCCCTGCCAGCCGACCTGTTTCTCACTGAACACCCACGATCAAAACTGTAGGAGTGAGCCTGCTCGCGATTGCGCCCTGCTAGCCGACCATTTTCTTCCTGATGTACATCAATCCTGTGGGAGCTGGCTTGCCAGCGAAGGCGGTCTGCCTGCCGACCTGTTTCTCGCTGATGTACTCGATTCAAACTGTAGGAGCGAGCCTGCTCGCGAAGGCGCCCTGCCAGCCGACCTGTTTCTCACTGAACACCCGCGATCAAAACTGTAGGAGTGAGCCTGCTCGCGATAGCGCCCTGGCAGCCAACCCATTCCTGCCTGATGTACATGAATCCTGTGGGAGCTGGCTTGCCAGCGATGGCGGCCAGTCAGCCAACAACGCTCTGCCTGACTCACCACCTGCGCAATCAACCTCTAGCTCTTGTCACTCCGGCACAAGCCTGTCCAGTACGCGGTTGACCGCCAGTTCGCCCAGCATGATCACCTGTTGTATCCCCAACAGGGAGCTGCGTTGCGGTCCATCGATAAATCCGGCGAGGTCGCTGGCCATGATGCTCGCCGAGGCCAGTGATTCGCAGGCATGCACCAGCAGGGTTTCGTTGTCCGCAGCCGGGTCGACGATGAACAGGGTGCTGGGTTTGCGCGGTGCAGCGGGGTCTTTGATGAGGCGGGGGTTGAGGTAGTAATCGATGGCGCGGTCGGCGGCTTCCTTGAGTTTTTGCGCTTCGACGAGCGGGTCGGCGAAAGTCGGATCGGCAAGGGGTGGATCGGGCGTTATCTTTTTCACGGGCTCAGTCTCCTTGTGGAGTAGGGCCGCAACCGGTTCGCGACTAAACGAAAGGGAGGCAGCTGCACGCAGGTTAGTCGACCGATGAGCCACGAAATCGGCGCGCCCGAAGGCGCCCTGCGCACAGCCACCATCAAGTGCAGGTATGCAATACCTGGCTGACAGGAACCTGTGCGTCGTGGACAAGCGGGCGACTAAACCCGACCACTGATGAGCAGTGGCAGGCAAACGATAGAACCCGCGCCCCAGGCGCACAAGCCGGCGGATTCTGGCGTAGCCGTAGGCAACGGCGCAAGGATTTGTGGGCTGTTGCGAGGTAACGGGGCGTGTGTTTAAACGGCTGGTTTAAGCGCTGCGATAAATCGGTTGAATAGCCGAACCCTTTCGCGAGCAGGCTCGTTCACACAGGGACGGCGGTTGTACTCAGCAACCATGAACACCGCCGAATCTGTGGGAGCGAGCCTGCTCGCGAAGGCGGTGCGTCAGTCAAAAAAATCCTGACTGACACATCGCTCGACCATCACAACTGATAACTGAAACTGATGCTGTACCGAGGCTTGCGATTGAACGTATCCAGTGCTTCATCCGACATCGCCTTCGCCACTTCCAGCGCCACGTTGTAATACTTGGCATCACCAAAGCGCAGCCCGACGGCGGTCGATGACAGGTTGTTGGCCTGCACCGGCAGTTGGTTGAACCAGCTGCGCGAGCGGTCGACAACGACGTAGGGTTGCAGGATGCGCACCCAGTTGCCGTCGCGGTTGAAGCTGTAGTTGACCTCGTAAGCCACGCCCCAACCCTTGTCGCCCGAGGCCTGGTCGTCGGGGTAGCCACGGCCGAAGTTCTGCCCGCCGAACACGGCGCGTTCGCTGTCGGGCAAGGTGTCGTCGCTCCAGTACAGCGCCGCCGAGAGCACGCCTTGCCAGTTGTCGAGGAACTTGTCGCTCTGCACGCCGGACAAGCGCACGCGGAAAAAATCCAGGTCGATGTCGTCGTAGTTGGTGTGTGCGCCGAGGCTGTCGAAGCCTTGGTAGACGCCGGCACTGAGGATGCGCAGTTGGCGGGCGTCGGCCTTGCGCCAGTCGCCTTCGAAAGCCAGGGCGCGGACGTCGGTGCGCAGTTCGGTGCTGAAGGGAAAGTTGATGCCGTCGTAGCGCGTCTTGTCGTCGACCGCATACAGGCGTGAGCCGGCGGTCAGCAGTTCGTTGGCGGAGGCGATCAAGGGCGTGCTGAAGCCGATCGAGTAGCGATCGTTCTCGCGGTGGGTACTCAGGCGTCCGCCACCGCCGACCAGCACTTCGGTGTCCGGGTCGGCGCGGTAACGCGAGGCCGAGACGTTGAGTTGCGTGCCCTCGGTATCGAGGAACTGGCTGTAGTCGAGACGGTAGTAATGCTCTTTGTCGTCACCCGGCGGGAACAGGCCGCTGAGGCTCAACTGTTCGCCCATCGAAGTCTGCGAATTGCTGCTGACACCGAGCAACGCCTGCGGGCCGTTACGGTTGTCTTCTGTGGTGCTCAGGGTGCTGGTGAACGGTTTGCGACTGGCCTGGGCAACCAGGGTGGTCGCGCCATCGGTGGTGCCCGGTGGCGGCACTTGCGCTTGGATGGTCACGCCAGGAATACGGCTCATCAGCGTGGTGTAGCGCTCGAAGGTCTTGCGCGTCAGCGGGCGTTCGGCCTGGATTTTCGCGGCGAGTTTATCGAGCAGGCCTTTGACCCGACCGATGTCGCCCTGCATCTGGATATCGCGCACATAGCCCTCGACCAGCACCACGCGGGCCACGCCGTCATCGAAGTTCTGTTGCGGCAGGAACGCGTAGGACAACAGATAGCCGTCCTGCTGATAGCGACGGGTGATGTTGCGCGTGGCTTCGATCAGTTCGGCAAGGCTGGCCTGACGGCCGATCAGGGGCTTGTAGATTTCCGCGAGTTCGTTGAGCGGGTAGATCGTGCCGCCTTCGATCTGCACGGTCTTCAGGTTGACCTTGGTTTCCATCAGCAGTGGCTGCGCGGCGGTCGCACCCGGGTCCGGCACTTGCAGCGGCGCCGCGCTCGGGCGATAGGCGTCGGCGGGCAGGTTGGGAACGGGCAGGTTGCGGATGGTTTCGTTGCTGTTGAGAAAGCTGGGCAAGGTGTCGGCGAGGGCAGCGGAACTGAGGCTCAGGCACAGCAGGGATGCCAGTACGCGCATAGGACACTCCATGGTCAGAACACAGCACAGGGCAGATTTTTCCGTAGAAAAAAGGCGGAAGACTCGTGGGAATCTTCCGCCCTCAACCAAGCGTAGGCGCTGTAGGTAAGGCCGTCGAATCGGCCAGGTGCAATTTAGCGTTTGTTGCCGCTCAACGCGCCGGTCAGGCCACCGAGTACCCCGCCCAGACCACCGGTTGCCGTGCCGCCACCAGTGGCAGTGCCGCTGTTGACCAGACCACCGACCGCTGCCACGGTGCCGCCGACGTTGGTAACCAGACCGCCGACAGCAGTGGTGACCGGGTTGTTGGTGGCGGCAATCGCTCCGCCGAGATTGCCGACTGCGGCGCCCACCTGATTTGTAAGACCAGCGACCGGAGTGCCGAGACCGGTAGCGGCGCCGACCTGTTGAGTGACAGTGGTGACCGCGCTGGTGACCGGATTGAGTCCCGCACCGACAGCGGCGCCGACGCTGGCCAGCGGCGAGGTGGATGCAGTAATCGGTGTGCCCGAACCACCGAGTACGGTGTTGATCGAAGCAATCGTGTTGCCCAGCCCGCCAGCGCTGACGCCGCCGGCACTGACCACGCCGCTGGTGCTGCCGGCATTCAGACCGCTGCCGACGTTGACCACCGCACCACCGACAGTTTGCAGCAGACCGGTGCCGCCCAGCCCGCCACCGATGCCACCGATGCCGCCAGTACCCGAGCCAGTGCCATTGGACACCAGACCACCCGCTTTGCCGACCGCCGTGCCGGTGTTGCTCAGGGCGCCGCCGAGGGTGTTGGTCAGGGCATTGCCACTGCCTGCGTCGGTAACTTTGCCGCCAAGACTGTTCACCGTGCCGCCCACTTTCGAGATCACCCCTTTGAGCGGATCACCCAGACCGGTGGCATCGCCGAGTTTGTCGGTGGTGCTTTCGACCATGGCGATCACCGGCACCAGGCCGCTGCCGACCTTGTCGGTCAACTGGCTGGTCGGGCCGCTTGTCAGTGAGGTGTTGAGGGTGTCGCCAAGCATGGTGACTTTTTCGCCGATGCCATCGACCAGCGGCGCCACGCGGGTGACTACACCGCCAACGACAGGAACGCTGCGGGTCGCGGTGTTGAGTTTGACGCTGAGGTCCGACACGCCGTCGCCAACATCGGAAACCACGCCGCCAACCGAGGCCACGGTGGTGGTCAGGCCATTGGGGGCAGTGGCCAGTTTGCCGATGCCATCAGTGACGCCATCGCCCAAGGTGCTGACCACGTTGCCAGTGGTGTTGGCCACGCTTTGCACGATGCCGCCAGCGACCGGAACAGTGCTCAGCGAATCGCCGATCTGGCCGACGCCATCGCCGACACCGCTGACGGTTTTGCCGACATCCTGAACAAGTGTTGTGGTCACCAGCGAAGGTGCAGCGGGATTGGTCGGGTTGGTGGGATCGGTCGGGTCTGTCGGATTGGTTGGATTGGTCGGATCGGTGCCGCCGCCGGTTCCGCCAGTACCGCCAGTGCTACCGGTTCCACCAGTGCCTGCGGTATCGCCGCCGGTGCCACCTGTGCCACCAGTGCCGGCAGTATCGCCGCCGGTTCCGCCGCCCGCGCCACCGCTGCCATCGGTACCCGCCGTGCCGTCCGCCGTCGAGCTGCCCGAACTGCTGCGATGACCGCCACCGCCGCTGCTGCAGCCGACGAGGCCGACCGAAAGAATCAGTGCCAGCGCGATTGCCGATTTGGACCACATCACTTGAGTTTTCATGATTGAGATTCCTGCACCTGTCACAACGTTACGTTGCCTTCGATGGCTCGCCGATCTGTCGTCGGCGATGCCTCGTCCGTGGCTGTAATCTCAGTCGACGGCAGGTTTTTCACCATTCTCAAGTTGGTATTAACCCCTTTATATAAAGGGTCCGGCGCTATGCCGAAGGACTAATACCCCGGTAATAAACGGGCAAAAAAAGCCTTGAAATTCAAGGCTCGGTTTTTTGCAAAGCGGCGGGTAGGGCGCGGAAAAACTTAAGTGATATATACACAATTAACGGGTTTTTCCGCCCCGCCAGATCAGGCGATCGGTTGCCACTGACCGACCATATGTTCCAGGTCGCCGGCGCCGATCAGACGCAACTCACCGCTGGAGCCAGCGGCACTGGCCAGCAATGTCACTTCACTGGGCAGGCGCACCGGTTTGCGAAAGTGCACGGCGATTTCCAGGTTGGCTTTGGGCAGGTGATCGGAGAGTGCCGCCAGTGTCCGCGCCTTGTTCCACAGTCCGTGGGCGATCGCGGTGGGAAAACCGAACAGCTTGGCGCTCGCCGCACTCAGGTGAATCGGGTTGTAGTCGCCGGAGACTTTCGCATACTGGCGACCGATATCGGCCGGCGCAGTCCAACGCGTCACCTCAAGCAAATCCTGCGACGGCTGCCAGTCCTGTGCCAGCGCCTCGCCCTCGAGTTTCACCCCGCGACAGAGCATGCGGCTTTCGGCTTCCCACAGCGGCCCGAGCTGATCGTCGAGGGTGGTCAACAGATCGAACGTCGCGCCCTTGGCATGTGGTTGCAGGTTGTGCACGCGCACGCTGACTTGCGCGCGACTGATCGCGCCCATTGGTCGCAACACGCGGATGCGGTTGCTCAGGTGAATCAGCCCCAGCAGCGGGAAGGGAAAATCCCTGGCCGTGAGCAATTGCATCTGCAAGGCAAAGGCGAGGATGTGTGGATAGGTCGGCGGCAGCAGGCCGTCATCGACGAAACCGCAGACCTTGCGATAAGCCGCCAGCCGCTTGCCGTCGATATCAACCCAGCAACGCAGGCCGCTGTCGGGCAGTTGCGTACCGGTGATTTTGCGTCGCGTCGCCGCCCGCGAGTACAGCGCGGGCAGACTCGGTTCGCGATCCAGCGTGTGCCATTCGATGCTCATCTTTATGCCCCCAGAACACTTTGCCCACAGACCCGCAGCGCCTGCCCGGTGAACGCGCCCGTGCCCGGTTGCGCCAGCCACGCCACGGCTTCGGCGACGTCCTGCGGCAAGCCGCCCTGGCCCAGCGAACTCATGCGCCGCCCGGCCTCGCGCAGGCCGAACGGGATGTGCGCGGTCATCTGGGTTTCGATAAAACCGGGGGCGACGGCGTTGATGCTGATGCCGCGTTCCAGCAGCGTTGGCGCCCAGGCCTGGGCCAGACCGATCAGGCCAGCCTTGCTCGCTGCGTAGTTGGTCTGCCCGCGATTGCCGGCGATGCCGCTGATCGAGGCGAGCAGGACCACCCGTGCGTTGTCGCGCAGGGTGCCGCTGTCGAGCAGCGCCTTGGTCAGCACTTGCGGCGCGTTGAGATTGACGGCCAGCACCGCGTCCCAGAATTCCGGGGTCATGTTGGCCAAGGTTTTGTCGCGGGTGATGCCGGCGTTGTGCACGAGGATGTCGAGCCCGTCGGGCAGTTGTTCGATCAAGTGCGCGGCGGCGTCATCGGCGCAGATATCGAGGGTAATCGCACGGCCGCCGAGGCGCGCGGCGAGGGCCTCGAGGTCGGTCTTGGCCGGCGGTACGTCGAGGAGGATCACCTCAGCGCCATCACGGGCCAGGGTTTCGGCAATCGACGCGCCGATGCCGCGCGCGGCACCGGTGACCAGCGCCTTGCGCCCGGCCAGCGGGCGGGTCCAGTCAGTGACTGGCGTAGCGCACGCGGTCAGGCGAATCACTTGGCCGGAAACGAATGCACTTTTCGGCGAGAGGAAGAATCGCAGCGGGCCTTCCAGTTGATCTTCGGTACCTTCGCCGACGTAGATCAGCTGCAAGGTGCCACCGCCGCGCAGTTCCTTGGCCAGTGAGCGCGAGAAGCCTTCAAGTGCTCGTTGTGCGCTGGAGGCGAACGGATCACGCAGGTTTTCCGGCGCGCGGCCGAGGATCACCAGATGCGCGCTATGGTCGAGGTTCTTCATCAATGGCTGGAAGAACTCGCGCAACTGCTTGAGCTGGTCGGTGTGTTGCAGACCGCTGGCGTCGAACACCACCGCTTTGAGTTTCGGCCCGTGGCCGGGGATCCATGCAGTGGCCAGCGAGGGCTCGGTGCCGTAGCTGTAGATCGCGTCGGTCAAGCGATTGGCAAACACGCTGATCCGTTCGGCCAGCGGCCCGCCACCGATCAACAGGGCGCCCTCGATCGGCCGCAGACGCCCCGCCTGCCAGCGTTCCAGCCGCACCGGCGACGGCAGGCCCAAGGCCCCGACCAGACGATGGCCGAAGGATGAGTTGGCGAAGTCGATATAGCGGTCAGACATGGAACGCTCTCCAGAAGTTGGGGTTCAAAGTGTGGACTGTCTACGGCAATCAATCGTTCGATCGGCGCAATAAGGCCTACGCTGGTTTAGCAGAGTAGACCACTGACCCTGTGGGAGCGGGCTTGCCCGCGATGGCGGAGTGTCAGCCGCTGAAGGGTTGGGAGTGCCGCCCCCATCGCTGGCAAGCCAGCTCCCACAGGTTTCCATGTGAATCCGCAAATTCCACAGGAGTTATCCATGACCCAGCTGCGCCGCGTCGCGATCATCGGCGGTAACCGCATCCCTTTCGCCCGCTCCAACGGGCCGTACGCCACGGCCAGCAATCAGGCGATGCTCACCGCCGCGCTGGAAGGCCTGATCGAGCGCTACAACCTGCACGGCCAGCGCATCGGCGAGGTAGTGGCGGGCGCTGTGCTTAAATTGTCACGGGATATGAACCTGACCCGCGAATGTGTGCTCGGCTCGCGCTTGTCTCCGACGACACCGGCCTATGACATCCAGCAAGCCTGCGGCACCGGTCTGGAAGCGGCGCTGCTGGTGGCGAATAAAATCGCCCTTGGCCAGATCGACAGCGGTATCGCTGGCGGAGTCGACACCACTTCCGATGCGCCGATCAGCGTCAGCGAAGGCCTGCGCAGAATTCTTCTGCAGGCCAACCGCGCCAAGAGCACCGGCGACAAACTGAAAACCCTTTTTCAGTTGCGCCCCCAGCACCTGATCCCCGAATTCCCGCGCAACGGCGAGCCACGCACTGGCCTGTCGATGGGCGAGCACTGCGAACTGATGGCGCAGACCTGGAATATTCCCCGTGAAGAACAAGATCAACTGGCCCTCGAAAGCCACCACAAGCTCGCCGCTTCCTACGGCGAAGGCTGGCACAACGATCTGATGACGCCATTCCTCGGCCTGACCCGCGATAACAATCTGCGCCCGGACCTGACCCTGGAAAAACTCGCCGCGCTGAAACCGGCCTTCGAGAAAAGCGCCAAGGGCACGCTGACGGCCGGCAATTCCACGCCGCTCACCGATGGCGCTTCGGTGGTGTTGCTGGGAAGTGAGGAATGGGCCAAAGAGCGCGGCTTGCCGATCCTTGCTTATCTGCGCGACGGCGAAGCGGCGGCAGTGGATTTCGTCAACGGTGCCGAGGGCCTGCTGATGGCGCCGGTGTATGCCGTGCCACGCTTGCTGGCGCGCAATGGGCTGACGTTGCAGGATTTTGATTACTACGAAATTCACGAAGCCTTCGCCGCGCAAGTGTTGTGCACGCTCAAGGCCTGGGAGGATCCCGAATATTGCCAAACCCGCCTGGGACTCGACGCACCGCTGGGTTCGATTGATCGCAGTCGGCTCAATGTGAAAGGCAGTTCGCTGGCGGCGGGGCATCCGTTCGCCGCGACGGGCGGGCGGATTGTCGCGAATTTGGCCAAGCTGCTGGATGCGGCGGGCAAGGGGCGAGGGTTGATTTCGATCTGTGCGGCGGGCGGGCAGGGTGTCACCGCGATCATTGAACGCTAAGCAGTATTCCAATGTGGGAGCGAGCCTGCTCGCGAAGGCGCCGTGTCAGTCGCCATCATTCTCTGCTGACAGAGCGCTTTCGCGAGCAGGCTCGCTCCCACAGGTGCTCCGGTGCATGTGCATGTCAGATTCTGTCGCAAATGCCCTTGCCGACCGATACCAATCAATGCCACGGTCTCGGCTATGATTCGCCCGGGTCGCTGCGATTGATCCGGCACAGTGTGTGCAGCCTCAAGGTTCACAGGTCGGCAACCCCTCCCCGTCGGGCGAGGATTGCCGTATAACGAGTGACATTCGCGTGTTTGGTAATAAAGGACCCACAATAAAAGCTGATGAAGACTCCAAAACGCATTGAACCCCTGATCGAGGACGGTCTGGTCGACGAAGTGCTGCGTCCACTGATGAGTGGCAAAGAGGCAGCTGTTTATGTAGTGCGCTGCGGCAATCAGTTACGTTGCGCCAAGGTCTACAAGGAGGCGAATAAACGCAGTTTCCGCCAGGCGGCCGAGTATCAGGAAGGCCGCAAGGTTCGTAACAGTCGTCAGGCGCGGGCCATGGCGAAGGGGTCCAAGTTCGGTCGCAAAGAGACCGAAGACGCCTGGCAGAACGCCGAAGTGGCGGCGCTGTTCCGTCTGGCCGGCGCCGGCGTGCGAGTGCCCAAACCCTATGACTTCCTCGACGGCGTGCTGTTGATGGAGCTGGTGGCCGACGAATTCGGCGACGCCGCGCCGCGTCTGAACGATGTGGTGCTGGAGCCTGATCAGGCGCGCGAGTATCACGCCTTCCTGATTTCGCAGATCGTGCTGATGTTGTGTACCGGTCTGGTGCACGGTGACCTCTCCGAGTTCAACGTGCTGCTGACACCTACCGGCCCGGTCATCATCGACTTGCCCCAGGCAGTCGACGCTGCGGGCAACAACCACGCGTTCAGCATGCTCGAGCGTGACGTTGGCAACATGGCTTCGTACTTCGGTCGCTTCGCGCCGGAATTGAAGAAGACCAAATATGCCAAGGAAATGTGGGCGTTGTACGAAGCCGGCACCTTGCACCCGAACAGTGTGCTGACCGGCGAGTTCGACGATCCGGAGGACCTGGCGGATGTCGGCGGGGTGCTGCGCGAAATCGAAGCGGCGCGCCTCGACGAGGAACGCAAGCAGGCCATTCGCGCGGCGGACGACGCGCCGAAAGGCAAACCCGAAGAACCGCCTCCACCGCCGTGGATGCAGTGATCGCGTGATGAAAAACCCGGCTTCGGCCGGGTTTTTTGTTTGAGTCAAAAAGCACCCTCACCCCAGCCCTCTCCCGGAGGGAGAGGGGGCCGACCGAGGTGTCTTTAGCCATACATCGACCTGAAAAAACCGAGTCGATTATGGATTCAAAGAAAAACGTTCAGGTCGGTGTATCTCCCAAATATCCCCCAATCGGTCCCTCTCCCGGAGGGAGAGGGGGCCGACCGAGGTGTCTTTAGCCATACATCGACCTGAAAAAACCGAGTCGATTATGGATTCAAAGAAAAACGTTCAGGTCGGTGTATTTCCCAAATATCCCCCAATCGGCCCCTCTCCCGGAGGGAGAGGGGGCCGACCGAGGTGTCTTGAGCCATACATCGACCTGAAAAAACCGAGTCGATTATGGATTCAAAGAAAAACGTTCAGGTCGGTGTATCTCCCAAATATCCCCCAATCGGTCCCCTCTCCCTTTGGGAGAGGGCTAGGGTGAGGGGGCTTTCGGATCCTGGCTTATTCGCGTCTACTGTCCAGCGCTCCAACCACACTCAAGGACTGAATGTGACCACCCCACGCAACACCCACCTGATCGTAACCGCCCGGCTGATCTCCGATTTCGGCGCCTTCCTCAACATGGTCGCGCTGGCCACCTACGTTTATCTGTTAAGCAACAGCGCCATGAGCGTCGGCGTTTTCCTTGCCAGCCGCGTCGGTGGCGGAATCTTCGCCAGTCTGATTGGCACACGCTTCTACCGACGCTGGCAGGGCCGCGCGCCGCTGATTGCGTTCGATCTGTTGCGTGCGGCGCTGCTGGGGCTGCTGTTGATCACTCCGGCGAGTCAGCAGGCGTGGCTGTTGCCGTTGATTGCCTTCGGCCTCGGCTTGGGCAATTCGATGTTCGCCATCGGCCTCAACAGCCAGTTGCCGCGTTTGATCGAGCCGGCGCAGTTGCTCAAGGCCAACGCCTGGATCACTTCAGCCTCTTCAGCCGCCATGGTCGGCGGCAGTCTGGTGTCGGGGTTGCTGGTGGCTGCTTTTGGTTTCGAAACGGTCTTCGCCCTAAACGCGCTGACCTATGTGCTCGCGGCTCTGCTGATCGTGCCGCTGCGTTTCGAAAAAACCGATGTCATCGAACAGCCGGAGCGCGGTGAATGGTTTGCGCTGCGGCAGGGCCTGCGTTCGGCGCCTGTGGTCGCGGCCATGCTCGCGGTGACCATGGCCGACACCTTGGGCAGTGCCGCGCATAACGTCGGCTTCCCGATCATTTCGAAACTGCTCACGCCGGAGGCGGCGAGTACGACCTTGGGCCTGGCGCTTGCGGTATGGGCCAGCGGCAAACTGCTCGGCGCACGCATCGCCAGTCACCTCAAGGGCTCGGAGAACAGCCACCTCGAAAGAAGATTTTTCTTCGGCGTGGCGCTGATGTCATGCGGTTTCATTCTGATGTTCCAGCAGCACGGCCTCTACGGTCTGCTGCTGTTCGCCTTGCCGGCCGGGCTTGGCGACGGGGTTTCCGAAGTCAGCCTGATGTCACGGCTGCAACGGGAACCTGCGGCGTTGCGCCTGCCGATTTTCAGCGTGCTGACCTTGCTGCAGATGAGCGGTTTCGGCATCGGCATGTTGGTCGCTGCGCCGTTCTATGCGTGGTGGACGCCGGGGGCCGTGGTCATGCTGTTCCACGGCATTCCCCTCGGCACCCTGTGCGTGGTGACGCTGTTGCGGATCAGGCGCGAGCGGGTTGCGCGCAGCAGCCCGACGCCAGCTCCTTGAGGATCGGGCAGTCCGGGCGATGGTCGCCGCTGCAATGCTCGACCAGATCCTGCAGGGTGTCGCGCAACTCGCCGAGCTCGCGGATCTTCTGGTTCAGCTCGTCGATGTGCTGGCGCGCCAGTGCTTTCACATCGGCGCTGGCACGCTGGCGATCCTGCCAGAGGGTCAGCAGCTTGCCGACCTCTTCCAGAGAAAAGCCCAGATCCCGCGAGCGCTTGATGAACGCCAGCGTGTGCAGGTCATCGCTGCCGTATACGCGGTAACCGCTGTCGGTGCGATTGGCCGCTTTGAGCAAACCGATCGACTCGTAGTAACGAATCATTTTTGCACTCAGGCCACTCTGCCGGGCTGCTTGGCCGATGTTCATCGGTGTTCCTCCAGGTCCTTGGGTTTCCAGGTTTTCAACAGTAGCGCATTGCTCACCACGCTGACGCTCGACAACGCCATCGCCGCACCGGCCAGCACCGGATTGAGGAAGCCGAACACCGCCAGCGGAATGCCGATCAGGTTGTAGACAAAGGCCCAGAACAGGTTCTGGCGAATCTTCGCGTAGGTCTTGCGGCTGATCTCCAGCGCTGCCGGCACCAGTCGCGGATCGCCGCGCATCAACGTGATGCCGGCCGCGTGCATGGCGACGTCGGTGCCGCCGCCCATGGCGATGCCGATGTCTGCGGCGGCGAGGGCCGGGGCATCGTTGATACCATCGCCGACCATGGCAACCACGCCGGTTTTCTTCAGCTCGGCCACCGTCGCGGCTTTGTCGGCAGGCAGCACTTCGGCGTGAACATTGCGGATGCCCAAGGCCTCGGCCACCACCCGTGCGCTGCCGCGATTGTCGCCGGTCAGCAGGTGGCTCTGGATATCCCGCGCGGCGAGTTGTTGCACCGCTTGCAGTGCGCCGGGTTTCAGCGTGTCACCGAAGGCGAACAGACCCAGTACCTTCGGCTCAGGACTTTGTTCGATCAGCCACGACAGTGTCCGACCTTCGCGTTCCCACGCTTCGGCGGATGTGCTCAATTCACCGGCATTCAAGGCGCTTTCGTCGAGCATCCGCCGGTTGCCCAGCGCCAGGCGCCGGCCATCCAGCGTGCCGGCAATGCCGCGCCCGGTCAGCGCCTGGCTGTCGCTGACATCGGGCACGTTCAAGCCGCGTTCGGCGGCTGCATCCAGCACGGCTTTGGCCAACGGATGCTCGCTGCCGCGCTGCAAGGCACCGGCCAGTGTCAGCAGATTGTTTTCGTCACCATCGACCGCGCTGAAGTGCGCGATACGCGGCGTACCCGAGGTCAGCGTGCCGGTCTTGTCGAACACCACCCTGCTGACTTCATGGGCGCGCTCCAGCGCTTCGGCGTCCTTGATCAGAATGCCGTGGCGTGCGGCGACGCCGGTGCCGGCCATGATCGCCGTCGGGGTGGCAAGGCCGAGGGCGCACGGGCAGGCGATCACCAGTACGGCGACGGCATTGATCACTGCAGTTTCCAGCGGTGCGCCGTACAGCCACCAGCCGATCAGCGTGGCCAGGGCGATCAGCAACACGGTCGGCACGAAAATCTGGCTGACCTTGTCCACCAATTTCTGGATCGGCGCTTTCGCCGCTTGCGCGTCTTCGACCAGACGAATGATCCGCGCCAGCACGGTTTCCGCGCCGAGCGCCTGGGTGCGCACCAGCAAACGACCCTCGCCGTTGATCGCGCCGCCGGTGACCTTGTCGCCCGGTTGTTTTGGCACTGGCAGGCTTTCGCCGCTGATCAGCGCTTCGTCGGCGTGGCTCTGGCCTTCAACGACTTCGCCATCCACCGGGAAGCGTTCGCCGGGTTTGACCAGCACCAGATCGTCGAGGCGCAGGGCGCTGATCGCGACGTCCTGCTCACGCCCGTCGATGACTTGAATCGCGCGCTCCGGCCGCAACGCTTCGAGGGCGCGGATGGCGCTGGCGGTCTGGCGTTTGGCGCGGCTTTCGAGATATTTGCCGAGCAACACCAAAGCGATGACCACCGCCGAGGCCTCGAAATACAGATGCGGCATGCGTCCCGCCGCGCTGGCCCATTCATAGACGCTCAGCCCATAACCGGCGCTGGTGCCGAGGGCGACGAGCAGGTCCATGTTGCCGGCGCCGGCGCGCACGGCTTTCCACGCCGCAACATAAAAGCGTGCGCCGAAGATGAATTGCACGGGGGTGGCGAGGGCGAATTGCGCCCAGGCCGGGAGCATCCAGTGAATGCCGAACGGCTGCAGCAACATCGGCAGCACCAGTGGCAGAGCGAGGGCGATCGCGCAGATCAATGCCCAGCGCTCGCGGTGCAGGCGTTTTTGCTGGTCATCGGACTGTGGCCGTTCAGCTTGCCAGACGCTGGCCGAGTAACCGGCCTTGCTCACCGCGTCGAGCAGGGTTTGCGTATCGACCTGGCCGAGCAATTCGAGGTGCGCACGTTCGTTGGCCAGATTGACGCTGACGCTGCTCACGCCTGGGACTTTGCTCAGGGCGCGTTCGACGCGACCGACGCAGGACGCGCAGGTCATGCCGTCGATGCTCAATTCGACGGTTTGCCGGGGCACGCTGTAACCGGCGCGCTCCACGGCTTGCATCAGCGCCGGCAGGCTGTCGCCGGGCGCCTGTACCCGCGCCTGTTCGGTGGCGAGGTTGACACTGACGGCACTGGCGCCGCTGACCTTGCGCAGCGCCCGCTCGACACGCCCGGCGCAACTGGCACAGGTCATGCCGGCAATCGGCAGATCGAAAGTGGTGGATTCGGACATCGGTCGCGCTCCCTGTAGTGGATGTCTACAGGATCAACCTTGCCATGCGGGCAAGGTCAAGCACCATTCCGCAAGATGTTGATCGTTCCCACGCTCCGCGTGGGAATGCCTCCTGTGACGCTCCGCGTCACGCTTCGGGACGCAGAGCGTCCATGGCTGCATTCCCACGCAGAGCGTGGGAACGATCGGCAACGGGTCGGCGCTTGGCTCAGTAACCGAGGCCAGCCGGCTTGAGGTACACGCCTTCGGCATTCATCGCCAGGCGGAACTTCAGCACATCCCCGGCGTGCAGCACGACTTCCTGCGAACCCGGTGCGAGCATGCCGGGGTTGCAACCCGGCGCCTGTCCCGGCAGCAGTTTCAGGCGCAGCGAAACCTTGCCCGGTGGCAGGTTGAACGAAGTGCTCTGCTCCTGGAACAGGCGCGCCGAGAGCTGGTCCTGGATGTACACGCCGATTTCGCACGAGGTCGCCACTTCGAGGCGCTCGCGGGAAATGATCAGTACCGCGTAATCCTCGCCGGCGGCTTGCACCTGCGGGACGGCGGCGAAAAGGCTGAGCAAGCCAAACAGGCCCAAAGCTGACCAGCGCATGGCTGAATCTCCTGAATTCCAGTCATTGATGCATGCAGCTTGGCCGAGCGCGGCGCCGAATGCCAGCCCGGCAGTTTTTCGCAGAACTTGACCTTGCCATCGTGGCAAGCTTGAGACTGCCGGCAACCTCACTCAAAGGAGTCTTCCCATGCAAGTGTTCAACGTTCAAGGCATGTCCTGCGGTCATTGCGTCAAAGCCATTACCACTGCGGTGCAGGCGCTGGATCCGGCAGCCAGCGTGCGCGTCGATCTGGCGGCCAAGGAAGTCGGCGTCGAAAGTGCGCTGAGTGCCGATCAGGTCATCGCAGCGATCCGCGAAGAGGGTTATGAGGTGAAGCTCGTCTGAAATTGATCGTTAGCGAGCTATCGGAATGTTCAAGGCGTCCGGGCGCGGCTAGACTGTCGGGCTGCGACTTGCCCACCTGGATGCCTGATGAATTTCCGCACGATTTTGATACTCGGCGCCTTGAGCGCCTTCGGTCCTTTGGCGATCGACTTCTATTTACCTGCCTTCCCGGCCATGGCGCTGGCGTTCGGCACCGATGAGCAGCATGTCCAGCTGACGCTGGCGGCGTACTTCCTTGGTCTGTCTCTGGGCCAACTGGCTTACGGGCCGATTTCCGATCGTTTCGGCCGGCGCATTCCGCTGCTCAGCGGTGTCGCCCTGTTTACTCTGGCGTCATTGGCCTGCGCCTACGCGCCGAGCCTGGAATGGCTGATCGGCGCGCGTTTCGTCCAGGCACTCGGTGGCTGTGCGGGCATGGTGATTTCCCGCGCGGTGGTTGCCGACAAGTGCGACGCGGTGGGCTCGGCGAAGGTGTTTTCCCAATTGATGCTGGTGATGGGCCTGGCGCCGATTCTGGCGCCGATGCTCGGTGGGCTGCTGGTCAATACCACGGGTTGGCAGTCGATCTTTCTGGTGCTCACCGGGTTCAGTGCGGCGGCGGGTCTGGCGGTGGCGTTGGGGCTGCCGGAAAGCATGCCGGCCCACGTGCCGCGCCAGCCGTTGTCCGGTGCGTTGCGCCAGTACGCGCGACTGGTCAAGGACTCGGTCTATCTGGGCCATGCCCTGACCGGAGGCATCGCGATTGCCGGCATGTTCGCCTACATCGCTGGCTCACCGTTTGTGTTCATCAAGCTCTACGGTGTACCCGCCGAGCACTTCGGCTGGCTGTTCGGCACCAATGCGGCGGGGTTCATTCTGGTGGCGCAGGTCAATGCGCGTCTGCTGGCCAAGCGTGGCCCGGCGTTCTTGCTGGTGCGCGCGGTGTGGGTGTATTTCCTCGGCGGGCTGACGTTGCTGGCGGTGAGCGCGATGCGTCCAGAGGCGTTGTGGCCGTTGCTGATTCCGCTGTTCATCTGCATTGCCAGCCTCGGCTGCATCATTCCCAACGCCTCAGCTTGCGCAATGAACGGTCAGGGCGCCCGTGCCGGCAGTGCATCGGCAATGCTCGGTTGCCTGCAATTCAGCATCGCCGCCGGTGCCGCCGCGTTGGTGGGGGTGTTGCACGACGGCAGCGCCGTGCCGATGGCGATGGTCATCAGCCTGTGCGGTTTGCTGGTGGTGAGCGTCGCGCTGCTCACCCGGCGTTTGCAGAATGCCCGGGCGTTGGCGCAAGCCCAGGTCTGAACGCTCGACTTTGGAGCTCAGCCGGCGGCGCGCTGCTGGCTGGGTTCGGGGATTCGGTGGGGCGCGCAGAGTCGCGCTTCGAGGGTGCGAGTGAAGGCCAGAGCCTCGGCTTCACTGCGAAAGGTTACGACGTGCTGGTCCAGGCGCACCTGCCATTGAGACTTTGCCACTTCTTTTATCAGGATCTTCATTGCTGACCTCCCTTGCGTAAAAGATGTATCGCAGAGGCTTCGATTGTAGACCTCGATACCCGCGTAATTGTGACAAGGGTCAAGCAACCGACTGACGGCAAAAAGCCCCGCAACCGCTCTGGCATCACGAGCGGTTGCGGGGCTTTATTTTTTTAGAAACCTTCTAAAACAATTTTCCCCTTGGCCTTGCCGCTTTCCAGCAGCTCATGGGCGCGGCGCAGGTTGGCTGCATTGATCACGCCGAAGTGCTCGCCCAAAGTCGTCTTCAAAGTGCCGGCGTCGATCAGTTCGGCGACGCGGTTGAGCAGCTTGTGCTGTTCGATCATGTCCGGCGTTTCGAACAGCGAGCGGGTGTACATGAACTCCCAGTGCAGCGACAGGCTCTTGCGCTTGAGCAGGCTGATGTCGAGGGACTTCGGATCGTCGATCAGCGCCAGCTTGCCTTGCGGCGCGAGGGCTTCGACCAGTTGCGCCAGATGCTGATCGGTCTGGGTCAGGCTGGCGACGTGGGTCACGCTGTCGATGCCGGCGCGCTTCAATTCTTCGCTCAGTGGCTGGCTGTGATCGATGACCAGATCGGCACCGAGTTCGCTGACCCAGTCACGGGTCTGTGGGCGGGAAGCGGTGCCGATCACTTTCAGGCCGGTCAACTGCTTGGCCAATTGGGTAAGGATCGAGCCCACTCCGCCCGCCGCGCCAACGATCAGCAGGCTCTGACCCTCATCATTGCTGCCTTCGCTGATTTGCAGGCGCTCGAAGAGCAATTCCCACGCAGTGATCGCGGTCAGCGGCAGCGCGGCGGCTTCGGCAAAACCGAGGGACTTGGGCATGTGGCCGACGATGCGCTCATCGACCACGTGCAACTCGCTGTTGCCACCGGCCCGGGCGATCGAACCGGCGTAGAACACCTTGTCGCCCGCCTTGAACAGGGTGACTTCGCTGCCGACCGCCTTGACCACACCGGCAACGTCCCAGCCCAGCACTTTCGCCGCGCCGTTTTCCGGCGCCATGTTCTGCCGCACTTTGGTGTCGACCGGGTTGACCGAAATGGCTTTGACCTCCACCAAGAGGTCGCGCGGGCCTGCGACCGGTTCTGGCAGTTGAATGTCCTGCAGGGACTTGGTGTCGCTGATCGGCAGGGACGCGTAATAGGCAATGGCTTTCATAAGTGGCTCCGTACAGTTGATAGAAGAAGGATTCAGGCAATCTTGCCGAGGCGTTTGAGCTGGAAGTGTTCGATGGTGTGGCCGGCGCTGGCCTGAAACTTCTGAAAATGCGCGCTGGCGTTGTGCGCCTCAAGAATCTCGTCACTGGCCCACTGTTCGATGACATAAAAAACCTGCGGATCGGCAAGGTCGCGGTGCAGGTCGTACTGGCCACAACCGGGCTCGGCGCGGCTCGGTTCGACGAGGGCGCGCAGCGCCTGTTCGAGAACGTCCTGCTGGCCGGATTTAGCGGTCAGGGTGGCTATAGCGGTAAAGGGCTGGGACATGCGCGGACTCCAGAATCGGGATGAATTCGATGGAGGCCATCATTGGCTATTTCTCTGCGCGATAAAACCGGTTAAAAGAGCAGGCTCTTTCAATATTTCTTTGATAATCGAGGCTGCACATGCTGCGTTTTGATGACCTGCAGTTGTTTGTCCGCGCGGCGGATCTGGGCAGCCTGTCGGCGGCGGCACGGGTGATGGACATGTCTGCGGCGGTGGCTAGCGCGGCGTTGAAGCGCATCGAGCAGCAACTCGGTGCGCGGCTGCTGGCGCGGTCGACCCGCAGCCTGCGCCTGACCGCCGAGGGCGAAGGCTTCCTTGAGTATGCCCGCGCCGCCCTGAGCAATCTCGACGAAGGGCGTCGCCTGCTCGCCAGCGGTCAGGATCAGGTCAGCGGGATTTTGCAGCTTTCGGCGCCCTCGGACTTCGGTCGCAATCTGCTGCTGCCGTGGCTCGACGCGTTCCAGCGTGAACACCCGAAACTGACGGTGCGCCTGCTGCTTGGCGACCGCATCGCCGACCTGTTCCGGCAACCGGTGGACATCGCCCTGCGCTACGGCGAGCCGGAAGATTCCAGCCTGATCGCCTTGCCCATCGCGCCACACAATCGCCGGGTGTTGTGCGCATCCCCCGATTACCTGGCCCGGCAGGGCGAGCCGCGCCATCTCGAGCAATTGGCCCAGCACAATTGCCTGCTCTACATGCTCGGCAGCCGCGTTCACGACCACTGGAGTTTTCACGATGGCAAGCGCGAAGTCGGCCTGACCGTCAGCGGCGATCGCTTCAGCGATGACGCCGACGTCGTGCGGCTGTGGGCGCTGGCCGGTGCCGGTATCGCTTACAAGTCCTGGCTCGACGTCGGCGCCGATGTGCTCGCCGGACGCCTCAAAGTGCTGATGCCGGAACTGCTGTGTGAGCGCGCACCGCTGAATCTGTTGTGCGCCCATCGCGCACAATTGAGTAAGCCGGTGAACCTGCTGAGGGAGATGCTCGCCAGCCGATGCGCCGAATTGAGTAGCCAATTTCCCGGTTTCCTCAAAGTTGATCATTAGTCGCAGGCAATTAGAGAAATTTCTGTCAGGAACAATCGCCACCTGCCCAGGCCCAGGCGCAGGACGTCTGGCTTAACCCGCTTATACTAGCGCCCGCCTCATGCCTGCACTGACACCCGGCGCGCAGACCCCGTAACGCGTTGCCGGCTTTTGGTGACGGTTGCTACTTCTGCTGCCAGGTTGTGTGCCGGAGCAGCTGGTGTCGGTGGCATCCCTTGCCACCGATCCCGGGCGATTTTCGCGTGTTGGCCGATGCCCCATAACCGGCCAGGATGTCTCCGAGCGGTAGACGATACGATTCAACAGGGAGTGAACATATGGAACATGCACCGTGCATCAGCCAGATCGCGACATTGCTGGCCGACCCCAAGCGCAGCGCGATGATGTGGGCGTTGATGGATGGCTCGGCGCGGCAAGCCGAAGAGCTGGCGCTGCTGGCCGGGCTCTCGCCGTCGTCGGCCAGTGCGCATCTGGGACGCCTGTCCGCAGGGGGGCTGTTGAACATTGAAATGCGTGGGCGCAAACGCTTCTTTCGCCTGGCGGCACCGGAAATCGGCGCGGCGATCGAAGCACTGGCCAGCGCCACCATTGCCAGCGCGCCACGGCAAATCCCTGATGCGCTGAAACGCACGACTCCCATGGTCAGGCCGCAGGCGGCGCCGTCTTCGCTGTTGCGCGCGCGGTTCTGCGACGATCATCTGGGCGGCACCCTGGCGGCCGACCTGTATCAGCGCCTGCTCGACGCCGGCTGGATCGAACAGCTTGAGCAGCGGGTGGTGGTGACGCACAAGGGCTCCACCCGACTGGCGCAGCGCGGAGTGTTCATCCAGGCCCTGGCCCACCGCAACGTGCAGGTCGCCTGCGCCTGCCCGGACTGGAGCGAGCGCCGTCCGCACATGGGCGGCTCACTGGGCGCGGCCCTGTTGCAGTTGTTCATGCAGTCCGGCTGGCTGACCTTGCCCAACGATTCCCGCGCCTTGCAGTTGACCGCCACCGGCCAGCGCGAAATCCATCGCTTTGCCAAGGAAACCGAGCTGGAAACAGCGTTCTAGAGCGTTGCTCGGCGATGAGCTGAAGGCTCACGTCGTCCACGGTTGTGAACAGGTCGCATCCAGTACGACCTCTGTATGACCATCGCGCACACTCGATCCGGGGATTTTCCGGATGGGGGAGCACAACATGAATACACAACGCTTTAGTGCGGCTGAACGCCTGGAACGGCTGCCGCTCAGCGGCTATCACCGCGTCATTTTCATCATCATCGCCTTGGCGTTTTTCTTCGATTCCATGGATCTGGCGATGATGACTTTCCTGCTCGGCTCGATCAAAGCCGAGTTCGGCCTGAGCAGTGCGCAAGCGGGGTTGCTGGCCAGTTCGAGCTTTTTCGGCATGGTGCTCGGCGCGTCGCTGTCGGGAATGCTCGCCGACCGCTTCGGGCGCAAACCGGTGTTTCAGTGGAGCATCGTGCTGTGGGGCGTGGCCAGTTACCTGTGTTCGACAGCGCAGACGGTGGAGACGCTGACGCTGTTTCGCATCCTGCTCGGAATTGGCATGGGCATGGAGTTTCCCATCGCGCAATCGATGCTCTCGGAGCTGATTCCAGCACAACGGCGCGGGCGCTATATCGCCCTGATGGACGGCTTCTGGCCGCTGGGGTTTGTCGCGGCGGGCGTACTCTCGTACTTCCTGCTGCCGCTGATTGGCTGGCGCGATATCTTCCTGGTACTGGCGGTGCCGGCGGTGTTTGTCCTGGCTATCCGCTTTTTCATCCCTGAGTCGCCGCGCTGGCTGGAACAGGCCGGGCGCGACGTCGACGCGGACAAGGTGTTGAACGGCATCGAAGCGCGAGTGCGTGCTTCGCTCTGCGGTGCAGCCTTGCCGGAACCGGTTCGTTTGCCACGCACGGTGACGCCACCGGGTAATTTCTTCTCGGCACTCAAGCAGATCTGGTCGCCGCAATATCGCCAGCGTACAACGATGATCTGGAGTCTGTGGTTCTTCGCATTGCTGGGTTTTTACGGGCTGACTTCCTGGCTCAGTGCATTGCTGCAGCAGTCGGGTTTCGCCGTGACGCAGTCGGTGTACTACACGGTGCTGATCTCGCTCGGCGGGATTCCCGGCTTCCTCATGGCGGCGTGGCTGGTCGAGCGTTGGGGGCGTAAACCGGTGTGCATCGTCACCCTGCTGGGCGGCGGGGTGATGGCGTTTCTGTATGGGCAGAGTGCGGTGTTCGGCGGCAACGTGGCGTTGCTGATCGGCACCGGGCTGTTGATGCAGTTTTTCCTGTTCGGCATGTGGGCGGTGCTCTACACCTACACGCCAGAGCTGTACCCGACGTCCGCACGGGCAACCGGCTCGGGATTCGCCTCGGCCATCGGCCGCGTCGGCTCTCTGCTCGGGCCATTGGTGACCGGGCTGGTGTTCCCGATTACCGGGCAGGGCGGGGTGTTCGCGCTGGGCGCGGCGTGCTTTGCGATCGCGGCGGGCGTGGTGTGGCTGTTCGGGATGGAGACGCGGGGCAAGACCCTGGAAGAGCTTACCGAGTGAACATCGATATGAATGTGGGAGCGAGCCTGCTCGCGAAAGCGGTGTGTCATTCAACGTAAATGTTGACTGACTCTCCCTCTTCGCGAGCAGGCTCGCTCCCACATTGGTTTTGCGGTGTTGCTTACGGTTTTACCAACCGCGCATCCAGGCTGTTCTGCGCCAGGCGCTTGGCCTGATCCTGGGTCATGCCCAGATGCTCGTGCAGCGCATGGAAGTTCTCGGTCACGTAACCGCCGAAATACGCCGGGTCATCGGAGTTGACCGTGACCTTAACGCCGCGCTCGAGCATGTCGAGGATGTTGTGCTGTGACATGTGATCGAACACGCAGAGCTTGGTGTTCGACAGCGGGCATACGGTCAGCGGAATCTGCTCGTCGATGATCCGCTGCATCAGGCGCTCGTCTTCGATGGCGCGGACACCATGGTCGATGCGCTGGATTTTCAGCAGGTCGATGGCTTCCCAGATGTACTCCGGCGGGCCTTCTTCACCGGCGTGGGCGACGGTGAGGAAGCCTTCGTCGCGGGCGCGATCGAAGACGCGTTTGAATTTGCTCGGCGGGTGGCCCATCTCGGAACTGTCGAGCCCGACCGCGACAAACGCATCACGGAACGGCAGCGCCTGATCGAGGGTTTTCTGTGCTTCGTCTTCGCTGAGGTGGCGCAGGAAGCTGAGGATCAAACCGCTGCTGATGCCCAGTTGCGTCTCGCCATCCTTGAGTGCGGCGGCGATGCCGTTGAGCACCACTTCGAACGGGATGCCCCGGTCGGTGTGGGTCTGTGGATCGAAGAACGGTTCGGTGTGGATCACGTTCTGTGCTTTGCAGCGCAGCAGGTAGGCCCAGGTCAGGTCGTAGAAATCCTGCGAGGTGCGCAGCACATCGGCGCCCTGGTAATACAGGTCGAGAAATTCCTGCAGATTGTTGAAGGCGTAGGCCTTGCGCAGGGTTTCGACGTCGCTCCACGGCAGGGCGATCTTGTTGCGTTCGGCCAGGGCGAACAGCAGTTCAGGCTCCAGCGAACCTTCCAGATGCAGGTGCAGTTCGGCTTTGGGCAGGGCGTTGAGCCAGTCGTACATAGTCTTTTCTCATCAGGTGCAATGCCGGCATTCTACAGAGGCTGGCCGCAACAATTGGCAAAACCTGACCAGGTGATCGATCAAACCGCCTCTTGCTCACGTCGATACGCGTAGGTATCGGCGAAACGCGACAGCAGGAATTGCGCGCAGGTGGTGGTCGGATATTTCGCCGGATGCTGCGCGTCCTGGCAGCCGGGCAGGCATTCGATGCGCGTGTCCGGGTGCGGTTCGGCGAAGAACGGCATCGAATAGCGATCCACGCCCAGCGGGCTGATCACCCGGTGCGGCGTCGAGCGATAACGGTCGTTGCTCCAGCGCGCCATCATGTCGCCGAGGTTGACCACGAACGTGCCGTCAATCGGTGGCGCGTCGATCCATTCACCTTTGACGTTCTTCACCTGCAAACCGCCGGCGCTGTCCTGATAGAGCAGGGTGATGCAGCCGTAATCGGTATGGGCGCCGGCACCTTGTTGCTCGGCGGAGCTGGCGGTGTGACGCGGTGGGTAATGGATCATGCGCAACACGCTGACCGGTTCGACAAAACGCGTATCGAAGAAGTCGCGCTCGATGCCCAGCGCAACGGTCATCGCTCGAAGCAGGGTTTGCGCCAGCGCCTGCATGTCGAGGTAATGCTGCTCCATCAGCGTTTCCCAGCCGGGTTGCGCCGGGTGCCGATTGGGGCCGCGCAAGGGTTTTTCCGCGAGCACCTCGGGATGCTCGTCCGGCAGGTGCAGGCCCATGTCGAAGGTTTCCTTCAGATCGCTGGGTTTGTCCGGGTCCAGTTGCTCTGTGGCAATCGCACCGTAGCCGCGATGATGGCGGGTCTGGGTGATGTCGATCTTGAGTTTTTCTGCGGCTGGCAGGGCAAAGAAGCGCTGGGCGTGATCGAGCAGATCGTCGATGCGTTGCGCCGAGATCGGATGGCCCTTGATGTAGAAAAAGCCCCATTCGCGACAGGCTTGGTCGATCTGCTCGGCCACGGCGGGCCAGGCATTTTCATCGATGCTGTAGAGCGGGCTGATGTCGATGATGGGAAGCTGATCCATACACAATCCTTGAATACGCTGTGTTTCCAATGTGGGAGCGAGCCTGCTCGCGAAGAGGGAGTGTCAGACAACATTTTTGTTTAATGACACACCGCTTTCGCGAGCAGGCTCGCTCCCACAGGGTTTTGTGTGGTGAATCGGGGGACTACTTCGGCATCTCGGCCTTCATGCCCTCAACGTAATAATTCATCGAAGCCAGTTCCGCATTGGTCGCGCTCACGCCCGCCGGGATTTTTTCTACACCGGCCTGATCCTTGATCGGCCCGGTAAACGGCTGCAATGCGCCGCTCTTGATGTCGGCGATCAACTGCTCGGCCTCGGCTTTCACCGGCGCTGGCACCAGGTCGCTGATCGGCAGTTCCACCGTACCTTCCTTCAACCCGCCCCAGTAATCCTGGGATTTCCAGGTGTGGTCGATCACGCTCTGCGTCGCCTGAATGTAGTGCGGCGCCCAGTCGTTGACGATAGAGGTCAGCACCGCTTTCGGGCCGAAGTGGGCCATGTCCGAGGCGTAGCCCACGGCATACACGCCGCGCCGTTCGGCAGCCTGGATCGGCGCCGGGCTGTCGGTGTGCTGGAACACCACGTCGACGCCCTGATCGATCAGCGCGTTGGCGGCGTCGGCTTCCTTGCCCGGATCAAACCAGGAGTTGACCCACACCACTTTGATTTCGGTGCCAGGGTTGTACTTGTTCAAGGCCAGCTGGATGGCGTTGATGTCGCGGATCACTTCCGGAATCGGGAACGAGGCGACGTAGCCGATCTTCTTGGTCTTGGTCATCTTCGCCGCGAGGAAACCGCCGACGTAACGGCCCTCGTAAGTGCGCGCCAGGTAGGTGCCGAGGTTCTTGTCCTGCTTGTAACCGGTGGCGTGTTCGAACGTCACCTTGGGAAATTGCTTGGCGACTTTCACTGTCGGGTTCATGTAGCCGAAAGACGTGGTGAAGATCAGGTCATATTTGTCCTTGGCCATGTTGCGGATCACCCGCTCGGCGTCGGCGCCCTCGGCGACGTTTTCCACGTAGTTGGTGGTGATCTGCGTGCCGAGTTTTTCCGCCAGGGCCTTGCGCCCCTGTTCGTGCTGATACGTCCAGCCGTGGTCACCGATCGGGCCGATGTAGACGAAACCGACCTTCAGCGGATCGGCAGCGCTGGCGCTCAGGCTGATTCCCAGACCGATGGCGGCGTACAGCAGTTTGTGCAGCGGACGTATTGGCATGAACCCGAACTCCATTTTGTTGTGTGTGCTCAGGGCCAATGCAAATTGCTGACCAAAAGGACAACAAACGCATTCGAAAACGCGGCGCGGCCTTCGCGAGCAGGCTCGCTCCCACAGGGACGCATTTCAATGTGGGAGCGAGCCTGCTCGCGAAGAGGCCGGCAAGGCCAATAAAAGTGCATGCCTGAATCCAGCTGCCATCGCGTGGTGCGTAAAGATGTAACGAAACGTTAGCGGCGCGCGGCAGTCAGTAGCTTCATCAGCTCTTTTCGGCAAAAGGCCCGTCATGCTCTCGATCCTCAAACAAGAAAGCTTCCTGTTGCTGGCAGTCCTTGCCGCGTGCGTCGCTTATCCACTGGAACACTGGCTGCTGCACAGCGGCCAGATCGTCGCGCTGGGCGGCGGTCTGCTGCTGATCGCCTTTATTGTCGCCGCCTCGATGCGCGTCGCTCATCACGCTGAACTGCTGGCGGAAAAAGTCGGCGACCCCTACGGCACGATGATCCTCACACTCTCGGCAGTGCTGGTCGAAGTGGTGATCCTGGCGATCATGATGAGCAACGAGGCCTCGGCGACGCTGGTGCGCGACACGATCTATTCAGCGGTCATGCTCGACATCAACGGCATCCTCGGCCTCGCCGCTTTGATGGGCGGGATCAAACACGGCGAACAGTCCTACAACGACGATTCGGCGCGCAGCTACAGCGTCATGATCCTCACCGCGATGGGGGTGTCGATGGTGGTGCCGGAGTTCATTCCCGAGGCCAACTGGAAGATGTATTCGGCGTTCACCATTGGCGCAATGATGGTGCTCTACGCGCTGTTCCTGCGCATGCAGGTCGGCCCGCACAGTTACTTTTTCAGCTACAGCTACCCGGACAAACGTCGCAAAAAGGAGCCGGTCGAGCAGGAGCCGAAACCGGTCAGCCTGGCGCTGTCGGTCGGCATTCTGGTGTCGGGGGTGGTGATCATCGGCGCACTGGCCGAGGTGATGTCCAAGACCCTCGATCTGGGCCTGGAAGGCACGGGCGCGCCGCCGGTGATCACGGCGATTCTGGTGGCAGCGATTTCCGCCGCGCCGGAGATTTTGACTGCACTGCGTGCGGCACTGGCCAATCGCATGCAGTCGGTGGTCAACATCGCGATGGGGGCGTCACTGTCGACGGTGATTCTGACCGTACCGGTGATGGAAGCGATGGCGCTGTACACCGGCCAGCCATTTCAGATGGCGATGACTCCGGTGCAAACGGTGATGATCTTCATCACCCTGATCGTCAGCGCAATCAACCTCAATGACGGCGAGACCAACGCCATTGAGGGCATGACGCACTTTGTGCTGTTTGCCACATTCATCATGCTGTCCCTACTGGGCCTATAGGGCTGGCAGATACCCATGTGGGAGCGAGCCCGCTCGCGAAAGCGGTGTGTCATCCGACAAACATGTTGTCTGACACTCCCTCTTCGCGAGCAGGCTCGCTCCCACAGTTTTGAACGGCGGTGAGTCAGGTCCCTGCGATCAACTGCCGGGCCGCCTGGCTGTGATCGGCAATCAGACCTTTCAGATCCAACCCTACAACCTGCCCATCAACCACACGCCACTTGCCGCCAATCATCACCCGATCTGCCCGATCGGCGCCGCACAGCAGCAACGCCGAAATCGGATCATGGCTACCGGAGAAGCGCAGTTCATCGAGCTTGAACAACGCGAGATCCGCCTGTTTGCCCACGGCGATTTCGCCGATGTCAGTGCGACCGAGCAGGCTCGCCGAACCTTTGGTCGCCCAGCCCAGCACGCGCTCCGGGGTGATCTTTTCGGCGCCGTAACGCAGGCGCTGGATGTACAGGGCCTGACGCGCTTCGAGGATCATGTTCGAGGCATCGTTGGACGCCGAACCGTCGACGCCAAGACCGAACAGCGCGCCGGCGTCGGTCAGCTCGATGCTCGGGCAGATGCCGGACGCCAGGCGCATGTTCGAGCTTGGGCAGTGGCAGATGCCGGTGCCGGCCTGGCCGAGGCGGGCGATTTCGTCGGGGTTGAAATGGATGCCGTGGGCCAGCCAGGTACGCGGGCCGAGCCAGCCGACGCTGTCCAGATAATCGACGGTGCGCAGACCGAAGCGTTGCAGACAGAAGTCTTCTTCATCGAGAGTTTCAGCGAGGTGGGTGTGCAGACGCACATCGAGCTTGTTCGCCAGATCAGCGCTGGCCGACATGATTTCCGGGGTCACCGAGAATGGCGAGCATGGCGCCAGAGCGATCTGGATCTGCGCACCGTCGCCACGCTCGTGATACTCGTGAATCAGCCGCTGGCTGTCGTCGAGAATCACCTGACCTTCCTGCACCGTTTGTTGTGGAGGCAGACCGCCGTCCTTCTCGCCAAGGCTCATCGAGCCGCGTGTGAGCATGGCGCGCATGCCCAGTTCGCGCACCGTTTCGACCTGCACGTCGATGGCGTTTTCCAGACCGTCCGGGAACAGATAGTGATGGTCGGCTGCCGTGGTGCAACCTGAGAGCAGCAATTCGGCCAGCGCCACCTTGGTGGCGAGGGCGAGTTTTTCCGGGGTCAGCCGCGCCCATACCGGGTACAGGGTTTTCAGCCACGGGAACAGCGGCTGATTGACCACCGGCGCCCAGGCGCGGGTCAGGGTTTGATAGAAGTGATGGTGAGTGTTGATCAGGCCCGGCAGGATCACATGCTCGCGGGCATCGAACACTTCATTGCACGGCGCCGACGGCTGCTGACCGGCAGCGAGGACTTCGACGATGACACCGTCTTGCACGACAAGGCCGCCACGGGCATCAAGCTCGTTGGAGGTGAAAATGGCGAGGGGATTTTTTAACCAGGTACGGGTCGCAGGCATTGTGGCCGGCTCCTCTGAAAGTTGGGTTCAGGGTTGCCAGCTCAGTGTTGCCCTGTCTGCTGATCCAGGGTCGCCGCGAAGGACGAGGCGCGCAGTTTCAAACAAATCGCCCCATCGGGCAAGCGCCACCCGACCATTCACCATCATCCCCCTGTGGGAGCGAGCCTGCTCGCGAAGGCGTCATGTCAGTCGATACAGATTTACCTGACAGATCGTATTCGCGAGCAGGCTCGCTCCCACATCGGGATTATCAGTGCTTACCAGGGAATGGTTTCACCCTTGTAATTGACGAAGTGATGCCCGCCCTTGCCGGTAAACGCATTGACCTGATCGATCAGCCCGCGGGTGCTGGTCTCGACGTCGAGATCGGCGCCTTCGCCGCCCATGTCGGTCTTCACCCAGCCCGGGTGCAGCGAAAGTACGGTGAGTTTCTGCTCGCCCAGTTGCGTGACAAAACTGTTGGTCATCGAATTCAGCGCCGCCTTGCTCGCCTTGTACAGCGCCAGTTCCGGCGCGTCGGGCATGGTCACGCTGCCGAGTACCGAACTCATGAACGCCAGCACGCCGCTGCCGTCGCGAATCTGCCCGACGAAACGCTGGGCCAGATTGATCGGCGCCACCGCGTTGGTGAAAAACAGCTGCCCGACCTCGGCCAGGGTCGCGCCGCCCGGCGTCTGCACGTCCGGGCCTTTGACCCCGGCGTTGACGAACAACAGATCGAAGGTTTCGCCCTTGAGCTTCTGGCTCAGAGCGATCACCGCTTGCTGATCGTCCATGTCGAGCTTCTCGATGCGCACGTCACCCAGCGCTTGCAGCGCCTCGGCCTTCTGCGGATTGCGCACCGTCGCGGTGACTTGCCAGCCATCGCCCAGCAGGGTCTTCACCAGACCGAGGCCCAAGCCGCGGGAGGCGCCGATGATCAGTGCGTTTTTTGCCTGAGACATGATGGGTTTCCTTGAAAGTCAGCATTCAGGATTCAATGGACACGCCTGACCGCGCCACAGTTGCAGCGCTTGGCGAAAACAGGCTTTGATCCCGGAGCATACTCCAGGCGTCTTGAGTTTCTCGAGGGTGTTTGATCAGAAATAGTTGTGGGTCGTGCTCCAGATGTTGCCGGTGCGGAGGCCTTCGCGAGCAGGCTCGCTCCCACATATGCCCGTGTTCACTCAGATCTCCTGTGGGAGCGAGCCTGCTCGCGAAGAGGCCCGCTCTGACATCAACTAATGTCCCGATTGCCACGGCTGCCCCAACGAAACCGGCGCATACAACCGAGTGCGTACGGCATCGCGGGACAGCAACACCAGCACCAAGATCGTCGCCAAATACGGCAGCATCGCCAGCAGGCTCGAAGGTATCGCCAGTCCCAATCCCTGTGCCACCAGGTGCAGGATGCTGGCGAGGCCAAACAGATACGCCCCGAGCAACAACCGCCACACCCGCCAACTGGCAAACACCACCAGCGCCAGGGCAATCCAGCCGCGCCCGGCGGTCATGTTTTCCGCCCACATCGGCGTGTACGCCAGCGACAGATAAGCCCCGGCCAGCCCGGCCATTGCTCCGCCGAACAACACCGCCAAGGTACGCACGGTCAGCACTGGCAAACCCATCGCGCTGGCCGCATCCGGGTTTTCACCGACCGCTTGAATGATCAGGCCGACACGACTTTTGATGATCACCCACGCCACCAGCGCAAACAGCGCGAACGATAGATACACCAGCAGATCCTGGGCAAACAGCATCCGCCCGATCAGCGGGATCTCACTCAGATACGGAATCGCCAGAGGCTCGAAACCCGCCAGCGGCTTACCCACCCATGCCGCGCCGACAAACGTCGAAAGTCCGACACCAAAGATCGTCAGCGCCAACCCGGTGGCCACCTGATTGGCGTTGAACACCAGCGCGACCAGGGCAAACAGTGACGACAACAACATCCCGGCCAACATCGCCAACAGCACACCCAGCCACAGGTTGCCGCTGTTCAGCGCGACGATAAAACCGATCACCGCACCGAACAGCATCATGCCTTCCTGGCCGAGGTTGAGGACGCCGCTTTTCTCGCAGATCAACTCACCCAATGCCACCAGCAACAGCGGCGTGCCGCAGCGGACCATCGCGTAGAAAATATTGCTCAACAGGTCGATATCCATCACAGCGCTCCGGCGGTTACGGCAGGGGTCGAGGCGCGCCGGGTCCAGCGCAGTTTCAGGCGTGGCCGATAGAGAATCAGCACGTCACAGGCGAGCAGGAAAAACAGCATCATGCCCTGGAACAATTGGGTGATCGCCTGCGGCAGATTGAGCGACATCTGCGCGCTCTCGCCGCCGATGTACAGCAGCGCCATGAGCAGACTGGAGAACAGAATGCCGAGCGGATTCAACCGTCCCAGAAACGCCACGGTGATCGCCGCGTAGCCATAGCCCGGCGACACCTGCGGCACCAGTTGGCCGATTGGCCCGGTCACTTCGCAGACCCCGGCGAGCCCGGCCAGAGCACCGCTGATCAACAGCGCCAGCCAGATCAGGCGCTTCTCGCGAAAGCCGACAAAACCTGCCGCACGTTTGTCCAGCCCGAGCACTTTCATCTGGAAGCCGATGAAGCTTTTCTGCAACAGCACCCACACCGCAACCAGCGCGAGCAGGGCGAAATACACGCCGGCATGCACGCGGCCATCTTCCAGCAGCAGCGGCAAACGACTGGCGTCGCCGAACATCGCCGACTCCGGGAAATTGAAGCCCGCTGGATCCTTCAACGGCCCGTGCACGCAGAACAGCAGCAGGTTCAGCGCGATGTAGTTGAGCATGATGCTGGTGAGGATTTCGTTGGCGTTGAAGCGCGTGCGCAGCCATGCGGTGAGCCCGGCCCATGCGGCGCCGGCCAGCGTGCCGGTCAGCAGAATCAGCACCAGCGCCCAGCGACTTTGCATGTCGATAACGTTCACTGCCAGAGCACTACCGGCCAACGCGCCGAGTAGAAGTTGGCCTTCGGCGCCGATGTTCCAGATTCGCGCCTGATAGGCCACCGCCAGGCCGAGTGCGCAGAGCAGAATCGGCAGCGCCTTGACCAGCAATTCGGACACGCCATAAAGGTCACTGACCGGCGCGATCAGCAGCGTATGCAAGGTCTGCAGTGGGTCGTGGCCCAGAGCGATGAACAACAGCGAGCCGCAGCCGAGGGTCAGCGCCGCCGCCAGTAACGGCGAGCACCACAGCATCAGGCGCGATTGCTGGCCACGGGGTTCGAGGGAAAGCAGCATGTTGAAACTCCGTTAAACCGAGGCGGTGCGAGGTGAGTGATCGAACTGGCCGGCCATCCACGCGCCGACATCGCTCAGTTGTGTAAGGCCGGTGTCTTGCAGTGCCGACAGACGCCCGCCGCATAGCGCGCCGAGGCGATCGCTGATCTGGAACAGCTCATCGAGGTCTTCGGAAATCACCAGAATCGCCGCGCCGGCATCGCGCAGGGCAATCAAGGCGCGATGGATGGTGGCGGCGGCACCGACGTCGACGCCCCAGGTCGGGTGCGCGGCGATCAGCAGTTTCGGTTGCTGAAGAATTTCCCGGCCGAGGATGAATTTCTGCAGGTTGCCGCCGGACAGGCTGCGCGCAGCGGTTTGCGTGTCCGGGGTCTTCACGCCGAAACGCTGGATGATCTGCTGCGCGAGGGTTTCGACTTTGCCGCGTTGGATCAACCCGTGGCTCACCAGTCCTTGCTGGAAAGCACTGAGCAGGGCGTTATCGGCCAGACTCAACTCCGGCACCGCGCCGTGGCCGAGGCGTTCGGCCGGCACGAAGGCCAGACCGAGTTTGCGCCGCGCGTCCGGGCGCAGGTCAGCGACGTTTCGCTCGGCGAAGCGCAGGGTCGCCGCTTGCGCACGAGGCAAGGGCTGCTCGCCGCTGAGCAGGGCGAGCAGCTCATCCTGACCATTGCCCGCGACCCCGGCGATGCCGACGATTTCACCGCTGCGCACTTGCAGGTCGATGTCTGTCAGCGAGCAGCCGAACGGATCCGGGTTGTGCCAGCTCAAACCCTGCACCTGCAGAAACGCCGCGCCACCGCTGACTTTCGGATACTCGCCAATCAATGCCGCCGCTTCGCCGACCATCAGTTGTGCCAGTTGCTGATCCGTACATTGCGCCGGCAGGCAATGCCCGGCTACCCGACCGCCGCGCAGCACCGTGGCGCTGTGGCACAAGGCCCGCACTTCACCGAGCTTGTGGCTGATAAACAGAATGCTGCAGCCCTCGTCGGCAAGGCGCCGCAGGGTGATGAACAATTCGTCCGCCTCTTGCGGCGTCAGCACCGAGGTCGGCTCGTCGAGAATCAACAGGCGGATGTCCTGCATCAGGCAACGGATGATTTCCACCCGCTGCCGCTCGCCGATCGACAGGCTGTGGACAAGTCGCTCCGGCTCCAGCGCCATGCCGTAACGCCGCGATACTTCGCGAATTTTCGGTTCCAGTTGCTTCGGCGTGCCGGCCGCCGCGCCCATCGCCAAGGCAATGTTCTGCGCCACGCTGAGGGTTTCGAACAGGGAGAAATGCTGGAACACCATGCCAATGCCCAACTGCCGCGCCTGTGCCGGGTTGCGCATCTGCACGCGCTGCCCCTGCCAGAGCATTTCACCGCTGTCGCACTGGGTGACCCCGTAAATGATCTTCATCAACGTACTTTTGCCCGCGCCGTTTTCACCGAGCAGGGCATGGATTTCACCCGGCGCGATGCTCAGGTCGATGGCGTCGTTGGCCAGACAACCGGGGTAGCGTTTGCTGATCTGGCGCAGTTGCAGGCGCGGCGGGGAAGGGGCGATGGACATGACAGGCTCGACTGACTTGGAGTTGTGCCTGTGGATAAAGCAATTTCCTGGCCATTGAGTCAGGAACGCTTGCGGAGCCGGTCCGCAAGTGCCGACAGCAGCGCATCAGCGGGCGTTTTGTCTTTCTATCGAGCACCAATTCAGCGCAAAGCCATTGAACAGGCTCCAGTTTTGCTCGTGCTACGTTGGTTAAAAAACGAGCAATCACTTGGGGCCTAGGCAGATCCAGCGACAGCGACGGTCATGAACGGCTTATCCACAGGTTGTTCCACAGTAATTGTGCGCAAGCGCCGAGGTCGGGCATAAGCACTGCGATGCTTTCTTCTAATGGTGATAAACGATGTTAACTATCTGTTTTTACGCTGATTTTTCGTTTCGTCGGATCAATTGAACGAAAAGTGAACAAATCGCGCAAAGCCGCATGACAGAAGGGTTACAGCGGTATGTGCTCAGGTTATCCACAGTCGGGTGCACAGCCGATGTGGGCAAGTCGGCAGAAAATGGAATGCATGTAATGCCCCAAAAAGATCGCAGCGTTCCGCAGCTCCTACAGGTGGAATGCGATCACCCTGTAGGAGCTGCCGAAGGCTGCGATCTTTTGATCTTCCACTCTCAACGCTGCAACAAAATCCGCCCACGGCTCAGATCCGCCAACTGACTTTGCAGCACTTCGATCTGCGCTTCTCCTACCGCCAATTTCAACTCAACCCCATTGGCCGTGAAGTTTTCCTCCACCACCAATCCACCGAGATCCGCCACGCGCAACTTCACCAGCGCCAACTCGGCAAATCCGCAGGCGCAACTGAGCGGCACGCGGCTGATCAGCTCGATTTTTTCCGCCGCTTGCAGGCACTTGTTGGCGCCACCGCCGTAGGCCCGGGCCAGGCCGCCAGTGCCCAGTTGAATGCCGCCGTACCAGCGAATCACCAGCACCGCGACCTGATCGCAGTCCTGCGCTTCGATCGCCGCGAGAATAGGGCGCCCTGCGGTGCCGCCCGGCTCGCCGTCGTCAGTGCTGCGGTATTGCGCGCCGAGTTTCCACGCCCAACAGTTGTGCGTGGCATTCAAATCGCTGTGCTGCTCGAAAAACGCCTGCGCATCGGCGGGGCTGCTGATCGGCGTCGCCAGAGTGATGAAGCGGCTTTTGCGAATCTCTTCGCGGTACTCGCAAAAACCGCTGAGGGTGAAAGGCATAAACGTCTTATAGAGAAGGAGTGAGGCCGCAGCCTTTGAGAATGATGCGGATCAGGTTGTTGCCGGCGTCTTCCATGTCCTGCTTGGTCAACTTGCTGCGCCCGGTGACGCGGCAGATCTGCGTGGCGAAGTCGGCGTAATGCTGGGTGCTGCCCCACAGCAGGAAGATCAGGTGCACCGGATCGACCGGATGCATCTTGCCCGCATCGATCCACGCCTGAAACACCGCCGCGCGCCCGGTGAACCAGGTGCGGTAATCCTGATTGAAATATTCGCTCAGGCATTCGCCGCCGCTGATCACTTCCATGGCGAAGATTCGCGAAGCCTGTGGCTGGCGCCGGGAGAATTCCATCTTCGCGCGGATGTAGCGGGTCAGCGCTTCGGCCGGGTCATCCTCGGCAGTGAGGGTGTTGAAGGTGCTGTCCCACAACTCGATGATGTTGCTCAGCACTGCCACATACAAACCGAGCTTGTTGGTGAAGTAGTAATGCAGGTTGGCCTTGGGCAGCCCGGCATTCTGCGCGATGGTGTTCATGCTGGTGCCTTTGAACCCGTGACGGGCGAACTCGTCTTCGGCGGCTTTGAGAATGGTCTCTTCGTTCTTCTGACGAATGCGGCTGGCGGGTTTGCCGCCGTGGGCTGGGACTTCAAAGGTCATAGGCACTTCCGGGATTGTCTGTGGGTGCAACCAGTTGCGTTGATAGCGCACCCACAGGCATCCGACAAGTCCTTGCGCGGAAAAACAGTTACGCCTGTTCGATCTTGTTCAATGACGCGGGGCTTTTTGTCTCAGCGGTTTTGCCTTCCGGCAACAAAAGACACAGGACGATTGCCGTCAGCCCGCCGCTGGTGATCGCCGAGTCGAACAGGTTCTGCACCAGTTTCGGCAACAGGTGCAGCAGGTTCGGTTGCGCGGCGATGCCAAGGCCGACGCCGAACGAAGTGGCGATGATCAACATGCGCCGGTCCAGCGGTGACTGCGCGAGAATGCGTACGCCCGCCGCCGCCACTGCGCCGAACATCACCAGCGTCGCACCGCCGAGCACCGGTTTCGGGATCTGTTGCAGCACCGCACCGATCATCGGGAACAGGCCGAGGCAGAACAGGATCGCGCCGATGTACAGACCGACGTAGCGGCTGGCAACGCCGGTCAATTGGATCACGCCGTTGTTTTGCGCGAACGTCGTGTTGGGGAAGGCGCTGAAGGTCGCCGCGATCATGCAGCTCACGCCATCGCCAAGCACGCCACCGCGCAAGCGGCTTATATAAGAAGGGCCGCTGATCGGTTGGCGGGCGAGCATGCAGTTGGCGGTGAGGTCGCCGACGGTTTCGATGGTGCTGATCAGGTAAATCAGAGCGACCGGCAGGAAAGCGGTCCAGTCGAAGTTGAATCCGAACTTGAACGGCGTAGGAAAACTCACCAGCGGCAAGTCAGGCAACGGCTGTGGCACTAATTTTCCGCTGAACCACGCAGCGAGACTGCCTAGCACCAGTCCGATGATGATCGCCGACAGTCGTACCCAAGGCGTGTTCGAACGGTTGAGCAGAATGATCGTCAGCAGCACGAACACGCCCAAGGCCAGATTCCCCGGCGCGCCGAAGTCCGGGGCATTGAAGCCGCCACCCAGATCGGTGATGCCGACCTTGATCAGGCTGATGCCGATCAGCGTGATGACAATGCCGGTCACCAGCGGTGTGACCACTCGGCGCAACTGACCGATGAAACGGCTGAGCACGATCTGCACGATTGCGCCGAAAAAGCACACGCCGAAAATCATCGCCAGAATATCTTCCGGGCTGCCGCCGCGCTGCTTGACCAGAAACCCGGCCGACAGCACCGCGCCGAGAAACGCGAAACTGGTGCCTTGCAGACAGATCATCCCCGCGCCAATGCCGAACGGTCGCCGCGCCTGGATAAAAGTGCCGACGCCCGAGACCAGCAGCGCCATGCTGATCAGGTAAGGTAGATGCGCGGTCAGCCCGAGCGCGGAACCGATCACCAGTGGCGGGGTGATGATGCCGACGAAACTGGCGAGCACGTGTTGCAGTGCGGCGAGAATGGCGGCGAGTGGTTTGGGGCGGTCGTTGAGGCCGTAGATCAGTTCACTGGACGAATCGGAATCTGGCTGCATGGATTTGGCTTCTTGAAGGAGAGTTATCCCTTCTGTGCAAAAACCTGTCCACTTGCTCAGGTTATTCCTGGATTCTGTCGATGAGGCCCTGCCGGGCTGGGCTCTGCGCGCTTATCTATCGCGTCGCGGCCAGACTCTCCAGGAAACTTTCCAGCACCAAATGAGGGCGCCGCCCCTTACGCGTGACCGATGCCAGACTCAAATCGTAATAACGCGTGCCGGCCTTGAGCGCACGCAAACGCCCCTGCTGCACCCAAAGGCTGGCGTAGTGATCCGGCAGATAACCGATGTAGCGCCCGGTCAGAATCAGAAATGCCATGCCCTCACGGTCAGAGGCACTGGCAGTGCAATTGAGCGCCTGATAGTGCGCCTGAATCTCCGCCGGCAAACGAAAGGTCGGCGCAATCGCGTCCTGACTGTCGAGGCGTTGATCATCGAGTTGCTTGTCGTCGACGTAAAACAGCGGATGACCCACCGCGCAATACAGCAGCGAACGCTCGCTGTATAACGGCTGATATTCCAGTCCCGACAAGGCGCTGGCCTGCGGCACCACGCCAACGTGCAGGCGCCCGTCGAGCACACCTTGTTCAACTTCGTTCGGCGCAATCATGCGGATCTGGATCTGCACGTCCGGCCCGCGCTCCTTCAACTGCGCGAGGGCATGGGTGATGCGCATGTGCGGCAGGGTGACGAGGTTGTCGGTGAGGCCGATGATCAGCTCGCCGCGCAGGTGTTGGTGCAGGCCGTTGACCTCGGTGCGAAAACTCTCCAGTGCACTCAACAGCTGTAGTGCCGACTGGTACACCTCACGGCCTTCCTCGGTCAGGGAAAATCCGGCCCGGCCACGCTGACACAAGCGCAAGCCGAGGCGCTGTTCCAGATCGCTCATCTGCTGGCTGATCGCCGAACGCCCGATGCCGAGCACGGTTTCCGCTGCGGAGAAGCCGCCACATTCCACGACACTGCGAAAAATCCGCAGCAAACGGATATCAAAGTCACTGACCTGGGCCAATGGATCGGCGCGGCGGCTGCTCATTTTTTGTTCTCTTTGTTTAGCAATGATCTAACTGAAGGTTAGAAGAGTTGGATTTCACCGACTTTATCGCCGTGGCAATTTAGCTGCAACAACGCTTTCCATCTCCCTGACGCTTATGCCCTGCGAGGTTTTGCCCGATGAACATGCCTGAAAACGCGCCGTCGCCACTGGCCAGTCAACTGAAGCTGGACGCGCACTGGATGCCGTACACCGCCAACCGCAACTTTCAGCGCGACCCGCGTCTGATCGTCGGCGCTGAAGGCAGCTGGCTGTTCGACGACAAGGGCCGCAAGATCTACGACTCGCTGTCCGGTCTGTGGACCTGCGGCGCCGGGCACACCCGCAAGGAAATTCAGGAAGCCGTTGCGAAACAGCTGGGCACCCTCGATTACTCGCCGGGTTTCCAGTACGGCCATCCGTTGTCGTTCCAGTTGGCAGAGAAAATCACCGAACTGACCCCGGGCAACCTGAACCACGTGTTCTTCACCGACTCTGGTTCCGAGTGCGCTGACACCGCGGTAAAAATGGTCCGTGCCTATTGGCGCCTGAAAGGCCAGGCGACCAAGACCAAAATGATCGGCCGCGCCCGTGGCTACCACGGTGTGAACATCGCCGGCACGAGCCTCGGCGGCGTCAACGGCAACCGCAAACTGTTTGGTCAGGCGATGATGGACGTCGATCACTTGCCACACACGCTGCTGGCGAGCAATGCGTTTTCCCGTGGCATGCCGGAGCAGGGCGGTATCGCTTTGGCCGATGAACTGCTGAAGTTGATCGAACTGCACGACGCTTCCAACATCGCTGCGGTGTTCGTTGAGCCGATGGCCGGCTCTGCCGGGGTATTGGTTCCGCCGCAGGGTTACCTCAAGCGTCTGCGCGAGATCTGCGATCAGCACAACATCCTGCTGGTGTTCGATGAAGTGATCACCGGTTTCGGCCGCACCGGTTCGATGTTCGGCGCCGAGAGCTTCGGCGTGACCCCGGACCTGATGTGCATCGCCAAGCAAGTCACCAACGGCGCGATTCCAATGGGCGCGGTGATTGCCAGCTCCGAGATCTACCAGACCTTCATGAACCAGCCGACGCCGGAATACGCCGTGGAATTCCCTCACGGCTACACCTATTCGGCACACCCGGTGGCCTGTGCCGCCGGCCTTGCAGCACTCGACCTGCTGCAAAAGGAAAACCTGGTGCAGAGCGTCGCCGAAGTCGCGCCGCATTTCGAAAACGCGCTGCATGGTCTGAAGGGCTCGAAGAACGTCATCGACATCCGCAACTACGGCCTGGCTGGCGCGATCCAGATTGCCGGGCGTGACGGCGACGCGATCGTGCGTCCTTTCGAAGCGGGCATGGCCTTGTGGAAAGCCGGGTTCTACGTACGCTTCGGCGGCGACACCCTGCAGTTCGGCCCAACCTTCAACAGCAAGCCGCAAGACCTTGATCGTCTGTTCGACGCGGTCGGCGAAGTGCTGAACAAGCTCGACTGATTTTTCCCTCTATATATGTACAAAAGTGCGGGCGCCTCTCACGGCGCCTGCGGACCAGAATTCAGGAGTGTTCGATGAGCGTTATCCCGCATTTGATCAATGGCGAACTGGTAACCGAAACCGGTCGCGCGGTAGATGTGTTCAACCCGTCTACCGGCCAGGCGATCCATAAACTGCCATTGGCCAGCCAGGCTACCATTCAGAAAGCCATCGATGCCGCCAAGGCTGCGTTCCCGGCTTGGCGCAACACGCCACCAGCCAAACGCGCCCAGGTGATGTTCCGTTTCAAGCAACTGCTGGAGCAGAACGAAGCGCGCATCTCGCAACTGATCAGCGAAGAGCACGGCAAGACCCTGGAAGATGCCGCCGGTGAATTGAAGCGCGGTATCGAGAACGTCGAGTTCGCCTGCGCCGCCCCGGAAATCCTCAAGGGCGAGTACAGCCGCAACGTCGGCCCGAACATCGACGCCTGGTCGGACTTTCAGCCTTTGGGCATCGTTGCCGGTATCACCCCGTTCAACTTCCCGGCCATGGTGCCGCTGTGGATGTATCCGCTGGCGATCGTCTGCGGCAACTGCTTCATCCTCAAGCCATCCGAGCGCGATCCAAGCTCGACGCTGCTGATCGCTCAGTTGCTTCTGGAAGCAGGGTTGCCGAAAGGCGTGATGAGTGTGGTCCATGGTGACAAGACAGCGGTGGACGCGTTGATCGAAGCGCCGGAAGTCAAAGCGCTGAGTTTCGTCGGTTCGACACCGATTGCCGAATACATCTACGCCGAAGGCACCAAGCGCGGCAAACGCGTTCAGGCACTGGGCGGCGCGAAGAACCACGCGGTACTGATGCCGGATGCCGATCTCGACAATGCGGTGAGTGCACTGATGGGCGCGGCTTACGGTTCCTGCGGCGAACGCTGCATGGCGATTTCGGTTGCCGTGTGTGTTGGCGATCAAGTTGCCGACGCGCTGGTGGCGAAACTGGTTCCGCAGATCAAGGCACTGAAAATCGGCGCGGGTACCTCGTGCGGTCTGGACATGGGGCCGTTGGTTACCGGTCAGGCGCGTGACAAGGTCAGCGGTTATGTGGATGACGGTGTGGCGGCGGGCGCGACCCTGGTGGTCGATGGTCGCGGTCTGAGCGTCGCCGGTCATGAAGACGGCTTCTTCCTCGGTGGCTGCCTGTTCGACAACGTCACCCCTGAGATGCGCATCTATAAAGAAGAGATCTTCGGGCCGGTGCTGTGCGTGGTGCGGGTGAACAGCCTGGAAGAGGCGATGCAACTGATCAATGATCACGAATACGGCAACGGCACCTGCATCTTCACCCGTGACGGCGAAGCGGCGCGGCTGTTCTGCGACGAGATCGAAGTCGGCATGGTCGGCGTCAACGTGCCGTTGCCGGTGCCGGTGGCTTATCACAGTTTCGGCGGCTGGAAGCGTTCGCTGTTTGGCGACCTGCATGCGTATGGTCCGGATGGCGTGCGCTTCTACACTCGTCGCAAGGCGATCACCCAGCGCTGGCCGCAGCGTGCAAGCCATGAAGCTTCGCAGTTCGCATTTCCTAGCTTATAAGTAGCTGGATGTGCAGAAGGCCGACCTTTCAGGTCGGCCTTCGCGTTTTCGGGGCTTTTTGACCGATATGACAGAAATATGAAAATAGGTGTTGACGGCAGATTCCAGAGGTCTATAATTCGCCCCACTTCCGGCGCAGTCGAAACGGAAAACTCCTTGAGATTCAAAGAGTTATGCGGTTTTCGACAGCGGCTTGCTTCAGATTATCGAAGCCTGGAAGGAGTTGAAAGAGCAGTGATGTGTGGCTCTTTTAACGGTTCGATCTTCTCGGTCGAAAGCGGAGAAAAAGAGGTGTTGACAGCAGCGATTAACGCTGTAGAATTCGCCTCCCGCTAACGAGAGATCGGAAGCGCAAGTGGTTGAAGTTGTTGAAGAATTCTTCGAAAACTTCTGAAAATAATCACTTGACAGCAAATG
>NZ_CP162773.1:2730000-5940769 GCF_054668465.1 Pseudomonas sp. S2_A10
AGTAGTGGCGAGCGAACGGGGACTAGCCCTTAAGTGGCTTTGAGATTAGCGGAACGCTCTGGAAAGTGCGGCCATAGTGGGTGATAGCCCTGTACGCGAAAATCTCTTAGTCATGAAATCGAGTAGGACGGAGCACGAGAAACTTTGTCTGAATATGGGGGGACCATCCTCCAAGGCTAAATACTACTGACTGACCGATAGTGAACTAGTACCGTGAGGGAAAGGCGAAAAGAACCCCGGAGAGGGGAGTGAAATAGATCCTGAAACCGTATGCGTACAAGCAGTGGGAGCAGACTTTGTTCTGTGACTGCGTACCTTTTGTATAATGGGTCAGCGACTTATTTTCAGTGGCGAGCTTAACCGAATAGGGGAGGCGTAGCGAAAGCGAGTCTTAATAGGGCGTCTAGTCGCTGGGAATAGACCCGAAACCGGGCGATCTATCCATGGGCAGGTTGAAGGTTAGGTAACACTGACTGGAGGACCGAACCGACTACCGTTGAAAAGTTAGCGGATGACCTGTGGATCGGAGTGAAAGGCTAATCAAGCTCGGAGATAGCTGGTTCTCCTCGAAAGCTATTTAGGTAGCGCCTCATGTATCACTGTAGGGGGTAGAGCACTGTTTCGGCTAGGGGGTCATCCCGACTTACCAAACCGATGCAAACTCCGAATACCTACAAGTGCCGAGCATGGGAGACACACGGCGGGTGCTAACGTCCGTCGTGAAAAGGGAAACAACCCAGACCGTCAGCTAAGGTCCCAAAGTTATGGTTAAGTGGGAAACGATGTGGGAAGGCTTAGACAGCTAGGAGGTTGGCTTAGAAGCAGCCACCCTTTAAAGAAAGCGTAATAGCTCACTAGTCGAGTCGGCCTGCGCGGAAGATGTAACGGGGCTCAAACCATACACCGAAGCTACGGGTATCATCTTCGGATGATGCGGTAGAGGAGCGTTCTGTAAGCCTGTGAAGGTGAGTTGAGAAGCTTGCTGGAGGTATCAGAAGTGCGAATGCTGACATGAGTAACGACAATGGGTGTGAAAAACACCCACGCCGAAAGACCAAGGTTTCCTGCGCAACGTTAATCGACGCAGGGTTAGTCGGTCCCTAAGGCGAGGCTGAAAAGCGTAGTCGATGGAAAACAGGTTAATATTCCTGTACTTCTGGTTATTGCGATGGAGGGACGGAGAAGGCTAGGCCAGCTTGGCGTTGGTTGTCCAAGTTTAAGGTGGTAGGCTGAGATCTTAGGTAAATCCGGGATCTTAAGGCCGAGAGCTGATGACGAGTGTTCTTTTAGAACACGAAGTGGTTGATGCCATGCTTCCAAGAAAAGCTTCTAAGCTTCAGGTAACCAGGAACCGTACCCCAAACCGACACAGGTGGTTGGGTAGAGAATACCAAGGCGCTTGAGAGAACTCGGGTGAAGGAACTAGGCAAAATGGCACCGTAACTTCGGGAGAAGGTGCGCCGGTGAGGGTGAAGGACTTGCTCCGTAAGCTCATGCCGGTCGAAGATACCAGGCCGCTGCGACTGTTTATTAAAAACACAGCACTCTGCAAACACGAAAGTGGACGTATAGGGTGTGACGCCTGCCCGGTGCCGGAAGGTTAATTGATGGGGTTAGCTAACGCGAAGCTCTTGATCGAAGCCCCGGTAAACGGCGGCCGTAACTATAACGGTCCTAAGGTAGCGAAATTCCTTGTCGGGTAAGTTCCGACCTGCACGAATGGCGTAACGATGGCGGCGCTGTCTCCACCCGAGACTCAGTGAAATTGAAATCGCTGTGAAGATGCAGTGTATCCGCGGCTAGACGGAAAGACCCCGTGAACCTTTACTATAGCTTTGCACTGGACTTTGAATTTGCTTGTGTAGGATAGGTGGGAGGCTTTGAAGCGTGGACGCCAGTTCGCGTGGAGCCATCCTTGAAATACCACCCTGGCAACTTTGAGGTTCTAACTCAGGTCCGTTATCCGGATCGAGGACAGTGTATGGTGGGTAGTTTGACTGGGGCGGTCTCCTCCTAAAGAGTAACGGAGGAGTACGAAGGTGCGCTCAGACCGGTCGGAAATCGGTCGTAGAGTATAAAGGCAAAAGCGCGCTTGACTGCGAGACAGACACGTCGAGCAGGTACGAAAGTAGGTCTTAGTGATCCGGTGGTTCTGTATGGAAGGGCCATCGCTCAACGGATAAAAGGTACTCCGGGGATAACAGGCTGATACCGCCCAAGAGTTCATATCGACGGCGGTGTTTGGCACCTCGATGTCGGCTCATCACATCCTGGGGCTGAAGCCGGTCCCAAGGGTATGGCTGTTCGCCATTTAAAGTGGTACGCGAGCTGGGTTTAGAACGTCGTGAGACAGTTCGGTCCCTATCTGCCGTGGACGTTTGAGATTTGAGAGGGGCTGCTCCTAGTACGAGAGGACCGGAGTGGACGAACCTCTGGTGTTCCGGTTGTCACGCCAGTGGCATTGCCGGGTAGCTATGTTCGGGAAAGATAACCGCTGAAAGCATCTAAGCGGGAAACTTGCCTCAAGATGAGATCTCACTGGAACCTTGAGTTCCCTGAAGGGCCGTCGAAGACTACGACGTTGATAGGTTGGGTGTGTAAGCGCTGTGAGGCGTTGAGCTAACCAATACTAATTGCCCGTGAGGCTTGACCATATAACACCCAAGCAATTTGCTGACCTGAAAAGGCACCAGATTGCGGTGTGTGAAGACGAAACGAACCGAAAGTTCGAAATTCACAAACACCTAGCTGTCACATACCCAATTTGCTGAAGCGAGGCCATCTGGTCACGAGTCAGTACCCGAATTTCTTGACGACCATAGAGCGTTGGAACCACCTGATCCCATCCCGAACTCAGCAGTGAAACGATGCATCGCCGATGGTAGTGTGGGGTTTCCCCATGTGAGAGTAGGTCATCGTCAAGATTAAATTCCGAAACCCCAATTGCGAAAGCAGTTGGGGTTTTGTTTTGCCTGCGAGAAAGTTCTTACAGCCTTCGCAGACCTCGTCCGGCTGTCACAGCCGGCCGACAATGCTAAGGTTCTGCCTCGGCTTTAGCGATTTTCCAAGGAATCCATATGTCGGACGCCCAGTCCCTCAACGCTGCATTCATGGTGGTTCAGAGCAACAGTCTCGATGAGTTGCGCAGTCTTGTGGTCAGCATCATGCGGCGCTACCCTCTGGCACCCCTGGAAAACGAAATCGCTTTGGTGCAAAGCAACGGCATCGCCCAATGGCTCAAACTGGCATTGGCCGAAGATCCTGAAGACGACGACCTTGGCGGTTGCGGGATCGCTGCGGCGATTGACGTTCAACTACCCGGCAGTTTCATGTGGCAGCTCTATCGCCTGGTATTGGGACGAGAAGAGATTCCGCCTAAATCCCTGCTCGATAAGGCTCCGCTGACTTGGCGCCTGATGCGCCTCTTGCCACAGGTAATCGATCGCCCCCATTTCGAGCCGCTGCAACGCTTCCTTACCCACGACAGCGATCTGCGTAAGCGCTACCAATTGTCAGAGCGCCTCGCTGACCTGTTCGACCAATATCAAGTTTATCGGGCCGACTGGCTCGAGGACTGGGCTGAAGGGCATCATCAACTGCGCAATGTCAGAGGTGAAATAAAACCGCTGCCACCGACCAGTTGCTGGCAGGCCGAGTTGTGGCGAGCGCTGCTGAATGATGTCGGCGAACAAGGCATGGCGCAGAGCCGTGCCGGCGTCCATCAACGTTTCATGGAACGCATCAACACCCTTGATGAGGCTCCGGCTTCACTGCCGCCGCGCGTTATCGTCTTTGGCATTTCTTCATTGCCCGCACAAGTTCTTGAAGCGCTCGCCGGTCTGGCGCGCTTCAGTCAGGTTCTGCTTTGCGTACACAACCCCTGTCGCCATCACTGGGCCGATATCGTTGCCGACAAGGATCTGCTGCGACATCAATACAAGCGCCAACAACGCAAAAGCGGGATGCCCGTTGTACTTGATGCCGAAACCCTGCATCAGCACGCGCATCCGTTGCTGGCCGCTTGGGGCAAGCAAGGTCGCGACTATATCAACCTGCTCGACAGCTACGACGATCCCAACAGCTACCGCGCAGCCTTTCGTGACGGCCGCATCGACCTGTTCAGCGAAGCCCAGCCGCACAACATGCTTAACCAGCTTCAGGACGACATCCTCGAATTGCGCCCCCTCAACGAGACTCGTGAGCTCTGGCCCGCTGTCGACCTGACGCAGGACCAATCGATCCGTTTTCACATCGCCCACAGTGCCCAGCGCGAAGTCGAAATCCTGCACGATCAACTCCTGGCGCGTTTCAGCGCCGACCCGGCTCTACGCCCACGGGACGTGATCGTGATGGTCCCTGATATCGACAGCTACGCCCCGCATATCCGCGCGGTTTTCGGTCAGCTCGATCGATTTGACCCGCGCTTCATTCCGTTCACTTTGGCGGACCAGGGCCAGCGAGGACGTGATCCATTACTGATCGCCGTCGAGCACCTGCTCAAGCTGCCGGACAGCCGTTTCCCGGTCAGCGAGATTCTCGACCTGCTCGATGTTCCAGCTCTGCGTGCTCGCTTTGGCGTAGAGGAACGTGACCTGCCAACCCTGCACCGCTGGATCGAGGGTGCCGGCGTGCGTTGGGGCATGAGTGCCGAACAACGGGCCGGTCTCGGATTGCCTGAGGAACTGGAGCAGAACAGCTGGCATTTCGGTCTACGCCGAATGCTGCTGGGCTACGCCGTCGGCAGTGCCGATGCATGTGCAGGTATCGAGCCTTACGACGAAATTGGTGGACTTGACGCTGCCCTGATCGGGCCATTGGTGGCGCTGCTGGATGCCTTGGAAATCGCTCATCAGCAACTCACGCAACCGGCTCAACCGAAAGAGTGGGGGCTGCGCTTGCAGGCGCTGATGCAAGTGTTCTTTCAGGCGAGCAACGAGCACGACGACTACCTGCTGACTCAGCTCGAAGAGCTTCGCGAGACCTGGCTGGAGACCTGCGAGGCGGTCGGCCTGACTGACGAACTGCCGCTGACTGTCGTGCGCGAAGCCTGGCTCGCCGGGCTCGATCAGGGCCGTTTGTCACAACGATTCCTCGCAGGTGCGGTGAATTTCTGCACCTTGATGCCGATGCGTGCCATTCCTTTCAAACTGGTTTGTCTGCTGGGCATGAACGACGGCGATTATCCCCGCGCGCAACCACCGCTGGACTTCGATCTGATGGGCAGCGATTACCGACCTGGGGATCGCTCACGACGTGAGGACGACCGCTATCTGTTACTTGAAGCGCTGTTGTCCGCGCGCTCTCAGCTCTACATCAGTTGGGTCGGTCGCAGCATCCGCGACAACAGCGAACGACCTGCCTCGGTGCTCATCGGCCAGTTGCGCGATCACCTCGCCAGCGGCTGGCGTTCAATCGACCCTACCCAGGATCTATTGGAAGCGCTGACCGAAGAACACCCCCTGCAACCTTTCAGTGCCCGCTATTTCCACGAAGGCGAGCAACTGTTCAGCTACGCCAGCGAGTGGCAGGTGTTACATCAAGAGAAAGCGCAGCAAAGCGAAGCGCCGTTACTCGCGCCATATGTTCAAGAGGAACCGTTGACGCTGGCATTGCTGCAGGATTTTCTGCGTAATCCGGTTCGGCATTTTTTCACCCAGCGTCTCAAGGTCTATTTCGAGGCGGCGCAAGCGCCGTTGGCAGATGAAGAACCTTTCGTGCTGGACGCCCTACAGCGCTACACGCTGAGCGACAGTTTGCTGGAAGCCGCACTCAGCCAGCCGGACAATATCGATCAGGCACTGCAAGCCCGGGCGCTGCGCCTGCAAAACAGTGGTCTGCTGCCTATGGCCGGTTTTGGCGAATGCCTACAGCGTGAACTGATCGAACCGCTGCCGGATCTTCTGCAGCGTTATCAACAGTTGCTGACGTTATGGCCGACGCCATTGAGTAGTGCAATCCCGGTCAGTCTCGACTTGCAGGGTTTGCGGCTGGAGGGCTGGCTCGCAAACCTGCATCAACGCGCCGATGGCGGCCTGCTGTCGGTCACGACCATTCCCAATAGCATCGGCTCGATCAAAACTCGCAAGTGGCATCGGCTGACCAAATCGTGGGTTACCCATCTGGTCGCCTGCGCCAGCGAGCATGCGCTGACCACGGCATTGGTCGCCAGTGACGATACGTTGTTGCTGGAGCCAATGGAGCGAGACCGAGCGTTGCGTTTGCTCGGTGACCTGCTTCTTGCGTGGCAATCAGGCATGCGCCAGCCCTTGCCGATTGCGATAAAAACCGCGTTCGCCTGGTTGTCTCAAACTGACCCGGTCAAAGCCGAAGCAGCTGCGCGAAAAGCCTATGACGGTGACGGCCAGACCAGCAACGGCGAGCGGCGTGAAAGCCCGGCACTGCTCCGGCAATATCCCGACTTCGATGCATTGTTGGCAGACGAAACCTTCACCGGCTGGTGCGACGCGTTGTACCGCCCATTATTCGAAGCGCCGTGGCGTTCCTTGTCCAGCGAAGGTACGCGCGCATGAGTACCAAAACACCTTTGGCTCTGGCCTTCCCGCTGCGCGGCAGTCAGTTGATCGAAGCAAGCGCAGGCACCGGCAAAACCTTCACGATTTCGGCACTTTATCTGCGGCTGATTCTCGGCCATGGCGGCGAGACAAGCGGTTTTGCACGCGAACTGCTGCCGCCGCAAATCCTCGTAGTGACGTTTACCGACGCTGCTACCAAAGAGCTGCGTGAACGGATTCGGACACGCTTGGCTGAGGCCGCGCGGTTCTTCCGCGACGAAATTGTTGCCCCGGACGGACTGATTGCCGAGCTGCGCGATCAGTTCGATCCGCAGCAATGGCCGGGCTGCGCCAACCGCCTTGATATCGCCGCGCAGTGGATGGACGAAGCCGCCGTCTCGACCATTCACAGCTGGTGTCAGCGCATGCTGCGCGAGCATGCGTTCGACAGCGGCAGCCTGTTCACGCAATCCCTGGAAACCGATCACAGCGATCTGCTCGGCGAGGTGCTGCGCGATTACTGGCGGCTGTTCTGCTACCCGATGCAGGGCGATGCGCTGAACTGGGTGCGCAGCAATTGGGGTGGCCCCGCCGCGTTGTTGCCTCGGGTGCGCGGTTTGTTTGCCAGCGAGCGTGACACCGATGAAGGCAAGGCGCCCGCGGAGCTGATCGAGGAGTGTTTGCTGGAGCGGCGAGCGGCGTTGGTCGAACTGAAAATGCCTTGGCGTGACTGGGCAGACGAGCTGCTTGCTCTCTGCCATGAAGGCGTCGCCAGCAAAACCGTCGATGGCCGCAAGATGCAGGCGCGTTATTTCGAGCCCTGGTTCGAGAAGCTCAAGACCTGGGCCGAAGACGAGTCGCTTGAGCAACTGGACATTGGCACCGGCTTCACCCGATTGACGCCCGATGGCATGGCCGAGGCCTGGAAAGGCCAGGCTCCCAGTCATCCGGGGCTGGACGCCATGCCCGGACTCAAGTCGAGCCTGGATGCCTTGCCGACGCCCGATGCTGCTGTTCTGCAACACGCTGCCAAGTGGGTCGGCGCGCGTTTTGAAGAAGAGAAGCGCCGTCGCGCAGAAATGGGGTTCGACGACATGTTGCTGCGTCTGGATGCCGCGCTGCAATCGGAGGGCGGCGAGCGTCTGGCAACGCTGATCCGCGAGCAGTTCCCGGTCGCGCTGATCGACGAATTCCAGGACACCGACCCGGTTCAGTACCGCATCTTCGAGAGCATTTACCGCATCGAAGACAATCACCCTGACACCGGCCTGTTCCTGATCGGCGACCCCAAGCAGGCGATCTATGCCTTCCGTGGTGCCGACATCTACACCTATCTGCGCGCACGTCAGGCCACTACCGGCCGTTTGCATACACTAGGCACCAACTTCCGCTCCAGCCACGGCATGGTGACAGCGGTCAATCACGTATTCGAACGCGCCGAGTCCCGAGAGCAGGGACGCGGCGCGTTTTTGTTTCGCGAAAGAAATGGCGAGAACCCGGTACCGTTCCTCCCGGTCGAGTCTCAGGGACGCAAGGAAACGCTGCGGATTGCCGGGCAAGACGTCGCGGCACTCAATGTCTGGCTACTGCCCAGCGATCAGCCGCTGTCCGGCGCGGTTTATCGCCAGCAAATGGCCGCCGCCTGCGCCAGTCAAATCACCGCACTGCTCAATGGCGGGCAAACCGGCAGCGCTGGTTTCTTTCAAGCAGACGACTTCAAAGGTTTACGCCCTTCGGACATCGCGATCCTCGTCCGCGACGGTAAGGAAGCCCAGGCCGTACGCGCCGAACTCGCCGCCAGAGGGGTGCGCAGTGTTTATCTCTCGGACAAGGATTCGGTGTTCGCCGCGCAAGAGGCGCACGACCTTCTGGCGTGGCTGAAGGCTTGCGCCGAGCCCGATGTCGAACGTTCGCTCAAGGCTGCGCTGGCTTGCACCACATTGAACCTGCCGCTGATCGAACTGGAGCGCCTGAACCAGGATGAAATGGTCTGGGAAGCCCGGGTCATGCAGTTCCGCGGCTATCGAGAGCTTTGGCGCAAACAGGGCGTGTTGCCAATGTTGCGACGCCTGCTTCACGACTTCCACCTGCCGCAAACCCTGATGCAGCGCAGTGACGGCGAACGCGTGCTGACCAACCTTTTGCACCTCTCGGAACTGATGCAGCAAGCCGCCGCTGAACTGGACGGGGAGCAAGCGTTGATCCGCCATCTGGCCGAGCTGCTGGCACTGTCCGGTCAGGCCGGTGAAGAGCAGATTCTGCGTCTGGAAAGCGACGAGCAACTGGTTAAAGTGGTGACCATCCACAAATCCAAGGGGCTGGAATATCCGCTGGTGTTCCTGCCATTCATTTGCTCGGCGAAACCGGTGGATGGCAGCCGTTTGCCGCTGCATTACCACGACGCTGCGGGCAAGGCGCAGTTCAGCCTCAAGCCTACCCCCGAGTTGATCGCCCTGGCTAACGATGAGCGTCTGGCCGAAGATCTGCGTCTTCTGTATGTCGCGTTAACCCGCGCGCAGCATGCCTGTTGGCTGGGCATCACTGATCTCAAGCGCGGCAATAACAACAGCTCGGTGCTGCACCTGTCGGCGTTGGGTTATTTGCTCGGTGGCGGTGCCGCTTTGGGCGAGTCCAGCGAACTGAATCGCTGGCTGCGGGATCTGCAGCAAGACTGCCCGGTCATCGGCATCGGCGAAATGCCTCAGCCCACTGACGAGCATTACCAGCCGCCGCGCAATGAAGCAGTCCTGCGAGCCACGCTACGGCCCAAGCGCAAAGCCAGTGAAAACTGGTGGATCGCTTCCTATAGCGCTTTGCGCATCAGCGACATATTGAGCGTCGGCAGCGATGAAGCACCGGACAGTCCGCAGGCGCAAAAGCTCTTCGACGACGAGCGCCTCGATCCCGACGCGCCACATGAAATCAGCAGCGGTGGCGCCGATATCCACCGTTTTCCTCGCGGACCGAATCCCGGCACGTTTTTGCATGGCTTGCTCGAATGGGCGGGCGCTGAAGGTTTTTCGGTTACCCGCGAAGCGCTGGAAGATGCAATTGCCCGGCGTTGCAACCTGCGCGGCTGGCAAGGCTGGATCACCACGCTGACTGACTGGCTGCAGCATTTGCTCAAGTCACCGTTGCCGATCGCTGGCGGGCAACCGCCGGTGGTTCTTGAGCAGTTGAAGCAATACCGCGTCGAGATGGAGTTCTGGTTTGCCAGCCACAAAGTCGACGTGCTCAAGCTCGACGAACAGGTGCGCCAGCACACCCACAATGGCGTCGCCCGGGTGTCGGCGGAGCCGGTACAACTCAACGGCATGTTCAAGGGCTTTATCGACCTGACCTTCGAGCACGCTGGCCGCTATTACGTCGCCGATTACAAATCCAATTGGCTCGGCGTGGATGATCAGGCCTACACGGTGCAGGCGATGGAGCAGTCGATCCTCGACAACCGTTATGACCTGCAATACGTGCTGTATCTGCTGGCACTGCATCGCCAGTTGAAGGCGCGGCTGGCGGATTACGATTACGACCGTCACATCGGCGGGGCGCTGTATCTGTTTCTGCGCGGTACGCGTGCGGAAAGTCGCGGCGTGTACTTCGTGCGTCCGCCACGGGAATTGATCGAACGCCTCGACCGGATGTTCCAGGGCAAACCCGAACCCAAGTCCGAACCCGCCTGGGAACAGGGAGTCCTGCTATGAGCCGCACATTCGCCGATCTGCTGCCGACGCCGCTGGAAGCGGACAGCCTGTCGAAACTCTCGCCGCTGACCCGCGCCGATGATTTGCTGTTGTTGCTGAGCCGTTGGGTCGAGCGCGGCTGGCTGCGCGCGCTGGACCGCGCCTTTGTCGCGTTCCTGCATGAACTCGAGCCCCAGACCGACCCGTTGGTGTTGCTGGCGGCGGCGTTGACCAGTCACCAACTCGGCCATGGTCACGTGTGTCTGGATTTGTTCGAAACCCTCAAGGCGCCGGATTTTGCCCTGTCATTGCCGCCCGAAGGCGATGTGCAGGGCGGTGTGTTGTTGCTGCCCTCGCAATTGCTCGAATCGCTCGATGGAGCCCATTGGTGCAAAGTGCTGGCAAGCAGTCCATTGGTGGCCCTGGCCGCTGACCCGAGTGAAACAGCGCAGACACGTCCGCTGGTGCTGTCCTCGAAACGCCTGTACCTGCGCCGCTACTGGACCTACGAACGCCGCATCGATGCAGCGTTGCGCCAACGCTTGTTGCAGCAGGAGCCGACGCCGGATGATCTGCCGCAGCGTCTGAACGAATTGTTCGGCGGCGCGGAATCCGCAGCTGTCATCGATTGGCAAAAACTCGCCTGCGCCATCGCTACGCGCAGCGCCTTCAGCATCATCACTGGCGGCCCGGGCACCGGGAAAACCACCACGGTGGTGCGCTTGCTCGCGTTGTTGCAGGCACCGGCCGTCGAGGCTGGCCATCCGCTGCGCATTCGTCTGGCGGCACCGACCGGCAAGGCCGCTGCGCGTTTGACCGAGTCGATCAGTCAGCAAGTGCAATCACTGCAAGTCGCCGAAGCGGTGCGCGCGGCGATCCCCAGCGATGTGACCACCGTGCACCGTTTGCTCGGCAGTCGACCGGGCACTCGCCACTTCCGTCACCATGCCGGCAACCGCCTGCCGCTGGATGTGCTGGTGGTCGATGAAGCGTCGATGATCGACCTGGAAATGATGGCCAATTTGCTCGACGCCATGCCGGCCCATGCTCGGCTGGTACTGCTGGGCGACAAGGATCAGTTGGCCTCGGTCGAGGCCGGCGCGGTACTGGGCGATCTGTGCCGTGACGCCGAGGGCGGTTGGTACAGCCCGCAAACGCGACAATGGCTGGAGTCGGTCAGTGGCGAGTCGTTGCAGGGCAGCGGTTTGCATGAGGACCGCGACGGCACCCACCCGCTGGCGCAGCAAGTGGTGATGCTGCGTCACTCGCGCCGCTTCGGCGAGGGCAGCGGTATCGGTCAGCTCGCGCGCCGGGTCAATCAGCAATTGGCCGATGAAGCGCGGCAGTTGCTCGCGGTCGGCAGCTACGACGACGTGTATTCGCTACCGCTCAAAGGCGAGCACGATCTCAAGCTCGAACGTCTGCTGCTCGAAGGTCACGGCAACGGCCCGCAAGGTTACCGCCATTACCTGAGCGTACTGCGCGATCAGCGTCCACCGTCGACGCGGCCCCTTGAGCATGCGGCCTGGACCGATTGGGCGCGGGAAGTCTTGCAGGCGTTCGACACGTTCCAGTTGCTGTGCGCCGTGCGCAAAGGGCCATGGGGCGTTGAAGGTCTGAACCAGCGCATTACCGCTGCCTTGCTCAAGGCGCGTCTGATCGAGAGCGATCAGCAATGGTATGAAGGTCGGCCGGTGCTGATGACTCGTAACGACTATGGTCTGGGCCTGATGAACGGCGACATCGGCATCGCCCTGAAACTTCCCGAGCGTGAAGGCGCAGAAATCGGCAAGACGGTTCTGCGCGTGGCCTTCCCGCGTAACGATGGTCAGGGCGGCGTGCGCTTCGTGTTGCCGAGTCGACTCAATGATGTCGAAACCGTGTACGCCATGACGGTGCACAAGTCCCAGGGTTCGGAGTTCGCCCACACGGCGCTGATCCTGCCGGATGCGTTGAACCCCGTGCTGACCAAAGAACTGATCTACACCGGAATCACTCGCGCCCGGCACTGGTTCACCTTGATCGAGCCGCGTGCCGGCGTGTTTGAAGAGGCGGTGCTGCGCAAGGTCAAGCGTCTGAGCGGGCTGATGCTGGAACTGGAAGAGGGCACCGAGCCTCCGGTATGAAGCGCTGAATGACCGACAACGAGTACTGACCAACCGGTCAGAGGCAGGCGCCTCGCTGGTGTCCTGGCGCTGTGCTATCGTTGCGGCATCATTTCGTTACGCTCCAAGAGAATCCCTCCATGAAGGTGGCCGTCTGGGCGACACAGCGTGTGGTGGCCTGCCAGCACGCATTGCTGATCGTTTTGCTCTGGTTGTTCACGGGCAGCGCCATCGCCCAAGCGCAAACCGGGCCGGCCGAGCAACGGGCCAAAGCGGTCACGCAAGTGGTGCTTGGCATCCTCAGTTATGCACGCTGGCCGGTGGAACCGGCGCAATTGCACCTGTGCATCGTCGGCCCCACCGAATACACCGATGACCTGGTCAAAGGCACCACCCAAGCCACGGGGCGGCCGGTGGCTGTGCGGCGCCTGCTGGCAGACAACCCGGCCATCGTCAGCGAATGCGATGCGGTGTACATCGGCAAGCTCACCGCCGATGAACGCAGTCGCCTGTTCGCATCGTTGATCGGGCATCCAGTGCTGAGCATCAGCGAAGCAGACGATCAATGCACCGTCGGCAGTCTGTTCTGCCTGCGCGTTGGCGATGAACAGGTGTCGTTCGAGGTCAATCTCGACTCCGTGGCTCGCAGTGGTGTGCGCATTCACCCCAGCGTGTTGCAGTTGTCCCGTCGCAAAGCGGCGGCGCCATGAAGCTGTTCAGTTGGAAGGCTCGCCCCACCCTTGGTTCGGTCATTGGCCGTGGGCATTTGATTGTCGCGCTGGTGGCGGTGGCGATGGCCAGTGTTTCGCTGACCTTGCTGGGCGTGCTCGCGCTGCGGGTCTATGCCGACCACAACCTGCACTTGATCGCCCGTTCGATCAGCTACACCGTCGAGGCAGCCGTCGTGTTCAATGACAAAGCGGCGGCAACCGAGGCGCTGGCGATCATCGCCGCCACCGAGGAAGTGGCAGATGCCCGAGTGCTCGACGCGCAAGGCCAATTGATCGCGCAATGGCAGCGCGTCGAGACCGGCTTGTTCTCCGAGCTGGAAATGCAGATCACCCGCGCTCTTCTGGAAAAACCGGTCAGCCTGCCGATCGAGCATCAGGACCGTGAAATTGGTCGCGTCCTGCTCATCGGCCACGGCGGCAGCCTGATGCGCTTCCTGCTCAGCGGCCTGGCCGGGATTTTGCTCTGCACCGCGATCAGCGCCTGGGTCGCGCTCTATCTGGCGCGGCGGCAGCTGCGCGCAATCATTGGCCCACTGCACAGCCTCGCCGCCGTCGCCCACGCCGCGCGCAGTGAGCGAGCGCTGGATCGGCGCGTGCCGCCGGCGCAAATCGCTGAACTGGATAATTTGGGCAACGACTTCAATGCCTTGCTCGGCGAACTCGAGTCGTGGCAAACCCATCTGCAAAACGAAAACGAAACTCTCGCTCACCAAGCGACCCACGACAGCCTCACCGGTTTGCCCAACCGCGCGTTTTTCGAAGGCCGCTTGATCCGCGCCTTGCGCAACGGCAAAAAACACGATGAGCGGGTCGCCGTGCTGTTTCTCGACAGCGACCGCTTCAAAGGCATCAACGATAACTTCGGCCACGCCTCGGGCGACGCAGTGCTGGTGGCCATCGCCAATCGCGTGCGAGCGCAATTGCGCGAGGATGATCTGGTCGCGCGGCTGGGTGGCGACGAGTTCGCCGTGCTGCTTGCGCCACTGCACACGGTCGAAGACGCTGAGCACATCGCTGACAAGATTCTCGCCAGCATGGACATGCCGATCACCCTGCCCGGCGACAGCAGTGTGGTGACCTCGCTCAGTATCGGCATCGCCGTTTACCCCGATCATGGCGCCACGCCGGGTGCCTTGCTCAACGCAGCCGACGCGGCAATGTACCAGGCCAAGCGCCTGTCGCGCGGCGCGCAATTCACCGCCGGGTCGGAGCGCCCGGTCGATTCCGTTCACACCAGGAGCTGATGTCCGTGTTCACTCTTCCCGTTCGACTTTTTTCCGCATTGCTGATGATCGCCGCGCTGACCCTGAGCGGTTGCCAGACCGCCCCGCAAAAGGGCCTGACACCGGCGCAGGTCGCCGTGCTCAAACAGCAGGGTTTCGAGTTGACCGATGACGGCTGGGAGTTCGGCCTGTCGGGCAAAGTGCTTTTTGGCAGCGATGTCGAAAGCCTGAACGCAGCCAGCACGGAAATCGTCGAACGCATCGGCAAGGCGTTGCTCGGCGTGGGAATCGAGCGGGTGCGCGTCGATGGCCACACCGATGCGTCCGGCAAGGAAACCTACAATCAGCAACTGTCGCTGCGCCGGGCCAAGAGCGTCGGCAACGTCCTCGGCACGGTCGGCATGAAGCAGGAAAACATCCAGCTGCAAGGCCTGGGCAGCAGCGAACCGGTGGCTTCCAACGACACCGCAGCGGGGCGCACGGAAAATCGCCGGGTGTCGATCGTGGTCAGCGCCGACTAATCGGCAAAGCGCATCTCCCGCGTTTCACCCATCAACAACGCCTGATTGCGTTCAGTCACCTCACGGATGTAATCCCACAACAACGTAATCCGCTTCAGCTTCCTCAGATCCTCCCGGCAGTACATCCAGAACTGCCGGGTGATGTCGATTTCCTCCGGCAACACCGGCAGCAATCGCGGGTCTTGTGCGGCGAGAAAGCACGGCAGGATCGCCAGCGAGCGCCCCTGCTGTGCGGCGACGTATTGCGCGATCACGCTGGTGCTGCGCAAGTTTGCGCTGGCGCCGGGCAGCACGTTGGCCAGGTAGAGCAGCTCCGAGCTGAACGCCAGATCATCCACATAACTGATGAATTGATGCTTGCTCAAATCGGCCGGTCGGCGGATCGGTGGGTGTTTGTCCAGATAGTCCTGGGTTGCGTACAGCTGCAAGCGGTAGTCGCAGAGTTTGCAACAGACGTACGGCCCGTGCTCCGGCCGCTCGAGGGCGATGACGATGTCGGCCTCGCGCTTGGACAGGCTGATGAAGTGCGGCAGCGGCAGGATGTCCACCGAGATTGCCGGGTAGGCGTCGACGAAATGGCTCAGTTGCGGGGTGATGAAAAAACTGCCGAAGCCTTCGGTGCAGCCCATGCGCACATGGCCGGACAGGGCCACGCCCGAGCCCGAAACCTGCTCGCAAGCCATGTGCAATGTGCTTTCGATCGACTCGGCATAACCGAGCAAGCGCTGGCCTTCAGTGGTCAGGACGAAGCCGCTGGTGCGGGATTTCTCGAACAGTAATGTGCCGAGCGCCGCTTCCAGCGAACTGATCCGTCGCGACACCGTGGTGTAGTCCACGGCCAGGCGTTTGGCGGCGGTGCTGGCCTTGCGGGTGCGGGCGACTTCAAGGAAAAACTTCAGGTCGTCCCAGTTCAGCGAGCCTAGCGAGGTGATGTTTTTTTGCATGATGGTCGGGCTTATATGTGCGTTCTTATTAGAAGTTTGCACATCTATACTCCAAAAACAGTCCGACAACCAATTCGCGACACACGCCTCATCTCAAGGCGAACCTTTCGCCTTGGCTCCTACGATAAAAACAAGTTCTGGAGACCAGCATGAACGCATCGCTTACGCCCAACGACACCACGCTGCAAAAGGTCAAACTGCTGATCGACGGCGAGTGGGTCGAGTCGCAGACCACCGAGTGGCACGACATCGTCAACCCGGCCACCCAGCAAGTGCTGGCCAAGGTTCCGTTCGCCACCGCCGCTGAGGTCGATGCCGCTGTCAGCGCCGCCCAGCGCGCGTTCCAGACCTGGAAATTGACCCCGATCGGCGCGCGGATGCGCATCATGCTCAAGTTGCAAGCGCTGATCCGCGAGCACTCCAAGCGCATCGCCGTGGTCCTCAGCGCCGAACAGGGCAAGACCATTGCTGACGCCGAGGGCGATATTTTCCGTGGCCTGGAAGTGGTCGAGCACGCGTGCTCGATCGGCACCCTGCAAATGGGCGAGTTCGCCGAGAACGTGGCTGGCGGCGTCGACACTTACACCCTGCGCCAGCCGATCGGCGTCTGCGCCGGCATCACGCCGTTCAACTTCCCGGCGATGATTCCGCTGTGGATGTTCCCGATGGCGATCGCCTGCGGCAACACCTTCGTGCTCAAGCCTTCGGAACAGGACCCGCTGTCGACCATGCTGCTGGTGGAACTGGCCATTGAGGCTGGCGTTCCGGCGGGCGTGCTCAACGTCGTGCACGGCGGCAAGGATGTGGTCGATGGTCTGTGCACGCACAAGGACATCAAAGCCGTGTCGTTCGTCGGTTCGACCGCTGTCGGCACCCACGTTTATGACCTGGCCGGCAAACACGGCAAGCGCGTGCAGTCGATGATGGGCGCAAAAAACCACGCCGTGGTGCTGCCGGACGCCAATCGCGAGCAAGCGCTGAATGCTTTGGTCGGTGCCGGTTTCGGTGCCGCCGGGCAACGCTGCATGGCCACGTCGGTGGTGGTGCTGGTCGGTGCCGCAAAACAGTGGCTGCCAGACCTGAAAGCGCTGGCGCAGAAACTCAAGGTCAACGCCGGCAGCGAGCCGGGTACCGATGTCGGCCCGGTGATTTCGAAAAAAGCCAAGGCGCGGATCCTCGAACTGATCGAAAGCGGCATCAAGGAAGGCGCCAAGCTTGAACTCGATGGTCGTGACATCAGCGTGCCGGGTTATGAACAAGGCAATTTTGTCGGCCCGACCCTGTTCTCCGGTGTGACCACCGACATGCAGATTTACACCCAGGAAATCTTCGGCCCGGTGCTGGTGGTGCTGGAAGTCGACACCCTCGACCAGGCGATTGCGCTGGTCAACGCCAATCCTTTCGGCAACGGCACTGGCCTGTTCACCCAGAGCGGTGCGGCGGCGCGTAAATTCCAGACGGAAATCGACGTCGGTCAGGTCGGCATCAACATTCCGATTCCGGTGCCGGTACCGTTCTTCAGCTTCACCGGTTCGCGCGGTTCGAAACTCGGCGACCTCGGCCCGTACGGCAAGCAAGTGGTGCAGTTCTACACGCAGACCAAAACGGTCACGGCGCGCTGGTTCGACGACGACAGCGTCAACGACGGCGTGAACACCACCATCAACCTGCGCTGAGGATTCGATCATGAAAATCGCATTTATCGGGCTGGGCAACATGGGCGCGCCGATGGCGCGCAACCTGATCAAGGCCGGCCACTCGTTGAACCTGGTCGACCTGAACAAAACCGTGCTGGCGGAACTCGAGCAACTGGGCGGCACCATCCGCGCTTCGGCCCGCGAGGCGGCGGAAGATGCCGAACTGGTGATCACCATGCTCCCGGCCGCGGTGCATGTGCGCAGTGTCTGGCTGGGTGAAGAGGGCGTGCTCGCCGGCATTCGCCAAGGCGTGCCGGCGGTGGATTGCAGCACCATCGATCCGCAGACCGCCCGCGACGTCGCAGCGGCCGCCGCCAAACACGGCGTGGCCATGGCCGATGCGCCGGTCTCCGGCGGTACTGGCGGTGCGACGGCCGGAACGCTGACCTTCATGGTCGGCGCTACCTCGGAACTGTTCGCCACCCTGCAACCGGTGCTGGCGCAGATGGGCCGCAACATCGTCCATTGCGGTGAAGTCGGCACCGGCCAGATCGCCAAGATCTGCAACAACCTGCTGCTGGCGATTTCGATGGTCGGCGTCAGTGAGGCGATGGCGTTGGGCGATGCGCTGGGGATCGACACCGGCGTGCTGGCCGGGATCATCAACAGCTCGACCGGGCGTTGCTGGAGTTCGGAGATGTACAACCCGTGGCCGGGCATCGTCGAAACGGCGCCGGCCTCGCGCGGTTATACCGGCGGGTTCGGTGCAGAACTGATGCTCAAGGATCTCGGGCTGGCGACGGAAGCGGCGCGGCAGGCGCACCAGCCGGTGGTGCTCGGCGCGGTGGCGCAGCAGTTGTATCAGGCGATGAGCCAGCGCGGTGACGGTGGGAAAGATTTCTCGGCGATCATCAACAGCTATCGCAAGCCGCAGTAACGCGATCAGCCCTTTGTGGGGAGGGGGTTTATCCCCGTTGGGTTGCGCAGCAGCCCCCTGGATTGTGTCAGGCAAACCGAGTCCTCAGGGTTTGCGACTGCTGCGCAGTCGAGCGGGGATAAATCCCCTCGCCACAGGGTTCTCTATGTCCACAGGTAACACTGGGGTGTGTTTAAAAATTGCAGCAGGTGTTGCCGGGAAATCACGTCGGGTGATTTCCCGGCTTTTTTGCATCAGGCGAAGACGAAATATTTGCGCACGGTCTCGACCACTTCCCACGTGCCTTTCATGCCCGGCTCAACCACGAAGATATCGCCCGCGCGCAAGTGGATCGGCGCCATGCCGTCCGGGGTGATCACGCAGTAGCCTTCCTGGAAATGGCAGTACTCCCACTTCACATAATCGACGCGCCACTTGCCTGGCGTGCAGATCCAAGTGCCCATGATCTTGCTGCCGTCTTCGCTGGTGTAGGCGTTGAGGTTGACGGTGTGCGGGTCGCCTTCGAGTTTTTCCCATTTGCAGGCGTCGAGTACCGGCAGCGGGTGGGTGTCGCGCAGAACGGTGATAGGGGCGGTCGCGGTCATGAGGGACTCCGGGCAAGTGGACTTGAGAATTGAAGTCGCACCCTATAGCGGCCGGTCGCCGCTCAGTTGTCTGGGGTCGACATCGGAGTGCTCAGAAACGCGCGCAGCAATAAGTGCTTGTAACAGCGCTTGGGCATAACCCGGCAGCGCGGCGAAGTCTTTCGCGCAGAGCAATAACGCGCGGCGCGCCCACGGCTCATTCAGGGTCACGCACTGGAACCGTTTGAGCGTCGCGCGTTCGACAGCGGCCAAGGGCACGATGGCCAGTCCCGCTCCTCGGGCGACCATACGCATCGCGCCATCAAAGCCATCGGCGCGAATGCGCACCTGCATCCGCGCGCCGCTGTGCAGCGCCTGTTCTTCCAGATAAATCGCCAGTGCGCTGTCGGCGCTCAATCCGACAAAGTCGTGCTGCAAAGCGTCGCTGAAACTGACCCCGGCGGCGTCAGACAACGGGTGATCAAGCGGCAGAATCAGCACCAGCGGATCGTCGCGAAACGCCTGGGTCTGCAGGCCGTTGGTGTCGACCGCGTCGGAGACGATGCCCAGATCCGCTGCGCCTTCACGCAAGGCATGGGTAATTCGCGCACTGGGTAGTTCCTGTAGATCGATGTCGAGATTGGGATGGCTGCGCAGGAAATCCGCGAGCACTTCCGGAAGGTACTCGGTGATCGCCGTGGTGTTGCATAACAGCCGCACCTGGCCTTTGACGCCATGCGCGTAATCGGCCAGATCCTGCTGCATGCGTTCGGCCTGTTGCAAAAGAATGCGCGCATGGCGGGCGAGGGCTTTACCGGCCGGGGTCGGGGTGACGCCACGCCGACCACGTTCGAGGAATTCGGCGCCCAGCGAGGCTTCCATCGCGCGGATTCTGGCGCTGGCGGCGGCGAGGGACAAGTGGCTGCGGGCGGCGCCGGCGGTGATGTTGCCGGTGTCGAGAATGTGCAGGTAGAGGCGCAGGTCGGTGAGGTCGAAGTGCATGGGGTTTGCCTCTGATTTTTATGGTGTGTGGGCTGGCCCTTTCGCTGGCAAGCCAGCTCCCACAGGTTTCTTGTTGATCTCTAAATGGATGAACAACCGAGATTCTGTGGGAGCTGGCTTGCCAGCGATGAGGCCAGATGCATCACTGCAAAGATCAGCCTCTTGCAAAGGAAGAGGCTGCCTTAGTATATGGCAGATTTTCCCCCAGCCCGGATCAGTGCACATTACCCCAATGCACACACTGACCGACTTCTACCAAACCCTCGGCCTGACCCTTTCTCTACTGGTCATCGCCACCTTCCTCCTCGCCGGCACGGTCAAAGGCGTGATCGGCCTCGGCCTGCCCACTGTCGCGATGGGCCTGCTCGGTCTGGCTATGGCGCCGGCGCAGGCAGCCGCTTTGTTGATCGTCCCCGCGACCTTGACCAACCTCTGGCAACTGGCCTTCGGCGGTCATCTGCAAGGATTGATCAAACGCCTCTGGCCCATGCTGCTGATGATCTTCCTCGGCACCGGCATCGGCACCCTCTGGCTCGGCATGTCCAGCGGACATTGGGTAGTGCGCGGACTTGGCGCGGCGCTGTTGCTGTATGCATTGAGCGGATTGTTCTTGCCCACGCTACACGTCAAATCCGCGCATGAATCGTGGCTCGGCCCGCTGTGTGGCCTGAGCACCGGCGTCATCACCTGCGCCACCGGCGTCTTCGTGATTCCGGCGGTGCCGTACCTGCAAGCGCTGGGGCTGAGCCGCGATGAGCTGGTGCAGGCGCTCGGCCTGTCCTTCACCGTCTCGACCCTGGCGCTGGCCGCTGGGCTGCTCTGGCACGGCGCACTCGGCGGTAGCGAATTGAGCGCCTCGCTGCTGGCGCTGATCCCGGCCATGCTTGGCATGTGGCTCGGTCAGTGGCTGCGTCAGCGCATCAGTGCGGTGCTGTTCAAGCGGGTGTTCTTTATCGGACTGGGCGCGCTCGGCGCCCATTTGCTGATCAGCGGCTAGCCGACGATTCGCTGAGCATGTCGATCGCGCGGATATCGAAATCGCGCTCCAGATAGTCCATGCGCCTGGCGAAAAACGCTTTCATGTGCGGCAACGCCGAGTGCACATCCAGATGCGCCTGGCTGGCCCAGATCTCGTAGAAGATAAACAGCGTCGGATCTTCCTTGTCGCGCAGCATGTGGTACTCGATACAGCCCGGTTCGGCGCGGCTTGGCTCGACGTAAGCGCGGAACAGCGCTTCGAACTCGGCGGCTTTTTCCGGGCGGGTCTTGGCGTGCAGGATAAAACCCTGGCGTTCACTCATCACAACTTCCTCAAAAGCAGAAAGCGGCGATGCTACGGCAACAATTGGTGATCGATTCGTGCGTTTTGATCAAATGTATTTTGCGTCGATGTGGCTGTTTCCGCGCGAGATCGATGGTTAATCTGCGGCCATTCCAATTCCTGTTTCAATCCAGCCTCAAAGGCTGCGCCGAGGTTTTCCGATGAAGAAAGTGCTATTGCTCAATGGCGGTAAAAAATTCGCCCATTCCGATGGCCGCTACAACGCCACCTTGCACGAAACCGCGCTGAGCGTGCTCGATCGGGGCGGTGTCGACGTCAAGACCACCTTCATTGATGAGGGCTACGACGTTGCCGAGGAAGTGGCGAAATTCCTCTGGGCCGACGTCATCATTTATCAGATGCCGGGCTGGTGGATGGGCGCGCCGTGGACGGTGAAAAAGTACCTCGACGAAGTCTTCACCGAAGGTCACGGCAGCCTCTACGCCAGCGACGGCCGCACCCGTTCCGATGCCTCGCAGAAGTACGGCAGTGGCGGTCTGATTCAGGGCAAGCAATACATGCTGTCGCTGACCTGGAACGCGCCGCAGCAAGCCTTCGATGACCCGACGGATTTCTTCGAAGCCAAAGGCGTGGACGCGGTGTACTTCCCGTTCCACAAGGCCAACGAATTTCTCGGCATGACCGCACTGCCGACCTTTCTCTGCGTCGACGTAATGAAGCGTCCGAATATCGACAATGATGTGGTGCGCTATGAGCAGCATCTGACTGAGGTGTTTGGCCTCAAGGCTTGATGGGTTTCGGGCTACTATCCGGGTACAGCAAAAGATCGCGGCCTTCGGCAGCTCCTGCAGAGGGCATGGCGATTGGTTGCGATCTTGGCGATTCCAAAGAGGACACCCGTGAAAGCCAGATCCGATGAGTTGCAGATTTTCGTCTGCGTGATCGAGTGCGGTTCGATTTCCGCCGCCGCCGAGCAGGTCGGCCAGACGCCGTCGGCCGTCAGTCGCACGCTGTCGAAGCTCGAAGCCAAGCTCGACACCACGCTGATCAACCGCACCACGCGACGCATGGACCTGACCGAGGAGGGCAAGTATTTCTTCGAACAGGCCAAGTTGATTCTCGACCAGATGGATCAACTCGAAGAGCGTCTGTCTTCGCGCCAGCAAACTCCCTCCGGGCGCCTGCGCATCAACGCCGCCTCGCCGTTCATGCTCCACGCCATCGTTCCCTACATCGACGAATTCCGGCAGTTGTATCCGGACATTCAGCTCGAACTCAACAGCAATGACCTGATCATTGACCTGCTGGAACAAAGCACCGACGTCGCCATCCGCATCGGCACCCTCGCCGACTCGACGCTGCATGCGCGTTCGCTCGGTTGCAGTCCGTTGATGATCGTCGCCAGCCCCGCCTATTTGAAGAAGCACGGTGCACCACGACAAGTGGCGGATTTGAGCGAACACACGTTGCTCGGCTTTACCCAGAACGAAGGCCTCAACCAGTGGCCGCTGCGCTATGTGCATGGCGACCGTTGGCCGATCAGCCCGGCGATCAGCGCTTCCAGCGGCGAGACCGTGCGCCATTTGGCACTGGAAGGGCAGGGCATTGCCTGTCTGTCGCATTTCATGACCATCGACGACATCCGCGCCGGACGCCTGAAAGTCCTGCTCGGCGAATTCAACAGCGGCTACCGCCAGCCGATCAACGCCGTGTACTACCGCAACTCGCAACTGGCGTTGCGCATCCAGTGCTTCCTCGACTTTATCCAGGGCAAACTCGCCGCCTACGCCAGCGCCGAATTCAAAGACTGATTCGTGATCCCTGCGCAAGAGTGAATTGGCCGAGGGCGGGTTTTTCGCCGGGTTTCATCGGCCGATACTCGCTGCATCACTTATTCACGCAGGGAGTTTCTCCATGAACGTATTCGTCACCGGCGCGGCCGGTTTTATCGGTGGGTCCATCGCAACCGGTCTGGTGCAGGCCGGGCACAACGTCACCGGCCTGGTGCGCAGCGCGGAGCAGGCTGACGAGCTGAAAGCATTGGGTATGAACGCGGTAATCGGCACCCTCGATGACAGCCAATTGCTGGCGCAACAGGCCCGTGCTGCCGATGCCGTCATCAACGCTGCCAGCAGCGACCATCGCGGTGCGGTGGAAGCGTTACTCGACGCTTTGCGCGGCTCGAACAAGGTCTTTCTGCACACCAGCGGTTCGAGCATTGTCGGCGACGCTTCCGGCGGCAAATCCAGCGATGACATTTACTACGAGGACAACCTGCCGGAGCCGACTGTCGACAAGGCCGATCGCGTAGCCATCGACAACCTCGTGCTCGCGGCGGCGAAGGATGGCGTGAACTCGGCGGTGATCTGCAACACCCTGATCTACGGCCACAGCCTGGGCGTCAACCGCGACAGCGTGCAACTGCCGCGACTGCTGAAACAGGCGCGCAAAAGCGGCGTCGTTCGCCACGTCGGAACAGGGCGGAACATCTGGTCCAACGTGCACATCGAAGACGTCGTCGCCTTGTATCTGCTGGCGCTGACCAGGAATGTGCCGGGCACTTTCTACTTTGTCGAGAGCGGTGAAGCCTCGTTCATCGACATGACCACCGCCATGGCCGAAGCCCTCGATCTGGGCAAACCGCAAGACTGGCCATTGCCTGACGCCGAAGCCGAATGGGGCTACGAAATGGCCAACTACGGCCTCGGTTCCAACAGCCGCGTACGCGGCAAACACGCCCGGGAACTGCTGGGCTGGACGCCGAAGCGCACGTCGGTGGTTGAATGGATTCGTAACGAAATGGTGTGAGTCCAGCGCGCACCGAGTGAAGCCATTCGCGAGCAGGCTCGCTCCCACAGGTGACCGCGTTCTGCCTGGAAAAATGTAATTCCTGTGGGAGCTGGCTTGCCAGCGATAGCGGTGGATCAGTCGCCACCCATGTTGAACGTGGCGCCGTCATCGCTGGCAAGTCAGCTCCCACAGGGACTTTGTGGTGGCCAGGAAGCCATGAAAATCCCACCCTCCGATTTTCATTGATCACGACAACACATATCCACCAACGACACCTCTTGTCTCTCCACGAAAATTAATTTCATGCGGTTTGAAATCTCTATCTCGAAATGATTTATGAGTTTCACAACCCATTCGAACGTGACCCTTTCGAGGAGTACCGCATGACGCTTTCCTTCGGCTATTGGCTGCTGGTCTACGCCGCCGTGGCCATCATTGCGCTGATCGTGTTGATCGCCCGTTACCGGCTCAATCCTTTCATTGTCATCACCCTGATTTCCCTGGGCCTGGCGCTGGTGGCCGGGATGCCGCCGTCGGCGGTGGTCGGTGCGTATGAGGCGGGCGTCGGCAAGACGTTGGGGCATATTGCGCTGGTGGTGGCGTTGGGGACGATGCTCGGCAAGATGATGGCCGAGTCCGGCGGTGCCGAGCAGATGGCGCGCACGCTGATCGACAGATTCGGCGAGAAGAACGCGCACTGGGCGATGGTCTGCATTGCGTTTCTGGTCGGCTTGCCGCTGTTCTTTGAAGTCGGTTTCGTCTTGCTGGTGCCGATCGCTTTCACCGTGGCGCGCCGGGTTGGCGTGTCGATTCTGATGGTCGGTCTGCCGATGGTCGCCGGCCTCTCGGTGGTGCATGCGCTGGTGCCGCCGCACCCGGCGGCGATGCTCGCGGTGCAGGCCTATCAGGCGTCGGTCGGGCAGACCTTGTTGTACGCGATCGCGATCGGCATTCCGACCGCGATCATCGCCGGCCCGCTGTACGCGAAATTCATCGTGCCGCGCATTCAATTGCCGGCGGACAACCCGCTGGAAAAGCAATTTCTCGAGCGCGAGCCGCGCGACAGATTGCCGGGTTTCGGCATCACCATGGCAACCATTCTGCTGCCGGTGGTGCTGATGCTGATCGGCGGCTGGGCTAACCTTATTTCCACTCCCGGCAGCGCTTTCAACCAGTTCCTGCTGTTCATCGGCAATTCGGTGATCGCGCTGTTGCTGGCGACTTTGCTGAGCTTCTGGACGCTAGGGATTGCCCAAGGTTTCAACCGCGAATCGATCCTCAAGTTCACCAACGAATGCCTCGCGCCCACCGCCAGCATCACCTTGCTGGTCGGCGCTGGTGGCGGCTTGAACCGGATTCTGGTGGATGCCGGCGTTACCGATCAGATCGTCGGCCTCGCTCACGAATTTCACCTGTCGCCGCTGATCATGGGCTGGTTGTTCGCTGCGCTGATGCGCGTTGCCACTGGCTCGGCCACCGTGGCGATGACCACCGCATCAGGCGTTGTCGCGCCGGTGGCCATCGGTCTGGGTTATCCACATCCTGAGCTTTTGGTGCTGGCGACCGGCGCGGGCTCGGTTATCTTTTCCCACGTCAACGACGGCGGCTTCTGGTTGATCAAGGAATACTTCAACATGACGGTCGCGCAGACGTTCAAGACCTGGACCGTGCTCGAGACGCTGATTTCGCTGGTCGCTTTCGCGCTGACCGTCGGCCTTTCCTACCTGCTGTAACCGGAGCCCGCCGCCCATGGACATCCTCTACCAGATCCGCGCCCGCCAGGATTCCTTCAGCGCCGGCGAGGGGCGCATTGCGCGGTTGATGCTCGACGATGTCGGGTTTGCCGCCAGCGCCAGCCTCGAAGACCTCGCGCACCGGGCCGAGGTCAGCACCGCCACGCTGTCGCGCTTTGCCCGCACGGTCGGCTGCCGTGACCTGCGTGATCTACGTCTGCAACTGGCCCAGGCCAGCGGCGTTGGCAGCCGGTTTCTCGACCCGGCAGGCACGCCCGAGCAGTCGGCGTTCTATGGGCAGATCGTCGGCGACATCGAAACCACCCTGCGCCAGCATCTGGCCGGATTTGACGAATCGCGGTTCGCCGACGCAGTGAAATTGCTCAGCCAGGCGCGGATGATTCGCGCGTTCGGCATGGGCGGTTGCTCGACCCTGTGCAGCGATGAATTGCAGGTGCGCCTGGTGCGCCTCGGTTACCCGATTGCGGTGTGTCATGACGCGGTGATGATGCGCGTCACCGCCGCCAGTTTGAACGCCGAGCAAGTGCTGATCGCCTGCTCGCTGACCGGCATCACTCCGGAGCTTTTGGAAACCGTGGAGCTGGCGCGCAATTACGGCGCGCGCATTCTCGCCATCACTCGCGGCGATTCACCGTTGGCCGAACTGGCCGACGTCGTCCTGCCGCTGCAAGGCGCGGAAACCTCGTTCATCTACAAACCGACGGCGGCGCGCTACGGCATGCTGTTGGCCATCGACGTGCTCGCCACCGAACTGGCGCTGGCCAGCCCTGAAGACAATCAAGAACGTCTGCGGCGAATCAAACTCGCCCTCGACGAATACCGTGGCGGCGACGATCACCTGCCGCTGGGAGACTGACATGCAGTACGACACCCTGATCCGCAACGCGCTGGTTATCGACGGCAGCAACACGCCGGGCTACCGCGCAGACGTGGCGATTCTCAATGGCCGCATCGAGCGCATCGGCGATCTGCCTGACGCCCGCGCCAGCGAAGAAATCGACGCCGCCGGCCGGGTGCTGGCGCCGGGTTTCATCGACGTGCACACCCACGACGACACGGTGGTCATTCGCCAACCCGAGATGCTGCCCAAGCTTAGCCAAGGCGTGACCACGGTGATTGTCGGCAACTGCGGCATCAGCGCTTCGCCGGTCACCTTGAAGGGCAATCCACCCGATCCGATGAACCTGCTCGGCAGCGCAGCGGCGTTCGTCTACCCGCGTTTCAGCGACTACCGCGCTGCCGTCGAAGCGGCCAACACCACGTTGAACGTTGCGGCACTGGTCGGCCACACCGCGCTGCGCAGCAATCACCTCGACGACTTGTTCCGCACCGCGACCCCCGACGAAATCACCGCCATGCGCGTGCAGTTGCGCGACAGTCTCGAGGCTGGCGCGTTGGGCTTATCCACAGGCTTGGCCTACGCCAGCGCCTTCAACGCGTCCACAGATGAAGTCATGCAACTGACCGAAGAGCTGACGACGTTCGGCGCGGTGTACACCACCCATTTGCGCAGCGAATTCGCCCCGGTGTTGGAGGCGATGGACGAAGCATTTCAAATCGGCCGCCACGCGCAATCGCCGGTGATCATTTCCCACCTCAAATGCGCCGGCGTCGGTAACTGGGGGCGCAGTCCGCAATTGCTCGCAGCGCTGGAAGAGGCAGCGAAAACCCATCCGGTCGGCTGCGATTGCTATCCCTATGCGGCGAGTTCCTCGACCCTGGATTTGAAGCAAGTCACCGACGCCCACCGCATCACTATTACCTGGTCGACCCCGCATCCGGAAGTCAGCGGGCGCGACCTGATCGACATTGCTGGCGAATGGAAACTGTCGCTGGAAGAAACCGCGAAACGGCTACAACCGGCGGGCGCGGTGTACTACGGCATGGACGAGGCGGATGTACGAAGAATCCTCGCCCATCCGCTTTCGATGGTCGGTTCTGACGGACTGCCCGAAGACCCGTTCCCGCATCCGCGCCTGTGGGGCGCTTTCCCACGGGTGCTGGGCCATTTCAGTCGCGACGTCGGGTTGTTTCCGCTGCACACCGCCGTGCATAAGATGACCGGCCTGTCGGCGGCGCGTTTTGGCTTGCAGGAAAGGGGCGAAATTCGTGCAGGACATTGGGCGGATCTGGTGTTGTTCGATCCGGCGACCGTGCGCGATGTGGCCGATTTCAATGATCCGCAACGGGCCGCGCAGGGGATTGACGGGGTTTGGGTCAACGGCGTGTTGAGTTATCGCGACGGGCAGGCGAATGGCAGCAGGGCAGGGCGGTTTCTGGCTCGCGAAGGTAATTTGCGCGAAGGATTTTATTGATGATGATGGCGCCAAAAGATCGCAGCCTTCGGCAGCTCCTACAGGAGATCGAAGGCTGCGATCTTTTGATCCATGTCTCATAGTGGCACTGTGCAATTAAAGAAAGCCATCCACAAGCCGATTTGCTGACATCCTCCCCATCTACACTGTGGGGCCAATCAGTCAGGGAGCACCCCATGAGCTTCGGCAAAACCACCCCGATCCTGCGGATCTTCGATGAGGCCAAGGCTGTCGAGTTCTACGTCGATTTTCTCGGTTTCAAGATCGACTGGCAGCATCGCTTCGAAGCGAATTTTCCGCTGTATCTGCAGGTGTCGCGGGGCGAGTGTGTGCTGCATCTGTCCGAGCATCACGGCGATGCCTGCCCGGGTTCGGCGCTGCGTATCGAGACCGATGAGCTGGAGGCGTTTCAGCAGCAGCTGATGGCCAAGGATTACAAGTTCTCGCATCCGCAGATTCAGGCGATGCCTTGGGGGAGTCAGGACATGACCATTGCTGATCCGTTTGGCAATCGGTTGGTGTTTACCAATGCGATCAGTCTTTGAGCTTGGCGCCCAAGATCAAAAGCCCCTCACCCTAGCCCTCTCCCGGGGGGAGAGGGGACCGATTGCGGGATGCTCGGGAGTTACGCCGACCTGAATGTGCTGTGCTGAATCCATAATCGAATTGAATGCATGGCGTCGAATCCACAATCGACTCGGTCTTTCAGGTCGACGGACAACGCAAGACAACCGGGTCGGCCCCCTCTCCCTCTGGGAGAGGGCTGGGGTGAGGGCAATCCCTGACACCCCACCAAAACCAGCCCACACCAAATTCCTCAAAAACCCTCAATCAGTCGGCACCAACCGATCCAGCACCCGATTCACCGCCATCTCCGCGACCATCACAATCTGCGCAATGCCCTGCAACGTCTTGCGCTGCGAGCCGTTCACCAGCCCCGCCTGATCGTTGAGCATCACCGTCGCCGACCCCAGGGTTTCGCAGGCATCGGCCAGCAGCGATTCGTTGTCGGCCTCGGGATTGGCCATGTACAGCGTGTTGGATTTGTAGGGCGGGGCCATGAATTCGGCGCTGGACGGGCCGAGGTAATGATCGAGGGCGCGGTCGGCGGCTTCGTGGAATTTCTTTGAGTCGGCGGATTCGTAGGGAGATGCCGAGTCGGTGGGGGGCGGGTTTGGGGTTACTTTGAACATATCCAGATCCTCATTTGGCTGGCCACCGCTTTCCTACTAAAGAAAGTGGAGGCAGCTGTGCGCAGGTTAGTAGACCGGGGATCTGGGAAACCGGCGCGCCCGAGAGCGCCCTGCGCACAGCCACCATAAAGCTCAGGCGAGACCTGACTGTCTGATGAACGATGCACCCCAAATACTCCGGGCTACTAAACCCGATCACTGATAGGCAGTGACGCAATCACAGTAGCGATGAGGTCTGGGGCGCACAAGCCGGCGGATTCTGGCGCAGGCGTAGGCAGGGGCGCAAGGAATTGTGGGTGGTTTCGCTGAATGTCTGGCGGCTTTAAACAGTTGTGCCAAGGCGTGTTTAATCGGTGTGGCGAATGACGCCTTCGCGAGCAAGCTCGCTCCCACAAGGGGATCTGCGATGAACTCGAAAGTGCAGGCAACCGAAAAACTACTGTGGGAGCGAGCTTGCTCGCGAAGGGGCCATCAGCATCACCGCCGATTCCGCAACCGAAACTCCCCCGGCGGCATCCCGCGCCAGCTCTTGAAGGTGCGATGAAACGAGCGCGGTTCGGTGAAGCCCAGATACTGCGCAATGTCCTGAATCGGCAACGTACTGTTGAGCAAATAGTGCTCCGCCAACTCCTGACGCAGCTCATCAAGAATCTGCTGATACGACGTCCCGACCTGCTGCAACTGCCGCTGCAACGTGCGCACCGACACGCTGAGCTGTTCGGCCACTTGCTCCTTGCGCGGCAAGCCCTCCTTGAGCAAACTGCGCAGGATGTTTTTCACCTGCTGCGCCAGCGAGGCATCTTCCAGCGTCGCCAGCAAACCCATCGCGTGTTCTTCCAGGGTTCGCAGCAATTGCGCATCGGCCTGGCGCAGCGGCAATTGCAAATACGCCAGCGGCACCACCAGCGCCGAATACGCCTGATCGAATAGCACCGGGCAACCAAAAAACGCCTCGTACTCGGCCAGCGTCACCGCATCCGGCCGCCCATGCTCCAGCCATACGCAGGCCGGTGACAGCTGCGTGTCGGCGATCCAGCGCGCGTAGTGCAGCCACGAACCGAGCACGTTTTCCACCAGATGCCGACGAATCCGTGGCCGCTGGTAGCGGCAGGTCCAGATCAGATGCACATGCTCGCCCTGCACCTCGGCGCGGCTGACGCCCATGTCGCCGACGAGTTTTTCGAACGGCATGATCCGGCTCATCGCATCGCCCAGCGTCGCGCAATTCATGGTGATGTAACCGAGCACGCTCCACGAATTGGGCAGGACGAAATTCGCCGCATGCAGCCCGAACAACCCATCGCCCGAGTGCTCGCAGAAATAATCCAGCAAGCGCTCGTGAACCTCACCCGGCAGGCGCAAGGTGTTGTCGCTCAACTGCTGCGCCTGCAACCCGGCCGCCGCCAACGCAGGCTCGATGGCCATGCCCAACTGTTCGGCATGGCGCAGGTATTTGAGCAGCGGCGGAACGGAAGTGAAGCCAAGCGATGGCATGGTCGCGGTCCTTTGATCGACGGCGCGTGAGCGAGTGAATGGCGCAAGGTAAGTGGATTGCCCGGCGAAAGTAAATGCCCGGACGTTTGGCGCCATTGGCTACAGGATCTGGCCGGATGCGACCGTGACAGATCTACAGCGCTGACTAGTATGCAAGCTTGATCCAACGGCAGAAAAAGGACACACGCATGCGACGCTGGAACGGCTGGGGAGAGGCAGGCACGGTGGTCGAATTGCCGGCCCAGGGCGCGACATTTCTCCACGAACGCTTGGGCGCTGGCCGCGCATTGCCTGATGCGACATTGGAAGCGGCGTTGACGCAAGTGCCGACCTCGCGCCTGGTGCCGCATCGCTTGTACAGCGTCGATGCGCACGATCGCCTGCTGCACGCGCGCGGCCAGAGCCTGCCGGACTGGCTGGCGTTGCGCGAAGGCGCATTGGGCACATATCCCGATGCCGTGGCCTTTCCCGAAAGCGCTGAGCAGATCCGCCAATTGCTGGCGCTCGCCCATGATCAGGATCTGTGCCTGATTCCCTACGGCGGCGGCACATCGGTGGCCGGGCACATCAATCCGCCGAACTCCACGCGGCCGGTGCTGACGGTGTCGCTGGCGCGGATGAATCGCCTGACCGACCTCGACGAACAGAGCCTGCTGGCGACATTCGGCCCCGGCGCCAGCGGGCCGCAAGTCGAAAGCCAGTTGCGTGCGCGCGGCTACACGCTGGGACATTTCCCGCAGTCGTGGGAGCTGTCGACGCTGGGCGGTTGGGTGGCCAGTCGTTCCAGCGGCCAGCAGTCGTTGCGCTACGGGCGGATCGAGCAATTGTTCGCTGGCGGCACCCTGGAAACGTTCGCCGGGCCTTTGCAGATTCCGACATTCCCGGCGTCGGCCGCCGGCCCGGATCTGCGTGAAGTGGTGCTCGGTTGCGAAGGCCGCTTCGGGATCATTTCCGAAGTCAAAGTGCGAGTCAGCGCGTTGCCGGCGGACGAGCGTTTCTACGGCGTGTTTCTGCCCGATTGGCCGCACGCGCTGCAAGCAATCCGGCAACTGGCGCAGGCGCGCGTACCGCTGTCGATGCTGCGTCTGTCCAACGCGGTGGAAACCGAAACGCAACTGGCGCTGGCCGGCCATCCGCAACAGATCGCCTGGCTGGAGAAGTACCTCAAGCTGCGCGGCGCCGGCGACGGCAAATGCCTGCTGACCTTCGGTGTCACCGGCAATCGCCGGCAAAACGCACTGTCGCTGAAACACGCGCGCCAGCATCTGAAAGCCTTCGGCGGCGTGTTCACCGGCACCCTGCTGGGCAAGAAGTGGGCGCAGAACCGCTTCCGTTTTCCCTACCTGCGCGAGAACCTATGGAACGCCGGTTACGTGGTCGACACCCTCGAAACGGCCACCGACTGGAGCAACGTCGACCACTTGCTCAGCCTGATCGAAAACAGCCTGCGCGATGCCCTGGCCGCCGAGGGCGAGCGCGTGCATGTGTTCACTCATCTCTCGCACGTTTACGGCGAAGGCTCGAGCATTTACACCACCTACGTGTTTCGCCCGGCAGCCGACTATGCCGCGACGCTGGCGCGCTGGCGGATGCTCAAACACGCGGCCAGCCAGACCATCGTCGACAACCACGGCACCATCAGCCATCAGCACGGTGTCGGCAAGGATCACTCGCCGTATCTGCTGCGCGAAAAAGGCCCGCTGGCGATGCAGACGTTGCAGGCGCTGAGTGAACATTTCGACCCGGAAGGGCGCCTCAATCCCGGCACGTTATTGCCAGAGTCGCGGCCATGACAGCGGAATGGAACGCGCAATGGCGCGAGCAGATGCTACCGACGCTAGCGGATGAAACCTGGGACCTGATCGTGATCGGCGGCGGCATCAGCGGCGCCGGAATCGTCCGCGAAGCCGCGCGCCGGGGCTGGCGCTGTTTGCTGCTGGAACAGCGTGATTTTGCCTGGGGTACGTCCAGCCGATCATCGAAAATGGTCCACGGCGGTTTGCGGTACATCGCCAAGGGCCAGTGGCGCCTGACCCGCGATTCGGTGCGCGAGCGTCAGCGCCTCCTCGACGAAGCGCCGGGGCTGGTCGAGCCGATGAGTTTCATGATGCCGCACTATCGCGGCGGCTTTCCCGGGCCGCGCGTCATGGGCGGCCTGCTCTCGGTGTACGACGCGCTGGCGGGGCGGCGCAACCATGCTTTTCATGACGCGCAGCAACTGCGTTTTCTCGCCCCGGGGGTGAAGGAAAACGGCCTGCTCGGCGGCAGCTGTTTTGTCGATGCCCTGACCGATGACGCGCGGCTGGTGATGCGCGTACTGCGCGAGGCCCGGGCCGATGGTGCGGTGATTATCAGTGGTGTGCGGGTCACGCAACTGCTGCGTGAAGGCGGGCGGGTGTGCGGGGTTCAGATCGAAGATGGCGAGGGCGGCGCGACGCTGCGATTGCGCTCTGGCGTGCTGGCCGTGGCTACGGGCGCTTGGGCTGAGCGCTTGCGTCCCGCCGAAGCAGCGAAGCAATTGCGACCGTTGCGCGGCAGTCATCTGTTGCTGCCAGGCTGGCGTTTGCCAGTGGCGCAGGCGTTCACTTTTCTGCATCAGCGCGACCGGCGCCCGGTGTTCGTGTTTCCGTGGGAAGGCGCGACGGTGGTCGGCACCACGGACCTCGATCACCGCGAGGACCTAGACCACAGTGCGCGCATTTCCAGCGACGAACTCGACTATCTGCTCGCCGCGTGCCAGCAGCAATTTCCCGGCGCCGAAGTGGGCGTCGACGACGTGCTCTCGACCTGGTCAGGCGTGCGTCCGGTGGTGGGCAGCGCAACGCGTGCGCAGCAGGGCAAACCGTCCAACGAAACCCGCGAACATGTGTTGTGGCAGGAGCCGGGTTGCGTGACTTTGGCCGGCGGCAAACTGACCACATTTCGCCCGCAAGCGCTCGAAGTGCTCAAGGCTTGTGCGGCGATGCTTGGGCGTTCTTTTGTCGATGACGGCGCGCCGGTGTTCGCCGCTGTGCCGCCGCTGACGATTGCGGGACTGAGCGGCAATCAATGGCGACGCTTAGCCGGGCGTCACGGTCGAGACCTGCCGAGGCTGGCGCAATTGCTCGGCGAACTCGGTCTGGAAACGGTTGGCGCCACCGATACTTTGTGGGCAGAGCTGGCGTTTGCCTGCGAGGCGGAAATGATTCTGCACCTGGATGATTTGCTGCTACGCCGCACCCGTTTGGGCCTGTTGCTGCCGCGCGGTGGCGAGGATTATTTGTCTGCGATCCGCACGCTGTGCCAGCCACGATTGGCCTGGGATGATGAGCGCTGGCATGCGGAAACTCAGCGTTATCGGTTGTTGTGGCTGCGCGATCACGGCTTGCCGGAGATCACGCCATGAAATACCTGTTAGCGATCGACAACGGCACCCAGAGCGTGCGCGCGTTGCTCTTCGATCTGCAGGGCAATCTGCTCGGCAAAGGCAAAGTCGACTTGCAGGCGTACTACTCGACGCAACCCGGTTGGGCCGAGCAGGATCCGGAATATTACTGGGCGAAACTCGGCGAGGCCTGCCAGCAACTCTGGCAGCAGACCGGCATCGACCGTGCGCAGATTGCCGGCGTGTCCCTGACTACCCAGCGCGGCACAGTGATCAACGTGGACGCCAAGGGCAAACCGCTGCGCCCGGCAATTGTCTGGCTCGATCAACGTCAGGCTGAGGTCGAGGGCGGCATCAAGGGGCCGTGGGGCTGGCTGTTCAAACTGGTCGGCGCCCAAGCGACGGTGGATTATTTCCGCGCTCAGGCCGAGGCCAACTGGATCGCCCGGCATCAGCCCGAGGTGTGGGCGGCGACTGACAAATATTTACTGCTTTCTGGCTTTCTCACCCATCGCCTCTGCGGGCGCTTCGTCGATTCGGTCGGCTGTTGCGTCGGCTATCTGCCCTTCGACTTCAAACGGCTGAAATGGGCGGCGCCGCGCGACTGGAAATGGCAGGCACTGGCGGTGCGCCCGGAGCAGTTGCCGAGCCTGCACAAACCCGGCGAAACCCTCGGCTACATCAGCGCCGAAGCCGCCCGGCACACCGGCATTCCCGAAGGCCTGCCGCTGATCGCGGCGGGCGCGGACAAGGCCTGCGAAGTGATCGGCTCCGGCGTGGTCGACGCACGCACCGTGTGCCTGTCTTACGGCACCACCGCGACGATCACCAGCACCCGCTCGCGCTACCTGGAAATCGTCCCGCTGATCCCGCCGTACCCCTCGGCCGTGCCCGATCAGTACAACTGCGAAGTGATGATTTATCGCGGCTACTGGATGGTCAGCTGGTTCAAGAACGAATTCGGCCTGCGCGAGATGCAGCAGGCGAAAGCCCAGGGCATCGAGCCGGAGCAACTGTTCGACGCGCTGGTCAACGAAGTGCCCCCGGGCTCGATGGGCCTGATGCTGCAACCCTACTGGTCACCGGGCATCCGCGAACCGGGCGTGGAAGCCAAAGGCGCGATGATCGGCTTCGGCGACGTACACACCCGCGCGCATATCTACCGGGCGATTCTCGAAGGACTGGCCTACGCGCTACGCCAAGGCATGGAGAATATCGAGCGACGCTCAAAAGTCTCGATCCAGCGCCTGCGCGTCGCCGGCGGCGGCTCACAAAGCGACGCCGCCATGCAACTGACCGCCAACATCTTCGGCCTGCCGGCCGAGCGCCCGCATGTGTATGAAGCGTCCGGGTTGGGGGCGGCGATTTGCTGTGCGGTGGGGTTGGGATTGCATAGGGATTTCCCATCGGCCATTGCGGCGATGACTCGGGTTGGAGCGGTTTTCACACCGCAGCCTGAGGCGCAGAAGGTTTATGAGCAGTTGTATAAAGAGGTGTATTTGCGCATGTACCGGCAGCTCAAACCGCTGTACCAAAGCATCCGCAGAATCACCGGGTATCCCGAATAGTCCCGACACCCTAGACCCCTGTGGGAGCGAGCCTGCTCGCGAAGGCGGAGTGTCAGTCAATGATGATCTGAATGATCCACCGCTTTCGCGAGCAGGCTCGCTCCCACAGGGATTTTGCTGTGCGCTCAAAATCCGGTGAGTCACACAAATCCAAATGTGGGAGCGAGCTTGCTCGCGAAGGCGCAGCGTCAAGCAATGTTGATTTGATTGACCCACCGCCATCGCGGGCAAGCCCGCTCCCACAGGGGTATTGCGGTGTGCTCAAAATCCAGCGACCCACACAAATCCAATGTGGGAGCGAGCCTGCTCGCGAAGGCGCAGCGTCAAGCAATGTTGATTTGACTGACCCACCTCCATCGCGGGCAAGCCCGCTCCCACAGGAATTTTGCTGTGTGCTCAAAATCCAGCGACCCACACAAATCCAATGTGGGAGCGAGCCTGCTCGCGAAGGCGCAGTGTCAGGCGACGTTGGTTTGACTGACCCATCGCCATCGCGGGCAAGCCCGCTCCCACAGGGATTTTCGGTGAGCTCAAAATCCGGTGAGTCACACAAATCCAATGTGGGAGCGAGCCTGCTCGCGAATGCGGAGTGTCAGGCAACATGGATTTGGTTGACCCACCGCCATCGCGGGCAAGCTCGCTCCCACAAGAAATCTGCGGTCTGCTCAAAATCCGGTGAGTCACACTAATCCAAATGTGGGAGCGAGCCTGCTCGCGAAGGCGCAGTGTCAGGCAATGTTGATTTGATTGACCCACCGCCATCGCGGGCAAGCCCGCTCCCACAGTTATCGAGGTGAACACATCAACAGTGGTCGACCACGAAAACCTGTGGGAGCGGGCTTGCCCGCGATTCGGTTTCAGCTACAGCGCAAAACCAACATCAAACGCGGAAGTGGCTGACCATCTGCTGCAACTGACCACCCAACCGCGCCAGTTCAACACTCGACGCTGCCGTCTCATCACTCGCCGCTGCGGTCTGCTCGGACACGTCGCGCACGTTGATGATGCTGCGGCTGATCTCTTCGGCCACGGCGCTTTGCTGTTCGGCAGCGGCGGCGATCTGCTGGTTCATCGACTGGATGTTCGACACCGTGCGGGTGATGTTTTCCAGCGAGGCGCCGGCCTTGCGCGTCAGGGCGACGCTGCTGTCGGTTAGCGCGCGGCTGTTGTTCATCACTGCAGAAACCTGCTGGGTGCCGTTCTGCAGACCGGCGACCAGACCTTCGATTTCCTCGGTGGATTTCTGCGTGCGTTGAGCCAAACCGCGCACCTCATCGGCGACCACGGCAAAACCACGCCCGGCTTCACCGGCACGTGCCGCCTCGATCGCGGCGTTGAGTGCGAGCAGGTTGGTCTGTTCGGCGACAGCCTTGATCACGTCCATGACGCTGCCGATCTTGTCGCTTTCCTGCTGCAACACGCTCATCGCTTCGGTCGAACGCACCACTTCGCTGGCCAGACGCTCGATCTGCGCGATGGCCTCATTCACAACCTTGTCGCCTTCACGAGCTTCGCCGTCAGCGGCGGCGGCGGCTTGCGACGCTTCCTCAGCATTACGCGCAACTTCCTGCACGGTGGCAGTCATTTCGTGCATGGCCGTGGCGACCTGATCGGTCTCGACTTTCTGGCTGTTCACACCCGCACTGGTCTGCTCGGTCACGGCCGACAACTCTTCGGCGGCGCTGGCAATCTGCGTGACGCCGTCGCGGATGCCGCTGATCAAGTCACGCAGGGTCACGCCCATGCGCGCGATGCCTTGCTGCAACACGCCGAGTTCGTCGCGGCGGGTAACGGTGACATTCTGGGTCAGGTCGCCGCTGGCGATGCGCTCGACCACGGCGAGGGTTTCCTGCAACGGACGGGTGATCTGACGGGTGATGATTACCGCCGCAATCACGCCAACCAGCAGCGCCAGCAACGTACTGATCAACTGGAAGGTGCGCGCCTGGGCACTTTCGGCGTCACGGCGATCAAGCTGGATCTGGTACAGCTGTTCGCTCAGGGCGACGATGGTGGTGCCCTGATCGGTCATTTCCTTACGCGCCTGCACCGCCTCGGTGTTGGCGTTCTTGTACGCCATCAACGCACTGCGATAGCTGGTCAGCGCGGTTTCCAATTGGCGCAGGGCATCCTGCTGAGTCGCGGCAAATTGCGCATTCAGTGGCTTGAGACTGGCGATGGCCGCGTCGATCTGGCCGACGGCTTTCTGCTCGGTTTCGGCATTGCTGGTCGCGGTGTAACCACGCACTTCATAGCGCGCGAGGATGAAGGCTTCCTTCGCTGCAGTAACCGCCTGGAACTGCTCGAAACGCTGATCGCTCAACTCCATCTGCTGCACGCGCTGGCTGATCGATTCGATCAGGTTGTAGGCGTTCTGGGCATTGACGCTCATGGTGTCGCGGGCGCTGTTGCCGGTGCGATAGGCGTTGCGCATTTTGTTCAGCGAGGTCTGGTATTCAGCGATGGTCGCCGCCTGCTGCTTGAGCAGTTTGACGTTCTCCGGACTCTTGAATTTGCTGATCAACGCCTGCTGCTGAGCAGCGAAGCTTTCCAGGGTGGTCTGCACATTCTGCGCGGCGGTTTCGTCGCCATTGGTCAGCATGTATTGCAGGCGCACCACGCGCAGTTTGGTCAGGCCAGCGTTGAGCTGGGTGATGTCGCTCATCCAGTTGCTGCGGTCGATCAGGCCGCCGAGGCTGGTCCAGCCGGTCAGCGCCAGAACGCAGGTCAGGGCCAGCACGAGGCCGAAGCCCAGGCCGAGTTTCATGTTCACGCTGATGTTACCGAACCAGCTATTCATGCAAATCCTCCAGAAACGTTGGGTTTCTTGGTCGTCAGTTAAGCTGGAAGATTGTTGTTCTTTTGAGCCAGCAGGGGTGTTAGCAGGTCTGTATCGGCCGCAAACCCGAGAGCTGAAAGGATTTTTGTCGGACAGATTTCGCGCAACTCAACCCAGGCGCCGCGACCAACGCTGATCCGGCGCCTCGAACCCCGGATTGACCAGCGCCGTCAGCACATGATCCTGCCAACGTCCGGCGATGTTCAGATACGCCTTCGCATAGCCCTCGCGCTCAAAACCCAAGCGCTCAAGCAACCGCGCACTGCGCTCATTGCCCGGAATGTAATTGGCCATGATCCGATGCAGATTCTGCACATCGAACATATAACCAATCCCCGCCTCCAGCCCCTCCTGCATCAAACCCAGCCCCTGATGCGCCTCATCGATGTGATAACCCAAATAACACGCCTGAAACGCCCCACGAATAACCCCGCTGAAATTGCACGCACCGATCATCTGCTGACCGTCCGACGACAGCAGCGCGAAATGCATGGCTAACCCGGCTTCGAAAGCACTGGCCTGGATCTCCAAGCGACGACGGATGTTGGCGGTGGAGAAGTAGTCGGTGGTGCGGATGGGCGACCACGGCGCCAGGTGGCGGAGGTTGCGCTGGTAGAACGCGCTTTCGAGCTCGGCTTGATCGGGGGAGAGGATGGCAAGGGTCAGGCGCGGGCAGGGCAGGGATAACAGCGGCATCGAGCGCTCCTTGGCGAGGGATCTGCAGGCAGAGTCGCGCATATGGTGGGGAGCGGCAAGATATGGAGAAGCCGAGGCGAAAAAAAGCCCGCTAGGAGCGCGGGCGAACCGTAGTTTCTTGAATGAGCGGGGGGATTTTATGGGATTGGTCGGGTGGGCGTAGTGAAGAAAAGTTCATCTCGCTTCTGCCGACCGGGTTGATGTCCCGACAGTCGATCTCCAGCGCACGATGAAAATATCAGCGCCCATACAGCACCGTGTTCATCAACGCATTGACCTGATTTGGCATCGTGTGGATGAACCAGTCGAAAGCAAGACCCGAGGTAAGCAGGTACGCGAGAACCAGCAGGATAGGCATGAAGATGATGTTTTTGCGCAGATTGGCGTACTTGCGGGTTTTTCTGGAAAGCCAAGGTTCGTGAGTACCGTTGTTATTGGCATGTGCACCCGCAACGATGAAGTAGGTTGAAAAAAGCATCATCCGAAGGCTGGTATAGATAAACAGCAGTACGCCTATCAGGTGTAGCAAGAACCAGTGCATGTCCAGCAAGACGAAATATTTTTTTATTCCCGTCAGGCCCTGCTCATTGATGATCTGCTGGCTGTACTGAAAGTTTTGCGGCGCTAGGGTGGGCATAAAAGCTTCGTCGGTGACATACGTCGCGGCCACGCAAAATGCCAAGCAAAACAACAGCGCAACGATCCACTTAATGCCCGCGAAGAAGCCTCGGTAAAGGCTATGCAAGGTGCCGCCAGCCCATAGTGAAATGGTGAATAGCGTGATCCAGGAAAGCAGGTTGAGTATCTCGGCCCGGAAAAACACATAAATCAGCCCGGCAATCACCATCATCATGAAGATGACTGGAGTCATATCCTGGCTTGTGCTGGCGGCGTTCACGCCCAGCGGTGGATTGACCACCGTGTTGAAGGTCAGGTTTACCGAATGGCCCGGCTGATTGGCGGATTGTGGAGAATCGCCTTTCAGTACCCGATCCAGAATGGCTCCCAGAATCAGGCCGAGGATGGTGAAGAACGCCGATATGTAGATATCGACTTCCTTGGATTGGATTGTTTCGATGAAGCTCATGTTTTATTGCCTTCCTTGTGCAGGTTGAGTGTTTCCGCGTGCGAACCGGGTTTCTCTGCGAGGCATCCAGCCAGCCGCGGAATGGTAAGGGGATGGCTGTGGTTTTGCTATCACACAAGCGCACTCGTCTTTCAGCCAAACTGGTTTCGTTAAATTGGAGAATGAGCCGAAGCGGTGCCGCCCCAGCGTCCTTTTAGTACAACGTCGAACATTCACAGCCACCGGCAGGCTTGAGAATGTGAAGGAAATGGGCGGCCATTCGACTAACCGAAGATATGACAAAGCCCGCACTGGGCGGGCTTTGTCGTTGACAGTTGGTGGGCCGGGGTAATCTGAACCAATCATGTAAGTTACTGATATAAATAATATATTTAGGTTAGGAAAACTGCATGGAATACTGTTTGGAATACAGAGTTTTGATGCTGTTGCGTCAGGGCAGTGTCGGGTGATGTGAATGCGACACCTATCAGCGAAAGGAGGCTCATGGGGGGCCGGCTAATAATCAAGGTGTATCCCTGCTTCGAATTCACCGGTTATCAGCCGCACTATGACTTGCGGTCGCTTCAGTTTGGGCTTTACGGCCAATTCATCCAGCTGGGCGAGCCGGGTGCTACATTTCGAAAAAGCAGTCAGTGTCGAGCTGCCGTTACACCTCGCTAGTCATAACTCAGAAACCCTCAGATGGGCGATTCGCTATGCGAAGCTGTTCGAGCGTACGGAGTCGCCGCTCTAGCTTGCCATGCATGCGTTGCTCGCAGGGGATGAGTGGCAAGTCTTCTTCGGTGTTTTCGACCGTTTATTGGATCAACTCAAGCCTTTTGATGAGCTGATTGCCCGCTCTGAAAAACAGCTTAAGCATTTATCGCTGCTTGAGTTGTTTTCCTACCTCCGTGTGCTGGCTTAGGGGATAACCCACGAAGGTGTTTGCCGAATAGTGGGGCTCGATCTCGCGCTAATCTCCAGGCAAACCCAAAGCCGATAAGAAGTTAGTTTTGGCTGCAAAATTTTAGTTTGACTAGCAAAATGTCACGCTAACAAAAGCCACCGTGTTACCCTCTGGGTTCACGAGAAGACCAATTTCCAGGGGCACAGCCATGATCCGCTGCCATCTCGCCCGCATGATGGGCGAGCACAAAATGCGTATTGCTGACGTAGCCAGAGAAACGGGGCTTAGCCGCGCCACGGTAACCCTGCTCTACAAAGAAACAGCGCAGAAAGTGGATCTGGAGGCCATTGAGAAGCTGTGCCTAATGTTTGAATGTCAAGTAGGCGAACTGCTTGAGCTGAAACCAGCATAGACCGCGCAGCTGCCACGGCTCCGGATCACACAGCAAGCGCCTTAACGACATCCAGCAAACGACTAAAACCTAGAAAATTAACAGGGAAAACGCATGACCAGCACCCAACAACGTGCCGCTTTGCAGCGCCAGATATGGGCCATCGCCAACGATGTCCGTGGCGCCGTCGATGGCTGGGACTTCAAGCAATATGTGCTCGGCACCCTGTTCTACCGCTTTATCAGCGAAAACTTCGCGGATTACATGACCGGCGGCGATGAGTCAGTCGATTACGTCGCAATGGGTGATGGCGACAAGAATATCGCGGCAGTCAAAGACGATGCCATCAGGACCAAGGGCTACTTCATCTACCCCAGCCAGCTATTCGCCAAAGTGGCGGCCAGTGCCCACAGCAACGAAAGCCTGAACACCGACCTGGCTAACATCTTTAAAGACATTGAAGCGTCCGCCAGCGGCTACCCCTCCGAGCGCGATATCAAAGGTCTGTTTGCCGACTTCGACACCACTAGCAACCGTCTGGGCAATACCGTAAAGGACAAGAATGCGCGCCTCGCCGACGTGCTCAAAGGTGTAGCAAAGTTGGACTTTGGCACCTTTGACGAAAGCCACATCGACCTTTTTGGCGACGCTTATGAATTCCTCATCTCCAACTACGCCGCCAATGCCGGCAAATCGGGCGGTGAGTTCTTCACTCCGCAGCAGGTCTCCAAGCTGATCGCCCAGCTCGCCATGCACAAGCAAACCAGTATCAACAAGATCTACGATCCCGCTTGCGGCTCGGGCTCGCTGCTGCTGCAAGCCAAGAGGCACTTTGATGAACACATCATCGAAGACGGTTTTTTCGGTCAGGAACTCAACCACACCACGTATAACCTGGCGCGGATGAATATGTTCCTCCACAACGTCAACTACGACAAATTCAATATCCAGCTCGGTGATACGCTGATCGAACCGCACTTTGGCGACGATAAACCCTTCGATGCCATCGTCTCCAACCCGCCGTATTCGGTGAAGTGGAAGGGGGCGGACGACCCCACCCTGATCAACGACGACCGCTTTGCCCCGGCCGGCGTGCTAGCCCCCAAATCCAAGGCTGATTTCGCCTTTGTGCTGCACGCCCTCAGCTACCTCTCAGCTAAAGGCCGCGCCGCCATTGTCTGCTTCCCCGGCATTTTCTACCGGGGTGGAGCCGAGCAGAAAATCCGCCAATACCTGGTGGACAACAACTTTGTGGAAAGTGTGATTTCGCTCGCCTCCAACCTGTTCTACGGCACCACCATCGCTGTGAATATTCTGGTGCTGTCCAAACACAAGACGGACACCACCACTCAATTTATCGACGCCAGCGGCCTGTTTAAAAAAGGCACCAACAACAACCTGCTGGAAGACTCGCATATCGAGCGCATCATGCAGGTGTTCGACAGCAAGGCGAATGTGGATCACTTTGCCAGGTCCGTCCCTTTGGATAAGGTGGCTGCCAACGATTACAACCTGTCCGTCAGCAGCTATATCGATGCCAAGGACAACCGCGAAGTGGTGAATATTGCTCAGCTCAATGCCGACCTGAAAACCGCGGTTGTCAGGATCGACCAGCTGCGCAAAGATATTGATGCCATCGTTGCGGAGATCGAGGGTGAGGAGTTGGGAGCATGAGCAGCATGAACTTCTTGGGTAGATTGCTGGATGGTGTAGTGGTGGTGTGGAAACCACTTGATGATGTAATTGTTTCACTAAAAACTGGGCTTAACCCCCGCCAAAATTTTCAGTTAAATACAGTGGATGCAGAAGGCTACTACGTTACCGTACGTGAAATTCAAAATGGAAATGTAGTATTTCTAGATAAAACAGATAGGGTTAACAAGAAGGCCCTGGAGCTTATAAATAATCGCTCAAATTTAGAAGTTGGCGATATTTTGTTTTCAGGAACAGGAACAGTCGGAAGAGTTGCTGTTGTAAAAAATGAACCCGAGACCTGGAATATAAAGGAAGGGGTGTACGTAATTAAGCCCATTCATAAAATTATTGATTCACGATATCTTTCGCACCTCCTGCGTTCTCAAGGGATAGTGAAAGAATACAGCAAAAAAATTGTTGGGTCACCGGTGGTGAGTTTACCGATGGGCGATCTTAAAAGGCTCCTAATCCCCATCCCTTGCCCAGAAAATCCCAAAAAATCGCTTGAGATTCAAACCGAAATTGTCCGCATACTGGACACCTTTACCGAGCTAACTGCCGAGCTAACTGCCGAACTTACTGCCGAGCTTACCTCGCGTAAAAAGCAATATATCTACTATCGCGACAATTTGTTGAGTTTTAAAGAAGGGAATGTGGAGTGGAAGGCGCTGGGGAATATTGGCGAGTTTATTCGTGGCAAGCGTTTTACCAAGGCTGACTATGTGGAAGACGGAATCAACGTTATCCATTACGGCGAGATATACACGCGTTACGGCGTTTTTACGACGCGAGCTTTTTCTCAGGTCAGAAATGATATGGTTGGGTCGCTGCGCTATGCAGAGCCAGGCGATGTGGTGATAACCGATGTGGGTGAGACTGTTGAAGATGTTGGTAAGGCAGTGGCATGGCTCGGAGATGAAAAGGTCGCTATACATGACCATTGCTATGCTTTTCGGCATTCGATGGATCCGAAATTTGTTTCCTATTGCATGCAAGCAACACCATTCGTTGCAGAGAAGGCAAAATATATAGCCAGAACCAAAGTTAATACACTGCTGGTTAAAGGTTTTTCAAAGATTAAAATCCCTGTTCCTTATCCAGGTGATCCTGATAAATCCCTTGCCGAACAAGCTCGTATCGTTGCCATCCTCGACAAATTAGACGTTTTGACACACACCGTCAGCGAAGTATTACCGCACGAAATTGCTTTGCGCCAAAAGCAATACGCGTATTACCGCGACTTGCTGTTCAGTTTCCCTAGGCCTGAAGAGGTAGCGGCGTAATATGGGCAAGACGCTATCGGAAATAGCTCAACAGTTGAGCACTCCTAAAACGGTTCAAAAAACCGTTCCTGAAAAGACGAAGGTGATAGAAGAGGCTAAACCTGTGCCCAAGGTGCAGCTTATCTATGCCTTTAACGGTACGGGCAAAACACGCCTGTCGCGTGAGTTAAAGCAGCTAATTGCACCGAAGGGCGATGGCGGAGACGGAGCTGGTGAGGCTGATCAGCTTGAGTTGTCGCGTAACAAGATTCTTTATTACAACGCGTTTACCGAAGATCTGTTCTTTTGGGATAACGATTTGGCGGGAGATGCAGAGCCCAAGCTGAGGATTCAGCCGAATTCATACACGGATTGGTTGCTCGCTCTGCTTAGAGATTTGGGTCAAGACGGAAACATCGTCAAGTATTTCCAGCGCTATGCGAATGACAAACTAACGCCGCATTTTAGTGAGGACTTCACAGAGGTAAGCTTTTCTCTGGAGCGTGGCAACAATGAGCGATCTGGCTATATCAAGATATCTAAGGGTGAAGAAAGTAATTTCGTATGGAGTGTCTTTTATGCTCTTTTGGATCAAGTAATCACGATTCTAAATTTCGCCGAGCCTGAAGGTCGGGAGACCAACCAGTTTGACCGCCTGGAATACGTCTTTATTGATGATCCGGTCAGCTCTCTTGATGACAACCATTTGATCGAATTGGCGGTCAACTTGGGGGGGTTGATCAAATCCAGTCGATCCGACCTGAAGTTTATCGTTACGACGCACAGTCCGTTATTCTACAACGTATTATTCAATGAGTTAAAAAATAAGGTCTGCTATTTGCTAGAGCATCTTGATGATGGAACTTATGCTCTCACTGAAAAGCCCGGCGATTCTAACAAGAGCTTTTCCTATCATCTACATTTGAAGCAAACGATAGAGCAGGCGATTGCTGAAAACAGAGTTGAAAGGTATCACTTCACTTTGCTGCGCAATCTCTACGAAAAAACTTCCAGCTTTTTGGGCTATCCCAATTGGTCGGAGCTCTTGCCTGAGGACAAGCAGCTCTATCTGGGCAGGGTCATGAATTTTACAAGCCATAGCACTTTGTCTAATGAGGCCGTTGCAGAACCAACTCCAGCAGAAAAAGCCATGGTCAAGTTGTTGCTCGATAATTTGAAAGACAAATACGGCTTTTGGAAGCAAGAGGGCGTATGAAGGCATGACCGTCATCATTCATCCCAGTGATTACCACCAGACGCCGGTAGCGTACGCACCCTGCGTGCTATGACACGAGAGAACGACCATGTCGAAGTACAACCTTAAATTGCGCGATCAAACCACTGAATTTCTGCTCTACACCACGTCTAATGGCGCTATCAAGGTAGAGGTATTGCTCAGCAATGAGAATATTTAGCTGACGCAGAAACGGCTACGGCACAGTGTCGCGCCAGCAGGCGGAACAGAAAACCCTTGCCGAGTATGAAAAGTTCAATACACAGCAGCGCATCGAATCTGATTTCGACCGCGAGGTGAAAAAGCTGTTGCAGAAAAGGGACGCGCAAGAATGAGCGATTACACGACCATCGCCGAATCGAAAAGCTTCATCGTTCTGGACCAGTACATAAAGGAATCGCAGGTGGCCGAAAGCTATCAGAGCGAAGGCGATTTGGAGCGTGAGTTTATTGAGGATCTGGTCAATCAGGGTTATGAATACCTGCCCGGCCTGAACACGCCCCAAGCCATGCTGGCCAATGTGCGCGTGCAGCTGCAAATGCTTAATAACGCGCAGTTTTCCGACAGTGAGTGGCAACGCTTTGTCGAGAGCTGGCTGGACAAGTCCAGTGAAGGGCTCAATGAGAAAACCCGCAAGATCCATGACGACTACATTCATGACTTCGTCTTTGACGAAGGCCGTATCCAGAACATCTACCTGCTGGACAAGAAAAACGTTCTGCGCAACAAGGTGCAGGTGATCAAGCAGTTCGAACAAAAGGGCAGCCACGCCAATCGCTACGACGTGACGATTCTGGTCAATGGCTTGCCCCTTGTGCAGGTGGAATTGAAGAAGCGTGGTGTGGCGATTCGTGAGGCCTTCAATCAGGTGCACCGCTACAGCAAGGAGAGCTTGAATAGTGAGCATTCCCTGTTCAAATACCTGCAGCTATTCGTGATCTCCAACGGCACCGACAGCCGTTACTTTGCTAACACCACCCAGCGCAACAAGAACAGCTTCGACTTCACCATGAACTGGGCGAAGTCCGATAACAGCCTGATCAAAGATCTGAAAGACTTCACCGCTACCTTCTTCCAGAAGCACACGCTGCTCAATGTGCTCCTGCACTACTCGGTGTTCGATGTCAGCAACACACTGTTGGTGATGCGCCCGTACCAGATTGCCGCCACGGAACGCATTCTGTGGACGATCAACTGCGCGTATCACGCCAAGAACTGGAGCAAGCACGAAGGCGGCGGCTTTATCTGGCACACCACCGGCTCCGGCAAGACGCTGACCAGCTTCAAGGCGGCTCGTCTGGCCACTGAGCTGGCGTATGTCGACAAGGTGTTCTTCGTGGTGGACCGCAAGGATCTGGATTACCAGACCATGAAGGAATACCAGCGCTTTTCCCCGGAAAGCGTGAATGGTTCGGACAGCACGGCCGGCCTGAAGCGTAACCTGGACAAGGACGACAACAAGATCATCGTCACCACCATCCAAAAGCTCAACAACCTGATGAAGAGCGAGCCTGACCTGCCCATTTACGGCAAACAGGTGGTGTTCATTTTCGACGAGTGCCACCGCAGCCAGTTTGGTGAAGCGCAGAAGAACCTGAAGAAGAAATTCAAGAAGTTCTATCAGTTCGGGTTTACCGGCACGCCGATATTTGCAGGCCATAACGCCTTAGGTGCGGAAGATACGGCAAGCGTGTTTGGCCGTGAATTGCATTCGTACGTGATCACCGATGCGATTCGCGACGAGAAGGTGCTCAAGTTCAAGGTCGATTACAACGATGTACGGCCGCAGTTCAAGGCCATTGAAACCGAGCAGGATGAGAAAAAACTTACCGCGGCTGAAAACAAGCAGGCGTTGCTGCACCCCGAGCGTATCCGCGAGATCACGCAGTACATCCTGAACAGCTACCGGCAGAAAACCCACCGACTGCACGCGGGAAATAAGGGCTTCAATGCCATGTTCGCGGTCAGCAGCGTGGACGCTGCCAAGCTGTACTACGAGTCTTTCAGGGAGTTACAGAAGGGCAGTGACAAGCCTTTGAGGGTGGCCACTATCTTCTCGTTCGCGGCAAATGAGGAGCAGGATGCGGTTGGTGAGATCGAAGACGAAAGCTTCGATGTTTCTGCCATGAACAGCAGCGCCAAGGAGTTTTTGAATGCGGCTATTGCGGACTACAACGGGCTGTTCAAAACCAACTTCAGCGTCGACAGCAACGGCTTTCAGAACTACTACCGCGACCTGGCTAAGCAGGTCAAAGCCAGGGAAATTGACCTGTTGATCGTGGTGGGCATGTTCCTCACCGGCTTCGATGCGCCCACGCTCAACACGCTGTTCGTCGACAAGAACCTGCGCTACCACGGCCTGGTGCAGGCCTATTCGCGCACCAACCGGATTTTTGATGCGACCAAGACCTTTGGCAATATCGTGACCTTCCGCGATCTTGAACAGGCGACCATCGATGCCATCACCTTGTTCGGCAACAGCAATACCCGAAACGTGGTGCTGGAGAAGAGCTACAAGGAGTACATGGAGGGCTTTACCGATGTGCTAACGGGCGAGGCGCGGCGTGGTTTCGTTGAGGTCGTTACAGAGCTGGAGCAGCGCTTCCCCAACCCTGCAGCCATTGAAAAAGAGTCTGATAAAAAGGCCTTTGCCAAGCTGTTTGGCGAGTACTTGCGCGTGGAGAACGTGCTCCAGAACTACGATGAATTCGCCAGCCTCAAGGCCTTGCAAAGCTTGGACATGAACGATTCGGCGGCAATTGAGGCGTTCAAGGCACAGCATTATTTGAGCGATGAAGATCTTGCCGCACTGCAAGCGATCAAGATGCCGGCGGAGCGGAAAATCCAAGATTATCGCTCGACCTATAACGATGTGCGTGATTGGCTGCGCCGGGAAAAAGCGGGCGCAGAAAAGGAAAAATCCACCATCGATTGGGATGATGTGGTCTTTGAAGTGGACCTGCTCAAATCGCAGGAAATCAATCTAGATTACATCCTGGAGCTGATTTTTGAGCACAACAAGAAGATCAAGAGCAAATCGGACCTGGTGGATGAAGTGCGCCGGGTGATTCGTGCCAGCTTGGGTAATCGCGCGAAGGAAAGCTTGTTGGTCGATTTCATCAACCAGACCGATCTGGATCAGATTGGCGACAAGGCCAGCGTGATCGACGCCTTCTTCAGCTTTGCTCAAGAGGAACAACTGCGTGAGGCACAAGAGCTAATCTGCACCGAGAATCTGAATACCGAGGCGGCTAGACGCTATATCACCACCTCGCTCAAGCGTGAGTTTGCCAGTGACAGTGGTACTGAGCTGAATGCCGTTTTGCCCAAGATGAGCCCGTTGAATCCGCAGTACTTGACCAAAAAGCAGAGTGTTTTCCAGAAAATCGCAGCATTTGTTGAGAAGTTTAAGGGGGTGGGCGGGAGCGTTTAAAAAAGTGAAGCTTAGCTCTTGAACCTTTTTTTAGCCTGATCATAGCCAATTTTTTAGCTGCTTAAGCCCAGGCTGTCCGCACTGCTGCACTGGGGTTGGATCAAAGTGGTATTGATCGACGGTGTTGAGCCGACGCGATTGACAGTAGAGAACAACTTGGGCGTGAGCGTTAAGCAGGTGTACGAGGTGAAGCAACTCGACAGCGATTATTTCGCGGGCGAGTGAGTTGCAACGTAGCTAGCAGGGTTAGTAATTTTCAGATCGGTGACGCATGGGCGGTCTGTGGCAAAAAGTTGTTTTCGACTTTGGCTGGAAGCTCGGGCTGAGTTTGGCAATGGCATCGTTGCGCGAAATTTGTGACACGTGCGGGCTTTATGCTACGCCCTTCCAATTTGGAGCGCACTGCGTACCAAATTGAGCCCGACCCCGCTAAGCGATAGCGCCCATTCTTGATGTACCACCCTGACGGTCTATCTGTCGCTCATTGAAGAATATCTTTGTGGGCGGGCGATTGGACCAGACTTTCCGCGGAGGACAATTTTTGCACGGGCAGAGGCTAATTCAAGCATCTGAGAGTCTGCCGCATAGACCGCGTCGACCTGACGGTCACGCGAGCTGCTTTTAACGCTCATCATCTCTGCAAAGTTGAGTTCTTCTGAATGCAGGAGATCGTTGATCATAATGAAACTACCCATAAGTAGGGGACGTTGAACTTCGATTTGAGATTAACACGCTGATTCGGGGTGTTAGCAGTTGAAAGTCTTTGATCGCGAGGCTTTAGCCGACGAAATGCATCACCGTCAGTTCAACGATAGGGTGGGGATTGATTAGCTGAACGGTCAGCTACGATTTCAAAAAAAACCAGCTCCGGCCTAGTCTTTTCAATATTAGCCGTGCAGTGAGTCGGTAGTAATAACGGGTGGCTTCTGAGCGGTCCTTCAGGTGGTGTACCAAAAACCAACGCACATGCTTGAAGTGCCAGCCCCAAGGGTTATCGCGCTGCCACCTCTGTTGGATAGCTGCCTGCATGATACGAGCTTGTCGAAGGTGTCTTTGCTGCGTGGCTGTCGAACCGTTCAGTACTCCACCCAGGAAAAGTGCCATATCGAAAGGCTTGCTCACGCTCTACCCCCAATGTAAGCCGAAACCACCTCGATTCGATTGTGCCCAAGCTCAAGACTGATTTGCCGTCGCGCACTTTGGTCCAGAGCGTGGTCGATGCGATAGCATCGGCCACCATTGACGGGGGCCGCGTGGCCCGTGAGCTGTATGTAGCGCTCGCACGCATAAGCCGCTCGAAATTCATGAACCCCCTTCAGTCCCAGCTTCTGAAGCAATTCACGGGCTGGCCTCACCGTCTGTTGCTGGAACTTGGCGTAGCTTTCACCTTCGGCCAGCAAATTGCGGCTGTGGGGTGGCGAGGCGTGACGAGCCATCTGCAAGGCTGCCTTAACCTCGTTATTTGCGATGATCCAGCGCGGTGCTGAAGCGCCAGCCCGGCCGCCTTTGGTCCCATCCTGAATATTGATGCGGCCTAAGTGTTTAGCCTCACGTTGCAAACGTGGCAGGTCAGCCAAGATCGTTTCGCGCAAGCGCATGCCGGTTGCGCGGGCCAAGCAGACAATCGCAGCGACGCGGTGGTGTTGCTGTTCGCGAAGCGCTTCAATCACTCGACTCAGTTGTTGGTGATCTTGGCCATTCGGTGCGCGGGTGCGTAGGCTTGATCGCTGCATGCCGAGTGCCTTGCTCGGGCTGGCGATTTTCACGTACTGGTCGCCGCGTAGTGCTGCGAGGGTACGGTTTACGCTACTCAGGCGGTTCTGCGCGGTGGCGATGCAGATTTCACCTTGTTGGATTTGCTGACGCAGGTGTGTGGAGTAGCTGTGCAAGGTACTGCGATCTATCTGGCGGGCGTCGTTGTAACCGGGGCCGTCCGCTGACCGACACCACTTCACGAAAGCCTGCCAGCGATCACTGTGTGCTTTGACCGTAGCGAAGTGGCCGCCGGCAAACATATCTTTCAGCGCTTGTGGGCCGGCATAGCTGAGCTGACGGCCGTAGCCAAAGTTGCGCCCGTCACGTCGGCCGACCAATGCCATCAGCTTCACCGTTTTCATTGTCTTGCAGAAAGCGCAGCACCGCTTTCCAGTGGGCGCTGATCTTGTTCACTTGTTGCCAATGTGCGGGACGAATAATCAGGGCGTTTTGCTGATGCCGCAGTATTGCTCCCTCTTCGCGCAGTTGGTGGATCAGTTGGCCGATGTTGACAGGCCCTAAGGCGGGTGTGGCGACAACGGCGACAGTGGCGACAACCCTTGTAGTTGCTGCTCTGAAGCATGGCGACAAGGCGGCGACGGAAGTGGCGACACTCCGCAATGCAGGTCGTGTCTGATGCTGCGCCTGGTAACGGCGCACCGCGTCATTGAGGCGGAACATGGCGCACCTCGAAGGTCTTTCCGTCAGAAGAGTCCAGCCAGCTATGTGAGATCAATTCGACCAGCAGCGTAATGGTGTGATGACTGCTTTTGCGGGCAAAGCGGGGGCCATTGCGATTGAGGTCGCGGACGGTAAATTGGGTCCAGCCTTTTTGCGTCAGCCAGCGCAGCAGTCGATCCGCCTCCTCGCGTAACGTGTTTATGGGCTCTTGCTCCGTCAGGCGCTGGATTTCGGCCAGGTAGTAATCCATCAGCGTCGAGGCACGCTGGATATGGGGTTCGTCCACTACGGGCGCGTCTTCAATCACCGCCAATACCCCGGCGATACGCAGTACATTGGCGGCTGCTTTCCCGGCGACAGATTGAATGCCGGCCAGCTCGCCAAACTCACCAGATTGGCATTCGATGGTGTCGTGAATATCGATCCAGGCAGTGCGAGCGCTGGGTGTCAGTTCCAGCCTGTCAGGGTTAAGTGAGCCGTCGTTGTGTAGCGACAGCGGCTTATCCAGCAGAGCGGTAATGCGCGCTTGGTAGCGCTGGATCCTGGCATCTCGCGTAAGGTCGACCGCCTTGTACAAGCGTCGCCCCACTAGGCGTTCGGGCCAACTGATCAGGCAACGGCCAAGGATGCCTTGGCCGTTGATCATCCGGTCTGTGAGTAGCTGGGTGGCCAGGTAAGGTTGCAGCATCAGATGTAGACTGAGGCGACGATCATAAGCTCGCAGGCTTTCGCCAGGCATGGAGCGCGCCCGGTCGATGGGGCTGCCGTCCCAGAGTGCTGACAGGGTGGTGATGGCCTTGAGTTGGTTCTCTTTGCTCATGGTGCTGCTGCCCAAAAACTGGCCGCCCTCATCGTTGAATAACCCCATGCTGGGCAAGCCCTGGCATAGGTTTTTGATCAGCGCCTCAATGGTGGGCTCGGCGATGATCAACCTGGGCGGTATGGGGTCGGATAACTCACGAGCGTCGTGCTTTCCTCGAATGGCGGCGCGATTGGCTTTCAGTTGCTCCAAGTACAGCATCCACTGCCGCCGCTCCCACTCACGCGCAGCCGCCAGCGCCAGATGATCCACTGCGCTTTTCCGATCACCCGACGATGCCACCGTCAGCATGTACAGGGACAACGGATAAACACGGCCATCGAGCTGCACATTGGCATGCGACTGGGTCACCAGGGCGGCAGTGGCCAACACCGATTGCGCAGCCATGGCGCAGGGCACGCCGATCACCTCGGCCATGCGTTCGACGGCTGGTCCTAATATCTGTCCCAACGCTTCGACCGGATACGCCAGCGGCTCGGGCCGGTATTCCAGCAGCGGCTGTGGCAGGTCAAACGCTTCGCACAATTGCATCGTCATTCTCCTGGTACTTCGAATTTCTCCCTCACTCTCCCCGCCACGGTTGTTGAGTGTTATCAGGGATCAAGGCCCCTGCAGCCTGTGAGGGTTGTCCACTTACGCGGGACGGGCGGCTCTTTACGACCGGGAGCTTGGGCATCTCATGATCTGGCCTCCTGAGCACCAATAGCGGTGGGCGGGTGGAGGCTGCGTTGGCTGACGAGACCAGCGCCGCGAGATCCTGAGTCTGTTGCAGGCAGTGATGCGATGACCGGGGCGTGCCTGACTGTCAGTCAGGTGCAGTCCATTCCGTGGGATGCGGCACCATCATCTGCATTGCTGCTGCGAGTGACATCGGGGTTTGTCACGCCGATTGTCACAGGGACAAACGCTGCAATGTGTTGCCCGGCAAGGGCTGCGGCAGTGATTTCGGCGCCCGTCTCTTTCCTGGAGAAAGAGACGGGCGTGGGCTGCCGCATTTGCACTGTGGATAAGTCGGCTTCGATCACGTTGGGCGTGACTGCGCGCCTAATTGGAAGCGAGCGCGCATGGGCTGGGACCACCACTGTAGGGCGTAGCCTTAAAGGCCCCTGGCTACCTGGGCAATGCTGTCGATGACAGCGCTGTACGGCTCTGGTGTAACGCGTGCTCGGAGGGTGGTCAACTGGGTGTGCGGTGGGCTTTTTAGTCGTTGGACGTGCGTGGGAGAAGGTGGCTTTGAATGGACGATGGGCCGTTCGTCGGTTTTTAAAGTGAGCCCCTGAGGACGGGAAGGCGAAGCCTTCCTGCCCTCAGGGGCTGGGCCTTAAAAGCTTATGGGCGATGCAGATGGTGGCGACGGTCGCCACGTTGTCGACATACGAAGGACCGCTAAATACGTGGGTTGTCGCCACTGTCGCCGTTGTCGCCAGCAGGAATTGATTAACGAAACGGGATGACGTTCCCGTTTTTGTTTTCATGAATGGCCGTCACCGACAAATTGCCGGTGGCGGCTTTTTGAATGTACTCGCTCCACCAAGTCATCATCGGGCGTCTTCGCTCGATGTAGTCCGCTCGGTTGTACGCGCTTCGGACTTCGTCTTTGTCGACATGGGCGAGTGCGACTTCAATCAATTCCGGGTCCCATCCATGTTCGTTGAGGATGGTGCTGGCCATTGATCGCAGGCCGTGGCTGACCAACCGATCCTGGAAGCCCATACGCTTTAATGCCATGTTCGCGGTCTGGCTGTTTGCGTGGGTACGCGGATTTCGGTCGGCCGGAAATACGTGTTCCCGATGGCCGCTGTAGGGCTTGAGTGTCTCTAGCAGCGCGAGCGTCTGGTCGCTTAGGGGGATGGGGTGCGCACGGCGTTTTTTCATGCGCTCCTTTGGGATGGTCCAGATGCGTTTCTCGAAATCTATTTCTGCCCAGGTCGTCCCGGCTGCCTCGGCAGGGCGGGTCATAGTGTGCAGTTGCCATTCGATCAGGCAGCGGGTGATGCGTTTGATGCTGGCGTTGGCAATCGCCAGCATAAGGTCGGGTAGTTCTTCGGGAGGAAGTGCCGGCATATTTTCTTTTTGCGGCTTTTTGAAGGCTGCCCGAATGCCGCTGAGCGGGTTCGCGAAGATCAGTCCGCAGTTGACGCCGTAGGCCATGATTTCGTTGAGACGTTGGGAAAGTCGCTTGACCGTCTCCAGGCTGCCTTTGGCCTCGATCGGGCGTAGGAGCTTGATGATCATGGGGGCGGTGATGTCTGCGAGGGGTGTGGCTTTGAGGCTGGGGAAAACATGCAGCGTGAGTGAGCGCCAGATGTCTTCGGCGTAGGCCGTTGTGACGGAGTGTTTTTTCAACTCGAACCAAGCGGTGGCCACCTTCTCGAATGTGTGCTCGGTTTTTGCCAGCTTGGCCTGCCTTAGCTCATCGCGGTGAGCCTTGGGATCAATGCCTAGCGCCAGTAGTTCACGTGCTTCTTGAGCTTTCTTTCTGGCGTTCGCCAACGAGAGAGCCGGGTAAGGGCCCAGCGCCATATTGAGGCGGTTTTTGGTTACCGGCTCGCGGTAGTTGAAATTCCATATCATCGAGCCACTGGCTCTGACCCTGAGTTGAAGGCCGTCGCCGTCAGTGAGAACGAAGTCTTTTCCTGTTGCCTTGACTGCCTTGAGTTGGCGGTCTGAGAGGCGGGTTGCATTAGTAGGCATGAGAGCTACCTCCGACACCGTTTTGGTATCCCAAAAATAGCACCGGTGGGTCCGGGATACCAAATGGGATACCAAAACGCCTGGAACTCAAAATACCTCTACAGAAGCCAATGGCCCTGAAACCCTTAATTTCACTGGATTCAAGGCACAAAAAAAGACGTCCGTGGACGTCTTTAGATGATGAAATGGTGGAGCCGGGGGGATTTGAACCCCCGTCCGCCAGTACTCCGCTGTCGGTACTACATGCGTAGCCGTGTCTATTAAGTTAACCCTCAGCGACCCGACGGGCAGGGTGCTTTGGGCGAGTTGTGTAAGTTTTAGCCGCTTCGTCCACAACGTACTGCACGGCGATTCTGTTCTATATGACAATCATTTCGGGTTTACAGACATCCCCTGATGATTGCTGGACCCGAAGGTACCAGGAGCATTGTCAGCTGCAATTAAGCAGCGAGAGCAACACCGTATTGGTCGTCATTGGCAACTATAAGTAGTTGCAACAGTGGATTTACGACTTCTGTTACCAAGTCGGCATGCACCTAGAGTTTCGCAACCGGCGTCGAATCCTAAACGGCCCCGAACTCATTGCCCGGTGAATCTGTTCGGGCAACAAGCGTGCACAGTGTACGTCAAAACGCTTGGCAGGCCAACCCGAAGGTTGGCCTGCGGTACATCAGTTACGCGTCGGGTTACGGATCTGCATCTTGCTGATGATGCCGTTGGTAACCTCGATGCATTCCTTATCGTTGCCGGACGCCTGGGCCGCAGTGGCTTTTTCCTGTGCTTCCTTGATGTTATTCATGGAGCTTTCAGGAAGGGACGGCTGGCTGGTGACGAAGTCTTTGATGCTTTGAAGATTCCCGGCACAAAGGTCTTTGTCCGCCGCGAACACCGGCGAGGCCAGAAGTGCACCAGTGATAAACAATCCAGCAATTGCAGAATGCTTCATGGGTATCTCCTTGAACGATGGGGGCTCGGTGCTGCCGGACGGTCTGGCCGCGATGCCGAGGTCAAGACAAGCGAGGTCAGTATAGGACCTGTCTGGTTGACCGCTTCGCTGCGCAGGAATTCGGTTTTATTTGCAACGAATGTCAAAAGGCCAGATCGGTCGGCCAGGTGCCGATGCAGCCGACCTGTAAAAGGTCGGCGCATGAATCATTTTTTGGTGTCACCGGTAGCGTTTTGAATGTCCAGCAGGGTTTGCTGTGTTTCAGCGAGGCAGTCGTCAATCTTGCCTTGTGCTTTCAGGGCGCGGGCTTTGCTGACACTGGCCGATACGCGCGCATTCAGGTCTGTCGACGTCAGGTATTGGGATTTTGCGCTATCGATTCTCTGCAGATTGGCATCGCATAAATCGCCAGGTTTTTCAGCGGCGAACGAAGTGGACGCCATCATCGAGGCAGTGACAAACAGACCTAACATTACAGAGCGGTTCATGTGTATCTCCTTGAACTGAGGGTTCAGACTTCGCTGACCGTTGAACAGGCCCCGAATCGTCCGGGGCATGTGCAGTGGACTACCGCCTCGCTCAAGGGTTCTGATTTTTTCCTCAGCAGGCTTTCGCCCGTGTCACCCGATCCACCAGATAAACCAGCCCGTGGTAGTCGATGCCACCGTGCTGGGTCAGGCCGATTTCACACGTGCGGCTGGTGGAAATGCCCTCGCTGCAATGCTGCACGGCGTCCTTGAGCGTACGCAGCGAATGGCTGTTCAGCTCCGGTGTGGTGAAGCCTTTGTCGCCGGCAAATCCGCAGCAATGTATGCCTTCAGGAATCACCACAGTGGTGCTGCATTTGCGCGCCAGATCGATCAGCGCCTGGCTTTCGCCCAAATGCTGAGTGCTGCAGGTCACGTGCACGGCAATCGGCGCTTCCTGGGGTGTGAAGTCCAGACGATCCAGCAGATGCGTACGGATGAAGCGCACCGGATCGTACAGATCCAGTCGTGTTTCGCCGATGTCCTGAACCAGTCGCAACGTACACGGGCTGGTGTCGCAGTAGATCGGGTCGAGGCCGCCGCGACTGGCGTGGAGCAGTGCGCTGATCAGCTCCTGACGTTTGTGCTCGGCCTGTTCGGCGTAGCCTTTGGAGGCGAACGGCTGACCGCAGCAGAGGTTGTCCTGGTTGTCGGGAAAGACGACCTGATAACCGGCTTTTTCCAGCAGGCCACGGGTTTTGTCGTACAGCGACATCTGCTCTTTGTCACCCGCCGCCGGGCCCATGACCCGCGACACGCAAGCTGCCAGATAAACCACGCGCGGGCGCTCGTCGGCCACGCTCGGGCTGAAGCGAATGGCTTTTTCCGGCTGTGGCATGGCGTTGGTCCACAACGGCACCTGGCCTTTGGACAAGCGCGTCAGCGTCGCCGACAACTTCGCCAGACGCGGTGCGCCGAGCATCATTCGTGCACCGTTGGCGACGTGCAGGGTGAAGCGCGCGCCTTGTAGGGTCTTGGCGAAATTTCCTTCGATCCAGTCAGCGGTTTTCTGATGCGTGGCGTGTCGGCCACGGAGCTTTTTCACCAGCTCGCCGGTGTTGATGCCTACAGGGCAGCGTTGCGCGCACAGGCCGGTGGCGGCGCAGGTGTCGATGCCTTGATAGTCGAAGGCTTTTTCCAGGTCGGTGGTGTCGACGCCGGCGCGCTTTTTCGCCTGGATATCGCGCCAGATGACGATGCGCTGGCGCGGGCTAAGGGTCAGGCCTTTCGAGGGGCAGACCGGTTCGCAGAAACCGCACTCGATGCACTTGTCCACAATCTCGTCCGCCGCTGGCAGCGGTTTCAGGTGCTTGAGGTGGATCTGCGGATCTTCGCTGAGCACCACGTCCGGATTGAGAATGCCGTTGGGGTCGAGCAGGCGTTTGAGCTGCCACATCAGTTGATAGGCGTCGCTGCCCCATTCCAGTTCCACGAACGGCGCCATGTTGCGGCCGGTGCCGTGTTCGGCTTTCAGCGAGCCGCCGAATTCCACCGCGACCAGTTGCGCGACGTCGTCCATGAACGCTTGGTAGCGTGCGATTTCTTCCGGGCTGTTGAAGCCTTGGGTGAAGACGAAGTGCAGATTGCCTTCCAGTGCGTGTCCGAAAAGGATCGCTTCGTCGTAGGCATGTTTGTCGAACAGCTCGATCAGGCGATTGACGCCGATGGCCAGTTGTTCGACCGGGAAGGTCACGTCTTCGATGATTACTGTGGTGCCGGTTTTGCGCACGGCGCCGACGGCGGGGAAGGTGTCTTTGCGGATGGCCCAGAGTCGGGCGTTTTCCACCGGGTCTTCGGTGAAGTCGACCTGCTTCTCTACGGGGAAATCGCGCAGGGACGCCATGATTTGCCCCAGTTGTTCCTGCAGCAATGTCGACGAAGCGGCGCGGGATTCGATGAGCAGCGCGCAGGCATTTTCCGACAGCCGCTGTACGAAAGCGGGCATGCCTTTTTTGTCCTGCACCGAGCGCAGACTGCGTCGATCAAGTAACTCCACCGCTGATACCGGTTGGCTTTTCAGCACGGTGACCGCGTTGCAGCAAGTCTCGACATCGGGGAACACGATCAGCGCCGAGGCCTTGTTCGGGTGATCGATGACGGTGTCGTAAGTCACCGCACTGATAAAGCCGAGGGTGCCCTCGGAGCCGACCAGCAGGTGGATCAGGATATCCACAGGCTCGTCAAAATCGACCAGGGCGTTGAGCGACAGGCCGGTGGTATTTTTCAGACGGTATTTGTGGCGGATTCTTGCGGCCAGTTCGGCGTTGGCGCGGGTCTCGCGGCCTAATGTCGCCAAGCGTTCGAGCAGGTCGCCGTGGCTGGAGCGAAATGCCGCGACGCTGGCAGGGTCTTCGGTATCGAGGCGCGTGCCGTCGGCCAGCACCAGCCGAATTCCGGCCAATGTGTGATAGGTATTCTGCGCAGTGCCGCAGCACATGCCGCTGGCGTTGTTAGCGACGATGCCGCCGATCTTGCAGGCATTGATCGACGCCGGATCCGGGCCGATCTTGCGTCCGAACGGTGCCAACCAGGCGTTGGCCTGCGCGCCGATCACTCCCGGTTGCAGGCGGATTTGCGCGCCCTGGCCGCGGATCTCACGGGCGTTCCAGTTATCCCCAAGCACGATCAGCACGGAGTCGCTGATCGCCTGCCCGGACAGGCTGGTGCCGGCAGCGCGGAAGGTCACCGGCACCTTGTCGCGCTGGGCCAGTTGCAGCAGCGCCACGACTTCGTCCTCAGACTCGACGCGAATCACCAGTTTCGGGATCAGTCGATAGAAACTGGCGTCGGTGCCGAGGGCCAGAGTCGACAGCGGGTCGTCGAAACGCCGGTCTGCTGGAATCAGTCGCTCGGCATCACGCAGGAAAGCAGCAGGAAGACTCATTGATCCTCCAGAATCAGCACGACCAGATCTTTCGGGCCATGCGCACCATACGCCAGCACCTGTTCAATATCGGCAGTCTTCGACGGGCCGGACACCAGCAGCGCGTTGGTCGGCATGCCTTGCGCCCATTCGAACTCCTGTTGCACCTGATAGAAGTTGTCGCGGATTTCGCTGGCCTTGAGTAGGGCAAAATGCACCGGCGGCACCAGGCTCATCAAACGCGGTTCTTCACGGGTTGGCCAGAGAATCAGGCTGCCGGTCGCGGCGATGGCACCGAGGGTGCCGGTAAGGCTGGCCGGGGTGTCGTTGAACAGCTCGGCTTTCCACTCTTCCATTGGCCGGTCGTAGGACTTCAGTTCTGGCAGCTCGAGATTGTTCGCCCAGTGCTGTGTGATGCGTTGCCCATGCGGTGTGGTCGGTGCGATCAGCAGGCTCGGCAATTGGCGGTCGCGCAGCAGTTGCGCCAGTAATTCCGGCCACTCGGCGCCCGAGGTCAGGTGGATTTCGGTGTGCACCGCCTCCATCAGTTTGCGCAGTTGCGGGATGCGTTGCTCAGCGCTGTAGGTGTAGGGCTGGGTGACCAGATCGACATCGAAGTTGTCGGCAATTGGCGTGGTGCCGGTCAGACTTTTCCGCAGCTTGCCGAGGATATTTTGCTTGGCGCTCATCGACGCTCTCCCTGTTTGGCCAGATGCTCGCGGGCCATGTCATGCAGCGAACGCGCGGCCGGTTTTGGCGCGCTGTGGTTTTGCGTCCATGGGCCGACATTGCTCGGCGTAAGGGCGCGCAGGCGCGTGGCGAAAAAAGCGAACAAGCGGTACAGCGTCGGCGAGCTATTGAGTCTGGCCCAGGCGTTCCAGATGAAAAGTTCCTTGCGCGAATACTTGCTGCCCTGACCGCGCATCACCTGATTCGGTGCGTCCGGAGCTTTGACGTTTTCCTCACGCAGACGGCGCAGGATCGCCGGGATCGGAATCTTCACCGGGCAGACTTCACCGCAGGCGCCGCACAGTGAGGACGCGCTCGGGTGGTCCGGAACCTTGGCCAGGCCGACCATATGCGGGGTGATGATCTTGCCGATCGGGCCTGGGTAGACCTCGCCATAGGTGTGGCCGCCGACGCGGGTGTACACCGGGCAATGATTCATGCAGGCGCCGCAGCGGATGCAGTTCAGGGTCTGGCGCAATTCACTGTCGGCGAAGGCCTGGCTGCGACCGTTATCGAGCAGCACCAGATGCACTTCCTGCGGGCCATCGAGTTCGTGTTCCTTGCGCGGGCCGGAGATCATGTTGACGTAAGTGGTGATCGGAATGCCCAGCGCCGAGCGCGTCAGCAATGACAGCAGCGGCACCACGTCGCGCAGGTTTTCCACGACTTTTTCGATGCCGGTAACGGCGATATGCACCGGGGGAACGGTGGTGGTCATGCGCCCGTTGCCTTCGTTTTCCACCAGCAGCAGGGTGCCGGTTTCGGCCACGGCGAAGTTGACGCCGGAGACGCCGATGTCGGCTTCGAAGAATTTCTGCCGCAGGACCCTGCGACCGATCTGAATGAGTTGGTCAACGTCCTTGGTGTATTCCACGCCAAGTTTGTCGTGGAACAAGGACGCGACCTGACCGGCATTCTTGTGGATCGCCGGCATAATGATGTGTGAAGGCTTCTCGTGGTCGAGCTGGACGATGTACTCCCCCATGTCGGACTCCAGACATTCAATGTCCCGAGCCTCGAGGAAATGGTTCATCTCCATCTCTTCGCTGACCATCGATTTGCCCTTGATCACTTGCCGCGCCTCGTGAGCGCGGATGATCGATAAGACGATGCCATTGGCCTCGTCCACCGTTTCCGCCCAGTGCACTGTCACACCGTTGCGGGTCAGGTTCTGTTCCAGTTGCTCGAGCAGGTCGGGCAACTTGGACAGCGCGCGGGCCTTGATCGAATTGCCCAGTGCGCGCAAGTGTTCTCTTTCGTGGGCATCGCTGAAAGCCGCTGCCCGTTTGGTCATCAGTGAATCCATAGCAGTGCGGAAGTTGTTCCGCAGCTGCTGATCACCCAAGGCATTGTGTGCCCGGGTGCGGAAATCTTCTTCTACGGCGACCGTAGGAATAATCGTTGAGGTGCTCATTGTGCACCTCCGGTTCGCTGCCAGAGGAAGCTCGCCAGATGTTGCCCGCGTAACGCGTCCTGCTGTTTCTCCAGCGCGCCGTTGATGTTCATCAAACAGCCGCAGTCGGCACTCAGTACCTTGTGGGCGCCGGACTCTTTCAACGCACGGGTCTTGTCAGCCACCATCGCGCCGGAAATGTCTGGCATACGGACGCTGAATGTCCCGCCGAAGCCACAGCATTCGCTTTCGTGGTCGTGATTGACCCGCTCCACATTGCTCAACTGCGCCAACAACTCGCGGCCGTGCAGGTGGGTGTTCATTTCGCGGCGTGCCGAACACGAGGTGTGCAGCGCGACTTTCACCGGTTCGCCGCTGTCCTTGAGCTGCACCTTGCAGACGAACAGCAGAAACTCGGCCAGTTCATAAGTGCGAGCCGCAAGGGCCTGCACCTGTTTCAACGTTTCCGGCTCGTCCTTGAACAAGTCGGCGTAATGCTCGCGCAGCATGCCGGCGCATGAACCCGACGGCACTACCACCGGATAATCCCCGGCAAACAGCGCCAGTTGTGAGCGCGCTACCGCCCGCGCCTGCTCGGTGTAACCCGAGGTGTAGGCCGGTTGGCCGCAGCAGCTCTGCCCTTGCGGATACTCGACCCGGATCCCTTCACGCTCCAGCAGATGGATCGCGTCCATCCCGGCTTCGGGGTAGAACAGGTCGACCACACACGTGCCGAACAGGTAGACCCGCGACGGTTTCTCGCTGGGGTATTGCCGAGGTTCGGGCAGTGGCGGTGCCACGCGGGTCGCGTTCGGCACAGCGTTGTAAAAAAGCTCGCTCATCAGGCGTGTCTCCGGGTAGGCCCGGTTATCCGTCTGCTGCGGCTGCCGAATATAAAGCGCATTGCTTTCAGCAGCCTTACAGACCCGGTGGTGAATTGCTGACGCCGGATCACGGGCCGGCGTCGGTTATTTCCGTCTTTCTTGTAGGTTTAGTGCACCAGCATGCCGGTGAACCAGTAGGCCTGAGCCAGGGTGATCAAACCGACAATCGTTGCAAAGAATAGGCTGTGCTTGAGGGTGAAGCGGAACAGATCCGATTCCTTGCCGACCAGACCGGTCGCGGCGCAGGCCACGGCGATCGATTGCGGCGAGATCATCTTGCCGGTCACGCCGCCGCTGGTATTGGCCGCCACCAGCAAGGTGTCGTTGACGCCGATCTGGTGGGCGGTGGTCGCTTGCAACGAACTGAACAGCGCGTTCGACGACGTATCCGAACCGGTGAGGAACACGCCCAGCCAACCGAGGAACGGCGAGAAGAACGGGAACGCGGCGCCAGTACCCGCCAGCACCAGGGCCATGGTTGAGGACATGCCGGAGTAGTTGGTGACAAAGGCGAACGCCAGCACCATGCCGATCGAGAGGATTGGCCAGCGCAGTTCGTAGAAGGTCTCTTTCAAAGTGGTCAGACCAGTTTTGAAATTGATCTTCAGTACCAGCATCGAAATCAGCGCGGAGAAGAAAATCGCCGTGCCGGTGGCGGAAATCGGGTCGAGTTTGAATACCGCTGGAATGGCGGTCGGGTTGGCCACGATTGGCGCAGTCTTGATCACCAGTTGATCAAGGTGCGGAATCGCGAAGTTGAACACCCAGCTGTACATCGAGCCGCCGGCAGCGAACATGGCTTTGAAAGGCTTCAGCGTCCAGATCGTCACCAGCACAGTGAGGATCAGGAACGGCGACCACGCCTTGAAAATTTCCCCGAGGCTGTAGGGCGAAGCCACGGTGGTGCGCTTCTGGCCGAAACCGCCGACGCTGGCGCTGACCACCGAAGCGGATACGGCACCAACGATGTGCTGGCCGGCGGCGCGACGTGGTTGCCAGACCTTGAGGAACAGGGTCAGGGAAATCAGGCTGGCCAGTGCCGAGGTGATGTCCGGCAGTTCCGGGCCGATGAAGTTGGAGGTGAAGTATTGGGTGATGGCGAAACTCAGACCTGCCACCAGCGCGGCCGGCCAGGTTTCGCGCACACCGCGCAGGCCGTCCATCATGAACACCAGCCAGAACGGCACGAACAGCGACAGCAGTGGCAGCTGGCGACCGGTCATCGCGCCGATCTTGAAGGCGTCGATGCCAGTGACCTGGCCTGCAACGATGATCGGAATCCCCAGCGCGCCGAACGCCACCGGAGCGGTGTTGGCGATCAGACACAGGCCGGCGGCGTACAGCGGGTTGAAGCCCAGTCCTACAAGGAGTGCGGCAGTAATCGCGACCGGCGCGCCGAAACCGGCGGCACCTTCCAGAAATGCGCCGAAGCAGAAACCGATCAGCAACACCTGCAAGCGTTGGTCATCGGTGATCGACAGGACTGAGCTGCGGATGACCTCGAACTGACCGCTCTTCACCGTCAGCTTGTAGAGGAACACCGCCGCGACAATGATCCAGGCAATCGGCCACAGACCATAAGCGAAACCATAACCAGCGGCGGCGAAGGCCATGTCCACTGGCATCTGGAAGGCGAAAATCGCCACGGCAATCGAAAGCGCGAGGGTGATGCTGCCGGCCACATGGCCTTTGAGACGGAACACCGCCAGGGCGAGAAAGAAGAACACGATGGGAATGACGGCCGCGAGAGCGGAGACGCCGAGACTGCCGAGCGGACTGTAGAGCTGTTGCCAGGTTTGCATGGTGGGGTGGCCCCTAATTGTTGTTGGTCAGGCACTGTGAGCAATCTTGGATAATTGGTAAGACCAATTTACAAGCGCTGTCGGCTAGGGTAAAAGCCTTGATGTCGGTGTGTCAATTTGCCGCTCTGAAACTTTCGTCGAAGATACGGTGCAGAGAGCAACTGATCCGCTTTGGCGAAGTGGTGTCTGGCAGGTGTCGGCGGCGCGCGGATAGGCCAGAATAGACACCCCGGCGAGCGGTCGGGATCGTGGAGAAATGAGTTATGGGCTTTGATCAGATACGTCAGCGCCGTTTGTCTGACGATATTGTCGAGCGCCTCGAGGGGATGATCCTTGAGGGCACGCTGAAGTCGGGCGAACGTCTGCCGGCCGAGCGCACGCTGGCCGAACAATTTGGCGTATCACGCCCGTCCTTGCGCGAGGCGATTCAGAAACTGGCAGCCAAAGGCTTGTTGGTCAGTCGCCAGGGCGGCGGCAATTATGTGGTGGAGGGCCTGGGTTCGACGTTCAGCGATCCGCTGCTGCAATTGCTTGAAAGCAATCCCGAAGCGCAACGTGATTTGCTCGAATTCCGGCACACCTTGGAGGCATCGTGCGCCTACTACGCCGCATTGCGCGCCACCGATGTCGATCGTGAGCGCCTGACCGCTGCGTTCGAAGAGCTGCAGGATTGCTACTCGCGTCACGAAGAAGTCAGCCGGGCGGAAGAGGGCGCGGCGGATGCCAAGTTTCATCTGGCGATTGCCGAGGCCAGCCATAACGCGGTGTTGCTGCATACGATTCGCGGACTATTCGATCTGCTCAAGCGCAACGTCGTGACCAACATCGGCGGCATGTACAAGCAGCGCACGGAAACCCGCGACATGCTGATCTCGCAGCATCGGGAATTGTATCTGGCGATTATCGAAGGGCGTGCCGAGCAGGCGCGAGAAGTGTCCAGCCGACATATTTTGTATGTGCAGGAGGTGCTGGAAGAGGTGCGTCAGGAGGTGCAGCGCATGGCTCGGGCGGAGCGGCGCAAGGGGATGTGATCAGGTGTGTTTGTGTTGATGCTGAAATAGCTTTCGCGAGCAGGCTCGCTCCCACCTTTGAAATGCATTCCAAGGTGGGAGCGAGCCTGCTCGCGAATTGGCGCTAAAGGAGGAAGATCAGTCTTCCTTGCCCTTGTTGCGCACCGCACGCTGCAATTCACGACCGGCATCGCGCTCGCGCTCGGTGTCACGCTTGTCGTATTCCTTCTTGCCCTTGCCCAGAGCGATCTCGCACTTGACCATGTGCTTGCTCCAGTACCAGGACAGGCAGACGCAGGCATAACCCTTCTGCTGCACGGCGGCGGCGAGCTTGTCCAGCTCGCGGCGGTTGAGCAGCAGTTTGCGCGTGCGCACCGGGTCGGCGATGACGTGAGTGCTAGCGGTCATCAACGGCGTGATGTGGCTGCCAAGCAACCATGCTTCGCCGTCCTTGAGCAGCACATAGCTGTCGACCAGCTGCAACTTGCTCGCCCGCAGACTTTTTACTTCCCAGCCGGCCAGGACCAGACCAGCCTCGAACTTGTGCTCGATGAAGTAATCGTGTCGCGCCTTTTTGTTCTGCGCGATGGTCCCTGTTGGGTGTTTCTTCTGTTTAGCCATAGGGGCGGCATTATATGGAGTTGTTCGGCTGTCGGCTACGGTGTTGCTGCGTGCTTGAGCAGGTTGAGTGAATCCCGGACAATGCGGCCTCTTTTTCTAACGCTTGGGCGTGATAAACGATGTCGACAGACAAGGTTTCTGTCCACGGCAGTTGGGCTAGCCGCTGGGTATTCATACTCGCCGCGACCGGTTCGGCCGTGGGACTGGGTAGTATCTGGAAGTTCCCCTACATGGTCGGGGTCTACGGCGGCGGTGCCTTTGTGCTGATGTTCCTGGCGTGCATCGCGCTTATCGGTGTCCCGGTCATGCTCGCGGAAACCCTGATCGGCCGGCGCGCCCGGCAAAGTCCGGCGAATGCCCTGAAGGTGCTGGCACTGGAAGCCGGGCACTCGGCCAAATGGTCGTGGGGCGCGTTCGCCGGGATGATCACGGCCCTGCTGATCCTGTCTTTCTACAGTGTGGTCGGCGGCTGGTCCCTGGACTACATCGTCGACATGGGCCGTGGCGATTTCCAGGGCGCGACGGCTGATCAGGTCGGCGCCTATTTCGGCAATGTCATCTCCAATCCATGGCGCCTGACACTTTGGCACACGATTTTCATGCTGCTGTCGGCCTTCGTGATCGCCAAAGGCGTGGTCGCCGGGCTTGAACGCAGCCTGCGGATCATGATGCCGCTGCTGTTCGTGATGATTCTGGTGCTGCTGGGTTACAGCATGACCACCGGGCATTTCATGGAAGGCGTGCATTTCATGTTCGACTTCCACCCGGAAAAAGTCCTCGACGGCCTGCTGCCAGCGATGGGGCACGCGTTCTTCTCGCTGAGCGTCGGTGTCGGTTCGATCATGATCTACGGCGCCTACATGCCAAAGAACACCTCGTTGTCGGGCACGGTGGTCGGTGTCGCGCTGCTGGATACTTTTGTATCGCTGGTCGCCGGTCTGGCGCTGTTTCCGATTGTGTTCGCTGCTGGCCTGAACCCAAGCGAAGGTCCGGGACTGATGTTCGTCAGCCTGCCATTTGCTTTTGGTAATGTATTTTTCGGCCAGTTGATGGGCGTGGTGTTCTTTGTGCTGGTCGCGGTGGCGGCGTGGAGTTCGGCGATTTCGCTGCTTGAGCCAATGGTGGCTTACCTGGTTGAACGCACTAAAATCAGCCGCATCTGGGTCACGTTCTGGCTGGCGTTCACCTGCTGGTTCGTTGGTCTGGGCACGGTGTTTTCTTTCAATATCTGGAAGGAAGCCAAGTTTTTCGTGAACGAAGGCGGGGCGTTCAGCCTCTATCAATGGGGTGCGCAGAGCGGTCTCGACTTCTTCGGCGTGATCGATTTCTTCACCTCGCGGATCATGTTGCCCCTCGGTGGCTTGTGTTTCGTGCTGTTCGCGGGATGGGTGATGGGGCGTGAAGCGGTGCGGGATGAATTGTCCATCCGTAACCCGGTTCTATTTGCTCTGTCCCTGTTCTTGATGCGCTACGTGGCGCCTATCGGCATTCTTGTAGTCTTTGCCGCTCAGCTCTGGAAGTAACGCTTACATGACGACACATATCCAACGATCCGCGCTCCTGCCGTACCCGGCGCAGTTTCTCTACGACCTGGTCAACGACGTCGCGCGTTACCCGGAGTTTCTGCCGTGGTGCTCGGAGGCTGAAGTGCTGGAAAGCTCCCCAGAACACATGCGCGCCAGTGTCGGCGTAGCGAAGGGCGGCCTCAGTCAGCATTTCGTCACGCGCAATACGCTGGTGCCGGGGCAGTCGATCGAGATGAATCTTGAGGAAGGCCCGTTCACTCAGTTGCACGGCATCTGGGTATTCAAGGCGCTGAACGAAAAGGCCTGCAAGATCAGTCTGGATCTGTCGTTCGATTATGCCGGGCCGTTGGTGCGCGCAACTCTGGGGCCGTTGTTCAATCAGGCGGCTAACCAGCTGGTGGATGCTTTCTGCCAGCGCGCCAAGCAGATGCATGGTTAAGCCGGTGATCGAGATAGAAGTCGTGTACGCAGCGGTTGATCGGCAGGTTATGCGTGCGATCAGCGTGGCTGAAGGCGTTAGCGTTCGTGCTGCGGTGCACGCATCGGGCATCGCGGCCGAGTTTCCTGAGCTGAATCTGGCGCAGTGCCCGCTGGGGATTTTTGGCAAGGTCGTGGCTGACGCGGATTCTCGCCCTGTTCAGGCGGGCGACCGGATCGAAATATATCGACCGCTGCTGGCTGATCCCAAAGAGGTTCGACGTTTGCGTGCGGCCAAGGCTGCCGAGGCCAAAGCACGCAATTCTTGATCAGGCCAAACGGCAGGCAATAAAAAACCCGGAATGTCCGGGTTTTTTATTGCCTCGCCTATTACTGCGGCGAGGTGTCCAGCGGCTCTGGTGTCGGAACCGGTACGGTTTCCACACCATCGACGTCCTTCTGAATCTGATCCAGCAAGGAGCCTGGTTTGGCTGGTTTTTCAGCTTCTGGCTTGTCGGCGTTTTCAGCAGGCGCGGTCACGGTAGTACCGCTGTCCTTGCCGAGAATGGCTTCGTCACGGCTCACGCCGGGCATGAAGTCACCGGACAGGCTGACAAGCTGGTCATTGGAGTTGAAGATAACGCTGATTCGTTCCTGCTGGCGTTCACCGCCACCCGGTTGCAGGCTGTACAGATAATCCCAGCGATCGGCATGGAACGTGTCGGCAAGCAGAGGGTTGCCCATGATAAACCGTACTTGCGGCCGGGTCATTCCCGGGCGTAACTGGTCTATCATGTCCTGCGTGACGACATTGCCCTGCTGGATGTCGATTTTGTAAACCCCGGGGAATGAACAACCGGCGAGTGCGAGCAGTCCCACAAAGGTGAAACTGGTTAGCAAGAGCTTGGTGTTTTGCATCGGTGGGCGACTTCCACTATCTTGGCTGGGACAACGTAAACGCCGATCATACCCGCATTAAGAGAAGCTGCGAAGCAGCATCGCGAGAAAGCTGACCATGGTTGAAAATAGCGAACTACGCAAAGCCGGCCTCAAAGTGACCCTGCCACGGGTCAAGATCCTGCAAATGCTCGACTCTACCGAGCAGCGCCACATGAGTGCCGAGGACGTCTACAAGGCGTTGATGGAAGCTGGTGAGGACGTTGGTCTGGCCACGGTTTACCGTGTACTGACCCAGTTCGAAGCGGCCGGCCTCGTGGTCCGCCACAACTTCGACGGCGGCCACGCGGTCTTCGAACTGGCTGACGGTGGCCACCACGACCATATGGTCAACGTGGAATCGGGTGAAGTGATCGAATTCTTCGACGAAGAAATCGAAAAACTTCAGAAATCGATCGTCGAGAAGCATGGCTTCGAGATGGTTGATCACAACCTGGTGCTGTACGTACGCAAGAAAAAGTAAGCATGTCGCGCGAATTTCACATTCGCTAAACGAACGAAGGCGACCCAAGGGTCGCCTTCGTGCTTTCTACTATTTATTACGCCTTGGCGGTCACCACCATTTTTTTCGCGTGAGCCAGGGATTCCTTGGTCAGATCGATGCCGCCGAGCATGCGCGCGACTTCTTCGATGCGCTCGTTCTTTGTCAGCTTCGCTACAGCGGTGTGAGTCGCCTTCTCGTCGCGAACCTTGTGCACGAACAGATGTTGATGCCCTTGCGCCGCCACTTGCGGCAAGTGCGTCACGGTCAGGACCTGGCCGCGATCACCGAGACGGCGCAGTAACTGGCCGACAATCTCGGCAGTCGGACCGCCAATACCTACGTCCACTTCGTCGAACACCAGCGTCGGCACGCGGGAGGTCTGGGCGGTAATGACCTGAATCGCCAGACTGATCCGCGACAGCTCACCACCGGAGGCGACTTTTGCCAGTGCCTTGAGCGGTTGGCCGGGGTTGGCGCTGACCAGCAGTTCGACCTGTTCCAGCCCGTTCGGCAGCAACTCATCGCTGCTGTTGGCTTTCAGTTCGATGGTAAAGCGGCCGCCGGGCATGCCCAGGCGCTGGATTTCCTGCTCCACTGCACTGGCGAGGCTACCGGCAGCTTGATGACGAAGGTCGCTCAGCTCGCGGGCTTTCTCTTGGTAGTGGCGGGCGTAGGACGCCAGTTCTTCACCCAGGCGTTCGATGGATTCATCGTTGGCGTTGAGGGTTTCGATTTCATCGAGCAGCTTTTGCTGCATCTCGCCGACTTCGGTCGGTTGAATCCGGTGTTTGCGCGCCAAGGTGTAGATCGCGTCGAGGCGCTCTTCGAGGTATTGCAGACGAGCCGGGTCGGCATCGAAGTTGTCGAGGAAGCGATTGAGCTCGCCGACTGCTTCTTCTACCTGAATCTGTGCGCTGGTCAGCAGACTGCTGGCTTCACCCAGCGCCCCCACCGAACTGTTCACGCTGGAAAGTCGATTGAGGCTGGCGGTCAGCGCATTCAGCACATTGCCGGAGTCGCTTTCGCTGCATTGCTCGACCACTTGCCGGCAAATGCCCAGCAAGGTTTCGGCGTTGGTCAGGTTCTTGTGTTCCTGCTCCAGCTGCTCCAGTTCATTTTCGCCGAGGCCGAGGTTTTCCAGTTCTTCGAGCTGATAGCTGAGCAGTTGGTGGCGTGCGCGCTGTTCGTCGCCGGAGTTGGACAGCCGCTCCAGTTCTTGGCGGGTCTGACGCCAGCGTTGCGCGGCAAGCTGCACCTGACGCGCCAGGTCGGTGGCGCCGGCGTACTCGTCGAGCAGGCGGCGATGAGTATCAGTTTTCAGCAGCGATTGATGTTCATGCTGGCTGTGGATATCGATCAGCAGCTCGCCGAGGGCTTTGAGGTCGCCAAGCGGGCAGGGCGTGCCGTTGATATAACCGCGCGAACGACCTTCCGAGGTGATGACCCGGCGCAGGATGCACGGCCCGTCGTTTTCCAGATCGCGCTCGGCCAGCCAGGCGCTGGCTTCAGGGATATCAGCGAGATCGAAGGTGGCGAGAATGTCGGCTTTATCAGCGCCCGGGCGAACCACGCCGCTGTCGGCGCGATCACCCAGGGTGAGGCCCAGGGCATCGAGCATGATCGACTTGCCGGCGCCTGTTTCCCCTGTGATCACGCTCATCCCGCGATCAAGTTCGAGATCGAGATGTTCGACGATGGCGTAGTTATGTACGGACAGGTGCACCAGCATAAAGGCAGCTCCCAGGCTTGAGGTCTGGTTATTTATACAGTGTTTTGTTCAGGCCTGACAATGCCCTCGCTTAGCTCGATTTGCTTGATCGCAAAGTTTTCTTAGCGCATTCAAGAATGACTATTCAGCACTTTTTTGTAAGGACAATCGATTGCAGCCCTTGAAGCCTGATTTTGCGGCCCCATATATCGGGGCAGAAGCGCGAGTCAGGCTCGCGGACGAAATTGAAAGGAGAATTCTATGGCTGACGAACAGACAGTAGATACGCAAAACCCAGAAGCCAATCAGGCGCCCGAAGGTTCGGGTGACGACCTGGCGACCCGTGTGCAAGTGCTCGAAGAGCAATTGGCCGCCGCGCAGGATCAGTCTCTGCGTGTTGCTGCCGATCTGCAGAACGTTCGCCGCCGTGCCGAGCAGGACGTCGAGAAGGCGCACAAGTTTGCCCTGGAAAAATTCGCCAGCGACCTGCTGCCGATCGTCGACAGCCTGGAGCGCGGCCTCGAGCTGTCGAGCCCGGACGACGAAAGCATCCGCCCGATGCGCGAAGGCATCGAGCTGACCCTGAAAATGTTCCACGACACCCTCAAGCGCTACCAGCTTGAAGCGATCGATCCGCATGGCGAACCGTTCAACGCCGTTCACCATCAGGCGATGGCCATGCAGGAAAGTGCCGACGTCGAGCCGAACAGCGTGTTGAAGGTTTTCCAGAAGGGCTACCAGCTCAATGGTCGCCTGCTGCGCCCGGCGATGGTCGTGGTCAGCAAGGCGCCGGCACCGGTTTCGCCTTCGATTGACGAGCAGGCTTGAAATTAGCCGCAAGGCCCCCATTTAGAAGTCAAGCGTTTAAGTGCTACCGCAGTCAGCCACCACTGCTGCGGCAACAAAATCCAAAGTTTCGGGAGAGTGAACATGGGCAAAATTATCGGTATCGACCTGGGGACTACCAACTCCTGCGTCTCCGTGCTGGAAAACGGCAAAGCCAAAGTTATTGAAAACGCTGAAGGCGCGCGTACCACGCCGTCGATCATCGCTTACGCCAACGATGGCGAAATTCTGGTAGGTCAGTCGGCCAAGCGTCAGGCTGTAACCAACCCGCACAACACCCTGTACGCGGTAAAGCGTCTGATCGGTCGTCGTTTTGACGAAGAAGTTGTGCAGAAAGATATCCAGATGGTCCCTTACAAGATCGTCAAGGCTGACAACAATGACGCCTGGGTAGAAGTGAACGGCCAGAAAATGGCGCCGCCACAAATCTCGGCTGAAATTCTGAAGAAGATGAAGAAGACCGCCGAAGACTACCTCGGCGAAGCAGTGACCGAAGCGGTGATTACCGTTCCGGCCTACTTCAACGACAGCCAGCGTCAAGCCACCAAAGACGCCGGCCGCATCGCTGGTCTGGACGTAAAACGCATCATCAACGAACCAACCGCAGCCGCTCTGGCTTACGGTATGGACAAGGCCAAGGGCGATCACACCGTGATCGTTTATGACCTGGGTGGCGGTACCTTCGACGTTTCCGTGATCGAAATCGCTGAGGTTGACGGTGAGCACCAGTTCGAAGTGTTGGCCACCAACGGTGACACTTTCCTCGGCGGTGAAGACTTCGACATTCGTCTGATCGACTACCTCGTTGACGAATTCAAGAAAGAAAGCGGCATGAACCTCAAAGGTGACCCGCTGGCCATGCAGCGCCTGAAAGAAGCCGCTGAGAAAGCCAAGATCGAGCTGTCGTCCGCTCAGTCGACCGACGTCAACCTGCCGTACATCACTGCAGACGCGACCGGTCCTAAGCACCTGAACGTGAAAATCTCCCGTGCCAAGCTCGAAGCACTGGTTGAAGACCTGGTTCAGCGCACCATCGAACCTTGCCGCATTGCCATGAAAGACGCCGGTATCGACGTCAGCGCGATCAACGACGTGATTCTGGTCGGTGGTCAGACTCGTATGCCGCTGGTGCAGAAGCTGGTTACCGATTTCTTCGGTAAAGAAGCGCGTAAAGACGTCAACCCGGACGAAGCCGTTGCCATGGGTGCTGCGATTCAGGGCGCTGTTCTGGCCGGTGACGTTAAAGACGTGCTGCTGCTCGACGTCAGCCCGCTGACCCTGGGTATCGAAACCATGGGTGGCGTGATGACCGCGCTGATCGAGAAAAACACCACGATTCCTACCAAGAAATCGCAAGTGTTCTCGACTGCCGACGACAACCAGGGTGCTGTGACCATTCACGTTCTGCAGGGCGAGCGCAAGCAAGCTGCACAGAACAAATCGCTGGGCAAGTTCGACCTGGCCGACATTCCACCAGCTCCACGTGGCGTGCCGCAGATCGAAGTGACCTTCGACATCGACGCCAACGGCATCCTGCACGTCGGCGCGAAAGACAAGGCTACCGGCAAGACCCAGTCGATCGTGATCAAGGCCAACTCCGGTCTGTCCGACGAAGAAATCGAGCGCATGGTGCGTGACGCCGAGGCGAATGCCGAGGAAGACCGCAAGTTCGAAGAACTGGCTGCTGCCCGTAACCAGGGTGACGCACTGGTGCACTCGACTCGCAAGATGGTCGCTGACGCAGGCGACAAGGTCACCGCTGAAGAGAAGACTGCAATCGAAGCTGCAGTGGTTGCGCTGGAAGCCGCCGTCAAAGGCGACGACAAGGCTGCCATCGAAGCCAAGGTTGAAGAGCTGTCGAAAGTCTCCGCTCCGGTTGCTCAGAAGATGTACGCCGAACAGGCTCAGCCAGCTGATGGCGCAGCCCCGCAAGGCGAATCGGCTGAGAAGGCTGACGACGTTGTCGACGCCGAGTTCGAAGAAGTCAAAGACCACAAGTAAGTTGTTGGTCGCCCGGTTGACTGCCTTGCGGCGGTGACTGGTAGGATGTCGCCGCGCGGGAGCTTGCCTCCCGCGTTGGCGTATCTGGAATACGTGAATTTTTACAGCATGCGACAACGCTCGCGTGTTGGTGGTATGGCTGAAAATGCTCCTGCTTTTCGCGCCGCAGATACCGCATCAATCAAGACCAGGATCGTTGAATTGACGTGAGTTGGGTCCGGGCCTTAATGGGGGCTCAACGAGTTTGGCGAGGCTCAGGAGGGGTTTGCCGAACGTCCTTAAGAGTGCAAAGAACTTATGGCAAAGCGTGACTATTACGAAGTATTGGGTGTCGAGCGGGGCACGAGCGAAGCGGACCTGAAGAAGGCCTATCGCCGCCTGGCCATGAAGCACCACCCCGACCGTAATCCCGGCGACAAAGCTTCCGAAGAAGCATTCAAAGAGGCCAACGAGGCCTATGAAGTGTTGTCCGACGCCAGCAAGCGCGCGGCATACGACCAGTATGGTCATGCCGGCGTCGATCCGAGCATGGGTGGCGGCGGTGCCGGTTTCGGTGGCCAGAACTTCTCGGACATCTTCGGCGATGTCTTCAGTGATTTCTTCGGTGGCGGTCGCGGCGGTGCCCGTGGCGGCGCTCAGCGTGGCAGCGATCTGCGCTACACCCTGGAGCTGAATCTGGAAGAAGCGGTGCGCGGTACGTCGGTGAATATCCGCGTTCCGACACTGGTCAACTGCAAACCGTGCGATGGTTCCGGCGCCAAGAAAGGCTCGTCGCCGACGACGTGCCCGACCTGCGGCGGCATCGGTCAGGTGCGCATGCAGCAGGGCTTTTTCTCGGTGCAGCAGACCTGCCCGCGCTGCCATGGCCAGGGCAAGATCATTTCCGATCCGTGCGACTCCTGCCACGGCGACGGTCGTGTCGAAGAGTACAAAACCCTGTCGGTCAAAGTGCCTGCCGGTGTTGATACTGGCGACCGCATTCGTCTGTCCGGCGAAGGCGAGGCGGGTACCCAGGGCGGGCCGACTGGCGACCTGTACGTTGTGATCAATGTGCGCGAACACGACATCTTCCAGCGTGACGGCAAGCATCTGTTCTGCGAAGTGCCGATCAGCTTCGTCGACGCTGCACTGGGCGGCGAGTTGGAGATTCCGACCCTCGACGGTCGCGTCAAACTGAAAATCCCTGAAGGCACGCAGACCGGCAAGCAATTCCGCGTACGCGGCAAGGGCGTTGCGCCAGTGCGTGGCGGCGGTGCCGGCGACCTGATGTGCCGTGTCGCTGTGGAAACGCCGGTCAACCTCAACCGTCGTCAGCGTGAGCTGCTGGAAGAATTCCGCAGCTCCCTGGCCGACGACAACAGCCACTCGCCGAAAACCACCGGTTGGTTCGACGGTGTGAAGCGTTTCTTCGGCGATTTGTAAGGAGTCGGCATGCGACGTATTGCAGTGATGGGCGCCGCCGGGCGCATGGGCAAGACCCTGATTGAAGCGGTGCAGCAGACGCCGGGCGCCGGTCTGACGGCGGCGGTCGATCGTCCCGACAGCACGCTGGTCGGCGCGGATGCCGGTGAGCTGGCAGCGCTGGGCCGTATCGGCGTGCCGCTGTCCGGTGATCTGGATCGTGTGGTTGAAGAGTTCGATGTGTTGATCGACTTCACTCACCCGACCGTGACCCTGAAGAATCTCGCGTTCTGCCGCAAGCACGGCAAAGCGATGATCATCGGCACCACCGGTTTCAGTGTTGAAGAGAAGCAATTGCTGGCCGATGCGGGCAAGGACATTCCGATCGTCTTCGCCGCCAACTTCAGCGTCGGCGTCAACCTGTGCCTGAAGTTGCTCGACACCGCTGCGCGCGTGCTGGGCGACGATGTCGATATCGAGATCATGGAAGCCCACCACCGCCACAAGGTCGATGCTCCGTCCGGTACGGCGGTGCGCATGGGTGAAGTGATTGCTGATGCGCTGGGGCGTGATCTGAAGAAGGTCGCGGTCTACGGTCGCGAAGGCCAGACCGGTGCGCGTGAGCGTGAAACCATTGGTTTCGCCACCGTGCGTGCTGGCGATATCGTCGGTGATCACACCGTGCTGTTCGCTGCCGATGGCGAGCGCGTCGAGATTACCCATAAGGCATCGAGCCGCATGACCTTCGCCAAGGGCGCGGTGCGTGCGGCGCTGTGGCTGGATGGTCGCGAGCCGGGCCTGTACGACATGCAAGACGTACTCGACCTGCGTTGAGTCGTTGCTGAACCCGGCGCAAACGTCCCGTTTTGCGCCGGTTTTTACCGCTTGGCGACGACCTGTCGCATTCTCCGGCCTTTAAGGCTCTTTAGCGGTGGACCAAAAACGCCCTTTTCTGTAAGCTACAGCTTTAGTGTGTCCACTAAAAGCGCGCAGAATAATTTCAGTGAAGAAGCGGGGTGACGTGTCCATACGTCACTCCGCTTTTTTACAACCTGCGATTGCCCTTTCATGCGTTATTTACGGGAGGTCTTCTTGACTAAGCCAGCCATACTCGCCCTTGCTGATGGCAGCATTTTTCGCGGCGAAGCCATTGGAGCCGACGGTCAGACCGTTGGTGAGGTGGTGTTCAACACCGCAATGACCGGCTATCAGGAAATCCTTACCGATCCTTCCTACGCCCAGCAGATCGTTACCCTGACTTACCCGCACATCGGCAACACCGGCACCACGCCGGAAGACGCCGAGTCCGACCGCGTCTGGTCCGCTGGCCTGGTCATCCGTGACCTGCCGCTGGTAGCGAGCAACTGGCGCAACACGATGTCCCTGTCTGATTACCTGAAAGCCAACAATGTAGTGGCAATCGCCGGTATCGACACCCGTCGCCTGACCCGCATCCTGCGTGAAAAAGGCGCTCAGAACGGCTGCATCATGGCCGGCGACAACATCTCCGAAGAAGCAGCCATCGCCGCTGCGCAGGGCTTCCCGGGCCTGAAGGGCATGGACCTGGCGAAAGTCGTCAGCACCAAGACCCAATACGAATGGCGCTCGACTGTCTGGGATCTGAAAACCGACAGCCACGCGACCATCGAAGCTTCCGAGCTGCCATATCACGTGGTTGCTTACGACTACGGCGTCAAGGTCAACATCCTGCGCATGCTGGTCGAGCGCGGCTGCCGCGTCACCGTAGTGCCTGCGCAGACTCCAGCCGCCGATGTGCTGGCGCTGAAGCCGGACGGCGTGTTCCTGTCCAACGGCCCTGGTGATCCGGAGCCATGCGACTACGCGATCCAGGCGATCAAGGAAGTCCTGGAAACCGAGACGCCGGTATTCGGCATCTGCCTCGGCCACCAACTGCTGGCTCTGGCCTCCGGCGCCAAGACCCTGAAAATGGGCCACGGCCACCACGGTGCCAACCACCCGGTGCAGGATCTGGATACAGGCGTGGTGATGATCACCAGCCAGAACCACGGTTTTGCGGTAGACGAAGCCACCCTGCCAGCCAACGTGCGCGCGATCCACAAATCGCTGTTCGACGGCACCCTGCAAGGCATCGAGCGCACCGACAAGAGCGCGTTCAGCTTCCAGGGTCACCCTGAAGCGAGCCCGGGCCCGAACGATGTCGCGCCACTGTTCGACCGCTTCATCAACGAGATGGCCAAGCGACGCTAAGCGTTCGCCTTGAGACTGTAGAGAGAAGGCCTCGAGGGCGGCCCCGGTACCGGCGGCCCCTTCGGGACTTCAGAAATCGATCAAGACGGCTTGCCGACTGACCTGCGGATTTGAGTGACAAACCATGCCAAAACGTACAGACATTAAAAGCATCCTGATTCTCGGCGCTGGCCCGATCGTGATCGGCCAGGCCTGCGAATTCGACTACTCCGGCGCCCAGGCCTGCAAAGCCCTGCGCGAAGAGGGTTACCGCGTCATCCTGGTGAACTCCAACCCGGCCACCATCATGACCGACCCGGACATGGCCGACGCCACCTACATCGAACCGATCAAGTGGCAGACCGTGGCCAAGATCATCGAAAAAGAGCGTCCGGACGCCGTGCTGCCAACCATGGGTGGCCAGACCGCTCTGAACTGCGCTTTGGACCTGGAGCGCGAAGGCGTTCTGGAGAAGTTCGGCGTAGAGATGATCGGTGCCAACGCCGACACCATCGACAAGGCTGAAGACCGTTCGCGTTTCGACAAGGCGATGAAATCCATCGGCCTGGCGTGCCCGCGTTCCGGCATCGCCCACAGCATGGAAGAAGCCAACGCGGTCCTCGAAACCCTCGGTTTCCCGTGCATCATCCGTCCGTCCTTCACCATGGGCGGCACCGGTGGCGGTATCGCTTACAACCGTGAAGAGTTCGAAGAAATCTGCGCCCGTGGTCTGGACCTGTCGCCGACCAAAGAGCTGCTGATCGACGAATCGCTGATCGGCTGGAAAGAATATGAAATGGAAGTTGTCCGCGACAAAAAGGACAACTGCATCATCGTCTGCTCGATCGAAAACTTCGACCCGATGGGCGTGCACACCGGCGACTCGATCACCGTAGCTCCAGCCCAGACGCTGACCGACAAGGAATACCAGATCCTGCGTAACGCCTCGCTGGCGGTACTGCGCGAGATCGGCGTCGAGACCGGTGGTTCCAACGTTCAATTCGGTATCTGCCCGAACACTGGCCGTATGGTCGTGATCGAAATGAACCCGCGTGTATCGCGTTCCTCGGCACTGGCTTCGAAAGCCACCGGTTTCCCGATCGCCAAGGTCGCGGCCAAACTGGCTGTGGGTTACACCCTTGATGAGCTGTCGAACGACATCACCGGCGGCAAGACCCCGGCGTCCTTCGAACCGTCGATCGACTACGTCGTCACCAAGCTGCCACGCTTCGCCTTCGAGAAATTCGCCAAGGCTGACGCACGCCTGACCACGCAAATGAAGTCGGTCGGTGAAGTCATGGCCATCGGCCGGACCTTCCAGGAATCCCTGCAGAAAGCCCTGCGCGGTCTGGAAGTCGGCGTTTGCGGTCTGGACGAGAAGCTCGATCTGAGCAACCCGGACAGCATGAGCGTGCTCAAGCGCGAACTGACCGTGCCGGGCGCCGAGCGTATCTGGTACGTGGCTGACGCCTTCCGCGCCGGTCTGTCGGTCGAAGACATCTTCGGCATGAACATGATCGACCCGTGGTTCCTGGTGCAGATCGAAGACCTGATCAAGGACGAAGAGAAGGTCAAGACCCTCGGTCTGTCCTCGATCGACCGCGACCTGATGTTCAAGCTCAAGCGCAAAGGCTTCTCTGATCAGCGTCTGGCGAAACTGCTGGGCGTCACCGAGAAAAACCTGCGTACGCATCGTCAGAAGCTGGAAGTGTTCCCGGTCTACAAGCGCGTTGACACCTGCGCCGCCGAGTTCGCTACCGACACCGCTTACCTGTACTCGACCTACGAGGAAGAGTGCGAGGCAGCACCGTCGGGTCGCGACAAGATCATGATTCTGGGTGGCGGTCCGAACCGTATCGGCCAGGGCATCGAGTTCGACTACTGCTGCGTTCACGCTGCGCTCGCCCTGCGCGAAGACGGCTACGAAACCATCATGGTCAACTGCAACCCGGAAACCGTATCCACCGACTACGACACTTCCGACCGTCTGTACTTCGAGCCGGTAACCCTGGAAGACGTACTGGAAATCTGCCGCGTCGAGAAGCCGAAAGGCGTGATCGTCCAGTACGGCGGCCAGACTCCGCTGAAACTGGCTCGTGCTCTGGAAGCTGCTGGCGTGCCGATCATCGGCACTAGCCCTGACGCGATCGACCGCGCCGAAGATCGCGAGCGCTTCCAGCAAATGGTCGAGCGCCTGAACCTGCGTCAGCCGCCAAACGCCACTGTGCGCAGCGAAGATGAAGCCGTTCGTGCTGCGGCGAAGATCGGTTATCCGCTGGTGGTGCGCCCGTCCTACGTGTTGGGCGGCCGTGCGATGGAAATCGTATACAAGGAAGACGAACTCAAGCGCTATCTGCGTGACGCGGTGCAAGTGTCCAACGACAGCCCGGTGCTGCTCGACCACTTCCTCAACTGCGCCATCGAAATGGACGTGGATGCGGTCTGCGACGGCAAAGATGTAGTGATCGGCGCGATCATGCAGCACATCGAACAGGCGGGCGTTCACTCCGGTGACTCCGCGTGCTCGCTGCCGCCGTACTCGCTGCCAGCGCACATCCAGGACGAGATGCGCGAACAGGTCAAGAAAATGGCCCTGGAGCTGGGTGTTGTCGGCCTGATGAACGTGCAATTGGCCTTGCAGGGCGAAGACATCTACGTCATCGAAGTCAACCCGCGCGCCTCGCGTACCGTGCCGTTCGTTTCCAAGTGCATCGGTGTTTCCCTGGCCATGATCGCTGCGCGCGTGATGGCCGGTAAGACCCTGAAGGAAATCGGCTTCACCAAGGAAATCATCCCGAACTTCTACAGCGTGAAAGAGGCGGTGTTCCCGTTCGCCAAGTTCCCTGGCGTTGACCCGATCCTCGGCCCAGAGATGAAGTCGACCGGTGAAGTGATGGGCGTCGGCGACACCTTCGGCGAAGCATTCGCCAAGGCGCAGATGGGTGCCAGCGAAGTTCTGCCGACCGGCGGTACCGCGTTCATCAGCGTGCGCGATGACGACAAGCCACTGGTTGCAGGCGTGGCCCGTGATCTGATCAACTTGGGCTTCGAAGTGGTCGCCACTGCCGGCACTGCCAAGCTGATCGAAGCCGCAGGCCTGAAAGTGCGCCGCGTGAACAAGGTGACCGAGGGTCGTCCGCACGTGGTCGACATGATCAAGAATGACGAAGTCACGCTGATCATCAACACCACCGAAGGTCGTCAGTCGATCGCCGATTCGTACTCCATTCGTCGCAACGCCCTGCAGCACAAGATCTACTGCACCACCACTATTGCTGCGGGCGAAGCGATCTGCGAAGCGCTGAAGTTCGGTCCGGAAAAGACCGTGCGCCGCTTGCAGGATCTACACGCAGGATTGAAGGCATGAGCATAACCAAGTACCCAATGACTGTTCAGGGCGCTCGCGCCCTGGAAGAGGAGCATGCTCACCTGACCAAGGTCGTCCGTCCGAAGCTCAGCCAGGACATCGGTACGGCCCGCGAGTTGGGTGACTTGAAGGAAAACGCTGAATACCATGCTGCCCGCGAACAGCAGGGCATGGTCGAAGCGCGTATTCGTGATATCGAGGGCCGGATTCAGAATCAGGTCATCATCGACGTCACGACCATTCCTCACACCGGTAAAGTGATTTTCGGTACCACCGTCGAGATCGCCAACGTCGAGACTGATGAAAGCGTCACTTACCACATCGTGGGTGAGGATGAGGCTGACTTCAAACTCGGCAAGATCTCCGTCGGTTCGCCGCTGGCCCGCGCCTTGATTGGCAAGGAAGAGGGTGACGTTGTCGCCGTCAAAACGCCAAGCGGCGTGATCGAGTACGAGATTGTTGAAGTTCGTCACATCTGAAAGAAGGCGCCCGCTGCATGCGGGCGCCATGCTTTGGCAACTGACCCAGATGCTTTGGGTCGGTGGCCTATGGTTGATTCATGTCGGTTTGCAGCCGGCGCTGGGTCGGATCGGTCTGGCGCCGCTGTTGATCGACGAAGTGGCCAGTGCTTTCGAAGTGCTGGTGGTGGGATTCGCCGCTCTGTGCGTGATCTTTCAGGCTTTGGTGCTGGTACAGGCCGAGGGCCTTGCCAGTCTATGGCGGGATTTTCGCGGGCAGGTGCTGTTGATGGCGTTGTACGCGTGCGCGATGTATGTCGCCGTGCGTGTCGGCTGGCCGGATGCGCAGCGCTGGCAGGTATTCAGTTATCTGGTGCTGGGTTTTTCCGGGCTGGTGCTGGTCATGCAGCCGGTGCCGGGATGGGGTGGCAGGGTGCGCGAAGCACACCCTTGACCCTGCGCATCACTTGAAGCGATGAACGTTCGACAGCTGCTTGTTGACGCTGAAGTTCTTGCGGTAGACCAGAGCCATCTTGCCGATGACCTGAACCAGGTCCGCTTTGCCGACCTTGCACAGCTCGGCGATGTGCGCGAGGCGCGACTCGCGATCAAGGATATTGAGCTTGATCTTGATCAGCTCGTGATCGGCCAAGGCGCGTTCAAGTTCGGCTAAAACACCTTCAGTCAAACCGTTGTCCGCCACCGTCAACACTGGTTTGAGGTGGTGGCCGATGGATTTGTACTGTTTCTTCTGCTCTGGAGTGAGCGGCATAATCTGACCCTTTCGTCTGGATTCTGTAAAATGGCGGCCATTTTACCCGAGGGTTCGTGGATCCGCCCAACTAATCACGACCCTAATCATCGAGGTGCCCAATGGCGCGTTCCAAGACAAGCCTTGGTTGGCTGAAAAGACATGTCAACGATCCTTATGTGAAGCAGGCGCAGAAGGATGGCTACCGCTCGCGTGCAAGTTACAAGCTTCTGGAGATCCAGGAAAAATACAAACTCATCCGTCCGGGCATGAGCGTGGTCGACCTCGGCGCGGCGCCGGGTGGCTGGTCGCAGGTGACCAGTCGGCTGATCGGTGGCCAGGGGCGTCTGATCGCTTCGGACATTCTTGAAATGGACGGCATTCCGGACGTGACCTTCATTCAAGGTGACTTCACTGAGGACTCGGTGCTGGCTCAAATCCTTGAGGCTGTGGGTAATTCGCAGGTGGACCTTGTGATTTCCGATATGGCCCCCAATATGAGTGGTACGCCCGAAGTGGATATGCCCAAGGCCATGTTCCTGTGCGAGCTGGCGCTGGACCTGGCGGAACGGATCCTCAAGCCCGGTGGCAATTTCGTCATCAAGATTTTCCAGGGCGAAGGGTTCGACGTTTATCTGAAGGATGCTCGGAAGAAATTCGACAAGATCCAGATGATCAAGCCAGACTCTTCCCGTGGCAGCTCCCGAGAGCAGTACATGCTGGCCTGGGGTTATCGCGGTGGTGATGCCTGAAACGAGGTTTTTCGGCGGGGCGATAGGTTTTTCATATTTCGCTCTGCAGGCATAAGCGAATATTGTGTAGAAAGTGTTTCACAAAGGGTTACAGACGGCGCCTGCCAGAGTTGTAGGTAATGTAGTAAGTTAGGCCGGTGAATATCATGCGAAGCGCGCGCCAGTAGCGGAGCTTGCTTCAGAGGGTAGTTAATTGAACGATATGGCAAAGAATCTGATCCTGTGGTTGATCATCGCGGCAGTCCTGGTGACGGTGATGAACAACTTCTCCAGCCCTAACGAGCCGCAGACCCTCAACTATTCCGACTTCATCCAGCAGGTCAAGGATGGCAAGGTCGAGCGCGTAGCCGTTGACGGCTATGTGATTACCGGCAAGCGCACCGATGGCGACAGCTTCAAGACCATTCGTCCGGCAATTCAGGACAATGGCCTGATCGGCGATCTGGTCGACAATCACGTTGTGGTTGAAGGCAAGCAGCCTGAACAGCAAAGCATCTGGACTCAGCTTCTGGTAGCCAGCTTCCCGATCCTGGTGATCATCGCGGTGTTCATGTTCTTCATGCGCCAGATGCAGGGTGGTGCCGGTGGCAAGGGCGGGCCGATGAGCTTCGGCAAGAGCAAGGCGCGCCTGCTCTCTGAAGATCAGGTGAAAACCACTTTGGCTGACGTTGCCGGTTGCGACGAAGCCAAGGAAGAAGTCGGCGAGCTGGTCGAGTTCCTGCGTGATCCGGGCAAATTTCAGCGTCTGGGCGGTCGTATCCCGCGCGGCGTGCTGATGGTCGGCCCGCCGGGTACCGGTAAAACCTTGCTGGCCAAGGCGATTGCCGGCGAAGCGAAAGTGCCGTTCTTCACCATTTCCGGTTCCGACTTTGTCGAAATGTTCGTCGGTGTCGGCGCCAGCCGCGTCCGCGACATGTTCGAGCAGGCCAAGAAGCACGCCCCTTGCATCATCTTCATCGACGAAATTGATGCCGTAGGTCGCCATCGTGGCGCCGGCATGGGTGGCGGTCACGACGAACGTGAGCAGACTCTCAACCAGTTGCTGGTAGAGATGGACGGCTTCGAAATGAATGACGGCATCATCGTGATTGCTGCGACCAACCGTCCGGACGTGCTCGACCCTGCGCTGCTGCGTCCGGGCCGTTTCGACCGTCAGGTGGTGGTTGGCTTGCCAGACATTCGTGGTCGCGAGCAGATTCTGAAAGTGCACATGCGCAAAGTGCCAATGGGCGACGACGTTGCTCCGGCAGTGATCGCGCGTGGTACTCCTGGTTTCTCCGGTGCTGACCTGGCCAACCTGGTCAACGAAGCGTCGCTGTTCGCTGCCCGTAGCGGCAAGCGTATCGTCGAGATGAAAGAGTTCGAACTGGCGAAAGACAAGATCATGATGGGTGCCGAGCGCAAATCCATGGTCATGTCCGAGAAAGAAAAGCAGAACACGGCCTACCACGAAGCTGGCCATGCCATTGTCGGTCGCGTTGTTCCCGAGCATGATCCGGTCTACAAGGTGTCTATCATTCCGCGCGGTCGTGCGCTGGGTGTGACCATGTTCCTGCCGGAAGAAGATCGCTACAGCCTGTCCAAACGTGCGCTGATCAGCCAGATCTGCTCGTTGTACGGTGGCCGTATCGCTGAAGAAATGACCCTGGGCTTCGATGGTGTGACTACCGGGGCCTCCAACGACATCATGCGTGCAAGTCAGATTGCCCGGAACATGGTGACGAAATGGGGGTTGTCGGAAAAACTCGGTCCGCTGATGTATGCCGAAGAAGAGGGTGAAGTGTTCCTCGGTCGTGGCGGTGGTGGTCAGGCTGCCAGCTTCTCCGGTGAGACAGCCAAACTGATCGACTCCGAAGTGCGCAGCATCATTGATCAGTGCTACGGCACCGCCAAGCAGATCCTCACGGATAACCGTGACAAGCTGGATGCCATGGCTGATGCGCTGATGAAGTACGAAACCATCGATGCCGAGCAGATTGACGACATCATGGCCGGCCGCACACCTCGCGAACCTCGCGACTGGTCGGGTGGCACCGGTACGCCTCCGCCGCCTGTCGTGCAGGATGAGCGTCCGGAAAAACCGATTGGCGGTCCGGCTGCTGACGTTTAAGGCTTGAAATGACTTCTGTACAGTCCCTGACCCGGTTGCCTTGTGGCAACCGGGTTCTTGATTTGGCCCAGACGCATGTCATGGGCATTCTCAATGTCACTCCTGATTCCTTTTCCGACGGCGGCCGCTACAGCCAGCTCGATGCGGCGCTGCGCCATGCCGAAGACATGGTGCTGGCTGGCGCGACGCTGATTGATGTCGGCGGCGAGTCGACCCGGCCGGGTGCGCGAGCGGTCTCTCCTCTGGAGGAACTTGAGCGCGTCGCGCCGATTGTCGAGCTGATCAATCGCGAGTTGGATGTCATCATCTCGGTCGATACTTCCACCCCGGCAGTCATGCGCGAAACCGCACGGCTCGGTGCCGGCCTGATCAACGATGTGCGTTCGTTGCGTCGCGATGGCGCGCTGGATGCGGCGGCGGCTACCGGATTGCCGGTCTGCCTCATGCACATGCTCGGCGAACCGGGCGATATGCAGGATAATCCGCAGTATCAGGATGTTACTCGCGAGGTCGCTGAGTTTCTCGCCGAGCGCATGGAGCAGTGCGCGCAGGCGGGTATCCCCGCCGAGCGGATCATTCTTGATCCCGGCTTCGGCTTCGCCAAGACCTTGCAGCACAATCTAAGCTTGTTCAAACACATGGAGGCTCTGCATGCGCTGGGACGGCCATTGCTGGTAGGTGTTTCGCGCAAGAGTATGATTGGCCACGCGTTGAACCGTCCCGTGGGCGAGCGCCTGCACGGCGGACTGGCGCTGGCGGCGCTGGCGTCAGTTAAAGGCGCACGTATATTGCGCGTCCACGATGTGGCGGAAACCGTCGATGTTGTGCGAATGATCGCGGCCGTTGAATCAGCCGAATAAGAATGATGGAGCACTTATGAGCAAGAAATATTTTGGTACCGACGGCATTCGCGGTCGTGTTGGTGAATACCCGATCACGCCTGACTTCATGCTCAAGCTCGGCTGGGCGGCTGGTATGGCTTTCCGCAAGATGGGGGCCTGCAAGGTGCTGGTCGGCAAGGACACGCGGATCTCCGGTTATATGTTCGAATCGGCACTCGAGGCCGGGCTGACCTCGGCGGGCGCCGATGTGATGCTGCTCGGCCCGATGCCGACGCCTGCCATCGCCTATCTGTCGCGTACGTTCCAGGCTGAAGCCGGTATCGTGATAAGTGCCTCGCACAACCCGCATGATGACAACGGCATCAAGTTCTTCTCCGGTAAAGGCACCAAGCTGCCGGATGAGTTGGAGTTGATGATCGAAGAATTGCTCGACACGCCGATGACCGTTGTCGAGTCGAGCAAGATCGGCAAGGTGTCGCGAATCAATGACGCATCGGGTCGCTACATCGAGTTCTGCAAAAGCAGCGTTCCTACTGGCTCCAATTTCGCCGGCCTGAAGATCGTCATCGACTGCGCGCATGGTGCGACTTATAAGGTTGCACCTAGCGTCTTCCGTGAGCTGGGTGCCGAAGTTGTCGTGCTATCTGCCCAGCCGAATGGGTTGAACATCAACGATAACTGCGGTTCCACGCATATGGGGCCGTTGCAGGCCGCCGTTCTGGCTGAGCATGCGGACCTGGGTATCGCCTTCGACGGTGATGGCGATCGGGTACTGATGGTCGATCACACCGGCGCCATTGTTGATGGTGACGACCTGCTGTTTATCATTGCCCGCGATCTGCATGAGCGTGGCAAGTTGCAGGGTGGCGTCGTCGGTACGTTGATGAGCAATCTTGGTCTCGAACTGGCCCTTGCGGATCTGTCGATCCCGTTCGTTCGCGCCAATGTCGGTGACCGCTACGTGATTGCCGAACTGCAAGAGCGCAACTGGCTCGTTGGTGGGGAAAACTCCGGGCATGTGGTCTGCTTCAACCACACCACCACGGGCGACGCGATCATCGCGGCTCTGCAGGTGTTGATGGCTCTGAAATCCCGCAACGAAGGCTTGGCACAAACCCGGCAGGCGTTGCGCAAGTGCCCTCAGGTGCTGATCAACGTTCGCTTTGGCGGCGGTGAAAGCCCGCTGGAGCATCCGGCTGTCAAGGAAGCCAGTGCCCGTGTAACTCAGGCGATGGCGGGGCGCGGTCGCGTGCTTCTGCGCAAGTCCGGCACAGAGCCTCTGGTGCGCGTAATGGTCGAAGGCGAGGACGAAAACCAGGTTCGCGGCTATGCCGAAGAGCTGGCAAAACTGGTAACCGAAGTTTCTGCCTGATACGGCTTGCAAGCCATGATTGTGTTGGGTAACATCTGCGCCCACTTTGACCGACGAGGTACAGCATGCGTCGCCCTATGGTAGCTGGTAACTGGAAGATGCACGGTACCCGCGCCAGCGTCGCTGAGCTGATCAACGGCCTTCGTCATCTGGCCTTGCCTAGCGGTGTTGATGTCGCGGTGTTCCCGCCTTGCTTGTATATCAATCAAGTGATTGATGGCTTGAAAGGCAAGTCGATTTCGGTCGGCGCGCAGAATTCTGCGGTGGAAGCCATGCAAGGTGCGTTGACTGGTGAGATTGCTCCCAGCCAACTGGTGGATGCAGGTTGTTCCCTGGTGCTTGTCGGGCACTCCGAACGCCGCCAGATTATGGGCGAGCGAGACGGGATGCTGAATCGCAAGTTCGCAGCGGCACAGGCATGTGGCTTGACTCCGGTGTTGTGTGTAGGGGAAACCCTCGAGCAGCGCGAAGCCGGAAAAACTCTTGAAGTTGTCGGGCGTCAGCTGGGCAGCATCATCGAGGAGCTGGGTGTCGGTGCCTTTGCCAAGGCAGTGATTGCATACGAGCCGGTCTGGGCCATTGGTACCGGGCTGACTGCAACGCCGCAACAGGCTCAGGATGTGCATAAGGCCATTCGCGAGCAGTTGGCGGCAGAGAATTCTGAAGTCGCACGAGGTGTGCGGCTTCTATACGGCGGCAGCGTGAAGGCGGCCAATGCGGTCGAACTGTTCGGCATGCCGGATATCGATGGGGGGCTCATTGGTGGAGCTTCCCTGAATGCAGATGAGTTCGGTGCGATTTGTCGCGCCGCGGGAAACTGAAAAAATGCTGGAAACAGTCGTAGTCGTTTTTCATCTGCTGGGTGCATTGGGCGTAGTTGCTCTGGTTTTGCTGCAGCAGGGTAAGGGTGCGGACGCTGGCGCGTCTTTCGGAGCAGGTGCTTCAAATACTGTGTTCGGAAGCCAAGGTTCCTCTACCTTTCTTAGTAAGTTTACTGCTATACTTGCCGCCGGTTTCTTCATAACCAGCTTGGGGTTAGGTTACTTTGCTAAAGAGAAAGCTCATCAGCTGACTCAAGCAGGTCTGCCAGATCCAGCAGTGTTGGAAGTACCTAAGCAACAACCGGCTTCTGATGATGTACCGGTGCTTCAAGAGCAAAAGTCGGCTACTCCAGCGACTGACGTGCCTCCAGCTCAAGAGCAGAAGTAAGAAGGGTTTCAAACGTAGTATTGCCGAGGTGGTGGAATTGGTAGACACGCAACCTTGAGGTGGTTGTGCCCATAGGGTGTAGGGGTTCGAGTCCCCTTCTCGGTACCAATTAGTCAGGAGAGCCCGCTGTTGCGGGCTTTCTTGCAGGTGGAAGGTTACATTGACCCTAAAAGGGATCGGTCGTATACTTCCGCCCCAGCTTTGTCGCGGGGTGGAGCAGTCTGGTAGCTCGTCGGGCTCATAACCCGAAGGTCGTCGGTTCAAATCCGGCCCCCGCAACCAGTTTAAGGAGCCCCTTTTAAGGGGCTTTTTGTTAGCTGGATACTTTCAACGCCGCTGTTCGACGGCGTTTCAAGGATGGGCGTTATGCCCATTTTTTTATTTTGCAAAGCATGCACATATCATGCACTAGGGGGTTCAGGTGTCGAGCAAGCTAGAAGAGTTGCAGGCCTTGCTGGCCCCGGTGGTCGTGGCCCTGGGCTATGAATGCTGGGGTATCGAGTTTTCGGCTCAGGGTCGTCACTCGATGTTGCGCGTTTATATCGATAAAGAGGGTGGCGTGCTGGTGGACGATTGCGCCATTGTCAGCCGTCAGATCAGCGGCGTTCTGGATGTTGAAGATCCGATCTCCGTTGAATACACCCTTGAAGTTTCCTCGCCTGGCATGGAGCGCCCGCTGTTCACTCTTGAGCAGTTTGCCAAATTTGCCGGTGAACAAGTGAAGATCAAACTGCGCTCGCCTTTCGAAGGACGACGCAACTTTCAGGGCCTTCTGCGCGGTGTAGAAGAGCAGGACGTCGTGGTGCAGGTAGAAGACCACGAGTTCCTGTTGCCGATCGATATGATCGACAAGGCCAACATTATTCCCAGTTTTGACTGAGACGCGGATCCCGCGGATCCAATGGCTTGCGAAAGGCGAGGCGTACGATGAGCAAAGAAGTACTGCTGGTTGTTGAGTCGGTATCCAATGAAAAGGGTGTACCGGCAAGCGTAATTTTTGAAGCGCTGGAGCTGGCTCTGGCCACTGCTACCAAAAAGCGTTTTGAAGACGAAGTGGACCTGCGTGTGGAAATCAACCGCCACACCGGTTCTTACGAAACCTTCCGTCGCTGGACGGTCGTCGAAGAGAATGATCTCGACGATCCGGCCATCGAGACCTGGCCAAGCAAGGTTGCCGAAACGCATCCTGGTGCCAAGGTCGGTGACGTCGTCGAAGAGAAAATCGAATCCATCGAGTTCGGCCGCATCGCTGCACAGACTGCCAAGCAGGTCATCGTGCAGAAAGTTCGCGAAGCCGAGCGCGCTCAAGTGGTTGACGCCTATCGCGAGCGCCTGGGAGAAATCATCTCTGGCACCGTGAAAAAAGTTACCCGCGACAACGTGATCGTCGATCTGGGCAACAATGCTGAAGCATTGCTGGCCCGTGAAGACATCATTTCTCGCGAAACCTTCCGTGTCGGCGTGCGTCTGCGTGCGCTGCTCAAGGAAATCCGCACCGAGAACCGCGGCCCGCAGCTGATCCTGTCGCGTACCGCGCCGGAAATGCTGATCGAGCTGTTCCGTATCGAAGTGCCGGAAATCGCCGAAGGCCTCATCGAGGTCATGGCCGCCTCCCGTGATCCGGGTTCGCGTGCCAAGATCGCTGTCCGCTCCAAGGACAAGCGCATCGACCCGCAAGGTGCCTGCATCGGTATGCGCGGTTCGCGCGTCCAGGCGGTATCGGGTGAGTTGGGCGGTGAGCGTGTTGATATCGTGCTGTGGGACGACAACCCGGCCCAGTTCGTTATCAACGCCATGTCCCCGGCCGAGGTTGCGGCAATTATCGTTGACGAAGATGCCCATGCCATGGACATCGCCGTTGGCGCAGACAATCTGGCTCAGGCCATCGGTCGCGGTGGTCAGAACGTGCGTCTGGCGAGCCAGTTGACTGGCTGGACCCTGAACGTGATGACCGAATCGGACATCCAGGCTAAGCAGCAAGCAGAAACCGGCGACATCCTGCGCAACTTCATCGACGAGCTGGAAGTCGACGAAGAACTGGCTCAGGTGCTGGTAGATGAAGGCTTCACCAGCCTGGAAGAGATTGCCTACGTACCGGTGGAGGAAATGCTCAACATCGACGGCTTTGACGAGGACATCGTCAACGAGCTTCGTGCTCGCGCCAAGGATCGCTTGTTGACCAAAGCCATCGCTACTGAGGAAAAGCTGGCAGACGCCCATCCGGCCGAAGACCTGCTCTCGCTTGAGGGTATGGACAAGGATTTGGCGATGGAACTGGCGGTGCGCGGCGTAATTACCCGCGAAGACCTGGCCGAGCAGTCTATTGACGACCTGCTCGACATCGACGGCATTGACGATGATCGTGCCGGCAAGTTGATCATGGCCGCCCGAGCCCACTGGTTCGAGTAATTAGGCGCGGCCTGAGGAGAGAAGTGCATGACGCAAGTCACGGTGAAACAACTGGCCGATGAGGTCAAAACACCGGTAGAGCGCCTGTTGCAGCAGATGCGTGAGGCAGGTCTGCCGCACACCGCCGCCGACGAAAATGTGACTGACAGTGAGAAGCAATCCCTGCTGACTCACTTGAAGAGCAGTCACAAGGCGAAAGTGGAAGAACCACGCAAGATCACGCTGCAGCGTAAAACCACCAGCACCCTGCGTGTGGCTGGTAGCAAGAGCATCAGCGTTGAAGTTCGCAAGAAGAAAGTTTTCGTACAGCGCAGCCCGGAAGAAATCGAAGCCGAGCGCAAGCGTGAACTGGATGAGCGTCGCGCAGTAGAAAATGCTGCCCGTCAGAAGGCTGAAGAAGAAGCCAAGCAGCGCGCCGAAGAAGAAGCGCGTCGCCAGCCTGCTGCTGCGCAAACCGCTGCCAGCGACGCCGTTGCGGCACCGGCTGCTGCCGAACCTGTTCGCGAAAGCGCACCGGTGGCTGCTGCTCCTGCTCCATCGGCTGACGTTCGCAACAAGCAGAACGAACAGCGCCGTCCGGACAAGCCACGTGCCGACGATAACAATCGTCGCAGCGGTGGCGGTGATGGCGAGCGCAAAAACGCTCCGCATCGCGCATCGGTCAAAGAAAAAGCCCCGGCACCACGTGTGGCGCCACGCACTACCGACGAAGAAAGCGATGGCTTCCGTCGTGGTGGTCGCGGCAAGGCCAAGCTGAAGAAGCGCAACGCCCACGGTTTCCAGAGCCCGACCGGCCCTGTCGTGCGTGATGTGCAGATCGGCGAGACCATCACGGTTGGCGATCTGGCCAATCAGATGTCGGTCAAAGCGGCTGAAATCATCAAGTTCATGTTCAAACTGGGTACCCCAGCGACCATCAACCAGGTGCTTGATCAGGAAACTGCTCAACTGGTAGCCGAAGAACTGGGCCACAAAGTGACCCTGGTCAGCGACACCGCTCTGGAAGATTCCCTGGCCGAGTCCCTGAAGTTTGAAGGTGAGTCGTTCTCCCGTGCACCAGTCGTGACCGTAATGGGCCACGTTGACCACGGTAAGACTTCCCTGCTCGACTACATCCGTCGTGCCAAGGTAGCTGCTGGCGAAGCCGGCGGTATCACCCAGCACATCGGTGCATACCACGTTGAGACTGATCGCGGCATGGTCACTTTCCTCGACACCCCGGGTCACGCTGCGTTTACCGCAATGCGTGCCCGTGGTGCCAAGGCGACCGACATCGTGATCCTCGTGGTTGCAGCGGACGACGGCGTGATGCCGCAAACCATCGAAGCGGTTCAGCATGCTCAGGCAGCTGGCGTGCCGCTGGTGGTAGCAGTGAACAAGATCGACAAGCCGGGCGCCGATCTCGATCGCATCCGCAGCGAACTGTCGGTTCACGGCGTGACTTCCGAAGACTGGGGTGGCGACACGCCATTCGTACCGGTTTCGGCGAAGATGGGTACTGGCGTGGACGAGCTGCTTGAAGCCGTTCTGCTGCAGGCCGAAGTTCTCGAACTGAAAGCTACACCGTCGGCTCCTGGCCGTGGTGTGGTGGTTGAATCGCGTCTCGACAAGGGTCGTGGCCCGGTGGCAACCGTGCTCGTTCAGGACGGTACGCTGCGTCAAGGCGACATGGTCCTGGTCGGTTCGAACTACGGCCGTGTACGTGCCATGCTCGACGAGAACGGCAAGCCAATCAAGGAAGCCGGTCCATCCATCCCTGTCGAGATCCTCGGCCTGGACGGTACCCCGGACGCTGGCGACGAGATGAGCGTGGTTGCCGACGAGAAGAAAGCCCGTGAAGTGGCTCTGTTCCGTCAAGGCAAGTTCCGCGAAGTCAAACTGGCTCGCGCTCACGCCGGCAAGCTGGAAAACATCTTCGAAAACATGGGTCAGGCCGAGAAGAAGACGCTCAACATCGTCCTCAAATCCGACGTCCGTGGTTCGCTGGAAGCGTTGAACGGTGCCTTGAATGGCCTGGGCAACGACGAAGTACAAGTGCGCGTCGTGGGTGGCGGTGTCGGTGGTATCACCGAATCCGACGCCAACCTGGCACTGGCTTCCAACGCTGTACTGTTCGGCTTCAACGTGCGTGCCGATGCCGGCGCTCGCAAGATCGTCGAGCAGGAAGGTCTGGATATGCGTTACTACAACGTGATCTACGACATCATCGAAGACGTCAAGAAAGCCCTGACCGGCATGCTCGGCAGCGATGTTCGCGAGAACATCCTGGGTGTGGCCGAAGTGCGTGACGTGTTCCGTTCGCCGAAGTTTGGCGCGATCGCCGGTTGCATGGTGATCGAAGGTGTTGTGCACCGTAACCGTCCGATCCGTGTACTGCGTGAAGACATCGTTATCTTCGAAGGCGAGCTGGAATCCCTGCGCCGCTTCAAGGATGACGCTTCCGAAGTACGTGCCGGCATGGAATGCGGTATCGGCGTGAAGAGCTACAACGACGTCAAAGTCGGCGACAAGATCGAAGTCTTCGAGAAGGTTCAGGTTGCTCGCAGCCTCTGACTCGCGCACTTCAAGGGCCACGATGGGCCGTCGCATGCAAATGCACGGCACAGCGTCCGGACTCTAAACGCAACGCCCGGTCTGGCTTTTGTCAGGCCGGGCGTTTGCCGCTTTCAGACCTTGCGGGTTTCACCGCTGGGCAGTAACAGGTAACAAATCATGGCAAAAGAATACAGCCGTACCCAACGTATCGGCGATCAGATGCAGCGCGAGCTGGCGCAACTGATCCGTCGCGAAGTCAAAGACCCGCGCGTCGGTCTGGTCACCATCACTGCTGTGGAAGTGTCCCGTGACGTCGGTCACGCGAAGATTTTCATTACCGTGATGGGTCAGGACAACGCTGAAGACATCGCGCAAAGCATCAAGGTGCTCAATGCCGCCGCAGGCTTCCTGCGCATGCAATTGGCCCGCGAAATGAAGCTGCGCAGCGTGCCGCAACTGCACTTCCACTACGACGAATCCGTCGTGCGTGGCGCGCACCTGTCGGCGCTGATCGAGCGCGCCGTCGCTGAAGACAATCAGCACGTTGCCGCTCCTGCACCTGAAGACACCAAGGAGTAATTCGGTGGCTCAGGTCAAACGTATCCGTCGTAACGTCAGCGGCATCATTCTGCTAGACAAGCCGTTGGGGTTCACCTCCAACGCGGCATTGCAGAAGGTACGCTGGCTGCTCAATGCCGAGAAGGCCGGACACACCGGCAGCCTTGACCCGTTGGCCACCGGCGTGTTGCCGCTGTGCTTCGGCGAGGCGACCAAGTTCTCGCAATACCTGCTCGATTCCGACAAGGGCTACGAGACCCTGGCGCAACTGGGCAAGACCACCACCACGGCCGATGCCGAAGGTGAGGTTTTGCAGGAGCGTCCGGTGACCGTTGGTCGCGCCGATGTCGAAGCGGTTCTGCCGAAATTTCGTGGGCAAATCAGTCAGATACCGCCGATGTACTCGGCACTCAAGCGTGATGGCCAGCCGCTGTACAAACTGGCACGTGCAGGCGAAGTAGTGGAGCGCGAACCGCGTTCTGTTACTATTGCGCGCTTGGAATTGCTGGCCTTCGAAGGCGATACTGCGCGGCTTGCGGTGGACTGCAGCAAGGGCACCTATATTCGGACCCTGGTGGAGGATATCGGTGAGCAACTCGGTTGTGGTGCGTACGTCGCAGAATTGCGTCGGACCCAGGCCGGGCCTTTCACCCTGGCGCAGACTGTTACTCTCGAAGAGCTGGAAGCGGTACATGCCGAAGGCGGCAACGAAGCGATCGATCGCTTCCTGATGCCATCGGACAGCGGCCTGCAGGATTGGCCGTTGCTGCACTTCTCGGAAGCGAGCGCGTTCTACTGGCTCAACGGCCAGCCGGTACGTGCCCCGGATGCACCGAAGTTCGGCATGGTACGAGTACAGGATCACAATGGTCGCTTCATCGGTATCGGTGAAGTGAGCGAAGACGGGCGTATCGCGCCGCGTCGCTTGATTCGGTCAGAATGACCGGAACCGGTCTGCGTTAAGCGGGCCGGCGAGTGTGGCTGTTAACAGGCATGGTCACTACTCATTTATAGATACAGGGATTTGTCCCTGGCCTGTTGAAGCTGTTTCCCTGAAACAGTTTCCTGATAAGGAAGGATTGCCTCATGGCTCTCGACGTTCAAGAAAAAGCTCAAATCGTTGCTGACTACCAGCAAGCTGTTGGTGACACTGGTTCGCCAGAAGTGCAGGTTGCACTGCTGACCGCCAACATCAACAAACTGCAAGGTCACTTCAAGGCCAACGGTAAAGATCACCACTCCCGTCGTGGTCTGATCCGCATGGTTAACCAGCGTCGCAAGCTGCTGGACTACCTGAAAGGCAAGGACGTAAGCCGGTACGCCGCGCTGATCGCTCGCCTGGGTCTGCGTCGCTAATCAGCGATTGCGCTATGAGGTTGGTGGTCTGTCGGGCGTCAGCGGTTTTCCGCTGGCGTCTTGCAGGCTCCCAGCCTCAAGTTTTATCTGCAGCATGGCTTTACCTGTAGCACCCGGACAATTGCCATCGGGCCGATTCCCGAGATTGCCCAAGAATTCGCAAGAAACCGTTTCCCCCAAGAGCCACAAAGAAGGTAGGACACCGTGAACCCGGTAATCAAAAAATTCCAGTTCGGTCAATCGACCGTTACCCTCGAGACAGGCCGTATCGCCCGTCAGGCCTCCGGCGCAGTATTGGTCACCGTTGACGACGACGTCAGCGTGTTGGTGACTGTTGTCGGTGCAAAGCAAGCCGATCCGGGCAAGGGTTTCTTCCCTCTGTCCGTGCACTACCAGGAAAAGACTTACGCTGCCGGTAAGATCCCTGGCGGTTTCTTCAAGCGTGAAGGCCGTCCTTCCGAGAAAGAAACCCTGACTTCCCGACTGATCGACCGTCCGATCCGTCCGCTGTTCCCAGAAGGCTTCATGAACGAAGTGCAGGTTGTCTGCACCGTCGTTTCCACCAGCAAGAAGACCGATCCGGACATCGCTGCGATGATCGGTACCTCGGCTGCCCTGGCCATTTCCGGCATTCCATTCGACGGCCCGATCGGCGCCGCTCGCGTGGCTTTCCACGAAAGCACCGGCTACCTGCTGAACCCGACTTACGAGCAGCAGGCCGCTTCGAGCCTGGACATGGTCGTTGCCGGTACTTCCGACGCCGTGCTGATGGTTGAATCGGAAGCCAAAGAGCTGACCGAAGACCAGATGCTGGGTGCGGTACTGTTCGCTCACGACGAATTCCAGGTTGTGATCAACGCTGTTAAAGAACTGGCTGCCGAAGCCGCCAAGCCAACCTGGAACTGGGCTCCTGCGCCAGAAGCCACCGAACTGCTGGGCGCTATCCGTGCCGAGTTCGGCGAAGCGATCTCCCAGGCTTACACCATCACCATCAAGGCCGACCGTTACGCTCGCCTGGGTGAGCTGAAGGACCAAGTGGTCGCCAAGCTGTCCGGTGAGGAAGGCCAGCCAAGCGCTGCTGAAGTCAAAGCAGCCTTCGGCGAAATCGAATACCGCACCGTTCGCGAAAACATCGTTAACGGCAAGCCACGTATCGACGGTCGCGACACCAAGACTGTACGTCCGCTGAACATCGAAGTCGGCGTTCTGCCGAAGACTCACGGTTCGGCTCTGTTCACCCGTGGCGAGACCCAGGCACTGGTTGTTGCAACACTGGGCACCGCCCGTGACGCGCAACTGCTGGACACCCTGGAAGGCGAAAAGAAAGACCCGTTCATGCTGCACTACAACTTCCCGCCGTTCTCGGTAGGCGAGTGTGGTCGCATGGGTGGCGCCGGTCGTCGCGAAATCGGTCACGGCCGTCTGGCCCGTCGTTCGGTTTCGGCCATGCTGCCAGCCGCTGACGTGTTCCCGTACACCATCCGCGTGGTATCGGAAATCACCGAATCCAACGGTTCGAGCTCGATGGCTTCCGTGTGCGGTGCTTCCCTGGCACTGATGGACGCTGGTGTACCGATGAAGGCACCGGTAGCCGGTATCGCCATGGGTCTGGTTAAAGAAGGCGAGAAGTTCGCCGTCCTGACCGACATCCTCGGCGACGAAGATCACCTGGGCGACATGGACTTCAAGGTAGCCGGTACCGCCAAAGGCGTTACTGCGCTGCAGATGGACATCAAGATCAAGGGCATCACCGAAGAGATCATGGAAATCGCTCTGGGCCAGGCCCTTGAAGCGCGCCTGAACATCCTCGGCCAGATGAACCAGATCATTGGCCAGTCGCGTACCGAACTGTCGGCCAACGCTCCGACCATGATCGCGATGAAGATCGACACCGACAAGATCCGTGACGTTATCGGTAAAGGTGGCGCGACCATCCGTGCGATCTGCGAAGAAACCAAGGCTTCGATCGACATCGAAGACGACGGTTCGATCAAGATCTTCGGCGAAACCAAAGATGCCGCAGAAGCTGCTCGTCAGCGCGTTCTGAGCATCACGGCAGAAGCCGAGATCGGCAAGATCTACGTCGGCAAGGTTGAGCGCATCGTCGACTTCGGTGCATTCGTCAACATCCTGCCGGGCAAGGACGGTCTGGTGCACATCTCGATGCTGAGCGACGCTCGCGTTGAGAAAGTGACCGACATCCTGAAAGAAGGCCAGGAAGTGGAAGTGCTGGTATTGGACGTGGACAACCGCGGCCGTATCAAGCTGTCCATCAAAGACGTGGCAGCTGCCAAGGCTTCGGGCGTTTAATCACCCCAACGCTTTAGCGCAATGAAGATGCCCCCGCCGTGCAAACGGCGGGGGCATTTTTTTATCTGAAATAAAGAAATTGTGGCGAGGGGATTTATCCCCTCGCCACAAATGTGGTTCTCAAAAGAAAACCATCAGACAACCCACAAATTTGCTGCAGTTCGAGTCCGGTGCTAGGTTTAGCCCACCGCCCGTGTAGCTCAGCCGGTAGAGCAGCGCACTCGTAACGCGAAGGTCGCAGGTTCGATTCCTGTCTCGGGCACCAACTCCTCAGCGCGCCACATCGATTCATGTTCCGCAGGTCAGCTTTTTGTGCAAGAGATGTAAAGAGCCGTGTAATTCGTCATGCAAACGTCCTATATTCGGTGCCTGCATGAGCATCGCTTAGCAGTTTTCAGATGATCCCGAATGGTTCCGAAGGCCGGCCAGTCCGCGTCAGAGAGATCCTTGATGATCCAGATCCATCCTCCATTCCTAAGATCAGCGAGAACCCCATGACTGAATTGACCCAAGAGCAACGCCACGAACAAGCGCTGGAAAAATACCTTCTGGATGTGCCGGACCTGAAGGATGAGATCAAGGACCTGAGTCCCGATGATCAAAAAGACCAGATCCAGTGGGCCTTCGAAGACGAAGCCGAAGCGCAGGGCTTGCAGCCGTGGGAGCTGACGCTCAAGTACACGAGCTCGCCGGAAGAGTTCGAGGCGCAGCGCCTCGTGCTGCACAAGGAAGCGGCAGAAGTATTGGGTGTCGAGTGGGAAGAGTACTGCGAGATGAACAATCTCGTCGTATAAGAGCAGCTGCGAGCTTCTAGCTACAAGCTGCAAGTCAAAGCAGAGTCGCTTGGCTTGTAGCTTGTAGCTTGCCGCTGCGTTTAGAGGCTTAGTCGCATCGACAGATCCACCGCTTTGACATCCTTGGTCATCGCACCGATAGAAATGTAATCCACGCCCGTTTCGGCGATCGGCAGCAGCGTGCTTTCGTTGATGCCGCCGCTGGCTTCCAGTTTCGCCTTGCCGGCGGTCAGGCGTACGGCTTCGCGCATGTCATCCAGGCTCAGTTCGTCGAGCATGATGATGTCGGCGCCGGCTTCCAGCGCTTGCTTCAATTCCTCAAGACTTTCCACTTCGATTTCCACCGGTTTGCCCGGGGCGATCTTGTGCGCGGCGGCCACGGCTTCGGCGATGCCACCACTGGCGGCGATGTGGTTTTCCTTGATCAGGAAGGCATCGTAGAGACCGATCCGGTGGTTGTGACAGCCGCCGCAGGTCACTGCGTATTTCTGCGCCATCCGCAGGCCCGGCAAGGTTTTGCGCGTGTCGAGCAACTTGACCTGCGTCTCGCCGACGAAGTCCGCCAGGTACTGCGCGCGCGTCGCTACGCCGGACAGCAACTGCAGGAAGTTCAACGCGCTGCGTTCACCGGTCAGCAGTGAGCGCGCCGGGCCTTCCAGGTGAAACAGCGGCTGATTGGCTTTGACCCGCTGGCCGTCGACCACTTGCCAATGCACGGCCACGCGCGGATCGAGCTGGCGAAACACCGCATCGACCCACGCGGTGCCGCAGATGACGGCGGCGTCACGGGTGATGATGGTGGCTTTGGCCAGGCGTTCGGCCGGGATCAGTTGCGCGGTGATGTCGCCGCTGCCGACGTCTTCGAGCAACGCACGGCGCACGTTGTTTTCGATTTCGGCGGTCAGATCGGCGAGACGTAGATTCGGCATAACGGACTCCACAAACAAAGTGGTTCGATTATAGGGGCAGGGCGCGAGCCAACCCAAGGCGAGAACGTTCGTGCCTGACGCATCTGGTCGATTTTCCTGCGCTGAGTGCGAGGTGTATGGCGTATAGGGGAAACCCTGAGGCCTATAGCATCGCTGGCCTGTTTTGCCAGATAATCCGCCTTGTATTTGACGTCATGGCTTTGACGAACGAGTCCAGTTGGGCAGTGTCAAAGCGACGAACCGAATCACCGTTCCAGGAGGCTTGGATGCGCAACGACGGGAAAGTGGTGCCTTTGCACCGGGCGACTGCCGATTTGGCGGACCACTCGCCGCTTGCCCGCTTGCCGGTGATTCTGCTGCAGGTTCGCGACAAGGCTGCGCAGCAACTGCGCCACGATTTGCAGGAATTGTTCGATAACGCTGACGACACGCTGTTCGAAATGGCCGACCGGGCGCGCAACGATGTCGATCAGAACATTTTTTTTGAAGCCATGCGCGACCTGCGCCTCAAGCGCAAGAACATCGAGCGTGGCTTTCTCGAATTGTTTTTCGAAGCCTTCGCCGGCCTTACCCAATACGACCCCGCCGCCAATACCCTGCCACGCACGCCGGTGGTCGAAGAGTCGGCGCCGCGCACCGATGCCATGGAGCGCACCGTCGCCGTGCAGACCATGGTCAGCCGTGTGCTTAAGCGCGACGGCTTCGCTCTCGACCAACTGACCGCACGCTTCAGCTCGATGCTCGGCAAGCGTCTGGACGATCAGCACAACCCGCTGAGTCCGGCGATGCTCTGCGAATATTTCCTGCAGGCCGGACGTAACCTCGGCGTCGAGATCAAGGTCAAGCTGATCCTGCTCAAGCTGTTCGAACGCTATGTGCTGGCTGACACCGAACAGTTGTATGGCGAGGCCAATCAGTTGTTGCTCGCCACCGGCGTGTTGCCACATCTGAAACCCGCCGTGGCTCGTCGCATGGTCGAGCCTGCGGACAGCGACACATTGATTGAAGATCTCGACGAGCCGCCAGCGGACGAAGGCATCGAGGAAGTGTTCGCCGCGATGCAGCAATTGCTCGCCCAGGTCCGCGGCCGCGTCACACCGACCCTGGAGCCCGGCGCCCCGGCGCATCCGATCAACACCCGCGACCTGCTGCGGTTGTTGTCGCACTTGCAGCAATACGTACCGGCGCTGGAGGCTCAGGAAGATTTCGATCTGCGTCATCAGCTCGAACAGTTGCTGACCCGAGTCAGCGTCAGAAGCGGCAGGTCCCGCGTTGTCGCGACTGCCGACGAAGATGTGATCAACCTGATCGCCATGGTTTTCGACTGCATCCTCGACGATCGCAACGTGCCTGACGCGCTCAAGGCGCTGATCGGCCGATTGCAGATTCCGATGCTCAAGGTTGCGGTGTTGGACAAGAGTTTCTTCAGCCGCAGCACGCACCCGGCGCGGCGCCTGCTCAACGAAATCGCCGAGGCCGCAATGGGCTGGAGCGATTGCGACGGCGCTGAGCGCGACAACCTCTATGTGCGCATCGAGCAAGTGGTACAGCGCTTGCTCAGCGAGTTTGTCGACGACCCGGCGATCTTCTCCGAACTGCTCGCCGACTTCCTCGCCTTCACTCAGGAAGAACGTCGTCGCACTGAACTGCTGGAACAACGCTTGCGTGATGCCGAGGAAGGCCGGGCAAAAGCCGAACTGGCTCAGCATCGCGTTGCACAGGCGTTGCAGCAGGCTCTGCTGGGCCAGGTGCTGCCGGCGACGGTGGTCAGTTTCGTCCAGCAGGCCTGGAGCAAAGTGCTGTTGCTGACCTGCCTCAAGCACGGTGATCAGTCCGCCGAATGGCACGCCGACGTGCAGACCATGGAGCAGTTGGTCTGGAGCGTGCAGTGCCATGACGACGGCGAATCCAGCCTGCGCCTGCTGGCGCTGGTGCCGGGCTTGCTCAAGTCGCTGCGCGATGGCCTGAGCAGTACCGCGTTCGACCCGTTTGCCACCAGCGAATTTTTCAGCGAACTGGAGGCTCTGCACGTACGCGTGCTGGAACGTTCCGACGATGCCGAGCACAGCGCCATGCCGCTGATCGAAGTCACGCCCGAGGTCTTGCAGCACAGTGCCGACCAGGCAGCAGCCACCCCGGCGCCGCGCCTGGCGCAAGACGCTGCCGCTCTGTCTCAGGTCGAGCAGTTGCGTGTGGGCAACTGGGTGGTGTTCGACGCAGACGAGGAACAGACCTTGCGTTGCAAACTCGCCGCGATCATCGAAGAGACCGGCAAATATGTCTTCGTCGACCGCACCGGGACGAAAGTGCTGGAGCACAGCCGCACCGACCTCGCCTTGGCTTTCAGCCGTGGCGCCGCGCGCGCACTGGATGACACCTTGCTGTTCGACCGCGCACTGGAATCGGTGCTGGGCGACCTGCGGCGACTCAATCGCGGCAAGTGATCGCGCGGTGAGGGCGGATCGCGGCATACTGGGCGCCCACATGGTCGGCGTTGAAGGAATCGGTATGCAGTTGGATCCCGCGAGCGGGTGGTGTCATGGCGTGCAGATCTGCCCGTCGCCCAACTTCAATGAGCGCCCGGCGGGCGAAGTGTCCCTGTTGGTCATCCACAACATCAGCCTGCCGCCGGCGCAATTCGCCACGGGCAAGGTGCAGGAATTTTTCCAGAATCGTCTGGATGTCACCGAACACCCGTACTTTGCAGGCATCGCTGACCTGCGCGTCTCGGCGCATTTTCTGATCGAACGTGACGGCAACGTCACCCAGTTTGTCTCCTGTCTGGAACGGGCGTGGCATGCCGGCGTTTCGATGTTCGAAGGCCGTGAAACCTGCAACGATTTTTCCGTGGGCATCGAGCTGGAAGGCACCGATGATCTGCCGTTCACCGACGAGCAATATCGCGCGTTGACTGCGCTGACCCGGCAGTTGCAGAAACGCTTTCCGGCGATCACCGATCAGCGCATCTGCGGCCACAGCGATATCGCGCCGGGGCGCAAGACCGATCCGGGACCGGCATTCGACTGGGCACGCTACCGCGCCGCCCTGGCAAAAGAGGAAGGACAATGAGTTTTCTGGTGTTACTGCTGGCGGTGTGGATCGAGAAGTTTTCGGCTCTGCGCCATCGGCTTCAACGCGACGGCGGATGGATCCGCGAACTGCACAAACTCGAAAACAGCAAACGGCTGGCCAGGCAACCGTGGCTGGTGCTGACGATTCTGGTGCTGTGCCCGGTGGCGTTGCTGGCGCTGTTGCTGCTGGTGCTGGAACCTGTGGCGTACGGTTTGCTGGCGCTGCCGGTGCATTTGCTGGTGGTGATCTACAGCCTCGGACGCGGCGATCTGCTCGGCGGCCTCGGCCCGTTCCGCGATGCCTGGCGCCGTGAGGATCTGCAAGCGGCGGCGCACGTCGCCAAGCGCGATCTGGATATCTGCGCCGACAACGGCGAGCAGTTGCTCGAGCGGGTGCAAGGGCATCTGCTGTGGCAGGCCTATCAGAGTTTCTTCGCGGTGATCTTCTGGTACTTCCTTCTCGGCCCCGTGGCGGCATTGGCCTATCGTTTGCTGGCGCTGGCCGAAGAGCACGGCTGCAATCCGGCGCTGGTCGAGCGTGCTGCGCAATTGCGTCACGCTTTCGATTGGGTGCCGGTGCGTTTGCTGGCGGCAAGTCTTGCGTTGGTCGGCAACTTCGTCGCGGTCAGCCGGGTGATGCTGCATGAGCTGCTCAACTGGAACATCAGCGCTGCGCAGTTGATCAACAAGGTCGGCCTGGCAGCCGGGGAAGTTCCACCGCCAGTGGTCGGCCCGGACGGCATCAACACCCTCGATTGCCTGTGGGAACTGCTGCTGCGTGCGGCGGTGCTGTGGTATGCCGGGTTTGCCTTGTGGACGGTTCTGGTTCACTGATTACAGCAAGATCAAAAGATCGCAGCCTTCGGCAGCTCCTACCTTGGAACGCATTTCCCTGTAGGAGCTGCCGAAGGCTGCGATCTTTTTGCTTTTGATTTGGCGATCACTGCATTGCCATTAACCTTAAGTTACAAAACCTCCCGCCGATTTACGCTATACAGAGATAGCGCCCGATAGTGGCTATCTGCTCTCGTCCCGCGCCTGCCAATAAAAACAAGAAAAACCAAGGGAGACTTCCAGTGAAGAGCTTGCTCTATCCCGCCGTCTCGCTGATGAACCGTCTGAGCTTCGGCATGAAGTTCAGCCTGATCAGCGTGCTGTTCCTGGTGCCGATGCTGGTGACCAATTTCTATCTGGTACGCGATTCCTATCGCGAATTTCAGGGCACTCGCGTCGAATTGCAGAGCCTCGACCTGCTGGGCAGCAGCCTGACCCTGCGCCGGGATCTGGAGACCTTGAACAATCTGGTGCAGATCGACGTCACCCTCGGCCAGTCCGGCAAGGCCGGCAATGTCGAGGCGCAGATCCAGACGCTGGAGCAAGCAGTGCTCGCGCGGCTCGAAGGGCTGACGGCGATGACCGAAGACCCCGAGCAGATCAAGCAATTCGAGGCCAAGCGCGATGAAATGATCGCCGCGTTCAAGGCCCAGCAAGCAGAGAGCTCGCTGCAAAGCAAAAGCGCGTTGATCGGCAAGTTGCTGGCCAGTGCGCAGATTTTCAGCCAGATCATCACCAGTCAGGCCGGGTTGAGCCGCGACAACCAGAGCGACATTCGTCAGCTCAGCGAACTGGTTACGCTGATCACCCCCAGCGTCACGCAAACCCTCGGCGAAGGCCGGGCGATGGGTTCGTATTCGTTGGGCCAGGGCTTTCTCAACAGTTCCTCGAGCACGCGTTTCGACGAGTTGCTGGTGCAGATCGAAAAACTCCAGGCCGAGTACGCCCTGAAACTGCAAGACGCCCTCGGTTCCAGCAGTGCTGCGCGCGAATCCCTCAGTGCCCAGGCCGACACCAGCAAGGCTTCGCTCAAGCAGGCCAGCGAGCTGTTCGAAGAACAAGTGGTGATGGCCGACACCCTCGATGCGCCGTGGCAGGCATTCTACGATCAGGTCACCGGGCTGATGGAACACACCTACCAGCTCAATCAGGCCACGCTGAAATTCCTCGACAGCCAGTTGCAGCAGCGTCTGGCGCAGAACCGCACGCACATGATTCTGCAAGCCTCGGCGTTGTCGGTGGTGTTCGTGCTGATTTTCTATCTTTATGGCGGTTTCTACGCCTCGACCCGGACCACCCTGAAAAGCCTGGGCGCGATGATGGACAAGGTCGCGGCCGGTGACATGACCGTCAACTTCAAGGCCAGCAGCCGTGATGAACTGGGCGAGTTGGGCGAGGTGTTCAACGGTACGGTGAAGAAGATTCACGACTTGATCGAACGCGTGGGCCACACCGTGGGTGAGGTCGAGCGCCAGGCCGGGCAGGTGGAGAGCGTGTCGGCGCAGAGCAATCAGGCCGTGGCCGGGCAGCGCTCGCAGATCGAACAAGTGGCGACGGCGATGAACCAGATGTCGGCGACCTCAATGGAAGTCGCTCGCAGTGCCGCCGCTGCGGTGAGCAGCGCCCACAGCGTCAACGACGAAACCCTCAGCGGACGCGGGCTGGTGGAATCGCAGCAGGGCAGCATTGCCGCGCTGGCCAGCGAAATCGATCAGTCGGTGCTGGTGATCAATCAACTGGCCAGCGACAGCCAGTCGATCAGCCGTGTACTGGAAGTGATCAAGAGCATCGCCGAACAGACCAACCTGCTGGCGCTCAACGCCGCTATCGAAGCCGCGCGAGCCGGCGAGCAGGGGCGCGGTTTTGCCGTGGTCGCCGACGAAGTACGCACCTTGGCCAAACGCACCCAACAATCGACCGAAGAAATCGAGCAGATGATCGCCAAACTGCATGGCGGCGTCGGCGCGGCGGTGAAGGCCATGGGCGTCAGCCATCAGATGGCCAACGGCACGGTGGGCCAGTCGGAGAAGGTCCAGCAGGCGCTGGAAAACATCCTTGGCGCGGTGGGCATGATCGTCGATCAGAACCAGCAGATCGCCGCCGCCGTCGAACAGCAGACCGCCGTGGCCCACGACATCGACCAGAATATCGTCGAGATCAACCGTGCCGGCGAACGCACGGCACAAGGCGCGCACCAGACCGAAGATGCCAGCCGCGCGCTGTCGGCGCAGGTGGTTGAACTCAAACAACTGATCAGCGCGTTTCGCGTCTGAATCCCACATCATCCCTCTGTAGGAGCTGACGAGTGCAACGAGGCTGCGATCTTTTGACTTTGCCTCTGAAGATCAAAAGATCGCAGCCTCGTTGCACTCGTCAGCTCCTACCCGGGTACGTGTTACCAGCCGAAGACTTCGCAGCAGTTGGCGGTGCTGGCGTTGGCCAGTTGTTCAGGCGTGATATTCATCAGCTCGGCCAGCGCCGCGCAAATCGCCGGCAGATGCGCCGGGCTGTTGCGCTGGCCGGGGAACATGGCGGGGGCCATGTCCGGTGAGTCGGTTTCCAGTACCACCGATTGCAGCGGCAGTTCCGGCAGGACCCGATGCATGCGCAACGCCTGCGGCCAGGTCGGAGCACCGCCGAGACCCAGTTTGAACCCGAGCTTGAGGTATTCCCGCGCTTCCTCACGGCTGCCGGCGAAGGCGTGGATGATGCCGGCGCGTTTGAGCTTGAAGCGCTTGAGCGTGGCGATCACCGCCGCGTGGCTGCGGCGTACGTGGATCAGCGCCGGCAGCTCGAAGTCCGCCGCCAGTTGCAGCTGCGCTTCGAACAACGACTGTTGCCGCTCGCGATCGAGGTTTTCGAGGAAGTAATCCAGGCCTATCTCGCCCACCGCACACAACTGCCGATGCCCGCGCAGGCGTGTCAGCCAGTCACCCAGTGCGAGCAAATCCTCGGAGCGATGCTGATCGAGGAACACCGGATGCAGACCGAACGCGGCGTACAGGTCGGCATCGCTCTGCACCAGGTCCCACACCCGTTGCCAGTTGCCCTGATGCACGCCCAGCACGACGATGCGCCGCACGCCGAGGGCGCGGCTTTCGGCCAGCAACTCTGCGCGATCGGCGTCGAAGTCGGGGAAGTCGAGGTGGGTGTGGCTGTCGATCAGCTCCACGCTTCAGTCCCGATGAATACGCTGCTTGAAGGTCCGCGCAATGGCTTGCACGCCCGGTTGGTAGTCGTCCTGCTCGACGGCGGCCAGGGCCAGTTCCAGGGCCTTGTCGGCGATCAACTGGTGTTGCTGGGACATGGCGTTGACCGGCAACGGCAGGAAATCCAGCAACTGCGTGTCGCCGAACGTGCCCAAGCGCAGCGGCCGCGATTTCAGCGGGAAATCATGCAGCGCATCGAACACGCCTTGCAGCAGCACGTAGGACGTTGTCACCAGCGCGTCAGGCAAATGCCCCAGACGCTGCAGGAGTTCTTCCATCAATTGCTTGCCGCACTCGCGGCTGAACGACTCGGCGTGCTCGATCAGCACCTCACCTTTGAAGTCTTTGAGCGCTGCGCGGAAACCGGCGGCACGCTCCTGGCTGATGCTCAGCTCCGGGCGTGCGCCTAGCAGGACGATCTGCTTTGGCTGCGGATCGAGCAGGCTCTGGGTCAGATGCAGGCTGGCCTCGCGGTCGTCGCTGATCACCGAGCAGAAATGCTCCGGTTCCATGACCCGGTCGATGGCGATGATCGGCAGACCCTTGGCCTGCAACTGGCGATAGCTGTCATCACCGGCCGGCAGGCAACTGGCGACGATCAGCGCATCGCATCGGCGCGCGCGGAACAGTTGCAGCAACTGGCGCTCGCTGTCCGGCGCATCGTCTGAGCTGGCGATCAGCAATTGATAACCGCGAGCCCGCGCGCCTTGTTCGAGCAACTTGGCGATCCGCGCGTAACTGGGGTTTTCCAGATCCGGCAGGATAAAGCCCAAGGTGCGCGTGTGCCGACTGCGCAGGCCGGCCGCTTGCGGATTGGGCGTAAAGCCGTGCAGATCGACCACCGCGCGCACGCGCTCGACGGTCGCGTTGCTGATGCGTTGCTGTTCGGCCTTGCCGTTGATGACGTAGCTGGCGGTGGTGACGGAGACGCCGGCCAACCGCGCGATATCACTGAGTTTCAACCCGGTATTTCCTTGTTTTTCGAGCATGCCGCGACATTTTCGCCAATCCTACCCGATAAGGGCAGTCGACTTATTGCCTGGGCAGATCCGACCAGTTGGACTTCAAGGATGAGACATTATCGAGTAACGTGCCGATCAATCTAGATTAAACGTTTCAGCAAGCGTATTTTCTACGTTTTAGACGCCTTTGGCCGGTCCTGCCGTGAAACCGCCAAAACTGCCGCTGAAAAGCGCGGCAGAGCGCCTAAGCTGTGAACCATTCAAAACAATACCTGGCGTTGAACTGCGCCAAAAAGGAGATCGCATGCTCGAGCTCACTATAGAGCAGATATCCATGGGCCAGTCGGCCGTGGATAAACCCGCTGCCCTGCAATTGCTGGCCAGTCATCTGGTCGCCGATGGTCTGGTTGCCGACGGCTACCTCGCCGGCCTGCAGGCCCGGGAAGCCCAGGGCTCGACCTTTCTCGGTCAAGGCATCGCCATTCCCCACGGTACGCCGGAAACCCGCGATCAGGTATTCGCCACCGGCGTGCGCCTGATGCAGTTCCCTGACGGCGTTGATTGGGGCGATGGCCAGATCGTTTATCTGGCGATCGGCATCGCGGCGAAATCCGATGAACACCTGCGCCTGCTGCAACTGCTGACCCGCGCCCTCGGCGAGACCGATCTGGGCCAGGCCCTGCGTCGCGCCAGCTCGCCCGAAGCGCTGCTGAAGCTGCTGCAAGGCGCGCCGCAGGAACTGGCGCTTGATGCGCAGATGATCGGCCTCGGCGTGTCGGCCGATGATTTCGAAGAACTGGTCTGGCGCGGCGCACGTCTGCTGCGTCAGGCCGATTGTGTGAGCAACGGCTTTGCCGGCGTGTTGCAGCAGGTTGAAGCGCTGCCACTGGGCGACGGCCTGTGGTGGCTGCACAGCGAGCAGACCGTGAAGCGTCCGGGACTGGCGTTCGTCACCCCGGACAAACCGATGCGCTACCTCGGCCAGCCGCTTAGCGGTCTCTTCTGCCTGGCGAGTCTGGGCGAAGCGCATCAGGCGCTGCTCGAGCGTTTGTGCGCGTTGCTGATCGAAGGTCGCGGCCACGAACTGGGCCGCGCCACCAGCAGCCGCAAAGTCCTCGAAGTGCTGGGCGGTGAATTGCCCGCCGACTGGCCGAGCGCGCGTATTGCCCTGGCCAACGCCCACGGTCTGCATGCGCGCCCGGCGAAGATCCTTGCGCAACTGGCGAAGAGTTTTGACGGCGAAATTCGCGTGCGCATCGTCGACAGCCAAGACAGTGCCGTGTCGGTGAAAAGCCTGAGCAAACTGCTCAGCCTCGGCGCCCGGCGCGGTCAGGTGCTGGAGCTGATTGCCGAACCGAGCATCGCCGCCGATGCCTTGCCGGCCCTGCTCGCGGCGATTGAAGAAGGCCTCGGTGAGGAAGTCGAGCCGCTGCCGGCCGTGAGTCAGCAGCGCGAAGTGATCGCCGACATCGCCGAAGTGCTGATCGCGCCGGCCTCCGGCAGCCTGTTGCAGGCGATTCCTGCCGCACCGGGCATCGCCATCGGCCCTGCGCACATTCAGGTGCTTCAAGCCATCGATTACCCGTTGCGCGGCGAATCTGCCGCGATCGAGCGCGAGCGCCTCAAGCAAGCGCTTAGCGACGTGCGCCGCGACATTCAAGGCTTGATCGAACGCAGCAAGGCCAAGGCGATTCGCGAGATTTTCATTACTCACCAGGAAATGCTCGACGACCCGGATCTGACCGATGAAGTCGACACCCGCCTCAAGCAAGGCGAAAGCGCCGAAGCGGCGTGGATGGCGGTGATCGAAGCGGCGGCCAAACAGCAGGAATCGCTGCAGGACGCTTTGCTCGCCGAGCGTGCCGCCGATCTGCGCGACATCGGTCGCCGGGTGCTGGCGCAATTGTGTGGCGTGCAGACCGCGAACGAACCTGAGCAACCGTACATTCTGGTGATGGACGAAGTCGGCCCGTCCGATGTCGCGCGTCTGGATCCTGCGCGGGTTGCGGGGATTCTCACCGCGCGCGGCGGCGCTACCGCGCACAGCGCCATCGTCGCTCGTGCCCTCGGTATTCCAGCACTGGTCGGCGCGGGTGCAGCGGTGCTGTTGCTCGAGCCGGGCACGCCGCTATTGCTCGACGGTCAGCGTGGCCGTCTGCATGTCGACGCCGATGCCGCGACCCTCAAACGTGCCGCTGAAGAGCGCGACACCCGCGAGCAACGCCTGAAGATCGCCGCCGAACAACGCCATCAACCGGCACACACCACCGACGGCCACGCCGTCGAAGTGTTCGCCAACATCGGCGAAAGCGCTGGGGTGACCAGCGCGGTGGAGCAGGGCGCCGAAGGCATTGGCCTGCTGCGCACCGAACTGATTTTCATGGCCCACCCGCAGGCGCCGGATGAGGCGACCCAGGAAGCCGAATACCGTCGCGTCCTCGATGGTCTGGCCGGACGGCCGCTGGTGGTGCGCACGCTCGACGTCGGCGGCGACAAACCGCTGCCGTATTGGCCGATCGCCAAGGAAGAAAACCCGTTCCTCGGCGTGCGCGGCATTCGCCTGACCCTGCAGCGTCCGCAGATCATGGAAGCGCAACTGCGCGCCTTGCTGCGTTCGGCCGACAACCGTCCGCTGCGGATCATGTTCCCGATGGTCGGCAGCGTCGAAGAGTGGCGCCAGGCCCGCGACATGACCGAACGCTTGCGTTTGGAAATTCCAGTCGCCGACCTGCAACTGGGGATCATGATCGAGGTGCCGTCCGCCGCGTTGCTTGCGCCAGTGCTGGCCAAGGAAGTGGATTTCTTCAGCGTCGGCACCAACGACCTGACCCAATACACCCTGGCCATCGACCGTGGTCATCCGACGCTGTCTGCACAAGCGGACGGCTTGCACCCGGCGGTCCTGCAACTGATCGACATCACCGTGCGTGCCGCCCATGCCCATGGCAAATGGGTGGGTGTCTGCGGCGAGCTGGCGGCGGATCCGCTGGCGGTGCCGGTGCTGGTTGGCCTCGGTGTCGACGAGCTCAGCGTGTCCGGGCGCAGCATTGCCGAAGTCAAGGCGCGCATCCGTGAACTCAGCCTGCCCCAGGCGCAAACCCTCGCTCAACAGGCCCTGGCCGTGGGCAGCGCGAATGAAGTGCGCGCATTAGTGGAGGCCCTGTAATGGCCAAGATTCTCACCCTGACACTCAACCCGGCACTCGACCTCACCGTCGAGCTGTCGCGGCTGGATGCCGGTCAGGTCAATCGCAGCGAGGAGATGCACACCCACGCTGCGGGCAAAGGCGTCAACGTCGCCCAGGTGCTGGCGGATCTCGGCCATCAGGTCACCGTCAGCGGTTTTCTCGGCGAAGACAATCTGCAAGCGTTCGAAACCCTGTTCGCCAAGCGTGGTTTTGTCGACGCGTTCATCCGCGTGCCGGGCGAGACGCGCAGCAACATCAAGGTCGCCGAACAGGACGGACGCATCACCGACATCAACGGTCCGGGGCCAATGGTCGATGCAATGGCGCAGCAAGCTTTGCTTGATCGCTTGCTGCAGATCGCACCGGGGCACGATGCGGTGGTGGTCGCCGGCAGTCTGCCGCGTGGCGTCACTGCGCAATGGTTGCGCGAGCTGATTGAAAGCTTGAACGCGCTCGGCTTGAAAGTCGCCCTCGATTCCAGTGGTGAAGCCTTGCGCGTCGCGTTGCAGGCCAGCCCCTGGCTGATCAAACCGAACACCGAAGAATTGGCCCACGCCCTCGGCTGCGAAGTGGTGTCGCCGATCGCCGAAGCACAAGCCGCCGCACGTTTGCATGCGCAAGGCATCGAGCACGTGGTGATCTCTCACGGCGCTGACGGGGTCAACTGGTTCAGTGTCGGCTCGGCCCTGCATGCCTCGCCGCCGAAAGTCAGCGTGGCCAGCACGGTCGGTGCCGGCGATTCATTGCTGGCTGGCATGCTCCACGGTCTGCTCAGTGCTGATACGCCGGAGCAAACCCTGCGCACCGCCACCGCGATTGCGGCAATGGCGGTGACCCAGATCGGTTTTGGCATCAACGACGCTGCGCAACTGGCGCAGCTCGAACAGGGCGTGCGCGTGCGCCCCCTGACAGAACAATAAGAGGGTTTGTCATGAAGTTAGCCATTGTTACGGCTTGCCCGAACGGCATGGTCACCAGTGTGCTGTGCGCGCGCCTGCTCGATGCAGCGGCGCAGCGCCAGGGCTGGAGCACCAGCGTTGAAGTGGTCGATCCGGCACATCCGGAACGCGAGTTGTCGGCGGCGACCATCGAAGCCGCCGAGTGGGTGTTGCTGGTCACCACTGGCGCGGTGGACATGAGCCGGTTTGTCGGCAAGCGCGTGTTCCAGATCGCTCCGGCGCAGGCGCTGCAGGATGTCGAAGCGGTACTGCGTCGCGGTGCTGAAGAAGCCGAAGTCTACGTGGCCAGCGCAGTCGAACCGGCGATTGACGCGCCACGTGCGCCACGCATCGTCGCCATCACGGCCTGCCCGACCGGCGTCGCCCACACCTTCATGGCCGCCGAAGCGTTGCAGCAGACCGCCAAGCGTCTGGGTTATGAATTGCAGGTCGAAACCCAAGGCTCGGTCGGCGCGAAAACACCACTCAGCGCAACGGCCATCGCCGAGGCTGACGTGGTGTTGCTGGCGGCGGATATCGACGTCGCCACCGAGCGTTTCGCCGGCAAGAAAATCTATCGCTGCGGCACGGGCGTTGCGCTGAAGCAGTCTGAAGCGACTTTGAAAAAAGCCTTGGCCGAAGGCGCTGTCGAAAGTGCGGCAAGCGACGGCAAGGCCCCGACCAAGTCCGAGAAAACCGGCGTCTACAAGCACCTGCTCACGGGTGTGTCGTACATGCTGCCAATGGTGGTGGCGGGTGGTTTGCTGATCGCGTTGTCCTTCGTGTTCGGCATCACCGCTTACAAGGAAGAAGGCACGCTGGCGGCGGCGTTGATGCAGATCGGCGGCGACACCGCGTTCAAGCTGATGGTGCCGCTACTCGCCGGTTACATCGCCTACTCGATCGCCGATCGCCCGGGCCTTGCGCCGGGGATGATCGGCGGTTTGCTCGCAGGCACTCTGGGCGCCGGATTCATCGGGGGGATCATTGCTGGTTTCATTGCCGGTTACGCTGCCAAAGCCATCGCCCGCTATGTGAAATTGCCGCAGAGCCTGGAAGCGCTGAAGCCGATTCTGATCATCCCGTTGCTGGCCAGTCTGGTCACCGGCCTGGTGATGATTTACGTGGTCGGCAAACCGGTCGCCGGCATGCTCGCCGCGCTTACCCAGTTTCTCGACAGCATGGGCACCACCAACGCGATTCTGCTCGGCGTATTGCTCGGCGGCATGATGTGCGTCGACCTCGGCGGGCCGATCAACAAGGCTGCCTATGCGTTCTCGGTGGGGCTGCTGGCCTCGCAGAGTTACGCACCGATGGCCGCGACCATGGCCGCCGGCATGGTGCCGCCGATTGGCCTGGGTATCGCCACCTTCATTGCCCGGCGCAAGTTCGCGCAGACCGAGCGCGAGGCCGGCAAAGCAGCGTTCGTGCTGGGCCTGTGCTTTATCTCGGAAGGGGCGATTCCGTTTGCCGCGAAAGATCCGCTGCGGGTGATTCCAGCGAGCATCGCTGGCGGCGCGCTGACCGGTGCCTTGTCGATGTACTTCGGCTGCAAACTGATGGCGCCGCACGGTGGCTTGTTCGTGCTGGCGATCCCCAATGCGATCAACCATGCGCTGCTGTATCTGCTGGCGATTGTTGCGGGGAGCCTGGTCACGGCGGTGGTGTATGCGCTGCTCAAACGGCCTGAGGCTGTCGAGCTGCCGCTGGAGCCCGCCAAGGCCTGACCGACAACACCAAATCCCTGTGGGAGCGAGCAGGCTCGCTCCCACAGGAGTCTGCATTGTCATAGCGGATTCATACACCCGTGCTTAAGTTTTCCCTTTTGCAGGGAGAACACCATGAGCGATTTCAATCTCGGTCGGCGTCGCGTCATGCAAGCGGTCGGCGCCGGGCTGTTGCTGCCGGGGCTGGCGCCGGCGGTGATTGCCTCGGTCAAGGATCGTCCGCAGCTCACCGACGGCGTGCAGTCCGGCGACCTGCTCGGCGACCGCGCGATGATCTGGAGTCGCAGCGATCGGCCGGCGCGCATGGTGGTCGAGTGGGACACCGGCAGCCTGTTCGGCAACCCGCGCAAATTCGTCTCGCCACTGGCCGATGCGCGCAGCGATTTCACCGCCCGCGTCGAACTCACCGGCCTGCCGGCCAACCAGGCGATTTTCTATCGCGTGCACTTCGAAGATGCCCAGAGCGGGGTCGCCAGCGAGCCGTGGTTCGGCCATCTGCGCAGCGTGCCAACGACAAAACGCGACATCCGTTTTGTCTGGAGCGGTGACACCGTCGGCCAGGGCTTCGGGATCAACCCGGACATCGGCGGCATGCGCATCTACGAAGCCATGCGCCTGCGCCTGCCGGACTTCTTTATTCACAGCGGCGACACCATCTACGCCGACGGCCCGGTGCCCGCGCAACTGACCACAGAAAGCGGGCGCATCTGGCGCAATGTCACCACTGAAGCCAAAAGCAAAGTCGCGCAGACCCTCGACGATTATCGCGGCAACTATCGCTACAACCTGATGGACGAAAACATCCGCCGCTTCAACGCCGAAGTGCCGCAGATCTGGCAGTGGGACGACCACGAAGTGGTCAACAACTGGTCGCCGGGCAAGCAGATGGATGAACGCTATCAGGAGAAAGATATCCACAAGCTGGTCGGCCGCGCGCGGCAGGCGTGGCTGGAATATGCGCCGATGCGTTTGCAAGCGGCGGACGGCGGCGGGCGGATTTATCGCAAGCTCAGCTACGGGCCGATGCTCGACGTATTCGTGCCGGATATGCGCAGCTATCGCGAAGCCAACGATGCCAACCTTGGCGCGGCAAAACCGTTTCTCGGCCGCGAGCAGCTGGACTGGCTCAAGCGTGAATTGCAGGCATCGAAGGCGCAGTGGAAAGTCATCGCCGCCGACATGCCCATCGGCCTTGGCGTGCCGGACGGCGAGGTCAGTCCGGGCGTTGCGCGTTGGGAAGCCGTGGCCAACGGCGACCCCGGCCCGGCGCAGGGGCGAGAGCTGGAAATCGCCGAGCTGCTCGGATTCCTGCGCGCGCAGCAGGTGCGCAATTTCGTGTTTCTGACGGCGGACGTGCACTACTGCGCGGCGCATCACTATCATCCGGACCGCGCGGCGTTTCAGGATTTCGAACCGTTCTGGGAATTTGTTGCCGGACCGTTGAACGCCGGCAGTTTCGGGCCGAATCCGTTGGACAAGACGTTTGGCCCAGAGGTGGTGTTCGAGAAAGCACCGCCCGCACAGAACACTTCGCCGTTTGCCGGGTTTCAGTTTTTTGGTGAGGTGAATATCGAAGGGCAGAGCGGCGAGATGAGCGTGGTGTTGCGGGATCTGGATGGTGTAGCAGTGTTTGAGCAGAAGTTGCAGCCTGTTTAATCACGCTGGATCAAAAGCCCCTCACCCCAGCCCTCTCCCGGAGGGAGAGGGAGCCGACCGAGGTGTCTCGCGTTAAGCATCGACCTCGAAGACCGAGGTGATTGTGGCTTTGGATTCAGTGAAGAACGCTCAGGTCGGCGTCGATTTCAAGCATCACCCAATCAGTCACCTCGCCCTCTGGGAGGGAGAGGGCCGACCGAAGTGTCTTGCGTCATGCATAGACCTGGAAGACCGAGGTGATTGTGGCTTTGGATTCAGTGAAGAATGCTCAGGTCGGCGTCGATCTCAAGCATCACCCAATCAGTCACCTCGCCCTCTGGGAGGGAGAGGGCCGACCGAAGTGTCTTGCGTCATGCATCGACCTGGAAGACCGAGGTGATTGTGGCTTTGGATTCAGTGAAGAACGCTCAGGTCGGCGTCGATCTCGAGCATCCCCCAATCAGTCCCCTCTCCCTCTGGGAGAGGGCTAGGGTGAGGGCATTTTCCGCTCTGCCGCAACTCTGATGATCTGCTCTAATACATCATCCATCTGCTGAAGCACCTCAAGATTGCTGAATCGCACGACTTCAATGCCTTGTTGAGACAGGAAGTTCGACCGGCGCCGATCGTGAACCACCCCGGCCGTCTCATAATGCTGGCCACCATCCAGCTCAATCGCCAATCTCAACTCCACACAATAGAAATCCAGCACAAACGGCGGACATGGAAACTGTCGGCGAAATTTCAGGTTGGCTATCTGCCGGGAACGCAGGCGCTGCCAGAGCAGGTGTTCGCAATCTGTCTGGTTGGTGCGCAAGTGGCGGGCGAATTGGGCGAGGGTAGGGCGGCTTGGCATGGCTTCACGGTCCTTGTGAAGTTGAGTGGAGATTTAACAGTAGCCCATTTCCCTCATCGGAACGCCGCCCGCCCAGCCCTCTCCCAGAGGGAGAGGGAGCCGACCGAGGTGATTATGGCTATGGATTCAGTGAAGAACGCTCAGGTCGGCGTCGATCTCGAGCATCCCCCAATCGGTCCCCTCTCCCATTGGGAGAGGGCTAGGGTGAGGGGCTTTTCGCAGGCGTTAGTAAACATCCCGGCGATAGCGGCCCTGTTCGATCAGGCGTTCGACTTCGGCGCTGCCGAGGATATCGTTGAGCGCCTGGTCTACGCCTGAGGCCATCCCTTGAAGGCTGCCGCAGATATAAATGACGGCACCATCAGCCAACCACTTCTTCAGTTCATCCGCCGACTCACGCAAGCGATCCTGCACATAAACCTTCTCAGCCTGATCCCGCGAAAACGCCAGATCCAGCCGCGCCAGATCACCATTGACCAACCACTCCTCGAGCTCGGCGCGGCAGAGGAAGTCGTGCTCGCGGTTGCGCTCGCCGAACAGCAGCCACTGCCGTTGCTGACCATCGGCAATGCGTGCCTTGAGCAAACTGCGCAGGCCGGCGAGGCCTGTGCCGTTGCCCAGCAGGATCATCGGCACGGGCTCGTTCGGCAGGTGGAAACCGCTGTTGCGCCGCACGCGCAGGCTGATGCTGCCGCCCACAGGCGCATGCTCGGTGAGCCAGCCGGAGCCGATGCCGAGGCTGCCGTCGTTGTGCTGTTCCTGACGCACGATCAGCTCCAGCACGCCGTCAGCGGCAATCGAGGCGATGGAGTATTCGCGCATGGCCAGCGGCACCATCGCGTCGACCAGCGACTGCGCATGCAGGCCGACCAGATGCGCGCGGTGTTCGGGCAGTTGGCGTGAGGCGAGGGCCACTTCCAGCGGCTCGTCGATGCCGTTGACCTTCACCGGTGTTTCGCCACGGATGCCGAGGCCGTCGAGGAAATGTTCGATCGCCCACGGGCAATTGCGTGCCAGCACTTCGACCAGGTCACCGGCCAGCCAGCTGCGGGTGTCCGGGGCTTTGAGGCCGAGCAGATAGACCGGCGCGCCGCTGCTGTCGGGGTTCATCAGTTCGCGCCGCACCAGCGTCCAGTTGTCGTAGCTGGGTGCTTGCCAGGTTTCGCTCGGCGCCTGTCCGGTGAGCTGGCCGAGTTGCGTTTGCCAGTGACGCAGCGCGTAGGGATCGGCGCTATCGACCTCCACCGGGGCGAACAGCGTCTTGCCGCCGTGCTCGCCGAGCCATTGATGCAAGCGTTTGGCGAAGCCACAGAAGTGCGCGTACTGCCGATCGCCGAGGCCGAGCACGGCGTAGTTGAGGCTGTCGAGTGTCGAGGCTTTGGCCAGCACTTTGCGCTCGAAACCACGGGCGCTGTCCGGCGCTTCGCCGTCGCCGAAGGTGCTGACCACGAACAACGCGTTATTGGAATCCCGCAGATCCTGTTCGCTGAGATTGGCCAGCGGCTGCACGTTGACCGGCAGCCCGGCGGCCTGCAATTGCCCGGCGGTCTGCCACGCCAATTGTTCGGCGAAACCGCTCTGGCTGGCGAAACCGATCAGCCAGGCCGAAGCCTCGGCGGACGGTTGCGCGAGGCCTTGGCGGGCATCCTTGATCTGCTTTTTCTTGCGCCGACGGTCCAGATACAGCAGCCAGCCAGTGATGAAAAACAGCGGCATGCACACCGCCGCGATCGTGACGATGATGCGCCCGACAAGGCCGAAATAGCTGCCGACGTGCAGCGCATAAATGCTGGTCAGCAGTTGAGCCTTGAAGCTTTTGTCGGCATAGCGGTCGACGCGTTTGACTACGCCGGTGGCCGGATCGAGGGTGATCTGGTTCAGCGCGCGGTCATGGGGCGAGCTGTCGAGCAGGTAGAACACCGTCGCCGGCTGGCCGGCCACCGCCGGCATGCGAATGTTGTACGCGGCCAGACCCGGGCCGGCAGCGCTGTAGATGCTGCTCCACATCGCTGCGTAGTCGGCGGTCGGTGCCGGGCCTTCCGGCGCCGGGCCGCGACCGCCGCGCACGCGTTCGTTTTGCGGCGCGTCGGAAAGCAGGCGGGTCAGGCCTTTGTTGTACCACTCGTACGACCATGACAAGCCGGTCAACGCCAGCAGCAGATAGACCAAAAGGCACCAGGTGCCGGCCACCGAGTGCAGATCCCAATTGAACGCGCGGCCCTTCTTTTTCCAGTCCAGGGTCAACCACACGCGCCAGCTGTTCCACTGGCGTGGCCAGCGCAGATAAAGGCCGGAGAGGCAGAAGAACAGCAGCATCAAGGTACAGGCGCCGGTAATGTTGCGCCCGGTGTCGCCCATGGCGAGGAAGCGGTGCAGTTGCAGCATCAGGCCGAAGAAGTCCTGACCGGTGGCGTCGCCCTTGAACTCGGCGGTGTACGGGTCGAAGTAGCGCATTTCGCCACGTCGTTCGCCCTTGGGCGGGGTGAAGAACACCCGTGCGGCGTGACCGCTGTCGGTCTCGACCCAGAGCATCGCGACTTTCTTGCCGGACGCAGCTTCGATGCGCTCCACCAGTTCCACTGGCGGCAGCACGCCGGCGACCTGTTTTTCCACCTGCAGAACGGACGGATTCAGCGCGCGCAGGATCTCGTCCTGAAACGAATAGGCCGCGCCGGTGATGCCCATCAGGGCCAGCACCAGCCCTGCGGTGATGCCAAAAAACCAGTGCAACTGGAACAGGGTTTTCTTCAACACGTCACTCGCCGTCCGTTCGGAAATTGTCATCACGGCGCGCATTATGCCGTGGGTTATCAAGAAGCGTTTTGCGTAACACACGAAAGCCCCGTTCAACTGAATGAACGGGGCCGAGCCTCGCGGCGCATTCCCTGTGGGAGCGAGCCTGCTCGCGAAAGCGGTGTGTCAGTCAGCATCGATGTTGCTGAAAGATTGCCTTCGCGAGCAGGCTCGCTCCCACAGGTTTTCACATCGGTCAGAAGTGGAAATTGGTGCTCAACAGCGCCGTACGTCCCGCCGCCTGGTTGGCGAAGTGGGTCGAGAAGGCTTTGTCGTAATAGGTTTCGTCGGTCAGGTTCTGCACGTTGAGTTGCAGGTCGACGTTCTTGGTCAGCTTGTAGGCCGCCATCGCGTCGTAACGCACGTACGAATCGACCATCGTCGTGTTGGCGACACTGCCGTAGACGTCGTCGACGTAGAACGCGCCACCACCGATCGTCAGCTTTGGCGTGACCTGATACGTGGTCCACAGGCTGGCGCTGTTTTTCGGTGTGTTCGGCAGATCGTTGCCGTCGTTGGCCCGACCCAACGGACCACCGTCAACCTGTTCGCTGTCCATGAAGGCGTAACCGGCGAACACCTGCCACTTGTCGGTGATCTTGCCGCTGGCCGACAGTTCGAAGCCTTGCACGCGAGTCTTGCCGGCGTTTTCGTAGGAACTGGTATCGACTTGCACGCGAGCGTTTTCCTTCTCGGTGCGGAAGATGTCGGCGGTCAGCGACAGGCGATCATTGAGCAGATCCCACTTGGTGCCGATCTCGTAGTTCTTGGTGGTTTCCGGCTCCATGTCGCTGCTCAGCAGGTTGCCGCTGCGATCCGGTGTGCCGCCCAGCGGGTTGCCTTCCTGACCTTCGCCCAAGGTGTTGCCCGGCGGTGTCGCCGAGGTCGCATAAGATGCGTAGATGCTGCCGTTTTCCGCCGGCTTGTAGACCACGCCGAACTGACCGGTGACGAATTCGCTGGTGTCATCGCCCTTGGAGGTGGTGGTCCCTGCGGCGTTGTAGGTTTTGTAATCGGTGTCGAAGTGGTCGTAGCGCAGGCCCATGTTCACCAGCCATTGCTCGGACAATTCCAGCGTGTCGAACACGTAGAGCGCGTAGGTGTCGGCCTGGGTGTCGGTACCGGCGTAGTTACGCGAGATCGCGCCGTTCCACGGATCGTTCGGGTTCGGGTTCGACAGCGAGGTGCAGTTGTAACCGCTGGCGGCGCCGATCAGGCCCGGGTTGCAATTGGTGGTGACGGTGCTGGTGCGCGGCGTGGTGTCGGTGTTGACGTTGTACGAGGATTTCTCGCTCTGCTCACGGGTGTATTCGACACCGGTGGAGAAGCTGTTCTTGAAACCGCCCACGTAGAAGGTGCCGAACAGATCGGTCTGGTTGGTGGTGGTTTCGGTGTTGCTCACCCGCGTGTTGGCCCGACGCCAGACGCTGCCGTTGTTGACGTTGCCCTTGCTGTCGTCCGGCTGGGTGAGGATGTAATCCTGCATGCTGCTGCCGTGGCGCAGGGTGTTCTTGATGGTCAGCGCATCATTGAGGTCGTGCTCGATGGCGAAGGTCGCGGTGTCGGTGCGGCCCTTGCGGAAGTCACGATCCAGACCATAGAAGTTGTCGTGATCGCCACCGGCGTACGGCTTGTCCGGATTGGACTTGGTGCGTGCGGCCGAACCACCGGTGGGAATGGTGTACGGGATGCCCGAGTCCGGGGTGTCGTTGCTTTCCAGGTGATAGTAATCAAGGTTGACGCGGGTATCGGTGCCCAGGCCGAACGCCAGGGAGGGCGCGATGCCCCAACGATCGTAATCGACCTTGTCGCGACCGGCGACGTTGCTCTCGTGGCTCATCAGGTTGAGACGGCCGGCAGCGCTGTCGCTGAACTGGTAGTTGCCGTCGAGGGTGTAGCGCTGGGTCTGGTCGGAGCCGTAGGTGAAGCCACCGTCGAAGGAGTTGCCCAGATGGGCTTTCTTGCTCACCAGATTAATGCTGCCGCCGGCTGCGCCGCGACCGCCGATCGCCGAGTTCGGGCCTTTGCTGACTTCGATGTTTTCCACAGCGAAGATTTCACGGCTCTGCGAACCGGTGTCGCGCACGCCGTCCAGATAGGTGTCGCCTTGGGCGTCGAAGCCGCGAATGAACGGACGATCGCCCTGCGGGTTGCCGCCTTCACCGGCGCCGAAGGTGATGCCCGGCACGGTGCGCAGCGCGTCCTGCATGTTCAGCGCGCCGGTGTCCTTGAGCACTTGTTGCGGGATGACGGTGACCGAGCGCGGCGTGTCGACCAGTGGCGCGGTGTACTTGGGCGAGGAGGCTTTTTCGACCTGGTAGGACGTCGAGTCCTGGGCTTCGCCGGTGATGGCGGTGGCGTCCAGGGCGATGGCGTTGCCGGACGCTTTGCTGTCGGTTTTTTCCGCCGCGAAGACCATCTGCCCAGCGGAGCCGGCGGTGATTGCGACACCGATTGCCGAGGCGAGCAGACGTGGTGAACTGACCGGTAATTGTGCGTGTTGACGTGCCATTTTTATTCCCCTCCCCAAGGATTTGAGGCGGCGGAATATAGGGTAAACAGGTATTCGTATCAATTGCGAAACATTGTTATTCGCATTGAATTTACATTCTTTACAATTTGCCCTTACGGTTTCTGCCGGTTCATTCGTCTTGCGGGTTTTACACGGTCAATAAGAATCAATACCATTGCCGCCTTCTTGCCATCAGGTGACATCGCCATGCTGCTGCACATTCCCGGGCTGTTCGCAAAAGATGAAGTGCAGCGCATCCGCCTGGCCCTGGAGCAAGCGGATTGGGCCGACGGCAAGATCACCGCCGGCTTCCAGTCGGCCAAGGCCAAGCACAATCTGCAACTGCCCGAAGGCCACCCGCTGGCCAAGGAAATCGGCGCGGCGATGCTGGAGCGGCTGTGGAAGAATCCGCTGTTCATGTCTGCCGCACTGCCGCACAAGGTCTTCCCGCCGTTGGTGAATTGCTACACGGCCGGCGGCAGTTTTGATTTCCACATCGACAATGCCGTGCGCCAGCCCAAGGGCAGCATCGAGCGGGTGCGCACCGATTTGTCGGCGACGCTGTTTTTCAGCGAGCCGGAAGATTACGACGGCGGCGAACTGGAGATTCAGGACACCTACGGCACCCAGCGCGTGAAGCTGCCGGCCGGTGACATGGTGTTGTATCCGGGCACCAGTTTGCACAAGGTCAATGCGGTCACACGTGGTGCGCGCTATGCGTCGTTTTTCTGGACGCAGAGCCTGGTGCGCGAAGACAGCCAGCGCGCGTTGCTGTTCGAAATGGACGGGGCGATTCAGCAGCTGACCCAGGACGTTCCCGATCACCCTTCGCTGATCCGTCTCACTGGCACATATCACAACTTGCTGCGGCGCTGGGTCGAGGTATGAGTTTCCAGTTGCGCCGCGAGGAAGTTCTCGACGCCGCCGGGTTGACGGCAATGCTTGAAGAAAGCCCGGCCCGCGCTGCGCAGGCGATTTTGCTGGCGGCGGGCGAGGGCGAGGTTGAAGCGCAGGCGCTGCTTGGGCAGATCCTGCTGGACGGTCAGGGCATCGCGCAGGATCAACCGCTTGCATTGCGCTGGTTCGGCATCGCCGCCGGTCGCGGGCATCTGATGGCGCGCAACATGCTCGGGCGTTGTCATGAGCATGGTTGGGGTTGTGCGGCGGATGCCTCGGTCGCGGCGCAGCATTATCGAATCGCTGCCGAGGCGGGGCTGGACTGGGCGATGTACAACCTGGCCAATCTACTGGCCACCGGGCGCGGGGTGACGGTTGATCATCAGCATGCGCTGGCGTTGTATCGGCGCGCGGCTGAGTTGGGGCACGCGAAATCGATGAACCTGCTGGGGCGCTATCTGGAGGAAGGGCAGGTGTGTCCGGCGGATCCGCTGGCGGCGCGTGACTGGTATCGGCGTTCGGCTGAGGGAGGGGATTTTCGTGGGCAGTTCAGTTATGCGGCGGTGTTGGCGGCTGAGGGGCGGGTTGATGAAGCGGTTGTTTGGCTTGAGAAAGCCTTGGCCGGGGGCAATCTGAATTTCCTGCGGGTGGCGAGTGAAACGCTGTTAAGTGCTACAGATCCAAAAATCCAGGGGATGGCTGCTCGGTTCTCGCTTCGCTATGCAGAATTGCAGCGCGTCTGAATTCGCAAGCCCTCACCCTAACCCTCTCCCGGAGGGGAGAGGGGACTGATTGGGGGATGTTTAAGAGGTACGCCGACCTGAAAGTGCTTTGCCGAATCCATAATCGACTCGATCCTTCTGGTCGGTGCATGATGCGCTACACCTCGGTTGGCTCCCTCTCCCTTGGGAGAGGGCTGGGGTGAGGGGCCTCGGTTTCAAGTACCCCGCAAAACTTCAAGTCGAACGCACAGACACAAAAAAGCCCATGACACGTCATGGGCTTTTCACTTGCAGCTAGCAGCTAGAAACTTGCCGCTGCCTCTTAAACGTAAAACGACTTCAGCGGCGGGAAGCCATTGAACTCGACCGCGCTGTAGCTGGTGGTATACGCACCGGTCGACAACCAGTACAGACGATCACCAATCGCCAGGTTCAGCGGCAGGCCATACTTGTAGTTCTCGTACATGATGTCGGCGCTGTCGCAGGTCGGGCCGGCGATGACGACTTCTTCCATCTCGCCTTTCTTCTCGGTCCAGATCGGGAACTTGATCGCTTCGTCCATGGTTTCGATCAGGCCGGAGAACTTGCCCACATCCGTGTAAACCCAACGCTCGACAGCAGTGCGCGACTTGCGCGCAACCAACACCACTTCGCTGACCAGAATACCGGCGTTGGCAATCAGCGAACGGCCCGGCTCGAGGATGATTTCCGGCAGGTCGTCACCGAAATCTTCCTTGAGGAAGCGAATAATCTCTTCGGCGTAGGTTTCCAGGCTGTTGGTGCGGGTGATGTAGTTGGCCGGGAAGCCGCCGCCCATGTTGATCAGCTTCAGGTGAATGCCGTCTTCTTCTTTCAGACGCTCGAAAATTACTTTGACCTTGGCGATCGCCGCGTCCCAGACGCTGATGTCGCGCTGTTGCGAGCCGACGTGGAACGAGATGCCGTACGGCACCAGACCGAGGTCGCGAGCGAGGATCAGCAAGTCCATGGCCATGTCGGTCTGGCAGCCGAACTTGCGCGACAGCGGCCAGTCAGCAGTGGTCGAGCCTTCAGTGAGGATGCGCACATAGACTTTCGAACCCGGTGCAGCCTTGGCGATGTTGCGCAGGTCGGCTTCGGAGTCGGTGGAGAACAGACGCACGCCCTTCTCATAGAAGTAGCGGATGTCCTTGGATTTCTTGATGGTGTTGCCGTAGCTGATACGGTCCGGGCTGACGCCGCGATCCATGACTTTGTCCAGCTCGTAGATCGAGGCGATGTCGAAGCTCGAACCCTTGTCTTTGAGCAGGTCGATGATCTCGACGGCGGGGTTGGCCTTGACCGCGTAGTAGACCTTGGCGAATTCGAAACCGGCGCGCAGGTCATCGTAGGCCTGGGCGATCATCGCGGTGTCGATCACCACGAACGGGGTTTCCTGTTTGTCGGCGAACGCCTTCATTTTGTCGAATGTAGCGCGCGCGAAATAGTCTTCGACCTGGATCGACATGCTGGGTGCTCCTATGGGCAAACTCGTAAAAACAATGGGTGCATGAACGCCCTCCGTATCCCCACTTTGGTTCGCCTACTTCCCAAGGCATTGCCGCCGAAAGCAAAAAGGCCCAGAGATGTGCAGCTATCCCTTGGCCTTGCTGTCTCGTCGTCAGTACTTGAGCCGGATGGATCGTTTCCAGCATGGACGTTCGGCGCGAACTTTAGGGCGTGAGGGGCGCGAGATCAACTAAAAATGTCGCGTTTTTGCACGCTTCTGACGTGCGTCGCGTTCATCACTCCTTCTACCCGACCGAGATGACGGGCAGATGTTCCCGGCGAATTTTCGAGTGTTAAAAATACCTGCACGTTCGTGGCTTTTGTCGGCTAGATCGTTGGTAAGTGTGATGGCGGCAACATCGGCGACGTTGGCAGCGAGAGAGTCTTTTGAAGGGGGATTTGAACCTTGAAGAAGCTGAATTGACGACGCTCTTGCAGGAGAGGCTGTTGAGATTCTTTGTCACCCAGTGAAGATCAACAAAATTACGTAGATCCTGTGGGAGCGAGCCTGCTCGCGAAGGCATTTTCACAGCCGCCATCAGCGTCGACTGATATTGCGCTTTCGCGAGCAGGCTCGCTCCCACAGGGATCGGGTTTCAACCGCGTAGATGGTTTACGCGACCACGGTCTCAGCCGGCGAGACGATACTGGTCTTCATCCCCCGTGAACGTCCCGAACTCAGGTATGCCGCAATCGACTCCTGCGTCACTTCACCGAGGAATACCCGTTCGGCATCCATCACCGGCAGCCAGGCGCGGTTGAACTCGTACATGCGCGACAACAGGATGCGCAGGTGCTCGTCGTACGCTGCGGTGGCGTTGAACTCACGCAGGAACTGCGCGCAGGTGCCGGTCTGACGATGCAGGTCGCGACGGCGCACGTACCCCAGCGCCTTGTTCTCGGCGCAGGTGACCACCACGTAGCGACGGTCGTGCTCGTCCATCAATTCCAGCGCATCGGCCACTGGCGTTTCCGGGCTGACCGACGGCGCGTTGTCCGCCGCGTCTTCGGCTTTCACCAACAGCAGGCGTTTGAGCGTGCTGTCCTGACCGACGAAATTGCTGACGAAATCATCCGCCGGATGCGCGAGCAGGGTGTCCGGGTGGTCGATCTGCAGCAGTTTGCCGGCGCGGAAAATGGCGATCTTGTCGCCCAGCTTGATCGCTTCGTCGATGTCGTGGCTGACCATGATCACGGTCTTGTTCAGCGCGCGCTGCATTTCGAAGAATTCGTTCTGGATCATCTCGCGGTTGATCGGGTCGACCGCGCCGAACGGCTCGTCCATCAACAGCAGCGGCGCATCAGCGGCCAAGGCGCGGATCACGCCGATACGCTGTTGCTGACCACCGGACAATTCACGCGGGTAGCGATGCAGATACTGCTTGGGCTCAAGCTTGATCATGCTCATCAGTTCGCGGGCGCGGTCGTGGCATTTCTGTTTGTCCCAGCCGAGCAGTTTCGGCACCACGACGATGTTCTCTTCAATGGTCATGTTCGGGAACAGACCGATCTGCTGGATCACATAGCCGATGTTGCGGCGCAGGGTCACCTCGTCGAGATCGGTGGTGTCTTCACCGTTGATGAGGATCTTGCCCGAGGTCGGTTTGATCAGGCGGTTGATCATTTTCAGCGTGGTGCTTTTGCCGCAACCCGATGGCCCGAGGAACACGCAGATCTCGCCTTCATTGACGGTCAGGCTTACCGAGTCCACGGCTTTGACATCTTTGCCGTTGCTTTGGAAAGTTTTGCTGAGGTTTTGAAGTTCGATCATTTCAGGAGTCCTTTTGGAGTCAGCGAGCGTTGCAGCCACTGCAAAACGAGATCGGCGAAAATCGCCAGAAGACTGACCAGCAGCGCGCCGACGATAAGCATCGACATGTCACTGCGGCTGATGGAGGCGAGGATCAACACACCGAGGCCGCCGGCGCCGATGGTCGCGGCGATGGTCATCACGCCGATGTTCATCACCACGGCGGTGCGCACGCCAGCGAGGATCACTGGCACCGCAATCGGCAGTTCGACCATGCGCAGGCGCTGGCCGAAGGTCATGCCGATGCCGCGCGCGGCTTCGCGGATGCCCGGTTCAACGCCGGTCAGGGCGAGGTAGGTGTTGCGCATGATCGGCAGCAGCGAATAAAGGAACACGGCGGTGATCGCCGGCAGCGGCCCCAGGCCCTGGCCGAACTTGGAATAGAACGGCAGCAGCAGACCGAACAGGGCGATCGACGGCACGGTCAGCAGCACCGTGGCACTGGCTTGCAGCGGGCCGGCGAGGGTGGGAAAGCGTGTCATCAGGATGCCCAGCGGCACGCCGATGACGATCGCCAGGGTCACGGCGATGCCGACCAGAGTGATGTGCTGCCAGGTCAGGTGCATCACCTGCTGCCAGTCGAGATGGGAAAAGGCGTTCAGAAATTCCATGACTTCTCCTCTCTTAATTCAGTGGATGCTGGCGCAGGAAATCGGCGGCAATGGACGATGGGCTTTCATGATCGACATCGACCCGCGCGTTGAGTTGGCGCATGGTTTCGTCGTCGAACAGTTCGGCCAGCGGCTTGAGTTGTTCGGCCAGTTTCGGGTTGGCGTCCAGCGTGGCCTGACGCACCACGGGAGCGGCGGTGTAGTCGGGGAAGTAATGCTTGTCGTCCTCCAGCAATTTCAGGCCGAAGGCGTTGAGGCGGCCATCGGTGGTGTAGACCAGACCGGCAAACACCTGACCGTTACGCAGCGCGGTGTAGACCAGGCCGGCGTCCATCTGCCGGATGTTCTTGCGGGTCAGGTTCATGTCGTAGAGCTTGACCATGCCGTCGAGACCGTCGGAGCGGTTGGCGAACTCGGTGTCCAGCGCCACCAAGTGGTTGGTCTTGGCCTCGGCGCGCAGCACTTCGTTGAGCTGGCTGATGTTGCCGATCTGCGGATATTGCTCGGCGATTTTTTTCGGCAGAGCGAGGGCGTAGGTGTTGCTGAATTTCGACGGCGTCAGCCAGATCAGGCCTTTCTTCGCGTCGAGCTCTCTGACCCGGGCGTAGGACTGCGCGCTGTCGAGTTTTTCAGTGACGTGGTTATAGGCCACCAGCGACACGCCGGTGTATTCCCAGAGCAGGTCCAATTGGCCACTTTCGTGGGCGCTGCGCGCGAGGTTGCTGCCCAGACCGCCGGTGATTTGCGCGTCGTAGCCTTTGCTGCGCAGGTATTGCGCGGTGATTTCGGCGAGCAGGGTCTGCTCGGTGAAGACCCGGGCGCCGAGGCGGATGACCGGTTTTTCAGCGGCTTGCGCGATTCCTGCGAACAGCAGGACACAGCCTAAGATCAAGCTAAGTCGTTTCATAAATATTCCTTCGCAAAGCCTTAAGACGGGCGCAGACCGCGTTCCAGCCATAGGCGGCTGGCGAGGGTGACCACGCCATCGAGCAACAGCGCCAACAGCGCGGTGCACGCGGCGCCGAGCAGCAGTTGTGGCTGATTGTTCAGGGCGATGCCGGGGAAGATCAGGCTGCCGAGGCTGTTGGCGCCGATCAGGAACGCCAGCGGCGCGGTACCGACGTTGATCGCCAGTGCGACCCGCACGCCACCGACGATGATCGGCACGGCGTTGGGCAATTCGACTTTCCACAGCACTTGGCGCGGGGTCATGCCGATGCCGACAGCGGCTTCCTTCAGCGAGCCCTGAACATTTTTCAGGCCTTCATAGGTGTTGCGCACGATCGGCAACAGCGAGGCGAGGAACAGGGCGAAGATTGCCGGACCACTGCCGATGCCGAGGATGCCCAGCGCAATCGCGAGCACGGCCAGCGGTGGCACGGTATTGCCGATATTGAAGATTTGCATGAAGCGTTCGGCGCGGCCGACCATGCTCGGGCGGCTGAGGAAGATACCGGCGGGAATGCCCACAACAAGGGCGGCCAGCATGGAAGCGAGGACGAGAATCAGATGAGCTTGCAGGTAAAACAACAAATCGTCGCGGTAGTGTTCGATCGTGTTGATGCCGATCCAGTGGACCAGCAGGGCCAGGAGCGCGATCACCACCGCACCTCCCATCAGCCCTTTGCCATAGCGGATAGCCACAGGCGGACTCCTTTTTTGTAGTCGGCGAGCGCAGTCCCGTGTGGCATGCCAAGCCTTGGCTGCCGGGAGCGTCGTTCGCGAAAAGTAGCCGTTTTTCAGAGCCGGCAAAGCGGTCTGAAAGCGAGCCATGAGCGCAGCCTCGTCAGGCTAACTTGCTGATTTTTCAGCCCCTGACGAAAGTTCGTAACAGGGGATGGACGTCTCCGTGCTTTAAAAGGTTCCCACGTTAGACACTATTTGGCCACCCTGTTGGAGCTGCCGAAGGCTGCGATCTTTTGACTTTGCTGCTGAAAACAAGATCAAAAGATCGCAGCCTTCGGCAGCTCCTACGGGGTTTTGCGCGGCCGAGGGACGGTGGTTCGGCGATCACTTTTTAAGCTATACTCGCCGCCCTTTTTTGAATCACCGCCAGGCGATTTCCCATGACCCAACAGGCCGCCGAAGTCGCGAAACGCCGCACTTTCGCCATTATTTCCCACCCCGATGCCGGTAAAACCACGATCACCGAGAAGCTCCTGTTGATGGGCAAGGCGATTGCAGTGGCCGGTACGGTGAAATCCCGTAAATCCGATCGCCATGCGACATCCGACTGGATGGAGATGGAGAAGCAGCGGGGTATTTCCATTACCACGTCGGTCATGCAGTTCCCCTATCGCGAACACATGATCAACCTGCTCGACACCCCGGGCCACGAAGACTTCTCCGAAGACACCTACCGCACCCTGACAGCGGTGGACTCGGCCTTGATGGTGCTCGACGGCGGTAAGGGTGTAGAGCCACGGACCATTGCGCTGATGGACGTCTGCCGTCTGCGTGACACGCCGATCGTCAGCTTCATCAACAAACTCGACCGTGACATTCGCGACCCGATCGAACTGCTCGACGAGATCGAAGCCGTTCTGAAGATCAAGGCTGCGCCGATCACCTGGCCGATCGGTTGCTACCGCGATTTCAAGGGCGTGTATCACCTGGCCGACGACTACATCATCGTCTACACCGCCGGTCACGGTCACGAGCGCACCGAAACCAAGATCATCGAGAAGCTCGACTCCGACGAGGCGCGCGCGCACCTGGGCGATGAGTACGAGCGCTTCATCGAACAGCTGGAACTGGTGCAGGGCGCCTGCCACGAATTCAACCAGCAGGAATTCCTCGACGGCCAACTGACCCCGGTGTTCTTCGGTACCGCGCTGGGTAACTTCGGTGTCGACCACGTGCTCGATGCTGTCGTCGATTGGGCGCCGCGTCCGCTGGCCCGTGTGGCCAATGAGCGTACTGTCGAGCCGGTGGAAGAGAAGTTCTCGGGCTTCATCTTCAAGATCCAGGCGAACATGGACCCGAAACACCGCGACCGCATCGCCTTCATGCGTATCTGCTCCGGCAAGTACGAAAAAGGCATGAAGATGCGCCACGTGCGTACCGGCAAGGACGTGCGCATCGGCGACGCCCTGACGTTCTTCTCTTCCGAGCGTGAACAGCTCGAAGAAGCCTACGCTGGAGACATCATCGGTCTGCACAACCACGGTACGATCCAGATCGGCGACACCTTCAGCGAAGGCGAAGTCCTCGGTTTCACCGGTATTCCGCACTTCGCCCCGGAACTGTTCCGTCGCGTGCGTCTGCGTGATCCGCTGAAATCCAAGCAGTTACGTCAGGGCCTGCAGCAGTTGGCGGAAGAGGGCGCGACGCAGGTGTTCTTCCCCGAGCGCAGCAACGACATCATTCTCGGCGCCGTCGGTGTGCTGCAGTTCGATGTGGTCGCCAGCCGTTTGAAAGAGGAATACAAGGTCGAGTGCTCGTATGAGCCGATCACTGTGTATTCGGCGCGCTGGATCGAGTGCGACGACAAGAAGAAGCTTGAGGAGTTTTCCAACAAGGCGGTGGAGAACCTCGCGCTCGATGGCGGTGGTCACCTGACTTACCTGGCGCCGACGCGGGTGAATCTGGCGTTGATGGAAGAGCGCTGGCCGGATGTGAAATTCCGCGCGACGCGGGAGCATCATTAAGGTTTGAGGTGTTTTTCTGAAAGCCCCTGAGGTGTAGGCCTTGGGGGCTTTTTTATGGGCTGCCGGTTTTGGTCTTGGCTTTTGGGCCGAGCATGGTCTGTCTTCATAACGTGCGCTGGGTTGGAGAACAATACGTCGCTTGAAATCCATTTTGAAGACACGACATGCGCACATGTCGTCGTCAGCGACATGAGATCATGACGTGTCGTCAAAATCTCAAAAAAGCGACACGTAGAGCGCACATGTTTACACTGACGCCATAAGGGGGCGCATACAGGTGTCCTTACCTTAATGTTTATCCCAAGGATCAGGCCCTTCATCCATGACCATACACGCACTTCCTTGGACGGCGGACAAGCCGTATAACCAGCTTCCGACCTTACCACCCAAAGCAGAGCTGGAGACTCGAGCAGTGCTCAAGCGCTGCATCGAGGCCCGCACAGCGCTTGCGGAGTTGAAGCAGGCAGCCGAGCTCATTCCGAACCAAACGGTGTTAATCAACACCATCCCATTGCTGGAAGCGAAGGACAGCTCCGAAATCGAAAGCATAGTCACCACCACGGATTTGCTCTTTCAGCACGCCCATGATGGCGAAAATCACGCCGACCCCGCTACTAAAGAAGCTCTGCGCTATCGCAAGGCTCTCCATCATGGCTTCCAGTCTTTGGCCGAACGCCCACTTTCCACTGGTACGGCAGTCGAGATTTGTCGCACTCTCAAAGGTGTGGATATGGACATACGCCGTGTGCCCGGTACTCAGTTAGCCAACGACCGTACAGGTGAGATCATCTACACACCTCCCGAAGGTGAGGATCACCTGCGTGATCTGCTCGCTAATTGGGAACGCTTTCTGCACAACGAGACGGATCTGGATCCACTGGTGCGTATGGCCGTTGGGCATTACCAGTTCGAGGCGATTCACCCGTTTACCGATGGCAACGGCCGTACCGGACGAGTGCTCAATACTCTGTACCTCATTCAAGAAGGTTTGCTGAACCTGCCGATCCTTTACCTCAGCCGTTACATCATCGCGCACCGCGCCGAGTACTATCGATTGCTGCTCGATGTCACTCGCGAGCAAGCATGGGAACCCTGGCTGCTTTACATGCTCAGCGCTGTGGAGGAAACCGCCCGCTGGACCAGCGCCAAAATCGCCGCCATCCGCAGCCTGTCCGAGCACACCACCCAGTTTGTTCGAGAGCAACTACCAAAAACATATTCCCGCGAGCTGGTGGACGTCATTTTCGAGCAACCCTACTGCCGCATCAGCAACGTCGTTGATAAACAGATTGCCCAGCGTCAAGCCGCCTCCCGCTACCTCAAAGAGCTGGTCGCCATTGGCGTTCTGCAAGAAGTGCAGGTCGGTAAGGAAAAGCTGTTCATCCATCCCAGGCTGATGCAATTACTGATTCGCGACAGCAACGACTTCAGGGCCTATGCCTTATAACATCGTTGCGTCTCCAGGCAGTTGCGTCAGGGTCTGCAGCAGTTGGCGGAAGACGGCGCGACGCAGGGGTTCTTCCCGGAGCGCAGCAACGACATCATGCTCAGCGTCGCGTCTGTGCTGCAGTTCAATGTGGTCGCCAGCCGTTTGAAAGAGGAATACAAGGTCGAGTGCTCATATGAGCCGATCACTTTATTCCGCGCGACGCGTGAGCATCATTGAAAGCCCCTGAGGTGTAGGCCTTGGGGGCTTTTTTATGGGCTGCCGGTTTTGGTCTTGGCGGCCTTTGGGCCGACCAGGCTGTTGGGGTTTTGGGTGAATATCCGTTGCTGCGGGGGCTGCGGCTGGCGGTTTCGCCCTTACGGCGAGTCACCTTTTCCAAACGCCGAAAAGGTAACCGAAAAGGCTTGCTCCTGCGTTCGGCCCTCGCAGGCTCGGGTTCCTTCGCTCCGGGACTGATCCGGGCGCAGCGGCTACGGTTTGCTTCGCTGCACCTCCTTCCGCTGTGTTCGACTTCGTCGAACGGTCGCTGCGCTCCCTCGCCCGGATCAATCCCTCCACTCAGCCTTCCGACGTCGCCCGTGGATCAAAAGCAAGATCAAAGGCACTCGAGCTTGCGCTCATTGTTTTGAGTGGGGCGGCTTTGCCGCGTGCAGCTGCGCTGCTTTGCTTTTTTGTGGGAGCGAGCGTGCTTGCGAAAGCGGCCTGACAGCCGGCCTGTTTCTTGAGGTCGTCCCCAATCCAATTGTGGGAGCGAGCCTGCTCGCGAAAGCGGCCTGACAGCCGGCCTGTTTCTGAGGAGGTACGCGGTCAAATTGTAGGAGTGAGCCTGCTCGCGATGGCGGCCTGACAGCCGGCCTGTTTCTTGAGGTCGTCCCCACTCCAATTGTGGGAGTGAGCCTGCTCGCGAAGGCGATCTGCGAGCCGACGATTTTCTGTTTGATGCAATCAATCCAGCTCGGCTGTTGGAGAGTGCGAGCTTGAAAAGCAAGGTCAAAAGTTCTCAGCCTGCGGCATGTCCTACAGCAGGTTGTAGGGCGAATCCTTTTTTTCCTGGTTTTGGTGTGCAGGTGTGCGACAACCGCCGTGTTGATCGTTAGTGTTTCAATCCCTGCAAGTCGTTCGAAGAGGTCAATGGAGTGACAAGTCGGCTGAATCCCCTGTTGCTTCTTAAAGGCTATTTCACCCCCATGGCCTGGGTCCTCGCGGCTCTGTTGTTCATCAACCGCCTCAGCGCCATGGTCAAGTTGTTCATGGCGCTGTACCTGCGTCAGGAACTGGGGCTGGCGATTGAAACCGTCGGCTGGTTGCTGTCGGCCTATGGCGCTGGGTTGTTGGTCGGTTCGATGCTCGGTGGCTGGCTCAGTGATCACGTGCGCACGGCGCGGCTGACGGCGGCGCTGTTTTTCGTTTCGGTGTGGGTGCTGATGCTGTTGGGGCTGGTGACGCAGGTGCCTTGGCTCGCCGGTTTGCTATTGCTTAGCGGTGTCATCGACGGCGCGATTCGGACGTTGCATCAGCGGCTGATCATGGAGTATTGCGAAGTCGCGCAACGCTCGCGTGCGCAGGCCCTGAGTCGGGTCGCGCGTAATCTCGGCATGGCCGCTGCCGGGGTGGCGGGTGGGGTGTTGGCGCAAGCGGATTTTCGTTGGGTGTTTTTTGCCAGTGCGGCGATGACGATGCTGGCGTTGCTGTGGTTCGCGCGCACAACGTGGCGGCGGCCGGTGCTGGTGGTTGGAGACGAATCCGCCGATGGCTCGAGCGTGCCGCTTCGCGACAAGCCGTTCCTCTGGTTGCTGGCGGCGACGGCCGTGCTCGGCATCGCGTTCGACACGGTCTACAGCACGCTGGGCAATTATCTGCGTGATTACTACCACCTGAGCACAGAGGCGATCGGCTGGCAGTTCGGGCTCAATGCGCTGTTGGTGATCGCTTTACAAATCCCGCTATCGCACGCGGTCGAGCGTTGGGGCTCGCGTTGGCAGATGCTCGTTGGCAGTGTCCTGTTGGCCTGTGGGCTGGGCATGTTGCCGTTCGGTTCCGGCTTGGCTTTTGTCTGTCTGTCGACGCTGATCTGGACGCTGGGCGAGGCGCTGTTCATGCCTCCACTGAATGTGCTGGCGATGCACTTTGCGCAGAGCGGCAAGAGCGGTCAGTACTTCGGGCTGTTCTTCATGAGCTGGAGTGCCAGCGCGTTGTTGTCGCCGGTGCTCAGCGGTCAGCTGTATGGCCAGTTTGGCGGGCACAGCGTCTGGCTGATGAGTGCGCTGCTGGTGCTGATGTCCATTCCACTGACCTGGCAGGCCACACGCGGCGCTTAGCAGTATCGGTTATCGGGGTTATTCGAAAGCAATCTGTGCATCGAGGGCATTTCTCCCCGCACCGCCGCGTCCTAAGTGGTGAGCCGGTCGGATCGCGACTAGATTTCACACGGAGCCAGTCCGGCAAGCATGTCTTAGCGCAACAGGATGGAGTCGGCCATGAAAAGCAGATTGCTACGGGTTTTGATGTTGTTGAAAGTGATGGTGATGCTGTCCCTCGGCACGGCAACGGCCTGGGCCGAGTGCGAGGATCACGAATCTCAGGCGTTCAATGGGCAGGTCGGGCATAGCGGGCTGATGCTGGCCAAATCCGAGTCGGAGCCGGGGGATATGAATCAGGGTGGCAGCGCCGAAGATGATGACTCGACGACCGACGAGCCGGACACCGATGATCCGGGTGACGAAGGCGATAGCCAGACATAGATCGCCGGCCAAAGAAAAACCCCTTCTGCCTCGACTGATGCGCAATCGAGGTGGAGGGGGTTTTGTTATCGCGTGAACTCTTGAATCAACACGAATTCCCTGTGGGAGCGAGCCTGCTCGCGAAAGCGGTTAATCAGTCACCGATGATGTTGACCGAAATGACGCCTTCGCGAGCAGGCTCGCTCCCACATGAGATATTTCGTGGGCCTACGCCGCGCCGTCGAGAAACTGCTCGGCGTAGTGGCAAGCCACCTGCCGATTATCCAGCTCACGCAACAGTGGTTCTTCCGTGCTGCAGCGCTCGGTCGCATACGGGCAGCGCTTGTGGAAAGCACAGCCCGGTGGCGGGTTCAGCGGGTTGGGCAGTTCGCCGACGATCTTGATTTTCGGCTTGTTCGGGTCCGGGTGGATGGTCGGGGTCGCCGACAGCAGCGCCTGGGTGTAAGGGTGCAGCGGGCGTTCGTAGATGTCGTTCTTCGGACCCAATTCCACCGGGCGGCCGAGGTACATCACCATCACGTCATCGGCCACGTGCTGGACCACCGCGAGGTTGTGCGAGATGAACACGTAGGCGGTGTTGAACTCCTGCTGCAAATCCATGAACAGGTTCAGCACTTGGGCCTGAATCGATACGTCCAGTGCCGAAGTCGGTTCGTCCGCGACCAGCACTTTCGGTTGCAGCATCATTGCCCGCGCCAGAGCGATACGCTGGCGCTGACCGCCGGAGAACATGTGCGGATAGCGCTGGTAATGCTCGGGCCGCAAGCCGACCTGCTTCATCATCGCCTGGACTTTCTCGCGACGTTCGCTGGCCGACAGCTTGGTGTTGATCAGCAACGGCTCGGCCAATTGATCACCGATTTTCTGCCGTGGGTTCAACGACGCATACGGGCTCTGAAACACCATCTGCACGTCTTTGCGCAGTTGCTTGCGCTCGGCCTTGTCGGCGCCGGCGACTTCCTGGCCGGCGATCTGCAGCGAACCCGACGACGGCTCTTCGATCAGCGTCAGGGCGCGGGCGAGGGTGGATTTGCCGCAGCCCGACTCACCCACTACGGCGAGGGTCTTGCCGGCTTCCAGTTCGAACGACACGCCGTTGAGCGCGCGCACGGTGGCGTGGCCCTTGAACAGGCCACGGGAGACTTCGTAGTGACGGGTCAGGTCGCGGGCGGTAAGTACGACGGCCATTACGCCACCTCCTGGTTCAGCGGGTAGAAGCAGCGGGCGAGGCTGTTGGCTTTCGGATCAAGGCCCGGACGCTGGGTGCGGCAGTTGTCCTGCACATACGGGCAGCGCGGCGACAGCAGGCAACCCTGCGGTCGGTCGTAACGGCCCGGAACGATGCCCGGCAGGGTCGACAGGCGTGAGGCGCCGAGGCTGTGCTCGGGAATCGCCTTGAGCAGCGCTTCGCTGTACGGGTGCGCCGGGATGTCGAACAGTTGCGGCACCTGACCGACTTCCACGGCTTGACCGGCGTACATCACGCAGACGCGCTGGGCAGTTTCCGCCACGACCGCGAGGTCGTGAGTGATCAGCACCAGGCCCATGTTCTGTTCTTTCTGCAACGCCAGCAGCAGATCCATGATCTGCGCCTGAATCGTTACGTCCAGCGCGGTGGTCGGTTCGTCGGCGATCAACAGTTTCGGCTCGCCGGCAATCGCCATGGCGATCGCGACACGCTGGCTCATACCGCCAGACAGTTGATGCGGGTAGGCGTCCATACGGCTGGCGGCGCCCGGGATCTCGACCTTTTCCAGCAGTTCGATGGCACGCTTGCGCGCTTGCTTGCCGGACATTTTCAGGTGCAGGCGCAGCACTTCTTCGATCTGAAAACCGACGGTGTAGCTCGGGTTCAGCGCGGTCATCGGGTCCTGGAAGACCATCGACAGGTCTTTGCCGACGATCTGCCGACGCTGACGGTTGCTCAGTTTGAGCATGTCCTTGCCGTCGAAGCTGAGCGAGTCAGCGGTGACGATGCCGGGGTGCTCGATCAGGCCCATCAGCGCCATCATGGTCACGGATTTACCCGAACCCGACTCGCCAACGATGGCCAGCACTTCGCCTTTGTCGACTTTCAGGTCGAGGCCGTCGACCACCGGGGTCGCGGTCTTGTCGCCGAAGCGGACGTTGAGATTCTTGATTTCTAGCAGTGACATTTGAATCTCCTCAGGCGGCGTTCTTGAGTTTCGGGTCCAGCGCATCGCGCAGGCCGTCGCCCATCAAGTTGATTGCCAGCACGCTGAGCAAAATGGTCAGACCAGGCAGGCTCACCACCCACCAGGCGCGTTCGATGTAGTCGCGGGCCGAGGCCAGCATGGTGCCCCACTCAGGGGTTGGCGGTTGTACGCCGAGGCCGAGGAAGCCCAGTGCGGCGGCATCGAGAATCGCCGAGGAGAAGCTCAGGGTTGCCTGCACGATCAGCGGCGCCATGCAGTTGGGCAGCACGGTGATGAACATCAGACGCGGCAGACCGGCACCGGCCAGACGCGCGGCGGTGACGTAGTCGCGGTTCAGTTCGCCCATGACGGCGGCACGGGTCAGACGCACGTAGGACGGCAGGGAAACCACGGCAATCGCGATCACGGTGTTGATCAGGCCAGGGCCGAGGATGGCGACGATTGCCACGGCCAGCAGCAGCGACGGCAGGGCCAGCATGATGTCCATCAGACGCATGATGGTCGGGCCGACCACTTTCGGGAAGAAACCGGCAAACAGACCCAGCAGGATCCCCGGAATCAGCGACATCACCACCGACGACAAGCCGATCAGCAGCGACAGGCGCGAGCCCTGGATCAGACGCGACAGCAGGTCACGGCCGAGTTCGTCGGTGCCGAGCAGGAACTGCATCTGCCCGCCTTCGAGCCACGCCGGCGGCGTCAGCAGGAAGTCACGGTATTGCTCGCTCGGGTTATGCGGCGCGACCCACGGCGCGAAGATCGCGCAGAAGATGATCAGCAGCATGAACAGCAGGCCGGCAACGGCGCCCTTGTTCTTCGAGAACGCTTGCCAGAATTCTTTGTACGGCGACGGGTACAGCAGGCTTTGATCCACGGCGGACGTGGCGGTGGCTACTGAGGATGTTGGAGTGCTCATGGGTATTGACCTCAGCGCTGATGACGGATGCGTGGGTTGGCAAAGCCGTAGAGGATGTCCACCACGAAGTTGACCAGAATCACCAGGCAGGCGATTAACAGGATGCCGTTTTGCACCACCGGGTAGTCTCGGGCGCCGATGGCTTCGATCAGCCATTTACCGATGCCGGGCCAGGAGAAGATGGTTTCGGTCAGGACCGCACCGGCCAGCAGCGTGCCGACCTGCAGGCCGACCACGGTCAGCACCGGAATCAGCGCATTGCGCAGACCGTGCACGAACACCACGCGCGACGGCGACAGGCCTTTGGCCTTGGCGGTGCGGATGTAGTCTTCGCGCAGCACTTCGAGCATCGACGAACGGGTCATCCGCGCGATTACCGCCAGCGGAATGGTACCGAGCACGATGGCCGGCAGGATCAGGTGGTGCAGGGCGTCGAAGAACGCGCCGACGTCATCGGCCAGCAGCGTGTCGATCAGCATGAAGCCGGTTTTCGGCTCGATGTCATACAGCAGGTCGATGCGCCCGGACACCGGGGTCCAGCCCAGGCTCACCGAGAAGAACATGATCAGGATCAGGCCCCACCAGAAGATCGGCATCGAATAGCCCGCGAGGGAGATGCCCATCACCCCGTGGTCGAACAGCGATCCTCGTTTGAGTGCCGCGATCACCCCGGCCAGAAGCCCGAGGATGCCAGCGAACAGCAGGGCGGCCATGGACAGTTCCAGGGTCGCCGGGAAAAGAGAGGTGAACTCGGTCCACACGCTTTCACGGGTACGCAACGACTCACCGAGATCGCCCTGGGCCAGTTTGCCGATGTAGTCCAGATACTGGGCATACAGCGGCTTGTTCAGCCCCAGGCGTTCCATTGCCTGAGCGTGCATTTCGGGGTCGACCCGACGTTCGCCCATCATCACTTCCACGGGGTCGCCCGGAATCATGCGAATCAACGCGAAAGTCAGCAAGGTGATGCCGAAAAACGTGGGGATCAACAACCCCAGTCGGCGGGCAATAAAACTAAACATCTTGTGTGGTACCTCATCAGCCGGTTAGGCGTGTCCGGCGTCCCTCAGGTAAGGGACGCCGGGCGTTTCTTATCTACTTCACCTGGGTGGTGGCGAAGTTATTAGTGGTGAGAGGGCTGATGTGGTAGCCCTCTACATTGTTGCGCATTGCAGTGAACATCCGAGTATGGGCCATGCTGATCCATGGCTGGTCCTGATTAAACAGCACTTGAGCCTGTTCGTAGAGCGCGGCGCGTTCGGCCGGATCTACTTTAGCCCGCGCTTCATCCAGCAGTGCCTGGAATTTCTCGTTGCACCAGCGTGCGTAGTTTTCGCCGTTCTTGGCGGCCTCGCAACTGAGCATAGGCGTCAGGAAGTTATCCGGGTCGCCGTTGTCGCCCGCCCATCCGGCCGAGACCATGTCGTGCTCGCCGGCCTTGGCGCGCTTGAGCATTTCGCCCCATTCCATCACGCGGATGTCGATCTTGATCCCGACTTTCGCCAGGTCAGCCTGCATCATCTGCGCACCGAGCATCGGGTTGGGGTTGGTCGGACCGCCGCCGTTGCGGGTGAACAGGGTGAAGGTGGTGCCTTCCGGAACCCCGGCTTCCTTGAGCAGCGCGCGCGCCTTGTCGAGGTCGCGTGGCGGGTTTTTCAGATCATGGTTGTAGCCGAGCAGGGTCGGCGGGTAAGGGTTGACCGCCACCGACGCGTTACCCTTGCCGAACAGCGCGTTGACGTAGGCTTCCTTGTCGAACGCGATGTCGATGGCTTTGCGCACGCGTACGTCGCTCATGTACTTGTGCTGGGTGTTCATGGCGATGTACGAAACGGTCATCGCGTCCAGCTCGTCGACTTTCAGGTTGCTGTCTTTCTTGATGCTCGGGATGTCATCCGGTTTCGGATACAGCGCGACCTGGCACTCGTTGGCCTTGAGCTTTTGCAGGCGCACGTTGTTGTCGGTGGCGATCGCCAGGATCAACGCGTCGGCCGGTGGCTTGCCACGGAAATAATCCGGGTTGGCCTTGAAGCGCACCTGCGCATCCTTGGCGTAGCGCTGGAAGATGAACGGGCCGGTGCCGATCGGCTTGTTGTTCAGATCGCCGGTCTTGTTGGCCTTGAGCAACTGGTCGGCGTATTCGGCCGGGTAGATCGACGAGAACGCCATGGCGATGTCGGCCAGGAACGGCGCTTCGCGACGGGTCAGGGTGAACTTGACCGTATTGTCGTCGATTTTTTCTACGCTTTTCAGCAGTTCCTTGAAGCCCATGCTTTCAAAGTACGGGAAGCCTACGCTCGACAGTTTGTGCCACGGGTGATTCGGGTCCAGCTGACGCTGGAAGCTCCAGACCACGTCGTCGGCATTCATGTCGCGGGTCGGCTTGAAATATTCGGTGGTGTGAAACTTGACGCCTTTGCGCAGGTGGAACGTGTAGGTCAGGCCGTCTTCGCTGATGTCCCAAGACTCGGCGAGCGCCGGGATCACCTCGGTGGTGCCGGGTTTGAAATCGGCCAGGCGGTTGAAGATGGTTTCGGCCACAGCGTCCGCCGTGACTGCAGTTGTGTACTGGACCATATCGAAGCCTTCCGGGCTGGCTTCGGTGCAGACCACCAAGGGTTTGGCCGAGGCGCCGACAGCGACACTCAGCAACGCAGCCGCGATGGCCGCACGTAGGGGAAGCATTTTCATCGATAACCCTCTGCAATCGGTTGAAGACAGAAAACCGAACGGCCGACTCATCATGAGTCAGCCGTCGGTTGGCGTTTTTACAGAATGTTGAACGGGATGGTGGTTACGAGACGGAACTCGTTGATGCTGCCGTCCGATTGGAACTCGCTCGCACGGTGGGCTGTGTAGGTGCCGCGAATCGTGGTGGCTTTCAGAGGACCGCTTTGTACCGCATAGGTCGCACCGATGCCGTATTCATAGTGGTGCTCGCCATCCTGTTCCTGGATGCCGTCGTAGCCTTTGCCTTCAACGCCTTTGTTGCCGTTGTAGTGCGTGCCATCGATTCCCCAGCCGCGAGCTTGATAGATGTTGAATTTCAGGCCCGGCACACCGTACTCGGCCATATTGATGGCGTATGAAACCTGGAAGGATTTCTCGTTCGGGCCGTTGAAGTCCGACAGCAGGGAGTTGGCTAGGTAGATACCGTTAGTCTCGTGCAGGTAATCGAAGTACTCGTTACCGTTTACTTGCTGGTAGGAGAAGGTCAGGTTATGCGCTTGGTGGGTCAGTCCGAACGACAGCGAGTAGGTGTCGTTGTCGATGTCGCCCAGCAGCTTCTTACCTTCGTCGACGGTTTTGTAGTAGTTGAAACCGGTAGTCAGGGCGAGGACGCTGCTGTCACCCAGTTCATGGGTGGCGCCGAAGTAGTACTGGTTCCACAGATCTTCAACTTGCGTGCCCCATAGACTGGTTTTCAGACTTTCGAGCGGCTGATAGCTGATACCGGCGGTGTTGACCTTGTCGGATTCGACACGGCCGTTGGCATACTCGGCGCGGAATTTCTGCAGGCTTTGTTCCGATCGTGGCGAGACGCGATCAAAAGTGGCCAAGTCGAAGGACAGATTGTTCAACTCTTCACTGTGCAGGGAGACACCCTCGAAGCTCGAAGGCAGTGCACGGTTGCCGATCACGTCGACCTGCGGGCTGCTGAAGCTCATACGACCGGCAGTCAGAGTGGTGTTGGAAACGCGCGCCTTGATGTTGGCAAGGCCTACCTTGCTCCACTGATCTACGGCTTCACCGTTATTCTTGTGCGTCAGGGTGCGGTTGTTACCCGATCCCACGCCCGTCTTTGGGGCGCCGCCATTTCCGGAAGCCAGATTTTCACGATCACGTTCAAGCGCAATTGCATTATATGCCGCAACTTCGGTGCTGATACCTACAGTGCCCTCGGTGAAACCCGAGTTGTACTTGACGATGGTCCCTTGCACCCAGTTGATCCGACGGTCAGTTTCGGCCGGAGAACCATTTTTTTTATAGGAGAATTTGCCGCCGCGCTTCAGTTGCTCGTTGGCGTACCAGTTACGTGTCGTACCGGTGATCGACTGTCCTTCGACGAACCCAGTGGCCTCAGCCTGGGCGCTTTTGGTGTTGACGGTCACCGGGGTGAACGCCTGGCTCTGGGTTTCCGCATAAGCCGTGGCGGTGATGCTGCTGATGGCCAGAGCCAGTATCGCGGTGCTGCTCAGTTTCATGGGTGAAGCTCCTTTACTTTCTTTTTATCCCGGCTTTTTTTGGTATGCCGGTTATTGGTTTAGAACTCGTTCACACATCGCAAACGTTTGCAAAAAGCCGGATTGGCGAATTTAGGCAAAGCGCTTGCGTGAGGGGAGTAGACGGCTCCCCTCAGCATTGCGGCTAATCGGTTGGGTTAATCGATACTGACACCCGAGAACACGTTGCGGCCGAACGGGCTGACTTTGAATCCTTCGACCCGGGTGCTTAACGGCTGGTTGACCGTCGAGTGGGCGACAGGCGTGATCGGCACTTGCTGTTTAAGCAATTGCTGGGCCTGTTTATAAAGCACGGTGCGCTGGTCGCGGTCGGTGACGACCTTGGCCTGTTTGATCAGCTTGTCGTAAGCCGGATCGCACCACATGGAGTAGTTGTTGCCGCCGATGGCGTCACAGCTGTACAGCGTGCCCAGCCAGTTGTCCGGATCCCCGTTGTCACCGGTCCAGCCAATCAGGCTGACGTCGTGCTCGCCGTTCTTGGTGCGCTTGATGTACTCGCCCCATTCGTAACTGACGATCTTCACTTTCAGACCGATCTTGGCCCAGTCGGACTGGAGCATTTCGGCCATCAGTTTGGCGTTCGGGTTGTACGGACGCTGCACCGGCATTGCCCACAGGGTGATCTCGGTGCCTTCTTTCACGCCGGCAGCCTTGAGCAGTTCCTTGGCTTTTTCCGGGTTGTAGGCGGCGTCCTTGATCGTGTCATCGTAGGACCACTGGGTCGGCGGCATGGCGTTGACGGCCAGTTGGCCGGCGCCTTGATAAACAGCGTTGAGAATTCCCTGTTTATTCACCGCCATGTCCAGTGCCTGACGCACTTCGAGTTGATCGAACGGCTTGTGGCGCACGTTGTAGGCGATGTAGCCGAGGTTGAAGCCCGGCTTGGAAATCAGTTGCAATTTCGGGTCGGCCTTCAGCGCTTCAACATCGGCGGGGCGCGGGTGCAGGGTGATCTGGCACTCGTTGGCCTTGAGCTTCTGCACACGTACCGAGGCGTCGGTGTTGATCGCGAAAATCAGGTTCTTCAGCTTGACCCGGCTCGGATCCCAGTACTGCGGGTTACCGGTGTAACGGATGTTCGAGTCTTTCTGGTAGCTCTTGAACACGAACGGCCCGGTGCCGATCGGCTTCTGGTTGATGTCGCTCGGCTTGCCGTCGGCCAGCAGTTTGTCGGCGTATTCGGCAGACAGAATGGCGGCGAAGCTCATGGCGATGTTCTGGATGAACGCGGCGTCAACACTGTTGAGCGTGAACTCCACGGTCAGCGGCCCGGTCTTCTCGACCTTGGCGATGTTCTTGTTCAGGCTCATCCCGTTGAAGTACGGAAACTCGGTGGGATAGGCCTTGCGGAACGGCTGTTGCGCATCGAGCATGCGATTGAACGTGAACAGCACGTCGTCGGCGTTGAAATCGCGGCTCGGCTTGAAGTAAGGGGTTGTGTGAAATTTCACGCCTTCACGCAGGTGAAAGGTGTATTTCAGGCCATCTTCGGAAATGTCCCACTTGGTTGCCAGACCGGGTACGACATTGGTCGCGCCTTTTTCGAACTCCACCAGGCGGTTGTACAGCGGCTCGGCGGCGTCGTTGTCGGTGGCCGTCGTGTATTGCGCGGTATCGAAACCCGCCGGGCTGCCTTCCGAGCAAAACACCAGGCTGTCGCTGGCGGCGTAGCTTGCAGACGTGGCGGCCAACAGGCCGGCGCCCAACAGTGCGGAAAAAATCAAGGTATGGCGCATGACGCTCCCTCTTTTTAGTGTTGTGCAATGCGTCAGGGTCCCTATCCCGGGACTTTCTGGTCGCATTGAGCTCAATCCAATACGTACGGCAAAACCGGTGGCCCACGCAGACACTGGTCAGTACGCGACGGTAGGCACCGTGCCTCTGGCAGTAAATACGTAATTGCCTTAATGCTCGTAGGAAAAGTCGACGCGCCTATACCGAAGCAATCATCTGCGGCGGATTTGGGTGTAGGCCTTTTCCTTTTTTCCCGGTAGATAAAGCAACGGCGACGTCAGAAACGCCGCCGTTGCAATGTCTTACTTGCTGACGCTGACGCCGTAGAAGGAATTCAGGCCAAATGGGCTGATCTTGAAATCCTGCACGTTGGCGCGCATGGGTTGATACACCGTCGAGTGAGCGATAGGTGTCATTGGAACTGCATCTTTGAGGACGTGTTGCGCCTGTTTGTACAGCTCGGTGCGCTTGCCCTGGTCGGTAGTGCGTTTGGCTTCTTTCACCAGGCCGTCGAACTTCTTGTCGCACCACTTGGAGAAGTTGTTGCCGCTCAGCGAGTCGCAGCCGAACAGAACGTTGAGCCAGTTGTCCGGATCACCATTGTCACCGCTCCAGCCAATGATCATGGCCTGGTTCTCGCCACCTTTGGAACGCTTGATGTACTCGCCCCACTCGTAGCTGGTGATCTTCACTTTCAAGCCGATCTTGGCCCAGTCGGACTGGAGCATTTCAGCCATCAGTTTGGCGTTCGGGTTGTACGGACGCTGCACCGGCATCGCCCACAGGACGATCTCGGTACCTTCCTTGACGCCGGCTTCCTTGAGCAGCTGTTTGGCTTTCTCAGGGTCGTACTTGGCATCCTTGATCGTGGTGTCGTAGGACCACTGGGTCGGTGGCATGGCGTTGACCGCCAGTTGGCCGGCGCCCTGGTAAACCGAATCGATGATCTGCGGCTTGTTCACGGCCATGTCCAGCGCCTGGCGCACACGCAGGTCAGCCAGTGGGTTGGCCTCGTTGCTGCCCTTGACCTTGTCCATCACGTTGTAAGCGATGTAGCCCAGGTTGAAGCCAGCCTGATCCGGCATCTTCAGGGACTTGTCTTCTTTCAGCGCTTTCAGATCGGCCGGACGCGGGAACAGGGTGACCTGGCACTCGTTCTTTTTCAGCTTCTGGATACGCACCGACGGGTCGGTGGTGATGGCGAAGATCAGGTTGTCGATCTTCACGTCTTCAGGTTTCCAGTAATCCTTGTTGCCGGTGTAACGGATGTTCGAGTCTTTCTGGTAGCTCTTGAACACGAACGGGCCGGTGCCGATCGGCTTCTGGTTGATGTCGGCGGCTTTGCCATCCTTGAGCAGTTGGGCCGCGTATTCGGCGGACTGCACGGACGCGAAGCTCATGGCCATGTTCTGGATGAACGCGGCGTCGACTTCTTTCAGGGTGAACTTGACGGTGTGGTCGTCGACTTTATCGATCTTGGTGATGTTGGTATCCATCCCCATGTCGGTGAAGTACGGGAATTCGGTCGGGTACGCCTTACGGAACGGGTCATCCTTGTTAATCATGCGATTGAAGGTGAACAGCACGTCGTCGGCGTTGAACTCACGAGTCGGCTTGAAATACGGGGTGGTGTGGAACTTGACGCCTTCACGCAGGTGGAAGGTGTAGGTCAGGCCATCGTCGGAAATGTCCCACTTGGTCGCCAGGCCAGGAATCACGGCGGTGCCGCCGCGCTCGAACTGGGTCAGGCGGTTGAACATGGTTTCGGCTGAGGCGTCGAAGTCGGTTCCGGTGGTGTACTGGCCTGGATCAAAACCGGCCGGGCTCCCTTCGGAGCAGAACACCAGGTTAGTCGCAGCGGTGGCGAAAGGTGCGGAGGCTAACAAGCCTGCGCCGACTAGAAACGGAATGACCGCGTGTTTAAGCATGTTGGCCTCATGATTTGTTGTCATTTTTTAGTTGTGAGGTACGACCTCGTGAGTCGTGCCTGCGGATACTTATGCAGGCCCCATACCCAATGCAAGATCCAGAGCAGTCGGCGGCGTTAAACGGTGGCACGAACGTACCTTAATGTCGCATCCGTATAACTTTTGACGCATTTGACCGTTTGCGGGTGGTTTTTGCGGTGCATTCGGGGCACTGAAATGGTGCGCTGAAGGTGTCGGGTGCGCTTGGGTGGGGCTTGGTGTTACTTATTTATACCCTTTGGGATGGGCGGGGTTGAGGGATTTTCGCGGTGGGCTTTGGTGGGGTGGATTGGGGCAGGGATTGGGGAGTTTTACTTGGTGCAACTGGGTGTTTCGATTGGTGGCACCTTGGCGGCCTTTGGGCCGACCAGGCTCTTGGGTTTTGGGTGTATATCCGTTTCTGCGGGTGTTGCGGATTGCGGTTCCGCCCTTACGGCGGGTCACCTTTTTCAAACGCCAAAAAGGTAACCGAAAAGGCTTGCTCCTGCGTTCGGCCCTCGCAGGCTCGGGTTCCTTCGCTGCGGGACTGATCCGGGCGCAGCGGCTCCGGTTTGCTTCGCTGCACCTCCTTCCGCTGTGTTCGACTTCGTCGAACGGTCGCTGCGCTCCCACACCCGGATCAATCCCTCCACTCAGCCTTCCGACGTCGCCGGTGGATCAAGATCAAGAGCAGGCGAGCTGACACTCGGCCTATTGAGTGGTGAAGAGCGGGTGTTCGGCGTTATTTTTGTTGTGGATTTGCCCCTCACCTCAGCCCTCTCCCCGAGGAGAAGGGGCTGATTTGTGTGCTTTTCAAATCCTGAGTTCAACTCGGAGTTTCACGTTGGCGTACCTCCCCCAAACACCTCGGTCAGTCCCCTCTCCCTCTGGGAGAGGGTTAGGGTGAGGGTTTGCTTTTTTGCTGTTTAAATCCGCTGCGAAACAGCCAGAACCTTCCCACAAGGTTTTCAGGTTGTCCGTCGGACGTGCGCTCTCTAGGCTTGGGTCGTCGCTGGTTGTTCAGCGATCGGGTGTGAGAACCCGACATTCATAGTCATTCAGTGCCCAGATCCGCATAATTGCCGCCAGCAAGTTTGCTGCCTGCAAGTGCGTTATGGCGGCTCTGTGCGGGCGGGCTTATGTCCGGCCGGGTGCCTATGACCGGTTTTCTCACCCCGCACAAAGCTGCCACCTCTTCGTCGTGTGAGAAACGGCATCGAGATGGCTCAACCTCATAGGTGAAGCGCATGAGCAAACCAGTCCCCGACCCACCCGAAGAAACCTCAACCCCCCTCGAAGCCGCGCTGCGTGCCGACGATCTCGCGAAGAACCGCGAAGCCATCAAGCGTGCCCTCGATTTCTATCTCTGCCCGCCACCCGGCAAACCCCATCAGGCCAGCACGATGTTTCTGGTCCGGCCCGACATCGACACCGAAAGCCTGCTGGCTCACGCCTGTGAGTCCCTTGCTTCAGCCAATACGCTGGCCAGCGATTTTGCCGATCAGCTTGGTAGGCCGCAGCGCAATACGGCGCTGGCGATTCAGCAGATCATCATGCTGGCGGAGCTGGCGGTGAATCGGGCGCTGGATCGGGTTGATCCGCACGCTTGAGATCGCGTCATCGTTCTTCGCGAGCAGGCTCGCTCCCACATGGAAATGCGTTCAACCTGTGGGAGCGAGCCTGCTCGCGATAGCGGTGGATCCTTCACTACAAAACCCGGACACAAAAAAACCGGCAACCATTTGCTGATTGCCGGTCCTTCATTCAGCCAAGCTCAAATCACTGCATCAACACTTCAATCGAGCCATCAGCGGTCATGCTGACCTGACTGGTGCCGGCTTCAACTTCCGGGGTCACCGGGGCGGAATCCATGGCCGCGGCTTTCATCATCATCGGCGCGCGCAGGTACGGTTGTGGGTAACCGTTGCTGTTGAGGTTCAGGTTGACGATTTTGTAGCCCTTGCCGCCCAGGGCGTCGGTGGCCAGTTGGGCGCGGGTCTTGAAGGCGGTGACGGCTTCTTTGAGCAACTGGTCTTCGCTGGCCTTGCGGGTCGGGTCGGCGATGGCGAAGTCCATGCCGCCCATTTTCAGGTCGGTCAGCAGCTCGCCGGTGAGTTTTGACAGGGCGGCGAAGTCGGTGCTTTCCAGGCGCAGTTCGGCGCGTTCGCGCCAGCCGGTGATCTTCTGGCCTTTGGTGTCGTAGATCGGATAGCTGTTGCGGCTGCCCGTGCGCAGGGTGATGTCTTTGACTTGTTTGGCCTGGGCGGTGGCCTTGTTCATGGTGGTGCTGATGGCGGCGGCGAGTTTGGCCGGGTCGGTGTTCTGCTCTTCGGTGTAGAGCGTCACGATCATCTGGTCGCGGGCCACTTCCTGGCTGACTTCGGCGCGCAGGGAAATCTGGTTGTAGTGCAGCTCATCGGCGGCCAGCGCCGGAAGGCTGGCGACGCTGCCGACGGTCAGGGCGAGGAGGGCGGCGCTGCGGCGAAATGTGTGCATGAAGGCTCCTTGAATGAGGCGCAGGTGATGGGTCGCGGCCTGCGTGAACCATCAGACTCTAACTTCTATGATCCGGTTCGCCCAGTTACAACTTCTATACAGATACCTGCGCGCAGTGGGGAGTGCTTCTGTGGCGAGGGGATTTATCCCCGATCGGCTGCGCAGCAGGCGCAAATCCGGCTGATACGGTATTTCTGGTTAAATGAGGTCGCATGATTTGGGGGCGGCTCCGCCACCCAGCGGGGATAAATCCCCTCGCCACAATTGATCTCCAATAGCCCTCGGAATCTTCTTCAACTCAGATGAATTCTCCATCGTCGCCATGTGGTCGTTTGCCGCACTTTCGCCTCTGAACCCCGCGCCTTGGTTATACTCCGTGCGATCCGCCTGGAGCGCTCATCAGGAGAGCTCATGCTCGCCCCCGTACAACTGACTTCCGCCACTCGCCAGAACCTCTGGCGGCTGACTTTCATCCGCACACTTGTGCTCGCCGCGCAGGCCGGGTCCGTGGGTCTGGCCTACTGGCTGCAATTGCTGCCGTTGCCGTGGGTGCAATTGGCGATGACCCTGGGCTGTTCGATTCTGCTCTGCGTGTTCACTGCCGTGCGCCTGCGCACATCGTGGCCGGTGACCGAGCTCGAATACGCGCTGCAACTGGCCTGCGATCTGGTGATTCACAGTGCGCTGCTGTATTTCTCCGGCGGTTCGACCAACCCCTTCGTTTCCTATTATCTGGTGCCGCTGACCATCGCGGCGGTGACCTTGCCGTGGCGTTATTCGGTGATTCTGTCCGGTATCGCGCTGGCGCTGTACACGCTGATGCTGACGCGTTTCTATCCGCTGGAAACCCTGCCGGTCGCCCGTGAGAATCTGCAGATCTACGGCATGTGGCTGAGCTTTGCCCTGGCTGCTGCGGTCATCACGTTCTTCGCCGCGCGTATGGCTGAAGAGCTGCGCCGGCAGGAAGAATTGCGCGCGATCCGCCGGGAGGAAGGGCTGCGTGATCAGCAGCTGCTCGCCGTTGCGACCCAGGCCGCCGGTGCGGCGCATGAATTGGGCACACCGCTGGCGACCATGAGCGTGTTGCTCAAGGAAATGCAGCAGGATCACCCCGATGCACTGCTGCAGGACGATCTGAAAGTGCTGCAGGATCAGGTCAAGCTGTGCAAGGAAACCTTGCAGCAACTGGTCCGTGCCGCCGAGGCCAATCGGCGTCTGGCGGTGGAGATGCAGGACGTTACCGACTGGCTCGACGAAGCGCTGAACCGCTGGCACCTGATGCGCCCGGAAGCCAGTTATCGCTTCCAGCGTCTCGGTCAGGGGGCGGTGCCGCGCATGGCGCCGCCGCCGGATCTGACCCAGGCATTGCTGAATCTGCTCAACAATGCAGCCGACGCCTGCCCGGAAAATCTCCAGGTGACCCTCGACTGGGACGCAGAGACTTTGACGATCAGCATTCGCGACCACGGCGCCGGTGTGCCGCTGGCCATCGCCGAGCAGATCGGCAAGCCGTTTTTTACCACCAAGGGCAAAGGTTTCGGCCTGGGCCTGTTTTTGAGCAAGGCCAGCGTGACACGCGCCGGCGGCTCAGTGAAACTCTATAGTCATGAGGAAGGCGGCACGCTCACCGAGCTGCGCCTGCCCCACGGCGCCCGAGGAGACCAACATGAGTGACGAAATCCAAGTCGAAGGCGAAGAACTGCCGCATCTGCTGCTGGTCGACGACGACGCGACCTTCACCCGCGTCATGGCCCGCGCCATGGCCCGTCGTGGCTTTCGCGTCAGCACTGCCGGTTCCGCTGAAGAAGGCCTGACCATCGCCCAGGCCGATCTGCCTGATTACGCTGCGCTGGACCTGAAAATGGACGGCGACTCCGGTCTGGTCCTGCTGCCCAAGCTGCTGGAACTCGATCCGGAAATGCGCGTGGTGATCCTCACCGGTTATTCGAGCATTGCCACGGCAGTCGAGGCGATCAAGCGTGGCGCCTGCAACTACCTGTGCAAACCCGCCGATGCCGACGACGTGCTGGCCGCGCTGCTGTCTGAGCACGCCGATCTCGACAGTCTGGTGCCGGAAAACCCGATGTCGGTCGATCGTCTGCAATGGGAGCACATCCAGCGCGTGCTCACCGAGCACGAAGGCAATATTTCCGCCACGGCCCGCGCGCTGGGCATGCACCGCCGCACCTTGCAGCGCAAACTGCAGAAGCGCCCGGTGCGTCGCTGAACCTGCGCTGAACGACTATCGCCAGCCCTCGCGATGAATCGCGCCGATCATCTATGATCGGCGCGTGTCCGTTCTTTTTACTATCGAGCCTTATCCATGAATCAGAACGCTGAATATTCCGCGGTCAACGATGCTGTGCGCGGGCAGTTTTTTCGCAAAGTCTGGGCGATGACCACGCCTTACTGGCGCAGCGAAGAGAAGGGCAAGGCCTGGACGTTGCTGATTGCCGTAATTGCGCTGACGCTGTTCAGCGTGGCGATTTCGGTGTGGATCAACAGTTGGTACAAGGATTTCTACAACGCTTTGCAGAGAAAGGATGAAGCCGCGTTCTGGCAGTTGATCCTGTATTTCTGCGGGATCGCGACCGTGGCGATTCTCGGCGCGGTGTATCGGTTGTATCTGACGCAGATGCTGACGATCCGCTGGCGGGCGTGGCTGACCGAAAAGCACTTCAAGCGCTGGCTGGACCACAAGAATTACTACCAGCTGGAGCAGGGCGGTTATACCGATAACCCCGACCAGCGGATTTCCGAAGACCTCAACACTTACACCGCCAACACCCTGAGCCTGGGCCTCGGGCTGCTGCGCACGATTGTCAGTCTGGTGTCGTTCTCGATCATTTTGTGGGGCGTGTCGGGCAGTATTGAAGTGTTCGGCATCGAGATTCCCGGCTACATGTTCTGGTGCGCGCTGCTGTACGCAGCGGTCGGCAGTTGGTTGACGCATTTGATCGGTCGCCGTCTGATCGGTCTGAACAACAAGCAACAACGCTTCGAAGCAGACCTGCGTTTTTCCATGGTGCGCGTGCGTGAGAATGCGGAAAGCATCGCCTTGTACAACGGCGAACCCAATGAAAACCGCCGCTTGAGTAATCGCTTCGGACTGGTCTGGCACAATTTCTGGGACATCATGCGCGTGTCCAAGCGCCTGACGTTCTTCACCTCCGGCTACGGGCAGATCGCAATCATTTTCCCGTTTGTCGTCGCCGCACCGCGCTATCTGTCCGGCAAGATCGAACTGGGCGAGCTGATGCAAATCAACTCGGCGTTCGGCAACGTGCAGGAGAATTTCAGCTGGTTCATCACCGCCTACTCGGATCTCGCCGCGTGGCGCGCCACCTGTGATCGTTTGCTGAGTTTCCGTCAGGCCATGAGCGACAACGAACAACGCACCCCGGCCATCGACGTGCAGAACCAGGGCAGTGAGTTGCAGGTGCACAACCTCGGCCTCGATCTGGCCGATGGTCGTCACCTGCTGACCGACGCCGACATGACCGTTGAACCGGGTGAGCGCGTGATGCTCAGCGGGCGGTCCGGCAGCGGCAAGTCGACACTGCTGCGAGCGATGGGGCATTTGTGGCCGGCGGGGCACGGCAATATTCGTTTGCCGGCGGCGCGTTATCTGTTCCTGCCGCAGAAGCCTTATCTGCCGATCGGCACATTGCGTGAAGCGTTGAGTTATCCACAACCGGGCGACACCTACGCGCCGGAACGTTATGCACAGGTGCTGGAAACTTGCCGTCTGCCACACCTGGTCGGGCGGCTGGATGAAGCCAATCACTGGCAACGCATGCTCTCGCCGGGTGAGCAGCAACGCCTGGCCTTCGCCCGCGCGCTTCTCTACGCACCGCAATGGCTGTACATGGACGAGGCTACATCGGCGATGGATGAAGAGGACGAGGCGACCTTGTATCAGGCGTTGATCGATGAGATTCCGGGGCTGAGCATTGTCAGCGTCGGTCACCGAAGCAGTTTGAAACGATTCCATCCACGGCACGTCCGGATCGACAGCGGTCGTCTGGTCGAACAGGCCATAACTGTCTGAACACCCACCTGTGGGAGCGAGCCTGCTCGCGAAGGGGTCATATCGGTCGACGAATCTGTCGTCTGAACCACCGCTTTCGCGAGCAGGCTCGCTCCCACAGTGGGGCAATGTGATCTGCCCGGTGATCGTACAACCCGCTTGAGCTATGATGGCGCCAAGCCGAACTTTCGAGACAAGATGCAGACCATGGAAAAGCTGATCGACACCCCGCGCCTCCCCCGCAAGCGCCGCAGCCTCGCCCAGGAATTGGTGACGGTGTTGAGCGAGCAGATCCGCGATGGCCTGCTCAAGCGTGGCGACAAGTTGCCCACCGAGTCGGCGATCATGGAAGCCCATGGCGTCAGCCGCACCGTGGTCCGCGAGGCAATTTCCCGTCTGCAGGCCGCCGGCCAGGTAGAAACCCGCCATGGCATCGGCACCTTTGTTCTCGATACGCCGAGCCCGAGCGGTTTCCGCATTGATCCGGCCACCGTTGTCACCCTGCGTGACGTGCTGGCGATTCTCGAATTGCGCATCAGCCTCGAAGTCGAGTCCGCCGGCCTAGCCGCGCAACGCCGCAGTCCCGAGCAACTGGCAACCATGCGCGCCGCCCTCGACGCCTTGAACGAAAGCGCCTCCCATGCCAGCGATGCGGTGTCGTCGGACTTCGCTTTCCACCTGGAAATTGCCCTGTCCACCGGCAACCGCTACTTCACCGACATCATGACGCACCTGGGCACCAGCATCATTCCACGTACGCGGCTGAACTCGGCGCGGCTGGCCCACGATGATCAACAGCACTACATGAGCCGCCTGAGCCGCGAGCACGAGGAAATCTACGACGCGATTGCCCGTCAGGACTCCGATGCCGCGCGTGCGGCGATGCGTCTGCACCTGACCAATAGCCGTGAAAGACTGCGCCAGGCCCATGAAGAGGCGCAGGCGCAGCGAAGCTGAGTCTTACGCCTCTATGCGCAATCGCAGCGGCAGCGAATACGGCTCCATGCTCGACTCATCGCGAAACTTGTAACGCAGCTCCACCTCGCGGTTCAGGTACGGTTGCAATGCCTCTTTCGGCAGCTGCACCTCGATGTCGAGCAACTTTTCCATTTCATCCTCGGCGTCGTCCCAGGCGCCAGTGTCCACCTCATCACCTTCCCATTCAGGTTCCTCGGCATCGCTGCCGAGGACCGCGTAGACGCTCCAGTTTGCTGCGAAATCGCTGGAATCCGGGACCTGCACGGTGAGGATGTCCGGCAATTGCGAGAGCTGAAGCGTCACGCAATCGTCTTGCGCAGGGGCGACGTGGGTGAGGGTGGGGGCGGCAAAATGCATCGACATAGCGGCTTCCTTTGTGTGGTCCGCCACGATCCTTCGTGGCAGTCGACGTACTTTACGAGCCGCAGGTCGCCTCAGAATTAAACGAATCCAGACCAGATATTTCAGCCCTCGAACGCGTCAAGCGCGAGCCTTGTAGCCATTTCATAAAGCGCAAAAGCCAATCTTGTCCGACAAAAAAGCCCTGCCAACGATGAAATGCAGTTGACGGTTATTTTTTAAGTTGTACGATGACCTACAACTTCGGCGAAGGCTGAACGGTCCACTCACAATAAAACGTTGCTACCAGGGTGTTCGAATAATGAATCCACAAGAACTGAAGTCCATCCTCTCTGCCGGCCTGCTGTCTTTCCCGGTGACCGATTTCAACGCGCAGGGCGATTTCAACCGCGCGGGCTACATCAAACGCCTGGAATGGCTGGCTCCGTATGGCGCTTCGGCTCTGTTCGCCGCCGGTGGCACCGGTGAGTTCTTCTCCCTGGCCGCCAGCGAATACTCGGAAATCATCAAGACTGCCGTCGATACCTGCGCGACCAGCGTGCCAATCCTCGCCGGCGTCGGTGGTTCGACCCGCCAGGCCATCGAATACGCTCAGGAGGCCGAGCGTCTGGGCGCCAAAGGTCTGCTGCTGCTGCCGCACTACCTGACCGAAGCGAGCCAGGACGGTGTTGCCGCCCACGTTGAAGCCGTGTGCAAATCGGTGAAGATCGGCGTGGTCGTCTACAACCGCAACGTTTGCCGTCTCACCGCGCCGCTGCTGGAACGTCTGGCCGAGCGCTGCCCGAACCTGATCGGCTACAAGGATGGCCTGGGCGATATCGAGTTGATGGTGTCGATCCGTCGCCGCCTCGGTGATCGCTTCAGCTACCTGGGTGGTCTGCCGACCGCCGAAGTCTACGCCGCTGCCTACAAGGCGTTGGGCGTGCCGGTGTACTCCTCGGCGGTGTTCAACTTCATCCCGAAAACCGCGATGGACTTCTACCACGCGATCGCTCGCGAAGATCACGCCACCGTCGGCAAGATCATCGACGACTTCTTCCTGCCGTACCTGGACATCCGCAACCGCAAGGCCGGTTACGCGGTGAGTATCGTCAAGGCAGGTGCAAAAATCGCCGGCTATGACGCAGGTCCGGTGCGTGCGCCGCTGACCGACCTGACCGGCGAAGAGTACGAAATGCTCGCCGCGCTGATCGACAAGCAAGGCGCGCAATAAGCGAGAGAAGCGAGGCCGCTGAGCAATCAGCGGCTTTTTGCGTGAAGGCTTTTAGAGTTGAGGGCTGCCCTGTGACAACTGCAAAACGCTACGACAACTACATCAATGGCGAATGGGTCGCCGGTGCCGATTACTCGGCCAACATCAACCCGTCCGAACTCAGCGACACCATCGGCGACTACGCCAAGGCTGACCTGACCCAGGTCAACGCCGCAATCGACGCTGCCCGCGCTGCGTTCCCGGCGTACTCCACGTCGGGCATCCAGGCTCGTCACGATTCGCTGGATAAAGTCGGCACGGAAATTCTCGCCCGTCGCGAAGAGCTTGGCACCCTGCTGGCCCGTGAAGAAGGCAAGACCCTGCCGGAGGCGATCGGTGAAGTGACCCGCGCCGGCAACATTTTCAAGTTCTTCGCCGGTGAATGCCTGCGTCTGTCCGGTGACTACGTGCCGTCGGTACGCCCGGGCGTCAACGTCGAAGTCACTCGCGAAGCCCTGGGCGTGGTCGGTCTGATCACGCCGTGGAACTTCCCGATCGCCATCCCGGCGTGGAAAATTGCTCCGGCCCTGGCCTACGGCAACTGCGTCGTGCTCAAGCCTGCCGATCTGGTGCCGGGCTGCGCCTGGGCGCTGGCCGAAATCATCTCCCGCGCGGGCTTCCCGGCCGGTGTGTTCAACCTGGTAATGGGCAGCGGTCGCGTGGTTGGCGAGGCGTTGGTCAACAGCCCGAAAGTCGACGGCATCAGCTTCACCGGTTCGGTGGGCGTTGGCCGCCAGATCGCCGTCAACTGCGTTTCGCGCCAGGCCAAGGTGCAGCTGGAAATGGGCGGCAAGAACCCGCAGATCATTCTCGACGACGCCGACCTCAAGCAAGCGGTCGAGCTGTCGGTGCAGAGCGCGTTCTACTCCACCGGCCAGCGCTGCACAGCATCGAGCCGTCTGATCGTCACCGCCGGCATTCACGACAAGTTCGTTGAAGCGATGGCCGAGCGCATGAAGTCGATCAAGGTCGGCCACGCGCTGAAGGCCGGCACCGACATCGGTCCGGTGGTCTCCCAGGCGCAGCTGGAACAGGACATGAAGTACATCGACATCGGCCAGTCCGAAGGTGCACGTCTGGTCAGCGGCGGCGGTGTGGTGACTTGCGACACCGAGGGCTACTTCCTCGCGCCAACGCTGTTCGCCGACAGCGAAGCGTCGATGCGCATCAGCCGCGAAGAGATCTTCGGCCCGGTGGCCAATATTGTTCGTGTGGCCGATTACGAAGCTGCGCTGGCAATGGCCAACGACACCGAATTCGGCTTGTCGGCCGGCATCGCCACCACCTCGCTGAAGTACGCCAACCACTTCAAGCGCCACTCCCAGGCCGGGATGGTGATGGTCAACCTGCCGACCGCCGGTGTGGATTACCACGTACCGTTCGGCGGGCGTAAAGGTTCGTCCTACGGCTCCCGTGAGCAGGGCCGCTATGCACAAGAGTTCTACACCGTGGTGAAAACCGCCTATGTAGGCTCCTGATACACGCAATACCCCTGTAGGAGCTGCCGAAGGCTGCGATCTTTTGATCTTTTTTTTCAAGATCAAGATCAAAAGATCGCAGCCTTCGGCAGCTCCTACAGGCAATAAATGCAAGACCAAAGAAGCTTCACCCCGCATAAAAATAATCAGTGGGAGTACATCTGCATGCAATCCTCCAAGCCGACTCACGTCCGCTATTTGATCCTGCTCATGCTGTTTCTGGTGACCACGATCAACTACGCCGACCGTGCCACGATCGCCATTGCCGGCTCCAGCCTGCAAAAGGACCTTGGCATTGACGCCGTCACCCTCGGCTACATCTTCTCCGCATTCGGTTGGGCTTACGTGGCCGGGCAAATTCCCGGTGGCTGGCTGCTCGATCGCTTCGGCTCGAAAAAAGTCTATGCCCTGAGCATTTTCACCTGGTCGCTGTTCACCGTGCTGCAAGGCTTCGTCGGTGAATTCGGCATGTCCACGGCAGTGGTTGCGCTGTTCATGCTGCGTTTCCTCGTGGGCCTGGCCGAAGCGCCATCGTTCCCTGGCAACGCGCGCATCGTGGCGGCGTGGTTCCCGACCGCTGAACGCGGCACCGCTTCGGCGATCTTCAACTCGGCGCAATACTTTGCCACCGTGCTGTTCGCGCCGTTGATGGGCTGGATCGTCTACAGCTTCGGCTGGGAGCACGTGTTCATCGTCATGGGTATCCTCGGTATCGTGTTCTCGCTGGTGTGGCTGAAAGTCATCTACAGCCCGCGCGAACACCCACGCGTCAACGAGGCCGAGTTCAAGCACATCGCTGACAACGGCGGCATGGTCGACATGGATCAGAAGGGCAAGAAGTCCGACGGTCCGAAGTGGGATTACATCCGTCAGCTGCTGACCAACCGCATGATGCTGGGAGTGTATCTGGGCCAGTACTGCATCAACGGCATCACCTATTTCTTCCTGACCTGGTTCCCGGTGTATCTGGTGCAAGAGCGTGGCATGACCATTCTCAAGGCCGGTTTCATCGCTTCGTTGCCGGCCATTTGCGGCTTTATCGGCGGCGTGCTCGGCGGGGTGATTTCCGACTACCTGCTGCGCAAGGGCCATTCGCTGACCTTCGCCCGCAAGGCGCCGATCATCGCCGGCCTGCTGGTGTCGAGCAGCATCGTCGCGTGCAACTATGTTGACGTGGAATGGATGGTGGTGGGCTTCATGGCTCTGGCATTCTTCGGCAAAGGCGTTGGCGCACTGGGCTGGGCGGTGGTTTCCGACACTTCGCCGAAACAGATCGCCGGTCTGAGCGGGGGCCTGTTCAACACCTTCGGCAACATCGCTTCGATCACCACGCCGATCGTCATCGGCTACATCATCAGCTCCACCGGCTCGTTCAAGTGGGCGCTGGTGTTTGTCGGTGCCAACGCACTGGTCGCGGTGTTCAGCTATCTGGTAATCGTCGGCCCGATCAAGCGTGTGGTCTTGAAAGAGCCGCCAGCCAAGGGCGGCAATGAAGCCACCGGCAATTTGTCTCAAGCGCATTCCTGAGGAGCGGCGTCATGCAGTTGATTGAACATTCCGACTCGCCGCGCTACATCCGCCTGCACGAGCGGGACAACGTTGTAGTGGTGGTCAACGATCAGGGCGTACCGGCCGGTACCGAGTTTGCCGATGGCCTGGTCACGCTGGATTTCGTACCGCAGAGCCACAAGGTCACTCTGGAGGATATTCCTGAGGGCGGGCCGGTGATTCGTTACGGGCAGATTATCGGCTATGCCTTGCAGCCGATCCGTCGCGGCAGTTGGGTCAAGGAAGATCAACTGCGCATGCCGACCGCGCCGCCGCTGGACAGCTTGCCGCTGTCCACCGATGTGCCGGACGCGCAGGCACCGCTGGAAGGCTTCACGTTCGAGGGTTATCGCAACGCCGACGGCACCGTCGGCACGCGCAACATTCTCGGCATCACCACCACCGTGCAGTGCGTCACCGGCGTGCTCGATCATGCGGTCAAGCGCATCAAGGAAGAGCTGCTGCCGAAGTACCCGCACGTCGATGACGTGGTGGCACTGACCCACAGTTATGGCTGCGGTGTGGCGATTACCGCGACCGACGCCTACATCCCGATTCGTACCGTGCGCAATCTGGCGCGCAACCCGAACCTGGGCGGCGAGGCGCTGGTGATCGGTCTGGGCTGCGAGAAATTGCAGGCCGGGCAGGTGATGCACGAGGACGATGCCTCGGTGGATCTCAGCGATCCGTGGTTGTACCGCTTGCAGGATTCGAGTCACGGCTTCACCGAAATGATTGAGCAGATCATGGAACTGGCTGAAGTGCGCTTGAAGAAACTCGACCAGCGCCGCCGCGAAACCGTGCCGGCCTCCGAGCTGATTCTCGGTATGCAGTGCGGCGGCAGCGATGCGTTTTCCGGCATCACCGCCAACCCGGCGCTGGGTTATGCCTCGGACTTGCTATTGCGTGCGGGGGCGACGGTGATGTTTTCCGAAGTCACCGAAGTGCGCGATGCGATCTACCTGCTGACCTCACGGGCGCAGACGCAGACCGTCGCCGAAGAGCTGGTACGCGAGATGGACTGGTACGACCGTTACCTGGCCAAGGGCGAGGCCGATCGCAGCGCCAACACCACGCCGGGCAACAAGAAGGGCGGGTTGTCGAACATTGTCGAGAAGTCGCTGGGCTCGATCGTCAAGTCCGGCAGCAGCGCGATCAATGGCGTGCTCGGCCCGGGCGAGCGTTTCAAGCACAAGGGCCTGATTTTCTGCGCGACGCCGGCCAGCGATTTTGTCTGCGGTACGTTGCAACTGGCAGCAGGGATGAACCTGCACGTGTTCACCACCGGTCGCGGCACGCCTTACGGGCTGGCCATGGCGCCGGTGGTCAAGGTATCGACGCGTACTGAACTGGCGCAGCGCTGGCCGGACCTGATCGACATTGATGCCGGACGCATTGCCACCGGGCGCGCGACCATCGAAGAACTCGGCTGGGAGTTGTTTCACTATTACCTGGACGTTGCCAGTGGCAAGCAACAGACCTGGGCGGAGAAGCACAAGCTGCACAACGACATCACTTTGTTCAACCCGGCGCCGATTACCTGATCGTTTCATGGAAGATCAAAAGCCCCTCACCCCAGCCCTCTCCCGGAGGGGAGAGGGGGCCGACCGAGTTGTTTGGCGCTATACATCGACCTGACAAATCGGGTCGATTATGGATTCGACGATGTCATTTCAGGTCGGTGGATTGTTTAAATATCCCCCGATCGGTTCCCTCTCCCTTTGGGAGAGGGCTAGGGTGAGGGGCTTTTGCTTTATCATTGCCCCCCTGACTAAGCTCACCCAAGGCTCCCCGGCATGCTGGCAATCTTTCTTGAAACCCTGAACATCACCGCGCCGGTGTTTGCCATGCTGTTTCTCGGTGTGCTGCTCAAGCGCATCGACTGGATCAACGACAACTTCATCCACACCACCTCGTCGCTGGTGTTCAACGTGACCATGCCGGCGCTGCTGTTTCTCGGCATTCTCCACGCTGACCTGCACGCCGCACTGCAACCTTCGCTACTCATCTACTTTTCCCTCGCCACCCTGGTGAGTTTCGCTGTGGCTTGGGGCTGGGCGATTTTCAGGTGTCCGCGCGAAGATCGCGGCATCTACACCCAGGGTGCGTTTCGCGGCAACAACGGCGTGATCGGTCTTGCACTCGCCGCGAGCATGTACGGCGATTACGGCATTTCCCTCGGGGCGATTCTGGCGGCGCTGGTGATCCTGTTCTACAACACCCTGTCGACCATTGTGCTGGCGGTGTACAGCCCGGTGATCAAGTCCGATCCGTGGAGCATCTGCAAAAGCGTGTTCAGCAACCCGCTGATCATCAGCGTGATTTCGGCAGCGCCGTTTGCCTATTTCAAGATCGGACTGCCGGGCTGGCTGGAGACCTCCGGCCAGTATCTGGCGCAGACTACGTTGCCACTGGCGCTGATCTGTATCGGTGGCACGCTGTCTCTGGCGGCGCTGCGCAAGAGCGGCAAGATGGCACTCAGTTCCAGTCTGGTGAAGATGATCGGTCTGCCGGTGCTGGCGACACTGGGGGCATGGCTGTGGGGCTTTCGCGGGGCTGAATTGGGGATTCTGTTTCTCTACTTCGGTAGCCCGACGGCGGCGGCGAGTTTCGTCATGGCCCGGGCGGCGCAGGGCAATCATGAGCTGGCAGCGGCGATCATCGTGATGACCACGTTGATGGCGGCGATTACCACCAATGTCGGGATCTTTGTGTTGCAGTGGGGTGGGTGGATCTGACCAAGGATTTGCAGTGTCTGTCAGGGCCTCTTCGCGAGCAGGCTCGCTCCCACAGGGAAGCGCATTCCAACTGTGGGAGCGAGCCTGCTCGCGAAGGCGGTCACTGCGGTTTCTGATAGCTGTCGATCACTTCCTGCGCCGCGCGAAACGCATCGATCGCCGCCGGTACGCCGGCATACACCGCGCAATGCAGCAGCGCTTCGCGAATCTCTTCCACCGTGCAGCCGTTGTTCAGCGCACCGCGCACGTGGCCCTTCAACTCTTGCGGACACTTCAACGCGGTCAGCGCGGCGAGGGTAATCAGGCTGCGGGTTTTCAGCGGCAGCCCCTCACGATTCCACACGCCGCCCCACGCATGTTCATTGACGAAATCCTGCAAAGGCTGGGTGAATTCGGTGGCATTGCCCAGCGCGCGATCAACGAACGCATCGCCCATGACCTGACGACGGATTTCAACCCCGGACTGCTTCGACTCGCTCATGGCACATCTCTCTTGTGGTGTTGGCGACGCCAGGCGCGGATCGATGTGAACAACAGAAACGTCAGCAGCGCCGGCAGGACATAAAACAGCATCAAGCGCTCGAGTTTGCCGGCCAGCGGCATGCCGGTGGTGAACGACACCACATGCAGCCCGTAGACCAGATACAAACCGAGCAGCAGCAAGCCTTCGGCTCGAGTCACGCGGTAGCCCGAGTAAAACACTGGCAGACACAGCGCAGCGACGCCGAGCATCACTGGCAAGTCAAAATCCAGCGCGTTGGGGGAGACGGAAAGCGGCGTCGGTGCGAGCAGCGCGGTCAGCCCGAGTACCCCGAGCAGGTTGAACAGATTGGCGCCGATCACGTTGCCCACGGCAATGTCACGCTGCCCGCGCAACGCAGCGATCAGCGACGTCGCCAGTTCCGGCAACGAAGTTCCGACCGCAACCACGGTCAGGCCGATGACCCGTTCCGACAGGCCCAGGTCGGTGGCCACGACCACGGCGGCGCCGAGCAGCAAACGCCCGGCGAACACCAGCATGGCCAGGCCAGCGAGAATCATCAGCACACTGATCAACCAGGATTGCTGCGTCTCGGTTGGTCGCTCTGTATGAGGGCGCGTCGAATGTCGCGACTGACGCAACAGCAAGCCGAGGTACAGCGCCAGAGCGCCGAGCAGCAGGACGCCGTCGAAACGCCCGAGGTCTTTATTCCAGGCGAGGATGAATACCAGCAGGCTGGCGCCGATCATCAACGGGATATCCAGACGCACCAGTTGCCGCGACACGCGCAGCGGGATGATCAGTGCCGACAGGCCAAGGGTTACGAGGATATTGAATATGCCGCTGCCGACCACGCTGCCGACGGCGATGTCCGGGTTGTCGGTCAACGCCGCTTGCAGGCTCACGGTCATCTGCGGCGCGCTGCTGCCGAGGGCGACGATGGTCAGGCCGATGATCAACGGACGCACATGCAGGCGCTCGGCCAGACGCACGGCGGCGCGCACCATCAGCTCGGCGCCGATGAGCAAAAGACACAGGCCGCTGAGCAGTTCGATGACGTTGATCAGCGGCAGATCGGCTAGTCCGAAAATGGTCGGCGCTCCATCAGTCCAGGGCCTGCACGCGAACCCGTGCGGTGCCGCTGCGCAGCATGCCGATTTCATCGGCGGCCTCGCGTGACAGATCGATCAGTCGGCCACGGGTGTGCGGGCCACGGTCATTGATGCGGACCACGACTGATTCATCGTTTCTCAGATTGGTGACCTTCACCCGCGTGCCGAACGGCAACTGGCGGTGGGCGGCGGTCAGGGAATGCTGGTTGAACGCTTCGCCGCTGGCGGTGCGTTTACCGTGATGTTTGGCTCCGTAATAGGAGGCGACGCCGGTCTGGTCATAACCGTGCGGGTCGATGGTGTCGGTACTGGCGCAACCGGCCAGCAGAGAGAGCAGGGCGCTGCTCAGCAACAGACGCTTCATTCAAAGGTATCCCGGATCAAATGTAGGAGTGACCTGTGGCGAGGGGATTTATCCCCGTTGGACTGCGCAGCAGTCCCAAAACTGAGAACTCGGTTTATCTGGTGCAAATCAAGCTCAGCAATTGGGGCCGCTTCGCGGCCCAACGGGGATAAATCCCCTCGCCACAGGTCCCTTCCACAGGGGATGGAGCCAGGCTTTGGATCTGGCTCCATTGGTGGTCAGCCTTCGAGCTTGCTTTTCAGCAGTTCGTTCACCTGCTGCGGGTTGGCCTTGCCTTTCGAGGCTTTCATGGCCTGGCCGACGAAGAAGCCGAACATCTTGCCGCGTTTGGCTTCGTCTGCCGCGCGGTACTGTTCGACCTGTTCGGCGTTGGCCGCGAGCATTTCGTCGAGCACGGCCGAGATCGCGCCGGTGTCGGTGACTTGCTTGAGGCCGCGCTTCTCGATGATCTCGTCAGCACTGCCTTCACCATTGGCCATCGCTTCGAACACTACCTTGGCGATCTTGCCGGAGATGGTGTTGTCCTTGATGCGCTGCAGCATGCCGCCCAGTTGCTCGGCGGAGACTGGCGAGTCTTCGATGTCCAGGCCCTGCTTGTTGAGCAGGCTGCCCAACTCGACCATCACCCAGTTCGCCGCCAGTTTCGCGTCGCCACCGATGGCTGCGACTTTCTCGAAGTAATCCGCCTGTTCACGGCTGGTGGCCAGCACGTTGGCGTCGTAGGCCGACAGACCGAACTGGCTCTGGAAGCGTTCGCGCTTTTGCGGTGGCAGTTCCGGCAGGGTCGCACGCACTTCACCGAGGAACGACTCTTCGATGACCACCGGCAGCAGGTCCGGATCGGGGAAGTAACGGTAGTCGTTGGCTTCCTCTTTCGAACGCATCGGACGGGTCTCGTCCTTGTTCGGATCGTACAGGCGGGTCTGCTGGATCACTTTGCCGCCGTCTTCGATCAGCTCGATCTGGCGCTGGATCTCGGAGTTGATCGCCTTCTCGATGAAACGGAACGAGTTGACGTTCTTGATCTCGCAGCGAGTGCCGAACTCGACCTGGCCTTTCGGCCGTACCGAGACGTTGCAGTCGCAACGCAGCGAGCCTTCGGCCATGTTGCCGTCGCAGATGCCCAGGTAACGCACCAGCGCGTGGATCGCCTTGACGTAAGCCACGGCTTCCTTGGCGCTGCGCATGTCCGGTTCGGAAACGATTTCCAGCAGCGGCGTGCCGGCACGGTTCAGGTCGATGCCGGTGGCACCGTTGAATTCTTCGTGCAGGCTCTTGCCGGCGTCTTCTTCCAGGTGCGCACGGGTGATGCCGACGCGTTTGACCGTGCCGTCTTCCAGGGCGATGTCCAGGTGGCCTTTGCCAACGATCGGCAATTCCATCTGGCTGATCTGGTAGCCCTTCGGCAGATCCGGGTAGAAATAGTTTTTCCGGGCGAACACGTTGTGCTGGCCGATCTCGGCGTCAATTGCCAGACCGAACATCACCGCCATGCGCACCGCTTCCTGGTTGAGCACCGGCAGCACGCCGGGCATGCCCAGGTCGATCAGGCTGGCCTGGGTGTTCGGCTCGGAACCGAATGTGGTGGAACTACCGGAAAAGATTTTCGACCGGGTGGTGAGCTGAGTGTGAATCTCCAGCCCGATCACGACTTCCCATTGCATGTGTGTCTCCTCAGAAGCCGGTTGGGGTGCGGGTGTGCCAGTCAGTGTTGAGCTGATACTGGTGCGCAACGTTCAACAGGCGGCCTTCCTGGAAGTACGGCGCGAGCAACTGCACGCCCACCGGCAGACCGTCGACAAAACCGGCCGGCATCGACAGGCCCGGCAGGCCGGCGAGGTTGGCGGTGATGGTGTAGACGTCTTCCAGATAGGCAGCGACCGGGTCGCTGTTCTTGGCGCCAAGCTTCCAGGCCGGGTTCGGCGTGGTCGGGCCGAGGATGATGTCGACTTCATTGAACGCAGCCATGAAATCGTTCTTCACCAGACGGCGGATCTTCTGCGCTTTCAGGTAGTAGGCGTCGTAGTAACCGGCGGACAGCGCGTAGGCACCGACCATGATCCGGCGCTGTACTTCCGCGCCGAAGCCTTCGCCACGGGAGCGCTTGTACAGGTCGATGAGGTTTTCCGGGTTTTCGCAGCGGTGGCCGAAACGCACGCCGTCGAAACGCGACAGGTTCGAGGAGGCCTCTGCCGGGGCGATCACGTAGTACGCAGGAATGGCGTGCTGCATGTTCGGCAGGCTAATTTCCTTGATCACCGCACCGAGCTTCTGCAACTGCTGGATGCTGTTCTGGATCAGCTCGGCAATGCGCGGGTCGAGACCGGCGCTGAAGTATTCCTTCGGCACGCCGATGCGCAGGCCTTGCAGCGAATCGCCCAGGCCGGCGGAGTAATCCGGCACCGGCTCATCTATGCTGGTGGAGTCGTTCGGGTCGAAGCCGGCCATGCCTTGCAGCAGGATCGCGCAGTCTTCGGCCGTGCGCGCCAACGGGCCGCCCTGATCGAGGCTGGAAGCGTAGGCAATCATGCCCCAGCGCGAAACGCGACCGTAGGTCGGCTTCAGGCCGGTGAGGTTGGTGAACGCCGCCGGCTGACGGATCGAGCCGCCGGTGTCGGTTGCGGTGGCGGCAGGCAGCAGGCGAGCGGCCACGGCGGCGGCGGAACCACCGGACGAACCGCCCGGCACGTGTTCCAGGTTCCACGGGTTTTTCACTGCGCCGTACCAGCTCGACTCGTTGGCCGAACCCATGGCGAATTCGTCCATGTTGGTCTTGCCCAGGGTCACGGCGCCGGCAGCGGCCAGTTTCGCGACGACAGTGGCGTCATACGGGGCTTTGAAGTTGTCGAGCATCTTCGAGCCGCAGCTGGTGCGGATACCCAGGGTGCAGAACAGATCCTTGTGGGCGATCGGCGCGCCGAGCAGGGCGCCGCTCTCACCATTGGCCCGGCGTGCATCGGCGGCTTTCGCCTGCTCGATGGCCAGATCCTCGGTGAGGCTGATGAAACTGTTGAGCTGCGGATCGAGCTGGGTAATACGCGCCAGCAGGACTTTGGTCAGCTCTTCGGAGGAAAACTTTTTATCGGCGAGACCGCGGGCGATCTCGGCCAGAGTCATTTGATGCATTGCAGGCTCTTTCCCTTTAGTCGATGACTTTCGGAACCAGATACAGGCCGTTTTCGACCGCTGGTGCGATGGACTGGTAGGCCTCGCGATTATTCGTCTCGGTCACCACGTCGGCGCGCAGGCGCTGACTGGCTTCCAGGGGGTGGGCCAGCGGCTCGATACCGTCGGTATCAACGGCCTGCATTTCGTCGACCAGCCCGAGAATGCTGTTGAGGGCGGAAGTAATGTGCGGAAGATCGGCATCGTTGAGGCCAAGGCAGGCCAGATGCGCGATTTTTTCCACGTCGGAGCGTTCTAGCGCCATCGGGATTCTCCAGTGGAAAACAGAACGGACGGCGTCCGTGTGTTAGATTGTCGGAACACTACCGCACTTCTACGGTCATAAGGCCGCGATTGTGGGGCTTGGTGCACAGAAAAGCGGCCAATTTAACATATTGGCGCCTTGCCCAAAATCCCTGTCGTTGTTAGAGTTTGCCGCACTTTTTTACCCACGCGTTGCCTAGGGTCCCTTTCCCATGTTCAAGAAACTGCGTGGCATGTTTTCCAGCGATCTTTCCATTGACCTGGGCACTGCCAACACCCTTATTTACGTGCGCGAGCGCGGTATCGTCCTGAATGAGCCATCGGTTGTGGCCATTCGGACACACGGTAACCAGAAAAGTGTCGTTGCTGTCGGCACCGAGGCCAAGCGCATGCTCGGCCGTACGCCGGGCAACATTGCTGCCATTCGTCCGATGAAGGACGGCGTGATCGCCGACTTCAGCGTCTGCGAAAAGATGCTGCAGTACTTTATCAACAAGGTTCACGAAAACAGTTTCCTGCAGCCCAGCCCTCGTGTGCTGATCTGCGTTCCATGCAAGTCCACCCAGGTTGAGCGTCGCGCCATCCGTGAATCGGCCCTTGGCGCCGGTGCCCGTGAAGTGTTCCTGATCGAAGAGCCGATGGCTGCTGCGATCGGTGCCGGTCTGCCGGTTGAAGAAGCGCGCGGTTCGATGGTCGTGGATATCGGTGGTGGTACCACCGAGATCGCCCTGATCTCCCTGAACGGTGTGGTTTACGCCGAATCCGTACGTGTCGGCGGCGACCGTTTCGACGAAGCGATCATCACCTACGTGCGCCGCAACTACGGCAGCCTGATCGGTGAATCCACCGCCGAGCGCATCAAGCAGGAAATCGGTACGGCCTACCCGGGCGGCGAAGTGCGCGAAGTCGATGTTCGCGGTCGCAACCTGGCCGAAGGCGTTCCACGCGCATTCACCCTGAACTCGAACGAAGTGCTCGAGGCTCTGCAAGAGTCGCTGGCCACCATCGTTCAGGCGGTGAAAAGCGCGCTGGAGCAATCGCCGCCGGAACTGGCTTCCGACATCGCCGAGCGTGGCCTGGTGCTGACCGGTGGTGGCGCGCTGCTGCGTGACCTCGACAAGTTGCTGGCCCAGGAAACCGGTCTGCCGGTGATCGTTGCCGAAGATCCGCTGACTTGCGTTGCTCGCGGCGGTGGCCGTGCGCTGGAAATGATGGATAAGCACACCATGGATCTGCTTTCGAGCGAATAAGCTTCGAATGCAATACGTGGGTGAGCGCACAGGCAGCACTTTGCAGTGCTGCCTGTTGGCGTTTATCTTCTGTCAGTCTTCATCCAGGCCGGTTTGATGCCGTATGAATAAACAGAACATTTGCCTGGGAGGAGCGGCTTATTAAACCGCTTTTCACCAAAGGCCCTTCGTTGGGCGTGCGCCTGTTGGTGCTGGCCGTGCTCGCGGTCGCACTGATGGTGGTCGATGCACGTTTCGACCTGCTCAAGCCCGCGCGCAAGCAAGCGTCGCTGGTGCTCATGGATGCCTACTGGATCACTGATCTGCCCGGCCGCTTGTGGGAAGGGGTCGCCAGTCAGTTCGGCAGCCGCACCGAGCTCGTCGCCGAAAACGAAAAACTCAAGACCGAAAACCTGCTGTTGCAGGGGCGCATGCAAAAGCTCGCGGCCCTGACCGAGCAGAACGTTCGGCTGCGCGAGTTGCTCAACTCCTCCGCGCTGGTCAATGAAAAGGTCGAAGTGGCCGAGCTGATCGGCATGGATCCCAACCCCTTCACCCATCGCATCATCATCAACAAAGGTGAGCGCGACGGCGTGGTGCTCGGCCAACCGGTGCTCGATGCACGCGGGCTGATGGGCCAGGTGGTCGAATTGATGCCGTACACCTCGCGCGTTCTGCTGCTGACCGACACCACTCATAGCATTCCGGTGCAGGTGAATCGTAACGGTCTGCGCGCGATTGCCAGTGGCACCGGCAACCCTGAGCGCCTGGAATTGCGTCATGTCGCCGACACGGCGGACATCAAGGAAGGCGATCTGCTGGTCAGCTCCGGCCTCGGCCAGCGATTCCCCGCTGGTTATCCGGTGGCCACGGTCAAGGAAGTCATCCACGATTCCGGCCAACCGTTTGCCATTGTCCGCGCCGTGCCGACTGCCGCCCTGAACCGCAGCCGCTACCTGCTGCTGGTGTTCAGCGACAGCCGCACTGCCGAAGAACGCGCCAATGACGCGGCCCAGGCGCAGGAACAGCTCGATGCCCACGGCGGCGGCCCGATGTTGCCGGCCAGCGTGCCGAAACCGTTGATCATGCCTGCCACGCCGTCGACCGCTACCGCAGCGCCGGCCGCTGAAGCAGCGGCGCCTGCCACCACGCCTGCCAAGCCTGCCGCGAGCAAACCGCCCGCTGCCGCTCCGGCCGCTGCCAAACCACCGGCAAAACCGCCAGCGACTACCGGGGGACGAGAATAATGGTCGGCGCGAAAAAATCCGGAAACAGCTGGATGATCTGGCTGACGTTCTTCGTCGGCATCCTGCTCAGCGTTTCACCGTTGCCGATCTTCATGGAAATCCTTCGCCCGCTGTGGCTGGCCTTGCTCGTGACCTTCTGGGCGCTGTATATGCCGCACACGGTCGGCATGGTCACCGCCTTCTGTCTTGGACTGGCCGAAGATGTCCTGCAGGGCGACCTGCTCGGGCAGAACGCGCTGATCCTGACCCTGATTACTTTCCTCGTGTTGTCGTTGCAGCAGCGTCTGCGCATGTTCCCGATGTGGCAGCAGTGCCTGGTGATCCTGGTGATCTTCGGCCTCGCACAATTGGCGCAACTGTGGCTCAGCGCTCTGACCGGCAACCGTCAGCCAACCCTGGCGCTGGTCTTGCCGGCGCTGGTCAGTGCCTTGCTCTGGCCGTGGGTCAGCTTCGCCCTTCGCGGGATGTGCCGACGCTACAGAATCTATTGAGCCGGTGAAGCAGGGCACTGAACAGGGAGATGTTTTGATGAAACTGCTTTACCTCGCCTCCGGCTCACCGCGTCGCCGTGAATTGCTCACGCAGATCGGCGTGCACTTCTCCGCCATCAGCGCGGACATTGACGAAACCCCGCTTCCTGAAGAATCCCCTTCGGCCTATGTCGAACGCCTTGCGCGTGGCAAGGCCGAGGCCGGTCGCCGTTCGGTCGTCTCTGATCAGCCGTTCTGCGTGCTTGGCGCCGACACCGCAGTGGTGCTCGACGGCAAAATACTTGGCAAACCGGTGGACGAAGCCGACGCATGCGCCATGCTGATGATGTTGTCCGGCAACGAACACGAAGTGCTGACCGCCATCGCCGTGCTTGAAGGCGAGCGCTGCGAGTCGCGGGTGGTGCGCAGTCGGGTGCGTTTCCGCAGCATCAGCCGCGATGAGGCCGGCGCCTACTGGGCCAGTGGCGAACCGCGCGACAAGGCCGGCGGCTATGGCATTCAGGGCTTGGGTGCGGTGTTTGTCGCCGGGCTCGAAGGCAGCTATTCGGCGGTGGTCGGCTTGCCGTTGTGCGAAACCTGCGAGGTGTTGGGCCATTTCGGCATACCCTGTTGGCAAAACCTGAACACGCCCTGAGCGTCGTACGAATCCAGATGCGGCCACTATCGTGAACATGCCTGAACGAGATCCTGCCATGAGTGAAGAGATTCTGATCAACATCACGCCGATGGAGTCGCGCGTGGCGGTGGTCGAAAACGGTGTGCTGCAAGAAGTCCACGTCGAGCGCACGCAGAAACGCGGGATCGTCGGCAACATCTATAAAGGCAAGATCGTCCGTGTACTGCCGGGCATGCAGGCGGCATTTGTTGACATCGGCCTCGATCGTGCGGCTTTCATTCACGCCGCCGAAATCTCCCTGCGCGAAGGCCCGGCGGTGGAAAGCATCAGTTCGCTGGTGCACGAAGGCCAGAGCCTGGTGGTGCAAGTCACCAAAGACCCGATCGGCTCCAAAGGCGCACGCCTGACCACACAACTGTCGATTCCTTCGCGTTATCTGGTGTACATGCCGCGTACCGCTCATGTCGGCATTTCCCTGAAGATCGAAGACGAAGCCGAGCGCGAGCGCCTCAAGCAGGTGGTCAGTGATTGCGTGGCCAAAGAAGGCATCAAGGAGGCCGGCGGTTTCATTCTGCGCACGGCTGCTGAAGGCGCGGGCGCTGATGAAATCCTCATGGACATCCGCTACCTGCGGCGCCTCTGGGACCAGATCAACGAGCAGATCAAGACCATCGCCGCGCCGAGCGTGATTTACGAAGACCTCGGCCTGGCCCTGCGCACCCTGCGTGACCTGGTCAATCCGAAAATCGAGAAGATCCGCATCGATTCCCGGGAAACCTTCCAGAAAACCACGCAGTTTGTCGCCGAACTGATGCCGGAAATCGCTGATCGTCTGGAACACTATCCGGGTGAACGACCGATCTTCGATCTGTACGGTGTCGAAGACGAAATCCAGCGCGCGCTGGAGCGCAAGGTGCCGTTGAAGTCTGGCGGCTATCTGGTGATCGATCCGGCGGAAGCCATGACCACCATCGACGTCAACACCGGGGCGTTCGTCGGTCATCGCAACCTCGAAGAAACCATTTTCAAGACCAATCTCGAAGCGGCCACGGCGATTGCCCGGCAGATGCGCCTGCGCAACCTCGGCGGGATCATCATCATCGACTTCATCGACATGGAAGATGAAGAGCACCAGCGTCAGGTCCTGCGCACTCTGGAGAAACAGCTGGAGCGCGACCACGCCAAGACCAACATCATCGGCATCACCGAGTTGGGCCTGGTGCAGATGACCCGCAAGCGCACCCGCGAAAGCCTTGAGCAGGTGCTGTGCGAACCGTGCAGCAGTTGTCAGGGACGCGGCAAGCTGAAGACCGCCGAAACCATCTGTTACGAGATCTTCCGCGAGATTCTGCGCGAGGCGCGGGCCTATCAGGCCGAGGGTTATCGGGTGCTGGCCAACCAGAAAGTGGTCGATCGTCTGCTTGATGAAGAGTCCGGTAACGTCGCCGAGCTTGAAGGCTTCATCGGTCGCACCATACGCTTCCAGGTGGAAACCATGTATTCCCAGGAACAATATGACGTGGTGCTGCTCTGAAACCCTGCATCACCCTTCATTCAACGCGGCTGGCCTCAGCTTTTCGCAGTTTTTTTGCCATGGGAGCCAACTGACATGGAGCGTCTGACACGCATTCTGGCCGCACTCACCCGCTGGGGGCTGGGCCTGTGCGCGTTGGTTCTGGTGTTGATGGCGTTGTACGTCAGCCTCGGCCGCGAGCTGACGCCACTGGTGGCCGAATACCGCGCCGACATCGAAGACAAGGCCAGCGCCGCCCTCGGCATGCCCTTGCAGATCGGTGAGCTGGAAGGCAACTGGAGCGGTTTCGCGCCGATCCTGCTGGCCCATGACGTGATGGTCGGCGACGGCGCCAACGCGCTGCGCCTCGACCGCGTACGGGTAGTGCCGGATATGTGGGGCAGCTTGCTCGCCCGCGAAGTCCGTCTCGCGCATATCGAACTCAACGGTTTGAAGATCAGCCTCAAGGAAGCCGAAGACGGTACCTGGGCGCTGGAAGGGCTGCCGGTGCAGAAGGATCAGCCGTTCGATGCGGCGCAACTGTTCCAGCGCTCGCAGATGATCAGACAATTGTCGGTGCTCGACAGCCAGGTGACCCTGCAACCGCTCGATCACCCGCCCATGACGCTCACCTATGTCGGCCTCAATCTGCGTACCGGCGCCAGCCGCCAGCGTCTCGACGCGCGTCTGACCTTGCCCGATGGCCAGCCTGTCGCGCTGAGCCTGCACAGCCAGCTGCGTCCCGATCAATGGCAGAACAGCGCCATCGAGGGTTATGCCAGCCTGCCGCAGAGCGACTGGGCGAAATGGCTTCCCGAACGCCTGACCCAGCAATGGAATTTTTCCGAGATCAAGGCCGGCGGTGAACTCTGGGTCGATTGGGCCGAAGGCGCGTTGCAAAGCGCCGCGTTGCGCTTGAATGCGCCGCAAGTGACCGGTGCCTACGCCGAGCGCAAGCCGATCCAGATCAACAATCTGGCGCTCAACGCCTATTACCGCAACACAGCCGAAGGGGTGAAAGTCACCCTCGATTCACTGGCGATGAGCTTCGGCGAAACCCGCTGGGAATCCCATGTGCAGGTGCAGCAGACTCGCGCCAGCGCCAAGGCTGAAGAGCTCTGGCATCTGCAGGCCGATCGCCTCGATCTGACCCCGATCACGCCGCTGCTCAATGCGCTGGGGCCGTTGCCACAAAGCTTCGCCACAGTGGTCGAGCGTTTGAAGGTAACCGGCGGCCTGCGTAATGTGCTGCTGGACTTCCGCCCGACCGCCACCGATGGCAGCAAATTCGGCTTTGCCGCCAACCTCGACAATGTCGGTTTCGATGCCTACCACGGCGCTCCGGCGGCGCGCAATGTCAGTGGCAGCCTGAGCGGCAACCTCGACGGCGGCGAGTTGCGCCTCGACAGCAAGGATTTCGTCCTGCACCTCGATCCGATTTTCGCCAAGCCATGGCAATACCTGCAGGCCAATGCGCGGCTGACCTGGAAGCTCGACAAGGATGGCTTCACCCTGATTGCGCCATACCTCAAGGTATTGGGCGAGGAGGGCAAGATTGCCGGCGATTTCCTCATTCGCCTGCACTTTGACCATAGCCAGGAAGACTACATGGACCTGCGCGTCGGCCTGGTTGATGGCGACGGTCGCTACACCGCGAAATACCTGCCGGCGGTGTTGAGCCCGGCGCTTGATGAGTGGCTGCGCACAGCGATCCTCAAAGGCGCAGTGGACCAGGGCTTCTTCCAGTATCAGGGCTCGCTGAGCAAGAACGCTGGCGAGGCTGATCGCAGCATCAGCCTGTTCTTCAAAGTGCACGACGCCGAGCTGGCCTTTCAGCCGGGCTGGCCGCATGTGAGCAAAGTCAGCGGCGATGTGTTCATCGAAGACAGCGGCGTGCGCATCTGGGCCAGCAAAGGCCAGTTGCTCGACACCCAAGTCAGCGATGTCTTCGTCAATATTCCTCATGTACCGGCCGGGCAGAACTCGCATTTGTTCCTGGATGGCGCATTTGCCGGTGGCCTGGGCGACGGCTTGAAGATTCTTCAGGATGCGCCGATCGGCACTGGTGAGACCTTTGCCGGTTGGGAGGGCGCGGGTGATCTGAATGGCAAGCTCAAGCTGGATATTCCGCTGGCCAAGGGCGAGCAGCCGAAAATCCTCGTCGATTTCAAAACGGCCAACGCGCGGCTGAAACTGGCCGAACCGAAGCTCGAACTGAGCCAGCTCAAGGGCGATTTCCGCTTCGACAGCAATAAAGGCCTCAGCGGCCAGAACATCTCTGCACGGGCCTTCGACAAACCGGTCACTGCGCAGATCTTCGCTGATGGCAGCCCCAACCAGATCAAGACCCGGGTTGCGGCGTCGGGGCAGGTTGAAGTGAAAAAGCTCACCGATTGGCTGGGCGTGACCCAGCCGTTGCCGGTGTCCGGGACGATTCCGTATCAGTTGCAGCTGAATCTTTCCGGGGCCGACAGCCAGTTGTTGGTCAGCTCCAGCCTCAAAGGCGTGGCGGTGGATCTGCCGGCGCCGTTCGGCATGACCGCCGATGTCGGACGCGACACGGTATTCCGCATGACCTTGCAAGGGCAGGAGCGGCGGTACTGGTTCAACTACGATCAACTGGCCAATTTCACTTTTGCCGCGCCGCCGAGCAATTTCGCCGACGGCCGTGGCGAACTGTTTCTCGGTGCTGGCGAAGCGGTGTTGCCGGGCGCCAAGGGCCTGCGCATACGCGGGGTGCTGTCGGAACTGGACGTCGCGCCGTGGCAGGATCTGGCCAGCAAGTACGCTGGCGGGGATCCGGGCGGCAGCGCCAAACAACTGCTCAGCAGTGCTGACATCAAGGTCGGCAAATTGACCGCGTTCGGCACCACGCTGGATCAGGCTTCGGTGCAGATCAATCGCAAGCCAGGCGCGTGGAACCTGGCGCTGGATAGCCAACAGGCCAAGGGCAGCGCCAGCCTGCCGGATGCCAAGGGCGTACCGATTGCGGTGAATCTGCAATACGTGAAACTGCCGGCGCCGGACCCGGCGGTGCAGGCTGACGAGAACGCGCCTGATCCATTGGCGTCGGTCGACCCGACGAAAATCCCGGCGCTGGATATCACCCTCAATCAGTTGTTCCTCGGCCCCGATCTGGTCGGTGGCTGGTCGCTGAAAGTGCGGCCGACCGCCAAGGGCATCGCGTTGAACAACCTCGACATGGGCCTCAAGGGTATCCTGCTGCAAGGCAACGGCGGCTGGGAAGGCGCGCCGGGGGCGACCAGCAGTTGGTACAAGGGCCGCATTGGCGGCAAGAATCTGGCCGACGTGCTCAAAGGCTGGGGCTTCGCGCCGAGCGTGACCAGCGAAGAATTCCATATGGATGTCGACGGCCGTTGGCCGGGCTCGCCGGCGTGGCTGGCGACCAAGCGCTTCTCCGGCACCCTCGATGCCTCGCTGAACAAAGGCCAGTTCGTTGAAGTGGAAGGCGGTGCTCAGGCGCTGCGGGTGTTCGGCCTGCTCAACTTCAACTCGATCGGCCGGCGCCTGCGTCTGGACTTCTCCGACCTGTTCGGCAAAGGCCTGAGCTACGACCGGGTCAAAGGTTTGCTGGTGGCGAACAATGGTGTCTACGTGACACGTGAGCCGATTCGCCTGACCGGGCCTTCGAGCAATCTGGAATTGGACGGCACGCTGGATCTGGTCGGTGACAAGGTCGATGCGAAATTGCTGGTGACACTGCCGGTGACCAACAACCTGCCGATCGCCGCGCTGCTCGTCGGCGCACCGGCGGTCGGCGGCGCGCTGTTCCTCATCGACAAGCTGATCGGCGACCGCGTCGCGCGCTTCGCCAGCGTCAAGTACACCGTCAAAGGCCCATGGAAAGAGCCGAAAATCACCTTCGACAAGCCTTTTTAACTAGCAGACATTACCCGTGTAGGAGCTGCCGAAGGCTCGGGCCGCGATCGGACGATCTTTTGATTTTGTTTTTCAATAGCCAGATCAAAAGATCGCAGCCTTCGGCAGCTCCTACACAGTCATATGCAAATCCCGGGGAGCGGCCATGTCTTTAGCGGTGATTCAAATGGTCAGCCAGAGCGACGTGCCGGCCAATCTGGCCCAGGCCCGGCGCCTGCTCGAACAGGCCGCCGCCGGCGGAGCGAAGCTCGCGGTGCTGCCGGAAAACTTCGCCGCCATGGGCCGTCGTGACGTCGCTGATATCGGCCGCGCCGAGGCCTTGGGCGAAGGGCCGATCCTGCCCTGGTTGAAACAGACCGCCCGCGACCTCACCTTATGGATAGTCGCCGGTACATTGCCGTTGCCACCGTTGGGTCAACCCACGGCCAAAGCCAATGCCTGCTCGTTGCTGATCAACGATAACGGTGAGATCGTCGCGCGCTATGACAAGCTGCATCTGTTCGATGTCGATGTCGCCGACAATCGCGGCCAATACCGTGAATCCGATGACTATGCTTATGGCGGTAATGTAGTGGTGGCGGATACGCCGGTGGGGCGAGTCGGTCTGAGTGTGTGTTACGACTTGCGTTTCCCGGAGCTGTACAGTGAATTGCGTGCCGCCGGTGCCGAATTGATTACCGCACCGTCGGCGTTTACGGCCGTAACCGGCGCCGCGCATTGGGATGTACTGATCCGTGCGCGGGCCATCGAAACACAGTGTTATATCCTCGCGGCCGCACAGGGCGGCAGCCATCCCGGACCGCGTGAAACCTTCGGGCATGCGGCGATTGTCGACCCGTGGGGGCGCGTACTGGCCCAACAGGATCAAGGCGAGGCGGTGTTGCTGGCCGCCCGCGACAGCGATGAACAAGCGTCCATCCGGGCGCGCATGCCGGTGACGCGTCATCGGCGGTTTTTCTCGCAGGGCGCCCAGCGGCCTGCTTCAGAACACGAATTTAAGGCGTAAACCTATGAGCGAGTTGTTGTCCTCAGTCAGTGATCACCTGTTGGCACCCGGCGGTGTCACGATCGAGAGCCTGCAAGGCGTGCTCGGCGATCTGGCCGGGCCGGGCATCGATGCCGCCGACCTGTATTTCCAGGGCCAGATTTCCGAGTCATGGGCGCTGGAAGACGGCATCGTCAAGGAAGGCAGCTTCAACCTCGATCAGGGTGTCGGCGTGCGTGCACAGTCCGGTGAGAAAACCGGTTTTGCCTACAGCAACGCGATCACCCTCGAGGCCCTCGGCGCAGCGGCCCGCGCCGCGCGTTCGATCTCCCGCGCCGGACAGAACGGCACCGTGCAGGCATTCACCAGCCAGGACGTCGCGCAACTGTACGCGCCGGATAACCCGCTGGAAGTGCTCAGCCGCGCGGAAAAAGTCGAGTTGCTCAAACGCATCGACGTCGCCACCCGCGCGCTCGACCCACGGATTCAGCAAGTCAGCGTGAGCATGGCCGGGGTTTGGGAGCGGATTCTGGTGGCCTCCACCGACGGTGGCCTGGCCGCCGACGTGCGACCGCTGGTGCGCTTCAATGTCAGCGTCATCGTTGAGCAGAACGGCCGGCGCGAACGCGGCGGGCATGGCGGCGGCGGGCGTACCGATTACCGCTACTTCCTCGCCGAAGACCGCGCCATGGGTTATGCCCGCGAAGCGCTGCGCCAGGCACTGGTCAACCTTGAAGCAATTCCAGCGCCGGCCGGTACCTTGCCGGTGGTGCTGGGTTCCGGCTGGTCCGGGGTGCTGTTGCACGAAGCGGTCGGTCACGGTCTGGAAGGCGATTTCAACCGCAAGGGCAGCTCGGCCTACAGCGGGCGCATGGGTGAAATGGTTGCCTCCAAGCTATGCACCATCGTCGATGACGGCACCTTGAGCGGCCGTCGCGGTTCGCTGAGCGTCGATGACGAAGGCACACCAACCGAGTGCACCACGCTGATCGAAAACGGCGTGCTCAAGGGCTACATGCAAGACAAGCTCAATGCGCGGCTGATGGGCGTGGCGCGCACCGGTAACGGTCGTCGCGAATCCTATGCGCATCTGCCGATGCCACGCATGACCAACACCTACATGCTCGGTGGCGAAAGTGATCCGGCGGAAATCATCGCTTCGGTGAAGAAGGGCATCTACTGCGCCAACCTCGGCGGCGGTCAGGTCGATATCACCAGCGGCAAGTTCGTGTTCTCGACGAGCGAGGCTTATCTGATCGAGGACGGCAAGATCACCGCACCGGTCAAAGGCGCGACATTGATCGGCAACGGCCCCGAGGCGATGAGCCGGGTGTCGATGGTTGGTAACGATCTGGCGCTGGATAGCGGTGTGGGTACGTGCGGTAAGGATGGGCAGTCGGTGCCGGTGGGTGTCGGCCAGCCAACGCTGAAAATCGATGCGATTACCGTGGGTGGCACGGGCGCATAAGAACGGTGGGGCTTTCGGGTGGCGCGCAGGACGGCCACCCGGTGGCGATTTTCAACGCAGGCCGCGTTGAGTCTCGTCCAGCTCCCGAATGTATTTGAAGATCTTGCGGCTCGAAGCAGGTGGTTTGTTTTGCGCAACCTCATGCTGGGCCTGACGGATCAGGGAACGCAATTGCTGGCGATCGGCGTCCGGGTACTCGATGACGAATTTCTCCAGCACGGCGTCATCGCCCGCGATCAGGCGGTCACGCCAGCGTTCCAGATTATGGAAACGCTCGTTGTACTGGCGAGTGGAGGCATCGAGTTGATCGAGCAGAGTCAGAATCGCGTCAGTGTCCTGGTCGCGCATCAGTTTGCCGATGAACTGCAAATGCCGTTTACGCGCGATGTTCGCGGTGTGCTTGGGCGCATCGGCCAATGCCCGGCGCAAAGCGTCGGTCAACGGCAGTTTGGCGACCAGATCAGGCTTGAGTGTGGTCAGGCGCTCGCCGAGGTCAACCAGCGCATGCAACTCGCGTTTGACCTGAGATTTGCTTTTTTCTCCCGTATCGAGGGAGTCGTCGTAAGAATCAACCATGGTGGCAGTCCGCAAAGAAACGCCGCCATGATAACCAGTCGGGGGCCGCTTGTCCGGCCCGGTCGCTCGATGACCCCAGCCGAAAGCAGAATTTGAGTGGAGATGAGCATGAGTGCAGTTCAAAGCGTCGGCCCGCAGGCATTGCCGGCACTGCAAGAACAGGTCGAGCAGATCATCGCCGAAGCCAAGCGCCAGGGCGCCAGCGCCTGTGAAGTCGCGGTGTCGCTGGAGCAGGGGCTGTCGACCTCGGTGCGTCAGCGCGAGGTCGAAACCGTTGAATTCAATCGTGATCAGGGTTTTGGCATCACCCTGTACGTCGGCCAGCGCAAAGGCTCGGCCAGCACCTCGGCCACCGGGCCGGAGGCGATTCGTGAAACCGTCGCTGCAGCACTCGCGATCGCCAAACACACCTCCGAGGACGAAGCCTCGGGTCTGGCCGACGCCGCACTGATGGCCAGGGATGTGCAGGACTTCGACCTGTTCCACGAATGGGACATCACCCCGGAACAGGCCATTGAGAAGGCTTTGCTCTGCGAGGCAGCGGCGTTCGATGCCGATGCGCGGATCAAGAACGCCGACGGCACCACCCTCAGCACCCATCAGGGCTGCCGGGTTTATGGCAACAGCCACGGTTTCATCGGCGGTTACGCGTCGACCCGGCACAGCCTGAGTTGCGTGATGATCGCCGAAGCTGACGGGCAGATGCAGCGCGATTACTGGTATGACGTCAATCGCCAGGGCAGTCTGCTCGCCGATCCGGTGAGCATCGGCCAGCGTGCAGCGCAACGGGCGGCGAGCCGTCTGGGCGCGCGTCCGGTGCCGACCTGTGAAGTGCCGGTGCTGTTTTCCGCTGAGCTGGCGGGCGGTCTGTTCGGCAGCTTCCTCTCGGCAGTATCCGGCGGCAGTCTGTATCGCAAATCGTCGTTTCTCGAAGGCACACTGGGGCAGAAGCTGTTCCCGGAATGGCTGACCATTGATGAGCGTCCGCATCTGATGCGTGCCATGGGCAGTGCTTCCTACGACGGTGATGGCCTGGCAACTTACGCGAAACCATTCGTCGAAAAGGGCGAGTTGGTCTCCTACATCCTCGGCACCTATTCCGGGCGCAAACTGGGCATGCCGAGCACCGCCAACGCGGGCGGGGTGCACAACCTGTTCGTCACCCACGGTGATGAGGATCAGGCAGCGCTGTTGAAGCGCATGGGCCGAGGACTGCTGGTCACCGAGTTGATGGGCCACGGCCTGAACATGGTCACCGGTGACTATTCGCGCGGTGCGGCGGGCTTCTGGGTCGAGAACGGCGAGATCCAGTTCGCCGTGCAGGAAGTGACCATCGCCGGCAACATGCGCGACATGTTCAAGCAGATTGTCGCAGTGGGTAATGATCTGGAACTGCGCAGCAACATTCGCACCGGGTCTGTGTTGATCGAGCGGATGACTGTCGCCGGCAGCTAAGCCGCGAATCCGCCAACAAAAAAAGGCGCGCCATCCGTTGTGGATGGCGCGCCTTTTTTATTCGCTTCGCACAAATCCCCTGTGGGAGCGAGCCTGCTCGCGAAAGCGGTGGATCAGTTGCAAATGTGCTGGCTGACACGGCGCATTCGCGAGCAGGCTCGCTCCCACAAATGAACAGCGCAAACTCGAACGCTTGTTTTGGTTCTCATTATCATCTAATAATAAATCTCATTACCGAACGAATCACGGATCATGAGTTCTGCCTTGTACGAGCAGCCCTATCTCGAAAGCCGGCGCTGGATGAGTCGCCAGATCCGTTGCGCGCTAAAGCCTGCAAGGAAGGCCGCGCGGTGATCGACGTCGCCCTGGAACACACCGACCTGTCGCGCAGCCAGCTGGAAGAGTTGCTCAACCCCGAGAAACTCACCGCCGGCGGCGTGTAAACCCCGCAACCGCTTTGGAGGCTCACCATGGAGCACTGGAAACGCACGATCGAACGGGCCAATCGCTGCTTCATGCTGGGCGAACTGATCGACGCCCGAGAGGCTTACCTGCAAGCCCTGGCCCTGGCGCAAGTGTTGTTCGAACGCTGGGCGGATGCCGACGAAGCGGTGGCGGCCTGCGTCGTCTCACATCACAACCTGGCTGACCTGCATCTGCGCCTGAACCAACCGGAGGAGAGCGCCGAATATCTCTGTGCCATCCATCAACGTTTGTTGCAGACCATGCAGGACGAGCGCTTGCGTCCGGCCCTGCGTGAGGCGGCGCTGCGCCAGAGCAGCAAGACCTATGTCGAACTGTTGAATTTCATCAGCGAGCACGGCGAATACCCACGCACCCAGCGCCTGCTGCATCCGGACACCGGCAATGCCCGCCGCGCCTCAACTTCTCATCAGTATGGAGTCCATTGAAATGGCTTTTACCTTGCCTGCCTTGCCTTACGCCTACGATGCCCTCGAGCCGCACATCGATGCGCAGACCATGGAAATCCATTACACCAAGCATCACCAGACCTACATCAACAACCTCAACGCCGCCGTGGAAGGCACCGAGTTCGCCGAGTGGCCGGTGGAAAAACTCGTCGCCAGCGTGCAGCAACTGCCGGAAAAACTTCGCGCGGCGGTGATCAATCAGGGCGGCGGCCACGCCAACCATTCGCTGTTCTGGGAAGTGATGGTGCCCAACGGTGGCGGCAAGCCCGACGGCGCGCTGGCCAAGGCTATCGACGAGCAACTGGGCGGACTCGACAGTTTCAAGGAAGCGTTCACCAAAGCCGCGCTGACCCGTTTTGGCAGCGGCTGGGCGTGGCTGAGCGTGACACCGGATAAAAAACTGGTCGTGGAAAGCAGCGGCAACCAGGACAGCCCGTTGATGAACGGCAACACCCCGATCCTTGGCCTCGATGTCTGGGAGCACGCTTACTACCTGCGTTACCAGAACCGTCGCCCGGAATACATCAACGCGTTCTACAACGTGATCAACTGGCCGGAAGTTGCTGCGCGCTATCAGGCCGCACTGGTTTAAGCCTTCAATAAAAACAATCAGGGCTGACTATGGGCACGGAAACACTGGCGATTGGCAGTGGGCGCATGTTTCGTTACGCGGTGGGTTCGCTGTTGCTGTTGGCGGGTATGACTTTACTGGTCGCCCACGCTTTGCAATGGCTGAATCTGGAACCGAGGCTGTTACGTGCCTTGCAGGGCGGTGCCATCTGCGCCTTGGGCACGGCGCTTGGCGCGGTGCCGGTGCTGGTGATCCGGCGCATGCCGCAGGCACTCAGCGACACCTTGCTGGGATTTGGTGCGGGAGTGATGCTGGCGGCGACGGCGTTTTCGCTGATCGTGCCGGGCATAGCTGCAGCTGAGAGCCTTGGCCTGACGCCGTGGGCCGCCAGTGGCCTGATCTGCTTCGGCATCCTGCTCGGTGCGTTCGGTCTGTATCTGGTGGATCGGCGCATTTGCGGTGCCTCGCCGGAGATGCTCGTCGGCACGTTGGAGCATCCGGTGATTCCACCGCGAATCTGGCTGTTCGTGTTCGCCATCATCGCGCACAACATTCCGGAAGGCATGGCGGTTGGCGTATCTGCCGGAGGCGGGATGGCGGACGCCGACAGTCTGGCGATGGGCATTGCGTTGCAGGATGTGCCGGAAGGACTGGTGATTGCTCTGGTGCTCGCCGGGGCGGGAATGTCGCGGGTCAGAGCGTTTCTGATCGGCGCGGCGTCGGGGCTGGTCGAACCGGTATTTGCGCTGCTGTGTGCGTGGCTCGTGAGTCTGGCTCAGGTGCTGCTGCCGCTGGGGCTGGCACTGGCGGCGGGGGCGATGTTGCTGGTGGTGACCCACGAAGTGATCCCGGAATCGCGCCGTCATGGGTATGACAAGCTGGCGAGTCTGGGCCTTCTGATCGGGTTTTGTCTGATGATGGTGATGGATACGGCGTTGGGGTGAATGGAGGCGAGGAACAGTGTCCCCGCCTCAAGGATTATTCACCTTCGTCGAAATACCTTTCGATCAGATCGACCAATGCGTCCATGGCTTCCTGAGCCTGTTCGCCTTCGGTGCTTAAATGGATCTTGGTGCCTTTACCCGCCGCGAGCATCATCATAGCCATGATGCTCTTGCCGTCGACAGTCGTTTCAGGTGTGCGTCCCACTCGGATCGTGCAGTCTGGATACTGACCCGCCACGCCGACAAATTTGGCCGATGCCCGGGCATGCAGGCCCAGCTTATTGATGATTTCGATTTCACGAGCAGGCATCGCGGTGTAAATCCTTTAGGTGAGGTCGCGGTGGCGAACCTGGACGTTCTTCAGGGTTTTCTGCAGGGCCTGACCCAGTCGTTCGGTCAGGTAGACGGAGCGGTGATGCCCGCCGGTGCAGCCAATGGCAATGGTGACGTAGGCGCGGTTGCTGGCGGCGAAGCGTGGTAGCCACTTGTTCAGGTAGGCGTAGATGTCCTGATACATTTCTTCGACATCCGGCTGCTGCGCCAGGTACTCGGCCACCGGTGCATCAAGGCCCGATTGCGCACGCAGTTCCGGTTTCCAGTACGGATTGGGCAGGCAGCGCACGTCGAACACCAGGTCGGCGTCGACCGGCATGCCGCGCTTGAAGCCGAACGACTCGACCAGAAACGCCGTACCGGGCTCCGGTTGATTCAACAGGCGCAACTTGATGGTGTCGCGCAGTTGATACAGATTCAGACTGGTGGTGTTGATCTTCAGGTCGGCCAGATCGGCGATCGGACCGAGCAGGGCGGTTTCGTCGTGAATCGCCTCGGCCAGTGAGCGATTGGCGTTGCTCAGCGGGTGACGACGACGGGTCTCGGAAAAACGCTTGAGCAGGGTTTCTTCATCGGCGTCCAGGTACAGCACATCGCACTTGATATGCTTGGCACGCACGTCTTCGAGCAACTCAGGGAAACGTGACAGATGGCTGGGCAGGTTGCGCGCATCGATCGACACGGCGACCAGCGGCTGCGCCAGTTCTGTGTGAATCAGCGCTCGCTCGGCCAGTTCCGGCAGCAAACCGGCCGGCAGATTGTCGATGCAGTAGTAGCCGTTGTCCTCAAGGACATTCAGGGCGGTACTTTTACCCGAGCCCGAACGGCCACTGACAATGATCAAACGCATGATTAGTGCCCGTTCTGCTCGTCCAGTACAACCTGGTACAAGGCTTCATTGCTCGGAGCGCTGCGCAATTTGTCGCGCACTTCCTTGCGGTCGAGCATGCTGGCGATCTGGCGCAACAACTCCAGATGCGCGTCGGTTGCGGCTTCCGGGACCAGCAGTACGAACAACAGGTCCACCGGAGCGCCGTCGATGGCGTCGAAATCGATCGGGGCTTCGAGGTGCAGCAGGGCGCTCACTGGCCCCGCGCAGCCCTTGAGGCGGCAGTGGGGAATGGCGATGCCGTTGCCAAAACCGGTGGAGCCGAGTTTTTCACGGGCGATCAGCGCCTCGAAGACATCCTGCATCGCCAGATCCGGCACTTCGCGGTGGATCAGGTTGGCAATCTGTTCGAGGGCTTTTTTCTTGCTGCCGCCCGGCGCGTTCACTTGGGAACGGCCGGGGGTCAGGATGGTTTCAAGTCGGATCATGGATAGGGGTGTTAACGACCGGTCGCGCCCTGGAGGAGGCTCTGGGTCTTTTCCTTATGCTTTTTGAGTTGGCGATCCAGCTTGTCGGTAAGTGAGTCGATCGCAGCGTACATGTCGGTATCTTCTGCGTTTGCGACCACTTCACTGCCGGGAATATGCAAGGTGGCTTCGATCTTCTGTTTCAGCTTTTCGACGCACATCGTGACCTGCACGTTGGTGATCTTGTCGAAATGTCGCTCCAGTCGCTGGAGTTTTTCCTCGATGTAGGAACGCAGAGGTTGGGTCACTTCCAGTTGGTGTCCACTGATGTTGACTTGCATACAGCTTCTCCTTCGTTGCCAGTGCATAAAGCGGCAGGCCGAAAAGCCTGCCACTGGAACGCTGTAACGTGGCTTACATCAACCGCTTGCGTTCGCTCGAAGGCGCGATTCCGAGGGATTCGCGGTACTTGGCGACGGTGCGGCGAGCCACCTGAATGCCTTGTGCCTCCAGTAAACCAGCGATCTTGCTGTCACTCAACGGCTTTTTCTGATTTTCCGCAGCGACCAGTTTCTTGATGATCGCGCGGATCGCCGTGGACGAGCATTCGCCGCCTTCGGAGGTGCTGACGTGGCTGGAGAAAAAGTATTTCAGCTCATAAATACCGCGCGGGGTATGCATGAATTTTTGTGTGGTCACCCGGGAAATCGTCGATTCGTGCATGCCGACCGCTTCGGCGATGTCATGCAATACCAACGGCTTCATTGCTTCGTCGCCGTATTCGAGGAAGCCGCGCTGATGTTCGACGATCTGCGTGGCCACTTTCATCAGGGTTTCGTTGCGGCTCTGCAGGCTCTTGATGAACCAGCGCGCTTCCTGCAACTGGTTGCGCATGAAAGTGTTGTCGGCGCTGGTGTCGGCGCGCTTCACAAAACCGGCGTACTGGGCGTTGACGCGCAGGCGAGGCACCGATTCCTGGTTCAGCTCGACCAGCCAGCGCTCGTTGTCCTTGCGCACGATCACGTCGGGAATCACGTATTCGGCTTCGGTCGACTCGATCTGTGAGCCGGGACGCGGATTGAGGCTCTGCACCAGTTCGATGACCTGGCGCAGCTCGTCTTCCTTGAGCTTCATGCGCCGCATCAACTGGCTGTAATCGCGGCTGCCGAGCAGGTCGATGTAATCGGCGACAAGCCGCTTGGCCTCGGTCAGCCACGGCGTCTTCGCGGGCAGCTGGCGCAATTGCAGCAGCAGGCATTCGCTGAGGTTGCGGGCGCCGATACCAGCGGGCTCGAATTGCTGGATGCGATGCAGGACGGCTTCGATTTCGTCGAGCTCGATGTCCAGTTCCGGATCGAACGCTTCAAGAATTTCTTCGAGTGTTTCGTCCAGATAGCCCTGATTGTTGATGCAGTCGATCAGGGTGACAGCGATCAGGCGATCGGTGTCGGACATCGGCGCCAGGTTCAGTTGCCAGAGCAGATGGCTTTGCAGGCTCTCGCCGGCGGACGTGCGGGTGGTGAAATCCCACTCATCGTCATCGCTGCTGGGCAGGCTGCTGGCGCTGGTCTGGTAAACGTCTTCCCAGACGGTATCCACTGGCAGTTCATTGGGGATGCGCTCGTTCCAATCGCCATCCTCGAGGTTATCCACCGTCGGGGCGGTTTCCTGGTAGGAGGGTTCCTGGATTTCGGCGGGCTTCTGTTCGGCGTTGTCGGCCAGCGGATCGGCGTTGTCGAAGTCGTCGCCTTCTTCCTGGCGCTCGAGCATCGGATTGGATTCCAGAGCCTCCTGGATCTCCTGTTGCAGGTCCAGGGTCGACAATTGGAGCAGGCGGATGGCCTGTTGCAGCTGCGGTGTCATCGTCAGCTGCTGGCCCATTCTCAAGACTAGCGATGGTTTCATGGCAGGGGCTTAACACCTTATTCGCCGGCGCTTTGCGCCATCCACTACAGGGCGCCGAAGCGCCAAACTTAAGCAAATTATATGCCTGAAACTGAAGTGTTTGCCTAGAGCGCTGTAACAATTAAAGCGGATAAATGCGCCTTGAATCGATACAGCGCTGTCGCGCTTACAGGCGGAACTCGTGACCCAGATACACTTCCTTGACCAGATCGTTGGCCAGGATGGTCTCGGCATCGCCTTCAGCGATCAGTTGACCGTCGTTGACGATGTAAGCGGTTTCGCAAATGTCCAGCGTCTCACGCACGTTGTGGTCGGTGATCAGCACACCGATGCCCTTGGCCTTGAGGTGATGGATGATCTGCTTGATGTCGCCGACCGAGATCGGGTCAACGCCGGCGAACGGTTCGTCGAGCAGTATGAATTTCGGTGCCGTCGCCAGGGCGCGAGCGATTTCCACCCGGCGGCGTTCACCACCGGACAGGCTCATGCCGAGGTTGTCGCGGATGTGGCTGATGTGGAATTCCTGCAGCAGGCTTTCCAGCTCCTTGCGACGACCGGCCTTGTCCAGCTCCGGGCGGGTCTCGAGGATCGCCATGATGTTGTCGGCGACCGACAGTTTACGGAAGATCGACGCTTCTTGCGGCAGATAGCCGATACCGGCCTTGGCGCGGCCGTGCATCGGCTGGTGGCTGACGTCCAGATCATCGATCAGCACACGGCCCTGATCAGCCTGCACCAAGCCGACGATCATGTAGAAGCACGTCGTCTTGCCGGCGCCGTTCGGGCCGAGCAAGCCGACGATCTGCCCGCTGTCGATCGACAGGCTGACGTCACGCACGACCTGGCGGCTTTTATAGGCCTTGGCCAGGTGCTGAGCTTTCAGAGTTGCCATTACTGGGATTTCTCTTCGGTTTTCTTCTTCGGCTGGATCACCATGTCGATGCGCGGACGCGATTCGGTGACCTTGCTGCCTGTGGCGCGACCGGCGCTGGCCAGCTTCTTCACGGTGTCGTAGACGATTTTTTCGCCCTGGGTGACGTTGTTATCCTTGTCGATAACCTTGGCCTTGTCGATCAGCACCACCCGGTTCTGCTGGGCGTGGTATTGAATCGTCACGCCGTAGCCCTTGACCGGGTTGGCGTCGCCCTGGGTCTGCAACTGCTCGAAGTAAGCCAGGTTGCCTACCGAGGTCACCACGTCGATGTCGCCATTGGGCGCGCGCGTCATGGTCACGGTGTTGCCTTTAACGATCATCGAGCCCTGGGTAATGATCACGTCACCTTTATAGGTGGCGATGCCATTCTTGTCGTCCAGTTGGGCGTCGTCGGCCTGAATGCGGATAGGCTGCTGCTGATCGTTCGGCAGGGACCAGGCGCTCGCGCTTCCCAGTGCTGCGCCCAGACTGAGCAAAATAGGGAGGGTTTTAACGAGCCTCATACTGTCCTCTTACGTTCGATTGCAGGTGTATCCTGCTGTCCTTCAGGTACGCTTTCATTCCGACGCCAGTCGATACGCCGCCAGCGCCCTCGATTCTAACGGGTTGCGCGGTCTGCGCATATTCTTGCTGCGGGAACACGGTCATGCGGGTGCTGGTGATCAGGGTGCCGCGCTGTTTCTCATCGGTGCGCTGTACGCGGACCGAATCGATCAATTCAACTTCGGTGCCGCCCGAATTCACTTCGCCGCGCTCGCTGGTCACGTGCCACGGGAAGTCGGTGCCGCGGTACATGTTCAAATCAGGCTTGGTTACCAGAGTGACATCGGTGGCCTTGACGTGCTCGGCCTTGTCGGAGGTCATCTCGTACTGCACCTTGCCGTCGGGCAGGTACTGAATGGTGTGCGTGTTGGTCGCGTACCAGTCGATCGGATTCTCGGCGGCCGAGACCGGCGGCTTGTCGAGGAAGCGCTCCGGGCTGATGTTCCAGTAGCCCACCGCAGCGAAAATCGCCGCGATGCAGCCGAACAGCAGGAAATTGCGAAACTTTTTGCTAAACATGGTCAGGCTCACAGGTACGCGGCGTTGGCCGCTTCGAGGCGGCCCTGGGCGCGCAGGATCAATTCGCAGAATTCGCGGGCGGCACCTTCGCCGCCACGGGCGCGGGTAACGCCGTGGGCGTGTTCGCGGACGAAATCGGCAGCGTTGGCCACCGCCATGCCCAGCCCTACACGGCGGATCACCGGCAAGTCTGGCAGATCGTCACCGAGATAGGCGACTTCTTCATAGCTTAGGCCCAGTTGCGCGAGCAGACCGTCGAGTACCACCAGTTTGTCCTCGCGCCCCTGAAACAGATGCGGGATGCCGAGGTTTTTCGCGCGGCGCTCGACCACCGGGGTCTTGCGACCACTGATGATCGCCGTCTGCACGCCGGCATTCATCAACATCTTGATGCCCTGGCCGTCGAGCGTGTTGAAGGTCTTGAACTCGCTGCCGTCTTCGAGGAAGTACAGGCGCCCGTCGGTGAGCACACCGTCGACGTCGAACACTGCCAGTTTGATCGCTTTGCCGCGTTGCAGCAGATCGTTGCTCATTACATGACTCCTGCGCGCAGCAGATCGGAGAGGTTGAAGGCGCCGATCGGGCGATCCTCCTCGTCGACGACTACCAGGGCGTTGATTCGATGGTCTTCCATGATTTTCAGGGCTTCGGCGGCGAGCATGTCGGGCCGGGCGGTCTTGCCGTGTGCAGTCATCACCTGGTCGATGGTGGCGCTGCGGATGTCGATGGCGCGATCCAGCGTGCGGCGCAAATCACCGTCGGTGAAGATCCCGGCGAGCTTGCCATCGGTCTCAATAATAGCGGTCATGCCCAGACCCTTGCGGGTCATTTCCATTAGCGCGTCCTTGAGCAGGGTACCGCGTTGTACCTGCGGCAGCTCCTGTCCTGCGTGCATGACGTTTTCGACTTTCAGCAGCAGGCGACGGCCAAGGGCACCGCCCGGATGCGAGAACGCGAAATCTTCAGCGGTGAAACCACGAGCTTCCAGCAGCGCCACGGCCAGGGCATCGCCCATGACCAGTGCGGCCGTGGTCGAAGAGGTCGGTGCCAGATTCAGCGGGCAGGCTTCGTGCTCGACATGCACATTGAGATTGACCTCGGCAGCCTTCGCCAATGACGACTGTGGATTGCCGGTGACGCTGATCAGCTGGATACCCAGGCGTTTGATCAATGGCAGCAGCGTTACGATTTCGTTGGTCGAGCCGGAGTTCGACAGGGCCAGAATCACATCGTCGCGGGTGATCATGCCCATGTCGCCGTGGCTGGCTTCGGCCGGATGCACAAAAAACGCCGGAGTGCCGGTGCTGGCCAGGGTGGCGGCGATCTTGTTGCCGATGTGCCCGGATTTGCCCATGCCGACTACGACCACACGGCCCTTGCTGGCCAGAATCATCTCGCAAGCGCGTACGAAATCGGCGTCGATATGGGCCATCAAGCCTTGGACGGCTTCCACTTCGAGGCGGATGGTGCGTTGTGCCGATTGAATCAGGTCGCAGGTTTTGCTCATGTCAGAATCGTATGGGCCGATGAAAAGGCGGCGATTATAGCGGGTATGTGGCAAAGCCTCACGCAAGTTCGACGTGCTTTGTCATTACTGGTTACCAAAACCCTCTGAAAGTCGCTCAGGCCCTCTTCAGTCGGCGATCTTGGCCGGGTTCTCGCTTGGGCGCTCAGCCTTTGCAGTGATATAGTTCGCCGCCAGTTCGGCCTGCCCGGGATGCAGGTGTTTCCGAGGAAAGTCTGGCATCCCAGTGAGAGGCTGCATCGCAAGGAGTTTAGATGAGTGCCGATAACGCCTACGCGGTCGAGCTGAAGGGAGTCTCCTTCAAGCGCGGTGCGCGGAGCATTTTCAATAACGTCGATATCCGCATTCCGCGCGGCAAGGTCACCGGCATCATGGGGCCTTCCGGCTGCGGCAAGACCACGCTGCTGCGCCTGATGGGCGCGCAGTTGCGGCCGTCCGGCGGCGAAGTCTGGGTCAACGGGCAGAACCTGCCGACGCTGTCGCGCAGTGATCTGTTCGATGCGCGCAAGCACATGGGCGTGCTGTTTCAGAGCGGTGCGCTGTTCACCGACCTCGATGTGTTCGAGAACGTGGCCTTTCCGCTGCGGGTGCACACGCAACTGCCGGAAGACATGATTCGCGACATCGTCCTGCTGAAATTGCAGGCCGTGGGGCTGCGTGGCGCCATCGAGCTGATGCCGGACGAACTGTCCGGCGGCATGAAGCGCCGCGTGGCGCTGGCCCGGGCGATTGCCCTCGATCCGCAGATTCTCATGTACGACGAGCCCTTCGTGGGCCAGGACCCGATCGCCATGGGCGTGCTGGTGCGCCTGATCCGCCTGCTCAACGATGCACTGGGAATCACCAGCATCGTCGTCTCGCACGACCTGGCGGAAACCGCGAGCATTGCCGACTACATCTATGTCGTGGGCGATGGTCAGGTGCTGGGGCAGGGCACGCCGGATGAGCTGATGAATTCGGATGATCCGCGTATCCGTCAGTTCATGACCGGTGATCCCGATGGCCCGGTGCCGTATCACTTTCCAGCGACGGATTACCGCGCAGATCTTCTGGGGAAGCGTTGATGCGCAGAATTTCATTGATGGAACGCGTGCGTCGGTTCGGCGAATCGGCGATCGACGCGGTCGCGGTGTTTGGTCGGGCGACCCTGTTCCTGTTTCACGCCCTGCTGGGCCGTGGCGGTATCAGCGGTGGTTTTGGCCTGTTGGTCAAGCAGCTGCATTCGGTCGGCGTCATGTCGCTGGTGATCATCGTGGTCTCCGGCATTTTCATCGGCATGGTCCTGGCGCTGCAGGGCTTCAGCATTCTTTCCAGCTATGGTTCAGAGCAGGCTGTAGGGCAGATGGTCGCCCTGACGCTGCTGCGTGAACTGGGGCCGGTGGTAACGGCGTTGCTGTTTGCCGGGCGGGCCGGTTCGGCGTTGACCGCCGAAATCGGCAACATGAAATCCACCGAGCAGCTGTCCAGCCTGGAAATGATCGGTGTCGATCCGCTCAAGTACATCATTGCCCCGCGCCTGTGGGCCGGCTTCATTTCCCTGCCGGTGCTGGCGATGATTTTCAGCGTCGTCGGCATCTGGGGCGGTTCGTGGGTGGCGGTCGACTGGCTGGGCGTCTACGAAGGCTCGTACTGGGCGAACATGCAGAACAGCGTGAACTTCACCAGTGATGTGCTAAATGGCGTGATCAAGAGTGTCGTTTTCGCCTTTGTCGTGACCTGGATCGCCGTATTCCAAGGCTATGACTGTGAACCCACTTCCGAGGGAATCAGTCGTGCCACCACCAAGACCGTGGTGTTTGCCTCGCTGGCAGTGCTCGGTCTGGACTTTATTCTGACCGCTTTGATGTTTGGAGATTTCTGATGCAAAACCGCACCCTGGAAATCGGTGTCGGCCTGTTCCTGCTGGCAGGGATCCTGGCTTTGCTGCTGCTCGCCTTGCGCGTCAGCGGCCTGTCTCCGACTTCGTCCACCGACACTTACAAGTTGTATGCGTATTTCGACAATATCGCCGGTCTGACGGTCAGAGCCAAAGTGACCATGGCCGGTGTGACCATCGGCAAGGTCACCGCAATCGATCTGGATCGCGACAGCTTCACCGGTCGGGTCACGCTGCAAGTGGATAAAAAGGTCGACAACCTGCCGGTCGATTCGACTGCATCTATCCTCACCGCGGGTCTGCTGGGCGAGAAATACATCGGTATCAGCGTCGGCGGTGAAGACACCCAGTTGAAAGACGGTGGAACCATCCACGACACGCAGTCGTCACTGGTACTGGAAGACCTGATCGGTAAATTCCTGCTCAATACCGTTAGCAAAGACGCCAAATGAGGAGCTTTTGAATGATCTCTATCTTGCGACGTGGCCTGTTGGTGTTGCTCGCGGCCCTGCCGTTGATGGCTAACGCTGCACCGGGGCAATCGGCTCATGACCTGATTCAGGACACCACGAACCGGATGCTTGCCGACTTGCAGGCAAACAAAGAGAAGTACAAGCAGGATCCGCAGGATTTTTATGCGGCGCTCAACAGCATTGTGGGGCCGGTGGTGGATGCCGAGGGCATCTCCAAAAGCATCATGACCGTGAAGTATTCGCGCAAGGCCACGCCTGAGCAGATGCAGCGCTTTCAGGAAAACTTCAAGCGCGGTCTGTTCCAGTTCTATGGCAACGCTCTGCTGGAATACAACAACCAGGGCATCACGGTTGACCCGGCCAAAGACGAATCGGGCGACCGCACCAGCGTCAACATGACCGTCAAGGGCAGCAATGGCGCGATCTATCCGGTGCAGTACACGCTTGAGAAGATCAGCGGCGAGTGGAAACTGCGCAACGTGATCATCAACGGCATCAACATCGGCAAGCTGTTCCGTGACCAGTTCGCCGACGCCATGCAACGCAATGGCAACGATCTGGACAAGACCATCGATGGCTGGGCCGGTGAAGTGGCCAAGGCCAAGCAGGAAACCGACAAAGCCGCCGCGAAGCCAGCGCAATGAGTGAGGCGGCAGTTCGTATGAGTGATGTCGACGAGCTGGTGCTCAGCGGCGTGCTGGATTACCGCACCGGGCCTGAGCTGCGCAAGGAAGGGCAGGCGCTGATCAAGTCGAGCAAGGCGTCCGCGCTGGTCATCGATTGTTCGGCGGTGCAGAAGTCCAGCAGCGTCGGCCTGTCGTTGCTGCTGTGCTTCATGCGCGATGCCCAGGCGGCCGGCAAGGCCGTCAGCATCCGTGCGATGCCTGAAGACATGCGCGAAATCGCTCAGGTCAGTGAACTGACCGAGCTGTTGGCGCAACCCTGAACCATCATCTATAAAGAAGCCCCCCGTCAGAGTCCTGCGTTGCGGGGTTCGCAGGCGCGGGGCTTTTTTGTATGATGTCCGACCCGTGCGCACAGGGCGCCGATTGAGGTTGAGCATGCAGGCCGTAGAAGTGAAGAGCTTCCTTGAAGGAAAGCTGCCAGGAACGCTGGTAGAAGTTGAGGGCGAAGGCTGCAACTTCCAGCTGAACGTGATTAGCGATGAACTGGCGGCGTTGAGCCCGGTGAAGCGTCAGCAGCAGGTCTATGCCCATTTGAACCCATGGATCACCGATGGCAGCATCCATGCGGTCACTATGAAATTTTTCAGCCGCGCGGCCTGGGCCGAGCGCACCTGAGCCCTAGGGCGTCGAGATACTAATGGATAAATTGATTATTACCGGTGGCGCTCGTCTTGATGGCGAGATCCGCATTTCCGGCGCGAAGAACTCCGCCCTGCCGATTCTGGCCGCGACCTTGCTGTGCGATGGCCCGGTCACCGTTGGCAACCTGCCGCACCTGCACGACATCACCACCATGATCGAGCTGTTCGGGCGCATGGGCATTGAGCCGGTAATCGACGAGAAGCTCAGCGTCGAAATCGACCCGCGCACCATCAAGACCCTGATCGCGCCGTACGAACTGGTGAAAACCATGCGTGCGTCGATCCTTGTGCTCGGCCCGATGGTCGCGCGTTTCGGTGAAGCCGAAGTCGCACTGCCTGGCGGTTGCGCCATCGGTTCGCGTCCGGTCGACCTGCACATCCGCGGTCTGGAAGCCATGGGCGCGGTCATCGACGTCGAAGGCGGCTACATCAAGGCCAAGGCACCTGAAGGTGGTTTGCGCGGCGCGCACTTCTTCTTCGACACCGTCAGCGTGACCGGTACCGAGAACATCATGATGGCCGCTGCACTGGCCAAAGGCCGCAGCGTGTTGCAGAACGCCGCGCGCGAGCCTGAAGTAGTCGACTTGGCGAACTTCCTCAATGCCATGGGCGCCAAGGTTTCCGGCGCTGGCACCGACACCATCACAATTGATGGCGTCGAGCGTCTGGGTTCGGCTTTCTACAAAGTCATGCCTGACCGTATCGAAACCGGCACCTATCTGGTCGCTGCTGCCGTGACCGGTGGCCGCGTCAAGGTCAAGGACACCGATCCGACCATTCTCGAAGCGGTGCTGGAAAAGCTGCGTGAAGCCGGTGCGGAAATCACCTGCGGTGAAGACTGGATCGAGCTGAACATGCACGGCAAACGCCCGAAGGCGGTCAACGTGCGCACCGCGCCGTACCCGGCGTTCCCGACCGACATGCAGGCCCAGTTCATCTCGCTCAACGCCATTGCCGAAGGTACTGGTGCGGTGATCGAGACAATCTTCGAAAACCGTTTCATGCACGTGTACGAGCTGCACCGCATGGGCGCGCATATCCAGGTTGAAGGCAACACTGCCATCGTCACCGGTATCGAGAAGCTCAAGGGCGCGCCAGTCATGGCCACCGACCTGCGCGCATCGGCCAGTCTGGTGATCTCGGCGCTGGTTGCCGAAGGCGACACGCTGATCGACCGCATCTACCACATAGACCGTGGTTACGAGTGCATCGAAGAAAAACTGCAAATGCTGGGTGCCAAGATCCGTCGCGTTCCGGGCTGATCGCCGCATCGGGACACAGGGACGTGTCCACTGAATTCGTTTCGAGTCGAGGGTGTACGCACCCTCGATGTGTGTCCGGCGCCGATTGCGACCGGGCATGAGTACCTTGATAAGGACTGACGTTTCCCATGTTGACCATCGCACTGTCCAAGGGCCGCATCCTTGACGACACTCTGCCGCTTCTCGCTGAAGCGGGCATCGTGCCGACCGAGAATCCGGACAAGAGCCGCAAGCTGATCATTCCCACGACCCAGGACGACGTGCGTCTGCTGATCGTGCGTGCCACCGACGTGCCGACCTATGTCGAGCATGGCGCGGCCGACCTCGGCGTCGCCGGTAAGGACGTGCTGATGGAATACAGCGGCCAGGGCCTCTACGAGCCGCTGGACCTGCAGATCGCCCAGTGCAAGTTGATGACCGCCGGCAAGATCGGCGCGGCCGAGCCCAAGGGCCGTCTGCGCGTGGCGACCAAGTTCGTCAACGTTGCCAAGCGTTATTACGCCGAGCAGGGCCGTCAGGTCGACATCATCAAGCTGTACGGCTCGATGGAACTGGCGCCGCTGATCGGGCTGGCCGACAAGATCATCGACGTGGTCGACACCGGTAACACCCTGCGCGCCAACGGCCTGGAGCCACAGGAACTGATCGCCACGATCAGCTCGCGTCTGGTGGTCAACAAGGCTTCAATGAAAATGCAGCACGCCCGAATCCAGGCGTTGATCGACACCCTGCGCAACGCAGTGGAATCGCGACACCGCGGCTGATCTACCAGCGCGGCCCGAGGCCGCGCCGTCTATCCGCCTCATAGCCAGAATTCTCAGGTGCCCAAGCGGATCGAATGCTAGTTTCGGGCGCCTGAGTTTTTTGCCAATTCCTATGAGGCTCTCGCTATGACCGCACCGACTGCAATTCGCCGACTCAACGCTGCTGACCCGGATTTCGCGCATCATCTGGATCATCTGCTGAGCTGGGAAAGTGTGTCTGATGACTCGGTCAATCAGCGCGTGCTGGACATCATCAAGGCTGTGCGCGAGCGCGGTGACGCGGCGCTGGTCGAGTTCACCCAGAAGTTCGACGGTCTTGAAGTCGCCTCGATGGCCGACCTGATCCTGCCGCGCGAGCGTCTCGAACTGGCCCTGACCCGCATCACTGTGCCGCAACGCGAGGCCTTGGAAAAAGCCGCCGCCCGGGTGCGCAGCTATCACGAAAAACAGAAGCAGGATTCCTGGAGCTACACCGAGGCTGACGGCACGGTGCTCGGCCAGAAAGTCACGCCACTGGATCGCGCAGGCCTTTACGTGCCGGGCGGCAAGGCCTCGTATCCGTCGTCGGTATTGATGAACGCGATTCCGGCCAAGGTCGCCGGCGTGACCGAAGTGGTCATGGTCGTGCCGACCCCGCGCGGTGAAATCAACGAGCTGGTGCTGGCCGCTGCCTGCATCGCCGGTGTCGACCGCGTGTTCACCATCGGCGGCGCGCAAGCAGTTGCCGCACTGGCGTACGGCACCGAAAGCGTGCCGCGTGTCGACAAGGTTGTCGGCCCGGGCAATATCTATGTCGCCACCGCCAAGCGCCATGTGTTCGGTCAGGTCGGCATCGACATGATTGCCGGCCCTTCGGAAATTCTTGTAGTGTGCGACGGCCAGACCGATCCGGACTGGATCGCCATGGACCTTTTCTCCCAGGCCGAGCACGACGAAGACGCGCAAGCGATTCTGGTCAGCCCCGATGCCGAGTTCCTCGACAAGGTAGCCGCGAGCATCGACAAACTGCTGCCGACCATGGACCGCGCGACCATCATCGAAACTTCGATCAATGGCCGTGGTGCGCTGATCCAGGTCACTGACATGGCCCAGGCCATCGAAGTCGCCAATCGTATCGCCCCGGAACACCTGGAGTTGTCGGTCGCCGATCCACAAGCCTGGTTGCCGCAGATTCGTCACGCCGGTGCGATCTTCATGGGCCGCCACACTTCCGAAGCGTTGGGCGATTACTGCGCCGGTCCGAACCACGTGTTGCCGACTTCCGGCACCGCGCGGTTCTCCTCGCCGCTTGGCGTCTACGACTTCCAGAAGCGCTCGTCGATCATCTTCTGCTCCGAGGCCGGCGCTTCCGAACTGGGCAAAACTGCATCGGTACTGGCCCGTGGTGAATCGCTGAGCGCCCACGCGCGCAGCGCCGAATACCGCATCAAAGACCAAGACTTTCTGAAAGGGCAGGGGAACTGAGCGATGAGTAAATTCTGGAGCCCGTTCGTCAAGGATCTGGTGCCCTACGTGCCGGGCGAACAGCCGAAGCTGACCAAACTGGTCAAGCTCAATACCAACGAAAATCCGTATGGCCCGTCGCCAAAAGCGCTGGCGGCGATGCAAGCCGAACTCAACGACAACTTGCGCCTGTATCCGGACCCGAACAGTGATCTGCTGAAAAACGCCGTGGCCGAATATTACGGCGTGCAAACCAGTCAGGTGTTCCTTGGCAACGGTTCGGACGAAGTGCTCGCGCACATCTTCCACGGTCTGCTGCAACACGATCAGCCGCTGCTGTTCCCGGACATCAGCTACAGCTTCTATCCGGTCTACTGCGGTCTGTACGGCATTGAATTCGATGCGGTGCCACTGGATGCGCAATTCCAGATCAACCCGGCCGACTACGCCAAACCGAATGGCGGGATCATTTTCCCCAACCCGAACGCCCCGACCGGCTGCCTGCTGGCGCTGGACGCCGTCGAGCAAATCCTCAAGGCCAGTCCAGATTCGGTTGTAGTCGTGGATGAGGCGTACATCGACTTCGGTGGCGAGACGGCGATCAGTCTGGTGGACCGCTATCCGAACCTGCTGGTGACGCAGACGCTGTCCAAGTCACGCTCGCTGGCCGGCCTGCGTGTCGGTCTGGCGGTAGGGCACCCGGATCTGATCGAGGCGTTGGAGCGGATCAAGAACAGCTTCAACTCCTATCCACTGGATCGTCTGGCGATTGTCGGCGCGGCGGCGGCTTTCGAAGATCGCGAGTATTTCGACAAGACCTGTCGTCAGGTGATCGAGAGCCGCGAATGGGTGGTGGCGCAGTTGCAGGCTAAAGGCTTTGAAGTGCTGCCGTCGGCGGCCAACTTCATCTTCGCTCGCCACCCGCAGCATGATGCGGCGGGCATGGCGGCCAAGCTGCGCGAGCAGGGCGTGATCGTGCGGCACTTCAAGCAGGAACGGATTGCGCAGTTCTTGCGGATATCGGTGGGTACGCCGGAGCAGAATCAGGCGTTGATCGACGGCCTTGGCGACCTCTAAAAGCAAAAGCCCCTCACCCTAGCCCTCTCCCAGAGGGGAGAGGGGACTGAATGGGGAATATTGCAGAGGTTCACCGACTTGAACGATTTGTATTGAATCCATAATCAACTCGGTCTTTCAGGTCGATGTATCCCGCAAGACAACTCGGTCGGCCCCCTCTCCCAGAGGGAGAGGGGGCTGAATGGGAATATTGCAGAGGTTCACCGACTTGAACGATTTGTATTGAATCCATAATCAACTCGGTCTTTCAGGTCGATGTATCCCGCAAGACAACTCGGTCGGCTCCCTCTCCCGCCGGGAGAGGGCTGGGGTGAGGGTGTGCTTTTATTCGTGATGCGGCTCGCCAACGAATGTCAGCGAACTGAACAACCCACGACTGTCCACATCCACACTGTCCTTCACCGGCACTTCAACCTGCGCCGCAATCACATTCAACCCTTCATTACGCACCAGCACCTGCGCACGCCCATCCTTGTCGGTCTCGGTGCTCAGGGTGTTGGGCGCGCTGCGATAGTCGCCAATCAACTTCACCCCTGCCGCCGGTTTGCCATCGAGCAGCACCCGCACCGGTAACGATTTGCCCGGCCCGACCGTCAGTGGATCGACCTCCGGCAGGATCAGCAGTTTGATCTGGTCCAGTTTCGGCAACCTCGCCCCCGGCTGATAGATCGCCAGGCTGTACTTGAAGGTCTGCGTGGCCTCGGTGGCGCCGGGCACTTTGCTGCGTCCTTCGTTGATCCACTTCTTGTCCGCCGTCTGCGACCACATGCCATTGTTCAGCGCCACGGCCATCAGCGCCGGCGGCTTCAATGGTTTCAAACGGGCATGATCGGCCAGGCGCTCGACGCTGACCGGGATCATTTTGCCGCTTGCGTCATAAGCCCAGGCACCGCTGACTTTTTGTGCCTTGAAGGCGTTGTCTTCGGCGCCGTGACCGTAGACCACCTCGATGTTGCCGCGTCGTTCCTCTGTCCACAGGCCGTGGGCCGACACTTGGCCGGTGAATAGCGCAGCGATGAGCAGAAGGGATTTGCCGTAGTGCATGGTGACGTCCTTTTACAGGTTGAGTGTCAGGCTTACGGTGAAATTGCGCGGCTCGCCGGGGTTGACCCAGTAGTTGCTGTAGGAGCGCTCGTAGTATTTCTCGTCGAAGATGTTGTTCAGGTTCAGGCCGACCGTGACGTTGTCGCTGGCCTTGTAATGTGCGAGCAAGTCGACGGTCTGGTAGGCCGGCAATTCGAAGTCGCTGCCGGATTCGCCCGAGCGATCGCCGACGTAGGTGAACGCTGCGCCGACGTCTGAACCGCGCAGACGGCCATCCTGAAATTCATAGACGCCCAGCAGACTGCCGCTGCGTTTGGCCACGCCGAGGATGCGGCTGCCGGTGGGAATGGTCGCGTCGCCCTTGGTCACCTCGGCGTCGATGTAGGCGAAGGCGCCGATGACCCGTATCGCGTCGGTCACCTGGCCGCTCACTTGCCAATCGAAACCCTGACTGCGCGCCTTGCCCATGGCGCGGCTGGTGTCGGTGCCCGGATCGAGGGCGAGGACGTTTTCCTTGTCGATGTGGAAGAAGGCGAGGGTGCTGCTCACGCGCTCATCGAAGAGTTCGTTCTTGATCCCCACTTCGTAACCGACACCTTCTTCCGGATCGAAGGATTTGCCGGAAGCATCCAGGTCGTTGTTCGGTTTGAACGAGGTCGAGGCGTTGGCGAACAGGCCGGTGTTCGGCGTGAGCTGATAGAGCAGGCCGGCGCGTTGAGTCAGCGCGTCGTGGCGTTGCTGACTTTTGGCGTTGCGGCTGTGATCGTCGATGCGCTGATCGAAGTGCTCGAAGCGCGCGCCGACCATGCCGCGCAGCTTGTCGGTGAAGATGATCTGGTCCTGCAGATTCAGCGCATGACTTTCGACGTGTTCGAAGAAGTCGGTGCCCGAGCGTGCGCCGTTGGGTTTCGGCTGGCCGTAGACCGGCTTATAGATGTCGATGGCGTAGGGGCCGCCAGCAATGGTGGTGACGCGTTCGTCCTTGCGGTAATTCTCGTACTCGGTGCCGATCAGCAATTCATGCTGCCACGGCCCGAGGTCGAACAGACCGCGCAGTTCCAGTTGGGTGATGCTGTCGTGCCAACTCGTGTCGCGTTCGCGCAAGCGGCGGTTGACCGTATGGCCGTCGGCGTTCAGCGCGCGTTGTTCCGTGGCGTCGCCCCAGAGCTTGCCTTCCTTGTAGTGGCTGGCCAGACGCAGTTTCCAGCTGTCGTTCAGATGGTGTTCAAGAGTGGCCTGGAGCAGGTTGTTATGGTTGTCGATGTTGCCGTCGTTGGGCTCGCCCAAGAACGTCGAGCGCGATACGCCGCTCCATTTGTTGTTCGGCGCCACAACGCCACGATCGAACGTCGAGTTGTGACGGACGATTTCGCTCTCCACCAGCAGCGATGTGTCCGGGCTCAACTGCCAACTGATCGAGGGCGCAACGAAGACCCGCTGGCTGTCGACGTGATCGCGAAAGCTGTTGTTGTCTTCTACGGCGAGGTTGATGCGCGAGAGCAAATCGCCCTGATCATCGAGGGGCGTGTTGACGTCCAGCGCGGTGCGGTAGCGGTCCCAACTGCCGGCGCTGGTTTGCACAGTGGTGAACGCTTCGGGCTGCGGTTTCTTGGTGACGATGTTCACCGTACCGCCGGGATCGCCCCGGCCGTACAGGCTGGCGGCCGGGCCTTTGAGCACTTCGATGCGCTCGATATTGGCCGCATCCGGCGTGCTCGGGTAACCGCGATTGGCGCTGAAACCGTCCTTGTAGAACTCGGACGTGGTGAAGCCGCGCACGCTGTATTCGTACAGGGTCAGGCCGCCGAAGTTGTTCTGCTTCGATACGCCGCCAGCAAAATCCAGCGCGCGTTCGACGCTGCTGCTGCCCAGATCCGAGAGCACACTGGCCGGGACCACGCTGATGGCTTGCGGGATATCGCGAATCGCCGTGTCGGTTTTGGTCGCACTGGCGGAGCGAGTCGCGCGATAACCGCTGACCGGGCCGGTGGGTGTTTCGTAGTCGGAGGTGACGCTGATGGCTTCCAGCTCAACGGGCTGCGGCTCATCGGCGAGGGCGGGATCGCAGAGCAAACCCAGAGTCAGGCCCAACAGTGAGGCCTTTTTGCGAGACGACATGTTATGTTGTTCCAATTGCGAGAATTGAAACAATATAACATGCCCGTTGAGAATGTCTGTTATTCGCGCCGTTGGCGCGAAAACATTTTTACTCTTCTTTTTCTTTCACCGGTGCCGGTGGTGGACGCAGGCCGATTTCAGCGGTCAGCTTCAGCTCCTTGCCGTTACGCATCACTTGAATCGTCACCTTGTCGGTCGGTTTGATCCGCGCCACCTGGTTCATCGAGCGGCGACCATCGCCGGCCGGCTCGCCATCGATGCTCAGAATCACATCGCCCAGTTGCAGGCCGGCTTTCTGCGCCGGGCCGTCACGGAAGATTCCGGCGACGACAATCCCCGGACGCCCGGACAGGCCAAACGACTCCGCCAGCTCCTGAGTCAGCGGTTGTACTTCGATGCCCAGCCAGCCACGAATCACTTGGCCGTGCTCGATGATCGACTTCATCACTTCCATCGCCAGTTTCACCGGGATGGCGAAACCGATGCCTTGCGAGCCGCCGGATTTGGAAAAGATCGCCGTGTTGATACCGGTGAGGTTGCCGTTGGCATCGACCAGCGCACCGCCGGAGTTGCCCGGGTTGATCGCCGCATCGGTCTGGATGAAGTCTTCGTAGTTATTCAGCCCCAGCTGATTGCGGCCGGTGGCGCTGATGATGCCCATGGTCACGGTCTGACCGACGCCGAACGGGTTGCCGATAGCCAGCGCGACGTCACCGATGCGAATGCTGTCGGAGCGGCCGACGGTGATTGCCGGGAGGTTTTTCAGGTCGATCTTCAGGACAGCCAGGTCAGTCTCAGGATCGCTGCCAATCACCCGTGCGAGTGTTTCGCGACCGTCCTTCAATGCCACGACAATCTGGTCGGCGCCGCTGGTGACGTGGTTGTTGGTGAGGATGTAGCCTTCCGGGCTCATGATTACCCCGGAACCGAGGCTCGATTCCATGCGCTTCTGTTTCGGCGAATTGTCACCGAAGAAGCGGCGGAACTGCGGATCCTCGAACAAGGGATGCGCCGGTTTGTTGATGACCTTGGTGGTGTACAGGTTGACCACCGACGGCGCGGCGATGCCCACCGCATCCGCATAGGACACCGGCCCCTGTTGCACGATCGTGGTCTGTGGCGCCTGTTGCAGATTGACGTCGAGGCTCGGCAGCCCGACCCACTCGGGGTAACGCTGAATAATCAACAGAGCGATAAGCACACCGGCCAACAGCGGCCAGCCAAAAAAACGCAGCGCCTTGAGCATTAAGCACGTTCCTGGAAAGGTTGCAGGCGAGGTCAGACCGCCCATAATGTCGCGCATTATACGAGGCCGCGCGCGCCTCTGAACGGGATATTTAGGAGTCTTTCATGGCCGTTGCCCTCAGCACCCTCGTCGAAGAAGCCGACCGTTACCTGGGCAGTGCGAAAATTGCCGATTATTGCCCCAACGGATTACAGGTCGAAGGCCGCCCGCAAGTGATGCGCATCGTCAGTGGCGTCACCGCCAGCCAGGCGTTGCTCGATGCCGCCGTCGAGGCCGAGGCCGACCTGATCCTGGTCCACCACGGGTATTTCTGGAAAGGCGAAAACCCCTGCGTCACGGGTATGAAACAGCGCCGCTTGAAAACCCTGCTCAAGCACGACATCAGTCTGCTCGCCTATCACCTGCCGCTGGATCTGCACCCGGACGTCGGCAACAACGTGCAACTGGCGCGTCAGCTCGACATCACTGTCGAAGGGCCGCTCGACCCGAGCAATCCGAAAGTCGTCGGGCTGGTCGGTTCGCTGAATGAGCCAATGACTGCGCGGGATTTCGCGCGCAAGGTGCAGGAAGTCATGGGCCGCGAGCCGCTGCTGATCGAAGGCAGCGGCATGATCCGCCGCGTCGGCTGGTGCACCGGCGGTGGCCAGGGTTATATCGATCAGGGCGTGGCGGCGGGGGTCGATCTGTTCATCAGTGGCGAGGCCTCCGAGCAGACTTTCCACAGTGCGCGGGAAAACGACATCAGCTTCATCGCCGCCGGCCATCACGCCACCGAACGCTATGGCGTGCAGGCGCTGGGCGAGTATCTGGCGAAGCGCTTTGCCCTTGAGCACATATTCATCGATTGCCCCAACCCGATCTGAACTCACCGCAAACCCCTGTGGGAGCGAGCCTGCTCGCGAAGGCGTCAGACCTTCAATACAAAGGTGCCTGACACTCCGCCTTCGCGAGCAGGCTCGCTCCCACGTTCGGCCCTGACGGCCGAACTGGTGGGCATATTCATATACCCTTTCGATCTAGTTGGCGTCCTGATTAGAAGAGGTCGCTGTGCTAGGATTCCTCGCTCGAACACGGCCCGCTGGCCGTTCATAAGAAAGCTTTCGTGAGTAGCCATGGTCGACAAACTGACGCATCTGAAACAGCTGGAGGCGGAAAGCATCCACATCATCCGCGAGGTGGCCGCCGAGTTCGATAACCCGGTGATGCTGTACTCCATCGGTAAAGACTCCGCCGTGATGCTGCACCTGGCACGCAAGGCGTTCTTCCCGGGCAAACTGCCGTTTCCGGTGATGCACGTCGACACCCGCTGGAAATTCCAGGAAATGTACAAGTTCCGCGACAAGATGGTCGAAGACTTGGGCCTGGACCTGATTACCCACATCAACCCCGATGGCGTAGCGCAGAACATCAACCCGTTCACCCACGGCAGCGCCAAGCACACCGACATCATGAAAACCGAAGGCCTGAAACAGGCACTCGACAAGCATGGTTTCGACGCAGCGTTCGGCGGCGCCCGTCGCGATGAAGAGAAATCCCGCGCCAAAGAGCGCGTGTACTCGTTCCGTGACAGCAAGCACCGCTGGGACCCGAAAAACCAGCGTCCGGAGCTGTGGAACGTCTACAACGGCAAGGTCAACAAGGGCGAATCCATTCGTGTGTTCCCGTTGTCGAACTGGACCGAGCTGGACATCTGGCAGTACATCTATCTCGAAGGCATTCCGATTGTGCCCCTGTACTTCGCCGCCGAACGCGAAGTGATCGAGAAGAACGGCACGCTGATCATGATCGACGACGAGCGCATCCTCGAGCACCTGTCCGATGAAGACAAAGCGCGCATCGTGAAAAAGAAAGTGCGGTTCCGCACCCTTGGCTGCTACCCGTTGACGGGCGCGGTGGAGTCCGAGGCCGAAAGCCTTACGGACATCATTCAGGAAATGCTCCTGACGCGAACTTCCGAGCGCCAGGGCCGGGTCATCGACCACGATGGCGCAGGCTCGATGGAAGACAAAAAACGTCAAGGCTATTTCTAAGGGGCTGTCATGTCGCATGTTTCTGATTTGATCAGCGAGGACATCCTCGCCTACCTGGGCCAGCACGAACGTAAAGAGCTGCTGCGCTTTTTGACCTGCGGTAACGTCGATGACGGCAAGAGCACCCTGATCGGGCGCCTGCTGCACGACTCGAAGATGATCTACGAAGATCACCTCGAAGCGATCACCCGCGATTCGAAGAAAGTCGGCACCACCGGTGACGACATCGACCTGGCATTGCTGGTCGACGGTCTGCAGGCCGAGCGTGAGCAGGGCATCACCATTGATGTCGCTTACCGCTATTTCTCCACCGCCAAGCGCAAATTCATCATTGCCGACACCCCCGGCCATGAGCAGTACACCCGCAACATGGCCACCGGTGCGTCCACCTGTGACCTGGCGATCATTCTGGTCGACGCCCGTTACGGCGTGCAGACCCAGACCCGTCGCCACAGCTTCATCGCTTCGTTGCTGGGCATCAAACACATCGTCGTTGCCATCAACAAGATGGACTTGAAGGACTTCGACGAAGGCGTGTTCGAGTCGATCAAGGCCGACTACCTGAAGTTCGCCGAAGGCTTGAAGATGAAGCCGACCAGCATGCACTTCGTGCCGATGTCTGCCCTTAAAGGCGACAACGTGGTGAACAAGTCCGAGCGCTCGCCGTGGTACACCGGCCAGTCGCTGATGGAAATTCTCGAGACAGTGGAAGTGGCGGGCGATCGCAACTTCACCGATCTGCGTTTCCCGGTGCAGTACGTCAACCGTCCGAACCTGAATTTCCGTGGTTTCGCCGGCACCCTGGCCAGCGGCATCGTGCACAAGGGCGACGAAGTCGTGGTGCTGCCGTCAGGCAAGAGCAGCCGGGTGAAATCCATCGTCACCTTCGAAGGTGAACTGGAGCACGCAGGTCCAGGTCAGGCGGTAACCCTGACCATGGAAGACGAAATCGATATCTCCCGTGGCGACCTGTTGGTGCATGCCGACAACGTGCCGCCGGTCACCGACAGCTTCGAAGCGATGCTGGTGTGGATGGCTGAAGAGCCGATGCTGCCGGGCAAGAAATACGACATCAAACGCGCCACCAGTTACGTGCCGGGCTCCATCGCCAGCATCGTCAACAAGGTCGACGTGAACACATTGGAAGAAGGCCCGGCGAGCGCGTTGCAGCTCAACGAAATCGGCAAGGTGAAGATCGCGCTCGACGCGCCGATCGCCCTCGACGGTTACGAAAGCAACCGCACTACCGGCGCGTTCATCGTCATCGATCGCCTGACCAACGGCACCGTTGGCGCCGGCATGATCGTCGCTCAGCCAGTGGCCCATGGCACCGCCACCCACCACGGCAAACTGGCCCACGTGGCGACAGAAGAACGTGCCCAGCGCTTCGGCCAGCAACCGGCCACCGTGCTGTTCAGCGGCCTGTCCGGCGCGGGTAAAAGCACCCTGGCGTATGCGGTCGAGCGCAAGCTGTTCGACATGGGCCGTGCGGTGTTTGTACTCGATGGCCAGAACCTGCGTCACGATCTGAACAAGGGTCTGCCGCAGGATCGCGCCGGGCGTACCGAGAACTGGCGTCGTGCCGCGCACGTGGCGCGTCAGTTCAACGAAGCGGGGCTGCTGACCCTGGCCGCGTTCGTCGCGCCAAGTGCCGAAGGTCGCGAGCAGGCCAAGGAACTGATCGGCAAGGATCGCTTGCTGACGGTCTACGTGCAGGCCTCGCCGACCGTGTGCGCCGAGCGTGATCCGCAAGGGCTGTACGCTGCTGGCGGCGACAATATCCCGGGCGAATCCTTCCCGTACGACGTGCCGCTCAATGCCGATTTGGTGATCGACACGCAGTCCCTGAGTCTGGAAGAAAGCGTCAAGCAAGTGCTGGAGCTGTTGCGGCAGCGTGGCGCGATTTAAGCATTGAAGCAGCGACAAGCTACTAGCTGCAAGCGGCAAGAAAAAGCCCGCCGGTGAGTGATCATCGGCGGGCTTTTTAGTGTTGGGTGATCGTTCCCACGCTCCGCGTGGGAATGCCTCATTGGACGCTCCGCGTCCGCTTCGGCAGGGACGCGGAGCGTCCCGGGCTGCATTCCCACGCGGAGCGTGGGAACGATCAACTGTGGGAGCGAGCCTGCTCGCGAAAGCTTTATCTCATTCAACATCTTTGTATGCTGATCCACCGCTTTCGCGAGCAGGCTCGCTCCCACAGGGGGTTATTGGTGACGTGGATATTCGCGGTGCATCTGCTCCAGCAACGCATCCTTGTCCAGCCACAGCTGATTGATCCAGCCCTGAAACTGCAATCGATACTCGCCGTCCTGGTCGTAGTTCTTGCCGATGAAGGCCGACGGGATTTTGATTTCTTCAAAATGCACCACCACATCGCGCACATTGCCGCAGAGCAAATCCCAGAACCCTGGACGCCCCGCTGGATAATGAATCGTCACGTTGACGATCGACTCCAGCTGTTCGCCCATCGCATCCAGCACAAAGGCGATCCCGCCGGCCTTGGGCTTGAGCAGGTATTTGAACGGTGACTGCTGCTGCGCATGCTTGCCTTCGGTGAAGCGTGTGCCTTCGACGAAGTTGAAAATCCCCACCGGGTTATGGCGGAATTTCGCGCAGGTCTTGCGCGTGGTTTCCAGGTCCTTACCTTTCTTTTCCGGGTGTTTTTCCAGATACGCCTTGGAGTAGCGCTTCATGAACGGAAAGCCCAGCGCCCACCAGGCCAGGCCAATCACCGGCACCCAGATCAGCTCCTGCTTGAGGAAAAACTTCAGCGGCTGAATCTTGCGGTTGAGCACGTATTGCAGCACCAGAATATCCACCCAGCTCTGGTGGTTGCTGGTGATCAGGTACGAGTGCTGATAGTCGAGACCTTGCAGGCCGCTGACGTGCCAGCGGGTGCGCCGAACCAGATTCATCCAGCCCTTGTTATTGCTGATCCACGCTTCGTGAGTGTGGCTCATCAGCCAACCGGCAATGCGCTGGGTAAAGGCAAACGACAGGGCCTTGACCAGCGCCACGCAGAACAGAAACGAGCACAGCAGAATCGTGTTGAGCGCCAACAGCAGCGAGGCGATCACGCCGCGCACGGGTGCGGGTAGAAAATCCAGCATTTATACATCCATAGGTCGGTTGGCGGCTTGAATCGCGGTGAGCGCGATGGTGTAGACGATGTCATCGACTTGCGCGCCGCGCGGCAGGTCGTTCACCGGTTTGCGCAGGCCTTGCAGCATCGGCCCGAGGCTGACGCAATCGGCGCTGCGCTGCACGGCTTTGTGCGTAGTGTTGCCGGTGTTCAGATCGGGGAACACAAACACCGTGGCGCGCCCGGCGACCTGACTGTTCGGCGCCAGTTGCCGCGCGACGTCGGCGTTGGCGGCGGCGTCGTATTGCAACGGGCCGTCGATCAGCAGCGAATTCTGTTGCTCATGAGCCAGCAGAGTCGCCTCGCGGACTTTCTCGACTTCTTCACCGCGAGCCGATTCGCCGCTGGAATAGCTGATCATCGCCACCCGTGGAGTGATACCGAATGCGGCCGCCGAGTCAGCGCTTTGCAGGGCGATCTCGGCCAGTTCCGCGGCGCTCGGGTGTGGATTCATCACGCAGTCGCCGTAGACCAGCACTTCTTCGGGGAACAGCATGAAGAATACCGACGACACCAGCGTGCAGCCCGGTGCGGTCTTGATCAGTTGCAGGGCGGGGCGGATGGTGTTGGCGGTGGTGTTGATCACACCCGAAACCAGGCCGTCGACCTCATCCAGCGCAAGCATCATGGTGCCGATCACCACGGTGTCTTCCAGTTGTTGCTCGGCCATCGGTGCGTTGAGGCTTTTGCTCTTGCGCAGAGCGACCATCGGCTCGACGTAACGCTCGCGGATGTGGTCCGGGTCAAGGATTTCCAGACCCGGCGGCAGCACGATACCTTGCGCGCGGGCGACCGCTTCGACGTCTTCGGGTTTGGCCAATAGCACGCAGCGGGCGATCCCGCGTTCCTGACAGATTGCCGCCGCTTGCACGGTGAACGGCTCGCTGCCTTCGGGCAAGACGATGCGCTTGTTCGCCGCTTGCGCGCGCTGGATCAATTGATAGCGGAACACTGCCGGCGACAGGCGCATCTCCCGAGGCGTACCGCAGCGCTGATGCAGCCAGTTGGCGTCGAGGTGGCTGGCGACGAAATCGGTGATGATCTCCGCGCGCTCGCGGTCATCGATCGGGATTTCCTTGTTCAGGCCATTGAGCAGATTGGCGGTGTCGTAGGAGCCGGTGCTCACCGACAACACCGGCAGACCGGCCTGCAACGCGCCCCGGCACAGATCCATGATGCGCGGGTCGGGCAGGGTGTCGCTGGTCAGCAGCAGGCCGGCCAGCGGCACGCCGTTGATCGCTGCGAGGCTGACGGCGAGGATGATGTCGTCGCGATCGCCCGGCGTCACCACCAGCACGCCGGGCTTGAGCAGCTCGACGGTGTTGCGCATGGTTCGTGCGCAAATGATGATTTTGCTCATGCGCCGGGTTTCGTAGTCGCCCGCGTTGAGCACTTGCGCGCCCATCAGGTCGGCGACGTCGCGGGTGCGTGGCGCATTGAGTTCCGGCTGAAACGGGATGCAGCCGAGCAAGCGGAAATCACCGCTGCGCAGCAACGGCGAATGCTCCTTCAGACGCGTGGCGAAGGCGTCCATGCTCTCGTCGGTCTTGACCTTGTTGAGGATCACGCCGAGGACTTTCGGATCTTTCGGGCCACCGAACAATTGAGCCTGAAGCTCGACACGGCCAGAAAGCTCGGCGAGCACTTCGTTTTCCGGCGCCGAGACCAGAATCACCTCGGCATCCAGACTCTTGGCCAGGTGCAGATTGACCCGCGCGGCGTAACTGGCGCTGCGGGTCGGCACCATGCCTTCGACCACCAGCACGTCTTTGCCGACCGCCGCTTGCTGATACAGGGCGATGATTTCTTCGAGCAGTTCGTCGAGCTGACCGTCGCCGAGCATGCGTTCAACGTGCGCCAGGCCTAACGGCTGCGGCGGTTTCAGACCGTGGGTGCGCGCCACCAGTTCGGTGGATCGCTCAGGGCCGGTGTCGCCGGGGTGCGGCTGGGCGATCGGTTTGAAGAAGCCGACTTTGAGCCCGGCGCGTTCAAGCGTGCGCACCAGCCCGAGGCTGATGGAGGTCAGACCCACGCCAAAATCGGTGGGGGCGATAAAAAAAGTTTGCATGGGAATTCTCTATGCAAGGGTGTCAGCCTATGTCTGGCCGACTACCGAAATTCAGTCGCCAAGGTTAGCGCTAACCGAGCCTTGTGCACACCAACCGCAGGCAAAGGGTTGACCTGTTTTTTCAATACGTTGCGCCGGATCCAGGACCCAGGCGCGGGTTTGCCACGGCGGCTGGTGGCGCAGGTGCTGGGTGTGGCCACAGGAAAGCTCGACCACCCAATGGCCTTCTTCGTCCTGATGGAAGCCGGTGATGGTCGAAACCCGTTTGTCCGGGTTGTGGTCGCTTTCACGCGATTGCTTCGCTAAACTTGGCCTTTCTATATTCTTATGCAAAAGGTCTCGCCCCATGCTGATCGCCGCCAATAAGGCTGTCTCCATCGACTATACCCTGACCAACGACGCTGGTGAGGTCATCGACAGCTCCGCCGGCGGCGCTCCGCTGGTTTACCTGCAAGGTGCAGGCAACATCATCCCGGGCCTGGAAAAAGCCCTGGAAGGCAAAGCTGTCGGCGACGAGCTGGAAGTGGCCGTTGAGCCGGAAGATGCTTACGGCGAATACGCCGCCGAGCTGGTCAGCACCCTGAGCCGCAGCATGTTCGAAGGCGTTGACGAGCTGGAAGTCGGCATGCAGTTCCACGCTTCGGCGCCGGACGGCCAGATGCAGATCGTCACCATTCGTGACCTGGACGGCGACGACGTCACCGTTGATGGCAACCACCCTCTGGCCGGTCAGCGCCTGAACTTCAAGGTGAAGATCGTTGATATCCGTGACGCCAGCCAGGAAGAAATCGCTCATGGTCACGTCCATGGCGAAGGTGGCCATCACCACTGATTTTCTGCGCTAAGCTTCGAGTACTGGAGAGGCGCCTGTGGGCGCCTTTTTAGTCCGCGGCTGTCCTTGGTGGCCTCGCCAAGTGGCTGTTTCGAGTAGAACACGAGAATCCTGGAGTTCGGCATGAGTGCTTTTCACGACCTTAAGTTGACCGGCCTGGATGGTCAGGAGCTACCGCTGGCGCCGTTCAAGGGCCAAGTCGTGCTGGTGGTCAACGTGGCCTCCAAATGCGGCTTGACCCCCCAGTACGCGGCACTGGAAAACCTCTACCAGCAATACAAGGCCAAAGGCTTCACTGTGCTGGGCCTGCCGTGCAACCAGTTTGCCGGTCAAGAGCCAGGCTCGGAAAAGGAAATCCAGGAATTCTGCAGCCTCAACTATGGCGTGACGTTCCCGTTGGCGAGCAAACTCGAAGTCAACGGCCACGAACGGCATCAGTTGTATCGCCTGCTGGCGGGCGAGGGCGCCGAGTTTCCCGGCGACATCACCTGGAATTTCGAGAAGTTTCTGCTCGGCAAGGACGGCCGGGTGCTGGCGCGGTTCTCGCCGCGCACGGCGCCGGATGATCCGACGATCGTGCATGCGATTGAAAAAGCGCTGGGCTGAAAAGCAGCATCAAAAGATCGCAGCCTTCGGCAGCTCCTACAGGGAGAACACCAATCTCGTGTAGGAGCTGCCGAAGGCTGCGATCTTTTGCTTTTCAATCTTTTGATCCTTAATCACCAAAATCAATAATGCTGTTCAGAGCTCTCGACTCTCAATATTATCGGCGTCATATCGATTCATGCCTGTCGCCAATGTTTTCGTGGAGCCTCTCGATGCCCGTTAAAGCCCTGTTCAAACCGTTCCATCTCGGTGCCCTCGAACTGCCGACCCGCGTCGTCATGGCGCCAATGACCCGCTCGTTCTCCCCGGGCGGCGTGCCGAATTCCAAAGTCATCGAGTACTACCGTCGTCGTGCGGCCGCTGGGGTTGGCTTGATCATCACCGAAGGCACCACGGTCGGCCACATCGCGTCCAATGGCTATCCAAACGTGCCGCAGTTTTTCGGTGACGCGCCGCTGGCCGGCTGGAAAAAAGTTGTCGACGCCGTGCACGCCGAGGGCGGCAAGATCGTCCCGCAACTGTGGCATGTCGGCAGCGTACGCCGCCTCGGCACCGAGCCGGACGCCAGCGTGCCGGGCTACGGTCCGTCGGAAAAACTCAAGGACGGTCAGGTCGTGGTTCACGGCATGACCAAGCAGGACATCCAGGACGTGATCGCTGCGTTTGCCCAGGCTGCCAAAGATGCGCAAAGCATCGGCATGGACGGTGTGGAAATCCATGGCGCTCACGGTTATCTGATCGACCAGTTCTTCTGGGAAGGCAGCAATCAGCGCAGCGATGAATACGGTGGCAGCCTGGCCAACCGTTCGCGTTTTGCCATCGAATTGATTCAAGCAGTACGCGCGGCTGTCGGTGAGGGTTTCCCGATCATCTTCCGCTTCTCGCAATGGAAGCAGCAGGATTACACCGCGCGTCTGGTACAAACTCCCGAAGCGCTGGGCGAGTTTCTCAAGCCGCTGTCTGACGCTGGCGTGGACATTTTCCACTGCTCGACCCGACGCTTCTGGGAGCCGGAGTTCGACGGCTCGGATCTGAACCTCGCTGGCTGGACCCGCAAGCTGACCGGCAAACCGACCATCACCGTGGGCAGCGTCGGCCTGGACGGCGAGTTCCTGCAGTTCATGGTCAACACCGACAAGGTCGCGCAACCGGCCAGCCTGGAAAATCTGCTGGAGCGTCTGAACAAAGAAGAGTTCGACCTGGTAGCAGTGGGCCGCGCGCTGCTGGTCGATCCGGACTGGGCGCAGAAAGTCCGTGAAGGACGTGAGCAGGATATTCTGCCGTTCAGTCGTGAGGCGTTGATGACCCTGGTTTAAGCAGCGCCAGTTCGACCTTTTCGCGAGCAGGCTCGCTCCCACCCTCTACTGCATTTCATATGAAGGAATGCGGTGCCCATGTGGGAGCGAGCCTGCTCGCGAACGCTGTTTCTATGTCGACGCAAATCTATGGTTGTGTCTGAGCCCCAGGCACCACCAACTCCCCCACACAAGCCCCCCGCAAATACCCCTCGAATTGCTCGATAATCGCCGCCCAGCCCTGGCGACTGCCATGCTGCCGCGCATTCAGCCGCACACAACGCAACCGTTCATCTTCCTCCAGCAACCACGCCGCCGCTTCGCAAAACGCCTGCTCATCGCCGGGCATTGCCGAAACGCCGTTGTAGCCATGGCGAATATGCTGCGCCGCCGCTGCCTGGTCATAAGCAATAACGCCAAGTCCCGAAGCCAGGGCTTCCAGCACCACATTGCCGAAAGTTTCGGTGAGGCTGGGAAATACAAACAGATCCCCTGAGGCATAGTGCGCCGCCAGTACTTCACCCCGCTGCGCGCCGCAGAAGATCGCTTCCGGCAATTCTTTTTCCAGCGCCGAACGCTGCGGGCCGTCACCGACCACGATCAGCTTCAGATGGCGCTGTGGATAAGTCTCACACAGGGTTTCAAAGCAGCGTTTGAGCAGGCCCAGATTTTTCTCCGGGGCGAGCCTTCCTACGTGGATGACCGCGATATCCGTGTCAGAGAGCCCCCATTGCTCACGCAACGCGCTCTGACGTTTGCTCGGATGAAACAACTGGCTGTCCACACCCCGCGACAACAACGCCAGCCGCTCGAAATGCCGCCGCTCCAACTCCAGGCGCTGACTGGCGCTCGGCACTAAAGTCATTGCCGAACGATTGTGAAACCAGCGCAGGTAGTGGGTAAGCATCCGCGTCAGCAGACCGAGGCCGTACTGGCTGGTGTATTGCTGGAAGTTGGTGTGAAAGCCGCTCACCACCGCAATCCCCAGGCGCCGTGCGGCGCGCAGTGCTGACAATCCCAGCGGGCCTTCCGTGGCGATGTACAGCACATCGGGGCGCTGGCGTTTCCAGCGGCGCAGCAGTTTATGCATCGACGACTGGCCCCATTGCAGCCCCGGATAGCCCGGCAGCGGCCATCCGCGACACAGCAACAGTGCATCGTCTTCGCTGCGTTGTGGATCACCGGCCTGGCGCGGGCGCACCAGCTCCACCTGATGCCCTCGTGCGCGCAAACCCTCGCACAAGCGGCCAAGGGTATTGGCCACGCCGTTGATTTCCGGTGGGAAGGTTTCGCTGATGAGGGTGATATGTAGAGCTGTCGTCATGACCTCAGTGTCGGCTGAGGCCATGTCGAGCTTGTTACGATCGGATGATGGATTTGTGACGCGGTCAGTGCTGTATCACCAGGTTTTCGGCGCCACGTTCGCGCACCCAGAACAATGTCGCTCCGGCCACCGCCGCTGGCATCATCAGGATGTTGACCACCGGAATCAGCAACACCAGATAGACGATCCCGCCAAAACTCATGCTCTGCCAGCGCTTCTGCCGCAGCCAGGCGAGCATCTCGTTCCAGCCCAGTTTGTGGTTGTCCGCCGGGTAGTCGATGTACTGGATGGCCATCATCCACACGCCGAACAGCAGCCATAACGGCGCGGCGACGATATTTACCACCGGGATGAACGAAAGGATGAACAGGCCAATGGCGCGCGGCAGGAAGTAGCCGAGCTTGCGCATTTCCCGGGAGAGGGTGCGCGGGATCATCGCGACCAGTTCGCCCCAGCTGAACGCCGGGAAATCATCGGTGCCGCGCACCACCACTTCAACTTTTTCCGCGAGGAAACCGTTGAACGGTGCGGCAATGATGTTGGCGAGCATGGTGAAGGTGAAAAACACCATCAAGGCCACGAGGACCACGAACAGCGGCCAGAGGATATAGCTGAGGAAACTCAGCCATTCAGGCAACGAGGGCATCAGCGTGTCGACCCACAGGCTGAACTGGTGGCCGGCCAGATAGATCAATCCGACGAACAGCACCAGGTTGATAGCCAGCGGCAACAACACGAACAGGCGCAGGCCAGGGCTCAGGACCAGTTTGAGGCCTTCGCGCAGGTATTGCGGGCCTGACAGAACAGGGGCGGGCATAAGGTGCTCCGAAGCAAGGGAAATCGCGCCGACGTTACCGACTTTGCCCCAGCGGCGAAAGCGCGGCAGAGCAATCGACATTCACTGTAACAAAGAGGTCTATCTCGTCACCGTCTCGGCATAGAGACCACCTATGAGCTGGATTGTTAAACCGTATTTCCTTAATCTTGCCCCCCTCGATACGCTGCACCCAACTTTTTACAGGACTGTCGAGTTCAAGCCTTCCCCAAGGTGTCCACGGTCCTTTTTTATTCCGCCGGCCGTCCGGCGTCCGCGCCAGATTTTTTCATGGCCGGCCAACAGGAGCAGATTCATGTCTGAAGTCCGTCATTCGCGAGTGATCATTCTCGGTTCCGGCCCCGCCGGTTACAGCGCTGCGGTCTACGCGGCCCGCGCCAACCTCAAGCCACTGCTGATTACCGGCATGCAGGCCGGCGGTCAACTGACCACCACCACCGAAGTCGACAACTGGCCGGGTGATGTTCATGGCTTGACCGGTCCGGTGTTGATGGAGCGCATGCGCGAGCACGCCGAGCGTTTCGAGACCGAGATCGTCTTCGATCACATCAACGCCGTGGACTTCGCTGCCAAGCCGTACACCCTGACCGGCGACAGCGCCGTCTATACCTGCGATGCGCTGATCATCGCCACTGGCGCCAGTGCGCGTTACCTGGGCCTGCCGTCGGAAGAAGCGTTCATGGGCAAAGGCGTGTCGGCCTGCGCAACCTGCGACGGTTTCTTCTACCGCAACAAGCCGGTCGCCGTGGTTGGCGGTGGCAACACCGCTGTCGAAGAAGCGCTGTACCTGGCCAACATCGCCAGCACCGTGACCCTGATCCACCGTCGCGAAACCTTCCGCGCCGAGAAGATCCTGATCGACAAGCTCAACGCTCGTGTGGCTGAAGGCAAGATCATTCTCAAGTTGAACGCCAACCTGGACGAAGTCCTCGGCGACAACATGGGCGTGACCGGTGCGCGCCTGCGCAACAATGATGGCAGCTTCGACGAGATCAAAGTCGACGGCGTGTTCATCGCCATCGGCCACACCCCGAACACTTCGCTGTTCGAAGGCCAGTTGACGCTGAAAGACGGTTACCTGGTTGTGCAGGGCGGCCGTGAAGGTAATGCGACTGCCACTAGCGTCGAAGGCATCTTCGCTGCCGGTGACGTGGCTGACCACGTTTACCGTCAGGCCATCACCTCGGCCGGCGCCGGTTGCATGGCGGCACTGGACACCGAGCGCTACCTGGACGGCTTGCAGAACGCCACGTTCTAAGACCGCAGGGCATAAAAAAAACCGGCCAGATTGGCCGGTTTTTTTGTGCCCGAGATTCGCAGTCGCCACGCATCCAGTGTGGGAGCGAGCCTGCTCGCGAAAGCGGTGTATCAGTCGACATCAACGTTGAATGTCAGTCCGTCTTCGCGAGCAGGCTCGCTCCCACAGGTGTTATGTGTGGCCGTTGGGGATCAGCGGCGGGTCAAGGGTTGGGCGCTGAATTCAACCCCGGCCAGGCCGTGCTTGATCAACGCGCGGATATTGCCGTGATCGCTGCCCTCGGGCGTCGCCAGGACCGAACGGTAATGCTCGCCGAAAGCCAGCAGCGCTTCTTCATCGCTCAAGCCTTCCAGCAGTGCCAGACCCAGGGTCTTGCACGAGCCTTCGTTCTGCCCGGCAGCGTTTTCCACGCCGCCGTTGTTGAATGCTTGCGGCTGGTAGTCATAACCGGCGGCGATGAACGCCAGGGTGTCGGCGAAAGCATGCTCGCCACTCTTGAGGCTGGCGCGCAGGGTGTTCAGATCAGTCATTGGGTTTTCCTTTGGCAAACGCTGCTTGCTGCTCGGCGCTGGCTTCTTGCTGGTATTGGGCTTTCCACTCGGCGTAGGGCATGCCGTACACCACTTCGCGGGCGTCATCGAGGCTGACCTCGATCTGACGTTGGTCGGCTTCGGCCTTGTACCATTTCGACAGGCAGTTGCGGCAGAACCCGGCGAGGTTCATCAGGTCGATGTTCTGCACGTCCTTGCGGCTGTCGAGGTGAGCGACCAGTCGGCGAAAGGCGGCGGCTTCGAGTTCCAGGCGTTGTTGCTCGGTCATAAGGGTCTCTTCGAGACAGCTTCAAGCGGCAAGCTACAAGCTGCAAGATTGAATTGTGGGGGGCGTTAGATTAACGCTTACGGCTTGAAGCTTGAAGCTAGCGGCTCGCTGCGAGCGTAATCGATACCGATTCGGCGAAGCGCAGCGCGTGGGGCTTGTCGACTTCGACTTCGGCATACAGCACCGATGCATTGGTCATCACCAGATCGAGCAATTCCTGGGTCAGGCGTTCGAGCAGCGCGAAGCGGTTGCCTTCGACGTGGGCGATGATTGCCTTGGTGATGGTGCGGTAATTCAGCGCGTGGTCGATGTCGTTGTCACGCACCGCTTCCTGAGCCGCGTACAGAATGGTCAGGTTGATCAGCACATCCTGCTTGTTGAGGATTTCGTCCTCGTTGATGCCGATAAAGGTGCGCAGGCGCAGATCCTTGACCCGGATGCGCGCCATCCCCGGTTGAAGTTGTGGCATTGATTTGCTCCGTCCAGTCTATTGCAGGCGTTCAGGTGGATCTTACTCGACTCGCGGCCGAAGCGGGACGGCCTATTTGACGTGCCGGCCGCCGTTGACGGTCAGGGTCGTGCCGGTGACATAGGGATTGTCGAGCAGATAGCGCAGGCTCTGATAGATCACCTCGCTGCCCGGCTCGATACCCAGCGCGGACTTGGCCAACGCCTTGGTGCGGTACGCCGTGTCATCTTCGGGGTTGAACAATAACAGCGCCGGGGCGATGCCGTTAACCTTGATGGCCGGCGCAAAGCGCGCGGCAAACGACAGGGTCAGACTGTCGAGCCCGGCCTTGCTGGCGCAATAACCGATGTGCTTGCTGCTGCCTTTGCGGGTGACATCGTCGCTGATGTGGATGATGTCGGCAGGCGTCGAGCGCTGCAGCAACTCGGCGCAGTGCAGGTTGATCAGGTAAGGCGCGAGCATGTGAATGTTGAACATGCGATTGAAGGCCTGTGCTTCGCTGCCCTGGGTTTCTGCCAGCCATTCGGAGGCGTTATGCACGACGGCGCGCAAGCTGTCGGTGTGGGCTTTCAGCGCATCGATGAAGGCAAGAATCCCGGCCTCGCTGGAAAAGTCCGCGAACAGCGCTGTCGCACCAAGATCGCGAAGGGCCTGTACGCCCGGTCGCTCGGTGCGGTAAGTGAAAATCAGCGGGTGGCCATCCTCGATCAAGCGCTGCGCGCAGTGCAAACCGACACGCTGGCCGGCGCCGGTGATGAGGATCGGGGCTGCGGAATCTGGCATGGGCGGCTCGCATCGCGGTTGAAGCGAAAACTATAACAGGCTCGCCGCCCGCTGCAGATCAGCGATTCTGCGCCGACGGTGCGCCAGCCAATGGCCTCGTCGGCGTGCTGTTCAACCAGTTCGCCAGCAGACGCGTCGACAACGGGATGAAGAAATATACCATCAGCGGCGTCAGGCACGCCGTGCCGATCAAGATGCGCGGCAACAGGCTCAGCTCAGCGAGCAGCGGGCCGAGGGCAAAGTTGAATATCAGCGACACCGGAAAAAACGCCAGCCAGATCGCCACGGCCTGTTTCCAGCGCGGCGGGCGTTGGCCGGCAGCACCAAACCAGCCTTCAATGCCGCTGACCCGGTGCTCTTTGGGATGTTCGAAAAGATCGCTGCCACGATTCAGCCAGGCGGTACGCGACGCCGAGTATTCCCACGCATGCAGGGTCTGCTCATCGACAAAGCGAAAGATAATCTGGAATTCGTTGTCACCGGGCGGTGGCGCAAGGACGCCGGAGCCCAGGTAGCCGGGGAAGTCGGTGGCCAGTTGCTCGCCTTCGCGCAACCAGGCGATAAGATCGTGATAACGGCCATCGGCGACGCGACGCGCTACCATTAGCGTGACGGGGGAAGTAGACATTTTGTATCTCCGTATTTCGAGTGCGTCGCTCCGGGTAAGAGCTTCGCCTGACGCAAGCCGGGGTAGAGGCTTGCGCTTTACAACAAGCAAGGATTATTCCTGATTTTGTCGATTAAACCAGCCACTTTCGTCGCAGATCACTACTTGAAGGTTTCCAGTCCATCATGTTTAAAATGGGATCCAATGAACCGACATGGAAGTTGACCGCCAGATGCCTGTAAACACGGACACTCGCCCGGCTTCAACAGTACTCGGCACGATCGAGCGCGAAGAGCTGTTTCCCATCCGCGAAGTGGCGCGCCTGACCGGCGTCAACCCGGTGACCCTGCGTGCCTGGGAGCGCCGTTATGGACTCATCCAGCCGACGCGCACCGAAAGCGGGCATCGTTTGTATTCAATGAACGATATCGAGCGCGTGCGCAGCATTGTCGACTGGATCGATCGCGGCGTGGCCGTGAGCAAAGTCGGCAAGATCCTGGCGAAGACAGAGCCTCTGAAGGTGCTGGCAAACTTTATCCCCGATGACCATGTGCAGGCTGATTACAAGCAATGGCAGGAGCAGGTTCAGCAGGCGGTCAGTGCGTTCGACGATCAGCAGCTGGATCGCGTCTACGGGCAGATTTTCTCGTCGTACGCGCTGCCGGTGGTGTTCGAAGCCATTCTGATGCCGTTGTGGCGTCAACTGCTGCAGCGCCAGGACGCTTTCGGGCAAACCAGCGAATGGTTGTTTCTCGACGGATTTCTCAGGGTGCGTGTACTGCAGCGCATTGTCATGTTGCGGGGTGCGCAACCGCGCCGGGTGATTGTCAGCGCGCTCGCGGGGCAGTGCAGAGAGCTTGAGTTGCTGGTCGCGGCGCTGTTTCTCAGCGGCAACGATTCTGGCGTGCGGGTGCTGACCACGGGCCAGCCGTTCGATGAATTGACGCTGGTCTGCGAAAAGGTCAAGCCTGACGCACTTGTACTGTTTTCCAATCATGCCCCCGGTCCAGAGCTGCCCCGGCGCCTGAATCGTCTGGCACTGAGCCTCGATTGCCAATTGATGTTGGCCGGCGATGCCTCGGAACTGGCCGAAGACAGTCTGGCCGGTTCATCCGTTGCATGTCTAGGGAATGAGGGCGCAACAATGCGTCAACGCATGAAGCAATTCATGGCAGGCAAACTGGATACCTGAAACTCAGGCGTGCAGGGCGGGGTGGGTGAGGCGATGCTGCTGCAGGATGAACTGGCGCAGGCGCTCGGTTTCGTCGGCATCGGTCTGGCTCAGTTCGTAGGCGAAGAAACCTTGCTCGGTTTCACGCTCGAAATGGCCGCGCAACGAGATGCGCTCATAACCGGAAGGGCTGAACCACAGGGCGAAATGTTTCGGTGGTTTGGTCTTGTTGCGCACTTCCAGCAACACACCTTTGTGCGACACCTCGTGCACCCACAGCGTGCCGGGCTGCCCTTTGGCGTTTTCCAATGCCACCGGCTCTTCCAATACCAGGCGCCACGGCCGCACCATCGGGCCGTCTTCATAGATGCTCGGCACGCCGAGACGCAGATGCAGCGCGTGGAACTCGTCTTCCACCAGATGCAGCGGGAAGGTCATCTGCTGATTTTCGAAGTTGGCCTGGATCGTCACTTGCTCGTGAGCAGCCAGACGTGTCAGCAGGTCACGGATCTGCGAACCACCATTAACCAGCAGACTCGACGTCGCATCCCGCACGTTCAGTTGCGGGTTGTGCTGCATTGTCTGGATGAAATCCAGCTCGTCCTGGGTGAGGAGGGCGTCGCGCTGCATGGCTAACTCGAAGTGAATAGTTACAAAGTCATTGGTGATTGTAGTTAATGACCGTCAGTTCGCGGTTTTGTTTGCGCCGTTCGTCGCTTTGAGTGCCGCCAGCTCGCTTTGCAGCGCCGCCACTTGAGCTTCCAGCTGTGCAACGCGCTGCTGCGCCTTGACCTGAAGCGTTACATCCTTCTGCACGCCGATGAAATAAGTCTGCCCGTCCTCGGCATTCTTTACCGTCGACAATGACAATTCGTTCCAGAACGGCGTGCCATCCTTGCGATAGTTGCGCAGGATTTCCCGGCAGGAACCGCCTTCACGCAATGTCTCGCGAATCAGTTGCAGACTTGGTTGATCACGGTCTCCAGCCTGCAAAAAACGACAGTCCTGGTAGAGGATTTCCTCACTGCTATAACCGGTCATGCGCTCGAAGGCAGGGTTGACGTAAATAAGGATGTTGTCCTGCTCGCCTTCCTTTTCAGCGACCACGATTCCGTCATTCGACGCATTGATCACCATTTGCAGCAGGCTGGCGTTGATCATCCGAGAATCCCTTCCGTTATGTCAGTGGCAGGCATTCTAGAAGAAAGCCGCGGACTGTCTATAGGCCATCCGCTTGCATTGAGAGCCAATCGCAACTTCGCGGCATGGGCTGTTACTATCGCGGCTCTTTTTTTCAGTTCCAGGATCAGATTGATGAAAGTCGCCATCCTCTCAGGTTCAGTCTACGGCACCGCCGAAGAAGTCGCCCGCCACGCCCAGAACCTGCTGAAAGCCGCCGGCTTTGAAACCTTCTACAACTCGCGGGCCGCGCTGGCCGATATTCAGGCGTTCGCTCCTGAGGCTCTTTTGGCCGTCACTTCGACCACTGGCATGGGCGAGCTGCCGGACAACCTGCAACCGTTGTATTCGATGCTGCGCGATCAGTTGCCTGCTTCGTTGCGGGGCCTGCCCGGCGCGGTGATCGCCCTCGGTGATGCCAGCTATGGCGACACCTTCTGCGGCGGTGGCGAGCAGATGCGCGAACTGTTTGCCGAACTGGGCGTAAACGAGGTTCAGGAAATGCTGCGCATCGACGCCAGCGAAAGCGTCACGCCGGAAACCGATGCCGAGCCGTGGCTGGCGCAGTTGATTGAAGCGCTCAAAGGCTGATTGCGGGCAATAATCGCTGCACCTTATAAGCGTTGTTGCATTGCAACGGATCCAGGCTGTTTGCCCGGCTGACTCGTTCAGTCATCAAGCTGGCTGCCAATGCAACTACGCGATGCCCTGCGCCTGACTAGACTGCTGACACGAGCAGAACAAGAAGAACGCAGAGGTGCATACAGTGAGCGTAGCCCCCGTCCAATCGTCGCCGAACGTCAAAGATCAGGTCAGCGCTGCCGAGTGGCAGACCCGCGTTGATCTTGCCGCCTGTTACCGTCTGGTCGCGCTGCACGGCTGGGACGATCTGATCTTCACGCATATCTCGGCCAAGGTGCCCGGCACTGAAGATTTCCTGATCAATCCGTTTGGCCTGATGTTCCACGAGATTACCGCCTCAAGCCTGGTGAAAGTCGATCAGGCCGGCAACAAACTCATGGACAGCCCCTACGAAATCAACCCCGCCGGCTATACCATTCACAGCGCCGTCCACGAGGTGCGCCACGATGTGGTTTGTGTGCTGCATACGCACACCGCGTCAGGCGTTGCGGTGTCGGCGCAAAGGCAGGGGGTGTTGCCGATCAGTCAACAGTCGTTGTTCGTGTTGTCGAGCCTGGCCTATCACGCCTACGAGGGCGTGGCCCTGAATCATGAAGAAAAGGCGCGCCTGCAAGCCGATCTCGGCGACAACAGTTTCCTCATGCTGCACAACCACGGTCTGCTCACCTGCGGCGGGACTATCGCCGACACTTTTCTGATGATGTTCACTTTCCAGCGGGCCTGCGACATTCAGGTCATGGCGCAGACTGGAGGGACCGAACTGATCGCCATCGAACCGCAGATTCTCGCCGGCGCCAAAGCGATGATTGCCGGCGTCACCAAGAGCGCGCAGGGCATGGGCGGCGCGCTGGCGTGGCCGGCGCTGCTGCGCAAACTCGACCTGCAGGATTCGGGGTATAAATTCTAATGCCACTTGCCGAGATTCCTTTGTGTGTCTGGCGCAAGCGCAGCCGGACTTTTGTCTTTCGTGGCCAGTCGATCCGCTACTGGACAGTCGGGCAGGGTGAACCGTTGCTGTTGATTCACGGTTTCCCCACCGCCAGTTGGGATTGGCATTACTTGTGGCAGCCACTGGCCCAGCGTTATCAGGTGATCGCCTGCGATATGCTCGGTTTCGGCGATTCTGCGAAACCGCGCAATCACACCTATAGCCTGCTGGAACAGGCCGATCTGCAACAGGCGCTGCTCGCCCATCTGCAGGTTGAACAAGCGGTGCATATTCTTGCCCACGACTATGGCGACAGCGTCGCTCAGGAACTGCTCGCGCGGCACTACGAAAAGCGCATCGAAGTCGCCAGTTGCGTGTTCCTCAACGGCGGGCTGTTTCCGGAAACCCATCGTCCGCTGCTGATGCAGAAACTGCTGCTCAGTCCGATTGGCTGGCTGCTTGGTCGCGCATTCAGTCGTGAGGCGTTGGTCAAAGGTTTCCGGCAGATCTTCGGCCCGCAGACCCAGCCGACTGAAAGCGAACTGGATGATTACTGGAGTCTGGTCGACAGCAACCATGGCCCGCGCATCCTGCACAAATTGATCACTTACATTCCCGAGCGCCGGGTGCAACGTGAGCGCTGGGTGACGGCCATGCAGCAGGGTGACATTCCCTTGCGGGTGATCGACGGCGCATTTGACCCGATCTCCGGCGTGCACATGGTCGAGCGATATCGCGAACTGATCCCTGATGCAGACACCGTGCTCTTACCCGGCATCGGCCACTATCCGCAAACCGAGGCGCCGGTGCTGGTACTCAAGCACTATCTGGCGTTCCGCGATCGTCTGGTATTGCCTCCGCGCAAAGTGGCGTACTCCTGATTCTCGCCGAGAGCACGGGCTCTCGGCGTCCTGACACTCGATCATCCCTCAGCCTTATCGCCCACCATTCAGCCGCAGCCGTGTTCGTTGTGACCCAAAGCGCCGTGCCTGACACTCGGGGCAATATCCCTTGGCCTGCTGGAGTTGCCGCGATGAATGAACCTGTGCGTTTCGAAGATAAAGTCGTGATAGTGACCGGCGCCGGTGGCGGCCTCGGTCGTGCGCATGCGCTGCTGTTCGCCAGGCAGGGCGCCAAAGTGCTGGTCAACGATCTCGGTGGCTCGACGCAGGGCGAGGGCGCCAACGCTTCGGCTGCCGACCGCGTAGTGGCGCAAATCCGCGAGGCCGGCGGTATTGCCGAAGCCAACCACGACTCGGTGACTGACGGCGACAAACTGGTACAGAACGCCCTTGATGCCTTCGGCCGCGTCGACGTCGTAGTCAACAACGCCGGGATCCTGCGCGACAAGTCGTTTCACAAGATGGACGACGCCGACTGGGATCTGGTCTATCGCGTCCACGTCGAAGGCGCCTACAAGGTTACCCGTGCCGCTTGGCCGCATCTGCGCGAGCAAAACTACGGTCGCGTGATTTTCACTGCATCGACTTCAGGCATCTATGGCAATTTCGGCCAGTCCAACTACGGCATGGCCAAGCTCGGGCTGTACGGGTTGACCCGAACGCTGGCGATCGAAGGGCGCAAGAACAACATTCTGGTCAACGCCATCGCCCCGACCGGCGGCACGCGCATGACCGAGGGCCTGATCCCGCCGCAAGTATTCGAGCAACTGAAGCCGGAACTGGTCAGCCCGCTGGTGGTGTATCTGGCCAGCGAGCAATGTCAGGAAACGTCCGGCCTGTTCGAAGTCGGCGGCGGCTGGATGGGCAAGGTGCGCTGGGAACGCAGCCTCGGTGCCGGCTTCGATCCGCGCGAGGGGTTCTCGCCAGAGGATGTGGCGGCGCACTGGCAGCAGATTTGTGATTTCGAAGGCGCGGCGCATCCGAAGGACAATATTGAAGCATTGAAGGAAATGATGGCGAATTTGCAGAAGTATTCGATTTGAAGGTAACGAAGCCACCAGCCTTCGCGGCTGGTGGCTCCAGTTTTCAAATGTATCTTTGTTCTGTCATGAACTTGGGCGGCTGCCAGTTAGGTCCTTTGATAGCTAGGCCCTTTTTACCCCTCCAGCAAAATCCCGGCAGCGGAGAGCCGAGCGTACGATGCTTCCAAGGTCCCATACTCGTTGATCAGGTCTCGATTGTGGCGTCTGATCATCATGTCCAGATGTGGCGTTGCCTGAAGTAACGCGAACACAGTGACTATGTCATTTCATCTCCAGTCTCGTCTGGGTTGAAACCACGCCCGCTGTGCTTTCCCTTTTCGGTTGCCCCCTCATAAGGACTACTGAACACCACATAAAGCGGCTCTATCCCCGAATCAGCCGGAAACACGATGATGAATCGATCCCAGCCTTCGACCAGGATCGGGTTCAGATCCAGCAGCCCTTCAACCGGAACAACGGAAGCGCCGGAATAGGCGGGCGAATCGGTATCCGCTATTGGCAAGGCGGTCGATTGGTCTCCCGGCGAGATAGCCGGAGTCCAGGTCAGCAAGTCGGTGGGCGAGTTCGATAGCGCGACCTGGTATACGTCGTTGAGCAAATCGTATGCGGCATTGAGAACCATCACACTTGAGCGAATATGGAAGTCATCACTCGTAGCGACGAACACTTGCGTGCCAGCCCCGAGTCGCCTGACCCCTAGCCCGACCTGCATCTCCAAAGTGCCCTGCCGGTCTGCGATTTCACGCAGCGTCTCGGCCGGCTCGGACGACAACTCGGCCAGTGGAACGCTCATCGCAAAGCGTTCGCCGTTGCCCAGAGGTGACGGCATCAACAGCGCTGCGAATCCCATCAGTACCGGACTGCCGAGCAGCGCCGTGCCCGTCGCTGTCAGGGTCGCTTTTGCCGTACGTAACGCATTGAGTATTCCCGCCGAGGTGGCCGGGCTGAGCGGGACGGCTGTCGAAGCGAAAGAAACGGCCGGGCCGTTGCGGGCCACTGCTCCATAAGCCGGAAAGACATGCTTGCGTTCCTCCTGTAACCGAGCCTGTTCTGCCGCATTGGCCAGCGCCGCTGCTTCAGCTTTGGCTCGTGCCTCGGCCTGGGCGATTTTCAACGCAGCCAGCCGCTCTTTCTCCCGAGCTTCAGCCTCAGCATTCAGGCGCGCGGTCTCAGCCGCCAGTCGAGCCTGTTCGGCATCCCGACGCTGTTTCTCCGCCAACGCGGCCAGACGCGCCTGTTCGCGTACGCGGATTTCTTCCTGCTCCCGGCGCACCGCTTCGGCAATGTCACGCTGGCGCGGATCCCGTTCTAACGGTGGAGGCTTTGGCATATTCATATCCTTTTGAATGTGCGTTTTCACTCGCTCGAAATTGCGCACGGGTGGCGATGCCATCCGTGTCACCAGCGAATGGTTGAGGTGTTTCAAGTTACATCAGAGTGGCGGTAATCAAATCCGAGAAGCCCGTCAGTAACAGGGCGTTATGTCGAAAGGGTTTTCGCGGGTTTTCATCGATGCAGAGGGAATTCGTCCGAGCTTCGAAGAAATGTCTGACGCGCTGATCGGAAGCTTGCCGAACCGCTAACCAGCCTTTTTAAACGCCCATAAAAAAGGCCGCTGCAAACGCAGCGGCCAAGGTAAGACGTTGGATCAAGGAGCTACAAATCAACGTCAGTGAACACCGGGGCGGTAAACCGAAAACATCGATTTATCCAGAATCTGTAGCCAGTCGCTCGCGATTCAGCGTGGCGAGCTTGGCGCTTTGCGGCGTGTGCCGAGGAAAGCGCGCTCAGAATAAGGTCTCAAGCCTGTAGGAAAAATACCGATTCCAGACATGCACTGTTACGGGGCGCGCAACAGTGGGGTGCCCATGGATGGCGCTGATGATGCGCCATCCAGCCAGCCCATGAACCGCTCAAGGCCCCGCCGTGCAAGGCCATTCATCCTTTCGAGCGACAACGCAAATACCTCCTTGGTGCGCTTATCGACCGCAGCGCCCGGCAGTAGGGTGGGGCCTTCTGTCACTCACCGGGGAAGACGCATGACAAAAACAACAATGCGCGCCATCTTCACACCGCAGGCGCTGGCCGCTGCGGTGGCTTTGGGTTGCTGCGCCCAGGCGCACGCGGTCGCCTTCAATATCGGCGAAATCGAAGGCACCTTCGACTCGTCACTTTCGGTCGGCGCGAGCTGGGGGCTGCGCGATGCAGACAGTTCGCTGGTTGGCACGGTCAATGGCGGCAGCGGACAATCGTCCACCGGTGATGACGGGCGCCTGAATTTCAAGAAGGGCGAAACCTTCTCGAAGATCTTCAAGGGTATCCACGACCTCGAACTGAAGTACGGCGATACCGGCGTGTTCGTGCGGGGCAAATACTGGTACGACTTCGAACTCAAGGACGAAGACCGCGAGTTCAAACAGATCAGCGACAGCGGCCGCAAGGAAGGCGCCAAGTCTTCCGGCGCGCAGATCCTCGATGCTTTCGTCTATCACAACTACGCCATCGCCGATTTGCCCGGCACCGTGCGGGCCGGCAAGCAGGTGGTGAGCTGGGGCGAAAGTACCTTCATCGGCAACTCGATCAACAGCATCAACCCGGTCGACGTCTCGGCATTCCGCCGTCCCGGTGCCGAGATCAAGGAAGGCCTGATTCCGGTGAACATGCTGTTCGGTTCGCAGAGCCTGACCGACAAACTTTCGGTCGAAGGCTTCTACCAATTGGAGTGGGACCAAACCGTTCTCGACAACTGCGGCACGTTCTTTGGCGTCGACGTGGCGGCTGACGGTTGCAACAACGGCTACACCGTCGGCAGCCCAGCGGTGGCGCCACTGGTGCCGCTGACCACTGCGTTCGGCCAAGGCATCCAAGTCACCCGCGAGGGCGTGGTGATCCCCCGTGGCGGTGATCGCGATGCGCGCGATTCCGGGCAGTGGGGCACGGCGCTGCGCTGGCTCGGCGAAGACACCGAGTACGGCCTCTACTTCATGAACTACCACAGCCGTACGCCGACGGTCGGCACCACCACGGCGGGGCTGTCGACACTGGCGGCGTTGCCAGGCATGGTCGGCATTGCCAACGGCCTCGCGCCTGGCAGCGGTGCGGGGCTGGCGCAAAGCGTGATGCTCGGGCGCGGTCAGTATTACCTCGAATATCCGGAAGACATTCGTCTGTACGGCGCCAGTTTCTCCACCACGCTGCCCACCGGCACCGCGTGGACCGGCGAGATCAGCTACCGGCCGAACGCGCCGGTGCAGGTCAACACCAACGACCTGACCCTGGCGCTGGTCAATCCGATTGCCGGCGGCACCGCATCGCCACTCGCCACTTCGCCGGGTGCCGACAACAAAGGCTACCGGCGCAAGGAAGTCACGCAAATCCAGAGCACCCTCACACACTTCTTCGATCAGGTGCTCGGCGCCGAACGCTTGACTGTGGTCGGCGAAGCAGCGGTGGTGCATGTCGGTGGTCTGGAGTCACGCAGTGAGCTGCGTTATGGCCGTGATTCGGTCTACGGCCAGTATGGTTTCGGCGGCGATACCGACGGCTTCGTCACCTCGACTTCGTGGGGCTATCGCGCCCGGGCGATTCTCGATTACGCCAACGTCATCGGCGGGATCAACCTCAAGCCCAACCTGTCGTGGTCCCATGACGTCGCCGGTTACGGCCCCAACGGTCTGTTCAACGAAGGTGCGAAAGCCATCAGCTTCGGCGTCGATGCCGACTACCGCAACACCTACACCGCAAGCCTGAGTTACACCGACTTTTTCGGTGGCGACTACAACGTCCTCGAAGACCGTGACTTCGTGGCCCTGAGCTTCGGCGTGAACTTCTGATCTGCCCGAGAAGGATGACTGCAATGCGCAAAACGATTCTGCAATGTGGCGTGCTGGCCTTGAGTCTGCTGGCCGCCAACGTAATGGCGGCGGTGTCGCCGGATGAGGCGAACAAACTTGGCACCAGCCTGACCCCGCTCGGCGCTGAGAAGGCCGGCAATGCGGACGGTTCGATCCCGGCCTGGACCGGCGGCATCCCGAAAAACGCCGGTGCGGTGGACAGCAAGGGCTTCCTCGCCGACCCGTTTGCCAACGAAAAACCGCTGTTCACCATCACCGCCGCGAACGTCGAGCAGTACAAAAGCAAGCTCTCCGATGGCCAGGTGGCGATGTTCAAACGCTACCCGGAAACCTACAAGATCCCGGTTTACCCGACCCACCGCACCGTGGGGGCGCCGGCGGAAATCTATGAGTCGGCCAAGCGCAGCGCGCTGAACGTCAACGCGATCAACGACGGCAACGGCCTGGCCAATTTCACCGGCAACCGCTACTACGCCTTCCCGATTCCGAAGAACGGCGTCGAGGTGCTGTGGAACCACATCACCCGCTACCACGGTGGCAATCTGCGGCGGATCATCACCCAGGTCACACCGCAGACCAACGGCAGTTACACGCCGATCCGCTTCGAAGAAGAGATCGCCGTGCCGCAACTGATGAAAGACATCGACCCGGATAAAGCCGCCAACGTACTGACCTTCTTCAAGCAATCGGTGACCGCCCCGGCGCGGCTGGCCGGTAACGTGCTGCTGGTGCACGAAACTCTCGATCAGGTGAAGGAACCGCGTCTGGCGTGGATCTACAACGCCGGTCAGCGCCGGGTACGTCGCGCGCCGCAAGTGGCCTATGACGGCCCGGGTACAGCGGCCGATGGCCTGAGGACTTCCGACAACTTCGACATGTTCTCCGGTGCTCCGGATCGCTATGACTGGAAACTGGTCGGCAAGAAGGAAATGTACATTCCCTACAACAGCTACAAGCTCGACTCGCCGAAGCTCAAGTACGACGACATCGTCAAGGCCGGGCACATCAATCAGGACCTGACCCGTTACGAACTGCACCGCGTCTGGGAAGTGATCGGCACGGTGAAACCGAACGAGCGGCACATCTACGCCAAGCGCCACATGTACATCGACGAGGACAGCTGGCAAGTGGCACTGGCCGATCACTACGACGGTCGCGGGCAACTGTGGCGCGTTGCCGAAGGTCACGCGCAGTACTACTACGATCATCAGGCTCAGGCTTACACGCTGGAAGCGCTCTACGACATCATTGCCGGCCGCTACATTGCGTTGGGCATGAAGAACGAAGAGAAGCACAGCTTCGAATTCGGTTTTGAAGCCAAGGCTGCCGATTACACACCTTCGGCCCTGCGCGCCGAGGGCGTGCGCTAACGGCTCTGCTGTACCGCTGGACAAAAGGCGACCGCACGGTCGCCTTTTTTATGGCCATCGATCAGCGTGCTGAATACTCGTCAACAAGGGCGCGGGAGAGGGCTAGGGTGAGCGCACAACGATAAGAAGGCTCACCCGATGACCGCCATGACCCCGTGCCTGGATCGACCCGGATTTTTGCCCAGGCTTTCTTCGCATCATCAACCTCGCAGCCGTTTGAGCGCACCTTTGCTGACATCGAACGCACGGGTCAGGCTGTTGTGCGCGCCCGCAGGCAGCGGCAAAACCGCACTGCTCACCGAATGTCTCCTTCAGGTGCGCGCGGAGTGCGAGGCAATCTGGCTGCCGCTGGCGGGAGCGGCGCTCAGCACCGAAGAATTCTGCCTGCGTCTGACGCGGGCGCTCGGGCTGGTCGAAGGCCTTGACGATACGCAACTGATGGCGGAGCTGGCCCATTGGTCGAGGCCGACGTCGCTGTTTATCGACGATTACAGTCGGCTGCCGGATCCGGCTGTGGATGCTCTGCTGGATCGCTTGCTGGCGGTCAGCAGCCCGGCGCTCACCTGGTGGATCAGCACTCGCCGCCGGCCGCAGTGCAACTGGCCGCGCCTGTTGCTCGATGACGAACTCTACGAATTCGAGAGTGCCAGCCTGGCGCTGACTCACGATGAAGTTGTATCGGTGTTGCACCATTTGCCGCCTGACCAGGCGGACCGCGTCGCCACCCGTATCATCCAGCGTACTGGCGGTTGGTGCGCAGGGTCGCGCATGGCGCTCCTGCAGAAATGCGACTGGTCGCAAAACCTGCAACCGCAGCAGCGTGTCGACACTCTGCTCGATTATCTGCAGCATGAACTGTTCAGCAACCTGACGCCGGAGCAGGACGAGGCATGGCGTGTGCTGGCTCACCTGCCACGGTTCAATGCGCCGCTTTGCGAGCATTTGTTCGGCGCCGGCGAAGGCGCGCGGCTGCTGCACGATCTGCAGGTGTTGGGCTGCTTTATCGAGCCATGGCAGCAATCCGCTGACTGGCTCCAGGTGTTCCGCCCGCTGTCGCGAATCATCCAGGAGTCGCACTGGCCGTGTGCGCGTTCCTGGCACCGGCGCGCCTGTCAGTGGTTCAGCGCGACGCAGGATTGGCGAGCGGCGTTCGAGCAAGCGTTGTTGGCCGAGGAATACGAAACTGCCGTCAGCCTGTTGCAGCATTTCGGCTTCGAAGACTTGTTCGAAGACCAGACCGTCGTCCTGCTGTTGCGTTTGCACGAGCAGCAAAGCCAGCAGCTGACCCTGATGACACCACAGCTGATCGTGCTGGTCACGGGCGCCTTATTGTTTGCCGGCCGGTTCGAACAGGCCGGGCAATGCCTGGCTCATCTCGGCCGCTTCATGCCGCAGCCGACAGCGCAACTGGAGCAGCAACTGCTGGCCCGCTGGCAGGCGCAACAGGGATGGCTGTTTCACCTGCAAGGGCAAATGGAGCCGGCACGCGCCTGCTTTCAGGAGGCTTTGTCTGCACTGGCTGACGATGCCTGGCAGGCGCGTTTGATGTGCCTGTCGGGACTGACCCAGCAGGCGTTACTGTGCGGCGAGCTCGATCAGGCACATGCCCTCAACCGCGAGGCGCTGTGCCTGGCGCGGGCTCACGGCTCCTTGCTGTTCGAAGGCTTGCTTGAGCTTGACCATGCGCAATGGCTCGAGCAGCGGGGCGCGCCTTTGCGTGCCGAAAGCCTGCTGGTGGAGATCGAGCACTTGCTGCGCCAGCGCGCCACGCTGCCCGTGCCACTGCTCGGCCGGATTGCCCTGCGGCGCGGACGACTGGCGCTGTGCATGGGACTTGAAGAGCACGCTGCGCAGTTGTTCAGCCAGGGCCTTGAAGATTGCTTGCGCAGTGCAGACAAACGAGTCTTGTATGGCTATTTGGGGCAGGCGCAACTGGCCGGCAATCGCGGCGATTATGCCTGCGCTTTCGAGCGCCTGCGCGAGGCCGAAAGGGTCATGCAGCAGCGGCAGATTCCCGATACGGTCTATCGCGGTGTTGTGTTGCAGGTAAGCAGCCAGTTCTGGTTGCAACAGGGCCGACCGCATCTTGTGCAAGAAGCGTTGAGCCGACTGTTACGGCATTACCGGGGACCTTCGGCGCTGCAGGCGCCACCCGCGACGTTCGAACTGATTATTCGCATCGAATACCTGCTGGCCTGCGCGAATGCGCAATCGGACCCGGACGAAAGCGCTCGGCCCTCCATTGAACGATTGCTGAAACGTGCTCAGGCCAAGGGCATGTTGGCGGCGGAAACGGAATTGTTGCTGGCCTTCGCCCAGTTGGCCGAAGCGCACGGTGACACGGCGGCGGCGCAGCAAGCGTTCCAGCGAGCCGCAACGCTGGCGGAGCGTTGCCGATTGCAGCAAGCCGTGCGCGAGTGGGAATTACGCCGAGGTAGCCTCACTGGGTCTGGCAAGGAGGTTTCTGCCTGGCCACGGGAAAACGATGATCAGGCGCCTGGCCTCAGTCGGCGCGAACGGGAAGTGCTGATGTTGATTGCTCAAGGGGCTTCTAATCAGCAAGTTGCCGAGCAACTGTTTATTTCATTACATACAGTAAAAACTCATGCGAGGAGGATTAACGGTAAGTTGGGTGTAGAACGCAGAACTCAGGCTGTGGCGAAAGCCAAGTTGATGGGGATACTGGTTTAGTTTTGTAAATTTCAGTAGCACAACATGGTGTTCGTTGTTGGGTGGCATGTTTTGTAATTTGTTCGAGCTTCATGTCGGCTGAAAAAGAAACTACCTTGCAATTATCGGCGGTGGCTGCACTTGCAGCTCTGGATAATCAAGTAAGGAAAGTTTGTGGCCAAGTTATATGAAAGTTTGATGCGTGGTTCTTTCGGTGAGCAGGTTACCTGGCCGGAAGAGTGGGAAAAGGCAACACAGGCTAAAACAGATCTGTTCAAGATCATCGACGCCATGCCGAGCGTGCTGGATATTCTGCGCAGCATGCTTGAGGGTGAATTGAAGCGTCTGGGCAAAACAGTTGATATCGACAAGGTCTATATCAATACGGATCCTGCTTTCCCTGCCGATGAAAATCGGCCATCAGGCACTCTTTGGGATGTGACGGTTAATTGTCTGAATAACCATATAAGTCCTGCCTATATTATGGGTGGCGATGGGGTTTTTGTTCTGCCGGATACGTTCAGTGAGCAATTCAAAGTCAAGGTGCTCAATACCATTGTTGTTGAAGATCTGATCGCTGCTGTAACTGCCGGACTGGAAAAAACATTGCGAGCCGAGATCGCAAAGTTCTGGGCTGCGCCAGCGAAACCCGTCCATGCCGACAATGCACCGCTGTCGAACAAACAGGCTTTCATCAAGGCCTATGCCGTGGTCACCGGTGCAGAGCTGTCGCTGTCGGTCATGGCCAACAATTTCGATGCCCGATTGGGCGAGCGATTCGCTCATCTGCTGGAAGCAGATGCCGGTCGCGCAGCGTTTGAAGTCAACCTGCAACCGGCACAGGATTATCTTCTGGTGCGCCAGCCCTGTTTCGTTCTGGACAACGCCGAGCGTGCGGTCGCAGAGATGCAACTGGTCAACGAGTCGACTTCCTATCTGCTGCACACGCCGGAAAACGGCTTCGAGTTCTTTGAAAGAAATACCGATTTGCACAGCAAACTTCAGCAGAGACTTTCCCTGCGTAGCGAGCAGATCAGTTATCCAAAAGCCACGCAAAGTCCTCATGTCTTTTGTGTCGACACTCACCTCAAAGGTCAGCTTGAAAATGTTTCATCCTTGATCAGGGGCCGGGAACAACTGGAAAAACCACTGATCTCCATGCTTCAAGAGAATCAACGCCTGCATGTGCTGCGTTACGGCATCGACACCCGCTTTTATCTGCTTTGGGCAGCACTGAAGCGCACCGACTGGCCGCTTTGGCTGCATGCCGCTGGTAGCGATGTTCAACAACGTTATAGCGAGCTTGAAGAATCCAAAGACCAGTATGAGGCTGCATATTCGAGCGCGTTCGATACGTGTTTTTCTTTCAAGGACTATGTGCTGCGCACGTTCTCCGCATGGGCGCAGAGGGCCTTTGACGAACGTCTGGATCCAGAAGCGATCAGTGTCCATAGCTCGTACACTTTGCAGATTGCCGGACGGACCATCGAACAGGAAGAAACCCGGACGCTGACGGAGTTTCTTGTTTTCGGTCTGCACGACAATGGTTACAAAGCGACTCTGACCATCATCGGCGCTCCCGACGGAAGTCGGCTGACGGCAGTAGCGCTCGAGCAGTGGCTGGAAAATCGTAACCTGCGCCTGGAGTTTACCGGCAGTCTTGCATACTCGCCGTCGGTTGCTTGGCAGGAGGCTTATCGCAACTATCTCTTCAGCCAGATGGAGTTTGCAGTTTTTGTAGCTCGCCAGTCCGGGAAGCTGGATTCCACCGATGCGAACATCATCGCGCGAGCCATGGCCAACGACCCTGCGGTGACTATTCAGGGCTTGAAAATCAGGCTGCAAGTCCCAGCATTGAAAGATGTTCTGATGATTTCGGCCAAAGAATACGCACCCTCGCTGATGTTGGTCAAAACAGCTGACGGGCAATTCGAACTGCAGAAATTTTCCGATATCTACGCGGCGAACCGCTGGCTGGAGTCGGCATTGTCGGCGGATCGTGAATACGCCGCATTGATGATTCATCCCGACTACCTGCACGAGGCGGGTGAGTTGCTTGGCAGCGCTGGTACTCAACTGAGCTACCGCTACACGCTTGATAGCCGGCCGGTCGATCTTTATCTGAACGCCAAGGCACCTTTGGCGGACTACGTAAATGTCGCCTACCGAGCCGAAGTTGCGCTGCACAAGGCCATTGCACCGGCAGCTTATCGGGCGCTTGGCATTGAGGGGCGCAAGCGCTATTCGCGTCTGACAACCGAACTCAAGGCGCTGTCCACGGTTGATGCACGAGACAATGGTTTTCCGACATTCGAGCAGTTCACCTATGACGCGGTGAAAGCCCAGATAGAAGACCTATTGCGTTCGCGCGGCAGCAACATTTCGGTCAATCCCGACCAGATCATTATTCAGACCGAAGAGTTTCGTAAGAGCGTTACCGACGTCTTGCTTGAGGGACTCGCTTTCGAAGCGGATCATCCGGCCTATGAAACCAAGTACAGCCCCAAATATTACTTGGTGAATGGACATCCCCTCGTTGAAAAACTGGATATCCGGGATTTGTCTTCGCTATCGAAAACCTTCCGCCCTGGTGACCGATACAGCGCGATGCTGGAAGAGCAATATCTGAACAAGGCTCATCCTGATTACGCTTTCAAGCGCGCGGTACACGCCCGGAAAATCCGCTGTGAGATGTATCGCAATGCGTTTGCCGATTTCACCAACGGCAGATTATCGACAGAGTCTTTCTCTGCTGTCCAAGGGGTCATCGATAACCTGAAAGAGAGTGGCGGTTATCAGTCGGTAGGGACCAGCACCGCCGAAGGTGATATCGGGCTGTACAAATTCAATATTGGCGCGCTGGGTCTGACGACTCCTGGGGACCGCGCGGTTGGCGGCGTTTATATTTTTCGACTGAAGTTGTCGTCAGGTTTCTTCGACTTGCTCTATACGCCTGACGCACCGGATCAAGTCAACTTCCGACCGATCGCTGAGTTCATTCCTTCGATTCGTTTTCGAAAAGGCCCATTCAGGAGCTATTACAGCGAGCGGATACTGCTGGTTGACCAGAAAGTGACCAATGACTACTTCGATAATCTGGTCGCAACGGTTGATACCCGACCGGTCATTCGCACACAGCAGCGTTCGTTACTGCCCGATCTGTTCACTTTCCATGACGAGCGAGTGCGCCGTGTATTGAGTGACATCGACGAACGTACCACCAGTCTCAACGAAATAATCGCCAGTGTGGTTTATGAAAATCTGTTGAAGGCCGCAAACATTGTCAGCCTGCTGGTGCCACCCGTAGGCACTGTGGTGGTGGCTGTGCAGGTGATGAAAAGCATCTACGACGCGTCGCAGTCGCACCGGCGCGGTGATTATTCCGCCGCGCTGGGGCATGTGCAGGATGTATTGAGCGGACTGCTGACATTGGGTCAGGCTGCAGCGGCGGGGGCGCCGGCTAAAGAACTTACCCGTGCGCAACGCTCGTTTCTCAGTCTGTTTGAAGACGCCCGCACGGTCGCGGAGCTGGTTACGTATTACACCGGCCATGAAGACCCCGCCGATGAACTGATCGGGTTCTTCAAGTCACTGATGCAAGAGGCTGAGTCTGCATTAAGCAAGACCACGGTTCGCTGAGCCGTTTCGAGCGCTCATAGTCTGATTTATCTTTCGTAACCCATGCGCCAACTCACGGCCCGGGTCGCAGCCAACAACCGCTGCGCCGCCGGGCCGTTTTCGTCGGCGTGGAACAGTGAGGTCGGGCCGACGATGGTCAGCACCGCAGCGATCTGGCCGACCGCGTTGAACACTGGCGCAGAAAGCGCATCCACACCCGGCATCAACAAACCATGCACGTGATGCAGACCGCGTTCGCGGATCTGTTCACACAGCGCTGCATAGGCTGTTTCATCCTTGAGCGGATGCTCCGCGACAGCGATCTCCTGCTCGCGCAATTCATCGGTTTCCCGGTGCGGCAGGTAAGCGCTGAACACCAGCCCGGTGGACGAGCTGAGCAGCGGCAGCACCGAACCCAACTGCGTCACCACCGTCACCGCGCGCACCGCCGGTTCAATGTGCACGACGGTTGCGCCCTGATTGCCCCACACCGCGAGAAAGCAGGTTTCGTTGAGTTCATCGCGCAGCTCGGACAGCGGCAGGGCGGCAACTTTCAGCACGTCCATGCTGTTGAGCGCGGCCAGGCCCACGCGCAGTGCTTCGCGACCGAGGCCGTAATGGTTGGTGGCGGTGTTCTGTTCGGCAAATCCGGAGGCTATCAACGCCTGCAAATAGCGATGCACCTTGCTTGCCGGCATCTGCACATGTTCGGCCAGACGCGACAGCGAAGTCGACGGTGACAACTCGGCCAAAGCCTTGAGGATGTCGGTGCCGACTTCGGCGGAGCGGACTTTCTGTTTGCCGTTGCTGTCGCTGGTTTTTTCCATGGGGCTGGCGGTTCCGGTTCGAATGGGCGTCTTTATAGCTTGACGCTGGATAGCGAGCAAATTACGTTATGCGTAATCAGATTACGATAATAACAACCCCGGCGTGCCGAGAACTCTGAGCCAGAGCGATGGGCCACTGCCGACTCCCTGTTCAGGAGGCTCCATGAACCCCGATTCAACCGCGCAGGACCTGGTTTACCAGTCCGGCTTCGGCAACGAATTCAGCACTGAAGCGTTGCCCGGCGCGCTGCCCGTTGGCCAGAACTCTCCGCAGAAAGCCCCGTACGGCCTGTATACCGAGCTGTTCTCCGGCACCGCGTTCACCATGCCGCGCAGCGAAGCGCGGCGTACCTGGATGTACCGGATTCAGCCGTCGGCCAACCACCCGGCGTTCGTCAAACTGGAACGGCAACTGGCCGGCGGACCGTTGGGTGAAGTAACCCCCAATCGTCTGCGCTGGAATCCACTGGAGCTGCCGACCGAACCGACGGATTTCATCGATGGCCTGGTCAGCATGGCGGCCAACGCCGGTGCCGAGAAACCGTCTGGCATCAGCATTTATAACTACGCCGCCAATCGTTCGATGGAGCGGGTGTTCTTCAACGCCGATGGGGAAATGCTGCTGGTGCCGCAACTCGGTCGCCTGCGTATCGCCACCGAACTGGGCGTACTCGAAGTGGCGCCGCTGGAAATCGTCGTTCTGCCGCGTGGCCTGAAATTTCGCGTCGAACTGCTCGATCCACAGGCACGCGGCTACCTCGCCGAGAACCATGGCGCGCCGCTGCGCCTGCCGGATCTGGGGCCGATCGGCAGCAACGGTCTGGCCAATCCACGGGATTTCCTCACCCCGGTCGCTGCCTACGAAAACCTGCAGCAACCGACTACTCTGGTACAGAAATTCCTTGGCCAGTTGTGGGCGACCGAACTCAATCACTCACCGCTCAATGTGGTCGCCTGGCACGGCAACAACGTGCCGTACAAATACGACCTGCGCCGTTTCAACACCATCGGCACGGTGAGTTTCGATCATCCCGATCCTTCGATCTTCACCGTATTGACCTCGCCGACCAGCGTGCACGGTCTGGCCAACCTCGATTTCGTGATCTTCCCGCCGCGCTGGATGGTCGCCGAAAAGACCTTCCGGCCACCGTGGTTCCACCGCAACCTGATGAACGAATTCATGGGCCTGATCCAGGGCGAATACGACGCCAAGGCCGAAGGCTTCGTGCCCGGTGGCGCTTCGCTGCACAGCTGCATGAGCGCCCACGGCCCGGACGGCGAAACCTGCACCAGGGCGATCAACGCCGAGCTTGCACCTGCAAAAATCGATAACACCATGGCCTTCATGTTCGAGACCAGCCAAGTGCTTCGTCCAAGTCGTTTCGCCCTCGAATGCCCACAGTTGCAACCCAGTTACGACGCTTGCTGGGCGACGCTGCCCGCCACGTTCGACCCGACCCGGAGATAACCCATGACACAGAATTCCATCCCCCGCAGTTGGGTCGCTTCGGCCAACGGTCACAGCGATTTCCCCTTGCAGAATCTGCCGCTGGGCGTGTTCAGCCTCAAGGGTTCTGCGCCGCGCGCTGGCGTGGCGATCGGCGAGCACATCTTCGATTTGCAGGTGGCGCTTGAGGCCGGTCTGTTCGACGGTGTCGCACGCAGTGCGGTGGAAGCCATGCACGGCGGGCAGTTGAACGCGTTCTTTGAACTTGGCCGTGAGGCGCGGGTTGCCCTGCGCGAACGCCTGATCGAACTGTTCAGTGAAGGCAGCACGCTGCGCGGCAACATCGAAGCGCAAGGCGCGAAACTCTTGCCGCTGGCTGCCGATTGCCAGATGCACCTGCCGGCGCGAATCAGCGATTACACCGACTTCTACGTCGGCATCGAGCACGCGCAGAACGTCGGCAAACTGTTCCGTCCGGATAACCCGCTGCTGCCGAACTACAAGCACGTGCCGATCGGTTACCACGGTCGCGCTTCCACGGTGCGAGCGTCCGGCACCGACGTGCGCCGGCCGAAAGGCCAGACGCTGTCGGCCGGCCAGACCGAACCGGTATTCGGTCCATGCGCGCGTCTGGATTACGAACTGGAACTGGGTATCTGGATCGGCCAGGGCAATGAGATGGGCGAGCCGATTGCCATCGGTGACGCTGCCGAGCACATCGCCGGTTTCTGCCTGCTCAACGACTGGTCGGCGCGGGATATCCAGGCTTGGGAATACCAGCCACTCGGCCCATTCCTGTCGAAAAGTTTCATCACAAGCGTCTCGCCCTGGGTGGTGACGGCTGAAGCACTGGAACCATTCCGCACGGCGCAACCGGCGCGCCCTGAAGGTGATCCGCAGCCGCTGCCGTATCTGCTCGACAAGCGCGATCAGGATGGCGGCGCCTTCGACATCGAGCTGGAAGTGCTGTTGCGTACCGAAACCATGCGCGAGCAGAACCTGCCCGCCCATCGTTTAACCCTGAGCAACACCCGCTACATGTACTGGACCGTCGCGCAAATGGTTGCGCATCACAGCGTCAACGGTTGCCAGTTGCAGGCCGGCGATCTGTTCGGTTCGGGCACTTTGTCCGGGCCGGAAAACGGTCAGTTCGGCAGCCTGCTGGAGATCACTGAGGGCGGTAAGAAACCGATCGAACTGGCTTCTGGCGAAGTGCGCAAATTCCTTGAGGACGGTGACGAAATCATCCTGCGTGCCCGCTGCGCCCGCGACGGTTTTGCCTCGATCGGCTTCGGCGAATGTCGCGGCACCGTGATCGCTGCGCGCTGACAGGAGCGGCTTATGGATCTCTATGGCTATTACCGTTCCACTTCATCGTACCGGGTGCGGATTGCGCTGGCGTTGAAGGGCCTCGATTACCAGGCGTTGCCGGTCAACCTGATCGCACCGTCGGGCGGTGAACATCGGCAACCGGCGTATCTGGCGCTCAATCCGCAGGGCCGGGTGCCGACCTTGCGCACCGATGATGGTGCGCTGCTGATTCAATCGCCGGCGATCATCGAGTATCTGGAAGAGCGTTATCCACAGGTGCCGTTGCTGCCGGATGATCTGCTGGCGCGCGCGCAGGTGCGCGGTGTCGCGGCGGTGATCGGCTGCGACGTGCACCCGCTGCACAACGTCAGCGTGCTCAATCGCCTGCGCCAGGCGGGGCAGAATGAGGCGCAAGTGGTGGAGTGGATCAGCCATTGGATCAGCCAAGGGCTGGCGACGGTGGAGCAGTTGATCGGCGACAGCGGTTTCTGTTTTGGCGAATGGCCGTGCGTGGCAGATGTGTATCTGATTCCGCAGTTGTATGCGGCTGAGCGGTTCAACGTCAGCCTGGAGGCGTATCCGAAAATTTGCCGTGTGGCTGCGTTGGCGGCTGAACATCCGGCGTTTATCAAGGCGCATCCTGCCAATCAACCAGACACCCCGTAATTCCTGTGGGAGCGAGCCTGCTCGCGAAGACGGAGTGTCAGTGGCCTTTCATTCAGCTGACACACCGCTTTCGCGAGCAGGCTCGCTCCCACACAGGTTTGTGTGGGCCTCAAGGATGGTGGCAGCCTGCGGAAGGTAGTTAATGCACGACGGAGTTGGGCGGCAGATGGCCGAGGCGTTCGGTCAGGCGCAGGCGCTGGATCGGGTCTTCGCTGAGCAATAATGCATGCTCCAGATCGAAGCGTTCAGCGTTCGGGCAATCCAGCCGTTGATACAGACTGGCCCGGGCCATGTAATCGGAGGCCTTCGCATCGCCCAGTTCGAGCACTCGTTCTGCGTCGATCAGCGCGGCGATGTGATCGTCGTGGGTCAGGTGCAATTGGCGCAGGTTGCGTGACAGACGTTGCAGCATCTGCACCGGCGTTGCGCTCAGCAAATGTTCGGCGCTGAGCTGCATGTTCGGCCCGTATTGGCGTTGCAACAGTTCTCGGCAGTCATTGGGATACAGTCGCCGCCCGCCGCAAGGATCGAGCAAGTGGTCGGCGCCGGGTACCCGCAGCAGAAAATGTCCGGGGAAGTTGACCCCGACCAGAGGAATCTCCAACCCACGCGCCAATTCCAGTGCGATCAACGCCAATGCCAACGGCTGACCGCGTTGGGTGTGCAACACGCGATGCAGCAGCGCCGCCTGCGGGCGCAGCGGCAGGAAATCATCCTGCGCGAAACCGAGATCGACCATGCGTCGCAACAGCGGTTGCGCCAGTTCGCTGACCGGCAGCATCGGCAGCCCATAGCTGACGCGTAGTTGCAGATCCTTGAAGGTGCGCAACCATGCCTCGGGCTCGAGGGTTTTGTCGTGCTCGGCACTTATCCACAGCGCAGCTTCCAGCAGGGCCGGCGGTGAACGATGCAGGCATTCGAAAAAGCGTTGGCGCGCACTCATCAAAATCTCCCTCCAATGCCTCGTTTTAGCCCCGTCCGGGTTGTTCGTCCAGTGCCGGGCTCACTGAGCGCGAGTTATAGCGGCGCAGCATTGTCCGCTCGGCGGCTCATGCCGGTGTGCGCCAGCAATTTTCAGGGGCAAGCCTATACTGGCGTTCTACAAGAAGTGATTCGGGAGCCTGTCGATGTTCGCTCTCATGCAAAGCACTCGCCTGGAATCGCTGCACCTGAGCGTGGACCCGGCCACCGGGTTGAAGGCGGTCATTGCCATTCATAACAGCCATCTGGGGCCAGCCCTGGGTGGGTGCCGTTACCTTGCCTATCCCAACGACGAATCTGCGGTCGAGGACGCCATTCGCCTGGCGCAAAACATGAGCTACAAAGCGGCGCTCGCCGGCCTCGCGCAAGGTGGCGGGGTGGCGGTGATCGTGCGCCCGGCCCATGTCGAGAATCGCGCCGCGTTGTTCGAGGCTTTCGGACGTTGCATCGAGCAACTCGACGGCCGCTATATCACCGCCATCGACAGCGGTACGTCAGTGGCGGACATGGACTGCATTGCCCAGCAGACCCGCCACGTTACCAGCACCACTTCGGCAGGCGACCCGGCGCCGCATGCGGCCATGGGCGTGTTCGCCGGCATACGCGCCACGGCGATGGCGCGCCTGGGCAGCGACAACCTCGAAGGTCTGCGCGTTGCCATCCAGGGGCTTGGCAATGTCGGTTTTGCGCTGGCCGAGCAACTGCACGCGGCAGGCGCCGAGTTGCTCGTCAGTGACATCGACCACGGCAAGGTGCAACTGGCGATGGAGCAGCTCAATGCTCACCCGATCGCCAACGACGCATTGCTCAGCACGCCGTGCGACATTCTCGCGCCGTGCGGGTTGGGCGGTGTGCTCAACAGTCACAGCGTTTCACAGCTGCGCTGCTCGGCGGTGGCCGGTTCGGCGAACAATCAACTTTCCCATCTGGATGTGGCGGATCAACTGGAACGGCGCGGGATTCTTTATGCGCCGGATTATGTGATCAATGCCGGCGGGCTGATTTACGTATCGCTTAAACATCGCGGTGAGGAGTTGCCGACGATTACGGCGCATCTGTCGAAAATCAGTTCGCGGCTGACCGAAGTCTTCGCCCATGCTCAGGCGGAAAAACGTTCGCCGGCGCGGGTGGCGGATGAGTTGGCCGAAAAGGTTTTGTATCGCTGAAAGCAAAAGATCGCAGCCTTCGGCAGCTCCTACATTCCGAGTGCAGGAGCTGCCGAAGGCTGCGATCTTTCTAATTACTTCGGCGCTTTCGCTGGTTTGGCTGGCTTCGCCGGCGCCTCATCAGGTTCTGCCGCTTCAGCTTTTTCGACAGGCTCGGCCGGCGCATTGATCAGCTCCGACAGCGCATCGGGCTGGCTCTTGAACGCTCTGGCGAACACATCGCGATTCTTCGCCATGTAGATCCCGGCTTCTTCCACTTGCTGTTCAGTCAGGGACGGAACGGCTTTTTGCAGCACATCGGCCAGATATTCGGCCAGTTCGAGCATTTTGTCATGACGATCAGCTTCGGCTTTATCCATGAACAAGCGCTCCAGATCTCGGCTGCTGCGGTATACCACTTCGACGGCCATTCACCACCTCACATGCCTTCACATTAAGTTGTCTTGACGACTACTGTATCCATATACAGCGAAAAGGATAAGCGAATCCCTGCGCCATGGGTAGTGGCTTTTCAATGTAGACCGGATTTGGGGTTTGTCAGGGGTACGGTGTGGCTGCTATTCGCGAGCAGGCTCGCTCCCACGGGGATTGTGCAAAGCCGCGAGCCTGCGACCAAACGCCACGGCGCGGGATTTGCGGCGGATCGCCATGATGCGTGGCCCTGAACCTGCATGAAAACCGTTGCTACAAGGCGCGCGCGCAAAACCGTCACGTGCGATACGCATCATCCGCCCGAAACGGGCTAAGGAAACTCATCGTGAAAATAAATTGGGCCGAGAAACTGCGGCGTAACGTGCATCAACTGGCCGAGTCCCTGGGCAACCTGTTCGTCGAAACCTTTCACTATCTGGCGCTGTTCGCCATCGGTGCGGTGACAGCGTGGGCGGCGGTGATGGAGTTTCTCGGGATGCTCGAAGTCGGGCACATCAAGATCGATGACATTCTGTTGCTGTTCATCTATCTGGAACTGGGCGCGATGGTCGGGATTTATTTCAAGACCAACCACATGCCGGTGCGCTTCCTGATCTACGTGGCGATCACTGCACTGACGCGCCTGCTGATCTCCAACGTCTCGCACCACAACCCGCCGGACATGGGCATTATCTACCTGTGCGGCGGCATTCTGCTGCTGGCGTTTGCGATCCTGGTGGTGCGTTACGCTTCGTCGCAATTCCCCTCAGTGAAGATCGAGAACCCGCAGCGCAAGCTCGGCACGGGCTCCAGCGAACATCCTGAAGTGGAGAAGGGCGAGCTTTAAAGGCCCGCCGCCTGGCCCGGCTGGCCCTTGACGCGTGGCGGTGGCGGGGTCAGCCCGGCGCCGCTGGTCATGGCTTCGAGAATCGACATGGCGCTGTGGCCCTGTTCGATGGCGATGCCGAACTGGATGCTTTGCACCAGCCTCTTCAAACGCTCGGGATCGTTGCGCTGTTCGGCGCTGATCATGCGCTTGGCCACGATGCGCCCCGCGTTGGACAGCGTCAGCATGATGCTGCCGTCCAGGCCCTGAATGCTCAGATTGATCTGATAGTCCGGCGCGAAAGCATCGGTAATGATCTGAAATGGGTTGTCCATGATGCGTCACCGCCTGATTGAACGTGCAGTTGTTGACCGGCCATGATCTGATTTGGTTCGCAACACCAGACCACTGGCATCTCGTTCGCTGAGGTTTGCAATGTCCGTTTGCCTCAAGGGTGATGTAGCAAGGCGCATGCCGGAAAAATTGTCGAACAATAAACACGGCGAAAAAAACGGCGAGCCTCGGGGCTCGCCGTTTTTTTGTGGCGCGTTTTCAGGGCAGGAATGAGCGGATGATCGCTGACAGTGCAGTCAGGCCGATCAGCACTCCACCCAGTTCACCGCCAGCCCGCCCCGCGAGGTTTCCTTGTACTTGTCGTGCATGTCGGCGCCGGTGTCGCGCATGGTGCGGATCACCCGGTCGAGGGAAATGAAGTGATTGCCGTCGCCGCGCAGGGCCATTTGCGTGGCGTTGATCGCCTTCACCGCCGCGATGGCATTGCGCTCGATGCACGGCACTTGCACCAGGCCACCGACCGGATCGCAGGTCAGGCCGAGGTTGTGTTCCAGGCCGATTTCGGCAGCGTTCTCCAGTTGCTCCGGTGTCGCGCCGAGGACGTCGGCGAGGCCGGCGGCGGCCATTGCGCAAGCTGAACCGACTTCGCCCTGACAGCCGACCTCGGCACCGGAGATGGAGGCGTTTTTCTTGCACAAAATGCCCACGGCGGCTGCACCGAGAAAGAACGCGACGACGTCATCGTCAGACGCGTCCGGATTGAATTTCATGTAGTAGTGCAGAACGGCCGGAATGATGCCGGCGGCGCCATTGGTCGGCGCGGTGACCATGCGCCCACCGGCCGCGTTTTCTTCGTTGACGGCAAGGGCGAACAGGTTGACCCATTCCATTGCCGACAGGGTCGAACTGATCACATTCGGTTTGCCGATTTCCAGCAGGCTGCGATGCAGTTTCGCCGCGCGGCGCGGTACTTTCAGACCGCCGGGCAGGATGCCTTCGTGGCGCAAACCTTGTTCGACGCACTCGCGCATCACTGACCAGATGTGCAGCAGGCCTTGGCGAATCTCGGCATCGCTGCGCCAGGCGCGTTCGTTGGCCATCATCAGTTCGGACACGCGCAGATTGTGCTTTTTGCACAAAGCGAGCAGTTCGGCGGCGCTGGAAAAATCGTAGGGCAACACCACGTCGCTGGCTGGCGCCACGCCAGACTCGGCTTCAGCCGCTTCGACGATGAAACCGCCGCCCACCGAGTAATAGGTTTGCGTGAGCAGCTCGGCGCTTTCGCCAAATGCGCTCAGCGACATGGCGTTGGGGTGGTAGGGCAAGCTGTCGTCGAGCAGCAGCAGATCGCTCTGCCAGTCAAACGCAATCGAGCGTTGACCGGCGAGGGACAGTTGTCCGGTTTCGCGCAGTTGCTGGATGCGTGGATCGATGGTCGAAGGATCGATGCTGTCCGGCCACTCGCCCATCAGGCCCATGACCGTCGCGCGATCGGTGGCATGGCCAACGCCGGTCGCAGACAGTGAGCCGTACAGACGAATTTCCACACGTCGCACGTCATTGAGCAGATGCTGGTCGATCAGGGCCTGGGCAAACGTCGCCGCTGCACGCATCGGACCGACGGTATGGGAACTGGACGGGCCGATGCCCACTTTGAATAGATCGAAAACACTGATAGCCATGCTAAACCCTTACAAGCAATGGAGTAGGAATCGCTGCCATTTTTTGTCGGACAAGCGCAATGTCGGCGATACTGCCTGCCTCGGTTCGAGGTGACCAACGAAACCTCCTAAGACAGCCTTTAGCAGGACTAAACAATGAGTCGTCAATTGCATGCCCAGACCTACGTCTGGCTGCAGGTGTTTGCCTGTGCCGCGCGGCACCTGTCCTTCACCCGTTGTGCCGAAGAGCTGCACATCACCCCGGGCGCGGTCAGCCAGCAGATCCGCCAATTGGAAGAGCGCCTGGGCTTTCGCCTGTTTCATCGGCGCGCGCGGGGTGTTGAGTTGAGTGCACAGGGGCAGCGGCTGGCGATTACCGTCAATGAAGCCTATGGCAGCATCGATGCGGAATTGCGCCGGCTGGACGCCGGGATGATCAGCGGGACTCTGCGGTTGCGTTCGATCCCGTCGTTTCTCGGCAAGTGGCTGACCCCGCGCCTGCCGCGCTTGCAGCAACGCTTTCCGGACATCCAGTTGCGCCTGGTGGCCGAGGACAGCAGCGTGCCGTTGCACGAAGGCGATTTCGATCTCGCCATCGATCTCAACGATGGCAGTTACCCCGGATTGTTATCCACAGCCTTGCTCGACGAGCAGATTTTCCCGGTGTGCGCGCCGAGCCTGTTACGTGGGCGACCGCCGTTGCACGGGCCCGCGGATCTGGTGCATTTCCCGTTGCTGCACGACATCACCGCCTGGCGTGGCAGTTACGAATACGCGGAATGGGAGTTCTATTTGAATGCGATCGGCTTCGAAGGCGCCGATGTGCGGCGCGGCCACACGTTCAATCGCAATCACTTGACCATCGAAGCGGCGATCGCTGGCATGGGCGTGGCGATTGCCCGGCGCACGTTGCTCAATGATGAGCTGGAGCGCGGCACTTTGATTGTGCCGTTCGGGTTGTCGGTGCCCAACCATAAACGCTACGTGCTGCTATATGCGCCGGGGGCGTTGAGCCATCCGGGCGTGCGCGCTGTGCATGACTGGCTGGTGGAGGAGGCGGGGATTTTTCGCAGCCTGCACCCGCTGAATGAGCAACAGATGTGAGCAGATTTTTCTGCGGAGCGGGTCGACCCAACTCCCGACATTAACAGCGCCTCGCTCGGTTGTCCGGCTTTTTTTGCGAATGAATATTTTTCTTTTTTCAGGGGTTGAAATGTTCGTCGCTCGGGCCGATTGTTGTAACCAGGAGGTCAGGAAATTCAACTCAAGGCCTCCAGCGAGCTAGCTGAAATAAGGGATGAACTATGCAAATCCAAGTCAACAGCGATAACCATATTCAAAGCAGTAAGCGACTGGAGGAGTGGGTACGTACAACTATTGAGAGCACGCTCGACCGTTATGAAGAAGACCTGACCCGTGTCGAAGTCCATCTGAGCGACGAGAACGGCGAAAAACCAGGTCCCCATGACTTGCGCTGCCAACTGGAAGCGCGGCCAAAAGGCCACCAACCGATTTCCGTGACCCACAAAGCCGATTCGCTGGAACAGGCGATCGACGGTGCTGCCGAGAAACTCGAGCACAAACTGGATCATCTGTTCGGCAAACTGCGAGGTAAACCACGCGCCGCTGTAGTGCCATTTACCGGTAAAGCCAACGACAAGCTGTTGGCGGAAGAATTCGACGAGAACGAACAGGCAGCGATCAACAGTTGATGCGCTGATTTCACAAGTAACCAAAGGAGAACGGGCCTGCTGATGCAGGCCCGTTTTTTGTTTGTGGTGTTGGTGATTGCTCGCAGGGTTTAAGACCGTAGCCCCTCACCCCAGCCCTCTCCCGAGGGAGAGGGAGCCGATCCCGGTTGTTTTCAAGTCCAGCGTTCGGCTCGATATTGCAGGCGAGCGTAAAGCGTAAATACACCTCGGTCAGTCCCTCACCCTCTGGGAGAGGGGGCCGATTCCGGTTGTTTTCAAGTCCAGCGTTCGGCTCGATATTGCAGGCGAGCGTAAATCGTAAATACACCTCGGTCAGTCCCTCACCCTCTGGGAGAGGGGGCCGATCCCGGTTGTTTTCAAGTCCAGCGTTCGGCTCGATATTGCAGGCGAGCGTAAATCGTAAATACACCTCGGTCAGTCCATCACCCTCTGGGAGAAGGGGCCGATTCCGGTTGTTTTCAAGTCCAGCGTTCGGCTCGATATTGCAGGCGAGCGTAAGCGTAAATACACCTCGGTCAGTCCCTCACCCTCTGGGAGAGGGGGCCGATCCCGGTTGTTTTCAAGTCCAGCGTTCGGCTCGATATTGCAGGCGAGCGTAAATCGTAAATACACCTCGGTCAGTCCCTCACCCTCCGGGAGAGGGGGCCGATTCCGGTTGTTTTCAAGTCCAGCGTTCGGCTCGATATTGCAGGCGAGCGCAAATCGTAAATACACCTCGGTCAGTCCCTCACCCTCTGGGAGAGGGGGCCGATTCCGGTTGTTTTCAGGTCCAGCGTTCGGCTCGATATTGCAGGCGAGCGTAAATCGTAAATACACCTCGGTCAGTCCCTCACCCTCTGGGAGAGGGGGCCGATTCCGGTTGTTTTCAGGTCCAGCGTTCGGCTCGATATTGCAGGCGAGCGTAAAGCGTAAATACACCTCGGTCAGTTCCCTCTCCCTTTGGGAGAGGGTTAGGGTGAGGGGCTTTTGATCTTCGATGGGGTGGGGTCAGAACGCCACCGACGTCTGCACATAAACCGTCCGCGGCTCTCCCACGTACTTGCCCTTGTTGTTGTCATCGAACGAGCGTGTGAAGTACTGCGTGTTGAAGATGTTCTTCACCCCCACCGCCACATTCAAATCCGACAGTTGCGGTCCGAAGTCATACCCGGCGCGGCTGCTGAACAGCATGTAACCGGGGATCTTGCCGGTGCTGCCATCGGCACTTTCCTTCGAGGTGTTGGCGTTGTCGGCAAACTGGTCGCTCTGGAAGCTGCTGTCCAGATTCAGCTTCCATGGCCCTTCGATATAACCGACGCCAATCGTGCCTTTGTGCTTGGAGGAAAAAGGCACGCGATTGCCTTTGTTTGGCCCGTCTTCGCGAATGGTCGCATCGACATAGGCATAACTGGCGTAGACATCGAAACCGGCCAGCGCCGGACTCAAGTCATCGAGCGCGTAATTGACGCTGGTCTCGATGCCCTGATGGCGGGTTTCGCCGCGAGCGATCACCGAGTCGTTGGTCTGGTTGCTTTCGTACTGGTTGTCGAAGTTGATCAGGAACGTACCGATTTCAGCGCGCAGGGCACCGTTGTCATAGCGCGTGCCGAGTTCCCAGGTGCGGGCCTTTTCCGGTTTCACCTCGCCGCTGCTCACGCGATTGGGCATCTGGCTGTATTGCACGCTGCCGAACGAGCCTTCGGTGTTGGCATACAGATTCCAGCTGTCGGTGAGGTGATAGAGCACGTTCAGCGCCGGCAGCGCGGTGTTGTAGTCGCCCTTGTATTTGACGTTGGTCAGGTTGTTGGTCTGCTGCGACTCGATCATCTCGTAGCGCACGCCCGGGGTGATGGTCCATTTGCCGATGTCGATGCGGTCATCGACGAAGAACGCATTGGCTTCGGTACCACCGCGAGTGTCGCGGTCGTTGCGGCTGCTGGTGGTCGGGTATTCGTTGGCGCTGATCGGCGTGCGATAGCGCAGTTCGTGGCCGGCCTCATTGATGTAGCGGTAGCCGACGCCGACTTCGTGGCTGCTCGGACCGAGGTCGAAGCCTTGGGCGAAACGGGTTTCCAGACCACGCACCCAATACTCGCGAGGCGACAGCGAAAGAAACGTGCCCTGATCCAGATAACCGCTGCGCAGGGTTTTGGTGAAGAAGGTGTTGGCGGTGAACTCGCGGCGATCTTGCTGATAGCGATAGCCGAAGTTGAACATCGTGCGGCGCCCCCAGAACTGGTCTTTCGGTCGCGTCGACTGATACGGATCGGCATCGTAATCGGCGACATTGAGACCGCCGGGCATGTCGGCCTTGCCCTCGTAATACTGGGCCATGGCGTTGAAGCTGTTGGCGTCGTCGAGCTGGTACTTGCCCTTGAGGATCAGGTCGTCGATCTCGGTATCGCTGTGTTCACGCCAGTCACCACCACGGGTGCCGGAGTACAGCAAGGCGCCACCGAGGCCGTTGGCGTTGGTGCCGCCGGCCAGCAGATTGGCGCTGGTCTTGAAACCGTCGTGGCTCGACGATGGGCTGGTTTCAGTCTGCAAACCTCCCTTGACCGTTGGCTCGTCGGGAATCGCCCGGGTGACGAAGTTGACCACGCCGCCGACGTTCTGCGGGCCGTAACGTACCGCACCGCCGCCACGCACCACGTCCACGGCATCCATGTTGCCCATGCTGATCGGCGCGAACGAAAGCTGCGGCTGACCATACGGCGCGAACGGCACCGGGATGCCGTCCATCAATACTGTCGAGCGTGCGGCCAGGCGCGGATTCAAACCGCGAATGCCGAAGTTCAGTGCCATGTCGTGGCTGCCGGTGCCGTTGTTCTCCGGCGCATTCACACCGGGGATGCGGTTGAGCACGTCGCGGGCCTGGGTCGCGCCCTGGCGTTCGAACTCTTCGCGGCGGATCACATCACGCGCGCCGGGGTGTTCGAAGACATTGATCTGCGCCGCATCGCCGAGCCAGTCGCCGACTACGGTCGAGGTGCCCAGCTCCAGCGCCGCGTCAGCCAGCGGTTGCAGGCTGAAGGCGTTATTACCCTCGGCGCGGGCTTGCAGGCCGGTGCCTTCGAGCAAGGCATCGAGGCCTTGTTGCACGGTGTAGTTGCCTTCCAGACCACGGCTCTGCACACCGCTGGTGACTTGCGAACCGAAGGAAATCAGCACGCCTGCTTCACGGCCAAACTGGTTGAGCGCGGTTTCCAGCGACGCCGGGGCGATGTGATAAACCTTGGCTTCGGCACCCATCGCGGCGGGCAGGGCGGTGAAACTCAGGCTGGCGCCGAGCAGAAGATTGCGCAGGCTGCGGGCCAGTGGCGTAAGGCGGGTGGGCTGCATGTGGATGATCCTGAGAAGGTGGAATCAAGGGGGCTTTCCTTCTCTGTCACGCCAGATCTGAAAAACGGCTCATTTTTTTTAAAATCAAAAGATCGCAGCTTTCTGTAGGAGCTGCCGATGGCTGCGATCTTTTGATCTTGCTTTTTAAACCCGCGCTTCGACGCTCACCCAATAACGGGTAAAGCGCTTCACTTGCACCGGCAGACTGATCTGCAGCAGGTCGAGAATCCGCTCGCTGTCATCCAGCGGATACGTCCCGGAAATCAGCAGGTCGGCAACCTGACTGTCGCACCGCAGCTGCCCGCGCCGGTAGCGGCCAAGCTCTTCGAGGAAATCGCCGAGGCGCATATGGGCGGCGACCAGCATGCCGTCGGTCCAGGCGCCGCTGTTGGCGTCCAGCGGTTTAGCCTCGCTGACCGAGCTGGCAGTAAAACTCAACTGCCGCGCGACCGGCAGCAGCAGGGGCGCACGCTGGTTGGCAATAAGTTCGACTCTTCCTTCAAACAGCGCGATCTGCGTGCGATCGGCAAACTGCCGCACATTGAGGCGCGCACCTTGGCTTTTCAGCACGCCGTGTGCCGTACGTATTTCGAACGGATTCGCAGCGCTCAACAGCATTTCGCCTTCAAGCAGACGAATCAACCGCTGCGCACCATCAACATCAACCGAGCTGGCGGTATTGAGCTGCAACGAATCGGCACCGCCCAAGGCAATCTTGCGTCGCTGGCCGACCGGCGTGCGGTAATCGGCGAGCAGCGACGGCAACGGAGTGTGCTCGCGCATGCCCCAGGTCGCCGCTGAGCCTGCACCGAGAATCAGCAGCATTTTCAGCGCCTGACGACGGCTGCCAGACTTCGGTCCGTTCAACGCGGCGTGGGCCAACGGCGACGACACGCCGCGCAAGCGCTGGTTGACCCGTTGCATGTGTTCCCACGCCCGGCGGTGTTCGCTGTGTGCATCCAGCCATTGTTGCCAGGCCTGTTGCTGGCGCGGGGTGAGCGTGCCCTGCTGCATTTCCAGCAGCCAGTGCACCGCCTGTTCGGCGACCTGAGCGGAAAATTCCGGCACATGATTCATAAAGCGAAATAGCAGCGCATGGCCGCTTTGTTCAAATGGCGTTTGACCGTGGCCACCGAAATACCCAGTTCTGCGGCGATCTGTGGATAAGTCAGACCATCGACCTGCGCGAGCAGAAAGGCGCGTTTGACCTGGCGCGGCAAGCCGTCGAGCAGCTCATCGAGTTCGATCAACGTCTGCAGGATGATCGCTTTGTGCTCTTCTGACGGCACGACCATTTCAGGCATCTGCGCCAGCGTCTCGAGGTAGGCGCGTTCCACATCCTGGCGTCGGTAATGATTGAACAGCACGCGCTTGGCCAGGGTGGTGAGAAAGGCGCGCGGTTCGATGATCAGCGGTGGCTCGCGAGCGGTCAGCACCTTGATGAACGTGTCCTGGGCCAGATCCGCAGCGCTGTCGGGGCAGCCGAGCTTGCGCCGCAACCAGCCGGTGAGCCAACTGTGATGGGCATGGTAGAGCGATTCGACGGGATGGGCGGGCGGCAACGAAATGACTCCGGACGCAAAACTTGCGTAGAGAACGTGCATTAGAGAACAAGAACGGTTCGCATTGTAGAGGCTGGCGACAGTGTCCGGCAATCAGATGCTTTTGCGTATGAGAATATTTATCATTAATATTGCTCGCCTGTAGATTCGGCTTGTCGGCCGAACGTTTTTCGTTTCAGGGTCGAAACATGAAAGGCAAACTCGCCACCCTTCCCATGTCCTATCGTCTGGCCGTCACTTCGCGGGTACTGGCAGCGATTTTCGGCGGCTATCTGGTCGCGGCGCTGGCCAGTGTCACCCTGACGTTGTGGCTGCCGCTGAACCGCGCCGAAGCCGTGGTCACCGGCATGACCGTGTCCTTTCTGGTCTATCTGGTCGCGGTGCTCTGGTGCTTTGCCTGCCGCAGCGCGTGGTCGGCGTGGGTCGGCCTGCTGGTGCCGAGCGTGATTCTTGCCACCGTTTCCGGTGCCGCGCGCGGACTGGGGCTGGCATGAAAGAGGGTTTCCGCCAGGCGATGGCCTGGCTGCACACCTGGGCCGGGCTGGTGTTCGGCTGGCTGCTGTTCGCGATTTTTCTCACCGGCACGCTTGCTTACTTCAAAGACGAAATCAGCCACTGGATGCAGCCGGAAATTGCTGCGCATTCGCTCGACAGCGAAGCGAGCCTGGCGCTGGCGCAAGATTATCTGCAGCAACACGCCGCCGGTGCCTCGCGCTGGCTGATCGACTTGCCTGATGCCCGCGACCCCGGTCTGACGGTGCGCTGGCAGCAGGCGCCGGGCAAACCCGGCGAGCGCGGCCGCTTCGAATCCCGAACTCTCGACGCTCAGACCGGGGCCGAGGTGCAGGGCCGCGAAAGCATGGGCGGCGAGTTCTTTTACCGTTTCCACTTCCAGTTGCAGATGCCTTACCCGTGGGGGCGCTGGCTGGCGACCCTCGCCGCGATGGTGATGTTCGTTGCACTGATCAGCGGCATCATCACCCACAAGAAAATCTTCAAGGACTTCTTCACCTTCCGCCCGCGCAAGGGCCAGCGTTCCTGGCTCGACGGGCATAACGCCGTGGGTGTGCTGGTGCTGCCGTTTCATTTGATGATCACTTACAGCAGCCTGGTGATTTTCATGTCGATGGTGATGCCCGCCAGCATCGTCGCCTCTTACGGCAGCGACGTGCGCAAGTTCTACGACGAAGTCTTTCCCGCCTCGAAGACGCCCGAGCGTGCCGATATCTCCGCGCCGCTGACCGCCATGGCGCCGCTACTGGCCAAGGCCAGCGAGCAGTGGTCGGGCGGCCATACCGCGCGCCTGTCGGTGAGCAACCCGGGCGATGCCAGCGCCACGGTGGTGCTGTCCCGCGCGGGCGATCGGGTGGTGCATGATTTCGGCCGGGCGGTGACCTTCAATGGCGTCACCGGGCAGCTTCTGAACAGCACCCCTGATCAACCCATGGCGATGGTGGTGGGTGGCGCGTTCTACGGTTTGCACATGGGCCATTTCGCCGGGCCGCTGTTGCGCTGGCTGTATTTCCTTTGCGGACTGGCCGGTACGGCAATGATCGGCACCGGGCTGGTGATCTGGCTCGGCAAGCGGCAGCTCAAGCACCTAAAAAGCGCGGCGATGCCCTTCGAATTGCGTTTGGTCGAGGTGCTGAATATCGCCAGCATGGCCGGCCTGGTATCGGCGGTGGCGGTGTTCTTTCTGGCCAATCGACTGTTGCCGGTGAGTCTGGCGGGGCGGGCCGATTGGGAAGTGAATGCGTACTTCATAGCCTGGGGGCTTAGCCTGTTGCACGCGGTATTGCGTCCGGGACGCAAGGCGTGGATCGAACAGCTGACGCTCGGCGCCGCGCTGTTTATCGCGGTGCCGCTGATCAATGCGCTGACCACACCGTGGAATCTTGGCGCGACCCTGATGCAGCGCGACTGGGCACTGGCCGGATTTGATCTGACTTGTCTGGCGACGGGGCTTTTCCTCGGCTGGGCTGCGCGCAAGATGCAGCGTCCGGGGGACCGCGTCAGCGTTCGCAAAGCAAGTCCTTCGCCTCGCTCGATCACAGTTGAACAGGGGGCCAACTGATGCTGCTGGCCCTGTTGCTCACCTATGCCGGCTTCACCGCGTTGTGCCTGTCGATGCCACGCCATCATGCCGAGTTGCTCGGCGCCAAACCGTCGACGCGCCGCCGTCAGGGTCTGGCGGTGGCGGGATGGCTGTTGCTGGCGCTTTCGCTGTGGGCGGCGGTCGCGGCCAGTGGTTGGAGTTTCGGTCTGGTCGACTGGTTCGCAGTGCTGATGCTCAGCGCTTTGGCATTGGTGCTGTTGCTGCCGTATCGCCCGCGTCTGGCCATGGCACTGGCCGGGTTGAGCCTGCTGGCGAGCCCGGTCGCCGCATGGGCGCAGTGCTGAAGTGCTGATCGGTCTGCCGCCGGAATCGCGTGACGATGAAGCGCGTGGCGCGCGTGCGCATTTTCTTCAGGTGTTTCTGTCCCAGCGTGCGCAAATGGAAGCACTGGTGAACCGCCGCGTCGGTTGTCGGGCGACGGCGGCGGATCTGGTCCAGGATCTGTTTTTGCGCTTCTGGCGGCGGCCGCTGGTGCAGGTCGAAGAACTCAGCACCTATCTGCTGCGCTGCGCCGGCAACATCGCCATCGATCATCTTCGCAGTGAAGGCACGCGCACGCGGGTCAACGAAGGCTGGCAGCCGGACGAACCCGACAGCCACGGCAGTGAGCCTCAGGCCGCGCTGGAAGCGGGCAACGATCTGCGCCATGTCGAAGCCGCGTTGCGCGCCTTGCCCGAGCGTACCCGGCAGATCTTTCTGCTCAATCGCATTCACGGGCGCAAGTACGCCGAGATCGCCAAGGCCATGGGCCTGTCCCAAAGTGCCGTGGAAAAACATATGATGCGCGCCCTCGAGGCCTGCAAGGCCAGCCTGCGCGACCCCGCGCCACGCCTGCCAGGGAAAGCACCGTGAAGCCATCCGATCCGATCACACCGACGCCGGCCCAGGAGCAGGCCGCGCTGGCCTGGCTGAGCCTGTTGCACGACCGCCCGAGCACTGGCGATCAACTCACCTTCAGCCAATGGCTGCGCGCCGACCCGGCCCATGCCGAAGCGTACGCGCAGGCGCAGGTGATCTGGGAACTCAGCGAAAGCCCCGCGCGCACGCTGGCCGAGGAAGATACGCTTGCGCTGCAAGGTTATCTGCAGGCGATGGACGCCCCGCGTCGTTCGCCGATGTTGCGTTGGTCTGGAGCGCTGGCGCTGGCCGCGTGTCTGCTGCTGATGGTCAGCCTCGGCACCGGGTGGCAGGCGCAGCGCTGGCTCGACGATCTGCGCGCTGATCATGTCTCGGCACCTGGAGAAATCCGCACGGTGACTCTGGCCGATCAGTCGCAAGTGACACTGGATGCCGACAGTGCGATTGCTGTGGATTTCAGTCACGGTCAGCGCCGCGTGAAATTGATCAGAGGTGCTGCTTTCTTCAGCGTCACTCACACTGGCGACCCTTTTGTGGTGGCGGCGGAGCAGGGCGAAGCGCGGGTGCTGGGCACCCAGTTCGAAGTGCGCCGGCAACTCCATGGCGCGCAAGTGACGGTATTGTCCGGGCGTGTCGCGGTGACGGCTGATGAGCATGGCCAACAGCAGATTCTTACGGCCGGTCAGCAAGTTGCCTACGCCGAGGGCTCAGCGGAAAAACTGCATGGCGTGGACAGTGAAGCGCAACTGGCCTGGCGTCAGGGTTGGCTGACCTACTACAAGACCACGCTGGCCGATGTCGTCGAGGATCTGCGCCGCTATTACCCGGGGCGGATTGTGCTGCTCAACGATGAGCTGGCGGCGCGCAAGGTCAGCGGCAGTTTCCCGAGCAAGGATCCGCAAGCGGTGCTCAATTCGCTGCAAGGGGTACTGGGATTTGAGCAGCATCGGGTGATGGGACAGTTGATTATTTTGCGCTGAGGCTGCCGGCCTCTTCGCGAGCAGGCTCGCTCCCACAGGGTACGCATTTCAAAGGTGGGAGCGAGCCTGCTCGCGAAGGCGTCAGCCCAGGCAACAAATCCCCCGCAAAATATTTTCAAATTAAAGGTGAGGTAACCCCGAGCCCCATCCGTGTAGTGACTGAAACTGCGAGCCATTCGCATCCGTTGCGGTTCTACACAGGTCATTGAGCAATGAAGTCCAGGGCAAAATCCGGTTCGGTCAAACAGTGGTTGGGCATGTCGGCGTTGAGTTTTTCCGCGTTGGCATTGCTGCCGATGAGTATCGCGCTGGCGGCAGAAGCGGTGAGCAATCAGGCGCAACAGCAATTCAATTTTGCCCTCGCCGCGAAACCGTTGCCGCAAGCCCTGAGCGACTTCAGCCGCGTGACCGGGCAAAGCGTGGTCTACACCGATGAAGCGCCGTACGGCCTCAATGCTCCGGCAGTCAACGGCCAGATGAGCGCCGAACAGGCCCTGCAACGCCTGCTCGGCAATTCCGGCCTGAGCTTTCGCCGCACCGACAGTCATACCCTGGCGCTGGAGCCGATGCCGACCGAAGGGGCGCTCAATCTCGGCGCCACCACCATCACGTCCACGCGCGACGAATCGATGAGCTATCAGCCGCCGGAAACCAGTTCGGTGATGCGCTCATCGGCGTCGCTGCAAGAAATTCCACAGACGGTCAATGTCATCCCGGCGCAGGTCATTCGCGATCAGGCGCCGCGCAATCTCGATGACGCGCTGGCCAATGTCAGCGGCATCACCCAGGGCAACACCTTGGGCAGTACCCAGGACTCGGTGATGACTCGCGGTTTCGGTGACAATCGCAACGGCTCAATTATGCGCGACGGCATGCCGCTGGTGCAGGGCCGTGGCATGAACGCGACCGTGGATCGCGTCGAAGTGCTCAAAGGCCCGGCCTCGTTGCTCTACGGGATTCAGGATCCGGGTGGTGTGGTCAACCTGGTCAGCAAGAAGCCGGAACTGACCCAGTACAACGCCGTGACCGTGCGCGGTTCGACCTACGGTGACGGCAAGAATGGCAGCGGCGGCGCCTTCGACAGCACCGGGGGCCTGGGCGATTCCGGCTTCGCCTATCGCATGGTCGTCGATCATGAAGACGAAGATTACTGGCGCAACTTCGGCACCCATCGCGAGACGCTGATCGCACCGTCGCTGGCCTGGTACGGCGAGCGCACCAAGCTGCTGTTCGCCTACGAGCACCGCGAGTTTCTCACCCCCTTCGACCGTGGCACGCTGATCGATCCGCGCACCAACCATCCGCTGGATATCTCGCGCAAACAGCGTCTCGACGAGCCGTTCAACGACATGGAAGGGCGCTCGGACCTCTACCATTTCGAAGCCGACCACGAACTCAACGACGACTGGAAAGCCCACTTCGGCTTCAGCTGGAACCGCGAAACCTACGACGCCAGCCAAGTGCGCGTGACTGCGATCGACACCAACAAAGGCACACTGACCCGCAGCATGGACGGCACCCAGAATGCGATCAGCACCGATCGTTTCACCACCGCCAGCCTCGAAGGCAAGGTGAATGTACTGGGCATGCAGCATGATCTGGTGTTCGGCGTCGACGACGAATATCGCAAGATCTACCGCGAGGATCTGATCCGGCAGAAAAGCCTGACCACGTTCAGCTATCTCAACCCGGTGTATGGTCGCGAAGTGATGGGCACTACGGTGAGTGCGCCCGACAGCGCGCAGACCGACAAACTGCGCAGCGATTCGCTGTTCCTGCAGGATTCGATTCACCTCAACGAGCAGTGGATTCTGGTCGCTGGCGGACGTTTTCAGGAGTACGACCAGTACGCCGGCAAAGGCGTGCCGTTCAAGGTCAATACCGACAGCAATGGGCAGAAGTGGGTGCCGCGCGCCGGTCTTGTGTATCGCTACACCGACGCCTTGTCGTTCTACGGCAGCTACACCGAATCCTTCAAACCCAACTCGACCATCGCCCCGCTGAGCGGCAGCAGCACCGTGCTCGACGGCAGCATCGCGCCGGAAGAAGCCAAGTCGTGGGAGCTGGGTGCGCGGCTGGATATGCCGGGCAGCATCACCGGCAATATCGCGTTGTTCGACATCAAGAAACGCAACGTACTGGTGGCCAACTCCGAAGGTCCGACGACGATCTACAGCGCCGCTGGCGAGGTGCGTTCACGCGGGCTGGAAGTCGACCTGAGCGGGCAACTCAGCGAGCACTGGAACCTCATCGGCAGCTATGCCTACACCGATGCCGAAGTCACCGAAGACCCGGAATACAAAGGCAAGCGCCTGCAAAACGTAGCGAAGAATTCCGGCTCGCTGTCGGCGGTGTATGACTTCGGCAATGTGTTTGGCGGCGATCAGTTGCGTGTCGGGGCGGGCGCGCGCTATGTCGGCGAGCGTGCCGGCAACGCGGTGAATGATTTTGACCTGCCGAGCTATACCGTGGCGGATGCGTTTGCCACTTACGACACCACGGTTGAGGGGCAGAAGGTCAAGTTTCAGTTGAACGTGAAGAACCTGTTTGATCGCACTTATTACACCTCTTCGGCGAGCCGCTTTTTTGTGTCGATGGGGGATTCGCGGCAGGTTTCGCTTTCCAGCACGCTGGAGTTTTGAGGCAAGATCAAAAGCCCCTCACCCTAGCCCTCTCCCGGAGGGGAGAGGGGACTGACCGTGGGATATTCCAGAGGTACACCGACTTGAACGTGTTGCTTTGAATCCATAATCGATTCGGTGTTTCAGGTCGACGTACAGTGCAAGACAACTCGGTCAGCCCCCTCTCCCTCTGGGAGAGGGGGCTGACCGTGGGATATTCCAGAGGTACACCGACTTGAATGTGTTGCTTTGAATCCATAATCGATTCGGTGTTTCAGGTCGACGTACAGTGCAAGACAACTCGGTAGGCCCCCTCTCCCTCTGGGAGAGGGGGCTGACCGTGGGATATTCCAGAGGTACACCGACTTGAATGTGTTGCTTTGAATCCATAATCGATTCGGTGTTTCAGGTCGACGTACAGTGCAAGACAACTCGGTCGGCCCCCTCTCCCTCTGGGAGAGGGCTGGGGTGAGGGGAAAAGGGCTCAACGCAAAAACGCCTGCCGATACTCGCCCGGCGTCCCACCCAAAACCTGCCTGAACCGATTAGTAAAATGACTCGCACTGGCAAACCCGCACGCCAGCGCAATCTCCCCCAAGGGCAGCGCCGTGCCGCGCAACAATTCCCGCGCCCGGCTCAAGCGCCGCGCCAGCACATATTGATGCGGCGGCAGGCCGAAGCTCAGGCGAAACATCCGCGCAAAGTGATATTCCGATAGTGCACACAGCCCGGCCAGTTGCCCGAGGCTGATGGCTTCACTCAACTGGTTGTCGATGAACTCCACCAGTTGTCGGCGCTGATGTGGCGCCAGTCCGCCCTTCAAGCGCAAGCCCTGTCGCGCACCCACCTGGCTGAGCAAGGTGTGGCTGATCAATTCATGGGCGAGGCTGCTGGTCAGCAAGCGCTCGGCCGGCTCTTGCCAGTTCAGGTTCAGCAACTGCCGAAAGCGCTGCGCCTGCTGCGGATCTTCAAGAAAAGTCTGTTCGCGTAACTGCATCTCGCGCGGCTCCCGATCGAGCAAAGTCACGCAACCGAGGGCGAATTGTTCGGCGCTGAAATACAGGTGCGCCAGACGAATATCGCCATTGATTACCCAGCCCGATTCATGCTCGGCCGGCAGGATGCACAGCTTGTCCGGCCCGCCCTTGCGGCCCGGCTGGCCACGACGGAATGTGCCGGTGCCGCCGGCGACGTAGCAGGACAGCGTGTGATGACTTGGCGCTTCGTATTCCTGGGCATCGTGGTGGTTGGTCCACAAAGCCGCAGACATGCCGTCACCGAGCTCGGCGCTGTGCACCAGACGTGCATTCGGCGAGCGGTTGAGGGCTTGAAAGACTTGCAGGGTATCGATAGCAGCCATGTTCTGTTCTCTCCAACGCCTTGCATCCTACTCCGTAGACGCCGCGCTGCCAGCCTGCCGCCAGACAAAAGCGCAAGATTGTGCAAGCGTCGAAGGCTGCCCGAGGCAGACACTCAAGGCCTGTTTAAGGAGTGTTGGCCATGAACCTGTCGTTGTACCTGCTGACCGTGCTGATCTGGGGCACCACCTGGATTGCCTTGAAATGGCAATTGGGCGTGGTCGAAATCCCGGTGTCGATTGTCTATCGCTTCGGCCTGGCTGCGTTGGTGTTGTTTGCCCTCTTGCTGCTCAGCCGGCGTCTGCAACCGATGAACCGCCGGGGCCACTTGATCTGTGTGGCCCAAGGGCTCTGTCTGTTCTGTGTGAACTTCATGTGCTTTCTGACGGCCAGCCAGTGGATACCCAGCGGTCTGGTGGCGGTGGTGTTTTCTACGGCGACGTTGTGGAACGCGCTGAATGCGCGGGTGTTTTTCGGCCAGCGCATTGCCCGCAACGTGTTGCTGGGCGGTGCGTTGGGGCTGTCAGGTCTGGGGCTGTTGTTCTGGCCGGAACTGGCCGGGCATCAGGCCAGTCCGCAAACCCTGCTGGGGCTGGGTCTGGCGTTGTGTGGCACCTTGTGTTTTTCAGCGGGGAATATGCTTTCGAGCCTGCAACAGAAGGCCGGCCTCAGACCGCTGACCACCAACGCCTGGGGCATGGCCTACGGCGCGGCGATGCTGACGGTGTGGTGTCTGTTCAACGGCATACCCTTCACCATGGACTGGTCGCCGCGATATGTCGGTGCGCTGTTGTATCTAGTGATTCCCGGCTCGGTGATCGGCTTCACCGCGTACCTGACGCTGGTCGGGCGCATGGGCCCGGAGCGGGCAGCTTACTGCACGGTGCTGTTCCCGGTGGTGGCCCTGAACGTGTCGGCGTTTGCCGAAGGTTATCAATGGACCGCACCGGCGCTGGTCGGGCTGGTGTTGGTGATGTTGGGCAACGTGCTGGTGTTTCGTAAACCGAAAGTGCTGTTGTCTGCGGCTCAAGGGAAGTTGGCTTGATAAAACGAGCGCTGATACTCAGCGCTCAACTTTCAAAGTGATGTAGATCATCACCGGGAAGATGAAGTCGACAATATGCCTTGTCCAGTCCTTGGCATTCCAGGATTGCGAAGTGTCCATGTCGAACCATTCGACACCTACAGTTTGCAGGCACACGTAATAAATGAAGATGGCGACCAATATACCCATGATCGAAAACTTCTTGGCTTCATGGAATACCGCTGGCGAGGCATCGATGTAGCGATACAACTGGTAAGTGCCGATCAGGCAGAGCACGGTGTAGATGACTTCCATGGTGATGATGAACCAGTAGATCCGGTGATGGATCATCGGCGAATCAATGGCCCGATACATGATGTTTTCGCTGGCGTTGGTGGTGTCCATGCTCAGGATATGTGCAACGTAAGTGTAGTTGGACTCATAGTCAGTGAAGTTATGGATCATCACCAGCAGGCCAAAGAAACTTATATAAGCCATCAAGATGACTTTGCTGTAACGAATGAGTTTGTCGGTGGTCAGGGTGTTCACGAGGTTGGCTCTCCATGGCAATTAATCAATAAGTTGATAAGTTGCGAGAGCTTATATTGCTGTTACTTGGTCTGGCGTTTTTGTTCGGTTGCAAGTTATGTAAGGTGAAGGCCGGCATAATGTTGCGCCGGCCCTTTTTTCAGCCGCGCCAGACTTGCGGGTTGACCAGATCCTGCGGCCGTTCGCCGAGCAGGGCGCTGCGCAGGTTGGCCAGGGCGCGGTTGGCCATGGCTTCGCGGGTCTCGGTGGTGGCCGAGCCGATGTGCGGCAGGGTCACGGCGTTTTTCAACTGGAACAGCGGCGATTCGGCCAGCGGTTCTTTTTCGTAGACGTCCAGCCCGGCGCCGCGGATGCGATTGTTTTGCAGGGCTTCGATGAGTGCCGGTTCGTCGACCACCGGGCCGCGCGAGATGTTGACCAGGATCGCGCTCGGCTTCATCAGCGCCAGTTCGCGATGGCTGATCAGGTGGCGAGTCTTGTCGCTCAACGGCACTACCAGGCAGACGAAATCGGCTTCGGCCAGCAGCTCATCCAAGCTGCGGAACTGCGCGCCGAGTTCCTGTTCCAGTTCGGTCTTGCGGCTGTTGCCGCTGTAGATGATCGGCATGTTGAAGCCGAAGCGTCCGCGCCGGGCGACAGCGGCGCCGATGTTGCCCATGCCGACGATGCCGAGGGTCTTGCCGTGCACATCACTACCAAACAGCGGGGCGCCGACGCTGGCCTGCCATAGCCCGGCCTTGGTCCAGGCGTCGAGTTCGGCGACGCGGCGGGCGCTGCTCATGATCAGGGCGAAGGCGAGGTCGGCGGTGCTTTCGGTGAGCACGTCGGGCGTGTTGGTGAGCATGATCCCACGTTCGTTGAAGTAGTCGAGGTCGTAGTTGTCGTAGCCGACCGAGACGCTCGAGACCACTTCGAGTTTTGTTGCGCTTTGCAGTTGTGCGCGGCCGAGTTTACGGCCGACGCCGATGAGGCCGTGGGCGTGGGGCAGGGCTTCGTTGAACTGGGCGTTGATATCACCGGTCTTGGGGTTGGGGACGATGACGTCGAATTCTTCTTGCAGGCGTTCGATCATGGGCGGGGTGATGCGGCTGAAGGCCAGGACTGTTTTTTTCATTGGGCTTGGGCTCGTCGGGGCTTGATTGCAAGCACGCTAACATTTTCTCGCTCGGGTTGTCTTGGCGGCCTCTGGGCCGGCCATGCCTTGGTTTGTCTGGTGTGAATATCCGAAGGTTTCGGTGCGGCGGCTGGCGGTTTCGCCTGACGGCGACTTACTTTTTTACAAGCGCCTAAAAAAGTAAGCAAAAAACGCTAGCTCCTGCGTTCGGCCCTCGCAGGCTCGGGTTCCTTCGCTGCGGGATCGATCCGGGCGCAGCGGCTCCGGTTTGCTTCGCTGCACCTACACTCGCTGTGTACGACTGCGTCGTACGGTCGCTGCGCTCCCACGCCCGGATCAATCCCTCCACTCAGCCTTCCGACGTCGCCGGTGGATCAAGATCAAAAGCACTCGAGCTTGCGCTCATTGTTGAGTGGGGCGGCTGCGCCGCGGGCAGCTGCGCTGCTTTGCCTTTGCTTTTGTGGGAGTGAGCCTGCTCGCGATGGCGGCCTGACAGTCGACCTGTTTCTCGCTGATGTACTCGATTCAAACTGTGGGAGCTGGCTTGCCAGCGAAGGCGGCCTGACAGCCGACCTGTTTCTCGCTGATGTACTCGATTCAAACTGTGGGAGCGAGCCTGCTCGCGAAAGCGTCTCCACAGCCAACCTCTCTCTGCCAGATTCACCCTGTCCCTGTGGGAGCTGGCTTGCCAGCGAAGGCGGCCTGACAGCCGACTCATATCTCGCTGATGTACACGATCCAGAATTGTGGGAGCGAGCCTGCTCGCGAAGGCGTCTCCACTGCCAACCCATCTCTGCCAGATTCACCCTGTCCCTGTGGGAGCTGGCTTGCCAGCGAAGGCGGCCTGACAGCCGACTCATATCTTGCTGACGTATACGATCCAGAATTGTGGGAGCGAGCCTGCTCGCGAAGGCGTCTCCACTGCCAACCCATCTCTGCCAGATTCACCCCGTCCCTGTGGGAGCTGGCTTGCCAGCGAAGGCGGCCTGACAGCCGACTCATATCTCGCTGATGTACACGATCCAGAATTGTGGGAGCGAGCCTGCTCGCGAAAGCGTCTCCACTGCCAACCCATCTCTGCCAGGTTCACCCCGTCCCTGTGGGAGCTGGCTTGCCAGCGAAGGCGGCCTGACAGCCGACCTGTTTCTCGCTGATGTACTCGATTCAAACTGTGGGAGCGAGCCTGCTCGCGAAAGCGGTTTATCTGACACCTCGAATGTTGAATGTGCCGAAGCCCTCGCGGTCGGGCTCGCTCCCGGGAGGTCAGCTGCGTGACGGGAGCTGATGGATTTCGTAGTTATCCAGCACGCGGTTCACCGCCAGTTCCGCCAGCATGATCACCTGCTGGATGGCCAATATCGTGTGCCGTTGTGGGCTGTCGACGTGGGCGGCGATGTCGCTGCTCATGATGCTGGCCGAGGCGAGGGATTCGCAGGCGTGGGCCAGCAGGCTTTCGTTGTCCTGGTCCGGGGCGACCTGGAACATGGTGCTGGGTTTGTGGTTTTGCTGCGCGCTGGCGGACGGTTTGAGGGAGTGATCCAGCGCACGCTCGGCGGCGTCGTGGAGTTTCGTTGAGTCGGGGGATTGGTAGGGGGAGGTGCTTGCGGATTCGGGGGGATTGGGTGTGGGTTTGAACATGGCAAAGATCCTTTTGGATTTATGGAGCTGCCATTTTTCGTTTTCCAGGCGAAAGGGGGGGCAGCTGTACGCGGACTGGAAAAACCGGCAAAGAATCAAACCCGGCAGACCCGAAGGTCTCCCACGTACAGCCGCCATAACTGAATACCGGCGCTGAAAGAGCGCGGCATTATGTCATGCGCTGTGATCCTGCGGGTTTTCCAGACCCGGTCGCTGATTCGTCAGCAACCGCCAAATCCTAGCCAGCGCTCTTCCGACGGACAACCTGCAAAACCTGTCGGAAACTTCCTTGAAAACACCGCGATGTAGGAGCTGTCGTAGGCTGCGATTTTTTGATTTTTAAACAACAAGATCAAAAGATCGCAGCCTCGTTGCACTCGTCAGCTCCTGCACGAAGTCAGCGGTGTTTAAAGTCAGGTGGCGACGCGCGCGCCAGCCAGACTCCCGCTCAACTCATACGCGACCAATTCCGCCTGATGCGCCGCCAATATCTCCGGCAACGACCCACGCAAGTACTCCACCCAGGTTTTGATCTTGGCATCCAGGTACTGCCGCGACGGGTAGATCGCGTAGAGGTTGAGTTCCTGCGAGCGGTAGTTCGGCATCACGCGCACCAGGGTGCCGTTGCGCAGGCCTTCGATGGCGGCGTAGACCGGCAGCACGCCGACGCCCATGCCGCTGGTGATGGCGGTTTTCATGGCGTCGGCGGAGTTCACCAGGAATGGTGAGCTGTTGATGGTGACCGTTTCCTGGCCGTCCGGGCCGTCGAAGGCCCATTTCTCCAGGGGGATCACCGGGCTGACCAGGCGCAGGCAGGCGTGGTTGAGCAGGTCGCTGGGTTTCTGTGCGGCGCCGTTGGCTTTCACGTACGCCGGCGAGGCGCAGACGATGCTGTAGGTGATGCCCAGGCGCTGCGAAACGAAGCCCGAGTCGGGCAGTTCGCTGGCCAGCACGATGGACACGTCGTAGCCCTCGTCGAGCAGGTCCGGCACGCGGTTGGCCAGGGTCAGGTCGAAGGTCACGTCGGGGTGGGTCTTGCGGTAGCGGGCGATGGCGTCGATGACGAAGTGCTGACCGATGCCGGTCATGGTGTGCACTTTCAACTGGCCGGCCGGGCGCGCGTGGGCGTCGCTGGCTTCCGCTTCAGCTTCTTCGACGTAGGCGAGGATCTGTTCGCAGCGCAGCAGGTAGCGCTTGCCGGCTTCGGTCAGGGCGATGCGCCGGGTTGTGCGATTGAGCAGACGGGTTTGCAGATGGGCTTCGAGGTTGGAGACCGCGCGCGAGACGTTGGCGGTGGTGGTGTCCAGTTGCACGGCGGCGGCGGTGAAGCTGCCCGCTTCGGCAACACAACTGAAGGCGCGCATGTTTTGCAAAGTGTCCATGGGGTGCTCTCAAGGGAGATGGCAAATTGTGACACGAAGTTTCAGGGGCTGAGACCCCCGACCAAGGGATTATCTCGTTAACCGTAACAAAGATTCACAGAAATCCCAGCTTATCGCCGCAGAGGCAGCTCCATAGAATTGCGCCGATCCCTGCAGGAGCTGCCGAAGGCTGCGATCTTTTGATGTTGTCTTTAAAAAGATCAAAAGATCGCAGCCTTCGGCAGCTCCTACACAAGTCCCTCGATTGATCCCTTTCTCAGGAATTCGCAGCTGTGCCGCGTCGCATCAACAGAGCGCTTTTGCCGCTCAGTGTTCTGGCTTTAACCCTGGCTCTCGGCGGCTGCATCTCTACCCAAGGCATTGCCCCTCACGGCGAGGCACTCGCGGCCGATTCACTGGCCACCGACGCGGCCATTGCCGAGGCCGCCAAAGACGCCCACTGGCCCAGCGCCCAATGGTGGCAGGCGTTTGGTGATGCGCAACTTAATCGCTGGATCGACCTCGCCGTGCAAGGCAGCCCGAGCATGGCCATGACAGCTGCGCGGGTGCGTCAGGCCAAGGCCATGGCCGGTGTTGCCGAAGCGGCCGGGGCGTTGCAGATCAATGGCGAGTCGACCCTCAAGCGACACAACTGGCCGACCGATCAGTTCTACGGCCCCGGCGAACTGGCCAACACCACCACATGGGACAACAACGCCGCGCTCGGCTTCAGCTACGCCCTCGACCTCTGGGGCCGCGAGCGCAATGCCAGTGAACGCGCGGTGGATCTGGCCCATGTGAGCGTGGCCGAGGCGCGACTGGCGCAGCTGGAACTGCAGAGCAATCTGGTCCGCGCCTACATCGAGTTGTCGCTGCATTACGCCCAGCGCGACATCGTCGCGGCGACGCTCCAGCAGCAACAGCAGATTCTCGATCTGGCGCAGAAACGCCTCAGCGGCGGTATCGGCACGCAATTCGAAGTCAGCCAGGCCGAAGCGCCGCTGCCGGAAACCCATCGCCAACTCGATGCGCTGGACGAGGAAATCGCCCTTAGCCGCAACCAGATTGCAGCGCTGGCCGGTAAAGGCCCGGGCGCTGCGGCGCAACTGCAACGGCCGACGCTGTCCCTCGCGGCGCCGTTGAAGTTGCCCACGGCATTGCCCGCCGAACTGCTCGGGCAGCGTCCGGACGTGGTCGCCAGTCGTTGGCAAGTGGCGGCGCAGGCGCGCGGTATCGATGTCGCTCACGCCGGGTTTTACCCCAATGTCGATCTGGTCGGCAGCCTCGGCTACATGGCCACTGGCGGCGGCGCGCTGGAGTTTTTGACCGGCAAGAAACTCAACTACAACGTCGGCCCGGCGATCTCGTTGCCGATCTTCGACGGCGGCCGACTGCGTGGTGAACTGGGCGAAGCGGCGGCCGGTTATGACATCGCCGTGGCGCACTACAACCAGACTCTGATCAACGCGCTGAAGAACATTTCCGATCAGTTGATCCGCCGCGAGTCGATGGACAAGCAGCAGGACTTCGTCGCCGAGTCCGTGGCCGCAGCACAGAAAACCTACGACATCGCGATGATCGCTTATCAACGCGGCCTCACCGATTACCTCAATGTGCTCAATGCGCAGACCTTGCTGTTCAAGCAGCAGCAGGTTCAGCAGCAAGTGCAGGCCGCGCGATTGAGTGCGCATGCTGAGCTGGTGACTGCCTTGGGGGGAGGCCTCGGTGCGGGTAATGACGTGCCGACAGCCGAGCAGACCCAGGCCCCGGAAACCCCGGCGCTCCTGCGTTGAACACAGCATCCATTGTGGGAGCGAGCCTGCTCGCGAAGGGTGCGTATCAGTCAATGAACATGTTGCCTGAGACTGCGCTTTCGCGAGCAGGCTCGCTCCCACAGGTTTCGAGTCCGCATTGCATGCCTGAGTATTTTCAATGACGTCCTTGCCCGCCCCCCTGCGCTGGCTCCATTCCCTGGAATGGCGTCGCGGTTTTTTCGACTGGGCACGCAGCGATGGCGTGACCTGGGTGTATATCTTCAAGGTGTTGCTCGCCGCGTTTCTCACGCTATGGCTGGCGATGCGTCTGGAATTGCCGCAACCGCGCACGGCGATGATCACGGTGTTTATCGTCATGCAGCCGCAGAGCGGCCAGGTGTTCGCCAAGAGTTTCTATCGCTTGCTCGGCACACTGGCCGGGTCGGCGATGATGGTCACGCTGATCGCTTTGTTCGCGCAGAACACGGAGCTGTTTCTCGGCTCGCTGGCGATCTGGGTCGGCATCTGCTCAGCCGGTGCCGCACGTTGCCGCAACTTTCGCGCGTATGGATTTGTGCTCGCCGGTTACACCGCAGCGATGGTCGGTCTGCCGGCGCTGGCGCACCCGGACGGCGCCTTTATGGCGGCAGTGTGGCGGGTGTTGGAGATCTCGCTGGGGATTCTCTGTTCGACGCTGATCAGCGCGGCGATTCTGCCGCAGACCGCCAGTGCGGCGATGCGCAATGCCTTGTATCAGCGCTTCGGTGTGTTCGCGCTCTTCGTCACCGACGGCTTGCGCGGGCGCAGCAAAGCCGAAGCGTTCGAAGCCAGCAACGTGCGCTTCATTGCTGAAGCCGTCGGCCTGGAAGGGCTGCGCAGCGTGACCGTGTTCGAAGACCCGCACATGCGCCGGCGCAACGGTCGTCTGAGTCGTTTGAACAGCGAGTTCATGGGCATCACCACGCGCTTCAACGCCTTGCATCAATTGCTTGAACGCCTGCGCGGCAATGGCGAAGAACATGTTGTTGCGGCGATCAAACCGGGCTTGCAGGACCTCGCCGAAGTGCTCGACGGCTTCAGCGGTCGCGCGCTGACCAGCCCTGATGCGGCTCGTTTGGCGACCGCGTTGGCCAGCTACAAGGAAGGTCTGCCGGCACGTGTCCGAACCCTGCGCGGGATCTTTCAGGACACTGCTCCGAGCGAAGCCGAACAACTGGATTTTCACACCGCCTATGAATTGCTCTACCGCTTCGTCGATGACCTGCACAGCTATGCGCAGACCCACGCGTCGCTGGGCGAGCATCGTCACGAACGCGAACGCTGGGACGAGCCGTTCACCCCGCAAACCAACTGGTGGGCGGCGGCCGCTTCGGGGATCCGCGCCTCGTTCATTCTGATTGTGCTGGGCAGTTACTGGGTCGCCACCGCGTGGCCGAGCGGGGCGACCATGACCCTGATCGCCGCCGCCACCGTCGGTCTTTCCGCCGCCACACCGAACCCGAAACGCATGGCTTTTCAAATGGCGTGCGGGACTTTTCTCGGCGCGCTGATCGGCTTCGTCGAGATGTTTTTCATCTTCCCGTGGATCGACGGTTTCCCCTTGCTCTGCGTGATGCTCGCGCCGGTGATCGTGCTCGGTTCGTTCCTCGCCTCGCGGCCGCAATACGCCGGGGTCGGACTGGGCCTGCTGATTTTTTTCAGCACCGGTTCAGTGCCGGACAATCTCACGATCTACAACCCCTACACCTTCATCAACGACTACATCGCCATGGTCATGGGGATGCTCGTGTGTGCTGCGGCGGGGGCGATTATTCTGCCGCCGAACAGTCGCTGGCTGTGGCAGCGCCTGGAGCAGGATCTGCGCGGGCAAGTGGTCTATGCGATCAGTGGAAAACTCAAAGGCCTGGCCTCGAGTTTCGAGAGCCGCACCCGCGATCTGCTGCATCAGGCCTATGGCCTCGCGGCAGGGCAACCGAAGGTGCAGAAGAGTCTGCTGCGCTGGATGTTCGTGGTGCTGGAAGTCGGCCACGCGATCATCGAGTTGCGCAAGGAGCAGGCGATCCTGCCGGTGCACCCGGCGTATGCCGAATCACAGCCGTGGCGTCAGGCAATCCGCGTGATGGGGCGTGCGTTGGTGCGGCTGTTCTTGCAGCCGAACGCGAGCAATCTTGAGCGCGCACTGGTGGCGGTCGATCACGCGATCAGCCGCGTCGCCGCCACCGATGAGCCGTTCGCGCCGCACTTCGATACCTCGGCGTTGCGGCGGGTGAAGAGCTATCTGCACTTCATCCGCACCTCGTTGCTCGACCCGCAATCACCCCTGGCCGAATTCGCTCCCGCCAGGCCCGAAGGACTTGCCCATGCCTCGTGAAATCGCCTTCCACGGCGTGTACATGCCGACCATGACCCTGATGTTTTTCATTGCTGCGGGATTGGCCTGGGCAGTTGACCGCTTCCTCTCGGGGTTCGACCTGTACCGCTTTTTCTGGCACCCGGCGCTGCTGCGCCTGAGCCTGTTTACCTGTCTGTTCGGTGCCATGGCGCTGACTGTCTACCGTTGAGAACATCTTGATGAAAAAGTTTTTCAGCCTGCTCGCGACTCTGCTGGTGCTGGCCCTGGCGCTGTGGATTGGCCGCACGTTGTGGGAGCACTACATGAACACGCCGTGGACCCGCGATGGCCGCGTTCGCGCCGACATCATCAACGTTGCCGCCGACGTCACCGGCGAAGTGGTCGAAGTGCCGGTGCGTGACAACCAACTGGTGAAAAAGGGCGATCTGCTGATGCGCATCGACCCCGAGCACTACCGCATTGCGGTCAAGCAGGCGCAGTCACTGGTCGCTTCGCGCAAGTCGACCTGGGAAATGCGCAAGGTCAACGCCCATCGCCGCGCCGACCTCGACAATCTGGTGATCTCTAAAGAGAACCGCGACGACGCCAGCAACATCGCCGACGCCGCACTGGCTGATTACCAACACGCCCAGGCGCAACTGGAAGCCGCCGAACTCAACCTCAAACGCACCGAAGTGCGTGCGGCGGTGGACGGTTACGTGACCAACCTCAATGTGCATCGCGGCGATTACGCACGTATCGGCGAAGCGAAGATGGCCGTGGTCGACATGAACTCGTTCTGGGTTTACGGCTTTTTCGAAGAAACCAAACTGCCGCACGTCAAAGTCGGTGACCAAGCCGACATGCAATTGATGAGCGGCGAAGTGCTCAAGGGTCATGTCGAAAGCATTTCGCGCGGGATCTACGACCGCGACAACCCGGAAAGCCGCGAACTGATTGCCGACGTGAACCCGACGTTCAACTGGGTGCGGCTGGCGCAGCGCGTGCCGGTGCGGATTCATATTGATGAGGTGCCAGAGGGCGTGTTGCTGGCGGCGGGGATTACTTGCACGGTAGTGGTGAAGCAGGACCTGGCAGACAAGTGATCGACGGCGTCGCCCCTGAACCGGGCGACGCGGTGATGCTTCCAGCTACTGGGAAATGTTGTAGCGATACAGACAACCCAGAGGGTTTTCTGGATTGATGTTGAGGGCAACAATCAATTTGCCTGGGGCCTGCTGATAATGAAGCCTGGAGAGCGAGTCGGTGGTCTCCTCGCGATGGATGACGCCACCCGCGTCTGAAAAATCGGAGTTGTAGCCACCGCTCCGGGTTTTCACACAGGCAATATAATTGCCCTTCTCGTCTCCACCAGAAACTACGATGTTATCAGCGAAAGGAACATGGTCCGCCCAGTTGACTCGCCTGTCGCTGCCGAGAGCTGGTGGGAGTGGCATGGCATTCGGACTGCCGAAAACGTCAAAATCGGGCTTACCTTTTTCATCGAAGGCGAACAACATGCCGTATCGCTCACTGACACCGCTGCCCATGTTGGTGTAGCCAGATGCCGTAAATCTATCAGGGGCTCGCTGTCTCACAGTATTGAGTTCGGCACCCATGAAGTTGTACCGGACTACCACAACCCCGGGTCTTTCCGAGAGGCCGAAACTCTCATGGAGCGCGCCACTGTCTGAATTCAACATCACGAGGAGACCGTCCGTGTTCACGTCGGGCTCGTATTTTTCGTAGCCTGCAAATAACAAGAGTCCATTGTCGAGCACGCAACCGTCGCTGAGTGAAGTCGATGCATGCGGCATCCCGTGATTAATTTCAACTCGGCCATCTGTGCCGAATGCCTTCACGGGTGCGCCTTGCGCATCGAATTTGTAAAGGTGCGCCCTGAGCACGTCAGGCGTGTGGTAATCAACGCCGACAATAACGCTGCCATCGGGTAGCGCGAAGACGAATGCCGGGCCTTTTTTCGTAAGCCGTTGTGTGTTTGGGGGATCGATGATGACTTGGCCATTCTCGCCAAAGCTGCTCACTCGATTGCCTTTGCTGTCAAGGCAGAGAATCGCAGCGCTAACCTCGTTCGATTGCTCATTGGCTGTGCTGCCTGCCATGAACAGCCGCCCATCGGCACCTTCTGCAATCGGCCCGCCAGAGGCCTGCTCATTGGCCAGGAACGAACCCGTGACACGCCCTGCGACCCCAAACGCCAGGTCTACGGCACCCAAGTGGTTCAGCTTGGAAATGAAGAAGACGCCTTTGTCGAAGGTACTGGTGACCAGCAACGATTTATCGCGCAGCAGCGTTGACCCCGTGAGGGGCCGGGACTTCGTCGGGTCGTCCTGGAATATATCGTCAAGTTGAAGTTTGCCTTGGCCGCGTCCCCATGTAGCGTCGATTGTCGCCCTGATGTTCGCGGCCTTCTCTGCGATTGCCATATACGTCCCTGCGCGGTTGTCGGGAGGTCGGTTTACTCGCCGGGCGCTAACGCTGTCTTAACACTATTCACCTGGCTTGAACTCACGATAGGCCTTCGCTTAGAGGGCGCCTACTGTCAACTCTGACAGGTCTGGCTACCGCTGGTCGCAACGACTGGGGATCAGAGCTTGGCGCGCAACCCGAAGCGCTTCATCAACGTCGATTCGAGTAACCCTTGCGGCAACAACGCCGCCAACAACGGCAACGCCCGGCTGCCGTTGCCGATGCGAACCAGCCGTGGCGGCTTGCTCTGCCGCACCGCTTTCAACAGCTCAGCCGCAAACTCACTGGCCGGTGTTGGCTTGTCCTGCGATGCCTTGGCCCGTGCCCGAATGCCTTCACGCAGGGGAAACCACGGCGATTGCTCGTTGATCAACTGCTCGGCTTCATGTCCGGCATTCTTCGCAAAACTCGATTCAATCGCACCGGGCTGGACTTCCATCACACGGATGCCAAACGGTGCCAGCTCCATGCGCAATGCATCGCTAAGCGCATGCACCGCCGCTTTCGACGCGCAGTAGGCGCCGGCAAACGGTGTGACCAGCACACCCGACACACTGCCGATATTCACCACCAACCCCTTGGCCGGACGCAGCAGCGGAAACAACGCGCGGGTGACGCCAACAATCGAAAACACGTTGGTCTCGAACTGGCGCTGCATCGCCTGCACGCCGCCGTCGAGCAGTGGCCCCATCGCGCCGTAACCGGCGTTGTTGATCAGTACATCGAGGCCGCCATGTTGCTGGCGGAGGCGCTCGGCGAGTTGTTCCAGCGCGGCGCCATCGTTGACGTCCAGCTCGATAGCGGTGAAACCGGCAGCGCTCAGCGCGCTGACATCTTCAGCCTTGCGCGCACTGGCCCAGACTTCGTAGCCAGCGGCTTTGAACGCGTCGGCAAGGGCGCGGCCGATGCCGCTGGAACAACCGGTAATCAACGCAACGGGCATGGCGCATTCCTTGTGCAAACAGTCGGGGGAGGGGATCAGTCGGAGAAACTACCTTGCAAATGCTCGGCGCGAAACTCCAGGGTTTGCGGGCGATAGCCGGGGCGCAGCGGCGGCAGTGGCAAGCAGTCTTCCCAGGTCGCGCCGGCCTGCAATTCGCCGGGGCCGCGATAGCGTGGGGCAGTGTATTGATTGTCGGCCAGGTTGACCGTATCACCCGGCGCATAAGCGGCGATGCGCCAGCGCAGCTCGGTCAGCGGCACATTGTTGCCATTGTTCATTTTCAATTGCAGCGGACGGTCGGCCGGGCATTGCTCGGGAGCGTAGGCAATGCGCAGTTCCAGGCGCGCCAGTTGCTTGATCTCGCGGTTGTCCAGCCACACCACCCACATGGCCACGAAACCCAGGCCAATCGCAGCGGCTACCGAAACCGGCAAGGCCTTGGCCGGGTAGCGCAGCAGCAGGATCAACCAGGTAATGACCAGCAGGATGCCGATGAACATGCGTGAGCGCTCCGTGGGTGAGTGAGCCCCATCCTACCGAAGGCTTGGCGCAATGGGTATTCGGGACGAGTTTGTGCGCACCGTTGGTCGGGACTGTAATTTCTGACAGTAGGAATGCGATTCCGCGCTTGCTCTCATGAGCCAAGGGCACACTGGGACGTTGACGCACTATGGGCATCCACAGCAATACGCCAACGCTTGCCGTGAACGATCCGCGCGGGTTGGCCATCCTCAGCGTCAACTACTGGCGCGCCGATGCGGCGCTGGCAAGCGAGCCCCGGATCGAGCGGACGTTGCGCGACAACGCCGGCCGTGCAGTCAAACAATGGGATGCGCGATTGTGGGCGTTGCAGGCGAATGATCCACAAGCGCCCGCCAGCCTCACCACTGTCCATGCCTTGAACGATATCGCGCTGCGCTCGGACAGTACCGATGCGGGAGTCCAGGTCCAGTTGCCCGGTTTGGCCGGCCAGACGTTGTGCAACTGGGACAGCCGTGGCACATGCCGCGAAATTGCATACGATGACTTGTTGCGACCTGTCGCGGTGTTCGAGGAAGGCACCGGCGTACCTCGCCGTTGTTCCGAGCGCCTTGCCTATGGCCGCCCCGGCGCGGGCGATCCGCTGCGCAATCAGCTCGGTCAAGTGATTCGTCATGACGATCCCGGTGGCAGTGTTCTGTTCTCGCAGTTTGCGATCACCGGGCAGTGCAGTGAAAACATCCGTCACTTCACGCTTGAGCCGGTTGCCGCGGATTGGCCAGAGGCTATCGCCGATCGACAGAAGTTGCTCGAACCTCAAGGGGCAACCACACAATGGCGCTATGCCCCGCTGGGACCTGTGCTCGAACAGTTCGATGCCGGTGGCAATCGGCAGGCCTTCGCACTGACTCTCCACGGCCAGTTACGCGCAGTTGAAATACGGCTCAAACTTCAGACTCAGAACCATTCGGTCGTCAGTGATATTCGCTACGACGCTTACGGACAAGTCACTCATGAACTGGCAGGCAACGGCGTGCTGACTACGCTGAGCTACCGTCCCGAAGACGGCCGCCTGCTCACGCGCCATGCTCAGGACAATCTAGGCAATGTGCTGCAGCATCTGATCTACGCCTACGACCCGATGGGCAATGTAACGAGTATCGAAGACCAGGCATTGCCCGTGCGCTGGTTCGCCAACCAGCGTATCGAGCCGGTCAGTCGTTACCGCTATGACAGTCTTTATCAGTTGTCCCATGCCACTGGCTGGGAGGCCGGCGTTGGCGGTGGCGGGCCGACCGCTGTCGCCAACTACAGCCAGCGTTATCATTACGACGTCGGCGGCAATTTGCGCGGGCTGACTCACGTCGGCCAACAAAGTCCAGGTCATCAACTGCAGGCCGCACGCTTTAGCAATCGGTGTTTGCCGTGGCATGACGGTAAGCCGCCCTCTGAAGCAGAGATCGCTGCAGCTTTCGATTCGCGGGGTAATTTGCTGTTGCTGGATCAGGGACGCCGGTTGCAGTGGAATCTGCGTTGCCAGCTGGACTCGGTCGTGGTCGTCTCACGCCGAACAGATGCCGATGATCGTGAAAGCTATCTCTATGACGGCGCCGGTCAGCGGGTATGCAAGACGCGTTCGTCACGGGCCTCTGCACGCAGTCTTCTTGCACAGGTGCGTTATCTGCCAGCGCTGGAATTACGCACCGATACCGGCACCGGTGAGAGCCTGCAGGTGATCATCGTGCGGACCGGACTCAATATCGTACGCGTCCTGCATTGGCAGAGCCCATCGCCGACCGGCCTCAATAATCTCTACCGATACAGTTTCAATGATCATCTGGGCTCAATCAGTCTTGAGCTGGACGCGGATGCGCAACTGATCAGCCGCGAGCATTTTTATCCATTCGGTGCAACGGCGTGGGCCGAAGAACCCGACGTCAGCTACAAGACCGCGCGGTATTCGGCAAAGGAACGTGACGCCACGGGACTTTACTATTACGGGTTTCGCTATTACGTCCCGTGGCTGCAACGCTGGCTGAACAGCGATCCTGGTGGAGCGATCGACGGCCATAATCGCTACCGCGCGCTGCGCAACAACCCAATGACTTACAGGGACAGCGACGGGCGCAAGCCCGACAAGCCCGACAAGCGTGCTGGCGACCGGGTGTATCACGATCTTGCCGACAAGAAACTGGTCAATCCCGTGCAAGCCGCCGGCATGCAGCCAGTGCGCCGTTACTTCGAGAATGATCCAAATCCCGACGTCCAGGCCTACCGCCGCGAAATACCGGTAGCGCTGGCAGAGCTGGGAGCCCGGGACAACTCCGTGCTCAACACACATCAGGCGCACGTTATCGCTGCCGCCCGGACGAACACGGCGTCGCCCTCCGGTGCTGTTCTTTATCACTCCGGCGAGCTGGTTTCATCAGCGATGAACAGAGTTGTGGGAGAGGAGGCTACCAGTCGGGTAATGGGTCCTTTGTCTGTCGCGTTCAACAGCCCCGTCGAAGATCCCAACGTATTGGCTGCAAGACGGGGAGCTGTAGCCACGGGCTTCAAGATCGGAGGGAAATTATTGATGCACGCCTCCAGTCCTGCCGTACAGCTGGTTGGAGCAGCGAGTATTGCCCTGGGCAACGTGATGGATATTTCAGAAGCGCAAACGCGTATTCAACACAGAGTTTTGACTACCCCCGTCCATGCGCCGTTGTCACCGCCTTCGAGTACACCCACATTAGGCTTTCAGTCGTTGAACCCAGCATCGTCTGCACGGCATCAAGCACGGCTTGCAGAACACGGTGAAACACCGAGCCCATGGGCGCAACAACTGCTGGTTGCCGGTTTTACAGCGCCGTTGCAGGGTGTTCATGCGATTGATGGCGCAACCGCCGAAGACAAGTGGATGAACAGACCTCGCCGAAACTCTGGCTTCGGCTAAACGAAAAAAGCCCCCGCCCAGCCCGCTGCGGATAGGGAACGCAACGGGCTGGACGAGGGCTTCTTGTTTCAGCAGGCGATTACTGCGCGATGGTTTTCACCGACACGCCGCGTTCGATCGGGGTGGAGCGGCCGTAGATATCTTCGAAACGCTCGATATCGTCTTCACCCAGGTACGAACCCGACTGCACTTCGATGATTTCCAGCGGGATCTTGCCCGGGTTGCGCAGGCGGTGCACCGAGGCGATCGGGATGTAGGTCGACTGGTTTTCGGTGAGCAGGAACACGTTTTCGTCGCAGGTCACTTCGGCGGTGCCGCTGACCACGATCCAGTGTTCGGCGCGGTGGTGGTGCATCTGCAGCGACAGGCACGCGCCCGGCTTGACCGAGATGTGCTTGACCTGGAAACGCCCGCCCATGTCCACCGAGTCGTACGAGCCCCACGGACGATAGACTTCGCAGTGGTTCTGGGTTTCGCTGCGGCCCTGGGCATTGAGGGTGTTGACCATCTGCTTGACGCCCTGGACCTTGTCCTTGTGGGCAATCATCATCGCGTCCTTGGTTTCGACCACGACGATGTTTTCCAGACCGATCACCGAGACCAGTTTGCCGTTGCCGTGGATCATGCAGTTCTTGCTGTCCTGGATGACCACATCGCCTTTGCTGACGTTGCCGTTGGCGTCTTTCTCGTTGACTTCCCACAGCGACGACCAGCAGCCGACATCGCTCCAGCCGGCGGTCAGCGGCACCACGCAGGCGCGCTGGGTTTTTTCCATCACCGAGTAGTCGATGGAGTTGTCCGGGCAGCAGGCGAAGGTGGCTTCGTCGAAGGTGATGGTGTCGGCGTCCTGCTGGCTGCGCTCAAGGGTCAGCAGGCAGGTGTCGTAGATGTCCGGATCGTGCTTTTTCAGTTCTTCGAGGAAGCGGCTGGCGCGGAACAGGAACATGCCGCTGTTCCAGTAGTAACCGCCGGATTCGACGTACTCGGTGGCGCGCTTGACGTCCGGTTTTTCGACGAAGTGCGAGACGCGACTGACGCCTTCGGGCAGCAGCGAATCAGCAGTGGATTTGATGTAGCCGTAGCCGGTTTCCGGTTTGGTTGCCGGCACGCCGAACAGGACCATCTCGCCGTTCTCGGCAGCGACAGTCGCCAGGGCCAGCGCACGTTGCAGGGCTTTCTGGTCTTCCAGCACGTGGTCGGCCGGCAGCACCAGCATCAGTTCGTCACGACCTTCATTGACCAGCATCATCGCGGTCAGGGCCACGGCCGGCGACGTGTTGCGGCCGAACGGTTCCATCAGGATGCGCTGACATTCCAGATTGCGCGCGGCCAGTTGCTCGTTGACGATGAAACGGTGCTCTTTGTTGCAGACCACGATTGGCGTGTCCATGCCTTCGAACACCAGGCGCTCGAGGGTTTGCTGGAACAGCGTGTGTTCGCCGGTCAGGGCGAGGAATTGCTTGGGGAATTGCTTGCGCGAAAGAGGCCACAGACGCGAACCGCTACCACCTGACAAGATCACCGGAATCATAGTGTTTACTCCATAAAATCAATTTGGTTAGAGCAACGAACGTTGTGTCGTTTCACTCTTGTTTTTGTCTCGTGTCCGAAGACGCCGCATCCCTTGTAGGAGCTGCCGAAGGCTGCGATCTGTTGATCTTGATCTTCAAAATCAAAAGATCGCAGCCTCGTTTCACTCGACAGCTCCTACAGGGATCAGCGTCTCTGCGGGAAATTGGTTAGCGAGTCGACACCGGGCGTTTCACCCAGACTGGCGACAGGTTGCTGCCGTTGCCGGTGACGTACAGCACCGCTGCCTCACCGCGCTCCAGAGCGACCGGTTTCACGTCGCCGACTTTCTTGTCGCCTTCGTACAGCGCCAGGCTGACTTTCACCGGGTTGATTTCACGTTCGCCACGGCCCTTGGCAGCGACGTTCGGCACCACTTCGGTCTTGCCGTCGGCGGTTTTCAGGGTCAGCGATTTGTCGCTGAGGTTCTGCACGCGCACCAGGGATTTCTGCTTGTTCTTGAACGGTGGTTCTTCGATCAGTTGCGGCGCGCCGGAGGCGTTGTTGACCAGGGTGTAGTAGTGGTCACCAGCGAGTTTGACCGGCAGGGTCTGGCTGCCGACCTTGGCGCTGTAATCGCCGCCCGGCATGAAGCTGAAGTCGCTGCTGGCCAGTGGCGCGATGTCGCTCAGGTTGGTGCTGCCGACAGTCGCGCTGACTTCAGCGTTGCTGGCGTTGTAGACACGCACGAAGGTCGAGCCTTTCGGAGCGGTCGGGCCGTACAGCGCGGCGTCGCCGCCGGCGAAGGCTGGGACGGAAAGTACGCTGAGGCCAGCAACCAGTGCGAAGCTTTTAGCGAGACGACGAGGAGTAGTAGTGAAAGTCATGGTGTACCTCTCTTTCAGTTTTGCGCCCGATCGGGCGTCTCGGATTTAGTGTTGATGGCTACGTTTTGTTGGCGGGCGCCGGCTTGTTTGAGCTCTGCGACCCACTGCGGGTCGGCGTCGCCGATTTCGTTGTTCACAGGCAGATATCGTTCAGGAAACTCCCAGATCAGCACTTGTGGCGGGCTGTTCTTGAAGTCATCGCTTTTCAGGTAGCTGAGCATCGGCAGAATCGGGCCGTGGCCGTCTTCGGCGTAGTTGACGACGTCGCTGTGCAGCGCTTGTTTGAGCGCACCGACGAAGTTCCAGTTGGGGTTGGCGCTGTAGCTGGTGCCGATCAGCGCGACCGGTACTTCGCTGTTGGCGAACAGGGCGTCGTCACCGGCAGGTTGCTCGGCGGCAACGGTGTTGCGTTTGAGCAGTGGCTCAGGCGCCGGCATCATGTTTTCGAACAGCGGATCGAGCGGCAGGAACAGACGCAGATCGCCCTTGTGCGTGACCTTCTCTGCTGGCGTGGTAACGAAGCGCTGTGGCTCGCCGCTCAGCGGGAATTTCTCGGCAATGGTTTTCGCCAGCGTGTTGGCGGCGATCTCGGCGCCCTCCGGCGTCCAGTGGGTGTCGGTGCGCAGGAACACTTGCTGACCGTTCTGCTTGGCCTGTTGCAGCGGGCCGAGCAGGTCAGGGGCGAGGATCTTGTCGGCCGCGACACGGGCGTGGAAATCCTGATACAGGTTCTGGTGAATGCTCGAAGGCTTCACTTCATCCAGATGCTCCGGATACAGACGCACCTTGGCCGGCACGATCGCCATCACCAGTTTCACGCCTTTCTCTTTCAGGGTCTGGCGCACGCCTTCGACCAGCGCGTAGTTGCCTTGCAGGTTCTGCTGTTCGTTGACGATCGGGTTGAATTCCTCATCGCTGTACAACCACTGGTCGCGGCCGAGCACGACGCCCGGACGACCTTCGTTGAACAGCTTGAAATCCAGCGCGGCCCAGAGGTTGGTGCCCAGACGCTTGATCGGGAATTCATCGTCGTAGTGGGTTTCCACCGCCTTGGTCCAGCGGCCATTGAGCACCGTCGCATCGGCGTTGGTGCTGAAGCCGAAGAAGCTGCGAACCGACCACAGACCCAGGACCAACAGCGTCACCAGGAACAGGGCGATGTAGAAGATGCGTAATGAGCGGGTCATGTCAGATCCCTCAGAACTGGAAGTAAAGGAACGGCGAGAAGCTTTGCGCCGAGAGTTTGAGAATCGAGGCGATGAACAGCAGCAGGATCAGCCCGCGCATCACGTAGCGCGACCAGTCAGCGGTCCAGTAAGCCGGTTGCACCTGGGCTTCGACGCCAACGGTGTAGCCAGGTTCGTGGATGCTCGCCGGATTTTCCCCAGGCGCTGCCTTGATCATTCCCGGCGTCGCCGTGGCAGGGCCATTGGCCTCGACGTTGACTTCCGGTTTGGTCTTGGCTGGCGGCTGATTGGTATACAGATCACGCAGGCCGAAGAACGCCAGGGTTACGTAAGCCACCACCAGAGTCGCTACTTGCAGACCGGTGAGGCTGGCCTGATTGAGTTCCGACAGCGACCAGTCGCCGAAGCTGAACATTGCACCGTACATGCGACCGGCGACGTGCAGATTCTCGGCACGGAAGATCACCCAGCCCATGACCACCAGCAGGAAGGTCAGTGCCCAGCGGATCGGGTTGAGGCTGCGCGGCGAAGTGTTCAGGCCGAGCATTTTTTCGATCGCCAGCCACATGCCGTGCCAGGCGCCCCAGATGATGTAAGTGATGTTCGCGCCGTGCCACAGACCACCGAGCAGCATGGTCAGGAACAGGTTGCGATAGGTCATCAGCGTGCCTTTACGGTTACCGCCGAGGGTGATGTACAGGTAGTCACGCAGCCAGGTGGAGAGGCTGATGTGCCAGCGGCGCCAGAACTCGGTGATCGACTGGCTGATGTACGGCTGCTTGAAGTTTTCCATGAAGCGGAAACCCATCATCAAGCCCAGACCGATGGCCATGTCGCTGTAACCGGAGAAATCGAAATACAGCTGCGCGGTGTACGCCAGCGCACCGAGCCAGGCATCACCCGTGGTCGGGTTCTGCAAGGCGAAGCAATGGTCGGCGACCACGGCGAGGGTGTCGGCAATAAATACTTTCTTGATGAAACCCTGCATGAACCGCGTGCAGCCCTCGGAGAATTTGTCGAGGGTGTGCGTGCGGTTGTTGAACTGGTCGGCGAGGTCGCGGAAACGCAGAACCGGGCCGGCAATCAGGTGCGGGAAGATCGCCACGAATGCTGCGAAGTCGATCAGGTTGCGCGTGGCCGGAGTGTCGCCACGGTACACGTCGATGATGTAGCTGATCGATTCGAAGATGTAGAACGAAATACCGATCGGCAGCAGCACGTGGGTGAGGATGAACGGCTCGAGACCGAACGAAGTCATGATTTCGTTGATGCTGTCGACACCGAAGTTGGCGTACTTGAAGTAGCCAAGGATGCACAGGTCGACGGCCACACCGAGCAGCAGCCAGCGCTGCGCCGGTTTGGTTCTAACGCCGGCGGCACCGACCTTGAGGCCGATCCAGTAGTTCCACAGCGTGACCGCTGCGAACAGCGCGAGGAAGTCCACACGCCACCAGGCGTAGAACACGTAGCTGGCGATCAGCAGCAGCAGGTTGCGATAGCGTTGCCCGCTCAAGTAGTACAAGCCGAGAAAGATCGGCAAGAACAGAAACAGGAACACGTTGGATGAAAATACCATCCCGATCTCTCCATGTTTGAACCAACAGTCAAGGGCCAAAGCCCCCCCAACCCCCCCGTGATAGTGGAGGGGTGACACAGTGTTTGCTTGAGGTCTGGGCTGGCCGTCAAACCGCGCCCCCTCACCCCCCGCCCTCTCCCCGAGGGAGAGGGAGCCTGATCTCCATGGTTTTCAAAAATGGAGATCGACTCGGTATTTCATTTCGGCGTAACTCGCACAGCCACCTCGGTCAGTCCCCTCTCCCTCCGGGAGAGGGTTAGGGTGAGGGGCTTTTAGCCCTTTTCATGCGACGGGTCGTAGACCTTGGTCAGGTCGCCGCCAAGACGGAAAGTCTTGAACGGTTGCATGTCGCGCTTCTTCTCGATCACATCCGGCGCACAGGTGTAGAGCGTGCAGAACGGTTCGAGCCAGGCGAATTTCATGTCCTCTTTCAGGTCGGTCATGTCCTGCTTTTTGCCGTTCTTTTCTTCGAACTCGTCAGGGTCCTTCACGCCGGCCAACACACGGTCACCGAGACGCTTCAGTGCGCCATTGTTTTCCTGACGCAGATCCACACCATTGACCTGGGCGAAACTGGCGATCATTGCCAGCGGCGGCAGGGCGTAATTGTGATAGGCGAGGGCGCGTTGCTGGCGCTTGAGTTCGTTAGGCAGGAAGCCATCGGCATCGACTTGATTGACGCCAACCTTGTATTCCTTCACCGCCCAATCAAACAGGTCGCGGCGGTTGGTGGCGACGGCGGTGGCCATCACCGACCAGGCGGCCCAGTACGAGTGGTTGTTGGTTTTTTCCAGCGGCAGGTTGTCCCAGTCGCTGACCACCTGATCAGCCATTTTGCTGAACCAGGCTTCGATCAACTGCGCTTCCTGCTGGTGCTGGGCCAGCGGATGCGAGTCGGAGAATTTCAGGCGAATGTACGACGAGGCCATGCTGCCCAGTGCCCATTTGCGCATCGACTTGCCGGTGTGGTTGAAGTCTTTGGACATCAACGCGTCAGCCTTGGCCCATGCGGTCAGCCAGTTGAGCGTGCATTCGAGCTGCTCCGGGCGACCGTCGCGCATGAACTGCATGACGCGCTTGGCGGTGCCGCGCTCCAGCGTGGTGATGTCTTTGGTGGTGTCGCGAAAGGCTTTTTCCGACTGCACGTTCAGCGTCGCGCGGGCCTTGTCCGAACCTTCGTATTTGCTGCGAAATTGCAGCGGACCGGTGTATGGCGCCGGCATCGCGTCGCAGCCGTCGCTCTTGTCGCCGGTCTTGAATTTATCCACCGGGGCGAAGTAGCCCTGCGGTGGACGCAATGGCGCGGCGGCCTGAGTTGCCCCGGCGAACATCGCCAGGCTCAGGAGTGTCGGTGCCAACAGATTTTTCAGTTTCGGATTTCGCATAGCAGACCTCATTGCCCGAGCTGCGCGGTCTGTTGACCGACGCCCGGGAATACGTTGCGTTTGCAGATTTTCGCTTCGACTTTTTGTGGCGCGGCGCCAGGTCCGGCTTCAGGACCCTGGACTTCGACTGCCAGCAGGTTTTGCGAGGCCCAGTCTTCGTCCGTGCGCAGCTCAAAGGCGAAACGACCGTCGGTGTCGGAGGTTTCCGGTTTCTCGATCTTGATGTCCTCGTGGCGACCGTTCATGTACCAGAGGGTGGCTTGCAGGGTTTTCACCGAGGTGTCGGCGAAGCGGATATCAACCTGATGGTTGGAGTTCTGCAGGTTCAGGTTCTTGCTGTTGACCAGCAGTTCTTGCTTGCTGCCCGGCTTCAGCGTGGCGCTGGCGGACATCTGCGCGTCCTTGCCTTCGCAACCGTTATCCAGCAGCGCCATCATCTGGCGATAGATGGTTTCCTGGTCGAGGCGATACAGCGGCGAGAATTCCCAGATGAGAATCTTCGGCGGGGTCTTCTGGAATTCTTCGCTGCCCAGGTACTGCAGCATCGAACCTTCGAAACCGCCGCCGGGGAAGGCCACGTTGAGGATGTCGGCGCCGATGGCTTCTTCGAGGAAGCCGGCGAAGTTGTAGTTCTTGCCGCTGTGCGACGTACCGACCAGGGTGATCTGCGGATTGCCGGAATCGCCGAACAGATCGCCGTCGCCTGCCTCGCCTTTCGGCTCGGTGGTGAACTGGTCCATGTACTGGATCGCATAGCTGGTGCCGCACAGTTGCCCGGCCATGTTGTGCAGAGTGCCGGTCTTGCCCATGCGCCCGGAGCGCTTGGTCTCGAATTCACGCTTGGGAATGTCGGCGAAGGCCGGGATCTGCTTGACCTTTTCGGCGACGATTTTTGCCGTGCGCTGGGCGCCGTAAGGTGTCCAGTGCTGGTCGCCACGGAAGTAGAAATCGTGGGCGGGCAGGGTGTCCGGCAGCGATTCGTTGGTCAGTGGCGACAGGTCCGGCACCACGTAGCCCATCTTGGCGAAACGGCCGAGCATGGTCTTGTAGTTGCCCAGCGCTTTCTCGTAATCGAACGCGGCTTTTTCCTGCGGGTTGAGCTTGTTGCGGTTCACCAGGCCACGGGTCGGCTGGTAAACGATCACCAACTCGACGCCTTTGCTCTTGAACGCATCGTGCAACTGTTGCAGGCGCTTGTAGCCGGCCGGCGTGGTGTTGAACTCGGTGCGCAGGTCTTCCTGGGTACGGAACAGCCAGTCGCCCTGGGCCTGTACCAGGGTGGTGAAGTTCTGCTGATAACGCGTGGTGTAGTTCTTCGCGTCATGGGCAGCCGGGCACAGGTTGCAGCACGGCTCGGCGGTGAACTTCGGTGGCGTGACGCTTGCGCCGTCAGCGTCGGCGCGGGCGTTGCCGGCAGCGAGAATGCCGAGAGTCAGGGCCGAGAGGCTGAGCAGTTTGATCATGTGTGGGTGCATAAAAATTATCCTCAGTCCTGCAATTCGGTCTGGCGTTCGACAGGGTCGATCAGCACGGCTTTCTGCTGGCGCACCAACAGATCGAGAATTTCATCCTGGCGCTCGCCGAGAATGCCGTTGAAGCTGATCCCGCTGGACTTGGTCGGCGCCAGCATCGACACGCGATACAGCTCGACACTCAGCGGCGAGTCGATCGACAGCGGGCCGCTGCCATTGGCCGCCAGCTCGCCGCCGACGACGATCAGCGAGACCTGCGCGTCGAACGGGTCGAGCTTGATGTCACGGTCGGTGTCGGTCAGGTCCTTGATGTGGCCGTAGATACCGGTCAGGCCGTTGGTCATGGCGACGTTTTCGTAGAGGCGGATGTTCACGCTGTTACGAATACGAATGCCGTGACGGGTATTGCTGATGACCTTGTTGCCCCACAGCAGGTTGTCGGCGGACTCGTAGAGCGTGATGCCGTCGGTGTGGTTCTTGTAGATCTCGTTGTAGGCAATGATGTTGTTGACGCTGTTACGGTCGATCACCAGGCCCGACAATTTGTTGTCGAAACTCTTGTTGTTGAAGATGAAGCTGTCGTTGACCTCACGGGAAATGATGATCCCGTGCTTCTTCTTCGTGCCGTGAACGGTGTTCTCGGCAATGATCAGACGGTGCGAGCGGTCATGCGGGTCGATGCCGTAGACGATGTTGTCTTTGTAGGTGTTGCCCTTGACCACAAAGTCGCTGGTTTCGTAGCAGTAGAAGCCGTACCACATGTCCGAGAACTCGGAGCCGACGATCCAGCCGGTCGGTTCCGGGCGCTTGAGGACTTTGGCCATGTTCGGCGTGTACTGGGAAATACTCACCCCGTACGACTTACTGTTGGCGTAACCGAAACTGGCCATCTTGCTGTTGACGATGTAGGTCTCGGTGCCGCCCCAGGAGAGCAGGAACGGACGGAATTCCTTCGGCGAACGGAAGGTCGCCGGGCCGTTGTCCTTCTCGCGCCAGCCGGTGACTTTGGTGTCACGCACGAACAGTTTGCCGTCGTTGACCAGGAACGAACCGGCCTCTTGGGAAAGGCGCAGTTCCTGGGTCTGACCGTCGATTTCGAGGATGCCTTTCTCGCCGACCACGATCGGCAATTTGGCCAGGTACACGCCCGGAGCGGTCTCGCTGAAATACTGCTTGGGCAGTTTTTTCGCCAGATCCTTGAGGTTCATGTAGCCGTCGTCGATGAAGATCGCCTGCGGGATGCCGTGCTGACGCACCACCCATTCGGCCATCTTGTTATCGCCGCCGATGAAGTCCTTCAGGGCGTTTTCCTGCATCATCCGGCGCACGCTGATCTTGCCCGGCTTGCTGCGCACGATCTTCGCGGCAGCGGCTTCGGCGGTGAAGCCGGACAGGTCGGGCAGTGTCGGCTTGGCCAGTTTCAGTGCGTCGGTCGGCGCGCTGCTGACGGTGTAGGTCTTGGCCTGTTGCAGTTCTTTGGCCACGGTCGCAGGTTTGGCCGGTTCAACATTGGCGAAGGCGCCGGCGCTGGCCAGCAGCATCGCGCCGGCCAGCAGGCTGAGTGAGCCTGTTCTGGTGCTGATCATGTCGGGCACTCCCTTGGCGGTTTGCATCAGAAGCGCCAGATCACGTCAATGAATGCGCGGTGCATGTAGGAATCAACCTGGCTGCCGTAGGCATCGCCCGGTTTGAACACACCGCCACGGAATCGCACCAGTGCCGAAGGCTCGTCGATCGACTGGCTCAACGCCGCCGGCAACAGGCCTTGCTTGAAGTACTTGGTGACGACCAGGTCCATTTCCTGACCCAGGTCCTTGTTGCCATCTTCAAGCGGCAAGGATGTGCTGGAGAGGATTGCGCCGGTGACGTCGTCGGTGTTGTTTTCCACCGCATTGATGCCGTTGCTGCCGACCGGCTTGTTGCCGTCGACACGCCAGAACTTGTGGTAGATCAGGCTGGCGTCGTACTCGTCGTTGACCATCCACGAACCGAACAGGGTGGCGGTCTGCATGTTGTTCATTTCGCCACGGAACGCTTCGCCGAAACGGTGCACGCGCGAGCGGGTACCGGTGTAGTTGGAGCGGTTGCTCTCCAGACCGTTCTGTTCGTAATCGGCACTGGCGCGGGCGTAGGCACCGCCGACTTGCCACTGCGGATCGAGGCGCAGACGTACGCCGACGTCGGCTGCCCAGCCGCTGATGTCATCGCTGCGCTTGGCTTGTGTCGGGCGCGTGCCGTCGGCGTTCAGCGCGTTGACCGTGTCGCGGTCGCCGCTCATGCCGGTGATGCTGCCCCAGTAGTTGACGGTGTTGGTGTTGCGCCAGTTGTAGGCGTCGCTGTCAGCGGTCAGGCCGATCCAGCTGATGTCGCCGTTCTCGGTCTTGTCCAGCGAGTCGCGCGGGACGCCCGGCTCGGCGTAATCGAGTTTGCCGTCATCGTGAGTGTGGTGGCCGCGAATGCCGACCCACTGGCCCGGTGTCCACTGGTAAGCAGCGTCGGCGTAGGCGTGCAGGCGATCCTTGTCTTTCGGCGCCAGCTCTTTCAAGTCGGTGCGGTATTCGCTGAAACGCTCGGCAACACCGGCATTGGCCCGCAGCAGGGTGGTGTCGAAGGTCCAGTTCAGCGCTTCGATGTTGGTGTCACGCCATTGGCCGTCGTCATTGCGCAGACGCTGACGACCGAACTTGAGCATCTCGCCCGGGTACGGGGTGAGGCCGCTGTAGCCGACCCAGAACTCGCGCATCGCCAGGTAGTTCTTCTTGGTTTTGCGATCACTGTTGTCGGTGGCTTGTTCACCGTCCGATTGTTGCAGGGTGTCGGTCTCGATGATGTCGGTCGAGGTCACCGCCTGACCCATCGCGTAGGCGCTCCACGCGCCGCTTTCGCCGTAGATCCACGGACGCAGGTCGAGGCCCACGCCATTGACGTCACCGCCGCCGGCAGTGCCGAGGTCACGGTCGTCTTCGGACTGGCCGGTGAGTTTCACTTCCAGACCGAAGTTCTTGGTTTCAGTCATCGCAGCCAGTGTCGGGCAAGACCAGAGCAGCGCGAAGGTGAGGCCAATACCGGCCTTCACGAATGGGTTCAGCTTCATAGTTTTTCCTCGCCGTCTTCTTCTTGCAGGGCGTGCAGTTGCAGCGTGTTCGAGTTCAGGGCGCCACGGCTGGCCTGTTCCTGTTGCAACAGGCGGCGGGCTTCGGGCAGGCGCTCGGGCGGCAATTGCGCCTCGAGTGTCGCTGCCAGTTCATCGGCTTGCGGGGTGTTCTGCGCCTTGGCCAGTTGGCTGAATACGTAGGCGTTCAGCGGGTCGGGCTTGGTACCCTTGCCTTGGGAAAACAACTGGGCGATGGCGAAGTCGGCACTGTTCTGGCCGTTGCGCGCAGCGGTCAGCAGGTGGTCCAGAGCCTTCTGCGGATAGACCTTGCCCAGGTAGCCACGACGGTAGATCTGGCCGAGGTAGTAGTCGGCGGCGACTTCGCGGCCAACGGCTTTCTGGAAGTGTTCCTCGGCGACTTTCGCATCGGCCGGGACCATTTTGCCTTCGTAGTAGACCTTGCCCAGCAGCAGTTCGGCGCGCGGCTGGTCGGCGGCGCGACCGTTGTCCAGGTACTTCATCATCTGGTCGACGTCGCCCAGTTCGGGGAAGTCGTAAAGCAGTTGGGCGAGGGTGACCCACGATGCCGGGTAGCCCGGAGCGATCGGCTCGAGCAGCGCCTGCGCGGTTTTTTCGTCAGTCTTGCCCAGGGTCGAATCGGCCAGCACGCGGGCTACTGAGTCGACACGCTGCGCGGTGACGGTGCCACGGCTGTAACCGGCCTGCATCTGCTTGATCAGCTCGGCCTGTTGGTCCGCCTGGCCACGTTTCTGGTAGACGGTGGCCAGTTCGACGTAGCAGATGTCGGTGGTATTGAGCGCGGCCTTGCAGATCTTTTCCACGTCATCCAGATGCTGGTCGTAAGTGCCTTGGGTGCGATACAGCAGCACCTGCGCCAGACCCGCTTCCGGGTAGCCCGACTTGCGCCACTGATCGATCTGCTGCTGCGCGTTGATGTTGGGGAAGCTGTGCGGGTATTGCAGGTACAGCATCGCCAGCGGGATCAACGTGTTGCCTTCGCCATTGGCGGCGGCTTTTTTCAGCAGGGTTTCGGCTTCGTGGTGCTCGGCTTCGGTGGAGCCCGGCTTGGCCACCAGCAGACGACCGAGACGTGCCTGGGCACGCGGCGACACGCTGGCCGCTGCGCGGTAAGTCGCCTCGGCCTGTTTCATCTGCGCCGGGTCGCGGCTGTCGACCTGGATATCGGCCAGGCCGACTTGCGCCTCGCTGTAACCCAGATCGGCCAGTTGCTGGTAATTCTGCGCAGCGGTGGCGGTGTCGCCACGCTTGAGCGCTTCATTGGCCAGACGCTGATCGGGCAGCCCGGCGCAACCGGCCATAGAAACTGCCAGTGCCAGCGAGCACACCATCAATCCCATGTGGGAGCGAGCCTGCTCGCGAAGCAGTCGACTCGGTACTTCAGACAAACCGCGCTGGCCCTTTCGCGAGCAGGCTCGCTCCCACAGGGTCGGCGGTGTGTTCAAGTTATGCGTAGTCACAGGCATGTCCTCGACTTAAAGACCGGCAGCCATGGCTTTGTCGATCAGCCAGTTCAGGTTCGGGCCACGGTCGCTGTTCACTTCCACCGGGCGGCCGGCGAGGCTGCTGTCGAGCGGCTCGTCAGGCTGGATCTGCACGCGGATGTCGGAGGACAGGTCGGCGCTCTTCAGGCTCGTGCTGCTGACGATCTTGCCGGTGCGGGTCTTGTCTTCGCCGGCGATCTGGAAGCTCACCGGGGTGCCCGGGCGCACGTCGCCGAACTGGCGATAGGAGAAGCGTGCTTCAACATTGGCCTGGGTGTTGCGCGGCACCAACTGGAAGATCACGTCGCCCTTGCTCGCGTACTGCCCGTCAGCCACCAGTTGCTGGGCCACGGTGCAGTCGCACGGCGAAGTCAGGGTGCCGGTCATTTGCTTGCCGAACAGTTCTTCAACCTTGGCCGGGGCCAGTTGGTCTTCGGCCAGATGGCCTTTGAGCACGTCGAGCATGCTGGTGCTGAAGGTCGCCAGCGGTGCGCCTTTGGCGGCAACACCGTCGGACTTGACCAGGCTCTGTACGGTGCCGTCACGCGGCATGGTGATGTTCATCCCCGGCACGCTGACCAGACCGGCCTGGGCGTGGCTGACGAAGTACATGCCGTACACCGACTTGAAGATGAAACCGGCAGCGACCAGACCAACAGCGAAAATACCGGCGCTGAAGGTCACGGCTTTCAGACGGCCAAACGGGGTCATGCCGGTGTCGTTGGTCTTGTTCTTGCGCGCCTTGGTGAAGTTGTCGCGCTGCAGGGTCGCCAGCACTTCGCCGATGCTGACGATGTCGCCGGCCAGGTGCGAAGTGATCAGGTGGCGCAGAGTGGAAATGTCCTGCGGCTCGAGGTTCTGGAACTGGCAGCCGGCGCGGCCGGTGGCGCGGTCAAAGGAACGCACCTGCAGTTCAACGTCCATGGCCAGGCCGAGGTTGTCGATGACAAATTGCAGACGCGCCTTGTACACCTCGCCGATGGTCAGTGGCATCTGCCCGGCGTTGAACGCCAGACCGCCAGCCGACAGATCGAGGACCCGCGCTTCGAGCGGAGTCCGGTCAGGGCCGAAGAAACGCAGCTTGGCCGGGATTTTCACGCGAGCGTGCTGGCGCTGGGCTTCGGATTCATGCACTACGTTGACGTTGACGGCGGTATTCATAGGGGCGATTTCCTTGTTAATTCAATAGGAGCGGGTCAGACCATCATCAGCAGCACGGCGACAAAAATGCTGCCGGCGGAGAAGGTCATGGTCCGAGACGACCAGGTGTTGAACCAACGTTGAAAGCTGGCGAGATCACGGGTCAGGGATGTGGGCTGGCGAGTCCAGGATTGTTGGTCGAGGCGGAAGAACACGTAGATCTTCACCAGGGCGCCAACGATCTGGTTGTAATACAGAATCGCCGGGTAAGCAGGACCGATGCGGTGACCGGAACACGACAGCAACAGCGTCAGGATCAGGCGGGTGATACCGATCCACAGCAGGTACACGAGGATGAACGCGGTGCCGTACTTGAAGCTGGCGATCAGTGCGACGGTCAGGCCGAGCAGCGAAGTCCACATCGATACGCGCTGGTCGAACAGCACCACCGAGGTGAACGCGCCGAGTCGGCGGATACCCAGGCCCAGTGCGCGCGAGTTCTGGCGCAGGTTGTTGCCGTACCAGCGGAACATCAGCTTGCGGCTGGCCTTGATGAAGCTCTTTTCCGGCGGATGCTCAACGGTGTTGATCGCGGCGTCCGGCACGTAGAAGGTGTCGTAACCCAGGCGCATCAGGCTGAACCAGCTCGACTTGTCGTCACCGGTCAGGAACTTGAAGCGGCCCAGGCGCCAGTGTTGCAGCGAGTCGCTTTCAACGTCGGCGATGAACTCCGGATTGGTCACCACGGAGGCTTTGAACACCGACATCCGACCGGTCATGGTCAGTACGCGCTTGGACAGGGCCATCGAGCACATGTTGATGTGGCGCTGGGCGAAACGCAGCTTGTGCCATTCGCTCATGATGTAACCGCCGCGCACTTCGCAGAACTCGTTGGTGGTCAGTCCGCCGACATTGCCGAACAGCTGGAACCACGGCACGGTCTTGCGCACGACGCCTTCGCCGAGCACGGTGTCGCCGTCGATCACGGCCACCACGGCACGGTCGTCCGGCAGGTGACGGGAGATCGCACGGAAACCGAAGGCCAGACCATCGCGCTTGCCGGTGCCGGGAATGCGCACGAAGTCGAGCTTGACCCGCTCCGGCGGATTCATCCGTGCCCACAGCGCCTTGACCAGCAGCTCGTCGGACATTTCGACGATCGAGCAGACAATGGTGGTCGGCAGTTCGCAGTCGATGGCTTCGCGGATCACCGAGCTGTAGACCTGCGCGGTTGTCAGCGCGTCAATACGAAAGCTGGTGACCATCAGAAACACATGCGACGGATCGGCCGCTTTACCCAGCTTGCGTACTTTGCGACGCAGGTGCGGGTAAACGATGTAGAGAAAAATCATGCCGCGCACAAAGTGCGTTGCACCCATCGAGTAGCGCCAGATACCCACGGCGCCAATCAGGAAAATGAAGTCCTTCGACTCGGAGTCGAATGTGGACGTGGGCAGCATCAAGGCCAGGCCCATCAGCAGACTGAGATAAAAAAGCCAGCCGGCTGATTGCAGAAAAAAATGTTTGAGCTTGGTCATAACCGTCATCCGAAGGTGATGGAGGCTTCAAGCCGCAAGCGTGTTGCTTTTGCTTGCGGCTTGAAGCTTGAGGCTTGCCTTACCAGCAAATGCCTTCGGTGCGGCTACCGGCGCTGGTGGCCTTGGACATGAAGCCCACCAGGTCGATGACTTGCTTGCCCTGCGGCGCTTCCTGGGCCAGCGAACGGAATTTCTCGTCGCGGTTGCCGAGGATGATCACGTCGGAGTTGTCGATCACCGAGTCGAAGTCGGAGTTGAGCAGGGACGATACGTGCGGAATCTTCGATTCGATGTAGTCCTTGTTCGCACCGTGGACACGGGCGTATTCGACGTTGCTGTCGTAGATGCTCAGGTCGTAACCCTTGCCGATCAGCATTTCCGCCAGTTCGACCAGCGGGCTTTCGCGCAGGTCGTCGGTGCCGGCCTTGAAGCTCAGACCGAGCAGGGCGACTTTGCGTTTTTCATGGCTTTCAACGATGTCGAAAGCGTTCTGCACTTGCGATTCGTTACTGCGCATCAGCGAGTTGAGCAGCGGTGCTTCGACGTCCAGGGAACCGGCGCGGTAGGTCAGCGCACGTACGTCTTTGGGCAGGCACGAACCGCCGAAGGCGAAGCCCGGACGCATGTAGTACTGGGACAGGTTCAGAGTCTTGTCCTGGCAGACCACTTCCATCACTTCACGACCATCGACGCCGACGGCTTTGGCGATGTTGCCGATCTCGTTGGCGAAGGTCACTTTGGTCGCGTGCCAGACGTTGCAGGTGTACTTGATCATCTCGGCAACGGCGATGTCCTTGCGGATGATCGGGGCGTCGAGTTCTTCGTACAGCGATTGCAGAACGTCGCCCGAGGCGGTATCGAACTCGCCGATAACGGTCATCGGTGGCTGATCGTAGTCAGCGATGGCGGTGGATTCGCGGAGGAATTCCGGGTTGACCGCAACGCCGAAATCGACGCCGGCTTTCTTGCCCGAGCAGTCTTCCAGAATCGGGATGACCACGTTGGCCACGGTGCCTGGCAGCACGGTGCTGCGCACGACGATGGTGTGGCGGGTGGTTTTTTCACGCAGGACAAAACCGATCTCGCGGCACACGGCCTCGATGTAGTTCAGTTCCAGGTCGCCGTTCTTTTTGCTTGGCGTGCCGACGCAGATCATCGACAGGTCGGTATCACGAATCGCCTCGGCGAAGTTGGTCGTGCCGCGCAGACGACCGGTCTGGATACCCTGTTGCAACAGTTCACCCAGGCCCGGTTCAACGATCGGCGATTTGCCGGCGTTAATCATGTCGATCTTGTCTTTGGCAACATCGACGCCAACTACGTCATGGCCCCGTGCAGACAGGCAACCGGCACATACTGCGCCAACGTAACCCAAACCAAATATGCTGATGCGCATCGCAATTACCTCTGTATATATCAGGCCTTAGAAGGCCGGAGTTAATGGTGTTCAGCGGTCACTAGTGCACTCGGAAGTGCGGCTTACAGGCGCCACAATGCCGTGTGCAGGCATACAAAGTTCCGAGTGTCTAATAAGTGCACTCAAGATGTGCGCAACTAGGCCTTGTTGTTATGACTTGCCCTGTTATGCAGCCGATCTTCCGTGCGGGAAGACTCTAGTGCAGTCGTGTAGCCTGCTCGACGTCCGGTAGGGAGCCGGTAAATCAAGCAGTTAGGTGCTCAGGCGAGCACGTTTATAGGGGCGCGGCCTTGGCCTTTGTAGGGGATATTAATGGTGCGTATCTCCTGTCCTTCGATTGTTTTGAGACTAGTTAGTCACTCAGGCAAGTTGCTGTGACAACTTGGTTACATGGCTATCAGCTCTGCGTAAGTTATCTCGTACAAACTCGGCGAGAATCGTTACCGGTGGTATGAGCAACGCATTTGGACATAGTTCCAGCCCGCTCATCGTGCCAGCCGAAATTTTTTGAAATATTGATGAAGATGGCACTGGGTGCAAACTGATAGCACTAACGATTTCGCCCTTTAGTTATCGGGGCGAAACCGGGGTCGATATTTTTGTGCCACTACGGGTAAAAAATTTAAGTGCCACTACTGAAAAAAAACTTCAGTGTCGAGTGAAACTAAAATTAGAAAAGAGTGTGTGGTTTTATTGGCGCCATGAATTTGGCGATATGCAGCGGGGGAATTTTGACTTCGGGCGGACTGCACGACTCTGGAGGAAAAGAGTCGTGCAAAGGGCATGCTTTATTCCGGGGCGTGGTCGCGCAAAAACACCAGATTGTCAGGTTTCGATTGTTCGGCGCTGTAGCGATAACCCTGTACATCGAATTGCTTGAGCTGAGCCGGGTCGTTGATGCGTTCCTGGATCACAAAACGGCTCATCAGGCCGCGCGCTTTCTTCGCGTAGAAACTGATGATCTTGTACTGGCCGTTCTTCTGATCCTTGAACTCGGTATTGATGATCCGCGCCTTCAACGCGCTGCGCTTGACCGCAGAAAAGTATTCGTTGGATGCAAGGTTGAGCAGTACGTCATCGCCCTGATCGGCCAGCGCTTCATTCAGCCACTCGCTGATGCGCGTACCCCAGAACGCATACAGATCCTTGCCACGGCCGTTGGCCAGTTTGGTGCCCATTTCCAGGCGATAGGGTTGCATCAGGTCCAGCGGCCGCAGCAGGCCATAAAGGCCGGAGAGCATGCGCAAGTGCTTTTGCGCGTAATCGAATTGCGCCTCGCTGAAGGACTGAGCGTCGAGGCCGGTATACACGTCACCCTTGAAGGCGAGCAGGGCCTGCTTGGCGTTTTCCGGGGTGAAGGCGGGTGTCCAGCTGCCGAAACGCGCGGCGTTGAGGCCACCGATCTTGTCGGACACGTGCATCAACTCGCTGATCTGCGCCGGACTCAGCTCGCGCAACTGCTGGATCAATTCCTGGGAATGGTCGAGGTACTGCGGCTGGGTAAAGCGCTGGGTCGCCGGCGGTGTTTCGTAGTCGAGGGTCTTGGCGGGGGAAATCACCATCAGCATGAAGTCGTCTCCTTTAATCGTGGGGGCGATTCTAGGGGGTTGTCCTTGTTGACTCCAGCTATGGGGGTTATAGGTCGGTGCAAGTGCCGGGATTTGCGACGGTTGGTGGATTTTACCCTCACCCCAGCCCTCTCCCAGAGGGAGAGGGGGCCGATGTTCGCTGGCTTCAAATTTGAGTTCGACTCGATAGCTCAGGTAGACGGATATCGAAAGAACCGCTCGGTCAGCTCCCTCTCCCTCTGGGAGAGGGCTGGGGTGAGGGTGACGACCTTGAATCTTGCACATCAGCTATAGTGCCGCGCGGGTTTTGTTATGGAGACATCCCTTTGCGCATTGTTCTTTTATTCACCGCGTGGCTGCTGAGCTTCGGCGCCATGGCGGCGCCCGGTGATGCGGCGACGCTGGATCGCACGACCTGGCCGGAGCAGCTCAGCAACCCGACCCTGTTCGACGTCGCGTCGCGGGCGGAAATCCTCATGTTCGCTCGCGGCCTGCTCGGCACCGAGTCCATCGACGAGGCTGCACTGGCCCAGCGCCTGGGCCTGCGCACGGTCAATATCGATGCGGTCAATCAGCTGCGCCAGCGCCTCTGGCAGCGCTTGCTCGCCAACTACAACCACGCCCAGCAAAGCTGCGATCAGGACGCCTCGTTCTGCTTCCTCGTCGAAGACCTGCCGACCCTGCGCGAGCAGGCGGCCAAGTTCGTCGTCAGCGACGACAGCTATTACACCAAATGGGCCGAGCCGAGCCGGATCTTCCATTTGCAGTACCTCGACGAGCTGATGCGCAAGGCCGCGCTGTCACCGCAAACCAGTAACGAATTCGATCGTTTCGGCGACTACGAGCGCAACGGCGACGACATGCACGACCGGCTGTTTCTGCTGACCTTCGACAGCGCCGCCAACGTGCAACCGGACAACACCGACTGGCTGACCGAATACCTGCGAAAATCTAATCTGAGCGGGACATTCTTTGTACTGGGCAAGGATATTCAGGCGCGACTCACCGGCCGTTCGGTCAGCAGTCTGCAGGCGAGTTTTTCCCGGCAATGCGTAGGCGTGCAGGGCTGGGAGTTCCGCTCCCACAGCCATTGGCAGGACTGGCAGGATTCGGTGCGGCGCAGCGCCGATCTGGTGAAGAACAAACTGCCGGAAAACTACGTGCCGCTGTTCCGTCCGCCGGATGGCCAGCGCCGCAGTGACGCACAAGGTTTCTTCAATAGCCAGGGCCTGCAAGTGGCGCTGTGGGACATCGATGCCCAGGACGGTGCCGGCAAACTCAAAGGCCCGGCAAGCGCGCAGCGGGTGCTGACCCTGATGCTGCTGTGGCGGCACGGGGTGATCAATTTCAACATGAAACAGGATGCGGTGAAGACGTCCCTGCCGTGGCTGATCACCCAGACTGCGCAGAGCGGTATCGGCTGGGAAGACTGTCAGGACGCGTTTCGTTGAGAAACGACAAAAAGCCCGGAAACATTGGGCTTGGGGTAATTTTCAGGAGGAATTCGATGCAGGCGGACTTCCGACTTTAGCGGGGTACGGGGAGTCCGCCAAGGGCTTTTCGTCACTCTGCAAAATAAACTTAAAAAAACCGTCAAAGAGCTTTTTTATGTCATCGGTTTTGGAGTATTACGAAGACAGACCGCCGAAACCTGCAACACAGGTGGCGTCTTCCCAGACTCCTATTGTGTGCAGTTCATCCAGGCCCTCGTGGATGAATTCGGCAGTCACCTCGAGGCGCAGCACTGTCACGGTATTGCGTCGAATGGCTCCCACAAAGGTGACCGAGTATGGATGATCACGGACGCAGCCCTTCCTCCAACCAGCCAATCCTGTATGTACTCGATACCAACGTATTGATTCACGATCCAAATGCCCTGCTGAATTTCGAAGAACACCACGTCGCCATCCCGATGACCGTGCTGGAAGAGCTGGACAAGCTCAAGAGCGGCCATCACAGCGTGGCCGCTGAATGCCGTCAGGCGATCCGCCTGATCGACAAGACCCTGGGCGATGCGTCCCCCGAGGACGTCGAACTGGGCGTGCCGATCCAGCGCGGCAAGGGCGGGCCAAAGGGCTTGCTGTCAATTCTGATGAGCAAGCAGGCCGAGTCGAACCTGATTCTGCCCGAGCATCTGAACGACAACAAAATCATCAACCAACTGATTGATCTGCATACCCGCGATCCGCAAAAACCGGTGGTACTGGTCACCAAAGACATCAACATGCGCCTGAAGGCGCGCGCCTGTGGCATCGACGCCGAGGACTACAGCACCGACCAATTGGTCGATGACGTGTCCCTGCTGCCCAACGGCTACCACAACATGACCGGCTCCTTCTGGGACCGCGTGAGCAAGGTCGAAACCCGTCAGGACCACGGCCGCACCTGGCATCAGGTACAACTGATCGACAACCTGCCGGCCGTGCACATCAACGAGTTCATCATCGACGAACAGGGCTTTGTCGGCTGGATCAAGGAAATCCAGGAAGACCGCCTGCTGATCCTCGACCTGCATCAGGAACCGCTGCTGCATCAGGAGGCCTGGGGGCTGAAGCCGCGCGACATCTATCAGAGTCTGGCCCTGTATGCGCTGCTTGACCCGGACATTCATCTGGTCAACCTGTCCGGCGCCGCCGGTTCCGGTAAAACCATTCTGGCGCTGGCCGCTGCGATCGAGCAGACCATGGTCAGCAAACGTTATCGCCGCATCATCGCCACCCGCAGCGTGCAGGGTCTGGACCAGGAAATCGGCTTCCTGCCCGGCACCGAAGCGGAAAAAATGGAGCCTTGGCTGGGCGCCATCACCGACAACCTCGAAGCCTTGCACATGGATGACGAAAACACCCATGGCAGCGTCGACTACATCCTCAGCAAAGTGCCGTTGCAGTTCAAATCGCTCAACTACATTCGCGGTCGCAGCTTCCAGCAGAGCCTGATCCTGATCGACGAATGCCAGAACCTCACGCCGCACCAGATGAAAACCATCATCACCCGTGCCGGCGCCGGTTCCAAAGTGGTGTGCCTGGGCAACCTGGCGCAGATCGACACCCCATACCTGTCCGCGACCAGCTCCGGGCTGACCTACCTGACCGAACGCTTCAAGGATTTCCCCAACGGTGTGCACATCACCCTGCAAGGGGTGCCTCGCTCGATCCTGGCCGAATACGCCGAATCGCATTTGTAACCCTTCACCCAGAACCGGGTGGCCCTTAAAGCCGCCCGGTTTTTTTATGGATAAATGCATATCTCCTGTGGGAGCGAGCCTGCTCGCGAATGCGGTGTATCAGTCGACATCTATAGTGAATCTGAATCCGCTTTCGCGAGCAGGCTCGCTCCCACAGGGGGCAACGGTGATTTCATAATCAGTGATGCGGATATCTGACCCACAGGTTTACAATCCACGCTCCTGATCAGGAGTAATCCCGTGCTGACTCATCTCGATTCCCAAGGTCGCGCCAACATGGTCGACGTCACTGAAAAAGACGTGACGTTCCGTGAAGCGACCGCTCAAGCGCTGGTGCGCATGCTCCCTGAAACCCTGCAGATGATCGTCAGCGGCGGCCACCCCAAGGGTGATGTGTTCGCCGTGGCGCGCATTGCCGGGATTCAGGCGGCGAAGAAGACCAGCGATCTGATTCCCCTGTGCCACCCGCTGATGCTGACTGGCGTCAAAGTCGAACTCAGCGCCGAAGGCGATGACAGCGTGCGCATTGTCGCCCGCTGCAAGTTGTCCGGGCAGACCGGTGTCGAAATGGAAGCGCTGACCGCCGCCAGCGTCGCCGCCCTGACCATTTACGACATGTGCAAAGCCGTCGACCGGGGCATGACCATCGAAAGCGTGCGTCTGCTGGAGAAAGTCGGCGGCAAGAGCGGCCACTTCCAGGCGGAGCAGCCATGAAACTGACCGTGAAATTTTTTGCCCGCTACCGTGAAGCGCTGGGCGTGGATTCGGTTGCGGTTGAAGGCGATTTCGCCACCGTCGATGACGTTCGCGCACTGTTGGCGCAACGTGATGGCGCCGAAGTGCTGAGCGAGCAGAACCTGATGTGCGCACGCAACGAAGATCTCTGCCAGCTCGACGAGCCGGTGGTCGATGGCGACGAAGTGGCGTTTTTCCCCACCGTGACCGGAGGCTGAGCATGGCGATTCGCGTGCAGGCCACGCCGTTCGATCCGGGCGCTGAAGTCAATGCGATGCACGCGGCCAATGTCGGTGTGGGCGCGGTGGTGAGCTTTGTCGGTTATGTGCGCGACTTCAACGACGGGCTCGACGTGGCCGGGATGTTCCTCGAACACTATCCGGGCATGACCGAAAAGGCTCTCGGCAAGATCGCTGTCGAAGCCGAGCAGCGCTGGCCGCTGTTGAAACTGGAAGTGCTGCACCGCATCGGCGCGCTGGAGCCGGGCGAACCGATCGTCTTCGTCGGCGCCGCCAGCGCCCACCGCCAGGCCGCGTTCGATGCCTGCGCCTTCGTCATGGACTACCTGAAAACCCGCGCGCCGTTCTGGAAAAAAGAGAACACCAGTGACGGCCCGCGTTGGGTCGAAGGGCGCGACAGTGATCATGCGGCTGCGGATCGCTGGAAGAAGTAGTTTCTGTAGCGCCCTCCGGTCAGTCTTCGCGAGCAGGCTCGCTCCCACAATTGGAAAGCGTTCCCCTGTGGGAGCGAGCCTGCTCGCGAAGGCGTCATCTGTGACACCGAAAATCCTTCCCTCTCTACCCGATTGACGATTTGTACCTGAGAGTCCAGTATGGATTTCCAAGTACAAAAAAGCTTCTGTCTTGCAGCTATCAGGTTGCCGCTTGTAGCTGCTCTTCTTCGCCAAACAAACAACAACCCGCGAGAGAACGAACATGAAGAAACTTCCCCTCATCACCGGTCTGGCTCTCAGTCTGCTGGCTTGCTCCAGCGTCTTCGCCGCCGAGAAAACCCTGCGTATAGGCATCGAAGCGGCCTATCCGCCATTCGCGTCGAAAACCGACAAAGGTGAAATCGTCGGCTTCGACTACGACATCGGCAATGCCCTTTGTGCGCAGATGAAGGTCAAGTGCGTGTGGGTCGAAGGTGAGTTCGACGGGCTGATTCCTTCGCTGAAAGTGAAGAAGATCGACATGGCGCTGTCGTCGATGACCATCAACGAAGATCGCAAGAAGTCGGTGGATTTCAGCCACAAGTACTATTTCACTTCTTCGCGTCTGGTCATGAAGGAAGGCGCGACGGTGGATGATCAGTACGCCAGCCTCAAAGGCAAGAACGTCGGCGTGCAGCGCGCGACCACCACCGATCGTTATGCCACCGAGGTGTTCGAACCCAAGGGCATCAACGTCAAGCGCTACAGCAACAACGAAGAAATCTACATGGACCTGGCGGCGGGGCGCCTCGATGCGATTTTCGCCGACACCATCCCGCTCAATGACTTTCTGTCGATGCCGCGTGGCAAGGGCTACGCGTTTGTCGGGCCAGAGTTGAAGGATCCGAAGTACGTCGGCGAGGGTGCCGGGATTGCCGTGCGCAAGGGCAACGGTGAACTGGTCAGCCAGTTGAACAGCGCCATCGACGGGATTCGCGCGAATGGCGAGTATCAGAAGATTTCCGAGAAGTATTTCAAGACCGATATCTACGGCGATTGATCAAGCGCTTTCGCGAGCAGGCTCGCTCCCACAGGGGTAACGCATTCCAAATGTGGGAGCGAGCCTGCTCGCGAAGAGGCCAGCGCTAGCGATGCAAATCTTCAGCCCTTCAATTCCTTCAAATGTTTGTACACCGTCGCCCGCCCCATGTTCAGCACATTGGCCACGTAGTTCGAGGCGCTCTTGCCCTTGAACGCGCCCTCGGCGTGCAGCGCCAGCACCAGTTCGCGTTTGTGATCGCGGGTCAGCAGGTTCAGGCTCAACTGCCGCTCGCGCAACCAGGCGTGGAGGAAGGTGTTGATGCGTTCCTGCCAGTCATCACGGAACAGCGAGTCCGGCTGCGGAATCAGCTTGCTCGGCGAGAGAAACAGGTCCAGCGCCGCTTTGGCGTTCTCGAACAGGGAAATATTCAGATTGATGCACAGCACCGCCAGCGGCCGACTTTCGCTGTCACGCAGCACGGTGCTCAGGCTGCGAATTTTCTGACCGTCCCAGTTGAGCTTTTCGTACGGGCCGATGTTCCTGTCGCTGACATCCTCGCTGAGCATGTCTTCGAGTGACGAGTCGTCGCCGATCTCGCGCTTGGACAGGTTGTTGGCGATGTAGTCGACCTTCTGCGTGCGCAGGTCGTGCAGCACCACCTCGGCGTGGGGAAAGAACAGCGTGGCGATGGCGTCGGCGATGGCGCGGAAGTTATCCAGCGCTGGGTCGAATTCGGGGGCAGTCATGACAGTGGAGCTCCAGGCAGCGTCAGCGCCCCTTGTGCCGGGGCGCTGCGAGTGTGCCGCAATCCTTTGGACGAGTCGATGCGATCAAGCCAGTCGGGCCGGGGAGAGCATGGCGCTGTCCAGACCGAATTGATGCAGGTGCTCGGGGAATGGCTCGCCGCGCACCAGCGCCGCACTGGCCTGGCCCATCGCCGGCGACGTCTGAATGCCGTAGCCGCCCTGCGCGGCGACCCAGAACAGCCCTGGCACCTGCGGATCAAAGCCGCTGAGCAAATCACCGTCGGCAACGAAACTGCGCAGACCGGCCCAGGTGCGGGTCGGACGGCGGATGGTCAGCGTGGTGGCCTCTTCGATCTGATAAATGCCCATGGCGATGTCGAGTTCTTCCGGCTGCACATCGTGCGGTTCGACCGGATCGGCGTTGGCCGGCGAGCCGAGGAACATGCCGGCGTCGGGCTTCATGTAGAAGGATTCGTCGAGGCTGACCAGCATTGGCCAATGATGAGTGTCAACGCCTTCCGGGCCGGCAAAGATAAATGCGGCGCGGCGTTTCGCTTGCAGACCCAGCGGCTGCGCACCGGCCAGGGCAGCGATCTTGTCGGCCCAGGCACCGGCGGCATTGATAAGCACCGGTGCGGTGAATGTCTCGCCGTTGGTCTGCACGATCCACAGGCCATCGGCATCGCGGCTCAAGCCGAGCACTTCGCAATCGGTGCGCACTTCGCCGTGGTTGCGCCGGATGCCGCGCAGGTAGCCTTGATGCAGCGCGTCGGTGTCGATGTCGCAGGCCGATGGATCGTAGATCGCGCCGTGGACTTTTTCCCGGCGCAGGATCGGCAGACGCGCGCAGGCTTCGTCGGCGCTGAGCAGTTGCATCTGCGGCACGGTGGCTTTGGCGCTGAGGTATTGGTTGTTCAGTTCGGCGGGATCACCGATGAAGTCGACGGTCATTTCGCCGCGCGGGGTCAGCAGCGGGTGCTCGCAAAAGCCGCTCGGAGGACTGTCGAAAAACGCGCGGCTCGCCTGAGTCAGTGCGCGGACCTGTGCGGTGCCGTAGGCGGCGGTGTACAGCGCGGCGGAGCGACCGGTGGAGTGATAGCCGGGATGGGTTTCACGCTCGAGCACGATCACTTTGCCGTGCGGCGCCAGCCAGAACCCGGTGGAAGCGCCGGCAATCCCGCCGCCGATGATGATGAAATCTGCGTGGTTCATGTAGGTCTCCAGTGGGTACGCAATATCAAGGCGTTCGCTAGTCCCTTGTGGGAGCGAGCCTGCTCGCGAAAGCGGTGTATCAGTCGACATCTTCGCTGAATGTCAGACCGCATTCGCGAGCAGGCTCGCTCCCACAGGGGATTTTTGGCGTTAGTGGGTTAAGTGATAAACCGCATTGGCGAGGGCAATGTCTTCCAGGCCCAAGCCGATTGAACGGAAGAACACGTGACGGTCGTAACCCGGGCGCGGCACTTTTTCGCTGAGCAAGTCGGCGAGGTCGCCGACAATCGAATCCTTGTTCCAGCCATGCTGTTCGGCGGCAATCAGCATCTCACCTGCCGAACCCGGCGTGGTCAGACGATAGTCGCAGAACACCTGCATGTCGTTGAGACTTTGCGGCGGTACTTCATGGGCGCGGGGGGCGTTGGTGCTGATCGAGGTGATCAGCGCCGGTTTGCTTAACGTTGCAGGATCAATCACCGGCCCGGCCGACGAGGTGCAGAGCATGATCACATCCGCATCGGCGGTGACGGTCTCAAGGCTGTCGGCAATCTTCACTGACGGCACAATGCACTTCAACTCGGCCTGTGTTTGCGCATCTTCCAGCAGCGACGGCGAATACAGGCTGATGCTCTTCCAGTCGCGCAGCGCTTTGGCGTAATGCAGATGCGCTTGAGCAACCTTGCCGCTGCCGATGATCGCCAGTCGCTGGGCATTCAACGGGGCGAGGGCGTCGACCGCCACGGCCGTGGTCGCGGCGGTGCGCGCGGTGGTCAGTTCGCCGGCATCACAGAGCAGCAGCGGCTGGCCGGTTTTCATCGACATCAGCAGGGTCCATGCCGTCACCAGCGCTCCCTGCTCACGGACGATGTACGGCGAAGTCTTCACTCCGTACACGCCGTCCTCGGCCAGTACACCCAAGTAGTTGATGAAGTCGCCGGCACCCTGCGGAAACTCGACCCATTGCTGCGCCGGCTGCACGGCGTTCCCGGCCGCGAGATCGCGGAACAGCTTGCGCAGGATTTGCGGAACATCGATACGCGCCAATAGCTCATGGGCCTGGGCTTGATCGATCACATAGGGCGTACTGGACATTTCGCGCTCCGAAACTAAACTTATTTTTCCATTATGGACTTTTAGTTCTGGCGAGCAACCATCGGGCATAAAAAAAGCGCAGTCCGTTGCCGGCTGCGCTTTTTCATTTCGTGGCGCTTACTGCGGACGCTTGCGCTCAACCGCACGCAGCAGATGCGTCGGCGGGGTTTCACAGCTGATCTTGCGACCAAGCTTTTCTTCGATCGACGGCAACTGGTAAGAGTCGTCCTCGCCGGCAAAGCTGATCGACACGCCATCGGCGCCGGCACGACCGGTACGGCCAATGCGGTGCACGTAATCGTCCGGGACTTCCGGCAGGGTGAAGTTGATCACGTGGCTGATGCCGTCGATGTGGATGCCGCGACCGGCGACATCGGTGGCCACCAGCACGCGAATCTTGCCTTCGCGGAAGCCTTCCAGAGTCTTGATGCGCTTGTGTTGCGGCACGTCGCCGGACAGCTGCGCGGCGTTGATGCCATCACGCACCAGACGCTCTTCGATGCGGCGTACTTCGTCCTTGCGGTTGGCAAACACGATGACTCGCTCCCAACCGTTATCGTTGACCAGGTTGTAGAGCAGCTTGTATTTGTCGGCAGCGGCCACGGCGTAGATGTGCTGCTCGACGTTCTCGTTGGCGACGTTGGTGATTTCGATTTCGACAATCGCCGGGTCGGTGGTCCATTGCTTGGCCAGATTCATCACGTCTTCGGTGAAGGTCGCGGAGAACAGCAGGGTCTGGCGCTCGGACTTCGGCGGGGTCTGGCGAATGATCTGCCGCACCTGCGGGATGAAACCCATGTCGAGCATGCGGTCGGCTTCGTCCAGGACCATCACTTCGACCATGTCCAGGTGCACGTCGCCGCGCTGGTTGAAGTCGAGCAAGCGGCCCGGCGTAGCGACGAGGATGTCGCAATGCCGCGCTTCGAGGTGCTTGAGCTGTTTGTCGAAATCCATGCCGCCGACAAACGTCATGACGTTGAGGCCGGTGTACTTGGTCAGGTCAGCGGCGTCCTTGGCGATCTGCACCACCAGTTCGCGGGTCGGCGCGATGATCAGCGCACGCGGCTCGCCCATGTAGCGCTCTTTCGGCGGCGGCGTCTGCAGCAACTGGGTGATGATCGAGATCAGGAACGCGGCGGTCTTGCCGGTGCCGGTCTGCGCGCGGCCAATGGCGTCTTTGCCGGCGAGGGTGAAGCCCAGCACCTGCGCCTGGATCGGCGTGCAGTAAGGAAAGCCCAGGTCCTGAATGGCGTGCATCAGTTCCGGAGCAAGCTTGAAATCGTGAAAGCGGGTTTTGCCTTCCTGGGGTTCGACGACGAAGTCTTCGAGTTTCCATGGAATGACCGGTGCCTTGGGCTTCGGTTCGCGACGCGGTCTGGCCGGTTTCGGCGCTTCGCCGGGTGCAGGCTCTACGGCCATTGGCGCGGCCGCAGCGGGTTTCTCTTCGGGCTTCGGTGCGGCTGCGGGAGCGGGGCGGTCGGCCTGCGGGGCATCGGCGCGATGACCGGGGGAGTGCGACGGCGCACTGGGAACTGGCGCGAGCTGCTCAGCCTCGCTTTTACCGAACATTTTCTTGAGTGCTTTGAGCACGGTCATCTCATCAATTGGTTAAGGAATGTACGCCGGCCAGTGTAATGCAAGAATCGGGCGCGGCGTAGTAGGAGGGATCAATGGGCAGGGATTGGTCGACAATCAGCGCAGTCGTTCGCTCAACCAGACACCAATGTCGCGAATCTCTTCAGGTAACACTTCGTGCTCCATTGGGTATTCCTGCCATGTCACGGTGACACCATGCTTCTTCAAATGCTCGTAAGCACTGCGGCCCATCGAGTTCTGCACCACGTTATCGAACTGGCCGTGCAGCGAGAGCACCGGAATGCGCTGCTGGCTGGCGGATAACTCCAGTTCGTCGCTGAATGTCGGTGCGTAAGTCGACAACGCCAGCACCCCACCCAACGGCCCCTGCCATTTCAGAAATGCGGTGTGCAGCACCACTGCGCCGCCCTGGGAAAAACCGGCGAGAAAAATCCGCGAGGCGTCTATTCCGCTGGCGCGCTCGTTTTCGATCAGTTCGATGATCCGCTCTGCCGAGGCTTCCAGCTGGTCACGGTCGATCGCTCTGGCCGGGCTCATGGCCTTGATGTCGTACCAGCTGGGCATGGCATATCCGCCATTTATCGTCACTGGACACGTCGGCGCCTGCGGCAGCACAAAGCGCGTGCTCAGCAGGCTTTCCTGCAACGCCTCGGCCACCGGCAGGAAGTCGTAACGGTCGGCGCCGAGGCCGTGCAGCCAGATCACGCAGGCGTCTGCGGGCTTAACAGGCTGAAGAATCAAGGGCTCGGTCATGTCTGCTCCAAAAATGTGCGGGCGCTCTCATTGAGTGCGTGATTGAAGTGCGCGCCCGGTTGATCCGTTAACAAGATGTCGCAAGGTTACAAGTTTAGCTATTGACGTGTCGCGCAATCACTTTCGCAAGCGGTGTGGTACGGCGTTTGCTATGGAGGTTTGCGTACGAAGCGTCCTACGCGTGGCGGTAACACTATCAGTGTCAGTCGCGTGATGGGATAGCAACGAATCCGGTGATGGATGTTCGCCAATGGCCGCTACGGGCTTAGCGAACGTGAAAGGGCTACAGCCCGTTCGGCCGATTGGTGAGAAGTGAGTGATCCATGATGTGGATTTTCTCCTACTAGACTCATAGCGAAGGTCTTACGTCGGTTGACCCCAAAAAAAGCCAACACGGGTCAACAACGCCTCAAAAGGGTGCGACTGGACTCAAGCTCCGACACAACAAGAGCAAAACTGGAGGTTTGAATGAAGATGTTGAAATCCACTCTGGCGGTCGTGACTGCTGCAGCAGTACTCGGCGTCAGCGGGTTAGCTCAGGCGGGTGCAACCCTGGATGCGGTACAGAAAAAAGGTTTCGTGCAGTGTGGCGTGAGCGACGGTCTGCCGGGCTTCTCGGTACCGGATGCGACCGGCAAGATTCTCGGCATCGACGCCGACGTCTGCCGCGCTGTGGCCGCAGCCGTTTTCGGCGACGCCAACAAGGTCAAGTTCAGCCAGTTGAACGCCAAGGAGCGCTTCACCGCGCTGCAGTCCGGCGAGATCGACATCCTATCGCGCAACACCACCATGACCAGCTCCCGTGACGCGGGCATGGGCCTGAAATTCCCGGGCTTCATCACCTACTACGACGGCATCGGCTTCCTGGTAAACAACAAGCTGGGCGTGAAAAGTGCCAAAGAGCTCGACGGCGCTACCATCTGCATCCAGGCCGGTACCACCACCGAGCTGAACGTTTCCGACTACTTCCGTGGCAACGGTCTGAAATACACCCCGATCACCTTCGACACCTCCGATGAAAGCGCCAAGTCGCTGGAATCCGGTCGTTGCGACGTGCTGACCTCCGACAAGTCCCAGCTGTTCGCCCAGCGCAGCAAGCTGGCCTCGCCGAAGGACTACGTGGTTCTGCCGGAAACCATTTCCAAAGAACCACTGGGTCCGGTCGTACGTAACGGCGACGACGAGTGGCTGGCCATCGTGCGTTGGGTCGGCTACGCGCTGCTCAATGCCGAAGAAGCCGGCATCACTTCGAAGAACGTCGAAGCTGAAGCCAAGTCCACCAAGAACCCGGACGTGGCCCGTATGCTCGGTGCTGACGGCGAATACGGCAAAGACCTGAAACTGCCGAAAGACTGGGTTGTGCAGATCGTCAAGCAGGTCGGCAACTACGGCGAAATCTTCGAGAAAAACCTCGGCAAGAGCACTCCGCTGGAAATCGACCGTGGCCTGAACGCCCTGTGGAACAACGGCGGCATTCAGTACGCACCACCAGTGCGCTAATGGTTCTATCGCCCGGCGGGCCAACCGCCGGGTGATGTTCTTGTTCCATTTCTTCCGGGGCACTTCATGCAAAATTCAATCGGCGCACCAAAGCAGAGGCTCAGCCTCAGCGATCCACGAGTGCGTGCGTGGCTATTCCAGATCATCACCGTTGTGGCGGTGGTCTCGCTTGGCTGGTACCTGTTCGACAACACGCAAACCAACCTTGAGCACCGGGGTATCACTTCCGGTTTCAGCTTTCTGGAGCGTAGTGCCGGGTTCGGCATCGCTCAAACCCTGATCGACTACACCGAAGCGGACAGCTACGCGCGGGTGTTTGTCATCGGCCTGCTCAACACCCTGTTGGTGACCTTTATCGGCGTGATCCTGGCGACGATCCTCGGTTTCATCGTCGGCGTGGCGCGGCTGTCGCAGAACTGGATCATCGCCAAACTGGCGACGGTGTATGTGGAAGTGTTCCGCAACATTCCGCCACTGCTGCAGATCCTGTTCTGGTACTTCGCGGTGTTCCTGACCATGCCGGGGCCGCGCAACAGCCACAACTTCGGCGACACCTTCTTCGTCAGCAGCCGTGGCCTGAACATGCCGGCCGCACTCGCCGCTGACGGCTTCTGGGCGTTCGTGATCAGCATCGTGCTGGCCATCGTCGGCATCGTGCTGATGTGCCGCTGGGCCAACAAGCGTTTCGAAGAAACCGGCGTACCGTTCCACAAGTTCTGGACCGGCCTGGCAATTGCGCTGGTGATCCCGACCTTGTGCGCGCTGATCTTCGGCGCTCCGTTGCATTGGGAAATGCCCGAGCTCAAGGGCTTCAACTTTGTCGGTGGCTGGGTGCTGATCCCGGAACTGCTGGCGTTGACCCTGGCGCTCACTGTGTACACCGCAGCGTTTATCGCCGAGATCGTGCGTTCCGGGATCAAGTCGGTCAGCCACGGTCAGACCGAAGCGGCGCGTTCGCTTGGCCTGCGCAACGGCCCGACCCTGCGCAAGGTGATCATCCCGCAGGCCCTGCGCGTGATCATTCCGCCGCTGACCAGCCAATACCTGAACCTTGCGAAGAACTCCTCGCTGGCAGCCGGTATCGGTTACCCGGAAATGGTTTCGCTGTTCGCTGGCACCGTGCTCAACCAGACCGGGCAGGCCATCGAAGTGATTGCCATCACCATGAGCGTGTACCTGGCGATCAGTATCAGCATTTCCCTGCTGATGAACTGGTACAACAAGCGCATTGCGCTGATCGAGCGGTAAGGAAAAGCGCATGAGTACTCATACTTTCAAACCCGACATGCCTCCACCGAACAGCAGTATCGGCGTGGTGGCGTGGATGCGCGCGAACATGTTCTCCAGCTGGCTCAACACCCTGCTGACGCTGTTTGCGTTCTATCTGATCTACCTGGTCGTGCCACCGATCCTCAGCTGGGCGATCGTCGACGCCAACTGGGTCGGCACCACCCGCGCCGACTGCACCAAGGAAGGCGCCTGCTGGGTGTTCATTCAGCAGCGTTTCGGCCAGTTCATGTACGGCTACTACCCGACCGAGCTGCGCTGGCGCGTTGATCTGACCGTGTGGCTGGCGGTCATTGGCGCAGCACCGCTGTTCATCTCGCGCGTGCCGCGTAAAGCGGTGTACGGCCTGAGCTTCCTGGTGCTGTACCCGATCATTGCCTTCACTTTGCTGCATGGCGGTTTCGGAATGACCACCGTGCCGACCAGCCAGTGGGGCGGCCTGATGCTGACCCTGGTGATCGCCACCGTCGGCATCGCCGGAGCATTGCCGCTGGGCATCGTGCTGGCGCTGGGACGGCGTTCGAACATGCCGGCGATTCGTGTGGTCTGCGTGACCTTCATCGAGTTCTGGCGCGGCGTGCCGTTGATCACGGTGCTGTTCATGTCCTCGGTAATGCTGCCGCTGTTCCTGCCTGAAGGCATGAACTTCGACAAGCTGTTGCGGGCGCTGATCGGCGTGATCCTGTTCCAGTCGGCGTACGTCGCCGAGGTGGTGCGTGGCGGTCTGCAAGCGATTCCCAAAGGGCAGTACGAAGCGGCTGCGGCGATGGGCCTCGGTTACTGGCGTTCGATGGGCCTGGTGATCCTGCCGCAAGCCCTGAAGCTGGTAATCCCGGGCATCGTCAACACGTTCATTGCGCTGTTCAAGGACACCAGCCTGGTGATCATTATCGGCCTGTTCGACCTGCTCAACAGCGTCAAGCAAGCCGCCGCCGACCCGAAATGGCTGGGCATGGCCACCGAAGGCTACGTGTTCGCCGCCCTGGTGTTCTGGATTTTCTGTTTTGGTATGTCGCGCTATTCCATGCATCTGGAACGCAAGCTCGACACTGGCCACAAGCGTTAGGAGTTCTCTGTAAATGAGCGAAGCAATCAAAAAGCCTGTGGGTCCGGAAGGCATCATCCAGATGCAGGGCGTGAACAAGTGGTACGGCCAGTTTCACGTGCTGAAAGACATCAACCTCAATGTCAAACAAGGCGAGCGTATCGTCCTGTGCGGCCCGTCGGGTTCCGGCAAATCGACGACGATTCGTTGCCTTAATCGCCTGGAAGAACACCAGCAGGGCCGCATCGTCGTCGACGGCGTGGAACTGACCAACGACCTCAAGCAGATCGAAGCGATCCGCCGCGAAGTCGGCATGGTGTTCCAGCACTTCAACCTGTTCCCGCACCTGACCATTTTGCAGAACTGCACGCTGGCGCCGATGTGGGTGCGCAAGATGCCCAAGCGCAAGGCCGAAGAAATCGCCATGCATTACCTGGAGCGCGTACGCATTCCGGAGCAGGCGCACAAATATCCGGGGCAGCTTTCCGGCGGTCAGCAACAGCGTGTGGCGATCGCCCGCGCCTTGTGCATGAAGCCGAAAATCATGCTGTTCGACGAGCCGACTTCAGCGCTTGACCCGGAGATGGTGAAAGAGGTTCTGGACACCATGATCGGTCTGGCCGAAGACGGCATGACCATGCTCTGCGTGACCCACGAAATGGGCTTCGCCCGCACCGTGGCCAACCGCGTGATCTTCATGGACAAGGGCGAAATCGTTGAGCAGGCCGCGCCGAACGACTTCTTCGACAATCCGCAGAATGATCGGACCAAGTTGTTCTTGAGTCAGATTTTGCATTGATGCCCGTCAGGCACTGAAACAAACCCGGACTCAGTTCCGGGTTTGTTTTATCTGGGCTCATCTGGCCAGAACAGGTTCCCGCTCCGGGTAACGAGTTTCCAGAAGTTGTTTGAGACCGTCGTCTGCGTGAAGTGCCTGAATTTCCTCTAGCAGATCGGGATGACGATCCAGAAGCCGCATCAGTGTGAACAACGGCTGCGGCGGAGCCAGTTCGCCGCGTTCATATCGTGAAAACGCATTATGCCCACCTCCTGACAGCCACTTCACCGCACTTCTTTGAGTGAGATGGAGCTTTCGGCGAATACGCTTCATTTCGGTACCGATCAGCCGAAGTACGTCTTCGAGTAATTGATCGCCGGCATCTACGTAGCGCTCGGCACTGTCGGTACCACTGTCAAAAATGATTTCGCCACAGACCCTGCACTCCCAGCCGGCGAGAAGGTGTACGGGCCGCGAAAACTGTTTGTAATTGACGTCGAGACTGCGATCTTGAAAGTGGTGCATTGCGTGTTCGGTGCCGCAACTCAGGCATTGCCTCTTGCTCATGTGTTTTTCTCCTTGAAGGAGATCACCGGAGAACCACCGCTCGTGCAGTAGGTCACTTTGATATAGATCTCCCGATTTCGAAACGATACGTGATAGACGTCGTGCCAGTTACGATGGTTGGAATAAGAGGTCATGGATTTGTAGAGCATCCGCCGCTCAAGCGTTGCCACAACCTGCATCATCACTTTCCATGACATGCCCATGTCCCGGCCTGTCTCAAGTGCATAACGTGTAAAGGCTTCTTTGCCTCGTCTAATTACTTCGGCCTTCACGACTGCCAAGTCGTAATGGGGTGTGTTCTTTTCCATAAGAAGCCAAAACCCTGTCCCTGAAATTACCCTTAAAGGGTAATTTTGACCAATCGAAAATGCCGCTCCATGTGTCTCCGATTGACCCTAGGTGGTTGCCGTCCTACATGGGTCTGACTAACATGTCGGAAAATTCATCCTATGATTGGATGAAAAGGTGGGTTTCATGTCCGACATTTCCCCTTTGATCAAGCGGTCCCTAGTCGATCAGGCTTTGGATCAACTGCGTCAGCGCATCAACAGCGGTGCGTGGCAAGTCGGCGAGCGTCTGCCGACCGAGCCTGAGCTGTGCGCCGAGCTGGGCATCAGCCGCAACACGGTGCGTGAGGCGATGCGTGTTCTGGCGTTCTCGGGATTGATCGAAATTCGCCAGGGTGACGGCAGTTATCTGCGCGCCGTGGTCGATCCGCTGGATACGCTGAAGGCGTTGTCCCGCTGTTCCCTGGAGCAGGCTCGGGAGACCCGACACATCCTTGAAGTCGAGGCCATCGGCCTGGCGGCGTTGCGTCGTACCGATGACGATCTGGCGGCGCTGCGTGAAGCGCTCGGCACCAGCGGCAGCCACTACCACGGCGATCTCGACACCTATATCGCCTGCGATCTGGTGTTCCATCGCCGACTGGTCGACGCCGCGCACAACCCGACCCTCAGCGAGCTGTATCGCTACTTTTCCAGCATCGTCGGCGCGCAATTGCGCCAGACCCTGAATATCTCCCCGCGCCGTCAGGAAGTGTTCGATCTGCACATCGACTTGCTCGATGCGGTCGAGCAACGCGACCCGGAGCGGGCCAAAGCCTTGTCGAGGCAGTTGATCAATGAACCTTGAAACCGAGAAATCCATGTCCCGCAATGAGTTATCCACAGCGTCGAAACGCTCGCCCGAACTGGAGGAATTGCTGATCGATGCCGAGGCTGATGACGAGCAGGTCCAGCAAAGCCACCCATTGGTAAAACGCCCGTGGCTGTTGCTGCTCGGGTTGATTCTGGTGGCGCTGAACCTGCGCCCGGCGTTGTCGAGCATGGCGCCGTTGCTCAGCGAGGTCTCCAGCAGTCTCGGACTGTCTGCGGCGCAGGCGGGATTGCTGACCACGTTGCCGGTGCTGTGCCTGGGCCTGTTTGCGCCGCTGGCGCCGATTCTGGCGCGGCGTTTCGGTGCTGAGCGGGTGGTGTTGGGGATTCTGCTGACGCTGGCCGGCGGGATTATCCTGCGCAGTAATTTCGGCGAGATCGGCCTGTTTGCCGGCAGCGTGCTTGGGGGCGCCAGCATCGGCATCGTCGGCGTGCTGCTGCCGGGCATCGTCAAGCGCGACTTCGCCAAACACGCCGGGACCATGACCGGCGTCTACACCATGGCGCTGTGCCTGGGCGCAGCGATGGCGGCGGGTTCGACCGTGCCGCTGAGTGAACACTTCGGCAACAGCTGGGCGATGGGCCTGGGGTTCTGGGTGATTCCGGCATTGGTGGCCGCGGTATTCTGGCTGCCACAAGTCGGCTCCAAACATGGCGCACACAACGTCGCCTATCGCGTGCGCGGGTTGCTGCGTGATCCGCTGGCCTGGCAGGTGACCTTGTACATGGGCCTGCAATCGTCGCTGGCCTACATCGTGTTTGGCTGGTTGCCGTCGATCCTCATCGGGCGCGGGCTGACACCGACCCAGGCCGGATTGGTGCTGTCCGGTTCGGTGATCATTCAACTGGCCAGTTCGCTGGCCGCGCCGTGGCTGGCGACCCGGGGCAAGGATCAGCGCCTGGCGATTGTCGTGGTCATGGCGCTGACCCTGGCCGGCCTGTTCGGCTGCCTGTACGCACCGATCGAAGGTCTGTGGGGCTGGGCGATTCTGCTCGGACTGGGGCAGGGCGGCACGTTCAGTCTGGCCCTGACCCTGATCGTGCTGCGCTCGCGCGATTCCCATGTCGCGGCGAACCTGTCGAGCATGTCCCAGGGTTTTGGCTACACGCTGGCGTCCATGGGGCCGTTTGCCGTGGGCGTGGTGCATGACTGGACCGGCGGCTGGAATGCCCTGGGCTGGATCTTCGGCGTTATCGGCGCTGGTGCGATCCTGGCCGGGCTGGGTGCCGGGCGGGCGTTGTATGTGCAGGTGCAAAGCGAAAAGATCTGAATGCACTGGGTGCAAATGTGGGAGCGAGCCTGCTCGCGAAAGCGGTGTTTCGGTCAACATGGATGTTGAATGTTGAATTGCCTTCGCGAGCAGGCTCGCTCCCACAAGGGTTTTGCGTATTGCCGATAGTGTTTCTGCGCGCGGCAGATTATGGTGCTGGCAATCTGTACCTATTTCCTTGGAGATTGCCTTGAGCGAAGCCCATAGCGCCCTGATCACCCGCTTCTACCAAGCCTTTCAGCGCCTCGACGCCGAGGCCATGGCGGCCTGCTACACCGATGATGTGGTCTTCAGCGATCCGGCCTTCGGCGAGTTGCGCGGGCGCGATGCCGGCGACATGTGGCGCATGCTGACTACCCGCGCCAAGGATTTTTCCCTGACTTTTGACAATGTCCGCGCCGACGAGCGCACCGGCGGCGCGCATTGGGTGGCGACTTACCTGTTCAGTCAGACCGGCAACGTCGTGGTCAACGACATCCAGGCGCGCTTCGTCTTCCGGGACGGCAAGATCTGTGAGCACCACGACCACTTCGATCTGTGGCGCTGGTCGCGGCAGGCGTTGGGTTTCAAAGGCCTGCTGCTGGGCTGGACGCCGCTGGTGCGCAACGCGGTACGTGCCCAGGCGCGCAAGGGACTGAAGGCATTTCAGGCCGGGCGCTGATAAGATCGCCGCCTGTTTTCCTACACGTTCAGATCCCGAAGTGACCAGCCTTAGCGAACAATCCGTCGATGCTGCCGAACCAGTGAGTAAATCCTGGTTCGTCTACCTCGTGCGTGCCGCCAATGGCTCGTTGTATTGCGGAATCAGCGACGACCCCGTACGCCGTTTCGCCAAGCACCAGAGCGGCAAGGGAGCGCGGTTCTTTCTTTCCAGCCCCGCGATGGCCCTGGTCTACACGGAACTGTGCCGCGACAAAAGCGATGCTTTGCGCCAGGAACGGCTGATCAAAAAGCTCAAGAAGAGCGCCAAGGAATGCCTGGTCGCGTCTTATCAATCTGACTGATTGGTTCCCATCAGGCAGATCGGTAGGCCTGTCAGGCAATGCGCGCTAAGCTGCGGATTCACTTTTCCAGCGGCGGAGCCGAGCATGTCCGAGTTGATTCTGCACCATTACCCGACCTCTCCATTTGCCGAGAAGGCGCGCCTGCTGCTGGGCTTCAAAGGCCTGTCCTGGCGTTCGGTGCATATTTCCCCGGTGATGCCCAAGCCTGATCTGACGGCATTGACCGGTGGCTACCGCAAGACCCCAGTGTTGCAGATCGGTGCCGACATCTATTGCGACACCGCACTGATCGCTCGACGCCTGGAGCAGGAAAAAGCCCTGCCGGCGTTCTTTCCCGAAGGCCAGGAAATGACCAGCGCCAGTTTTGCGGCGTGGGCCGACTCGGTGGTGTTTCAGCACGCGGTGAGCCTGGTGTTCCAGCCAGAATCGGTAGCCGTGCGTTTCGGCAAATTGCCGCCGGAAGCGATCAAGGCCTTCCTGGCCGACCGCGCCGGGTTGTTCAGCGGTGGCAGCGCCACGCGTCTGTCCGCCGAGCAGGCCAAGCATCAGTGGCCGACGATCATGGCGCGGCTGGAGCAACAGTTGCAGCGCGAGCAGGGCGACTTCCTCTTCGGCGAGCCATCGATTGCCGACTTCGCCCTGGCGCATCCGATGTGGTTCCTCAAGGCGACCCACGTCACGGCGCCGCTGGTGGATGAATATCCGGCGGTTGCGGCGTGGCTGGGTCGGGTGCTGGGGTTCGGCCATGGCGCAGCGAGCGAGATGTCCTCTGCCGAGGCATTGGAGGTCGCGCGTAACGCGACGCCAGCGGCATTGCCGGATGAGCGGTTCGTTGATCCGAACGGCTTCAAGACGGGACAGCAAGTGGCAATTGCCGCTATCGATTACGGCGTTGATCCGGTGGTGGGCGAGCTGCTGTTTGCTGGCAGTGAAGAGCTGATCATTCGCCGTGAAGACGAACGTGGCGGCGTGGTGCATGTGCACTTTCCGCGTTTTGGTTTCCGTATCGAAGCGCGCTAAAAGCAAAAGATCGCAGCCTTCGGCAGCTCCTACACCGATCTCATGTAGGAGCTGCCGAAGGCTGCGATCTTTTGATCTTGATTTTATTTCAGGGCAGCGAGGATTTCGTCGGGATCGAACCCGCGAATCAACGTGCCGTTCACATCGATCAGCGGAATCCCGCGTCCACCCAATGCTTCATACGCCTTGCGCGCTTCAACATCTTTCTCGATGTCGAACTCCTTGAACGGTATGCCCTTGCTGTCGAGAAAGCGTTTGGTCTGTTTGCAGTAGCCGCACCAGTCGGTGGCATAAAGCACGACATTGGCTTGCGCCCGGGTCTGCGGCGAGACCATTTGCGCGGGATTGAACACCCGCTCGATCTTGCCCCAGTTCTGATAGACCACGACCACCAGCAATACCAGGGCGACCTTTTTCAGCACATTGCCGAGCATCAGTTACGCCGCTTCAACTGATCGGTCAGCGAAGTCGGCAGGCCTTTGATGATCAGGGTGCCGTTCTCTTCGTCGTACTCGATCTTCGAGCCCAGCAGGTGCGCTTCGAAGCTGATCGACAAACCTTCGGCGCGGCCGGTGAAACGACGGAATTGATTGAGGGTGCGCTTGTCTGCCGGAATCTCTGGCGACAGGCCATAGTCCTTGTTGCGGATGTGATCGTAGAAGGCTTTCGGGCGTTCTTCGTCGATCAGCTCCGACAGCTCCTCAAGACCCATCGGTTCGCCGAGCTTGGCCTGGCTGCTGGCATAGTCAACCAGGGTCTTGGTTTTCTCGCGGGCCGAGTCTTCCGGCAGGTCTTCGCTCTCGACAAAGTCACTGAAGGCCTTGAGCAGCGTGCGCGTCTCGCCGGGGCCGTCGACGCCTTCCTGGCAACCGATGAAGTCGCGGAAATACTCCGAGACCTTCTTGCCATTCTTGCCCTTGATGAACGAGATGTACTGCTTGGACTGCTTGTTGTTCTGCCACTCGGAAACGTTGATCCGCGCGGCCAGATGCAACTGGCCAAGGTCGAGATGGCGCGAGGGCGTCACGTCGAGCTCGTCGGTCACCGCCACGCCTTCGCTGTGGTGCAGCAGGGCGATCGCCAGGTAGTCAGTCATGCCTTGCTGATAGTGGGCGAACAGCACGTGGCCACCCACCGACAGGTTGGATTCTTCCATCAGTTTCTGCAGATGCTCGACCGCCACTTTACTGAACGCGGTGAAGTCACGGCCGCCTTCCATATACTCCTTCAGCCAGCCGCTGAACGGGAATGCGCCGGATTCCGGATGGAACAGGCCCCAGGCTTTGCCCTGTTTGGCGTTGTAGCTTTCGTTGAGGTCGGCGAGCATGTTTTCGATGGCTGCGGACTCGGCCAGTTCAGAGTCACGGGCGTGCAGAACTGCGGGCGTGCCGTCGGGTTTTTTGTCGATCAGGTGGACGATGCAATGACGGATCGGCATGGGCTTCTCGGCTGTTGGAAGGGAGGAGGGCAGGCTCCCCCGAAAAAGCGCTCAGTGTAACCGAATCTCCGGCCGAGGCTCTGCGTAGGAGCTGCCGAAGGCTGCGATCTTTTGATCTTGTTTTTGAAAAAGCAAAGTCCAAAGATCGCAGCCTTCGGCAGCTCCTACAGGGGGGCCAAGGCTTAAATCGGCGCAAGCGGCCGGCCTTAAGCGGTTTTTTACCGATTTAGCGCAATAAAGCTGACCAAATGGGTAGCTAGAGGCGGATATTTCCTTGTCGCTGTGCTAGTTTTGCCCGGTCTTACGCGAAGTCACTGCGTTAAGCGTGCATTCAGCATTTGTCAGGTCGAACCAAACCCTGATTTCGGCATCTATAACCCGACTCGTCGTGGTTATCGCCGAGGGTGCCAGATCCAGAAGATCGGGCTCGATGGCTGACACTGCACTCTGCAATCCATATGAATTTGATAGGGAAGGAACACTACATGGCTCTTACTAAAGACCAACTGATCGCCGACATCGCTGAAGCTATCGACGCGCCGAAAACCACCGCGCGTAACGCTCTGGACCAACTGGGCCAAATCGTTGCCGATCAGCTGGAAAACGGCGGCGAAATCACCTTGCCAGGTATCGGCAAGCTGAAAGTGACCGAGCGTCCTGCCCGCACTGGCCGTAACCCTTCGACTGGCGCTGCCATCGAAATCCCTGCAAAGAAAGTGATCAAGCTGGTTGTGGCCAAAGGCCTGACCGACGCTGTGAACAAGTAAGACGCAGCGATAAAAAAACCGTGCTTCGGAGTGATCCGGGGCACGGTTTTTTTGTGTCTGTGATTTAGCGACTGAATCGCAGGGCCAATGTGGGAGCGAGCCTGCTCGCGAAAGCGGTAGGTCAGTCGATATTGAAGCTGACTGACGCGCCGCTTTCGCGAGCAGGCTCGCTCCCACAGGGGATCTGCTGTGTGTTAGCGAACCCAGCGCTCACGCCGCCAGATCTGCTGCTCGGACTTGGTCTGGAAGGTCCAGGCGACAAAGCGGCTCTGCTTCTGGCCCTGCGACATCTCCACGACCTGGCTCTCCAGCACGCCGGCCTTCTTCAGTGCCGTCTCGATGGCCGGCAGGTTCGAGGCCTTCGACACCAGTGTGCTGAACCACAACACCTTGTGCTGGAAGTTCGCACTTTCGGCAATCAACTGCGTCACAAAGCGCGCTTCACCGCCTTCACACCACAGCTCCGCCGATTGCCCGCCGAAGTTCAGCACCGGTAGCTTGCGTTTCGGGTCGGCCTTGCCCAAGGCGCGCCACTTGCGCTCGCTGCCCTTGGTCGCTTCTTCCATCGAAGCGTGGAACGGCGGGTTGCACATGGTCAGGTCGAAACGCTCGCCCGGCTCCAGCAAGCCAATGAGGATGTGCTTGCGGTTTTCCTGCTGGCGCAGCTGGATCACCTTGCTCAGATCGTTGGACTGCACGATGGCTCGCGCCGCCGCCACGGCTGTTGGGTCGATCTCCGAGCCGAGGAAGTGCCAACGGTATTCGCTGTTGCCGATCAACGGATAAACGCAGTTGGCGCCCATGCCGATATCCAGCACATTGACGATCGCGCCGCGCGGGACCTTGCCGTCGTTCATGCTCGCCAGCAGGTCGGCGAGAAAGTGCACATAGTCGGCACGCCCCGGAACAGGAGGGCAAAGATAGTCCGCCGGGATGTCCCAATGCTGGATGCCGTAGAACGCCTTGAGCAGCGCCCGATTGAACACACGTACCGCGTCGGGGCTGGCGAAGTCGATGCTTTCCTTGCCGTACGGGTTGGTGATCACGTACTTGGCCAGTTCCGGCGTGGTCTTGATCAGCGCCGGAAAGTCGTAACGACCCTGATGGCGATTGCGCGGATGCAGGCTGGCCTTCTCGCGCGGCTCGACGGCTTTGCTCGGGGAGGCGGCGTCAGGCTTCTTGCGCGCAGGTTTGGGTGTGCGGGGGGCGGTCATGGGCGTGGTCGATTCGGGTATGGCTGAAAGTGGCGGGCATTGTCCCACATCTGAAGGCAACACCGTTCAAACTGTGGGAGCGAGCCTGCTCGCGAAGGCGGTTTCACATCCGGCAGATTTGTCGGCTGACACAGCGCTTTCGCGAGCAGGCTCGCTCCCACAGGGGACTCAAGGTTTTTCAGGAATAAAAAAGGGAGGCCACCTGGGCCTCCCTTTTTCAGTGCGGTTTGCCGTTACAGACTGGCAATCCGCGCATGCTGCTCGGCCAGTTTGCCCAGGGCCTGTTCGGCCTCGGCCAGTTTGGCGCGTTCCTTCTCGATGACTTCGGCCGGGGCCTTGTCGACGAAACCTGCGTTGGACAGCTTGCCGCCAACGCGCTGGACTTCGCCCTGCAGACGCAGGATTTCCTTGTCCAGACGCGCCAGTTCGGCGCCCTTGTCGATCAGACCGGCCATCGGCACCAGCACTTCCATCTCGCCGACCAGTGCGGTAGCGGACAGCGGTGCTTCTTCGCCAGCGGCGAGTACGGTGATCGATTCCAGACGCGCCAGCTTCTTCAGCAGCGCTTCGTTCTCGGTCAGGCGGCGCTGGTCGTCAGCGCTGACGTTCTTCAGGAAGATCGGCAGTGGCTTGCCCGGGCCGATGTTCATCTCGCCACGAATGTTGCGCGTGCCGAGCATCAGTTCCTTGAGCCATTCGATGTCGTTTTCCGCCGCCGGATCGATGCGCTCTTCGTTGGCCACCGGCCAAGGCTGCAGCATGATCGTCTTGCCCTGGATGCCGGCCAGCGGCGCGATGCGCTGCCAGATTTCTTCAGTGATGAACGGCATGAACGGATGCGCCAGACGCAGCGCCACTTCCAGCACGCGTACCAGCGTCCGGCGAGTGCCGCGCTGACGTTCGACCGGTGCGTTCTCGTCCCACAGCACAGGCTTGGACAGTTCCAGATACCAGTCGCAGTACTGGTTCCAGATGAACTCGTACAACGCTTGCGCGGCGAGGTCGAAACGGAACTGATCCAGTTGGCGGGTCACTTCGGCTTCGGTGCGTTGCAGCTGCGAGATGATCCAGCGATCAGCCAGCGACAGCTCGTAGGCTTCGCCGTTCTGGCCGCAGTCTTCGCCCTTGTCCAGAACGTAACGCGCGGCGTTCCAGATCTTGTTGCAGAAGTTGCGATAGCCTTCGACGCGACCCATGTCGAACTTGATGTCGCGACCGGTCGAGGCCAGCGAGCAGAACGTGAAGCGCAGGGCGTCGGTGCCGTAGCTTTCGATGCCATTGGCGAATTCTTCGCGGGTGGCTTTCTCGATCTTCTTCGCCAGTTTCGGTTGCATCAGGCCCGAAGTGCGCTTCTGCACCAGGGTTTCCAGGTCGATGCCGTCGATGATGTCCAGCGGGTCAAGGACGTTGCCCTTGGACTTGGACATCTTCTGGCCTTGGCCGTCGCGTACCAGACCGTGTACGTACACAGTCTTGAACGGAACCTGCGGCGTGCCGTCTTCGTTCTTCATCAGGTGCATGGTCATCATGATCATCCGGGCAACCCAGAAGAAGATGATGTCGAAACCGGTGACCAGCACGTCGGTGGAGTGGAATTTCTTCAGGAACTCGGTCTGCTCAGGCCAGCCCAGCGTGGAGAAGGTCCACAGGCCGGAACTGAACCAGGTGTCGAGTACGTCATTGTCCTGTTGCAGCGCAACGTCCGGGCCGAGGTTGTGCTTGGCACGCACTTCGGCTTCGTCGCGACCGACGTAGACCTTGCCCGACTCGTCGTACCAGGCCGGAATCCGGTGGCCCCACCACAGCTGACGGCTGATGCACCAGTCCTGGATGTCGCGCATCCACGAGAAGTACATGTTTTCGTACTGCTTGGGCACGAACTGGATGCGACCGTCTTCAACGGCAGCAATCGCCGGCTCGGCCAGCGGCTTGGTCGATACGTACCACTGGTCGGTCAGCCACGGCTCGATGACCGTGCCGGAGCGATCGCCTTTCGGCGTTTTCAGATTGTGATCGTTGACACTCACCAGCAGGCCGGCGGCGTCGAACGCGGCAACGATCTGCTTGCGCGCTTCGAAACGTTCCAGGCCAGCGAACTCGGCCGGAATCTTGCCGTCGATGCTCTCGTTCAGCGTGCCGTCGAGGTTGAACACCTGAGCGGCAGGCAGCACGTTGGCGTTCTTGTCGAAGATGTTCAGCAGCGGCAGGTTGTGGCGCTTGCCGACTTCGTAGTCGTTGAAATCGTGGGCCGGGGTGATTTTCACGCAGCCGGTGCCGAATTCAGGGTCGCAATAATCGTCGGCGATGATCGGGATGCGGCGGCCAACCAGTGGCAGCTCGACGAATTTGCCGATCAGCGCTTTGTAGCGTTCGTCGTTCGGGTTAACCGCGACGGCGGAGTCACCGAGCATGGTTTCCGGACGGGTGGTGGCGACGATCAGGAAGTCATCGCCCTCGGCGGTTTTTACACCATCGGCCAATGGGTATTTCAGGTTCCACAGGAAGCCTTTCTCTTCGTGGTTTTCCACTTCGAGGTCGGAAATCGCCGTGTGCAGTTTGGTGTCCCAGTTGACCAGACGCTTGCCGCGGTAGATCAGGCCGTCTTCATGCAGGCGCACGAAAGCTTCCTTGACCGCTTCCGAGAGGCCGTCGTCCATGGTAAAGCGCTCGCGGCTCCAGTCGACGGACGAGCCGAGGCGGCGGATCTGCCGGCTGATGTTGCCGCCGGACTGATCTTTCCATTCCCAGACTTTCTCGAGGAATTTTTCCCGGCCCAGATCGTGACGATTCTGGCCCTGGGCTTCGAGTTGGCGCTCCACCAGCATCTGCGTGGCGATACCGGCGTGGTCGGTGCCCGGCTGCCACAGGGTGTCGCGACCCTGCATGCGGCGGAAACGGATCAACGCGTCCATGATCGCGTTGTTGAAACCGTGACCCATGTGCAGGCTGCCGGTGACGTTCGGCGGCGGGATCATGATCGTGTAGGACTCGCCCGCGCCTTGCGGGGCGAAGTAGTTCTCGGACTCCCAGGTCTTGTACCAGGAAGTTTCAATGGCGTGCGGCTGGTAGGTCTTATCCATGCGCGGCGGGACCCTATTGGCATTTATTCAGGAAAAGCCGGGAAGTATAGCGGGGCGTGGTGCCGAGGGCGAGCGGGGGAGGTCGGGCGGAGATCTAAATGTAGGAGCTGCCGAAGGCTGCGATCTTTTGATCTTGTTTTTTGTGAAAGCAAAGTCAAAAGATCGCAGCCTTCGGCAGCTCCTACACCAGCGGCTTATTCGTACTGGCTGAGCAGCCGCTCCATCCGCGCATCCAGGCGGCGTTTGATTTCGGTTTCGATGTGCGGGGCGAAGTCGTCGATCACGTCTTGCATGATCAATTGCGCGGCGGCGCGCAGTTCGCTGTCCAGGTGCAGGAGAGCGTCGGGACCTTTATCGACCGGTGCGGCAGCCGGGGCAGCCGGCGGCGCTGGTGGCGGCTCGACGGCCGCCGGCTGATTGCCGACGGAATCGAACAGCATCGGAATCTGTTCCTGTTCGCCGTCATCGACCGTATCGGTCAACAGCGGCGGTTGCAGGTTGTCATCGCCGAGCAACTGGCGGATCGATTCGAGATCGTCCAGCAGGTGTGCGGATTTCTGTTGCGGTTTCGGAGTGTCCATTGGAATGCTCAGAGTCGCTGTAAACGGTGGTCTTGCAGAGAATAGCCCTGTTCGCGGTAGAAACGGAAACTCTCCCGCGCCGCTGCGCGGATGGTGGGATCTTCCACCACCACTTCCGCCACGCGGGCGAATTTGCTGGCGAAGGCCGGGACTTTCAGATCGAGATTGACCAGCAGATCCTGGTGCTCACCGCAGTCTGCCCCGTGTCCCAGCACGATCAAACCGTCGGGCTCACTGTCGGCAGGGCCGTGAGGCACGAAACTTTCGCCCTTGAATGCCCACAGACGCGCATCGAGATCGTCACGTTGGGCCGCATCGCTGCAATGCAGGTAGATGCGATGGCCCATGCGCCAGGCTTTCTCGGTGAGCTTGCAGGCGAAATCCAGACGCGCTGAAGGATCGGCGCTGGGCAGGATATAGAAGTCGACTTTGGTCATTGCGGTTCCAGAGCGGCAAGCGGCGTCACCCGAAAGTGGCGCCGCCGCCCATCAGCGGTGTCAGGCTTTGGCGCGATCGAGCAGGTACTGGGTCAGCAGCGGAACCGGACGGCCAGTGGCGCCCTTGTCCTTGCCGCCGCTGGTCCATGCCGTGCCGGCGATGTCCAGGTGCGCCCAGTTGAGGTTCTTGGTGAAGCGCGACAGGAAGCAGGCGGCAGTGATGGTGCCGGCCTTCGGCCCGCCAATGTTGGCGATGTCGGCGAACGGGCTGTCCAGCTGCTCTTGATACTCGTCAAACAGCGGCAGTTGCCAGGCGCGGTCGTCGGCAGCCTTGCCGGCGCTGAGCAGTTGGTCGATCAGTTCGTCGTTGTTGCCCAGCAGGCCGGACGTGTGTGCGCCCAGGGCCACCACGCAAGCACCGGTCAGGGTGGCGATGTCGATCACCGCTTGTGGCTTGAAGCGCTCGGCGTAGGTCAGCGCATCGCACAGCACCAGACGGCCTTCGGCGTCGGTGTTGAGGATTTCCACGGTCTGGCCGCTCATGGTGGTGACGATGTCGCCCGGACGGGTCGCATTGCCGCTCGGCATGTTTTCGGCGCAGGCGAGGATGCACACCAGATTGATCGGCAGTTTCAGCTCAAGCACGGCGCGCAATGTGCCGAACACGGAGGCAGCGCCGCCCATGTCGTACTTCATCTCGTCCATGCCGGCGCCCGGCTTCAGGCTGATGCCGCCGGTGTCGAAGGTGATGCCCTTGCCGACCAGCGCGTATGGCTTCTCGGATTTCTTGCCACCGTTGTATTGCATGACGATCAGGCGCGGCGGCTGGGCGCTGCCCTGGCCCACAGCGTAGAACGAACCCATTCCCAGAGACTTGATCTTCTTCTCGTCGAGCACTTCGACTTTCAGATCCTTGAACTCTTTGCCCAGGTTCTTGGCCTGTTCGCCCATGAACGTCGGGTGGCAGATGTTCGGTGGCAGGTTGCCCAGATCGCGGGTGAACGCCATGCCGTTGGCGATGGCGGTGGCGTGGTTCACGGCGCGCTGCACTTCGGCCTGCGCAGCCTTGATGGTCAGCAGGGTGATTTTCTTCAGAGCGCGCGGTTCGGCTTTCTGGCTCTTGAACTGGTCGAAGGTGTAGCCGCCGTCGACCAGGGTTTCCGCCAGCAGGCGGGTCTTGCCGTAGCTGTCGCGACCTTTGACGATGACTTCATCCAGCGCCAGTACGGCATCGCCGCCGCCCAGGCCTTTGAGGGTGTTGAGGATGCCGGCAACGATTTTGCGGAACGGACGGTCGCCCAGTTCCTCGTCCTTGCCCACGCCGACCAGCAACACGCGCTCGGCTTTCAGGTTCGGCAGGCTGTGCAGCAGCAGGCTTTGACCGACCTTGCCGGCCAGGTCGCCACGCTTGAGCACGGCGCTGATGGCACCACCGCTCGACTCGTCGACCAGTCTGGCGGCGACACCGAGTTTGCGGCCTTCGCCGACGGCAACCACCAGGGTGGCGGTTTTCAACGTTTCTGGGCTAACGCTTTTTACAACCAGTTCCATGTCCGGATCCCTGAATGAATGGTCAACACGCAGGCGTTCGACGCTGTTCGCAGTCGCCTGCTTATAGATAGAAGAGGCGCAGGCCAAAGCCTGCGACAAGGGCCGCAGTTTGAACCTCGCTCCCCGCGCCTGACAACCCTCAGCAAAGGATTACAGAGATGGATGAGTGTGCGCAGTGACAGGCGCACCCAATCACAGGATAATGCCGCATCTTTTTTCGACCGCTCTGCATGGCGGGCCGGTCGATGTGTTTGCTTGTTTGGCCGCCTTAGCCTGACAACCCTGGAGTGTCTGGTTTGATCGTCTTCCGTTATCTGTCCCGCGAAGTCCTGTTGACCCTTAGCGCCGTAAGTGCCGTGCTGCTGGTCATCATCATGAGCGGTCGCTTCATCAAATACCTGGCGCAGGCTGCGGCCGGTCAGCTCGATCCGGGCTCGCTGTTCCTGATCATGGGCTTTCGTCTGCCGGGTTTCCTGCAACTGATTCTGCCGCTGGGCCTGTTCCTCGGGATCCTGCTGGCCTACGGTCGCCTGTACCTTGAAAGCGAAATGACCGTGCTTTCGGCCACCGGCATGAGCCAGCAGAAGCTGTTTCGCATGACCCTGTTTCCGGCGACGCTGGTGGCACTGGTGGTCGCGTGGCTGAGCCTCGGCCTGGCTCCGCAGGGCGCCAACCAGTTTCAGCTGCTGCTGAACAAGCAGGACGCGCTGACCGAGTTCGATACCCTCGAGCCGGGCCGCTTCCAGGCCCTGCGTGATGGCACTCGGGTGACCTACACCGAAACCCTGAGCGACGATCGCGTCAATCTCGGCAGCGTGTTCATCTCGCAGAAGAACCTCGGTGCCGATAAGAAGGACCGCGGGATTTCCGTACTGGTGGCCGAGTCGGGCCGTCAGGAAATCCGCCCCGATGGCAATCGCTACCTGATTCTCGACAACGGCTATCGTTATGACGGCAGCCCCGGGCAGGCCGATTACCGCGCCATCCATTACGAAACCTACGGCGTGCTGCTGCCCAAGCCGGACGTCAGCGAAGAAGTCACCGATCGCGATGCGATGCCGACCTCGTCCCTGTGGGGCAGCGACGACATTCGTTCGAAAACCGAACTGCAATGGCGTATGTCGCTGCCGTTGCTGGTGTTCATCGTGACCCTGATGGCGGTGCCGCTGTCGCGGGTGAATCCGCGCCAAGGGCGTTTTCTCAAGCTGCTGCCGGCGATTCTTCTTTATATGGCTTACCTGACCATCCTGATTGCCGCTCGCGGCGCCCTTGAAAAAGGCAAGATCCCGCCGGCCCTCGGTCTGTGGTGGGTACATGCGATCTTCCTGGTGATCGGCCTCGGCCTGCTTTACTGGGAGCCGCTGCGCCTGAAACTGGCCAGCCGTCGCAGCGCCGCGCTGGAGGTGGCCCGTGGTTAAACTCGACCGCTACATCGGCAGCAGCGTGTTCATGGCGATCATCGCCGTGCTGGCGATCATCCTCGGCCTGGCGACGCTGTTTGCCTTCATCGATGAAATGGGCGACGTCAGCGACACCTACACCCTGGTCGACGTGCTCGGTTTTGTATTGCTGACCGCACCGCGCCGGCTGTATGAAATGTTGCCGATGGCCGCATTGATCGGCTGCCTGATCGGTCTCGGCAGTCTGGCCAGCAGCAGTGAGCTGACGGTCATGCGCGCTGCTGGCGTGTCGATCGGCCGTATCGTCTGGGCTGTGATGAAGCCGATGCTGGTGCTGATGCTCGCCGGCGTGCTGATCGGCGAATACGTCGCCCCGGCCACCGAAAGCATGGCCCAGGCCAATCGCTCGCTGGCCCAGGGCAGCGGCGATGCGCAAAGCGCCAAGCACGGTATGTGGCACCGTCAGGGTGAAGAATTCATCCACATCAACGCGGTTCAGCCGAACGGTCTGTTGTACGGCGTGACGCGCTATCACTTCGACAAGGAGCGCCATCTGCTCAGCTCCAGCTTCGCTAAGAAGGCCGAGTTCGACGGCAGCAAGTGGCAGCTCACCGACGTTGCCACCACGCTGTTCCATGAGCGCAGTACTGAAGTGGTCAACAGTCCGAGCGAGGAGTGGGACGTGGCGTTGAGCCCGCAGCTGCTCAGCACCGTGGTGATGGCGCCGGAATCGCTGTCGATCAGCGGTCTGTGGGGCTACATCCACTATCTGGCGGAGCAGGGCCTGAGCAATGGTCGCTACTGGCTGGCATTTTGGGTCAAGGTGTTGCAGCCGCTGGTGACCGCCGCGCTGGTGCTGATGGCGATCTCGTTCATCTTCGGCCCACTGCGCTCGGTGACCCTTGGTCAGCGGGTCTTCACTGGCGTGCTGGTGGGCTTCACCTTCCGCATCGTCCAGGATCTGCTGGGGCCATCGAGTCTGGTGTTCGGTTTCTCGCCGCTGTTTGCGGTGCTGGTGCCGGCCGGCGTGTGTGCGCTGGCGGGTGTCTGGCTGCTCAGGCGAGCGGGCTGATGAACAAGCTTTCATTCAGCGCTTGAACCCTGAAAACGCCTCGGTCGCCAGACCGGGGCGTTTTTGCATGCGATCCGGGTGACAGGCGAACGTGACGCTTGCGCCGTGTATCAGGTACAATTCCCGGCTATTTTTCGGCGGGCCAAGCCTGCAGCCTTTTTGAGTGTTGATCCGTGAGTGATTTGAGTCATATCCGCAATTTCTCCATCATCGCCCACATTGACCATGGCAAGTCGACGCTGGCTGACCGTTTCATCCAGATGTGCGGCGGCCTGGCCGAGCGTGAAATGGAAGCCCAGGTACTGGATTCCATGGATCTTGAGCGTGAGCGCGGGATCACCATCAAGGCCCACAGCGTTACCCTCTATTACAAAGCCAAAGACGGCATCACCTACCAGCTGAACTTCATTGACACCCCGGGCCACGTCGACTTCACCTACGAAGTCAGCCGTTCCCTGGCCGCGTGCGAAGGTGCCTTGCTGGTGGTCGATGCGGGGCAGGGCGTAGAAGCCCAGTCCGTGGCCAACTGCTACACCGCCATCGAGCAGGGCCTGGAGGTCATGCCGGTACTGAACAAGATCGACCTGCCACAGGCCGAGCCGGATCGCGTCAAGGACGAGATCGAGAAGATCATCGGCATCGACGCCACCGACGCCGTTACTTGCAGCGCCAAGACCGGCCTGGGTGTCGACGAAGTGCTCGAGCGTCTGGTGCACACCATTCCTGCGCCGACCGGCAACATCGAAGATCCGCTGCAAGCGTTGATCATCGACTCCTGGTTCGACAACTACCTGGGCGTTGTTTCCCTGGTACGCGTGCGCCACGGCCGTGTGAAGAAGGGCGACAAGATTCTGGTCAAGTCCACCGGCAAGGTGCACCTGGTCGACAGCGTCGGCGTGTTCAACCCGAAACACACCGCCACCGTTGATCTGAAGGCCGGCGAAGTGGGCTTCATCATCGCCAGCATCAAGGACATTCACGGTGCGCCGGTTGGTGACACCCTGACCCTCAGCTCCACCCCTGATGTGCCGGTGCTGCCGGGCTTCAAACGCATTCAGCCACAGGTTTACGCCGGTCTGTTTCCGGTCAGTTCCGACGACTTCGAGGATTTCCGCGAAGCGCTGCAGAAGCTGACCCTGAACGACTCGTCGCTGCAGTACACCCCGGAAAGCTCCGACGCCCTGGGCTTTGGCTTCCGTTGCGGCTTCCTCGGCATGCTGCACATGGAAATCATCCAGGAGCGCCTCGAGCGCGAATACGACCTGGACCTGATCACCACCGCGCCGACAGTAATTTTCGAGCTGGTGCTGAAAACCGGTGAAACGATTTACGTCGACAACCCGTCGAAGCTTCCGGATGTGTCGGCGATCGAGGACATGCGCGAGCCAATCGTGCGCGCCAATATCCTCGTACCGCAGGAACACCTGGGCAACGTGATCACCCTGTGCATCGAGAAACGCGGCGTTCAGGTCGACATGCTGTTCCTCGGCAATCAGGTGCAAGTGACCTACGACCTGCCGATGAACGAAGTGGTCCTGGACTTCTTCGACCGTCTCAAATCCACCAGCCGCGGCTATGCTTCGCTGGACTACCATTTCGATCGTTACCAATCGGCTAATCTGGTGAAACTGGACGTGCTGATCAACGGCGACAAGGTCGATGCCCTGGCATTGATCGTGCACCGTGACAATTCGCACTTCAAAGGTCGCCAGTTGACCGAGAAGATGAAAGAACTGATTCCTCGTCAGATGTTCGACGTGGCGATTCAGGCCGCCATCGGTGGTCAGATCGTGGCCCGGACAACCGTCAAGGCGCTCAGAAAGAACGTATTGGCCAAATGCTACGGCGGTGACGTCAGTCGTAAGAAGAAGCTGCTCGAGAAGCAGAAGGCCGGTAAGAAACGCATGAAACAGGTGGGCAACGTGGAAATTCCACAGGAAGCCTTCCTCGCCGTGCTCAGGTTGGAATAATCAGGTCCTATGTCGCTAAATTTCCCGCTGTTGCTGGTCATCGCCGTGTTCGTCTGCGGCCTGTTGGCGTTGATTGATCTGCTGTTCCTGGCACCGCGTCGGCGGGCTGCCATTGCCTCTTATCAAGGCAGTGTCAGCCAACCCGAGCCTGTGGTGGTCGAGAAGCTGAACAAAGAGCCGCTGCTGGTTGAATACGGCAAGTCGTTCTTTCCGGTGCTGTTCATCGTGCTGGTGCTGCGTTCGTTCCTGGTGGAGCCGTTCCAGATTCCGTCCGGCTCGATGAAACCGACCCTGGATGTCGGCGACTTCATTCTGGTGAACAAGTTTTCCTACGGCATCCGTCTGCCGGTGATCGACAAGAAGATCATCGAAGTCGGTGACCCGCAGCGCGGCGATGTGATGGTGTTCCGCTACCCGAGCGACCCGAACGTCAACTACATCAAGCGTGTGGTGGGCCTGCCGGGTGACACTGTGCGTTACACCGCCGACAAGCGTCTGTTCGTCAACGGTGAGTCGATCGCCGAGAAGATGGCCGGCGCCGAAGCAGGTTCGCTGGGCAGCGCGGAGCTCTATCAGGAAAAACTCGGCGCAGCCGAGCACCTGATCCGCAAGGAAATGAGCCGCTACCGCGCCACTCCGGATCGTTCGTGGACGGTGCCTGCCGGGCACTACTTCATGATGGGCGACAACCGCGACAATTCGAACGACAGCCGCTACTGGGATGATCCGAACATTCCCAAGGATCTGCTGGGCATGGTTCCCGACAAGAATATTGTCGGCAAGGCCTTCGCGGTCTGGATGAGCTGGCCAGAGCCGAAACTCAGCCACCTGCCGAATTTCTCGCGGGTCGGCCTGATCAAGTAATCAAACACGGCGCTGTTGACCACAGCGCCGAATGCATTTCTGGAGCCGGCACAATCGGCTTCGCAATCGCCAGGATCTATTTTTTGAACACAGCGTTAATTGTCCCAGGCCTGCGCCGTACCCCGGCGATGGCAGTGGAAACCAGCCACGAACTCAGCGTGGGTAAACCGTGAGCGTTTCTCTAAGCCGTCTCGAGCGCCAGCTCGGTTACACCTTCAAGGATCAGGAGCTGATGCTGCTGGCCCTCACGCACCGCAGTTTTGCCGGGCGCAACAACGAGCGTCTGGAATTCCTCGGTGATGCCATCCTCAACTTCGTCGCTGGCGAGGCGCTGTTCGATCGCTTCCCGCTGGCCCGCGAAGGCCAGTTGTCGCGTTTGCGCGCGCGGCTGGTAAAAGGTGAGACGCTGGCCGTACTGGCTCGCGGTTTCGACCTCGGTGATTATCTGCGCCTGGGTTCGGGTGAACTGAAGAGCGGTGGTTTCCGCCGTGAATCGATTCTGGCCGATGCCCTCGAAGCATTGATTGGCGCGATCTACCTCGATGCCGGCATGGACGTCGCCCGCGAGCGCGTACTGGCGTGGCTGGCCGGCGAATTCGAAGGCCTGACGCTGGTCGACACCAACAAGGATCCGAAAACCCGCTTGCAGGAACACCTGCAATCGCGCGGTTGCGAACTGCCACGCTACGAAGTGGTGGATATCCAGGGCGAACCGCACTGCCGTACCTTCTTCGTCGAATGCGAAGTGGTCTTACTGAATGAAAAAAGCCGAGGTCAGGGTGTGAGCCGTCGTATTGCCGAACAGGTAGCGGCCGCCGCAGCACTGATTGCCCTGGGCGTGGAGAATGGCAATGACTGATACAAACGCAACTCGCTGTGGCTACGTTGCCATCGTCGGCCGTCCCAACGTCGGCAAGTCGACGCTGCTCAACCACATCCTCGGGCAGAAGCTCGCGATCACCTCGCGCAAGCCGCAGACTACCCGCCACAACATGCTCGGGATCAAGACCGAGGGCGACGTCCAGGCGATCTACGTCGACACTCCGGGCATGCACAAGGGTGGCGAAAAGGCCCTGAACCGTTACATGAACAAAACCGCTTCGGCGGCGTTGAAAGACGTCGACGTGGTGATCTTCGTCGTCGACCGCACCAAGTGGACCGACGAAGACCAGATGGTGCTCGAGCGTGTGCAATACGTGACCGGCCCGCTGATCGTCGCGCTGAACAAGACCGATCGCATCGAAGACAAAGCCGAGCTGATGCCGCACCTGAGTTGGTTGCAGGAACAGCTGCCAAATGCGCAGATCATTCCGATTTCCGCGCAGCACGGGCACAACCTCGAAGCGCTGGAAAAGGTCATCGCCGATCACCTGCCGGAGAATGATCACTTCTTCCCGGAAGACCAGATCACCGACCGCAGCAGCCGTTTCCTTGCCGCCGAACTGGTGCGCGAGAAAATCATGCGCCAGATGGGTGCCGAGCTGCCGTACCAGATCACCGTCGAAATCGAAGAATTCAAGCAGCAGGGCAAGACCCTGCACATCCACGCGCTGATTCTCGTCGAGCGTGACGGCCAGAAGAAAATCATCATTGGCGACAAGGGCGAGCGCATCAAGCGCATCGGCACCGAAGCGCGCAAGGACATGGAGCTGCTGTTCGACTCCAAGATCATGCTCAACCTGTGGGTCAAGGTGAAGGGCGGCTGGTCCGATGACGAGCGCGCGCTGCGTTCGCTGGGTTATGGCGATCTGTAAGTAGCGATCTCGAAAACACCGCTACTCACTGTGGGAGCGAGCCTGCTCGCGAAGAGGATGTAACATTCAGCATTGATGTTGACTGTCACTCCGCTTTCGCGAGCAGGCTCGCTCCCACAGTGGTTTTGGGTTGTATGTAAAACCGCGTTTCTTCATCGAGAACTCAATGTCGCAAAACCCGCCTCCCGCCCAACCCGCCTATGTCCTGCATTCGCGCGCCTATCGCGAAACCAGCGCACTGGTCGATTTCCTCACGCCGCAAGGTCGGCTGCGGGCGGTGTTGCGCAGCGCGCGGGGCAAGGCCGGGACGCTGGCGCGGCCGTTCGTGGCGCTGGAGGTCGAGTTCCGTGGCAAGGGCGAGCTGAAGAATGTCGGGCGCATGGAGAGTTCTGGCACCTCTGCGTGGCTCAATGGCGAGGCGCTGTTCAGCGGCCTCTATCTCAACGAGCTGTTGATTCGCCTGTTGCCTGCCGAAGATCCGCATCCCGCCGTATTCGACCACTATGCCGCGACCCTCTTGGCGCTGGCCGAAGGTCGACCACTGGAACCGTTGCTGCGCTCTTTCGAATGGCGATTGCTGGATGATCTCGGCTACGGCTTCTCCATGAACACCGATATGCACGGTGAGCCCGTCGCTGCTGACGGCCTCTACCGTTTGCAAGTGGACGCCGGACTCGAGCGGGTGTATCTGCTGCAACCCGGCCTGTTCAACGGTACCGAGCTGCTGGCCATGGCCGAAGCCGACTGGTCGGCGCCCGGTGCGCTGTCGGCGGCCAAGCGTCTGATGCGCCAGGCGCTGGCGGTGCATTTGGGCGGGCGTCCGCTTGTCAGTCGCGAGCTGTTTCGCAAGCCCTGATATGCTGTGCGCCGAATCTCTCAATTCAGGAGCGCATCCGTGACCAGCAGCAATCGCATTCTTCTCGGCGTGAACATCGACCACGTCGCCACCTTGCGTCAGGCCCGTGGCACGCGCTACCCGGATCCGGTCAAGGCGGCGCTGGATGCAGAAGAGGCGGGCGCCGATGGCATCACCGTGCACCTGCGTGAAGACCGTCGGCACATCCAGGAGCGCGACGTGTTGCTGCTCAAGGATGTGCTGCAAACCCGCATGAACTTCGAAATGGGTGTCACCGAAGAAATGATGGCGTTCGCCGAGCGCATTCGCCCGGCGCATATCTGCCTGGTCCCGGAAACCCGCCAGGAGCTGACCACCGAAGGCGGTCTGGATGTAGCGGGGCAGGAGGAGCGCATCAGGGCTGCGGTCGAGCGTTTGTCGAAGATCGGCAGCGAAGTGTCGCTGTTCATCGACGCCGACGAGCGCCAGATCGCCGCCTCCAAGCGCATCGGTGCACCGGCCATCGAGCTGCACACCGGGCGTTACGCCGATGCCGAAACCCCGACTGAAGTGGCAGAAGAGCTCAAACGCGTCGCTGATGGCGTGGCGTTTGGACTGGCGCAGGGCCTGATCGTCAATGCCGGGCATGGCCTGCATTACCACAACGTCGAGGCCGTGGCGGCGATCAAAGGCATCAACGAACTGAACATCGGTCACGCGCTGGTGGCGCATGCGTTGTTCGTCGGCTTCAAATCTGCTGTGTCGGAAATGAAAACGCTGATTCTGGCTGCTGCTCTCAAGGGCTAAGATCAAAAGATCGCAGCCTTCGGCAGCTCCTACAGGTGTACACATAACCCTGTAGGAGCTGCCGAAGGCTGCGATCTTTTGCTTTAAAGAGGGGCGGGCTCTTGCGCCGGTTTCGACTTGTCGATCGCCGGCACATGCAGGTTGCCCTCGGCCACCTGATCGCCCTCAAGCTGCGGCTGGGTCACCCAGGTCAGGATGTCGTAGTAGCGACGGATGTTCGCCACGAAGTGCACCGGTTCACCACCGCGGGCGTAACCGTAGCGGGTCTTGCTGTACCACTGCTTCTGCGAGAGGCGCGGCAGGATCTTTTTCACGTCCAGCCACTTGTCCGGATTCAAGCCTTCCTTCGCCGCCAGTTTGCGCGCGTCATCCAGATGACCGCTGCCGACGTTGTACGCCGCCAGGGCGAACCAGGTGCGATCCGGTTCCTGGATCGAATCGTCGAGCTGATCTTTCATATAAGCCAGGTACTTGGCACCGCCCATAATGCTCTGCTTGGGATCGAGGCGGTTCGACACGCCCATCGCCTGCGCGGTGTTCTGGGTCAGCATCATCAGACCGCGCACGCCGGTTTTCGAGGTCACCGTCGGCTGCCACAGGGATTCCTGATAACCGATGGCGGCCAGCAGGCGCCAGTCGACTTTCTCTTTCTTCGCGTAGTTCTTGAAGTGCTGTTCGTATTTCGGCAGGCGCTGCTGCAAGTGCTGGGCGAAGGTGGTGGCGCCCATGTAGCCAAGCACATCAACGTGGCCGTAGTAGCGGTCCTTCAGGCGTTGCAGGGTGCCGTTCTTCTGCACCTTGTCCAGATAGGCGTTGATTTCATTGAGCAGGCTGTTGTCTTCGCCCGGGCCCACCGCCCAGCTCTGGCTGCGCGCGTCGCCGAGGTCGAAGGCCACGCGGATGTTGGTGAAGTACACCTGATTCATCGCCACTTCGTTGGAGTCGACCAGGGTCAGGTCAATCTGGCCTTCATCGACCATGCGCAGCAGATCGACCACTTCAACGGCGTCGGATTCTTCGTATTCGATGCCGGGATATTTCTGTTTCAGCGCGGCCAGTTGTTCGGCGTGGGTGCTGCCCTTGAGCACGGTGATCTTCTTGCCGACCAGATCCGCCGGATCTGTAGGGCGCGACTGGCCGTTGCGGTAGATGATCTGCGGGGTGACTTCGAGGTAGGAGTGGGAGAACCGCACCTGCTTCTTGCGTTCATCGCTGCTGACCAGACCGGCGGCCGCGAGTACCGGGCCGTTCGGCTTGCCGACCTGGTTGAACAGGTCATCGAGATTGTCGGCCGTCTCGATCTTCAGCTCGACGCCCAAATCGTCGGCGAAGCGCTTCACCAGCTCGTATTCGAAGCCGGTTTCACCGCTGCGATCCTGAAAGTAGGTGGCGGGGCTGTTGCGGGTAACCACGCGCAGCACACCATCCTCCTTTACGCGCTCGAGTGTGTTGGGTTTATCAACACAGCCACCGAGCATCAGGAAGAGTCCGGTTGCGATCAGCCATTTGGCGTATCGCGGACGCAAAGCCGTTGGGAAAAACATCTGCGCAGTATACGCAAACGGCCACGAGCGCCATATCTCGACAGCGTAGGACTAGTCTGCTAGCGATCACAAATCCGAGCGAAATCCCTTGAATACGGGCCTTCAGGGCATTTTGTTACAGTAAAAATAAGCCATGCTGAAACGCTCGATTTACCTGACCCCGAAGGCAGAAACACAGATTGCTACCCGAGTGCAACCGTGCGTAGCGTTTCGGGTGATGTTGAGGTCGGTTTAGGCTAGAATGCACGGCCTCAAAGCACACCCCTTCCCGAGGCTGTCCCGAAGATGTTGATCCTGCGCGGCGCTCCTGCCCTTTCTGCCTTTCGCCACAGCAAACTCCTTGAGCAACTGAGCCAGAAGGTTCCAGCTGTCAGTGGCCTGTATGCTGAATTCGCTCACTTCGCCGAAGTCACCGGCGTCCTGACCGGCGACGAACAGCAGGTGCTAGCGCGCCTTCTGAAGTACGGCCCAAGTGTTCCGGTTCAAGAGCCGACCGGTCGTCTGTTTCTGGTGTTGCCGCGTTTCGGCACCATCTCGCCGTGGTCGAGCAAGGCCAGCGACATCGCCCGCAACTGCGGCCTGAGCAAGATCCAGCGCCTGGAACGCGGTATCGCCTTCTATGTTGCAGGGCAGTTCAGCGAAGCCGAAGCCCAGCTGATTTCGGACGCGCTGCATGACCGCATGACCCAGATCGTGCTGGCCAACCTCGAGCAGGCCGCCGGACTGTTCAGCCACGCCGAGCCGAAGCCGCTGACCGCCATCGACATCCTCGGTGGCGGCCGCGCCGCGCTGGAAAAGGCCAACACCGAGCTGGGCCTGGCCCTGGCCGAAGACGAGATCGACTATCTGGTCAACGCCTTCAACGGTCTGAGGCGCAACCCGCACGACATCGAACTGATGATGTTCGCCCAGGCCAACTCCGAGCACTGCCGCCACAAGATCTTCAACGCCAGTTGGGACATTGACGGCCAGAGCCAGGAAAAAAGCCTGTTCGGCATGATCAAGAACACCTATCAGATGCACAGCGAAGGCGTGCTGTCCGCTTACAAGGACAACGCTTCGGTGATTGTCGGCAACGTTGCCGGCCGCTTCTTCCCGAACCCTGAAACCCGCCAGTACGGCGCGGTGCAGGAGCCGGTGCACATCCTGATGAAGGTTGAAACCCATAACCACCCGACCGCGATTGCCCCTTTCCCGGGCGCATCCACCGGCTCCGGTGGCGAGATCCGTGACGAAGGTGCAACCGGTCGTGGCGCCAAGCCCAAGGCCGGCCTCACCGGTTTTACCGTCTCCAACCTGCAGATCCCAGGCTTCGAACAGCCGTGGGAAGTGCCGTACGGCAAGCCTGAGCGCATCGTCACCGCGCTGGACATCATGATCGAAGGCCCGCTCGGCGGCGCTGCGTTCAACAACGAATTCGGCCGTCCGGCCCTGACCGGCTACTTCCGTACCTTCGAGCAGTCGATCACCACCCCGCACGGCGACGAAGTGCGCGGTTACCACAAGCCGATCATGCTGGCTGGCGGCATGGGCAACATCCGTGAAGAGCACGTCAAGAAAGGCGAGATCGTGGTCGGCTCCAAGCTGATCGTGCTCGGCGGCCCGGCAATGCTGATCGGCCTGGGCGGCGGCGCGGCTTCCTCCATGGCCACCGGCACCAGCTCGGCAGACCTGGATTTCGCTTCGGTACAGCGTGAAAACCCTGAAATGGAGCGTCGTTGCCAGGAAGTCATCGACCGTTGCTGGCAGTTGGGCGACAAGAACCCGATCAGCTTCATTCACGACGTTGGCGCGGGCGGTCTGTCCAACGCCTTCCCGGAACTGGTCAACGACGGCGATCGCGGTGGCCGTTTCGAACTGCGCAACATTCCAAACGACGAGCCGGGTATGGCCCCGCACGAAATCTGGTCCAACGAATCCCAGGAACGTTACGTGCTGGCAGTCGGCCCGGAAGACTTCGAGCGCTTCCAGGCGATCTGCGAACGCGAGCGTTGCCCGTTTGCCGTGGTCGGGGAAGCCACTGCCGAACCGCAATTGACCGTCACCGACAGCCACTTCGGCAACAACCCGGTGGACATGCCGCTGGAAGTGTTGCTGGGCAAGGCGCCGCGCATGCACCGTTCGGTGGTTCGCGAAGCCGAGCTGGGCGATGACTTCGATCCGTCGAACCTCGACATCAGCGAGTCCATCGAACGCGTTCTGCATCATCCGGCCGTGGCCAGCAAAAGCTTCCTGATCACCATCGGCGACCGCACCATCACCGGTCTCGTCGCCCGTGACCAGATGGTCGGCCCATGGCAAGTGCCGGTGGCCGACGTTGCCGTCACCGCCACCAGTTTCGACGTCTACACCGGTGAAGCCATGGCGATGGGCGAGCGTACTCCGCTGGCGCTGCTGGACGCGCCGGCCTCGGGCCGCATGGCCATCGGCGAAACCATCACCAACATTGCCGCCTCGCGCATCAACAAGCTCTCCGACATCAAACTGTCGGCGAACTGGATGTCGGCGGCCGGTCACCCGGGCGAAGACGCGCGTTTGTATGACACCGTGAAAGCGGTCGGCATGGAGCTGTGCCCTGAGCTGGGCATCACCATTCCGGTGGGCAAGGACTCGATGTCCATGGCCACGCGCTGGAATGACAACGGCGAAGACAAGACCGTCACTTCGCCGATGTCGCTGATCGTCACCGGTTTCGCGCCAGTGGCTGACATTCGTCAGACCCTGACCCCGGAACTGCGCATGGACAAGGGCACCACCGACCTGATCCTGATCGACCTCGGTCGCGGCCAGAACCGCATGGGTGCATCGATCCTCGCGCAGGTCCACGGCAAACTCGGCAAGCATGCGCCGGACGTCGATGACGCTGAAGACCTGAAAGCCTTCTTCGCAGTGATCCAGGGCCTCAACGCCGACGGTCACCTGCTGGCCTACCACGACCGTTCCGACGGTGGTCTGCTGACCTCCGTGGTGGAAATGGCCTTCGCCGGCCACTGCGGTCTAAGCCTGAACCTGGACAGCGTTGCCGAATCCGCTTCGGAAATCGCCGCGATCCTGTTCAACGAAGAACTCGGCGCAGTGATCCAGGTTCGCCAGGACGCCACCCCGGACATCCTCGCGCAGTTCAGCGCCGCCGGTCTGGGCGACTGCGTGTCGGTGATCGGTCAGCCGATCAACAATGGCCAGATCAACATCACCTTCAACGGTGACACCGTGTTCGAAGGCCAGCGTCGTCTGCTGCAACGTCAATGGGCCGAAACCAGCTACCAGATCCAGCGACTGCGCGACAACGCCGACTGCGCCGAGCAGGAGTTCGACGCGCTGCTGGAAGAAGACAACCCGGGCCTGAGCGTCAAGCTCAGCTACGACGTCAATCAGGACATCGCCGCGCCTTACATCAAAAAAGGCATCCGCCCACAGGTTGCCGTGCTGCGTGAGCAGGGCGTCAACGGTCAGGTGGAAATGGCCGCCGCGTTCGACCGCGCCGGTTTCAGCGCGATCGACGTGCACATGAGCGATATCCTCGCCGGTCGTGTCGACCTCAACGAGTTCAAAGGCCTGGTGGCCTGCGGCGGTTTCTCCTACGGCGACGTGCTCGGCGCCGGTGAAGGCTGGGCCAAGTCGGCGCTGTTCAACAGCCGCGCCCGCGATGCGTTCCAGGGCTTCTTCGAACGTAACGACAGCTTCACGCTGGGCGTGTGCAACGGTTGCCAGATGATGTCCAACCTGCACGAGCTGATCCCGGGCAGCGAGTTCTGGCCGCACTTCGTGCGCAACCGCTCCGAGCAGTTCGAAGCGCGGGTAGCGATGGTGCAGATCCAGGAATCGAATTCGATCTTCCTGCAGGGCATGGCCGGTTCGCGCATGCCGATCGCCATCGCCCACGGTGAAGGGCATGCCGAGTTCGCCAGCGAAGAAGCACTGCTGGAAGCCGATCTGTCCGGTTGCGTGGCGATGCGTTTTGTCGACAACCACGGCAAGGTCACCGAAGCCTACCCGGCCAACCCGAACGGCTCGCCGCGCGGGATTACCGGTCTGACCAGCCGTGACGGTCGCGTGACGATCATGATGCCGCACCCGGAGCGTGTGTTCCGCGCGGTGCAGAACTCGTGGCGTTCGGAAGACTGGACCGAGGATGCTCCTTGGATGCGCATGTTCCGTAATGCGCGCGTCTGGGTGAACTAAGGCCTGTGTACAAGCTGGCGTTTTTTGTTCCTGACAGTCATGTCGAGGTGGTCAAAGGGGCTGTGTTCGCTGCCGGTGGTGGGCGGATCGGTGACTATGACCACTGTGCGTGGCAGGTGCTTGGCTCTGGTCAGTTTCGACCGTTGGACGGCAGTCAGCCGTTTGTCGGTCAGGCGGGGCAGGTTGAGCGGGTTGAGGAATGGAAGGTTGAGCTTGTCGTTGCGGATGAGTTGATTGTGGCTGTTGTGGCGGCGTTGAAACTCAGTCATCCGTATGAGACGCCGGCTTATGAGGTGTGGCGGCTGGAGGATTTCTGATCTTCTTTGCTGCTGGAACGGGAGACCCGCAGATGAGTGATTGTCTGCGGGTTTTTTGTTGCCGCTGATTTTTGTGCGGGCGCATTTTCACTGTGGGAGCGAGCCTGCTCGCGAAGGCGCCCTTACAGGCGAGCATGCTGGCTGATTGGGTGAATATCCGTTGCTTCGGGTGTGGCGGCTGGCGGTTTCGCCCTTACGGCGAGTCACCTTTTTCAAACGCCAAAAAGGTAACCCAAAAGGCTTGCTCCTGCGTTCGGCCCTCGCAGGCTCGGGTTCCTTCGCTGCGGGATCGATCCGGGCGCAGCGGCTCCGGTTTGCTTCGCTGCACCTCCTTCCGCTGTGTCTGGCTGCGCCAGACGGTCGCTGCGCTCCCACGCCCGGATCAATCCCTCCACTCAGCCTTCCGACGTCGCCGGTGGATCAAGATCAAGAGCAGGCGAGCTGACACTCGGCCTATTGAGTGGTGAAGAGCGGGTGTTCGGCGTTATTTTTGTTGTGGATTTGCCCCTCACCCCAGCCCTCTCCCGAGGGAGAGGGGGCCGATTTTGTGTGGTTTGCAAATCCTGAGTTCAACTCGGACTTTCACGTCGGCGTACCTCGCCTGAACAACTCGGTCAGTCCCCTCTCTCTCTGGGAGAGGGCTAGGGTGAGGGTGGCGATCTGGAGTGTGTTTAAAGCGGTATCTGAGTTCGCAGAACCTTCCCACAAGGTTTTCAGGTTGTCCGTCGGACGTGCGATCTCTAGTCTTTTCCCGTCGCTGCGAATCAGCGATCGGGAGTGAGATCCCCGGATAGCTTGCAACTGGCGCCAGCACCACGATAATTGGCGCCAGCTCAATCTGCTGCCTGCTTTATGGCGGCTGTGTGCGGGCAGACTTCGGTCTGGCCGGTTGCCTGCTCCGGTGGATCTCACCTCGCACATAGCTGCCACCTATCCGCCGCGTGAGATCCGGCGATCGATGGCTGTCCATCAGCATCAGCAGGAGAAGCATTGTGGATAAAATCGTTCCCGATCCACCATACGAACCCACCCCCCTCGAACAAACCATCCGCGCCGACGACCTCGCGAAAAACCGCGAAGCGATCAAGCGGGCTCTGGATTTTTACCTGTGCCCGCAACCTGGCAAGGCGCACCCGCCCAGCACCATGTTCCTCATCCAGCCGGAAATCGATACCGAAACCCTGCTCGCCCATGCCTGTGAATCCCTCGCTTCAGCCAACACCCTGGCCAGTGATTTCGCTGATCAGTTGGGGCGACCGCAGCGCAATACGGCGCTGGCGATTCAGCAGATCATCATGCTCGCTGAGCTGGCGGTGAACCGTGCGCTGGATCGGGTGGATCCTCAGGCATGAAAAAACCACTGGGCCGTCAAGCCCAGTGGTTTTCCACAACGTGCAATCGCCCGGGCTTCACGTCACCTGTGTCAGCTTCACGTCTGTGACGAGCATGTCGATCAACGTGCGCAGGTAGGTGAAGGTCTGATCTTTTTTCTCCCAGCGATCAACGAAGAACAGACCCTTGTCATTGATCTGAATCGGCGTCTCAACGATCTCGCCGGACCTGGATTTATGCACCACGCTGGCGTTGCGGGTGTCTGCATTTTCTATAAGGAAGTTTCCGGGTTCGGTCAGTTTGCTGCGACTGACAGAAGGCGTCGCAGCAGGCTTTTTCGTTCCGGGGACGGCCACCTCCATCACAAAATCGCTGCTCAAAGCCCTGACGTTGGCCTCGTGCTTGCCGCTGACAAATTCCCACGACCCACGGTGAATATCCCGGGCCAGTTCAGGGGCTGTGTCGCGCACGTGCAGGCTGACGGCGGACAGTGTATCGGCCAGACCTGGCACACCGAGGTTGTAATTGGTATGCGCACTGCCGATGAAGGCCACCCATTTATGCGGCCCGTTGGCCAATTGATCAGCCTCGATCACTTGGGTTGCAAAATAGCTGAACATCTCGTTTCGCGAGACGTGTTCGTCATACACGCCCTTGAGGTGATAGGACGCCGTGCAATCTAGGGCTCTGATGCGAATGTTGTATTTGGCCGCCGCCTGACAGACCGCCGTGTACGTATCGTTCCCTGTGTAATTCGGCATCTGCCCTTGATCCTGACGATGCAGATAAGCCTTGAGCCTGTCGGGCATGCGCTGGGTACGCAGAAAAATGTCGAGATCGGCCTGGTGCAGGTCGGTGAGCAGGTGCTCGACGTACAACGTGTCATAACCGGCTTGCTTAAGGGCTTTCATGTGCTTTTTCAGCAGCGCTTTGCTCGCTACATCGACGTGGGCTTCGCCGATCAGCAGATTCAGACGTCCGTCGGTCAATTGCCGTAAAAAAGCTTCGAATGTGCAGTCGGAGGCGAGCACCGGCAGGATCGGCGCATCGGGTGGGACGTAGTCGGTAAAAGCGTCCCTGGCGGTTTTTTCCAGACGGTTGCGCTGGGCAATGAAAGCCTCGTAGGCCGTTCTTTCACGGGGTATTGTCGGGGTGTAACTCGAGTGCATGGAGTTGGGATGATGCAACATTTCAGCAATATCGTCGCGCAGTGGCGAAGCAATATCGAACTCGCTGAAATGTTCAACGGCGCTAGCTGCGGCGGGCGGCTTGGAGACAGGTAGAGGTGCCTTGTAGGCACTCGGCATCTGTACGAGGTAATCACCTTGCGCTGTCGCGTCTCCCGCGATGGCACCGGGCGCGTCCCTGCTTATGCGTGCGGGTTGGTACAAGTCGATGTCTTCAATACGCACGGCAACGGCCTCGTGGAGGTCGGCCAGGCCCGGGGTGCTGTCGAACGTGGTCATGCGCGACTGCTCGGTCAGGGCAATCCAGCGCTCTTCGCCGATCTCGGCCATATCGGTGGCAAGCGCCTTGTGCGAATAAAAGTTTCTGATGCGGTTGTTTCGCGGGGTCAAAGGCGAGAGCCTGGACATCACCATGATCCCTTCGAGTTGATAACTGGTCGAGCCGTCCAGCGCATGAATGCTCATGCCTTTTTCCCGTGCCTTGCGCACCAGCGCCAGGTAAGAGAAAGGCGCGTCTGGCTCATGGCCCATGGCTTTATCGAGCGCTTTCAGATGTTTCTTGATATGGCGCCAGGATTCTCCCCTGTTGAATTTTTCCAGTTTGAGATGAAATACGTCTCCCGGCAGGTATTCGAGGAAGAGGTGCTTGTAGCCGTTCTCCAAAAGCACGTCGAGATTTTCGATCAGTGCCTGTTTGCTGGCGATAGAGCCCGGCTGTGCACCGATGACCAGATTCTTTGCGGCGAATGCATCGCTGGCAATCAACTGTGCGAATGAGGTGTTGGCGGCAACCGCCGGCACTTCGGCGCGAGCGGGCAGCGGTGCGAGTTGGGCAAAATGGCGCGTGGCGTCCGTGGTGAGTTTTTCCACCTGTTGCAGATAGGCTTGGCGCATGCTGGCCATTTTGTCGACCACGTTGACCAGGATGACCTGGGGTGAGAAGCCCATGTAATGCTCGCCCTCCTGGAGCATTCGTCGTCGCGATTGCGGGTCCAGCAACTCTTCAACGAGATCCCGGTACTTGATCGCGACTCCATAGTCCTTATGCGGGCCGGGTGTCTCGGGCACGGCTTCGTATTTTGGTGCACCGCCGGACAGGCCGCTGCGCACCATCACTCCGTCGGAGTTGCGCACGGTCAGAATGCCGGTCGAAAGCAGTCCGGAGCCATTCGGATCCGGGCGGTAGAGCAAATAACGGCCGAGTGCGTCCGGGGTCGTGCTGGCGTAATACGACTGCCCTCTGAAAACGACGGCATGCATATCGTCGCGGACCGGTTCGGTCGCCATTTGGTCGATCAATGGCAGAAGATCCTCTTGCTCGTCGCCAACGGTGGTGACAGCCCGATGCAACGGGCGCCGGACGGGATTGAGTGAACGCAGCGCCGGACGCAGATCCGTCAGCACCGCGCCAGCACTGTTGAACAGATAACCGAGCAAGTGCCGGAACGCTTCGTTGTTATTTCCCTGACGATAGGCATGCAGAGCGAGCATCGCGTCCTTGAAGGCCAGCAACAGGCCGGTGCTCAGGCTCAACAGCGGGAACGGCGCGGTGGCGATGGCAGCGACCCATTCGACGCTCGTCCAGATCAGGCCGGCGATCATTTCGGCGCGACTGGTGGTCGTGGCATGGACGTTGTCGATCCGCCGTTGCAACTTCATGTCGTAGAGCGCGGTACGCAGGTCGCTGACGGCGTCGGCCGGGCGCATCGAGTCATAACGGGCGGGGCTGGGGCTGGTTCTGTTGAGGTCTTTGGGCAGTTTCTTGCGGATGTTTTCCAGGTACGTGCGCACCCGGGTCTGGGCACTGACACCCACCCGCTGGGTCAGGTATTCGATCATGCCGGACTGCAGCAGCAGGTAATTGAACAGGCGCGCTTCGCGAAAACGCACGCCGTCCGGTGCGTCCGGCGTATACAGCAGGACCGGATCGCCGCCATGGCTGAACAACCAGGCATCGATCACCCATTCGCCGTCGATCATCAACCGGTGGATCGGGTATTTCGTCCGGGTCTGCCCCGACGTTTGATCCATGCTGCTGATGCTTTGCTGCAGCCATTGCAGGTCGCTGCTGGCGATATGTCCTTGCAGCTGGCATTCCAGCGCGGCGCTTTGCATCTGGCGCTGAGTGATGGCCAGCGTCGCGTTGCGTCGGAACGCGTAGCCTTCGCTTTTCGAATCCTGCAGCTCGTTTTTGACTTTGTCGGTATAGCGTTTGCCGATCCAGACACCCGTGACCGAGCGGGCTACATTCTGCGCGGTCAGGCTACTGATATCGACGCCTTGCGGACCTTTGAAGCGCGCCGAGCGTGAGAATTTCTGGTCGAGAAAACCGACGCCGTCGGCATAGCCGTCGCGATACAGCCGGGTATAGGTCAGCGGTTTCGGCGTCCATGAGGGCACGATCGACTTTGGCGAATAGGCCCAGACGGTGTCGGGATCGACGTCATTGGCAGGGCGCTTGAGCAAGCGGTTCAGGCTGATCTTCGCTTGCGCATGCACGTAATCGTCAAACGCCTGAAAACGTCCGCCCGACAGCGGATGCTGATTGAACGCGCGCAAAGCGCCCTCAGCGTCGTCGCTCAGGGTCGAGAGTTTTCGGCGATTGGCCGCAGTGGTCGAGCGATACCACACCGGGGTGCTGAAATCGTAGTCGTCGATGCGTGTGGCGAGCATGTGTTCAGCCATCGCTTTGAGGCAATCGAGATGGTTGCCCAGGTGGTCGAACGTGACTTTCTGGTGCTCTGCTGCTTCCGGCTTGAGGCTCAGCCCCGACAACACCTTGCGCAGGGTCGAACGAAAGCGCATCGGCGCGCGGCTGATCAGATAGCCGGCCATGCTTTCGGCGGCGTCATTCTGCTTGGTCCAACCCAAGAGATGGGTCTGCAATTGGCGCTCGCTGTCGAACGCCTCGAACTGGCGTTCACGGGGCGCCTGCGGTGTGCAGAGCAGCAGGCGGCGGACCGCGCCGGATTCGTCGGTCTGACGCAGCACCCACAGATCCTGCAGCTGGGCGCCGTGCAAAGACAGGGTGGCGGCGCGCAGCTGTGGATCGCTGCCGTTACGCAGGCGCTGGAGCATTTGCAGATCGCTGTCGAGCAGGTGCCCTTGCAGCGCTGCGGCATGGGCGAGCGCGACGATGCGCTGATCGAGCATCTGCTCGATCGCAGGTTTGATCGCGGATCTCGCCTGCATCTGCGTTTGCAAGCGTGCGAAGTCGACGCGCGGTTCCAGCTCCAGTGCCTGCTTGATCACCCAGGCGGGCGTCACGTCCGCGTACTCGTCGGATAACGGCAGGTCGTTGTAAGTCAGCCGGGTGTGGCTGAGAAACGCCGAGCCTGGTAACTCATCGCCGGTGTGCGGGCCGCGCAAGGTCAGCTCGAGCAAATTGCTCTTGTGCACATAAGCGCCGAATCCGGGGACCTGCCGATCCGTAATGATCTGCAGCTTGTCCGGTTCCAGGTCGTCGATTTGCAGATCATCACTCAGCCGTTCCAGCCATTGGTGGCGGGCCACGGCCATCAGGCTGACCGCCGGACCCATCAGGTCAAGCAGGTTTTGCCGAGCCTGATTGTAGTTGCCCAGGTGCAACGCCAGCTCGGCCCGCTTGGCGGCGTCGGCGCTGCGGTACCAGTCCGGGGCGCTGTTGCGCAAATGCCGCTCGAACAGGGTTTGTGCCTGTAGTGCCAGGCGCGGGGTGAGTTCCGGCAGCGCAGCGCCGATGGCGCGCTCCAGCTCGGCGATCAGTACAGCGGCATCCTGCTGCGGATTGGCGGCGAAACTCAATGCATGTTCGATATCCAGGGTGCGCTTTTCGATCAAGGCATCGTAGATGTGTTCGAACAGCGGTTTGCTGTCGATGGGCGCCAGCTGCAATGGCCAGATTCCCGCTGTACCGACATCGTGGTAGCGGCTGGGCAGCAGCTGCATCAATTCGCCACGGCTAATGCTGTGCTGCATGGTCTTGAGCAGATGGGCGTCGAGATCAGCCAGGGAATTGAACAACTCCAGGCCCCTGGCGGGTGTGAACAACACGACGAAGCCAGCGTTCTGGTCGGTCAACAGATCGCTGACTTTCGGGGTGTCTTTTTGCGTCACAAGAAAAGCCCCGGCCAGCTCGACAGTGGTTTGCTGATAAGTGAACTGCAACGCATACATGGCCGGACGCAACAGCGGGCCGAGTGCCAGTTTCTGTATCAGCTCGCCGGCCTGTGGGTGCAGCAGGCGATCGGTGACGGCCTGTTGCGCTTCGTACTCAAGCGCAGTGAAGCCGGCGTCGTATTTGAGGAAGGTTTTTGCCGCTTTGCCGTTGATCTCGTCACGCAGATCCATGTTGATCAGTTGCGTGTTGAGGCGCACCTTCAGCGTGGCGATCAGTTGCTTGCCTGCCTCGCTCTGCAGGTCGGTGGTTGCCAGCGCCTGATAGAGCGCGCGGCTGCGTTGCAGGTAGCCGTCGCGATAGGTTTTCAGCTGCTCTTCGAGGCGTTTGAGATGAGCCTGCTCGGTGCTCGGTTTGTGCTCGGGCAACAGCGGGGTTTCGGTGTTGAAGAGAAGACGACCGATCTGGTTGAGATCGTTTTTGAGCTCATCGGGTGTGGGTGCGTTGGGGGTGCTCATGGGCACGATTTCCATGCTGGGGATGAAGGGCCAGCATGGCGAGCAGGGCGTGGAGGAGGGTGGTATTCATGTATCGTGCGCGTGCCGTATTTTCGGCGCCCGCTCCAGCCCTCCCGCCACCCGCGCAGATCAAACCTGCGCGCGGATCTCCCCGCGACTCAGCAACGCCTCGATCGCGCCACTCAAACTCGCGGCCTTGTCCCCCACCAGCAAATGCCAGACGCCACCGTCCAACCGGCTGACACCCAGGCAGCCGAGCGCTTTGAGCTGCGCCTCGGACGGCGCCTTGGCATCGGCCAGTTGCAGGCGAATACGGGTCATGGCGATGCAATCGAGTTGCAGCACATTGTCGCGACCGCCCAGCGCATTCAGCCATTGCTGCGCCTCGTTGCGGGTAAGCGCGACAGTCGTCGGCTCATCGGCAACTACTACGGTTTCTGCCAAAGTTGTACGGCCCAGGGCAGGCATGGCCAAGCGAATCTCATCGGCAATGCTGTCAGCCAACGGCCCGACCACGACCTGCAAACTGCCGCCCTTGCCCGGGCGCACCACCGCCATTGCGCCCAGCGCTTTCAGATCGGCATCCGAGGCCTTGTTGCGGTCGACCATCTCCAGGCGCAGTCGGGTCGTGCAGGCGCCGACGGTGAGCAGATTCTCGGCGCCGCCCAAGGCTTTGATATACGCACTGGCGCGTTCGGTTTCCGAGAGCACGGCTTTTTCGGCGCTGGCGACGTCTTCGCGCCCCGGCGTCTTCAGGTTGAAACGACGGATACAGAAGTCGAAAACCAGGTAATAAATAACCGCGTAAGCCAGCCCGACCGGCATCACCAGCCAACCATTGGTCGACTTGCCCCAGCCGAGAATCATGTCGATGAAACCACCGGAAAAAGTGAAGCCCAGATGAATGTTCAGGGCGTTGGTGATCGCCATCGACAGCCCGGTCAGCAGCGCGTGCAGAAGGAACAGCAACGGCGCGAGAAACATGAAGGCGAATTCGATCGGCTCGGTCACACCGGTCAGAAACGAGGTCAGCGCCATCGACAGGAAGATCCCGCCCATCACCTTGCGCCGCTCCGGCAACGCGTTGCGATACATCGCCAGGCACGCGGCGGGCAGGCCGAAGATCATCATCGGGAACATGCCGGTCATGAACTGCCCACCCTTCGGATCGCCGGCGAAATAACGCGACAGATCGCCGGTCACCAATGCCCCAGTGGTCGGGTCGGTGAAGTTGCCGAAGACGAACCACGCCATGTTGTTGAGGATGTGGTGCAGGCCAGTGACGATAAGCAGGCGGTTGAACACGCCGAAGACGAAGGCGCCGATGCTGCCGCTTTCCATCATCAGCGCGCCGAACGCATTGATGCCCTGCTGGATCGGCGGCCAGATATAGCCGAACAGCACGCCCAGCGCCACCGCTGCAAAACCGGTGACAATCGGCACGAAACGCCGGCCACCGAAGAACGCCAGATACTCCGGCAGCTTGATGTCCTTGAAGCGGTTGTACAGCGCACCGGCCATCAGGCCGCTGACGATCCCGGCGAGCATGCCCATGTTGATGCTCGCATCGAGCACCTTGAGCGTGGAGATCATCACCAGATAACCGATCACCCCGGCCAGACCGGCGGTGCCGTTGTTGTCTTTGGCGAAACCGACGGCGATGCCGATGGCAAAGATCATCGCCAGGTTGGCGAAGATCACTTGCCCGGCATCGTGAATGATCGCGATGTTCAACAGGTCCGTATCGCCCAGGCGCAGCAGCAGGCCGGCAATCGGCAGGATCGCGATCGGCAGCATCAGCGCGCGGCCCAGGCGTTGCAGGCCTTCGATGAAGAGTTGGTACATGGCGTTTGTCCTTTTTGTTTTTGTTAGCGCAGAGGCCAATGTTGATGACAGGCGTGGCGAACGGCGGCGGCGCTGGACAGCTTGAGCAAGTCGCGGCTCAGGCGCTGACATTCGGCTTCATGCAGCTGACGCACGCGTTCCTTGATTTCACCGATCTGCACCGGGCTCACCGACAGTTCAGTGACGCCCAGGCCGATCAGCACCGGCGTGGCCAACGGGTCGGAGGCGAGGGCGCCGCAGACGCCGACCCAGCGCTTGTGTACCGCCGCACCCTCGCAGGTCATGGCGATCAGGCGCAGCAACGCCGGGTGCAGGGCATCGACCCGCGCCGCCAGCCCGGCGTGATCGCGGTCCATGGCCAGGGTGTATTGCGACAGATCGTTGGTGCCGATCGAGAGGAAGTCGGCGTGTTCGGCCAGTTGCTCGGCTTGCAGCGCGGCGGCGGGGACTTCGATCATCACGCCGATTTCCGGGCGCTCGGTAATCCCCAGCTCCAGACACAAGGCATCGACGCGCTGGCGGATGTGCAGCAGCTCGTCGACCTCGGTGACCATCGGCAACAGAATCCGGCAACGCGGCAACGGCTTGACCTGCAACAGCGCGCGCAGTTGCTGATCGAGAATTTCCGGGCGCGCCTGCGCCAGACGAATGCCGCGCAATCCGAGCACCGGGTTGGCCTCGGCGGGCAGTGGCAGGTAGTCGAGTTGCTTGTCGCCACCGACGTCGATGGTGCGGATGATCACCGACTTGTCGCCCATGGCATCGATCACCGCTTGATAGGCGCTGCGCTGTTCTTCGACGTCGGGTGCCGTCTGGCGATCGACGAAGAGAAACTCGGTGCGCAACAGGCCTACACCATCAGCACCGTTGGTAAATGCGTCTGCCGCTTCGCTGCTTGAGGCGACGTTGGCGACCACTTCGATGTGCACGCCATTGCGCGTTTCAGCGGGTAAATGGGCTTTGGCCTGTTGGCTTTCGCGACGCTGCCGGCGCTCGATCTGCGCCTGTTGAACTTCGCTCAGGCGCTCGGCGTTTGGCGTCAATTCGAGGCGCCCGTCGTCAGCGTCGAGCACCACGGCTTGATCTTGCGGCTGCTCAAGCAATTGCGCGCCCAAAGCGACGATGCACGGCAGACCTTTGCCGCGCGCCAGAATCGCTACGTGGGAAGTCGCGCCGCCCTCGGCCATGCACAACCCGGCGACGCCTTGCGCGCTGAGTTGCAGCAGATCCGACGGCGTCAGTTCATGGGCGGCAACGATGGCGCCGGCCGGAACCTGGTATCCCCAGGCCTCGCCAAGCAGAGCGCGCAGGACGCGTTGCTTGAGGTCGCGCAAATCGTTGGCACGTTCGGCCAGCAGCGGACTGCCGGTGCCTTGCAGCATGTCGCACTGCGTGTCGATCGACTGACTCCAGGCGTGCGTCGCTGCGGTGCCTTGCGCGATGAATTGCTGCGCGGCGTCGAGCAGGGCCGGGTCTTCAAGCAGCGCCATGTGTGCGGCGAAGATCGCTTCTTCGTCGGCGTTCCTGTGCTTTTTCGCTTGGGCGAGGGTGGCAGCGATTTCGCTGCGCACCGCGTTCAATGCCGCTTCAAGAATCGGCTGCTGTTGCACCGGATCGTGGTTGCCCGCATCCGCCGGCAAGGTGATCGCGTTCAAGCGAAACAGCGGCCCGGCGACCAGCCCCGGCGCCGCGCAGACACCGTGCAACACGCCAGCCTCGGCCGGGCGTTTCAGCGCGGCTGTGGTGGTCGGCGCTTGCGCGTGATGATCGTCCGGCAGCGCCGTGGCCAATGCGCTGAGCAGAGCTTGCAATGCGGCATCGGCGTCCGGTCCCTGACAACTGACCTGCACCTCATCCTGCTCACCAATCGCCAGCCCCATCAAACCGATCAGGCTGTTGCACGGCGCCGATTTACCGTTGAAGTGCAGCTGTGAATGGCTGCTGAAACCCTGGGCGGTCTGACGGATCAGCGCAGCGGGGCGCGCATGCAAGCCGCCGCGATGAGCGACCCGCACTTGGCCACGAACCTCAGGCCCGCCGCTTGTATCGGTATTCGCCGCCACCACATTGCGCGCGATGATGTGCAGCAGCGGCTCGCCGACTTTCACTGTTTTGAGGGTGATCGGCCGCACCTGAAAATCCGCGCTGTTGGTCAGGATCAACAGGCTGACCAGGCTTTTGCAGTGCTGGCCGACCTTGTCCAGGTCATAGCGCAGCAGCGGCTGACCGAGGCTGACGCGATCGCTTTCCTTGACCAGCATGGCGAAACCTTCACCGTTCAATTCAACGGTGTCGAGGCCCAGATGCAGGAGGATTTCCGCACCGTTGTCGGCGCGCACGGTCACCGCATGGCTGCTGCGCGCGACGTGGATGACCACGCCGGCGCAGGGCGAATACAGCGTGTCGTTGAGCGGGTCGATGGCGATGCCGTCGCCCATCGCGCCACTGGCGAACACCGCGTCCGGGACGTTGGCGAGCGTCAGCACCGGGCCGCTGAGCGGGGCGCTGAGGGTCAGCTCTTTATTGTTGTCGGGCATGGCTGGGTCTCATCAGTTGAATCTCGGTTCGATGTCCCCTGTAGGAGCTGCCGAAGGCTGCGATCTTTTGATCTTGTTTTTTCGCTACGTGAAAAAAACAAAAGATCGCAGCCTTCGGCAGCTCCTACAGGGAGTACATCCGTCAACGGCTATCAGTGCGTGCGGGTCACTTTGCTCAAATGGCGCGGCTGATCCGGGTCCATGCCCCGCGCTACGGCCAGGCCTGCGGCCATCACGTAAAAGCTCTGGATCGCCAGAATCGGGTCGAGGGCCGGGTGTTCGGCGCGTGTCAAGGTCAGGTCGCGTTCGTTCACGTCATCTGGCGCGGCGAGCAAGACCCGGGCGCCGCGTTGACGCATCTCTGCCGCGAGGCTCAGCAGGCCGGCCTGCTCGGCGCCGCGCGGGGCGAAAACCAGCAGCGGATAGTGTTCGTCGATCAGTGCCATCGGGCCGTGACGGACTTCGGCGCTGCTGAACGCTTCGGCCTGAATCGCCGAGGTTTCCTTGAACTTCAGCGCGGCTTCCTGAGCAATCGCGAAACCGGCGCCACGGCCGATCACCATCAGGCGCTCGCAATCGCGCAGCGCTTCGATGGCGACGCTCCAGTCCTGTTTTGCCGCTTCGCGCAGGCCTTCTGGCAGCGCATCGTGGGCTTGCAGCAATTCGCTGTCCTCTTTCCAGTGCGCGATCAAACGCGCGCTGGCGCTGAGGGTGGCGATAAAGCTTTTGGTCGCAGCGACGCTGCTTTCAGTCCCGGCAAGCAGCGGCAGGCTGAATTCACAAGCTGCCTCCAGGGGCGAATCGGCGGCATTGACCATCGACACACTTAGCGCGCCACGCTTGCGCAACAGGCGCAGGCTGTTGACCAGATCCGGGCTCTGCCCCGACTGCGAAAACGCAAAGGCGACCTGACCGCTGACTTTCAGCGGCGCCTGCTGCATGGTCACCACCGACATCGGCAACGAGGCCACCGGCACGCCCAGTTGCTGCATGGTCAGGTAGGCGAAGTAGCTCGCTGCGTGGTCGGAGCTGCCACGGGCGACGGTCATCGCCACTTGCGGCGGCTGCCGGCGCAGGCGCCCGGCGATCTCGATCATCGGCGCGTCGAGCTGTTGCAGTTGGGCTTGCACGGCCTCGAACGAGGACAGCGCCTCTTCAAGCATTTTGAAGTCAATGTCTTCTCCTTCGACCATGACGGCGGTCAGTGTGAGTGAACGATCAAGCCGCACGCAGTCGGCCCAGGCGCCGGGGGCAAGGCGCCCGCGTTCGGTGATGCCGAGGTAGTCGGCGGGAAATTGCGACAGACGCTGCGAGGCTTCGGCGATCGGCAAACCGATCTTGACCAGATTGCGCAGGGCCTGATCCATGGTCAGGGTGCTGCCGGCCAGCGTGCCGTCGGGCAGACGCACGCCGCCCAGGCATTTGGTCACGGTGTGGCTGCCGAGCTTGTATTCACCGTCGGGCATGCCGGCGGCGGCGGTCGAATCGGTGACGCAGTACAGGCACGGAATCGAGCGCAGGGCCACGCGGATGGCGCCGGGGTGCACGTGCAGCAGATCGGGAATCAGCTCGGCGTATTTGGCGTGCGCCAGTGCCGCGCCGACGATGCCCGGCTCGCGGTGATGCAGCGGGCTCATGGCGTTATAGAGATGGGTGAAACTGCTGGCACCGGCAGCCAGCGCGGCGACGCCTTCCTCGTAGCTGCCGAGGGTGTGGCCGATCTGCATGCGGATGCCACGGCTGCTCAGCTCGCGAATCAATGCATCGTGACCGGCGATTTCCGGGGCAATGGTGATGACGTGGATCGGCGCCAGCGCCAGATATTCTTCGACTTCTGCCATCAACGCGGTGTGGGCGAAGTTCGGTTGAGCGCCGAGTTTTCCCGGGTTGATGTACGGGCCTTCAAGGTGCACTCCGAGAACACGCGCGGCGCCTTTCGGACGCTGTTCACAGAATTGTCCTACCTCTTTCAGGACATTTGAGATCTCCGCGCTCGGCGCAGTCATGGTGGTGGCCAACAGCGAGGTGGTGCCGAAACGCACGTGGGTTTTGCTGATGGTTTCGAAGGCTTCGGCGCCTTCCATAATGTCTTTGCCACCGCCGCCGTGCACATGCAGGTCGATGAAACCCGGCAGCAGATAGGGCAGATCGTTAGCCGCCGGATCGCAAGGCACGCCTTCGATCGACACGATCTTGCCTTGTTCGTGAATCAGCCGGCCGCGAACCCAGCCGCTGGCGGTGAGGATGTTGTCTTCGGACATTTTCGTTCTCGCTTGGGGCCGCGCTCAGCGACGCGGCTCTTTATCTACGAAGCTCTGCAACAAAGTCGTAGTAGTCGTTGCGGCAATAGGTGTCGGTGACTTCGATCGGCGTGTTGTCTTCCAGATAGCCGACCCGGGTCATCAGCAGCATGGCGGTGCCGGGGGCGATGCCGACCAGTGCGGCGAATTCGTCCGAGGCGTTGATCGCCTGAATGTGCTGCAGGGCGCGGACGATCGGTTTGCCGATGCCGTCGAGGTATTCGTAAAGCGAATCGCCCACCGCTTGCGGCCTGGGCATGATCGACGCGGGCAGGGTGCTCATCTCGATCGCCATGACCGTGTCATCGGCTTTGCGCAGGCGCTTCATGCGCGCCACCTTGTCGTTCGGCGACAGACTGAGGCGGATCAGTTCTTCGTGGGTTGGCAGGGTGATCTCCCGCTCCAGCCATTTCGAACTCGGCACGAAACCTTTCAGGCGCAGCATTTCGCTGAAGCCGGAAAGACGCGACAGTGGTTGTTCCAGGCGTGGGGTGATGAACGTGCCCGAGCCTTGCAGGCGGCGGATCAGGCCTTGCTCGAGCAAGACCTCTAAAGCCTTGCGTGCGGTGACCCGGGAGATGCCGAGCTGGTCGCTGAGGTTGCGCTCGGACGGCATCGCCTGTTCGGCCTTCCACTGCCCGGCATGAATCGCCGCTTCCAGATTGCGCGCCAGTTGCAAGTACAGCGGCGTCGGCTGGGAATCGTCGGGACGTAGGGGCTGGAGGTCGTTCATGTAGGTCGTTTCCGTCGCGAGTATAGGATTGTTGTGGCTCGCTTGTGCGACGGAAGCTAATACCACTTGAATACCATGTCAACGCGATGAACTGGCATCTGACCCAATGGATTGGCGGTTTTCAGGGGGCAGTGTTTAAAGTGGTATTAGTGATGGCCTATAAAAAGCAAAAGATCGCAGCCTGCGACAGCTTCTACAGTTGAGAGTGGTATCACCCCTGTAGGCGCCGTCGCAGGCTGCGATCTTTTGAATTATTTTTTTGCGGGTGACCAGCGGTCGAGGTTACGGGCGAATCTCGATCATCGTGCCGTCCGGTACCAGATTCCACACTTCACGCATATCGACGTTGCGCATGGCGATACAGCCATCGGTCCAGTCGAGGGTATGGAACAACTGCTCCGGGTTGTCTGCCGAGTCCGGAGTGCCGTGGATCATGATCATGCCGCCAGGCTCGACGCCTTCACGACGCGCGCGGGCGGCATCGCTGATGTTCGGGTAGGAAATGTGCATCGACAGGTTGAATTTCTCGCTGGTCTTGCGCCAGTCGATCCAATAGAAACCTTCGGGTGTGCGTTTGTCACCCTCGATCAGTTTCGGGCCTTTCTTCGCGCCCTTGCCCAAGGAAATGCGATAGGTCTTCAGCGGCTTGCCGTCGGCAATCAACTGCAGTTGATGGGCTGATTTGAGTACCAGGACTTTTTCGATCAGTGGAGTGTTCGAGGGCGTCACGGTGGTCACGAATGACGCTTGCGAAACGCTGACGAACGACAGGCACAACAGGGCAAGCAACCAACGCATTGAAACGATTCCCCAAGAATGACGCAGACACATATTGATAGATGCAGGTGTGGTTATCGGCAGGGTGCCGCGAAGCTCAAGTGATCGCAGGTTGCACCAGTGGCGGAATCGACTCCGAACGCACCGGGTAAACCTCGCTGCGCCGATCAGCGAAGAAGCATTCTAAGGTGCGCCCGACCGTGCGGAAAGCCAGCTCGTCCCAGGGAATGTCGGCTTCTTCGAACAGCTGCACTTCAAGGCTTTCCGGCCCGGCCGCGTATTGCAGATCGGCCAGTTCGGCGCGGAAGAACACATGCACCTGGCTGATGTGCGGCACGTCGATCAGCGTGTAAATGCTCAGGTTGCGCACCCGGGCGCAGGCTTCTTCGGCGGTTTCACGGATGGCGGCCTGCTCGATGGTCTCGCCGTTTTCCATGAAGCCGGCAGGTAGCGTCCAGTAACCGAGACGCGGCTCGATGGCGCGGCGGCAGAGCAGCACTTTCGTCCCCCAGGTCGGTACGCACCCGGCGACGATATTGGGATTCTGGTAGTGAATGGTCTGACAGCTGTCGCAGACAAATCGCAGCCGCGAGTCGCCTTCGGGAATGCGCTGGGTGACCGGGTTACCGCAGTGGCTGCAAAATTTCATGCTCGGGTTCCTGAATGCTGCGCCTATCTTGGCGTGCAGCGGGGCCGGTCGGCAAGTTGTCGTTTCGCGACACGACGGGTTTCGGGGGCTTGGGCGCTCGCTTTGATTGGTGCATGATGCGGAGCAAGGCACCGATCGAGAACACTCATGCTGGACGAGCTACTGCATAGGGTAAGCAACCACACACCGCGCACGCTGGAGACCGACGCACGTTTCCCCGAAGCCGCCGTGCTGGTGCCGATCACCCGCAGTGACGAACCGGAACTGGTCCTGACCCTGCGTGCCAGCGGGCTTTCGACCCACGGCGGCGAGGTCGCCTTCCTGGTGGACGCCGCGACCCGGAAGACCCGGACCTGATCTTCACCGCGCTGCGCGAAGCCGAAGAAGAAATCGGCCTGCCGCCGGGTCTGGTCGAAGTCATCGGCCCGCTGAGTCCGCTGATTTCCCTGCACGGCATCAAGGTAACGCCGTATGTCGGGGTGATTCCCGACTTTGTCGAATACCAGCCCAACGATGCCGAGATCGCCGCCGTCTTCAGCGTACCGCTGGAATTCTTCCGCAAGGACCCGCGTGAGCATACCCATCGCATCGACTATCAGGGCCGCAGCTGGTACGTGCCGAGCTATCGCTTCGGCGAGTACAAGATCTGGGGCCTGACGGCGATCATGATCGTCGAGTTGATCAACCTGCTCTATGACGCCAAAATCAGCCTGCACCGACCGCCGAAAAGTTTTATCGATACCTGAGCCGTCGTTCGAACGGCCGTGAGCCCGAGGAAAACAAAATGAAATACCGCCTGGGCGACGCCCGTGTCGAAACCCATCCGCAGAGCTGGGTCGCGCCCAATGCCGTACTGGTGGGCAAGGTCCGCCTGGAAGAGGGCGCCAACGTCTGGTTCAACGCTGTGTTGCGCGGCGACAACGAACTGATCCTCATCGGCAAGAACAGCAATGTGCAGGACGGCACGGTGATGCACACCGACATGGGCTATCCACTGACCATCGGTACCGGCGTGACCATCGGCCACAACGCCATGCTCCACGGCTGCACGGTCGGCGATTACAGCCTGATCGGTATCAACGCGGTGATTCTCAACGGCGCGAAGATCGGCAAGAACTGCATCATCGGCGCCAATTCCCTGATCGGCGAAGGCAAGGAAATTCCCGACGGTTCGCTGGTGATGGGCTCGCCGGGCAAGGTCGTGCGTGAACTGACCGAGGCGCAAAAGAAGATGCTCGAAGCCAGCGCCGCGCACTATGTGCATAACTCGCAGCGTTACGCCCGCGATCTGGTCGAGCAGGAACAATGACGACTGTTGAACGACCAGTCGCCTCGCCGTGCGTGAATATCTGCGCGCTGGACGAAGATGACGTTTGTACCGGGTGCCAGCGCACGGTCGCGGAGATCACCCGCTGGGGCCGCATGAACAATGACGAGCGCCGCGTGGTGCTGGGGTTGTGTCATGAACGGGCGAAGGCGAGTGGATTGGTCTGGATGATTCCCGCGAAGTCAGGCGTCTGAACCACCGCTTTCGCGAGCAGGCTCGCTCCCACCTTGAAAATGCGTTCCACTGTGGGAGCGAGCCTGCTCGCGAAGACGTCGGGCCTGTGACCGCACCTATTGGCGCAATACCAGCGCTCAAGTAACCTGTGCGCCAAATCGACAGGCCGCCTCCATGATCTTCCTCATCGCCTACATCAGCAGCGTCGTGCTGATCAACTTCGCCTTTTCCACCGCACCGCACCTGGACATCATCTGGTCGGCCTGGGGCGGGCTGGTGTTCGTGCTGCGCGACATGGTGCAAACGCGCTTCGGTCATGGCGCGATCGTGGCGATGCTGGCGGCGCTGGTGCTTTCCTACATTACCTCCGACCCTTCCATCGCGCTCGCCAGCGCCACGGCGTTCGCGGTCTCCGAGTGCATCGACTGGCTGGTGTTCAGCATCACCAAGCGGCCATTGCGCGATCGTCTGTGGATCAGTTCGGCGCTGAGCATTCCGCTGGATACCTTCATCTTTTTCGGCATGATCGACGCCTTGACGCCGCCGGTGATCATCACCGCGCTGGCCTCGAAGTTCGCCGGCGTCACCGCCGTCTGGCTGATCATGGCCTGGCGTGATCGCAAACAGGCTGTCGCCAGCTGAAGCCAAACCCTCGGGTTCATGTAAAATGCCGCGCTTTCTCCCCATGGAAAGCACACCTGCGTGGCTTTCCTCGATGATCCGCTTCCTTTGAGGACCTGAGATGACCCGTATCGGAACTCCATTGTCGCCAACCGCGACCCGCGTATTGCTGTGTGGCTGTGGTGAGTTGGGCAAGGAAGTGGTAATCGAACTGCAGCGCCTGGGCGTTGAAGTGATTGCCGTCGACCGCTACGCCAACGCGCCGGCAATGCAAGTCGCCCATCGCAGCCACGTGATCAACATGCTCGACGGCGCCGCCCTGCGTGCAGTCATCGAAGCCGAGAAGCCGCACTTCATCGTGCCGGAAATCGAAGCCATCGCCACCGCCACGCTGGTCGAGCTGGAAGCCGAAGGCTTCACCGTGATTCCGACCGCGCGTGCGGCGCAACTGACCATGAACCGCGAAGGTATTCGTCGTCTGGCTGCCGAAGAGCTGGACCTGCCGACCTCGCCGTACCACTTTGCCGACACCTTCGAGGACTACAGCAAAGCCGTTCAGGACCTGGGTTTCCCCTGCGTGGTCAAGCCGGTAATGAGTTCCTCGGGCAAGGGTCAGAGCCTGCTGCGCAGCGCCGATGATGTGCAAAAAGCCTGGGATTACGCGCAAGAGGGCGGTCGCGCCGGCAAAGGTCGGGTGATCATCGAAGGCTTCATCGATTTCGATTACGAAATCACCCTGCTGACCGTGCGCCACATTGGCGGCACCACGTTCTGTGCACCGGTCGGTCACCGTCAGGAGAAGGGCGACTATCAGGAATCCTGGCAGCCGCAGGCCATGAGCCCGATTGCTCTGGCTGAATCCGAGCGCGTTGCCAAAGCTGTGACGGAAGCGCTGGGTGGCCGTGGTCTGTTCGGTGTCGAGCTGTTCATCAAAGGTGATCAGGTGTGGTTCAGCGAAGTTTCGCCACGTCCGCATGACACCGGGCTGGTGACGCTGATCTCTCAGGACCTGTCGCAGTTTGCCCTGCATGCCCGCGCCATTCTCGGCCTGCCGGTACCGCTGATCCGTCAGTTTGGCCCGTCGGCGTCGGCAGTGATTCTGGTGGAAGGCCAGTCGACCCAGACCGCATTCGCCAATCTGGGCGCTGCGTTGAGCGAGCCGGATACCGCGCTGCGTCTGTTCGGCAAGCCGGAAGTGAACGGTCAGCGCCGCATGGGCGTGGCGCTGGCGCGGGATGAGTCGATCGAGGCTGCTCGCGCCAAGGCGACCCGTGCGTCGCAGGCGGTTGTTGTCGAGCTGTAAACCGGGTCGCGGCATCCATTCGCGAGCAGGCTCGCTCCCACATGGGATTGGGTGAACAGAGAATCTGTGACCAATCCCAAAACCCTGTGGGAGCGAGCCTGCTCGCGAAGCTCTTGATCTTCTGTCAGGCAACCTGATTCAGATCGTTATTGCGCGTCTCCTTCAAACACAACACCGCAATCAGGCTCAACACCGCCGCCGCCGACACATACCCGCCGACATAGCTCAACCCGCCCATCGCCACCAGTTTCTGCGCAAAGAACGGCGCCGCCGAGGCCCCGACGATGCCGCCCAGGTTGTACGCCGCTGAAGCGCCGGTATAACGCACGTGGGTCGGAAACAGCTCAGGCAACAGCGCGCCCATCGGTGCGAATGTCACGCCCATCAAAAACAACTCGATGCACAGAAACAGCGCCACGCCCCAGGTCGAGCCCTGCGTCAGCAATGGCTCCATCAGGAACCCGGACAGAATCGCCAGCACGCCACCGATAATCAGCACCGGTTTGCGCCCGTAACGGTCGCTGGCCCAAGCGGATAATGGTGTCGCTGCAGCCATGAACAACACGGCAAAGCACAGCAGGCCGAGGAACGTTTCGCGGCTATAACCCAGCGTGGCCACGCCGTAGCTCAGGGAAAACACCGTCGAGATATAGAACAGCGCATAGCACACCACCATCGCCGCCGCACCGAGCAGGGTCGGCGCCCAGTATTGGCTGAACAACTCGACCAGCGGCACTTTCACTCGCTCCTGACGGGCGATCGCATTGGCGAACACTGGCGTTTCATGCAATTTGAGGCGCACATACAGGCCGACCATCACCAGCGCCGCGCTGAGCAGAAACGGAATACGCCAGCCCCAACTGCGGAACTGTTCGTCATCCAGGGTCATGGCCAAGGTCAGGAACAGGCCGTTGGCCGCAAGAAAACCAATCGATGGCCCGAGCTGCGGGAACATGCCGAACCACGCGCGTTTGCCCTTCGGCGCGTTCTCCGTAGCCAGTAGCGCCGCACCGCCCCATTCGCCGCCAAGGCCCAGGCCCTGACCGAAACGCAGCACGCACAGCAGAATCGGCGCCCAGGCACCAATGCTGTCGTAGCCCGGCAACACGCCAATCAAGGTGGTGCACACGCCCATCAATAGCAGCGAGGCGACCAGCGTCGACTTGCGCCCGATGCGGTCGCCGAAGTGGCCAAACAGTGCCGAACCCAGTGGTCGGGCGAGGAAGGCAATGCCGAAAGTGAGAAAAGCGGAAAGCATCTGCGCCGTGCCGGAGGTCTGCGGAAAGAACACCGGACCGATCACCAGCGCCGCAGCAGTGGCATAAACGTAGAAGTCGTAGAACTCGATGGCGGTGCCGATGAAGCTTGCCGTGGCCACGCGGGTGGCGGAATTGGTCGGCTGGGCAGGCGCGGTTTCGCTGTAAGCGGTATGGGTCGTCATGCGGTGATCCCTGACAGTCATGAGCTCCAGTGGAGCGAATTATTATGGTCGAACACCCAGGGATGTGGGGTAGGGCGCGAGCGCTGTTTCGAGTAGGAACAGTCGTCGGTTTGCAGCGGAAACAGTCAGGATCCGGGCAGTGCCGGGTAGGCACAGGGATCGACGGCGCTTGGGTAAGCGCCTCGATTATAGGAAGGGGGCTAACGATCAAACAAGCGCAAAAGATCGCAGGGTAGGAGCTGCCGAAGGCTGCGATCTTTTGATCTTTTGATCTTTTATCTGGCGGGCACCAAAGCAGGAGCAGAAGAGGTATGCCAGATCAACACCTTGCTCACCCGGTTCTCCTCGGTCTCGAGGATTTCCAGTCGATAACGCCCGATCTTCAGGCACACCGCGCTTTCCGGAATGGTTTCCAGCGCTTCGGTGACCAGACCGTTCAGGGTCTTCGGCCCGTCGCTCGGCAGATGCCAGCCCAGGCACTTGTTCAGGTCGCGGATCGACGCGGCGCCATCGATCACCATGCGACCGTCGGCCTGGGGATGAATGTGCGGGTTGTCGAGGCTGTGCTCGCTTTCGAATTCGCCGACGATCTCTTCGAGAATGTCTTCAAGGGTGACGATACCCAGCACTTCACCGTACTCGTCCACGACCATGCCGAGGCGGCGTTGCTGCTTGTGGAAGTTCAGCAGTTGCAATTGCAGCGGCGTGCTTTCCGGGACGAAGTAGGGCTCGTAGCTGGCGGCCAGCAGCGCCTCGCGGGTCAATCCGCCGTTGCTCAGCAAATGGCCGATCTGGCGAGTGTTGAGCACCGCTTCGACCTGATTGATGTCACTGTGAAACACCGGCAGACGCGTGCGCTTGTTCTCGCGCAGTTGCTCGATGATCTCTTCGATCGAATCGTCGAGGTTGATGCCGTCGACGTCACTGCGCGGCACCAGAATGTCGTTGACCGTGATGTTGTCCAGCGCATGAATGCCCGACACCGGGTGGGCGCGGACCGGATGTTCGGGATCATCATCGTGATCGGCCGGCAACTCGTCCTCGCTCTGTTGCACCACCTGAGCCTTGCGCGTGAACGGGCTCAGCAGCAAAGCGCTGACCCGGCTGAACAGCCACGCGAACGGGTAGACGATTTTCATCGGCACCGCCAGCAGGGCATTGCCGAACGCCAGCACGGCGTCGGGATAGCGCCTGGCCACGGTGCGCGGGAAATAATCGGCGAACACCAACAGGATGCCACCGGCGCCCAGGCAGGCCGCCCACGGGCCATTTTCTTCGCAGAGAAAAATCGCCAGCAGCGTCGCGAGGATCACCGCGAGGGCGCGGCACAGGGTGTTGCAGAGGATCAGGCTGTCGAGCGGGAAGCTCAGCTTCGCCAGCGGCTTGTCGCTGGCGCGCGAGGCGATCCGTTGCGCGAGCAAGTGCTGCTGCGCGATTTCGACGGCGGTAAACAGCCCTGACCATAAGATCAGCAGGACAAATACCGCGAGCATCGGCCCTATGGGCAAACCGTCCATTTATGCCGCCCGTCAGATGTGCAGTATGTATTCACGAACCAGTTTGCTGCCGAAGTACGCCAGCATCAGCAGGCAGAAACCGGCGAGGGTCCAGCGAATCGCCTTGTGGCCGCGCCAGCCCAGTCGGTTGCGACCCCACAGCAGCACGCTGAAGACGATCCATGCCAGACAGGCCAGCAGGGTCTTGTGCACCAGATGCTGGGCGAACAGATTCTCAACGAACAGCCAACCGGAAATCAGCGACAGCGACAGCAGCGTCCAGCCGGCCCAGAGAAAGCCGAACAGCAGGCTTTCCATGGTTTGCAGGGGCGGGAAGTTCTTGATCAGTCCGGACGGGTGCTTGTGCTTGAGCTGATGGTCCTGAACCAGCAGCAGCAACGCCTGGAACACGGCGATGGTGAACATGCCGTAGGCGAGGATCGACAATAGAATGTGCGCGAGAATGCCCGGCTCTTCGTCGATGATCTGCACTGTGCCGGTCGGCGCGAACTGCGCCAGCAATACCGTGATCGCACCGAGCGGGAACAGCAGCACCAGCAGGTTTTCCACCGGGATCCGCGAACAGGCCAGCAGAGTCAGGGCAATCACCGCAGCGGCAATCAGGCTGGACGCGCTGAAGAAGTCCAGACCGAGGCCGATCGGGGTCAGCAGGTGCGTTAGCAGGCTGGCGCCGTGGGCGAGCACGGCGAATACGCCGAGGCTGACCAGCAGGCGCTTGTTCGCCTTGGCGCCGGTGGCCAGGCGGGTACTTTGATAGACGGTCGCAGCGGCATAGAGCAGGGCGGCGGCGAGGGTGGTCAGCAAACTGGGTGACAAGGGGAGCATAAATCCTGTTAGGCGAGCCCGAAAGGCGCTGAGTTTGGCATAGAACCGGCACGGCACGAAAGACTCCGCAAGCTGACGGCGAGGTGTCCGCCGGCCGCAGTCTTCGCTATAATCCGCGACCTGCCCACGCCGCAGGCTCGCCGAGCACATGTTGATTCCGGTCTGGGCCGCCATTATCCCGGTTCGTACAGGGCCTGAAAGGATCGCGCAATGTTTGAAAACTTAACCGACCGTCTCTCGCAGACGCTGCGCCATGTCACCGGCAAGGCCAAGCTGACCGAGGACAATATCAAAGACACCCTGCGTGAAGTGCGCATGGCGTTGCTCGAAGCTGACGTCGCACTGCCGGTGGTCAAGGACTTCGTCAATTCGGTCAAGGAGCGCGCTGTCGGCACCGAGGTGTCGCGCAGCCTGACGCCGGGCCAGGCGTTCGTGAAGATCGTCCAGGCCGAACTCGAAAGCCTGATGGGCGCGGCCAACGAAGACCTCAACCTGAGTGCCGTTCCGCCAGCCGTGATTCTGATGGCCGGTCTGCAGGGCGCGGGTAAAACCACCACTGCCGGCAAGCTGGCGCGCTTCCTTAAAGAGCGCAAGAAGAAGTCGGTCATGGTCGTGTCTGCGGACATTTACCGTCCGGCCGCGATCAAGCAACTGGAAACCCTGGCCAACGACATTGGCGTGACATTCTTCCCGTCCGATCTGAGCCAGAAGCCGGTCGACATCGCCAATGCGGCTATTAAAGAAGCCAAACTGAAATTCATCGACGTGGTCATCGTCGACACCGCCGGTCGTCTGCACATCGACGAAGAGATGATGGGCGAGATCAAGGCGCTGCACGCCGCGATCAACCCGGTCGAAACCCTGTTCGTGGTCGACGCCATGACCGGTCAGGACGCCGCCAACACGGCCAAGGCCTTCGGCGATGCGCTGCCGCTGACCGGCGTAATCCTGACCAAAGTCGACGGCGACGCCCGTGGTGGTGCAGCGCTGTCGGTGCGCGCCATCACCGGCAAGCCGATCAAGTTCATCGGTATGGGCGAGAAGAGCGAAGCGCTCGATCCGTTCCATCCTGAGCGTATCGCCTCGCGCATCCTCGGCATGGGCGACGTGCTCAGCCTGATCGAACAAGCTGAAGCGACGCTGGACAAGGACAAGGCCGACAAACTGGCCAAGAAGCTGAAAAAGGGCAAGGGCTTCGACCTCGAAGACTTCCGCGATCAGCTGCAACAGATGAAGAACATGGGCGGCCTCGGCGGGCTCATGGACAAACTGCCGAGCATCGGCGGCGTCAACCTGTCGCAGATGGGCAATGCCCAGAACGCCGCAGAGAAGCAGTTCAAGCAGATGGAAGCCATCATCAATTCCATGACCCCGGCCGAGCGCCGCGACCCTGAGCTGATCAGCGGTTCGCGCAAGCGTCGGATCGCCATGGGTTCCGGCACGCAGGTGCAGGACATCGGCCGCTTGATCAAGCAACACAAGCAGATGCAGAAGATGATGAAGAAATTCACCGCCAAGGGCGGTATGGCGAAAATGATGCGCGGCATGGGCGGTATGTTGCCCGGCGGCGGCATGCCGAAAATGTGAGACAGGACACCAAGACTTCGCCGGTCGTCGCACCGGCGCAGACCCTGCAAGGACGCAGGATCAACAGCAAACCCGCACTCGGCGGGAGCTGACTGGCCGTTTTCATCGACGGCTCTCTATGCAAATCTGCACGGCATGCCATGGGCGCCGGAAAAAGTCATTTGCAAAAGTCCGGATATTCCTTAGAATATGCGGCCTTTCGGGCACCCATGCCCGCTGTGCATTTAGATTTGCAGCACCGACTACAGGAACGATGTTCACATGCTAACAATCCGTCTTGCCCTTGGCGGCTCCAAAAAGCGCCCGTTTTACCACCTGACCGTAACCGACTCGCGTAACCCGCGTGACGGCTCCCACAAAGAACAGGTTGGTTTCTTCAACCCTGTTGCCCGTGGTCAGGAAATCCGTCTGTCCGTGAACCAAGAGCGCGTTGCCTACTGGCTGAGCGTTGGTGCACAACCTTCTGAGCGCGTTGCTCAGTTGTTGAAGGAATCTGCCAAGGCTGCGGCCTGAGCAATATGAACGCGACGCCAGCCCCTGCCGATGATTTGATCGTTATTGGCAAAATTTATTCTGTTCATGGCGTTCGCGGCGAAGTGAAGGTTTATTCCTTTACTGATCCGACTGAAAACCTGTTGCAGTACAAAACCTGGACGCTCAAGCGCGAAGGCAATGTCAAACAGGTCGAGCTGGTCAGTGGACGCGGGAGCGACAAGTTCCTGGTCGCCAAGCTCAAGGGTCTCGATGATCGTGAAGAAGCTCGTCTTCTGGCCGGTTATGAGATCTGCGTGCCGCGCAACCTGTTCGCTGAATTGACCGAAGGCGAGTACTACTGGTACCAGCTGGAAGGTCTCAAGGTCATCGACACCCTCGGGCAACTGCTCGGGAAAATCGATCATCTTCTGGAAACCGGCGCCAATGATGTAATGGTCGTCAAGCCTTGCGCTGGCAGCCTGGATGATCGCGAACGCCTGTTGCCGTATACGGAGCAATGCGTGTTGGCCGTCGACCTGGAAGCGGGCGAGATGAAGGTGGATTGGGACGCGGACTTCTGACGTGGCTAACTTGCGCGTAGAAGTGATCAGTTTGTTTCCCGAGATGTTTTCCGCCATTGGCGATTACGGCATCACCAGTCGTGCGGTCAAACAGGGGCTCTTGCAGCTGACCTGTTGGAATCCGCGAGATTACACGACGGATCGGCATCACACTGTGGACGATCGCCCGTTTGGCGGTGGTCCGGGCATGGTGATGAAGATCAAGCCCCTGGAAGATGCGCTGGCTCAGGCCAAGGCAGCAGCCGGGGAGGCGGCGAAGGTGATTTACCTGTCCCCCCAAGGCCGTCAACTGACTCAGTCGGCGGTACGCGAGCTGGCACAATCGGATGCATTGATCCTGATTGCCGGCCGCTACGAAGGCATTGACGAGCGCTTTATTGAGGCTCATGTCGATGAAGAGTGGTCGATTGGCGACTATGTACTGTCTGGCGGCGAGCTGCCGGCCATGGTCCTGATCGATGCGGTTACACGACTGCTGCCTGGAGCTTTAGGGCATGCGGATTCCGCTGAGGAAGATTCCTTTACGGATGGTCTGCTGGATTGCCCGCACTACACCCGACCGGAGGTGTATGCGGATCAGCGTGTTCCCGACGTGTTGCTGAGTGGCAATCACGCGCATATCCGGCGTTGGCGTTTACAGCAGTCCCTTGGTCGGACCTATGAACGACGCGCCGATCTTCTGGAAAGCCGCTCGCTTTCTGGAGAAGAGAAGAAGCTGCTCGAGGAATACATCCGCGAGCGGGACGATAGTTAACAACGTATCGATGGTAGATCGAACGATTTACCTTAGGAGCACAGCATGACCAACAAAATCATCCTTGCACTCGAAGCAGAGCAGATGAGCAAAGAAATCCCTACCTTCGCCCCAGGCGACACTATTGTCGTTCAGGTGAAAGTGAAGGAAGGCGATCGTTCCCGTCTGCAAGCGTTCGAAGGCGTTGTAATCGCCAAGCGTAACCGCGGCGTGAACAGTGCGTTCACCGTTCGTAAAATCTCCAACGGTGTTGGCGTAGAACGTACTTTCCAGACCTACTCCCCGCAGATCGACAGCATGGCTGTTAAACGTCGCGGTGACGTACGTAAAGCCAAGCTGTACTACCTGCGCGACCTGTCGGGTAAAGCAGCCCGCATCAAGGAAAAACTGGCTTAAGCCCAGCTTCCGATGCAGAAAAAAGCAGCCTACGGGCTGCTTTTTTGTTGCCTGCGATTTACCGGATCAATCTGACACGCCTCATTCAATGAAGCTGCCTGTTTCTTGATCTGGCCGGCTATGAAAGACTAGCGCGCCTTTATTCTCTATTTGCACGCAGCTTGAAAAAGCCCTGCCCTGAGCACCCATGCCTGCCATCGACCATCCGCTGATTGATCAATTCCTCGACGCTTTATGGCTGGAGAAAGGCCTGTCCGACAACACCCGCGACGCCTATCGCAGCGACCTCGCGCTGTTCAACGGCTGGTTGCAGGAGAAAAATCTCGAGCTGATCAATGCCGGTCGCGAATTGATCCTCGATCACCTGGCGTGGCGGCTGGAGCAAAACTACAAGCCACGCTCCACCGCGAGATTTCTCTCCGGGGTGCGTGGCTTTTATCGCTATCTGCTGCGGGAAAAGCTGATCAGCGTCGACCCGACGTTGCGCGTCGACATGCCGCAACTGGGCCGGCCGTTGCCCAAATCGCTATCGGAAGCCGATGTCGAAGCGCTGCTCAAGGCACCGGACCTGAGTGACGCCATCGGCCAGCGTGACCGCGCGATGCTGGAAGTGCTGTATGCCTGTGGCCTGCGCGTGACCGAACTGATCAGCCTGACACTGGAGCAGGTCAACCTGCGCCAAGGCGTATTGCGGGTGATGGGCAAGGGCAGCAAGGAGCGTCTGGTGCCGATGGGCGAGGAGGCGATTGTCTGGGTCGAGCGCTATATGCGTGATGGTCGTGGCGAGTTGCTCGGTGGCCGCCCCAGCGATGTGCTGTTCCCCAGCCAGCGCGGCGAGCAGATGACCCGGCAGACGTTCTGGCATCGGATCAAGCATCAGGCCAAGGTCGCCGGGATCAGCAAATCGCTGTCGCCGCACACCTTGCGTCACGCGTTCGCTACGCACCTGCTCAACCATGGCGCGGACTTGCGCGTGGTGCAGATGCTGCTCGGGCACAGCGACCTCTCTACGACGCAGATCTATACCCATGTCGCCCGCGCCCGATTGCAGGATCTGCACGCCAAACACCACCCACGCGGCTGACACATCCCATAATGTTGAAATACTGACCTGTGGCGAGGGGATTTATCCCCGTTCGGCTGCGCAGCAGTCGCAAACCCGGCTGGCTCGATTTTGACTGAAAGATCGCGGTGGATGGTTTAGGGCTGCTTCGCAACCCGGCGGGGATAAATCCCCTCGCCACAATAATGTGTGTCAGCCACATGTGGTTGTGGGTCAACTGTACAAGCATGAAGATGTGTCAGTTGCACATGAGTGTGTGGCGACAGGCGCATTCGGCCCTCGCGGCCTTATGTGTTAGGCTTTGCCGGTTTGCACGATGGACGGTTATGACCCGGTGTTTCGCACGGGCGTTCTGATCGTTTCATTGGCCCGCCCTCAGGAGTACTCATGCGTCTGACCCAGATTTTCGCCGCCGCCGCTGTCGCGCTGGTGAGCACCTTTGCCGTCGCCGACGACGCGGCCGACAAAGCCATTCGTCAAAGCCTGGAAAAACTCGAACTCGAGGTTCCAGTCGAAAGCATCAGTGCCAGCCCGTTGCCTGGCATGTACGAAGTCAAACTCAAAGGCAGCCGCGTGCTGTACGCCAGTGCCGATGGCCAGTACATCGTGCAGGGCAACCTGTATCAGCTCGCGAATGGCAAACCGGTCAACCTGACCGAGAAGACCGAACGCCTGGGCATTTCCAAACTGATCAATGCCATCCCGGTGGCCGAAACCGTGGTCTACCCGGCCGTGGGCGAGACCAAATCGCACATCACCGTGTTCACCGACACCACCTGTCCGTACTGCCACAAACTGCATGCCGAAGTGCCCGAGCTGAACAATCGCGGCATCGAAGTGCGCTACGTGGCGTTCCCGCGCCAGGGCCTGAATTCGCCGGGTGACGAGCAGCTGCAAGCAGTGTGGTGCTCGAAAGACAAGAAAGCTGCCATGGACAAAATGGTCGATGGCAAGGAAATCAAAGCCGCCAAGTGCGATAACCCGGTTTCCAAACAGTTCGCGCTAGGTCAGTCGATCGGCGTGAACGGTACACCGGCCATCGTTTTGGCCGACGGGCAGGTCATTCCGGGCTACCAGCCGGCGCCACAAGTCGCCAAACTGGCGCTGGGCGCGAAGTAATTCGCATCGTCACGGGCAACCGTTGATGATCGTGGTCCGGCAGCTACAGCGCCGGGCCATCAACAGAGAGCCGCGAGCACGCGGTTGTTTTCCGGCCGACCCTGTGTCGGCCGTTTCATGGGGAGTTCACAGTGAATCCGGTCAAAGTAGGCATCTGTGGGTTAGGGACCGTCGGTGGCGGTACCTTCAACGTACTTCAGCGCAACGCCGAGGAAATTGCTCGTCGTGCCGGGCGTGGAATCGAAGTGGCGCAAATTGCCACGCGCACGCCAAAGCCTCAGTTCCAGACGACCGGTATTGCGATTACCAACGATGTCTTCGAAGTGGCCACGAACCCTGAGATCGACATCGTCATAGAGCTGATGGGCGGCTACACCGTTGCCCGCGAGCTGGTACTCAAGGCCATCGAGAATGGCAAGCATGTGGTCACCGCGAACAAGGCGCTGATAGCCGTTCACGGTAATGAGATTTTCGCCAAGGCACGCGAGAAAGGCGTGATCGTGGCATTCGAAGCGGCCGTGGCCGGTGGCATTCCGGTGATCAAGGCGATCCGCGAAGGCCTGTCCGCCAACCGCATCAACTGGGTTGCCGGGATCATCAACGGCACCGGCAACTTCATCCTCACCGAAATGCGCGAGAAGGGCCGTACGTTCGAAGACGTGCTCGCCGAAGCGCAAGCGCTGGGTTACGCCGAAGCCGATCCGACCTTCGACGTCGAAGGCATCGATGCCGCGCACAAGCTGACCATTCTGGCGTCTATCGCCTTCGGTATTCCGCTGCAATTCGACAAGGCGTACACCGAAGGCATCACCAAACTGACCACTGCCGACGTCAACTACGCCGAAGCGCTGGGCTATCGCATCAAGCACTTGGGTGTGGCGCGCAGCACTGACGCCGGCATCGAGTTGCGCGTGCACCCGACGCTGATTCCGGCCGATCGCCTGATCGCCAACGTCAACGGCGTGATGAACGCCGTCATGGTCAACGGTGACGCCGCCGGTTCGACTCTCTTCTATGGCGCCGGCGCTGGCATGGAGCCGACCGCTTCGTCGGTGATCGCCGACCTGGTCGACGTGGTTCGCGCGATGACTTCCGACCCGGAAAACCGTGTGCCGCACCTGGCCTTCCAGCCGGACTCGCTGTCGGCGCATCCGATCCTGCCGATCGAAGCCTGCGAAAGCGCTTACTACCTGCGAATCCACGCCAAGGACCACCCGGGCGTACTGGCTCAGGTGGCGAGCATCCTGTCGGAGCGCGGCATCAATATCGAATCGATCATGCAGAAGGAAGTCGAAGAGCATGACGGCCTGGTGCCGATGATCCTGCTGACCCACCGCGTGGTCGAGCAACGCATCAATGATGCGATCACCGCGCTGGAAGCACTGGCTGGCGTCGACGGCCCGGTTGTACGGATCCGTGTCGAACATTTGAACTAAAAGCAGCGGCAAGCTTCGAGCTGCAAGCGGCAAGAGAGAAGCAGTCTGGCTTTTACTTGCGCCTTGCAGCTTGCAGCTTGCAGCTCAAACCGAAGGTTTGAAAAAAATGCGATATATCAGTACTCGCGGCCAGGCCCCGGCCCTGAATTTCGAAGAGGTCCTGCTGGCCGGTCTGGCGACCGATGGCGGTCTGTACGTCCCGGAAAACCTGCCACGTTTCACTCAGGAAGAGATCGCTTCCTGGGCTGGCCTGCCGTATCACGAACTGGCCTTCCGGGTGATGCGCCCGTTTGTCACCGGCAGCATCCCGGATGCCGATTTCAAGAAGATCCTCGAAGAAACCTACGGCGTGTTCGCGCACAGCGCCGTGGCGCCATTGCGTCAGTTGAACGGTAATGAATGGGTGCTGGAGCTGTTCCATGGCCCGACCCTGGCGTTCAAGGACTTCGCCCTGCAACTGCTCGGTCGTCTGCTCGACTACGTGCTGGAAAAGCGCGGCGAGCGCGTGGTGATTGTCGGTGCCACCTCTGGAGACACCGGTTCTGCGGCCATCGAAGGCTGCAAGCACTGTGAAAACGTCGACATCTTCATCCTGCACCCGCATCAGCGTGTATCGGAAGTGCAGCGTCGGCAGATGACAACGATCTTCGGCGAGAACATCCACAACATCGCCATCGAAGGCAACTTCGATGACTGCCAGGAAATGGTCAAGAACAGCTTCGCCGACCAGAGCTTCCTCAAAGGCACGCGTCTGGTGGCGGTGAACTCGATCAACTGGGCGCGGATCATGGCCCAGATCGTTTACTACTTCCATGCGTCCCTGCAGTTGGGCGGTCCGGCGCGTTCGGTGTCGTTCTCGGTACCGACCGGCAACTTCGGCGACATCTTCGCCGGCTACCTGGCGCGCAACATGGGCCTGCCGATCAATCAGTTGATCGTGGCGACCAACCGCAACGACATCCTGCACCGCTTCATGAGCGGCAACCAGTACGTCAAGGAAACCCTGCACGCAACGCTGTCGCCGTCGATGGACATCATGGTGTCGTCGAACTTCGAGCGCCTGCTGTTCGACCTGCACGGGCGTAACGGTGCGGCGATTGCCGGCCTGATGGACTCGTTCAAAAAGGACGGCAGTTTCAGCGTCGAACAAGAACGCTGGACCGAAGCACGCAAGCTGTTCGATTCGCTGGCGGTGGACGATGCGCAGACCTGCGAAACCATCGCCGACGTCTACGAGCAAACCGGTGAAGTCCTCGACCCGCACACTGCCATCGGTGTGAAAGCTGCGCGCGAATGCCGTCGCAGTCTGGATATCCCGATGGTAATTCTGGGCACTGCCCATCCGGTCAAGTTTCCTGAGGCAGTGGAGAAAGCGGGTGTAGGAAAAGCGCTCGAACTACCTGCACATCTTTCTGATTTGTTTGAGCGAAACGAGCGTTGCACGGTTCTGCCAAACGACCTGAAAGCCGTGCAAGCCTTTGTCAGCCAGCATGGCAACCGCGGCAAGCCACTCTAAGCCAGTAAAAGCTGTCACATTTTGAAGCCCGTCTCCTGACGGGCTTTTTTGTTTCTGCTGCCACACTGCTCGGGTTTTCACCCACGAAGGACGGGTGAGTCGATCACGAAGGAAATGGCAATGCTGTTTTACAGAGGTTTGAAACCGGCACTGGGCTGGTTGTTTTTGTTGGCGGTGCTGGGATGGATGCACAGCGGCGTGGCAGCGCAGATGGCACTCGATCAGGCCAATGCGTCGGGCACTGTGCCGGTTGTCGAACTGGATGCGCACGAGCGGCAATGGATCCGTGACAACCCCAGAGTAACGGTGGCATCGGTGCAATATCCGCTGTACCTGTTTCAGGACGAACACGGCCAGTGGAGCGGTCTGAACAACGATGTGCTCAAGCGGGTCAGCGCAATGACCGGACTGCAATTCGAGCACCAGGAATCGTTCTCTACCGACCATATGCTCGATCGCCTGCAAAGCGGGGTCGCGGACATCAGTACGACGTTGGCCATGAGCGATGAACGCAAGGCCTTTCTCGATTTCAGTCATGCTTTCGGAGGTGCTGGCTGGGTGTTTGTCGGACATGCCAATGCCCCGAGGGTGGAGTCTTTCGAGCAACTGGCGAAGCGCGTTCTGGTGCTGCCCGCCCGTCATGCCCTGGAGGATGCGATTCGGCGCGATTATCCGTCGATTGAAATACGCTCGGTGAAAACCTACGCCGAAGCGCGGGCGCTGGTCGAGAGTGGGGAAGCCTACGCAACCATCGAAAACGAAATCGGCGCGCAGCTCTATCCGTTGGGCATGCTCAAGGTCGGTGCTCTGGTAGAGGGCAAGTGGGAAGCCGATCATCTGGCTGTACGAAAAGGCATGCCGCAACTACTGAGTATTCTTAACAAGGCGCTGGAAGCTTTCCCTGCTGCGGAGTTGCGGGCGATTCGTCTCAAGTGGCTGGCAGGCGTTTCGCCGCCGCCCGTGCCCTCCGTGTGGAAGCGCCTGGTCGAGTGGGCATGCTGGGCGATGGGGGGAATCGGCGTTTTCGGAATGCTGTCGCTGGTGTGGAACCGGCGCCTGGCGGCCGTGATCAAGCTGCGCTACGCTGCGGAAAAGGAGTTGGGCGATCAACTGGCCTTTCAGCATGCCCTGATCGATTCGATGCCGGATCCGGTGTTTGTCCGTGATCTGCACGGGCGTTTGATCATCTGCAATCGCAGTTACGAAGAGGCGCTGTCGGTGCGCCAGGACCAGATGCAGGGACGCTTGCTGATCGAAGTCGATGCGTTTCCGGAAACCACCGCGCGGATGCTCCACGACGAATTCATCGCCCAGTTGCAAACCCGCAAGTCGCGCTTCAGCAAACGCCAACTGCTGTTCAAGGGCGGGCCTCGCGAGGTTTATCAGTGGACCGTGCCGTTTTACAGCGGCGACGGCAAATTGCGCGGCTTGTTGGGCGGCTGGACCGACATCACCCAGCGTCGGACCGAGAGCGGGTGCCGCTGTCTGCAGTAAAGAAGGGAAATGTCCTGCAAGACGCGGCTACTTTTCTGATGGGAGGCTTAAGACGCCTGCCCTAGAGTGAACGACACCTGCGGTGAGAGTCCGCGATGATCGCTCCAGAGGTCGCCCATGCGCTCGCTTAAAGTCCTGATCCTTGAACCCAACCCGTTCCAGCTGATGGCATTGCATCAAATGCTCAATGCCATCGGCATCTACGACGTATTGACCGCGCCTTCGCTGGCGTCAGCCCTGTCTTCACTGGGGCATCGCGGTGCGGTCGATATCGCCATTTGCGATCCGCAGCTCAAAGGTGGCGATGGGTTGGCATTGATTCATCACCTGGCGGCGCACCATGAGGCGCGTGCCCTGATTCTGCTGGGCTCGGTCGCGCAGAGTTTGTTGAGTGACCTGGAGCCGGTGCTTCGTCAACAACGCCTGCGCCTGTTGGGGCGTCTGCAGACACCGGTTTCGGCGGTGTTGATGCGAGGTCTGCTGGACAGTTATCTGATCACTGCGCAGGCACTCATCGAGGCCTGATACCGGCGAATATTTTTCTGTCATCTTCGCCATGCATGCTCTGTCAGACACGGTCCTGCAAGGTCGGAACGTGACAGGCAGAACTTTCTTCTCGGGCCGGTGGTCATTTAATGTGAACACGCCCCAGGCACTGTGTTTTCGGACTATTGAGTGGAGATCGAGATGGAAAGTATCAGTCTATTGCTCGGTGAGGCTCTGAGCCCGTATCAGGTGACCCTGACCCCTCGCGGCAGCCATGGTGAATGTCTGGTGACGCTGAAGAACAGCAGCGGCGCCATTGTGGTGGAACGCGAATTCAATCAGGCCCAGTTGAGCGACAAGCGCTTGCTGACCGACGTGGTGGACGGCCTGCACCGTGACGTGATGATCGCCGAAGGGCGGCTGGAACCCTGCGTCATTGCGGCGTTGCGCAATGCAGCTCTGGACAAGCGTCCGGCCCTGTAAAGATGAAATATTTTTTGTGGGAACCTTCCTGCATACCTGTCAGTCAGACCCCATAACAGCAGGATCAAGCATTGTGCTCCGGTGCTTGTCGCTTGCTGCTACGGGTCTCGAAGCAGACCCCGTTTAACCCCGAGTTGTCTCCCCACTTCTCGGGGTTTCTTTTGCCCGGCGTTTGCCCTGTGCACAGCTTTTTGCTCGAAAACCAAACCTCCAGCGTTGCTCAAATGGCCCCGTCTTCGCGCAGCCGAGCGATTTGCGCCGCGTCGTAGCCCAGATCGCCAAGCACCTGCGCATTGTGTTCGCCAAGCTGCGGTCCGACCCATTCGGACGAGCCCGGCGTTTCCGACAGCTTCGGCACGATGCCGGGCATCTTGAAGTCCTTGCCGTCCGGCAGCTTGGCATGCAGGAACATCTCCCGCGCCAGGTATTGCGGATCGTTGAACATGTCCTCGGCGCTGAAGATCCGGCTGACCGGTACGTCGGCCTGATTGAGCAAGTCGAGAACGGTCTGCAGCGGTAAGGAATTGACCCAGCGATCAATCACGCCATACAACTCGTCCCGGCGACTGTCACGCCCGTCGTTACTGGCCAGCACCGGGTCGTTGGCAAGATCTGCGCGGCCAATCACGAGCATGAAGCGTTTGAAGATTGCATCACCATTGGCGCCGATTTGCACATGCTTGCCGTCGGCGCTGGTGTGGATCGAAGAGGGCGTGATGCCCGGCATGATGTTGCCGCTGCGCTCGCGGATGAAACCGAACACGTCGAACTCCGGCACCATGCTTTCCATCATCGCGAAGATAGCTTCATACAGCGCAACGTCGACCACTTGGCCCAGCCCGCCGTTGACCTCGCGATGACGCAGCGCCATCAACGCACCGATCACGCCCCACAGCGCGGCAATCGAATCACCGATGGAAATCCCGGTGCGCACCGGTGGCCGATCTTCGAAACCGGTGATGTACCGCAGGCCACCCATGGATTCGCCGACCGCACCGAAACCTGGCTGGTCCTTCATCGGCCCGGTCTGACCGAAACCGGAGAGGCGCACCATCACCAGTTTCGGGTTCAGTGCGTGCAGGGTTTCCCAGCTCAGACCGAGTTTTTCCAGGACGCCGGGGCGGAAATTCTCGATGAGGATGTCGGCTTCGCCCAGCAGTTGTTTCAGGATCGCCAAACCGTCGGGGTGTTTCAGATTGAGGGTCAGCGACTTCTTGTTGCGCGCCTGGACAAACCACCACAACGAGGTGCCTTCGTACAACTTGCGCCATTTGCGCAGGGGATCGCCGCCGTCCGGCGATTCGATCTTGATCACTTCGGCGCCGAATTCGCCGCAAATGCGCGAGGCAAACGGCCCGGCAATCAACGTACCCAATTCAATGACTTTCAGACCCGAGAGCGGTTTGCTGGTGAACGGCATGCGAAATCCTGTAGGACAAGGCTGAGCGGATACAGGGTTTTAACATAGCCGACTGTCAGACGCCGCAGCTTGATTGCCATCAATTCGATGATTGCCTGTGGCATCGGTTAGACTTGCCGACTTTCCTCGTATCAAGAAGCCCGTTCATGGCCCAGCCGTCCACTACCTACAAATTCGAACTGAACCTCACCGACCTCGACCGCAGCGTCTACGAAAGCGTCAAGCAGACTATCGCCCGTCATCCTTCGGAGACCGAAGAACGCATGACTGTGCGGCTGCTGGCCTACGCGCTCTGGTACAACGAGCAGCTGTCGTTCGGCCGTGGTCTGTCAGACGTGGATGAACCGGCCTTGTGGGAAAAGAGCCTGGACGACCGTGTCCTGCACTGGATCGAAGTCGGCCAGCCGGATGCCGATCGCCTGACCTGGTGCTCGCGCCGCACCGAACGCACCAGCCTGCTGGCCTACGGCAGCCTGCGTGTGTGGGAAACCAAGGTGATCCCGGCGATCAAGAACCTGAAAAACGTCAACATCGCCGCCGTCCCGCAAGAAGTGCTGGAGACCCTGGCCAAGGACATGCCGCGCGTCATCAAGTGGGACGTGATGATCAGCGAAGGCACGATCTTCGTCACCGACGATCGCGGTCAGCACGAAGTCCAGTTGCAATGGCTGCAAGGTGAGCGCGGCTGAGGTCGCGACACCGCTGATATTTCCCACGAATCAAAGAGAAGCCTCCGTCGCCCCATGCGTATCGAACCTCGTCAATTGCCTGCCACGCTGCCTTTCCTCGGTGATCTGCCGCCACTGCTGACCCGCCTGTACGCGGCGCGGGGCGTGCAGTCGGAGGCGGAGCTGGACAAGAGTCTGGCGCGCTTGATCCCGTTCCAGCAGCTCAAAGGCATCGATGCGGCGGTCGACCTGCTGGTGACGGCTCTGGAGCAGCGTCAGCGCATTCTCATTGTTGGCGACTTCGATGCGGACGGCGCCACCGCCAGCACTGTCGGTGTGCTCGGTCTGCGCCTGTTGGGCGCGGCGCATGTCGATTACCTGGTGCCGAATCGCTTCGAATACGGCTACGGCCTGACGCCGGAAATCGTCGAAGTCGCGCTGACCCGTGAACCGCAATTATTGATCACCGTCGACAATGGTATTTCCAGTGTCGAAGGCGTCGCGGCGGCCAAGCGCGCCGGACTGAAGGTGTTGATCACCGACCACCACTTGCCCGGCGATGAACTGCCGCAGGCTGATGCGCTGGTCAATCCGAATCAGCCGGGCTGCGAATTTCCGAGCAAAGCGCTGGCCGGCGTCGGGGTGATCTTTTACGTACTCATGGCGTTGCGCGCGCGTCTGCGCAGCCTCGGCTGGTACGAGAGCAAGCCACAACCGAACATCGGCGAACTGCTCGATCTGGTGGCGCTGGGCAGCGTCGCCGACGTGGTGCCGCTGGATGCCAACAACCGCATTCTTGTGCATCAAGGGCTGGAGCGGATTCGCGCCGGCCGGGCACGGCCGGGGATCAAGGCGATTCTCGAAGTCGCCAAGCGAGAGGCTGCGCGGATCACTTCCACCGACCTCGGTTTCATCGTCGGCCCGCGCCTGAACGCCGCCGGACGTCTGGACGACATGAGCCTGGGCATCGAATGCCTGCTTACGGCCGACGCCAATCTGGCGCGGGAAATGGCTGCGCAACTGGACGGCATGAACCAGGATCGCAAATCCATCGAGCAGGGCATGCAGCGTGAAGCGCTGGCGCAGCTCAAGGATCTGCCGGTCGAGTCGATGCCGTTTGGTCTGTGCCTGTTCGATCCGGAGTGGCATCAGGGCGTGATCGGCATCCTCGCCTCGCGCATGAAAGAGCGCTATTTCCGCCCGACCATTGCCTTCGCCGATGCCGGTGATGGTCTGCTCAAGGGCTCCGGTCGCTCGGTGCAGGGCTTCCATATTCGCGATGCGCTGAGTGTGGTCGCGGCGCAGCATCCGAACCTGATCGCCAAATATGGTGGCCACGCGATGGCCGCTGGTCTGACCTTGCCGCAGGAGAATTTTCCGCTGTTCGCCGAGGCTTTCGACGCTGAAGTGCGTAGGCAACTTCGCGAAGAAGACCTCACTGGGCGGATGCTTTCAGATGGCACGCTGGCCGTTGAAGAGTTTCATCTCGAACTGGCTCGCGCCTTGCGCCACGCCGGGCCGTGGGGGCAGCATTTTCCCGAGCCGCTGTTTCACGGTGTGTTTCAACTGGTCGAGCAGCGCGTGGTCGGCGAACGGCATTTGAAAGTGGTGCTGAAAAGCGAATGCGGTTCGGTGAAGCTCGATGGCATCGCGTTTGGCATTGATCGCGATGTGTGGCCGAACCCGACGATTCAATGGGTTGAACTGGCTTACAAGCTCGACGTTAACGAGTTTCGTGGCAACGAGACTGTGCAGCTGATGATTGCTCATATCGAACCGCGTTAAGCCTGCTCGCGAAAGCATCCTTTCACACACTGAATTACTCTGAACCCTCCGTCATTCCCGGTTGTCGACTAGGCTCTAAGCACTGCTTGATTGGCCTTGTGACGTCTTGTCGAATTTTTGCCCGCGGGGGCGGGTGCTGCACCCTTTTTCTGTCACTCGTCGACTTTTCAAACAGAACCCTGGAGCCTGCCCACTGATTCGAGAGGTGCCCCATGAGTCTGCTGCTTGAACCCTTTACTCTTCGCCAACTGACCCTGCCCAACCGCATCGCCGTGTCGCCGATGTGCCAGTACTCCAGCGTCGACGGCCTGGCCAACGACTGGCATCTGGTGCACTTGGGCAGCCGCGCGGTGGGCGGTGCCGGCCTGGTTTTCACCGAAGCCACGGCGGTCACTGCCGACGGGCGCATTACCGCCGAAGACCTCGGCCTGTGGAATGACGAACAGATCGCTCCGCTGCAACGCATCACCCGCTTCATCACCGCCCAGGGCGCGGTCGCCGGTATTCAACTGGCCCATGCCGGGCGCAAGGCCAGCACTCACCGGCCGTGGATCGGCAAGCATGGCAGCGTCAAACCCGAAGATGGCGGCTGGACCCCGGTCGGGCCATCGCCGATTGCTTTCGACCCGCAGCACACCCAACCGAAGCAGCTGGATGAAGGGCAGATCGCCGAAGTGATCCAGGCCTTTGTCGACGCGGCCAAACGCGCGCTGACGGCGGGTTTCAGCGTGGTCGAGGTGCATGCTGCGCATGGCTATCTGCTGCATCAGTTTCTCTCGCCGCTGAGCAATCAACGCCGCGATCAGTACGGTGGTTCGTTCGAGAATCGTATCCGTCTGGTGCTGCAAGTCACTGAAGCGGTGAGGGCGGTATGGCCGGAGGAGTTGCCGGTGTTTGTCCGCGTCTCGGCGACCGATTGGGTCGAAGATGGCTGGAATCCGGATGAGACCGTGGAGCTTGCGCGCCGCCTTCATATGCTGGGCGCCGATCTCATTGACGTGTCTTCAGGAGGGACTGCTGCAAACGCGGAAATCCCGGTTGGACCCGGATATCAGACGCGCTTCGCCGAGCGTGTACGCAAAGAGTCAGGCATCGCCACCGGTACTGTCGGAATGATTACCGAGCCGGCCCAGGCCGAGCACATTCTGCGTACCTGTCAGGCCGATATCATTTTCCTCGCCCGAGAGCTGCTGCGCGATCCGTACTGGCCGCTGCATGCCGACGATGATCTGGGCGGGCGCAAAGCAGTGTGGCCGGCGCAGTATCAGCGCGCGACCCATCGGGATCAGCCGATTCATGAATCGGATTTGCGCGATTGATTGAAGGCTGGAAAGCAAAAGCCCCGAGCCGGTGATGGTCGGGGCTTTTTCTATTCGGCACAAGTTTGCGTTGTCAGGCGGGCCTCTTCGCGAGCAGGCTCGCTCCCACAGTAGGAATGCGGACCCCTGTGGGAGCGAGCCTGCTCGCGAATGACGCCAGAACAGCCGCCTTATAACCTCAAGGGTATTTACGCTTGTCCGGGGTCGGCGGGAAATACTGGTACAGCCAGGTCTCGCTCAACGTGCGGTCATTGGTGCGAATGAACAGGCGCAGTTCCACTGGCTCGACACTGTCATTGGTCGGATACCAATCGAACAGAATCCGGTAGCCCTTGATGTCATCCAGCACCAGCACGCTGAAGTCCTGCACCTTGCCGTTGGAACAGGTAATCACTGGCTCGATTCCGGTGCCCTGTGGCAGGCGCTCGAGGCCGCCACCGGTGAAGTCCACGGCAAAGCGCCGCGCCCAGACCGGCGGGTAGTGCTCACCCGGCGCCCAGCCCTCGGTGAAGCCGCCCATGCCTGAACGCGTTGCGTGCACCCGTGCCAGTGGCGTGCCGACCGGTGGCAGGGCGCTCCAGTACAGCTTGTACCCGTAGTTCAGCGAATCACCGGCAGCCACGGGTTTCTTCGGCGTCCAGAAGGCGACGATGTTATCCAGCGTCTCGCCGGTCGTAGGAATTTCCAGCAGATCGATAGAGCCTTCGCCCCAGGCGGTCGTTGGTTCAACCCACAGGCTCGGGCGCTTGCTGTACCAGTCGACAGTGTCCTGATAGTTGGCGAATTCATGGTCGGTCTGCACCAGGCCGAAACCCTTCGGGTCCTTGTCGGCAAATGCATTGAATTGCAGCGTCGCCGGGTTGTTCAACGGCCGGCAGATCCACTCGCCATTGCCGCGCCACATTGCCAGGCGATCGGAGTCGTGAATCTGCGGATGAATGGTGTCGCACATGCGCCGTTCGTGGGTGCCGCAGCTGAACATGCTCGTCATTGGCGCCACGCCGAGTTGTTCGATGGTGGTACGAGCATTGATGTGCGCGTCGATTTCCATGACCACGCGCTCGGCCTGGCAATCGATGTCGAAGCGATAGGCGCCGGTCGCGCTCGGCGAGTCGAGCAGGGCGTAGACCACAAAACGCGTGGCGTTCTTGTCAGGCGTCTCGAACCAGAACTTGGTGAAGTCGGGAAACTCTTCGCGTTTCTTCGCGTAAGTGTCGATGGCCAGGCCGCGCGCGGAAAGGCCATATTGGCCAGTGGCATCGACCGCACGGAAATAGCTGGCGCCCAGAAACGACACCACGTCATGCCGATCCAGCTCCGGCGCCTTGAACAGTTTGAAGCCGGCAAAACCCAGGTCGCCCTTGAGCTGCTGGGTGTCGACCGAAGTGTTCTCGTAATTGAACAGCGCCGGACGGAAATGCACCTCGCGCGCCATGCGCGTCTTCGGATCAACGCTGTACATGCGCACCGGTTGACGGAAACCCATGCCGACGTGGAAGAACTGCACGTCCAGCTGACCTTTGTTTTCCTTCCACAAGGAATGCTCGCCGTCGTAGCGGATCGCGTTGAAATTTTGCGGAGTCATGGTCGCCAGGGTTGGCGGCAACACCTGTTTCGTATCCTGATAGGCACTGCCGGCGAGCTGCTTGGCCTGACGCTTCAACGCCTCGAAATCGAAGGCCTGGGCCTCGCCATCGGCGGCGCCGCCATTGGCTGCCCAAGCGCGGGCGGCCAACAGGCCCGACGCGGAAAGACCGGTATAGGCCGCAATGGCCATGGACGCTTTGAGCAAATTCCTGCGGTGCATAAATACAACCTGTCGTGTGCAATCCAGCGCCGTTCCTGGCACCTGTCGGATCGGAAATTACGGTTCGGTCATGCCTTCGGCCAAACGCAACGGACTATAAACAGATGCCCGCTAGCTTAATCGGTTCGATTGTCGGGCAAAAAGGCTTGTTTGCGTTGCGTCACCTGGCAATGAAACAAGACATGTCTGTAATTTTTCTGACAGGGCTCTCTGATTTAGAGGGCATATCTGCTTTTTTCGATTAATTACTCTAAAAACCGCTTTTCAACGCCGATTTAATTCCTATTCTATGGGCAAGACCGGATACAAGCCTTCGTGCCGGCGGGGCACACGACGCTGCTCGAAGAGGCAGGGCGATGTGAGGTTCAGCAGTTTCTTGACTCAATAGAGAAGGACATCGTCCATGGCAAAAATACAGAGCATCACCGAAATGTTGGGCATCTTCCCTTGCTTGGGCGGCGGGCGCAGAAGACGCCGCCTCAATTCCGAGGAATTGAAACTTGTGGAGCGTTATCGGGAGCTGTCAGAGAGCGACCGGATCGCCATGCGCTATTTGGTGGATGCGATGCGGAGTGTTTCGCGATTCTAAGGGGGAGGGGGAGAAGGGGGCAGGCCGAGAGGCCTGCCCCTTTTCAATTGCGTAACGCTCGAAACATGCCCTTCTGAGTGGCGAGCAACATCTCGAAGCACACTCACGGGGCGGGTTGGGGCACTTTCGAACTAGGCTGAGGGCCTTAGATCCGGATAACCCTTGTTTGGAGACGGAACATGAACACCCGTGGATTGCTCGATCAACTGCTCAAGTCCGGGCAGGAAATGCTGCAGAACAAGACTGGTGGCGCTTCCAACAAGTCGGCTGCCAGCGGACTGGGCGGTTTGCTCGGTGGCTCGTCTGGCTCCAGCGGCCTCGGCGGCCTGCTGTCCGGCGCGGGCGGCGGCGCATTGGCCGCGGGCGCGATGGGCCTGCTGCTCGGCAATAAAAAGGTCCGCAAGGTCGGCGGCAAAGTCGCCATCTACGGCGGCCTCGCCGCGCTGGGCGTACTGGCCTACAAGGCCTACGGCAACTACAACGCCCAAAAAGGCAGCGCACCACAACGCGAACCACAAACGCTCGACCGCCTGCCACCCGCGCAAGTCGAAGAACACAGTCAGGCGATCCTCAAAGCCCTGGTCGCCGCCGCCAAGGCCGACGGCCACATCGACGAGCGCGAGCGCGAACTGATCGAAGGCGAATTCACCAAACTCGACAACGACCAGGAACTGCAACACTGGCTCCACGCCGAACTCAACAAACCCCTCGACCCCACCGACGTCGCCCGCGCGGCGAGCACGCCGGAAATGGCGGCGGAGATGTACATCGCCAGTGTGATGCTGGTGGATGAGGAGAATTTTATGGAGAAGAGCTATCTGGATGAACTGGCACGGCAGTTGAAGCTGGAGCCGGGGTTGAAGGTGGAGTTGGAGAGGCAGGTGCGGTTGGCGGCAGATTGATTCTATGGGGTGAGAAATCGCAGTGTTGTGCTGCGATTTTTCCTGTGTCGCTTATTGAGGCGTCAATACAGATTTAGCTCGGAAAGCCGTTTTTAATCTTTTTGATTCGTGAACAATGATGTAATCAAGCCTCAATCATAAAATCTTCAATTCTTTCAATGAATTCGATTTTGCTTTTGGTTCTGAATTCACCTAGAAACTTTTCGGAGTTTTTGATTGGCTCACCTCTTCTATCGTATTCGATCGTTAGCATATCAATCACAAATTCTCCGTCGGGATCCCCTTCGGGCTCGACTCTCGTGTCAAAGCAATGGCCGGTACTCTGGCGGACTCCTCCGATCAGTACCGAACTAGAGAACCAGTTGCAAGTCTCCGGTGTCAGCTCCACCTCAAAGAGATTGTTGATTGTTATTGTCCAGCCGCTTGGTACTCTGATAGGTTGGAGCTTGTATTCGAGTTTTGATCTCATTGGGTCTCTTCAAATCTTTGCATTCGTGAATACTTTGCTCTGATCATTCAAACGATAATCGTGCTTACTGCAGCGTTGAACAAGTGCGCTGGCAAGTATCAATTTTTTTTACTTTAATTTGTATTCGAGTTTTTCATCTAAACCCAGGGATATGTCCTGATTTTTTGTTCGCTCAAATATAAATATTATTTTTTAAAAGTTTCGCCCATGCTTTGTTCAGATTCTTTCGAATTTTTCCATACTATTTCAATCGGACGCTCCACGTCCGTACTGAGCAAATCCCACAGAGAATTTAGGTTGTTTCCATAGTACTGAGCCCAAGAAAATGCAGAAGCTATCCGCTTGTGGAAATCCTGCTCGGAAGAAATGGATAGGCCGTCAAGTTCAATTATCATTCAGGTTATTTCCACTTTCCTATTGGGCTGACAGCGCCCATCCGCTCTGAGCAGCCTGCCTTAAGAAAAGGGGACAGATTTATATTCAGTTTGAAGAAAGAAATCTGTCCTCTTTTACTCAGTCCCTTTTGCTCAGAAGACAAAGCGACCACATGATCGCTCTGTCTTCAGAGATGAATTAGACCTCCTGCCGCCAAGCGGAAAACGTGATCACTGTGCCGGCTTCTTTTCTATTGGTGATTTCTACTTTATAGGTACCACCATTGATGCGGCCTTCAACGAGCGCTTTGCGCTCGTTGCCGCTGACTTCGGCGTCCTTTGCATGTTGCTGATAGAAGTCGATAACATCCGCGTATTCGGTAAAAGTCCTGAGAATGACCTCATATTCATGCTGAGGGCGTCCGGCTATTTTGTCCCAGTCACCGTCAATTGACGTGCCCTCCATACCCGGTGTCGTAAAGACACCGTGAGCGCCGGCGCCAATCAAGTGAGCTCGCTGCGGAAGCAACGGCAGCATCGCTTTTGGAAAATCAGAAGGTAATTGAGCCGCAGTCCAGGCTCCCTGTTTCGGCTGAGTCACGATGTACTCAACGTGGGCAATCTTCTGCGCAGCGGCTCGGCGTTCTGGATCGTCACTCTCCGCCCACAGCGCCATCATAGGAGGCAGTTGCTTACTCCAGGGGATCAAAGCATCGGCGTCAGACTTGCCGGCGCCTTCTGGCTGGAAAATAGTCAGCACGGTTTCCGGCGCATCGTTACAAGTCAATGGTTCCTCGCGAGACTTGACGGTGCAGTGGCCATTGACCAGTCCTACGGCGAGCAACTGCCCCTTGTCGTCCAGCAGCAATGCGGCGCGCTCGAACCCGTTGTTACCGTCGTCCATGGCAGTGATCATTTTTCTGCCGGGAGGGACACCATCAACAAAAGTCGACATTTCTGAGTCGAGCGCTTCAAGAACCTGCTGCACGATCATCGTATTGTCATTGGTGTAACTTCCGGTTTGGTAGCCAAAAAAATCAACGAGTGCAGAACGAACCGCCGGGTCTTGGTTGAGCTTGTGAGCCCGTTCTGGACTGGCTTCGTTTGTAAGCAACAAGACAGTTGTGCCGTCGGGACGTTGTTCGGATCGTAGTGACAGCGCGATTGCGCTTAGGGAGAAGGTAAGGGCTAGAAGCAAGGTGAGAGTGCGGCTTAAGTGTTTCAAGATAACAGTCCTTTGATTATTTAATCCGTGAGAGTGGTCGCAGAGATTTGATCTGGTGATTATGCGTTGAGCATAAGTTTTCTGTTTTTCATTATTCTTGAATGGGGGGTTTAAGTTGACAGTCGCCTTGAAGGTTTCAGTGACGTGTTTTTCACGCATATCAGGCGGCTCAGCAGATTTCTTCGTACAGCTAAGCATTCAAGGCTTCCAGAATTCAATTCCCTCCACATGACGCTCTATGTCATCCATGTCATCCTCGCCAAGAGTTGAGTCAAAGTTTTTGCTGATAATTGTTCTGATTTTTGCTAGTCGCTGAGTTACGTTTTCATTGTCAATGAACTCGGTTGTAGCTTTTCGATATTCTTCAACCGGTTTGTCGCTATAGTAACTTCCCATTTTATGTAGGGAAATCATGATGAATTCAATATTTGCGAGTGCTTCCAGAGCATCTTCGCCAGTCAGTATGATTTTCTTGTTTTTTTCTAACATTATTTTCTCCGAGTAAAAGTTGGGTTCTCTAATTTTAAGTTTCCTTTAATGGTCAGCTCCATAGTTCCATACCTAGGGTTTTTAACCCATTCGAGCTGCGAGTCAGGTACGTCTGTCTCAATGTAATCCCGGCCGCGGCCTCTGCCAATTTGGTATTTTTCTTCAGCATCAAGCTGGCTCAGCGGCTTCTTGTTGGCGGGTTCGACGTAAACACGATTGTTATCCTGAGCTTGGATTACACCATCGCTTTCGATACCAGTAGAGCCTTTTCTGTTGGTGTAGTGCCGGACACGAGTAGTACTTTCTCCGCGAGGGACGGGGGAAGGTGCCGCTGGTTCGCCTTCGTTGACCTTGGCTTTTTCGGAAGGGTTACCGATATCGCCCTTAGATTTAGCTTTCTTCTGTGGACATTCGCTACTCAACCCCAAAGGATCCACCCACCCAGTAGGGTTAGGCACGTACTGGTAGCTATTCAACCCGCCCGCAAGCTTGATCGGATCCGGCGTCAAGAACCGGCCAGTCCCCGGATTGTAGTAGCGGTGGCGGTTGTAATGTAAGCCTGTCTCGGCGTCGAAATACTGACCCTGAAAACGCAGCGGGTTATCGATTTCGTTGACGTCCAGCGCGGCGAGGTTGCCATAGGCGCGGTACTTCGCCGACCACATGATCTCGCCGCTGTAGTCGGTCAGTTCCTGCGGCGTGCCGAGGTGGTCGAGTTGGTAATAGAACGGGGCCGCTTTTAGCGGGCCTTCGCCGTCGAGCATTGCCAAGGGTCGGAAGCTGCCCGGTTCGTAGATATAGCTGCGGTAGCGGTTCTTGGCGCTTTCGGCGATGAGGCGTTCGCCTTGCCAGAGGAATTCAGTGGTGTGGCCGTCGACGGTTTTCTCGATGCGGCGGCCGAAGGCGTCGTATTTGTAAGATGCGGTGCTGCCTCCCGGCAGGCTGACGCCAATCAGGCGGTGTTGGCAGTCGTAGCGGTATTCGGTGATGAGCTTTTGGCCGGTGCCGCGACGCTCGCGGATCAGATTGCCGTAGGCGTCGTAATCGTAATGGCGGTCGCCTTGTATCAGCAGGCGATTGCCTTTGACGTTGGCGAGGTTGGCTGCGGGCAGGTCATTCTGGCCGAGGAGGTTGCCTGCCGGGTCATGGGCGAAGCTCTCTGGTATGGCGCCGCGTACGCTGATCAGGCGATCCAGTGGATCGTAGTGATAGCTGCGGTTGCCTTTGCGGCTGTCGTTAATGCCGGCGAGGTTGCCGTTGGCATCGTAGTTGTAGCGACGCTGGAACAGGTGCTTGTCCCGCTGGCTCACGCTGTGCGCTTGCAGGCGGCCCTGTTCATCGTATTGGTATTGGCTGAGTAACAGACCTTGCTGGCGCTGTTGTTCGCGACCGGCGTTGAACTGGTGGCTGGTCAGGCGTGAGCCATTGAGGTCGATGCTGCTCAGGCGTCCACCGGACAAATGACGGTAATCGAGCGTGCAGCCATCCGGCAGACGGCAGTGGCTAAGTTGGCCGACGCTGTCGTATTCGTAGCGCAAGGAGCCCCAGACTTGGTGTTCCTCGATGAGTTGGTCTGCAAGTCATATTTATAGGCGAAAGGCTAACGACCGTCGTCGACGCTGGCTAGTCAACGCGAGCTCGTCGATCCATTAAATTTTTACTTTATTCAATGTATGGTCTAACGCTTTTTCAAGATCGGCCCAGGTTTTGGCCGTTTCGGTGTATATAGGCGATGCCCAATTTTGATTTGCTATTAATGAGATTCTGAAGGCGCCGTGTTCACTGAATTCGGGATACCAACCAATGTCTATTGTTTGCTCGTGCGGGAGTAGCGCTTGCAAAAGATCCTCCCTTAATTCATCTGTAATGAGCGAAATATCCGATCCGACTAGGCTGGATATTTCGTCAAAAGTTATCTTGCCACCAAGTTTTTTTATGTTTTCAAGATTCATAAATCATTTCTTCTTTTTCGTTAGTTTTCTAAACGATTCTTCTGATATTGGATGTCCATGTATTGTGTTTGCACTTAACTCCACTCTCATGTACTGAGTTTCTTTTCCGTCATTGGCGCCTATGGTTTTTCCCATGTCAATTACTTTCCATGGTTTTCCGTTGTTAACATCTTGACCATTTGCAAACGCGTGCCGCTCTAACGCTTCAATGTCCGTGCCGGGTAGATATTTAGCTGCACCTCCATTAGCGGTCGATTTTACAACAGATGGCCAAGGAGCCTTAGGCGCCACATGTTTATTGCCATGATTTGTCCATTGAACGTCGGGAGGAGGCGGGGCTCCATCGCTTACCCTGGCTTTTCCTTCAGGTATTTCAGCGCTTTGCCCCGGAACGCATTTATCTCCGCCTGGACAAGTATTCAACCCTAGGGGATCCACCCACCCCGTAGGGTTAGGCACGTACTGGTAGCTATTCAACCCACCCGCAAGCTTGATCGGATCCGGGGTCAAAAACCGTCCAGTCCCAGGATTGTAATAGCGGTGGCGGTTGTAATGTAACCCTGTCTCGGCGTCGAAATACTGCCCTTGAAAACGCAGCGGATTATCGATCTCGCTGATGTCCAGCGCAGCGAGGTTGCCGTAGGCGCGGTATTTTGCCGACCACATGATTTCGCCGCTGTAGTCGGTGAGTTCCTGCGGTGTGCCGAGGTGGTCGAGTTGGTAATAGAACGGGGCCGCTTTTAGCGGGCCTTCGCCGTCGAGCATTGCCAATGGGCGGAAGCTGCCCGGTTCGTAGATGTAGCTGCGATAACGATTTTCTGCGCTTTCGGCGATCAATCGTTCGCCTTGCCAGAGGAATTCAGTGGTATGGCCGTCGACGGTTTTCTCGATGCGGCGGCCGAAGGCGTCGTATTTGTAAGATGCGGTGCTGCCTCCCGGCAGGCTGACGCCGATTAAGCGGTGTTGGCAATCGTAGCGGTATTCGGTGACGAGTTTTTGTCCGGTGCCGCGACTTTCACGGGTCAGGTTGCCATAGGCGTCGTAATCGTAGTGGCGGTCGCCTTGCATGAGCAGGCGATTGCCTTTGACGTTGGCGAGATTCGCAACGGGCAGGTCATTTTGTCCGAGGAGGTTGCCTGCCGGGTCATGGGCGAAGCTCTCTGGTATGGCGCCGCGCACGCTGATCAGGCGATCCAGCGGGTCGTAGTGATAGCTGCGGTTGCCTTTGCGGCTGTCGTCGATTCCGGCGAGGTTGCCGTTGGCGTCGTAGTTGTAGCGACGCTGGAACAGGTGCTTGTCCCGTTGGCTAACGCTGTGCGCTTGCAGACGGCCCTGTTCGTCGTATTGGTACTGGCTGAGCAGCAAGCCTTGTTGGCGCTGTTGTTCGCGGCCGGCACTGAACTGGTGGCTGGTCAGGCGCGAGCCGTTGAGGTCGATGCTGCTGAGTTGCCCGCCAGGCTGGTGGCGGTAATCGAGTTTGCTGCCATCGGGCAAGCGGCAGTGCTTGAGCTGGCCGACGCTGTCGTATTCGTAGCGCAGAGTGCCCCAGCCCTGGTGTTCTTCGATGAGTCGGTCTTGCAAATCGTATTTATAGGCGAGCGGCCAATGACCGTCATCGACATTGACAAGGCGACCGAGCGCATCGTAGCTGTAATGAATCTCGTCACCATCGGGCAGCGTCTTGACCAGCAAGCGGCCTGCGGCATCACGCTGGTATTCGGTCACCAGTTCACTACCGTCGTCACCGAACTCGGTTTTCTTCAGTAGTTGGCCGTTCAGGTCGTACTCGTAGGCAGTCCGACGACCATCGAAGCCTGTTTCCTGTTGGATCAGGCCGTTGGCGTAGTAATCGAGGTGGTAATGCTCGCCGCGCTCGTTTTCAATTTCAGTGAGCAGCAGGCGCGAGTTGTCGTAGCGATAGCGCAGTTGGCTGCCGTCGGGATTGATGCGGCGGCTGACGAGGTGCAGGTTGTCAGCGTATTCGTAGCGGGTGATACGGCCGAGCTCGTCGCGTTCGGCGGTGACTCGACCGTATGCGTTGTATGTAAATGCCCGTGTTGCTCCACCGGGCAAAGTAATTTGTGCCAGGCGATTCGCGGCATCCCATTTGAAGTGCGTGATGGCACCGTTTTCGTCCTGACGTGTGATCTGCCGGCCGAGTGCGTCGTAACGGTATTTGCGCTGACTACCATCGGGCAGGCGCTCTTCCAGAAGCTGGCCGAGACTATTCCAGCCCAACTGGTGCCGGCTGCCATCGGGCAGGCCGATTTCCTGCAGGCGGCCCCGACGGTCATAGCTGTAGTAGGTGGTGTTGCCTTCTGGATCTGTCTGTTGGGTGATATCGCCTTGATTGTTGCGCTGATATTTCCAGACTGCTTTACCGCGAACAACCTTACTTACGAACCCACGGCTGTACTCGTAGCCGGTTGGTTCGTCTTCTGGAGGTATGACTGCGACCAGGTGCCCTGATTCGCTGTATCGGTATTCGGTGATAGCTCCGAGCGGATTTTGCTCTGCGATCAGGCGTCCCTTTTCGTCATATGCCTTGAGATTTTCGGCTCCGTCCGGATCAATTTGAGCAACCAGTCGGGCTTGGTCGTCGTGGGTGTATATCTCTTCGCTACCGTCTGCGTTCGTGACAGTGACACTTCCCTTATCATCCCAAACGTAGCGAGTATCCATCTGCGAGAAGTTCGCCCAGTGATGAATACAGCGTGCAGATTTGCCCTCTCTTTCCCATTCCCAGTAGAAGCTGGCACCTCCGGCTAGACGGCGCTCGAGAATGACGTTTTGATCGTTATAGGCGTAACGCTCGGCTTCTCCAGCGGCGTTTTTCGCTTCAATCAAGCGGTGTTGCGAGTCGTAGGCATAACTGATTATCGTCTGGACAGTGGTCCATCCGTCTTCCAGATTGTCTGCTGGTGTGAACTGTTGATAGTCGACCGCCACAATATGCGTGCGATCGTAGCGCAACAGCAAGGCACGACCGGCACCATTGTCGATACGTTTGATCCGACTGTGAATATCGCGCGTGACATGAAGGCGGTTGTCGTATTTGTCACTGATGGCTATCAGTGTTGCGCCTTTGCGATCGTAGCGGAAGTGATAGAACTGAGCATGCTCACCAGCCTGAGTGAGAATAAGTTCTGATGGATCGTCCCCGATGAAGATGGCTGCTTCCGAGAGGCTATTGGTTATCGCCGGGCGTTGGATGCTTGGAAGTGGGAAGGTGATCACCCGGTTTTCATGATCGGTCCATACCACTTCATCGACGTTGATTTCTAACCGCTGTGCTAACGCGTGGCTCCAGCCAAAACCCAGCCCACAATCGATTTCCGCTGCGCTGGTTCTATAGAGACGAGTCCAGCTAAATGGTACAGCCCCTCCGAGCTCTCCATCGGTCAGCGTCAGTAGCTCTTCGCCAGTGACCATGGAGACCGGGCAGCCGTTAGTGCAAGTGTTCTTTGCGCAAGTTGCGCTTTTTTCATCTGGGGTCTTGGATTGTGCAGGGGCATCGTGCCGGGTTTTCGGGGTTTCGACGGTGGTCACACGCTTCCCATCAAAACGCAACTCGGAAATCCCGTTTCTGACCTTTGCCGTTATCCCTCGGGCCGCCACAGCGGTGTACTTGGCGACATACTCCATAAAACCGTTGATGATCTTGAACACCGACTTCACGAAGCCGATCACAGCCTTGATGACAAGCTCTCCGTACTTCTTCAGTCGGGCCGCAAGGTAGATGACGCCGGTACCTTCGGCCGCGATGGTCAATACCACGCCGATCACGATGTCGATCGCAATGCCTACGACAATGGCCGTGGTCATCTTCGCTACGTCGCCCGCCATCTTCATCGGCGGCAAGCCCGCGAGCCAGATCACCGCACTGCGCACCAGCAAAAACAAAGCCGCCTCGTCGCTGGCCAGCAACATGGCCTTTTTCATGATGTCCGGCGAGCTCTTGGCGACTTTGATCAGCTCGTCTGCGCCAGCGCCGAGATCCTTGGCGAATTTCTTCGGATCCTGGAGGATATCGAGCACAAGGCTGATGCCGTCCCACACACCCTTGATGGCCTCCCAGCCACCTTCAAGAATGCCGTTGCCGATGGCCATGGCTGTGCCGGAGGTCGAAAGATTCGACCATTGCGGTTTGAAGCCGGCCCATTCCTTGCGCAGGAAACCTTCAAGGTCCGCAGTCACGCCGCTGTAAGAACTGAAGAGGGCGTCGATCTGCGCCGGGGTCACTTCGTTATGGACGCGAATCGTGTAGAACTTGCCGGGCACACCGCCGGTCCATGCGGCTTTGCCTTGGGCGTCGAGTTTGACCTTGCTGACAGCACCACCGTCCACGGCCACGATTTCGACTTCGATATCGCCGACGGGAATGTCGTAAACCGATTCGAATTTGCTCTCGATCAGCAACGGACCCTTGAGCGGACATTGAGCCACGTTCGAGGTGAAGTTACCGTCGGTCATGCTCACCGTTTTACTGGTGTTGCCCGCCTTGATGATACGCTCCATGCCCAATAAGGACGGCATGTCCGCGGCACGGCTACCCTTGTCGAGAGCCTGTGCGTACCAGGTTTTTGTTTGTTCCTGATACAGCTTCAGACTGTCCTTGAAGGTGTTCAGTTGGTTGTCAACAAAGGCAACGCGATCCATCAGCCTTGCTCCAGAATCAGGTGGCTTATCAATGCTTCTTTAAGATTTTGCGGCGCATCCGGGCGGCGCACGAAGCGGGTGATTTTCAGCTTCAGATTGTTCTCGGGCCATGCGGTGTAGAGGTCCGGGCGGTCTTCTTCCAGCCATTGCATCAGGTTGCTGACCAGCGTCGCCGGATTGCCCTTGCTCAACCCCTCCAACAACCCCTTCGGCACCTCCCACCACGGCCAGTCCCTGACCTTCGGCACCACTCGCGTGCCCACTTCCAGCGCCTGCCCATTGATCAGATACCGCTCAAACACCGGCAGCACTTCTCCAGCCTTCTCCCCAAGCCCCCGCAGAATCGGATAAATATGCCGCCCATCCCAAAACCGGAAAAACACCTCGGTGCCATCCGGCATTTTCACCTGCGTCAGGCTGCGCAGGTGTTCGAACACTTCGTTCGGTTCTGAACGCGACACCGCCAGCCAGCCCCAGTCGAGGGCGTCGGTTTCGGCGATCCAGGGCAGGAAAGCGGAGTTGGCTTTGAGTTCGGTGAGGTAGGGCATCACCGGTTGCCAGGTGGAGTAGGGCGTGCCGCCCCAGATCGGGATGAGCTGGGCGGTGGGTTCGGTGAGGTACAGGGTTTTCAGGGCGTCTGCATCGCTGGCCGCGCTGATGATCAGGTACAACCGCTCGCCACTTTGCAGCGGTTGTTGCGCCAGCCAGTCCTTGGGGGTGATTCGTTCAGATGGCACAGGCACCTGCCTTGCATTTTTCGCATTCTTCACAGAACGGCGCGTTACGTTTTAGGGTGTTGATCTGCGCCGGGGTCAGGACCTGGCCGGCCTTGTCGGCGTCGGCCTGTTTGAGGATGCCGGGCATCAATGGCGCGGCGCCCGTACCAACGCCCGGGCTACCCCCGGAGTTCATGTTGATCACCGGCCCGCTCAGGGTCACGCCGCCAGCATCGATCTTGATGAAGCTGCCGCCACCCACCAAGGTCAGCTCCGCACCAGCCTCCATCACTACCTTCATGCCACTGCTAAGGTGGATTTCCTGGCCGGCGTCGATGAACTGGCCGGTGCCGATCTTGATGTGCTGATTCACGCCGACGGTGAGGTGGTCGTTGGCGCGGGTTTCGACTTTGCGGTCGGCGTAGACGGTGTGGTGTTCTTCGGCCTTGAATTCGCTGTAGCTGTTCTGTTCGACGGTGTCGTGGCGTTCGTTGCCGACGCGGATTTTCTGGTCGTGCTCGATGTTCTCGTCCCAGTCGCGCTGGGCGTGCAGATAGATCTGTTCCTGACCTTTCTTGTCTTCGATGCGCAGTTCGTTGTAGCCGCCACCACCCATGGAACTCAGGGTCTTGAAGGTGCTGCGGGTCTTGTTTGCCGGCAGTGGATAGGGGACGGTGTTTTCCTTGTGGTACAGGCAGCCGCTGATCAAGGGCTGATCGGGGTCGCCTTCAAGGAACGTGACGAGCACTTCCATGCCAATGCGCGGGATGGCGATGCCGCCGTACTGGGCGCCGGCCCAGGCGCTGGAGATGCGCAGCCAGCAACTGGTCTTGTCGTCGGCCTGGCCTTCGCGGTCCCAGTGGAATTGGACTTTGACCCGGCCGTATTCGTCGCAGTGGATTTCTTCACCTTTCGGGCCGGTGACCACCGCGCTCTGGCTGCCGAGGATGCGCGGTTTCGGGTGGCGTAGCGGCGGGCGATTGGGCACGTCCCACGGCGTGGCCTGGAAGCGGTTGCGGTAGCCCTGGTGGAAATCGTCTTTCAGCGCGGTGGTGTCGCTGGTCACCGACTCTTCGAGCACCTGCGGCTGCTTGCCTTCATGCAGCACTTCGGTGAGCAGCCAGAGGTCGTTCCACTTGGCTTTCGGGTGTTCGGTCAGGGCGAGGAAATGGCCGCTGACCAGCAGTGGCTGATCACTCTTGCCTTCGGCGAGCTGGAAGTCGCTGCGGTGGCGTTCGAGGGCGCGTTTGGCCAGATGCTTGCCGCGCTCGCGGTCGATGAAGCGGCCCGGGTAATCGTAGTCTTCGAGGTCGGGCAGGGCGTCGCCACGGTTTTCGCTTTCCAGGGTCAGACGCGGTTTTTCGAAGTCGTAGTCGCGACGGGTGGTGCGGCTGGTGCGGGTTTCCAGGCGCAGGTCGAAACGCTTGATCACCGGGTTGCTGGCGACCATGCCGGAGTCTTGCTGATAGGGCACCGGCTTGAGCTTCGGGAACACCGTCTGGTCGTCGCCGAACACCAACTTGTGCGCGTTGGCGCTGTGCTGGAAGTGGAAGTGAATGCCTTCTTCCTCGCACAGGCGCTGGATGAAGTGCAGATCCGACTCGTCGTATTGCACGCAGTAGATGCGCTCGGGATAGATCGAGCCGGTCTTGAATTCGTAGGCGTTGCCTTGGATGCCGTGCTCTTCCAGCACTTGGCCGATGATTTTCGGCACGCTGAGGTTCTGGAAGATGCGCTGGTTGATGCGGTGCGCGAGGTAAGCCAGTTGTGGGCGCAGCGTCACCGAATAACGGGTCAGACGCTTGCCGGAATCGCCTTGCGCGGCGCGGTAGATCTGGCCATGGATGCCGCTGCCGTCAGGCGACAGCTGCAGAAAGGCCGGTTTGTGCAGCAGGGTTTCGAGGTCCAGCGACGGCTGCTCACTGACCAGCTCCACCTCGAACACAAAAGGCTGGCTGATGGCTTCCCGGCCGGTGAGGGTAAACACCTGAAAGTCGGCGGAAAGCCCTTCGATGGTCAGGGCAAAGTGGGTTTCATTGGCCGGCGCGAACATCCCTTGTTCCTCGTGCTGTACAGCGGCGCTCGTCGACGGCCGCAAAAAAGCGGCTCAACGTACGCGAAATTTTGGAGGGGCGTAAACAACATCGACCAGCAGAGCTGGCCGATGCGTGTAACGGTCAGCCGTAATTAAACGACTGGAGCACGCCAGTCATCGGAACCCGAAGTACCGGATACTTCGTGGGTCCAGGTGATTTTGCGGTAGGTGAACTGCACTTCTTCCAGGTGGGTGAAGTGCGCGTTGCCTGGATCCTGGCAGTTGTGCATTTTGTTGTTGATGGCGACGATGATCGCGTCTTCCAGTTTGGTGGTGTAGTAGTGCTCTTGGGTGCCTTGGGCCGAAGTGCGGTACCACTGGATAACGATTTCGCTCATGCGCTCGCCGGAAGTCAGAGCTGCTTGCAGCAGTGGCGAAGCCTTGTCGTAGACCTTGGTGATCACAACTGGCTTGTGTACGCGCTGACCGGTTGGCTGACCGGATTGCGGGTCACGCGGGATGATCACGTCGTGGGTGAAAGCCTGAACCATAACCTGGTCTTCGTGGCCTTCCTGGTAGGTGTTGCCAACGGAGTCGGCGGTGAAAGCGCCGGCAGTGATCAGGCCTTGTTTTTCGCCGGTAACCGACATGTACGCTGGTGTTGCCATGGGGTGCTCTCCTTGCGGATAAAGTTAGGGTGCCCGGAGGCGAAATCGCCCGGTGGGTGGCTGAGAGTTATCAAGGAGCGTGCCAGGTTTTGCGCGGTGCCCGGATGGCCGGGGCGCCACGGTAGTCGGTGATCATTCGGGGCGATTTTCAGCGGGAAAGTCGGGAGAAAGTGCGCAAGAAGTTGCGCAGTACTGCGCAACTTCTTGCGCACTTGGCTGCAGGGCTTGCACTGCTTGGGCTGCAGAGGATTTACCCGCCAAAATATTACAACCTACTGCGCAACTTCTTGCGCAGTTGGGGATTTGCCGGGACCGCGATGTAGCCTTCGCGAGCAGGCTCGCTTCCTCAAGGACAGTACTGCCAGCGAAAGCGTCTTATAAATGAAACACCGCCCTCGGCTATACTCCCCGCATTTCGATCAGGCACGAGGATTCACTGTGAAGAACTGGACGTTGCGCCAACGCATTTTGGCGAGCTTTGCGGTGATTATCGCCATCATGCTGTTGATGGTGGTGCTGTCCTACTCGCGGTTGTTGAAGATCGAGGCCAGTGAAAACAGCGTGCGCGACGATGCCATCCCCGGCGTCTATTACAGCTCGATGATTCGTGGTGCATGGGTCGACAGTTATTTGCAGACGCAAGAGCTGCTCGGCCTCAAGGAAGGCCAGGGCGTTTCCAGCGAAGACGCAGCGGACTACAAGGCATTTGAGGCGCGTCTGCAAGAGCAGATGGCCAACTATCGCAAGACCATGGCCACGGATGAAGACCGTTCCGAATTCGCCCTGTTCGAGAAGTACCACGATACCTACATGCAGATTCAGGATGCCGTGCTGGACCTGCACAAGCGCAATCTGGAAGCCGATGCCATCAAGCTGTTCAACGAGAAACTGACCCCGGCGTGGTACACCGGTCGGATGAAACTCAACGACATCATTGGCGAGAACAAAGTCGTCGCTGATAACGCCATGGCCAACATCGACGACGCGGTGGCAACGGCCAAAGTCAGCATGGTCATTTCCCTGCTGGTCGCGGTGCTGGCCGCCGGCCTCTGTGGTCTGCTGCTGATGCGCGCGATCATGGCGCCGATGAACCGCATCGTGACCATCCTCGACATCATGCGCACCGGCGATCTGAGTTCGCGCCTGAACCTCGATCGCAAGGACGAATTCGGCGCGGTCGAAACCGGCTTCAACGACATGATGGCCGAGCTGACGTCGCTGGTGTCCCAGGCCCAGCGCTCCTCGGTGCAGGTGACCACCTCGGTGACCGAGATCGCCGCCACTTCCAAGCAGCAACAGGCCACCGCCACCGAAACCGCAGCGACCACCACCGAAATCGGCGCAACCTCCCGTGAGATCGCCGCGACTTCGCGGGATCTGGTGCGCACCATGACCGAAGTGTCGACCGCTGCCGATCAGGCCTCGGTGCTCGCCGGCTCCGGCCAGCAAGGCCTGGCGCGCATGGAAGACACCATGCACTCGGTCATGGGCGCGGCGGATCTGGTCAACGCCAAACTGGCGATCCTCAACGAGAAGGCCGGCAACATCAATCAGGTGGTGGTGACCATCGTCAAAGTGGCTGACCAGACCAACCTGCTGTCGCTCAACGCAGCGATCGAAGCCGAGAAGGCCGGCGAGTACGGTCGCGGTTTTGCCGTGGTCGCCACCGAAGTCCGGCGTCTGGCCGATCAGACCGCCGTGGCCACCTACGACATCGAACAGATGGTTCGCGAGATCCAGTCGGCGGTGTCGGCCGGGGTGATGGGCATGGACAAGTTTTCCGAAGAAGTGCGCCGCGGCATGTCGGAAGTGCAGCAGGTCGGCGAGCAGCTGTCGCAGATCATCCATCAGGTGCAGGCGCTGGCGCCGCGCGTGCTGATGGTCAACGAAGGCATGCAGGCCCAGGCCACTGGCGCCGAGCAGATCAACCATGCGCTGGTGCAGTTGGGCGATGCCAGCAGCCAGACCGTCGAATCGCTGCGTCAGGCCAGTTTCGCTATCGACGAACTGAGCCAGGTGGCCGTCGGCCTGCGCAGCGGCGTTTCGCGATTCAAAGTCTGATGAGCGAAATCATCGCCAAGCGTGGCGCCGCGCCAGTGGCGAAGCAGGCGCTGTTTCTGCTGTTTCGCATCGGCAGCGAACGCTATGCCCTGCGCGCCACGGAAGTGGCCGAAGTGCTGCCGCGCCTGCCGCTGAAGCCGATTGCCCGCGCACCGCACTGGGTGGCCGGGGTGTTCGCCTATCGCGGGGCGGTGGTGCCAGTGATCGACCTCAGTGCGCTGACTTTTGGCCAGCCCGCCGAGGCGCGCACCAGCACGCGGCTGGTGCTGGTCAATTATCAGCCGGATCAATCGCAATCAGCACAATGGCTCGGGCTGATTCTCGAGCAGGCCACCGACACGCTGCGCTGTCATCCGCAAGATTTCCAGCCTTACGGCCTCGACAACCGTGAGGCGCCGTACCTCGGCCCGGTGCGCGAAGATGCGCAGGGATTGCTGCAATGGGTGCGGGTCAATGACTTGCTCGATGACGCCGTGCGCAGCTTGCTGTTCCCCGATCCGCCGCGTGATCCGGCGCAGCTTGAGGCGCAGCCATGAGCAGTGAGCAGCGCTTTTTCGATTTCCTCAAGGAACGCATCGGCCTTGATGTCGCGTCGGTGGGCGCGGCGATCATCGAGCGTGCCGTGCGCCAGCGCACGACCCTGTCCCAGGCCGCCCACGCCGACGAATACTGGCAGCTGTTGCAAGGCTCGCGGGACGAGCAGCAGGCGCTGATCGAAGCGGTGATCGTTCCGGAAACGTGGTTTTTCCGTTATCCGGAATCTTTCGCGACGCTGGGCAAACTGGCGCGAGGTCGGCTTAAAGAACTCAATAATATGCGCGCGCTGCGAATTCTGAGCCTGCCGTGCTCGACCGGCGAAGAACCCTACTCGATTGCCATGGCCTTGCTTGATGCCGGATTGCAGCCGCATCAATTCAAGGTCGACGGCATGGACATCAGCCCGTTGTCGGTGGACAAGGCGCGCCGCGCTGTTTACGGCAAGAACTCGTTTCGCGGGCAGGATCTGCAGTTTCGCGATCGGCATTTCATGCCTGAGCAGGACGGCCACCGGGTCAACGAATACGTTCGCGAACAAGTGCGCTGGCAGGTCGGCAATGTGCTCGATCCGACGCTTTTGGCGACCGAGCCTGCCTTCGATTTCGTGTTCTGCCGCAACCTGCTGATCTACTTCGACCAGCCGACGCAAAAGCAGGTGTTCGAAGTGCTCAAGCGCCTGACCCACGTCGACGGCGTGCTGTTTATCGGCCCGGCGGAGGGCAGTCTGCTCGGGCGCTTGGGCATGCGCTCGATCGGCATCCTGCAGTCGTTCGCTTTCAGCCGCCATAGCGAGCCGCACCCCGAACCGCTGCCGACGCCCAAACCGGTCGCCGTGCCGGTCAGCCAACCACTGCGCAGCGCGCCGCCGCCAGCGCCAGTGCGCAATCGGCCGTTCGCTGCCGTGACGGCTTTGCCGGTGACGAAAAAAACTGCCGACCCGGACGCCGCAACACTGCTGGCGCAGATTGCTGCACTGGCCAACGAAGGCAAAAGCGCCGAGGCCCGCGCCGCGTGCGAACACTATCTGTGCAGCCATGAACCCGTGGCGCAGGTGTTCTATTGGCTGGGCCTGCTCAGCGATGTCGCCGGGTTGAGCCTCGAAGCCCAGGGGTATTACCGCAAAGCGTTGTACCTCGAACCGCAACACCCCGAAGCGCTGATGCACCTGGCCGTATTGCTGCAGGCTCAGGGCGATACGGCGGGTGCCCGACGATTGCAGGAGCGCGCCGCCCGCAGCGGGCGCACCGCCGACAGTGAGCGTAAACGATGAGCGCGTCCGACACCTTGAACGTTACCCACGAAGACGCCCGCGCCATCGACGATTGCTGGAACCGCATCGGCATTCATGGCGACAAGTCCTGCCCGTTGCTGGAAGAGCACATTCATTGCCGCAACTGCTCGGTGTATTCCGCCGCCGCCACACGCCTGCTCGACCGTTATTCGTTGCAGCAGAACCAGCGCGAAGCAGTGGTCAGCAAAGTCGAAACCGACGTCAAGACGCGCTCGCTGCTGATGTTCCGCCTCGGCGAGGAATGGCTCGGACTGGCCACGCGCACGCTTGTCGAAGTTGCGCCGTTGCAGGCGATACATTCGCTGCCGCACCAGCGCTCGCGGGCCTTGCTCGGCGTGGCCAATGTCCGTGGCGCACTGGTCGCGTGCCTGTCTCTGGTGGAACTGCTCGACCTCGGCGCCAGCGTTGCGCCGGTCAGCGGCGGGCGAATCATGCCGCGCATGCTGATCATCGCCGCGCACGGCGGGCCGGTGGTGGTGCCGGTAGACGAGGTCGACGGCATTCATGCCATCGACGAACGCATCCTCGATGCCGCGTCGCAGTCCGGTGCGCAGAACAGTGCCAAGTACACCCGTGGCGTTCTGCAATATCGCGGTCGCAGCCTGCGCTGGCTGGATGAAGAACAGCTGTTGTCCGCCGTGACCCGGAGCCTTACATGACCCCCGAGCAAATGCGCGACGCCTCTCTGCTCGAGCTGTTCAGTCTCGAAGCCGAAGCCCAGACCCAAGTGCTCAGCGCCGGGTTGTTGGCGCTGGAGCGCAATCCGACCCAGGCCGATCAGCTGGAGTCGTGCATGCGTGCGGCGCACTCGCTCAAAGGTGCGGCGCGCATTGTTGGCATCGACAGCGGCGTCAGCGTCGCCCACGTCATGGAGGATTGCCTGGTCAGTGCGCAGGAAGGCCGTTTGTTGCTGCGTCCCGAACACATCGACGCGTTGTTGCAGGGCACCGACCTGCTGATGCGCATCGCCACGCCGGCCAATGCGCCGCAACCCACGGACATTGAAGCCTACGTCGCGTTGATGGGGCGTCTGCTCGATCCTTCGGCGCCAGCCGCTGTGGTTGCCACGCCGCCAATGGCCGAGTTGCAGATCGAGCCCGCGCCAACGGCGACAGCGCCGATCATGGACGAGCCCGCCGAACCGACCCCGCGCAAAAACAAACGCACCACCGAAGGCGGCGAGCGCGTTTTGCGCGTCACTGCCGAACGCCTGAACAGCCTGCTCGATCTGTCGAGCAAATCGCTGGTGGAAACCCAGCGTCTCAAGCCGCATCTGGCGACCATGCAGCGTCTCAAGCGCATGCAGAACAATGGCCTGCGCGCACTGGAAAATCTCAATGTGCACCTGAAGGACCACGCACTGAGCCTGGAAGCGCTCGAGTCACTGGAAGATGCGCGGCGCTTGCTCGCCGAGTCGCAGCAATTGCTCAGCGAGAAAAACGCCGAACTCGACGAATTCGCCTGGCAGGCCAGCCAGCGTGCACAAGTGCTCTATGACACCGCGCTGGCCTGTCGCATGCGTCCGTTCGCCGACGTGTTGAGCGGGCAGGCGCGCATGGTTCGCGATCTCGGTCGCAGCCTCGGCAAGCAGGTGCGCCTGGAGATCGAAGGTGAGAAAACCCAGGTCGATCGCGACGTGCTGGAAAAGCTCGAAGCGCCGCTGACTCACTTGCTGCGCAACGCTGTCGATCACGGCATCGAATCCCCGGAACAACGCCTGCTCAAGGGCAAGCCGGAAGAGGGCCTGATTCGCCTGCGCGCCTCCCACCAAGCCGGTTTGCTGGTGTTGGAACTCAGCGATGACGGCGGTGGCGTCGATCTGGAGAAAGTCCGCCGCAGCATCGTCGAACGGCAGTTATCCCCAGCCGAAACCGCAGCGCAATTGAGCGAAGAAGAACTGCTGACCTTCCTGTTTCTGCCGGGCTTCAGCCTGCGCGACAAGGTCACCGAAGTGTCAGGACGCGGGGTCGGCCTCGACGCTGTTCAGCATATGGTCCGCCAATTGCGTGGGGCCGTGGTGCTGGAGCAGACGGCGGGCGAGGGCAGCCGTTTCCATCTGGAGGTGCCGTTGACGCTTTCGGTGGTGCGCAGCCTCGTGGTGGAAGTCGGCGAAGAGGCTTACGCATTCCCCTTGGCGCACATCGAACGCATGTGCGATCTGGCCCCCGAAGACATCGTGCAGGTCGAAGGACGCCAGCATTTCTGGCACGAAGGCCAGCATGTCGGGCTGGTTGCGGCCAGCCAGTTGCTCAATCGCCCGGCCAGTCAGAACGATGGCGCTACCCTGAAAGTCGTGGTGATCCGCGAGCGCGAGGCGATTTATGGGGTGGCTGTCGAGCGCTTCGTGGGTGAGCGCACGCTGGTGGTGTTGCCGCTGGACGAGCGTCTGGGCAAGGTTCAGGATATTTCCGCCGGGGCCTTGCTCGATGATGGTTCGGTGGTGCTGATCGTCGATGTCGAAGACATGCTGCGTTCGGTAGACAAGCTGCTCAACACCGGGCGTCTGGAGCGCATTGCCCGACACGGCAATCAAGCTGCCGAAGTGGCGCGCAAGCGGGTGCTGGTGGTCGACGATTCGCTGACCGTGCGCGAGCTGCAACGCAAACTGCTGCTCAATCGCGGCTATGACGTCGCGGTGGCGGTGGACGGCATGGATGGCTGGAATGCGCTGCGTTCGGAGAACTTCGATCTGCTGATCACCGACATCGACATGCCGCGCATGGACGGCATCGAGCTGGTCACGCTGCTGCGCCGCGACAACCGTTTGCAATCGTTGCCGGTGATGGTCGTGTCGTACAAGGATCGCGAAGAAGACCGCCGCCGTGGACTGGACGCCGGCGCCGACTATTATCTGGCCAAAGCCAGTTTTCATGACGACGCCCTGCTCGATGCAGTGGTCGAGCTCATCGGGGAGCGCGGGCATGAGGATCGCAATCGTCAACGACATGCCCCTGGCGGTGGAGGCCCTGCGCCGAGCGCTGGCGTTCGAGCCGGCGCATCAGGTGATCTGGGTCGCCAGCAACGGCGCCGAGGCGGTGCAACGCTGCGCCGAGTGCACGCCAGACCTGATTCTGATGGACCTGATCATGCCGATCATGGACGGTGTCGAAGCCACGCGGCGGATCATGGCCGAGACCCCATGCGCGATCGTCATCGTCACCGTCGACCGCCAGCAGAACGTGCACCGCGTGTTCGAGGCCATGGGCCACGGCGCGCTGGACGTGGTCGACACGCCGGCCATTGGCGCCGGCAATGCCCAGGAAGCGGCGGCGCCGTTGTTGCGCAAGATCCTCAACATCGGCTGGCTGATCGGCGACAAGGCGCCGCGCTCGCGCCCGGCGCCGAGTTCACCGCGCAGTTCGCCGTCACGTCAGCGGCTGGTGGCGATCGGTTCGTCTGCGGGTGGGCCGGCGGCGCTGGAAGTGTTGCTCAAAGGCCTGCCGAAGGATTTTTCCGCCGCGATCGTGCTGGTGCAGCATGTCGATCAGGTGTTCGCCGCCGGCATGGCCGAATGGCTGGCCAGTGCCAGCGGCCTCGATGTGCGTCTGGCCCGTGAAGGCGAGCCGCCGCAAAGTGGCGCGGTGCTGCTGGCCGGGACCAATCACCATATTCGCCTGTTGAAAAACGGCACGCTGGCCTACACCGCCGAACCGGTCAACGAGATCTATCGCCCCTCGATCGACGTGTTTTTCGAGAGCGTCGCCAGTTACTGGAACGGTGACGCGGTCGGGGTTTTATTGACCGGGATGGGGCGCGATGGCGCGCAAGGGCTTAAGCTCATGCGCCAGCAGGGTTATTTGACCATCGCCCAGGATCAGCACAGCAGTGCGGTGTACGGCATGCCCAAGGCTGCCGCGGCAATCGATGCCGCGGTGGAAATCCGCCCGCTGGAAAAGATAGCGCCACGATTGCTGGAGATTTTCCCCAAATGAACAGGTTGATCCGCAATCCAGGCCCCCGCAGTACTCAGGTGACCGCTCATGAATGATTTACAGATCGACGACATTAAAACCGACGAAAACGCCGCCATGGTGTTGTTGGTGGATGATCAGGCGATGATCGGCGAAGCGGTGCGCCGTGGGCTGTCGAATCAGGAAAACATCGACTTCCACTTCTGCTCCGACCCGCAGCAGGCCATCGCCCAGGCGGTGCGGATCAAGCCGACGGTGATCCTCCAGGACCTGGTGATGCCCGGCCTCGATGGCCTGAGCCTGGTGCGCGAATACCGCAATCATCCGGCGACCAAGGACATCCCGATCATCGTTCTCTCGACCAAGGAAGACCCGCTGATCAAGAGCGCGGCATTCTCCGCTGGCGCCAACGACTATCTGGTGAAACTGCCGGATACCATCGAACTGGTCGCGCGCATTCGTTATCACTCACGTTCCTACATGACATTGCTGCAACGCGACGCCGCGTACCGAGCGTTGCGGGTCAGCCAGCAGCAATTGCTCGACACCAATCTGGTGCTGCAACGGCTGATGAACTCCGATGGCCTGACCGGGCTGTCCAACCGCCGGCACTTCGACGAGTACCTGGAACTGGAGTGGCGCCGTTCGCTACGTGATCAGACGCAGCTGTCATTGCTGATGATCGACGTCGATTACTTCAAGTCGTACAACGACAGTTTTGGCCACGTTGAAGGCGACGAAGCCTTGCGCAAGGTCGCCACGGCGATCCGCGAGGCCAGTGCGCGACCGTCGGACCTGCCGGCGCGTTACGGCGGCGAGGAGTTTGTGCTGGTGCTGCCGAACACTTCGCCGGGCGGCGCGCGGCTGTTGGCCGAGAAACTGCGCCAGACCGTGGCGGCGCTGAAAATTCCGCATAACACGCCGGCCGAGGGCTCCAGTCTGACCATCAGCATTGGTCTGGCGACCATGGTGCCGCAGGCGGGCAGTGATTGCCGGCTGCTGATTTCGGCGGCGGATCGCGGCTTGTATCTGGCCAAGAACAATGGGCGCAATCAGGTCGGGATCGAGTAACGGCCGTTGCCCTCACCCCAGCCCTCTCCCGGAGGGAGAGGGGGCCGACCGAGGTGTCTCGGGCCAGACATCGACCTGAGAGATCGCAGCGATTATGGATCTTCAGGCTTGGCGATCACGGATTCGGTGAAGCCATTCTATTCTGCGTATGTTTCAAATATCCCCCGATCGGTCCCCTCTCCCTCCGGGAGAGGGTTAGGGTGAGGGCAGCAATCTCGGCCCATTCACCGCCAGACGGGCTGCCGCGACAGCCTGTTTACGTTATACTCGCCGGCTTTCAAAAGTTCGCCAACGAGTGCTGCCCGTCATGGAAATCAACCCGATCCTGAACACCATCAAGGACCTGTCCGAGCGCTCCGAAACTATTCGGGGGTATCTTTGACTACGATCAAAAGCATGAGCGTCTGACCGAGGTCAATCGCGAGCTTGAAGATCCGAGTGTCTGGAACAAACCTGAATACGCCCAGGAGCTGGGCCGCGAGCGTGCCGCGCTGGCGCAGATCGTCGACACGCTCGACGAACTGAACGGCGGTCTGGCCGATTGCCGCGACCTGCTGGACATGGCCGTCGAAGAGAACGACGAAGGCGCAGTGGGCGATGTCGTCGCCGAGCTGGCCCGTCTCGAGGAAAATCTGGCCAAGCTGGAATTCCGCCGCATGTTCAGCCATGAAATGGACCCGAACAACGCCTACCTGGACATCCAGGCCGGTTCCGGCGGTACCGAAGCGCAGGACTGGGCCAACATCCTGTTGCGCATGTACCTGCGCTGGGCTGACAAACGCGGTTTCGACGCAACCATCATGGAACTGTCCGCCGGTGAAGTCGCCGGGATCAAGGGCGCGACCGTGCACATCAAGGGCGAATACGCCTTTGGCTGGCTGCGTACCGAGATCGGCGTGCACCGTCTGGTGCGTAAGAGCCCGTTCGACTCCGGCAACCGTCGCCATACCTCGTTCTCCGCTGTTTTCGTCTCGCCAGAGATCGATGACAAGGTGGAAATCGAAATCAACCCGGCAGACCTGCGGATCGACACCTATCGTTCCTCCGGTGCCGGTGGTCAGCACGTAAACACCACCGACTCGGCCGTACGTATCACCCACGTACCGACCAACACCGTGGTCAGCTGCCAGAACGAGCGTTCCCAGCACGCCAACAAGGACACCGCGATGAAAATGCTGCGGGCCAAGTTGTACGAGCAGGAAATGCAGAAGCGCAATGCGGCCTCGCAGGCGCTGGAAGACACCAAGTCCGATATCGGCTGGGGTCACCAGATTCGCTCTTACGTGCTCGATGCCTCGCGGATCAAGGATCTGCGTACCAACATCGAACGCAGCGATTGCGACAAGGTGCTCGACGGCGACATCGACGAATACCTGGAAGCGAGCCTGAAATCCGGCCTGTAACACCCTCTGTGGGAGCGGGCTCGCCCGCGATCCCCAGCCGAAGGCTGGGGGCAACGAACCTGATGGAATACTTAAAGACATGAGCGACCTACAACTCGACCCGCAAGCCCTGCAACAGGAAGAAAACTCCCTGATCGCCCTGCGCAAGGAAAAGCTTGCTGCCGAGCGCGCCAAGGGCAATGCCTTCCCGAACGACTTCCGCCGCGACAACTACTGCGATGCCTTGCAGAAACAGTACGCGGACAAGACCAAGGAAGAGCTGGCAGAGGCTGCAATCCCGGTCAAGGTTGCCGGTCGCATCATGCTCAACCGTGGCTCGTTCATGGTGATCCAGGACATGACCGGGCGCATTCAGGTCTACGTCAACCGCAAGACGCTGTCCGAAGAAACCCTGGCCGCGGTGAAAACCTGGGACATGGGCGACATCATTGCCGCCGAAGGCACCCTGGCGCGTTCCGGCAAAGGCGACCTGTACGTTGAAATGACCAACGTGCGCCTGCTGACCAAGTCGCTGCGCCCGCTGCCGGACAAGCACCACGGCCTGACCGACACCGAACAGCGCTACCGCCAGCGCTACGTCGACCTGATCGTCAACGAAGACGTGCGCCAGACCTTCCGCGTGCGTTCGCAAGTGATCGCGCACATCCGCAGCTTCCTGATGAAGCGCGACTTCCTCGAAGTCGAAACGCCGATGCTGCAGACCATTCCCGGCGGCGCTGCGGCCAAGCCGTTCGAAACCCACCACAATGCGCTGGACATGGAAATGTTCCTGCGTATCGCACCAGAGCTGTATCTGAAGCGTCTGGTGGTTGGCGGTTTTGAAAAGGTCTTCGAGATCAACCGCAACTTCCGTAACGAAGGCGTTTCGACTCGTCACAACCCTGAATTCACCATGTTGGAGTTCTATCAGGCGTACGCCGATTACGAAGACAACATGGACCTCACCGAAGAACTGTTCCGCGAGCTGGCGCAGCTGGTGCTGGGCAGCACCGACGTGCCGTACGGCGACAAAGTGTTCCACTTCGGCGAGCCGTTCGTGCGTCTGTCGGTGTTCGACTCGATCCTCAAGTACAACCCTGAGCTGACTGCCGATGATCTGAACGACATCGACAAGGCTCGCGCCATCGCCAAGAAGGCCGGCGCCAAGGTGCTGGGCTTCGAAGGTCTGGGCAAATTGCAGGTGATGATTTTCGAAGAGCTGGTCGAGCACAAGTTGGAGCAGCCGCACTTCATCACTCAGTACCCGTTCGAAGTGTCGCCGCTGGCCCGTCGTAACGACGAGAACCCGAACGTCACCGACCGCTTCGAGCTGTTCATCGGTGGTCGTGAAATCGCCAACGCCTACTCCGAGTTGAACGACGCGGAAGACCAGGCCGAGCGCTTCATGGCGCAGGTGGCCGACAAGGACGCCGGCGACGACGAAGCCATGCACTACGACGCCGACTTCGTCCGTGCGCTGGAGTACGGCATGCCGCCAACCGCCGGTGAAGGTATCGGCATTGATCGTCTGGTGATGTTGCTGACCAACTCGCCGTCGATCCGCGATGTGATCCTGTTCCCGCACATGCGACCGCAAGCGTAAACGTTTCAGTTAAAAAGCCGCCTAAAACAGGCGGCTTTTTATTGCCTGTCTGGTACAAATGTATCAATTGGTTAATTTGGCATTAGTAGAGGAAGTGCTGTCGTGATGGGTGCATTAGCTCAAGAAGGTGCAGCGGGTATCGCCACTGCGGTCGCTGAAAGTGTTCAGTACCAGGGCCGCAAGGCCAGCCGACAGGGCAGTGAGCAGCGTCGCCAGGACATTCTCGACGCCGCGATGCGCATTGTCGTGCGCGACGGCGTGCGTGCCGTGCGCCATCGTGCGGTCGCGGCGGAGGCCGGCGTGCCGCTGTCGGCGACCACGTATTACTTCAAGGACATCGATGACCTGCTCACCGATACCTTCGCCCAATACGTTGAACGCAGCGCGGCGTACATGGCCAAGTTGTGGATCAATAATGAAGGGCTGCTGCGCGAAATGGTGGTCAGCGCCGACGGCAGCCCGGAGTCGCGCTCGCAATTGGCCGATGACATAGCGCGGTTGATGGCCGATTACGTGCATCGGCAACTGATCAACCGTCGCGAACATCTGATGGCCGAGCAGGCGTTCCGCCAGGAAGCGCTGCTCAATCCGCGTCTGGCCATTCTGGTGCGCTCCCATCAGCAGATTCTGTTGCAGGGCACCTGCCAGTTGTTCCAGGTACTGGGCTCGCGCGAACCACAGCAGGATGCCAAGGTGTTGACGGCGATTATCGGCCGGATGGAATATCAGGGCCTGCTCAACGACGCCGAGCCTCTGGCCGAAGAGGACATGCTCGGGATTCTGACGCGGTATATGCACCTGGTGCTGGCGTCGGTCTAGCATTTCACGCTACACCCTGCGGGAGCGAGCCGTTGATGATCGTTCCCTCGCTCCGCGTGGGAATGCATCCTGTGACGCTCTGCGTCACGCAGCAAAAAGGGACGCGGAGCGTCCCGGGCGACATTCCCACGCAGAGCGTGGGAACGATCAAGAGTCTGAGTTTCAGCACGTCACGTTTTCTACAGGAGTTTCGGGTGGACGATTACCAGCAGACGATACGCATGTTGTCCGATCGCATTGTGCTGGCGCAGACGCCGATCCGCGTGCTCGATGCGGTCAAGTGGGACGACAACGTGCGCAAGGGTTTTCTCAAGGCCAAAGGCAAGGAAATGCCGGCGGTGGATCGCGACTACTACCTCAACCGCCCGCTGTCGTTCGATTCGAGCCAGGTCAAACTGGAATTTCAGAACATCGAGCGCGACATCACCCGCCAGCTCGGCCAGTTCAACCCGGTCGGGCAGATCATGCGGCGCATGTGCAAGGAATACCGCATGGTGGTGCGCATGCTCGAAGCGCGTGGCACCGAGGACTTCGGACTGATCTCGCAGGAGCTGTACGGCGCGGCGTCCGATGCCTTCCACGCCGGTGACCCGACATTGGCCGACCTCGGCCTGATGATGTCCGACTACCTGAATAACATCGACGGGCGCGGCGATCTGAAGGACGAACCGAAGATCCTTACCGCCAAAGACGCGGTGCACCTGCTGCAAACCCGACTGAACAAGGTATTCGGTGAGGCCGAAGAAACCATTCGCGTGTTCGAGTCCGACGGCATCGTCGCCGACGCCGCGGCGGGCGCCGACTACATCAAGATCCGCACGGATGCGCTGTTCAACGACCGCGACGTGCGCGCACTGGAAGTCCACGAAGGTCTGGTGCACGTCGGCACTACGCTCAATGGCTTGAACCAGCCGATCTGCACGTTCCTGTCCAAAGGCCCGCCCTCGTCAACGGTGACCCAGGAAGGGCTGGCGATCCTGATGGAAATCATCACCTTCGCTTCTTACCCGAGTCGCCTGCGCAAACTGACCAACCGCACCCGTGCGATTCATATGGTCGAGGAGGGCGCCGACTTTTTGCAGATCTACGAATTCTTCCGCGAGCAAGGTTTCGAGATGGCCGAAAGCTACGGCAACGCCAGCCGGGTTTTCCGTGGCTCGACGCCGACCGGTCTGCCATTCACCAAAGACTTGTCCTATCTCAAGGGCTTCATCATGGTTTACAACTACATTCAGTTGGCCGTGCGCAAGGGCAAGCTCGAGCAGATTCCGCTGTTGTTCTGTGGCAAGACCACACTGGAAGACATGCGAACCTTGCGGCAACTGGTGGATGAAGGGCTGGTGGTGCCGCCGAAATATCTACCGGATCAGTTCCGTGACTTGAATGCGTTGTCGGCGTGGATGTGTTTCTCCAACTTCCTCAACCATTTGAGCCTGGACCGGATTGAGGCGGATTACTCCAATATCCTCTAGACCCAGCACCGAACCCCTTGTGGGAGCGAGCCTGCTCGCGAATGCGATTTCACCTTCAACATTGATGTCGGCTGATACACCGCTTTCGCGAGCAGGCTCGCTCCCACAGGTTTGATTTGTGTTCAGTTCTCTTCTTTGCGAGGTTTCACCGGATGAGAATCCTCGGCATCCTTTGCCTGCTCTTGACCCTCGGCGGTTGCAGTTCGCTGCTGTTCTACCCTGAACCGGGCCAGATCTTCACCCCGGACAAAGCCAAACTCGAATACCGCACTGTCACTCTGAACACCGCTGATGGCTTGAAGCTCAACGCCTGGTGGCTGCCAGCCAAACCTGGTGTTGAGGTCAAAGGCACGGTCCTGCATCTGCACGGCAACGGCGGCAATCTGCCGATGCATCTGGGCGGCAGCTGGTGGTTGCCGAAGAACGGCTATCAGGTGCTGCTGGTCGACTATCGCGGCTACGGTTTGTCCGAAGGCAAGCCGAGCCTGCCGGCGATCTATCAGGACATCGACGCCGCGTTCGCCTGGCTCGACAAAGCGCCCGAGGTCAAAGGCAAACCGCTGGTGCTGCTCGGGCAGAGCCTCGGCGGCGCGATGTCGGTGCATTGGCTGGCGCAGCACCCGGAACGGCAAAAACAACTCAAGGCCCTGGTGCTGGATGGTGTGCCGGCCAGTTATCGCAGTGTCGGCCAATTCGCCCTCAGCACTTCGTGGCTGACCTGGCCGTTGCAGGTGCCGCTGTCGTGGCTGGTGCCGGATGGCGACAGCGCGATCAACTCGATGGCGCAGCTGACCGGCGTGCCCAAGCTGATCTTCCACAGCATCGACGATCCGCTGGTGCCGATGGCCAACGGCATTCGCCTGTATCAAGCGGCGCCGCCGCCGCGCGTGTTGCAGCTGACCCGTGGCGGTCATGTGCAAACCTTCGGCGACCCGGTGTGGCGTCAGGTCATGCTGCGCTATCTCGACGATCCCGAGCACTTCGACGGCCTGCGCCGCCTCGGCGAAATCCCCAACTATCCGCCGCCCCCGAATTCCGAAGATGAGACCCCGCAATGAGTGAAGAACGTAATGCCATCCCGCTGATCATCACCGGTATCTGCAGCATCCTCGGCACCGTCGGGGCGCTGTGGTACTACGGCTACCTGCACTTTGCCAAGCCGGAGGATGCGTTGCTGCTCAGCGAGTTCACCATGCTCAAGACCGTGCCGGGCGAGGACTACAAAGTCTCGCTGACGCCTGCGCCGCAAGTGGCGCAGTGCATTGATGGCGTGCTGGTGTTGTTTGATACCGAGCAGAAAGGGTTGACCGGTGTGTTGATCAATGGCCAGAAAAAGGCTGTGCGCTGCATGGGGGAGGAGACGCCGCAGAAGCTGGAGCAGTGATTCTGCTGGATCACTTTCCCCCTCTCCCATTGGGAGAGGGGACTGACCGAGGTGTATTCCGCCATACATCGACCTGAGAGACCGTGTCGATTATGGATTCAATAAAGCACTTTCAGATCGATGTATCTCTAGAGCATCCCCCAATCGGCTCCCTCTCCCTCGGGGAAGGGTTGGGGTGAGGGGCTACAGTAGGAAACTTAACAAAGAGCCCCTCCATTTGAACGAAGGAGCTTTTACAGCTAAGGGCTGGCTGTCACCGTGATTTTTCGATTGGCACTCCACGGCGAGCGCTTACCGTCAATGCTTTGCCATGCAGTCATGGAAAACGGGCCGACGGGTAAGCTCCAGACACTTTGCACCGACCAGTTGCCGTAAGCATCGGCATCTGTTTCCGCCAGTATGTTGTAAGGGCCGTTAACCTTGGTGACCCGGATATGGGCACCCGGCAGCGCTTTTCCCGAGAGCAGCGGATTTTGGCCGCTTTCACTGCCCTCCACCGGTGTGTCGATAACAGGCGCTGCGGGTGCGTCAGTTACCGTGATTTTTCGATTGGCGCTCCAAGGTGAGCGATGGCCATCGATACTTTGCCATGCAGTCATGGAAAACGGGCCGACGGGTAAAGTCCAGACACTTTGCACCGACCAGTTGCCATAGGCATCGACGTCTGTTTCCGCCAGTACCTCGTAAGGGCCGTAGACCTTGGACACACGGATATGTGCGCCCGGAAGAGCTTTGCCGGAGAGCAGAGGGTTTTGACCACTGTCACTACCCTCTAGTGGGGTTTCTATGACTGGCGCGTCGAGCGTATCAATTACCTTGATTGTTCTATTGGCACTCCACGGCGAGCGCTTACCATCAATGCTTTGCCAGGCTGTCATGGAAAAAGGCCCTGAGGGTAATGTCCAGACACTTCGCACTGACCATTTGCCATAGGCATCAGCGTCTGTTTCCGCCAGTATTTCGTAAGGGCCGTAAACGCGGGTTACGCGAATATGGGCGCCAGGCAATGCTGTGCCTGAAAGCAAAGGGTTGTAACCGGAGTCAGCGTTTTCCACTGGCCTGGAGATAACCGGGGGAGGCACATCCACGATATCAACAACGTTGAATAAACGCTGCTCGGACGGCCCCGAGACTCTGTCGCCAAAGTACTGCCGAAGCACAAGCGCATTGGGGCCTGATGGCCTATCGGTAGGAGGGGTTATTGACCACCTGCCTTGTACATCCGCGATAGCTGTTGCGAAGAAAGTCTCCGGGGTTGCGGCTTCTGCTACCTTGATCGTTGCTCCCGGTCGCGCCGTTCCAGTGATCAAAGGTTTCAGCGTTGTTGTAGCGTTCTGCTCGGGTGTCATGACCAGCGGTGGCACGACTGTCGTTGTGCAATATGGGAGGCCTTGTCCATTTATTGCAATTGCGAGCGATGCACCAGCCTTATCCGTCGCACAGACTTTGATTTTGATTTTTGCCGTCGCGTCTTCCAGCGTCCGTCCTGGCTGCAGGGTAGGATCGTTCGTTGTGGCAGTTTCTGGCGAGGCATCCAATTGCACGTTGCGCACCGTCCCGTTCAGTGACGAGTACCTGATCCAGACGCCGGTCACGCGATTATCGGTGGGAGAAAATTCGTCGAATGGTGTGGGCTGGCGGTACTCAAGCGCTATCAACTGAGGTTCTGTGGGCCGATTGATCATGTAAAGTTGAGGCCCTTCCTTACCCAATACCCCCAGGCGGTACAGACCTGTCTTACTGATCACGGCGGCTTGCGAGTCATCTAGCCAGCCGGAAAACCACCGGTTGATTGCCGGATAGAGTGTTCCGCCACCCGATACCGAGTCTCCAGTATCACCATACCCGATCGGGCTGCACTCTTCAGGAGCCTGAACAACGTCGTTACTCACCGGACATTTGGTATAAGTGCCGCCATGTGGGTATCCCAGATTGTGGCCGAATTCGTGCTTCCATGTATGCGGTGAGCCCGGCATACCTTTAACCCAAATCCAGTTTCCCGGCACCGTAGCGATTGCGCCGCCGCCACAGGGGACCGCCACAAAGAGGAATGGAAAACCTGCGGGATCAATGTTTTGTGCACGGGCCGCTTTGCGTCCTGCGTCGAGACTGCCTGAAGCGGAGCATGTTGCAGGTTTTGGACCGAAATCTGCCTCGATCTGTGTGCCTTCCAGTTTCAGTTTATTGCCGGAGGCAGCGAGGATGTAGGAGCGCAATGAGTTCCAGTGCGTTGAGAAAGTTTGCTCAGCAATTTTTTCGGAGTCCAGGCCCGGTTCGCCTGACCAGTGCCCGACCACCAGCAATACCTTTTGAACGCCTGTGATCGGGCGTTTTATCGAGGGAGTCAGTAGTTCGGGATCGGTGCTGATGACCATGTCATCGGGATCATACAAAGGCTCTGGTGGGATTGCCGCGTTGCTCCAGCTCATCGCTGTATGGAGAAGTGTCGACAAAAATCCGACTGCGATGATTGATCGTTTCATCGGGGAATCCTTGTGAGGATCAGGCTGACAGGTAACAGCCTCTTCCATGTACCGATCCTCGTCCACTGTCATAGTTGACAGTGGACTTCGCTTTCGGAAGACGAAACGGTCATGGGAATTGAGTCAACCGACTTTCACACTTCCACAAAAAAAGCCCCGCCTGATCGCTCAGGGGGGCTTTTGCGTTACCGGGTGGAGCTTAGTTCGAGCTCACCGAAGAACGCGGTGCTACCGGCTGGTTGTCGTTGGAGATGGTCACTTCCACACGACGGTTCATCGCACGGCCCGAAACGCTGCCGTTATCCGCTACCGGGTATTCCTTGCCATAACCCTGAGCGACGATGCGCGAAGGGTCGACGCCCATCTTGATCAGGGCCATCTGCACGGAAGTCGCGCGACGCTCGGACAGCGACTGGTTGTAGCTCGCGGTGCCCGTGCTGTCGGTGTAACCCTCGACGATCACTTTGCGATCCGGGTTTTCCTGGAGGAATTGCGCCAGTTTGTTGATGTTCACCAGGCCGCTGGATTTCAGATCAGCCTTGTTGGTGGCGAACAGCACGTCACCGAAAGTCACCAGCGTACCGCGATCGGTCTGCTTGGCGTTGAGGCTGTCCTGCAGCTGTTTGATCTGCTGGTCACGGGCATCCAGACGAGCCTGGGCGCGTTGCGCGGCGGCGTTTTTCAGGTTGTTTTCAGCGGTGCGCAGAGCGATGGTCTGCTTGGCCACTTCCACGCGCTGGTTGGTCAGGTAAGCCAGTTGGTCAACCTTGGCTGCATCTTCTTTGTCCAGATAAGCCTTGTCGGCCTTGTCCAGGTAATCGCTGGCGTCTTTGGTTTCCAGTGCCGCGACTTTGCTCGCCTGTGGGTTGGCCTGCAGGCCGGCGTAGTTGGTGCGCGCCTGTTCCAGGTTCGGGTTAGGCGGTGTGGAGCAGGCTGCCAGTGCAACGCTTGCGGCCAGAAGAGCGGGAATCATCAGTTGCTTACGCATAATTTTTCGTCCTTTCTATCGGTAAGAGTTTCAGCTTTGCGGTCGGGATGCGCGCTTACTGCACAGTGCGCTGGCTTTCCTGACGCAGTTCCTGAACACCTTTCTGGGAATCCTTCACAGCCTGTTCGGCCTTGGCGGCCTGAGCCTTGCGTTCAGCGACGCGAGCGTCCCATTCAGCCTGTTCGGACAGGCGACGGGCTTCGTCATACTTCTTGTCGTGCATGGCGATTTCAGCTTGTTTCAGCTTGTCCTGAGCCTGCTTCATTTCCACCGCAGCGAATTCGGTACCGCCAGCGCTGACGGCGCTGTTGACGGCCGATTGGGTCACGGCGTACTGCTCGGTCGGTGGGTTACCGGCGCAACCGGCCAGTACGAAGCTGGTGCCGATGGCCAGAGCGGCCAGTTTCAGACCGCGCAGGTGGGAAAACGAGGTTTGGGTTTTCATGGTCTTCAACTCCATTAGGCATCTCCTGAAAATACAACTGAATCCATCCTGGCAGAGGAGGCGAAAGCATCGCTTGTAGACGCGAATTGAAACGCTCGTTCCAGGCGTGGTTACCTGTTCCGACCGGCGGCATTTTTGAAAAGTTCAGAAAAGATGGCCTATCGCCAAAAATTTAATTGACCGTTTGGACAAGGCTCTGGGGCGGGAACTTTGGGGCTTTGGAGCGGTACGCGCGGGTGTATTTTGTCTGTTGATAAACCAATTTGCGAACTGGAATACAGCCTATGTGGGAGCGAGCCTGCTCGCGAATGAGATGTGTCAGTCAGCGCAAATGCTGAATGAAAATCCGCATTCGCGAGCAGGCTCGCTCCCACGGTTTTGATGTGTGTCGAGTCAGTGCTTCTGCTTGTTCTCAGCCGAGGACAGATCATGCAAATGCCGTCGCGACAACGCCAGAAAACGCGGCGTCGGACCGACATCCTCATACAACGGATCACCTTCCTCATCCGTCGCCACCACTGTTGAACCCTTCACATACGGCAGGCTCGCTTCGAACTCCTCAAGCGCGGCGCCGATCAGCTCGCCGAGCAGTTCCTCGGGGTGACGCTTGGGGTACATTTCGGCAATCGCCGCCAGCCTTGCGGCGGCTTCGACGTCCAGATGAATCGTGTAGCCGGTGTCGGTCAGGCGACCTTTGGCGTTTTCTTCCCAATGCTGGGCGAGTTCACGAATTTTCATGATGACCTCATTTAGCGCCTGCTGATGGCAGGCCTGGGTGAGTGTCCGGCAGCGCCGGCGGCGGGCCGTCGTACGGCTTACTGTTGAGACTAGCTTTCGCCGGCAAGGTTTAAAGTCAATTCGTCGCCTGCTTGTAAGAAGCGGCGCAGAGCGGCACTCTCTGGCAAAGCATTCGTTTCTGCGCTGTCCCCGATTACCGCTGGAGAACTGCTGATGACCGATATTGATGCACGCTTGCGCGAAGATGTTCACCTGCTCGGAGAGCTGTTGGGCAACACCATTCGAGACCAGTACGGCGAGGCGTTCCTCGACAAGATCGAGCAGATTCGCAAAGGCGCCAAGGCCGACCGGCGCGGCTCGATGGACGCTGAACTGAGCGCCAGCCTCAATCAATTGAGTGAAGACGAATTGCTCCCGGTCGCGCGGGCCTTCAATCAGTTTCTCAACCTGGCGAACATTGCCGAGCAGTACCAGCTGATCCATCGCCGCGAGGAGTCGCAACCGGCGCCGTTCGAGTCGCGGGTGTTGCCGGAACTGCTCGCGCGCCTGCGCAGCGAAGGGCACAGCGCCGAATCTCTGGCCCGGCAACTGGCGCGGCTGGAAATCGAACTGGTGCTGACCGCGCACCCGACCGAAGTGGCGCGACGCACGTTGATCCAGAAGTACGACGCGATCGCCGCGCAACTGGCCGCTCAGGATCATCGCGACCTGACCAGCGCCGAGCGCGAGCAGATCCACAGCAAACTGCAACGGCTGATCGCCGAAGCCTGGCACACCGAAGAAATCCGCCGCACCCGCCCGACGCCGGTCGATGAAGCCAAGTGGGGCTTCGCGGTGATCGAGCATTCGTTGTGGCAGGCAATCCCCAACCATATGCGCAAGGCCGATCAGGCGCTGTTCGCCGCCACGGGCCTGCGCTTGCCGCTGGAAGCCGCGCCGATCCGCTTCGCTTCGTGGATGGGCGGCGACCGTGACGGCAACCCCAATGTCACCGCCGCTGTCACTCGCGAAGTCTTGCTGCTGGCGCGCTGGATGGCCGCTGATTTGTACCTGCGCGATGTCGATCATCTCGCTGCCGAACTGTCGATGCAGCAGGCCAGCGATGCGCTGAAGGCCAAGGCTGGCGACAGTGCCGAACCGTATCGCGCGGTGCTCAAACAATTGCGCGAACGTCTGCGTGCGACGCGCAATTGGGCGCACGCTGCATTGACCGCGCCGACCCTGGCCACCGCCGATGTGCTGCACGACAATCGCGACCTGCTCGAGCCTTTGCAGTTGTGTTTCAACTCGCTGCACGAATGCGGCATGGGCGTCATCGCCGACGGGCCGTTGCTCGATTGCCTGCGTCGGGCGGTGACGTTCGGCCTGTTCCTGGTGCGCCTCGATGTGCGTCAGGATTCGACGCGGCACAGCTCGGCGATGACAGAAATCACCGATTACCTCGGCCTCGGCCGCTATGAGGATTGGGACGAAGAACAGCGCATCAACTTCCTCACCGAAGAATTGAGCAACCGTCGCCCTTTGCTGCCCGCGCATTTCAAACCATCGGCCGACACCGCCGAAGTGCTCAACACCTGCAAGGAAATCGCCGCCGCACCCGCTGCGTCGCTGGGCTCCTACGTGATCTCCATGGCTGGCGCGGCTTCCGATGTGCTCGCGGTGCAACTGCTGCTCAAGGAATCCGGCGTACTGCGGCCGATGCGCGTGGTGCCGCTGTTCGAAACGCTCGCCGACCTCGACAACGCCGGGCCGGTGATGGAACGTCTGCTGCTGTTGCCGGGCTATCGCGCGCGTTTGCATGGCCCGCAGGAAGTGATGATCGGCTATTCCGACTCGGCCAAGGATGCCGGCACCACCGCTGCGGCATGGGCGCAATATCGCGCGCAGGAGCGCCTGGTGGAAATCTGCCGCGAACAGCAAGTCGAACTGCTGCTGTTCCACGGTCGCGGCGGCACCGTTGGCCGTGGCGGCGGTCCGGCGCACGCGGCGATTCTGTCGCAACCACCGGGTTCGGTGGCCGGGCGTTTCCGCACCACCGAGCAGGGAGAAATGATTCGTTTCAAATTCGGCCTGCCGGACATCGCCGAGCAAAACCTCAATCTGTATCTGGCCGCCGTGCTCGAAGCGACCTTGCTGCCACCGCCGCCGCCGACGCCTGAATGGCGCCATCTGATGGACGAATTGGCGGCGGACGGTGTCAGCGCTTACCGCCAGGTGGTGCGGGAAAATCCGCAATTCGTTGAGTACTTCCGTCAGTCGACGCCGGAGCAGGAGCTGGGACGTTTGCCTCTGGGCAGTCGCCCGGCCAAACGTCGCGCCGGCGGTATCGAAAGCCTGCGGGCGATCCCGTGGATTTTCGGTTGGACCCAAACCCGATTGATGTTGCCGGCCTGGCTGGGTTGGGAGACTGCGTTGAGCAAGGCGCTGGAGCGCGGCGAAGGTGAGTTGCTGGGGCAGATGCGCGAACAATGGCCGTTCTTCCGCACCCGCATCGATATGCTGGAAATGGTTCTGGCCAAGGCTGATGCGGATATTGCGCAGTCCTACGACGAGCGTCTGGTTGAAGCTGATCTGCTGCCGTTGGGCGCGCAGTTACGCGACCTATTGTCGCAGGCGTGCACCGTCGTGCTCGGTCTGACCGGGCAGTCGCAGCTGCTGGCGCACAGCCCGGACACCCTCGAATTCATCCGCTTGCGCAACACCTACCTCGACCCGCTGCATCTATTGCAGGCGGAACTGTTGGCGCGTTCGCGGCAGCAGGATGTCGAGCAGGGCAGCCCGGTGGAACAGGCGCTGCTGGTGTCTGTGGCGGGGATTGCCGCCGGATTGCGCAATACCGGCTAAGGTTGCTGATCACCTCAGGCGGCATTCGCGACAAGGGGCGGATGCCGCTTCTCCTGCTGTAGGAAAGTGCCGCGAGGCGACAGTTAATGTAGGGGTTGCGACTTGGGTTATCGCGTCGCGGGGTCACGGCGGGCGTCGGTTTCTCCGACTTTTGGCGTCTTGTGTGGGCGCAGCCTGCTGTGTATCTTGATCAGCCTTTGGCCGTTTGTGCGGCCACGACCCGTATTTTCAGGATCCGCCGGTTACGAGCGAATCCTTTGTTTTGTAAAGCTTTTATATAAAAAATTGAGGAGCACATCGATGCGCGTCATTCTGCTGGGAGCTCCCGGGGCCGGTAAAGGTACTCAGGCAAAGTTCATCACCGAGAAATTCGGCATTCCGCAAATCTCCACCGGCGACATGCTGCGTGCTGCGGTCAAGGCTGGCACTCCACTGGGCGTGCAAGCCAAGAGCATCATGGATGCCGGCGGCCTGGTGTCGGATGACCTGATCATCGCGCTGGTCAAGGACCGCATCGCTCAACCTGATTGCGCCAACGGTTTCCTGTTCGACGGCTTCCCGCGCACCATTCCGCAGGCTGAAGCGCTGGTCACTGCCGGCGTCGAGCTGGATGCCGTGGTCGAGATCGCTGTAGAAGACGAAGAAATCGTGCAGCGTATTGCCGGTCGCCGTGTTCACGAAGCCAGCGGCCGCGTTTACCACATCATCTACAATCCGCCGAAACTGGCTGGCAAGGACGACATCACCGGCGAAGAGCTGGTGCAGCGCAAGGACGATACTGAAGAAACCGTGCGTCATCGCCTGTCGGTCTACCACTCGCAGACCAAACCGCTGGTGGAGTTCTACCAGAACCTTTCCGCCAAGAACGGCGGCAAGCCAAAGTACAGCCACATCGAAGGCGTTGGTTCGGTTGATGCAATCACCACCAAGGTGCTGGCCGCGCTGAGCTGAAAAGTCTGAACCGCAGCATCAATCCACGGCCCGCTTGCGGGCCGTTGTTGTTTATACTGACGCACTTTTTCCCACCCCTGTTTTGGAAACATCGATGAGCACCTTGCTGGCCCTGGACACCGCGACTGAAGCTTGCTCCGTTGCCTTGCTGCATGACGGCAAGGTCACGAGCCATTACGAGGTGATCCCGCGCCTGCATGCGCAGAAGCTGCTGCCGATGATTCAGCAATTGCTCGCGGATGCCGGCACCACGCTGCAAGCGGTCGACGCGATTGCTTTCGGCCGTGGCCCGGGCGCGTTTACCGGTGTGCGCATTGCCATTGGTGTGGTGCAGGGTTTGGCCTTTGCTCTGGATCGTCCGGTGTTGCCGGTATCCAACCTTGCCGTGCTGGCCCAGCGTGCCTTTCGTGAGCATGGTGTAAGCCAGGTCGCGGCTGCGATCGATGCGCGGATGGATGAGGTGTATTGGGGCTGCTACCGCGAGACGGCGGGGGAGATGCGTCTGGTTGGCGCCGAAGCCGTGTTACCACCGGAAGTCGCCGCGTTGCCCGCTGATGCCAGTGGCGATTGGTTCGGTGCCGGTACCGGTTGGGGTTACGGCGAGCGCATCGCGGTCAATCTGAGCGGCTCCGACGCCGGCATGCTGCCCCACGCCGAAGACCTGCTGACCCTGGCGCGTTTCGCCTGGGAGCGCGGTGAGGCGATCCCGGCAGATGACGCGCAGCCGGTTTACTTGCGCGATAAAGTTGCCACCCCCAAAGCCCGCTGATACGACACTTTCTCCTGTGGGAGCGAGCCTGCTCGCGAAGGCTTCTGGTCAGTCAATGCATGTGTTGAATGTGCTGAACCCTTCGCGAGCAGGCTCGTTCCCACAGGTTCGCGGTCACATACAAATATCGCCAATCGTCAGTTTCTGCCCCCTCGCTTAAAACCTTTTGCGCTTTATGTGTTCTAGTTATCACTCGGCGGTTTGCTAAGTCGGTCAAGTGCCGCTAAATTGCCATCATTGATACCGAGCATGACATTATGCGTATAGACGGCGTTTCCACTCAGTCCTACCCCATCAAGCGCAAGCCGCGTAAAGGCAATGCGGCGCTGGATGAGTCCGTCGAGATCATCGACGGCGAGCTGGAATTCCCGAGCGAAGAGCAGTTGGCCGCCCGTGCTGCCCAAGCTACCGCGCAACGCCTGAGCAACCTGCCTGCCCGTCAGCAAGACATGATCTACCACCGCGCGATGAAGAAAAGCGTAGCCATGGCCCTGGCCAGCTACCTGAGCACCGCCGGTTTTGTCGATTGGGACGCAGACGTGCTGGGCCTCGATCTGTATATCTGATGGATCTGCCTTACTACCTCGGTTGCCCGTCCTGGAGCGAAAATGCCTGGCGCGAGTATCTGTATCCGGTAGACGCAAAAACCTCCGACTTTCTCGCTCTCTACTGCCAGGTGTTCAACGCCGTCGAAGGCAACACCACCTTCTACGCCAGCCCGTCGCCAGCCACTGTGCAACGCTGGGCCGAGATCATGCCGGCGCACTTTCGCTTCACTGCCAAATTCCCCGGCGACATCAGCCACAGCGGCGACTTGCGCGAGCAACTGACCGCTGCCGAAACCTTCCTGCAATTACTCAAGCCGTTAGGCGAACGTGTTTCGCCGCTGTGGCTGCAACTGTCGAAAAGCTTCACGCCGCAGCGTCTGCCGGAGCTCGCGGCGTTTATCGATGCACTGGATTGCCCGCTTGCGGTCGAGGTGCGCAATGAACAGTTCTTCGCCAAGGGCGAGAGCGAGCGTCTGCTCAATCGTCTGTTGCTGGATCGCGGTGTCGAGCGCATCTGTCTCGACCCGCGCGCGCTGTTCAGCTGCTTGTCGACCGAGTCCTCGGTGATCCACGCGCAGTCGAAAAAGCCGCGAGTGCCCACCCGTCCGGCGGCGTTCACGCAGTTTCCGCAGGTGCGCTTCATCGGCCATCCCGAGCTTGAGGCCAACGATGCGTTTCTCGTGCCGTGGGTGGCGAAGATTGCTGAATGGATCGAAGAGGGGCGCACGCCCTACGTCTTTCTGCATACCGCCGATAACCTGTTGGCAGCGAAACTGGCGCAGCGTTTTCACTCCCAACTGATGCAACGTTTGCCTGGCTTGCCCGCGCTGCCTGAGCTATACAGAGAACCCGCCGCCGAGCAGCTTGGCTTGCTCTGAGGCGGGTTTTTTCTGCCCGGGAGGCCGTCGATGAACGTCCAAGTCAGTCAACAGCAACGCCTCAAAGCCCAAGCCTTCAAAGCGCTGCATGATCGCCAGGCGATCTTCGTCATCCCTAATCCGTGGGATGCCGGCTCGGCGAAGATGCTCGCCAGTCTCGGTTATCAGGCCTTGGCCACCACCAGCGCTGGTTACGCGTTTTCCCAAGGCAAGCCTGATGGCGCGTTGAATCTCGACGAGACCCTGGCCAATGTCCGGGCGATTGTCGCAGCGACGGATCTGCCGGTGGCGGTGGATCTGGAAAACGGCTTTGCCGATGATCCGGTCGAGTCTGCGCAGAGTCTGTTGCGCGCCGCCGAAGCGGGCGCGGTGGGCGGGTCGATCGAGGACGCTTCGGGACGTCCGGACGCGCCGATCTATTGCTTCGAACACGCCGTTGCACGGATTGAAGCCGCTGTCGCGGCGGTGCGCACCCTGCCGTTTCCTTTCGTCCTCACCGCTCGCGCGGAAAATTACCTGCACGGCAACCCCGATCTTGACGACACCATTCGCCGCTTGCAGGCATTCGCCGAAGCGGGTGCCGACGTGCTCTATGCGCCGGGTTTGCGCAGCGCCGAAGAAGTGCGCGCAGTGGTGCAAGCGGTGGCGCCGAAACCGGTCAATGTGTTGATGTCTGGCGGTTTGAAACTGACCGTGCAACAGCTCGAGGAACTGGGCGTCCGGCGGATCAGCACCGGGTCGGCACTGGCGCTGGCGGCGTTCGGCGAGTTCTTCCGCGCGGCTGAGGAAATCCAGCAATCCGGCACCTTTGGCTTCACGTCACAGTCGATGCCGTATGCCAAGGCCAATCAATTCTTCAAGGACTGAGCATGGGACGTTGGCTGTTCTGGGGGGTGTTGCTCGCGATCGCTGGTGGCGCGGTGAGTGTCTGGCGTGGCTGGCTGGACGTGCCGCCGCAGTGGAATGCGTGGGCGCCATTGGACATAAAAGCCGCGCCCAACTGGCTCACCGGTTACAAACTCATGCGCCTGCGCAGTGATCCCGAGCTTTGCGCACAGGCATTGAGCAGCTCGGATCTGCGCGTCAGCCCCCAGGCCGACAGCCCCGGCGCCAAGTGTCCGCTGGTCGGTGCTCTGCGGGTGCAGGGAGGTGGAGTGGCGCTGAGCAGCAGTTTCATTGCCAGTTGCCCGCTGGCGGTGGCCTACGCGATGTTCGAACACCACACCCTGCAACCGGCCGCGCAATCGGCTTATGGCCAGAAGATCGCGCGTGTCGATCACCTCGGCAGCTTTGCCTGTCGCAATGTCTACAACCGTGAGAGCGGTGCCCTCAGTCGACATGCCAGTGCCGACGCGCTGGACATTGCCGGTTTCCGTCTGGCTGGCGGACGCACGATCAGCGTGCTCAGGGATTGGCCCAAGCAAAACCAGGACGCAGAGTTTCTCCGCCAGCTGCGTGACGGCGCCTGTGAGTCATTCAGTGTGGTGTTGAGTCCGGACTACAACGCCGCCCATCGCAATCACTTTCATGTCGATGTCGGGCGCTGGAGCGTGTGTCGCTGAGGATCAGGCGGCGAGGCGCAGGTTCTGCAGAACGATCGGGCGAGCCCAGCCATTATCGAAGTCCAGAGCTTTCTGCTGCTCGACGATTTCTTCCGGCGGGAACGGCGGGTAAGGCTTCTGCAGCAAGTCCAGATCGAACTCGGCAATCGGCAGGTACAGCGGACGTTTCTGCGGCGCAGGGCCTGGCTCCGGCACTGGCTGGCCATTGTTGATCACAATCGGGCGTACCCAGCTGCTGTCGAAATCCTGTTGCTCTTGCTGGGCTTTGAGCTCTTCCGGCGGGAACGGTGGGAACGGCTTGTCCAGCAGCTCCATTTCGAACTCGGCGATCGGCAGGAACAGCGGCTCCGGCGGGCGAACCTGGGTTTCGACCACGTCGCACTCACGCTGGCTGACGATGTGCGCGTGCAGCTCGCTGCCAACGGTCGGTTCTTCCGGGCTGTTCAGGTCAACCGGTGGAAACGTGCCACAGGCAGGCACCACTTCACTCGTCTGTTCGGCCAGGGCCTGGGCAAAGAAATCCTGCCACAGGTGACTGACGCCGCTCAGTGCTTGAGTGTTATGACGGCTGAAGTCGCCATGGGGCGAAACGTAGCCAATCGATGTGGGAAGAATGCCTGACATTTTTTTCGGTTGACGCTCAGCTCTGGCAAAATGCGCGTTGAATGGTTTATCGGCGGTTTTTGTCGATCCTTAACTTTTTTGAGCGTTTTTTCATGATCGAGTCACCCGCGGCCTGCCGCATCCATGTCCAGGCCCTCGCCCCGACGTTTCAAGCGCAAGCCGCACACTGGGCCGAACGTCTCGGCCTGCCGCTCGGCGAGGCCGAGGGTGAGGGTGAGTTCGCCTTGCAGGTCGGCGAGCAGGGTTTGCAGTTGCAGCAGCTTGGCCCGGATGCGCCTGGACCGGTGCGGGTCGACTTCGTCGAAGGCGGCGCGGCGCATCGTCGTTTGTATGGCGGCGGCAGCGGCCAGATGATTGCCAAGGCTGTCGGCATCGCCCAAGGCGTGCGCCCGCGCGTGCTGGATGCCACGGCGGGCTTGGGCAAGGATGCATTTGTGCTGGCCAGTCTCGGTTGTGAAATGAGCCTGATCGAGCGTCAGCCGCTGATCGGCGCACTGCTTGAGGACGGCTTGGCGCGGGCGGCGGAAGATTTCGACGTGGCGCCGATCGTGGCGCGGATGAAATTGCTTAAGGGCAACTCCATCGAAGTGATGCGCAGTTGGGAAGGGGAGGCGCCGCAGGTGATCTATCTCGACCCGATGTTCCCGCATCGCGAGAAAACCGCGCTGGTGAAAAAGGAAATGCGCCTGTTCCGCCCGCTGGTCGGTGATGATCCGGATGCACCGGCCCTGCTTGAAGCGGCGCTGGCCTTGGCCACGCATCGGGTGGTAGTCAAACGCCCGCGCAAGGCGCCGTGCATTGAAGGGACGAAACCGAGCCATGCGCTGGATGGCAAATCGAGCCGGTATGACATTTATCCGAAGAAAGCGCTGAAGCCCTGAGACCGCGTCGCCCCATTCGCGAGCAGGCTCGCTCCCACAGTAGGAAATGCATTCCAGTGTGGGAGCGAGCCTGCTCGCGAAGCGGTCTGCACAAGCACCGCAAAACTGTCAGGGTTTGTAAGCCCGCATAAACAACCCCACCACCTCCCGCACATGCCGCTCCGCTGCTTCTCCAGTCAGCGGCTCGCCGCAGCCATACAACAAACGAAAATTCCCCGCCCCTTTGATCAGGCAGAAGAAGTGCTCGGCGGCGTTGCGTGGCTGGTCGATGCTCAGCGCGCCGGTTGCATGGATTTTCGCCAGCAGACCTTCCATGCCGTTGACCACGCGCTCTGGGCCGGCCTCGAAGAAGATCAGCGACAGCTTCGGATCCTGACTGCCCAGCGCCATGATCAGGCGGTGCAGGTTCACTGATTCATCGCTGTTGATCAGTTGGTGAAAGCCCCGGGCAATGTTCAGCAATACATTTTCCACCGCGATGCCGTCCGGCAATTCGAAGAACAGCGGCGGCAATTGTTCCTCGCATTTCGCGACGACGGCAGCGGAGAACAGCGTCTCCTTGTCGTTGAAATGGCTGTAGACCGTCAGCTTCGACACGCCCGCCTCGCTGGCCACCGCGTCCATGCTGGTGTTGGCGTAGCCATGGCAGAGAAACAGGGTTTTCGCCGCATCCAGGATCGCCTGGCGCTTGGCCAGATCCTTGGGGCGGCCCGGGCCGTTTGGAGCTGAAAGATTGTTCGACATTCTTCGCTTTTAATACTGGACTGGTGAGTTTGCTATTAATACCATACCCGCCAGTATAAATATTCCAAGCCTCATTCGCGAAAGGTCCGTCACCATGTTCCGCCATGCGTTGTCCTTTGCCGTGCCAGTCAGTCTGGCGTTCCTGTTATCGGCGTGCGGTCAGGAAGAGGTGACCAAGGTCACCGTACGCCCGGCCATGGTGGTACAGCCCGAGCCTTCGGCGCAGGCGATGGAAAGCTATCCGGGCGAGGTTCGCGCCCGGTATGAGCCTGATCTGGCGTTCCGCATTGGCGGTAAAGTCAGCCGACGACTGGTCGACGAAGGCCAGCGCGTCAAAGCCGATCAGCCCTTGGCCGAACTTGATCCGCAGGATGTGCGCCTGCAACTGGAAGCCACCCGCGCGCAGGTCGCCGCCGCCGAGGCCAATCTGAACCTGGTCCGCGCCGAACGAGATCGCTATAAAACCCTGATGGATCGGCAGATGGTCAGCCGCTCGGCCTACGACAACGCCGAAAATCTATATCGCTCCGGCGAAGCCCGCCTTAAACAAATCAAAGCTGAATTCAACGTTTCGACCAACCAGGCCAGTTACGCGGTGCTGCGTGCGCCACAGGACGGTGTGGTGGCCAAGCGTTCGGTGGAAGTCGGTCAGGTGGTCGCTGCCGGGCAAACCGTGTTCACCCTCGCCACCGATGGTGAGCGCGAAGTGTTGATCAGCCTGCCGGAGCAAAGCTTCGGCCGCTTCAAGGTTGGTCAGCCGGTTACCGTGGAATTGTGGGCACAGCAAAGTCAACGCTTCGCTGGGCAGATCCGCGAGTTGTCGCCGTCCGCCGACCCGCGCTCACGCACTTTTGCCGCGCGTATCTCGTTCACCAGCGGCAAAGTGCCGGCTGAACTGGGGCAGAGCGCCCGGGTGTTTGTGCAATCGGCTGACAGTGTCTCGCTGTCGATACCGCTTTCCGCGCTGACCGCTGAAAACGGCGCGACCTACGTCTGGGTGGTCAACGGCAACAACACGTTGAAGAAAACCCCGGTGCGGGTCGGTCCGTTCGGCGAGAAAAGCGTGGCGGTGCTCGAAGGCTTGAATGCCAGCGACTGGGTAGTGGCTGCCGGCGTTCATGTGCTGCTCGACGGCCAGCAGGTGCGGCCGGTGGATCGCTCCAACCGTGTGGTCAATCTGGCGAACAAGGAGTAAGCCCCAATGCGCTTCAACCTCTCCGAATGGGCGTTGCGTAATCGCCAGATCGTGCTGTTCCTGATGCTTTTGCTCGCCGTTGTCGGCGCGTTGTCCTACACCAAACTCGGCCAGAGCGAAGACCCTCCGTTCACTTTCAAGGCGATGGTCATCCAGACCCGCTGGCCCGGTGCGACCGCGCAGGAAGTCTCGCGCCAGGTTACTGAACGGATCGAAAAGAAACTGATGGAAACCGGCGAGTACGAACGCATCATGTCGTTCTCCCGCCCCGGTGAATCCCAGGTGACCTTCATCGCCCGCGACTCGATGCACTCCAAGCAAATCCCCGATCTCTGGTATCAGTTGCGCAAGAAGGTCGGCGATATCCGCCAGACCTTGCCGCCGGGAATTCAAGGGCCGTTCTTCAACGATGAGTTCGGCACCACCTTCGGCAATATCTACGCATTGACCGGTGACGGTTTCGACTACGCCGTGCTCAAGGATTACGCCGACCGCATCCAGATTCAGCTGCAACGGGTCAAGGACGTCGGCAAGGTCGAACTGCTTGGGTTGCAGGACGAGAAAATCTGGGTCGAGCTGTCCAACGTCAAACTCGCCACCCTCGGCTTGCCGCTGGCGGCGGTGCAGCAGGCACTGGAGGAACAGAATGCGGTGTCCACTGCGGGGTTCTTCGAAACCGGCAGCGAGCGCTTGCAGCTACGCGTCTCGGGGAATTTTCAGACAGTCGATGAGATAAAGAACTTTCCGATCCGCGTCGCCGATCGTACGTTCCGTATCTCCGATATCGCCGATGTGCGTCGCGGTTTCAGCGACCCACCGGCGCCGCGCATGCGTTTCATGGGCGACGATGCGATCGGTCTGGCCGTGGCTATGAAGGATGGCGGCGACATTCTGGTGCTGGGCAAGGCGCTGGAGGGCGAGTTCTCGCGGATCCAGAAAAACCTCCCGGCCGGCATGCAGTTGCGCAAGGTGTCCGATCAGCCGGCAGCGGTAAAAACCGGCGTCGGCGAGTTCGTCCAGGTGTTGGTCGAAGCGCTGGCGATCGTCTTGCTGGTGAGCTTCTTCTCCCTCGGCGTGCGCACTGGCATGGTCGTAGCGCTGACCATTCCGCTGGTGCTGGCGATGACCTTCGCCTGCATGTATTACCTCGGCATCGGCCTGCACAAGATTTCCCTCGGTGCGCTGGTGCTGGCGCTGGGTCTGCTGGTGGACGATGCGATCATTGCCGTGGAAATGATGGCGATCAAAATGGAGCAGGGTTTTGACCGCATTCGCGCGGCGAGTTATGCCTGGACCAGCACTGCATTCCCGATGCTTACCGGCACGTTGATCACCGCCGCCGGTTTCCTGCCGATTGCCACTGCGCAGTCCGGAACCGGCGAATATACCCGCTCGATTTTCCAGGTGGTGACCATTGCCTTGCTCGCCTCATGGGTGGCGGCGGTCATGTTCGTGCCGTATCTGGGGGAAAAACTCCTGCCGGATCTGGCGAAAATTCATGCGGCGAAACACGGCACAGGCGATGGTCAGCCGGACCCCTATGCGACGCCGTTTTATCAGCGCGTCCGGCGTCTGGTGGAGTGGTGCGTGGCGCATCGCAAGACGGTGATCGTGCTGACCGTGGGCCTGTTCATTGCCTCGGTGATGCTGTTCCGATTCGTCCCGCAGCAGTTCTTCCCGGCTTCGAACCGGCTGGAGTTGATGGTCGATCTGAAACTGGCCGAAGGCGTTTCTCTGGCCAATACCACCAGCGAAGTCAAACGCCTCGAAGCGCTGCTCAAGGAGCACGCCGGCATCGACAATTACGTGGCCTACGTCGGCACCGGCTCGCCGCGTTTCTACCTGCCGCTGGATCAGCAACTGCCGGCGGCGAGTTTTGCCCAGTTCGTGGTGCTGGCAAAAACCATCGAAGAGCGTGAAGCGCTGCGCAGCTGGTTGATCGAAACCCTCAACGAACAGTTCCCGGCCCTGCGTTCGCGGGTCACCCGTTTGGAAAACGGCCCGCCGGTTGGCTATCCGGTGCAGTTCCGCGTTACCGGTGAACACATCGAAGAAGTCCGTGCGTTGGCGCGCAAAGTGGCGGCAAAGGTTCGCGAGAATCCGCATGTGGTCAACGTGCATCTGGACTGGGAGGAGCCGAGCAAAGTTGTCTACCTGAACATCGACCAGGATCGCGCCCGCGCCCTCGGTGTGAGCACCGCCAATCTGGCGAAATTCCTGCAGAGTTCGCTGGTCGGCTCGACCGTCAGCCAGTACCGCGAAGACAACGAATTGATCGAGATTCTACTGCGCGGCACCGTGCACGAACGCACTGAATTGTCATTGTTGCCGAGCCTGGCGGTGCCGACGGATAACGGTCGCAGTGTGGCGTTGTCGCAGATTGCCACGCTGGAATACGGCTTCGAGGAAGGCATCATCTGGCACCGCAATCGGCTGCCGAACGTGACGGTGCGCGCCGACATTTACGGCAAGGAGCAACCGGCGACGCTGGTCAAGCAGATCATGCCGACGCTGGACCCGATTCGCGCCGAATTACCCGATGGTTATCTGCTGGATGTCGGCGGCACGGTGGAGGATTCCGAGCGCGGGCAGAAGTCGGTGAATGCCGGGGTGCCGATGTTCATTGTCGTGGTGCTGACCTTGCTGATGGTGCAGTTGCGCAGTTTCTCGCGCACGGCGATGGTGTTTCTGACGGCGCCGTTGGGCTTGATCGGGGTGACCCTGTTTCTGATGGTGTTCCGGCAGCCGTTCGGGTTTGTGGCGATGCTCGGGACCATCGCATTGTCCGGGATGATCATGCGCAATTCGGTGATTCTGGTCGATCAGATCGAGCAGGATATTGCTTCGGGGCTTAAGCCTTGGCAGGCGATTATCGAGGCGACGGTGCGGCGCTTCAGGCCGATTGTGTTGACGGCGCTGGCGGCGGTGCTGGCGATGATTCCGCTGTCGCGCAGTGTGTTTTTCGGGCCGATGGCGGTGGCGATCATGGGCGGGCTGATTGTGGCTACGGCGCTGACGCTGTTGTTTTTGCCGGCGTTGTATGCGGCCTGGTTTCGGGTGCGTAAGGAGGCTTGAGGTTTTTGTGTCGTGGCGGCCTTCGGGCCGACCATGACTTTGGGGTATTGGGTGTATATCCGTTGCTGTGGGTGTTGCGGCTGGCGGTTTCGCCCTTACGGCGAGGCACTTTTTCCAGACGCCGAAAAAGTACCCAAAAAGGCTTGCTCCTGCGTTCGGCCCTCGCAGGCTCGGGTTCCTTCGCTGCGGGATCGATTCGGGCGCAGCGGCTACGGTTTGCTTCGCTGCACCTCCTTCCGCTGTGTCTGGCTGCGCCAGACGGTCGCTGCGCTCCCACGCCCGGATCAATCCCTCCACTCAGCCTTCCGACGTCGCCGGTGGATCAAGATCAAGATCAAGAGCACTCGAGCTTGCGCTCATTGTTGAGTGGGGCGGCTTCGCCGCAGGTAGCTGCGCTGCTTGCTTTTCTGTGGGAGCGAGCCTGCTCGCGAAGGCGGTCTGACAGCCAATTCATTTCGAATCGCCAATTCACGCTGCCTTCCTACAGCTTTTTCAGAGTCCTCCGATCTTGAGGCGCTGGCCGTCCAATGCTGTACTCCGGGTTCTGCTTTTCCGAGTCCTTGAGTCTGTCTGATGAAGAAACCACCGACATTAGCCGGCAGAACGGATCCTGTTTTCGACCTGTTGGCCCGCTCGCCCCACAAGCAACGACTTGCGGATTATCTGGCGCTGCTCAAGCCGCTCGATGATCAGGGGCGCTACTTGCCATTCGAGGCGTTGCGCTATCGCTGGGCGGCAGGGTTGGACGCGAACCTTTGTTGGGCGTTGGTGAAGAAGGCGCGGGCGGCCCAGTACATTCATTTGTTGCCGTTGGGCGAGCCGGTGCAGTGGGGAAAATACGTGCCAACGCCGTTGGCGCAGAAAACCTTGGCTGTGGTGGATCGTTACGCCAGTACGGCCGCGCTGGATTACATGACCAGTCAGATCGGCGAGCGGGCGCATTTCTCCTGTCTGCTCAATGACCTGATCGAAGACGAAGCCATCGCCAGTAGCCAGTTGGAGGGCGCGGCGACTACCACGCGCGTAGCCAAGGACATGCTCAAGCATCAGCGCCAGCCGCGGACGCCAGATGAGCGCATGGTCATGGGTAATTATCGAATGATGAATTTCGCTTGGGAAAAGCGTTATGAACCTCTGAGCATTGAGCTGATTGCAGAGATCCATCGAGTGGGTGTGGTGGGGATCGATGACGGGCAGTATTCCCCCGGATTGTTCCGGACCAATGATGAGGTGGTTGTTCAGGATGGTTCAGGCAACACCGTGCACCGACCACCTCCTGCTGCAGGATTGGTTGCGCGGTTGGCGAGGCTGTCCGCCTGGATCAACCGGCCCGCTGCCTCGATTCTGGACAAAAATTATCTGCATCCACTGACCAAGGCCGTGACGCTGCATTTCGCCATGGGTTATGAACATCCATTTCGCGACGGTAACGGACGGGTCGCGAGAGCCTTGTTTTACTGGTTCATGTTCAAACATGAGTTCGCGGCGTTTCGCTACATTGCGATCAGTCTGCTGCTGCGCAATGCACCGGTGAAATACGGACGCTCCTACCTGCACACCGAGGCGGATGAGCTGGATCTGACTTATTTCATCGAGTTTCAATGCGCGGTTGTTTTGCGAGCCGTGGTCGGTTTTACAACTGTGTACCGCAAGAGTCTGGCAGACACTCAGGACTTTCAGCGCTGGCTGACGAGCTCTGGCGTAATTGCTCAACTGACGGAACGGCAGCGCGCGGTTTATCAGGTGGCTAAAAGCGGGGAGGCGAAGGAGTTTACGGCGAGCAATGTCGCGGAAAATTTTTCCTGCTCGGGTAGCGAGGCGGCGTCGATTCTGGAAGAGCTGGACCAATTGCAGCTTTTTGAGAGAAGGAAGATGGGGCGGGAGTGGGTGTTTTTTTACGTAGTTCTTTACGTGGAGGCAAGCATGGGAGCGAATTGAATCGCCCCCATGTTGTAACGACTTAAAGCGTACCAAACACTTTCTTCGCCAGACTCGTCGCCGCAGCGGCCGGGTTCTGGCGGATGGTTTCTTCCTGTTTGCCGATCATCTCGAACAGGCCATTCAGCGCTTGCTCGGTGACGTAGTTCTCGACATTGGCGCTCTTCGCGTCCACCACGCCAAACGCAGCGGCCTGGCCTGCGAAGGAGTTGTACTTCTGCGCGACGCCGACCTTGTCGGTAGCTTGCTTGACGATGGGCAGGAATTTCGCGCGGATCTGTTCGCGGCTGGATTTGTTCAGGTATTGGGTGGCCGAATCATTGCCGCCGCTGAGGATGCCTTTGGCGTCGGCCACGCTCATTTTCTTCACCGCGTCGACGAGGATTGGCTGGGCCTGGGTCACGGCGGATTCGGCGGCTTTGTTCATCGCGTTTTCCAGTTCTTCGACCTGGGCCCCCATGCCGAAGGCTTTCATCTTGCTCGCGGCTTTGCCGAGTTTGCCCGGCAGTTCGATTTTCACTTCGGGGTTATTGCTGAAGCCGCCCGGGGTGCCGAGTTGTTTCACGGCGATCTGGGCGCCTTGGGTCAGGGCGTCCTTGAGGCCGCCGATGGCGTCTTGCTGGGACAGGTCGCTGAGCGACAGGGCCAGGGCGTTGGCGGAGATCAGCAAGCCGGCGCAGGCGGCGGCGAAGCGAAGGGTAGGGCGGCGCATGGCGTCTTCCTTTGGCGAGTGGATTAACGAACGGCGTCGACGCGGATTTTCAGCGGCTGCGGGTCGTTGCCGTCGAGTTGCACGGCATGGTTTTCGGTGGTGATGAACATCAGCTCGCCGTTGACTTCAATGCGCGCGCTGATCGAATAACGATGGCCGGATTTGACCTGCGCCGGATCGTAGCTCAAATGAAACGGCAGCGGCACCTGGCCTTTGATCGGGCCGTTCTGTTCGGCGAGGACGATGGCGGGTGCATCGGCCAGCGACACATCTTGCAGGCTCACGCTCAGAGTCGCGCTAGGGGGCAGGGCGATGCGTTGCAGGTAGAAGACTTCGCCGTCGAGGCTGGCCTTGCCGGCGGGTGTGGTTGATTGGCAGGCGCTCAGCAGGGTGGCGGCGGCGAGGGTCAACAGTTTTTTCATGGGTGAATCTCCTTTCAATGTGGGAGCGAGCCTGCTCGCGAAAGCGCTGGATCAGTCAAACTAAATGGCGACTGACATTCCGTCTTCGCGACAGGCTCACTCCCACAGGGGTAAGGCTTCAAGCCTCAGGCTGTGGCGTGATCTGATCCGCCGCATCTTCACTGCGGTGCAGCGCGACCTGGCGGATCGACAGGCGAATCTCCGCCGGCAATACGCGTTTGGCCGCGCCTTCGGCCAGCTCGCCGAGCAGTTCGTGGTAGCTGAGCTTGCCGGCTTCGTCGCGGCGCAGGACGTCGAGGTCGAGCAGGGTCTGGATGAAGTGGCGGAACAGGCTCTTGTCGAAGAACTCCGGCGCATTGAGGCCATGGAGGATCGACAGGCGCTGGGCCATCACTGTGCAGAGGTCTTCCAGCTCTTCGGCGCTGATGCTGTTCTGGCCGCTGTTGAGCAGCAAAGATACGGTCATGTAGAACCGCTGCAGGGTCTGCGCGATGCTTTTCGACAGCAGCGTCAGCAGCACGAAATGCCGCGAACTCGGTGCCGGGCGCAGGTAAACGTCTTTCTCGAAACGCAGCAGGCCCTGCTCGACGAACGCTTCCAGCCACTGATCGATCACCGCGTCGAGTTCGTCCAGGCTCCAGCGGATGAACAATTCCGATTGCAGGTACGGATACAGCGCGCGGGTGTAGCGCAGGATCTGCTCGCGGCTCATGCGCGAGGTGCTCTGGAAGAAACTCGCGAGCAACGAGGGCAGGGCGAAGATGTGCAGGACGTTGTTGCGGTAGTAAGTCATCAGGACCGCGTTCTGCTCGTCCAGATACAGAATCTTGCCCAGCGCATCGTTCTGCTCGGCGAGCAGATCCATGTCTTTCACATGCTCGATCAGCGCACGGCCGTCGCCTTCCGGCAAGGTGGTGTGCGGCGAATAAGGGACTTTGCGCAGCAGCGCGAGATACAAGTCAAGCACCCGCGCCATGGCTCGATCATCCAGGGCCAGACGCGTGGTCGACAGCAGGGCCAGCGCTACCAGATTCACTGGATTGATCGCCGCCGCTTCGTTGAGGTGCCGGGCGACTTTCTCGCCGAGGCGGTTGGTGGTTTCGTTGAGCCACGCCGGTTTGAATTGCGGGCCGAGTTCCTGCTGGCGCCAGTCCGGTTGCTCGGCGTCAAGGAATTCCGCCAGTTTGATCGGCTCGCCGAAGTTGACCGCGACCTGACCGAAGCGCTGCTTGAGCGCGCCGATCACTTTGAAAATATCGAAGATCGACTCTTTCTTTTTGCTCGCGCCGCGCAGCTCACCGAGGTAGGTGCGGCCTTCGAGCACGCGCTCGTATCCGATGTACACCGGCACGAACACGATCGGCATCCGCGACGAACGCAGGAAACTGCGCAGGGTGATCGCGAGCATGCCGGTTTTCGGTTGCAGCATGCGCCCGGTGCGCGAGCGCCCGCCCTCGACGAAATACTCCACCGGGAAACCTTTGGTGAACAGCGTGTGCAGGTATTCGTTGAACACCGAGGTGTACAGCGGATTGCCCTTGAAGGTGCGGCGCATGAAGAACGCACCGCCGCGACGCAGCAGGCTGCCGATCACCGGCATGTTCAGGTTGATCCCGGCGGCGATGTGCGGCGGGGTCAGACCGTTGCGGAACAGCAGATAGGAAAGCAGCAGGTAGTCGATGTGGCTGCGGTGGCACGGCACGTAGATCACTTCGTGACCCTGCGCGACGTTCTGCACACCTTCGATGTGATTGACCTTGATGCCGTCGTAGATCTTGTTCCAGAACCAGCTCAGCACCACTTCGAGAAAACGGATCGCGGTGTAGGTGTAGTCCGAAGCAATCTCGTTGCCATAGCGCAGGGCCTGAGCCTTGGCCTTTTCCGGCGAGATTTTTTCGCGCTCGGCTTCGTCGAGGATCGCCTGTTTGACCAGCGGCTGATTGAGCAGGCCTTTGACCAGATTGCGCCGGTGGGAAATGTCCGGGCCGATCACCGCGGCTTTCAAGTTGCGGAAGTGCACGCGCAGGATGCGCTGGGCCATGCGCACGGTGCGCTCATGACCCTTGTTGTGATCGATCAGTTCGCGCAGGTGGATCGGCGCGGAAAACTGCACGCGGGTTTTACGCCCGAGGACGATGATGCTCAGCAGCCGGCGCAGGCGTCCGGTGACTGCCCAGCTGTCGGCGAACAACAGTTTCCACGGACTGTTTTCGCTGTCCGGGGACTGGCCCCAGAACACGCTGACCGGAATGATCTGCGCGTCTTCGGCAGCATTCTGTGTCAGCGCGCTGACCAGGCGGGTGAGAGTCGGCGGCGCACCGCGTTTGTCCTGGCGGCCGAGCCAGTCCGGGTCCGGTGTCAGATAAAAAAACGCCGCAGGTTCGATCAGCGTACCGACCGACACCGCCAGCACCGGGCGTGGCAGACCGGCCTTGGTGCACTCGGTGTCAACCACCGCCAGATCGGTCAGCGAAGGGTTTTGCAGGACGTAGAACACCGGACGACTGCGGTCGAGGTTAAGAGTGAACGACGACTGATTGATGGTCTCGGAGCGAACCCAGAGATACAACAGGCGGCGCAGGGTGCCAAACACAAGACGGCGGAACGGGGAACGGGTCATACGGCTTCTGCGTGAGTGGATAAAACCGAGCAGGCGCTCGGGGCGGACAGTTTGCCGTATTAGGCGAAAATCGGCAAAAAAGCGCCGAAGTAATCTCCTGTTGAGAGTTTCCGCACCTGTCATATACTCGGCGCTCTGTTGCCGGTGCCCTGTCATGGACGTCGGACGCAGGCTGACGTTCCTCTAAGGCTTTCCTGCGAAAAGCCCGTTCAATAATAAAAAAGGAGTATGAACAGATGGCAACACGCGAAACCGGCAACGTGAAGTGGTTCAACGACGCCAAAGGCTACGGCTTTATCCAGCGCGACGACGGCGTGGACGTGTTCGTGCACTACCGCGCGATACGCGGCGAAGGGCACCGCTCGCTGACCGAAGGTCAACAGGTCGAGTATGCGGTGATCACCGGCGAGAAGGGGTTGCAGGCTGAGGATGTTGTAGGCCTGTAACACAAACCTCCAGAACGCCAAAACCACTGTGGGAGCGAGCCTGCTCGCGAATGCGGTGTATCAGTCACCATTCATATCGACTGACACTGCGCATTCACGAGCAGGCTCGCTCCCACATGGGCTCTACGTTGACCTGATTACACGGTCTTCCAGGTGATCTCTTCTTCTCCGTCTTCGCTGATGCGAATCCAGCGATCGGCGGTTTCTTCACCTTCTTCTTCGACCCACGTCCCCGGTGCGCAACGCACTTCGACGTTCAGCGCGGCAAAGGCTGCGCGGGCGCAGGCGATGTCGTCGTCCCAAGGGGTCTGGTCGCTTTCCAGGAACAGGCTGTTCCACTTGCCCACGGCTTTCGGCAGCCAGGTCACCGGCACGTTGCCGGCCTTGCACTTGTACGTCTGGCCTTTCTGCACCCAGTCGCTGCACGGGCCAAGCGCTTGGCCGAGCCAGGCGGCGATGGCCTTGTGGTCGACGTCGGCGTCTTTCAGGTAAATCTCGATGTCCGGTTGGCGCATGGATGTCCTCACTGCGGGTCTGAAAAATCCATTCGCGGATTTAGCCGGCCCCGGGCCTGTGCCCGAGACCAAAAGTTATTGAAGAACGAAATAATCGTAGCGCATCGACACAGTGGTCTCGAACGGCTCGGCCTGTTCGATCACCGCCGCACGACGCTCGGCACTGGCACGCCAGCCGTGAGGCGTCATCGCCAACAGGTTGGCGCGGTCCTCGGGCTTGTCCAGGGTCAGCTTGAATTCCAGGGTTTCGCTGTGCGCCAGCGCCATGCCTTCCGGCACCAGGGCCAGGTGCTTGTCGTCGGTGTACTCGCGCACTTCGTCGTACAGGCGTTCGCGCAACTCCATCAGATGGCCACGTGTCGGGCCGACTTTCATCAGCCCACCGCCGACGCTGAGCAGACGCTTGGCTTCCTCCCAATCCAACGGACTGAAGACGCTGGCGAGAAACTGGCAACTGCCTGAAGCCAATGGCACGCGGGCCATGCTGGCAATCAACCAGGTAATTGCCGGGTTGCGCTTGCAGGCGCGTTTGACGGCTTCACGGGAAATGTCCAGTGCATAGCCATCCGCATTGGGCAACGCTTCGGCGATTTGCGCGGTGTAGTAACCCTCGCCACAACCGATATCGACCCAGCGCTCCGGCGCATAACTCGCCGCCAATTCAGCCAGACGCTTTGCCACTGGCGCGTAATGCCCGGCGTTGAGGAAATCACGCCGTGCCTCGACCATCGCTTGATTGTCGCCCGGGTCGCGGCTGTTCTTGTGCTGCACCGGCAACAGGTTCAGATAACCCTGGCGCGCACGGTCGAACCGATGCCCAGCGGGGCAGACCACGCCGTTGTCCACCGCATTGAGCGGCTCACTGCAGATCGGGCACGCGAGCATCAGGCGAGCAACTTGATCAGGGTCTGGTAATAGATTTCCGTCAGCACATCGAGATCCGCCGCCAGCACGCGCTCGTTGACCTGATGGATAGTCGCGTTGACCGGGCCCAGTTCAACCACTTGCGTGCCCATGGTCGCGATGAAACGGCCATCGGAGGTGCCGCCGCTGGTCGACGCCTTGGTCTCGCGACCGGTGATGTCCTTGATGCTCGACGATACCGCATCGAGCAGCGCGCCCGGTTCGGTGAGGAACGGCAGGCCGGACAGCGCCCAGTCGATGTGCCAGTCCAGACCATGCTTGTCGAGAATATCGGCCACACGCTTCTGCAGGCCTTCTACGGTCGATTCGGTGGAGAAACGGAAGTTGAACACCGCCACCAGATCACCCGGGATCACGTTGGTCGCGCCGGTGCCGGAATTGACGTTGGAAATCTGGAAACTGGTCGGCGGGAAGAAGTCGTTACCGTGGTCCCAGTGCTCGGCGGCCAGCTCTGCCAGCGCCGGAGCGGCGAGGTGGATCGGGTTCTTCGCCAGATGCGGGTAGGCCACGTGGCCCTGCACGCCTTTGACCGTCAGCTTGGCGCCGAGGGAACCGCGACGGCCGTTTTTCACCACATCGCCGACCAGCGTAGTGCTCGACGGCTCGCCAACGATGCACCAGTCCAGACGCTCGTTGCGCGCGACCAGACGTTCGACCACAGCCTTGGTGCCGTGATGCGCCGGGCCTTCTTCATCGCTGGTGATCAGGAAAGCGACCTTGCCTTTATGGTTCGGATAGTCGGCTACGAAACGTTCAGCGGCGACGGTCATCGATGCCAGGCTGCCTTTCATGTCTGCCGCGCCACGGCCGCAGAGCATGCCATGTTCGTCGATCACGGCATTGAACGGATCGATCTGCCATGCGGTAACCGGACCGGTCGGCACCACGTCGGTGTGACCGGCGAAGCACAGCACCGGGCCGTCGTTGTTGCCGTGAGTGGCCCAGAAGTTATCCACATCTTCGATGCGCATCGGCTCCAGGGCGAAACCGGCATTGCCCAGGCGCTGCATCATCTGCTTCTGGCAGTCGGCATCGACCGGGGTCACGGAAGGACGGCGGATCAGGTCGATGGCCAGTTGAAGGGTCGGCGATAGGTCGGCGTGGGCCGTCATGGAAAACTCCGGGATCATGGGGTGTGAGCTTGGGCTTCTAATGTGGGAGCGAGCCTGCTCGCGAAAGCGGTCTACCAGGCACCTTAAAGGTTGAATGTTACAACGCCTTCGCGAGCAGGCTCGCTCCCACAAGGGACAGGGGTGGTCAGTCAGACCGGTTATCACGCCAAGCCCCGCAAAATGGCGGTTATCTTAAAGCAAAACGGCGACCATTGGCCGCCGTTTAGTGCTGCGTTGCGGATTTAGACGACCGGTGCCGGCTCAGCCTTGGCCGCAGGTTTGGGCAGCGACGACAGGAACGCCATGATCAGCGCCGCCAGATACGGCAGCGACTGCACCAGCAACATGGTTACCCAGAAGCGCATGTCATTGCTCGGAATGCCCTGCACCAGGAAAATCCCCAGCGCCGCACCCCACAGCAACAGCATGATGAACAGCTCCTCGCGAGCCTCGCTGATCGCCACCCAGAAACCGTGGTTGTCAGCGTTTTTCGGCGTGCGGAAAAACGGAATGCTGCTGGTGAAGAAACCGTACAGCACCGCCTTGGCGATGGTGTGCGACAACGCCAGTCCGGCCAGCGCCGCGCAGAACGCATCCTTCAGATTCACGCCGACGGCGCGACGGTAGAGGAAGATGATCTTGCCGACCTTGAACACGAACAGCGCCAGCGGCGGGATCGCGAAAATCAGCAACGGTGGATCGACCCGTTGCGGCACGATGATCATCGCCGCCGACCACAACAGCGCGCCAACGGTGAAGAAGATGTTCATGCCATCGGCAACCCACGGCAGCCAACCGGCGAGGAAGTGATAGCGCTGACCACGGGTCAGTTCGGTGTCCTTGCCGCGCAGCAGGCTGCGGGTGTGGCGCTTGATGATCTGGATCGCGCCATAGGCCCAGCGGAAACGCTGTTTCTTGAAGTCGATGAAGGTATCCGGCATCAGGCCCTTGCCGTAGCTGTCGTGGTAATACGCCGCCGACAGGCCTTTCTCGAACACGCGCAAACCGAGTTCGGCGTCTTCACAGATGCACCAGTCAGCCCAGCCCAATTCTTCCAGCACCGAGCGGCGGGTCATGGTCATGGTGCCGTGCTGAATGATCGCGTCACGGTCGTTGCGGGTGACCATGCCGATATGGAAGAAGCCTTTGTATTCGGCGTAGCAGAGCTTCTTGAAGGTGCTTTCGTTCTGGTCGCGATAATCCTGCGGCGACTGCACCACGGCGATTTTCGGGTCGGCGAAGTGCGGCACCATGTGCTTGAGCCAGTTCGGGTGCACGCAGTAATCGGAGTCGATCACGGCAATGACTTCGGCATCCTTGGCGGTGTGCGGAATCAGGTAATTCAGCGCGCCGCCCTTGAAACCGGCCAGCGGCGAAACGTGGAAGAACTTGAAGCGCGGGCCGAGGGTTGCGCAGTAGTCACGCACCGGTTCCCACACCGCCGGATCCTTGGTGTTGTTGTCGATGATCAGGACTTCGAAATCCGGATAATCGAGCGCGGCCAAGGCATCGAGGGTCTGTTTGACCATCTCTGGCGGCTCGTTGTAGCAGGGCACGTGGATCGACACTTTCGGCCGGTAGTCGGAATCGCCCAGCACCGGCAGGAATTCCCGACGGCGCTTGTGAATCCACACCGCTTCGGCCAGTTCATGGGCCTCGGTGAGCAAGACGATGAATACCCCGAGCGCACCGAGCGCGAGGAGGAATCCGACCGTGAGGCTGAACCACGTGCTGTATTGCTGGCTGTAGTCGTAACCGATGTACACCAGCACCGAGCCGCAGAGGAACGCGATAAACGTCAGGAACGTACGACCGCGCTGGCGCAGGGCCGAGCCGTCGATCATCAGCAGGGTCAGCGACAGCAGCGCCAGCACCACCGAGCCGATGGCCAGCACGCGCCATTGTGGAATCGCCACCACCGGGCCTTCGAAATTGAATTTCTGCTGACGCGCGGCGTTGAACACGCCCCAGTAGGCGCCGACCGAACCTTCGTCGCTGGCCTTCCACGGTTGGTCAAACGCTTCGATCACGAAGTAGTTGAAGCCTTGGCGATTGAGCTTGTTGACCAGCGTGCGCAGATAAATTGCCTGATCGGCCGGCGAGGCATCGGCGCCACCGCGCATGCGACCGTTGCTCGGCCAGCCGACCTCGGACAGCAGCAGCGGTTTTTTCGGAAAGAGTTTTTTCAGATCGCGGGCGCGGTCGAAGACGAACTGGCCGGCCTTGTCCACCGGAATGAATTCCCAGTAGGGCAGGACGTGAGCGGCGATCAAATCCACGTGCTTGGCCAGTTGCGGGTATTTCTCCCAGATGTGCCATTGCTCGGAAGTGGTCACCGGTACTTTTACCGCAGCGCGCACCCGATCCAGCAGAACGATCAAGGCCTCAGGGGTGATTTCTTCACGAAACAGCGCCTCGTTGCCGACTACCACGCGTACGACGCTGCGCGAGGTGTTGGCCAGTTCGATGGCTTTGGTAATTTCCCGTTCGTTGCGTTCCTGGTCCGGGCTGATCCAGATGCCGAGGGTGACACGCAGGCCGAATTCCTCCGCCAGTTTCGGGATGTCTCCCAGCGAACCGTCGACCGAATAGATACGAATGTTGTCGGTCAGCTTGCTCATGATTTCCAGATCACGGCGCATTTCATCGTCAGACGGATACTGATCCTTCTGTGGGAATTGGCCTTGCTGGAATGGCGAATACGAGAAGCCGGAGATTTGCTGCGGCCAGTTCGGCGCCGTGACCGGGCGATTGACCAGCGCCCAGAAACCGGTGAACAAGGCAGCGATGGCCAGCACCACCACCAGGTTGAGTCCAAATTTACGCGATGACATAGCTGTTTCGGGTTCCAAAGGCTGTGGAACGAAGGATCGGTCGGATAGGCGCCCGAGGGGCGCGCATCCTACACCGGCGGTTAACCAGTCGTACAACTGACGGGAAAATGCCTGACATTGGGCAGCCGTCTCTGACTTAAGTTCTTACACTTGTCGCTTGCAGCTTAAAACTTGTCGCTGCGTAGCCCTATAATGCGCGCCGGTTTTTGGGGTAATGGTCATGAGTACAGAAGATCCGCGGTTTGCAGGCATCGCCCGTTTGTATGGCATCGAGGGCCTGGAGCGCTTGCGCGCCGCCCATGTGGCGATCGTCGGCGTCGGTGGCGTCGGTTCCTGGGCGGCGGAAGCGATGGCCCGTTGCGGGGTGGGCGAGATTTCGTTGTTCGACCTCGACGACGTCTGCGTCAGTAATGCCAACCGTCAGTTGCACGCCTTGGACAGCACTGTCGGCCAACCCAAGGTCGAGGTGATGGCCGAGCGCCTGCGCGGGATCAACCCCGATTGCACGGTGCACGCCGTGGCCGATTTCGTCACCCGCGACACCATGGCCGAATACATCACGCCGAACATCGACTGCGTGATCGACTGCATCGATGCGGTGAACGCCAAAGCGGCGCTGATCGCCTGGTGCAAACGCCGCAAGATCCAGATCATCACCACCGGCGGCGCGGGCGGGCAGATCGACCCGACGCTGATTCAGGTTTGCGACTTGAACCGCACCTTCAACGATCCGCTGGCCTCGAAAGTCCGTTCGACGTTGCGCCGGGACTACGGCTTCTCCCGCACCGTGACCCGTCACTACAGCGTGCCGTGTGTGTTTTCCACCGAACAGCTGCGCTACCCGAAACCGGATGGCAGCATTTGTCTGCAGAAGAGTTTTGTCGGCGACGGCGTGAAGCTCGACTGCGCCGGCGGGTTTGGCGCGGTGATGATGGTTACCGCGACATTTGGCATGGTCGCGGCGACCAAGGCTGTGGACAAGATTGTCGCTGGTGTTCGGCGCCCGGCGGACCGGGTCAAGCCTCAAGCCTGAAGGTATTAATGAGGGCCTCTTCGCGAGCAGGCTCGCTCCCACAGGAAATGCATTTCCACTGTGGGAGCGAGCCTGCTCGCGAAGGCGATTAGCGCGCCAACTCATTCATCCGCTGGAGCACCGCATTCAAGCCATTACTGCGCGAAGGCGACAACTGCCGCGACAGTCCCAGCTGATTGAACCACTCCGGCAGATCCACCTGCTGCAACTCCACCGCCGACAAGCCATTGACCCGCAACAGCAGCAACGCCACCAACCCGCGAATCATCCGCGCATCGCTGCTCGCCTTGAACTGCCAGTGCCCGTCGCGCAAATCCCCGACCAGCCACACCTGACTTTCACAGCCGTGCACCCGATTGGCCTCGCACTTTTGCGCGTCATCCAGCGCCGGCAGACGATCACCAAACTGCATCAGCAGTCGCGCGCGCTGTTCCCAGCCCGCCGCATTGTGAAACGTCTGCAGGGCTTCGGCCGCTTCCACCGGCAGGCTCATCGCAACAACTCCAGCGCCTGATCCAGCGCCTCGAAAAAGCGCTCCAGATCTTCCGAGTCGTTATACAGCGCCAGCGACACGCGAATCGCGCCAGCCAGTTCGAAGCTTTTCATCAGCGGCATGGCGCAGTGATGCCCCGCGCGTACGGCAATGCCTTGTTCGGTGAGCAGATGCGCCAGATCAGCGTTGTGCACGCCTTCGACGACAAAACTGGCCAGCGCCAATTGCGGCTTGCCGAGCAAGCGAATGCCATTGCGGGCGGCGAGGCCGCGCAACAGATAGTCGTGCAGCGCCGCTTCATGGGCAGATACGGCGTCCTGATCCAAACCGGCCAAGTAGTCGAGGGTCGCTCCGAGGCCGATGACACTGGCGATTGGCGGTGTGCCAGCCTCGAACCCCAACGGCGCCGGGCGAAAGCGCGAATCCTGATAGTTGGCGTCCAGCACCATCTCGCCGCCGAACTGCCATGGCTGCAATTGCTCCAGCGCAGCGTTGCGTCCGAACAGCACGCCCAGTCCCTCAGGGCCGTAGAGTTTGTGGCTGGAAAACACATAGAAGTCGCAACCCAGCGCCTGCACATCATGCCGGCCGTGCACCACGCCTTGCGCGCCATCGACTACCGTCAGCGCGTTCTGCGCCTTGGCCATGCCGAGCAAAGCGGTCAGCGGTTGCCAGGCACCAAGGACGTTGGACAGCTGACTGACTGCCAGCAAACGCGTGCGCGGGCCGATCAGATGCACGGCAGCGGCGAGGTCGATCAGGCCGTCGGCATCCAGCGGCAGGATCACCAGTTTCAGGTTGCGGCGTTGCGCCAGTTGCTGCCACGGCAACAGGTTGGCGTGATGCTCCAGAGCGCTGATGACAATCTCATCGCCCGGCTCGAACAAATGTTCAAGACCGTAAGCCAGCAGATTCAAGGCACTGGTGGCGCCGTGCGTGAAAATTATCTGCCCGCTGTCACCGGCATTCAGCCACTGGCCAACCTTGCGCCGGCTGTCTTCGAACGCTTGTGTCGCGTGAGCACCCGGAAGGTGTTGCGCACGATGCACATTGGCCGCGCCGTTGGCGTAGTAATGCGTCAGTGCGTCGAGCAGGGCCTGGGGTTTTTGCGTGGTGGCGGCGTTGTCCAGATAGGTCTGGTCTTGCCGTTGCAGCGCGGCGATGGCCGGGAAATCGGCGCGCCACGGGGAGGGGATCATCATGGGTTCAGCCCTGTGAAATTGGGCGGGGTGTACGCCAAACCTTGTGGGAGCGAGCCTGCTCGCGACAGCGTCCTTGAGGACGCCAGAAGCTTCGCGAGCAGGCTCGCTCCCACAGGAGGTCGATGTGCTGCTTAGTTGTGAGCGTGCAGCGCTTCGTTCAGTTCGATCGCCGATTTGTGGGTCTTGCATTCCACAGCACCGGTTTCCGAATTACGACGGAACAGCAGATCAGTCTGACCAGCCAGCTCGCGCGCCTTCACAACCTTGACCAGATTGTTGTTTTCGTCGAGCAGCGCAACCTTGGTGCCAGCGGTCACGTACAGGCCCGACTCCACAGTGTTGCGGTCGCCCAACGGAATACCGATACCGGCGTTGGCGCCGATCAGGCAGCCTTCACCGACCTTGATCACGATGTTGCCGCCGCCCGACAGGGTACCCATGGTCGAGCAACCGCCGCCCAGGTCCGAACCCTTGCCGACGAATACGCCAGCGGAAACGCGGCCTTCGATCATGCCCGGGCCTTCGGTGCCGGCGTTGAAGTTGATGAAACCTTCGTGCATGACGGTGGTGCCTTCGCCGACGTAGGCGCCCAGACGCAGACGTGCGGCATCAGCGATACGCACGCCGGCCGGTACCACGTAGTCGGTCATCTTCGGGAACTTGTCCACGGAGAACACTTCCAGCAGTTCGCCGCGCAGACGCGCTTCGAGTTGCATTTCCGCCAGTTCGCTCAGGTCGATCGCGCCCTGGCTGGTCCACGCCACGTTCGGCAGCAGCGGGAAGATACCGGCGAGGCTGACGCCGTGCGGCTTGACCAGACGGTGCGAGAGCAGATGCAGCTTGAGGTAGGCCTCAGGCGTGGAGGTCAGTTGCGCGTCTTCGGCCAGCAGCGTGGCAACCAACGGCTTGTGGCTTTCAGCCAGGCGAGTCAGCAGCTTGCCTTGCACAGCGTCGATGCCTTTCACGGCTTCAGCCAGTTGCGCGGCCTGGGCGGTGGTGAAGGTGATGGCCTGGTTGCCTTCGGTGTAACCGAGGATCGGCGCGACCGCTGCGACCAGTTCGGCCGAAGGATTGAGCAGTGGTTGTGCGTAGAACACTTCCAGCCATGCGCCTTGACGGTTCTGGGTGCCGACACCAAAGGCGATGCTGAACAGGGAATTGGACATGTGAATACCTCTACAAAGAGTGACGGGCTGCTTACTTCAGAGCGGCCGCGTAGATATCTGGCTTGAAGCCAATCAGGGTTCGGTCACCGAGATCGAGCACCGGGCGCTTGATCATCGAGGGTTGCGCGAGCATCAGTTCGATGGCTTTCGCTTGGTCGAGATCGGCTTTGCGTTCGTCGTCGAGTTTGCGAAAGGTCGTGCCGGCGCGGTTCAGCACGGTTTGCCAGCCGTGCTCGTCGCACCATTGGGTCAGGTGCTCACGGTCAATGCCGGCAGTCTTGTAATCGTGAAAGTCATAACTGACAGCGTGTTCATCGAGCCAGGTGCGCGCCTTTTTCATGGTGTCGCACGCCTTGATGCCGAAAAGGTGCAACGTTTTACTTGAAACGGCCAAGGAATCGCCCCCTTTACAGGTGCTGGAAAAAAATGGTGACGGATTATGCCATGACCGGACGGTTTCGTCGGCCACGGTTGTCGTAACGCTGTAAAACCTGTGGGAGCGAGCCTGCTCGCGAAGAGGCCACATCAATCAATATCTCTGTGTGCTGAACGACCGCTTTCGCGAGCAGGCTCGCTCCCACAAGGGTGTCGCTTGCGGTCGTGCGACATAGGTGCAACGGTCAGCCACAGCCTAAGGCGCTAATATGGCAGTTCAACGCTGTCGATCGCCTGAGATTTCCGTTTTATGCAAACTGCTTACACCGTCCTGATCCTGCTGATGCTGGTCAGCGTCTCGCGCTTGGTCGGGCGGGTTATCCCGCTGCCATTGCCGCTGGTGCAAATCGCCGCCGGTGCCTTGCTCGCCTGGCCGACGCTTGGCCTGCACGTCGCCCTCGACCCGGAATTGTTCCTCTTTCTGTTCCTGCCGCCGCTGCTGTTTTCCGATGGCTGGCGCATGCCCAAACGCGCCTTTTGGCAATTGCGTGGACCGATCCTGACCCTGGCCGTCGGCCTTGTTCTGTTCACCGTGGTCGGTGCCGGTTATTTCATTCATTGGCTGTTGCCAACTATTCCGCTGCCAGTGGCCTTCGCCCTTGCCGCGGTTTTGTCACCGACGGACGCCGTGGCGGTTTCAGCGATTTCGCAGAACCGTCTCCCCACGCCGCTGATGCACATCCTTCAGGGCGAGGCGCTGATGAATGACGCCTCAGGCCTGGTGACCTTCAAATTCGCCCTCGCTGCAGCGGTCACGGGAATGTTCTCGTTGACCAATGCCAGTCTGACCTTCGTCGCGGTGGCGCTCGGTGGCCTGGCTGTGGGTGTAGCGTTGAGCTGGCTGGTCGGGCGCCTGCGCGCGTGGATGATCGCCCGTGGCTGGGACGATCCGGCCACTCATGTGGTGTTCATGTTGCTGCTGCCGTTCGCCGCTTACGTACTGGCTGAACGTCTGGGCGCTTCGGGCATTCTTTCGGCGGTGGCGGCGGGGATGATGCAAAGCTGGCTCGACCTGCTGCCGCGCCAGACCAGCACGCGATTGCTTAATCGCAGCGTCTGGGCGCTGCTCGAATTTGCGTTCAATGGCTTGATCTTCCTGCTGCTTGGCCTGCAATTGCCAGACATCATCAAGGCCGTGGTCAGCCATGAGCCGACGCTGTGGCCGACGTTGTTCTATCGCTGCCTCGATGTATTGGCGATTTTCGTGGCGCTGGTGCTGCTGCGGTTCATCTGGGTGCAAAGCATCTGGCGCTTGTCGGTGTTGCTGCGCCGACTGCGCGGCAAGGGCGAGCTGACCCAAGTGCCGACGGCGCGTTCCTGCTGGTTGCTGACGGTGGGCGGTGTGCGCGGGGCGGTGACGCTGGCAGGCGTGATGTCGGTGCCGATGCTGATCGGCGCCGAGGCTTTTCCTGAGCGCGACTTGCTGATCTTCATTGCTGCCGGGGTGATTCTGCTGTCGCTGATCTCGGCCTGTATCGCGCTGCCCTTGCTGCTGCGCGGCATCGACAAAAGTCCCGACGACAAGCGTCGTCAGGAAGTGCGCGACGCCTGGCGCAAGACGGCCGAAGCGGCGATTCACTCGCTGGAAAGCGAAGAAGTCGTCCCACAGGATGCCGCTCAAGCAGCGCTGGCGGCGGAGCTCAAGGCGCGGATCATGTCCGAATATCGCCATCAACTTGATGTGTTCAATGATTCTGCCGAGGCTCAGGCGCTGGCATTCCAGATGGATCTGCTTGAGCGTCGCCTGCGTTTGAAAGCGCTGCGCGCGCAACGTCTGGAACTCTACAGCCTCAGTCGTCAGCACCAGATCGGTGATGACGTGTTGCGAGAAGTGCTCGGCGAACTGGACTTGAGCGAGGCCAATCTGGGCCAGGTCAAATAACCGCTTGAGCGCTTGCAGCAGGGGACTGCCGCAAGCGCTCCGTGATCACTTCTGGCGGGTGATGAAGTCACGAATCCGTTCGGCGGCTTCGACGCATTCTGCCAGCGGTGCAACCAGTGCCATACGCACACGGCCGGCGCCAGGATTGACGCCATCGACATCACGAGACAGATACGAGCCCGGCACCACGGTCACGTGCTCCTGCTCGAACAGATCGCGGCAGAACGCCGCATCATCGCCCTGCACATTCGGCCACAGATAGAAGCTGCCGTCCGGACGCTGTACGTCCAGCACCGGGCAGAGGATGTTCAGCACCGCATCGAACTTCTCCCGGTACAGCGCACGGTTGGCGCGCACATGCACTTCGTCATTCCACGCGGCAACGCTGGCCAGTTGAGTCTGTACCGGCATCGCGCAGCCGTGGTAAGTGCGATAGAGCAGGAAGCCCTTGAGGATGTCGGCATCGCCGGCAACAAAGCCTGAGCGCAGGCCTGGCAGGTTGGAGCGCTTGGACAGGCTGTGAAAGACCACGCAGCGCTTGAAGTCATTGCGGCCCAGTTCGACGCAAGCACTCAGCAGGCCCGGCGGCGGGGTTTGCTCGTCGAAGTACAGTTCGCTGTAGCACTCGTCGGCGGCAATCACGAAGTCGTACTGATCGGCGAGGGCGATCAACTTCTTCAAGGTCTCAACCGGAATCAGCGCGCCGGTCGGGTTGCCCGGTGAGCACAGGAACAGGATCTGGCAGCGCTGCCAGATCTCCGGCGCTACTGCGTCGAAGTCCGGGTTGAAGCCGTTTTCATCCAGGCACGGCAGGTAATGCGGCTTGGCCCCGGCGAGAAACGCCGCGCCTTCGTAGATCTGATAGAACGGGTTCGGGCTGACCACCAGCGCATCGTCGCCACGATTGACCACGGTCTGGGTGAAGGCGAACAGCGCTTCACGGGTGCCGTTGACCGGCAGCACGTTGCGCGCCGGATCGATCCAGCCGTTCGGCACGCCAAAACGACGCTCGCACCAACCGGCGATGGCTTCGCGCAGGGCCGGAATGCCGAGGGTGGTCGGGTACACCGCCATCTGATCCAGATTGTTCGCCAGCGCTTCGGCGACAAAGCTCGGCGAACGGTGTTTCGGCTCGCCGATCGACAGGGCGATCGGGCGTTTGTCCGGGTTCGGGGTCACGGTGCCAAGCAGGGCGCGGAGCTTTTCGAACGGGTACGGCTGGAGCTGGTTCAGAGCGTTGTTCATTGGGGCCTCTTTTAAATGCTCAAGAGCTTTCTGTGGCGAGGGGATTTATCCCCGTTGGGCTGCGCAGCGGCCCCAAAACCATCACTGCGGTTCAACTGAATGTCCGCATACACAGGTTTTACGACTGCTTCGCAGCCGAACGGGGATAAATCCCCTCGCCACAGGGGATTGTATGTACCGGAGGAAAGCATGGGCTGCATTCACAGGGATAAACGGGTGATTCAGATACTGATCCGCGAAAGTTTGATATCCGGTTCCTGATTGACGCTCAGTTGTTCGACGATCGCATCTTGCAGACGGCTGCACAGCAGCGGATCGGACAGCGGCTGGTTGTGCGCGTCGGTGATGAAGAACACGTCTTCCACGCGCTCGCCCAGGGTCGCAATCTTGGCGTTCTGCAGCGACAGGTCGAACTCGAGGAAAATCCCCCCGACCCGCGCGAGCAGGCCCGGCCGGTCAGGCGCCGTCAGTTCCAGCACGGTCACCGGACGCTGGGCGTCGTTGTGAATGGTGACCTGCGGCGCAAAGGCGAAATGCTTGAGCTGACGCGGCACCCGGCGCTGGATGATCGTCGGGTAGTCATCCGGGTTGCGCAGCGCTTCGGTCAGGCCTTCGCGGATCTGCTTGATCCGCGCCGGGTTGTCGCCGATCGATTCGCCTTCGTTGTCGAGCACGATGTAGGTGTCGAGGGTGAACTGGCTGCTTGAGGTGATGACCCGGGCGTCGTGAATGTTCAGGTTGAGCTGGTCCATCGCCGCCACGGTCACGGCGAAGAAGTCGTGCTGGTCCGGTGCATAAATGAAGATCTGCGTGCCGCCCTCGAACTCGCGCTGGGTGGTTTCCTTGATCAGCACCAGCGGCCCGCCATCCACCGGTTGCTGCAGGATCGCATCGCTGTGCCAGGCGACGTCGCCGGCGGTGTGGCGCAGGAAATAGTCATCGCCCAATTGCGCCCACAGCTGCTCGACGTCGTCCGGGTCGGTGCCGCCGCGCACCAGAATGTCCAGCGCGGCGCTCTGCGTCTGGCGGATCTGCTCTTCGCGATCCACCGGGTTTTCCAGGCCCCGGCGCAGGGCTCGTTTGGTCTCGGTGTAGAGCTGGCGCAACAGGCTGGCGCGCCATGAATTCCACAGCGTCGGATTGGTCGCGTTGATGTCGGCCACGGTCAGCACATAGAGATAGTCGAGGCGTGTTTCGTCGCCGACCGCCTGGGCGAAATCGTGGATCACCTGCGGGTCGGACAGATCCTTGCGCTGCGCAGTGGTGGACATCACCAGGTGGTTCTGCACCAGCCAGACGATCAGGCGGCTGTCCCACACCGGCAACTGATGGCGCTGGCAGAACGCCTCGGCATCGACCGCGCCAATCTCCGAGTGATCGCCATGCCGGCCCTTGCCAATGTCGTGGTACAGGCCGGCCATGTAGATCAGCTCAGGTTTGGGCAGCTTGGCCATGAGCTTGGCGGCCAGCGGAAATTTCTCCGAGACCTGGGTGTACTGCAGTTTGCGCAGGTGCTTGATCAGATTCAGCGTGTGCGCATCGACCGTATAGATGTGGAACAGGTCGTGCTGCATCTGCCCGACGATAAAGCCGAACTCTGGCAGATAACGGCCGAGAATGCCGTAACGGTTCATTCGCCGCAGATTGCGATGGATGCCGATCTTGCACTTGAACAGCTCGATGAACAGGCTGGTGTTGCGGATATCGTTACGGAAGTTGTCATCGATCAGATGACGATGTTCGCGCAGCAGACGAATGGTGTCGGCGCGCACGCCTTTGATTTCCGGCTGCTGGGCCATCAGCACGAAAATTTCCAGCATGGCGAACGGCGTGCGGCGGAACACATTGTCATTGCGCGCCTCGATGTAACCGTCATGCAACTGGAAGCGCGAGTTGATCGGTTGCGGCGGCGCTTCGTCTTCCGGGGCGAGGATGACTTCCTCGAAGTGCTGGATGATCAGATCGCTCAGTTGGGCGATGCTCATCACGGTGCGGAAGTACTGCTGCATGAAGTTTTCGACCGCCTGTTTGGCGTCGTCTCCTTCAAAGCCGAGCAGGCCGGCAATGGTGCGTTGATGATCGAACAGCAAGCGGTCTTCGGAGCGGCCGGCGAGCATGTGCAAGGCATAGCGCACTTTCCACAGAAATTCCTGGGACGAGGCGAGCAGGGCGTTTTCGCTTTCGACCAGAAAGCCTTCTCCGGCGAGGGCGCGCAGGTTCAGGGTGCCGTACTGACGGCGGGCCACCCAGAGGATCGTCTGAATGTCACGCAGACCGCCGGGCGAGCCTTTGACGTTGGGTTCGAGGTTGTATTCGGTGTCGTTGTATTTGTGATGACGAGCCTTCTGCTCGGCTCGCTTGGCCAGGAAGAACTCCTTGGCCGGCCACATGTGCGCGGTGCTGGTGACGTCGAGCATGCGCTGGCGCAGACGCTCGGGGCCGCAGATAGTCCGGCTTTCCATCAGGTTGGTGACCACCGTCAGGTCGGCGCGGGCCTCTTCGGCACACTCATCGACCGAGCGCACGCTCTGGCCGACTTCCAGACCGATGTCCCACAACAGCGTCAGAAAACGCTCGATGGAGTCGCGGAAAACTTCGTGGTCAGCGCTGTCGAGCAGGATCAGCAGATCAATGTCGGAATAGGGATGCAGCTCGCCGCGACCGTAGCCGCCTACCGCCACCAGGGCGATGTCGGCGTCTTCGCTCCAGTTGAACTGCTCCCAGGCCTTTTGCAGGATGTTGTCGACAAACCAGGCGCGGTCTTCGATCAGCCGGCGGATGTCGCGGCCATTGCGAAAACGCGTGTCAAGGACCTCGCGAGCCTGGCGGATCGCCTTCTTGAACGCCGCGATGGGACTCGCTTTGAGGGCCAGTTCAGCCTGGAACTGGCCGCGGTCGAAGAGTTCGGGATCCACCTGCGGCATCGATTGGCTTTCCTTCTATAGGCTGGGAGCGTTCTGGGTGTCAGGCCGAGATGCGCGGGATGGTGTCATCGCTGCGCAAAGTGAAAATCTCGTAGCCGGTGTCGGTGACCAGCAGGGTGTGTTCCCACTGTGCCGAGAGCTTGCGGTCCTTGGTGATCGCAGTCCAGCCGTCGCCCAGTACCTTGGTGTCGGCCTTGCCCTGGTTGATCATCGGCTCGATGGTGAAGGTCATGCCGGCCTTCAGTTCCATGCCAGTGCCGGCGCGACCGTAGTGCAGGATCTGCGGTTCTTCGTGGAAGACCTTGCCGATGCCGTGGCCGCAGAACTCGCGCACCACTGAGAAACCGTTCTTTTCCGCGTGCTTCTGGATCACTTCACCGATGTCGCCGAGGCGGCAGCCGGGTTTGACGATCTCGATGGCCTTGTACATGCATTCCTGGGTGACCTGCGACAGGCGCTCGGCCCAGACCGGTACTTCGCCGACGTGGAACATACGGCTGGTGTCGCCGTGGTAGCCGTCCTTGATCACTGTGACGTCGATGTTCAGGGTGTCGCCGTTTTTGAGCGGCTTGTCATTCGGAATGCCGTGACAGACCACATGGTTGATCGAGGTGCAGATCGACTTCGGGTAGCCCTTGTAGTTGAGCGGGGCAGGGATGGCCTGCTGCACATTGACGATGTAGTCATGGCAGATCTGGTTGAGCTGATCAGTGGTCACGCCCGGTTTGACATGTTCGGCAATCATTTCCAGCACATCGGCGGCCAGTTTGCCGGCGACACGCATGCCAGCGATGTCCTCGGGGGTTTTGAGGTTGACGGTCATACAGGCTCTCTCTGCGCTCGGCGGCGCTTACGGATACGAATTGGGTGGCAAGCGTACATTTTGCGACCCTGAAAAACGCGATTCTACCAGACGGGAGGCGCAAATCCGCGCCTGCATGTCTGGCTTGTGTCTATACAATGGAGCCCATCGAGCCGATTCCAAGGGGGCTGCGCCCATGTCACTGGTGCGAATACAGATTCCGGGTTCCGTTTCTGCGCACCCTGTGGTATAAAATGCGCCGCTTTCCGGGGATGCCCCGAAAAGCTTAAATCCACACACGTGTCGACACGATGACCTGGGTGCCTTGGGCTTTATGCCTCTGGTTGGTCATTGGGATACGTGGAGGCCAAACCCGACTTATCAAGGAACTATCATGTCCCAAGTCAACATGCGCGATATGCTGAAGGCCGGTGTGCACTTCGGTCACCAAACCCGTTACTGGAATCCGAAAATGGGTAAGTACATTTTCGGCGCGCGTAACAAGATTCACATCATCAACCTTGAAAAAACCCTGCCAATGTTCAACGAAGCTCTGACTTTCGTAGAGCGTCTGGCCCAGGGCAAAAACAAGATTCTGTTCGTCGGCACCAAGCGTTCCGCTGGCAAGATCGTTGCTGAAGAAGCAGCACGTTGCGGTTCGCCGTACGTCGATCACCGCTGGTTGGGCGGCATGCTGACCAACTTCAAGACCATTCGTGCTTCCATCAAGCGTCTGCGTGACCTTGAAGTTCAAGCCGAAGACGGTACTTTCGCCAAGCTGACCAAGAAAGAAGCGCTGATGCGCTCCCGTGATCTTGAGAAGCTGGATCGTTCGCTGGGCGGCATCAAGGACATGGGCGGTCTGCCAGACGCACTGTTCGTGATCGACGTTGACCACGAGCGCATCGCGATCACCGAAGCCAACAAGCTGGGCATCCCGGTCATCGGTGTTGTCGATACCAACAGCAGCCCGGAAGGCGTTGACTACATCATCCCAGGCAACGATGACGCCATCCGCGCTATCCAGCTGTACATGGGTTCGATGGCTGACGCAGTTATCCGCGGTCGCAACAACGTTGCTGGCGGTACTGTTGAATTCGCAGCTGAAGAAACTCAGGCTGCAGCTGAGTAATCGACGCCCCTGGCGTTGACTCAGTAAGCAAAAAGGGGGCTTGGCCCCCTTTTTGCCACCTCGAAAACCATTTGTCGGCGCCCACGTCTGTATTTGTCATGTGCGGCAGCCAACATGGGTGGTTCGGGAAGAATTGAACGCCCGTTCGATCGGGTGGAATGGTTGAAAACCTATCCAAGAGGAATTTGAAAATGGCAGCAATTACTGCAGCGTTGGTCAAAGAACTGCGCGAGCGTACCGGCGAAGGCATGATGGATTGCAAGAAAGCCCTGGAAAAGGCTGACGGCGACATCGAAAAAGCCATTGATGACATGCGTGCTTCGGGCGCCATCAAGGCTGCGAAAAAAGCTGGCAACGTTGCCGCTGAAGGCGCAATCGCCATCAAATCGAATGACAAGGCAGCCGTGCTGCTGGAAGTCAACTCGCAGACCGACTTCCTGGCCCTGCAAGACGATTTCAAGAACTTCGTTGCTGCCAGCGTAGAAAAAGCTTTCGACGAAAAACTGACCGACGCAGCTCCGCTGATCGCCGCTCAGGAAACGGCTCGTGAAGCGCTGGTTGCCAAAGTCGGCGAGAACGTCAACATCCGTCGTCTGGTACGCGTAGAAGGTGACGTTGTCGGCACCTACCTGCACGGTAACAAGATCGGTGTTGCTGTTGTCCTGAAAGGCGGTGACGTCGAGCTGGCCAAAGACATCGCTATGCACGTTGCTGCAAGCAACCCTGAGTTCCTGCTGCCTTCGCAAGTCTCCGACGAAGCGATCGAGCGTGAGAAAGCTGTGTTCCTGCAGCTGAACGAAGAAAAGATCAAAGGCAAGCCAGAAAACATTGTTGAGAACATGGTCAAAGGCCGTATCAGCAAGTTCCTGGCAGAAGCGAGCCTGGTCGAGCAGGCGTTCGTCAAGAACCCTGAAGTCAAGGTTGGCGAGCTGGCCAAGAAAGCCGGCGCTGAAATCGTTTCCTTCACTTACTTCAAAGTAGGCGAAGGCATCGAGAAGCCGGTCGACAACTTCGCTGAAGAAGTTGCTGCCCAGCTGGCTGCCGCCAAGCAATAAGACGGTTTTTCAACTGTCGCCCGAAAGAGGCTGCCCGCTAACGCGCGCAGCCTCTTTTCAGATGGGGTACCAATTTTTTATTTGGTTTCCACCCGGAACTGACTTACAAAGCCATGTTCCGATGGCGCTGCAGCAGCGCCAAGCTAGAGTGAACGCCAGCTGTAAACAGCTCGCAAAGAATTTTAAATACGCCGCAGGAGAGATTCGCAATGGCTCAGCAGGGCAGTGGTTATCAGGCTCGCTATAAACGCATTCTACTCAAGCTTAGCGGCGAGGCCCTGATGGGCTCGGAAGAGTTCGGGATCGATCCGAAGGTGCTGGATCGCATGGCGCTGGAAGTCGGCCAACTGGTCGGCATCGGCGTGCAGGTCGGTCTGGTCATCGGCGGTGGCAACCTGTTCCGTGGCGAAGCCCTGAGCAAAGCCGGTATGGATCGGGTCACGGGCGACCACATGGGCATGCTGGCCACTGTGATGAACGCCTTGGCCATGCGCGATGCGCTGGAACGTGCCAATATCTCGGCCATCGTCATGTCGGCCATTTCCATGGTCGGTGTGACCGATCATTACGATCGCCGCAAAGCCATGCGCCACCTGAACTCCAAAGACGTCGTGATCTTCGCGGCCGGTACCGGCAATCCGTTCTTCACCACGGATTCGGCAGCCTGCCTGCGTGCAATCGAAATCGACGCCGACGTTGTGCTCAAGGCCACCAAGGTTGATGGCGTGTACACCGCAGACCCGTTCAAAGACCCGCATGCCGAGAAGTTCGATCATCTGACTTATGATGAAGTACTGGATCGCAAGCTGGGCGTAATGGATCTGACTGCCATCTGCCTGTGCCGCGATCACAAGATGCCGCTGCGCGTATTCAACATGAACAAGCCCGGCGCCCTGCTGAACATCGTGCACGGCGGCGCTGAAGGGACTTTGATCGAGGAAGGCCAACAATGATCAACGAAATCAAGAAAGACGCCCAAGCGCGTATGCAGAAATCCCTGGAATCTCTGAACCACGCGTTCGGCCAGATTCGTACCGGCAAGGCTCACCCGAGCATTCTGGGTAGCGTCATGGTGCCTTACTACGGCACTGACACTCCGCTGAGCGGCGTTGCCAACGTCACCGTAAAGGACTCGCGCACCCTGCAGGTCGTGGCCTTCGAGCGCAACATGCTCGCTGCCGTCGACAAGGCAATCCAGAGCGCTGGCCTGAACCTCAATCCGACCAATCTGGGCGAATTGTTGCTGATCTCCATGCCTGCCCTGACTGAAGAAACCCGCAAGGGCTTCACCAAGCAGGCGCGCAGTGCCGCTGAAGACGCGCGTGTTGCCGTGCGCAACATCCGTCGTGATGCCTTGGGTGAGCTGAAGAAATTGGTCAAGGACAAGGAAATCAGCGAAGACGAAGAGCGTCGTGCTGCTGCCGATATTCAGAAAATCACCGACAAGGCTGAAGCTGATATCGACGCGGCTACCAAGCAAAAAGAAGCGGATCTGATGGCCGTATAAGGTTCGAGCTTTAAATGGACAAGACCAAGCAGACTGCGCCGTCCGCGGTGCCGCGCCATGTCGCGATCATCATGGATGGCAATAATCGCTGGGCGAAAAAACGCTTTATGCCGGGTGTCGCCGGGCATAAAGCGGGCGTGGATGCTGTGCGGGCGGTGATCGAGGTGTGCGCTGAGGCCAAGGTCGAAGTCCTGACCCTGTTCGCCTTCTCCAGTGAAAACTGGCAGCGCCCGGCCGATGAAGTCAGTGCCTTGATGGATCTATTCTTCAAGGCTCTGCGTCGTGAGGCCAAGCGTCTCAACGACAACAACATCAGCCTGCGCATCATTGGCGATCGCTCGCGCTTCCACCCTGAGCTTCAGGCGGCGATGCGCGAGGCCGAGGCCATGACGGTCGGTGCCAACCGCTTTGTCCTGCAGATCGCCGCCAACTATGGCGGTCAGTGGGATATCGCTCAGGCCGCGCAGCGTCTGGCGCGTGAAGTCCAGGCCGGGCACTTGCGCCCGGAGGACATTACCCCGGATCTGCTGCAGACCTGTCTGGCCACCGGCGATCTGCCGTTGCCTGACCTGTGCATCCGCACCGGTGGCGAGCATCGCATCAGCAACTTCCTGCTGTGGCAGCTGGCCTACGCCGAGCTGTACTTCTCCGACCTGTTCTGGCCGGACTTCAAACACGACGCCATGCGCACCGCGCTGGCCGATTTCGCTTCACGCCAGCGTCGCTTCGGTAAAACGAGCGAACAGGTCGAAGCTGGAGCCCGGGTTTAATGCTTAAACAACGAATCATCACTGCACTGATCCTGCTGCCGATCGCCTTGTGCGGGTTTTTCCTGCTCAAAGGTGCCGGCTTCGCGCTGTTCATCGGTCTGGTAGTCAGTCTCGGTGCGTGGGAATGGGCGCGTCTGGCCGGCTTCACCGCACAGTCGTTCCGCGTCGGCTTTGCCGCCGTGGTCGCCTTGATGCTGTTCGTCATGTACGTGCTGCCCGGGCTTGCGCCTTGGGTGCTCGGTGCATCGGTAATCTGGTGGGCGATTGCGACTTATCTGGTGCTGACGTATCCACGCTCCAGCGCGCACTGGTCCACAGCGGCAACCAAGCTGCTGATCGGCCTGCTTATCCTGCTGCCTGCGTGGCAGGGTCTGGTGCAGATCAAGCAGTACCCGCTGGGTAACTGGTTGATCATGGCGGTGATGGTGTTGGTCTGGGGCGCGGACATCGGCGCTTACTTTTCCGGGCGCAAGTTCGGCAAGCGCAAGCTCGCGCCGCAGGTCAGCCCGGGCAAGAGCTGGGAAGGCGTTTACGGTGGTCTGGCACTGAGTCTGGTGATTACCGCGATTGTCGGGCTGGTGCGCGACTGGACCGTGGCCGAGCTGCTCAAAGGCCTGATCGGCGCTGCAGTGATCGTCTTCATTTCCGTTGTCGGCGATCTCACCGAGAGCATGTTCAAGCGCCAATCCGGCATCAAGGACAGCAGTAATCTGCTGCCCGGGCATGGTGGCGTGCTGGATCGCATCGACAGCCTGACCGCAGCCATTCCGGTGTTCGCCGTATTGCTCTGGATGGCCGCACCGTGAGTCGTCCCCAGCAGATTACGGTGTTGGGTGCGACCGGTTCGATCGGTCTGAGCACCCTGGATGTGATTGCGCGTCATCCTGAGCGTTATCAGGTTTTTGCATTGAGTGGTTTCACACGCCTCAGTGAGTTGTTCGCCTTGTGCGTGCGTCATGTGCCGCAGTTTGCCGTGGTGCCTGAAGTGGCCGCAGCGCGCGGGTTGCAGGACGATTTGCGTGCAGCCGGTTTGCCGACTCGCGTCCTGGTAGGCGAGGAGGGCCTGTGTCAGGTTGCCTCCGCGCCCGAAGTCGATGCAGTAATGGCGGCCATCGTCGGTGCGGCCGGGCTGCGTCCGACACTGGCGGCGGTCGAGGCGGGCAAGAAGATTCTGCTGGCCAATAAAGAAGCGCTGGTGATGTCCGGCGCTCTGTTCATGCAGGCCGTGCGCAAAAGCGGTTCGGTACTGCTGCCGATCGACAGCGAACACAATGCGATTTTTCAATGCATGCCAGCGGATTTCGCCCGCGGCTTGAGCTCGGTGGGTGTGCGGCGGATTTTGCTGACAGCCTCTGGCGGGCCTTTCCGGCAGACACCGATGTCCGAGCTGGCGAATGTTTCGCCTGAGCAGGCGTGTGCACATCCGAACTGGTCCATGGGGCGCAAGATCTCCGTGGATTCAGCGAGCATGATGAACAAGGGCCTGGAACTGATCGAAGCCTGCTGGTTGTTCGACGCCAAGCCGGCTCAGGTCGAAGTAGTGATCCATCCGCAGAGCGTGATCCATTCTCTGGTGGATTACGTCGATGGCTCGGTGCTGGCGCAATTGGGCAACCCCGACATGCGCACCCCGATCGCCAATGCCCTGGCCTGGCCGGAGCGTATCGATTCCGGCGTAGCGCCACTTGATCTGTTCGCCATTGCACGACTGGATTTCGAAGCGCCCGATGAAAGCCGTTTCCCCTGCCTGCGTTTGGCCCGTCAGGCGGCCGAAGCTGGCGACAGCGCGCCGGCGATGCTTAACGCGGCCAATGAAGTGGCGGTTGCAGCGTTTCTCGACGGACGGGTTCGCTACCTGGAAATCGCGAGTATCATCGAGGAAGTCTTGAATCTGGAGCCGGTGGTGGCGCTGAACGATCTGGATGCCGTATTTACGGCGGACGCAAAAGCGCGATTGCTGGCCGAGCAATGGTTGAGTCGGCACGGCCGATAGTTTTTGCAACACAACGGCGACACGCGACACTGAACAGGATTGCGGAGAAAGTAGATGAGCGCGCTCTATATGATTGCCGGCACCCTGATCGCCCTGGGTGTGCTGGTCACCTTCCACGAATTCGGCCATTTCTGGGTCGCGCGTCGCTGTGGCGTCAAGGTTCTGCGTTTTTCCGTGGGCTTTGGCATGCCGTTGCTGCGCTGGCATGACAAGCAAGGCACCGAGTTCGTGGTCGCCGCGATTCCGCTGGGCGGCTACGTCAAGATGCTCGACGAGCGCGAAGGCGAAGTGCCGGTCGATCAACTCGATCAGTCGTTCAATCGCAAATCGGTACGTCAGCGTATCGCCATTGTTGCTGCCGGCCCGATTGCCAACTTCCTGCTGGCGCTGGTGTTTTTCTGGGTGCTGGCGATGCTCGGCAGCGAGCAGGTGCGTCCGGTCATCGGCGCAGTCGAGTCCGGCAGCATTGCCGCCAAGGCAGGTCTGAACGCGGGTCAGGAGATCGTCTCGATCGATGGCGAGCCAACGTCCGGTTGGGCTGCGGTCAATCTGCAACTGGTGCGTCGTCTCGGTGAAAGCGGTGCCATTCAATTGCTGGTGCGCGAGCAGGGTTCGACTGCCGAGTCGCCCCGCACGCTGGCACTGGATAACTGGCTCAAAGGTGCCGACGAGCCGGATCCGATCCGCTCGCTGGGCATTCGTCCTTGGCGTCCGGCCTTGCCGCCGGTGCTTGCCGAGCTGGACCCGAAAGGTCCGGCCCAGGCCGCCGGGCTGAAAACCGGCGATCGCTTGCTGGCTCTTGATGGTCAGCCGCTGAGTGACTGGCAGCAGGTGGTTGATACCGTTCGTACGCGTCCTGATACCAAAATCATGCTGCGCATCGAGCGCGACAATGCTCAAATCGACGTCCCTGTGACCTTGGCGGCGCGCGGTGAAAGCAAATCGCCAAGCGGTTATCTGGGCGCGGGCGTCAAAGCCATCGACTGGCCGCCAGAAATGATCCGCGAGGTCAGTTATGGCCCGCTGGCCGCGATTGGCGAGGGTGCCCGTCGCACTTGGACCATGAGCATTCTGACGCTGGATTCACTGAAGAAAATGCTGTTCGGCGAGCTCTCGGTAAAAAACTTGAGTGGACCGATAACCATTGCTAAAGTGGCGGGCGCTTCTGCCCAGTCGGGCGTCGCTGATTTCCTGAATTTCCTTGCTTATCTGAGTATTAGCCTGGGCGTTCTGAATTTGCTGCCCATTCCTGTACTGGATGGGGGGCATTTGTTGTTTTATCTGATCGAGTGGGTGCGTGGTCGCCCCTTGTCGGATCGGGTGCAAGGTTGGGGGATACAGATCGGTATCAGTTTGGTGGTCGGGGTGATGTTGCTTGCTCTGGTCAACGATCTGGGTCGACTGTAACGCTTCGCTGAATTGCGAATCTGCCGCATTTTGCGGCAGTTTGTTTATTGCCAGTTGGAATAAGAAAGGACTTCATGAAACGTCTGCTGCTAACTGCGGTTCTCACCGTATTGATGATCGCCGAAGTTCACGCCGAGTCCTTCACTATCTCTGATATTCGCGTCAATGGCCTCCAGCGGGTCTCCGCGGGTAGCGTCTTTGGTGCCTTGCCGTTGAACGTCGGCGAGCAGGCGGATGATCGTCGCCTGGTGGAATCCACTCGTGCGTTGTTCAAAACCGGTTTCTTTCAAGATATCCAGCTGGGCCGCGAAGGCAACGTTCTGGTCATCACCGTGGTCGAGCGTCCATCGGTCGCCAGTATCGAAATCGAAGGCAACAAGGCGATTTCCACTGAAGACCTGATGAAAGGCCTCAAGCAATCCGGTCTGGCCGAAGGCGAAATCTTCCAGCGCGCCACCCTCGAGGGTGTGCGTAACGAACTGCAACGTCAGTACGTCGCCCAGGGTCGCTACTCGGCAACCGTCGACACCGAAGTGGTTTCGCAGCCGCGTAACCGCGTGGGTCTGAAGGTGAAGATCAACGAAGGTACCGTTGCCGCCATTCAGCACATCAACGTGGTAGGCAACACGGTTTTCCCTGAGGAAGACCTGACCGACCTGTTCGAACTGAAAACCACCAACTGGCTGTCGTTCTTCAAGAACGATGACAAATATGCCCGCGAAAAACTTTCCGGTGACCTGGAGCGTCTGCGTTCCTACTATCTGGACCGCGGCTATATCAACATGGACATCGCTTCGACCCAGGTATCGATTACCCCGGACAAGAAGCACGTCTACATTACTGTCAACGTCACCGAAGGCGAGAAGTACACCGTTCGTGACGTCAAGCTCAGCGGTGACCTGAAAGTCCCTGAAGACCAGATCAAGTCGCTGTTGCTCGTGCAGAAGGGCCAGGTGTTCTCGCGCAAGCTGATGACCACCACCTCCGAGCTGATCACCCGTCGTCTGGGTAACGAGGGCTACACCTTCGCCAACGTCAACGGCGTGCCTCAGCCGCATGATGATGACCACACTGTGGACATCCTCTTCGCTGTCGATCCGGGCAAGCGTGCCTACGTAAACCGCATCAATTTCCGTGGCAACACCAAGTCCGAGGACGAAGTGCTGCGTCGTGAAATGCGTCAGATGGAAGGTGGCTGGGCTTCGACCTACCTGATCGACCAGTCCAAGACCCGTCTTGAGCGTCTGGGCTTCTTCAAGGAAGTCAACGTTGAAACCCCGGCCGTGCCAGGTGTCGACGACCAGGTTGATGTGAACTACGCCGTTGAAGAACAGGCTTCCGGTTCGATCACCGCCAGCGTCGGTTTCGCCCAGAGCGCCGGTCTGATCCTCGGTGGCTCGATCACCCAGAACAACTTCCTCGGTACCGGTAACCGCGTCAGCATCGGCCTGACCCGCAGCGAATACCAGAGCCGCTACAACTTCGGCTACGTTGACCCCTACTGGACCGCTGATGGCGTGAGCCTGGGTTACAACGCGTTCTATCGCACCACCGACTACGATGAACTCGATGCCGATATTTCCAGCTATGCGGTAGACAGCCTCGGTGCGGGCGTGAACGTCGGCTACCCGATCAGTGAGACTTCGCGTCTGACGTTCGGTCTGTCTGCCCAGCAGGACAAGATCAACACCGGTCGCTATACCGTTGACGAGATTTTCGATTTCGTCGAGAAGGAAGGCGACAACTACCTGAACTTCAAGGCCTCGGCCGGTTGGTCCGAGTCGACTCTGAACAAAGGCGTGTTGCCGACCCGTGGTCGTTCCCAGAGCCTGACCCTGGAAACCACCATTCCTGGCAGCGACCTGTCGTTCTTCAAACTTGACTACCGTGGTCAGCTGTTCCAGCCGATCACCGAAAACTACACACTGCGCCTGCACTCCGAACTCGGTTATGGCGATGGTTACGGTTCGACCGATGGTCTGCCGTTCTATGAAAACTACTATGCCGGTGGTTTCAACTCGGTTCGTGGCTTCAAGGACAGCACCCTCGGCCCGCGTAGTACGCCGAGCCGTGGTAACAACCCTGGCACTATCGCTGACCCGGACCAGGATCCGTTGCCGTTCGGTGGTAACGTCCTTATCCAGGGCGGTGTAGAAGTTCTGTTCCCGCTGCCATTCGTCAAGGATCAGCGTTCCCTGCGTACTTCGGTCTTCTGGGATGTCGGTAACGTGTTTGACTCGCAGTGCAAGGACACTACGAACGCGAATGGTTCGTCGTCCAACACCAAGTGCAACGACATCAGCCTGAGCAACATGGCCAGTTCCGTAGGTGTCGGCGTGACCTGGGTCACCGCACTGGGTCCGTTGAGCTTCGCCCTGGCGATGCCGATCAAGAAACCGGATGACGCTGAAACTCAAGTGTTCCAATTCTCCCTCGGCCAGACGTTCTAAGCGTCTGACCCAAGATAACGACAATGGATTTTGTAGGAGTGCATCGTGCGTAAGTTGACTCAATTGGTTCTCCTGGCCTCCGTACTGGTGGCAGGCCCGGCGTTCGCCGACATGAAAATTGCCGTGCTGAACTATCAGATGGCTCTGCTGGAATCCGACGCGGCGAAGAAGTACGCGGTGGATGCAGAGAAGAAGTTCGGTCCGCAACTGACCAAGCTGAAAACCCTGGAAAGCAGCGCCAAAGGCATTCAGGACCGTCTGATGGCCGGTGGCGACAAAATGCAGCAGGGCGAGCGTGAGCGTCTGGAGCTGGAATTCAAGCAAAAGGCTCGTGACTTCCAGTTCCAGTCCAAGGAACTGAATGAAGCCAAAGCCGTTGCCGACCGTGAAATGCTCAAGCAACTGAAGCCGAAACTGGACAGTGCCGTGGAAGAAGTCATCAAGAAAGGTGGTTTTGACCTGGTGTTCGAGCGTGGCGCAGTCATCGATGTCAAACCTCAGTACGACATCACGCGCCAGGTTATCGAGCGCATGAATCAGCTGAAGTAACCCATGACCGTGACTATCAGGCTCGGCCAGTTGGCCGAGCACCTCGGCGCCACCCTGCGTGGCGACCCCGAGACGCAAATTACTGGGCTAGCCACTTTGCAAGAGGCTGGCCCAGCTCAGTTGAGCTTTCTGGCAAATCCCCAATACCGCAAATACCTGGCCGGTTCTCAGGCAGCTGCACTGCTGCTCAAGGAAGCCGACGCCGAAGGTTTCGCCGGTAATGCCTTGGTGGTGCCTGATCCTTACCTGGCCTATGCACGCATCTCGCATCTGTTCGATCCAAAGCCAAAAGCGGCTGGCGGGATTCATCCGACAGCGGTGATCGCGGCGGACGCAGTGGTTGATCCAAGTGCCAGCATCGGTCCGTTCGTGGTGATCGAAGCCGGTGCACGCATCGCTGCTCAGGTCACGCTGGGCGCGCATTGCGTAGTCGGCGCCCGCAGCGAAATCGGTGAAGGCGGCTGGCTGGCTCCGCGCGTCACGCTCTATCACGATGTGCGCATCGGCAAGCGTGTGGTTATTCAGTCCGGCGCAGTGATCGGCGGTGAGGGCTTCGGCTTCGCCAACGAAAAAGGTGTCTGGCAGAAAATCGCCCAGATCGGTGGCGTGACCATCGGCGACGATGTCGAGATTGGCGTGAACACCGCCATCGACCGCGGCGCTCTGGCCGATACGGTGATTGGCAACGGTGTGAAGCTCGACAACCAGATTCAGATCGCGCACAACGTCCAGGTCGGTGATCACACCGCCATGGCTGCATGCGTTGGCATTTCCGGCAGCACCAAGATCGGCAAGCACTGCATGCTCGCCGGCGGTGTTGGTCTGGTCGGCCACATTGATATTTGCGACAACGTTTTCCTGACCGGGATGACCATGGTGACTCACTCGATTACCGAGCCGGGCGCCTATTCTTCCGGCACAGCCATGCAACCGGCGGCCGAATGGCGCAAAAGCGCGGCCCGAATCCGTCAGCTCGATGACATCGCGCGACGGTTGAAACAGCTGGAAAAGCGCGTTGGGGAAGTGACCCCTGACGGTAATGCTTCATCTGATGGCTGATACCATTTCCATATCAAGTGTGCACAGCCTCTGGACTGCCTCCTTGATTTGCTAGAGGAGTGCGCGTCAGTCGCGCTCCCAATCTTTACATAGGCTTTCCCCTGAAATGATGGACATCAACGAGATTCGCGAATACCTGCCTCACCGTTACCCGTTCCTGCTGGTGGACCGGGTGGTGGAACTGGACACTGAAGGCAAGCGAATTCGCGCCTACAAGAATGTCAGCATCAATGAACCGTTCTTCAATGGTCACTTCCCTGCGCATCCAATCATGCCGGGCGTGCTGATCATCGAAGCGATGGCTCAGGCTGCCGGGATCCTCGGTTTCAAGATGCTCGACGTCAAACCGGCCGACGGCACCCTGTATTACTTCGTCGGTTCCGACAAGCTGCGCTTCCGCCAGCCAGTCAAGCCGGGCGATCAGTTGATCCTTGAAGCGACTTTCATCAGCTGCAAGCGCAAGATCTGGAAGTTCGAATGCCAGGCTTCGGTGGACGGCAAGCCGGTCTGCTCGGCAGAAATCATCTGCGCGGAACAGAAAGTATGAGTTTGATTGACCCTCGCGCAATCATCGATCCGTCCGCCGTTCTGGCTGACGGCGTCGAGGTCGGCCCGTGGTCGATCATCGGCGCAGGTGTGGAAATCGGCGAGGGTACCGTGATCGGGCCGCATGTGATCCTCAAGGGGCCGACCCGCATTGGTAAACACAATCGCATCTACCAGTTTTCTTCGGTAGGCGAAGACACCCCGGATCTGAAGTACAAAGGCGAGGAAACCCGCCTGGTGATCGGCGACCACAACGTTATTCGTGAAGGCGTGACCATTCACCGTGGCACCGTGCAGGACCGTTCGGAAACCACCTTGGGTGATCACAACCTGATCATGGCCTATGCCCACATCGGCCATGACAGCGTCATCGGCAATCACTGCATTCTGGTCAACAACACTGCGTTGGCCGGGCATGTGCACGTTGACGACTGGGCGATCCTCTCCGGTTTCACCCTGGTGCATCAGTACTGCCACATCGGCGCCCACAGCTTTTCCGGCATGGGCACAGCGATCGGCAAGGACGTTCCGGCGTTCGTCACCGTATTCGGCAACCCCGCCGAAGCGCGCAGCATGAACTTCGAAGGCATGCGCCGTCGCGGTTTCAGCGAAGACGCGATTCATGCGCTGCGCCGCGCCTACAAGACTGTCTACCGCCAAGGCCTGACGGTCGAGCAGGCGCTGGCAGAGCTGGCCGAGCCGTCTGCGCAGTTCCCTGAAGTCGCCGTGTTCCGCGATTCGATCCAGGCGTCGACTCGCGGCATCACCCGCTGATCATGGCCAGTCTGCGTATCGCGCTGGTGGCGGGTGAGGCTTCCGGTGACATTCTCGGCGCCGGCCTCATGCGCGCGCTCAAGGCACAGCACCCGGCAGTCGAGTTCATCGGCGTCGGCGGTCCGCTGATGCAGGCCGAAGGCCTGACCTCGTACTTTCCCATGGAGCGCTTGTCGGTCATGGGGCTGGTGGAGGTCCTCGGTCGGCTGCGTGAGTTACTCAAACGCCGCAAAGAGCTGATTGCCACACTGATCGCCGCCAAGCCGGACGTGTTCATCGGCATCGATGCGCCGGATTTCAACCTCAATATCGAACTCAAGCTGCGTCAGGCCGGGATCAAGACCGTGCATTACGTCAGCCCGTCGGTCTGGGCGTGGCGGCAGAAGCGGGTGCTGAAGATCCGCGAAGGTTGCGATCTGATGCTGACCCTGTTGCCGTTCGAGGCGAAATTCTACGAAGAGAAAGGCGTGCCGGTGCGTTTCGTCGGTCACACCTTGGCCGATACCATTCCGCTGCAAGCCGACCGCGCCGCTGCACGCACCGAACTGGGATTGGCCGACGGCCCGCTGGTAGCGCTGATGCCGGGCAGCCGTGGCGGGGAAGTCAGTCGCCTCGGTGCGCTGTTCCTCGACACCGCCGAACGTCTGCGCGCCATGCGTCCGGGCGTGCGCTTTGTCATGCCTTGTGCAAACCCGGACCGCCGGGTGCAACTCGAGGCCTTGCTTGCTGGCCGGGATTTGCCGGTAACTTTGCTCGACGGTAAATCTCATCTGGCGCTCGCCGCGTGCAACGCCGTGTTGATCGCCTCCGGCACTGCTACCCTTGAAGCGCTGCTGTACAAGCGGCCGATGGTGGTGGCGTATCGGTTGGCGCCGCTGACATTCTGGATTCTCAAACGCATGGTCAAAAGCCCATACGTGTCGCTGCCCAACTTGCTCGCTCAGCGCTTGCTGGTGCCGGAGTTGTTGCAGGATGATGCGACTGTCGAGGCGTTGGCGCAGACGCTGTTGCCCTTGATCGATGGCGGTGATGAACAGACCCGCGGTTTCGACGAGATCCACCGCACGCTGCGGCGCGATGCTTCCAATCAGGCGGCGCAAGCCGTCCTTGACCTGATCGGCAAAACACAATGAGCAAGACAAGCATGCAAATGGGTCTGGATTTCACTCTGGTAGCCGAAGTCGAAGAACTGGTCGCTGGTGTTGATGAAGTCGGTCGTGGTCCGTTGTGCGGTGCGGTGGTGACGGCGGCAGTGATTCTCGATCCGAACCGGCCGATCCTCGGCCTCGACGATTCGAAAAAACTCACCGAAGCCAAGCGCGAAAAGCTCTATGACGAGATCTGCGAAAAGGCGCTGAGCTGGTGCATCGCTCGCGCCGAAGTCGAAGAAATCGACGATCTGAATATCCTCCACGCGACCATGCTGGCCATGCAGCGCGCGGTTGCTGGTCTGCACATTCAGCCGAAACTGGCGATGATCGACGGTAACCGCTGCCCGCATCTGCCGATGCGTGCCGAGGCGGTGATTCAGGGCGACGGCAAGGTGCCGGCGATCGCGGCGGCGTCCATTCTGGCCAAGGTCAGTCGTGACCGCGAAATGGCTGCGTTCGAATTGATCTACCCGGGCTACGGCATCGGCGGCCATAAAGGCTACCCGACGCCCGTTCATCTGGAAGCACTGGCGCGGCTCGGCCCGACGCCGATTCACCGCCGCTCGTTCGCCCCGGTACGCCTGGCTTACGAGGCGCGGGAAAGCCTGACGCAGGTTTAGGCGCAAGGCTGATGTTTTATTCGAGGCCCGGTACAATCCGGGCCTCGTTGTCTCTATGTAACTGGACAGGATCACTATGCCGGCTTCATTCGTTCATCTACGCCTGCACACTGAATACTCCCTGGTCGACGGGCTGGTGCGGATCAAGCCGCTGGTCAAGGCGCTGACCGCCATGAACATGCCGGCGGTCGCGGTCACCGACCAGAACAACATGTGTTCCCTGGTCAAGTTCTATAAAAACGCCATGGGCGCCGGCATCAAGCCGATCTGCGGCGCCGACCTGTGGCTGGCGAACAAGGACCCGGATGCACCGCTGAGCCGCCTCAGCCTGCTGGTGATGAACGCTCAGGGTTATCGCAATCTCACCGAACTGATCTCGCGTGGCTTCATCGAAGGCCAGCGCAACGGCATGGTCATCGTCGAGCGCGAATGGGTGGCCGAGGCCAACGAAGGTTTGATCATGCTGTCCGCCGCCAAAGAAGGCGAGATCGGCATGGCCATGATCGGTGGCAACCCGGCGGAAGCCGAAGCGCTGGCGCGCGAGTGGATGGCGGTGTTCCCGGATCGCTTCTATCTGGAAATCCAGCGCACCAACCGCCCCAACGATGAAGAACAGCTGCATGGCGCCGTGGCCCTGGCCGACAAGCTCGGTGCGCCGCTGGTGGCGACCAACGATGTGCGCTTCATCAAGCAGGAAGACTTCGCCGCCCACGAAACCCGCGTGTGCATCGGTGAGGGCCGCGCCCTCGATGACCCGCGTCGTTCGAAGAATTACAGCGATCAGCAGTACCTGAAAAGCGCCGAGGAAATGCTCGAGCTGTTCAGCGATATTCCCGACGCGATCGAAAACACCGTCGAGATCGCCAAGCGCTGCAACATCGAAGTGAAGCTGGGCACACACTTCCTGCCCAACTTCCCGATCCCCGATGGCATGACCATCGACGAATATTTCCGCAAGGTCTCCTTCGAAGGTCTCGAAGAACGCTTGGCTGTGCTGCTGCCCAAAGACACTACCGAAGACTACGAAGCCAAGCGTCAGGTCTACGTCGACCGCTTGAATTTCGAGCTGGATATCATCATCCAGATGGGCTTCCCCGGTTACTTCCTGATCGTGATGGACTTTATCCAGTGGGCCAAGAACAACGGCGTGCCGGTAGGTCCGGGCCGTGGGTCGGGTGCCGGTTCGCTGGTGGCTTACGTACAGAAGATCACCGACCTCGACCCGCTGGAATATGACCTGCTGTTCGAACGTTTCCTCAACCCGGAACGGGTTTCCATGCCCGACTTCGACGTCGACTTCTGCATGGACGGTCGTGACCGGGTGATCGATTACGTGGCCGAAAAGTACGGCCGCAACGCGGTGAGCCAGATCATCACCTTCGGTTCCATGGCCGCCAAGGCTGTGGTCCGTGACGTGGCGCGGGTGCAGGGCAAGTCCTATGGCCTGGCGGATCGTCTGTCGAAGATGATTCCGTTCGAAGTCGGCATGACCCTGGAAAAAGCCTACGAACAGGAAGAAATCCTGCGCGACTTCATCAAGGTCGATGAAGAAGCAGCGGAAATCTGGGAGATGGCGCGCAAGCTTGAGGGCGTGGTGCGTAACGTCGGCAAGCACGCCGGTGGTGTGGTGATCGCACCGACCAAACTCACCGACTTCTCGCCGATCTATTGCGACGAGGCCGGTGACGGTCTGGTGACCCAGTTCGACAAGGACGACGTTGAGGCCGCCGGTCTGGTGAAGTTCGACTTCCTCGGCCTGCGTACCCTGACGATCATCGACTGGGCGCTGAAAACCATCAACCGCGACCGCGCCAAGGTCAACGAGCCGCCGCTGGATATCGCCTTTATCCCGCTCGACGACAAGCCGACCTATCAGTTGCTGCAAAAAGCCGAAACCACGGCGGTGTTCCAGCTTGAATCCCGGGGCATGAAAGAGCTGATCAAAAAGCTCAAGCCCGACTGCCTGGAAGACTTGATCGCACTCGTTGCACTGTTCCGTCCCGGTCCGCTGCAATCGGGCATGGTGGACGACTTCATCAACCGTAAGCACGGTCGCGCCGAACTGGCCTATCCGCACTCGGACTACCAGTACGACGGGCTCAAGCCGGTACTGGCGCCGACTTACGGCATCATCCTGTATCAGGAACAGGTGATGCAGATTGCCCAGGTCATGGCCGGTTACACCCTCGGCGGTGCGGACATGCTGCGTCGGGCGATGGGTAAGAAAAAGCCCGAAGAAATGGCCAAGCAGCGCGGCGGCTTCATCGAGGGCTGCGCGACCAACGGGATCGACGCGGATCTTGCCGGTAACATTTTCGACCTGGTGGAAAAATTCGCCGGTTACGGCTTCAACAAGTCCCACTCCGCCGCTTACGGCCTGGTGTCGTACCAGACCGCTTGGCTGAAAGCTCACTACCCGGCGCCGTTCATGGCCGCGGTACTTTCGGCGGATATGCACAACACCGACAAGGTCGTGACCTTGATCGAGGAAGTGCGGACGATGAAGCTGCGCCTCGACGCGCCGGACGTGAACACTTCGGAGTTCAAGTTCACGGTGAACGACGACGGCCGCATCGTTTACGGCCTCGGCGCGATCAAAGGCGTCGGTGAAGGCCCGGTGGAAGCGATCACCGAAGCGCGACAGGCCGGTCCGTTCAAGGATCTGTTCGATTTCTGCGCGCGGGTCGACCTCAAGCGCATCAACAAGCGCACCCTCGATGGACTGATCCGCAGCGGTGCGCTGGATCGCCTCGGCCCGTATTTCCACGACGAACAAAAGGCCTATCAGGCCAACATCGACCGTAACCGCGCGGTATTGCTGGCGGCGATGGAAGAGGCGATCAAGGCGGCCGAGCAGACCGCGCGAACCCACGACAGTGGCCACGCCGACCTGTTTGGCGGCTTGTTCGTCGAAGAAGACGCCGACGTTTACGCGTCTCATCGCAAAGCCAAGGAACTGACCCTCAAGGAACGCCTCAAGGGTGAAAAAGACACCCTGGGCCTGTACCTGACCGGTCACCCGATCGACGAATACGAAGGCGAAATCCGCCGCTTCGCCCGTCAGCGCATCATCGACCTGAAACCGGCGCGCGATACGCAGACGGTGGCGGGGATGATCATTGCCCTGCGGGTGATGAAGAACAAGAAGGGCGACAAGATGGGCTTCATCACCCTCGACGACCGCTCCGGACGGATCGAAGCGTCGCTGTTTGCCGATGCGTTCCATTCGGCGCAGTCGCTGCTGCAGACCGACGCGATGGTGGTGGTCGAAGGCGAGGTCAGCAATGACGACTTCTCCGGCGGCCTGCGCCTGCGGGTCAAGCGCGTGATGAGCATGGAAGATGCGCGCACCAATCTGGCCGAGAGCCTGCGCCTGAAGCTGCACACCCAGGATCTGAAAGGCGATCAGCTACGCTGGTTGGGCGAACTGCTCAAGCGTCATCGCGGCGCGTGCCCGGTGACCATGGAGTACACCAGCCCGGATGCGAAGACCTTGCTGCAGTTCGGCGAGACCTGGCGGATCGACCCGGCGGATGCCTTGATTCAAGCCCTGCGTGACCAGTTCGGGCGAGACAACGTCTTCCTCCAATACCGTTGACCGGCAAGTGCCATCATGGCGCTTGCCCGCAACCTGAATTTTTAATCTCGACCTCAGCGCGCCTCTCCCTTAAGGTAGGGCGCGAATAGACAACCGGCCGGCCCAAGCTCACTTGGGACACGACCCAAGACGGACGCCTATGAACCCGAATTTTCTAGATTTCGAACAGCCGATCGCCGACCTGCAAGCCAAGATCGAAGAGTTGCGCTTGGTCGGTAATGACAATTCGCTGAATATCGGCGATGAGATCTCCCGCCTGCAGGACAAGAGCAAGACGCTGACCGAAGACATCTTCGGCAAGCTGACCAGCTGGCAGATCGCACGCCTGGCGCGTCACCCGAAACGCCCTTACACCCTCGATTACATCGAGCACATCTTCACCGAGTTCGACGAGCTGCACGGCGACCGTCACTTCTCCGACGACGCTGCCATCGTTGGCGGTATCGCCCGTCTGGAAGACCAGCCGGTGATGATCATCGGCCACCAGAAGGGCCGTGAAGTGCGTGAGAAAGTTCGCCGCAACTTCGGTATGCCGCGTCCGGAAGGCTACCGCAAGGCCTGCCGTCTGATGGAGATGGCCGAGCGCTTCAAGATGCCGATCCTGACCTTCATCGATACCCCGGGCGCTTATCCTGGCATCGACGCTGAAGAGCGCAACCAGAGCGAAGCGATTGCCTGGAACCTGCGTGTGATGGCGCGTCTGAAGACTCCGATCATCGCCACTGTAATTGGTGAAGGTGGTTCCGGCGGCGCACTGGCCATCGGCGTCTGCGATCAATTGAACATGCTGCAATATTCGACCTACGCGGTGATCTCGCCGGAAGGTTGCGCATCGATCCTGTGGAAGACCGCCGAGAAAGCACCGGATGCCGCTGAAGCAATGGGCATCACCGCTGAGCGTTTGAAAGGCCTGGGTATCGTCGACAAAGTGATCAGCGAGCCACTGGGCGGCGCCCATCGTGACCCGGCTGCTGCCGCCGCTTCGATCCGCGCCGAACTGAGCTCGCAACTGGCAATGCTCAAGCAGTTCGATAACGAAGCGCTGCTCAAGCGCCGTTACGATCGCCTGATGAGCTACGGTCTCTAAGTCAGACGCGCATTATCCCTGTGGGAGCGAGCCTGCTCGCGAAACCGGTATGACAGTCGACGAAATTGTTGAATGTTAAATCGCTTTCGCGAGCAGGCTCGCTCCCACAGAGGGTTAGGCAAAGGTGCAGATATGGGCCAGTCCCCGATTGATTTGCCATCCCGTCTTCTGCTGAATCTTGAGCCTTGGCGCCACGCCGCTCACTGGCGCATCGCCTTCTCCGGTGGCCTCGATTCCACCGTCCTCCTGCATCTGCTCGCCACTCTGGCGAACACCGAATCCCTCCCTGCGCTCAGCGCCATTCATATCCACCACGGCCTTCAGGCTGCGGCCGATGCATGGCCGCAACATTGCCAGGCCGTTTGTAATGCGCTGGGCGTGCCGTTGCAAGTGAAGCGGGTGACCGTAAAGGGCGGGGCGAGCCTGGAGCGGGCGGCGCGGGATGCGCGTTATGCCGCGTTCAGTTCGCTGACGCAGACCAATGACGTGTTGCTGACTGGCCAGCACCGCGATGACCAAGCGGAAACGCTGCTTTTTCGGCTGTTGCGCGGTGCCGGTGTACGCGGGCTCGGGGCGATGCCGCAGCGGCGCCCAGTGGGGCAGGGCACGCTGGTTCGACCGTTGCTGGATGTCAGCCGTGCTGAGCTGGAAGGTTATGCACAGGCGCATCAGTTGCGCTGGATCGAAGACCCGTCGAACCAGGACCGGCAGTTTTCGCGCAACTATCTGCGCCATCAAGTCATGCCGGTCCTCACCGAACGCTGGCCGCAAGCGCAGGCCAGCATGGCGCGCACGGCTGCGCATCTGCGTGAGGCGCAGGGCTTGCTCGATGAGCTGGCGCAGATCGATCTCGCACAAGCCGAAACGGTCCATGAATTCGCTTGGCTGGGTGTGCCATCCCTGGAGCTGACATCATTGAGGGCATTGTCTGACGCGCGCCAGCGAAATGCCCTCAGCCACTGGCTCGAACCATTGACCCGGCTGCCAGATGCTGACCATTGGTCGGGTTGGACAACACTGTGCAATGCCGGCGCCGACGCTTCTCCGATCTGGCGTCTGGCCGACGGAGAGCTGCACCGCAGCGGCCGTCGCGTCTGGTGGCTGAGCGGCAATTGGTTGGGCGCGCCAGTGATCGGCGCCGACTGGCAGACCCCGACTTCAGCGCTACGCTTGCCGGATAACGGACGCGTAATGCTCCACGGGCAAGCTCCATCCGGGCCTTTGCGTATTGCCTATCGGCAAGGCGGTGAGGTCATGCAACTGGCCGAGCGCGGCAGTCGTGATCTCAAGCGTCTGCTCAACGAGCGCGCGGTCCCGGCCTTCGTGCGTGGCAGATTGCCGCTGCTGTTTCGTGGCGAAGAATTGCTCGCCGTGGCGAACCTGCCGGGTCTTGCTGGTCAGATGGACGAAGGCTGGACATTGCACTGGCAGCCAACAGACGAAGATCAAGGTTTGAGCTGAAAGGAGCATTCCGGTAGACTACGCTCCCTTCTTGATACAACTTCTGTGGATTCGCCTGAATTGCAGGAGTTGCCGATTACCAAGCAGTCTTTGCTGGGCGATTCCAAAAAATGTGTAGCGAGCAACGTACCGGTGTTTCATCTGCCGGTCTGTCACAACGCGGCGGTTTTTTCGAAAGGTGCACTGTGATTAATGCAGGTGATCGGGGGCTTCGGCCTTCCTTCGCTTTCCCCGGCGGCTCGTTCCGCTTTAACGCAGACTTCTAGGGTTTTTCATGACGCGCTACATATTCGTCACGGGCGGTGTTGTTTCTTCATTGGGGAAAGGCATTGCCTCGGCTTCATTGGCGGCTATCCTGGAGGCGCGGGGGCTTAAGGTCACCATGCTGAAGCTGGATCCGTACATCAACGTCGATCCAGGCACCATGAGTCCGTTCCAGCACGGTGAAGTGTTCGTCACCCACGACGGCGCCGAGACCGATCTGGATCTGGGGCACTACGAGCGGTTCATCCGCACGACCATGACCCAGAACAACAACTTCACCACCGGCCGTGTCTACGAGCACGTGCTGCGCAAAGAGCGCCGTGGCGACTACCTGGGTGCAACCATCCAGGTGATCCCGCACATCACCGACGAAATCAAACGTCGCATCATCAAAGGTGCCGGTGACGCTGACGTGGCGATGGTTGAAATCGGTGGCACCGTCGGTGACATCGAGTCGCAACCATTCCTCGAAGCCATCCGCCAGTTGCGTTTCGAAGTCGGCGCCAAGCGCGCGATGCTGATGCACCTGACGCTGGTGCCGTACATCGCCACCGCTGGCGAAACCAAGACCAAACCGACCCAGCACTCCGTCAAGGAACTGCGCTCGATCGGTCTGCAGCCAGACGTGCTGGTGTGCCGCTCCGATCACCCGATCGATGTGTCCTCGCGTCGCAAGATCGCGCAATTCACCAACGTTGAAGAGCGTGCGGTAATCGCGCTGGAAGACGCCGATACCATCTACAAGATCCCGGGCATCCTGCACTCGCAGGGCCTGGACGATTTCGTCGTCGAGCGGTTCGGTCTGCAGTGCGGCAGCGCCGATCTGTCCGAGTGGGACGCAGTGGTCGATGCCAAGCTGAACCCGGAACACGAAGTGACCATCGCCATGGTCGGCAAGTACATGGAACTGCTCGACGCGTACAAGTCGCTGATCGAAGCGATGAGTCATGCTGGCATCAGCAACCGCACCAAGGTCAACCTGCGCTACATCGATTCCGAAGACATCGAGAACCAGGGCACTGCGCTGCTCGAAGGTGTTGATGCGATTCTGGTGCCGGGCGGCTTCGGTCTGCGTGGCGTTGAAGGCAAGATCACCGCTGTTCAGTACGCTCGCGAAAACAAGGTTCCGTACCTCGGCATCTGCCTCGGCATGCAAGTGGCGGTCATCGAATTCGCCCGTAACGTACTGGGCTGGAAAGACGCCAACTCCACCGAGTTCGATCGTGCCAGCGGCCATCCGGTTGTCGGTCTGATCACCGAGTGGGAAGACGCCACCGGTGCTGTCGAAGTGCGTACCGAAGCGTCCGATCTGGGCGGCACCATGCGCCTCGGCGCTCAGGAATGCCTGCTCGAGCCGGGCTCCAAAGTGCACGATTGCTACGGCAAGGATGTGATCGTCGAGCGTCACCGTCATCGTTACGAAGTGAACAACAACCTGCTGCCGCAGATCATCGAAGCCGGCCTGAAGATTTCCGGTCGCTCCGCCGATGCTGCGCTGGTCGAAGTGGTTGAAGCGCCGGATCATCCATGGTTCGTCGCCTGCCAGTTCCACCCTGAGTTCACCTCGACCCCACGCGACGGCCATCCGCTGTTCAGCGGTTTCGTCAAAGCCGCGTTGGCTCAACACCAGAAGAAGGCGTAACCCGATGGCACAGAAGATCATCCGCGTCGGCGACATCGAGATTGCCAACGACAAACCCATGGTGCTGTTCGGCGGCATGAACGTGCTGGAAAGCCGTGACATGGCCATGCAGGTTTGCGAAGAGTACGTGAAGGTCACCGAAAAACTCGGTATCCCTTACGTGTTCAAGGCCAGCTTCGACAAGGCCAACCGTTCTTCTGTGACTTCGTATCGCGGTCCTGGCCTGGAAGAGGGCATGCGCATCTTCCAGGACATCAAGCAAGCCTTCGGCGTGCCGATCATCACCGACGTCCACGAGCCGGATCAGGCTGCGGTCGTCGCTGAGGTCTGCGACATCATTCAGCTGCCGGCCTTCCTGTCGCGCCAGACCGATCTGGTTGTCGCGATGGCCAAGACCAATGCCGTGATCAACATCAAAAAAGCCCAGTTCCTCGCGCCTCAGGAAATGAAACACATCCTGAACAAGTGCGTGGAAGCGGGTAACGATCAGTTGATCCTCTGCGAGCGTGGTTCGAGCTTCGGCTACAACAATCTCGTGGTCGACATGCTCGGCTTCGGCATCATGAAGCAGTTCGAATACCCGGTGTTCTTCGACGTGACCCACTCGTTGCAAATGCCTGGCGGTCGTTCCGACTCCGCCGGCGGTCGCCGCGCGCAGGTCACCGATCTGGCCAAGGCCGGCATGAGCCAGTCGCTGGCGGGTCTGTTCCTCGAAGCGCATCCGGATCCGGACAACGCCAAATGCGACGGCCCTTGCGCCTTGCGTCTGGACAAACTGGAGCCATTCCTGGCCCAGCTCAAGGCTCTGGACGAACTGGTGAAGAGTTTTCCGACGGTAGAAACCGCGTAACGCTCGATTCTCCGGTAAAGTACCGCACGATTTGTCGCTCATGCCCTCGGGCGTGAGCGTTGTCGTCTGCAAGTCTGCCCGCTGTACTTCGCTTGCCGACGATAAAGATTTCCTCTAGCTGCGTCGTTTTCGTCAACTTTGGAGTGTTTACAACAATGGCAAAAATCGTCGACATCAAAGGTCGTGAAGTTCTCGACTCCCGTGGCAATCCCACCGTGGAAGCGGACGTGCTTCTCGACAACGGCATCATCGGCAGCGCCTGCGCGCCGTCCGGTGCATCCACTGGCTCGCGTGAAGCGCTCGAGCTGCGTGATGGCGACAAGAGCCGTTACCTGGGCAAGGGCGTGCTCAAGGCGGTAGCCAACATCAACGGTCCGATCCGCGATCTGCTGCTGGGCACCGACCCGAGCGACCAGAAAGCCCTCGACCAAGCGATGATCAAGCTCGACGGTACCGAAAACAAAGCGACCCTGGGCGCCAACGCCATCCTCGCCGTGTCCCTGGCTGCGGCCAAGGCTGCTGCGCAGGATCAGGATCTGCCGCTGTACGCACACATCGCCAACCTCAACGGCACCCCGGGTGTGTACTCGATGCCGGTGCCGATGATGAACATCATCAACGGTGGCGAGCACGCCGATAACAACGTCGACATCCAGGAATTCATGGTGCAGCCAGTCGGCGCCAAGTCTTTCTCGGAAGGTCTGCGCATGGGTACCGAGATTTTCCATCACTTGAAAGCTGTGCTGAAGGCTCGTGGTCTGAGCACTGCCGTTGGCGACGAAGGCGGTTTCGCGCCGAATCTGGCGTCCAACGAAGATGCGCTGAAAGTGATCTCCGAAGCCGTGGCCAATGCCGGTTACAAGCTGGGCACCGACGTGACCCTGGCGCTGGACTGCGCGGCCAGCGAATTCTACGAAGACGGCAAGTACAACCTGTCCGGCGAAGGCCAGGTGTTCACCGCCGAAGGTTTCGCTGACTACCTCAAAGGTCTGACTGAACGTTACCCGATCATCTCGATCGAAGACGGTCTGGACGAGTCCGACTGGGCTGGCTGGAAGATCCTCACCGACAAGATCGGCGAGAAGACCCAGCTGGTGGGCGACGACCTGTTCGTGACCAACACCAAGATCCTGAAAGAAGGCATCGATAAAAAGATCGCCAACTCGATCCTGATCAAGTTCAACCAGATCGGCACCCTGACCGAAACCCTGGAAGCCATCCAGATGGCCAAGGCTGCCGGCTACACCGCCGTGATCTCGCACCGCTCCGGCGAAACCGAAGATTCGACCATTGCCGACCTGGCTGTGGGCACCTCGGCTGGCCAGATCAAGACCGGTTCGCTGTGCCGCTCCGACCGCGTTTCCAAGTACAACCAACTGCTGCGTATCGAAGAGCAGTTGAACGGCAAGGCCAAGTACAACGGCCGTGCCGAGTTCCGCGGTTAAGCGCAACCTGATCAAAGGACACCGGATTGTGTCGGAAAAGTCGTGACAGCGATGGATTTGCCACTAATCTGATGCCTTAAGCACAAGCCTGGATTTTTCCAGGCTTCGTGCTATCAGATGCTGCAACATTATGCGTGGCTGTCTTTTTTCACTGGATACCTGATATTCGATGCGCAGTCCTTACTGGTTGTTTCTTGTTTTGCTCTTGCTGCTGGCCGGTCTGCAGTACCGCCTGTGGGTGGGCAATGGCAGTCTGGCGCAGGTCGCCGAGCTGAAACAGCAGATCGCCGAACAACATGCCGAGAACGAAGGCCTGTTGGAGCGCAACCGGGTGATGGACGCGGAAGTCAGCGAATTGAAAAAAGGCATGGAGACCGTTGAAGAGCGGGCTCGTCACGAACTGGGCATGGTCAAGGACGGCGAAACCCTTTACCAGTTGGCCCAATGATCGATTCCCTGCCGGCCTTCTGGGCCGTGATTCCTGCCGCGGGCGTCGGTGCCCGAATGGCCGCGGACCGTCCCAAGCAATATCTGCAACTGGGCGGGCGCACAATTCTCGAACACAGCCTCGGCTGTTTCCTCGATCACCCGAGCCTTAAGGGCCTGGTGGTCAGTCTTGCTGTTGACGATCCCTATTGGCCGAATCTGGCTTGCGTCAGCGATCCACGCATTCAGCGGGTCGGCGGCGGGGCGGAGCGTTCTGCTTCGGTGCTCAATGCCTTGCTGCATCTGCATGCGCAAGGTGCCGACGATGACGATTGGGTGCTGGTGCACGATGCGGCCCGGCCAAATCTGAGTCGCGATGATCTCGACAAGTTGCTTGCCGAACTCGCGGATGACCCGGTCGGTGGTCTGTTGGCGGTGCCCGCTCGCGACACGCTCAAACGCATTGATAAAAACGGTCGTGTGGTTGAAACGGTGGACCGCAGTGTGATCTGGCAGGCGTATACGCCGCAGATGTTTCGCCTCGGCGCGTTGCATCGAGCGTTGGCCGATAGCCTGGTTGCGGATGCCGTGATCACCGATGAAGCTTCTGCGATGGAATGGGCCGGTCTGGCACCGCGTCTGATCGAAGGGCGGGCGGATAACCTCAAGGTGACCCGGCCGGAAGATCTGGAGTGGTTGCGCCAGCGTTGGGCGAATCGCCGCTGAGATTTGGGGTCGCTGTGGCATTGCCTTCGCGAGCAGGCTCGCTCCCACAGAGGGAATGCATTCAGCTGTCGAACTCGGTCAATTGTGGGAGCGAGCCTGCTCGCGAAAACGGTCGCACAGGCAACCAATAACTCAAAGTTTGTACTCCGGCCTTTCAGCCAGTCCCACCTTCAAATAATCCACCAACTTGCGCACCTTCGGCGACAGATGCCGCTGCTGCGGATACAACGCCCACACCGCCGTATTCGGCGGCTGATGCGCCTCCAGCAAGGAAATCAGCGCGCCACTGTGCAGATGCTCGAGCACGTAATAGTCCGGCAACTGACACAACCCGACGCCCTGAAGCGCCGCATCCAGCACCGCTTGCCCACTATTGCAACGCCAGTTGCCTTGCACCCGCTGGGAAAATTCCCTGCCGTTCTGTTCCAGTTGCCATATATCCGAACTGCCGATCAGGCAATTGTGTCGACTCAACTCCGACAAACTGTGTGGGCGTCCGTACCGTTCCAGGTAGGACGGCGATGCGCACAGGTACATTCTCCGTGGTGCCAGACGTGTCGCGACCAAGCGCGAATCCTGTAACCGACCCAGACGGATCGCCAGGTCCAGCCCTTCATGCACCAGATCCAGTTGGCGATTGCTCAGCTCTATATCGATGCGCAACTGCGGGTACAGCCCCATGAAGCGAGTCACCAGCGGCACGATAAAACGTTCGCCGTAGGCCACCGCGCAGGTCATGCGCAGCATGCCTTTCGGTTCGCTGGTCAGATCACCTACCGCGCGCAAGGCTTCTTCGCGACCGTCCTGCAGGCGCTGGCAATGCTGCAGAAAAGTCTGCCCGGCTTCGGTCAACGTAACTCGCCGGGTGCTGCGGTAGAGCAGTCGCGTCTGCAGACGCTCTTCGAGCCGTACGATTTGTCGACTGATGTGTGAGGAAGAAACCCCAAGACGCTCGGCAGCGGCGGTGAATTGATTGCATTCGGCGACGGCAACGAACTCATCGATGCCTTCCCAGCGGTTTTCCGACACTTGGATTATCCCTGTATGGCAATAATGTTTTGCTTTGGTCCGGATTATTCCTCAGGACGCGCTGAACTACACTGTCTGTCTGCTTTTTTATTTATTGGGTTCACTGGAGAGTCAGCATGATCAAGTCGCGCGCCGCCGTTGCCTTCGAGGCCAAGAAGCCGCTGGAAATCGTAGAAGTCGATGTCGCCATGCCCAAGGCCGGTGAAGTATTGCTGCGCGTCGTCGCTTCCGGGGTTTGCCACACCGATGCCTACACCTTGTCCGGCGCAGACCCGGAAGGCATCTTCCCGTCGATCCTCGGCCATGAAGGTGGCGCCATCGTTGAAGCGATCGGCGAAGGCGTGACTTCGGTCGCCGTCGGCGATCACGTCATTCCGCTGTACACCCCGGAATGCGGCCAGTGCAAATTCTGCAAGTCGGGCAAGACCAACCTCTGCCAGGCGATTCGCGCCACCCAAGGCAAGGGCCTGATGCCGGATGGCACTTCGCGCTTTTCCTACAAGGGCGAAACGATTTTCCACTACATGGGCACTTCGACGTTTTCGGAGTACACCGTACTGCCGGAAATTTCCGTAGCGAAGATCTCCAAAGACGCGCCGCTGGAAAAGGTCTGCCTGCTCGGTTGCGGCGTCACCACCGGTATCGGCGCCGTGCTCAACACCGCCAAGGTCAAGCCGGGTGACACCGTGGCCATCTTCGGTCTCGGCGGTATCGGCTTGTCGGCCGTGATCGGCGCGGTGAAAGCCAAGGCTGCGCGGATCATCGCCATCGACATCAATCCAGCCAAGTTCGAAATCGCCAAACAACTCGGTGCCACCGATTGCGTGAATCCGAAAGACTTTGATCGTCCGATCCAGGAAGTAATCGTCGACATGACCGATGGCGGCGTCGACTTCTCCTTCGAGTGCATCGGCAATGTGCAACTGATGCGCGCCGCGCTTGAGTGCTGCCACAAAGGCTGGGGCGAGTCGGTCATCATCGGTGTCGCCGGTGCCGGCCAGGAAATCGCTACCCGTCCGTTCCAGTTGGTCACCGGTCGCGTCTGGCGCGGTTCGGCGTTCGGCGGCGTGCGTGGCCGTACTGAATTGCCAAGCTACGTCGACATGGCCCAGAGCGGCGAAATCCCGCTGGATACCTTCATCACCCACACCATGGGCCTGGAAGATATCAACAAGGCGTTCGACCTGATGCACGAAGGCAAGAGCATCCGCACAGTCATTCATTTCTAAGGAGCAGCGGCAAGCTACAAGCCACAAGCTGCAAGCAGGCGCAATTCCCTCTTGCAGCTTGAAGCTCGCATCTTGCGGCTGAAGTGCTATGAATCTGGAAAACATTTCCTGTCAGAAGAGTTTTGGTGGCTGGCACAAGCGTTATCGCCATCGCTCCGAAGTGCTTGATTGCGACATGGTCTTTGCCGTGTACCTGCCGCCACAAGCGGAGCAGGGCGGCAAGCTGCCGGTGTTGTACTGGTTGTCAGGCCTGACCTGCACCGATGAGAACTTCATGCAGAAGGCCGGTGCGATGCGCATGGCTGCCGAGCTCGGGTTGATCATCGTCGCCCCGGATACCAGTCCGCGTGGCGCGGATGTCCCGGATGATGCCGACAAAGCTTGGGATTTCGGTCTCGGCGCCGGGTTTTATCTGAACGCCACGCAGGAACCGTGGGCGCGGCACTATCAGATGCATGACTATGTCGTGCAGGAATTGCCTGCTCTGGTCGAAGCGCATTTCCCCGCTTCCGACAAACGCAGTATCAGCGGTCACTCCATGGGCGGCCACGGCGCATTGGTCTGCGCGCTGCGCAATCCCGGGCGTTTTCAGTCAGTGTCGGCGTTCTCGCCGATTACCCATCCAATCGATTGCCCGTGGGGTCAGAAGGCCTTTTCCAACTATTTGGGCGAAGACCGTTCGAAGTGGAAGGAGTGGGACGCCTGTGTGCTGATCGCGGAGGCGACGGAGAAGTTGCCGTTGCTGGTCGATCAAGGTGATCGTGACGATTTCCTCGCCACGCAATTGAAACCCGAGGCCCTGCAACACGCCGCAAAACAAGCGGGGCATCCGCTGGAGCTGCGCCTGCAACCGGGCTACGACCACAGCTATTTCTTCATCTCAAGCTTCATTGACGACCACTTGCAGCATCACGCACGCGCTCTGCGCGATTAATGCAGGTAGAATCACGCCCTGACAAAAATCGGGGCGTTTTTTTATGCGTATTGGCCACGGCTACGATGTGCACCGTTTCGCTGAAGGCGATTTCATTACTCTGGGCGGCGTGCAGATTGCACACAGCTTCGGGCTGCTCGCTCATTCCGACGGTGACGTCCTGCTGCACGCCTTGAGCGATGCCTTGCTCGGCGCGGCGGCGCTGGGTGATATCGGTAAACACTTCCCGGACACCGATCCGCAATTCAAGGGCGCCGACAGCCGTGTGCTGTTGCGTCATGTGGTCAGTCTGATCCACGCCAAGGGCTGGAAAGTCGGCAACGTCGACAACACCATCGTTGCCCAGGCGCCAAAAATGGCGCCGCATATCGAATCGATGCGCGCGCTGATCGCGGCGGATCTTCAAGTTGAGTTGGATCAAGTGAACGTCAAAGCTACCACCACCGAAAAGCTTGGCTTTGTCGGTCGCGAAGAAGGCATCGCCGTGCACTCCGTTGCCTTGTTGCTGCGCGCATGAATGAACTGCAATTACTCGGCCCACGGGCCTATGGCGAACCCCTCGGCACAGCGGTACTGAAAGCCATCGCCGAAGATTTCCAGGTCGATGAAGTGCTGGATATCCCCTTCAGCGGTGACGGCGAACACCTGTGGATCTGGGTGGAAAAGCGCGGCCTCAATACCGAAGAAGCGGCGCGGCGTATCGCCAAGGCAGCCGGCGTACCGTTGCGTACCGTCAGCTATGCCGGGCTGAAGGACCGTCAGGCCCTGACCAGACAGTGGTTCAGCGTGCAGTTGCCGGGCAAGGCCGATCCGGATCTGTCGGCCGCGGAAAACGACACGCTGAAGATCCTCAAGACCACGCGCCACAAGCGCAAGCTGCAACGCGGTGCGCATTCGGCCAACGGCTTCACCCTGCGCCTGACGCAATTCAATGGCGACAAAGACGCGATTGAACAACGCCTGCAACTGATCGCCAGACAAGGCATCCCCAACTATTTCGGCGCCCAGCGCTTCGGCCATGACGGCGGCAACGTTGTCGATGCGCGGGCGTGGGCGGCGCGCAAGGCTTTGCCGGAACAGCGCAATGTGCGTTCGCGTTTGCTGTCGACGGCGCGTAGCTTTCTGTTCAACCAGATGCTGGCGGCGCGCGTCGCCGATGGCACCTGGAACACCGCACTGGTGGGCGATCTGTTGGCCTTTACTGACAGCCGCAGCTTTTTCCCGGCCGGCGAAGCCGAATGCAGCGACCCGCGTCTGGCGATTCTCGACCTGCACCCGACCGGTCCGCAGTGGGGCGAAGGTGACTCGCCCACCGCTGGCGCAGTCCATGAACTGGAGCAGGCGATCGCCGCCCGCGAAGCGGATCTGCGCGACTGGTTGATCCACGCCGGCATGAGCCATGAACGTCGCATCCTGCGGCTGCCCATTGGCGGGTTGACGTGGCATTATCCCCAACCTGACATTCTGCAACTGGAATTCGTCCTCCCGGCCGGATGCTTTGCCACCGTATTGGTGCGCGAGCTCGTTGATCTGGTGCCGGTGGGGCAGACGGACAGCCCATGCGTATTCTGATTTCTAACGACGATGGGGTAACCGCGCCCGGTCTCGCCGCGCTTTATGCTGCGCTGGCGGATTACACCGAATGCGTGGTTATCGCCCCGGAGCAGGACAAAAGCGGCGCCAGCAGTTCGCTGACGCTCGACCGTCCGCTGCACCCGCAATACCTGGCCAACGGCTTTATCAGCCTCAACGGCACACCGACCGATTGCATTCACCTGGGCCTTAACGGCTTGCTTGAGCGCGAAGCGGACATGGTGGTATCCGGCATTAATCTGGGCGCCAATCTTGGTGACGACGTGCTGTATTCCGGAACCGTGGCGGCAGCGCTGGAAGGACGATTTCTCGAGCGCCCATCTTTTGCCTTCTCACTGGTTTCGCGTCAGGTGGACAATCTGCCGACTGCGGCCTACTTTGCGCGCAAACTGGTCGAGGCCCACGCCGGGCTGGATCTGCCACCGCGCACGGTGCTCAACGTGAACATCCCCAATCTGCCCATCGATCACATCCGTGGCATTCAGTTGACCCGCCTCGGCCATCGCGCCCGCGCGGCGGCGCCGATGAAAGTGGTCGATCCGCGCGGCAAGGCCGGTTACTGGATCGCCGCTGCCGGCGACGCTGAAGACGGCGGCCCGGGCACCGATTTTCATGCCGTGATGCAGGGTTATGTGTCCATCACGCCGTTGCAGCTCGATCGCACCTTCAATGATGCCTTCAGAAGTCTCGATGGCTGGCTGGGAGGGCTGAGCTGATGCGTGAACATGACGACCGTCTGCGCAGCGGCATAGGCATGACCTCCCAACGTACGCGCGAGCGACTGATCCAGCGGCTGTATGAAGAAGGCGTATCGAACGCCAAAGTCCTGGAAGTGATCCGCCGCACGCCGCGTCATCTGTTTGTCGACGAGGCGCTGGCGCACCGCGCTTACGAAGACACCGCGCTGCCGATCGGCAACAACCAGACCATCTCCCAGCCTTATATGGTGGCGCGCATGAGCGAGCTGCTGCTGGAGGCCGGCCCGCTGGATAAAGTGTTGGAGATCGGCACCGGTTCCGGCTACCAGACGGCGGTGTTGTCGCAACTGGTTGAACGGGTGTTTTCCGTCGAGCGCATCAAGGTGTTGCAGGATCGCGCCAAGGAGCGTCTGGTCGAGCTGAACCTGCGCAACGTGGTATTTCGCTGGGGCGATGGCTGGGAAGGCTGGCCGGCGCTGGCGCCCTACAACGGCATCATCGTCACCGCCGTTGCCACCGATGTACCGCAAGCTTTGCTCGATCAACTGGCCCCCGGTGGGCGCATGGTGATTCCGGTCGGCTCCGGTGAAGTGCAACAACTGATGCTGATCGTGCGCGAAGAACATGGCTTTTCCCGACACGTTTTGGGCGCTGTGCGTTTCGTGCCTTTGCTCAATGGGCCACTGGCCTGAGCAATTGCGAGCAGGCGCTGAATTCCTTTCAACGGCGCCGGTCTTACACCGGCAGCCAGAGTTTAAACGCAGCGTACTTGCCCCTGGCAAACGTGTGCGTCCAGTGATTTCGCTTCATTAAAGGTAAAGCCGTTTCGGCCCGTTATACTTGCGACACTTCATGCCGCAGTGCGGCATTCAGAATTTTCAGCCACCACAAAGGGAGCGGCGGGTGAGTCTCACAGTCATTGCGCAGCGTATGGGTAACACGAGCTTTCAGCGCCTGGTGACTGGCCTTGTCTTGAGCACCTTGCTGGTCGGTTGCTCCAGCACCAAATCGAGCAACGTGCGCGTTGTTGATCGCAACAATGCGGTGGCGCAACGTCCTACCGTTACCACCGGGCAATATGTAGTCCGTCCCGGCGATACCTTGTTTTCGATCGCCTTTCGTTACGGCTGGGACTACAAAACCCTCGCCGCCCGGAACAATATTCCTACGCCGTATACGATCCATCCGGGTCAGACAATTCGCTTCGACGGGCGCAGCGGTTCAACGCCGACAGCGGTGGTGAGCAACTCCAGTTCTTCACCTTCTTCGTCGAGTAAAACCACGGTAATCCGGCGCCAGGCGAATGGCACCACAACCACTACAACCACCGGTTCCAAAGGGGTTGTACCGTCCGTCGCGAGCAAACCTGCACCCGCTCCACTGCCTCCGGCAGGCCCGGCCCCGACCGGCTGGGGATGGCCATCTAATGGCGTTCTGATTGGAAAATTCTCTTCAAACGGTAGTTTGAATAAAGGAATTGATATCGCCGGAGATTTGGGACAGCCTGTTTTAGCTGCGTCTGATGGGACGGTCGTATACGCCGGGAGTGGCTTAAGGGGCTACGGCGAATTGGTCATCATCAAACACAGCGAAACCTACGTCAGTGCTTACGGACATAACCGCAGGCTGTTGGTTCGGGAGGGGCAGCAGGTCAAGGTCGGACAGACAATTGCCGAAATGGGGTCAACGGGTACAGACCGGGTGAAACTGCATTTTGAGATTCGCCGCCAAGGTAAACCTGTGGATCCGCTGCAGTTCCTGCCAAGACGTTGATTTGAAGGCCAGCCTGTTCCGTCGCGTAGAGGGGACAGGCTCCAGCGTTGCCAAGGATAAAGGCGTCGCTTGAGCTTGGGGTCGAACTCACCAAAGGACTATAACAATGGCTCTCAGTAAAGAAGTGCCGGAGTTTGACATCGACGATGAGGTTCTCCTTATGGAGACCGGCATCGATTCGGATTCGATGTTGAATGATGAAGGGGCTGCTCCACCTTCCGTTCGTTCCAAATCCAGACACTCCGCCACACTCAAACAACATAAATACATCGACTACACTCGGGCACTTGATGCCACGCAGCTGTATCTCAACGAAATCGGCTTTTCCCCTCTGCTCTCCCCGGAAGAAGAAGTTCATTTTGCGCGCTTGTCGCAAAGTGGCGATCCTGCCGGGCGCAAGCGCATGATCGAAAGTAACCTGCGGCTGGTCGTCAAGATCGCCCGGCGTTACGTCAATCGGGGGCTGTCGCTGCTGGATCTGATCGAAGAGGGCAACCTCGGCCTGATCCGCGCGGTGGAAAAGTTCGATCCGGAGCGCGGCTTCCGCTTCTCGACCTACGCAACCTGGTGGATCCGTCAGACCATCGAGCGCGCGATCATGAATCAGACCCGGACCATCCGGCTGCCGATTCACGTGGTCAAGGAGCTCAACGTGTACCTGCGGGCCGCGCGGGAGCTGACGCAAAAACTCGACCACGAACCTTCACCCGAAGAAATCGCCAACCTGCTGGAAAAACCGGTGGGGGAGGTCAAGCGCATGCTCGGCCTCAACGAAAGGGTTTCTTCGGTCGACGTCTCGCTGGGTCCGGATTCGGATAAAACCCTGCTGGACACACTCACTGACGATCGTCCGACCGATCCGTGCGAACTGTTGCAGGACGATGATCTGTCGCAGAGCATCGATCAATGGCTGTCGGAGCTGACCGACAAGCAGCGCGAGGTGGTGATTCGCCGCTTCGGCCTGCGTGGTCACGAAAGCAGCACGCTGGAAGATGTCGGCCTGGAGATCGGCCTGACCCGCGAGCGGGTACGGCAGATTCAGGTGGAAGGGCTCAAGCGCCTTCGCGAAATCCTTGAAAAGAACGGCCTGTCGAGCGAGTCGCTGTTTCAATAAGCGCCTGATCGTCCGCCCGCAAAAAGCCCCGGCTGATTCGATCAGTCGGGGCTTTTTTGTTTTTCGCGTGCAGCAAATCGGGCTTTCGGCAGCCACCAGACAAGCGGTCGTCAATTTCTGAATTTGTAGTCTCGCACTGTAAGCCTTTGCTTACTGTGTCGTAAGTGTTCGTTATTTTTACACTTCGGTAGATGGCGATCGCGCTCACTTCCAGTGAGCAACCTTTTGATTCTGTTGATTATTTCGTAAATGTTATGTCCTTGTGACAGAGCGCGCGTACGCCGAGGGCCAATTGCTCGTCTCCAGAAACTCTCTAATATCTCAACTGTGTCGACGGACAGACACGCCCTTCACGGAAGAGGGGAACGGACATCGCAGGAGGCGATTCATCAGGACGATGAAAAGGAATACAGGGAATAGGGAAAAAATGTGGGCGGGTCATACCGCCCCTTTTTTCGTCTGCAGAAAAGCAGAATCTGCAAAAGCAAAAAGGCCCGCAAGGGGCCTTTCAGTCGAGCGCGGGGTAGATCAGCGTTCGAGGTGTTCGATCTTGTTCGGCTTGCCATCCCAATCAGCAGAATCTGGAAGCGGATCCTTGCGCTCGGTGATGTTCGGCCAGATATCCGCCAGCTCGGCATTGAGCTCGATGAAGTTTTCCATGCCGCTTGGGATCTCGTCTTCCGAGAAGATCGCCACAGCCGGGCATTCTGGTTCACACAGCGCGCAGTCGATGCACTCGTCCGGGTGAATCACCAGGAAGTTCGGGCCTTCGTAAAAGCAGTCCACCGGACAGACTTCTACGCAGTCGGTGTACTTGCACTTGATGCAGTTGTCGGTGACGACGAAGGTCATTTCTAATTTTCTCCTCAGGCGGCGGCAGCGTTGCCCCTTCACGGTTGGGGTCGCCAGGTTCGGGAGCGATACCTGCTGACCAGGCTATGAGCCAGCAGCATCCCGAACCGCGCGAGATTCTAACAGCTTGAAGCGAATTGCGTTATATCCGCTTCTTCAGTGCTTATATCCGGTTCTTCAGTGCATAGAGCATTTCCAGCGCTCGACGTGGCGTCATGTCGTCCAGATCCACTTTCGCCAATTCGTCCAGCACCGGATGTGGCAGTGAGGCGAACATGTCGCTTTGCTGCGGTGTCGACGGCTTGCCCTTGGCCGCCGGTTTCGGCGCCTCGTGGGGCAGGGCAGTGTCTTCCAGGCGACTCAGATGCTCGCGCGCGCGCAAGATCACTTCGCTCGGCACACCCGCCAGTTGCGCGACTGCCAAGCCATAGCTCTGGCTGGCAGGCCCAGGCAGAACATGGTGCAGGAACACGATCCGTTCGTTGTGCTCGGTCGCGTTGAGGTGGACGTTGGCCACCAACGGCTCGGCTTCCGGCAACACCGTCAGTTCGAAGTAGTGCGTAGCGAACAGCGTATAGGCACGCAGATGGGCCAAGCGCTCGGCCGCCGCCCATGCCAGCGACAGACCGTCAAAGGTGCTGGTACCGCGCCCGACTTCGTCCATCAGGACCAGACTGCGCTCGGTGGCGTTATGCAGGATGTTGGCGGTTTCGCTCATCTCGACCATGAAGGTCGAACGACCGCCGGCCAGATCATCGCTGGAACCGATGCGGGTAAAGATCCGGTCGACCAGCGACAACTCGCAACTGGCGGCCGGCACGAAACTGCCAATATGCGCTAGCAACACGATCAACGCGGTTTGCCGCATGTAAGTGGATTTACCGCCCATGTTCGGACCGGTGATGACCAGCATGCGCGTATTGTCATCCAGGCTCAGATCGTTGGCCACGAACGGCGTGGTCAGCACTTGCTCGACCACAGGGTGACGACCCTGGGTGATGCGCATGCACGGCTCGCTGACGAAACGCGGGCAATTGAGGTCGAGATTCAGCGCACGCTCGGCAAGGTTGCTCAGCACATCCAGTTCGGCCAATGCGCCGGCGGTGTCCTGCAGCGGTGGCAGCTGGCTGATCAAGTCTTCGAGCAGCGCCTCGTAAAGCATTTTTTCCCGGGCCAGCGCGCGGCTCTTGGCGGAAAGTGCCTTGTCTTCGAATTCTTTCAGCTCAGGTGTGATGAAGCGCTCGGCGCCTTTAAGCGTCTGCCGGCGGATATAGTCAGCCGGCGCCGATTCGGCCTGCTTGCTCGGCAGTTCGATGAAGTAGCCGTGGATACGGTTGTAGCCGACTTTGAGGTTGGCCAGACCAGTACGGGCTTTCTCCCGGGCTTCGAGATCAATGAGGAACTGGCCGGCGTTTTCGCTCAGTGATTGCAGTTCATCGAGTTCGCTGTCGTAACCGGTTTTCAGCACGCCGCCGTCGCGGATCACCGCAGGCGGGTTGTCGATAATGGCTTTTGCCAGCAGCGCCGCCAGTTCCGGATAGGTGCGCGTGGTGGCTGCCAGATGCTGCAGGTGCGGCGCTTCCAGATCGGTCATCGCCACTTGCAGTTCGGGCAGTGCGCCGAGAGCATCACGCAGACGCGCAAGGTCACGCGGCCGCGCATTGCGCAGACCGATACGCGCCAGAATCCGTTCGATATCGCCGATTTCCTTGAGCTGGGGTTGCAGCTTTTCGAAGCGGTAGCCGTCGAGCAGGCAGCGGATCGAGGTCTGACGCGCCAGCAACACGGTGAGATCGCGCAACGGCCGGTTCAGCCAACGAGTCAGCAAGCGGCTGCCCATGGCGGTCTGGCAGCGATCGACCACCGATTGCAGCGTGTTGTCGCGGCCACCGGCCAGATTGGTGTCGAGTTCCAGATTGCGCCGGCTGGCGCCGTCGAGCACCACGGTGTCATCGAGACGTTCGTGACGCAGGCTACGCAAATGGGGCAGGGCAGTGCGCTGGGTTTCCTTGGCGTAGGCCAACAGGCAGCCGGCAGCGCCAATGGCCAGGGTCAGGTTTTCGCAGCCAAAGCCTTTCAGGTCTTGAGTGGAAAATTGCTGACAGAGACTTTTCAGCGCCGAGTCACGCTCGAAATCCCACGGCGCGCGACGGCGTACGCCACGGCGTTTTTCCGCCGGCAAGTCTTTCGGCCAGTCATCAGGAATCAGCAATTCCACCGGGTTGACCCGCTCCAGTTCCGCCAGCAGGTTTTCCCAGCCTTTGATCTCGAGCACGGTGAAGTTGCCGCTGGTGATGTCCAGCACCGCCAGACCGAATAGACGCTCGTCGCCCAACACCGCTGCGATCAGGTTATCGCGGCGTTCGTCCAGCAGCGCCTCGTCACTGACTGTCCCCGGCGTGATGATCCGTACGACCTGGCGCTCCACCGGGCCTTTGCTGGTGGCCGGGTCGCCGACCTGCTCGCAAATCACCACCGACTCGCCGAGCTTGACCAGTTTCGCCAGGTAACCTTCCGCCGCATGGTAAGGAATCCCACACATCGGAATCGCCTGGCCCGCCGACTGCCCGCGCGCGGTCAGGGTGATGTCCAGCAATTTGGCGGCTTTCTTCGCATCTTCGTAGAAGATTTCGTAGAAATCGCCCATGCGATAGAACATCAGCTGGTCCGGGTGCTGATTCTTCAGGCGCCAGTATTGCTGCATCATCGGAGTGTGGGAGGACAGGTCGGAGACGGCTTTATTCATCGGATTGTCGGGCAACTCGTTAAAAGATGTAGGGCAAAGCGCGGGCAGTGGCCGGGCTTTTCCGCGATGGGCGCAAGGTTACCATGGCCAGTCTGCCCGACGCAGGCGCTGCGGTCGGGTGAGCATTTATTGGCAGGGAAAAGTTGATCTATGCACGATTTATGCAAATCAGCATTTGTCTTCACGAAAAACTTCAAGCACTATGCGCGTTATGCAAAAACGCAACGTTTCCTCCGTCTTAAGAGCACTGCTCGACCAGCACGGGATCTCCCCCACGGAGCTCCACCGTCGCACCGGCGTGCCTCAATCAACGCTCTCGCGGATTCTCAGCGGGAAGATTGTCGATCCTTCGGATAAACACATCTCGAAGATCGCTGAATATTTCAACGTCAGCACCGATCAGTTGCGCGGGCGCGCGGATGTCGCGCCAACGGCGGCCGGCACGCGCGCTGACGTGCATGCGGAACTCAAGGATATAAGCCTGTGGGACGACGACACCCCTGTCGATGACGACGAGGTGTCGGTGCCCTTTCTACGTGAGGTTGAATTGGCTGCTGGATCAGGAAGATTCGTCATCGAAGAGAGCGAGCGCTCAAGCCTGCGCTTCGGCAAGCGCAGCCTGCGCCACAATGGTGTGCAGTTCGACCAGGCCAAGTGTGTGACAGTACGCGGCAACAGCATGTTGCCGGTTCTGCGCGATGGCGCCACCGTCGGCGTCAATGCCGGCAAGTGCGGCATCGGCGACATCATTGATGGCGACCTGTATGCGATCAATCACAATGGCCAGCTGCGCGTGAAGCAACTCTATCGTTTGCCCACCGGTATCCGTCTGCGCAGCTTCAATCGCGACGAGCATCCGGACGAGGACTACAGCTTCCAGGAAATCCAGGAAGAGCAGATCGTTATCCTTGGTCACGTCTTCTGGTGGGGCATGTACGCCCGCTAGCCCCTTTCGATTCAACTGAAACCTGCCCCTCGGCAGGTTTTTTTACGCCTGCAGAAATCTCCCCACCCCTTGGCCCGCTTGGGTTTCATGCATATGCGCAAATTTAATGCATAAATAAATGCATTTACGCATTGACTGTATATGCATCCATGCATATTCTTGCCACCAAGCCGCTCGACAAAGCGGCTGGCAAGACAAGCTCTTTAGTTCCACAAGAACAGGCAGCGATGAACCGGCCTCAACGGTTCAGAGGGTTGGCAACTGACCCGGGTGTGCAGCGTAAAGCACCAGAAGCAGTTATCCGGCGGGCAGGGACCGCGGTCGGAAAAACAATCTGAATGGACTCGTACCGCGCCAGTAGCGCCGAAAAGTCAGCTTCCTTCTCGAACACAGGATTTGAAGGAAGGCGAAGGAGCGCATTACTGAAAAGCCCGGTGTGCAAGCGCCGGGCTTTTTGGAATGCCTGCCTCAAGAGAAACCGTTTGAATCCAACCCATCACTCATCAATCACCCACGGAGGCGTGACATGACAAACGAGCAACAAGCGTTGGCGGACATGCCGATCTGGCTGGTCATCCTCCTCGCTGTCGTCGGCGGGGTGTCCGGCGAAATGTGGCGCGCCGACAAGGAGGGCGCCCGCGGCTGGTCACTTGTGCGGCGTCTGGCTCTGCGTTCCGGCGCCTGCATGATCTGCGGCGTGTCAGCGATCATGCTGCTGTATGCCGCCGGCATGTCGATCTGGGCCGCTGGCGCTTTTGGCTGCCTGACGGCGATGGCCGGCGCTGATGTCGCTATAGGTCTTTACGAACGCTGGGCGGCCAAGCGTATCGGCGTCTGCGAAGTGCCGCCGCGCGACCACCCTTAACCCTGAATATTTTTCCCTGCCGCCATGTTGGCGGCAGGGCTGCGCGTGGACGATTGAAAAGGAGGTCATGTATGCCCACACCGATCCAGCAGCCGTCGCAACTGTTTACAGCCATCGCGACGTCACTGCGCAACACCGCCGGCCTCAACCTCACCGTCGGCAACCATGATGATTTCACTGCACCGGGCGATCAGGCCTGGGTGCTGATCGACTTCGACCGCAATGGACCCGGGGTGCGCGCCGCTGACGGGCGAATTGCTCATGTCATGACGGTCTCTCTGCAAGTCATCCCGGCCCTTGCCGCCAGTGCATTTGCAGCGTGCGATCTGATTGCCGTGCTGAAAAACCTGATGACTGACAACCGCTGGGGATTGCCCGGCGATCAATGCGATCTGCCCCTGAATATCGATGGCTTGCCATCGTTGCTTATCAGTGCTGATCAACAATACAAAGCCTGGACCCTGACCTTCGAGCAGACGCTCTACCTCGGCTCGACCCTGCTCGACGATCCGCTGGGCATGCCGAAATTCGCTCGCACCTGGGAAGTCAGCAACATCGACGACCCGGACCAGTACACCGCGCTGGAGGGCTGACCGATGTTCGATGCATTACTGCGTATGCAGCTTGGCCCGATCATTGAGCGTCTGGCGGAAATGGAAGCGGAAATCGAAGACTTGCACCGCCGCGCCGAGAGTTTCTGTCGCATTGGCATCTGCCAGTCAGTTGATGCGGCGAGCAATACCTGCCAAGTCAGCCATGGTGGATTGCTCACCCCAGCGATCAAGTTCTTCAACCCCAGCGCTGGTGCGCAAAGTGAATCGCGCATCCCCACGGCGGGCGAGCAGTGCCTGCTGTTCAACTATGGCAGCGGCGAAAGCGGCGCGCAGAGTGTCGCGTTGTTCGGCTTGAACAGTGACCGTTTCCCCCCGGCCTCGACTGTGCCGACGCTGACCCGTCGGGTACATCAGGACGGCAGCGAAAGCAGTTACGACGACGCCAGCCACGCCTTGCACTGGCTCAACGGACCAACGCAATTCCACGGGTCTCGCGAGTCGCTCGAACTGAGCATCGGCCCTGCACGTCTGGCCATGACGCCACAACTGATCACCCTGCAACTGGGCGCCGTCGGCCTGAGTATCGACGCCTCGGGCGTGCACTTCAGCGGCCCCTTGGTCGATCACCAGGGCCGCGTCATCAGCCCCTGATTCAAGAGCCTCCCATGATCGGAATCGATAGAGACAGCGGGGCCACGGTCGACGACTGGCTGCAATTCGTGCAGCGCGTGACCCGAGCCCTGACCACACCGCTGGGCACTCGGCAAAAACGGCCCTTGTACGGATCGCTGATCCCCTCGCTGTTGGGACAGAACCTCGGTGACGACATTCTGCTTCTGGCACAGAGCCACGCCGCGCAAGCGTTCTATAACCCGCAAAACGGTATCGATGATTTTCAGCCGCAAGTGATTGTTGCCAGTCGCCACGGCGACGGCCTGCTGCTGCGTTTTGCCGGCACCTGGAAAAACCGCCAACAAACCTTCGAGGTGGTGACATGAGCATGCTGATCCCCGGCCAGAATCAACTGGCCGAACCCGCGCTGATCACGGTTGAAGCGTTCGAAGATTTACTCAACGAGTTCAAAGCCTTCGTCGTCGAATACGTGGGTGCTCGCTCGCCGGCCAGCGCCGTGAAACTCAAGGCGAGTCTGGAAAACGAAAGCGAATTGCTGACCCTCGCGCTGGAAGCGTTCTGCGTGCGTCTGCAAACCCATGAGCGCAAATACAACGCACGCATCAAACAGATGCTGGCGTGGTGGGCGACCGGCAGCAATCTCGATGCGCGGCTGGCGGACATGGGCCTGGAACGGCAGTTGCTCGATCCAGGCGACCCGGCAGCGTTCCCTCCGGTACCGGCGATTTATGAAAGTGATGACGACGCTCGGCTGCGTTATTACCTGGCACCTCATGCACCGGCGGCAGGTTCGCGGATGCAGTATCGCCGCGAGGTGTTCACCCTCGGCGAGCGGCCAACAGTTCAGGTCGAATCCACCGACGCCGGTGTAGTGAATGTGACCTACACCTTCAATCCGGACGGCCTCGCCGCGCAGGTCAAGGATGGCAACGGGCGCCGCACTGCGCCGGGCGAAGTGCAAGTCACCGTGCTTTCTCGAGACGGCGATGGTACGCCTTCCGAAGCATTGCTCGACGGCGTCCGTCAGCACTTTGCTCGTCCCGACGTGCGCCCGGAAACCGACCTTGTCACCGTCAAAGCGGCCGAGATCCAGCGCTACAAAATCCGCGTCGTCGCCAAGATCAATTCCGGTCCCGATTCGGGCCTGACCAAGGTCGCCGCGCAAGCGCAATTGCAGGCCTACGCCGACAGTTGCCATCGCCTCGAAGGTCGGGTTGATCCGAGCTGGATCGACTACACGTTGCACAGCGCCGGCGCCGTGCAACTGCAGATTCTCGAACCGCTGGCGCCCATCGTCACCACCGCTTTTCAGGCGCCTTATTGCACCGCGGTCGAAGTCGAGGTGCTGACGCTATGAGTGAAAAAACTCAGCGCCCGACCTTACTGCCAGCCAACAGCTCGGCACTTGAGCGCGGACTGGATCTGGGCTTCGGCGCGTTGCTTGATCGCATCGCACCGCCATTCCCGGAACTGATGAACCCCAGCGAAACGCCGGTGGCCTTCCTGCCGTATCTGGCTGCCGATCGCGGCGTCGCCGAATGGAGCACCGATGCGCCGGTGTCGGAGAAGCGCGTAACCGTCGAACTGGCCTGGCCCACCGCGCGCCAGGCCGGCACACGCAAGGCGCTGGAAAACGCCGCCAAGGGTTTGCAACTGCGCCCGGAAATCCGCGCCTGGTACGAACAGACACCGCCCGGCGCGCCGTACAGCTTTTCCGTGCGTGCCTTCAGCGACCAACCCTACAGCGAAGAAATCGATGCACGTCTCGACCGCCGTCTGGCCGATGCGAAAAGCGAGAGGGACGTTCTCTCCGTGTCGGTGGGTTTGAGCGCATTCGGCAGTCACGTCATTGGTGCTGCGACGTTTTGCGGCGAACTGACCACGGTTTATCCGGTGTTCATCGAAGGGCTCGAAACCTCTGGCGAGGCGTTCATGGCTGCCGGCATGTACACCGTCGAAACATCCACTATTTATCCTCAGGGGGCCTGAATGGCTGACTATTACACCCTGCTCACCAACGCAGGGATTGCCTACGAAACGGCGTGCAAGGCCGCCGGTACGCCGATCAAGCTGACGCAGATTTCCGTCGGCGACGGCAACGGCGCGGTCTACAACCCGGCCGCCACCGCGACCGCTCTGAAACGCGAAGTCTGGCGCGGACCGCTCAACGCACTGTTCCAGGACGAGAAGAACCCGAGCTGGCTGCTCGCCGAAGTGACCATCCCGCCGGACGTCGGCGGTTGGTATGTGCGCGAAGCAGGGCTGTGGACTGACACCGGGATTCTTTACGCCATCGTCAAATACCCGGAGTCGTTCAAACCGGTGCTGGCGACGTCGGGCTCGGGTAAAGAGTTTTACATTCGCTCGATTTTCGAGACCAGTAATGCGTCGCTGGTGACCTTGTTGATTGATGACACGGTGGTTAAAGCGACGCGTGCCTGGGTCATGAGTTATCTCGCCGAAGAACTCGGCAAACTTGATGGCAAGCAGTCGGTGCGCGTTGCGGCGACTGGCAATGTCGTACTTAACAGCGCACAGCAGATTGATGGTGTTGCCGTAATTGCCGGCGATCGTGTGCTGCTGCCGAGCCAGACGCTGGCCAAGGACAACGGCCTGTGGATTGTTGCCAATGGCGACTGGGTGCGGGCCACCGATGCCAACACCAGCGCCAAGGTCACCCCGGGTCTGACGGTCATGGTGGAGGAGGGCACGGCGAACGGTGATTCGCTGTGGCATCTGAGCACCAATGCGCCGATCACCCTCGGCACGACTGCGCTGACGTTCAAGATGCTCGCGGGGCGAACCGGGATTGCTGCTGGGACTTATAAAAGTCTAACCGTTGACGAATATGGTCGCGCGACTGCGGGTGCAAACCCGGAGACGCTGGCCGGATTTGGTATCAAGGATTCGTACACCAAAGCTGAAGTTGAAGCGCTGATTGCCAAGGCTTCGGCGTTGCCGGTGGGATCGATTGTGGCATTCCCGGTTGATGCGCCACCGCCGGGTTTTCTGGAGCTGGATAACAGCGTCAAGAGCAGCGCGACGTATCCGGACCTGAGCGCTTATCTGGGCGGCAAGTTCAACAAGGGGGATGAGGGGGTTGGGAACTTCCGTTTGCCAGAGGCGCGCGGGGAGTTTTTGCGGGGTTGGGATCATGGGCGGGGTGTGGATGCTAGCCGGGGAGTCGGCAGTGCGCAGCTCGACTCGCTCCAGAACATCACGGGACAGTATGCCGCGAATAATGGGGTTCAACTGGCAGCTGTGGGCCAGGTCGGCGGCGCTTTTGGCTCGGCGGCGACCGGTGGGACGCAAATCCCCGGAGGCGGAGCCGCTACCGGCGTCATCAATATGCTCTTCGATGCTTCGAGAGTTGCGCGCACCTCAACAGAAACCCGTCCTCGCAACATTGCCGTCATGTGGTGCATCAAAGCGTGGAATGCCCCGGTCAATCAGGGAGCCATCGATGTAGCCGCGCTGGCGAAGGAGGTCGAACGGCTGAAATCCGCCGTTCCGGTGGGTGCTGTTCTGGCATTCCCGACGGGTATCGTCGCTCCCGGTTATCTGGAACTGGATGGCAGTGCGCAGAGCATCGCGACCTATCCTGATCTAGCCGCTTTTCTCGGCACAACTTACAACAAGGGTGACGAGGGCGCGGGCAATTTCCGCTTGCCGGAATCTCGCGGCGAGTTTCTGCGTGGCTGGGATCATGGGCGGGGCGTGGATGCTGATCGAACCGTTGGCAGTTGGCAGAACCACCAGTTCCAGTCCCACTTGCATGCTCTCCGGCATACAGTCACTACGGCGGCAGGAGCCGGTTCCGGCCTGGCCGTTGTAATCAGCGGTGCAGGAACTGGCGCCAACTCGGATATCCCGATAACGGGAAACGTAGGCGCTGAAACGCGCCCGCGCAACCTGGCTGTGATGTGGTGCATCAAGGCCTGGAACGCGCCGATCAATCAGGGAAACATTGATATAGGTGCATTGTTGCTGGAGACGCAAAGGCTTCGGCTAAACGGTCCACTAGCTGGAGCCAGCAGAAATGCGGCCCTGATCGTTAATACTGCCTCCCTTACCGCAACGTTTACGGCGGATGAGGTCATCGTCGAAGATTTTGCTGGGTCATATCGACTCAACAACTTCAACAAACTAGTCAACCTGTCAGTTGTGGGCGTTGGAGGAATGGATGCTGGGGTGGCTCCGTCAAACGGTTATGTCGGTCTCTACGCTATTTACAATCCGGCTTCAGGGGTAAGTGCGTTAATGGCAGTCAATGCCGTTAATTCCGTTTTGCCGAATGTTTATAGCGGGATAAATATCCCAGCCGGTTTTACTGCGTCGGCGCTAGTGTCTATTTTGCCGACGCAATCCGCAGGGCTCTTCGCTGCCTGCCAGCAAGACGGTCGGCATGTCGATGTGAGTGGCATTTCGGTACTGAACACGACTGTTTTATCAGGCCCTACAACCCAGGTAGTGCCGGCCCTTCCCAAAAATGCGCGAATGATTGGCGGCTCATCGACCGTAACATCCACAACTGCCGGATCTATTTCATTGAGTCTCTTTGCTTCGGATGCTTCGGTAGGTCAGAAAACAAACAACGGTACTGTGCCAGCCGGAGGGCAACAAACAGTGCCTTTCGAACGCTTGCACATGAAAACTCCTCAAACGATCCGCTGGGCAACCTCAACTCTTCAAGGTTCGCCCACGTTTATCGTTTCCGCCACATCATATGATTTTTAAGAGGTGATCAATGTTTGTCCAATTTGAAGATGACAGCATGAGAAAGATCGTCGCGGTATTTGGATGTGCGCAAGATCCTGGTTTATATCCAAATCAAGCAGAAATCGAGTGGGAGGATCCTCGTTTCATGGCTTACCACGACGCGCAGATCTCACTGGGTCAGGAGGTGCTGAGAGGGATGCGTGCTCCTGCCCAAACCTGAGTTAGAGGAAAGCGCTGAAATAATAATCGCGCTCAATTGCATTTTCTCACTAACACCAAAACACCCGCCAAAGCCCCTCCCTCCCGAGGGGCTTTCCCGTTTATGGAGAAACGAAAAATGGCAACCCGCCAAACCTACACCGTGCTCGTCCCATTCCCCACCGGCGGTGGGCATTGGTCGAGCGTTGGTCAAGAACTCGATCTGCTCGATGTCGAGGCCAGTGCCTTGCACTTTGCCGGTCGACTTGAGCCGAAAACCTCTATCACCCAGGCCAAAAAGGCCGCTGCCAAGAAGGCTGACTGAACATGGCTGAGGTTCTGAACTTCGAGCACAACGGCATTACCGTCAATGCCACTGAATCCCCCGAGGCCATGGGTGGCCTGGGTGACAACGTCATCGGTCTGGTCGGCACCGCGCCGAAAGCCGATCCGCTGATTCCGCGAAACGCGCCGTTTCGCATCAACAGCTTCACCACCCATGCGCTGCTCGATCCGACTGGGTCGGAAGAGGGCACGCTGTATCACGCGGTTTACCAGATCCTCAAAGTGGTCAAGGTGCCGGTATACGTGGTCATCGTCGAGGCAGGCGCAACTCCGGCCGACACGGTCAACAATGTGATCGGCGGTGTCGAGCCGGCGACTGGTCGCAAGCTGGGTCTGGCGGCGCTGGGCAGTGTCCCGGAAGACCTGACCATCATCGGCGCGCCGGGCTTTACCGGCAGCAAAGCGGTGGCCGGTGAGTTCGCCGCGTTCGGCAAGCGCATCAAGGCCCGTGTGGTGCTGGACGGCAAGGATGTGTCGGTGGCCGATCAGGTGCTGTACAGCCAGGAACTCGGCGGCGCCGAACTCGGTTTCGACCGTTGCCTGGTGGTGCACAACATGCCCGCCGTGTATTCGAAAGCGGCGAAGAAAAACGTCTTCCTGTCGCCGTCCAGTCTGGCGATTGCCGCGCTGGCCAAGGTCAAGCAATGGGAGAGCCCGGGCAACCAGGTGACCTTCGCCGAAGACGTTTCGCGGGTCGTCGAGTACAACATCCTCGATACGTCCACCGAAGGCGATCTGCTCAACCGTTACGGCGTCAGCTACTACGCCCGCACCGTGCTTGGCGGCTTCTCGCTGCTGGGTAACCGCTCGATCACCGGCAAGTTCATCAGCTACGTCGGCCTCGAAGATGCGATCAGCCGCAAGCTGGTCAAGGCCGGCCAGAAAGCCATGGCCAAGAACCTCACCAAATCCTTCATGGATCAGGAGGTCAAGCGCATCAACGACTGGCTGCAGACCCTGGTTGCCGATGAAACCATTCCCGGCGGCAGCGTGTATCTGCACCCGGAACTCAACAGCGTCGAGAAGTACAAGAACGGCACCTGGTACGTGGTCATCGACTACGGCCGCTACGCGCCGAACGAACACATGGTTTATCAACTCAACGCCCGCGATGAAATCATCGAGCAGTTCCTGGAGGACGTTCTCTAATGTTTACCAACCGCGTAAGACAGGCCATCGCGGCCACCCTGCAAGGCCTGCCGTTGTCGGCGACCGTTGAGGAATTCACCCCGCCGAAAATCGAATTCGACATGGAAGAGATGCGCGGCGGACGCTTCATCGTCGAAGAAATGGCCAAGGGCGGCAAAGCGCTCGGCGCCAAGCTGACCCTTCAAGGCCTCGGCGCCGAGGTGCTGCTGGCGCTGGGCGTGAAGCTCGGCGACGACATCCTGCTGAACGTGCGTGAAGCTGGTCAGGATCAGGACGGCAATACCTGGTTCACCTACCACACCGTCGGCGGCCAGTTGAAATCCCTTGAGGAAACCGCAGTGAAAATGGGCGAGAAGCCCAAGACCAATCTGGAACTGTCCTGCCGCACCTACAACCGCCTTGAAAACGGCGTGCCGGTGATCGACATCGACGTGCGCACGCAGAAGTTCGTGCTCAACGGCGTCGACATCCTCGGTGATGCACGGCGTGCGGTGTTGATGCCGTAAACACCGGTTTACCGGTAAATCACAAAACCTTGTGGGAGCGAGCCTGCTCGCGAAAGCGGTCGTCCAGTTACATCAATGACGAATGTGCCAAAGCCTTTGCGAGCAGGCTCGCTCCCACAGTGGAACCAAACGAATCTCCAAGGAATTCATACATGCCGTGGATGCCACCCCAACACGAACTGCTGTCGCCGATCACCGGCGACGATGGCTCGCAGATCGAATCGATCCAGCTCAAACCGCTGTTCTACGCCGCACAGAAAGATGCGCTGGAACGCGCCGGCGATGACGAAGACGATCAGTTCTTCGAGCTGGCGCTGCTCGCCACCGGCCTGTCGGTGAAAGAGCTCGATCAACTCAAACGTCCGGACTACGTGAGCATCGCCCAGTACGTCCATGAGATGTCGACCCGGCCGAGTGCGTACTTTCTCGACCAGCTCGAGGACGCTGAGAAAGCCGGCGATCCCGATCAGGTGCAATTGCTGCAACCGCTCGCCGTGACCGGTCGCACCGTGACTTCGCTGAGCCTGGAAATGCCCGTGCTGCGCGCCACCAAAGTGATGAAGAAACTGAAAACGGCCAAGGAACGCGCCGAATTCATCACCGCCCACTGCACCGGCCTGATGATCCCCGATCTGGCCCACCTGACCGTCCCGGACTGGACGCAATTGCAGGTGCGCATCGACGATTTTTTAAACCAGCCGGCGGCCTACTTTCGGAACGCGACATCGAAGTAATCCTCGATATCGTCCCGCTCATTTACCCGGTAAGTGAAGCGGAGATTCTGGAATGGGACGCCGAAAAGGCGTTGCGCCGCTACGACATAGCGATCACTCGCCTTGGCGTGAAACAGGAGTAGAGCGGCATGGCAGAGAGCAAATATGCGCTCACGTACGCCGGTGAGAGCGGCAATGCAACGGACGGGTTTTCGTTGCCCGACAACCTCGGCAAACCGCTGCAGGATTTGAATGTGACGCTAGCGTTGGCAAGCGTGGATATTCGTTTGCTGACCCAGGAACAGATCAAGCTGCGGGAGTTACTGATCAGCCAGCAGTCGTTGTTCAAGGTTGGCGCCGCCGCCCCCGCCACGAGCGAACCAAAGTCAAAACTCAGCGCCGGGATCGAGCAGCGTCCGCCGCCGAAGCTGATGCAGCCGGCGATGGCCAACGAGACTGCGCTGGTTGAACTCGATCGGTTGCTCAAGATGAGCAACGACCAGCTGCAAACGCATTCACAAAGCACTCTGGAACTCGCCAGCGAGAAACAGGTGGCGGCCAGTGGTGCAACCAACGCTGACCTGTTGCAAGTTCAAGTCGCCGGAGCACGATCCGGCATTGCCGATGGAGCCAGGGGTGACCAACGGGCGAACGAACTGAAGTGGTTCTCTCGTGATGCCGCGATCAACGCAGCGGCGTTCAGGATGGACGTCAAAACGGCTGGCGAGATGTTGGCGGCCTGGCGTTCATCGCTGAAGCTGGATCGCTATCAGAGCCAGGATCTGGCCGATGCAACGAGCTATCTCGGCAACAGTGGCCTGGATGCCAAGGCCGCCGACATCGGTTCGGTCGTGCAACGTTCCGGCGAGGCTGCAATTACTGCCGGTATGACTCCGGAACAAGCGGCCGCGTTTGCGGCGGCACTACTCAACAGTGGCGCAGACAAGGAGGGCGCCAGCGCCGCGTTGAAGGGTATTACTTCGCTGCTGGCGAAGGGCGCAGATGCATCGACGGAGCAACGTACGGCTCTGAGCCAGTTAGGGTTGAATCCCGAGTCGTTGGCAGGAGAGATGCGCAAGGATGCTCCCGCTGCCATCACCTCGGTGCTTGCTGCACTCAATAAACAACCGCTGCAAGAACGGGCAACACTGACGAAGACGCTGTTTGGCGAAAACGACGTCAGAGTTCTTGAGCTGCTGAAGAAACCAGAGGATGTAAAAAACGCATTCTCTCAAGTGGCCGACAAGCGCCAATACGCGACATCGGAACTTGGCGCCGATTCGGGGGCCGCCGCGAAATCCGCCGAGGTATTTGGCAATACGTCGCAAGGGCGTTGGAATGCGCTCGATGCGAGTCTGACCCGGATGACCACCGCATTCGGCACGGCATTGGCGCCGTTGGCCGATGGTGCCGCAGTGGTGCTCACCGCGCTGGCCAATGGCGTGAGTACTGCGGCGGAGGCTTTCCCGGCGCTTGCTGCAGGATTGGTTCTGCTTGGTGCCGCTGCTCTTCCTTTTGTTGGAGGGGCGCTGAAAACCGGCGTTGCGTCAGTCCTCGACACCGTTTCCGCGAAGCTGTTACGTCTGGCGACGACGCGATTGCCCCCCGATATTGCTGATGCCATCGTCGGTGACGATGTCTCTGATGGCGGGCGGAAAAACAAACGAGCGGGTCGTCGACCGGGTCGACGCTCGCCGGCCAGAACATCGGCGCGCACGACAGTTCCACGCGCCAGTGGGAGCACTCGTTTGGGGGGGCTCACGGCCAAGGTCGCGCCTCTGTTTGATGACATCAAAACGGGCTTCAAACTGTTCACCGATGGCCTGGGCAACAGCGAGATGGCATCGCGACTCAGAGGGCCTGTTGCCAAGCTTATGCCCTTGGTCGAAAGCGCTGGCGCCAAGGTCATGCCAAAAATCGCCCAAGCGCTGCCGGCGGTAAAACTGGGAGCGCCGCTGGCCATTGCGCACGCGGCCTATACCGGAGTGAAAGGTTGGCGCGAAGGCGATGACCAAGCGGTCAAAGGTGCCGCCGGCGAGCTGGCTGGTACCGCCATCGGTGCCACGATCGGCACTTTCATCGCGCCCGGTATCGGCACTTTCATCGGCGGGACGCTGGGCGGAATACTCGGTTCCTACGTTGGAGAACAACTGGGCAAACCTGCCGAGGACAAACTTGCGCCTCCCGCTCAAGTGGCCAAGGATCTGAGTAACGCTCAGACGCAAAACCAGCAAATCACTTACGCGCCGTCGATTCAGATCAGCGGCAGCGAAATCGCCAGCTCGGAAAAAGTCGGCGCGGTGATCTCTCAAGTGATGCAAAACCATTTCAGTACTCAGTTCATGTCGACAATGAGTACCAACCCCCTCGCCACCCGCCGCGACGCGGCCCTGACCGATGGAGTCGCCTGATGAAACAGCAAATGGCATTGGGCAGTTTCATCTTCGGCCTGTCGCGCAACTTTGCGTACCACCAGTTGCTGCGCAAGTCTGACGGCGGCTGGACCGAGATACAGATCCTCACCAGCAAACCCAAGTCCAGCCAGACCGGACAGAAACCGGAAACCCTGACCATTACCGGCAAGTCGATGTACGCCGTAGCCATGGATCGGCTCGATGAATTGCGAGCTTTGCAGGCGCTGCGTATCCCGCTGCCGTTGATCGACGGGATTGGTCGAAACTGGGGCCTGTGGCGGATCAGCAGCGTTCAGGAAACCCAGACCCAGATCATCGATGACGGTACGGCGATGGTAGTCGATTGGGTCATCGAACTAGCGGAGTTCAACAATGCGTAAAGCACGAAGCGTGGCCGGTGATTCGGTGAATCTGCTGCTCTACCGCGAAACCGGGCGCAGTGATGACGCTGCCGAAGAAGCGCTGTGGAAGCTCAACCCGACCCTGGCCGAACACGGGCCGATTCTGCCCGCCGGCGTCTGGATCGTGCTACCGGAACTGGATGTGAAACCCGCCGTGGTCAAAGCAGCGACGGCGTGGGATTAAGGAGGTTGAATGGCACTGGGATTTACGCCGGCAGTGAATATCTACGGGGCCAACGCGGCCCTGCTCAATCAGCGCCTGATCAGTTGGGAGCACATCGACGCCGCCGGTTTCGAGTCCGATCAACTGACGTTGACTATCGATCTGGAGGGGCTTGAGGGGTTGCCGAATCTGGGCGGCAAGATTGGCCTGCAAGTCGGTTATCGAGAAACCGCAATGGTCGATAAAGGCCTGTTCAAAGTGACGCGTCTGACGCCGACACTGTTTCCGTTTCGCCTCACCCTGGTGGCCACTGCGGCGCCATTCAGCAAGGATGATGAAACCGGCTTCAAGCAGCGCCGCACCGCCAGTCATGGGCCAACGACGCTGGGTGGTTTATTTCGCAAGCTGGTGGAGCTGCACGGATTTTCGCCACGGGTCGCGCCGGAGATTTCGTTGATACGCATCGAGCACATCGACCAGTCCAACGAGACCGACATGGGGTTTGTCACGCGTCTGGCGAAAAAATACAACGTCGTCGCCAAGCCTTACGGCGATGTCTATGTGCTTGCGCGGCCCGGGCAGACCAAGTCGTTGTCGGGGCAGATTCTGCCGGACGTGACGCTGTCGGTTACCCACAACAATCGCCCCGGCGATCACGCATTCATCAGCGCCACGCTGGAAGAATCGGCCCGCGAGCAGGTCAAGGGCTGCAAGACCTGTTTCTGGGATGCGGCGGCCGGGGTGTTGCGTTGGATCGAGACTGGCGTAGCGCCGTTCAAGACGGTGCGCCAGAAGCAGCCCAGCGAAGCGGATGCCATCGCAGTTGGCGAGGGCGAAGTACGCAAGATGTTGCGGCAGAAATACAAAGTGAAAATCACTTGCCCGGGGGAACCACGGCTCGCGGCCGAAGGGCTGGTATTGCTCGATGAGAGCTGGCCGGACTTCATGCGCGGACGCTGGTCGATCGACAAGGTCACCGCCAGCGGCAGTCGCGAGAACAGCTATCGCTGCCTGATTGATGCGTCGTGCCTGGACCCGAAGGCGGAACAGTAATCCTGAACCGAGTGCTTATTCCTGTGGGAGCGAGCCTGCTCGCGAAAGGGACGTCAGCTTCAGCATCGATGTGACTGATCGACCGCATTCGCGAGCAGGCTCGCTCCCACAGGGACTGCGGCGTTCACTGTAATTTCTCTTACTTCGGAACACCCCCATGAAGATCACCCCGATCCTCACGCAACTGCGTGGGCAATGCCCTGGGCTTGCCAATCACATTTCGGTGGGTGTCGATCTGGCGTTGCTGCAAGGCAACCCGGATCTGCCAACACCTTCGGCCCACGTGCTGGCAATCGCCGATCTGGCCAGCAACAGCAACACACAAAACCTCACCACCCAACCAATCCGCGACCGCTTTGAAATCGTCCTGGCCCTTGACGCTACCGACGCGACAAAAGCGCTGGATGGGTTGCACGACCTGCGCGCCGAACTGTGGCGTGCGCTGGTGGGGTTCAAACCCGATTCCGACTACAGCGCCATCGTCTACGACGGCGGCGAGATGGTCTCGATCAACAGCAGCCGCGCCTTCTATCGGCTGCGTTTTTATGCCGAGTTCCAGCTCGGCCGCAATCTGCCAAGTCAGCCTGCGGAGAGTTGGCACGAGCGCGAACTGGACGCTTTGTCGTCTTTTACCGGGATGACGGTGCGGGTCGATGCGATCGATCCGGCCGACCCCAATCTGCAACGCCCGGGTCCGGATGGCCGGGTGGAAATGACTTTCTCTGGAGACGTAACCCCATGAGCAACCGCATCACCGTAGTGCCGGCCGCTGGCCGTGTCGTACCTGACCCGGAGGCCGGCGACTTGCTGCCGGCCGCAGGCCGTGAAGTGCTGGACAGCGCCTGGTGGCGCCGGCGTCTGGCCGACGGCGATATCACACTCAAAACCGCAAAAGCGGCTAAACCACAGGGAGCCAAATAATGGCGATCGGATTCAGCAACATCCCGGCGGACATTCGTGTGCCGCTGTTCTATGCCGAAATGGACAACTCGGCCGCCAACAGCGCGACCTCGGCCATGCGCCGTTTGATCGTCGCCCAGGTCAACGACAATATTGCCCCGACTGAAGTCGGCAAACTGGTGCTGGTTTCCAGCGTGGCGCTGGCGAAAAGCATCGGCGGCCAGGGCTCGATGCTCGCTTCGATGTACGAGACCTTCCGCAAGGCTGACCCGATAGGCGAGATCTGGTGCCTGCCGCTGCACAACACCGAAGGCGCCATCGCCAAGGGTGTGTTGACCCTGACCGGTACCGCGACCCAGGCAGGCATGCTCAATCTATATGTCGGCGGCGTGCGCGTGCAGGCCACCGTGGTCAACGGCGCCACCGCCGCTCAAGCGGCCACGGCACTGGCGCAGAAAATCAACGCCACTGCCGACCTGCCGGTCAGCGCGGCGGCTGCCGAAGGCGTGGTCACCCTGACCGCCAAATGGACCGGCGACAGCGGCAACGACATCAGCCTGCAATTCAATCGCCTGGGCAAGAGCAACGGCGAAGAAACTCCGGCCGGTCTGACCAGCGCAATCACCGCCATGACCGGCGGCGCCGGTGTGCCGGATCAGATCGCCGCTGTCGCGGCACTGGGCGATGAGCCGTTCGAATTCATCGCGCTGCCGTGGTCCGATCTGGCCACCCTCAACACCTGGCAAGCGGTGATGGATGACAGCACCGGGCGCTGGTCGTGGGCCAAGCAATTGTTCGGTCACGTCTACAGCGCCAAACGCGGCACGGTCGGTACGCTGGTCGCTGCCGGCCAGGCGCGCAACGATCAGCACATGACCATCCAGGCGCTGGAGCCGGGCGTACCGCAACCGTTCTGGGTACAAGCGGCGGCACTGGCTGCGCGCACGGCGGTGTTCATCTCCGCCGATGCCAGCCGTCCGACGCAAAGCGGCAGCCTGCCGGGTGTTGACCCGGCGCCGGCCAGCGAGCGCTTCACCCTGACCGAGCGTCAGTCGCTGCTCAACTACGGCATCGCTACTGCGTACTACGAAGGCGGTTACGTGCGCATCCAGCGTTCGATCACCACCTACCAGAAGAACGCCTACGGCCAGGCCGACAACTCCTATCTGGACAGCGAAACCATGCACCAGTCGGCGTTCATCGTGCGTCGTCTGCAAAGCGTGATCACCAGCAAATACGGACGCCACAAACTGGCCTCCGACGGTACCCGTTTCGGCGCCGGTCAGCCGATCGTCACGCCTGCGACCATTCGCGGCGAGCTGATTGCGCAGTACGCCAAGCTAGAGCTGGAAGGCCATGTGGAGAACGCCGAGCTGTTCGCCGAACACCTGATCGTCGAGCGCGACGTGCAGGACCCGAGCCGCGTGAACGTGCTGTTCCCGCCGGATTACATCAACGGTCTGCGCGTGTTCGCACTGCTCAACCAGTTCCGTCTGCAGTACGACGACGCGGCCTGATCCGCGCAGTCGGCGCTAAGCATTCAGCCCACCTCGCGTGGGCTTTTTATTTGAAGGGAGAAACACCATGGGTCAACTGATTGCAGGCACCTGCTACGTCAAGGTCGACGGCGCACAACTGACCATCAATGGCGGCTGCGAAGCCCCGCTGATGGCCGTCAAACGTGAAACCGTCGTGCCCGGTTTCTACAAGGAAACCGACATCGCACCGTCGTTCAAAGTGACCGCGCTGCACACCGCCGACTTCCCGCTGAAGAAGCTGATCGAAGGCACTGATATCACCGTCACCTGCGAATTCAGCAACGGCAAAGTCTACGTGCTGGCCGGCGCCTATCTGGTCGAGGAGCCAGTTTCCAAGGGCGACGACGCCACCATCGAACTGAAATTCGAAGGCATCAAGGGGACCTGGCAATGAGCGCCGCCGTGAAGCTTCAAGTAGCAATCGAAGCCCACGGCGAGCCACTGACCGAACTCGTTCTGCGTCGTCCGACGGTGCAGGAAGTGCGAGCGATCAAGGCGCTGCCGTACAAGATCGACAAGAGCGAAGAAGTCAGCCTCGACATGGACGTGGCGGCCAAATACATCGCCGTGTGCGCGGGCATTCCGCCGTCGTCGGTCAACCAGCTTGATCTGGCTGACCTCAATGCGCTGAGCTGGGCCGTTGCGAGTTTTTTCATGAGTGCGGCGTCGGCGCCATCACCGACCTGATCGCCGTCGCCTATGACCTGGCCTGGTTCTGGAAGGTTGACCCCGAACAGATGATGGCCAGGCCACTGGATGTGCTCCGCGAATCGCTGGAGCACGCGCAACGGATCAATGCGATGCAGCAGGTGCAGTGATGGCAGACGAAGAGAAGAAAACCCCGAAACCGGTGCTGATCACCGGCATCGATGAACTCTCGCCCAAACTGGGCGCCCTGCGCATGAAGGTTGAGAGTTTTAAAAACAATCTCGAGCAGACCGGCCTCGGCAAGCTGGACATCAGTGGTCTGTTCAACGGCGGCAGCGTGATCACGCCGTTTGTAGACGGCATCAAATCGGCCGCAGCGTTCCAGGGCAAATTGAGCGAAGTCAGCGACACGGCGAAAACCGTAGATCTGCCCGCCGCGCCGACAGCAGCGACGCAGAACATGAACGTGTTCAGTGCGTCGATGCAGAAGGTTTCGGCGGCGGTGGACGCCGCGCTGGTGCCGGCGGTGGGGGCCTTGGTGGTCGGGCTGGAACCGATGCTGACGCAGGTCGGCAGCCTGCTCGCCGACAACCCGAAACTGGTTGAAGGCCTGGCGGCGGGGGCAATTGCCTTCTCCGCTATGCAAACCGCGGTCACCGGTATGACGCAGGTGATGGACGTCATGAACATGGTGCTCAAGACCAACCCGATCATGCTGATCGCCATGGGCATTGCCGTGGCGGCCGGTTTGATCGTGGCCAACTGGACGCCGATCAGCGCGTTCTTCACCGGGATGTGGGAGGGCGTGAAAAACATCGGGGCGAGTGCGATGGCGACGTTGCGCTCGGTACTCGACTGGCGACCGCTGGCGGCACTGGCTGCGCTGTGGGAACCGGTCACGGGATTTTTCTCCGGAGTCTGGGACAAGGTGATGGCCGTGACGGCGCCAGTGATCGACTTCTTCAAGTCGGTTTTCTCGTGGTCGCCTGCGGGGATGATCATTGAAAACTGGGGGCCGCTGACCGGCCTGTTCTCGGCGATCTGGGAATTGCTCAAGGCCTTGAGTGTGCCGGTGATGGCATTTCTCAGAAACCTGTTCGATTTCTCGCCGATGCAGATGCTTACCGATGCGTGGGGTGGTGTCGTGAGGTTCTTCGAACCGATGTTCAGCGGCCTGCGAGAAGTCGCGCTACCGGCTAAAGAATTCCTCGTGTCGCTGTTCGACTTCTCGCCAATGCAGATGATCACCAGCGCCTGGGGAGGCGTTATTGCGTATTTCCAGCCGATATTGACGACGCTGCAATCGGCTGTGCAAAGCACCCGGGATACTTTGCGGGCACTGTTCGATTTTTTCCCGATGCAAATGCTCACCAGCGCCTGGGGTGGGATTGTCGGGTTCTTCGAACCGATCTGGATGGCGCTGCAAACTTCTGTGCAGCGGGTCAGAGGCTTTTTCACCAGCCTGTTCGAGTGGTCGCCGCTGGAGCAGATTGCTCAGTATTGGCAGCCGATCGGTGAGGTCTTTTCGGCGATCTGGGGCGTCGTGTTGGCGCTTTCCGCGCCGGTCGTGGATTTTCTGCACAGTCTGTTCGAATGGAAACCTCTGGATCAGATCATCGAGAGTTGGGGGCCGATCACTGAGTGGTTCGGCGAGTTGTGGCAAAAGCTGCAAACCGTCATTGCGCCGATCAAGGAGTTGTTCGAGGGTGGCTTCGCCGGACTGATCGCCAAGGTCACCGGCAAGGTCGAAACGCTGACCCAAGCGCAACGCGAGACCAATGCCGAAGGCAAAGGCGAACTGGCACCGGCGTTCTTCGCTGCCAGTCCGGCGCCTGCTGGCAACGGCGCACTGCAAAGCGGTTCGTTGCCACAAACCTCCAGCGCGCTGATCCAGCAAAGTGCCGCCAACAACCGTACGCAACTCGAAGGCGGCCTGACCGTGCGCTTCGAAAATGCGCCGGCCGGCCTGCGCACCGAACAACCGCAAACCAATCAACCGGGCCTGGCCGTGTCTTCACGCATCGGCTATCGCTCGCTGTCGATGGGAGGTTCCCAATGAACTGGCGTGACCGTTTATTGCCGGCATCCTTTCGCGGTGTCGGTTTCTGGATCGACCAGGCGAAAACCCCGGTCGGGCGCAAAGGACAGTTGCATGAGTACCCGCAACGCGACCTGCCGTTTTTCGAGGACCTCGGCCAGCAGGCCAAGACTCACGATCTGACCGCGTTCATCATCGGCCCCGATTGCCTTGAGCAGCGCGACAAGCTGCTCAAGGCGCTGGAGCAGGGGCGTGGCGAGCTGGTGCATCCGTGGCTTGGACGCCTGCAAGTCAAGGTCGGCGAATGCGACATGACCCACACCCGCCAGGACGGTGGGCTGGTGACGTTCGCATTGAAGTTCTATCCCGACCAACCCCTGCCGTTTCCGACAGCCACGGTCAGCACGCAGAAAGTGCTCCTGGCCAAGGCCGACGGTCTGCTGGGTTCAGCGGTGGCGCGTTTCGAACAGGCGATGACTTTGATCAAGGCTGCGCGGATCGGCATCACCAACCTGCGCAACAGCCTTACCGGCGTCTATGACGTGATCAAGGAGCAATTGAAACCTTTGATCGAGCAGTACCGCCAGATCACTGAACTGGTCAAAGCCGTGAAAGAGCTGCCCAAGGAAGTGGCGGCGGAATTCAACGGTTTGCTCGGCGATATCCAGGAACTGAAAGCGTTCGCCAAGGAAGGCTACCGTGGCGTGATCGCCGACGTGTCGCAGCAACTCGAAGCGATTCGCAAGGCTGATGCGCCGAAGATCACCACCGGCAAGGACACCAATGCCGCAGCGCAGGCGATGGCCGATCTGGTGCAGGACACGCTGATCGTCAAAGTGGCGCAGTGGGTCGCATCGATGCCAGTGGCCACCCGAGCGCTGCAACTGCCGTCGACGCCCACCGTTGCTCAGCAGGCCCATCAGCAAGTCACCCGCCCGGAAGTCCCGGCCACGGATGATTTGCAGGCGCTGCAAAAGGATTTGGTGGAGGCGCTGCAAGGGGCGAAAAACAAGGCCGATCCTGATCACTATCAAGCTATCAGTGACGTGCAGGATGCCTTGGTTGCGCACCTCAAGGCCGTGGCATCCTCGGGCGTGCGACTGGTCAGCAAATCCTTTCAGGAAAGCCTTCCAGCACTGGTCATAGCGTACAAACAGTTTGGCGACGCCACGCGAGTCACCGAAGTCGTGCAGCGCAACGGCGTGACCAATCCGTTGTACCTCCCGCAAAGCGATGTGAAAGTCTCCAGGGAGTGAACCATGGACGAGTTGGATAACCACGTCACACTGACGGTTAACGGCATGGAATACGGCGGCTGGAAAAGCGTCGAAATCACCGCCGATCTCGAGCGTCAGTTCCGCACCTTCAAGCTCGACATTACCTGGCAATGGCCGGGGCAGGCGGTGAGCAAACCGATTAAACCCGGCGACCCCTGCGAGGTGAAAATCGGCAAGGATCTGGTGCTCACCGGTTACGTGTTCAAGGCACCGATCCGCTATGACGGGCGGCAGATCAGCCTGACCATCGAAGGCAGTTCGAAAACCCAGGATCTGGTCGATTGCGCCGCCCGTAACCTGCCCAGCCAATGGCAGCAACAACCCTTGCTGACTATCGTCCGCGATCTGGCGAGCGAATATGGACTGTGGGTCGTCAATGAAATCAGCGACACCACACGCCTGACCAAACACACCATCGTGCCGGGTGAAACGGCATTCCAGTCGATCGACCGATTGCTGTCGCTGCTGCGGGTGTTTTCCACCGACAACGAGCTGGGCCAGTTGGTGTTGGCCAAACCCGGCAGCGGCGGCCGCGCCAGCGATGCGCTGGAGCTGGGCAAGAATATCTTGTCGGCCAGTGCGCCAATGGATTTCAGCCAGGTGTTCTCCGAGTATCGGGTGATCGGCCAGCAGAAAGGCTCGGATGCGAAAAGCGGCGCGGCGGTCAGCGAAGTCGAGTCGACGGCGGCCGACCTGAGTTTCAAACGGCGGCGCACCACGGTGATCAACGAAGGCACGCAACTGACCTTTGAGTTGGCGCAGCAGCGTGCCCAATGGGAAAGCGCGACTCGCATGGGCCGTGCGCAGACCACCACCTATCAGGTGCAGGGCTGGCGGCAGAGCAATGGCGATTTGTGGCGCCATAACACGCTAGTGAAGGTCAAGGATCCGGTGCTCGATTTCGATGGTGACATGCTGATTTCCAAGGTCACTTATTCGTTGTCGGCGCAAGGTTCGGTGACCACGCTGCAAGTTGCCCCGCCGCATACCTTTGATCCTGATCCGACGCCCCCGAAGCAATCCCAGGCCTGACGCAGATCCTGCTGGCGACAATGGCCCCTGTGGGAGCGGGCTTGCCCGCGATAGCGGTCGTGACAACAAATACATTTTTTCCCTGACACACCGCCATCGCGGGCAAGCCCGCTCCCACAGGGTTTGTGTCGACAAAGTCTAAGGAAACCCATGAGCCTACTGACACGCCTGCTGGCGCGCGGCACTGTCGTGCTCGCCAATTCGGCAACCAAGCTGCAATCGCTGCAAATGCGCCTCACCGCCGGTGAAGTCAACGACGACCTCGAACACTTCGAACCCTACGGTTTCACCAGCCATCCGTTGGCTGGCGCTGAAGGGGTCGTCACCTTCATCGGCGGCGACCGTTCCCACGCCATCGCCCTGGTCATCGCCGACCGTCGCTATCGCCTGCAAGCGCTCGCTGCCGGTGAAGTGGCGATCTACACCGACGAGGGCGACAGGATTCACTTCAAGCGCGGGCGGATCATCGACATCGAAACCGCCACGCTGAACATCCGCGCCAGCAGCGCGGTGAACTTCGATACGCCGGTGATCAACCAGACCGGCAAGATCGTTTCCACCGGTGATCAACTGGCTGGCGGCATCAGCCAGATCAAACACGTGCATGTTGGCGTGCAGGCCGGTAACGGTCAGACCGGCGCGCCGGCAGGAGGCCAGTGATGTTCATCAGCCAGAACCTCCACGCCGCGCTGACCCGCGCCGTGCTCATCAGTCTGTTCACCTGGCGTCGCGCCGCTGATGACGACGCCCTCGATGACGAAGAACGCTTCGGCTGGTGGGGCGACAGTTTTCCCACGGTTGCCGACGATCGCATCGGCTCGCGGCTGTGGCTGCTGCGCCGGGTCAAGCTGACCCGGCAGACGCAAATGGACGCCGAGTTCTATGCCCGCGAAGCCCTGCAATGGCTGCTCGACGACGGCCACTGCAGCGCCATCGACATCATCAGCGAACGCCTCGACGCCCAGCGCCTGAACCTGCGCACGATCCTCACGCTGGCTGACGGCGAACGTCTGGACATCAACCCCGATAACAGTTGGCAGGTGATCTATGCCGTTTGAAACCCCTTCGCTGCCGGTGCTGATCAAGCGCACCCAAAGCGACCTGGCCGGCGATTCGCTGCGCCAGTCCGATGCGCAAGTGCTCGCCCGCACCCTCGGCGGCGCCGCTTATGGTCTGTACGGTTATCTCGACTGGATCGCCGAGCAGATCCTGCCGGACAAGGCTGACGAGTCAACCCTGGAACGCATCGCCGCGCTGCGCCTGAATCAGCCGCGCAAAGCCGCGCAAGTGGCTACCGGCAGCGTCAGTTTTACCGCCACTCCCGGCGCCGTGCTCGACGTCGACACTCTGCTGCAAGCGAACGATGGCCGCACCTACAAAGTCACCACGGCGCGCACCACGGTCAATGGCAGCAACAGCACCACGATTGCGGCGCTGGAGGCCGGCAGTCTGGGCAACGCTGATGCGGGTTTGACGCTGACCCAGGTGCAGCCGATTGCCGGGATTGTCGGCAACAGCTTCGTGGTGCTGGCGCCGGGCCTCAGCGGCGGCGTGGCGCGGGAAAGCCTCGAATCGCTGCGCTCGCGGGTCATCCGTTCCTACCGCGTGATTCCCCATGGTGGCGCGGCCAGCGACTACGAAACCTGGGCGCTGGAAGTGCCGGGTGTGACGCGGGCGTGGTGCCGGGGCGGCCTGCTCGGGCCGGGCACGGTGACGGTGTTCATCATGCGTGATGAAGACCCGCAACCGGTGCCGAACGATGAGCAGTTGGCGGAGGTTCAGGAGTACATCGAACCGCTGCGTCCGGTGACCGCGGAAGTGCACGTGCAGCGACCGGTTCAAGTGCCGGTGGTGTATCGCTTCAAGAGCGTCAATCCGGACACTACCGCCGTGCGCGCCGCCGTTGAAGCGCAGTTGCGCGATCTGCACAACCGCGAGGCTGACCTCGGCGTGCCGTTGCTGATCAGCCATATCCGCGAAGCGATCAGCAGCGCCGGCGGCGAATACGATCACACGCTCACTGCTCCAGCCGCTGACGTGCCGGCCGGGCAGAGCGAACTGCTCACCTTCGGAGGCTGCGTATGGGGGGCATAAGAACCGCCGCGCAATACCAGGCGCAGTTGCGCGCCTTGCTGCCCAGTGGCCCGGCATGGGATCCGGAGCGGGTGCCCGAGCTTGAGGAAGTGCTGCAAGGCGTCGCCGTCGAACTGGCCCGTCTGGATGCGCGCGCCGCCGACCTGCTCAACGAAATGGACCCGGCCGGCGTCAGCGAACTGGTGCCGGACTGGGAGCGGGTGATGAACCTGCCCGACCCGTGCCTGGGCGCCACGCCGTTGTTCGACGACCGCCGCCTCGCCGTCCGCCGCCGCTTGCTCGCGGTCGGCAGCCAGGCGGTCGGTTACTACCTCGACATCGCCAAAAGCCAGGGTTACCCCAACGCCAGCATCACCGAACACGAAGCCCCACGCATGGGCCGCGCTCGCTTCGGCTCGGCGCATTGGGGCACTTGGGAAGCGCAGTTCATGTGGACGCTCAACACCGGCGGCCGCCTGCTGCTCGGCCGCCGTTACGGCGCGAGCTACTGGGGCGAGCGCTTCGGCGTCAACCCGGGCTCGGCGCTGGAATGCCTGATCCACCGCAGCGCGCCGGCGCATACCAAGGTGCGCATCAATTATGACTAGGGAGGGATGAGGGATGGATTATCCGAAGAGTGTGCCCAGCGCCGGGTTGGTGAATGGGAAGTTTGTTGATGAGAACCCGTTGATGGGGACGCCGGGGTCGTTGATTCCGGCGGATTGGGGGAACGGGGTTACGCAGGAAATTCTTAACGTGATCAAGGCGGCGGACCTGACGCCTGACGAGAAGAAATACGATCAGTTGTTGCAGGCGATTCAGAGCGTTTCGGCCAAGGGCTGGAATTTGGATTCGGCGTTGCCGATTGGCGCCTTGCCAACCGCCACCGTCGCTACGGCGGACGGGCGATTGCCAATCACACCGACCGCGTTTGCTACCAGTGGCGGGCGGTTATCTATTCTGCCCGGCGTACTGATCAGCCTGGGCCAAGAAGTGCTGGCAGGTCAGTTGGGTCGTCCGCGCACGTTTACGACACAAGCCTGGAGCAGTGCCGATCTTTTGCCCAACTCTGGTTACTTTCTGCGTGCGCAAGTGGTTGCGGGCCTGCTGACCTTCTACATGCAGCGCGGCACGATTTATGACGCTACACCGGAGGGTTTGAAGGGCACGATCAATGGAACGGCGGGAGGCGGTTTCCAGTCGACGACGCTGGATCTTTGTCTGGCATGGGTGGTGACGGCTGGTCCCGGCTCGGTACCAATTGTCCGGCCGATTTATAACCGCAGTCGCTTGTCGTGGACGCAAACAATCAGCGGTAATGGCGTGGTGTACCTGCCACTTGACCCGCATGCTCGTGCCGCTCGTCTGGTGGTGGGCAACGCGACGCCGCATCCGACACAAGTCACAGCTGTGAATTTCGCTACACCCGGATGGCTGGGCGCCAACTACTGTTTTCTCAACCCGAAGGTTGCCACGTCGAGCAACTGGGACGGCTGGGCCAATGCGGGTGAGACGGTGCGGGTTATTACCAACAACGAGGTGAATGACACAACCGTTTCGACATTGACCGCCAGCTTCGACCACAGCATTTTGCGTTCCCTGTGGCAGACCTATCAAGCCGAACACGCCTTCGGTGCTGATAACGGAACAAGTGACGAATTGCTGTTGAGCATGGGTATCAAAAATATCCTTCCAAGCGACTACTCCAACGGTATTGCGATCAACTTTACAGCAGCGGTGAATATCAATCTTTCCTGGGAGTTGATCCGATGATCATCATTCAAGAAATGCATCAGTTCGAGGACGGTTTGCGTGCTGCACAGCCTTCTCCTGCCCATGAGTGGGTCGCTGAAGCATGGCAGCTCAATACGGGCAGGGTCGCCGAACTGGAACTGCTGGAAGCCGAACGCCTCTGCGGCATGATCGACGCCGCTGCTGATAACGTCCGCTCGGTGCTGGCCGGCGACCCGCTCAAAGCCATGGAATACGCCCAGGCCGCCGCCGACGCGCAGGCTTATCAGGACGCCGGTTACCCAAAAAAAGAAGTGCCGCTGTCGGTCGCCGCGTGGGTTGTCAAAGGCCGCAGCGCCAAACAGGCCGCCGAGCAGATTCTGAGTAAGGCGGAGCAGTTGACTGACCATTTGCTCACTCTGCGCACTTTGCGCCTGAAGGCCAAGGCGCAGATTCGCGCACAGGCGGGCAAGGGCAAGGTCGATTTGGCGCGTGGCGCCGCAGACGATGCGTTGATCGGGATTCGTGCCCTGATCAACGGTATATCCAGCTAGGCAACAAGGTCCACTTCTACGTCACCGACGCCACGCGATATGGGCTTGTTTAGTTTGTACATCATTTGGCCTGTGGCGCCCCGCGCGACCGCAAGGATCGAAGTCATCGTTAAGGAAAAAGACAATGGATTATCCAATCAGTGTGCCAAGCGCAGGCTTGGTCAATGGCATGTTTGTTGATGAGGACGCGCTCGCGGGCACACCCGGCTCGTTGATTCCCGCGAGATGGGGCAACGGCGTGACGCAGGAAATTCTCGGCGTTGTGCGGGCTGCTGGAATGACACCGACCGAGACTTCAAATACACAAATGCTCGACGCGCTACGTAGCTCGCAGCTCTTCAAAACCCCGGCGCAATTCGATTTCAGCCGTTCAGTGGCTACGGCCGAGTTCGTGCAGCGTGCACTGGGCAATCACGCAGGGTCTCGTGACATCGCAGCCACGGCGCAACTTTCTCTTGCGGATGTGGGATGGGCGATCGGCCTGGGCGGAAACTCGGCCTATACCGTGTCTTTGCCAGACATCAAGTCAGTTCCCAATGGCGCAACGTTCACGCTGCATTGCCGTAGCAACGCCCCGGTCACTATTGCCTGTACAGGCATTGCGAAAATAAGCCCGCAAGGAGCTGAACTGACCTCGATTGTCATGAACAGTGGTGAGAGCGCCACCGTCGTCAGGGAAAACGGAGTCTGGGCAGTCCACGGCACCGCGAGTCTCAAATATGCCGCACTGTTTTCAGGGTTGACGGCTAACCCCGGGTATCAGAAGCACGCCAGTGGAAACATAGATCAATGGGGGACCGGCATTACGGATGCCAACGGTGAAATGTGGGTCAATTTCCCGGTTTCCTTCCCGAATGGTTTTTTCTCATGTGTCGCCAACCATGCCGGTGGCGAAGCGGCCATCGTGATTGTTGTCGGAGGCACCGCCACCAAGCAAGGCGTTCGCTTGAAAGTGCGCAACGCGGTCAACCAGCCTGGCGCTGGCTGGACCGTGTTTTATTTTGCCAAGGGTTATTGAATGAATACTACCAACGTGCTTTTCAGCGCCGGTACGCGAGGCGTGTATGTACCGGGTATCAATTCGTCGGACATTCCTGACGATGTCATCGAAATTCCCCAAGCCTATTGGATCTCGCTGCTGCAGCAACTGTCGGTCACCGCGAAAGTTATTGGCGTGCATGCTGAAAGCGGTTATCCGGTCCTGGTCGATCCACCGCCTCCTTCGGCAGAGGCGGCCGCAGGCTTCGAGCGCACCTGGCGCAACGCCCAGCTTGCCGCCACTGACGGCCTGGTCGCACGCGACCGTGATGAACTGGAGGACGGCGGCGGCACAACATTGACCACTGAACAATATGCCGAACTGCAAACTTATCGACGGGCGTTGCGCGAGTGGCCGCAAGGCTCATTCTTCCCGTCCAGCGCGCATAGGCCGGTGGCACCGAGCTGGCTGCCTGCTGCGCTTTAAATCATTAGGGACGTGATATGGATTATCCGAAAAGCATTCCGGGCTCAGGTCTGGAAAACGGCAGGTTTGTCGACGAAGACCCGATTGCAGGGACGCCGGGGTCACTGATCCCGGCGAGTTGGGGGAACAGTGTTACCGAGGAAATACTCAATGCAATCACGGCTGCTGGCCTGACACCTGATGAAAATCAGACCCATCAATTGGCTCAAGCCATTCGAGAGTTGTCCAGACCTGATCCGCTGCAAGCGTTTCCGGTGCAGGTCTATCGCAAGAATCTGTTGATCAATGGCGATTTCAGAATCTGGCAGCGTGGTGCGAGCAATCAGGCGCCAAATGTCGGCGGGTACGTGGCTGATCGTTTCCGTTGTGACTGGAACGGAAACGCCGGAGTGAGCATCACGCGGCAAAATTTTGCGCTCGGGCAAGGCGAGGTCTCTGATGAACCGGCCTGTTTCCTGCGCTGGCAGCAAACGTCCGCAGGGGCGGGAGCTACCGTTCACAAAATCTCCCAGAATATAGAGTCGGTCAGAACGCTCGCCGGAAAAACGGCAACGCTGACGTTTTGGGCTCGATCCGATGCCGTGCGGCCTTTGCAAATAACGATTGCGCAGCAATTCGGAGTAGGTGGATCGGCAGCCGTTGGGAAACTGATTGATACGTTTCAACTGAACACAGTGTGGACGCGCTACACCGCAACGTTTCAGGTGCCCGCCATTGCGGGGAAAATGCAAGGCAGCGGCGACTGTCTGACATTGGCGTTCGATCTGCCTCTCAACGTTCTGCAAACGGTCGATCTGACACAGATCCAATTGGAGGAGGGGCCTGTGTCCACTCCCTTTGAGCTTCGTCCCTTAGCGCAGGAGCTGGCGTTATGTCAGCGCTATTACGAAAAGTCATTTGCTTCCGGGTTGCCGGTCAAAGCCAATAATGGCACCAATACGTGTATCTCGACGTTTACTCAGGTCCCGGCAGGAAATATCGGCCAATACGGGATGACGATCGGCTTTCTGGTTCAGAAAAGGGTTCAACCGACTGTCACTGCCTATAGCCCGGCAGACAGCAGTAATCAGGTCTGGAATCAAACGATCAGCAAAGCTTGCACCGGCACGCTACTTCAAGGCGTAACGGATCGTAGTATTTCTTTTGCCACTGTCACGCCAGTCGGCAGCGCACCGGGGCAGACTTTACAACTGGAATGGACAGCGGACGCTGAAATCTAGGAGCGACACTCATGGCTTATCAACTAAGCGCTTGCGGCGTGTTGCGCCTGGCTGACTGTGCATTTATTCCACAGGACTCCAACAATCGCGACTGGCTAGAGTTCCAGCAGTGGCAGCTCTCGGGCGGGCAGGTGCTACCGGCGGATGGGGTACTCGCTGAAACTGGTGCAACCGGCACCCTGAAAACTCTGGCAAATAAATGGCTGGCAAGCATCAACCGCCAGCCGTGATTCAATCGGGACAACATCCAGGGAGGATCAAGCATCATGCAATTAACTGAAAAACACCTTATCGACATCATGCCCAACGCCCGCTCCCAAGCGGGCGTTTTTGTTTCGCCACTCAACACCGCGATGGCCAGGCATCGCATCGATACGCCAAAACGTATCGCGGCTTTTCTGGCACAGGTCGGTCACGAGTCGGGCCAATTGCGTTACGTGCGCGAACTGGGCAACAACCAGTACCTGAGCAAATACGACACCGGCACCCTGGCGCTGCGTCTGGGCAATACGCCCGAGGCGGATGGCGACGGGCAAAAGTATCGCGGGCGTGGACTGATTCAGATCACCGGCCGGGCAAATTATCGTCAGTGCAGTCTCGGCTTGTTTGGCGATGAGCGTCTGTTGGCATTGCCCGAATTGCTCGAGCAACCGCAATGGGCGGCCGAATCGGCGGCGTGGTTCTGGGCGCAGAAGGGCCTGAATGAACTGGCCGACGCGGACCAGTTCAACACCATCACCCGGCGGATCAACGGCGGGTTGAACGGCTTGCAGGATCGTCTGGAAATCTGGGCGCGGGCGAGGGCGGTGCTATGTCCAGCTCCTGGCGCGTGATGGGTCTGTTGCTGCTGGTGACCGGGGCGTTTGCAGCGGCATGGCAGTTTCAGGACTGGCGCTACGGGCGGCAATTGGCCGAGCAGGCGCGGTTAAACGCCGAAACCCTCAATCAACTGACGCAGACCGCCGCCACCGCGCAACAGGCCGAGCAGGATAGACGCCTGGCACTGGAGCAGCGGCTCGCGGCCAGTGAGCAAACCCATTATCGAGCGCTGAGCGATGCCCAACGTGATCAGGATCGCTTGCGCGATCGCCTTGCTACTGCCGATGTGCGGCTGTCAGTCCTTCTCGATGCCGGCGACGTTGCCCACGGCTGTGCGGTGCCAGCCGCCGCCGGCACCGGCGGCGTGGATCCTGCAACCGTACGCGCCCGACTTGACCCGGCGCATGCTCAACGAATTATCGCCATCACCGACACCGGCGACCGTGGATTGATTGCGTTGCAGGCCTGTCAGGCCTATGTCAGAGCGCTGGCGCCCGAACATCTTGAATGATCTTGTGTATTGAAAGCATGGCCGGCTCGTGTACGGTGAAGGCATTCCACACGATTCGGAGCTCGCCGTGAAAGAGACCACTCAACTGGCCGCAGAACTGGGCCGACGTCTGCAAGTGCTCAATGCTCATGTCACTACCGCCGAGTCCTGTACCGGTGGCGGTATCGCCGAAGCGATTACGCGGATTCCGGGCAGTTCGGCCTGGTTTGAAGCGGGTTATGTGACGTACTCCAATCGGCAGAAAACCCGGCAGCTGGATGTGCCAGGCGATTTGTTCGAGACGGTAGGGGCGGTCAGTCGTGAAGTGGTCGAGGCCATGGTGCGCGGTGCGCAGCATCACAGCCTGGCGCATTTTGCCGTGGCGGTCAGCGGTGTCGCCGGTCCCGACGGTGGCACGCCGAACAAACCGGTGGGCACAGTGTGGCTGGCCTGGGGTGTGGGCGATGAGGTTTACACTGAAGTTCAGCACTTCCCCGGCGGTCGTGATGAAGTCCGCCGACAAACGGTGAAGGCCGCGCTAGAGGGGCTTGTGCGACTAGCGGCACGAGAAATCGAAAATCAGGGGTAGGCGATCTTCGAACGCTGTGGAATAATACTGGCTACTTATACAGGTGTTGGCCGTCAGGCCTTATTGATTACGTGAGGACTTTAATGGACGACAACAAGAAGAAAGCCTTGGCTGCGGCCCTGGGTCAGATCGAACGTCAATTCGGCAAGGGTGCCGTAATGCGTATGGGCGATCAGGACCGTCAGGCGATCCCGGCCATCTCTACTGGCTCTCTGGGTCTGGACATCGCACTCGGCATCGGCGGTCTGCCAAAAGGCCGTATTGTTGAAATCTACGGTCCTGAATCCTCCGGTAAAACCACGCTGACGTTGTCCGTGATCGCCCAGGCGCAAAAAGCCGGCGCGACCTGCGCATTCGTCGACGCCGAGCACGCGCTCGATCCAGAGTACGCCGGCAAGCTGGGCGTCAACGTTGACGACCTGCTGGTTTCCCAGCCGGACACCGGCGAACAGGCCCTGGAAATCACCGACATGCTGGTGCGCTCCAACGCCGTTGACGTGATCATCGTCGACTCCGTGGCCGCACTGGTGCCGAAGGCTGAAATCGAAGGTGAAATGGGCGACATGCACGTCGGCCTGCAAGCACGTCTGATGTCTCAGGCGCTGCGTAAAATCACCGGTAACATCAAGAACGCCAACTGCCTGGTCATTTTCATCAACCAGATCCGTATGAAAATCGGCGTGATGTTCGGCAGCCCGGAAACCACCACCGGTGGTAACGCGCTGAAGTTCTACGCCTCGGTTCGTCTCGACATCCGCCGTACCGGCGCGGTGAAGGAAGGCGACGAAGTGGTCGGCAGCGAAACCCGCGTCAAGGTTGTGAAGAACAAGGTGGCTTCGCCGTTCCGTCAGGCCGAGTTCCAGATTCTTTACGGCAAAGGCATCTACCTCAACGGCGAGATGATCGACCTGGGTGTGCTGCACGGTTTTGTCGAGAAGTCCGGCGCCTGGTACGCCTACGAAGGCACCAAGATCGGTCAGGGCAAGGCCAACTCGGCCAAGTTCCTGGCGGACAACCCGGAAATCGCCGCGAAGCTCGAGAAGCAGCTGCGTGACAAGCTGCTGTCGCCAGCGGTGATCGCGGATTCCAAGGCCTCGGCGGTCAAAGAGACCGAAGACGACCTGGCCGACGCTGATCTCTGATATCAGCGATGACCACCGCCGTACTGGATACCCTCGTCGCGGTGCGGCGAACCGCCATGGACCTGCTCGCACGTCGCGAGCATGGTCGAGTCGAGTTGACGCGTAAGCTGCGTCAGCGCGGCGCCGAGGCGGAGCTGATCGAAACAGCCCTCGACCGTTTGACGGAAGAGGGTCTGCTTTCCGAAGCCCGTTACCTTGAAAGCTTTGTCTCCTACCGAGCCCGTTCCGGCTATGGCCCTCTGCGAATTCGCGAGGAGCTCAGCCAGCGGGGTTTGCAACGTACCGATATCGAAATCGCCCTGCGCGAAAGTGGTATCAATTGGCAGGCGCAGCTTCAGGATACGTGGCAACGTAAGTTCTCCGGACATTTACCGATTGATGCGAAAGAACGGGCCAGGCAAGGCCGGTTTCTGGCGTATCGGGGGTTCTCGATGGAGATGATCAACCGCTTGTTCAGCGGTCGAGGGATAGACGATTAGACCGATTCAACAAAAAAGGCCCGCTATTTTTTAGAAAATAGCGGGCCTTTTTTTTGCCTTCAAATTACGTTGAAAGGCTCGCGTGAGCGTTGTGCAATGGGCGGTTTTGAATCGGCCCAGTTTTCCGGCAGATTGATAAAGTCCACCAACTCCCTCAGACGACCATGGGTACGGCCATTGAAGGCAAAGGCCAGCCGTGCCAGATGGCTGAACTGCGCATCGTCGTGTTCTTCGCCGCTGTAGGCATGTTGGTGGAACTGGTCGCTCAGGCACAGATCAGCAAACTCCTCCTGCATCCGCGCCAGTGCCTGGTCGCTGAGCTTGTGGTTCATGCGAATCACAAATTGCCGCTTGAGCCAGCGGCTGGAGTGGAAGTTGCTGTAGAACTGATTGATCTCTTCCACCGCTTCTTCAACGCTGTAGACCAGTCGCATCAGCTTCATATCGGTCGGCAGGATGTAGCGGTTTTCTTCCAGCTGATTGCGGATGAAGTCCAGCGCACCTTGCCAGAAGGTACCCCCCGGAACATCCAGCAACACCACCGGCACCAATGGGCTTTTGCCGGTCTGAATCAGTGTCAGCACCTCCAGCGCTTCATCAAGGGTGCCAAACCCGCCTGGGCACAGCACCAGCGCATCGGCCTCTTTGACGAAGAACAGTTTTCGGGTGAAGAAAAAGTGGAATGGCAACAGATTATCGGTGCCGTCGACGGTGGGGTTGGCGTGTTGTTCGAAGGGCAGGGTGATGTTGAAACCCAAACTGTGGTCACGTCCGGCTCCTTCGTGGGCGGCGGCCATGATGCCGCCGCCGGCGCCGGTGATGACCATCATCTCTGCGCGTGTCAGTGCTGCGCCGAGTTCGCGGGCCATTGCATACAGCGGATGCTCCACTGGCGTACGTGCCGAGCCGAACACGGTAACTTTGCGCCGCCCCTTGAATTGCTCGAGTACACGAAATGCTTGCTCCAGTTCACGCAGGGCTTGCAGGGTGATCTTGGCGTTCCAGCGGTTGTGGTCTTCCTGAGCCATGCGCAGCACGGTCAGGATCATGTCACGGTAGATGGGGATGTTCGGGCTGTTGGTGGAAATATGACTGAGTTGGGCTTCGACCTGGCTGACAAGGTCGCCGCTTTCCTGAAAATGACGGCTCAAGAGGTCATTCGGTTGATAAGGCATTCAACGTCTCCTTCTGTACAGAGCGGGTAGCCCGGACAACCAGCGTCCGGGTCGCACTGCAAAAACACACAGGGCCGGCAGTTCCATTTCTGCCGTTAACGAATGATCGGGAATACTCTCAATCTAGACCCTCGCACGCATTCGCGCTGACTTGAACAGTGCGCTGTAACGTTTTGTCTGGCAACCGCTTACTGATTTGCGCCAAAGCCCCGCCGCTCGTCTGAACGTATCGCAAAGGGCCATCACTCTGATTTACTCAAATACAGACGTCGCAAGACAACCTTGCGCTTGCGCAAGGCAAAGCAATTCAAGGATTCGTGGGTGGCAAGGAGGCGGGATGCATGGTCAGAGTGGTTCTGGAGATCGATACGCAGCTGTATCGAATGTTGCAGGAGTCGGCCGAGACGCATCAATTGAGTCTCGAAGAAGAGTGCTGCCGACGATTGGCCGGCGGCGAGCGTCGCTCGCGCTATCTGCAGGCGCTAGTGGCGGAATTGCGCGCCGAGGATGAGCAGCGGCGCGCCAAGGCTTCGCGCTGATTACTTCTTCTTCGCTGGCGCGGCTTTCGGGCAATCGGATTCCTGGTAACTGGCCGAGCCGATCGCTTTGTTGGTTTTCACTTCGGTGAAGTCGTAACGCATGATCGCGCCCTTGGCCATCAGCTTGCGGTACGACGGGTTGTTGCACACCGACGCGCCCAACTGGAAATACACAGCCTTGGGATCGGCGCGCATCTTGTCGGCGTGGCTCTTTTGCACGCTCAGATGGTTGATCAGCTGCGTGCCTTCGACGGTGTAGCCTTGATCAAGAATGTCTTCATTGATCGCCCGTGGCGTGCCGACGCTGCTTTGGGCGGCGACGTTGCGCAGCTCTCGGTTCAGATTCTGCTCACTCAGGGACGCAGCCTGAGCGGTAAAGGACGACGCCAGCAGAATGGCAGCGGTGGGAACGATAAGGCGCAGCATGAAACTCTCCTGATTCGGTGACTGGTGGTTCGACCCGTCACGGGGCGGTGCGTTCAGTGGCGGCGAATTATAGGGGAGCCGGTCTGGACGGTACAGGCTTGTGGCCGACGCTCTGGTAAACTGCCGGCCTTTATTGCCCTGCCGAGTGTTTTTCGTGTCGAGTTTCCCTGTCAGCCGGTGTTGCCTGCGATGAACCATGCCCCCAACGCCGTGGCCCGCCTGCGCGATCAGCGCGAAGACGAAGGTATCAAGCCGATTCAGGCGCGCGGCTTTCGCTCCGAGCGTTGCCGCGATTGCCGAGTGATCATCAGTCATTGCCTGTGCGCGTGGCGGCCAAGCGTCGACACCCGTTCCGGCGTGTGCCTGATCATGACCGGCAAGGAAGTGTTCAAGCCAAGCAACACCGGTTGGCTGATTGCCGATGTGGTGCGCGACAACCATGCGTTCATCTGGTCACGCACCGAGCCCGACCCGCAGATGCTTGCACTGCTCAACGATCCGCAATGGCAGCCGTACCTGGTGTTTCCGGGCGAGTATGTCGAACCGTCGCGGGTGACCAACACGGTGGCAGTCGATAGCAGCAAGCGCCCGCTGTTCATTCTGCTCGATGCGACCTGGACGGAGGCGCGCAAGATTTTTCGCAAGAGTCCGTATTTCGACCGCTTGCCAATCCTCAGCCTGCTGCCCGACAAACTCTCGCGCTATCGCTTGCGCCGTTCGACCCGCAGCGAGCACCTGTGCACCGCCGAAGTCGCTGCGTTGTGCCTGGAGCTGGCCGGTGACAGCGATGCCGCCTCGGCGCTGGATGCTTATTTCGATGTGTTCAGCCAGCATTACCTCGGTGCCAAGCAGCAACTGGACATGAATGAATCGACGCCCGCCCATGCCGAGCTGCTGCCCTATATACGAAAGCCGCAGCCGGCGTTGGCCCGATAGTGGCCCATACTGTCGACAGCGCTGGCCATCTTGCTTGACCACCCCGGCTGCGCTGGGCATGCTTGGCGCCGATTAGGGTGCGGCCAAGGTTTGAGACGCCGTGTTTGCTGTTGATTGGCGTCGAACGTGCCCCTGTGGATATCGCTTCCAAGCGTTGTCTCGAGTTGCTTTGGCCAGACCGGAATCTACCGCGTCTGCCATCAAAAACAGGATCATTTGAAAAATGGCCACATACGACATCCTGATTGCCGATGATCACCCACTGTTTCGCAGCGCCCTGCACCAAGCGGTGACGCTGGGCCTTGGCCCGGACGTGCGGCTGGTGGAGGTGGCGAGCATTGCCGAACTGGAAGCCCGCCTGACCGAAAAGGCTGACTGGGATCTGGTTCTGCTGGACCTGAACATGCCCGGCGCCTACGGTTTTTCCGGGCTGGTGCTGCTGCGCGGGCAGTATCCGCAGATTCCGGTGGTGATGGTCTCTGCCCAGGAAGAAGCCTCGGTGATGGTCAAATCCCGCGAGTTCGGCGCCAGTGGTTTCATTCCCAAGTCCAGCGATCTGAGCGTAATTCAGGAAGCGGTGCGCAAGGTGCTCGATGGCGACGTGTTCTGGCCGCCGCAAGCGTTCGAAGCAGTCAGCGTGTCGGATGAGGCGAAAGCTGCCAGTGATGGCCTCGCCAGCCTGACGCCGCAACAGTTCCGCGTGCTGACCATGGTCTGCGAAGGTCTGCTCAACAAGCAGATTGCCTATGAGCTGAGCGTGTCGGAAGCGACCATTAAGGCCCACGTCACGGCGATCTTTCGCAAATTGAACGTGCGCACTCGCACGCAAGCGGCTTTACTGCTGCAACAACTTGAGTCAATTCCGAGCCAGTGATGGCTGGCGGTTTCACGCTTTTTTGACTTTCGTTGATCTAGCTTCCCCACACCTTTTTGGCTGGTTTCTTTCTTATGTCACCTTTCAAGGGCCAGACCGGCCTGAAACGCATCCTCAACGCGTCCGGCTATTCGCTCGATGGCCTGCGCGCCGCCTTCACTGGCGAAGCGGCATTCCGCCAACTGGTGCTGCTCAACGTGGTGCTGATTCCGCTGACATTCTTCCTCAATGTCAGCCGGGTCGAGCAGGCGGTGTTGATCGCGGTTTGCTTGCTGGCGCTGATTGTCGAGCTGCTCAATTCGGCGGTGGAAGCGGCCATTGACCGCATCTCGCTGGAATTGCATCCGCTGTCGAAGAACGCCAAGGACATGGGCAGCGCCGCGCAGTTCGTGGCGCTGAGCATGATCGGGCTGGTGTGGGCGGTGATTCTGCTTTAAGCGATAGTCGGCAAGACGATCTCGTCGCTGCGCTGCACCCCGGCGGTGAATGCTCGGCACAGCTCGAGAAACTCGCGCATCGCTGAAGTCTGGTACTTCTGTTTGTGCCAGATGAAATAGAACTGCCGCGCCAGGTCCAGATCCGGCGTCTCCACCGGCACCAGACTGCCGCGCCGGAAGGCATCGCGCAGCGCCAGCCGCGAAATGCAGCCAATCCCCAAGCCAGATTCCACTGCACGTTTGATCGCTTCGGTGTGTTCCAGCTCGAGACGAATATTCAGCGCGCTGCGATGGTGACGCATAGCTTGGTCGAAGGTCAGCCGCGTGCCGGAACCCTGTTCACGCAGAATCCATGCCTCATGGGTCAGCTCTTCCATTGTCGCACTGCCGCGTTTGGCCAACGGATGCTGCGGCGCGCAAAACACCACCAGCTCATCCTCGACCCAACTCTGCACTTCGATGTCCGGGTGGCTGCAATCGCCTTCGATTAGACCCAGATCAATTTCGTAGTGGGCGACCTGCTGCACGATATTGGCAGTGTTCTGCACGTGCAGCTTGACCTGACTTTCGGGGTGGCGCTGCATGAAACTGCCGATCAGCAGGGTGGCCAGATAGTTGCCAATGGTCAGCGTCGCCCCCACTGATAACGAGCCGAAACCGGATTTGCCATTAAGCAGGTCTTCGATTTCCTTGGCCTGGTCGAGCAGGGCCACCGCTTGCGGCAACAGTTGTTTGCCGAGGGCGTTGAGGCTCAGGCGTTTGCCGGCGCGGTCGAACAGCTGGCAACTGGACTGGCGCTCAAGCTCGGTGATCGAAGTGCTCGCCGCCGATTGCGAGAGGTTGAGCAGACCCGCAGCACGGGATACGCTTTCCTGCTGGGCGACGGCGACGAAGACTTGCAGTTGACGGAGAGTAAATCGCATATCGATATAACCGATAACCCTTATCTTAATAATCCAGTTAACAGATATTGTCGTCGCTATTAGAATGCGATGCAATTGCGCACGTTGAGCCTCATTGAGCCGCGCAGACCAATCTCCAGGAGTCAAACGTACATGAGCAACATGAACCACGAGCGTGTCCTCAGTGTTCATCACTGGAACGACACTCTGTTCAGCTTCAAGTGCACCCGCGATCCGGGCCTGCGCTTCGAGAACGGTCAGTTCGTGATGATCGGCCTGCAACAGCCCAATGGCCGCCCGCTTATGCGCGCTTACTCGATCGCCAGCCCGAACTGGGAAGAGCATCTCGAGTTCTTCAGCATCAAAGTGCAGGACGGTCCGCTGACCTCCCAGCTGCAGCACTTGAAGGAAGGCGACGAGATCATCATCTCGAAGAAGCCTACCGGTACGCTGGTTCTCGATGACCTGAACCCGGGCAAGCACCTGTACCTGCTGAGCACCGGCACCGGTCTGGCGCCGTTCATGAGCGTCATTCAGGACCCGGAAACCTACGAGCGCTTTGAGAAAGTGATCCTGGTTCACGGTGTGCGTTACGTCAATGAAGTCGCCTACCGCGAATTTATCACCGAGCATTTGCCGCAGAACGAGTTCTTCGGCGAGGCGCTGCGTGACAAGCTGATCTACTACCCGACCGTGACCCGCGAGCCGTTCGAGAATCAGGGCCGCCTGACCGACCTGATGCGCAGCGGCAAGCTGTTCAGCGATATCGGCCTGCCACCCATCAACCCGCAGGACGACCGCGCAATGATCTGCGGCAGCCCAAGCATGCTCGACGAGACCAGCGAAGTGCTCGACAGCTTCGGCCTGAAAATCTCGGCGCGGATGCGCGAGCCGGGTGATTACCTGATCGAGCGTGCGTTCGTCGAAAAATAACCTGCGATACCTGTGGGAGCGAGCCCGCTCGCGAAAGCAGTCTGTCATTAAGATTGATGTTGACTGACACGACGCCTTCGCGAGCAGGCTCGCTCCCACAGTTGGTTTTTGGGTGTGACAGTAAAAGCCCGCGTTGCCTGAGAAGGCAGCGCGGGCTTTTTCGTTTGCGGGTTTTATGCCTTGGCCGGGATGACTTCCAGCACGCGGATCTGTTCGGGCGTCGGGTAATGCCAGCGCACGTCCAGATCCCAGAACTGCGCACCATATTCACGTTCCGGCGCCGGTGTCTGATACGCCGGACGCGGATCCTGCGCCAGGCACTGCTCGATCAACTCAACCAATGGCTCTTCAAGCCGCTGAGCGTGGGTGTGCGCTTGTTTCAAGGCTGACTCCACCCACTGGACGTCGATCAACTGCGGCGCCGCGCTGGCGATGTCATTGGTTGCCCCAGGGATGATGTCGGCATACGGCACATACGGTTTGATATCCAGCACCGGCGTGCCGTCGAGCAGATCGATCCCGGAGATAAACAGCCGATTACCTTCGACCCTGTCCAGCTTCACCACCGACTGGCCAATGCCGTTCGGCCGGTGCGTGGCGCGGGTGGCGAACACGCCCATCGACTTGTTGCCGCCCAGGCGTGGCGGGCGCACTTTCAGTCGCGGTTTGTCTTCCAGGGCTTGGTGGAACAGAAACAACAGCCACACATGGCTGACCTGCTCCAGCCCCTGCACGGCGTCACCCTGGTCGAACGGCGCGACCAGTTCCAGCACGCCACGGGCGGCCGGGGCCAGTTGTGGCTGGCGGGGGATGGCGAACTTCTCCTTGAAGCAGGAGCGCACGAAGCCGATGGGGGAGACGCTGTAAGTCATGGTTTGCATTCGAAGCGGGGCAGGGGGGGCATGATAACCCGGCCCGCTTCAAGTCTGGTGGTGACAGGGCTGGCCTCTTCGCGAGCAGGCTCGCTCCCACAATGGAGTTGCGTTGTGTACGAAATCCCTGTGGGAGCGAGCCTGCTCGCGAATGCCGCACCGCCGACCTACAGACTGAACCCACCATCAAGAGGAATGATGTTCCCGGTCATATAAGCCCCCGCCGTACTCGCCAGGCTGATCGCCAGCGCCGCCATCTCTTCCTCACGCCCCCAGCGCTTCATCGGAATCAGCGCGGTGTCCTCAGCCAACGCCTGCTCATCATTACCAATATGCTGGGTCATCTTGCTCGGAAAGCGACCCGGCGCAATCACGTTGACGTTGATGTGCTGGCTCACCAGTTCCCGGGCGAGAATGCGCGACAACTGATGCAGGGCGGCCTTGCTCGGCCCATAGGCATACGCCTGCTCGCCAAACGAAGAAATCCCCGCCACCGAACCGATATTGATGATCCGCGCCGGATTCGCCGCCGAACCAGCCTTGCGCAGTAATGGCAGAAACTGCTGGATGCAACTGAACACCGACGTCACGTTGAGCTGCATGACCTTTTCCCAGCCCTTGACCGGATAGCTCTCCAGCGGCGCGCCCCACGTGGTGCCGGCATTGTTCACCAGAATGTCCAGATGAGTGATCTGCTCACCCAGGCGCGCGGCCAGTTCCTGCACGCCTTCTTCAGTGGCCAGATTCGCCGCCACGCCGTGGCAAGTGCCGAAGGCACTGAGTTCTTGCGCCGTTTGATGACAGGCTTCGGCGTCGCGGGAGCAGACGAACACTCGGGCGCCAGCCTCGACAAAGGCCTTGGCGATCATTTTGCCGATACCACGGGTGCCGCCGGTCACCAGAGCGGTGCGGCCTTGCAGGGAAAAGTACGGGTGCATGGCGAATCCTGAGGGCTAGGGGTCAATACACCCTAGTCGCCAGCCGCAAAAAACGGAGCCACTATTTTCGAAGGGAATGAACGGTCATGCGCTGCGGTGGCGACCATCAGTCGCCACCGCAGAAGGGCATCAGGCCGGGCGAACGCGCAGGGTCAGACCCTTGAGGAAGTTACGCAGCAACTGATCGCCACACGGCCGATAGTTGGTGTGGCCGACCTTGCGGAACAGCGCGCTCAGTTCAGGCTTGGATACCGGAAACTCGGCGGCCTTGAGGATCGCGTGCATGTCGTCTTCTTTCAGTTCGAAGGCCACACGCAGTTTTTTCAGGATGATGTTGTTGGTCACCGGCACTTCGATCGGCTGCGGCGGACGGCTTTCGTCCTTGCCGCGTTTGAAGATCACCAGGCCGTCGAGGAAGTGCGCGATGACTTCGTCCGGGCAGCGTACGAAGCCTTCTTCGTCTTCTTCTTTCTTGTCGAGCCAGGTGATGACATCGGCGAGCGTGACGTCCATGCCGCCCAGTTTGATGATCTCGACAACTTTCTTGTCGCTGATGTCGAGCATGTAGCGCACGCTGCGCAGTACGTCGTTATGAACCATGTCGGTATTCCTGATGCGTTGTGGGCAGCGCTCGCGGGCGCTGCCGGAATGTGTGGCGGCAGTGGAAGTTCTAGAACTTCTCTTTGCCGGACAGGTAGCGCCATTGGCCAACCGGGACCTTGCCGATCGACACGCCGCCGATGCGGATGCGGCGGATGCCGATGACCTTCAGGCCGACCGCTTCGCAGAACTGCGCGATGATTCCCGGCTGCGGGTTTTTCATGGCGAAGCGCAGGCGGTTTTCGTTCTGCCAGCTGGCCTTGACCGGCGGCAGCTCCTTGCCCTTGTGCGTCAGGCCATGTTGCAGGCGGTTGAGGCCGTGGGCAGCCATCTCACCTTCGACTTCGACGATGTATTCCTGCTCGATCTTCGCCGCGTCGGCGGTGAGTTTGCGCAGGATTTTCCAGTCCTGGGTGAACACCAGCAGGCCGCTGGCCTTGGGCTGCAGGTCGGCGCTGGCGGTCAGGCGCAGGAAATGCCCGCGCAACGGACGCTTGCCGTAGCGATGCTCTTCGCTGAGGGTTTCGGCGCTGAGCGATTGCATGGCGCTGTCGACATCCATGCCGGCGGGCGCGTTAAGCAGGATGGTCACCGGCTCCGGCGCGGTGGCCTTGGCGTCCTTGTCGAGCTCGACCTTTTGCTCGCCGACCTTGAATTGCGGCTCATCGATGACTTCGCCGTCCACGGTGACCCAGCCGCCCTCGATGAACAGCTCGGCCTCCCGGCGGGAGCAACCGACCAGTTCGATGAGGCGTTTGGAGAGGCGAATCGGGTCAGTCATGACGGGGCCGTAACAAAAAAGGGGTGGGCATTGTACCTGTGTGGAAGCGGTTAAGCCCGGTTCCATTTGCAGGGTGTTGGTATTCCCTATGGGAGCTGGCTTGCCTGCGATGGTATCAACTCGGTATTTCTCGTACACCGCGGCGTCTGCATCGCTGGCAAGCCAGCTCCCACAGGGTTCCAGGTTGTGTCAGGCATGGTTCGCGCGCTGCTGGGACTGCCGCAAGCGCATATGCAGCAACGGATACGGCTGGCCCATGCCGTCGACCTCGGAGCGGCCGATCACCTCGAAGCCCTGTTTCTCGTAAAAACCCAAGGCTTGCGGATTTTGTTCGTTGACGTCGAGTTCATCGGCGTTGAGCCGTTCGATCGCATAGCGCAGCAACTGCTTGCCCAGTCCCTGACCACGATGGTCGGGATCGATGAACAGCATTTCAATCTTGCCCGCCGCGACACCGGCAAACCCGGTGATGCGCTGCTGGCGGTCCTTGGTGCAGATCAGCATTACCGCGTCGAGATAGCGGGTGAGCACCAGATTGCGCAGCAGCTCGATATAGCTGTCCGGCAGAAAATCATGTGTCGCGCGAACCGAGGCCTCCCAGACCCGGGTCAGTTCCTGGTAATCGCTGAGTTTCGGTGTGTGGATGACCGAATGCTGACGCATGTGCGTGTGCCTCTTGTGCGGTTCAAGGGAGTCCGTCCCCCGCTAAACGATAGCCGCAAAAAAGCCCCGTATCTCGGAAAAGAGCGGGGCTTTTTGGATTTGTTGCGGTGTCTGGCTGGCTATTTCTGTCGCCAGCAAGATCTCTCCCCCTCACCCCAACCCTCTCCCCCAGAGGGGGCGAGGGGGAAGGGAGCTGAACTTCGTGCTTTTCAAACCTGAGTTCGACCGGATAGCTCAGGTCGATGTACCTAGAAAGAACAACACGGTCAGCTCCCTCTCCCTCTGGGAGAGGGCTGGGGTGAGGGGCTTTTGATCTTCAGATCAGATCTGCTCAGCCCACAGATCATATTCGTCAGCGTCAGTCACCTTGCACCAGACCTTGTCGCCCGGCTTCAGGTTGCTGCCGTTATCAATAAACACGTTGCCATCGATTTCCGGGGCGTCGAAGAAGCAACGGCCGACCGCGCCTTGCTCGTCCACCTCATCCACCAGCACTTCAATCTCACGACCAATGCGCATCTGCAGACGTGCCGAGCTGATCGCCTGCTGGTGCGCCATGAAGCGTTCCCAACGGTCTTGCTTGACGTCGTCCGGGACCACTTCCAGATCCAGATCGTTGGCCGGTGCGCCATCCACCGGCGAGTACTGGAAGCAGCCGACGCGGTCGAGCTGGGCTTCGGTCAGCCAGTTGAGCAGGTACTGGAAGTCTTCTTCGGTTTCGCCCGGGAAGCCGACGATGAAGGTCGAACGGATGATCAGGTCCGGGCAGATTTCGCGCCAGTTCTTGATGCGCGCCAGGGTCTTGTCTTCGAACGCCGGACGTTTCATCGACTTCAGTACTTTCGGGCTGGCGTGCTGGAACGGGATATCCAGGTACGGCAGGATCTTGCCGGCGGCCATCAGCGGGATCAGCTCGTCGACGTGCGGGTACGGATAAACGTAGTGCAGGCGGACCCAGACGCCCAGCGTGCTCAGCGCTTCGCACAGTTCGGTCATGCGGGTTTTCACCGGCGCGCCGTTCCAGAAACCGGTGCGGTATTTCACGTCGACGCCGTAGGCGCTGGTGTCTTGCGAGATCACCAGCAGCTCTTTGACTCCGGATTTGACCAGGCGCTGCGCCTCGTCGAGCACATCACCAACCGGACGGCTGACCAGTTTGCCGCGCATCGACGGGATGATGCAGAACGAGCAGCTGTGGTTGCAGCCTTCGGAAATCTTCAGGTACGCGTAGTGGCGCGGGGTCAGTTTGATGCCTTGCGGCGGCACCAGGTCGATCAGCGGGTTGTGATCCTGACGCGGCGGCACCACTTCGTGCACGGCGTTGACCACTTGCTCGTACTGCTGCGGACCGGTCACGGCCAGCACGCTCGGGTGCACGTTGCGGATGTTGCCTTCTTCCACGCCCATGCAGCCGGTAACGATGACCTTGCCGTTTTCCTTGATCGCTTCGCCGATCACTTCCAGCGACTCAGCCTTGGCCGAATCGATGAAACCGCAGGTGTTGACCACCACGACGTCGGCGTCCTGATAGGTGGACACCACGTCATAGCCTTCCATGCGCAGCTGGGTCAGGATGCGCTCGGAGTCGACCAGTGCTTTCGGGCAACCCAGAGATACAAAGCCAACCTTTGGATTGGCCGGCGCAGGAGTGGTGGACATGTCTAACCTCGGTGTTTTGTGACGTCGCTTGCTTGGTGCGCAAGCCGACGGATGGGCGCTTAGGGCGCGCCTCTGATCAAAAAGTGCGCAATTCTAGCGGCGGGCAACGCACTTGACCAGCTTTATACGGGGAAATACGACGAGTGCTGCGCTATGCTTCGCGCCGTTGAGCTTTACCGATTTCTTGCAGTCAATCATTGGTCTGTAACAACAGGTAAAACAGCGCATGCTGCAACTCAAAGCATAGTGCTTCCTTCAAAGAAGCCGGTATCGAGATCAGGAGTGTTGGATGGGTCAGGCAAGTAGTCATGCGGCGGGCGCCGAGGGTTCGGCAAGCAGACCGCTGAGCATGCTGGTCGCGGCGGTCGGGGTGGTTTATGGCGACATCGGTACGAGCCCGTTGTACACCCTCAAGGAAGTGTTTTCCGGCGGTTACGGCGTGCCGGTCAATCACGACGGCGTGCTGGGCATTCTGTCGTTGATCTTCTGGTCGCTGATCTGGGTGGTCTCGATCAAGTACATGATGTTCGTCCTGCGCGCCGACAACCAGGGCGAGGGCGGCATCATGGCGCTGACCGCACTGGCACGGCGCGCAGCGGCGGGGCGCAAGCGCCTGCGCACGCTGTTGGTGGTGTGCGGGCTGATCGGCGCGGCGCTGTTCTATGGCGACAGCATGATCACCCCGGCCATTTCGGTGCTGTCGGCGATCGAAGGCCTTGGCCTGGCGTTTGACGGCATTGATCACTGGGTGGTGCCGCTGTCGCTGGTGGTGCTGGTCGCCTTGTTTCTGATCCAGCGCCACGGTACCGCGCGGATCGGCATTCTGTTCGGGCCGATTATGGTCACCTGGTTCCTCGTCCTCGGCGCCCTCGGTGTGTACGGCATCAGCCACACCCCGGAAGTGCTGCACGCGCTGAACCCGATGTGGGCGGTGAATTTTTTCGTCGTGCACCCGGGCATGGGCGTCGCAATTCTCGGCGCCGTGGTGCTGGCGCTGACCGGCGCGGAAGCGCTATACGCTGACATGGGCCACTTCGGTCGCAAGCCGATCGCCCGCGCCTGGTTTCTGCTGGTGCTGCCGGCGCTGGTGCTGAATTACTTTGGCCAGGGCGCGTTGCTGCTGGAAAACCCGGAAGCCGCGCGCAACCCGTTCTATCTGCTGGCGCCGAGCTGGGCGCTGATTCCGCTGGTCGGCCTGTCGACCCTGGCCACGGTGATCGCTTCGCAAGCCGTGATTTCCGGTGCGTTCTCCCTGACCCGTCAGGCGATCCAGCTCGGTTACATCCCGCGCATGTACATCCAGCACACCTCCAGCGACGAACAAGGCCAGATCTACATCGGCGCGGTGAACTGGGCGCTGATGGTCGGCGTGGTGCTGTTGGTGCTGGGCTTCGAATCCTCCGGTGCACTGGCCTCGGCCTACGGCGTCGCAGTGACCGGCACTATGCTGATGACCACCATTCTGGTGTCGGCGGTCATGCTGCTGCTGTGGAAATGGCCACCGATCCTTGCGGTGCCGGTGTTGATCGGCTTCCTGTTGGTGGATGGTCTGTATTTCGCTGCCAACGTACCGAAGATCGTCCAGGGCGGCGCTTTCCCGGTGATCGCCGGTATCGCGCTGTTCGTGCTGATGACCACCTGGAAGCGCGGCAAACAGCTGCTGGTCGAACGCCTCGACGAAGGCGCGCTGCCGCTGCCGATCTTCATCAGCAGCATCCGCGTGCAACCGCCGCATCGGGTGCAAGGCACCGCGGTGTTCCTCACCGCACGCTCCGACGCCGTACCGCACGCGTTGTTGCACAATCTGCTGCATAACCAGGTGTTGCATGAGCAAGTGGTGTTGCTGACGGTGGTCTACGAAGACATCCCGCGCGTACCGCCATCGCGGCGCTTCGAGGTCGAAGCGCACGGCGAAGGCTTCTTCCGGGTGATCCTGCACTTCGGTTTCACCGACGAGCCAGACGTGCCGCAAGCGCTGAAGCTGTGTCATCTGGATGATCTGGACTTCAGCCCGATGCGCACGACCTACTTCCTCAGCCGTGAGACGGTGATTGCCTCGAAACTGGAAGGTATGGCCCGTTGGCGTGAGGCGCTGTTTGCGTTCATGTTGAAGAATGCCAATGGCAATTTGCGGTTCTTTAATCTGCCGCTGAACCGAGTGATTGAGTTGGGGACGCAGGTGGAGATGTAAGCCTGGCCTCAACTGAAAAGCCCCTGTCAGCCTTGTGGTTGGCGGGGGCTTTTTTGTGCCTGTGCCCAATCCCTCAAACCACCGCTGATTCCCTGTGGGAGCGAGCCTGCTCGCGAAGGCGTAGTGTCAGTCGAAGCATGTGGTGGCTGAACCACCGCATTCGCGAGCAGGCTCGCTCCCACAGGGTATTGGGTTGAATCAAGAGGTGCGTTCAGACAGATCAGCTTCAGATTCAGTCTTCGTCCGCGCAGGTCGTGGGATCAGCGCTTGGATCACGTCATCAACCAAGGCTTTGCCCATCACCGTCAGGTAATGCGCAGCCCAGGCATGGCGGTCGGTGTCTCTGATGAAGGCGGCGTCTTCTGCGAAGGATTTGGCAAGGGACAGCAGGTCGGAGGATTGGGACAAGGCATTGATGATCGGGACGCCGGAGCGGACATTGAAGAACGCTTGATCCGAGTTGTAGAGGAAAGGGGTGAAGCCGATGGTTTTAAGATCAGATGGATTGCTCATTGTCAGTTCCCTTGATTTCGAGAGCTGCCGCATCCGATACCAAGCGAATGGGTGGCAGCTGTGCGCAGGTTGGTAAACCGGGGAACCAAGGAAACCGGCACGCTCGAAAGCGTCCCACACACAGCTGCCATAACACAGGGGCTCGGACGGGATTTCGCCTGAGTCGTGTCGGGTGCGCTGTTGCGCCTTATTCCACCGGGTTACCAAGCCCGATCGCTGAATGGGTCAGCGACGTCCTGAGAGTATCCCGTCGAAAAACAGCGCAATAGAGCGGCAAAGCGCCCCAACAAGAGTTTCGGAGTTTGCCTACAAGGTCTGTGGGCGTCATCTGATATTGCGAGACCGGAAGTAAACGAAACTAAACGTTGCTGGCGATTTTGTGGGTATTTGTTCGGTAGATGAATGAGTGTGGAGTTGACGATTCGATAATGCCAATTAAGCAGGTGTCCACGTTTTATGGAATGTGGACATTTGGTGATTTTAGTTTCCTGAAGAGTCAAGAAATTTACGAGCCTTGCCACAAAACCGCTGAATCCAGCGCAATTCCCCTGTGGGAGCGAGCCTGCTCGCGAAGGCGTAGTGTCAGTCGCCGAATCTGTAAACTGACCCACCGCTTTCGCGAGCAGGCTCGCTCTCACAGGGATTTTGGTGGCTGTTGGGATGTAAAAGCCCCCGCAACCGTGAAGTTGCGGGGGCTTTTTGTGGATGCGCTTCAGATCACTCTTCGGCGACCGAGTCCTTGCTCTGGCGCTTCTGAATCAAGTCCACCAAACGCTTGGCCAGCGCTGGATAGTTCTCATCGAAGTGATGCCCGCCGGGCAGTTTCACCGCTTCGCCGACAGCAGTCTTGTCGGTGCAGCCACTTTCATCCGTCTCTTCTTCGCCATAGATGCACACAACCTTGGCCGCTGGCAGCTTGGCCATTTCCGGGCCGGTCGCGGCTTCTTTGCCGGCGTTGCCCAGCCAGCCTTCGACTTCGATTTCGAAGCTGCCGGTGCGGGCGAAGGCGAGCAGGATGATCGCGTCGACGCGTTGCTGTTCGTTCTCTGGCAGGCGGTTGTAGATCGCCGGCAGGACGTCAGCGCCGAACGAATAGCCGGTGAGGATGAAGCGCTTGGTGCCCCATTTCTGCCGGTAGTGCTGCATCAGTTCGGTGAGGTCGAGTGCGCTTTGCTCCGGGCTCTTGTGCTGCCAGTAGTAGCGCAGGGTGTCGATGCCGACGACCGGGTAGCCGATCTTGGCCATTTCGCCCGCCACGTCACGGTCGAGGTCGCGCCAGCCGCCATCGCCGGAGAGGAACAGGGTCACGGTGTCGTTGGCCTGACCGGCCGGCACTTCCACGACCGGGATCGCCAGGCCGCCGTTGGCCTTGTCGCCGCCGACGAGGATTTTGCGCAGTTCGTTGTTCAGCACTTGCGGCAGATTGATGTCGTAGTCGCTGATGCTGGTTTCGGCGTTCGGCTGATCGCGCACGAAGCCCGCGCTGGCGTCGTCCGGGTTGTCGTTCCACGCCACCAGCCAGTGGCCGTGGGCGGCGGATTTCGGCAGCAGGTGAGTGCAGCCGGGTTTTTCCAGGGCCAGATCGACGGAGACGGCCTGGGCCTTGTCGTCTTTCTGTTCCGCCAGCCAGCGCCACGCCAGCACAGCGCCTGGGCCGATGCCGCTGACCAGAGTGGCCGGGCCATTCAGTTCGCGCAGGCCCGATTGCAGGGCGCGGCTTTGCAGCAGGCAGTCCTTGGGCAGAATCACCTGAACGATCTGCGCCGAAGCGCTGCGGCTGAGGGTGGTCAGTTGTTTCTCGGAAAGCTTCTGTTCGTCGGTGACGGCCACCAGCACCTGAGCCTTCGGCTTGTTGCCGGGGATCACGCGGGTCATGACCGTGCCATCGGCGGGTTTGAGCTGTTCGACGGTCGGTTCCGGTGCCGGGCGTTTGAGGTACCAGTAACCGCCGCCGGCAATCACGGCCAGCACCAGCAGGGCGGCCAGGATGTACTTCAGGGAGCGTTGAATCATCAGCGTTTCACCAATCCAGTCAAGCCGCCCGCGATCAGGGCAGCAGTATCGGCCAGCGCCACGAGCGGATCGAGTCCGGCGGGCACGGCCATATAACGGGGTTCCCAGTCGGGCTGGAACTTGTCTTTGAAGCGGCGCAAGCCTTGGAAGTTGTACAGCTGCTCACCACGGCGGAAAACCATCGAACCCAGGCGCTGGGTCAGCGGTGCGCCGCGCCGGGGTTGCAGCCCCGACAACGGCACCATGCCCAGGCTGAAGCGCGCGTATCCGTGACTCTTATAGTGTTGAATCAGGCCGACCATCATGAATTCCATGGTCAGCTTCGGCGCTTCCGGGTGCGCGCGCATCAGGTCGAGACTGGCCAGGTCGTGGCTGTAGGTCTCGAGCAGATTGGCGAATGCTACCGGGCGGCCTTCGAAGCGAATCACCGCAATGCGGAAATGCTTTAGGTAATCGTCGCTGAAACGGCCGAGGGAGAAGCCTTTCTCGCGCACGTTCTTGCCGGTCAGCCAGGCATCGGAAATCACTTTCAGCTCGTCCATCGGCGCCTGGCCCGGCTCATGGATTTCCAGCGACAGACCATCGCGAGTGCCACGGTTCCAGGTGTAGCGCAGATCCTTCATCTCCTTGCCCTTGGCTTCCAGGTCGAAGCGTTGCAGATCGACCCTGGCTTCTTCGCCGAGCTTGATCGCTGTCAGGCCGATGTCCATGTAGTACGGCAGATTCTCCGCGCGCACCTGATAGAACACGGGGCGGGTGTGATGGATGTCGCAGAGATCGCGGAACTGCCAGATCATTTCCGCGCGTTGCTGGCTCGGCCCGATCGGGTCGTACAGCGCCACCAGACTGCGGCCACGGCGGGCGTACATCAGGAACGCCTCATCGTTGGGGTGAAACAGCAACGCCTTGTCACCGGTCAGCGCGAGGCCGCCGTCGGGTTGCGACGAGGCCATGAGGATTTTCGCCGCGCGATCCAGTTCCTCCGGCGTCGGCAAATGAATCACCGGGCGCGCCGTGCGCAGCAGCCAGGTCAGCGAGATGATCACCAGCAACACCGCCGCGCCGAGCAGCGAGCGCAGACCGCGCGGCGCGTCAGCATCGAGGGTGAACTGCCACCACAGTTGATGGCTGTAGGGTACGTCCTGATAGGCGAACAGCAGCAACCAGGCCGAAGCGCCCAGCACGCAGAGACTGGCGACCAGATACAGCGGCGAAAACGGCAGTTCGGTCAAACGGCTCGGACGGTAGAAGGAGCGGCGGAACACGCCGAGCAGCGCGGCCGTCAACGTCATCAGCGTGGCTTCTTCCCAGTCGAAGCCTTTGAGCAGTGAGAGCAGGGCGCCGACCAGCAGCAGGATGGTGGTCAGCATCCACGCCGCCGACAGGCGTCGGCGCAGACCTTGTGCGAGCAACAGACAGAGGACGCCGATCAGGCTGGCGCCGAAGTGCGAGGCGTCGACCAGACGATGCGGGATCAGAAAACCGATGTGCTCCAGGCGGGTATCGATTTCCGGGGTCGCGCCGGAAAACAGCAGCACCACGCCAGACAGGAACACCAGCACCGCCAGAACCGGCGCGGCCAGACCGGACGCCGCGCGCATGGTCTGGGATTGAAACAGGCGCTGGCCTTCGTTGATCAGCAGCAATACGCAAGCGACCAGCAGCGGCAGCACCACGTAGATCAGGCGATACAGCAGCAGTGCAGCGGCCAGCGGCGCGGCGCCAAGCTTGTCGGCAAACGCGGCGAGCAGAATCGCTTCGAACACACCGACGCCGCCAGGTACATGACTGAGCACACCGGCGGCCAGGGCCAGCAGATACACCAGCAGGAACGGCGCAAACGGCGGCGCTTCCGGCAGCAACAAGTAGAGAACGGTGGCGGCAGCCGCGACATCGAGGGCGGTGATCACCAGTTGCAGAAAGGTCAGACGACGACCCGGCAGGCGCAGGGTGCGCCGCCCGGCACGGACCAGCAGATTGTCGGGGTAGGGTTGTTCCGGCAGGCGACGACGATAGATGCCGATCGCCAGCACCGTACCAAGGATCAATATGGCAGCGGCAACCGAGCCCAGCAAGATTTCGGACAGCCCCAGCGCTTGCGAGGCGGCGGGCAGGTTGCTCAGGGTGGCCAGCGCTGCCAGTGGCGGCAAGGCGCAGCCCAGCGAGAGGCTGGCAAATAGCGTCATGTGCGCAACTTCCGACGCACCGACGCCCAGTCGCGCATATAAACGATAACGAACCGAGCCGCCGGACAGCAGCGACAGGCCGATCGCATTGCCAATCGCAAATGCGGTGAAGCCGCCGAGCGCGAGCGTGCGCGGCGGCAGTTTCACGCCAGCGTAGCGGCTGGCCGACCATTCATAGCCGAGCAGAATGATGAAACCGACCACGGTCGCACCGATGGCGCCGAGCAGGGCCGGTTTCGGCACATCGAGAATCGAGTCATGCAACGCATAGAGATCGAGCTCGGCGAGCAGATGGCGGCAGGCAATCAGGGCAATGGCAAACAGCAGCAACGTGACGGCCAGACCGATCGGCTGACGGTATTTGCTTAATCGATCCAGCCAGCGCAAACGCTCGGGTTTGATCGGTTGTTCTGCTGTAACGGTGTCTTGTGGATCAGACGAGTTGGCGCGCATCAATCACCTCTTGGATTGTGCGCGACAGGATGGAGGTATCCAGCCAAGTTACCAATCCCTGTAGAAAAAAATAATCACAAAATACTACGCCTCTCGTCGGGCATCGGCGAGGGCAGTTCCTGGATTGCAGAAACCCTGTCTGCGACTCAAGCATAGTCGCAAGTCAGTGGTTCTGATGATCCCCAGCGGTTCACTGCACAGTGACAGATCATTGTTGCGAAAGGACTTTTTCAACAGATACAAAAAAGGCCACTCTTTCGAGTAGCCTTTTTTGATGTTTGGTTGCGGGAGCCGGATTTGAACCGACGACCTTCGGGTTATGAGCCCGACGAGCTACCAGACTGCTCCATCCCGCGTCTGTGTGGCGGCATTCTACAGGCGAACGACGAGGTGTCAACCGCTAATCCTGGAATGGGCCAAATAACTGCGAAATCGCGGCGAACGGTCGCAGGTAATGCGTAAGTTTCGGAAATGCAACAAATTGCCGTTTCGCTGGCGATTGAGCAGGGCGCGCGTTTGCAAAACAGACGCGCACAAAAAAGGCCACTCTTTCGAGTAGCCTTTTCTGATGTTTGGTTGCGGGAGCCGGATTTGAACCGACGACCTTCGGGTTATGAGCCCGACGAGCTACCAGACTGCTCCATCCCGCGTCTGTGTGGCGGCATTCTACAGAGGTTCGCGAGCGTGTCAACCGTAGATCCGGATAAATCTGTTGAGGTTCAAGCGCTTAGCGTATTTTCGCGGCGGGAGGCCGGCGCGCAGGGCAAGTGGCGCAAGGCTTTCAGCTCTATTGCGCGCGGATCTTTGATTGAAAAAATAAATTCATCGGAAATCTCCTACGGTCGGAAAAGAACATTCAACCACTGGTGCTATATACAGGTACCAATGAGATACTGCCGCTCCGGCTTGCCACGTTGTCTTTTTCCGACATGACCCAGCGAAAAATCATCCACGTCGACTGTGACTGTTTCTATGCCGCCATCGAGATGCGCGATGACCCGCGTCTGGCCGGCAAGCCACTGGCGGTGGGTGGTTCAGCGGATCGACGCGGGGTGATCGCCACCTGCAACTATGAAGCGCGCGCCTATGGTGTGCGCTCGGCCATGGCTTCCGGGCATGCATTAAAGCTGTGTCCGGACCTGACCATCGTCAAGCCGCGCATGGACGCTTATCGGGAAGCGTCGAAGGAAATTCATACGATCTTCGCCGACTACACCGACCTGATCGAGCCGCTGTCGCTGGACGAGGCCTATCTGGATGTGTCCGACAGCGCGCATTTCGGCGGCAGCGCCACGCGCATCGCCCAAGACATTCGCCGCCGGGTCTCCAACCAATTGCACATCACCGTTTCCGCAGGCGTTGCGCCAAACAAATTTCTGGCGAAGATCGCCAGCGACTGGAAAAAACCCAACGGTTTGTTCGTGATCACCCCGGATCAGGTCGAGGAGTTCGTCAGTGGTCTGCCGGTGAGCAAGCTGCACGGCGTCGGCAAGGTCACCGCCGACAAGCTCGGCAAGCTCGGCATCGTTGACTGCCAGCATCTGCGCGAGTGGGGCAGGCTGGCGCTGGTGCGCGAATTCGGCAGTTTCGGCGAGCGCTTGTGGAATCTGGCGCGTGGGATCGATGACCGTCTGGTGCACAACGACAGCCGCCGTCAGTCGATCAGCGTGGAAAACACCTACGACGTTGATCTGCCGGACTTGCGCAGCTGCCTGGACAAATTGCCCGAGCTGCTCGATACCCTGAAAACCCGCATGGCGCGGATCGACAGCAGTTATCGACCGGGCAAGCCGTTCGTCAAAGTCAAATTTCATGATTTCACCCAGACCACGCTGGAGCAGGCTGGGGCAGGGCGGGACCTGGGCAGTTATCAGTTGATGCTGACGCAGGCGTTCAATCGCGGCGGCAAGCCGGTGCGGCTGTTGGGGGTGGGAGTGAGGCTGGAGGATTTGCGCGGCGGGTTTGAGCAGATGGAGTTGTTTGAGCGGTAGATTTGCGGCGTATTCAGATAATCATCGCGGGCAAGCCCGCTCCCACACTGATCGATGGTGAAACACATATTGTGTGAACACCCATAAACCCTGTGGGAGCGGGCTTGCCCGCGATGCCTTTAGCTTTTAATTCGGTCCCGGATCTGCAACCAGGCGCCCTGCATCCTTGGCCAGAGACTTGAGAAACTCAGTCTGCAACTCAGGATCATTGCGCGTCAGTTCGATCAGGCTCTGTTCCAGCTCACTGGCTTCTTCTTCCAGACCCAGCTCCGACAGGCGTTTGACCCGGTGCACCCACTGGCTCACCTCGTCATCTTCCAGATCGTCATAAATCAGCCCGTGCGCCTCAATCAACTTGCCGCGCAGGTGGCCGCTGAGCATCAGGGTCGAGTCGGAATGCACATCGTCCTTGGCGTCTTCGACACTGATCTGCAAGCGGCCGACATGGTTGAGGTCATGTTCGGCGAAAGGGCTATCGAGCAGATTCAAGCGCAGCACACCGTTGCGATCAGTGGTCATGTCGAATGTCTGCTTGCCGGCCTTGACCTGCACCGGTCGTTCGCTCCACGGCAGGCTCGAATACTCCGTGCGCTTGTCGCGCTGGACTTCATCGATGCCCGCGAGGTTTTGCTGCGCGCGACCATTGGACTGCACGTTCATGAACGGGTTGAGCCCGGCGAAACCGTAGCTCAGCCAATCCCGGGTGACGCTATCCGGCAGGTTACCGAGGGCAAACACGTTGACCACGTTGGCACCGACACCACCGACCACGGCCACCGCGCCCAGCGGAATCTCGTAGACTTCGCGCCAGGGTTGGTAAGGCGTGTAGCGGTCGTAACGACGGGTGACCTCGAACTCGGTGACTTCGAAAGTCTTCTGCTCGTTGATCTTCACGCGTCGCTGCGGCAGCTCGAGCACCTTGGGCTCGCCGACATCGATCTGCAGGCTGTGATCGAGCAACTTTCGCTCGACCCGCTCTTCGTGCTCGCTGCGTTGCGACATGTGATTGGCGCAGCCGCTGACCAGCAGGGCGCCGCACAGGGCGGCGCCACCGAGGCCTAAGGTGTTTCGCTTGAACATGACGTCTCTATCTGGTTTCAGCGGCGGATACGGGCCTGAAGGAAGGACACAACATCGGCCACCGGCAGTGCTTGCGCCTCTGCTTCGGAACGACTCTTGTATTCCAGGTTGCCTTCGGCGAGGCCGCGGTCGCTGACCACGATCCGGTGTGGAATGCCGATCAGCTCCATGTCCGCGAACTTGATGCCCGGGCTGGTTTTCTTGTCGCGATCGTCCAGCAGCACTTCGAAGCCGGCCGCCGTCAGTTCGGCATAGAGCTTGTCGGTGGCTTCGCGCACCTGTTCGGTTTCATAGCGCAGCGGTACCAGCGCGATCTGGAATGGCGCCAGGGTGTCGCTCCAGATAATGCCGTTGGCGTCGTTGTTCTGCTCGATGGCAGCGGCGACCACGCGGGAAACGCCAATGCCGTAGCAGCCCATTTCCAGGGTCACTGGCTTGCCGTTTTCACCCAGCACTTCGCACTTCATCGCCTTGCTGTACTTGTTGCCCAGCTGGAAGATGTGGCCGACTTCGATGCCGCGCTTGATTTCCAGCGTGCCTTTGCCGTCCGGGCTTGGGTCGCCGGCGACGACGTTGCGCAGGTCGGCAACGGTCGGAACCGGCAGATCACGCTCCCAGTTCACGCCGAAGTAGTGCTTGTCATCGATGTTCGCGCCAATGCCGAAGTCGCTCATCATCGCGACCGAGCGGTCGATGATGATCGGCAGCGGCAGGTTCAGCGGGCCGAGCGAGCCGGCGCCGGCGCCAATCGCGTCACGCAGTTCGGCATCGGAGGCCATCACCAGCGGGCTGGCCACGCCAGGCTGGTTGGCAGCCTTGATCTCGTTCAGTTCGTGGTCGCCACGAATCACCAGCGCGATCAGCTTGCCTTCTTCTTCGGCGTGCACGATCAGGGTCTTGATGGTCTTTTCAATCGGCAGATTGAATTTTTCCACCAGGGCGGCGATGGTTTTCGTGTCCGGCGTGTCGACCAGACGCAGTTCTTCGGTTGGCGCAGGGCGCGAGGTTTCCCGTGGCACCGCTTCGGCTTTTTCGATGTTCGCCGCGTAGTCGGAGCCGTTGCTGAAGACGATATCGTCTTCGCCGGACTCGGCCAGCACGTGGAATTCGTGGGAACCGGCACCACCGATCGAACCGTTGTCGGCTTCTACCGGGCGGAATTTCAGGCCCAGACGCGTGAAGATGTTGCAGTAGGCTTCATGCATGCGGTCGTAGGTGACCTGCAGCGACGCCTGATCAGCGTGGAAGGAGTAGGCGTCCTTCATAATGAATTCGCGGCCGCGCATCAAACCGAAGCGTGGGCGGATTTCGTCACGGAATTTAGTCTGGATCTGATACAGGTTGATTGGCAGCTGTTTGTAGCTGCTCAACTCGTTGCGCATCAGATCGGTGATCACTTCTTCGTGGGTCGGGCCCGCGCAGAAATCACGACCATGGCGGTCTTTGATGCGCAGCAGCTCAGGGCCGTATTCTTCCCAGCGCCCCGATTCCTGCCACAGCTCGGCCGGTTGGGTGCTCGGCATCAACACTTCCAGAGAACCGGCAGCGTTCATCTCTTCGCGAACGATGGCTTCTACCTTGCGCATGACTCGCAGGCCCATCGGCAGCCAGGTGTACAGGCCCGAGGCAAGCTTGCGGATCATGCCGGCGCGCAGCATCAGCTGGTGGCTGATCACGACCGCGTCGGAAGGCGTTTCTTTCTGTGTGGCGAGCAAAAATTGACTGGTGCGCATGGTTGGCCGTTGTCGGTTGCTATGACTGGAAATGACGGAGCAGTGTACCGGCGAGTTTTGCTGACGTACAGAAGTGTGGCCGGCGGAAGGCGCCAGCGGCGGGATTACTCCCGCCATTGGCGAAGCGTCCTACGATTCTTCGGTGACGGGCGTCGGTGCAGGCTCGGGCGTCGGTGTTTGTCCTTCGCGGCGGCGCTCCTGGAACCAGTGCAGCGCGATCAGTAGCAGCGTCGGTACGCCGAGCAGGGCGGTAATGAGGAAGAAGCTGTGATAACCGAACTTCTCGACCAGCACGCCGGAATAGCCGCCCATCAGGCGCGGCAGCAGCAACATGATCGAGCTGAGCAGGGCATATTGCGTAGCGGAAAACTTCAGGTTGGTCAGGCTCGACAGGTAGGCAACGAACGCCGATGTCGCCAGGCCCGAGCTGAAGTTGTCGAGGGAAATGGTCACCACCAGCATCTGCAGGTTCGGGCCCATGTCCGCGAGCATGACGAACAGCAGGTTGGTCGCCGCCGAAGACACACCACCGATAAACAGGATCGGCAGAATGCCGAAACGCACGATCAACAGGCCGCCCATGCCGGCGCCGACGAGGGTCATGATCAGGCCGAAAATCTTGCTGACACTGGCGATCTGATCCTTGGTGAAACCCTGGTCGATGTAGAACACGTTGGCCATCACGCCCATTACCGTGTCGGACATCCGGTAAGTGGCGATCAGGCCCAGCAGCAACAGCGCCTGCCAGCGATAACGCAGGATGAAGTCATTGATCGGCGTCAGTACCGGAGCCAGTCCGCGCCGGCCCATGGCCGACAGACACAAACCGGTGAGCAATATGTAGAGGATGGCGCGCAGAAAGGCGCGGTCTTCAAGCAGCAGGTCCAGCGGGCTCATGTCACCGAACAGCACGCCGGCGAAATCGGTGTTGTACAGCTGGGTGAACATTGCCGGTACGGAAACCAGCAAAACGATCAGCACGAACACCGACATCAATTGATGCATGAACGTGTAGCGCCCGGCCTGCAACTGCGTGCGCAGCGGTACGGGTGGTTCACGCATGAACAGCGTGGTCAGCAGCGCAGGCACCATCAATGCGCCGAACAGCACATAGGTGCCGGTCCAAGCTGCGTGCTTATAGTTGAAGCCGGTGGAGCCGAAACCTTCGGCGAAGAACAGCGCACCGGCGGTGGCGAGCAGGGCGGCAACGCGGTAACCGGACATGTAGCTGGCGGCGAGGGCGGCCTGGCGGCTGTCATCGGCGATTTCCAGGCGATAGGCGTCGACCGCGATATCTTGCGTGGCGGAGGCGAAGGCAACCACGACAGCAATGGCGATCAGCCAGGACAAATGCTTCTGCGGATCACAGAAACCCATGCCGATCAGCCCGAGAATCACCAGTGCCTGGGAGAGCACCAGCCAGGAACGGCGGCGGCCGAGTTTGCCCAGCAAGGGCAGGCGCCATTGATCGAGCAGCGGCGACCAGACCCATTTGAACGCGTACGCCAGGCCGATCAGGCTGGCATAGCCAATGGTTTCACGGGCCACGCCTGCTTCACGCAGCCATACGGAGAGCGTCGAGAACACCAGCATGTACGGCAGGCCGGCGGCAAAACCGAGCAACAACAGCACGAGCGTCGAAGGACTGGCATAGGCGGCGAGCGCGGCGCGCCAGGTTTTACGGGGCATGGGCTGAAGTCTGCCTCAAAATTGCGAAAACAAAGCGCGCACTCTAACCGCTGTGCTCTACCGGACGCCAGCCATGGCGCCGAATATCCACACGATTGTTCTGGATGGTGATGCCTTCCATGCGCAATCGCGCACGTTGTTCATCACCGGAGGGGCTGCCGACCGGCAGGCTGATGCGCCCGCCGGCGCCGAGCACGCGGTGCCAAGGCAGCCTGGTGTCGCCGGGCAACTGGCTCAAAGTCCGCCCGACCCAGCGCGCGGCGCGGCCCAGCCCCGCAAGTTCGGCCAACTGGCCATAACTGACGACTTTGCCTTCGGGCACTTGCGCGAGCGTCGAGTAGAGTGCCGTGCGTCGGATTTGCGCATCGTTTTCGACGCTGTCGAGCGGGTCTTTCACGTACGCGGCTCCTGAGCATTGGCGTGATGATGGCGACAAGGGTAATCGCTCGTGGCGCGGTTGAGAAATGAACTCAATTGAAATAGTCCGGTCAGTCCTTGTCATGGGCAAAATCCTACGGATAATGCCGACCCTTTTCGCCAACTCTGAGCCCCCGATCTGCTTATGTTCCCCAGAACCCTGTTGTGCCTTGCTGTTTTCAGCGCGTCCACGCCCCTGCTTGCCGACACCGTCTGGTTGAAAAACGGCGACAAGCTGAGTGGCACTATCACGGTATTCGATGGCGGCAAGCTGCTGATCCAGACCAAATACGCCGGCGCAGTGGCGATTGACTGGAAAGAGGTCAAGACCCTCGACAGCGATCAGCATCTGTTGGTGAAGCAGGACGCCTATGCCGGCGAAGTGTCGAAGTCGCTCACCGCGGCCGACGATGGCAAGGTCACCCTGGCCAACGGCGAGGCGCCGAAGACGGTCGAGCTGGCGAGCATTCAGCAGATTCTCAAGCCCAAGCCGATCGTCACCGACCTGGTATGGAAGGGTAACGTCGATCTGGCGCTGGACTATCAGCGCGCCGAAAAGGACACCGACGATTACGACGTCGCCTTCAAGACTTCGGCTCGCCATGGTCGCTGGCGCCATACCGGCGAGGGCGAGTACAACCGCGAAGTCCAGGATGCGGAAACCACCACCAACAACTGGCGCGCCGAATACTCCCTCGACCGCTTCCTTACCGATCAGTGGTTCTGGCAAGGGCGCATCAACTACAAGCGTGATCACATCGAAGAGCTGGCGCGTCAGCGTGTGGTCGGTACCGGTCCGGGTTACCAGTTCTGGGACGATGAACTGGGTGCGTTCTCGCTGGGCTCGTTGCTCAACCGCACCGACTATGAATACCGCGATGGCAGCAAGGACAACTTCTACTCCGTCGCGATGAAGTGGGACTACAACCGCTACCTGATCGGCAAGAAGGTCGAGTTCTTCACCAATGGCGAAGTCGGCAAGCCGCTGTCGGGTGTTGCCGATTACGCACTGGATGCCGAGCTGGGCCTGCGCTACAAGGTCACCGACTGGGCCTCGCTCAACCTCAAGGCCGAGCGCGACATCATCAGTGGCACCAACGATGCGGATCTGAACAAGACCCGTTATACCGCAGGGTTTGGCGTCGCCTGGTAAGGGCAGAAACAAAAAAATCGCGGCCTCAAGGGTCGCGATTTTTTTTGCCAGCGCAAAACAGGCGCCCACAAAAAAGCCCCGCTTTTAAGGGCGGGGCTCTTTTCTAAAGAAGCTACAAGTTAGATAACTTGTACTTCTTCAGCTTGCATGCCTTTCTGACCGCGGGTAGCGATGAAAGAAACCTGTTGGCCTTCTTTCAGGCTTTTGAAGCCGTCGGATTGGATAGCTTTGAAGTGAACGAACAGGTCGTCACCGGATTGTGGAGTGATGAAGCCGAAGCCTTTTTCATCGTTGAACCACTTAACGGTACCGGTTTGGCGATTAGACATGGTGTAACTCCTTGAACAAAGATAACTGCGACTCAGGAAGAACCCTGGCCGAGACTGAGTGCAAAGAGCAGGAAAAATTCTTGTAGATGGTTGGATCGAAATTCAACATATCGTGTAGAGATTCTCAGTGACACAAGCAACACAGTGACGCCACCTTAACCCTTTTTCCGGAACGTGCCAATGTTTCTTGCAAAGGATTCTGTGTTTTAGGGATCGGCGGTGCGACGGTTCGTCGCCACATCGCGTAAATACGGGGTGTTCGCCGAGAATTGCGTTGCGCACTTTGAACGAGACGACGCGCCCGGTAAGATGCCGGACAGAATTTTTCCACCTCGCTATTCAGGACAAACCCGCCATGAGCATCAAATCGGACAAGTGGATTCGCCGCATGGCGCAGGAACACGGCATGATCGAACCGTTCGTCGAGCGCCAGATGCGCGGCAGCGACGACAGCCGGGTGATTTCCTACGGCGTGTCGAGCTACGGCTACGACGTGCGTTGCACCAACCACTTCAAGGTGTTCACCAACATCAACTCGGCCATTGTTGACCCGAAGAACTTCGACGCCGGCAGCTTCGTCGACATCCACAGCGACGTCTGCATCATTCCGCCGAACTCCTTCGCCCTGGCCAGCACCGTCGAATACTTCCGCATTCCGCGCAACGTGCTGACCATCTGCCTGGGTAAAAGCACCTACGCGCGCTGCGGCATCATCGTCAACGTCACTCCGCTCGAGCCTGAGTGGGAAGGTCATGTGACCCTGGAATTCTCCAATACCACCAACCTGCCGGCGAAAATCTACGCCAACGAAGGTGTGGCGCAGATGCTCTTCCTCGAATCCGATGAAGAATGTGAAGTTTCCTACAAGGATCGTGGCGGCAAGTACCAGGGCCAGCGTGGCGTGACCTTGCCGCGTACCTGATCGACCATCCGACGGATGTCGGGAATTCTTTGGCGGGCAGACACTCTATGGGGTGTACTGCCCGTTTTTGTTACACACAGATTCGGGCCTTCACTGAGGAGTGCCCTATGAAGATCGACCCGCGAATCAGCGCTGAACTGGCAAGGCTTGAGCCCAATCAGATAGGCGTTCTGGCCTGGTCGTTACTGGCGAATCCGTCTTTGAGCCTGTCCGGCGGCGTGCCCGGCCAGCCCGATCCCGATACTCCCAACGAACAACCGACCGAACCAGGCGAACCGACGCTGCCGGACGAGCCGCCTCCGGCGCCTGTGGCCTGATCCACTGTCATGAATATGGCCCGTCAGTCTGATCGATTTGCGATCTAGCTGACGGGCCATATTTCGTTGTCGCCGATCACGAAGACTCTGCAGCTGTCGTCGCGCTCGACCTGATAGCCGCCGGTGAACGCACCGAATGCCGGCATCAGGCTGATGCGCTCACCGAGTCTGAAACAGGCCAGGCGCAGGCTCTGCCGACCTTTGCCGTGCAATCGATAAACCGGATGCACGTGGCCCGCGAGCACGTGCCGTTCCGGATGCGGATCGGGCTCATGCTGCAGGGCGAATGGCCCTAGTAACAGCGGCTCTGGTACCACGCGAATATTCAGCGAGGCTGGTGGGTCGCCTGCGCGTTTGTCGTGGTTGCCGCGAATCAGCGTCATCGGCAGGTCAGCGTGCCGCGTGCGCCACTCTGCCAGCGCATTCAGTGTGGTCGGGAGATGGGAACCAGGCCCATGCAGAAAATCCCCGAGGAAGATCAACTGGCGACACGGCAACCGCGTCAGCAACGCGTCGATTACCTCGATGTTGCTCGCCGTCGTGCCATGCGGCACCGGCTGGCCGAGGCTGCGATAGGCCGCCGCCTTACCGAAATGCACATCGGCGATCAGCAATGCTTCCTGCGCTGGCCAGTACAGCGCTTTCTCCGGCAGCAGCCACAACTCCTCACCGGCCAAACGCACCGGGTACGCACTCACGACGATTTCCCGTTATCAGCGGTTTTTTCCAGGTCACCAACCATTCTTCTGATCCTGTCAGCCAGTTTTTCCGAACTCATGCTCTCGCGCATCCGCTCCACCAGCAGCGGAAAGCCCAACGGTGTAGGACGTTTAACCTGATGCACGTCCATTTTCATCTGATTGATGCGCTCCAGTGTCTGTTCCAGACGGCGAATATCCAGCTCTTCGCGTAGGACTTCTTCCCCAGCCTGGGCTAGCAGCAGGTTGTCGGCGTCATATTGTTTGAACACTTGGAAAAACAAGCCACTCGACGCCTGCACCTGGCGGGTGCTTTTTGGTGCGCCCGGATACCCGGCGAACACCAGCCCGGCGATCCGCGCGATTTCGCGGAAGCGGCGCAACGCCAGTTCACCGGCATTGAGGCTGGCGAGCACGTCCAGCAACAGGTCATCGGCATTGAACAGGTGCGCGTCCAGATGCGTGGCCCAATCCACCGGCGTGGCGCTGAGCAGTTCCAGGCCGTAATCATTCACGGCAATCGAGAAGGTCACCGGCTGGCGCTGACTGACGCGCCACGCCAACAGGCTCGCCAGTCCCAGATGCACTTGTCGCCCGGCGAACGGATAGAGAAAAAGATGCCAGCCTTCGCGGGATTTCAGCACTTCGGCCAGCAGATTTTCCGTGGTGGGCAAGCCGGACCAGCGTATCTGCGTCTCCAGCAGCGGCCGCAACGCGTGCATTTCCGGGCCGTTGAATTGACCTTGAGCAGCGGCGCTGAAGCGCGTGACCACCGCTTCGGCCAGTTCGTTGGATAACGGCATGCGTCCGCCATTCCAGCGCGGCACGGCAGCCTTTTTCGCGGTGCTGCGTTTGACGTAGGCGGTCATGTTTTCCACCCGCACCAGTTCCAGCAGGCGCCCGGCGAAGAGGAAACCATCGCCCGGTTTCAGCCGGGCGATAAAGCCTTCCTCGACGCTGCCCAGCTGTTTGCCGCCGCCGCCCTTGCTCCAGAATTTCAGGTTGATGCTCGCGTCGCTGACGATGGTGCCGATGCTCATGCGATGGCGCCGCGCCAGACGCGCATCCGGCACACGCCAGACGCCGTGTTCGTCCGGCTCGACCCGGCGGTAATCCGGATACGCTGTAAGAGACATCCCGCCATGGCGTACGAACGCCAGCGCCCAGGCCCAGTCTGCCGCTGTCAGGTCGCGATAGGCCCAGGCGCCTCGGACTTCTTCGTACAAGTCTCCAGGAATAAAGCCACCGCCAAGGGCCATGCTGACCAAATGCTGGACCAGCACATCCAGCGGCTTGAGCGGTGACAGGCGCGGCTCGATGCGCCGTTGCTCGACGGCATCGCGTGCGGCGACCGCTTCGATCAGTTCAAGGCTGTGGGTCGGCACCAGCGTCACCCGCGAGGTGCGCCCCGGCGCGTGGCCGGAGCGCCCGGCACGTTGCATCAAACGTGCGACGCCTTTCGCCGAGCCGATTTGCAATACGCGCTCGACCGGGAGGAAATCCACACCCAAGTCCAGGCTCGAGGTGCACACCACTGCTTTCAACTGGCCATTCTTCAACGCCTGCTCGACCCAATCGCGGGTATCGCGGGACAGTGAGCTGTGGTGCAGCGCGATCAACCCGGCCCAGTCCGGCCGCGCTTCCAGCAGCGCCTGATACCAGATCTCCGATTGCGCGCGGGTGTTGGTGAACACCAGGCTGCTGGCGCAGGCGTCAAGTTCGGCCACCACCTGCGGCAGCATCTTCAGACCGATGTGGCCGGCCCAGGGAAAACGCTCGATGGCCGGAGGCAGCAGGGTGTCGACTTGCAGGGTTTTTTCGCTTTTGCCCTGAACACTGACGCCGCCGCCCTGTGGGATCAGCACTTGCTCGGCGTGGGATTGATTACCGAGGGTGGCGGACACGCCCCAAACGATCAGTTCCGGCTGCCAATGACGCAGGCGGGCGAGAGCCAGTTGCAGTTGCACGCCGCGTTTGTTGCCGAGCAACTCGTGCCATTCATCGACGACGATCATGCGCAGGCTCGACAGCGCCGTGCGCGCATCGGCGCGGGCTAGTAGCAGAGTGAGGCTTTCCGGGGTGGTGATCAGCGTGGTCGGCAGACGTCGGCCCTGGCGGGCGCGTTCGCTGCTGCTGGTATCGCCGGTGCGCAGGCCGATGGACCACGGAATCTGTAAGTCATCCACCGGAATCTGCAACGCGCGGGCGGTATCGGCGGCGAGGGCGCGCATCGGCGTGATCCACAGCACCGTCAGCGGTTCGGCCGGCGGTTTGCGTTTGCGCGGTGTAGCCACGGGCGGTTGCAGGCGGGCGAAGCGGTTGAGCGCAGCAAACCATACCGCATAAGTTTTGCCGGCGCCGGTGCTGGCGTGGAGCAACCCGGATTCGCCGTTTTTCACCGCCGCCCACACCTGTTTTTGAAAGGCGAACGGCTTCCAGTCGCGGGCGCTGAACCAGGTTTTTGCAAAGTCGGGGGATTTCGCCATGCCGGCTGCGTGCGCTCTGGAGGTGTTGTTTCAGAGACAGCGAAGCGGGGGGACAAGTTTAACTTTGTCGGTCGGTGGATTCCCCCGTGGGAGCGAGCCTGCTCGCGAATGCGATGTCACCTTCAACATTGATGTTGACTGATAAACCGCTTTCGCGAGCAGGCTCGCTCCCACAAAGGGTTGAGTGCCAACCTTATTTAAGATTGCCGCTCAGGAATTGCTTCAGGCGTTCGCTTTTCGGGTTGCCCAGCACGTCTTCCGGCGCGCCTTCTTCTTCCACCAGACCCTGATGCAGAAACAGCACCTGATTCGACACCTTGCGCGCAAAACTCATTTCGTGGGTGACCATGATCATCGTCCGGCCTTCCTCGGCCAGGCCCTGAATCACTTTCAGCACTTCGCCGACCAGTTCCGGGTCGAGTGCCGAGGTCGGTTCGTCGAACAGCATCACTTCCGGCTCCATCGCCAGTGCCCGGGCGATCGCCACGCGCTGTTGCTGGCCGCCGGACAGAAACGCCGGGTATTGATCGGCGACCCGCGCCGGCAAGCCGACTTTGTCCAGATAACGTCGGGCGCGATCCTCGGCTTCCTGTTTGCTGCAGCCCAGCACCCGGCGCGGGGCCATGGTGATGTTTTCCAGCACGGTCATGTGGCTCCACAGGTTGAAATGCTGGAACACCATCGCCAGCCGCGTGCGCAGGCGTTGCAGTTCATCGGCGTCGGCGACGTGCATGCCGTGCCGGTCGGTGACCATGCGGATCGCCTGGCCATCGAGGCTCATGGCGCCGTCATTCGGTTGCTCGAGGAAATTGATGCAGCGCAAAAAGGTGCTTTTGCCCGAGCCGCTGGCGCCGATCAGGCTGATCACGTCGCCGGTTTTGGCCTTGAGCGAAACGCCTTTGAGCACCTGATGATCGCCATAGCTTTTGTGCAGGCCTTCAACGGTCAGTTTGTACATGGACGAGCATCCTCAAGGCGAAAGTAGGTAGCCGCTGCGATAGGCCTGGGCGCCCGCGACGTGGGCGATGACCATGCCGGCAGTGGCCATGCGCCGCAGCGAGCGCGCATACAGCAGGCCGGCGGCGGTGCAATGAATGGGGGTGACCTTGTCGTGGATCGGGTCGATGATTTCGGCGATCTGCTGGCCGGCTTCCAGGTATTGGCCGGGCGTGGCGCAGTACACCAGCAGGCCGCCGACTGGTGTGGTCACCGGTTCGACCCCGGCCAGCGGCGTGGCCGGGTACGGCAGTGGCGGTTGCGGCTTGGTCTCGCCGACGATGGCATCGAACTGGATCAGATAGTCGATCAGCGCCTGACAATCGCGGCTGGCCAGCGGGTGATTGACGTCGCCCTGGCCGCGCAATTCGACGGTCACCGAGAAGCTGCCCAGCGGAATCTCGAACTGCTCACCGAAGCGCTCGCGCAGTTGCCACCAGAGCAGGGTGAAGCACTCGTCGAACGATTGCCCGCCGGAATCGGTAGCGAGCAGGCTGGCCTGCGCTTCCATGTAGCGCGCCAAGGGCTCGACCTGTGGCCACGCCTCGGGCGTGGTGTACAGGTGCACCACCGATTCGAAGTCGCAGTGCAAGTCCAGCACCATGTCGGCATCGCAGGCCAGGCGTTGCAGGGTCAGACGCTGGGATTGCAGTTGTGTGGTCGGCTTCTGACGGTCGAGGGCGTTGCGCAGGCTGGCGCGGATCAGTTCGAGGTTGTGCTGCGCGTCGTCGTTGAGTTGGCCTTCGATGGCGTTGCCGATTTCTTCGCTGAGGTCGACGAACCAGCGATTGAAGTTCTGCCCGCTCTCCAGGTCGTAACGGCCCAGCGGCACGTCCATCAGCACTTGTTCGAGGCCGACCGGGTTGGCCACCGGCACCAGGACGATTTCGCTGCGCAGGCGGCCGGCAGCTTCCAGCTCGGCCAGACGCTGTTTCAGGTGCCAGGCGACCAGCATGCCCGGCAGTTCGTCAGCGTGCAGCGACGCCTGGATGTAAACCTTGCCTTTGGCCTGCGGTGGGCCGAAGTGGAAGCTGTGAATCTGCCGTGCGGTCCCCGGCAGCGGGGCCAGCAAGTCATGGATCTGGTGGCGCATTGTTATCTCTTTTTTCAAACCGGTGCTAGTGAGTCGGCCCGAGGAAGGCCAGCCAGCGGCGTTCGGCGAGGCGGAACAGACCGACCAGCGCAAAAGTAATGGTCAGGTAGATCAGCGCGGCGATGCCGAATGACTGGAAGGTCAGGAAGGTCGCCGAGTTGGCATCCCGCGCGACTTTCAGGATATCGGGAATGGTCGCGGTGAACGCCACGGTGGTCGAGTGCAGCATCAGGATCACTTCGTTGCTGTAGTAAGGCAACGAACGGCGCAGTGCCGACGGCATGATCACGTAGGCGTACAACTTCCAGCCGGTCAGGCCATAAGCCTTGGCCGCTTCGACTTCGCCGTGGTTCATGCTGCGAATCGCCCCGGCGAAAATCTCCGTGGTGTACGCGCAGGTGTTGAGGGCAAAGGCGAGGATCGTGCAGTTCATCGCATCGCGAAAAAAACTGTCGAGGATCGGCTGTTCGCGCACGGCGGCGAGGCTGTAGATGCCGGTGTAGCAGATCAGCAACTGGATATACAGCGGGGTGCCACGGAACAGGTAGGTGTAGAACTGCACCGGCCAGCGAATGTAGAAGTGCGGCGAAACCCGCGCGATCGACAGCGGAATCGAGACGATGAAGCCGATGCAGATCGAGGCGGTCAGCAGCCACATCGTCATCGCCAGCCCGGTGATGTTCTGGCCGTCGGTATAAAGGAAGGCTTTCCAGTATTCCTGCAGGAGTTCGATCATCGTACGGCCTCCCGGGCACCGGCGGCGTAGCGGCGTTCGAGCCAGCGCAGGATGAAGTTCGAAGCACTGGTGATCAGCAAATAGATCAAGGCGGCAAGGACCAGAAAGTAGAACAGTTGATAGGTGCTTTTACCGGCGTCCTGGGCAGCCTTGACCAGATCGGCGAGGCCAATGATCGACACCAGCGCGGTGGCCTTGAGCATGACCATCCAGTTGTTGCCGATGCCCGGCAAAGCGAAGCGCATCATTTGCGGAAACACCACGAAGCGAAAACGCTGGCCACGTTTGAGGCCATACGCGGTGGCGGCTTCGACCTGACCACGCGGCACCGCGAGGATGGCGCCACGGAAGGTCTCGGTGAAATACGCGCCATAAATGAAGCCCAGCGTCAGCACGCCGGCGCTGAACGGGTCGATTTCAATATATTCCCATTCCATATAGTCGGTCAGCGACGTCAGCCAGGTTTGCAGGCTGTAGAAGATCAACAGCATCAGCACGAGATCCGGCACGCCGCGAATCAGCGTGGTGTAGAGCTGCGCGGGCAGGCGCACCAGTTTGACTTTCGACAGTTTGGCACTGGCGCCGAGCAGGCCGAGCAACACGGCCACCAGCAGCGACATCGCCGATAATTTGATGGTCATCCAGGTGCCTTGCAGCAGCAACGGGCCGAAGCCCTGCAGACTGAACGAGGCCAGCCCCAGATTTTGCAGGAGGGTTTCAAACATAAATCAGCAACCTGAGCGGATGGAAAAGGCGCCCATCGAGGATGGGCGCCGGGGCATTATTTGCCGCTGTACAGATTCAGGTCACCAAAGTGTTTCTTTTGAATCTCGGCGTATTTGCCGTCGTCGTGTAACGCTTTGATACCTTTATCCAAAAGTGCTTTCAGCTCAGTGTTACCTTTCTTGATACCGACAGCGGTTTTGGCTGGCAGCAATTCGCTGTCGACCGGCTGGCTGATTTCATAATCAGCGCCTTTTGGCGACTTCAGAAAGCCCAGTTCGGCTTGCAGCATGTCCTGGATACCGGCGTCGAGACGACCGGAGGTCAGGTCGGAATACACCTGATCCTGGTTCTGATAGGCCTGGGTTTTCACGCCAGCCTTGTCCAGCACGGCTTTGGCGTAGGCTTCCTGAATGGTGCCTTGCTCGTAACCGACGGTTTTGCCCTTGAGTGAAGTGACGTCGGCGGTGATGCCGGAGCCTTTCTTGAACACGTAAGCGGTCGGGCCGGAAAACAGTTCGCTGGAGAAGTCGATGACCTTCTCGCGAGCCGGGGTCACGGTCATCGACGAGATCACACCGTCGAACTTGTTGGCCTTGAGGCCCGGAATCATGCCGTCGAAATCGCTTTCGACCCATTTGCACTTGACCTTCAGTTCGGCGCAGATCGCGTTGCCCAGATCGATATCGAACCCGACCAGGCTGCCATCGGCCGCTTTCGACTCGAACGGTGCGTACGAAGGGTCAACGCCAAAGCGCAGCTCTTTGTATTCCTTGGCCAGCGCGGAGCCGGCGGCCATGCACAACGCCAGTGCAGAAAGGGTCAGCAATGCTTTTTTCATTATTCAATCCCTAAGAACCAATATGAGCGCTTGTGGCGCAGAATTATTGTTACTGCAACGCTTACGACCTATAGAAAGTAGCAATTTCCGAACCAGAGTGCCGAACAGGTGTTTTAAAAGGTTGAGCGCAGAGAGGCAAGGGTAGTTGAATGCACGGAAACGGGCATTGCTGTTTGCATGCACTGTTTCGGTTCAAACGCGTAGCTCAGAGCAGGGAAAAACTGTGGCAAGGGATTTGTCCCCGATCGGCTGCGCAGCAGTCGCAAAAACCTGAGTGCACGATTTCAGGTGGGAATTGCTGGGGGCCGCTGCGCAGCCCAGCGGGGATAAATCCCCTCGCCACAGGGTTCTGCGATGTGTCGAGAATGAATCAGGCCAATAAGTCTTGCAGGGTAGCGAGGCTGTCCGCTTCTTCGACGGTCTTGTCCTTGCGCCAGCGCAGCATGCGCGGGAAACGCACGGCGATGCCGCTCTTGTGCCGGCGCGACAGGGCGATGCCTTCGAAGCCCAGTTCGAACACCAGGCTCGGTTTCACGCTGCTGACCGGGCCGAATTTCTCCACGGTGGTCTTGCGCACGATGCTGTCGACCTGACGCATCTCTTCATCGGTCAGCCCCGAATACGCCTTGGCGAACGGCACCAGCGAGCGTTGACTGGATTCCGGCGGGCCGTCCCACACCGCGAAGGTGTAATCGCTGTACAGACTGGCGCGACGACCGTGTCCGCGCTGGGCATAAATCAGTACCGCGTCGACGCTGAACGGGTCGACCTTCCACTTCCACCACACGCCCATGTCCTTGGTCCGGCCGACGCCATAAAGCGATTCGCGCGCCTTGAGCATCATGCCTTCGACGCCGAGTTTGCGTGACGCTTCGCGCTGGCGGCCGAGGTCGAGCCAGTCTTCGCCGGTCAATACGGGGGAGGGCAGCAGTACCGGGCTGTTGCAGCGCGCGATGACTTCCTCGAGTTGCGCCCGTCGCTTGACCTGCGGCTGGTTGCGCCAGTCTTCGCCCTGCCATTCCAGCAGGTCGTAGGCCAGCACCACCACTGGCACTTCTTCGAGAATCTTCTTGTCGAGCGTCTTGCGACCGATGCGTTGCTGCAGCAGGGCGAACGGTTGCACGGCCGGCGGCTCATCGGATTGCGGATCGAAGGCATCTTCAGTAGTCGGATGGGTGCTCTTCCACACGACGATTTCGCCGTCGATCACCGTGCCGTCAGGCAAGCCATGCACCAGCACATCGAATTCAGGGAAGCGCTCGGTCACCAATTCCTCGCCGCGCGACCACACCCACAGCTTGCCGTCGCGCTTGACCACTTGCGCGCGGATACCGTCCCACTTCCATTCCACCTGCCAGTCGCTGGCGGGGCCGAGCAGGGCTTCGAATTCCTCGACCGGTTGCGCCAAGGCGTGGGCAAGAAAGAACGGGTAGGGCTGGCCGCCGCGCTGGGCATGTTCGTCTGCGGATTCCGGGGCGATGAGTTTCAGGTAACTCGCGGCGTTGGGCCGGTTCGACAGGTCCGTGTAACCAACCAGGCGCTGGGCCACGCGTTTGCTGTCCAGTCCCGCCATCGAGGCGAGGGCGCGGGTGACCAGCAGCTTCGACACGCCAACGCGGAAGCTGCCGGTGATCAACTTGATGCACAGCATCAGGCTCGGCCGGTCCAGTTGCGCCCACAACATCGGCAGTTGGCGCGCCAGATATTCCGGGGTTTCACCGCGCAGTGGCAGCAGCTTGTCTTCGATCCATTCGGCTAGACCGGCCTCGGAGCTGTGGGAATTTTCCGGCAGCACCAGAGAAATGGTCTCGGCCAGATCGCCGACGGCCTGATAGCTTTCTTCGAACAGCCACGGCTCCAACCCTGAAACTTCTACCGCCAGCTCACGGAGGATGCGCACCGGGACCAGTTGACGAGGCCGACCACCGGAGAGGAAATACACCGCCCATGCGGCATCTTCCGGCGCGGCCTGCGCGAAGTACACCTGCATCGCCGCCAGCTTGGCGTTGCTCGACGTGGTGGCGTCGAGTTCGGCATATAACTCGGCGAACGCTTTCATGGGGACGTCTCGGCAACGGTGGGTTCGGTGGCGATGTTGTCGTCTTCGTCATCGCCGTATTCAGTGGTGAAGCCTTGTGCATCAAGACCCTGTTCGCGCAGATGACGTACGAGCACGCCGATCGAGCCATGAGTGACCATCACCCGCTCCGCGCCGGTCTGGTTGATCGCCCAGAGCAGGCCGGGCCAGTCGGCGTGATCGGAGAGGACGAAACCGCGATCGACGCCGCGCCGCCGCCGGGTCCCGCGCAAGCGCATCCAGCCGCTGGCGAAGGCATCGCTGAAGTCGCCAAAACGGCGCATCCACGTGCTGCCGCCCGCCGACGGCGGAGCAATGACCAAAGCCTGGCGCATGATCGGATCGCTTTTTTTCACGTCGCCCGCATAGATCGTCGGCGGCAGGTACACACCGGCATCGCGGTACACACGGTTCAACGGTTCAACCGCGCCGTGGCTGAGGATCGGCCCGAGGGTTTCGTCGATGCCGTGGAGGATGCGTTGGGCCTTGCCGAAGGAATAGCAGAACAGCACGCTGGCCTTGCCGGCGGCGATATTGGCCGCCCACCACTGATTGATCTCGGCGAAGATCTGCGCCTGCGGCTGCCAGCGGTAGATAGGCAGGCCGAAGGTCGATTCGGTGATGAAGGTGTGGCAGCGCACCGGTTCGAATGGGGCGCACGTGCCATCCGGCTCGACCTTGTAATCCCCCGACGCGACCCAGACTTCGCCGCCGTATTCCAGGCGCACCTGCGCCGAACCGAGGACATGCCCGGCGGGGTGAAAGCTCAGGATCACGCCGTGGTGGGTCAAGCGCTGGCCGTAGTCGAGTGTTTGCAACTGGATGTCCTGACCCAGACGCGCGCGCAGAATCCCGGCGCTGGCGCTGCTCGACAGGTAGTGCTGATTACCGGTGCGCGCGTGATCGCCATGGGCATGGGTGATCACCGAACGCTCGACCGGCCGCCACGGATCGATATAGAAATCTCCGGCGGGGCAGTAGAGACCTTCAGGTCGGGCAATAACAAGATCCATGTCGTGACCGGAATGGGGGGCTTGTTAGCTATGAGGCGGGCGTGAGGCTGGAAGTTCGATCGGCTTTGAAGCGCTACCCTCACCCCAGCCCTCTCCCAGAGGGAGAGGGGGCCGACCGAGGTGTCTGGTGAGGTACATCGACCTGGGGGACCGAGTTGAATATGGATCCGGCACAGCCTTGAGCCTGATCCAACGTTGGATTCACCTCGCTTTGTAGAGGGGCCGACCGAGGTGTCTGGTGAGGTACATCGACCTGGGGGACCGAGTTGAATATGGATCCGGCACAGCCTTGAGCCTGATCCAACGTTGGATTCACCTCGCTTTGTAGAGGGGCCGACCGAGGTGTCTGGTGAGGTACATCGACCTGGGGGACCGAGTTGAATATGGATCCGGCACAGCCTTGAGCCTGATCCAACGTTGGATTCACCTCGCTTTGTAGAGGGGCCGACCGAGGTGTCTGGTGAGGTACATCGACCTGGGGGACCGAGTTGAATATGGATCCGGCACAGCCTTGAGCCTGATCCAACGTTGGATTCACCTCGCTTTGTAGAGGGGCCGACCGAGGTGTCTGGTGAGGTACATCGACCTGGGGGGCCGAGTTGAATATGGATCGGGCACAGCCTTGAGCCTGATCCGATGTTGGATTCACCATCTCTCTTTCAGGTCGGCGCAAGACCCAAGCATCCCCCAATCAGTCCCCTCTCCCTCCGGGAGAGGGCTAGGGTGAGGGGCTGTTGATCTTTGCTCTATTTCCCGGGGGTGAGGGTCAAGCGGGTCTTGCCATACACCCGATCAAAGTTCTGCGGCTGCATCGGCAAGCCGATGTACTGACCTTTCAGCCATGCATCGATCCCGTTCAGGTAGTTCGGACTCAGTGGATTGCCCGACTGCCCCGTACCGTTCTGCGCCATCAGTGGCTCGCTCTGGCCGAAGTCGACGATAAAACGCATCGACGGCGCGCGCGTGGTGACGAAGTCCTGGCCCCAGGCAAACGCCGAGCTGTTCAGCGTGGTGTGATCGCCACCGGCTGCCAGCGGCCCGCGCACGGTCTGGCCGTTGCTGTTCTTCCACGCATAGCTGTGCAGTTTGCCCCACTGCCAGGCGCGATGATCGCCGCCCAACTGGCTGTCGCCCGCTGTAATCGCTGCAGCGAGACTGCGGGCGAGAATCACCGCTTTGTCTTCCTTCTGCGGCGTGCGCAGGTCATCCCAGAACGGACTGTCCTCACGCCCCAAGAGATGATCGGCCTGCGCCGCGTAGGACAGATCGCCATTGGCGACAAAGGCCTTCCACGCCTGGCTCGACTCAGGACCCAGTTCATCGAGGAAGATCTGCTTCATGCTTTCCTGCAGAAACAGTTCATAAATCGCTGCATCAGCTGAGGTCGGGCTGAGCTTACCGTCGAACGCCATCAAGCGCGTGAAGGCTTCACGGGCTTTGCTGCGCTCAGCGTCCGGCAGGGCGTCGATCGCCTGTTTCAGCGGTTGCTTCATCCCCGGTGCTTCGAAGACTTTTTTCAGCTTGGCGGCGAACGTGGTGGTCTGGTCGTACTGCATGGCGATCACGCTGCGGCTGTCGTGCTTGCCGCTGCCGGCCATTTCCGCCAGGCGCTCGCCGCGCTCCGGTGCCGCCCAGGATTTCGACAACTGCATGCCGTAGCCGTCGGGAATTACACGCTGGTTGGCGGTGCCGAGCCAGCCTTGTGCCGGGTCCTGATCGTAGGGGTGCAGCATCGGGTCGGCGTAACCGTCCCAGTCGTAGCGACCGTCCCAACCCGGCGAGGGCAGCAGGCCTTCACCTTCGCGACGGTTGGGGAAGCGCCCGGTGACTTGCCAGCCGATATTGCTTGCATCGGCAAAGACCAGATTCAGGGTAATGGCGCGGATTTCGCGGCTGGCGTCCGAGGCGCGCTCGACGTTCTGCGCGCGGGTCAGATCGAAGAAGGCATCCAGGGTTTTGTCGTCGGTGAAGCTTGGCGTCTGCAAGGCGAGGCCGAAACCGTTGCCTTGCGCCGCTGCCTGGGCACTGTTGAGCAGCGCGCCGTGGCGGGTTTCGTACACGGCTTCGCGAATCGGCCGCTGGCCTTTGACGAAATAGGTTTCGTTGCGCACGCCCAACGGCTGCCATTTGCCGTTGACTTCATAAGTGAGGCTGCTGCCCTGACGGCGGATTTTCTCGAGGAACAGGTCCTGATTGTCGCCGAGCACGCTGGTCATGCTCCACGCCACTTTGCCGTTGAAGCCGCCGAGCACCATCGGCAGACCGGCAACCGTGACGCCGGCGGCCTGATATTTCGGCGCGCGGATCTGCACGAAACTCCACAGAGACGGTGCGGCCAGCGGCCCGTGCGCATCGCTGGCCAGCAGGCTCTTGCCGCTGCGGCTGCGTTGCGGGGCGATCGCCCAATTGTTCGCAGTCGGTGTGGCGAGCAGGTTCAGCGACGACAGTTGCTGGCTGGCGTTGCTCAATTCCGTCAGCCCCGGAATCTGCCCGTTGAGCTTGAGGCCTTGCAGTTTGTCGGCTTCAGCCACTGGCAGGTTTTCATCAGGCGCCGACGGGCTCAGCCAGGCGAGTTTGTCAGTGGTCACGGTTTGCGCGAGCACCAGTGACTGGATTTCCTCCGGCAGGTTGGCCGACTGGCTGAAATTCAGCAGGGCGAAAATCAGCGCCGAATCTTCCGGTTTCCAGTATTCGGGCTTGTAACCGCTGGCGGCGAGGTCGCCCGGCAACTTGTCGGCGTAGCGGAACAGGTAGGCGTTGACGCCCCGTGCATAGACTTCGAAGAAGCGCTTGAGCCGTGGCGACGAGGCCTTGTACAGCTCGCCGGCGCTCTTCTTCAGATTGACCGCGCGCATGTAGCGGTCGGCATCGAGCATCGACGCGCCGGACATTTCCGCCAGCCGGCCCTGGGCCAACAGGCGCAGGGTGACCATCTGGTTGATGCGGTCGCTGGCGTGGACGTAGCCGAGGCTGAACAGCGCGTCATGGAAGCTGTTGCTCTCGATCAACGGCATGCCCATCGCATTGCGCCGCACCGACACGTTCTGCGCCAGGCCCTTGAGCGGTTGTACGCCGGAGGTCGGCGGCAGGCTGTCCTGGGCGTTCCAGGTCTGGCAACCGGACAGGCCGAGAACACCGGCCACTGCTGCGGCAACGCCGAACCGGGGAAGAAAATGTGTAAGGGCTGGCGAGGCCATGGCGAAGCTCCTGCGGGGGTATAAGGCTGGGGGCGCAATAAAGCCGCTACGTTAGTGAGGGCGCGAGGGCCGCGCAAGCGGGGCGAGCGGTTATTTGTGCTGTTGTCGGCTGATCGGTCAAAGCTGTGACAGTTGCTTGTGGGAAAGCGCTGATGTTGAACTGCGGAATGAGTCCCGAGACCTGTCAGGAGAAAGATCGCTATGGAGCTTCAAAGCAACGCTGCGCTGATCATCATCGACCAGCAGAAAGGCATTCTGCATCCGCGTCTGGGGCGGCGGAATAATCCTCAGGCCGAAGAGCGAATGCTTGAGTTATTGGCGCTGTGGCGCCTGCGCGGGCGCCCGGTGATTCACGTGCAGCATTTGTCGCGCTCACCTGATTCGGTGTTCTGGCCGGAGCAGGACGGAGTGGAGTTTCAAGAGCGTTTTGTCCCTCAGGGCGGGGAATGGCTGATCCAGAAACAGGTGCCGGACGCGTTTTGTGCCAGTGGGTTGGAGGCGCAGTTGCGTGAGGCTGGAATCGGGCAACTGATCATCGTTGGTGTGGCGACCAATAACTCTGTTGAGTCGACGGCGCGCACTGCGGGCAATCTGGGTTTCGACACATGGGTGGCAGAGGATGCATGTTTTACCTTCGACAAGGCCGATTATTTCGGCACACCGCGTACCGCTGAAGAGGTGCACGGGATGTCGCTGGGCAATCTGCATGGGGAGTATGCGACGGTGGTCGGCTCTTCACAGATTCTGGCGGCGGGCTGAAATTTTGTAGCGTATGTGCCGCCGCCTTCGCGAGCAGGCTCGCTCCCACATTCGAGCGCATTTCGTCAGAAGGAATGCAATTCACTGTGGGAGCGAGCCTGCTCGCGAAGCGGTGTGTCAGGCGAAGAAGATCTTCGCCCGTGACATCAAGCGCCGTGGCACTTCTTGAATTTCTTGCCGTTGCCGCATGGGCAAGGGTCGTTGCGGCCGACGTCTTTCAGGGCGTTGCGCACCGGTTCCTGGTGGGCGTGGCCGCAGTTCGGGCCGTGGACATGGCCATGGTCGTGATCATGATGGTGGTCATGATCGTGGTCATGATCGTGGTTGCAGTCAGGGCCATGGACATGGGGTTGCTGGGTCATCGAGGTCACTCCGGAGTTAGATCGGCGGGGATTATCACGCCATTGCGCTCAAGGTGCACGTAGTGGGCGATGAATAAACCGGTTTCCATTTCCCCCTGCAATCGATAGGGAATCTGCTGGTTCGGATTTTTCAGCAGTTTCACCACCTGTTTGACCTTCGGCCACAGGTTGGTGCGGATCGGCACTTTGAAGTAAGCGCTGCGCTTGGGTCCCACGGTAAACCAGTGCTCATGCTCGCCCTCGGTGAGCAGCATGTCCGCCAGGTGAATCCGGTATTCGAGGCCGCGCACGGTCAGATCGCTGTCGTTGGGATTGTCGACGCGAAAGTGCAGGATGAATTTTTGCTCGAGCAGTTTGGCCCGCACCACCTCGACTTTCACCAGATGCACGGCGGGCTCGACGCTTTCGTCGCTGAACCACGAGGCACAGCCGCCGAGGTTTACGATCAGCATCAACAGCAGAAAATGTAGTGTGCGCCGACGACCGAGCATGAAATTGACTCCCTTTGTGCCCAGTCTAGACCTTAAAAGATTTCAGCCTTCGGCTAATCCCGTGTAGGAGCTGCCGAAGGCTGCGATCTTTTGATCTTGGCTTTCAAGCGCCGAAATAACCCGAACAACACTTCTTGAACTTCTGCCCGCTGCCGCAAGGGCAGCCGTCATTGCGCCCCAGCTTCAGCTGCACCGTGGGATCGATGAAGTACCAGCGCCCGGCGTTTTGTACAAAGGATGAGCGCTCGCGATGGCTGTGCTCGCCCTGGCTGTCATGCCAGCGTGCGGTGAAGGTCACAAAAGCGTGTTCCGGCTGGCCGCCGAACACTTCCGAGCTTTCCACCTCAAGACCAAGCCAGGTGCTTTGCGCACTCCAGTCGCTGATCGATTGTCGGTTCAGCCCCGCCTGCTGCGCGGGCAGGGTGGTCGCCACCAGATAGTCGATCAGCCCCAGCACATAAGCGCTGTACCGCGAACGCATCAAGGCTTCGGCACACGGCGCCGGGTGGCCGTCATGATAAGGGCCGCAGCAGGCATCCAGCAGATTGCCGCTGCCGCAAGGGCAAATGGCTGTACTCATTGCATTACCACCAGTATTTCCCGAAGTTTTCCGGATTGGCCCAGAAGCGTGAATTGAGCCAGTCGGGGACTTGTTTGTAGTCAAGCAGATCGTAGGTGAACAGGGTCAGCACCTGCGCGTCGCGCTGAAAACGCTCGCTGGCCTGCAGGGCCAGCGAATAGAAATCGGTTTCCTGCCAGCCACTGGCGGCCAGATCCGCCAGCACCGCGATGCGACTGGCGTTGAGATTGCGGATGCCGCCCAACAGGTTCAGGCCATCGCGTTTGGGCAAATGTTCCAGGCAATCGACTACCAGCGCCAGATCGAAGCGTTGCGCAGCCAATTCGGCGGGCAACGCGCCGGGCGCGGCATGAGCGACCACGGTGTCTGGATGCGCGTCCTTGAAAGCGCTCAAGGCGGGAAATTCGCTGGCGCCGATCAGCAGCAGTCGGGCCGGCGCGTAGCGATCCAGCAAAGCGGCCAACGCCTGTTGCGGCGTGCGCGAAGAAATGGCGGCGTTCATCGAAGCTCCTCAGTCAGACCGCCAAGACTAGCCTGCCAGACCGCGTCGGCAAAGCGCCCGGTGGCGGCGGTTTTCGCCCAAAGAGGCAAACCCCTGTGAACACGGTCGCAAACAGCGGTGGCCTATTGCTGGCGGAGATTAAAACTCCGGTCTTTACTCCCTGAATCGGTTTTAAGCCGATCCCTCAGGAGAAAACTAGATGAGCATAGTTCGGACAGCATTACCCTTGGTTCTGCTAACCAGTGTGTTGACTGGTTGCGCAGGTTTGCAGAAAACCGACTGGCCGACCTGTGCGGCGGTCGGTGGTGTGGTCGGCGCCGGTCTCGGTGCGACGGAAAGCGCATCGTGGGCTGGCTACGGTGCGCTGCTGGTCGGCGGTACGGCAGCGGCCTATTGCTGGGTTCATGGTGATGGCGATGAAGACGGCGATGGCGTGCCGGACAGTCGCGACAAGTGCCCGGGTACGCCTAAAGGCGTGCAGGTCGATGCTGACGGTTGCCCGCCACCAACGCCTGCGCCAGTGGTCGAAGAAGCGGTTGTGGTCAAGGAAGAAACCATCGTCATTCGTGATGTGCATTTCGAGTTCGACAAAGCCACGCTGACCGGCCCTGACAAGCAAGTGCTGGACAAGGTCGCCGATCGCCTGAAACAGGAATCCTCTACCGCGCAACTGACCGTGACCGGTCACACCGACAGTGTCGGCAGCGATGCCTACAACAAGAAACTGTCGGATCGTCGTGCGCACTCGGTGGTGGAATACCTGATCCAGCAGGGTGTACCGCGTGCCAGCTTCGTTTCGGTGTCGGGCCTTGGTGAAAGCCAGCCTGTGGCTGACAACAAGTCGGCTGATGGTCGTGCACAGAACCGTCGCACCGAAATCAAAATCGTCCGCTAGCCCCTCTCGCATCCGCGGCTTGTGCAGTCGCGGATGCGGGTCTTTACTCCTGTGTAACCGGTATGGGCCGGTACACAGGAGCGTTCACAAATGCGTCTTTTCTCAAGGTCCGTCTTGCCGGTGCTGCTGCTTGGCAGCTTGCTCACCGGTTGTGCCACTCACAGCGATGGCACCGCCCCCCTCAATCAACGTACGTGGCCGATCTGCAGCCTGCTTGGCGGTCTGGTCGGCGGCGGTCTTGGCGCCATTGAAAGCGCCGGCTGGGCCGGCGGCGGCGCGGCATTGGGTATCGTCACCGGCGGGCTGATCTGTTACGCCCAGGATGGCGACGAAGACAGCGACGGCGTCTTCGACCGCCGCGACCGCTGCCCGGACACTCCGGAAAACACCGAAGTCGATCACCGTGGCTGCCCGCTGCCGCAATATCCGGTGGCAGTCAAACCGGTCGAACCGGCGCCGCAATCTGAAGTGATCACCTTGAGCGATGCCGGCAACGTGCTGTTCGATTTCGACAAGTCCGATCTGACCCCGGCGGCCAAAGCCCAGCTCGACACCTTGATGGACAAGCTGCGCAATGCCGATGTGGTCAGCATCAAGGTCATCGGGCACACCGACAGTAAAGGCTCCGACGCCTATAACCAGGCTTTGTCCGAGCGGCGCGCGAGCAGTGTCGCGGCGTATCTGTTGAGTCAGGGACTGGCGCCGAACAAGCTCACCAGCGAGGGCCGAGGCGAGAGTGAGCCGGTCGCCGATAACGCCAGCGATGAAGGCCGCGCGGAAAATAGACGGGTCGAGCTGCACATCAATCGTTAGCAACCGTCTGTAGTACGCAGGCTAGAGCTGCCGGGTCGAGATCGTCGCCCCGGCAGCCATTTCATCCGCGTTTGCACAAATTTCATTTTTCCCTCTGGCTTATCCCCCGCAGAAGCCGGTACTGTGCGTGCAAAGAATAATTCGCAACACGGGGGAGCGTATGAAGGTGTTCTGGGGGCTGGGGCGTTTGCTGACCCTGCTGTTCTGCTGCGTGGTACTGGCCAATCAACTGGTGCCGTTTGTTCATCCGCTGCATCTGCTGGTCAATCTGGCCGGCGCTCTGTTGTTGCTGATTCATCTACTCGAAGTGCTGCTGTGCAATCGCAGCCTCAAGGGTCGTCCGCACCCTTGGCGTGATCGTGGCCGCATCCTGTTGTTCGGCGTTTTCCACCTGCAAACCATCCCGGCCCCGGCCGCTCCGGAGGCTTCTTCCCATGCGTAAACTCTGCCTGCTCGCTGCATTCATCAGTCCACTGGCCTGCGCCCAGGTGGTCAACGTGCAAAGCAATTCTTTGATGCGCTTGCCCAACACCACCAGCACGCTGCAACTGGAGAAACTGGAAGTCGCCGATTACGGCACCTTGCTGATCCCGTCCAACGTGACTGAATTGAACATTGATGAACTGCGTCTGGGCCACGAAGCACGTATTGCTATCGTTCCGGCTGAACAGGCGCTGGAAGTGAAGGTCAAGCGCGCTGAATTGAGCGAGGGCAGCCAGATCACCGCGCGCGGCGCCCCCGGCACTTATGAAAAAGCGGCCCGGGCCGGGCGCAATCTGAACCTGCAATTTCAGGCCCTGAGCGCGCCTCAACTGACGGTCGATGCCCGTGGCGGCAGGGGCGCGCCGGGTTTCGTCGGCCTCGACGGCGGCAACGGTGAAGATCCGGGCTGCACCTATGGATCAGCCGGCCACGGCGCCGATGGCAGTGACGGCAGCGATGGCCAGCCAGGCGCGCCGGGTGCGCTGGTGCGACTCGCCGTACCACGGGATTTCCCGGCCGAGCTGATCAAGGTCAACGTGGCTGGCGGTGCCGGCGGCCCGGCGGGTGTTGGCGGCAAGGCGGGCAAGGGTGGCAAGTCCAAGGGCTGCCTGGTCTATCGCGCTGATGGCGGCAAGAACGGTAAGGCCGGTGCGGATGGCCAGCCGGGGCCGGTGGGAGCGGCGGGTTCGGTTACCGTGCAACGGCTCTAAAACTGCGACCCACTCTCTGATCAATAAAGTGCTTTGGTGAGTGAAGATCTTTGGTGAGTGAAATTATGTGGCGAGGGGATAAATCCCCTCGCCACAACTGTGTTCACAGCAGAACAAGAGTGCGATTCAGAGCATCGGTCTCGCCGCAGCTACCGCCACCAGCACCAACCCGACCAGCAGATTAAGCCCCACCACCCGGCGAATCCGCCCCAGCACCGCCGCACCCGCCGGCCAATCCTTCGCCTCAACCGCCTTGCGCAATTCTGGCAGCATCAACCCCTGAATGCGGATGAACAGTGCCGTCATCACCACATACAAACCGATCATCACCTGCACGTACTTCGGCGCGGTTTCAAATCCGACCTGCTGCAGATGCAACATGCCCACGCCGCTGATCGGCAACAGGATCACCGCGACCCAAACCCAACGGAAAAAACCTTGAAACACTTCCACCCACAGGGTCAGGCGAGCGGGGCCGTCCAGAGCCTTCACAGCCGCAGGGCGCAAGACCATCCAGGCGAAAAACATACCGCCGACCCACACCAGAGCGGCGAGGACATGCAGGGGGTAAACGAGGCTAAAAGGTGTCATTGGGTCACTCCGTTCTGCGCGGGATCGATTAGCGGGGTATGATAGCCGCCGAATCAAACCACTGAAAATTTATCCAGCGTTTTGCGCCCGACACTCAATGATCAGCACTGAACTCAAAACCACGATCCAGGGCGCCTATTCGCGTTTTCTAGAGGCCAAGAGCCTCAAGCCGCGTTACGGCCAGCGCCTGATGATCGCTGAAATCGCCAAAGTCCTCGGAGATATCGACACCGACGACGAGGGCCGGCGCAGTGGCGACCCCGCGATTGTCGCGGTGGAAGCCGGCACCGGTACCGGCAAGACCGTGGCCTACAGCCTGGCGGCGATCCCTACGGCGAAACTGGCCGGCAAGCGTCTGGTCATTGCCACCGCGACCGTCGCCCTGCAAGAGCAGATTGTCTACAAGGATTTGCCCGACCTGATGCGCAACAGCGGGCTGAATTTCAGTTTTGCCCTGGCCAAGGGCCGTGGCCGCTACATGTGCCTGTCCAAGCTCGACATGCTGTTGCAGGAAGGCCACGCACAAACCGCCACCGCGCAGTTGTTCGAAGAAGAAGGCTTCAAGATCGAAGTCGACGAGGCCAGTCAGAAGCTGTTCACCAGCATGATCGAAAAGCTCGCCGGCAATAAATGGGACGGCGACCGCGACAGCTGGCCGAACGCGCTGGAAGACGCCGACTGGGCGCGCCTGACCACCGATCACAGCCAGTGCACCAACCGTCATTGCCCGAACTTCGGCCAGTGCGCTTTCTACAAGGCTCGCGAAGGCATGGGCAAGGTTGACGTGATCGTCACCAACCACGACATGGTCCTGGCTGACCTGGCACTGGGCGGCGGCGCCGTGTTGCCGGATCCGCGCGACACCATTTACGTGTTCGACGAAGGTCACCATTTGCCGGACAAGGCCATCGGCCACTTCGCTCACTACACGCGCCTGCGTTCCACCGCCGACTGGCTGGAAACCACCGCCAAGAACCTGACCAAGCTGCTGGCCCAGCATCCGTTGCCGGGCGATCTCGGCAAGCTGATCGAGCAGGTGCCCGAGCTGGCGCGGGAGATCAAGACGCAGCAGCAGTTCATGTTCACCGCCTGCGAGCAGATCGCCGATTTCAAACCGGGCGAAGACGTCGAAGGCCGCGAGCGCCCGCGTCATCGCTTTGTCGGCGGGGTGATTCCCGAGGACATGCGCGAGATGGGCATCGAGCTGAAAAAAGGCTATTCGCGCCTAAACGACCTGTTTCAACGCCTGACCGACCTGCTCAAGGAAGGCATGGACGGCGAGGTCAACATCGGTATCGCCAGCAATCAGGCCGAAGAATGGTATCCGCTGTTCGGCAGCCTGCTGTCCCGCGCTTCCGGCAACTGGGAATTGTGGACCGCGTTCACCGCCGAAGACCCGGAAGACAGCCCGCCCATGGCACGCTGGCTGACCCTGGCCGAAAGCGGCTCGCTGTTCGACATCGAGGTCAACGCCAGCCCGATTCTGGCGGCGGAAACCTTGCGTCGCAGTTTGTGGAACGTCGCTTACGGCTGCTTGGTGACGTCGGCGACGCTGACGGCGCTGGGCACCTTCGACCGTTTCCGCATGCGCGCCGGTCTGCCGAAAAAAGCCGTCACCGCCGTAGTGCCGAGCCCGTTCCATCATGCCGATGCCGGCGTGTTGCGTGTGCCGGACCTGAAGGCCGACCCGCGCGATGCCGCTGCTCACACGGCGGCGATCATTCGCGAACTGCCGGATCTGGTCGACGGTTCCCGTGGCACGCTGGTGCTGTTCTCCTCGCGCAAGCAAATGCAGGACGTATTCGACGGTCTCGACCGCGACTGGCGCAAGCAAGTGTTCATTCAGGGCAACCTGTCGAAACAGGAGACCCTCAACAAGCACAAGGCGCGGGTCGACGGCGGTGATTCCAGCGTGCTGTTCGGGCTGGCCAGTTTTGCCGAAGGTGTCGATTTGCCGGGGGCCTACTGCGAGCACGTGGTGATCGCCAAGATTCCGTTCTCGGTGCCCGATGATCCGGTTGAGGCCGCGTTGTCGGAGTGGATCGAGGCGCGCGGTGGCAATCCGTTCATGGAAATCTCCGTGCCCGATGCCTCGCTGAAACTGGTTCAGGCCTGCGGCCGTCTGCTGCGCACCGAAGAAGACCGCGGCACCATCACCTTGCTCGACCGGCGTCTGGTCACCCAGCGCTACGGCAAGGCGATCCTCAATGCGTTGCCTCCTTTCCGTCGTGAAATATCCTGAGACACGGGTGGGCCGATTGGCCCGCCGCGTTGTCTATCTCTCTGCCACCGCTTTTCCACTGGCCTTGACTGGTCGTTAGGGAGAACTCCGTTCTTATGATCCGCCGTTCGTTGCCCGCTGTTTTCGCCTTGATCTTTGCCGCGCCGTTGCTGGCTGCGCCCGCCGGTCAGCAGACGCTGTTCAACTTCGTACGCCCGGCCGACGTGGTCAAGGTCGCCACGGAAAACGCCGACCTGCCGCAGGCCAATGCCGAACAGACCGCGGAAGGCGAAGTGCTGCGCCGGGTGACGTTCAACCCGGTCGCCCGGCCGACCTTGCGCCTGACCCCGCAGACCGGCGCTTGGGACTGGTCGCAGTCCGACATGATGACCCTGCGTCTGCAGAGTGCGATGAACTGGGCGGTGACGGTTTATGTGCAGATCCAGAGCAACGATGGCCGCACTCTGGTCAGCCGCGTCGATCTGCCGGCCGGCCCCGCGCAGACCTTGCTGGTGCCGCTGGTGGCGTCGACGCCACTGAGCCAGGGCATGAAAGCCGGGCCACCGATGCCGATGACCGTCGATGGCCAACGCATCCTGCTGGCCAGCAGCACGGGCGAGATCGACCGCAGCCAGGTGGTTTCGGTGAGTCTGTCGATGGATCAGCCGAAAGTTGCGCAGAGCCTGTTGCTCGAGCGGTTCGGCGTGCAGGACGGCGAATCGGTGACGCGGGCGGTGTACGGCAATCTGGTCGACGCCTACGGTCAGTCAACCCGTAGTAAATGGCCGGAAAAAGTCAGCAGCGACGAACAACTGAAAAGCGCCGCCAGCAAAGAGCAGCAACAGCTGAATACGTGGCTGGCCGAGCGTGAAAAGGCTTCGCTGGACAAGTTCGGCGGCTGGAACAAAGGCCCGGCGTTCAAGGCCAGCGGCTTCTTCCGCACGGAAAAACGTGATGGCCGCTGGTATCTGGTGACCCCTGAAGGCCACCCGTTCTATTCGCTGGGCGTCAACACCGTCAGCCCGCAAGTCAACCAGACCTACGTGGCTGGTCGTGAGTACATGTTCGAATCGTTGCCGAAGAACGACGACCCGCTGGCCGCGCATTTTGGCGAGGGTGACAACCGTGGCGGCAATGGCGCCGACCAGGGGCGTGGCTACGGCAACGGCCGCTGGTACGACTTCTATGGGGCCAATCTGCAACGCCTGTACGGCGAACCGTGCAAGGCAGACAGCGACAACAAGGCCGGGATTGCCGAAGCGGCGAAGGCGGGGGCGGCTGAGGCCGGCTCGGTGCAGGCTGCTGAAACCGCAGCGGTGCCTGCCGAGCCGAAATCCGGTATTGCCGAAGCGGCGCAGACCGATGCGGTGCAAGCGTCCAGCGAGGAAACCGCTCCGTGCAAAGCCACTATTGATGAAGAACGCTGGACCCGGCACACCCTCGATCGGCTGCAAGCCTGGGGCTTCAACACAGTGGGCAACTGGAGCGCGGCGTCGCTGGCGGATGCTGAGCGCGTACCGTACACCTTGCCGCTGTCGATCGTCGGCGATTACACCAGCATCAGCACCGGCAGCGATTGGTGGGGCGGCATGCCGGATCCGTTCGATCCGCGTTTCGCCATGGCCACCGAGCGCGCCGTGGCCATTGCCGCCCGCGATCACCGTGACGATCCGTGGCTGATCGGTTATTACGCCGACAACGAACTGGCCTGGGCTGGCCCTGGCGACGATCCGAAAGCTCGCTACGCGCTGGCCTACGGCACGTTGAAAATGACCACCGACGTGCCGGCCAAACGCGCCTTTCTCAAGCAATTGCGCGACAAGTACCGCAATCAGGCCGGACTGTCCAAGGCCTGGGGCATTGAGTTGCCGGCGTGGGAGTTGATGGAAGATCCGGGCTTCGTGCCGCCATTGCCGAACCCGGAGCATCCGGAGATCGAAGCGGATTTCAAATACTTCCAGAAGGTCTTCGCCGATACCTATTTCAAGACCATTTCCGATTCGCTGAAATGGCACGCGCCGAACCAGATGCTGCTTGGCGGCCGCTTCGCTATCAGTACGCCTGAAGCCGTGGCGTCCTGCGCGCAGTACTGCGATGTGTTGAGCTTCAACATGTACACGCTCAAGCCGCAGGACGGTTACGACTTCGCCGCACTGGCGGCGCTGGACAAACCGGTGCTGATCACCGAATTCAACTTCGGCTCGGCTGACCGAGGTCCGTTCTGGGGCGGCGTGACGCAGCTGGCCAAGGAGGAAGATCGCGGCCCGGCCTATGCCAACTTCCTCAAACAGGCGCTGAGCGAACCGTCGATTGTCGGCGTGCATTGGTTCCAGTATCTCGACCAACCGGTGACCGGGCGTTTGCTCGACGGCGAGAATGGCCATTTCGGTCTGGTCGGTGTGACCGATCTGCCGTATCAGGGCTTTGTCGAGGCGGTGCGCAAAAGCAATCTGCAGGCGCTGGAGCAACTGGGCAAGGAGGCGCAGAAAACCCCGGCTGCGGAAGTTGAAGGCGGGCGCAAGGCCGAGGCTGGCAAAGCTGCGGAGGCTGCACAGGCGGGTGGGCATTCGGGGAATGGTCACTAGGTTTCAGACCGCGTTATCGTTCTTCGCGAGCAGGCTCGCTCCCACAGGGGAACTGCGCTGCTGTTGAGATCCAGTGTGGGAGCGAGCCTGCTCGCGAAGGGATCACCACAAATTGCCGATCAACCGTCTGGCCCGCGCCTGTTCCCAAATCCCTCAAGGGCTGGAACAATGCGGACCACTTTGTAGAGCGTTTTCGCGGGGGAGTTGCGGGTGCAGATTCAGGGACATTACGAGCTTCAATTCGAAGCGGTGCGCGAGGCTTTCGCCGCACTGTTCGACGATCCCCAGGAACGCGGCGCAGCCCTGTGCATCCAGGTCGGTGGAGAAACCGTCCTCGACCTCTGGTCCGGTACTGCCGACAAGGACGGCGCCGAAGCCTGGCACAGCGATACCATCGCCAACCTGTTTTCCTGCACCAAGACCTTCACCGCCGTTACCGCGCTGCAACTGGTGGCTGAAGGCAAGTTGCAACTCGATGCCCCGGTTGCCCGCTACTGGCCGGAATTCGCCGCTGCCGGCAAAGAATCCGTCACCCTGCGCCAATTGCTTTGCCATCAGGCCGGCTTGCCGGCGCTGCGCGAACTGCTCGCCCCTGAAGCCCTTTACGATTGGCAAACCATGGTCGACGCCCTCGCGGCCGAAGCGCCATGGTGGGCGCCGGGCATCGGTCACGGTTATGCCGCGATCACCTACGGTTGGCTGGTCGGCGAATTGCTGCGCCGCGCTGACGGGCGTGGGCCGGGCGAATCGATCGTCGCTCGGATCGCCAAACCGTTGGGCCTGGATTTCCATGTGGGCCTGGCCGACGAAGAATTTCATCGGGTAGCGCACATCGCCCGTGGCAAGGGCAACGCCGGCGACGCTGCGGCGCAGCGCCTGCTGCAAGTGACCATGCGCGAACCGACGGCCATGACTACCCGCGCGTTCACCAATCCGCCGTCAGTGCTGACCAGCACCAACAAGCCGGAATGGCGCCGCATGCAGCAACCGGCGGCCAACGGCCACGGCAACGCGCGCAGTCTCGCCGGGTTCTATGCCGGCCTGCTCGATGGCAGCCTGCTCGAGAGCGAGATGCTCGAAGAGCTGACCCGCGAGCACAGCCTCGGCGACGACAAGACCTTGCTCACCCGCACCCGTTTCGGCCTCGGCTGCATGCTCGATCAACCGGACGTGCCCAACGCCACCTACGGCCTCGGACCACGCGCGTTCGGTCATCCGGGAGCGGGCGGCTCGATCGGTTTTGCTGATCCGGAGCACGATGTGGCTTTCGGTTTCGTGACAAATACCCTGGGGCCTTACGTTTTGATGGATCCGCGTGCACAAAAGCTGGCGCGGGTGCTTGCCACTTGTCTGTAAAGCTTCAACTGAGGTTCCAGGGTCGGAACCTCGAAGGGATTTTCGTTTCAAAACGGCTGTTTATCCGGGCGAAAGTGCTCTGATTTTTCATTACTTCATTTTGTGGATTTTCAATGTCATCTAAAAAGACCCTCGCCCTGGCCCTGTGTGTAGCGATCACCGGTTGCGCACAGACTCCGAAAAACGATGCAGACGGCGGCAGTTGGTGGCCGTTCGGTTCTCCCGACAAAGTCGCGGCCAAAGATTCGGCCCCGGCTCCGGCTCCTTTGAAACCTGCGGCGACTGCGCCAGTGGCCAAGGCCGAGAGCAGCAACCCGTGGTACTGGCCGTTCGGTTCCAGCGATGAAGCGGTCAAGGCTGATCTGAAAGCCGAGGTTAAACCTGAAGCCAAACCGGTCGAGGTGGCCAAAGCCGAGGCGCAGTCCAATGGCAAATGGTGGTGGCCGTTCGGCGGCAAGGATCAGCCAACCGCCAAAGCCGTGCCGATGCCCGATCCGAAGGTGACTCAGGCCTGGCTGGATGACTACGAACCGCGTCTGCGTGAAGCGGTGAAGGACAGCAATCTGCAACTCGAACGTCGCGACAATGTGCTGGTAGTGACGGCGCCGGTCGAAGGCTCGTTCAACCCGGATCGCCCGGCGATGCTGCTGCCGGTCACCCTTGGCCCGTTCACTCGCGTGGCGAAAATCCTTGAAGCCGATCCGAAAACCGCAGTGCTGGTGCTTGGTCACAGTGATACCAGCGGTGCCGCACCGGCCAACGTCAAGCTGAGCCAGGAACGTGCGCAATCGGTGGCAGCGATCTTCCGCCTCAGCGGCTTGCAGCGTGATCGCCTGATGCTGCGCGGCATGGGTTCCGAAGCGCCGCGTGCGGCCAACGACAGCGTTGAAGGCCGCGCCTTGAACCGTCGTGTCGAGCTGCTGGTGACTCCGCAAAACACCATGGTTGCGCTGCTGAGCAAATACAACATGCCAGCACCGAAGCCTGTAACGATGGTTGCTGCGCAAGACGTCAAGCCAGTGGCCAAACCGGTTACCCCGGCGCCTGCGGCGAAAAAAGCCGCTGTGCCGGCGGCGAAAAAGGCGCCAGCCAAGAAAACCGCCGCCAAGGCTCCTGCGAAGAAGGCCCCGGCCAAGGCTCCAGCGAAAAAAACTGCACCAGCCAAAGCCGCCGCGACCGACAAGAAAGTCGCCGCAGCCGACGCTGCCAAGAAGTGATCCGCTAACGAAAAGGAATCCGCCATGACCCAGGCTCTGGCCGATATGCGTCGCGACTACACCCGTGACGGTTTGACCGAGGCGCAAGCCCCGGCCGAGCCGTTTGCGCTGTTTCACCAGTGGTTCGCCGATGCGGTGAAAACCGAGCAGGCGCCGGTGGAAGCCAATGCCATGACCCTGGCCACGGTCGATGCCGACGGTCGTCCGCATTGCCGCATTCTGTTGCTCAAGGGCCTGGACGAGCAGGGCTTCACCTTCTTCACCAACTACGACAGCGCCAAGGGCCAGCATCTGGCGGCCAACCCGTTTGCCGCCATGACCTTCTTCTGGCCAACCCTGGAGCGCCAGGTGCGCATCGAAGGGCGGGTGGTCAAGGTCACGGCGCAAGAGTCCGACGCGTATTATCAGGTGCGTCCGCTGGGTAGCCGCCTCGGCGCCTGGGCCTCGCCGCAGAGCCGGGTCATCAACGGTCGTGGCGAACTGGAGGATTTGCTCAAGGCCACCGAGCAACGCTTCAGCGACAGCCAGCCGCATTGCCCGGAACACTGGGGCGGTTACCGCTTGTTGCCCGAGCGCATCGAGTTCTGGCAAGGCAGGCCGAGCCGCCTGCACGATCGCCTCAACTACCGCCTCCAGGGCGCCGAATGGATTCTGGAACGTCTGGCACCCTGAGCAGTCTACCGAGCGAGATAAACGCGGATGGCGCAGGATCGTTGATTTGACGCTACCTTGAGTGGACGCACGCGGGCATCTGTACCAGGCCTGAATGGAAGCCAATTTTATCCGGATGGTGTCGTGACAGGCGCCAGGCCACGGGGTTTAATGAACACATGTTCTTTTGGAGTTGATGCTATGCGTAAGTCTGTTCTGCTGGTTGCTTCCTTTTCGACGATGGCGATGTTGCTGACCGGCTGCCAATCGAGCCTCACCGGCGACTCCTACTCCCGTGACGAAGCGCGTCGTGTGCAGACGATTCGCATGGGCACCATCGAATCCCTGCGACCGGTAAAAATCGAAGGCACCAAGACCCCGATCGGCGGCGCAGCAGGCGCAGTGGTCGGCGGCGTCGGCGGCAGCGCTATCGGCGGCGGCAAGGGCAGCATTGTGGCTGCGGTCATCGGCGCAGTGGCCGGCGGCCTGCTTGGCTCGGCCACCGAAGAAGGCCTGACCCGCACCCAAGGCGTGGAAATCACCGTCCGCGAAGACGACGGCAGCATGCGCGCCTATGTGCAGCAGGTTCAGGAGAATGAAGTCTTCCGCGTTGGCGAGCGGGTACGGATCTCCACCGTTGGCGGAACCAGCCGCGTTTCGCACTAAGCGAGAAGCTGGGCAAATGAAAACCCCGATCAGGTGACTGGTCGGGGTTTTTCTTTGTTTGTGAATTGCTCATTCAGTATGTGGCGCAGGTGCCCATGAAGTATTCGAGGCCCTTTGGAAAACTGACGTTGAGCAGGTTTTCCAATGCGGTTACCTGATCCTGAGTCAACAACAGCTCGCCGGGTTCCACCTCATCCAAGGGCTTTGATTCAATGAGCTGAGCCACTTTTTCATTCATCTCGCTGCCTGTGATATCCAGCTCGAATTGCAAGGAGTCGTCTTGGGCTTCGTCAGGGAAAAAACCGGTAATTAAAAGAAAGTGCATGGAGCTAATACTTCCGGGGCTGTTAGCCGTAGTCAAACGAAATTTGATAGTCGTGAACTCTCAAATCGATTTGATGTTGAAAATACGGCTGAATGGTGGCGAGCCAATTTTGAGCGACGTTGAAACTGCCATTGTTGATGTTGTCCGCGGCGGGAATCCCCAAGGCGTTTAACACTGACTCGTCACCACCCAGGTCTTTTGACGACTCTTCCCCCTGAAACTCCAAGGTTGCTGTGTCGTACCATTCCAATCTCAGTTCCAGTCCCATCTACCATTGATCCCGGTAAACGAACGATACCTGATAGTCGTAAGAAGAAAATTGAATGGAATGCTGGAAGTGGGGCTGGAGAGTCTTGATCCAATCGGCTTTTACATCAAATCCGCCGTTATTGAAGCTTTTCGACGGTAGGCCTAATGCTTCCATTAATGAGCCGTCCTCGCCAAAGTCTTTCGACAGTTCCTCCCCCTCACCCAGTTCGGTTTGTTGGTCGTACCATTCGAGTCTGGCTTTGAGTCCCATGTAATCCTCATAAATATTTTTTAATACTACGGTTTTTTTTGGGTGGATCTATCTGTTCACCAGTTCTGTGGTCGTAAGAGCCTAAATGGCTGCCATCACTTGCGCGGTAGCCTTCAAGCTCGCCGTGTAAATAGTCCCATTCATAAATTATTCGGCCTTTTGCATTGATCCAGCGATCCCGGAGCCCACCGTTGAACGGCGTTTTCTTTTTTGCTCTTCTTAAATCGGGAAAGGCTGTGATATCCGACGTTTCGGGAGCGGGGTGATAGGTATGTCCCGCTTCAGCGGTGCCTTTCGCAGAGCTGACAACGATGTAAATCGGTTTTACACCCGAGTCTGTGGGAAACACCAGAATGAAATCTTTGTACTCCGGCGGATAAAGCGGATTCACCAGTATCCCGTCCGCCGCCTTCGTCGGTGGATACACCCAGATATGCGGTGCCTGCGGTGCGGCCTCCAGTGCTGGAATGCCGAGAATGTCCGAGCCATCCACCGCCGGGGTCCAGAGCAGTTCGACGCCTTCACCCAGATCGGCAACGAACCGGTCGCCACGCGCAATGAACTGCACGACATCGACCATTTCCCAATCGCGGTTCTTACCGGTGTAGAAACCGTAACCCTTGAGGCTGCCATCGGCCTGTTGCTCGACGCGCAGGCGCACGCGGGTTCGGGCTTGTTTGAGTGTGCTCAGTTGCTCATCGGTGTAGAGCGCGCTGTCGCCCAGGCTGGATGGCATCAAAAGCGCAATCAGCCCCACCAAAGTCGCAGCCGCCGCAGGGGAGGCGAGCGCCGGTAGCACTTCAAAAGCCGAGCCTGCCAAGGCCAGACTGCCGAACCCGACCGGGATGGTGTTGGCGCTGATTTTCTTGAGAGGAATGCCGCCGCTTGCGTCGGCTTCGCGAGCGCCGAGCAGGATCAGCTCGCCGTAATCCTTCAGGCTGTCGGTCGGCACCATGCCGGAAGGATTGCTGTAATCGATAATCGCATCCGGCAACTTGCAGGACTTGGCGAATACACAGCCGGCACGCACGGCTTCAGGTTTTTTCGCAGCCACTTCACGGCTGCGCTCGAACGCCTCCTGCCGCGCCAGCATCGCGTCGTAAGCGTTTTGCCCGGCTTCGCGCTCGGCCAGTTCTGCGGCCGTCATATACCGCCAGGTAACGTGATGCCCGTCGCCCTGCGGTGGGTTTTGCACCCGGGGAATGTCCTTGTTCCGCGCCACTGATCATCCCTTCGTTCATCATCGACAGCCCCTCGGAAAGGGGCTGCAGGACGTTATCGAAGCGGAGAAAGTGTGGCTGTAGGACGGGTCGCTAATGACGTGGGGATTGTTCGCTGCGTAACTGTCAGGCGAGGAATCTGTGGCGAGGGCCAAGCTCCCTCGCCACAGGGGTCATTGCAGTTGTGAATTCTTGCGACTCGCCGCCGCCGTCACCGCATAACCAATCACCGCCGCGAGAATCGAGCCGGTGAGGATGCCCATGCGATCCATGCCGGCGTAATCACTCACGCCGGGTTCGAAGGCCAGCGAGCCGACGAACAGGCTCATGGTGAAGCCGATGCCGCAGAGGATTGCCACGCCGAGGACCTGGCCCCAGTTGGCGCCTTGGGGCAGGGCGGCGATGCCGATCTTGACCGCCAGCCAGGTCAGGCCGAACACGCCGACGGTCTTGCCCAACAGCAGGCCGATGGCGATGCCCATCGGTACGTCGTGGGTGAAGCTTTCGACGGTGACGCCGCTCAGTGACAGGCCGGCGTTGGCGAAGGCGAACAGCGGCAGGATGCCGTAGGCGACCCAGGGGTGCAGCGCGTGTTCGAGGGTCAGCAGCGGCGACGACTCGGCGTTTTTCGTGCGCAGGGGAATGCAGAAAGCCAGGGTCACGCCGGCCAGTGTCGCGTGGACACCGCTTTTGAGCACGCAGACCCAGAGGATCAGGCCGATGATCATGTACGGCCCGAGCTTGACCACGCCGAGCCGGTTCATCGCCACCAGCGCGGCAATGCACGCAGCCGCCAGGCCAAGGGACAGGGTCGAGAGTTCGCCGGAATAGAAGATTGCGATGATGACGATGGCGCCCAGGTCATCGATGATCGCCAGGGTCATCAGGAACAGTTTCAGCGACACCGGAACGCGTTTGCCAAGCAGGGCCAATACGCCGAGGGCGAAGGCGATGTCGGTGGCGGTCGGAATGGCCCAGCCACTCAGGGCGGCGGGGTTGTCGCGGTTGAGGAACCAGTAGATCAGCGCCGGCACCAGCATGCCGCCGATCGCCGCTGCGCCGGGCAGGACGATCTGCGAAGGCTTGGACAATTGGCCGTCGAGCACTTCGCGTTTGACTTCCAGACCGATCAGCAGGAAGAACATCGCCATCAGGCCGTCATTGATCCACAGCAGCAGAGGTTTGGCGATTTTCAACGCGCCGATCTGCGCCACCACCGGGGTGTCGAGCAGGCCGGTGTACAGCCACGACAGCGGTGAGTTGTTGATGATCAGCGCGAGAACGGCTGCGGCGATCAATAGCAGACCGCTGGCGGCTTCCAACTGAAAGAAACGCGTGAAAGTGCTACGCAGAGGCAAGGTCGCTCTCCATCGAATCAAGAAAAAGGTGAAACACCCTAACCCGTACCGTTAGTTGTTAAAACAAAAGTTATATTCTTTTTTGTTATATGTCGTTACAGGCTGTCTGGCTCGGGCAGCACTGAGCCTAGCAGTTGCCCGACACATTGAGACTCAGCTGTATCTTTGCCGTCTGCGGTATTTTTCCTAAGCTTGCGCCAGACCTTTTTCAGGAGACCGATCTCCTGGCTGATTCAATGAGAACCGAGACCATGAGCGACAACCGACAGTGGGCACGCGAAGCCATCCGCATCATCGAGGCGGACTTCCAGCGCAGCGCCGACACCCACCTGATCCCTTTGCCGCTGCCCGGTTTTGCCGGCATCGAGTTGTATTTCAAGGACGAATCCAGCCACCCGACCGGCAGCCTCAAGCATCGCCTGGCCCGTTCGCTGTTCCTTTACGCGCTGTGCAACGGCTGGCTGAAACCCGGCGCGCCGGTGATCGAAGCGTCCAGTGGGTCGACGGCGATTTCCGAAGCGTATTTCGCGCGCATGCTCGGTTTGCCGTTTATCGCAGTAATGCCGGCGACGACTTCGAAAGAGAAGATTGCCCAGATTGCTTTTTACGGCGGGCAGAGCCATCTGGTGCAGGATCCGACGCAGATCTACGCCGAATCCGAGCGCCTGGCCCGCGAGCATGGCGGTCACTTCATCGATCAGTTCACCTACGCCGAACGTGCCACCGACTGGCGAGCGAACAACAACATCGCCGAGTCGATCTTCCAGCAGATGCGCTACGAAAAGCACCCTGAGCCGACGTGGCTGATTTCCAGCCCCGGCACTGGCGGGACTACAGCGACCCTTGGTCGATACGTGCGTTATCGCCAGCACTGCACCCGCGTGTTGTGTGCCGATGCCGAGCGTTCGGTGTTCTTCGATTTCTATCAGAGCGGTGATGCCAGCCTGCGTCTGGACTGCGGCTCGCGCATCGAGGGCATTGGTCGACCTAGGGTGGAAGCGTCGTTCCTGCCCAAGGTGATCGATGCGATGGTCAAGGTGCCGGACGCCCTGTCGCTGGCGGCCATGCATTATCTGGCGCAGCGTTTGGGGCGGCATGTCGGCGGGTCGAGCGGGACCAATCTGATCGGTGCGCTGATGGCGGCGCAACAGATGAAAGCGGCGAGGCAGTCGGGGTCGATCGTGGCGATCCTGTGCGATGGCGGCGAGCGTTATGCCGACACGTATTACGATCAGCAATGGCTGAAGGCGCAGGGCTATGAACTGGGTGATTTGATTGCAGCGGTGGCGGCGAGTGCCGAGCGCGGGGAGGCGCTGCCGACCTCGGTGCTGCGCGCCAACATCTGAAGAAACGCAAAAACCAATGTGGGAGCGAGCCTGCTCGCGAAGGCGGAATCACATTCAACAACTTCGTTGAGTGACAGACCGCTTTCGCGAGCAGGCTCGCTCCCACAGGGTTTTGTGTTGGGTCAGTTGATGCTGATCAGGCTTCCAGTCCGAGGATATCGCGAGCCACTGCCTCGGCAATGCGAATCCCGTCAACACCCGCCGAGAGAATCCCGCCGGCATAGCCCGCGCCTTCACCGGCCGGGAACAGGCCTTTGACGTTCATGCTCTGCAGCGACTCGTTGCGGGTGATGCGCAGCGGCGATGAAGTGCGCGTCTCGATTCCGGTCAGCACGGCGTCGTGCAGAGAATAACCGCGAATCTGCTTCTCGAACGCTGGCAAGGCTTCACGGATCGCCTCAATGGCAAAGTCCGGCAGCGCCAAGGCCAGATCGCCCAGCGCCACGCCCGGCTTGTACGACGGCTCGACTTCGCCCAGTTCGGTCGATGGAATGTCGTTGATGAAGTCGCCAACCAGTTGCGCCGGAGCCTTGTAGTCGCTGCCGCCAAGGATGAACGCGTGGGATTCCAGGCGCTCCTGCAACTCGATACCGGCGAGCGGGCCGCCCGGATAATCGACTTCCGGGGTAATGCCGACGACGATGCCGGAGTTGGCATTGCGCTCGTTACGCGAGTACTGGCTCATGCCATTGGTGACCACGCGATTGGGCTCGGAGGTCGCCGCGACCACGGTGCCGCCCGGGCACATGCAGAAGCTGTACACCGAACGGCCATTCTTGGCGTGGTGCACCAGTTTGTAATCGGCCGCGCCAAGTTTCGGGTGGCCGGCGTACTTGCCCAGGCGCGCGCGGTCGATCAGCGACTGCGGATGTTCGATGCGGAAACCCACCGAGAACGGCTTGGCTTCCATGAACACGCCACGGCTATGGAGCATGCGGAAGGTGTCGCGGGCGCTGTGGCCGAGGGCCAGAACCACGTGTTTGGAATGCAGGGTTTCGCCGCTGGCCAGTTGCACCCCCACCAGTTGGCCGTCTTCGATCAGCACGTCGCTGACGCGCTCCTGGAAGCGCACTTCACCGCCCAGTTCGCGTATCTGCTCGCGCATGTTTTCGACCATACCGGTCAGGCGGAACGTACCGATGTGCGGCTTGCTGACGTAGAGGATTTCTTCCGGCGCGCCGGCCTTGACGAACTCGTGCAGGACTTTGCGGCCGAGGAATTTCGGGTCCTTGATCTGGCTATACAGCTTGCCGTCGGAGAACGTGCCCGCGCCGCCTTCGCCAAACTGTACGTTGGACTCGGGATTGAGCACGCTTTTGCGCCACAGGCCCCAGGTGTCCTTGGTGCGCTGACGGACTTCGGTGCCGCGTTCGAGAATGATCGGTTTGAAGCCCATCTGCGCCAGCAGCAGGCCGGCGAAGATGCCGCACGGGCCGAAACCGACGACGATCGGCCGCTGACCGAGATCGCTCGGTGCCTGGCCGACGAATTTGTAGCTGACATCCGGCGCCACGTTGACGTTACGGTCGTCGGCGAACTTGCCCAACACTCTGGCCTCGTCGCGTACGTTGAGGTCGATGGTGTAGATGAAGCACAGTTCGGAGGACTTTTTGCGCGCGTCATAGCTGCGCTTGAACAAGGTGAAATCGAGCAGATCATCGCTGGCGATGCCCAGACGCTGCACGATTGCGGCGCGCAGGTCTTCTTCGGGATGGTCGATTGGCAGCTTGAGTTCAGTGATTCGTAACATGGCGGGGATCCGGATTCGCGGGGCGCACAACTGCGCCAGGGCGTTTGAAGGCGGCGATTATAAGCCGCCGCGAGCGGATCCGTGGGGGAAAAACGATCAGTCGTTACGCGCGCCGCCGAAATAGCCGCAGCCGCGCTGGACCTGGCCGTCGATACGCAACTCGGCGCTCATATGCTGCACGCTGCCGGTGCTGCTGTCGACGCAGCGCTGTGGCGCAACCCACAATTCGATGCGCTGGTTGTTGGCTTCGCTGCTGAGATTGAAGCGGCCGTCGCCCAGTTGCTCTTCCACATACGGCACGGCGAGTGGAGCCTGGCCGTCGCGCTCGATGACCATGCCTTTGCCGCTGACCTTGACGTTCCATTCCGGGCCATGGCCGGCAGCGCGCAGGATCAGCAGTTTGAAATTCGGATCGTCGCAGGCCGTGCCCGAGCGCTCGACGCGATACAACTGGCCGAGGTCGAGACGGTCGCCGGAGACCTTGCCGCGCACATCGGCAAACAGCTTGCCCTGCTCGTCGGCAAGGGTGGCGGCCTCTTGCAGGACGCTGGTGCCGCCGATGTCGTTGACCACCAGTTGCCGCTGCTCCTGGCACGGCTGGAACACCAGTTTGCCGTCGGCGGCGGTCAGTTGCCCCTGCATGCGCGTCTGTCCGGCATGGGACACACTTTCACGCTGGCCGTCGAACAACTGGCAGGCGGCAAACATCGGCAGCAGGGCAACGAGGACGAACGAACGGGCAACACGCATCTTTGGCTCTCCAGACAAGTGCTGCCACGTTACGCAGGCTGAGTGCCTATCACAAGGTCTGGTCTGCCACTATTGAGTCGGGCGTGGGAGCATCGCATAGTCTCTTGCACGTTTTTTGATAGATCAGGGAGTGTTAAATGAGATGGAAAATTGCGCTGTTGCTGTTGGCATCTGCAAGCGCTGTCAGCGTCCAGGCAGCCGATTTGGCTTTCTCTTCAGGGGTTGATTTCACAAAGATGGTAATGCTGCTCAAGGATGATCAGGGGCCTAATCCGGATCTTGTCGAACTATCCCTGGTGTTGACACCCGTAGCCACTGCGAGGGCTAAGGCAATCAGTCATGAGGCGATGGGCCAGCCATTGAGTCTTTCGATCAACGGCCAGCACATTTCCACGGCGACAGTGCGATCCGAGCTGGGCGGGGAGTTCAGGATCTCTATGTCGCGGTCTGTCGCCAAACGGCTTTTACCTACCTTGATCGATTAATCATTCAGGCCACGTGAAACGTCTGCCCTGTTTGCAATCCTTCGACACTTTTCGCGTAGGCCAATGCCACTTCCGCAGCAGGAACCGGCTTGAAGCCACGGAAGTAGGGCGCGTATTTGCCCAGGGCTTCGGTCAGTACGGTCGGGCTCACCGAGTTCACCCGCAGGCCACGCGGCAGTTCGATGGCGGCGGCGCGGACGAAGCTGTCGATGGCGCCGTTGACCAGCGCTGCCGAGGCACCGCTGCGAATCGGGTCGTGGCTGAGCACGCCGGTGGTAAACGTGAACGAAGCGCCATCGTTGGCGTACTCGCGGCCGATCAGCAGCAGATTGACCTGACCCATCAGTTTGTCTTTCAGGCCGAGGGCGAAGCTGTCCTCAGTCATGTCGTCCAGCGCTGCAAACGTCACGTTGCCCGCCGCGCAGATCAGCGCATCGAACTTGCCGGTCTGTTCGAACAGCTTGCGGATCGAGGCGCTGTCGCTGATATCCACTTGCAAGTCACCGCTGTTACGACCGATACGAATGACCTCGTGGCGTTGCGACAATTCTTTGTCCACCGCTGAGCCGATGGTGCCGCCTGCGCCTATCAACAGAATTTTCATCGAGCTGTACCCCATGTGTGTGAATGAGGTTTCAGTCTAGGGTGGTTTTTTCAGCGGATAAGCGCACTAATAGGCAACCTTTGGTTTTCAATTGGAAACAATCCATGAGCGAAATGGATGATCTCGCTGCGTTCGCCGTACTGAGCGAGGCCGGCAGTTTTACCCTTGCGGCGCAGCAGTTGGGCTGCAGCAAGGGCCAGTTGTCCAAACGCATCAGCCAGCTCGAAGCGCAGTTCGGTGTGGTATTGCTGCAACGCACCACCCGGCGCTTGAGCCTGACGGCGGCGGGGGCGGCGCTGCTGCCGCAGGCACAGGCGCTGGTGGTCCAGGTCGAACGCGCACGGCAGGCTTTGGCGCGGTTGAAGGACGACATGGCCGGCCCCGTGCGCATGACGGTTCCGGTGTCGCTCGGCGAGACCTTTTTCGATGGCTTGCTGCTGGAGTTTTCCGGGCAATACCCGGAGGTGCAGATCGAGCTGGAGCTGAACAACAGCTATCGCGATCTGTCGCGCGATGGCTTTGATCTGGCGATTCGCGCCGAAGTGGCCAATGACGATCGGCTGGTGGCCAAGCCGTTGTTGGCGTGGCACGAAATGACCTGCGCCAGCCCGGCCTACCTCGAGCGCTTCGGCGAGCCGGCGACGCCCCATGCCTTGGCCGAGCATCGTTGTCTGCTCAACAGCCATTACAGCGGTCGCGAAGAATGGCTGTATCACCAGCAGCACGAGTTGTTGCGGGTGCGGGTATCCGGTCCATTTGCCAGTAATCATTACAGCCTGTTGAAGAAAGCAGCGCTGTCCGGCGCCGGCATCGCCCGTTTGCCTTCGTATCTGCTGCAAGCGGAACTGGCGGACGGCCGCTTGCGCTGGTTGCTGCGCGATTACCAGACCCGACGGATGCCGATGTATCTGGTGCACCCGTATCAGGGTGGTTTGCCCAAGCGCACGCAGGTGTTGGCGGATTATTTGATGGGCTGGTTCAAGCGCAGTGGCGAGGCGCTGGATCGACTCCAGCGCTGACACCGAACCTTTGTAGGAGCTGCCGAAGGCTGCGATCTTTTGATTTTTAGAAGCAAGATCAAAAGATCGCAGCCTTCGGCAGCTCCTACTGTTTCAAGTCAGCCTTGGCATCGGCGGGCAATCAGCTGATCGATCGACAATTTGCCCGGCCCGGTCGCCATCAGGTACAGCAACACCGCCGCCCAGGTGCCGTGGGTCGGGTAGGCATCCGGGTAGACGAACAGTTGGATAGTCAACGTCATGCCGAGCAATGCCAGCGCCGAAAACCGTGTGGCGAAGCCGAGCAGGATCAGTAGCGGAAACACATGCTCGGCAAACGCCGCCAGATGCGCGGCAATTTCCGGCGACAGCAGCGGCAGGTTGTACTCGCTCTGAAACAGCGGAATCGTCGAATCGGCCAAACGTGGCCAGCCCAGTTCAAAAGTGCCGTCAATCAAATCGACGGCCAGTCCTTCGACCTTGGTTTGCCCGGATTTCCAGAACACCGCAGCGATGGAAAAACGCGCGATGAAGGCAATCAGGCTGTGGGGGATTTTTTCCAACAGCGCGATGACGCGCGGGATAAAAGCGTTCATGGCAACTCCTTGTAATTCAGCTGGGTGATCGCGTTATGCGCAATCAGTAAAGCGAGGGTTTGGGCGAGATCGAACGGCGGGCTGTTTTCTGCCGCCGCGAGCAGTGGCGAGCCCTGGAGCAGATGACCAATGAACACGCTCGCACCCGCCTCAAGAGCGAACACCTCAACGTCGAGACCGTTGCGCAGCACCAGGGCATGCTGGCCTTGATGGAGGCCAATGCCCGCCAGACTTGGCTCCTGCTGATGCGCGGCCCAGATCGCCACCACCGCGAAAGCAGAGTCGAGCAGGTGCAGCGAGGGATGCAGTTCGAAACACAGTTCACTCAGCGACTGCGGATCGGCCAGCGCGGCACTGACTTGTTCAGGCCGGATCGGCTGCGCATCGGCGGCGTGGTAGGCAACAGTACGCAAGTGCTCCAGTCGCGCGACGTCTGCGACATAAGGCACGCCGGCAATGGGTTCGAATTGTGCGATGAAGTCGGCGAAGTCCTCGCCATAGAGGCTCATCAACGGACTGTGAGGCGGCTGACTCTGGACGAAAATCGCCGCCATGGCGCGGAAGAATTCCTCGCCGACCAATTGCAGCACCACCGGATAACTGTCGGCCAGGGCATTGATCAGCGAGCTTTGCACGTTGTTGCGATAGACCGCGAAACGCCGCGACGGATCAGCGCCATTGCGGCTGCACAGGCCCTTGGGATGCGGCAGTTGCGCATTGAGCAGGGCGGCGGCGAAGTCCGCTTGCGTGCTCATGCCGCACGCTCCGCGCGGCGCAACAGCGTCTCGGCTTGCTGCGCTTCGGCGAGCAAGACGTCGAAGGCCGGCACCTGATTATCGCGTTCGATCAACGTCGCCACCGGGCCGATACGTTGCAGCACTTGCCGGTACAGATCCCAGACGGCCTGATCAACCGGCGCGCCGTGATCGTCAATCAGCAAGCGGTCGCCAAGGTTGTCGCAATCTTCAGCGAAGCCGGCCAGATGAATCTCGCCGACCGCGTGCAGCGGTAACGCGTCGAGATAGGCCAAAGGATCGCGCTGATGATTGATGCACGACACGTAGACATTGTTGACGTCGAACAACAAGCCGCAGCCGCTGCGGCGGATCACTTCGGCGATGAACTCGGCCTCGTCGATCGTCGAGTGCTCAAATCCCAGATAGGTCGCCGGGTTCTCCAACAGCATCGGTCGTTTCAGAGTGTTCTGCACCTGGTCGATGTGCGCACAGACGCGGCTCAGTGTCGGCGTGTCGTAAGCCAGTGGCAGCAGGTCATTGAGGAACACCGGGCCGTGGCTCGACCACGCCAGATGTTCGGAAAAGGCTTGCGGTTGATAGCGCTCGATCAGCTCGGCGAGGCGTTTGAGGTGCTGGCTGTCCAGCGCGCCTTCGCCACCGATCGACAGCCCCACGCCGTGCAATGACAGCGGGTACTGTTCGCGAATCAGACCGAGAAAATGATGAAACGGGCCGCCGGCCACCATGTAGTTTTCGGCGTGGACTTCGAAGAAGCCGAGGTCAGGTACGGAGCCGAGCACTTCGAGGAAGTGCCCGGTCTTGAGCCCCAGCCCGGCGCGGGCAGGGAGCTCGGTGCGAGCTGCCTGAGTGCGCGGCAGGGACGGTTCGTGATGACTGAACATGGGCGTCACTCAGGCAGGACGTGGATCAGGACTTGGCTTTGAAGGCTTCGAGCTGACCGAAACCGGTCGGCGAGGTTTTGCTTTCGGTGGTGGCGCAGGTGCCTTTCGGAACGAGCTTCCAGGCGTTGGCCTGATAGTCCATTTTCGCCGTGCCGGCGCAGGTAGTCCCGGCACCTGCGGCGCAATCGTTCTTGCCCTTCATGGCCACGCCGAAGCATTTTTCCATGTTGGCATCGGCGGCCTGGGCGGTGGAGACAGTGGCGATGCTCAGAGCGGAACCGAGGGCCAGAACCAGGGCGGTAGCGGACAGGGTACGGGTAGTCGCAGTCATGATGTTTCTCCAGGTTTATCAGGGTTTCTGCAAGTGCTGTTGCGCTTGCTTGTCCCTCTAGAGAACGGGTGGGGGGATGCGTTACAGGTGGGGCGAGAAATTTATTAAAAATTTCGGATTCAGCAGTATCCCTGTGGTAGCGAGCCTGCTCGCGAAGGCGGTGTGTCAGGCACCATTAACGTCGAATGACAGACCGTTTTCGCGAGCAGGCTCGCTCCCACAGGGTTACCTTGGTGGTGCTCAGGAAACAAAAAACGGCCCGAAGGCCGTTTTTCTGTGCAGCGATAACACTCAACCGCCGAGGTACGCCTCGCGCACTTTCGGATCGGTCAGCAGCGCTTCACCGGTGCCTTGCATGACCACGCGGCCGTTCTCCAGAACGTAGGCGCGGTCAGCGATTTTCAGTGCCTGGTTGGCGTTCTGCTCGACCAGGAACACCGTCACACCGTCCTTGCGCAGCTGTTCGATGATGTCGAAGATCTGCTGGATGATGATCGGCGCCAGACCCAGCGACGGCTCGTCGAGCAGCAGCAGCTTGGGCTTGCTCATCAGTGCACGGCCGATGGCGAGCATCTGCTGTTCACCGCCGGACATGGTGCCGCCGCGCTGGTTGAAACGCTCTTTCAGGCGTGGGAAAAGTCCGAGGACCTTGTCCATCTGTTCCTGATAGTCGCCCTTGTCGGTGAAAAATCCGCCCATCGACAGGTTTTCTTCCACGGTCAGACGGGCAAACACTCGACGACCTTCCGGGACCACGGCGATGCTCTTGCGCATGATCTGCGACGAGTCCTGGCCGACCAGTTCCTCACCCATGTAGCGGATGCTGCCGCTGTGCGCCTGCGGCGAACCGCAGAGTGTCATCAGCAGCGTGGATTTGCCGGCACCGTTGGCGCCGATCAGCGTCACGATCTCGCCCTGACGGACTTCGACGTTGACGCTGTGCAGGGCCTGGATCTTGCCGTAGAAGGTGGAAACGTTTTCGAACTGCAGCATTTACGCTTCCCCCAGGTAGGCTTTGATCACTTCAGGATTGTCGCGGATCTGTTCCGGCGTGCCGTCGGCCAGCGGTGTGCCCTGGTTGATCACGACGATGTGGTCGGAAATGCTCATGACCAGTTTCATGTCGTGTTCAATCAGCAGCACGGTGACGTTGTGCTCTTCGCGCAACACACCGATCAGCGCCTTGAGGTCTTCGGTTTCCTTCGGGTTCAGGCCGGCGGCCGGTTCGTCGAGCATGAGGATCCGTGGGCGGGTCATCATGCAGCGGGCGATTTCCAGACGCCGTTGCTGGCCGTAGGCGAGGGTACCGGCGGTGCGGTTGGCGAACTCTTTGAGGTTGACCTTTTCCAGCCAGTACTCGGCAAATTCCATCGCCTCGCGCTCGCTTTTGCGGAAGGCGGGGGTCTTGAACAGGCCGGACAGGAAGTTGGTGTTCAGATGACGGTGCTGGGCGATCAACAGGTTTTCGACCGCAGTCATGTCCTTGAACAAACGCACGTTCTGGAAGGTCCGCACCACGCCTTTGAGGGCGATCTTGTGGCCCGGCAGGCCTTGGATCGGCTCGCCGTCGAGCAGGATGCTGCCGCCGGTAGGCTGATAGAAGCCGGTCAGGCAGTTGAACACGGTGGTCTTGCCGGCGCCGTTCGGGCCGATCAGGGCAACCACCTGTTTTTCCTTGACGGTCAGCGCCACGCCGTTGACCGCCAGCAAGCCGCCGAAGCGCATGCTCAGATTTTCGACTTTAAGGATCTCCCGGCTCATTTGCGCAACTCCATGTGTGGGCGTTGCATCGGCAGCAGACCTTGTGGACGCCAGATCATCATCAGCACCATCAGCGCACCGAACATCAACATGCGGTACTCGCTGAACTCACGCATCATTTCCGGCAACAGGATCATCACGATCGCCGCCAGAATCACACCCAATTGCGAGCCCATGCCACCCAATACGACGATGGCAAGGATGATCGCCGACTCGATGAAGGTGAACGACTCCGGCGTTACCAGCCCCTGACGTGCAGCGAAGAAGCTGCCGGCGAAACCGGCGAACGCAGCGCCCAGGGTGAAGGCGGAGAGCTTGATCACGGTCGGGTTCAGGCCCAACGCGCGGCAGGCGATTTCGTCTTCACGCAGTGCTTCCCACGCACGGCCGATCGGCATGCGCAGCAGACGGTTGATCACGAACAGCGCGGCCAGTGCGAGCAACAGCGCAACCAGGTAAAGGAAGATCACCTTGTTGATCGAGTTGTATTGCAGGCCGAAATACTCGTGGAACGTCTGCAGGCCTTCGGCGGCTTTGCGCTCGAAGGTCAGGCCGAAGAACGTCGGTTTTTCGATGTTGCTGATGCCGTTCGGGCCACCGGTGATGTCGGTCAGGTTACGCAGGAACAGACGGATGATTTCGCCGAAACCCAAGGTCACGATCGCCAGATAGTCGCCGCGCAGACGCAACACCGGGAAGCCCAGCAGGAAGCCGAACGTCGCCGCCATCAGGCCGGCAATCGGCAGGCAGATCCAGAAGCTCAAACCGTAGTAATGCGACAGCAGCGCGTAGCTGTAGGCGCCGACGGCGTAGAAACCGACGTAACCGAGGTCAAGCAGACCGGCCAAACCGACGACGATGTTCAGGCCCAGGCCGAGCATCACGTAGATCAGGATCAGCGTTGCGATATCCACCGCGCCACGGGAGCCGAAGAACGGCCAGACCAGGGCGATCAGAATCAGCGCAATGATGAAATAGCGCTGGGTGGTTGGCAGGGTCAGAAAGTTGCTGGCCTTGGCCGGGATCAGCGGCATGCCCGGCGAGGAGCGCCAGGCCTTGCTGATCTGCTGGTTGAACAGCACGCGCAAGAACATCAGCACCGAGCAGATCGCGATGGTCGCGAGTACCGCAGGGCTGGTGTTGTGCACTTCCAGATTGATGCCGACGATGGTCAGTTTCAGACCCAGTACCGGGTAGGCCACCGCCCACACCAGCAAGGCACTGAACAGTGCCTGTTTAAGATTCCTAGTCATACTTTCTCAACCTCCGGACGGCCCAGAATGCCGGTCGGACGGAACAACAGCACCAGAACCAGCAGGCCGAACGCAACGACGTCCTTGTACTGGTCGCCGAAGATATCGGCACCGAACGCTTCCGCTACACCGAGCACCAAGCCGCCGAGCATTGCCCCGGGGATGCTGCCGATGCCGCCCAGTACCGCAGCGGTGAAGGCCTTGAGGCCGACGAGGAAACCGGCGTTGGGGTTGATCACGCCGTATTGCATGCTCAGCAGCACCGCAGCGACCGCCGCCAGCGCAGCACCGATGACGAAGGTCAGGGCGATGATGTTGTTGGTGTTGATGCCGAGCAGGTTGGCCATCTTGATGTCCTCGGCACAGGCGCGGCAGGCGCGGCCCAGGCGGGAACGGGAGATGAACAGGGTCAGGCCGAGCATGGCGATCAGGGTCACCACGAACACCACGATCTGCATGTAGGAAATCAGCACTTCTTGTGCGCCACCCGGACCGAAGGCGAAGTTGCCCGGGATCAGGTTGGGGATAGCTTTGTCCTTGGAGTCTTGCGCCAGCAGAACGGTGTTCTGCAGGAAGATCGACATACCGATGGCAGAAATCAGCGGGATCAGACGGTTGCTGCCGCGCAGGGGGCGGTAGGCGATCCGTTCGATGCTGTAACCGTAGGAACTGGTGACGACGATGCTGGCGATGAACGCCGCGGTCATCAACAGCGGGACACTGTCGAGTCCCATCATGGTCAGCCCGGCGATGGCGATGAAGGCCACGTAGGAACCGATCATGTACACCTCGCCGTGGGCGAAGTTGATCATTCCAATGATGCCGTAGACCATCGTGTAGCCGATGGCGATCAGGGCATACATGCTGCCAACGTTGAGGCCGTTAACCAGCTGTTGGAAGAAGTGATAGAGGTCAGGCATTACAGCGCTCCTAAAAACCTGTACGCATTTCACTGGTGGAGTCATTTTCCCGCCCGGCCCCGTGGATCTCTATCCACTTCGAATCCGGGTTTTGCCAGCGAACCGCTGATGACGGTTTTGAGATTTTCAGGTGGGTCGACTGGCGGATCACGCCAGCGCGGCCCATACATTCGCAAAACAAAGCCCACGGCACGCCGTGGGCTTTATTGGCAGTCAGTCGGGCAAGGCCTTACTGAGGCGAAACTTCGGTTTTAGGTTTGCCGTTGTGCCACTCGTACACGACAAATTTGAAGTCCTTCAGGTCGCCCTTGTCGTCGAAGCTCAGGTCGCCGGTCGGGGTCTTGAACGAACCGGCGTGGATGGCTTCAGCCACTTTGGTCGCGTCTTCGGACTTGGCCGCCTTGATGCCTTCGGCAATCACGGTCACTGCCGAGTAGGACGGGAACACGAACGGACCGCTCGGATCTTCCTTCTTGGCTTTGAACGCGTCAGCCAGGGCAACGTTGGCCGGATCCTGGTCGAAGGATTTCGGCAGGGTCACCAGCAGGCCTTCGGACGCGTCCTTGGCGATCTGGGTGATCGAGTCGTTACCCACGCCTTCCGGACCCATGAAGCGGGCTTTCAGGCCTTTTTCCTGAGCCTGACGCAGGATCAGGCCCAGCTCCGGGTGGTAGCCGCCGTAGTAGACGAAGTCGACGCCGGCTTGCTTGAGCTTGGCGATGATTGCGGAGAAGTCCTTGTCGCCAGCGTTGACGCCTTCGAAGACGGCAACCTTGGTGCCTTTCTTCTCAAGGGTCGATTTGACGGCGGTGGCAATGCCTTCACCGTACTGCTGTTTGTCGTGCAGCACGCCAACCACTTTCGGTTTCACGTGATCGGCGATGTAGTTGCCGGCGGCAGGGCCTTGGGCGCTGTCGAGACCGATGGTGCGGAAGATCATTTTGTAGCCACGGGCGGTGATGTCCGGGCTGGTGGCAGCCGGGGTGATCATGATCACGCCTTCGTCTTCGTAGATGTCCGAAGCGGGCTGAGTGGAGCTGGAGCACAGGTGACCGACCACGAACTTGACGCCGTCGTTGACGACCTTGTTCGCTACCGCTACCGCTTGTTTCGGATCGCAGGCATCGTCGTATTCAACGGCTTCGAGTTTCTTGCCGTCGACGCCGCCCTTGGCGTTGATCTGCTCGATGGCCATCTTCGCGCCACTGAACTGCATGTCGCCGTACTGGGCTACTGGACCGGTTTTAGGACCGGCGATACCGATTTTGATGGTGTCAGCTGCGAACGAATGGCTGGCAACCCCGGCCAGAACCATAGCGGCAAACAGTTTGGAAATCTGCTTAGTAGCCTTAGTCATAGTGCTCCACTCTTACTGTTGTATTTTTTAGAGTTCTGGCGCCGTAGCAGCAGAACCGGGTCAGATATCTTTGCGATACCCTCCGGAAAATGCCCCGGCAACTGTACCGGTACAGTGTAGAGCGCCGCTTGATCAACTGGGAAGCGGGCGCCACGGGGCAAAACTTGGGGGTGTCGCATTTTTGAATGAAAGAGACAGAATTGCGGCGGGGCAATCGGGGGCATATATCCCAAAAGGCAGCATTCCCTGGCGTTCCTGCTCTTTTCGTTCGGTGCAGCGATTTGCAACCGGGTTTTTCTGACGGACCACCGACGTTATCATTCGCGTCGATTTCTTTTCCGGACAGCTCCCATGAATCAAGAACCTAGCACCCTCTATGCCAAGCTGCTTGGTGAAACGGCATCTATTACCTGGAAAGAGCTGGAGCCGTTCTTCGCCAAGGGTGCCCTATTGTGGGTCGACCCTGACCTGGATTTGATCGCCGCCGCTGAGGCCGTGGCCTCGGATGAAGGCGAGAAAGTCGCGGCCTGGCTGGCCGACGACAAGGTCGCCAAGCTGTCTGAAACGCGGGCGCTGGATATTTTCGAACGTGATCCGCAGCTGTGGGCCGTGGTGGTTTCGCCGTGGATTCTGATCCAGGAAAGGGCGGCCGTTTAATTGCCTGCACTCTTTTGGTGCCTCGATTGCCGCGCCGCAAGTGTGTAGCGGAGTAGCGTGATGGCACCTTGCCGTGGAGAATCGCCACGCCTCACGGTGACGTAAACGTAACGGGAACAGTTTATTGAGCGGCCTGAGGGTTGCTTAATTGTTTCTGGATGTTCGTAAGCTGAATTTGTCGGTGAGGTTGAGGGCGCCTTCGCGAGCAGGCTCGCTCCCACACCGGAATGCACTTTCCTGTGGGAGCGAGCCTGCTCGCGAATGGAGCGACTCGCTGCTGGATCAGACCGAGAACGTCTTCCCGGTATGGTTATTCAGCGAAATGACCTTGGTTTTGCCAATCCGGTGGCGGTAGATCTCGCGCAGGTACTTGATCGACTTCTTCACGCAATCACGCGACAGGCGGATGTCATTGATCGAGACGAACTTGTCTTTATCGTTGATCAGCTCGCGATACTTTTTCTCGTACATCGGTTTGATCGCGTACCAGTTGGTATCGAGGATCTTCGCCGGGTTCTCGAATTCGTTGAGCAGGTCGTCGATCCGCTCCTCGTCGAAGTCTTCCTGAATGATGAAGTCGAGAATCGAGTTGTCCAGCGTTTCGTCGAAACGGTACGGGTTCTTCGCGAAGCAGCGCTTGATGAATGCCACGATCAGTGTGAGGAAGTCGTCCGACAGGCACGGGCTCTTGGCGATCAGGGTGGTCAGCGACAGGTTGGCCGAAGCGCCGATCACCAGCGCGTAGCGCTTGAGCGTGGTGTTGGGGAACAGGCTGTTGAGGTGGGTCTTCAACCGGTTCAGATCCATGTACGACAGTTTGTAGTCTTTCGGCAGCGAGACGATCGAGACCACCGACGAGCAATTCTTGAAGAAGTGCAAATCGTGCAGCGCGGCGGCGTCGTAGCCGGAATTCTTGTACTGCTCAAGCGAAGCGCGATAACGCTTGGATTCGATCGGCAGCAGGCTGATGCCTTCGATGGCCTGAGTGACCTTGTTGAAGTGCGGCAGGTCGATCGAACGGAAGAACAGGTCGTCGATGTTCAGGCGCTGCGGCTCTTTATCGAAGACCTTGAACTTGTCGCTGCTCGGCGGCGGGGTTTCCGGCACCACCGATTCAGCGTAGGCAATCGCCACCGGCCCGGCCAGACTCATGAACAGGTCGTTGGCGTCCAGGCGGATGGTTTCGCCGATGTCGATGCCGGCGCGGCGGAAGTAGTTCTGGTCGTAGTCAGTAGTGACTGCCTGCGCCGTCAGAATATTGAAGATCTGCTGCGAGATGTACTGGTTGGCGTGCTTCTCCATGGCATTGACATCAATGTTCTGGATATTGCCGTCATCGCTTTCTTCGGCGTAACGCATGATGTCGTTGGAGATCAGCATCATCGCGTTCCACGGGCGGATACGTCCCATCACGCTGGCTTCGCTGCTGTCTTCGTTGGCGAAGTTGTAGGAGAAATCCCATTCCTCCGACAGGTATTTGCACAGCAGGCGCCCGGCGTTGATGTGCAGCGCTTCGGACATTTCGCTGCGGTGGTCGGAAATGTTCGGCAGCACGCAGATGCCGCTGGTGAAGATCGGCTCAAAGACAAACGAATGGCCGCTCTTGCCGTCATGCTCGTCCATCGGCTTGGTGTCGAAGGTCTTGTTCATGTACGAGTGCTGCTGCGCCAGACCGAACTCCGAGGCCATGCCCGAACCGGTACCGCCGCCGGCACTGAAGATCGAGAAATACAGGCGCGACTGGTTGGCCTTGATTCCGCAGCTGTCGATCAGGTACGAGTGGATCATTTTCCAGTCGGGGCTGGAGAAGCGCTGGGTGTCCTTGTTGAGGATGATCTTCGCCAGATACTGGCCGAGGATCGGCGCGTTACCGGCGCCACCGGCGTGGACTTCGGACAAGTCCATGATCTTCATTTTGCTGTAGTCGCGCAGGAAGCCGCTTTTCTCGCCCTTGCGCGAGAAACGGATGCGCCCGGCGATGTCCTTGTCGAGGTCGCCAAGCATCACCAGCGGTTCGACCAGAAACACCGGTTTGGTCGATTTGCTGGTGCCGATGCGCAGATTGTTCTTGATCCACTGCGCTGGGCTGTAGCCCTTGTCGGCCAGACGCCGGTCGGTCGGGCGGTCTTCGTTGTTGAATTCGTTGAGGTAGAACTTGCGCGCGTTGTACACCAGCTCCGCCACGTCGAGGGCGATGTTGGAGCCGCAGCGACCGAGGCCGATCAGGCACACCGAGGGAAATTCCTGGTCGTTGTGCTGCTCGTTGTCGCCTTCCTGATGCGCCGGGCGCGGGAACACCGAATCGCGCAGGCCGTCGAGGTTATCGAGGATGCGGTCAGTGTTGGTTTCGGTGAAGTACAGGTATTGCTGGGTCGACAGCGGACGCGAAGGCGGCGTCGGTCTGGATAATGACGCGCTGTTCGCGGCGGGGCTCAGGGTCAGATCGGCTGTTGCACTGGCGGGGTTGTTTTTAGAGGTCATGGTGCGCCATTTACCTGGACTGGGTTGGCCCGCCGAACAGTGCCGGCGAACCTCACGGAATAAGATCTCGCGTCTTGTGTGCGCGAATACGGCCCGGGCGTCGTAGTGCTGGCTGGTCTGATCGCCGGGCGGAATCCTTTCCTGATCGTTGATGAATCGGCCATGATTCGGTGATCTTTAATCGAAAAGAGGCGAAATGATGTCAACGCTACCTTCGTTGGGGTTTGCCGGAATCGGCCTGATGGGCCTGCCCATGTGCCGGCGTCTGCTGGCGGCGGGTTACCCGTTGACGGTGTGGAACCGCAACCCGGACAAGTGCGCACCGCTGGTTGCGGCCGGCGCCCGCCAGGTATCGAGCCCCGCCGAACTGTGCGCACACGCCGACATCGTCATGCTGTGTCTGGCCGATACCGCCGTGGTGCGTGAAGTGGTGTTTGGCACTGGCGGCATCGCCGAAGGGGCGAAAAACGGCCAGCTTTTGGTGGATTTCTCCAGTCTTGAACCGACCGCGACTCGCGAGATGGCCGCAGCGCTGGCCGAGAAAAGCGGCATGGACTGGCTTGACTCCCCGGTGTCCGGCGGCGTGGTCGGCGCCGAGGCCGGCAGTCTGGCGATCATGGTTGGTGGTGCAGCGGCAGATCTTGAGCGCGTACGCCCGGTGCTGCTCAGCCTCGGTCAGCGCGTCACGCACATGGGCGGCGTTGGCGCCGGCCAGGTGACCAAGGCCTGCAACCAGATGATCGTCGCGTGCAATGCGCTGGTGATTGCCGAAGTGGTGGCGTTGGCCGAACAGGCCGGGGTCGATGCCAGCCTGATCGCCGAGGCGCTGGCCGGTGGCTTTGCTGATTCGAAGCCGTTGCAGATCCTTGCCCCGCAAATGGCCGAAAGCCGTTTCGAACCGGTCAAGTGGCACGTGCGCACGCTGCTCAAGGATCTCGACACAGCAGTGAAATTTTCCCGCGAGCAGGGCTCGGCGACGCCAATCAGCGGATTGGCCGCACAGTTGATGCGCCTGCATGGGGCGCAAGGCTTTTTAGCGAAGGATCCAGCGACGCTGGTGCAAATGTATCGCGCGCCAGACTCAACGGATTGACCCCGAGCACGGGTTTGCGCTGGTTGATTTCATCGAGCACCGCGCGCAATTCGTCCAGCGGCACCGGGCGGCTGAGCAGATAACCCTGAATGAAGTCGCAGCCCGAACGCTCGAGAAACTCATATTGCTCCAGGCTCTCGACGCCCTCGGTGACCACCTGCAGATGCAGGGTGTGGGCCATGACGATGATCGCCTGCACGATCTCCATGTCCGCCGTAGCGGTGGGAATGTCGAGGATGAACGAGCGGTCGATTTTCAGGGTGTTCAGCGGCAGGCGCTTGAGGTAGGCCAGCGACGAATAGCCGGTGCCGAAATCATCGATCGACAGCGACACACCGAGGGCGCGGATTTGCCGCAGCAGCACCAGAGTGTCGGCGATATTGCCCATCAAGGCGTTTTCGGTGACCTCCAGTTCCAGGCGTTCCGGGGCAACGCCCGCCGTGTGCAAGGCGTGCTCAATCTCCTCGGCCAGCTCTTCGCGCGCCAGATTCAGCGGCGAGCAGTTCCAGGCGATTTTCAATTCGGCACAACCATGCCGCGACAGCTCGCCAAGATCCTTGCAGGCGCGGCGCAGCACCCAATTGTCCAGTTCGGCGATCAAACCGTTGTTCTCGGCGATACCTATGAAGCGATCCGGTGTGAGCAAACCGTGAACCGGATGCTGCCAGCGAATCAGCGCCTCGAGCTTGGTCACGCGTCCGGTTTTCACTTCGAAGATCGGCTGGTAGTAGAGCATCAGCGCGTTGTCTTGCCGTAGCGCACTGCGCAGTTCTTCTTCCAGTTGCAGCTCGAAACTGGCGCGGGTCTTCAGGCTGGAATTGAAGAAGTGCAGACCGTTGCGCCCGGCGCCTTTGGATTGGTACAGGGCCAGGTCGGCGTGTTTGAGCAGCTCTTCGCAGGTAGTGCCGTCTTCGGGAAACAGGCTGATGCCGATGCTGGTGGTCATCACCATGCGCCGGCCGGCCAGTTCGATCGGCTCTTTCATCTTGTGCATGATGCGCTGCGCCATACCGCGCGCCTCTTCGCGGTCGCGCAGGCTGATGAGGATGCAAAACTCGTCGCCGCCGAACCGCGCGACCACGTCTTCGTGGCTGCGCACTGAGCTTTTGATGTGCTGGGCGATGACTTTGAGCAGCGCGTCACCGGCATCATGGCCGAGGCTATCGTTGATGCGCTTGAAGTGGTCGATGTCGAGAAACATCACCGCGAGCATGCCGCCCTCGCTGGTTTTCTGACTGAGTTTTTCGGCGAACATCTGGTTGAAACCACGGCGGTTGATCAGGTTGGTCAGCGCGTCGTAATTGGCCGCTTGCTGCAAAGACATGCGCGCCTGATCGAGCTGGCTGAGCAGGGCGTTGACCCGGCGCAGGTCGTTTTCCTTGTTCTGCAGTTTCTTGTCGGCGAGGGCGGCGCTGATCGCACTGCCGAGAATCAACAGGATGATCAGCGCCACGGTCAGGCCCAGCTGCAAATGCCCGGTTTCACTGCCGCTCGCTGCCAGGGCACCTTCGGGAAGCACCAGATCCAGCGCAGCCATGCCGGTGAAGTGCATGCTGATGATGCCGGCACCGAGAATCAGCGCCGCGCTGTACTTGAGCAATTGATGCGCGACGCCGCTGCCTTCGCTCAAATAGCGGGCTACCCACAGTGCAGTGAAACTGGCGCCGATGGCAATCAGCACCGACAGCGCGAACAGCCCTGGCTGATAGTAGGCGGTGGCGCTCGACTTCATCGCGGCCATGCCGACGTAATGCATGCCAGCGATGCCCAAACCGATGACACATGCGGTCTTCAGGCAATGCAGCGCGCTCGGCTGCACCTCACTGAGAGTGTGCATGGCCAGCCACGAGGCGAGCAGAGCGATCAGTAACGACAAGAGGGTGATGCCGAGGTCGTACTGAATATCGATGGGGGTCTGGAAGGCCAGCATGCCGATGAAGTGCATGGCCCAGATGCCGCCGGCCAGGCAGGTCGCGCCGATCCAGCGCCAGATTCGCCGCGACCCCGGATCTTCGGCATGCACCAGGCGCTCTGCCATGTCCAGGGTGGCGAAACTCGCCGCGCAGGCGACCAGATAGGCCACCATCACCAACAAAGGGTTGTGGCTGCAATCGAGGAGAATCTGCCCGCTCGCCGGCAGCTCGGCAACAAACTGCAAACCAAGCCACTCCATAGCATGCCCCGTCTCGGATTCATCTGGCCCGTGCGTCAATCAACGCAGGCGAATGGATGGAGTATAGAGGCGGTTTTCACGCTGCAAGGCGTAGTGGCACATTGGTGGTAATGATTTTGCCATTAGCCTCATAGCGATTTGCGCTAAGGCTCAGGCAATGCGCTCCAGCGGCAGATTATTCCAGTGTGGCGGCAAGGGGGGCAGGCCGTGGGCAGCGCGGGCCTTGTCGCAGTCCGGGTTGTGTTCGCCGTTCTCCCACGACGCCTCGAACTCGCGGCAGGTACTCGAGCGCTTGTCATAGATCGTGCAGGCCACGGCACTCCCGACCTCACCCGCCAGGGACATGCAACGCGCCGGTTTGCGATCGGTGCCGATCATTGCCACCCGGCTCGGGGTGATCTGCGCGACCAGTTCATCGGGCACCGTCCCGCCAGAGGATGAGCACTCACCCCAGAAAAAAGACACGCGAAAATGGGAACAGCAGGCACCGCAATTCAGACACGGACTGGCTTCGGACATGGGCGGGGGTATCAAAGGGATTGATCGGAAGATCCGGACGGATCCGGTGGCCATTCTAGGCTTTGCCATGGCGTTGGGAAGGGGGGTGTGAAACTATTTTTTTGTCGCCGGATTTTGCCGCGAAAGCCCCGTATGGCGCCGGATTCCAGACTTATCAAGGGCTTACGTTTCGTTACAGTGCGATGGGTCGATATCAGGCTGACGAATGATGACAGACAGCCCCCGCGCGGCTGACTAGATTGCAGGTTCCGGGCTCGACGCGCTGGCAGTGAAGCCCTCATAACAATAAAGAGACGGACCCATGCAGAACTCGACCCAAGCGGCGAATGCCTGGCGCATTCTGTTCCTGCTGTTCCTCGCCAACCTGTTCAATTTCTTCGACCGCACCATCCCGGCGATCATCATCGAACCGATCCGCATGGAGTGGCACCTCAGCGACTTTCAGCTGGGCATCATCGGCACCGCGTTCACCATCGTTTACGCCATTGCCGGCCTGCCACTCGGGCGCATGGCCGACACCGGTTCACGCAGCAAACTGATGGGCTGGGGCCTGGCCACCTGGAGTGCGCTGACTGCGGTCAACGGTATGGTCGGCAGTTTCTGGAGCTTTTTGATCGTGCGCATGGGCATCGGCATCGGCGAAGCCAGTTATGCACCAGCGGCCAACTCGCTGATCGGAGATCTGTTTCCGGCGCACCGTCGGGCGCGGGCGATGGGTATTTTCATGCTTGGCCTGCCGCTGGGGCTGCTGCTGGCGTTCTTCACCATCGGCGCGATGGTCAAGGCCTTCGACAGCTGGCGCGCGCCGTTCTTCATCGCCGCCGTGCCGGGGCTGATCCTCGCGGTGTTCATGTTCTTCATCAAAGAGCCGAAACGCGGCGCGGCTGAAACCGTGCAGGTCTCGCAAGAGAAAGTCGACAAACCGATCCGCCGCGTTCTCGCTGTGCCGACCTTCCTGTGGCTGGTGATGGCCGGGCTGTGCTTCAATTTCGCGACCTATGCCTGCAACTCGTTTCTGGTGCCGATGCTGCAACGCTATTTCCTCATGCCGTTGCAGGAGGCGGCGGTGGCAACTGGTCTCATCGTTGGCGTGACGGGATTGGTCGGGCTGACCCTTGGCGGCTGGATCGCCGACAAGATCCATCAGCGTTTCGCCAGTGGGCGGCTGTTGTTCGCCGCGTTCAGTCTGATCATTTCGACGTTGTGCACAGCCTGGGCGCTGCATGCCGGGCGCATTGAGATCGGCGTGTTCGTCGCGGTGTTCAGCGTTGGCTGGCTGTTCGCGTACAACTTCTATACCTGCGTGTACACGGCAATTCAGGACGTCGTCGAACCGCGCCTGCGGGCCACGGCGATGGCGTTGTTCTTCGCCGGTCTGTATCTGCTCGGCGGCGGGTTGGGGCCGGTGGTCGTGGGTGGTCTGTCGGATCACTTCGCGCACACGGCGATGCTGGCGGCAGGGGCTGAGCAGATGACCGAAGCGTTCAAGGCTGTCGGCCTGCACGACGCGATGTACCTGATCCCGGTAGCGCTGTTCCTGACCATGGTCTTTCTGTTTCTGGCATCGCGGTGTTTTGTTCGCGATGCACAGCGGATGAAGGAGGGGTTGGTGGCGGTGGTTGAGCCTGAAATTTCTGCGGCGACTGCCTGACCGTTTTCGCGAGCAGGCTCGCTCCCACATGATCGTTCCCACGCAGAGCGTGGGAACGATCGGCCCGCATCACTGCGGGCCTCTTGGTTTTCAGCGGTGGAGCGGGGCGGTTAACCCGCCACCAACACCCGAATCGCTTCCAGGCGCAGCGCCGCTTTGTCGAGCATCGCCAGACCCTGCTCACGCTGAGTGCGCAACGCCTCCAGTTCGCTGTCGCGCACGGTCGGGTTGACCGCTTGCAACGCGGTCAGGCGCGCCAGTTCTTCGTCAGTGTCGGCGGCCAGACGACGGCGCGCTTCAGCCACACGCTCGGCGTGACGCGGGGCGATCTTTTCTTCGCCGGCGTTGATCCGTGGCGTCAACTGATCGCGCTGAGCCTGGATGAACTTGTTGGCGCTGGCGCGGGGCACGCTTTCCAGCTGATCGTTGAGGGTTTCGAACGACACCCGTGGCGACAAGTCGTTGCCATTGGCATCGAGCAGGCAACGCAGCGCCGCCGGTGGCAGGTAGCGACCCAGTTGCAGCGAGCGCGGTGCGACCACTTCGCTGACGTAGAGCAATTCCAGCAACACGGTGCCTGGTTTCAGCGCCTTGTTCTTGATCAGCGCGACGGCGGTGTTGCCCATCGAACCGGACAGCACCAGATCCATGCCGCCCTGCACCATCGGGTGTTCCCAGGTGATGAACTGCATGTCTTCGCGCGACAGCGCCTGGTTGCGGTCGTAAGTGATGGTCACGCCTTCGTCGTCGCCGAGCGGGAAACTGGCGTCGAGCATCTTCTCGCTCGGCTTGAGGATCAGGGCGTTTTCCGAATGGTCTTCGCTGTCGATGCCGAACGCGTCGAACAGGGTTTCCATGTAGATCGGCAGGGCGAACTGATCGTCCTGCTCGAGAATCGCCTCGACCAGCGCTTCACCTTCGCCAGCGCCGCCGGAATTCAATTCCAGCAGACGGTCGCGACCGGTGTGCAGCTCGGCTTCGAGACGCTCACGCTCGGCGCGTGCTTCGTCGATCAGCGCTTGCCACTCGCCGTCATCGGCTTCTTCGAGCAGCGGCAGCAGGCGTGGGCCGAACTGATGCTGCAAGGCGTTGCCGGTCGGGCAGGTGTTGAGGAAGGCGTTGAGCGCTTCGTGGTACCACTGGAACAGGCGCTCTTGCGGGCTGGTTTCCAGGTACGGCACGTGCAGTTCGATGATGTGCTTCTGGCCGATCCGGTCGAGACGGCCGATGCGCTGCTCGAGCAGGTCCGGGTGCGACGGCAGATCGAACAGCACCAGATGGTGAGCGAACTGGAAGTTGCGACCTTCACTGCCGATTTCCGAGCAGATCAGCACTTGCGCGCCGAACTCTTCATCAGCGAAGTAGGCGGCGGCGCGGTCACGCTCGAGGATGTTCATGCCTTCGTGGAACACCGTGGCCGGGATGCCGGAACGCACGCGCAACGCGTCTTCCAGGTCCATCGCGGTTTCGGCGTGGGCGCAGATCACCAGCACCTTGGTGCGCTTGAGCATTTTCAGCTGATCGATCAGCCACTCGACGCGCGGATCGAATTTCCACCAGCGCTCTTCTTCGCTGGCGTCCGGCTGCGCCTGGAAGCTGACTTCCGGGTACAGCTCGGCGTGTTCGCCCAGCGGCAGTTCGAGGTATTCGTCCGGGCACGGCAACGGGTACGGATGCAGTTTGCGCTCCGGGAAACCCTGCACGGCCGCGCGGGTATTACGGAACAGCACGCGACCGGTGCCGTGGCGATCGAGCAGCTCACGCACGAGGCGGGCGCTGGCTTCAGTGTCGCCATCGTTGACGGCGGTGAGCAGGGCTTCACCTTCGTTGCCGAGGAAACCGTGAATGGTCTTGTGCGCTTCGGCCGAGAGACGGCCCTTGTCGAGCAGTTCCTGCACGGCTTCGGCGACCGGGCGATAGTTGTCGCTCTCGGCGCGGAACGCGGCCAGGTCGTGGAAACGATTCGGGTCGAGCAGGCGCAGACGGGCGAAGTGGCTGTCCTGACCGAGTTGTTCCGGGGTGGCGGTGAGCAGCAGCACGCCGGGAATCACTTCGGCCAGTTGCTCGACCAGCGAATATTCCGCGCTGGCCTTGTCTTCATGCCAGACCAGGTGATGCGCTTCGTCGACCACCATCAGGTCCCAACCGGCAGCGAACAAGGCGTCCTGCGCCTTCTCGTCGTCGACCAGCCACTCCAGCGCGACCAGCGCCAGTTGCGTGTCTTCGAACGGGTTGGTGGCATCGCTTTCGATAAAGCGTTCTTCGTCGAACAGCGCGACCTGCAGATTGAAACGGCGGCGCATCTCCACCAGCCACTGATGCTGGAGGTTTTCCGGGACCAGAATCAGCACGCGATTGGCGCGGCCCGAGAGCAGTTGGCGATGGATCACCAGACCGGCCTCGATGGTTTTACCCAGACCCACTTCGTCCGCCAGCAATACGCGCGGGGCGATACGGTCGGCGACTTCGCGGGCGATGTGCAGCTGGTGCGCGATCGGTTGCGCACGCACGCCACCCAGGCCCCACAGCGAGGACTGCAACTGGCGGCTGGTGTGTTCAAGGGTGTTGTAGCGCAGGGAGAACCACGGCAGCGGGTCGATCTGTCCGGCGAACAGGCGGTCGCTGGCCAGACGGAACTGAATGAAGTTCGACAGCTGGGTTTCCGGCAGGGTGACGACTTCGTTCTGCCCGTTGAGGCCGTGATAGACCATCAGCCCGTCGACGTCGTCGACCTGCTGCACGGTCATCTTCCAGCCTTCGAAATGGGTGATGGAGTCGCCCGGCGAGAACCGCACGCGGGTCAGGGGCGCATTCCGTAGCGCGTACTGGCGGGTTTCGCCAGTGGCCGGGTAAAGCACGGTCAGCAAGCGGCCGTCCTGTGCCAGAACGGTGCCTAAACCAAGCTCTGCTTCGCTGTCACTGATCCAGCGTTGCCCCGGTTGATACTGCTGCGCCATGCTGCCTGACTCCCACCTTGAAAAAGCGGGCTATCTTAACGGAATGAGGGCTTCAGGGCCAAAGATTACTGGCGTAGGAGCTGCCGAAGGCTGCGATCTTTTGATCTGTGGGAACACTTGGGTTTTGCGTTGTCCCATGAAAGATCGCAGCCTGCGGCAGCTCCTTCGGGTGCGAGGTGCATCACACAATTACGACAGGCGGCTCAAGGCGCCTGCACCCCAGCCGATAGCCTGCAGACAGGAGACCTTTATATGTTGCCGCCGATGCTCCCCTTGAGCGCCGTGCCGATCACTTCCCAGCAGGATCCGATCCGACAGCGGCCGGACATCCCGCCGGTGGTGCCGGTGCAGGAAAGCTCCAACGAAAGCACGATCGATCTGCAGAAGCGTGATCCGGAAGAGGATCGTCTGCTGGCGCGAGAAGAACAGCGCCGCCAACAGGAACGTGACCGCCGACGTCGCGAGGCCGATGAGGATCCGGAAGAGCATCTGGCCGTGCCGGGCACTGAGCTCAATGCCGATAACACCGTGCCGGTGGTGCCGCTGATAGACGATCAGCCGCGTCAGGGCTTGTGGGTCGATATCGAGATTTGAACAGTGACTGGTCAGCGCCTGCGCCAGGCGGCATGATTGGCGCAATCCTGTCGGTGACGGCAGCTGTGATCTCTTCTGCGATGTGCCGGACGCCATGAGCCAAGACGACAAACTGATCGACCTCAGCACTGAACGCGCCAAGCGAGTGCATGACCTCAACGAAAAGCGCCTGAACGAAGTGCGCCAGGCTTTCGAGCAGGCGATGCCGTTGGGAAAAGCCAAGAAAAAGTCGAAGAACAAGCCGAAAAAGCGTTGATCTCCCGCTGCATTGGTTGATGCAGATCAGTTATTTCCCCTCCTTTATTTCCCTTCGTTGCGGATATTGATCCTGGTCAATATGTGCGCCTGTGTGTTTGTTAATTTGAATCCATCGCAGCAAAGCAAAGCAGGGCCGGGAGGTCAGTCATGTTTTTCGATAACGTGGTGTTTGCCGGGGTTCTCACGGTGGGGCTCATGGTGCTGTTTTTTGCAGGGTTTGGATTTTTTATCTGGAAGGATGCGCATAAGCGGCGCAAGTGAGTTCTTCTGGATTGATGGGCACGCAAGGCATTTTGGGGCGACTTCGGTTGCCCCTTTTTTTTGTGCCTTGGCGGCCTTTGGGCCGACCAGGCTGTTGGGGGTTTGGGTGAATATCCGTTGCTTCGGTAGCGGCTGCTGGCGGTTTCGCCTGACGGCGACTTACTTTTTTACAAGCGCCTAAAAAAGTAAGCAAAAAACGCTAGCTCCTGCGTTCGGCCCTCGCAGGCTCGGGTTCCTTCGTTTCGGGACTGATCCGGGCGCAGCGGCTCCGGTTTGCTTCGCTGCACCTCCTTCCGCTGTGTCTGGCTGCGCCAGACGGTCGCTGCGCTCCCACGCCCGGATCAATCCCTCCGCTCAGCCTTCCGACGTCGCCCGTAGATCAAAAGCACTCGAGCTTGCGCTCATTGTTGAGTGGTTAGAAGCGTCGCATGGCTTGAGATTTTCGGTGGATTCGCCCCTCACCCCAGCCCTCTCCCGAGGGAGAGGGAGCCGATTTTTGCGGTGTTCAAAACCTGCATTCGACTCGGTATCGCAAGTCGGCGTGTTTCGCCCAAACACCTCGGTCAGTCCCCTCTCCCTCTGGGAGAGGGCTAGGGTGAGGGGCTCTTGATCTGGCTTTGGCTTTTGCTTTTGATCTTTTGCCCCTTCGGCAGGCTTCGTTACGGGATCGATCCGGGGGTGGGAGCGTAGCGACTGTACGACGCAGTCGTACACAGCGAGTGTAGGTGCAGCGAAGCCAACCGGAGCCGCTGCGCCCGGATCGGTCCCGTAACGAAGGTACCCCGAGCTCCAGCGAGCGGGCCGTACGCCGGGGCAAAGCCTTTTGGGTTACCTTTTTGGCGTCTGAAAAAGGTGACTCGCTGTAAGAGCGAAACCGCCAGCGGCAGCACCCGCAGCAACGGATATGCCCCCAATCCAAAAAACAAAAAAGGCGCGATTCCAAAGAATCGCGCCTCCTTCACAAGCAACAATCGATCAACTACCCAAAGCCTTCGAAGCCAACCAGAACAACCCGGCCGACAGCGCCACGGTCGCTGGCAAGGTCAACACCCAGGCCAGCAGAATAGTCTTGACCGTGCCACCCTGCAGGCCGCTTTTATTGGCAACCATGGTCCCGGCCACACCCGAAGACAACACATGAGTGGTCGACACCGGCAGGCTGAAAATGTTGGCCATGCCGATCAAACTGGCGGTGGTGATCTGCGCCGACATGCCCTGGGAATAGGTCATGCCCTGCTTGCCGATCTTCTCGCCAATGGTCAGCACCACACGCTTCCAGCCGACCATGGTGCCCAGGCCCAGTGCCAGGGCGACCGCCAGAATCACCCAGAACGGGGCGTATTCAGTGGTGGTGGTCAGGTCTTTGCGCAGCTTGTCGAGGTCAGCCTTTTCACGGGCTTCCAGGCCTGGCAGCTTGCCGACTTTCTTCGCCGTGTCGTCCAGGCAGAGCAGGTAGCGACGCACTTCGATGCGGCTGTCCGACGACAGCGAATGGTAGTCCGCTACACCTTTGAGGGTATGCAGCAGGGCGGTGATGGTCGGTTCGGTCTGCTGCGGGTTGCAGCGGAATTTCTCCGGCAGGTCGCCTTCCACGCTCTTGCCCAGGGCCAGGAATTCACCCAGCGAATCGGCGTTGCGCTGGTAGAACTGGCTCAGGTGCAGGGTCGCGTCGCGGGTGCGTTCGATCTGGTAGGTGGTGCTGTTCAGGTCGAGTACGAACTGCGCCGGGACGATACCGATCAGCACCAGCATGATCAGGCCGATGCCTTTCTGGCCGTCGTTGGAACCGTGCACGAAGCTCACGGCCATGGCCGAGATCACCAGGACCAGACGATTCCAGAACGGTGGGTGCTTTTTGTCGTCGATCTTGCGGCGTTGTTCCGGCGTCTTGTGCATCTTCGACAGCGGGCGCCACCATTTCAGGCCGATCAGCACCAGCGCGGCGATGAGGAAGCCGGCCATCGGCGAGAACACCAGCGAGGCGCCGATGTCGATCGCTTTCTGCCAGTTCACGCCATCTCTCAGCGGGATGTCGTTGATCAGCGCGTTGGCCAGACCGACACCGAGGATCGAGCCGATCAGGGTGTGCGAGCTGGAAGCCGGGATACCGAAGTACCAGGTGCCCAAATTCCAGGCGATTGCCGCGGCGAGCAACGAGAACACCATCGCCAGGCCATGGCCGGTGTTCACATTGATCAGCAGTTCAACCGGCAGCAAGTGGACGATGGCATACGCCACGCCAACGCCGCCCAGCAGCACGCCGAGGAAATTGAACACACCGGAAAAGAACACCGCCAGGTGTGGCGGCATGGCTTTGGTGTAGATAACAGTGGCTACCGCGTTAGCGGTGTCATGAAATCCATTGATGAACTCGAAGGCGAGGACAAACGTCAGGGCGAGCAAGAGGCTCACAAGCACCCAAGCATCCAGTCCGCTGAATAAATCGATCATGAAGGTTTTCTGACCCGGTCGTAAGGGGGCGCGATTATGCCAGAAAAGACAGGAAATCGATGCCCCGTCTGCTCACTGGTCACACCCTTCTTCGATTTAATTTGTTGCAGGGCGTGAAAACCAAGCAGCACGCAGGGTTTTTCAACTACTTGATTTTATTGAATAAACTATATTTTCGAGCCGTTTTTTCAGACATCGCAAAGGCTCAAACGCTTGTCTGAAATATCTCTGAAACCTGTGGGACGCTCGTTCATAAGCCGTAGAACAGCGATGCAGCCGCTGCCCGCGGTTAGCGGGCGCGCGAGGTGTCGTCTTCCACCGCGCTGTGGCTCAGGCGGACGCCGACTTTCGAATGCTCAACCGCCGTGGCTCATGGCTCTTCGGCTTTGAGTTCCTTTTCGATCTTTTCGATTTCCTGCTTGAACACCTGATCCTGAACAGTAGGGCGCTTGCGCCATGCCTTGCGTTCCGGTTCCGGCTGAGCGGCGTAGGTGGTGACTTCCCCGCCGTAAACTTCCTTGTAACGTTGTTCCTGGCGCTCTAGTTCCGCGCGCAGTTCGTCTTTCGTCACGGTGCTACCTGTATGAGTTGAATTGAATATCCGGTGAAACACACTGCAACGAGTCAATTGAGCGAACCCGCCAGTCATCCACAGCCCGATCAGGCGCGGAGACATTGCAGAGGCGATCAAGACTTCCGTGTTACAGGCGGCTACGGCACCAGATAAAAACTGACGCAGCATCAGTTTCCTGTTTCAGCGAGCGCTGGCGTTGCATGTGTGATGGGCGCCGGGCGCTGGCCGGAGCTGAGACGAAGGACCTCGTTTCAGCAAGTCGCGGGCTTTTGATTAAAGCGCCGCGACTAGGGTGCATTATAGCGGCCGATTCGGGAATGACTATCTTTGCCAAGTTAAAAACGGTTCTGAATGTGTGAGGGTTTTGTTACCGGCAACTTTTACCGCTAGTTAAGTGTAAAGACCGCGTTATAGAACAGGCGTTCTGTTTTTGGCGCCATTAACTGGAACAACTAAGTTGCGAGCAGAATCGCTAAAGCTGCCTCAAGGATGAAGAGGAGGGCGGGCGGCTGGATTGCGATTATCGGTCGGCGGTTCGATAATCGCCCAATGTTGGCGCCGCGATGCTTGTGCATCGCGCGGCGAGCCGTTTGACTAGGCATCGATGCGTGCCGGACAAGGACAAGAAATGAACGATCAAATGCGCAACTCCTTCACGTCGGTGGCGCCGCCCATCGTCGCTTCGCCGGCCAAGCGCATTCTGGCGCTGACCGGTGATCCGGATTTCATGACGTCCCTGGCCCGTGGTCTGGCGGTGGTGCAGGCGTTTCAGGAACGTAAACGCCACCTGACCATCGCGCAGATCAGTCATCGCACGGAAATTCCCCGCGCCGCCGTGCGCCGTTGCCTGCACACGCTGATCAAACTCGGCTACGCCACCACCGACGGGCGCACCTATTCGCTGCTGCCGAAAGTGCTGACCCTCGGCCACGCCTATCTGTCCTCAACCCCGCTGGCCGTTTCCGCACAGCCGTATCTCGACCGTATGAGCGAGCAATTGCACGAAGCCTGCAACATGGCGACGCTGGAGGGCGATGACATTCTCTATATCGCGCGTTCGGCGACCACTCAGCGATTGATCTCGGTCGACCTTTCCGTCGGTGGGCGGTTGCCGGCGTATTGCACGTCGATGGGGCGGATTCTGCTAGCGGCACTGGATGACACCTCCCTGGGCGAATACCTCGACCACGCCGAACTGGTGGCCAAGACCAGCCGCACCATTCATACCCCGGACGCGTTGCTCGAATGTTTGCAGCAGGTGCGTCAGCAGGGCTGGTGCATTGTCGATCAGGAACTGGAACAGGGCCTGCGCTCGATCGCTGTGCCGGTGTACGACGCCTCCGGGCAAGTGGTCGCCGCGCTGAATGTCAGCACCCACGCCGGGCGAGTCAGCCGCGCCGAGCTGGAGCAGCGCTTCCTGCCCGGCCTGCTCAGCGCCAGCCGCGACCTCAGTGCGCAGTTGTTCGCCTGAGGAAGCTGTTCGATAAACGCACAGTGTTGCGTTTATCGAATTGACGCTAAAACCCTCGGATCATTAATGTCGCGGCAGCGTCATCCGGCGCTGATGTGAATGAGCTCGCCGGACTGTCGACCCCATAATAATGACAAGAGGCAACTCACCATGCGCTCGCTCCCCGACTGTCCGTATCCCACCCGTTGTTGCCGGGTTCACCGCAACGCCTGATAACAACCTTCTATTCTTGTGACCGTGCCTTCCTTTGGCCGGCCGCCGTTCGACTGCGTTTTTTGCGTGGAATAAAAATAATGAACCAGCCTCAGTCCGCTGTGGGTAACTGCCTCGATGTGCAGACCTTTATCAACGCCCAACCGATCTCGCGCTATCAGTGGCGAGTGGTGATCCTGTGTTTCCTGATCGTATTTCTCGACGGCCTCGACACCGCCGCCATGGGCTTCATCGCCCCGGCGCTGTCGCAAGACTGGGGCATTGATCGCGCCAGCCTCGGCCCGGTGATGAGTGCCGCGCTGATCGGCATGGTCTTCGGCGCCCTCGGCTCCGGCCCTTTGGCTGACCGCTTCGGGCGCAAAGTCGTACTCGTTGGTGCGGTGATTCTGTTCGGCGGCTTCAGCCTGGCCTCGGCTTACAGCACCAACGTTGAACAACTGCTGGTGTTGCGCTTCCTCACCGGCCTCGGTCTCGGCGCGGGCATGCCCAACGCCACGACGCTGCTCTCGGAATACACCCCGGAGCGCAAGAAGTCGCTGCTGGTGACCAGCATGTTCTGCGGCTTCAACCTCGGCATGGCCGGCGGCGGTTTCATCTCGGCAAAACTGATCCCGGCGTTCGGCTGGCACGCGCTGTTGATGATCGGCGGGATCCTGCCGCTGATCCTCGCGGTGGTATTGGTGTTCTGGCTGCCGGAATCGGCGCGCTACCTGGTGGTACGCAACCGCGGCACCGACAAAGTTCGCAAGACCTTGGCACCGATCGACCCGGTTACCGTCGCCCAGGCCGCGAGCTTCAGCGTGCCGGAACAGAAAACCGTCAAGGCGCGTAACGTTTTCGCAGTGATTTTCTCCGGCACTTACAGCACCGGCACGCTGCTGTTGTGGCTGACCTATTTCATGGGCCTGGTGATCGTCTACCTGCTGACCAGTTGGCTGCCGACGCTGATGCGCGACAGCGGCGCGAGCATGGAACAGGCCGCGTTCATCGGTGCGTTGTTTCAGTTTGGTGGGGTGTTGAGCGCGGTCGGGGTGGGCTGGGCGATGGACCGCTTCAATCCGCACAAGGTCATCGGCATTTTCTACCTGCTGGCCGGGGTGTTTGCCTACGCGGTAGGGCAAAGCCTGGGCAACATCACCTTGCTGGCGACGCTGGTGCTGGTCGCAGGCATGTGCGTCAACGGCGCGCAATCGGCGATGCCGTCATTGGCAGCGCGCTTCTACCCGACCCAGGGCCGTGCGACCGGGGTGTCGTGGATGCTCGGCATCGGCCGCTTTGGCGCGATCCTCGGCGCGTGGATGGGCGCAACCTTGCTGGGCCTGGGCTGGAATTTCGAGCAAGTGCTGACCGCGCTGGTGATCCCGGCGGGGTTGGCGACGGCGGCGGTGCTGATCAAGGGCATGGTCAGTCATGCGGATGCGACCTGAATCGGGCGCAGATCGTTATTGAACAGGCTGGCCCCTTCGCGAGCAGGCTCGCTCCCACATTCTGGAATGCATTCCAAGGTGGGAGCGAGCCTGCTCGCGAAGCTTTTGATCTGATTGTTAGCTGAACAACAATCCGTTCGATAAACGAACACTCAGTCGATTATCGGATTGTTTGGCGATTTTCCCGAGCTTAATCTTCAGTGACTCCGGCGCTGAACCTCGCGCCTTTTTATCACTGGCGATTCCTTACAAGAACAGGAGCCCGCTCCATGGCTGAGATCCTTTCGCTGCACGACGCGGTGAAGCAATTCGTCAACGACGGCGACACCGTCGCCCTCGAAGGCTTCACTCACCTGATCCCTACGGCAGCGGGTCATGAAATCATTCGTCAAGGCAAGAAAGATCTGACGCTGGTGCGGATGACGCCTGATCTGATCTACGACCAACTGATCGGCGCCGGTTGCGCGCGCAAACTGATTTTCTCCTGGGGCGGCAACCCAGGTGTGGGTTCGCTGCACCGTCTGCGTGACGCGGTCGAAAAGCAGTGGCCGCACGCGCTGGAAATTGAAGAACACAGCCACGCCGACCTCGCCAACGCCTACGTTGCCGGCGCGTCCGGCCTGCCGTTCGCGGTGCTGCGTGCCTACGCCGGCTCCGACCTGCCGAAGGTCAATCCGCTGATCAAAACCGTGACCTGTCCGTTCACCGGCGAAGTGCTGGCGGCAGTGCCATCGGTGCGCCCGGACGTCACCGTGATTCACGCGCAGAAAGCCGACCGCAAGGGCAACGTGTTGCTCTGGGGCATTCTCGGTGTGCAGAAAGAAGCCGCGCTGGCCGCCAAACGCTGCATCGTCACCGTGGAAGAAATCGTCGACGACCTCAACGCACCGATGAACGCTTGCGTGCTGCCGACCTGGGCCTTGAGTGCGGTCTGTCACGTGCCGGGCGGCGCGCATCCGTCCTACGCCCACGGTTACACCGAGCGTGACAATCGTTTCTATCAGGCGTGGGACCCGATCGCTCGCGACCGTGAGACGTTTACCGCGTGGATCAACGAATACATCCATGGCTGCGCTGACTTCAGCGAATTCCAGGCCAAATTGGCCGCTGCTTCGGAGGCCAAGTAATGACTTACACCACCAATGAAATGATGACCGTCGCGGCGGCCCGGCGACTGAAGAACGGCTCGGTATGCTTCGTCGGCATCGGCCTGCCATCGAAAGCCGCCAACCTCGCGCGCCTGACTTCATCGCCGGACGTGGTGCTGATTTACGAATCCGGCCCGATTGGCGCTAAGCCGAGCGTACTGCCGCTGTCCATCGGTGACGGTGAGCTGGCCGAGACCGCCGACACCGTGGTGCCGACCGGTGAGATTTTTCGCTATTGGTTGCAGGGCGGGCGCATCGACGTTGGCTTCCTCGGCGCCGCGCAGGTCGACCGTTTCGGCAACATCAACACCACCGTGGTCGGCGACTACCACGCGCCGAAAGTGCGCCTGCCGGGTGCCGGTGGCGCGCCGGAGATTGCCGGTTCGGCGAAAAGCGTGCTGATCATCCTTAAACAGTCGGCGCGTTCGTTTGTCGACAAGCTCGATTTCATCACCTCGGTCGGTCACGGCGAAGGTGGCGATTCGCGTAAACGGCTGGGCCTGCCGGGCGCTGGGCCGGTGGGCATCATCACCGACCTGTGCATCATGGAACCGGAGGAGGGTACCCACGAATTCGTGGTCACCGCGCTGCATCCGGGCGTGACCCGCGAGCAAGTGGTCGCCGCCACCGGTTGGGCGATTCGTTTTGCCGACTCTGTTGAAACCACCGCTGAGCCGACCGAAGTCGAGCTGACGGCGCTGCGTGATCTTGAAGCGCGCACCGCTGCCGCCCACGGTCAGGCACCGGGAGAAGCATGATGCGTGACGTGTATATCTGCGACGCGATTCGCACCCCCATTGGCCGCTTCGGTGGCGCATTGTCCGCCGTGCGCGCCGACGACCTGGCCGCCGTGCCGATCAAGGCCCTGATGGAGCGCAATCCATCGGTGGACTGGAACGCCGTCGATGAGGTGTTCCTCGGCTGCGCCAATCAGGCCGGCGAAGACAACCGCAACGTTGCGCGCATGGCGCTGCTGCTGGCGGGACTGCCGGACAGCGTGCCCGGCGTTACGCTCAATCGCCTCTGCGCTTCGGGCATGGACGCGATCGGCACCGCATTCCGCGCTATCGCCAGTGGCGAAATGGAGCTGGCGATTGCCGGTGGCGTCGAATCGATGTCCCGCGCGCCGTTCGTGATGGGCAAGGCCGACGCGGCGTTTTCGCGCAACATGAAACTGGAAGACACCACCATCGGCTGGCGTTTCATCAACCCGCTGATGAAGGCGCAGTACGGCGTCGATGCCATGCCGCAAACCGCTGACAACGTCGCCGACGACTATAAGGTCTCGCGCGCAGATCAGGACGCCTTTGCCTTGCGCAGTCAGCAACGTACCGCCGCCGCGCAGGCCGCCGGTTACTTCGCCGAAGAAATTGTTGAAGTACGGATTGCCCACAAGAAGGGCGAAACCGTGGTTAGCCAGGACGAACATCCGCGCGCCGATACCACGATTGAAGCGTTGACCAAGTTGAAACCGGTCAACGGCGCGGACAAAACCGTCACCGCCGGCAATGCCTCGGGGGTCAACGATGGTGCTGCTGCGCTGATTCTGGCTTCGGCCGAAGCGGTGAAAAAACACGGCCTGACCGCCCGCGCAAAAGTGCTCGGCATGGCCAGCGCCGGTGTCGCACCACGGGTGATGGGCATCGGCCCGGTGCCGGCGGTGCGCAAACTCGCCGAGCGCCTTGGCGTCGCGGTCAGCGATTTCGACGTGATCGAGCTCAACGAAGCGTTCGCCAGCCAGGGCCTCGCGGTATTGCGCGAGTTGGGTCTGGCCGACGATGCGCCGCAGGTCAACCCGAATGGCGGCGCGATTGCCCTCGGTCACCCGTTGGGCATGAGCGGTGCGCGGCTGGTGCTGACCGCCCTGCATCATCTGGAAAAGACTGGCGGCAAGAAAGGTCTGGCGACCATGTGCGTCGGTGTTGGCCAGGGTCTGGCCCTGGCCATCGAACGTGTCTGACGCACTGCGGCACTTACAAGAACTGAGGAAAGCGAAATGACTGACAAGCCTGGTTACCGTCGCCCACAGGCAGGCACTCAGCCTGACTACCTGCACCCGACGTATCAATCCACCAACCTGCGCTCGCCGTCCAAGCCGTTGGTGCACCTGCCCCATTCACTCTCGGAAATCACCGGGCCGACCATCGGCGCCGAACACGTTGCCGAGAAGGACAATGACCTGACCGCTCAGCACGACGGCGAGCCGCTGGGCGAGCGCATCATCATTCACGGCCGCGTGCTCGACGAAGACGGCCTGCCGGTGCCGGGAATTCTGGTGGAGATCTGGCAGGCCAATGCCGCCGGTCGTTACAACCATGCCCGCGACCTGCACGACGCGCCGCTGGACCCGAACTTCACCGGCACCGGCCGCACCGTCACCGATGCCGATGGCTGGTACCAGTTCCAGACCATCAAGCCCGGCGCCTATCCGTGGGGCAACCACCACAACGCCTGGCGCCCGGCGCACATCCACTTTTCCCTGTTTGGGCCGAGCATTCTTACGCGTCTGGTCACGCAGATGTACTTCCCCGGCGACCCGCTGCTGGCGTATGACCCGATCTACAACTGCGTGCCGGACACTTCGGCCAAGGAACGCCTGATCGCTGCTTTCGATCTGGAAAAAACCATTCCGTCCTACGCCCTCGGTTACCGCTGGGACATCGTGCTGCGCGGCCGTGAAGCCACGCCGATGGAGAAATAAGATGACGCTCTATGCGACCACGTCCCACACCGTCGGGCCGTATTACCACATCGGCCTGACCTGGCTGAACCGCGAAACCCTGGCCAACGAGCTGACCCTCGGCGAGCGCGTGGCGATCACCGGCCAGGTGGTCGACGGCAATGGCGATGTCGTCAACGACGCCATGCTCGAAGTCTGGCAGGCCAACGCCGCCGGCAAGTACGACCACCCGGAAGATCAGCAGGACAAACCGCTCGACCCGAATTTCGAAGGCTTCGGCCGGGTACCGGTGGACGCCGAAGGGCGCTTCCGTTTCACCACGATCAAACCGGGCACCGTGCCGGGGTTGAAAGGCTCGACCCAAGCGCCGCATCTGGTGGTGCTGGTGTTTGCCCGTGGTCTGGTCAAGCATTTGCTGACGCGGATTTATTTTGAAGGTGAACCGGCGAACGTGGCTGATCCGTTGCTGGAATGTGTGCCGGCGGAGCGTCGCGCAACGTTGCTGGCCAAGCAGGATGCCTCGGGTGTTTACCAGTGGAATGTGGTCCTGCAGGGCACCGATGCCGAGACGGTGTTCTTCGATTATTGAGAGAACACCCCAAATCCCCTGCAGGACAGAGTCCCTGTGGTGAGGGGATTTATCCCCGCTGGGCTGCGAAGCAGCCCCAAAAACCAGTCGGCGCGGTATTCAGATGAACCGCGTGTATCTGATTTGCGAGTGCTTTGCACTCGAGCGGGGATAAATCTCCTCGCCACAAAGGCTGATCCATACGTGGGTGATGATCCGATGCGGAACGGGACTGTTGCAAAGTATGTCTAGACTGTGACTGTCCCTATCGAGTGAAAAAACAATGACAACCACCACCTCTCACTACACCGGCGAAGAGCGCAGCAAGCGCATCTTCGCCATCGTCGGCGCTTCCTCCGGCAACCTCGTCGAATGGTTCGACTTCTACGTCTACGCCTTCTGCGCGATCTATTTTGCCCCGGCGTTCTTCCCTTCCGATAACCCCACTGTGCAACTGGTCAACACCGCTGGCGTATTCGCCGCCGGGTTCCTGATGCGGCCGATTGGTGGCTGGATTTTCGGCCGGGTCGCTGACAAGCACGGGCGCAAGAACTCGATGCTCATCTCGATTCTGATGATGTGCTTCGGCTCGTTGCTGATCGCCTGTTTGCCGACCTACAAGGACATCGGCGTCTGGGCGCCAGTGCTGTTGCTGTTTGCGCGTTTGCTGCAAGGTCTGTCGGTCGGCGGCGAGTACGGCACCACCGCGACTTACATGAGCGAAGTCGCGCTCAAGGGCCAGCGCGGATTCTTCGCTTCGTTCCAGTACGTGACGCTGATTGGCGGACAACTGCTGGCGGTGTCGCTGGTGGTGGTGCTGCAACAGTTCCTCACTGAAGAAGACCTGCGTGCCTACGGCTGGCGGATTCCATTCGTGGTCGGTGCGGTGGCGGCGCTGATTTCGCTGTTCCTGCGTCGTTCGCTGAAGGAAACCACCAACAAAGAAACCCGCGCACACAAAGACGCCGGCAGCATCACTGCACTGTTTCGCGATCACAAAGCGGCGTTCATCACCGTGCTCGGCTACACCGCTGGCGGCTCGCTGATTTTCTACACCTTCACCACCTACATGCAGAAATACCTGGTGAACACCGCCGGGATGCACGCCAAGACCGCCAGCTACATCATGACCGGCGCGCTGTTCCTGTATATGTGCATGCAGCCGCTGTTCGGCATGCTCGCCGACAAGATCGGCCGGCGTAATTCGATGCTCTGGTTCGGCGCCCTCGGCACGCTGTTCACCGTGCCGATTCTGCTCAGCCTGAAAAGCATCAGTAGCCCGTTCCTCGCCTTCGTGCTGATCACCCTGGCGCTGGCGATCGTCAGTTTCTACACCTCGATCAGCGGGCTGGTGAAAGCCGAGATGTTCCCGCCGGAAGTCCGCGCGCTTGGTGTCGGCCTGGCTTACGCGGTGGCGAATGCAATCTTCGGCGGTTCGGCGGAATTCGTTGCCTTGAGCCTCAAGGCTGGCGGCATGGAAAACGCCTTCTACTGGTACGTCACGGCGATGATGGCGGTGGCTTTCCTGTTCAGCCTGCGTTTGCCCAAGCAGGCGAAGTATTTGCACCACGATCTGTAAACCCATGTGCGCGGGCTGCGAGGCCCGCGCCGGCAAGGACTGTTTATGACTCAGCGACCGGGCAATCAATTGTTCGATGCCTACTTCACCGCCCGCGATATGCGCGAAGTGTTCTGCGATCAGGGCCGGGTGCAGGCGATGCTTGATTTCGAAGCGGCGCTGGCCCGGGCCGAGGCGCGGGTCGGGCTGATTCCTTCATCGGCCGTGGCACCGATTGCCGCAGCGTGCGACGCGGGCCTGTATGACTTCGCGGCGCTGGGCGAGGCGATTGCCACGGCCGGCAATTCGGCGATTCCACTGGTCAAGGCCTTGGGCAAGCAGATCGCCTCGAGCGATGCCGAGGCCGAGCGCTATGTGCATCTGGGTGCGACCAGCCAGGACGTGATGGATTCCGGGCTGGTCTTGCAATTGCGCCAGGCGCTGGCGCTGATCGAAAACCAACTGGCACAACTGGCCGACTCGCTCGCCGCTCAGGCACAACGTTTCGCCGCCACGCCGCTGGCCGGGCGCACCTGGCTGCAACACGCGACGCCAGTGACCCTCGGTATGAAAATCGCCGGTTGGTTGGGCGCCGTGACGCGCAGCCGTCAGCGTCTGCAACAACTGAAGCCACGGCTGCTGGTGCTGCAATTCGGTGGCGCCTCCGGCACGCTCGCGGCGCTGGGGGAACAGGCGTTGCCGATTGCCGAAGCCTTGGCCGAGGAACTGCAACTGACCCTGCCCGAGCAACCGTGGCACGCCCAGCGTGACCGCATCGTCGAGTTCGGCGCGGTGCTTGGCCTGATCGCCGGCAGCCTCGGCAAATTCGGCCGCGACATCAGCCTGTTGATGCAGACCGAAGCGGCGGAAGTGTTCGAGCCCGCCGCACCGGGCAAGGGTGGTTCGTCGACCATGCCGCACAAACGCAATCCAGTCGGCGCGGCGGTGCTGATCGGCGCGGCCACGCGGGTGCCGGGGCTGGTGTCGACGCTGTTCAGCGCGATGCCGCAGGAACACGAACGCAGCCTCGGTTTGTGGCACGCCGAATGGGAAACCCTGCCGGAGATCTGCTGCCTGGTGTCCGGTTCGCTGCAACAGGCACGTTTGCTGGCCGACGGTCTGGAAGTCGATGCGGCGCGCATGGCCCGCAACCTCGAATTGACCCAAGGCCTGGTGCTGGCCGAAGCGGTGAGCATCGTCCTCGCCCAACGCGTCGGCCGCGACACCGCGCATCACCTGCTCGAACAATGCTGCAAACGCGCCGTGGCCGAGCAGCGCCATCTGCGTGCGGTGCTGGCTGACGAGCCGCAAGTCACCGCCGAACTCAGTGGCGCTGAACTCGATGATCTTCTGAACCCCGCGCATTACCTTGGCCAGGCGCAAGCCTGGGTCGAGCGCGCGGTGGCTGAACACAACGCTTTGAATGTCTGAAGGAGAGGGCTGTGGCTTTCGTTCAACTCGCCGATGGCGAACTGCACTATCAAATAGAAGGCCCGGCCGCTGCGCCGGTGCTGGTGCTGTCCAACTCGCTGGGCACCGACCTGCACATGTGGGACGCGCAGATGCCGGCGTTCACCGAGCATTACCGCGTGCTGCGTTTCGACACGCGCGGCCATGGGCAATCGCTGGTCACCGAAGGGCCGTACAGCATCGAGCAATTGGGCCATGACGTACTCGGTCTGCTCGATGCGCTGCACATCGAGCGCGCGCATTTCTGCGGGCTGTCGATGGGCGGGCTGATCGGTCAGTGGCTGGGGATCAACGCAGGCCATCGTCTGCACAAATTGATCGTGTGCAACACGGCGGCGAAAATCGGCGATCCGTCGGTATGGAATCCACGCATCGAAACCGTGTTGCGTGACGGCCCGGCGGCGATGGTCGCACTGCGTGATGCCTCGATTGCGCGCTGGTTCACCCCGGACTTTTCCGCAGCGCATCCCGAGGCGGCGAAGAAGATTACCGACATGCTCGCCGCGACCAATCCACAAGGTTATGCGGCCAACTGCGCGGCCGTGCGAGATGCCGATTTTCGTGAACAACTGGCTTCGATCAACGTGCCGTTGCTGGTGATTGCCGGCAGCGAAGATGCGGTGACGCCGCCGTCCGGCGGGCACTTCATTCGCGACCATGTGCGCGACGCCGAGTACGCCGAGTTCCATGCGGCGCATTTGTCCAACGTGCAGGCCGGCGCCGATTTCAGCGACCGTGTGCTGGCGTTTTTGCAGGCTCAGTGAGGAAGATTTTGTGGACGAGAAACAACGTTACGACGAAGGCATGCAAGTACGCCGCGCGGTGCTGGGCGATGCCCACGTCGATCGCAGCCTGACCACGCTGACCGAGTTCAACTCGGAGTTCCAGGAAATGATCACCCGCCACGCCTGGGGCGACATCTGGACCCGCCCGGGCCTGCCCCGGCACACCCGCAGCCTGATCACCATCGCCATGCTGATCGGCATGAACCGCGAGGGCGAACTGAAACTGCACCTGCGCGCAGCGGCCAATAATGGTGTGAGCCGTGGCGAGATCAAGGAAGTGATCATGCAGAGCGCGATCTACTGCGGCATACCGGCGGCGAACGCGACGTTTCATCTGGCCGAATCGGTGTGGGATGAACTCGGGGTTGAATCCCGCGAGTGAGGTTGTTGCACTGACGCCTTCGCGAGCAGGCTCGCTCCCACATTGGAATGCATTTCCCTGTGGGAGCGAGCCTGCTCGCGAAAGCGGTAGCGGCCGTAACGAATCACACCCTGGCGACAATAAATATTCGCTTGAATGCAAACAACGTATGCCCATCCCCCTCTTGCGGATAATGCTCATGCACCCGCATCAGGTAGTGATAGATAAACCGCGCCTGTTCCGCTGAACTCAACGCCTGCATCACCGGCCGCAGCGCCGAGACCTTCACCCAGTCATACACCGGCGACTTGCCGTCAACCACCTGCAACTGCTCGGTCTCCCAGATATCCAGCGACATAGTCATGGGCGCGAGCAACCGATAGTAATCCTCCAGTGCCAATAACGGCCGCGCCGCCATGCGCTGGCGCAGTTCAGGTGTGCCCAGTGGTGTGCCACCGGGGCCGCCGTTTTCGAGGGTGTCGAGCATCAGCCGATACCACAGCGCATCGCGCCAGTCCGGCATGTGCGCCGCCAGACAGCCGCCGGGATTCAGATAACCGAGCAGGCGCGGCAGCAGTTTTTCATGGCCTTCGATAAAGTGCAGCACGGCGGCTGCGAACAGCAGATCCGCCGGTTGCTCAGGTTGCCAATCAAGCAGGTCGCAATGTTTCCACAACGCCCGGATCGGCAGGCAGCGTGCCTCAACGAGCATCTGCGCGGAGCTGTCGACGCCCTGCAACTGCGCGCGCGGCCAGCGTTTGGCCAACAACTGCGTGGCAATGCCGGTGCCGCAGCCCAGATCGTAAATACGTTGGGGATTTTGCAGTTCGATACGGTCGAGCAATTCGTTGACCGGACGTTGTCTGAGACGGGAAAACTGCTGGTACGCCTTGGCGTCCCAATCGGGTGCAGTGGTGCGGCGTGTGATCATGAGGTGATCCTCCGGTGATCAAATGGTGTCTTCCGATGACAACCTGGTGCACAGCTGGAGACCGACTACGAAACGGAAGCGTGAAGGGTTGGAGCACCTGAGTCCTTCAGGTTTGCTCACTGTAACCGCCGCCCGCAAAAGCGCTACATGGCCTGACCAATGGCATGCATCTGTGATGGGAATCAAATGTGGGAGCGAGCCTGCTCGCGAAGGCCATTTCATATTCGACACAGATGTCGACTGAAGCAGCGCTTTCGCGAGCAGGCTCGCTCCCACAGTGGAGCATGTTTGGTTAAAGCAGGCTGATCGGGTAGCTGACGATCAATCGGTTCTCGTCGAACTCGTTGTTGCTGAAGTCGCGGCGCATGGTCGAGTTGCGCCATCTGACGTTCAAATCCTTCAACGTGCCGCTCTGCACCGTGTAACCGAGTTCCGATTCGCGACCCCATTCCTTGCCGTCGGTGATCGTCCCGGTGTGCACGTTGTCGCCGCTGATGTAGCGGTTCATCAGGGTCAGGCCGGGGATGCCCATGGCGGCGAAGTTGTAGTCGTGACGCAACTGCCAGGAGCGTTCCTGAGCGTTGTCATAACTGGCGTTGTAGCTGTCGTTGGCCAGAGTCCCGCCACTGGTGCCGTTGACGCGCATCCAGGCGCTGTCGCCGGTGAGTTTCTGCAGGCCGAGGTAGAACGTGCTGCCGCCGTACTTGGCCGAAAACATCCCGTACCAGGTCTTGTTGTCCAGATCGCCGGCACGCGCGCTGCCATCTTCCTTGCCATAGAAAAAGCCGAGGTTGGCGCCCAGCGTCCAGTCACCGAGCGGCTGACTGTGCAGCACATTGAGGTACTGCTGGCTGTAGATGTCCTTGAGTTGCGCATTCCATAAGCCGATCTGTGTGCGCTTGTCGTTGAACAGGTATTCGCCGCCCTGGAAGTTGAAACGGTCAGAGGTGAACGCGGCTTTGCCGGTCATCGACATGTCGCTCATGCTGCTGTCGTCGCGCGGGCTGTTGGCGCGGAACTGGCCGCCATAGAGGGTCAGGCCGGCGATTTCCTTGGAGGTGATCTGGCCGCCACGGAAGGTTTGCGGCAGCGAGCGACCGTCGTCCGAACGCAGAATCGGCAATACCGGCATCCACTCGCCGACCTTGACCTCGGTCTGCGAAAGTCTGGCCTTGAAGGCGACGTTGGTGCGACCGAAGTTGTCCGCCGGGCGCCCGTCATGGTCCAGCGGCAACAACTGCGTACCGCCCGTGCCTTTACCGCCATCGAGCTTGATCGAATACAGCCCGAGTACGTCCATGCCGAAACCGACGGTGCCTTGGGTAAAGCCGGATTTGGCGTCGAGGATGAAACTCTGCGTCCATTCTTCAGCCTTGCCCTGGGTTTTGGTCGGGTTGGTGAAGTTGCGGTTGATATAGAAGTTGCGCAGGTTGAGGTTGACCTTGGCGCCTTCGATGAAGCCGGCTTCTTCGGCGCTTGCCGGCAGGGCCAGACCGGCGATGGCCAGGGCGATCACAGCGGGCAATGCGTAGGGCACAGGGAAAACTGTCATGGACTTGGGTCTCTCTTGTTTTTTTAGGGCGAACGGCTGCGCTGTCGCGGCGGGTGCGGCGCAGGCAACGTGATGCAGGTCTGAGATGCAGCGGTGGCGGTCAGCCGGGCGGGGCAGGGCGCTGGAGCATGGTGTCGAACCTTGTTGTTATTGGTTTTCTGGTTCGAATGGTGAAGGGACTGTGTGTTCAGGTTCAATTGCTGAAAGCGGGTTTTGGGCGGTTATCGAACAGCAAAAGATCGCAGCCTTCGGCAGCTCCTACAGGGCAACGCATTTCAAATGTAGGAGCTGCCGAAGGCTGCGATCTTTTGATCTTCAAAAAACAAAAAGCCCACCAATAAGGTGGGCTTGATGTATTCAGCCGAGGATCAGAACAGCTTCATCTTCGGCGCTTCTTCTTTCAGCGCTTCGTTCTGCGCGGTCTGCGCATTCCAGCCACCACCCAGGGCCTTGTACAGGTTGACCGCACTGGTCAGCTGCGCGAGGCGGTCGGTGATCAGCGCTTGTTGTGCGCTGAACAACTGACGCTGGGCATCGAGGAAGGTCAGGTTGCTGTCGACGCCGATGCGATAGCGACGTTCGGCCAAGCGGTAGTAATCCTGGTTGGCCTGCACGAAGTCACGCTGCGCTTGCAACTGCTCGGTGTAGGTCTGGCGCGCGGCCAGGCCGTCGGCGACTTCCTGGAAGGCCGTTTGAATGGACTTCTCGTAGTTCGCCACGCCAATGTCCTTCTGGATCTTGGCGTAGTCGAGGCTGGCGCGCAGGCTGCCGGCGTTGAAGATCGGCAGGTTGATCTGCGGCTGGAACAGCCACGTCCCCGAGCCACCCTTGAACAGACCGGACAGATCCGGGCTCAGGCTGCCCGCGTTGGCGGTCAGGCTGATGCTCGGGAAGAACGCTGCCCGCGCCGCGCCGATGTTAGCGTTGGCCGCCTTCAGGTTGTACTCGGCCTGGAGGATGTCCGGACGACGTTGCAGCAGGTCCGAAGGCAGACCGGCCGGTACGTCGCTGAGCAGATCATCAGACAGCGGTTTGGCGGCTTGCAGATTGGCCGGGATACCGGTGCCGAGCAGCAGGGTCAGGCTGTTTTCGTCCTGCGCGACCTGGCGGGTATAACGCGCCAATTGTGCCCGGGCGTTTTCCACGGAAGTGCGCGATTGCGCCAGGTCCAGCGCCGAAGCCACACCGACTTCGTTGCTGCGGCTGGTCAGCTTGTAGCTTTCTTCGAAGGCACCGAGGGTGTCCTGCGTCAGCTTGAGCAGTTCCTTGTCCGCTTGCCAGGTCAGGTAGGCATTGGCGACGTTGGCGACCAGACTGATCTGCGTACTGCGGCGTGCTTCTTCGGTAGCGAAGTACTGTTGCAACGCTTGCTCGCTCAGGCTGCGCACCCGACCGAACAGGTCGAGTTCGTAGGCGCTGACGCCGACGGTAGCCGAGTAGGAGCTGCTGATCATCGACTCGCCGGTCTGCGAGGCACGGGCCGGCAGACGCTGGCGGCTGCCGGCGGCATTGGCCGACACTGCCGGGAACAGGTCTGCGCGCTGGATGCGGTACTGCGCCGCGTAAGCGTCGATGTTCAGCGCCGCGACACGCAGGTCGCGGTTGTTTTCCAGGGCGACCTGGATCAGCTGTTGCAGTGCCGGGTCATGGAAAAACTGCTTCCAGCCCTGTTCGGCAGCGGCTTGCGCCGGAGCCTGGGCCGGCGAATATGCCGGCCCCTGCGGGTACTGGCCTGCGACCGGAGCCTCAGGCTGCTGATAGTCAGGTATCAGCGAGCAACCGCTCAGCACGAAGGCGGCGACTGCGATGGAGAGTAGCGACTTGCTCATTGGCCAGCCTCTTTAGGAGTTTCAGTAGTCTCATCCGCGTCGGTCTTTTTACGCTGACCGATGGACGACACAGTAACGAAGAACAGTGGGACCCAGAAGATCGCCAGGATCGTGGCCGTGAGCATACCGCCAATCACGCCGGTACCGATCGCGTGCTGACTGCCTGAACCGGCGCCGGTGGAAATCGCCAGCGGCACAACACCGAGAACGAAGGCCAGCGAGGTCATGATGATCGGGCGCAGACGCATGCGGCAGGCTTCGATTGCCGCTTCACGCAGGCTGCGTCCCTGTTCATGCAGTTCCTTGGCGAATTCGACGATCAGAATGGCGTTTTTAGCCGCCAGACCGATGGTCGTCAACAAGCCCACCTGGAAGTACACGTCGTTGGACAGACCGCGCAGGCTGGTAGCCATCAGTGCACCGATGATCCCCAGCGGTACCACGAGCATGACCGCGATCGGAATCGACCAGCTCTCATACAGCGCCGCCAGACACAGGAACACCATCAGCAGCGACAGGGCGTACAGCGCTGGCGCTTGCGAGCCGGACAGACGTTCCTCGTAGGACAGACCGGTCCAGGAGATACCGACACCGGCCGGCAGCTTCTTGGCAATCGCTTCGACTTCAGCCATCGCTTCACCGGTGGAGTAGCCCGGCGCCGGAGCCCCGAGGACCTCGACCGCTTCCACACCGTTGTAACGCGCCAGTTTCGGCGAACCGTAGACCCACTCACCCTTGGCGAACGCCGAGAACGGAACCATGGTGCCTTCGGCGTTGCGCACGTACCACTTCTTCAGGTCTTCGGGGCTCATGCGCGAATCCGGCTGGCCCTGCACGTAGACTTTCTTCACCCGACCACGGTCGATGAAGTCGTTGACGTAGCTACTGCCCAGCGCGATCGACAGGGTGTTGTTGATATCGCTGATGGTGATGCCGAGGGCACTGGCCTTCTCGTCGTCGATTTCCAGCTGGAACTGCGGCTCATCGTTCAGGCCGTTCGGACGCACTTGGGTCAGCACCTTGCTTTGCGCCGCCATGCCAAGGAACTGGTTGCGCGCTTCCATCAGTTTTTCGTGACCGATACCGGCGCGGTCTTGCAGGAACACGTCGAAACCGGTGGCGTTACCCAATTCCAGAACCGCTGGCGGGGCGAAGGCAAACACCATCGCGTCACGGAAACTGAAGAAGTGTTGCTGGGCACGCGCGGCGAGCTTGAACACGCTGTTGTCGGCGTTACGTTCGCCCCACGGTTTGAGCATGATGAACGCCATACCCGAGCTCTGCCCACGGCCGGCGAAGTTGAAGCCGGTCACGGTGAACACCGAAGCCACCGCGTCCGCTTCACCACCGTCCTTGTTCGGACGCAGCAGGTACTCACGCATTTCATCCACGACCACCTGCGTGCGCTGGGCACTGGAACCGGCCGGGGTCTGAACCTGGGCGAACAGTACGCCCTGGTCTTCTTCCGGCAGGAACGCGGTCGGGATGCGGGTGAACAGCCAGATCATGCCGACGACGATCAGCAGATACGCCAGCAGGTACGGCGCCTTGCGGGTCAGCATGTTGCCGACGCCGCGCTCGTAGCTGCGTACGCCACGGTCGAAGTTACGGTTGAACCAGCCGAAGAATCCTTTCTTCGGAGTACCGTGCTCGCCTTTCGGAATCGGCTTGAGCATGGTCGCGCACAGCGCCGGGGTGAAGATCAGGGCAACCAGTACCGACAGGGCCATGGCCGACACGATGGTGATCGAGAACTGCTTGTAGATCACACCTGTCGAGCCGCTGAAGAATGCCATCGGCAGCAGTACCGCCGAGAGTACGAGGGCGATACCGACCAGTGCGCCCTGGATCTGGCCCATGGATTTCTTCGTCGCTTCCTTCGGTGACAAGCCTTCTTCGCTCATCACCCGCTCGACGTTTTCCACCACGACGATGGCATCGTCCACCAGCAGACCGATGGCCAGCACCATGCCGAACATGGTCAGGGTGTTGATGCTGAAACCGGCGGCGGCGAGGATGCCGAACGTACCGAGCAGTACCACTGGCACGGTCATCGTGGTGATGACGGTGGCGCGGAAGTTCTGCAGGAACAGGAACATCACCAGGAACACCAGCGCGATCGCTTCGACCAGGGTGTGCACCACGCCTTTGATCGACTCGGTCACCACCGGAGTGGTGTCGTACGGGAACACCACTTCCATGCCTTGCGGGAAGAACGGCTTGAGGCTGTCGATGGTGTTGCGCAACGCTTTGGCGGTATCGAGAGCGTTGGCACCGTTGGCCAGTTTCACCGCCAGACCGGACGCCGGGCTGCCGTTGAACTGGGCGCTGATCGCGTAGTTCTCGCCGCCGAGGCCGACTTCAGCCACGTCTTTGAGGCGAACCTGCGAGCCGTCCTTGTTGACCTTGAGCAGGATTTCCTTGAACTGCTCAGCGGTCTGCAGACGGGTCTTGCCGATGATCGTCGCGTTCAGTTGCTGGCCCTGCACGGCAGGCAAGCCACCGAGCTGACCGGACGACACCTGGACGTTTTGCGCGGCAATGGCGTTTTTCACGTCGACCGGGGTCAGGTTGAAGTTGTTCAACTTGGCCGGGTCGAGCCAGATACGCATCGCGTACTGCGCACCGAAGACCTGGAAGTCACCGACACCGGCGGTCCGCGAGATCGGGTCCTGCATGTTCGACACGATGTAGTTGGACAGGTCGTCCTTGGTCATGCTGCCGTCACGCGACACCACGCCGATCACCAGCAGGAAGTTCTTCACTGCCTTGGTCACGCGGATACCCTGTTGCTGCACTTCCTGCGGCAGCAGCGGGGTGGCCAGGTTCAGCTTGTTCTGGACCTGTACCTGCGCGGTGTCGGAGTTGGTGCCTTGCTCGAAGGTCGCGGTGATGGTCATGCTGCCGTCGGAGTTACTTTCCGACGACACATAACGCAGGTTGTCGATACCGTTGAGCTGTTGCTCGATGACCTGTACCACGGTGTCCTGCACGGTTTGTGCGGACGCGCCCGGGTAGGTCACCTGGATCGCAATGGCCGGCGGCGCGATGCTCGGGTATTGGTTGATTGGCAATTTCAGGATCGAAAGTGCCCCGACCAGCATGATCACCAGGGCGATTACCCAGGCGAAAATCGGACGGTCGATGAAGAATTTTGACATGGGTTACTCCCCTTTGCCGCCGGCGGCTTTGTCAGCTGCCTGTGCGGGGGCCGGGTTCTTGGTGCCGACGTTAGTCGCTTCGGTCGCTTTGACCTCGACGCCCGGTTTGACGTACTGCAGCCCTTCGGTGATCAGACGATCGCCGGCTTTCAGGCCGTCTTCGATCAGCCACTGGCTGCCGACGGTGCGGCTGGCCTTGAGCTGACGCAGTTCGACCTTGTTGTCGGCGCCGACGACCAGTGCGGTCGGGGTGCCTTTGAGGTCGCGGGTCACGCCTTGCTGTGGCGCGAGGATCGCTGCGCTGTTGACGCCGGCCTGCAACTGGGCGTGGACGAACATGCCTGGCAGCAGGGTGTGATCGGGGTTGGGGAACACGGCGCGCAGGGTCACCGAGCCGGTGGTCTGGTCAACCGAGACTTCGGAGAATTCCAGCTTGCCGTCGAGCTTGTACTGGCTGCCGTCTTCCAGGGTCAGCTTGACCGCAGCGGCGTTGTCGCCAGCCTTCTGCAGACGGCCGCTTTCCAGTTCGCGGCGCAGTTCCAGCAGTTCCACCGACGACTGGGTGACGTCGACGTAGATCGGATCGAGCTGCTGAATCACTGCCATTGCATCGGCCTGGCCATTGCTGACCAGTGCGCCTTCGGTCACCGAAGAACGGCCGATACGGCCGGAGATCGGCGCATAGACCTTGGTGTAACGCACGTTGATCTGCGCAGTCTGAAGCGACGCTTCCGATTGCAGGCGGTTGGCCAATGCGGTGTCGTATTCCTGACGGCTTACGGCTTGCTCATCGACCAGTTGCTTGTAGCGGTCGGAGATGGACTTGGTCGAACGCAGGTTGGCTTCGGCACTTTTCAGCGTCGCTTCATAGACCGACGGATCGATCTGATAAAGCTGCTGACCGGCTTTGACGTCGGCGCCTTCCTTGAACAGGCGCTTGAGAATGATGCCGTTGACCTGCGGGCGAACTTCAGCGATGCGGAACGCACTGGTGCGGCCCGGAAGTTCCGAGGTCAGGGTAAAGGCTTGTGGTTGCAGGGTGACGACGCCGACCTGAGGGGGCGGAGCGGCTGGGGCCGCTTCTTCCTTTTTACATCCGCTGAGCAGCGATGCCAGGGCGACGGCAGTGACCAGAGCGGTAACAGCTGGCTTGAATTGCATGAAGATCCTCGGGTCAGGCGCGCATGAAGCGCACAAGAAGTGTGAAAGAGTAAAAATCGGGCACCGGGTGGATAAGTAGCTTGCTAAGTAATATACTTACGTTCATGGTTGTTTGTAAACACCTGCGCCGCGTACCCACCCTGTTACAAAAGTCGTCGCAAGGTTTGAAATTGTAGGCCGGGGAGTCGATTCACGAGAGATCGCCCCCTCTTTATTCAGCGGATATTCAGCCATCCCTGAAACATCCTGTTTGAGGTTTTACTGCCATGGTCCGTCGTACCAAAGAGGAAGCTCAGGAAACCCGCAGCCAGATTCTGGAAGCGGCCGAGAAAGCCTTTTATGAAAGGGGGGTTGCCCGCACCACCCTGGCGGACATCGCGACCCTCGCCGGCGTGACGCGTGGCGCCATCTACTGGCATTTCAGCAACAAGGCCGATCTGGTCCAGGCGATGCTCGACAGCCTGCACGAACCGCTGGATGAACTGGCCAAGGCCAGCGAAAGCGAGGACGAACCGGACCCGCTGGGCTGCATGCGGCAGTTGCTGATTCATTTGTTTCATCAAGTTGCACTGGACCCGAAAACCCGGCGCATCAACGAAATTCTGTTTCATAAGTGCGAGTTCACCGATGAAATGTGCGATCTGCGCCAGCAGCGCCGGACGGCCAGTCTCGATTGCAATCTGCGCATCGGCCTGACCCTGCGTAATGCGGTGAATCGCGGCCAGTTGCCGGAAGACCTCGACACTGCCCGCGCGGCCATCAGCATTCATGCCTACATCGACGGCCTGCTGTACGGCTGGCTGCTGGCCCCGGACAGCTTCGAACTGCACGCCGAGGCTGAACGCTGGGTCGACACCGGGCTGGACATGCTGCGCCTGAGCCCAAGCCTGCGCAAATGAAACAAAATGCGCAATTGCCCGGCAGGATGTCAATCAGCCGCCATGGCTGATCATCGCGGCGGGGAGTTTAAACGTAGCGAGTCGTGGATTTTGTAGGGAAATTGTGTCGCTGTTGTTAAACGGTGTTTGCTTGCGCTTGTCCTGCGCCAATAGCAAAAAGCCCCTGACTCTCAAAAGTCAGGGGCTTTCTTATTTCTGCGCTACAGCGTGATTACAAGGTCGGATAGTCGATATAACCGACCGGACCCTTGCCGTAGAAAGTCTCCGGATGCGGCTCGTTCAGCGGCGCATCAGCCTGCAAACGTGCCGGCAGGTCCGGGTTGGCAATGAACGGCACGCCGAACGCTACGGCGTCTGCCTTACCGCTGGCCAGCCACTCGTTGGCGCTTTCCTTGGTGAACTTCTCGTTGGCGATGTACGGGCCACCGAAAGCTTCTTTCAGTTGCGGGCCGAGGCTGTCGGCGCCTTCTTTTTCGCGCGAGCAGATGAACGCGATGCCACGCTTGCCCAGTTCACGGGCGACGTAGGTGAAGGTCTCGGCAAGATTGTCATCGCCCATGTCATGGGAATCGGCACGCGGTGCCAGGTGCACACCAACGCGGCCAGCGCCCCAGACTTCGATCGCGGCGTCGGTCACTTCCAGCAGCAGGCGCGCACGGTTTTCCAGCGAGCCGCCGTACTGGTCGGTGCGCTGGTTGGTGCTGCTTTGCAGGAACTGGTCGAGCAGGTAGCCGTTGGCGCCGTGGATTTCCACGCCGTCGAAACCGGCGGCCTTGGCGTTCTCGGCACCGGTGCGGTAGGCGTCGACGATGTCGGCGATTTCAGCGGTTTCCAGAGCGCGCGGCGTTGGGTAGTCGGCCAGCGGACGCACCAGGCTGACGTGGCCCTTTGGCTGGATGGCGCTTGGCGCGACCGGTGCTTCACCATTCAGGTACGAAGGGTGAGATATGCGGCCGACGTGCCACAGTTGCAGGAAGATCTTGCCGCCGGCGCCGTGAATCGCTTTGGTCACGTTGGCCCAGCCACGCACTTGATCGTTGGACCAGATGCCCGGGGTGTCCGGGTAGCCGACGCCCATCGGCGTTACCGAAGTGGCTTCGCTGAGGATCAGGCCGGCCGAGGCGCGTTGTACGTAGTATTCGGCCATCAGCGCGTTCGGCACACGGCCTTCGTCGGCGCGGCAGCGGGTCAGCGGGGCCATGATGATGCGGTTGTTCAGCTCGATGTCGCCGAGTTTGATCGGGTCGAAAATAGTCGCCATGTCTAAAAGCCTCTCTTTAATAAAGGAAGTTGATCAGTTGGAAGCAGGGGCCAGCTCGGCATTGCCGTTCTGGCGGAAGGTAATCAGGGTTACCAGCAGGGCCAGTACAGCCAGCGCGGCGGCAGCCAGTGGCACGCTGGTCAGGCCGTAGCCGTGGGCGATGACGCTGCCGCCGACCCAGGCGCCAAGGGCGTTGCCGACGTTGAAAGCGCCGATGTTCAGGGTCGAAACCAGGTTCGGGGCAGCCTTGCCGAAGGTCACCACGTTGACTTGCAGTGCCGGCACAGCGGCGAAACACGCGGTGGCCCAGAGGAACAGAGTGATTTCAGTCGGGATCAGCGCGACGCTGGTCCAGCTCAGCACCGTGGAAACCACGGCCATGGCGATGAACACGCCGATCAGCGTGGCGGCCATGCCTTTGTCGGCGAGTTTGCCGCCGATGATGTTGCCGACCGTCAGGCCCAGACCGATGAGCATCAGCGTCCAGGTCACGCCACGCGGCGACACACCGGTGACTTCACCGAGCAGTGGGGCGACGTAGGTGAACAGGGTGAAGACCGAGGCGGCGAACAGCGCGGTCATGCTCAGCGACAGCCAGATGCCGGCGCCTTTGAGGGCGGCGAGTTCGGCGCGCATGTCGAGTTTCTCTTCGTCACGCTTGGCCGGCAGAAAGCGGATCAGGCCGATCAGCGCGATCACACCGATGACGGTCACTGCCCAGAAGGTCGAACGCCAGCCGGCTTCCTGACCCAATGCGGTGCCCAGCGGTACGCCAAGTACGTTGGCCAGGGTCAGGCCGGTGAACATCAAGGCTACTGCCGAGGCACGTTTGTTGGGCGCGACCAGATTGGCCGCCACCACCGAGCCGATGCCGAAGAACGCGCCGTGACACAGCGCGGTGACTATCCGGGCAAACATCAGCACGTTGTAGTCGCTGGCGATGGCGCAGAGCAGGTTGCCGACAATGAAGATGCCCATCAACGCCACCAGCGCTGCCTTGCGCGGCAACCTGGCGGTGGCCAGCGCCATGAACGGTGCACCGATGGCCACGCCCAGGGCGTAACCGGTGACCAGCCAGCCGGCGCCGGGAATCGACACACCGAGATCCGCCGCCACGTCGGGCAGCAGGCCCATGATGACGAACTCGGTGGTGCCGATGGCGAAGGCGCTCAGGGCGAGGATGAGAAGCGAAAGGGGCATGCAGGTTTCCTTGTCGGCTGACTGACGTTAAGGGTCAGAGCTCTTTACTGAGAGTGCTGAGAAACGCCTGGATGACGTCCTCGTTACGTTTGAAGAAATGCCACTGCCCGGCCTTCTGGCTGCTGATCAGCCCGGCCCGTTGCAGGGTCGCCAGGTGGGCCGACACGGTCGATTGCGACAGGCCGCAACGCTGATCGATCTGCCCGGCGCAAATACCGTATTCGTGGTTGTGCAACTGCTCGGGGAATTCGCCTTTCGGGTCCTTCAGCCAGTTGAGGATGTCTCGCCGTACTGGGTGCGCCAGGGCTTTTATTATTTCGTCGAGGTCGAGGTTCATGGCTTGGGCTCGTGTTGGCAGTAGCGATATATCGCGATGGGACGAACTTTAAATCGTCGGATCGCGATATACCAATATGAATTCGGTCTGACGAGCGCATAAATCGTTATATCGGGTTATAACGATACGAGGATGCTGGAGCAGCAAGCGCAGTGCTAAGCTGCGCCCATGAACTATCTCGCGCATTTGCATCTCGGCGGCCAGCGCCCCGGTCAATTACTCGGCAGTCTCTATGGCGACTTCGTCAAAGGTCGGCTGCAAGGCCAGTTCGACCCGGAGGTAGAGGCGGCGATTGCGCTGCATCGGCGGATCGACGTGTTCACCGATCGGCATCCACTGGTGGACACTGCCCTGGGCCGCTTCAGCGAAACGCGGCGGCGTTATGCCGGAATCGTCCTCGATGTGTTTTTCGATCATTGCCTGGCGCGGGACTGGACGCTGTATGCCGACCGACCGCTGGAGCAGTTCACCGCAGACGTCTATCAGGTGCTGTCCCGCGAACGGCAATTGCCGGAGCGGCTGGCAAAGATCGCCCCGCACATGGTCGCCAACGACTGGCTGGGCTCGTATCGCGAGTTTGAGGTGCTGGAGCAGGTGCTGCGCGGGATCTCGCGACGGCTGACCAGGCCGGAGGAATTGGCCGGGGCAATGGCGGAGTTGCGGCGGTTGTATGAGCCGTTGAGTGAAGACTTCAGCTTGTTCTACCCGCAATTGCAGGATTTCGCACAAAACTCTGATCCACTGAAGATCTGAATGTGGGAGCGAGCCTGCTCGCGAAGGCGTCCTGTCAGTCAATATATTCGGCGACTGACAGGTCGCATTCGCGAGCAGGCTCGCTCCCACAGGGGATTTGTATTTTCAGGCGGCGATCAAATCGCCTGCGCGACGCGGTTCGGCAGGTTTCGCCACCTCACCAAACAACACCTTCTGCACCGCCTGCTGCGCTTCGAACGCCAGCGCCGCGCGCTCGCGGCCCTGACAGGCAATCGGCTTGAGCAGATGCACCTCGACATCGCCGCAGTCATGGCTGAACAGGCGCATCAGGTGCGAGAGCAAATCATCGTCACCAATGAACGGCGCCAGCGTATCGATTTCGCCGTCGCGCAGATAACGAATCGCCACCGGTTGCAGCATCACCTCGGAATCGATCGCCGCCGACAGCAGGCGACCGTGAAAGGTGCGCAGCGAACGGCCATCGGTGGTGGTGCCTTCGGGGAACATCAGCAGTGCATGTTCGGTTTGCAGATGGCGGGTCATCTGCTTGCGGATCAGCTGGCTGTCGCCCGACCCACGGCGGATGAACAGGCTGCCGGCCTTGGCCGCGAGCCAGCCGGCCACCGGCCAGGTGCGCACTTCGGCCTTGGACAGAAACGACAGCGGTGTGAGCATGCCCAGCAGCGGAATATCGGTCCACGACACGTGATTGCTGACCCACAGCATCGGCTGTTTCGGCAGCTCGCCATGCACGCTCACGCGAAACGGCAGGGCGTTGCTCAGCCGCGCCATGAAGAAGCGCGACCAGCGCTGGCGCCGCTCCATCGAGTGGGCCAGACCGATGCGTTCGAACACGCCGAAGACGCTCGCCATGGTCAGCCCCAGCGTCACCACCAGCAGCACTCGCGCGATTCGCGCGTACACCCGCAACCGGCTCATCACACCGCCGCCTTGAAGTGTTTGGCGTAGCGCGGGCAGAGTTCGTCGCGCTTGAGCAGGATGAACACGTCGGCCACCTGGAAGTCTTCGTCCCAGCACGGCTCGCCGCAGATCTTCGCCCCGAGGCGCATGTAGGCCTTGAGCAGCGGCGGCATTTCGGCGATGACGTTGGACGGAATATCCAGCGTCGGCAGCGGATTTTTCGGCTCGGCGCGCAGGTGTTCGGTGCACAGATAACGTTCGCGCAGACGCTGCATGATCGCGTGGGCCTGAATGCCGCCGTCCTGCATCGGGATGCTCGCGCAACCCATCAGGTAGCTGTAGCCGCCCTGATTGAGCACTTCGGCCAATTCGCCCCAGAGCACGGCGATGGTGCCGCCGTTGCGGTACGCCGGATCGACGCAGGTGCGGCCGATTTCCAGGATCGGGCCTTGCAGATGGGCGAGGCCGTGCAGGCTGAATTCTTCTTCGCTGTAGAACTTGCCGAGGCTGCTGGCGGCGGTGTGATCGAGCAGACGCGTGGTGGCGACCAGGCGCCCGGTGTTCAGATCACGCACGCCGATGTGGCTGCAGTGAACATCATAATCATCCATGTCCAGACCCAGTTCGGCGCCTTTCAGTTTGGCGTTGAACTCCCCGCTGAAGACGGCGAAGCGCAGGGCCTGGGCTTGCTGCAAGGCTTCGGCGCCGATCAGGCGTTCGGCTTGCAGGCGGCGTTCATTGCCGGTGTCGCTGATGCGGGCGATTTGCGTCATGTGAATCTCCGTACGGGCCTTTAACCCGTCGTGGGTTGCAGCCGATCGACTTTCTTTATGCAGCCGTGTTGTGCAAAGTCAGGCTATGTAGCCCCGGTGTCATCGCCATGAACGTTCGGTGATGCTTATATGACAGCCCACAAGGAGGCGCCCATGCCCTGGCCAGATCTGCTGCACCGCCGTGAACGCTTGCCCGCCGCAGCTGATCTGGCCGAGGGCTTTGCAACGTTGTTGCAGACGCTGGGCAACGTCACGCCGTTCGAATTGGCGGTGGCCGGCGGGCGGCGGATGGCGACGCCGGGGCTGGCGTTTCTGGTGGGTTATCAGGCGGCGCTGCGCATGTTGTGGCCGAGCGCGCCGCTGAGCCTCGGCGCCTTGTGCGCGACCGAGCAACGCAGCCTGCGTCCGGCCGATATGCAAACGCGGCTGCGCGATTTGCGCTTGAGTGGGCGCAAGGATTTCGTCACCGCAGGCGACGCCGCCGATTGGTTACTGGTGGCTGCGCGCAGTGAGGAGCCTGGCGAAACACCGCGCCTGAGTCTGGCGGTGGTGTATCCCGGCGAGCCCGGCGTGAAGGTGGAAAAACTTCCGGCGTTGCCGTTGATGCCGGACATCAGCCACGGTCGCCTGTACCTCGACGGCGCCCTGTGCGAATTGCTCGCTGGCGATGGCTGGGACGCCTACGTCAAACCGTTTCGCACCCTTGAAGATGTCTACGTGCTCAGCGCCATGACCGCGTGGTTGTACGGCGTCGGCCAGGACAGCGACTGGCCGCAGGCCCTGCAATTGCGTTTGCTGGCGCTGCTGGCCGGGTGCGCCGAGGCCAGCCGGCAAGCGCCGAACAATCCGCCCGGGCATGTGCTGCTGGGCGGGTTGTTTGCGCAGTTTGAAGCGCTGGCGGGGGAGGTGGACCAGGCATTGGGCAATGGCCCGGTGGAGTGGGCGCAGATGTGGCAGCGGGACAAGGGCGTGATGCAGTTGGCGGCAGGGGCGAGGGCGAAGCGGTTGGCCAAGGCTTTGGCGGTGACCTGAGCGGCCCCTTCGCGAGCAGGCTCGCTCCCACAGGGACGGTATTCTTCAATTGAAATGCGATCAACTGTGGGAGCGAGCCTGCTCGCGAAGGCGGCCTCAAAATCACCATACATCTGTCATAAACCCCGACTAGTCTCGACAGGTTCATTCCCTGAGCGCCCACCATGTTCAAAGGCCTGTCCCTGTTCCTGCTGCTGATCAGCCTCACCGTCCGCGCCGAACAATGGCCCGGCGAGCAATGGCCCATTGCACCGCAGATCACCGGCCCGGCCGTCGAGGCGCTGGAACACTACGCCTTCGCGCCCCGCAACGACACCACCCGCGACGGCATCCGCACCGACGCCTTGCTGATCATCCATGACGGCCAGATTCTCTACGAACGCTACGCCGCTCCGACCACTGCACAGACACCGCATCTGACCTGGTCAATCAGCAAAAGTCTGCTGGCAACCGTTCTCGGTGTGGCCTACGGCGAAGGCCGGTTCAAACTCGATGATCCAGCGCTGAAGTTCTACCCGGCGCTGGAAAAACACCCGGCGATCACCCTCGGCCATCTGTTGAACTGGGCCTCCGGTCTCGATTGGCAGGAAGACTACGAATACGCCCCGCTGAAATCTTCGGTGGTGGCAATGCTCTACACCCGCGGCCATCGCGACATGGCCGCGTTCACCGCCGCACACGACAGTTATGCCGCAGCGGGTCAGGCTTTCCGTTATTCCAGCGGTGACAGCAATCTGCTCGCCGTCGCCCTGAAAACCATGGTCGGCCCAGCACGTTACGCCGACTATCCGTGGACAGCATTGTTCGAGCCGTTGGGCATTCGCCACGCCGTGTGGGAAGGCGATGCCAGCGGCACATTTGTCGCCTCGTCCTATGCCTATCTCACCGCGCGGGATCTGGCGCGGGTCGGTCTGCTGATGGCGCGCGGCGGGCGCTGGAACGATCGGCAGTTGCTGCCCGAGGATTGGCTCGCGTTCAATCTCACACCGTTTGCCGGCTACAAGGCGCATCAGGACGAAGCCGTACCCGGTGGCCATTGGTGGCTCAATCGTCCTGTCGACGGCGCCACATCACCATGGCCCGACGCCCCACCCGACACCTTCGCCGCCCTCGGCCACTGGGGCCAGGCGCTGTATGTGATGCCCAGCCAGAAACTGGTGATCGTGCGTTACGGCGATGACCGCGATGGCAGCTACCGGCACAACGAACTGCTCAAACGCGTGTTGCAGGCGGTGCGGCGATGAAGCGCTTTCTATTGTTGCTGTTGGTCGTGCTGCTCGGCTGGGGTTGGTATGAGCGGGAGAATCTCTGGGCTTTCCCGGACATCATCAGCGCCTACACCGCCAAGGAATATTGCTCGTGTCGTTATGTGATGAACAACGATGCTGGGTATTGCCGTGGCTATGTGAAGCAATGGCTGCCAACCAGCCGTTTTACCGATGACGCTTCGAGCAAAACCATCACCGTCAGCGGCATGGGCCGCAGCAACAGCGCGCAGTGGCTGAGCGAACGCCAGGGCTGTCGCCTGAATCCTTGAATTATCTGGTCTCCCCTGTGGGAGCGAGCCTGCTCGCGAAATCGTCGCAAGCCGCAATACATGCTGTGCGGGGAGCATTGCATTCGCGAGCAGGCTCGCTCCCACAGGGCTTGCAATAACTTGGCGGGCGGTTAAGGTTCGTGCAGGTTTATCGCCCCCACGAGTGTTCAATGTTCAACCGCTCCCTCTATACAACCTTCGCCAGTCTGCTGTTGACCGCCGTTGCGCTGCCGGCCCAGGCCAATTGGTATCTGGACGGCGAGTCGTCGCGGCTGTCGTTCGTCAGCACCAAAAATGCCAGCGTTTCGGAAGTGCAGCGCTTTCTGGTGCTGCACGGCAAGGTCGACCCCAACGGTCGCGCCGAGGTCGAAGTCGAGCTCGAATCGATCAACAGCGGCATTCCGCTGCGTGATGAGCGCATGCGCAAGGAGCTGTTCCAGATCGAGCAGTTTCCCGCAGCCACCATCACTACCCAGATCGACCTGCGTCCGATCAACGATCTGGCCCCCGGCGCGCAGCTGGAGTTGCGCCTGCCGCTGACCGTCAGCCTGCACGGCAAGCAGCACGAATACCCGGCCGAGTTGCTCGCCACTCGTCTCGATGACCGGCGTTTTCAGGTGGTCACGCTGGAGCCGCTGGTGATCAATGCCGAGGATTTCGATCTGGCGCCTGGCCTGGAAAACCTGCGCAAACTCGCCGATCTGTCGGCGATCAGTCTGTCGGTGCCGGTGGGTGCGGTGCTGATCTTCACGGCGCGCTGACATGCGCGGTGCGGTGTTCCCCTGGCGTGACGGCAACCGTTTCGAACTGTTGATCGACGGCCCGCAGTTCTTTCCGCGCATGCTCGAGCACATCGCTGGAGCTACAGAGCAGATCGAACTGGAGCTGTACCTGGTCGAGGCCGGCGCCTGCGCCGAAGCCATCGTCCAGGCGCTGGTCGCGGCGGCCGAGCGCGGAGTGCGCGTGCGTTGCCTGTTCGATGATTACGGCAGCCTCGCGTTCACGCTGCACCTGCGCCAGCGCCTGACTCAGGCCGGGGTCGAGCTGCGTTTCTACAATCGCCTGAGCTGGCGGCGCTGGGTCGGCAATTTCTATCGCGACCACCGCAAGTTGCTGCTGGTCGACCAATGCCTGGCCGTGGTCGGCGGCACCGGCGTGACCGATGAATTCTGGACGCCGGGCCATGATGTCAGCGAGTGGCACGAAGTGATGGTCGAGATCAGCGGCCCATTGGTGATCGATTGGCAATTGCTGTTTGATCGCCAGTGGATCGCCAACCGTTACCGCCGCGCCTGGCGCCCGGCGGCGCATTTCGGCTTGCCGCGCCTGCCCCGCGTACCGGACAAGGGCGAAGGCATGGGCCGCGTGGCGTATGCCGATGCCCGTCAACATCGCGACATTTTGCAGTCGTTGTTCCGTGCGTTGAACAGCGGGCAAAAACGCATCTGGATGGCCACGCCGTACTTCCTGCCGACCTGGAAAATCCGCCGCTCGCTGCGCAAGGCTGCCGCGCGCGGCGTCGATGTGCGCTTGCTGCTGACCGGGCCGCGCACCGATCACCCGTCAGTGCGCTACGCCGGCCATCGCTACTACCCGCGCCTGCTCAAGGCCGGGGTGCAGATCTTCGAATACCAGCCGTGCTTCCTGCACCTGAAAATGGTTCTGGTCGACGAATGGGTAAGCATCGGTTCGTGCAACTTCGATCACTGGAATCTGCGCTTCAATCTGGAGGCGAATCTGGAAGCGCTGGACCCGGCGTTGACGGCAGCGGTGGAGGCGAGCTTTGTGAAGGACTTCGGCTTGAGTCAGCTGGTGAGCCTGGAGGAATGGCGGCGCCGACCGTTGTGGCGGCGGGTCAAGCAGCGGGTGTGGGGCTGGGTGGATCGGTTGGTGGTGAATATTCTCGATAGACGCGGATAACCACGATTTTGAATACACCCTGAATCCAATGTGGGAGCGAGCCTGCTCGCGAAAGCGGTGTGTCATTTGATCGTTCCCACGCTCCGCGTGGGAATGCCTCTAGGGACGCTCCGCGTCACTGGACGCGGAGCGTCACGGGCTGCATTCCCACGCAGAGCGTGGGAACGATCAGTGCAGGGGGGGCGGTGTGCTTGCTGTTACAGCAATTCAAAGCTCTGCTGCGTCACCGCCTGCGAATCCAGGCCGATCTGCACGTTGAACTTGCCAGGCTCGGCTGCGTATTTGAGCTGGGCGTTGTAGAACTTCAGGTCTTCCTCGGTGATGGTGAAGTGCACGACCTTCTGTTCGCCGGCCTTGAGCATGATCTTCTGGAAGTTCTTCAGTTCTTTCACCGGGCGAATCATCGAACCGGTGACGTCCTGGATGTACAACTGCACCACGGTTTCGCCGTCACGCTTGCCGGTGTTCTTGACCATGACGCTGGCGTCGAGCTTGCCGCTGGCGTTCAGGGTGGTCGATGACAGCGCCATATCGCTCAGGGCGAAGGTGGTGTAGCTCAGACCATAACCGAACGGAAACAGCGGGCCGGTGGTGTCATCGAAATACTGCGAGGTGTAGTTGCCCGGTTTGCCCGGCGTGAACGGCCGGCCGATGCTCAGGTGGTTGTAGTAGGTCGGGATCTGGCCCACGGAACGCGGGAAGGTCACCGGCAGTTTGCCCGACGGGTTGTAGTCGCCGAACAGCACGTCGGCGATGGCGTTGCCGCCCTCGGTGCCGCTGAACCAGGTTTCCAGAATCGCATCGGCCGACTGGTTCTCTTCGAGAATCGTCAGCGGACGGCCGTTCATCAACACCAGCACCAACGGCTTGCCGGTGGCTTTCAGCGCGCGGATCAATTCGCGCTGGGTTTCCGGGATGTTCAGGTCGGTGCGGCTCGAGGATTCGTGGGACATGCCACGGGACTCGCCCACCGCTGCAACGATCACGTCAGCATCCTTCGCCGCTTTCACCGCTTCGTCGATCAGCACGCTGGCCGGGCGCGGGTCATCGACCACTTCCGGGGCATCGAAGTTGAGGAAGTTCAGGTAGTCGAGGACCTTCTTGTCGCCCGTGATGTTGGCGCCACGGGCGTAGATCAGGTTGGCCTTGTCGCCGATCACTGAATTCATGCCATCGAACAAAGTGACCGATTGCGCCGGGCGCCCGGCGGCGGCCCAGCTGCCCATCATGTCGATCGGCGCTTTCGCCAATGGGCCGACCAGCGCGATTTTCGCGTCTTTCTTCAGCGGCAGGGTTTCGTTGTGGTTCTTCAGCAGCACCAGACTGCGACGTGCCACTTCGCGGGCCTCAGCGCGATGCAGGCGGCTTTCGGCGTAGGTATCGGCCGGGTCATCCTCGGCCTTGCCGATGCGCAGGTACGGGTCCTTGAACAGGCCCATGTCGTACTTGGCCGCGAGCACTTCGCGCACAGCGTTGTCGATGTCTTTCTGTTCGATCTCGCCGGACTTGAGCAGCCCCGGCAGCTCTTTGCCGTAGAGGGTGTCGTTCATGCTCATGTCGATGCCCGCCTTGATCGCCAGCTTCGCCGCTTCGCGACCGTCGCGGGCGACGCCGTGCTTGATCAGTTCGAAGATCGCGCCATGATCGCTGACCGCCAGACCTTTGAAGCCCCAGTCCTTGCGCAGCAGGTCGTTCATCAGCCAGGTGTTGGCCGTGGCCGGAATGCCGTTGATCGAGTTCAACGCCACCATCACACCGCCAGCACCGGCATCGATCGCGGCGCGGTAGGGCGGCAGATAATCCTGGTACATCTTCACCGGGCTCATGTCGACGGTGTTGTAGTCGCGGCCGCCCTCGACCGCGCCGTAAAGGGCGAAGTGCTTGACGCTGGCCATGATGCTGTCGGCGGCGCTTGGGGTCTCGCCCTGATAGGCCTTGACCATGACTTTGGCGATGCGCGAGGTCAGGTAAGTGTCTTCGCCGAAACCTTCGGAGCTGCGGCCCCAGCGCGGATCGCGGGAGATATCCACCATCGGCGCGAAGGTGATGTCGAGGCTGTCAGCGGCGGCTTCTTTAGCCGCAACGCGACCGGACTGGCCGATGGCGTCCATGTCCCAGCTCGACGCAAGGGCCAGCGGAATAGGGAAAATCGTACGGTGACCGTGGATCACGTCGTACGCGAAAAACATCGGAATCTTCAGGCGACTGCGCATGGCCGCGTCCTGCATCGGACGGTTTTCCGCGCGGGTGATCGAGTTGAACGTGCCGCCGATGTTGCCGCCGGCAATTTCCTTGCGGATCAGCTCGCGGGGCATTTCCGGGCCGATGCTGATCAGGCGCAACTGGCCGATCTTCTCGTCGAGGGTCATTTGTTTCATCAGGTTGCTGATGAAAGCGTCCTTGTTTTCCAAAGGTACCGGGGTCGTGGCGGCCAGTACCTGATGACTGGCCAGGCTGACGAACAGACCCAGCAAACACAGCTTCTTCATGAATTTTTTCTCTAGAGCCCAAACGGTGATGTAACACCGGCCAGCCAAAATGTAGGGAGCGACTATTGTTGTTCGGGTGCCGGCGCAAAATCCTGAGCCGGAAAACCGCAGCCGACAGCGGCAACGTGAACGCGAAGGGCACTTTTTAGCCGATTAACCCGTCGCATGCCAGTGGCGGCGCCGATTATGCCCCAACCGCTGGCCGGGAATGCCCAGCGCTCGGTTTTTAAATCAAATGTGTCATGGAGCATCACTGCAATGAATATCAGCTCAACCTCCCGTTCACGGCTACAGATCGCCACGTTGCTGGTGTTCGCCACGCTGTTGACCGCGTGCGGCATCAACAATATCCCGACCCTCGACGAACAGGTCAAAGCCGCCTGGGGCCAGGTGCAGAACCAGTATCAGCGCCGCGCCGACCTGATCCCCAATCTGGTGGAAACCGTGAAGGGCTATGCCGCCCATGAGCAGGAAACCCTGACCGCCGTGATTGAAGCGCGGGCCAAGGCGACGTCGATTCAGGTTGATGCCAGCACCCTCGACAATCCCGAGAAGCTCAAGCAGTTCCAGCAGGCGCAGGATCAACTGACCGGCGCATTGAGCCGTTTGATGGTGGTCTCCGAGCGCTATCCGGATCTGAAGGCCAACCAGAACTTCCTCGCCTTGCAGTCGCAACTTGAAGGCACGGAAAACCGCATCGCCGTGGCGCGTCGCGACTTCATTCTGGCGGTGCAGAAGTACAACACCGAGATCCGCACCTTCCCCGGTCGCCTGTGGCACAGCGTGATGTACAGCGATCTGCCGATGCGCGAAACCTTCGAAGCCACCACGCCCGGCGCGGAGAAGGCCCCGGAAGTGAAATTCTGATTCGAGGTTGCCCATGCGTGTGTTGAAACTGGGCCTGGTGCTGATGCTCTGGCTGTTCGCCGTCAGCGCCCGGGCCGAACTGACGTTTCCGCCGCTGAGCGGGCGCGTGGTCGATCAGGCGCAGATGCTCGAGCCATCGATTCGCGCGCAACTGAGCCAGCAATTGCAGGCGCACGAACAGGCCACCGGCGAGCAATTGGTGGTGGTCACGTTGCCCGATCTGCAGGGCACCACCATCGAGGATTTCGGCGTTCAGCTCGGTCGGCACTGGGGCATCGGTCAGAAAGACAAGAACAACGGCGCCTTGCTGATCGTCGCCCGTGACGAGCGCAAACTGCGCATCGAAGTCGGCTATGGCCTGGAGGATCGCCTGACCGATGCGCAGTCGTCGGTGATCATTCATCAGGTCATCACGCCGGCGTTCAAGTCCGGCAATTTCAGCAAAGGCATCAGCGACGGCGTTGCGGCGATGCTGGTGGTGCTCGGTGGCAATCCGCTGGACGAACCGTCGACCGTGTACGAATCCAGCGGCGACCCGGCGGATGATTTCATCTCACGGCATCCGGCGCTGTTCATGTTTCTGGTGATGTTGTTCATCCTGACGGTGTTTGTCTGCCAGATGCTCGGTATCCTGCCTGCCGGCCGGGGTGGCTCCGGAGGAGGGGGCGGCTTTGGCGGAGGCGGCGGATTCGGCGGCGGTGGCGGTGGCGGCTTCAGCGGTGGCGGGGGCAGTTTCGGCGGCGGCGGTTCGTCCGGCGGCTGGTGAGATCAAAAGAATAATGAGCAGGCACTTTTCGACATGGCATTACTGACTGAACACGAACAACGCAAAGTCGCCGAGGCCATCGCCCGGGTCGAACGCGACACCGACGCCGAACTGGTCACGGTGCTCGCTGCCCGCGCCGATGACTACGCGTACATCCCGCTGCTCTGGGCCAGTCTGCTGGCGCTGGTGTTGCCGGGCATCGTCCACTACCTCACGGGCTGGCTGACCCTGCGCAGTCTGCTGCTGGTGCAATGGGGCATGTTCATCGTCCTGTGCCTGCTGTTTCGTCTGCCGAAAATCACCACGCATCTGGTCCCGCGCCGCGTGCGCCACTGGCGCGCCTCCAACCTGGCGCGGCGGCAGTTTCTCGAACAGAACCTGCACCACACCGTGGGCAGCACCGGCATGCTGATTTTTGTCTGCGAGGCTGAGCGCTATGTGGAGATTCTGGTGGACGAGGGGATTTCCAAACGGCTGGATAACAGCAACTGGGACGCGATTGTCGCAGCGTTCATCGAACAGGTCCGCCAGGGCCGCACGCTGGAAGGGTTTGTCACTTGCGTGGAGGCGTGTGGCGAGTTGTTGAAGGTGCACGTGCCGGTGACGCAGGTGCGGAACGAGTTGCCGAATCGGTTGGTGGTGTTGGGCTGACGCAGTCGCGCATATTTGGCCTCTGTGGCGAGGGGATTTATCCCCGATCGGCTGCGTAGCAGTCGCAACACCTGCGCGCGTGGTTTGACGGGCCGAACACAGAGGGCCGCTTCGCGCGCCATCGGGGATAAATCCCCTCGCCACAAAGGTCGTTGTCATGGATTTTGCCGTTGGGTAAATAAGAGGGTGTCCCCAACCCCCATCCCCCCTAAAATACCCGCCATTCCCGATTCCGCCCGTCCGAGGCCGTTTGTCCATGTCCGTTTCCGCTGCTTCCGCGCCGTCCGCCAAACCGGCCGCCGATCACCACGCCCAGTTCATCGAGCTGCTGCAAGCCAGCCTCGACGACAGCGGTTTCATCAAACTGGTGCTGGCCAAGTACGTCGGTGAAGAGGCGGATCTGCAACGGGTCATCATCAAACCGGTGACGGTCAAGGCGCAGCCGTGCCTGTCATTCGTTTATCGCTACAAGACCCGCGACATCACCAAAAATCTGCCGCTGAGCGAAGGCGTGGCGCTGATCGCCGGGCTGCTGCCGGCCTCGTTCAAAAATGCTCATTTACTGGCGCTGACCGACGAAGCGCAGCTGGAATACAGCAAAAAGGGCAAGAGTTCGCTGTTCAAGAGCAAACCTCAGCAATTGCGTGAAGCGCCGTCCGCCGAGCACAACCGTGAGAAAAACCGCTTCCTCGAATTGAGCCGTCCGTTCCTCAAGGACCTGGGCGTGACCAATGCACAACACGAGCTGATCCCGGCGATGTCGCGCAAGTGGAAGCAGATCAACAAGTTCATCGAAGTGTTCAGCCATGCCCTGACCTCGTCGCCGCTGGCGCTGGACAAACCGGTGCGGGTCGCCGATTTCGGTTCGGGCAAGGGCTACCTGACGTTCGCCATTCACGACTACCTGCGCAACACGCTCAAGGCCGAGGGCGAAGTCACTGGCGTCGAGCTGCGCGAAGAAATGGTCACCCTGTGCAACGCCGCAGCGAGCAAGCTCGAGCATCCGGGGCTGGTGTTCAAGTGCGGTGACGTGCGCACAGTGGCGCCGAGTGAGCTGGACGTGATGATCGCCCTGCATGCCTGCGACATCGCCACCGATTACGCGATTCACACCGGCATCCGCTCGGGTGCGTCGATCATCATGTGCTCGCCGTGCTGCCACAAACAGATCCGCCTGCAGATCCAGAGCCCGGCGCTGCTCAAACCGATGCTGCAATACGGCTTGCACCTCGGCCAGCAGGCGGAAATGGTCACCGACAGCTTGCGTGCACTGTTCCTCGAAGCCTGTGGTTACGAGACCAAAGTCTTCGAGTTCATCTCGCTGGAACACACCAACAAGAACAAGATGATTCTCGCGGTGAAACGCGCCGAGCCGGTTAATCCAGCGCAATTGTTGGCAAAGATCGAAGAGCTGAAAGCGTTCTATCACATCAGCGAACACTGCCTGGAAACCCTGCTGCGCGCTGACGGTTTTCTCGCCTGATAGCCTGAAATACACCCCTGTAGGAGCCGCCGAAGGCTGCGATCTTTTGATCCTGATTATTTAAATGCAAGATCAAAAGATCGCAGCCTTCGGCGGCTCCTACATTTATCGCGATCGAGCGTAGTAAGCCTGGAATTACCGCAACCCTTGGATACGGTCTACCTTGAATACTCCCAGACCTTTCCCCGAGGAGTTTTCCCATGGCCGCGAAAAAGATCCTGATGCTGGTCGGCGATTACGTCGAAGACTACGAAGTGATGGTGCCGTTCCAGGCCCTGCAGATGGTCGGCCACACGGTCCACGCCGTGTGCCCGGACAAGTCCGCCGGCAGCACCGTGCGCACGGCGATTCATGATTTTGAAGGTGATCAGACCTACAGCGAAAAACCCGGTCACCTGTTCGCGCTCAATTTCGACTTCGCCAAGGCCCGCGAAGCCGATTACGACGCGCTGCTGATTCCCGGCGGTCGCGCTCCGGAATACCTGCGACTGAACGAAAAAGTCCTCGAACTGGTGCGCGCCTTCGATACCGCCGGCAAGCCCATTGCCGCGGTCTGCCATGGCGCGCAACTGCTCGCGGCGGCGGGTGTGCTCAAGGGGCGTGAGTGCAGCGCGTATCCGGCCTGCGCCCCGGAAGTGCGTCTGGCCGGTGGCACCTATATCGACATTCCGGTGACCGACGGCCATGTTCAGGGAAATCTTGTCACCGCTCCGGCCTGGCCGGCGCATCCTAAATGGCTGGCCGGTTTCCTCGGTCTGCTCGGTACGAAAATCACCTTGTAGTCGATGCAGGCGACAGATCGCAGGCGCTGGTCTTTACTCTGAAGCGCGAAATCTCTCAATCGCCCCTAGGAGAAACAGACATGTCCGGATGGTACGAAGTGAGCAAAAGCAGCAACGGCCAATTCAGGTTCGTGTTGAAAGCGGCGAACGCCGAAACGATTCTGACCAGCGAGCTCTACAGCACCCGCGCCGGCGCCGACGGCGGGATTGCCTCGGTGCAGGCCAACAGCCCGCTGGACGAACGTTACGAGAAAAAATCGACCAAGGACGGCCACCCGTACTTCAACCTGAAGGCGGCCAATCACCAGATCATCGGCAGCAGCGAGTCGTATTCATCGGATGGCGCGTGTGACAAGGGCATCGCCAGCGTGAAGGCCAACGGCCCGACGAAAACCATCAAGGACAAGACCCTGCCTGTCCTCTGAGCTCAGGGCATGAGCCTTTGAAATCAAAAGATCGCAGCCTTCGGCAGCTCCTACACCTGGAATGCATTTCCATGTAGGAGTTGCCGAAGGCTGCGATCTTTTGATCTTGCTTCATACCTCAACCGGTACCGACAATTTCGGATCACCCAACGCATGGCTCTTGGCATCAAAGAACCGCAACTCAACCCCGGTACCTTCAAACACCTTGGCGTAGTGACGCTTCTGATGCTGGATGAACGCGGCACTGCGCGGGTAAATCGAGACCGCCACGCACTTCGGTCGGGCCAGGCGCAACGCCCGCACCAGATGCGCATCCTGCTCGCCCAGCGCGTGGCCGAAGATGCACAGGCTGTCGCCATGGGCCAGTAACTGCTCGTAGCAGAACGACAGATAATCCGAGCTGCGAATGGTCTTGAGCTTGTCTGCGCTCGGCCCTTCGGTGACGAACAGCGGCACGTCATCCAGCGTCTTGATCGTGTTGTTGATGGCGAAGCTGCCGAGCAGGGTGCCCTCGGTCGAGGTCAGTTTGCGTGCGGTGCCGTCCTGATTGCGCACCAGATGCAGACCACCGTGCAGGTACAGCAGACGCGGTTTGTCGGTGGCGCTCTGGCTCAGATCGAAACTCGCGTCGGCGCCGTTGAACAGGTCGTCGATGGTCTCGCCGGGATGTTGCAGTGCCCAGTAATTGAGCAGGTCGTAGTTGGTGGTGAACACCGTGTGATAGCGCGCCAGTTCTGCATTGAGCACCGTCAGTGTCGAAGGCTGCACCAGCCGCCACGGGATGTGCACCGCGTGCACGGTGTTGATCAGCGCTTCCTTGATTGCGTAATAGCGATTGCGCGGCGCCGCCGAGCTGACCGCCAGGGCCTTGTTGACCCGGCTGGTGGTTTTCAGGGCGCCCAGCACTTGCTCGAAGCTGCGGGTTTGCAGCGCGTCGAACACCGCCAGTTCCGATGGGCTCAGCGGTTTCTCTTCGACCGTACGGGCGTTTTCGAACAGCGAGTCGTAGCCGAAGTCATCCCACACCGCGCGGCTGGCGCCATTGCCCACCAGCAAACCCTGAAAATCGTTCGCGGCGCGCAAGGCGTTCCAGTCTTCGAGGGTGGCGTCGACATTGAGAAAATCGGTCATTGCGTGGGCGGTCTCAAAACAAAGGGCAGATGGACGGCGACTTTATCACGAGCGGACATTGAGCCAGATCAACATCGCTCGTGACCGATCGGTCGATTCTGTGCGCACCCGCCGAATCGAGGCAGTCGATCCGGCTCCAGTCAGGAGACACACGATGAGCAGCACCTTCTTCATTCCGGCGGTCAACATCATGGGCAGCGGCTGCCTCGACGAAGCCATGGTCGCGATTCGCAATTATGGCTTTCGCAAGGCGCTGATTGTCACCGATACCGGGCTGGCCAAGGCGGGCGTGGCCGCAATGATCGCCGAGAAACTGGCGATGCAGGACATCGATTCGGTGATCTTCGATGGCGCCAGACCGAACCCGACCACGGCCAATGTCGAATCCGGTCTGGGACTGCTGAAGGAAAGCAAATGCGATTTCGTCGTGTCGCTGGGTGGCGGCTCGCCACATGATTGCGCCAAGGGCATCGCCCTGTGCGCAACCAATGGCGGGCAGATTGGCGATTACGAAGGCGTCGACCGCTCCAGCAAGCCGCAATTGCCGCTGATCGCCATCAATACCACCGCCGGCACTGCCAGCGAAATGACCCGCTTCTGCATCATCACCGACGAGTCGCGCCACGTGAAAATGGCCATCGTCGACCGCAACGTCACGCCACTGCTGTCAGTCAACGATCCGGAACTGATGGTCGCGATGCCCAAAGGCCTGACCGCCGCCACTGGCATGGATGCACTGACCCACGCTATCGAAGCCTACGTCTCGACCGCCGCCAACCCGATCACCGACGCCTGCGCTTTGAAGGCCATGAGCCTGATCAGCAGCAACCTGCGTCTGGCTGTGCGCGACGGCAGCGACCTCGCGGCGCGGGAGAACATGGCTTACGCGCAGTTCCTCGCCGGCATGGCGTTCAACAACGCCTCGCTCGGATTTGTCCACGCCATGGCGCATCAGCTCGGCGGCTACTACGACTTGCCCCACGGCGTGTGCAATGCCGTGCTGTTGCCGCATGTGCAGAGTTTCAATGCGCTGGTCTGTGCTGACCGACTCAGGGATGTCGCCCACGCCATGGGCGCGGATATTCGTGGTTTCAGCGCGGAGGAGGGCGCACAGGCGGCGATCAATGCCATTCGCAACCTTGCCAAGGACGTCGAGATTCCCGGCGGACTGCGTGAGCTGGGCGCGAAACTCAGCGATATCCCGGTGCTCGCCACCAACGCCTTGAAGGACGCCTGTGGACTGACCAATCCACGGGCGGCGGATCAGCGCCAGATCGAGGAAATTTTCCGCAATGCGTTTTGAATGAAGGCGCGCAGGCGAGCGAAGTCGAAAAGTCCTTCGCTTGCTTCTGCGACCACGGCAAATGTCCGCACACGGCCCCAATCTGAAACCTTGCCGGCGATGTTGTGGACGGCGGAGATACGGTACTGCCCGACCGCCAGGGAGGGTGCTGCCGGGGTTTGCCATTTCCGGTCGCTTTCGACCGCTGCTCTGGCAATCTCCAGGCCAGTGTCCAGATCGAAAATACTGACGAAACCCTCGGCTCGCATGACATCTCCCGAAAAGATCAGAGGCGTATCGACCTGCGCGCCCTCAATCGGTTCGACAACGACCGGGACGTCGATCTCGGGCCGCAGTCGCACCTCATATCCGCGCTCTTCGCTCCATTCGGACGTGATGCCTGCATACGTCTGGTGGGCGTGAATCTTCTGCTGGCCCTGGGCCTGAACGCCGGTGATGCTGAACGCCCATCGTCCATTTGCGCTGACCAGCCCTTCGCCAAGCGAATGGGTGTTTTCAATGTTCCAGACCTGCACAAGAGCATTGGGTATGCCGCTGCCGAGCAACAATGTCGCAGGTCCCGTCGTGCTGGCCTCCTCGGGATAAGTGATGGTCGGGGCCGGTTGTGAAATTTGCTCGTCGCGAGTGCTCATCATGCTTCTCGTCCATGGCTGATTTGAACGCTGAGGTTGGCATGACATGCCTGAATTCGAACCTGTAAGAACTACCAGTCATTCAGTCTTTTTTACACAGTAGGTAATTTCTTTTTCTTCTAAAAAACTGTCATTTCTGTCAGTTGTCCGGCGTGGCGACCTGGGGTCGAATGCTCGCTACGAGGGGGTCGACGTCGATCTCTTGAGGAGCATACGAACATGTCGGAATCTATCGCGCCATTGTCCCCAAACGTGCAGTCAGCCGGGGAGCTGGATGCGCTCTTTGGTCTGCGAACGCTGAAATTCCCCGGAGCGGGCAAGACCATTGCCAAAGGCGTGGCGATCACGCCTTCGGAGCAGATCATGGTCAGCGCTACCGTCGAGCAATCGGGCCATTCGTACTACGGCCTTGCGCGCCTGGATGCCGATGGCAATCCGGATCCGGCTTTCGGCACCGGCGGATATCTCAGCGGCCAGTTCGGCACAGGCTCGCTCACGCAAGGCGGGCCGTTGATTGTTGATGCGCTCGGACGATTCTGGATGTGCGGTGTGATTGGCGTGGTCAAAGACCAGACGCTTGAATATCAGCAAGTCATCGCCCGGTTTTTGCCCGATGGCTCGCCGGACATTGATTTCGGCGGCGACAGGAATGGCTACCGGATTGTGCCCATGCGTATTCCTTCCCTGTTCGGTGCCACCCATGGGCAACTGCTGCTGGCGAAATCCGATCCGCAGCTTGCGCAGCCGGACAGGCTGCTGTTCGTGACCGCGCAAAAGGGTAGTGGCTTGCTGACGCGATTCCATCTCGATGGCTCGGACGATTTATCGTTCGCCAGCAACGGTTGGCTGCCCCTGTCGCTGCCAGGGGTGGCCATTTCGCTGTCCGGGATCATCCAGCTCGACGATGGGAGGATCCTGCTGCATGGCAAAACGGAAGTAACCAATCAGGGATTGGTCATGGCGTTCGACCACAACGGGAAAGTTGCAGAAGGCTTCGGCGAAAAGGGCCTACTGCTATTGAACCTTCAGCGTAATGGCAAGCCGCTCGAAAGCCACGTGACCGACATCGTTGTGCAAACTGCGCAGCGCCTGCTTCTGCTCGGTTCGGCGGTCGAGTCAACGGACGGCACGAAACTGCAACACGCGTTGATCAGTGGTATTACCTACGCCGGCCAAATGGATGACGCGTTCAACAACCCTGTCCTCAGCCCGACGTTGCATGAACTCGACCTGAGAGGTTGGCAAGCAGGGTTTGCGCTGGATGATATCGCTGGCAAACGGATTGTGGCGGTCGGACAGACCTCGGGCAGCACACGAGGCTTGTTGACGGCAGGCTTTCTGGTCGATGGTGCAGTGGATGATTCGTTTGATGTCGAGGGCGCGAAGGACATTTCATGGCCAGCCATCGATGCCTGCCTGCAAGGCTCTTCGATCCTGGTGTTGGGTCGCAGGGACGACAGCGCGCAGCTGGTTCGCTTGCTGACCGCGCCTGTCACAAAACAGCGCGCCAGCATGGGCAACTGAGCAGTCAGCGGTAAAACCGGGCTATCCTGCCGGCTCGGATGAACCCTGCCTTCGAGCCCACCATGCTGCAAAAAAGCCTGATCCGCCGTCTCGACCTGATCACTCTGCAACTGTTCGTCGCCGTCCACGAGGAAGGTACGTTGACCCGTGCGGCTGCGCGCGAAGCCATCGCGGTGTCGGCGGCGAGCAAGCGCCTGATGGAGTTGGAGGAGGCGCTGGGCATCGCTTTGTTCGTGCGCCAAGCCAAAGGCATGATCCTTACGCCGGCCGGTGAAACCCTGCTGCACCACGCCCGGCAGATGCTCTTCAATGTGGAAAAGATGGGCCTGGAGCTGGGTGAGCACAGCCATGGTGTGCGCGGTTACGTGCGCATGCTGGCCAATCTTTCGGCGATCATTCAGTTCCTGCCCGAAGACTTGCGCGACTTCTCCGCGCGGCAGCCGCAGGTCAAGACCGACCTTGAAGAACGCCCCAGCGCCGGGGTGATTCAGGGCGTGCTCGATGGCGTCGCCGACCTCGGCATCTGCTCCGACGACAGCGACACCAAAGGCCTGCACAGCGTGTTGTACCGCCAGGACAAACTGGTGGTGGTGATGCTCCCGGAGCATCCGTTGGCTACGCGCGCATCGGTGACTTTCGATGAAACTCTCGACAGCGATTACGTCGGCTTGCACGCAGCCAGTTCGATCAACATGCGTACCCATGCGGCGGCGCGGCAGGCCGGCAAAGTCCTGCGCATCCGCATTCATGTGCCGGGATTCGATGCGGTGTGCCGGATGGTCCAGGCGAACATGGGCATCGGCATTCTGCCGCAGCGAGCCTATGAGTTGTTTGGTCAGGCACTGGGCTTGCGTGCGGTGCCGCTGACCGATGCCTGGGCGGATCGCGCTCTGATTGTGGTGGTGCGCGATGAGGCAGGGTTGTCGCCGGTGAGCCGGATGTTGTTTGAGCATTTGCGCGGGCGGTAGATCTTCATTGCGGCTGATGGCCTCTTCGCGAGCAGGCTCGCTCCCACATTGAACTTGTGTGAACACAGAATCTGAAACCACTACAGATCCTTGTGGGAGCGAGCCTGCTCGCGAAGGCGGCCCTGAATTCACCCCGCAATCACAGCGGAGCATTCGCATTTCGCGAACGCCCATTGCCGAGAGACGGCTGGATTCGCTGACGATCGTTCCTCTAGCCTTGGCGACATATTCCAAGAACAAGAGGTACCCGCGATGACTGCCCCTTTGAGTGCAATCAAAGTGATCGAGATCGGCACCCTGATCGCCGCGCCGTTTGCCGCGCGCATGCTTGCCGAGTTCGGCGCCGAGGTGATCAAGATCGAAGCCATGGGTCAGGGCGACCCGCTGCGCAAATGGCGCAAGCTGCACGAAGGCACATCGCTGTGGTGGTACCTGCAATCGCGCAACAAGAAATCCCTGGCGCTCAATCTGAAATCCGCTGAAGGCATCGAACTGGTCAAGCAACTGGCCGGCGACGCCGACGTGATCATTGAAAACCTGCGCCCCGGTGCGCTGGAAAAACTCGGTCTGGGTTGGGACGTGCTACATGCGCTGAATCCGAACCTGACCCTGGTGCGTATCTCCGGCTACGGCCAGACCGGCCCTTACCGTGACCGGCCCGGTTTCGGTGCGATTGGCGAGGCCATGGGCGGCATCCGCTACACCACCGGCAATCCCGATTCGCCACCGGCGCGGGTCGGCGTCAGCCTCGGCGATTCGCTGGCCTCGTTGCACGCGGTGATTGGTGCGCTGATGTCGCTGTTGCGGGTCAAGACTGGGCAGGGCGGTGGGCAGATCGTCGATGTGTCGCTGGCCGAAAGCGTGTTCAACGTCATGGAAAGTCTGGTGCCGGAATACGACATGCTCGGCCATGTCCGCGAACGCAGCGGCGGCGCCTTGCCGGGCATCGCGCCCTCCAATACTTACCTCACGTCCGACGGCGCTTATGTGGTGATTGCCGGCAACAGCGACCCGATCTACAAGCGCCTGATGCACACTATCGGCCGCGCTGATCTAGCCGAGGCAGAAGAATTCGCCCACAACGACGGCCGCGCGGCGCAGAGCGGTTTGCTCGATGCGGCCATCACACACTGGACCAGCAGCCTGCCGATCGACGAGGTACTGGCTGCTCTCGAAGCTGCCGAAGTGCCGGCCGGGCGCATCTATTCGGTGGCTGATATCGTCGCCGATCCGCACTATCAGGCGCGGGACATGCTGCTCGATGCCGAGTTGCCCGGTGGCGCAACGGTGAAGATGCCCGGCATTGTCCCCAAACTCTCGGAGACCCCCGGCGGAGTGAACTGGTCCGGGCCGAAACTGGGCCAGCACACCGACGCTATTCTCGCCAATCTTGGCCTGACTGAACTCGACATCGAACGCCTGAAAAACCAAGGGGTGGTGCAATGATCACTGACTATTCGCAAACCCTGATCGTCCAGGAAGTCTCACCCCGCGACGGTTTGCAGATCGAGCCGACGTGGGTGGAAACCGCTGACAAGATCGCCCTGATCAATCAATTGTCACAGGCCGGATTCAGCCGCATCGAGGCCGGCTCGTTCGTCTCGCCCAAAGCCATTCCGGCCCTGCGTGACGGCGAGCAAGTGTTCAACGGCATTCAGCGCCAGCCGGGTGTTATTTACGTGGCGTTGATCCCCAACCTCAAAGGCGCGCAACGCGCATTGGCAGCGAATGCCGATGAGTTGAATCTGGTGATGTCCGCCAGCCAGACCCACAACCTGGCCAATATGCGCATGCGTTGCGAAGAGTCGCTGGCGGCATTCGCTGACATTGTTGCGTTTGTCAGCGGCTCAGGTGTGCGCCTCAACGGCAGCATCGCCACCACGTTCGGTTGTCCGTTCGAAGGCCGGATCGATGAGGATCGCGTACTGCAGATCGTCGACGCTTATCAAGAGCTCGGCATTCAGGGCATCAGCCTCGCCGATACCACCGGCATGGCCAATCCGCGTCAGGTCGATCGCTTGGTGCGGCGCGTTTTGCAGCGGGTTTCGCCGGCCGATCTGACCCTGCATTTCCACAACACCCGCGGCCTCGGCCTGTGCAATGTGCTGGCCGCTTACGAGGCCGGCGCGCGGCGCTTCGATGCGGCGCTGGGTGGCCTCGGTGGCTGTCCGTTTGCGCCGGGGGCGTCGGGCAATATCTGCACCGAAGACCTGGTGAACCTGTGCGCTGAAGTCGGCATTCCCACGGGGATCGATTTGCCGCTGCTGCTGAAGCTTTCGCGCGGCTTGCCGGCGCTGTTGGGCCACGATGTCCCCGGCCAACTGGCCAAGGCCGGGCGCAACTGCGATCTGCATCCGATGCCCACCTGAGAAACACCAGTACCCCTGTGGGAGCGGGCTTGCCCGCGATGACGGCAGCAAATTCAACGAAAGCGTTAGCTGAACTGACGCCATCGCTGGCAAGCCAGCTCCCACACAAAAGCGCTCCACAGGGAGCGTCATCACCAGACAACAAAAACAATCGGACGCCCATCGGCAGTCCGCCTGGAGAAAATCTATGAGCCTCAATGTAATGGAGGCGGGCGTGAATCCGTCCGTCGATCACGACGCCGAAAAAGCCCTGGTCAGCAAAGTTGCCTGGCGCCTGATGCCGCTGATCATGGTCTGCTACCTGTTCGCCTTTTTCGACCGCATCAACATCAGCTTCGCCAAATTCCAGTTGCAGACCGACCTGAGTCTGAGCGACACCGCGTATGGCTTGGGCGCCGGGCTGTTCGTGGTCGGTTACGTGCTGTTCGAAGTGCCGAGCAACATGATGCTGTACAAGGTCGGCGCGCGGCGCTGGATCGCGCGGATCATGATGTCGTGGGGCGTGGCGACGGCGGCGATGGTCTTCGTCAACAGCGAATGGCAGTTCTATGCGCTGCGCTTCGTCATCGGTGCGATGGAAGCCGGGTTTGCTCCGGGCGTGCTGTATTACCTGACGCTGTGGTTTCCGCAGCACTTCCGTGGCCGCATCACCTCGATGCTGTTTCTCGCCTCGGCGTTTGCCGGGCTGGTCGGCGCACCGTTCTCAGGGCTGGTGTTGCAACACCTCGATGGCGTATTGCAGATGCGCGGCTGGCATTGGTTGTTCCTGCTCGGAGGCGTGCCGTGCATCGCGCTGGGTTTTCTGGTGCTGACGCAGCTGAAGGACCGCATCGAGGATGCGCACTGGCTGACGGCTGACGAGAAGAAATTGCTCTCCAGTCGCATCGCTCATCACGAACCACACAAGAGCGGCGGCTCATTGCTCGCGGCGCTGAAAATTCCCGGGTTCCTGACGTTGGGTTTGATCTACTTCCTGATCCAGGTCGCGTCCTACGGTTTGAATTTCTGGGCACCGCAATTGATCCGCAGCGCCGGCACCGAAAGCCCGGTGATGATCGGCCTGCTGACCGCCATTCCGTACATCTGCGGGGCGATCAGCATGGTGGTGATCGGACGCTTGTCCGACGCCACCGGTGAACGGCGCAAGTTTGTCGCCGGGCTGGTGATCGTCGGCGCGATCGGCTTCTTCAGCGCGGGAATCTTCGCCAGCCACACGACCTTCCTGATCATCGCGCTCGGCCTGCTCGGCGCCGGCATCATCGCTTCGATTCCGAGCTTCTGGACCCTGCCACCGAAACTGCTGGCGGGCGCAGGTGCCGGCGCGGCGGGCGGGATCGCAGTGATCAATACCCTGGGGCAGTTCGGCGGGATCGTCAGCCCGGTCATGGTCGGACGCATCAAGGACCTCACCGGCAGCACCACCCCGGCGCTGTACGTCATCGGCGTCGCCGCGCTGATTGCGGCCGCTTTGCTGCTGTGGGGCTTGCCGCAGAAGTTGCGTACGCTGGACAAGTATTGAGATTGGCGGCGTCGGCGATGACGCCTTCGCGAGCAGGCTCGCTCCCACTTTGGAATGCGCTTTCCTGTGCGAGCGTGCCTGCTCGCGAATTCCGACTTCAGACACATGAGAAGATTCGCTGGCCAGATCTGTTGAATCCTCCGATGCAGAAAGGGATAGTGCGCGCCTGGAAATATCTTCAAGGAGCGGGAAGTGACAATGAAGTCCACGTGGATCAGCGCTGCCGCGCTCTGCGGGTGGTTGATGGCTGGGCAGGCGTGGGCAGATTGCACGCCGCCGGCGGTCAGCGCGGAAGCGGATTTCTCGCTGTGCAAAGAATGGCCGGCTTATCCGCAGCTGACGATTACCGCGCTATCGACGTTCGTGCCCGATCCCGTCTATGGCCAAGACGGCAGCGTGGGCTCGTACGATCTGGATCTGGCTATCATCACGGCCGGCAGCCCCAAACCGCTGGCGACCTATCATCAGCGGTCGGCGTTTCTCTCCGATGCCATCGCGCTGGAGAGTCTGGAGCTGGATACGGCGCGTTATAAACTCACGCCCGACTTTCGTGCATTCGGCGTCCGCGCCCATTTCAAAGGCTCGTCGCGCGTCAATCCGCTGGATGAAACCCTGCTGTCGCTCTACGTGAAAGAGGGCAACAAGGTGCGCCCGGTGCTGGATCGCTTGGTCGTCTACAGCTTCAGTGGCGAGTGGGATGGCAATTGCGCCGGAGAGCGAGCGGAGACGGTGCGTACGCTTGAGATGGGCAAAACCAGTTCCCATGGTTACGCCGATATCATTGTCCGCTCACTCACCACGGGTCTGGTCGGCGAGGGTCCACCCGACACCTGCGAGTCGAAGACCACCCACGAAAAGCCGGTGCTAACCACGTTGCGCTATGACGGACAGCAATATTTCGTTCCCGAAAATCTGAGAGGCTATTGAAGGCGCGTCGTTCTACTTCCTCGATCCCGACCGACACAAGCTCGAGGTCCACGTCGGCGATTTGCAATCGCGGCTGGACGCATGTCGCCAGAAACCGTACCCCGGCATGCGTTTTCACGACGCGCAGTGATCCGCCGTGACCCTCTGATATAGACTGGCCACCAAGTATTCTGGCGCTTGCAGGTTTCTCATGACTCCATCATTGCTGTTGGCCGTTCTGGCTTCGGGTTTCATCTACGGGATCACGCCCGGGCCGGGCGTGCTGGCGGTGTTCGGGATTGGCGCGGCCCATGGCCGGCGGGCCGGGGCGGGGTTTCTGTGCGGGCATCTGCTCGGCGATGTGATCTGGTGCAGCACCGCGCTGGTGGCGATTGTCGGTGCGCGGGAAATCGGCAGCACCGCGTTCGATGTGCTCGGCGTGCTCAGCGCGTTGTACCTGTTCTGGCTCGGCTGGCGTGCGGTGCGTGCCCAACGCCGCAATGGCGACGAAGCGCAAGGGGCGGCGCGGCAGCCGTTCTGGCACGGCATCGTCTTCGGCCTGACCAATCCCAAGGCCTATCCGGTGGCGGTGGCGACCTTTACGGCGCTGTTGTCGAGCCGCGCCGAACTGCTCAACTGGTCGATGCTACCTGCACTGATCGCCCTGAGTTTCATCGGCGGTGCGCTGGCCTACGCTATCCTCATCGGCGTGGTCGGCGCACAGCGAGTGCGCATGGTGTATCAGCGGCATGAGCTGCTCATCACGCGTTTATGCGGCGTGATGTTTATCGGCTTCGCCATCAACGCGTTGATGCACGCGCTGCCGGGGCTGCTGCCGAACAAGACTTGATGGAATGGGCAGGGACGCGCAATCACGATCATGGATGATTGAAATCGCTGCACTGCGCGGACACCCCGTAGAACCATGCAAAGCCCCAACCCTGCGCCGCTGGCGAGCTACATTGACCTGTTGCTGGATGCCGTTTGCGCGGTCGACAAACAGGGCCGTTTCGTTTTTGTCAGCGCTGCCTGCGAGCGGATTTTCGGTTACACGCCTGACGAACTGATCGGCCGCTCGATGATCGAGCTGGTGCACCCGGCTGATCGCCAGCGCACCCTTGCGGCCGCTGGCGAAATCATGGGCGGCGACCCAAAGCACAATTTCGAGAACCGCTATCTGCGCAAGGACGGCAGCGTCGCGCACATTTCCTGGTCGGCGCGCTGGTCGGAAGTCGATCAACTGCGCATCGCCGTCGCCCGCGATATCACCGAGCGCAAGCAGGCCGAGTCGCGGCAAGCGGCGTTGTACGCGATTTCCGAAGCGGCGCACGCGGCGGAAGATTTGCTGGCGCTGTTCAAACGCATCCATCTGCTGATTGGCGAGTGGCTGCCGGCGCTGAATTTTTCCGTGGCGCTGTACGACGAACACTGCGCGCAGCTGAATTTTCCCTATCACGTCGACGATCACGAATTGCAGCCCGAGCAGCCCGGCACCGTCATCGGACGGCTCTGCGCGCAAGTGATCCGCAGCGGCCAGCCGATGTTGCTGACGCCGGACAGCGCCGATGCCACGCCCGATTTTGCTGAGCTGGTGGCGGAACAAAACGCGCCTTGCTGGCTCGGCGTACCGCTGAGCTCAAAAAACGGCACCATCGGCGCCTTGATCGTCAAAAGCCTCGCTGGCGGCGAACGCTACACCGAGCAGGACAAGGAACTGCTGCAATACGTCTGCGCACAAGTCGCCACGGCCATCGAGCGCCAGCAACTGCACGCGCGGCTCAAGCGCATGGCGCAATACGATCAACTGACGCAACTGCCCAATCGCGAACTGCTGCGTGATCGGCTCAGGGCTGCGCTGGCCGATGCGCGAACCCTGCACGGACACATGGCGCTGCTGTATGTCGATCTGGATCGCTTCAAACAGGTCAACGACACCCATGGCCATGCCGTCGGTGACATGCTCCTGCAAACCGTGGCCAACCGACTGAAGGGCTGCGTGCGTGAAACCGACACCGTGGCGCGTATCGGTGGCGATGAATTTGTCGTGCTGTTGCATAGCGTGCATGCCGCCGAAGATGCCGACAGTGTCGCCGGAAAAATCCGACAGGTGCTGGCGCAGCCCATGCGCCTCGACGGCCATGACCTGCGTATCGAACCGAGCATCGGCGTGGCGCGTTTCCCTGAACACGGTGAAGAAGAACAGCAACTGTTCCGGCATGCCGATCAGGCCATGTATGCGGCCAAACGCCTGAATCATCGAGCGTTGGGCATCTAAAGCGAGCGCACCGTTCGTCGCGGCCTCGGCAGATTTTCTAAACCTTTGAACGCCAAAGCATTCCTAACTGAGGCGGACCATTGTCCGCCGCGACTATTTGAGCAGCGGGCGAATCACGGCCCGCTTGAATTTTCCACGAAGGAGGGCGCGACCATGAGCCGGATGGCCACCCGTTTACGTAACGTCAGTTTTGCAACCCTGCTGGGCCTGTGCGCCAGCAGTGCGTTCGCCCAGTCGCCTGCCGAATTCATCAACGATGCCTCCGCCAAAGGCATGGCCGACATCGAAGCCAGCCGTCAGGCCCACGGCAAGACCGAATCGAAAGAGGTCAAGGATTACACCATCGTTGTGATCAACGACCGCACCACGGCCAACCAGCATCTGGCGAAAATCGCCAAGAAACTCGATCTGCCGGTTGCCCCCCGCGAAGAACTTGCTGACAAGGCCAAAGAACTGATGCCGGAAGTGAAGGACGGCGCGACATTCGATCAGGCTTACGCCGCCAGTCAGGTCAAGGCGACCGAAGAGGCCATCACCCAGATCGAGCAACAGGCACAGACCACCGATGTGCCGGAAATCAAAGCGTTTGCCGATGAGACTTTGCCGAAACTGCAAAGCCATCTGGAGAAAGCTCGAGCGTTGCAGGCCAGTCGCTAACTTCGCCTTGTTGTTGCAGCGCGAGCGAAACCTTCAGTTGAAATGCGATGCTTACCCTGTGGGAGCGAGCCTGCTCGCGAAAGCGGTGTATCAGTCAATGATGTTTTGACTGACCCTGCGTCTTCGCGAGCAGGCTCGCTCCCACAGGGTGTGTTTACTTGCTCAGCACTCATTCAAATCCTGCTTTGGCTTGCTCTTGTCGCCAAGCCCCTCAAGATCAAACACCTGATTCTCACCCAGCGCGCGGTAATGCCGGCGCAGCGCTTCGAGCTGCTTCAGATCCAGCGCCTCCAGCCCGAGCATCGCGTTCTGCGCTTCCTTGTTCACTCGCAACAGCTCATCGAGTTTCAAATGCAGAATGTCGGTATCGCGGTTCTGCGTGTTCTGAATCAGGAACACCATCAGGAACGTGATGATCGTCGTCGAGGTGTTGATGATCAGCTGCCACGTGTCGTTGTAACCAAAAATCGGCCCGCTCAACCCCCACAGCCCGATCAGAATCAACGCCCCCATGAACGTCTTCGGGCTACCGGCCCACAGGGCAAGTTTCTGGGCAATCTTTGCGAATTTCATGATGGAAGTCCTTGTTTTGGGAGCTTGAAATTCAGACATCGGTGTTGTGCTGAAAATTCTAATTACAAATAACCGGGCCGGACGCCGGAGGCGAGGCGAGCTCATCGGCCTTATCGCTGTATGGTATGGGCAGCTGCACTTCCCGGTTTCAAGCCATGCCCCGACAGGAGAACGCAATGAGTTGGTCTGCCAAGCAATACGTCGCTTTCGAAGATGAACGCACCCGCCCGGCCCGTGATCTGTTGGCGGCGATACCCACCGCGCAGGCCCGGGCGGTGGTGGACATTGGTTGCGGACCGGGCAATTCCACCGAATTGCTGGTGCAGCGTTTTCCCGAGGCGAGCGTCAGTGGCCTCGACAGTTCGGCGGACATGATTGCAGCCGCGCGCAAGCGCTTGCCTGACGTGCAGTTTCAGGTGGCCGAGGTCGACAAATGGGCTGACCAGGGGCCGTTTGATGTGATCTTCGCCAATGCGGTGCTGCAATGGGTGCCTGATCACGCTTCGTTGCTGCCAGCCCTGGCGAGCAAGCTTTCAGACGGTGGCAGCCTGGCGATTCAAATGCCGGACAACCTCAACGAACCGTCCCACCGCTTGATGCGTGAAGTCGCCGCCAATGGGCCGTGGGCGAGCAAGCTCGCAGACGCTGCCGGGCAGCGCACCGACATGGCCAGTGCCAGTGAGTATTTTTCAATGCTGCGGCCGCACTGCGCGCGGGTCGATGTGTGGCGCACCACCTATCACCACCAACTTCGGGACGGGGCGGCGGGGGTGGTGGAGTGGTTCAAGGGTAGCGGGTTGATTCCATTCCTGAGCCCATTGACCGAGGAGGAGCGGGCTCAGTATCTGCAGCGGTATCTGGCGGAAGTTGCCAAGGCTTATCCGGCCTTGGCTGACGGCTCGGTGCTGTTGCCGTTTCCACGTTTGTTCATTGTTGCGACCCGCTGAGTTACGCCTCCGGGTTCCTTGGGTTCGCCACGTTATCTCTGGTCGGCGCATCTCTTGAACGCAACACGGTCGGTCCCCTCTCCCTCGGGAGAGGGTTAGGGTGAGGGGCTTATTGGCGCAGAAACCCGATCACCGCTGCACCGCCAACATCATCGTCCTCTGGCATCCTTTCAACTCGTTCACGCTGAGCTCGTCGGAAATTTCCTTCTGTTTTCCAGGCTTTTACACGTGGTGCGCTATGGCTGTTTAAAGTTGAATCGCGTTACGTCCCGATGCCTACAAATCCTTGCGCTGCTGCCTACCGGTACGCCAGAATCCGCCGGCTTGTGCGCCTGGAGGGCGGTCGGTAACTTGGTTCGCGTCACTGATTTCCAGTGATCGGGTTTAGTAGCCCGGTAATGTCCTCCTCGTAACGGTTGCACGAGTTCCGTTGAATCAGGCGCGTGCCTGTATTTTATGGTGGCTGTGCGCATGGCGCCTTCGGGTGCGCCGGATGGGGGATGGGTCCGGTCTACTAACTTGCGTACAGCCGCCACCCTCCCGTTTAGTAGCGTGGTGGATGCGGCTCAAATGAAAGGTACCGCCCCGTGTTCAAAGTAACGCCAAATCCGCCGGAAACCGATCCGGCTTCTCCGTGCGAGTCCCTCGATTCGAAAAAACTCCACGAAGCCGCCGAACGCGCCCTCGACCACTATCTCATCCCACCAAAAACAAGCTCACCGCCGTACCAGGCCAGCAGCATGTTCATGGTTAATCCGGGCACCGATACCGAGTCGCTATTGGTCAACGCCAGCGAGTCCCTCGGCTCGGCCAGCGTCATGCTTGGCGACTTTGCCGCCTTGCTCGACGGCAGCCAGCGCAAAACCCTGCTCGGCATCGCCCAAGTCGTCATGCTGGGCGAGCTGGCGGTGAATCAGGTGCTGGATAATGTGGTGCCGGTGGGTTAGCCGGCGTTGATTTCCGAGTAAAAAGTAACCGGTCGTTGCGACCGGTTTTTCGGCTAGTGCAGCGTCAAAACCGCTGACCAATACCAGGTTTGTCCTCTTGAAAGGGCTCGGAAGGGGGAATCGGGAATTGCTGCTCCTCATACTCGCCCACCCGCCGAGCGAGAATTTCCAATTCATCGCCTTCCGGCGAGTTCATCTCAGCGCCCCAAATCTGCTCGATACGCAGCAATGCTGCGGACAAGTCTTCAGTGCTCCGAATGGGTTTGATGTCCATAAATGATGTCCGCTTTGGTAACCACATGAGCGGCGATCTTGAACGGCACAACAAACGCTGTGTTCATCATTACGTTGCCAAATATGACTGCATTGCGGAGAGTCAGATTCGCGGTGACAAAAGCGGCCACGCGTGACCCAACCGCGTAATCCTCAATGTCAGCTGTGTAGCAATCAGAAGATCTCTATTGCTCCACGAAATTAGTGAAATTTTTCAAAAATGGTCATATCTGATCCTTAAGGGAGGTTAGATGGCTACAATGGCTCTATTAAGATCCTTAAGAATTGGAAGGGTTTGCCATGTCATTCATGCATTTGCTTCACTCGCCGGCTGAGATCGCTAGAAATGTCGGAGAAAACGCAAAAATCCTGCGGCTCTCCAAAAACCTTTCCCGCAAGACGCTCGCAGAAAAGGCGGGGGTTTCCGAATCCACCATCAAGCGATTCGAAGCGACCGGCCTCGTGACGTTGGAGGCTTTGATCCTGATAGCCACTGCGCTTGATGAACTCAACGCTGTGACCAGGCTGTTCAAACCAGAGCAACCGAGCTCGCTGGATGAGCTGAAGAATGCCAGGCGCAAGAGAGGGATGCGCTGATGATCAAGCCTTTCAAACACACAGAAGCGCTGGATGTTTTGAAAGAGGGCGCCAAGGTTGGTGAGCTGGTCAGAGTCGCGGGCCGGGGGATTTACTTCGCTTACGATCCGGGTTGGCTTGCCACTGGCTACAATCTTTCGCCGCTGACAATGGCTTGGGACGAAAAGCCCCAGTTGGCCAGGAACACCAGCCTCTTCGAAGGGCTACACGGACCGTTCGCCGATTCACTGCCTGACGGCTGGGGCATGCTGCTGATGGATCGATATTTCGACAGCACCTTCGGTGACGGCACCCACCTTACCCTCACAGCGCTTGATCGCCTTGCTTATATGGGCGAGCGCAGTATGGGGGCGTTTGAATATCAGCCGAAGGCGGAAAAAACAGAGCTCACAGGCCCTTTGGATATTTGCCAACTCTACGAAGCTTCAATCGAAGTTCAAGAGGGTGAGACCCCTGCTGTGCTTACCAAATTGCGACTGGCCGGTGGCTCACCGGGGGGCGCACGACCGAAGGCAATCGTGGCGCTGTCTGCCGACAAAAAACACGCAATTTCGGCCTTTGATGCCCTGCCCGAGGGCTATGCACATTGGATCGTGAAGTTCAGGGCATTGTACGAACCGATTGAAACCGGCGGCATTGAACTCGCCTATGCCGAGATGGCTCGTGCCGCCGGAGTGACCATGGCTGAATCGGATCTTCTGGATGTGCAGATGCCTGGCGGCGAGGTTGAGCGTTTCTTCGCAACCAAGCGCTTCGACCGCGACGGCGAGCGCAAGATTCACATGATGACCGTCTCGGCGCTCATGTACGCGGACTACCGCGCATTGTCATCCATCGACTACCCGAACCTGCTCAAGCTCACTCAGGTGTTGACCAGAAGCTCCGTCGAAGTGGAAAAGATGGCCAGGTTAATGATCTTCAATGCGCTGTCTCACAACCATGACGACCATGCGAAGAACTTTGCCTTTCTCTGCCACAATCCTGAAAAAAAAGGCGAGAAAGAAACCTGGACGCTGTCCCCGGCATACGACCTGACTTTCGCAAACGCCATGGGCGAGCACACCACTGACTTCGGTGGCCGCACTCCCGGCACGCCTACGCGCAAGCGAATCATGGAGATCTGCAAGGATTACAAATACCTCAAGGCCGAGGAATACATCGAGCAGACTCTCGCAGCGCTCGCCGACTGGAAGAAAGTATTCACTCGATTGAATGTCCCGCACAAAGCCGGGGAACCGATCTTCAATGTACTGGCGAGGCTGCATCAGGATTTCGAGAAGTAATCCGGGGAGGAGGGGCTCAGCGATCTTCTGGAAGTCTTCACCGCCAACACGCTTCAACTTCCAGACACAAAAAAACCGGCCATCAAGGCCGGTTTTTCATTTCTGCATCCCCCGTCGGACAACACAACGCGAGATCAATATTCGGTGGAGCGGGTAGAGGGAATCGAACCCTCATCTAAAGCTTGGGAAGCTTTCGTTCTACCACTAAACTATACCCGCTCAGAGCGGCTGACTTTGTACCAGACTCGGCCACGGATTTGAAGTTTTCTTTTCTCTGCGAGGGCTTTGCCACGCAGAAAACGGTCGATCGCGAGCAAGGGCTGCGCCGGTGCAACAGGCACTTCAAGCTTGCAGCCTTGCCCGCGAAGACGCTGTTTCAAATGGCCAAAGCATGTTGATCCTGCACAAACGAGTAGCGCGTTCGGCTGGCTTGCGGCGCAGGTTTCAGAAAGCCGAGCAGGGCGTTCTGGCTGTCGCGGCAGGCGGCCTTGTGCTCCATGTCGAGAAAGTGTCCGGTGGCTTGCAGGGTGGTGAAGCTGCTGTGGGCAACGTGGTTGCCGAACAGTCGCGCATCCTCGGCGGCGGTGTATTCGTCCCATTCGCCGTTGAGAAACAGCACCGGCACGTTGATCTTTTTCGCCGCATTCAGATAGCACTGGCGATCGCTGTGCAGCACGTCGTTGATATGAAAATGCATCTGTCCGTATTCATGCTCGGCGAGACTGCTGACGTGGCGATAGTTGAAACGCTTGAACAGCGACGGCAGGTGTTTGCCGATGGTGTTGTTGACCAGATGGCCGACCCGATCGCCGTCGCGGCTGCCGAGGTAATCGACGCCGCGCTCAAGGTAATCGAGCATGTGCGCATTGATCACCGGGGAGAACGAGCTGATCACGGCTTTTTCGATGCGCCGGGGCTGCTGGGCGAGGGCGACCAGAGTGGCGGCGCCGCCCCAGGAGAACGACAGCACGTGTTCGGCGGCGAAGTGGTCGATCAGCTCCAGCAGAATCTGCCCTTCGACTTCCTTCGTCAGATGTTTCTCATGCCGGTTGTGGGCTTTTGACCGACCCGCGTAGGGCTGGTCGTAGCAGACCACGTTGAATTGCGGGTGCAGGTTTTTCACGGTCTGTGCAAACGACGCAGTCGTGGCCATCGAGCCGTTGACCAGAATGATGGTCTTTTCTGCGGCGTCTGCGCGATAGAACTCCGTGTAAACCCGATACTGACCCTGTATATCCAGCACAGCGATTTCTGGCCTCATGTCATAAGACTCCTGGCAAGCAAGCGGGTATGCGCGCAATCGAGATTGCACGAGCTTTGTGACAGGTAGGCATACGCCTGAAATTTGCTGGCCCATGTCGATCCGGTACGGCAGGTCGACGGGTGTTGTTATTGGCGGGCAGATTGTCGGCTGAGGCGCAGCCCTTGAGGGCAGACGACCGACAAAAAGTTTCTTGGAAGTATGTGGTGACTCATCGGTCACATTTCGGCCGACGTCCTGATTCAAGCAGGGGACTCAGGATCACGCAAGTGCCGTCGGCGAATTGTTCGACAACTTCGGCTGAGCGGTCGCCGGCTTAGAACAAATGAATCTCTTCGGTGCGCAAAGCGCGGTACTCGCCCGGTTTTAGCGCGTGATCGAGGGTCAGTTTGCCCATGGATTCGCGGTGCAGGCGCAGGACTTTGTTGTTGAAGAACCCAAACATGCGCTTGACCTGATGGTAGCGGCCTTCAACGATGCTCAGCCGTGCCGAGCGTGGGCCGAGCAGCTCAAGCTGTGCCGGTTGAGTGGTCAGATCTTCGAAAGCGAAGTAGATGCCCTCGGCAAATTTCAGCGCGTAGCTCGGGTCGATGTCCTGTTCGGTTTCGACGTAATAGACCTTCGCCAGTTTGGTTTGCGGCTGCGTCAGGCGCCGCGACCAGGCGCCGTCATTGGTGATCAGCATCAGCCCGGTGGTGTTGAAATCCAGACGCCCGGCGATGTGCAGATCGTCCTTGTGCGGTTCATCGAGCAGGTCGAGCACGGTCGCATGCTGCGGATCGCGGGTGGCGCTGACGCAGCCCGGCGGCTTGTGCAGCATGAAATAGCGAGCCGGCTTACCGCTTTGCAGCACCTCATCGTCAACTTCGACCCGGCTGAATTCCAGCACCTCACTGTGCGGGTCGTTGACGACTTTTCCGTCAATCCGCACGCGCTTTTCCACCAGCAACAGGCGCACCTGCTGACGGTTGTAGCGGGGCAGATTGCTGAGGAAGCGGTCGACGCGCATGGTCAGAATTCAACGGACAAAGGGCCGCGCATCTTACGGGATCGGCCGCCGGTCTGCTTGCAACTGCGCTTCGACCTGGGCGCAACGCGGGCACAGGCAGGCTTGATTGCGCAACTCGGCCGGCAGCGCTTCGAGCACTGCAGGGTCGATGGTCACGCCGTAGCACCAGCATTCGCGGTCGGCGGTGCGCGGGTCGGCGAGGCTGCAATCGTTGCGCGCACCGCAGGCCGGGCAGTGGTCGGGTTTGACGTCGTTATCAGGCATAGGTCGAGTGCGGCATTTCCATGCAGGTGCGGTTGCGCCCGGTTTGCTTGGCGCGGTACATCGCATGATCGGCCCGCGACAGCAGGGTGTGCAAGGTGTCATCGCGTTGCACGGTGGTGGCGCCGATGCTCACGGTCAGATGCAGGCTGTGGCCATCGTAGGCATATTCGTGTTGTTCGACGTGTTGGCGGATCTTCTCGGCAATTTTCTGCCCGGTCTCGCCGTCGGTGTCTTTCAATAGAACGATGAACTCTTCACCGCCCCAGCGGCAGACGATATCGGCGTGACGCAGGCAACTTTGCAGGTCGCGGGCGAAACCGATCAATACCTGGTCGCCAGCCATGTGCCCGTAGGTGTCGTTCAAGGCTTTGAAGTGGTCGAGGTCGAGCAGCAACGCGGTCAGCGGCTTGGTTTCCCGTTGGGCCTCGTGCAGCGCTTGCGCGGCGAGGATGTCGAAGCCGCGTCGGTTCGGCAATTCGGTGAGACTGTCGAGGGTGGCGTGCGCCTGGATCTTCGCCTGGAAGCGTTTGATCACCCGATTGAGCAGCGCCAGTACGATCAACGTCACCAACAGGCAGATCAGCAGGTTGAGATACAGCGACTGGCGGATCTCGCTCAGCGCGCCGTCTTCGCGTTTATCGACGAACAGGTACCAGTTCAACTCGGGGATAAACCGCACGTTGAGAAAATGTCCCTGGCCGTGGGTGGAGTATTCGTAGCTGCCGCTGTGCGGCTTGGGCAACTGGCTGACCAGACCTTTCATGCTCTCCAGTTCGCCAAGACTCTGGCCGATGTGCGCGCCTTCCGGACCACCCTCGGCACCGGTCAATACGAGGCGGCCGAAGGTGTCGACGAAGTACACGCTGCGTTGATAGCGCTGTTGATACTTGTCGATCAGCTTGATCACCGCGTCCACGGTCAGGCCCACGCCCGCGGCGCCGATGAAGCGGTTGTGGTAGTCGTAGACCTTGTAGTTGATGAAGAACGTCAGGTTGTCCTTGTTGGCCAGATCCGGGTCGACGTTGATCTCGTACGGGTCCTGCATGTCGCGCACGCGGAAGTACCAGGTGTCGCGCGGCTCGTCGACTTTGACCTGCTTGAGCACGCCTTTGGCGTGGTAGTAGGTGAGCGTGGCATTGGAAACGAAGAACGCCGTGTAGGCGCCGTAATGGGTCATGACCTCGTCGAGATAGCGGGTCATCTGCTCGGGATTCTGCTCGCCGTTGACCACCCAGTCGCGCATGAACGTGTCACGGGACATCATTGAGGAAATCAGGATCGGCCGGACCAGGTCTTTCTGGATTTCCGAATAGACCGTATCGGAGGTCAGTGGCAGTTCGGTGTTGACGATGTTGTCGCGGATCGACGCGCGGGAGGCGAAGTAGCTCAACAGTGACGTGGCGAGAAAGCCGGCGCCGAGCAGGGCGACCAGGGTGAGCACCAGTGAACGTTGCGAGTACAAGGGAGAACGAAGCGGCATGGCAGATCCGTTGGCAGTGGCCCGATGGGATGCATTCTAGTGGCACTGCGCGCAAATAACTGCTCCCTGTGCGGCGTGAATGGTCGTTCCTTTATTCGGGGGTGGTGCGCCAGAACCTGTGGGAGCGAGCCTGCTCGCGAAAGCGGTGGGTCAGCCACATCCATGTTGAATGACATACCGCATTCGCGAGCAGGCTCGCTCCCACAGGGCGACAGATTCAGGCCAGGGTTTTGAGGTATGCCCGCCATCCCCCGAAATGACTGATATCCACCGCACCCTCCAACCCATACGGCTCACAGATAAACCCGCTCTCCCAGCGCCCATCCGCCAGTTGCACCTTGCCCAACCCGAGCGGCGCCGGAATTCCGGTGAGAAACGAGCCCAGCTCGCTGCTCGGCAATTCCCAGACCTCCACGGCAATCGCCACGCCGCCGTCCTTGACTCGTACCATCCCCGGACGCAGCGGTGGGCCGCCGGCGAGGGCGTGCAGTCGATAGTCCGGCGAACTGAATGTGGTTTCCAGCAAGCGCCCGCCACGCTGGGTCAGTTGCCAGTTCAGCGCCAGCCCTTGCAGATGCGCGCCACACACCACCAATCGAGCGCGGTCGTTGCGCGCAGCGTTCGCCGGAGCTGGCAGGGCGCTGTCCTGCTGGCGCTGCAACGCATCCGCCACGCTCAACAGATACTGATCGGTAAATACCCGCCCGAACAACGTCACGCCCCACGGCAAACCATTGTCCATGAACGCGGTCGGCACGGCGACGGCGGCGTAGTCGAGCAGGTTCATGAAGTTGGTGTAATAGCCAAGTTCGGAATTGCGCAGCACCGGTTCCGCCTCAAGTTCGGCCAGGGTCACTGGACGGCCGATGGTCGGTGTCAGCACGCAGTCGAGATTTTCCAGGGCTTCGTCGCACAGGGCCTTCAGCGCCTGCAATCGATATTGCGCGCGGAAGGTCTGCACGCCAGTCACTGCCGGAGCCCTGGCCAGCACCGCACGGATCACTGGCAGCACCGCTTCGGGATTCTGCTCCATCAGCTCACCGGCGACGCTGTAGCGCTCGGCCACCCATGGCCCGTCGTAAAGCAACCGCGCTGCTTCCAGAAACGGTGACAGGTCCAGCTCGACGGCTTCGCCACCCAAGGCCTTGAGCCGTTCGATGGCGGCTGCGAACAACTGTGGCCCCTCGTTGCAGCCGAAAAATTCAAGGTCCTGTGCCCGTGGCACGCCGAAGCGAAACGGCCGTGGCGCGCCAAATGCCGAGCCGTCGTTCCATGCCGGATTGCCTCGGCTGTATTCATCGCGAGGATCGTGTCTGGCCGTCAACGCCAGCAACTGACTGGCCTCACGGGCGGTCGCGGTGAAGGTGGTTACACAGTCCAGCGTGCGGCACGCCGGCAGCACGCTAGCGGTGGAAATCAGGCCTTTGCTCGCCTTCAATCCCACCACATTATTCAGCGCCGCCGGCACTCGCCCGGAACCGGCGGTGTCAGTGCCCAAGGCAAAACTCGCCACACCCAGCGCTACCGCCAGCGATGAACCCGCACTGGAACCGCCGGACGGATACTCCGCCAGCACGCTGTTCGGGCACGCACCATAAGGCGAGCGGCTGCCATTGAGGCCGGTGGCGAACTGATCGAGATTGGTCTTGCCCAGCGGGATCGCCCCCAGCGCCAACAGTTGCTCGACGATGGTCGCCGACTGCTGCGGCACATAGGCAAACGCCGGGCACGCGGCTGTGGTGGGAATGCCGGCCAGATCGATGTTGTCCTTGATCGCGAATGGCACGCCATACAGCGGCAGACTGTCGAGGTCACGACCGTCGAGGGCGGCGAGGTACGGCTCCAGTTCATCGACGCTGAGCAAGTGAATGAACAGGTGATAGTCGGAATTCAGCGCGGCCGCTTTTTCGCGCAATTGCAGCAGCAGTTGGCGCGGTGTGGTGTCGCCATTGCGATAGGCCTGGCGCAGTGCATCGAGTTGCAGATTCATCGGTTGATCCTTATAAAAAATGGCTTCAGTCGAGTTCCAGCACCACCACCCTTTGTCCGGCGCGCACCGCCGAACCGGGTTGCACGCGGATCTCGCGCACCACACCGGCCAGCGGCGCGAGCACAGGGATTTCCATCTTCATCGACTCGAGAATCACCAGCACATCGCCCGCCGCGACACGCTGGCCGGCCTCGACCTGCACCTGCCAGAGATTGCCGGCGATGTGGCTGTCGACGCTGTGTTCACCGTTTTCCAGTGGTGCTTCTTCGCTGGCGTCAGGCACGGCTTCTTCGCTGTCGAAATGCGCCTGGCCGCTGGCGATCCAGCGCTCGCGTTCAGCTTTGAACGCGCCCTGTTGCTGCGCACGGAAAGCGCTGATGCCCGCGGCTTGCTGACTGAGAAATGCCTGATAGTCGGCGAGGTTGAGCTGGCTGTGTTCGATGTTCAGATCGAAGCGCCCCAACGGGAAATCGCGGCGAATGCGCAGCAGTTCTTCGGCGCTGACCGGGTAGAAGCGGATCTGATCGAAGAAGCGCAGCAGCCACGGTTTGCCGTCGAACGCGGCGACTTCGCGATAGCGATTCCACATCTGCAGGGTGCGCCCGACAAACTGATAACCGCCCGGGCCTTCCATGCCGTACACGCACATGTAGGCGCCGCCGATGCCGACCGAATTTTCGGCCGTCCAGGTACGTGCCGGGTTGTACTTGGTGGTCACCAGACGATGACGCGGGTCGAGCGGCGTGGCCACCGGCGCGCCGAGATAGACGTCGCCAAGGCCCATCACCAGATAGCTCGCATCGAACACCGTGCGCTGCACTTCGTCGAGATTTGGCAGGTCGTTGATGCGCCGGATGAACTCCAGATTGCTCGGGCACCACGGCGCGTCCTTGCGCACGGTGGTCATGTATTTCTCGATCGCCAACTGACAGGCCGGGTCGTCCCACGACAGCGGCAAGTGCACGATGCGCGAAGGCACCTGCAAGTCCTTGGCGGCGCACACCGCGTCCCATTCGCCAGCGATGGTGCCGAGCAGATCGGCCAGCGGCAGTTGCTCGGGCTGGTAGTGCACTTGCAGCGAGCGAATGCCCGGGGTGAGGTCGATCACGCCATGCAGGGCTTGGCTTTCCAGCGCCTGCATCAGCGCGTGGGCGCGAAAGCGCAGGACCAGATCAAGCTCCGGCGCGCCGATTTCCAGCAGTAAATGAGTGTCGCCAGAAACCCTCCCGACAAGCCGCCGATCCCCCTGACCCAACTCAAGAACCACAGGCGACACAATCCCTTGTGGGAGCTGGCTTGCCAGCGATGAAGTTGATGCGGTGTCAGATCGGGCACCATCGCTGGCAAGCCAGCTCCCACAGGGGGCATCCCATTTCAGGGCGAGATTGCGGGCGGTGCCGAGGTCGACGGGGATGAACTGAATTTTATCGCCGGCCTTGAGCTGCCCCAGCTGCCACAGGTCCGCCTCAATCACCGTCACCGGGCAGACAAACCCACCCAGGCTCGGGCCATCCGGGCCGAGAATTACCGGCATGTCGCCAGTGAAGTCCACCGCCCCGATCGCATACGGATTGTCATGGATGTTCGACGGGTGCAGACCCGCTTCACCGCCATCCTCACGCACCCACTCAGGTTTCGGTCCGATCAGGCGCACGCCGGTGCGGCTGGAGTTGAAGTGCACTTCCCACTGGGTCGCGAAGAACGTGGCGATGTAGTTTTCGCTGAAGTATTCCGGGGCGCCGTGCGGACCGTAGATCACCCGGATCTGGCGCACGCTCGGCAGCGTGGTGATGTGCTGCTCGGCCAGTTGCTGGCCGGCGCTGTGGTCGGCCAATGCCGGCACATGCAACACGTCACCGGCCCTTAACGCCCGTCCGCCATGCCCGCCGAACTGGCCGAGAGTGAAGGTACTTTTGCTGCCCAGATAATCCGGCACCTGCACGCCGCCGCGCAGGCACAGATAACTGCGCGCGCCGGCGCCGCTGATGCTGCCCAGTTGCAATGTCGCGCCGGCCGGGATCAGCAGCGCGGTGTTCATCGGCACCGGTTCAGCGTCAAGGGTCAAGGCAATCGGCGCGCCGGTCACCGCGACCACCGCGTCACAATTGAAGCGCAGGATCGGCCCGCTCATGGTGATTTCCAGTGCGGCGGCGCCTTGTTCATTGCCGAGCAGGCGATTGCCCAGACGCAGCGCTCGGCTGTCCATCGGCCCCGAGGGTGGCACGCCGACGGCCCAGTAACCGAGGCGTCCGGGATAGTCCTGCACGCTGGTTTGCGTGCCGGCGCTGAGCACTTCGAAGGTGTTGGCGTGATAGAGCAGATTTTCCAGGCAACGGGTCCACGGCTGGCCGCTGGCGAATGGAGTATCGAGGAGAATCTGCCGCAGGTAATCGCGGTTGGTTTCCACGCCATACAGCAGGCTATCGCCCAGTGCCTGATGGAGTTCGGCGCGAGCCTGTTCGCGGCTCGGCGCCCAAGCGATGAGCTTGGCAATCATCGGGTCGAAATACGGCGGGATTTCCACACCGGCTTCGACCCAGGTGTCGATGCGCAACTCAACGCCGTTGGCTGGCGGAAACTGCACAGCGGTCAGCAGGCCCGGGCTCGGCTGGAAATCACGCCCCGGATCTTCCGCGTACAGACGTGCCTGAATCGCATGGCCCTGCGGTTCCAGGCCTTGATACAACTCGTTCAGCGGCGGCAGATCACCGGCGGCCAACTCGATCATCCAGCGCACCAGGTCCACGTCCCACACCTGTTCGGTGACGCCGTGCTCGACCTGCAAGCGCGTGTTCACTTCGAGAAAATAGAAGCGCTGGCCCTCGCTGTCGAAGACGAATTCGACGGTGCCGGCGCTGCGATAATTCACCGCTTGCGCCAGTTTGATCGCCGCTGCGCACAGCTCATCGGCCATGCCTTCTGGCAGGTTCGGCGCCGGGGTTTCTTCGAGGACTTTCTGGTTGCGCCGCTGCACCGAACAGTCGCGCACACCGAGAGCGATGACTTCACCGCAGCCGTCGCCGAACACCTGCACTTCCAGATGCCGCGCGCGTTCGATGTACTTCTCGATGAACACCCCGGCGTCGCTGAAGTTGTTCTGACCGAGGCGTTTCACCGCTTCGAATGATTCGCTCAATTCACTGGCGCTGCGGCACACGCGCATGCCGATGCCACCACCGCCAGCGGTGCTTTTCAGCATCACCGGGTAGCCGACCTGTTCGGCGGCACTCAGCGCGCAATCGAGGCTGTCGAGCAGGTCGGTGCCTTCGAGCATCGGTACGCCGTGCTGTCTGGCCAATGCGCGAGCAGTGTGCTTGAGGCCGAACACCCGCAATTGCTCCGGCGTCGGGCCGATGAAGGCGATGCCCTGCGCTTCGCAGGCTTCGGCGAACGCTGCGTTTTCCGAGAGAAATCCGTAGCCGGGATGAATCGCCGTGGCGCCGCTTTGTTTGGCGATAGCGAGGATTTTATCGACGGCCAGATACGTCGCGGACGCCGCGCCTTCGCCGAGGCTGTACGCTTCAGCGGCCTGGGAGATGTGCAGGCTGGCAGCATCGGCTTCTGAGTACACGGCGACGCCTTGGGCCTTCAGCACGTTGATCGTGCGCAGGATGCGACAGGCAATCGCGCCACGGTTGGCGATCAGGATTTTTTCGAACATGGCATAACCCCTGAAGGGGGAGCGGGCCGTCCCGCTGTTTTTCGACAGACATCCGGGCCGTCCCGGATGGAAAAAACACACTTCACTCAAACCCACCACAAACCCCCTGTGGGAGCGAGCCTGCTCGCGAAGGCGGTGGATCAGCCACATCAATGCTGAATGACACGGCGCATTCGCGAGCAGGCTCGCTCCCACAGGGTTCAGGGTTGTCTGGTGGATTTCAGGCACTGCCCGGAACGCGCCTGGCACAGGGCAAAAAGCCAACGGCGTAAACGGCTGATGGTCAGTTCCATACGAGCAACTCCGCCGGGGTCGGGTTGTAGGCATTGCACGGGTTGTTCAACTGCGGGCAGTTGGAAATCAGCACGATCACGTCCATCTCGGCGCGCAAGTCGACATACTTGCCCGGCGCCGAAATACCGTCCTCGAAAGTCAGCCCGCCGTCCGCCGTCACTGGCACGTTCATGAAAAAATTGATGTTCGGCCCGATGTCACCTTTGCTCAATCGGCCGTCGTGGGCGCAGGCGCGCAGGTAGTTGTCGCGGCAGCTGTGCATGTAGCGTTTTTCCAGGGCGTAGCGCACGGTGTTGCTCTCTTGCGCGCAGGCGCCGCCGAGGGTGTCGTGGCGCCCGCAAGTGTCGGCAACGATGGTCAGCATCGGCTGGCCGAGGTTGGAATACAGCACGCTGCCGGTGCTCAGGTAGACGCTGTTCTGCCTACGCAAGGTGCGTTGCACGTCGTAGCGTTCCTTCGGGTTGGCGAGGCTGTAAAACAAAGTGTCGACGGCCTGATTGCCTTCCAGATCAAGGATGCGCAGGGTCTGCCCGGCCTTGACTTCCATCAGCCAGGGCTCGCCGGCGGGAATGGTGGCGCGGTAGATCGCGCTGTCGGCTTGCTTGTGCGAAGTGGCAATTGCGAGTGACATGGCAGCGATCCTCAGGCGAACAAACGGTCGGTGTTGATAAAGCCGCGCTCGTTTTCCGGGCGCGAAGTGCGGCAGTGTTCGGCGACGCTGGCGTCGGCGTTCATCCAGCTCAGCTTCAAGGGTTTCGGGGCGTATTCGGGTGACGGGTCCATCGGATGTTGCAGGGCGGTGAGCACCACCAGGGTGTCCATCGGCGCGTACAACTCGATGTAGTCACCTGCCTTCGAATTGCCCTCGACGAAGTGGAAACGCCCGGCCTCATCGACGTTCACGCGGCTGAACAGATTCAGGGTCATCAGCAGGTCGGACAGGCCCAGGCCCCACTTGCCGAGTTCCACCAGCAGGTTGTCGGTGCCGTTGCGAAAGAAGCCGTTGCGCAGTTCCTGGTAGCGGCCCTGGCCGTACTTTTCGGCGACTTCCTGTGCGCAAAGCACACCGCCGAGGCTGTCGCTCCAACCGCAGGTGTCGCCGGTGATCGCGGCGAGTACGCGGCCCATGTCCGAGTACAGGCAGTGGCCGGCGGTGAGCTTGGCGGTGTGTTGGCATTTGAGGCTGTCGGGCAGGTTCAGCCGCTCGGTTTTTTCATTGGCATTGAGCAAGGTCAGGCTGACATTGGCGCCGCCGCGCAGGTCGGTCAGGCGCAGTAACTGGCCGCGCTTGAGCACGAACGAACGGTGGCCGCCGCCCGGCAGCAGTTCTTCAGCGAAGGGTGGGAAGAGTTGGATTGAATCAGTCATTGGAGCAGTCCTCTCAAGCAGTGCGAAGGGTGCCCGCCAGCGGCAGCGGCAGCGCCTCGACGGCGGCGCGCTGGGCGCGGCGGTCGCTGTTCAACGGGATGTCGTAGGTGATGCGGGCGCCATAGGCGCCGGGGGCGTGCGGGTCGAGGCGCACCTTGTCGAACACCAGCAGACGCGTGCCGAGGCTGAAGCCTTCGGGCAGGTCGTGGGTGACCATGAACACCGTCAGTTGCGTCTCGCGCCACAGTTCCAGCAGCAGCGCGTGCATGTCTTTGCGAATGCCCGGATCGAGCGCGCCGAAGGGCTCGTCGAGCAGCAACACGCGCGGCTTCATGATCAGCGCCTGGGCGATGGCCAAGCGTTGCTGCATGCCGCCGGACAGCTGTGCCGGGTACTTGTCCAGCGCATGGCCGAGGCCGACTTTTGTCAGCAGGGCTGCAGCCTGCTCGCGCGCCTCGCGTTTGGCGTTGCCGAACAGCCGGCCAAGCAAGGGCGCGCGCGGCAATTCGAGACCGAGGGCGACGTTGTCGAGCACGCTCAGGTGCGGGAACACCGAGTAGCGCTGAAAGACCACGCCACGGCTGGCATCCGGCTCGCTGGCCAAGGGCTGGCCGTCGAGCAGAATCTCCCCGCGACTGGCGCTTTCCTGGCCGAGCAGCAGGCGCAGGAAGGTCGATTTGCCGCAACCGGAGGCGCCGACCAAGGTGCAGAACTCGCCCTCGTTGACGCTCAGGTTCAAGCCTTCCAGCACCACTTGATCGGCGTACTGCTGCCAGACGTTTTTTACTGTGATGAAGCTCATTTCGCCGCTCCCTCATACCAAGGGAAAGCGCGCTGGGTCAGCTGTTTCAGGCCCCAGTCCATCAGCCAGGCGAGCAGGGTGATCCACACCACATAGGGCAGGATCACATCCATGGCGAGGTAGCGCCGCACCAGAAAGATCCGGTAGCCGAGGCCGTCGGTGGAGGCGATCGCTTCGGCGGCAATCAGGAACAGCCACGCCGAACCGAGCATCAAGCGCAGCGAGATCAGCAAGCGCGGCAACAGCTGCGGCAAGACCACGCGCAGCATCAGCGTCCAGGTCGAGGCGCCGAGGGTCTGCGCCTTGATCAGCAGTTCGACCGGAATGTCGCGGGCACGCTGTTCCAGATCCCGGGCCAACGCCGGGGTGATGCCGATGACGATCAGCATGACTTTCGACAACTCGCCCAGCCCGAAGACGATGAACAGAATCGGCAGGATCGCCAGCGGCGGCACCATCGACAGCACCGTCAGCAGCGGCGACAACGGCGCGCCGAACAGCGGCAGGGTGCCCGCCGCAATACCCAGGCAAAGACCCGCCAGCGCTGCGATGCCGAGGCCGATAGCCAAGCGCCGCAGACTCGACGCGGTGTCTTGCCACAACAGATATTCGCCGGTGCGGCTGTCGGCGTTGAAGGCCAGGCGTTTTACCGCGTCGCTCATCTGCACGGCGCTGGGCAGCAGTTTGTCGTTGGGGTTGTCCGCCAGGCGCTCGGCCGAGCCTGTGAAGTAGGCGAACAGCACGAGCGCGAACGGCAGGATCACCAATAACAGGCGACTCGGGCGATCGGGGTGGCGATTGATCAGGCGCATGGCCAAATCCTCCGTGGCTTACAGCTTGGCGTCGGCGGCCATCTGCACGTAGGTCGGATCGAAGCGCAGCTTGAGATTGGCGGTGTCGCCGCTGGTCACGCCGTTGGCGAAGGACATGCCGACCGCGCTCGGGTCCTTCGCGCCTTCGCCGAGCAGACCATGCTCGAAGGAGAATTCGGCGACCTTGCGCATGGTGTCCGGCAGTTGTTTGCTGGTGGCGAAATTCAGCGCTTCGCTCGGCGTGGCGAACAGTTTTGTGGTGTCCAGTTGCGCCTGGAAGCCGGCGAGATCAGTTCCCGAGGCCTTGGCCATGTGCTCCAGCGCAGCTTTGCTCGCGGCACTTTTCGCGTTCATCAAAGCGACCACTTCGAACCACGCCCCGGTCAGCGCTTTGCCCAGCGCCGGGTTGTCTTTGAGGGTGGCGCTGTTGACCACCATCATGTCCATGATCTCGCCGGGGATCTGGCTGGAATTGAACACTTCGGTGACGCCGGGTTTGGCTTTGATATCCGAGAGCATCGGGTTCCAGGTGGTCACGGCGTTGACGTCGTCGGTGTTGAACGCGGCGGCAATGTCGGCGTCGGAGGTGTTGACCACCTTCAGGTCTTTCTCGGTCAGGTCCACCGAGTCCAGCGCCCGGGCCAGCAGGTAATGGGAGACCGACAGCTCGACCAGATTGACGTCCATGCCCTTGAGGTCGGCGACTTTCTTGCCTTCACCCTTGAGCACGATACCGTCGTTGCCGTTGGAGAAATCGCTGACGATCAGCGCGGTGCTGTCGACACCACCGGCAGCCGGAATGGTCAGCGCATCCATGTTGGTCATGGTGCAGCCGTCGAACTGGCCGGCGGTGTACTGGTTGATCGATTCGACGTAGTCGTTGAGCTGCACGACGTCGATCTTGATCCCGTATTTCTTCGCCCATTTGTCGACGATGCCCTGGCTGCCGGCGTATTCCCATGGCATCCAGCCGGCGTAGATCGTCCAGCACACGCTGAAGTGGTCTTTCTGGGCGGCGGAAGATTGCGTGCTGATGAGCGCGGCGAAGGCGGCGGCGAGCAGGGCGGGGAAACGTAGTCGGATCATTGCGGATTCTCCAGTTGATCGAGGGCGGACAGGAAGGCAATGCGGCACCGCGAACGGTGGCTTGTCTCCCGGGCTTTTGTCCCGCCGTGTAACCTCAACTGGAGGTCGCCAACTCTCGGACCAGCCACTCGCGCTTGCGAGCCGGAACCCTAGTCAGCCATTGCAAATTGTGGTGCCGCGAACCTGTGATGACTCCTGCACGGGTTTGCTAAAGCGAGAGGCGTGCCAAGTCGGGCCGAGGCCTCTGCGGCGGGGATCTGCTGGATTGTCGAAGTGAGCGGGGCGAGCGACAGCGCATCGTGGTGGTGCGTGGTTGCACCGTCATGCAGCGTGTTCAGGGTTCACGGGGCGTTGATTTGCGGATTAACAAGATTTCATGATCACTTGTTTCAACTTGTTGCAGGAACGCACCAGATTCCGAAACCGCTGTCTGATTCTTCGACAGTCATGCAATTGCTGACGGTCGCCTGCCAGCGTCGCTGGTGTGGCCAACCCGCGGTCCAGGAGGCCGCCATGTATCGCCGAATCGTACTGCTTGCCGTGATGCTTTTTTCCCTTGGCGGATGCGTTCCTTATTCCTATGGAGACAGCTACTACAGGTCAGAGGTCTACACATCACCCGCACCGGCCTATTACAGCGGTGGCGGCTCCTATTACCGCAGCGGCGGCACCTATTACACCCAGCCGCGCTACTACCAGCCAGCGCCGCGGTACTACCAGCAACCACGTTATTACCAGGCGCCGCGGCACTACCAACCGGCCCCGCGTTACTACGAAAGCCGTCGCTGGCACGGCAATGATCGCGGACGCTGGGACGGCCACCGTCGCGGCGGTTGGGACAATGACCACCGCGGTCGCGGCAACTATGATCGCCACAGCGGTCGGCGTGACTACAACGGCCGTGGCAACCGCTGGTAAATCTCTGCAATGAACAAGCGGCGCATCAAGCGCCGCTTTTTTTTGCCCGGCGAAAAGTTGTTCCGTTGGCCATCTCCTAGGAGATTCCCGGAAGCGTCCTACAGTTTCATTTCGTGGCGTTTGTTAGCGTTCGTGGATGCCGAACGAGGCGAGCAATCCTCAGCTCGATAGCGGCGAAAAATGGACGTTTAGCGCTATGAAGCTTCTGGTTATTCACCAAAATTTTCCGGGTCAGTTCCGTCATGTGGTGCTGGCGGCGCTGGAGCGCGGTGATGAGGTTGTGGCGATAGGTCGGGACACTGCACCGGGCGTCGCCGGTGTGGAAATCCATCGATATCGAGCGACCAGCCGAGCGCCCGGCAATATTCACCCGTATCTGATCCGCTACGAACAAGCGGTGATCGACGGGCAGAAGGTTTTTGAAATCCTGGGCAGGCTGAAACGTTCGGGCTATCAGCCAGACGTGATTCTTGCTCATCCCGGATGGGGAGAGACGCTGTTTGCCAAGGACGTCTATGCCGATACGCCGCTGATTCACTATTGCGAGTATTACTATCGAGCGCAGGGCGCCGATTGCGGGTTCGACCCTGAATTCCGGCGAGCCGCAAGGGAGTCGTCACGGCTGCGAGTGCTCAACTCGCTGCATCTGTTGAATCTTCAACAATGCGATATCGCAATCGCGCCTACGCAGTGGCAGCGCAGCCTGTTTCCGGCCGCTTACCGGTCGGCGATTCGGGTCATTCACGAAGGTGTGATTCAAAATTCTGACCTGGCGAAAGTCGGGGCAGTCAGATTGCCCAATGGAATCGAGGTCAAAGCCGGACAGCCGATCGTTACCTATGTCGCCAGAAACCTTGAGCCTTATCGCGGCTTTCACAGTTTCATGCGAGCTATCCCGCTTATTCAGGCCGAGTGCCCCGACGCGCAGATCATCGTGGTTGGCGGTGACGGTGTCAGTTATGGGAGTAAGCCGGTCGGGTACCCGGATTGGCGCAGCAGGATGGAGGCGGAGGTCAGTTTCGATCACTCCAGAGTGCATTTCACAGGGAAACTTCCTTACCAGACTTATCGAGCGGTTCTGCGGTGTTCGAAAGTTCATGTCTATTTGACGTATCCGTTTGTCTTGTCCTGGTCGTTACTGGAGGCGATGGCGTCCGGTTGTGTGGTTGTTGCGTCGGATACGGCTCCGGTAAGGGAAGTCATTGTCGAGGGGGCGAATGGCATATTGGTGGATTTCTTCGACCATCAAGAAATTGCCAGAAGTGTATGCAAGGTTTTGAAGTCGGCAGGTGAGTACGATGGTCTTGCCAGCGCCGCGAAGTTGACGGCAGGTCGGTTCAGTGTGGAATCGGGCGTGAGCCAATATTTTGAGGTTTTTGCAAGCGCGATATCCGGGCATAGCGACATACCAACCGTTCCGCAGTTTGAGCGGGAGGTTTGAAATGTCCAGGAAGTCGCGTAAGCAGGCGATCAAGTGGTTTAAAAGGTTGTTGAAGTATGGATTGTTCTTTTATGTCTGTTACTGCGTAGCGGAATTTTATATTCGCAAAGAACAAACTGCCGAGTCGGCGGCTATTCACCAGGCAAACGAGAAAGCTTGCCAGAACAAGCTGGCGAGCATGCAGCAAGTGCCGATATTAGGCGGCGCCTATATAGATAAGACGCTGGTCCCTGAGTTTTACGTAGGCATGCCTGAAATGGTCAACAAGAAAGCGTGTCTGGCGATTGCTCTGAAGGGGCTTTTCTGGTGGACCGGGACGGGGCTGCACCGGTACCAGAATCAGCGCCCAGAGTCGATCCCCAAAAGTTGGCGGCTCTATAAATTGAACGCCGGACTTTTTACCAGGAAAGAAACCACCGAACCCCATGAGCGGGGTTATCGGCACGTCAACTGGCCGGATGAGTTGATTGTGAAACTAAAGAATTATCCGGGGCTGGAGATTTGGCTCGATGCACCTCCGCCGCATTTCAAGAATGAAGATTCGGTTAGAACGTTTGTCATTACTGGCTGGCCGCGGCGAGATGGAACCCCTCGGTTGATCAACTGTGACGGCTTGATTCGCCCGGCTTCGGAGGAAAAGCTGACTGACGAGAAACTGGCAAGGTTCAGCAGAACTGAATTGGAAAATCTTGATTTCGACAAACTGAATTTCTTCTGCGCTATCAATCTGGATAACTTCGACTTCGCTGGTGGGCACGGTGGCGTAAAACTCGGATTAGCGTCATTACGCGAAGCACCTGAGATGCTCAAGTATCTCAGTGGTTATCTTTCACGGGCTGTTATTACAAGGAAGTAACAATGAGTTATGTTTTTAGCGACATGGAAAAATCAGAGATTTTCAACGCGGCTAATATTTGCAAAGGAATGAGGCTGAGCTCAAAACGAATTCAGTACGATGCGCTGAAAATAGCAGGGGCAAGCTGCGCCCCCCTGTACCAAAAGCTGTTCGATATTATTGGTGAAAAAGTTTCTGACGTTGTAACTGCCGATAAAGAGGCCGGAGAAGTGCTGAAAAGCGCCAGACTCTGGCTTGCCGTGGCCATTGATGCCAACGGTGGAAACGGTGCCTACTCTGCCCTGATTCGTGGTTACACCTCCCGCCAGGGTGAACTAAGACTGAATACAATTTTCAGTGAAGACCTGATGCAGCTTTCATCCAACCAGGTTGCCGTCAACTTCATCAATACCCTGATCAACGGATCCCTTGCCGGTCAACTGGCACCCTGGACCGTGCCGTCAATCAGCCAGATCGCAGAAATCGACGCCAGCGCGATTGGCGAGGCTCTGTTCAAGGAGGTTTGCGGGGAGGACGACACCGCCGTTAAGCGTAATGCCGGCTGGTCTGGAACGGTCGGTTTCAGCTTGTTAGGTGGAAAGCCTCCCTATGAAACGTGGAGACTGATCTCTGCGGGCGACCCGGATGCGGAAGATGGCGGCCCACCCATCCAGGCAAAGCCCAACCGGCTCGACGACTATAAAAACATTCTCTTCGCCATCGACGCCTACAGCGTCGGCCTGCGAGCGGCGATCAGCAATTTCGGCATCAATCCACTGCAAAGTCTGCTATCGGTCGTACCCGAGCAAATCAACATCGCGCTGGCCAGTGGCAGTGTGAATCCGCTGATTCAGCATGTAGTCAAAGGCACGCCTGTTGCCGCCGTGGTCGAGCTGATCTTGCGCTACGGCCAGAACGAATTTCTCGACATGTTCAAGCGCACTTACGACGGCGATTCTGCTGCCACACCCACCACCAACGACACCTTCGCCAGCAATGCTTACGCCTTCTTCTCGGCATTCTCCCCAGAGCAGTCGCAAAGCATCGTCACCCGAACAATAGGCGAGTTCGGCAATGCCAATGCATGGGCGAAACTGGCAGGCGAGGCGACGCCGCTCGGTCTGGCGTTGCGCAACTCTTTGCAGCAACTCAGTGAAGTCGTCATAGAGCGAGCCGACGGTTATCCCGACCGCAACCTCGAGCTTTACGATCCGCACACTGGCGAAGGCTTTATCACCGCGCAGTGGCTGGCGGACCGTGCGCAGATGCTCGCCCGTTTGATTGCCCGAACCCAAGGCTCGTTTGGAGAACACTCGCTGCAGCAGTTTTCCTACTCCGATCTCGCCTCCGGCAAACAGGCGCCGATGACCACCGGAGTGCTGAACTCGTTGGCCATGTTCGGTGATGACGGCGGGCGATCTTTCGCCGGTGGCGCCAATGCCGATCATCTGTATGGCGGCGAGGGCAATGACTCAATCGATGGGATGGCCGGTCACGATGTCATTGAAGGTGGTCACGGCAATGACTCGCTAACCGGAGGTGACGGCAATGATGAGTTGTACGGGATGGCCGGTGACGATGTTCTGATCGGAGGAAAGGGTAACGACTCCTTGATCGGGGGCGAAGGCAACGACCGTTATGAATTCGCCAGCGGCGATGGCATCGACGAGATTCTTGATGCCAACGCCGATGGGCAACTGTGGATCAATGGCGCACCGATTCCCGCACTCAAACGCCGCGCGCCTCTGAGCAATATCTGGTCTACCGAGGATCGGTCCATCACCCTGGCGCTTGTTGAAAACACCCTCAACATCAAATACGGCCAGGGCGATCTGGTGGTGATCAAAAACTTCCAGCCCGGGATGCTTGGCATCCGCCTCCCTGAATACGAGGGGCAGCCGCTCACTGCTGCGGATCTGACGCTTCAGGGCGACTGGAAAGCCAAAGACGCCGATCCCACTGTCCCCGGCGATCAGCCCTCCTTTGATGAGCTGGGCAACGTGGTGCTGCTGCCCAAGGTCAAACAGCGCAACAAGGCCGACGTACTTTACGGTTCCGCCGCAGACGATGTCATTCTCGGCCTGGGCGGTTCTGATCGATTGTTTGGCAAGGCTGGAGACGATCGGTTATTCGGCGACAAGCAGACGACAATCGAAAAGGCCATGGCCGACGGTGACGCCAAGGGCAAGGCGAATCGCGGAGACTGGCTCGACGGCGGGCAAGGTGACGATTTGCTTATCGGTACGGCATCCCGAGATGTTCTGCTCGGTGGCAATGACCGGGATACCTTGATCGGCGGTGCTGGCGACGATGTGTTATCCGGAGACGAAACCACCGGTGCGCTGGAACAAGGTTGGTCGGTTAAGCGCGCTGCCGTCACGATTGCTCGCGGTGTGACCAGTCACCGAGCGGTCTATTCAAAGGCCTCGATAAACAGTGCGCCCGAAGGCGGTAGTGACGTGCTGTATGGGCAGGGCGGCAAGGACATTATCAACGGCGGCTGGGGAGAGGACCTGCTTGACGGCGGAGCTGACGACGATTTTCTCAAAGGCGATCAAGGTAACGACACCCTGACCGGTGGCAGCGGCAACGACGTGATGCTTGGTGACAACCTCGATTGGGGCGGTGGCCTGCCCAGCAGACACCATGGCAACGATGTGCTGGACGGCGGCAGTGGTGATGATTCACTCGGCGGTAACGGTGGCAGCGACGCTTTGTATGGCGGCCCTGGCAACGACATTTTGCAGGGTGATGACGGCGTACTGGACGGCGTCGAAGGCGATGCCGCGCATTTTTTTGGCGATGATCTGCTGGACGGTGGCCTCGGCGATGACACGCTCTGGGGCGGCGGTGGCGATGATTTGCTCTTCGGCGGCGAAGGCCATGACGATCTGATCGGCGACAGCCCTGACCATCCGGTTCGTTATCACGGCAACGACTTTCTCGATGGCGGCGCGGGGAATGACACCCTGCGCGGCATGGGTGGCGCGGATACGCTGGTGGGTGGCGCAGGGGCTGATTTCCTCGATGGCGATGTGTCTGACCTGCAACCGGGCGGGAGCAACAACGACGTGCTTCAGGGCGGCGAAGGAAACGATACGTTACAGGGTGGTTTCGGTGCCGACACGCTGTACGGCGGCGCGGGTGACGACATTCTTGCCGGCGATTACGAAAACAGCGCTGAGGCCGAGCAGAATGCCGATTATCTGCACGGTGGCTCAGGCAACGACACGCTGCTCGGAGGCGCTGGCAACGACACCTTGCTGGGCGGGGAAGGGACGGACTACCTTCGCGGCGATTCTGGCGACAACGTGTTTGATGGCGGTCCCGGTGCTGACGTGCTGGATGGCATGGATGGCGCTGACATCTACTATTTCGGCGCTGGCGACGGTCTGGATATCGTCACCGATGCCGGCGGCCGCAACATCATCAGGTTCGGTGCAGGGTTTTGCGCGCAAAGCCTGAAGGCCGACGTTATCGACGCTACCGTCGGCACGGTGTTGCGACTGGCCAATGGCACGGGCGACGCGATACTCATCAAGAATCACGAGCGGTGGAAGGATTCCACATTCAGTTTCAGCGACGGCGTGGTACTTGATTACGCAGATGTCCTGCGCAACACATTGCCACCGATAGAGACGGCCGAGTCACCCGTACCGGAACCTGTCACCGCCCCGGCAACCCCTGAAAGCAAAGTTGCGGATCCGGTTAAGCCAGATGATGTGACCGCTGCGGCGCAAGGCCCAGTGGCATCTGTTCAAACGGTGAACTGGACCGATGAGTTCCTCGCGCAAATCAAGTCAAAACGCTCCGCCCGCAGACACGCCACAGGTTTTACCTTGAATGAGCAAGGCGTCTGGGTTCGCAGCCATATCACTACCACCGACACCGGTTACACCACTCACACCGAGCTGATCGATGGCAGCGTCGGAGCGGGAGCACTGTCTGAAACGCCGCCATGGATGAAGGTTGATGCAGGGCACGCCGTGGTCAGTGAAAGGCAGTCGACAACCACAACCCGTGTCGAACATAAACCGGTGAAAGCCGAGGGAGCAATGCCTTCCTCTGCTCAGGCGCCTCGCTATTATCGATCCGGTTCGGCCAACGGGTTTTCATTCAATACGGGCGACGTATTGGTTGAGGGCCGAAAGGAATCCGGCGCGCTTGAAGGCTGGTACGTCTATCCGGCGGCAAGCTTCAGTTCGGGCGCAACAGTGCCCAAGGCGTTTCGCTGGGATGTCACAACTGAAACGATCAAACGCAAAATCGTCCATGGCGACGATGCCGGCGGGCGAGTCAACGTCGAAGTGGAAAACGTTTTCCACGGCGGCGCGGGTGATGATCTGATCGTCGCTTATGCAGGCTCCCCACTTGACTACGGCACTGTCGGCGACAGAACACCGGGCGCGTTTTTATCCGCAGGTGCAGGTGACGATACCTTGCTGGGCGCCGAGGGCGCCGACTATCTGGTCAGCGGGGCAGGGGATGACTGGCTTTACGGCGAAGACGGCGCCGACACCTACATCGTGCAAGCGTACGCCGCAGCGACCACCACGATTGCGGATGTGCCGAACCCTGTTTTCCACCGCGCAGAAGTTGGCGCAGCGGAGTGGAAAGACGAGTACGGAATGTCCGATCAGGACACGGTCGTCCTTCCAGCAGGCGCGCAGCGCGATGCACTGCAATTGAGCTGGGGTGCTGCGCTGATAGAGACCACTCATGTCGAGCTGGAGCCCAACCCGGATCGCGCGGCTTACCGCAACCCGCCGAAAGCGAAAATGCTTCATCCGACACTCGATATCCAATGGGGCGGGACGCAAAAAGTCCGCATCGTCTTGCCCCACAACGGTGAACTTGAGGGGGCCGGTATTGAACTCGTCAAGTTCGCCGATGGGTCGGTCGCAAGTTTGAAGCAGCTCCTGGAATCAAGTCAGCTCGGCTCTGCGCCCGAGACTTTTCATACGGGTGTCATCGTCAACCATCCCATCCGTTCAACTTCCTTGCGAGACGAACGAGCGCTGCCACTCGTGGGCGGTCGGGGCAACGACACGATAAGCGGCGCGGGGGAGATCCGAGGCATGCACGGGGATGACGTGCTCACGGGCAGCCTCGGTGATGATCTGCTGGTGGGTGGGTCGGGCAATGACACGCTGACCGGCGGTGCTGGAAATGATATCTACCGATACGATGGCCTCGGCAGGGACGTAATCATCAACAACGGAGGCGGCCTGGACGGGATCGATTTTTCCGAACGCAGGCTGACGATCGACAACCTGAAGTTTCACCGTGAGCGTGATGATCTGGTGATCGTGGTCGACTACGGCATGGCACCGAAAATCCGGGTTTCCAGGCACTTTGCCGAAGGTGAAAGCGCTATTGGCTTCATAAGAGTCAGCGAAGGAACAGCGACTCAAGACTACAGCGCGACGCAGATTGCCGAGCGCCTGCACCCGCTTCCGCCATTAAGGGATGTCGAGGATATTTTGATAAAGGGCGACGATGAAGCGCAGCGGGCCATGAGGGAAATCATTGAGTTCTACGAACTGAATGTCTGACAAGACGACCGATTGAGCCGGCCCGCGATGGCAATTCAGTCGCCATAGCGGGCCTCGCGTCACCTCAATACTGGGTCAGATCCGCCAACGGATGCCGTCCCTCCCAGACTTTATGAAAGTGTGCCTCGACCACCGCATCCGGCACGCTACTGATATCCGGCCAGTGCCAGTGCGGCTTCTGATCCTTGTCGATCAACCGCGCACGCACGCCTTCGCTGAATTCCGGATGACGGCAGCAATTGAGGCTCAGGGTGTATTCCATCTGGAATACTTCGGCCAGCGACATGTGCCGCGCGCGGCTGATCTGTTCCCAAACCAGATGCGCGGTCAGCGGCGAGCCCTCGGTCATGGTTTTCGCCGCTCGGGCGATCAATGGATCGCTGCTGTCGAGGTGCAGACTGATGGCTTTCCACGCACAGGTGACGTCGCTGACATCGAGCAGTTCGTCGATCAGCTGGCGACGCGGCAGCCACTGCGCTTCGGGCATTTGCTCAAGTGCCTCCTGCTGCAGAGCCTTGAGCAGGCTGTTGAGCTGCATGGCGGTCTGTTCCTGCCAGTTCAATTGCAGCAAGCCTTCGATCAATTGCGGTTGCTGTTCGTCGAGCAGGAAACGGTCGGCCAGATCCAGATCCAGTGCATCACGGCCGTTGATGTGCGCGCCGGTCAGGCCGAGAAACAAGCCGAGCTTGCCCGGCAATCGGGCGAGAAACCAACTGGCGCCGACGTCCGGATACAGTCCAATAGTGATTTCCGGCATCGCCAGACGGCTGCTCGGCGTGACGATCCGCGTGCTCGCGCCCTGCAGCAGACCCATGCCGCCACCGAGCACATAACCGTGACCCCAGCAGATCAGCGGCTTGGGATAGGTATGCAGGCTGTAATCGAGGCGATATTCCGCGCTGAAAAACTGCGCGGCCAACGGCGGGACTTCGCCGGGGTGAGCGCGGCAGGCTTCGACCAGGCTGCGCACCTCACCGCCGGCGCAGAAGGCTTTGGCGCCGTTGCCGCGCAGCAGCACGCAGACGATTTGCGGGTCATTGGCCCAGGCGTTCAATTTGTCGCTGAGGGCGTTGATCATCGACAGTGACAGCGCGTTCAACGATTTTTCGGCATCCAGGCTGGCGATGCCGATGCGTGCGCCGTCGGTGCCGGTAAGTTCTTCGAAGTGCAGATTCATCGTGACCTCGATCGGAAATTTGAGCGATCAGTATGATCGCTATGGGGGAAAGTGCCGGATCTGCGTCAGATCAATTGACAAGCGTGGTCGGCTTTCCTAGGGTTCGCCCCATTGTTTTTGCCGGAAATGACCATGACTGCTGACGACCGTATCAAACTCGAACCGAGCTGGAAGGAGGCACTGCGTGCTGAGTTCGACCAGCCTTACATGGCAGAGTTGCGCAGCTTTCTGCAGCAGGAGCGGGCAGCCGGCAAGGAGATCTATCCGCCGGGACCGCTGATTTTCAACGCACTGAACTCAACGCCGCTGGACAAGGTGAAAGTGGTGATCCTCGGCCAGGACCCGTACCACGGCCCGGGCCAGGCCCACGGTCTGTGTTTCTCGGTGCAACCGGGCGTGCCGGCGCCGCCGTCGCTGGTCAACATCTATAAAGAGCTGAAACGCGACCTCAATATCGACATTCCCAACCACGGCTACCTGCAGAGCTGGGCCGAACAGGGCGTGCTGCTGCTCAACACCACCATGACGGTTGAGCGCGCCAACGCCAACGCGCACAAGGACAAGGGCTGGCAACACTTCACCGACCGCATCATTGAGGTGGTCAGCGAACGGCAGCCGCATCTGGTGTTCATGCTCTGGGGCGCCCATGCGCAGAGCAAGCAGAAGCTGATCGACGCGACCAAGCACCTGGTGCTGACCTCGGTGCATCCGTCGCCGTTGTCGGCCTATCGCGGGTTTTTGGGCTGTGGGCATTTCAGCCGGACCAACAAGTTTCTCGAACAGAATGGCGAAACGCCGATCGACTGGCGCTTGCCACCGATTTGATGTGTCGACCGGGTTGGCCCCTTCGCGAGCAGGCTCGCTCCCACAGGAATTGTGTGCAAGCCACAAACCCCCTGTGGGAGCGAGCCTGCTCGCGAAAAGAGCGACCCGATCTCGCAGACTTAGGCGGGATGACGATTCCAGTACTTGAACAACGGCTCCGCCAGAAACAGCACAAACAACAGCCGCATCACCTGCATCGCCGTCACCAGCGGCACCGACAGTTGCAGGGTCTCCGCCGTCAGGCTCATCTCGGCGATCCCGCCGGGCATCATGCCCAGGGTCAGCGAACGCAGATCCAGATGGGTCAATGCACTCAAGCCCAGCGCCGCCAGCGACGCGATCAACATGGTCAGCGCCGTGCCGATCAACGTCCGGCCCATGAACGACGGCGCGCGGCGGAAGAACTGCCGATTGAAGTGACAGCCCAGGCCGCTGCCAATCAGCCATTGGCCGATCTGACTGCCGCCATTGGGCAAACCGATGTGCAGATCCCAGGTGATGCTGACCGCTGCACTGACCAGTAACGGCCCGAACAGCCATGGATTGGGTTGGCGCAGACGCTGCCAGAGCCAGGCGAGCAGGGCGCCCGCCGGAAACAGAATTGCCAGCCAGCGCCAATCGACGCTGCCGGCGTGAGAAATCGGCGTGCCGTCACCGAGCAGATACTTGAACGCCGCCGGCACGCACAACACCACCACCAACACCCGCAGACTCTGCCCGGCCGCGACATGGCTGAGCAGTGCACCGTTACGCGCGCCGAGGTTGACCATCTCCCCGGAACCACCGGGCATGCTTGAGAAAAACGCCGTGGCGCGATCCTCGCCGGTGCGGCGCATCAGCCATACGCCGACCACCGCCGACAGGCTGGTGACCAATGCACCGAAGAAAATCAAACCGAAATGACTGAGCACCTGTTCCATCACCAGCGGGGTGAAGTGCAGGCCGATACCGATGCCGACGATCCACTGGCCGCACTTGCGCCCGCCAGGGATTTCCGCCAGTTGCCACGGCGTCAGGCAGCGCACCAGGATGATCGCCAGCAACGAGCCGACCATCCACGGTAGCGGCCAGCCGATCTGACTGGCGATGAAACCGCCAAGCAGACCGACCAGCGGGGTGCCCCACCAGGCTTTCAGGGACAAGCGATCAAACATCGGCAATGACGCGCCGTGCCGCCGAACGTTTACGCCAGATGCGAATCAGCGGCATCAGCAGCATGATCGCGGTGAGGATCCAGCAACCGAAGGTGATCGGACTCGACCAGAGAATCTCCAACGCGCCATTGGAGATCGACAGCGCGCGACGCAGGTTCTGCTCCATCAGGCCACCGAGGATGAAGCCCAGCAGCAGCGGCGACAGCGGGAAATCCAGCTTGCGCAGGATGTAACCGAAGATGCCGATACCGATCATCAGGAACAGATCGAAGGTGGTCGCGTGCACCGCGTAAACGCCGATCCCGGTGATGATCGCGATGATCGGCACCAGCGCCCAGTTCGGCACGGCGAGGATGCGGGTGAATACGCGGATCATCGGGATGTTGAGGATCACCAGCATCACGTTGGCGATGAACAACGACGCGATCAGACCCCAGACGATGTCCGGTTGCTGTTGGAACAGCAGTGGACCCGGGGTGATGTTGTACAGCGACAGCGCGCCGATCATCACCGCAGTTGTGCCCGAACCCGGAACGCCGAGGGTCAGCATCGGAACGAGAGCGCCGCACGCCGCGCCGCCGATTGCGGTCTCTGGCGCGGCCAGACCACGCGGATCACCTTCACCGAATTTGCCGCTGGTGCCAGCGATGCGCTTCTCGGTCATGTAGGCCACGGCACTGGCGAGCGTTGCGCCGGCACCGGGCAGCACGCCCATGATGAAACCGAGCACGCCGCAGCGCACGTTGACGACGAAAACCGACGCCGCTTCCTTGAAGTTGAACATCATCCGGCCGGTGGCTTTCACCGCTTCCTGGCCGTGGTGGGTCTTTTCCAGCAGCAGGAGGATTTCGCTGATCGAGAACAGACCCAGCACCAGCACCACGAACTGGATGCCGTCGGTCAGGTGAATGTTGTCGCCGGTGAAACGGTACACGCCACTGTTGGCGTCGATGCCGACGGTGGAAAGGAACAGGCCGATCAGCGCCGCAATAAAGGTCTTCAACGGTCGATCACCAGCCATGCCGCCGAGACAGACAATCGCGAACACCATCAACACGAAGTATTCCGCCGGTCCGAAGGCAATCGCCCATTTCGCCAGCAGCGGCGCAAACAGCACCATGCCGCAGGTGGCGATGAACGCGCCGATGAACGAACTCCACGCCGACAGTGACAGCGCGACACCGGCCATACCTTTACGAGCCATCGGGTAGCCGTCGAGGGTGGTCATGACGGTGGAAGCTTCACCCGGAATGTTCAGCAGGATCGAGCTGATCCGGCCACCGTATTCGCAGCCCAGATACACCGCCGCGAGCAGGATCAGCGCCGACTCCGGCGGCAGGCCGAGCGCGAACGCGATCGGAATCAGCAACGCCACGCCATTGATCGGACCAAGGCCCGGCAACAGGCCGACGACGGTGCCGATCAGGGTGCCGCACAGGGCGGTCACCAGGTTGTACGGGCTCAGCGCGACGCCGAAGCCCTGACCCAAATAGCCAAGGGTATCCATATCAGTTCTCCAGGACGCTGAGCAGGCCGAGGGGCAGCGGAACATCCATCAAGCGATCGAACAGCAGATAGAGACCAACCGCCATCAGGCTGATGATGACCACGCTCGGCAGCCAGCGGCCGCCATAGAGACGGGCCATCGGTACGCCGGTAATGATGCTGGCCACGATGAAGCCAAGGGGTTCGAAGGTGCCGGCAAACACCAGCAGCAACACCACGCACAGACCGATCTTGGTCAGGGTTTCGCGATCCAGCGGCGGCTCATCCGGGTTGTGTTTGATGGGGGCCGGGCGAACCACCATGTACAGCAGCGCCAGCCCCATCAGGCCGAGCATCAGCAGCGGAAAGGCGCGTGGGCCGACGGGTTCATAGGAAAAAGCCGCTTGGTACGGCCACGCCATCAGTGCCAGGCCGGCACACACCAGCAGCAACACCGAGGCGAAAATGCGTTGAATAAGCATGGGAGCTCCTGTGCTGCGTCCCCGCGTAGGAGACGCAGCCACTAGACAGAGACGATCACTGGATCAGGCCGAACTCTTTGGCCAGCACTTTGTAGTCGGCGACCTGCTTCTTCACGTAGGTGTCCAGTTCCGGGCCGGTCATGGCGAACGGGAACAGCTCACGCTGATCGCGCAGCTTGGCGAACTCGTCGGAAGCCAGCAGTTTGTCGAACGAGTCTTTCCACCAGGCGTAGTCTTCGTCGCTGACTTTTGGCCCGAGGTAGAAGCCGCGCACCACCGGCCAGACGATGTCGTAGCCTTGCTCGCGAGCGGTCGGGATGTCCTTCATTTCCGGTTCGTCGAGACGCTTGTCCGAGAACACCGCGAGCAGACGCATGTCACCGCTCTGGATGTGCGGCATGGAGTCGGAGATGTCGGTACTGCCGACCTGGATGTGACCGCCGAGCAGAGCCGTGGCGATTTCACCGCCGCCTTCGAGTGCCACATAACGCAGCTCGCGCGGGTTGATGCCGGCGGCCTTGGCGATCAGTGCGGTCTGCATCCAGTCCTGGCTGCCGACGGTGCCGCCGGAGCCGATAACCACCGAGCCTGGATCTTTCTTCAACGCCTGAACGAGATCATCGAGGGTCTTGTAGGGCGAATCGCTTTTCACTGCGATGGCACCGTAGCTGGTGCCGACGGCCGCGAGCCAGCGCACGTTGGTTTCATCGAAGCGACCGAACTTGCCCTGGGCCAGGTTCAGCAGCGAACCGCTCGACCACGCCACCAGCGTGCCGGCATCCGCCGGACGTTGCGCGACCACCGCGTTGTACGCCACCGCGCCGACACCGCCGGGCATGTAGGTGACGCGCATCGGCTTGCTCAGCAACTTCTGGTTGACCAGTGCGCTCTGCACCAGTTTGCAGGTCAGGTCGAAACCACCGCCGGGGGAGGCGGGGGCGATGCATTCCGGACGTTTCGGCTCGGCCATGAGTTGGCCGGCAAACAGCATCGCGCCAGCGGCGAGAGCAACTTTACGCAGTGATACGTTCATTTGAGTCTCCAGAGGAGTTGTTGTTATGGATGGACCGAATGACCAAAGGGCAACGCGAAAACCTAGCGGCAGGCGCAGTTTTCTCGCGGCGCGCGCGCAACGACTGAAACAACGGAGGGGAAACAGGACTGCGGCGAGAAGCCGACGGTGCAACGGTGGAATCGAGCTAGGCGAGCAGGCATTACAGCCTCGGTGCGCATGGAGGGCATGCTGGGGTACTCCGTTATTGTTCTTATGAGTCGAAAACGCTTCATGGCGTTTTGCGTTGCGCTGTGTGGCGGCAGCGGCGACAGTCGAAACTGTCCGTGGGCCGACTCTAACCGGCTAACCTTTCAACAACCTTTCAGTTGTCTTTCACGGTTTTCGGGCTTCACAGCGGCGGTTGCGGCTGTAAACTCCGCGACAAAGCGTGGCGTCGGCCAACCCTGAACGAGGTAAAAATCCATGCGTGTCCTGCTCGTCGAAGACCATTTGCAACTGGCCGAAAGCGTGGCTCAGGCGCTCAAGAGCACCGGTCTGACGGTGGATGTGTTGCACGATGGCGTAGCTGCCGACCTGGCGTTGGGCAGCGAGGAATACGCCGTGGCGATCCTCGATGTCGGTCTGCCGCGCATGGACGGTTTCGAGGTGCTGGCGCGGCTGCGTGCTCGCGGCAAAAACCTGCCGGTGTTGATGCTGACCGCGCGCAGCGACGTCAAGGATCGCGTGCATGGCCTCAATCTCGGTGCTGACGACTACCTGGCCAAGCCGTTCGAACTGACGGAACTGGAAGCGCGGGTCAAAGCCTTGCTGCGCCGCAGTGTCCTCGGCGGCGAGCGTCAGCAGCGCTGTGGTGTGCTGGCTTACGACCTCGATACGCGGCGCTTCACCCTCGGCGACGAACTGCTGACCCTCACCTCGCGCGAGCAAGCCGTTCTCGAAGCGTTGATCGCGCGGCCGGGGCGAGTGATGAGCAAGGAACAACTGGCCGCGCAGGTGTTCGGCCTCGACGAAGAAGCCAGCCCCGACGCCATCGAAATCTACGTGCACCGCTTGCGCAAGAAACTCGATGGCCAGCCCGTGGCCATCGTCACCTTCCGTGGCCTCGGCTATCTGCTGGAAAGCCGCGATGCATAAGCCCAGCAGCCTGCGCTGGCGGTTGCTGTGGAACCTTGGATGGTTGCTGGTGGTGCTGATGCTCGCCAGCGGCTTGAGTGCTTACTGGAACGGTCGCGAAGCCGCCGACACCGCGTATGACCGCACGCTGCTGGCCTCGGCACGCACCATCGCTGCCGGGTTGTCGCAGCGCGATGGCAGCCTCAGCGCCGATGTGCCTTACGTGGCGCTGGACACCTTCGCCTACGACAGCGCCGGGCGCATCTATTACCAGGTCAACGACATTCACCAGAAGCTGATTTCCGGCTACGAAAATCTTCCCGGGCCACCGCCCGGCACGCCGCGCACCGACAGCTATCCGGCGCTGGCGCGCTTTTACAACGCGAAGTACAACGGCCAGAACGTGCGCGTGGTCAGCCTGCTCAAGGCCGTAAGCGAGCCGAACATGAACGGCATGGCGGAGATCCGCGTGGCTGAAACCGACGAAGCGCGGGTCAGCATGGCGCGCAGTCTGGCGGCCGATACGTTGCTGCGCCTGGGCATGCTGGCCGTGGGCGCATTGTTGCTGGTGTGGTTCGCGGTGAGTGCGGCGTTGCGCCCGCTGGAGCGGTTAAGAACCGCCGTTGAGGAACGCCAGCCCGACGACTTGCGGCCACTGCCGTTGGTGGAAGTGCAGCATGAACTGGGACCCTTGGTCCGCGCGCTCAATCATTTCACCGAAAGGCTACGCGGCCAGTTCGAGCGGCAGGCGCAGTTCATCGCCGATGCCGCTCACGAGTTGCGCACGCCGCTGGCGGCACTCAAGGCACGCCTGGAATTGGGCCTGCGCTCAAACGAACCGGAAACCTGGCGCACCACCCTTGAGTCATCCGCACAAAGCACCGATCGCCTGACCCATCTGGCCAATCAGCTGCTGTCGCTGGCCCGGGTCGAAAACGGTGCGCGGGCGATTGCCGAGGGCGGCGCGCAGTTGCTCGATCTGAGTCAATTGGCCCGAGAGCTGGGCATGGCCATGGCGCCTTTGGCGCACAAACGGGGTGTGGCGTTGGCGCTGGAGGCGGATGAACCGGTGTGGCTGCGTGGTGAACCGACCTTGCTCAACGAACTGTTGAGCAATCTGGTCGACAACGCGCTGGCGCATACGCCACCAGGCGGCAATGTGATTTTGCGGGTGACGGCGCCGGCGGTGCTTGAGGTTGAGGACGACGGGCCCGGGATCCCGCTGCATGAGCGCGATCGGGTGTTCGAGCGGTTTTACCGGCGTAATCAGCAGGTCGCCGGCTCAGGTCTGGGCTTGGCGATTGTCGGCGAGATCTGTCGCGCGCATCTGGCGCAGATCACCTTGCATGATGGCGAGCAGGCAGGGTTGAAGGTGCGGGTCAGCTTTATTGCCGGGTAATACTTTTGTGACCAGGGGTTTTTGTGGCGAGGGGATTTATCCCCGCTCGGCTGCGCAGCAGTCGCGGTTCGGATCGCAGAGTCTAGGGTCGCTTCGCAACCCAACGGGGATAAATCCCCTCACCGCAGGTCAGTAGAACATCGACCGCGATTCTTCCAGATCCGCGCAGAACTGCTTGTTCTCCGGATCAATCCCCAGCTTCCTGAACGCCGGCACGCTAAACGGGTCAATCCGCGCAAACGGATGATCGGTGTCCTTGCGGCAATACAAATTGGCCACTTGCACGACATCGACGTAATCGATGCGCGTCGAGTCGCGGCTGAAGTCTTGATACAGCAACGGCAAATGCACCAGGCGCTCGGGAAACTCCCAGACCCGCAGCAATTTCTCGCCCAGCAATGGGTGAATCTGCTCGATCACATGGGTCAGGCTGACCGCATCCGAGAGCAGTTCATTGTGGTCTTCGGCGTAAGTCAGAATCGGCAGCACGCCAATCTGATGCACCAACCCGCCGAGTGCCGCCTGATCGGGTTTGAGCTGGGTGTGGCGACGACACAGCGCATAGCTGACGCCAGCGATTTCCAGACTGCTGCGCCAGACTTCGCGCATCTTCTGTTCGACCACTTCGGAGCGGGCATTGAAGATCTGCTCCATCACTAGACCGATCGCCAGGTTGCTGCTGTAGTTGATGCCCAAACGGGTAATGGCGGTGTGCAGGTCGGTGACTTCCTGCGCAGCGCGCAGCAGCGGACTGTTGACCACTTTGATCAGGCGCGCCGACAGCGCGGTGTCGCGGCCGATGACTTTGCTCAGATCGCTGACGCTGATTTCCGGATCCTCGGCGGCCTTGCGAATCTGCAGGGCCACTTCCGGCAACGTTGGCAGAACCAGGTCATCGTTATCGATGGCCGCAACCAAATCCTGTTGGACCTTTTCCGCCAGTTCGCTCATTTGGACTCTCTAGGGTGTTGCAACAATGCTGCGATCAACGCTGGATTTCGCGGTCGCGATCCAGTTCGTAAGGCAGGTCGAGCACGTGCAACGCGGGGCCTTCGAGGGCGCCCAGACGCAAATCACCGGCTTCGGCAGCTTCGGCCTGCAACACGGCCAGGAGTTCAATGTTTCCCTCGGCATTGGCCGCCAGCACCACTTCGCCGATCGAGCTGTTGTGGCTGGGCGCGAACAACTGAGTGCCGGGCTCCGGCAACTCGGCCGCGTCGAGGCGCAGGCGGTACAGGCGCCGCTTGAGCTTGCCCAGATACTGCATGCGCGCGACGATTTCCTGGCCGGTGTAGCAACCTTTCTTGAAGCTCACGCCGCCGACCGCCTGCAAATTGAGCATCTGCGGGATAAACAGCTCGCGGGTGGAAGGCATGACCTGGCCGATACCGGCGCGGATCTGGCCCAGCAGCCATTGATTCAGTTCGCCCTCAGCCAGCGTGGCGGACAGTCGGCTTTGAATGTTTGGCGCCTGAGCGGCAGACACCCAGAGTTCGGCGCGCTCGGGCGAAACGCGAATTGCGATCAGGCCTTCGTTGCGCACAACGCTGTCGGTTTCGGCGGGCAGTGCCAGACCGAGGCTGGTCAGGGCTACGTCGCCATGCGCCAGACCGAAGCGCACCCAGGCGGCGCTTTCGTCGGTCAGTTTCGATTTGGAGAACACCGCGTACTTTTTCAGGTCGGCCAGTTGCGGTTCGAGCAGCTCGCTGGCCATCGCCATCACCACGCCGTCACCTTCAAGCAGGATGCGGAAGCTCGACTGCATCCGGCCTTTCTGTGTGCAGCGGGCGCCAAGGCTGGCGCGGGTGTCGCTCAGGTAATTGATGTTGCAGGTCAACTGGCCTTGCAGGAATTTTCCGGCGTCCGCACCGCGAACCGCGAGTACGCCTTCATGAGACAGGGTGCAGAAAAAAGCAGAATCGGCCATGGGTCATCGCAGGGTAAATAGACTGGGGCACATCATAAGGGGGCAGGGTTGAAATGGGTAGTTGATAAAGGATTACGGGTGCCCGACCAAAGCCGACTGTGCGGCCCGCGCCGGGGCTGTATACTGCCCGGCAAATTCGAGGAGGGCTCCATGGTCGAACAAGTTGAACTGAATCGCCTCTTTTGGCACAGCCGTCGCGGCATGCTTGAGCTTGACGTGCTGCTGGTGCCGTTCGTGCAGGAGGTTTACGCGACGTTGAATCAAGTGGATCGCGATCTGTACGTGCGTTTGCTGACCTGTGAGGATCAGGACATGTTCGGCTGGTTCATGGAGCGCAGCGAGTCGGAAGATCCCGAGCTGCAACGCATGGTCCGGATGATTCTGGATCGTGTCCAGCCCAAGTAATACGTTCGAATGCCGCTGGCATGCCTCACGGCAGTTGCTGGCGGCGTATCTGTTGGCCCAGGCGTTCGCCATGGGCTCGTTGTTTCTTCTGTCGATTCCACTCTGGGCCAGTCTGCTCGGCGCTTGCGTCTGTGCGCTGCATGGTTTTTGGGTGCTGCCACGGCAGATTCTGCTGAACCACCCGAAAGCATTCTGCGGCTTGCGCCGCGATGGCGATGGCTGGCAGGTCTGGAATCAGGCTGATGGCTGGCAAGCGGTGCAACTGCGCCCGGACAGTCTGGCGCTGCCATTGATTGTGGTGTTGCGCTTTCGTTTGCGCGGAGAGTGGCGGGTCAGGTCGATCTGCGTACCACGTGACTCGCAGGCGGCGGATCTGCACCGACGCCTGCGAGTGCGGCTCAAGTTCAGCCGGCGTAGGTGGGCGGCACCAGAATAGTGTCGAGCGCTTCGGGCAGCATATCCGGATAGTCGAGGGTGTAGTGCAGCCCGCGACTTTCCTTGCGTTCCATGGCTGAGCTGATCATCAATTCGGCAACCTGTGCCAGATTGCGCAGCTCGATCAGGTCGCGGCTGACTTTATAGTTGCTGTAAAACTCATCGATCTCATCCAGCAGCAGACGCACCCGGTGCTGCGCCCGTTGCAAGCGCTTGTTGGTGCGCACGATGCCGACGTAGTCCCACATGAATCGGCGCAACTCGTCCCAGTTGTGCGCGATGATCACGTCTTCATCCGAGTCGGTGACCTGGCTGGCGTCCCAAGCGGGCAGGGCGTTTGGCGCCGCGACCTCATCAAGTTGCGCGAGAATGTCCGCCGCTGCCGAACGGGCATAAACGAAGCATTCCAGGAGTGAGTTGCTGGCCATGCGATTGGCGCCGTGCAGGCCGGTGAAGCTGGTTTCGCCGATGGCGTAGAGGCCAGGCACGTCGGTGCGACCGTGCTGATCGACCATCACTCCGCCACAGGTGTAGTGCGCGGCGGGAACCACCGGGATCGGTTGTTTGGTGATGTCGATGCCGAAGCCCAGGCAGCGTTCATAAACAGTCGGGAAGTGAGTTTTTACGAACGATTCAGGCTTGTGGCTGATGTCGAGATATACGCAGTCGACACCCAGGCGCTTCATCTCATGGTCGATGGCCCGCGCGACGATGTCACGAGGCGCCAGCTCGGCGCGTTTGTCGAAGCGATACATGAAGCGCTCGCCGTTGGGCAGCTTCAAATGCGCGCCCTCGCCACGCAGGGCCTCGGTGATGAGGAAGCTTTTGGCCTGCGGGTGATACAGACAGGTCGGATGGAACTGGTTGAATTCCAGGTTCGCCACCCGGCAACCGGAGCGCCAGGCCATGGCGATGCCGTCACCGCAGGCGCCGTCGGGGTTGCTGGTATAAAGGTAGACCTTGGCCGCGCCGCCCGAAGCCAGAATCACGAAACGTGCGCCGTAGGTGTCGACTTCGCCCGTGGCGCGGTTCAGCACGTAAGCGCCCAGGCAACGATCGCCTTCCATGCCCAAGCGGCGTTCGGTGATCAGATCGACGGCGACGCGCTGTTCCAGCAATTCGATGTTTTCACGCTCTTTGGCCTGGGCCAGCAAGGTTTTGAAGATCGCGGCACCGGTGGCGTCTGCAGCATGGATGATGCGCCGATGACTGTGGCCGCCTTCGCGTGTCAGGTGAAATTCGAAACCACCATCTTCAGTGCCGGACTGTTCGTCGCGGGTGAACGGCACACCCTGGTCAATCAGCCATTGGATGGCTTCGCGGCTGTGCTCGACGGTGAAACGCACAGCGTCCTCGTGACACAAGCCGCCGCCAGCGTTGAGGGTGTCGTCGACGTGGGATTCGACAGTATCGGTATCGTCGAGCACGGCGGCAACGCCACCCTGGGCCCAGAATGTCGAACCGTTGGCGAGGTCGCCCTTGCTCAATACGGCAATGCGCAGATGACCGGGCAAGGTCAAAGCGAGAGTCAAACCGGCAGCACCGCTGCCAATCACCAGAACATCGTGTTGGAACTGTTGGCTCATTTCAGGATTCCGCTCAAAGCGACCCGGGTCGGGGTTGGCGCAAGACAGCTGGATCGGCGAGTCAAGACAGCCACACAGCCCACTAGTATATAGAGGGGTTGGGCGGCACAATAGCCAGGCCCAGATGGCATTGTGAGACTACTGCGCAGTAAAAAGCGCTGTGCTTCGTCGGAAGTTTTTTTCATCGGTTTTGAAAAATGACACCTGTATCGGCGCTGAAACAGTCTTTTCCGAGCAGGGTTGCGCAATGTCAGGTGGGTACGGCTATAAATAATTGGAACTTTTGCCAAAGGCCCAAGATCAATAGACGGTGCCAGAAACCAGGGACAGTGTCGGCTTCAGTGCGGAATCTGCGTTTGGATTCCTGCCGGCGAAACCGATAACAAGATTATTCGCGCAGCCGGTTTATCCCGCGCTGCGTTTTTCGTGCGTGCCAAATCAGAGCCCGCAGGAAACTTGCTTGGAGGGGGAGAACTTTTGCGAAAAGCCCGAGTCTATGTTTGCAAGTCTGGTCGTTTAGTAATGCAAGTCTCCTCCGGGCTTATCGAGGAGTGTTCATGCTAACCCAGGAAGAGGATCAGCAGCTGGTCGAACGCGTACAGCGTGGCGACAAGCGAGCTTTCGATCTGCTGGTGCTGAAATATCAGCACAAAATTCTCGGGTTGATCGTGCGTTTTGTGCACGACACCCATGAAGCCCAGGACGTTGCTCAGGAAGCCTTTATCAAGGCGTATCGGGCACTTGGAAATTTCCGCGGTGACAGTGCGTTTTATACGTGGCTGTACCGTATTGCCATTAACACGGCAAAGAACTACCTGGTTTCCCGCGGCCGTCGGCCGCCGGATAGCGATGTAAGTTCGGAGGATGCAGAGTTCTACGATGGCGATCACGGCCTCAAGGATCTCGAATCACCAGAGCGTGCATTGCTGCGGGATGAGATCGAAGGCACCGTCCATCGGACCATCCAGCAACTGCCAGAGGATTTGCGTACGGCTTTAACTTTACGTGAATTCGATGGTCTGAGTTACGAGGACATTGCGAGCGTCATGCAGTGTCCGGTGGGTACCGTGCGCTCCCGGATTTTCCGCGCTCGGGAGGCCATCGACAAAGCCCTGCAACCGTTGTTGCAGGAAAACTGAGACAGCGGCGACAGCCAAGAGAGGAACGCCATGAGTCGTGAAGCCCTGCAGGAATCGCTGTCCGCAGTGATGGATAACGAAGCGGACGAACTGGAATTGCGTCGAGTGCTTAGCGCACTGGATGATGTTGATACCCGTGAGACCTGGGCTCGTTACCAGATCGCTCGGGCAGCCATGCACAAGGATCTGCTGCTTCCGCGTCTGGATATCGCTGCGGCAGTGTCCGCTGCGCTGGAAGACGAAACGGCTCCGGCCAAAGTATCCCGCAGCCCATGGCGCAACCTGGGTCGCCTCGCTGTTGCCGCTTCGGTAACCGTGGCCGTTCTGGCCGGTGTTCGCCTGTACAACCAGGACGAAATCGCTGGTGTTGAACTGGCCCAGCAGTCGAATCAGCCTACTCTGGCCACTCCACAGGTCAAAGGTCCGGCAGTTCTGGCTGGTTACAGCGAAAGCTCGGAAGCGACTGGTCCTATGGCTAACGGCGTTCTGCAAGGACAGCCAGGCTGGCATGATCAGCGTCTGCCAGGCTATCTGCGTCAGCACGCTCAGCAGGCTGCACTCAAAGGAACTGAAAGCGCGCTGCCATACGCACGTGCCGCAAGCCTGGAAAACCGTTAAGGAGGATCATGCGCGCCATCCCTCTACTTTCGCTTCTGCTCAGTGGCTGGTTCATCGTTCCAGCCCACGCTGACGAGGCCCAGGACTGGTTGACCCGTCTGGGCCAGGCCGAGCAGCAGCAAAGCTTTCACGGTACTTTCGTTTACGAGCGCAACGGCAGTTTTTCCACGCACAACATCTGGCACCGTGTCCAGAATGGCCAGGTCCGCGAGCGGTTATTGCAGCTCGACGGTTCGGCTCAGGAAGTCGTGCGCATTGATGGACGAACTCAATGCGTCAGCGGCACCCTGATTGCGGGATTGGGTGACTCGCCCAACGCTGCCGCCCGTGCGCTGGACCCCAAAAAGCTGAAGAATTGGTATGACCTTGCTGTCATTGGCAAGTCGCGCGTGGCCGGTCGTGATGCAGTGATCGTGTCGCTGACCCCTCGTGATCAGCACCGATACGGTTTCGAGCTGCATCTGGACAAGAAAACCGGCCTGCCGCTCAAGTCGTTGCTGTTGAACGATAAAGGGCAATTGCTCGAGCGCTTTCAGTTCACCAGCCTCGACACCGATGAAATCCCGTCGGACAAGGATTTGCTGGCAGACGCCGATTGCAAGCCGATCAACATCGCAAGCGACAAGGCTTCTGCGGCGAAGACCGTGCAAAACTGGCGCTCGGACTGGCTGCCGCCAGGCTTCGAGCTGACCAGCAGCAGTTCGCACAAGGATGCGCAGACCAAGACCCAGGTCAGCAGCCTGATGTATGACGATGGCCTGGCGCGTTTCTCCGTGTTCCTTGAGCCGTTGAACGGTGCAACCGTCACCGATACTCGTACCCAGTTGGGCCCTACCGTCGCGGTATCCCGTCGTTTGACTACACCGCAAGGTGAAATGATGGTCACGGTGGTTGGCGAAATCCCGATTGGCACCGCCGAACGAATTGCTCTATCGATGCGTAACAACGATGGCGCTGCGACCAGCAAGCAGTGAGCTGATTTCAGTCATTTCCACCTCGTCGTCGAGACGTCGAAATGTTTGCTGAGCATTTTCATTTGCAAAACCCCTGAAAATTTTTTATAGGTCAGAGCCTCACGGCTCTGGCCTTGTTTGTTGTTCCCGGAACAAAAATACCGGTCTGTGGTTTCCGGTGTTCCTTTGCTCCATATCGCTTAACCCTGCTCGTCGTAACGGGAGCTGTATGTCGATACCTAGTTTGAAATCTTATCTTTCCATCTTCGCCACCGTGCTGTTGCTCGGTCAGGCGGTCCCTGCTGCGCAAGCGGCCGATCTGCCTGATTTCACCCAGTTGGTCGAACAAGCGTCGCCAGCGGTAGTGAATATCAGTACCACGCAGAAACTGCCGGACCGTCGCGTGAATCAGCAGATGCCGGATCTGGAAGGTCTGCCACCGATGCTGCGCGAATTCTTTGAGCGCGGCATGCCGCCTCAGCAGCGCTCGCCGCGTGGCGACGGGCGTCAGCGTGAAGCGCAATCGCTGGGTTCGGGGTTCATCATTTCGCCGGACGGCTACATCCTCACCAACAACCACGTGATCGCCGATGCTGACGAAATCCTCGTCCGTCTGGCTGACCGCAGTGAGATGAAAGCCAAGCTGGTCGGCACCGATCCACGTTCCGACGTGGCGTTGCTGAAAATCGAAGGCAAGGATCTGCCGGTGCTCAAGCTCGGCAAATCCCAGGATCTGAAGGCTGGCCAGTGGGTCGTCGCGATCGGTTCGCCATTCGGCTTTGACCACACCGTGACCCAAGGCATCGTCAGCGCCGTCGGTCGTAGCCTGCCAAACGAAAACTATGTGCCGTTCATTCAGACCGACGTGCCGATCAACCCGGGCAACTCCGGTGGCCCGCTGTTCAACCTGAACGGTGAAGTGGTCGGCATCAACTCGCAGATCTACACCCGCTCCGGTGGCTTCATGGGCGTTTCGTTTGCCATCCCGATCGACGTGGCTATGGACGTTTCCAATCAGCTCAAAAGCGGTGGCAAAGTCAGCCGCGGCTGGCTGGGCGTGGTCATTCAGGAAGTGAACAAGGACCTCGCCGAGTCATTTGGTCTGGACAAGCCAGCTGGCGCGCTGGTAGCGCAGATCCAGGATGACGGCCCTGCGGCCAAGGGCGGCCTGCAGGTTGGCGACGTGATCCTGAGCATGAACGGTCAGCCGATCGTCATGTCTGCCGATCTGCCGCATCTGGTCGGCGCGCTGAAGGCTGGCGCCAAAGCTAATCTGGAAGTGATTCGAGAAGGCAAGCGCAAGAACGTCGAGCTGACTGTCGGCGCAATCCCGGACGAGGATAAAGAGCTGGACGCACTGCCGAAATCCGGCGCGGAAAGCAGCAGCAACCGCTTGGGTGTTGCGGTCGGCGAATTGACCGCCGAGCAGAAGAAAGCCTACGACCTCAAAGGTGGTGTGGTGATCAAGGAAGTGCAGGACGGTCCTGCGGCCCTGATCGGTCTGCAGCCGGGTGATGTGATTACTCATCTGAACAACCAGGCCATCGGCTCGGCCAAGGAGTTCACCGACATTGCCAAGGCATTGCCGAAGAACCGTTCGGTGTCGATGCGCGTGCTGCGTCAGGGCCGTGCCAGCTTCATCACCTTTAAACTGGCTGAATAAGCCAGCAACAAGGTAAAAAAGAAACCGCCTCGAAAGAGGCGGTTTTTTTGTGTCTGAAGTTTTTGTCTTGCTTGGAAAGACTCAGCCCATCATGTCCTTGACCATACGCTCCTGTTCCATCAGCTCACGCTGGCGGGCATCGATGCGTGAGGACAGCGGGAAGTTGTTGCCAGCCTTGCGCTTGGCGAAGTCCAACTGCTGAATGGCCTGGCGGTAATCGCCGACCAGCGCAAAATACTCGGCTCGCGCCTGATGCAGGCCGATGATGTTGCCCGACAAGCCACGGGTTTCAGCAACCTGATACCAGACGTCCGGATCATCCGGGCGGGACTTGAGCAGGCTGTCCAGCGCCTTCTCGGCATCGGCGGCGCGATTCTGTTTCAACAGCAGATCGACACGCACCTGATTCAGCGGATAGTTGCCCGGGAACTGCGTGAGCATGCGGTCGACCCGTGACTGCGCATCGGGCAGGCGATTGTTGGTGATGTCCAGATCGACCTGCGCGAGGTTGTAGATGATCTCGTTCGGCGACTTGGCCAACAATTGCTTGAGGTTCTCGCGGGCTTCGTTGAGCTGGCCGCCCTTGATCTGGGCGATGGCGAGGCCGTAACGCGCGACATCGTTTTTCGGGTTCTCATCGAGCAGGGCGCGGAAACGCTTGGCGCCCAGCCCCGGGGTTTCCTCGTAGATCAACTGCACCCGCGCGCGAATCAACTGGTAGCGCATGCTGTCTTCGATGCCGCCCGGTTTCGCCTGCTCGGCGCGGTTGCGGGTGTCGGCGATACGCGATTCGGTAACCGGGTGGGTCAGGAGGAATTCTGGCGGTTTGGCGTCAAAGCGGTACTGGCGCATCAGGCGTTCGAACATGGTCGGCATCGACCGCGGATCGTAACCGGCCTTTTCCAGGTTGAGGATGCCGATGCGATCCGCCTCCTGTTCGTTTTGTCGCGAGAAGCGCCGTTGCTCCTGCAACGCCGCAGCCTGGGTGCCAGCGATGGTGGCGATGCCGGCATCACCGCCGCCGGCCGCCGCAATGACAATGCCGGCCAGCAACGCGGCCATCATCGGCACCTGCATTCTTTGTGAGGCTTCCACCCCGCGAGCAAAGTGACGTTGCGACAAGTGCGCCAATTCGTGGGCGAGCACCGAGGCGTATTCACCTTCGGTTTGCGCATTGAGGAACAGGCCGCCGTTGACCCCGACTACGCCGCCCGGTGCAGCGAAGGCGTTGAGCTGCGGGCTGTTGATCAGGATGAATTCCAGACGTCGGTCGGAGACCTGGCTGGTCTCCACCAGTTTATAGACGCTGGATTCGACGTAATCCTTGAGTTGCGGATCGTTGAGCTGGGAAACCTGACTGCGCAGCATGGCCAGCCAGGCACGGCCGAGCTGGTATTCCTGTTGCGGCGAGACAATGGCAGAGCTGGCGTCGCCGAGTGACGGCAGATCGTCGGCAAAGCCTGGTGAGGCGAGCAGGCAAGCGAGCGTCAGCAGGGTAGGGCGCAGAAAAGTCATGCACAAAGCCTTGGAGGACAAAGACCTTACTGTAGCCGGACACCGAAGCCGCGACCAGATATTCTAGGCAGCTCGACAACCCGAACCGGAGTGACGCAATGACTGACGCTGTAGCCCACGACGTGGAACTGGACGCCAGTGGCCTGAACTGTCCGTTGCCGTTGCTAAAGGCAAAAATGGAGCTCAATAAACTGCAAAGCGGCGCTGTACTCAAGGTCATCGCTACCGATGCCGGCTCGCAACGCGACTTCCGCACCTTTGCCAAATTGGCCGGTCATGCGCTGTTGCGCGAAGAAGACGAGGCTGGCGTCTACCGTTACTGGTTGAAAAAAGCCTGACGCGAGCGCGTTAACAATCGAAGGGATTATTGATGTTCAAAGTGTTACGCGACTGGATTCAGCGCTACTTCTCCGATGAAGAAGCCGTGGTGCTGGCAGTGCTGCTGTTTCTCGCCTTCACCGCCGTGCTCACCCTCGGCGGCATGCTTGCGCCGGTCTTGGCGGGCATGGTGCTGGCGTATCTGATGCAGGGCCTGGTGGTGACGCTCGAGCGGCTGCGCGTGCCGGGCGGCGTGGCGGTGGGGCTGGTGTTTGCGCTGTTCATGGGCGCGCTGATGCTGTTCATCGTCGTGGTCCTGCCGCTGCTATGGCATCAATTGATCACGCTGTTCAACGAGTTGCCGGGCATGCTCGCCAAGTGGCAATCGCTGCTGCTTCTATTGCCCGAGCGCTATCCGCATCTGGTGTCCGACGAGCAAGTCTTGCAAGCCATCGAGGCGGCGCGGGGCGAGATTGGCAAGTTCGGTCAGTGGGCACTGACTTTCTCGTTGTCGAGTTTGCCGCTGCTGGTGAACATCATGATCTACCTTGTGCTGGTGCCGATTCTGGTGTTCTTTTTCCTCAAGGATCGGGCGATGATCGGTGAGTGGGTGCGCGGCTATCTGCCTCGCGAGCGCGCCCTGATCACCCGTGTCGCCCAGGAAATGAACCGGCAGATCGCCAATTACATTCGGGGCAAAGGTATCGAGATCGTGATCTGCGGCGGCGTGACCTACATCGCCTTCATCGCGCTGGGCCTGAACTACGCGGCGTTGTTGGCGTTGCTGGTAGGTTTGTCGGTGGTGGTGCCGTATGTCGGTGCGGTAGTGGTGACCGTGCCGGTGCTGCTGATTGCGCTGTTCCAGTGGGGCTGGAGCGATCAGTTCATCTACCTGATGGCGGTCTACGGAATCATTCAGACGCTGGACGGCAACGTGCTGGTGCCGTTGCTGTTTTCGGAAGCAGTGAACCTGCATCCGGTGGCGATCATCTGCGCGGTGTTGTTGTTTGGCGGATTGTGGGGATTCTGGGGTGTGTTCTTTGCGATCCCGCTGGCGACGCTGTTCAAGGCTGTGCTCGATGCGTGGCCGCGCAAGGAGCCGGTGGTGGCGCCGTTGCTTTAAATCGGGGTGAGGCTTTTGGCCTCATCGCTGGCAAGCCAGCTCCCACAGGTTTTGTATGTGCTGAACCCTGTGGGAGCTGGCTTGCCAGCGATGGCGTCGGTGACGACGCAGCAAAAACATCAGGCTTTATTCAGAGCCTCAGCCGCCGCCAGCACGGCATCAACATGCCCCGGCACTTTCACGCCACGCCATTCCTGACGCAGCACACCGTCCTTATCAATCAGGAAAGTGCTGCGATCAACGCCCAGGTATTCCTTGCCATACAGCTTTTTCAGCTTGATCACGTCGAACAGCTGGCAAACCGCCTCGTCCTTATCGCTGATCAGCTCGAATGGAAATTCCTGTTTGCCTTTGAAGTTTTCGTGCGACTTCAAGCTGTCGCGGGAAATGCCGAAGACTTCGGTGTTGGCAGCCTTGAATGCCGCATATTGATCGCGAAAGCCCTGGCCTTGAGTGGTGCAGCCCGGGGTGCTGTCCTTTGGGTAGAAGTAGATCACCACTTGCTTGCCCTTGAGTTCGGACAGGCTGACGGTCTGCCCGCTGGTCGCAGGCGCGGTGAAATCCGCAACCGGTTGGTCGATGACAACGGCCATGAAAGCTTCCTTACATTGGGTTTTGTGGGCGCCAAGGCTCGATCAGGGCATCCAGGTTCATCGCGTCGGCGAAATCGAGGAACTGATCGCGCAGCCAGCTGATCTGGGTGTTGGCCGGCAGGGTCACGGTGAACGTGGCGTTGAGCATGGTGCCGCCGGTCTGCGGAGCCTGGTAAGTGTCGCAGGTGAGGTTTTCCAGTTCGACGTTATGGTCCATGAAGAACTGGCACAGCTCATTGATGATGTCCGGGCGATACGCCGAGCTGACGTAAGCCACGTAAGGCAGCGCTTGCGGACGATTTTCCAGAGCGGCGCTGCGCACCACGTTGACGGTGAAAGCGTGACGCTTGGCCAGCAATGGCAGGCTGCCTTCGAGGCGCGCGAGGGCGTCCCAGCTACCGGAAACTTCCAGCACCAGAGCGCTGCACTCGCCGTGGCGGGTCAGGCGAGAGGTGACGACAGCGCAGCGGTTTTCATGGCTGGCGCGGCACAGGACGTTGGTCAGCTCCATGGGGTTGGCGCCGAGGGCACTGATGACAAGGAATTGTTCGCGAACTGTGGGGGTGGACATGCAGCATTCCTAAAGCGATGAGCGGTCGGTAGGTTGACGGGCATTGGTGGCCGGGCGTGCCTGTTCTGGCGGTCCGTATAAAGAGCCCCGGCCAGCGTTCGCGGCTCGCTCCACTGTGCGGGAGCGCGTCGATGCGACGCAGGAACGGGGCCTGGGAGGCCGAAAGGGGAGGCTGAAACCCGGCGTACAAGCTGATCTGTACCGATCAAAGTCTGAAGGGTAGCGAAAAGCGGCGCCAAGGGGAATGGCAGCGGCGCAGTACTTCGCTTGTGCAAGCATCTTGGCGCCAGTACCATTACCGCTCTCTTTTTCCGGCAGGAGCGGTTTCATGATTGCGGGCAGTATGGTGGCACTGGTCACTCCCATGGATGCACAAGGGCGTCTTGACTGGGACAGCCTCAGCAAACTCGTGGACTTCCACCTCAAGAACGGCACCCATGCCATCGTCGCCGTCGGTACTACCGGCGAGTCGGCCACCCTTGATGTAGAAGAGCACATCGCCGTCATCAAAGCCGTGGTCAAACAGGTTGCCGGGCGCATTCCGGTCATCGCCGGCACCGGCGCAAATTCGACCCGCGAAGCCGTCGAGCTGACCCGCAACGCCAAGGCTGCCGGCGCCGATGCCTGCCTGCTGGTGGTTCCTTATTACAACAAGCCGACCCAGGAAGGCCTGTACCAGCACTTCAAGCACATCGCTGAAGCGGTCGACATTCCGCAGATTCTCTACAACGTTCCCGGCCGCACCTCCTGCGACATGCAGGCCGAGACGGTGATTCGCCTGTCCACCGTGCCGAACATCATCGGCATCAAGGAAGCCACCGGCGACCTCAAACGCGCCAAAGCGATCATCGATGGCGTGAGCAAGGATTTCATCGTGCTGTCCGGCGATGATCCGACCGCTGTTGAGCTGATCCTGCTGGGCGGCAAAGGCAACATCTCGGTCACCGCCAACGTCGCCCCGCGCGAAATGGCTGACCTGTGCGAGGCCGCGCTGAAGGGCGACGCCGATACCGCACGCGCAATCAACGAAAAACTGATGCCGCTGCACAAGGACCTGTTCATCGAAGCCAACCCGATTCCGGTGAAGTGGGCTTTGGTCGAAATGGGCCTGATGCACGAAGGCATCCGCCTGCCACTGACCTGGCTGAGCACCCCTTGTCATGAAACGCTGCGCTCGGCCCTGCGCCAGTGCAACGTCCTGGTTTAATTGAGGAAGTACAACGCATGAAGCGAATGGCCGGACTTTCCGCACTTGCCTTGATTATCTCCAGCACCAGTGGCTGCGGATGGGTCTGGGGGCCGGAAGGTTATTTCCGCGACCGTGGAAGCGATTACCTGCAAGCGCAACAGACTGCACCGATGCAATTGCCACCGGATGTGAGCACTGCCAAGCGCCTCGATCCGCTGTTGCCGATCCCGCGCAACGTGGCCGATGACACCGCGACGGGCGAATACGTCGTGCCGCGTCCTCAGCCGCTGTCGGCGGTTGCCGATGCCACTGATTACTCGCTGCAGAAGAGCGGTGATTCGCGTTGGGTCGTAGCCCAGCATCCACCGGCCGAAGTCTGGCCAGTGGCGCTGCAGTTCTTCCAGGACAACGGTTTCCGTCTGGATGAACAGCGTCCGCAGACCGGCGAGTTCACCACTACCTGGCAGCACTCCGACGAGCTGTCCGCTTCGATGGCCAAGCGCCTGAGTGCGGCCGGTATCGCCAGCGACAGCGAAACCCGTGTGCGCGTACGTATCGAGCCGGGCGTGCAGCGCAACACCAGTGAAATCTACGTAGTCAGCGCCGAGCGTCCTGCCGGCAGCACGGCCGACGTGGCCTTCACCAACCGTTCGGTCAACACTGGCCTGGACGCTGCGCTGGTCGACGACATGCTCGCGAGCATGAGTCGCACCTCCGAGAAGGGCGGCTCGGTGTCGATGCTGGCCTCGCGTGATTTCGACGCGCCGAGCCGTGTCAGCCTGAACGAAGACGGCAGCGGCAACCCGGTGTTGAACGTCGGTACCGATCTGGACCGCGCCTGGTCGAGCGTCGGCCGTGCGCTGGAACAGGGCGAATGGCGCGTTGAAGACATCAACCGCAGCCTGGGCCTTTACTACATCAACCTGGCCGAAAAAGCCGAGAAGAAAGACGACAAGCCTGGCTTCTTCAGCAGCCTGTTCGGCAGTGCGCCGAGCAAGGAAGAAGTCGAAGCCCGCGCCGAGCGTTATCAGGTTCGCCTGAGCAAGGTGGGCGAGAACATCCAGGTCACCGTCGAAAAGAACATCAACACCGTCGCGCCGGCCGATGTCGCGCGTAAAGTGTTGAGCGTGATTCAGGACAACCTGGGCTGATCCGATATGCGTTTTGCCGTTCTCGGCAGCGGTAGCCAAGGGAACGGCACGCTGATCGCCAGTGCTGATACGTACGTGCTGGTGGATTGTGGTTTTTCCCTGCGGGAAACCGAAAGACGTCTGTTGCGCCTGGGTGTGCACCCGGCGCAACTGAGCGCGATACTCGTGACCCACGAACATGCCGACCACGTGCATGGCGTGGGTTTGCTGTCTCGGCGCTACAATCTGCCGGTCTACCTCAGTCGCGGCACACTGCGCGGGATGCGCAAACCGCTGGAACCGGCAGGCTTTCTCGCCGGCGGCGAGCAACTGCAGATCGGCGCACTGAACGTCGGGGTCATTGCCGTGGCCCATGACGCGCAGGAGCCGACCCAGTACGTCTTCAGCGATCAGGAACAGCGGCGCTTCGGCCTGCTGACCGACCTGGGATCGTTCTGCGAGCGGGTGCTGGATGGCTATCGGGACCTCGATGCATTGATGATCGAGTCCAACCATTGCCGCGACATGCTGGCTCGTGGTCACTACCCGTACTTTCTCAAGCAGCGGGTGGGCGGCGAACGCGGACATCTGAACAACCATCAGGCGGCATTCCTGGTGGCCGAGTTGGGCTGGCAGGGCTTGCAACACCTGGTCCTGGCCCATCTGAGCAGCAAGAACAACCTGCCGCAGCTGGCCCGGCAATGTTTTGTCGACACCCTCGGGTGCGACCCGGACTGGCTGCAACTGGCCGATCAAGATTCAGGGCTCGACTGGCGCCACATCGCCTAGCCCACCTACTTAGCAAGCGGAGCCCATCATGGAAAAACGTGAAGAACTCTACCGCGGCAAAGCCAAATCGGTTTACAAGACCGACGACGCTGACCGCTTGATCCTGCTGTTTCGCAACGACACTTCGGCGTTCGACGGCAAGCGCATCGAACAGCTCGATCGCAAAGGTATGGTGAACAACAAGTTCAACGCCTTCATCATGCAGAAACTCGAAGCGGCCGGCGTGCCGACCCAATTCGACAAACTGCTGGGCGACAACGAGTGCCTGGTGAAGAAGCTCGACATGATCCCGGTGGAATGCGTCGTGCGTAACTACGCCGCCGGCAGCCTGGTCAAGCGTCTGGGTGTCGAGGAGGGCATGAAGCTCAACCCGTACACCTTCGAACTGTTCTTGAAGGACGACGCCAAGGGCGACCCGTTCATCAACGAATCCCACGTTGTTGCATTCGGCTGGGGCACCGCCGAGCAACTGGTGCGCATGAAGGAACTGTCGCTCAAGGTCAACGAAGTCCTGAGCAAACTGTTCGACGACGCCGGCCTGCTGCTGGTCGACTTCAAGCTTGAATTCGGCGTGTTCAGCGACGGCTCCATAGTCCTCGGCGACGAGTTCAGCCCGGACGGCTGCCGTCTGTGGGACAAGGACACCAAGAAGAAGATGGACAAGGACCGCTTCCGCCAGGGCCTCGGTGACGTCATCGAAGCCTACGAAGAAGTCGCCGCTCGTCTGGGCGTACCGCTTTAATCGACGCAAGCATCTGATAGCACGGAAAAAATTTCGTTTGGGGGGTTCGCAACCGACGAAAGTGTTGTTATGATGCGCGCCGTTGGAGAGATGCCAGAGTGGCCGAATGGGACGGATTCGAAATCCGTTGTACCTTCACCGGTACCTAGGGTTCGAATCCCTATCTCTCCGCCATTATTGAACAAGACGAAGCCCCCGTAATCATTGCTGATTACGGGGGCTTTTTCGTTTCTGGCGTTTTGTTCGCAATGCTTTTCGGGTACAACCTGCCGACTGCATAAAAGGAACAGCTCGATGAGTGAAGTTCAGCCGTTGGCGGGTGATGACGAGGTGAAGCCGCAGAGCGTGAGTCTGCGTGAGGCGTTCTGGTTCTGGTTGAAGCTGGGCTTTATCAGTTTCGGCGGGCCGGCCGGGCAGATTTCGATCATGCACCAGGAGTTGGTCGAGCGCCGGCGCTGGATTTCCGAGCGGCGTTTTCTGCATGCCTTGAACTATTGCATGTTGCTGCCCGGGCCGGAGGCGCAGCAATTGGCGACCTACATTGGCTGGCTGATGCATCGAAGCTGGGGCGGGATTGTGGCCGGGGCGTTGTTCGTGTTGCCTTCGCTGTTCATCCTGATTTTCCTGTCGTGGCTCTATATCGCCTTCGGTGAGGTGCCGGTAGTGGCCGGGCTGTTTTACGGGATCAAGCCTGCGGTGACGGCCATCGTCGTGCAGGCGGCCCATCGGATCGGTTCGCGGGCGCTGAAGAACAATTGGCTGTGGGCGATTGCGGCGGCGTCGTTTACGGCGATCTTTGCGTTCAATGTGCCGTTTCCGCTGATCGTTTTGGGTGCGGCGGTAATCGGCTATTGCGGCGGACGCTTGGCGCCTGAGAGGTTCAGAGCCGGCGGGCATAGTGCGGCGAAGAAGTCTTTCGGTCCGGCGTTGATCGACGACGACACGCCAACACCGGCCCATGCCCGTTTCAGCTGGACGAGACTGGCCATGCTCGCCGTGATTGGCGCCGCGCTGTGGGCATTGCCGATGGGCGTGTTGACCGCGCTGTTTGGCTGGCAGGGCACGCTGACGCAGATGAGCTGGTTCTTCACCAAGGCAGCGCTGCTCACCTTCGGTGGAGCTTACGCAGTGTTGCCCTACGTCTATCAAGGTGCGGTCGGTCACTACGGCTGGCTGACCCCGACGCAGATGATCGACGGCCTGGCGCTAGGCGAAACCACACCGGGGCCGCTGATCATGGTGGTGGCGTTTGTCGGTTTTGTCGGCGCTTATGTGACGCAGGTGTTCGGCGCCGATCAGGTGTTCCTCGCCGGAGCGGTCGCCGCCGCGCTGGTGACGTGGTTTACCTTTCTGCCCTCATTCCTGTTCATCCTCGCCGGCGGCCCGCTGGTGGAGTCGACGCATGACGAACTCAAATTCACCGCGCCGCTGACCGCCATCACCGCCGCGGTGGTCGGCGTGATTCTCAATCTGGCGTGTTTCTTCGGCTATCACGTGCTCTGGCCGCAGGGTTTCAGCGGCAGCCTGGACTGGACGTCGGCGTTGATTGCGCTTGCGGCGGCCATTGCGCTGTTTCGCTTCAAGCGCGGAGTGATTCAGGTGTTGCTGGGCTGTGCGTTGGTTGGGTTGGTGGTGCATTTGCTGCGTTAGTCTCGGCCGGCGTGCCATGGACGGCGGCGTATATCGACACCGTCGGTGAGCCTACCGCCGACATGCGCTCCAACATCGCAGCTGAAGCACGGGCGAAGATCGTCTATGAGCGCTTGATGGGGCGCGCGCTTGACATCAGGCGGCGCGCCCCGGTTAATCACTGTGAAATCTTGGTGACTTGCAAAGATTTGCGCTCGATCGCTACGGGCTGCAAATGCCCCAAACGGTCGAGGTGATAGCGCTGCAGATCCCGCGCCAGAATCAGTTGGCCGTGATACAGCGCTGCCGCTTCGTTGCGCACATCCTCGATCGACGGGCTCACCGCCGGATTGGCCTGATAGCGCGCGCTGAAATGCGTCAACACCAGATTGCGCACCCCGGCTGATTCGGCAAATCCAGCGACAGCGGCGGCGCTGCTGTGGCCGTAACTGGCACGAGCGCGGTCGATTGCTGCCTGCACGAATGTCGCTTCATGCACGAGCACATCCGCCGATTGCGCCACTTCGGCCAGCAGTGCCGGCCGATCGTTATCGCCGCAGACAATGATGCGTCGATCAGGTCGTGAACTCAGCAGATAGTCGCGAGCGTGCAGCATCCGCCCGTCAACCTCCACGTCCTGACCGTGGGCCAACTGACCCCAGAGCGGGCCGCGTTCGATACCCTCGGCATCCAGGCGCTGCACGTCCAGACGCGGTTCCGGGTCGGACTCGGTGAACACATAACCGTGACACGGCACCCGATGCGACAGTTCGACGGTCTGCACCTGAACGTTAACGTTGCGCCACTCCGTGAGCGTTTCCACAGCGTGCAGGTTGATCTCGAACGGCAGATACGATTGCGTCACCTCCAGACTCATTTTCAGCCATGGATGCAGCGATGTTGGCAGGATAATGTCCAGTGATCGCGTGCGTCCGGACATGCCGGTGCTCGCCAGCAGACCCGGCAAGCCCAGGCAGTGATCGGCGTGCACATGAGTGATGAAAATCGCCCGCAACTCGCTCAGCGACAGCGGCGTGCGCAGCACCTGATGCTGAGTGCCTTCACCACAATCGATCAGGTACCAGCCCTTGCCGGCAGACGCGATCAGTGCCGTCGCGCTGACGTTGCGCTGGCGGGTCGGCACGCCGGCAGACGTGCCCAGAAACAACAAATCCACGGTGGTTCTCCCTGGCGGATCGGATTTCAGATATTGCGTGCAGTTCTCGGTGAGCTTTCGACAATCAGCGAGGCGATTCGGATCCATCGATGGACTGCGACAATTCATCGGACACCCGCGCTGTCGGCGGCTGGCCTCGGCACTTCGCTCGCTGATGATGGTCACAGCGAAACGGAGTCACTTAGCGGAGGTCAACTTGCCCAGAAAATCCAGGCCGATCGTCGACCGCGCCGATGCGGCGACCCTTTCGCAAGAACGCAAAGATGTGTTTTTCGCGGCGGTGCAGGTCAGCCGCATGGCCATGATTGTCACCGATCCAGCGCAGCCCGACGATCCCATCATTTTTGCCAACAATGCGTTTCTTGAACTCAGCGGCTACGAGCTGGAAGAAGTGCTCGGGCGCAACTGCAGGTTTCTGCAAGGCGAGCAGACTGATCGTGCGGTGTTGCAACGGGTCAAGCAAGCGCTGAAACATCACCACGAAACCTGCGTGGAGGTGCTCAACTATCGCAAGGACGGCTCGTCGTTCTGGAACGAGCTGTTCATCGCGCCGCTATTCAACGAGCGCGGACAACTGGTGTATTTCTTCGCTTCGCAAATGGACGTCAGCCGCCGCCGTGACGCCGAGGACGGTTTGCGATACAGCGAAAACATGGAAGCACTCGGGCAGTTGACCGGAGGCATTGCCCACGATTTCAACAATCTGTTGCAAGTGATGATCGGCTACATCGAGCTGATCCAGCACACCGCCAAGCGGCCGAGCATCGATCCGCAACGCATCGTGGTCGGCGCCGGCCACGCTCGCGCGGCGGCGGAAAAAGCACGTTTGCTGACCCAGCATCTGCTGGCATTCTCCCGCCGACAACGGCTCGAAGGCCGGGTGATCAATCTCAATGCCTTGCTTGAGCGCTCTACGCTGCCGACGCATGAATCCGCCGATCTGGAACCGCAATTCGAACTGGCCGAGGACTTGTGGAACTGCCGGCTCGACCCGGCGCAGGCGGAGATGGCGCTGAACCATTTGCTCTCCAACGCCTGCGATGCGCTGGTTGACCGGCAACAGCCAGCGATTACCGTGCTGACCCGCAACGTCGTGGTCCCGGACGCGACCGATCCGCACCAGGGCGGACTGGCGGCGGGGCGTTACGTCTGCATCGCGGTTGCCGATAACGGCGTGGGCATTGCCGCTGACGATCTCGACAAAGTGATGGAGCCGTTTTTCACCACCAAAGAGGAAGGCAACGGTGCCGGCCTCGGTTTGTCGATGGTTTACGGCTTCGTCAAGCAATCCGGCGGTGTGGTCAAAATCGAATCGACGCCGGGACTCGGCACCACGGTGCGCCTGTTCTTCCCGGCGGATGACAGTCAGCTATCGGCATCTGGCTCCGCTGAAACCGCAGAAAATCTCAAGGGCACGGAGCGCATCCTGATCGTCGAGGATCGCGCCGAAGTCGCTGAACTGGCGCGCTTTGTATTGTCCGAACAGGGTTACCACACCGACCTCGCTGCAGATGCGAGCGAGGCACTGGCCGTGCTGCAGAGTAGCGAATACGACCTGGTATTCACCGATCTGGTCATGCCGGGCGACATGAACGGGCTGGCACTGGCGCGGGAAATCAGCCAACGCTATCCGGCCATGAAGATCCTGCTGACGACCGGGTACTGCGCGGACGAGTCGACGCCCAATGAGCTGGCTGACAATGAGTTCGAATTGATCGCCAAGCCCTACGCGCCGGTGGACCTTTTGCGCAAGCTGCGCTTGATGCTCGGCTGAAAAAACGAACTGACGGCGCACGTTCGGCGTCCATCCTAAAGACTGCATTGAACAACCAGTGAGGGACCCGATCCCCGAGGAGATATTGGCAGTGAGCGATGACTTGATGATCAATAACGGGCCGATCGACTGAGCGTCAACGAGGACGGTTCATGCAGGAGCAATCTTTGGTGGTGATTAGCGGCGCCAGTGCTGGCGTCGGGCGCGCGGTGGCTCATCGGTTTGCCGCTGGCGGCTACCACATCGGACTGTTGGCGCGTGATCCGGCGGGACTGGCCGCCACGCAAGAGGAGCTGCAAGCGTATGGCGTTCAGGTTGAAACCGTCAGCGTCGACGTCGCCGATGCGCTCGCCGTGCAAGAGGCCGCGCAGCAACTGGAAACCGCGCTCGGGCCGCTGGCGGTCTGGGTTAACGCGGCGATGGTCACGGTGCTTTCGCCGATAGAACAATTGTCTGCCGCCGAGATCGAGCGCGTCACTCAGGTGACCTATCTCGGCACGGTTCATGGCACCTTGGCGGCGCTGTCGTTGATGCGTCCGCGTAACAAAGGATTGATCATTCAGGTCGGCTCGGCGCTGGCCTATCGGGCCATTCCGTTGCAGGCCGCTTACTGCGGGGCAAAATTTGCCGTGCGCGGTTTTACCGATTCGTTGCGCTGTGAGTTGCTGCATGAGCGCAGCCATATTCGCGTGTGCATGGTGCAATTGCCCGCGATCAATACCCCGCAGTTCGACTGGGCGCGCAACAAATTGCCCAAGCGTCCCCAACCGGTGCCACCGATTCACGACCCCGACGTAGCGGCACGGGCGATTTTCAGTGTGGTAAAGCATCCTCCGCGAGAGTTGTGGCTAGGGTGGTCGACGATCAAAGCGATTATTGGGCAGTCGGTCATGCCCGGTCTGCTCGACCGTTTGATGGCGCGAAGTGCATGGTCCGGTCAGCAGACCAACGAGCCTGAAGACAACGAGCACCCGGACAACCTGTTCGAAGTGCAGCCGGATCGGCATCAGATTCGCGGCCGCTTCGTCGGCCGCTCCAGGGACGCGGCGCTGGCGTTGACGTCTACTCAAGTGATGGCGATATCGGCAGTGATTGCCATATTGGTCGGCGTAGTTCTGTTACAGCTCTGATGCTTTCCCGGTTCGCTCCACTGTCGACGCATCTCTGCGCCCGCTGCTAGAGGCGCCGGGGTGCATGGAAGCAACAAATGCAGCACATGCACCTTTGATGACTGTGGTTTCGTTCAGATCTCTTTGATCGGCGTCTCGCCCTGTACGGCTTTGATCAGGTTGATCACGTGCAGGCAATCAGCCTTGTTCACATACGATTCGCCACTGGCCACCGTCTCGTGGTTGCGCGCACGCAGGCGCCAGCGCCATTGGCCTTTGCCAGTGCTGGGGGTGCCTCGGGTTTGTCGGTAGATTTCGAAATACATACGGTTCGCTCCCTGCGATCGATAGGCGCGCCCACCTGTGTGGCGCATCGACGCAAGCCTAGCGCAGCGGTTTTTTTTGGCTATCGGGGATTTGTTTCCAATCGTTCGCGGATGTTTCTGAAAGACGCTGGCCAGAGCGCCGCGACTGCCCGGCGAATTGGCCGATATGACGCCGTGTCCTGCTTGCACGTGCGTGCCGGCTGCTGCTTAATACGGCACGGCTCATGGCCTCGAAAGACTTTCGATGACCGACAAACTATAAAAAGAGCACTCCTTTGACTGAGCACGGAACGCAACAGGCCGGGCAGGTGACGTTGTCGCTGGTGATCCCCGTTTTCAACGAGGCCGACAGCCTCGACAGCTTTCTTTCGCGCATCGACGACGTCTTTCAGACGCAGGCACTGATCGATCTTGAACTGGTCTTCATCAACGATGGCAGCACCGACACCACCCTTGAGCGCTTGCTTGAGCGGCAGCGGCAAGACTCGCGTCTGCGCATCGTCGATCTAAGCCGCAACTTCGGCAAGGAAGCGGCGTTGTCGGCCGGTCTGCAAATGGCCACCGGGCAGATCGTGGTACCGATCGACGCCGATCTGCAGGACCCGCCGGAAGTCATTTTGCAGATGATCGAGCGCTGGCGCGAAGGTTACGAAGTGGTGCTGGGGCATCGTGTCAGCCGCCGCAGCGACACGTGGGCCAAATCGACCTCGGCCCACTGGTTCTATCGCCTGCACAACCGCATCGCCGAACAGCCGTTGCCGGAGAACGTTGGCGACTTCCGCCTGATGGACCGCTGCGTGGTCGATGCCTTGCTGACCCTGCCTGAGTCGCGACGCTTCATGAAAGGTCTGTTCGCCTGGGTCGGTTTCCGCACCACTCATGTCGACTACGAGCGCCCCGAGCGCGTGGCCGGGCAAAGCAAATTCAATGGCTGGCGGCTGTGGAACTTCGCCCTCGAAGGCATCACCAGTTTCAGCACCGAGCCGCTGCGGGTCTGGACTTACCTGGGGGCAACGGTTTCGCTGGTGTCGTTTGCGTTCGCCATGTTCATTGTCCTGCGCACACTGATCCACGGTGTCGACTTGCCTGGTTATGCCTCGCTGATGGTCGCAGTCACGTTCCTTGGCGGTCTGCAATTGATCGGCATTGGCGTACTCGGCGAATACCTTGGCCGCACCTATATCGAATCCAAACGCCGGCCGGTTTTTCTGGTGCGTCGCGTTTACGACCCCAAGGACTGACAGATGGATCTCAAGGAAACCGACATCCTCGGCGACAGCATCGATGAGCATTGGTATTACTGCTGCAAAGCGGCGGCGACCCGGCGATTGCTGGGTAACATGCCGATCCGGCGAATACTCGATGTCGGTGCCGGCTCGGGGTTTTTCTCGCATCATCTGCTGACCCACACCGACGCGCATGAGGCGTGGTGCGTCGACATCAGTTACCCCGCCGATTCAAGCGCCACCACCGCGGGCAAACCGGTGCATTACCGCCGCGGCATCGACAGCATCGATGCCGATCTGGTGTTACTGATGGACGTGCTCGAGCATGTCGACGACGACCTCGGCCTGCTCAAAAACTATGTCGATAAAGTGCCTTCGGGCAGTCGTTTTCTGATGACGGTGCCGGCGTTTCAGTTTCTCTGGAGCGGTCATGATGATTTTCTTGAGCACAAGCGCCGCTACACCCTCGCGCAATTCGAAACCCTGGCGGGCGATGCCGGTTTGACCGTACAGCGCGGCACCTATTATTTCGGTGCGGTGTTTCCTATCGCCGCGGCATTGCGCCTGATACCTCAAGGTTCGCAAACCGCACGGCCGCAGTCGCAACTCAAGCGTCATCACCCGTGGGTCAACAGCGTGCTCAAGACTCTTTGCCGACTGGAGTTGCCGTTGATGGGCAGCAACCGGCTGGCCGGTTTGAGCGTCTTTGTGCTGGCGCAGAAACCGTGATCGACAGTGATCGTTCAGCGTTGGTTCGCCGTGGTCTGCGCTTTGCCCTGACCGGGCTGTTCGTCACTGCGCTGCATGCGCTGGTGGCCGTGATGTTCATCCGCTTCATCGCGCCCGAACCGCCGCTGGCCAATGGTTTCGCCTTTGCCGTGGCGACCGTTGTGTCTTATGTGATCAATACCACCTGGAGCTTTTCAGCTCGCCTGCACGGGCGCACGTTACTGCGCTTTGTGTCGGTCTCGGCGGGCGGTTTTCTATTGGCGATGCTGGTTGCCTGGGCGGCGCAAGTGGCGGGGTTGCATTATCTGCTCGGGATCGGTGCCGTGGCCATGACGGTGCCGGCGTTCACATTCGTTTTGCATAATTTCTGGACGTATCGATGAAGCTTTGCTCAACCTCTCGGGCGGCTGCGCTGTTGCCTGTGCTGCTAGGCATTCTGGCCTTTTTTATCGTGGTCGGCCCACGGGCGTTGAACCCGATGAACATTGCCTGGCTGGGCGACGGCGACCCGGCCACCCATTACCAGGGTTGGGTGTTTTTCCGGCACTCGCCATGGAGCTTTCCGCTGGGGCTCAATCCGTCTTATGGACTTGAATTGAGCAATGGCTTGATCTTTTCCGATTCCAATCCCCTGTTCGCCTTTTTGTTCAAGCCGTTTTCGGCGCTGTTGCCGGAGCCGTTTCAGTATTTCGGACTGTGGTTGCTGACCTGCTTCATTCTGCAGAGCTGGTTTGCCTGGAAACTGCTCGGCCTGGTGACCCGCGACGCGGTTCTGCGGTTGCTCGGCACCGGGCTGTTTTTATTCGTTCCGGCCATGCTGATCCGCATGAGCGTGCACCTGTCCCTGGGCGGGCATTTCATGTTGCTGGCCGCGCTGTACCTGGCGCTGCGGCCCTTCACGCCCAAGCGCTCTCTGGCCTGGGGAACGTTGCTGGCGGCGGCCGCGCTGATTCACGCCTATTTGCTGGCGATGATTGCGCTGATCTGGCTCGCCGATCTCGCAGCGCACACCCTGCGGCGACATCTGGCGCCGCGCAAAGCTGTGGCCGAACTGATCGGTCTGTTTTTGCTGGTGAGTCTGTGTTGCTGGCAGGCGGGCTACTTCAGCGTCGGCGATGACGGTCTGGCACTGATGGGCTACGGTCTGTTCCGCGCCAATGTGCTGAGCTTTTTCGACCCGGGAACCTGGTCGTTTGCCCTGCGCGACATGCCCGGTGTGTTGGGCGATGGTGACGGTTTTGCTTTCCTTGGTTTGGGTGTGGTGTTCCTGTTCATCTGCGCCTTCGCGGCATGGCTGCAACGCGGCACGGATGTTCACCTCAAGCCACGTCGCTACCCGTTGCTGTTGCTCGCGCTCGCCGGCCTGGCGCTGTTTGCGTTTTCCAACAACATCGGGGTCGGCCCATTCGAGTTGCACATCCCGCTGCCGGATGCGGTGGTGGCGGTGGCGACGATTTTTCGCGGTTCGGGGCGGATGATCTGGCCTGTCATGTACATGGCGATTTTCGCCATTCTGTACGTGGTGATTCGCGGCCATACTTCGCGCACGGCACGGATTCTGCTGAGCATTGCCCTGTTGCTGCAAGTGGCGGATACGCGTTCCGGTTGGGGAGAGTCGCGCAACCTGTTCATGGCCACGCCGGCGCCACAATGGCCGACGCCACTGGTTGATCCGTTCTGGGATCAGGCAGCCCACCATTATCAGGCGGTGCGCTGGCTGCGCCCGGAGAATTATCCGGAGCAGTGGCGAACGCTGGCCGAGTATGCGGGACGCCATCATATGCCGACCAATGCGGTCTACCTCGGCCGCATGAGTACCAAGGCCACCGAGGCGGCCCAGGCTGTGGCCGACCAGATGGTCAGCTCTGGTCAATACGCCGCCGATACGTTGTATGTACTCGATAGCCGCACTGTGCTGCCGGCCGCGCTGACTCTCAATCGCGAGACTGACGTACTCGCCAGAATCGACGGTTTGAACGTGCTGGCGCCCGGCTGGAAGCGTTGCGCCGATTGCCCGCCCATCGTGGCCGCGGATCCCCTTACGCTGATTTCGCCAATGAAGTCGAACGAGCGCGTGACCTTCAACGTTACCAGCCTGGCGACGTTTTTCCTCGGCAGCGGATGGTCGAAAAGCGAACCGTGGGGTACGTGGTCCGAGGGCAGTGAATCGCAAATCATTCTGCGGCCCGAGGCCCCGGTGAGATCATTTGTGCTGGAAGCCAACGCTTTGATTGCGCCGTCGCATACCGAACAGGGGCTGGAGATTAGCGTCAACGATGTGCCGGTGCTCTCCACCCGCTTGCTCAAGGCCGAAGCGAACGTTGTCAGCGTTGATCTGCCAGCGGAAGTCCAGCAGCGCATTGAGCGTGAAGGCGTGCTGGTGATTCGTTTCCAGCACGCCGATGCCGTCAGCCCGAGAGCGCTGGGCATGGGACTCGATCCGCGCAAACTGGCCATTGGCATTCTGGCGTTGACGCTTCATTGACCCTTCAGTGACTGTTCGGCGCAGCGGCCCATAGACGCGGTTCTTGGGCCTTTCTACACTGCCGCTATTCCGGGGAGCAGGGGCAAAGGATGAACCGCAATGAACTACGCAAGGCCGACATCAACCTGATGGTGGTGTTCGAGACCCTGATGCTCGAACGCAACGTGACCCGCGCGGCGGAGAAACTGTTCCTCGGCCAGCCGACCATCAGCTCGGCGCTCAACCGTTTGCGCACGATGCTCAACGATCCGCTGTTCATCCGCGTCGGCCATCGCATGGAGCCGACGGCCCGCGCTGAAGATATTTACCGCCATCTCAAACCGGCACTGGATTCACTGTCGGCGGCGCTGAGCCTGACCCGCGATTTCGATCCCGCGACGAGCACCATGACCTTTCGCATCGGCCTGTCCGACGACGTCGAATTCGGCCTGCTGCCGCCGCTGTTGCGCGCGTTGCGCCAAGAGGCGCCGAGCGTGGTGTTCGTGGTGCAGCATGTCGATTACTGGCGCATTCCCGACCTGCTCGCTGCCGGCGATATCACCGTCGGCATCAGCCAGACCCGTGGCCTGCCGGCCAACGCCAAACGCAAACTGCTGCGGCATATCCAGCCAAGCATCCTGCGCGCCGATGCCTCTGATACGCCGCTGACCCTCGACGAATATTGCGCCCGCCCGCATGTGCTGGTGTCACACACGGCCAATGTTAGCGGTTACGCCGATGAGTGGCTGGCGGAACTGGGCCGCACGCGGCAGGTGGTGTTGTCGGTGCCGCAATACAGCGCACTGCCGGCTTTGCTGGCCGGCACCGACCTGATCGCCAGCCTGCCGGATTACACCGCAGCGGCGATGGCGGCGTCCGGGGCGCTGTTCCAGGAACCGTTCCCGTTCAAGACGCCAACACTGGACCTGTCGATGGTCTGGCTCAGCCACGTCGACAGCGACCCTGCCGAACGCTGGCTGCGCTCGCGGCTGGAAGCATTCATGAGTGAACGGCCGCTTATTCAGATCTAACAGATGCCACGTATCCCTGTGGGAGCGAGCCTGCTCGCGAAGCGGTTCAGCAGGCGCGGGTGTGCAACCTGAAAGGACGCTTTCGCGAGCAGGCTCGCTCCCACAAATGACGCTGTGTGATTGTGGTATATGTACGCCCCCGCATCCGCCGACTGGAGATCCGCAATGCCACACCTGCACATGGAATACACCGCCAACCTGACGCAGTTGAACGCTGACATCGCCCTGATCCGGCTCAACAACACGCTGGTCGGTTCCGGTCAGTTCGGCGCGGAGTTCGATATCAAGAGCCGCGCGATCAAGATCGACAACTTCAAGGTCGGCACGGCGCAGGGCGAGCGTGCCTTCGTCCATGTGAAACTGGCCTTGCTCAGCGGGCGCTCGGCAGAGATCAAGAAGCAGCTCTCGCAAAGTCTGCTGGCAGTGTTGCAGGAACTCTGCGAATGGCCGGCCGGGCTCGAAGTGCAACTGTGCGTCGAACTGCTCGACATCGATCGCGAGTCGTACAGCAAAGCCGCCATCGGCATCTGACGTTCAGGCGTTTTCCAGCTCGCTGCACACCTGAATCACCTGCTCGCGCAGCCAGACGTTGGCGCTGTCCTGATCGGCGTTCTGGCTCCACTGCATGTCGAGGGTGAAACCCGGCAGGCCGTTGGGCGCTTCGCAGTGGTTGAACACCGCGTCGTTGGTCAGCAGACGCTGGATACGCCGGGGCAGGGTGAGGATGAAATCGGTGCCGGTGATCATCTTCAACGCGGCGCTGTAGCTGTTCGATCGCGCGACAATCTGACGTTTTTGCGCTTGCCGTGCGAGCCAGCCGTCGACCATGTTGGTGCTTGAAGTCCACGGCGTTGGAAACACATGCCGACGTTCGGTGAATGCTTGCAGGCTCAGGCGCGGTTCGAGTGGTGTGGCGCGTTTGTCGAAGACGCAGACCAGGTCATCTTCCAGCAACATCCGTGATTTCAGATCCGCATGCTGGCGGTGAAAGTGCGGGCCGAAACTGATCACCAGATCGAGGCTGCCGTCGCGCAACTCTTCGGCCGGAACGTCGGTTTCGAATTTGTGCATGTTGACCATCACCGGTAAGTCATCGAAGTCGAAGCGCTTCAACAGACGCGGCAGAATCAATTGCTCGAAGTATTCCGGGGCGCAGATGTTGAAAGTCACCGCCTGCCGGCTCGGGTCGAAGGCCGGGGCGCCGGCATGACAGAGGTTGATGCTTTCGAGAATCTTCTGCACATGGCCGTACATGCTGCAGGCCTTATAGGTCGGACGCATGCCAGTGCGGGTGTTAACGAATAACTCGTCTTCGAAACTGGTGCGCAGTTTCTTCAGGCAATAACTGACGGTGGACTGGCTGACGAACAGGGTTTCCGAGACATCGGTGACACTGCTCTGCTCGTACACGGCGACGAATACCATCAAGTCCTGCATATCGAGCTTGCGAAGCAAATTACTGTTCAGCATGAGTTCCGTCTCGCTGTGCCCCTTGCGCAGAATTCGCGCAAACGTGTGCGTACGATCCTAACGGAACGATGGTGCCAGGAGAAACCCTCGTAGGACATTTCACGGACACATGTGGGACAGAAACTTTTAGCAACACGACGTTGCCAATCTCGTGCGCAAAAGATGGCCAGAGGCCTCTAGCCCGGGCAGGGCAAGTGACGTGTGTAGTCGCGAGGGTTGAAGCGCACAACCATCAGCAGCATGAGCACCACTACTGCAGTCAGCGCCCACCACGCGCCTTCGAAACTGCCCAGCCGATCACGAATGATCCCTGCCAACAGCGGCGACAGTCCTGCGATCAGATAACCGATCCCCTGTACAAACGCGGTCAGGCCACCGGCGCGCTGCGGCTCGTCGCAGTGATCCAGCGCGACGATCAGGCTCATCGGAAACAGACCGCCAATCCCCAACCCCAACAGACAAGGCCATAACAGGGCCAGAGTTAGCGGGGCGAGAATCAGCCCGCAGAAACCGCCGATGATCAGCAACAGCAGAACCGCCAATATCCCACGCCTATCACGACTGCGATTGGCGATCGCCGGCACTACCAGCCCGGAAATGACCTCCATCGCTGTAAGAAAACCCAACATCAACCCGGCGTTCTGTTCACTCCAGCCTTTTTCCACGTAATACGGGGCAAGCCAGGCGAGGACACAGGTGTAGGACGCCGTACCGAGGCCAAAGAAAATCGCCAGCAACCAGGCGCGACGGCGCGTGATGAAAGATTCCCGCTGGGTCACCCTTGGTAGGGCTTGCGCGGGCTGCAAGCACCAGACCAGCAACGCGACCAATGCCAACGCCGCCCAGATGGCCAGCCCGATGCGCCAACTGCCGGTCTCCACCATCACCAGCGGCGCGAACGATGCGGCAATCGCGGCGCCGCCCATGATCGAAGTCACGTAGATGCCCATGCACAACGCCACGTTGTCAGCAAAGCGCGTCTTGATCAGCGCCGGCATCAATGCCTGAATCAGGGCTATGCCAATACCGGCCAGTATCGCGCTGACGATCAGCTCGACCGCAGAATCGATAAACAGCCGTGACACGTTCGCCAGCCCGATGACAAGCAGCGACAGCAGCACCGTGCGTTGTTCGCCCAGACGCTGGCTGATGCGCAGGCCGAAGAACATCGCCAGCCCCATGGCCATGACCGGCAGCATCGTCAGCAAAGAGGCAAGCGTGAAGCTCAACGGTATATCGCTACGGATCGCCGACAGCAGCGGCCCGATGGCTGCCATTGAGGGGCGCAGATTAAGTGCAACAAGAATGATCGCGAGTATCAGCCAAGCGGCGGGGCGGGAGTGATTCATCAGCAGGCCTTTGAGTGGGGAGGCTGATGATTAGGCGTCGCGGCGCGCGCATCGGCAAATCAGAAAACCCCGGGCCAGACCTAAAAACTCGATAACACCCCTGTCCCGATGTGGGAGCGAGCCTGCTCGCGAATTCGTTCCTCCAGACAAACATTCATTTGCTGACATTGCGCTTTCGCGAGCAGGCTCGCTCCCACAGAGGACATTGTGAAGTGCCTGAAACTGAATAAACCCTGAACCATTCTCAAATACTCGCAAACTTTCACGTTCGTACTCCGAGGCAACTAATCATTAGCATCTTTTTCACGAAAAATTGATCCATGCCTGCCTAAAGTTTGGCATGCCTCGGTGAATGAATTTTTCACAATCGACGAGGCTCTTCTTTCAGGAACAGTCACTCATCATGTTGAAGTTAAAAGCCGTGCGCCCGGAATGGGTGACGTTGTTTGCCAGCGCCTTTTTGTTGCTCGGTTTCAATCTGGTGCTTTGGCAACACCTGTTCGAGATCACCGCCGCCGATGGCAAGGGCATCGCCATGCGCGTGGCGTTCGGCGTGATGATCCTTGCCGCGTTCAATATCGTGCTGACGATATTCGCGTTCCGGCCACTGCTTAAACCACTTTTGACTCTTTTGTTTTTAGTCAGCGCCGGCGTGGCTTATTTCATGAGCCAATATGGCGTCATGATTGATGCGGGCATGTTGCGCAACTTTGCCGAGACCAACGCGACGGAAGTGCGTGATCTGCTTTCGTTGAAGTTGTTCGCTTATATTCTCTTGCTGGGTGTTTTGCCGTGTTTGTTGTTGTGGAAAGTACCGGTCAATTATCGGCGCTGGCATCGCGAGTTGTTCAGCAAAGTTATTGTCAGTGTTGCCTCGGCGGCGGTGATCGGCGTTGTGGCATTGGCCAACTATCAAGGTTTGTCGTCGCTGTTTCGCAATCACCACGAAATTCGCCTGATGCTGGTGCCGAGCAATTACATCGGCGCATCCATTGGTTATCTGCAAGAGCAAGTTGTCTCGGCGCAGCAGCCGTTCATCAAGATCGGCGAAGATGCCCAGCGCAACCCCGACTTGCAGCTACAGCCACGCAAATCCCTCACCGTGCTGGTGGTAGGGGAAAGTGCGCGGGCGCAGAACTTCGGCATTCTCGGTTACGACCGAGACACCACCCCGCAACTGGACAAAGAGGCTGGCCTGATCGCTTTCACTGATGTGCATTCCTGCGGCACGGAAACGGCTGTCTCGGTACCGTGCATGTTCTCCAACATGGGCCGCAAGGATTACAACGCCAGCAAGGCCAGGAATGAGGAGGGCTTGCTCGACGTACTCAAGCGCGCCGGCATTGATGTGATCTGGCGCGATAACCAGTCCGGCTGCAAAGGCACTTGCGACCGCGTCACGGTGCAGGATGTCAGCAAGTTTCAAGACCCGGCGTTGTGCGCCAACAGCGAATGTCGCGATGAAATCCTCCTGCAAGGGCTGCAAAGTTTTATCGATCACTTGGACAAGGACACCGTCCTGGTTCTGCACCAGATGGGCAGTCACGGCCCGGACTACTTCAAGCGGTATCCCAAGGAGTACGAACACTTCACTCCGGTCTGTGAAAGTAACGCGCTGAACAATTGCAGCCGCGAAAGTATCGTAAACGGTTACGACAACACCTTGGTCTACACCGACCATGTGCTGGCGAGCCTGATCGATGTGCTGCGCAGCAATCAGGACAAAGTCGACACCGCCATGCTCTATCTGTCGGACCACGGCGAATCGCTGGGCGAGTACAACCTGTTTCTGCACGGCACGCCTTATATGCTGGCGCCCGAGCAACAGAAGCATGTAGCGATGCTGGCGTGGTTCTCTGACAGCTATCAGAAGGCCTATTCGGTCGACACCCATTGCCTGCAACTGAGCCGGGACAAGCCGCTTAGCCAGGACAATCTGTTCCACTCGATGCTCGGCCTGCTGGAAGTGCGCAGCAGCGTCTATCAACCTGCCTTGGACATGTTTGCCGGCTGTCGTGGCGCGGTGATCGACGGCGTGTTGGCAAAGCAGTGAAGCGTTTCCTGCCCGTCGCGCCAATGCGACGGGCCTTTCTGTTTCTGCTGTCAGACTATTCTTGCTGACAGGCAAGACATTTCCTTACAGCTCTTGCCCTTCAAAGGCGCGTAAATCGTCGGTGGCGATATATACTGCGCGCCATTCTTCAAGGGAGAGCCGTGTGGCTATCGATATTCACTGGATTCGCGACAACGAAAGCCTCGCGCAGTTTTGCGCCGAGTGGCAGCAGCTGCCGTTCGTTGCCCTCGACACCGAATTCATGCGGGTCGACACCTTCTACCCGATTGCCGGCCTGTTGCAGATCGGCGACGGCAAACGCGCCTACCTGATCGACCCGCTGACCATCAACGCCTGGCAACCGCTGGCCGAGTTGCTGGAAAACCCGGCGGTGCTGAAAGTCCTGCACGCCTGCAGCGAAGACCTCGAAGTACTGTTGCGCCTGACCGGCAGCCTGCCGGCGCCTCTGTTCGACACGCAACTGGCCGCCGCTTACCTGAACCTCGGCTTTTCGATGGGCTACTCGCGTCTGGTGCAGGAGGTGCTCGGCATCGACCTGCCAAAGGGCGAAACCCGTTCCGACTGGTTGCAGCGCCCGCTGTCCGAAACCCAGATCAGCTATGCCGCCGAAGATGCCGTGCATCTGGCCGAGGTGTTCGTCGAGTTGCGGCCCAAGCTGTCCGACGACAAGTTCGCCTGGGTGCTGGAGGATGGCGCCGAACTGGTCGCCAACCTGCGCCGCGAAACTGATCCTTACGAGGTGTATCGCGAGGCGAAACTGGCGTGGAAGTTGTCCCGTGCACAACTCGCCGTGCTGCGTGAGCTGTGCGCCTGGCGCGAAAAAGAAGCCCGCGCCCGCGACCTGCCGCGCAACCGCATCGTCCGTGAACACTCGCTGTGGCCCTTGGCCCGCACGCAGCCGGATAACCTCGCGGCGCTGGGCAAGATTGAAGACATGCACCCGCGTACCGTACGTCAGGACGGTCAGTTTCTGCTTGATCTGATCAAGCGCTCTGGCAGTGTGGGGCCAGATCAATGGCCGCCGGCAGTGCCGGAGCCGTTGCCGATCGAAGCCGCTGCGTTGATCAAACAACTGCGCGCGCTGGGTCAGGCCGAGGCCGAACGCTTGGGTATTGCCCCGGAACTGATGCTGCGCAAGAAAACCCTCGAAGCCCTGGTCAAAAGCGGCTTCCCCGAGGGGCCTTACCAATTGCCCGATTCGCTGCGTGGCTGGCGCCGCGAATTGCTCGGCCAGAAGCTGCTCGACAGCTTGGCCACCGCCGGAGAACAGCCTTGAAACGTATTTGCTCCATCTACCAAAGCTCCAAGCGCAGCGGCATGTATCTCTACGTGCTCAAGAGCGATGCGCTCGAGCGCGTGCCGGAAGCGCTGATGACGGCTTTTGGCAAAGCGAAGCATTCCTTCGATCTGGTGCTGTCGCCCGAGCGCAAGCTGGCCAGCGAAGACATCACCGTGGTTCTGGAAAACCTCGACAAGCAGGGCTATCACCTGCAAATGCCACCGGCCGAGGACGAGTACATCGAGCACTTGCCCGAAGAGTTGCTGCGACGCAACGACCCGGTCTGACCCGCGAGGCCCTGTTCTGGGCCTCGGTTAACCCTGGAACTGTTTTTACCGCGATGGCCGGCCCGACCCCGGCGGCTGTCTGCACGGTTTGCGAAAGGTTTGAAGATGCGCGTTCTGATTGCCGAACACGACTACGCGATATACGCCCGCCTGCTGCGTCAGGCGCTGCCCGAGCTTGAAATCCTGACCAGCGGCGACTCCGCCGAACTGGCGCGTCAGGCCGCCGATTGCCCGGTGTGGCTGGGCCAGCCGGATCTGCTGGCGACCTTGCTGCGCCAGGGCCATCAACCGCAATGGCTGCAATCGACCTGGGCCGGCATCACGCCGCTGCTCGCCGACGGCCTGCGCCGCGACTATCGCCTGACCCGCGCCGTGGGAATCTTCGGTCAGGTCATGGCCGAATATGTTTTGACCTACATCCTCGGCCACGAGCGCGAAGTGCTGGCGCGGCTGGTCAGCCAGGTCGAGCGCAAGTGGGACAACCGCAGCGGCCAGAGTCTGGTCGGGCGCAAGGTGCTGATCGTTGGCACCGGTGACATCGGCCAGAGCGTTGCGCAGTTTCTGCGGCCGTTCGGCGTCGAGCTGTACGGCATCGCCAGCAGTGCCCGCGAACAGGCACCATTTGTCGAAGTCGGCGCGCTGGCCGATCTTCCGCGTCTGGTGGGCGAAGTGGATTACGTGGTCAATCTGCTGCCGAACACCGAACACACCCACGATATCTACGACGCGGCGCTGTTCAAGCAATTCAAGCCGACCGGATTGTTCATCAACGCTGGGCGTGGCGTCGCAGTGGTCGATGCCGATCTGGTAGAAGCCTTGAAGGAAGGGCATCTGGCCGGCGCGGTGATCGACGTTTGCCGTCAGGAGCCATTGCCGCAACGCCATCCATTCTGGACCGCATGGGGCTTGTTGCTGACCGGGCACAGTTCGGCACCGACCTCGCCGGCGCTGATGGTGGATTTGTTTGTGCAGAACCTGAAAGCGTATGAGGCAGGTGAAGCTTTGCGCGGCGAGGTGGATTTCACCCGCGGTTACTGACTCTCCACCGATTTCACTGTGGGAGCGAGCCTGCTCGCGAAGAGGGCGTGTCAGTCGACAACAGCGTGTCTGACACAGCGCTTTCGCGAGCAGGCTCGCTCCCACTTTGGTTTCAAAGTGTAGCCACCAGTTTGCTCAGCGGGCGGCGCTGGTGCGGACAAGCGGATTTACCGGCAGTCGCCAGCGCTTGGCCCCCGCGCCCGCTGGCACTAGACTGGCGGCCTTTTCACCACCTTGATGTTGATGCTTGAGCCATGGCCGCCATAGTCGAACCGTTCTGGAAACGCAAAACCCTCGATCAACTCGATCATGAGGAATGGGAATCGCTGTGCGATGGCTGCGGTCTGTGCTGCCTGCAAAAGCTCGAGGACGAAGAAGACAACAGCGTCTATTACACGCGCATCGCCTGCAAACTGCTGGATCTGAAAACCTGCCAGTGCAGCGATTATCCGAACCGGATCAAGTTTGTCCCGGACTGCATTCAGCTCACGCCGGGTCAGGCGGAAGAATTCAAGTGGCTGCCGCCGACCTGTGGTTATCGTCTGGTCAGCGAGGGCAAGGATCTGCCGTTATGGCATCACCTGGTGTGTGGCGACCGCGACGCGGTGCACCATGAGCGGATTTCCCAGTCCGGGCGCATGCTCGCCGAAGGCAGCGTGCCGGAGGATGACTGGGAAGATCATCTGATTTTTCGCGCGGGTTGATGAGGTGGTGGGTTGTTGAATCCGTAAAGATCAAGAGATCGCAGCCTTCGGCAGCTCCTACAATGGAAAACGTGATTTCGTGTAGGAGCTGCCGCAGGCTGCGATCTTTTGCTTTAAAGCCTCAGACGCCAGCCTTCGGCGAGGTCAGCGAATCATTGCCGGTCACAGTGGCTGTTTCAGTAGCCACTTCGGCATTGGTCTTCAACTTGCTCAGTTCTTCCCCGGCGCGTTCGATCTTCGCCCGCACGTTGCTCATGTCCTGACGGCCTTTTTCCAACAGGCTTTTCGCCGAGCAGTGTCCGGTGATGCCACGGGCTACGGCCATGCCGCCGAGCGCCACTTGCAGCAGGCCGAATACGCCGCCACGGCGCAGGCCCTTGCCGACCATCAGCACGCCGCCGGTCAACGAGCCGACGCGCTCCCAGCCATGCACATTCTTGTGCGAAGGCGACTGGAACGGGGTGGATTCGATGCGTTCTACGCGTTTGAGCTCGCTCATGATCTATCTCCAGGCAGGGTGCGATTGATAGATAAGCTGACTGCCATGGCGGTCAGCTTGTTCCATCGAATGTGCGACGCTTCAGCGGAATTTCGGCCCGGAGCGCGTGTTCAGGCCCTTGGCCATGCGGTCGTAGAGCACGACGTTGACCGTGGCGGCGAGATTCATGCAGCCGGTGGTGGGGATGTACACGACGTCTTCGCACCAGTCGCGAATCTCTTTATCCAGCGAGCCGTCTTCCGGGCCGAAGATGTAGAGGGCGCGGTCGGGGTGGGTGTATTCCGGCAGCGGCCGTGCGCCTTCGACCAGCTCTACCGCGACGGGCACGCAGTTGAGCGGAAGGATTTTTTTCAGGTCGTCGATGCCGATCAACGGGATGTCGTAGTGCACGCGCTTGGTGTCGGTGACGAAGTCGGCGGCGCGTTCATAACGCTTGCCGGTGTAGAACACCGACGCCACGCCGTAACAGCCTGCGGCGCGCATCACCGAGCCGACGTTCTCCGGTGATTTGGGGTTATACAAACCAATGCAGCTGTACCGTTTGTCTGCCACGAGCGGGGTGCCTTCGGGAAAAAGAGGGCGATTATACGGGGATTGGGGGAGGGCGGGCAGATTCGAGATTTGTGGTGCCTGGCCGGCCGCCTTCGCGAGCAGGCTCGCTCCCACAGGGGAACGCATTTCAACTGTGGGAGCGAGCCTGCTCGCGAAAGGGCCAGCTCAGGCGATGAAGATCTTCAATCTTCTTTTTCATCAGGCCAGCCAGGGCCGCAAACGGGTTATGCGTGGCCTTGGCGATCTTCGGGGTGCTCAGCGAGCCGTCGCCGAAATACTGCTGATCGGTGTAACGCGAGTGCTCGTTGTCGTGGCAATACAGGCACAACAGCTCCCAGTTCGAGCCGTCCTGCGGGTTGTTGTCGTGGTTGTGGTCGCGGTGATGCACAGTCAGTTCGCTCAGGCGCTTGCCGGAAAACTCACGGGCGCAGCGGCCGCAGACGTGTGGGTACATCTTCAGGGCTTTGTCGCGGTAGCCCATTTCCTTGTCGCGCTGGTTGTCGGCGAGGATGCGGTCCAGCTTCGACGTGTTGGTGGGGGTGGACGAACTCATGGGTTCACCTTTGCAGAAAGACTGATGACGGTTATGCGCAGTTTAGCTCAGCCCTTGAGCTTCTCGGCAATCCAGATCGTGTGACGGGTGCCCTTGTTGCCGTGGGCGAAGACCTGGACTTCTTCGGCCTTGAAACCGGCCTTCTTCAATTTGTCGGAAAACTGTCGGTCGGCGCTGGCCGACCATACCGCGAGCACACCTTTGGGGCGCAGCGCCTTGGCGCAGGCATTCAGACCTGCGGCGGAATACAGCCAGCTGTTGGCCTTTTGAGTCAGGCCTTCGGGGCCGTTGTCGACGTCAAGCATGATCGCATCGAAACCGTTCGGCTCGCTTTGCAGCACGTTGGCCACATCTTCCTGACGGATCACCGTGCGCGGGTCGAGCAATGGCCTACCGGATTTCTCCCCGAGCGGGCCGTGATTCCACTCGACCACGCCGGGCACCAGCTCAGCGACCACCACTTCGGCGGACTTGCCCAGATGCTTGAGTGCCGAGGCGAGGGTGAAACCCATACCCAGGCCACCGATCAACACCCGCGAATTCGACCGGCCGGCGACCTTGCGGCAGGGAATTTCTGCCAGTGCGTCCTCGGAACCGTGCATGCGCGTGTTCATCAACTGTCCGCCGTCGCCGCCCTGGATCTTGATGACGAAATCCTCGCCATACTCGAACAGGCACAGGGCACCGCCGTTTTCAGGGATCGGGGTGGTGTCGAGCAGAACGAAACGTTTCATGGAAATCTCTAAAGGGGGGAAGGCAAGCAGGCGCGTTGGGAGTAGCCTGAGCACAGACTAAAGGCCAAACGGAGCCCTTGATGAAGCGCACCATTCTAACGGTCATTACCCTGGCCGCGCTCGCGATTACTGCAGTGCAGGCCCAGCAGAGCGTTCCGGTCAGCCCGACGCCGCAGCCCGGCTCGCCCGGCACCGCGACGCCGACGCCGTATCCGCAGATCACCCCGATCACCCTGCCCAAGTCGGGCGCCGGCAGCGGCAGCCCACCGCTGGTACCGATCGAAATGCCCAGCCCGCCGAGCAAGGATCAACCGGTGCCGGGCATCGAGCCGAACGGCAACAAGGTCAAATCCCCCGGCGGTTAAACCTGTTGCGCGGCGAGTTGGCCGTCGGCCATGCGCAGGCGTTTGGACAGCGAGACGGCGAGGGCGCGGATGATCTTTGCGGCGATTTTTGGTGCGTCGTTGAGCATTTTTTCCAGCGAGTCCTTGCCCAGGTTGAGCAACTGACAGTTGCTCGCCGCGATACACGTGGCCGAGCGGCGCTCGCCATCAAGCACGGCCATTTCACCGAAGGCCCGGCCGCTGCGCAGGGTGGCCATGGTGATGACCTGGCCGTCAGCGCCGGTTTTCTGCACGGCGACCTGGCCGGTGTGGATGATGCACATGAAACTGCCGGCATCACCCTCGCGAAAAATCGCCTCGCCTTCAGCCACGGTGCTAATGCTGAAATAGCCGGAGGCGGCCGCGAAGTCGGCCAGCTGCAATTGATCGAACAGGCCACAGTCCATCAGCCAGTCGCGGATCTCGTTGTTCAGAAAGGTCGGTTCAGACATGTCGATGCGGTCTTTTTGTTATCACATTTCAAGGCTATACACGGATCCCGTAGGAATGGGCTTTTGTGGCGAGGGGATTTATCCCCGCTCGGCTGCGCAGCAGTCGCAAATCCTGCCAACTCGGTGCTTCAGGAATACTGAGTTTGCAGGTTTTGGGGCCGCTTCGCAGCCCAACGGGGATAAATCCCCTCGCCACAAGGGTCTGCTGTAAGACCCAAGCCACCCACAGAGTTCCTCAGGCAATCTGCAAAACCTTGAACACAAATGCATATTCGAGCGCTACGTCACGTAATCCCTGATAGCGCCCGCTCATACCGCCATGCCCGGCGCCCAGTTCGGTCTTGAGCAGCAGCACATTGTCGTCGGTCTTGGTTGCGCGCAATTTTGCTACCCACTTGGCCGCTTCCCAGTACTGCACGCGGCTGTCGTTGTAGCCGGCGATCACCAGCAGTGGCGGATAAGCCTGCGCGGTGACGTTTTCGTACGGTGCGTAAGCCTTGATCCGATCATAGACGTCCGGTTCTTGCGGGTTGCCCCATTCGTCGTATTCGGTGACGGTCAGCGGCAGATCGGGGTCGAGCATGGTGTTGAGCACGTCGACGAACGGCACTTCGGCAATCGCCACGCCGAACAGGTCCGGGCGCTGGTTGAGCACCGCGCCGATCAGCAGGCCACCGGCGCTGCCGCCGCTGATCGCCAGTTTTTCCGCCGTGGTGATGCCGTTGAGGATCAGAAACTCAGCGCAAGCGATGAAGTCGCTGAAGGTGTTGTGTTTGTGTTCCTGCTTGCCGGCGCGATACCAGGCTTCGCCCAGCTCGCCGCCGCCGCGTACGTGGGCAATGGCGAAGGCCATGCCGCGATCGAGCAGACTCAGGCGGGCGTGAGAAAACCACGGATCGAGGCTGGAGCCGTAAGCGCCATAACCATACAGATACAGCGGCACCGGTTTACCGACCATTTCGCGCTTCATCACCAGACTGATCGGCACCTGCGTGCCGTCCGGGGCGGTGGCCCACAGGCGTTGGCTGACATAGGCGTCGGCATCAAATTGGCCGAGTACCGGGGTTTCCTTGAGCACCGTTTGCTCGCCGCTGGCAAGAATCAACTGGCGCACCTGGGCCGGGCGATTCAATGCTTCGTAGCGCAAGCGAATGCGGTCGCTCTCGAATTCCAAGCTGTTTTGCACGTGGAGGCTGTAGGCCGCATCGGGCAATTGCACGCGATACGGCGCCGAGCCCTGCGGGTGAACCTCGATGATCGGCAGGCCACCTTCGCGCAGACTCAAAGTCATCGCCTCGGTGTTGAGGCTGACACCGTCGAGCATCACTTCTTCGTTGTGCGGGATCAGGTTCTGCCAGTCGGCCTCGCTCGGCGGCACGCCAGTGTCCGGGGCCTGATACAGGGCGAAGTTGATGCCGTCGCGGTTGGTACGGATAAACCATGTCCAGACGCCATCGAGCAGGCCGTGGTCGACGTCGTATTCGTGATCTTCGACCCGTGGCGCCAGGCAGCTGAACGGCAGGTGCGGTTGGTTGGCGTCCAGCGCCCAGACTTCACTGGTGGTCTTGCTGCCCAGCGACAGCAGCAATTGCTGTTCGGAGCTGGCGCGGTAGCAATGCAGGAAGAAACGCCCGTCCGGCTCGTGAAAAACCTCTTCGGCGGCAGTGCCATCAAGGCGATAGCGGAACAGTTTGTGCGGGCGATGGGTGTCGTCGAGCACACCGAAAAACAGGGTCAGGCTGTCGTTGGCCCAGGTCATGCTGCCGTCGCAGTCCTCGAATTCCAGTTCGCTGACCTTGTCGTTGGACAGCTCCTTGACGAACAGCGTGTAGATCTCGTCGCCCGAGGTATCGACGCTGTAGGCCAGGCGCTGGTGATCGGGGCTGATGCTGAAAGCACCGAGCGAGAAGAAACCGCCGTTGGCCAGCGCATTCGGGTCGAGCAATAGTTGCTCGCGGCTTTCATCGAGGGTCAGGCTGTCGTCCGCCGGGCGCGGGCAGCGGTAGTGCCGGGCATATTCGTCACCGGCGGTGGTGCGCGTGTAATAAAGGTAGGGGCCCCAGGGCGAGGGCAGGGACAGATCAGTCTCGAGAATCCGCCCCTTGATTTCGTTGAACAGGCTTTCGCGCAGCTCGGCCTGATCGGCGATTTGCGCTTCCTGATAAGCGTTTTCAGCCTTGAGGTAGTCGAGCACCGCGTCGGTATCGCGTTCCTGCAGCCAGGCATACGGGTCGGCGCCGGGCGCCCGCTGGGCAATCGGGGCAGTCATGACATTGGCGGATTGGGGCATGGAAGGCTCTCGGACAATATTCGGAATTGGGTTGTTCGCAGGTCTTGAAAGCGCCGCAGCCCGTGTGGGAGCGAGCCTGCTCGCGAAAGCGGTGTGTCAGGCAACGCTGTTGCAACTGACAGTCCGTATTCGCGAGCAGGCTCGCTCCCACAGGGGCGGCTGCTGGCCGTCTGGTATTGGGACAAGCCGCATGGGCGAAAAGTCGTTACTATAAGCGCCTATTTGCCTGCCTTGCCATGGACACCATGACCGAGAACGACTATCTGATCGCCTGGGGCCTTTACGCCTTTGCCGCCGTGGGCTGCCTGCTGGTATGGATGCGCCTGACCACCTGGATGTGGCGTTGGCTGCGCGAGCCGCTGCGTGTGCTGATGGCGGTGTTGCTGTTCAGCCCGACCATCGTCGATCCGGTGAAAGCCAAAGTTGCACCGGCCATCGCCATCACCGCCCTGGACATGCTGTTCAAGGTCGGCAACAACGCCTGGCGCGCGGTTTCCGATCTGTTCATGTACGGCATGATCGCCTTCGGGGTGTATCTGGTTTTCGTCTTGATCCGCCTGCCGATCGAGCGTGCCTCGGTAGCACGGCGTGAACGCGCCGAGGCAGCCAAGGCCGCCGCCCGTGCCGAAGAGCGCGACGATGATCAACCGTTCGGTGGCGCCGGTGACGACCGCTACGGTCGCCCGCCAGTACCGAACAATCCGCAGCGCATGCGGGTCGAGCCGCGTCTGTAACCCGAGAGTCCGCACATGTGTGAATTACTGGGCATGAGTGCCAACGTGCCGACCGACATCGTGTTCAGCTTCACCGGCCTGATGCAGCGTGGCGGACGCACCGGCCCGCACCGCGACGGCTGGGGCATTGCCTTCTACGAAGGGCGGGGCCTGCGTCTGTTTCAGGACCCGGCAGCGAGCAGCGAGTCGGAAGTTGCGAACCTGGTGCAGCGTTATCCGATCAAGAGCGAAGTGGTCATCGGCCATATTCGCCAGGCCAACGTCGGCAAGGTCTGCCTGTCCAACACCCACCCGTTCGTCCGCGAACTGTGGGGGCGCAACTGGTGTTTCGCGCACAACGGCCAGCTCGCTGACTTCACTGCGATCAAGAGTTTCTACCGACCGGTCGGCGATACCGACAGCGAAGCGGCGTTCTGCGATTTGCTCAACCGGGTACGCGCAGCCTTCCCCGAGCCGGTCGATATCGAAGTGCTGCTGCCGGATCTGGTCGCAGCGTGCGCCGAATATCGCAGCAAAGGCGTGTTCAATTGCCTGCTCAGCGACGGTGACTGGCTGTTCTGTTATTGCTCGACCAAACTCGCCCAGATCACCCGCCGCGCCCCGTTCGGCCCGGCGCGGCTCAAGGATGTCGATGTGATCGTCGACTTCCAGGCCGAAACCACGCCCAACGACGTGGTCACGGTGATTGCCACCGAGCCTTTGACCGAAAACGAAACCTGGACCCGTTACGAACCGGGCCAATGGAGCCTGTGGCGACGCGGCGAATGCGTCAGCCAGGGCAAGACCGAATAAGGATTTGCATCCATGTTGCTCAGTTATCTACGGCTGGTGTTGTTTGCGGCGGGCCTGTTGATCGGTGTCCAGGTGCCGGGGTTCATCAACGATTACGCCCAGCGTGTCGAAGCGCACCTGATCGAAGCGCAGACCGGTCTGCGTGGTTTCCAGGGCACGGCGGATCAGTTTTTCAAAGGCGATATGCAGGCGCTGGTCGCACATTACCGTGCCAGCGAAGACCCGATTTTTCGCAGCGATGCCGACAGCCTGAACACCTTGCTCACCCGCCAGGTCGCGCTGGACAAGCAATTCCAGGCGATGCAAGGCCCGTGGTATGTGCGCTTCCTGCAAGTGGTGCTGGCCGCCGATCCGGATATTCGCAAGGAAACCTGGAACGGCTACAGCTACCAGATCCTGCTGACGCCAGAGGCGATGATCTGGGGCATGAGCGGCGCGTTGCTGCTGTCGTTCGGCATCGAATGCCTGTTCCGCCTGATCGACTGGGTGGTGCTCGGCGGCCGCCGCCTGCGCCAGAGCCGACCGATCGAAGATCGCGATGTGCGCGGTTTGTAAGACTTGCACAATCCCCTCTGGCAAGAGAGGCCTTATGGCATGGGGGGAGTGGGTTCTGTGGCGAATGAGTTCCGTGGCGAGTGGGTTCTGTGATGAATGAGTTCTGTGGCGAGGGGATTTATCCCCGTTGGGCTGCGCAGCAGCCCCAAAACCTGCACTGAAAGACCGCGTTGGCCGCAATCACGACTGCTGCGCAGCCGAGCGGGGATAAATCCCCTCGCCACGTAATCATTCAGTAAGGGTGATGTAGTCCTTGCCGACCTTGTGCGCATACCCCGCCAGGACCTGCTGACACAACGTCACGATCTCCTCGACCCACTCAACCCCGACCCGCCACGACACCACCACCGGCAGATTCGCCGGCCGCTGCTCGATGTCGAGCAAGATCAATTCGCCCCGTGCCAGCTCCTCGGTCACCAGCACCGGCGGCAGCGCGCCGATACCGAAGCCGTCGCGCAACAACCGGGTGATCGCCGACACCGAGTTCACGCAATTCAAGCGTGGCGCCATGACGCCGCTGGCCTGCATCAGCGCGACGATATCCTGATGCGGTCGTGAGTTTTTCGAATAGGTGATGATCCGCTCCTGCGCCAGTTCGGCGAGGTCGGCGTAGTCGCGGTTGTAGATCGAATTGCTGGCGACGATCCAGCCCAGCGGATGGCTTGCCAGCTCGAGGCTGCGCACGCTTTCGTGACGGACCAGATCGGTTTGCAGAACCAGATCAAGGAAGCCTTTTTGCAGTTGATCGCAGAGGTTCAGCGCGGTATCCGCGACCAATTCGATTTCCACGCGTGGGTACAGATCGGTCATCTGCGCCACCAGCGGGCTCAGCCAGGTATGGATCACTGTGTCCATCACGCCGATACGCACCCGGCCGACCTTGCTCGAACGGGTCTCGATCGACTGCTTCAGCGCCGCCATGGTGTCGAGCATCTGCTCGGCATAGTCGAGCACTTTCAGGCCTTCCGGGGTCAGGCTGACGCCGCGTGAGTCGCGCAAAAACAGCTTTACGCCCAGCTCGCCTTCGAGCACCGCAATGCGGCTGGAAATCGATGCCTGGGTGGTGAACAGCTTGTCAGCGGTCAGGCGAAAACTCTTCAGGCGCGCGACCCAGACAAAGGTCTCGAGAAACTTCAGATTCATGGACAAGGCTCGAGTGACAAATTTTTCTTATGCCTAAGGCGGGTTTTTATTCGTTGGACGGCGCAGGGCAGGGCGACGAAAAATCGACGCATCCGGTTCCCACGATAGGCGTCGTCGGAGCTTCGAACAAGACCAATAAAAGCCCTGCGGAGATTTGCCATGAGTGCTCCCGATACCCTCCCTTTATCCAAGCCTGCGGCTCGCCCCGGACCTTTCGACTGGTACCGCAACATCAACCAGCAGGAGCGTCGCACGTTCTGGAGCTGCAAGATCGGCTACGGTCTGGACGGTATGGACACACAGATGCTCAGCTTCGTCGTGCCGACGCTGATCGCGATGTGGGGCATCACTACGGGCGAAGCGGGACTGATTCACACCAGCACCCTGATCGCCTCGGCGATCGGCGGTTGGGTCGCCGGGATCCTCTCCGACCGCATCGGCCGCGTGCGCACCCTGCAACTGACGGTGCTGTGGTTCGCCTTCTTCACCTTCCTCTGCGGCTTCGCGCAAAACTACGAACAATTGTTGATCGCCCGCACCCTGATGGGCTTCGGTTTCGGCGGTGAATGGACCGCTGGCGCAGTGTTGATCGGTGAAGTGATCCGCGCCAAGGATCGCGGCAAAGCGGTGGGCATGGTGCAATCCGGCTGGGCGCTGGGTTGGGGCCTGACGGCGATTCTGTACGCGCTGCTGTTTTCGGTGTTGCCAGCGGAAGATGCCTGGCGCGCGCTGTTCATCCTTGGCATCGTGCCGGCGATATTCGTGATTTTTGTCCGTCGCCTGGTGAAAGATCCGGAGATATATCGCGAAGCCAAAGCCGCGCAAACTCCGGAAAACCCGGCGAAGTTCTACGAGATCTTCGCACCGGGAATGCTCTTCACCACATTTCGCGCTTCGTTGCTGACCACCGGTGCGCTGGGCGGCTACTACGCGATTACCTCCTGGCTGCCGACTTTCCTCAAGAACGAGCGCGGTTTGAGCGTGCTTGGCACCGGTGGTTATCTGGCGATGGTGATCGTCGGTTCCTATGTCGGTTATGTGATCAGCGCGTATCTGACCGACCTGCTGGGGCGGAAAAAGAACTTCATTTTGTTTGCCGTCGGCTCGTTCACCATCGTTCTGCTCTACACGCAGATGCCGGTCAGCAATGGCGTGATGCTCTGGCTGGGCTTTCCGCTGGGCTTCTTCGCCTCGGGGATTTTCAGCGGCATGGGCGCGTTTCTCACCGAATTGTTCCCTACGCGGATACGCGGCTCGGGCCAGGGTTTCTGCTACAACATCGGCCGCGCGCTGGCGGCGTTGTTCCCGCTGTTGATCGGCCTGCTCAGCCAGAAAGTGCCATTGAGCATGGGCATCGGCGCCTTCGCGGCGGTCTCCTATGGCGTGGTGATTCTGGCGGCGCTGAGCCTGCCGGAAACCCGTGGCAAGCAACTCGACGCGCAGTAACTGATACCCTGCGCAGAAGTCTCCTACAGATAAAAAGACCAGCAGCTACAGGAGTGTTCACCGTGAGCCGCCTGCTATTGAATTGCGACATTGGCGAGAGCTTCGGCAGCTGGACCATGGGTCTGGACGCCGAAGTCATGCCCTTCATCGATTGCGCCAACGTTGCCTGTGGTTTCCATGCCGGCGACCCGAGCATCATGCGCAAAACCGTGGCGCTGGCGCTCGAACACGGCGTGCAGATTGGCGCGCACCCGGCCTATCAGGATCTGGTCGGATTCGGCCGACGTTCCATGGCCTATTCCGCGCAAGAGCTGCAAGACATCCTGCATTACCAGATCGGTGCCCTCGACGGCATCTGCAAGGCGCAGGGCGGACGCGTGAGCTACGCCAAACCCCACGGCGCGATGTACAACGACATGATGGCCAACCCGGCGCAATTGCGTGCGGTGGTGCAGGCCGTGGCCGCTTATGATCGCAATCTGCCGCTGATGTTGATGGCGACCCGAGACAACGCTGCGGCGCAGCAAATTGGCGATGAATACGGCGTAACGCTGTGGTTTGAAGCGTTCGCCGACCGTGCCTACGACAGCGCCGGCCGGCTGGTCTCCCGGCAATTGCCGGGCGCCGTGCATCACGATGCCGAAAAAATCATCGAGCAAGCGCTGACCATCGCCGATGGCGGCGCGCTCACCGCCAGCGATGGCAGCACCTTGATCCTGCGCGCCAATACATTGTGTGTACACGGCGACAACGCCAGTTCCGTGGCTGCGGTGCAGCGCATTCGCCAAGCCTTGCAGCAGTCGAGTGCGTCATGAACCCACGGATTGAAGTGGTGGCGCTCGACTGCCTGATGCTGCGTCTGTTCGATGACATCGCCGAAGCCAACATGCCGTGGCTGCTCGCCGCCAGCGAGCGTTTGCGCACGGTGTTTGGCGCCCGGCTGATCGATCTGGTGCCGTCCTATACGACGTTGATGGTGCATTACGACCTGACGCTGTTGAGTCCTGCTCAGGCGCGTGACTTGATCGCCGAAGCGCTGGTCGATCTGTCGCCGAATGCGCGCCGTGCCGGGCAGTGCCACGTCTTGCCGGTCTGGTACGACTTGAGTGTCGGCCCGGAACTGAGCCTGCTGGCTGAACGCAGCGGTCTCGCGGTGGAGGAGGTGATTCGTCGCCACAGCGCACGGGAATATCAGGTGTTCGCGTTGGGCTTTGCGCCGGGTTTTGCCTTCATGGGCCTGGTCGAAGAAATGCTCGCCGCGCCGCGCTTGAACACACCGCGCAAGAAAGTCGCCGCTGGCAGCGTCGGTATCGCCGAGCGGCAGACCGCTGCCTATCCGGTGGTCTCGCCCGGTGGCTGGAACCTGATCGGGCGCACCCCGGCGCAACTGTTTGATCGCCATCGCGACGGCTACAGCCTGATGCAACCGGGCGACACGGTGCGCTTCGATGCCGTCGATCACGCCGAATTCATACGCTTGGGCGGCGATGACACACCACTGGAGGCGTTGGCATGAGTCGATTGACGATCGAAGCCAGCACACCGCTGTGCCTGTTGCAGGATGCCGGGCGGTTTGGCGTGCGGCATCTGGGCGTGACTCAAGGCGGCGCGGCGGATTGGTGTTCGATGAGCTGGGCCAATTGGCTGCTCGGCAATGAGCTGGATGCAGCAGTGGTTGAAATCACCCTCGGCGGGTTTGCTGTTGTGGCTGAAGAGGATTGCCTGCTGGCGCTGGCGGGAGCGGATCTCGGCGCGCAGATCGACGGCCAGCCGCTGGCGCCGTGGCGCAGTTTCAAATTGGCGAAAGGCCAGACATTGCGATTTACCCAGCCGTTGCTTGGCGCTAGAGCTTATCTGGCGGCCCCCGGTGGGTTTACTGCGCCTAAGGTGCTGGGCAGCAGTGCCACGGTGGTGCGCGAAGAATTGGGCGGGCTTGATGGCATGGGCCTTCCGCTCGCCAAAGGGGCGGTGCTCGGTTACAGCGGCGAAGCGTTGGCAGTACGGGAAATGCCTTCGGCGCTGCGGCCGGATTTCAAAACGCACGCGCCTTTGGACTTGGTGCTCGGCGCACAGATCGGCCAGTTCAGCGGGCAGAGCCTGTTCGATGTGTTCAACAGCGCCTGGACCATCGACAGTCGCGCCGACCGCATGGGCATCCGCCTGCTCGGCTCGGCGTTGCAATATCAGGGCGCGCCGATGATCTCCGAGGGGATTCCGTTGGGCGCGGTGCAGGTGCCGCCCGATGGCCAACCGATCGTGTTGCTCAACGATCGCCAGACCATTGGCGGATACCCGCGCCTGGGCGCGTTGACGCCGCTGGCGCTGGCACGATTGGCGCAATGTCTGCCGGGAGTGAAGGTGAGATTGCGGCCGGTGGTGCAGGACGTCGCGCACCGCGAGCATGTCGAGTATTTGCAGCGCTTTAAAGATCGCTAAAAGCTTCGCGAGCAGGCTCGCTCCCACAGGTAAAAGCATTCCAATGTGGGAGCGAGCCTGCTCGCGAAGGCGTTCGTCGAGTTAACGATTATTTGGAAAGAAACCGCATCCCTTCTTCAAGTCCGCGCAGCGTCAGCGGATACATCTGATCCTCGACCAGATCGCGGACGATGTTGGTCGACGAGGTATAGCCCCAGGTATCTTTCGGATACGGGTTGATCCAGATGAGCTTCTTGTATTTCTCCATGAAGCGCTGCATCCACACGTAACCCGGCTCTTCGTTCCAGTGCTCGACGCTGCCACCGGCCTGGGTGATTTCGTAAGGCGCCATGGCGGCGTCACCGATGAAGATCACTTTGTAGTCGGCGCCGTATTTATGCAGCAGATCCTGGGTCGAGGTGCGTTCGGAAGTGCGGCGCATGTTGTTCTTCCACACTGATTCATAAATGAAGTTGTGGAAGTAGAAATACTCAAGATGCTTGAACTCGGTCTTGCAGGCCGAGAACAATTCCTCGCAGATCTTCACGTGCGCATCCATCGAACCGCCGATGTCGAACAACAGCAGCAGCTTCACCGTGTTGCGCCGTTCGGGGCGCATCTGGATGTTCAGCAGGCCGGCATCCTTGGCGGTGTGGTCGATGGTGCCGTCGATGTCGAGTTCTTCCGCCGCACCCTGACGGGCGAACTTGCGCAGACGACGCAGGGCGACCTTGATGTTGCGCGTGCCCAGTTCCACCGAATCGTCGAGGTTCTTGTACTCGCGCTGATCCCAGACCTTGACCGCTTTGCCCTGACGCTTGCCGGCATCGCCAACGCGGATGCCTTCCGGGTTGAAACCGCCGGAACCGAACGGGCTGGTGCCGCCGGTGCCGATCCATTTGTTGCCGCCGGCGTGACGTTCCTTCTGTTCTTCCAGACGCTTCTTGAATTCCTCGATGAGCTTGTCCAGCCCGCCAAGGGACTGGATCTGCGCGCGTTCTTCGTCGCTCAGCGAACGCTCGAATTCCTTGCGCAGCCAGTCTTCGGGAATCAGCGCCTGCAAGTGATCGTCGAGTTTCTCCAGGCCATTGAAGTAGGCACCGAACGCGCGGTCGAACTTGTCGAAATGGCGCTCGTCCTTCACCAGAATCGCCCGCGACAAATAATAGAACTCGTCCATGTCGGCGAAGGTCACGCGCTGTTTCAGCGCGTTGATCAGGTCGAGCAGCTCGCGTACCGACACCGGTACCTTGGCTGCACGCATTTCGTTGAACAGGTTGAGCAACATGGCAGCAGCCTCTTAGCGGGTGCCGCGCCGGCTCATGAACGCCAGGCGCTCAAGCAGTTGCACGTCCTGTTCGTTCTTCACCAGTGCGCCTGCCAACGGCGGAATGGCTTTGGTCGGATCGCGCTCGCGCAGCACCGCTTCGCCGATGTTGTCGGCCATCAGCAGTTTCAGCCAGTCGACCAGCTCGGACGTCGAAGGCTTTTTCTTCAGGCCCGGTACCTTGCGCACGTCGAAGAACACGTCGAGCGCTTCGCTGACCAGGTCCTTTTTGATGTCCGGGTAGTGCACGTCGACGATTTTCTGCAGGGTAGTGCGGTCGGGGAAAGCGATGTAGTGGAAGAAGCAGCGGCGCAGGAAGGCGTCCGGCAGCTCTTTCTCGTTGTTGGAAGTAATGATGATGATCGGGCGCTTCTTCGCCTTGATGGTTTCGTCGATCTCGTAAACGTAGAACTCCATCTTGTCGAGTTCTTGCAGCAGGTCGTTGGGGAACTCGATGTCGGCCTTGTCGATCTCGTCGATCAGCAGAATGACCCGCTCTTCGGACTCGAAAGCCTCCCAGAGCTTGCCCTTCTTCAGGTAATTGCGCACGTCATGGACTTTTTCATTGCCCAGCTGCGAGTCGCGCAAACGGCTGACCGCGTCGTACTCGTACAGACCCTGATGGGCCTTGGTGGTGGACTTGATGTGCCAGGTGATCAGCTTGGCCCCGAACGACTCGGCCAGTTGCTCGGCGAGCATGGTCTTGCCGGTGCCCGGCTCACCCTTGACCAGCAGCGGCCGTTCCAGGGTGATGGCGGCGTTGACCGCCAGCTTCAGGTCATCGGTGGCGACGTAGGCCTGGGTGCCTTCGAACTTCATCTGCAAATCCTCGAACGGTAACGCTGACCTTGCGGGCAGGGCGGGGCGAATAATCGGATGCCCGACTATAACGCGCACGCCGGTCGACTGTGAACGCAGACGGCTTATTCAGTCTCTGAATGGAGCGTCACATGTTGACTCAGTCTCGGCGGATGGCCAGTATTCCGGTATCGCCGATTTGGCGATAGCCTTTCTTACTCGGTTAGTAAAAAGGGCAGAAAATCGATGTTACCCATGAAACGGCCGCGTCTGCGATCTGCGCACGTCCTGTCGGATTTCAGGTTGGCGCTGACATTTATCAATGGTCAGGAACTGACAGTTGATTTGGGGATGGATATTCATACTTATCCAGGTCTGCGGCCACTGCTTGATCGCGAAGTCTTTGCGACTGCCGTAGTCGGGGACGAGGGGTGGATCGTTGAATGGGTTGATCCCGACGTACAGATCGGTGCAGACACCTTGTATATGGATGCGCTAGCGCAAAATGCCCAGGATGAGAACACGCGCATTTTTATCGATTGGCGCGCCCGTACCGGACTTTCTCTCAATGATGCGGCCGAAGCGCTCGGTGTGAGCGCTCGCAGCATCAGCCGTTACAGCAATGGGCGTGAAGCAGTGCCACGTTCTTTGGCGTTGGCCTGTCTGGGCTGGGATTCGCTGCAACAGCGTTCATCGATAGCGGCCGAAGACACAGGTCGATATGTCGTCAACCGCAAAAATTAACCCTCATCCGGCTTCGGCCGCTCATATCGCGCATTGAATGCCTGGATGAAGCCATTGCGCAAAATCTGCAAAAACGCTTCGAAGGCGTTGACGTTCTGCTGGTGAACATTGCCGCTGAGTTCGACGCGAGTGGCGAACTGGTTTTTGTTCTGGTTTTTCAGCACGGTCTCGGTGCCGCCGACCAGCGCTTCCCAGATTGAGCGGAACAGGCCTTTGTTCTTGTTCTCGACGTCCTGCTGCCAGTTGAAAACGTCGACGTCGCGCAGCAGGGGTTTGATGTAGCCGGTGAGTCGGGCTTTCTCCGCTTTCGCTTCGATAACCACGTCGCCGTGGCCGGCGTTGAAGTCGAACTTGCCGTAGGCGGCGGCGAAGTCGTTCATGCGTTTGAGCTCGATGTCGCGAGCGCGCAGACGGAATTCAAAGTCTTCGAAGTTGCTCAGCGGATCGAAGGTGGCGGTGGTTTCCAATGGCGCGTGGCCCAGCAGCAAGGCCTTGCCTTCAAAGCGGGCGTCGCGTTTGCCTTCCTTGTCGACCACATTGGTCAGGTTGTAGATGCTGGCGTTGACGTTGCTGGCATTCATGTTCACCGGCGGCTTGGAATTGAAGTTGCGGAAGGTGATACGGCCGTCGTTGATCTGCACTTCATCGAGGGTGATCGGCAGCAGCTTGCCCAATTGTTCACGCCAGTCGGTGCCCTGACCGGTTTGCGAGTTCTGCTTGTTGGGGCCACCGTCGACGAAGTTGATTTCGGGATTGAGGAATTGCACCTGCGCGACCACGGCATGGTCGTACCAGAGCGAATGCCAGCTCACCGACAGGTCGATCAACGGCGCATCGACGAACGGCACCGGGACCTTGCCGTCGACCTTGACGATTTTCAGGCCGTTGATTTTGTACGCACCACGCCACAGCGCGAGGTCGACATCGGTGATCTGTCCACGGTAATCGCCCATGTCCGCGAGCTTGTCATTGAGGTAGTCGCGTACCAGATAGGGCAGGGCGAAATGCAGGGCGACCAGCAGCACCACGACACCCGCCAGGGTCCAGAGCGGCCAGCTGTAACGACGTTTCATGCCATTGTTCCTTCAAGAGTGTGGCTTGACGATTCAATGCGATTGACTCCGCGCGTTTGCAGACGTTCGACCCGACTGGACTGTGATCGGCAACGGGCTTACCTTGGAAGGCTGAATTCAACGCTGCATAAGGACCCAGCCATGAGCCGTATTTACGCTGACAACGCCCACTCCATCGGTAATACGCCGCTGGTCCAGATCAACCGCATCGCGCCGCGCGGGGTTACGATTCTGGCCAAGATCGAGGGGCGCAATCCCGGTTACTCGGTCAAATGCCGAATCGGCGCCAACATGATCTGGGACGCCGAAGGCAGCGGCAGACTCAAGCCGGGCATGACCATTGTCGAGCCGACTTCCGGTAACACCGGTATCGGTCTGGCCTTCGTTGCCGCTGCGCGTGGCTACAAGTTGATGCTGACCATGCCGGCATCGATGAGCATCGAGCGCCGCAAGGTTCTTAAAGCCTTGGGCGCGGAACTGGTGTTGACCGAGCCGGCCAAGGGCATGAAGGGCGCCATCGAGAAAGCCGCGGAAATCGTCGCCAGCGATACCGATAAATATTTCATGCCGGCGCAATTCGATAACCCGGCCAACCCGGCGATTCATGAAAAGACCACCGGCCCGGAAATCTGGAACGACACCGACGGCGCCGTGGATGTGCTGGTGGCTGGCGTCGGCACCGGCGGAACCATTACCGGTGTCTCGCGGTATATCAAGAACACCGCCGGTAAACCGATTCTGTCGGTGGCCGTCGAGCCGGCGTCTTCGCCCGTCATCACCCAGGCTCTGGCCGGTGCCGAAATCAAGCCGAGCCCGCACAAGATTCAAGGCATCGGTGCCGGTTTTGTGCCGAAGAATCTTGATCTGTCGATGGTCGATCGTGTCGAACAGGTGACCGATGAAGAATCCAAGGCCATGGCTTTGCGCCTGATGCAGGAAGAAGGGATTTTGTGCGGCATCTCCTGCGGTGCTGCCATGGCGGTGGCGGTGCGTCTGGCGGAGAAACCAGAGATGCAGGGTAAAACCATCGTCGTGGTGCTGCCGGATTCGGGCGAGCGTTATCTGTCGAGCATGCTGTTCAGTGACCTGTTCACCGAGCAGGAGAACCAGCAGTAAGCCTGTTGATTCAGGTCAGCCGAGGTTCAGGTGCTGCATGTTAATAAAGGCTTTGTTGCGTAATGCTTAACACTGAATCTTGCGTCAGGCGGGTTTTTCCCGGAGCCGGTAGTGTTTATCATGGCCGGCTGCCATGCCGGGTAAAGGGCATTGCGCAGCGTTGTCTTTATTCAAGGAGTTGTTGATGACCGTTTCGTTTGCCGCCAAGGCGTTTGTGCTGTTGCTGTTTCTGGGCAGCACGCTCTATGTGCATTTGCGCGGCAAGGCGCGTTTGCCGGTATTGCGCCAGTTCGTCAACCACTCCGCGCTGTTCGCGCCCTACAACGCTTTGATGTACCTGTTTTCCGCAGTGCCATCCAGACCGTATCTGGATCGCAGCAAGTTTCCGGAACTGGATGTTCTGCGCGACAACTGGGAAACCATCCGCGACGAAGCCATGCACCTGTTCGACGAAGGCTACATTCGCGCTGCCGAAAAGAATAACGATGCCGGTTTCGGTTCGTTTTTCAAGAAAGGCTGGAAGCGTTTCTATCTGAAGTGGTACGACAAACCGTTGCCATCGGCCGAAGCCCTGTGCCCGAAAACCGTGGCGCTGGTCAGCGCCATTCCCAACGTCAAGGGCGCGATGTTTGCGCTGCTGCCGGGCGGCAGTCACCTCAACCCGCACCGCGATCCGTTCGCCGGCTCGCTGCGCTATCACCTCGGTTTGTCGACGCCCAACTCCGATGATTGCCGGATCTTCGTCGACGGTCAGGTCTATGCCTGGCGCGACGGCGATGACGTGATGTTCGACGAGACCTACGTGCACTGGGTCAAGAATGAAACCGCTCAGACTCGAGTGATTCTGTTCTGTGACATCGAACGCCCGCTGAGCAACCGCCTGATGACCCGGATCAACCGCTTCATCAGCGGCTGGCTCGGCCGCGCCACCGCGCCGCAGAATCTTGATGACGAACGCGTTGGCGGCATCAACCAGGCTTATGCCTGGAGCAAGAACTTCAGCGACCGTTTCAGCGGCGTGGTCAAGCAGTGGAAGCGCCGCCATCCCAAGGCCTACAGAGTAATGCGCCCGGTGCTGGCGGTGCTGGTGCTAACGTTGATAGGGTATTGGTTGTTTGGTTGAGGCTGGATCAGACAATAGAAAACCGCTCTTTGGGAGCGGCTTTTCATTAGCGGAAGGAAAAGGACGACCCGGCTAATACGCCGCTTGGCTCTTCAACGGCTGGATTGGCCAGTGCATTCCTGATGCGATGCATCTCGGTTTCAGATAATTCAACAGATCGCTGCTTTTTCTCCATCTTTCTGGATTTGAAGTTTGATGCTTTCTTTTCAACGACAGCTTTCATGGGATCTCCCACGTTGATCACTAAATGAGCAGGTGCTCAGATACTAGACTTGGTCAATACGCTTCACAAGACGGCCCTCAGAGTCGAATTCGAAACCCAGTTGACGGTATAGAGGTATAGCTCCCGAAAGAGGCTCCTGAATTTCGATTTGCTGGCTGCCGATGATACGTGCGAAATGAGTGACGGCAGTCAGGGCGAAGGTCGCTATGCGGCCCTTGAGCGGGTGTTCGTTTGGGTGCCCCTCAAGACGCACAATCTTGACTCTCAGTCGGCTTTGGTTCGGATTGGCGAAGCAAAGTCCGCACAGTTCACGATCAAACCAGATTGCCAGATCGAAGCTCATTGGTTCTTTGGCTTTCCATCGGACAATTTCCTCCCAGCAGAAATGCGGATCGAGCCATTGCTCATAAGCTTTCATGGCGGACGCATCAATAGCCTCGAAGCGAACCTTGGAATAATCAACGTCAACAATTGCGCGCGCCTCGAGTTCGCTGTGTAGCTTCGCAAATGTAACTGCCGCCCGCTTCCTCGCCTCCGACCGATAAACCTGATACCGCAAATACGTCCGTTTCCTTGGCATATGATCTCTTGCATTCCATGTCTCCTGACAATCCGTTGCCACGCCAATAACCCTAACCACCCGGCACCAGACTGTCGCTACCGGCCCTTCGCCCAAGTCATTGCAATCTGTGTCCCGGGCTGGTTATAGTCAGCCCGGTTGAGCGCCATGCTCACGCCTTCATTTCCTCAATAAAGATCAGCATCCATGCCTGCATCCCTCATCAACGCGGTAGTCGATTCAGCGGTCAACGCTGGCGTCGTGCCGTGCGGGAATCGGCAGCCTGTGCAGATCAGTCATTACCCTCCACCTGTCAGTAGCACGCCGGTGTGCGCAGTCGTTTCGCCGCCGGGCGTTGGTGTTCGGGGCTGATCGGCAGTTTCTGCTGACCCCCGCGCCCGCCAGAAAAACCTACTGAATTTCAGCTTCGGCTGAGTTGGCTTCTTGCCTGACTACAGGTGGTATTCATGTTTGTCCTTTCGAAACAATCCGCGCTCGCGGCGACGTCCACGAGCCTGTTCGTTCTGCTGTGGAGCAGCGGGGCGATTTTCTCCAAATGGGGCCTGGCCCATGCTTCGCCCTTTGCCTTTCTGCTGATTCGCTTCGCCATCGCCCTGTGCGGGCTGGTGGTGCTGGCGCCGCTGCTCAAACTCAAGTTGCCCAAGGGTGGCAAACCGATGCTGTTTGCGATCGCCACCGGCGTGGTGCTGTTGGGCGCCTATCAGATCTTTTATCTGCTGGCGCTGGACTGCAAAGTCACGCCGGGGGTGATGGCCACTCTGATGGGCGTTCAGCCGATTCTCACCGTGGTGCTGATGGAGCGCCAGCGTTCGGCGAGCCGCCTGTTCGGCCTGACGCTGGGGCTGACAGGGCTGATCATGGTGGTTTATCAGGGCATAGGTCTGGCCGGAATGTCCTGGGCTGGCATGTTGTTCGGTTTGCTGGCGCTGGCGAGCATGACGCTCGGCTCGATCATGCAAAAACGCATCACCGACAATCCGCTCGGTACGCTGCCAGTGCAGTACCTGGCCGGCCTGTTGCTGTGCGCGGTGTTCGTACCGTTCCAGCCGTTTCACTTCGAGCACAGCGCAGGCTTTATTGTCCCGGTGTTATGGATGGGCCTGGTGGTGTCGGTGCTGGCGACGCTGTTGCTGTATCGACTGATCGCGCGGGGCAATCTGGTGAATGTCACCAGCCTGTTCTATCTGGTGCCGGCGGTGACGGCAGTGATGGATTACCTGATTTTCGGCAATCGGCTGGCGGCGTTGAGTGTGCTGGGGATGCTGCTGATCATTGTTGGATTGGTATTTGTGTTCCGTAAAACCGGATAGCCGATAGGCAGGTGGCGCTTGTTGCGCCGCCTTTCGCGAGCAGGCTCGCTCCCACATTGGAATGTATTTTTCTGTGGGAGCGAGCCTGCTCGCGAATATCTGCGGCAGAAAATCTAACGGACTGACACTTTTGCAGGCCTCACCACCGCCGGCTTCAACACCAGCCACAACGCCGCCGCAATCAGCACCCCGCCATAAATGTGCGCCATCGACAACGGCTCATCCAGCAACAACGCCCCCCACAACACGCCGAACGGCGGGATCATGAAGGTCACGGTCATCGATTTCACCGGGCCGATCGAGCTGAGCAGGCGGAAATAGATGATGTAGGCAAACGCCGTGCAACCCAGGCCCAGGCCGAGCAGCGACAGCCAGACCTGCCAGCCGCCCCAGCTGACCGGCGGCGCAGTGATCACGCTGTAGGCGAACAGCGGCAGCAAAAACAACGTCGCCCCGAGCATGCTGCCCAATGCCGACAAACGGCTGTCCAGCCCACCGGCCTGATCCAGCCAGCGCCGCGCGAGGAAACCGGCAAAGCCATAACAAGTGGTCGCCAGCAGGCACGCGACCGCGCCCATCAGCAGTTGCAGGTCGAAGGCCACGGGACCGGCGCGTGTCAGCACGCCGACGCCGAACAGGCCGAGGAACACACCGCCCAGCTTGGCAATCGTCAGTTTCTCGCTGAAGAACAAACCGCCAATCAACACGCCCATCAGCGGCGTCGTGGCGTTGAAGATCGCCGAATAGCCGGCCGGCAATACCTGAGCGGCAACCGAGTACAGCGTCGCCGGAATCCCCGAGTTGATCACGCCCAGTAGCATCACGGTTTTCAGCTTGCCCTTGAAATCCCAGCTGATGCGCATCAGCCCAAGGATCACCAGCAGCCCGGCAGCCGCGATCGACACGCGAAAGAACCCGGTCGGGATCGTGCCGATCACCGGGGCAATGATGCGCATGAACAGAAAACTCGCGCCCCAGATAGCGGCCAGCGACAACATGCGGAAAATATCGACAGGGCTCACGGCGGGCTCCTTGCTTGATCGGGACGAGAGTGTTGCCGAGCGTCCGGATCATGGCAACCGCTATTCGGGCTTTTAATTCTGCCTTGGGATTAACCTGCGCGAGAAACCCCGTCAACGGTCAGCGCCGTATCGGTTTTGGCAGAAATTGCGCTTTTCCTGCGAGCGCTTCCGTGACTAAGCTCAGACCAACCGAATTCCCGCCGAGGTTTCATTTATGTCGCAGCAATGGCCAGCCACCGAGATCGCCCGGATGATCCTCGCCGGCTTCGACGATTACCGCGAGCATTTCCGCCGCATCACCGATGGCGCGCGCGAGCGCTTCGAACAGGCGCGCTGGCAGGAGGCGCAGGCCGCGTCGGCGGCGCGGATCAGTCTGTATGAGGAAAAGGTCGGCGAAACCGTCGCTCGCCTGCGCGAGTATTTCGACGAAGAGACCCTGATGAACGTCAGCTGCTGGCCGCTGGTGAAAAGCGCCTATATCAGTGTCATCGACCTGCGCTTCGACGATGAGCTGTCCGAAACCTGGTACAACTCGATTTTCTGCGGGCTGTTCAGCCACGACCTGATCAGCGACGGCTGCATGTTCATCCACACCACGCGCCCAAGCCTGCGCCGTGCCCGCGCCGCGCAAACCCGTACGTACAAGCCGCAGGGCCAGTTGTCCGGGATGCTCGCCAGCATCTTCGCCGATTACCGCTTCAGCGAGGATTACGCTGATTTGCCCGGCGACTTGCTGCGGCTCGAAGCGCAATTGCGCGAGAACCTGCCGGACTGGGTGTGCAAGGACCCGGAACTGAGTGTCGAGCTGTTTTCCTCGGTGCTCTACCGCAACAAGGGCGCGTATCTGGTCGGACGCATCTACACCCGCGACGAGCAATGGCCGCTGGTGATTCCGCTGTTGCACCGCGAAGGCCGGGGCATTCAGATCGATGCATTGATCACCGACGAAGCCGATGTGTCGATCATCTTTTCTTTTACCCGTTCGTATTTCATGGTCGATGTCCCGGTGCCGGCGGAGTTCATCGGATTTCTGCGGCGCATCCTGCCGGGCAAGCACATCGCCGAGCTGTACACCTCGATCGGCTTCTACAAGCACGGCAAGTCGGAGTTTTACCGCGCGCTGATCAATCACCTGGCCAACACTGACGACCAGTTCATCATGGCCCCGGGCGTGCGCGGCATGGTCATGAGCGTGTTCACTTTGCCGGGTTTCAACACCGTGTTCAAAATCATCAAGGACCGTTTCTCACCGTCGAAGAACGTCGACCGCGCCACGGTGATCGAAAAATATCGACTGGTGAAAAGCGTCGATCGGGTTGGGCGTATGGCCGATACCCAGGAGTTTGCTGATTTTCGCTTTCCGCTGAGCAAGTTCGATCCGGCGTGCCTCGAAGAACTGCTTGAGGTGGCGCCGTCGACGGTTTCGGTCGAAGGCGAAACCGTGCTGATCCGCCACTGCTGGACCGAACGCCGGATGACCCCGCTCAACCTGTATCTGGAAAATGCCAACGACGCCCAGGTACGTGAAGCGCTTGAGGATTACGGCCTGGCGATCAAGCAGCTGGCGGCGGCGAATATTTTTCCCGGGGATATGCTGCTGAAGAACTTCGGCGTCACTCGACACGGCCGGGTGGTGTTCTACGACTACGACGAAATCTGCTTCCTGACCGAAGCCAACTTCCGCCACATCCCGGCACCGCGCACGCCGGAGGATGAAATGGCCTCTGAGCCGTGGTACTCGATCGGCCCGCTGGACGTGTTTCCCGAAGAGTTTCCACCGTTCCTGTTTGCCGATGCCGGACAGCGCAAGCTGTTCGATCAGTTGCATGGCGAGTTGTACAACGCCGATTACTGGAAGGGCTTGCAGGAGGCGATTCGGGCGGGGAAGGTGATAGACGTCTTCCCATATCGGCGCAAGGGCCTCGACAACGAGTAGCTCTTTTAAAAGCCCCTCACCCCAAGCCCTCTCCCAGAGGGAGAGGGAGCTGACCGAGGTGTCTTGGGTCAAACGCCGAGCTGAAAGAGCTCGGCGATTATGGATTCGGCAAAGCTCTTTCAGGTCGATGTACCTTTGAAGCATCCCCCAATCGGTCCCCTCTCCCTTTGGGAGAGGGCTAGGGTGAGGGTCGCAATCCCCCTGACACGCCACAACCCCCCCAAATCTGCGACAATCCGCCCCTGCATAAATAGACGACCGAATTGCCTACCCGATGACCGACGAATCGCCCTCCATCGACAAACTGCTGAAAAACCTCGATCACGCCATGCTCGCCGACCGTCACCGGCTGCGGCGGCAGTTGCTTGAACTGCGCAAGAAACCCGACGAGGCCAAACTGGCCCAGTGGGTGACGCGCATGCAGGCGTCCTGTGAACAGGTACTGGCGCGTCGCGCGAGCCTGCCAGTGATTCGTTACGACGACAGTTTGCCGATCGCGGCCAAGCGCGACGAAATCAAAAAGGCCCTGGAGCAACATCAGGTGCTGATCATCGCCGGCGAAACCGGTTCGGGCAAAACCACCCAGTTGCCGAAAATCTGTCTGGAAATCGGTCGTGGCCAGCACGGTCTGATCGGCCATACCCAGCCGCGTCGGATCGCCGCGCGCAGTGTCGCCAGTCGCGTCGCCGAAGAACTCGGCACGCCGCTTGGAGCGCTGGTCGGCTATCAGGTGCGCTTCGAGGATCAGAGCGATGCCAACACCCTGATCAAGCTAATGACCGACGGTATTCTGCTGGCGGAAACCCAGAACGACCGTTATCTGGAACGCTACGACACGATCATCGTCGACGAAGCCCACGAGCGCAGCCTCAACATCGATTTCCTCCTCGGTTACCTGAAAACCCTGCTGCCACGCCGTCCCGACCTGAAGGTCATCATCACGTCGGCGACCATCGATCTGGAGCGCTTCTCCAAGCACTTCGATGACGCGCCGATCGTCGAAGTGTCGGGGCGTACTTTCCCGGTGGAAACCTGGTACCGGCCGCTGACGCTTGAGCAGGACGAGGAGGGCAACCGGGTCGAGGATGACCTGACCGTCGATCAGGCGATTCTCGCCACCCTCGACGAAATCGCCGCCTACGAGCGCAGCGAACGGCGCAGCCCCGGCGATGTGCTGGTGTTCCTGCCCGGCGAGCGCGAGATTCGCGACGCCGCCGACATGTTGCGCAAGGCCCAGCTCAAGCACACCGAAATCCTGCCGCTGTACGCGCGCCTGTCGCCGGCTGAACAGCAGCGCATCTTCCAGTCGCACCCGGGCCGTCGTGTAGTGCTGGCGACCAACGTCGCCGAAACCTCGCTTACCGTGCCGGGCATTCGCTATGTGATCGACAGCGGCACCGCGCGCATCAGTCGCTACAGCTATCGGGCCAAGGTGCAGCGCTTGCCGATCGAAGCGATTTCCCAGGCCAGCGCCAATCAGCGTAAAGGTCGTTGCGGCCGGGTTGAGCCGGGTATCTGCGTGCGTTTGTACAGCGAAGAGGATTTCCTCGGCCGCCCGGAATTTACCGATCCGGAAATTCTGCGCACCAACCTCGCCGCCGTTATTTTGCAGATGCTCCATCTGCGCCTCGGCGAAATCACCGCGTTCCCGTTTATCGAACCCCCGGACGGCAAGGCGATCAGCGACGGTTTCAACCTGCTGCAAGAGCTTTCGGCAGTAGATCGCAACAGCCAGCTGACCCCGCTCGGTCGACAATTGGCGCGCTTGCCGGTCGACCCGCGCATGGGCCGCATGCTCCTGGAAGCGGCCAGGCTCGGCAGTCTGCAGGAAGTGCTGATCGTCGCCAGCGCCATGTCGATTCAGGACCCGCGCGAGCGTCCACCGGAGCGTCAGCAAGCGGCGGATCAGGCCCATGCGCAATGGAAGGATCCGGATTCGGACTTCGCCGGGCTGGTGAATCTGTGGCGTGGTTTCGAAGAGCAACGTCAGGCGCTGACCGCCAACCCGCTGCGCAACTGGTGCCGGAAGAATTTCCTCAATTACCTGCGCTTGCGCGAGTGGCGTGATTCTCACCGTCAGTTGAGCCTGATCTGCCGCGACATGCAGCTGAGTCTGAACAAAGAGCCGGCGGATTATCCGAAGCTGCACAAAGCGGTACTGGTCGGCTTGCTCAGCCAGATTGGCCAGAAAACCGAAGACGGCGATTACCTCGGGGCGCGGCAGCGGCGCTTCTGGATTCATCCGTCGTCGGGCATCGGCAAGAAGCGTCCGCAGTGGCTGATGACCGCCGAACTGGTGGAAACCACCAAGCTGTACGCGCGCATGGTCGCCAAGATCGACGCCGACTGGATCGAGCCGCTGGCCGGGCACCTGATCAAGAAAAACCATTTCGAGCCGCATTGGGAGAAGAAGCGCGGCCAGGTCGTAGCTTATGAGCAGATCACCCTGTTCGGCCTGATCGTGGTCGGTCGCCGCCCGGTGCATTACGGCCCGGTCGATCCGGTGGTGTCGCGTGAGCTGTTTATCCGCGAAGGCCTGGTGCGCGGCGAGATTCAGTCGCGGGCCAAATGCCTGAGCGCCAATCAGAAACTGCTCGAGCAGCTCGACGAACTGGAAGCCAAGGCTCGCCGTCGCGACATTCTCGCCGACGAAGAAACCTTGTACGCCTTCTACGATGCGCGTCTGCCGGCGGAGATCCACCAGACCGCGACCTTCGACAGTTGGTACAAGGTCAACAGCCAGAAAGACCCGCAGCTGCTGATCATGCGCGAAGAAGACGTGCTGGCCCGCGAGGCCAGTGAAGTCACCGCCCGTGATTACCCGGACACCCTGCACATCGGCGATCTGGAACTGGCGCTGACCTACCATTTCGAACCCAATCACCCGCGCGACGGCGTGACCTTGCGCGTGCCGGCGCCGTTGCTGCCGATGTTGCCGCCGGAGCGTCTGGAATGGCTGGTACCGGGCCTGATCGAGGCCAAGTGCATTGCCCTGGTGCGCAACCTGCCGAAAGCCCTGCGCAAGAACTTCGTGCCGGTGCCGGACTTCATCAAGGCCGCGTTGCAGCGCATGACTTTCGCCGAAGGTTCGCTGCCGCAAGCGCTCGGTCGCGAGCTGCTGCGCATGACCGGCGCGCGGGTCAGCGATGAAGCGTGGGCGGAAGCGGCGCAGCAGGTTGAAAGCCACCTGCGCATGAACCTGGAAATTGTCGACGGCGAGGGCAAGTTCCTTGGCGAAGGCCGCGATCTGGCTGAGCTGACCGCACGCTTCGCCGAAGCCAGCCAGGCCGCGCTGGCGGTGCCGCAGAGTGCGAAAAGTCAGCAGCCGGTGGAGGCGAAAGTCTTTGCGCCGGTAGCAGAAAAGACCCAGCAGAAGATCGCCGGGCTGTCGATGACGGTGTACCCGGCGCTGGTGGAAGAGGGCGGCGCGGTCAAGGAAGGGCGCTTCTCGACCCCGGCCGAAGCCGAGTTCCAGCATCGTCGGGCCTTGCAGCGTTTGTTGATGCAGCAACTGGCCGAGCCGGCGAAATTCCTCCGGGGCAAGTTGCCGGGGCAGACTGAACTGGGCTTGCTGTATCGCGAACTGGGCCGCGTCGATGCGCTGGTCGAAGACATTCTGCTGGCCAGCCTCGACAGCTGCATTCTCGAAGGTGAAGACCCGTTGCCCCGTGATGGCGCCGGATTGGCGGCACTGGCCGAACGCAAACGCGGCAACTGGACCGAGCACGCCGAGCGGGTTGCGCGGCTGACGCTGGAAATCCTCAAGATCTGGCACGGTCTGCAAAAACGCTTCAAGGGCAAGATCGATCTGGCGCAAGCGGTGGCGTTGAACGACATCAAGCAGCAGATCGGCAATCTGGTCTATCCGGGTTTCGTCCGCGAGACGCCGATGCAGTGGCTCAAAGAGTTGCCGCGTTACCTGAAAGCGGTCGAGCAGCGTTTCGAGAAACTCGGCGCACAGGTGCAGAAGGATCGCGTCTGGAGTGGCGAACTCGCTGGCCTGTGGGCGCAATACCAGACCCGCGCGGCCAAGCATGCGCAGGAAGGCAAGCGTGATCCGCAGCTGGAGTTGTACCGCTGGTGGCTGGAGGAATACCGCGTGTCGTTGTTCGCGCAACAGTTGGGGACGAAAGTGCCGATCTCCGACAAGCGCCTGAGCAAACAGTGGAGCCAGGTCGAGCCCTGACCTGCAGCCATACACAATCCCCCTGTGGAGCGGGCTTTGTGGCGAGGGGATTTATCCCCGTTGGGTGGCGAAGCCGCCCCAAGACCTACGCCTCGGTTCATCAGATACCGAGCGTGGTGGGTTGGCGACTGCTTCGCAGTCGAACGGGGATAAATCCCCTCGCCACAGAGTTGAGTTCATGGAGTGAATGGCAGTTGTGCTTGAGAACGGCGCCAAAACCTCGGGTTTATGGCAAACTTCGCCACCATAACCCGCCGTTTCGCGACCCAGAGCCTTCGGCCGTGTCGCGCTGCGGAATAAAACGATGCCAGGTTTGCGTCCCCCGGATGGGAATAGACCCTTTGCGTGTTGGTACGACGGTTCCAGCACTTTCTGCCTGAACAGATTAGAGAAACGACCATGCATAATGTCGTCATCAGCGGCACCGGCCTGTACACACCGGCCAACAGCATCTCCAACGAAGAGCTGGTGCAGTCTTTCAATACCTACGTCGCCCAGTTCAACGCCGATAACGCCGAGGCCATTGCCAGCGGTGAAGTCCAGGCCCTGACCGAATCCAGCGCCGCGTTCATCGAAAAAGCCTCGGGTATCAAGAGCCGCTTTGTCATGGACAAGGACGGCATCCTCGATCCGCAACGCATGGCCCCGCGCCTGCCCGAGCGTTCCAACGATGAATGGTCGGTGCTCTGCCAGATGGCCGTCGGCGCGGCTGAACAAGCCCTGCAACGAGCCGGCAAAACCGCAGCCGACATCGACGGCGTGATCGTTGCCTGCTCCAACCTGCAACGCGCTTACCCGGCCATCGCCATCGAAGTCCAGGAAGCGTTGGGCATCGAAGGTTTTGGTTTCGACATGAACGTGGCGTGTTCTTCCGCCACCTTCGGCATCCAGGCCGCCGCCAACAGCGTGCAACTGGGCCAGGCGCGGGCGATCCTGATGGTCAACCCGGAGGTCTGCACCGGGCACCTGAACTTCCGTGATCGCGACAGCCATTTCATCTTCGGCGATGCCGCGACTGCGGTGATCATCGAACGCGCGGATCTGGCGACCTCCCCGTACCAGTTCGACGTGGTCAGCACCAAATTGCTGACCAAGTTCTCCAACAACATCCGCAACAACTTCGGCTTCCTCAACCGCGCGGCAGAAGAGGGCATCGGTGCCCGCGACAAGCTGTTCGTGCAGGAAGGCCGCAAGGTGTTCAAGGATGTCTGCCCGATGGTCGCCGAGCTGATTGGCGAGCATCTGGAAGAGAACCAGCTCAACGTTGGCGACGTGAAGCGTTTCTGGCTGCACCAGGCCAACCTGAGTATGAACCACTTGATCGTGCGCAAGCTGCTCGGCCGCGAAGCTACCGAAGAAGAAGCTCCGGTGATTCTCGACAGCTACGCCAACACCAGCTCGGCCGGTTCTGTCATTGCTTTCCATAAATATCAGGATGATCTGGCCTCGGGTTCGCTGGCGGTGCTCAGCTCCTTCGGTGCCGGTTATTCGATCGGTAGCGTGTTGCTGCGCAAGCGCTGAAACAGGTTAATTTCCCCTTAATCGCGTCGATCTTTCCTACATCCGAAGCGATTGAAACGCTGTAATTTTTCGGACGTCGCGGCAGGTGCACACCTGCCGCGTTCATTTTCGAAGTCCGGACAAGGGGATTGATGGATGGCGGCTGACGACACCCAACTGCTCACGCGCCTGCTGGCGGGGGAGCAAAAGGCTTTCAAGGAACTGGTCACCACGTATCAGAGCGCCATGCGCGCTGTGGCTTACGCGATTGTCGGCCAGCGTCATGTCGAGGAAGTGGTGCAGGATGCCTGGCTGTCGGTGGTGCGCCATCTGGCCAGCTTCGAAGGCCGTTCCAGCCTCAAGACCTGGTTGCTGACCATCACCGCCAATTCGGCCAAGAGTCGCTACAAGCTCAATCGCCGGGAGGTCCTGCTCGACGACCTGCCATCGCCCCACGGCACCATCGGTGACGATCGCTTCTCTTCCAGCGATGGCCACTGGCTGGTCGCGCCGTTCGCCTGGCACCAGGACACCCCCGAAGCGCTACTCACCGAAAACGAACTGCGCGAATGCCTCGAACATACGTTGCTGAGTCTGTCCGAGTTGCAGAGCAGTGTCCTGCTGTTGCGCGAACGCCAGGGCCTGGAGCTGGAAGAGATCTGTAATCTTCTGGAGATCTCGCTCTCCAATGTCCGCGTGCTGCTGCACCGGGCACGCTTGAAGGTCTTTGCGACCGTGGAACATTTTGAGGAGACAGGAGAATGTTGACCTGCAAGGAGCAAGTGGCACGATCCAGCGATTATCTCGACGGCCAACTGAGCTTTCGCGAGACGCTGATGGTGCGTCATCACCTGTTGTTCTGCCCGAACTGCCGGCGCTTCATGCGGCAGATGCGCGTGATGCAGGCAACCCTGAAGGCGATGCCCGAAAAAAAGGAAGAGGGAGTGGATGCTTTGGCTGAGCGTCTGGCCGAGCAACGACGAAAAGACAACCCCCTGTAGGAGCTGTCGAGTGCAACGAGGCTGCGATCTTTTGATCTTGTTTTCAGGATCAAGATCAAAAGATCGCAGCCTTCGGCAGCTCCTACAGGGGTTTTTGCATCCTGCAGAAATAACCCGGTGCGGGTGAAACGAACGGATGATGGGGATCGTCCCGCCCGCACCGGAGTGAGGCAGCTTCAAGCCTCAAGCCTCAAGCCTCAAGCTGCAAGTAAAGGCATTCACTCGCAGCTCTTGGCTTGTAGCTTGTAGCTTGTAGCTGCCGTTTTAGAACTTCGCTTCAGCATCCAGCTGCAGGGTGTTGGCATCTGCATCGCGCTGGCTGCGGCTGGCGAAGTCGGCCTTGGTCAGGAAGTACGTGGCGCCGACGGCGAAGTTCTTGTCGATGTCGTAACCGACCTTGAACTTGTGCCCGCGCGAACCGGTGGTGCCGTTGGCGAAGTCGGAGTCGGTGAAGGCGCCGACCACGGCATTGCGCTGCACGTCGCGATAGTTGTAGTCGAGGTTGAAGCCGAAGACTTTCGACTTGGCGCCGAGCAACCATGCGGTGTCCTGATCGGTCACGGCATCGTTGTTCTTCACGTACTGGCCGTAGAACGACAGTGGCATTGGCAGGCCGCCGATGTCGATCTGGCTGAACCCTTCATACAGACGGAATTGGTTGTTCGCCGAGTTGCCGTTGACTGCCAGCGCGCACGGCGTCGAGGTGCCGGTGCAGCGGCTGTCTTCGTCGTTCTGGTAGGCGTAGACACTGCCGCCGACGGTCATTTTCAGGTTGTCGGTGATGTTGAAGCGGCTGCCCAACTGGCCAGCGGTCAGGCGCAGGTCGTGGCGGAATTGCACGCCGTCGCCGTCAACGTTGTCCTTGAGGTTGTAGTTACCCAGGCTGCCGAACAATTCGGCGCTGCCGCCCAATGGATACTTGTAGGTAACGGCCAGACCTTCCGGGTTGATATCGCTGTCCCAGATCACGTCGCCCATGCTCACCCACGGTTGCAGCATCTTGCCGCCGATCACGTGCAGGTTCTTGATCTGATCAGGGTGATAGTCGATGTAGCCGAGGTCGAGCCAGATCTGCTTCTTGTCGAAGTAGTTGTCCTGATCCTGGTTGGTCGAACGCGCGTCGTCACCGCCGCCAGTGGCGATGCGGATACCGGTGTCGACTTGCGGGTTGATCTCGGTGTAGGCGCCCAGACGCGCACGGATGCGCTGGCGATCCTTGTCGCGGCCGCCGTTGTTCGGCTCGCCGTCGATCTTGATGGTTTCCTGGCGGATACGTACGTCGCCCTTGAACTGGGTCTTCGCCGCCCAAGCCAGTTTCTGGTCGAACAGGCTCTGTTCGTTGGTCTTCTTCGCGACCGCCGCCACTTGTTCGTTGGTTTCCTGCTGCGCCTGTTGGGCGATTTGCTGAGCCTTCTGATCCTTGGCCAGTTCTGTTTGCAGCTCGATGTACTGCGCCTGGGAAATCGACCCGTTGGCCTTGAGCATGTCGAGCAGTTTGGCGTCGACTGCAGCACTGGCCGGAACGCTCATGGCCAGCAACAAGCCGCCGCACAGGGCCGCTGCAGTTTTCGTGGAAGCAAGACGCATAGCAATCTCCGAAGATGAAGGGGATGGCTGAACCATCCTGGGCACAACCGGCTGAAGGCCGGAAAACTGTGTCCGGGTTAGAACCCGGCGCTCTAAAAACAGGCGCCAGTATCGCGATGGTTTATGACAGAGCGGTGGCACAGTGATGGCAGGTTGATGACGATGCGTATCAGGCGTGAACTATCGAGTTAGAGCGCTGTCCGCCGATTGAGCGTGTGCAACGGGGTCGCGATCAGCGATACTCGCCGGGCTTTGTCGCCAAGCTGTGGAGTGCCAGTGAATGCCGTTGCAACGCCTGCAAGACCTGTCAGAAATCGCCCCGGCAAGCTGGGATGCGCTGGTGCCGGACAACCAGCCGTTCCTGCGTCACGCCTTCCTCAGCGCGCTGGAAGACAGCGGCAGTGTCGGCCCGCATTCGGGCTGGCAGCCCGAACATTTACTGCACATCGAAGATGATCGACTGATCGCCGCACTGCCCAGTTATCGCAAGTGGCATTCCTACGGCGAGTACGTCTTCGATCACGGCTGGGCCGATGCCTGCGCGCGTGCCGGCATCGATTACTACCCCAAACTCCTGACTGCTGTGCCCTTCAGCCCGGTCAGCGGTCCGCGCTTGCTGGCGGCGAAGGTCGAGGACGGTTTCGAACTGCTGAAAAGCCTGCCGGGCTATCTGCAGATCGAAGAACTGTCCAGCGCGCACATCAATTTCACCGATCCGTTTACCGATGCGGCGATGGCCGAGCAGCCGGGCTGGCTGCAGCGCATCGGCTGTCAATATCACTGGCAGAACCGTGGTTACCGCGACTTTCAGGACTTCCTCGACGCCCTCAGTTCGCGCAAGCGCAAGCAGATGCGCAAGGAACGCGAGCAGGTGGCGGGGCAGGGCTTCGAGTTCGAGTGGTTGGAGGGGCGAGAGCTGGACGAGGCACAGTGGGATTTCGTGTACGCCTGCTATGCCAACACTTATGCGGTGCGGCGTCAGACGCCGTACCTTACGCGCGAGTTCTTCAGTCTGCTGGCCGAACGCATGCCCGAAGCGATTCGCGTGGTCTTGGCCAAACAGGGCTCCCGGCCGGTGGCGATGGCGTTCAGTCTGGTCGGTGGCGACAGTTTCTACGGGCGGTATTGGGGTTGCCTGGCCGAGTTTGATCGGCTGCATTTCGAGACGTGTTTCTATCAGGGCATGGATTACGCGATTGCCCATGGCATCCAGCGTTTCGACGCCGGGGCGCAGGGCGAGCACAAGTTGATTCGCGGCTTCGAACCGGTGATCACCCATTCCTGGCACTACCTGCGCCATCCTGGGTTGAAAGCGGCGGTGAAGGATTTCCTGCAACAGGAACGCGCCGGCATCCTCGCCTATGCCGAAGAAGCGAAAACCGCCTTGCCCTATCGCCAAGCATAGATCCCTGTGGGAGCGAGCCTGCTCGCGAAAGCGTCGGGTCAGTTGACGAATTTGTCGCTGATCCACCGCATTCGCGAGCAGGCTCGCTCCCACAGTTTTTTCACCGCACCGCCAGGCATCAGTCGATGCCGACAAACCCGCCGGTCTGGTGCGCCCACAAGCGCGCATACAAGCCGCGATGGGCGAGCAGTTCGGCGTGGGTGCCGCTCTCGGCGATCTTGCCGTTTTCCAGCACCACGAGGCGATCCATGCGCGCGATGGTTGAGAGACGGTGGGCGATGGCGATCACGGTTTTGCCCTGCATCAAGGTCTCGAGGCTTTCCTGAATCGCTGCTTCGACTTCCGAATCCAGTGCTGAGGTGGCTTCGTCCATGATCAGGATCGGCGCGTCCTTGAGCAGTACCCGCGCAATCGCGATGCGCTGGCGCTGACCGCCCGAGAGTTTCACCCCGCGCTCGCCGACATGCGCGTCGAAACCGGTGCGGCCTTCAGCGTCGGACAGCAGTGGAATGAACTCATCGGCGCGAGCCTTGTGCACCGCCTCCCACAGTTCAGCGTCGGTGGCGTCGGGTTTGCCGTAAAGCAAGTTATCGCGGATCGAGCGGTGCAGCAGCGAGGTGTCCTGAGTGATCATGCCGATCCGCGCACGCAGGCTTTCCTGGCCGACTTCGGCAATGTTCTGCCCATCGATCAGGATGCGCCCGCCCTCGACGTCGTACAGGCGCAGCAACAGGTTGACCAGGGTTGATTTGCCGGCGCCGGACGGGCCGATCAAACCGATTTTTTCCCCCGGTTTGATGTTCAGGTTGAGGTCGCCGATGATGCCTTTCTTCTTGCCGTAGTGAAAATCCACGTGCTCGAAACGCACTTCGCCCGAGGCCACGGCCAGCGGTTTGGCCTGCTCGCGGTCGGTGACGCTGACCGGTTGCGAAATGGTGCGCAGACCGTCCTGGACCATGCCGATGTTTTCGAAAATGCCGGTGACCACCCACATGATCCAGCCGGACATGTTGACGATACGAATCACCAGGCCGGTGGCCAGGGCAATCGCGCCGACGGTGATCAGCGACTGCGTCCACAGCCACAATGCCAGCGCCGTGGTGCCGACAATCAGCAGGCCGTTCATCGCGGTGATCGCCACGTCCATGCTGGTCACCACGCGACCGGCCATCTGCGCTTTGACGGTCTGTTCCTCGATCGCTTCCTTGGCGTAGTGCTGTTCGAAGTTGGTGTGAGCGAACAGTTTCAGCGTGGCGATGTTGGTGTAGCCGTCGACGATACGGCCCATCAATTTCGAGCGCGCGTCAGAGGCTTCCACCGAACGCTCTTTCACGCGCGGCACGAAGTAATACAGCGCGCCGATGTAGGCGACGATCCAGGTCAGCAACGGGATCATCAGGCGCCAGTCGGCCTCGGCGAACAGCACCAGCGAGCTGATCGCATAGATCACCACGTGCCACAGCGCGTCCACCGCTTGCACGGCGGAATCGCGCAGCGAGTTGCCGGTCTGCATGATGCGCTGGGCGATGCGCCCGGCGAAGTCGTTCTGGAAGAAATTCAGGCTCTGCTTGAGCACGTAACTGTGGTTCTGCCAGCGGATCATGCTGGTCATGCCGGGGCTAAGGGTCTGATGCACCAGCAGGTCGTGCAGAGCAAAGAAGATCGGTCGCAGCACCAGAGCGACCACCAGCATCCAGGTCAATTCGAGGGCGTGGTCGCTGAAGAAATTCGGGTTGGGCGTGCCTTGCGCCAGATCGATGATGCGGCTCAGGTAACTGAACAGCGCAACCTCAATCAATGAGGCAAACAGGCCGATAACAAGCAGGGCAGCGAAACTCGGCCAGACCTGCTTCAGGTAATAGACGTAGAAGGGCCAGACGCGGTCCGGCGGGGACGCCGTCGGGGCGTCGCGGAAGATATCGATAAGTTGTTCGAAACGGCGATAGAGCATCAGATAACCGCCCGGAATCCGGGCTCTCCTTTTATCAGTGCGAGCGGCGCAGGCTCAGCCCGGCGCCGCTCGATATGCCCGGCGAAACTCAGTCGATGCGCTTGGCCGACTTGATGATCACAGGGTCGACAGGCACGTTTTGCATGCCTTGTTTGGTGGTGGTCTGCGAGTTGACGATGACGTCTACGACGTCCATGCCCTTGACCACTTTGGCGAACACCGCGTAACCGGCGTCACGGCCCGGATCGAGGAATGCGTTGTCGGCAACGTTGATGAAGAACTGGCTGGTCGCCGAATCAGGGTTGGAAGTACGCGCCATCGACAGGGTGCCGCGAACGTTGTGCAGGCCATTGCTGGCTTCGTTCTTGATCGGCGCCTTGGTGTCTTTCTGTTGCATCTGCTGGGTGAAGCCGCCGCCCTGAGCCATGAAGCCCGGGATCACGCGGTGGAAAATGGTGTTGTTGTAGAAACCGCTGTCGACGTATTCAAGGAAGTTCTTCGTGCTGATCGGTGCCTTGACCGGGTCCAGTTCGATTTCGATCTGGCCGTTGGTGGTGTCCAGCAGCACGTGGGGCGCCTTGGCCGGGGTAGCAGCCATCAGGTTGGCGGCAAACAGTACGGAGCCGGCGGCGAGGGCGAGTTTTTTCAGCATGGGTCAGTGATCCTGAGAGTGAAGGTCGGCTGTGGCGAGAAAATCCAGCAGCGTGTGATTGAAGCGTTCGGGTTGATCGAGCGGGGTGGCATGGCGCGAGTCGTCAATGACCACCAGCCGCGCATCCGGCAGCAGTTTTACATAGGTTTCTTTTAACGCCACCGGTGTGTAATCACGGTCGGCGCTGATGACGAGCGTTGGACAGGACACCCGGGAAAGTCGTTCCTGAACGCCCCAGCCCACGATCGCATCGAAGCTGGCGAGATAAGCACGTTTGTCGTTTTTTGCCCAGCGTTCGGCCATTTTCCGTCGCAGATCGGCCTGTTCCGGCTTGGGGAAAAGTTTGCTGCCGAGGGCTTTGCCGATGGTTTCCAGGCTGAGCAGGCGCATCAGGCTCCAGCGTTTGAACCACTGCCAATAATCATCGCGCGTGCGCAATTTGACCTGTGGCGCGCTGTTGACGATGGTCAGGCTCTTGAGCGCTTGCGGCTGATCGACGGCCAGTTGAAAGCCGATCATCCCGCCCATCGACAGCCCGACGTAGTGCACCGGGCCGAGGCGCAGGTGCTCGATCAAGGCCAGCAGGTCGGCGCTGAACCCGGCAATGCTGTAGCGCTCGCGGGGTTTGTCCGAGCGCCCGTGGCCGCGAATGTCCGGGACGATTACCCGGTAGTGCGCGGCCAGCGCCGGGATCTGCATTTCCCAGTCCAGTGTGCTCGAGCCGAGCCCGTGGACCAGCAGCAACGGCGCACCGTGGCCATATTCCTCGTAGTGCAGGTTGCAACCTTCGTGCTCGAAATACGCCATCGGTGAACTCCGTGTCAGGCTTGTTCAGGTGCGGCGAACGGTGCGTCCAGCGGCAAGGTGTCGAAGGTGCGCAGCAGTTCGATGAGGATCTGCGTGGCCGGGCCCAGGGGTTTGTCCTTGTTCGAATACAGATAGAAGCTCGAATTGCGGCTGCCGCCTCGATCCAACGGTAGCAGCTTGAGCGAACCATCCTTCAATTCGCGGTCGATCATGTGTCGCGGTAGCCAGGCAAAACCCAGGCCGCTGCTGACAAAGGTCGCGGCGGTGGCAAGGCTGCCGACGGTCCAGCGCTGCTCGGCGCCGAGCCAGCCGACATCGCGCGGCTGCTGGCGGCCGGAGTCGCGGATCACCACTTGCATCTGGGTTTCCAGATCCTGAAAGCTCAGCTCGCGGTTGAGCCGATGCAGCGGATGATCAGGGTGGGCAACGGCGACGAACTCGACATCGCTCAACTCCGCACCCAGGTAGCCCGGAATGCTCAGGCCGGTGATCGCCAGGTCCGCCACGCCTTCGAGCAGCACTTCCTCGACCCCCGACAACACTTCCTCGCGCAGACGCACGCGGCAGCCGCGACTCTGCGGCATGAACGCGGTCAGGGCGCGGACGATCCGCGCGCTCGGGTAGGCCGCATCCACCACCAGCCGCACTTCCGCTTCCCAGCCTTGCTCCATGTGATGGGCGAGGTCTTCGAGTTGGCTGGCCTGTTTGACCAATTGCCGCGAACGGCGCAACAACACGCCGCCGGCCTCGGTGAGCACAGCTTTGCGCCCGTCGATGCGCAGCAACGGCACGCCGAGCTGATCCTGCATGCGGGCGACGGTGTAGCTGACCGACGATTGCGAACGGTGCAGGGCCTCGGCGGCCTGGGCGAATCCGCCGTGGTCGACCACGGCCTGCAATGTTCGCCATTGATCAAGGGTCACGCGGGGCGCTTTCATCAATAGCTCCTCTTGTCCTAAGCTGGCCGTCCCTCATGGAGACTGCCGAATGAAAAAATTCTGTTGTGTGGTGCTGGCGCTGCTGCCGTTGACCGCGTTTGCCTATCCGATCGATGTGCAAAAGGATCTCAACGGCATGAAGATCGACTACGAGACTTACGACACGGACAACGACATCGGCTCGATCCGCGTGGCCAACTACGGTGATGTCGACGCGACCTGCCGTGCGGTGTTCAGCAACGGCCCGGAAGCACCACGCACGCGCAGCATCGATGTGCCGGCGGGCAAGCATAAAAACGCCACGGCCAAGTTCACCCGCGAGATCATCAAGCTGCGCATCAAACTGACCTGCACCCCGAAATAACGCGATTACCCTGTGGGAGCGAGCCTGCTCGCGAAGACGGAGTGTCATCCAGAGATGATGTGACTGACATTCGGCTTTCGCGAGCAGGCTCGCTCCCACAGGGGATATGGGTTTAGCTTATAAACGAATTTATCGATGGATTACAGCGGATATTTGCGCTTTTTCATCGATTCGACTCTGTTTAACCTTCACTCCATCGACTTACAACATTCTCGGATGGAGGCTACACACCATGTCCCGCGTTCTGATCATCGAAAGCAGTGCCCGCCAGCAAGATTCGGTTTCCCGTCAACTGACCCAGACCTTCATCGCTCAGTGGAAAGCCGCGCACCCTGCCGATCAGATCGCCGTGCGTGACCTCGCCGCGAACCCGGTGCCGCATCTGGACGCCAATTTGCTGGGTGGCTGGATGAAACCCGCCGAACAGCGCAACGACAGCGAACAGGCGTCGCTGGACCGCTCCAACCAATTGACTGATGAGCTGCTTGCCGCCGACGTGCTGGTGATGGCTGCACCGATGTACAACTTTGCGATCCCGAGCACGCTCAAGGCCTGGCTTGACCATGTGCTGCGTGCCGGGGTGACCTTCAAGTACACCGAAACTGGCCCGCAAGGTCTGCTCAGCGGCAAGCGCGCCTTTGTCCTGACCGCTCGCGGTGGCGTGTATGCCGGTGGCCCGGCGGATCATCAGGAACCGTACTTGCGGCAGGTGATGGGTTTCATCGGGATCAACGACGTGACCTTTATCCATGCTGAGGGCATGAACCTGGGCGGTGACTTCCAGGAGAAGGGCCTGAATCAGGCCAACGCCAAATTGTCTCAGGTCGCTTGATCGGTTAATCGCCAGATAATCGCCGATTGTTTAAGTGACCTGGCGCAACCCCTTCAAGGTTCCACGCGCATCGAACCTCCCTTTGCACTTTTGCTCCTGAGTGCTGTAGCCCGATTGAACGCTTTAGCGAGATCGGGCTTTTTTTTGTCTGGGTTTTCTTGGCGGCCTTTGGGCCGACCAGGCTCTTGGGGTTTTGGGTGAATATCCGTTACTGCGGTGTTGCGGCTGGCGGTTCCGCTCTTACAGCGGGTCACTTTGGCAAACGCTCCAAAGTAACCAAAGGTCTGTGCCCCAACGTTCGGCCCGCTCGATGGGGCTCGGGGTTCCTTCGCTGCGGGATCGATCCCTCCGCTCAGCCTGCCGACGGGGCGGGTGGATCAAGATCAAGAGCGGTACTCGAGCTTGCGCTCATTGTGTTGAGCGGTGGAGGGCCGGTTTTTGGCTTCTTTGGATTCGATGCGGTATTTCATGTCGGCGTAGCTTGCCCAACCACCTCGGTCAGTCCCCTCTCCCCTCCGGGAGAGGGCTAGGGTGAGGGGCCTTTGATTCCGGCGCCGTTTGCTGTTGGAGCCCATCCGAAAAACCGCTATCGTCGCCGCCATTCGATTTTCGAGGCGAGCATGGGCTATCTACTTTTTGTCACGCTGATCCAGGCGTTTTCCTTCAGTCTGATCGGCGAATACCTGGCTGGGCATGTCGACAGTTACTTTGCGGTGCTGGTCCGTGTGGTGTTGGCCGGGCTGGTGTTTATTCCGTTGACGCGCTGGCGTTCGGTGGAGCCGGCGTTCATGCGTGGCATGTTGCTCATCGGCGCGTTGCAGTTCGGGGTGACTTACGTCTGCCTGTACCTGAGCTTCCGCGTGCTGACGGTGCCGGAGGTGTTGCTGTTCACCATTCTCACGCCGCTGCACGTGACGTTGATCGAAGACGCGCTGAACCGCCGCTTCAACCCGTGGGCGTTGATTGCTGCGCTGGTAGCAGTCGGGGGTGCGGCGGTGATTCGCTTCGACAGCATCAGTCCCGACTTCTTCATGGGCTTTCTGCTGCTGCAACTGGCCAACTTCACTTATGCCGCCGGGCAGGTCCTCTACAAGCATCTGGTGGCGAAGCATCCGAGTGACCTGCCGCATTACCGCCGTTTCGGTTATTTCTACCTCGGTGCATTGGCGGTTGTGCTGCCAGCGTTCCTGTTGTTCGGCAAGTCGAACTTTCTACCGGAAGCGCCGTTGCAATGGGGCGTGTTGCTGTTTCTCGGTCTGGTCTCGACTGCATTGGGTCTGTACTGGTGGAACAAGGGCGCGTGCATGGTCAACGGCGGAACACTGGCGGTGATGAACAACCTGCACGTGCCGGTGGGGTTGCTGTTGAATCTGCTGATCTGGAATCAGCATGAGGAACTGGGGCGGTTGTTCCTTGGCGGGGGTGTGATTCTGGCAGCGGTGTGGATCAGCCGGTTGGGCATCCGCAAATCCCCGGCCGCCGCATAACCCCTGTGGGAGCGAGCCTGCTCGCGAAGGCGTTGGGTCAGATAAGTATGGGGCGACTGACACATTGCATTCGCGAGCAGGCTCGCTCCTACATTTGATCTTTGGGTTACATCAGGTGTTTTTCCGGCTCGGGAATACTCGCCGAGCCCAACACCGCCGGCAGCAACCCGGCGCGCAAATCCCCGCCACTCGGCTGTTGATACAGGCTCAACCCGAACTCCGGCAACACAGCCAGCAGGTAATCGAAAATATCCCCCTGAATCCGCTCGTAATCGGCCCACACCGTGGTGCGGGTGAAGCAGTAGATTTCCAGCGGAATGCCCTGCGCGGTGGTCTGCATCTGCCGGACCATGCAGGTCATGTTCGGCTGAATCTCCGGGTGACTCTTCAGATACGCCAGCGCATAGGCGCGGAAGGTGCCGATATTGGTCATGCGGCGGCGGTTGGCCGACATCGCCGCGACATTGCCCTGGGCTTCGTTCCAGGCCTTGAGCTCGGCTTTCTTGCGGCCCATGTAGTCGGTCAGCAGGTGCACCTGCGAAAGCTTTTCTTCCTCGTCGTCGCGAATAAAGCGCACGCCGCTGGCATCAATGAACAGGCTGCGTTTGATCCGCCGACCGCCGGACTGCTGCATGCCGCGCCAGTTCTTGAATGACTCGGACATCAGCCGCCAGGTCGGGATCGAGACGATAGTCTTGTCGAAGTTCTGCACCTTGACCGTGTGCAGGGTGATGTCGACCACGTCGCCATCGGCGCCGACTTGCGGCATTTCGATCCAGTCGCCGACCCGCAGCATGTCGTTGCTGGTCAGTTGCACGCTGGCAACGAACGACAGCAGCGTGTCCTTGTAGACCAACAGAATCACCGCCGACATCGCACCCAGACCCGACAGCAGCAACAGTGGTGAACGGTCGATCAATGTAGCGACGATGATGATCGCGCCGAACACGTACAAAACCATTTTCGCCAGTTGCACGTAGCCTTTGATCGAGCGCGTGCGGGCGTGCTCGGTGCGGGCATAGATGTCGAGCAGGGCGTTGAGCAGGGCGCTGACCGCCAGCAGCAGGAACAGAATGGTGAAGGCCAGCGCGACGTTGCCGAGGAAATTCATCGCGGTTTTGCTCAGCTCCGGCACCAGGTGCAGGCCGAACTGAATCACCAGCGATGGGGTCATCTGCGCCAGTCGTTGAAACACCTTGTTGTGGCGAAAGTCGTTGATCCAGTGCAGCGCCGGTTGGCGGCCGAGCATGCGACTGGCGTGCAGGATCAGGTAACGCGCCACTCGCCCGAGCACCAGCGCGATGACCAGCAGCACCAGCAGCGCCAGTCCCGATTGCAGAAGTGGGTGCTCTTCGAGCGTGCCCCAGAGGCCTTGGGCTTTGAGCCAGAGCTGTTTGATATCCATGAGCGAAACGTTTCTTCTGTAAGACGCGAGGGCCGATTAGAGCATTTAAGACGCTGTGTATTGCAGCGAGTGACAAATCGGGCAACAAAAAAACCACTGATTGTCGGCGTTTGCACAAAGAAACTCGGCCTGAGCGCTCGAAACCGGTAACCTATGCAGCTGTTTTTTTGCATATCTTCGAGGTAGCACCCGTGTTTTCCCAATTCGCCCTGCACGAACGCCTGCTCAAAGCCGTGGCCGAGCTGAAATTTGTCGAGCCAACGCCTGTGCAAGCCGCGGCCATTCCGCTGGCGCTCCAGGGGCGTGATCTGCGGGTGACGGCGCAAACCGGTAGCGGCAAAACCGCCGCTTTCGTCCTGCCGATCCTCAATCGCCTGATCGGCCCGGCGAAGATCCGCGTCAGCATCAAGACGCTGATCCTGCTGCCAACCCGTGAGCTGGCCCAGCAGACTTTGAAGGAAGTCGAACGCTTCTCGCAGTTCACCTTCATCAAGTCCGGCCTGATCACTGGCGGCGAAGACTTCAAAGTCCAGGCCGCCATGTTGCGCAAAGTGCCGGACATCCTCATCGGCACCCCGGGGCGGATGATCGAGCAGCTCAACGCCGGCAACCTCGACCTGAAAGAAGTCGAAGTGCTGGTGCTCGACGAAGCCGACCGCATGCTCGACATGGGTTTCGCCGAAGACGTGCAGCGTCTGGTCGATGAGTGCCCGAACCGTCAGCAGACCATGCTGTTCTCCGCCACCACCGGCGGTTCCGGCCTGCGCGAAATGATCGCCAAGGTCCTGAACAACCCTGAGCACCTGCAGCTCAACGCCGTCAGCCAGCTCAACTCGACGACTCGTCAGCAAATCATCACCGCCGACCACAATCAGCACAAAGAGCAGATTGTGAACTGGCTGCTGGCCAACGAGACCTACCAGAAGGCCATCGTCTTCACCAACACTCGCGCCATGGCCGACCGCATCTACGGCCGCCTCGTGGCCCAGGAATACAAGGCGTTCGTGCTGCACGGCGAGAAAGACCAGAAGGATCGCAAACTGGCGATCGATCGACTGAAACAGGGCGGCGTAAAGATCCTCGTCGCGACTGACGTTGCGGCCCGTGGTCTGGACGTCGACGGTCTGGATCTGGTGATCAACTTCGACATGCCACGCAGCGGCGACGAGTACGTGCACCGCATCGGTCGTACCGGCCGCGCCGGCAACGATGGCCTGGCGATCTCGCTGATCTGCCACGGCGACTGGAACCTGATGTCGAGCATCGAGCGCTACCTGAAGCAAAGCTTCGAGCGCCGCACCATCAAGGAAGTCAAAGGCACCTACGGCGGACCGAAAAAGGTCAAGGCCTCGGGCAAAGCCGTCGGCGTGAAGAAGAAAAAGACCGACGCCAAGGGCGACAAGAAGAAAACCGCCGCCAAGACGCCGACCAAGCGCAAGAGCGTCAACCGTCCAAAGCCGGATTCTCTGGTGAGCAGCGACGGCATGGCCCCGCTCAAGCGTCGCAAGCCAGCAGAACCTGCGGCTGAGTAAGCTTTAGAACGCGCATAAAAAAACCGGACAATGTCCGGTTTTTTTTCGTCCTCAACTGTCGGCTTTTTTCTCCGCCGATCCCAGTTCCTTCAAACGCTGATCGATCAACTGGCACTTGTCCGGCAGATTGGCGCTGGCCGTGCCCAGATCCATTTTCTGCAACTCGGCGTTAATCTCCTTGGCTTTTTCCGGATTCTGCTCGGTGAGCTTTGAGACTTCCTTGGCCAGTTGTTCGCGTTTGATCGTCGCCTCTTCCGGCGTGCAAGCCCAGACGGGCAGGGCGCAGGCGAGAGTGGCGGCGAGGGAGAGCTTGATCAGGATTTTCATGGGCAGGCCTCAGTTCCGGTTAAGGCGGGTTAACCGGTTGAGGGCTGAAGCGTGGCAAAAGTTCAGTAAGCTTCGCAGGAGGAATGCGGATCAAAGTCCACAGCTACGTTTCAGCTAATTGCAAGATAGCTTTCAACGCGGCCTCTCGCGTCGGCAGCTTGATCTCGCCTTCACAAGCAGACGGAACGAAACCTTCAAGACGCAAACTCGCTGCGAAGTTGGCTTTGCGATGCTTGGCAAACCAGATTTTTTTGGTTTCTAAACTGAGCTTTTGCATTGGCGCCTGTCCATGTCAGAACCTCGTATTATAGCGGACGCACATCCGCAGAGCCCTGTCGGCTTAATACGGCACAAACGATACAGCGTTGAACAACATTTCGACGTGCGTGCCAAATTCCCAACCAGACATTGTTCTCCTTGGGAGCGAGCCTGCTCGCGAAACAGGCGACACGTTAGCACCGCCTTGTCGTGTAATCGTTTTTCGCGAGCAGGCTCGCTCCCACAGGTCCTCGTGTGTTTTCTCCACAGTGAACTCAAGACCGCTGCTCACCCTGACAGCAACCCGACTTCGGCGCACCGTCATACCGATCATGATGCCGAACCCATTCCATGATCTCGTCTTCATTCCTGCCCTTGGGCGTCAGATCAAGGTAGTGGTAAGCGCCGACCAGCATGTCCAGACCGCGTGCGTACGTTGAATAGGTGTGAAAAATCTCGCCTTCGTCATTGCGATAAAACACGCTCAGCCCCGGCATTTCTTCCTCGGCGCTGTCGGTTTTTTCGTAATTGTAGGTAGCCTTGCCCTCGGCGACATCTTCAGCCCGGGCGCAGACGCCGAAGTCGTAATTGAAATCGCAACCTTCTGACGAGACCCAGTCGAATTTCCAGCCCATGCGTTGTTTGAACGCCTGAAACTCGCGCAACGGCGCGTGGGAAACGGCGACAACTGCGACGTCGTGGTGGGCCAGGTGCTGGTTGGCTCCATCAATGTGGTCACTGAGGAACGAGCAGCCCTGGCAGCCTTGCTCCCAGCCTTTGGCAAACATGAAGTGATAGATGACCAACTGGCTGTTGTTGCCGAACAGGTCATTGAGCTTCAGTTCGCCGTTCGGACCTTGGAAGTGATAGTCCTTGTCGACTTTCACCCACGGCAGGGCGCGGCGCTCGGCGCTGAGGCGATCGCGTTCCCGGGTGAAGGCTTTTTCGCGGGCCAGATGCTGTTGACGGGCGGCGAGCCATTCTTCGCGTGATACCACCGGATGGTTTGTAACGTTCATGACGATGTCTCCTGCGGGTTGAACCGGCTGTTTCAGCCTAGTCGTTTAACCCGGAAGAGAATCGACAGACCGCCGGTCGGTCGCCGCGAAGATATGCGGCTGAACGGCTGCGCAGCGCTTGGGTCACAACCTTTGAAAGCGGCACAAATCACCCGCACCGGAGGTTGAACCAGGATGACAACTTATAACTGGGATTTGATTGAACGTTTGCTGCATGAAGTGCAGAACAGCGCTGGACAGAGCTTCGCTCCCCGCGCTTATGCCGAAGCCTACGCGGCCGAGAAAGCCAGCGCTGGCGAGCCGATCGAGAATCTCGACCATTTGAAAACGTTGGCCTGTGAGTATGAAAGTCTGCTGCTTGACCGTGGTTATATCGAGCCGCGTCCGGATCATGAAGGCAGTACCGGCAACAATTTCATTCTGACGCAGCGCGGTTCCAGCCTGCTGAGCCTGATCGACAGCAGCATCCCCGGCAACGACCACCCGCGTCAGGTGCTGGATGAGCAGGAGGATGCGCTGGATGAGGTGACATTTGATGAAGTCGCTTCAAAGGCTCAAATCGCCTGAGCCAGCGAAATCCCCCTGTGGGAGCGAGCCTGCTCGCGAATACGGTTTGTCAGTGACATTGAACTGTCTGATACACCGCTTTCGCGAGCAGGCTCGCTCCCACATTGGATTCCAGTAATCTCAAGGTTTCTGCGCGGCCTTCAGGCATTTCAGGTCATTGAAGTCCTTACGCACTTTCTCGATTTTCTTCAACAACCGCTCACGCTGTTGCGGCGTGCTCTGCGCCATCAGATCGACAAACAGCGAGCGTGCCTGGGCTTCAGTGTTGGCGTAGGCCTCGCGGTAGTCCGCTGTCCACAACCGCTCGCGGTTGACTAGAAGTGTCTCGATGCGTTGTGGGAATTCCGGGCTTTGGCGTTGCGCAACGGCGGCACTGAACTGTTGCTGCCAGTGCGCGCGGTTGGCGATCCATTGAGTGTTCTGGTCGCCCAAGGCGTTGGTCCAGGCCGCGACGCGTTGTTTCTGTGTGTCGCTGAGCGGACCCAGCCAGTCGTTCAGGCGTTTTTCCATGCGCTCGCCGCGTTCCTTGATCTGTTGGGCCAACGGCGGTTTCACGTATTCCTGCTGACGTTTGCGCAAATCCTTGGCAAACGCGTCGTTCATTTCTGCGACCTGTTTATCGTCCAGGCCCTGCAGCAACTCAATGGCCGAAGGGGTGATTTCCCGGGCGGTTTCGGCAATGGCCTGCTTGGCTTCGGCGGTGCGCTCCTGCAGGGCGACGTCGGTGACCTGATTGCTCTCGACCATGGCCTGCAAACGGTCCAGCCAGTCGAGGTAACCGGGTAACTGCGTGGTGCAGTGCCAGCTCAGATGTTCCTTGAGCCGTTCGTTGAACCAGTCTTTCTGCTCGCCGTTCATGTCCACGTAGTCACTCAGCGACCATGGAATAATCACGTCGAGGTTGCGGTAGGCAAGGCCCACGCGGCTGCAAGCGCCGAGGGCGAGGGTGAAGATCAGCAGGGCGGCAATCTGTTTGAACCAGCGAGACATGGGCAAATCCTTGCGAGAGCCTGGCGTCGGAAATCTGATTCTTATGTGATGCAGGATGCGCGCGGCAGTTCAGCCGATCAATAGAACGTGCGTACAGCCTTGAGGGTGACGAGGCCGTCGCACTCGCTGTTGTGCCCGGAATAGGCCGAGCAATCGCTGCCGCTGAGGCTGGAATTGCTGTAGATCAGATCGAGATCGACACCCATGAATGGTCGCGACAGCTTCACCGACCAATCGGTGAAACTGCTGATGTAACCGCCGTCCACCGCCACCGGTGTGTTCAATTGGTGCGTGGTGTATTTCATGCTCACGCCGATGCCGAACGGCTGATTGCCAGTGAGGTCGGCAAACAAGGTGTTGTTCTGTTTATCCGGGTCGTTGCTCAGGGCAATGCCGAAGCGACTGCCGAGCAGAGTCAGGCCACCAAACAGCTCCTGGCTGTCGAGGGTGTCCACGCGGGGATAGCTGTAATGGATCATCCCGACTTCATAGCCGAGCACCTGATCGAACGGCTGCTTGAAGCCGACGTAGGAATCGATCTCGAGGTTCTTGCCCGGGCTGATGCCCATGCTCGGCGCGTACTGACCGAAATACACGCCGCTGTCGTGGCTCAGATCAAGGCCACCGTGGAACGAGCCGACCGCCGCCGGCTTGACCAGGCCCTGGGCCATGCTGCGGCTGGGCGTGGTGCCGAGCTTGAGATCGAAGTCACCCAGTTCGCCCTGAAAAACCTGCGCGTGCGCGGTCGCGCCTGACAGCAGGCTGACGAACAATAAACAGGGAAATGGGCGCATGCGTCACTCCATGAACCGCGAGCGCAGGGCGAAGGCCTGCTGAAACGCTTGATCTAGACGCGTGCAAGGATACCGGCGAATGCCCGGCATTGATGGCCGTTCGTCGATTTTCGGAGATTTTTGTTTAAAGCGAAGGGGTATTGCGCGGTGCCAGTCCAGGCGCTTCGAAGCTCAAAGCGCCTCTGGACGGGGTAAAACCGGTGTTACTTCTTGCCCAGGCTGATCTGCTTGGACGGGCCGAATGTCTGGCCACTGACGCCTTTGGCAATTTGCTGGATCTCGCCGCCGGACTTGAGGAATGCTGCGATCTGATCGTTGATCGATTCGCTGGTTTCAACGGCTGGAGCTGGCTTTGCTTTGCTGGTGGATGCTTTTACACGCATGGCGGCCATTAACCTTTAGAAAAGTAACTCGGCCAGGCATCGTACAGGAATAACTTGACAATAGCTTGGTAAATATCCCCCGGAATAACCAACCGCAGCGCTGCATTATTGCCGGTTCGACACTATTAATGTTTCGCTAACTCCCTGTTTTAAATAAGAACATCGCGCGAGTGTGAGGCGATTGCGCACAGCCGCAAGCCGCCCGACCGGACTGACGAGCGGCACCTCACCGGGCAGTGATCAAGCAAAATCAACAGGTTGACGCAGATTTTCCGCTGCGAGGATCTGTCGCCCGACGTCTGCGGCAAAAAAGGGTAGAATGCCGCCCACGTATTGAGGGTTTCGGAAATGGCTTTAGTCGGGCGTTACAACAGTTTGCAAGTGGTTAAACACACTAACTTCGGTTTATATCTGGACGGCGGTGCCGATGGCGAAATTCTTTTGCCCAACCGTTATATCCCCAAAGATATTCCCAGCGAAGATGAAGACTGGCTCAACGTATTCATCTATCTGGATAGCGAAGACAAACTTCTCGCCACTACGGAAAAACCCAAAGTTCAGGTCGGCGAAGTTGCCAGCCTGAAAGTGGTTGAAGTCAACAGCATCGGCGTGTTCCTCGACTGGGGGCTGCCGAAAGATCTGTTGCTGCCGTACTCGGAAGAAAAGCGCCAGATGACTGCTGGCGAATACTGCGTGGTGCACGTCTACCTCGACAAACACACGCGCCGCATCACCGCCACCGCGCGCCTCGATCGTTACCTGGACAAGACCCCGGCCACCTACAGCCCGGGCCAGGAAGTTGATCTGTTGGTAGCCGAAGCCACCGACATGGGCTTCAAGGCGATCATCAACAACAAGCACTGGGGCCTGATCCACAAGAACGAGATCTTCAAGTTCATGCGTTCGGGCATGCGCGAGAAAGGCTTCATCAAGGAAGTGCGCGCCGACGGCAAGATCAGCCTGAGCCTGCAACCGGTTGGCCAGGAAGCGGCGAGCAGCCTGAGTTCGAAGATCCTCGGCAAGTTGCGCGAAAACGACGGCACCCTGGCGGTCAGTGACAAGAGTGATCCGGCGTTGATCAGCAGCCTGTTCGGCGTCAGCAAGGGCAACTTCAAGAAAGCCATCGGCTCGCTGTACAAGGAAGGCAAGATCGTCATTCACGCCGATCGCATTGAACTAACCTGACTCACCGCAGGCCCATGTAGAAGCTGCCGAAGGCTGCGATCTTTTGATCTTGATCTTGAAAGTCGGCGGCTCCCACATCTAAAGGGGTGAGCCAATGAAAAAGGCGCTGATCGCATACGTCTCGACGCTACTGACGTTTCTGCTGCTCGATGGCATCTGGCTCGGGCTGCTGATGGCGCCGACCTATCGCGAACTGCTCGGTTCGCTGATGCTGGATAAACCGCTGCTGTTGCCCGCAGCGGTTTTTTATTGCCTGTACGTCATTGGCTGCGTGGTATTCGTGGTCTTGCCGGCGCTGAGCTGGCAGCGAGCGGCGAAGCTGGGTGCGCTGTTGGGGCTGGTGGCGTACGGCACTTATGACCTGACCAATTGGGCGACATTGCGCGACTGGTCGGTGCAGGTGAGTTTGATGGACTGGGCGTGGGGGACAGTGGCGACGGCCGTTGCTTGCACGGTGGGTTATTTGGTGGCACAGCGGTTTGCCTGAGCTGCTCCGGCAGTTGTGTTGGCAATGCTGGCCTCTTCGCGAGCGGGCTCGTTCCCACGTGTTCACCGAACCCTCTGTGGGAGCGGGCTCGCCCGCGAATGACGGCGCAGCCGTCAACCATTCAGCGCTGACGCCACTGACCAAATAAAGGTCTTTTCCAGACGGCTTTTTCCGCGCATCTGATTGATAATCCCCGACACTGTTTTCTGACCATTGGATGGCCTGCCATGTTGTGTGTGTTCGAGGTGTTGCGGTGAGTGCCGAGCGGCGCAATGCCGACGGTTTTGCCCTGCAAGTGATGATCGGCCTGTGCCTGATCTGGGGTGTGCAGCAAGTCCTGATCAAATGGGCGGCGACTGACATCGCGCCGGTCATGCAAGCGGCAGGGCGTTCAGGAATCTCGGCTTTGTTGGTCGGTTTGCTGATCTGCTGGAAGGGCGGCTGGGATCAGGTCGGCAGCACCTGGCGCGGCGGTTTGCTGGCCGGTGCGCTGTTTGGTCTGGAATTCCTGTTCATCGCCGAAGGCCTGCAACTGACCACCGCCGCGCACATGTCGGTGTTCCTCTATACCGCGCCGATCTTCACCGCACTCGGCGTGCATTTCCTGCTGGCCAGCGAGCGTTTGCGACCGCTGCAATGGCTGGGGATTCTGCTGGCGTTCATCGGCATTGCGATTGCCTTCGCTGGCGGTGTGTCGTGGGACAACCTTGATCGGCGCATGCTGCTGGGCGATGCCTTCGGCGTATTGGCCGGCGCTTGTTGGGGCGCGACCACCGTGGTGGTGCGGGCCTCGCGACTGTCGGAAGCGCCGGTGACATTGACCCTGTTCTATCAGTTGCTGGTCGGTTTCATCGGCCTGCTGTTGATCGCGTTGTTCAGCGGCCAGATCACCCACGTCAGCCTGACCACCGTGGCGGTGGCCAGTGTGCTGTTCCAGGGCCTGGTGGTGTCGTTCTTCAGTTACCTGGTGTGGTTCTGGCTGCTGCGCCGTTATCTGGCGGCCAACCTTGCGGTGTTTTCGTTCATGACGCCGTTGTTCGGCGTGACCTTCGGCGTGCTGCTGCTCGGCGAACAGTTGAGCCTGAACTTCGTCATCGGCGCCGTGCTGGTGCTGCTCGGCATCACTTTCGTCAGCGCCGAACAGTGGCTGCGTCGGCGTTTGCGCAAGGCGCTGGGCCAGTAGCCTTGGCCTGCATCGCCAGCGCGCCGGCCAGCAACAGGCCGGCACCGGCGATCAGCAGCGCCGGCTGCAAACCGCCGCTGAAATGGCTGCTCAGCGCCGCCAGCAGCGGGCCGCTCAGCTGGCCGACAGCGAAGCACGCCGTTAGCATCCCGGCGTTGCGCTGAGTGGCGTGGGGCGCCAGCTCTCGCGAACGCTGCATGACCAGTTGCATGCACGCCAGAAACGGCGTGCCGCAAAGGATCACCCCCAACGCCAGGCCGAGGCCGCTGCCCAGCAGACAGGCGAACACTCCGGCCGCTTGCAGCCACAGCGTCGCCATCAGCCAGTGCCGCGTGGTCTCGGGATCATGTCGACGCAAGCTCACCAGCCACACACCGATCGCCGCGCCGAGGCCAAAGCACGGCCAGAACAGATCTGCCTGCCACTGGCCATGAAATTGCGCGTTGGCCATTTGCGCCAGAAACGTCGCCGGAATGATGTAGCCGATGCCGTACAGCGCATACACCAGTGCCAGTCGGCCAATGCCTCGATTCGCTGTTTTCACATGCATTGTCGCTGGCCTCGCTACGGCCGTGGGCTGCGGTAACAACCGCCAGACGCCGAGCATCATCAGCAGCGCAGCCGCCGCGTAAATCAGCCACAGGGTTGCCGATGTCTGCTGCAAGCGGTGTGAGACCAGCGCCAGCAAGCCTGTGAGAAAAATCCCCAGACCCGGTCCGGCAAAGACCAGGGCACCCCAGCGCGGGCGCCCCGCTGCCGCCGCCAGCGGCTGACTGAGCGAAGTAATCATCACCAGCACCCAGGCACTCGCCACCCCGGTGCCAAAGCGCAACAGCAGGTGCGACCAGAAACCGTTGGCCCAGAACGACGCCAGTGTCAGCAGCACGCACAGCCACAGCCCGCCATGCAGCCGTCGCTGCACCTGCTGCGGCCGCTGCGCGAACATCGCATCCACAGCACCAAGCAGATAGCCGAGGTAGTTGGCCGCCGCGATCAGCCCGGCGGCGGTGAGGTCGATCTGCCCTTCGCTGAGCAGGTGCGGCATCTGTGGCGTCAGGGCGAAACGGCCAATGCCCATGGCCATCATCAGGGCAACGAAACAGGCGGATAAACGTATCAGCGGCGACATGGTCGGGCTTCCTTCAAGGCAGCAATGACCGTCAGGCTAGGATCGATTGACTTTCTTTAAAATTGAATAATAGTGAGTAACTTGTTCTGTTCAGGAGAAAGCAGTGGAATTCAGCCAGCTGCGGATATTTCAGGCGGTCGCCGAGGAAGGCTCGATCACCCGCGCCGCCGAGCGCTTGCATCGTGTGCCGTCGAATCTGTCGACGCGCCTGAAACAGCTCGAGGAGCAGCTGGGTGTCGAATTGTTCGTGCGCGAACGGCAGCGTTTGCAGTTGTCGCCGGCGGGCAAGGTGCTGCTCGACTACACCGGCAAACTCTTCGCTCTGCGCGATCAGGCCAGTGCGGCGGTGATGGGCGGGCAACCGGCCGGGGATTTCGTGCTGGGCACCATGTACAGCACGGCGGCGATCCATCTGCCGGCGCTGCTGGCGCGTTATCACAAGCAATACCCGATGGTGAATTTGCAGGTGCAATCGGCGCCGACCGGCGAACTGCTTGAAGGGTTGCTCACCGGTCGCCTCGACGCGGCATTGGTCGACGGACCGCTGGAACTGGCCGGGCTTGATGGCGTGCCGTTGTGCGAGGAACGGCTGGTGCTGATCACTGAAATCGACCATCCGCCGGTACGCACCGCGCGGGACGTGGAAGGGCGCTCGGTGTTCACTTTTCGCCAGGGTTGTTCATATCGCATGCGTCTGGAAGCGTGGTTCGCCCACTACCATGCCGCAATGGGCCGGCCGATGGAGATCGAGTCGTATCAGGGCATGCTCGCCTGTGTGATTGCCGGCAGTGGTGTGGCGTTGATGGCCGAGTCGATGCTCGCCAGCCTGCCGGGTCGCGAAAGCGTCGCGGTGCATCCGTTGGCCGAGCCGTTCGCGGGTGCGACAACGTGGCTCATGTGGCGCAAGGGTATGGCCGGGGCCAACCTGAATGCCTGGATCGACGTGCAGCAAGCGGTCTATCCCGTGGCTTTGCATGAAGTGCGGGAAACCGCGTGAACCAATCGCAACAGATTCTGTTCAATTCAGTAACAGATCATTGCGGATTTGGCCGAGCATTGCGTAGGACTTCGGACTATTATCAGTGCGAAGCGGCCTCAGAATTCCGGCCGCTCAGCACCACCCTGAAGGGGGCATGACGATGAAAGAGAAAATCCAGAACTGGCTGCACGATTTGGGAGTTGCCCTCGGTTTGATCGAACCGCCTCTGCAACCGGTACCGATTCGCACGGACGACGAACAGCGTCGGCGCCAGCCACGTCGCCGTTAATACCTCCGATCAGAGATTTCAGGATCGCAGCCGTCGGCAGTTTCTACAAATGGTAGGAGCTGCCGAAGGCTGCGATCTTTTGCTTTTCGCCAAGCGAAAAAAACGGGTGTGGCTACCGACGCCACACCCGCTGAAGAAAACATCACCTCGTTACAGTCGATTCACACCGCAGTGGCCACGGTCGCCGGGCGCGGCGAGAACAGGCTCACCAGTACGAAGCTCACCAGGCTGACACCCAGGCTGTAATAGATCGGCGTGTTCGCGTCCATGCCGTCCTTGACCATGAACACCAGCGCAGTGACAAAGCCCAGCGTCATGGCGCTGATCGCCCCGGCAGTAGTCGCACGCTTCCAGAAAATCGCGCCCATCAGCGGAATCAGCATGCCACCGACCAAGAGGTTGTAAGCCAGGGTCAACGCGCTGATCACGTCATTGACGACCAGAGCAATGCCCAACACCGCGATCCCCGTCAGCAGCGTAAACAGACGGCTGACCGCGACGTTGGACTGTTTGCCGCCGCGCAGTTTCGGCAGCAGGTCTTCGGTAAGCGTGGTGGACGCGGCGAGCAGGCCGGCACTGGCGGTGGACATCATCGCCGCCAGTGCGGCAGCGATCACCAGGCCGCGGATGCCGTCGGGCAGCGAGACTTTGACGATGGCGGCGAACGCGTTGTTGACGTTGTCCAGATCCGGAATCAGCACATGCGCAGCCATGCCGATCAAGGCGCAGACCAGACCGTAAATGATGCAGTAGATCCCGGCCGAGGTGCCTGCGTACTTGGCGACCTTTTCGCTTTTGGCGGTGAACACCCGCTGCCAGATGTCCTGGCCGATCAGGATGCCGAAAAAGTAGATCATGAAGTAGGTAATGATCGTGTCCCAGCCGATGCTGGTGAAGTTGAAGCTGGCCGCCGGCAGTTGCGCGACCAGTTGATCCCAGCCGCCTACGCGGTACAGGCAGATCGGCAGCAACAGGAACATCAGGCCCACCGTCTGGATGCCGAACTGGACGATGTCCGTCAGGGTCAGCGACCACATGCCGCCGATCGTTGAATAAGTCACCACGATACCGCCGCCCAGCAGTACGGAAATCCAGAAGGGCAGACCGAACAACACTTGCAGCACGGTGCCGATCGCCAGAATCGAGGTCACGCCGATCATCAGCGCGTAAGCGAGCATGATCGTCGCACTGGCGGTGCGCGCCATCGGGTTGTAGCGCTTCTCCAGGACCTGGGTGACGGTGAATACCTTGAGTTTCAGCAAGGGTTTGGCGAGGAACAGGTTCAGCGCGACGATGCCGCAGCCCAGTGCCGCGCACAGCCAGAAACCGGAAATGCCATGCACGTAGCCCAGACGCACAGTGCCGACGGTGGACGCGCCGCCGAGTACGGTTGCTGCCATGGTGCCCATGTACAGCGACGGCCCCAGATTACGCCCGGCAACCAGATAGTCTTCGTGGGTCTTGGCCTTGCGCATACCGTAGTAGCCGAGAATCAGCATCGCAGCGGCATAAATGAGTACGACGAATAAATCCAAAGCCATGATGGCGTGTCTCCGATTGTCTTTTTTATGGTCAAGCAAATGGGGTCTGCAATGCTTTCTGTGGGAGCGAGCCTGCTCGCGAAGGCGGTCTGTCAGTCACATCAACGTTGGATGTGCTGAAGTCTTCGCGAGCAGGCTCGCTCCCACAGGGTTTTGCGTTTATTCAGGCGGCGTGACGTAGTTCGGGTTTTATGGCGGCTTCACTGCGCACATCCGTTGGCCCAAACACCTCCCGAGGTTCCGGGAACAGCTTGAGCAGCGTCAGATACACCACCGACGCCAGGCCCAATGTCACCGGCAAACTGATGTCGATGCCACCGGCCAGTTCGCCCAGCGGGCCGACGAACTGCCCCGGCAGGTTGACGAAGCACAGGCCGACCAGCGCACTCGGAATCCACGCCCCCAGACCGCGCCAGTTCCAGCCGTGGTTGAACCAGTAGCGTCCGCCCTGTTCGCCGCGAGTGAACACTTGCAGGTCATCCGGGCAGTAGAAGCCGCGCCGCACCAGCAGACCGATGATCATGATCACCATCCACGGGGTGGTGCAGGTGATGATCAGCACGGCGAAGGTCGACACGCTCTGCACCAGGTTCGCCGCAAAACGGCCGATGAAGATGAAGGCGATCGACAGCACGCCGATCAGCAAGGTCGCCTTGACCCGGGAAAGCACGCGCGGGAACACGCTGGACATGTCCAGCCCGGTGCCATACAGCGACGTGGTGCCGGTGGACATGCCACCGATCACCGCAATCAGGCACACCGGCAGGAAGAACCAGCTCGGCGACACGGCCAGCAAGCCGCCGACATAGTTGTTCGCGGCGATGTAGTCCGGCGCTTTGATCGCGACGATGGTGGCGGTGGCGAGGCCGAACAGGAATGGGATCAACGTCGCCAGTTGCGCGGCGATCACCGCCAGCATGATCCGGCCCTTCGGCGTCTCACGCGGGATATAGCGCGACCAGTCGCCGAGGAACGCACCGAAGGAAATCGGGTTGCTCATCGCCACCAGTGCCGCGCCGATGAATGCCGCCCAGAACCCGGCCTGACCCAGCGCCACGCTGCCGGCGTACTGGCTGTCGAAAGCAGGGGCGAAGGCGAAGATGCCGAGCAGGAACAACAGGCTCGCGGCCCACACGGCGATGCGGTTGACCCACAGCATGATGCGGAAACCGTAGATGCACACGGTCAGCACCAGCAGCGCGAACAGACCGTAGGCCAGGCCCAGGGTCAGGTCGGTTTCCGGCAAATCGACGAGGCGTTTGGCGCCGCCGACCAGCGCATCACCCGAGCTCCACACTGACAGCGAGAAGAACGCGATCGCCGTCAACAACGACAGGAACGACCCGACAATCCGCCCGTGCACGCCGAAGTGCGCACCGGAAGACACGGCGTTGTTGGTGCCGTTGAGCGGGCCGAACAGACCCATCGGCGCGAGGATCAGTGCACCGACCACCACACCCAGGACAATCGCCCAGACACCGGCCTGAAACGACAGGCCGAACAGCACCGGGAAACTGCCGAGCACAGCGGTGGCAAACGTATTGGCGCCGCCGAAGATCAAGCGAAACAGGTCGCTGGGTCGGGCGTCGCGCTCATGATCCGGGATCTGTTCGACCCCGTTTGTTTCGATGCTGCTAAGGCTTTTTTCGTTGTTGTTGTTATTCATGATCTGCTCCGATCATCAGGCGCGCTCATCGTGCGTGAGCGTCACCATTGGCTAAGGGGGTGGCAGCCCTTCCGGCATTGCGGACAAATGTTCGTGACAGGCCAGCCATAGGCCTTGTTGTTCTAGGCTCGACGCTTGTTTTCTGAAAACAATCGTCTCGCGCTCCTGGCTGAAGTGTTGCTCCCCTTGCATGCGCAGCTCGGTGGCCACGTCATGGATGAAAACCGCCACGTCACCCTGCAGGCTGACAAAGGCGTTGCTCGAGGTGCACGACAGCACCTCGAAACCATCCTCGGCACGCCAGCGGTCCCACAACGCCTGATAGGCATCGCGCGACAGCAATGGCTGGTCGAGGGTGTAGAAGACGAAGCTGGCATCGGTGCTGAATGCGCCGAAGTAAGCTTCGCGATCGTTACGCGCAAACGCGGCGACCAACTTGGCGGCCGCGTGCAGAACCTGATCACGTGCGTGCATGACCCGACCCTCAGCGATGAACCACGCCAGGCAGTACGCAGAGCATTTCGTACAGCAGGTTGGCGGCCAGCAGCGAGGTGTTGCCGGTGGTGTCGTAAGCGGGCGAGACTTCTACCAGATCGCAGCCGATCAGGTCGAGGCCCTGACAGCCACGGACGATTTCAATCGCTTGAATGGTGGTCAGGCCGCCGATTTCCGGGGTGCCGGTGCCGGGCGCCCAGGCCGGGTCGATGCCGTCGATGTCGAAACTCAGATACACCGGACCGCCACCGACCTTCTCGCGCACTTCGGCCATCAACGGCGCCAGCGACTTGTGCCAGCACTCTTCGGCTTGAACGACGCGGAAGCCCTGATCGCGGCTCCAGTTGAAGTCGTCAGCGGTGTAGCCCTGCGCACGCAAACCGATCTGCACCACGCGATCGCAATCGAGCAGACCTTCTTCGACGGCACGACGGAACGTGGTGCCGTGGGCGATCTTCTCGCCGAACATGTGATCGTTGACGTCAGCGTGGGCATCGATGTGTACCAGGCCAACCTTGCCGTGCTTTTTATGAATCGCACGCAGGATCGGCAGGGTGATGGTGTGGTCGCCACCCAGGGTCATCGGGATGACATTGTGCTCGAGGATGTTGTCGTAGGCTTCTTCGATGATGCGCACGGCGTCGAGCAGGTTGAAGGTGTTGATCGCCACGTCACCGATGTCGGCAACAGACAGCGAGTCGAACGGCGCGGCGCCGGTGGCCATGTTGTACGGGCGGATCATCACCGATTCGGTGCGGATGTCGCGCGGCCCGAAGCGCGTGCCGGGGCGCAGCGAAGTGCCGATGTCCAGCGGCACGCCAACGAAGGCAGCGTCGAGGCCGGCTGCGGTCGGTACATGGGGAAGTCGGAGCATGGTGGCGATGCCGCCGAAGCGCGGCATTTCATTGCCGCCCAGTGGTTGGTGAAGAATCTTGTCCACGGGTAGGGCCTCATCGTCTTTGTTTTATTTATGCCGGCGCGCCGTTGAGCACAGGTTCGGACGCCGCTGTGGGGCCGATCATGCGAAATGTAGTGACGGGGAAGAATCGCTACGGGCAAAAACTTAGTTCAGATTTTTCTAAACTAATGGGAGAGGTGGGATTAGACTTTGGTGGGTTCGAATGAAGTGTAGGGCTGAAGATTGTTGCCCTCACCCCATCCCTCTCCCAGAGGGAGAGGGGGCCGACCGAGTTGTTGGCGGAATCTGCATCGACCTGAAAAATCGAGTCGAACTCAGGATTTGAAAGCCATGGAGATCGGCTCCCTCTCCCTCGGGGAGAGGGCTGGGGTGAGGGGCTTTTCCCACATACACACAGTTGCAAAGCCCGGAGTAGACATGGCCAACGCTTTACCCGACCTGAAACTCCTGCGCATCTTCGTCAGCGTCGTGCGCCATCAGGGTTTTGCCAACGCGCAGCAGGAACTCAACCTGTCGACCTCGGCGATCAGCACTTACATGAGCCAGCTCGAAACCGCGCTCGGTCTGGTGCTGTGCCATCGCGGGCGCGGTGGCTTCAGCCTGACCAGCAAGGGCGAGCTGTTCCATCAGGAAACCCTGCGCCTGCTCGCCGAGCTTGAAGGCTTCGAGCAATACGCCGCCGCGCTGAAGGGCGAACTGCGCGGCACGCTCAACCTTGGCGTGATCGATTCCACGGTCAGCGACAAGGCCCTGCCGTTTGCCGAAGCCATCGGCGCCTACAGCCAGGAACACCCGGCGGTGCATCTGCACCTGTCGGTGATGAGCCCTTACGAATTGCAGCTCGGCGTGCAGGACAATCGCCTCGATCTGGCCATCGGTGCGTTTTCCACGCGCATGAGCGGTCTGGTCTACATGCCGCTGTACCGCGAGCAGCACTGGCTGTATTGCAGCAGTCGTCACCCGTTGTTCAACGAGCGGCGCATCCCCGAGCAGGTCATCACTCAGCAACGAATGGTCGGGCGCGGTTACTGGAGTCAGGCGGAACTGGCCCGCCACGGTTTCAAACACAGTGCCGCGACCGTGGAAAGTATGGAAGCGCAGCTGATTCTGGTGCTCTCCGGCGCCTACATCGGTTACCTGCCGGAACACTACGCGCAGGCCTGGGCCGACAAGGGCGATCTGCGCGTTCTGCTGCCAGCGACCTTCGGTTATCAGGCGCCGTTTTCGATGATCATGCGCAGGGGCCGCAGCCGCGAGCCGCTGATCCAGACCTTCCGCGATTTGCTCAAAGCGCAGCTCAATCAGGCTTGAGAAAAAAATGTCCCGACCCCAATGCCCGCGCTGCCTGCGCCCCCAGACCCATTGCCTGTGCCCATTGATTCCGCACCTCGATAGCCGCACCCGGGTGTTGCTGCTGCAGCATCCGAGCGAGGTCAGTCACGCGCTCAATACCGCGCGGCTGGCGGCGCTGGGACTGAGCAATGCCGAGCTGATTGTCGGCGAGGTATTCGAAGATTTGCCGAAACTGTTGAACCAGCCGGGTTATCAGGCGCGCTTGCTGTTCCCGGCTGACGATGCGCAGTCGTTGCAGGTTTACGCGCCAAATGATCAGCCAATGTTGCTGGTCGTCCCGGACGGCACCTGGCGCAAAGCGCGCAAGATGCTGCACCTCAACCCGCTGCTGGCAGCACTGCCACGGGTGACCCTGGCCGAGGGCGGCGTGTCGCGCTATCGCCTGCGCAAGGCGCCGGGGCCGGGAGCGCTATCGACGATCGAGGCGATCGTCCAGGCGCTCGAAACCCTCGAAGCACCGACGACGTTTGCGCCGTTACTGAAACCGTTTGAAGCGCTGATCGAAGGGCAGATTGCGGCGATGGGGGAGGAGACCTTTCAGCGTAACCATGGCGACAGATGATCATTGTCTGTGCGGGCCTCTTCGCGAGCAGGCTCGCTCCCACAGGGGAACGCATTCCAATTGTGGGAGCGAGCCTGCTCGCGAAAGCGCCAGATCAATCACCGCAATTCAAAGATCACTAGCGCTCGCGCATCGCCTCGGTCCGCGCTTTCAGCACCGGTTTGAGCAAGTAATCCAAGACGCTTTTCTCGCCGGTAATGATGTCCACCGTCGCCACCATCCCCGGGATGATCAGCAGCGGTTTCACGTCGCCGCCCAGGTGATTCTTGTCGGTGCGCACCTGAATCAGATAGAAGCTGTTGCCCTTGTCGTCGGTAATCGTATCGGCGCCGATCAGCTCGAGTTTGGCGCTCAGCCCGCCGTAAATCGTGTAGTCGTAGGCACTGAACTTGACCATGGCTTTCTGGCCCGGATGCAGGAACGCGACGTCCTGCGGGCGGACCTTGGCTTCGATCAGCAGGTTGTCTTCCAGCGGCACGATTTCGACCATGTCGCTGCCCGGCTGGACCACGCCGCCGATGGTGTTGACCTTCATCTGCTTGATCACCCCGCGTACCGGTGATGTCACCGTGGTACGGCTGACGCGATCGTCGATGGCGATGCTCGAAGCGGTGATTTTCGACAGGTCGGTGCGTTTCTCATTCAGCTCTTTGGCGGCCTCGGAACGGAAGGTTTGCTCGGATTCGTCGATCTTGCTGCGGATCTCGGCGATGGCCGATTCGGCGCGGGGAATCGCCAGCGTGGTGGCGTTCAGCGAACCACGGATCTCCACGGCGCTGCGCCTGAGCCTGAGGATTTCCACTGGTGACACCGCACCGGTTTTCACCAGCGGTTCGGACATGTTCATCTCTTGTTGCAACAACGCGAGGCTGGAGCTGAACTGGCCTTGCTTGGAACGAAACTCGGCGAGTTCCTGGGTTTTCTGCCGCAGCTGTTCGCTGAGGGTGCGCTGCTCGCTGGCCAGCCGCCGTTGGCGTTGCTCGTACAGCGAGCGCTCGTCCTCGGCGACTTGCGGCGCCTTGGCGATGACTTCAGCGGAGAGTTTGAAGGGGCGTCCCTCGGCCTCCGCTGACAAGCGTTCAACCTGCGCGGTTAGCGCGTAACGGTCGGCCTCGCTCTCGCCCTTGTTCGAGCGAAAGCGCGTGTCATCCAGACGCAGCAGGGTGTCGCCCTTGCCGACCATCTGGCCTTCGCGAACGAAAATCTCGGTGACGATACCGCCCTCAAGGTTCTGGATCACCTGGACCTTGCTCGACGGGATCGCCTTGCCTTCGCCCATGGTCACTTCTTCGAGCACGGCGAATTTGGCCCAGACCAGGGCGGCGATCAGCAGCGCTGCCGCCAGCCATACGGTGATCCGCGATTTGCGCGGCGAATCCTGCAACGCCGCGCCGGCGGTTTCCGGCATGAACTCGGCTTCGGCACTTTTGCCGAAGCTGTCGAAGTAGCCGCGCTTGTTGCTATCGGAAGAAGCAGGCATGGCGTAACTCCTAGACCGCCGCCGAGCCGACACGGCCCTTGCGCAGCGCTTCGATGACTGCTTCTTTCGGGCCGTCAGCGACGACCCGGCCGTTGTCCAGCACCAGCAACCGGTCCACCAGGCTCAGCATTGAGGTGCGGTGGGTGACCAGCAGCAGGGTTTTGCCTTGCACCCAGCCATGCAGTTTCTGCCGCAGCGCATCTTCGCTGCTGTTGTCCATGGCGCTGGTGGGTTCGTCGAGCAGCATGATCGGTGGATCGAGCAGTAACGCGCGCGCCAGCAACACCGCCTGGCGTTGGCCGCCGGATAACAGTTGCCCGCGTTCGCCCACCGGTCGGTCGAAGCCTTGCGGGTGTTGCCGGGCCAGTTCGGTGACGCCAGTCAGTTCGGCGACTTCGAGCATGCGTGAGTCGCTGATGTAACGCGCGCCCAGGGTCAGGTTGTCGCGCAGGCTGCCAGCCAGCAGCGGCAGGTCGTGGGCGACATAACCGATCTGCTGGCGCAGTTCAGCTACGTCCAGTTGGCGCAGGTCGAGGCCGTCGAGCAGCAGTTGGCCTTCCTCAGCTTCATAAAAGCCCATGACCAGCCGCGCCAACGTGCTTTTGCCCGAACCGCTGCGGCCGATGATACCGACCCGCTCGCCGGCTTTCAGGCTGAAGCTGACCTCGCTCAGCGCCGGCGCATTCTGGCCGTTGTAGTGAAACGTCACGCCGCTGACGTCGAGGGCGCCTTGCAGCTGCGTGCGTTCCAGTGGCCGTTGTTTGCCGTCGCGCTCTTGCGGCAGGGCCATCAGCGCATCGGTGCTTTTCATCGTCAGTTGCGCTTGCTGGTAACGGGTGATCAGCCCGGCGATCTGGCCGAGCGGGGCGAGCACGCGGCTGCCGAGCATGTAGGTGGCGACCAGCGCGCCGACACTGAGGTTGCCGGCGATGATGCTGTAGACCCCGGCAACAATCGTCGCCATCCCGGAAAACTGCTGGATGAACAGCGTGCCGTTGGTGGCCAGCGCCGACAGGTTGCGCGCGTGGCTGTCGAGGCGGGTGAGGGCGCCGTGAGTGCTTTCCCATTTGTGCTGACGCTCGCTTTCGGCGCCGCAGGCCTTGAGGGTTTCCAGGCCTCCGAGGGTTTCGATCAGCACCGCCTGACGCTCCGCGCCGAGGCTCAGGCTTTTTTGCACGGTGTCACGCAGGCGCACCTGAATCACCATGGCGAAAATGATCGTGATCGGAAACGCCAACAGTGGAATCACCACCAGCCAGCCGCCGAGCAGGCCGATCACCACCAGCATCAACACCACAAAGGGCAAGTCGATCAGGCTGGTCAGGGTCACGGCAGTGAGAAATTCACGCAGGCCCTGGAAGTCGTGAATGCTCTGGGCAAAGCCGCCAATGGTCGCCGGCCGCGCTTTCATCGACATCCCGGTGATGCGCTCGAACAACGTCGCCGAGAGGATCACGTCGGTTTTCTTGCCGGCGGTGTCGAGCAGGTGCGCACGGACCACGCGCAGCACCAGTTCAAAACCGGTGCCGATCAGCAAACCGATCGACAGCACCCACAGCGTCGAGGTCGCCTGATTGGGCACCACGCGATCGTAGGTCTGCATGACGAACAGCGGCACCATCAGGCCGAGCAAATTGATCAGAAAACTGGCGAGAATCGCATCGCTGTACAGCCATTTCGACAGTTTAAGAGTGTCGCGAAACCACGCATTTACCCGTGGCACCAGCGGCGCGCGCAGGTCTTCGAGTTCGTGGCGCGGGCGGGCGAACAAGGCCTGGCCGCTGTAGTGTTCGCCAAGCTCTTCGCGACTCACCCATTGCTCGCCGCCGTCGGCTTCGCTGGGCAGCAGCAGGGCTTTGCCATCCTCGCCAAACCGCCGCAGCACAGCGGTGCGGCCGTCGTTGAGCAGCAGCAGGATCGGCAGGTTCAGCGGTGAAATGTCTTTCAGGTCACGGCGCAACAAGCGCGCCTGTAATCCGGCCCGCGCTGCTGCACGGGGCAGCAGATCGAGGCTCAGGCGTTGTTTGTTCAGGGGCAGCCCGGCGCTCAGGCTGGCACGACTGACCGTGGCGCCATGCAGTTTGCAGAGGATCAGCAGGCCGTCGAGTAACGGGTCGTCGAAGCTCAGGCGCGGATCGACCCCGGTGGCGCCGGGTTCCATGCTGGTCATAGTGATTGCCTCTGTTGAACGGGCTCGGTTATCGGATCGTTCCCACGCTCTGCGTGGGAATGCAGCCCGTGACGCTCCGCGTCACTGGACGCGGAGCGTCCCTTGAGGCATTCCCACGCAGAGCGTGGGAACGATCAGGGCAAAGTCAGTTCCTGCACCGTTTACTTCAGTTCCGGCAGGCGCGCCTGGTTTTTTACTTCGGTCGTGGCAATCGCATCAGCCGGCAGCACCACGCGCTGTTTGCTCAGCAACTGGCCCATGTTCGCCAGCACGCGGTACATCGAGTATTCCTCGGTGTAGCGGATTTCGGTGTAGCGGCGGTTGGCGTTGTACAGCTCGTTTTCGCTGTCGAGCAGGTCGAGCAGGGTGCGTTGGCCGAGGCCGAACTGGTCCTGATAAGCGGCGCGCACGCGTTTGGTGGTTTCGGCATATTCGCGAGCGGTCGGCGTCTGCTTCTTGGCGTTTTCCATGGCGTTCCAGGCCAGACGAATGTTCTCGTTGAGCTGACGCAGGGCGTTGTTGCGGATGTCCATCGCCTGGTTGATGTCGTGGGCATTCGCGGCCAGGCGTGCCTTGTCGCTGCCGCCACGGAACAGGTTGTAGTTCATCACCACACCGACACGCCATTCGTTGTCGTGGCCTTCATCACCCTGCACGTTGTTGTTTGCGCCGACTGCTGCTTCGGCATCGAAGCGCGGGTAGAACGGCGACTTGGCGACTTCGTACTGGCTCTCGGCGGACTGCACGTCAGCCTGGGCCGATTTCAGGTAAGGGTTGTTGTCGACCATGCTCTGCTGCGCTTCACGCAGGTCCGGCGGCATCTCACCGCGAGTCGAGGCCGGGGTTTCCAGCTCATCGGGCATGCGTCCGACCACGCTGTAGAAATTCGATTCGGCGTCGGCCAGATCGACTTCGGCGGTGTCGAGGTTGTTCTGCGCCAGTGCACGACGGGCAACCGATTGATCGGAGTCGGCGGTGCTGCCGATGCCGCGCTCGGTGCGCAGGCCGATCTGATCGTTGACACGCAAGTGCGCCTGCAGGTTGTTCTTGGCCAGCGTCACCAGTTCACGCCGCTTGAGCACTTCGAGGTAGACCTCGATGGTGCGCAGGGCCAGATCCTGTGCGGTGCCTTGCGCGTAGTAGGCGCGCGAATTGGACACGCCCTTGGTGCGCTCGACTTCGTTGGCGGTGTTGAAGCCGTCGAAGATCATCTGCCGCAAGCGCAGCTCCGACTGGGTGTAGTTGAGGATTTCGGTATTGTGATTACCGAAGGCGCGAGTGTTGGTGTTGTCGCTGTAGCCGCGCCCGTAGGCAGCGTTCAGATCGACCGACGGATAAAACCCGCCCTTGGCCACTTTCACCTGTTCATCCGCTGACAAGCGGGCGTCCACGCGCGACGCCAGTTCCGGGTGAGTGGCGATGGTGCTTTGAATCGCCTCGGTGAGGTTCATCGCCTGGGCTTGGGAAGTGCAAGCCATGGCCAGCAAAACCGCGCTGCAGAGGGGGGTTAAAACGCGCATGGGTGCATCTCCCTGGATCTCAATGTTGTGTTACCGTCGCCAAATATTTGACGTAAATTTTGGGTATAAGCGTTTCACTCTTGTAACAACAGAGCTAAGAACATCCTAGAGCGTAGCTAAGAAAAAATTTTCATAAGGTTTATTCCAAAAAAAACTTATGCGGTTTTTCAAAAGCAGCACATTGTTCAGCTCGAAAGCCTTTGTTTTATGCGCTTTAGGGAGCTCGAAAAGGCTTGAGGAAAGTTCCATTCACTTTGCGAGACACTGCGAAGTACTGCTGAAGGGGAGGGACGCGTAACGGCGAATGAGCGACAGATTTTTGTCACTCGGGTGATTCACCACCGTTACGTAGCGCTAGTGGGTCGGCGGATTGAACAGGGTTGGCAAGTGCTTGATAGCGCTGACAATTCACCTCAAACCGGGCCTGCGAAACGAACTGTCGAGGGTGCGAGCGTCGCCCCCGGCAACCCGATTGAGCCATGGGCTGCTTCGCGAACCTGTGCCGACGGTGGTCGGCAGCGGAGGATTTCACATGGCAGCGCTCATCGGTACGGTCACAAAAGTCATTGGTCAGGTGTTCGCTCAAGCGAGCGACGGCATCAAGCGTCCGTTGTTCGAAGGCGATCGTTTGTACGCCGGCGATCAACTGATCACCGGCGCGGAAGGCGCGGTGGCAGTGAAACTGCAAAACGGCGAGGAATTGACCCTCGGTCGGGGCAGCAGCATCACCATGACCGGGCAATTGCTGGCCGACCAGGCTGTGCCGGTGAACGTCGACGAAGCGCAGACCCCAAGCCAGGCGCAACTGACCGATGTCGAGCAAATCCAGCAAGCCATCGCCGCCGGTGAAGACCCAAGCAAAACTGCCGAAGCCACTGCGGCCGGCCCCAACGCGCCCACCGGCAATACCGGTGAACTGGGCGGCGGGCATAGCTTCGTTCTGCTGACCGAAGTCGGTGGCCGGGTCGATCCGATCATCGGTTTCCCCACCGCCGGCTTCAACGGCATTCCCGAATTTCCCGAGTATCGTCGCGACGCGGACATCGACAATGGCGACGACACGCCAGCGCCGGTCGTGGTGCCACCGCCACCGGTGAACAACCCGGTCATCCTGAACGGCCTCGACGCGGCGGGCGGCGAGCTGAACCTCAATGAAGCCAATCTGCCTGACGGTACAGCGGCCAATCCAGGCGCGCTGACGCAAAGTGGCAGCTTCACGGTCTCGGCAGCGGATGGTTTGAACAGCCTGAGCATCGGCGGCATCAACGTGATTGTTGGCGGCGTGCCGATCGGCTTTCCCCAGTCGATCACCACGCAACTGGGCAACACCCTGACCATCACCGGTTACAACGCGGCGACCGGCACGGTCAGCTACAGCTACACCCTCAACGGCAACGAAACCCACGCGGCCGGCGACGGCGTGAACAATCTCAGCGAACAGTTCACCGTGATCGCCACCGACAGCAATGGCGACAGCGCCACTGGCACGCTGGACGTGAATATCACCGACGACGTGCCCAAAGCGTTTGACGACGCCAACGGCATTGCCTCGGAAACCTTGCTGACCCTGACCGGCAATGTCCTCACCAATGACATACAAGGCGCCGACCGCGTACCCACCGGTCCAGTCACGCCCGGTACATTCACCGGTACCTACGGCACCTTGGTTCTGAACGCCGACGGCACCTACACCTATACCCTGAACACCAGCGATGCCGATTTCAAAGCCTTGACCGGCGGCGGTAACGGCACTGAAACCTTCGCCTACACCATCACCGATGCCGACGGCGATAGCAGCAGCGCCAATCTGGTTCTGCAGATCCACAACAACGACGATCCAGTCACCATCGACGGCCTGAACGTCGCTGGCGGCGAGCTCACGGTTTACGAAAAAAACCTCAGCGACGGCAGCGCTCCGGATACTGGCGCGCTGACGCAAAACGGCACGTTCACCATCACTGCACTGGACGGCGTCACCACGCTGACCGTCGGCGGCATCGCCGTAGTGACCAACGGCGTCGCCGCAGGCTTCCCGCAATCGATCACCACGCCACTGGGCAGCACGCTGACGATTACTGGTTTCAACGCTGCAACCGGTGTAGTGAGTTACAGCTACACCCTGGCCGACAACGAAGCGCATCCGAACGCCAACGGCGCGAATAATCTGCCTGAGCAGTTCGCAGTCACGGTGGTCGATGACAACGGCACGACGGCCACCGGCACCCTCGACGTGAACATCGTCGACGACCTGCCGAAAGCCAACGACGACAGCAACGGTACCGCCTCGGAAAGCCAACTGACCCTGACCGGCAACGTCCTGACCAACGACGTGCAAGGTGCCGACCGCGTACCGACAGGCCCGGTTACGCCCGGCACGTTCACCGGTACTTACGGCACCTTGGTTCTGAACGCCGACGGCACTTACACCTACACCCTGAATACCAGCGATGCCGATTTCAAAGCCTTGACCGGTGGCGGCAACGGCACAGAGACCTTCGCCTACACCATCACTGATGCCGACGGCGATTCCAGCACTGCCAATCTGGTTCTGCAGATCCACAACAACGACGATCCAGTCACCATCGACGGCCTGAACGTCGCCGGTGGCGAGCTGACGATCTACGAAAAAAACCTCAGCGACGGCAGCGCCCCTGACGCTGGCGCACTGACGCAAAACGGCACGTTCACCATCACTGCACTGGACGGCGTCACCACGCTGACCGTCGGCGGCATCGCCGTGGTCACCAATGGCGTCGCCGCAGGCTTCCCGCAATCGATCACCACGCCACTGGGCAGCACGCTGACCATCACCGGTTTCAACGCTGCAACCGGCGTGGTCAGTTACAGCTACACCCTGGCTGACAATGAAGCGCATCCGAACGCCAACGGCGCGAATAATCTGCCTGAGCAGTTCGCAGTCACGGTGGTCGACGACAACGGCACGACGGCCACCGGCACCCTCGACGTCAACATCGTCGACGACCTGCCGAAAGCCAACGATGACAGCAATGGCACTGCCTCAGAAAGCCAACTGACGCTGACTGGCAATGTCCTCACCAACGACATACAAGGCGCCGATCGCGTACCGACCGGCCCAGTCACGCCGGGTACTTTCACCGGTACTTATGGCACGTTGATGCTGAACGCCGACGGCACCTACACCTACACGCTGAACACCAGCGACGCCGACTTCAAAGCCTTGACCGGCGGCGGTAACGGCACGGAAACCTTCGCCTACACCATCACCGATGCCGACGGCGATACCAGCACTGCCAACCTCGTTCTGCAGATTCACAACAACGATGATCCGGTGCTGCTCAATGGCCTCGACGTCAACGGTGGCGAACTCACCGTCTACGAAAAAAATCTCAGCGACGGCACCAGCCCCAACACCCCAGCGCTGACCCAGAACGGCACTTTCACCGTCAGTGCTCTCGATGGTCTGCAGACCCTCACGGTTGGCGGCATCGCGGTGATCACCAACGGCGTGGCCGCAGGTTTCCCGCAATCGGTGATCACACCCCTGGGCAGCACCTTGACCATCAGCGGTTATGATCCGGCGACCGGCGTGGTCAGCTACAGCTACACCCTGGCCGACAACGAAGCCCATCCAACCGCCAACGGCGCCAACAGCCTCACCGAGAACTTCGACGTCGTCGCGACGGACACCGATGGCAGTACCGCCAGCGGCCAGATCAACGTCAATATCGTCGATGATTTGCCGACCGCGCATGCGGACGCGGCTTCGGTGGCGGAGGGCGGTACCGTCAGCGGTAACGTACTCAACAACGATGTCGGCGGCGCGGATGGCCCGGCGGTTACCGGCGCAGTGGTCGGCGTGCGTGTCGGTGCCGACACTTCGACGTCGGCCATCGGCGGGCTCAATTCGCAGATCAACGGCACCTACGGTTACCTCACGCTTGATGCCAACGGCAACGCCGTTTATCACAGCAATCCGAACACGGTGAACGGCCCGGGCGCGGTGGATGTGTTCACCTACACCGTGCGCGATGCCGACGGTGACGAAAGCACCACGACCATCACCATCGATGTCTACAACAGCTGCCTGAAAGCGGTCAGCGACACCGATGTCACCGTCTACGAAAAAGCCCTCGACCTGAACCAGGATGGCCAGGATCTGGCAGCGGGCAGCGTGGTCGGCAGCGATCCGAACAGCACTGGCGAAACCGCTTCCGGCACCCTGGTCGGCTCGGTCACTGGTGCGGTCGGAGCGATCAGCTATGCACTGGTCGGCAGCGCCACCGGTAATTACGGGCAGATCGTCCTCAATGCCAATGGCACTTACACCTACACCCTGACTTCGCCTGCGACCACCACGCCGCACGCCGACGATGGCGCCAACAGCCTGAGCGAAACATTCACCTATCAGGCCACCGATTCGCTGGGCAATGTCGTCACCAGCACGATCGTTGTGAGCATCGTCGATGACGTGCCGAAGGCGCTGAATGACAGCAATGCCGACAGCGCAACAGAAGCCCAGGTGACCCTGACCGGCAACGTCCTCGACAACGACGTGCAGGGCGCCGACCGCGTCGCCAGCGGCCCGGTAACCGCCGGTACTTTCACCGGCACTTACGGCACGCTGGTGCTCAACGCCAACGGCACTTACACCTACACGCTGGACGCCAACGACGCCGATTTCAAAAACCTCCAGGGCGGCGGCAACGGCACGGAAACCTTCGCCTACACCATCACCGATGCCGACGGCGACACCAGCACCGCCAACCTGGTGCTGAACATCCATAACAACGACGATCCGGTGTGCCTCGACGGCCTCGATGTGAAGGGCGGCGAAATCACCGTCTACGAGAAAAACCTCAGCGACGGCAGCAGCCCCAACACCTCGGCGCTGACCCAAAGCGGCAGCTTCACCGTGACCGCCCTCGATGGCCTGCAAACCCTCACGGTCGGCGGCATTGCGGTGATCAGCAATGGCGTCGCCGCCGGTTTGCCGCAATCGGTGGTCTCGCCACTGGGCAGCACCTTCACCGTCACCGGTTATGATCCGGCCACCGGCGTGGTCAGTTACAGCTACACCCTGGTCGACAACGAAGCTCATCCGAACGCCAATGGTGCCAACAGCCTCAGCGAGAGCTTCGACGTGGTCGCCACTGATACCGATGGCAGTACCGCCAGCGGTCAGATCAACGTCAATATCGTCGACGATTTGCCGACTGCCAACGCCGATACCGGCTCGGTAGCGGAGGGCGGCACGGTCAATGTCAGTGTGCTCGTCAATGACCTCAGCGGCGCCGATGGTGCCGCAACGGTGGTCGGCGTGCGCGCCGGCAGCAACACCGCGACATCAGCCAGCGGCGGGCTCAACAGCAACATCAACGGCAACTACGGCTACCTGACCCTCGACGCGGCGGGCAATGCGGTTTACCACAGCAACCCGAACTCGGTGAGCCCGCCGGGCGCGACCGACACGTTCACCTACACCATCCGTGACAGCGATGGCGATGAAAGCACCACGACGCTGACCATCAACGTCGCCGACAGCAAACTGGTCGCCTCGGTCGATCAGGATGTGACGGTCTATGAAAAAGCCCTCGACCTGAACAAGGATGGCCAGGATCTCGCCCCCGGCACAGTCACCGGCAGCGAACCGGGCAATACCGGTGAAACCGCCAGCGGCACGCTGGTCGGTTCGGTCAGTGGCGGCAGCGGCGCGATCACTTACACCCTGGTCGGCAACGCCACCGGTAGCTACGGGCAACTGCTGCTCAACGCTGACGGCACCTACACCTACACGCTGACCTCGGCGCCGAAAACCGCGCCGAACGCCAACGACGGGCCGAACACCCTCAGCGAAACGTTCACCTACAAAGCCACCGATGCACTGGGCAACAGCACCACCAGCACCCTCGTGGTCAACATCGTCGACGACATACCGAAAGCCGTTGCCTCGGATCGCTCGGTAACCGCAGTGGAGATCGATTCGAACATTCTCATCGTCCTCGACATCTCCGGCAGTATGGCTGATGCCTCCGGCGTGCCGGGCCTGTCGCGGCTGGCACTGGCCAAGCAGGCCATTGGTGCCTTGCTCGACAAGTACGATGATCTGGGCGATGTGAAAGTGCAGCTGGTGACGTTCAGCAGCAATGCCGCCGACCGCACCACCGTGTGGGTGGATGTCGCCACCGCCAAGACACTCCTCGCCGGTCTCAACGCTGGCGGCGGCACCAACTACGATGCTGCCGTAGCAGTGATGCAGACCGCGTTCAACACCTCCGGCAAACTCACCGGGGCACAGAACGTCGGCTACTTCTTCTCTGACGGCAAGCCCAACGAGGGCGACATCGGCACGGCTGACGAAGCCGCGCTGAAAAACTTCCTCGACGCCAACAACATCAAGAACTACGCCATTGGTCTGGGCAGTGGCGTGAGCAACGCCAACCTCGATCCGCTGGCCTACGATGGCATCAACCACACCAATACCAATGCGGTGGTGGTCACCGATCTCAATCAGCTCAACTCGGTATTGTCCGGCACCGTGCAGGGCGCGCCGGTCACCGGTTCGCTGCTGGGCGAGGGCGGTTCGTTCGGCGCCGATGGCGGTTTCATCAAGTCGATCGTGGTCGACGGCACCACCTACACCTACGATCCGAAAGCCCTCAGTGGCCAGGGTTCGTTGACCGCGAGCGGCGGCGCCAATCACGGCACCTTCAATACCGCCAACAACAGCGTCAGCATTGCCACCAACAACAGCGGCACGCTGGTGGTCAATCTTGATACCGGCGAATACAGCTACACCTCGCAGAAAACCACCGCAGTGGTGATCACCGAAAACATCGGCTTCACCGTCAGCGACAACGACGGCGATCTGGCCAGCTCCACCCTGACGGTGAAAGTGATCCCCAACGCGCCACCGGTGGCGATGGACGATCACGTCATCACCAACGTGCTGTCGGGCAATATCGTGGTGCCGGGCGAGCTGTTGCTGGCCAATGACACCGATCCGAACGGCGACACCCTCAACGCCACACCCACCAGTTTCAATACCGGTTGGGTGTCGAAAGCGGCGGACTTCACCGGCAGCGGCCTGATCGGCTTCACTGGGCAGACCAATAACGCAGCCAACCAGAACCTGGCCAACGTGCGCAGCGCCTTCAGCGCCAATGCCGCGACCATGACCGCCGTGCTGGTGGTCAGCGGTTATCTCGGCATGGTGAGCAACAGCAATGCCAACGATGAAGACCGCATTACCGTGAACCTGCGCCAGGGCGAAACCCTCAATCTGGATCACAATCTGGGTGCCGGGAAGATCAGCATGGAGTATTCGCTCAACGGCGGTGCCTGGATGGCGCTGGCGGACGGCCAGACCCTCAGCGCCTCGGCGGACGGCGTCTACCAGATTCACATCACCAACATTGGTAATGGTGGCGGCAACCCGAATGCGGCGGAGAACTACCAGCTGACCATGACCCTCAACTACGCCGCGGCCCACGACATCACGCCGGACTACCACGGCACTTACGCCGCCAACGACAACCACGGCGGCAGCGACACGGCCAACGTCAGCATCAGCTATCAGGACGGCCACACCCTGACCGGCACTGCTGGCGACGATGTGTTGGTGGCGGGCAGCGGCAACAACGTGATCAATGCCGGCGACGGCAACGACGTACTCACGGCAGGCTCCGGCAATAACGAAATGCACGGCGACGCTGGCAACGACTTGCTCTACAGCGGCGCGGGCAACGATCTGCTCGACGGCGGCACTGGCAGCGACTCCGCCAGCTACGCCCACGCCACAGCCGCCGTCACCGTCAATCTCGGTCTGCTGGGTGCGCAGAACACCCTCGGCGCCGGTACTGACACGTTGACCGGCATCGAAAACCTGCTCGGCTCCAACTTCAACGACAGCCTCACCGGCGACGGCAACAACAACGTGATCAACGGTGGCCTCGGCAACGACTTCCTCAATGGCGGCGCTGGCGATGACTTGCTGATCGGTGGCATGGGCAACAATACGCTGACGGGCGGGGCAGGGGCCGACACCTTCCAGTGGCTCAAGGGCAACAGCGGCCATGACCTGATTACCGATTTCACCCCCGGTACCGACAGGCTCGATCTGTCGCAACTGCTGCAAGGCGAAAACGCCAGTACCGCGTCGCTGGACGACTATCTGCACTTCACCGTCAGCGGCAGCGGCGCCTCGGTGATGACCAGCATCGACGTCAGCGCCATGGCCGGCGCCGCGCCGAACCAGACCATCGACCTGGCCGGCGTCAACCTCGCCAGCCACTACGGGGTGACCCCGGGCGCCGGCGGCATGATTGCCAGCGGTCACGACACAGCGACGATCATCAGCGGCATGCTCAATGATCATTCGTTGAAGGTGGATACGGTCTGAGCTGAGGTCTGAAACAACAAAACCCGCCGCCCCGGTTGAATCGGGACGGCGGGTTTTGTCTTTCTGCAGAGAAGTGTTGTCTGTGAATCGGATTTCGCGAGCAGACTTACCCGTAAATGGGATAGATACACCATGGCGCCCATCGGGCATTCAGGTCCGGATGGCAAACAATTCCGCCATTGGCATGCGCATATATCGACCGCGAGTTGCTCGGGCAGCCGCCTTCATCGCACATCCGGTATATGCCCCCAGCGGCTATTGGCCAATAAGGATCGGGTCCATATACCACTTGCATTGTGTGCAGTGCACCACCCATGGGTAGTGAGCCCGGAATGCTGTATCGCCAGTTGAGCGCCTCTTGGTGTGTCATGCCGTAGCCGCCGATAGCCAACTGATAAACATTCGTCACACTGACGTAATAAGAAAATGAGCTGAATCGGTCCTGTACGGTAATGTACGTATTGCCGTTACGTATGCCCGTGACTTTCCCGTTGCCGTCGACATAAGCCACGTTCGGATTACTGCTTCTGTAGGTGATCGGGTGGACGCCTGTAGACGGGACGGCGGCGCGGATTTGGGTATTGTTTGGAAAATCTGCACTGTGAGTGTGGCGCCATGCATAAACTCTCAGTCCTGACAGGGCCATGGCGCTGTTGTTGACTTGCAGCGCTGTGCGCAGCGTGAACGAGCGTAAAGGAGAGAGAAGACCGTCGCCATAGAGTGCTCGAATCTGCACGACTGTCAGTACATCGACAACGAGCCCCTTCAATAGCGTCGAAAATTTCCCTTCCTTGTCTGTGGTCAATGTCTCTATCGACTTGCCATTCACCAGAACTTCAACCTGCTGTTCTACGCTCGCAGTTCCCTCGACCGTGACATTCGGATCAACCGTCAGGTCGGTATGCGGAATCTCCCTGTTCTGCGAGTCCTTAATCAGTGTGATGACCGGCTGCAGCTCAACCAGAGATTCGATCTGATAGGTCTGGTGGGGAAATTCCACTGGATTGCCGCGCAACCCCAGGCGCACGGAAAATATCAATGTCGCCGTACTGCCGCTTTTGAGATTTTTCAACACTTCCAGCGTCGGCGTTGACAGTTCCCGTATCAGCCCGGCGCTGGTGACGCTCGCCTCCGCGTTCATGATGACGTGGCGAACAGGGTTGTCTTTGCTGTCGATGCCGATCAGCACCAGCGTCATGCTCTGGCCCGGCCGTTGTCCGTGCCAGAGGTTGACCGCCAATTTGTCTGCGCTGGTCAGTTTTTTTACGTCCAGGATTGCGTTATCAATGCCAATGATTCGCGGTCTCGGAAACCTGGGATCCTGATCAGCGATCAGTTTGAAAGAAATCTCAGTTTCCGGAGAAGATCCGATTTTCTTGCCGTCCTGATTCAGGTTGAATTTGAATCGCACGGTTTCACCGTGAAGCGCCACAATGAGGCGCCTGTCGAACGTAAAGCGGGCTTGTTTGGCCGAATCCAGATCTACCAGCGGGAAGCGATCAAATCCCAAGGGCAGTGGTGTGCACACCAGGCGAACCTTCTCGGTCTTGGCATCGAGATATTCCACCAGCATGCTCGGCAGCGCTGCCAAGGGATCAAGCGGATTAGTGAAAGGCGATACCAGTGAGGGCGGCGTGAGGACAAGCTCCTTGGGATCGCCGATCTTCAACTGCGCGATATCGGAAAAGACTTCACTTTCGCCGGGATTGGTGATGGTGGCCTGCACGGCCAGTCTCGCGCTGGCGTAGGGCTTGATGTACTCGTTCTCGGCCTCGAAAACGATGGGCTTTGAAGGATCCGTTACAAGCTGTCCCCAAGTAAACCGTACCAACTTGCCGTTGATGTCTGTGGTCTGCCAATGCAGCTTGACCTCTGCCCCTTGTTTCAAGGGCCAGAAACTGGCGACATTTATAAAGGCTTTGGCAGTGTCGACTGCCAGCTCACCTTCCACCAGTGGGGTGACCTCCGGTGCTCCCAGTGGCAAGGATTTACCCGCAACGGTGACGTCAGCAGGTTTGGAAAGTTTGGACTGACCTGCTCTGGTCAGAATATAAGTTGCCCGTAAACTTCCACCTATCACATTTTGAATGCGGAAATTTTCCACGGGAAAGTTCAGTGTCTTGCTGTCTACGGTCACCGTTAAAGAATAGGTATGAGTGACTGGCACGTTGTTTCGGGTGAATCCTTCCAGTGTCAGGGCGATCACATCGTTGATCGCAAAACTGCCCGTCAGGAGAATGTTCGTCGGGCCGCCTGCAAGCCAGTCATGGTGTATTACGTCGTCGGCATCGGACTGCTCGAAAATCGGCGCGGTCAGCAGGGTTATTACGGGCTTGAACGGCAGAATGAGCGGTTCCGAAAAACCACTGGAGTTCTCGACAATGTCATAAACGCTCCAGCGCACCACCAGATTGCTGGTTTGTTGCAATTTGCCGAGCAAGTCAGGCGTCAGCTTGAAAACGATGTCGGCCGAGTCGTCGGTAACGACAAAGTCCAGCCGCAGCGAACCAAATGTCAGCACGACCGTATCGCCGATCTGCTGATTGAAGTAATGCTTGACCGTGACTTCCATGCCCTCATCGATGACGTTCTGATCGACGATACTTTCCGATGCGATTGGCAGCTTGAGGCCCTGATTGGAAGGCTTGCCGCCGTCAATGTCCGCTTCGCCCGGAGCGGGATGTTTGAACCAGAGTTGTGAGTGTGGCGATTCCCCCGGGTTGCCGCTCAGTCTCGTGACTTTAATCCAGCAATCCAGCCTGACGTCGGTAAACGGCAGGAATTTCTCCTCGAGGGTTTCAGCTGTAATGTAAAAAAGTACGGTTTTAGGGGTCTTTCCATCGGCCTCAAAATCGTCCTCTGTAAGGGCGAAATCAATCACGGACGAAGGGGTGGTGACATCGGGTCTATCGAGGAAGACTTCGATCCGGTCACCGAGGGCTTGAGACAGATACGCCGGGAGACTGAAGCCCAATCCGTTAATGTTCTGAGCAATCATGGCGATGTTGATACCGTAGCTCTGGTCAGTTTGCAGCTTGTACAGGAGTGGTTGCGGCGGATAGAGGGCCAGCACACCGATACCGGAACGCGGCGCAGGAGGGAATATCAGGTATTGTGAGCTGGTCATGAATTTTCGCCTTCCATACGGGGCGCTTACCTGGGCTGTCAGCGCCGATACGGAAGAATTAAGCATGCGACGTTAAAGCGCGCACCTGTCAACTCTGACAGGTGCGGACTGATATCGGATGAACGGTTGTGCCGCCGACGGTGGAGCAATCAGCGTTTTTTCAAGGTCTTCTGCCGCACAATATAAACCGTCACCAACACCGCACTGGTCAGCATGAACCCACGCGCCCAAACCAACGGCACCAGATAACACGAGAACAGAATGCTCACCCACATCAGGCCGATCGCGTAGACCTTGCCTTTGAGCGGGATGCCGTTGCCTTCGAGGTAGTCGCGAATCCATGGCCCCAGCCGTGGATGTTCGACCAGCCAGCGATAGAAGCGCGGAGAGCTGCGCGCGAAGCAGGCCGCGGCGAGCAGGAGGAAGGGGGTGGTGGGCAGGACCGGCAGGAAGATGCCGATCACCCCCAATGCGACGCTGAGCCAGCCGATGGCCAGCAGGACGTAGCGCAACATCAGGGGGCGGTTGCCTATGGGGTTGTCCATAGGCCGGTTCTTAGTGATGACGAGGCTTGAGGATCGCCGGTTTTTCGTCGGGGGCCTGGCACAGCAGGTACAGCGCGGTCAGGGCTTCCGGGATCTGAACGATCATGTCGTCCATCAGGTTGGCGTCCTTGGCGATGTCTTCGAACTCAGGCTGCTCGTCGAACAGGCCGGAACCGACCATGATCGGCAGGAGCATTTCGCTGACTTCTTCTTCGGCGGTTTCGAACCAGGCCGCTTCGCGCAGGAACACGCCTTCCATGAAACCGATGCACCAGCCGCGCAATTCGGAATCGTCCGGCTCTTCGCCCAGATCCAGTTCGCACGGCAATTCGAATTCTTCATCCGAGGCCAGTTGACGAGCGATGTGCGCTTTGAGGCCGATCAGTGTGGCTTCGATTTCGGCACGCTGGGCTTCGTCGGCGTAATGCGGCTCTTCGGCGAACAGCGCGTCGATCCACTCGCGCTCCGGAACGTCTTCGGAGCAGATAGACAGCGCGGTCAGGTAACCGTGGGCGGCGACGTAATCCAGCGCCTCGTCGTGCAGCTCGTCGGCATCGAGGAAGACTTGCAGGCGGGTCAGTTGCTCAGCGAAGGACATTACGGGGCTACCTTGGGGAATAAACAATGCGGGAATTCTAGGCTTTCTTGCGCGCTCTAGCCAGCCGCTTGGCAGATTTGCCCGAATTACCGGCCTCACTGGAAAGATGAATAACCCTGTGGGAGCGAGCCTGCTCGCGAAGGCGGTGTATCAGGCACTTTTGCATCGACTGACAGGTCGCTTTCGCGAGCAGGCTCGCTCCCACAGGGTTTTGTGTGTGGCAGGTTTATCAGGTGTCTTCTCAGCGGCACCCTGTGCGGCGAAGGCCTCGGGTATACTGCCGCGTTTTGCGATCCCTGCCGGCGCTGCGCTGGTCATGCAATGTGTTCTTACGTTTTGTTTAAGCAGCCGAGGCTGCTCTGAACCAGCCTGAGCAGGGATGTATCGGTAGATTTTTGGAGTTTTTATGCTCGAACAGGCTCAACGCGTCCTCAAGGACATCTTCGGCTACGACAGTTTCCGTGGCCGTCAGGGTGCGATCATTGAGCGCGTGGCCAGCGGCGGTGATGCGCTGGTGCTGATGCCTACCGGTGGCGGCAAGTCGTTGTGCTTCCAGGTGCCGGCACTGTTGCGCGAGGGCCTGGCGGTGGTCGTTTCGCCGTTGATCGCGCTGATGGACGATCAGGTCGCCACCCTTGAAGAACTGGGCGTCGCCGCCGCTGCGCTGAACTCCACGCTGAGTGCCGAGCAGCAGCGTGATCTCGCCCTGCGGATCAAGCGCGGCGAAGTGAAAATGCTCTATCTCGCGCCCGAGCGTCTGGTGCAGCCACGCATGCTGGCGTTCCTGCAAAGCCTGGAAATCGCCCTGTTCGCCATCGACGAAGCGCATTGCGTGTCGCAATGGGGTCACGATTTCCGCCGCGAATACCTGCAACTGGGTCAATTGGCCGAGCTGTTCCCCAACGTTCCGCGCATTGCCCTCACCGCGACCGCCGACAAGCGCACCCGCGAAGAAATTGTCGATCGCCTGCACCTGCAGAACGCCGAGCGCTTTCTGTCGAGTTTCGACCGCCCGAACATCTTCTATCGCATCGTGCCCAAGGAGCAGCCGCGCAAACAGTTGCTGGCGTTCCTCGCCGAACGGCGCAGCGACGCCGGCATCGTTTACTGCCTGTCGCGCAAGAAGGTCGAAGAAGTTGCGGCGTTCCTCAGCGAGCAGGGCTTCCCGGCGCTGCCGTATCACGCCGGTCTGCCCAACGATCTGCGCGCCTATCACCAGAAGCGCTTCCTCAACGAGGAAGGCCTGATCATGGTCGCCACCGTGGCGTTCGGCATGGGCATCGACAAGCCCAACGTACGTTTTGTCGCGCACCTCGATCTGCCGAAATCCCTTGAGGCGTATTACCAGGAAACCGGACGCGGCGGCCGTGACGGGCTGCCGGCGGATGCGTGGATGGCCTACGGTCTGCAAGACGTGGTGATGCTCAAGCAGATGCTGCAGAACTCCGAAGGCGACGAGCGGCACAAGCGTCTGGAGCAGCACAAGCTCGACGCCATGCTCTCGCTGTGCGAAGAAACCCGCTGCCGCCGGCAGGCGTTGCTGGCCTATTTCGATGAAGACATGCCAGAACCGTGCGGGCACTGCGACAACTGTGTCGACGGCGTGCAGACCTGGGACGCCACCGAACCTGCTCGTCAGGCCTTGTCGGCGATTTTCCGCACCGGCCAGCGCTATGGCGTCGGTCATCTGGTCGACGTGTTGCTGGGCAAGGACAACGAAAAGGTGCGCAGCTTCGGCCATCAGCATTTGTCGGTGTTCGGCGTTGGCAAGGCGTTGAGCGAGAGCGAGTGGCGCTCGCTGTTCCGCCAGCTGGTGGCGCGTGGGTTGGCCGATGTCGATCACGAGGGTTATGGCGGTCTGCGTCTTAATGACAGTTGCCGGCCGCTGCTCAAAGGCGAAGTGAAGCTGGAACTGCGCCGCGACCTGAAACCGCAAGTCACCGCGAAAACGGGCAGCAAGAGCCAGGCCAGCCAACTGGTGCGCGGCGAGGAACGCGAACAGTGGGAAGCCTTGCGCGCACTGCGGCGCAAATTGGCCGAAGAACACGGCGTGCCGCCCTACGTCATCTTCCCCGACTCGACGTTGTTGGAAATGCTCCGCAGCCAGCCGACGTCTCTGGCGGAAATGGCCCGGGTCAGCGGCGTCGGCGCACGCAAGCTGGAGCGCTATGGCGAAGCCTTCCTCGAAGTGCTCGGCGGCGAGGCGGAGGCGCCGAAGGTGGTCGCCGATGTCCGTCACGAGCTGATCACCCTGGCCCGCGCCGGCATGACCCCGCTGCAGATCGCCGGGCAGTTGCAGTGCTCGGAGAAGAACGTCTACGCCATGCTCGCCGAAGCCATCGGCAAGCAGCAGTTGTCGCTGGAGCAGGCGCTGGATTTGCCTGAGGAATTAATGGGCGAAGTGCAGGACGCGTTCCTCGATGGTGAGGGCGAGTTGCCGTCCGTCGCCGAAGTCGCCGAGCTGTTCGCCGGGCGTGTGCCGGAAGGCGTGCTGTATTGCGTGCGGGCGGCGTTGCAGTCTGAATTCGAGATGTGAAACGACGTATGCGCCAAGCCCCGTGCAGTTGTAAAGATTCAGTACAGAGCCACTCTTGCCTATAACTGCCGCCCATGCTTAGCTGACTAATAATTAGATTTTCCGTATTTTCAGTCTAACCGTGAGTGTTTTATGCCGTTAACCGATCAACATCGCTTTGGTATGCAACTGGCCCAGATGTCCCGTGGCTGGCGTGCCGAACTGGATCGTCGCCTCGCCGGGCTGGGCCTGTCGCAGGCGCGCTGGCTGGTGCTGCTGCATCTGGCGCGTTTCGAAGAGGCGCCGACCCAACGCGAACTGGCGCAGAGTGTCGGCGTCGAAGGCCCGACCCTGGCGCGCTTGCTCGATAGTCTGGAGAACCAGGGACTGGTGCAACGCCAGTCCGTGATGGAAGACCGCCGGGCGAAAAAAATCGTGCTCTGCGCACCTGCCTTGCCCTTGATCGAACAAATCGAAACCATTGCCACGCAACTGCGCCACGAATTGTTCGAGGGCGTCGATGAGGCGGATTTGAAGGTGTGCATGCGCGTACACGGTCACATCCTGGCCAACCTGGAAAAATCTTGAGGCACATCCCGGTGGCGATTTTTTGAGAGATCGCGCTGAGCCGACTATAAGAACTACTGGGCAATATCGTGTTCGTACCGGATGTGCGAACGCATAGAAACCGGTTTTGCTTATTTAAGGGATGCTCATGCTCGCAAGTCGGCACGTGCTGCGCGGGGGCGCCAAATGGCTGCTGCTCGCTGGCGTTTTCAGCTATTCGACCTGGTCGATGGCGTTGGGGTTGGGCGAAATCACTGTTCACTCAGCCCTCAATCAGCCGTTCAAGGCCGACATCGCGCTGGTCGATGTCGGCACGTTGACGCAAAACGATCTCTCGGCCAGCCTGGCTTCGGCGGATGAGTTCGGCCGGGCGGGCGTCGAGCGGGTGTTCTTTCTCAATGACCTCAAGTTCACCCCGATCTTGCGCGGCAGCCGCCAGATGATCCGGGTGACGTCCGGCAAACCGGTCAACGAACCTTTCCTGAATTTTCTCGTGCAGCTCGATCAGCCCAACGGCCGTCTGCTGCGCGAGTACACTGTGCTGATCGACCCGCCGGGTTCGCCGGGCATTGTGCCCGCCACCGACGAGCCGGATCCGCGCCCGCAATCTTCTGAGTTTCCAACCGTCGAACCGGTTACCGCACCGCCCCAGGCTGCCCAGGGCAACCGCACGGCGACGCCTGTGCCGCCAACGCCGGCGCCGCCTGCCAATGATGCGCAGGCCGAGCAACTGGCCGCCAGCGTGCTGCTCACCCAGCAACTGCAAAAGACCCTCGACGAACAGAACCTCAGGCTGCAAGAGCAGCAAGTGCAAATAGCCGACGGCAAGAAGCAGATTGAAGATTTGCAAACCCGCTTGGCCGAAGTGCAGAAAGCACCGCCACCGCCCTTAGTCGCGCCGGCCCCGGCTACTATCTCGGCACCGGTGGAAGCGACAGATAATGCCTTGAACTGGCCTCTGCTTGGCGGACTGATATTGCTGCTCGGCGTGCTAGCAGCGTTGCTCATACACCGCCGTCAGCGACGTTCGACAGCAGATGGCACGCCGACGCCGCTATTGCCTGTGAGCGCCGAAGAAGACGTCGACGAGCCCGAGCTTGAACAATCTGTCGGTGCGCACGCGGCCGCCGATCATCGCGACGAACCCGGTGCCGGCGATGTGCTGGAGGCCGTGGGCATCTATCTGGCCTACGGCCGGCTCAGCGAAGCGGCCGGGCTGCTGCGCGATGCCTTGCACAAGGAACCTGAACGCACCGATCTCGGTTTGCAGTTGCTGGAGGTTCTTGGGCGCCAGGGTGAAAGCGCCGCTTACGAACAGCAGGAAAACCGCCTGCGTGCGCTTGGCGTCGATGAGCGCGAACTGATTGAAACCCGCGCTCGCCATCCCAAACTGGCAGGCGCCGCACCGGCGGCATTTGCAGCAACGCCAATCGCGCCTGAGCTGTCCGTGGCCACGGCAGCGACCGCAGCCGCGCCGCTCGCATCGTCGCCCGGCGCTCTCGAGGATGATTTCGAATTGAATCTGGGCGAACTGTCGATGGATTCAAATTGGGATTTGAACGACAGCCGCACCGATGCCGCCGCACCGCCGATCGATGATCCGGAGCTGGGCACCAGCCTGTCGGTGCTGCCTGTCGATTTTGACCTGCCACAGGCTGCATCTGGCGAAGAGGCCGAACTTGAATGGATCCCCGAACCCGACGCTCAGCCGCTCGACGATGACTTTCTCAATGAGTTCGGCGATCCCGAGCCGTCGCTGGTGCTGGAACCTTTGGATCTGCAACCACCCGAGTCCACCGAGACCGACACCGAGGCCGCCGGCAAGCTCGAACAGGCACAAACCTGCATCGACGATGGCGACATCGACAGCGCGATCGCGCTGCTCAATGAATTGCTCAGGGAAGGGGATGAGCCGTTGAAGCAGACGGCAAGGACGTTGTTGGCGGGGATTCGCTGAGCGCCAACGGATTTCGCGTTCATCCGAGACCGCTTTCGCGAGCAGGCTCGCTCCCACAATGGAATGCGCTCTCCCTGTGGGAGCGAGCCTGCTCGCGAAGGCGTCAGATCGGCCAACACCGTCTCAGGTCAGAACGTCTGCCCCAGATTCAGGTAAACCGCCTGCTCATCCGCATCATTCAACCCATACGTGAAGTTCAACGGCCCCAGTGGCGTGTCGAAGCCGATAAACACACTCGCGGCATTGATGTAGCCGCTGTCGAATTCATTGTCGTTGTTCCACGCCCGACCGCGCTCCAGCGAGGCGCCGGCGTACAGCGGGAAGTCCAGCGGCAGGTACGAGCGCGGCGTCAGGCGGCGGTAGTACACAGCGCGCATCAGGCTGACATTCTGCCCGGACAGCGCATCCTCACGGAATCCTGACAACTGCCGCGCGCCGCCGAGCAGGAAGCTCGATGTCACCACATTGGCATCGTCCAGCGTGCGGCCGTACCGTCCGCCGAGAATCAGCGTATCCGGCCCGTGGCTCATGGCCTTGTCGAAATTCAGTTCCCACTGGCGATAGCGCGTGTCCGAGCTCAGCCCCGGTTCGAACTGGGTGAAGGTCAGGCTGACGTCCTTGCCCTCGTGCGGAAAGTAGACGTTGTCCAGCGAGTCGTAGGAATACTTCACGGTATAGAAGCCTTCGTTGAAACTCTCGCTCGGCAGATCCTGATCGCCGATGCGTACGTCAGCTTTGCCCCAGGCCTGGCCGACGCCGAGTCGCACTTCACCGTTGTTGCCGATCTGCCGGCCGAGGTTGAGGCCGAAGCCGTAACGCTCGACGCGATACTGGGCGATCGGATCGTTATCCAGCACCGAGTCAACGTTCTGCGCCTCGAACGACCCGTAGGGCGCGACGAAGTAACGTGAGCCGACATCCAGCGGTTGATAGAACTCGCTGTACAGCTCCTGCTTGTCGCCGATCTGCGCGCGGGTCAGCCATTCCGCACCGAGGCGGTTGATGCCGTTGACGCGATAACTGGCACCAAGGTTGAAAGCACTGTCGCCGCGCATGTCGTCCGACAGATTGAGGCCTACCCGCAAGTAATCGGTGCCGCTGCGCTTGCCGCTGGCACTGATGACCAAGGTGTGATCCTGGCCTTTGTGCACCACGCGGTAACGCACTTGATCGAAGTAATCGAGGCCGTACAGCGTGCCCATGTCCGAATGCAGGCGGCCCAGGTCCAGCGGCGCGCCGATCGGTTGGCGGATGTAATAGCGAATCACGTCATCGTCGACTTTCGAGTCATTTTCGACGCGGATCCCGGTGATGATCGGCGTGCGCTGGCCCGGCTGCCGGGCGGCGTTCAGTTCCGCGTCCTGGGTTTGAGTCGGCTTGAGTTGCGCCAGCCGCGCATCGAGGATCCGCGTGGCGCGGTAACCGGCGTCGATCATCTCCTGAGCCTTGCCGAAATCGGTCACGCCGAACGCGGCCAGCGCAGGCTGGATCAACACGTCATTGGCATGCAGAGTCGCCAGTTGTTCCTCGGAATTGCGCCGGGTCATCAGAGTGATCGACTGATTGAGCACATCGACCACCGTGGTCAGTTGCTTGCGATTGCGCAGCGGCGTGCCGATGTCGACGACGATGGCGATGTCGACGCCCATTTCCCGCGCGACATCCAGCGGGATGTTGTCGGTCATGCCACCGTCCACCAGCAGGCGCCCATCGAGCTCGACCGGGGCGAACACCGCCGGGATCGACATGCTCGCGCGGATCACTTGCGGCAGGTGGCCTTTGCGAAACACCACTTTTTCACCATTGGCGATGTCGGTGGTCACGGCCCGAAACGGTATCGGCAGTTTGTCGAAGTCGCGGGTGTCGCTGGTGTGCGCCAACAGGCTTTCCAGCAACAGTGCGAGGTTCTGGCCCTGAATTACCCCCAATGGCAGGCCGAGACTGCCGTCGTCGCGGAAGCTGAGTTTCTGCTTCACCAGAAAATCGCGGTCGTCCTGCTTGCGTCGAAATGGCACGTCCTCACGCGGCGGCGCGTCGGACAGCGCCGCTTGCCAGTCGATGCTCAGGGCGAGTTTTTCCAGTTCGTCGATCTTGTAGCCCGAGGCGTACAGGCCGCCGACCACCGCGCCCATGCTGGTGCCGGCAATCGCGTCGATCCTGATGCCTTGTTCTTCCAGCGCCTTGAGCACGCCGATGTGCGCCAGCCCGCGCGCAGCGCCGCCGGACAGCACCAGGCCGACTTTCGGTCGTGGCGCTTCACTGGCGTGAACCAGCAGGGGAAGGAAACCAAGCAGCAGGCAGAACAGCAAACGGCGCATTGTGAGTCTCGGGGCAAGCGGTAAAGCCGGCTATTATAGCGGCGCCCTCTGTCTCAGGAGTTTCAGCGATCATGACCGTCGCCAAAGCCGAAGTTGTCATCACTTATTGCACTCAATGCCAGTGGCTGCTGCGCGCGGCGTGGCTGGCTCAGGAACTGCTCAGCACCTTCGCTGACGACCTGGGCAAAGTGTTGTTGGTGCCGGGCACCGGTGGGGTGTTTCATATCACTTGTGCGGGTGTGCAGATCTGGGAGCGCAAGACCGACGGTGGTTTCCCTGAGGCCAAGGTATTGAAGCAGCGAGTGCGCGATCAGATCGATCCTGACCGCGACCTCGGCCACAACGACCGCACTCAGTGAGAGGCGGCCTCGGCGGCGACGGTTGTCTTGTCGCTGCCGCCTGACATCCGCGCCGACACCACAATCGCGACGATGATCAACGCGCCACCGATGAGCATCCGCAGGGTCGGGGTTTCACTGAACAGCAGCCAGGCGAGGGTGATGCCGTAGACCGGCTCCATGGCGAACACCACTGCCGCCGTGCGTGCCTTGATCACCGCCAGACTGGCGACGAACAGGCTGTGCGCCACGCCCGTGCAGAACACTCCGAGCAGCGCGATCCACAACCAGTCCAGCGCTCGGACCTGACTCAACTGCGGCGCCGCGACCGGCAACAGACACAACGCCACGACGACGTTCTGGCACAACGCTGCCTGCACCGCCGGGATGCGCCCGGAACTGGCGCGGTTGGTCAGCGACAGCAGGGAAAACAGCAGGCCGGACAACACTGCCCAAAGCAAGCCGACGGTGGCGCCGCTGCCCAGATCAAATGCGGGCGTCACCAGCACCAGACCGATGCTGACCAATACCACCAGGACGATTTCATTGGCACGAATACGTTCGCGGAAGATCAGTCCTTCGAGAATCACCGTGAACGCCGGGAAACTGGCAAAGCCCAACGTGGCGATGGCCACCCCGGCGATCTTCACGGATATGAAGAAACTCACCCAGTGCCCGGCCAGCAACACGCCGCTGAGGGCGAGGCGCCGCCAGTCCACGGCCTGAAGTTTCTGCCAACCATGCTGGCTGGCGAAACGGGCAAAAAATGCCAGGGCGAGCACGGCGAAAGCTGCACGTCCAAATACGATCACAGCAGGGGATGCGGCAGCGAGTTTGCCGAACACACCGGTCAGGCCAAACATCAAAGCGCCGATATGCAGAGCGCCGAGGGCGGTACGCGGAGTCATTGCATTCCTTTTTTCAGGTTCAACTTCATGGGGCCATTGAACCGCGTCTCGGCCTGCAAGTCTGTCGGCAGGCTATCGTCTTTTGTCGCAGGAATCGCGCCGGAGATGTCCGGGCGACGAGCCGAACTCACGTAGGACTGCGGCCGAGAACGCACTTTGCGAGCTGTAACCGACGCGACTGGCTACTTCACCAATCGGTAATGCAGTGTCGCGCAGCAGTTGCACCGCGAGATGCAGGCGTCGACTGCGGATGTAATCCATCGGCGTCTGTCCGCATTCGGCCATGAACCGAGCGTGCAGGCGCGCGCTGGACAACCCGGCCACGCGCGCCAGGTCGGCCACTTGCAGCGGATAGCCGGCGTATTGCTCGATGTGCGCATCCAGCGCGGCGTAGGGCAGGCGACGCGCGCCGAGTTCGGCAGGTTGCGCGTGATTGAGACTGGCCAGCAGCAACACAGCGCCTTGCTGCGCGATCAACGGATCGCTGACCGGACTGTTCGCCAGCCAGTTGACCAATTGGCTCTGCCCCGAGTCCAGCGACAGCCGCCCCGGATGATCGAGCAAGCGCCGACTGGCCTCGGCATGCGCGCCCAGCGACTCCTGCACCCATTGCCCTTCAGGGATGTCGAGCACCAGGCAGCTGCTGCCTTGGGGACTGTCGCAGGCATGATGAGCGCCGGACGGAACCACCACAACACTCTGCTGACGCACTTGGCTGCCACAGCCCTCGACCTCGAAATCCAGCGCACCGGACAGCCCGAACACCAACTGCGGGTGCTCGTGGCTGTGCACAATCAAGTCGTGGGTGTACTGACGCAGGGTGAGGATCGGTCGCATGGCAGGTTGTCTCCGAAGTGGCCCTCAGTCTACACCGCCGTACGCCGGATGCGCTGTCACACGACTGACTCACGCTTGTCACGGTCGATTAACCGGGCGCGCGCAAGCTGGCGAAAACATCGCAGAGGGTTGCCCATGACCAGCGCCGAGCTCGCCCGACCCAGTCGCAAACAACGGGTGCGAACCCTGTGGATCTCCGATGTGCACCTGGGCACCCGGGATTGCCAGGCCGAGCACTTGTCGCAATTTCTCAAGGGCTACCACGCCGACAAGGTCTATCTGGTCGGCGACATCATCGACGGCTGGAAACTGCGCAGCGGCATGTACTGGCCGCAAGCCCACACCAACGTCATCCGCCGATTGCTGACCATGAGCAAGCGCGGCACCGAGGTGATTTACGTCACCGGCAACCATGACGAATTCCTGCGGCGCTATTCGAAACTGATTCTGGGCAATATCCAGTTGGTCGACGAGGCGGTGCACGTTACGGCGGACGGTCGGCATTTGCTGGTGATCCACGGCGATCAGTTCGATGTGATCACCCGCTATCACCGCTGGCTGGCGTTTCTCGGCGACTCGGCCTACGAATTCACCCTGACCCTCAACCGCTGGCTCAATCACTGGCGTGCCCGCTATGGCTACGGTTACTGGTCGCTTTCGGCGTACCTGAAACACAAGGTCAAGACCGCCGTCAGTTTCATCAGCGACTTTGAAGAAGCCATCGCCCACGAATGTGTGAAGCGCGAACTGCATGGCGTGGTTTGCGGGCATATCCACCATGCCGAAATTCGCAAGGTCGGTGGGGTGGACTATCTCAACTGCGGCGATTGGGTCGAGTCGTGCACGGCGTTGATCGAGCATTGGGACGGCACGATCGAGTTGTATCGACTGGCGGATGCGCAGGCGCGAGAGGCGGAGTTGAAAGCTGCCAAAGTTGCCGAGATCGCCTGAGCGAAAGATCACCCTGTGGGAGCGAGCCTGCTCGCGAAGGCGTAGTGTCAGACAAAGCTTATGTGCCTGATACAGCGCTTTCGCGAGCAGGCTCGCTCCCACATGTGTTCTCAGGCCGGGCTGTGTTCTTGCATCGCGGCTTTGTAAATCGAGTTCTTCGGCTGCGCAAACAGCCGTTCCATCATCGGCTCGAAGAAACTCAGCGGCAGCGTGTCATACGCCGGGTCAAACGCCGCCGCGTCGTATTTGGCGCAGAATTCGGCCGTGGCGTGGAACTGCGGATGGTCCTTGAACTGCTCGCGCAAGTGCCGATCCATGCCCAGGTGATGAAAGAAGTAATAGCCCTGAAAGATGCCGTGCTTCTCCACCATCCACAGATTTTCCGCACTCACGAACGGCTTGAGAATCGCTGCGGCGATGTCCGGATGGTTGTACGAACCGAGGGTGTCGCCAATGTCGTGCAACAGCGCGCAGACCACGTATTCCTCGTCACGCCCGTCGCGAAAGGCGCGGGTCGCAGTTTGCAACGAGTGGGTCAGGCGATCCACCGGGAAACCGCCGAAGTCGCCCTCAAGCAGCTTCAGATGCGCGAGGATCCTCGACGGCAGTTGTCTGGCATAGGCACTGAAGTCGGCGGCGATGATCGCCCAGTCTTCCTCGGTGCCATCCTTCATATGGGTGAAGCGAGCATGGGCATTCATGGGCAGACCCTCATTCAGAACGCCACGCGACCGAGAATCATGTCGCGGTACATGACGAAATCGCCGAGCAGGCTGTACAGCGGATGCTGAAACGTCGCCGGGCGGTTTTTCTCGAAAAAGAAATGGCCGATCCAGGCAAAGCTGTAACCCGCCACAGGCAGGGCCAGCAACAGCAGCCAGGCGCTTTTGGCGATGCTCAGGGCGAGAATGAATATGACCAGAGAAGTGCCGATGAAATGCAAACGACGGCAGGTGCTGTTGCTGTGTTCGGCCAGGTAATACGGATAGAACTCGGCGAAGCTGTTGAACTGCTTGATGTTTTCCACGACCGCGCTCTCTGTGGTGATTGTTCTGGCGACAAGTTGTTCGGCGGGGAGCTTATTTGAGTCTAGAGTGATCATTGGCGTGGGCCAGTGACAATCGGCGCCACTTTAGTATCCTTCGCAAATAGGGCGGTTATCTGCAGCCCGTCATGTAAAAGAATAACAACCATGAGCGAACGAACGACTTCTGCAAGCTGGGCGATGGGGATTGTCAAAGCACTGGAGATGGACGGCCTGGATTGCCGGGTACTGTTCAGGCAGCTGGGGCTTGATTTCAGTGCCCTGGAAGATCCGGATGCGCGTTTCCCGCAGGACTCCATGACCCGGCTCTGGCAGCGCGCGGTCGAGGTGTCCGGCAACCCGGCGATCGGCCTGAACATGGGCAAAGTGGTGCGCCCGGCCTCGTTTCATGTCGCCGGCTACGCGTTGATGTCGAGCAATACCCTGGCTGAAGGCTTCCAGCGTCTGGTGCGCTATCAACGCATCATTGCCGAAAGCGCCGACTTGAGCTTTCGCTTGCTCGATGAAGGTTACGCGCTGATTCTCACCGTGCACGGCGATCATCTGCCGCCGACTCGGCAGAGTGCCGAAGCGTCACTGGCCTGTGCACTGGCGCTGTGCGGCTGGCTGACCGGGCGCCCGCTGCACCCGGTCAAAGTGTTGGTTCAGGGCAATCAGCCGACAAACCTGCAACCTTATAAAGAAGCCTTTCACGCACCGCTGGTGTTCAACGCGCCGTACGACGCGTTGATTTTCGAACGGGCCGATATGGAGGCGCCGCTGCCGACCGCCAACGAAGCCATGGCGCTGTTGCATGATCGCTTTGCCGGGGAATATCTGGCGCGGTTTTCCGAAAGTCGCGTGACGCACCGGGCACGCCAGGTGCTGTGCCGTTTGCTGCCCCAGGGCGAGCCCAAGCGCGACACCGTGGCGCAGACGCTGCACCTGTCGCAGCGCACTTTGCAGCGGCGCTTGCAGGAGGAGGGCACCAGTTTTCAGCAGTTGCTCGACGACACCCGGCGCGAGCTGGCTGAGCAATATCTGGCGCAACCGAGCATGACCTTGCTGGAAATCGCCTACCTGTTGGGCTTTGCCGACCCGAGCAACTTCTTCCGCGCGTTCCGCCGCTGGTTCGACACCACGCCCGGCGAGTACCGCTTGCGCCTGACGCAGGTGCCGGACGCGGTCAATGACGCCAGAACGCCGGAATACACAGCACAAACACCGTAATGATCTCCAGTCGGCCGAGCAGCATGCCGAACGACAGAATCCATTTCGCCGCATCCGGCAGGGTCGCGAAGTTGCCGGCCGGGCCGATGGTTTCGCCCAGACCCGGGCCGACGCCGGACACGGTGCTGGCGGCGCCGGTCAGCGCGGTCATCCAGTCGACTCCGAGCAGCGACAGCAGCAGCGCGATCACGCAGATGGTGATGGCGAAGAAGAACGAGAAAGTCAGGATCGAACGGACAATTTCTTCGTCGAGGCGGTGACCGTTGTACTTCTGCTTGATTACCGCGCGCGGGTGGATCAGCTGATTGAGGTTGGCCTTGAGCAGGATGTAGGCGACCTGAAAACGGAAAATCTTGATCCCGCCCGCCGTCGAACCTGAGCAGCCGCCGACAAAGCCAAGATAGAAAAACAGCATCAGCGAGAAGTTGCCCCACAGGCTGTAATCACCGAGGGCAAAACCGGTGGTGGTGACCACCGAGGTCACGTTCAGCGCCACATGCCGCAGCGCTTCCAGCCAATGCAGCTTGGTGGTCCACCAATACCAGGTGCCGAGCACCAGCCAGGTCACCAGCAACATCGCCAGCAAACCCTGCACCTGTTGATCCCTGATCAACGCACGGCGATTGCCGCGCAGCGTCGCCACGTAGAGGGTGAACGGCAGGCTGCCGAGAATCATGATGACGATTGCCACCCAGTGCACTGCCGGTTGTGTCCACTTGGCCAACGACTGGTCAGAGGTCGAAAAACCACCGGTGGAAATCGCCGACATCGCATGATTGATCGCATCAAACGGGCTCATCCCCGCCCACCAGAACGCCAGGCTGCCCAGAATGGTGATACCGACGTAGGCCGCCACAATCAACCGCGCCACCATGTGCGAACGCGGCATGACCTTCTCCGAACGGTCGGAGGATTCGGTCTGGAACAGGCGCATGCCACCGATGCGCAGCAGCGGCAGAATCGCCACCGCCATGCCGATAAAGCCGATGCCGCCGATCCAGTGCAGCAGCGACCGCCACATCAGAATCCCCGGCGACATGTTGTCCAGGCCGTTGAGCACCGTGGAACCGGTGGCGGTGATGCCGGACATGCTTTCGAAAAACGAGTCGGTGTAACTGATGTGCTGGGTCAGTAGAAACGGCAGCGCAGCGAAAATGCACACTACCAGCCAGCTGCTGACCGTCAGCAGATACATGTCGCGCGGGCGCAGGTGAATGTGTTCCGGTCTGCCGGGTATCACCAGAGCGAGGCCGGCGACAAAGGTGATCATGCTCGCCCAGAGGAACGACGGCAGATCGCTGGTGCGCTCGAAAATCACCAGCGTGGCCATCGGCACGACCATGGCCACAGCCAGCGTGATCAGGAAGATGCCGATGATAAAACCAATGATCCGTAAGGTCGGCAACGCCATGAAATCCGCTCGGGCTGATTGAACAAGGGCGCCATTCTACCTGCGGGGCAAGGCATGTAAACCGGCAGGCGCTGCGCAGTTGCAGCTAGAATAGCTGCACATTTTTCAAAGGAGGTGGCCGATGCAGGCTCTCGACGCGTTGCTCAACCGTGTTTCCGTTCCCCGCCTGGTCGAACCGGCCCCTACTGCCGAGCAGCGCGAAGCCCTGTTCGGCGCGGCCTTGCGTGCCCCGGATCACGGGCATTTGCAGCCTTACCGCTTTTTGACCGTCGAAGGCGCGGCGCGTGAGCAAATGGGCGAGTTGCTGGCCGAGGCGGCCCGCCAGCAGGGCGGCGAAGTCACCGACGCGATGATCGACAAGGCGCGCAACGGCCCACTGCGCGCGCCGCTGGTGGTTGTGGTCATCGCGAAATTGCAGGAACACGTGAAATATCCGAAGGCCGAGCAACTGCTCACGGCCGGCTGTGCGGCCCACGGGATTTTGCTCGCGGCGTATGCGCAGGGAATTGGCGCGGTGTGGCGCACCGGGGATCTGGCGTACTCCAAGCATGTGGCCGAAGGCCTGGGGCTGGTGGAAGGCGAGGAGGTGATCGCGTTCCTCTATCTCGGCACGCCGCAGAAAGAGCCGCGCGTGGCGGAGAAGGTTGATCTGGCTGAGTTCGTCAGCGCCTGGCCAGGTAAGGTCTGAAGATCAAAAGCCCCTCACCCTAACCCTCTCCCAGAGGGAGAGGGGACTGATTGGGGGATGCTTTGGAATTACACCGACCTGAGCGTCCTTCGCTGAATCCAGCGTCGGGATACCGGACGTCTGGTTTCTGCGAATCCATAAGGTCGATGCACAACGGCAGACAACTCGGTCGGCCCCCTCTCCCCTCCGGGAGAGGGTTGGGGTGAGGGGCTTTTTCAGGGCTGGACCACGACTCCCGGTATCTGCGGCAATTCCAGACTCGCCACAAAGCCGCCCTGCGGATGATTGGCCAGCGTCAGCGTGCCGCCATGCCGTTCTGCCGCGCGTTTGGCGATCGCCAGCCCCAGGCCATGCCCGGCAGCCGTCTGCCCCGGCGCGCGATAAAACGGTTCAGCCAACTGGCTCAGATGTTCCGCCTGTACCCCCGGCCCATGGTCGCGCACGCTGATGACAATCCGCTCACCCTGCCGCGCTGCCTGCAAGTCGATCGGCTGATCGCTCGGGTTGAAGCGCTGGGCGTTGCGCAGCAGATTATCCACGGCGCGCTCGATCATCGTCGGCCAGCCTTTGAGATTCAGTTGTGACTCAGCTTGCAGGCGCACGGTCTGCTCGGGGGAGCTGAGCTGCGCATCCTTTTGCAGTGTGGCGAGCAACGCATTCAGGTCCACTTCTTCAGCGCTGGCATTGTCGGCATCGACTCGCGCCAGCACCAGAATTTCACTGATCAACGCCTCCAGCCGGTCGCATTCACGGGTCAGGCGTGGCCACAATTTCTCGCGCTCTTGCGGGTTGGCGCGCTCGGCCAAAGCCAACGCGATGCGCAGGCGCGCCAGTGGTGAGCGCAGTTCGTGGGAGACATCGCGCAGCAACTGGCGCTGACTGCCGATCAGGCTTTGCAGGCGCGCGCCCATGCGGTTGAAATCGGTGGCCAGCACGCCGAATTCGTCGCGGCGGTTGGCGAGTTTAGCCAGACTGTTCTGCTGATAAGTCGTCTGCCCCAGATCATGCACCGCGCCGCGCAAGCGACTGAGTGGGCGAGTGATGGAGAAAGTTACAAGCAAACTGAACAGGGTCAGCACCACCAGCGCAATACCCAGCGCACTCAGTGGCCAGAGCAGACTTTCGCGGTGCCAGGCGTCGAGTTCCGGGTGCGGGATGCGGTAGATGAACAGGTAGGTGTCACCGGTTTTTTCGCTGGTGATTTCGTCGGTCAGGCGCCGCCACGGCAGGCGGCGATCGTCGTTGTTCTGCCGCGCTTCGAATGCTGCGGCCCGGCGCGGGAAGGTGCCACGCACCACCGGATCGCCGGTTTCATTGAGCACCTGAACGTCGATGTGATACTGGCGTTTACGTTGTTCGAGGATATCCTGCGCGGCTTCCTCGCCTTGGGCTTCGTAAGTCTGCGTCCATTCTGCTGCCAGCGTGTTGAGGCCGGGATGGCGGCTGAGAATCCACGCGTCCTGATTGAGCATGTGCCCGAGCAGGATCGACAGCCCGGCTACCAGAGCGATGGCCAGCCAGAAGCTCGCAAGAATCCGCCAGAACAGTGAACGCACAGAAACTCCTCGAAAATCACTCCGTTCAAATGTGGGAGCGAGCCTGCTCGCGAAGGCGTAGTGTCAGTCAATCCATTGCTGGCTGATACACCGCCTTCGCGAGCAGGCTCGCTCCCACATTCGATTTGAATGGAACAGGCCCGACGATGTGAGTCGTCGGGCCCAGGGTCAAGCCATTATTGCGCCTTTTGTGCCTGCTGCGCTTTCCAGGCCTTGAACTCGGCCCACTCGGCGCGGCGTTCGGCGCGTTTCTTCTGGATTTCGTCGAACTGCTTCTGTTGCTCGGGTTTGAGCAGTGCGCGGACATCGGACTCGGCTTTCTTGTGGTTGGCCGCGATCTCGTCCTTCATGGCTTTCTGGTCGGCCGGCGAGAGTTTTTCCAGGTACTTGTCGACCACCTGCTTACGCTCGTGCATCTGCTCGCCCATGATCTTGCGAATCTGCTCGCGCTGTTCGCGGGTCAGGTCGAGCTGGCTGTACGGGCCTTTGTCGTGCATGCCACCGTGCATCTGACCGCCGTGGCGCGGGCCATCCAGCGGACCACCCAGCGGACCGCCATCCTGCGGCATGGCCATGGCCACGGTTGGCAGAGCGGCAGCGAACATCAGAGCGATAAGAGTCTTGCGCATGGTGTATCTCCTTGTCTCGTTCCCGGTACGTTCCGGATGAGTGCAGATTACGCAGATCAAGGTCAGCGGCGGTCAGCGCAGCGTAAAGCTTCGGTAAAGACGTTTCGCGCTCGGCCTTACACATTTCCAGTGCAGGAGGTGCTGAAGGCTGCGATCTGATCGTTCCCATGCTCTGCGTGGGAATGCAGCCGAGGACGCTCTGCGTCCTGCAGCCTGAAGATCGCCGCCTTGGGCAGCTCGTACACGAAACTAGATGGTTTTACAGGCTGTAGTAGTAACCACGGCTACGCAGCGCGACGATGCGTGGGCGGCCGTCGGGGTGGGGGCCGATTTTTTTGCGCAGGTTGCTGACGTGCATGTCGAGGCTGCGGTCGTACAGGGTCAGCTTGCGGCCGAGGGCCAGTTGCGCCAGTTCCTGTTTGTCCAGCGGCTCGCCGGGCTGCTTGAGGAGGGCTTCGAGCAGGCGGCTTTCGGAGACGGTCAGGGTCAGTTCTTTTTCGTCGATGCTGACTACGCCGCGCACCGGGCTGAAACTCAGGTCGCCCAGCTCAAGTTGTGTTGACACAGCGGCGGGATGGCTGCGGCGCAACACGGCACGCAGGCGCGCGGTCAGTTCGCGGGGGTCGCAGGGTTTGGCCAGATAATCGTCGGCGCCCAGTTCGAGGCCGAGGATGCGGTCCAGCGGTTCGCCACGCGCTGACAGCATCAGCACCGGCAGGTCGGCGTGGTCGTTGCGCAATTGCTTGAGCAGTTCCAGACCGCTGCCGTCGGGCAGCATCACGTCCAGCACCACCGCCGCCGGGGCGGTTTCGGCCAACGCCTTGCGGGCGCTCTGGCCGTCGTGGCAGGCGCGCACCTGGAAGCCTTCCTGGCTCAACCAGCTACTCAGGAGTTCGCACAACTCCTGGTCATCATCAATCAATAACAGCTCGCTCATGACTCACTCAATTTAGCCATTGCCGACGTTTTCGGCTTGCACCGCTGGCAAAGATACCGCAGAGCAGCGCCAATAGCGCTACTCCAGCGCCAGTGACGAACCACTGCTGTTGATCGGTCAGCAAACGCGGCAGCGGGCTGGCCTGGGCTTCCTTGAGTTGCAGCTTCAGACGCTGGTTCTCCTGGCGCAGCCGGGCGAGCTGGGCGCTTTCGCGGGTGTTGTCGGCATTTTGCAGTTGTTTGTTCAGTTCTTCGCGCTGCTGCTCACTGGCCTTGAGCCGCTGTTGCAGCTCGGTGATCTGGCTGCCGGCGCTCAATGACAATGGCGTTGAGCTGCCGCTTTCGGTGGTTTCCTCACCATGGGCGGGGGCCATGATCGACAACGTGAGCAACATCAGACACAACGGACCCTTGCGCATCGCGACACCTGTTTCCAAATGGATATTGGGCAGGTTGTCGGCAGGCAAACGAGAATAATGAGCGATTGAGAGCGCGATGAACCGAGAAGGTTCATCGCGTGGAAGGACTTAAGGCAGGACTTGCTTGAACGGCTTGACGATCACATTGGCGTAGACGCCGGCGGCAATGTACGGATCGGCATCGGCCCAGGCCTGTGCGGCGCTGAGGGAGTCGAACTCGGCGACGATCAGGCTGCCGGTGAACCCCGCTGCGCCCGGATCATTGCTGTCGACCGCCGGGTGCGGGCCGGCCAGCACGATGCGGCCTTCGCCCTTGAGCGCTTGCAGGCGTTCCAGATGCGCCGGGCGCGCGGACAGGCGAGCTTCGAGCGAGTTGGCAACGTCGGTGGCAATGATGGCGTAGAGCATGTCAGTCCTCGGTTTTTGGCGTTGTGGTATCGGTGTCATGCAGATGGCGCGACAGGTAAACGCCCTGTGCGACCAGGAACAGCACGGTCATGCCCAGGCTGCCGAACACCTTGAAGTCGACCCAGATGCTCTGGAAGGTGAAAGCGACGAACAGGTTGGCGGCGCCGCAGAACAGGAAGAACGCGATCCAGGCGATGTTCAGGCGGGTCCAGACCGGGTCGGGCAGGGTCAGCGCGTGACCCATGATGCGTTTGATCAGCAAGCGATCGCCGATGAAGTGACTACCGATGAACGCCGCAGCGAACAGCCAGTTGACCACCGGCGCTTTCCATTTCAGGAAGGTTTCGCTGTGGAAGGCCAGCGTCAGGCTGCCGAATACCAGGCAGGCGATCAGCGTCAGCCACTGGCTCTTTTCCAGCTTGCGCTGCTTGATGAACAGCGCGCCGTACACCACCAGGGAACTGATGATCAGCATCGCCGTGGCGCTGTAGATACCGCCTACGGTCACTTGCTGGCCGGCAATGTCGACGACCCGTGGATCAAGTTTGTAGACGATGAAGAACAGCAGAAGCGGGATGAAATCGATGAATTGTTTCACAGTGAGAGCCAGAAGCTGGATGTGGCGGCATAATAACAAACATATGGGCGCGTGATAGCGCCAGCTGATTTGAGGTTACAACTCCCCGTGAATGTTGATTTGCACTGCCACAGCACGGCCTCCGACGGCGCCCTGGCGCCTGCGGTTCTGGTTGCGCGAGCGTTCGAAAACGGCGTGCGAGTCCTGGCGTTGACCGACCACGACACTCTTGAGGGGCTCGCCGAGGCGCGTACTGCCGCCACCGAGTTGGGCATGCAACTGGTCAATGGCGTCGAATTGTCCTGCACCTGGGGCGGGGCGACCATTCACGTATTGGGCTACGGTTTCGACGTCAACGCTGCGCCGTTGGTCGAAGCGATCGCCAAATTGCACGATGGCCGCTGGCTGCGGTCGGAAGAAATAAGCCGCAAGCTCGCACTCAAGGGGATGCCCGGTGCCCTCGACGGCGCCCGGCAGATCCAGCAGGAACTGGGCGACAGCGGCAATGCGCCGGCCCGGCCGCATTTCGCTGACTGGATGGTGCGTGAAGGTTATGTAAAGGATCGCGCCGAGGCGTTCCGCAAATGGCTCGGCGCCGGCAAACTCGGCGACGTCAAACTGCACTGGCCGACGCTGGAAGACACTGTCGGGACCCTGCGCGCCGCCGGTGCCTGGGTCAGCCTGGCGCATCCATGGCACTACGATTTCACGCGTAGCAAGCGCCGAAAGCTGATTGCCGACTATATTCAAGCAGGCGGGCATGCTATCGAGGTGGTCAATGGCCATCAGCCCGCAGAACAGGTGGGCAGCCTGGCGATCCTTGCCCGTGAGTTCGGTCTGCTGGTCAGCGCCGGCAGTGACTTCCATGGCCCTGGCGGCTGGTCCGAGATCGGCCAGTACCGGCCGGTTCCCGAGGACCTTCCACCCCTGTGGTGTCGGTTCAAACATGACACAGATATTGCCGCCGTCTGAACAGGTAGAGAATGTGAGTCAATTTTTCCAGATACATCCGGAAAACCCGCAAGCGCGCCTGATCAAACAGGCGGTCGAGATCATCCGCAAAGGCGGGGTGGTGATTTATCCCACGGACTCGTCCTACGCCATTGGTTGCCAGATCGGCGACAAGACCGCCATCGAGCGTGTGCGACGTCTGCGTCAGCTCGATGAAAAGCACAACTTCGCGCTGATCTGCAGCGACCTGTCGCAACTGGGCAATTACGCCAAGATCGACACCGGCACCTTCCGCATTCTCAAGGCGCACCTGCCGGGGCCTTACACCTTTATTCTCAACGCCACCCGCGAAGTGCCGCGCCTGTTGCTGCATCCGAAAAAACGCACCATCGGCCTGCGCGTGCCAAGCCATCCGATCGCGCTGGCGCTGCTGGCCGAACTCGGCGAGCCGCTGATGAGCGTGACGCTGATCATGCCCGGCGATGAAGACCCACTTACCGATCCCTACGAAATGCGCCAGTTGCTCGAGCACCAGGTCGATCTGATCATCGACGGCGGCTTTGGCGGCATCAAGGCCTCGACGGTGATTGACCTGACTGGCGACGACCCGGAAGTGGTCCGCGTCGGTTGCGGCGATCCGACGCCGTTCATGGTCGAGGCCTGAATGTCCGCAGTGGAAACCGTGGTCGACCCCCAGGCCGGCGCCCAGCAGGAACTGCCGTTCGCGATGGTCTATGGTCAGGCGGTCATGGAAATGCCGCTGGACCTGTACATCCCGCCGGATGCGCTGGAAGTTTTTCTTGAAGCCTTCGAAGGCCCGCTCGACCTGCTGCTGTACCTGATCCGCAAACAGAACATCAACATCCTCGACATTCCGGTGGCGGAAATCACCCGCCAGTACATGGGCTACGTCGAGTTGATGCAATCGGTGCGTCTGGAGCTGGCCGCCGAATACCTGGTGATGGCGGCGATGCTCGCCGAGATCAAATCGCGCATGCTTCTGCCGCGCGCCGAAACCGTCGAAGATGAAGAAGACGATCCACGCGCCGAACTGATCCGCCGCTTGCAGGAATACGAGCGCTTCAAGGCCGCTGCCGAAGGTATTGATGGTCTGAGCCGGGTCGGTCGCGATGTGATCGTGCCCAAGCTCGACGCCCCGGAAGCGCGGGCGCGCAAGCTGTTGCCCGACGTCGCGCTGGAAGAGATTCTGATGTGCATGGCCGAGGTGCTGCGCCGTGGCGACATGTTCGAAAGCCACCAGGTCAGTCGCGAAGCGCTGTCCACCCGCGAACGCATGAGCGATGTGCTGGAACGGCTCAAGGGCGGCGGCTTCGTGCCGTTTGTCGAGCTGTTCACCGCTGAAGAAGGCCGCCTGGGTGTGGTGGTGACCTTCATGGCGATCCTTGAACTGGTCAAGGAATCCTTGGTCGAGCTGGTGCAGAATGAGCCGTTCGCCGCGATCCACGTGCGAGCCCGAGCCGAATAACGAGTCCCTGTATGAACCTGACTGAACCCCGCGAGCTGGCGTCCCTGCTTGAAGCCTTTCTGTTGGCCTCGGGAAAGCCGCAGTCCCTTGAGCGCCTGTATGAACTGTTTGAAGAAGGCGAGCGGCCGGAGCCGGCGGTCTTCAAGAAAGCCCTGACCCTGCTCGGCAAGTCCTGCGAGGGCCGCGCCTTTGAGCTCAAGGAAGTCTCGTCGGGCTATCGCTTGCAGATCCGCGAGAAGTTCTCGCCGTGGGTCGGCCGTCTCTGGGAAGAACGCCCGCAGCGCTATTCCCGTGCGTTGCTGGAGACCATCGCGCTGATCGCCTATCGCCAGCCGATCACCCGTGGCGAGATCGAAGACGTGCGTGGCGTGGCGGTCAACAGCAACATCGTCAAGACCTTGCTTGAGCGTGAGTGGATTCGCGTCGTCGGCTATCGCGACGTGCCGGGCAAACCGGCGATGTTCGCCACGACCAAGGCGTTTCTCGACCACTTCAACCTGAAAAACCTTGAAGACCTGCCGCCGCTGGCCGAGCTGCGCGAGATGGAAGCCGAACCGGTGCTCGATTTCGACGACGCGCCGGTGCCGCAGAGTCTGCAGGAACTGGCCGACGCCAGCGCCGAGCCGGAGGAGGAGAAGGAAGAAACCAGTTTCCATTCCCTGCTGCTGGAGCTGGACAGCATGGAAGAGGGCATCAAAACCGATTTCGACGATTTGCTGCGCGATGCGGTGGATGGCGAAGCGCCGGTGCCCGAGCCTGAGATCATCGAGCCGGTTGTTGAAGCTGAAGTTGAACTTGAAGCGGCGCCTGACGCCGAACCGGAAGAGGACATTCTCGGTGTCGCCGAGGCCCGCGAGAAACTCCTGGCCGCTGTTGCCGCCCTCGAACAGCCTGAACCGGAACTCAGCGAAGAAGAAGCCGAAGCCCGCGCACTGGCCGAGGCGATTGAAGCCGAACGGCGCGAGTTCGAAGACTGACGCCTATTGAGAAACCAGTGAAGACCCTTGTGGGAGCGAGCCTGCTCGCGAAGGCGGTGTGTCAGATACATCAATACTGAATGACACTGCGCCTTCGCGAGCAGGCTCGCTCCCACAGGGTGAAATGTCGTTCTGGAGATTGCGATGAGCTCAACCAAAGACACCTGTATCAGCCTCTGCAAATTCTCCGACGACATCTGCCTGGGTTGCGGTCGCAGCAAGCGCGAGATCAAGGCCTGGAAGAAGCTCGACAAGGACGACAAACGCACGGTGCTGGCCGAAGCCGCGCTGCGCCTGATCAAACTCGGTGGTGCCGGTCGGCGGAAAAAGAAATAACCGGCAATCGATCAGCTAGTCTCTGATGCGCGATGGCGCACATCCGCGTATGATTCGCGACCCTTCGCCGATCCCTTCGGCCTGGACCCAGTTTTCAATACTTCAGGCGCCGCCTGAACAGACCACACCGGGAGGTGCCCAGATGAGTGACATCAATCAGAAAGACGACCAGGAAATCGGCCCAGCAGGCGAAAAGCTGCAGAAGGTCCTCGCCCGTATCGGCGTCGGCTCGCGTCGTGACGTGGAATCCTGGATCAGCCAGGGCCGGATCAAGGTCAATGGCAAAGACGCCACCCTCGGCCTGCGCGTCGACATGCACGACGCCATCACCATCGATGGCAAAGTGATCAAACGCGAAGAGGCCGCCGAATCGGTGCGCCGCGTGATCATGTACAACAAGCCCGACGGCGAAATCTGCACCCGTGACGACCCGGAAGGCCGTCCGACCGTGTTCGACAAGCTGCCGCGCCCCAAAGAAGGCCGCTGGATCAACATCGGCCGTCTCGACATCAACACCACCGGTCTGCTGATGTTCACCACTGACGGTGAGCTGGCCAACCGTCTGATGCACCCGTCCTACGAGATGGACCGCGAATACGCCGTGCGTGTACGCGGTGAAGTCGACGATGAGATGATCGAACGCCTGAAGGCCGGCGTGGTGCTGGAAGACGGTCCGGCGCGTTTCACCGACATTCAACAGGCGCCGGGCGGTGAGGGTTTCAACCACTGGTACCACTGCGTGGTCATGGAAGGGCGCAACCGTGAAGTGCGTCGTCTGTGGGAATCGCAGGGTCTGGTGGTCAGCCGCCTGAAGCGTGTGCGTTTCGGTCCGGTGTTCCTCAACTCCGACCTGCCGATGGGCCGCTGGCGCGAAATGAGCCAGTACGAAGTCGACGTCCTCAGCGCCGAAGTAGGCCTGACGCCGGTGGCAATGCCGCAGCTGAACGCCAAGAGCAAGGACAAACTCGAACGCATGCAGCGCAAATCGTCGCGGCCGATGGCCAAGACCGAGCGCGTGCGTACTCTGCGTCCGGCCGCTGGCGCACCGACCGCGCCGCGCCCGAGCCGTGAGCCGCAGATCGAAGGCGAGCGCCCAGGTCGCAAGCCGGTTGCCCGTGATGGCGAGCGCGCACCGCGTCCGGCCAATGGCCGTACTGAGCGTGGCGAACGCGGCGCTCCTGCCGGTCGCGGTACGCCAGTGGCGGATCGTCCAGCCGACACCACCAACAAGCGCCCGGCCAAACCGGCGCCGAAGCGTCCGGGGATCAAACTGGTCGACGGCGACAAGCCCTCGGGCAAGCGTCGCGGCGCACCGGCTGGTTCCGGTCAGCGCCCGGGGTTCGGACGCAAGAAACCGGAATAAGGCAGCTGTGAGTTACTAGCTGCAAGCTGCAAGTTGAAGCAAAAACGCCAACCTTAGGGTTGGCGTTTTTTTTCGTCTGGCGAAACTCGTGTAGCGTCTGATTGGGCCTCTTCGCGAGCAGGCTCGCTCCCACATTGGAGTTGCGTCGAACATAAATCCCTGTGGGAGCGAGCCTGCTCGCGAAGGCGTCAGTCGCCTAAAACACAAATCGGCCATCGAAAACCGGCTTGTCATCCAGCGCCAACACCCCGCCCGAAAAGATCAGATCCAGGTGATGACTGCCCTTGGCGCCACCGCCCAATCCGAGATGCAGCCCACAATGCCGCTCCTCAAACCCGGCATTGCGCGCATACAGATCCTTCACGCCTTCGTTGGTGCCAATCCCCAACTCCTCAATCCGCCGGTTCGACGGGTTGGCATCCAGGTACTTGTTGAAATCCTGCTCCAGCCCCGGCACGTCGGTGGCGATGCGGCTGATGGTCGAGTTCTCGATCCACAGCTCCAGCGGCGATTCCAGCACGCCGTACTTGCGCGCGAAGGGGATGGTGCTGAGGAAGGTGCCCTTGAACTTCACATGGCCGTTGATAGCTTCGCTGTGGGTGGCGATTTCGCCGGGGGCGAGGTCAAAGTTGCCGACGCCGTTGATGTCGGTCCACTTCTTGATGCTGCTCATCGGCGTTTCGAACCATGAACCGTGGTCATCCTTGAAACTCAGCGTGGTCGCTTGGGACATGCGCTGGATCAAGTGACTGTTGAGTCCGGCGATGCGTTGCGGGGTGATGCTGAAGGTGTCGTAGAAATAGTCGCCGTAATCCTTGAACAGCAGCGACTTCTTCCAGTTTTCCGCCATCACCGCTTGCAGTGCGCGGACGAATTCCGGGCCGTCGGGGCGTGGGTTGGGCAGGGTGGAAGAGTCGTAGAAGAAAATGTACAGATCGCTGTCGGCAATTGCCTCGGACAGCGCTGCGGTACTTTCCAGGTCCAGACGCCGAGCGCTGAACTGGAAGCGCGGATGCTCGCCGGCCTGTTCGGCAATGGCGCCGGTCAGGGCTTCGTAATCGGCGGTGTGGCCCAGCATGACCTTCGCCGAGTCGAGGCCGGCGAGGGCAGGGTGATGTTCGAGGTAGTAAAGGAAATGCGAGATGGCGCGGGGCTTGTCCATGAATCCTCCCTGACTGACCGGGGAATGAAGCGGCAGGCACGACCGGCCGGACCGTGCCTGCCCGGGATGTCTTACAGAGGCCACATCGCCGTGCCGAACGGAACCACCGCGTCGGCTTGCATCATTTCCACAGCGGCCTCATGGGTTGGCGCTTCAAACCATTCGTCCAGTTGCAGTTCGGTATCCAAGTCTTTTTCCAGTGCTTGCATGGTCGATCTCCTAGAGAATTTCACGGTTTATGACTGACCGGTCGAGGTGGCCGGTGAGACGTGAAAAACCTAGTTGAGGCTTTTTCGTAATGCAAAATTTTATCCATTTAATTTTTAAATAGACTTTTTGTTCTGTTTTTCAGGATCGGTTTTCTTATTTGAAAACAAAAAACTAGGCCGGCGAAATTGATAGCAAGCTAGCTACCGTCAATATGCAGACGTCCTTCGGAAATTTCTGATTCGGAAAATATTCGTTACGCGTTGTAAACAAAACGTGACGAAAAGACCCCGCCGGAGCGGTGATTTCCCGCCTCCGCATCGGTTGTAAGGAAAAGCTTCCGTAAGCCGGGAGAACAGCTGCCGCGCAAGGCTCTGGCGCGCTTGTTTCCAGCCTTCAGGCAGGGTGTGATGCGCCCCATGCCTGTCGTGCAGGCGAATAACAAGAAGGAGGCGCAATGAACGCCGCGACTGATTTCCACTTCTCCCCGTGGGACGGTTTTTTCCTCGTCCCCGTCGATGGCCTGCAAAGGCCTGACTCATATTTTGCAGCCGCTCGGCACTGTCGAGGCGGACACGTGCAATCCCGGCAACCGACACGCTGATCAGGCGGGTCTGGCAGCAGGGGGTTAGCGGTGTACAATGCGCCGCGTTTTAACTGTGACCCTCTGCGTAATCGCAAAAATCTCGAGGCTATCCGCCTTGTTCACTCCGCCGCGCCACAAGCGTGCCGGGTTCGATTTCGTCACAGATAAAAACAAACAGGTGACGCATGACCGTTGTAAATGAGCTGAACTCCTGGTGCCTGCGCTGGGGTTTGATCGGGGCTGCCTGAAATCGCAACCTTGCAGCAACGTCTACTGAACATCATCAAACCTTGCGTGAGACCTTTTTCATGAGTGGACAACCCTCGCAATCAGGCGAGCTTAAACGCGGCCTGAAAAATCGCCATATTCAACTGATCGCCCTCGGTGGCGCGATCGGTACCGGATTGTTCCTCGGTTCTGCCGGGGTACTGAAATCCGCCGGCCCGTCGATGATCCTCGGCTACGCCATTTGCGGCTTCATCGCCTTCATGATCATGCGCCAGCTCGGCGAAATGATCGTCGAAGAGCCGGTGGCCGGTTCCTTCAGCCACTTCGCCCACAAATACTGGGGCGGTTTCGCCGGTTTCCTCTCGGGCTGGAACTGCTGGATTCTGTACATTCTGGTGGGCATGTCCGAGCTGACAGCGGTCGGCAAGTACATCCATTACTGGGCGCCGGACATCCCGACCTGGGTCTCCGCTGCTGCATTCTTCGTGCTGATCAACGCGATCAACCTGGCCAACGTCAAAGTCTTCGGTGAAGCCGAATTCTGGTTTGCGATCATCAAGGTTGTGGCCATCGTTGGCATGATCGCCCTGGGCAGCTACCTGCTGGTCAGCGGCCACGGCGGCCCGCAAGCCTCGGTCTCCAACCTGTGGTCCCACGGCGGTTTCTTCCCCAATGGGGTGAGCGGTCTGGTGATGGCCATGGCGATTATCATGTTCTCCTTCGGCGGTCTGGAAATGCTCGGCTTCACTGCTGCTGAAGCCGATAAACCCAAAACCGTGATTCCGAAAGCGATCAACCAGGTGATCTACCGCATCCTGATTTTCTACATCGGCGCGCTGGTAATCCTGCTGTCGCTGACCCCATGGGACAGTCTGCTGGAAACCCTCAACGCGTCCGGCGATTCGTACAGCGGCAGCCCGTTCGTGCAAGTGTTCTCGATGCTCGGCAGCAACACCGCCGCGCACATCCTCAACTTCGTCGTGCTGACCGCCGCGCTGTCGGTATACAACAGCGGCACCTACTGCAACAGCCGTATGCTGCTGGGCATGGCCGAGCAGGGTGATGCGCCGAAAGGTCTGGCGAAGATCGACAAGCGCGGTGTGCCGGTGCGTTCGATTCTGGCTTCGGCGGCAGTGACGCTGGTTGCCGTGTTGCTCAACTACCTGATCCCGCAGCACGCGCTGGAACTGCTGATGTCGCTGGTGGTTGCGACGCTGGTGATCAACTGGGCGATGATCAGCTACTCGCACTTCAAGTTCCGCCAGCACATGAACCAGACCAAGCAGACGCCGCTGTTCAAGGCGCTGTGGTACCCGTACGGCAACTTCGTCTGCCTGGCGTTCGTGGTGTTCATCCTCGGCGTGATGCTGCTGATCCCGGGGATTCAGATATCGGTATACGCGATTCCGGTGTGGGTGGTGTTCATGTGGGTCTGCTACCTGATCAAGAACAAGCGCAGTGCCCAGCAGGCGCTGCCAGTGATCGCCAAGTAACCGCTCAAGCAGAAACAGCAAGCCCGGCCAAGTGCCGGGTTTGTTTTTTTGAAATGGAAAAATCTGGCATCACACCGAACCCTGTGGGAGCGAGCCTGCTCGCGAAAGCGGTCCATCAGAAACATCTGCATCGACTGACACACCGCCTTCGCGAGCAGGCTCGCTCCCACAGAGGTTGAGTGAATCGGGTTATCCTGCACGCTCTGATTACGGACGCTTTTCCATGCTGGTGATTTCCAACAACGTGCATCTGCCGGATGCCGAGATCGAATTGACCGCCATCCGCGCGCAAGGCGCCGGTGGGCAGAATGTCAACAAGGTCTCCAGCGCCATGCACTTGCGCTTCGACATTCCCAACTCGTCGTTGCCGGAGTTCTACAAGGAACGCCTGCTGGCACTGCGTGACAGCCGTATCACCAGCGATGGCGTGCTGATCATCAAGGCGCAGCAATACCGAACCCAGGAAGCCAATCGAGCCGATGCGCTGGAGCGGCTGGTCGAGCTGATTCTCAGCGCCACCAAAGTGGAAAAGAAACGCCGCCCGACCAAGCCGACCCTTGGCTCGAAGAAGCGTCGGCTGGAGTCGAAAACCAAGCGCGGCAGTATCAAGGCCGGGCGCGGCAAGGTGGACTTCTAAACCTCGCGATACTTCGCCGTGTGCTTGTACAGATAGACACTCAAGCCAAGGCCGCTCAACGCTGCAAATGCGGCGAACAGGAAGATCGAAGCAAAACCGAATCCTGCTGCGATCGCCCCGGCCAGCGGCCCGGTGATCCCCAGCGACAAATCAATGAACAGTGAATAGGCACCGACCGCCGCGCCACGGCTCGAGGCCGGCACCAGATTCACCGCCTCCACGCCCAGCGCCGGGAACACCAGCGAGAAGCCGAAACCGCTCAGCGCCGCGCCCGCCAGTGCCCAATGCGCATCCGGCGCGATCCACAGCAACAACAAACCCAACGTTTCCACCGACAGGCAGGCAATCGCCACGCGGAATCCGCCGAGGCGGTTGATCAGGTTGCCGAACAGCAGCCGCGCGCCGATGAAGCTGGCGCCGAACAGGCTCAGGCACAGCACCGCGTTGTCCCAGTGCTGGGTCGCGTAGTACAGGGTGATGAAAGTGGCGATGGTGCCGAAGCCGATCGAACCCAGCGCGAGCCCGCAGCCGTGGGGGAAGACTTTGCCCAGCACATGCATGAACGGCAGGCGTTCACCGGCGACGATCGGTGCGGCGGTCTTCGGCCATGCCAGCGCCAGACCGAGCAGGGCGAGAAGGATGATGCTCACGCCCATGCTCCACAGCCCCAACCTGCTTACCAGCCATACACCGAACGGCGCGCCGATCGCCAGGGCGCCGTAACTGGCGATGCCGTTCCAGGAAATCACTTTCGCCGTATTCGCCGCGCCGACCCGTCCGATACCCCAGCCAATCGAACCGGAACCGACCAGGCTTTCCGCACTGCCCAGCACCAGACGGCCAATTAAGAGGCTGATCAGACTGAGCAGCGGCAGGTTCGGTGTCCACGCGGAAATCAGCATGAACACACCGCTCAAGCCGCAACCAGCGAGGCCAATCATCACTGCGCGTTTACTGCCCTGGTTGTCGATGATCTTGCCGGCATACGGGCGGCTGAGCAGGGTGGCAAGGTATTGCACGCTGATCACCAGCCCGGCGATCACGGCGCCGAAACCAAGGTCACTGTGGACATAGCCCGGCAACACGGCGAGCGGGATGCCGATGTTCAGGTAACCGATGAAGGTGAAGAGGACGATGGAGACTACTTGCAGCGTAACCGCCAGCGGACGCTGGGGCTCGGATATAGACGACATGGGTAACGATCCACGGGAGCAGCAGATTAGATAGGCTGCTCATGATACCGGCGTGAACCGTTCAGGGGCGGGGAAAAGTAAAACTATTTGCCGGGCGGCGCTTTCACGATTTCGCCGGGGCGACCAGTTGCGTGGTGACGAGGGCGGCGAGGGCGTTTTCTTCGCTGCCGAAACGTTCGAGCAGGGCAGCTTGCTTCTCGGGCGAGAGGCGATTCCAGATCTCGATCATCTTCTCGGTGGCGCCGATCAGCACGGCAGCTTGGCTTTCGGAGAATTCGTCGGTCATGGCGGGCTCGGGTTTCAGGCAGTGTGGAAAGCGCATGTTAGCGCTTTCCACACGGTCTGTACGGCGGGTCTTACTCTTCGCTGTCGGCCTTGCGGCTGTCAGCGGCTTCTTGCGGCTCGGGCTTTTCGGCGCCGGCGTGTTGCGGGGTCGTCTGCTCAGGTACGTGCAGGCTTGGGAAGGGGAGATTGGGAATCTCGTGCATGGGTGCGCTCCTCGCTAAGTCTGTTGATAGATCAGGTGCTCCGCGCTTTACAAAGCCTGCGCAGGATACAGCAGGAAAAATGACAATCAGACTTTTAATTCAAATTAATGCGACAGATGGCCGCAGGGAGGGGAGGCGACCACAAAAACCAAATGTGGGAGTGGGCTTTCGTGGCGAGGGGATTTATCCCCGATGGGCTGCGAAGCGGCCCCAGACCCTGCATTTGATCGTTCCCACGCTCCGCGTGGGAATGCAGCCGGGGACGCTCTGCGTCCCAAAGCGGACGCAGAGCGTCCGAAGAGGCATTCCCACGCAGAGCGTGGGAACGATCAGTCGGGCGGGGGGGATTATTTACAGGCGTCGGCGATGGCGTCCGCGAGTAATGCGAGGCGGGTGGCGTCGATGCCGGCGACGTTCGCGCGGCCGGAGCTGACCATGTACACGCTGTGCCGCTCGCGCAGGGTTTTCACCTGTTCCGGCGACAGGCCGGTGTAGGAGAACATCCCGCGTTGCACACCGATGTGCGCGAAGCGCTCGCGCAAACCGTGGGGTTCCAGCGCTTCGACCAGACCGCTGCGCAGCTGGGCGATCCGCAGACGCATCGCTTCCACTTCATCGGCCCAGCGCGCTTTCAGCTCTGGATCGGCGAGGATGGTCGCGACCACCGCCGCGCCGTGATCCGGCGGCGTCGACCACAGATTGCGGGCGATGTTGGCCAGTTGGCTGCGGATGTCGATGAGCTTGTCGGCGCTGGTCGCGCAGACGATCAGTGCCCCGGTGCGGTCGCGATACAGGCCGAAGTTCTTCGAGCAGGAACTGGTGATCAGCAGCTCCGGCACTTGCGCCGCGAACAACCGGGTCGACCACGCGTCCTGCTCCAGGCCATCACCAAAACCCTGATAAGCAAAGTCGATCAGCGGCAGCAGATCGCGGCTGCGCACCACTTCAAGCACGCGCTTCCAGTCGTCATGGCTCAGATCGAAACCGGTCGGGTTGTGGCAGCACGCATGCAGCAGCACCACGTCGCCCTTCGGCACTTCCTTGAGCACGGCGAGCATTGCTTCGACGTCGAGGCGATTGTCATTGCCCACATAGGGGTAGTGGCTGACCTTGACCTTGGCGGCGGCGAAAATGGTTTCGTGGATCGGCCAGGTCGGGTTGCTCAACCACACGCCTTTGCCCGGCAGGCATTGCGCGATGAAGTCGGCAGCCAGACGCAGGGCGCCGGTGCCGCCCGGGGTCTGGGTGGCGCCGGCGCGTTGTTCGGTGATCAGTTGTGAGTCGGCGCCGAGCACCAGTTCATTGATGACCTTGCCGAACAGCGGGTTGCCGTGACCACCGATGTAAGTCTTGGTGTCCTGACTTTCGACCAGTCGCGCTTCGGCGATTTTCACCGCTTCGGGAATCGGCGTCAGGCCCTGGGCATCCTTGTAGACGCCAACGCCAAGGTCGAACTTGCGCGGATTGGCATCCTGCGCATAGGCCTCCATCAAACCGAGAATCGGGTCGCCGGGGACCCGGCCGATGGCGTCGAAGTGCATTACTTGCGTCCTTCTGCGGTCTTGGCCACTTCGTCAGTGCGCGCGGCCATGATGAAGTCGTTGCGGTGCAGGCCTTTGATCGAGTGGCTCCACCAGGTCACGGTGACTTTGCCCCACTCGGTCAGCAGGCCCGGGTGGTGACCTTCGGCCTCGGAGATCTCGCCCACGGCGTTGGTGAACGCCAGCGCGTGTTTGAAGTTCTTGAACAGGAAAACTTTCTCCAACTGCATGATGCCGTCGCGTACTTCGATGTTCCAGTCAGGGATCTGCTTGATCAGGATCGGCAGTTCCTCGTCGCTGACTTGTGGCGCATCGGCGCGGCAGGCTTCGCAGTGGGCTTGGTTCAAAGTCGACATGGTGTATTCCTGAAAACGAGTGTGTTTTTTATTAAAGCGCGTGTGCCGCCAATGCCGTCACGCTAAAGCAAAGTGGCGGCGACGGACAGACGCAATTGTCAGCAAAAGTCGCGGTTCAGGCGGCTTTGGGTTTCGGCGGAAATTTCGGCGCGTGCAAGCCCAGCTGCATGCCCTGACGGACCATGGCCATGATGTCTTCATGGGCCACATCGAACAGGCGCTTGAGATTGGGCAGGACGAAGTACAACGGTTGCAGAATGTCGATGCGATACGGCGTGCGCATGGCTTCCAGTGGATCGAAGAACTGATGCTCAGGCTCGTCCGACAGGCAGTAAACGGTTTCTTTCGGCGAGGACAGAATCCCGCCGCCGTAGATGCGCTTGCCGTGCGGGGTGTCGACCAGACCGAATTCGATGGTCATCCAGTACAGCCGCGCCAGATACACGCGCTCTTCCTTGGTCGCCTGCAGGCCGAGCTTGCCGTAGGTGTGGGTGAATTCAGCGAAGTAGGGGTTGGTCAGTAGCGGGCAGTGGCCGAAGATCTCGTGAAAAATGTCCGGCTCTTGCAGATAGTCGAGTTCTTCGCGGGTACGTATGAAGGTGGCGACGGGGAATTGCTTGCTGGCAAGCAACTCGAAAAACGTCTGAAAGGGAATCAGCGCCGGCACCCGGGCAACCTGCCAGCCCGTGGTCTCGCCGAGGACTTTGTTGATCTCGGCCAGTTGCGGGATGCGGTCGTGGGGCAGACCGAGTTTTTCGATACCGTCCAGATATTCCTGGCACGCACGACCTTCAATCACCTTCAACTGGCGAGTGATCAGCGTGTTCCACACCGCATGTTCTTCGGCGGGGTAGTCGATAAAACCTTGCGCATCGGGCTCGCGAGCCACGTATTGCGTCTGCTTCATGCTGCTCTCCTGCTAGGAAATTCGTTTTTGTTATGTCCAGCGATGGCTAAAGGAATACCCGAGAGTGACAGGGCGTGCAGCATGTTGACCGGTGTGTGCGTAGGAAAATTCTGCGTATTTCGTAAAGTTATCGTTACGCTTTGTCGGGTAATGCGCATTTACGGTGATTGGCGGGTTTGAAAAGGGTCGGGGCTGTCACATAATCTTGACAACTATCTGCGTGCCCCGACAGAAACATCTGCCACGGGCGCGCCACAGAACCCTGTGGGAGCGAGCCTGCTCGCGAAAGCGGTCTGTCTGACACATCGATACTGGATGTGCTGGCGCCTTCGCGAGCAGGCTCGCTCCCACAAGGACATGTGTTTATCTTTCAAACCTGTCGGACCTTTTTCTATGCGCATCAAAGTCCACTGCCAGAATCGCATCGGCATCCTGCGTGACATCCTCAATCTGCTGGTGGCGTACGGGATCAACGTCGCACGCGGCGAGGTGGGTGGTGAGCATGGCAATGCGATCTACCTGCACTGCCCGAATCTGATCAACATCCAGTTCCAGGCGTTGCGGCCGAAGTTCGAGGCGATCGGCGGGGTGTTCGGGGTCAAACGCGTCGGGCTGATGCCCAGCGAGCGCCGGCACATGGAACTGAATGCGTTGCTCGGCGCGCTGGAATTTCCGGTGCTGTCGATCGACATGGGCGGTTCGATCGTTGCGGCCAATCGCGCGGCGGCGCAGTTGCTCGGGGTGCGTGTCGATGAAGTGCCGGGGATTCCGCTATCACGTTATGCCGAGGATTTCGATCTGCCGGAATTGGTGCGCGCCAACAAATCGCGGATCAACGGCATGCGGGTCAAGGTCAAGGGCGACATCTTTCTCGCCGACATCGCGCCGCTGCAATCGGAACACGACGACAGCGAGGCCATGGCCGGCGCCGTACTGACGCTGCACCGCGCCGACCGCGTCGGCGAGCGCATCTACAACGTGCGCAAGCAAGAGCTGCGCGGTTTCGACAGTATTTTCCAGAGTTCGAAAGTCATGGCCGCTGTGGTCCGCGAGGCGCGACGCATGGCGCCGCTGGATGCGCCGCTATTAATAGAAGGCGAAACCGGCACTGGCAAGGAATTGCTGGCGCGCGCCTGCCACCTCGCCAGCCCGCGCGGACAGTCACCGTTGATGGCGCTCAACTGCGCCGGACTGCCGGAGTCGATGGCCGAGACCGAGTTGTTCGGCTACGGCCCCGGCGCCTTCGAAGGCGCTCGCGCTGAGGGCAAGCTTGGCCTGCTCGAATTGACCGCTGGCGGCACGCTGTTTCTCGATGGCGTCGGCGAGATGAGCCCGCGTTTGCAGGTCAAATTGCTGCGCTTTCTTCAGGACGGTTGCTTCCGTCGCGTCGGCAGTGATGAAGAGGTGTATCTGGACGTGCGGGTGATCTGCGCGACGCAGGTGGACTTGTCCGAATTGTGCGCGCGCGGTGAGTTTCGTCAGGATCTCTATCACCGCTTGAACGTGCTGTCGCTGCACATCCCGCCGCTGCGCGAGTGCCTCGACGGTCTGACGCCGCTGGTTGAACACTTTCTCGACCAGGCCAGTCGGCAGATCGGCTGTCCGCTGCCGAAACTGGCCCCGGCGGCAATGGATCGCCTCAGCCATTACCACTGGCCGGGCAATGTGCGGCAACTGGAGAACGTACTGTTCCAGGCGGTTTCCCTGTGCGACGGCGGCACGGTCAAGGCCGAACATATTCGCCTGCCGGATTATGGCGTGCGTCAGCCGCTTGGCGATTTTTCCCTCGACGGAAGTCTGGACGAGATCGTCGGGCGCTTCGAGAAAGCGGTGCTGGAACGGCTGTATTCCGAGCATCCAAGCAGTCGGCAGTTGGGCAAGCGACTCGGTGTTTCGCACACCACCATTGCCAACAAGCTGCGTGAGTATGAGGTTGGCAAAACCTCCGAAAGCTAAATAGAGCCTTTGTGGCGAGGGGATTTATCCCCGATGGGCGGCGAAGCCGCCCCGCTTTTTCTTCCCGGCGACCTCATTTGCAGGCTTGGCGACTGCTGCGCAGCCGAACGGGGATAAATCCCCTCGCCACAGGATCTCCATCCCCCGCCGAACTCAGGATTGCCACTAACCGGCATGACACCGCCGGTTTTTCGTCTTCGACCCATTTCAGATTCCCCCTCCGATCCCCCCAAGTCCCCTGTTTACCGGGCCTTCGCCCGCCAATAAAAAGTTGGTCTGCAAATTGCTTATGGCTGAGCAGTACAGCGGTGGGCGGCAAACGTCCGGCATGCAGAGGAAACACTGTGGACAAGTACCTTTATGTGGCAATGACCGGCGCCAGCCAGAACGCACTGGCGCAGCGGGCGCATGCCAACAACCTGGCGAACATTTCCACCAACGGCTTTCAGCGCGACCTCGAGCAGGCGCGTTCGATGCCGGTATTCGGCGACAGCTTTCCGGCGCGCGCGTTTGCCATGAGCGAACGTCCCGCCACCGACTTCACGCCGGGCTCACTGGTGCAGACCGGACGTGAACTCGACGTCGCGGTATCCGGCAACGGTTTCATCGCCGTGCAAAACCCCAGCGGCGGCGAAAGCTACGTGCGTACCGGCAGCCTCAACATCGACGCCCTCGGCGTACTGCGCGCCGGCAACGGCATGCCGGTGATCGGTAACGGCGGCCCGATCGCCGTGCCGCCCGAGCAGCAGGTGGAAGTCGGCGAAGACGGCACCATCAGCATTCGCGCAATGGGCGAAGGCCCCCGCGTCATGGCCGAAGTCGACCGGATCAAGCTGGTCAACCCGGACATCAAGAACATGAACAAAGGTCTCGACGGTTCGATTTACACCAAGGACGGCCAGCCGGCGCAAGCCGACGCCAACGTCAAACTGGTCTCGGGTTTCCTTGAGTCGAGCAACGTCAATGCCGTGGAAGAAATGACTTCGGTGCTGGCCCTGGCCAAGCAGTTCGAGTTGCACGTCAAGATGATGAACACCGCCAAAGACGACGACCAGGCCATGGCTCGGGTCTTGCAGATCAGCTAATTATCAGAACGTCGCGCCGTAAAACAGGCGCACGAGGAGAATCGAATGCTTCCGGCTCTATGGGTTGCCAAAACCGGTCTGTCCGCCCAGGACACCAACCTGACCACCATTTCCAACAACCTGGCGAACGTTTCGACCACGGGTTTCAAGCGTGACCGTGCCGAGTTCCAGGACTTGCTCTATCAGATCAAGCGTCAGCCAGGCGCCCAGTCGACCCAGGACAGCGAACTGCCGTCGGGTCTGCAAGTGGGTACCGGTGTGCGCATTGTCGGCACCCAGAAAAACTTCACCGCCGGCAGCCTGCAAACCACCGAGCAGCCGCTGGACATGGCCATCGACGGTCGCGGTTTCTTCCAGATCCTGCAGCCGGACGGCACCACGTCCTACACCCGTGACGGTACTTTCCACCTCGACTCCAATGGCCAGATCGTCAACGCCAGCGGTTTCGCGCTGGAACCGGCGATCATCATCCCGAACGATGCGCAGACCTTCACTGTTGGCCGTGACGGCACCGTGTCGATCACCATCGCCGGCAACCCGGCCTCGCAAGTGATCGGCAACCTGCAGACCGCCGACTTCATCAACCCGGCCGGTCTGCAAGCAGTGGGCAACAACCTGTTCCTGGAAACCGCTGCTTCCGGCGCGCCGCAGATCGGCACCCCGGGCCTGAACGGTTTCGGTACCACGCTGCAGAACACCCTGGAAACCTCGAACGTCAGCACCGTTGAAGAGATGGTCAACATGATCACCACTCAACGCGCCTACGAGATGAACTCCAAGGTGATCTCCACCGCCGACCAGATGCTCTCGTTCGTAACGCAGAATCTGTAATCCAGTCTTTGGGGCGGCCTGAGGTCGCCAGCAACACCGTGAGGTAGGGTCATGAAGCGCTTTGTATCTGTTCTGGCATTGAGTGGGGTCGTCTCGCTCGCGGGCTGCGTCGCCCCGACGCCCAAGCCCAATGACCCTTACTACGCCCCGGTGTTGCCGCGCACACCGTTGCCGGCGGCTGCCAATAACGGCTCGATCTATCAGGCCGGCTTCGAGCAGAACCTGTACAGCGACCGCAAGGCGTTCCGGGTCGGTGACATCATCACCATCACCCTGAACGAGCGCACCCAGGCGAGCAAGAACGCCAACTCGCAGATGGACAAGAACAGCGATAACTCGATCGGTCTGACCTCGTTGTTCGGCTCCAGCCTGACCACCAACAACCCAATTGGTGGCGGTGACCTGAGCCTGAACGCTGGCTACAGCGCCGACCGTTCGACCAAGGGCGACGCCAAGTCCGGGCAGAGCAACAGCCTGACCGGTTCGATCACCGTGACCGTGGCCGACGTGCTGCCCAACGGCATCATCGCCGTGCGTGGCGAGAAGTGGCTGACGCTCAACACCGGTGACGAACTGGTGCGCATCGCCGGTATGGTCCGCGCCGATGACATCGCGACCGACAACACCGTGTCGTCGACCCGTGTCGCCGATGCGCGCATCACCTACTCGGGTACCGGCGCGTTTGCCGATACGAGTCAGCCAGGCTGGTTCGACCGTTTCTTCCTCAGCCCGCTGTTCCCTTTCTAGGTGGCGACTTTGAATTTCAAGAGCCTTATGGTGGCCGCGTTGTTGATGTCTGCGGCGTTCACCGCACACGCCGAGCGGCTGAAAGACATCGCCAGCATTTCCGGCGTGCGCTCCAACCAGTTGATCGGTTACGGCCTGGTGGTCGGGCTTAACGGCACCGGTGACCAGACGACGCAGACCCCGTTCACCCTGCAGACCTTCAACAACATGCTCTCGCAGTTCGGCATCAAGGTGCCGCCGGGATCGGGCAACGTGCAGTTGAAGAACGTCGCGGCGGTGTCGGTGAGTGCCGATCTGCCAGCGTTTGCCAAGCCAGGTCAGCAGGTCGACATCACCGTGTCTTCGATCGGTAACTCCAAGAGCCTGCGTGGCGGCACCTTGCTGCTGACGCCGCTCAAGGGTATCGACGGCAACGTCTATGCGATCGCTCAGGGCAACCTCGTGGTTGGCGGTTTCGACGCTGAAGGCCGCGATGGTTCGAAGATCACCGTCAACGTTCCGTCGGCCGGTCGCATCCCTGGCGGTGCGTCGGTGGAACGTGCGGTGCCGAGCGGTTTCAACCAGGGCAACAGCCTGACGCTGAACCTCAACCGCTCCGACTTCACCACCGCCAAGCGCATCGTCGACAAGGTCAACGACATGCTCGGCCCTGGCGTCGCCCAAGCCATCGACGGCGGTTCGGTGCGGGTCACTGCGCCACTGGATCCGAGCCAGCGCGTCGACTACCTGTCGATCCTGGAGAACCTCGAAATCGATCCGGGGCAAGCGGTGGCAAAAGTCATCATCAACTCGCGTACCGGCACCATCGTCATCGGCCAGAACGTGAAAGTGTCGCCAGCCGCCGTGACCCACGGCAGCCTGACCGTGACCATCACCGAAGACCCGATCGTCAGCCAGCCGGGCCCGCTGTCCAACGGCCAGACTGCCGTCGTACCGCGCTCGCGAGTGAATGCCGAACAGGAAGCCAAACCGATGTTCAAGTTCGGCCCGGGCACCACCCTCGACGAGATCGTCCGTGCGGTGAACCAGGTCGGCGCAGCACCGGGTGACCTGATGGCGATTCTCGAAGCTCTGAAGCAGGCCGGCGCATTGCAAGCCGACCTGATCGTGATCTGAGGCCGGACACCATGGATATGCGCAAAAGCGGTCTGGTCAGCAGCAGCGATTCGGGTTCCTACTCCGACCTCAATCGTCTGAACCAGCTCAAGGTCGGCGACAAGAACAGCGACGAAAACATGCGCAAGGTTGCGCAGGAATTCGAGTCGCTGTTCCTCGGCGAAATGCTCAAGTCGATGCGCTCGGCCACCGAAGCGCTTGGTCAGGACAACCCGCTGAACACGCCGGCGGCCAAGCAGTATCAGGAAATGTACGACCAGCAACTGGCGGTTTCCATGTCCCGCGAGGGCGGTGGTATCGGTCTGGCCGACGTGCTGATCCGCCAGATGTCGAAGAACAAACCGATGGCGCCGGGCGAGGCTGCAGCCGCGTCCGCCGCCAAGCAGCAGGAAGCGCTGGCCAAGGCCGCCGCCGTGCCGACGCCGATTGCCGCTGGCACCGTCGCCACCGGTCCGCTGTCCCGCGTCAACGGCGAGCGTCCGTTGTGGGCATCGCGCTCGGTGCATGCGCCGAACAACACCGATATTTCCCATCGCAACGACATGGCGCTGATCAACCAGCGGCGTCTGGCGCTGCCGCCGAAACTGGCCGATCGCTTGCTCGCCGGTCTGGTGCCGTCGGCGCCGAGCGTGGCCACTGCCAGCACTGCGGCGGCAGCGACCAACGCCTTGCCGCAACGGGCTGCGACCACCGCCGTCACAGGCTCAGGCGCGTTGTACAACGGCGATTGGCTGGCCCGTGCCGAAGAGCAGAAAGCTGCCGGCGGGCAGATGCAGGTCTACGGCCGCGCCATGGCGCAGATTCCGCTGGCACCGGCGAAGAAGGCCTTCAGTTCCGCCGACGAATTCGTCAATACCATGCTGCCGATGGCCAAGGAAGCCGCTGACCGCATCGGCGTCGATCCGCGTTATCTGGTGGCGCAAGCGGCACTGGAAACCGGCTGGGGCAAATCGGTCATGCGCGCTCAGGATGGCAGCAGCAGCCACAACCTGTTCGGCATCAAGGCGAGCAGCAACTGGAAGGGCGATTCGGCCCGCGCGATCACCAGCGAGTTCCGCAATGGTGCGATGGTCAAGGAGACGGCCGAGTTCCGTTCCTACGCCTCGTACAAGGACAGCTTCCACGATCTGGTGACGTTGCTGCAGAGCAACAATCGCTATCAAGAAGTGCTGAAGTCGGCCGATAACCCAGAACAGTTTGTACGCGAGTTGCAGAAGGCCGGTTACGCCACCGACCCGAACTACGCGACGAAGATTTCGCAAATTGCCAAGCAGATGAACAGTTTTGAAAACTACGCTGCGGCGGGTGTCTCCACCACGCCTTTATAAGGCACCAGGTAATAAGGTCTGAACCATGAGTTTGCTCAATATCGGGATGTCGGGACTATCGGCCAGCCAGTCCTCTCTGGCTACGACAGGCAACAACATTGCCAACGTCGACACCGCCGGTTATTCACGTCAGCAAACCGTGCAGGGCACCAAGTCCTCGCAGCAGTACGGCAGCGTTTTCATCGGCACGGGCACGACCCTGGCCGACGTGCGCCGGGTGTACAACTCGTATCTGGAATCGCAGCTGCACACCGCGACGTCGCTGGACAGCGAATCGGCTGCCTTCCTCAAGCAGGCGACGCCGCTGGACGCCATGCTGTCGGACACCAACACTGGCCTGACCGGTGTGCTGCAGAAATTCTTCACCTCGATGCAAGGCGTATCCACGTCGGCCACCGATGACACTTCGCGTCAGTCGGTGCTGACCGGCGCGCAGGCGCTGACCAGCCGCTTCAATACCCTGGCCAAGCAGCTCAACGATCAGAACACCACGATCAACGGCAGCCTCGGCGACATGACTGCCCAGGTGAACAAGCTCGCCACGGCGATCGCCAATCTCAATCAGAAGATCGGCGAAATCTCCACCAGCGGCGGGGCGCCGAACGACCTGCTCGACAGCCGTAACGAAGCCGTGCGTCAACTCTCCGAGCTGACCGGTGCGCAAGTCGTCGAGCGCGGCACCAGCTTCGACATTTATGTCGGCAGCGGCCAGCCGCTGGTCATCGGCAACACCACCAACAGCCTGAGCATGGTCGCGAGCAAGACCGACCCGTCGCGCATGTCGATCCAGATGGATCGCGGTTCGAGCACCATCGACATCACTTCGGTGATCAGCGGCGGCGAAATCGGCGGTCTGCTGACCTATCGCAAGGAAGTCCTCGACCCATCGCTCAACGAGCTCGGTCGCGTGGCCCTGGTGATTGCCGATCAGATCAACAGCCAGCAAGCACAAGGCATCGACAAGAACGGTGACTTCGGCGCGGCGATTTTCAACAACATCAACAGTGCCGCCCTGATCAGTCAGCGCAGCATTGCGAAGGATGGCAACAGCGCCGGTTCGGGCAACCTCGATGTGACCATCAAGGACACCGGCAAGCTGACCACCAGCGATTATCAGGTGACCTTCACCAGCGCTACCGATTACACCGTCAAACGTTCCGACGGTACTGATCTGGGCGCATTCAGCACCACGACCAATCCGCCGCCAGTGATCGACGGTTTCACCCTGGCCTTGAATGGCGGCGCGCTGAGCGCGGGTGACTCGTTCAAGATCACGCCGACCCGCAACGCGGCGGCGAGCATTCAGACGGTCCTGACCGATCCGAAGAAAATCGCTGCGGCAGGTCCGCTGACCGGCGTCGCCAGCGCCAACGGTCTGGGCACGTACACCCAGCCGACGCTCAGCGACAAGATCGATATCTACAACCCGACCGCCCAGGCTGACATGCAGGCGGCGCTGAAGAATTCAACGCCGGTCAAACTGGTATTCGGTGCAGCCAGCGGTGGCAGCCAGTCGTACAACCTGGTCGACGCCAAGGGCGCGACCATCGGCACCGGCACCATCGTGCCTGGCCAGTCGAACACGCTGAACCTGAAAGTCGGCATCGTCGATGCCAGCGGCAACCCGGTGATGGACACTACCGTCACGCCGAACGTACAGAAGACCTTCACCGTGCAGACCACCGTGGGCGGCACGCCGAAAACCGGCGAGACCTTCACCATGAACCTGACCGGCGCGGCGTCTTCGGACAACCGCAACGCCCAGGCACTGGTCGCATTGCAAACCAAACAGACCGTGGACACCGGTTCGGCGAGCAAGGGCATCAGCCTGACTGACGCCTATAACACCCTGGTGACCAACGTCGGTACCAAGACCGCCCAAGGCAAGTCCGACAGCGCCGCAACCACGGCGATTCTGGAGAACGCCAAGGGTGCCCGCGATTCGTTGTCCGGGGTCAACCTGGACGAAGAAACCGGCAACCTGGTCAAGTACCAGCAGTACTACACAGCGTCTTCGCAGATCATCAAAGCTGCGCAGGAAACTTTCGCCACGCTGATCAACAGCCTTTAAGGAGTCGTAATTCATGCGCATTTCCACCGCCCAGTATTACGGAACGCAAGCCTCGGATTATCAGCGTAACTTCAACAAGGCTGTCGCTACCGCGAGCGAGGCGAGCAGCCTGCAGCGTATCAACACCGCCGCCGATGATCCGATCGGTGCCGGGCGCTTGCTGCAATTGGGCCAGCAGGCGGCGATGCTCGATCAGTACAAGACCAACGTCAACACCACCAAAAGCGCCTTGACCGTGCAGGAGTCCACTCTGGATTCGATTACCACGGCGCTTGCGCGAGCCAAAGAGCTGGCGCTGGCCGCGAACAACGGCACCATCACCGACAAGGACCGCCAGGCATATGCCTCGGAACTGGGTGAGATCCAACAGCAAGTGCTGGGCCTGATGAACGCCAAGGATGCCAACGGCAACTACCTGTTCTCCGGTTCGAAAACCGATACCGCGCCGTATTCGAAGAATTCTGACGGCACGTTCAGCTACAACGGCGACCAGACCACCATCGATCTGGGCATCGGCGACGGCATGACCGTGGGTACCAACACCACCGGTTGGGACGCGTTCCAGCAGACCATCAACACCGGCCGCACCAACACCAAAATGACTGCGCCAGCTGTGGATGACGGCCGTGTCGTGCTGTCCAACGGCACCGTCGGCACTGCCGCCACCTACGACGCCAAGTTCACCGCCGGGCAGCCGTATACCATCGATTTCGTCAGCAGCACCCAGCTGAAAATCACCGATGCCTTGGGTAACGATGTGACTGCCGAGGCCAGCCAGAATGGCCTGATCAGCAACAGCACCGGCGCCAACCAGACTGTCAGCTTCCGTGGTGTCGACCTCAAGCTGAACGTCAACCTGAAGGCTGGCGATACCAATCCGGACGCCGTTATCGCAGGGCACAGTTTTCAGCTGTCGGCCTCGCCGGACTCGTTCACCACCACGCGTAATCCGGGTAACCCGTCGACCAGCGTGATCACCGGTTCGACCATCACCGATCAGGCAGCCTACACCGCAGCGTTCCCGCAGGGCGGCGCGGTGCTCAAGTTCACCAGCGCCACCGATTTCGATCTGTATGCCGCGCCAGTGACCGCCGACAGCAAGCCGGTTTCCTCGGGCACGGTCGCCGGCGGTAACGCCACCGCTGCCGGTGTGACTTTCGCCCTGGGCAGCGCGCCGGCCGCTGGTGATCAGTTCTCGATCCAGCCGAACAATCATCAGACCCAGAACGTGCTCGACACTCTGGGCCAGATGATCACCGCGCTGAATACGCCAGTCGACGGTGACCCGGTTGCCAAGCAGAAATTGCAGGGCGCGATGGAGGCAGGCCTCGGCAACATCGATGCAGCTTCCAACCAGATCGGCACCGCAGTCACCACCATTGGTGCGCGCGGCCAGGCGCTGGACATGCAGACCATTACCAACGACAGCCTGACCACGGCGAACAGCACGACCCAGGGTTCGATTCGTGATTCCGATCCGGCTGAAGTCATGACCCGTCTGACCCTGCAACAGACCATGCTGCAAGCCGCGCAACTGGCGTTCAGCAAGATCAGTCAGTTGGGGCTGTTCAACAAGATCTGATGATTGGCGGGCGCGTGCGCGCCCGCCAACGTTGTCCCTCTGTTAATGATTTTTTGCGGTATCAAGGGCTCGTTTTTGCGAGCGGGCTCGTACCGCCTGTGAGCCCGCCGTGAATTCACTCCCCCTCGTCAGCATTGCCATCCCTGCGTTCAATCCGCGCTTTTTCGAGCGGGCATTGAACAGCGCCGTCAGCCAGACATACGCGCCTCTTGAGATCATTGTCTGCGACGACAGTCGTGGTCATGAGATCGAAGGGATTGTCAGCGCTGTGGCCGAGCGCTCGGGTGTTGCCGTGCGCTATGTGCGCAACCCGCGCACATTGGGCATGGTCGGCAATCTCAAGGCGTGCCTTGATCAGGCGCAGGGTGAATTCGTCAAGTTCATGTGTGACGACGATCATCTCTATGCCGCCTGCATCGAGCAGCAGGCGCACGAGATGTTGCGTGAGGAAGTCAGCCTGGTGCTGGCTCAGCGGTTATTCTGGGACGCCGACGACATCATTCTGCCGGCGCGCCTGGAAAACACTTCGTTGTCACCGGCCAGCGGTCTGTTCAAGGGTGACGACCTGCTGGGCATTTTTGAAAAATTTCCGGTCAATGTGCTGGGCGGTTTCTCCAGCGCCTTGTTCCGTCGTTCGGACCTCGTCGACTTGTTGCCGGCGCTGACTCAGGACGGCCACTGCTTTGTCGCCACCCTGGATTTCGCCTTGTACGTATGCCTGCTGCGGCGCGGCAATCTGGCGATGTCGAACACCGTGCTCAGTGCCGAGCGGCTGTATCCGGAGCGCTTGAGTGCTCAGCAGCCGATGAAAGACGCGGTCGAGGTCGAGCGCGAGTGGATTCTGCAAATGCTCAAGGCGCGCAGCGGCGAGTCGGCGCCAGCGCCGGGTTGGGTGCGCTATGTCCCGCTGACCAAGGCTGACGCAATGCCGCGTGTCTGGGAAGAGCTGCCCCTGAGTCGTACGCTGGGTACCAAGCAGAGTCGCCAGGAGTGGTGCGTCGGCATCGATAGCTGGAGCTTCGCCGAACTCTACGCGCACTGGCTGCAATGCCGCAGTCTCACTGAAGGGCAGCGCAAGTTACTGCCGGAAACTCTGGCCGCCTGGCCACAACAGCCGCGAATAGTGCCGATCGTCATTGATGCCCAGGGCAGTCGCGATGGAGTCGAGCGCACGCTTGAGGCGCTTGCTCGGCAGGACTATGCCCCTGAACTGATTCTGGTGCTGTCCGCTTCCTGTAACGAGGCGACGCTGGATGGCCGCGTGTTCCACATGCCACTGGAAGGTGACGGGCTGGGTCAGATCAACGCGTTGTTGCCCCAACTGGAGGGCGCCGACTGGTTTTACCTGTTGCAGGCCGGTGACCGGCTGATGGCGCCGGCCTTGCTGGTCATGGCTGACCGGATCGCGCACTCGCCGTCGCTCGGTTGCGTGTACAGCGATGAAGGCGGTCTGCGCGATGGTGAGTCCGTGGAACCCGCCTTCAAACCCGATTTCAACCTTGATCTGATGCGCAGCTACCCGTATGTCGGGCGCGCCTTGGCGTTCAAGCGCGAACGCTTTCTGGCGCTGGGTGGTTTTGACACGACGTTCACCGAACTGGCTCCTCACGACATGCTGTGGCGCATGGTCGAAAGCGACGGCACCCAAGTGATCGGGCATGTCGCCGAAGTTCTGCTGGAGTCGCCATTCGATCTGTCGCGGTGGTTGGCCGAGCCAGGCGTCATCGAACAGAACCCTCGTGTGCTCGAAGCGCATCTGCAACGCATTGGCGTTGCCCATGAAATCCGCCGTGGCAGTTGCCAATTCCTCAATCGTGTCGATTATCGGCACGCGCGCCGTCCGCTTGTGTCGATCATCATCGTGACCCGGGATCAGACCGCTGCCTTGCAGCGGTGTGTCGAGACCGTGCTGGAAAAAAGCGCCTACGCCGAATACGAACTGCTGCTGGTCGACAACGGCAGCGAAACCGCTGAGGCCAGAGCATGGCTGGACGGCATCGCGCAATTGGGTGGTGACCGAATCCGCGTGCTGACGTACCCGCAGCCGGACAACATGGCTGCCCTGCACAATTTTGCCGTGACCAAGGCTCGTGGCGAATATGTGCTGCTGCTCAATACCTTTGCGGTGATTACCCACGCCGACTGGCTGGACGAGCTACTCAATCATGCGCAGCGCCCGGAAGTCGGCGTGGTCGGCGCCAAGTTGTTCAACCCGGATGGTTATGTGCTGCATGCCGGCATGATTCTGGGGATGCAGGGCGCGGTCGGGTTGCCATTTTATGGACAGTCGCTGCAGTCGGACGGTTATATGTTCCGGCTGCAGGCCGCCCACGATCTGAGTGCGGTCGGCGGTGATTGCCTGATGGTGCGCAAGGCGGTTTTCGAGGCGGTGGCAGGGCTTGATGAAGAGGATCTGAAGCAGGCGCTGAACGTGGTGGATCTGTGCCTGCGCATCGGCCAGGAAGGCTACCTGGTAGTGTGGACGCCTTATGCCTTGCTGGCTCAGGGCGTGCGCCCGACTGTCGAGTCGACAGCTGAGCAAGGCGAGCAACATTTGCACGAGCAGGAAATCTTCTACAAGCGCTGGCTGCCGCGCATTGCCCGCGATCCGGCCTTCAATGTCAACCTGTCCTTGCAGGGCGTCGGCGCGACGAGTTTCAGCCTTGAGCCGGGCCTGCGTACGGGGTGGACTGCTTTCTCCAGGCCGCAATTGCCCAACGTACTCGCCGTGCCGATCAATGCCTCAGCCATTGGCCATTACCGCATGAGTCAGCCGCTGATAGAGCTGGAAGCGGCGAACCGGGCCGAAGGGTGTATTCGTTACGGCTTGCCGTCGATCATTGAAATCGAGCGTCAGTCGCCGGATGTCATCGTCCTGCAAGGGCGCTATTCCCAGGGCGCGATCGATGAAATCCCGCCGCTGAAAAAATTCTGCCATGCCCGGCGCATCTTCGAGCTGGATGACTATGTGATTGATGTTCCGCATCGCAATGCGCATATCCGCAACATGCCCAGCAAGCAGGAAATGGAGCGGATGGTGCGCCAGGCGATCAGCCTGTGCGACCGCGTGGTGGTGTCGACTCAACCACTGGCCAATGCGCTGTCGGACATGCACCACGACATTCGCGTAGTCCCCAACATGCTCGCGCAAAACCTCTGGACCGGTTTGCGGGGTCAGCGCCGCACCTCGAAAAAACCTCGCGTGGGTTGGGGCGGAGGCACCAGCCACCATGGCGATCTGGCGGTGATTGCCGATGTCGTGCGTGAGCTGGCCAACGAAGTCGACTGGGTATTCTTTGGCATGTGCCCGGATGACCTGCGTCCGTACATGCACGAGTTCCACGGTGTGATTCCTCTGGACGTCTATCCGGCCAAGCTGGCCAGTCTGAACCTCGACCTGGCTCTGGCACCGCTGGAGTTTCACATTTTCAATGACTGCAAGAGCAATCTGCGTTTGCTGGAATACGGCGCCTGCGGTTACCCGGTCATCTGCACTGATACCGAAGCCTATCAGGGCTATCTGCCGTGCACGCGGGTGAAGACCAACAGCACTGATGAGTGGCTGCAGGCGATTCGCATGCATCTGGCCGACCCTGACGCCAGTTATCGCATGGGTGACGAGCTGCACGAGGTGGTCATGCGCGATTATGTGTTGCGTGGTGACAATCTGCGGTATTGGGAGAATGGCTGGCTGGCGGATTGATCGTTTATATAGGCGGCTTTTTGGGGTTGCCTTTTTTTTGGGGCCTTGGCGGCCTTGGCGGCCTTTGGGCCGACCAGGCTGTTGGGGGTTTTGGGTGTAGATCCGTTTCTGCGGGTGTTGCTGATTACGGTTCCGCCCTTACGGCGGGTCACCTTTTTCAAACGCCAAAAAGGTAACCCAAAAGGCTTGCTCCTACGTTCGGCCCTCGCAGGCTCGGGTTCCTTCGCTGCGGGACTGATCCGGGCGCAGCGGCTCCGGTTTGCTTCGCTGCACCTCCTTCCGCTGTGTTCGACTTCGTCGAACGGTCGCTACGCTCCCACGCCCGGATCAATCCCTCCACTCAGCCTTCCGACGTCGCCGGTGGATCAAGATCAAAAGCGGTACTCGAGCTTGCGCTCATTGTTGAGTGGGGCGGCTTTGCCGCGGGCAGCTGCGCTGCTTTGATTTGCTTTGCTTTGCTTTGCTTTGCTTTGCTTTGCTTTGCTTTTGCTTTTGTGGGAGCGAGCCTGCTCGCGAAGGCGGCCTGCCGAGCAACCCGTTTCTCCCAAATGCCCACGATCCAACTGTAGGAGCTGCCGAAGGCTGCGATCTTTTGCTCTTGCTCTTGCTCTTGCTCTTGCTCTTGCTCTTGCTCTTGCTCTTGCTCTTGCTCTTGCTGTTCTGTGGGAGCGAGCCTGCTCGCGAAGGCGGCCTGACAGCCGACCCATTTCTTGCTGGATGCACGCGATCCAACTGGAGCTGCCGAAGGCTCGGGCCGCGATCGGACGATCTTTGCTCTGGCTTTCGATCTCTTGCCCCTTCACGCCCTCAGCCTGCCCATCAGCCTGTTGCCACTTCCACCGAAGCCTCTATCAGCTATCTCCCAAAACCCGGCTACGAGCTGGCGCGTTTCCTGCAAGTGCCCCGCAAATCGCCATAAAACGAGCGCTCGCGGTGTTTCCTCCTGCGCCCGTAGCGGCAGAAGGTTTGGCCAGAAGGCCTGCGACGCTCAAAAAAGCAGTGCGCAGCCCGGTGACGTACGAGAGGGGAGACGATGAAGGCAGTAATTTTGGCGGGTGGCCTCGGCACGCGCATCAGTGAAGAGTCGCACCTCAAGCCCAAGCCGATGATCGAGATTGGCGGCAAGCCAATTCTCTGGCACATCATGAAGCAGTATTCCGCCCACGGGATCCACGACTTCGTCATTTGCCTGGGCTACAAGGGCTACGCGATCAAGGACTTCTTCGCCAACTACTTCCTGCATACATCCGACGTCACTTTCGACATGCGCAACAACCGCATGGACGTCCATCAGAACTACAGCGAGCCGTGGAGTGTGACCCTCATCGATACCGGCGAGGAAACCATGACCGGTGGCCGCCTGTTGCGTGCCGCGCGTTATCTCAAGGATGAAGAGGCGTTCTGCTTCACCTATGGCGATGGCGTTTCCGACATCAATATTGCTGAGCTGGTCGACTATCACAAGGCTCACGGCCGCCTGGCGACCGTCACTGCGGTGCAGCCGCCAGGTCGTTACGGCGCGCTTGAACGGCAAGGTGACCAGGTGCTGGGTTTCACTGAAAAACCTCGTGGTGACGGTGGCTGGATCAATGGCGGTTTCTTCGTGCTGTCGCCAAAAGTGCTGCCCTACATCAGCGATGACAGCACCACCTGGGAAGCCGAGCCGTTGGCCCGTCTGGCTCAGGACGAACAACTGAAAGCCTTCGAGCACGAAGGTTTCTGGCATCCGATGGACACCCTGCGCGACAAGAACCATCTCGAAGCGCTGTGGCAGAGCGGGGAGGCCCCATGGAAGCAATGGGCCTGAGTGCGGAGTTCTGGCGTGGCAAGCGTGTTCTCGTCACCGGACACACCGGTTTCAAAGGCAGTTGGCTGACCCTTTGGCTGCAAAGCCTCGGCGCGCAGGTCAGCGGTTTTTCCCTGGATCCGTCGACTGAGCCAAGCCTGTTCGAACTGGCGCGCGTACACGAAGGCATCAACGACCAGCGCGGCGATTTGCGTGACCTCGGCGCCTTGCTGGAAATCATCGCCGAGACCGAACCGGAGATCGTCCTGCATCTGGCCGCCCAGCCCTTGGTGCGCGAGGGCTATCGCGATCCGCTCGGCACCTATTCAAGCAATGTCATGGGCACGCTGAACCTGCTCGAAGCGATTCGTCAGGTCGGCGGCGTGCGCGCCTGCGTGCTTGTGACTACCGACAAGGTCTACGCCAACAAGGAATGGCTGTGGCCGTACCGCGAAGACGAAGCCCTCGGTGGCCACGATCCTTACAGCAGCAGCAAGGCCTGCTGCGAGTTGCTCGCGCAGTCCTACGCCGCGTCGTTCTTCCCGGCGGACAAACATGCCGAGCATGGTTTGGCCCTGGCGACCGCACGCGCCGGCAATGTGCTGGGCGGCGGTGACTTTGCCCCGGAGCGACTGATTCCCGACGTGCTCAAAGCCTGGAGTGCCGACGAGCCGGTGACCCTGCGTTACCCGCAAGCCGTGCGCCCATGGCAGCACGCCCTTGAACCGCTGGCGGGTTACCTGCAATTGGCCGCAGGCCTTTATGAGCGAGGTCCGGAGTATGCCGGCGCGTGGAACTTCGGCCCCGGTGAGGCGGACATGTGCAGCGTCGGCGAAGTCGTCGAATTGCTCGCCAGCCGCTGGCCGCAGGCACCTGGTTTGCGTATCGAAAAAAGCGAACTGCATGAAGCCGGCCTGCTGCGCCTGGACAGCAGCCGTGCGCGGCAATTGCTGGGTTGGCAAGCGCGCTGGACCTTGCAGCAATGCCTGGCCCAGACCCTCGACTGGCATCTGGCCTGGCAGAACGGCGATGACATGCGCGCTGTAACTCTGGGCCAGTTGAATCTGTACCGAGGCGCGCTGTGAGCGAGTTTTCCCTGAAAGCGTTGCCATTGGCCGGTCTGTTCAGCGTTCAGCACAAACGTTTCGAAGATCAGCGCGGGCACTTCGCCCGGTTGTTCTGCGAGGGCAGCCTGAGTGCGTTCGGCAATGAATTTCATATCCGCCAGATCAACCACTCCTGCACCCGCGAGAAGGGTAGTGTGCGTGGCCTGCATTATCAGAATGCCAACGCCCCGGAAGCCAAACTGATCACGTGCCTGCGCGGTGAAGTCTGGGATGTTGCGGTGGATCTGCGTCCTGAGTCGGAAACCTTTTTGCACTGGCACGCCGAGCACTTGAAGGCGGGCGATGGCCGCAGCCTGTTGATTCCGGCCGGTTTCGCTCATGGCTTTCAGACGCTCACCGACGACGCCGAATTGCTCTATCTGCACAGCGCCGATTACGCGCCGGAGCACGAGGGCGGCTTGTCGGTGAACGATCCTCGGCTGGCGATTGCCTGGCCGTTGCCTGTCAATAATTTGTCAGCGCGCGATTCCAGCCATCCTGCGCTCGATCAACACTTTGCTGGAGTGCGTCTATGAATTGCCGTGGGTGCGCCGCACCGCTGAATCTGCCGCTGATCGACCTCGGTACTTCGCCGCCGTCCAACGCCTACGTGCATGCCGATCGTCTGGAACAGGCCGAGCAATGGGTCCCGCTCAAAGTCGCGGTGTGCCAGCAATGCTGGCTGGTGCAGACCGAGGACTACACCAGTGCCGACAGCCTGTTCGATGCCGAGTACGCCTACTTCAGTTCGTTCTCCAGCACTTGGCTGAATCACGCCGAGCGCTATGTCGCCGAGATGAGTGAGCGCTTCGGGCTTAACGCCGACAGTCGTGTCGTCGAGATCGCCGCCAATGACGGTTACCTGCTGCAATACGTCGCCGCGCGCGGGATCCCATGCCTGGGCGTCGAGCCGACTCGCAGCACCGCACAGGCTGCACGCGAGAAAGGCCTGGAAATTCGCGAGCTGTTCTTCGGCTGCGACACCGCCACGCAATTGCGCAACGAAGGCTGGAACGCCGACCTGATGACGGCCAACAACGTGCTCGCCCATGTGCCGGACATCAACGATTTCCTCGCCGGCTTCGCGACGCTGCTCAAGCCGACCGGCGTCGCCACTTTCGAGTTTCCGCAACTGCTGACGCTGATGGCTGGCGCGCAGTTCGACACGCTGTATCACGAACATTATTCCTACCTGTCGCTGACCGCCGTGCAGACCCTGTGCGAGCGCAATGGCCTGGAAGTGTTCGACGTCAGCCAGTTGAGCACTCACGGCGGCTCGCTGCGCGTATTCGTGCAGCGCAAGGACGGCCAGCGCCGCGCTGTTCTCCCGGCAGTTCAGCAACAACTGCAGGCCGAGCTCGCTGCCGGGGTGACAACTGCCGAGTTCTACGCGACCCTCGCGCCTGCTGCCGAACGCATCAAACATGACCTGCTGCGCTTCTTGTTGCAGGCCAAAGCCGACGGCAAACGTGTGGTCGGTTACGGCGCGGCGGCCAAGGGCAATACCTTGCTCAACTACGCCGGAGTCAAAGCGGATCTGCTGTCCTGGGTGGCCGATGCCAACCCGCACAAACAGGGCAAGTTCTTGCCGGGCAGTCGCATCCCGATTGTTGCGCCAGCGCAGATCGACATTGAGCAACCGGACTACGTGCTGGTGCTGCCCTGGAACCTGCTGCACGAAGTCAGTCAGCAACTGGCGCAGGTGCGTCAGTGGGACGGGCGCTTCGTCATCGCCGTGCCTGAGTTGAAAGTGCTGTGAAAGTTCTGGTCACTGGCGCCACAGGCTTTGTCGGTCGGCATCTGGTTGCTGCATTGCTTGAGCGCGGCTGCGAAGTCCGCGCGGTGGCGCGCAACGCAGAAACCGCGCAGGGCATGCCATGGATTAACCACGTCGAATTCGTCGCGGCAGACATTCACGCTGCCGACCTGAATGTCGTCGCGCTGACCGAAGGCATCGACGCGCTGGCGCATCTGGCCTGGCCGGGGTTGCCGAACTATCGGGCGCTGTTTCATTTCGAGCACAACCTGATGGCCGATTACCGCTTTATCAAAAACGCGATAGAGGCGGGCGTGTCGCAGGTGCTGGTGACCGGCACCTGCTTCGAATACGGCATGCAGAGCGGTCCGCTCAGCGAGTCAACCGAGCCACGGCCGAGCAATCCCTACGGTCTGGCCAAACATACGCTGCACCTGTTTCTGCAGAATCTGCAGCAGGAGCAACCGTTCACCCTGCAATGGGCGCGCTTGTTCTATCTGCACGGCGAAGGGCAGAACCCCAACAGCCTGTTGGCCGCGCTGGACCGGGCAATCGATAGCGGCGAGGCGTCGTTCAACATGTCGGCCGGTGAGCAGTTGCGCGATTTCCTCGCGATTGAAACCGCCGCGAGTCATCTCGCCGCGATCCTCCATCAGCGCGACTTTGGTGGCGTGGTCAACTGCGCCAGCGGTCAACCGGTGTCGGTGCGTGCGCTGGTCGAACAGCGCTTGCGTGAGCGTGGCGCAACCCTGGCTCTGAACCTCGGCCATTACCCGTATCCGACCCACGAACCGCTGGCGTTCTGGGCCGTCACCGAGCGTTTGCAACAGTTATTGGGAGAGTCGCCATGAGGCACGAGTTGTACCGGGCCACCGGCCTGCCGGTATTGCAGAACCGCACTTTCGCCGATGCCGAATCGGCGCGGGCCTCGGCCAGCGCCGACATGGTCCTGGTTCAGGACGAGCGCAGCGGTCTGGTCTTCAACGCCGCGTTCGATGCCGACAAGCTCAGTTATGACGCCGACTATCAGAACGAGCAGGCGCACTCCGGTCAGTTCCAGAAGCATTTAAGTGACGTCGAAGGCATCATCGGCAAGCACTTCAAGGGCCAGGAGCTGATCGAGGTCGGCTGCGGCAAGGGCTACTTTCTCGAGCTGCTCAAAAGCCTTGGCTATTCGATTACCGGCATCGACCCGGCTTATGAAGGCGAAAACCCCGAGGTGATCAAGGCGCCGTTTACGCGCGGCCTCGGCCTGGCGGCAGATGCCATTGTGCTGCGTCATGTGCTGGAGCACATCGAAGACCCGGTGAGCTTTCTGGCCGTGATCGCCGAGGCCAATCAGGGCGGGCAGATCTATATCGAAGTGCCGTGCCTGGACTGGATCCTCGAGCACAAGGCCTGGTTCGACCTGTTCTACGAACACGTCAATTATTTCCGCCTCGATGACCTGCGCCGGATGTTCGGCACGGTGCACGAGGCCGGGCATCTGTTCGGCGGCCAATATCTGTACATCGTCGCTGATCTGTCGACGTTGCGCCTGATACCCGAACAACCGGTGCCGCGCCTGACTCTGCCTGAAGATTTCAGCGCCAGCCTCGACCGTGCTGTGCAGATCATCCGCTCGGCGCCTGCGCAGGGTTCGGCGATCTGGGGTGCCTCGTCCAAAGGCGTGATCTATTCGCTGTACCTGCAACGCGCCGGCGTTGCGGTCGATCGCGTAGTCGATATCAACCCGGCCAAGCAGGGGCGTTATCTGCCGCTGAGCGGCGCGCGCGTGTCCTCGCCGCAAGAGGCCATGGATGCGCTGCCGGAAGGCGCGCACCTGTTTGTGATGAATTCCAATTACCTCGAAGAGATCAAGCGGATGACCGGTGGACGCTACGTCTATCACGCCGTCGACAGCGCTTCGTTCCAGTGACCCTTGAGATGACCAACATGACCGACAACAGCATCAACCAAGCCTTCGAAGCCGAGTGCCGCGAGCAGATCGCCCAGCAAGGTGACGACCCGAAACTGACCGGCCTGGCCCGGGATTTCTTCAACGAATCGGCCAAGCACAAATACAGCTACCACTTCTCGTGGATGGGCCGCCCGATCATCCAGCTGCCGCAAGACATGATGGCCATGCAGGAGATCATCTGGCAGGTCAAGCCGGACCTGGTTATCGAGTGCGGCATTGCCCACGGCGGTTCGATCATCTACTACGCCTCGCTGCTCGAGCTGCAAGGCCACGGCGAAGTGCTCGGCATCGACCTCGACATTCGTCCGCACAACCGTGAAGCCATCGAAAGCCACCCGATGGCCAAGCGCATCAAGATGATCGAAGGCTCAAGCATCGACCCGGCCATTGCCGCTCAGGTGCAGGCCGCCGCCAAAGGCAAGAAAGTCATTCTGGTCCTCGACTCCAACCACACCCACGATCACGTGCTCGAAGAGCTGCGCCTCTACGCGCCGCTGGTGTCGGTCGACAGCTATTGCGTGGTCATGGACACCGTGGTTGAAGACATGCCGGCCGATTTCTTCCCGGATCGTCCATGGGGCCCGGGCGACAACCCGAAAACCGCCGTGTGGAAGTACCTGGAAGAGAACCAGGACTTCGAAATCGACCAGCAATTGCAGAACAAACTGCTGATCACCGTGGCGCCGGACGGCTACCTGCGTCGCGTTCGTTAATTCGCAACATTTACCCAGAGTTGTTTCGGCGAGTCGCCGGTTGTGGAGAGAAGTTATGCAAGGCAAGTACAGTTCTGAACTGACGCTACCGCTCGATGAGCTGTTGACGGTGGTGCTCATTACCCACAACCGACCGGCGTTCCTGCGTCGGGCTGTGAAGTATTACAGCGACTTGCCCTGCAAGATCATGGTGCTCGACTCCTCGCCGGAACGTCCGGAAGGCGATTTTTCCGCCGTCGATTACCATCATGTGCCGCAATTCGCGTACTGGGGGATGCAGGCCAAACTGGCCTATGGTGTCGAGCAACTGACCACGCCGTACATGGTGCTGGCGGCCGATGACGACTTCATCCTGCATGATTCATTGGCCGAATCCGTGGGTTTCCTGCAGGCCAATCCGGATTACGGCATGTGCCACGGCTACTGCCTGATGTACCTGACGCTGGCCGGTGGCGTCAGCTACTACCGCCGCGACAAAAAGGTCCAGGAAGACTACTGCTCTGAACAGGCTCAGGAGCGGGTCATCGATTACATGAGCCAGTACATCCCGCCGTTCTATGCGGTGACCCGTACTGATCTGATGAAGACCTGGCACTCGGCATTGCCACCCGGCACCAGCTTCCAGTGGCAGGAAATCGGCCATGTCTATTTCCTGCTGGCCAGTGCCAAAGCACGGATTCTGCCGATCCCTTATGTGGTTCGGGAGATCAACTACGGTGCCTCCGAGCACAGCACCGAGGTGTATCACTCGCTGACCTACGTCGATGCCAAATCGGTCGCCGAGCGTGAAGCCTTTGCCGAGTTCCTTGCCGCGCTGCCAACCCAGATCAAAGGGCTGAACGCCGAGCAGGGCAAAGCGCTTGCCCTGCAAAGCTTCGAGGCAATGGTCGACAGCCTGCAATCGAATCGAGCGCTGACTGCGGAGCTGATCATCCAGTCCACCTGGAATCAGGAGCTCAAGTACCCGGATCGTCGTTTCGGGCCTTTGCAGTACGTGGAAATGCCGTTCTACAACGAGGCATTTTTCGACCGCCTGGCGCAGTTCGAATTCATGCTGCACGCCATGCCGGCGGGGCGCATCCAGCTTGAAGGCCTGGAGGGCGTCTGGACCCGTCAGGCGCACTTGCTGCAAGCACGCAACAACGACACGCCGGAAAGCGTTCTCGACCGTTTGTGGCAGGCTCACGATCTCAATGCGTTCAATCGCACCGTGATCAAGCGGCTGGCGGCTCAGCTGACTGCGATGGGCCAAGCCGAAGAGGCGCAAGCGATGCAGGCCTGGATCGAGCGTCTCGAAGCGTTGACCGTCGATGACCATCATGCGGTCATGGACAAGATGCAGTCCGGTCGCCTGCTCAACTGGCTGGCCGCACGTGCGCCCGGCGCTCACCTCGAGGCAATCGGCCAACATCTGGCGGTGAATGGCGGCGGGCCGCAGTTCGGCATTTTTCTGCTGGATCTGGACGACGACATCGACAAGCTTCAGGTGTCTCTCGACAGCTTGCTGGAAGGGCAGTGCAAGGCCTTCCGCATTGTCGTGTTCACCACCGGCGAAGCGCCCGCCGCGACCACGGCACAGAACACCCTGCATTTTGTCCGAGTGACCGCGGGCAATCTGATCGACAAGCTCAATCAAAGCGCTCGTCAATCGCCGTCTGACTGGCTGCTGTTGGCTGAAGCCGGTGATGAGTTCACTGCCAGCGGATTGTTGCGCGCCAGCCTGGAGTTGATGAACGCCGGCGATTGCCGCGCGGTATCCACCGACGAAATCCAGCGTCAGGAAAACGGTGCCCTGACCGACGTGTTCCGGCCGGGCTTCAACCTTGATCTGCTGCTGAGCCTGCCAACGCTGATGGCGCGGCACTGGCTGGTACGGCGCGATGCGCTGGTCGAAATCGGCGGCTATCGCGCTGATTTCAGTCAGGCACTGGAGCTCGATGTGCTGCTGCGTCTTATCGAAGAACACGGCCTCAACAGCCTGGCTCACCTCGACGAGCCGCTATTGATCAGCCAGGCACCAGAGCTGGTCGAGAATGCTGACGAGCGCCTGGCGCTGCTGCGCCATTTGGGCAATCGCGGTTACAAGGGCAAAGTGACGTCAGCGGTTCCGGGGGTTTACCAGATCGACTACCACCACAGTGATCGTCCGCTGGTGTCGATCATTATTCCGGCGGGCAGCGATCTGGCGGTGCTGCAACGTTGCCTTGAAGGTGTGTTGCTGCGTACCCGTTACCATCACTATGAAGTGCTGATCGCCGCCACTGCGGATCAGACGGCTGAGATCAATGACTGGCTCGGGACTTACAAGCACTCCAGAGTGCAGGTGCTGCGTACTGATCGGACGTTGAGCGCAGCAGGATTATTCAACGCGGGCAGTCGTCAGGCGCGTGGCGAGTACCTGGTGCTGCTCGCCGCCGATGCGGAAGTGGTCAATCCGAACTGGCTCGACTCTTTGCTCAACCATGCTCTGCGTCCAGAGGTTGGCGTGGTCGGGCCGAAACTGATCGACCGTGATCGCAAGATCAGCCAGGCGGGATTGATCCTGGGCCTGAACGGCGGGGTCGATTCGCCCTTCGTTGGTGAAGAGCACGATGCCGACGGTTACCTGCATCGCTTGGCGGTGGAACAAAACTACTCGGCGGTATCAAGCGTGTGCCTGATGGTCCGCAAAGAGCTGTACGAGGCGCTCGGCGGTCTGGACGAAAGCACATTTGCCGAAGGCTTCAGCGATGTCGATCTGTGCCTGAGCGCCGGGCAGGCCGGTTATCTGACGGTATGGACTCCGGCGGTGCAAGTCATCCATCAGGGCGGTATGCCTGACGCCCCGCAAGCGCTGCTGGCCCTGCGCGAAAAATGGCCGGCGGCATTCGTTCAGGATCAGGCCTACAACGCGAACCTGAGCCTGAAGGGCAAAGGCTTCGTGCTCGATGACAATGCTTCACTGGACTGGGCACAGTTGCTCGCTTAAGCCTGGCGACAGGGACGGAATTGACAAAATGTTCAACGGTAAATCGATCTTCATCTCCGGCGGCACCGGCTCGTTCGGACGCAATTTCATCCGTCGCTTGCTGGAGCAATACCAGCCCAAGCGCGTGGTGGTGTTCTCCCGCGACGAGCTCAAGCAATACGAAATGCAGCAGACCTTCAATGCACCGTGCATGCGTTATTTCATCGGTGACGTGCGTGACGCCGAGCGCTTGCGGCAGGCGATGCGCGGCATCGATTACGTCGTGCATGCCGCCGCGTTGAAGCAGGTGCCGGCGGCGGAGTACAACCCGACCGAATGCATTCGCACCAACGTCAACGGCGCGGAAAACATCATCGCTGCGGCGATCGATAACGGCGTAAAGAAAGTCGTCGCGCTGTCCACCGACAAGGCGGCCAGCCCGATCAATCTGTACGGCGCGACCAAGTTGCTTTCGGACAAATTGTTCGTCGCCGCCAACAACATCGCCGGCGAGCAGCAAACCCGTTTCGCCGTGGTGCGCTACGGCAACGTCGCTGGCTCGCGTGGTTCGGTGGTGCCGTTCTTCAGCAAGCTGATCGCTGACGGCGCGCAAGAATTGCCGATCACCGACGAGCGCATGACGCGGTTCTGGATCACTCTCGACCACGGCGTGCAGTTCGTCCTCGATAGCTTCGCTCGCATGCACGGCGGCGAAGTGTTCGTGCCGAAGATCCCGTCGATCCGCATCGTCGATCTGGCGCGCGGCATGGCCGAGCATCTGCCGCACAAGAACGTCGGCATTCGTCCCGGTGAGAAGCTGCACGAACTGATGGTGCCGCTGGACGATGCGCGCATGACTCTGGAGTTCGAGGATCACTACACGATTCAGCCGTCGATTCGTTTTACCAGCGTCGACGTCGATTTTGCCGTCGATAAACTCGGTGAACGTGGCCGTGCTGTGAGCGAAGATTTCGAGTATCGCTCGGATACCAATCCGCATTTCCTTTCGGTCGGGCAGATCGCCGATCTGCACGCGAAGCTGTCGGTATGATTCCCTACGGTCGGCAGAGCCTTGATCAGGCGGACATCGATGCGGTGGTCGACGTCCTGCAATCGGACTGGCTGACCCAGGGGCCGACCATCGAACGCTTCGAGCAGGCGATGGCCGAGCGCTGTCAGGCGGATTTCGCCGTGGCGGTGTGCAATGCCACGGCGGCGCTGCACATTGCTTGTCTGGCCGCTGACCTGGGCCCGGGCGATCGCTTGTGGACCTCGCCGAACACCTTTCTCGCCTCAGCCAATTGCGGACGCTATTGCGGCGCCGAGGTTGATTTCGTCGACATCGATCCGCTGACCTGGAACCTCGACGCCTTTGCCCTTGAAACGAAGCTCGAGCAGGCCGAACGCGACGGCACGCTGCCGAAAGTCCTCGTTGCCGTAGCGTTCTCCGGGCAGAGCTGTGACCTGCGCAAGATTGCCGACCTGGCGGGGCGCTACAACTTCACCGTAATCGAAGATGCCTCGCACGCGGTGGGGGCGAGCTACGCCGGCCGCCCGGTCGGTTGCGGCGAATTTGCGGCAATGACGGTGTTCAGTTTTCACCCGGTGAAAATCATCACCAGCGCCGAAGGCGGCATGGTCCTGACCAATCGCCCGGTGCTGGCCGGACGTCTGCGACGCCTGCGCAGCCATGGCATGACCCGCGAAGCCGAGCACATGACCGAGCCCAGCCACGGGCCTTGGTATTACCAGCAAATCGAGCTGGGCTTCAACTATCGGATCACCGATCTGCAAGCGGCGCTGGGCCTGTCGCAACTGGCCAAACTGGATGAGTTTGTTGCACGTCGCCGGGAACTGGCCGCACGTTACGATCAACTCCTCGCCTACCTGCCGCTGACCTTGCCGAGCGCGCAACCGGAGGCCGAATCGGCGTGGCACCTTTACGTGGTGCGCGTGCAGGTCGAGCGCTGCAACCTCAGTCATCGCCAGGTGTTCGAAGGTTTGCGCGCCGCCGGCATCGGCGTGAATCTGCACTATATTCCGCTGCATCTGCAGCCTTACTATCGCAAGCTGGGTTTTGCCGAGGGCGATTTCCCCGAGGCCGAGCGCTACTACGCCGAGGCGATCAGCTTGCCGCTGTTCCCTTTGCTCAGCGAAGCACAACAGGGTCAGGTGGTCGAGCAACTGCGTCGGCTGCTACTGGAGGAGTAAGGCACCGTGAGCTGCGTCGCGATCATCCCCGCCCGTGGTGGCAGCAAGCGCATTCCGCGCAAGAATCTCAAACCGTTCGACGGCGTACCGATGATCGTCCGCTCGATTCGCACGGCGCTGGAGTCAGGGCTGTTCGAGAGCGTTGTGGTCAGCACCGACGATGACGAAATTGCCGACATCGCGAGGGCGCACGGTGCGCAGGTACCGTTCATGCGCCCGGCGGAACTTGCCGATGATTACACCGGCACCGCTGCGGTGATCGTGCATGCCTTGCAGCAATTGCCGACGTTCGATTACGCCTGTTGTGTATACGCGACTGCACCGTTGTTGCAGGCGCGTTATCTGCGTCAGGGTCTGGATTTGCTCAAGCAGCATCCGCACAAGTCGTTTGCCTTTTCGGTGTGCGGCTTCGGCTTCCCGGTGCAGCGCGCACTGACCCTCGACGAGGAGGGCGCGTTGACGTCTTTGTACCCCGAATTTCGTACGACCCGTTCGCAGGATCTGCCCGAAGCATTTCAGGATGCCGGGCAGTTTTACTGGGGGCGCAGCGAAGCGTGGTTGCGTGGCGAGACGCTGTTCTCGCCAGCGAGCCTGCCGGTGATCCTGCCGCGTCATCTGGTCCAGGACATCGACACGCCCGAAGACTGGCAACGCGCCGAATATCTGTACGCCGCACTCAGAGCCGGCGGAGAACTGCAATGAGAGTGCTGATCCGCGCCGACGCTTCGCCGACCATTGGCAGCGGCCACATTGCCCGCTGCCTGACCTTGGCGCGGGTGCTGCGCGGGCAGGGCAGTCATGTCGCATTCGCCTGTCGGCGTTTGCCCGGGCATCGACTGGATGCCTTGAATGCCGAGGGCTTCGAGACCTTCGCGCTGCCCGAGCGCTATCGTGATGAAGACCCGCTGCAGGCTATCGAATCGATGTTGCCGTGGCAGTTCGATATTGATGCACTGGGCCTGCTGCTGGACGGGCAGGCACCGTTCGACTGGATCATCACCGACCATTACGGCCTCGATCATCACTGGCAAACCGCCGCCCGGCGCTGGGCGCATCGAATCGCCGCCGTGGATGATCTGGCCACGCGGCGCTACAGCGTCGATCTGCTGCTCAATCAGAACCTGTCCGGTCTTAGCGAAAACTACGCGCCGCTGCTCCCCCCAGGCTGTCGCACCTTGCTCGGCCCGCGCTACGCCATGTTGCGCGAAGAATTCAACTGCGATGCCATCGAGATCAAACCGAAGGCCCGGCGTGTGCTGGTGAATTTCGGCGGTTTCGACGCGGCGAGACAGACTCATCATGCGATGCTGGCGCTGGCTGATTTCACTGAGTTGCAGGTGGACTTCGTCGCTGGCGCCGACAACCCGGCGTGGACGCAGATGCAAGCGTTGGCCGAGACGCGACCGAACTGGCGCCTGCACAGTTTCGTTAGCGATTTCCATCAGCGCATGACTGAGGCCGATCTGTTTATCGGCGCTGGCGGAGGCACCAGTTGGGAGCGCGCGGCGCTGGGTTTGCCGACGATCTGCATCGCCGTGGCGAACAATCAGCAGGCCAACGGCGAAGTCATGGCCGCTGCCGGTGCGCATGTGTTCATGGGCGCCCGCGAGCAGGTCAGCGTCGAGCAGTTGCGTGATGCGGTCGGCTTCGTCGTGAACAATCATTTTTTGCGCCGCAGCCTCGCCGAGCGTTCGCGGCAACTGGTCGACGGACGCGGTGCCGAACGCGTGGCGGCGGCGCTGGCCGGCGCGGTGCTGAAACTGCGCCCGGCGACGCTGGACGATGCGCAGTTGCTGTTCGATGGGCGCAATGCTGAAGCGGTACGGCGCTGGTCGCTGGAAACCGGTGTGATCGATTGGACTCAGCATCTGAACTGGCTGACAGCGACCCTGCGCAATCCGCAACGGTTGCTGTTGATCGCCGAGGCGGACGACGGCCCGGTCGGGGTGCTGCGTTACGACTTGCGCGGGTTCGAAGCCGAAGTGTCGATTTATCTGCTGGAAGGGCGTTTCGGCCTCGGTTGGGGCAGGGCAGTGCTCAGCCGTGGCGAAGCGTTTGTCGCTGCGCACTGGCCGCAACTGACACGCATCACTGCCCGGGTCATGCCGGCCAATCAGTCCTCATTGAAAGTCTTTCGCGACGCCGGGTTCATCCAGGAAACCTGCGCGTTCAGCCGTGTTTTGAAGGATCACCCGCATGTCTAGTTTCAAGATTGGCCACCACACCATCGGTGCCGATGCGCCGCCGTTCATCATTGCCGAGATGAGCGGCAACCATAACCAGTCCCTCGCCGTCGCTCTGCAAATCGTCGAGGCGGCGGCCAAGGCCGGGGCGCATGCCTTGAAGCTGCAAACCTACACCGCCGAAACCATGACCCTGGATTTGGCTGAAGGTGAATTCTTCATCAAGGATCCGGGCAGTCTGTGGGCCGGCACGTCGCTCTACGATCTCTACGAAAAAGCCCACACACCGTGGGAGTGGCACGCGCCGATTTTTGCTCGGGCCAAGGAGTTGGGGATGCTCGCATTCTCGACGCCGTTCGATGACAGCGCGGTGGATTTTCTCGAAAGCCTTGAAGTGCCGGCGTACAAGATCGCCAGTTTCGAAAACACCGATCTGCCGCTGATCCGCCGTGTGGCGGCTACGGGCAAACCGCTGATCATCTCCACCGGCATGGCCAGCATCGCCGAACTGGATGAAACCGTGCGTGCCGCCCGCGAGGCCGGGTGCAAGGATCTGGTGTTGCTCAAGTGCACCAGCACTTATCCGGCCACGCCACTCAACAGCAATGTGCGCACGATCCCGCATCTGCGCGAGCTGTTTGGTTGCGAGGTGGGGCTGTCAGATCATTCGATGGGCGTTGGCGTGTCGGTGGCGGCGGTGGCGCTGGGGGCGACGGTGGTGGAGAAGCATTTCACCCTCGATCGTTCCGCCGGTGGCGTGGACGCGAGTTTCTCCCTGGAGCCTGCGGAGCTGGCCAGTCTGGTCGTCGAAACCGAGCGTGCCTGGCAGGCGATGGGGCGTGTTCAGTACGGTCCGACCGAGGCCGAGCGCAAGTCGCTGGTCTATCGCCGCTCGCTGTATGTCACCGCTGACATGGCTGCCGGTGAAGCCTTTACCGGAGACAATCTGCGCGCCATTCGCCCCGGTCTCGGTCTGCCGCCCAAGCACACCGAAGCCGTCCTCGGACGCCGTGCGCGCACCGCGATCAAGCGCGGTACGCCGCTGGACTGGTCGCTGGTCGAATAGGCCAATCTGCCATCGATTCGGCAAAATAGCGTGACCTGCGAGTCATAACGCGCATCTTCACTGTATTGTATTGACCGGGGAGATGGCGCCTGGCCCGTTTTGCGGTTCCAGTGATAGCCCTTTGCGCTTCCCGTGGCTGCCCGTCGTGGCGGCCGTTTTCTGTTTGTCGGCGCCCCTCGAATCCTTGCGAGCGGTGGTTTTGGGCTGTTTTTTATTGGGAAGCCGTAATGATTGGCATAAAAAGCATTGCGAGCTACGTTCCTGTAGCCGGCGTGGACAATTACGCACAAGGTGCAAAATTCGAGAAGGATGAAGAATTCATCCTGGGCAAGATCGGTTCGGCGTTCCTGCCGCGCAAAGACGCTGAGCAGGAAACCTCCGATCTGTGCGTGGAAGCGGCCAATGCGCTGTTTGCCAGCAATCCTGAACTGAAGCGTGAATCGATTGACGCGTTGATTGTCGTCACCCAGAACGGTGATGAAGAAGGCCTGCCGCACACAGCAGCAATCGTCCAGGACAAGCTCGGCCTGCCGACCAATGTCGCAGCGTTCGATATTTCCTTGGGCTGCTCCGGTTACGTCTACGGCATCTACGCGATCAAGGGCTTCATGGAAGCCGCCGGCCTGAAGAACGGCCTGCTGATTACCGCTGACCCGTATTCGAAAATCGTCGACCCTGAAGACCGCAACACCACCATGCTGTTCGGCGATGCCGCCACCGCTACCTGGATGGGCGAAAACCCGACCTGGGCGCTGGGCAAGGCCAAGTTCGGCACCGACGGTTCCGGCGCACCGCACTTGAAAGTCAGCAACGGCGTGTTCTTCATGAACGGTCGTCAGGTGTTCAACTTCGCATTGCTGAAAGTGCCGGCGCACTTGCACGAGCTGCTCGACGATTCCAATCTCAAGGCCGATGACATCGACGCATTCTGCATTCACCAGGGCAGCGCGGCGATTGTCGATGCCGTGGCGCGACGCTTCGAAGGCGAACCGGAGAAGTTCATCAAGGACATGGTCGAGACCGGCAACACCGTGTCGTCGAGCATTCCGTTGCTGCTCGAAAAACACGTGCTCGACTCCGACTGGCAGCGCGTTGCACTGAGCGGTTTTGGCGTGGGCCTGTCGTGGGGCTCGGCGATCATTTATCGCCCGTAAGCTGCAGCAAAAACCACTGATACAAAAATAGCGTTCAAGGTTAACCTTGAACGCTATTTTTTTGCCCGAGAAGGAGCGCGAGGCGCCATGAGCGAGTTTTTCCAAGCCAATGCCGAGGTGTTGCAACGGCGCTGGCCGGCGCTGTTCGAGCGATTGATGGCTGAAGACAGCGCGTCCGTGCAGGCCGAACTCGTGCAAGGGCTGGGCTCGACGCTGAGCGTCGATGGCATTCAGCTGACCAGTCGCCATGATCGTCTGCACGAGGCGCAGATCCAGGCGGCGAGCCTGCCGGAAAAACCGCAACTTCACGTTTATGGCACTGGCCTGGGCGACTTGGCAGGCGTGCTGCTCGAGCGCGCAGGCCTGGAAAAACTGTACGTACACATTCTCAATGGCGCGCTCTTTGCGCTGGTGCTGCAGTTGCTCGATCAGCGCCAGTGGCTGGAGGATCCTCGGGTCGAACTGTTTTACGCCGGTGATCACCCTGACTTCTTCACGCCATTCTTTGCCTTGCCGGCCGAGATGCTGCTGGCCGATGACTTCAATGCAAAGGTCCGCGACCGGCTGATCAATGAAGTGCATTTGATATTCAACAATCGCGATTTCGATCCGCTGTCGACAGAAATCCAGCAACGCTTGCAGGAATGTCTGCCGGTGTTGCTTGGCGATGACGATGTCGCGCAGCTGTTCGGCAGTTGCGCTGGACGTGAAATCTACGTGATCGCCACCGGACCGACGCTGGAGCAGCATTTCGAGCGTCTGGCGGCGATTCGTCAGCGTGCCGAGCGGCCGTTGTTCATCTGCGTTGATACGGCCTATCGGCCATTGCGTGAGCACGGCATCGTGCCTGATCTGGTGGTGAGCATCGATCAGCGCATCGGCTTGCGGCATCTGCCCTTCGAGACGTCTGACGGCATTACGCTGGTGTACCTGCCGATGAGCGATCCGCAGGTATTGAAGTCATGGAAGGGCAAGCGTTATGGCGGCTATTCGGCCAGCCCGATCTATGCCGAGCTGAAAGAACAGTATCCACGCGGCGAGCTGCACGTCGGCGGCAGCGTGATTCATCCGGCGGTGGATCTCGCGGTAAAAATGGGCGCGAGGCGTATCACGCTATTTGGCGCTGACTTCGCTTTCCCGATGAACAAGACTCACGCCGGTTGGAATGACGGCGATCTCGGACCACCGGTGAATCAGGCGCGGCACTGGGTGCGCGATGGCCACGGTCAGCGCGTCAGCACTCAGCTGAACTTTCGCGGTTATCTGTGTGTGCTTGAGCGTTATATCGCCGCGCATCCGCAGGTCGAGTTTCTCAACAGCAGCCGCGCCGGTGCATTGATTGCCGGGACCGCTTTCAATCCGGAGTTCGTGCAATGAGTGCGCTGAACCAGAGTCAGCATCAGTGCCGCCAGTGCGCGGCTTTGTTTCGCTTGGGGCGTGATGTCGAGGCGGCGTTGACGATGGTCGATGTATTCGAACAGGCTCAACTATGCCTGGCGTCTGCCTCGGAGAAGGTGCAGCAGGACTGGGCACAGGTGCTCACGCAAATGCTCGACTGTCAGGAGCGCCAGGACTGGTTGGGCCTGGCTGACTATATGGAATACGAACTGGTCGAATTGCTGGAAAGTGCCAGGCGCTGAACCGCTGCGCCGCGCTGGCCCGCGGCTTTGCGTTACAGGCGGTTTTATGACGTCATTTTTTCGCGCTGGATGTGCTGCTAAGTCTTTGTTTTCTCGGGGGTGGCGTGGTGATGGCAAAATTTTTTCAAAAAGCCCTCAAGCAACCTGCAAACCCGACGATAACTATTACGAAGGTTCTCTAGGCCATACCCGGCGGTTGCCAGGGCCGGAAGCCGCAGTACCCAACCAACGAGGAATTCGTCATGGCTTTAACAGTAAACACCAACACCACATCGTTGAACGTTCAGAAAAACCTGAACCGCGCTTCCGACGCTCTGTCCACCTCGATGCAGCGCCTGTCTTCCGGCCTGAAAATCAACAGCGCCAAAGACGACGCCGCTGGCCTGCAGATCTCCAACCGTATGTCCTCGCAGATCCGCGGTAACACCCAGGCCATCCAGAACGCCAACGACGGTATCTCCGTTGCCCAGACCGCTGAAGGCGCTCTGCAAGCTTCGACCGACATCCTGCAGCGTATGCGTGAACTGGCTGTTAAAGCTCGTAACGGTACCAACGGCACCGCTGACCAGACCGCTACCAACGCTGAATTCGCTCAGATGTCTGACGAAATCACCCGTATCTCGGCTGCTACCAACCTGAACGGCAAAAACCTGCTGGACGGTTCGGCTGGTACTGTGACCCTGCAAGTTGGCGCAAACACCGGTTCGGCTAACCACATCGACCTGGTACTGAGCTCCAAGTTCGACGCCGTCAGCCTGTCGGTAGGTAGCGGTACTGTAGTTCTGACCGGTACTTCGGGTACTGGTGCTGGTTCTGCTTCGCAGAACATCGACAACGCGATCACTGCAATCGACGCCGCTATCGCTGCAATCGGTGCAACCCGTGCCAGCCTGGGTGCTTCGCAAAACCGTCTGACCAGCACCATCTCCAACCTGCAGAACATCACTGAAAACACCACCGCTGCTCAGGGTCGTGTACAGGACACCGACTTCGCCGCAGAAACTGCTAACCTGACCAAGCAGCAGACTCTGCAGCAAGCTTCGACCTCCGTACTGGCTCAAGCCAACCAACTGCCTTCCGCTGTACTGAAGCTGCTTCAGTAATCCGGAACAAGTTTAGGCGGGGGAGTGCGCTTGTCGTGCTCTCTCGCTTTTTTACGTTAAGAGGTGATGGGCATGGACATGAGCGTAAAGCTTAACGTGTCTTATCCGGCTCCCAAGCCAGTGACACCGGTTGCTGACAAACCGTCAGAGCTGCCTAAAGTCCAAAAGACTGAAGCACCGGTCGCTGCCAAGGATCAGGATTCGGACGGCGCCAAGTTGAAGCTGGCGGTGCAAGAGATCGAAAAGTTCGTCCAGTCGATCAAGCGTAATCTGGAGTTCTCGATTGACGAGCATTCCGGCAAGGTCATCGTCAAGGTGATCGCGAGCGAGACGGGTGAAGTCGTTCGACAGATTCCTTCCGCCGAAGCCCTCAAACTGGCCGACAGCCTCGCCAATGCAAGTCATGTATTGTTCGACGCCAAGGTCTGATAAATGGCATGAATAGTGTTTGTTCGTTCTCAGGACGCGTGTAACGGTCAAAAGAATGGCAGCAATCTGAAGGGAGATGCACATGGCAAGTCCAATTTTACCGGGTTCCGGACTGGGTTCCGGCCTGGACATCGGCGCGATCGTGACCGCGCTGGTCAACGCCGACAAGTCTGCCAAGCAGACGCAGATCGATACCGCGACCAAAAGCAACAGCCTGAAGATTTCCGGCGTTGGTTCGCTGAAAAGTGCACTGGCGGCCTATCAGAAAGCGATGGGTGATCTGAACAAGGCAACAAGCCCGGCGTTTGCCGGTTTTACTGCAACCTCGGATACGCCAACTGTCGTCGGTGCCACTTCGGATAAAACCGCCGTGCCGGGTACTTACAGCGTAGTCGTGAAAAACCTGGCCACCGGCTCCAAAGTTGCCAGTGCCGCCTTTGCCGGCGGGGCCGCCAGTGCCATTCCGAGTGGTACTCTGAAAATCAGTCAGAATGGCATTGATTACAATGTCGCGATTCCGGCCAATGCCACCTTGCAGTCCACGCGCGATGCGATCAACACCGCGCAGTCCAGCAATGGCATTTCCGCGAACATCGTGACTGACAGTACCGGCGCCTCGCGTCTGGTACTGAGCTCCAACAAGACGGGCGCCGGCATGGACCTGCAGGTCAGCGGTATCGCCGGTCTCGAGATCGATGGCACCCAGAAGATGGGTGACAGTCCTGCGGCAGGGGCATCCGGTGCGGTCGGTGATGTGGCCAAGGACGCGAGCCTGACCATCGACGGACTGGCCGTTACCAGCAAGACCAACACCGTCACCGGTGCGATCAGCGGCATGACGCTGAATCTGGTCACTGCGAGTCCCGTCGTGGGCGGCGTGCCAACGCCGGCTACTGTATCGGTTGCGACCAATACCGCCGGCATCCAGACATCGCTGCAATCGTTCATCGATTCCTATAACACCCTGAAGAAAACCATCGACACCTTGTCCAAGGCAACGCCGGATGCCGATGGCAATCTGACCGTTTCGGCGGCGTTCACTGGTGACGCTCTGCCGCGTTCGTTGATGGCGGACGTGCGCGCTCAGTTGACAGATCCAGGGGCGGGCGGAGCAGGCCAATTGTCCGTGCTTTCACAGATGGGTGTGTTGACTGACAGTAAAACCGGTTTGCTGACGCTCGATACTGCAGTGTTCAACAAGCGTATGGAAATCCCAGGCATGGCTGGCCAGGTTCAGCAGCTCTTCAGCGGCACCGACGCCAAGAATGGTCTGTTGGCGCGTATGACTGCGGCGGTTGATCCGTACGTCAAGACCGGTGGGCTGCTGGATCAGCGCAGCTCCAACTTGGCGAGTCTGACGAGCGGCTTGCAGAAGCAGCAGGCGGCGCTGGATCTGCGGGTTGCCAACCTGACGTCGACATTGACCGCCAAGTACAACGCCATGGACTTGCTGGTAGGGCAGATGAAGGCAACGGCGAGCAACATCACGTCGTTCTTCAGCTCGCTGAACGCTCAGCAGTCGGCGAAGTAACAGTCAGTAACGACAAAAACCCGGCTACGCTTTATCGGCGTGCGCCGGGTTTTTGTCTTTTGATCTAAAGTTTTCGGGCCGGTTGGCGATACACTGGTTATACGAGTCAACGTGGCAATGAGGTAGAACATGAACCCGATGTTAGCCCTTCGGCAGTACCAGAAAGTCGGCGCCCATGCGCAGACGTCCGAAGCGAGCCCGCACCGCCTGGTGCAAATGTTGATGGAAGGTGGCCTGGCCCGGATTGCGCAGGCCAAGGGCGCCATTGAGCGCAAGGATATTCCCGGCAAGTGCACGGCGATCAGCAAGGCCATCGGCATTGTCAGTGGCCTGCGTGAAGGTCTCGACCTTGAAAACAATGCAGAGGCACTGGCCGATCTGGATGGCCTGTACATCTACATGATGAAGCGCCTCGCCGAGGCGAACATCAGCAGCGATCCCCGTGTACTCGACGAAGTCGCCGGCCTGCTGACCACGGTCAAAGAAGGTTGGGACGCCATCGCGCCCGTGCCGGCTCCGCAGTTCTGAAGGAGATCACCATGAGTCTTGTATTGCAGCGAATTGCCGATACCCGTGAAGCGTTGGTCGGAGCATTGGCCGAACGAAACTGGGAAGCCATCGGCGAGCTGGATCTGGCTTGCCGTTCCTGCATGGAAGACGTCATGGCGGAAGCTTCGCTGGACGAAGTTGCGTTGCGCGATAACCTTGAAGAGCTGCTATTCGTCTACAAAGAGCTTCTCGAGGTGGCAATGGGCGAGCGGCAGGCGATAGCCAACGAGATGTCGCAGATCACCCAAGCGCAAAAGGCTGCAAAGGTTTACCATCTGTTTGGTTGATTAACCGTCAGTTGAACCAGAGATGTGCGCCATAAATTTGACTGTGCACGGTTTTTTGACTTAACTAGTGGCTATTATCAGATTTAGGGCGTCTACAGGCACAAGGTGTCCTGCAAGCGTCTCGCTTGCCCCATTTTTCGGGCATTGAGTTGACTAGGGAAGTTGCTATTGCATGTGGCGTGAAACCAAAATTCTGCTGATCGATGACGATAGCGTCCGCCGCCGCGACCTGGCGGTGATTCTAAATTTTCTTGGCGAAGAAAATTTACCCTGCGGCAGCCATGACTGGCAGCAGGCAGTCGGCTCTTTGTCGTCTAGTCGTGAAGTCATTTGCGTACTGATCGGGACCGTTAATGCTCCTGGCGCGCTTTTGGGCTTGCTAAAGACACTCGCAACCTGGGATGAGTTCCTTCCGGTTTTGTTAATGGGCGATAATTCTTCCGTTGACCTGCCTGAAGACCAGCGTCGTCGCGTGCTGTCAACCCTGGAAATGCCGCCCAGCTACAGCAAATTGCTCGATTCGCTGCATCGCGCCCAGGTCTATCGCGAAATGTACGACCAGGCCCGCGAGCGCGGCCGTCATCGCGAACCCAATCTTTTCCGCAGTCTTGTCGGCACCAGCCGTGCGATTCAGCACGTCCGGCAGATGATGCAGCAAGTGGCCGACACCGACGCCAGCGTGCTGATCCTCGGCGAGTCCGGCACCGGCAAGGAAGTGGTCGCGCGCAACCTGCACTACCACTCCAAACGCCGCGACGCGCCATTCGTGCCGGTCAACTGCGGGGCGATCCCGGCAGAGCTGCTGGAAAGCGAACTGTTCGGCCACGAGAAGGGCGCCTTCACTGGCGCGATCACCAGCCGTGCCGGGCGCTTTGAGCTGGCCAACGGCGGCACGCTGTTTCTCGACGAAATCGGCGACATGCCGCTGCCGATGCAGGTCAAGCTGCTGCGCGTATTGCAAGAGCGCACCTTCGAACGCGTGGGCAGCAACAAGACCCAGAGCGTCGACGTGCGCATCATTGCCGCAACGCACAAGAATCTCGAAAGCATGATCGAGATCGGCTCGTTCCGTGAAGACCTCTACTATCGCCTGAACGTGTTCCCGATCGAGATGGCGCCGCTGCGTGAGCGCGTCGAAGACATCCCGCTGCTGATGAACGAACTGATCTCGCGCATGGAGCACGAGAAGCGCGGTTCGATCCGTTTCAACTCGGCGGCGATCATGTCGCTGTGCCGTCACGGCTGGCCGGGCAACGTCCGCGAACTCGCCAACCTGGTCGAGCGCATGGCGATCATGCACCCGTACGGGGTGATTGGCGTGGTCGAGTTGCCGAAGAAATTCCGCTACGTCGACGACGAAGACGAGCAGATGGTCGACAGCCTGCGCAGCGATCTGGAAGAACGCGTGGCCATCAACGGCCATACGCCGGACTTCAGCGCCAACGCGTTGCTGCCGCCGGAAGGTCTCGACCTCAAAGACTACCTCGGTGGCCTGGAGCAGGGCCTGATTCAGCAAGCGCTGGACGATGCCAATGGCATTGTCGCCCGTGCCGCTGAGCGTCTGCGTATTCGTCGTACCACCCTGGTCGAGAAGATGCGCAAGTACGGCATGAGCCGGGCTGGAGGAGATGAACAGGCGGATGATTGACGCCTGTTTTTCAAGCGCTTCATTTATAAGCGGTTTTTTTTAGGCACGGGTATTGCTATAGCCCTCGCAACGTTCCGTTTCACTGACGGTCAGCCAAGCGAGAGAGCCCAATGCCCCAAGCCGCCCAGATCTCTTCTGCCTCCAATATCGTGGGGCAACCCTCGTCCGTAGAGCAGGCAAGTCGTCAGGGACTTGAGCAGGCCTTCCAGCTGTTCAACCAGATGTCGAGCCAGCTGACCGACTCCTACAGCCTGCTCGAAGCGCGCGTCACCGAACTCAAAGGGGAGCTGGCCGTGGTCAGCGCTCAGCGCATGCAGGAGCTGGCGGAAAAAGAACGCCTGGCCAATCGCCTGCAAAACCTCCTCGATTTGTTGCCCGGCGGCGTGATCGTCATCGACGGCCACGGTCTGGTGCGCGAAGCCAATCCCGCCGCCATCGATCTGCTCGGCTCGCCACTCGAGGGCGAACTCTGGCGCCATGTGATCGCGCGCTGCTTCGCTCCCCGTGAAGACGACGGTCATGAAATCTCCTTGAAAAACGGTCGACGCCTGTCGATTTCCACCCGCTCGCTGGATGCCGAGCCGGGGCAGTTGGTGCTGCTCAACGACTTGACGGAAACACGTCATCTGCAAGACCAGTTGGCGCGCCACGAACGTTTGTCATCGCTGGGGCGCATGGTTGCCTCGCTGGCCCACCAGATTCGAACACCGCTGTCCGCCGCTTTGCTCTACGCCAGTCATTTGACTGAACAGCAATTGCCGGTGGAAACCCAGCAACGCTTTGCTGGCCGCCTGAAAGAGCGCCTGCACGAACTCGAACATCAGGTGCGCGACATGCTGGTGTTCGCTCGCGGTGAATTGCCGCTGACCGACCGCCTCACGCCCGGTGCCTTGATGCAGTCGCTGCAGGCTGCGGCGCTGACCCATGTGCAGGACCTGCCGATCCGCTGGCAGTGCGACAGCCATGCCGGTGAGTTGCTGTGCAACCGCGACACGTTGGTCGGCGCGCTGCTGAATCTGATTGAAAACGCCATTCAGGCCAGCGCTGGCGAAGCGCGCCTGAAAGTGCATTGCTACACCAGAGGCAACACCCTGCGTCTGTGTGTCAGCGACAGCGGCAGCGGCATTGAGCCGACAGTTTTGGCGCGTCTCGGCGAGCCTTTTTTTACTACCAAAGTCACCGGCACCGGCCTCGGCCTGACCGTGGTCAAAGCGGTGGCCCGTGCGCATCAGGGAGAATTGACCCTGCGTTCGCGAGTCGGGCGCGGCACTTGCGCGCAGGTCAGTCTGCCGCTGTTTTCCGCTGTACAAGGAGTTGAATAAACGTCATGGGCATCAAGGTGTTGCTGGTCGAGGATGACCGTTCGTTGCGCGAAGCGCTGGCCGATACGCTGCTCCTCGCCGGCCACGACTATCACGCCGTCGGCAGCGCCGAAGAAGCGCTGACGGCGGTCGCGCAGCAAGCTTTCAGCCTGGTGGTCAGCGACGTCAACATGCCGGGCATGGACGGTCATCAATTGCTTGCGTTGCTGCGCGCACGCCAGCCGCAATTGCCGGTACTGCTGATGACCGCCCATGGCGCGGTCGAGCGTGCGGTCGATGCGATGCGCCAAGGCGCGGCGGATTATCTGGTCAAGCCGTTTGAGCCCAAGGCATTGCTCGATCTGGTGGCGCGGCATGCGCTGGGCTGCATTGATGCAGGCGAAGCGGAAGGCCCCGTCGCCGTTGAACCGGCCAGTGCGCAGTTGCTTGAGTTGGCCGCACGGGTTGCGCGCAGTGATTCGACTGTCCTCATTTCCGGCGAGTCCGGCACCGGTAAAGAAGTGCTGGCGCGCTATATCCACCAGCAATCGCGACGGGCGAGCCAGCCGTTTATTGCGATCAACTGCGCGGCGATCCCCGACAACATGCTCGAAGCAACACTGTTCGGCCATGAGAAGGGCTCGTTCACCGGCGCCATCGCCTCGCAGGCCGGCAAGTTCGAGCAAGCGGACGGCGGCACCATTCTGCTCGATGAAATTTCCGAAATGCCCCTGGGTCTGCAAGCCAAGTTGCTGCGCGTCCTGCAAGAGCGGGAAGTGGAGCGAGTGGGCGCGCGCAAGCCGATCAGTCTGGATATTCGCGTGGTCGCCACGACCAATCGTGATCTGGCCGGCGAGGTGGCGGCTGGGCGTTTTCGCGAAGACCTGTTTTACCGCTTGTCGGTTTTCCCCTTGGCCTGGCGTCCACTTCGCGAGCGCACTGCCGATATCCTGCCGCTGGCGGAAAAATTGTTGGCCAAACACGTCAATAAAATGAAGCACGCAGCAGCGAAGCTGTCCCCCGAAGCTCAAGCTTGCCTGACCGCGTACCCGTGGCCGGGCAACGTGCGGGAGCTGGACAACGCCATTCAGCGCGCGTTGATTCTGCAGCAGGGCGGTTTGATTCAGCCGCAGGATTTCTGCCTGAGCGGTGCGGTGACATTTGCGCCGTTGCCGATCACGGCACCGGTGATCCGCGAGGTGGAAATCGAGGCGGATTCTTCCGGCGCGCTGGGCGATGACCTGCGCCGCCGGGAGTTTCAGATGATCATCGACACCCTGCGCGCCGAGCGTGGCCGCCGTAAGGAAGCTGCCGAAAAGCTCGGCATCAGCCCGCGCACCCTGCGCTACAAACTGGCGCAAATGCGCGATGCCGGGATGGATGTCGAAGGTTATCTGTTCGCCACCTGATCGATGCTGCAAAACATTCCAGATGCTTTTCTCAGGAGGGTGCCCACTAGCTGGCACCCTTGTTGCTAATACCTGTGTACCCGCCGAGTGAGTGTCAAAAAATTGCGGGCCGCCCAAGAGAGTAGACCATGAGCCAAGGTATTGAATTTAATCGGTTGATGATGGACATGCAGGCCATGAAAGTGGATGCCATGTCTGCGCGTAAATCGACTGCCGCTGTCCCTGAAATCGCGGGCAGCAGCTTTTCCGACATGCTCGGTCAGGCGATCAATAAAGTCAGCGATACCCAGCAGGCGTCGACTCAACTGGCCAACGCGTTCGAGATCGGCAAGAGCGGTGTCGACCTGACTGACGTCATGATTGCGTCGCAAAAAGCCAGCGTGTCGTTCCAGGCTCTGACCCAGGTGCGCAACAAGCTGGTCCAGGCTTACCAAGACATCATGCAGATGCCGGTTTAAGGGCGAAATAAGTCATGGCAGAAGCAGTCGCTGATAACGTTCCGGCCAAGGCCACCCCGATCGACGGCAAACCGCCGCTGTTCGGCCTGTCCTTTCTGGAAAACCTTTCCCAGATGACCGTGCTGCGTCAGGTCGGCCTGTTGGTCGGTCTGGCAGCGAGCGTGGCGATTGGCTTTGCCGTGGTGCTGTGGTCGCAGCAGCCGGATTACCGTCCACTGTACGGCAGCCTTGCCGGTATGGACGCCAAGCAGGTCATGGAAACCCTGGCCGCCGCTGACATTCCCTACAACGTAGAACCCAATTCCGGCGCCTTGCTGGTCAAGGCCGACGACCTGTCCCGTGCGCGGATGAAACTCGCTGCCGCTGGTGTCACTCCCAGCGACGGCAACATCGGTTTCGAAATCCTCGACAAGGAACAGGGTCTGGGCACCAGCCAGTTCATGGAAGCGACCCGTTATCGTCGCGGCCTCGAAGGCGAACTGGCGCGGACCATCTCCAGCCTGAACAACGTCAAGGGTGCCCGCGTGCATCTGGCCATTCCGAAGAGTTCGGTGTTCGTCCGTGACGAGCGCAAGCCTAGCGCTTCGGTACTGGTCGAGCTGTACAGCGGGCGTTCGCTTGAGCCGGGTCAGGTGGTGGCGATCATCAATCTGGTCGCGACTTCCGTGCCCGAGTTGAGCAAATCGCAGATCACCGTCGTCGATCAGAAGGGCAACCTGCTCTCCGATCAGGCGGAGAACTCGGAAATGACCATGGCCGGCAAGCAGTTCGATTACAGCCGCCGCATGGAAAGCATGCTCACCCAGCGCGTGCACAACATTCTGCAACCGGTACTGGGCAACGATCGCTACAAGGCTGAAGTCTCCGCCGACGTCGATTTCAGTGCCGTCGAATCGACCGCCGAGCAGTTCAACCCGGACCAACCGGCGTTGCGCAGCGAGCAGTCGGTCAACGAACAACGCACCGCCAGCAATGGCCCGCAAGGTGTGCCGGGTGCCCTGAGCAACCAGCCGCCGTCGCCAGCCTCGGCGCCGCAGACCACCGGTGGCACCGCCGCACCGGCCGGAATGATTCAGCCAGGTCAGCCTTTGGTTGATGCCAACGGTCAGCAGATCATGGACCCGGCCACCGGCCAGCCGATGCTCGCACCGTACCCGGCGGACAAGCGTCAACAATCCACCAAGAACTTCGAGCTCGACCGTTCGATCAGCCACACCAAGCAGCAGCAGGGCCGTCTCAATCGCCTGTCGGTGTCGGTCGTGGTCGACGATCAGGTCAAGGTCAACCCGGCCAACGGTGAAACCAGCCGTGCGCCGTGGAGCGCCGACGAATTGGCGCGCTTCACCCGTCTGGTGCAGGACGCGGTCGGTTTCGACGCCAGCCGTGGCGACAGCGTCAGCGTGATCAACATGCCGTTCTCCGCCGAGCGCGGCGAAGTGATTGCCGATATTCCGTTCTACTCCCAGCCATGGTTCTGGGACATCGTCAAACAAGTGCTGGGTGTGCTGTTCATCCTCGTACTGGTGTTTGGTGTGCTGCGTCCGGTGCTCAACAACATCACCGGCGGTGGCAAAGGCAAGGAGCTGGCCGGTCTGGGCAGCGACGTGGAACTCGGTGGCATGGGCGGCCTGGACGGCGAACTGGCCAACGACCGCGTGAGCCTCGGTGGTCCGCAGAGCATTCTGTTGCCGAGCCCGAGCGAGGGTTATGACGCGCAGCTGAATGCAATCAAGAGTCTGGTAGCTGAAGACCCGGGTCGCGTGGCCCAGGTCGTGAAAGAGTGGATTAACGCAGATGAGTGATAACCGAGCCGCCACCGTCAAACTGACCAAGGTCGACAAAGCCGCGATTCTGCTGCTGTCCCTGGGTTCGACCGATGCTGCGCAAGTGCTGCGCCACATGGGGCCCAAAGAGGTTCAGCGCGTCGGCGTGGCCATGGCGCAGATGGGCAACGTCCATCGCGAACAGGTCGAGCAGGTGATGAGCGAGTTCGTCGACATCGTCGGCGATCAGACCAGTCTCGGCGTCGGATCCGACGACTACGTACGCAAGATGCTTACCCAGGCCCTGGGCGAAGACAAGGCCAACGGCCTGATCGACCGCATCCTGCTCGGTGGCAACACCAGTGGCCTCGACAGCCTGAAATGGATGGAGCCGCGCGCAGTCGCCGACGTCATCCGTTACGAACACCCGCAGATTCAGGCGATCGTGGTCGCGTACCTCGACCCGGATCAGGCCGGTGAAGTGCTCGGCAACTTCGACCACAAAGTGCGTCTGGACATCATCCTGCGCGTCTCGTCGTTGAACACCGTGCAACCGGCCGCCTTGAAAGAACTCAACCAGATTCTCGAGAAACAGTTCTCCGGCAACTCGAACGCCTCGCGCACCACCCTGGGTGGCATCAAGCGTGCGGCCGACATCATGAACTTCCTCGACAGCTCGATCGAAGGCCAGCTCATGGACTCGATCCGCGAAGTCGACGAAGACCTGTCCGGTCAGATCGAAGACCTCATGTTCGTGTTCAACAACCTTGCCGACGTCGACGACCGTGGCATTCAGGCGCTGTTGCGCGAAGTCTCTTCCGATGTGCTGGTGCTGGCCCTCAAAGGCTCGGACGAGGGCGTCAAGGAAAAGATCTTCAAGAACATGTCCAAGCGTGCCGCCGAACTGTTGCGCGACGACCTCGAGGCGAAAGGCCCGGTGCGCGTCAGCGACGTCGAAACCGCGCAGAAGGAGATCCTCACTATTGCCCGTCGTATGGCCGAAGCCGGCGAGATCGTGCTCGGTGGCAAGGGCGGCGAGGAAATGATCTAAGCCCATGGATAAGCCTGACGAGTCTGTGACGGATCTGATCCGCGCCCGTGATGTTCGCGGCTTCGAATCCTGGGCGCTGCCCAGCTTCGACCCGCCGAAACCGGAACCCGAGCCGGAGCCGGAACCCGAACCGCCGGAAATGGAAGAAGTGCCGCTGGAAGAAGTCCAGCCACTGACCCTGGAAGAACTCGAAAGCATCCGTCAGGAGGCTTACAACGAGGGCTTCGCCATTGGTGAAAAGGAAGGTTTTCACAGCACCACGCTGAAGGTGCGTCAGGAAGCAGAAACGGCGCTGGCGGCGAAAATCGCCAGCCTTGAGCTGCTGATGGCCAACCTGTTCGAACCGATCGCCGAGCAAGACACCCAGATTGAAAAGTCGCTGGTTGACCTCGTGCAACACATCACCAAGCAGGTGATCAAGCGCGAACTGGCCATCGACTCGACACAGATCGAACACGTCATGCGCGATGCCCTCAAGCTGTTGCCGCTGGGCGTGGAAAACGTGCGCCTGTACGTTAATCCGCAGGATTTCGCCCAGGTCAAAGCCCTGCGCGAACGCCACGAAGAAACCTGGCGCATCGTCGAAGACGAGTCGCTGTTGCCGGGCGGCTGCCGGGTTGAAACCGAGCACAGCCGCATCGACGCCAGCGTCGAATCGCGGGTGACCCAGGTCATGGCCAAGCTGTTCGACCAGTTGCACGAGCAGGCTCTGCATCCGGCAGCGCCTGACTTGAGTCTGGACATTCCCGAAGACACCCCAGCGGCTGTCGACTCTGACGAGCCGCGCGCGGACGCCAGCGATGCGCCTTGAACGCACCAGTTTCGCCAAGCGCCTGAGCACCTACGCCGAGGCCACCGAGATTGCCGGCGCGCCGATCCTTGAAGGTCGGCTGCTGCGCATGGTTGGCCTGACCCTCGAAGCCGAAGGCCTGCGCGCCGCCATGGGCACCCGCTGCATGGTGATCAATGACGACAGCTACCATCCGTCTCAGGTGGAAGCGGAAGTCATGGGTTTTTCCGGCAGCAAAGTCTTTCTGATGCCGGTCGGCAGCGTCGCCGGCATTGCCCCGGGCGCGCGCGTGGTGCCGCTGGCCGATACCGGTCGTTTGCCGATGGGCATGAGCATGCTCGGCCGTGTTCTTGACGGTGCTGGCCGCGCGCTGGACGGCAAGGGTGGCATGAAGGCCGAAGACTGGGTGCCGATGGACGGCCCGACCATCAACCCGCTCAACCGTGATCCGATCAGCGTACCGCTGGATGTCGGCATCCGTTGCATCAACGGTTTGCTGACGGTCGGCCGTGGCCAGCGTCTGGGTCTGTTCGCCGGTACCGGTGTCGGTAAATCGGTGCTGTTGGGCATGATGACCCGCTTCACCGAGGCCGACATCATCGTCGTCGGCCTGATCGGTGAGCGTGGTCGCGAAGTTAAAGAATTCATCGAACACATTCTCGGTGAAGAAGGCCTCAAACGTTCGGTAGTGGTCGCCTCGCCAGCGGACGATGCACCGCTGATGCGTATGCGTGCCGCGATGTATTGCACGCGCATCGCCGAGTATTTCCGCGACAAAGGCAAGAACGTTCTGCTGCTGATGGACTCGCTGACCCGTTTCGCCCAGGCCCAGCGCGAAATTGCGCTGGCCATCGGCGAACCGCCAGCAACCAAGGGTTATCCGCCCTCGGTGTTCGCCAAACTGCCGAAACTGGTGGAGCGCGCCGGTAATGCGGAGAAGGGCGGCGGTTCGATCACGGCGTTCTACACCGTACTGTCCGAAGGCGATGACCAGCAGGACCCGATTGCCGACTCGGCGCGTGGCGTGCTTGACGGCCACATCGTCCTGTCGCGGCGCCTGGCCGAGGAAGGCCACTATCCGGCGATCGACATCGAAGCCTCGATCAGCCGGGTGATGCCCGCGGTGGTTTCGCCGGATCACATGCAGCGCGCGCAGTATTTCAAGCAGCTTTGGTCGCGCTATCAGCAGAGCCGCGATCTGATCAGCGTCGGTGCCTATGTGGCCGGTGGCGATCGCGAGACCGATCTGGCGATTTCCCTGCAACCGCAGTTGGTCAGGTATCAGCGCCAGGGCCTCAACGACAAAATCAATCTGGGTGAAAGCCAGGCCTATCTGGAAACCCTGTTCGCCCCTGCGGCGGGCGGGTAACCGGCCATGGCCGTCAGCCGCGCTGCGCGCCTGGCACCGGTGGTGGACATGGCCGAGAAGGCCGAGAAAGCCGCCGTGCAGCGCCTCGCCTACTTTCAGGGCCAGGTCAAAGTTGCCGAAAGCAAACTGGCCGACCTCAATGCCTTTCGTCTGGATTACTCGCAGCAGTGGATCGTGCGCGGCAGCACCGGCGTGACCGGGCAATGGCTGCTGGGTTTTCAGGGGTTTCTGGCGCAACTCGACACCGCCGTCGACCAGCAGCGGCAGAGCCTGGTCTGGCACCAGAACAAGCTCGACAAGGCGCGAGAGGAATGGCAGCAGGCGTTTGCCCGCGTCGAGGGCTTGCGCAAACTGGTGCAGCGCTATCGTGATGAAGCGCAACGCCTGGAAGACAAACGCGAGCAGAAGCTGCTCGATGAACTGTCACAGCGTTTGCCACGGCGTGATGCCTTCTAAACCACACCGCCAAACCCTGTGGGAGCGAGCCTGCTCGCGAAAGCGCCGTGTCAGTCAATCCTGTAGTCAACTGACAGAATGCCTTCGCGAGCAGGCTCGCTCCCACACTTGTTCCACTGCTGCGCCTTGCCCCAAGCCTATCCAGGTGCTAAACCTTGTACAGGTTCGTCAATGACAAGGAAGCCAGTCAATGTCAGTCGTTACAGAAGTCTCTCCAGACCAGAAAAAGCTCACGATCGCCGTCAAAGGCCGGTTCGATTTTGGTCGCCATCAGGAATTTCGCGAGTCGTATGAACGGCTCCCACACAAACCCGAATCCATCGTGGTCGATCTCAAAGAGGCCACTTACCTCGACAGCTCCGCGCTGGGCATGCTGCTCCTGCTGCGTGATCACGCCGGTGGCGACAATTCGGATATCCGCGTCGTCAATAGCAGCTCCGATGTGAAGAAAATTCTCGCGATTTCCAACTTCGACAAACTCTTCGACATCAGTTGATGCCCATGCAGGCGCAAGAGCCGCTGACTATTCTTATCGCCGAAGACAGTGCCGCCGACCGGCTGCTGCTGTCGACCATCGTCCGCCGTCAGGGCCATCAGGTGCTGACAGCGGCCAATGGTGCCGAGGCGGTCGAAACGTTCAAAGAGCAGCAGCCCGATCTGGTGTTGATGGACGCGCTGATGCCGGTGATGGACGGCTTCGAAGCGGCGCGGCAGATCAAGGCGCTGGCGGGTGAAGCGTTGGTGCCGATCATCTTCCTCACCTCGCTGACCGAGAGTGAAGCGCTGGCCCGGTGTCTGGAGGCCGGCGGCGACGACTTTCTGGCGAAGCCGTACAACCAGGTGATCCTTGCCGCCAAAATCAAGGCGATGGATCGCTTGCGTCGCCTTCAGGCCACGGTCCTGCAGCAGCGCGATCTGATCGCGAAACATCATGACTATCTGCTCAACGAACAACGCGTGGCCAAAGCGGTGTTCGACAAGGTCGCGCATTCCGGATGCCTGAGTGCGCCGAACATTCGGTACCTGCAATCGCCTTACGCCCTGTTCAATGGCGATCTGTTGCTCGCTGCGTATACGCCGGCCGGTGACATGCACGTCATGCTCGGCGATTTCACCGGGCATGGCTTGCCGGCAGCGGTGGGGGCGATGCCGCTGGCCGAAGTGTTTTATGGGATGACCGCCAAGGGCTATGGCCTGGCCGAAACCCTGCGCGAGATGAACGCCAAGCTCAAGCGCATCCTGCCGGTGGACATGTTCTGCTGTGCCACCTTGCTCAGTCTGAGTTTCCAGAGCCGTTCGGTGGAGGTGTGGAACGGCGGCATGCCCGACGGTTACCTGCACCGCATGGCCAGTGGCGAACGCGTGCCCTTGCCGGCGCGGCATTTGCCCCTGGGGATTCTCAGCGCGCAAGCCTTCGATGACCGTACGGATGTCTATCCGATGGCGGTTGATGATCGGGTGTTCCTGTTGTCGGACGGTGTCATCGATACCTGCGATGCCAATGATCAGTTGTTCGGCGTTGAACGCTTGCAGCAGGTGTTTGCGGCGAACCGCGAGCCGGATCGGTTATTCGAGGATATCGAACAGGCGCTGCGCGATTTTCGCGGACAGGCCCGAGATGACGTAAGCATGGTCGAGGTCAGTCTGCTCGAGTCGGCTCAGGCCCACGGCGCGACGCCGGTGTATTCCGACAGCGGCCAGTCGTGCCCGCTGGACTGGTCGGCCAGTTTCGAGTTTCGCGGCGCCACACTCAGGCGCTTCAATCCATTGCCGTTCCTCTTGCAGTTGCTGCTTGAGGTGCATGGCCTGCGCGCGCAAAGCGGGGCGCTGTACAGCGTGCTCGCCGAGTTGTATTCCAATGGGCTGGAGCATGGCGTGCTCGGGCTGGACTCGAGCCTCAAACGCGATGCGGCAGGTTTCGCCCGCTACTATGAAATGCGCGCGGCGCGGTTGGAGGCGCTGCAAGACGGTTTCGTGCGAGTGCATTTGCAGGTCCAGCCGCAAGGCGAGGGTGGGCGGCTGGTCATTCGTGTCGATGACAGTGGCAAGGGGTTTGATGTGGCGCGGGTCATGGAAAGGCCCGTGGATAACGTCCGCTTGTCGGGACGCGGCATCGGTCTGGTCCGGCAACTGGGGCGCAACGCCAGTTGGTCGGACCAGGGTCGTAGTGCCAGCGTGGAGTTTTTCTGGGAGATTGAGGCATAATCCGCCCATTCTTGATCAAGGAGTGAGCAAGTGACAGACGCACATGTAAATCGCGAAGTCCTCGATACTTTGCGCGAGGTGATGGAGGACGGCTATACGGAATTGCTGGAGACTTTTCTGGCAGATTCGCAAAGCCGCCTGCACGAGTTGCAGGACAGCACCAGCGCCAAAGCGCTTTCCGATGTAGCGCATAGCTTCAAGGGCAGCGCCAGCAACATGGGCGCGGTTCGACTGGCCGAGTTGTGCCAGGACCTGGAGTCGAACGCGAAGGACAAAAGCCCGGAAGCGCTCGCTCAGCTAGTCGCCGATATCCATTCTGAATTCGCCGAAGTACGTCCGGTGTACGAAAGCGAAAAGCACCACGCCCACATCCACTGAAGCTGCCGTCCGGCGCTTTTCGCAAGTGTCTGGCCAAACTGGCCCGGCACTTGCAGTCAACTTGCTCAACTGTACCTACGATCCCAGTGCAGCGGAGACCTTGTCATGCCTGCGACCCCCAACATTCTTCTTCAGACCGCCGCTCAGGCCAAGGCGCAAGCCGTCTCTGCCAAATCGTCGGCAATGGCCGCAGACGCCGGGGACAAGGCCTCCAGCTTCGCCAAAGTGTTTGCCGATCAGGCGCCGGCCAAGCCCGCCGTGAGCGCTGACAATTCAGTCAAGCCGGCACGCGATAAGGTCGCGGACAGCAGCGGCAAAAAGGATATCGGCAAAGAGCAGTCTGCCGCGCCCGAGCCAGCAGTTGCCGATAGCGGCAAAGCGTTGCCTGCCGACAAGGCGGCGGCGAGCGACGACGCGACAGCGACTGCCGATGACACCACTGAAACCGTACAAACCCCTGTGGCCGATGCCGCGCCTGTAGACCCGGCCCTTGATCCGGCCTTGGCGCAAGTCGTTCAGCCGTTGGTGGCAGCGCCTGTGGTGCAAACGCCAACAGTCGCCACGCCAGCGCAGCCGGAAACCGAGACGCCTGCATTGGCGGTCGTGTCGGGCATGGTCAAAGATCCGGCGGCAACCGACAGCGATTTCGATCCATCGGCCGACCCGCTCGACTCGATGCCGGCCGTGCGCATGGCGATGGAGCAGGGCGGGCATATTTCCGCCGCCAGTCAGGCGCAACCGAAAGCCACGCCTGCTCAAGCTCAGGCTGACGGCGAATTGACCGCCGCGCAGAACTTTGCCGCCGGCATGGCCAGCATGCTCGACGTGCAGGCCGACAAGGACAGCACCAGTCAGGGCGGCGAACAAGCTTTCAGCGGGCTGATCGACGATGGTCTGAAGGATCTGAAATCGGCTACCAGCGACACCCGCGTCGATGACTTCGCCAACCGTCTGGCGGCACTGACCCAGGCCGCTACGCCGAAAACCGCCAATGCGCTGCCGGTGAATCAGCCGATCGCCATGCACCAGAGCGGCTGGACCGAAGAAGTGGTCAACCGCGTCATGTACCTGTCCAGCGTCAACCTGAAGGCCGCCGACATTCAGTTGCAGCCGGCGGAGCTTGGGCGTCTGGATATCCGCGTGAACATGGTTCCCGATCAGCAAACCCAGGTCACCTTTATGAGCGCACACCCAAGCGTGCGTGAAGCGCTCGACAGCCAGATGCACCGCCTGCGTGACATGTTCAACCAGCAGGGCATGGGCCAGGTGGACGTCAACGTCGCCGACCAGAACCGTGGCTGGCAGGGGCAGCAAGGTCAGGAACAGGCGCAGCAGGGGCAGAGTGGCCGGACCAGCGCTGCGGGTGGCCGCCTGGATTCGGCGGATGAGGAATTGGCACCGGCTACTGTCGCTGAAGTGGCGGCGCAGACTACCAGCGTAATTGGCAGCAGCGCGGTCGACTATTACGCCTGAGCAAATCAAGAGCCCCCTCACCCTAGCCCTCTCCCAGAGGGGAGAGGGGACCGATTGGGGAATCTTGAAGAACTACGCCGACCTGAACGAGCATCGCTGAATCCGTTCGACATTCGGCGACCTGTTGATTCCCGCCCTGAACTTGCAATCACCTCGGTTGTGCAGGTCGATGTCCAGCCCCATTACATCTCGGTCGGCCCCCTCTCCCTCAGGGAGAGGGCTGGGGTGAGGGGTGCTTTTGACTTTAGCGTCGTTCTCGACCTCCGACACTTCTGGCATAACACTTGCTCTTGCCTTGCCGTGCGACTGTGAAACCCCCGATTAGTGACGGATTATTGGCATGGCGAAGAGCGAAGCTGCAGCAGTAAAAGACCCCGCAACCAAAGGCAAACTCAAGCTGATCATCGTGATCGTGCTGGCGTTGCTGGTGGCCATTGGTGCATCCGTCGGGGCGACCTGGTTCTTCATGCACGGCGCGCAAAGCAAGCCTGCCGAGGCCGCTGAAGCAGCGCCGGTCGGCAAGCAGGCGGCGATTTTCGAGCCGATGGCGCCGGCCTTCGTGGCCAACTACAACCAGAACGGCCGTCAGCGCTACATGCAGGTGAGCATCACCATGCTGGCGCGGAATCAGGCCGATCTGGACGCGCTCAAAGTGCACATGCCGGTTATCCGCAACAACCTGGTAATGCTCTTCTCCGGTCAGGATTTCGCCACACTGGCGACACCGGTCGGCCAAGAGATGTTGCGCCAGAAGGCCACCGCCAGCGTCCAGGAAGTGGCGCAGAAAGAACTGGGCAAAGTGGTCATCGAACAGTTGCTTTTCACTAATTTCGTACTGCAGTAGGAACACGACATGGCCGTGCAGGATCTGCTGTCCCAGGATGAAATCGATGCGCTGCTGCATGGCGTCGATGATGGTCTGGTACAGACCGATAATGCTGCCGAACCCGGCAGTGTCAAAAGCTACGACCTGACCAGTCAGGATCGCATCGTCCGTGGACGCATGCCGACGCTGGAAATGATCAACGAGCGCTTTGCCCGCTACACCCGCATCAGCATGTTCAACATGCTGCGCCGCTCGGCGGACGTGGCTGTCGGTGGTGTGCAGGTGATGAAGTTCGGCGAATACGTGCACTCGCTGTACGTGCCGACCAGCCTCAATCTGGTCAAGATCAAACCGCTGCGCGGCACCGCGCTGTTCATCCTCGACGCCAAACTGGTGTTCAAGCTGGTGGACAACTTCTTCGGTGGTGACGGCCGTCACGCCAAGATCGAAGGGCGTGAGTTCACCCCGACCGAGTTGCGCGTAGTGCGCATGGTGCTCGAGCAGGCTTTCGTCGATCTGAAAGAAGCCTGGCAGGCGATCATGGAAGTCAATTTCGAGTACATCAACTCGGAAGTGAACCCGGCCATGGCCAACATCGTCGGCCCGAGCGAAGCAATTGTGGTCTCCACCTTCCACATCGAACTCGATGGCGGTGGCGGCGATCTGCACGTGACCATGCCGTACTCGATGATCGAGCCAGTGCGCGAGATGCTCGACGCCGGTTTCCAGTCCGACCTCGACGATCAGGACGAGCGCTGGGTCAACGCCCTGCGCCAGGACGTGCTCGATGTCGACGTGCCGATCGGCGCCACCGTGGCCCGCCGCCAGTTGAAGCTGCGCGACATCCTGCACATGCAACCGGGCGATGTGATCCCGGTCGAGATGCCGGAAGACATGATCATGCGCGCCAACGGCGTGCCGGCCTTCAAGGTCAAGATGGGCTCGCACAAAGGCAACCTCGCGTTGCAGGTGATCGAGCCGATCGAGCGTCGCTGAGGCGGCGCTTTTCACCCCCGTATTTAACCGAATTGTTGCCCGCCGAGGACACATGATGAACGACGATATGAACGCGCAGGACGACCAGGCACTGGCCGATGAATGGGCTGCGGCCCTGGAAGAAACCGGTGACGCCGGCCAGGCTGACATCGATGCACTGCTGGCCGCCGACGCCGGCACTTCCAGCTCCAACCGTCTGCCGATGGAAGAGTTCGGCAGCGTGCCGAAGAACAATGATCCGGTGACCCTCGACGGTCCGAACCTGGACGTGATCCTCGACATTCCGGTGTCGATCTCGATGGAAGTCGGCAGTACCGACATCAACATCCGCAACCTGCTGCAACTCAACCAGGGTTCGGTGATCGAGCTTGATCGTCTGGCCGGTGAGCCGCTCGACGTGCTGGTCAACGGCACCTTGATCGCCCACGGCGAAGTAGTGGTGGTCAACGAGAAGTTCGGCATCCGCCTGACCGACGTGATCAGCCCAAGCGAACGCATCAAGAAGCTGCGCTGAGTGAAAAGGTTTCTCTGGGTGCTGCTGGCATGGCCGTTGGGCGTGCTGGCTGCCGAACCGAGCGCAACCACTGCCGCGCCTGCCGCCACCGCGCCAATGGTCAACAGCGGCGTGGCCGGTCAGTTAACGCAACTGGTGTTCGGTTTGCTGCTGGTGCTGGGTTTGATCTTTTTCCTCGCCTGGCTGTTGCGCCGCGTGCAGCAGGCGGGGCCAGCGGGCAAGGGCCAGGTAATCGAGCTGATCGGCTCACGCGCGCTCGGTCCGCGTGACCGCTTGATGCTGGTGCAGGTCGGCAACGAGCAGATTCTGCTCGGCCTCAGCCCCGGCACCATCACCGCGCTGCACGTGCTCAAAGAGCCGGTCGAAGTCCCCACCGCCAGTGAAAAAGCGACGCCGGAATTTGCTCAGCATCTGCTGAAGATTCTTGGCAAGGACCAAAAGGATACGAAGTAATGGGTGCGCTCCGCATCGTCTTGACGCTGGTCCTGTTGCTGGCCGCGCCGCTGGCGTTGGCCGCCGATCCGTTGTCGATCCCGGCGATCACGCTGGGCACCAATGCCGACGGCGCGCAGGAATATTCGGTCAGTCTGCAGATCCTGCTGATCATGACCGCGCTGAGCTTTATTCCAGCGGCGGTCATCCTGATGACCAGCTTCACGCGGATCATCATCGTCTTCTCGATATTGCGTCAGGCCCTCGGCCTGCAACAGACGCCGTCGAACCAGATCCTCACCGGCATGGCGCTGTTCCTGACGCTGTTCATCATGGCGCCGGTGTTCGACCGGGTGAACAACGACGCGCTGCAACCGTATCTGGCGGAAACCCTCACCGCCCAGCAAGCGGTGGAAAAGGCTCAGGTGCCGATCAAGGACTTCATGCTCGCGCAGACCCGCACCAGCGATCTGGAGCTGTTCATGCGCCTGTCCAAGCGCACCGACATTGCCAGCCCGGATCAGGCGCCGTTGACCATTCTGGTGCCGGCGTTCGTGACTTCCGAGCTTAAAACCGCCTTCCAGATCGGCTTCATGATCTTCATTCCGTTCCTGATCATCGACCTCGTCGTGGCGAGCGTGCTGATGGCCATGGGTATGATGATGCTCTCGCCGCTGATCATCTCGCTGCCGTTCAAGATCATGCTGTTCGTGCTGGTCGATGGCTGGGCGCTGATCATCGGTACTCTGGCCAGCAGTTTTGGAGGTGTTTCGCCATGACGCCGGAAGTCGCGGTCGATATCTTTCGTGAAGCCCTGTGGCTGACCACCATGATGGTCGCCATCCTGGTGGTGCCGAGCCTTCTGGTCGGCCTGCTGGTGTCGATGTTCCAGGCCGCCACGCAGATCAACGAACAGACCCTGAGCTTCCTGCCGCGTCTTCTGGTGATGCTGGTGACCCTGATCATCGGCGGTCCGTGGATCGTGCAGACGTTCATGGAATACATCATCCAGCTGTACAAAAACATTCCGATGGTCATCGGCTAAGCCATGCAATCGCTGCTTCAGCTGACCGACACCCAGATCAGCACCTGGGTGGCGTCGTTCATGTTGCCGCTGTTTCGCGTGGCGTCGATGCTGATGGTCATGCCGGTGTTCGGCACCACCCTGATCCCGCGCCGCGTGCGCCTGTATTTCGCCGTGGCGATCACCGTGGTCATCACCCCGGCGCTGCCGCCGATGCCCGCCGTCAGCCCACTCGATCTCAGCGGCCTGTTGCTGATCGGCGAGCAGATTCTGGTGGGCGCCGTACTCGGCTTTTCCCTGCAACTGTTCTTCCAGGCTTTCGCCGTCGCCGGGCAGATTGTTGCGATCCAGATGGGCATGGGCTTCGCCTCGATGATCGACCCTACCAACGGCGTTTCGGTGGCGGTGATCGGGCAGTTCTTCACCATGCTGGTGACGTTGCTGTTCCTGTCGATGAACGGCCATCTGGTGGTGTTCGAAGTCCTCACTGAAAGTTTCACCACGCTGCCGGTCGGCGGCGGTTTGATGGTTGCGCATTACTGGGAACTGGCCGGCAAACTCGGCTGGGTCCTCGGCGCCGCATTGCTGCTGGTGTTGCCGGCCGTCACCGCACTGTTGGTGGTCAACATCGCCTTCGGCGTGATGACCCGCGCCGCGCCGCAACTGAACATCTTCTCGATCGGTTTTCCGCTGACCCTGGTGCTCGGCCTGTTCATCGTCTGGGTGGGCCTGGCGGACATTCTCAACCAGTATCAACCGCTGGCCAGCGAGGCCTTGCAGTTGCTACGCGAACTGGCACGGGCGCGCTGAGTCATGGCAGAGAGCGAGAGCGGTCAGGACAAGACAGAAGACCCCACGGAGAAACGCAAAAAGGACTCCCGTGAGAAGGGTGAGATTGCCCGTTCCAAAGAGCTCAACACCCTCGCCGTGATGATGGCCGGCGCCTCTGCGCTGCTGATTTTCGGCGGCATGCTTGCGCAAGAAATGATGGACGTGATGCGCCTGAACTTCACCCTGTCCCGCGAAGTGGTCATGGATCAGGGCGCCATGGGCCGGTTTTTGCTGGAGTCGGGCCTGATCGCCTTGCTGGCGATTCAGCCGGTGATGATAACCCTGTTGCTCGCCGCCATCATCGGGCCAATCTCCCTGGGTGGCTGGCTGTTCGCGGCAAGTTCGCTGGCACCCAAATTCAGCCGGATGAACCCGGCCGCCGGCCTCAAACGGATGTTCTCGTTCAAGGCTGTGGTCGAACTGCTCAAGGCCCTGGCCAAGTTTCTGATTACCCTGGGCGTGGCGCTGTTGGTATTGTCCGCCGACGTCGACGACTTGCTGCGCATCGCCCACGAACCACTGGACATGGCGATCATCCACAGCGTGTTGCTGGTGGGCTGGAGCACGCTGTGGCTGGCCTGCGGCCTGATCATCATCGCCGCCGTCGACGTGCCGGTGCAGATCTGGGAGAGCATGAAGAAGCTCAAGATGACCAAGCAGGAAGTGCGCGACGAGCACAAGGATCAGGAAGGCCGCCCGGAGGTCAAGCAACGCATTCGCCAGACCCAGCGCGAAATGTCCCAGCGACGGATGATGGCGGCGATTCCCGAAGCCGACGTGGTCATCACCAACCCGACCCACTACGCGGTCGCGCTCAAGTACGACTCGGAGAAGGGCGGCGCACCGGTGCTGCTGGCCAAGGGCAGCGACTTCATCGCCCTGAAAATCCGCGAAATCGCAGTGGCCAACAACGTCATGCTGCTCGAGTCGCCTGCGCTGGCGCGCTCGATCTATTACTCAACTGAGCTTGAGCAGGAGATTCCTGGCGGGCTGTATTTGGCAGTGGCGCAGGTGTTGGCCTACGTCTATCAGATTCGCCAACACCAGGCGGGCAAGGGCAAGCGGCCGGACCCGCTCAAGGATGATCTGCCGATTCCGCCGGACTTGCGTCGGGATTCCTGACGTTGCTGCGCAGCCTTTTGTCTGAGATTCCCCTTTACTGTCAACTCTGACAGGTGCAGTCGCCGTGATTTTGCAGTTTGATGCAAGATGCAGCTGCGTACTGGCGCGGTCAGGCGAGCGAGTGCAAGGGAGCACGACGATGAAAGGTATTTTCAGCAGCTACGATGAAAAAACCGGCAAAGGCACCATCACGCCGAAGCCGACGGGACGATGCCTTTCCTTTGCCGAAGCCACGGGTTTTTTTCTGACTGCCAAAGAGTACCGATTCAGCGTTCCATTGGCTGAGGCCTTGCAGGCGAAGATCAAAGTGGGCGGCGAAGTCGAGTTCGAATTGCCCAGAACCAAAAATGGGAAAGTGAAAATCCTTCGGTATTGAGCAACCGATCGCAAAGCCCCGAAACGAAAAAACGCCGCCCTTATTCAACGATGCGGCGTTTTCTTATGCCTGAAGACATGCATCGGCTACCGGGTCGCTTTCGCGAGCAGGCTCGCTCCCACAGGTCCGTCGTCTAGACAAAAGGTTTGTGATCGACGCCAATCTCTGTGGGAGCGAGCCTGCTCGTGAAGACGTCAGCCTCCACAGCGCTTTACTCAAGCTCGTCAAAAATCCCTGCTACTGCGGCAACTCCAGATTCTCCAGCACATGACTCACCGCCCGACTCACTGCCAGCTCGCCGAGCACAATTAGTTGCGCGATTCCCAGCAGGGTTCTGCGCTGTGATGCGGATTGAGGTTGGCGAAGTCATTGGTGATGGTTCTGGCCGAGGCAAGGCTGTCGCAGCCGTTGGCCAGCAGGTCTTCACTTTTGGCGTCGGCGGTAACGGCATACAAGGCGATCGCCGCTCCTGCGTCAAACTCATTCCGGTAACAAGCACCAACCATGTGCTTGGGAGTTGTTGCCGGTGAAGCAGGAAATTGTCCAGGCATTTGGATTATTGGTTACTACCGAAAGGTAGTGCCCAGCGCCGCATCCATCAGTTCGGCATAACCAGCCGCCTGCGCTGGACACCAGTGGCCTGAATTTGACTTTAAGAACATCGATGGCTGCATTCGAAACGGGTGATCCACCTATCGAATTCATCCAATTAATGGCTGCACCGATGCTGTAGGTATGGGTAGGTGTCATAACAAGGCGAGTAACATTCTGCACTCTGACGGGGAACGAAACTTCTCGTTGCGTGCTGTTTTCTCGTACCGTAATAGTCGCACTGCCGTTTTTGCAGCCGCTGACCAGTCCGTTGCTGTCGACTGTCGCTACATCTGTAGAACTGGAGAAATAGGCATAGTCACCATCGCCAGAGGTTGGTGAGCGCGTTTGGGTTGTTCCGGGTGCTGGAGTTCCGGTCAGAGCAAGAAAGTCAGCATTGATGTTCAGACCATTAAGCTCCATGAGGACGGTTTCTATGGTGAAAGGATGTAATGCCTTGACGGTATAAATACGCGACGGCAGAACTACCGCCTTAGCGGCATCGGAGACCCCATCAAGGTTTACTTTCACGGTTGTCGTCTGCTTCGTCCCGTCCTTGAGAGCCTTGAGCCATTCAATTGGCGCTTCCACTGACAAGCCGTTCGCTGATTCATTGAACTCTCCCGACCTCACATGCTTGCTGACGGCATTGCCATTCTTGTCAAAGCCGGCACACGTTACCCAAATCGGTTGTCTTGGTTCGAACAGCGGCCATCGCGCCGCAAGAATCCGTGCTTCTGGTGAGAGTTCTGTGGTGTTCAGTAAGTCGCCGGTATTGCCGGCAATGTCAGGCGTCGGCAAACGCGGGTCTCCATCGGCGATTTTCATAACATCAAAATTGGCAGATGGTGATTCGTAGGCCGGTACCCCAGCGCGAATCAAATCCCACCGAAACTCAATCGCCTTGCCATGCGAAGCCGCCAGAAACGCAGCGCTCAATGAAATCTCTGCAATCCCACCAACAAAATCCACCACCGGAAACGGCGGCGCACCGGCCGGCGCGTTCACCTGGACGAATTGAGCTTTATCGTCTTTCTCTGCTGCGAAACCTGTTATCTGAAGCTTCACTCCATCCGGATTAGCCAAAACGTCAATCGGCACAGTGGGCGGGGTCAAGGTTGGGGGTGGCAGGACAAGTTGCAGGCCAATGACGGTATACACCTGATACGGAAACTGCGTGGCGCTAGCGAAGTCATTGCTCTTGTCCTCCGATACCCAGAATTCCAGTTTCAACAGCGATCCTTCTTTCAATTCTTTCAGAAAAGCTATGAGCAGCGGTTTATCCCAGAACCCCTGACTGACCCAGGTCGCATTCACCTTGTGGGTGTCACCATTCCAGAATTGCAGGACGTGCGCCGAGCCGTCAGGTTTCTGGCCGGTGAGCTTCAACCACACCTGCTGACCGACCTGGATTCCCGTCCAGTCGCGTGCTCGTAGCGTGGCGTCCTGGCCCCTCAGTGCGGCCACGTCGAGCATGCCGTCCACGGCCTCAGCGATTATCGGCGAGTTGTACACCTTCTGATTGGCGGTGATAGTGATCGGGGTCGTCGCCGACTCATTGTTGTTGGTCAATTGATCGCGCACCCTGGCGAAGACCGAATGGGTGCCGTCGCCAATCAACTGCAATTCGGCAGCCGTCAGGGTATGGGTGATCGGGCTTGTGGGGTTGGGAAATGTGATGCTCCAGGTGCCTATGGTGAGCGTGACCGTGTCGTGAGGCCGTGGGTAACCGACGGTGATCGTGATGACTGCCGTCTGCCCCGGTGCGACGCTGGGTGGATGGCTGACGGTGACGGTAGGCGCCGGGTTGTTGTAGAGCAGCTTAAGTGTGGGTGAGTCAGCGTCGTTACCGCTGGCTCGGGTCACTCTGTAGCGGACATCGTTGACACCGTTTGTGAACCAGCTCGCCGGCACGTGCAAAAGAATGCGTTCTTGCTCCTCACCGGGATAGATGGTTTTGCTGATGCCGGTGTTGACTCCGTTGACAAAAATAGTCACGACGTCATAAGCCGCCATGACCCAATTCCGCAAGCCGGTTATGGGGTCGATGACAAGTTCTACCCCAGATGGAGTGAATGCCGAGAGAGGAAGGCCACCATCAGCAGTACCTGGAGGCAGCACCGGTGTTATCCATTGCGGGGGGTACACGGGATACAAGGCCAGGGCAGCGTTGGCTTCGGTTGAATAGACTTGAACGCTCATTCTGTTCTCCTCGAACACTGGTGATGAACAATGGCGGGCAAGGTTCATCACAACGCAGAACGAGGCGTCCGTCACCTGTCAGATCTGACAGGTGGGGACGGTTTTCCGACCAATGGTATCGCTTTGTGTGTGTTTTTTTTTGCGAACTCCGGAGCTTGGATTAACCTTTTTTATTGATTCAGGTGCGGGGCGGCTTATCGTACACATCTAAAATTGTCGATGGCGATCGCGTCATTATTTGTGATTATTTCCACTCGAGCAACATCAGTGCCTCTAAATTCGATAAGTTGCGCGGGATCTTTTACTGTGGGAGTCAGAAGTTGATATCCTAGGAAAGATCCTTTTGAATCATAATAGTTTGCCCTATTTGTTACGTTTCCCCAGGCTTGATAAAAGCTGATGTATGTGAATGCATGTTTAAAGTTAAAGTGTATTTGGCAGGTTCCCAGTGATGTAAAAACTACTTGCCTCTCAATGTTTTGTAATGGGGGGTCACCGCTGCCACTTGCCGGCGATATTGATATGGGGTGCGACGAAGATATATTAGTGATAGTGACATACTGCGTTTCGAGTGACTCCCCGGTGTACAGTGCTCGAGACGGCTCATTATCAAAGTTTATGATTATCTCGTTTGGAATTATAATGAGAGTGAGGATTAACGTCGGAAGCATTATGGTCGGAATGCCGTTGCTTGAGGCAAATTCTACCCATGCTTTAATTTGAATCTCTTCGTTGTCCTTAAGTTTATTGAGCTCGCTTCTTGATAGGCTCTCTATAAAACCGTGTTCGATATTTTCCGCAGTGATTTGATGGTTGGTCAGAAGCTCGATTGTATGGGGGGTGCCAGAGTTGTCGACTCCAATGCACTGTAGATTAATAATCTGATCCGTCGAAATGCCAGTCCAGTGATCTAATGTCACTTCCGCATCGCCCGTGAAGCTGTTTAAGTTTAACGTTTTATTATCCTGTGCCTGGGTCACGTTCGGCGTTGGCAAGCGGGGATCTGCATCAGCGATAATCCTGACATCAAAGCCGGCTATTGCTGATGCCCCGGCCGGTTGTCCAGCGCGAATCAAATCCCACCGAAACTCAATCGCCTTGCCATGCCAAGCCGCCAGAAACGCAGCGCTCAATGAAATCTCTGCAATCCCACCAACAAAATCCACCACCGGAAACGGCGGCGCACCGGCCGGCGCGTTCACCTGGACGAATTGAGCCTTATCGTCTTTCTCTGCTGCGAAGCCTGTTATCTGAAGCTTCACTCCATCCGGATTAGCCAAAACGTCAATCGGCACAGTAGGCGGGGTCAAGGTTGGGGGTGGCAGGACAAGTTGCAGGCCAATGACGGTATACACCTGATACGGAAACTGCGTGGCGCTAGCGAAGTCATTGCTCTTGTCCTCCGATACCCAGAATTCCAGTTTCAACAGCGATCCTTCTTTCAATTCTTTCAGAAAAGCTATGAGCAGCGGTTTATCCCAGAACCCCTGACTGACCCAGGTCGCATTCACCTTGTGGGTGTCACCATTCCAGAATTGCAGGACGTGCGCCGAGCCGTCGGGTTTCTGGCCGGTGAGCTTCAGCCACACCTGCTGACCGACCTGGATTCCCGTCCAGTTGCGTGCTCGTAGCGTGGCGTCCTGGCCCCTCAGTGCGGCCACGTCGAGCATGCCGTCCACGGCCTCAGCGATTATCGGCGAGTTGTACACCTTCTGATTGGCGGTGATAGTGATCGGGGTCGTCGCCGACTCATTGTTGTTGGTCAATTGATCGCGCACCCTGGCGAAGACCGAATGGGTGCCGTCGCCTATCAACTGCAATTCTGCAGCCGTCAGGGTGTGGTTGAGCGGGCTTGTGGGGTTGGGAAATGTGATGCTCCAGGTGCCTATGGTGAGCGTGACCGTGTCGTGAGGCCGTGAGTAACCGACGGTGATCGTGATGACTGCCGTCTGCCCCGGTGCGACGCTGGGTGGATGGCTGACGGTGACGGTAGGCGCCGGGTTGTTGTAGAGCAGCTTGAGTGTGGGTGAGTCAGCGTCGTTACCGCTGGCTCGGGTCACTCTGTAGCGGACATCGTTGACACCGTTTGTGAACCAGCTCGCCGGCACGTGCAAAAGAATGCGTTCCTGCTCCTCACCGGGATAGATGGTTTTGCTGATGCCGGTGTTGACTCCGTTGACAAAAATAGTCACGACGTCATAAGCCGCCATGACCCAATTCCGCAAGCCGGTTATGGGGTCGATGACAAGTTCGACCCCAGATGGAGTGAATGCCGAGAGAGGAAGGCCACCATCAGCAGTACCTGGAGGCAGCACCGGTGTTATCCATTGCGGGGGGTACACGGGATACAAGGCCAGGGCAGCGTTGGCTTCGGTTGAATGGACTTGAACGCTCATTCTGTTCTCCAGGAACAATGGCAGGCAAGGTTCATCACAACGCAGAACGAGGCGCCCGTCACCTGTCAGATCTGACAGGTGGGGACGGTTATCCGACCAATGGTATCGCTGAAGGGGTGGGCGCTCCTGCGCCGCCGAGAGGCCTAGCTCGCGCAAGCTGCACTCGACAGGATCTTCAGCCGCTGCAAGATTTGCATCCAAGAAGATCAAAATGTGGGAGCGAGCTTGCTCGCCAAAAGGCCGGCTCTCTCACTCGAATCACTCAGCCGAACCGCATCATCCAGGCAACTCCAGATTATCCAGCACCCGATTTACCGCCAGTTCCCCGAGCATGATCAACTGCGCGATGCCCATCAGCGTTCGGCGCTGCGATGGTTTCACCAGCCCGGCGAATTCCTGGGCAATGGTTTTGGCCGAGGCGAGGGTTTCGCAGGCGTTGGCCAGCAGGTCTTCGTTTTTCGTGTCGGCGGTGACGGCGTACATGGCGCGGGGACTGAAGGGCGGTGGGGTCGAGCCGGGTGGGCAGAGGTAGTGGTCGAGGGCGCGATCGGCGGCTTCGTGAAGTTTTTTTGAGTCGAGGGATTCGTAGGGGGAGGTGGGGTCGGATTCGGGCGGGTTGGGTGTTGGTTTGATCATGGTGAAGCTCCTTTGAAGTGGAGCCGCTACAACCTGTCGCTAAACAGGGAGGGTGGCGGCTGTACGCGGGTTAGCGAACCGGTCAAAGGCACCCGGCAGACCCGAAGGTCTCCCGCATACAGCCACCATGACGAAATCGCGAACATACAGATCCGCAACGAAGCCTGGAACGCTGATGCACCTTTGACTTGAGTTCGAGTCGCTAAACCCGATCGCTGATTCGTCAGCGACCGGACCACGATAGAACTCGACCCCAAAGCGCACAAGCCGGCGGATTCTGGCTTGGCTGTAGGCTATGGCGCAAGGATTTGTAGCCTTGAGACCGTGTCTGGAGGTGTCTTTTAAACAGCTTCGTTTAAATCGACAAAATGCGCCGCATTCGATGGCCTCTTCGCGAGCAGGCTCGCTCCCACAGGGGCCGTATTCCAAATGTCCGATTGGGAATGCATGTCAAACTGTGGGAGCGAGCCTGCTCGCGAAGGGGTCAGCCCAATCAGCCGATAAATCCCAAGTAAAACCGCTCTATTTCATTCCCCGGCAAAAGTTGGAAAGCTTCTTGCAATAGCCGCCCTGCGCCCGTTCGGGGCGTCAAAAGTTTGCTTTAAAGGAACGGGGAAAAACGGTGGATCGCACTCAGTTATTCAATACAGCACGCACCAACGTTGCCGACCTCAGTCGAGGCAATCTGGGCGTGCCGTTGTTGCTGCTGGTCATGCTGGCGATGATGATGTTGCCGGTACCGCCGTTCCTGCTCGACGTCTTCTTTACCTTCAACATTGCCCTGTCCATCGTCGTCCTGCTGGTCTGCGTGTACGCGCTGCGGCCGCTGGATTTCGCCGTGTTCCCGACCATTCTGCTGGTGGCGACGTTGCTGCGACTGGCGCTGAACGTGGCCTCGACGCGGGTGGTAATGCTCCACGGTCAGGACGGCCACGCCGCTGCCGGTAAGGTGATTCAGGCGTTCGGTGAGGTGGTGATCGGCGGTAACTACGTGGTCGGTATCGTGGTCTTCGCGATCCTCATGATCATCAACTTCGTCGTGGTGACCAAGGGTGCCGGGCGGATTTCCGAGGTGAGCGCGCGCTTCACCCTCGATGCGATGCCCGGCAAACAAATGGCGATCGACGCCGACCTCAACGCCGGCCTGATCGACCAGAATCAAGCCAAGTCGCGCCGTCAGGAAGTCGCCCAGGAGGCGGAGTTCTACGGTTCGATGGACGGTGCCAGCAAGTTTGTCCGTGGTGACGCGATCGCCGGCCTGCTGATTCTGTTCATCAACCTCATCGGCGGCATGGCCGTGGGTATCTTCCAGCATGGCATGAGCTTCGGCGACGCGGGCAAGGTTTACGCCTTGCTGACCATCGGTGACGGTTTAGTGGCGCAATTGCCATCACTGTTGTTATCTACAGCAGCGGCGATCATGGTGACCCGTGCGTCCGGCTCGGAAGACATGGGCAAGCAGATCAACCGCCAGATGTTCGCCTCGCCGAAAGCGCTGGCCGTGGCCGCTGGTTTGATGGCGGTGATGGGTCTGGTGCCGGGCATGCCGCACTTCTCCTTCCTGAGCATGGCGGCGCTGGCTGCGGGCGGCGCGTACCTGTTCTGGAAAAAGCAGAACGTTGCCAAGGTTGTGGCGCTGGAAGAGGTCAAGCGTCAGCAGGAACTGCTGCCGTCGCCGGCCCGCGCCATGGAAACCAAAGAACTGGGCTGGGACGACGTGACGCCGATCGACATGATCGGCCTGGAAGTCGGCTATCGCCTGATTCCGCTGGTGGACCGCAATCAGGGTGGGCAATTGCTCGCGCGGATCAAGGGTGTGCGCAAGAAGCTCTCGCAGGATCTGGGCTTTCTGATGCCGACCGTGCATATCCGCGACAACCTCGATCTGGCGCCGAGCGCGTATCGGCTGACGCTGATGGGCGTGATTCTCGCCGAGGCCGAGATTTATCCGGATCGCGAACTGGCGATCAACCCGGGGCAGGTGTACGGCTCGCTCAACGGGATCAACGCCAAAGATCCGGCTTTCGGCCTGGAGGCGGTGTGGATCGAAATCAGCCAGCGCGCCCAGGCGCAATCGCTCGGCTACACCGTGGTTGACGCCAGCACCGTGGTCGCCACGCACTTGAACCAGATTCTGTACAAGCACTCCAGTGAGCTGATCGGCCACGAGGAAGTGCAGCAACTCATGCAATTGCTGGCCAAGAGCTCGCCGAAACTGGCGGAAGAGCTGGTGCCGGGCGTGGTTTCGCTGTCGCAGTTGCTCAAGGTTCTGCAAGCGCTGCTCGCCGAGCACGTGCCGGTGCGCGACATCCGCAGCATCGCCGAAGCGATCGCGAACAACGCCGCGAAGAGTCAAGATACCGCCGCGCTGGTCGCCGCTGTGCGGGTCGGCGTATCCCGTGCAATCGTCCAAAGCATTGTAGGCACTGAGTCCGAGCTGCCTGTAATCACATTGGAACCAAGGTTGGAACAGATATTGCTCAATAGTCTGCAGAAGGCAGGACAAGGCTCGGAAGAGGGCGTTCTGCTGGAGCCGAGCATGGCCGAGAAGCTGCAACGTTCGTTGATCGAAGCGGCCCAGCGTCAGGAAATGCAAGGCCAACCGGTGATCCTGCTGGTAGCAGGCCCGATTCGCGCGATGCTCTCGCGTTTCGGCCGCCTCGCAGTGCCAGGGCTGCATGTACTGGCCTACCAGGAAGTACCGGACAACAAGCAAGTGACCATCGTTGCGACAGTAGGGCCCAACGGCTGAGGTAGTGGTTTATGCAAGTTAAGCGTTTTTTCGCCGCCGATATGCGTCAGGCCATGAAGCTGGTTCGCGATGAGCTGGGCGCTGATGCCGCCATCATCGGCAACCGCCGCATCGCCGGCGGCGTCGAGTTGACGGCGGCTCTGGATTACAAATTGTCGGCGCTGGCGCCACGGGTTCCAAACATGGAACTCGAAGACGAGCTGCGCAAGACCCAGTCGCGCATCGTCACCGCCCAGGCCGAGCTGAGCCTGCGTGGCGAAGCCGACGGCAACACCAATCAGCAGTTGTTCGCCGGGCTGCCGTTGACCGCAGGCCTGCCGCTGACTGCTGCCGAACCGCTGAGCGAGCCGACCTACGCCGCACCGACGCGCCCGGCCGCAGCGCCTGCGCAGGCCTCGGCGGGTGTCGATCCGCGTGCACTGGATTCGATGCGTTTTGAATTGAACAGCTTGCGCGAGCTGATGGAAGTGCAGCTCGGCACCCTGGCCTGGAATCAGCTGCAAGGCAGCCGTCCGGCCCAGGCCAATCTGTATCGCCGTCTGCAGCGCATCGGCCTGTCCGGCCCGCTGTCGCGCGATCTGTTGGCGATGATCACCGATATCGAAGAACCCCGTCAGGCTTGGCGCATGCTGTTGGCCCACCTGGCGCGGATGATTGCCGTGCCGGAAGTCGAGCCGCTGGAAGAGGGCGGTGTGATTGCCATGGTCGGCCCCGCCGGCATGGGCAAGACCACCACGCTGGCCAAGCTCGCCGCGCGTTATGTGCTCAAGTACGGCGCGCAGAACGTTGCACTGGTAAGCATGGACAGCTTCCGCATCGGCGCGCAGGAACAATTGAAAACCCTCGGGCGCATCCTCAACGTGCCGGTAACGCACGTCGATCCGGGTCAGTCGCTGGTGCAGGCATTGGATCCACTGCTACGCAAACGCGTAGTTTTGATCGATACTGCCGGCCTGCAAGCCAGTGATCCGGCGTTGCGCATGCAGCTTGAGAGCCTGGCCGGGCGTGGCATTCGCTCAAAAAATTATCTGGTCCTGGCAACCACCAGCCAGAAACAGGTTCTAACCGCCGCTTATCACAGTTACAAGCGTTGCGGGCTGGCCGGCTGCATCCTGACTAAACTGGATGAAACGGCCAGTCTCGGCGAAGTGTTGAGCCTGGCGATCAGTCATGAATTGCCGGTCGCGTACCTGACCGATGGCCCACGGATTCCGGATGATCTGCATCTGCCGCGTCGTCATCAATTGGTCAGCCGCGCCGTCAGCGTGCAAATGCAGGAAGAACCCAGCGAAGAAGCCATGGCTGACATGTTCGCTGATATCTATCACAGCCCGACCAAGCAGGTTGGCTGAGGTAATCATGAACAGTTTTTGTACCTACATCGATGGTCTGCCACGCATTGTTCCGATCAGGAACGCGCAGCCAGTAATGTGGCCTCCGTCTATGCAAGACAAGGTAAAGAAATAACATGGGCAGCATGCATCCCGTACAGGTGATCGCGGTGACCGGCGGCAAAGGTGGCGTCGGCAAGACTAACGTGTCAGTGAACTTGTCGCTGGCGCTGGCAGAGCTTGGCCGTCGGGTCATGCTGCTGGACGCCGACCTGGGCCTGGCGAACGTCGACGTTCTGCTGGGGCTGACACCCAAGCGCACACTGGCCGACGTTATCGAAGGCCGTTGCGAACTGCGCGACGTGCTGTTGCAAGGCCCGGGCGGGATTCGCATCGTGCCGGCGGCCTCCGGCACGCAGAGCATGGTGCACTTGAGCCCGGCGCAACACGCCGGCCTGATCCAGGCGTTCAGCGACATCGGCGACAATCTCGACGTGCTGGTGATCGACACCGCTGCGGGTATTGGTGACTCGGTAGTCAGTTTCGTACGCGCCGCCCAGGAAGTGTTGCTGGTGGTCTGCGACGAGCCGACTTCGATCACCGATGCTTACGCGCTGATCAAGTTGCTCAACCGCGATTACGGCATGAACCGCTTCCGCGTGCTGGCCAACATGGCGCAGAGCCCGCAGGAAGGGCGCAACCTGTTCGCCAAGTTGACCAAGGTCACGGATCGCTTCCTCGACGTCGCCCTACAATACGTCGGCGCCGTGCCATACGACGAAAGCGTGCGCAAGGCAGTGCAGAAGCAGCGCGCTGTCTACGAAGCCTTTCCCCGTTCCAAGTGCGCACTGGCCTTCAAGGCCATCGCCCAGAAGGTCGATACCTGGCCGCTGCCCGCCAACCCGCGCGGGCATCTGGAATTTTTCGTCGAGCGTCTCGTGCAGCAAACCGCAGGGCCTGTGATATGACCGCCAGTGGCATGAATCTTTACAAAAAGTCGGCGCGTGACGCGCAATACGAATTGATCGAGCGTTACGCGCCACTGGTCAAGCGCATTGCCTATCACTTGCTGGCGCGCCTGCCGGCCAGCGTGCAGGTCGAAGACCTGATCCAGGCCGGGATGATCGGTTTGCTGGAAGTCTCGACCAAATACGACGCCAGCAAAGGCGCCAGTTTCGAAACGTACGCGGGCATTCGAATCCGCGGCGCGATGCTCGATGAAGTGCGCAAAGGGGATTGGGCGCCACGCTCGGTTCACCGTAATACCAGGATGGTCAGCGACGCGATTCGCTCGATTGAAGCTAAAACCGGCCGTGACGCTAAAGATCACGAGGTTGCGGCCGAACTCCAATTGAGTCTCGACGATTACTACGGGATTCTGAATGACACCTTGGGCAGTCGCCTGTTCAGTTTCGACGACCTGTTGCAGGACGGCGAACACGAAGGGCTGCACGAGGATGGCGCCAGTGCTCATATGGAGCCGTCACGCGATCTGGAAGATGAACGCTTCCAGGCGGCGCTGGCGGACGCGATTGCCAATTTGCCGGAGCGTGAGCGACTGGTGTTGGCGCTGTACTACGACGAAGAGCTGAACCTCAAGGAAATCGGTGAAGTCCTTGGCGTCAGTGAATCGCGGGTCAGCCAGTTACACAGCCAGTGCGCGGCCCGTCTGCGGGGGCGTTTGGGGGAGTGGCGAGCGCGCTGAAGGCAGTGTGGGGACACTGCGAAACGAGGCTGGTGCGGTGATAAGCGGCGCCGGTCTCGATCCGTTGTGCTCCAGACAAACTTCGAGTGCTATGCCGATTGATTGAAGTGGCGCGTCCAGGTGCTGGGCGCGTTTAAGACTGCTTGGAGGTCGAATTGAACAAAGACATGAAAATCCTCATCGTTGATGACTTCTCAACGATGCGGCGGATCATCAAGAACCTGCTGCGCGATCTTGGGTTCACCAACACCGTCGAGGCCGACGATGGCACCACTGCCATTCCGGTGCTCAACAGCGGCAGCATCGACTTTCTGGTAACGGACTGGAACATGCCGGGCATGACCGGTATCGACCTGCTGCGTCACGTGCGCGCCGATGAAAAACTCAAGCACCTCCCGGTGTTGATGGTGACTGCTGAAGCCAAGCGCGAGCAGATCATCGAGGCCGCTCAGGCCGGTGTGAACGGTTACGTAGTCAAACCTTTCACGGCTCAAGCGTTGAAAGACAAAATCGAGAAGATTTTCGAACGCATCGGCTGATGAATGCGCGGGGGAGCTATGGAGCATAACGAATCATCACAGGGCGATTTCGAATCGACCCTGAAAAAACACGCGGTCGAACTGGTCGAGAGCCTTGAAAAAGGCAAGTTCGGCGACGCGGTGCAACTGATCCATGAGCTCAATCAGACCCGTGACCGCGGCCTGTATCAGGAAGTGGGCAAGCTCACACGTGAACTGCACAGTGCGATCGTCAATTTCCAGATCGATCCGCACATGCCGCAGGCCGAGGAAGTGTCGCAAATTACCGACGCCACCGAACGCCTGGGCTATGTGGTCAAGCTGACGGAAGCCGCGGCCAACCGCACCATGGATCTGGTGGAAAGCGCCACCCCGGTGGTCAACAGTCTGGCTGATGAAGCGCAGACGTTGAGCGCCGATTGGGGCCGCTTCATGCGTCGCGAGGTCGGGGCTGAAGAGTTCCGTGAACTGGCGCGCCGGGTCGACGGTTTTCTGTCACGCAGCAGCACGGACAACCGTGCGGTGTCGAGCAACCTCAACGACATCCTGCTGGCTCAGGATTACCAGGACCTCACAGGTCAAGTGATCAAGCGTGTGACCCAACTGGTCACCGAAGTCGAAAGCAATCTGCTCAAACTCGTGCTCATGGCCAGTCAGGTCGACCGCTTTGCGGGCATCGAACATGACCGCGCCGCAATGCTTGCTGAAAAAGATCCACAAAAACATCTCTCGCAGGGTGAAGGTCCGCAGATTCATGCCGATAAACGAGAAGACGTTGTGTCCGGTCAGGACGATGTGGACGATTTGTTATCCAGCCTTGGATTCTAGAGTTTCGGAATTCGGGTTTTTTGGGTTTTTAGACCTGTAGGAGCACCCCATTAATGAGCTTCGGCGCCGATGAAGAGATCCTTCAGGATTTCCTGGTTGAGGCCGGCGAGATTCTTGAGCAACTGTCCGAACAACTGGTCGAGCTGGAAAGCCGCCCGGATGATGCAGATCTGCTCAATGCAATTTTTCGCGGTTTCCACACTGTAAAAGGGGGCGCCGGCTTCCTTCAGCTCAATGAGCTGGTGGAGTGCTGTCACATCGCCGAAAACGTTTTCGACATCCTGCGCAAGGGTGAGCGTCGCGTTGATGCAGAGCTGATGGACGTTGTGCTCGAAGCACTGGACGCGGTGAACAGCATGTTCAGTGAAGTCCGTGAGCGTGCACCGATCACCGCTGCCACGCCGGAACTGTTGGCCGCGCTGGCGCGTCTGGCCGAACCGCAATCGGCGGATGAAGCCCCGGCTTCGCCGGTTGCCGAGATGATCGAAGAACTGGTCGTTGAAAGCGACTCCTCGGACGACATCACCGATAACGAATTCGAACAACTGCTGGACTCGCTGAATGCCGTCAAGGCCCAGGCCGAGGCTCCGGCCGCTGTTGCTGCTCCCGCGCCGGTTGCCGACACGGCGGCCAGCGATGAAATCACCGACGCCGAATTTGAATCGCTGCTCGATCAACTGCATGGCAAAGGCCAGTTTGCTGTCGATGCGGTCGCTCCGGCGGCACCAGCAGCGCCGGCTGCTCCGGCCGCGCCTGCTACGGGCGACAGCTCGGACATCACCGACGACGAATTCGAAGCCTTGCTCGATCAGTTGCACGGCAAGGGCAACTTCGCCGTTGACGCGCTGGAATCGGCCATCGCTTCGGCCCCGTCAGCACCTGCTGCACCGGCAGCCGCTGCGGCCGGCAGTGACCTGATCAGCGATCACGAATTCGAATCGCTGCTCGACGAACTGCACGGCAAAGGCAAGTTTGACGCCAGCGCTGCGACTGCCGGCTCCGTGTCGAGCGTCGCCACGCCAGCGGCGAAAGCTCCGGCTGCCGCTGCTGCGCCGAAGCCTGCCGCCAAGCCTGAACCGAAAGCCGAGGCGCCGAAACCGGCCGCCGCTGCTGCACCGGCTCCGGCCCGCGCGCCAGCTGCTGCCCCGGCAGAAAAGCCGGCCAGCGAAGCGGAAACCACCGTGCGCGTCGACACCGCGCGGCTCGACGAGATCATGAACATGGTCGGTGAGCTGGTGCTGGTGCGTAACCGTCTGGTGCGTCTGGGCCTCAACAGCGGCGACGAAGCCATGTCCAAGGCCGTGTCGAACCTCGACGTGGTCACCGCTGACCTGCAGACCGCCGTGATGAAAACGCGGATGCAGCCGATCAAGAAGGTCTTCGGGCGCTTCCCGCGTCTGGTTCGCGACCTCGCACGTCAGCTCAAGAAAGAGATCAACCTGGAACTGGTGGGCGAAGAAACCGACCTCGACAAAAACCTTGTCGAGGCTCTGGCCGACCCGCTGGTCCACTTGGTGCGCAACGCTGTCGACCACGGCATCGAGTCGCCGGAAGAACGCGAAGCATCGGGCAAGGCCCGTGGCGGTCGCGTGGTGCTGGCGGCCGAGCAGGAAGGCGACCATATCCTGCTGTCGATCTCCGACGACGGCAAAGGCATGGACCCGAACGTCCTGCGTTCGATCGCGGTAAAACGCGGTGTGATGGACAAGGACGCGGCCGATCGCTTGAGCGATACCGAGTGCTACAACCTGATCTTCGCCCCGGGTTTCTCGACCAAGACCGAGATCTCCGACGTGTCCGGCCGTGGTGTCGGCATGGACGTGGTGAAGACCAAGATTTCCCAGCTCAACGGTTCGATCAACATCTACTCGACCAAGGGCCAGGGTTCGAAGATCGTCATCAAGGTGCCGCTGACCCTGGCGATCATGCCGACGCTGATGGTCATGCTCGGCAATCAGGCGTTCGCGTTCCCGCTGGTCAACGTCAACGAAATCTTCCACCTCGACTTGTCGACCACCAACGTCGTCGACGGTCAGGAAGTGGTGATCGTGCGCGACAAGGCGCTGCCATTGTTCTACCTCAAGCGCTGGCTGGTCAGCTCCGCCGCTCACGAAGAGCAGCGCGAAGGCCATGTGGTGATTCTTTCGGTGGGCACTCAGCGGATCGGCTTCGTCGTCGATCAACTGGTCGGCCAGGAAGAAGTGGTCATCAAGCCATTGGGCAAAATGCTCCAGGGAACTCCGGGCATGTCCGGCGCCACCATCACCGGTGACGGCCGCATTGCGCTGATTCTCGATGTTCCAAGCATGCTCAAGCGTTACGCCACAAAGCGTATTTGAATCCGGGGCGGCGGCGCGATGACGCGCCGCTGCACCTAATGGAGTGTTTATGGCAGTCAAAGTCCTGGTGGTGGACGATTCGGGTTTTTTCCGCCGCCGCGTCTCGGAAATTCTTTCGGCGGATCCGAGCATCCAGGTGGTCGGCACGGCCACCAACGGTAAAGAGGCGATCGATCAGGCCATGGCCCTCAAGCCTGACGTGATCACCATGGACTACGAGATGCCGATGATGGACGGCATCACGGCAGTGCGGCACATCATGCAGCGCTGCCCGACCCCGGTGTTGATGTTCTCCTCGCTGACCCACGAAGGCGCGCGGGTAACCCTCGATGCGCTGGACGCCGGCGCGGTGGATTTCCTGCCGAAGAATTTCGAAGACATCTCGCGCAACCCCGAGAAGGTCAAGCAACTGCTTTGCGAGAAAGTCCACAGCATCTCGCGCAGTAACCGTCGTTTCAGTGCCTACAGCGCGCCGGCTCCCGCCGCTGCGCCAGCGCCGACGCCTGCTCCGGCAGCGTCGAGCTACGGCAGCCACACGAGCCACAGCAGCCCTGTCCCGGCACGTCCGGCACCTGCGCCTGCGCCTGCCCGTGCATCCGCTGCCAGTGCTTCGTCGCCGGCTCCGAAACGCAAAGCCTACAAACTGGTTGCCATCGGCACCTCGACTGGCGGCCCGGTCGCGCTGCAACGTGTACTGACGCAGTTGCCGGCGAACTTCCCGGCGCCGATCGTGCTGATCCAGCACATGCCGGCGGCGTTCACCAAGGCGTTTGCCGAGCGTCTCGACAAGCTCTGCCGTATCAGCGTCAAGGAAGCCGAGGATGGCGACATCCTGCGTCCGGGCCTGGCGCTGCTGGCGCCGGGTGGCAAGCAGATGATGATCGACGGCCGTGGCGCGGTGAAGATTTTGCCGGGTGACGAACGTCTGAATTACAAGCCGTGCGTGGACATTACCTTCGGTTCTGCAGCCAAGTCTTACGGCGACAAAGTTCTGGCAGTGGTGCTGACCGGCATGGGCGCCGACGGCCGCGAAGGCGCGCGTCTGCTCAAGCAGGGCGGCAGTTCGGTGTGGGCACAGGACGAAGCTAGCTGCGTGATCTACGGCATGCCGATGGCCATCGTCAAAGCCGATCTTGCTGACGCGGTGTATGGTCTGGACGACATCGGCAAGCACATCGTCGAGGCGTGTATCTGATGGATGTTCTCAGCCTAATCGGCCTCATCATGGCGTTCGTCGCCATCATCGGCGGCAACTACCTTGAAGGCGGTCACCTCGGCGCGCTGGCCAACGGCCCGGCGGCGCTGATCGTACTGGGCGGCACGGTCGGTGCTGCGCTGCTGCAATCGCCGATGAGCGCGTTCAAGCGCGCCATGCAGATTCTCGGCTGGATCTTCTTTCCGCCGCGTGTCGACCTGGCCGGCGGCATCGACCGCGTGGTCAATTGGAGCCTGACGGCGCGCAAGGAAGGCCTGCTCGGCCTCGAAGGCGTGGCCGACGCCGAACCTGACAGCTATTCGCGCAAGGGCCTGCAATTGCTGGTCGACGGCGCCGAGCCGGAGGCGATTCGCAGCATTCTCGAAGTGGATTTCTACACTCAGGAATCCCGTGATATCGAAGCGGCCAAGGTGTTCGAAAGCATGGGCGGCTACGCACCGACCATCGGCATCATCGGTGCGGTGATGGGCCTGATTCACGTGATGGGCAACCTCGCCGATCCGTCGCAGTTGGGTAACGGGATTGCCGTGGCGTTCGTCGCGACCATCTATGGCGTGGCCAGTGCCAACCTGATCCTCTTGCCGGTCGCGGCCAAGCTCAAGTCCATCGCGTTGCGGCAGTCGCGTTATCGCGAAATGTTGCTGGAAGGAATTCTGTCGATCGCCGAAGGTGAAAACCCTCGTTCCATTGAGTTGAAGCTGCAAGGCTTCATGGACTAAGGGAATAACCTCATGGCTCGTCGTCGCCACCAGGAAGAACACGTCAATCACGAGCGCTGGCTCGTGTCCTACGCGGATTTCATCACTTTGCTGTTCGCGTTTTTCGTGGTGATGTACTCGATCTCGTCGATCAACGAAGGCAAATACAAAGTCATTTCCGAAGCGCTGATCGGCGTGTTTACCGACTCCGACCGCTCGCTCAAACCGATTCCGATCGGCGACGAACGACCGAAAACCGTGACCCCGGCCAAGCCGCTGGTCAAGGATGCCGAACAGGTCGACGCCGGTATTTCCGGGGCCAGCGATCCGCTGAAAAGCATCGCCGATGACATCAGCGCCGCCTTCGGTGACTTGATCAGCTCCAACCAGATGACCGTGCGCGGCAACGAGTTGTGGGTCGAGATCGAGCTCAATTCCAGCCTGTTGTTCGGCAGCGGCGATGCCATGCCGAGCGACATCGCGTTCAACATCATCGACAAGGTCGCGGCGATCCTCAAACCGTTCGATAACCCGATCCACGTCGAAGGCTTCACCGACGATCAACCGATCCGCACCGCGCAGTACCCGACCAACTGGGAACTGTCCTCGGCGCGCTCGGCGAGCATCGTGCGGATGCTCGCCATGCAGGGCGTAAACCCTGGGCGACTGGCGTCGGTGGGCTACGGCGAATTCCAGCCGGTGGCCAACAACGCCACGGTCGAAGGCCGGGCGAAGAACCGTCGCGTGGTGCTGGTGGTGTCGCGCAATCTTGATGTGCGCCGCAGCCTGACGGGCACCGGAACCGCCAATGCGCAACCGGACGCGGCGTTGAAGCGCGCTGGCACACAAACTGCACCGACCCCGGTCAAGACGCCGGGACGCGAGAGTGCCGTCAATTCTCCGTCGCCCGCATTAACACGCTGAAGCATGTCTCGGCCAATCAACCTGGCCGGGAGGAACGAACTGAATGAGAGTCTGGGCAGTCGCCAATCAAAAGGGTGGTGTCGGTAAAACCACATCCTCCATCGCTTTAGCCGGATTGCTGGCCGAGGCGGGCAAGCGCGTGGTTGTGGTCGATCTCGACCCGCACGGCTCGATGACCAGCTATTTCGGCTACGACCCCGACAGCCTGGAACACAGCAACTACGACCTGTTTCTGCACAAGGGCAGCGTGCCGCAAGGCCTGCCGGGGCAGTTGCTGTTGTCGACCAGCGACGAACGCATTTCCCTGCTGCCATCGAGCACCGCACTGGCCACCCTTGAGCGGCAGTCGCCGGGGCAGAGTGGCTTGGGCCTGGTGATCGCCAAGAGTCTGGCGCAATTGTGGCAGGACTTCGATTACGCGATCATCGACAGCCCGCCGTTGCTCGGTGTGCTGATGGTCAACGCCCTCGCGGCGAGCCAGCAACTGGTGATCCCGGTGCAGACCGAGCACTTGGCCGTGAAAGGTCTGGAGCGCATGGTCAACACCCTGGCGATGATCAATCGCTCGCGCAAACAACCGCTGCCGTTCAGCATCGTGCCGACCCTGTTCGACCGCCGCACGCAGGCGTCGATGGGCACCTTGCGCGTGCTGCGTGACAAATTCCCCGAAGACATCTGGCACGGCTACATCCCGGTCGATACCCGTCTGCGCGACGCCAGCCGCGCCGGCGTCACGCCTTCGCAATTCGACGGCAAGAGCCGTGGCGTGCTGGCCTACCGCGCGCTGCTCAAGCACCTGCTCGCGCAGCAACTTGTTCCGCAGGTGGCCTGAGCATGATCTTTATTCGTCTAGGAGCTGCCGCAGGCTGCGATCTTTTGATCTTGCCTGTGAGTGTTCCTGAAAAGATCAAAAGATCGCAGCCTTCGGCAGCTCCTACCGGGAGTCGCGCATGAACCGGCCGGTGAAGCTGACTTCTCGTCCGCAACAGGCCTTGCAGTCCTATCTGGAAGACCTGTTGCTCGACCTGCCCGAGGACTTGCCTGCGCCGGTCGAAGCGCCGCCGCCAGTCGTCGAACAGGCGCAGCCTGAAGTGGTGGAAAGCACCGAGGCCATGGACGAGTTCCAGGCCGCGGTGCTGGAAGAACAGGCCCGCGACGCGCAGAAATCCGTCGCTCCAATTGCCGCGCCCGCTGCTGCCCCCGTGGCCAAAGCGCCAGTCGCGCTGATCGACGAACCGCGCGCGCCGCTGTCGACCTTGGCGCCGCTGCTGCAAACGCAATTATTGACCGTGCCGGAACCCGAGCCGGAGCCAGAACCCGCGCCGCAGATTGCGGAGCCGAAGGTGCTGGTCCCGCCGCTGGTCGAAGTGCACCTGCCACCGAACAACCCGCCGCCACCGGTCGAACCCGATGGCCGTCCGGCCTGGGCTGCCGATGCATTCGAATGCTTGCTGTTCGACGTTGCCGGGCTGACCCTGGCGGTGCCGCTGGTGTGCCTCGGCTCGATCTATTCGCTGGCCGGCCACGAGCTGACGCCGCTGTTTGGTCAGCCGGAGTGGTTCCTCGGCATTCTGCCGAGCCAGGCTGGCAACCTGAAAGTTCTGGACACCGCGCGCTGGGTCATGCCGGATCGTTACCGCGATGACTTCCGGCAGGGCCTGCAATACGTGATTTCGGTACAAGGTTACGAGTGGGGGCTGGCAGTGCATCAGGTCAGCCGCTCGTTGCGCCTGGACCCGAATGAAATCAAATGGAGAAGTCACCGGGGTCAGCGGCCATGGCTCGCCGGCACCGTGATCGAGCACATGTGTGCATTGCTTGACGTATCCGCGCTGGCCGAGTTGATCGCCAGCGGCGGGGCAAAGCACTTGAGTGGCAACAAGCCGCTACATAAACCGACATAGCAGCCGACATAACAATCAGGCGATGGCATTTTCCAATGCCACCACACAGAACACACACCGCCCGGGGCGGTTTTTTCGAGGGGTCAGGGTATGAGTAGTCAGGCGTCGAATGCAAAAGGTTCTGAAGATCCGATCCTGCAATGGGTGACCTTCAAACTGGATAACGAAACCTACGGCATCAACGTGATGCGCGTGCAGGAAGTGCTGCGCTACACCGAGATCGCGCCGGTGCCGGGTGCACCGAGCTACGTGCTGGGCATCATCAACCTGCGCGGTAACGTGGTCACCGTGATCGACACCCGTCAGCGCTTCGGCCTGCACAGCGGCGAGATCAGCGACAACACCCGTATCGTCATCATCGAAGCCGACAAGCAAGTCGTTGGCATCATGGTCGACAGCGTGGCCGAAGTGGTTTACCTGCGTCAGTCGGAAATCGAAACTGCGCCGAACGTCGGTAACGAAGAATCGGCCAAGTTCATTCAGGGCGTGTGCAACAAGAACAATGAGCTGCTGATTCTGGTCGAGCTGGACAAGATGATGAGCGAAGAAGAATGGTCGGAACTGGAGAGCATCTGATTTGATTCTCGAGGTTGCGGTAATTGTTCTGTTCCTGTTCTGGGCCGGCACGCTGGCGATGTTCGTCTCGTACATCAAGGCGCAGCGAGTGATCGCTGCACAGCAGGCCCAGGGTGATGCGCTGCGTGATCAGCGCATCAAGGAACTGGCCAAACGCGTCGACGATTACCAGAACGGCAACGTGCGCATGGGCGAGGCCCTGCACGAGTTGCGCGCGGTGGTAAGCCCGTTGCCGGACAAGATCGTTGCACTGGAACAACGCGACCCGTCGAGCCTGTCATTCGCCCAAGCGGCGAAACTGGTGGGCATGGGCGCCAGCGTCGATGAACTGACTCAGTCGTGCGGCTTGACCCAGGCTGAGGCGGAGTTGATGCGCAAGTTGCACAAGGGCAGCTAGGGGCTTCAAGCTTCAAGCGGCAAGCAAGATCAAAAGATCGCATCGGAGGCAGCGCCTGCATAAATCTCGTGTAAGCGGTGTCGAAGGCTGCGATCTTTTTTCTCGATTGCATCGCAGGCATAGCGATCCGCAGTTGTCCGGATCAGCTCGCCGGAGTTTTTGTGTAACTGATCAGTTGATACAGGGCTTTCTGCTCACCGTTACCGCCGAAGTCGGCGTTGCCCCAAGCCACTACCCGACGATCTGCCCTGAGTGCCACGAAGGTATCGCCTCCTCCGTACACAGCACGAACGTCAGTGAGCAAATGGGCAACTGCGCTGGTATCGCCGCCGCCGTTCTCTCTTCCCCACGCAACTGCCACGCCGTTGCTGCGCAATGCTACGACCGCGTCTTGGTTGGCATTAATGGCGACAATGTCTCTCAACTGGCGAATGTCTGGCGGAATGTTAACGATATCGCTGGGGAGGGTAGCCCAAGCGTGCACTGAGCCATCCCCGCACAGCACGACAAATCCGGATCCGGAGCCTATGACGTGGACGATGTCGTTGCGACTGGCAATCTCTTCTGGCATGGCCGGCATATGTCCCCATACGACCAGTGCGCCATTGCTTCTGCGTGCTGCAAAGGCTGAGCTGTTACTGGCCAGGTCGACGATATCTCTAAGCGCTGCGATGTCCGACGGCACTTGGCCTCCAAGCGATTCATGCCCCCATGCGCGCACTTGGCCATTGCCGCTCAGTACTGCGAAAGCATGAGTCGAGCAAGCCAGTCTGGTTATGTCGGTGAGCAACGCGATATCGTCCGGCAACTGCGCTGAATGGTCATGATAGCCCCAACAGACGACGTTGCCAGTGCTGCGCAGCGCGGCGAAACCATACTGGCCACCCGACGCTTGCATGATATCGGTCAAATCGGCGATTTCGGGCGGAAGTGCGCCTCCCATCTCGGGCATGCCCCATGCGACAAGCTTGCGCGATTCAAGAAGGGCTACGAAAACATAAGTGCTTCCCGACACCGCGACAACCGTATTCAGCTGTGCGATATCTTCGGGGACGGTCCCGCTGGGCTGAAGTCCCCAAGCGAGGACATTGCCTTGCGCGCGCCGAATCGCAAAGGCTCTCATCCCCGCCGACAACTCTACGACGTCGTGCGCTTCTCTTACCGGTTCCGGCAAAGTGCCGCCGCCATCGACGTGACCCCATGCATGGACTGCCCGGCTGTCCAAAACAGCGCACAGGGCGAATGATGTACCGATAATGTTTGACGGGTTCAGGGTTATCCATTTCTTGCCCGACCAGACGATCAGTTCCTCATAAGGCCGGACATCGAAAAATTCGCTACCAGTGGCTGACTGCTTGTCTCCAACATACTGCCACATGACGTTCAACGGTTTGAGCGTTGAGGCGTCCAGCGCTACAAGTCGCCAGCTGCGCGTGTAGAAGTTGCCAAGACCACCCCGATTGCCGCGTGCGCCCATGACCAGCAGTCCGCCTTCAGCGTTTATCTTCAGGGGCAATTCATCTTTCTCGTTTGGCATGGAATCAATCCCTCAAGATTGTGGACCTGCGGTCAACCTGGTCAGGTCTGGTCCGTAATCAAGCGCTGCGGGATCGGGCATGCGCTACTGTCAGACCTGACAGTAGCGACAAACGGTATATGGCAGGGCGCAGAATAGACTGCGACTGCGGCTCAGTAGTCATCCCCGCGTGCGGTGATGTCCTTCTCGACCATCGGCGCGTTCGGGTCTTGTCCTTCGGGGAATTTGCCCTTCAGATTCCAGGCAAACGCGATGATCTCGGCGATGGTGCGATAGAGCTCTTCGGGAATGCTGTCGCCCAGTTCCATCCGCGCCAACAGGCGCACCAGTTCTGCGTTCTCGTAGATCGGCACTTCGTAATCGCGGGCGATACGCAGGATTTCTTCGGCCAGTTCCTCGTCGCCCTTGGCAGTGAGGGTCGGGGCGTGGTTGCCGTCGTATTTGAGGGCGATGGCCTGGCGTGGGGCGGTGGAATCGTTCATGCGGTTTCGTCGACCCAGCGGTGTTCGAGGCGGGTTTGGTTGCCTTGCGGCGGGGTGCCGTGGTGGCAGTCGAGGTCGCCGACGTTGAGCCCGGAATCGAGCAAGCGCTGGCGCAGGGCGAACAGGTTGTTCTCGATCAGGTCGGCGGTGTACGGCCGCTCGGCCCACAGCTGACTGGACAGGCTGCCGGCGATCAATTGCGCCTGAATCTGCATTGGCCCGAGCGGTTCCAAATCGAAGGCCAGATCGACGCGCCACAGTTGCTGTTTGGCTTCGCGCTCATCGCGGCGTTCATGCGGCTGCGGTTCGCGCTCCGGCGCTTCTTCACGCTGGAATTTGACCTGCAACGGCACGATGTCTTGCAAATTGCGCATGGGGATTTCCAGTTGCCAGGTGCTGAGCAGGCGGCCATCGTCGGTGACGCCGGTCTGTTCCAGGCTCGACAGCTGATGGCTCTGCAGACGCGACACCGCAGCGGCGGCGAGGCGCAGCAGTTGTTCGAGATCACCTTCGCCTTCGAGTTTCGCCAGCAGTCGTTCGGGCAACGGGAAGCTGCTCGGCACCGGTTTGGCGCTGACCTGGCCGAGGGTGCCGAGGGCGTTCCGGACGAAACTCGGCAGTGCCTGGGCCAGGGTATTGGCGGCGATGATCGCATTGAAATTGGTGTTGCTCGGCAGGCCCGGGGTCAGTTGCGCGATCAGTTTTAGCAGGTCGGCTTTCATGTCCGGGGCGAGAGTCGGGTTTTGTCCGCCGAGCAATTTCGCTTCGAGGAACGCGCCGCTGTTGGCCAAGGCCAGCGCCACGCCTTTGGCGGTGCTCATTTGCGGCAGGTCCGGCAGGCTGGCAAGCAGCTTGTCGACCACCGTGCGCAGATCGGCCGAAGTCTGATCGCTGGATGGCGGCAGGTTCTGCAACATCTTCAGCAGACCATCGAGCGAGCCCTGACGACTTTGCTGACCGAGCAATTGCTGACTCACCGCCAGTTGTTCCTGGCGGCTGCTCAGCGGCACGAATTTGAGGGTTTGCGCATCCTGCACCTGCGCCGACAACAAGGTGCCGATGCGCAGCGGTTGCGGGCTGTCGACGGTCAAAGTGCTGCCGCTCAATGCGGTGTTGAGCAGGGTGACCATCGAGCGAAATACCGCCGCTTGCCCCGGCGTCTGCGGCAGGGCCTGCGAGGTCACGACTTTGCCTTGCAGCAAGGTGCCGGCGGGCAATTGCGCGGTATCGATGCGGGTGAGGGTGGCGACGCTGCTGGCGATCGCTTGCTGTACGGTGATCGCCAGATTACCGGCCGATGGCTGAGTGATCGCCAGGTTGGTGCCCTGTGGCAACGGCAGGTTGCTGCTGGCCTGCACGGTGGTCTGACGGCCGCTGTCGAGGGTCACTTTGAGCAGCAATTCAAAGGTCTGATCGGCCTGCTTGAGCGACAACACCTCGGCCTTGGCGCTTTGTCCCGCGCCGATCAAGCCTTCGACCGGTGTCAGCAGCTTGAGCAGTTCACCCGTCTGCGGGCGAGCGCTCGCCGGCACGGTGGGCGGCAGCGGGAGGATGTTCATTTCGCCTGTCATACGCGGACACAACCTGAGGAAATTGCGCTCTTGAGAGTAAGGCACGGCATGTATAATGCCGCGCGTCGTGCGCTTCGTTCAAAAAACCTGGCAATTGTTTGATCCAGCTCGCCAGATCGAGCGATCAAAGCATCTATGCTGCATCTCTTTAACGGCCGCTCTAGAGCCGACTTGAACCGTATAAGGCCCGTGATCCCTTGACCAGTCCTGTCCTGCAAACCGTTGCCCTGGCGTGTGAACGCGATCTCAGGCTGCTTTTCGAAAACCTCGAATTGCGCCTGGCCAGTGGCGACATGGTGCAGATCAGCGGCCCCAACGGCAGCGGCAAGACCAGTCTTTTACGTCTGCTCGCCGGTTTGATGCAACCCACCGACGGCCAGGTGCTGCTCAACGGTCAGCCGCTGGCCGAGCAACGCAGCGAACTGGCGCGAAACCTGTTGTGGATCGGCCACGCCGCCGGGATCAAGGACCTGCTCACTCCCGAAGAAAACCTTTCCTGGCTCTGCGCCCTGCATCATCCCGCCGAACGCGAGGCGATCTGGCAGGCGCTGGCAGCGGTAGGATTGCGCGGTTTCGAAGACGTTCCCTGCCACAGTCTTTCCGCCGGCCAACAGCGCCGCGTGGCGCTGGCGCGGTTGTATCTGGACAGCCCGCCGTTGTGGATTCTCGACGAACCGTTCACCGCGCTGGACAAGCAGGGTGTCGCTCAGTTGGAAGAGCATCTGGCCGGCCACTGCGAACGCGGCGGTCTGGTGGTGCTGACCACCCACCACACCCTGAGCCGAATGCCGGCCGGTTATCGCGACATCGATCTGGGGAAATGGGCGGTATGAGTGTCTTCGGCCTGCTGCTTGCCCGCGAATCGCGCCTGCTGTTCCGCCGCCCGGCGGAGCTGGCCAATCCGCTGATTTTCTTTGCCATCGTCATTGCCCTTTTCCCGCTGGCCGTCGGCCCGGAAACTCAAGTCTTGCAAAACCTGTCCCCGGGGTTAGTCTGGGTGGCGGCGTTGTTGTCGGTCCTGCTTTCGCTGGACGGATTGTTTCGCAGTGACTTCGAAGACGGCTCGCTGGAACAGTGGGTCCTTTCGTCGCACCCGCTGCCGCTTCTGGTCCTGGCCAAGGTGCTGGCACACTGGCTGTTCTCCGGTCTGGCACTGGTGCTGCTGTCGCCGGTGCTGGCGTTGATGCTCGGTTTGCCGGCCGCGTGCCTGCCGGTGCTGCTGTTGTCGCTGCTGTTGGGCACGCCAGTGTTGAGCCTGCTCGGTGCAGTCGGTGCTGCGCTGACGGTCGGCCTGAAGCGCGGCGGGCTGTTGCTGGCGCTGCTGATTCTGCCGTTGTACATCCCGGTGTTGATCCTTGGCAGTGGCGCGTTGCAAGCGGCGTTGCAAGGCATGCCGGCGACCGGATACTTGTTGTGGATGGCCAGCCTCACAGCGCTGGCGATCACCCTGACACCCTTTGCAATAGCCGCTGGCCTGAAGATCAGCGTCGGCGAATAATAATGAGGCCTGGTCAAAAATTGACCACTTCTTCAAGAAGAAAGGCATGACCCTCTGCCAGCTCGCGATGATGAGCGGCAACCGTGATGGAAACAGTATGAACTGGACCTGGTTTCACAAGCTCGGCTCGCCCAAGTGGTTCTACGGCATCAGCGGCAAGTTCCTGCCGTGGTTGAGCATTGCAGCGTTGCTGCTGATCGGCGTTGGCGTGGTCTGGGGCCTGGCCTTCGCGCCGCCGGATTACCAGCAAGGCAACAGCTTTCGCATCATCTATATCCACGTGCCAGCGGCGATGCTCGCCCAGTCGATCTACGTAATGCTCGCGGTGTGCGGCGTAGTCGGGCTGGTGTGGAAAATGAAGCTGGCCGACGTTGCCCTGCAATGCGCCGCACCGATCGGTGCGTGGATGACCGCCGTGGCGCTGGTCACCGGGGCCATCTGGGGCAAGCCGACCTGGGGCTCGTGGTGGGTGTGGGATGCGCGCCTGACCTCAATGCTGATTCTGCTGTTTCTGTATTTCGGCGTGATCGCGCTGGGCAACGCCATCAGCAACCGCGACAGCGCCGCCAAGGCCTGCGCGGTGCTGGCGATCGTTGGCGTGATCAACATTCCGATCATCAAATACTCGGTGGAGTGGTGGAACACCCTGCACCAGGGCGCGACGTTCACCCTCACGGAAAAACCGGCGATGCCCGCGGAAATGTGGCTGCCGCTGCTGCTGACAGTGCTGGGTTTCTACTGCTTCTTCGGCGCCGTGCTGTTGCTGCGCATGCGGCTGGAAGTGCTCAAGCGCGAGGCCCGCGCCAGTTGGGTGAAGGCCGAAGTGCAGCAGAGTCTGGAGGCGGTGCGATGAGTTTTGCTTCATTCGGCGATTTTCTCGCCATGGGCCATCACGGCCTGTATGTCTGGTCGGCCTACGGCATCTGTCTGGCGGTGCTGGCCCTCAACGTGGTGGCGCCGATTGCGGCGCGCAAGCGTTATCTGCAACAAGAGGCGCGTCGTCTGCGCCGGGAGAACGGCAAGTGAATGCGCTGCGCAAAAAACGTCTGATCATCATTCTGGCGATTCTGGCCGGAGTGGGCGCTGCTGTCGGCCTGGCCCTGAGCGCGTTGCAGGAAAACATCAATCTGTTTTACACGCCGACGCAGATCGCCAACGGCGAAGCGCCGCAGGACACGCGCATCCGCGCCGGCGGCATGGTCGAGGCCGGTTCGCTGCAACGCTCCAAGGATTCGCTGGACGTCAGATTCGTCGTCACCGATTTCAACAAATCCGTGACCATCGCCTATCGCGGCATCCTCCCGGATCTGTTCCGCGAAGGGCAGGGCATCGTTGCCCTCGGTAAGCTCAACGCTGATGGCGTAGTGGTCGCCGATGAAGTGCTGGCCAAGCACGACGAGAAGTACATGCCGCCGGAAGTGACCAAAGCGCTGAAGGACAGCGGTCAATCCGCACCGACGCCTGTGAAGGAGGGTTGATCGATGGCTGCTGCACTGTTTATTCCCGAGCTGGGCCATCTGGCGATGATCCTCGCCCTGTGTTTTGCGCTGGTCCAAGCGCTGGTGCCGATGCTCGGCGCGTGGCGCGGTGACCGCTTGTGGATGAGCCTGGCGCAACCGGCGGCGTGGGGCCAGTTTGCCTTTCTGCTGTTTGCCTTTGGCTGCCTGACCTACGCGTTCATGACCGACGATTTCTCGGTCGGCTACGTTGCGATGAACTCCAACAGCGCGCTGCCGTGGTACTACAAATTCAGCGCGGTGTGGGGCGCCCACGAAGGTTCGCTGCTGCTGTGGGCGTTGATCCTCGGCGGCTGGACCTTCGCCGTGTCGGTGTTCTCCCGGCAGTTGCCACAAGTCATGCTCGCCCGGGTACTGGCGGTGATGGGCATGATCAGCACCGGTTTCCTGCTGTTCCTGATTCTTACCTCGAACCCGTTTTCGCGGATCCTGCCGCAGATTCCCGCGGACGGTCGCGACCTCAACCCGTTGCTGCAGGACATTGGCCTGATCGTGCATCCGCCGATGCTGTACATGGGTTACGTCGGTTTCTCTGTGGCCTTCGCATTTGCCATCGCCGCGCTGCTCGGCGGCCGTCTCGATGCGGCATGGGCGCGCTGGTCGCGGCCATGGACCATCGTCGCCTGGGCCTTCCTCGGGATCGGCATCACCCTCGGTTCGTGGTGGGCGTATTACGAACTCGGCTGGGGCGGCTGGTGGTTCTGGGACCCGGTGGAAAATGCCTCGTTCATGCCATGGCTGGTCGGCACCGCGTTGATTCACTCGTTGGCGGTCACCGAGAAACGCGGCGTGTTCAAGAGCTGGACGGTGTTGCTGGCGATTGCCGCTTTTTCGTTGAGCCTGCTCGGCACCTTCCTCGTCCGCTCGGGCGTGCTGACTTCGGTGCATGCCTTCGCTTCGGATCCCGAGCGCGGCGTGTTCATCCTGATTTTCCTGCTGTTCGTGGTGGGCGGTTCGCTGACGCTGTTTGCGCTGCGTGCACCGGTGGTGAAAAGCCAGGTCGGGTTCAATCTGTGGTCACGGGAAACCTTGCTGCTGGGCAACAACCTGGTGTTGGTTGTCGCTGCATCGATGATCCTCCTTGGCACTTTGTATCCGCTGATTCTTGATGCCATCAGCGGCGCCAAGCTGTCGGTCGGCCCACCATACTTCAATGCGTTGTTCATTCCGTTGATGGCGTTGCTGATGCTGGTCATGGCGATCGGCGTGATCGTGCGCTGGAAGGACACACCAGTGAAATGGCTGGCGAGCATGCTCACTCCGGTGCTGCTCGGCAGCGTCGCATTGGCCGTGGTGGCCGGCGTGGCTTATGGCGATTTCAACTGGGCAGTGATCGCGACGTTCCTGCTGGCGGCGTGGGTGTTGCTTGCCGGTGTGCGCGATCTGTTCGACAAGACTCGGCACAAAGGCCTGATCAAAGGTTTGCCGACGCTGACCCGCAGCTATTGGGGCATGCAGATCGCCCACCTCGGCATCGCCGTGTGCGCGCTGGGCGTGGTGTTGTCGAGTCAGAACAGTGCCGAACGCGACCTGCGTCTGGCACCGGGCGAGTCGATGGATCTGGCCGGCTATCAATTCGTCTTCGAGGGCGCCAAGCATTTCGAGGGGCCGAATTTTACCTCCGACAAAGGCACCATCCGCGTCATTCGTGACGGCGAGGAAATCAGCGTGCTGCACCCGGAAAAACGTCTGTACACCGTGCAGAACTCGGTGATGACCGAAGCCGGCATCGATGCCGGTTTCACTCGCGATCTCTACGTCGCCCTCGGCGAGCCGCTGGATAATGGCGCCTGGGCCGTGCGCGTACACGTCAAACCGTTTGTGCGCTGGATCTGGTTCGGCGGCTTGCTCACCGGATTGGGTGGTTTGCTGGCGGCGCTGGATCGGCGTTATCGGGTCAAGGTGAAAAGCAAAGTGCGCGAAGCGCTGGGCATGACGGGAGCGGCGGCATGAGGCGTTGGTTGATGTTGTTGCCGTTGGCGATTTTTCTGCTGGTGGCGGTGTTTCTCTATCGCGGCTTGTACCTGGATCCGGCGGAGCTGCCGTCGGCGATGATCAACAAGCCATTCCCGGAGTTTTCCCTGCCGAGTGTGCAGGGTGACAAGACGCTGACCAAGGCCGACATCCTCGGCAAACCGGCGCTGGTCAATGTCTGGGGCACCTGGTGCATTTCCTGCCGCGTCGAGCACCCGGTGCTGAACAAACTCGCCGAGCGCGGCGTGGTGATCTACGGCATCAACTACAAGGACACCAACGCTGATGCCTTGAAGTGGCTGGCGGAATTCCACAATCCATATGCGCTGGATATTCGTGACGACGAGGGTTCGCTGGGCCTCAACCTCGGTGTCTACGGCGCGCCGGAAACCTTCTTCATCGACGCCAAAGGCATCATCCGCGACAAGTTCGTCGGGGTGATCGACGAGCAGGTCTGGCGCGAAAAACTCGCGGCCAAGTATCAGGCGCTGGTCGATGAGGCCAAGCCATGAAGCGTTTTCTCGCTGCGGTCGTGTTGGGTTTGAGCCTGGCCGGTGTCGCCCATGCGGCCATCGACACCTACGAATTTGCCAAAGAGGGCGACCGCGAGCGTTTCCGCGAACTGACCAAGGAACTGCGCTGCCCCAAATGCCAGAACCAGGACATTGCCGACTCCAACGCGCCGATCGCCGCCGACCTGCGCAAAGAGATTTTCCGCATGCTCGGCGAGGGCAAGGACAATCAGCAGATCATCGACTTCATGGTCGATCGCTACGGTGATTTCGTCCGCTACAAACCGGCGCTCAATGCCAAAACCGCGCTGCTGTGGTTCGGTCCGGCCGGATTGCTGCTCGGTGGTTTCGTGGTGATCGCGCTGATCGTGCGCAGGCGTCGCGGGCAACGTGCCGAAACGCCGTCATCGCTGTCTGCCGAAGAACGTCAGCGCCTCGACCAACTGTTGGATAAAAACCAAGAATGATTGATTTCTGGCTCGCCGCAGGGCTGTTGCTTCTGGTCGCCCTGAGTTTTCTGCTGATCCCGGTACTGCGCGAACGCCGCGCTCAGCGGGAAGAAGATCGCACCGCGTTGAACGTCGCGCTGTACCAGGAACGGGTTGCCGAGCTGCAAGCGCAGCAGGCCGAAGGCGTGCTCGACGCCGCGCAACTGGACAGCGGCCGCGCAGAAGCCGCGCGTGAATTGCTCGCTGACACCGAAGGCGTCACCGCACCGCGTGTCTCCCGCCTGGGCAAGCCGTTGCCGCTGCTGGCCGCCGTGTTGGTACCGGTGCTGGGTCTCGGTCTGTACCTGCATTTCGGCGCCGCCGACAAGGTCGAACTGACCCGCGAATTCGCTCAGGCACCGCAGTCGATGGAAGAGATGACCCAGCGTCTGGAACGTGCGGTCGCCGCACAACCGGATTCCGCTGAAGGTCTGTATTTTCTCGGCCGTACCTACATGGCTCAGGACCGTCCGGCAGACGCGGCGAAGATGTTCGAACGCGCCGCCAACCTCGCCGGTCGCCAGCCGGAACTGCTCGGCCAGTGGGCGCAGGCGCAGTATTTTGCTGACGGTAAAAAGTGGTCGGAGCAGATTCAGAAATTGACCGACGAAGCGCTGAAGGCCGATCCGAAGGAAGTTACCAGCCTCGGCCTGCTCGGCATCGCCGCGTTCGAAGGCGAGCGTTATCAGGAGGCCATCGACTACTGGAATCGCCTGCTCGCGCAACTGCCGCCGGATGACAACTCTCGCGCTGCGCTGCAAGGCGGCATCGAGCGTGCCGCCGAACGACTGAAAGCCAGCGGCGGCAAGGTTGCCCAGGCACCGGCGCCGAAAGCTGCGTTGCTGACAGTCAGCGTTGATCTGGCCAGCGAACTCAAAGGCAAGGTGCAACCGGGCGACAGCGTGTTCATCTTCGCCCGCGCCACTTCAGGCCCACCGGCGCCGCTGGCGGCCAAACGTCTGACCGTGGCTGACCTGCCGGTGACCGTCGAACTGGGCGATGCCGACGCAATGATGCCGCAGTTGAAACTGTCCAACTTCCCTGAAGTCCAACTGGTTGCGCGCATCTCACGGGCCGGTCAACCGACTGCCGGTGAGTGGATCGGTCGCAGCGGCCCAGTGGCCAGCAGCACCACCGCGCCACAAAAACTGACTATCGACAGCCCGGACAAGTAACCGGACCCAACAGGAAAGCACCGCCATGCACACCATCGCCCGCATCACAGTCCTCACACTGGCCCTGGGCTTGAGTGCATGTGCGGTACAACGCCCGGAACCGACCACCAGCCTGCCGCCAATCCCGCCCTCGCAGCCAAGCCCGACCCCGTCGACCTCGCCGAGCCCCGGCAAGAGCATCCCGGCCAAACCCGCCAAGCCCGTGCCCCGCACCTCGGCCAGCTTCGCCCCGCCACCGGGCGGCAACAGCCACTGGGACCAGAAGCTCGGCGTCTACGTGCTCGACGACCAGACCAACACCTTCTACCGCCAGCGCACCTACTACCGCTGGAACAACGGCTGGAGCCGCTCGGTCAGCCCCAACGGCCCGTGGGAAGACACCAACATCCACGGCGTCCCGCCGGGGTTGGGCAAGAAATTCGGGCAGTAAGAGAAACGGCGATCCTGGGATCGCCGTTTTTTTTGCGTCTGATTCTCAGAGAATCGCACGATAGTGACCTAACGCCTTTACCGACTCGACCAATCCTTGCCGTTGGAGAAAGCCGAGATATTTGTCCACCTCCACATTGGGCGTTTTCAATTGCCGTCGCTGGCTTTGAGCCGCAGCGACGACGGCAGCCGAATCAAGATGGAAAAGGTTTTCCACAAACTCATCCGGGTGCTGAGCTTCAATGCCGTATGGCGCGAGGTGACGGGTGGGTAAATCTTTCAGGTTGAACGTCACTATTACATCGGCACCGCATCGGATTGCGGCCGCTAGAACATGGCGATCGTTCTCATCAGGCAGTGTCAGGCCTGACACCAAGTCTTCATAGCCATCGATACACGCGTCTGGAATGGCCAGGTCCATCAATTGCGATGTGCGATCGAGTTGTTCGAGGGTCAGGTCGGACCTGTTCTTCAATAAGTTACGCTTCCATTCGTGGTGTACTTCCTGAGTCCAGCGAGCCCGATACAGCCCTGACAACGCGAGCCACATCAGGAAATCTCTTAGAGGGGCCGGATATAAAACGCATGCATCGTATACAGCAGTGAAAGAGGAATGCCTCACTCGTATCCTGTCCTTAGCGCCTGTGCCTGCTCCGCGAGAAGCATCATTGCCTGCTCGCTGGCGGTGTCTCGCCGGGTTTTATATTCCATCAGATCAGCAAAACGCACACGTCGGTGCTTGCCTGTTTTGTGGTAGGAAATCTCACCGCTCTCCAGCAGTTTGATCATGTGCGGACGTGAGACGTTGAGCAGATCGGCAGCTTCCTGCGTGGTCAGCTCCGCGTGGATCGGTACCACCTTCACCGCGTTGCCCTGCGCCAGCGCCGCGAGGATATCGCTCAGCAAGCGCAACGCCGATGTTGGCAGCTCGACGCTGTGGGCTTCGTTCTGTTCATCAAAAATCTGGATTCGCTGAGTTTCAAAAGCGGTTGTGAGGAAGGCGCTCAGGGCGCGCTGGCCTTCAATCGCGGCTTTGACCTCACGTTCGACGGGCAGATTGATGGCAGATGGAGTAGCGGTGGTCATAAGACTGTTCCAGCATTGTGAGGAAGATCCGCGGACGTTATTCGAATCAAACGAAATTCGCAATAAACGAAACTGTTGCAGGAATACTTTGTAAAACAACCAACCATCACCCCATCCCATTCTGTGCTTGAGTAAAGATAACTCTAGAGTTACTTTTAATGGGCCAGGCCAAGGAGGCGGTTGGTGCAGAGCAGGCTATTGATGAAGGAGCTGGAGGAGGCGGGCTGGACGCTGGATCGGGTTGCGGGCAGTCATCACATCTTCACTCATCGTTACAACCCGAACACGATTGCCGTCCCGCATCCGAAAAAGGATTTACCGTTGGGGACAGTCAAAAGCATTCGGCGGCGCGCGGGGTTATTCAGCCCGCCAACCCGTCATGAAGGAGATCCGTAATGCAATATCCCATCTGCATCGAGTGGGGTGACGAGAACACTGCCATCGGCATTCAGATCCCCGATATTCCCGGCGCAGTCACGGCCGGGGACAGCTTTGAGGAGGCCTACAACGCGGCCGTGGAAGTGGCTCACCTCATGCTGCAGGAGATCGCGGCGGCCGGTCAGGCGATTCCGATGCCGACCTCGGCAGCGGCGCATCGCAATCATCCGGATTTTGCCGAGATGGGCTGGGGCATGCTGGAGCTGGATATCTCGCCGTACCTGGGCAAGACCGAAAAGGTCAACGTTACGCTGCCCGGCTATGTCATTCAGCGTATTGATCGCTATGTACGCGAGCATAACGTCAAAAGCCGCTCCTCGTTTCTGGCGGATGCGGCGATGGAGAAACTGGTTCGGTATTGAGGGTCTGCGCAATTGTGGGAGCGAGCCTGCTCGCGAAGGCGTCAGGTCAGGCAATGATCTATGGCTGACACACCGCCTTCGCGAGCAGGCTCGCTCCCACTATGACATCGCGTCAGGACGCGACTTTTCGCTGCGCCAGCGCAGCGTTTTGCGATGCACTCAGAAACCGCACCAACGCCAACAGCGGAAAGACGCTGCCGACAATGACGATCCACAACCAGCCGCCGTGCTCGTACACCGCGCTGGCCACCGACGAGCCGAACGCGCCGCCGATGAAGATGCTGGTCATGTACAGCGCGTTCAAACGGCCACGACTTTTCGCGTCCAGCGAGTACACCGCGCGTTGGCCGAGGACCATGTTCATCTGCACGCAGAAGTCCAGCACCACGCCGGTCACGGCCAGGCCGATGACGCTGTAGGCCGGGTGAATGAAGGCGGGCAGGAAGCTCAGGCTGGCGAAGAGCATGGCCAGCAGCGAGGCGATGCGTGTGTGACCGGCATCAGCGAGGCGGCCGCTGATTGGCGCGGCGATGGCACCGATGGCGCCGACCAGGGCGAAGATCGCGATTTCGCTTTGCGACAGGCCATGGTTGCGTGCCAGCTCCAGCGGCACGGCGGTCCAGAACAGGCTGAACGTGGCAAACATGCAGCCCTGGTAAAACGCCCGCTGACGCAGCACCGGTTGCTGGCGCAGCAGTGTCCATAGCGAACCGATCAACTGGCCATAAGTAGCGCTGTGATCCGGCTGGCGCTTGGGCACGGTCAGCGCCAGCACCACGCTGATAGCCGCCATCAATGCTGCGGCGATCATGAACATGGCGCGCCAGCCGAGGTGATCGGCGACCACGCTCGACACCGGTCGCGCCAACAGAATACCCAGCAGCAAACCGCCCATGATCCCGCCCACCACGCGGCCACGGGACTCTTCCGGCGCCAGATGCGCGGCCAGCGGAATCAGGATCTGCACCGACACCGAGCTGAAGCCGACCAGCAGCGAGATCAGCAGAAATACGTTCGGCTGTTCAGTGAACGCGGCGCCAAGCAGACTGGCGATCGCCACCAGCGTAGTGATGATCATCAGCCGACGGTTCTCCAGCAGATCCCCCAGCGGCACCAGAAAGAACAGGCCCAACGCGTAACCGATCTGCGTCAGCGAGACGATGAAACTGGCCATGGTGTCGGAGAGGCCGATGTCCGGCGCGATCAGGCCGATGATCGGCTGTGCGTAGTAGATGTTGGCAACGATGGCGCCGCAGCAGAACGCGAACAGCAGGACCATGCCTCGGGTCATTGCGTGAGGAGTGGTGGTCATAGGGGATCTCGGGTCGGGCACAGGAAAGGGCTGAGGCTAATGGACAACGTGGACTGGCAGAAGACGTTTTCGGATGATAACTGTTATTACGCAGTGTAATGAGCGGTATTGCCGCGCAACAAAAAGGCGACCCGGTGGGTCGCCTTTTGATTTTTTCAGATCAAGCCTTACTGCCCGCTATAAATCTGATCAAACACGCCACCATCATTGAAGTGGGTTTTCTGCACCGTGCGCCAGTCACCAAAGGTCTTCTCCACCGAAAGGAAGTCGACTTTCGGGAAACGGTCGGTGTACTTCGCCAGCACCGCCGGGTCACGCGGGCGCAGGTAGTTGGCCGCCGCAATTTCCTGACCTTCCGGCGACCACAGGTACTTCAGATACTCATCAGCCGCAGCGCGCGAGCCTTTCTTGTCGACCACTTTGTCGACCACCGAAACCGGTGGCTCGGCTTCCGCTGAGACGGTCGGGTAGATGACTTCGAACTGATCGCGACCGAACTCGCGGGCGATCATTTCCGCTTCGTTTTCGAAGGTCACCAGTACGTCGCCGATCTGGTTGGTCATGAACGTGGTGGTGGCGGCGCGGCCACCGGTGTCGAGCACCGGCGCCTGCTTGAACAGCTTGCCGACGAAGTCCTTGGCCTTGTTCTCGTCGCCACCGTTTTTCAGCACATAGCCCCAGGCTGACAGGTAGGTGTAGCGGCCATTACCCGAAGTTTTCGGGTTGGGCACGATCACCTGAACGCCATCCTTGAGCAGGTCAGGCCAGTCTTTCAAAGCTTTCGGGTTGCCCTTGCGAACGATGAATACCGTCGCCGAGGTGAACGGTGCGCTGTTGTTCGGCAGGCGCGTGACCCAGTTGTCCGGGACCAGTTTGCCGTTGTCGGCGAGGGCATTGATGTCGGTGGCCATGTTCATGGTGATGACGTCAGCCGGCAGGCCGTCGATCACCGAACGCGCCTGCTTGCTCGAGCCGCCGAAGGACATCTGCACGGTGATGTTTTCGTTGTGCTCGGCTTGCCAGTGCTTCTGGAACGCAGTGTTGTAGTCCTTGTAGAAATCGCGCATCACGTCGTAGGAAACGTTAAGCAGCGTCGGTGCTGCCTGGGCGATGTTGGCCAAGGCCAGACCGGCGGCGAGAAGTGAGGCGCCAAAGAGTTTTTTCACTGCGCATTCCTTGTTCTGTGGGGGTGTTGTGTAAAAAGTGAGGCCATTTGCCAGCGACTATAGCGGGCCTCGCATAGTCGCTTAAAGATTAAAAAGCTCTGTGCTTATTCCACTTTCTTGAACAGCTGACTGCCGCAGCGCGAACAGAACGCTGCGCTCTGTTCATGGCTCTTTTTCTGGCAGCCCGGGCAGTCATGTTGCAGCTGTTCGCCGCGCATGGCGTTGGCCAGCTCAGCGGTGAAAATCCCTGTGGGCACGGCGATGATCGAGTAACCGGTGATCATCACCAGCGAGGAAATCACCTGGCCCAGCGGCGTCTTCGGCACGATGTCGCCGAAGCCCACAGTGGTCAAGGTCACGATCGCCCAATAGATGCCTTTGGGAATGCTGGTGAAGCCATGTTCCGGGCCTTCGATCACGTACATCAGCGTGCCGAACACTGTCACCAGCGTGCACACGCTGACCAGAAACACGACGATTTTCTGCTTGCTGCCGCGCAGCGCCGACATCAGATAGTTGGCTTGCTTGAGATACGGGCTGAGCTTGAGCACGCGGAAAATCCGCAGCATCCGAATGATGCGGATGATCAGCAGATACTGCGCATCGCTGTAATACAGCGCGAGGATGCCCGGCACGATCGCCAGCAGATCCACCAGGCCGTAAAAGCTGAAGGCATAGCGCAGCGGCTTGGGCGAGCAGTACAGACGCAGGATGTACTCGCCGAGGAAAATCGCCGTGAAGCCCCACTCGATATAGGCCAGAACATCGGCGTAATTACGGTGAATGCTGTCGATACTGTCGAGCATCACGATCACCAGACTGGCGAGGATGATCAACAGCAGAATGCCGTCGAAGCGACGCCCGGCCGGGGTGTCGCTCTGGAAAATCATGACGTAAAGCCGTTCGCGCCAATTGTTGCTGCTGTCCATGGATAACGCCTGAATCGAAGATCAGCGCAGCCTAGGGTGATTCTCCTCATGAGCGCAAGACTCATGCGCGAGCGACGCTTTGCCAAGCATTTGAATGCCGGCACGAATCAACCAGCAGGCGAGGATGAACGGCGCGGTCAGCGTGGCCAGCCCGAGGGCGGCAAACAGCGGCGTCACCAGCAAGGCCAGGACAATGGCGAGCAGCGGCAGCCACGGATTTTGTCGCTGAGCGCTGAAGGCGAGGGCGGCGAGTACAGCGTTGTAGCCACCGAGCCCGAGCAGTGCGGCGGACGTGTCGTGGTGCAGCAGACTCGAGCCGAGGCCGATCGCCGACGCCAGCAGCGCCCAGCAGAACGCGCGGCGATCGGCGAGCAGCAAGCCGCTGGCGATCAAGGCCCCGGCCAATGGATGGTCGAGAAACATCACCTGGCCGAATCCGCGCAGTTCAGCGGCCAGCAGATTTGTCGTGTTCAGGTCGACCGATGCCGCCGGCGCGGACGGCTCGGCGAACATCAGCAGCACCCAGCTGAGCGCCACGAACGGCGAGGTATACGCCGGTATGGCGCGACTGCGGTACACGTGTTTGAGCCATTGCTGAGTAAGCATCGCGCTCAAGCCACCGGCTGCAAGAATCAACGGCGGCAGCAGTGGCGACCAAGGGAAATACAGGCTCAGCAGCAGGCCGAGCAGCACGCCGTTGTAGCTGAACAACCCGGCCTGGCGATCGGCCTTGGCGTAGTTGCGCCGCTGCGCGGTGAGCAGACCGGCAACGCCACCGAGCAGCGCCCCGGCGAACAGCACCGGCGCCGTCAGCAGAATCGCCAGCAGACACAGCAGCCCGCACAGCGGATGGCGCTGGAAGAAAATCTGACTGAAACCGTTGAGCAAAGCCTCGGCCCAGTCGGGGCAGTGGGTGTTGAAGTGATTGGCAGGCATGTTGAGAAAATCTGGGCAGTTGGAACATCAAAAGGTCTTGCAAGTCCCTGTGGCGAGGGGATTTAGCGAAACGTCGCACCGCCCCGTTCGGCTGCGCAGCAGTCGTCGCTTTTGAGGGTGTGGCGGTTTCCACAGAGAAACCGCATTCTCCGATGGGGGGCCGCTTCGCAGCCCAACGGGAATAAATCCCCTCGCCACAAGCTTATGCACCCACTTCTATGGTGGGTCAGATCAACGTCTCAATGCGCAGCGAGTTGGTCGACCCCGGCTGCCCGAACGGCACGCCGGCGGTGATCAGCAGCGTGTCGCCACGCTCGGCCATGCCTTGCGCCTGAGCAATCTCCAGTGCGGTCGAGCAGACTTCGTCGACCTGACGCAGGCGATCGTTGACCACCGAATGAATGCCCCACGCTACGCTCAAGCGCCGCGCCGTTTGCAGGTTCGGCGTCAGATTGAGGATCGGTGCTTTCGGCCGTTCCCGGGATGCGCGCAACGTCGAGGCGCCGGACTCGCTGTAATTGACCAGCACCGCCACCGGCAGCACGTTGCTGATCCGGCGGATCGCACAGCTGATCGCATCGGAAACCGTCGCCTCGGCTTTCGGTCGGCTGACGTCAAGCTGGGTCTGATAATCCGGGCCGTTCTCAACTTGACGGATGATCTTGCTCATCATCTGCACGGCTTCCAGCGGGTATTCGCCGGACGCGGTCTCCGCCGAGAGCATCACCGCATCGGCGCCTTCGGCTACGGCGTTGGCGACGTCAGTCACCTCGGCACGGGTTGGGGCAGGGGAGAAGCGCATTGACTCGAGCATCTGCGTCGCCACCACCACCGGTTTGCCCAGCGCGCGGCAGGTGGTGATGATGTTTTTCTGAATCTGCGGCACGCTCTCCGCCGGCACTTCCACACCAAGATCGCCGCGCGCGACCATGATCGCGTCGCTCAACTCAGCAATCTCACGTAGTTGCTCGACCGCTGAAGGCTTCTCGATTTTCGCCATCAGAAACGCCTTGTCGCCGATCAATGCGCGGGCTTCGACAATGTCCTGCGGGCGCTGTACGAACGACAGCGCGACCCAGTCCACACCCAATTCCAGGCCGAAGCTCAAATCGCGGCGATCCTTGGCGGTCAGCGGGCTGAGGTCGAGCACCGCTTGCGGCACATTCACGCCTTTGCGATCGGACAGTTCGCCGCCGTTGAGCACGCTGGTGTCGATCGCATCGGCGTACTTGGTGACCACGCGCAGGCGCAGCTTGCCGTCGTCGAGCAGCAGGTCCATGCCCGCTTCCAGCGCGGCAATGATTTCCGGATGCGGCAGGTTGACCCGGCGCTCATCGCCCGGTGTCGCATCGAGATCCAAGCGGAACGCCTGACCGCGATGCAACTGCACCTTGCCGTCAGCGAACTTGCCCACACGCAGTTTCGGCCCTTGCAGGTCCATCAGAATGCCCAGCGGATAGTTGAGCTGGCGCTCGACTTCGCGGATCCATTGATAGCGCTTGGCGTGGTCGGCGTGATCGCCATGGCTGAAATTCAGCCGGAAGATGTTGACCCCGGCCTCGACCAGCTCGCGGATGTCGTCGATACCGTCGACCGCAGGGCCGAGGGTGGCGAGGATTTTGACCTTTTTATCAGGCGTCATGATTTGCAGTTCTCAAGGATCAGAATGGCGCGGAAGTCGTTGACGTTAGTGCGGGTCGGCTCGGTGACGATCAGCGCATCGAGCGCCTGGAAGTAGCCATAGCCGTTGTTGTTATCCAGCTCGTCGCTGGCGCTCAGACCCAGTGCGGCGGCGCGGGCGTAGCTGTCCGGAGTCATGATTGCGCCGGCGTTGTCTTCCGAGCCGTCGATGCCATCGGTGTCGCCGGCCAGCGCGTAGACGCCGGGCTGGCCCTTGAGGCTGTCGGTCAGGCTGAGGAGGAATTCGGCGTTACGCCCGCCACGGCCATTGCCGCGCACGGTTACCGTGGTCTCACCGCCAGAAAGAATCACGCACGGCGTCGCCAGTGGCTGGCCGTGATTGATGATCTGTCGGGCGATGCCGGCGTGGACTTTCGCCACTTCGCGGGATTCGCCTTCGAGGTCGCCGAGAATCAAGGTGCTGAAACCGGCCTGACGGCACTTCACCGCCGCCGCGTCCAGCGACTGCTGCGGGCGGGCGATCAACTGGAAATGACTGCGCGCCAGACTCGGATCGCCGGGTTTGACGGTTTCCGATTCCGGGCTTTGCAGCCAGGTACGCACGGAGGCGGGAATCTCGATGCCGTAGCGTTTGATGATCGCCAGTGCTTCGGCGGAAGTGCTCGGGTCGGCCACGGTCGGGCCGGAGGCAATGACGGTGGCGAGGTCGCCCGGCACATCGGAAATCGCGTAGGTGTAAACCGTCGCCGGCCAGCAGGCCTTGCCGAGGCGGCCGCCCTTGATCGCCGAGAGGTGCTTGCGCACGCAGTTCATCTCGCCGATGGTCGCGCCGGATTTGAGCAGGGCTTTGTTGATCGCCTGCTTGTCAGCGAGGGTAATGCCTTCGGCTGGCAGGGCGAGCAGGGCAGAGCCGCCGCCGGAGAGCAGGAAGATCACGCGGTCGTCTTCAGTCAGGTTGCTGACCAGTTCCAGCACACGTTTGGCCACGGCCAGACCGGCGGCGTCCGGCACCGGGTGCGCGGCTTCGACCACTTCGATTTTTTCGCACGGGGCGCCGTGACCGTAGCGGGTCACCACCAGACCGGTGACTTCACCCTCCCAGCAGCGCTCGACCACTTGCGCCATGGCGGCAGCGGCTTTGCCGGCACCGATGACGATAACCCGACCGGTGCGATCGGCAGGCAAATGGGCTTCGAGGACTTGGTTCGGATGGGCCGCGTCGATGGCTGTGGCAAACAGCTCGCGCAGCAGTTGTTGCGGATCGACCGACATGGCGGGCTCCCGGAATTCTTGTTATTCGAAAGGGCAACTCGGAACCCTTGTGGGAGCGAGCCTGCTCGCGAACGCGGTATGTCAGCCAACATGGATGTTGAATGTGAAGCCGCTTTCGCGAGCAGGCTCGCTCCCACAGGGTTTTGTGCAGACTTTATTTTTTGTCGCGAATCGAGAAATTGGCCATGTGCTCAAGGCCCTTGATCAGCGCCGAGTGGTCCCAGTTGCTGCCACCGATGGCCGCGCAGGTGCTGAATACCTGCTGGGCATTGGCGGTGTTCGGCAGGTTGATGTTCAGTTCCTTGGCGCCTTGCAGGGCCAGGTTCAGGTCCTTCTGGTGCAGGCTGATGCGGAAGCCCGGGTCGAAGGTGCCTTTGATCATGCGCTCGCCGTGCACTTCGAGAATCTTCGAAGAAGCGAAACCGCCCATCAGCGCTTCACGCACCTTGGCCGGATCGGCACCGTTTTTCGAGGCGAACAGCAGGGCTTCGGCAACGGCCTGGATGTTCAGCGCAACGATGATCTGGTTCGCGACTTTGGCGGTCTGACCATCGCCATTGCCACCAACCAGGGTGATGTTCTTGCCCATGGCCTGGAACAGCGGCAGGGCGCGTTCGAAGGCATCGGCGTCGCCACCGACCATGATGCTCAGGGTCGCGGCCTTGGCGCCAACTTCACCGCCGGACACTGGCGCGTCGAGGTACTGCGCACCTTTCTCGTTGATCTTGGCGGCGAAGGCTTTGGTCGCGGTCGGCGAAATCGAGCTCATGTCGATGACCACTTTGCCTTTGCCGATACCGGCGGCAACACCGTCGGCGCGGAACAGCACGTCATCGACCTGCGGGGTATCCGGAACCATGACGATGATGAATTCGGCTTCCTGCGCCACTTCACGCGGGTTGGCGAGGGCGACGGCGCCAGCGGCGACCAGATCGGCCGGGGCCGCGTCGTGGTGTTGCGACAGGAACAGGCTGTGACCGGCTTTCTGCAGGTTCGCCGCCATTGGGTGGCCCATGATGCCGGTGCCGATGAATCCGATTTTAGCCATGAGAAAATCCTCTTGTTTTTGTCGTGCTCAAGCAAATAGGGGAGCTGCTTTTCATGTGGGAGCGAGCCTGCTCGCGAATGCGGTGGAACATTCAATATCCGTGTTGACTGAACCACCGCATTCGCGAGCAGGCTCGCTCCCACAGGGGATTTGCTGTGTTTCTTAGATTGCGTTGTGTGATTTCAACCAACCCAGGCCCGCTTCGGTGGTGGTCAGCGGTTTGTATTCGCAACCGACCCAACCCTGATAACCGATGCGATCAAGGTGTTCGAACAGGAAGCGGTAGTTGATCTCACCGGTGCCCGGCTCGTTGCGCCCCGGGTTGTCCGCGAGTTGCACGTGGTTGATCTCGCCCAGGTGCGATTGCAGGGTGCGGGCCAGATCGCCTTCCATGATTTGCATGTGATAGATGTCGTATTGCAGGAACAGATTGGCGCTGCCGACCTGCTCGCGAATCGACAGGGCCTGCGCCGTGTTGTTCAGGTAGAAGCCGGGAATGTCGCGGGTGTTGATCGCTTCCATCACCAGTTTGATGCCCACCGCTTGCAGCTTGTCGGCGGCGTATTTGAGGTTGGCGACGAAGGTCTTTTCCACGGTGGCATCGTCAACGCCTTGCGGGCGGATGCCGGCCAAGCAGTTGACCTGGGTGTTGCCCAGCACTTGTGCGTAGGCGATCGCCAGATCGACCCCGGCGCGGAACTCTTCGACCCGATCCGGCAGGCAGGCGATGCCACGCTCGCCCTTGGCCCAGTCACCGGCCGGCAGGTTGAACAGCACTTGGGTCAGCCCGTTGGCCTCGAGTTTTGCCTTGATTTCAGCCGAGCTGAAGTCGTACGGGAACAGGTATTCCACGCCACTGAAACCGGCCTTGGCGGCGGCGTCGAAACGGGCAAGGAAATCCTGTTCGGTGAACAGCATGGACAGGTTGGCTGCGAAACGCGGCATGGTGGTCTCCTAAAAACTGATGAGGCACGGTAGGTCAGACTGAACGCGATCAGTCCCCTCTCCTTGGGGAGAGGGTTAGGGTGAGGGGGAATCCTGAGTCAGATCCCGATTGTGCGAACACCGCAAAACCTTTCCCTCACCCCAGCCCTCTCCCAGAGGGAGAGGGGGCTAAAAGCAATCAATCGAGCAACGAAATCGCCGTCGGCGCATCGTTGCCGACCAGTGCCAGGTCCTCGAACTCGTTGACCGCGTTGATCTCGGTACCCATGGAGATGTTGGTCACACGCTCCAGAATGATCTCGACGATCACCGGCACCTTGAACTCTTCGATCATCTGTTCGGCCTTGCGCAGGGCAGGGGCGATTTCCGACGGTTCGAACACACGCAGTGCCTTGCAGCCGAGGCCTTCGGCGACTGCGATGTGGTCAACCCCGTAACCGTTGAGTTCCGGCGCATTGAGGTTATCGAAGGACAGCTGCACGCAGTAGTCCATTTCGAACCCGCGCTGGGCCTGACGGATCAGGCCCAGGTACGAGTTGTTCACCACGACGTGGATGTACGGCAGTTTGAACTGAGCGCCGACCGCCAGTTCTTCGATCATGAACTGGAAATCATAGTCCCCCGACAGGGCCACGACTTTGCGGTTCGGATCGGCCTTCACCACGCCCAGCGCCGCCGGAATGGTCCAGCCCAACGGGCCGGCCTGACCACAGTTGATCCAGTGACGCGGTTTGTAGACGTGCAGGAACTGCGCGCCGGCAATCTGCGACAGACCAATGGTGCTGACGTAGCAGGTGTCCTTGCCGAACACCTGGTTCATTTCTTCATAAACGCGCTGCGGTTTGACCGGCACGTTGTCGAAGTGGGTCTTGCGATGCAGGCTGGCCTTGCGCTGCTGGCAATCCTGCAGCCAGGCGCTGCGGTTCTTCAGCTTGCCGGCGGCTTGCCATTCACGGGCCACTTCGATGAACACGGTCAGCGCTGCGGCGGCGTCGGAAACGATGCCCAGATCCGGGGTGAACACACGACCGATCTGCGTGCCTTCGATGTCGACGTGAATGAACTTGCGACCTTCGGTGTACACGTCAACCGAACCGGTGTGGCGGTTGGCCCAACGGTTACCAATGCCCAGCACCACGTCGGATTTGAGCATCGTCGCGTTGCCGTAACGGTGCGAAGTCTGCAGACCGACCATGCCGACCATCAGCGGGTGGTCGTCAGGGATGGTGCCCCAGCCCATCAGGGTCGGGATGACCGGGATGCCGGTCAGCTCGGCGAACTCCACCAGCAGATCACTGGCATCGGCGTTGATGATGCCACCACCGGCGACCAGCAATGGACGCTCGGCCTGATCCAGCAGCGCCAGAGCCTTCTCGACCTGCACGCGGGTCGCGGTCGGTTTGGCCAGTGGCAGCGGTTGGTAAGCGTCGATGTCGAATTCGATCTCGGCCATCTGCACGTCGAACGGCAGGTCGATCAGCACCGGGCCTGGACGGCCGGAGCGCATTTCATAGAAGGCTTTCTGAAACGCATAAGGCACCTGGCCCGGTTCGAGAACGGTGGTCGCCCACTTGGTCACTGGCTTGACGATGCTGGTGATGTCGACAGCCTGGAAGTCTTCCTTGTGCATACGGGCGCGGGGTGCCTGACCGGTAATGCAGAGGATTGGAATCGAGTCAGCCGAGGCGCTGTAGAGCCCGGTGACCATATCGGTGCCGGCCGGGCCGGACGTGCCGATGCACACGCCGATATTGCCGGCCTTGGTGCGGGTGTAGCCCTCGGCCATGTGCGAGGCGCCTTCAACGTGGCGAGCAAGGACGTGATCGATGCCACCGACCTTCTGCAAGGCGGAGTACAGCGGGTTGATCGCTGCGCCTGGGATGCCAAAAGCGGTATCAACCCCTTCACGGCGCATCACCAGAACGGCGGCTTCGATTGCTCTCATTTTGCTCATGGTTTTGTGCCTCGTTACGTTTTGTAATTGTATACAAGTGGCTTTGCGCAGAGTGTATTCACGGCGGACGGCGCAGGTCAATCCATTTTCTCAAGCGGCTGTTTCATTCGTCGGAAGCCCGATGTGCTGTGGCTTTTCGTCGCATGTGGCGCTTTTCGAGAATTATTGTATACAAAAAAATAATTCATTGTGTTCTATTTGTGGCATCGGACTGCGGCACAAACGCGCGGTCCCACGACTTTCCCTATAACAAAATGAGGACGGCACCATGAGCGCTTTAACCTTGAAAGTCGCAGTCAACCTGGTCAGCGAAGCCATCAACGCAGGACGCGGCATCAACGCCGCACCTCTGACCATCGCGGTACTCGATAACGGCGGCCACCTGATCGCCCTGCAACGCGAAGACGGCGCCAGCCTGCTGCGCCCGGACATCGCCATCGGCAAAGCCTGGGGCGCCATCGCCCTGGGCAAAGGCTCACGCCTGCTCGCCCAGGACGCCCAGCAACGCCCGGCGTTTTTTTCTTCGTTGAACAGCATGGGGCAGGGCAGCGTAGTGCCGGCACCGGGTGGGGTGTTGATTCGAAATCAGGCGGGTGAAGTGCTAGGCGCGATCGGGATCAGTGGGGATTTGTCGGATGTGGATGAGCAGGTGGCGATCAGAGCGGTGGAAGCGCTGGATTTGAGGGCGGATGGCGGGGTGGTTGGTTGAATGTCAGTGTCTGAATAACCGCTTTCGCGAGCAGGCTCGCTCCCCCATTGGATCAGGGTTGGACACAAAATGTCTGAACACCTGAAGCCCACTGTGGGAGCGAGCCTGCTCGCGAATACGATCTGCGCTACACATCTTGCTAAAAGTCTGACGCTCTCTTCGCCATCTCCACGGCTAGCCTTCTCATGATCAACATATGAGAAGGCAACGGAATGCCGGGTTTATCTGCTTCACATCGCTTGCGCATCGGACGCTATTCAGAACACAACCGCATTTACCTTCTGACCGCCAATACCGCCGGGAGAGAACCTGTATTCAGCGATTTCTTCCTCGGCAGATTGCTTGTAAGCCAATTCAGGGCAGCTGAGGAAACGGGATTGGCCAATTCTCTGGCTTGGGTCGTAATGCCAGATCATTTTCACTGGCTGATTGAATTGAAGAGTGGCTCGCTCGGCGAATTGATGCAGCGAACTAAATCCCTCAGCACCAAATCGGTAAAGCTTTCGACCGGTAGAAAGTCCAGCCTTTGGCAACCTGGCTTCCATGACCGGGCACTGCGTAAAGAGGAGAATCTGGTGAAGATGGCTCGGTATGTCATTGCCAACCCATTGCGGGCAGGGCTGGTCAAAAGCCTTGGCGACTATCCGTTGTGGGATTCGATCTGGTTATGAGTTGAGGTCTGCGGTGCAGCTATTCGCGAGCAGGCTCGCTCCCACAGTGGATCTGGGTTGGACACAAAATGTCTGGACACCACAACCCCTGTGGGAGCGAGCCTGCTCGCGAAGCGGTTCCCCCGATCTCACCGATCCGGCTCACACCCCTTCAACACCAACCGGATAATCGTCTGCGCCGCCGCTTCATAATCGGCTTCATCAAGCTTGTCTTTCCCGGTCACCGCGGAAATCTGCCAGTCGAAGTCGGCGTAGGTCTGGGTCGCGGCCCAGATGCTGAACATCAGGTGGTTGGGATCGATCGGGGCGATCTGGCCGCGGTCGATCCAGCTCTGGATGCAGGCGATGTTGTGTTTGGCCTGGGCGTTGAGCTGCTCGACAAGATCAGCGCTCAGGTGTGGGGCGCCGTGCATGATTTCGCTGGCGAACACCTTGGAGGCGTAGGGCAGGTCGCGGGAGATGCGGATCTTCGAGCGGATGTAGCCGCTCAGCACTTCGCTCGGTACGCCGTCCGGGTTGAACGGGGTCGAGGCCTGCAGAATCGGCTCGATGATGCTTTCCAGCACCTCGCGATAGAGGTTTTCCTTGGATTTGAAGTAGTAGTAGACGTTGGGCTTGGGCAATCCCGCCTTGGCGGCGATGTCGCTGGTTTTGGTCGCCGCGAAGCCCTTGTCGGCAAACTCTTCGCTGGCGGCGCGCAGGATCAGTTCTTTGTTACGCTCGCGGATTGTGCTCATAAACCCGGTGGTTCCTTGCCTGTTCTGGCGGTGGCGCATGGTAGCACCGGCCTTGAGCGGCGCTCAACAATGCAGCCTGTGGCCGGCGGTCGCGTTATGCTTGGCAACATTCATACACAGAAGGAAACAGGATTCATGGCAGGAAGCAGTTTGCTGGTGCTGATCGATGACATCGCCACCGTTCTGGATGACGTTGCGTTGATGACCAAGATGGCCGCGAAGAAGACCGCCGGGGTGCTCGGTGATGATCTGGCGCTCAATGCCCAGCAGGTATCGGGCGTGCGCGCCGAGCGGGAAATTCCCGTGGTCTGGGCGGTGGCCAAGGGCTCGTTCGTCAACAAACTGATCCTCGTGCCGTCGGCGCTGGCAATCAGCGCCTTTGTGCCTTGGCTGGTGACGCCGCTGTTGATGGTCGGCGGCGCGTACCTGTGTTTCGAGGGTTTTGAAAAACTCGCGCACAAGTTTCTGCACAGCAAAGAGGAAGACGAGGCAGAACACGCACAGTTGACCGAAGCAGTGGCCGATCCGGCGACCGATCTGGTGGCGTACGAAAAGGACAAGATCAAAGGCGCGATCCGCACCGACTTCATTCTCTCGGCAGAAATCATCGCCATCACCCTCGGCACCGTGGCAGATGCCTCGCTGACTCAGCAAGTGGTCGTCATGTCCGGCATCGCCATTGTCATGACCGTGGGCGTTTACGGTTTGGTGGCGGGCATCGTCAAGCTCGACGATCTGGGGCTGTGGCTGACGCAGAAACCCGGGCAGATGGCGAAAAAGATCGGCGGCGGCATTCTCAGTGCCGCGCCGTACATGATGAAAACCCTGTCGGTGGTCGGCACGGCGGCGATGTTCCTGGTCGGCGGCGGCATCCTGACCCACGGCGTGCCGGTGCTGCATCACTGGATCGAAGGTGTTGGCGCAGCGGCAGGGAGCGCCGGGGTCGCCGTGCCGATGTTGCTCAATGGTGTTGCGGGAATAATTGCCGGGGCGGTGGTGTTGGCGGTGGTTTCGGTCGTAGGCAAGCTCTGGAAAGCGCTGAAGGGTTAATCAGCAACACATAACAAATGTGGGAGCGAGCCTGCTCGCGAATGCGGTAGTTCAGTCAACATCGATGTTGACTGAAACTCCGCGTTCGCGAGCAGGCTCGCTCCCACAGTGTTTTGCGGCAGCCGATTTACTCGGCGATCTGCAACTTGCGCGCTTCGGTGTACACGTACCGCACTTTCTCGTACTCGAACGGCGAGTTCATCTGACCATAGCGGAAGCTGGTCTGGTAGCGCTTGTCGATCGCACGCAAGGCCCAGACTTCCGGATGATTCGAGCTGACTTCCGCGACGTTGAGGAAGTTGATCGCGGTGTCGGCGGTGTAATCCACGGCCAGACCTGCGGTGTCGCGGATGTTCGACGGGCCGAAGATCGGCAGTACGAAGTAGGCGCCGCCCGGTACGCCATAGAAGCCCAGAGTCTGCCCGAAGTCCTCGTTCTGGCGCGGCAGGCCCATGGCGGTTGCCGGATCCCACAGGCCGGCGATGCCGATCGTGGTGTTGAGCAGCAGGCGCGCGGTGGTTTCCATCGAGCGCTGGCCCTTGAACTGCAACAGGCTGTTGACCAGGTTCGGCACGTCACCAATGTTGTTGAAGAAGTTGCTCACCCCGGTACGCAGGAAGCTTGGGGTGATGTAGCGATAGCCATCGACTACCGGCAGGAACACCCACTGGTCGAAGCGGTAGTTGAAGTGATAGACCCGGCGGTTCCACGATTCCAGTGGGTCATAGACGTTCAGCGCATTGAGCGTGGAGCGTTCGAATTCGCGCTGATCCAGGCCCGGGTTGAACTTGAGTTTGGTCAGCGGCTGCTTGAAGCCGTCGCTGTCGACCACCACCGGTGCATCGGCTTTACTGTTGTCGGCCTGGGCCACGCCTGCACAGAGGAACGCTGCAATCAGCAGGAGATATTTAGCCACGGAAGAACTCCAGCATGGCGTCGCTGTTGACGCGATAGTTAAGGTTGCCGCAGTGGCCGCCCAGTGGATAAACGGTCAGGCGATCACCGAAGGTTTTCCGCAGGAAGCCCAGGTCGCCAGGGCCGAGGATGACGTCGTCGGCGTTGTGCATGACGGCGATTTTCGGGCTGTCGTGCAGGTAGTCCTTGAGCGCATACAGGCTGACCTGATCGATCAGTTGCAGCAGGCTGCCGCCGTCGGTGCGTGCGCGCCACATCGGAATAACCTGCTCGGTGATGTAGCAGTCGAAATCGCATTGCAGCGCACGCTTGAGGAACGGCGTGAGGCTGGTGCCTTCGGTGATCGGGAATTTCGGCGGGGTGATCAGGCCGCGACGGTTGACCAGGTCCGAGGTGTAGGCAATGTCGGCTGCCGAAAAGCGGAACGACGTGCCGATGAGCATGGCCATCTGTTCGTTGGTCAGGTGCTGCTTGGACTGCTGGAAGTCGTACAGCAGCGCATCGTTGAGATCGATGTAGCCTTTCTGCTGGAAGTAACGGGTCAGCTTGGTCAGTACCAGTTCATAGAACGTGGTGCTGTTGTTGATGCCCTTGACCTCGGTCTGCACCAGCTTGTCGAGGTTGGTCACCGAGGTGTATAGGTTGACCGGCGGGTTCAGCAGCAGGACTTTTTTGAAGTTGAAGCTACGGCGCGTTTCGTCCAGATGCGCGACGAACGCGGCATCAAGGGCGCCGAGGCTGTAGCCGGTCAGGTAATACTCGGTGACCGGCAGCTTCGGGTTCTGCGCCCGCACGGCCTGCATCACCCGATACATGTCTTCGGCATCTTCCTTGGTCACGCCCGGGGTGGCGAAACGCGAGGCGGCGCTGATGAAGTCGAAGCTGGTCGGCGACGACAACTGCACGACATGGTAGCCGGCCTTGTAATACAGCTTTTTCAGGTATTCGTTGAGCGTGCTGTCAAAGCGCGCGCCGGTACCGGCGATCAGGAAGATAAGCGGCGCCGGTTTGTCCTGCGTGGCGATGCGGTAAGTGAGTTTCTTCACTGCCCAGAAATTGTCCGGCAGTTGGAATTCACGCTCCGGGCGCAGGGTGAGGCTGCGGTCCGTTTGATTGATGTCGTCGTCCAGCGGCAGCTCCGGACGCAGGTCCGGTGGTGTCGTGGCGATCGTCGCCTCGAACGGGTTGGTCAGCGGGTAGCCATAGCTGGCGGCGTCGATATCCACCGCCAGCGCGGACGCACTCAAGATAAGGCCGCTGAACAGCGCGGCGAAGCGCAAGGAACGGAGCATGACTAGATCCCTTAGAGGAAGGTGCCGATTGAAGTTCGCAGGCTATGACCACCGGCCGTGCGCCAAAGTGCCATGCTGCGGCACCAAACAGGCGGAATTCGGGGTAATAGTAGCTGGACGATACACGTTGCAAGGGCTCGCTGAACAGTTAACAGTTGTTAGTGCTTGCGAATGCCGGTCGGCAGATTAAGCTGGCCGCCGATTTCCGCAGATTGGAGTGCTCCATGTCCCGCCGCTTGCCCGTTATTGTGCTGCTCGTTTTGTTGCCGCTGTGGCTGGCCGGCAGTTATGCCGCGCGCTATGGCTTCATGGAAGACGGGCAGTGGGTGGGCATCTGTGTCGACGAGGCCGGCCGTTGGGAATGCCTTGTGCGTTCGAACCTGGGGTTGATGATTCATTTCAAGGTGTTGGGCTGGGCGGCGGTGGGCGCGGCGGTATTGGCGTTTGTATTGCCGGGACGGACAGGGTGGTGGCTGGGGGTGCTGGCGCTGGTGTTCGGCCTGCCGGCGCTGGCGTTGTACAACACCACATTAGCGGTATTTGCGGTGGTGATTGCCGGGTTGCGCCTGGTCCGCGAGTCCCGCAGCGCCTGACAGTCAGTCATCGCGGGCAAGCCCGCTCCCACAGGGATTGAGGTGAACACAACGTTTGTGTGCAGCAGAAATCCTGTGGGAGCTGGCTTGCCAGCGATGGCGATTTCGAAAGCGCTGAAATCAGGCCTTGCGAACCCGCAGACAGCGCCACAACGCCACCACCATCAATCCACTGACCAGCGCCCAGCCCCACGCCTGCTGATTCAGCATCCCTTCCTGATACAACTGCGGTGCAATCCCCGCGCCGACGATAAAGGTCAGCAGAGCAACCTCCCGACGCGGCACGCTCACCGGGCGGCACAGGTACACCAGCGCCGGCAGGACGAACGCCATGCTGGCGAAACTGCGATAGCGCGGGTCGAAGACCATTTCCAGCATCATCACCGCCGCGGCAAAACCGGCCACCGCGACCAGCCAGCCGGCGCGACGCTCGAGCAAATCGAATGCTCGCGCGCGCCAACCGCTGCGTGCGCTCAACGTCAGCGCGGCATGCGCGAGCACCAACAGATTCAACCCGGTCAGCAAGCCGACCCACAGCCATTCACCGGCAAATCGTGTGGTCAATCGAGCCAGATCGCCCCAAGCGCCAATCGAGCAAGCAGCGACAGCGCCCAGCAGCGGTAGCAGCAACGCCGAACGAGTGGTGCGCACGCATCCACCAAGGATCAGCGTGCCGAGGAAAATCAGAGCACCGACTGCCAGCCATTCTTTCCAGTACGGCACATTGCTCACCGGTCCGGTGAGCACGCCCTTGTCCTGTCGATCCGCATCGAACAGCCCCCAGTAGCCGCCGACCGCGCCTTCACTGCCGCGCTTCCACGGTTGATCAAAGGCTTCGATCAGGTTGTAGCGCCAGCCCTCCTGCTCGGCCATCGCCACGAATCCACGAATGAATTTCGCCTCGTTGACCCGGCTCGGCACGGCGGTTTCGCGCTGGCGGCCTTCGCTGGGCCAACCGGTTTCGCCGATCATCACGTCCTTGGGCGCGAACTTGTTGCCGAACACCTGACGCACATCCGCCACATGCCGCAGCGCCACGTCGATATTCGACGGATCGTCTTCCCAGTACGGCAGCAAGTGGATGGTCAGAAAATCCACAGCCGGCGCGACTTCCGGGTGCTTGAGCCAGAATTCCCAAACATCGGCGTAAGTCACCGGTTGCTTGACCTGGCTTTTTACCTTGTTGATCAGCCGGGCCAGTTGCGCGCCAGTGACCTCTTTGCGCAGCAGCGCTTCGTTGCCGACGATTACGGCGGTGACCACGTCGGGGTTGGCATTGGCCGATTTGATCAGCAGGTCGACTTCCTGCTCGGTATCGACGGGGTTGCTATTGACCCAGGCGCCGATCATCAACTTCAGACCGTGTTTGCGCGCCAGATCGGGCAGGGCGTCGAGGCCGGTCATCGAGTAGGTGCGGATGCATTCAAAGCGCGTCGCCAGCAGCGCGAGGTCGGCATCCATGCGCTCGGGGCGCAATTTGAACGGCACGTCGAACGGCGATTGGTCTTTGTCGAACGGTGTGTAGGAGGCGCATTGCAACTTGTGCGTCGGCGTCGCGGCGTCCGGCAGGATCACCGGTTGGCCGAGGCCATACCAGAAACCGCCAAGGGCCAGGAGCCCGAGCAGGCAGGTGAACAGATAAGGCAGAAAAGGAAATCGGTACGTTGCGGACATGGTCAGGCCGAGTGGCTGCAAAGCGACGCATGTTACCTGCATTTATAGAAGGGCTGGTGGCTTGCAGGCGTTGTACATGCAAAGTTCGGGCGGATTGTCTGGCGTCAATTAATCGCGCTTGATTAATGGCTTTCTGATGTCGTTTCTCGCTGCCTTGAGGTCGCTGACAGAGCAGGTCGCCGGCCGCTTGAGGTTGATGATCAAACCATCAGTACCCTTTTTGAAAAATCGGCTGATGTTCGGTGTGTGAGGTCCGGCGTGATGGGGGCGCTGTGCACCATAACAATACGTTGACGATGCCCGGCATCCGTCGGGCGCAGCATTTCGGGGAAGTAAACGATGAAGATGCGACGACTTTTAGGCGCAGGTGCCGCTTTGGCGCTTGCGATGAGTTCCACTTTCGCCAACGCTGAAAAACAGACCCTGAACATCGGTTACGTTGACGGCTGGTCCGACAGCGTCGCGACCACCCACGTGGCGGCCGAAGTGATCAAACAGAAGCTCGGTTATGACGTGAAGCTGCAAGCTGTCGCCACCGGGATCATGTGGCAGGGCGTGGCCACCGGCAAACTCGATGCGATGCTCTCGGCCTGGCTACCCGTGACCCACGGTGACTACTGGACGAAAAACAAGGATCAGGTCGTCGATTACGGCCCGAACTTCAAGGACGCGAAAATCGGCCTGATCGTGCCGGAGTACGTCAAAGCCAAATCGATCGAAGACCTGAAAACCGACGATACCTTCAAAAACCGCATTGTTGGCATCGACGCCGGTTCAGGCGTAATGCTCAAGACCGATCAGGCGATCAAGGATTACGGCCTGGACAAATACAGCCTCAAGGCCAGTTCCGGCGCCGGCATGATTGCCGAGCTGACCCGCGCCGAGAAGAAGAACGAATCCATCGCCGTCACCGGTTGGGTGCCGCACTGGATGTTCGCCAAGTGGAAACTGCGCTTCCTCGACGACCCGAAAGGCGTGTATGGCCAGGCTGAAACCGTGAACAGCATCGGCAGCAAAGGCCTGGACGCCAAGGCGCCGGAAGTGGCCAAATTCCTGAAAAACTTCCAGTGGGCCTCGAAAGACGAAATCGGCGAGGTCATGCTGGCGATTCAGGACGGTGCCAAGCCTGATGCAGCGGCCAAGGACTGGGTGGCCAAACACCCGGATCGTGTAGCTGACTGGACCAAATGATTTAAATCCCGCCGCACCCCTGTGGGAGCGAGCCTGCTCGCGAATGCAATCTGTCAGTTGATGCAATATCGACTGATACGACGCCTTCGCGAGCGGGCTCGCTCCCACAGTTGTTTTTGTGTGTACCGGAAAATGGCAAAAACATCATGGCCATCTACTACTAAGGTCGTCTGGATCCTCTCTCGCAGCCGCATACATTAGCTACGTTCCAACAATAATTTGTGCTGCGAGGATAAAAACAATGAACGACAGCATTTACCTCTCGATTCAGAACAGTCCCCGATTCAAGGAGCTGGTTCAGAAACGGGAACGATTCGCCTGGATTCTCTCGGCAATCATGCTTGGGCTCTACTCCGCATTCATCCTGCTGATCGCATACGGGCCGCACGTGCTCGGGGCGAAACTCAGTCCTGAATCCTCGATCACCTGGGGCATCCCGATCGGTGTCGGTCTGATCATTTCAGCCTTCGTCCTGACCGGCATCTACGTGCGCCGCGCCAATGGCGAGTTCGACGACCTGAACAATGCGATTCTCAAGGAGGCTCAGCAATGATCCGGCGTCTACTGGCTTTATTGAGTGTTGCGGCTTTCGCGCCGAGTGTCTGGGCGGCTGACGCATTGACGGGGGAGGTGGCCAAACAGCCGCTGAACATCCCGGCGATCCTGATGTTCGTGGCCTTCGTCGGCGCGACGTTGTACATCACCTACTGGGCTTCAAAGAAAAACAACTCGGCCGCCGACTACTATGCGGCGGGCGGCAAGATCACCGGTTTCCAGAACGGCCTGGCGATTGCCGGCGACTACATGTCGGCGGCGTCTTTCCTGGGGATTTCCGCGCTGGTGTTCACCTCCGGTTATGACGGCCTGATCTACTCGATCGGCTTCCTGGTGGGCTGGCCGATCATTCTGTTCCTGATCGCCGAACGCCTGCGCAACCTGGGTAAATACACCTTTGCCGACGTGGCGTCGTACCGCCTCGGGCAAACCCAGATCCGCACCCTGTCCGCCTGCGGCTCGCTGGTGGTGGTGGCGTTCTACCTGATCGCGCAAATGGTCGGTGCCGGCAAGCTGATCCAGCTGCTGTTCGGCCTCGATTACCACGTTGCGGTGATCCTGGTCGGCGTGCTGATGTGCATGTACGTGCTGTTCGGCGGCATGCTCGCGACCACTTGGGTGCAGATCATCAAGGCAGTGCTGCTGCTGTCCGGTGCCTCGTTCATGGCGCTGATGGTGATGAAGCACGTGGGCTTCGACTTCAATACGCTGTTCTCCGAAGCGATCAAGGTTCACGCCAAGGGCGAAGCGATCATGAGCCCCGGCGGTCTGGTGAAGGATCCGATCTCGGCATTCTCGCTGGGTCTGGCGCTGATGTTCGGCACCGCTGGCCTGCCGCACATTCTGATGCGCTTCTTCACCGTGAGTGACGCAAAAGAGGCGCGCAAGAGCGTGCTGTACGCTACCGGTTTCATTGGCTACTTCTACATCCTGACCTTCATCATCGGCTTCGGAGCGATCCTGCTGGTCAGCACCAACCCGGCCTTCAAAGATGCAGCGGGCGCCTTGCTCGGCGGCAACAACATGGCGGCGGTGCACCTGGCCAACGCGGTGGGCGGCAGCATCTTCCTAGGCTTCATCTCGGCAGTGGCGTTTGCAACCATTCTGGCTGTGGTAGCCGGTCTGACGCTGGCGGGTGCTTCGGCGGTTTCTCACGACCTGTACGCCAGTGTGATCAAGAAGGGCAAGGCCAACGAGAAAGATGAGATTCGCGTGTCGAAGATCACCACCATCGCCCTGGCGGTGCTGGCGATTGGTCTGGGCATTCTGTTCGAAAGCCAGAATATTGCGTTCATGGTCGGCCTGGCGTTCTCCATCGCGGCGAGCTGCAACTTCCCTGTGCTGCTGCTTTCGATGTACTGGAAGAAGCTGACCACTCGCGGCGCGATGATTGGTGGCTGGCTGGGTCTGGTCAGTGCTGTTGGTCTGATGATCCTCGGCCCAACCATCTGGGTGCAGATTCTGCATCACGAGAAGGCGATCTTCCCTTACGAATATCCGGCGCTGTTCTCGATGATGATTGCGTTCATCGGGATCTGGTTCTTCTCGATTACCGACAAGTCGGCGGCTGCGGATAACGAGCGGGCGCTGTTCTTCCCGCAGTTTGTGCGTTCGCAGACCGGGTTGGGGGCGAGTGGGGCGGTTTCGCACTAAGAGATCAGTTGTAAGCTGCAAGCTTCAAGCTTCAAGCTTCAAGAAAACGCCCTGATTGAGAGATTGGGGCGTTTTTTTTTGTGGGTGGTTATGGTTGGTTTTGGGTGTATATCCGTTTTTTGCAGTGCTGCGGCTGGCGGTTTCGCCCTTACGGCGACTTACTTTTTTACAAGCGCCTAAAAAAGTAAGCAAAAAACGCTAGCTCCTACGTTCGGCCCGCTCGCTGGGGCTCGGGGTTCCTTCGCTCCGGGACTGATCCTGGCGCAGCGGCTCCGGTTTGCTTCGCTGCACCTCCTTCCGCTGTGTCTGGCTGCGCCAGACGGTCGCTGCGCTCCCACGCCCGGATCAATCCCTCCGCTCAGCCTTCCGACGTCGCCCGTGGATCAAGATCAAAAGCACTCGAGCTAACGCTCATTGTTGAGTGGTTAGAAGCGTCGCATGGCTTGAGATTTTCGGTGGATTCGCCCCTCACCCCAGCCCTCTCCCCAGGGAGAGGGAGCCGATTTGTGTGGTGTTCAAAACCTGCATTCGACTCGGTATCGCAAGTCGGCGTGTTTCGCCCAAACACCTCGGTCAGTCCCCTCTCCCTCTGGGAGAGGGCTAGGGTGAGGGGCTCTTGATCTGGCTTTGGCTTTGGCTTTGGCTTTGGCTCTTGCTTTTGATCTCTTGCCCCTTCGGCAGGCTTCGTTACGGGATCGATCCGGGTGTGGGAGCGCAGCGACCGTACGACGCAGTCGTACACAGCGAGTGTAGGTGCAGCGAAGCCAACCGGAGCCGCTGCGCCCGGATCGGTCCCGTAACGAAGGTACCCCGAGCCCCAGCGAGCGGGCCGTACGCCGGGGCAAAGCCTTTTGGGTTACCTTTTTGGCGTTTGGAAAAGGTGACTCGCTGTAAGAGCGAAACCGCCAGCGGCAGCACCCGCAGCAACGGATATGCCCCCAAAATCCAAGAACCAGTCGGCCCGAAGGCCGCTGAAACCACAAACAAAAACGGCCTCTATATAAGAGGCCGTTCCTGACACACCACTAAACCATCACAAAAAAGAAAAACCCTTATTTGCGATCTTCCAGCTTGGTAATGTCACGCGACTCGTAACCGGTGTACAGCTGGCGCGGACGGCCAATCTTGTACGGGCTCGAAAGCATTTCTTTCCAGTGCGAAATCCAGCCCACAGTACGCGCCAGGGCGAAAATCACCGTGAACATGCTGGTCGGAATGCCGATCGCCTTGAGGATGATCCCCGAGTAGAAGTCGACGTTCGGGTACAGCGAGCGCTCGATGAAGTACGGGTCGGTCAACGCGATCTCTTCCAGGCGCATGGCCAGTTCGAGTTGCGGATCGTTGTTGATGCCCAGTTCCTTCAGCACTTCGTCGCAGGTCTGCTTCATGACAGTCGCGCGAGGGTCGCGGTTCTTGTAGACGCGGTGACCGAAGCCCATCAACTTGAACGGATCGTTCTTGTCCTTGGCTTTGGCGATGAACTTGTCGATGTTCGACACATCGCCAATCTCGTCGAGCATGGTCAGCACGGCTTCGTTCGCACCGCCGTGGGCAGGACCCCACAGTGCGGCGATACCGGCGGCGATGCAGGCGAACGGGTTGGCACCCGAAGAGCCGGCCAGACGCACGGTGGAGGTCGAAGCGTTCTGCTCGTGGTCGGCGTGGAGGATGAAGATCCGGTCCATGGCCTTGGCGAGTACCGGGCTGATCGGTTTGATCTCGCACGGGGTGTTGAACATCATGTGCAGGAAGTTTTCCGCGTAAGTCAGATCGTTGCGCGGGTACATCATGGGTTGGCCCATGGAGTACTTGTAAACCATCGCTGCCAGGGTCGGCATCTTCGCAACCAGACGGATCGCGGAAATTTCGCGATGCTGCGGGTTATTGATGTCCAGGGAGTCGTGGTAGAAGGCCGAGAGGGCGCCGACTACACCGCACATGACGGCCATCGGGTGGGCGTCGCGACGGAAACCGTTGAAGAAGGTTTTCAGCTGCTCGTGAACCATGGTGTGGTTCTTCACGGTGCTGACGAACTGGGCCTTCTGTTCTGCGGTCGGCAATTCGCCGTTGAGCAGCAGGTAGCAGGTTTCCAGGTAGTCCGACTTTTCAGCCAGCTGTTCGATCGGGTAGCCGCGGTGCAACAAAATGCCGTTGTCGCCGTCGATATAGGTAATTTTCGATTCGCACGAAGCGGTCGACATGAAACCCGGGTCGAAAGTGAAGCGGCCCGTGGCCGTCAGGCCCCGAACATCGATTACATCGGGACCAACGGTGCCGGTTAAAATGGGCAGCTCGACGGGGGCTGCGCCCTCGATGATCAACTGCGCTTTTTTGTCAGCCATGTGGCCTCCTATTTATGCTTGAACCATCAGACAGACCCCCCACGCAGGGCCCGCACCACTATAGTGAGATAAATTCGAATGTCAATTTGCCTAAAGTCTTGCTCCAGAAGGCTTTAAGCCGACTTTTTCCTCGAAATTGCCTGCCATTTACGCCTTTTATGCAACTTGTGCAATCCGCTATTGGGGGTAGGTGAACGCGTTGTCATTAGTAGCCTAACTGTCTATACTCGGCCACCGACCGCCAAGGGCTTTTGGGCTTGCTTTCATTGGGGGTCGCATCCCTGGGTGGTGGTTACCTGACCAGTGCACTCCCCAACAACTTTGCCCTGATTGTTAGGGGCTCTTCAGTGTGAAAAAAAGCCGTGAAAAGCCAACGACCTGTAAACCTAGACCTAAGGACCATCAAACTCCCAGTCACTGCTTACACGTCCATTCTTCACCGTATCTCCGGTGTCATCCTCTTCGTGTGCCTTGCCATCATGCTTTACGCATTGGACAAGTCGCTGAGCTCCGAGGAAGGCTTCGGTCAGGTGAAAGCGTGTCTGACCAGTCCGCTAGCCAAGCTAGTGATTTGGGGCATCCTGTCCGCTCTGCTGTATCACCTGGTAGCCGGTGTGCGCCACTTGATCATGGACATGGGCATCGGTGAGACGCTGGAAGGCGGCAAACTGGGCTCGAAAATCGTTATCGCCGTTTCCGTGGTGGTAATCGTTCTGGCAGGAGTCTGGATATGGTAACTAACGTCACTAACCTGTCGCGTTCGGGCCTCTATGACTGGATGGCACAGCGTGTGTCTGCGGTCGTTCTCGCGGCTTACTTCATCTTTCTGATCGGATACATCGTCGCCAACCCTGGCCTCGAGTATGCCCAGTGGCATGAACTGTTCGCTCACAACGGAATGCGTATTTTCAGCCTGCTGGCCCTTGTTGCTCTGGGCGCTCACGCCTGGGTCGGCATGTGGACCATCGCGACCGACTACCTGACGCCAATGGCGTTCGGCAAGTCCGCAACGGCGATACGTTTCCTTTTCCAGGCAGTATGCGGCGTTGCGATGTTCGCTTACTTCGTCTGGGGTGTGCAGATTCTCTGGGGTATCTGATTCATGGCTAACATTCCAACGATTTCTTTCGACGCCATCATTATTGGTGGTGGCGGTGCCGGCATGCGCGCTGCGCTGCAGCTGGCACAGGGCGGCCACAAGACTGCGGTGATCACCAAGGTTTTCCCGACCCGTTCGCACACTGTGTCCGCACAGGGCGGCATCACGTGCGCCATCGCTTCCGCCGACCCGAACGATGACTGGCGCTGGCACATGTACGATACCGTCAAGGGTTCCGACTACATCGGTGACCAGGACGCTATCGAATACATGTGTCAGGAAGGCCCTGCCGCTGTTTTCGAGCTGGACCACATGGGTCTGCCGTTCTCGCGTACCGAGCAAGGCCGCATCTACCAGCGTCCATTCGGTGGCCAGTCCAAGGATTACGGCAAGGGCGGTCAGGCTGCACGTACCTGCGCTGCATCCGACCGTACCGGTCACGCGCTGCTGCACACCCTTTATCAGGGCAACCTGAAAGCCGGCACTACGTTCCTCAACGAGTACTACGCTGTTGATCTGGTGAAAAACCAGGAAGGCGAATTCGTTGGTGTGATCGCGATCTGCATCGAAACCGGCGAAACCTCCTACATTCGTGCCAAGGCCACGGTTCTGGCCACTGGCGGTGCAGGCCGTATCTACGCGTCCACCACCAACGCCCTGATCAACACCGGTGACGGCGTCGGCATGGCTCTGCGTGCTGGCGTGCCGGTACAAGACATCGAAATGTGGCAGTTCCACCCGACCGGCATCGCCGGCGCCGGTGTACTGGTTACCGAAGGTTGCCGTGGTGAAGGTGGTTACCTGATCAACAAGCACGGCGAGCGTTTCATGGAGCGTTATGCTCCGAACGCGAAGGACCTTGCAGGTCGTGACGTGGTTGCCCGTTCGATGGTTAAGGAAATCATCGCCGGCAACGGTTGCGGTCCGAATGGCGACCACGTAATGCTCAAGCTCGACCACCTGGGCGAGGAAGTGCTGCACAGCCGTCTGCCAGGCATCTGCGAACTGTCGAAGACTTTCGCCCACGTTGACCCGGTCGTTGCTCCGGTTCCGGTTGTGCCGACCTGCCACTACATGATGGGCGGCGTTGCCACCAACATTCATGGCCAGGCGATCACCCAGAACGCCGAAGGTCAGGACCAGATCATCCCTGGCCTGTTCGCGGTAGGCGAAGTGGCTTGCGTATCGGTACACGGTGCGAACCGTCTGGGCGGCAACTCGCTGCTCGACCTGGTGGTCTTCGGTCGCGCTGCCGGCCTGCACCTGGAAAAGGCGTTGACCGATGGCATCGAATACGACGACGCTACCGAGTCCGACATCGAAGCTGCACTGTCGCGTCTGAACGCGCTGAACAACCGTACCGACGGTGAAGACGTTGCCACCCTGCGTCGCGAGCTGCAAAGCTGCATGCAGAACTACTTCGGTGTATTCCGTACCGGCGAATACATGCAGAAGGGCATCGCTCAGCTGGCCGATCTGCGCAAGCGTATCGCCAACGTGAAGATCAACGACAAGTCGCAAGCGTTCAACACTGCACGTATCGAAGCGCTGGAACTGCAGAACCTGCTGGAAGTGGCTGAAGCTACCGCCATCGCGGCCGAAGTACGTAAAGAGTCCCGCGGCGCTCACGCCCGTGAAGACTTCGAAGACCGTGATGACGAAAACTGGCTGTGCCACACCCTGTACTTCCCGGGTGACAAGCGCGTCACCAAGCGTGCCGTGAACTTCTCGCCGAAGACTGTTCCGACTTTCGAACCTAAAGTCCGGACTTATTAAGGGTGACCGCCATGTTGCAAGTCAGTGTTTATCGCTACAACCCTGATCAGGACGCCGCGCCGTTCATGCAGGATTTCCAGGTCGATACCGGTGGTAAAGACCTGATGGTGCTGGACGTGCTGGCCCTGATCAAAGAGCAGGACGAAGGTTTCTCCTATCGTCGCTCCTGCCGTGAAGGCGTCTGCGGCTCCGACGGCATGAACATCAACGGCAAGAACGGTCTGGCCTGCATCACGCCGCTGTCTGCCGTTGTAAAAGGCAACAAGCTGATCGTTCGTCCGCTGCCAGGTTTGCCGGTTATCCGTGACCTGGTCGTCGATATGAGCATCTTCTACAAGCAATACGAGAAGGTGAAGCCTTACCTGCAGAACGACACGCCGGCTCCGGCCATCGAGCGTCTGCAGTCGCCAGAAGAGCGCGAAAAGCTCGACGGTCTGTACGAGTGCATCCTGTGCGCCTGCTGCTCGACCTCTTGCCCGTCCTTCTGGTGGAACCCGGACAAGTTCCTGGGTCCTGCTGCGCTGCTGCAAGCCTACCGCTTCCTGGCAGACAGCCGCGACACCAAGACCAGCGAGCGTCTGGCTTCACTTGACGACCCGTTCAGCGTTTTCCGCTGCCGGGGCATCATGAACTGCGTCAACGTATGTCCGAAAGGCCTGAACCCGACTAAGGCCATCGGTCACATCCGTAACATGCTGCTTTCGAGCGGCGTGTGATTCAGCTGCTGTAACCGTTGCACCGTAGAGGCTGTGGCGCGGGCTTCAACCCGCGTCATGGCTATAACCAGAGCAGTAGCCATAAGCTGCAGCTCTTCTTTTGAAGAAATGAGACAAGCAGGGGCATCCGGGCTGGTACCCGGACTATCAGTGTGATCCTAGGTGGCTTGTTTTAGTCGCTGCATTCGGACTTCTGCAAGTTTGCTCGGTGTCGACACCGATGGTGTTCCCCTAACCGAGGGTGACCAAGCATGCAAGAAAGCGTGATGCAGCGCATGTGGAACAGCGCCTACCTTTCAGGTGGAAACGCTGCCTATGTGGAAGAGCTTTATGAGCTCTACCTGCACGACCCTAACGCTGTGCCAGAAGAGTGGCGCACCTACTTTCAGAAGTTGCCAGCCGACGGCAACTCTGCCACTGATGTTTCGCACTCGACGATTCGCGATCATTTCGTGCTGCTGGCAAAGAACCAGCGCCGCGCCCAACCGGTTTCCGCCGGCAGCGTGAGCAGTGAGCACGAGAAGAAGCAAGTTGAAGTGCTGCGATTGATCCAGGCCTACCGTATGCGTGGCCACCAGGCAGCCCAGCTTGACCCGCTGGGGCTGTGGCAGCGTCCTGCACCTGCAGACCTGTCGATCAATCATTACGGCTTGACCAATGCCGATCTTGATACGACCTTCCGTGCCGGCGACCTGTTCATCGGCAAAGAGGAAGCGAGCCTACGCGAAATTCACGAAGCGTTGCAGCAGACATATTGCCGCACCATCGGCGCTGAGTTCACGCACATCACCGATTCCGAGCAGCGCCAGTGGTTCCAGCAGCGTCTGGAAAGCGTGCGTGGTCGTCCGACGTACTCCGCCGACATCAAGAGCCACCTGCTTGAGCGCGTGACTGCCGGTGAAGGCCTGGAAAAATACCTCGGCACCAAATACCCGGGCACCAAGCGTTTCGGTCTGGAAGGCGGCGAAAGCCTGATTCCGATGCTCGACGAACTGATCCAGCGTTCCGGCTCGTACGGCACCAAGGAAGTCGTCATCGGCATGGCCCACCGTGGCCGTCTGAACGTACTGGTCAACACCTTCGGCAAGAACCCGCGCGAGCTGTTCGACGAGTTCGAAGGCAAGAAGAAGGTCGAGCTGGGTTCCGGTGACGTTAAATACCACCAGGGCTTCTCGTCCAACGTGATGACCACCGGAGGTGAAGTTCACCTCGCCATGGCGTTCAACCCGTCCCACCTGGAAATCGTTTCCCCGGTGGTTGAAGGTTCGGTGCGCGCCCGTCAGGACCGTCGCAACGACCTGACCGGTGAGAAAGTTCTGCCGATCTCCATCCACGGTGACGCGGCATTCGCCGGTCAGGGCGTGGTCATGGAAACCTTCCAGATGTCGCAGACCCGCGGTTTCAAGACCGGCGGTACCGTGCACATCGTGATCAACAACCAGGTTGGTTTCACCATCAGCAACCCGCTGGACTCGCGCTCCACCGAGTACGCCACCGACGTTGCCAAGATGATCCAGGCGCCGATCCTCCATGTGAATGGTGATGATCCGGAAGCCGTGCTGTTCGTGACCCAGCTGGCCATCGACTACCGCATGCAGTTCAAGCGTGACGTGGTGATCGATCTGGTCTGCTACCGTCGTCGCGGCCACAACGAGGCCGACGAGCCAAGCGGCACCCAGCCACTGATGTATCAGCAGATCACCAAGCAGCGCACCACCCGTGAGCTGTACGCTGATCGCCTGACTCAGGCCGGTGTGCTTGACGCTGAACGCGTTCAGGCCAAGGTCGACGAATACCGCAACGCGCTGGACAACGGTCTGCACGTAGTGAAATCGCTGGTCAAAGAGCCGAACAAAGAGCTGTTCGTCGACTGGCGTCCGTACCTGGGCCACGCCTGGACTGCGCGTCACGACACGCGTTTCGATCTGAAGACCCTGCAAGAGCTGTCCGCCAAGCTGCTGGAAATTCCGGAAGGCTTCGTCGTTCAGCGCCAGGTCGCGAAGATCTACGAAGACCGTCAGAAGATGCAAGCCGGCGGCCTGCCGATCAACTGGGGTTACGCTGAAACCATGGCGTACGCGACCCTCGCGTTCGAAGGTCACCCGATCCGCATGACCGGTCAGGACATCGGCCGCGGTACGTTCTCGCACCGTCACGCTGTGTTGCACAACCAGAAAGACGCGGGCACCTACATTCCGCTGCAGAACCTGTACGACGGTCAGCCACGTTTCGACCTGTACGACTCGTTCCTCTCGGAAGAAGCGGTACTGGCATTCGAATACGGTTACTCGACCACCACGCCAAACGCGCTGGTGATCTGGGAAGCCCAGTTCGGCGACTTCGCCAACGGTGCTCAGGTCGTGATCGACCAGTTCATCACCAGCGGCGAGCACAAGTGGGGCCGTCTCTGCGGTCTGACCATGCTGCTGCCACACGGTTACGAAGGCCAAGGCCCTGAGCACAGCTCGGCTCGTCTTGAGCGTTACCTGCAGCTGTGCGCCGAGCACAACATTCAGGTGTGCATGCCGACCACGCCAGCGCAGATCTACCACTTGCTGCGTCGTCAGGTGATCCGTCCGCTGCGCAAGCCGCTGGTCGTGCTGACGCCGAAGTCGCTGCTGCGCCACAAGCTGGCCATCTCGACGCTGGAAGATCTGGCCGAAGGTTCGTTCCAGACCGTGATCCCGGAAATCGATGCACTGGACCCGAAAAAGGTCGAGCGCGTGGTTCTGTGCAGCGGCAAGGTCTACTACGACCTGCTGGAGAAACGCCGTGCCGAAGGCCGCGAAGATATCGCCATCGTGCGTATCGAGCAGCTGTATCCGTTCCCTGAGGACGACTTGAAAGAAGTCCTGGCTCCGTACACCAACGTCAAACACGCCGTTTGGTGTCAGGAAGAGCCGATGAACCAGGGTGCCTGGTACTGCAGCCAGCATCACTTGCGTCGCAGCATCGCCAACCTCGACAAGACTCTCGTACTTGAGTACGCGGGCCGTGAGGCTTCGGCTGCGCCAGCTTGTGGTTACGCATCGATGCACGCCGAGCAGCAGGAAAAACTGCTGCAAGATGCTTTCACTGTTTAACGCCTTCGCGCTGACTGAAACCGAATTTTAAGGACCCACAGATAATGGCTATCGAAATCAAAGCCCCGTCATTCCCGGAATCGGTTGCCGATGGCACCGTTGCCACCTGGCACAAGAAACCAGGTGAGGCCGTCAAGCGTGACGACCTGATCGTCGACATCGAAACCGACAAAGTCGTGCTCGAAGTGTTGGCTGAAGCAGACGGCGTGCTGGGCGCAATCGTTGCCGAAGAGGGCGCTACCGTTCTGTCGAACCAGGTCCTGGGCTCGATCGAAGAGGGCGGCGCTGCTGCTGCCGCTCCTGCCGCCGCTGCTGCTCCGGCCGCTACTGCCGCTGCCGCACCAGCTGCTGCCGATGGCGAAGATGACCCGATCGCCGCTCCTGCCGCGCGCAAGCTGGCTGAAGAAAACGGCATCAACATCGCTTCCGTTGCCGGCACCGGCAAGGGCGGTCGTGTGACCAAGGAAGACGTGGTAGCAGCGGTTGCTGCCAAGAAAGCCGCTCCGGCTGCCGCACCTGCCAAGGCTGCTGCTCCTTCGGCTGCTGCGCCTGTGTTCGCTGCCGGCGACCGCATCGAGAAGCGCGTACCGATGACTCGCGTACGTGCCACCGTGGCCAAGCGTCTGGTTGAAGCCCAGTCGAACATGGCGATGCTGACCACGTTCAACGAAGTCGACATGACCGAAGTCATGGCGCTGCGTTCGAAGTACAAGGACCTGTTCGAGAAGTCCCACAACGGCGTACGCCTGGGCTTCATGTCGTTCTTCGTGAAAGCGGCCACTGAAGCGCTGAAACGCTTCCCGGCTGTCAACGCGTCGATCGACGGCGGCGACATCGTTTACCACGGCTACGCAGACATCGGCGTTGCCGTTTCCAGCGACCGTGGCCTGGTGGTACCGGTTCTGCGTAACGCCGAGCTGATGAGCCTGGCGGAAATCGAAGGCGGCATCGCAACATTTGGCAAGAAAGCCCGTGACGGCAAACTGTCGATGGACGAGATGACCGGTGGTACCTTCACCATCACCAACGGTGGTACCTTCGGTTCGATGATGTCGACGCCGATCGTCAACCCGCCGCAGGCAGCGATTCTGGGCATGCACAACATCATCCAGCGTCCGATGGCCATCAACGGTCAGGTCGTGATCCGTCCGATGATGTACCTGGCTCTGTCCTACGATCACCGTCTGATCGATGGCAAAGAAGCTGTGACCTTCCTGGTGACCATCAAGAACCTGCTGGAAGATCCGGCTCGTCTGTTGCTGGATATCTAAAAAGCAGCTGCAAGCTTTCAGCTACAAGCCTCAAGCTCAGGGCGAGCGGGTGGGCTTGCAGCTTGGAGCTTGCGGCTTGTAGCTTTATTGCTAAAGAGGATTTTTTGAATGTCGCAGAAATTTGACGTAGTAGTGATCGGTGCCGGCCCTGGTGGCTATGTAGCGGCCATCAAGGCTGCTCAGTTGGGCCTGACCACTGCCTGCATCGAGAAGTACACCGACGCAGAGGGCAAGCAAGCCCTGGGCGGTACCTGCCTGAACGTAGGTTGCATTCCTTCCAAGGCGCTGCTCGACAGCTCGTGGAAATACAAGGAAGCGAAAGAAAGCTTCAACGTTCACGGTATCTCCACCGGCGAAGTCAAAATGGACGTCGCTGCGATGGTTGGCCGCAAGGCCGGCATCGTCAAGAACCTGACCGGCGGCGTTGCCACCCTGTTCAAGGCCAACGGCGTTACTTCGATCCAGGGCCACGGCAAGCTGCTGGCCGGCAAGAAAGTCGAAGTCACCAAGCCGGACGGTTCGGTTGAAGTGATCGAAGCGGAAAACGTCATCCTCGCGCCAGGTTCGCGTCCGATCGACATTCCACCAGCTCCGGTCGACCAGAAAGTCATCGTCGATTCGACTGGCGCGCTGGAATTCCAGTCCGTTCCTAAACGTCTGGGCGTGATCGGCGCTGGCGTTATCGGTCTGGAACTGGGTTCGGTGTGGTCGCGTCTGGGTTCGGAAGTGGTGGTTCTGGAAGCTCTGGACACTTTCCTGATGGCAGCCGACACCGCTGTTTCCAAGGAAGCGCTGAAAACCCTGACCAAACAGGGCCTGGACATCAAGCTGGGCGCTCGCGTTACCGGTTCGAAAGTCAACGGCGAAGAAGTCGTCGTCAACTACACCGATGCCAACGGCGAACAGACCATCACTTTCGACAAGCTGATCGTAGCCGTTGGTCGACGTCCGGTGACCACTGATCTGCTGTCTGCCGACTGCGGTGTGGAAATCGACGAGCGCGGTTTCATTGCCGTTGATGACCATTGCGTCACAGCTGTACCGGGCGTCTTCGCCATCGGTGACGTGGTTCGCGGCATGATGCTGGCCCACAAGGCTTCGGAAGAAGGCATCATGGTTGTCGAGCGCATCAAGGGCCACAAGGCTCAGATGAACTATGATTTGATCCCTTCGGTTATTTATACTCACCCGGAAATCGCGTGGGTTGGCAAAACCGAGCAGGCGCTGAAGGCCGAAGGCGTTGAAGTCAACGTCGGCACCTTCCCGTTCGCCGCTTCCGGCCGTGCCATGGCTGCCAACGATACCGGTGGTTTCGTCAAGGTCATCGCCGATGCCAAGACCGACCGCGTATTGGGCGTGCACGTGATTGGCCCGAGCGCTGCAGAACTGGTTCAGCAGGGCGCGATCGGTATGGAATTCGGCACCAGCGCTGAAGACCTGGGCATGATGGTTTTCTCCCATCCGACCCTGTCCGAAGCCTTGCACGAAGCTGCTCTGGCAGTGAATGGCGGCGCCATTCACATTGCCAACCGCAAGAAGCGTTAAGACACACAATAAGAAACCACGGCGGTAGCGGCCCGTCGTGAGCCTTGCGAGCAAGACTCACCGCGGAATGTCCGCCGGACGCAGTCTTGCGTAGCCCAGCTACGCAAGCAGCAGTCACAGGTGGCGCGGCACTCAAACGAGCGCAGCGCCGAATGCGCAGTACCTAACGAAGACGGTAAAAAGCATGAATCTTCACGAGTATCAGGGTAAGCAGCTGTTCGCTGAATACGGCCTGCCAGTTTCCACTGGTTACGCAGTAGACACCCCGGAAGCAGCAGCAGAAGCTTGCGACAAGATCGGCGGCAACGAGTGGGTCGTCAAAGCCCAGGTTCACGCCGGTGGTCGCGGTAAAGCGGGCGGCGTAAAGCTGGTTCGCAGCAAAGAAGACGCCAAAGCCTTCGCACAGCAGTGGCTGGGCAAGCGTCTGGTGACTTACCAGACTGACGCCAATGGCCAGCCAGTCACCAAGATCCTGGTTGAATCGTGCACTGATATCGCTAAAGAGCTGTACCTGGGCGCTGTCGTTGACCGTTCGAGCCGTCGCATCGTGTTCATGGCTTCCACCGAAGGTGGCGTGGACATCGAGAAAATCGCTCACGACACTCCAGAAAAAATTCTCAAGGCCACTATCGATCCACTGGTTGGCGCTCAGCCATCCCAGGGTCGCGAGCTGGCATTCCAGCTGGGTCTGGAAGGCAAGCAGGTCACTCAGTTCGCCAAGATCTTCGTAGGTCTGGCCAAGCTGTTCAAAGACCACGACCTGGCTCTGCTGGAAGTAAACCCGCTGGTGATCAAGGCTGACGGCGATCTGCACTGCCTCGACGCGAAGATCAACATCGACGCCAACGCCATGTACCGTCAGCCTAAGCTGAAGGCTTTCCACGATCCGTCGCAGGACGATCCGCGCGAAGCGCACGCTGCCAAGTTCGAACTGAACTACGTAGCGCTGGAAGGCAACATCGGTTGCATGGTCAACGGTGCCGGTCTGGCCATGGGCACCATGGACATCGTCAACCTGCATGGCGGCAAGCCAGCCAACTTCCTCGACGTAGGTGGTGGCGCTACCAAGGAACGCGTTACTGAAGCGTTCAAGATCATCCTGTCCGACCAGAACGTCGCGGCAGTACTGGTCAACATCTTCGGCGGCATCGTTCGCTGCGACATGATTGCCGAAGGCATCATCGGCGCCGTGAAAGAAGTCGGCGTGAAAATCCCGGTTGTTGTTCGCCTTGAAGGCAACAACGCTGAGCTGGGCGCTAAAGTACTGGCAGAAAGCGGTTTGAACATCATCGCTGCTACCAGCCTGACCGACGCTGCTCAACAAGTTGTCAAAGCTGCGGAGGGCAAATAATGAGCGTCCTGATCAATAAAGACACCAAAGTTATCTGCCAGGGTATTACCGGTTCGCAAGGTAGTTTCCACACCCAGCAAGCCATCGAATACGGCACCAAGATGGTTGGTGGCGTAACTCCGGGCAAGGGCGGCACCGAGCACCTGGGTCTGCCAGTGTTCAACACCGTAAAAGACGCAGTAGCTGCCACTGGCGCTACCGCCAGCGTGATCTACGTTCCGGCTCCGTTCTGCAAGGACTCGATCCTGGAAGCGGCATTCGGCGGCATCAAGCTGATCGTCTGCATCACCGAAGGCATTCCTACCCTGGACATGCTGGACGCCAAGGTTAAGTGCGACGAGCTGGGCGTAGTCCTGATCGGCCCTAACTGCCCAGGCGTGATCACCCCAGGCGAATGCAAGATCGGCATCATGCCAGGTCACATTCACTTGCCAGGCAAGGTCGGTATCGTTTCCCGTTCCGGCACCCTGACCTACGAAGCTGTGAAGCAGACCACTGACGCCGGTTTCGGTCAGTCGACTTGCGTCGGCATCGGTGGTGACCCGATCCCGGGCTCGAACTTCATCGACATCCTGAAGCTGTTCCAGGAAGACCCGAAGACCGAGGCGATCGTGATGATCGGCGAGATCGGCGGTTCGGCTGAAGAAGAAGCGGCTGCCTACATCAAGGCTAACGTGACCAAGCCGGTTGTTTCCTACATCGCTGGTGTGACTGCTCCTCCGGGCAAGCGCATGGGCCATGCTGGCGCAATCATCTCTGGCGGCAAAGGCACTGCAGACGAGAAATTCGCTGCGCTGCAAGACGCAGGCGTTAAAACCGTGCGTTCGCTGGCAGACATCGGCAAGGCCCTGGCCGAGCTGACTGGCTGGGAAGTGAAGAAGTAAGCTTCGGCTGACTTTTTAGCTCCAGCAACAAAGGCCACCTTCGGGTGGCCTTTGTCGTTCCTGGCGTATGAGAATTTTGAGAGCTGTAGTGGCGAGGGGATTTATCCCCGCTGGGCTGCGAAGTGGCCCCCATGCTAGCGACCATGATCAGTCAGGCAGTTCCAGCTCGGATTCTTTGGGACTGCTGCGCAGTCCAAGGGGGATAAATCCCCTCGCCACAGGTTCGTTGTGATGAATACAGGTTCTCTGTATGAAAAATAGATATGTAAACGCGACACTGAAACGTCGCGTATCGGATAGTTCGCCCTCTAACAGTGCGTTTGTCAGCCAAATTCGTTAGGCTGGCCGCCATTTTTGCGTCCGCCGCCCACAAGGCAGCTACGCGCTTTAAGGGTCAGTCCCATACGGATCGACAGCATTTCCCTAATCCAACAGGGCAATCCCCCTCTAAATTCCGATTTCAGTAGTGTGGTATTACCTTAATGAAAGTTTTGAAAGGTCAGGACATCCTGGCACTTGGTTTTATGACGTTTGCCCTGTTTGTCGGGGCCGGTAACATCATTTTCCCGCCGATCGTCGGCTTGCAGGCCGGGCCTCATGTCTGGATGGCTGCGCTGGGCTTCCTGATTACCGCCGTTGGTTTGCCGGTGGTCACCGTGGTGGCGCTGGCCAAGGTCGGCGGTGCGATGGATGCGTTGAGCAGCCCTATCGGCAAGATCGCTGGCGGTATCCTCGCGGCGGCATGCTACCTGGCCGTGGGTCCGCTGTTCGCCACCCCGCGTACCGCGACCGTATCCTTCGAGGTAGGTCTGGCGCCATTGACCGGCGAAAGCCCGCTGGCGCTGTTCCTCTACAGCTCGGTGTACTTCCTGCTGGTGTTCTTCATTTCGCTCTACCCTGGGCGGTTGCTGGATACCGTTGGCCGCTTCCTCGCACCGCTGAAAATCATTGCGCTGGCAGTACTGGGCATCGCCGCGTTCGCCTTGCCGGCGGGTGACATCGGTCACGGCACACCGGAATATGTGGCGGCACCGTTCTCTCAGGGCTTCATCAATGGTTACCTGACCATGGATACCCTCGGCGCACTGGTATTCGGCATCGTTATCGTCAACGCGATCCGCTCCCGTGGCGTCGAGTCGCCGGCGCTGATCACCCGTTATGCGATCATCGCCGGGCTGATTGCCGGCGTGGGGCTGGCACTGGTCTACGTCAGCCTGTTCCGTCTCGGTTCCGGCAGCCATGAAGTCGCGGTCGGCGCGACCAACGGCGCGGCGGTGTTGCATGCCTACGTGCAGCACACCTTCGGTTCGCTGGGCAGTGGTTTCCTTGCGGTGCTGATCTCGCTGGCGTGTCTGGTCACGGCGGTCGGCCTGACCTGTGCCTGCGCTGAATACTTCAGCCGTGTGCTGCCGTTGTCCTACAAGACTCTGGTGATTATCCTCGCAGCGTTTTCCCTGCTGGTCTCCAACCTCGGTCTGACCAAGCTCATTGCTTTCTCGATTCCGGTACTCACCGCGATCTACCCGCCGTGCATCGTTCTGGTCGCACTGAGCTTCTGCAAGGATTTCTGGCATGAGCACGGGCGCATTCTTGGCCCGGTGATGCTGGTTTCCTTCGTTTTCGGCACCATCGACGCCCTGAAAGGCGCTGGTCTGGCCGACTGGATGCCAACTCAGCTGACCCATCTGCCGCTGAGCGAGCAAGGGCTGGCATGGCTGGTGCCATGCGTGATGACCCTGGTGGTCGCCGTGGTCTGTGATCGTCTGCTGGGCAAGCGCAGCGAAGTCACTGCCTGACGTGATGTGACCCGCCACAAGCGGGTCAGGCACGGTTAAACAGAAATGCCCCGTATCAATCGATACGGGGCATTTTTTATCAGAGCTGATAATCCTCAACCCAGATAACGTACGACCAGAGCTCCCACATTGACGTTGTCGCTGTCACGGCTCAGGAGTATTCGCTTGTCGGGCTGCACTGCCACCGAGATCCATTGCATACCTGGCCCCATAGAGTGAGTAACGTATCCCTTGCCATCCCCAAAGGTTGTGTCCAGTTCACCCGTTGCCAGATAGCGGCAGGCAAGCATTTGCTCCCTGGTTATTTGCCCTGTACTCCCCACCACAACCAAACCATCCTCAGGCTCCCCACTTAGATCGAACAAAGTGCAACCGTCGGTTAATCCAAGATCAGTGACAACAGGCTTACCCTGATTGAATGCGAGATTTGGTCTACCGTTCGGGTTGTACGCGGCCATCATTGCTTTGCGTCCTTTCCCCCAAACGTCGTTGGGAGATGTGTCGACCTGGCCAGCAACAAAGAAGCTGCCGTCAGCACGTAACATCAGGCTTCGTACGCTGACCGGGTAATCCGATGGAATGTAGACGGTCCCGGTGCCATCATCGCCGAAGTCTTTATGGGGCGTTCCATCGACGTTCAGGCGCACAATCTTTCCTTCTCCAGCGCTCGAACCTGCAACTGTGATTACTCCATCCTCTGCTACTGAAATCGAAGCAATGCCCATTGCAAGATCCAGCCAGCCTTTGTTGTTGAAAGCGGTATCGAAATCTCCATTCTGATCAAGTCTGAACAGTCGGTCGCTTTGACCGACGAGTATTTTTTCATCAGCAGTCAGTACTAACCTGGTTCTGGATTGCGACGTGATGGAAGCTTCCGGTTTTGGCAATTGCGATTCGGACTGTGGCAGGAAAGGGACGTAAACCGTCCCATCGGGACCGAAATCGCGATCTCTTTCACCATCAGCGAAGAATCTGGCAAGCGCAAATCGAGTTCCTTGGTCCTCATCATATTGATACCCAAAAAGCAGCGCCTTGCCGTCTTTATAAAGACAGGCGCCAGTTCCGCTGGCTTGTCCCGAACCTGTAAACGTACCTACGATCAAACCGTTTTGATTGAAGCCAGTATCGTTAGTACCGTCCGCCAGTAATTGCGCCAAATGAAAACTGACTTTGCCCTCTACAACAGTTTGTCCCACGAGAAGGATCTTTCCATCCGGGCGCAAGCCTGCGATTTTCAAAGCCTGGCTTCCCGTAGCAAATGACTCGGCGTACCCCCGGTTGCCAAACGTTGTGTCAATGGGCAGCGCAGCGTTCAAAGGTCTCATGCTCAAATCCTTGTCTGATAGGGGAGCAGTCAGTGTTCCCGTTTGAGAAAACGACCTTATGCCTCGCCATACCCTCGGCGCTACTGTCAGAGTTGACAGGTATAAGCCTCTGAAAACTGATAGCTGCGGTCTATTTTGAATAAATTTGACTCTTCAATGAGCGTGTCTTTTTACGAGCCAACACGTCGAAACGAAGGGTTCCCTCCATCATTCCTCTTGCTCAGGACAACGAATGTCGTTCATCCAAGCCAATCTGATCCACTTGCTCGCCGCCGTCTGGTTTGTCGTCTGCTGGGGCGGTTACACCCGTTATGCCACCTGGAAGGCCCGTGATACGGCGTGTCTGGCCAGCGTGTTGCACCTGTACCGCGAAGACTGGATGCGCCGCATGCTGCTGCGTGACAACCGTATCGCCGATGCCAGCGTGATCGGCAATCTGGAACGCAACGCGTCGTTCTTCGCCTCCAGCACGCTGATCATCCTCGCCGGTATCCTCACCGTGCTCGGTGCGTCCGACCGAGCCGTGTCGTTGTTGGCGGATATTCCGATGGTGCAGCAGGCGTCGCAGGGCATGTCGGAGATCAAGTTGCTGTGTCTGGCACTGGTGTTCGTCTATGCGTTCTTTACTTTCAGCTGGTGCATGCGCCAATACAACTTCGCTGCGATTCTGGTCGGTTCAGCGCCGATGATCGGTGAGCGCCAAGTGACTGAGCAAGAACGCAAGGCGTTCGCTTCGCGGGCGGCGCGGGTGATTTCGATGGCGGCCAACCAGTTCAACTTCGGCCTGCGTTCTTATTACTTCGGCATGAGTATGCTGGCGTGGTTCGTCAGCCCGTGGCTGTTCATGATCATGAGCGCGGGAGTCGTGGTGGTTTTGTATCGCCGCGAGTTTCATTCCGACGTTCTCGATGTCATGGTCTATACCCCTACAGAGGCGCCCGTCCCTGAGGCGAACAAAGAGGCTGTTTGATGAGTATTCCGTTCTGGTGTGTGTTTATCAGTGCTTTATTGATCTATGTGGCGCGTATGCCGGTGGCCAAGGCCATGAAAGAGCAGGGCGGGTATGACAATCACTTGCCGCGGCAGCAGCAGGCGCAGTTGACTGGCTTCGGTGCGAGGGCGCTGGCGGCCCATCAGAACAGCATCGAAGCCTTCATCCTCTTCGCCGTCGGCGTGCTGATGGCGCATACCACGCAAACCGCGGGTTGGCTGATCGATGCGCTGGCGATCATCTTCGTGATCTCGCGAGTGTTCTATCTGTGGTTCTATCTGGCCGATCTGGCGAAGTTGCGCAGCCTGATGTGGCTAGTTGGCTTCATCTGTTCGTTGTTACTGATGATTAGTCCGACTTTTAGAACAGTGTTGCTCTAACCGGTAAATCGCAGGCAAAAGAAAACCCGCACTTGGCGGGTTTTCCTTTCACACCACAAAGCTTATTGCTTTTTGGCGGCTTCTTCTTGAGCAGCGGCGTTCGATTCAGCCTGAGCTTTGGCAGCTTCGGCGTTTTCTTTTGCTGCGTCGTTCACTTTATCCTGAGCTTTGTTCATGTCTTGCTGAGCTTGCTCAGCATGTTGGTTTGCATCTTGAGCTTTGTCCTCGGATTTTTTATCGCAGGCAGCGAGACCGAGGGAAGCGGTCAACATCAAGGCAATAGCTAAAGTCTTACGCATGGGGTGTATCTCCTTATGGAAAATAACTACTGGCCTTAAGAACTCGGCGCTACGGGTTAAGTTCCTCAATTGTTTCAGATATATAAGTTTGTTTTATCACGGAACTTTTGCCGCTTTTCTCAATACTGGCACAAGGCCCAAACGCGAGTAATTATCACATGGCCGAAAACCCCGTTTTTGAGCGCGCGACGCGCTTTTTATCGGCATTGCGCCACTGTCAGGTCCTCGGTCTGCAGGTGCACAGTGCCTCCAGCGAAGGGCTGATGGTGATCCTGCCGTACAGCGAAAAAATCGTCGGCAATCCCGAAACCGGAGTCATCCACGGCGGTGCCATCACTTCATTGATGGACACCGCCTGCGGCATGTCGACACTGTGCGTGCTGCCGGAGTTCGAAGTCTGTCCGACCCTCGATCTGCGCATCGACTACATGCACGCCGCTGAACCGCATAAAGCGGTGTACGGCTTTGCCCAGTGCTATCGCGTCACCACCGATGTGATCTTTGCCCGTGGTTTTGCCTACCAGGACGATCCCGAGCAACCGATTGCCCACGTCGTCGGCACATTCATGCGCATGGGCATCGGCCTGAAGGGCAGCAAGGGTTTCGCGGGCGCGATCAAGGGAGCGAGCCAATGAGCAACGATCTCAGGGAGCAGCTGCAACAGGCCCACGCGCAGGGCGATTACACGCCGCTGCTGGCGTTGATTCCTTATGCCGGGCTGATCGGTATCGAGTGCTCGCGAGTCGGCGATGAGTTGCTGTTCAAGCTGCCGGCGAACAAGGACAACATTGGTAACCCTTTATTGCCGGCGATCCACGGCGGGGTAATTGCCGGCTTCATGGAGCTGGCCGCAGCCCTGCATCTGCTGATTTTCACCGGCACGCCGGGTGTGCCGAAGATCATCGATTTTTCCCTCGATTACCTGCGCGCCGGGCAGTTTCGCGACACGTGGGCCAGGTGTCAGGTCTGCCGTCAGGGGCGTCGCGTGGCCAACGTTGCGGTCACGGCGTGGCAGAGCACCGAGGGCGAACCGATCGCCACCGCCCGCGCGCACTTCAAAATTGATGAGCCCTTGAAATCCTGAACAGCGCCCCCAACTCAGATGACAACCCGCCGCAGACCATTTCGGGTCGCGGCCACTGCCATCTGATTGGAGTTTGATGACCATGAGTGTGGAAACTCAAAAGGAAACCCTGGGCTTCCAGACCGAGGTAAAGCAGCTGCTGCACCTCATGATCCATTCGCTGTATTCGAATAAGGAAATTTTCCTTCGCGAATTGATCTCGAACGCCTCTGACGCTGTCGACAAGCTGCGCTTCGAAGCCCTGGCCAAGCCGGAGTTGCTCGAAGGTGGCGCTGACCTGAAAATCCGTGTGAGCTTCGACAAGGACGCCAAGACCGTCACCCTCGAAGACAACGGTATCGGCATGAACCGTGACGATGTGATCACCCACCTGGGTACCATCGCCAAATCCGGCACCGCCGATTTCATGAAAAACCTGTCCGGCGATCAGAAGAAAGATTCGCACCTGATCGGCCAGTTCGGTGTCGGCTTCTATTCGGCCTTTATCGTCGCCGACAAGGTTGATGTATACAGCCGTCGCGCCGGCACTGCCGCCAGCGAAGGCGTGCACTGGTCGTCGAAAGGCGAGGGCGAGTTCGAAGTCGCCACCATCGACAAGCCAGAGCGCGGTACCCGCATCGTCCTGCACCTGAAATCCGGTGAAGACGAATTCGCGGATGGCTGGCGTCTGCGCAACATCATCAAGAAGTACTCCGACCACATTGCTTTGCCGATCGAACTGCCGAAGGAAGTCACTCCGGCCGAAGGCGAAGAGGCTCCGGCCGTTGAATGGGAAACCGTCAACCGCGCCAGCGCCCTGTGGACCCGTCCGCGCACTGAAGTCAAAGACGAGGAATACCAGGAGTTCTACAAACACATCGCTCACGACTTCGAGAATCCGCTGTCGTGGAGCCACAACAAGGTTGAAGGCAAGCTCGAGTACAGCTCGCTGCTGTACGTGCCGGCCCGCGCGCCGTTCGACCTGTACCAGCGTGAAGCGCCGAAGGGCCTGAAGCTTTACGTGCAGCGTGTGTTTGTAATGGATCAGGCCGAGTCGTTCCTGCCGCTGTACCTGCGCTTCATCAAAGGCGTGGTCGATTCCAACGACCTGTCGCTGAACGTGTCGCGTGAAATCCTGCAGAAAGACCCGATCATCGATTCGATGAAAACCGCGCTGACCAAGCGTGTGCTCGACATGCTGGAAAAACTGGCGAAGAACGAACCTGAGCAATACAAGGGCTTCTGGAAAAACTTCGGTCAGGTCATGAAAGAAGGCCCGGCAGAAGATTTCGCCAACAAAGAGAAAATTGCCGGTCTGCTGCGTTTTGCATCGACCCAGGGCGACGACGGCGAGCAGATTGTCGGTCTGGCTGACTACCTGGCCCGCGCCAAGGAAGGTCAGGACAAGATCTACTACCTCACCGGCGAAACCTACGCGCAGGTCAAGAACAGCCCGCACCTGGAAGTCTTCCGCAAGAAAGGCATCGAAGTGCTGCTGCTCACCGATCGCATCGACGAGTGGCTGATGAGCTACCTCAGCGAATTCGACGGCAAGACTTTTGTCGACGTGGCGCGCGGTGACCTCGATCTGGGCAACCTGGACTCGGAAGAGGACAAGAAAGCCGCAGAAGAAGTCGCCAAGTCCAAAGAGGGTCTGGTCGAGCGCCTGAAAACTGCGCTGGGTGATTCCGTGGCTGAAGTTCGCGTGTCCCATCGTCTGACCGACTCGCCGGCCATTCTGGCCATCGGCGAACAGGATCTGGGTCTGCAAATGCGCCAGATTCTCGAAGCCAGCGGGCAGAAAGTCCCGGATTCGAAGCCGATCTTCGAGTTCAACCCGAGCCACCCGCTGATCGAGAAACTCGATGGCGAGCAGAGCGAAGAGCGTTTTGGCGATCTGTCGCACATCCTCTTCGATCAGGCCGCCCTGGCGGCGGGCGACAGCTTGAAGGATCCGGCCGCTTATGTGCGCCGGCTGAACAAGCTGCTGGTTGAACTGTCGGTTTGATCACGTTGTAGGAAAAACCCGCTTCGGCGGGTTTTTTCATTCTGGTGTTTACACAATCAGGAGTCAGAAATGAGCCAAGTCACTGTACGTTCCGTGGTCTATCAGATTGACGGCCAGACCTACGAAGGTCGCCTGGCGTTCGACGCCGAGCACAAGGGCGCGCGCCCGGGTTTGCTGATGGCGCCGAACTGGATGGGCGTCAGCGCCGGTGCTGAAGACATTGCCAAAACGGTGGCGGCCGAGGGCTACGTGGTGCTGATCGCGGATGTCTACGGCCAGAGCGTGCGTCCGCAGAACGCTGATGAGGCGCTGGCAGCGATGATGCCGCTCAAGGACGACCGCGCGCTGTTGCGCAAACGTCTGCAAGTGGCATTTGAGCAATTGCAGAGCCAGGGCGAAGCGGCAGTGGATACCTCGAAACTGGCGGTGTTCGGTTTCTGCTTCGGTGGTTGCTGTGCGCTGGATCTGGCCCGCACCGGCGCGCCGGTAAAAGCGGCGGTGTCGTTCCACGGCACGCTGGATTCGCCGAACCCGGCGGATGCGCAGAACATCAAGGGCTCGGTGCTGGTGCTGCATGGCGCGTCCGATCCATTGGTGCCGAAAGAGCAACTGCCAGCGTTCGAAGATGAAATGAACGCGGCGAAAGTCGACTGGCAACTGCTCAGCTACGGCGGCGCGGTGCACTCGTTTACCGATCCGCACGCCAATGTGCCGGGTAAGATGATGTACGACGAAAAGACCGCCAAGCGCGCGTTCAAGTCGATGCATGATTTGCTGGATGAAGTGTTCAACGGCTAAAAGCGAAAAGCCCCTCACCCTAGCCCTCTCCCGGAGGGGAGAGGGGACTGATTGAGGGTTGCTCGGGAGTGGCGTCGACCTGAACGTGAATAGGCGAATCCATAATCGCCGAGACTTTTCAGGTCGATGTATAACGCAAGACGCCTCGGTCGGCTCCTTATCCCTCTGGGATAGGCGACTGATTGAGGGTTGCTCGGGAGTGACGTCGACCTGAACTTGAATAGGCGAATCCATAATCGCCGGGATTTTTCAGGTCGATGTATAACGCAAGGCGCCTCGGTCGGCTCCCTATCCCTCTGGGATAGGGGACTGATTGGGGGTTGCTCGGGAGTGGCGTCGACCTGAACGTGAATAGGCGAATCCATAATCGCCGAGACTTTTCAGGTCGATGTATAACGCAAGACGCCTCGGTCGGCTCCCTCTCCCTCTGGGAGAGGGCTGGGGTGAGGGTAAGCGGCCTAGCGCGGTAGTTCGATCCGCTCGACTTCCCCCGGCACCGTCGGCCAATCCCCGGCCGCCCACTTGCGCCGTGCCTCATCAATCGCCGCCGGATCGCTTGCAACAAAATTCCAGTTGATCCGTCTCGGCCCGTCCAGTGCCGCGCCGCCGAACACCACCGCGTGTACATCGGTTTCGGCAAACAGGCTCATCTCTTCGCCGGCTGGCAACACCACCAGCGCATGCGGCTCGATCGCCTCGCCATTCAACTGCGCATCCCCGCTCAACACATACACCGCGCGTTCTTCATGCTCGGCCGGAATCAGCAATGTGGTCGCGGTCTGCATCTTCACTTCCGCATACAGCGTAGGAGAAAGCACCGGCACCGGCGATTCCAGGCAAAAGCCTGACCCGGCAATCATGCGAATCTGCACGCCGAGGTTATCGCTGACCGGCAACGTCGCTGCCGGGTGATGACTGTAATGCCCCGGGCCTTCTTCGTGTGCCTTGGGCGAGGCCAGCCAGACTTGCAGGCCGTGCAGGGTGAAGGTCTCGGCAAGCAGTGGCGCAGGCGTACGCTCGACGTGGGCGATGGCGCTGCCAGCGGTCATCCAGCTGACATCGCCGGCACCGACCACCTGATCGGAGCCCAGACTGTCTTTGTGCTGCAATTGCCCTTCGAACAGATAGGTAAGTGTCGACAGGCCAATGTGCGGATGCTGTCGGATATCCATGCCTTTACCCGTCGGATAAATCGTCTCGAGCATGTGGTCGAAAAACACGAAAGGCCCGACGTTGCGGCATTTGGCTGACGGCAGCGGGCGCAGGATCGGCTGGCCTTCGACGTCTTCGGCGCGCGGGCAGATGATCAGGAGTGGCGTGTCCATGGTGCATTCCAGGCTGAGCGGGTGATGCCAGAAGCATAACCCGCCGCTGGCATTGGGAGGATTATTGGCTGTCGAAGCCTTGTGGTGCGTGGGTTTCGATACTGACTTCGCTGGTGGTCATCAATTTGTGAATCGGGCAGCGATCGGCCACACGCAGCAGTTCCTCGCGCTGAGCGTCGGTCAGTACACCTTTGAGGGTGAGGGTGACATGCAGGGCGTATTTGCCTTTCTGCTCTTGGCTGTTGTCGCGCTTCACTTCGACTCCCACGCCGGTCAGCGGGATGTCTTTTTTCTTCGCGTACATCTTCAGGGTCAGCGCTTTACAGGCGCCAAGGGCGGCGTCGAAGTAGTCGTGTGGCTCTGGCGCGGTGCCTTCACCCCCAGCGGTTTTCGGTACATCGGCAAACAATTCGTGGTCGTCGATCTGGACGGTGTGACGAAAACCTTCGGCAGAGACGGTATTGACGGTAACAGTCATGGAAACCTCACAGGCGGCAGGAAAAATCGTTCGATCAAAACAGACCTTGCAGTTATAGAGCATTCGCGGCAGTGGGCGTTCCGCTTTTCGGCAGGGATGAACCCTTGTCGTTCGGGCGCGGTCTAGGCTATGCCCATCTGCCGGAGATTACTTGTGTCCTTGTCTCGTCTGAGTCTTGCCTGTCTGCTGCTGTTCGCTGGCAGCGCCAGTGCCCGCGAATACACCTACAGCGATGCGCACCTGCATTACGTGGATTTTTTCCAGGAAAGCGCCGGCATGCAGAAATTGCTCACGGCCATGAAGGACAATTCCATCGAGCACGTGATGATTTCCGGCATTCCCGTGGCGAAGAAATGGCATGAAGACGAACCCAAGCGCCCGCGTTATTACGCCGGTGATGACGCCGATGCCTATTGGTACAGCGCCACCGATGTGATCATTGCCGACGCGGTGGAAAAACTTGCGCCGGAACAGCGCCAGTACTTTCATCCGTTCCTGTCCGGCTTCAATCCCAATGACAAGAATTCCGCCGCGCACATCCAGCGCATGCTCGACCTGTATCCGGGGTTGTGGCAGGGCATCGGCGAGGTGTTCACCCGACACGACGATCTGACGGCGCTGACCTCCGGCGACACGCCCCGGGCCAACAACGAGGCAATGACCAAGATCTATCACCTCGCTGCGGAAAACGATCTGCCGGTGATGCTGCATTCCAACATCACTTCCAAGCGTGAGAAAAATCCGCTGTACCTGAAGGAAGTCGAAGAGCCGCTGCGCAACCATCCGCACACGCGATTCATCTGGGCGCATGCCGGCACCAGCGCCGAGATCCATCGGCATCAGACCCAGTTGCCGTTTCTCCTGCCAACCCTGACGCGCATGCTTGAGGCTTATCCGAATCTGTTTATCGACCTGTCGTGGAGCATGCTCACGCCGTATCTGCTGGACGAGCAGGGCAAGCCGCGCGCCGAATGGCTGGCGCTGGTGGAAAAGTATCCCGAGCGCTTCATGCTCGGCTCTGACGTGGTAGGACGGTTCAACAAGCTTGGTCAGGAAATGCACAGCTACAAGCCGTTTCTCGATGCGCTGCCGGAAGGGGTGGCGCGCAAAGTCGCGCGCGATAACTTCCTGGCAATACTGCCGCGCAACACAGAAAAACCCGCTGCTCCGCGCTGAAACGTCAAAGCCATGAGTTCGGACTAGCCGCTCGTTTGCCTATCGCTTTTTCGTCTTACGCAATTTCACGGCAATGCCGATACCTTCTAAAGCAACCCGCTGCAGGCTGATGCAGCGCTTTTGGAAGGAGCCAGAGTGATGAATATCCGTAGTCTCAATATTGCCCCGCGCGCCGGTCTCGGTTTCGGCCTGCTGGCCCTGATGGTGTTTGCCCTCGGCGCGTTCGCCTTGCTGCAAATGTCGAACATGCGAGCGCAGTCCGATGAAGTCGACAACAACTGGCTGCCAAGCGTGATGGCGGTCGGTGAAATGAGTCAGGACATGCTGCGCCTGCGTGCGCTGACCATGCGCCTGTTGCTCAACCGTGACCCCAAGGCACTGGAGCAGAATGTCGCCAAGCTCGACGAGCTGCGCAGTGGCTTGAGCGAAGCGCAGCAGCGTTATGACGGTCTGATCGTGCTGCCTGAAGAGCGCGTATTGTTCGAACGCTTCAAGGGCACCGAGCACAAATACCTTGAGCTTCAGGCACAAGTCCTACAGCTGTCGGCGCAGAATCGGGTCGCTGAGGCTGCGACGATTCTCAATGATCAGATGAGCCCGCTGGCCGATGAAATCGCCGCCACTTTGCGTGAGCTGGTCGAGTTGAATAAACAGAATGCCGGTCTGGCCACTGAGGCCGCGCGGCTGGTGTTCAAGCAATCGCGGCTATGGGTCGCAGTAATGATCGCCATGGCTGCGCTGATTACCGTCGGCCTGGCGTTGCTGCTGACGCGCAGCATTGTCGTGCCATTGTCGCAATCGCTCAGCGTGGCCGAGGTGGTGGCCGGTGGGGATTTGACCGGTGACATTCACATCGCTGGCAAAGACGAGCCGGCGCGTCTGCTGCAAGCGTTGAAAAGCATGCAGCACAATCTGCGCGACACGATCCGGCGCATCTCCGAGTCGTCAACGCAGTTGGCCTCGGCAGCCGAAGAACTCAGCAGTGTCACCGAAGACGCCACTCGCGGCCTGCATCAGCAGAGCCAGGAAATCGAACAGGCCGCCACTGCGGTCAACCAGATGACAGCAGCGGTGGAAGAGGTGGCGAACAACGCCGTGGCCACGTCCGAAGCCTCCCGCGAGTCCGACCGCATCGCCCGGCAAGGGCGCGAGCAAGTGCAGCAGACGGTGACGTCGATCGAGTTTCTCGCTGGCGATGTCACCAATAATGCCGCGCAGGTCGAGGCGCTGGCGCAAAAGGTTCATGGCATCAGCAAAGTGCTGGACGTGATTCGCTCGATCGCTGAACAAACCAATCTGCTCGCCCTCAACGCCGCGATCGAAGCCGCGCGGGCCGGTGATGCCGGGCGTGGCTTTGCAGTAGTGGCAGATGAAGTGCGGGCGCTGGCGCATCGCACCCAGCAGTCGACCCAGGAAATCGAGCAAATGATCGGCGGGATCCAGCAGGGCACCGATTCAGCGGTCAGTTCGATGCAGCAAAGCAACTCAAGGGCGCGCTCGACCCTCGAGCTGGCGAAGAGCGCAGGCTCGGCCCTGGAGGAAATCGCCTCGGCGTTTACCTTGATCAACGAGCGCAATCTGGTCATCGCCAGCGCCTCGGAACAGCAGGCAGCGGTGGCGCGGGAGGTGGATCGCAACCTGATGAATATTCGTGATCTGGCGATGCAGACATCGGCTGGGGCCAATCAGACCAGTGCGGCGAGTCAGGAGTTGTCGAAGTTGGCGGTGGATCTGAACGGGATGGTGGCGCGGTTTTCGGTGTGAGTTTGACCTTCAAAAGCCCCTCACCCTAACCCTCTCCCGGAGGGGAGAGGGGACTAATCGTGCGATGCTTTGGAATCCATATTCGACTCGGTTTCTCAGGTCGATGGTTAGCGGCAGACACCTCGGTCGGCTCCCTCTCCCTCGGGAGAGGGCTGGGGTGAGGGGTAGGGCCGCCGCGCAGTATCATCGAACAGATAAACAAAAGCCCCGCATTCGCGGGGCTCTCTGTTCTTGCGACGGATCAGCTGCCTTTGACAGTCTTGCCGTTGACAGTACCGTCCTGGAGCATGATGTTGTACTCCTTGCCGTCAGTCTCGACCTGTTGCAGGCGCACCAGCAGGTAATCCCAATCCTTGGCGAACCACAGCACGGTGATGCGTTTGCTTTGTGTCGGATCGCGCACGCGCTCGACCTTGATCGCATCGATCTGGCCGGCCTTGGTGTCGACCTTTTCCGAACCCAGCACGCGGAAGTCGTAGGTATCGACTTCGCCATCATCAACCACCTGATAGCTCATGCTTTTCTTGCCGGCGGCAACGTCGTGCTGCAGCGCCAGTTGATAGGTCGACTTGTCGACCATGCCGCGGTTCAGCGGGATCTTCACCGCGTCGCCACGGTCGGTGCCGGTCACGAGTTTATTGGCCCAGTCGAAGTCCAGATCAGCTTTTTTCGCTTTGCCCAGACCACCGCGTTCAAAGTGGTAGGACTGTGGCAGCAGGGTGTCCTTGTCCAGCTTCAGGGTGCTTTCTTCAGTCAGGCTGGCGATCATCATCGAGGCCTTGAAGCTGAGCTTCCAGACGCCGTCGGCTTCCTTGGTCAGGCTGCGTTCGGCGGTGCCGCTCATGGGCAGCTGCTTCCAGTCGGCGGTGTAGCTGGCGGAGAACGGTTGAAGGTCCGCTGCCTGCGCGAAGGGCAGGGCGAACAGAGCGCAAGCGAAGAGCAGGGCGCGACGCATAATATCTCCTAGTGTCGAATCAAGTGGCCGCTGGCGGCGAGTGGCTGACCGTCGAGTAAAGCACCCTGGTCACCGAGTGTCAGCCTGCCTTCGGCAAACCAGCGTACTGCCATCGGATAGATCAGGTGTTCCTGGGCGTGGACTCGTTGCGCCAGACTTTGCGGCGTGTCGTGCAACTCTACCGGTAATACTGCTTGTACGACCAGTGGTCCGCCATCGAGTTCCTCGGTGACGAAGTGCACGGAGCAGCCATGTTCCGTATCGCCGGCCTCCAGCGCGCGCTGATGAGTGTGTAACCCTTTGTATTTGGGCAGCAGCGACGGATGGATGTTGAGCAGGCGACCCTGGTAGTGACGCACGAAATCAGCGCTGAGAATGCGCATGAAGCCGGCCAGCACCACGAGTTCGGGGTTGAATTGGTCGATCAGTTCGATCAGCGCGGCATCGAAGGCCTCGCGGCCTTCGAATGCCTTGTGATCCAGCGAGCGGGTGGCGATACCCGCGTCGCGGGCGCGTTGCAGGCCGTAGGCGTCGGCGCGGTTGGAAATCACCGCAGCGATGCGGACCGGGCTGTCGCCGGTCCGCGTGCTGTCGATCAGAGCCTGCAAGTTACTGCCGGTGCCGGACAACAGCACCACGACATCACAGGACTTTGGCATCAGTGAGCCTTGAGGTTCTTCAGCTCGACCTGCGCAGCGCCTTCGGCGGCCACGGCGATCTGACCGATGACCCAAGGCTGCTCGCCGGCGTCACGCAGGGTGTTCAGGGCCACTTCGACGTGCTCCTGAGCCACGCAGATGACCATGCCGACGCCGCAGTTGAGCACGCGGTGCATTTCGGTTTCATCAACGTTGCCTTTCTCTTGCAGCCAGTCGAATACGGCCGGGCGAGTCCAGCTTGCCACGTCAACCACAGCTTGCGCGCCTTTTGGCAACACGCGCGGGATGTTGTCGAGCAGGCCGCCACCGGTGATGTGGGCCATGGCCTTCACAGCGCCAGTGTCCTTGATCAGCTTGAGCAGTGGCTTGACGTAGATGCGGGTCGGGGCCATCAGCAGGTCGGTCAGCGGTTTGCCGTCGAGCTGGGTGTTTTCGATGTCGGCGCCGGAGACTTCGATGATCTTGCGGATCAGCGAGTAGCCGTTGGAGTGCGGGCCGGACGATGGCAGGGCGATCAGGGCGTCACCGGTGGCGACTTTCGAGCCGTCGATGATTTCCGCTTTTTCCACGACGCCGACGCAGAAGCCGGCCAGGTCGTAGTCCTCGCCTTCGTACATGCCTGGCATTTCAGCGGTTTCGCCGCCGACCAGCGAGCAACCCGACAGTTCGCAGCCAGCGCCGATGCCGGTGACAACCTGGGCAGCGGTGTCGACATTCAGTTTGCCGGTGGCGTAGTAGTCGAGGAAGAACAGCGGCTCGGCGCCGCACACCACCAGATCGTTGACGCACATGGCGACCAGGTCGATGCCGATGCTGTCGTGCTTGTTCAGGTTCAGCGCCAGACGCAGCTTGGTGCCGACGCCGTCGGTGCCGGAGACCAGCACTGGCTGCTTGTAGCCGGCCGGGATTTCGCAGAGGGCGCCGAAACCGCCCAGGCCGCCCATGACTTCCGGGCGCGCAGTGCGCTTGGCGACGCTCTTGATGCGTTCGACCAATGCTTCACCGGCGTCGATGTCTACACCGGCGTCCTTGTAGCTCAGGGAGGGTTGCTTGCTCATGATCCAGGCCTTTAGGGGAGGGGATTCAGGGGGTAACGACCGAGTTCAGCGGGAACATCGAACTCGATGGGCGATCGCCTCACGCGAGTTTCGAGGGGCCCGGCTGTTGCCGGTCTGCGAAGGCGCGCGATTTTATCAGGCTTGAGGGGCAGCGGCCATCCTCGCACCGACGGGCAGGGCCATATCGGCGGAAATTTTTTGCAATCGCAGGGTATGACTGCCTGTATAAGGTGTGGCGATTAACCGTCTATCGTTAGGACTGTGCAAAAACTTACCGCCACCGTGTGAATGTTTTGCAAGAGGTGGGGGTCACAGCCTTGCTCAACCGGTTCACGCGGCGTGTTCCAGCCGCTCCTGTCGACGGGAATTTTCCATGCGTTTTTGTAAATTGTTATTTGTAGGCTGCCTGACGCTGGTCAGCCTGGCGAGCCATGCCGAAAACCTCAAAGGTCTGTATCAGGTGCGTCAGCCGGTCAACGGCCAGGCGCCGGAAGAGCGCGATCGCGCCACGCAGGCGGCGCTCGATACCCTGGTGCTGCGCCTGACCGGCGACCCGAAAGCCGCGCAGAACCCGGGGCTGGCGCCGATCCGCAAGGACCCGCAGCAGATCATCAGCCAGTTCGGTTTCGATGCCGGGCCACCGGAAGTGCTGAAAGTCGATTTCGATCCGGCAACCACCGAGCAGGCCTTGCGTCGGGCCGGGTTGCCGGTGTGGGGCGCCAGTCGACCGTCGATCCTCGGCTGGTGGCTGAACGATTCAACTGAAGGTGCGAGCCTGGTCGGTGACGGTCAGGCCGCAGCCTCAGCGTTGCGCACGGCCGCACAACATCGCGGTTTGCCACTGCGCTTGCCGCTGGCTGATCTCAGCGAGCAATTGGTTGCCACCGCACCCGCGCTGGAAAGCGCTGACCCCGCGCCCTTGCGCAGTGCTTCGGAGCGCTACAACGCCGACGCCTTGCTGGCGGTGCATGCCCGCGAAGAGGGCGGACAGTGGCAGGCAAAATGGCGCTTGTGGCTCGGTGATCAGAAAGAGGCCGGCAGCGTGCAGGGCGCCGATCAGGCTGCGATTGCCGATGCGGTGATGCTGGCGGTGGCCGAGCGTCTGGCGCCGCGATTCGTCGCCAAACCCGGCGCATCGGGTCAGCAGACGCTGGAAGTGCAGGGCATGAATCTGGAGCATTATGCGGCGCTGCTGCGGTTACTCGAACCGTTCGGCGTGCGTCTGCAAAGCGTGCAGGGCGATCGGATCGTCTATCGGGTCAATGGCAGCGCCGATCAGTTGCGCGCGCAATTGTCGCTGGCGAAGTTGCAGGAGCTGCCGGCCGAAGCGCCGGTTCCGGTGGCGCCTGCCCAGCCAGCGGCGGATGGTACGCCTGCGGTTGCAGCGCCAGCGCCAGCCCCGGCAGCGGCGGCACCGTCGTTGCGGTTTCGCTGGTAAGTCTTTCCTTATATAGAAGCATCAGGAGTGGTAAATGGCCGATACGCGGCGTTGGTTCTGGCTCGGTGGGGTAGTCCTGCTTTGCGCGTTTGTATGGTTGCTGCATCCGATCCTCACGCCGTTTCTGGTCGCGTTGTTGCTGGCTTATCTGTTCGATCCGCTGGTGGATCGTCTGGAGCGGCTCGGGCTGTCGCGAACCTGGGGCGTGATTGCCGTGTTTGCCTTGTTCACCTTGATCGTCACGGCGTTGATGCTGGTGCTGGTACCGATGCTCGCCAAGCAGTTGCTGCGTCTGTACGAGCTGGCGCCGCAGATGCTCGACTGGTTGCAGCACACCGCTGTGCCGTGGGCGCAAGCGAAGCTTGGTTTGTCGGACGGCTTCTGGAAGTTCGATAAAGTCAAAGCCGCGATCAGCGAGCACATGGGCCAGACCACCGACATCGTCGGTGTGGTGCTGAGTCAGGCGACGGCCTCGAGCCTGGCGCTGATCGGCTGGCTGGCAAACCTGGTGCTGATTCCGGTGGTGAGCTTCTATCTGCTGCGCGACTGGGACGTGATGATGGGCAAGATCCGCAGCCTGCTCCCACGTGATCGCGAAGAGCGCGTGGTTGCGCTGGCGGGCGAGTGCCACGAAGTGCTCGGCGCGTTCGTGCGCGGGCAGTTGCTGGTGATGGTTGCGTTGGGGGTGATTTATGCCGCCGGCCTGATGATCGTCGGTCTGGAACTGGGGCTGTTGATCGGCCTGATTGCCGGGCTCGCGGCGATTGTGCCGTACATGGGTTTTGTCATCGGCATCGGTGCGGCATTGATCGCCGGATTGTTCCAGTTCGGGGGCGATCTGTACCCGATGGTCGGGATCGTCGCAGTGTTCATGGTCGGTCAGGCACTGGAAGGCATGGTGCTGACGCCGCTGCTGGTCGGGGACCGCATCGGCTTGCACCCGGTGGCGGTGATCTTCGCGATCCTCGCGGGTGGCGAGCTGTTCGGTTTTACCGGCGTGCTGCTGGCGTTGCCAGTGGCGGCGGTGATCATGGTGCTGGTGCGTCATGTCCACGACTTGTATAAGGACTCCGGGATCTACAGCGGCGTTGACGAACCTGAGCTGTGATGGCGCGGGCGGCCCGGCGCTTGGCCGGGCTGCCGCGTTTCGTTCGAGCGAGGGCGCCAGAGAATCTGTCATCAAACCGCTGCGTCAACGCAAACCTTTGATTTTGCTTGGGGTCTGTCGCATTGTGCGCTCAGCCTCACGGGTATAAACTTCGCCAACTTTACACAGAGGCCACTAACGGTTCCTTTGAGAACTGTTCAGTCAGCATGAAACCGATTCAGCTGCCCCTAGGTGTGCGTCTGCGTGACGACGCCACCTTCATCAACTACTACCCAGGCGCCAATGCCGCTGCACTCGGCTATGTCGAGCGTCTCTGCGAAGCCGACGCCGGGTGGACGGAGAGCCTGATCTACCTGTGGGGCAAACACGGCGTCGGGCGCACGCATCTGTTGCAGGCCGCGTGCCTGCGCTTCGAGCAGATGGGCGAACCGGCGGTATATCTGCCGCTGGCCGAGTTGATGGACCGCGGCGTGGAAATCCTCGACAACCTTGAACAGTACGAACTGGTCTGCCTGGATGACTTGCAGGTGATTGCTGGCAAGGCGGACTGGGAGGAGGCGATGTTTCATCTGTTCAACCGTCTGCGTGACAGCGGCCGGCGCCTGCTGATCGCCGCGTCCACTTCGCCGCGCGAATTGCCAGTGAAGCTGGCCGACCTGAAATCGCGCCTGACCCTGGCGCTGATCTTCCAGATGCGCCCACTCTCCGATGAAGACAAATTGCGTGCGCTGCAATTGCGCGCATCCCGTCGCGGTCTGCACCTGACCGATGAAGTCGGGCACTTCATTCTCACTCGCGGCACGCGCAGCATGAGCGCGCTGTTCGATCTTCTCGAGCAGCTTGATCAGGCGTCCCTGCAAGCGCAACGCAAGCTGACCATTCCCTTCCTCAAGGAAACTCTTGGCTGGTAGTAGTGGGCTTTTGCCAGCTTTCAGGCGCCAAAAAACCCGCGTCCCTGCGCCGATTCACCGGCCAGACGAGTTACGCGCTTAGATGTAAACGCGAAACCGGGAAGTCACATAAAGTTCGATTGAATTTGCAAATGAGGACGATAGCGGGCATAGTCTCGGCTTCTTTACAACTATCAGCCACGGTCGTGCCCATGCTAAAGCGCTTCGCACCCCTCGTGCCTCTCGCACTCGTTACCCTGTTATTCGGTTGTGCTGCTCATTCTCCGGTTCAAGAGCCGCCGCAACAGGTCAAGAATTCTGCTACCGCCCAGTCTTCCGTTATTTACCAGGAAGAGCTGGACACCGAAAAAGAACTCAACCAGTTCAACGGCAGCAAGCCTTATCAGCTTCCTGTTCTGGCTGACAGCATCCTCGAACGCGGCATGTCCCTGATCGGTACCCGTTACCGTTTCGGCGGTACCTCTGAAGCCGGCTTCGATTGCAGCGGTTTCATCGGTTACCTGTTCCGCGAAGAGGCGGGCATGAACCTGCCGCGCTCGACTCGCGAAATGATCAACGTTGATGCGCCACTGGTTTCGCGCAGCAACCTTGAACCGGGGGATCTGCTGTTCTTCGCCACCAATGGTCGTCGCGGTCGTGTCAGTCACGCCGGGATCTACCTGGGTGACAATCAGTTCATCCACTCCAGCAGTCGTCGCAGCGGCGGTGTTCGCATCGACAGCCTGGGTGACAGCTACTGGAGCAAGACCTTCATCGAAGCCAAGCGTGCACTCGCCATGGCGCCGACCGTGGTCACCGCTCGCAAGTAACCTGCATGTCGCTGCGTTCGCGGCGACAAAACGGCACGGCAACGGAGTAGACCTAAACTTTACAAGGTGAAGTTAAAGTCTTACTTGAAGTTTGCCGCGTAGCCGCTAGAATCCTGAATCTATATTGATGGCAAACCGCCTGCGTGATGACGCAGGCGGTTTTGTTTCTGTCCATTCGGCAGAGAAAGCCGCAGCCAGATCAGGATGTTCTGCTTATGACGATGTCGGCCCGCCTCACCTTAATCCTTTGCGCCGCGCTGCTCAGCGCCTGCGCCAGCCGCACACCGCCGCCAGCCCCCGTGGTTCGCGCGCCGATCGTGTTCGCTCCCTCCCAGGCTTTTTCCCCCGTTGCTGAAGACGTGTTGTTCCGTGCCCTCGGCCTGGTCGGTACGCCGTATCGCTGGGGCGGCAACACCCCGGATTCCGGTTTCGATTGCAGTGGTCTGATCGGTTTCGTATACCGGGACGCGGCGGGAATTTCGCTGCCACGCTCGACCCGCGAAATGATCGTCATGCAGGCGCCGAATGTCGGCAAGGAAGGCCTGCAAACCGGCGACCTGATCTTCTTCGCCACCAATGGCGGCTCGCAGGTCAGTCATGCGGGGATTTACGTGGGGGAAGGGCGCTTCGTGCATGCCCCGGCCACGGGCGGCACGGTCAAGCTCGATAGCCTGTCGAAGGCCTATTGGCAGAAGGCGTATCTGAGCGCCAAGCGGGTGTTGCAGCCGGGGCAGCTGGCGCATAACCCCTAGTGCGTATGCATAACTAAATGTGGGAGCGAGCCTGCTCGCGAAGGCGGAGTGTCAGTTGACAATGATTTGACTGATAAACCGCTTTCGCGAGCAGGCTCGCTCCCACATTTTTTGCTTCGCGCTTAACTTACTTGCTGGCAGAAACGCGCCACACCTTGTTGCCCACATCATCTGCCACCAGCAAGCCACCTTGCTGATCGATCACCACGCCCACCGGGCGGCCCAGCGCGTTCTCGTCCTTGTCGAGGAAGCCGGTCAGCACATCCACCGGCTGCCCGGTCGGTTTGCCACCACTGAACGGTACGAAAATCACCTTGTAGCCACTGTGCGGTTTGCGGTTCCACGAGCCGTGTTGGCCAATGAATGCGCCTTCCTTGAATTGCGCCGGCAAGCGGTTGCCCTCTGCGAAGGTCAGGCCCAGCGAAGCGGTGTGCGGACCGACCGCGTAATCCGGAGCGATGGCCTTGGCCACCAGATCAGGATTCTGCGGTTTGACCCGCACATCGACGTGTTGCCCGTAGTAGCTGAACGGCCAGCCATAGAAGCCGCCGTCCTTGACCGAGGTGATGTAGTCCGGCACCAGATCGCTGCCGATTTCGTCACGCTCGTTGACCGCTGTCCACAAGGCGCCGCTGGTGGGTTCCCAGGCAAGGCCGTTAGGGTTGCGGATGCCCGAGGCGAAGATCCGGTGATTGCCGGTCGCACGATCCACTTCCCAGATCGCCGCGCGGCCTTCTTCCTGATCCAGACCGTTTTCGCCGACGTTACTGTTCGAGCCGACGGTGACGTAGAGCTTGTTGCCGTCCTTGCTGGCGATGACGTTTTTGGTCCAGTGGTGATTCAGCGTGCCGCCGGGCAAGTCGACGACTTTGATCGGTTGGGTCTTGATCTCGGTGGCGCCCGGCTCGTAGTTGAAACGCAGCAGGCGGTCGGTGTCGGCTACGTACAAATCGTTGCCAACCAGCGTCATGCCAAACGGCGAGTTGAGGTTCTGCAGGAACACCGTGCGGGTTTCCGCGACGCCATCGTGGTCGGCATCACGCAGCAGGGTGATGCGGTTCGGGCTGGGCACGCCGGCGCCGGCCTTGCCCATGACTTTCTTCATCACCCAGCCACGAATGCCTTTGCTGTCATCGGGCTTGGGCGGCGCATTGGTTTCCGCCACCAGCACATCGCCGTTGGGCAGCACGTAGAGCCAGCGCGGGTGATCGAGGCCTTCGGCAAACGCGGCGACCTGGGTGCCGGCCGCTGCGATCGGTTTCGCGCCGTCCGGCCAGCCCACCGCCGGGGCGATGTTGACTGTCGGTATCAGCGTCTTGTTCGGTTCGGGCAGTTTCGGTGACGGGCCGGTGCCGTCGGAGACTTGCAGGCTGGAGGTTTCACCGCAGGCGGCGAGCCCGCCAGCGACGGCGATGATAAGAGCGAGTTGGGCCTTGCGCATTGCTGATCTTCCCTATGAATGCATTCCTAAACATAGAGGAGGGCGCAGGCCCGATGGTTCAACTGCTCAACCGCGGGCTTCCTTGAACAGCACGGCGATGCCGGGATGATAGTTGCCCGCGTCGCTGTGCAATTTGCGATAGGCGTAGGGGAAATACCAGGCCACGGCGCAGGTGTGTTCCTTTTGCAGGTCGTCGACCATGTCCTGCAGTTCTTCAGGGCTGGCGCTGTGCTGGGCTTTTTGCGGAGCAACAAAGAGGCAGCCGAGCTTGAGATCGCTGGCGTAGCTGATGCGCTTGGCATCAGCGGTGACGTCGAGCAGTGCCTGGGTCAGGTTGAGGTTGTTGACCCGTGGCCAGCGTTGCGTGGCCTGAATGAACGCGCGGTCTTCGGCGCCGGCAATCAGCAGGTCGGCGCGAGCATTGCGTTCGCCTTCTTCGTTCTGTTTGCGCGTGGCCGTGTCGTTCAGCGTGACCATTTCAGCCATCCACGCCGCTGCCGCGAGCAGGCCGAGATTGGCTTTCTCGTCGTGCCAATATGGCGTGTCGTTGTCGCCGCGTACGGTGTTGTAGCGATCGATACAGTCAAACCAGCGTTCCAGCAGCGGGCGCAGGAATTCCAGGCGCGGGTTGCTGATGATCATGCCTTGCATCGTCGTCATCCTTATTGTTGTAGTGGGCTTTTCGGGAAAAGCATGGCTCTTTGATATCACTTGTCGCAGTCTGGCACAAGATTGCCGCTGCACAATGGATCAACGGCAGTTATTCGCGCGCAAAGCGCCTCTTCAATTGACGCTCCACCCCCAACCCTCTAACCTTCGCCGCTTGTTTCAGGTGCTCTGTGGCCCCGCGTCGACAGAGTGAAACAGGGAAGCCGGTGAGGGTGGTCTTCAAGCGAAGCCACGACGATCCCGGCGCTGCCCCCGCAACGGTAAATGAGTGAAAACTGCGCCTTGAGCCACTGCCTCGAAAGAAGCGGGAAGGCGCGCAGTCCGGCGAAACGCCGCTCATGAGCCCGGAGACCGGCCTGATCCATCTCAGCGGCATCACGGTGGGCGATGCCAGGCTTTTTGCCGTCTATTCTTGTGCCTGCCCGCCGTTATCCAGCCTCAACGGAGAGCTCCCCCCATGACTGATTCCCCCGAGCGTGACGAACGCCATCTGGCGCGCATGCAGCGCAAGAAAGCCGTGATCGACGAACGCATTGCCAACTCGCCCGACGAATGTGGCCTGGTGCTGGTGCTGACCGGCAACGGCAAAGGCAAGAGCAGCTCGGCGTTCGGCATGCTCGCCCGCGCGATGGGCCACGGCATGCAGTGCGGCGTGGTGCAGTTCATCAAGGGCCGCAACAGCACTGGCGAGGAATTGTTTTTCCGCCGCTTCCCCGAGCAAGTGCGTTTCCACGTCATGGGCGAAGGCTTCACCTGGGAAACCCAGGATCGTCAGCGCGATATCGCCGCGGCGACCGCCGCTTGGGAAGTCTCCCGCGAATTATTGCGCGACCCTTCGATCGGTCTGGTAGTGCTCGATGAGTTGAACATCGCCCTCAAGCACGGCTACCTCGATCTCGATCAGGTGCTCAGCGATTTGCAGGCGCGTCCGCCGATGCAGCACGTGGTGGTCACCGGTCGCGGCGCCAAGCCGGAAATGATCGAGATGGGCGACACGGTCACCGAAATGGGCATGCTCAAGCACGCCTTCCAGGCCGGGATCAAAGCGCAGAAAGGCGTCGAACTTTGAAGCAACCACGTCACTGCCCGGCGGTGTTGATCGCCGCGCCGGCCTCCGGTCAGGGCAAGACCACCGTCACCGCCGCACTTGCCCGTCTGCATCGCAACCAAGGGCGCAAGGTGCGCGTGTTCAAATGCGGCCCGGACTTTCTCGACCCGATGATCCTCGAGCGCGCCAGCGGTGCGCCGGTGTATCAACTGGACATGTGGATGGTCGGCGAGCAGGAAAGTCGCCGGCTGTTGTGGGAAGCCGCCGCCGAAGCCGACCTGATTCTGATCGAGGGCGTGATGGGCCTGTTCGACGGCACGCCGTCCAGCGCTGATCTGGCGCGCCACTTCGGTGTGCCGGTGCTCGGCGTGATCGACGGCACCGCCATGGCGCAGACCTTTGGCGCCTTGGCGCTGGGCCTGGCGAAGTATCAGCCGGACTTGCCGTTCGCTGGCGTGCTGGCCAACCGCGTCGGCACCTTGCGCCATGCGCAATTACTCGAAGGCAGCCTCACCGAAGGTCTGCGCTGGTACGGTGCGCTGTCCCGCGAAACCGGTATCGAATTGCCGAGCCGCCACCTCGGCCTGGTTCAGGCCAGCGAATTGAATGATCTGGATCTGCGCCTCGACGCGGCCGCCGATGCGCTGGCCAGCAGTTGCGAGGTCGCGCTGCCACCCGCCGTAGAATTCGCCGCGCCTGAGATCATCGCCGCCGAGCCTCTATTAAAAGGTGTGCGCATCGCCGTTGCCCGCGATGAAGCCTTTGCCTTCACCTATGGCGCCAGTCTCGATCTGCTGCGGGCGATGGGCGCCGAATTGCGCTTCTTCTCGCCGATCCGCGACACGCAATTGCCCGAGGCGGACAGCCTGTATCTACCGGGCGGCTATCCAGAGTTGCATCACGTCGCGCTGGCGCAAAACGCCTCGATGCTGGCGGCGATCCGCGCGCACCATACGGCGGGCAAGCCCTTGCTCGCCGAATGTGGCGGCATGCTTTACCTGCTTGATTCGCTGACTGACGTGGAAGGCACCCGTGCTGAGCTGGTCGGTTTGCTCAAGGGCGAGGCGGTGATGCAGAAGCGTCTGGCGGCGCTGGCGTTGCAGGCGGTTGAATTGCCGGAAGGGGAGTTGCGTGGGCATACCTATCATCATTCCCTGACCACCACAGCGCTGACGCCGATTGCCCGTGGGCTGAGTCCCAATGGCGGGCGCGGCGCTGAGGCGGTTTATCGCGAGGGGCGGATGACGGCGTCGTACGTGCACTTTTATTTCCCATCGAATCCGACTGCGATTGCGGCATTGTTTGCGCCAGATCGTGAGGCCGCCTTCGCGAGCAAGCTCGCTCCCACAATGGATGACCTGAACCCTGTGGGAGCGAGCCTGCTCGCGAAAGGGCCATGACCGACAACACATTCTCCGAAGCCGAACGCGCAGCGGTCTACAAGGCCATCGCCGAGCGCCGCGACATGCGCCACTTCACCGGCGGCAGCGTCGAGCCGCAACTGCTGCGTCGTCTGCTCGAAGCCGCTCATCAAGCGCCGAGCGTCGGTCTGATGCAGCCCTGGCGCTTCATCCGCATCAGCGATCGTGCTCTGCGCGGGCAGATCCGCGATCTGGTGGAAGAAGAGCGCATCCGCACTGCCGAAGCCCTTGGCGAGCGCAGCGATGAGTTCATGCAGCTCAAGGTCGAAGGCATCAACGATTGCGCCGAAGTGCTGGTCGCAGCGCTGATGGACGATCGCGAAAAACACATCTTCGGTCGGCGCACGTTGCCGGAAATGGACATGGCCTCGCTGTCCTGCGCGATCCAGAATCTGTGGCTGGCCTCCCGTGCCGAAGGCCTGGGCATGGGCTGGGTTTCGTTGTTCGAACCGCAAGCCTTGGCGGATTTGCTCAAATTGCCGGCCGGTGCGAAACCGCTGGCGGTGTTGTGTCTCGGCCCGGTCAAGGAATTCTATCCGGCGCCGATGCTGGTACTTGAAGGCTGGGCGCAGGCGCGGCCGCTCAACGAGTTGCTGTACGAAAATTATTGGGGAGTGAGTCAATGAGTGTGGCGTTGCTGAGTGTCGCCGCAGTAGCGCTGGATGCGCTGCTCGGTGAACCGAAACGCTGGCATCCGCTGGTGGCGTTCGGCAATTTTGCCGGGCGCATCGAGCAACGCTTCAACGCCGGAGGTCGTGGCTGGCGCAGCCATGGCGTGACCGCGTGGGTTATCGCGGTACTGCCGCTGACCTTGCTCGCCACGGCATTTTCCTGGGCGCCCTATGTCGGCTGGATTGTCGAGATCCTCGCGCTGTATTGCGCCCTCGGCATGCGCAGCCTCGGCGAACATGTCGCGCCGGTTGCGGCGGCGTTGCGCGCCGATGATCTGGACGAGGCGCGCAAGCGTGTCGGTTATCTGGTCAGCCGCCAGACCGATGAACTCGACAGCAACGCTGTGGCCCGTGCCGCCACCGAATCGGTATTGGAGAACGGAAGCGATGCAGTGTTCGCTGCGCTGTTCTGGTTTGCCGTCGCCGGCGCGCCGGGCGTGGTCCTGTATCGCTTGAGCAATACCCTCGATGCGATGTGGGGTTATCGCAACGAACGCTTTGAACGTTTCGGCTGGGCGGCGGCGAAAATCGACGACGTGTTGAACTACATTCCTGCGCGTCTGGTGGCGTTGACCTACGCGCTACTGGGCAAGACCCGCCTCGCGCTCAAATGCTGGCGCACCCAGGCGCCGCAGTGGGACAGCCCCAACGCCGGCCCGGTGATGGCGGCCGGTGCCGGTGCGCTGGGCGTCGAGTTGGGTGGCCCGGCGATCTATCACGGCCAACTGCATGAGCGCCCACAACTGGGCGAAGGTGCGCCGGCGGATGCCGATTCCATTGACCGTGGCTGGCAATTGGTCCAGCGCGGCGTATGGTTATGGCTGCTGATGCTTTGCCTGGGGGCGGAATTTTATGCTTGAGCACGGTGGCCGGTTGCGCAAGGCTGCACTCGATTACGGGATTGCCGAAGCCGACTGGCTCGACCTGTCGAGCGGCCTCGCGCCGTGGCCGTTCCCGATCCCGGAAATCCCGCTGCGCGCCTGGGCGCGCTTGCCGGAAACCGACGACGGTCTGGAACAGGCCGCCTGCGATTACTACGGCGCCGCGCAGGTGTTGCCGGTGGCCGGCTCGCAAATGGCCATCCAGTTGCTGCCGCGTCTGCGCCGGGCCGGCAAGGTCGGCGTGTTGTCGCCGTGCTATGCCGAGCATGCCGAAGCCTGGCGGCGCAGCGGTTACATCGTCCGTGAAGTGCTCGAGCAGGAAGTCGAGTTCTTTCTCGACAGCCTCGATGTATTGGTGGTGGTCAATCCGAACAATCCGACCGGCCTCAGCCTGACCCCGGCACGCCTGCTCGACTGGCATGCGCGGCTGGCGCAACGCGGTGGCTGGCTGGTGGTCGACGAGGCGTTTATGGACAACACGCCGCAGCTGAGCCTGGCGCCCTATGCGCATCAGGTCGGGCTGGTGGTGTTGCGTTCGTTCGGCAAGTTTTTCGGTCTGGCCGGGGTGCGCCTCGGTTTCGTTCTGGCCGAGCGCAAGTTGCTCAAACTGCTCGCCGAACAGGTCGGGCCGTGGGCGGTGAGCGGGCCGACGCGGGTACTCGGTACGGCGTGCCTGCAAGACACCGAGGGTCACACCCGTCAGCGGATTCGCAGCGATGAAGCGAGCGAACGGCTGGTGGCGCTGCTGACCCGTTGCGGTTTTGCACCGCAGGGTGGCTGCGCGCTGTTTCAGTGGCTGATCACCGAGCACGCCGAAGCGCTGCACGAATTCCTCGCCCGGCGCGGCATCCTCCTGCGCCTGTTCAGCCACAACAGCAGTGTGCGTTTCGGCCTGCCAGCGGATGCCGCGCAAGCGCTGCGTCTCGAACAGGCTTTGCAAGCATTCGCCAAGGACCACCCATGACCACTCTGATGGTGCAAGGCACCACGTCCGATGCCGGCAAAAGCACGTTGGTGACGGCGTTGTGCCGCTGGGCCACTCGCCAGGGCGTGGCGGTGGTGCCGTTCAAACCGCAGAACATGGCGCTCAACAGCGCAGTCACCGCTGACGGCGGCGAGATCGGCCGCGCGCAGGCAGTGCAGGCGCAAGCGGCCGGTCTTGAACCGCACACAGACATGAACCCGGTGCTGCTCAAACCCAACAGCGACACCGGCGCGCAAGTGATCATTCATGGCCGCGCGGTGACGACGATGAACGCCGTCGCCTATCACGATTACAAGGCCATCGCGATGCAAGCGGTGCTCGCCTCGCACGAGCGACTCAGCGCTGCGTACTCGTTGGTAATGGTCGAAGGCGCCGGTTCGCCGGCGGAGATCAATCTGCGCGCCGGCGACATTGCCAACATGGGCTTTGCCGAGGCAGTGGATTGCCCGGTTTTGCTGATCGCCGACATCAATCGCGGCGGCGTGTTTGCGCATTTGGTCGGCACGCTGGAATTGCTCTCGCCGAGCGAGCAGGCGCGGGTCAAAGGCTTCATCATCAACCGCTTTCGCGGCGATATCGCCTTGTTGCAACCGGGCCTCGACTGGCTGGAGCAGCGCACCGGCAAACCGGTGGTCGGCGTCTTGCCCTACGTGATGGACCTGCACCTTGAGGCCGAGGACGGCATCGACCAACGCCAGGCCGACAAGGCCGAGCAGGTATTGAAAGTGGTGGTGCCGGTGCTGCCGCGCATCAGCAATCACACCGATTTCGACCCGCTGCGTCTGCATCCGCAGGTGGATCTGCAATTTGTCGGCCCGGGGCAGGCGATTCCCGCCGCCGACCTGATCATCCTGCCGGGCTCGAAAAGCGTGCGCAGTGATCTGGCTTATCTACGCGCCAATGGTTGGGACGCGGCAATCAATCGGCATCTGCGCTACGGCGGCAAGGTGCTGGGGATTTGCGGCGGTCTGCAGATGCTCGGTGAGCAAGTACACGATCCGCTTGGGCTGGAAGGCGCTGCCGGCTCCAGCGCCGGTCTGGGGCTGCTGGCGTTCGAAACACAACTCGAAGCCGAGAAGCAACTGCGCAACGTGCGCGGGCGGCTGGCGTTGGAAAGCGCCGCAGTCAGCGGTTACGAAATACACGCTGGCGTAACCAGCGGGCCGGCGCTGGAGAATCCGGCGGTGCATTTGGACGACGGTCGTTGCGATGGTGCGCAAAGTGCCGATGGTCAGGTGTTTGGCACCTATCTGCATGGCTTGTTCGAATCCCCCGAGGCGAGCGCGGCGTTGCTGCGCTGGGCCGGGCTGAGTGATGTACAAGAGGTCGATTACCACGGCTTGCGCGAACGCGATATCGAACGGCTGGCGGATCTGGTGGAGAAGCATCTGGATACCGGGCTGTTGCGGCGGCTCTGCGGGATTTGAGTTGTCTGGACTGGCCTCTTCGCGAGCAGGCTCGCTCCCACAGGGAGACGCGATCAACGGTGGGAGCGAGCCTGCTCGCGAAGGGGCCGGTGGTCTCACCACACATTTTTGGATGAACCCATGCTCCAACTGATCCTCGGCGGCGCCCGCTCCGGCAAGAGTCGTCTGGCGGAAAAACTCGCCAGCGACAGCCATCTGGCGGTCACCTACATCGCCACCAGCCAACCGCTCGACGGCGAAATGAACCAGCGCGTCGCCCATCACCGCGCGCGCCGCCCAGTCGAATGGGCGTTGATCGAAGAGCCACTGGAACTGGCCCGCGTGCTGCGCGAATCCGCCGGCGCCGAGCGCTGCCTGCTGGTCGATTGCCTGACCCTGTGGCTGACCAATCTGCTGATGCTCGACGACGCCGAACGTCTCGCCGCCGAGCGTGAAGCCTTGCTCGACTGCCTGGCGTCGTTGCCGGGCGAAATCATTTTTGTCAGCAACGAAACCGGAATGGGTGTCGTGCCGCTGGGCGAATTGACTCGCCGCTATGTCGATGAAGCCGGTTGGCTGCATCAAGCTCTGGCCGAGCGTTGTCAGCGAGTTGTCCTGACCGTCGCCGGCCTGCCCCTGACTTTGAAAGGACCTGCGTTATGAGCCCGACCTGGTGGCTGAACCCGTGCAAAACCGTGAACTCGGACATCATCGCGCAAGCGACCGAGCGCCAGCAGCAACTGACCAAACCGGCCGGTTCGTTGGGGCGCCTTGAATCGGTGGCCGTGCAACTGGCCGGTCTGCAAGGTCAGCTCAAGCCAACGCTGGATCAAGTCTGGATCGCGATTTTCGCTGGCGACCATGGCGTGGTAGCCGAAGGCGTATCGGCTTATCCGCAGGAAGTCACCGGGCAGATGCTGCTCAACTTTGTCAGCGGCGGCGCGGCGATCAGCGTGCTGGCACGTCAGCTCGGCGCGCAACTGGAAGTGGTCGATCTGGGCACGGTGAATCCGACGCTGAATCTGCCCGGCGTGCGCCATCTGAACATTGGCGCGGGAACGGCGAACTTCGTCCAGGGCGCAGCAATGACTCAGGCGCAGGGCGAATCGGCCTTGCAGGCCGGTCGCGACAGCGTCTTGCGCTCGAAAGCCGCCGGCACCCAGTTGTTCATCGGCGGCGAGATGGGCATCGGCAATACCACGGCGGCCAGTGCGCTGGCCTGTGCCTTGCTCGATTGCCCGGTAGCGCACCTGACCGGCCCCGGTACCGGGCTGAATGCCGCTGGCGTCAGCCACAAGGCGCAAGTCATCGAACGCGCGCTGGCGCTGCATGCCGCACAGCGTGGCGATGCCTTGCAGACGTTGTTCAATCTTGGCGGTTTCGAGATTGCCGCGTTGGTCGGCGCCTATCTGGCCTGCGCGCAGGAAGGCATTGCGGTGCTGGTTGACGGCTTTATCTGCACGGTCGCCGCGCTGGTCGCGGTGCGCTTGAATCCGGCCAGTCGCGAGTGGCTGTTGTTCGGCCATCGCGGTGCCGAGCCGGGCCATCGTCATGTGCTGGAAACCTTGAGCGCCGAACCGTTGCTGGAACTCGACCTGCGCTTGGGCGAGGGCAGTGGCGCAGCGTTGGCGGTGCCGTTGTTGCGCCTGGCCTGTGACCTGCACGGGCAAATGGCGACGTTCGCCGAAGCGGCTGTCGCGGATCGCCCGGCATGAGTCTGCGTCTGGATCTGCTGCGTCACGGCGAAACGGAACTCGGCGGCGGCTTGCGCGGCAGTCTCGACGATGCGCTGACCGCAAACGGCTGGACGCAGATGCGTGCAGCGGTGGTCGACGGCGGGCCGTGGGATCGCATCGTCAGTTCACCATTGCAGCGCTGCGCGCGCTTCGCCGCCGAACTCGGTGAGCAATTGAACCTGTCCGTGCATCTGGACAAGGATCTGCAAGAGCTGCATTTCGGCGCGTGGGAAGGGCAGAGCGCGGCGGCGTTGATGGAAACGGATGCCGAAGCGCTGGGGCTGTTCTGGGCTGATCCCTATGGCTTCACGCCGCCGCAAGGCGAGCCAGTCAGCGCGTTTTCCGCGCGGGTGTTGGCGGCGGTCGCGCGGTTGCAGGCGGCTTACGCCGGCGAACGGATTCTGCTGGTCAGCCACGGCGGCGTGATGCGCTTGTTGCTCGCGCAGGCACGTGGTCTGCCGCGCGAGCAACTGCTCAATGTCGAAGTCGGCCACGGCGCGCTGTTTGCGCTGACGGTCGAGGCTGACGGCGCGCTCAAGGAAGGTCACTGAGATGTTACCGCTGTGGATCGCCTTGCAGTTTCTCAGCAGCCTGCCGATTCGCCTGCCGGGCATGCCCGAGCCGCAACAGCTTGGCCGTTCGCTGCTGTTTTATCCGCTGGTGGGATTGCTGTTCGGGTTGATCCTCTATGCGTTGAATCTGTTGTTGGCCAGCGCGCCGATGTTGCTCCATGCGGCGCTGTTGCTGACCGTGTGGGTATTGCTCAGCGGCGCGCTGCATCTCGATGGCTTGGCGGACAGCGCCGATGCCTGGCTCGGGGGTTTTGGTGATCGTGAACGTACGCTGACGATCATGAAAGATCCGCGCAGCGGGCCGATCGCGGTGGTCACGCTGGTGCTGGTGTTGTTGCTGAAATTCGCCGCGCTGCTGGCGCTGATCGAGCAAGCGCATACCCTGGCGCTGATCATCGTCCCGGTGCTCGGGCGGGCGGCGCTGTTGGGGTTGTTTCTGACTACGCCGTATGTGCGTGCGGGTGGCTTGGGTCAGGCGCTGGCCGATCATCTGCCGCGCAAAGCGGGGTGGTGGGTGCTGGGGTTGAGTGCGCTGGGCTGCGTGTTGATCGCGGGTATCGGCGCGGTGCTGATTTCGCTGGTCGGGTTTGTCTGGCTGCGGCGATTGATGATGCGGCGGTTGGGTGGGACTACCGGGGATACGGCAGGGGCGTTGCTGGAATTGCTGGAGATGGGGGTGTTGGTGGGGCTCGCTTTGGTCTGAAGGATTTGCGTAGATGATGCCGGCCCCTTCGCGAGCAGGCTCGCTCCCACCTTCGAAATGCAATCCCCTGTGGGAGCGAGCCTGCTCGCGAAGGGCCTCACCGGCAACAATGATGTTCAGAGTAAACTCATCTGTAACTTGATTTAACACACTCGCGGGTATATACACGCATCATGCTTCCTTCTCAGTGTTTATGCACCAACCTGCGTCGCGCCGCGCGTGGCGTCAGCAGGCATTACGACGGCGCTCTCGACGGCTTCGGGATCAACGTTGCCCAGTATTCTCTGCTGTGCAATCTGCAGCGGCTGGAGCAACCGAGCATTTCCGAACTGGCTGAGGCCATGGGCCTGGATCGCAGCACCCTCGGGCGCAATCTACGTGTGCTGGAGGGCGAAGGTCTGGTGGCGCTGGCCGAAGGCGAGGACATGCGCAACCGCATCGTGCGCCTCACTGAAACCGGCGTGCAGCGGCTGGCAGCGGCATTGCCGGCGTGGGAGGCGGCGCAACAGCGGCTGATCGACCGGCTCGGTGCCGAGAAGCGCGAAACCTTGCTCAAATTGCTCGACGAACTGGCCTGACGCCGGTTTCTTCGCGCTCAAGCGGGTATATACCCGCGACTGGAGAATAACAATGACATCGATGTGGCGTACGTGCGGTTGGGTGTTGCTGGGGAGTGCGCTGATCCTGGCGTTGTCATTGGGCGTGCGTCACGGGTTCGGCTTGTTCCTGTCGCCAATGAGCGCGCAGTTCGGCTGGGGGCGCGAAGTGTTTGCCTTCGCCATAGCCCTGCAAAACCTGATCTGGGGCCTGGCGCAGCCGTTCACCGGCGCGCTGGCCGACCGCTTCGGTGCGGCGAAAGTGGTGCTGGTCGGTGGGATCCTCTACGCGGCGGGCCTGGTGTGCATGGGCCTGTCTGATTCGGCAGTGACTCTGTCACTCAGTGCCGGTCTGCTGATCGGTATCGGTCTTTCGGGCACTTCGTTTTCGGTCATTCTTGGTGTTGTGGGTCGCGCTGTGCCGCCAGAGAAACGCAGCATGGGCATGGGTATCGCCAGCGCCGCCGGTTCGTTCGGCCAGTTTGCGATGTTGCCGGGCACTCTCGGGTTGATCGGCTGGCTCGGCTGGTCGGCCGCGCTGTTGGTGCTGGGCCTGCTGGTGGCGATGATTGTGCCGCTGGTGAGCATGCTCAAGGATAAACCCCTGCCGGTGCTTGGCCATGAACAGACTCTTTCCGAAGCGCTGCGTGAGGCCTGCTCGCACTCCGGATTCTGGCTGCTGGCGTTCGGCTTTTTTGTCTGCGGTTTTCAGGTGGTGTTCATCGGTGTGCACTTGCCAGCGTATCTGGTGGATCAGCATCTGCCCGCCAGTGTCGGCACCACGGTGCTGGCATTGATCGGGCTGTTCAATATCTTCGGCACTTACACCGCTGGTTGGCTTGGCGGACGCATGTCCAAACCGCGTCTGTTGACTGCGCTGTATCTGTTGCGCGCGGTGGTGATCGTGCTGTTCCTGTGGTTGCCGGTGACCACCACCACAGCGTATCTGTTCGGCATGGCCATGGGCTTCCTGTGGCTGTCGACGGTGCCGTTGACCAACGGTACGGTGGCGACCTTGTTCGGCGTGCGCAATTTGTCCATGCTCGGTGGCATCGTCTTTCTGTTCCATCAGCTCGGTTCGTTCCTTGGTGGCTGGCTGGGCGGGGTGGTGTACGACCGAACCGGGAGTTATGACTTGATCTGGCAAGTGGCGGTTCTCTTGAGCCTGCTCGCGGCGGCGCTGAACTGGCCGGTGCGCGAGCGTCCGGTGGCCCGCCTGCAAGCTGCGGCGAGCGCAGCATGAGCCGGATCTGCGCGCGATTCGCGCTGACCGCACTGGCTGCAGCGCTGTTGGCGCTGGTGTGGTGGGGCTGGCAACGCGGCGGTCTGGCGCTGATGCAGTTGGGCATGAGCATTTGCTAGATGGCAGCGTGGCGAGTAACGTCGAAGCCTGATGACTGCCCAAGGAAATTCGACATGTTGATGCGCTGGTGTGCTGTTCCCGCGTTGCTGATGGCGTTGACTGGTCTGGCCCAGGCCGCCGACTGTCCTGAGCTGCTGCAAGGCTCGCTGCCCAAGCTGCGCGCCAAGGAATCCATCGATCTGTGCAAGCAGTACGCCGACAAGCCGCTGGTGGTGGTCAATACCGCCAGCTTCTGCGGTTTCGCGCCGCAGTTCGAAGGCCTCGAGGCGCTGAACAAGCGCTATAAGGATCAGGGGCTGGAAATGCTCGGTGTGCCGTCGAATGACTTCAAGCAGGAGTCCAAGGACAGCGCGGAAACCGCCAAGGTCTGCTACGCCAATTATGGCGTGACCTTCAACATGACCGAGCCGCAGAAGGTCCGTGGCGACGACGCCACGCATCTGTTTCAGGTGCTGGCCGCGCAGAGCAATGCGCCGAAGTGGAATTTCTACAAGTATGTGGTCGACCGGCAGGGCAAGGTCGTGGCGAGTTTTTCCAGCTTGACCAAACCGGATGACCCCGAGTTTATTGCCGCGATCGAAAAGGCCATTGCCTCCAAACCGCTGAAGCCCTGAAGCCTTGTGATGGTCCTGTAGGAGCTGACGAGTGCAACGAGGCTGCGATCTTTTGATCCTGGAATTTCAAGAACAAAAGATCGCAGCCTCGTTGCACTCGTCAGCTCCTACCGGTTTGTTCGATGCCCAGGCATGAAAAAGCCCCGCCTCTGTAAAGAGAGCGGGGCTTTTTTCGTGGGCGAGGGTTTAGCCTCGCCACGGTGCATCAGAAGCGGTATGTCGCGCCGACACCGAAGCCGTTTGCCGAGTTTTCATACTTGGCATCGTAAGTCTGGCCGCGCGCGTTTTCGTTGCGGATGTTGACCGACTCTTCTTTCAGGTACGAGTACGCGACGTCGATGGTCAGGTCGTCGGTCGGGCTCCAGCCGGCACCGATACTGAAGATGGTGCGGTCGCCAGTCGGGATACGCGGCGAGCGGTCTTCGTTATTGGTTGGCGACTGGTCGAAGGTCAGACCGGTACGCAGGACCCATTCCTTGTTCAACTGGTACGAGGTACCCACGGCATAGGCCCAGGAGTCATGCCAGTTCTGGTCTTCGTTGATCGAACCGAACTGACCGGCCAGCAGAGGCTGCACGCCGGAGTTCTTTACGGTGATCTTGTCCAGTTGGCTCCAGCGGGTCCAGGTGGTGCCGGCGTAGACGTCCCAGCGATCGTTGATCGCCTGGGTGACCGACAGGTCCACGGATTCCGGCGTGGTGATCTTCAACGAAGCGTCGTACTTCTGGTTGGCGCCAACGCCCACCAGCGCCAGAGCGTTGTAGTTGACCTTGGTGTCGCCTTCGAGCTTGTAGTCGACCTTGGAGTGATAGGTCAGGCCGACACGGGTGGTGTCGGTGGCCTGTACCAGCAAGCCGACGTTGTAGCCCAGCGCGGTGTCGTCACCCTTGATCTTGACCTTGCCGTCCGGCAGTGCCTGGGTGATCGACAGGTTGGATTCCAGCGAGCCGTCGATACGGTTGATGGTCGGGCCGAAACCGATCGACACCTTGTCGTTGAAGGCGTAGCTGACGGTTGGCTGGAAAGTGATGACTTGCACTTCGGACTTGCTGCCGAAGTAACGACCGGCGAAGCCGTTTTCGTAATCCGTGATCAGGCCGAACGGTACGTACACACCGAGGCCGAATGCCCAGTGATCATCGATCGGTTTTACATAGAAGCCCATCGGTACGGCAGTGAGGGGCACCATGTCGCCCTTGTTGCTGCCGCCATTAGGGCTGGAGCTGGTATCGCTGATATCGGTATGCGCGTCGACCAGGGCGACGCCGCCGGTGACTTGTTCGCGCTTGATGCGCGCCATGCCGGCCGGGTTGCCATAAACAGTGCTTGCGTCGTCGGCAGAAGAAGATCGCCCGGCAAAACCAGTCCCCATCCCACTGATGCTTTGTTCGTTGAGGGCAAAACCTGCCGCGAAGATTTGTGTGGAGGCAAGGGTAACGGCGAGGCTAAGGGTGGTTTTGAGCATGACTTTTTTCATTATTAGAACTCCTGGTGATCACCGGGGCGAAAATTACCAACATTTTCGTCCCAGCGCTATAGCTTGTAAGCCTTGAGTTAGAGCGGTTTTGTAGGACAATCCGACCAAAATGGCGACTTGTTGCGAGAACTTGTGAAACCGCCCGGTCAGCAAGCGACCTGATTCAACGGTGAAACACAGGTTTGCCAGGCATAGGTGAAGTCGCGCAAACGGCCTTGCGGTTGAAAGGTCTGGCGCCAGATGCGCGCCATGCCGAGCAGGTCGGTCGGAGCGGGGAGGATGGGGTTCTGTTCTTCTACCAGCAGCCAGGCGATGGCCGTGGCGTAACGCAGATTGACGGTCAGTTCCAGATGCGGGCCGCTAAGGAATGCATGCTGACTGGCGAGGCCGCGCACCAGGCTGGCGCGCTCCGGGTCGAGCGCCAGATAATCGTCCCAGAGCGCCTGATGGCGATGCTCGGCAATCCGGTAGAGGCCGTGGCCGCGGCGGTCGTGCAGGGCAGAGCCGAGGGCGGATTGGCTGGCAGCGATACCCAGCAGCAGGGATTCGGCGGTTGCGCAGTGGCGTCCCAGATAGATCAATGTGGGACGGATCACATAGCGGCACAGTTCGCTGGCAGCGATACCCATAACACCCTCGGTTCTTGTTGTTGAGGGCGAGTCCTGAAGGGGCTTTGGCAGCAGTGGATCGAATCAGGCTCGCCGCAAGCGGGTCAAGCCGCTTGAGTTGAAGTGTAGTGTCATATTCAGCGTGTAAAGGACTGTTTTTAAAATATTTCCGCCATCGCATACCGGGCGTTAGATCGGAACATGCTTAGAAGCGTTGCGCTAAAAGTGAAATATCAGGCAATAAAAAGCCCCGCTTTTCAGCAGGGCTTTGCTTTCGCAGCCTGTCCGGCTTTCAGGCAACCAGTGCCTGACGGGTACGCTCGATCACGGCCTGCAGCGGTTCGGCGCTGGAGTATTGATCGGGGTACAGACGCTCGCTGTGACGAGCGATACCGTGTTCATTGACTACGGTGAAGCTGAAGCAGCCTTTGCGAGCGGCCATGATCAGGCAGTTCATTGGAGCAAAAGCGTTGGTTAGGGTGCGAATGGCATCCTGAGTCTGGATTTGAGTAGACATAGTTATTAGGTGTTCCTACAAATGACACGGATAAGAACCGTGCAACGTTAAAACGTTCCAGTAACGTTGATCACCATTGATCGAACGAAGAACCCGACTGGAACAAAGCAGCCAGTTTGAAGCGCTGATAAGTGAGCGCGCTTGGGCTGGCAGGTAGGTACTTAGGAGGACAGGCATCACAGCGAGGGCAAAGGTTCTGGGCCCGGGGTGAAGATCCTGATCAATTTGCAGGTTGGTTCGGTCAGAGTAAGTGTTCTTCGCAACGCCCTTTGCTTTCGTTCAAAGGCAGCGTCGTCGCAAGAGTTACCTGGAAACCATCGAGGGGTCGTTCCCGCTTTTTTCGGCAGTGTCTTCCTGTTGGAAGTTGACCGTGGGAGATGTTCGACCGGAATTGACTTTCAGCTTGGTACTAACGCCGCGGATAGTAACGGATTCGTTCGGGCGAAGCAAACCCCATGACGAAAAAAGCTTCGCACGGAATGGTCGTGTCACACCGTCCGTCGGCGTGCATGCTTTTCGCAGAGCCTTTCGGTCGTTCGCAGCTGCGCAAAATGACCCGAAAAAGCGCACGCATATAACCGGCGCACAGGTACTTGTGCACATTAGTTGCGCAGAGCGTAACGCAACTGTCACATCGATCCTGACTCCAGTCGCTGCCTGTATCAAAAGTTTAAGTCAATGAAAAATATCGTCTTTTTTTGTTGGTGAAAAAATCGTCAGTTTGACTGCGAGCCCCATTCCATAAGGCTTTGCGAGGATCACAGAGCGGTTGTCCACTGACTTATCCACAGCTTCTGTGGATTGTCCCTAGCGCTTGCTCTAGGACGGGCGTGCCGGGTTTTTTTCGACTTTACCTGTAAGAAAAAGAGAGTAAAGTGGCGCGCCTTCCGATCTGTCCCGCAGTGCTTTATGAAGTTTCGCTCAGTATCAGACTCTGTTACCTCCAATCCGACCTCTGTTACCGCTCCCAAGCGTTTTTCCGTACGTGTGGCTGAGTGGCTGCTCGATGCGCCGCGCCTGAGCGACAGCCCCAGCGCCAAACACCTCGCGGGCCGCCTGCTCAAGCAACCGGCCCGTGAAGGTGTAGTCGCTGCGCAAAGCCGTCTCGGCCAATTGATCTGCCGTGAGTGCGGCAATGCCCGTGACCGGCGTATCGGTCAGGAGCTGCTGCGTCAGGCCGCCCGCGCCGGTGACCGTCGCGCACAGCAGGAACTCGGTCTGATCGAAGACTGAGCTGTCCAAGCCCAGACACCTTGGTTAACCTTCAGGCTTTATCCGATTGGCAGGAGTCGCTATGGCTATGGACTTGACCAGCATATTGCTTGGTCTTGCGGCAGCAGGGGTGCCGCTGCTGGCGCTGGCCTGGCAACTGCAACGCCGGGCCAGCAATGCCCAGGCCGATCTGGCCTTGCTCGAAGAGCGCCTGGCCATGGCGCAACTGGCCCAGGACGGCCTCACCGGGCAGCTTGAAGCGAGCCGCGATGAAATCGCCGATCTCGGCCAGGCCAATGCCGCCAAACAGGCAGACCTCGCCGCCCTGCGCCGCGAAGTTGAATTGCTGCAGATCGAGCGCGATGACGCCCGCGATGCCTCCCACGCCTGGAACCTCGAACGCGCCAACAAGGACGCTGAGTTGCGCCGCCTCGACGCCCACGCTGCCTCGCTGAGTGCCGAACTGCGCGAACAACAGGAAAGCCATCAACAACGTCTCAACGACCTGCAAGGCTCGCGCGATGAGTTGCGTGCGCAATTCGCCGAGCTGGCCGGCAAGATCTTCGATGAGCGTGAGCAGCGCTTTGCCGAAACCAGCCAGCAGCGGCTCGGGCAGTTACTCGATCCGTTGAAAGAACGCATCCAGTCCTTTGAAAAACGCGTGGAAGAAAGCTATCAGGCCGAAGCCCGCGAGCGCTTCTCGCTGGCCAAGGAGCTGGAGCGTTTGCAGGCATTGAACCTGCGCCTGAGCGACGAAGCGACCAACCTGACTCGCGCGCTCAAGGGCCAGAAAACCCAAGGCAATTGGGGCGAACTGATCCTCGAGCGCGTTCTTGAGCATGCAGGTCTGGAGAAGGGCCGCGAGTACCAGACCCAGGTCAATCTCAAAGGCCCGGACGGTGAGCGTTTCCAGCCCGATGTAATCATTTATCTGCCCGGCGACAAGCAAGTCGTGGTCGACTCGAAAGTCAGCCTCACCGCGTATCAACAGTATGTTGCGGCAGATGACGACACGTTGGGGCAGATCGCGATTAAGCAGCACGTGTTGTCGCTGCGCAATCATGTCAAAGGTTTGGCCGGCAAGGATTACAAGCGCCTGGAAGGCCTGCACAGCCTCGATTTCGTCTTGCTGTTCGTGCCGATCGAAGCGGCATTTTCCGCTGCGTTGCAGGCTGAGCCGTCGCTGTTTCAGGATGCTTTCGACCGCAATATCGTGATCGTCAGTCCGACTACGCTGTTGGCCACGCTGCGGGTGATCGACAGTCTGTGGAAGCAGGAACGGCAGAGCCAGAATGCCCGGGAAATCGCTGAGCGGGCGGGTTGGCTGTACGACAAGTTCGTGTTGTTTATTCAGGATCTGGACGAAGTGGGCAATCGTCTGCAGCAACTGGACAAGGCTTACAGCTCAGCGCGTAACAAGCTGACAGAGGGGCGCGGTAATCTGGTCAGCCGCAGTGAGCAGTTGAAGTTGCTTGGGGCGCGGGCGAGCAAGAGCTTGCCGGCGGATTTGCTGGAGCGGGCGATGACGGATGTTGATGGGTTGGTTGAGTTGCCTGAGTAGGCGTCGTTTTTTGGGCTGATTGGGGGCATATCCGTTGCTGCGGGCGTGGCGGCTGGCGGTTTCGCCTGACGGCGACTTACTTTTTTACAAGCGCCAAAAAAAGTAAGCAAAAAACGCTAGCTCCTGCGTTCGGCCCTCGCAGGCTCGGGTTCCTTCGCTCCGGGATCGATCCGGGCGCAGCGGCTACGGTTTGCTTCGCTGCACCTCCTTCCGCTGTGTCTGGCTGCGCCAGACGGTCGCTGCGCTCCCACGCCCGGATCAATCCCTCCACTCAGCCTTCCGACGTCGCCGGTGGATCAAGATCAAAAGCACTCGAGCTTGCGCTCATTGTTGAGTGGGGCGGCTGCGCCGCGGGCAGCTTCGCTGCTTTGCTTTTCTGTGGGAGCGAGCCTGCTCGCGAAGGCGTCTGCAAGGTTACCTTCTACAACGGCAAATACCGACTCAACAGTGCCCGCAACGCCGCCGGCTTTACCGGTTTGGCCAGATAATCCAGGCCCGCCGCATGCACTTGCGCTACGGTCTCCGGGCGTCCATCCGCGCTGATGACCACGCCGGGCACGGGTTCACCCAGGCGCGTGCGCAACCACGCCATCAGCTCTGTGCCGGTATCGCCGTGGTCGAGGTGATAGTCGACCAGCGCCAGTTGCGGCCGCACGCCTTCATTCAATATCGCTGCGCATTCTTCGCGATTGCGCGCCGTCCACACTTGGCAGCCCCAGCGGCTCAGCAGGCTGTTCATGCCGATCAGGATGCTGTCTTCGTTATCGATGCACAGCACCTGCGCGCCGCTGAGCATTTTGCTGTTTGGCTCGACCGTGGCGCTCGCCGCAGGCGTTTGCGTGCGCGCCAGCGGTACCGTCACGCTGAATACACTGCCGCGCCCCGGCCAGGAGCGAACGCGCAGGGTGTGCCCGAGCACGCGGCACAAGCCGTCGGCGATCGCCAGACCCAGGCCCAGGCCTTTTTCGGCGCGGGTCTGGTGGCTGTCGAGGCGTTTGAATTCTTCAAAAATTACCTGCTGCTTGTCTTCCGGAATGCCCGGGCCGCGATCCCAGACTTCCAGACATAACTCACCACCGCGCCGACGCACGCCCAGCAGCACCGGGCCTTTGGCGTAGCGGAACGCGTTGGTGAGGAAGTTTTGCAGAATCCGCCGCAGCAGTTTGATGTCGCTGTCGATGCGCAATTGACTGCCACGCACCCGGAACGTGAGTTTTTGCTCTTGGGCCAGTGCCTTGAATTCCGCGCCGAGGGTGTCGAACAGTTCGTTGACGGCGAAGGCTTTGCGATCCGGGTTGATCTTGCCGTTTTCCAGGCGGGAGATGTCCAGCAGATCGCTGATCAGGTCTTCCGCCGAGCGCAGCGAGCTGTCGAGGTGTTGCACCAGCTGCTGCGCCTCTGCGCTCAAGCCTTCGTTCTGGTGGGAGAGGGCGGCGGAGAACAGCCGTGCGGCGTTCAGCGGTTGCATCAAGTCATGGCTGACAGCGGCGAGGAAGCGGGTTTTCGACTGGTTGGCCGCCTCGGCATTGCCCTTGGCTTCGGTGAGCGCGACGTTGAGTTGCGACAGTTCCTGGGTGCGCTCGCTGACCCGTTGTTCCAGCCCTTCGTTGGCCTCGGTCAGCGCCTGTTCGGCTTCGCGGAACGCGGTAATGTCGGTGAAGCTCATGACAAATCCGCCGCCGGGCATCGGGTTGCCGATCAGCTCGATCACCCGGCCATTGGGAAACAGCCGTTCGGAAGTGTGCGCGCGGCCCTGACGCATCCAGTGCAAGCGTCGCGCGACGTGCACTTCCGCTTCGCCGGGGCCGCACAAACCGCGTTCGGCGTTGTAGCGAATGATGTCGGCAATCGGCCGGCCGACGCTGATCAGGCCGTCGGGGTAGTTGAACAGCTCCAGATAACGCCGGTTCCACGCCACCAGTTTCAGCGACTGGTCTACCACGCTGATGCCCTGGGTGATGTTCTCGATCGCGCCTTGCAGCAGCGCTCGGTTGAACTGCAGCACTTCCGAGGCTTCGTCAGCGATTCGGACTACGTCCTCCAGCTGCATTTCCCGACCTTCGATGGCGGCTTTTACTACAGCGCGCGTCGAAGAAGCGCCGAGGACACCGGCGAGCAAACGTTCGGTATGGGCGATCCATTCACTGTCGGCGTTCTGGTTGGGGTTGAAACCCTTGCCCTGACGGTAGGCGAAGCGAATGAAGCTCTGCCGCGCGCGTTCTTCGCCGACGAAACGCGCCGCCAGTTGCAGCAGATCGTCGATCTGCACCGCCAGCATTGAACGAGCATTAGGCCGCGCGCTGATTTCCTGACCGATGAAACGCCCGGCCTGCCAGTGCTCGGAAACCCGCGTGCGCGACAGCACCGAGACCCAGGCGAACAGGGTGAAGTTACCCGCCAGCGACAGCACCACGCCTTGAGTCAGCGGCGTAATCGGCAGGTTCAGCGGATTGCTGTGCAGCCACGCCAAGCCGGGGAAACTCGCCAGCGACCAGCCGAGACTGTGCGCGGCAATCGGCAGCACCAGCGTGTAAAACCACAGAAACGTCCCGGTGGCGAGGCCGGCGAACACGCCCCGGCGGTTGGCCTGTTTCCAGTACAGCGCGCCAAGCATCGCCGGCGCCAGTTGCGTTACCGCCGCGAAAGCGATCTGGCCGATGGTCGCCAGGCTCGCGGTCGAGCCGAGCAAGCGATAACTGACGTAGGCCAGCAGCAGAATCACCACGATGCTGACGCGGCGCACCGAGAGCATCCACTGGCGGAACACTTCGAACGGGCGCTCGGCGTTATTGCGGCGCAACAGCCACGGCAACAGCATGTCGTTGGAGACCATGGTCGACAGGGCGACGCTGGCGACAATCACCATGCCGGTCGCTGCCGATGCACCACCGATAAACGCCAGCATCGCCAGCGCCGGATGGGCCTGGGCCAGCGGCAGGCTGATCACGAACGAGTCGGGCAGCACGTGGCTGGGCAGCATCATCTGACCGGCAAGGGCGATCGGTACTACAAACAATGCGGCCAAAGCCAGATAGGCGGGGAACACCCATTTCGCCAGACGCAGATCCTGCGGGTCGATGTTCTCCACCACGGTGACGTGAAATTGCCGGGGCAGGCAAATGATCGCCATCATCGCCACGCCGGTCTGCACCACCATCGATGGCCAATTAATCGTTTCCTTCCAGTACGCCTCAAGGCGCGGGGCGAGCATCGCCTGATTGAACAGGTCGTCGAAACCGTCATACAGGCCGTACGTGACGAAGGCGCCGACGGCGAGAAAGGCGAACAGCTTGACCAGCGATTCGAAGGCAATCGCCAGCACCATGCCACGGTGGTGTTCGGTGGCGTCGAGGTTGCGCGTACCGAAAACGATGGTGAACAGGGCTAGCACCAGCGACACGATCAGCGCCGTGTCCTGGGCGCGGGTGCCCATGGCATCGGCGCCGGCGCCGATCAGCAGGTTCACGCCAAGGACAATGCCTTTGAGTTGCAGGGCAATATAGGGCAACACGCCGACCAGACAGATCAGCGCCACAACCACCGCCAGCGATTGTGATTTGCCGTAGCGCGCGGCGATGAAGTCGGCGATGGAGGTGATGTTCTCCTGTTTGCTGATCATCACCATTTTCTGCAGGACCCACGGCGCGCCGACCAGCAGCAGGATCGGCCCGAGGTAGATCGGCAGGAATGACCACAGTTGTTCCGCCGCCTGACCGACCGCGCCGAAGAACGTCCAACTGGTGCAGTAAACCGCCAGCGACAGGCTGTACACCCAAGCGCGCACCCGTGGCGGCAACGGCGTGCTGCGACGGTCGCCGTAGAAGGCGATGGCGAACATGATGGCCATATAGGCCAGGGCAACGACGGCGATCAGCCCGGTGGACAACGACATGCAGCACTCCCGACAAAAGACTCCCCGGCACTCCTGCCCGGGCGGACAGTCTCGCACGCGCGCGGCGGTTAGTCAGTGTCGACCAAGGTCGTGGCGTGGCGGGGTGTCGCAGGCGGGGTACCGGGTGGTTTTTGTGGTGCCCGGGCGGGCCTCTTCGCGAGCAGGCTCGCTCCCACTTTCTGGAATGCATTCCCTTGTGGGAGCGAGCCTGCTCGCGAAGGCGTCAGTCCTGCCGCAATGCAATATCGATCAACCGATGCAACTCATCCACCTCCAGCGCCGTGGCCGAAAACAGAATCCGGAACACCACCGGCGCCACCATCAGATTGATCAAGCGATCGACACTCGGTGTGTTTTCATCCGGATAGCGATCGACAATGGTCTGCAACTGCGCACCAATGATCGCCACGCAATAGCCCGGCGTAGCGCTGGCCTGCACATCGCGCATCATGTTGCGCCCGAATTCCGAACTCATCTCGTCGAGATATTGCTCGGCCCAGGCGCGGATATCGCCGCGCAGGCTGCCAGTGTTCGCCGGTTCGCTGTCCGGGCGCATGCGGGCGAGGGCGACGTCGGCGAGTAATGCCGCCAGATCACCCCAGCGGCGGTAGATCGTCGACGGCGTAACCCCTGCGCGGGCGGCAATCTGCGGGACGGTCACGGTGGAACGTTCCTGCTCTTGCAGCAGCGCGTTGACAGCCGAATGAATCGACTCTTGTACCCGGGCACTGCGGCCCCCGGGGCGTAAACCTTCTTTAATAGCCATGCGGCAGACCTTAACACAAAGAATTTGCTTTAAGCGCTGGGCGGTAGCACACTGCGCAAAAGCAAAAAATTAGCTTTTGCGGAGTATGCCCATGACCAGCCCCTTAAATAGTGTCGCTTCCCACCAGTCGAGCTTGTGGTTTCTGGCGATCACCTTACTCAGTTTTCTCGCCGCTTCCACCGCGCCGACGCCGTTGTATCACTTGTATCAGGATCAGCTGCATTTCTCGGCAGCGATGTTGACGCTGATCTTCGCCGTTTACGCTTTCAGTCTGTTGGCGGCGTTGCTGACGGTTGGTTCGCTTTCCGACCATCTCGGACGCAAACCGGTGATCTTCAGTGCAGTGCTGCTCAATGCGCTGGCGATGCTGCTGTTCATTTATGCCGACAGCGTGTCGTGGTTGATCAGCGCACGGGTGCTGCAAGGTTTCGCCACCGGCATGGCCACTGCCGTATTGAGTGCAACGCTGCTCGACACCGATCGTCAGCAGGGGCCGCTGATCAACAGTGTCGCGCCGTTACTCGGGATGGCTTTGGGCGGTTTGGGCTGTGGCTTGCTGGCAGAATTCGCACCGGCGCCGTTGCAGCTGACCTATTGGTTGCTGTTGACGTTGTTCGTGTTGCAGGGCGTTTATGTCTGGCGCCTGCCGGAAAGTGACTCGCGGCAGGGTGGGGCGCTGGCGTCGTTGCGGCCGACCCTGCACGTGCCGGTGCAAGCGCGTTCAACGTTGTGGCGAGTGCTGCCGCTGAACACCGCAACCTGGGCGCTCGGAGGTTTTTATGCCTCGCTGGCACCGTCGTTGGTGCGCACCGCCACTGGCTCTACCTCCAATCTGATCGGCGGCGCTACGGTCGCGGCGCTCACCGTGACCGGAGCGTTGATGATTTTCATGATGCGCAATCGTCCGGCCGCTCAGGCGTTGCGGCTGGGCGCGAGCTTGCTGCCGATCGGGCTAGTGCTGATTCTGCTCGGTGTGCATGGCGCCAGTCTGTCGCTGTTTTTCTTTGGCACCCTGGTCGCCGGTTGCGGCTTCGGTTCCGGTTTCCTCGGTGCGGTGCGCAGTCTGGTGTCGCTGGCCTCGCCACACGAGCGAGCCGGGTTGATGTCGGCGTATTACGTGCTCAGTTATCTGGCGTTCTGTTTGCCGGCATTGCTTGCCGGGCACCTGGCGCGCAGTTTCGGGTTGCTGGCGACCACTGATGGTTACGGCGTTGTATTGATCGTGCTGGCCGTGGCTGCGCTGCTGCTCAGTCTGCGTCCGCAGACAGGCAGAGTTTGCAGCGCTCCTTAAGCGCGTGTAGATACTTATCTGCAAAACAGATAACATTTAGAGATATTACCCGTTATATCGATATTCGATTCGGATCTACCATGGACTCCACCTCACCAGAGGACAGGAGTTCATGATGATTTGCCCCAACAGTGTCACCCCCGGCTACAAACCTTTCAGCCAGCTTCAGCATCCGCGTGAAGTGATCCGCCAGTTCACGCCGAACTGGTTCGCCGCGACCATGGGCACCGGTGTGCTGGCATTGGCGCTGGCCCAGTTGCCGCTGGCCATTCCCGGATTACGCGTCGTGGCCGAGGGGCTGTGGCTGTTCAACATTCTGTTGTTCAGCTTGTTTACTGCTGCCTACGCCGCGCGCTGGATTTTGTTCTTTGACGAGGCGCGGCGGATTTTCGGTCATTCCACTGTGTCGATGTTCTTCGGCACCATTCCCATGGGCCTGGCGACGATCATCAACGGCTTTCTGTTGTTCGGGCTGCCGCGCTGGGGCGACGGTGTCATTCAGCTCGTTGAAGTGTTGTGGTGGATCGATGTAGCGATGTCGCTGGCCTGCGGTGTGTTGATTCCGTACATGATGTTTACCCGTCAGGAACACAGCATCGATCAGATGACTGCGGTCTGGTTGCTGCCGGTGGTGGCGGCGGAAGTAGCAGCGGCCAGCGGCGGTTTGCTCGCCCCGCATCTGACCGACGCCCATGGGCAACTCGTCGTACTGACCACCAGCTATGTGCTCTGGGCTTTCTCCCTGCCGGTGGCGTTCAGCATTCTGACCATCCTGTTGTTGCGTATGGCTCTGCACAAGCTACCTCACGAAAACATGGCCGCGTCGAGTTGGCTCGCCCTCGGTCCGATCGGCACCGGTGCGCTGGGCATGTTGCTGTTGGGCGGTGAGGCGCCAGCGATTTTTGCCGCCAATGGCCTGGCAGGCGTCGGTGAAATCGCTGCGGGCCTGGGCCTGGTGGCGGGGATTACGCTGTGGGGTTTTGGTCTGTGGTGGATGTTGATGGCGCTGCTGATCACCGTGCGTTATCTGCGTGACGGCATTCCGTTCAACCTCGGCTGGTGGGGCTTCACCTTCCCATTGGGCGTGTATTCGCTGGCGACGCTGAAACTGGCAAGTATCCTCAACCTGACATTTTTCAGTGTATTCGGTACGGCGCTGGTGATTTTGTTGGCGGCAATGTGGCTGATCGTCGGCAAGCGCACCGTGCAGGGCGCGTGGCGTGGCGAGCTGTTTGTCTCGCCGTGTATCGCAGGTTTGAAGAAATAATCCGAAAAGTTTAGGTAAGGTGTGGCCTGGATCGTGGTGCGGGATTCCAATAACAAGCACCCAGGCCTCACTACCTAACATCAGGAAACACGGAAGATGAGTCACCCCTCACAGTTCAACCTGTTGCGCACCCGGCGCTTTTTGCCCTTCTTTATTACCCAGTCGCTCGGCGCGTTTAACGACAACGTGTTCAAGCAGTCGTTGATCCTCGCCATCCTCTATCGGTTGACCATCGAGGGTGACCGCTCGATCTGGGTCAACCTCTGCGCGCTGCTGTTTATCCTGCCGTTTTTCTTGTTCTCGGCGCTGGCCGGGCAGTTCGGGGAAAAATTCGCCAAGGACGCGCTGATCCGTCTGATCAAACTCGCGGAAATCGCCATCATGGCCGTAGGATCGATCGGCTTTCTCTTCGATCATCTGTCGTTGATGCTGGTGGCGCTGTTCGCCATGGGCACGCACTCGGCGCTGTTCGGCCCGGTGAAGTATTCGATCCTGCCGCAGGCCTTGCGCGATGACGAACTGGTCGGCGGCAACGGTCTGGTGGAAATGGGCACGTTTCTGGCGATTCTCGCCGGGACCATCGGCGCCGGGATCATGATGTCGACCGAGCACTACGCGCCGGTAGTCTCCGCCGCGATCGTCGGCATTGCCGTGCTGGGTTACCTGGCCAGCCGCAGCATTCCGCGTGCGGCGGCATCGTCGCCGGAAATGCGCCTGAACTGGAACATCTTCAGCCAGTCCTGGGCGACGCTGAAACTCGGTCTGGGCCAGACGCCAGCGGTGTCACGCTCGATTGTCGGCAACTCGTGGTTCTGGTTCGTCGGGGCGATCTACCTGACGCAGATCCCGGCCTACGCCAAGGAATGGATGCACGGTGACGAAACCGTGGTCACGCTGATCCTGACCGTGTTCTCGGTGGGCATCGCGCTGGGTTCGATGCTCTGCGAAAAGCTCTCCGGGCGCAAAGTCGAGATCGGTCTGGTGCCGTTTGGCTCGTTTGGCCTGACCGTGTTCGGCCTGTTGCTGTGGTGGCATTCCGGTGGGATCCCGGACAGCGTCAGCGGCCATAGCTGGATTGCGGTGCTGGGCTTCGTGCACACCTGGGCGGTGTTGATCGACATCCTTGGCCTGGGCATTTTCGGTGGCTTCTATATTGTCCCGCTGTACGCGCTGATCCAGTCGCGTACGGCTGAAAACGAACGCGCGCGGGTGATTGCCGCCAACAACATTCTCAACGCGTTGTTCATGGTGGTGTCGGCGATTGTTTCGATCGTTTTGCTGAGCGTCGCCAAGCTGTCGATCCCGCAACTGTTCCTGGTGGTGTCGCTGCTGAACATCGGCGTCAACGCCTACATCTTCAAGATCGTTCCGGAATTCAGCATGCGCTTCATGATCTGGCTGCTCAGCCATTCCATGTACCGCGTCGAGCACCGCAACCTTGAAGCGATCCCGGACGAAGGCGCGGCGCTGCTGGTGTGCAACCACGTGTCGTTCGTTGACGCCTTGCTCATCGGCGGCGCCGTGCGTAGGCCGATTCGCTTTGTCATGTACTACAAGATCTACAACTTGCCGGTACTGAACTTTATCTTCCGCACGGCGGGCGCTATTCCGATTGCCGGACGCCAGGAAGATATCCAGATCTACGAAAAAGCCTTCACACGCATCGCTCAGTATCTGAAGGACGGTGAGCTGGTGTGCATTTTCCCGGAAGGCAAATTGACCGCCGATGGCGAGATCAACGAGTTTCGCGGCGGCGTGACGCGGATTCTCGAAGAGACCCCGGTGCCGGTGATTCCGCTGGCGCTGCAAGGATTGTGGGGGAGTTTCTTCAGTCGCGATCCGAATAAGGGTTTGTTCCATCGCTTGTGGTCGCGGGTGACGCTGGTGGCGGGGCCGGCGATTACCGAAGGGACCGAGCCGGCGAAGTTGCAGGTGTTGGTGGGGGAGTTGCGCGGATCCGTCAGATAGTTGTTGACTGGACGGCCCTCATCGCTGGCAAGCCAGCTCCCACAGGTTCGATGGTGTACACCAATCTTGTGGGAGCTGGCTTGCCAGCGATGGGGCTGGTGGCTTAAGCGCTGACCTTGAGCCCGATCAAACCGGTGACGATCAACGCCACACTGGCCAGCCGAATCAATGCCATCGACTCGCCGAACAAAATGATCCCGGCGATCACCGTACCCACCGCACCTACGCCGGTCCAGATCGCATACGCCGTACCCAATGGCAATTCCTTCATCGCCAGACCGAGCAAACCAAGGCTGATGGCCATGGCGGCAACGGTGAGGGCGGTGGGAAGCGGGCGGGTGAAGCCGTCGGTGTATTTCAGGCCGACGGCCCAGCCGACTTCGAACAGGCCGGCGCAAAACAGAATGATCCAGGACATGCAGGACCTCCATCGATTGACGGGGTCGTCCCCAGATGAATGACTCGATCGAGCCGCAGGGTCGTCCCCGCGTTGCGCAATATAGTGACGAGCATTAACCCGGGGATCAAGTTTTCAGCCTCAGTCGACAGCCCGTTGCGCGAGGTTGTCGCGGTCTTCCTTCTCGCTCATGCGCCGGAAGTACGTCGACAGCAGCGCCCCGGAGATATTGTGCCAGACGCTGAACAGCGCGCTCGGCACCGCCGCCAGTGGCGAAAAGTGCGCACTGGCCAATGCCGCGCCCAGTCCCGAATTCTGCATGCCGACCTCCAGTGCCAGCGACTTGCGCTGCGCCAGCGGCAAGCCGAACAGGCGCCCGGTGAAGTAGCCGAGCAGATAGCCGAAGCTGTTATGCAGCATCACCACCGCCATGATCAGCAGGCCGGACTCGGCGATTTTCGCCTGACTCGCCGCGACCACGGCGGTGACGATAATCACGATGCTGACCACCGATACCAGCGGCAACACATCCACCGCATGCCGCACCTTGTCGCCGAGCAAACGCTGCGCGACCACGCCGAGAACGATCGGCAACAGCACCACTTGCAGGATCGACCAGAACAGCTCCATGAACGATACCGGCAGCCACGCCGAGGCCAGCAGCCAGATCAGTGCCGGGGTCAACAGTGGGGCGAGGAGGGTAGTGACCGCGGCAATCGCCACTGAAAGCGCCAGATCACCGCGTGCCAGCCAGGTCATCACGTTCGAAGAGGTGCCGCTCGGGCAGCAGCCGACCAGAATCACCCCGACGGCGATTTCCGGCGGCAGGTGAAACACCTGGCAGAGCAACCACGCCACACCGGGCATGATCACGAAATGCGCAACCACGCCCAGCGCCACCCGCCACGGATGGCGAGCGACGGCAGCGAAGTCGTCGAGCTTGAGGGTCAGGCCCATGCCGAACATCACCAGACCCAGCAGCGGTACGATCGCGCTTTTCAGGCCGATGAACCACGCCGGTTGCAGGAAGGCCACGACGGCGAATATCAGAACCCAGTAAGCGAAGGTATTGCCGACAAAGCGGCTGAGTGCAGCCAGTGCGCGCATGGCTTGATCCTTATTTTTGGTTACACCACAAAACATTGTGGGAGCGAGCCTGCTCGCGAAAGCGGTGAGCCAGATACATTAATGTTGCTGGCGCACCGCATTCGCGAGCAGGCTCGCTCCCACAGGTTAGATGCTCGTCAGGGTCAGATCCCCTGCGGCATCTCTTCCCCACCCAACGCTTCAACCAGCGCCGGCAGGAAGTCGCCGAAGGTCAGCATCATCAGGGTGAAGCTGGCATCCAGTTGGCCCAGGGCTTCATCGCCACCGTCCTGTTCCGCCTGATCCTGCAGCAGATCCTCGAATTTCAGGCGTTTGACGGTCATCTTGTCGTCGAGCATGAACGACAGTTTGTCCTGCCACGCCAGCGACAACTGAGTGACGACTTTGCCGGTGCTCAGGTGCAGCTGGATTTCTTCGCTGGTCAGGTCCTGACGCTTGCAACGGACGATGCCGCCGTCTTCGTGGGTGTCGCGCAGTTCGCACTCGTCCAGTACATAAAAATCGTCGGCGGCTTTCTGCGTGGTGACCCACTCGGTCATCACCGCAGTCGGTGCCATTTTCACGGTCAATGGACGCACGGGCAGGGTGCCGATCACTTCGCGCAGCGTCGACAGCAGGTCTTCGGCGCGTTTCGGGCTGGCCGAGTTGACCAGGATCAGGCCCTGTTTCGGCGCGATCGCGGCGAAGGTCGACGAACGACGGATGAACGCGCGCGGCAGAAACGCCTGGATAATTTCATCCTTGATCTGGTCGCGTTCCTTCTTATAGACCTTGCGCATCTGCTCGGCTTCGATCTCTTCGACCTTTTCCTTGACCGCGTCACGCACGACGCTGCCCGGCAGAATGCGTTCTTCCTTGCGCGCAGAGATCAGCAGGAAATCGCCGCTGACGTGCACCAGCGGCGCATCTTCGCCCTTGCCGAACGGTGCAACGAAACCGTAAGTGGTCAGCTCCTGGCTTGCACACGGCCGCGCCAGTTTGGTCGCCAGTGCAGTTTCCAGCGCCTCGGCATCGACAGGCAGGTCTTGGGTCAGGCGATAGATCAGCAGGTTCTTGAACCACATGGGGCGAGTCACTCCTTTATACAAAGGGGGGCATTATTGTCTTCGCCGGGGCATAGGCCAACCCTTCTCTAAGCCTTTGGAAGGCCTCGGAAAATTATTTAAAAAAGTGCTTGCCAGAGGTTGGGGTGCTCCGTAGAATGCGCGCCACACCGAAGCGAAGGGTGATTAGCTCAGCTGGGAGAGCGTCTGCCTTACAAGCAGAATGTCGGCGGTTCGATCCCGTCATCACCCACCATTCGTTTCAAGTGTTTAGCGCAGCGGTAGTTCAGTCGGTTAGAATACCGGCCTGTCACGCCGGGGGTCGCGGGTTCGAGTCCCGTCCGCTGCGCCATATTCGGTAACCTGGACCACTGAACGCCAGGTCACCACGGAAAAACCCGCTGAGGCGGGTTTTTTTCTGTCTCAAGGTTGTACCCGCGGGATGTATCGTTTCACCGGTTTTCAGATTTTTTTGAAAATATTCAATTAAATCAACACTTTACGAAAACCTGTGGCATAATACGCCCCGTAACGAAGCGAAGGGTGATTAGCTCAGCTGGGAGAGCGTCTGCCTTACAAGCAGAATGTCGGCGGTTCGATCCCGTCATCACCCACCATTCGTTTCAAGCGTTTCGCGCAGCGGTAGTTCAGTCGGTTAGAATACCGGCCTGTCACGCCGGGGGTCGCGGGTTCGAGTCCCGTCCGCTGCGCCATATTCGGTATCTGGAACTGAACGCCAGACACCACAAAAAGCCCGCCTTGTGCGGGCTTTTTGCTGTCTGCGATTTATGAAATCGCCGCGCTACTGCGCCGCATTGCGGGCATGCCGATAGTCGCTCACCGCCTCGTACACTGCCTTGCGCAAGCGATTGATCCCGCCCACCGGCCGATGCGCCTCGATGCCGAACCACGGGTTGAACGACAGGTTGTCGCATTGCAGATTCAGCGCCGGCGTATCGAAGTCCTGCGCGGGCAGGGTGATCCGCGCCACCGTTGCAAAAGGCGCATCCTGCTCACGCCACTCAATGCTGGTGTTTTCGATCGGCATGTACTTGTTCGCGTCCTGGCGCTGGATCTGCAGGGCAAAACACGCCGGCACCCGATCCGTGGATAACTGTTGATTCAGTGCACTGCGCAGAAAATTCGGCAAGTCGTGATTCTGTTTGGGCAAGGTATACGCCGGGCAACGCTCCGGATCCGGCACGACGCGGAATTTCGCATTGGCCTCACCGAACTTGTAGGGTGATACAGAGAAATATGTAGTCTCGGTCGGACTGTCCGGCGGCGCTGACAGGGTTGCCAACGCGATGAATAGATGACGGACCTGCCAGGTGCGCGGATCCCATGTCGGAAAAAACGCCATTACCTTCTTGCCGTCAGCCTGCGCCGCCACATTCTGACGATACTCGGCGACATCGCTGACAAAGAAATTCGGATGGCTGAACATCACGAAATCCTGTTCATGCTGGTCCTGGCGGTTGCCGAGCAGTTGCTTGCCAGGAACCTCGAACAGCTTGATTGCCATCCCGCGCGCGTCGCGAATGCTGTCGAATTGCGGGTAGGCATTACCGTTGGACAACCGGATCAGCGCCTGCCAGGTCTTGCCCGGCTCGCTGAACACACCCTGTCGCAGCGATTGCGCCAGTTCCGGTAAAACCTGCACTTGCGCCTTCACGCAGCCATGCGCTTTGGCGTGGGCATCGCGCAGATAACGCGTGCTTTCGCGATGCTGGTCGACGATGCGCACAGCGGTTTGAATGATGTCCTGGGTCATCGCCGCTTCGCCTGGTGGAATCTGTTCCTGCGCCGACACCGGCCCACGATGCTGCCAAGCGAACCACGCGGCGGCGATGGCCCAGCCGAGCAGGCCGATGATCAGCAGGATCAGCAGCGTCTTGCCAAGCAAACGCCCCAACCAGAGCCAGAAGCGAGCCAGTGGCGGCAGTTCTTTTTTGAATGTCGGCATGATCATGGCAACTGCGCCTCCAGTGGTCCGCCCAGCACTTTCAGGTATTCGAGCAGCGCCCAGCGCTCCTCTGGTTGCAGGAGGCGGCCGATCACCCCGTTGCCGCGAGCGCCGGCGCGGAATTCGTGGCCGCTGTTATGGTTGCCGCTGATGCGCGTGTCGAACAGAAAACCGTTGGTGAAAGGTTCGGTGCGATAGCCGAGGTGGCGCGGGTCGTATTCGAGCGTGCCTTTATAGAAGGTGGTGGCGCGCTCATCCTGCGGTGACAGCAACTGATAGATGCTTGGCACCGAACCGTTGTGCAGAAACGGCGCAGTCGCCCACACGCCAGCCAGCGGTCGAGCCTTGTAAGCGACCTTCTCGCGCACGCCGATCGGCAGGCCGAAACCGTCCACGCGCGGTTTTTCTTCCGGCGTGATCTGCGCGTCGCGATAGGCACGGTTTTCCACGAACGCGGTGACGTAAGCCAGGCCCTTGGCCACCGACAATTGGCTCAGATCAAGCGGCGCTTTAGGTTCGGGGTGCAGTCTGACGTCCATTTTTTCCAACTCTTTGACATCCCATTGCAGCGCGCTCAGGTCGAAACGATGGCTGGCAACGTTGTTGGCCGCATTCGGATCGGTACCGATCACCTCCACGGGAATCATGTGCAAGTGCTGCACCCAACGTTCGCCTTCCTGCGATTGGCGCGGGACATGGCAGCCGGCGCAGTTTTCCGCGAACAGCGCGCGGCCTCTGGTGGCCAGCGGCTTGTCGATCGCTCCGAACAGATCTTCCGGCCAGGTCGGCGGCTTCAACTGCTGCAAGGTTTCTTCGATAGCGTGCAGATCGCGCACGCGCACGCTGGAGGGATAGCGCTCAGCGCCTTGCAGCGGCTGGCCGTTGCCGTCGAAGAAATTCAGCGTGGCACCGACGCCGAGCGCCTCGCCGATATTGCGCGCCATTGGCTGTTGAGCCGAGCCGTTCCACTGCACCCAGTCGAACGTCCACATGTCCCACAGCTGCGGGTAATCCACCGGGGCATCGGCCACACGGTAGTTGGCAGGGGAAATCGCATCGCCAAACGTCGCGTTGGCAATCCGGCCGAACGCATCGGTGCGCCCCGGGCCTTCCTCGGTCGGGTACAGGCCGCGATGGGTGTCGTTCCACGCCACTTTGACGAAGGTGTTCAGCGAGGTCTTGAACTCGCTGCGCAATTGTTCGCGGCGCGCTTCGTAATCATCTCCGAGCACCTGGCGGGCGAAGCGCTCGAACTTCCACGGGTTGTAGTAAGTCGAGGCGAGACTGGCGACCAGGGCCTGTCCGAAACTGCCACCGCGCAACGTAGGAACGCTGGAAGGCAACACGTGCTGTGCGCTGCCGCCATCGATACGTACGGCCTGGCCTTTGACGCGCAACTCGCCGGTGTGGCAAGCGGCGCAGGTGATGTCCAGATAATGCTCCGAGGCGTTGCCGGGATTCTGGTGCCGGGCAAAACCGACGGGAAGGTTGCCGGGGTTGTTCGCGCTCGCTTTCTGCTGCGGGTCGACCAGGAAGCCGAAACGGGCGAGATATTCAGGGGAGGCGAAGCGCTGCTCGGAGAACGGCAATTCCAATGCCTGGAACCACTCGTAACGCAGGCCTTTGACTTGCGTACCTTGGGGCGTGAAGTAGTAGGTCCGCCGTTGCTCTTCGCTCCATTGATCCAGGTAACGTACCTGTTGCGGCGGGGTGTAGGAGGGCAATTTCGGATTGGCGACGTAATAGACGGTCACCGCGAGGGCGATTATCGCCAGCACGATCACCAGAGTGAGAACGCGGAATAGAAGGCGCAAGTTAAACATCCTTGTCGAATTGTTGCGCTGTTATGCCTGAGCCATGACTGCTGGGCAAGTGGCCATTACGCCAGACGCTGAGGCAAGCTCCGATGACGCTTGTCGTCCGTGGATGACAGAAGCTTCATCCAGCCGTTGCCCAAATGCGTTTTAATCCCTGAACTTATCGGAAGATTCCTGCTCTCATGCCGGTAGCCATTGGTCGTGGCGGCCTGATAAGCTCGCGGCTTTACTCGATTGCCCATTCGGCGCATGAACAAGGAAATAGCATGAAACAGCATCGGTTGGCGGCGGCGGTAGCCCTGGTTAGCCTGGTACTCGCGGGTTGTGACTCGCAGACCAGCGTAGAGCTGAAAACCCCGGCGCAAAAAGCTTCCTACGGCATCGGCCTGAACATGGGCAAAAGCCTTGCCCAGGAAGGCATGGATGATCTGGACTCCAAAGCGGTAGCCCAGGGCATCGAAGATGCCGTTGGCAAGAAAGAACAGAAGCTGAAAGATGAAGAACTGGTCGAAGCCTTCGCCTCGCTGCAAAAGCGTGCTGAAGAGCGTATGGCCAAGATGAGCGAAGAGTCGGCAGCCGCCGGCAAGAAATTCCTCGAAGAAAACGGCAAGAAAGCCGGTGTAACCACTACCGCTTCCGGCCTGCAGTACGAAGTAGTGAAGAAAGCCGACGGCCCACAGCCTAAGCCGACCGACGTAGTCACTGTTCACTACACCGGCAAGCTGACCAACGGCACCGTGTTCGACAGCTCCGTAGAGCGCGGCAGCCCGATCGATCTGCCAGTCAGTGGCGTGATCCCGGGTTGGGTTGAAGGTCTGCAACTGATGCACGTTGGCGAGAAGTACAAACTGTACATCCCTAGCGATCTGGCTTACGGCGCTCAGTCGCCAAGCCCGGCAATCCCGGCCAACTCGGTTCTGGTTTTCGACCTGGAACTGCTGGCCATCAAGGATCCAGCCAAAGAAGACGCCGCTGCCAAGTAACACGCAACGGCATCGCCAACAACGCCTCGCTTATGCGGGGCGTTGTTGCATCTGCAGGTCAGGAAAGGTAAACAGAGCGAACTGACGCCGTTCAACACAGTCATAGCTTTGAGGCTGCCCGCGCTAGACGCCCTGAGCTGCCAAGTCAATGAAATATTGGGCTTTTTTATGTGAGTAAAAAACGCCCGATCTGAGCGCAGCCCTTATGAAACGGGGCTCTCAGCGCTGAAATGCAGCTCTGTTCACAAGGTTATCCACAATTTGTGTGGATAACATTTCAACGGGAAGAATAGATGAAAGCTCCGTGGAATTTCGCTCGATTCCTGCCGTTGGCCGGTCGCCTGCTGGCCCGTGGACGCCTGCCGACCCTATTGTTTGCCGTGGCCAGCAAAGGCGCCGCGCAAGGCAATCGCCTGGGCAAACTCAAGGATGATCTGCGCTTGCTGCAGTCGCTGTGCCTGGCCTACTGGCGTGGCGAGTATCGCGCGATCAGTGCCAAGTCGCTGATTTCGGTGGTGGCGGGCCTGATGTATTTCCTCAGCCCGGTGGATGCCATTCCGGATTTCATCCCCATGTTCGGCATGCTCGATGACATCGCTGTCCTCGCCTGGCTGATGAAAACCCTCGATGACGAGCTCAACGCCTTTCGTCTGTGGCGCAAGCGCCAGCAACCGGAGAAGCTGGCGGTGGTTGAACGCCTCCCTGATACCCCTGAACAATTGCAGCTGCAAGGCCCGAAAAAGCCCTGACTGACGAAGACTGCCTACAGATAGATACCACTCGCGACCTTGGCCGCTGTTAGGATTACACTTCTAGGGAAAAGTGCCGACTCGCTAAGTGGTGTTGTCCTACGGGGTAGTCATGGATATTCAGATAATTGCACGCGATGGCGAACCCGAATACGCGGTTCTGCCGTGGGCTCAATATCAGGCTTTACTGAAAGCAGCAGGGATCAACGCAACACCGGTGCAGCAGCCAGCAGCGCCGCTCGCCGCCTCGCCGGAGCCGATTCTTCCGGGTCTGGATCAATTACGCAGTTTGCGCGAAGGGAAGGGCATCGCCATCGAGGCGCTGGCCCGCACGGTAGGCATCAGCCCGTCTTACCTGGCCATGATCGAAAGTGGTGAGCGTCAGCCAGACGCCGCGATTCGCCGCAGCCTGGCCTGGGAACTGACGGTGCCAGGTTGGAGGGATGAATCGTGAGCGTACGCATCAGTCGTCAACATTGGGACGGATTGCTGGGGGAACTGGATCAGGCGCGCCGTCAGCGCCATCTTCTGACCTATCGAGCCTTGCTTGAGCGTTTGCAGCTACCGACTCCGGCGATGCAGACGTTGACGGCTGCACTGGAGCATCTGGCCGCACTGGACGCCAAAGCCGAGCAGCCGTTGCGCAGTTCGCTGGTCATCAGTCAGGGCGCCAGTCGTTTGCCGCGTACCGGTTTTTTTGAATGTGTCGAGCGTCTGGGGCGCTTTTCCGGGCCGTCGGATGGCGTTGCGGCGGCGTCCTGGCATGCGTCGGAAGTGGTGCGGGTCTTCGAATACGAATACCCGGAATCGGCGGAGGCCTGAGTGTTTCTGCGGCTCAAGGCGCGGGCCGGTTACTGGCTGGCCCGCCGGCTGTTTCGTTGGTCGTGGTTCGTTCGCCAGCCGCGTGGCTGGCGCTGGCTCGAAGGCCAGTTTGCACGAATGGCCAACCTCGGCGATGTCGGTGCGCAAAGCTTTTATGGGCACATTCTGACTTTTCGCGGCGTCGGGTTGGGCGCGCGTGAAGAAGGGGTGCGTTTACTGCGTCTGGCGGCGTTGGCTGGTGATGGTAAAGCGGCGTATCAAGTCGGCGTGATCAGCCTCGCCGGTACCCCGAGCAAGGCGCCGGATCCCGCTGAGGCCGCTCGTTGGTGGAGCATGGCCGCCAAAGCCGGCCACCCGTTGGCCGAGCTTAAGCTGCAACGGCTGATGGCTGGTGATTCAACGCAGTAATTCCATGTATGTCTTTTAAATAAACGCGGCGTGAGGTTTTCCTCACGCCGCGTTTACGTTTTTGCCTGCACGTTTTTCGCTGGATGTTGGATTGCAGATTAGTCCTACATCCTTTGCCTACTCGCCTGACTTCTTTCCTCTTTGATCCCCCGCACAGTTCCCGCGACTAATTTCTTGCGCGAGGGACCGCTCATGCTTCAGCCCGTTTTTCAGTCCACCTTGTTTGCTCGCGTGTGTTGATGGAAGCCATCGCGCGCATCGAGCAGGAACTCGACAGCTTTCCGCAAACGCTCAGCCTCTACCGCAAACAGCTCGATCACTGGCTCAGTCGCAGGGTGGACCAGATCAGTGAGGCAGCAGACCTGCCATCGCTGGTGGGTATGGAGCGGATCATTCGCTTCGGCGATCGCAGCACGGCGGTCAGTAGCAGCGACGAGGAGTTTTCTTCCAGCGTCGTCCAGTGCCCGCAGGGCGGGCTCATGCAGATCGAGAGCAAGTTCGAATCGGTCTACGACATCCCGCTGGGCAACATTTCCGTCGATGTGGTCGACGTGGATAGCGGCAAGACCGCGCCGGTCACCCTTGATCAGCAGGGCAAGGGCGAATTCAGAGGTGAAGAGGGCAAGTTCTACCGCGTTCTTGTGCACAGCGCTGTCACCTCCAATCAAGTCGCGAAGCTGTTCGAATCCTATGACGGTTTGACCGGCGAGCTGGACGGCTGGCTGCGTAGCGAGTGGCAAGGTTTCAAGCCGCAGTGGTCACAGTCGGTAGCGGCCGCAGCCAGCAACGGCATGCTCGCCGGCAGTTGGGCGGCCATCGAGGGGGTATGGGACAGCCTCGGACTGCTCTCGGAAATTCTTCAGGAACCCGGCAAGTTCGCCGAGCGTTTGGGCAGTGGCGCGGCTGATCTGATCGAGCTGGCACAGACCGCTCCGGATCTCATGGAAAAGCTGCAGTTGCTGGTCAGTGACGAAGCGGCGATGTGCTTGCTGCTGCGGTCGGCAAGCCTGTGGCTGGACATGCTGCCGCCCAGCGAGATTGCCGGCAAATCTGCTGAAGTGGCGTCGATGATGATCGTGCAACTGATCATCGATGTGTTGATCAGCGTGGTGCTGACGTTTGTCGGAGCGGGGGCGGGGATCGCTTATCTGACGCTGCGTCTGGCTGACCGCGCAGCGCAGCTGTTCAACGTCGCCAAGCGTCTGGTCAAGGCGCTGTTCAGCATCGTCAACGCCTTTATTGAATACGTCGACCGCTACAAAGCCGTTGCCGCGCGGGGCATCGCCGCCGGGGTGAAAAAGGGCCGGATGCAATTGCGCTGGGATGCCAAGCGCAACGCCATGTTGAAGAAAGACGAGCCCCACGACGACGTCCCCGACCAGGCGAAAAACCCCAACGGCGATGCCGCCGATTGCGTGCCCAATACTTGCAAAAACGGCTGCCCGGTGTCGATGGTCACCGGCGAAGAACTGCTGACCCTGACCGACGCAGTGCTTGATGGCGTGCTGCCCTTCGAGTTCACCCGCTTGTACCGCAGCAGCGCGGTCGAGATCGACATCGGCCTGGGTTTTGGCTGGAGCCACACGCTGGCCCATCGCCTGTCCTTCGACGGCGACGGCGTGATCTGGATCGACCACGAAAACCGCCGCACCCGTTTTCCCCTGCCCAACGTCGCGCGTCCAGCGATTCACAACAGCCTGTCGCGGGCGGCGATCTTTCTCGGCGAGGAACCGGAAGAACTGATTCTGGCTCTGGCCGGCGACAGCGCGCGGTTCTACCACTTTCGCGCCGGCCGGCTGACGGCGATCAGCGACGTCTACGGCAATCGTCTGACCCTGCAACGCGATCGCTCCGACCGCATTCAGCGTCTGGACAACGGCGCCGGCCGCGCGCTGCTGTTGCGTTATGACCGCACGCAGCTGGTGGCAGTCGATTATCAGGTGTTCGTCCAGGGCGAGTGGACCACCGAGCAAAACCTTGCCACCTACAGCTTCGATGCCCGGCAACGCCTGCTGGTCGCGACCAACGCGGTCGGCGACAGCGAGCGCTACGACTACGACGACCACCACGTCATCCTCCAGCGCCAGTTGACCGGCGGTGCGAGCTTCTTCTGGGAGTGGCAGCGCGAGGGCAAAGCCGCCCGCTGCGTGAGGCACTGGGCGTCGTTCTCGCAGATGAACACCCGTTACGTCTGGAACGATGATGACGCCAGCGTGACCGTGCATTACGTCGACGGTACCGAAGAAGTCTACGTCCACGACGAGCGCGCACGGCTGGTGCGCCAGGTTGCGGCCGATGGCGGCGAGCAGCTCAAGGCCTATGACGAGCAGGGGCGCTTGATCGCCGAGCAGGATGCGTTGGGCGCGGTTACCGAATACCGCTATGACGAACTCGGACGGCTGATCGCGCTGATTCCGCCGGACGATGCACCAACGTCCTACGAGTACCGCAACGGTTTTCTCTACAAGCGTTGCCGTGGTGATGCGGTGTGGATCTATCGGCGCAACGCTGAAGGCGCCGTCACCGAAGCGGTCGATCCCGACGGCCAGGTCACCCATTACTACTACAACCTGCGCGGGCAATTGCTGTCGCTGCGTTATCCGGACAGCAGCCGCCACCGCTGGGTGTGGAACGAGCTCGGCCAGCTCATCGAAGAAACCCTGCCGGACGGCGGCGTGCGGCGTTTTTCCTACGATGCGCTGGGCCGGCGGATTACCACCCAGGACGAATTTGGTGTTGTCAGTCGTCAGCAGTGGGACGCGGCCGGCCGACTGATCCTGACGACTTCTCCTACGGGCAGCACGCACGCCTACAGCTACGGCGCCTACGGCCAGATCACCGCTGAGCGCGATGAACTCGGGCGCATCACCCGCTACGAATATGACGACGACCTGCACATGGTCTCGCGGCGGATCAATCCTGACGGCACCCACGTGCAGTACCGCTATGACCATACGCGGCTGTTGCTGACCGAGATTGAAAACGAGTCCGGAGAAAAGTACCGACTGGATTACACGCCGACCGGATTGATCCGACAGGAAACCGGGTTTGATGGGCGGCGCACGGCTTATGCCTACGACCTTAATGGTCATTTGCTGGAGAAGACCGAGTTTGGTGATTTCGGCCCCAGTCTGGTCACCCACTATGAGCGCGACAAGGCCGGGCGTTTGCTGGTCAAAACTCTGCCAGATGGGCTCAAAGCTCGCTACGACTACGATCGCCTCGGTCGGTTGATCGGTGTCGATGACGGGCAAAACCATCCGCTGGCCTTCGAGTACGACCGTCAGGATCGACTGATCACCGAGCATCAGGGCTGGGGCACCTTGCGCTACGCCTATGACGCCTGCGGCCAGCTCAAACGCCTGCGCCTGCCGGACAACAGCAAGCTCGATTATCACTACGCCAAGGGCGGTGCGCTGAGCGCTATCGACCTCAACGGCACGCCGCTCACGCGCCACGTCTACCACTGCGGTCGTGAACAGCAACGCCAGCAAGGTCTGCTGCTCAGCGAATACTCCTACGACGATCAGGGCCGCTTGCTTGCCCACGCTGTAGGTCATCGCCACGCTTCGCTGTACCGCCGCGATTATGCCTACAGCGCCAACGGCAATCTCGAGCACATCGCCGACAGCCGCCACGGCCAGCGCACCTACGGCTACGACGCCCTCGACCGGTTGATCCGCGTACGTCACTCGCGCGACGAACTGCCCGAATCCTTCGCCCACGACCCGGCGGGCAACCTGCTGATGCAGGACCGCCCCGGTCCCGCGCAGATCAAGGGCAACCGCCTGCTGATGCAAGGCGACCGCCATTACGACTACGACGCCTTCGGCAACCTGATCCGCGAACGCCGAGGCCACGGCCAGACCCTGGTCACCGAATACCGCTACGACTGCCAGCACCGCCTGATCGGCCTGACCCGCCCCGACGGCCAGACCGCCACTTATCAATACGACGCCTTCGGCCGCCGTATCCGCAAAACCGTCGACGGCGCCATCACCGAGTTCTTCTGGCAAGGCGAACACCTCGTCGCCGAAAGCAGCGCCAGCCAATACCGCAGCTTCCTTTACGAACCCGGCACCTTCCGCCCGTTGGCGATGCTCGACGGCAAAGGCCCGAAAAAAGCCTGCCCCTTCTACTACCAACTCGACCACCTCGGCACCCCGCAGGAACTCACCGACTACAGCGGCGAAATCGTCTGGTCCGCGCAATACGACGCCTACGGCAAAGTCGCCGCCGTCACCCTCGCCGGCGAAGACTATCTGGACCAACCGCTGCGTTTTCAGGGGCAGTACTTCGATGTTGAAAGCGGATTGCATTACAACCGGCATCGGTATTACGACCCGAGGCTTGGGCGGTATCTGACGCCGGATCCGGTGAAGCTGGCGGGTGGGTTGAATCAGTACCAGTACGTGCCGAATCCGACGGGGTGGGTGGATCCGTTGGGGTTGAACGGATGCCCGCCAGATGGAGACGGAAAAGGGAATCCAACGGCACCATGCGGGAATGCAAAGGTTGATACCAGAGAACCTCTTCCACCGGATATAGAATGGTCGAGTCCTAGCGTTAAACGAGCTTCTGCGCTGCTGGATCAAGGTGCTAAGGACGTTACTGTTAACAGTCGAGCTGAAGCTGAAGAATTGTTCAGAGGGAAATATTTAGGTCAAGGATATAGGAATGCTGAAGAGTTCAATTCCGTTACCGCCAAAGACTATTTCCAAACGCCCTTTGGGAAAGAATCGTACTATCACTGGGATGACACAGCTGTATCTAATGTTGTGAATCGAAAAGTTTACATGGCAAATCATAGTCCTGACGATCCGCATGCTGTCATGCCTCATCTACAATTGCATCCAAAGGACGGCAAAGTAATCCGAATTTACTGGCCAAACTCATTTGCAGGTCAAAAATGAAACAGCAGAAGAAAATCGCTCGTAGCGTATGGTATGGACTCGAAGGGACGAGCTACGACAATATTGCACAAGAACTTCCGTGCAAAGATCACTCAAGTCGAAAATGGGTCTCAATATATGCTATATACAAATATTCTTTCTCAGGCGATCCGCATCAATATTACGATTTTATTCATAAATCGAAAGGGTTTAGGTTTTCGATTGTAGTGTTTACTCTGGCTATTAAAGAAATTGGCTCCAGCGATGGTATTGATGATCGGGATGTCGTGATATTAAACTTTTTGCCTGTTAATTCTGAGGAGGATATCTATACGGTTTTGGAACGGCTCGCGATCAATCCGGAATTATTCTGCCCCCCATGGCGGTGCGGGTATCCGATTTGATTAGTCCATTGCCACCGCCGGCGTAGAGCACACAACGCGATGTTGATGGAGTCTGTGAACTAACGAATTCACACGAGAGTAATATGGGGCGAGCCTCATCAAACGGAAAAATGAGCATTTACAAAGTGATTTCTAGAAAAGTATGGTGGGGGCTGGAAGCTAGAAATTACACAGAGATAGCCCAAGAGATGCCTTCGCATGATCGTTCGCTTCGGAAATGGGCTGCCATTTATGCTGTGTATCACTTGAATTTTATGGATAGGCACCCAGGAGAACGCTATTACGACTTCCTTGAGGATTCCAAGAGCTCTAAGTTCGTCTTCATTGAGTTCACCGTGCCAGTTCATATTTTGGGAACCAGAGATAGTTTTGGTGCTAGCGATACCACAATTACAAAACTGAAAAAAATGGAGACGGAGGACGAAATAAATGCCTTTCTTGAATTGAATGGGATCAATCCAGAGTTGTTCGTTCCCCCTTGGGCTTGCGACTATCCGATAGATTGAGAATTAGTCGTGACTACTTACTACCCTTCCGTGTCTTGAAAGAGGGGCATGTGATCGCTAGATTATGATTGTGAACTACATGGAGTTCATGATGCGCTACTGTGCTGGGGTTTAACCAACTAGCTGTGATGTCTGGGCCGGAGGCGCTATAGCATCGAGCAAATACACACTAAACCCCACAACCCCCTTCGCATGATGCTTAGCCTGCGAAGCCATCTCCGCAAGCTGGCTGGCATCAAGCGTTGCACAAGCTTCAGGTCGCAAATGCACCACCCCAATCGATAACGACAACAACGCAAATTCTTGCCGCACACCCTGTCGGTTTGGCGCTACAAAACAACCGGCTTCCAGATGCTCGGGCCGATAGAACCGGCGGCATTGGCTTTGGAAATCGTCGAGCAGTTGGTTGAGGCGTTTGCGCCAGTCTTCGGGGCCGAGGACGAGGAGGAAGTCGTCGCCGCCGATGTGGCCGACGAAGTCGCGGGTGGGGTCGATGCGTTCGTTGAGGCATTGGGCCAGGCAGAGCAGGACTTCGTCGCCACGGCCGTAGCCGTAGATGTCGTTGAAGGGTTTGAAGCTGTCGATGTCGACGTAGCAGATAATGGACTCGCGGGCCTGTTGCAGCAGGCGGGTGAGGCACTGCTGGATCGGTACGTTGCCCGGCAGCAGGGTGAGGGGATTGGCGTAGCGCGCCTGCTGGATTTTCAGTTCGGTGATCAGTTTCAGCACGTCGATCACTCGGCCGAGGCCTAGATAACCGCCGTTGAGGGTGATGATGAAGTCTTCTTCGATGCGCTGGCGGGCGCGGCTGGTGATCAGGCGGCTGACTTGCTGCAGCGACTGGCTGATTTCCACGGCGAGGAAATCATCGTTCATCAGGCGGCTGATCGGTTTGCGCGCGAACAGATCGGTGGCAAACGGTTTGAGCAGTGCGTCCGACAGCGAGTGGCGATGGACGATGCCGCAGGGCTGGCCTTGTTCGTCGAGCACCGCGAGCGAATTGAGGTTGGCCTGGCGGCGAAAGGCTTCCAGTACCGTCGCGGTGGGCGTATCGCGTTGCACGGCGGGCTGGTCGTTGAGCAGGGCGCTGAGGTCGCTGCCTTCGTCATTCAGCGCGACGGCGCTGCTATCGTGTTTGGGCATCATCGCGCGAGCGTCGCGGGATGGATGTTCCTGAGGGCGGCCGAGCAGGTAGCCCTGCACCAGGTCGACGCCCATTTCAGTCAGCACCGCGAGTTCTTCCGGTAGCTCGATGCCTTCAGCAATGACCTGCGCGCGGGACGCTTTGGCGATTTGCAGAATCGAACCGACAAACTCTCTTTTCAAGGCGTCCTGATGAATGCCATCAATGAAGTGTCGGTCGATCTTCACGTAGTCCGGACGCAATTCTGACCATAAACGCAGGCTTGAATAGCCGGCACCGAGATCGTCCAGAGCAATGGAAAAGCCCATCGCCCGGTAGTGGTGCAGGGCGGTTTGCAGTAACTGAAAGTCGTCAATCGGCGTCTGTTCGGTGAGTTCGATCACCACTTGGCTCGGCGCAATCCCCAAGTCCTGCAGCAGCTGCAATGTGCGGCCCGGTTGGTGCGCGGCTTCGAGCAAAGACTCGGGTGAGACATTGAGGAACAGCTTGCCCGGCAGTTGCTGTTCGTTGAAGCGGCGGCAGGCGCTTTGTCGGCAGGCGATTTCCAGTTCACTCAATCGACCAGCCTGTCGCGCCACGGCGAACAGGGCAATCGGCGAGTGAAGAGGGCTGTTGGACGGGCCACGGGTGAGGGCTTCGTAACCGAGAATGCGGCGTTCGGAAAGACAGATGATCGGCTGGAACAGGCTGTGTAAACCGCTTTGAGTCAGGATCGAGCTCAAGGCGCTCAGCTGTTCGGTCGTGGTCATGGCAGTCTCTGGCGATAAAAAAGGACCGGGAGCGCCTGCTCCCGGTCCTTTATTGCACGACAGAATGATGACTGTTTGATGACGATCCGGGGATCGCCAGCACTAAATTGCCATCACTTACTTCTTGGCCACCTGATTGCTCAGTTTCAGGTAATCCAGCAGCACGCGCCCGGTTTCGCTCAGGTAGGCATCGTCTTCTGGTTTGACCTTGTCCGGCTCGGCAGCGGCCAGTGCGTCTTCGTCTTCTTTCTTCAGCTCTTTGAGCGGTTCTTCGCCTTTGGCCTTGCGACGGATGTTCTCCATCGCCAGTTGCTTGGCGTCGATGTCGGCGTGCTGGGCACGACGATCGGCTTCGTTGAGGCTGACGGTTTTTTCTTCCATCAGTTTCTGCGCCAGGGCCAGCTTGTCGCGGATGAACACGAACTCGGCATCCTTGTTGGTGCGCGAGTCATGTTCGGACTTCAACTGGGCGAGGAACGGCTTGAACGGATCGGCCGCCGGCTTGATCGCCGCGCGAATGGTGTCCCACGGCATGGCTTCCGGCAGGGCACTTTCGCCGATTTCCTTGGTGTCGATCAGCGACGGGTAGTCGATGTCCGGCAGTACGCCCTGATGCTGGGTGCTCTGCCCGGAGACACGGTAGAACTTGGCCAGGGTCAGTTTCAGTTCGCCATGGTTCAGCGGCTGAATGGTTTGCACGGTGCCCTTGCCGAAGGTCTGGCCACCGATGATCAGCGCACGGTGGTAGTCCTGCATGGCGCCGGCGAAGATCTCCGAAGCCGAAGCGGACAGACGGTTGACCAGCAGCGCCATCGGGCCTTTGTAGAACGCGCCCGGGTTTTCGTCCTCGAGGACGTCGACACGGCCATCGGCATTACGCACCAGCACGGTCGGACCTTTGTCGATAAACAGGCTGGTCAGTTCGGTGGCTTCCTGCAGGGAGCCGCCGCCGTTGTTGCGCAGGTCGATGACCACGCCGTCGACTTTGTCCTTCTGCAGCTCGGTCAGCAGCTTCTTGACGTCGCGAGTGGTGCTCTTGTAGTCCGGATCGCCGGCACGGAATGCCTTGAAGTCGAGGTAGAAGGCCGGGATCTCGATCACGCCAAGTTTGTAGTCCTTGCCGTCCTGTTTCAGGCTGAGGATCGACTTCTTCACGGCCTGATCTTCGAGCTTCACCGCTTCACGGGTGATCGGCACGATCTTGGTGGTCTGGTCGTTCGGCGCATTGCTCGCCGGAATGACTTCCAGACGCACCACGGTGCCTTTAGGGCCGCGAATCAATTTGACCACTTCGTCCAGACGCCAGCCGACCACGTCGACCATTTCCTTGTTGCCCTGGGCAACGCCGATGATCTTGTCGGCCGGAGCGACCTGCTTGGTCTTGTCCGCCGGGCCTGCCGGCACCAGACGCACGACCTTCACTTGATCGTTGTCGCTCTGCAACACGGCGCCAATGCCCTCGAGGGACAGGCTCATGTTGATGTCGAAGTTTTCCGCGTTATCCGGCGACAGATAATTGGTGTGCGGGTCGTAGGACATGGCGAAGGTGTTGATGTACGCCTGGAAGATGTCCTCGGCGCGGGTCTGGTCGAGACGCGCCAGCTGATTCTTGTAGCGCTTGGTCAGGGTTTCCTGGATCTGCTTCGGGTCTTTGCCGGCGATCTTCTGGCGCAGCACTTCGTCCTTGACGCGTTTGCGCCAGAGGTCGTCGAGTTCTGCGGTGGACTTGAGCCAAGGCGCGTCCTTGCGATCGATCAGCAAGGTCTCCTTGGTGTTGAAGTCCATCTTGTCGACGCCTTTGTTCAGCTCGGCAAGGGCGAAGTCCAGACGCGCCTTGACGCGGTCCAGATAGCGCTTGTAGATGGTGAACCCGGCGTTGAGGTCGCCGCTTTTGAGGAAGTCGTCGAACTGGGTCTTCCACTTGTCGAATTCGGCGATGTCGCTGGCCATGAAATAGCTGCGCGACGGGTCGAGCAGCTTGATGTAGCTGTCGTAGATGATCACCGAGCGCGCATCATCGAGCGGCGGCTTGCTGTAGTGGTGACGCTTGAGCAACTCGACGACGTTCAGGCTGGCGATGACTTCATCGCGATCAGGCTGCAACTTGTCCCAGCTGTTGGCTGCGAATGTGGTGCCCGACACCGGCAACAGGCCGATACCGATGAAAAGAGCGAGGGCGGTGCTGGGGAGCAGATGCTTCATGCTGATTCGACGCGGGGACAATTGATAACGCATATTAGGCCGTCTTTGAAGTCGCCGGTTCTTTGAGAGCCGGTCGCATAATGCAAAAAGCCCGGCGCTACAGCTTCGGGCTCAGTCCAGACTCACTATGGAGGCAGTGTGAAGGCATTGCAAGGCGTTGAAGGTCAAGTGGCATGGGTTGAAGAGCCGAGTCCGACGTGCGATGTAGGACAAGTCCGCATCCGGGTGGCGGCAGCCGGCCTCAATCGCGCCGATTTATTACAGAAAGCAGGGCTTTATCCGCCGCCAGCCGGGGCCAGCCAAGTGCTTGGTCTTGAGTGCTCCGGGGTGATCAGCGAGGTCGGCGCGGGCTCGTCCTGGCAGGTTGGCGACCGGGTTTGCGCCTTATTGGCCGGGGGCGGCATGGCTGAAGAGGTGGTCGTCGACGGACGGCATGTGTTGCCCGTGCCCGAAGGTGTTTCGCTGATCGAGGCGGCGGCATTGCCCGAGGTGTACGCCACCGTCTGGCTGAATGTGTTTCAACTTGCAGCGCTGAAACCCGGTGAGAAAATTCTCCTGCACGCCGGCGCAAGTGGAATCGGTTCAGCCGCCATTCAGCTGTGCAAAGCCTTCGGTAACCCGTGCTGGGTCAGCGTCGGTTCCGCCGAACGCCTGGCTTACTGCGAAGCATTGGGTGCGCAGGGCGGCGTGGTGCGCACCGATGAAATTGAAAGCCTGCGCGACTTCGGGCCGTTCGATGTGATTCTCGACCCGGTGGGCGGCAATTATGCGGCGCTGAACCTCAAGCTGATGGCGCTGGACGGACGTTGGGTGCTGATCGGTTTGATGGGCGGGCGCGAGGCGAAACTGGATCTGGCGCAGGTGTTGGCCAAGCGTGTGCAACTGCTCGGTTCGACGTTGCGCAGCCGTAGCGATCAATTCAAGGCCGATCTGCTCAGTGATCTGGGCCAGCATGTGTGGCCGCTGTTTGCCGAGGGCCGCTTGCGTCCGCAATTGGCCAGAGCCTTTGCGGTGAAGGATGCCGAAGCAGCGTTTGCCGAACTGGCGAGCAATACGGTGGCGGGCAAGTTGGTGTTGGTGATCAATGAGGGTTTGAGCTGACAGCAAAGCAAGGTCAAAAGATCGCAGCCTTCGGCAGCTCCTACAGAGGCACGCATTCCAAAAGTAGGAGCTGCCGAAGGCTGCGATCTTTTGCTTTTATTTCCAGAGGTGGATCGGCCAGCCGGATTTTTCTGCGTGCTCGAGTAGCACCGGATCCGGATTGACCACGTGTGGAAAATCCACTTTCAACAGCAGCGGCAAGTCATTGCGCGAATCGGAATAGAAACTCGCGCCCTCGAGGTTTTCTTCTTCGGCGTCCAGCCATTCCAGCAGGCGAGTGATCTTGCCTTCGCGGTAGGTCAACGTGCCCACGGTATGGCCGCTGTAAACGCCGTGCGCGACTTCCAGTTCAATCCCTAGAATCTCGTCGATGCCGAGTCGATCGGCAATCGGTCTGACCAGGTGCGTGCCCGACGCCGAGATCACCAGAATCCGGTCGCCGGCCTTGCGGTGCGCGGCGATGGTTTTGGTCGCGTCGCTGAAGATGATCGGTTCGATAAAGTCTTCAACCCACGGCCCGACCAGGTGCTCGACTTCTTCTGGCGTACGGCCGATCAGCGGTTCGAGGCTGAACGCCATGTAATCTTCCATGCGTAATTTGCCATGGCTGTAGGCGTCCATCAGTTCGTTGTTCTTGCGCATGAACGGCTCGGGATCGACCCAGCCCAGGCGCCCCATCTGCTCGCTCCAGAGGGTGGCGCAGTCGCCGTGGATCAACGTTTCGTCCAGATCAAAAATTGCCAGGGCCATCAGTGCAGTTCTCTCTTCAACGTCAGCAAAGTCATCAGGCTACCTCACACAGGGCCGTCGGATCGATGGAAAGTGCCAGGCGTTGTCCGTCGGGATGCAGATCGGCGGCGGAGCGGTTGAGTACGTCGACCACCAGTTCCACCCCGCGCGCTTCGACGCGATAGCGAATGACGTTGCCGAGCAGGCTGTGGCTGCGGATCTGCGCGTCGAGTTCGCCGTCAAGGCTCAGTTCGATGGCTTCCGGGCGGATGGCGATGCGATGGTTGACCGGCCGTTGCAACAGCTTCGAGGCGGCATCTGCGTCGAGCAGGTTGTAGTTGCCGATGAAGCCGGCGGCGAATACATCGACCGGAGCGGTGTAGAGGGTTTCGGCGTCGCCGCTCTGGACGATCTTTCCCTGGTTCATCAGGAAAATCCGGTCCGACATGGTCAGCGCTTCTTCCTGATCGTGGGTGACGAAGATCGTGGTCAGGCCGAGTTCGCGCTGGATCTGACGGATCTGTTCGCGCAGGTGTTTGCGAATCCGTGCGTCGAGCGCCGACAGCGGCTCATCCAGCAGCAACAAGCGCGGGCGGGTCACCAGCGACCGGGCGAGGGCGACACGTTGGCACTGCCCACCTGACAGTTGATGCGGATAGCGGCTGGCGAAGTCGTGCAGTTCAACCAGTTTTAACACTTCAGAGACGCGCTTGTGGCTGTCATCGGCGTTGACCTTTTGCATGCGCAGGCCGAAGGCGACGTTCTGTTCGACGGTCATGTTGGGGAATAGCGCGTAGCTTTGAAAGACCATACCGATGCCACGTTTCTGTGGGCTCAACGGCACGAGGTCGACACCGTCGAGGAGGATCTTGCCGCCATCCACCGGGGTCAGGCCGGCGATGCAACGCAGCAAAGTCGACTTGCCGCAACCGGACGGGCCGAGCAGGGTGACGAACTCGCCTTTGTTGATCTCGCAATCGATGTCGCTGAACACCGTGGTGCCGGCATAACTTTTCTGCAGGTGTCGGACGCTGACGTAGCTCATTCGCTTTTGTCCTTGTTCAAGATGTTGGCGATCCAGGTCAGGACCAGCACGAAAAAGAAATACGAAATGACCAGCGCACTGGTGAAGTGACCGCTGCTGTTGCGCATGTTGTTCAGGTACACCTGCAAGGTTTCGTAGCGGGTGCCGACGAGGATGTTGGCGAACACGAACTCACCGAAGAGGAACGAGAAAGACAGTAGCAGCGCCACCATCAGGCCTTTGCGCAAGTTCGGCAGCACCACCAGAAACGCCGCTTGAAAGGTGCTGGCGCCGAGCAGTTGAGCGGCGTCCATCAGGTCGCGCAGGTTGATCGCTTGCAGGTTGTTGGTGATCGCGCGGTACATGAACGGCAGCGCTACGGTGAAGTAGCAGCCGATCAGAATCCACGGTGTGCCGACCATCGCCATCGGCCCGGAACCGTAGAGCTGCAGCAGCCCCACCGAGGACACCACCGGCGGCACCGCGAAGGGCAGCAGGATGAGGATGTTCATCAGCGCATCGAGTTTCGGAAAGTAGTAATGCACGACGAACAGCAACGGCAGGATCAGCAGCACCGACAGCACCAGCGCGCCGACGCAGACGATCAGCGACTGACCGAATGCATGCAGAAAGCGCGGATCGCTCCACAGCTGGATGTACCACTTGAAGGTAAAACCGCTGGGCAGAATCGTTGCCGACCAACTGCTGGCGATCGAATAGACCAGCGTGCCCAGCAGCGGCAACAACAGGATGGCGAACAGCAGATAGACCACGACGCGGTGGTAGACGCCGGCCGGGCCGGATTCAGCGCGAGACATGGTAGCTCCTCTTCAACAGCAATTGATGCACGACGGTGACAATGGTCATCAGCGCCACGAGCACCACCGCCAGCGCGCTGGCCAGGTTCGGGTCAAGGGAAATGTCGCCGGAGACCATCGCCGCAATACGGATCGGCAGAACGTTGAAGTTGCCGGTGGTCAGCGCATAAACCGTGGCGTAGGCGCCGAGGGCGTTGGCCAGCAGGATCACGAACGTGCCGAGCAACGCCGGGGTCAACACCGGCAGGCCGATGTGCCGCCAGAACTGCCAGCCGTTGGCGCCGAGCAGTGCGGCGGACTCGCGCCAGTCTTCACGCAGAGCGTCGAAAGCCGGATAGAGCAGCAGCACGCCGAGGGGAATCTGGAAATAGGTGTAGAGGATGATCAGGCCGGTTTTCGAATACAGGTTGAAGTCCTGAATGATCCCCGACTGCTTGAGCATGATGGTGATGCTGCCGTTGAAACCGAGCAGGATGATGAACGCGAACGCCAGCGGCACGCCGGCAAAATTGCTGGTCATGTTGGCGAAGGCATTCACGAAGTTGCGCAGCTTCGAATCGACGCGGCGTAGTGAATACGCACCAAGCACGGCGATGATGATGCCGAATACGCTCGACCAGAAACTGATCTCCAGGCTGTACTGGATTGCCTGCCGATAGAACTTCGAACCGAAGATCTTGCTGAAATTGGCCAGGCCCCAGCCGGACTCTTCCGATTCCAGGCTGTTGATCATCACCCAGACCAGCGGGGCGATTTCGAAGACGATAAAGAACAGCGCGAAAGGCACCAGACACAGCGCCGCGAGCCATTTGCCGCGAGTCATGGCATTCACTTGAGCAGCTCCCGGCACACAGGTTTGTCGTGGGGCACGCCGAGCAGCTCGCAAACCGTGCCGCAGAGCTCGGTCTGCTTCGGTGTGACATCAGGGTTGAGGCTGAACGCCTCGCCGAGGACGAACAGCGGCACCTGACGTTCTTCCGCCAGCAGGCCGTTGTGCGAGCGATCGTTGTTCATGCCGTGGTCGGCGGTCACCAGCACCTGATAACCAGCGTCGAGCCAGGTCTGCAGATAGTCGGCGAGGATGACGTCAGCCGAGCGCGCGCTGTTGCGGTATTGCGAGCTGTCGAGGCCGTGCCTGTGCCCGGCGTCGTCGATGTTCATCGGGTGGATCAGGAGGAAATCCGGCGCATGACGCAGGCGCAGGTTCTCCGCGTCGGCGAACAGGTGCGAATCCGGATAATGATCGTTCCAGTAGAAGTGGCCGTACTGGATCGGCAGCGTCGGATCGTCGGTGTGGCGGTCGCGCGCCGCCACGAACGGTGAGCGGTTATACAACTCGCTGACCCAGTGATACGCCGCAGCGGCGGTTTTCAGCCCGGCATCGCGGGCGTAGTGATAGATGCTGCGCTGGTTGGACAAGCGCGAGACATTGTTGTGAACGATGCCGCTGTCGATCGGTGGCACGCCGGTGAGGATACATTCGTAAAGCGGTCGGGACAGGGCGGGCAGTTCGCACTCCAGTTGATAGAGCGCCGCGCGTCCTGCGCCAACATAAGCCTGCAGATGCCCCATGGCGTGACACGCAACCTCGTAGTTGAGGCCGTCGAGCACGACAAGGATGACGTTGTGCTTCATAGGGGCAAGAACTCCGCGAAATTCAGATATTCCGAAATCAACCCGATCCCCTGTGGGAGCGAACTCGCTCGCGAATGCAATACATCATTCAACAGTAATGTCGACTGATGCGCCGCCTTCGCGAGCAGGCTCGCTCCCACATTCGGATCTTCAGCGGATCCCGAACAGGGGGATCACAGGATTACTTCATCTCGACGATGACTTCCTCGTTCCACTGCTGCGGCAGGGCTTTGGAGGTCTTTTCCCACGCTTCGGCGTCCTTGACCGGCGTGACCTTCTTGTACTGCTCGTTTGGCAGCAGTTTGGCTTTCACGTCTTCCGGCAGTTGCAGGTGTTCGGCGCGGATCGGCCGGGCGTTGCCGCGGGCGAGGTTGGTCTGGCCGGCGTCGCTGAAGATGTATTCGCGCGTCAGCTTGGCGGCATTGGGGTTTTTCGCGTACTTGTTGATGATCGTGGTGTAGCCGGAAATCACCGAGCCGTCGGATGGAATCAGCACTACGTAATCATCCGGGTTGGCCATCTTGGCTTTGTAGCTCAGGCCATTGAAGTCCCAGACCACGCCGACTTCAATCTCGCCTTTTTCCATGGTAGCGATGGTCGGGTTGGCCATCGACAGACGACCCTGTTTGGCGAGGTCGGCGAACAGCAGCAAGGCAGGCTTGATGTTTTTCTCGTCACCGCCATTGGCCAGTGCGGCAGCGAGGACACCGTTGGCGGCCTGGGCAGCAGTGCTCACGTCGCCGATGGAGACTTTGTATTTACCGGTTTTCAGGTCAGCCCATTTGGTCGGCACGTCGGAGCCGTTCAGCAGCTTCTTGTTGACGATGAAGGCGATGGTGCCGGTGTAGGCCAGTGCCCAGTTGCCGTCCTTGTCCTTGGCCCAGTCCGGAATCTGATCCCAGGTGCTTGGCTTGTACGGTTGCACCACACCTTGCTTGACCGCGATCGGGCCGAAGGCGGCGCCGACGTCACCGATGTCGGCGGTGGCGTTGTCTTTTTCAGCTGCGAATTTGGCGATTTCCTGGGCCGAGCTCATGTCGGTGTCGATGTGTTTCAGGCCGTATTTCTTGGCCAGGTCTTCCCAGGTGCCTTTCCAGTTGGCCCAGTCATCGGGCATGCCGACGCTGTTGACGGCGCCTTCCGCTTTCGCAGCGGCTTCTAGGGTTTTCAGATCGGTGTCGGCCGCCATGGCGGCGCTGCACATTGCAATGGTCGAGCCTAACAGTGTTGCCAGGAAAAGCTGTTTCATTCCGAAGCTCCTTGGTCGTGTTCAACGCTGCGATTGCGGTTGTGTTGGTCTAGGTCAGCAATACCTGAGCCAATTTAGGCGGGCTGGATGACATTTTGATGTCGATGGCCTTATGGCTGATCTTTTCTCCGCCCGGGATTGGCGGTTGCCAAACAAGCGTAGACCATGACGCAGGCCCGATAAGCAAGGGACTTGGCCGATGTATTGCAAGCCGTGAAAACGACTGTTGGGTAGTTTTGTCATCTGTCGGTCATCTGCACTGCCTAGGCTTGCAACACACGAAAGCGCTCTGAGCAGCGCCCGGATTTGCCCTGAAACAGTGCTGGTCTAGTCCAGATAGGTAACGTTGATGCGCGATGAGGCAACGAAAGCGGTGACAGCGATTGGCCAGGTGCTGCAGGAGCAGATCGATCATGGTTTGCTGGCGGCCGGGAGCAAGTTGCCCGCTGAACGCAAGCTCAGCGAGTTGTTCGGGACGACGCGGATCACTGTGCGTGAAGCGCTGTTGCAATTGGAGGCGCAAGGGCAGATTTATCGTGAGGAGCGGCGCGGCTGGTTCGTGTCGCCGCCGCGTCTGGCGTACAACCTGATGCAGCGCAGTCATTTTCACGCGATGGTCAGTGCGCAGGGGCGTGAGCCGTCGACCGAGGTGATTTCGGCGCGGTTGCAGCCGGCTTCGGCGGCGGTGTGTGCGTGGTTGCAGCTGCCGGCGTTGTCGAGCGTGATCCAGATTTGCCGCTCGCGGCGGATTGATGGGCGACTGGTGTTGTATGTCGAGCACTACCTGAATCCGCAGTTTTTTCCGGGGATTCTTGAGTTTGATTTGAATCAGTCGATCACTGAGTTGTATGCGCGGCATTTCGATTTGCACTATGGGCGGGTGCGGTTTGAGATTGTGCCTACGTCTTTATCTGTCGATGCGGCGGCGGCTTTGCGGGTGTCGGTGGGGAGTCCGGGATTGAGGATTGCTCGGGTCAATTATGATCAGCATGGGCGGCTGATTGATTGTGATCTGGAGTTTTGGCGGCATGATGCGATTCACGTAGGGGTTGATGTGGTTTGATCTTTTTTGACCTTGGCGGCCTTTGGGCCGACCAGGTTTTGGGGGTTTGGGTGAATATCCGTTGCTGCGGTAACGGCTTCTTATGGTTCCGCCCTTACGGCGGGTCACTTTTTCAAACGCCGGAATGCCGGCCCAGCAAAAAGTAACCAAAAGGCTGCGCCCTGACGTTCGGCCCGCTCGCTGGGGCTCGGGGTTCCTTCGCTGCGGGATCGATCCTGGCGCAGCGGCTCCGGTTTGCTTCGCTGCACCTACACTCGCTGTGTACGACTGCGTCGTACGGTCGCTGCGCTCCCACGCCCGGATCAATCCCTCCACTCAGCCTGCCGACGGGCTCCGAGATCAAGATCAAAAGCGGTGCTCGAGCTAACGCTCATCGTGTGTAGGAGCTGCCGAAGGCTGCGATCTTTTGTTTTTGCTTTCGCTTTTCTGTGGGAAGCGAGCCTGCTCGCGAAGGCGGCCTGTCAGCCGACCAATCTCTGTCGGATGTACTTAATCCCTGTGGGAGCGAGTCTGCTCGCGAAAGCGCCCCCACAGTCACCCCTTCCTACTTGCCCACCGCCGCATTCCCATACAGATAATCCGTCGCCAACGACGCCAGTGTCCTCACCCCAACCACCAGTGCCGACTCATCCACAAAGAACCCCGGATTGTGATTCGGCGCGGCTTTGCTCAAGTCCTGGTCCCGCGGGGTCACTCCAAGAAACACAAACAGTCCCGGTGCTTCCTTGGCGAAGAACGAGAAATCTTCCGCCCCACCCACCAGCGGTCCCTGCACCACATCATCCTTGGCCGCCCACTTCAATGTCGGCAGCATTTTCTCGGTCAGTGCCGGGTTGTTAATCGTCGGGTCGTATTTTTCGATGATGGTGACGTCGGCTTTGGCGCCGCCGCTTTCGGCGATTTTCTCGATGGTCTGGCGTACGTCGCTGTGCAGTTTCTGGCGGATGCCGTAGTCGTAGGAGCGGATGGTGCCGGTCATGTCGAGTGATTCGGGGATGATGTTGTAGCGGGTGCCGCCGTTGATGGTGCCGATGCTGACCACCGACGGGTAAGAGGAAATGTCGGTGCGGCGGCTGACCACGGTTTGCAGGCCGACGATGGTTTGCGCGCCGACGGTGATTGGGTCGATGCCATCCCAGGGGCGGCCGGCGTGGGTTTGTTTGCCGTGGATCTTGATGCGCAGGTCGTCGGAGCTGGCCAGGGTCGGGCCGGGGCGGTAGGCGATCTGGCCGGCGGGGACGCCGGCCCAGACGTGCAGCCCGAACACCGCGTCTGGTTTCGGCGATTTCATTACGCCTTCCTCGACCATCATCTTCGCGCCCCAGGTGTTTTTGCCGTCGGGAATGAAGTCGCTCGGGCCTTCTTCGGCGGGCTGGAAGTAGAACACCACGGTGCCGGGCAGGGTGTCGCGCATGCCCGTCAGAATTTTCGCTGCGCTGAGCAGGATTGCGGTGTGGGCGTCGTGGCCGCAGGCGTGCATGACGTCGACTTCCTTGTCGAGATACGTGCCTTTGGCTTTCGAAGCGAACGGCAAGTCGGAGACTTCCTTGACCGGCAGCGCGTCCATGTCGGCGCGCAGGGCGACGGTCGGGCCGGGCAGGGCGCCTTTGAGAATGGCGACAACGCCGGTGCGGGCGACGCCGGTTTTCACTTCCAGGCCCATGGCTTGCAGCTGTTTGGCGACCAGTTCAGCGGTGCGTTTTTCAGTGTTGCCAAGTTCTGGATGAGCGTGAAGGTCGCGGCGGGTTTCCAGCAGCTCCGGTTCGAGCTTCTGCGCCTGCTCGGCGATGCGCGTGCGGGCGCTGTCCATCGTCGCGGCACTGGCGTGGCTGGCGACCAGGGTGAGCAAAAGGGTCTGGGCAATGCGCGTCAGTTGCATGGGTTTCTCCTTGATTATTGTTGTTGGCTTCCTTGCCTGTGACAAAGGCTTTGCACGCAAGTGCGATCGGGTCCGGAAAGCGCTATGCGCTCCGACAGATTTACGTTTGAGCATAAGTTATCAGCGAAAACTCCTACCGCTTTATCAGTTCCGTCCGGCGTGACAGATAAAACGCGGGCGATAACCATGTACCGCACCGCACAACATCTATTTCCATAAATTTCTCCAGGTGCCGGTCACGTTATTGGCTGTTTGAGGGTAACGAGTCAGTGCGACAAAACTATTGTCCATGGAGGACTTATAAATGCAGCGTAATGGAATAACGCTTCCGCCGATTGTTGTGCGTCCGGATAAACAAGATGAATATTTACATTATTTAGGTGCAGGGGACGGCTCGGGACCAGGCATTAACTTTGCGCCGCTGGGTGAAATACTCGATATGGAAAGTATCTATAAAGATACTTCCAGGAATATTGCTCAGGTCATTGAAAATGAACTGGCAGAAGTGCGGGCAGCAGGTGATCAAAGTGTCTTGCCGCCTTTGGATGCGCTGGCGCGGGAGATGCAATTCAGGGATTCCCTGATCGCCAGGAAGTTTGGTGCGCTTTTGGTGGCCAAGGACGTGGCCATCGAACGTTTCGGCCACGCCCAGGTTGAAACCTTTTTCAACGGAGGCCGCTTACCGCAAGTCAATCGGCGAAGCGCCAGCGTCAGCGTACGGCAGGCTTAGAGCGCTCTGTTCAACGCCAAGTTACTGGTTGAAGGCATTGGCGTGTTGAACAGCCAGTCGGCCACGGTCAAGGGCATGATTGCCGTGGTGCAAGCGCAGGAAGCGGAGCGGATCGCTCAGGAGCAGGCGCGGTTGGCGGCGGAATACGCCAGGCAGGTTGCACAGGAACAGGCCCGCGTCGCTCAAGAGCAGGCGCGGCGGCAGGCGGAGGAGCTGGCGCGGCAGGCCGCGGCCGATGAAATCAGGCGGCTCGAAGAGGAACAGGCCCGTCTGGCGGCTGAGGCACTAGAGCGCAAGCGTGCCGAGGAACAGGCAGCGCTTGAGGCTGAGGCCGAAGCAAGCAGGGTTGCTGAGGAAAAGCGCCGGCAGGACACCTCCGGTGGGCACAGTAGCCTGTTGCGCTTTCAGGGCAATACCAGCCACGCCCAACTGGTATTTGCGACGTCCGCGGGTGCGGTCGCGATTGCCGACAACCTGATGGCGGGTTTTGCCGCTTCGATTCGCGCGGCGATGGCCGGTTTATCGGAGGTGGCTGCCGGCGCGGCGTCCGGGCTGATGGTGGGGGTGAGTGCGTTTGTCTACTCCCCGGTGTTGGGCAATGGGGAATTGCCTGAACGCTTTCTGCTCAGCCTCCCACTGGCAGATCTGCTGCCCGGTCAACTGCCTGATCTGGACAGGCTGGCAAGCGAAAGAGCACGACTGAATCTGCCGGTACGTTTGAGCGCCCGGCCGCTGACGGGCTCTCTCGCCGAACTGCTTGTCGTTCCGGTAGCGGGGACAAAACGGCCTTCCGGCGTTCGCGTGGTTGCAGCTGATTTCAACGCAGGGAACAACACTTACAGCGCGACCCTCACTGACATCCCGCCGACAACCGCGGTCTGGACTCCCGCAGTAACGCCGGCAGACAGTTCAACGCTGTTCCCCATCGAGAATCCGTCCCCACCTCGATATATCGGCGGCAACCTCGTGCCGATTGAAGGACGGATCGACGCTCACCCAGGGCGGGGCAGCATTCGTTTCGACGACTTCATTCTGGTCTTCCCGTCGGAATCGGGCCTGCCACCGCAGTACGTCATGTTCCGGGATCGACGCAATGATCCAGGGGTGGCGAGTGGTCATGGAGCGCCGGTTGCGGGTGGATGGCTAGGGGCTGCTGCGCAGGGTGATGGGGCGCCAATCCCATCGCACATTGCTGATCAGTTACGGGGTCGTCAGTTCAACAGTTTCAGAGCATTCAGAGAAACATTCTGGAAAGCTGTTTTCAATGACGAAAAACTGGCTGGCTTATTTAATGAAACAAGTTTGAACGAAATGAAAAAGGGCAAAGCCCCGATAGTTAGAATGAACGACTCAGCGGGAGCAAGAGTGAAATACGAACTGCATCATAAGGTCGGCTTGGCCGAGGGAGGGGATTTATATAATGCTGACAACATAAATATCGTTACCCCGAAAGCGCATGTTGAAATTCATAAAGGGCTTTGATATGAGGTCGATACAGGATATGAGAGAGGAAGATTTTCTTGAGTTTGTCAGGAAAATATATGATTCCGGGTTTACAACAGAGAAGCAACAAATTGCTGCCATTCTTGAGTTCTCTCGGCTAGTTGAACATCCATCTGGTTACGATTTGATTTACTACCCGGAGGAAGGTAAGGATGGGCCTGAAAATGTTGTCTTGGAGGTAAAAAACTGGCGTTCCGCTAATGGTAAACCCGGTTTCAAAGATAAATAAAAGCAACCCCCTATTGGTATTACCTGCCAATAGGGGGCCATCTCTGTTCAGCTTTCCTTTTTGATTTCCACCCCAGGCGTAATCACCTGCACACTCATCCTTGGCGTCGCCAGATCCAGCCCCGCCTCATCCAGTTGCCTTTTCAGCGACAAATTGAACGCCCGGGAAACTTCCCACTGCTTGATCGGCGCAGTCTTGAACCGTGCGCGCAGAATCGCGCTGCCGGACTCGAAACTTTCCACACCCTGAATCTCCAGCGGCGACCAAATATTGCGGCGCTGCAACGGATCGCTGCGCATCTTCTGGCCGACGTCGCGCATCAGTTTGATCGCGTCGTCGATTTCCATGTTGTATGGCACGGCGACGCGGAAGATCGCGTAGCCGAATTCCCGCGAGTAGTTCTTGATGCTTTTGATTTCGCTGAACGGGATGGTGTGGACGATGCCGTCGATATCGCGCAGGCGTACGGTGCGGATGGTCAGGCCTTCGACGGTGCCGAGGTGGCCGCCAACGTCGACGTAGTCGTCGATGGCCAGCGAGTCTTCGATGATGATGAACAGGCCGGTGATCAGGTCAGCGACGAGCGACTGCGCACCGAAGCCGATGGCCAGACCGATCACGCCGGCACCGGCCAGCAGCGGTGTGACGTTCATGCCCATGTTCGCCAACGCGACGATCAGCGCGATGATGAAAATCGCCACGAACAGCACGTTGCGGATCAGCGGCATCATCGTCTGCGCCCGTGCATTCGCCAGGCCTTTGCGCGAGCGGGTGAGGGCGTGGTGCACGGCGGTGTCGGCGAGGATCCAGATCAGCCAGGAGAAAATCAGCGTGCCGATCAGGCTGAACAGTTTGACGCTGATGTCATGGCCATCGCCTTCGGCGAACGCGATCAGCGAATGGCCCCAGACGCGCAGGCCCAGTTCGATGAAGATCAGCCACACCAGCAAATGCGTCAGGGTGTAGAAGAAGTTTTTCAGTCGCTCCGAATACAGCGCATGGCGTTTCGGCCCGCGTTGCGGTTTCAGCGAATGGCGGCGCACGAGGCCGTTGATCACCATGCACAACACCAGCAGCACCGTGCAGATCAGCGACTGGCGCAGCGCGGTGCTGGTGTCGCCGGCGGAGACAAACGTGGCGAACAGAGAGATGCCGACCAGCACCAGTGCCGGCACGTACCAGAAAGTGCCGAGGATTTCGATGGTATCGCTGAGGGCGCGGCGGGTCAGGCGGCGTGACAGCGGTTGGTTGCGGATCAGGTGCGCGATCGGTCGGCGGAATCGCAGAATGAACAGGCCGGTCGACAGCGCCGCAAGCACATTGGCCGTGGTCGCGGCGGTGTGCGCCAGATGTACGCCCAGGCTCTCGACCAGACGCGGATCGCTCAGCGCTTCACCGAACGCGGCGAAGCTGCCGATCAGCCACAGCGGCCGAAACGCCTGATGACGCAGGATGTACAGCGCGCGATGGCGATGCGGGCCGTCGAGCAGGGAGAAGGCGATCACGCAGATCGCCGAGAAACAGGTGCCGACCACCAAGGCATAGGCCAGCACCATCGCCAGGCTTTTGCCCAGCGAAGACGGCAGCACGTAGCTCATGTACACCGTCATCACCAATGCGATCAGCCACGGCCCGAGCTTGCGCAGGGCAAAGCGCAGCATGTCGAGGGCCTTGGGGTGTTGCGGCAGTTCTTCGGTGAGGCCGAAGCGCAGACGCACGCGGTGGCTGAGCCAGATCAGCGCGGCGGCGAGCAGGCTCCAGACCATCAGGATCACTGCGAAACCGAAGATGATCGGCAGCCATTCATTGGCCGGCAGCAGCTTGCTGGTCAGTTCGTCCTTGGCCAGATCGAATTCGTTGGACCAGCGGGTGAGCGGGCTGTCGGCGCCGGAAAACTGTTTTTCGAAGCTGGCGAGGGTGCCGCCGATCAGGCCCAGCACGCCTTCTTCCGGGGTGGCTTGAGCTTTCTTCGTAGCGTCGCGCAGCTTCTTCAGATCGCTGAGCAACTGCGCGCGTTGCTTGTCGTTTTCCAGCGACTTGATCACTTCGTCCAGTGACTGGCCAAGAGGTTCTACGGCTTCAGGCTGCGGTTTGGAAGTGTTGAGCAGGCCGGGCAGACCGACCGCTTGGGCGGGCGCCAGCGGCAGCAGTGTCATCAGGCAGACAAGCAGCAGACCGGGCAAAGCAAAAAGACGAGCGAACACCAGAAGACAACCTCGCGATAGGCGGATGCGCTGGAGTGTACGAGGCCCTTTGGCTCAATGCGAGCCGGGCGCGGTCATTCGTTGAGTTTGGCGAGGATCTTGTAGACCACCGTGGCGAGGATCATCAGCATGCCGATCCACATGGCGAACACCCCGGCGTTCTTGTCGCGGAAGTTGAAGCCGATGGCCAGCAGGATCATTCCGCTGAGGATGGGAATGAGCATGGCGTGGAAGGAGGACATTGAGATCATGGAGACTGCCTTGTCTGTGGGGGATGCTTGCAGTCTAGGCGGGTTTCCGAGGCGGGGTGTGATGTGGCTCAGGAATGCATCAGGCCGGGAGGATTCTGCTGTCTGCACAGGCGATTTCGCGAGCAGGCTCGCTCCCACAGGTTGATTTGCATTCCAAGGGGAGATGACTGGCTCCCACAATGAAATGCAGTTCAATTGTGGGAGCGAGCCTGCTCGCGAAGCTTGTCAGCCGTTACGGCAATTCACGGCTGGCATAGAACGCACTGAGCACTTTGACCAGATGCGCCAGGTCATGGCTGCCGCACAGCTCGCGAATCGAATGCATGGCGAAGGTCGGCAGGCCGATGTCGACGGTGCGCACGCCCAGATGGCTGGCGGTGATCGGGCCGATGGTCGAGCCGCAGCCCATGTCGCTGCGCACCACGAAGCTTTGCACCGGGACTTCTTCGGCCATGCACAGATGGCGGAAGAAACCGGCGGTTTCGCTATTGGTGGCGTAGCGCTGGTTGCTGTTGACCTTGATCACCGGGCCGGCGTTGAGTTTCGGGCCGTGGTTGGCGTCGTGCTTGTCTGCGTAGTTGGGATGCACGCCGTGGGCGTTATCGGCCGACACGAGCAGGGATTTCTGAATGGTGCGGACGAACTCGTCGCCATCTGGCAGCAGGCGGCGCAGAGTCTGTTCAAGCATCGGGCCATCGGCACCGCACGCCGAGCACGAGCCGACTTCTTCGTGGTCGTTACAGACCAGCACGCAGGTTTCGTCGGTTTCGGCGGTGAGCAATGCTTGCAGGCCGGCGTAGCACGACAGCAGGTTGTCCAGACGCGCACCGGCAATGAAGTCGCCGTTCAGGCCGATCACCGCAGCGCTTTGCGTGTCGTAGAAACTCAGCTCGTAATCCAGCACCACGTCGGCGTTCAAACCGTGTTCGCGGGCCAGTTGGTCGGTGAGCACGGCGCGGAAATCGACGCGCTCGTCACCGGCGAATTGCGCCAGGATCGGCGGTAGTTCGGTCTGCGCGTTGATCGCCCAGCCCTGGTTGGCTTCACGGTTGAGGTGAATGGCCAGGTTGGGAATGATCGCGATGGGTGCCTTGAAGTCGATCAACTGACTCTCGACCTTGCCGTCACGGCGGAAGGTCACGCGGCCGGCCAGCGACAGATCGCGGTCGAACCATGGCGCCAGCAGCGCGCCGCCGTAGACTTCGACGCCCAGTTGCCAGAAGCCCTGACGTTGCAGTTCCGGTTGCGGCTTGACCCGCAGGCACGGGCTGTCGGTGTGCGCGCCGACCAGACGGATACCGTCGTGCAGTGGCGAGTTGCGGCCCATTTTGATCGCGACGATCGAGGAGTCGTTACGGGTGACGTAATAGCGGCCGTTGGCCTCGGTGGACCATGGCTCGCGCTCGTCGAGGCGCACATAACCGGCGGCCTCCAGACGCTGAACGAGGCTGGCGGTGGCGTGGAACGGGGTAGGGGAGGCCTTGAGAAAGTCGATCAGGCCCTGGTTCAACTCTGCGCGCATAAGAAACTCCAGACAGCAATGGGCGGCAGTTTAACGCATCACTCAGCGCCATTGGGCAAGTGGTTTGCGCAAGCACGCTCAGGAGTGCTGATCGATGCGCTTGCGCAGGTAGGCAATGATGGCTTGTTGATCATCCTTTCTGGCGGGTTTCGGCAGGTGCTTCGGCCAGCCCTTGCCGCTGCCGAAGAAGGCCTTTTGCGTGACGCTGTCCCAGCGCAGGATTTCCCGCGACGCCGATTCCCACCATTCGTGACGGCAGATCTCGTAATACGGATGGGCAGGTGCAGCACTGCCGAACAGCAACGCCCGGCCGACTTTCTTCATGCCGCCGCGCTTTTTGCGCAGTTTCCACTTGATGCGCAGGCGCTCCCAGGTTGAGGGAACGGGTTTGCTGCGCGGAACCTCGTTGCACAGCGCTGGCAGTTCGGGGTGGAAGGCCTCGCCGTAACGGGCGAAAAAATGTTTCTGCATGGCGTGGAAGAAGTTCTTGTCGGCGAAGTAGTGATAGATGAATTTCTTCGCTTCCTGGATCGGCTGGTCGCGCATGGCAAAAGACAGTGCAATCTGTTCGATCGTATGGATGTCGAACGAACCCTGCGTCCACTCATCGATCAGCCGGACCGATTTCTCCAGCAGCGCTGCATCGCCATCGGTGACGCCGCACAAGCCGCTGTTGTAGAGCTTGAAGCTGTTAGTCGACGAGATGCCGTGGACTTGCAGGCAGCGCGCGAGTTTTTCGTAGTCCGCCCGGTTACAGACGTAACTCCAGTCATATTCGAAGCGGTCCATCACGTAACGGCCGGGCGTGATCATGCTGAACAACCGATGCGGCGAACCGAGAAACAGCGTGTCGGTGTCGACAAACAGGGTTTTTTCGGCAAGCGTCAGGCCCAGTGCAATGGCGCACGCTTTGCGGCGGTGGTGGTAGCCGTTCTCGCCCTGCCACTGGATCAGGGTCTGCTCGCTCAAAGGGACGGTATCGACCGGCCAGCCGGCATAGTCCTGCGGACGATCGGTCAGGACTCGGATGCACAATGATTCACCTGGCTGCAGTTGTGCCAGGGCGGTGAGGATGCTGAATTTCGCCTCGCGCCGATAAACGTCTTTGTCGCCATAGATCAGGTAGAGCAGCTGGTGCGGTACTTTTTCCATGGGGGGGAAGGCTTCGCGCATAAGCGGCTCCATACGGCGGGGGGCGCGAGTTTACCGTATTGCTCCGCTGATTTGCAGGCCGGGCACTTGCTTCAAAGTGTTGCCGGGGTGGGCGTCAACCGGTGATCAATCTGCCAGAGAGGAAGGCTTCACGGCGTTGCTTGCGACCGACGTATTCATGTTTGCTCAACTGATAGACAGCCTCGAACCTGTCTCTCGATAAGCCAGGCAGTGCACTGAGGTATTGATCTACCAGGCGATCATAGGCGGCTTCGGTGATGAATTTGTAGATATCCCGACGATAGAAGAAGCCGAGTTGAAAACCGAGGGTTTCACTTGCGTGCGCGGTCGGACCTGCGAAGCAGTTTTCAAAGTCGATGGCTTTGAGTGGCCTGTGCGTTTGCTCGGGCACCATGATGTTGCCCACCCAGAAATCCATGTGGGTGATGTTCTTGCTGGCGAGCGAGCTGAGCAGTTGAAACGCGTCGAGGATAAAGGCTTCGATGTTTTCGGGATTGCGTCTGATGCACTCGGCCCCATCAATATGGCCTTCGAGCAGGTGAGTCAGCAGGAAGAACTCCTCGGTCAGGCCGAGTCTGCTGCGGGTATAGCCATAGCCCTTCAGTGGAGGCATCTCCACGCCCCGGCGCTGAGCTTCGAGGGAATTCATCAGTTCTTCGAGCGGCCAGTCGAAGCGCCCGTTGCGTTGCGGTTTGTTCAGGCTCACCCGCACCTTTGCCTTGAACGTGTCCAATGGCTGGACCTTGGCAAATAGTGGTGTTTCACAGGACGACAACGGTGCGCTGGCCCGGGTCAGTTTGTGCGCGCGGCGTTTTTTAATGAGCTGCTCCAGGGCCTGGCGTGCCTGGATGCTGGGTGCTTCGCTCAAGTGCAGGGTCGTGTTACCGAATGCGTAGATGATCGGGTATTCGGATTGAAGTGTTTTGCTGCAGAACACGGGAAAGGCCTCCTGCCTGATATCGAAGTGCCATGATTTTATATTTGATTACAATTTTATGACAGTTCTTTACGTCAATCTATTGCCGGTGGATTTTTGGCAGGACAAAAAAGCCCTTCACCAGGAAGGGCTTCCAAAGTATTCACGCAATTCAGAACGGAGCCGGGCACTCGAAGCGCAGGCGCTCGCCGGTCTGCGGATGAGTGAAGATGAGCATGCTTGCGTGCAGGCACAGACGGGGCCAGGCCGCCAGCGCCTGCTCGTGGGCGTAGAGCCCGTCACCGAGTAGCGGGTGGCCGATCGACAACATGTGTACGCGCAGTTGATGGGAGCGGCCGGTAATCGGTGTCAGTTCGACACGGCACCAGTCGCCGCAACGTTCCAGCACCTTCCAGAAGGTCAGCGCGTGTTTGCCGAATTCGTGATCGACCACGTGTCGCGGCTTGGTCGGTGGGTCGTAGCGCAGGGGCAGATCGATGCTGCCGCTGTCCAGCTCAGGCTGACCCCAGGCCAAAGCGGTATAGGCTTTTTCGGTTTCGCGGTCGTGAAACTGCCGCGACAGTTCGCGATGAGTGTCGGCGTCACGGGCCAGCAGGATGATGCCGGAGGTTTCCCAGTCCAGGCGATGAACGATGCGCGCTTCCGGGTAGCCGTTTTCCTGCAGGCGGGTAATCAGGCAGTCCTTGTTGTCGTCAGCGCGACCGGGCACCGAGAGCAGCAGGGTCGGTTTGTCGACCACCAGTACGGCGGCGTCCTCATGGATGATGCGGATGTTGGACAGCGGCATTAAAACAGCCTCGTAACAAATGCCAACGGCGGCTCGGGACTGCTGATAACTCTGTAGGAGCTGCCGAAGGCTGCGATCTTTTGACTTTGAAGATCAACAGATCGCAGCCTTCGGCAGCTCCTACACGAGCATCAACAGCCCGAGCCGCCGTAGCGACTGCCAAATCGACTCAGCGATCGGGCAGGGTGATGTTGAGTTCCAGAATCGAGCAACTGCCCTGGCTTTCCAGTGCAACATGTACGTCGTCGTTGCCGATGTTGACGTACTTGCGGATCACGTCGACCAGTTCCTTCTGCAAGGCTGGCAGGTAATCCGGCGTGCTGCGCTGGCCGCGCTCATGCGCCACGATGATCTGTAGACGCTCTTTCGCTACCGAGGCGGTACTTGGCTTTTTGTTGGCACGAAAGAAGTCAAAAAGGTTCATTACCTACCTCCAAACAGGCGCTCGAAGAATCCCTTCTTCTCGACATCGAGGAATCGGTGGGCTTTTTCTTTGCCCAGCAGGCGGTCGACGGTATCGCTGTAAGCCTGACCGGCATCGCTCTGGTCGTCGAGAATCACTGGCACGCCCTGGTTGGAAGCCTTGAGTACCGCCTGGGATTCCGGGATGACGCCGAGCAGGGTCACCGAGAGGATCTCCTTGACGTCTTCAACGCCAAGCATCTCGCCCTTCTCGACACGCTCCGGGTGGTAGCGAGTGATCAGCAGGTGTTCCTTGATCGGCTCTTCGCCCCGTTCGGCGCGGCGCGATTTGCTCGCCAGCAGGCCGAGCATGCGGTCCGAGTCACGTACCGAGGAGACTTCCGGGTTGGTCACGACGATCGCTTCATCGGCGAAATACATGGCCAGGTGCGCACCTTTCTCGATGCCCGCCGGGGAATCGCAGACGACGAACTCGAATTGTTCCTTGAGCTCCATCAGGACTTTTTCCACGCCTTCGACGGTCAGCGCGTCTTTGTCGCGGGTCTGGCTGGCCGCCAGCACGTAGAGGTTTTCCAGGCGCTTGTCTTTGATCAGTGCCTGTTGCAGGTTGGCTTCGCCGTTTACCACGTTGACGAAGTCATACACCACGCGGCGCTCGCAACCCATGATCAGGTCGAGGTTACGCAAGCCCACGTCGAAGTCGACGATCACTGTTTTGTGGCCGCGCAGAGCGAGACCGGTACCGATAGCGGCGCTGGTGGTGGTCTTACCCACACCACCCTTGCCGGATGTAACCACGAGAATCTTGGCCAAGGTGTTTCACCCCTAAGGAAGAAGGACTGTTCAGCCCCTGAAAAACATCTCTTGAAAACTACTGCAGTCGGACAGCCTTGGCTGGAATTTGGCTTTGGGCCTTTTTCCTACTTCGTTTGAGCCGTTTTCGCTACGTTTTAGAGATGCTTGGAAAATGCGGCAGTATCCGTTAAAGCCGAATGATGTTCAACACGTCGCCTGACAGGCTGACCTGGACGCCCGAGCCCCACATCGGATCGCGACGCAAATCCTCGGAGACCTTGTAATGACCGGCGATGGAGATCAGTTCAGCGCTCAATTGCTGACAGAAAATCCGTGCCTTGGTGTCACCTTTGACGCCGGCCAGCGCACGGCCGCGCATCGGGCCGTATACATGGATGTTGCCATCGGCGAGAAGTTCCGCCCCCGGACTGACCGAAGAGACCACGACCAGATCGCCACCCTGGGCATATATCTGCTGGCCACCACGTACTGGCGTGGTGATTACGCGGGTCGGTTTGACGCTCGGCTCAGGCGGCTTTTCCGGCTTCTTTTTGACTTCGGCTTCCGGCGTCTCCAGCGGGCGCTCGCGGGCGCCGGAGGGCGGTAGCACGGGGATGTCGATGGCGATGGCGGCGGCGATGTCTTCGATGCGGCTGGCGCGAATGGCCAGGGTACGCAGACCGTGCTGACGGCAGACGCGCATCAGCCCCGGCAGATCAACCGCGCCTTGGTTCGGCGGCAGTTTGTCCAGCGCCAGGACCAGCGGTGCATTGCTGAAAAAATTCGGCGCCTGGGCGACTTTGGCGGCCAATTGCCGATCGAGGCTTTCGAGGTCGTTACGGGCCAGTTCCAGCACAGTGATGGCCAGCATGCTGCCCTTGAGCTGGAATACGGGATCTTGGTCTAACGGGTCGGTTTGGCTCATGTCGGCATACAACGGCTTGTCACTAAAAGTGCCGAGACTTATAACGAGAACGCCCGCGAGCCGCAAGCCGGGTCGAACGATGTAGAATGCGCGGCCACTGTATTTACGGAAGCTTTAATGGATCGCCCGCGTTTTCGAAAAGCATATCTTGCTCCGCGCTTCTGGCCGCTCTGGTGCGGTCTGGGGCTTTTGTGGCTGATCGTGCAGTTGCCGTATCCGGCGCTGCTGACCATCGGTCGAGTTTTGGGCGCGTTGATGTATCGCGTCGCCAGCGACCGGCGAACCATCGCCCGGCGCAATCTGGAATTGTGCTTCCCGGAAAAATCCGCCGCCGAGCGCAAACGCCTGCTCAAGGAAAACTTCGCCTCCACCGGCATCGCCTTTTTTGAAATGGCGATGAGCTGGTGGTGGTCGCGCGAGCGTCTGGCGAAACTGACCCACGTCGAAGGCCTTGAACATCTGCAGAAGGCCCAGCGCGAAGGCAAAGGCGTGATCCTCATGGCCGCGCATTTCACCACGCTGGAAATCGGCGCGGCGCTGCTCGGCCAGCAGCACACCATCGACGGCATGTACCGCGAACACAAAAACCCCTTGTTCGACTTCGTCCAGCGCCGTGGCCGCGAGCGGCACAATCTCGATTCGCTGGCGGTGGAGCGCGATGACGTGCGCGGCATGCTCAAACTGCTGCGCTCGGGACGGGCGATCTGGTATGCGCCGGATCAGGATTACGGCGCCAAGCAGAGCATCTTCGTGCCGCTGTTCGGCATTCAGGCCGCCACCGTCACTGCGACGACCAAGTTTGCACGGCTGGGCAAAGCGCTGGTGGTGCCGTTCACTCAGGAACGTCTGGCCGACGGCAGTGGTTATCGCCTGGTGATTCATCCGCCGCTGGAAGACTTCCCCGGCGAAAGCGAGGAGGCCGATTGCATCCGCATCAATCAGTGGGTCGAGAGCGCTTTGCGTGCCTGCCCCGAGCAGTATCTGTGGGCGCATCGGCGCTTCAAGAGTCGCCCACCGGGCGAGCCGAAGCTTTATCCCAAGCGTCGTTGATTCACCCGTACTGACAAGCACTGTGGAGTGTTGCGATGAGTCCTGCTGAACCGGTCACAGGTTTGATTCTTTCCGGCGGCGGGGCTCGGGCGGCTTATCAGGTCGGGGTGCTGGCGGCGATTGCCGAGTTGCTGCCGGTCGGCGCGGACAATCCGTTTCCGGTGATCGTCGGCACCTCGGCCGGGGCGATCAATGCGGTCAGCCTGGCCAGTGGTGCCATGGATTTTCGCGCTGCCATCGAACGCCTGACCCAGTTCTGGCAGGGCTTTCGCAGCCACCGCGTGTTGCGCAGCGACTGGCCGGGCGTGATCCATCAGGCCAGCCGTTTCGTCAGCCACAGCCTGCTCGGCCTCGGTCGGCAGATGCCGGTGGCGTTGCTCAACAGTTCGCCGCTGCGCGAGCTGCTCGAGGAAAAACTGCACCTGCCCGGCATCGCCGAATCCATCGCGCGCAAGCAATTGCACGCGGTAGCGGTGACCGCGTTTGGCTACGAATCGGGGCAAGCGGTGACGTTCTATCAGGGCGGCGGCACCATCGACGCCTGGCTGCGGCACCGCCGCATTGGCGTGCCGACGCAATTGTCGGTTGATCATCTGTTGGCCAGTTCGGCGATTCCGCTGTTGTTCGCGCCGGTGAAAATCGGCGAGGAGTATTTCGGTGACGGCGCCGTGCGCCAGTCGGCGCCGATCAGCCCGGCGCTGCATTTGGGGGCCAGTCGCGTGCTGGTGGTGGGCGTCAGCGGCAACCCGCGCGGCGTCGATCCGCAGCAGCCGCTGGAGCGCGCCTACAGCGGCCAGCAACCGACGTTGGCGCAGATTGGCGGGCACATGCTCAACAGCACGTTCATCGACAGTCTGGAGAGCGATATCGAGTTGCTGCAGCGTCTGAATCAGTTCAGTCATTTGCTCCCGGCCGGCACACCTACTCGTGCGCTGGGTGTGGCGCCGGTGGAAGTGCTGGTGATTGCGCCAAGTCAGCCGATCGACGAAATCGCCGCGCGGCATCGCCAGGAGTTACCGGCGGCGTTGCGCCTGTTTCTGCGCGGGCCGGGGGCGACGAAGACGAGCGGGGCGGGGGTGCTCAGTTACCTGCTGTTCGAGGCGGGGTATTGCAGCGAGTTGATCGAGTTGGGGCGGCGCGATGCGTTGGCCAAGCGCGAGGAGCTGTGCCGGTTTTTGCGGATATCTGAAGCGGTGGCTCCTGCCTGAAATCTGCGGTGAGGCCTTCGCGAGCAGGCTCGCTCCCACATTGGAACTCGGTCTGAATGTGGGAGCGAGCCTGCTCGCGAAGCTTTCAGGGTCAGAAGTGGAACTTGACCAGGAAGCTCGTGGTGCTCTGATCGGTCTTGAAGTACTGGCTGTCCTTGATCCCGTATTTGTCCGACCAGTAGTCGTACTCGACACCGACATACAACTGCTTCTCGCCGAAATTCAGCGCCTTGCCCAGGTCGTATTTGACCTGCGGGTTGAAGTGCAGGTTGGCGTGGTAGTCGCCCTTGGAATTGGAGTCGTTGTCGACCACCCAGTCCATGAAGCCGTCGATGAGGATGTTCGATTTGCCCACCGGGATGGTGTAGGACCACACCGGAGTGATCTGCCAGACATTGTCGCCGGCGCGTGCGCCCTGGGTGTGACGCTGGTAGAAGTTCAGCTGGAAGTAATCGAAGCCTGGAATCGCCAGGTCGAAGCCCGGACCGATCAGGTACGACTCGGTATCGCCTTCACCGAACTCGTAGGTCATGGCCAGCAACACGTCAGTCACCGGACCAAAGGCCAGTTTCTGATCGAGGATCTTGCCGAACGACAGGCGCGGGCTGAGCTCGCCGTAGTAGGTGTTGGAGCCGACGCCGCCATCATCCTTGCCGTTGTAGAAGATCTTGTCGATGAACAGGAAGTTGTCCCCATACTTCCAGGCATCGGCGTGCTCGAAGGTCACGGTCTGCTGAATGCGCGGGTTGACCTGGAAGTCCTTGCCATACAGGTAGGTCAGGCTGTTGTTCTGCCACTGCAGCAGGCCTTCGGCCATCGCCTGGCCGCCGGCGAACATCGATCCGGCCAGCATCAGGCTGGTGCACATACGTTTCATTCGGTTGCTCCCAAAGTAGGTGTTCCACGTTATTTTTTTAAGATCGGCGCTCTGATGTGGCGCCTTTTTTCGTACCGCAAATTTCATCCGATCGGTCAGCTTTGAATGCTGGTAGCAAAAGCTGCGCCAAGGCTTTTGAAAAACCAAAAAACGCCCGTTCGGCTGCTGAAAAACAGTCGACGAGCGTGTTTTCGGGGTGCCTCAGGACTGACCGCAGCCGGGATAAGTTGGCTTTTCGGTCAGAAATTGAATTCAGGCTTTTTTTTAGAGCGAATTCGGAAGGCCGCGGAGAATACTGACTCCTCGGCCAACGCTCAAGTGCCCCGCAACAGAGCACCGACGGCAAGCATGGCGCACGGTTGCGGGCCATCTCAGAAGTGCACCTTCAGCAGCAGGCTGGCGGTGTTCTGGTTGGTATCGAACGCGTGGCTGTTTTCGATGCCGTATTTGTTCTTCCAGTAGCTGTACTCGGTGCCGACGTACAGCTGTTTCTGGCTCCAGCCCATGGCTTTGCCGAGGTCGTATTTGATCTGCGGATTGATGTGCAGGTTGGCGTGGTAGGTACCGCGCGAGTTTTCGTCGTTGTCGACGACCCAGTCGAGGTAGCCGTCGATCAGCACATCGGAATTGCCCAGCGGGAAGCTGTAGGACCACGCGGGGGTGATTTGCCAGACACCATCGCCGGGCCGCGGGCCTTCGGTCTGGCGACGGAAAATGTTCAGGGTGACGTAGTTGAAGCCGGGCACTTTCAGGTCGAAGCCGGGGCCGATCAGATAGGCCTCGGTTTCGCCTTCGCCGTACTCGTAGGTCATCGCCAACAGCACATCCTTGATCGGGCCGAACTCGATCTTGCGGTCGAGGATCTTGCCGAAGGACAGACGCGGGGTGAACTCGCCGTAGAAAGTATGCGCCCCTTTGTTCGGGTCTTCCTTGCCGTTGTAGAAGATCTTGTCGACGAACAGAAAGTTGTCGCCGTACTTCCACTTGTCGGCGTGCTCGAAGGTGACCGTCTGCTGATACGAGGGGTTGATCGCGAAATTCTTGCCGTACAGATAGCTGAGGCTGTTGCTCTGCCACAGCAGCAGATCGCCGGCCATGGCCTGACTCGCGGCCAGCAGGCCGCCACTCAACAGAACGTTGCTTTGCGTGCGGATCATCTGTTGCTCCCTGTTGTTTTTATTGTTTGAGGCACAAGCAGTTGCGTAGTCTCTGTGGGAGCGAGCCTGCTCGCGAAGCGGTTGTGTCAGTCGCCATCAATGTTGAATGACACAGCGCTTTCGCGAGCAGGCTCGCTCCCACAGGTGGTGTGGTGGTTTCAATCAGTGCGCATGGCAATCGTTGATCGCCGTACGCTCCTTGCCGCCGAGGATGTTGAACAGCAGGTTCAGGGTCAGCGCGCTGAGGGTGGCCATGGCGATGCCGCTGTGGGTGATCGGGCTCATCCACATGGGCAAGTGGGCGAAGAATTCCGGACGCACCACCGGGATCAGGCCCATGCCGATGCTTACCGCGACCAGCAACTGATTGCGGCGGTCACCGATGTCCGCCTCTTGGAGGATCTTGATGCCAGTGGCGGCGACCATGCCGAACATCGCAATTGCCGCGCCGCCCAGCACCGCCGGTGGAATCGATGCCACCAGAAACGCCGCTTTCGGCAACAGGCTGAGGACGATCAGCAGACCGCCGGCAACGATGGTCACCGAACGGCAGCGCACACCGGTCATCTGCACCAAGCCGATGTTCTGCGCGAACGAGGAGTGGGTGAAGGTGTTGAAGAAACCGGCGAAGAACGACGCGCCGGCATCGCACAACAAGCCACGACGGAGCATGCGCGGGCAGACTTCCTGGCCGGTGATTTTGCCCAGCGCGAGGAACATCCCGGTGGACTCGACGAAGATGATCACCACCACCAGACACATCGACAGAATCGGTGCCAGCTCGAATTTCGGCATGCCGAAATGCAGCGGGGTGACGAACTGAATCCACGGTGCGCTGGCCATGCCGCTGAGGTCGACCATGCCGATCACGCCGCACAGTACATAGCCCAGGCACATGCCGATCAGCACCGAAATATTGACCCAGAATCCGCGCATGAAACGATGAACCAGAAGAATCGTCGCCAGCACCAGCGCAGCGATGGCCAGATAAATCGGCGAACCGAATTGCGCGGCGTCGACACCGCCACCGGCCCAGTTCACGGCCACAGGGAACAACGATAAACCGATCGAGGTGATGACCGTGCCGGTCACCAGTGGCGGGAAGAAACGCACGACCTTGGACATGAACGGCGCGATCAGCATGCCGAAGAAACCGGCAGCTATCGTCGCACCGAAGATCCCTTGCAGACCGATGCCGGGCATGCCGGCCATGGCCACCATGCTGCCGACCGCAGCGAAACTGGCGCCCATCATCACCGGCATGCGAATGCCCATCGGGCCGATGCCGAGCGACTGCACGATGGTGGCGATGCCGGCGACCAGCAGGTCGGCGTTGATCAGGAAGGCGATTTCTTCACGACTCAGGCCAGCGGCCTGTCCGATGATCAGCGGCACCGCGATGGCACCGCCGTACATCAGCAGAACATGTTGCAGACCGACCAGGATCAGTTGCAAAAGGGGCAAACGCTGAATGGCGGGTGCGTCGGGGATGCGCGCTTTGGACAGCTCGGACATGCAACACCTCGGATCTTTTTTATTCTTGTGATTAACAGCTGCCGGGTTGCTTGCAGCTGTTTCTTTGCATCAGGCAGACCGCGGAGCGGCCATTCGCGGGCAAGCCCGCTCCCACACAGGCTATGCAAAACCCTGTGGGAGCTGGCTTGCCAGCGATGCTTTTAACGATTAATTGGTTTGTGCTCCCTGGGCAATCCAGGCACCGATCAGGTCACGTTCCTGCTGGGTCATCTGGGTGATGTTGCCCAGTGGCATGATCTGCGTGGTGATGGCTTGCGCCTGAATGCGCGCGGCGTTCTGGCGGATCTGCTCGGGGGTGTCGAACATCACACCGGCCGGGGCTGCGCTGAACAACGGGCTGGTCGGCTTGGACGAATGGCACACCGTGCAACGCTCTTGAATCACGTTGTGCACCTTGTCGAAACCGGGGCCGGCATTCGAGGCTTGCGCGGGTGCCGCCGCAGGGGCTGCGGGTGCCGCAGGTTGCGCCGCTTCGGCCGGTTTCGCGCCACCGCCCAGTGCCGTTTCCGGCAGCGGTTGGTACTCGATTTTCGCCGGTGCCTTGGCCACTTCAGGTGCGCTCGACATCGGCGCCGGGCCAGTGACGTAGGCCAGGCAGATCATGCCCACCGCTGCCACCGGCAGGGTCCAGGCAAACTTGTGGCTGTCGTGACGGGTGTTGAAGTAGTGACGCACCAATACCGCCAACACCGCGATCCCGGCGAGGATCAACCAGTTGTACTGGCTGCCGTAAGTGCTCGGGAAGTGGTTGCTGATCATGATGAACAGCACTGGCAGGGTGAAGTAGTTGTTGTGACGCGAACGCAGCAGACCCTTGGCCGGCAGGGCCGGATCCGGCGTGCGGTTCTCGGCAATCGCCGCGACCAGTGCCCGTTGCGCCGGCATGATGATGCGGAACACGTTACCGACCATGATGGTGCCGATGATCGCGCCAACGTGCAGGTACGCACCCCGACCGCTGAACACTTTGCTGAAGCCATAGGCGGCGGCAATGATCAGCACGAACAGGATGAAGCCGAGCAGGGCGGGTTTCTTGCCCAGGGCCGAATCGCAGAGGAAGTCGTAGACAAACCAGCCGACGATCAGCGAGCCGATACCGATGGCCACGCCTTCAGGACCGCTGAGGCCACTGCCCGGTGCCACGAGGTAGAGCACCGGATTGGAGTAGAACACCACGCACAGCAGCGCGATCCCCGACATCCAGGTGAAGTAGGCTTCCCACTTGAACCAGTGCAGGTTGTCCGGCATGGACGGTGGGGCCAGTTTGTATTTTTCCAGGTGGTAGATGCCGCCGCCGTGGATCGCCCACAGATCACCGGCCAGACCGGTTTTCGGGTTGACGCGGTTGAGGTTGTTCTCCAGCCAGACGAAGTAGAACGACGCGCCGATCCAGGCCACGCCAGTGATCATGTGAACCCAGCGCACGCTCAGGTTCAGCCATTCCAACAGATGTGCTTCCACAGTCTTTACCTCTCGCCTGTCACTCTTGTTGTCGAGTGATCAGACCTTCTCTTATTGGTGGGGGGCGAGGATCAACCGCTCATCCTCTTTGAAAAAATGCTCATCGCAGTTATTGCCTGTGCCACTGCGATCAACCACCAGGAAGTCATCCCGCTTTTCGATCGTCAGCACCGGGTGGTGCCAAACGCCGCGATGGTAATTGATGCCCTGCCTGCCGTTGGTGACGAAGGCGCGGACCAAGCCTGATACAGGTTCATCGCCAACTGGCGCGACCACGATCAGAAAGGGGTTGCCGAGCAGCGGAATGAAAGCCTGGCTGCCCAGCGGATGGCGTTCCAGCATGCAAACGGTCAGCGGCATGTCCTGCGCATCGGCGCGGAAAATGCTGATGATTGCGTTGTCCTCAGGCGTCGCGGTTTCGACCGTCGCCAGTTTGTGGAAGCGCATGGTCGAACCGTTGTTGATCATGAAGTGATCGCTGCCGTCGGTTTCGATCACGTCACCGAAAGGGGCGAAGGCTTCTTTGGTCAGCGGTTCAATCGTCAGTGTGCGCATGCTGTTCTTCTTTTCGTTGAGTGATCGTTCCCACGCTCTGCGTGGGAATGCAGCCCGTGACGCTCCGCGTCACATCCAAAGCGGACGCAGAGCGTCCAGTGATGCATTCCCACGCAGAGCGTGGGAACGATCATTGCAGTGTTATTTAGCGACCTTGCCCAATACACGCAGGCGACTCACGCCACCATCCGGGAACACGTTCAGGCGGATGTGGGTGATCGGGCCGAGTGCCTTGATCTGCTCGACGAAGGTGTGTTCGGCGTGCATTTCAAGCTTCTGGCTTGGCAGCAGTTCGCGCCAGAACAGCGACTGGGTTTCGATCTGGCTGTCGGTGCCGCCCTTGACGAACGCGCCCTGGATCGAGCAGGTGTCCGGGTAGTTGCCTTTGAAGTGCAGGGTGTCGACGACGATTTTTTCGATCTCGCCCGGATGACCCAGCGCGACGATCACCCAGTCATTGCCCGGCGTGCGACGACGTGCGGTTTCCCAGCCGTCGCCCATGTTGATGCCACGGCCCGGGTTGAGGATGTTGCTCATGCGGCCGAAGTGTTCGTCGGAGCAGGCGAGGGCGCGGCCACCGTTAAGGGCTGCGGCCAGATCGACCTGCTCGTTGTCGCCCACAGCGGACCAGTCGCGGAACGGAATGCCGTACACGCGCAGACGGGCCACACCGCCGTCCGGGTAGATGTTGAAGCGCAGGTGGCTGAACGCTTTGTCGTTGCTGATTTCGTGGTAGTGGTGGCTGTTGCCCTGCAGCTCGACGGCCGACAGCACTTCGGTCCACTGGGTGTTTTCATCCGGCTCGCCCGAGGCCAGGAAGCACGCTTCCAGCGAGGCCGATGGCGGGTAGTTGCCGGTGAAGAATGAAGTGTCGATGTCCACGCCTTTGATCGAGCCCGGTACGCCCAGACGGATCACCGCGCTGTCGTAACCTTCGAAGCGCTTGCGGCGCGACTCCCAGCCGTCCATCCACTTGCCGTTGTCATCGAACACGCCCTCCTTCCATACGGCCGGGGTCGGTTGGAACAGACGATTGGCGTCTGCGAACCAGTCATCGGTGACCGAAATGATCTTGGTGCCCAGACGGGCGTCGGCCAGGTTGACGTATTTTTCGAAAGGTACGGCGTAAGCTTTCATTCTTCTTGTCTGCCTTTGATAAGTTGGCTGGGGATGCTCGCAGGGCCCTGGGCGTTTGCGCGTTCATGCACGCTCGGGCCAGGCTTGCTAAAGAGTCAGTAAACGGAACAGGGCAATCTTGTTGATCTCCGCCAGCGCGCATTTGAACTCGGCTTCCACCGAATGGTTGATGCGCGTTTCGAACGCCGCGAGGATCTGATGCCGGTTGCTGCCTTTTACCGCCATGATGAAGGGAAACTTGAACTTGGCTTTGTAGGCGTCGTTCAGCTCGGTGAAGCGCTGGAACTCTTCGGCCGTGCATTGGTGAATACCGGCGCCAGCCTGTTCATTGGTGCTGGCTTCGGTCAGTTGGCCCTGGACGGCAGCTTTGCCGGCCAGGTCCGGGTGAGCGTTGATCAGGGCCAGCTGGCTGGCATGATCGGCGCTCAACAGGATATCGCTCATGCGCTGGTGCAGGGTTTCGATCTCGTCGATCGAAGCGTCCGCACCGAGGTCGTAGGCCTTTTCGGCCACCCATGGCGAATGTTCGTAGATGTCGGCGAAGGCTTTGACGAAAGCGTCGCGGCTCAGGGTCGACGGTTGCAGGGTTTGAAAGCGGCTCATTTTGCAGTCCCTTGGTACGGGTGGGTTTGCTGCCAGTGGCGTGCGATGTCGACGCGACGGCTGAACCACACCTGTTCATGACTTTTGGCGTATTCGATAAAGCGCTTGAGCGAAGCGAGGCGACCAGGACGGCCGATCAGGCGGCAGTGCAGACCGATCGAAAGCATTTTCGGTGCCTCGGCACCTTCGGCGTAAAGCACGTCGAACGCGTCTTTGAGGTATTCGAAGAAATCGTCACCCTTGTTGAAACCCTGCACTTGCGTGAAGCGCATGTCGTTGGTGTCGAGGGTGTAGGGGATCACCAGATGCGGCTTGCCGGTCGGGTTGTTCGGTTCCCAGTAGGGCAGGTCATCGTCGTAGGTATCGCAGTCGTAGAGGAAACCGCCTTCTTCCATGACCAGGCGACGGGTATTCGGCCCGGTACGGCCGGTGTACCAGCCCAGCGGACGCTCGCCGGTCAGTTCGGTGAGGATGCGGATCGCTTCGAGCATGTGCTCGCGTTCCTGCGCTTCGTCCATGTACTGGTAGTCGATCCAGCGGTAGCCGTGGCTGCAGATTTCATGGCCGGCTTCGACCATCGCACGGATCACATCCGGGTGACGCTGGGCGGCCATGGCCACGGCGAAGATGGTCAGCGGAATATCGAATTCCTTGAACAGCTTCAAAATGCGCCAGACGCCGGCGCGGCTGCCATACTCGTAAAGCGATTCCATGCTCATGTTGCGCGCGCCCTGCAGCGGCTGCGCAGCGACCATCTCGGAGAGGAAGGCTTCGGATTCCTTGTCGCCGTGCAGAATATTGCGCTCGCCACCTTCTTCGTAATTGAGCACGAAGGACAGGGCGATCCGGGCATTGCCCGGCCAGTGTGGGTGAGGAGGGTTACTGCCGTAACCGATCAGGTCGCGTGGGTAGTCAGCGCTCACTGCAGTCTTCCTTCTTGTACGTTGACAGATTGGTGTGGCGGCCTGGCAGGCTGGCGTCACAGCGATGGGCTGATTGTATACAACTTTATTTACATTTTGTAAGCCTGAATTTTCGCATTTTTCACCGGCTGTCATCTTTTGCTGTTAATGGTTCCGGCCTGCAAGAAACCTGCCTGACCAGTCAGCTAATGAATAGAAGGTTCAATGATCAGGCGCTTTGCCTGCGAATTGGCGATTAAGGCCCGGATGGCGGGGGGAAGCGAAAAATGTCGTTTTTATTGTGTACAATTTTTTTGAAAAGTGTCTTAATCAGTCGCTCGCCGCAGCGTTTCGTGCTCCGAAACGGTGCGGTCTCCTTTTCAACTGACTTCGGGAGGCGCGAGGTCTGACCGCTTGTTGCGGCCGGGCGCGCAGAATCAATGGGACGTTTGACAACACACGTTTTGGACGCTGCACACGGTTGCCCGGGCAGTTCGATCAAGGTCGAGCTGTACCGCGTTGAAGGTTCGCACCTGGAATTGGTCGCCAGTGCGACAACCAACAGCGATGGCCGGGTCGATGCGCCGTTGCTGCAAGGCGATGATTACCGCACCGGGGTTTATCAGGTGCAGTTCCATGCCGGCGATTACTACCGCGCCCGGGGCGTGCAACTGCCCGAGCCGGCCTTCCTGGACGTGGTGGTGCTGCGTTTCGGCATCTCCGCCGAGCAGGAGCACTATCACGTGCCCCTGCTGATTTCGCCTTACAGCTATTCCACGTATCGGGGCAGCTGACCCCCAAGCAGCTGCCCCCACCGGGAAGCGACTGCGCATATAGCTTCTTTGGTCTTTCGCCCGCTCACACTGCGGGCTTTTTTTATGCCTGTTTACAGCTCATCTGCCGGTGCAGGCGGGTAGCTGCTCAGCGCTCGCGGATAATGAATACCGAATCTGGCGTGGACGCGACCTTCAATACGCCCCCGATCAGCCATACCACTTTGTTCTGCGCGGCTGCATCGGTCAGTGCCTTGAAGGCGTCCTTACCGATTCTGGCGAGCAAGCCCGGTTCCGCCAGTTCGTTGCCAGGCACATGAGTCAGGCCGGCCTGACTGATCGCTCCCAGTTTCAAAAAGAAGATCTGATCGTGACCGGCTCGTTTGAAGACCAGCGTCGGCATTCTGTGCTCATAAGTCAGTGGAAACAGCTCGTAACCACAGCCGACCAGCAACGCGCCGAGCAATCGCCGCAGATTCAGATCCGAGGGATAGGTCTTGTAATGATTCCAGGCAGAGGGGAAATGCTGCGGATCGAAGCTCAGGCGTTGCAATTCGCTGTCGGTCTGGGAAGGCATCGGAATAAGCCGTTTGCTTCCCAGGTCGATGTCCGGCGCAACGGCCAGCATGTTCAGCGGGTCGGCAAAATCGGGAGCTGTGGAAAACGGCAGTTGTTTCCACTGATGCAGAACGGCCTGGACATTGATCAATCCGGTGCCGGTAATCGTCTCGGAGTGATCGGCGAGTTCGAACAACCTGCGGGCGACGGCCCTTGCTGTTGCTTCAGAGAAATCGGGGAACGCGCGAGCGACGGACGTTGATATCGGCTCTTCAAAAAAACGTTTGCCCGGATGGACCTCACCCGGATCACTGCCGATGCGAAAAGTCGCTACCGGCTGTCGCTCGGGCATGTTTATCAGCATGCTTTCGAAAGTATTGAAATCTGTCGGGACAAACTCGGGATGACATACGAAATACACTTTGGGTGTCGTGTTCGAGCCGACAGGGACGATTGGATAATGCAGCCAGCCAAGCTGTACCGATTCGATGTGCACAGGTTTGTTCAGGTGCCCCCAGGGCAGCCAGAAATACGGGGTCAGCTCCTCAGGCGGAGTCGTGGCTTTCGACGCGGTAAGTGTTTCTGTGGCCTCGGCAAGTCGTGGACGCTTGCTCGGGCCGGGGACTGCGTTGTCGGACTGGCTGGCTTCGGGCTTGGTACCTGATGGCTTCGTCCCGGGTGTTTTTCGCCGCCAGAACACGGTGCCGGGGATTTGCTCGAAGAAAACGTCGGGTGCATTGGTCGTTGAGGCAAACGCTTGTTGATATTCACCGTCCTGGTTTTTGCGCACCATGACGGTGCCGTCTACCGTGGTTACGAAGGTCTGCCTGAGTCTGTTGTAACGAAGGCCTTCTGTCGCCATTTCCGGCTTGGTCAACGTCATGGCGTCGGCCGGCGAGATGTATGAGGGCAAGTGTGGCGTGGAGGACGCAGGCCGGTTGGAGGGCCTCGCGGGCCGCTGGATTTGCCAGATCGCCTGACCCTCGGTTCGCGTCAGAGGCAGGCCGGGCACGCCGGGCGCGAAGGTCAGTGGCACATGGTAGTTGCCTTGCCCGTCCTGCTCGACGACAAATTGGCCTTCATTGGCGATTTGAGCGTAGGTGCGCTGATCCGGTCCAGTGAACAAGCCATCGTTCTGCGTCACCGGTACCAATTCGTGGAAACGCTCTTGCGGCCAGGCGATTGCGTTCCGAGTGGCGCTGAAATCATGCGCTGCATCTGGCAAGGCATGAAGGCTGACCGTGGGCACTGCGTTGGCTGCGGCAGAGGTGGCTGGCGCTTGGCTGATCGCCGGCGAATCGATGCCCAGGAGCAGGGCGTCAGGCATGTCCAGGCCCACATTTTTGACGAGGGGCGGTGATCCGGGATGTGTGGCATCGGGCGAATCGGGCGATTTTATGGTCGGGATTTTTTTGGGTGATTTGGCCATGGGAAATACTCGGAAAAAGAGCGCGCAGACGCGTGCGGGTGCCGCGTAGACAGTACGCTGATAAAAAAAGGGTGTTTGTTGACGGGTTACCGCGAATTACGCGGGAGGCACTTTCATCAGCGAAACAGGGCGGAAAATGTTGGTCTGGTGACTGCAGCGATTCACTACTCTTAAAGCAGACTTTTCGATGCGGGATTTGTCGGCACGCAATACCCAGCCATGGGCGGCCAGGTTGTAGCCCACGCGCGCGGTTTCGTCGTTGACGCAGATAACGTTCCAGACTTTGACTTCGTCGTTGGCCAATGCGGCAAGATATGGCGGGAGCGCTTTTGAGGCGTCGGGCTCTTCGAAAAAACGTGCATCAAGCCCATCCAGATAAATGCGATCAAAGACCAGATCGACCGTGTGCACAACTCCACCGGTTGTAATAACGCGGACTTGATCTATCAGATCTTCGCTTCCATAGACCGGCAGATAAAAAGTGGTTGTGCCGATGGAGAGCCGGTTTTCTTCCAGCCTTATTTCGACCTTGCCGAGCTGCGTTGCATCAAGTTCCCAAGTGGATGAATAGGGCAGGCGAACTTTGGCATCGGCAAGTGCGCCGGGAGTCGAGAGTTTGATGGTCATGTCCGGGAGTACGTGGATGAGATAACTCGAACCTTCTCCTTCGTAGTTGTCCATGTCGGTTTGCACGGCCAGTCGAATCGGCGTTGCGCAAACTCTTGTACGGCCCATCGGTTCAGCTGCTTTTTCAGCCAGATTGTGAAAGTAGCGCTGAGAGCGAACCTCGAGCGGCAGTTTCATCTGGGTCACCCAATCCCGCGATACCGTGAAATCCGTAAAGGCAGGTGCGATTTCGGTTTGCGCTGTAAGCTCGGCATCTGCAACGACACCGTCCTTGAAAATCAATACGTAACGGCTGAACGGACGAACAGCCATGGTGCGCAGGATCTTCGTAATATTGTCGTGATCGTCTTCGTTACGCGCAGCGGAGTAATAATTGAGCTTGATGCTTTTCGCGCCGAAGTGATAGACGAGATGGCAACCAACAGTCAGGTGATATGACTTGGGTTTGTCCGAGAAAAAATGCGCCTCCGCTTTTGTCAGCTCGTCGCTGCGGAAATCCAGATATATCCGGGTAATGACATCAGAACGTAAAACTGCGTAAAAAGTGGTTGTCTTGCCGGTTCTCGGGACGTAATAGGCAGCGGGTTTGCGGTGGCGGATCCAGCATTCCGCTGCATAAATAATGATCGGGTTTACCGGTTTTCCTCGTTTGAGGAAAATTTCGGTTATTTCTACGGTGTGGCCGTCCGGGATTGTGTCTGGCAGATCAAGTCTGAAATGGAAATCATCGCTGGTTACGAAAACCAGGTTTTTGTTGCTCAACTTTCTAGTGTGTTCGGTGTTCGTATAAACGTCATGAATGGTCAACACGTTTTTGAGGTGGTCAGACGTTTCGAAACCTGAGCGGATGACCAGGTCGTTACCCTCGATATCAAAGGATTCAATCAACTCCTTGCGCCAGTTCATGACGATGTAGCTGGTCTGTTCACGATCATCGACAATGGAAAAACGGCCCGCCACATGCGCAATGTAATATTGATCGGTGCCGGCGCCTCCCGACGCTTTTGCTCTTTCGTGAGAGAGAAATATCTGGTCGTCCCCAGCGCCAGCTTCAATGCTGTCGCTGCCCCGGGATTTGATGATGTTGTTTTGCGCGGAGCCCGTTACCACGCTTGCCGCGCGATGGACTGTCTCAACGTTTTCGATGCTGTCCAGCAAACTGTGCAGGATAAATATCCGGTTATTGTCGGCATCGACATCGCTCGTGATGATCTGCAATGTTCCAGCCAGCAGATCTACGTCATAGCCAGTTCTGTTGGTATTACGGGAGGAGTAGCTGCCGCCGAGTACCAGTGTGTCATTTCCTGCGCCGCCGCTCAGCGTCGAATGATCTGCGACATGGCGACCCCTTTCAAGGAAGTCCGCTGCGTTCTCAAACAGGAACTGGTCATTTTCTTCGCCGCCCGAAAGTTGTTTTTTTCCTGACTTGTAATGGAAGGTGTTGGGTTTTTTTCTACCCCTTTGATCGAGTCGTTGCCCTCGCTGATGAACCAGAGAACGTTCTTGCCCTCTGCGGCGACCCCCAACTCCGCGCCGGGTGTATCTTTTGTTACCCCTGCGCGTGCATCAATGATGTCATCAGTGCCTACCACTTCAGGGACATTGACCGATTCCCACGCATCCTGTTTGGTCCACCAGTTTCGTTTCCAGACCCGCGTTGGTTTCAGGCGCACATCGAACTTGCCGTTGACGATGGCTTCGGTGGTCTCTTTCAAGGGGCCGTCGAGCAGCGTTCTGGCGGACTTTTTCAGTTGCAGAGAGTGCTGCAACAGCGTTTTTGCCTTGATATAGCGGTTTTGAACGCTTTGATCGACCTCCATCATGCAGAACGAAAACCAACCGCTACGCCACCGTTCATCGACAGTCAATTCAATGTAGTCATCTATATCGTCAACGATACGTACTGCGCCGTAGACCTGTGAGCCGATGGCGAGAATCGCGCCGGCTGCAAGTCCGACAGGGCCGGCAAACGAGAACCCGGCCATCGCGGCGGACCCGAGGATGACAGTCATGGCTGCACTGGTAATGCTCAGGCCAGCGCTGACGTAATGATCCATCGCTTCTTTGCCGGTGGCATTCTGAGCGGCGTTCATCGACCTCACGGCGGTAAAGATGTCGAAGGGCAGCGTCAGCATGCCGCCGACCAACCCTCCCGATCGACCCAATCTGAGTGCAAAGCGGGTTTTGGCGAAGTCCCGATAAGCACTTTGCCCGGCTGTGAGCATCTGCGTGGCTATCTTGCTCACCGCGACATCGGCCGCGATGGAGCCCAGCTCCGATACAATGCCTGCGCTGTTTATCGCTATTTCAGCAGTGTTTTCGGCTTTGATCGCATCGACAACGCCGCGAATTCCCATAAAGATGCCGAAGCCCTGGATGCCCACGCTGGAGCCCAGCGTCGCGTAACTTTTAGTCAATGCGGCCCAGCGGGGATGATGTTTGGGGACGTGCACGTGTTGCAGATCAAGCGACTGTGCGGCACTCAGAAGTTTGGCAAGTTTGTCGCGGTAATTGCTGGATACAGTATCTGTAGCATTCTCCCTCAAGAGCCGGGGAGCGGTGAGCGGGCGCTGGCTGGCCATTTCAAACAGGAGCGTGGGCAACAAGTAGCTATCGCTGCCCGTTGAAGTTTTCAGGTAGTGTTCAACTTTATTGGCGTCGAACTGCAGGCTATTGATAAAAGAGCGCTTGGGGCGGCGAAAGAAACTGTTCTCGCCATTCAACGGCTGACCATCAATGGTCGCGCCTAATCCGTCGAGTGCAGTACGGGTAATCGAAATGTCGCCAATTTCGAAAGGGCCGAAAACTTCGTCCACCATATGCAACTGACTCGATTTTTCGTTAGTTCGGCTCTGATCAATGGTTGAGGGCTTGTATTCGTTGGCTTCATAGCCCAGATCCATGATTATTACGGTATCGGAAACAGGTTGCAGGTCCGCATGTATTGAAGGGTCGGTTTGTGCTGTTGCTTCGCTTATCAGTGTGGCCATTAGAACTTCCTTGTTCCGGCAATTGTCGTTAAGGCGAAGAATATTACGTTGGCTTTTCCAGAGCTGTATATCGGGGGGTTGTTGCTATCTATTGCATATCAAAGATTGAATGTTGTTCGAGTTGAATTGATTCAAAACAACACATCATCCCGCCCGAGGTCCGTTCCGGCAGGATGATCAATAGTGGCGCTTTTCAGTGGCTGCCAAGCAACGACGCGGCGCCAGCACCACCAAATAGTCCGGCACTGACCCGATTGAACCAACTCTGGCCCTTGCCGCTGCGCAGATAACGTGCGGCGCCATGGGCGCCCAGGCCATAGGCCAGCTTGCAGCACAGATCGAGCACTACCCAGGTCGCGATCATGATCAGCAATTGCGGCAGAAAAGGTTGCTCAGCGCGGAGGAACTGCGGCAGAAACGCGGCGAAAAACAGGATGTCCTTCGGATTGCTCGCACCCAGTACAAAGGCGCGTCCGAACAATGTGCGAAAGCGCGGCACCGGTGCAGCCTCAGGTACTTCGGCGCCCGTCGATGGCTGCCGCGACTGCTGCCAGCTCTGCCAGGCGAGGTAGAACAGGTACAGCGCGCCGACGATTTTCAATGCGCTGAACAACTGCTCCGAAGCCATTAGCAATGCGCCGAGGCCAAGTGCCGACGCGCTGAGCAGGCAGATCGAGGCGATCACGCCACCCAGGAATGCGGGGTACGACCGGCGCAAACCGTAATTCAGACTGTTGCTGATCATCAGCAATGACAGCGGTCCCGGGATCAGGATCACCACCAGCGCAGCGCCACTGAACAGCAGCCAGGTTTCCAGACTCATCGTATTGCTCCTTTGTTGTTATCGGGATGTGCAAAAGCCCCACCGGTGAGGGTGAGGCTGGTTTGAAGCCTGAACCGCGCAGCGTTTACAGGAAGATGAACTTGGCGATGAAGATCGCGCAGAGCACCCACAGGCTGACGGAAATTTCCTTGTACTTGCCGGTGCCGGCCTTCAACGCGACGTAAGTGATGAAGCCCAGGGCGATGCCGTCGGCGACCGAAAAGGTCAGCGGCATCATGATCGCCGTGACGATCGCCGGAATGGCGTCGGTCGCTTCGTCCCATTCGATGTGGGCCATACCGCCCATCATCAGCATCGCCACGTAGATCAGTGCACCTGCCGTGGCATAAGCGGGAATCATGCCAGCCAGCGGTGCGAAAAACATGGCCGCTATAAATAGCACACCCACGGTGACGGCGGTAAGACCAGTCCGACCACCAGCGGCTACGCCAGCGGCACTTTCCACGTAACTTGTCACGGGTGGAACCCCCACCACGGCGCCAAATACGCTGGATGCGCTGTCAGCCTTCATGGCTCGGGAAAGATTCTCGATGCGACCGTCAGCGGCGACAAGGTTGGCGCGCTGGGCCACGCCCATCAGCGTACCGGCGGTGTCGAACATGTGCACGAAGAGGAACGCGAGCACCACGCTGATCATGCTGACGTTGAACACGCCGGCGACGTTCATTGCCATCCAGGTCGGTGCCAGGCTCGGCGGCGCGGACATGATGCCCTCGTAGTGCACCAGACCCAGGCCCCAGCCGGCGAGGGTGACGGTGATGATGCTGATCAGGATCGCACCGAACACGCGGTGGTAACTGAGGATCGCGATCATCAGGAAGCAGATCGCAGCGAGCAGCGGGCCAGGTTCACGCAGCGAACCCAGCTTGATCAGCGTCGCCGGGCTGTCGACGACGATACCGGCCGTCTTCAGACCGATCAGGCCCAGAAACAGACCGACACCGGCGCCCATCGCGAACCGCAGGCTGACCGGGATACTGTTGAGCAGCCACTCGCGGATCCGCGAAAAGGTCAGGAACATGAACAGCACGCCCGAGACGAACACCGCGCCGAGGGCGGTTTCCCAGTTGTAGCCCATGGTGCCGACCACGGTGTAGGTGAAGAAAGCATTGAGGCCCATGCCCGGCGCCAGGCCGACCGGCCAATTGGCATAGAGCCCCATCAACAGGCAACCGAGCGCAGCGGCGATGCAGGTGGCGACGAAGGCCGCACCGTGATCGATGCCTGCGTCGGCCATGATGTTCGGGTTGACGAAAATGATGTAAGCCATGGTGATGAAGGTTGTCAGACCGGCAATCAGCTCGGTCTTCACCGTGGTGCCATGCAAGCTGAGTTTGAACAGACGCTCCAGCAGGCCATTGCGTAATGGCGGCGTGAGCTCGAGCGGCGGTGCTTCGGATTTGCGGCTTTCCACAGCGAGTACTCCTCAAGAGTTTTATTGTTATTTCCAGGGCCGGACCCATGAGGGGTGGCAGCGGCCCTTTGAGGCATACGCGAATTTGTTGACCGTATAGTCAGGAACTCGCACGCAGTGGATTATGCTTTTGTGTACAAATAAAGCAAATATTGTTTTTTGTTTTGTCGGCGATTTTTTTGCCGATAGGGATATATGGCTATCAGGATGGCTACGCGAGCAGGCTCGCTCACACAGGAGAATGCGTTCCAATGTGGGAGCGAGCCTGCTCGCGAAGAGGGCGGTCCTGTCAATCGAGTTGCAGCTGATTCCCCCCAAGCGCCAGATTCACCGCCAACCACCCATTCACCGCCGCTTCCCCAGCCTCGGCAAATACCCGCTCGAGCAATTTCACCTGCTCACGGCGCAGCGCTTGCTCGAACTTCGCGCCTTCCGCCGTCAGCTCAAGCAGGCGCTTACGCTTGTCCGTCTGCGAAGCGACGCTGTCGACCAGGTGCATTTCCTGCAACTGGCGCAGGGGCATGTTCAACGCTTGTTTGCTCACGCCCAGCAGGGCCAGCAACTCTTTTACGCTGAGGTTCGGATAGCGCGCGATGAAAAACACGATGCGCTGATGCACCCGCGAGAGGCCGCGACGCTCGAGCATTTCATCAGCCTTGGCAGTGAACGCCTGATAGCCGAAGAAAAACGCTTCCATGGCCTGTTGCTGAGTAGAGGGGTTCTTAAGGTCAAGCATGTTGACGTACTCGCTCAAGCTGTCGTAATTTCAGTCAACCAGTTTGACTCATTTCCTGCATGCCTTGCTACGGTGACCTCCATGGCTTTTTCCGAACGTGTCTCGCGCCTTAAAAGTTCTTTGATCCGAGAAATCCTCGCGGCGGCCCAGCTTCCGGAGGTCATGTCGTTCGCCGGCGGTTTGCCCGCTGAGGCGATGTTGCCGAAGGTGGAGTGGGACGAGATGCCGTTATCGCTGGGTCAGTACGGCATGAGCGAAGGCGAGCCGGCCTTGCGCGAAGCTTTGGCGGCAGAGACGAGGGCGCTGGGCCTCGAGTGCGATGCGAGTCAGGTGCTGGTGGTCAGTGGTTCCCAGCAAACTCTGGATCTGGCGGCAAAACTGTATATCGACAAGGGCACGGAGATTTTGCTGGAGGCGCCGACTTATCTGGCCGCGCTGCAAATCTTCCAGCTGTTTGGCGCCGACTGCCTGACCGTGCCGCAGGAAGCGGACGGCCCCAACCTCGCGCAATTGCGTAATCGTTTAGAACAGCATCGCCCGGCGTTTATCTACCTGATCCCGACGTTCCAGAATCCATCCGCCGTGCGCTACAGCGAGGCCAAGCGCGCAGCGGTCGCGGCATTACTTGATGAATTTGGCGTCACCCTCATCGAAGACGAGCCATACCGCGAACTGACTTTCGATGGTGGCAGCGCAAAACCGATTGTGGCGCGCCTGAAAAAAGCCAGCTGGATCTACACCGGTACCGTGTCGAAAACCTTGCTCCCGGGTCTGCGTGTCGGTTACTTGATCGCCAGTGCGGATCTGTTCCCCCACCTGCTCAAACTCAAGCAGTCGGCGGATCTGCACACCAATCGCATCGGTCAGTGGCAGGCGCTGCAATGGATCGGCTCAGAGAAGTATCACCAGCATTTAAGTGAGTTGCGGGATTTCTACCGGCTGCGGCGAGATGCGTTTCAATTGGGGCTGGAAAGCCATTTTGCCGATCTGGCTGACTGGGACATGCCGCAAGGCGGACTGTTCTTCTGGCTGACGCTGAAGCAACCGCTGGATACGCGCACTTTGCTCAATGAGGCATTGGCCAATGATGTGGCATTCATGCCCGGTGAGCCGTTCTTTCCCGAGCCGGACAAGCATCATGGGCATTTGCGCCTGAATTTCAGCCACATCGATCCGGCGCGGCTGGATGAAGGGTTGAAGCGGTTGGCGGCGGTGGTGCGGCGGGCGCAGATGGAGAGGGCGGCCTGATAAGCAATAAACCGGCTGGAGGGCCGGTTTATCATTGTCTGAGTTTTGTGATGATTTGGCGGGCCTCATCGCTGGCAAGCCAGCTCCCACAATTCTTGTCTACAACCTGAGATCAATGTGGGAGCTGGCTTGCCAGCGATGGCGCCATCAGCCACAGCACATCAATGTCAGACCGCCGCAAACCGCTTATCCAGATAATCAATAATCACCTTGGATTCATACATCCAGGTGGTTTGCCCGTTCTCTTCGATACGCAGGCAAGGCACTTTGATTCGGCCACCCTGTTCCAGCAGGGTCTGGCGATCCTGCTCGTTGTTCTTCGCGTCTTTCAGCGCCACCGGCACATTCAGGCGATGCAGGGCGCGGCGGGTTTTCACGCAGAACGGGCAGGCGTGAAATTGATACAGCGTCAGGTCCTTCGCGGCAGCGTCGACTTGCGCCTGAGCAGCAGCGGGGCGTTTTGTCTTGCCCGGGCGGGTGATGAAGTCGATGAAGATAACCAGTTGGCCGAGGCCGACACGAAGCGCTTTGACGAACACGTTGAAAGCCTCACGGTGCAAATGAAGAAGGCGCGCAGCTTACCCGATTTTTCACGGGCGAAAAAAAACCGGCGATCAACGCCGGCTCTTTTCTGTTGCGAATTACTTGATGAGGCTGAGGAATTCGCTACGGGTTGCCGCGTTTTCACGGAATTCACCGAGCATCACCGAAGTGATCATCGACGAATTCTGCTTTTCGACGCCGCGCATCATCATGCACATGTGCTTGGCTTCGATCACCACGGCCACGCCCAGCGCGCCGGTGACTTGCTGCACCGCATCGGCGATCTGGCGGCTGAGGTTTTCCTGAATCTGCAGGCGGCGCGCGTACATATCGACGATCCGCGCAACCTTCGACAGGCCCAGCACTTTGCCGCTCGGGATATAGGCGACATGCGCCTTGCCGATGAACGGCAGCAAGTGGTGTTCGCACAACGAATACAGCTCGATGTCCTTGACCAGCACCATTTCGCTGTTGTCGGAGCTGAACAGGGCACCATTGGTGACCTCTTCGAGCGTCTGTGCATAACCGCGGCAGAGGTACTGCATGGCTTTGGCGGCACGCTTTGGCGTGTCGAGCAGGCCCTCGCGGGAGACGTCCTCGCCCAGTTGGCCGAGAATCGCGGTGTAATTCTGTTCCAGTGTCACAGAGCTTTATTCCGTATGGGTTCTAGAGGAGGGACGGTTCCTGTCAGTACCAATCAGGATTTGGTCAAGCGCCCCGGCTTCGCTTCAGTCATGAATGTGATTGATCCAACGGGCATAAGTCGAAGCGGCATTTGCACGCTACGGCCAAACTGATTCGGGATGAAATCGAGGTTCATGCATGTCATGGGGCTTATGGTAGCGTAAGTATGCACGTAGTTGTATTGCCAGTTGGCCCTGATATTGAGTGCAGCAGGGGCCGCTTGGCTGCTGTTGCCAGTCATTCTTGCGTGTTAGACAAACTCAAAAATCTTGATTGGCAGCCCAAACACGGTAATCACTCAGCGCTTATAGGTGGGACATTGGATATTTGCGCCTCAATGACCACGATCGGCTTGTCGGAGAAGCGTGTCGTCATGCACCTGACTGGAGCGGCGCAAGCCGGGGGCGGACATCCGTGTGAGGTTCCCGCGACCCCTTGTGGAAGAGGTGGCTGTTGCACATGGGGGGCACTAGGTCTGCCAGGGGCGCATTGCGTTGCGCCCTCGGTCGAAATTGCAATCCCTGCGGAGCTTTAGCCGATTCGTGAGTGTCACCTTTCAGGGCAGGGAGACGCACCAGGATACCGACGGCGGAGTATTCGAAGCGATGAATTCTGACGAAGCTAAGCCCCTGAATAAAGGTTGGCCTTGTCTAGAACTGTGCCACGTTCCGCTGACAATCATTGAGGCAGCCCTCTTGAGAGTCTGGGAAGTCTTACGACGGGATTGCGGCTCTCGGTAAAAGGACCGCGCTCGCGAGCGTGCGCCCGGCTCGTTGTTCAGTTCCCACGATTTTCCTTTAACGGAATCAGTCAACTGATGTGATCGGCGCTTCAATTGAACATAGAGGCTAAAGAAATACGTTATTCAAAATATTCCTTTTTGATAGCTGAATTCGGATGTTGCACTGACTCTCTAGCGCTGTTATAAAAAGACAAGACTAATGTCAAATATATTACTACAGCGAGCAATGCTTCCTTAGTGCTAAATTTATTCTTCAGATTTTTTGAGAAACCGTAAGAAATGGCGCAATAGCCTATCAAGTGAAATGGTAGGAAAAATCTGGTTTCTATCGCGCCTGGTGTGATCGCCAAAACAGGTAGCAACAATAAAACGAGCCAAGTGACTTTTGACAGTATTTGAGGCCAAGGATTTCGGCCCGTTTCAGATCTGGCAACCACGAGTACTAAGAAAAATGCACCTAGTACAGACACTGACAAGCTCGTAAAAGAACGGAAATTTCTATCCTTTGATGATGTTGATGTGTACGGGTCCGGATCTCTGACATCCATACCATTGATGAAATGCTTGGTATAAATTCGCAAAAACGAAAGCGGGTGATTGACAATGGCAGTAAGGATTTTTGGAACAGTAATAACGCCTTCGCCAAGATTTGCATTTTCAAATAAACGCTCGCCCAAAGGGTCTATGTAATAAATCGGATATATACCCCCGGTTTCTGAGTTGTATCCAGTCTCATACCTTTGTATGGTAACTCCCCACTTTAACTGATTGGCGTACAGCGAAGTATTTTTGTTATCTGTTATGACAAATGGTGACGGCGAGTTCAGGTGTTTAAAGTTGATTATTATCTGTGGCAACGAAGCAAAAGTCGCTCCGGCAATAAAAGAAGCTGTTAGCAGAAGTTTTTCGATGTGACTGTTTTTCTTCAGTAATAATGCCGGGATGATTGGGATGAAAATTAGTAATGGGAACAAATATATTGTTCTAATGTTGTAGGCGCCATAAGCGGTGATGCCTGCTAAAAACAAAAATAGAAACGATGAGGCCAGGTTTTTCTGTTTAGACGCTCTTAAGGCTAGGTAAAGGCTCGTCACGATCATGCATAGCGCCGGGAGATCACTTAGCGGATAGGCCATTAGACCTGGAAAAAATATCGCAACGAGAAGTGGTGGAAGTATTCGGCGGGAGATCGAGAGTTTCCCTCCGATAAGTCGTGTGAATACATAGGGTAACAATGTGGAAAAAATGTAGGAGAACAGTAGCGCTTGTATGACATAAAATCCAATGTAGCCGGACGAGGGCCACGAATTCGCTATAAATCTTGGAATGGCGAGCACCAGAGGATAAAAATATCCTCGCATGGTTTTTGGAAAATCCAAGTCTAGAATGAAAGAGCTGTAATGCCAGTAGGCGTTAGCATCGCCAACGAATTTAATAGCGCCTATGCAGAATTGGGTGGTGAAAATAATAAGTAAAGTTAAAAAAAATGCAGAAAGCTCTTCATGGTGCTTAAAGGCTTTAAGCATGGTTTTGATTTTAGAAGTATGTGGTTTCTTGTAACTGCCAGTGTCCATTCTTAATTTCCGGATGTTTTAATTTTAAACTCTGTAACGTGCTCGAGCTTTTAGGTGTTGGGCATGTGCTGGTAAATTCTACAGCATAAATTTCGGATTTATCGACCTACCATAAGTTTTGCCTGGAGCTTTTCTTTCTGAGGGAGGACGAATCGTCGCTTAGCAGTGCATGAAATGTTTCTCTCCGTACGCAGGATCCGATGCAGGTGGCCAAAAACTGGCCTGAGAGAAGAGTTGGTGGTATGTCCTCATTTTTGTCAAAATAGATCAGCGCATCCAGAGAAAGCCGCTCGGGGAGCTGAATGTCCGCAGGTCTGTGCTCGAAACCGAGCGCGCTCAGTGGGTGGAGGAACAGCACTATGAATTTTGCTCGTGCAAGCCGCTCCTGTGATCATATTTCGCCGCAGATGCGAGGTGATCGATGGACAGGTGTCTAATAATCGGCCGACTATCAAAAGCAAAGTGAAGCTCACGCGGGTGTTGGAAGTTAGTGCTTCAAGCGTCTGCAATCATGTGCAGGGCGGTTGGGCGCCGTTCGGAATTGGTTTATCTTGAATTTTATTGGAATTTATTTCGTTCGGAAAGTACAATTCGCCAATTTTTTAGCCTTCGTTTTACAGCGCGATGTGCTGCTAATTATTTGACAAGGAAATAATTTAATGGGTTCTAGTGCTGCGCAAAATTTGAGTTCAAAGGAGGCTTTGTCGGAGAGGGAGAATAATCTTTATGTTCGACCTTTAAGTTATCGTCCCGATATCGATGGGCTGCGAGCGCTCGCAATTCTTGCTGTAGTTATATATCACGCGTTCCCGACCGTGCTCGCGGGTGGGTTTGTAGGTGTAGATATATTTTTTGTGATTTCCGGGTATCTGATATCCAATATTATATTCAAGGGTGTATCGACAAATAGTTTCAGTGTCTATGATTTCTACGTGCGGCGTGTGAGGCGTATATTCCCAGCGCTCCTGATAGTTCTGCTTTCGTCGTTTATCGCAGCCTGGGTGATCATGATGGGGGCAGAGTTTAAAGTTCTCTGCAAGCATATGATCGCTGGTTTAAGTTTTGTTCAGAATTTAATGATGTATTCCGAGTCGGGTTATTTTGACGCAACCGTTGAGACTAAACCTCTCATGCATTTGTGGTCATTGGGCGTCGAAGAGCAATTCTATCTCTTTTTCCCAATTTCTATAATCGTTCTTTCCAAAGTCGCATCTAGGTTGGCGTATGCAATAGCGGTAACATTCGTTGGCCTATGTTCATTTGGATTCGGCTTGCTTTATATCTCCGACACACCAGCGGGCGTTTTTTTTCTACCTCAATACCGGGTTTGGGAGTTACTGTTTGGTAGCTTGTTAGCTTACAATACGGTGTTCGGATCGCCCCATTCGTGTAAAATTCGATCTCAGGTTCTTCGTAATGCGGCCTCGTTTGTGGGTATAACATTCGTCGTTACAGCAGTATCTATTATTGATAAAAATAAACAATTTCCTGGTTATTGGGCGCTGCTTCCCGTCATAGGCTCAGCACTATTAATATTTTCAGGGCCTGACGCTTGGATTAATAAAAAAGTATTGTCGTCACGCTTCTTGGTCTTTATTGGCTTGATCAGCTATCCGCTCTACTTGTGGCATTGGCCGATATTCTCTTTTACTTACATTTTTTTCTCAGGCACACCCGACTTCCCACTGCGCAGTGCTATGGTAGTTTTATCTGTAGTTCTCGCATGGTTGACCTATAGGTTTATCGAAATACCTATGCGCCAAAAAATATCCGGTCGCACAGCGTTCAGACTTCTGATCTGCGGGGCTCTGGTGTTTATAAGTATTGGTGCGGCGACCATTTCTAAAAATGGGTTTCCATCTCGTCAAGACGAAAGAGAGCAGTTCGCGGAGTACTTTGCAAATGGAAAACCTGATTGGCAATATTTTATGAAACAGGACATTCCTGGTAAGTTCAGGTACGATTGTGACTGGTACAATATGGATGCTTTTCTCAAAGGTTCAGCCACAAATATTCCAGTTTCCAATATTGCAGAAAAATGTTTCAAGTCAGACAAATCCAAGAAGCTTGTTTTTTGGGGGGATTCACACGCGCAACAATATATTTACGGAGTGACACACGAGTTACCTAAAGAGATTGGGGTTCTCAGTGTGGCTACTTCCGGTTGTTTGCCTAACCTTCCGGAAATCGACGCTTCAACTACTGAATATTGCAAAAAATCCAATAAGTTTGCGATTCAGACGATAAAGGATCAAAGGCCTAATGTGGTAATTATAGGTCAGGTACTCTGGCACGATGTCTCCGCCAGTCTCCCTCAACTCGCGACTGCATTGACCTCCTACGGCGTCAAGCATGTAATTGTTATGGGCCCAGTCCCGTTGTGGGACGGGAGGCTTAATCAGATCATATTACAGAGACATTGGGAGTCCACGCCGACTTACTTAAAAGATGGCGTCGTCCAGCATGTTCTTGATTCCGAAGCTGTGCTCAAAAGCAAGTATGGCGATGGGCAGGGTGGATTTCAGTATGTTTCGATGATTGACCTGTTGTGTACTGATAAAGGATGCAGAACTTATTTAGGTTCTGATCGAAAAACTGGAATGACTACATTTGATAATAGCCATCTATCTCCAGTTGCTTCTGTTTATGCTGCGCAGACGACGTTGGTTCCGTTGATAATGAAAGATATCGCAGAAGATAAATAGTTAGTACTTTTTTAGCCGGGCCCGCAGATATGCGGGCTTTTTACTATTGCCTTGGCTTTCTAGAACCGGGGTATGATTCTGTTCTAGATCTATCGAACTATCTGTGGAAGTTTTCGCAGCCCGCAAATTTGGTGTAACGCAATTATTCGTCGCGACCTTCCATCATCGTCCGTTTCAGCATCACATAAACCGCGCCGGCGCCGCCGTGACGGGCCTGGCAGGAGCAAAAGCCGAGGACTTGGGCGTGCTGGCGCAGCCAGGTGTTGACATGGCTTTTGATCATTGGCCGCTTGCCATCGAGGCGCACGGCCTTGCCGTGAGTCACGCGCACGCAGCGGATTTCGAACTTGGTCGCTTCGGCGAGAAAGGCCCAAAGCGTTTCCCGGGCCTTTTCCACGCTCATGCCGTGCAGGTCGAGGCTGCCTTCGAACGGGATCTGCCCGACCTTGAGCTTGCGCATCTGGCTTTCCTGCACGCCGTCGCGGGACCACATCAGTTCGTCTTCCGGGCCGACGTCGATCACGAACTGGTCGGACAAGCCATCAATGATAGTGGTGTCGCTGCGCACGGTGGCGGACTGACGCAGCTTGGCGATCTGCGCGCGGTCAGCCTTGGGTTTGCCGGTGTCGGCGCGGTCGTGCTTGATCGGCTTGACGCCCTGGATCGCACTTTTGAACAGAGAAAAATCGTCGTCTTGCATGTCAGCCTCCGCGAAGGGCGGCCAGTTTACCCAAGTCGACAGAAAACGGCCCGGCAAAAAGCCAGGCCGTTGGGTCAGTCGTGTTTTTTCATCAGATGCGGGGCCATGTTCAGTTCCCGCGATTGCCGTGCGCGACGGCGGCAGCGGCGCCACAGGGCAACGCCGAAATACAGAAACAGCAAGCCGACGGCGAGCATGATTGCCGAGCCCAGCGGTGATGCGTTCAGGTCACCCAGCGCCGGCGGGCGGCCGAGCAGGCTGGCTGCCCCGGCCATCGCCAGCAGCACGCCGAACGTAGCCAGAATGGCCGAGATCGCCGCGCCAAATCGAAAACGCCAGTTGCTTTGGCCTTTGGGCCGCAAACGGCGTGCGTCAAATCCATCGGATAACTTCATTCCGACCTTCCTCAATGGTATCGGCCCTTCGACCGGGAGTTGACCGGGTTGTTCCTGAGGCTATGGCATTTGCGGCAAATCAGCGGATATAGCGGATGAGCGGCGCCAATGCACCGCTCACAAGGGCAGGATCAGATCAGGTCCTGAGTCTTGGCCAGCGTGGCGAAGTTGTCAGCCATGATCGCCATTTCCGCTTCCTGCACGCGTTCGGCGCTGAGCACGCCGCCCTTGAACGGCAGATCGCGGGTCGCGCAGGCGTCTTCGACCAGAGTGCAGCGGAAACCGAGGTTCTTCGCCGCGCGCACCGTGGTGCTGACGCTGGAGTGACTCATGAAACCGCAAACGATCAGGTCCAGCGAGCCGAGGTTCTGCAGGCGCTCGAGCAGTTCGGTGCCATGGAACGCGCTCGGCAGCAGTTTGCCGATAATGGTTTCATCACCCTGTGGTTCCAGACCAGGGATGAACTCGCCACGTTCGCCCTGCGGGTCGAACAGGCCACCCACGGTGCCGAGATGACGCACGTGCACGATCGGCCGACCGGCGGCACGGGCTGCGGCAACCACTTGTTTGATGTTCGCGACGGCCGCGTCCATGCCGCTCAGGGCCAGCGGGCCACTGAGGTATTCCTTCTGGGCATCGATGATGACCACGGTGGCATGGCTCAGTGTGGCCGCTGCGTAACCGCGGCCGCTGAGTTGAAACATCGTTTTTGGAACGGACATTCTGGGGCTCCTCGGGGTGGGGCTTTTGCGACATTGTCCTCTGGCTGAGCGGTTCTGTGAATCGCTACCATCGTAGGCGCCGTCGTTCTTGGCCTGCAGCCTTGTCAAGTTACACGTTCCGTTCAATGCCTGATGCAAAAAAAAGAAAACTCCTACCGGAACCGCGTGGTTTTTCCTGCGTCGTCGTCGCGCGTTTTGGCTGCTAGAATCGCCAGTCGTTTTTTCTGGAGTTCTACGCCGTGATCACTTCCCGACTTCGTACCCTGCGCGACCACATCCGTTGGGCCGTCAGCCGCTTCCATGGGGAGGATCTGTTTTTCGGTCATGGCACCGACAACGCCTGGGACGAGGCGCGTCAGCTGGTACTGGGCGCTTTGCACCTGCCTTGGGAAATCGCCGACAGCTATCTTGATTGCGCGCTGGAAGATGACGAACTGGTCAATCTGCAGCGCTTGCTCAAGCGCCGCATCGAAGATCGCGTTCCCACCGCCTACCTGCTCGGCGAGGCGTGGTTCTGCGGCATGTCGTTCATCGTCGACCCGCGCGTGCTGATCCCGCGTTCGCCGATTGGTGAGCTGATCGAAAACCGCTTTGCGCCATGGATCGGCAACGAACCGGCACGAATTCTCGACCTGTGCACTGGCTCCGGCTGCATCGGCATTGCTTGCGCTTACGAATTCCAGAATGCCGAAGTGGTGCTCGCGGATCTGTCGTTCGAAGCGCTGGAGGTGGCCAACCAGAACATCGAGCGCCATGGCGTCGATGAGCGCGTCTATACCGTGCAGGGTGATGGTTTCGATGGCTTGCCGGGTCAGCGTTTCGATCTGATCGTGTCGAACCCGCCCTACGTCGACGCCGAAGATTTCGCCGACATGCCGGACGAATATCAGCACGAGCCGGAACTGGGCCTGGCCTGCGGTGATGATGGTCTGAATCTGGTCCGGCGCATGCTCGCCGAAGCGGCGGATCACCTGACCGAGAAAGGTTTGTTGATTGTCGAGGTGGGCAACAGCCAGGTGCACGTCGAGGCGTTGTACCCGGAAGTCGATTTCGCCTGGCTGGAGTTCCAGCGTGGTGGGCATGGCGTGTTCATGCTGACAGCCGAGCAGTGCCGCGCGCATCAGGCCCTGTTCGCGTCCCGCGTCTAAGGTTGTGACAGATCGTTCCCACGCAGAGCTTGGGAACGATCAGTACGCGCTCAAGCCCTCAGCGGTGCGTAGCAATCCAGATCAACAACCCCGCCTGAAACACCGCAAACGCCACCAGACACGTAATGGTGAAGCGCAACCCGGCGTCTTCACGCTTGAACTTGCTGACTTTCTCTTCCTGCTTCTTCAGTTTCACTTCCTGCTCAGCCAGATTCTGTTCGGCCTGCTGGAGCATCTGCGCGGCTTCAAGAATTTCGACGATCTGCAGCTTTTCGCTGTTCCAGTCACCAAGCAGATCACCGAGCTGTACCGCCTTGATGCTGCCTTTCAAATGCTGGGCGTCGGCGTAAGCCACATCGAAACCGTGCACGCGCAGGAAATGGTCGCGACGCAAGCGAGTGTCTTCGTTGAGCGCGTCCTTGTTGTTCAGGTCCATGCCGTCGAAGGTGTAGCCGGGCCAGCGTTTTTTCGCCCAATTGATGCCTTGCGCAGCCATGAAGCGGCCGATACCGCGATTCAGCGGTTCAATCTGCAAGCCGCTATCGGGACCGAAGCTCACCCGTTTGCTCGCGTGGTCTACCCACACATCAAGATGATTCTGCTCTTTGCGCACGCGCTGGTTGGGCAGCTTGATCGCCATGCGCATCAGGCTGCGCTCTTTGCTGTTGCGCTCGGCGTAACCGAATTCGACAAAGCGCAACGGCCGGCCGCCGGTATTGCGGTCGGTCTGCAGCGGCGCCAGGCGGAGCATCTTGTGGTGCTCGGCCTGAACGTCCGCCCACGGCAGTTCGACCGCTGGCGATGCGTCTTTTTCAGCGCTGGTGTCGGGTGAAGTCTGGGTTTCAGTCATAACGGCGAGATCCTGTCCAAGCCCTGCTTGCCGCCAGACGTTGCGCTGGCGACAAAGGCTTATCGGCCGTTTTCTGTGAGGCTGGAGGGTAAAACGCAGTTAACTTGCACGAATTCCGTCAATAAATTCGATGACGGCGGCGCCCAGTTCGGCGGCCAGGGGCAAATTCGGGTCCTTGTAGGAGGCCAATTGCCGCTTCATGTCGTTGTGGACGATGCGCAGCACGTGATTCATACCGTCGATCACCGTCAGTTGCGCTTCCGGTTTCGCCGCCTTGAGCAGCTTCGCGTCCTCGGTGCCGACCTGAATGTCGTTGCTGCCCTGGACAATCAGCGCCGGCATTTTCAACTGGGCAAAGGCCTGCGCCGGGTCCTGACGGAACAGCGAAATCAGGTACGGCTGCACGCTCGGGCGAAAGATCACCTGCAACGGCTGCGGCACGTTGTCATCGGTATGGCCGGCCTTGAGGCTGTCGAGCAGTTCGTTGCTGCGCAGCATCAGTGGCGGCGGCAGGCTGCGCGCCAACTGTTCGCGGATGACCTGATCGACCGGGCGCGCGCTGCCGGACAGCGAGATCACCGCCGCTGCGTCCAGCTTCGGCGCGGCGAGGCTGGCAATCAGCGCGCCTTCGCTGTGGCCGAGCAGAATCAGTTTGCCGAAACGCGGATCGGCCTTGAGCTTCTGCCCCCATGCCACTGCGTCCGCCGCATAGCCTTCTACAGACAAATCACGTTCATCGGGAGCGGCCGCCAGGCTCGCGGCGACGCCGCGCTTGTCATAGCGCACGCTGGCGATGTTGTGTTTGGCCAGCACCCAGGCCAAGCGCTTGAGGCTGTCATTGCGTCCGCCGTCGGGGTTATTTCCGTCGCGATCTGTAGGACCCGAGCCAGAAATCATCAGAACAATCGGCACCGGGCTGTCGGACTTGGGCAGTAACAGCGAACCGAAAAGTTCGCCGCTGCCGGTGTCCAGAGTGACCGGGCGCTGTAGGACTGTCGCTTGGGCAAAGCCGGTAAAGAGGGTAAGACTCAAGATCAGAACTCGCAGCATCATCACGCCATCATTGGTCAAGGTGCCGGTTGGACTCGCCAGCACCACTAAGGTTCGAGGATGAACTACTCGGTTAGCCTGCGTATACTGGCGCGCATCAAGAATTCGGGTTTGATTTCACGGAGCGTCCTGCATGTCCGGCAATACCTACGGCAAGTTGTTCACTGTCACCACCGCTGGCGAAAGCCATGGTCCGGCGTTGGTCGCCATTGTCGACGGCTGCCCGCCGGGCCTGGAGATTTCCCTGGAAGATCTGCAGCGCGACCTCGATCGCCGCAAGCCTGGCACCAGCCGCCACACCACCCAGCGCCAGGAAGCCGATGAAGTCGAAATCCTCTCCGGCGTGTTCGAGGGCCGCACCACCGGTTGCTCGATCGGCCTGCTGATTCGCAATACCGACCAGAAGTCCAAGGACTACTCGGCGATCAAGGACCTGTTCCGCCCGGCTCACGCCGACTACACCTATCACCATAAATACGGCGAACGCGATTATCGCGGCGGTGGCCGCAGTTCCGCGCGGGAAACCGCCATGCGCGTGGCGGCCGGTGCGATCGCCAAGAAGTATCTGGCCAGTCAGGGCATCGTGATTCGCGGTTACATGAGCCAGCTCGGCCCGATCGAAATTCCGTTCAAGACCTGGGATTCGGTCGAAGAAAACGCCTTTTTCAGTCCTGACCCGGACAAGGTCCCGGAGCTGGAAGCGTACATGGACCAGTTGCGCCGCGATCAGGACTCGGTCGGGGCGAAGATCACCGTGGTCGCCGAAGGCGTGATGCCGGGTCTTGGCGAACCGATTTTCGACCGCCTCGACGCCGAACTGGCCCACGCGCTGATGAGCATCAACGCGGTCAAAGGCGTGGAGATCGGCGCCGGGTTCACCTGTGTCGCCCAGCGTGGTACCGAACACCGCGATGAACTGACGCCGGAGGGTTTCCTCAGCAACAACGCCGGCGGCATCCTCGGTGGCATCTCGTCCGGCCAGCCAATCGTTGCGCATCTGGCATTGAAACCGACCTCGAGCATCACCACCCCGGGGCATTCGATCGACGTGAATGGCAACCCGGTCGATGTGATCACCAAGGGGCGTCACGATCCTTGTGTCGGCATCCGCGCGACGCCGATCGCCGAAGCGATGATGGCCATCGTGCTGATGGATCACCTGCTGCGCCACCGTGGGCAGAACGCCGATGTGCGCGTGAGCACGCCGGTGCTGGGCCAGCTCTGATGGCCGCGCTCAAAGCCGTCGCGGCATAACCGGCGTGGCGGCGCTTCCTTACTGGCGGTTGTCCAGTTTCTATCTGTTCTATTTCGCCTTGCTCGGATCGACAGCGCCATTTCTGGCGCTGTACTTCGATCACCTCGGCTTCAGCGCCGCACGCATCGGCGAGCTGGTGGCGATTCCGATGCTGATGCGCTGCGTGGCGCCGAACATCTGGGGCTGGCTCGGCGATTACACCGGCAGGCGTCTGGCCATCGTGCGCTTCGGTGCGGTGTGCACGTTGCTGACCTTTTCGCTGATTTTCGTCAGCCAGACCTACGCCTGGCTGGCGATGGTCATGGCCCTGCATGCATTCTTCTGGCACGCGGTACTGCCGCAGTTCGAAGTCATCACCCTCGCGCATCTGCAGGGGCAAACGTCGCGCTACAGCCAGATCCGCCTGTGGGGCTCGATCGGCTTCATCATCACTGTGGTGGTGCTGGGACGGCTGTTCGAATGGCTGAGTCTGGACATCTACCCGGCTGCGCTGGTGCTGATCATGGCCGGTATCGTTCTCAGCAGCCTGTGGGTGCCGAATGCGCAGCCCGCGCAAGGCAATCGGCCGACGGGTGAGGGCTTCCTCAAGCAATTGCGTCATCCCGGCGTGCTGGCGTTTTATGCTTGCGTCGCGCTGATGCAGGTCAGCCACGGGCCGTATTACACCTTTCTGACTTTGCACCTTGAACGCCTCGGTTACAGCCGTGGCGTCATCGGTATGCTCTGGGCCGTGGGTGTGGTGGCGGAAGTGCTGATGTTCATGGCCATGAGCCGCATTCTGGCGCGCTTTTCCCTGCGCCGGGTGCTGCTGGCGAGCTTCCTGCTGGCGGCGTTGCGTTGGGTGCTGCTCGGTTCGTTTGCGGAGTTTCTCTGGGTGTTGTTGTTCGCCCAGGTGTTGCATGCAGCGACATTCGGCAGCTTTCATGCGGCTGCCATCGCTTTCGTGCAACGTAGTTTCGGCGCCCGCCAGCAAGGCCAGGGCCAGGCGCTGTATGCGGCACTGGCCGGCACCGGCGGGGCGCTCGGCGCGCTGTATTCCGGCTACAGCTGGAATGCCCTCGGCGCAACATTGACCTTTAGTATTGCCAGTCTCGCAGCGCTTGCCGCTGCCGTTATCATTGCCACATGTATGCAAGAGGACAGGCCATGAGCCTTAGCCGTGAACAGCTCGCCCAGCAGATCGTTGACGCCGGGCGTTTTCTATATGGCCGTGGCTGGTCGCCAGCCACCAGCAGCAACTATTCGACACGCCTGTCGCCGAGCGAAGCGCTGTTGACCGTATCGGGCAAGCACAAGGGCCAGTTGGGTGTGGATGACGTGCTCGCTACCGATCTGTCCGGCAACAGCCTGGAGCCGGGCAAGAAACCCTCCGCCGAAACCTTGTTGCACACCCAGCTCTACCGCTGGCGCGCGGAAATCGGCGCGGTGTTGCACACCCACTCGGTGAACGCCACGGTGCTGTCGCGGCTGACCCCGGAAGATTTCATCGAGTTCGAAGACTACGAACTGCAAAAAGCCTTCAGCGGTATTTCCACCCATGAATCACGGGTGCGTGTGCCGATTTTCGACAACGATCAGGACATTGCGCGCCTCGCTGCCAAGGTGCAGCCTTGGCTCGACGCCCATCCTGATTGCGTCGGTTATCTGATTCGTGGTCATGGCCTCTACACCTGGGGCGCGCAGATGAGCGACGCGCTGCGGCAGATCGAGGCTTTTGAATTCCTGTTTGAATGCGAGTTGAAAACCCGCAGCGTCATGAACCGCCAAGGCTGAATTCATCTGAAACAGCCTGTTTGCCTGATGCCATGCGGCGCCCGACCGGTCTTCAAGAGCCGGACGGCGCCGCCGCTACCGAGGAATTGCCCATGAGCAGCCTGTCCGTTTATCACGTTTCCAGCCCTGAGATTCCCAATAAGGTGCTGACCCATTTCGAAGATATCGCCTCGACGCTGGCCGAGCAGGGCGTGCGTTTCGACCGCTGGCAGGCCGCCGCGAAGATTCAGCCCGGCGCCAGTCAGGAAGAGGTCATCAGCGCCTACAAAGAGCAGATTGACAAACTGATGACCGAGCGCGGTTACATTACGGTCGATGTGATCAGCCTCAACAGTGATCATCCGCAAAAAGCCGAGCTGCGCGCCAAGTTCCTCGAAGAGCACCGCCATGGCGAAGACGAAGTGCGATTTTTCGTCGCCGGTCGTGGCTTGTTTACCCTGCATATCGACGATTACGTCTACGCCGTGCTCTGTGAAAAGAACGACCTGATCTCGGTTCCGGCCGGCACCAAGCACTGGTTCGACATGGGCGAACATCCGCATTTCGTGGCGATTCGTCTGTTCAACAACCCGGAAGGCTGGGTTGCCAATTTCACCGGCGAAGACATCGCCGGTCGTTTCCCGCGTCTGGAGGACTGAAACCGTGTCGATCAAAGCCATCCTCACCGACATCGAAGGCACCACCAGCGCGGTGAGTTTCGTCTTCGACGTGCTGTTTCCCTACGCCGCCGAACATTTGCCCGACTTTGTGCGCCAGACCGCATCGCGTGCTGATGTCGCCGAACAGCTCGACGCCGTGCGCCGCGACAGCAACGAGCCGCAGGCCGATGTCGAGCGGGTTGTTGAAATCCTCTTGAGCTGGATCGCTGAAGACCGCAAAGCCACGCCGCTCAAGGCGTTGCAGGGCATGGTCTGGGCGCAGGGCTATCAGGCCGGGCAGTTGAAAGGGCATGTTTATCCGGATGCCGTTGAAGCGCTGCAACGTTGGCATGCGGCCGGTTATCAACTGTTTGTTTACTCGTCCGGCTCGATCCAGGCACAGAAACTGATTTTCGGTTGCTCGGAAGCGGGGGATCTGACACCGCTGTTCAGCGGCTATTTCGACACCACATCGGGGCCGAAGCGTGAGGCGCAGTCCTACCGCAACATTCAGCAGGCGGTGGGTGTTGAAGCCGATGAAATCCTGTTCCTGTCGGATATCGTCGAAGAGCTCGACGCTGCCCAGTCAGCCGGCATGAAAACCTGTGGCCTGGCGCGTGAAGGCGGGGAATTGGCAGGACACGTGACGGTGGACAGCTTTACCGGGATCGAACCGGAAGCGTTCTGACCATTGCACGCATCCCTGTAGGAGCTGTCGAGTGAAACGAGGCTGCGATCTTTCGATTTACGCATGAAATCAAGATCAAAAGATCGCAGCGTACCGCAGCTCCTACAAAAATCATGCGCACAAAAAACAGGCCGTGAAGCGCATGCTCCACGGCCTGTTTTTGTTTAAAGCCAATTACAGCGAGTGATAGGTCGGCAGAGCAAAACGCTGCTGGCTCTGCAGCATCGCAATTTGCGGCAGCTCGCTGGCTTGTTCGGCCAGGTCACGGCGGATCGCGCTGATCGCCCACGACAGTTGGTCGCCGGCATGCAGTTGCTGATACGAGAGTGCGCGTTTGAAGACTTTGCCGTCGCTGCTACGCAGAGTGAGCAGGATGCCACCGTCAGGACGTGGGGCAGTGCTGACTTCGTAGTTGGAGAACAGCGATGTAAATTTTTCTTGAATCAGGCTCATGTCATCAGCTCCGTATGTACTTGAATGGCAAGCATGCGGAGGTAGTTGCAGCGTTTGTGCCAGTATTGATGCGAATAAATTCCCTTTAAAATCAACAAGTTGAAAGTAGTGCATTTTGCCGGCGTCGTGCAATCTGCATGAATGGCCATCGTGCATCCTGCATTTTGCGTGATTTTTCTCCATGCAACGGAACCAAACGTCCGTACCAGAATCCGCTGTTCCCCGTAAGCGCGACGGGATACAAATCATTGCAAAAACCGCGTGTACAGCCCCGCGAGCACTGACGTACTTTCCTTCTCGACCCACGATATAAACGCGTCGGTCGCAGTCATTACCCGATAACAAGAACAGCGGTCTGCACGTCAAGATCGAACGGGGAGCTTTCATGCGTCACGCACCAAGCGACACGATTACCTGGGGCATGATGCTCCGCAAACTGCCGATAATCGCCAAGGCCATCCCCCGGGTGGTCAAAGGCATGAAAGTGGCCAACGTTACGGATCCGACCCAAACGTGTGGCCTGGGCTGGACGTTCGAGCAGGCGACGCTGCGCAATCCCAATGGTGTGGCGTTATTGCAGGGCGACGTGGCGTTGACCTACACACAGGTCAACCAGTGGGCCAATCGCATTGCGCATTATCTGAGCGAGCAAGGTATCGGCAAAGGCGATGTGGTCGCGGTGTTCATCGAGAACCGTGCGGAATTACTGGTGACAATCCTGGCGCTGGCCAAGCTCGGCGCGGTCAGTGCGCTGCTCAACACCTCATTGATGCGCGACACGCTTGTTCACAGTATCAATCTGGTTGCGCCTGTGGCCATCGTGGTCGGCGAAGAACTGACCGCTGCCTATGCCGGCGTGCGTGATCAGGTAGCGATCGCAGCGCCCCGCACCTGGTTTGTCGCTGATCAGGACACATACAGCCACCCGGGCATCGCGCCCGAGGGTTACGTCAATCTGATCAGCGCCAGTGCTGACGCCAGCAGCGATAACCCGCCGAGCAGCGCGCAAGTATTCTTCGACGATCCGTGTTTCTACATCTACACCTCCGGCACCACCGGTCTGCCCAAGGCCGGGGTTTTCAAGCACGGACGGTGGATGCGCAGTTCGGCGAGCTTCGGCATGATCGCCCTCGATATGCGCCCGGATGATGTCGTTTACTGCACCTTGCCGCTGTATCACGCCACAGGTCTGTGCGTGTGTTGGGGATCGGCGATCAACGGCGCCTCGGGTTTCGCCATCCGCCGCAAATTCAGCGCCAGCCAGTTCTGGAATGATGTGCGCCGCTATCGCGCGACCACCATCGGCTATGTTGGCGAATTGTGCCGCTACCTGGTCGAGCAACCGGTCAGCGTCGATGACAGCCGTCACGATGTGCGCAAGATGATCGGCAATGGCCTGCGTCCTGGTGCTTGGGCCGAGTTCAAATCACGTTTTGCGGTGGAGCATATCTGTGAGCTGTACGCGGCCAGCGACGGCAACATCGGTTTCACCAACATCCTCAATTTCGACAACACCGTCGGGTTTTCGCTGATGGCCTGGGAACTGGTCGCTTACGACCATGACAGTGGCGAACCGTTGCGCGGCGAAGATGGTTTCATGCGCAAGGTCGGCAAGGGCGAGCAAGGCCTGCTGCTGGCGCGGATCGACGAAAAAGCGCCGCTGGACGGTTACACCGATCCGCAGAAAACCGCGCGCGTCGTCCTCCACGATGTATTCAACAAGGGCGATCGCTTTTTCAACACCGGCGACCTGCTGCGCAACATCGGTTTCGGCCACGCGCAATTTGTTGATCGCCTCGGCGATACCTATCGCTGGAAGGGTGAAAACGTGTCGACCACCGAAGTCGAGAACCTGTTGCTGCAACATCCATTGATTGCTGAAGCCGTGGCCTACGGTGTCGAAATCCCAAACACCAACGGGCGCGCCGGAATGGCCGCCATCACTCCTGCGGAATCCTTGGCCACGCTGGATTTCGCTGAATTGCTGAGTTTCGTCCGGCAACGTATGCCGGCTTATGCCGTGCCGTTGTTCCTGCGGGTGAAAGTGAAAATGGAAACCACCGGCACGTTCAAGTACCAGAAGACTCGCCTGAAAACAGAAGGCTTCGATCCCGGCCTCACGGGCGATGACCCGATCTTCGCCTGGCTGCCGGGCAGCGAAACTTATGTGCATGTCAGTGAGCAAATCCTCGCTGAAATTCAACAAGGCAAACATCGGTATTGAGCGTGGCTATCGGGACGCTCGGAAAAAACCGAGTGACAGGCACCGTCGCGCTCGGGAAACTGTCGGCTTCCGATAGACCGAAATGGAGTGCCACATGTCTGACCAAAGCCGCCAGATGACCCCTGAAGAAGCTGCCGAATTCACCGAGCAGGTTTTCAACAAGGCGCGCGACGGTGATGCCGAGATGCTTGATCGCTTGGTCACCGCCGGGCTGCCGGTGAACCTGAAAAACAGCAAGGGCGACACCTTGTTGATGCTCGCCAGCTACTACGGCCATGTTGATGCGGTGAAGGTTCTGCTTAAACACAAAGCCGATCCGGAAATGCGCAATGGCAACGGCCAGAGCCCGATTGCCGGCGCCGCGTTCAAAGGCGATCTGGCGGTGGTCAAGGCGCTGGTTGAGGCGGGCGCCGAGATTGAAGGTTCTTCCTTCGACGGCCGCACGGCGCTGATGATGGCGGCGATGTTCAATCGCGTTGAAATCGTCGATTACCTGATCGGCCAGGGTGCTGACCCGAGAGCCAAGGACGCCAATGGCGTGACCGCGCTGGATGCGGCGCGGACCATGGGTGCAGTCGATACCACTGCGCAGCTGGAAAAGTTGTTGGCCTGATAAACGATCAAAAGATCGCAGCCTGCGGCAGCTCCTACACTTGATGCGTTCGCCAAGTGAACGCAGGACCTGTAGGAGCTGCCGAAGGCTGCGATCTTTTGCTTTTCTGCGCTATTCTTCGCGCCCGAAATTCTACTGTCACTACAGGATCCGCCCTCATGAAAGCCGCACTCGTCGAACTCATCAGCAAAATCAGCTCCGGCTGCATGGGCGAGGACGAGATCCTGAAAGTGGCCGACGAAGCCGCGCAGGCCTACGCCGATGCCAATGCTTTTCTGGCCGCCAATCCGGACATCAACTACGACGACACATTCCCGATCCCGCTAGGTGAGTGGGTAGTGGTCGGCAGCCTGCCGGAAACTGTGCTGTTCCAGGCCGATACCTATGTCGATCTGTTCGCACAAATCGTTGCTTCGTTTGGCCCCGGCGTGGATTTCAACCTCAAGCCCAAACAACTGGCCAAGACCGAAGCACTGACCGCACTCAACCGCATCCAGGTGCAGATGAGCAGCCTGAACAAGGAAAACGGCGGTTACACGTTGATGAACTTCAGCCAGTTGCTCGACGATGAATTGCAAATGGTCCTGGTCTACGGCAACGACGTGCCCCGCGTGCTGGAGTTGTGCGCCGAGGTCGGCATCGCCGCTGCGCCGGCACTGGAAGCCTTGAAGGTCGCTGTTCACGTCTGAACGCAATAAAAGGGAACCCTGCGCGCGACCGTCTATCCTAAAAGTGCATGCCACTATTCTGGAGCGACACCATGGGTTCCACGTTCAACGGTCTGATTGGCCTGATCATCCTTGCCCTCGATATCTGGGCCATCATCAATGTGCTCAAAAGCGGCGCCTCCACCGGGATGAAAATCGTCTGGGTGTTGCTGATTATCCTCCTGCCGGTGCTGGGCCTGATCATCTGGGCTATTGCCGGGCCACGGGGTAACGTCCGGATCTGAGCTGATTTTCGATCACACGGTCATCCCTGTGGGAGCGAGCCTGCTCGCGAAGACGTTGTGTCAGTCGCCATCACCGGCAACTGATACTCCGCTTTCGCGAGCAGGCTCGCTCCCACAGTGGTTTGCGCTGGTAAAAAACAACCGGAGGTTCGACCTGTCATCTTCGGCAACGTAGAATGCGCGCCTTTCCCGGGCAATCGTCCCCACGATGGCGCCCGCGCATTTATCGGAGCACTTGACCATGACCGTCACCAAGACCAGCGAGTACCTGGAAACCCTCTACGAAGGCTACGGCCAGCGTTTTCGCATGGAAAAACTGCTGCACGAAGTGCGCACCGAACACCAGCATCTGGTGATCTTCCAGAACCCGCGCATGGGCCGGGTGATGGCGCTGGACGGCGTGATCCAGACCACCGAAGCCGACGAATTCATCTACCACGAAATGCTCACCCACGTGCCGATCCTTGCCCACGGCACCGCCAAGCGCGTGCTGATCATTGGCGGCGGTGACGGCGGCATGTTGCGCGAAGTGACCAAGCACGCCGGCGTCGAGCACATCACCATGGTCGAAATCGACGGCACTGTGGTCGACATGTGCAAGGAATTCCTGCCGAACCATTCCGCCGGAGCCTACGACGATCCGCGCCTGAACCTGGTGATCGATGACGGCATGCGTTTCGTCGCCACCACCACTGAAAAATTCGACGTGATCATCTCCGACTCCACCGACCCGATCGGCCCGGGCGAAGTGCTGTTCTCGGAGAACTTCTACCAGGCGTGCCACCGCTGCCTGAACGAAGGCGGCATCCTCGTGACTCAGAACGGCACGCCGTTCATGCAAATCGACGAAGTCAAAACCACCGCCGGTCGCCTGCGCAGCCTGTTCCCGGACTGGCACTTCTACCAGGCCGCCGTGCCGACCTACATCGGCGGCTCGATGACCTTCGCCTGGGGCTCGACCAACCCGGCCTACCGCAAGCTCAGCCGTGAAACCCTGCAACAGCGCTTCATCGGCAGCGGCATCGTCACCCGTTACTACAATCCGGAAATCCACATCGGCGCGTTCGCCTTGCCGCAATACGTGCTGCAAGCGGTCAACAAGCCAAGCAACGACTGATCACTCTGAAGTCGCTCTGCAAGGGAGCTTTTGTGGCGAGGGGATCTATCCCCGTTGGGATGCGCAGCATCCGTGAACCGGCCTGCGCGGTGTCTCCGTTAAACCGCAATGGACGGCATTACGACTGCTGCGCAGCCGAACGGGGATAAATCCCCTCGCCACAGAGTCCGCCCTATCGATCGGATGGTTATTTTCACCGTTGGCGGCTGTAATCCTTTTGAACCAACTATCGCGGAAAAAAGTCGAGATAGAGGTAAGCCCATTTACGGGTTGATCGAGGAGGCACTGATGCAAAAGTGGAAAGTCACTTTCGTGGATGATCACGGCGAAATTGTTGATGAAGTCTTCGAACGTGAGGAATGCCCGTCCGATGATGAAGCCGCGCGGCTGATCAAGGAGCGGCTTCTTCCGGTCGCCGCCCAGCTGGATCTCAACGACCTGCAAGGGCGCACCACCGATGCCGAGGTGAAAAACCTCAAGACCCAGAACGGCATCGAAATCCGCAGCATCACCCCTGTCTGAACACTTCCTGTCATCTCGTAAACCAGGCCTTGGCAGCGGCGCTCTCTTGGGGCTACTCTGCAGGCGAGATCAGCGAATGGATCGCTAAGGTCTGGTCTTGTCAGCTACATGCTTGTTTCCCGCGCGCAACCACGTTGCCGTAGTACTTAGGCCAAAAGGCCCGGGGCGGGAATACGGAAAGTCTATCCATCAATCGAGGGGGACGATTCATGAGCACAGCCTATCAAGAAGACATCAGCAGCAACGTTCTGCGCCGCATGAAAGAAGGCGGTTTCGATTTTTCCCGGTTCCATCCCATCGAGTTCTACGCGATTTTCCCGGACGAGGAGCGGGCGCGCAGGGCAGCAGGCAAATTTCGCGGTGAATCCATCAATGCCCAGGTCAGTGCGCGCGACGACGGCGCCTGGTCGCTGGAATTGAGCAAAGTGATGTACGCAACCTATGACGACATCGGCGATTTCGAGCAAGGCTTTTCTGCCGTGGTCGAACCGCTGGGCGGCATTATCGAGGGTTGGGGCGTGAAGCAGGAGGTGCGCAATCGTTACCGGTTGAATTGATATTGCGCATTGTTTGTCGGGCAACGGCTGACCTTCGGGTCGGCCGTTGTCGTTTCTGGCTTCTGCACATCGCAGTGGCAAAACCCTGAAACAAGAATCCCGGGCAAAAAAAAGCCACCGGAGAGGGTGGCTAAAAGGGAAGACGGGTGTGCAATAAAGTCCTGTCGGGACGGGGCTGCCAAGGCAGTTCAGATCAGTTGAGCTGTCTCCTTCGCGGCGGCGTGCCGGGGAAGTTTTGCAGCGAATGCGCGGATTATCCGCAGTCGTGGCCGGGCAGTGAAATCAACTCTGACTATGCTGGTGATAGGCGATGCAGTGCGTCGCAATGAAGCGGGGGCAATCGGGCCGGGGCATTTGCCGCACAGGAATGGTGCGCAGCCTTCGGCGTGGATCTACAACCGATTGAAATCAAAGCGTTTATGCCGATGGCACGGGCCTTGCGAAGGCCTGTATGTCCGGAGTGACAAGGAGTACGGCATGATCCGCACCTATTTTGACGAGATGTACGATGCCGGCGGCCTGGTCCGCCCGCATTACCGGGAATTTGCCCGCTGGCTGGCCGAGACGCCCGACGAGCTGCTCGCGCAGCGCCGCCGCGAGGCCGATCTGCTGTTCCACCGTGCCGGGATCACCTTCACGCTCTATGGCGACGAGCAGGGCACCGAGCGCCTGATTCCGTTCGACACCATTCCCCGCAGCATTCCGGCCAGTGAATGGCGGATTGTCGAGCGCGGCTGCATCCAGCGGGTCAAGGCGTTGAATATGTTTCTCGCCGACCTCTACCACGAGCAGCGCATCATCAAGGCCGGGATTATTCCCGCCGAACAGGTGCTGGCCAACGAGCAATACCAATTGGCGATGCAAGGTCTGGATCTGCACCGCGATATCTATTCGCACATCTCCGGGGTCGATCTGGTGCGCGATGGCGATGGCACTTATTACGTTCTCGAAGACAACCTGCGCACACCCAGTGGCGTCAGCTACATGCTCGAAGACCGCAAGATGATGATGCGCCTGTTCCCTGAACTGTTCGCCGCCCAGCGCATTGCCCCGATCGATCACTATCCCAATCTGCTGCTCGACACCCTGAAAAGCTCAAGCCCGATCGACAACCCGAGCGTGGTGGTGTTGACGCCGGGACGCTTCAACAGCGCGTTCTTCGAACATGCGTTTCTGGCGCGGGAGATGGGCGTTGAACTGGTGGAAGGCGCAGATCTGTTCGTGCGTGACGACAAGGTATTCATGCGCACCACCGATGGCCCGAAAGCGGTCGATGTGATCTATCGCCGCCTCGACGACGCATTCCTTGATCCGCTGGCGTTCAACCCGGACTCGATGCTCGGTGTGCCGGGGCTGCTGTCGTCCTATCGCTCCGGCAACGTGGTGCTGGCCAACGCCATCGGCACTGGCGTGGCCGACGATAAATCGGTGTACCCGTTTGTCACCGACATGATCCGTTTCTACCTCGACGAAGAACCGATTCTGAAAAACGTGCCGACCTGGCAATGCCGCAACCCGTCCGAGCTGTCCCACGTACTGGCCAATCTTGCGGATTTGGTCGTCAAGGAAACCCAGGGCTCCGGCGGTTACGGGATGCTGGTCGGACCGGCCGCGACGACGGCGGAAATCGATGCCTTTCGCGAGCGCATCAAAGCCAAACCCCATGCCTACATTGCGCAGCCGACGCTGTCGCTGTCGACCTGTCCGACCTTTGTCGAAAACGGCATCGCGCCGCGCCATATCGACTTGCGTCCGTTCGTGCTGTCCGGCCGCGAAACCCGTGTGGTGCCTGGCGGTTTGACCCGTGTCGCGTTGCGTGAAGGCTCCCTGGTGGTGAACTCCTCCCAGGGCGGCGGGACCAAGGACACCTGGGTAGTCGAGGATTGAAGGAAGCTTGCCATGTTAAGTAGAACTGCCTCGGATCTGTACTGGATGTCGCGTTACCTGGAGCGTGCGGAGAATCTCGCGCGCATGCTCGACATCAGTTATTCGCTGTCGCTGATGCCGCAGGACGGGCGCGGCGACGGTCTGCACGAACTCGCCATGCCGTTGCTGATCACCGGCACCTTGGACGATTACCTTGAACGCCACGGCGACCTGCACGCTGAACGCTTGCTGCATTTCTTCGCACTGGACGCGGCCAACCCGGCCAGTATCTACAGCTGCCTTGGTGCAGCGCGGGCCAGTGCCCATGCCGTGCGCGGGCGAATCACTGCGGACATGTGGGAAAACATCAACGCGACCTGGCTGGAAATTCGCGGCATCGCCGAACAGGGCTTGAGCCGCTATGGCATGAGTCGTTTCTGCGAATGGATCAAGGAGCGTTCGCACCTGTTTCGCGGCGCCTCTTACGGCACGATCATGCGCAACGACGCGTTTCGCTTTATTCGTCTGGGCACGTTTATCGAGCGCGCGGACAACACGCTGCGCCTGCTTGATGCGCGTTACGAAATGGCCGGCGATCAGGCCGAAGCGGTCAGCGATGGCACCGCGCACGCTTATTACCAGTGGAGTGCGCTGCTGCGGGCGTTGTCGTCGTTCGAGGCCTACACCGAAATCTACCGCGACGCGCCCGGCGCCCGGCATGTCGCCGAATTGCTGCTGTTGCGCGCCGATGTGCCGCGTTCGCTGCGTGCCTGTACAGAAGAGATTGACCAGATCCTCGCGCAACTGCCCGGCGCCAACGGCCGCCCGGCACAACGCCTGGCGGCGGAAATGGACGCGCGCCTGCGTTACACCGGCATCAACGAAATTCTCGAAGAAGGCCTGCACGCCTGGCTGACCGAATTCATCCCGCTGGTGCGCCAGTTGGGCAACGCCATTCACAGTTCCTATCTGGAGGCTGCATGAGACTTTCCATAAGCCACGAGACCACCTATCACTACGAAGATCAGGTGCGCGCGAGCATCCAGTACCTGCGCCTGACACCCCACGACAGCGAGCGTCAGCATGTCCTCAGTTGGCAACTCGACCTGCCGCGTCCGGTGCGTGCGCAGCTCGATCCGTTTGGCAACATCCTGCATGTGCTGACCATGGACGAGCCGCACGAAGCGATCATCATCGGCGCCCGTGGTCAGGTCGATATCGATGAATTGCGCGAGGCCGAACATGAGAGCCAGTCGGCGCTGCCGTTCCTGCGCTTCACGCGCCTGACCGAAGCCGACGAAGCCTTGCGCGAGTTTGCCGCGAAGAACTGCAAGCAGCGGCGAGACCGCACCGCGCTGATCGACTTGATGCACGGTCTGAATCAGCACATGAGCTACACGCCGGGCTCTACCGAAGTCGACACCAGCGCCGCCGAAGCTTTCGCCGGTCGGGCCGGGGTCTGTCAGGATCATGCCCACGCCTTTCTAGCCTGCGCGCGCAGTCTCGGCGTGCCGTCGCGTTACGTGTCGGGTTATCTGTACAGCGAAGATTGCGAGCATCTGGCCAGCCATGCCTGGGCGGAAGCGTGGCTGGATGACGCGTGGTACAGCTTCGACGTGACCAACCAGCTGGCGCGCCCTGAGCGACACCTGAAGCTGGCGGTGGGCCTGGATTATCTCGATGCCTGCCCGGTCCGTGGCATGCGCCGGGGCGGCGGCTGCGAGCAGATGCACGCCAAGGTGTTCGTCTCGCCGACACCGGTTATTTCCGTGCAGCAACAATAGATTCGGGATACCGCTATCGCTGGCAAGCCAGCTCCCACAGGATGACCGCTGATTCGAACTCTGCGCATACCCTGTGGGAGCTGGCTTGCCAGCGAAGAGGCCAGTAATAACACCCTAAGGCTTACGGCTTAACTTTGCGCCCGGCCATATGCTTGAGATAGCCCACCAGCATTTCAAGATCTGTATCCGGCAATACCTCAGCAGAAAACCCCGGCATCTTCGCCTGCGGCCACTGACGCAAACTCTGCGGATCGCGGATGTAGCGCTTCAAGAAATCCGCCCCGAAATACTCGGTCGGGCTATACGGAATATTCAGATCCGGACCGAACTGCGCGTCTCCGGCACCATTCAACCGGTGACAGGCCAGGCAGTTTTTTTGAAACAGGGCAAAACCCTGGTTCACCGGATCATCGGCCTTCAAGGCAGGATCGGGCAGCAGGGCAGGAAAGCGTTGGGCCACCGGGGCCATCAGCTTGATACTGGCGACTTCGAACGGCCACTGCTCGGGGCTGATATTGCCCGCCTGCGGATCGGTCCAGACCAGATAGAACGGCCCGGCGCTGTGCTTGCCGGCTGACAGCGGTGGCCACGGCTGCGCCGGATCCTCGATCGCCAGCCATGCCCGCGCGCCGTCCTTGTTCAGCAAGGGCGCGGCGGCCAACTCTGCGGCAAAGCCATCCAGCGCCACCGCCTGCAAGTGATCCTCCGGCTTGACCCCCGTCAGCAATGCGGCCAGCGGCACGGCCTGATAGGTCATGTCCTTCTTATAGGAAACATCATTGTTGATCGTGAGAGTTTGCAGCTGAGGATGCTTGAGCAGCTCTTCGGTCTGCCAGGTGCGGCTGTTTGCGCCCAACTGCAGATCCAGTTGTGCGGCGGACAAGGGCAAGCTCAGCAGCAAGGCACCGAGCGCAATGAGCGTTTTCAAATGATCGCCGTCCATGTCGAGGAAGTGCGCAAAGGTTGGCACAACCACGCTGGCCCGGGTAGCGGGCCAGTCACATTTTCATTGGCGATATACAGCACGCGACGTTTGAATCAGCCGATGACCTTGGTCAGATTCGGCAAGATCAACAACAGCGTCGTGGCGAAAAGAATGAGTCCTGCTTGACGTACTTTCGGTTGTTTGAACATGGCTTGACCGCCTTTATTGTTATTTCCTGATGCATGCCTGACTGCATTTCCCTGACGGCACGCGTTGCACTTCCTGTTGAAGCACGCCCGTCTCGGCAAAACCCGACGACGATGGCGTACATGTTCACCTTAGAGCCCGCGTCACTCTTCGCTTAGATCCATTTCATATGGGGATCTTGAAAAAAGCTTTTAAAACGGCATGAGGCGTATTGCCAGCTTCTTTGCCGCCCGCTGGCTGAGACAACTCGACGACCTGAACCGGTTCACCTGAGGTCCGATGACCGTCCGTCTGAGCGTGTGCGTCAAGCGCTTTGAGCAATGTGGTCATTGCTTGCCAGTCGGCGCAGGGCGAAAGTGAAGTGACAATAAATCAGGTTCGAGGACGTCATGACTGAAGCTTTGATTTTCGATGCGTTACGCACTCCGCGTGGCAAAGGCAAGGCCGATGGCGCGCTGCACAGCGTGAAGCCGGTCAACCTGGTGGCGGGTTTGCTGAGCGCTTTGCAGGCGCGCACCGCGCTGGATACCAGTCAGGTCGATGACGTCGTCCTCGGCTGCGTCACGCCGATCGGCGATCAAGGTTCGGACATCGCCAAGACGGCGGTGCAAGTGGCCGACTGGGACGTCAGCGTCGCCGGTGTGCAGATCAACCGTTTCTGCGCTTCGGGTCTGGAAGCGGTGAATCTTGGCGCGATGAAAGTGCGCTCAGGATTCGAGGATCTGGTGGTGGTCGGCGGCGTCGAGTCGATGTCGCGGGTGCCGATGGGCAGCGATGGCGGCGCCTGGGCACTGGACCCGCAGACCAACCTGCACAGCCATTTCACCCCGCAGGGCGTCGGCGCCGATCTGATCGCCACCCTCGAAGGCTTCAGCCGGCAGGATGTCGATGACTACGCACTGCACTCCCAGCAAAAAGCCGCACGAGCGCGGGCCGACGGCTCGTTCAACAAGTCGCTGGTGCCGGTGCAGGATCAGAACGGCATCATCCTGCTTGACCACGATGAGTTCATCCGCGCCGAGTCTACCCTCGAGGGCCTGGGCAAGCTCAAGCCGAGTTTCGAAATGATCGGGCAAATGGGCTTCGACGCCACGGCGTTGCGGGTCTACAGCCATGTGGAGCGGATCAACCACGTGCACACGCCGGGCAACAGTTCCGGGATTGTCGACGGTGCGGCGCTGATGCTCATCGGCTCCGAAGCCAAGGGCCGCGCGCTGGGGCTGCAGCCACGCGCGCGTATCGTCGCCACGGCCGTCACCAGCACAGATCCGACCATCATGCTCACCGGCCCAGCGCCGGCGACCCGCAAAGCCTTGGCCAAGGCCGGACTGCGCGTGGAGGACATCGATCTGTTCGAGGTCAACGAAGCGTTTGCTTCGGTGGTGTTGAAATTCATCAAGGACATGGCCGTCGACCCGGGCAAGGTCAACGTCAACGGCGGCTCGATCGCCATGGGCCACCCGCTGGGCGCCACCGGTTGCGCGATCCTCGGCACCCTGCTTGATGAACTGGAAGCGCGCAACTTGCGCTACGGCCTGGCGACGCTGTGTGTCGGCGGCGGCATGGGCATTGCCACCATCATCGAACGCCTCTGAGCCCCGACTTCAAGGAACCCTGTTATGAGCGAAGCCATTCGTTACGAAAAAGGCCAGGACGCTATCGTCGTGCTGACCATGGACATGCCGGGCCAGAGCGCCAACACCATGAACGCCGTGTATCGCGAGGCCATGGCCGCTTGCGTTGCTCGTTTGTCAGCGGAGAAGGACAGCATCGCCGGAGTGATCATCACCTCCGCGAAGAAAACCTTTTTTGCCGGCGGCGACCTCAATGAATTGATCAAGGTCGGCAAACCCGAAGCCAAAGTTTTCTACGACATGGTGCTGACCCTCAAGGCGCAATTGCGCAGCCTGGAAACCCTCGGCAAACCGGTGGTCGCGGCGATCAACGGCGCTGCGTTGGGCGGCGGCTGGGAGATCTGTCTGGCCTGCCACCACCGCATTGCTGTTGATGACGCCTCGGTGCAACTCGGTCTTCCGGAAGTGACCCTGGGCCTGTTGCCGGGCGGCGGCGGGGTGGTGCGCATGGTGCGCATGCTCGGTATCGAAAAAGCCCTGCCGTACTTGCTTGAAGGCAAGAAGGTGCGCCCGCAACAGGCGCTGCGGGCCGGGCTGATTGATGAATTGGCAGCGAATCGCGATGAGCTGCTGGCCAAGGCGCGCGCGTGGATTCTCGCCAATCCGACGGCAGTGCAGCGCTGGGACGTGAAGGGTTACCAGATTCCTGGCGGCACGCCATCGAGCCCGAAAGTGGCGCAGATGCTGGCGATTGCGCCGTCGATCCTGCGCGCGAAAACTCAAGGCACCCTGCCGGCGCCGGAGAAGATTCTATGCGCGGCGGTGGAGGGCGCTCAGGTCGATTTCGACACCGCGCACCTGATCGAAACCCGCTACTTCACCGAGCTGACGACCGGGCAGATTTCGAAAAACCTGATCGGCACGTTCTGGTTCCAGTTGAACGAAATCAACGCCGGCGGTTCCAGGCCGCAAGGTTTTGCGCCCTATAAAACCCGGAAAGTCGGTGTGCTCGGCGCCGGAATGATGGGCGCGGGCATCGCGTTTGTCAGCGCTTCGGCCGGTATCGAAGTCGTCCTCAAGGACATCAATCTCGCTGCTGCCGAGAAAGGTAAGGCGCATTCAGCTTCGCTGCTGGATAAAAAAGTTGCCCGTGGCCAGCTGACTGTCGAGCAGCGCGAGGCGGTGCTGGCGCGCATCGTTGCGAGCGAAAGCGATGCCGATCTGGCCGGTTGCGATCTGATCATCGAAGCGGTGTTCGAGGATCGCCAGCTCAAAGCCAAGGTATCTGCCGCCGCGCAACAGGTGGTGGGTGGCGACGCTGTCATCGCCTCCAACACATCGACCCTGCCGATCACCGGCCTGGCGACGGCCGTGCCCGATCAAAGCAAATTCATCGGCCTGCATTTCTTCAGTCCGGTGGAAAAAATGCCGCTGGTGGAAATCATCAAGGGCGCGCAGACCAGCGACGAAACTCTCGCTCGCGGTTTCGACTTCGTTCTGCAAATCAAGAAAACTCCGATCGTGGTCAATGACAGTCGCGGCTTCTTCACCTCGCGGGTTTTCGGCACATTCACCAACGAGGGCATCGCCATGCTCGGCGAGGGTGTCAGTGCGCCGATGATCGAGACCGAAGCGCGCAAGGCCGGGATGCCGGTCGGGCCGCTGGCCATCTCCGATGAAGTTTCCCTCAGCCTGATGAGCCATATCCGTCAGCAGACGGCCAAGGACTTGCAGGCAGAAGGCAAACCGCTGATTGAGCACCCGGCCTTCGCCGTGATTGACTTGATGCTCAATGAATTCAAGCGACCGGGCAAAGCTGCCGGAGGCGGTTTTTATGAGTATCCAGCGGGCGCGCAGAAGCATTTGTGGCCGGAGCTGAAAACGCGCTTCGAGAAGGCCGACGGACAGATCTCTGCGAAGGATGTGCGTGATCGGCTGTTGTTTGTGCAGGCCATCGAAACCGTGCGCTGTGTGGAGGAGGGCGTGCTGACCTCGACGGCGGATGCCAACGTCGGTTCGATCTTCGGCATCGGTTTCGCCGCGTGGACCGGCGGGGCGCTGCAGTTCATCAACCAGTATGGCCTGAAGGACTTCATCGCCCGCGCGCAGTATCTGGCCGAGCAATACGGCGAACGTTTTACCCCGCCAGCGCTGCTGCTGGACAAAGCGGCGAAAGGTGAAATGTTCTAGGGCGAGCGAGCATTTCGGGGCTTGCCTTGGCCGGGTGTTTCAGGGCAGGCTCTGGGTGTTCATTATTCCCATCACGTGTCAGGTATTTTTTATGTCGCTGCGCATCTGCATTCTCGAAACCGACATCCTGCGGCCCGAATTGATTGACCAATATCAGGGCTATGGGCACATGTTTCAGCGGCTGTTCTCGCAACAACCGATCGCCGCTGATTTCACTGTCTATAACGTGGTGAAGGGGAATTACCCAAGCGACGACGAGGCTTTCGATGCGTATCTGGTCACTGGCAGCAAGGCAGATTCGTTCGGCACGGATCCGTGGATTCAGACCCTCAAGACCTATCTTCTGAATCGCTACGAACGCGGCGACAAATTGCTCGGCGTGTGTTTCGGTCATCAATTGCTGGCGCTGCTGCTTGGCGGCAAGAGCGAGCGGGCCTCTCAGGGTTGGGGCGTCGGTACTCACAATTACAAGCTGGCAGCCAAGGCGCCGTGGATGAGCCCGGTACGCGAAGAGCTGACACTGCTGATCAGTCACCAGGATCAGGTAACCGAGCTACCGGAAAACGCCACGGTCATCGCGTCCAGCGATTTCTGCCCGTTCGCGGCGTATCACATCAACGATCAAGTGCTGTGCTTCCAGGGTCACCCGGAATTCATTCACGATTACTCGCGCGCGCTGCTCGACCTGCGCCAGGAAGCGCTGGGCTCGCAGATCTACAGCAAGGGGGTTGCGAGCCTAGAGCAGGAACATCATGGCGCTACGGTTGCGGAGTGGATGATGCGGTTCGTGGCGCACAAACCAGAAACGGCTCAACGCTAAAAGGGCCTGCTCCCACAATCCCTGTGGGAGCGAGCCTGCTCGCGAATCTCCGGGGCAACGCGGTCCCGGCTACAGCCACCCGGACCGCTTGAAGCTCGCCCACAAACTCACACACCCCACCGCAATAAACCCCAGCACTGCAAAATAACCGTAGTGCCAGGTCAATTCCGGCATGTTCTGGAAATTCATTCCGTAGATCCCCGCCACCGCTGTCGGGAACGCCAGAATCGCCGCCCACGCTGCAAACTTGCGTTGCACCACGCTCTGCCGTGATGCCTCAAGCAACACGCCAATCTCGATGGTCTGGCTGGCAATGTCCGCCAGCGTGGTCAGGTCTTCCATCTGCCGCGTTACATGAATCTGCACATCGCGAAAGTACGGGCGCATGTTCTTGTCGATGAACGGGAAACTGAGCTTTTGCAGCTCCTCGCCGATCTCCACCATCGGTGCCGCGTACCGACGCAAGCGCACCACATCGCGGCGCAGACCGTGCAGCTTTTGAATGTCGCGCTCGTTGAGGGCGCTACACAAGACGTTGCGCTCCAGCTCATCGATCTCGGCGTGGATCGCTTCGCCCACCGGCTGATAGTTCTCGATGACGAAATCGAGCAGCGCATAGAGGACGAAATCCTCTCCGTGCTCGAGCAACAGCGGACGCGCTTCACAGCGTTGACGCACATAGGCGTACGACGCGGAATGGCCGTTGCGTGCGGTAATGATGTAACCCCTGCCGGCGAAGATATGCGTTTCGATGAATTGCAAAACGCCGTTTTCGCGAACCGGTGAGTAGGTGACGATAAACAGTGCGTCACCAAAGGTTTCCAGTTTTGGTCGGCTGTGTTTTTCCAGCGCGTCTTCGATGGCCAGTTCATGCAAGTTGAACTGACGTTGCAGGTTGGATAATTCCTGTGCGTCCGGTTCTTCCAGGCCGATCCACACGAAGTGGCCGGGTTTGGCCGCCCAGGCAGCACCTTCGTCCAGCGCAATATTGGTGACTTTCTTACCCTCGCTGTACACCGCAGCAGCAACAACTCGACCCATGGTGGTGATTCACTTCTTCTTGGCAGATGGCAGGGAAACTAGGCTTCAGCTTAGCCGTGTCGCTGCTTGAGAGTCAGTGAAACTTCTACAGTTCACCCGGCAAAAGAAAACCCGCACGGGGCGGGTTTGGTTTCACGCGGCTTGCAGTTGCCGATCCATCGACTCGATGCACTCGCGCATCTGCTCGCGGCATCGCTCGATGAGCATGGGCATGTCGTCCATGGTCATTCCGACTGTAGGAATTGCCGGCAAGGAACGTATGAGAACGTTGCCGCTGCGCCAGCGATTCAGGCGCATGTGTTTGATATAGCTGCTCACGCACACCGGAACGATCGGCACGCCGGCGGCAATTGCCATCTGGAACGCGCCTTTCTTGAACGGCAACAGATCTTCACCGAGGTTGCGGGTGCCTTCCGGAAACACCCAGATCGAGGTGTCTTCGTTCTGCAAGGTGTGGGTCGTCGTCAGCATCGACTGCCGCGCCTTGTGCGCATTGCCACGGTCGATCAACACATTGCCGGCCAGCCAGAACAACTGGCCGAACAACGGCACCCACTTCAGGCTCTTCTTGCCGATACAAACGGTGCGACGAGGGACGACATTGCCGAACACGAACAGATCGTAGTTTGACTGATGGTTGGCGATGATCACGCAACTGTCAGGCTTGTTCACCAAACCGTTGACCTCGGACCTGACCCGCAAACGCAAGATACACATCGCCGGCAAAGCGTAGAGGCGGGCGCACAGTCGACTGTTGTCCGGGTTGAACGGGCGGCACAATCCAAGGATCACGCCGAGCACGCCGGCCAGAATAAAGTGCAGGCCCATCAACAACATACGAAACACAAACAGCATTTTTGCAGGCCCACCGGGACAAAAGGTGGCGCAGTGTACGGATGTGCACTGTTTTCGGCAATTGCCGCTATAGAGTCCGGAGATGGCCGATGTTTAAGCGCATGTTTCAGCGTTGCCTGTCAGGCGCGTCCTAGAGCTTTCAGCGAATCTTCAACGCTGAACGTAAGAAAAAGCCCGACCAAGGTCGGGCTATTCTCTTACCGGCAGATTTTGGACGAGTCAGCCCAGATGTTGCTGATCCTGCAGGATCGCGTCGTCGAGGGTTTCCAGCAGTTGCTTGCGCACTTTGAGCTTGGTGTTCTTGTGCGCCAGCATGTTGATCTTCTTCAACTGACGCGCGGCAGCCAGCGCGGCGCCCTGCAATTCTTCGGCAGTGACGACTTTGTCGAGGAAGCCTGCATCAACGGCACTTTGCGGATCGAACATCTCGCCATTGATTACCGAGCGATGGAAAGCCGAACGCCGCAAGCGGTCGCGTGCCAGCTCAATACCGGCGTGGTGCATGGTCATGCCAATCTGCACTTCGTTCAGGCCGATGCTGTACGGGCCATCGACACCGATGCGGTAATCGGCGGACAACAGCAGGAAAGCGCCCTTGGCCACGGCGTGCCCCGGGCAAGCAACGATCACCGGGAACGGGTGAGAGAGCAGGCGGCGGGCCAGGGTCGAACCGGCCGTCACCAGCGCAACGGCTTCTTTCGGGCCGGCGGTCATCACCTTGAGGTCATAACCACCGGAGAGAATCCCCGGCTGCCCGGTAATGATCACCACGGCGCGATCCGCCACCGCCTGATCCAGCGCCGCATTAAACGCCGCAATCACGTCCGGAGAAATCGCGTTGACCTTGCCATTGTTCAGGGTCAGGGTCGCGATACCGTCTTCGAGGTGGTAGGCAATCAACTCGCTCATGACGCTATTCCTTATTAGAAAGATGGGCAGACGTTACCCACCGCCGCAGGCCAGGTAAAGCGCCGTGACTGACCTGCCAGTCACCGTTTTGCGCTTCGGCCAGCGCTGCGCGCGTGTTGCCTGCTATAAAAGGAAGCGCACGGTTTACCCAAGATTGGCGGGTTTGCCATCGTCCGCTCTGGCTGAACGCAGCGGCCTCTCTTAAGCGCATGAAAATTCTGAAAAAAAGTTTGCCATCGGAAAAGCTTTCGACTACATTAGCGCGCCTCGACAGACAGAACATGTCTGCAGAGATACGGTGAAGTGTCCGAGTGGCTTAAGGAGCACGCCTGGAAAGTGTGTATACAGGAAACTGTATCGAGAGTTCGAATCTCTCCTTCACCGCCACATTCAGTAAACGCAAACCCCTGATTTTCCTAGAGAAAGTCGGGGGTTTGTGGTTTTTGGTGTCTGGAAAATGGTCATATGGGACCGTTGGTGCTCGGCATCCATGAAATGTGTTTTGGTGATCATTCTCTCTCCAAAGCTATACAAAACCCTGTCACCCGTCGAAATCTCCTACACGCCTCATTGACCCCCCGAACCGTCCCGAGTTTACTGTATACGCATACAGTAAATTCACTATCAGGTTCGTATCATGAGCGTCACCATCCTCGGCCCTTTGTCAGGCGCGGGCGAACAGCTTGCGCTGTATTCGTTTCGGATTCCCGCCGGATTTCCTTCGCCAGCGGCTGATCACATTGAAAAGCACATCTCTCTGGACGAGGTTTTTGATATTCGTGCGCCGCACGTTTATCTGGCGAAGATCGAAGGCGAGAGCATGCAGGACGCCGGGATATTTTGCGGTGATCTGGTGATTGTTGATCGCAGCCTGAATGCCGAGCACGGCGATATCGTCATCGCCGGTCTCAACTCCGAACCTGTCTGCAAGCGCCTGCACATGCGCGCCAACACCATCATTCTTCTTTCGGCCAACAGCAAATACCCGCCTCGCTATGTGATGGAAGGGGATGAGCTGGTGATCTGGGGTGTGGTGACTTACAGCGTGCGCGACCATGGCAAATCGTGAGCAGGTCTTCGCGCTGATCGATTGCAACAGCTTCTATGCCAGCTGTGAGCGAGTGTTCCGGCCCGATCTGGCGAAGACGCCGATTGTCGTGCTGAGCAACAACGATGGCTGCGTGATCGCGCGCAGCTACGATGCCAAACCTTTTGTGAAAATGGGCGCGCCGTACTTTCAGATTCGTGATGATCTGCGCCGCCACGGCATTCAGGTGTTCAGCAGTAATTACGCGTTGTACGGCGACATGAGCGAACGGGTGATGACGATCATCGAATCCATGGTGCCGGCGGTCGAGGTTTACAGCATTGATGAGGCGTTCGCCGATCTCAGCGGCATTCCTGGGGACCTGACAGGTTTTGGCCGAACCATTCGCTCTGCTGTTTATAAGCGCACCGGCATCCCGGTCGGCGTCGGCATCGCCCCGACGAAAACGCTGGCCAAGCTCGCCAACCACACCGCGAAACGCCTGCAAGCGCATACCGGCGGCGTGGTCGACATCTGCGATCCGTCCAAACGCGACTGGGTGCTGCGCAATACCGATGTCGGTGACGTGTGGGGCGTCGGTCGGCGGATGAAAGCTCATCTGGAAAGCATGCAAATCAGAAGTGCGATGGACTTGGCGAAGGCCGATCCGTGGACACTGCGGCGCAAGTTCAGCGTGGTGATCGAGAAGACCGCGCGCGAACTGGGCGGCACATCCTGTCTGGAACTGTCGGAAACAGAACCGCCGAAGCAGGAAATTTGCAGCAGCCGCATGTTTGGCAACCGTTTGACTACCATCGAGCCGATCAAGGAAGCCGTTGCTACTTATGTGCATCGAGCGGCGGAAAAGCTGCGTGCGCAGAGTTCGCTGTGCAAAAAGATCCGCGTGAGTATCCGCACCGGCATGTTCAATCCGGAAGAGGCGAAGTACGCCAATGGCGCGCTGATCGAGTTGCCTTATCCGACCAATGATGTGCGATTGCTGAGCAAGGTGGCGAGCGAGGCGGTTGATCGATTGTTCCGGCCGGGCTTCAAGTACAGCAAGGCTGAAGTGTTATTGATGGATCTTCGGCAGCCCGGAGAGTTTACCGAAGACTTGTTTGCCCAGTCGCAACCGCAGACGGCGGAGAAGGTGATGGGGGTGCTCGACCAGATCAATCAGCGCTGGGGGCATGGAACGTTGCGAGCGGGGAGTGTGCCGGCGGATCCGGCCTGGGGCATGCGGCGGGAGATGATGAGTTCGAGTTTTACGACGAAGCTGGATCAATTGTGGGTGGTTAAATCCAATTGAGGCACGGGCCAGATCTGGTGCCGCGTTACAATCGCTGCCTTCACTTATGCAGTAAAAGGACGACTTTCATGATCATTTCCACCACTCATTCCGTCGAGGGGCGGCAGATCACGGCCTATCTGGACATCGTCAGCGCCGAGTCTGTGCAGGGCGTCAACGTGATCCGCGATATGTTTGCGGGCATGCGCGACTTCTTTGGCGGGCGCTCGCAGACGTTGGAGCGGGCTCTTAAAGAAGCACGCATTCAGGCCACCGACGAACTGAAGGATCGGGCGCGGGCATTGCAGGCTGACGCGGTGGTCGGCGTGGACTTCGAGATCAGCATGCCGGCAGGCAAGGGCGGCATGGTAGTGGTGTTCGTCACCGGAACTGCGGTCAAGCTGCGCTGATCATTGTGTTCAAGGCAAAGCCCACTCGCACAACGAGTGGGCTTTTTCGCGTCAATCAGCCTTGTGGCTTGAGCAACACAGCGCCTCTTGAGTCATAGGTCAGCGGTGTATCGATGGCAACGAGGGGCGGCGTCCCGTCAGGCTGCGCCGATGGTGCGGGCTCGCTGGGATGGTAGACGACGCCCGGTTGCAGAAGCGGTTTGTCTGGGTATTTGATGGTGATTTCACCCGAGGCGATCTTTTCCTTGAGTTTTTCCGCACCGGCCTTGCCGGCAGCGATCTGCTCGTCCGTGAGTTTTACGACTGGCATGTTCGGGAATCCATTGATCTGCATGATCTCTCCTTGAGATTCATTTGTAGGAGTAAGGGCAGCGGCCGTTCGATGGAAATCTTTAGCGAATGATCGTTCACGACGCTTTTTTCCATTCGTCGGTGATCAGTCTTAGGCAAGTCCAGTAGTGACCAGCTAGTCTCAAAAGCGCTGAGGGGCGATATTTTCCAGGCAAAACTGTTTTGTCGGTGTCGACCCAGTTGCGTAGGGGAGAGTCTATGTCAGGTCCATTTATCGAAGATGATGGCGCAGAGTTTTCATTCAACAATTGTGTGCGCTGCGGTCAGTCGGAGTATCAGTCGGGGTTTGGCGAGGATCCGGTGAGCATCGGCAAAATCAAATCCACAGCCCCCAAAGGGCCGAAAGCGAAATTCCTACCCAAGGTCACGGCAAGGACCAGAAAGTGATTTCATCCTGCACCCCGTCACTGAACGGGGTTTTTTATGTGCGCAAGAATAGGGGTTTGAAATCTCTGGCAAGCATTGACATTAATGTCGGTTTTTTTTCACAAACTTTTCACGTTGGCCAACGTAGTGTGAAGCCATCCGTTAGAAAGCAAGTCTCCAGCCCGTCTCCCCAGCGGGCTTTTTTTTGCCCGGCATAAAACCTTTTCCCTGATCGCGGTCCAAACGACGCTGTCGCCTGCGTCTGGACTTTCCTGGGCCGAGCGCATTAAATCCCGCTCCTTTTCGTCATCCCGTTTATTTGAGGTTTTCGTCATGCGTTTAACACTGCCTGCTCTGGTTCTTGGCCTTCTGGTTGCTCAAGGTGCGATGGCTGCCGGTGATGGCACTGCTGCGCTGGGCGGTGGCCTGGGTGGCGCGCTGGGTAACGTGGTCGGTCAGAAAATGGGCGGCAGCACCGGTGCCGCCATTGGCGCTGGCGTCGCGGGCGCAGCAGGCAGTGCCGTCGCCGCACGCAAGGGCAGCCGCACCAAAGCGGCGATCGGCGGCGGTGTCGGTGCAGCCGGTGGCTCGGTGATCGGCAACAGCCTGGGCGGCCGCAACGGCGCCACCATCGGTGCAGGTCTGGGCGGCGCGGCCGGCGGTGCCGTCGGCAGCAATCTGGGCAAAGGTCACAAGCGCCACTGAGACTGATGGCCTGTCAGAAAAAGCCCGACTCGATGTCGGGCTTTTTCATGGCTGAACGTTTCGTCAGAAATCATCTCCAATCTGCATACGCCCCGCTTGGGCGGACTGTCCCGATTCGGGAACTGCGAGGTTCATATGCGATTGTCATTATCTGCACTGTTTTTTGGCTTGGTCGTGGCGCAGGGCGCGATGGCGGCCGGAGACGGCACCGCTGCCGTAGGCGGTGGTCTCGGCGGTGCGCTGGGTAATGTGGTTGGCGGACAACTTGGCGGCAGCACGGGCGCAGCGGTCGGCGCAGGTGTTGGCGGCGCGGCCGGCAGTGCCGTCGGCGCGAACAAACGCAACCGCACCGAAGCCGCGATTGGCGGCGGTCTTGGCGCAGCAGGCGGCTCGGTCGTCGGCAACAGCCTCGGCGGCTCCACCGGCTCCGCCATTGGCGCAGGCCTGGGCGGCGCAGCAGGCGGCGCGGTAGGTAACAATCTTGGCGACGACGACGGCGGATCTCATTCCGGCGGCCACAAGCACAAGAACAAACACAAAAATAAACATCGCTGATTGATCAACGAAAACCCGGCCTGGCGCCGGGTTTTTCGTGTCTGGCCGTCAGGCGGAGGAACGATTGGCGATAGGGCTTTTCGAAAGTGATACATCCCACACGCTCAAGAGGTGCGCCATGACTCCTGAAACTGAAGGCAAAGAAGAGAAAGGCCCGAGTGGATTGCCATTTATCAATGATCCGGGGAATGAAGATCCCGGGTCGCTGATGGACGATGCTACGGTGCCGTTGAATGATGCGGATGAGGCGGATATGGAGTATGAGGAGGATGGGGATGAGCAGTGAGGTGGGGTTGAGGTTTTGAATGATGGTTTAAGGGCCTGACTCCGCAGGCCCTACAGAAAATCTGTTCCTCAGAACGAGACGTCGATTCTTTGTGCTCTGATTTTTACAAACTGACCATTGAGGTGCGGAAAATCGAAGTGGATATCTTGATCCGCAAATTCGACGAACGACTTGAGCGTATCGCCTTCTAAGCGCCCGTAGATATCGCATGAGAAACCATTGTCAAGCATCTCGACACGTGTTTCGCTGCCATCACATTTTGAAATGTCTATCTCGTCCGGCAGCACCATTTCGAACTCGGCTGAGTAGGTCTCACCTACTTCGATTACTGACGGGCAGCGGCCTGCGAAACATCTCACAGTCACACCGTTGATGCTGAGTAGGACCATTTCTTCGATGATTGGGTCGATCTCTACCATATGCGCGGGATATTTCTTAGTCATCTGCGAGCCATGCTCTCGTTTTCTTTCAGAGGATTGAGGTGATCAGTGAAGTTTTTTATGAGTTGGACTTTGCCATAATGGCCTGAGTCAGCAGGCGCTTAAGTCTCGTTTTCAGAGGTTTTCCGGCGGGTCGATTAATTCAAAGAGGTCATCGGAGGGCGATATTTTTTGATTCTGCCTGAGTCTATATAAGACTTGAACTCGCTCTCAAGAAAATTTATGTCAGTGTATTTTTTGTACTCTTCAGGTCTGTCGGTGGCGCACATTTAAAGGCGCCACTCATCAAAACCATCGATCCTGTTATTCGAACCGTAATCGAAATCCACTGATTCAGTGGGAAAATGAATAGCACAGCCTATGCCGTGTAGTTCATATTCAATACCATCGATGACTTCTCCGCAACTTTCTATTTTGCCGCTCCCCAAAGTCTTAGGATGTTTCGAGTACCAAATTTTTCTTGTAATAGCGTTGTTCCTTCTTCAACTTTGCTGAGGAAGTCTTTGATCAAGTCTTCGAGATGTATCATATTGTTACTCATGTTTTTCTATTGTCATCCAGTCGATCGATATCGAGTCTTTTTAGGCTGACATGTTTCATTCACTCTTGTCTCAAAAATGGTTTCCCAATATTTCTAATGATTTTTACGTTGTGAATTTTGGTGTTTGTCTCACAAGCAGGTGCGGAAGTCAGGTTGATTTTATGTGTTTTGGTCTATTCGTTTTTTTCAGTTGGACCATATATACAAGTTGCTAATTAAGGAAATTTTCTTGATTTTTTTTAGATCTATGTATTCGGCGAATTCTTTTTCGATTATTTTTTTGTCGCAGTATTTTCTATATTTAGATGGTCTTTCACAAGCAAAGAAGTATAAGCGGCAAATATCAAACCCATTGATTTCACCATTAGGCCCATAGTCAAAATCTACAGTTCCTGTCGATAGATTAATGCGGCAGCCAATGCCGTGCAGTTCATATTTAACGCCTCGAGTGACTCTCCCGCGACGCTTTATCGCCTTGGTATGCCAAAGTCTTCGAATGTCCCGAGTGCCAAATTTTTTTTCAAATATAAGCGTGCTTGTCTCTACCATAGAAATAAAGTCATGTATCAGGGTATCCAAAGTTTGATCTTGGTCACTCATTTTTTTCTCCGGTTTTGCGAAATATTTAGTCCAATGATTTGGCTGGCTGGCTGGCTGGCTGGCTGGATTGCATTTTTATTGTTTAAAAATTGCTGAGTGCTCTTTGGGGTGGTAGTGATTTTCAGCCTTGGTGATATTGCTTTTGGTCTTGCAGGCGCTGCGCGAGGAGTGTTTGATGCGTGATGTTTAGAAAAGTGACTCTGTTAAGTAGATGCTAGGTTCTCTTAATCTCAATGATGATGTAATGAATTTTATCTCGAAATTCTCTGATGCAACGCAAACTAAGTGCCTGCTCTCAATAGTTTGAATGGATAATTGAAATTTTTCCCGAAGCTTGTAACTTCACTGCACGTTATCCCTATGCGGCAAGCATTGTATTCTATGGATTCCCACTTCTTCGGAGGCGTGTCTGGAATTTCTCTGATGTCAAATGCCAGAGTCAGTGTTGAAAGATTATTGTCTATGTTTAGAGTGAAGAGCTTAATCTCTCCGATAGGTATATTTCGGCTGAAGACCATATTGAAGAATTTTCTGCCATTTATCTCATTCCAGTATTTCATGTGTTTCTTTTACTCTGTCGATCTATTTCTAGAAAGCGTCTTCATGTAGTGTTGGTTAATGCTCGGCCTGCGTTTTTCTAAATATTCACATGGGCGCCATTTGTCCATTCTGTCGTCGCGAGATATGTCTTTCTTCCCCTAAGTCCCTATCCACTGTAAGAAAAATTCCCTCTGTAATTCTGGCGAGTTTGTTAGGTTTTCATTTTCGTAGTCAAATATCGACACTACGTCTTTTAGTGATGGTTCTGCTCCATTTGTCAATTCATAAGCTTTTAATCCAAGAGACATTTGTGATGATAAGCTCGAGGGGTGAACATTTAGCTTTGAGCCTTTGCAAAAGAAAGTTACTAGAGGGTTGTCCTTTCGGACCAAACCGAAACAATGATAAAAATTTTTGCCGGCGTATGTTTTTGGCGATAAACCGTCCAGGTTTAGAGTTATGCTTATTTTCTCGCTGTCGCAAATCAGAACTACATCTTTGATTGCATATTCTTTTTCTACGATAATTTTGAATTCCGAAATCATTTGTCAATTTTCCTATATGGATTCGGGATGGAGTAACCAAAGTCACGCCCATCATCAATAATTATCGTGGCGCCTAGAATATCTTCGTTTTTGATGATTTTTGGGACGGCGAATTCCTGTTCTCGGGAAAATTTGTATCGGTTTCCTAATTCTTGCTTCAAATCATAGCCATTGACTCTCTTCAAAGTATAAAGAAACCCGGTTTTTGTAAAAAAGCTGGTAGCAAACTCTTTTCCCACGTCTCGAGAGGGGGAGGTGCTGATAAAGCCGCTTGGAGGAAAATCGCTATCAATGGAGTGGAGGAATAAGTCCTCACTGTCTCCCTTGCTTTTGAATCCGTTCACAAAAACATCGGACGGGTCTCTTGAATCTCCTCGGTACAGATATTCCTGCTTTTTCTTAGGCGCTGGTGCATCAGGCTCCCCCTCATCAACCTTAACCCTATCACTCGCCCCCGGCACCTCACACCTAGGCTTATTCGGCGGAGGGCAGTTGGACGTCAACCCCAACGGATCCACCCACCCCGTCGGATTCGGCACGTACTGGTACTGATTCAACCCACCCGCCAGCTTCACCGGGTCCGGCGTTAAATACCGTCCAAGCCTTGGGTCGTAATACCGATGCCGGTTGTAATGCAGCCCACTTTCAACATCGAAATACTGCCCCTGAAAGCGCAGCGGTTGATCCAGGTAGTCTTCGCCGGCGAGGGTGACGGCGGCGACTTTGCCGTAGGCGTCGTATTGCGCGGACCAGACGATTTCGCCGCTGTAGTCGGTGAGTTCCTGCGGGGTGCCGAGGTGGTCGAGTTGGTAGTAGAACGGGCAGGCTTTTTTCGGGCCTTTGCCGTCGAGCATCGCCAACGGGCGGAAGGTGCCGGGTTCGTAGAGGAAGCTGCGGTATTGGCTGGCGCTGCTTTCGGCGACGAGGTGTTCGCCTTGCCAGAAGAACTCGGTGACGGCGCCGTCTACGCTTTTGCGGATGCGCCGGCCGAAGGCATCGTATTGATAAGTGGCGGTCTGGCCGTCGGGGCGGGTCAGGCCGATCAGGCGGTGCTGGCAGTCGTAGCGGTATTCGGTGACCAGGGTCTGGCCGTGGCCTCGGCGTTCGCGGATCAGGTTGCCGAAGGCGTCGTAGTCGTAATGACGGTCGCCCTGCATCAGCAGGCGATTGCCCTTGATCTGCGCAGGGCCGGGACGATCCTGCATCAGCAGGTTGCCGGCCGGGTCGTGGGCGAAGGATTCGGGCAGCTCGTCGCGTGAGTGACGTACGCGGATCAACCGGTCGAGGGCGTCGTAGCCATAAGTGCGCTGGCCGTGGCGGCTGTCGGCAATGTGCTCGAGATTGCCGTTGGCGCTGTAGGCATAATCGCGGCGGTACAGCGAAGCGTGGCGATGACCTACAGCGTGGGCAAGCAAGCGGCCCTGATCGTCGTAAGAATATTCGCTGAGCAGCAAACCTTGCTGGCGTTGCTGTTCGCGACCGGACTGGTAGACGTGGCGCGTGAGCGGCGTGCCATTAAGGTCGATGGCCGACAGCGCACCGCCCTTGGCGTAGTGATAATCGAGCTTGCTGTTGTCCGGCAGGCGCAGGCGTTTGAGCTGGCCGCAGGCGTCATAGGCGTAGCGCAAGGTGCCCCAGCCCTGATGCTCGGTGATCAGTCGATCCTGACGGTCGTACTCGAAGGCCAGCGGATGGTTCTGCCCGTCATCAACGGCAACCAAGCGCCCGAGGCGGTCGTAGTCGTAGCGGATCTTGGCGCCATCGGGCAGGGTTTTGACCAGCAAACGCCCGGCCTTGTCGCGCTCATAGTGGGTGACCAGACTGGGGCCGAAATCACCAAACTCGGTCTTCTCCAGCAAATGACCATTAAGGTCGTAGGCATAAGCCGTGCGCCGCCCATCAAACCCGGTTTCCTGTCGGATCAATCCGGTCGGCGTGTAATCCAGTCGGTACTTTTCTCCGGACTCGTTTTCAATCTCGGTCAGCAACAGCCGCGCATGGTCATAGCGGTACTGCACGTGGGTGCCGTCAGGATTGATCCGCCGCGAGACCAGATGCAGGTCGTCGTCATATTCGTAGCGGGTGATGCGCCCGAGCTCGTCGCGCTCAGCGGTGATCTGGCCGTAGGCGCCGTAGCTGTAGGCGCGCGTGCTTCCCGTAGGAGAAGTCGTCAGGATCAGTCGGCCGGCCGCGTCCCACTGCTGACGACTGACGACACCAAATTCGTCCTGGGTGGTAATCCGCCGTCCCAGCGCATCGTAGGAAAAGCGCCGCACGCCACCATCGGGCAGGGTTTCTTCGATGAGCTGGCCGAGCTCGTTCCACACCCAGCGGTGGCGGCTGCTGTCCGGGTAACGCAGCGACAGCAATTGCCCGCGCAGGTTGTAGTAGTAATGGGTGACCTGGCCGTCGGGATCGACCGCTTCGGTAACGGCGCCTTCAGCGTTGCGCCGATAGATCCACACCGCATCACCACGGCAACGCTTGTAGAGAAAGCCGTTGCGGTACTCGTAGGACGTTGGTGCATCGTCCGGCGGAATCAGCGCGATCAGCCGTCCGACCTCGTCGTAGCGGTATTCGGTAACCGCGCCCAACGCATCCTGCTCGGCGATCAAGCGCCCCTGCTCGTCATAGGCCTTGAGCTGCTCGCCGCCATCGGCCGCGACCTGCCGCACCAGCCGTGCGCGCTCGTCGTGGACGTAGACTTCTTCGGTACCGTCGACGTAATGCACGGTCACGCTGGCGTCGTCATCGTTCCAGACGTAACGGGTGTTCATCTGCGAGAACGACGCCCAGTGCCTCACGCAGCGGGCGGCTTTGCCCTCGCGCTGCCACTCCCAGAAGAAGCTCGCGCCGCCAGTCAACTGGCGCTGGAGGATGACGTGGTGGTCGTCGTAGTCGTAGCGTTCGCTGTCGCCGACCGCGTTGGTCGCGGTCAGCAGCCGTTGCCGGGCATCGAAGCTGTAGGTGGCGAGGGTTTGCTCGGTGGTCCACTCGCCCTGGACGAACACCTGATAATCAATCGCCACCAGATGCGCGCGGTCATAACGCAACAGCAATGAGCGGCCGGCGCCGTTGTCCAGACGCTGAATGCGGTCGGAGCGATCGCGTTGCAGGGTCAGACGATTGCCGTAGACGTCGCTGATCGCCGTCAGCCGGCCGGCGCGAAAGTGGTAGAACCGCGCGCTGTCGCCGGCCAACGCCAGGATCAATTCTTCCGGCTCATCGCCGAGAAAGATCGCCGCCCGCGACAGGCTGTTGTGAATCGCCGGGCGCGCGACGTTGGGCAGGGGAAAGCGGGTGCGGCGGTTCTCATGATCGATCCAGATCACGCCATCGCCGTCGAAGGCCAGCCGATGCGCCAGCGTGTGGCTCCAGCCAAAACCCAGGCCGATGTCGATCTCGACGGCGCTGCTGCGGTACAAGCGGGTGAACTCGAACGGCAACACGCCATCGAGCACCGCGTCGGTCAGGGTCAGCAGTTCCTCGCCGGTGACCATCGACACCGGGCAGCCATTGGTACAGGTTTTGGGCACGCAGTCGGCGGCGTCGCCGTTGGGGTTTTTCGCCTGGTCGGGGGCGTCGTCGTGGGGCTCGTGGCGCTCAAGGCGCGCCATGCCCTGGGATTTTTCCCGCGCGAGTGGCGCCGGATTCGGCACGCGGAGCACCACCGCGTCGGCCTGACGAATGTTCAGCGGAATCGATGGCGTCGGCTTCAGCTCCACTTCGCGGGCATGGAACATCAGCGGCTTCAGCGTGCTCGCGTGCTGCTTAAGTTCCGGTGCCGAAGTCAGCTCAGCCAGACGCAAGGCTGAGGCGGCCAGCCACTCCCGCGCCCTTGGCGATTTGATCTTCGCCAGGACCTTGCTGCTCAAACGCAGCGATACGCCGGCACCGCCCGCCACGCGCATCAACAGGAAGCTGATCAGCAACTCGGTGCGAACTTCGGCCACCACCTCGGCGAGGTATTGCGGCGGCAGCATTTTTAGCCAACTGGTGAACGCGGCCAGATGAATGAACAACAACGGCTCGTCGCTGAGCATCAACAAGGCGTTGGCGATCGCTTCGTTTGAAGCGGCAAGCAGCGCCTCGAGTTCGACTTCGCTCAGGTATTCGAGGAGCTTTGCGCTGTGCTCCTGCAGATCGGCAAGTAGGGCGAACAGCTGTTGAATGTCATCCCAGACGCCATTCAGGGCTTTTTCCAGGCCGCGCCAATCGGCCCGCTGCAACTGCCCGTAACGATCAAGAAAACCGGCGCTGGAAAACTCCGTCCACTGCGGCTGGAAGCCTGTCCATTCGCTGCGCAGCCAGCCTTCAAGGCCGGCAATGACCCCTTCATATGAGGCATACAGGGCGCGGACATGGGCGGAGGAAACGTTGGGAAAGAAGGTGACGCGATAGCGCTGGCCGCGCATGCAATCGGTCACCTCGAGGATCCCGCTCGGGCCAATGGTGTAGCGCTTTGGTTCGCCGAAGGTCAGCACGCCGTCGACGTCGCTGAGCAGCGGTTCGAGGGTCACCGGGGTGTCGCCGATCGGCACGAAGCGCGCTGCTTCAAACAGATGCACCAGGGTCAGCGGTCCGCTGGCCGAACACATGACCACCGATGAACTGACAGGTGCGCGCGAAGTGATCGGCGCGCTCAGTTGTACGTCATTGCCAACCTTGAACACCTGCTCGATGTCCAGCGCCGTCCCCGTCCAGAATTGCTCGGCCCAGGCGTCGTAGTTGTTCAGGCACAGGCGGAACTCGTCGATCAGCGCTTCAAAATCTGGCTGCTTCGGATTCAGGGCGGCCACCACCAGCAGTCCGATGCTGTTGTTCAGGGCCAGGAGCTGATCGGGTTGAAACATTCGCAGTCGCTCGCGCATATGAAGAAACGGGAGCGCGGACTTTGCGGGGGATCAAAAAGGAAAGAAGTCGGGGAAGTAGGCAGTGTCTGTAGGAGTTTTCGCTAAATGCGAAAAGGCGTCGATGGCATTGCCCGTTGCTCAATGTCCATCGGCCTCGCTATGCTGCTGAACCCATTAATCAGATCCGCGTTGCGGCACGTTGCCTGTCGCCCGGGATGTCTTTGTTAACGGATCCGATGATGAATGCACCGCTGAAGACGTTAGGCCCGATCAAGGCCGTGATTTTCGATATGGACGGTTTGCTGCTCGACACCGAGGGCATTTACACCGAGGTCACCTCGCTGATTGCCGGGCGCTACGGGAAAACCTTCGACTGGAGCGTCAAGCAGAACATCATTGGTCGCGGTGCCAATGATCTGGCCAACTACGTGGTGCAGGCGTTGGAGTTACCGATCACTCCGGAAGAATTTCTGCAGATCCGCGAGCCGCTGATGCGCGAGCGTTTCCCCAAGGCGCAAGCGATGCCGGGGGCCGAAGCGCTGGTGCGTCACCTCAAGGCGCACAACATCCCGATCGCAGTCGGCACCAGTTCGTCGCGCCAGTCGTTCGGGCAGAAAACCACCTTGCACCGTGAGTGGTTTGCGCTGTTCGATTTCATCGTCACGGCGGACGATCCGGAAGTCGGCGCGGCCAAACCGGCGCCGGATATCTTCCTCACCGCCGCCCGGCGCCTGGGCATCGCGCCCGGGGATTGTCTGGTGTTCGAGGATTCGCCGTTCGGCGTCACCGCCGCGAAAGCGGCAGGCATGACCGCAATCGCCATCCCCGACGCAGCGATGGCCGATGAGAAATATGCCCACGCTGACGGCATTATTCGTTCGCTGAAAGCATTTATGCCCAGCGCCTTTGGCTTGCCGACGCTGGAACTGGCTTGACCGTCCGCACAAAAACGCCGTCCTTCCTGTAAAGAAGGGCGGCGTTTTTTCTTGCCGGTCTGTCAGGCGCCGAAACCACCGTCGATGGTCAGGCTGGCACCGGTGATGTAACCGGCTTCCGGCCCGGCCAGGTAGGCGACGAAGCTGGCGATTTCATCGGCGGTGCCGTAACGACCGACGGCCATCAGCGGGATCAGGCTGTCGGCGAATTCGCCATGGGCCGGGTTCATGTCGGTGTCGACCGGGCCAGGTTGCACGTTGTTGATGGTGATGCCCCGAGGGCCGAGGTCGCGGGCAAGGCCTTTGGTCAGGCCGACCAGTGCCGATTTGCTCATCGCGTAGACACCGCCACCGCCGAAGGGCATGCGGTCGGCGTTGGTGCTGCCGATGTTGATGATCCGCGAGCCTTCGCCCATGTGTTTCGCCGCTTCCTGCGAAGCAATGAACACGCTGCGCACGTTGATGGCCAAAGTCTGATCGAAATCTTCGAGTTTGAAATCTTCCAGCGGCGCGATGGCCAGCACGCCGGCGTTGTTGACCAGAATGTCCAGGCGTCCAAACGCTTCGACGGTGGCGCTGACGGCGTGGCGAATCGCGCTGGCATCGGCGCTGTCTGCCTTGATCGCCAAGGCTTTGCCGCCGTTGCCAGTGATGCTGTTCTGCAGTTCTTCAGCTTTGGCGGCGGAGCTGACGTAGGTGAAAGCGACAGCGGCGCCTTCAGCGGCCAGACGTTTGACGATGGCCGCGCCGATGCCGCGCGAACCGCCTTGAATCAGAGCGACCTTGCCGCTGAGGTGTTGAGTGGTCATGTTCGATCTCCAAGTGTTCAAGGCGGAATGCCTTGGTGTTGGTGCCGAGTATCGGCCTGGCATCGACAACCGTGTAGACCATGATTGCTATAGTCTGTGTAAACCAGAAGTTTATAGTGGCGATCATGGAAACGTTCAGCAGTATCGAATGCTTTGTGCGCAGCGCCGAAGTCGGCAGCTTTGCCGAAGCCGCGCGACGCTTGAGCCTGACCCCGGCGGCGGTCGGCAAGAGCGTGGCGAAACTGGAAGCGCGGCTTGGCGTGCGGCTGTTCCAGCGTAGTACACGCAGCCTGACGTTGACCGAAGCGGGGCAGCTGTTTTTGAGTGAAGTCAGCGCCAGCCTGACCACCATCCAGAATGCCGTAGCCAATCTGGCCAGTGCCGGCGGGCAACCGGCCGGCACGCTGAAAGTCAGCATGGGCACGGTGTTCGGTCGTCTGTATATCGTGCCGCTGCTCGGTGAGTTTCTGCGGCGCTATCCGGCGATCAACCCGGACTGGCATTTCGATAACCGCCAGGTCGACCTGATCGGGCAGGGCTTCGACGCGGCGATTGGCGGCGGCTTTGAACTGCCACAAGGCGTGGTTGCGCGCAGGCTGACACCGGCGCATCGGGTGTTGGTGGCATCGGAGGACTATCTGCAAAAACATGCGCCGATCAGCCATCCCGATGACCTCAAGCAACACGACGGCATTCTGATTCGCTCACCGCAGACCGGGCGCGTGCGTTCCTGGCAACTGACTCACCGCGATCAGCAACACAGTCCGCTGACATTGCGGGCGCGGATGACCATGAGTGATTCCGAGGCTGCCTGTGCAACGGCGATGCAAGGTTTGGGCATTGCGCTGGTGAGCATGCCGTTTGCGGTCGCGTATCTTCACGCAGGGACGTTGCAGCGAGTGCTGCCTGACTGGTTTGTCGATGACGGCAACATTTCGATCTATTACGCCGAGCACAAATTGTTGCCGGGCAAGACCCGGGCGTTTGTGGATTTCGTGATTGAACAGTTTGCTGAGCAGGGACTGGGGCGTCGGTTTAGTGCTATCTGAGCCAGGCATCAAACCGAGTTGCGGCTATCGCGGGCAAGCCCGCTCCCACAAGTTTTGAGTTGTTCACACATCTTGCAAACAACACAAAACCCTGTGGGAGCGGGCTTGCCCGCGATGAACGATAACTCGGTCTATCGAGCAAAGCGCTCCGCCCAACCAACAATGTTCTTCGGCCGTGGCGTCGCATAAGTGCGCACCTTGGACGTCGACAACTTCAAACGCACCAGCGACTCGGCAATCATCACGGCGGCTGTCACGCCATCCACCACCGGCACGCCGGTGCGCCGGCGGATCTGCTCGTCCAGCCCGGCCATGCCGCCGCAGCCCAGGCAAATCACCTCGGCCTTGTCCTGGGTCACCGCCAGTTCGGCCTGCTGCACGATCGCTTCCAGCGCGCGCTGCGGTTCGTGTTCAAGCTCCAAAACCGCCAGACCACTGGCGCGCACCGAGGCACAGCGATCCCACAGACCGGACAATTTCAGCCGATCCTCGATTAGCGGCACGGTGCGATCCAGTGTGGTCACCACCGAGTAGGCATGGCCGAGAAACATCGCGGTGCTGGCCGCCGCGTCAGTGATATCCACCACTGGCACGTTGAGCAGTTCCTGCAAGCCTTCGCGGCCATGTTCGCCGTAGCCGGCCTGGATCACCGCATCGAAGGGTTGATCGTAAGACATCACTCGATCCATCACGGCGATGGCGGCCAGGTAACTTTCGAAATTGCCTTCAATCGATTCGGCGCCGAAGTACGGCGTCAGGCCGACGATTTCGGTACCGGGCGAAGCGACGGCCTGCGCCGAGCGGGCGATGGCGTCGGTGATGGATTCGGTGGTGTTGACGTTGACCACGAGAATACGCATGGAAAATCCTTATTGCGGGCAGTGGTGCGGCCCGAAACCGGGCCGCGAAGGGATCAGTGGCTGACGTTATCCACAGCGATGCACTCGCCGCTGACGTCGGCGTAATGCGTGTGGCGTTTGGCGACGATCAGGTAAAGCATGCCGGCGATACCGGCACCGATCAGCCAGGAGAACGGTGAGACGCTGTGGAAACCGGGCACCAGCGCCAGGATGATGGCGATCAGCGCTGCAGGAATAAACGCCGCCACCGCGCGGAAATTGATGCCGCGGCTGTAGTAATAAGCGCCGTTGGGGTCTTCGCTGTAGAGCTGCGGCACGTTGATCCGGCCTTTGCGGATCAGCCAGTAGTCGACCATGATCACCCCGTACAACGGGCCGAGCAGGGCGCCGAGGCCCGACAGGAAATACACGATCACCAGCGGACTGTTGTAGAGGTTCCACGGCAGGATCAGCACGGCGATGGTCGCGCTGATCAACCCGGCGCGGCGGAAGGTCAGGTACTTCGGCGCCAGGTTGCTGAGGACGAACGCCGGGGCGACGAAGTTGGCCATGATGTTCACCGCAACGGTGACGATCAGAAAAGCCAGGCAGCCGAGCACCAGAAAGAACGTGTTGGGGATTGAAGCGATGATTTCGGTCGGGCTTTCGATGATTCGCCCGTTGATCTGGAACTGCGCGCCACACAGCAACACGGTAATCGCGGCGAATACCAGAATGTTCACCGGCAAGCCCCAGAAATTTCCCACCTTGATGGTTTTGCGGCACGGCGAAGAACGGGCGAAGTCGCAGAAATTGAGGATCAGCGTGCCGTAGATCGCCAGCCACAACGCGCCGCCGGCAAAGATGTTGCGCCACATCTCGCCACCGGTCAGCGGCTCGCGGATCGACCAGGCAATGGTCGCGTTGGCCTGGAAGTACATCCACCCGGCGAGCGCAGCAACGGTCAGCAGAATCACCGGCCCGGCAAATGCCTCGTAACGGCGCACCATCTCCATGCCGTAGGCGAGGATCGCCAGTTGCACCAGCCAGATTGCTACAAAGCACACCCAGCCCAGACTCGACAGGCCCAGAATTGAGTCGTGATCGTATTCGGCAAAGCCGGGATGCACGGCGGTCAGCAGGACGCGGAATACCACCGAGGCGAGGTACGTCTGAATACCGAACCAGGCGATGGCGATAACCGCCCTGATCAATGCAGGAATTTGCGCACCGTGGATGCCAAAACTGATCCGGCTGATCACCGGAAACGGCACCCCGGTTTTCTGCCCCATGTACCCGGACAGGTTCATGAAGAAGTACACCAGCGCCGCGCCGATCCCCAGTGACAAGAGGATTTGCCAGCCGCCCAGACCCAGTGCATACAAGCCGATGGCGAACGAGTAGTTGGCGATGTTGTGCACATCATTCGTCCACAGGGCGAAGATGCTGTACTGGCCCCAGCGCCGGCCTTCGGCTTTGGTCGGCGCCAGATCGCTGTTGTGCAGACGCGGGCTCAGTTGCAGCGGCTCGCTCAGTCCGTCATCGGGTAACGGTTGATCGAGCGTGGAGGAGGGCAGATTCAGCGCGATGTTATTCGAAAGACTTGTACGCATTCCGGCAGGCTCCTGACGTTCACTCCCGCGATGACTGTGCATGAGCGCTCAGGCTCGACAAATCTTCGTCGCGGCGGTGAAAACATCACTGGTTACGGGGCATCTGCAGCCTGTACGGGATAGGGCGCTTCAGGCTTGCGGATCGAAAGTGTGCATGTTTTGCAGTTTTGTATACAAAACATGTATGCGATAAAGCCAGATTTGTGCCAGTTGCGAATCTATAAGCGCCAGGCCTCATTTCGAATAGTTATCAATGCGGGGTAAGTGACTGAAAAACCGGCGATATAAATTGATCGATTGAACAGGTATTTTTTTTGGGGGAGGGATTTTGCAGGGGGCGCACGCAGAGGGGATTCTGCTGGGGGATGTAACTTTTCAGGGCGTAAAAACAGAAAGTGCACACATAAATGGCACCGATGGTGACAACCTTGTGTACACCTTTTGTGTGCCTGGCACATATCAATGTGGGAGCGAGCCTGCTCGCGAATGCGGTGTATCAGGCAACTGAAACGTTGACTGGAACTGCGCTTTCGCGAGCAGGCTCGCTCCCGCAGGTCTTTCTATAAATGGGGGATCAGACCTTGCTCTTGCTGATGATATTCCCCGCGTGCAGTCCGCATTCTTTCTGCGTGGCTTCTTCCCACCACCAGCGGCCCTCGCGCTCGTGCTGGTTCGGCAGCACCGGGCGGGTGCAGGGTTCGCAGCCGATGCTGATGAAACCGCGCTCGTGCAGGCTGTTGTAGGGCAGTTCGAGCATGCGGATGTAACCCCAGATCTCCTCGCTGGTCATCTGCGCCAGCGGGTTGAACTTGTACAGGGTGCGTTCCGGTGTCGAGAAGGCTGTGTCGATTTCCAGCACCGCCACGGCGCTGCGGGTGCCCGGGCTCTGGTCGCGGCGCTGGCCCGTGGCCCACGCTTTGACGTCGGACAGCTTACGGCGCAGCGGCTCGATCTTGCGGATGCCGCAGCATTCGCCGTGGCCGTCCTTGTAGAAACTGAACAGGCCTTTTTCCTTCACGAACGGTTCGAGTTTCGTGTAGTCCGGCGAGACGATTTCTATATCGATCTTGTAATGCTCGCGCACCTGCTCGATGAAACGGTAGGTCTCCGGATGCAGGCGGCCGGTGTCGAGGCTGAAGACTTTGACGTTCTTGTTCAGCTTCCACGCCATGTCCACCAGCACCACGTCCTCGGCGCCGCTGAAAGATATCCACAAGTCATCGCCGAACTCGGCGAAGGCGAGCTTGAGGATGTCCTGGGCGGATTTGTTGGCATAGGTCGTGGCGAGTTCCACGACGTCGAACGTTGGGCTCATCAGGGCGGCTTCCTACAGGTCAATGGCGCTCGGGCGCTCTATAGGGGGCCGATGGTAACAAAAAGCTGCCGCGGCCGGGGCGTCCTCTGCGTTGCGCGCCTCGGGTGCAGACGCTAGAGTTCGGCCTCGCTTGACTCAAATAATCACTATAAACGGGAGTGTCTTGTGGAAATTGCTTGCCTGGATCTTGAAGGGGTACTGGTACCGGAAATCTGGATCGCCTTCGCCGAAAAAACCGGAATCGACTCCCTCAAGGCCACCACTCGGGACATTCCCGATTACGACGTATTGATGAAGCAGCGTTTGCGCATCCTCGATGAGCACGGCCTCAAGCTTGCGGACATTCAGGAAGTGATCGCGACACTGAAACCGCTGGACGGCGCGGTGGAGTTCGTCAACTGGCTGCGCGAGCGTTTCCAGGTGGTGATTCTCTCGGACACCTTTTATGAGTTTTCACAGCCACTGATGCGCCAACTGGGCTTCCCGACCTTGCTTTGCCATCGCTTGATCACTGACGACAGCGGGCGGGTGACCAGCTATCAACTGCGTCAGAAAGATCCCAAGCGCCAGTCGGTGCTGGCGTTCAAGAGCCTGTACTACCGGGTGATCGCGGCGGGGGATTCATACAACGACACGACCATGCTCGGCGAGGCGGATGCGGGAATTCTGTTCCATGCGCCGGACAACGTGATTCGCGAGTTTCCGCAGTTCCCGGCGGTGCATACGTTTGAAGAGCTGAAGCAGGAATTTCTCAAGGCCTCTAATAGAGAGTTGAGTTTGTAGTTGTCTGGAAGGACGTCTTCGCGAGCAGGCTCGCTCCCACAAGAAAATGCATTGATGATCGTTCCCACGCTCTGCGTGGGAATGCCTCAACGGACGCTCCGCGTTCGGCTTTGGATGGGACGCGGAGCGTCCCGGGCTGCATTCCCACGCGGAGCGTGGGAACGATCATTCCTCAGAGGTTTTGCAGGGTTTCCAAGAGAATTCTGACTTTGGTCATCGACTCCTGATACTCCGCCTGCCAGTCCGAATCGGCGACGATCCCGCCGCCGCCCCAGCAGCACACCTGGCCATCTTTGACCAACAGACTGCGAATAGCGATGGAGCTGTCCATCTCGCCGCGCACGTCCAGATACAGCAACGAGCCGCAATACAGACCGCGCCGGGTCGGCTCCAGCTCGTCGATGATCTGCATCGCCCGAATCTTCGGTGCGCCGGTGATTGAGCCGCCGGGGAAGCTGCCGGCGATCAGGTCGAGCGCGTCACGATCCGCCGCCAGTTCACCGGTCACGCTGCTGACCAGATGATGCACATTCGGATAGCTCTCCAGACTGAATAGCTCCGGCACGCGCACCGAGCCGATGCGGCAGGTGCGCCCGAGGTCGTTGCGCAGCAGGTCGACGATCATCAGGTTTTCCGCGCGATCCTTGGGGCTGGCCAGCAGTTCGGCGGCGTTGGCGGCGTCTTCGGCTGGAGTCACGCCGCGAGGGCGAGTCCCCTTGATCGGTCGGGTTTCGACCTGACGCTGGCTGACTCTGACGAAACGTTCCGGTGACAGACTCAGCACCGCGCCGCCGTCGGGCAGGCTCTGGAAACCGGAGAACGGCGTCGGGCAGGCCTGGCGCAATGCGCAATAGGCCAGCCATGGATCGCCCCGACATTCGGCACGGAAGCGTTGCGCAAAGTTGACCTGATAGCAGTCACCAGCCTGGATGTAATCCTGAATACGCTCGAAGGCCTGACGGTAGTCGTCGGCCGAGAGATCAGCGGCCATGGGGGCGTTCAGTTTGAATGGCGCCAGCGCGTCAAATTGAGGCTGAGTGAACAGCGCGACCAATCGCTGCCGTTCACTGTCGACAAGCGAAGGATGAAAGACCAGTTGGCTGGTTTGCGCGTGGTGATCGCTGATCAGCGCCCAGTCATACAGGCCAAAACGCGCATCGGGCAGTTGCAGGTCATCCAGCGCCTGACTCGGCAGGTTTTCCAGATGTCGCCCGAAGTCGTAGCTCAAATAGCCGATCAATCCGCCGGCGAATGGTAATTCATACCCGGCAGGCAACTGAGCTTCGCCCAAGCGGCTGAGGTTGTCGCGCAGGCGCTGGAGGAAATGCGCACCGCTTTCCTCCGGCAACACCGCCAGTTGTTCCAGCGGCCAGGCGCTGAGCAAGTCATAACGGCCGCGTTCGGCGCTCGGCCGGCCGCTGTCGAGCAGCACGGCGCCGGGGGCATTGCGAATGGCCGCGAAGTAGTCGGCGGGATTGGCGCGGTAGGGCAGTGGGTGTACGGAGCAGGTCAACATGGGCGGGGCAGATCGGCCGTTGAGGCGGGGTGGGGATTGTAGTCCTCTGCGCTGCCAGATCAAAGTCAAAAGCCTCCCCCTCACCCCAGCCCTCTCCCCCAAGGGGGCGAGGGGGAAAGGGAGCAGATCGGGGGCTTTTCAAAACTTGGGTTCGGCTCGATATCTTGGGGGAGGGAGCCGATCTTCATGCTTTTCAAAGCTTGAGTTCGACTCAAGACGTTCAGGTTGGCGTACCTCCAACATCCACCTCGGTCAGTCCCCTCTCCCTTTGGGAGAGGGTTAGGGTGAGGGGCTCTTGAGCTTTTAGCCTTCGACAGCAGGAATATGCCCAAACATCTCCTGGGTAAACGCCACCCGCTCTTCAACCGACTCCGTCACGCCCCGCGCCTTCAGCTCTTCCAGCCGCGCTTCAACCGCGTGGGTACGCAAGGTCAGGCCGCAATCGTTGGCGATCTGAATGTTCAGCCCCGGCCGCGCATTCAGCTCGAGGATCAGCGGGCCTTTTTCCTGATCGAGCACCATGTCCACGCCGATATAACCCAGCCCACACAGCTCATAGCAGCCGGCGGCGAGTTTCATGAAACCGTCCCAGTAGGGCAGTTGCACGCCATCCACCGCGTTGGTGGTGTCGGGGTGTTTGGTGATGATGTTGTTCAGCCAGGTGCCGCGCAGCGTAAGGCCGGTGGCCAGATCGACGCCGACGCCAATGGCGCCCTGGTGCAGGTTGGCCTTGCCGCCGGACTGGCGGGTCGGCAGACGCAACATCGCCATCACCGGGTAACCCATCAGCACGATGATGCGGATGTCCGGCACGCCTTCGTAGCTGATGCTTTTGAAGATCTGGTCCGGGGTCACACGGTATTCGATCAGCGCGCGGTCGCGGTGGCCGCCCAGCGAGTACAGGCCGGTGAGGATGCTGGAGATGTGATGTTCCAGCTCCTCGCGGGCGAGGATCTTGCCCGACACCGTGCGATAACGGCCTTCGAAGCGGTCGGCGATGACGATGATGCCGTCGCCACCCGCGCCCTGCGCCGGTTTGATCACGAAGTCGCTGCGCCCGCCGATGATCTCGTCGAGCTTGTCGATTTCCTTCTCGGTGGAGATCACCCCGTACAGCTCCGGCACATGAATGCCGGCGGCGATGGCGCGTTCCTTGGTGAGGATCTTGTCATCGACGATCGGGTACAGGCTGCGCTTGTTGTACTTGAGCACGTAGTCCGCGTTTCGGCGGTTGATGCCCATGATGCCGCGCGCCTCGAGGGCCTTCCAGGTCTTCCAGAAACCGAACATCAGGCGTCAGCCTTCTTCAGGAAGGCCTTGAAACGTACCAGTTCGGTCAGGCGGTAGCCGCGATAGCGACCCATCGCCAGCATGAAACCGACCAGAATCAGCAGGATCGCCGGGAAGGTAAATACGAAGTACACCAGCTCCGGCACGGTCATGATCAGGTGCGCCAGGGAGGCGGCGAACAGCGTGCCGATGGCGACTTTCAGCGCATGGTTGGCGCCGCGTTCTTCCCAGGTGATCGACAGACGTTCGATGGTCATGGTCAGAATCACCATCGGGAACAGCGCCACCGACAAGCCACGCTCAAGGCCAAGCTTGTGGCTGAACAGACTGATCGCCGCAATCAACACCACGACGAAGGTCAGCACCACCGACAGGCGCGGCAGCATTTGCAGCTTCAGATGTTCGAGATACGAGCGCAGCGACAGGCCCAGCGCGGTGATCACCGTGAACAGCAGAATGCCGAAGCCCAGCTGCGTTTCGCGGAAGGCGAGGGCGATCAGCACCGGGGTGAATGTGCCGAGGGTCTGCAGGCCGATCAGGTTGCGCAGGATCAGGATCACCAGCACGCCGATCGGGATCATCACCATGATCATGAAGGTTTGCTGGGTCTGCAGCGGCAAGCCGTACAGCGAATAATCGAGGAAGTTGGCGTCGGTGTTTTCGTCGGTCAGCTTGGCCAGACGAATCGCGTTCATCTCGCTGTTGTTCAGGCTGAAGGTCACGTTGGCTTTCTTGCCGCCGTCGACGGTGATCAGGTTTTCGTCACCGGTCCACCACAGCAGGCGGTCGGTTGGCAGGCCTTGCTCACCGGTTTCCGGGTTGAAGTACAGCCAGTCGTTGCCGTTGAAGCTGCGCAGCCACAGTTCGGGAGTCTGGGGCTGATCGGCGACGAGGCGGATGGTGTGGACTTTTTCTACCGGAACGTGGGCAATCGACAGCAGCAGTTCGACGATCTTGGCTTTGTGCGAAGTCGACGGATCGCCGGCCAGCAGCAATTTGACGTTGTCGTCGTTGACGTTGTTGACGCGCTTGATCGCCTCGCCAATAAAGGTTTCGACGTCGGCCGAATGTTGGCGGATCGGCGCGAGCAGGGCTTCGGCGGCGATTTTTTCCGGGCCTTCGATGACCATGCTGTCACGGAAGGTCGGGCCTTTGACCTTGGATTTTTCCGCGGTGTAGCGCTTGGTCAGCACCAGACGGTAATACAGCGTCTGGTTGCCCTTGGCGCGACGGGCCGACCAGGTCACCTTGCGGTTGCCGTCGATGCGGTTGACCGCGACGCCGTAGTTATTGGAAATGAAGCTTTCGTTGAGGCTCACGTAATCGCGGCTCAACGGCGGCACGAACATCTGGATCTTCACCGGATCCTTGGTGCTGGCGACGAACTCGACCTTGGCGTCGATGTTCCACAAGTCGTCGGTGGCGTCTTCGGTCACCGGGATGCCGAGCACGAAAATCTGATAGGCCGTAACCGAAACGCCCAGCAGCACCAGCACGGCGATCAGGATTTTCAGGTGGAAGGTTAGAGAACGCATGGAAATTACTCGGCGGTGTGAGCGGCGATGGTGCAGGCAGGTTTGCCCGCAGCGTATTTAAGACTGGGGTCGACCAGCGCGTCGAAGCGTTTCAGCGCCTCGGAGCCGATCAAAAGCGGATATTGGAACGCACTTCGGTCGGTGAGGTTCACTTCTATGCTGCGCAATGCCGAACCCATGCAGATATCCAGCTCGATAACCGGACGGGCGGTGTACTGCTTGCCTTCTTCCGGATCGTAATCGCCGGCGCGGCGCTTGATCTTGCTGACGCGAGCCAGTGGCCGTTCGATGGGGTGCGAATGCGCGGTGTCGATGGCCAGGTAGAAGCGTACCCAGGATTCACCGTTGCGTTTGAAGCGTTTGATGTCGCGGGCACTCAGCGAGGCGGTTTTCGCCCCGGTGTCGAGTTTGGCCGCAACTTCGAGATTGATGCCGTCAAGCGAAGCGTATTCGTTGAGGCCGTACACGGTTTTTCCCCCGCGGCGGCGAGGCCGGGCAGGCAAAACAGAGCAAAAAAGGTGGGGAAAGGCTTGAGTCTCATAAATCCTGGTGCGCAGCGTTCCGTTATCGGTTCAGGTGCTCGCACAACCGTGCGCAAGCCCCCGCGTGTGCCTGGCAGCTTTTTATGGCAAGCCGTACAAAAGACCCGCAAATGCGGGCGGCATTCTAGCACGGTGGTTTTATGGCGCCAGCGCTTGCGCCGACCCAAAACCTGCAAGGGGTGCCACCCTTGTGGGAGCGAGCCTGCTCGCGAATGCGCTGTGTCATTCGATGCAGAAGCCGACTGACCTGCCGCCTTCGCGAGCAGGCTCGCTCCCACAGTAATAGATGATCGATTGGCAGCGGTTATTAGACGATTGTCGACAATACCTATTTATCCTTTGACTCATCGGGCCAGATTGGCTAGTTTTTGCCGCATTGGATTTAAAGGTGTCGACAATCATGCTGGATCAACTCGATCCCCCGGTCATCAGTGGCGACGATTCCGAGACGCTGTCGGAAAACGTCTTCCGGCGTATCCAGGCCGCAATCGTCAAAGGCGAAATCGCCCCGGGCAGCAAGATCTCCGAGCCGGAGCTGGCGCGCACCTATGGCATCAGCCGGGGGCCGCTGCGTGAGGCGATCCATCGTCTGGAAGGGCAGCGCTTGCTGGTGCGCGTGCCGCACGTCGGTGCGCGGGTGGTCTCGCTCAGCCATGCCGAATTGATCGAACTCTATGAAATCCGTGAATCCCTTGAAGGCATGGCCTGCCGCCTCGCCGCCGAGCGCATGAGCGTCGAGGAAATCGACGAACTGCGCCGGGTCCTGGAAACCCACGAGCGCGATGCGGCGTTTCAGGCCGGCGTCGGTTACTACCAGCAGGAAGGCGATTTCGACTTTCATTACCGGATCATCCAGGGCAGCGGCAATCGCACGCTGACGCAGATGCTCTGCGGCGAGCTGTATCAACTGGTGCGCATGTACCGCATCCAGTTTTCCACCACGCCGAACCGCCCGCACCAAGCCTTCGCCGAACACCACCGCATTCTCGATGCCATCGCCGACCGTGACGGCGAACTCGCGGAATTGTTGATGCGCCGCCACATCGGCGCCTCGAAACGCAACATCGCCCGTCACTACGAGGACGGCGCCCACAACAAGACAGCCACTGAACGAGGTGATGCATGACTTCCAACCTGAACACGCCGGGCCAGCGCTTCCGCGATGCGGTCGCCAGCGAGCATCCTTTGCAAGTGGTCGGCGCGATCAACGCCAACCACGCGCTGCTGGCCAAACGCGCCGGTTTCAAGGCGATCTACCTGTCCGGTGGCGGTGTAGCCGCAGGATCTCTGGGCGTGCCGGACCTGGGCATCACCGGGCTGGACGACGTGCTGACCGACGTGCGCCGCATCACTGATGTCTGCGACCTGCCGCTGCTGGTGGATGTCGACACCGGTTTCGGCTCGTCGGCGTTCAACGTCGCGCGTACGGTCAAGTCGATGATCAAGTTCGGCGCGGCGGCGATTCACATTGAGGATCAGGTTGGCGCCAAGCGCTGCGGCCATCGCCCGAATAAAGAAATTGTCAGCCAACAGGAAATGGTCGATCGCATCAAAGCCGCCGTCGATGCGCGCACCGACGACAGCTTCGTGATCATGGCGCGCACCGATGCGCTGGCGGTGGAAGGTCTGGAATCGGCACTCGATCGTGCGGCGGCGTGCATCGAGGCCGGCGCTGACATGATTTTCCCTGAGGCGATTACCGAGCTGGACATGTACAAGCTGTTCGCCAACCGCGTGAAAGCGCCGATCCTGGCCAACATCACCGAGTTCGGCGCAACGCCGCTGTACACCACCGAACAACTGGCCGGCGCCGACGTTTCTCTGGTGCTGTATCCGCTGTCGGCATTCCGCGCGATGAACAAGGCGGCGGAAAATGTCTACACGGCGATCCGCCGCGATGGCACGCAACAGAATGTAATCGACACCATGCAGACTCGCATGGAGCTCTACGATCGTATCGATTACCACACGTTCGAGCAGAAGCTCGATGCGTTGTTTGCACAGAAGAAAGGCTGAACAAAACCCTGTGGGAGCGAGCCTGCTCGCGAAGACGGACTGACATCCAACATTGATGTCGACTGATCCAGCGCTTTCGCGAGCAGGCTCGCTCCCACAAGTTTTCCCCATACAAATTCAAGAAGATTGGAGAACACAATGGCCGAAGCAAAAGTACTCAGTGGCGCCGGGCTCCGTGGCCAGGTAGCCGGGCAAACCGCACTGTCCACCGTGGGCCAGGCCGGAGCCGGGCTGACCTATCGCGGCTACGACGTGCGTGAACTGGCCGCCGACGCGCAATTTGAAGAAGTCGCGTATCTGCTGCTGTACGGCGAACTGCCGACCAAAGCGCAACTGGCCGACTATCAAAGCAAACTGAGCAAGCTGCGCGACCTGCCGCAAGCGCTCAAGGAAGTGCTTGAGCGCATCCCGGCTGACGCGCATCCGATGGACGTCATGCGTACCGGTTGCTCATTCCTCGGCAACATCGAACCGGAGAAGGACTTCGCCGAACAGCGCGACAAGACCGACCGCCTGCTCGCCGCTTTCCCGGCGATCATGTGCTACTGGTATCGCTTCAGCCACGACGGCAAGCGCATCGACTGCGTCAGCGACGAGCCGACCATTGGCGGCCACTTCCTGCATTTGCTGCACGGCAAGAAACCGAGCGAACTGCACGTCAAAGTCATGAACGTGTCGCTGATCCTCTACGCCGAACACGAATTCAATGCCTCAACCTTCACCGCGCGAGTTTGCGCCTCGACCCTTTCCGATCTGTACTCGTGCGTGACGGCGGCGATCGGCTCGCTGCGTGGCCCGTTGCACGGCGGCGCCAACGAAGCGGCGATGGAAATGATCGAGCGCTTCTCGTCGCCGGAAGAGGCGATCAAAGGCACCCTCGGCATGCTCGAGCGCAAGGACAAGATCATGGGCTTCGGCCACGCGATCTATAAGGACAGCGACCCGCGCAACGAGGTGATCAAGGGCTGGGCGAAAAAACTCGCGGACGAGGTCGGCGACAAGGTGTTGTTCCCCGTCTCCGAAGCCATCGACAAGACCATGTGGGAGCAGAAGAAACTGTTCCCGAATGCCGACTTCTACCATGCCTCGGCGTACCACTTCATGGGCATCCCGACCAAGCTGTTCACGCCGATCTTCGTCTGCTCGCGCCTGACCGGCTGGGCCGCGCACGTGTTCGAACAACGCGCCAACAACCGCATCATCCGCCCGAGCGCCGAGTACACCGGCGTCGAACAGCGCAAGTTCGTGCCAATCGAACGTCGCTGAAATGGTGGGCTGACCCGGAACCAGAGAACACCGCTAGACCCTGTGGGAGCGAGCCTGCTCGCGAAGACGGACTGACATTCAACATTGATGTCGACTGATATACCGCTTTCGCGAGCAGGCTCGCTCCCACAGTGGACGGTGTGTAACTCAGGTTTCTGGCCCACCCTTTGCAACCACCGTGACCCGAGTCCTGACCCGATGAACACAGAATTCCGCAAGAACCTGCCCGGCACGCCGCTGGATTACTTCGACACCCGCGCGGCGGTCGAGGCGATTGCGCCTGGCAGCTACGACACCCTGCCGTACACCTCCCGCGTGCTGGCGGAAAACCTCGTGCGTCGCTGCGACCCGGCCACGCTTACCGATTCGCTCAAGCAACTGATCGAACGCAAGCGCGACCTCGATTTTCCGTGGTTCCCGGCGCGGGTGGTCTGCCATGACATCCTCGGCCAGACCGCGCTGGTCGACCTCGCCGGTCTGCGTGACGCCATCGCTTTGCAGGGTGGTGACCCGGCGCAGGTCAACCCGGTGGTGCCGACGCAATTGATCGTCGACCACTCGCTGGCCGTCGAGGCGGGCGGTTTCGATGCCCAGGCCTTCGAGAAGAACCGCGCCATCGAAGATCGCCGCAACGAAGACCGTTTCCACTTCATCAACTGGACCAAAAAGGCCTTCAAGAACGTCGATGTGATCCCGCCGGGCAACGGCATCATGCACCAGATCAACCTGGAGAAAATGTCCCCGGTGATTCAGGTGCGCGAAGGCGTGGCGTTCCCCGACACCTGCGTCGGCACCGACAGCCACACGCCGCACGTCGATGCGCTGGGTGTGATTGCCATCGGCGTCGGCGGCCTCGAAGCCGAGAGCGTGATGCTCGGTCGCGCGTCGTGGATGCGCCTGCCGGAAAGCGTTGGCGTCGAACTGACCGGCAAGTTGCAACCGGGCATCACCGCCACCGACATGGTCCTGGCTTTGACCGAGTACCTGCGTAAACAGAAAGTCGTCGGCGCGTGGCTGGAATTCTTCGGTGAAGGTGCAGCGGCGCTGACCCTCGGCGACCGCGCGACCATCTCCAACATGGCCCCGGAATACGGCGCCACGGCGGCGATGTTCTACATCGACCAGCAGACCATCGATTACCTGAAACTGACCGGTCGTGAAGACCAGCAAGTGCAACTGGTCGAGCAATACGCCAAGTTGACCGGCCTCTGGGCTGACAGCCTCAAAGGTGCGCAATACGAGCGCGGCCTGACCTTCGATTTGTCCTCGGTGGTGCGCAACATGGCCGGCCCGAGCAACCCGCACGCCCGCGTCGCGGTGTCCGATCTGGCGGCCAAAGGCATCTCCGGCCAGTGGGATGACGTGCCGGGGCAAATGCCCGACGGCGCGGTGATCATCGCCGCGATCACCAGTTGCACCAACACCAGCAACCCGCGCAACGTCATCGCCGCCGGCCTGTTGGCGCGCAATGCCAACAAGCTCGGTCTGACCCGCAAGCCATGGGTCAAATCCTCGCTGGCGCCGGGCTCGAAAACCGTGGCGCTGTACCTCGATGAAGCGGGGCTGACCACTGAACTTGAACAGCTCGGCTTCGGCGTCGTCGCGTTTGCCTGCACCACTTGCAATGGCATGTCCGGCGCGCTCGATCCGCTGATCCAGCAAGAGATCATCGACCGCGATCTGTACGCAACCGCGGTGCTTTCCGGCAACCGCAACTTCGACGGCCGCATTCACCCGTACGCCAAACAGGCATTCCTTGCTTCGCCGCCGCTGGTGGTTGCCTACGCGATCGCCGGGACCATCCGTTTCGATATCGAGAAGGATGTGCTGGGCGTGGTCGATGGCCGGGAAATCCGCCTCAAGGACATCTGGCCGAGCGACGAAGAAATCGATGCGGTGGTGAAGTCTTCGGTCAAGCCTGAGCAGTTCCGTCAGGTCTATATTCCGATGTTCGCCGTGCATGAAGACACCGGGCCGAAAGTCGCGCCGCTGTACGACTGGCGCGAGATGAGCACCTACATCCGCCGTCCGCCGTACTGGGAAGGCGCACTGGCCGGCGCCCGTCCATTGAAGGGCATGCGCCCGCTGGCGGTGCTGCCGGACAACATCACCACTGATCACCTGTCGCCATCGAACGCGATCATGCTCGACAGCGCCGCCGGCGAATACCTGGCGAAAATGGGCCTGCCGGAAGAGGACTTCAACTCTTACGCCACCCACCGTGGCGACCACCTGACCGCCCAGCGCGCGACCTTCGCCAATCCGAAGCTGTTCAACGAAATGGTCGTGGAAAACGGCAAGGTCAAGCAGGGTTCGCTGGCGCGTGTCGAGCCGGAAGGCCAGGTCATGCGCATGTGGGAAGCCATCGAAACCTACATGCAGCGCAAGCAGCCGCTGATCATCATCGCTGGTGCCGACTACGGTCAGGGTTCGTCCCGCGACTGGGCGGCGAAAGGCGTGCGCCTGGCCGGCGTCGAGGCGATTGCCGCTGAAGGTTTCGAGCGCATTCACCGCACCAACCTGGTGGGCATGGGCGTGTTGCCGCTGGAATTCAAACCTGGCACCAACCGCCACACTCTGGCCATCGATGGCAGCGAAACCTACGACGTGATCGGCGAGCGCAAGCCGCGTGCGGATCTTACGCTGGTGATCAATCGCAAGAATGGCGAGCGTGTCGAAGTGCCGGTGACCTGCCGTCTCGATACCGCTGAAGAAGTGTCGATCTACGAGGCCGGCGGCGTGTTGCAGCGCTTCGCGCAGGACTTCCTCGAAGGCTCGGCGGTCGCCGTTTAAATCAACTTGTGGGCATGGGATTTTCAAGTCCCATGCCTTCGGTAAGGAGCACCATGGCTCACGCACCACAAATAAAAATCCCTGCGACTTACATGCGCGGCGGCACCAGCAAAGGCGTGTTCTTCAGCCTCAAGGATCTGCCCGAAGCAGCGCAGGTCCCAGGACCGGCGCGCGACGCTTTGTTGCTGCGAGTGATCGGCAGCCCCGATCCCTACGACAAGCAAATCGACGGCATGGGCGGCGCGACGTCGAGCACCAGCAAAACCGTGATCCTGTCGAAAAGCACCCGCGCCGATCACGACGTCGATTACCTGTTCGGCCAAGTGTCGATCGACAAGCCGTTCGTCGACTGGAGCGGCAACTGCGGCAACCTCTCGGCGGCGGTCGGTTCGTTCGCCATCAGCAACGGTCTGGTCGACGCCAGCCGCATTCCGCACAACGGCGTGGCGGTGGTGCGCGTGTGGCAGGCCAACATCGGTAAGACCATCGTCGCCCACGTGCCGATCACCAACGGCGAAGTGCAGGAAACCGGTGATTTCGAACTCGACGGCGTGACCTTTCCGGCGGCCGAAGTGCAGGTCGAATTCATGGATCCGGCGGCGGAAGAAGAGGGCGGCGGTGGTTCGATGTTCCCCACCGGCAATCTGGTCGATGAGCTTGAGGTCCCGGGTGTCGGCACGTTCAAGGCGACCATGATCAACGCCGGGATCCCGACGATATTCGTCAACGCCGAAGACATCGGCTACACCGGCACCGAACTGCAAGGTGCGATCAACGGCGATCCGAAAGCGCTACTGATGTTCGAGACCATTCGTGCTTACGGTGCGTTGCGCATGGGCCTGATCGCCAATCTGGAAGAAGCCGCCAAGCGGCAGCACACGCCGAAAGTCGCATTCGTCGCCAAGCCTGCGGATTACGTAGCGTCGAGTGGAAAAGCGATTGCCGCTGGTGATGTCGATCTGCTGGTGCGCGCGTTGTCGATGGGCAAGCTGCACCACGCCATGATGGGCACGGCGGCAGTGGCGATCGGCACGGCGGCAGCGATTTCCGGCACGTTGGTCAATCTTGCTGCCGGCGGCGTCGAGCGCAATGCCGTGCGCTTTGGACATCCGTCCGGGACGTTGCGCGTGGGCGCCGAGGCGACGCTGGAGAATGGCGAATGGGTGGTGAAGAAAGCCATCATGAGTCGCAGTGCGCGGGTGCTCATGGAAGGCTATGTCCGCGTGCCCGGAGATTCTTTCTGACTTAACACAAAACCAGGTAGGAGCTGCCGAAGGCTGCGATCTTTTGATCTTGATCGCGAATAACAAAATCAAAAGATCGCAGCCTTCGGCAGCTCCTACAGGAGTGAATCGAACATGAGCGCCAACGTCGACCTGAACAACCGCCCCGATTACGACGCAGTTCTGCAGGACATCGCCGACTACGTCCTCACCTTCAAGCCCGAATCCGCCGAAGCGCTGAACACCGCGCGCAACTGCCTGATCGACACGCTGGGCTGCGGTCTGCTGGCTCTGCGTTTTCCCGAATGCACGAAACATCTCGGCCCGATCGTCGAGGGCACGGTGGTACCGTTCGGCGCACGAGTGCCGGGCACCAGTTATCGCCTCGATCCGGTCAAGGCCGCGTGGGACATCGGCTGTATCGTCCGTTGGCTCGATTACAACGACACCTGGCTTGCCGCCGAATGGGGACATCCATCGGACAACCTCGGTGCCATCCTCGCCGTAGCCGATCACCTGTCGCAGAAACGCGTCGCCCACGGTGAGGCGCCGCTGACGGTTCGTGATGTGCTGGAAGCGATGATCATGGCCCACGAGATTCAAGGCGTGATCGCTCTGGAAAACTCCTTCAACCGGGTTGGACTCGACCACGTCATTCTGGTGAAAGTCGCCTCGACCGCCGTCAGCGCCAGACTGATGGGTGCCAATCGCGAGCAGATGCTGTCGGCGCTGTCCCATGCCTTCGCCGACGGTCAGGCGCTGCGCACCTATCGTCACGCACCCAATGCCGGCTCGCGCAAATCCTGGGCGGCGGGGGATGCGGCGAGTCGCGGCGTGCGCCTGGCCGACATCGCCATGCGCGGCGAGATGGGCATTCCCGGAGTTTTGAGCGCGAAGCAGTGGGGCTTCTATGACGTTTCGTTCAGCCACACCAACAACGATCTGGCGCTGAAACCCGCGGACAAACGCGCTTTCAGCTTCTCCCGGCCGTTCGGCAGTTACGTGATGGAAAACGTGCTGTTCAAGATCAGTTTCCCCGCCGAATTCCATGCGCAGACGGCGTGCGAGGCGGCGGTGACCCTGCATCCGCAGGTGCGCAATCGCCTGCACGAGATCGACCGCATTGTCATCACCACCCATGAATCGGCGATCCGCATAATTTCCAAGGTCGGCCCGCTCGCCAACGCCGCCGACCGCGATCATTGCCTGCAATACATGACCGCCGTGCCGCTGGCATTCGGCAATCTGGTGGCTGAGCACTACGAAGACGACTTCCACAAGGCGCATCCGATCATCGATGTGCTGCGCGAAAAAATGCTCATCGTTGAAGAACCGCGCTTCACTCGCGAATACCTTGAGCCCGACAAACGCTCGATTGCCAACGCCGTGCAGGTGTTTTTCAAGGACGGCAGCAGCACCGACAACGTCGTGGTGGAGTACCCGATCGGCCATCGCCGCCGCCGCGCCGAGGGCATTCCGTTGCTGGAGGACAAGTTCAAGGCCAACCTGGCCACGCGGTTTGCCGGGCAGCGTTGCGCTGAGATATTTGCGCTCTGTGAGGATCAGGCGCGGCTGGAAGCCACAGCGGTGAATCGATTCATCGACCTGTTTGTGATCTGACAGACCGCGTTATCGTTCTTCGCGAGCAGGCTCGCTCCCACAGTCGTTACGATGCAGGTCCACTGTGGGAGCGAGCCTGCTCGCGAAGGCGCCAGATCAGGCAACGCCGGACTACTTGAATCGCCGCTCAACGCCTTTTTCCACGAGAATCTTCGCCGAAATCTCTTCCACCGAGAAATGCGTGGAATTGATATGCGGAATGTTCTCGCGGCGGAACAGGTTCTCCACTTCGCGCACTTCGAATTCGCACTGGGCGTAGCTCGAATAACGGCTGTTGGGCTTGCGCTCGTTGCGGATCGCGGTCAAGCGGTCCGGGTCGATGGTCAGGCCGAACAGCTTGTGCTGATGGGCGCGCAGGGCCGTCGGCAGGGTCAGGCGCTCCATGTCGTCTTCGGTCAGCGGATAGTTGGCCGCGCGGATACCGAACTGCATGGCCATGTACAGACACGTCGGCGTTTTGCCGCATCGCGACACGCCCACTAGTATCAGATCGGCTTTGTCGTAATAGTGGGTGCGCGCGCCGTCATCGTTGTCGAGAGCGAAGTTCACCGCCTCGATGCGCTCCATGTAATTGGAGTTGTGCCCGATGGAATGGGACTTGCCGACGGTGTAGGAAGAGTGCTCGGTAAGCTCCTGTTCGAGCGGCGCGAGGAAGGTCGAGAAAATGTCGATCATGAAACCATTGGACGTTGCGAGAATCTCACGAATGTCCTGATTGACGATGGTGTCGAAGATGATCGGCCGAAAGCCGTCGGTTTCAGCGGCTTTGTTGATTTGTTGTACCATGGCCCGCGCTTTTTCCACGCTGTCGATGTAGGGCCGCGTGAATTTGCTGAAGGTAATGTTTTCGAACTGCGCCAGCAGGCTTTGACCCAGGGTTTCGGCGGTAATGCCGGTGCCATCGGAGATGAAGAAAGCAGATCGTTTCATTTGCACCTTGGGCCTTAAGCTAGTAACGAATCTTGGATATGATAGGCGCGATTTGCCGGCCGCCATTGGCCCGCATTCTCACTTATTTTCCAGGTCCAGGCCATACAACCGGCCAAGGCTCCCCCGGGCCGCCGGTTTCTGAGCTTTTCCAACACAGTTAGTGGAGAGATCACCTTGGTAGAGTACGTAGTTTCCCTCGATAAGCTCGGCAAACACGATGTTGAGCATGTGGGGGGCAAGAACGCATCCCTGGGCGAGATGATCAGTAACCTGGCAGGCGCCGGTGTTTCGGTCCCCGGCGGCTTCGCCACGACGGCTCAGGCCTATCGTGACTTCCTCGAACTGAGCGGCCTGAACGAGCAGATCCACAAGGCCCTCGACGCGCTTGACGTCGACGACGTCAATGCCCTGGCCAAGACCGGCGCGCAGATCCGCCAATGGATCATGGACGCCGAATTCCCCGAAAAACTGAATGCCGAGATCCGCACCGCGTTCGCCGCGCTGTCGGCGGGCAATCCTGATGTGGCTGTGGCCGTGCGTTCTTCTGCTACCGCCGAAGACCTGCCGGACGCCTCGTTCGCCGGTCAGCAGGAAACCTTCCTGAACATCCGTGGTGTGGAAAACGTAATCCGCGCCGCTAAAGAGGTGTTCGCTTCGCTGTTCAACGACCGTGCGATTTCCTACCGCGTGCACCAAGGCTTCGACCACAAACTGGTCGCCCTGTCGGCTGGCGTGCAGCGCATGGTGCGTTCGGAAACCGGCACCGCCGGCGTGATGTTCACCCTCGATACCGAATCCGGTTTCCGTGACGTGGTATTCATCACCGGCGCCTACGGCCTGGGTGAAACCGTCGTACAAGGCGCGGTCAACCCGGATGAGTTCTACGTACACAAAGGCACGCTGGAGGCCGGTCGTCCGGCGATCCTGCGTCGCAACCTGGGCAGCAAAGCCATCAAGATGATCTACGGCGACGAGGCCAAGGCCGGTCGTTCGGTCAAGACTGTCGATGTCGACAAGGCCGAGCGCGCGCGTTTCTGCCTGACCGACGCCGAAGTCAGCGAGCTGGCCAAGCAGGCGATGATCATCGAGAAGCACTACGGCTGCCCGATGGACATCGAGTGGGCCAAGGACGGTGACGACGGCAAGCTGTACATCGTGCAAGCGCGTCCGGAAACCGTGAAAAGCCGCACCCAGGCCAACGTCATGGAACGTTACCTGCTGAAAGAGACCGGCACCGTGCTGGTGGAAGGCCGGGCGATCGGCCAGCGCATCGGCGCCGGCAAAGTACGCATCATCAAAGACGTCTCGGAAATGGACAAGGTCCAGCCGGGCGACGTGCTGGTTTCCGACATGACCGACCCGGACTGGGAACCGGTGATGAAGCGCGCCAGCGCCATCGTCACCAACCGTGGCGGGCGTACCTGCCACGCGGCGATCATCGCCCGTGAGCTGGGCATTCCGGCGGTGGTCGGTTGCGGCAACGCCACCCAGTTGCTGAAGGATGGCCAGGGCGTGACCGTATCCTGCGCCGAAGGCGACACCGGTTACATCTTCGAAGGCGAACTGGGCTTCGACATCAAGAAGAACTCCGTCGATGCCATGCCGGAGCTGCCGTTCAAGATCATGATGAACGTCGGCAACCCGGACCGCGCCTTCGACTTCGCCCAATTGCCGAACGCCGGCGTTGGTCTGGCGCGTCTGGAATTCATCATCAACCGCATGATCGGCGTGCACCCGAAAGCGCTGTTGAACTACGACGGCCTGCCGCAGGAAATCAAGGACAGCGTCGACAAGCGTATTGCCGGTTACAGCGACCCGGTCGACTTCTACGTCGACAAACTGGTGGAAGGCATCAGCACCCTGGCTGCAGCGTTCACGCCGAAAAAAGTCATCGTGCGTCTGTCGGACTTCAAGTCCAACGAATACGCCAACCTGATCGGCGGCAAGCTCTACGAGCCGGAAGAAGAAAACCCGATGCTGGGCTTCCGTGGCGCTTCGCGTTACATCAGCGAATCTTTCCGCGATTGCTTCGAGCTCGAATGCCGCGCGCTGAAACGCGTGCGCAACGAGATGGGCCTGACCAACGTGGAAATCATGGTGCCGTTCGTCCGTACTTTGGGCGAAGCCAGCCAGGTGGTCGATCTGCTCGCCGAGAACGGCTTGAAGCGCGGCGAGAACGGTCTGCGCGTGATCATGATGTGCGAACTGCCATCCAACGCGATTCTGGCTGAGGAATTCCTCGAATTCTTCGACGGCTTCTCGATCGGCTCCAACGACCTGACCCAGCTCACTTTGGGTCTGGACCGTGACTCCGGTATCATCGCTCACTTGTTCGACGAGCGTAATCCAGCGGTGAAGAAGCTGTTGGCCAACGCCATTCAGGCCTGCAACAAGGCCGGCAAGTACATCGGCATCTGCGGTCAGGGTCCTTCGGACCACCCGGATCTGGCCAAGTGGCTGATGGAACAGGGCATCGAGAGCGTGTCGCTGAACCCGGACACCGTGCTGGAAACCTGGTTCTTCCTCGCCGAAGGTCAGGCACAGGCTTGATCAACATGTGAACGGGCCGCGCCCCCTGTAGGAGCGAGCCTGCTCGCGAAGACGGAGCAACATTCACCATGGATGTTGATTGATACACCGCTTTCGCGAGCAGGCTCGCTCCCACATGGGCCGGGCCTTGAGATTGAAGTAGGGCGGGCTCCATCGGATGCCGCCCTTTTTTGTGCAAGAGCATTATGCAAAGCAGCAGCAACCTGTTTCCTGTCGCGCTGATCAGCGCCGAGCGGCGCGGCGATCTGAGCGAAGACGTCTATCGATTGAAACCCGGCAACAGCCCGGACTGGTCCGTGGAGATCGCCGTCACCCGCCTGGGCATGGCCGATGACACGGCGCCACGCGGCGTGCCGGTGATTCTGTTGCACGGCAGCTTTTCCAATCGGCGCTTCTGGTTTTCCCCCAAAGGCCTCGGGCTCGGCGCGTATCTGACGCGGCTGGGCTTCGACGTGTGGATTCCGGAAATGCGCGGTCACGGCCTGTCCCAGCGCAACGAAGACTATCGGCGCAACCGCGTGGCCGATTATGCCCGTTACGATCTGCCGGCGATTGCCGCGTTCGTGCGTGAGCAAAGCGGACAGATCCCGCACTGGATCGGCCATTCGCTGGGCGGCATCACCCTGGCAGCAGCGCTCGGCGGCGAGTATCTCGGCGAACCGGCCGTGGCCTCGGCGGCGTTTTTCGGCACCCAGGTCAGCCGCACCTATTGGCCACTGAAGATTCCACCGGTGGAGTGGGGCGGGCGCTTTATTCTCAAGCGTTTCGCGCAGTTGTCCGGCTCACGCCTCAAACGCGGTCCGGAAGACGAACCGATCGGCCTGGCCATCGAAAGCATGCGCTGGTACGGCTTGTTCGGTCGCTTCGGCGACAAGGACAAGGACTGGTGGGCCGGACTTGCCGAGGTTCAGGTACCGGTGCTGGCGGTGACGGCAGCGGGCGATCATCAGGATCCGGCGTGGGCCTGCCGCAAGCTGTTCGAGCAGATCGGCTCAGAGTGCAAGCAGTTCATCAACCTGGGCCGCGAGCAGGGCTTCTCGGATAATTTCGGCCATGTCGAAATGCTGGTGAGCAAAGCTGCGCAGGCTGAAGTGTGGCCGCTGGTGGCGCGCTGGTTGAAGGATCAGCAGACACCGTTGCTTGCGCAGCCAGCGAATCTGGCCTCCGCAGTGTGAGGGGCGTTCCGTTCAGCCTGGCTTGCGGCTAAGATATGACGCATTGTGCGGTTCTGGTCATATTTCGTGACTGTTTAGCTATTACGTTTCAGGGTTTGTTCAGGTTGCGTCAGCGACCATGGCATGGACTAAGGTAAACAGCGACCGCCGGAACTCGTCTCATCAGAATGCGGCATCCCTTGATCGTCTTCCTTGTTACAGGAGTTTTTCGATGGAACATTACCTTACGCCTGACCTGTGCGACGCCTACCCGGAGCTGGTGCAGGTGCTGGAACCGATGTTCAGCAATTTCGGCGGCCGGGATTCCTTCGGCGGCGAAATCGTGACCATCAAGTGCTTCGAAGACAATTCGCTGGTCAAGGAGCAAGCCGAACTCAACGGCAAAGGCAAAGTGCTGGTGGTTGATGGCGGCGGTTCGCTGCGCCGCGCCCTGCTGGGCGACATGATCGCCGCCAAGGCCGCGCAGAACGGCTGGGAAGGGCTGGTGATCTACGGTTGCATCCGTGACGTCGACGTCATTGCCCAGACCGATCTCGGCGTGCAGGCGCTGGCCAGTCACCCGATGAAAACCGACAAGCGCGGCATTGGCGACCTCAACGTCCCGGTGACTTTCGCCGGTGTGACGTTTCACCCGGGCCAGTACATTTATGCGGACAACAACGGCGTGATCGTTTCGCCGACTCCGCTGAAAATGCCTGAATAAGGTTTTCGACAAGGGATGCGGATGTTCGAGGAAGAAAACGCGCAATGGGGGCTGGTACATGCCCTGGTACTGGACGGCAAGGGCGGTGCGCGTTCGATAGCCCGGACTGAGCTCGACGATTTGCAGCTGCAGGCCCATGAAAGCCTGTGGCTGCACTGGGATCGCAGCCATCCGCAGACCCAAACCTGGCTGCGCAAATCCAGCGGGCTCAACGAATTCACCTGCGATCTGCTGCTGGAAGAGAACACCCGCCCGCGTCTGTTGCCATTGCCCGACTCCGAGCTGCTGCTGTTTCTGCGCGGGGTCAATCTCAACCCGGGCGCCGAGCCGGAAGACATGGTCTCGGTGCGGATTTTTGCCTCCGCTCAGCGCGTGATTTCCCTGCGCTTGCGTCCGTTGCGCGCTACAGATGAGTTGCTGGCGCTGCTGGGGGAGGGCAAAGGTCCGAAAACGTCTTCTGAATTGATGCTGTATCTGGCGCAGTTCCTCACCAATAAAGTGCAGGATCTGGTCACGTGCCTGTCGGAAGTGGTCGATGAAGAGGAAGAAAAACTCGACGCCGACGAACGGTATACGCCCGAGCACGGGGCCATTTTGCACATCCGCCGCAGAGCGGCCGGGCTGAAGCGTTTTCTTGCGCCACAGCGGGATATTTTCGGACAGCTGACGCGGATAAAATTGCCGTGGTTCGTCGAAGACGACGCCGACTACTGGAACGAATTGAACAACAGCCTGACCCGTTATCTGGAAGAGCTCGAATTGACTCGAGAGCGTGTGGGGCTTGTGCTGGAGGCCGAAGATCGGCGTTTGAGCGTGCACATGAATCGCACCATGTACCGCTTCGGCATCATTACCTGCATCTTTTTGCCGATGAGTTTCATCACCGGTCTGCTGGGCATCAATGTCGGCGGTATTCCGTTTGCCGAAAGCCCGTATGGTTTCCTGATTGCCTGCCTGACGGTACTCGCCCTGGCGTTCGGTCAGTGGTGGTTGTTCCGTCGATTGCGCTGGGTGTGAACATGGCGCATGTGACCCGAGTAAAACTGCCCGCGTCTTTCACAGACATCACGAGAGGTGCGTATGCACGATCCGTTTGAACAGTCTTTGCGCGACATGCTCAACGCTTCGCCGTCCAGCCGCGACGACGATGCGTGCCTGGGCCGCGTACTCAAAACCGCCAACCGCCAGGTCGGCGCCGGTGATCTGTTCAGCTTGCTGGGCCGCTGGCTGCCCGCGCTGATGATCGCCCTGAACAATGGCTCGGCGCATGTCTCGCCGGTTTCCCGTCTTCGTAAAACCACTGCTCGCACTGCTGATAAGGCTGATTGAATATGGAACTTGATCTCTGGACTCAGAGCCTCGTCACTGCAATGACTGCGTTGTGGACCAAAGTCGCTAATTTCATTCCGAACCTGTTCGGCGCACTGGTTGTGCTGCTGTTGGGTTTCGTCGTGGCCAAGCTGCTCGACACCTTGCTCTCCAAATTGCTCGCCAAACTCGGCCTTGATCGTCTGATGGGCGGCACCGGGCTGACCAAGCTGATGTCGCGCGCCGGGCTGCAAGTGCCGATCTCGACGCTGATCGGTAAAATTGTCTATTGGTTCGTTCTGCTGATTTTTCTGGTTTCTGCGGCAGAATCCCTTGGCCTCGAGCGAGTTTCAGCTACGCTGGACATGCTGGCGTTGTATCTGCCGAAAGTATTCGGCGCCGCGCTGGTGTTGCTGGTCGGTGTCCTGCTGGCGCAACTGGCCAACGGGCTGGTGCGCGGCGCAGCAGAAGGCGTAGGGCTGGACTACGCTTCCGGGTTGGGGCGGATCGCGCAGGGGCTGGTGATCATCATCAGCATCTCGGTGGCGATCAGCCAGCTCGAGGTCAAGACCGACCTGCTGAACCATGTAATTGTCATCGTTTTGATTACCGTTGGTCTGGCAGTTGCGCTGGCCATGGGTTTGGGAAGCCGGGAAATCGCCGGTCAGATTCTTGCGGGAATCTATGTGCGTGAGCTGTATGAGGTTGGGCAACAAGTGCGTGTTGGCGAGGTCGAAGGCCAGATCGAAGAGATCGGCACGGTTAAAACCACATTGCTGACCGATGAGGGTGAGCTAGTCTCTCTCTCCAATCGGATCCTGCTGGAACAGCATGTGAGTAGCCGCTAAACCGGCAAACCCTGCTAATGTATGCCGCCGCAAAATGCCAGCCGAGGCTGGTTGTGGCGGACATTGACCTGACTGTCGGCACGACTTGTTTTGAATAAAGCCCAACCGCTATCCACGCGCTACGACCCCCGCGAGCTCTCTGATGAGGAGTTGGTCGCGCGCTCGCATACCGAGCTGTTTCACGTAACGCGCGCCTACGAAGAGTTGATGCGGCGTTACCAGCGAACATTATTTAACGTCTGCGCGAGATATCTTGGGAACGATCGCGACGCAGACGATGTCTGTCAGGAAGTGATGCTGAAGGTGCTGTACGGCCTGAAGAACTTCGAGGGGAAATCGAAGTTCAAAACCTGGCTTTACAGCATCACTTACAACGAATGCATCACGCAGTATCGGAAGGAACGGCGTAAGCGTCGCTTGATGGACGCTCTCAGTCTGGACCCTCTTGAAGAAGCGTCTGAAGAAAGGGCGCCGAAGCCGGAGGAGAAGGGTGGGCTTGATCGCTGGCTGGTGTATGTGAATCCGATTGACCGCGAAATTCTGGTGCTACGATTTGTCGCAGAGCTGGAGTTTCAGGAGATCGCAGACATCATGCACATGGGTTTGAGTGCGACAAAAATGCGTTACAAACGCGCTCTAGATAAATTGCGTGAGAAATTTGCAGGCATTGCTGAAACTTAGTTCAGCGCAAATATCTCTTACGTGTAGGCAAGTTCTGATAGACTTGCCGCCGAGTTGTCCCCCGGTTTGCGGGACTGCTTCACAATCACCAGATGGGGATTTAACGGATGAAACTGAAAAACACCTTGGGCTTGGCCATTGGTTCTCTGATTGCCGCCACTTCGTTCGGCGCTCTGGCACAAGGCCAAGGCGCAGTTGAAATCGAAGGCTTCGCTAAGAAAGAACAATTCGACAGCGCTCGTAACTTCAAGAACAACGGCAACCTGTTCGGCGGTTCGATCGGTTACTTCCTGACCGACGACGTTGAACTGCGTCTGGGCTACGACGAAGTGCACAACGTACGTGCCGACGATGGCAAGAACGTCAAAGGCGCTAACACCGCTCTGGACGCTCTGTACCACTTCAACAACCCAGGCGACATGATTCGTCCATACGTTTCGGCCGGTTTCTCTGACCAGAGCATCGACCAGAACGGTTCGAACGGTCGTAACCGTTCCACCTTCGCCAACGTTGGCGGCGGTGCCAAGCTGTACTTCACCGAGAACTTCTACGCCCGTGCCGGCGTTGAAGCTCAGTACAACATCGACCAGGGCGACACCGAGTGGGCTCCTAGCGTCGGTATCGGTGTGAACTTCGGTGGCGGCTCCAAGCCAGCTGCTGCTCCAGTTCCAGCACCTGCTGAAGTCTGCTCCGACAGCGACAACGATGGCGTTTGCGACAACGTTGACAAGTGCCCGGACACCCCAGCCAACGTAACCGTTGACGCTGATGGCTGCCCAGCAGTTGCTGAAGTTGTTCGTGTTGAGCTGGACGTGAAATTCGACTTCGACAAGTCGGTAGTCAAGCCTAACAGCTACGGCGACATCAAAAACCTGGCTGACTTCATGAAGCAGTACCCATCCACCACCACTACTGTTGAAGGTCACACTGACTCCGTCGGTCCTGACGCTTACAACCAGAAACTGTCCGAGCGTCGTGCAAACGCCGTTAAGCAAGTTCTGACCAACCAGTACGGTGTTGAATCGTCCCGCGTTCAGTCTGTTGGCTACGGCGAATCCCGCCCAGTTGCTGACAACAAAACTGAAGCTGGCCGCGCTGTAAACCGTCGCGTAGAAGCGCAGGTTGAAGCTCAAGCTAAGTAATTAGCTGCCGCTGATGGAAAAGCCCGGCTCAGGCCGGGCTTTTCTTTGTCTGCGATTTGGCTTCGCCGCTTAAAAGCGCGTGCGCGCGTTACGCCGTGCAGGAGCTGCCGAAGGCTGCGATCTTTTGCTCTTGCACGACACCAGCCACCGCACCAATCACCAGAATCGCCGGGCTCTTCAATTCAAACGCCGAGGCATCCTCAGCCATCGCACTCAGGTCACTGCGACATTCACGCTGATGCGCCAACGAGGCGTTTTCGATCATCGCCACCGGCGTATCCGCCGCCATCCCTCCCGCCAGCAGCTGATCACGAATCTCGCCCAGCTTGGCCACGCCCATGTAAACCACCAGCGTCGTCCCGCCTTGCGCCAGCGCCTGCCAGTTCAACTGGCTGTCATCCTGGGTGTGCGCAGTCACCAACGTTACTCCGCGCGCCACGCCCCGCAACGTCAGCGGAATATCGCACTGCGTCGCCCCGGCCAGCCCGGCGGTAATGCCATTGACCAGTTCCACTTCAACCCCGCGCTCGCGCAACCACTGCGCTTCTTCGCCACCGCGGCCGAAAATGCACGGATCGCCGCCCTTCAGGCGCACTACGCATTTGCCCTGGCGTGAATAACGCAGCATCAGCCGATGAATGAATGCCTGTGGCGTCGAACGGCAGCCGCCGCGCTTGCCAACGGGAATAAGCCGCGCAGTCGGGCAGTGTTCCAGCACGGCGTCGTTGACCAGATCATCGATCATCACCACATCGGCCTCGCGCAATGCACGCACCGCTTTGAGCGTCAGCAACTCCGGATCGCCAGGGCCTGCGCCCACCAGCCAGACTTTCGCATTCATGGTGTTGTCCTCGTTAAATGACCGCGACCGGCCGCGCTTCGGCAGCCAGCAGACGCTTGATTTCCGGCACGCAGGAACCGCATTGCGTGCCGCATCGGAGATTGTTTTTCAGGCCTTGCAGATCCAGGCCCTGGCGAATGCCGGCGCAGACTGCGTTGAGGCTGACGTTTTCGCAATTGCACAAGGTCTTGTCGGTGGCGATCGCTCCGACAGTGCCCGGCGGCGCGCTCATCGGCGCGAGCAGCCAGCGCCGCAGTTGTTGGTCGGCGCGGCCCTCCAGCCACAGGCTCTGCAACCAGTGTTGCGCAAGGGTTTCGCCGGCGAGGCGAATCGCAGTGATACGGCCGTTTTCGATACGCACCCGCTTGCCGATGGCTCGGCGAGGGTCGTCGTAGGCCAGAACCGGGCCATCCAGCAGCGAGAGGCATTGGTCGATCTCGCCCAGCAGCTGTGGATCGGGCGCCTCGGCGTGTGCAGCGCGTATCAGCAACGCTGGCCGCTCACGACCGACAAGGCTGAGGCTGACGTAGGAAAACGCCTCACACAGCGGTCGTAGCGTCTCGAAATGCCGCTGAACATCACCCTCGATCAAGGCGAACAGTTGCCACGGCAGGTTGACTGCCTCCAGACGCACGCCGCTGTGCTTGAGCTCCGGTTGTTTGGACAGCGGATCAAACGCCGGCAAGGTCAGCGTGTTGACGCCGCCCTTGAGATAGCGATCGCCCCAGTGCATCGGCAGAAACGCCTGGCCCGGACGCACGCTGTCGTCGCTGCCGACCGCAACAATCAGGGCGCCACGGCGGCTTTTCAGATTGACCAGATCGCCGGGATGCAAGCGGTGCCGACGCATTTCGTCCGGGTGCAGGCTCAGCACGGCTTCGCTGACGTGGCCGAACAATTGCGCGGCGGTGCCGGTGCGGCTCATGCCGTGCCACTGGTCACGCAGGCGACCGGTGATCAAAGTCAGCGGGAAGCGCGCGTCGCGTTGTTCCTTGGCGGCGCGGTACGGATCGGCAATGAATTGCGCGCGGCCGCTAGCCGTAGGAAAGACGCCGTCTTCGTAGAGTCGTGGCGTGCCTTGGCGGGCGCCGGCAGGGAAGGGCCATTGCTGCGGGCCGATCTCGTCGATCAAGGCATGACTGATTCCGCACAGATCCAGGTCTCGCCCTTGGGTCAGCGCTTTGAATTCATCAAACAACTGCGAAGGTTGATGGAAAGCGAACAGGCTCGGCTGCCTGGGGCGCAGACGTTTCTCCAGACGCTGTGCGAAATCCACCGTGATTGCCCAGTCCGGCCGCGCTTCGCCCGGTGCGACAACCGCTTTGCGCACGTGGGAAATGCGCCGTTCGGAGTTGGTCACCGAACCTTCTTTCTCGCCCCAACTGGCGGCGGGTAACAGCAGGTCCGCAAACGCAGCGGTTTCGGTGGTGCGAAAGGCTTCCTGCAACACCACAAACGGGCAGGCCTCAAGCGCTGCGCGTACTGCGCTCTGATCAGGCATCGATTGCGCCGGATTGGTACAGGCAATCCACAGTGCTTTGATTTTGCCGCTGCGCAGGCTTTCGAACAGTTCGATGGCGCTCAGGCCCGGCGCCTCGGGCAAGCTCTCCACGCCCCAGTACGCCGCCACCTCGGCGCGATGTTCCGCATTGCCGGCATCGCGATGGCCCGGCAACAGATTCGACAGACTGCCGGTTTCCCGCCCGCCCATGGCGTTTGGCTGACCCGTCAGGGAGAAAGGTCCTGCACCGGGACGGCCAATTTGCCCGGTGGCCAAGTGCAGATTGATCAGCGCGCTGTTTTTTGCGCTGCCGGCGGTGGACTGATTCAGGCCCATGCACCACAGCGACAGGAAGCTCGGCGCAGTGCCGACCCATTCTGCGCATTGCTGCAGTTGCTCGATGCTGATGCCGCACAGTTGCGAAACCATTTGCGGGGTGTAATCGCGCACCAGTGTCTTGAGTTCGGCGAGGCCTTCGGTGTGCGCCTTGATGAAATCGCGATCGACCCAGTCTTCCCACAGCAGCAGATGCAAAATCCCATGGAACAAAGCGACATCGGTGCCCGGAAGAATCGCCAGGTGCAGGTCAGCCAAATCGCAGGTATCGGTGCGACGCGGGTCGATCACGATGACTTTCATCTGCGGGCGACGGGATTTGGCTTCCTCCAGTCGACGGAAAAGTACCGGATGGGCGTAGGCCATGTTACTGCCGACGATCATCACGCAGTCGCTCAGCTCCAGGTCTTCGTAACTGCACGGCGGTGCGTCGGCGCCGAGGCTGCGTTTGTAGCCGACCACCGCCGAGGACATGCACAGCCGCGAATTGCTGTCGATGTTGTTGGTGCCGACCAGCGCCCGCGCCAGTTTGTTGAAGGCGTAGTAGTCCTCGGTGAGCAACTGTCCGGAGATGTAGAACGCCACGCTGTCCGGGCCGTGCTCGGCGATGGTTTCGGCGAACACGTTGGTCGCGTGGTCGAGGGCGGTATCCCAGTCAGTACGGCTGCGCGCCAGGCCTTTGCCCAGGCGCAGTTCCGGGTACAAGGCGCGGGCGGCGAGGTCGCCGGTCAGGTGCAGCGTCGAGCCTTTGCTGCACAGTTTGCCGAAGTTGGCCGGGTGCGCCGGATCGCCGCTGACGCCGAGGATGCGCTCGCCGTCATGCTCGATCAGTACGCCGCAGCCGACCCCGCAGTAACAGCAGGTCGAGGCGGTCGTCTGGCGGTTCATCAGATGGCGTCCCGCAGGGCCAGTTGCACCCGGCCATTCTCGACCCGCGCCGGATGATGGTGCGCACAGCCGATGTCCGGCGCCTGGGCTTCGCCGGTTTCCAGGTCGATCTGCCAGTTGTGCAGCGGGCAGGCCACGCGCTTGCCATAGATCAGACCCTGCGACAGCGGGCCGCCCTTGTGCGGGCAGCGATCATCGAGGGCGAAAACCTCGTCGTCGCTTGTACGAAAAATCGCGATGTCTCCTTTCGGCCCGGCAATGATCCGCGAGCCGAGGGCGTTGATCTCTTCCAGCGCACAGATATCGAGCCAGTTCATGCCGGCACCTCCAGGTTTTTCACGGGGATCACGTCGAATTCTTTCTTCAGTTGCGGCTGCGCCAGGCGCTCTTTCCATGGGTCCTGTTCGAACGACAGGGAGAATTGCAGGCGCTCATTCAGGGCCTTACGCCGCTCGGCGTCTTCGAGCACGTTCTTCTTGATGTGCTCCATACCGACCCGTTGCAGGTAATGCACGGTGCGTTCGAGGTAGAAGGCTTCCTCGCGGTAGAGCTGCAGGAATGCGCCGTTGTATTCGCGGACTTCCTCGGCAGTTTTCAGTTTGACGAAGAACTCGGCGACTTCGGTCTTGATCCCGCCGTTGCCACCGATGTACATCTCCCAGCCGGAGTCGACGCCGATAATTCCTACGTCCTTGATGCCCGCTTCCGAGCAGTTGCGTGGGCAACCGGACACCGCCAGCTTCACTTTGTGCGGCGACCACATGTTGAACAGGTCGTGCTCGAGTTCGATGCCCAGTTGCGTCGAGTTCTGCGTGCCGAAGCGGCAGAACTCGCTGCCGACGCAGGTTTTCACGGTGCGGATGGACTTGCCGTAGGCGTGGCCGGACGGCATGTCGAGGTCTTTCCAGACGCCGGGTAGATCCTGTTTCTTGATCCCCAGCAAGTCGATGCGCTGACCGCCGGTGACCTTGACCATCGGCACGTTGTACTTGTCGGCCACATCGGCGATCCGCCGCAGTTCCGATGGGTTGGTCACGCCGCCCCACATGCGCGGCACCACCGAATAGGTGCCGTCCTTCTGGATGTTGGCGTGGGCGCGTTCGTTGATCAGACGCGATTGCGGGTCGTCCTTGGCCTCGCCCGGCCAAGTGGAAATCAGGTAGTAGTTGAGCGCCGGGCGACAGGTCGCGCAGCCATTGGGCGTGCGCCAGTTCAGGTAACTCATGGTCTCGGCGATGGTCAGCAGGTGTTCCTGGCGGATCGCCTGACGAATCTGCCCGTGGTTGAGATCGCTGCAACCGCAGATGGCTTTTTCGCTTTTCGGTTTGACGTCGGCCGCGCCACCCACCGTATTGATCAGGATCTGTTCAACAAGGCCGGCGCAGGAACCGCAGGAGCTGGCAGCCTTGGTGTGTTTCTTGACTTCATCGACGCTGAACAGGCCGTGTTCCTGAATCGCCTTGACGATGGTGCCCTTGCACACACCGTTGCAGCCGCAGACTTCGGCGCTGTCGGCCATGACCATGGCTTTGTCCTGGCCCTGATGTCCTACGTCGCCTAAAGCGTTTTCGCCGAACATGAGGTGATCGCGGATCTCGCCGATGGCGTGATTCTCACGAATCTGCCGGAAATACCAACCGCCATCTGCCGTATCGCCGTACAGACAGGCGCCGACCAGCACGTCATCCTTTATCACCAGTTTTTTGTACACGCCGCCGATCGGGTCGGAGAGGGTGATGGTCTCTGTGCCTTCGCCGCCCATGAAGTCGCCGGCGGAGAACAGGTCGATGCCGGTGACTTTCAATTTGGTCGAGGTCACTGAACCCTGATAGCGAGCGAAACCCAGTTGCGCGAGGTGATTGGCGCAGACCTTGGCCTGTTCGAACAGCGGTGCAACCAGACCGTAGGCAATGCCGCGATGGCTGGCGCATTCGCCGATTGCGTAGATGCGCGGGTCGTAGGTTTGCAGGGTGTCGTTGACCAGAATCCCGCGATTGCACGGAATGCCGGCCTTTTCTGCCAGTTCGGTGTTGGGGCGGATGCCGGCGGCCATCACCACCAGATCGGCAGGAATGATGTCGCCGTTCTTGAACTGCACCGAGCCGACCCGGCCATTGCCGGCATCGTGCAAGGCTTGGGTCTGTTCGCACAGGCGAAAATGCAGGCCACGGGATTCCAGCGCCGATTGGAGAAGCTGGCCGCTGGTCTTGTCCAGTTGCCGCTCCAGCAGCCATTCGCCGAGGTGCACCACGGTCACGTGCATGCCGCGCAGCATCAGGCCGTTGGCCGCTTCGAGGCCGAGCAGACCGCCGCCGATGACCACGGCGTGCTTGTGGGTTCTGGCCGTGTCGATCATGGCCTGGGTGTCGGCGATGTCGCGGTAACCGATCACGCCCTGCAAAGTGTTGCCGGGGATTGGCAGGATGAACGGGGTCGAGCCGGTGGCGATCAGCAGGCGATCGTACTCGGCTTCGGTGCCGTCCTCGGCAATCACTCGGCGTTTGACCCGGTCGATCTCCACCACTTTGCGGTTGAGCAGCAACTTGATGTTGTTTTCCAGGTACCAGTCGAGGTCGTTGAGGACGATCTCTTCGAACGTCTGCTCGCCGGCCAGCACCGGCGACAGCAGGATGCGGTTGTAGTTGGTGTGCGGTTCGGCGCCGAAGACGGTGATGTCGTAGAGCTCGTCGCTCAGCTTGAGCAGTTCTTCCAGGGTACGCACCCCGGCCATGCCATTGCCGATCATCACCAGTTTGAGTTTTTTCATCAGGTTCTCCGGGAGCTGCGGCTGGCCTCTGGTGGGCCGTCGGGCCTTGCTCGACAAATTTTGCGCAAACAAAAAAAGGCGTCCCGCTAGTTGCCTAGCGAGGACGCCTTTGTCCTGGTCCCGTTCTCTCGGGAAGCGCAGCCTTCGTCGTTGAAGGTTGGGCTTTATGTATGGTGAAAAGGGTAATGCAGTGGTTGTGCCAACTCGGGGGGACGCGGATTTATTGGGGATTGGGGTTGTGACAGGAGATTTTTTTGCACCGAATCGAGGCGTGTTGCTCGTTCGTGGCGCGTTAATTCTTGGGGTTATGCGGTGTGAAGCCGAATGCCTTCGCGAGCAGGCTCGCTCCCACAAGGTGTCTGCGAACGACACCAATCCCCTGTGGGAGCGAGCCTGCTCGCGAATGGCGCAACTCAATCTCAGCCATGAAACAACAAAACCAGCAGCACTACATTCCCGAGCAACGCCATCAACGCCATGGTCCGCCAGACCTTCAACGGCTCCCGCTCGAGTAAAGGCCGGGGCCGCACACTCAAACTTTGCCGCTCACCCTGCTCCAGCACCAGCAGCCACTCTTCAGCGGTTTCGAAGCGTTGCTGCGGATCGGCGGCGACGCCGCGTTCCAGACTTTGCGCCAGCCAGTCCGGCAGGTCCGGGCGATAGCGACTGGCATTCACCGGTACGCCAAATCGGGGCCGCTGGAACGCTTCGATTTCGCCATAGGGAAAATGCCCGGTGAGCAGGTAATAGAGAGTGACACCGACAGAATACAAATCCTGTTGTGCACTCGGTGGTTCGCCGCGAAACGCTTCCGGGGCGATGAAACTAGGCGTTCCTGGCAGGGTCGACGGCGCGTCCTCGGACAGTCCCGGGCAATAAGCCAGGCCGAAATCCAGCAGGCGCAGCTCGCCATCATCCCCCAGCAACAGGTTTTCCGGTTTGATGTCGCGATGCAGAATCTGCCGCCGATGCATCAGCCCGACCGCGCGCAATAGCCGTTCGGCGATGTCCTGCCACTGCGCCAAAGGCAACGGGCCGCTATGTTGAAACACGTCGGCCAGCGTCGTCCCGGCATATTCGCGCATGACGTAATACAAATGCTGACGCTGAGTGCAGGCATGGATTTGCGGAAAATGCCGGCCGGCCACGCGCTTGAGGAACCATTCTTCCGACAGCAGCGCCTGCCCGGCTTGCGGATGGTCGGCCAGCCGCGTCGGCAAGGTCTTCAGCAGCCAAGGCTGGCCCTGGCTATCGAGCACGCGATACAGCAATGATTGCTGGCTCTGGCCGATGATGCCTTGCACCTGCCAGCCTTCAAACGCTTGCCCGGGTTTCAGCGTTGGCGGCAGTGGCCATTGCTGCAATTGCACCAGCGCATCGCCGATGCTCGCTTCGCCCAGCGCATCGACGCGCACCAGCAGGGCACTGGCGTTGTCCTGACTGCCGGCCAGATGCGCGGCGTTGACCAAGGTTTGCGCCGCGCTGTGCAGATCCGCTTGATCACGCAGAATCGCCGCGATCGCGGTATCGCCCAAGGTCGACCAGACGCCGTCGCTGAGCAGCACGAAGCTTTCGCCCTCTCGCAGTTCGCCGTCGAGGAAATCCAGGACCAGATGCTGATCGAGCCCGAGCGCACGTTTGAGCACGTGTTGCATGCCCGGTTGCTCCCAGACGTGATCCTCGCTGATGCGCTGCAAGCGCTCGGTGTGCCAGCGATAGACCCGGCAATCGCCGACATGGGCGAGGGTGAAGCGTCGACCACGCATCACCAGCGCGCTGACCGTGGTCAGCAGCGGTTGCCCGCCGCCGTTGGCCTGCAGCCAGCGATTTTGCGCGAGCAGCAGGCGATCCAGCGCCTGGGCCACGCTCCAGGTTTCCGGCGTGGCAAAGTAGTCCAGCGCCAGGGCCTGCAAGGTCGAACGCGCGGCGAGGCCGCCATCGGCGCACTGGCTGACGCCGTCGGCGATGGCGAAAAGATAACCCTTGCTCACCGCCAGTGCCGGCGCCGGTGTCACTGAACGCAGGGCGTCCTGATTCTCCGCGCGCGGGCCGGTGGCGCTGGCTTCGGCGAAACTCAGCTGCAGGGCCATTGAGGCCTCAGACCCGCGCCGCTGTCACCGCCGCCGAGCCCCAGGTGGTTCTCCAGCGACGCTTGACGCCGTGCAGGCCAAACCATGCCAGCACGCCGAGGCTGGCGAACAACCACAGCGCCAGTTGATAGCTGCCGGTGCTTTGCTTGATCGCGCCCATACCGGCGGCGAGGGCGAAGCCGCCGATACCGCCGGCCATGCCGATCAGCCCGGTCATCACGCCGATCTCCAGACGAAAACGCTGCGGCACCAATTGGAAAACCGCACCGTTGCCGGCGCCCAAGCCGAGCATGGTGCAGACGAAAAGCGCCAGCGCCGCGTAAGAACTTGGCAGATTGAAGCCCACCGCTGCGATGCAGATGGCAGCGACGGTGTACATCGCCAGCAAGGTACGAATGCCGCCGAAGCGGTCGGCCAGCGCGCCACCCAATGGCCGCATCAGGCTGCCGCCGAACACGCAGGCAGCGGTGTAGTAGCCGGCGGTCACCGGGCTCAGACCGTATTGATCATTGAAGTAACCGGGCAGGGCGCTGGCCAGGCCGATGAAGCCGCCGAAGGTGACGCTGTAGAAAAACATGAACCACCAGCTGTCGCGATCACCGAGGGCCTTGAAGTAATCGGCCATGGCTTTCGGTTTTGGCCGCTGAGGAGCGTTTTTTGCCAACCAGGCGAATAGCACCAAAGTCAGGACCAGCGGGATCAGGGCAAACCCGAAGACATTGCTCCAGCCGAACGCGGCGGCAATCACTGGCGCCAGCAGCGCGGCGAACACGGTGCCGGAGTTGCCCGCACCGGCGATGCCCATGGCTTTGCCTTGGTGCTCTGGCGGATACCATTGCGAGGCCAGCGGCAGGGCCACGGCGAACGACGCGCCGGCCATGCCGAGGAACAGGCCGAGGATCAGCGCCTGTTCATAACTGTGGATGCCGAGTTTCCACGCACCGAACAGCGCGCAGATGACGATGACCTGGCCGATCAGTCCGGCGGTCTTCGGCGACAAGCGATCAGCGAGCATGCCCATGGCGAAGCGCAACACCGCGCCGGCCAGAATCGGCGTGGCGACGACAAGGCCGCGTTGCTGGGTGGTCAGGTGCAGGTCGGCGGCAATCTGCACCGCCAGCGGGCCGAGCAGGTACCAGACCATGAAGCTCAGGTCGAAATACAGGAAGGCCGCGAACAGGGTCGGGGTATGGCCGGATTTCCAGAAGCTTGAATTCATCGCGCACCTCGGCTGAAAAGAGTCTCGAAAGGAGTCATGCACAGCAGGTGGAGCGCCTCACGGCCGCACCACCGGCCCCGTTCTGTGGGGCCAAAACGCAAAAACGCCGCTACCTGATTCGCCGAGGGGCGAACGGGGTGAGCGACGTCTTTGTCGTAGGTGGGGCAACCGCCGTTGGTTACCTGTGCGGTTTACTTAGCGAGATTTGTGCCAACAGCTGAAAAGCAAAAGCCCCTCACCCTAGCCCTCTCCCAGAGGGAGAGGGAACCGAGCGGGGGATGGCCGAATCATTTGCCGATCTGAACGATTTCGAGTGAATCCATAATCGACTCGGTCGTTCAGGTCGGCGGACAGCGCCAGACAACGCGGTCGGTCCCCTCTCCCTCCGGGAGAGGGCTAGGGTGAGGGGCTCTTGATTTGCAGCGAAAACTTCAGCCCAGCAACTCGCTCATGGCAATGATCTGCTCCGCCACCTGAATCAGCTTCTGCTGGCGGCTCATCGCCTGGCGGCGCATCAGCGTATAGGCCTCTTCCTCGTTGCAGTCCTTCATCTTCATCAGCAAACCCTTGGCCAGTTCAATGCGCTTGCGCTCGGCCAGTTGCTGGTCACGGGCCTGCAATTGCGCGCGCAAGGCCTGGTCACTCTCGAAGCGCGCCATCGCCACGTCGAGAATCGGCTGCAACCGTTGTGCGTGAATGCCTTCGACGATGTAGGCACTGACCCCGGACTTGATCGCCTGACGCATCACCCCCGGGTCGTGTTCATCGGTAAACATCACGATCGGCCGGGGCTGGTCGCGGCTGACCAGTACCACTTGCTCCATGACATCGCGGCTCGGTGACTCGGTATCGATCAGGATCACGTCCGGGCGCACCGTTTCGACGCGCGCCGGCAGGTCGATGGTCAGGCCGGACTCGTCGATTACCTCGAAGCCGGCCTCGGTCAGCGCCGCTTTCAGGCGTCCGACTTTTTTCGCGGTGTCGTTGATCAGCAGAATGCGCAACATGTTCGCGGTCTCCTGTCAGCGCTGGGCGAGAAGGGGGGCGGTGTCGCTCAGGGAATGCAGCTTGAAACTGCGCGCATAGCCCGCCGGGTCGCTGCCGTCCCAGACCTTGCCGTCGAGCAACTGGCTGCTGCGCAGGTCTGCGTACGAAGTCGCAACGCCGACCGCGCTCGCTGCCTCGCGGTACAGATCCAGACGCTGAACCTGACGGGCGACGGCCAGATAATCCGGATCCTCGCGCAACAGACCCCAGCGACGGAACTGGGTCATGAACCACATGCCGTCGGAAAGGTACGGCAGATTGACCTCGCCACCGCCGTGAAAACGCAGCGCATGCGGGTCCTGCCAGCGATTGCCGAGGCCATCGGCGTAATCCCCCATGAAACGCGGCTCGATGCACGGGGCGGGGGTGTCGAGGTATTCGGTGGCGCTGAGCAATTGCGCGGTACTGCGGCGGTTTTCCGGGCTTTCTTCGATGAAGCGGCTGGCCTCAAGAATGGCCATGACCAGCGCCCGCGCGGTGTTGGGGTATTGCTCGACAAATTCGCGGGTGCAGCCGAGGACTTTTTCCGGGTGGTCGGGCCAGATGCTCTGGCTGGTCGCCAGGGTGAAACCGAGATTCTGCTGGACGGCGCTGGCCGCCCACGGTTCGCCGACGCAAAAGCCGTCGATGCGCCCGGCTTGCAGGTGCGCAACCATTTGCGGCGGCGGCACCACCACGCTGTCGACGTCCTGCAACGGATGAATGCCCTGGCTCGCCAGCCAGTAATAAAGCCACATCGCATGGGTGCCGGTGGGGAAGGTCTGGGCGAAGGTCAGTTTTGCGCGGCTTTGGTGCACATGCTGATCGAGCGCTTCAGGACTGTTCACGCCAGCCTGTTGCAAACCATGGGACAGGTTCAGGCTCTGGCCATTCTGGTTCAGGCCCATCAGCACTGCCATGTCGGTCGGGGCGACGCCGCCGATGCCCAGGTGCACCGCATAAATCAGCCCGTACAGGCTGTGCGCGGCATCCAGTTCGCCGCTGACCAGTTTGTCGCGCAGGTTGGCCCATGAGGCCTGACGTTTGAGGTTCAGCGTCAGGCCGTAGGGCTGGGCGAAGCCCTGGGTGGCGGCGACCACCACCGAGGCGCAGTCGCTCAGCGCCATGAAGCCGAGATTGATCGCGCTCTTCTCCGGCGCATCGCTGCCATTGACCCAGGCCAAAGGCCCCAAGGACGTTTCGTTCATACGCTACCTCAAAAAAAACGTCGTCCCGGATTCTGCGCAGGCAAAACCCGGGGACGACGCCATTGTCCTGGCCTGCGCGCCGTCATTGGTCGGCAGACTGATGAGCGGGGTGGTGCAAGGCATATGCCAGTCGCCTGATTCGCGCAGGCGCCTCGCGCCGGGGGACGATGCCCGGCTATAATCGCCGCCTCTTTTCGCCGCCCGAGTCATCGCCGCCCATGTACACCCTGGCCCGTCAGCTGTTGTTCAAACTTTCCCCGGAAACCTCCCACGATCTGTCGCTGGATCTGATCGGCGCGGGTGGACGTTTGGGTCTCAACGGCTTGCTGTGCAAGGCGCCGGCGAAAATGCCGGTGACCGTCATGGGGCTGGAGTTCCCGAACCCGGTGGGGCTGGCGGCAGGTCTGGACAAGAACGGCGCGGCCATCGACGGCTTTGCGCAACTGGGTTTCGGCTTTGTCGAAATCGGCACCGTGACCCCGCGTCCGCAGCCGGGTAACCCGAAACCACGGATCTTCCGCCTGCCGGAAGCCGAGGCGATCATCAACCGCATGGGCTTCAACAACCTTGGCGTGGATAACCTGCTGGCGCGGGTCGCTGCGGCGAAATACACAGGCGTGCTGGGCATCAACATCGGCAAGAACTTCGATACCCCGGTCGAGCGCGCGGTGGATGATTACCTGATCTGCCTGGACAAGGTCTACGCCCACGCCAGTTACATCACGGTCAACGTCAGCTCGCCGAATACCCCGGGCCTGCGCAGCCTGCAGTTCGGCGACTCGCTCAAACAATTGCTCGCGGACCTGGCCACGCGCCGCGCCGAACTGGCCCTGCGTCACGGCAAGCATGTGCCGCTGGCGATCAAGATCGCGCCGGACATGACCGACGAAGAAACTGCGCAGGTTGCCCAGGCGTTGATCGAAACCGGCATGGATGCGGTGATCGCCACCAATACGACTTTGAGCCGTGTCGGCGTCGAAGGCATGGAGCATGGCGACGAGGCGGGCGGTCTGTCGGGTGCGCCGGTGCGTGAAAAGAGCACCCATACCGTGAAAGTGCTGGCGGGCGAATTGGCCGGGCGTTTGCCGATCATTGCTGCGGGCGGGATTACCGAAGGCAAGCACGCGGCGGAGAAGATCACGGCCGGTGCAAGCCTGGTGCAGATCTATTCGGGCTTCATCTACAAAGGCCCGGCGCTGATTCGTGAATCGGTAGACGCCATCGCCGCGTTGCGCTGAGGATTGCCGAGGACTTGTCGGAGCCTTTGTGGCGAGGGGATTTATCCCCGCTGGGCTGCTCAGCAGCCCCAAAGCCTTGCACATTGATACGCCAGGTAAATTGAAATTCGGACTTCGCGACTGCTGCGCAGCCGAGCGGGGATAAATCCCCTCGCCACGTGGATCCCGGTTAACCCTTTTTGCAGGCATAAAAAAGGGCTCCTCGAAGGAGCCCCTGGGCCGTAGCCCGCCGTCCGGGAAGGACGTGCGTGGTTAATTCAATGCAAATTCAGATTGTCGTGTCGGAATAAATGCCCTGTGTCAGCCGACGGCGTGAAGTTCGTTGAGTCTGTGGATTCCCGCAGTGCCGGTCATACCGTCCCAGTTGTCGCCGCGTCCTTCTCGCCAGCCGTTGATCCAGGCTTGACGTACCGACGGTAGAGTAAATGGGCAAAGCTCACGGGATTTGCCACCAACGCCATATTGATATCCGCGCAAAAATGCTCTTTCCAACGGATCACGCTTAAGTCTTCTCATAGGGTGTTTCCCTCACTTGTTGACTGTAGTGTCGCGTTGACCTCAATTGAGGTCTGGCAGAAAAAACCTGCCATCGTGCGGCTCGCTGCCGGCGTGGCGAGCCAAGGTGTTGACGCCGTTGCGACGTCAACCTGTGTTCAGTTCTAACCAATGAGTCACACCGAGGGAATGATCGTTTTGTCATAAGCACGTAACGTAAAGGATGCTATGGCAATAAGTAACCGCGTATTTATTCAACGTTCATTGCGCAAACCCCGGTATGATCGGCGCCCCGCTGGCTCAGGGGGTTAATCCTTTAGTGAGAATGACCCACGTTTGCGCTTGGGTAATATTCGACGAAGGGTCGCTTTCAGTCTTTTTGTTTCACCAACTTTTTTATCTGTCCCGGCATCTAAGCTCTTTTAACCCGAGCAGCGGGGATGGAACGGCACACCTTCGTGCCACGCGGGCGCTCTTTCAGAAAAGCGCCTGATTGAAAACCGGGTCGGCAATGCGTTGCCGGCCCACTAGCCAAAGGCTCTGGAATTACCATGTCCGATCGTTTCGAACTCTTCCTCACTTGCCCCAAAGGCCTTGAAGGCCTGCTCATCGAGGAAGCCGTCGGGCTTGGCCTTGAAGAAGCGCGCGAGCACACCTCCGCCGTGCGTGGCATGGCGACCATGGAAACCGCTTATCGCCTGTGCCTCTGGTCGCGTCTGGCCAACCGTGTGTTGCTGGTGCTCAAGCGTTTCCCGATGAAGGACGCCGAAGACCTCTACCACGGCGTGCTCGACATCGACTGGCAGGATCACATGCTCAGCGACGGCACCCTGGCCGTCGAATTCAGCGGCCACGGCTCGGGCATCGACAACACCCACTTCGGCGCGCTGAAAGTCAAAGACGCCATCGTCGACAAACTGCGCACGCCACAGGGCGATCGTCCATCCATCGACAAACTCAACCCGGACCTGCGCATTCACCTGCGTCTGGATCGCGGCGAAGCGATTCTCTCCCTCGACCTGTCCGGCCACAGCCTGCACCAGCGCGGCTATCGCTTGCAGCAGGGCGCGGCGCCGCTGAAGGAAAACCTCGCCGCCGCCATCCTCATCCGTTCCGGCTGGCCGCGTATTGCTGCCGAAGGCGGCGCGCTGGCTGACCCGATGTGCGGTGTCGGTACGTTCCTCGTCGAAGCCGGGATGATCGCCGCCGACATGGCGCCGAACCTGCGTCGCGAGCAGTGGGGTTTTACCGCGTGGCTCGGTCACGTGCCGGCACTGTGGAAAAAACTCCACGAAGAAGCCGTCGAGCGTGCCGCTGCCGGTCTGGCCAAACCGCCGCTGTGGATTCGTGGTTATGAAGCCGACCCACGACTGATTCAGCCAGGCCGCAATAACGTTGAGCGCGCCGGCCTCAGCGAGTGGATCAAGATTTACCAGGGCGAAGTGGCGACCTTCGAGCCGCGCCCGGACCAGAACCAGAAAGGTCTGGTGATCTGCAACCCGCCGTACGGCGAGCGTCTCGGTGACGAAGCCAGCCTGCTGTATCTCTATCAGAACCTCGGCGAGCGTCTGCGTCAGGCCTGCTTGAACTGGGAAGCGGCGGTGTTCACCGGCGCCCCGGATCTGGGCAAGCGCATGGGTATCCGCAGTCACAAACAGTATTCGTTCTGGAACGGCGCGCTGCCGTGCAAGCTGCTGCTGATCAAGGTCCTGCCCGATCAGTTCGTCACTGGCGAACGTCGCACCCCGGAACAGCGTCAGGCCGAGCGCGAGCAAGCGGCGTACGATCAGACCCCGGACGAGCCGCAAGAGCGCAAGTTCAACAAGAACGGCAACCCGATCAAGCCGACGCCGGCCCCGGCGCCAGTGATCGAACAGCCGCGCCTGAGCGAAGGCGGGCAGATGTTTGCCAATCGCTTGCAGAAAAATCTCAAGGCAATGGGCAAGTGGGTCAAGCGCGAAGGCATCGATTGCTACCGCGTTTACGATGCCGACATGCCGGAATACGCGATGGCCATCGACCTGTACCACGACTGGGTGCACGTTCAGGAATACGCCGCGCCGAAATCCATCGACCCGGAAAAAGCCTCGGCGCGCATGTTCGATGCGCTGGCGGCCATTCCGCAGGCGTTGAACGTCGACAAGAACCGCGTGGTGGTCAAGCGCCGCGAGCGGCAGAGCGGCACCAAGCAGTACGAGCGTCAGGCTGCGCAGGGCAAGTTCGTCGAAGTCAATGAAGGTGGCGTGAAGCTGCTGGTCAACCTCACCGATTACCTCGACACCGGCCTGTTCCTCGATCACCGGCCGATGCGCATGCGCATTCAGAAAGAGGCGGCCGGCAAACGCTTCCTCAATCTGTTTTGCTACACCGCGACCGCCAGCGTGCACGCGGCCAAGGGCGGCGCGCGCAGCACCACCAGCGTCGACCTGTCGAAAACCTATCTGGACTGGGCGCGGCGCAACCTGTCGTTGAACGGTTTCTCGGACAAGAATCGTCTGGAGCAGGGTGATGTGATGGCGTGGCTGGAAAGCAGCCGTGACGAATACGACCTGATCTTCATCGACCCGCCGACGTTCTCCAACTCCAAGCGCATGGAAGGCATCTTCGACGTACAGCGCGATCAGGTGCAGTTGATCGACTTGGCGATGGCGCGGCTGGCACCGGGTGGCGTGCTGTATTTCTCCAACAACTTCCGCAAGTTCCAGTTGGAGGAAAACCTCGCCGAGCGTTATGCGGTCGAGGAAATCAGTGCGCAGACCATTGATCCGGATTTCGCCCGCAATACCAAGATCCACCGCGCCTGGAAAATCACGGCTCGTTGACGCTTTCACTGGTTGGATCCACAGAGCCTTGATTTTTAACGGCTCGGTGGATCCAGCGGTGCTGGCTAAATTAGTGGCTAATAGCTATAACTCACACACCGCCAATGGGGTTTTCCCGTGAATCTGGCGGAGTGAGTCGTGCTTATGCCGTTGCACCCCGTGCGCCCGAAAATCCTCGGTTTCATCAGTGAAGACGTCTCAGCCTGGCTGGTCGCTTTGCTGGTGTTGCTTGCCGGCGGGATTCTCACCGGGCTGCTCGCGTGGGGCACCTTCAACCAGTTTCAGCAACAATCGCGTCAGCGCTTTCAACTGCTGGCCAACGAACGCTACAGCCGTATCGCCGAACGTTTTCAGGACCAGGAGCAACGTCTCGATAGTCTGCGCCGGTTCTTCGCCAACTCCGAATCGGTGTCCCGCGCCGAATTCGACGGCTACTCCCGCCCTTTATTGCTGCGCACCCAAGCCTATACCTATGCCCCGAGAGTCAGTGGTGCCGAACGCGCCGCGTTCGAACAGCAGGTGCGTGACGAAGGCCTGAGCAACTTCACCATTCGCGAGCTCGACGCCAATGGCGAGCTGCAACTGGCGGCAGCGCGCGACGCATATGTGCCGGTGCTGTACACCCAGACCCAAAGCCGATTGGCGCCACCACTGGGTTATGACTTGCTCGCCCAACCCTTGCGCCGCGAAACCCTGCAACGCGCCGACCAGCTCGGCAGCATGGCGGTGTCGCAACCGATGCACCTGGTCGGGATTGAGCCGTCCTACGCGCGTGGGGTGTTGCTACTGGCGCCGGTCAGTCGCGCTGGAGAGTCGCAGCCGTTCGGCTATGTGATGGCGGTGATCAGCATGCGCCAGTTGCTCGCCGACGGTTTGCCCGATGCCCTGCACGATTACCTGTCGGTGCGCATTCTCGACCTGTCGACCCAGGATCAGCACGAGGCGCTGTTCGAATCGAGCAACGAGGCGGTGCCCGGCGATCTGGCGGCGACACGCTTGCTGCGCATGGCCGACCACGACTATCAGGTCGATATCCTGCCGAGCGAAGCGTTCATGCAGGCCAACCATTCGTCGGTGGGCAGCGTGATCATTCTGGGCGGCTTGCTCAGCGCATTGCTCAGCGCCTTGTTGTACGTGCTGGTCAGCCAGCGTCAGCGCGCGGTGCGTCTGGTCGAGGTGCGCACCCAGGAATTGCACGAGCGCGAGCAGGAACTGCGCGGCACCCACGGTCAGTTGCGCGGCGTGCTGAATGCCGCCACCCAGGTCGCGATCATCGCCACCGACCTGCGCGGCGTGATCAACACCTTCAACCCCGGCGCTGAACAGATGCTCGGCTACAGCAGCGCCGAAGTGGTCGGGCGCATGACCCTGGAGAACCTGCATTTACCCCGGGAGCTGGCGGCGCGTTCGGCGGAGCTGAGCGCGCGCTACGGCAAAAGCATTCCGACCTGCCACGCGATGCTGGTCGAGGGCGGCGAAGTCGGCGGTCATGAAGCACGCGAATGGACCCTGGTACGCAGCGATGGCAGTCATCTGCCGGTGAACATGCTCGCCACCCCGGTGCTTGACGAGCAAGGCCTGTGGGTCGGTCATCTGGCGATCTGCATCGACATCACCGAGCGCAAACGCGTGCACGAAGTGCTGGCAGCACGCGACACGTTGCTGAAGAAGCTCAGCGCCCATGTTCCCGGTGGCATCTACCAATTCAAAATGGAATTCGACGGACGCTTCAGCGTGATCTACGCCAGCGATGGCATCCGCGAAATCTACGAGTTGGAGCCGGATGTGCTGCTGCTCGACTCCGAGGCGATTTTCAGCCGCATTCACCCGCAGGACGCGATTCGCGTGCGCTCATCAATCCGCGAATCGGCGGAAAATCTCAGCCCGTGGCGCGAGGAATACCGCGTGCAACTGCCCGAGCGCGGCCTGCGCTGGGTGCGCGGCGAGGCGACGCCTGAAGAACTGCCGGGCGGCGGGGTGCTGTGGCACGGTTATATCTCGGATATCTCCGATCTCAAGCGCGTGGAAGAAGAATTGCGCGCGTTGTCGATCACCGATTCGCTGACCGGCATACACAACCGCCGCTATTTCCAGGAACGCCTGACCACCGAAATGGCCCGGGTCGAGCGTGGCGGCGGTGAGTTGTCGGTGATCATGCTCGACATCGACCACTTCAAACGCATCAACGATCAGTTCGGCCATGCCGTCGGCGACCGCGTGCTGCAAGCAGTTTGCGAGCGGATCGGCCATCGCTTGCGCCGCACCGACGTGTTCTGCCGTCTGGGCGGCGAAGAGTTCATGGTGCTGTGCCCGGACATCGACGGCGAACACGCCTACATGCTGGCGAGGGAATTGTGGGAAGGTTTGCGCGGCGCGCCGGTGGACGTGGTCGGCGTAGTCACCGCCAGTTTCGGCATCGCCAGTTGGCGCCCGGGGGAGGGCGCGGATGCGCTGTTGCTGCGCGCTGACTCAGGGGTTTATGCAGCGAAGCAGAATGGCCGGGATCGGGTTGAGCGGGAGATGTGCTGATTCGAACCTGACACCTGACCCTGTGGGGCAGAGGGGACCTGGCGCTGATTTTCTGTGGGAGCGAGCCTGCTCGCGAAAGCGGTGTGACAGTCACTGAACATGCTTACTGAACCGACGCCTTCGCGAGCAGGCTCGCTCCCACAATTGCACCTGCTGCGCTTACAGCACCGAAGCGGTCTGCGGCAGTTTCGGCTGTTTGTACAGATCCAGCAGCACCTGATCGAGCACCGACGAGGCGCCGAACGGGGCCTTGTCGTTGAGGATCGCTACCACCGCCCAGGTATTGCCATTCACATCTCGGCTGAAACCGGCAATCGCGCGCACGGTGTTCAGGGTACCGGTCTTGACGTGGGCTTCGCCGCGCATCGCCGTGGTTTTCAGACGTTTGCGCATGGTGCCGTCGGTGCCGGCAATCGGCAGCGAGCTGATGTACTCGGCGGCGTACGGGCTGTGCCAGGCGGCCTGCAGCATGTTGGCCATTTCCCGCGCACTGACCCGCTCGGCCCGCGACAGACCAGAACCATTCTCCATCACCAGATGCGGCGCGGTGATGCCTTTCTTCGCCAGCCACTGACGTACCACGCGCTGCGCTGCCCGGGCGTCGTCACCGTCGGCATCGTTGCGGAAACGCTGGCCAAGGCTGAGGAACAGCTGCTGGGCCATGGTGTTGTTACTGTATTTGTTGATGTCGCGGATGATCTCGGCCAGATCCGGCGAGTACGCACGGGCAAGCAGTTTGGCGCTGCTCGGCGTCGGCGCCAGACGATCCTTGCCCTGAATGCTGCCACCCAGTTCCTTCCAGATCGCCCGCACGGCGCCGGCGGTGTAGGTCGCGTGGTCGAGCAGCGACAGATAAGTCTGCGAGCTGCAGCCTTCGCCCAACTGGCCGCCAACGGTCACGGTCACGCTGCCATCGGCCTGCGGCACCGGGTTGTAGCGAACGCCGCCGGTGCATTGCTTGGACGGCAGGGCTTTGACGGTGTTTTCGATGCGGATGTTCGCGATCGGCGGCTCCACGGAAATCAACACGCGGCCACCGTCATTACGTGCGACGAAGCGCAGGGCCTTGAGGTTGACCAGCAGCGAGTCGGGCTTGACCAGGAACGGCTTGTTGTCGTCGTTGCCGTCATCGTTGAATTCCGGCAATTGCGGCTGCACGAAGAAGTTGCGGTCGAGGATCAGGTCGCCGGTAATCTGCGTGACGCCGTTGGCGCGCAGGTCGCGCATCAACAGCCAGAGTTTTTCCATGTTCAGCTTCGGGTCACCGCCGCCCTTGAGGTAGAGGTTGCCGTTGAGAATGCCGCCGCTCAGGGTGCCATCGGTGTAGAACTCGGTTTTCCACTGATGGTTGGGCCCGAGCATTTCCAGCGCCGCGTAGGTGGTGACCAGTTTCATCGTCGAGGCCGGATTGACCGAGACGTCGGCGTTGAACACCGTCGGCGTGCCCGGACCGTCGAGCGGCACCATCACCAGCGACAGCGCAGTGGGCTGCAGCTTGCTGGCCTTCAGGGCTTTTTCGACGTTCGGGGTGAGGGAAGTGTTGATGGTGGCAGCGGAGACAGGCAGGGCCAGAGGCAGAAGAAGGCCGGCGAGAAACAGTGGACGCAACGATTTGATCATATGCAATAAAACCCTGCAAAAGAGGGGAAAAAAGACGAGGACATGGATGAAAAGGCCCTCAGTGGTCATGAAAGTGTCGGCATTATGCCCCAAGCTGTAACAGCTTGTGCCGTGTCGGGGCCGGCCAAGTGGTTATTTTTTACAGGCGGTCGGCCGCAGCGACCAGAGAGTCGGGCAATCGCTGGCTTAAACTGGTAAAGTGCCGGCCGTTATTACTTAAGAGGATTGTTCCAATGGCGACTAACCGTTCCCAGCGTCTGCGCAAAAAACTGTGCGTAGATGAATTTCAAGAGCTGGGTTTCGAACTGAACCTGGACTTCAAAGAAGACTTGTCCGAAGAAGCCATTGACGCTTTCCTCGAAGCATTCATCAAAGAAGCCATGGAAGCCAACGGTCTGGGTTATGTTGGCGGCGACGACTTCGGTCTGGTGTGCCTGCAGAAGCGTGGCTCGGTCAACGAAGAGCAGCGCGCTGCCGTTGAAGCCTGGCTGAAAAACCGCTCCGAGCTGACCAAGTACGAAGTCAGCCCGCTGCTGGATGTGTGGTATCCGGAAAAGCCGATCAACGCGGCTAAGTGATACTGAAAAAAACGGCGACCTGAGGGTCGCCGTTTTTTTTCGTCTGGTGTTTAGGTGATACGGCTTGGATTTGATGGTGGACTCGCCCCTCACCCCAGCCCTCTCCCGAGGGAGAGGGAGCCGATCTGTGGGCTTTTCGGGATGTGAGTTCGACTTGATATCCCTCGTCGGCGTATATCTTCCGAGCACCTTGGTCAGTCCCCTCTCCCTTTGGGAGAGGGTTAGGGTGAGGGGCTTTTGATCTTAAGCTCTGCGCCAATTCAAAATCACCAGCGTCAAAACCCCCGCCACAATCCCCCAGAACGCCGAACCAATGGAAAACAGCGTCAACCCCGACGCCGTGACCATAAACGTGATCAACGCCGCTTCCCGTTCCTTCACCTCGCTCATGGCAATGCTCAAGCCATTGATGATCGAGCCGAACAGCGCCAGCGCCGCAATCGACAGCACCAGTTCTTTCGGCAACGCGGCAAACAACGCCGCCAACGTGGCACCGAACACCCCGGCAATCCCGTAGAACACCCCGCACCACACCGCTGCGGTGTAACGCTTGTTGCGATCTTCATGGGCATGCGGACCGGTGCAGATCGCCGCGCTGATCGCCGCGAGGTTAATACCGTGTGAGCCGAACGGCGCCAGCAACAGGGAGGCAATGCCGGTGGTGGTGATCAGTGGCGAGGCCGGGACGTTATAGCCATCGGCGCGCAGCACGGCGATGCCGGGCATGTTCTGCGAGGTCATCGCCACCACGAACAGCGGAATGCCGATGCTGATGGTTGCGGCCAGGGAGAAGTGCGGCGTGGTCCAGACCGGGGTGGCCACTTCCAGATGAAAGCCGTTGAAATCCAGCAGCCCCATGAAGCCCGACAGCGCGGTGCCGATCAGCAGCGCCGCGAGCACCGCATAGCGCGGCGACAGGCGCTTGACCAGCAGATAAGTGAAGAACATCCCCAACACCAGACCGGTACGGTGTTGCGCGGCGACGAAGATTTCGCTGCCGATCTTGAACAGAATCCCTGCCAGCAGGGCTGCCGCCAAAGAGGCCGGGATCTTTTTCACCAGCCGTTCGAAGCTGCCGGTCAGGCCGCAGATCGTCACCAGTACCGCACACGTGATGTAGGCGCCGATCGCCTCGCCGTAACTGACTCCGCCCAGGCTGGTGATCAGCAACGCTGCGCCGGGTGTCGACCAGGCGATGGTGATCGGTGTGCGATAGCGCAGCGACAGGCCAATCGAACACACCGCCATGCCGATCGAAATCGCCCAGATCCACGAGGAAATCTGCCCGCTGCTCAGGCCGGCCGCTTGCCCGGCCTGGAACATCAGCACCAGCGAACTGGTGTAACCGGTCATCATCGCGATGAAACCGGCGACGATGGCGGAAGGCGAAGTGTCGGCCAGAGGGCGCAGGCGGGCGTGGGTGGCGTCGGTCATGACGGCGGTGTTCCTTATAGCAATGGAGATGTCCGCCACAACACGAATCCCTGTAGGAGCTGCCGAAGGCCGCGATCTTTTGACTTTGATTCTAAGAAGCAAGATCAAAAGATCGCAGCCTTCGGCAGCTCCTACGTAAGGGATTGTGCGTAGAAGGCGGATTCTGCGATCAAGCCTAAACTCAAACCTGACAAACCGTTGCAATACAGCCGCAGGCGCAAATAGCCGTACAGTCGTGTTGCCACCATTCATTGTGTACAATCGCGCTGTTTTTTACGCGATACTTGCCAGCGACCTACTGTGCCGTATTACAGTCACGGTCTATTCGCCGCAGTTTTCCCGACTCGAGTGCCCATGAACGAACAGTTGCAACCCCTCAAGAAACAACCGCGAGCAGGCAAAGCCGGCCGCAGCGGAACCCAGGACGATATTGTCTACGCGCATATCTTCGAGGCCATCCTCGAACAGCGTCTGGCGCCCGGTACCAAGTTGAGCGAAGAGGCGCTGGGGGAAATCTTCGGGGTCAGCCGCACCATCATTCGCCGCGCGCTGTCGCGTCTGGCCCATGAAGGCGTGGTGCTGTTGCGGCCGAATCGTGGCGCCGTCGTAGCCAGCCCGAGTGTTGAAGAAGCGCGTCAAGTGTTCCTCGCCCGCCGTCTGGTCGAGCGTGCGATCACTGAATTGGCCGTGCAGCACGCCACGGCCGAGCAGATCGCCGAATTGCGGCAGATGGTCAACGATGAGCGCGACAGTTTCTCGCGCGGCGATCGCGGTGCCGGTATTCGTCTGTCGGGCGAATTCCACCTGAAACTGGCGGAAGCGGCGATGAACGCACCGTTGATCAGCTTCCAGCGCAGCCTGGTTTCGCAGACCTCGCTGATCATTGCCCAGTATGAAAGCGGCAACCGCTCGCACTGCTCGTACGACGAACACACGCAGCTGATCGATGCCATCGAAAAGCGCGACGGCGAACTGGCGGTGAACCTGATGATGCATCATATGGATCACATCGACAGCAAGCTCAACCTCGACGAGGAAGGCGCGTCGGATGATCTGCATGCGGTGTTCTCGCATTTGTTGCAGACCAAGAAGCCGGGGCGTCCAGCGGCCAAGCTCTAAGCTGAAACAGAGTCGCGGCTTTCGCGAGCAGGCTCGCTCCCACAGGGGAATGCATTTCAAAGGTGGGAGCGAGCCTGCTCGCGAAGACAACCTGACCGGCATCAAAAATCCCCAGGGGTAAACACCACCGGGATGATCGTTCCCACGCTCTGCGTGGGAACGCCTCTAGGGACGCTCCGCGTCCAGTGACGCAGAGCGTCACGGGCTGCATTCCCACGCAGAGCGTGGGAACGATCAGTGCGAAGAGGTTAGCGCTGATGCACCAGCGCCCCCGCCGCATACGTCTGCGCCACCGTGCGGTCATCCCCCAGCGTCATCAGTACAAACAACGTCTCGGCAATGTTATTCGACTGCTTCAAGCGATAACTCAGCAGCGGCGTGGCGTTGTAATCCAGTACCAGGAAGTCGGCATCGGAGCCCGGTTGCAGATTGCCGATCCTGTCTTCCAGACGCAGCGCCCGCGCACCACCCAGGGTTGCCAGGTACAGCGACTTGAACGGGCTCAACCGCGCGCCCTGCAGTTGCATGACCTTGTAGGCTTCGTTGAGGGTTTGCAGCAGGGAGAAACTGGTACCGCCGCCGACGTCGGTACCGAGGCCGACATTGAGCTTGTGCTTCTCGGCCATCGGCAGGTTGAACAGGCCGCTGCCGAGGAACAGGTTCGAGGTCGGGCAGAACGAGATCGCCGAGCCGGTTTCCGCCAGCCGCGCGCATTCTTCGTCACACAGGTGCACGCCGTGGGCGAATACCGAGCGTTCGCCGAGCAACTGGTAATGATCGTAGACGTCGAGGTAGCCCTTGCGCTCCGGAAACAGCTCTTTGACCCACTCGATTTCCTTGAGGTTTTCGCTGATGTGGGTCTGCATGTACAGATCCGGGTATTCCGTCAGCAATTGCCCGGCGAGGGTCAGTTGTTCCGGGGTGCTGGTGGGGGCGAAGCGCGGTGTCACCGCATAGTGCAATCGACCCTTGCCGTGCCAGCGCTCGATCAGCGCCTTGCTGTCGACGTAGCTGGATTCGGCGGTATCGACCAGATAGTCCGGGGCATTGCGGTCCATCATCACCTTGCCGGCGATCATGCGCAGATCAAGCTTTTCCGCCGCTTCAAAAAACGAATTGACTGACTGCGGGTGCACGCTGCCGAACACCAGCGCCGTGGTGGTGCCGTTGCGCAGCAGTTCCTTGATGAAAATGTCCGCCACTTCGTCGGCGTGGGCCTTGTCGCCAAACTGGCTTTCGCAGGGGAAGGTGTAGGTGTTCAGCCAGTCGAGCAGTTGCTCGCCATAGGAGCCGACCATGCCGGTCTGCGGCAGGTGAATGTGCGTATCGATGAAGCCGGGGGTGATCAGCGCATCCTGATAATGGTTGATCTCGATATCCGCCGGCAGGGTTGGCAGCAGTTCGCTGGCGTGGCCGAGGGCGCTGATCTTGCCGTCGTCGATCACCAGCAGGCCATCCTCGAAATATTCATACGAGGCTTCGATGCCGACTTCGGCAGGGTCGGCGATGCTGTGCAGGATGGCGGCTCGGTAGGCTTTGCGAGTCAGAGGCATGAGGGTTCTCTAATCAGTTTGAGGCTTTGAGTTTGGCGGCCTGACTGCGGCGCGAAGCGGGCAGCAGTCGGGCAATCGGTTCGGCGCGGGCGCTGTGCTGGCCGAAATTGGCGTTGTAAGTGGCGATGATTTCGCCGGCGATGGAGATGGCGATTTCCACAGGCAGTTTGCCTTTGACTTCGCCGATGCCCATCGGGCAGCGCATGCGCTGCACCACGCTCGGGTCGAAACCACGATCACGCAGACGGTGTTCGAATTTGGCGCGTTTGGTTTTCGAGCCGATCAGGCCGAACCAAGTGAAATCGTTACGCTTGAGAATCGCCGCGGTCAGCTCCAGATCGAGCTGATGGTTGTGGGTCATGACGATGCAGTAGCTGCCGGCGGGCAGATCATCGACTTCGTCCACTGGCTCTTCGCTGACGATTTTACGCACGCCGTGAGGGATGTGTTCAGGGAACTCGGCCTCGCGCGAATCGATCCAGCGCACCCGGCAGGGCAGGCTGGCCAGCAGCGGCACGAGGGCGCGACCAACATGGCCGGCACCGAACACGGCAATCTGCGCCTGCACCTGGCCCATCGGTTCGAACAGCAACACCGTAGCGCCACCGCAGCACTGGCCGAGACTGGCGCCGAGGCTGAAGCGCTCCAGATGGGTGTCCTGCTTGCCGCTGGCGAGCATCTCGCGGGCGATCTGCATGGCTTTGAATTCCAGATGCCCGCCACCGATGGTGTCGAACAGGCGGTCGGCGCTGACGACCATTTTCGAGCCGGCGTTGCGTGGCGTCGAACCGAGTTCTTCGATGATCGTCACCAGCACACAGGGCTCGCCCTGGTTCTGCAGGTCGGCGAGGGCGTCGATCCAGTTGTACATGTTCACCTCGACATCTTCGTTGTCTGTGCCGGCCTCTTCGCGAGCAGGCTCGCTCCCACATTTGGAATGCATTGCCAATGTGGGAGCGAGCCTGCTCGCGAATGGCCGCGCCTCGGTCCTAGAGCGGAGCCAGCTCGGTTTCAGCTTCGACAGCCTTCACCGCTTTGAGCTGACGCATCTGCTCGCAACCCCACAACACCCGCTCCGGCGTGGCTGGCGCGTCGATTTTCGGCTGATGCTGATAATCACCGAGACTCGCCACCGCGTCCTTGATCGCGCACCACGCGGCAATCCCGAGCATGAACGGCGGTTCACCGACAGCTTTGGAATGGAACACCGTGTCTTCCGGGTTCTTGCGGTTTTCCACCAGCTTCACTCGCAGATCCAGCGGCATGTCCGCCACCGCCGGGATCTTGTAGCTGGCCGGGCCGTTGGTCATCAGCTTGCCTTTGTTGTTCCAGACCAGCTCTTCCATGGTCAGCCAGCCCATGCCTTGCACAAAACCACCCTCGACCTGACCGATGTCGATCGACGGGTTCAGCGAGGCGCCGACGTCATGCAGGATGTCGGTGCGCAGCATCTTGTACTCGCCGGTCAGGGTGTCGACGATCACTTCGCAGCAGGCTGCGCCGAAAGCGAAGTAATAGAACGGACGGCCCCGCGCCTGACTGCGGTCGTAGTAGATTTTCGGGGTCTTGTAGAAGCCGGTGCTCGACAGCGAGACCTGATTGAAATACGCCTGCTGGATCAGCGCTTCGAACGTCAGGATCTGCTCGCGCACCCGCACGTGGCCGTTGCGGAATTCGACGTCTTCTTCGCTGACCTTGTAGTGCCGCGCGGCGAACTCGACCAAGCGTTGCTTGATGGTCTGTGCTGCGTTCTGCGCGGCTTTGCCGTTCAGGTCGGCGCCGCTGGAGGCAGCGGTCGGCGAGGTGTTGGGCACTTTGTCGGTGTTGGTCGCAGTGATCTGCACACGATCGATTTCGACCTGGAACACTTCCGCCACGACCTGAGCGACTTTGGTATTCAGGCCCTGACCCATTTCCGTACCGCCGTGGTTCAGGTGGATGCTGCCGTCGGTGTAGATGTGGATCAGCGCACCGGCCTGGTTCAAGAAGCTCGCGGTGAAGGAAATGCCGAATTTCACCGGAGTCAGCGCCAGGCCTTTTTTCAGGATCGGGCTGTTGGCGTTGTAGCGACGGATCGCTTCGCGGCGCTCGGCGTACTGGCTGCTTTCTTCCAGTTCGGCGGTCATCTCTTCGAGCATGTTGTGCTCGACGGTCTGGTAGTAGTGGGTGACGTTGCGCTCGGTCTTGCCGTAGTAGTTGGCCTTGCGCACCGCCAGCGGGTCGAGCTTCAGATGCCGGGCAATCGCGTCCATCACTTCTTCGATGGCGACCATGCCTTGCGGGCCGCCGAAGCCGCGATAAGCAGTGTTCGACGCGGTGTTGGTCTTGCAGCGGTGACCGTTGATGGTCGCATCGCCGAGATAGTAAGAGTTGTCCGAGTGGAACATCGCGCGGTCAACGATCGAGGCGGACAAGTCCGGCGAGCAGCCGCAGTTGCCGGCCAGCTCCATGTTAATCCCGTGCAGACGGCCGCTGCTGTCGAAGCCGACGTCGTATTCAACGTAGAACGGGTGGCGCTTGCCGGTCATCAGCATGTCTTCGACACGCGGCAGGCGCATCTTGGTCGGTTGGCCGGTGAGGTGCGCGACCACCGCGCACAGGCACGCCGGGCTCGCGGCCTGGGTTTCCTTGCCGCCGAAACCACCGCCCATGCGGCGCATGTCGACGACGATTTTGTTCATCGACACGTCGAGCACTTCGGCGACCAGTTTTTGCACTTCGGTCGGGTTCTGCGTCGAGCAGTAGACGATCATGCCGCCGTCTTCAGTAGGCATCACCGAGGAGATCTGTGTCTCCAGATAGAAGTGCTCCTGGCCGCCGATGTGCAGCGTGCCCTGAATGCGGTGTTCAGCCGTGGCCAGTGCCGAAGCCGAATCGCCGCGCTGATGGGTGTGGCTGTCGAGCACGAAATGGCGTTTGCGCAGGGCTTCGACGACGTCGAGCACCGGTTCCAGATCTTCGTATTCGATGATCGCCGCCATCGCTGCCTTGCGCGCGGTTTCCAGGTCTTTCGCCGCGACTGCCAGCACTGGCTGGCCGACAAACTGCACGTCATCGATGGCCAGCAGCGGGTCACCCGGCATCAGCGGGCCGATGTCCTTCAGGCCCGGCACGTCTTCGTGGGTGATGACAATGCGCACGCCTTCGAAGGCGTAGCACGGCGACGTGTCGATGCTGAGGATTTTCGCGTGGGCACGGTCCGACAGGCGCGCATACAGGTGCAATTGGTTGGGGAATTCCAGCCGATCATCGATGTACTGCGCTTCACCGGACACATGCTTGGCGGCGCTGTCGTGCTTGACGCTGCGGCCGACACCGGTGGTCAGATCCTTGGCGAACAGTTCGGCCAATTCAGCTTGAGTCTTCTCTACGGCGTGATGGTTAGACATAAGCGGTCACCCGAGTCTCGATGTGCGGTGTTTGCAGTTCGATGAAGTATTTGCGCAGCAGATTCTGCGCGCTGAGCAGGCGATATTCCTTGCTGGCGCGGAAGTCCGAGAGTGGCGTGAAATCCTCGGCCAGCGCGGCGCAGGCGCGTTCGATCACGGCGTTATTGAACGGCTGACCGAGCAGCACGGCTTCGCAATTCGCAGCGCGTTTGGGGATTGCCGCCATACCGCCGAAGGCCACCCGGGCGTCGCTGATCACGCCATTTTCCACGCGCAGATTGAACGCGGCACAGACGGCGGAGATGTCGTCGTCCAGTCGCTTCGACACTTTATAGGCGCGGAACAACTGCTCGGCGCTGGCGCGCGGGACGATGATTTTTTCGATGAATTCGCTTTCCTGGCGCGCGGTGACGCGGTAGTCGATGAAGTAATCTTCCAGGTTCAAGGTGCGGCGGGTTTCGCCTTTGCACAGCACGATCTGCGCGCCGAGGGCGATCAGCAGCGGTGGCGAGTCACCGATCGGCGAGGCGTTGCCGATGTTGCCGCCGAGGGTGCCCTGATTGCGGATCTGCAACGAGGCGAAGCGGTGCAGCAGTTCGCCGAAGTCCGGGTACTCGGCATTCAACGCCTCATAGCAGTCGGAGAGGGCAGTGGCGGCGCCGATTTCGATGCGGTCATCGAAGGTTTCGATGCGCTTCATCTCGGCGACGTTGCCGACATAGATCATCACCGGCAGAGTGCGGTGGAACTGGGTGACTTCCAGCGCCAGATCGGTGCCGCCGGCGAGCAGGCGCGCTTGTGGATAAGCGTCGTAGAGATCGGCCAAGTCAGCGACGGTCAGCGGCACCAGGCAGCGCTTGTCGCCGCTGTTGAGTTCGCCGATATCGGTCGGCGCGATGGCCTTGAGGCGGGCAATGGTTTCGGCTTCGCGGGCGTCGAACTGATCCGCTGGTTTGCCGCAGCAGGATTGTTCGGCAGCGGCCAGAATAGGGCGGTAGCCGGTGCAGCGGCAGAGGTTGCCGGCCAGCGCTTCGTGGGCCTTGGCCTGATCCGGCGCATCGCTGTTCTTTTGCAGGGCGAACAACGACATGACGAAACCGGGAGTGCAGAAGCCGCACTGCGAACCGTGGCACTCGACCATGGCTTTCTGCACGCTGTGCAGTTCGCCCTTGTGCTTGAGGTCTTCAACGCTGATCAGTTGTTTGCCGTGCAACGATGAGACGAAAGTCAGGCACGAGTTGAGGCTGCGATAGCGAATGTGTTCACGCCCGCTGTCATCGGTCTGCAACTCGCCAACCACCACGGTGCAGGCTCCGCAGTCACCGCTGGCGCAACCTTCTTTGGTGCCGGGCTTGCCCACGTGTTCACGCAGGTAATTGAGCACAGTCAGATTCGGGTCCAGGGCGTGCTCGCTACGGAGTTCCTGGTTAAGTAAAAACTGGATCACGGAAGGCCTCGCAGACTCATTATTGTTGTTAACCGACGTGAACCGAATTTAGCAGGTCTGACTTTTCGGTCAATGGTTTTCTGACTTAAAGGTCAGGAAAATCCGTTTCGTCGATCAACAGCGTGTCTATTCAGTATTGACCTTCATCGGTCACCGCGCTTTTTTGCGGGATTCGTGCCAAAAACCGCTGAGTGGGCACTCCGCCATGACCGCGCATTTGCGCTACACTGCGCCGCTTGTGCAGATCGATAGAGTTTGAAGGACAACCATGACGTTCAAGGCGCCGGACAGCCTCGCCGAGCAAATCGCTCACCACCTCGCCGAACGCATCATTCGTGGCGAAATGAAGCCGGGAGAGCGCATCCAGGAACAGAAGGTCACGCTGGCGCTCAACGTCAGCCGCGGTTCGGTCCGCGAAGCCTTGCTGATCCTCGAGCGCCGTCACCTGATCGCGATCCTGCCGCGTCGTGGCGCCCACGTTACCGAGCTGACGCCGCACAAGGTGCAGAGCCTGTGCACGCTGATGAGCGAGCTGTACATCCTGCTCGGCAATTCCGTGGCCAATGGCTGGCAAGTGCAGTCGGACATGGCGCCCTTCGTGCAGATCCAGCAGCGCCTGACCGCCAATTACGAACGCGGCGATATCCGCAGCTTCGTCGATGACAGCTTTGCGGTGATGCGCGCCGCCTATCCGTTTGCCAACAATCCGTACCTGCAAGAAACCGTCGAGAACCTCCAGCCGGCGATGAGCCGCGCGTATTTCCTCGCCCTCGAACAGCGCAAGGCGGAAATGAGCGAATTCCTCGAACTGTTCGAACGCTTGCTCGCCGCCGTACTCGCCCGTGATTTGCCGCAGATCCGCATCGTGCTCACGGCGTATGCCCAGCGCAGCTGCGATCTGGTGGTGTCTGCGCTGACGGTTGCCTGAGCGTGCGGCTGAAGTGCATCAAACTGGCGGGGTTCAAATCCTTCGTCGACCCGACCACGGTGAACTTCCCCAGTAACATGGCGGCGGTCGTCGGGCCGAACGGTTGCGGCAAGTCGAACATCATCGACGCGGTGCGCTGGGTGATGGGCGAAAGTTCGGCGAAGAACCTCCGTGGCGAGTCGATGACCGATGTCATCTTCAACGGCTCGACCAGCCGCAAACCGGTGAGCCAGGCCAGCATCGAACTGGTGTTCGACAACTCCGACGGCACGCTGCTCGGCGAATACGCCGCCTACGCGGAAATTTCCATCCGCCGCAAAGTCACCCGCGACAGCCAGACCACCTATTACCTCAACGGCACCAAATGCCGTCGGCGCGACATCACCGATATTTTCCTCGGCACCGGCCTCGGTCCGCGCAGCTACTCGATCATCGAACAGGGGATGATCTCCAAGCTGATCGAATCCAAGCCCGAAGACCTGCGTAACTTCATCGAGGAAGCCGCCGGCATCTCGAAATATAAAGAGCGCCGCCGCGAGACCGAGAACCGCATCCGCCGCACCCACGAAAACCTCGCCCGCCTCACCGACCTGCGCGAAGAACTGGAGCGCCAGCTCGAACGTCTGCACCGTCAGGCCGAGGCGGCGAAAAAGTATCAGGAACTCAAGGCCGAAGAGCGTCAGCTCAAGGCGCAACTGTCGGCGCTGCGCTGGCAGGACCTCAACGAGCAGGTCGGCCAGCGCGAGTCGATCATCGGCAACCAGGAAGTCAGCTTCGAAGCGTTGGTCGCTGAACAGCGTAACGCTGACGCCGCCATCGAACGCCTGCGTGACGGTCACCACGACCTGTCCGAGCGCTTCAATCTGGTGCAGGGCCGCTTCTATTCGGTCGGCGGCGACATCGCCCGGGTCGAGCAGAGCATCCAGCACGGCCAGCAGCGTTTGCGTCAGTTGCAGGACGATCTGAAAGAAGCCGAGCGCGCGCGTCTGGAAACCGAATCGCACCTGGGCCACGACCGCACGTTGCTGCTGACCCTCGGCGAAGAACTGGACATGCTCACCCCCGAGCAGGAAGTCACCAGCGCCGCCGCCGAGGAAGCCGCTGCGGCCCTCGAAGAAGCCGAAACCACTATGCACGGCTGGCAGGAGCAGTGGGACGCTTTCAACCTGACCGCTGCCGAACCGCGCCGTCAGGCTGAAGTCCAGCAATCGCGGATCCAGCAGCTGGAAAGCAGCATGGAGCGCCTGGCCGACCGGCAGAAGCGCCTCGCCGAAGAACGTGCGTTGCTGTCCGCCGACCCGGAAGACGCGGCGATCATGGCGCTCAATGAGCAGCTCGCCGAGTCTGAAGCGACCCTGGAAGATTTACAGACCAGCGAAGAAGCGCAGGTCGAAAAGCTCGAACAACTGCGTCAGGAGTTGCAGCAGGCGTTGACCGCGCAGCAGCAGGCGCAGGGCGATCTGCAGCGGCTCAACGGGCGTCTGGCGTCGCTGGAAGCCTTGCAGCAGGCCGCGCTCGATCCGGGCACCGGCACCGCCGAATGGTTGAAGGAACACAATCTCGCCGAGCGTCCGCGTCTGGCCGAAGGCCTGAAGGTCGAGGCCGGTTGGGAGCTGGCGGTGGAAACCGTGCTCGGCGCCGATCTGCAAGCGGTACTGGTCGACGATTTCAGCGGCTTCGATCTGTCCGGTTTCACCCAAGGCGATTTGCGCCTGCTCAGCCCGGCCAGCGATGGCGTGCGGGTGGCGGGCAGCCTGCTGGACAAAGTCGAGGCGCAGATCGATCTATCGCCGTGGCTCGGCCAGGTCAAACCGGTCGACAGCCTTGAACAGGCGCTGGCGTTGCGCGGTCAGTTGAGCGCCGGGCAAAGCCTGATCAGCCGCGACGGCTATTGGGTCGGACGACACTTTTTACGCGTACGTCGCGCCAGCGAAGCGGAAAGCGGAATGCTCGCCCGTGGCCAGGAAATCGACGACTTGCAGCTTGAACGCGAAGAGCGCGAAGCCACCGTCGAGGCCATGGAAACCCGCCTGCAAACCTTGCGCGCGCAACAGCGCCAGCAGGAAAACGGCCGCGAACATCTGCGCCGCTTGCTGCAGGACGAAGCGCGCCAGCAAGGCGAACTGAAAGCACAATTGTCCGCTGGCAAGGCCAAGGCCGAGCAACTGACATTGCGCCGCACCCGTCTCGATGAAGAACTGGTCGAGCTCGCCGAACAGCGCGAGCTTGAGCACGAGCAGGTCGGCGAAGCGCGCATGCAATTGCAAGAAGCGCTGGACACCATGGCGCTCGACACCGAGCAGCGCGAGTTGCTGCTGGCCCAGCGCGACAGCCTGCGCGAGCGCCTTGATCGCGTGCGTCAGGAAGCCCGGCAGCACAAGGATCACGCCCATCAACTGGCCGTGCGTCTTGGCTCGTTGCGCGCGCAGCACGACTCCACGCGCCAGGCGCTGGAACGTCTGGAAATGCAGGCCAAGCGTCTGACTGAAAAGCGCGAGCAGTTGAGCCTGAATCTGGAGGAGGGCGAGGCGCCGCTGGAAGAGCTGCGCCTCAAGCTCGAAGAGTTGCTCGACAAGCGCATGACCGTCGATGAAGAACTCAAGACTGCGCAGATCGCCCTGGAAGACGCCGATCGTGAATTGCGCGACGCCGAAAAACGCCGCACCCAGGCCGAGCAGCAATCGCAGTTGATTCGCGGCCAGCTCGAACAACAGCGCATGGAATGGCAGGCGCTGACCGTACGGCGCAAGGCTTTGCAAGATCAACTGCTCGAAGATGGCTACGATCTCAACGGCGTGCTCGCAACATTGACGGCGCAAGCCAGTGAACGCGAGGCCGAAGAAGAACTCGAACGCATCAACGCGCGAATTCAGCGCCTGGGTGCGATCAACCTCGCGGCCATCGATGAATACACGCAACAATCGGAGCGTAAACGTTATCTGGATGCGCAGGACGCCGATCTGGTCGAGGCGCTGGAGACCCTGGAAAACGTCATCCGCAAGATCGACAAGGAAACCCGCAACCGTTTCAAAGATACCTTTGATCAGATCAACGGCGGTTTGCAGGCACTTTTCCCGAAAGTTTTCGGTGGCGGGCGCGCGTATTTGGAACTGACGGGCGAAGATCTACTCGATACAGGGGTGACGATCATGGCGCAGCCGCCCGGGAAGAAGAACAGCACCATCCATTTGCTTTCCGGCGGCGAAAAAGCCTTGACTGCACTGGCCCTGGTTTTTGCCATCTTCAAGTTGAACCCGGCGCCGTTCTGCATGCTCGATGAGGTTGACGCGCCACTGGATGACGCTAACGTTGGACGCTACGCACGCCTGGTCAAAGAGATGTCGCAGACCGTGCAGTTCATCTACATCACCCACAACAAGATCGCCATGGAAATGGCCGAGCAGTTGATGGGTGTGACGATGCATGAACCGGGCTGCTCGCGACTGGTGGCGGTGGATGTCGAGGAGGCGATGGCGATGGTGGATGCCTGAGTCGGTGTGGTGTCGGAATAGTTTTGGAGGTCTGTAGGACTTTTTACTGACATCGGCGGGATGGCCAATCGACATATTCGCGCAAGCCAAATGAGACAGACGGTGTAAAGTTGTCTTTGGTCGTGCTAGTTTAATGTCAATTTTTCGTATACGTGGGCAAAACGCCTGTCAGAACATAGAGTTGGCGCCACGTTTTAAAGCGGTTTACGCAGTGTAAACCCCTTATTTTTCAGCATTTTTTATAGAGGCACGGGATTACATGGAAATCGGTCTGCGCGAGTGGCTGATCGTCATCGGCATCATTGTGATAGCCGGTATTCTTTTCGATGGCTGGCGCCGTATGCGCGGCGGCAAGGGAAAGCTGAAATTCCGTCTCGACCGGAGCCTGTCCAATCTGCCGGACGAGGACACCAGCGCCGAGCTGTTGGGCCCGGCCCGCGTCCTGGATACGCACAAAGAGCCGCAACTGGACGAGCACGATCTGCCGTCGGTGAGCATGCCCAACCGCGAAGCCCGCGAGCCGCGTGAATCCGGTTCGAAACGTGGCAAGCGCGGCAGCAACGGCCCGGCGCAGGGCGACTTGAACCTCGACCTCGATCTGGACGGCGGCCCGAGCTTCAGCAGCCGTGACGACGATTTCGCCGAAGACAGCAAGCCTGCAGCGGCCGTGGCGGAAAAAGATCAGCCGCAAGCCGAAGAAGTCCTGGTGATCAGCGTGATCTGCCGCGATCCGGCCGGCTTCAAAGGCCCTGCGCTGCTGCAGAACATTCTCGAAAGCGGCCTGCGTTTCGGCGAGATGGACATTTTCCACCGCCACGAAAGCATGGCCGGCAACGGTGAAGTGCTGTTCTCCATGGCCAACGCGGTCAAGCCGGGTATCTTCGATCTGGACGACATCGACCACTTCAGCACCCCGGCGGTGAGCTTCTTCCTCGGTCTGCCAGGCCCGCGTCATCCAAAGCAGGCCTTCGACGTGATGGTCGCGGCAGCCCGCAAGCTGTCCCAGGAATTGAACGGTGAGTTGAAAGATGACCAGCGCAGCGTACTGACCGCGCAGACGATTGAGCATTACCGTCAGCGCATCGTCGAATTCGAACGCCGCGCATTGACCCAGAAGCGCTAAGTCCAGATCAAAAGATCGCAGCCTTCGGCAGCTCCTACAGAGGATCGCGATACTGGAGGAGCTGACGAGTGCAACGAGGCTGCGATCTTCTGGCCCCGCCGCCGATAATGGAATAAAACTGGAGCAGCCTCGGCTGCTCTTTTGCTTTATGAGAGAACACCCATGACCGCCGCCAAAACCCGCATTCTAGAGCTGCGCGCTGAGCTGGATCAGCACAACTATCGCTATCACGTTCTCGACGAGCCGAGCATTCCCGATGCCGAGTACGATCGCTTGTTCCACGAGCTCAAGGCACTGGAGGCGGCCAACCCGGAACTGATCACCAGCGATTCGCCGACCCAGCGCGTCGGCAGCATGGCGTTGACCGCGTTCACTCAGGTGCGTCACGAAATTCCGATGCTCAGCCTCGGCAACGCCTTCGAAGAATCCGACATGCGCGAGTTCGATCGCCGCGTCAACGAAGGCCTCGACGTGCCGGCCGGCGATCTGTTTGGTGGCGGCGCGGCGGTGGAATACAGCTGCGAGCCGAAGCTCGATGGCCTGGCGGTCAGCCTGCTGTATCAGGATGGTCTGCTGGTGCGCGGCGCCACCCGTGGCGATGGCACCACCGGCGAGGACATCAGCGTCAACGTGCGCACCGTGCGCAATATTCCGCTGAAGCTGCACGGCGAAGGCTGGCCGGCAACGCTGGAAGTGCGCGGTGAAGTGTTCATGTCCAAGGCCGGTTTCGAGCGCCTCAATGCTTCGCAACTGGAAATCGGCGGCAAGACCTTCGCCAACCCGCGCAACGCGGCAGCAGGCAGCCTGCGCCAGCTCGATTCGAAGATCACCGCCAATCGTCCGCTGGAATTCTGCTGCTATGGCATCGGCCAGGTGTCTCACGATATCGCCGACACCCACATCGGTAACCTCAAGCAGTTGCAGAAGTGGGGCATGCCGATCAGTCACGAACTGAAGCTGGCCAAGGGCATCGACGAGTGCCTGGAGTATTACCGCGACATCGGCGAGCGCCGTAACTCGCTGGCCTATGAAATCGATGGCGTGGTGTTCAAGGTCAACAGCATTGCCGACCAGCGTGAACTGGGCTTCCGCGCCCGCGAGCCGCGCTGGGCGATCGCGCACAAATTCCCGGCGATGGAAGAACTCACCGAGCTGCTCGACGTGGAATTCCAGGTCGGCCGCACCGGTGCGGTAACTCCCGTGGCGCGCCTGAAACCGGTGAAAGTCGCCGGCGTCACCGTGGCCAATGCCACGTTGCACAACATGGACGAAGTGGCGCGGCTGGGCTTGATGATCGGCGACACGGTGATCATTCGCCGCGCCGGCGATGTGATTCCGCAAGTGGTGCAAGTGATCACCGAGCGTCGCCCCGATGACGCGCGCCCGGTTGCCATTCCTCAGAGCTGCCCGGTGTGCGGCTCCCACGTTGAACGCACGCAACTGGTCAAGCGCAGCAAGGGCAAGGAAACCTTCAGCGAAGGTGCGGTGTATCGCTGCGTCGGCCGACTGGCCTGTGGTGCGCAATTGAAGCAGGCGATCATCCACTTCGTCTCGCGCCGGGCCATGGACATCGAAGGTTTGGGCGACAAGAGCGTCGAGCAACTGGTCGACGAAGGTCTGGTCAGTTCGCCGGCCGATCTGTATGCGTTGAAGTTCGACGACATCGTCGATCTGGAAGGCTTCGCCGAGGTATCGAGCAACAAGCTTCTGAAAGCCATCGAAGACAGCAAGCAACCGAGCCTGGCACGTTTCATCTACGCCCTCGGCATTCCCGATGTCGGTGAAGAAACGGCGAAAGTGCTGGCGCGTTCGCTGGGTTCGCTGGAACGCGTGCAACAGGCCCTGCCGCACGTGCTGACCTACCTGCCGGATGTCGGCCTGGAAGTGGCGCACGAGATTCACAGTTTCTTTGAGGATGCGCACAACCAGCAGGTCATCAGCGAATTGCTCGGCCATGGTTTGCAGATTCAGGATCAGGGCGAGTTGGGCGCCGAATTCGCCGCCAGTACCACGCTGGGCGGCTTGCTCGACAAACTGCACATTCCCTTCGTCGGCCCCGGTGGTGCGCAGAAACTCGCCGATCGCTTCGGTTCGCTGGAAGCGGTGATGAACGCTGACTGGCTGGACATGCGCCAGGCATTGCCGGAGAAGCAGGCCAACTCGGTACGCGAGTTCTTCGCCTCGCCTGAGCATCGGCAACTGGCCGAGCAGGCCGAGCAGCAATTGCGCGATTTCGGCATGCATTGGCAGAGCGAGAAGAAAGTCGTCGAAGGTCTGCCGCTGTCCGGGGAAACCTGGGTGCTGACCGGCAAGGTCGAACTGATGAGCCGGGATGTGGCCAAGGATCATCTGGAAAGCCTGGGTGCCAAGGTCGCCGGTTCGGTGTCGGCGAAAACCCATTGCGTGGTCGCAGGCCCGGGTGCCGGCTCGAAACTGACCAAGGCCAACGAGTTGGGTGTGAAAGTCATGGACGAAGAAGCGTTTATCGCCTTCCTCAAAACCCACGGCGTCGCTGTCTGACCGGAGGAACCCCCGTGGTGGGGGGATTTATCCCTGTCCGGATGGACACCTGTGGCGAGGGGATTTATCCCCGCTGGGTTGCGCAGCGACCCCAAGACCCTGCGACCGATCATTTCATCTGTATCGCGTGTACGGTTTTTTGCGACTGCTGCGCAGTCGAGCGGGGATAAATCCCCTCACCACAATGGTGCTATCACCCGGCTGCGCGGTTATGGGTGGGAACGATGTTGTCTTCAGAATGATCTAGTCTTGGCCAGTCCCAGGGAGAGATCGCCATGCACCGCTTTTTCGAGCAGCTCAGTTCCCGCATCATCGCGCCGTTCGTGGCCGGATCCTCACGCAACAGCAAAGTCTGGCCGTGCCGTTGCGGCCAGTCGCTGTTCTTTCGCAACAGTCAGTGCCTGGCCTGTAACGCCTTGCTCGGTTATCAACCTGAACAAAGTCGCCTGACCTCGCTGCAGCCGGGGCCGGAAGAGGGCACCTGGACGCTCGACGCTGATCCCGACGCCGGACTGTTCCGCCGCTGCGCCAACCTCGACATGCCCGCCGCGTGCAACTGGCTGCTGCCGGCCAACGATCACGACACCTTGTGCATCGCTTGCAGCCTTAACCGCACCATCCCTGATCTCTCCGTCGCGGAAAATCCCGAACGCTGGCGCAAGGTCGAAATCGCCAAGCGTCGACTGGTCGCGCAACTGATCACCCTCGGCTTGCCGGTCATCCCGAAAACCGTCGACGAAGAAACCGGATTGGCTTTCGACTTCATCGGTGTCGACCTCGAAGGCAACGCGCCGATGACCGGCCACGCCAATGGCCTGATCACCCTCGACATCAAAGAGGCCGACGATGCGCACCGTGAGCAGGTCAGGGCGGCGATGCACGAACCTTACCGCACGCTGCTCGGGCATTTTCGCCATGAGGTCGGCCACTACTACTGGGATCGCCTCATCGCCAACGGCCCTTGGCTGGAGGCGTTCCGTAACCTGTTCGGCGACGAGCGCGCCAGTTACGCCGAGGCGCTGGACCGGCATTACCAGCAAGGCGCACCGCTGGACTGGCCGCAGCACTACGTCAGTGCCTACGCGACCATGCACCCGTGGGAAGACTGGGCGGAAACCTGGGCGCACTACCTGCACATGATGGACGCCGTGGATACTGCGCTGGGCTTCGGCATGAGCGCGCGGGAAATGGACTTTGACTATCAGCCGTTTCCGACCAGCACCCTGTACGACCCGGAGCACCCCGGCGGTGGCGCTTTCCTGTCATTCGTCAATGCGTGGATCGAGCTGGCGGGCATGCTCAACGAACTGTCGCGCAGCATGGGCCAGCCGGATTTCTATCCGTTCGTACTGCCGGCAGCGGCGATCGCCAAGCTGCACTTCATTCATCTGGTGATCCAGGATGCGGGCGGTCGCGCAGACGAAGTCCTGGCCCTGTAGAAGCTGGCGCAGGCTGCGATCTTTTGGCGTCACCGCATGTCCTTGAACCTGTTGGTATTTTTTATCTGCAACCAACGGTTGTAACTTCATCTCAGACAGGTACAATGGCGCGGCTCGCCGACAGGCAAGCGTCGTTATGGTGACCCCATCGGTCCCCCCGCAACGATTACCCGTGAACCTGGTCAGATCCGGAAGGAAGCAGCCACAGCGGGAACATTGTGTGCCGGGGTGTGGCTGGTGGGGGCACCACCTTAACGAACCTACCGAGAATTCAGAGAACTGCATGGGTTTGCCCACTGCGGTTTTTTTATGCCTGCGATTTGGCTAGTGGCGTTGCTCCGCCAGCAAAAATGCTCGGATCAGCCGGGCAGCTTCCAGTGCCCGTGCGGCTGTCGACAGCGAACAGTGGCATACTCCCCCGCCTGGCAACGAGAGGTAAGGCAAGTGGGTGAAATTGACGATCTGACCCGGGAAAAGCTGCGCGAATGGCAGTTACGTCGTCTGGAAGTCAAAGCGCAGATGCAGGATCAGCCCGAGCGCACGCTGGAACTGTCGCGAGTGCTCGATCTGATGGATGAAGAACACGCTGCGATTCTGGCGGCATCTGCTGTTTTCAACGCGGCAGACGAGCCTGAACAGTCGGTCCCGGTCGAGGCACAATCGGCGATCGTCGAGCACGCATCAGCCTCGCTGACCGCAAAGTACGACCTGCAACTGCACGCCACCGCTCAAAACCCTGAACACCTGCGCAAACTGCTCGAAATGGCCCTCTACGAAGTGCAGGCGCAGATCGATGCGGCGGCGGTGGCCAGCGGCACTGAACGACGCGGCATGTCCGGCACGCTCGGCGGCTACTCCTTCGAGCTGCGCATCAGCCCCGAGGCCGGCAGTGAAGGAAACTTGCCGCAGTCTCATGAAATGCACGACGAGAATGACCAGGACTGATCTGGTGTTGTATTAAAGCCCAGGCGGCGAGGTTGTATGCACCCGGAACATTTTGATTTGGCCACCCCGGTATTTCTGCCCATCACCCATGATGTGTGTACGGCGCTGTTGCAGCCCGAGGGTGACGCGGCACTGGCCAACCTGAGCGACCCGGAACTGGCGGCGGTGCTGGTCATCCAGAACCTTGCCCAGGCCACGGAAAAGGACCTGAGTGCCAGCGCAGCGGAGAAAATTCTCGCCAGACTCATTGACTGGTCTGTCACCTCCCGGCGCTCCGGATCGGCGGGACTGCTTGCAGAGGCGCGGCGTCTTTTCGATTCGCGCAAATTGTATTTCGGCCTCAATGCGCTCAAAGGCCTGAACCTGCGGTTTCTCATGGCCGATGAAGTCGCCGCACAGGAATATCTGTTGCCCGGCGGGCAGTGGGATGTGGACTACAAAATTCGCCATCAGCAACAGAACAATCCGTTCAGCCAGCAAATGGTCACGCCACGCGAGCGCGAGCACTGGTTAAGCGCGGCGCAGGACAAACTGCTGCGAACCTTCCGTGCCAACCTCGACGAAGACCTGCACGTGCAGGGTTATGCGGGCATCGGCAAGAGTTACATGCTCAGCGCGCTGATCGAATGCCTGCGCTCGAAACGCACCCTGGTGCTGGCGCGCACCCCGGCGAAACTGGCGACGTTGCGCAAGCACATCGTGCAAGTGCACGACACGGAAATTGGCCAGACCTTCTACGATTTTGCCCAGGCCCAGTTGCTCGGCCCCGATCGCACATGGCCAGGACGCCAGCGCGGATCCCGAGCAGGCAGGCGCTGGCGCAGGAACTGAATATCTTCGGCTTTCGCCACCACGATGGGCAGGGCACTCTGGAGGTTTGTCTGCGCGTGCTGGAGCTGTATTGCGCCTCAAGAGATCACACGCTATCCGCCAGGCACCTGCCGCATTTTCAGCAGCCCTTGAGCGGTGCAGACTCACAGGCGCTGCTGGAATATTCCAGTCGCCTGTGGGTGTATCTGGAAGCCAATCCGGCCTGGGCCAGCCAGAGCGGCTTTCCGACGTTGCTCATGATCAAGCGCGCCAGTCTGGCCGGTTGCCGCGTCCCGCCGCGCTATACCCATGTGATCATCGACGAAAGCCAGGACGTGCCGGCGTCGCTGCTGCAAATCATCGAGCGCGGGCAGCAGGTGCTGATCACCCTCGGCGATGAATATCAGCAGGCCACGGGCGAGGCGCCCAAGCGCAAGCGTGAAGTTCGTCAGAGCGATATCTGCTATTCGGTGCGTTCGGGGCGCAATGTCGAGCGCCTGGTCAATCCGCTGATCTCGCGCCACACGCACAAGAGCAAGGTGCCGTTCGAAGGCGCTCGTCACGCCGACGTCGATATCGAGTACTACCCGCAAGCCTTCGTGCCGCCCGAAGGTTGCGTGGTGCTGACCGCGTCACCCTGGGACACGATGATGTGGGCCATCCATCTGCACGACTCCAGTTGCGCCTTCAGTTTTCCCGACCGGGAAGCGCAGGACGACATCAAGCATTTCATGACCACCGCCATCGAGCTGTTCCGCCGCGATTTCTACAACGCCGGGTCCAGCGAGAAAGGACCGCACCCGTATTTCAGCGACATGGCTGATTGGCAGCAGGTGCGCGCCGCCAACCAGTTCGATGAAGCTTTCTTGTGGATCGAGGCGCAGTTGCAAAACGGCTTCATGATTGCCGACCTGACTCGCCTGAGCCAAAAGATCATCGAGCCAGGCAAAGCCTGTCTGTTGATGATGGCCGAGCGGGCTGGCGGCATGGAGTTCAAGCGCGTGCTGTTGACCCGGACGTTGCTCAGCAACGAGAAATTCAAGGATGCCTACGAGTTCGATCAGCGCATCTGTGCCGTGTACATCGCCGTGTCCCGTGCCCGGCAGCAGCTTTATCTGCCTTACGACGTGGTCGAGTGGATCGATTATCACCACAGCCGCGAGCCGAAATTCCGCGAGTCGCACGGTTATTGACCAGGCCAACCCTGTGGGAGCTAGGGTGTGGTTGAAGAGGCGCCGGTGTACAACCGGATAATGTCGTCGATCTCGCCGGACATTTTCATTCGCAGCAGCGTGCGCAGGATCCGCTGCACCGGCACGTTCGGGTCGTTCCTCACATAGCAGCCGATATTCTGTTCCTGCAGCACCGCGACCCCCTGCAACTGCTGCTCCGGCAGCAGGCGTTGATTGATCCAGTCCAGTGTCCACTGATTGCTCACCGCATAGCGGTATCGCCCGGCCAGCAGCTTTTCCAGTACCTGTTCCTGATTGCGCGCGTCTTCGCGTTGCAACTGGTCAGCGTCGAACAGCGGTTGCAGGGTAGGGTAGCTGTAACCGAGGACGGTGCCGATGGCCTGGCGCGGCAGCCGGGCGGGATTGATCTGCGCCGGTTGTTCCTTGCGGCTGACCAGCAGGTCGCGCTGAAACCACAACGGCACGCTCCAGATGTAATCGCCGGACTGATTCGGCAACCACGACTGTGCGGCATAGCAGCGCACATCGATGTCGCCGTGCTCCATGGCGCTCTGTACCCGAGCGCGCGGCAGGACGACGAATTGCGCTGGCGCGCCGACCTGGGTCGCCAGGCTGAGCAGGACGTCATGCAGGATGCCCTGGGTCGGTCTGCCGCCTTGCAGTTGCACCATCGGCATCGCCCAACTGTCCGGCACGGCGAAGCGCAACGGCGCTTGCGCTGCCATCGCGTTGAGGCTGATACCCAGCAATGCCGCCACGGCCCACCGCATAGACGCTCCGGTAATTCCTCGTCCCGAGCTGATAAAAGCCTCTGCTGATGCAGCTTAGCCAGATTAGACGAGGACACCGGATGCAATTTTGCCCTTGCTCCGCTAGCATTAGCCGCTTCTGCTTCCTTCGCTGCGACGGTTTTCGATGAGTTATCAGGTTCTTGCACGTAAATGGCGTCCGCGCTCGTTCCGCGAAATGGTCGGCCAGACCCATGTGCTCAAGGCTCTGATCAATGCCTTGGACAGCCAACGGCTGCACCACGCCTACCTGTTCACCGGGACGCGCGGGGTCGGCAAGACCACCATCGCGCGGATTATTGCCAAGTGCCTGAACTGCGAGACAGGTATCACCTCCAGCCCCTGCGGCGAGTGCTCCGTGTGCCGCGAGATCGATGAAGGTCGTTTTGTCGACCTGATCGAGATCGACGCCGCCAGCCGCACCAAGGTCGAAGACACGCGCGAACTGCTCGATAACGTGCAGTACGCGCCAAGCCGTGGGCGCTTCAAGGTCTACCTGATCGACGAAGTGCACATGCTTTCCAGCCATTCCTTCAATGCGCTGTTGAAAACCCTCGAAGAGCCGCCGCCCTACGTCAAGTTCATCCTGGCGACCACCGATCCGCAGAAACTTCCGGCAACGATTCTTTCGCGCTGCCTGCAGTTCTCCCTGAAGAACATGACGCCCGAGCGTGTGGTCGAGCATTTGACCCACGTCCTGACCGCAGAAAACGTACCTTTCGAAGACGACGCACTGTGGCTGCTCGGCCGCGCTGCTGACGGCTCGATGCGCGACGCCATGAGCCTGACCGATCAGGCCATCGCGTTCGGTGAAGGCAAGGTCCTCGCGACCGACGTGCGGGCCATGCTCGGCACGCTGGATCACGGTCAGGTCTATGACGTGCTGCATTCGCTGATCGAGGGCGATGCCAAGGCGCTGCTCGAAGCCGTGCGGCATCTGGCCGAGCAAGGCCCGGACTGGAACGGCGTGCTCTCGGAAATTCTCAACGTGCTGCACCGCGTGGCCATCGCTCAGGCGTTGCCGGAAGGCGTCGACAATGGCCACGGCGACCGTGATCGCGTATTGGCCCTGGCCCAGGCGTTGCCGGCCGAAGACGTGCAGTTCTATTACCAGATGGGCCTGATCGGTCGCCGCGACTTGCCGCTGGCGCCGGACCCGCGTGGCGGTTTCGAGATGGTCTTGCTGCGCATGCTCGCGTTCCGACCGGCGGATACGGCAGACGCGCCGAGGCAACCGCTAAAGCCAGTGGGGATCAGCCAGGCCACAGTTGATTCCGCAAACTCAGTGGCTGCCGCGCCGAAGCCTGCGCCGGTGGTCGCTGCGGCTGCGGCTGCTGCGCCAGCACCCGCGCCCGCTGCCGAGCCAGAACCGGTTGTGCCGGTTGTCGAAGCGCAACCGGAGCCTGAGCCAGTCGCCGTCGAAACCGTGGTCGATCTGCCATGGAACGACCCGGTGGAAGCCGAGGCCGAGCCGGCACCAGTACAGCAACCCGCCGTCGAACCGGTGCTGGAAACCGCTGGCGAGCAGCCCGAGCTGCCGCCGATGCCGCTGCCGACCCCGGACAGCGTGGTGCCGGATGCGCCGGAGTGGGCCGCTGCGCCAATTCCCGAGCCGTCCGTCGCCGAGGTCGATGCCGCTACGCCGGGCATGGACATGGACGACGAACCACCGCTGGATGAAGACTACATCGAGCCGGACATGGATTCGGCCTACAGCTACCTCGACGAACTGGCCAGCGAACACGCCGCCGATCCGGAGCCTGAGCCCGAGCCGGAACCTGCCGCCGCGCCGGCCACCGGCCTGGCCCTGCAATGGCTGGAGCTGTTCCCGAAGCTGCCGATTTCCGGCATGACCGGCAGCATCGCCGCCAACTGCACATTGATTGCGGTCGACGGCGACCACTGGCTGATGCACCTTGATCCGGCCCACAGCGCGCTGTTCAACGCCACGCAGCAGCGTCGTCTCAACGACGCGTTGAACCAGTTCCACGGGCGCACGCTGACGCTGACCATCGAGCTGATCAAGCCCGAGCAGGAAACCCCGGCCCAGGCCGCCTCGCGCCGCCGCGCCAATCGCCAGCGCGAGGCCGAGGAATCGATCCACGGTGATCCGTTCATCCAGCAGATGGTTCAGCAGTTCGGCGCGGTGGTGCGAAGCGATACTATTGAACCTGTCGACGCCTTGGTCACCCAAGGCTAATAACTGAAGGTGCTCGGCCAAGATGGCCGGGCGCTGTTTTATCCAAGTACGTTTGAGGTGATTCCCATGATGAAAGGTGGCATGGCCGGCCTGATGAAGCAGGCGCAGCAGATGCAGGAAAAAATGGCCAAGATGCAGGAAGAACTGGCCAACGCCGAAGTCACCGGCAAGGCCGGCGGCGACATGGTCACCGTGGTGATGACCGGTCGTCACGACGTTAAAAGCGTGAGCATCGACCCAAGCCTGGTCGAAGGCCTGAGCGAAGACGACAAAGAAATGCTGGAAGCCGTGGTCGCTGCCGCCGTCAACGACGCCGTGCGCAAGATCGAAGCCAACAGCCAGGAAAAAATGGGCAGCATGACCGCCGGCATGAACCTGCCGGCGGGTATGAAACTGCCGTTCTGATTCGCCATTGCGCGGCAGATGAGCTACACAAAATGCCAGGCATTGTGCCTGGCATTTTTGTTTCGGCCTGATGGGCATGTGCCGCAGACTGACGCTTTCGCGAGCAGGCTCGCTCCCACAGGGATTGCATTTCCAAGTGTGGGAGCGAGCCTGCTCGCGAATGAAGTCACCTCGGCACAACTGAAGAAACATCGAACACACCACCGCTACCAAGGTCTGCTCCCTATACACCGAATTCCCCATTCACAGGAGACGCTGACATGTCCGACCCTCTCACCCTCAATCAACGCTTCGTCCTCGCCTCGCGCCCGAGCGGCGCGCCGACCCCGGAGAACTTCCGTCTGGAGCGCGAGGCATTGCCCGATCTGCAGGACGGTCAAGTCCTGCTGAAAACCCTGTACCTCTCTCTCGACCCGTACATGCGCGGGCGCATGAGCGACGCACCGTCCTACGCTGCGCCAGTGCAAATCGGCGAAGTCATGACCGGTGGTGCGGTCAGCCGGGTCGAGCAGTCCAATCATCCGAAATTCCACGTAGGTGATCTGGTGGTTGGCGCCACCGGTTGGCAGAGCCACAGCATCAGCGACGGCCGCAACATCATGCCGATCCCGGCCGGCCTGCCGAGCCCGTCGATGGCCCTCGGGGTGCTGGGTATGCCGGGCATGACCGCGTACATGGGCCTGATGGACATCGGCCAGCCGAAAGAGGGCGAAACCCTGGTGGTGGCCGCGGCGTCCGGCGCCGTCGGCTCGGTGGTCGGGCAAGTGGCGAAGATCAAAGGCCTGCGCGCGGTCGGTGTGGCCGGTGGGGCCGAGAAGTGCAAATACGTCGTTGAGGAGCTGGGTTTTGATGCCTGCATCGACCACAAGGCCGATGACTTCGCCGAGCAACTGGCCAAGGCCTGTCCCAACGGCATCGACATCTATTACGAGAACGTCGGCGGCCATGTCTTCGATGCCGTCGTGCCGTTGCTCAATCCCAAGGCGCGCATCCCGTTGTGCGGCCTGATCGCCGGCTACAACGCCGCCGAGGCGCCGACCGGCCCGGATCGTTTGCCGATGCTGCAACGCACTTTGCTCACCAAGCGTGTGCGGATTCAGGGCTTCATCGTCTTCGACGATTACGGTGATCGTCAGCCGGAATTCATCAGCCACATGGTGCCGTGGGTACGCGACGGCAAGGTGAAGTTCCGCGAGGACGTGGTCGAAGGCCTGGAGCAGGCACCCGAGGCGTTCATCGGTCTGCTGGAAGGGCGCAACTTCGGCAAACTGGTGGTCCGGGTCGCCCAGGACTGAGGATTTGACGCTGGCCAGAGGCGCGGGTATAAACCGCGTCTCGTTGTTTAGTCGGACTGTTTACCCATGAGCTTCAGCCCTTTGATTCGCCAACTGATCGACGCTCTGCGCACCTTGCCAGGCGTGGGTCAGAAAACCGCTCAGCGCATGGCGTTGCAGTTGCTCGAACGTGATCGCAGCGGCGGTACGCGTCTGGCCCAGGCCTTGAGCCAGGCCATGGAAGGCGTTGGCCATTGCCGCCAGTGCCGCACGCTGACCGAAGACGACCTCTGCCCGCAATGCGCCGACCCGCGCCGCGATGACACGCTGCTCTGCGTGGTCGAAGGGCCGATGGACGTTTATGCGGTGGAGCAGACCGGCTTCCGTGGCCGCTATTTCGTGCTCAAGGGGCACCTGTCGCCGCTGGATGGCCTGGGGCCGGAAGCGATCGGTATTCCGCAACTGATGGCGCGGATTGAAGAGGCGGGGACCTTTACTGAAGTCATCCTCGCCACCAACCCGACGGTGGAAGGCGAAGCGACGGCGCACTACATCGCGCAGTTGCTCAACAACAAAGGCCTGGTCGCCTCGCGGATTGCCCACGGCGTACCGCTGGGCGGTGAGCTGGAGCTGGTCGACGGCGGCACGCTGGCGCATTCGTTTGCCGGGCGTAAACCGATTTCCCTCTGAATTTGCGGCGTCTGAACTGACGCCTTCGCGAGCAGGCTCGCTCCCACATTGGTTTTGTGTCGTTCACAAATCCCCTGTGGGAGCGAGCCTGCTCGCGAATGGCGCACCACGGTCCATCTGATTCACACAATTTCATTGGTAACCAAGCAAGCGCTCGGTTAACGTCGGCGAACCCTTCCGTGGAGCTCGCCCATGCCTGCCTTTCAGGAATACTTCGACCCCAGCCACCAATTGGTCCGTGACAGCGTCAGACGTTTCGTCGAACGCGAGATCCTGCCGGACATCGATCAGTGGGAAGAAGCCGAAAGCTTTCCCCGTGAGCTGTACCTCAAGGCCGGTGCGGCGGGCATTCTCGGTATCGGCTATCCCGAGGCGCTCGGCGGCAGCCATGAAGGCGATCTGTTCGCCAAGGTCGCCGCCAGTGAAGAGTTGATGCGCTGTGGCTCAGGCGGGCTGGTGGCGGGGCTGGGTTCGCTGGATATCGGTTTGCCGCCGATCGTCAAATGGGCGCGGCCTGAAGTGCGAGAGCGGGTCGTCCCCCAAGTGCTCAGCGGCGAGAAAATCAGCGCCCTGGCGGTGACCGAGCCCGGTGGCGGTTCCGACGTCGCCAACCTGCAAACCCGCGCCGTGCGTGACGGCGATTTCTACCGGGTCAGCGGCAGCAAGACCTTTATCACCAGCGGCGTGCGCGCGGATTTCTACACCGTCGCGGTGCGCACCGGTGCGCCGGGGTTTGGCGGCATCAGTTTGTTGCTGATCGAGAAGGGCACGCCGGGGTTCAGTGTCGGTAGGCAGTTGAAGAAAATGGGCTGGTGGGCGTCGGACACGGCTGAATTGTTCTTCGACGATTGCCGCGTGCCTGTAGGAAACCTCATCGGCGCCGAGAACATGGGCTTCGCCTGCATCATGGGCAATTTCCAGAGCGAACGCCTGGCGCTGGCGCTGATGGCCAACATGACGGCGCAATTGGCGCTGGAGGAGAGCCTGAAGTGGGCGCGCGAGCGTGAGGCGTTCGGCAAACCCATCGGCAAGTTTCAGGTGATCAAACATCGCCTCGCCGAAATGGCCACGGCGCTGGAAGTGTCGCGGGAGTTCACTTACCGGCAAGCAGCGAAAATGGCGGCGGGGCAGAGCGTGATCAAGGAGATTTCCATGGCGAAGAACTTCGCCACCGACACCTCGGACCGGATCACCACCGAAGCCGTGCAGATCCTTGGCGGGCTCGGTTACATGCGTGAAAGCCTGGTGGAGCGGCTGTATCGGGATAATCGCATTCTGTCGATTGGCGGCGGAACGCGGGAAGTGATGAACGAAATCATCAGCAAGCAGATGGGGCTCTAAGTCCTGCGGTGTAGCTGCCGGCCCCTTCGCGAGCAGGCTCGCTCCCACAGTTGAAATGCATTCCCCTGTGGGAGCGAGCCTGCTCGCGAAAGCGGCCTGTCAGACGCTGCTTATTTGTCAGTCAACGCAAACTGCGTCAGGCAGAACGTCGGAATGCCCATGTCCTGCAAGCGCTGCGAACCTTGCAGCTCCGGTAGGTCAATGATCGCCGCCGCTTCATGCACCCGCGCGCCCATGCGGCGAATCAGGTTGGCTGCTGCGATCAGCGTGCCGCCGGTAGCGATCAGGTCATCGAACATCACCACCGAATCGCCTTCACACAGGCTGTCGGCGTGCACTTCCAGAAACGCTTCGCCGTACTCGGTGGCGTAACCTTCGGCCAGTACGTCCGCCGGCAGTTTGCCTTGCTTGCGGAACAGCACCAGCGGCTTGTTCAACTGATAGGCCAGTACCGAACCGATCAGAAAACCACGGGCATCCATGGCGCCGATGTGGGTGAAGTCGGCTTCGACGTAGCGATGGGCGAAGCTGTCCATCACCAGGCGCAGGGCCGTCGGCGACTGGAACAGCGGGGTGATGTCGCGAAAGATCACGCCCGGTTTCGGGAAGTCGATCACGGGGCGGATCAGGGATTTGATTTTGATGTCGAAGGAGTCGAAGACCATCGGGGTGTCCTGGCAGGGCTGCAAACGGCGCAGTATACCCGCGGCTGAAACGATTCGCTCAACCGCGGGTCGTGATCAGCCTTCGATCGAACCGCCGGCCAACGCGCACAGCTGAATCGGGTCGAGGATATGGATCTCCTTGCCCTCGGCGGCAATCAGCTCGTTCTGCTGGAAACGGGTGAACACCCGCGACACGGTTTCCACCGCCAGGCCCAGGTAGTTACCGATTTCATTGCGCGACATGCTCAGGCGGAACTGGTTGGCCGAGAAGCCGCGAGCGCGGAAGCGTGCCGACAGGTTGACCAGGAAAGTAGCGATGCGCTCGTCAGCGGTTTTCTTCGACAGCAGCAGCATCATTTGCTGGTCGTCACGAATCTCGCGACTCATCACCCGCATCAACTGGCGGCGCAGTTGCGGCAATTGCAGCGCGAGTTCGTCGAGGCGCTCGAAGGGGATTTCGCAAACCGAAGTGGTTTCCAGCGCCTGGGCCGAGACCGGGTGTTTTTCGGTGTCCATGCCCGACAGGCCAACCAGTTCGCTTGGCAGGTGGAAACCGGTCAGTTGCTCTTCGCCGGCATCGCTCAGGCTGAAGGTCTTCAGGGCGCCGGAGCGGACTGCATAAACGGAATCAAAGGTGTCGCCCTGGCGGAACAGGAACTCGCCCTTCTTCAGCGGGCGGCCGCGTTTAACGATTTCGTCGAGCGCATCCATGTCTTCCAGATTCAGAGAAAGTGGCAGGCAGAGCGGGGCCAGGCTGCAATCCTTGCAATGGGCCTGGTTGTGAGCGCGCAGTTTGACTGGCTCGGACATTTCTTCAATCCTTGTGGGAAAACACACATAAGCCGTAAGGGTAACCCACGGGAGGACATTCAGGCCAGCACGTGGCGGCGTTGTCCTACAGACATAAAGCCGCAGCACCGGCGGCCGATAACCCGCTATCAGCATTCAACCAAGGAAGGCCCCGATGACCGCCATTGGTACGCTAAGCCCCGGCAGCAGCGGCGTTGCCGCTTCGCCGGAGATGACCAGCACCGACGCTGCAATCGATCGCGATGAAGACTTGTCGCACACGGCAACCCCGACCTTGGTCGAGGGCGTCAAAGTGTCGCTCTCCGGCGCGGCCATCGCCAAATCCGCCGCTGTCGGTGGCGAAAACAGTGACATCGACAACAGTGGCTTACCGGAGAACATCCAACAGTTGCTGAAGATGATTCGCAAGATTCAAAAAGAAATCATCGAGAAAAAAGCGCGCATGGCGGCGGTCATGTCAGACAGAACCCTCTCCACCGAGGAAAAGATCAACAAGCTCGCCGCACTGCGGGGCGCCATCGCCGCCCTCAACAGTGGCCTGATCACCGCCAACCTCGCCCTGTCGAAAGTCATGAACCAGTCGGCGCTCAATCCTGATCAGAACCTCAAAGTCGGCTCGTTGCTGACCAAGCCTTAAATCACCCGTGAGAAACGCTGGCGGTTCTGCTGCTCCAGGTACGCATCGAAGACCATGCACACCGAGCGCACCAGCAATCGGCCCGCTGGCAACACCTCGATGCGCTCGCGCTCAAGCCTGATCAGGCCATCCTCGGCCATACCTTGCAACTGCGGCCAGAGCGCGCCGAAGTAGCCTTGAAAATCGATGTTGAACTGCTGCTCGATCTCGGCGAACTCGAGTTTGAAATTGCAGATCAGTTGCTGAATCACTGCGCGGCGCAAGCGGTCGTCGGCGTTGCACACCAGACCGCGACTGGTCGCCAGCTGCGCGCTGGCCAGGCTGTTCTGATACGCGTTGAGGTCGCTGCTGTTCTGGCAGTACAGATCGCCGATCTGGCTGATCGCCGACACGCCTAGGCCAATCAGGTCGCAATGGCCGTGGGTGGTGTAACCCTGGAAGTTGCGTTGCAGGGTGTGCTCTTCCTGGGCAATCGCCAGTTCGTCATCAGGCAGGGCGAAGTGGTCCATGCCGATGTAACGGTAGCCGGCAGCGGTCAGTTGCTCGATGGTGCGCTGGAGCATTTCCAGCTTGTGCGCCGGGCTCGGCAGTTCGCTGCTGTTGATTCGCCGTTGCGGCATGAAGCGTTCCGGCAGGTGCGCGTAATTGAATACCGAGAGGCGATCCGGTTGCAGGCTGATCACTTCCTCGACGGTGCGGGCGAAATTGTCGGGCGTCTGCTTGGGCAGGCCATAAATCAGATCGATGTTGATCGAGCGAAATTGCAGGGTTCGCGCCGCATCGATCACCGCGCGGGTTTCTTCCAGGCTTTGCAGGCGATTGACCGCGCGCTGCACCGCCGGGTCAAGATCCTGCAGGCCAATGCTGACCCGGTTGAAACCCAGTTCGCGCAGCAGGCCCATGGTCGACCAGTCAGCCTCGCGCGGGTCGATTTCAATGCCGTAATCGCCCGAGTCATCGTTGAGCAAATTGAAATGCTTGCGCAGGTGCGCCATCAGCTGGCGCAATTCGTCGTGGCTGAGAAAAGTCGGCGTGCCGCCACCGAAATGCAGCTGCTCGACGGTTTGCGCCGGGTCGAGGTGGCAGGCAATCAACTGGATTTCCTGTTCGAGCCGTTGCAGGTACGGTTGCGCGCGGCCGCGGTCCTTGGTGATGACCTTATTGCAGGCGCAGTAGTAGCAAATGTTCGCGCAGAACGGCACATGTACGTACAGCGACAACGGCCGCTGGGCCTTGCGGCTGTCGCGCAGGGCGTGGAACAGGTCGAAAGTGCCGACCTGACCGTGAAATTGCACGGCAGTCGGGTACGAGGTGTAGCGTGGCCCCGCCAGATCGTAGCGGCGGATCAGATCAGAGTCCCAACGAATGGCGTCGAGCATGCGGGCATTCCCCCGGATAGGCTGGCAGTGTGGCGAGTCTAGGGGAGTGCGTTACAGGGCATCTTGATTTGCATCAACGGCGAGGATTTGTGTTGTTCGTGCGGGCGTCTTCGCGAGCAGGCTCGCTCCCACATTGGATTTGCAGCGTACTCAAGACCTGTGGGAGCGAGCCTGCTCGCGAAGGCCGCGCCACACATTTAATGGCCCATAAGCCAATGCTGATGCGGGCCGGGAAGGGTCCACAGGCCAAACAGGATCACCAGCAAGCCACCCGCCATGCGCACGCTGCGTTTGCGCAGGATCGCGGTGACCCGCTCAGCCGCCAGCCCGGTGGCGAGCAGCACCGGCCAGGTGCCGAGGCCGAAAGCGAGCATCAGCAACGCACTGTCCAGCGCATTGCCCTGACTCGCGCTCCACAGCAAGGTGCTGTAAACCAGCCCGCACGGCAGCCACCCCCACAGCGCACCGAGCAGCAAGGCACGCGGCAGGCTGGAAACCGGCAGCAAACGATTCGCCACGGGTTGAATAAAACGCCACAAGCCACGCCCGAGCGCTTCGATACGCGTCAACCCGCTCCACCAGCCGGCGAGGTACAAACCCATGGCGATCAGCAGCAAACCGGCCAGCACGCGCATGAACAGCGCCGCCGGGCTGTTGGCGACGGCCCAGCCGGCCAGACCGATGAGCAGTCCCGCCGTGGCATAACTGAGAATCCGCCCGAGGTTGTACGCCAGTAACAGGCGAAAGCGCCGGCTGCGCTGCTCCTTGGGGATCGCCAGGGTCAGCGCGCCCATCAGACCGCCGCACATACCCAGACAGTGGCCGCCACCGAGCAGGCCGAGGATCAGCGCCGAGACCAGCAGCGGCGCCAGTTCAAGCATGGGGTGGCGCCTTGTCGTCCGGTTTGCCGGCGTTGGCTTCGTCCACCGCAGCGGTGTGGTTGGGGTCCTGATCGTCAAAAAGGATGCTGTGTGCCGGGCCGTCGAGGTCGTCGTACTGACCGCTATCCACCGCCCAGAAGAAGATGTACACGGCGATGGCGACGATGAGCAAGGCAGCGGGAATCATCACATAGAGAGCTGGCATCGGTAACTCCAGGCCCGCGCGGCTCAGGCCGGGAGCGGGCGGGTTGCTGTTGCGGTGCTGGCGGCCGGTGCGCTCGGCAGACGAGTCAGGCGCAGGGCGTTGAGCACCACGGTCAGCGAACTGATCGACATGCCGACCGCCGCCCACACCGGAGTGATCCAGCCGAGGGCGGCGAACGGCAACATGAGGCCATTGTACAGCGCCGCCCACAGCAGGTTTTCGATGATTACCCGGCGCGTGCGTCGCGCCAGCGTGAAGGCTTGCACCAGAGCGTCAAGGCGATTGGACAGCAACACTGCATCGGCGCTGGTTTTCGCCAGATCGGTGGCCGAGCCCATGGCCACGCTGATATCGGCCGCAGCCAGCACCGGCACGTCGTTGACGCCGTCACCGAGCATCAACACTTTGCGACCTTCGCGATGAAGTTGCTGCAGCACTTGCAGTTTGTCATCGGGGCGCAAGCCGCCACGGGCCTCGTCGATGCCCAGTTCGGCGGCGACACTGGCGACCATCGGCGAACTGTCGCCGGACAACAGCAAGGTGCGCCAGCCCCGCGCTTTGCAGGCCGCGAGCAGGGCGGGGGCGTCGTCACGCAGGCGATCATCGAGCACCAGCCACGCCAGCGGCCCGTGGGTGTCAGCGAGCAGCAGCCATTGCCCGGCCTCATCAGGCATTGACGGCAGTGCCGCGCCGCTCAGGGCACAGGCGAACGGCGCCTGACCGATGCGCAAGCGTTGCTCACCGACCACGCCTTCCAGGCCCAGGCCTGGTGTGCTGTGCACGTCCTCGGCGGCCAGCGGCGCACGCCCGAAAGCGCGGGCGATCGGGTGTTCCGAGCGGTTTTCCAGCGCAGCGGCGAGGCTCAGGCATTGCTCGCTGTCGAGCGCGCCGAGCGGGCGAATCGAGCGCAGCACCAAGCGGCCTTCGGTGAGCGTACCGGTCTTGTCGAAAATCACCGTGTCGATCTGGTTCAAGCCTTCCAGCACATGGCCGCGGGTCAGCAGCAGGCCGAGTTTGTGCAGGGTGCCGGTGGCGGCGGTGAGGGCGGTCGGCGTCGCCAGCGACAGCGCGCACGGGCAGGTCGCTACCAGCATGGCGAGGACGATCCAGAACGCCCGTGAAGAATCCAGTTGCCACCACAGCACGCCGATCACTGCTGCGGCAATCAGCGACAGCAGCAGGAACCATTGCGCGGCGCGGTCGGCGATTTCTGCCAGACGCGGTTTCTCCGCCTGAGCGCGGTCGAGCAGACGCACGATCGCGGAGAGACGCGTGTCCTGTCCCAGCGCCTGCACTTGCACGGTCAATGCGCCTTCGACATTGAGCGTGCCCGCAGTAACAGCATCGCCGAGCGTGCGTGGCTGCGGCAGGTATTCGCCAGTCAGCAGCGATTCGTCGATGCTCGACTGACCGTCGATGATCTTGCCGTCAGCCGGCAGAATCGAGCCCGGTTGCACCAGAATCCGCTCGCCCACACGCAACTCGCTGAGCAGGATGCGTTCGCTCTGGCCATCGCTATCCAGGCGCAGGCACGAGGCCGGTAACAGGTTGACCAGTTGCGCGGTGGCAGCAGCGGTGCGTTCGCGGGCGCGGCGTTCCAGATAGCGTCCGGCGAGCAGAAACAGCGCGAACATGCCGACCGCATCGAAGTACAGCTCGCCGACCCCGGTAATCGATGTCCAGATCCCGGCGATGTAAGCGCTGCCGATCGCCAGTGAAACAGAAACGTCCATGGTCAGGTGGCGCGTACGCAAATCGCGCATCGCGCCTTTGAAGAACGGCGCGCAGCTGTAGAACACGATGGGTGTAGTCAGAAACAGCGCGACCCAGCGCAGGATCGTGTGCAGCTCGGGACTGAGGTCGATGTTGAATTCCGGCCAGGTAGCCATGGTCGCCATCATCGCCTGAAACCACAGCAACCCGGCGACGCCGAGCTGGCGCAGGGCCAGGCGATTCTCGCTGGCCAGCTGTTCGCTGGCGCGGTCGGCCTGGTACGGGTGGGCGGCGTAACCGATGTGGCGCAGCTCGGCGAGGATCTGGCTCAGCGGCAATTGTGCGTCGGCCCAACGCACGTGCAGGCGATGGTTGGACAGGTTCAACCGCGCTTCGGCGACGGCGGGCAGGGTGCGCAGGTGTTTCTCGATCAACCAGCCGCAGGCGGCGCAACTGATGCCTTCCATCAACAGCGTGGTTTCAGCCAGATCGCCTTCGTGGCGCACGAAGGGCTGCTGCACGTCGGCGCGGTCGTACAGCGCCAGTTCATCGCTCAGTTGCACCGGCAGCGCTTCGGGATTGGCCGACGCTTCGCTGCGATGCTGGTAATAGCTTTCCAGACCACCGGCGACGATGGCTTCGGCTACCGCCTGACAGCCCGGGCAGCAGAACTCGCGGGCCTGCCCGAGGACGACGGCGGTGAAGCGGCTGCCGGACGGGACGGGCAGGGCGCAGTGGTAGCAGGGGATTGGGGTGGTCATGGCATTGATGAGGGTGTGAGCCCTTGCATTGGGGGTGTTCGCTTGCCCTCACCCCAGCCCTCTCCCGGAGGGAGAGGGAGCCGATCGATGTGAGCCTGAAGAGCGGCTTCAGTCGCCGACATTGTCACTGTCATACGCCCCGCTTCCAAGCAACCGAGATCAGTCCCCTCTCCCTCCGGGAGAGGGCTAGGGTGAGGGGCTCTTGATTTTGATTCACTTCTTCAGATCTTCGGCACCCTGCAATGGCTCATCACCCAGCAGCAGCTCCTTGTCATGGCTGACCAGCTCTTCTTCAAACATGCGCCACACGTGCTCGTCCTGGCTGCCAAGCAACTCGACAAACCGTCGCCCTTCAACCTTGTCGCTTAGCTGGCCGATGTAGCGCCCGCTCTCGCTGCCACTGCGGGTCAGAACGATCTTGCGATCCTTCTCCGGCTGGGTCGGCGAGATCAGGTTCAGCTCCAGCGTTTGCGGCTGGCTGTCACCGTTCAAGCGCAAGTCGACTTCCCCGGTCACATCATCCAGATGCACCGCTGCACGCAGCTTCAGGGTTTGCGCCAGCAGCTCGCGATCCAGTGAACGGTTGATGCCTTTGCCTGCTTCGTAATAGTTGTCGTTGACCAGATTGTCCGGGTTGTTCACCGCGATGGTCACCATCGACAGGGTCAAGGCCACCGAGCAAGCCAGAATCGCGATGATGATCCACGGCCAGAGGTGCTTGTACCAGGGACTTGCGGCGTTTGCAGCGGGCATGTTCAAAATTCTCTCAACGGATTTGTGGGCCGATGAATCGGCTCTTGGCTTCAACGTGGACGCTTTCGTCATCGGCATCCTTGAGGATGAATTTCACCTCGTTGGTGCTCGATGGCAGTTGTTCCGGTGCGCTCGACAACTCGACCGGCATGCTGACGATATCGCCGGCGGCAACCTTGATCTCGCGCTTGCCTTGCAGGCGCAGGTCCGGCAGACCCTCGGCTTGCAGCAGGTAAGTGTGGTCGCGCTGATCCTTGTTCATGATCTTCAGGCTGTAGACGTTTTCGATCCGGCCTTCAGCGTTTTCGCGGTACAGCACGCGGTCTTTGCTGACGTCGAAACCGACCAGCGAACGCATGAAGAACGCAGCGACCAACAGGCTGATCATCGCCAGCAGCACCACGGCGTAGCCGATCAGGCGCGGTCGCAGTTTATGGGTTTTCTGCCCGGAGAGGTTGTGTTCGGTGGTGTAGCTGATCAGCCCGCGCGGGTAATCCATCTTGTCCATGATGCTGTCGCAAGCGTCGATGCACGCAGCGCAGCCGATGCACTCGATCTGCAGGCCATCGCGGATGTCGATGCCGGTCGGGCAGACCTGCACGCACATCGTGCAGTCGATGCAGTCACCCAGCCCCAGCGCCTTGTAGTCGATGCCTTTCTTGCGCGGCCCACGGCTTTCGCCACGGCGCGGGTCGTAGGAAACGATCAGCGTGTCCTTGTCGAACATCACGCTCTGGAAGCGCGCATACGGGCACATGTAGATGCACACCTGCTCACGCAACCAACCGGCATTGCCGTACGTGGCGAGGGTGAAAAAACCGACCCAGAAATACGACCAGCCATCGGCCTGGCCGGTGAAGAACTCGATAACCAGTTCGCGGATCGGCGAGAAGTAGCCGACAAAGGTCATGCCGGTGACAAAACCGATCAACAGCCACAGCGAATGTTTGGCCAGCTTGCGCAGGAATTTGTTGGCGCTCATCGGCGCCTTGTCGAGCTTGATGCGCTGGTTGCGGTCGCCTTCGGTGACCTTTTCGCACCACATGAAAATCCACGTCCACACGCTCTGCGGGCAGGTATACCCGCACCAGACGCGCCCGGCATAGACAGTGATGAAGAACAGGCCGAACGCGGCAATGATCAACAGGCCCGAGAGCAGGATGAAATCCTGTGGCCAGAAAGTCGCGCCGAAGATGAAGAACTTGCGCTCCGGCAGGTTCCACCACACCGCCTGATGACCGCCCCAGTTCAGCCACACCGTGCCGAAATACAGCAGAAACAACGCCGCACCGCCGAGCATCCGCAGATTGCGGAACAGGCCGGTGAAAGCCCGGGTGTAGATTTTTTCTCGTGAGGCATAAAGATCGACGCTGTTGTTCGCGTTCTTGCTCGGTGGCGTGACGTCGTGTACCGGAATCTGATTGCTCATCATTGCATCCCACGGCAGTGGAAAAATGCCTCGGTCGATACGTGCCAACCGAGGTCAAAAAGGCTGTTGCAGTAGCGCGATGATACGCCTGCCGCTCTGGCTCAAGGGTGCGACCTTTGGTCGCGTTGGGTAAAAAATGCGGATGGTGTAGCGATTGCGCAAAAGCCTGACGCAGATCAATTGACTTGTTGAGTATGGACGGTTTTGCCGAAGTGGCTAGTTCATCCTTTCAATTGCTTGTTCACTCACTGCCGTTGATTTCGCAAGTTGAATAACACCCGTGATTGTTTTCATTCTGGCGACAAGTCAGGCCGGACGCTACGGGTTTCTATTAATTGGTATGTTGTAAGTTGGTGGGTCTGAAATATATTCACTCGATTGTTGTTGGTGAAGGCTTTGAAGTTTTCGCTGTATTCGAATAAGTTCTGTTCGCGCGAAACTTCTTTTGCGTACCGAAAATTAATTGAAATGGAATTTCAAGCATGGCTTTGAATAAATTCATGAGCACCTTTATGGGTGCTTGTCTGGTAGCTTCGGCTATTACCGCTCAGGCTACAACTGGCATGCCGAAACATATGGTCTTTGCTTCGGATACTCAATATCCGTGGACAGACAAGACTGATATCCGCGAGCCCGAATCGGATTCAGAATTCACGGCGCGCTCGAAATGGCTGATTGAAACACAACTTGCAAGCATTGCCGAATTCAGAAATCTACACGGCTCCCAAGCGCAGGTTCCTTTGATGATCAATGGCGATATAACCGCTTTTGGTCATGGCTGGCAGCGCTCGTTCATGAAGGATTCGCTGAACAGGCACTTCAAGGGTGAATATCTTTACGGCTTGGGCAATCACGACTATGAAAACAATGTTGATGATTGCTTTACCAATAACTGTGCTGCAGGAGGTATTGTCGAGTTCAAAGAACATCATGAAGGTAAAGTCGATAACTTTGATCTGAAAATCACTGACGGTTTTCTGAGCAGGACGTATGCCGGTAGTCTCGCCTATTCGAAAAATATCGGCGAAGTGCATATGGTTCAGCTTAATAACGAGCCGACCTACACCACCCGGATTGCTCATCCGTTGAACCCGACAACGTTCGAAATCAACGACGCACTGGACTGGCTCGAGACCGATCTGCGACTGGCGCGAGCGTCGGGCTACGCCATCATTATCAATATGCATAAACCCTTGCGGCACCAGGGCAGCCCCGAGCAGAAGAAGCGTTTCCATGACATGGTCAACAAGTACCAGGTGACGGCCATTTTCGCCGGCCACCTGCATACCGAGGGAGGAAGTTCCTACTGGGAGGGCAGCGTCCCCATGTATCTCAGCGGAAGCACCTCTCAGCAAACCTACCTGACTGCGAATTTCACCGAGGATCGCAAGCATTTGCAGATCTATCTGGTGAAGAACAACCAGTGGCGTGAGCGGACGCTGATCGATACCACGGTTGTGCATTCAATCTTTGCCCAACGCCCATGAAAAAAGCCCCGCCGGTGATAGGGCGGGGTGTTCAGCAGTCAGTTATTCGCAGCGATCCATGGGTTGATCAGATTGACGCCGCTGAGTTGAAAGTCCGCAATGTTGCGAGTTACCAGCGTAAGCCCGTGCACAAGCGCGGTGGCGGCGATCAAGGCGTCGCATTCACTGCTGCGGTCGGGAACATGCAATCGTGCGCACCGGGTGGCGACGCTGGTATCGACAGGCAGGATTCTTCCAGAGAACGCCGGTTTGACGTGATGTTCCAGCCAGTTGCGCAGCAGCTGGCCTTGTGAAGGGTCACGACGTTCGATACGCAGGACGCCCGTTTCCAGTTCCAGCACAGTGATTGCGGATAGATACAGGCTGGCTGGGGAAACGCTGTTTGCCCATTTCACCACATGCCTGTCGGCTTGTTTTTTCCGCAGCTCGGAAACTACATTGGTATCCAGTAGGAACATCAGGAAAGGTCCACGCTGCGAGGAGTGATTACAGCGCGCTCGGGTTCGAATTCGATTTCAAGCGCATTCGGCATCGCCAGCAGCTCAACGATGCTGGTCTCGCAACCGGTCAGTTTCTGGTACTCCTCAATGCTGAGCAATACGTGGGCAGGCCTGCCTCGGTCAGTAATGATTACTGGACCTTGACGCGTGGCTTTTTTGGCTGCACTGGTGTCCTGATTGAACTCGCGGCTGGAAATGGTGGTGATGGCCATCATGTTTGGCCTCCAGAAATTCTGATGTAGGAACGTTACTATTTTGAGGTTTTCACCGCAATCGAAAAGGCAGGTCGGGGACGATCGGTTTGTCAATTTCATAAGGGCACCGGCGAAGGCGCCTCCCGCCAAGGCGTGAGGCACTGGATACAGGGCGTAAATTCGGTGTTTTTGCTGCCCTTGTCAGAGCAATCTACCGCCGCCGAGGCCGTCGAGTCCGCCACCGTCGCCGGGGCTGTTCATGGTTTGCTGCGATACCTCGAGTAACGGTTTCACAGATGTTCGTTCGAACCCTGCCCTATGGGTAGAGCCGGGTTGAGGCTGATTTTGCAGTGCGCTTTGGTGATCTTTCGACATTGGGCTTCATCCTTGAAGTGGACCCGATATGGATTATCGGGGCGAAAAAAACCTACCGTGCATCGCAGCTCAGGTCCATTGAGCAAGCGTTTCGAATCATGAATGCCAGCATGAAAAAAGGCCCCGCCAATTCCCATTGGCGGGGCCTTTTTTGCTTCAAGCGTTGGCCTTACTCAGCCTTCGCCTCCGGTGCTTTTTCACCGTGAGACAGGCTGTAAACATACGCCGCCAGCAGGTGCACCTTGTCATTGCCCTGCAGTTGTTCCTGCGCAGGCATCTGGCCCTGACGACCGTAACGGATGGTCTGCTGCAGTTGCGCGAAGCTCGAGCCGTAGATGAATGCGCCCGGATGGGTCAGGTCGGGCGCACCCATGGCCGGCGTGCCTTTGCCGGCAGGGCCGTGGCAAGCCACGCAGTTGGCGGCGAAGAGTTTCTGGCCGTTGGCCGGGTCGGCCTTGGTGCCTTCCGGCAATTTACGGCCGTCGAGATTGGTCACCACGTAAGCAGCCACATCGGCCACGCCTTGCTCACCGATCACTTCCGCCCACGCCGGCATCACCGCGTGGCGGCCGCCCATGATGGTGGTCTTGATGGTTTCCGGCTCACCGCCCCAGCGCCAGTCGGCGTCGGTCAGGTTGGGGAAGCCATAGGCGCCCTTGGCGTCGGAACCGTGGCACACCGAGCAGTTGGACGCGAACAGACGGCCGCCCATCTTCAGTGCTTGCGGATCCTTGGCGACTTCCTCGATCGGCATCGCCGCGAACTTGGCGAAAATCGGACCGAAGCGCGCGTCCGAACGGGCCATTTCCTTTTCCCACTCGTGGACGCCGGTCCAGCCAGTCTGGCCGTTGGCGAACGCGGTCTGTTTCTCGGTATCCAGATAGTTGTAGCCCGGCAGCAGACCTTTCCAGTTGCCCAGACCCGGGTACAGCACCAGGTAGCCCAGAGCGAACACGATAGTGCCGACGAACAGCATGAACCACCATTTCGGCAGCGGGTTGTCGTACTCCTCGATCCCGTCGAAGGAGTGGCCGACCGTCTCGTCCGTCTGTTCGCTGCGTTGGCCCTTGCGGGTCGACAGCAGCAGCCAGGTCAGGGCGAAGATCGTACCGAGACTGAGGACTGTGACGTACAGACTCCAGAATGTAGTCATTCTTTGTTACTCCTAGAAGCTTGCTCGACGTGCTTGATGGCTTCGGGATCATCCGCAAAAGGCAGCATGGTCGCGTCGTCAAACTCCGACTTGCGCTTGGGGCTGAACACCCACAAGGCCAGACCGATGAAGGCCACCATCACGACCACGGTGCCCAGGCCTCGAATCATCCCGATATCCATCAGATTCACCGTTTGCTTTTGATGATGGTGCCCAGGCCTTGCAGATAGGCCACCAGCGCGTCCATTTCGGTTTTGCCCTTCACGGCATCCTGTGCACCGGCGATGTCTTCGTCGGTGTACGGCACGCCGAGGGTGCGCAAGACTTCCATTTTTTTCGCGGTTTCCTTGCCGTCGAGCTTGTTTTCCACGAGGAACGGGTAAGCCGGCATTTTCGACTCGGGGACCACGTTGCGCGGGTTGTACAAGTGCGCACGCTGCCAGTCATCGGAGTAACGACCGCCCACACGGGCCAGATCCGGGCCGGTACGTTTGGAGCCCCACAGGAACGGGTGGTCCCAGACGCTTTCACCGGCGACCGAATAGTGGCCATAGCGTTCAGTTTCAGCGCGGAACGGGCGGATCATCTGCGAGTGGCAGCCGACACAACCGTTGGCGATGTAGACGTCGCGGCCTTCCAGTTCCAGCGCCGAACGTGGCTTCATGCCCTCGACCGGCTTGTTGGTGACGTCCTGGAAGAACAGCGGAACAATTTGGGTCAGGCCACCGACGCTGACGGCGATGACCATGAAGAAGGCCAGCAGGCCAATATTCTTCTCGACAGCTTCATGCTTCATCAGTGAGCTCCAACGACGGCAATCTTGGCGGCGGCTTCGGCTTCAACCGGATCCGACGCACGGACAGTGCGGTACACGTTGTAAGCCATCAGCAGCATGCCGCTGGCAAAGAAAGCACCGCCCAGCGCGCGGACGATGAAGCCCGGGTGGCTGGCCTGCAGCGCTTCGACGAACGAGTAGGTGAGGGTGCCGTCATCGTTGATTGCACGCCACATCAGGCCTTGGGTGATGCCGTTGACCCACATCGACGCGATGTAGAGCACGGTGCCGATAGTGGCAAGCCAGAAGTGCGCATTGATCAGCCCGGTGCTGTGCATCTGCGCGCGGCCGAACAGTTTCGGGATCATGTGGTAGATCGCGCCGATCGAGATCATCGCTACCCAACCGAGGGCGCCGGCGTGTACGTGGCCGATGGTCCAGTCGGTGTAGTGCGAGAGCGAGTTGACGGTCTTGATCGCCATCATCGGCCCTTCGAAGGTCGACATGCCGTAGAACGCCAGCGACACCACGAGGAAGCGCAGGATCGGGTCGGTGCGCAACTTATGCCAGGCGCCCGACAGGGTCATCATGCCGTTGATCATGCCGCCCCAGCTTGGCGCCAGCAGAATTATCGACATCGCCATGCCCAGCGATTGTGCCCAGTCCGGCAGGGCGGTGTAGTGCAGGTGGTGCGGGCCGGCCCAGATGTACAGGGTGATCAGCGCCCAGAAGTGCACGATCGACAGACGATAGGAATAGATCGGGCGTTCGGCCTGTTTCGGCACGAAGTAGTACATCATCCCGAGGAAACCGGTGGTCAGGAAGAAGCCCACCGCGTTGTGGCCATACCACCACTGGATCATCGCGTCAGTGGCACCGGAGTAAGCCGAATACGACTTGAACAGGCTGACCGGCAGCGACATGTGGTTGACGATGTGCAGCATCGCGGTGACAACGATGAACGCGCCGTAGAACCAGTTGCCGACGTAGATGTGCTTGGTTTTGCGCTTGGTGATGGTGCCGAAGAACACCAGACCGTAAGTGACCCAGACAATTGCCAGCAGAATCGCGATCGGCCATTCCAGCTCGGCGTATTCCTTGGTGGTGGTGTAACCCAGCGGCAAGGTAATGATTGCGCCGACGATCACCGCTTGCCAGCCCCAGAAGGTGAAGGCAGCGAGGCTGTCGGAAATCAGTCGCGTCTGGCAGGTTCGCTGCACGACATAGTAGGAAGTGGCAAACAGTGCACAACCGCCGAAGGCGAAAATCACCAGGTTTGTGTGCAACGGGCGCAAGCGTCCAAAGCTCGTCCACGGCAGACCGAAGTTCAGTTCCGGCCAGACCAGTTGCGAGGCGATGAAGACACCGAGCCCCATGCCAAGGATCCCCCAGACCACCGTCATGATGGCGAACTGGCGGACTACCTTATAGTTATAAGCAGTCGGACTGATTGCTGTGCTCATTCTAAGGTTCCACGGTTTGGGTATTTTTATAGGGATAAAATCGGCCGCAAGTATGTATAAAGCAGGGGGTCATTGCAACGCGCCATGACCTGGGTCAATGCTTTCCAACGCTGATTCTGCGGCCTTTCCATGCGCCGCGTAGGGTCAAAAATGGCCTCTGACAAAATGTCGCAGTGCGCGTAAAAAGCTCGCAATCCTGATCGCCGTCAACGGTGCCCGTTCACAGGTCGTGATCGGGAAATTGCGGGCAATCGGCGCAACAGCCGTTATCTACCTGCGTTTGCGGCGAATCCATCAACCGGTTCACGGCGCGCATCGTTCGGGATTGATCTGGAAACCGACTTCAGCCGGTCCGCTTCGATGAAGCGTAGACCCGAATCCGGGGTTCCGAAAGGAGAGGATCCAAGGGGTGCGACAATGCGTCGCAAAGGGACGGGAAACTGCCGCAGCGAGAAAGCTGCGGCAGTGGTGTACGCAATTGCTATTTCTTGTTGTCTTCAGTTATCAGTTTTTCTGTGTTCAATCCGTGGCTCAGGCTGTACACATAAGCGGCGAGCAATTGCACTTTATCGTTGCCCAGCAATTCGTTCTGCGCTGGCATATGCCCCTGACGACCATGGCGGATGGTCTGTTCCAGTTGGGTCAGGCTGGTGCCATAAATGAAGCCGGCCGGGTGGGTAAGATTCGGTGCGCCCATGGCAGGGGTGCCTTGGCCAGTTGCGCCGTGGCAAGCCACGCACGTGGTGCTGAACGCCTGCTGTCCGGCTTGCAGGTCTGCTTTGCTGTCGGCGGGTAGCGGCAGGCCGGCCAGTTCGTGGCGCACGTAGGCGGCAACGTTTTTTACCCCGGACTCACCGAGCACTTCGCCCCAGGCCGGCATGGCCGCCATGCGGCCGCCCATGATGGTGGTCTTGATCGTCTCGGCATCGCCGCCCCAGCGCCAGTCGCTGTCGGCGAGGTTAGGGAAGCCGAACGCACCCTTGGCATCCGAGCCGTGGCACACCGAGCAATTGGAGGCGAACAGACGACCGCCCATTTTCAGCGCCTGCGGATCCTTGGCCACTTCTTCCAGCGGCATCGCGGCGAATTTGGCGAAGATCGGCCCGAACCGGGCGTCCGCCTTGTTCATTTCCTTTTCCCATTCGTGCACGCCGGTCCAGCCATCCTCATAGCCGGGCAGGATGCCTTTCCAGTTGCCCAGGCCCGGATAGAGAATCAGATAACCCACCGAGAACACCAACGTGCCGGCGAACAGCATGAACCACCACTGCGGCAGCGGGTTGTCGTACTCCTCGATGCCGTCGAAGCTGTGGCCCATGGTCTGGTCGACACTGCCCTTGGTCTCGCCCCGGCGGGTGCCGATCAGCAGCCAGGTCAGGCCGATCAGGCTGCCAATGGTCAGTACGCAGATCCACGTACTCCAGAAGGTGGTCATGGCCGGGTACTCCTTGTTTCAGGGGCTGAAATTGTTTCGGGTAGTGGCTCGTCGGCGAACGGCAGCAGGCGTGCTTCGGCGAATTCCGGGGTGCGCTTGCGGTTGAACACCCACAAGGTCAGGCCGACGAACGCGACGAACACCACGACCGTGCCGAGACCGCGAATCAGGCCTGCACTCATTTCAATGACCATGACTCACCTCTTGCTCTTGATTGCAGTGCCGAGCACTTGCAGGTAGGAAACGAGGGCGTCCATTTCAGTCTTGCCCTTGAGGCTGGCGACCGCGCCGCTGATGTCGTCATCGGTATACGGCACGCCGAGGGTACGCATGGTTTTCAGCTTGGTTTCGGTGTGGCTGCTGTCGACCGCTTGGGTGACCAGCCACGGGTAGGCTGGCATCTTCGACTCCGGCACGACGTTACGCGGGTTGTACAAGTGCGCGCGGTGCCAGTCATCCGAGTAACGCGCGCCGACCCGGGCGAGGTCCGGCCCGGTACGTTTCGAACCCCACAGGAACGGGTGATCCCAGACGCTTTCACCGGCCACCGAGTAGTGCCCGTAGCGTTCGGTTTCGGCGCGGAACGGACGGATCATCTGCGAGTGGCAACCGACGCAGCCTTCGCGGATGTAGATGTCGCGACCTTCCAGTTGCAGCGCGGTATAGGGCTTCATGCCCTCCACCGGTTTGTTGGTGACGTCCTGGAAGAACAGCGGGACGATCTGGGTCAGGCCGCCAATGCTCACGGCGAACACCATCAGCAGCATCAGCAGGCCGACGTTCTTTTCAATCGTTTCGTGTTTCATGGCGGACTCCTCAGGCCATCTGCGCGGCAGCGACGACGTCGGCAGGCTGCGAGGCCCGCACGGTGCGCCAGGTGTTGTAAGCCATCAGCAACATGCCGCTTAAGAAAATCGCCCCGCCGATCAGCCGCACGACAAAGCCCGGATGGCTGGCCACCAGGGTTTCGACGAAGGAATACGTCAGCGTGCCGTCCTCGTTGACTGCGCGCCACATCAGGCCCTGGGCGATGCCGTTGACCCACATCGAGGCGATGTAGAGCACGGTGCCGATGGTCGCCAGCCAGAAATGCGCGTTGATCAGTCCGACGCTGTGCATCTGCGCTTTGCCGAAGATTTTCGGGATCATGTGGTACAGCGCGCCGATCGAGATCATCGCTACCCAGCCGAGGGCGCCGGCGTGTACGTGGCCGATGGTCCAGTCGGTGTAGTGGGAGAGGGCGTTGACAGTCTTGATGGCCATCATCGGACCTTCGAAGGTCGACATGCCGTAGAACGCCAGCGACACCACGAGGAAGCGCAGGATCGGGTCGCTGCGCAACTTATGCCAGGCGCCGGAGAGGGTCATCATGCCGTTGATCATGCCGCCCCAGCTCGGTGCCAGCAGGATCAGCGACATCACCATGCCCAGTGACTGTGCCCAGTCCGGCAGCGCGGTGTAGTGCAAGTGGTGCGGGCCGGCCCAGATGTACAGGGTGATCAAGGCCCAGAAGTGTACGATCGACAGGCGATACGAATACACCGGACGTTCGGCCTGTTTCGGCACGAAGTAATACATCATCCCGAGGAAACCGGCGGTGAGGAAAAATCCCACAGCGTTGTGGCCGTACCACCACTGCACCATCGCGTCGGTTGCACCGGCGTACACCGAGTAGGACTTGGTGAAACTCACCGGCAACTCAAGGTTGTTGACGATGTGGAGGATCGCCACGGTGATGATGAACGCGCCGAAGAACCAGTTGCCCACATAAATGTGTTTGGTTTTGCGCTGCATGATCGTGCCGAAGAACACGATCGCGTAGGCGACCCAGACGATGGTGATCAGGATGTCGATCGGCCATTCCAGTTCGGCGTATTCCTTGGAGCTGGTGTAACCCAGCGGCAGGCTGATCGCCGCCAGCAGGATCACCAGTTGCCAGCCCCAGAAGCAGAACGCGGCGATTTGCGGCGCAAACAATTGCGTCTGGCAGGTGCGTTGCACCGAATAGAAAGAGCTGGCGAACAGCGCGCAGCCACCGAAGGCGAAGATCACCGCGTTGGTGTGCAGCGGGCGCAGACGGCCGAAACTGGTCCAGGGCAAATTGAAGTTGAGTTCCGGCCAGACCAATTGCGCCGCGAGAAAAACCCCGAGGCCCATGCCGACGATGCCCCACACCACCGTCATAATGGCGAATTGGCGGACCACCTTGTAGTTGTAGGCGGTACTGATAGAAGTGTTCATGGTTCCCCATCCACGGTTCAGCCGAAGTGAGCGCGCGCAAACGACGCGAATCCTTCGCCTGGAGTTATAGGCAGACTAAAAGCGAGGCAAGCATGGACAAACAGCACAAGGCCAGTATTGACGGGGATCAATGGGCGCAGTGTGTGCTCGATCATGGATGGTTGTGGGATGCCGCTGTTGGTGAGGCTTCAGCAACGCTGATTCTGGCCCACGGGGCGGGGGCGCCGATGGATAGCGAGTGGATGAACGACATGGCTGGGCGCCTTGCCGGGCTTGGGGTCAACGTGTTGCGGTTTGAGTTTCCCTATATGGCGCAGCGGCGGGTGGATGGGGTGAAGCGGCCGCCGAATCCTGCTGGCAAGTTGCAGGAATGTTGGCGGGAGGTGTTTGCGCTTGTGCGGCGTCATGTCGCTGGGCCGTTGGCGATTGGCGGCAAGTCCATGGGTGGGCGGATGGCGAGTCTGGTGGCGGATGAGTTGGGGGTGGATGCGTTGGTGTGTCTGGGGTATCCGTTCTATGCGGTGGGGAAGCCGGAGAAGCCTCGGGTTGAGCATTTGGCTGGTTTGAAGACTCGGACGTTGATTGTGCAGGGGGAGCGGGATGCACTGGGGAATCGCGAGGCGGTTGAGGGGTATTCGTTAGCGCCGGGGATTGCGGTGTTTTGGTTGGTGGCGGGGGATCATGATTTGAAGCCGCTCAAGGCTTCTGGCTTTGCGCATTCCGATCATTTGGCGGGTGCTGCGCAGAAGGTGGCTGAATTTCTCGGTGACTGATTTTGAGCCGGGCCGGGATTTTGCGTTGCATGAAGACCTGCTCCCTTTCCCCCTCGCCCCCTTGGGGGAGAGGGTTGGGGTGAGGGGGCTAGCTTTTGATCTTGCTCTTGGGGGCATATCCGTTGCTTCGGGAGCTGCGGCTGGCGGTTTCGCCTGACGGCGACTTACTTTTTTACAAGCGCCAAAAAAAGTAAGCAAAAAACGCTAGCTCCTGCGTTCGGCCCTCGCAGGCTCGGGTCCCTTCGCTCCGGGATCGATCCGGGCGCAGCGGCTCCGGTTTGCTTCGCTGCACCTCCTTCCGCTGTGTCTGGCTGCGCCAGACGGTCGCTGCGCTCCCACCCCCGGATCAATCCCTCCACTCAGCCTTCCGACGTCGCCGGTGGATCAAGATCAAGAGCACTCGAGCTTGCGCTCATCGTTGAGTGGTGCGGCTTCGCCGCGGGCAGCTGCGCTGCCTTGCTTTTCTGTGGGAGCGAGCTTGCTCGCGAAGGCGGCCTGACAGCCGACCTGATTCTTCCTGATGTACACCGCGCTCCTTGTAGAAGTGAGCCAGCTCGCGATGGCGGTCTCCCAGTCGACCAATCTCTACCGTTTGGACCAAATCTCTGTGGGAGCTGGCTTGCCAGCGATGGCGGCCTCCAAGCCGACCAATCCTCACTGACGTACCCGATCCAAATATGGGAGCGAGCCTGCTCGCGAAGGCGGCCTGACAGCCGACCTGATTCTTCCTGATGTACACCGCGCTCCTTGTAGAAGTGAGCCTGCTCGCGATGGCGGTCTCCCAGTCGACCAATCTCTACCGTTTGGACCAAATCCCTGTGGGAGCTGGCTTGCCAGCGATGGCGGCCTCCAAGCCGACCAATCCCCCACTGATGTACCCGATCCAAATGTGGGAGCGAGCCTGCTCGCGAAAGCTCCCTTCCAGACGACATCAAACCACCTGCCTGTCAGAGGCAATCTCTGAACTTAAACATCATCAAATACCAATGTTTAAACTACACGACCCGTTACGCCATCCCGGCTACAACTCCTTGCGCCATTGCCTACGCCTACGCCAGAATCCGCCGGCTTACGCGTCTAGGCGGCGGGCTATATCGTTTGTCTGTCACTGAGAAACAGTGATGGGGTTTGGTAGCCCGCGTCGAAACCGTTGTATAGCGTCACCGTATGCAGTCCCGTTTCGGGGCTCGACTTTTATGGTGGGCATGCGTGGGGCTCCTTTGTGAGCGCCGGGTTTCCTGTTTCGACCGGTCTACCAACCTGCGTATGACCACCACCTTTCGTTTGGTAGCGAGGGTGTTGGCTCCCAATATTCGAAACCGGAGTACGCCCATGTTCAAAGTCACCCCAAACCCGCCACCCCCCCAAGACCGCGCTCTCGATCCGCAAAAAATCCAGGAAGCCACCGACCGCGCCCTCGATTACTACCTCAAACCCGAAGATCTGGCCGCTCCACCAAGCTCTCCAAAATATCGCCCGATCTATGTCGTGGACCCCACGCTGGATGACGAAACCCTGTTGATCGAAGCCTGCGAGTCGCTTTCATACGCGCATGCCATGGCCGGTAACATCGCCAACTCGATAGGCGGCCCGGAACGCAAACCACTGCTGGCGCTGCAACAGGTGATCATGCTCAACGAACTGTTGGTCAATCGACTGCTGGACAAGCTGAAGTTGCCTCAATAATTTCATTGGCTGTTATGGCCTCTTCGCGAGCAGGCTCGCTCCCACAGGGGATTGGTGTCTGGCACCTAATCTGTGATCAGCGCAGATCCAGTGTGGGAGTGAGCCTGTTCGCGAAGCGCCATACGGCTGAAAGGGCGGGGATGCAATCTGATCGAAACGTTGTCGCGAAAAATCACAAATCATCCCTAAGCAAGTTGAAAGTACCTATAGGCTGCGTTCGGTATCCATGGCTTTTGAACTTTGCTTCAAATGTACCTTTAGCAATCCCCTTGGTGGGATGGATGTCGATAGTGACCGTGGCTTCATCAGCATCAACATAAGTAAATCCATAAAACCCAGAGGGTCCAGGTGACGAGTGGCCGTGCTGGAATGTCAGCCCGTCTTCTAACGTATAAGTTTTATGGAACGGGGCGTCACTGGTATAGGGGATCGAGAAAGAGTAGAGAAAGATGTTCTTCTCCTCCAGCGTTCCTGTAGATCCTGAGATTGACCAGCTCTTTTCGCCCGTCGGAATAAAATGACGTAGCTCAAAAGAAATTATAGTGGCCGTGGTTTCAGGGTTGGTGCCGAATTGCCAAGTGAAGACATTAGACTGTTTTGCAATGGCACCTGGTTTTGGGATGAGGATGCTATGTTTACTCATTTTTTAGCTCCTTGGTCATATCGTGATAACAATGAAAACCATCTGTTCAACGATTTATAGATATGCCCCTGAAGCTTGAATGTCTACTGTAAGACCTGACAGTAGACATACGCTGTGTTCTGTGGATTTTCGCCAGGATTTCCGAATGTGCAGCGCAAAACTTTCTGATGAAGTTCAATATTAGATGTTTCGGTTTGGCAGGCGGCGCAATGCATGACTGAACTACTCAAGCACAGTCTCAACCTACTCAAATCCTATTGAGTAGTTCATTGACACAACAAAAAACCCGGAAAGCTCACGCCATCCGGGTTTTTTCATTCCAGCCTTCCAATCAGCGGTTAAACCGCGCCACCAACGAATACTGCGTGTTGGCCGTCTTCGTCAGTTCTTCACTGAGCAACGCCGAGTTGTGCGCTTGTTCCGAGGTCTGATCGGCCAGTTCCGAGATATTGCTGATGTTACGGCTGATCTCCTCAGCCACGGCACTTTGCTCTTCGGTCGCGGCGGCGATCTGGGTGGTCATGTCGGTGATATTGGCCACTGCTTCGCTGATGCCGACCAGTGCCTGATCCGCTTCCAGAACCCGGGCCACGCCTTCTTCGGCCTGGCGATGCCCGGCTTCCATGGTTTGCACGGCGCTGGAGGCAGTCTGCTGCAACTTGGCGATCAGGGCGTGAATCTGCCCGGTGGATTCGCTGGTGCGTTGCGCCAGTTGGCGGACTTCGTCAGCCACGACCGCAAAACCACGGCCCATTTCACCGGCACGCGCCGCTTCAATCGCAGCGTTGAGGGCGAGCAGGTTGGTCTGGTCGGCGATGCCTTTGATCACGTCGACCACGCCGCCGATTTCGTCGCTGTCCTTGGCCAGTTGCGTCACGGTCAGGCCGGTTTCGCCGACGACCACCGACAGGCGCTGAATCGCTTCGCGGGTTTCCCCGGCAATGTCGCGGCCACGCCCGGTCAGGCGGTTGGCTTCCTGGGTGGCGTCAGCGGTGCGCTGTACGTGGCTGGCGACTTCCTGGGTGGTGGCGGCCATCTGGTTGACGGCGGTGGCGACCTGTTCGGTTTCCACGCGCTGGCGTTCCAGGCCGGTTGAGCTGTTGTGTGCCAGGGCGTCGGACTGCTTGGCCTGTTCGGTCAAGTGCTCGGCGGTGTCCTGCAGGCGGGTCAGGCAGGTTTTCAGGCGCGCTTCCTGGCTGAGGATCGACATTTCCAGACGTGCCTGCGCGCCACGGCTGTCGGTGTACATCTGCGCGATCAGCGGGTCGGAGGTGGTCTGTTCGGCCAGGCGCAGCAGGCGCTTGAGCCCGCGTTGCTGCCATTGCAGGCCCATCAGGCCCAACGGCACCGAAAGACCGGCGGCGAGGGCGAAGCCCCACTGCGAGTTCAGCGTCGCGCCGATCATGAAGCTCAGCTGGCTGACCAGAATGAACGGCAGCCAGTCCTGCAGGAGCGGCAGCCATTTGTCCGTCGATGGAATCGCCGACTTGCCCTGGTTGATGCGTTGGTAGAGCGCTTCGGCGCGGCGGATCTGTTCGGCGGTGGGCTTGACGCGCACCGACTCGTAACCGATCACCTGGCTGCCATCGAACACCGGTGTGACGTAGGCGTTAACCCAATAGTGGTCACCGGATTTGCAGCGATTCTTAACGATGCCCATCCATGGCAAGCCTTGTTTCAGTGTGCCCCACATGTGCGAGAACACCGCCGACGGCACGTCAGGGTGACGGACCAGATTGTGCGGCGCCCGGATCAGTTCCTCCCGCGAAAACCCGCTGATCTCGACAAAGTCGTCGTTGCAGTAGGTGATCACGCCCTTGGCATCGGTGGTGGAAATCAACCGTTGCTGAGCTGGAAAGGTCCGCTCGCGTTGTGTAATGGGCTGGTTGTTACGCATGGTTTTTCAATCCGCAAGGCTTTGAATGGTTGTCGGCGCCGACAGGTTTTTATTGAAGTTTTTTTTCAGATTTAAGTACGCCGTCGCAAAACCGCGCTTGCGTCAACTGGCCAGCATCGGATAGGTGAACAGGCCGAAGTGCAACAGGTTCAGGCCGAAATGGGTGGCGATCGCCGCGCCCAGTCCGCCGAAACGGTAGGCCAGACCATAGCCGACCCCGGCCAGTCCCGCCAGCAACACCCAGGTCCAGCCAGCGCCGACATGCACCAGACCAAACAACAGCGAGGCCAACAGCAGCGCGAGGTTGTCGCCGTAGGGCAGGTGCTTGAGGCGACGGCTCAGCCCGCCCTGTATATAGCCGCGAAACAGCGCTTCCTCGACCAGCGTCACCAGCAGCAGATTGTTCAGCACCCACAGCCAGGCCTGATCCGGCCATTTCGGTGCCCAGGCGATCACGCCAAGTAAAAGCGCGCCGCCGAGGGCGAGAATCGCGCACAGCGTCAGGGCGAGGGCGGTGGCATAGACCGTCAGGCGCAACGATCGCCGCGCGACGATCCACGGACAAACCAGCAGCAACCAGAAGCCCACCAGCGGTTTGTCGAGATTGAGGTACATCGCGAACGGCACGGCGTTGTCAGTGAAACGTTGCGGATTGATCACGCGGCCGTTGGCGAAGCCCGGCAGCCAGTGCAGCGCCAGTGCCACGGCCAGAACGATGAACAGGCCATGGCCGAGCCAGCGCGCGACTGGCACTTGTTGCTGGCGCACGGCGAATGCGGCGAACAGCAAAAGCCCCACGGAGATCAATGCGAGCCAACCGAGCTGGCCGTAGCTCAGGGCCAATCCGTAACCGAGGCCGAGCAACGCGAGATAGAGCCAGGGCAGCGCCTTCATCGAAAGTCCTTGTGCGAGATTTCTGGAAGGGGCTTTCTACACGGGCGAGGGAGGTGGGACAAGTGAAGGTGTGGCAGTCATGCCAGACACAAATCAAATGTGGGAGCGAGCCTGCTCGCGAATGCGGTCTTCCAGATGACGTCACTGGCGCCTGACACTCCGCCTTCGCGAGCAGGCTCGCTCCCACAGGTTTTGCATTCGGCTGGATATCAGCGCAGGCCCAGTTTGGCCGCTGCGCGTTCGGTAATCTCGGTACGCAGCTTCAACGACGGCACCGCGCGCAACCGCGCTTCATCGACCACCGCGATCGGCGCCACGTCCGGGCTGCCGGCATTGAACGGCGGTGCCGGGGCATATTCCAGTTGCAACTGCACCAGTTGCGCCGTGTCGGCATCGACCAGTTCCGCCGCCAGCACCAAGGCAAAATCGATCCCGGCAGTGATTCCGCCACCGGTAAACAGATTGCCGTCGCGTACCACCCGATCCTTCACCGCAACCGCGCCCAGCGTCGGCAGCAACTCGTGATAGGCCCAGTGCGTAGTCGCGCGCTTGCCCTGTAGCAGGCCAGCCGCGCCAAGCACCAGCGAGCCGGTGCACACCGAGGTCACGTAACGTGCCTGGGCGGCCTGGCGTTTGATGAAGTCCAGCGTCTGCTGATCTTCCATCAACGGCCCGACGCCGCCACCGCCGGGTACGCAGATTACGTCCAGATCCGGGCAATCCTCGAAAGTTGTAGTCGGTTTCAGCAGCAGCCCGGTGCTGGATGTCACTGGCATCAGATCCTTCCAGATCAGGTGGATCTGCACGCCGGGCAACGAGGCGAGGACGTCGTAGGGGCCGGTGAGGTCGAGTTGCTGGACCTGCGGGAATAACAGAAAACCGATCTGCAGCGTCATCGTTCTTGCTCCGTTGAAAGAAGTGGACGACTGCACTGTAGGCGCGTAGGTTCTGGCGCATACGCCAATCACCCCACGAATTACGCCAAATGCCCAAAGCCATTCACGTCCTCGCGTTTGCCAACATGCAGATTCTCGATGTCACCGGGCCGTTGCAGGTGTTCGCCTCGGCCAACGATCTGGCTCGCCAGCGCGGCATGCCGACGCCCTATGCGCCGAGCGTGATTGCCAGCGGTGGCGGGGCGGTGATGTCATCGGCGGGGTTGGCGGTGCTCGCCGAGCCGTTGCCACAAACGCCCAGCGACACCCTGATCATCGCCGGTGGTTGGGGCATTTATCCCGCCGCCGAAGACTCGCAACTGGTCGCCTGGGTGCGCGAGCACGGCACTCATTGCCGGCGCGTGGCTTCGGTATGCACCGGGGCCTTTCTACTCGCGGCCAGCGGCTGGCTCGATGGTCGCCGCGTGGTCACGCACTGGACGCGCTGCGAGCAACTGGCCGCGCAGCATCCGAATCTGCACGTGGAAGCCAATCCGATTTTCATCAACGACGGCCCGGTGTGGACTTCCGCCGGGGTCACGGCAGGCATCGATCTGGCGTTGGCCATGGTCGAAGAAGACCTCGGCCGCGACATCGCCCTCGACGTCGCCCGGCACTTGGTCGTCTTCCTGAAACGCCCGGGCGGGCAGTCGCAATTCAGCGTGACGCTGGCGCTGCAACAACAGGGGAATCGCTTCGATGAACTGCACGCCTGGATCGCCGAGAACCTGACCTGCGACCTCGGCGTCCCGACCCTCGCCGAACAGGCCGGCATGAGCGAACGCAGCTTCATCCGTCACTACCGCGCCGACACCGGCCAGACCCCGGCGCGGGCGATCGAATTGATCCGCGTGGAAACCGCCCGCAGACTGCTCAGCGATACCGGCCTGCCGGTGAAACGCATCGCGGCCAATTGCGGCTTTGGCAGTGAAGAGACGCTGCGGCGCAGTTTTCTGCGAGCGATTGGCGTGACGCCGCAGGCTTATCGGGAGCGGTTTTCGGTCAGTGTTGCAACAGATCCAGTATTGCCTTGAGGGTTTCCTGCGGCGCTTCTTCGGGAATGTTATGGCCGACACCCGCCAGCACGCGCCGCTCATAAAAGCCGCTGAAATGCTCGGCATCTTCATCGATCAGCGAAGGCGGGCCGACGCCATCATCGGCGCCGCACAGCGAAATGCTCGGCACGCTGATCACCGGCTGTGTGGCCAGCGCTTCTTCCATCCACTCCAAGGCTGGATCGCCCGGGGCGTATCCGAAGCGATGCCGATAGGAATGAATCACCACGTCGACAAAATCAGGATTATCAAAAGCGTCAGCGGTCAGCGGGTAGCGTTCGTCCTTACGCGCCCATGTCGGCGACCACAGCCGCCAAAGCAGCTGACACAACTCCCGGCGATTCTGCTTAAGGCCCTCGACGCCACGCGGCGTGTGGAAATAGTACTGATACCAGAGCCGATGCTCGTCTTCCGGGTCCAACGGCTGGTTCGCATGGGCGATGTCCTGCACGAGGTAGCCGTCGCCGCTGACCAGCCCGCGCACTCGCGCCGGAAACAACTCCGCGACAATACACGCCGCCCGACCGCCCCAGTCATACCCGCAAAGCGTGGCCTGTTCGATGCCCAGCGCATCCATCAGATCGAGCAAGTCCTGCGCCATCGCAGCTTGCTGGCCGGAGCGCAGGGTTTGCGCACTGTTGAACCGGGTCGGCCCGTAACCGCGCAAGTACGGCACGATGACGCGGTAGCCTTGCGCGGCCAGCGCCGGGGCGACTTCGTCGAAGGTGCGCGGGGAATAGGGGAAGCCGTGGAGCAGAATTACCGGGGCGCCGTTGTTCGGACCGTGCTGTTCGTAGGCAATGGTCAGGGTTGGGGTAAGAACGCTCTCGATCATGACGAACCACTCCGTTTGAATCGTATTCAGACACTCTGGATCTGCGAACGGAATGCGGGTCACCGCTGCGCAGGTTTCACCATGAATATGGGCCTGAGCCAGTTGTCTGGCATGCAGGCCCGTTGTGGAAACATACCTGTCGATCAGAGATCGGTCTGACAAGCGCTGGCGAAAAAGCGCTCACCGCTATGGCTGCCAGGAGCTCTTTTCGCCACTCAATTTGCGATCGAGAAAACTCGCTGCACTGATCAACGCCAGATGCGTCAGCGCTTGCGGCGTGTTGCCCAGATGCCGGCCATGGCTGTCGAACTCTTCGGCGTACAGCCCAAGCGGGTTGGCATATCGCAGCAATTGCTCGAACTCCAGATGGGCTTTTTCCACCTGGCCGGCGCGGGCCAGGCATTCGACGTACCAGAACGAACACGCGGCGAACGCGCCTTCGGTGCCGCTGAGGCCATCGATGTTGGCGTCCTCGTTGCGATAGCGATAGACCATGCCGTCGCGCACCAGGGTTTTTTCGATCGCTTCCAGAGTCGACAGCCAGCGCGGATCCTTGGCGCTGACGAAGCGCACCAAAGGCATCAGCAGCATCGAGCCATCCAGTGCGGTACCGCCCTTGTACTGAACGAAATGCCCGCGTTCTTCGTCCCAGAAGTTTTCCCAGATATCGGTGTAGATCGCTTGCCGGGTGTCATCCCAACGGGCGAACGGCGCCGGCAGCGAACGCTTGGAAGCCAAGCGGATCGCCCGGTCCAGCGCCACCCAGCACATCAGCCGCGAGTGCAGGAAGTGATGAGTCTCGCCGCGCATTTCCCAGATGCCGACATCTTCGCTCTGCCAGTTTTCGCAGACCTGATCGACCACTTCGCCGACATGCCGCCAGCCTTCGTGGGAGATCGCATCACCGTACTTGTTGACCAGATACACCGCGTCCATCAGCTCGCCGAAGATGTCCAGCTGGACCTGATCGTAGGCACCATTGCCGATGCGCACCGGTTGCGCGCCGCCGTGGCCGGCCAGATGCGTCAGTTCGGTTTCCGGCAATTCCTGCTGGCCGTCGATGGCATAGAGGATGTTGAGTTTCATCGGTTTGCCGCAGCAATCGCTGACCCGTCCGCGCAGCCATTGCATGTAATGGTTGGCCTCATCGACGAAGCCCAGGCGCATGAACGCGTAAACGGTGAACGAGGCATCGCGGATCCACGTGTAGCGGTAATCCCAGTTGCGTTCGCCGCCGGGGGTTTCCGGCAGGCCGAAGGTGGCGGCGGCGAGGATCGCACCGTGGCGACGCGAGGTCAGCAGTTTCAGGGCGAGGGCGGAGCGATTGACGATTTCCCGCCAGCGCCCGCGATAGTTGGATTGGCCGATCCAGCCGCGCCAGTATTTCAGGGTGCGCTCCATGCACAACTCGCCGGCGCCTTCGGCAAAACGCGGATCGTCGCTGCCGCCGAGCACGAACGCGGCGGTTTCATTGTGCTTGAGGGTGAACTGCGCGACGGCCGCTTGCGCGTCGATCTGCAGTGCTTGATCTGAAGCCAGGCGTATCGACGGCTGGCCAGCGGCGTGGAACGTTACGTCTTTTTCGTTCATCTCTGCCCGGGTGTCGGCGCGGCCATAGTCGTGGCGCACCGCGCAACGCAGATTGAACGTCGCCGAGCCGCTGACCACGCGCACCCGGCGCATCAGCAGCGGCAGGGCGTCGACATCGTCACCGATGGGCAACAGATCGGTGATTTCCACCACTGCGTGTTCGCTTAGCCAACGGGTCTGCAAGACGTTGGTGTCGGGCAGATAAATCTGTTCCCGGCGCGCATCCGGCAAGTCTGGCGCGAGCTGGAAAATCCCTGCTTGCGGCGTGTCGAGCAGCGAGCAGAAGATCGTCGGGCTGTCGAACTCCGGCCAGCAGAAAAAATCCACGCTGCCCTTGTCGTTGACGAGTGCGGCGCTGCGCATGTCGCCGATGATCCCGTGGGCTCCGATGGCGCTTTGTTGTTCCACTTCAGGCTCAGCCATTGCCGCGAAACTCCGGATAGAGGCTCATCCCGCCATCGATGAACAGGGTGGTGCCGACGATGTAATCGGACAGATCGGAAGCGAGGAAAACCACTGCGTTGGCGACATCCTCGACATCGCCGATGCGCCCGTACGGAATCAGCTCAAGAAGTTTGTCGCCGGCCGCGCCTTCAGTAGCTTCTGTGTTGATGGCCGTGCTGATCGCACCGGGCGCGATGCTGTTGATACGGATGCGCTGGTGGCTGACTTCCTGGGCAAGGCTTTGCATCAACTGATCGACGCCGCCCTTGGACGCCGCGTAATTGACATGCCCGGCCCATGGAATGCGCTGGTGCACCGAACTCATGTGAATGATCTTGCCGGCTGCGCGCGACACGCCCTCGCGCACGCCCTGACGCTGGAAAATCCGCAACGCCGCACGTGCGCAGAGGAACTGCCCTGTGAGGTTGACGCCGATCACCGTGTTCCAGTCGTCGAGGGTCATGTCCACGGCGGCAGCGTCTTTTTGCAGACCGGAGTTGGCCACCAGAATGTCCAGCGAGCCGAAGGCTTCGACGGTCTCTTTGAACAGCCGCTCGACATCTTCTTCTTTCGAAACATCCGCGCCGATGGCGAGCGCCTTACCGCCTTCGGCGTTGATTTGCGCGGCCAGTTCTTCCGCGGGTTCAGCGCTGCTGTTGTAGTTGATCACGACCGCAGCACCGGCCGCAGCGAGTGCTTTGGCGGCGGCATGGCCGATGCCGGAGCTGGCACCGGTGACAAGCGCCACCTGATGAGCGAGGGAAATCTGCATGACGATTCGCGCCTTGGTTCCAGAGACTTAAGTAGCTGACTGATGGCAGACGCTGAGAGTTCATTTGCTGGATGCGGTGATTGCGCCGGCCCCTTCGCGAGCAGGCTCGCTCCCACCGGGGGACGGCATTTCGAATGTGCGAGCGAAGGGGCCTTCACAGACCGCTAACAATTGCGCGCTTCCACGGCATTCAAGGCTATGGCAACTTGGCCGCCCCTGATGAGGCTGCAATCGATGGCAAATCCCTACCGCGAATTGTTCACCGCCCCCGGTGCCCGTGCGTTTGTGCTGGCCGGGATGCTGGCGCGCATGCCGATTTCCATGACCGGCATCGGCCTGATCACCATGCTCGCGCAGTTGAACGGCGGTTATGCGCTGGCGGGTGCGGTGGCGGCGACGTTTGCCTTGGCCACGGCGTTTTGCGCGCCGCAGGTATCGCGGTTGGTGGACCGTTATGGGCAGGGGCGGGTGCTGCCGATCGCAGCGCTGACCGGTGGCGGCGGGCTGTTGATGTTGCTGCTGTGCACGCGTTTGCAGGCGCCGAACTGGACATTGTTCGTGTTCGCCGCGCTGGCCGGGTGCATGCCGAGCATGTCGGCGATGGTGCGGGCGCGCTGGACCGAGATCTACCGTGGCCAGCCGCAATTGCAGACGGCGTATGCCCTGGAGTCGGTGCTCGACGAAGTGTGTTTTATCGTCGGGCCGCCGCTGTCGGTGGGCTTGTCGGTCGCGGTGTTTCCCGAGGCCGGGCCGCTGGCGGCGTTGTTGGCCCTGGCCATAGGGGTAACGGTGTTTGTCGCCCAGCGCAGCACCGAGCCACCCGTGCACGCGCAGGAGTCGCAGCATCGGGGCTCGATCATTCGCTCGACCGACGTGCAATGGCTGCTGGCGTTGATGCTGGCGATGGGCGTGATCGTCGGGGTCATCGATGTGGTCAGCGTCGCCTTCGCTCAACATCAGGGCCAGCCGGCAGCGGCGAGTATTGTTTTGTCGGTATACGCGATCGGCTCATGCCTGGCTGGCATCGCCTTCGGTGCGATGCGTTCGAAACTGCCGCTGCCGCGCCTGTTTCTCTACGGCGGCGTGGCGACGGCAGTGACCACGCTGCCGCTGCTCTTGGCGAGCAATATCCTCGGCTTGTCGATCGCGGTATTTATCGCCGGGCTGTTCTTCTCACCGACGCTGATCGTCGCGATGGCGTTGATCGAACGCATCGTGCCGCCGGCCAAACTGACCGAAGGCCTGACCTGGCTGGTGACCGGGCTGAGCATCGGCGTGGCGATCGGCGCCGCCGGTTCCGGCACGCTGGTGGATGCGTTTGGCGCGCGCAGCGGCTTCTGGCTGGCGATTGCGGCGGGGGCGGTGGTGCTGATTTCCGCGTTTCAAAGTTTCCGTCACTTGAAATAACAGTCCTGTTGTAGGAGCTGACGAGTGCAACGAGGCTGCGATCTTTTGACTTTGACTTTGGATTTGAAGATCAAGATCAAGATCAAAAGATCGCAGCCTCGTTGCACTCGTCAGCTCCTACAGGGGATCGGGTTACCAGCCTCGTCCTGAGTTGACCCAGAAGTTGACGGACAGCGAAGTCGACACCGACTCCACCTGATGGAACCAGCCCTCGGGCAGGAACAGCAGATCCCCAGCCTCCAGCGTCACCTGCAAAAACGTCACCTCCCGCGCTGCCGGGAAGCGTTCATAGTCCGGCGCGTCCGGGTTGAAATCGCAGCCATCCAGACCTCCCTTGGGCGCGGTCGACCAAGTGCCCAGTGCCTCGCGGTGATGAGGCGCGGCAAGGGTGAATTTTTTCTGCCCCCAAACTTGGGCGAAGAGGTTGTCGGTGTCATCGCGGTGCAACGGCGTCAGCGTGCCCTTGGGGCCGATCCAGATACGTGGCGGAATGAACAGCGACGTGTCGAAGTAGGGCGGGTACTGGATCTGCTGCAACAACTGCGCGGGCAGGATGTTGTTGCCCATGTACGCCGGCGGCTCGCCGTCCGCGCCTTTGACTGCCGGGCTGTCCAGTGAGGCGATGAACTCGGCCATCGAGGTCGAGCGGAAATCACGCTCGGTGGAAAAGGTCTTCTTCACGTAATCGCCATGACGGGTGATGCCCTGCAGTTCGGCGAAATGCACCAGCGACTCCTCGCGGCTCAGGCTGAACAACGGCCAGTCGTGCAGGGCATTGCTGATCACCAACGGAATGCCGTTGGGCAGATACCGGGTTTCGAATTCGTGCCGGCTCAACTCGGCGCGTGTGCGACGTTCGACGCTGGTCTGCCGAGGCAGCGCGGCAGTGAGCTTTTCGCTGAAGCGTGGCGGCGTCGGGTAGCGCTTGTTCATGTCGACCTTTGCCACCGTGCCGCCTCCCTGGCGGGCGTGGTCGATGATCTGCGGCAGCATTGTCGCCAGGCCCATGTTGCCGCCGATCTTCAGGCGCCCGCTGGCGAACAGTTCCTCGACGTTGGCCACGCCGGCCATGATCCCCAAAAAGTCCTTTTCCGCGACTTCGATGGTCACGTCCGGGCTGGGGTGGCGACCGGCTGCGGTGCGCTGGCTGGTCTTGATGTCATACCAGTACGCCTGTTGCGCACTGAAGATGAACTGGAAAACCCCCTCGATGCCGACCGCGCCGGCGTTGGCGAACAACTTGCCCAGAATGCTCTGCAGGTCCACGGTGATTCCCTCGCGATTGTTGTTTTTTTCCTGAACAGGCAACGAGCGGCTGGCGGGGGAATTTAGCGACCGGGCGACTAATTTGTCCGGCGAGTGATCCGTCTTTCTTGCAGACACATTTTTCAAGGAAAGCGCGGTGACCAAGCTGACATTGCTGTGCCTGCCCTATTCGGGCGCCAGCGCCATGGTTTACAGCCGCTGGCGGCGTCAACTGCCGACGTGGCTGCAATTGCAACCGGTGGAACTGCCGGGACGTGGCGCGCGGTTCGATGAACCGCTGCAAACCGACATGTGCGCACTGGCGCGGCAACTGGCGCGCGAGCACAAGCCGGGGCTGCAAGGCCCGTATGCGTTGTTCGGGCATAGCCTCGGTGCATTGCTCGCCTGCGAACTGGCCCATGCCTTTCGCGAGTTGGGTGTGCCGGAGCCGCTGGCGCTGTTCGCCTCCGGCACTGCCGCGCCGTCCATGCGCAGCGATTACGACCGCGGCTTTGCCGAACCGCGCAGTGATGAAGAACTCATCGAACAGTTGCGCACCTTTCAGGGCACCAGCGAAGAAATCCTCGCCAATCAGGAATTGATGAGCCTGACCCTGCCGGTGCTGCGCGCCGATTTCATGATGTGCGGGCGCTTCACGCCTGCCGAGCGGCCCCTACTCAATTGCCCGGTGCACGTGCTCGGTGGCAAGGAAGACCGCGCCACCACCGAGCAACTGATCGGCTGGAGCAAGGAGACCCTGGGCAGCTTCTCGGTGGACATGATGACCGGCGGGCATTTCTTCATTCATGAGCACGAAGCGCGGGTCATTCGCACGATCAAGACGCATCTGGAAGTGCATCACCGGCGCCATGCGCAGGCCGCGCAACCGGCGTTCTGAGACGCGACTCATCTATCACGCATATTCAGGAGGCCAGTCATGACTGTTGCTCTGGGATTTTCCGTTCGGCCATTGCTGCCGCAGCGCGGACGCTTGCCGCTGTTGATCGAGGCGAGCGATGCCGACACTGATCTGTTGGCGGTATTCGATGAATTGAAGGAGCTGGTCGACGAGCATCTGCTGCGCGACGGTGGCGTGCTGTTTCGCGGCTTCCGCCTCGACGGCGCCGAGCAGTTTCGCCAGTTTGCCGCGAGTTTCGGCCATCCATTGCTCAACTACGAGTTCGGCTCGACGCCGCGTACCAACGTCACCCAAGGGGTGTACACCTCCACCGAATACCCGGCGCACCAAAGCATTCCGCTGCACAACGAACAGGCTTATTCCCGCGACTGGCCGATGAAGATCTGGTTCTACAGCATGATCGCCGCCAAGTCCGGCGGCGAGACGCCGATTGCCGACAGCCGCGAAGTCTACCGGCGCATCCCGGTGGCGATCCGCGAGCGTTTCGTCAGTAAAGGTCTGATGTATGTGCGCAACTTTGGCAACGGCCTCGACGTGGCGTGGGAAGACGTGTTCAACACCGAAGACCGTGAAGTCGTCGAGGCTTACTGCAAGGCTCACGGCATAGTTTGCGAGTGGAAGGACGACGGTGAGCTGCGCACGCGGCAGACCTGTCAGGCGGTGGCGGTGCATCCGGTGACCGGCGACCACGTCTGGTTCAATCAGGCGCACCTGTTTCACATCTCCAACCTGCCAGCGGACGTGCGCGAAAGCTTGCTCGACATCGTCGACGAAGAAGACCTGCCACGTAATGTCTACTACGGCGACGGCTCGCCGATCGAAGACGAAGTGCTGGCGCAGATTCGCGCGGTGCTCGACGACTGTGCGATCAGTTTCCCCTGGCAGGAGGGCGATGTGCTGATGCTCGACAACATGCTCTCGGCTCACGCGCGCTCACCGTTCGAAGGGCCGCGCAAAGTCATCGTGGCCATGGCCGAGGGGCATTCGCAGGACGCGCGCTGACCTGTTCGCAACTCTTCAACTCAAATGCCGAATCCGGGCCTGTACCGGCTTCGGCATTTGTCTGTCTGGCCTTTGAACCGTCGGGCCGTGATTGCCGCTGGCGCGCTAAATCATCGCGCGGGCCATTCGTTCTTGTTGATACGACCGGGTCTCCAGGTCACGCCGCCGATCAGCAAGGACTCCACGCATGAATGCCGCAGACGCACAGAAACTAGCCCGCCGCTTTATCGAATTGCCCCAGGACAAACGCCGTCTGTTCCTCGCCGGCATGGCCCGCGAAGGTATCGATTTTGCGCAGCTGCCCATGACCGCCTGCGACGGCATCGCCGAGCGTGACGGCCTGTCTTACGCGCAGCAGCGCATGTGGTTTCTCTGGCAGCTGGAGCCGACCAGCGCAGCCTATAACTTGCCGATGGCGGTGCGTCTGGAGGGCGATCTAAGCGTCGAGGCACTGGAGCAGGCCTTCAGCCGTCTGGCGGCGCGCCACGAATGTTTGCGCACCACCTTCGGCCAGGACGGCGAGCGGGCCTTCCAGCGTGTGGCCGAACCTCAGCCTCTGAAACTACCCGTGACTGACCTGAGCGAGTTGCCCCAAGCCCGGCGCTGGCCGCTGGCGCAGCAGCACATGATGGCCGAGGCGACGCAGGCCTTCGACCTGCAGAACGGCCCGCTGCTGAGTCTGCGTCTGTTGCGCCTGGCCGAGCAGGAACATGTGTTGCTGCTGACCCTGCATCACATCATCGCCGACGGCTGGTCGATGAACATTCTGATCGACGAGTTCATGCGCACCTACGACGCGCTGGTGGCCGGGCGTGAACCGACGCTGGCGACGCTGAGCGTGCATTACCGCGACTACGCACTGTGGCAACGCAGCTGGCTGGAGGCCGGTGAGCGCGAGCGGCAACTGGACTACTGGCGCACGCAACTGGGCGACGAACATCCAGTGCTGGAATTGCCCACCGATCGCGCCTATCCGGCGCAGTCCAGTCATCAGGGCGCACGCCTGGAAACGGTGATCGACGCAGCCCTGCGCGAAGAGCTGAAAAACCTTGCCCAGCGTCAGGGCGTAACCTTGTTCGTGGTGTTGCTGGCAGCGTTCAAGACCCTGTTGCATCGCTACAGCGGCCAGACCGATATTCGTGTCGGCGGGCTGATCGCCAACCGCACCCGCAGTGAAACCGAGGGCCTGATCGGCTTCTTCGTCAACACGCAGATTCTGCGCAGCGCGGTCACTGCACAAATGCCATTCGCCGAGCTGCTGCAGAGTCTGCGCCAGGCCGCCCTCGGAGCCCAGGCCCATCAGGATCTGCCGTTCGACGCCTTGATCGAAGCCCTGCAACCGGCGCGCAGCCAAAGCCACAATCCGCTGTTTCAGGTGATGTTCAACCATCAGCCGCTGGTCACCGATTTGCACCAGGCGCAACTCGCTTCCGGCTTGCGCGTGGGCTATCTGAGCGAGGAACAACTGGCCGGCAGCGGCCGGCAACATGCGGCCACCAGTGACCTGATGCTCGACACTCGCGAGGAGGGCGAGCAATTGTTTGCCGCCTTCACGTACGCCACGGATATTTTCGATGCCTCAACCATCGCCGCATTGGCCGGGCATTGGCGCAACATTCTCCAGTCGGTGTGCCGTGACCCGCAGCAGTTGATCGGCGATGTGGCGATGCTTGCCGAAGACGAACGCCACGCCTTGATCCAGGCCACCGCGCCAGCGCCTCGTTTCACTAGCATGCAAAGCCTGTTCGAAGCGCAAGTCGCACGGACTGCGCAAGCGCCGGCGGTGCGGTTGGCCACAGCGCCTGCGCCGGCATTCAGCTACGACGAACTCAACAGCCGCAGCAATCGCTTGGCCCATCAGTTGCGCGCACAGGGTGTCGGCCCGGACGTGCTGGTCGGCGTCGCGCTGGGGCGTTCGCTGGAATTGGCGGTGGCGCTGCTGGCGGTGCTCAAGGCCGGTGGTGCCTATGTGCCGCTGGATCCGCAGACGCCGGCCGAACGCTTGCGCCATGTGCTCGCTGACAGTGGTTTGCAACTGTTGCTCGGCGACCAGCAAAGCCTCGCCAGCCTGCCGCCGCTCGACGGCATCGAATGCCTGTGTCTGGAGCAATTGCCCGCCAGCGAACAGAGCGACAATCTGCCGGTCACTGTCGAAGCCGACAACCTCGCTTATGTGATCTACACCTCGGGTTCCACCGGGCGGCCGAAAGGCGTGGCGGTCAGTCATGGCGCGCTGAGCGAGTTCATCGCCCGCGCCATCGACTACAGCGATTTGCGCGAAGGCGACCGGGTTCTGCAATTCGCCACCAGCAGTTTCGATGGCTTCGTCGAGCAGTTTTTCCCACCGCTGTGCCATGGCGCCAGCGTGGTCATGCGCGACGCGCCGTTGTGGGACAGCGCGACGCTGCATCAGGTGATCATCGATCAGGGCATCACCCTGGCCGATCTGCCAGCGGCTTATTGGTATTGGCTGGTGCAGGAATACGCGGCGAAACCGCCGTCAAGTTTCGGCGCGCTGCGGCAGATTCACGTCGGCGGTGAAGCCATGGCGGTGGACGGTTTGCGCTTGTGGCAACAGGCCGGGCTCGGCCATATGCGCCTGCTCAACACCTACGGCCCGACCGAGGCCACGGTGGTCTCGACGATTCATGACTGCACTGCGCTGACCGCGCAGGACGTGTCGTGGCGCGGCATGCCGATCGGCAAGGGCCTGGCGGCGCGGCGTCTGTACGTGCTCGACGATGATCTGAACCTGCTGCCGCAAGGCGCGGTGGGCGAGTTGTACATCGGTGGGCCGGGGCTGGCGCGCGGTTATCACCGTCAGCCGAGCCTCAGCGCTGAGCGTTTCATTGCCGACCCGTTTGCCGACGGCCAGCGCCTGTATCGCACTGGCGACCGTGCACGGCTGCGCGGCGATGGCGCGCTGGAGTATGTCGGCCGGGTCGATCATCAAGTGAAGATTCGTGGCTTTCGCATCGAACTGGGCGAGATCGAATCGCGCCTGCAGCAATGTTCGGGCGTTCGCGAAGCAGTGGTGTTGGCGGTGCCGTTCGCCGGCGGTGCGCAACTGGTCGCCTACGTTGTGACAGAACCTGCGGTGCTCGCCAGCGCGGCGACGCAAGCGGCATTCCGTCAGCAGACCCGCGCCGCGCTGCAAGCCAGCCTGCCGGATTACATGGTGCCGGGGCATCTGCTGTTGCTGGCGAACCTGCCGCTGACACCGAGTGGCAAGCTCGACCGCAAGGCCTTGCCAGCGCCGGATCCTGCGCAGTTGCAGGGCGATTACCGCGCCCCGCAATCACCGGCTGAACAATGTCTGGCGCAGGTCTGGGCCGAGGTGCTGCACGTGCCGCGTGTGGGCCTGGATGATCACTTTTTTGAACTGGGTGGTCATTCGTTGTTGGCCGCGCAGGTGATTGCCCGGGTCAAGGAGCAGATGGGCGTGGTGCTGCCACTGCGCAGCCTGTTCGAAAACCCGCTGCTGGCGGATCTGGCCGAGGTGCTCGGGCAACTGGCCGAGGTGAGCGGCGACGACGACTGGTCCGACATGGATCAGTTCATGAATGCTTTGCAAGGAGAAGAAGTATGAGCGGCACGATGGCGGAACGTATTGCAAAAAGGTTCGTCGGCTTGCCGCTGGAACAGCGTCGGCTGTTTCTCGCCAAACTGCGCGAGGAGGGCAAGGACTTCAGCCTGTTGCCGTTGCCGGTCAGCCGCCACGACTGCGGGCAGATTCCCCTGTCGTTCGCCCAGCAACGCCTGCTGTTCCTGTGGCAACTGGAACCGCACAGCGCCGCGTACAACATGGCCGCTGGCTTGCGTCTCAAAGGTTCGCTGAATGAGTCAGCCCTGAGCCGCTCGTTCGATCATCTGCTGGCGCGCCATGAAGTGTTGCGCACGGTGTTTCACACCGACGGCGATCAAGCGCATCAGCTGATCCTCGAGCAGCAAAGTATTGCGCTGCAACGCTTCGATCTGACCGGCACCGCCGCGCAAGAGCGCGAAGAACTGCTCGCGCAACACGTGCAAGACGTCACCGCGCAACCGTTCGATCTGCGCCACGGCCCGCTGTTGCGCGCCAGCCTGTTTGCTTTGGCCGACGATGAGTTCGTGCTGGTGGTGAGCATGCATCACATCGTCTCCGATGGCTGGTCGATGGACGTCATGGTCAAGGAATTCGTGCAGTGCTATCAGGCGTTCAGCTTGCAGCGCGAGCCGCAATTGCCGGCGCTGCCGTTGCAGTACGCCGACTATGCGATCTGGCAGCGGCGCTGGCTGGAGGCCGGCGAGGGCGAGCGCCAGCTCGACTACTGGCGTCAGCAATTGGGCGACGAGCATCCGCTGCTGGAAGTGGCAGCGGACTTTGCCCGACCGCTGACGCAAAGCTTTGAAGGACAGACCCTGAGTTTCGATTTCGGTGCTGACCTTTCGCAGCAGCTCAATGCCTTCGCGCGCAGCCAGGGCATCAGCCTGTTCATGCTGGTGCTGGCCGGGTTCTCGCTGTTCCTTTCGCGTCTGGCCGGCGAGCGCGACATTCGTGTCGGCGTGCCCAATGCCAACCGTGGCCGCGCCGAAGTCGAGGGGCTGATCGGTTTCTTCGTCAACACCCAGGTGCTGCGTTGCCAGGTCGATGAGCGCGGCAGTTTCGCCGATTTGCTCGCGCAGGTGCGTGAAGCGGCGTTCGGCGCGCAGGCGCATCAGGAATTGCCGTTCGAGCAACTGGTCGACGAATTGGTCGCCGAACGCACCCTGGGCCACAACCCGCTGTTCCAGGCCAAGTTCAACCAGAACGTCGGCATGCAGAAACAGCGCTCGATGGCCTTGCCCGGCCTGACCGTCAGCGAATACCCGCTGGCCAAGGACGGCACGCATTTCGATCTGGCCTTGGATATCACCGACGACGGCGCGCTGATCCACGGCCAGATGACCTACGCCAGCGATCTCTATCGGGCGGAAACGGTCGCCGGTTTTGTGCCGATGTTGCTGGATCTGTTTGCACAGTTGCTCGACTCGCCGCAGGCGCCACTGCACACCGTGGCCACGCGGCAGCCTGCTGCGCTTGCCATTCACCGCGAACCGGCGTTGACGGTGTTGCAACACTGGGCGGGTGAAGTGGCCCGGCAGCCGCAGGCGCTGGCCGCTCGGGATTTCAAGCAAACGGTGACTTTCCAGGCGCTGGATGAACAAGCCAACCGTCTCGCCCATTATTTGCGTGCGCAGGGCGTCAATGTCGGCGAACCGGTGGCGGTGCTGCTGGAACGTTCGCTGGACTGGCTGACTTGCCTGCTGGCGATTTTCAAGGCTGGCGCTGTGTACATGCCGCTCGACGTCAAGACGCCAAGCGCGCGCCTGAAGCAGATGCTCGGCGCTGCGCAGGCGCGGGCGCTGATCGGTGCTGAAGGCGACGCACGGCTCAGCGAACTGGCGGCTGAGGGCTGTCAGGGTCTGGAGTTTGCGCCGGGGCAATGGCAGTCGCTGCTGGCATCCGCGCCTGAGCTGACGCTGTATGCGCAGTCGCCGGCCTACGTGATTCACACCTCCGGTTCCACCGGGCAACCCAAGGGCGTGCTGGTCAGCCACGGCGCGCTGGGCAGTTATGTGCGCGGTGTACTCGAGCGTCTGGCGCCGGCGCCGGAGGCGAGCATGGCGCTGGTCTCGACCATCGCCGCCGACCTTGGCTTCACCGTGCTGTTCGGCGCGTTGTGCTCGGGCCGATTGCTGCATGTGCTGCCGGAAGAACTCGGCTTCGATCCGGATCGCTTTGCCGAATACATGGCCCGCCATCGCGTTGGCGTGTTGAAAATCGTCCCCGGACATCTCGCCGCGCTGTTGCAGGCGGCCAAGCCTGCCGATGCGTTGCCGGAACACGCGCTGATCGTCGGCGGCGAAGCCTGTTCGCCGGCGCTGGTCGAGCGCGTTCAGCAACTTAAGCCGGGCTGCCGCCTGATCAACCACTACGGGCCGAGCGAAACCACCGTGGGCGTGCTGACCCATGAGGTCGAAGTGCTTGCCGCGCAAGCACGCAGTGTTCCGGTCGGCACGGCGTTGGCCGGTGCCCATGTCTATGTGCTCGACGATGTGCTCAACCCGGTAGCCGATCAGGTCGCCGGTGAGCTGTACATCGGCGGCGACAGCGTTGCCCTTGGTTACCTGAATCAGCCAGCGCTGACCGCAGAACGCTTCCTGCCCGACCCGTTCGGCGCAGCGGGCGCGCGGGTCTACCGCAGCGGCGACCGGGTCCGGCGCAATCGCGAGCAGGCGCTGGAATTCATCGGTCGTGCCGACGATCAGGTCAAAGTGCGCGGCTACCGTGTTGAGCCTGCGGAAGTCGCGCGGGTGTTGCTCAGCCTCGACGGTGTCAGCGAAGCCGCCGTGCTCGCGCTGCCACTGGATGACGATCCGGCGCGCCTGCAACTGCTGGCATGGTGCGTGCCGGCAGCGGGCGCGAAGGTGCAGGCGCAGGATCTGCGCGAGCAATTGCAGGCGCGGCTGCCGGATTACCTGGTGCCGGCGCAGTTAGTGTTGCTGGAAAAGCTGCCGCTGACCGCCAACGGCAAACTCGACAAGCGTGCCTTGCCAGTGCCCGGCGTGGTCAGCCAGCAGTTCGTCGCGCCGGTCGGTGAGATCGAAGAGAAACTGGCCGCGATCTGGGCTGAGGTGCTCAAGCTTGAGCGGGTCGGCAGCAGCGATAACTTCTTTGAACTGGGCGGCGACTCGATCCTCAGCTTGCAGATCATCGCCCGGGCCAAGCGCCAGGGCATCAAGCTCAGCCCCAAGCAGTTGTTCGAAAAACAGACCATCGGCCAACTGGCTGCCGTGGCCAGACTGATCGAAGCCAAACCGGCTGCCGTCGCCGCACCAGTGGCTCGCGGGCCGTTGCCGTTGCTGCCGATTCAGGTGCGTTTCTTCGAGACGCCGATTGCCCAGCGCCAGCACTGGAACCAGTCGGTAATGCTGCAACCGACCCTGGCGCTGGACGCCGTGCATTTGCGCAAGGCGCTGGCGACGTTGGTCGAACAGCACGAAGCGCTGGCCTTGAGCTTTGTGCAGTCGGGCGATCACTGGCAGGCACTGCCGCAGCCGCAGGGTGATGCCGAATTGCTCTGGGTTCGCGAGCTGGACAACCTCGATGCCTTGCCCGTCGTGGCCGACGCAGCGCAGCGCAGCCTGGACCTGCAGCGCGGGCAGTTGCTGCGCGCGGTGCTGGTCAACCTGCCGAACGCCGAGCAGCGCTTGTTGCTGGTGATCCATCATCTGGTGGTCGACGGCGTGTCGTGGCGCATTCTGCTTGAGGACTTGCAGCAGGCTTACCAGGCATTGGCGGCGGGGACGGCGCCGGTGTTGCCGGGCCAGAGCAGTTCGCTGCACAACTGGGCCGAGCAGTTGCATCGTTATGCACAGAGCGAAACGTTGGCGGCCGAAAGCGCTTATTGGCACCAGACCCTGGCTGCCGACGACGCGGCCCTGCCACGGGATTTCGCCGAGGACAGCCAGACCCGCGCCCAGGCCGCCCGCGCCAGTACGCGCCTGAGCCAGACACTGACCGACAAGCTATTGAAAGTCGCCCCGGCGGCCTACCGCACGCAAATCAACGACCTGTTGCTGACCGCATTGGCGCGGGTGCTGTGTGACTGGAGCGAGCAGCCTTCGGTGTTGATCCAGCTCGAAGGCCATGGTCGTGAAGACCTGTTCGACGACATCGACCTGAGCCGCACGGTCGGCTGGTTCAGCAGCCTGTTCCCCGTGCGCCTGACCCCGCAGGCCAATCCCGCTGCGTCGCTGTGCGCGATCAAGGAGCAACTGCGCGCCGTGCCGGGCAAAGGCATCGGTTATGGCGTGCTGCGTTACCTCACGCGTTGCGCCGAGTTGCAGACGCTGGCGCAACCACGGGTAACCTTCAATTATCTCGGCCAGTTCGATGGCGCGTTCAGCGCCGAGCAAGGCGCGTTGTTCCTGCCGAGCAGCGACAGCACTGGCGCCAATCAGGATGGACAGGCACCGCTGGGCAATTGGCTGAGCGTTGACGGTCAGGTTCTCGGCGGAGAGCTGGAACTGACCTGGACCTTCGGCACCGGCATGTATCGCGCCGAGACCATCGAGGCGTTGGCCGAGGCCTATCGCCGCGAACTGCAACGCCTGATCGAACATTGCTGCGACAGCGCGGCCGGTGGCGTGACACCCTCGGATTTCAACCTCGCCAACCTGACCCAGGCGCAGCTGTCGGCGCTGCCGATGGCGCCGCGTGACATCGTCGATCTGTACCCGCTGTCGCCGATGCAGCAAGGCATTCTGTTCCACAGCCGCAACGAGCCGGACAGTCCGGCTTACACCAATCAGCTGCGCGTCGACGTCGAGCAGCTCGACGCCGAGCGCTTCCACCAGGCCTGGCAGCAGACCCTCGAAGCCCACGATATTCTGCGTACGGCGTTCGTCTGGCCGCAGGATGCCGCCGCGCCGGTGCAGGTGGTACGCAGCCGTGTGCAGATGCCGTGGCAGGTGCAGGACTGGCGCGGTCGCGCCGGCCTTGATTCAGCACTTGATCATCTCGCCGCTGAAGATTTGCAACGTGGGTTCGATTTGCTCGACGCGCCGCTGTTGCGCGTGACGCTGGTGCGCATCGATGAGCACACTCATCACCTGATCTACACCTGCCATCACATCCTCATGGACGGCTGGAGCACTTCGCAGTTGTTCGGCGAAGTGCTGCAACGCTACGCCGGCATCACGCCGAGCACAGGGCAGGGGCGTTATCGCGATTACATCGAATGGCTCGGCCAGCGCGATCCGCAAGCCAGTCGGCAGTTCTGGAGCACGGCGCTGGCGGATCTCGAAGAGCCGACGCGACTGGCCAGTGCCATGCCGGTCAGGCTCGCGGCCAGCGGCTATGCCGATCACCAGCATGTGTTCAGCGAACCGCAGACCGCGGAACTGAACCGCTTCGCCCGCGAGCAGAAAGTCACCCTCAACACGCTGGTACAAGCGGCGTGGCTGCTGCTGTTGCAGCGCTACACCGGCCAGGATCACGTGGCGTTCGGCGCGACTGTCGCCGGGCGGCCGACGGATTTGCCGGGTGTCGAGCAGCAGATCGGTCTGTTCATCAACACCTTGCCGGTGGTAGCGGCGCCATCGCCGGAGATCGGCGTCAGCCAATGGCTGCAACAGGTGCAAGACCTCAACCTGGCCTTGCGCGAGCACGAACACACGCCGCTGTATGACATTCAACGCTGGGCCGGTATGGGCGCCGGGGCGTTGTTCGACAGCATTCTGGTGTTCGAAAACTACCCGATGGCCGAGGCCTTGGCGCAGGGCCCTGAGACGAGCCTGAAGTTCTCGGCAATCCGCCGGCAGGAGCAGACCAACTATCCGCTGACGCTGGTGGCGGTCACCGGCCGCGAGCTGAGTCTGGGCGTGAGTTACGATCAGGCCAGTTTCGACGCTCAAGCGATCAATGCGTTGAGTGCGCAGTTGCAAGGCCTGCTCGAGCAGTTCCTCGCCGACGCCACGCAGCCGCTGGGGGCGCTGCAACTGCTCGCCGAGCCACAACGGCAACAAGCGATCGAGTGGGGCAAGGCACCCGCGACCGCGCCGGATCAACGCACGGTGCTGGCGTACATTGCCGCGCAAGTGCAACGTCAACCGCAGGCGAACGCGGTGCTGTTCGCTGAGCAATCCATCGCTTACCAAAACCTCGATGCCCGAGCCAATCGTCTGGCGCACAAGCTGCAAGGCATGGGCGTCGGGCCGGAAGTGCGCGTCGGCGTGTGCATGCGCCGCACGCCGGACATGCTGGTCGGCTTGCTGGCGATCCTCAAGGCCGGTGGCGCCTACGTGCCGCTCGATCCGGATTACCCGCAGGAACGCTTGCTGCACATGCTCGACGACAGCCGCGCGGCGGTGCTGCTCACTGAGCCAGCGGCATTGGCGATGCTGCCCGAAACCTTGAGTGCGCAGGTGCTGCTGGTGGACGAGAACGTCGCCAGCGAATGCCCGGCCACTGCGCCGCTGGTTAACCTCGCGGCTGAAAATCTGGCGTACGTGATCTACACCTCCGGCTCCACCGGCAAACCGAAAGGCGTAGCCATCAGCCACGGCAATCTGTCGGCGCTGATTCAATGGTCGGCGGGGGTCTATCGCGAAGAGCAATTACGCGGTGTGCTGGCTTCGACTTCGATCTGCTTCGACCTGTCGGTGTGGGAAATCTTCGTCACGCTGGCCTGCGGTGGCTGCCTGGTGCTGGCCGACAACGCTCTGGCGCTGGCGGATTTGCCGGCGCGCGATCAGGTCACGCTGATCAACAGCGTGCCGTCGGCGATTGCCGCGTTGCAACGGGCCGGGCAGATCCCGACTTCGGTCGGCACCATCAATCTGGCCGGCGAGCCGCTCAAGCAGAGTCTGGTCGACAGCCTCTACGCCAGCACTCAGGTGCAGCAGGTCTACGACCTCTACGGGCCGTCGGAGGACACCACTTATTCGACCTTCACCCTGCGCACACCGCAGGGCCGGGCGAACATTGGCCGGCCGCTGGACAACACCGTGGTCTACCTGCTCGACAGTCAGTTGCAGGCGCTGCCCGAGGGCGTGGCGGCCGAGCTGTATCTGGCGGGTGCCGGGGTGACGCGCGGCTATCTGCGCCGCGCCGCGCTGACCGCCGAACGCTTTGTGCCGAATCCTTACGCGAGCAATGGCGAGCGCCTGTACCGCACCGGCGATCTGGTGCGCCAGGGCGATGAGGGCAACATCGAGTACATCGGTCGCGCCGACCATCAGGTGAAGATTCGCGGCTTCCGCATCGAACTCAGCGAGATCGAAGCGCGTCTGCTGGAACTCGACGATATCGGCGAAGCGGTGGTACTGGCGCAGGACGGCGCCGCTGGCAAACACCTGCATGCCTACCTCGTCGCCGCGCCGGACAGCGAGCGGTCGACGCTGACCGAGCGGGTACGCAATGCCTTGGCCAGTCGCTTGCCGGCGCACATGGTGCCGGGGCATCTGCACCTGATCGACGCGATCCCGCTGACGCCCAACGGCAAGCTCGATCGCAAGGCGCTGATGGCGTTGGGCGAGAGCCCGACGCAGGAGCAATACCAGGCACCGCAAAGCGACTTGCAGTGGGAGGTCGCGACGATCTGGCAGCAAGTGCTGGAAGTCGAGCGGGTAGGGCTGGCGGACAACTTCTTCCAGCTCGGCGGCCATTCGTTACTGGCGACGCTGGTGGTGACCCGGGTGCAGGAACGTCTGGGCGACAAGGTGCCGCTCAAGGCGCTGTTCGAAACCGACACCCTCAAGGATTTCTGCGCGCGGATCGAAGCGCTGCGCGTCGAAATGTCGCCCGTTCAGGATGAATTGGCTAAATCACTGGAGGCCCTCAAACGTCTATCCCTCGATGATCTGGAAAAACTGATTTCTTGAGAGGGAAAAACGCGTGCAAGAGTTAATCGAGTCGGTAGGACAACTTTCGGCTAAGCAAAGAAAGGCTCTGGCGGTTCTGCTCAAGCAGAAAGGCGTCAACCTCTTTGACATTGCCCCGGTTTTCAAGCGCGCGGCTGAAGAGCCGTTGCTGCTGTCCTACGCTCAGCAGCGCCAGTGGTTCCTCTGGCAGTGGGCACCGCACAGCGCGGCCTACAACATTCCGACGGCCCTGCGCTTGCAGGGGCCGCTGGATGTGCCGGCACTGGAACGCAGCATTGCGGCGCTGATCGAGCGCCACGAAACCTTGCGCACGGTGTTCTCTCAAGACAGCGCGCAACCCTTGCAAGTGGTCCTGCCCGCAGGACCTTTTACCCTCGATATTCACAACCTGAGCGCTGATCTGGCGAATGACCCGGAGCACTCGATCGAGGCTTTCGTCCAGACCCAGAGCCAGAAGACTTTCGATCTGCAGCACGGCCCGTTGCTGCGAGCCGCGCTGCTGCAGGTCAACCCCGCTGAGCATGTGCTGGTGCTGACCCTGCATCACATCGTTTCCGATGGCTGGTCGCTGCAAGTGATGATCGAGGAACTGGTGCAGCTCTATGCCGGTTTCAACCTCGGTCACGACGCCGGTCTGCCGGCGCTGCCGATTCAATACGCCGATTACGCCTTGTGGCAGCGCCAGTGGATGGAGGCCGGTGAGCAGGAGCGACAACTGGCCTACTGGCAGGCAAAACTCGGCGGCGAACAACCGGTGCTGGAGTTGCCGCTGGATCGCCCGCGCGCGGTCGATCAAAGCTTCGCCGGCGCCAGCCATAACCTGATTCTCGACCCGGCGCTGAGCCATGCCCTCAAAGCGTTTGCCCGGCAGGAAAACGTCACCCTGTTCGTGTTGCTGCTGGCTTCGTTTCAGGCCTTGCTGCATCGCTACAGCGGGCAAAGCGACATCCGTGTCGGCGTGCCGGTGGCCAACCGTGGCCGGGTAGAAATCGAGCGCCTGATCGGCTTCTTCGTCAACACCCAGGTGCTCAAGGCGGACATCGACGCAGAGCTGCCGTTTGTCGAACTGCTGCGTCAGGTCAAACAGACCGCCCAGGAGGCGCAGGCGCATCAGGACTTGCCCTTCGAGCAACTGGTCGAAGCGCTGGAGCCGGGCCGCAGCCTCAGCCACAGTCCGCTGTTCCAGGTGATGTTCAACCACCAGGCCGAGCGCCGTGCGAGCGTTGCGACGCGCCTTAACGGCCTGAACATCGAACCGCTGGAATGGCAGAGCCAGACCGCGCAATTCGACCTGACCCTCAACACTACCGAACAGGCGCACGGCATCGAAGCGGTACTCAAGTACGCCACCGACCTGTTCGACGCAGCGACCATCGAGCGACTGGCGCAACACTGGACCGCGCTGTTGCAGGCGATCGTCGCCGAGCCGACCCGGTGCATCGGCCAATTGCCGATGCTCGACGCCGGCCAGCAGCAACAGCTGTTGGCGCAATGGAATCCGTCGCTGGTTGAACAACCGCTGACGCCGTGCATCCAGCAAGCCATTGAGGCCCAGGCCGAGCGGCATGCCGACGCGGTGGCCGTGACCTTCGCAGGACAACGCCTGACCTACGCTGAACTCAATCGCCGCGCCAACCAGTGGGCGCATACGCTGCTCGAGCAGGGCGTCGGCCCGGACGTGCGCGTCGGTGTGGCGGTGGAGCGTTCGCTGGACATGATCGTCGCCATTCTCGCGGTGCTGAAAGCGGGCGGCGCCTATGTGCCGCTGGACCCGAGCTACCCGGATGACCGCTTGAGCTACATGATCGACGACAGCGGTATTCGATTGCTGTTGACCCAGGGCCATTTGCTCGGGCAATTGCCGATTCCGCCGGGGCTGGTCTGCCTCGATCTGGATCAGGCGCCGGAACACAGCATCGAAAGCAACCCGCCATGCCTGACCACGCCGGACAATCTGGCCTACGTCATCTACACCTCCGGTTCCACCGGCAAACCCAAGGGCGCGTTGCTGCCGCACGGCAACGTGATGCGCCTGTTCAGCGCCACCGCGCACTGGTTCGATTTCGGCGCGCAGGACAGCTGGACGCTGTTCCATTCCTACGCGTTCGACTTTTCGGTGTGGGAGATTTTTGGCGCGCTGCTGTACGGCGGCAAACTGGTGGTGGTGCCCCACGACGTCAGCCGTTCGCCAGAGGATTTCTACACGCTGCTGTGCGATGAAAATGTCACGGTGCTGAACCAGACACCGTCGGCGTTCAAGCCGTTGATGCAGGTCGCCTGCGAGTCGAGCCGCAGTAATACCCTGCGTTACGTGGTGTTCGGCGGCGAGGCGCTGGAAGTACAGAATCTGCGCCCGTGGTTCGAACGTTTTGGCGACCGCGCGCCGACGCTGATCAACATGTACGGCATCACCGAAACCACCGTGCACGTGACCTACCGGCCATTGTCGCTGGCGGATCTGCACAGCAATCACAGCAGCCCGATTGGCGCGCCGATTGTCGACCTGTCGTGGTACTTGCTCGACAGCTCGCTGAACCTGGTGCCGCAAGGCTGCATCGGTGAGTTGTACATCGCTGGCGCCGGTCTCGCCCGTGGTTATCTGAATCAGGCCGGAATGAGCGCCACCCGCTTCGTGCCCGACCCGTTCAACCGCAAGGCCGGCCAGCGCCTATACCGTACCGGCGACCTTGCACGGCTGCGCGGCGACGGGGTGATCGAGTACATCGGCCGTATCGACCACCAAGTGAAGATCCGTGGCTTCCGCATCGAGCTCGGCGAAATCGAAGCGCAACTGCTCAAGCATCCACAGGTGCGCGAAGCGGTGGTGCTGGCGGTGGACGGCCTCAGCGGTCAGCAACTGGCAACCTGGGTCGTGCCCGTCGAGGTAGTGAACGCGGACGAGCAGGGCGCCCTGCGCGATTCGATCAAGGCGCACCTGCGCGAAACACTGCCCGATTACATGGTTCCGGTCAGTTGGGCGTTCCTTGACCGGCTGCCGCTGACCGCCAACGGCAAGCTCGACCGCAAGCAGCTGCCGCAGCCGGACGTTGCGCAGGTGCAAGAGGCCTATGCGGCGCCGCGCAGCGAACTGGAACAGCGTCTGGCGGAGATCTGGCAGGACGTGCTCAAGGTCGAGCGGGTCGGGCTTCACGATAATTTCTTCGAGCTGGGCGGCGATTCGATCATTTCGATTCAAGTGGTCAGCCGCGCGCGGCAGGCCGGCATTCGCTTTACGCCCAAGGACATTTTTCAGCACCAGACCGTGCAGCGTCTGGCCACCGTCGCGCAACAAAGCGACGCCGTGCAGACGGAGCAGGGCGAGGTGCTTGGCGACGCACCACTGACGCCGATCCAGCAGTATTTTTTCCACAGCGACATCCCGGCGCGGCATCACTGGAACCAGTCGATCCTGCTGACCCCGGCGAAAACCCTGCAAGCCGCAGCCCTGCAACAGGCCCTGGCGCAGGTGCAAAAACAGCATGACGCCTTGCGTCTGCGCTATCGCGAAACCGAGCAGGGCTGGCAGCAAAGCCACGGCGCGGCGGATCAGCCACAAGAATTGTTGCGCAGCTTTACGCTGGACGACAGCGCGGCACTGCCAGCGCTGTGCCTGGACCTGCAACGCAGCCTCGACCTGCACAACGGCCCGCTGATCCGCGCGGCGCTGGTCGATATGCCGGACGCCAGTCAGCGTCTGCTGCTGGTGATTCATCACCTGGTGGTCGATGGCGTGTCGTGGCGAATCCTGCTGGAAGACCTGCAAAGCGCCTATCAGCAGATCAGCAGCGGACAGAGCGTGCATCTGCCGGCCAAGACCAGCGCGTTCAAAGACTGGGGTCTGCGCCTGCAAGAACATGCGCGCAGCGCGGCGCTGGGCAGCGAACTCAGCTACTGGCGCGAACAGTTGCGCGACGTTCCGCTCGGTTTGCCGCTGGATAATCCGCAGGGCCAGTTGTACAACCGCTTCGAACGCAGCGTCGACACGCGGCTGGACGCCGAACGCACTCGCCAGCTGCTGCAACAGGCCCCGGCGGCCTACCGCACTCAGGTCAACGACCTGCTGCTGACCGCACTGGCGCGGGTGTTGTGTGAGTGGACCGCCAGCGACAGTGCGTTGGTCCAGCTCGAAGGCCATGGCCGCGAAGACCTCTTCGATGACATCGACCTGAGCCGCACCGTGGGCTGGTTCACCAGCATGTTCCCGGTGCGCCTGACGCCAAACGCCAGTCTGCAAACCTCGATCAAAGGCATCAAGGAGCAACTGCGCGCGATCCCGAACAAGGGCATCGGCTATGGCTTGTTGCGTTATCTCGGCACCGCCGAAGCACAAGCGGCACTCCATGAACTGGCGCAACCGCAGGTGACGTTCAACTACCTCGGCCAGTTCGATAACAACTTCGACGAAGACGCCTTGTGGCGGCCGGCCACCGAAGACAAGGGCGCCGGTCAGGACGCAAACGCGCCGATGGCCAATTGGCTGACCATCGATGGTCGGGTTTATCAGGGCCAGTTGAGCCTGACCTGGACCTACAGCAGCGACGTTTTCGAAGAGGCGACCATTGTCGGTTTGGCCCGTGCCTACGAAGTGGCGCTGAGCGAATTGATCGACCACTGCCTCAGTCATTCCGGGGGGCTGACTCCGTCCGACGTGCCGCTGGCCGGTTTGTCCCAGGCGCATCTGGACAGCCTGCCGATCGCCGCCCAGCGCATCGAGGACATCTATCCGCTGGCGCCGATGCAGCAGGGCATTCTGTTCCACAGCCTGTACGACGCGGACGCCAGCGCCTACGTCTATCAGATGCTGCTGGACATCGACGGCCTCGACGTCGCGCGGTTTCAGCAAGCCTGGCAGCGGGTGGTCGATCGCCACGAAGTGCTGCGCGCCGGTTTCATCTGGGGCCGCGATGGCCTCGATGCGCCTTTGCAGGTGATCAACCGCCAACTGACCCTGGAAATGCCGGAAATCGATGTGCGTGATGCCGCCGATCTGCCGGCGGTGCTTGAAGCACGGGCGCAGGCCGACCGCGAGCGTGGCTTCGATCTGCAGAATCCACCGTTGTTGCGCCTGTGCCTGCTGCGCACTGCTGACGATCGCCATCGACTGATTTTCACCTGCCACCACATCCTCATGGATGGCTGGAGCAACTCGCGGATGTTCGGCGAGGTGCTGCAGGATTACGCCGGCCAGCCGGTGCCGAGCGCGCAGGGTCGCTATCGGGATTTTCTGGTGTGGCTACAGGGCCAGGACAAGGCGGCCGCGCAGGAATTCTGGCGCGGGCAACTGGCCGAACTCGACGAGCCGACCCGACTGGCCTCCGCCTGCCACGGACGCACCGTGCCGGGGCCGGGCAAACAGATGCATCGTCTGCATTTCGATGAAGCGTTGACCCAGCGTCTGAACAGCTTCTCCCGTCAGCAACAGGTGACCCTCAACAGTCTGGTGCAGGCCGCGTGGCTGCTGGTGTTGCAGCGCTACACCGGCCAGGCCACCGTGGCGTTTGGCGCCACGGTATCCGGGCGTCCGGTGGATTTGCCGGGCATCGAAGAACAGCTGGGGCTATTCATCAACACCTTGCCGGTGATCGCCAGCCCGCAGGCCAGCCTCAGCGTCGGTGACTGGGTGCGCAGCGTGCAGGACAAGAACCTGCTGTTGCGCGATTACGAACAGACGCCGTTGCAGGACATTCAACGTCTGGCCGCATTGAGTGGCGAAGCGTTGTTCGACACTTTGCTGGTGTTCGAGAACTACCCGGTATCCGAAGCGCTGGAGGGCAATCCGGGCGGGCTGCGTTTTTCCGGTCTGGAGCATCGCGAGCAGACCAACTACGGTCTGACCCTGATCGCCGGCGCCAGCGAAGTGCTCAACCTCGATTTCAACTACCTCACCGAGCACTTCGCCGAGCGCAGCGTGCTTGGTCTGGCGGCGCATTTGCGTGAAGTGCTGGAGCAATTTATTGCAGCGCCGCAGCGGGCACTTGGCGAGATCGGTCTGCTGCCGCAGGCCGAACGGCAGACGCTGGCGCAGTGGAACGACATTCACGCCGCTTATCCGGCCGAGCGGCTGATCTCGCAGAGCTTTGAAGCAAGGGTCGCAGCACATCCGCGGGCACTGGCGTTGAGTCATGCCGGCGTGGCCCTCAGCTATGGCGAACTGAACCGGCGGGCAAACCAGTTGGCCCGGCATTTGGTGACGCTGGGTGTCACCGCCGAAGTGCGCGTCGGCGTGGCGCTGCCGCGTTCGGCGGAACTGGTGATCGCCCTGATGGCGGTGCTCAAGGCCGGCGGCACCTACGTGCCGCTGGACCCGGACTACCCGGCCGACCGCGTGGCCTACATGCTCGACGACAGCCAGGCGAAAGTTCTGCTGACCCAGCAAGCCTTGCTGGCGCAACTGCCATCCAGCGAAGCACACGTGGTGCTGGTCGAGGCCGGCGGCGAGGCGTTCGCCGCGCAGGCACCTGACAACCTGCCGGCGCGCGCCGACTCGAGCAATCTCGCCTACGTGATCTACACCTCCGGTTCCACCGGCAAACCGAAAGGCGTGTCCATCGCCCATCGCAACGTACAGGCGCTGATTCACTGGTCCGCCGAGGTCTACAGCGAGGACGATCTGCAAGGCGTACTGGCCTCGACGTCGGTGTGCTTCGACCTGTCGGTGTGGGAGATTTTCGTCACCCTGGCGCGCGGCGGATCCATAGTCATGGCGCGCAATGCCCTGGAGCTGGCGGACTTGCCCGAGCGTGATCAGGTGCGCCTGATCAACACCGTGCCATCGGCGATTGCCGCGCTACAACGCATCGGCCAGATCCCGCCGGGCGTGCGCATCATCAATCTGGCCGGCGAGCCGCTCAAGCAGGCGCTGGTCGACACGCTGTACCGCGAGACTTCGGTTGCCCACGTTTACGATCTGTACGGGCCTTCCGAAGACACCACGTATTCGACCTGGACCCGTCGCGAACTCGGCGGCCAGGCCACTATCGGCCGGCCACTGCGCAACACCACCGCGTACCTGCTCGACGGGCAATTGCAGGCAGCACCGCTCGGCATCGCTGCGGAGCTGTATCTGGCCGGTGAGGGCATCACCCGTGGCTATCTGTTGCGCCCGGGCCTGACCGCCGAACGTTTCGTGCCAAACCCGTTAGCGAGCAACGGCGAGCGCATGTACCGCACCGGCGACCTGACGCGTTTCATGGACGACGGCCGTATCGAATACGTCGGCCGCATCGACCATCAGGTCAAGGTGCGCGGCTTCCGTATCGAACTGGGGGAAATCGAAGCGCGTCTGCTGGCCCAGGCCAGCGTGCGCGAAGGCGTGGTGCTGGCGGTGGACGGCGTTGGCGGCCAGCAACTGGTCGCTTATGTGGTGCCGGCCGAGGCTGATCAGAGTCTTGCGCAACTGGACGCGCTGATTGCTGAGTTGCAAGCCGCGCTCAAGGCGCATCTGCCGGACTACATGGTGCCGGCGCAGTGGCTGTTCCTCGAACAGTTGCCGCTGACACCCAACGGCAAACTTGATCGCAAGGCCTTGCCGACGCCGGATGCCAATCAGGCGCAACGCGATTACGTCGCGCCTTCGACGCCGCTGGAGCAGCAACTGGCCGAGGTCTGGCAGGACATTCTGAAGATCGAGCGGGTCGGCGTGACCGACAACTTCTTCGCCCTCGGCGGCGATTCGATCATCTCGATTCAACTGGTCAGCCGCGCGCGGCAGCAGGGCATTTGCTTCACGCCCAAGGACCTGTTCCAGCAGCAGACGGTGCAGAAACTGGCCGCAGTGGTTTCGCATGCAGACGCGCAATCCGCCAGCGCCGCCGACTACCCGTTGGCGCAATTGGATCAGGCGCAACTCGATGCCTTGCCGGTGCCGACGGAGCTGATCGAAGACGTCTATCCGCTGTCGCCGATGCAGGAAGGCATGCTCTTCCACACGCTGTCGGATAACGGCAGCAGCCTCTATGTGCAACAGGTCAGCCTGCCGATCAAGGGCCTCGACGTTGAGCGTTTCCGCCAGGCCTGGGAATTCATCATTGTGCGGCAGGCGATCCTGCGCACCAGTTTCCATTGGCAGGATGGGCTGGCCAAGCCGTTGCAGGTCGTCCATCGCCAAGCGCCGTTGCAGATGCAGGTGCTCGATTGGCGTGGGCAGGACTGCAGCGAGGCGGCGATTGCCGAATTTGCCAGTGCCGACCGCGCGCTGGGCTTCGACTTGTCCGAGGCGCGTTTGCAGCGGGTGACCCTGCTGCAGCTGGGCGACGAGCAGTACCAGATGATCTGGACCAGCCACCACATTCTGATGGACGGCTGGAGCAGTTCGCGGTTGTTCGGCGAGGTCTTGCAGTTCTATTCCACGGGCCAGGTGACTGGCGAGAACGGCCGCTATCGCGACTTTATTGCCTGGTTGCAGGCGCAGGATCAGGATGCCCAAGAGCTGTTCTGGAAGGCGCGTCTGGCGGTGGTCAACGAACCGACCGCGCTGAGTCAGGCGATGCACCCGCGTCATAGTGCCGACGTTACTGGTCACGATGCTATCTATTCGAACTGGGACAAAGCGCAAACCGCGCGCCTGCTGGAGTTCTGCCGCGATTTGCGCATCACCCCGAATACGTTGATTCAGGGTGCGTGGCTGCTGCTGTTGCAACGCTACACTGGCCAGCAAACGGTGACCTTCGGCGCCACCGTATCCGGGCGTCCGGAAAGTCTGCCGAACGTCGGCAACATGCTCGGCCTGTTCATCAACACCTTGCCGATCATTCAGACCCCGCAGGCCGATCAGCGTCTGGCCGACTGGCTGGAGGAAGTGCAGGCCTACAACCTCGACATTCGCGATTACTCCCAGGCACCGCTGGCCGATGTGCAGCGCTGGTCGAACCTTGGTGGTCAGGCGCTGTTCGACAGCATCGTGGTGTTCGAGAACTTCCCGATCGACGAGCGCTTGCAGGAAGAAACCGACACCGAGCTGACCTTCGGCAAATCCATCGGCCACGGCGTGACCAACGTGCCGATGGACCTTGCGGTGATGCTCGGCGACGAATTGTCGATCGAGTACCTGTACCTGCGCAGCCACTTCAGCGCCGAGGCGGTAGAAGGCATTCGCCTGACCCTGGAAAACACCCTCGCGGCGATGATGGCCGCGCCGTATGAGCGGCTGGGCAACTTGCAGCGTCTGTCCGCCGAACAATGGCAAGCGGCGCAGGCCTGGAGCGCCGAGCCTTCCCACCGCCACGCGCCGCAGTTGCTGCCGGAGCTGATCAGTCGTCATGCGCAACAGCAACCCCACGCGATCGCGGTGCAATGCGCCGGCGAGAGCCTGACCTACGCCGAACTGGAGCGGCAGGCCAATCGACTCGCGCAGTGCCTGATCGCCCACGGCGCCGGGCCGGAAGTGGTGATCGGCGTGGCGTTGCCGCGCTCGCTGGAAATGCTGGTGAGTTTCCTCGCCGTGCTCAAGAGCGGTGCGGCGTACGTGCCGCTGGACATCGATTACCCGCCGGAGCGTCTGGCCTACATGATCGAAGATTCGCGCATGGCCCTGCTGCTGACGCAAACCAGCCTGCGCGCGACGTTACCGGCGCCGCATGGCGTGTTGCGCCTGGAAATCGATCAGCTCGATCGCAGTCTTTACAGCGATGCCGCACCGGTCTGCGATGTTCACGAGCAGAGCCTGGCCTATCTGGTTTACACCTCCGGTTCCACCGGGCGGCCGAAAGGCGTGGCCGTCACCCAGGGACCGCTGAGCATGCACTGCCAGGCGATCGCCGAGTTGTACGAAATGGACGCGAGCAGTTGCGAGCTGCACTTCATGTCCTTCGCTTTCGACGGCGCTCACGAACGCTGGCTGAGTACGCTGTACAGCGGCGGTCGTCTGGTGATCCGTGACGGATGCCTGTGGACCCCGGAGCAGACCTATCAGGCCCTGCACGATTACGGCGTGACCATCGCCTGCTTCCCACCGGCCTATCTCAAGCAACTGGCCGAGTACGCCGCCGCCAGCGGCATTGCACCGCCACCGGTACGCATCTACTGCTTCGGTGGCGACGCGGTGCCGGAACAGACTTTCGAACAGGTGAAAGCGGCGTTGCGTCCGCAGTACTTCACCAACGGCTACGGCCCGACCGAAACCGTGGTCACGCCGATGCTCTGGAAAGTCGCCATCAGCCAGCAGTGCGAAGCGGCATACGCGCCGATCGGTCGCGCGGTCGGTGCGCGTTCGCTGTACGTGCTCGACGACGATCTGAATCCGCTGCCGCCGGGTTTTGCCGGTGAGTTGTACATCGGCGGTTACGGCGTCGCTCGCGGTTACTACGGCCGCCCCGATCTGACCGGCGAGCGCTTCGTGCCCAACCCGTTTGCCCCTGGCGAGCGCCTGTACCGCAGCGGCGATCTGGTGCGTCGTCGCCCGGACGGGGTGGTCGATTACGTCGGGCGCATCGACCATCAGGTCAAGGTCCGTGGCTTCCGCATCGAGCTAGGCGAAGTCGAGGCCAGCCTGCGTCAGTTGCCGGCGGTCAGCGATGCGCTGGTGATTGCCCGCGACAATGCCTCCGGCAAGCAACTGATCGGCTACGTGGTCACCGCCAGCGGTGAAGACATCGGCGATGAACTCAAGGCCGGGCTGCGCGCTTCGCTGCCGGAATACATGGTGCCGGCGCAGATCGTCTGCCTCAGCGCGTTCCCGGTCACGCCCAACGGCAAGCTCAATCGCAAGGCCTTGCCGGAGCCGGAGTTCAAAAGCGACGAATATGTTGCCCCGCGCACCGAGCAGGAACGCCTGCTGGCGGAAATCTGGGCGCAGGTGTTGCAGGTCGAGCAGGTCGGTATCAGCGATAACTTCTTTGAACTGGGCGGCGATTCGATCCTCAGCCTGCAAGTGATCTCGCGGGTGCGAAACCACCCGACCCTGCAGATGGAACTGAAGCTGCGCGATCTGATGCGCTATCAAACCATCGCCGGCATCGTCGAGCAGCAGGTGGCGAAGGAGGGCGCCGAGCAAGCGCTGCCGGACCTGACACAGGTTGCCGCAGAGGGCGCGTTCAATTTGCTGCCGATCCAGGAGTGGTTCTTCGCCGAAGGCATGGCCGAGGCGCATCACTACAACCAGTCGTTGCTGCTCAGCGCACGTCAGCCGCTGGATCTGGATGCACTGGAGCAGGCCCTGGGCTTGATCGAACAGCATCACGATTCGTTGCGTCTGCGTTTTTCCAACGACGGCGGGCGCTGGTTGCAGCGCTATAGCAGCAGCGCGTCCGACGAGGCTGTGCTGTGGCGCCGTGAAGCGCAAAGCAGCGAAGAGGTCGAAGCCTTGGCCAACCTCGCGCAGCGCAGCCTCAAACTCGATGACGGGCCGGTCTGGCGGGTCATGCATGTGGCCTTGCCGGATGGCCAGGCGCGGTTGCTGGTGGTGATTCATCACCTGGTGGTCGACACCGTGTCGTGGCGGATTCTGCTCGACGATCTGAAAGTCGCTTATGAGGCGTGCGTGCAGGGGCTGGCGCCGCAACTGCCGATTCGCACCAGCAGTTATCGTTCGTTTGCCGAGGCATTGCAGGCGCAGGCGCCGGTGATTGCCGAGCAGGAATTGAGTTATTGGCTGGAGCAACTGGATCAGCCCGGCGTTGATCTGCCGTGCGACAACCCGCGCGGCAAGAACCTCGTGCGGCAACAGGCGCAGGCACGGCTCAAGCTGTCCCGCGAGCACACCGAACAACTGCTCAAACAGGCCCCGGCGGTGTACGGCACGCAGATCAACGACTTGCTGTTGTCAGCGCTCAGCCGCGCCCTGTGCCGCTGGAGCGAGCAACCGTCGGCGTTGATTCTGCTCGAAGGGCACGGGCGCGAAGACCTCTTCGAATCGATCGACCTGAGCCGCAGCCTCGGCTGGTTCACCAGCATGTTCCCGGTGCGTTTGCGCCCGGACAGCGATGACATCGGCCAGTCGATCATCGATGTGCAGGCGCAACTGGCGGGCGTACCGCAGAAGGGCATCGGCTATGGCGTGCTGCGTCATCTGGCCGGGCCGGAAATCTCGGCGCAACTGGCTGCATTGCCGCAGGCACGGGTGACCTTCAACTACCTCGGGCAGTTCGACCAGAGCTTCGATGAACAGGCGTTGCTGGTGCCGGCACTGGAAGAGACCGGCGACAACTACAGCCTCAAGGCGAATCTGGGCAACTGGCTGGAAATCGTCGGCCAGGTCTATGACGGGCAACTGGCCTTGCGCTGCATCTATAGCAGCCAGCGTTACCGCGCCGGCACCATGGATGCGCTGATGAGCGATTACCAGCGTGAGCTTAAAGCGTTGATCGAGCATTGCATGGCGCGGGTGAGTTGATCGCCCGGTCTTTTGCGCGGGCGCTGCCCAGGCGCGCCCGTCTTATTGCGGATACAAGGATTTTTATCGATGTCGTTACACCCTGATCTGGAAGCTTTCCTCGACCTCGCTCAAGACAGCCAGGACGCCGGCCTGCCGGCCATGCACCAACTGACCCCGAGCGAGGCCCGCGCCACATTCGAACAGACCACCGCGCAGTTGCGCTGGCCGGCGCCGCAAGACCTTGAAGTCAGCGAGATTGCAACACTGACCCGGGACGGCGCGGTGCTGGCCTTGCGGTTGTACCGGCCCAACGGTGTTGCTTCACCGCTGCCGGTGCTGGTGTATTTCCACGGTGGCGGGTTTGTGGTCGGCAGTCTGGATTCCCACGACGGTGTCTGCCGTGAGTTTTGCCAGCGCACGCCGTGTGCGGTGCTCTCGGTCGGTTATCGGCTGGCACCGGAGCATCGCTTTCCGACGGCGCTGGAGGATGGCGAGGACGCGTTGGCGTGGCTGGCCGAACAGGCTGTGAGCCTCGGCCTGGATTGTTCGCGGGTCGCGTTTGGCGGTGATAGCGCGGGCGCCACGCTGGCGACGGTGCTGGCGATTCAGGCGGTGCGGCAGCCGCACACGGTGGCTATCGCGCCGAAGGCGCAGTTGTTGTGTTATCCGGTGACCGATGCTTCGCGGGTGCATGATTCGCGGCTGTTGTTTGGCGAGGGGTACCTGCTCGAGAACGACACGCTGGAGTGGTTTTATCAGCACTATGCGCGAGGGCCGGAGGATTATCTGGATTGGCGTTTTTCGCCGTTGCTGGCGGAGGATTTGCGTGGGGTGGCGCCGGCCATTGTCATATTGGCCGGGTTTGATCCGTTGCTGGATGAGGGGCAGGCTTATGTCGACAGGCTGCGTGGGCAGGGGGTTGAGGTCGAGGTCGAGGTTTGTGCCGGGTTGACTCATGATTTGTTGCGGTTGGGGACGGTGGTGCCTGGGGTTCTGGAGGTTTATTCGCGGGTTGGTGGGGCGCTTGCGCGGGTTTTTTGGATGGGGTGAATATCCGTTGCTTTGGTAGCGGCTGCTGGCGGTTTCGCCTGACGGCGACTTACTTTTTTACAAGCGCCAAAAAAAGTAAGCAAAAAACGCTAGCTCCTGCGTTCGGCCCTCGCAGGCTCGGGTTCCTTCGCTGCGGGATCGATCCGGGCGCAGCGGCTCCGGTTTGCTTCGCTGCACCTACACTCGCTGTGTTCGACTTCGTCGAACGGTCGCTGCGCTCCCACCCCCGGATCAATCCCTCCACTCAGCCTTCCGACGTCGCCGGTGGATCAAGATCAAAAGCACTCGAGCTAACGCTCATTGTTGAGTGGTGAAAAGCGTGTGGTCTGCTTTGGATCTGTGTTGGATTCGCCCCTCACCCCAGCCCTCTCCCGAGGGAGAGGGAGCCGATTTTTGCGGTGTTCAAAACCTGCATTCGACTCGGTATCGCAAGTCGGCGTGTTTCGCCCAAACACCTCGGTCAGTCCCCTCTCCCTCTGGGAGAGGGCTAGGGTGAGGGGCTCTTGATCTGGCTTTGGCTTTTGCTTTTGATCTTTTGCCCCTTCGGCAGGCTTCGTTACGGGATCGATCCGGGGGTGGGAGCGTAGCGACCGTACGACGCAGTCGTACACAGCGAGTGTAGGTGCAGCGAAGCCAACCGGAGCCGCTGCGCCCGGATCGGTCCCGTAACGAAGGTACCCCGAGCTCCAGCGAGCGGGCCGTACGCCGGGGCAAAGCCTTTTGGGTTACCTTTTCGGCGTTTGGAAAAGGTGACTCGCTGTAAGAGCGAAACCGCCAGCGGCAGCACCCGCAGCAACGGATATGCCCCCCAATCCCCAATCCCAAAAACCAAAAAGCCCCGCATCTCACAATGCGGGGCTCTCTCACAGCTCAAATCAAAAAATCAGAAATCAGCCTTCACCGACATCACAAAATTGCGTGGATCCCCGTAGAAGTTACCGAACCCCTCGGTACCAATAGTCGCGTAATAACGCTTGTCGAACAGGTTATTGCCGTTCAACGCCACCGACCAGGTGTCATCGATCCGATAACCAATGCGACCGTTCCAGACCGCATAACCCGCGCCATCGACATTGTCCCCGCCCAGAGGCGAAACCCGGTAGGTGCCCGTCTGCGCATTGACACCCGCACCAATCGTCACACGGTCCAGCGGCCCGCTCAGGGCGTAATCACCCCAGACGCGCAACAGGTGACGCGGCACGTAGGAGTTGTAGACCGCGCCATCCTGAGTGGCATCGGCATCTTCCAGCACCTTGGTCTGGGTGTAGGTATAACCGGCCAACAGTTGCAGGCGGTCGATCACTTCACCGCTGACTTCAGCTTCAAAGCCCTGGGCGCGGACCTTGCCCGAGTTGATCTGGCACGAACTGTCTTCGCACCGCAGGTCATCCTGGGCCGCGTCTTTCTGGATGGTGCGGAACAGGTTGAACGTGGTGTTCAGACGACCGTCGTACCACTCACCCTTGATCCCCAGCTCGTAGCTCTGGCCAATCAGCGGCTTGAGCGTGCTGCCGTCGATGGTTTTGTACGAGCCTTGCGGGGTGAAGATGTCGGTGTAGCTGGCGTAGGCGGTCAGGTTGTCGTTGAGGTCGTAGAGCAGGCCGGCGAACGGCGTGACCTGGCCGGTTTCGGTGGACTGGGTGTTGACCTCGGTGCCTTCACCGCGGAAGTACTGCACCGAGTCGGTGTCGGATTTGTACCAGCTGACCCGGCTGCCGAGTACCAGGGTCATCGGGTCGGCGAGTTTCAGGCGGGCGATCGAGTAGGCGCCGTATTGCTTGATGTGCATGTCCACCGGGCCGCCACGGGAGGCGTTGGCCAGGTAGTAGCTTTCATCCGGCTGCGGGATGTTGTGGTTCGGGTTGAACACGTTCTGGCGCTGTGGCAACGCGGCCACCGCATAGAAGTCGTCCTTGTGCGAACGGCTGGCGTTGGCACCGACGATCAGTTCGTGCTGCTGGCCGAAGGCGTCGAATTTGCCATCGACGTAAGCATCGAAACCGTAGTCGCGCTGATCGTAGTCATAGGTACTGCCGAGCATCAGCGTGTTGGTGGCGGTGGCGCCCAAGGGCACTGTGCCGCTCGGGAAGGAATATTCCATGTCCTGAGTGTTGCGCGAGTACACACCGGCGACTTTCAGCGACCAGTCATCGTTGAACTGGTGTTTGACGTCGGCGAAGTAGGTGGCGCGTTTGCTGCGCTGGTTGTTCCACGAGGTGTTCAGGCAGGTGGAGCGTTTCAGGTGCAGGTCGGAGCCGTCGGCGTAGCGCGGCAGGCCGCCCCAGCACGGGGTGGCGTCGACGTCTTCATAGGCCATGCCCAGACCGAGGGTGGTGTCGGGGCTGAGGTCGAAGTCCAGGGCGCCGTAGTAGATCTGGTCGCGGCGTTCAGCCACATCGTAGAAATACTGACGGGTCTGCTGGGTCACCACGGCGCGGCCACGGACAGTGCCGGCGTCGTTCAGCGGGCCGCCGGTGTCGACCTGGCCGCGATAGTTGTCCCAGGTCCCGGCCGACAGCGACAGCTGTGTGTGCGGGGTGTCCTGGCCGCGCTTGCGCACGAAGTTGACGCCGCCGGCGGTGCCGCCCGCGCCCTTCATCATGCCCGCCGCGCCGCGGAGGATTTCCACGCGGTCGTAGATGGCCATGTCGCTGTTGAAACTGTCCGCCTGCACGTAGCTGCTGCCGATGTCCAGCGGCACGCCGTCGTACTGGTACTGGCCGGTCATGCGGAAACCGCGCGAGTAGAAATATTTGCCGCCCATGGGCGAGTCGTAGACGGTGATGCCCGGGGTCTTCTCCATCACCTGTTCAATGGTGTTGAGGTTCTGGTCATCGAGCATCTTGCGGGTCATCACCGTGACCGACTGCGGCGTTTCCTTCAGCGAGTGCACGCCCTTGCCGATGGTCACGCCGCCGGTGGTGTAGGAGTTGCTGCCTTCGGTGGTGGCGCCGAGGCGGTTGGCGTTGACGTTGGTCGGCGCCAGTTCCATCGCGCTGCCGCTGGTGACCGGGCCGAGCACGGTGACGGTGTTGCCGTCACGCTGATAGCGAATGCCGGTGCCGCTGAGCATCGCCTTCAGCGATTCGTCGTCCTGGTAGCGGCCGTTGAGGGCGCTGGAGCGCAGGCCTTGCAGGCTTTCCGGGCTGTAGATGATTTGCAGGCTGGTCTGCTGACCGAGGGTTTGCAGGGCCTGGGCCAGCGGTTGGGCCGGGATGTTCAGGGTCCATTCCTGGGCCTGGACATACGGCGCTGCCGCGAGGGTCAGTGCCAGACCCAGGCCGCTACCGGCCAGGCGTGTGCGGGTCGCGCCGTGCATCAGCAGGGCTCGAGTCAGAGGGCGAAGCATGAAACGGGATGCGGACATGAGGTTAAGACCTTGGCAGGTATAGTTGTTAATGGTTCTTATTCATCTCATTAAGACGAGGAAGCCGCGGCAAACCGGAAAAGTTTTTTCTCCGGCCCGGTCGCGGCTGCCTCGATCAAGCGGTTTGCAGTTCGCTTCTGACCTTGCCGGCCTCCATGCGCACCAGTTGATCGGCGACGTCGAAGTAACGGTCGTCGTGGGAAATCACGATGATGGTTTTGCCCAGACGCTTGAGGTCGGGCAGCAGCTCGGTATAGAAGATCCGCCGGAAGGTCGGGTCCTGATCCGCCGCCCATTCATCGAACACCAGCACCGGCCGCTCTTCGAGCCAGGCGTTGACCAGTGCCAGGCGTTTGCGCTGACCGGTGGACAGGTCGGTAGTGCTGAAGGCGCCGTCGCGCACGCTGACCTTGTGCGCGATCTCCAGACGTTCCAGGTAGCGGGTGGCATCCTGCGGCACTTCACGATCGCCCTGGATCAAGTCATCGAACAGGTAGTAGTCGGCGAAGATCGTCGTGAAGTTCTGCCGGTAATCATCGCGGTTGACGGCGGTGATCGGCTTGTCGTTAACGCGAATTTCGCCCTCGGTCGGCGCGTACAGGCCCAGGAGCAATTTGATCAGCGTGGTCTTGCCGCAGCCGTTCTCACCGACGATAAACACAATGTCGCCCTGTTCGATGCGCAGGTTCACCGGGCCGAGGCGGAACGGCTCGCTGCCTTCCACGGGAGGGAAGGCGTAGCGCACGTTGCGCAGTTCCAGGCTGTTGACGGCGGCCGGCTTGCCGCCCTGATCCTGCAGCAACAGGTGCGGTTCCGGTGAGGAGAACTGTTCGCTGAGTTCGGCAATGCGGCGGAAGGCAATCTGCGCGCGGCTGATGATTGGCAGGGTGCTGATCAGGTGTTCCAGCGGCCCCTTCATGTACAGCAGCACCAGAACGAAACCGCTCATCACCGCTTTGTCGGCACTCGGCCACAGCGATTGCAGGGCCAGGGCCATGCCGATGACCACGAAGAACAGCATCGAGCCAAACGACTTGGCGATGACGAAGGTGTTGATCGATCTGATCTGGGTATCGCAGATTTTCTCGGCGGTTTTTTGAATGCCGGCGACGAACATGCGCTGGCGACGCGGGCGGTGAATGCGCAGTTCCTTGGCGCCTTCGGCAATTGCGTTGTAGTGCTTCTGCAGTTCGTCTTCGGAATCGCGGGCGGCGTAGAAACCGCGCATGCCTTTGGCCCGGGCGATGGCCTGGATGGTGGTGCCGATGGCGATGGCCACCAGCATCATCAGGAACATCGGCCACGACAGCATGGCCAGATAGCCGAGACAACCAAGGGTCACGGTCATGGAGATCGCCAAGGGCGCGAAGGCGAAGGCGAAGTCGCTGATGGTGTCGACGTCGTGGGTCAGCACCGGGATCAGGCGATGGCTGCGATAGCGTTCGATCTGGTCGATCGGCGCCGACAGGACTTTCTCCCCCAGCTCTTTGCGCAGTTTGGCGATGATGTGCTGGCCGACGTAGTTGGTGCCGATGTCCGACAGGATCGTGGTCAGCAGGGCCAGGGCACAGAGGCCGGCAAAGATCATCACCACGGTGCGGGTCAGGCCGTCATCGGAATGCAGGGCGTTGTTGATGGTCGCCAGCAGCACGGTGACGCTCAGGCCGCCGAGCATGCCGAGCACGATGGACGCCGAGACGATCAGGCGGAAGGGCTTGAGCAGGGCGAACAATTCGTTGATCGCCCCACGCGTAGGCTTGGTCATGGAGGATTCCTGCTTCGATGCGGAGGGAGTGCCGGTACTTAAGGAAAACGAATGGTCGCGGAGTTTCTTTAACCGAGCGCAGGCGTGGCTGCGCTCGTCGAGGGCGGGATCAGAGGTCGCGTACTACGCGAAAGCCCAGCCAGTCGCCCTTGCTGGTCGGCCAGCTGCTGTTGCGGTTGCCCGAGCGGGAGAAGATCGGCGCCTCGCCCCAGTCGTTGCCGCGCATGACCTGGCGTTCGCAGTTTTCCTGGGTCCATGGGCGACCGTCGGCGGGCACGCCGGAGTAGTCCGGGTGGTAGCAGTCGGCGGTCCATTCGTAGACGTTGCCGTGGGCGTCGAACACGCCAAACGCATTGGCCGGGAAGGTGCCGGCCGGCGAGGTGAAGTTGTAGCCGTCGGCTGCGCCGTAGGTGTTGGCGTGTTTGGAGATCTGGTAATCCTTGCCCTCATCGAACGGGAACGGGAAAGGCCCGGTGCTGCCGCCCCGGGCGGCGTATTCGCGGATCGATTCGCTTTGCAGGCGATAGGCGTGCCCGGTCTTTTTCGACAGCCAGTCGATGTAGCCCTGGGCTTCGGCGACGTTCATGCATACGGCCGGGTCGCGTGGCGTCTGTTTGAATTCCGGCTTGCCGGCGGTGCAACGACGGCCCGGACGATCATCGAAGTCGTAGGGCTTGTTGCCGGTCTCGCGGACATAGGCGTCCCATTCACCCACCAGCACCTGCGAGCGGCTGATAGCGAATGGTTTGCTGAACGTCACCGTGTGCAGCGGGCCTTCGTCGGGTTGGCGGCCGACTTCATCGTCCGGCGTGCCCATGGTGTAGCTGCCAGTCGGCAGCACGACCATTTCCGGGCAGTCCTTGCAGTCCTTGAACACTTTACCCGCGGCGGGGGCGGTCGCCGCCTGCGCGCTGCCGGGCATCAATGCGCCGCAGAGGGCGCTGAGCGCCAGTGCGGGCAGGGCTTTGGAGAGGAGTGACGCGTGAGGCTTTTTCATGGGTCGTCTCTTTGAAAGGAAAACGGCAGTCGAGGGTCAGGCACGCAGCTTGGTGCCGAGGATGTCCATGAAGCGATCCACTTCGGCTTCGTTGTTGAGCAAGCCCGGTGCGGTGCGAATCACCGGCCCGACGTCGCGGCTGACCGCGTCGCAGATCACCCGGTTCTGCATCAGCCAGGCAGCTACTTCATCGCTGTCCTGGCCCTTGATCCGGAAGAAGGTGAAACCGGCGGAGAACTGCGAGGCGAGCGGGGTCACCAACTCGATGTTGCGGTGCTCCTGCAAGCGTTGCTTGAGGTAACTGTTGAGCTGATGAATGCGCGTCTGCACCTCGGCCTTGCCCAGTTGCAGGTGTAACTTGAAGGCTTCGTCCAGTGCCCAGCGATGCTCGAAGGCGTGGTAGCCGCCCGGGGTCATGATGGTCGAGAAGGCCGTGGCCTCGGAGAACGTCGGCACGCTGGGGCTGACGTATTTCAGTTCTTCGGTGCGGCTGCAGACGATGCCGGTGCCGCGCGGGCCGAACATCCACTTGTGCGTGCCGGCGATGAAAAAGTCGCAGTTCATCTGCGGGAAACTCAAGTCGTCGACACCGAAACCGTGCACACCATCGACCACGTAAATCAGCCGATCCTTGTCGTCGCGCTGGCGGTTGTGCTCGTCGACCAGCCGCGAGATGTCGCTGATCGGCAGCTTCACGCCGCTGCCCGAATGCACCCAGGTCATGCCCAGCACGCGGGTTTCGGGGCGGATATTGCGATTGATCGTGTCGAGCACCTGATCCAGAGAAATGCTCTGCGGGGTTTCGAACAGCTTGAGTTTGCGCACGCGCGTGCCGTCACGACGGCTGCGGAAATCGAGAATGTTGCGCGTCGAATAATGTTCGTGAACCGTGGTAAGAATTTCCTGATCCGCGCGCACCTGCACACTGCCGTAGATCATCGCCAGGCCTTCGGTGGTGCTGCCGGTCAGGGCGATTTGCGCCGGTTTGGCTTGCAGGTACTGGCCGGCCCAGTGGCGCACGTTTTCTTCACGCTTCTCGGTGACGCCCAGATCCCAATCCATCGCCAGACCCGGATTCAGATCCAGCGCCGCGCGATGGCGTTCGATCGCTTCGCGCACCGGTTTCGGATGTGAGGTGACGAGGAAATTGGCGAAGTGAATCGCCTGAGGATCCTGATCGAACATTTGACGCAACTGCGCCCATTTGTCTCGCGACGCAGTCGGCACGGCAGCGATGGCCGCCGGTGCAGTCAGACTGGCGCCCAGGGGCAGGGCGGCGGCGAGCAGGCCGGCCTGCTTCAGGAAAGTGCGACGATCGGTCATGGCCGGGCCACCTCCTGGCGCGACGCCAGCGCTGGTTTCGCGGCTTTTTGCACCTGATCCCAGACGCGCATGAAGTTGCCGCCCCAGAGCTTGGCGATATCCGCTTCGGAGTAGCCGCGCTGTAGCAGTTCGGCGGTGACGTTGCGAATCTCGCCGACGTTTTCCCAGCCCTTGATACCGCCGCCATCGTTGAAATCCGAAGCAATGCCGACGTGGTCGATACCGATCTTGCGCACCGTGTAATCGATGGCGTCGCCGAAGTCCTTGAGGGTGGCTTTCGGTTCCTCTTCGAGGATCGCGTAGAGGCCGCTGGCGTACTGGCCGAGCTTCTGTTCCGACCAGGCGGTGATGATCGGATCGCCCGGCATCAGTGCCATGGCCAGATTGGGCAGTGGCGGCAGATCGAAGCGCGCACGTAGCGCATTGAGTTTGTCCTGCGTGCCCTGGGTCAGCGGTTTCAGGTATTGCGAGAAGGCGACGACTTGCACCACGCCGCCACTGTTCTTGATCAGTTGCAGTTCTTTGTCGCTGAGGTTGCGCGGGATATCCACCGCCGCCCGTGGCGCCGAGTGCGAGGCCACCAGCGGTGTGCGGCTCAGTTCGGCGACTTGCTCGAGGGCCTTGGTCGACATCTGCGAAACATCGATGATCACCCCCAGATCGTTCAAGCGCTGCACCGCTTGTTTGCCGATGTCCGACAGACCATCGAGGGCGTCGGGCGAATCATTGAAAAACGGCAGCGGCCGCGACGAGTCGGCCCAGCTGTTGTTGCCGATGTAACTGAAACCGAACATGCGCATGCCGCGCCCGGCCCACAGGTCGAGCTTGCTCAGGTCATTGCCCAGCGGGTAGGCGTTGAGCATGCTGATGAAAATCGCAAACTTGCCTTCGCCGTGCAGGCGGCGGAAATCATCTGGCGTGTAGGCGATGCCGGCCTGATTGGGGAAGTCGCGGACGATCCCGGAAATGATCTTGTAGCGCACCTCCTGCTGATTGCGCGCTTCTTCGACAAAACCCTCGGTCGGACGGTGCGGGGCATTCGGGCCGTTCCACATTTCCGGCCAGCCGAACACCGTCAGCGCCGCGCCGGACAGGCGTCCGCGATTGGCCTTGATGAGGTCGAACTGGCCCGAGCCATCCTTGTCGGCTTCGTGATCGTGGCTGCCGAAACTCAGCGGTACGGTGATGTGGCTGTCGAACGACAGCAGGCGATCCTGCAACTCCGTCGCCTGTTTCATCACCTTCACCGGATAGCCGGGGTTGTTCCAGTAATCCCAGGCCAGAAATCCTGCGCCGGCACTGATCGCCAGGGCCAGCGGCAGGCCGATGAATAGAGCCTTTTTCCAACGCGGTTTTGTCATTGCCATCTCATTCAGGTTCGCCGTCGAGGTACAGGCGCAGGGGCCTTTGCTATCTGGGAAGAACGAGTGGCCGCAGGGCTAATTTAGGCGCGCGTTACAAATGCCCGGCAGCGGCGCAGGGATGTTTTGCCGGCGGCGTAAATTTCCCCGCCGAGCAAACGTTCTAGCTTGGATAAAGCCTGCTTCATGGCTGACACAGGTAGGGCAATGACGATCTCTCGACGCTGGTTCATGGCGGGCATGGCACTCACGGGCGCCGCGCTGCCTGCCGCTTTTTATGCACATCGTGAATTGACCCGCGAGGAGTTTCCGATCACCCCGGGCGAGGCCACGGTCGATCTGGCGGACACCGCCGGGCAACAGCTGGCGGACAATTTGCGTGGGGTCTGGGACATTCGCTTTACCGGTGCGGCGGCCGGGCTTGATGGTTTGCCGGCGCAAGGCCTGGAGCTGTTTCTCGACATCGCTCATCGTGGGCGCGGCCTGCGCGGTTATCTCGACACCGGAGCGAATCTGCGTGCCGAAGGGCCTGTGCGTTATCAAGTGGTTGGCGATCTGGCACCGGGCAACGGCGCCGAGATGTATTGGCGCCTGCTGCGCACCGATGCGCCACTTGCACCGCCGGTGTATGAATTAAAAGTCAAACTGGATGAGGTCTGGGCGGCGTTCGGCAATGCCGGCAGCGCCACGTTCACCGGGCAAGTGCTGCGTCTGGACCGGCCGTTGGCGTTGCCCGAGCTGGACAACCAGTTCATCGCCATCAAACGACGTTTTCCCGAGGCCCGTGAACGCACCGGTCTGAATCCGCAACTGTTGGCCTGGCTGGTGGCGCCCGAGCATCGGTTGTTCCACCAGCTCTGGCACGCCACCCGCGACAAGTGGCACAAGCTCTCGGAGAAAAAGCGCGAAGCGCTGCGCGGCATCGGCTGGCAGCCCGGGCCGCGTGACAAGGAGCGCGACGCCCGTGGGCCAAGCAAGGATCGCAATGGCTCGGGCGTGGATTTTTTCTTTATGCATCGGCACATGCTAGGCATCGCCCGCTCGATGCAGGATTTGCCTTCCTGGCCGGCGTTTCCGCAGCCGCAGCCTGAGCTGGAGCGGGACCGACAGGGCTTCGCCCGCTATTTCGACAATCATGACGGCAATTCGCTGCCGCCGACCTGGCTGGCCGAGGGCGATGACGAGTACACCAAGTGGGTCAGCGACATCAAAGCGGCGGAGACTTTCCAGAGCAATTTCCTGGTCTGGGAATCGCAGTACCGTGACCCGCGTTATTTGTCGAAATTGACCCTTGGCCAGTTCGGTTCGGAAGTCGAACTGGGCCTGCACGACTGGCTGCACATGCGCTGGGCTTCGGTGGCGCGTGACCCATCCAACGACATTCCAGTGCCGATGGCGCGGGATCAGGCAGACTTCGCTGCGCGCTGGTATGCGCCGGAAAACGACTTTCTCGGCGACCCGTTTTCCTCCCATGTAAACCCGGTGTTCTGGCGTTTCCATGGCTGGATTGATGACCGCCTGGAAGACTGGTTCCGCGCCCATGAACGTTTTCACCCGGGCGAAGTGAGTCGTTTGGAAGTCAACGGCGTTCCGTGGTTTGCACCGGGACGCTGGGTGGAAGTCGCCGACCCCTGGCTCGGCCCCGACACCCACGGCTGCAGTACCGTGCCCGGCCTGCAAGTCGGACGCTCAGTGGAGATGGACCCGGAAACCATGAAACTGGCACTGCGCATCACCTTCGGCGATGAAGACAACATGACCGAGCTGTTCCGCAAAGTGCCACAGCGCCCTTGGTATGCGCGACACCTGAAGGTCAAGGGCCGACAGCTCTAGATTGGTTCAAACACACACACTCTCTGAATTGGTCGCAATCCCTTGTAGGAGCGAGCTTGCTCGCGGAGGCTTTTTTTGGGGCGGTGGGGGCATTTTGAGTGAGTACATATCCATCGCTGCGGTAACGACTACCTAAGGTTTCGCCCTTACGGCGACTCACTTTTTTTACAAACGCCTAAAAAAAGTAAGCAAAAAAACGCTTGCTCCTGCGTTCGGCCCTCGCAGGCTCGGGTTCCTTCGCTGCGGGATCGATCCGGGCGCAGCGTTTCCGGTTTGCTTCGCTGCACCTCCTTCCGCTGTGTCTGGCTGCGCCAGACGGTCGCTGCGCTCCCACGCCCGGATCAATCCCTCCGCTCAGCCTTCCGACGTCGCCGGTAGATCAAGATCAAAAGCACTCGAGCTAACGCTCATTGTTGAGTGGGGCGGCTTCGCCGCGGGCAGCTGCGCTGCTTTGCTTTTCTGTGGGAGCGAGCCTGCTCGCGATAGCGATCTCAAAGATACGAATGAACAGCAGATTTACCCTGATCCCTGTGGGAGCTGGCTTGCCAGCGAAGGCGTCAGTTCAGTCGACGCATCGCCCTCAGATCACTTCCCAACCACCCCCCAACGCTTTGTACAAGGCAATGCTCGCCTGCAAGCGCGACAGGCGCAGCTGGACGTTCAGGTCTTGCGCCGCATACAGCGTGCGCTGAGTTTGCAGGACGGTGAGCAGGTCTTCGGCGCCGGCCTGGTAGCGGCTCTGGGCGATGTCGAAAGCGGTCTGTGCCTGGTTCAGTTCTTCGCTTTGCCATTGCCGTTGTTCGTCGAGGCCGCGAATGCTGCTGAGGGCTTTTTCGACGTCGGCGAAGCCGTTGATGATTGCCCCGCGATAGGTCTCCAGCAGTTCATCCTGCCGCGCCTTGGCCTTGTCGCGTTCGGCGCTGAGGCGGCCGTTGTTGAAGATCGGCGCGGTCAGCCCCGAGGACAGGTTGTAGAACGTCGTGCGCAGCAGGTCGGCGGCAAGGTCGGCGCCGCTGCCGAGGCTGGCGGTCAGGGTGATTTTCGGCAGCATCGCGGCGCGGGCGACGGTGACATCAGCCTCCGCCGCCGCCAGTCTGGCCTCGGCGCTGGCAATGTCCGGGCGGCGACTGAGCAAGTCGCTCGGCACGCCACTGGCGATGTCCGGCCAGTGCAATTGGGCGAAGGATTGCTCGGGCAACGGCAACGCTTGCACCGGTTGGCCGAGCAGGGCGGCGAGGCTGATCAGTGCTTCGCGGGCCTGTTGTTGCACCAGCGGTAGGCGACGCTGTTGTTCCGCCACCAGGCTTTTCTGCTGGGCCAGTTCCAGCGCGGTGGCGCTGCCGGCGTCGAAACGGGTCTGCACCAGATGCAGCACGTTCTGTGCATTGGCCAGATTGAGTTCGGCGATGCGCGCCTGCTCACGCAGGGCCAGGGCCTGGGTGTAACTGTTGGCGACGCCGCTGAGCAAGGTCAGCTCGACGGTGGCGCGGTCGAACTCGCTGGCCTGCACACCGAACAAGGCACTGTCGCGCGCGGCACGCTTGCCGCCCCAGAAATCGATTTCGTAACTGGCGCTGAGCTCGGCGTCGTAATAATCCAGCGAGCGATTCTCGGGACTGACATCCAACTGGCTGTAGCCCTTGCCGTGGATCAGTTTCTGCCGGTTGGCGTTCAGCCCGGCCTTGAGTTCGGGCAGCAGCGGGGCGCCGGCAATGGTTGCGCTGGCCTCGGCCTGTCTGACCCGTGCCACGGCGGCGGCGAGGTCGTAGCTGCCCAGCCGCGCCTGTTCGACCAGTCGCGCCAGCTCGGGGCTGCCGAACTGCGTCCACCATTGTCGATTGCTCTGCAGCGCGCCATGGCTGTCGACGGACTGCCACGCGCTCGGTGGCTGCACGCCGCTGTCCAGGCGCGGCACCGGGCTGCTGCAGGCCGCCAGCAACAGGCTGGCGGCGAGGAGCGTCAGTCGCACTTTCATAGGTCGATCATTCACTGGTAAGGGCCGTGACCGGGTCGAGCCGGGCAGCTTTGCGGGCCGGCATAAAGCCGAAGATGACGCCGGTGACCAGCGCACAGGCAAACGCACCGATCACCGCCAGCGCTTGAAAGGCGATCGCCACGCCACTGAGCAACAACACGCCGCCGACCAGCAGCGCCAGGCCGATTCCGGCAATTCCGCCGACCACCGAGAGCATCAAGGCTTCAGTGAGAAACTGACGCAGGATGTCGCGCTGACGGGCGCCGGTGGCCATGCGAATACCTATCTCGCGGGTACGTTCGCGTACGGTCATGAGCATGATGTTCATCACGCCGATACCGCCGACCAGCAGGGAAATCGCCGCAATCGCCCCCAGCATCAGCGACAGCGTGCCTTGCGTGCGCGCTTCGGCCTGGATCATCGCGGCATTGTTGGTCAGCTCGAAATCCTTCTTGCCGTGGTGTCGACGCAACATCGCCTGTTCGATGGCCTGTTCGGCGTCCTTGACCTTGCGCGCGTCCTTGGCGGCAATCACCACGTATTGTGGATTGCGGCTGCCGAACAGGCGCGTGCTCGCCGCCGAGTAGGGAACGGCGATGCGGTTGTCGCTATCGGAGTCGCCGGAGCTGGCGCCTTTTTCCGCAAGCACGCCGAGGATCTGGAACGGCACGTTTTCGATGAGGATGTATTGACCGATGGGGTCGGCGACATCCTTGAGCAACTTGTCGCGAACCTTGGTGCCGATCACCGCGACGGCGGCGGCGCTGTCCTCGTCGGCCTGGGTGAAGTAGCTGCCCTGAATCACCGGCCAGTTGAAAATCTGCGGAAAGTTGGTGTCATTGCCGCCGACGTAACTGCTGTGGTCGGCGTTGCCAAAGCGCACCCCGGCGGTCGAGCCGTTGACCGGCATGATCCGTTCCACCTGGGGCAGGGTGGACAGTTCGGCAACGTCGTCGAGGGTGATGATGCCCTCCGGCGTACGCGGGTTCGGCGCCGAGCCGCTGAGGTAAATGATGTTCGAGCCGAACGCGCCCATTTGTGCCATGACCTGACGCTTGCTGCCCTCGCCGACGGCGAGCATGACCACCACCGAGGCCACGCCAATGACGATGCCCAGCAGGGTCAGCGCCGTGCGAAAGCGGTTGATCCACATCACCCGCCACGCCGCTTGTACAGCGTCGAGCAGTTCACCTTTCCAGGCGCCGGTCTGGTTGCTGCCGCTGCTCAGGCGCTGGCGCAGGTCGACCGCTTGCAACGCCCCGGGATTGGCCGCGGGCGGCGCGCACGCGTGCTCGGCGCTGTCGCTGATGATCAGGCCGTCGCGGATTTCGATGATGCGTTTGGCCCGTTGCGCCACTTCGCGGTCGTGGGTGATAAGGATCACCACATGGCCCTGATCGGCGAGTTCGTCGAGCAGGGTCATCACTTCAGCGCCGCTGTGGCTGTCGAGGGCGCCGGTCGGCTCGTCGGCGAGGATGATGTGGCCGCCGTTCATCAGCGCTCTAGCGATCGACACCCGCTGTTGCTGACCGCCGGAAAGCTGATGCGGACGATTGCCGGTGCGAGTGCCGAGACCGAGACGTTCCAGCAGCGCGTGAGCTCGGGCATGCCGCTCGGCGGCCGGGGTGCCGGCATAGATCGCTGGCATCTCGACGTTTTCCTGCGCCGAGCCGGACGGGATCAGGTGATAGCCCTGAAAGACAAACCCGAACGCTTCGCGGCGCAGCCAGGCCAGTTCATCACTGTCCAGCTGCGCGACATTTTCCCCGGCGAACAGATACTCGCCGCTGGTGGGACGGTCGAGGCAGCCGAGGATGTTCATCAGCGTCGATTTGCCTGAACCGGAGGCGCCGACAATCGCAACGAATTCGCCGGCGTGGATCGACAGATCGATCCCGCGCAGCACTTCCACCCGGGGGCTGTCATCACCGCCGTAGGCTTTGCGGATCTGCCGCAGGTCGATCAGAGGCGTGTGCATTCAGCCTCCATGACCAGCGGCCGGCGCGCTGAGAACATGCTCGCCCTCGGCCAGACCTTCCAGCACCTGGGTGCGCAGGCGATCGTTGATGCCGGTGCGCACTTCCCGCGTTTGAATATCACCGTTGGCAGCGACGATCTGCGCCCGCTGCCACTGCGGACGCGAGCCCGGTTGCAGGGCAGCAGTCGGCACGGTCAGGGTGTCTTGCGCCTGTTCGGCGACGAAGAACACCTGGGCGGTCATGTCGGTCATCAGGCTGTGATCGGCGTTGTCGACGTCGAGCAGCACGGTATAAAGAACCACGCGTTCGCTGCCGCTGCGACCACTGGTAGGGCTGCCGCCCTGATTCTGTTCAAGCGGACGTGGTGGCACCGGCAGGATCTGCCGCACCGTGCTGCTCCAGCGCCGAGTGCCACCGCTGAGGGTGGTGAAGTAAGCGGTCATGCCCGGTTTGACGTGGCCAATGTCGGCCTCCGAAACTTCGGCCCATACCGTCATCGGCGACAGTCGGGCGATGCGCAGGATCAGCGGGGTCTGTTGCTGCGCGTTGAGGGTCTGGCCTTCGCGCGCACCGACGGCGACCACGGTGCCGCTCATCGGCGCGTAGATGCGCGTGTAACCGAGCTCCGCTTCGTCGCTGCGCAGGCTGGCCTGGGCTTGGCGGATCTGCGCCTGGAACATGTCGATGCGCGCCTGGGTTGCGCGAACCTCGGCGCGCGCGGTCTGCACGTCTTCCTCGCGGGTGGCGCCACCGGCGGCGAGTTTCTGCTGGCGCTGGTATTTCTGCTGCGCCAGATCGTGCTGGGCGCGTTGCTCCTGCAACTGCGCCTTGAGGTTTTCGATGGAAAAGCGCCCGGCATCGAGCTTGGCTTTCTGTGTCGACGGGTCGATTTCCACCAGCAACTGGCCTTCCTTGACCGTATCGCCAGCCTCGACGTGAATCTTCTGAATCTGCCCCGAAGCCTGCGCCCCGACATCCACATAGCGGCGCGGCTGCAAGGTACCGAGCGCCGTCACGCTGTTTTCGATATCGCCCCGGCTGACCTGCACAGTGGCAACGGCGTCGCGACCGGGTGGCAAAACCTGCCAGGCAGCAACGGCGATCACGGGAATCAGACAGAGGGCGGCAAACAGCGCGCGACGGGCGGGGCGGGGACGATTCATGCAGGGTTCCGGCCAGTGGTTGCGGCCCGTCGCAAGGCACGACAGACACAGGGGCTGTCCTGTAAACGAGGCATGGGCGACGGAATTTAGCCGCAGACACATCGAGTTACCGCACGCCGGGCGACGACTATTTGTCCGGGATATGGAATCAACTCTTTAAATCTATATGAGAATTACTATAAATTACGCACCTCAAGTTGCCACTATCTTGCTACTGCGTGATCCGCAGGTCTGATCAGTGCGCTCAAGGACAGAAACGGCATCGATGCGGTCGGGAGTCATGTTGGAAAACTACTATCGTGAGCTGGTGTGTTTCCTCAACGCCAGACTGGGCAACCGTCAGGTCGCCGAGGATGTGGTGCATGACGCCTACGTACGCGTGCTGGAGCGCTCCAGCGAGGTGCCGATCGAACAACCCCGGGCCTTCCTTTATCGCACCGCGTTGAACCTGGTTATCGACGATCACCGCCGCAACGCGCTGCGCCAGGTCGAATCGCTGGACGTGCTGGATAACGAAGAGCGCTATTTCACTCCCTCGCCTCACGGCACCCTTGATCACGGACAGCGCCTGGAAATGCTCCAGCGCGCACTGGCCGAATTGCCGCCGCTGTGCCGCGACAGTTTTCTGCTGCGCAAGATCGAAGGCCTGTCCCATCCGGAAATCGCCCAGACCCTCGGCATCTCCCGGGCGCTGGTGGAAAAACACATCGTCAACGCCATGAAACATTGCCGCTTGCGCATCCAGCAATGGGATGGCCAGTGATCCGCGCCGGTTAAATTTCCTTTCATCGTCCTCGTTCCTACTCAACAGACGACCTGCTGACCTGATTCAGGCCGGTCAGGCCACCCAGGCTTTATTTCCCCGCGTTGAGGGGTTCATCCAGAGGACACTGGAAATGACACAGGCAATTGCATCGCCCATCGTTCACGACCTGATCGGCGTCGGTTTCGGCCCTTCGAACCTGGCACTGGCCATCGCCCTGCAAGAGCGCGGCCGGATCCAGGGCGAACTGGATGTGCTGTTCCTCGACAAGCAGGCCACCTACAGCTGGCACGGCAATACATTGTCGACGCAGAGCGAGTTGCAGATTTCCTTCCTCAAGGACCTGGTGACCCTGCGCAATCCGACCAGCCCGTATTCTTTCGTCAATTACCTCAAGCACCACGGGCGTCTGGTCGACTTCATCAACCTCGGCACTTTTTATCCATGCCGCATGGAGTACAACGACTACCTGCGCTGGGTGGCCGGGCAGTTCACCGAGCAGAGCCGTTATGGTGAAGAAGTGCAGTTTATCGAACCGGTGTTGCACAACCAGCAGGTTGAAGCGTTGCGGGTGATTTCCCGGGGCAGCGACGGCCAGCAATTCGTGCGCACCACGCGTTCGGTGGTGGTCAGCGCTGGCGGCACACCGCGCATTCCGGAGGCGTTCAAGGCGCTGAAGGGCGATCATCGCGTGTTCCACCATTCGCAGTATCTGTCGCAAATGGCCAGACAGCCTTGCGTGAACAATCAACCGATGAGCATCGCCATCATCGGAGGCGGACAGAGCGCGGCGGAAGCCTTTATCGATCTGAACGATTCATTCCCGTCGGTGCAGGTCGACATGATCCTGCGCGGCTCGGCCTTGAAGCCTGCGGACGACAGCCCGTTCGTCAACGAAGTGTTCTCGCCGGAATTCACTGATCTGGTGTTCCAGCAGAACAGCGTCGAGCGCGAGCGTCTGGTCAACGAGTACCACAACACCAACTATTCGGTGGTCGACATCGACCTGATCGAACGCATCTACGGCATCTTCTACCGGCAGAAGGTTTCCGGGATTGCCCGCCATGCGTTCCGCACCCTGACCACCGTCGAGAGCGCCACTGCCACGGCAAACGGCATCGAACTGGCCGTGCGCAACAACGCCACCGGGGAAGTCACGGTGCGAATCTATGACGCCGTGGTGCTGGCCACCGGTTACGAGCGCCAGATGCACCGCAAATTGCTCGCGCCGCTGGAGGAATATCTCGGCGAATTCGAAGTCGATCGCAACTACAAACTGATCACCGACGAGCGCTGCAAGGCCGGCATATATATGCAGGGCTTCTGCCAGGCCAGCCATGGCCTGAGCGATACGCTGCTGTCGGTGCTGCCGATTCGCGCCGATGAAATCGCCGGCTCGCTGTACGAGCATGGCAAACAGCGCGGGCACAGTCGCTCGGTGGCGGAGCTGTTGTTGGCGACTGCCAGCTGAATCTGCATTGCCTGACATATCGCCTTCGCGAGCAGGCTCGCTCCCACAATGGTTCTGTGAACGCAGGCCAGAATGTGGGAGCGAGCCTGCTCGCGAAGGGGCCATGGAAAGCCTCACATATGATCGTTCCCACGCTCTGCGTGGGAATGCAGCCCGGGACGCTCCGCGTCCCTTTCAGAAGCCGAACGCGGAGCGTCCGATGAGGCGTTCCTACGCTGAGCGTAGGGACGATCGCGGGGAAATTCTGAACCCTTCCTGAACACCCGCCACATTCCCGGCAAACACCTCTTCCAGCCGTTTCGCTGCGGGCGTAAGCTGCGCGCGTTTTCATCAATTGCGGAGACCCACAGTGGGTACTTGTTCGAGTGACAGTTGTCGGCCGGTCTCGATCACCGGCAGATTCTCGGCAAGATAACGCGCAGCCTTTCCCTGCCGTTGTCTCGCCGTACCAGCGAGCAGCGGCATCCCGTGCACGACCCGTTCCGGATCGTGTCTCGACGTCCTTCTCATCGACGCTGAACCAAGCGTGCTGACGACCTCAGTCGTCATCGCAGCCTATCGACACGCCTGTCATTCCCGACGGGCGCGCTACGCCTTGCCGTGCCGGTTGTCCCGGTGCCAGGGCGCGGCGGTACCTGCTCGACGGTTTCCCGGCTGACCACAGGGGACACAGCCATGAAACTTACACTCAAGGAATTTTTCGCAGGCTTTCTGCGCAGCCGTCACATCGCCCGGCACTTCCGTCGCCTCGCGTTGCTGGATTCGATCAACGACACCAGGGTCAACCGTGAAGTGCCGCCGACGCTGGCCAGTACGCTGGTGGCTGCCGCCCATGCCGACAGCGCCGCGTTGCTGTCGTCGTTGGGCACGCACGGCGAGGGGCTCACCGAGGTCGAAGCCGATGCACTGCGTGCGCAACACGGCCTCAACGAAGTCGAACACGAGCAGCCACTGCCGTGGTGGACCCATCTGTGGCACTGCTACAAAAATCCGTTCAACCTGCTGCTGACCTTGCTCGCGGTGATCTCCTGGCTGACCGAAGACCTCAAGGCGGCCGTGGTGATTTTCTCCATGGTGGTGCTGTCGACGCTGCTGCGCTTCTGGCAAGAGAGCAAATCCAATCAGGCCGCCGATGCGCTCAAAGCCATGGTCAGCAACACCGCCACGGTGCTGCGCCGCGATGGCCCACGCCGGGAGCTGCCGATCAGGCAACTGGTGCCCGGCGATCTGATCGTACTCTCGGCCGGCGACATGATTCCCGCCGATTGCCGCGTGCTCAGCGCCAAGGACCTGTTCGTCAGCCAGGCAGCGATGACCGGTGAATCGATGCCGGTGGAGAAATTCACCCGGTACACCGATCGCGACACGCGTAACCCGCTGGAGCTGGACAACATTCTGTTCATGGGCACCAACGTCGTTTCCGGCAGCGCGATTGCGCTGATTCTCACCACCGGCAACAGCACCTATTTCGGTGCGCTGGCGCAACGGGTCGGCGCGACGGACCGCGCGGTGACCTCGTTCCAGCAGGGCGTCAACAAGGTCAGCTGGCTGCTGATCCGCTTCATGTTCGTCATGGCGCCGCTGGTGCTGTTCATCAACGGTTTCACCAAGGGTGACTGGACCGAAGCGCTGCTGTTCGCGCTGTCGATTGCCGTCGGCCTGACCCCGGAAATGCTGCCGATGATCGTCACCTCGACCCTGGCCAAAGGCGCCGTGTTCCTGTCGCGCAAAAAAGTCATCGTCAAACGCCTCGACGCGATTCAGAACTTCGGCGCCATGGATGTGCTGTGCACCGACAAGACCGGCACCCTGACTCAGGACAAGATCTTTTTGGCGCGTAATGTCGACGTCTGGGGTGAGGATTCTGACGCTGTGCTGGAACTGGCCTACCTCAACAGCTACTACCAGACCGGCCTGAAAAACCTGCTGGATGTCGCCGTGCTCGAACACGTGGAAATCCATCGCGAATTGAAAGTCGGCAGTGCGTTTCGCAAGGTCGATGAAATCCCGTTTGATTTCAATCGCCGGCGCATGTCGGTGGTCGTGGAGGGCCGCGCTCAGCCCCACCAATTGATCTGCAAAGGCGCGGTGGAAGAAGTGCTGGCGGTGTGCAGCCGGGTGCGTCACGGCGAAGTTGATGAGGCATTGAGCGATGAATTGCTGGCGCGGATTCGCCAGGTCACCGGCGCTTTCAATGCCGAAGGTCTGCGCGTGGTGGCGGTCGCGGCTCGCTCAATGCCAGCAGGCCGCGAGATTTACAGCCTGGCCGATGAGCAGGAACTGACGCTGATCGGTTACGTGGCGTTCCTCGATCCGCCGAAGGAAAGCACCGCGCCAGCGCTCAAGGCTTTGGCCGAGCATGGCGTGGCGGTCAAGGTACTGACCGGCGACAACGAGCTGGTGACGGCGAAAATCTGCCGTGAGGTCGGCCTCGGCCAACAGGGTTTGCTGCTGGGCAATGACATTGAGCGCATGGGCGATGCTGAGCTTGCGGTGGCGGTCGAGACGACCAACGTCTTCGCCAGACTCACGCCGTCGCACAAGGAGCGCATCGTCCGTGTGCTCAAGGGCAACGGCCATGTGGTCGGGTTCATGGGCGATGGCATCAACGACGCGCCGGCGCTGCGCAGCGCCGACATCGGCATTTCCGTGGACAGCGCGGTGGACATCGCCAAGGAAGCGGCGGACATCATCCTGTTGGAAAAAAGCCTGATGGTGCTGGAGGAGGGCGTGCTCGAAGGGCGGCGTACCTTCGCCAACATGCTCAAGTACATCAAGATGACTGCCAGCTCCAACTTCGGCAATGTGTTCTCGGTGCTGGTGGCCAGTGCATTCATCCCGTTCCTGCCGATGCTGCCGATGCACCTGCTGGTGCAAAACCTGCTGTACGACATTTCGCAGATTGCCATTCCGTTCGATAACGTCGACGACGAGATGCTGAAACAGCCGCAGCGCTGGCAGCCGGCTGACGTCGGGCGCTTCATGCTGTTCTTTGGCCCGATCAGCTCGATCTTCGACATCACCACCTTCGCCTTGATGTGGTACGTGTTCGACGCCAATACCCCGGATCACCAGACGCTGTTCCAGTCCGGCTGGTTCGTGGTCGGGTTGCTGACCCAGACGCTGATCGTGCACATGATCCGTACGCCGAAGATTCCGTTCCTGCAAAGCCGTGCAGCCATGCCGCTGATGGTGATGACGGCGATTATCATGGCAGTCGGCATCTTCCTGCCCATGGGCCCGCTGGCGCATTACTTCAAGTTGCAGGCATTGCCGTCGCTGTATTTCGCGTTTCTGCCAATGATTCTGCTCGCGTACATGGCTTTGACCCAAGCGGTGAAAGGCTTCTACATCCGTCGATTCGGCTGGCAATAGCAGCCATGGAATGCTCTCCCCTGTGGGAGCGAGCCTGCTCGCGAAGGCGCCGTGTCAGTCAATACGTCTCTGACTGGTATAGCCCCTTCGCGAGCAGGCTCGCTCCCACAGGGGATATTGGTGCGTCGGGGCCGCCGGATGAATGAGCGGATTTTTAGGAAAAGTCCTACAGAGCTATCCCCGGCGCTTGCGTAGTCTTGCCCTCCCCAAACCTCACCGGGAGAATGACCATGAGCAACAAAGCGTTGCGCATCCTGATCGCCGACCCGCAGCATTTTCATCGCATGAAAATCGAGCGCCTGTTCAACTCGCTCGGCTACTACCGCGTCGCCCCGGTGCAGAATCTCGGCGAATTGTTGACGCTGGTCGACTACGGCTGCGAGCCGTTCGATGTATTGGTGATCAATGCCGAGCTGGCGGCAGGCTCCCTGGATCTGTCGGGCTTTCTGCTCGATCACCCACAGGTTCGCCACGCTCTGATCTACAACGAACCGTCGGCGCCCTTGCTGGCGGTTGCGGGGTTTGCTCAGGAAAACGCGCAGATCAGCCCGACGCCATTGCCCAATTCACAGCTCATCGGGCAGGTGATGGCGAGAGTCGAAGCTTGCGACGAACGCCAGGCACCGCCCGACTCTCACGCGTCGTTGCGCCATGCCAATGCATAAAAAACCACTCTGCACAACTGTCAGACCTGACAGGTGATTCTCTTGCTCATCCATGTAACAGTGCCGGCGCGGCCACCGACTCCGGGACAGACTGTTGCGGTGTCTTCGATTTTGCAGGAGTACCAATGAAGTCAGCGCTGATCGTCGATGATCACCCAGTCGTGCGCGCGGCCATTCGAATCGTCCTGCAGGCTCAAGGCTTCACGCAGATTCATGAAGCGTCCAATGGCAATGAAGTCGTGCCGTTGATTTGCGCGCATGATCCGCACCTGGTCGTGCTCGATCTCGGGTTGGGGTCCATGGACGGGCTGGAAGTGCTGACGCGAATCCAGATCAAAGCGCCGACGGCACGCTGCCGGATCCTGGTGTTCAGCATGCATGAGCCCACGCATTACCAGGAGCGCTGTTTGCGCGCGGGCGCGCGGGGTTACGTGACCAAGAGCAATCATCTGACGCTGCTGCACGACGCTATCAAGGCGCTGATGTCCGGCCACACCTATTTCTCCGCGTTGCCCAATACCAGCGGTCTGTACAACGCGGTGCAACGCACTGAACAGGAGCTGATCGCGCAGCTGTCCGATCGAGAGTTATGCATTTTCGTGAACCTGGCGTTGGGCAAGCCAAACAAAGCCATCGCCCAGGAGATGCACCTGAGTCACAAGACCGTCAGCACCTACAAGACCCGCATGATGGCGAAACTTGGCCTGGGTTCGCTGGTGCTTCTGCGTGAGTTCGCCAAGCGCAATCACTTGATCTGAGTACCTCGACATGACGCAGGGACTGCGGGTTTTAGGACTGTGGCTGGGGCTTGTTGCCTCGGTCGGGGCGAATGACCAACCGCAGACACTGGAGGTGCTGGCGCGCCTCGAACCTGGGGGTATCCAGGTCCGCCTCGATGATCGGGAGCGCCATTGGCTGCGTGAGCATCCAGTTTTGCGCATGGGCATCTCCGGCCCGGATTACCCGCCCTTCGAAATCACCCGCCAACAGCATGAGCTGGAAGGGCTGACCGCCGATTACGCCGATCTGCTGGCGCAACTGCTTGGCATCAGGATCGAAGTGCGGCGTTTCGCCGATCGGCCGGCACTGATGGCCGCACTCAAGCGCGCCGACGTTGATCTCTTGGGCACCTCGAACAGTTTCGAAGCGGCGGATCCGGCCTTTGTTCTGTCGCGGCCGTATGCTGAAGATCAGCCGATGCTGGTCACGCGTCACGACGAGAAGCTGACCGCCGACCTTACGGCCAAACGCATCGCCATGGTCGAGGATTACCTGCCACTGGCCCATGTTCAGGCGTTCTACCCCGGCGCCCACGTGCAGCTTTATGCTTCGGCCATGGATGCACTCGGCGCGGTCGCCTTCGGTGCCGACGACGTGTACCTGGGCGACTTCATCAGCGCCAATTATCTGATCAACACCAACTATCGCAACGACCTGCAATTGGCCGGGCCGTCGGGGCTTGATGCCAATCCGTTCGCCTTTGCGTTATTGCGCAGCGATGTGGTGCTCAAACGCATCGTCGACAAGGCCTTGCTGGCCGTGCCCATGGAGCGTCGGCATCTGATCGAACAGCGCTGGAGTGTCGGCCTTGCCGAGATGGCCGAGCAGTCCCGGGTACAGCTCAGCGCCGCTGAACAGCAGTGGCTTGATCTGCACCCGGTGGTGCGGGTGGGCGCGGTCGAAGACTTCGCGCCGTTGGCGTTTTTCGATGCCGAGGGACGCTTCAACGGCCTGGCAGCGCAGTTGTTGAGCCTCATCGCCCAGCGCAGCGGGCTGAATTTCGAGATCGTGCGTGGCACCTCGTTGAACGATCAGTTCGAGCAGCTCCAGGCGGGTGAACTTGATGTCCTGCCGGTAGTGACGCCGAGCACCGAGCGGGAAGCGCAGCTGCAATTCACTCGCGCCTATCTGAACAATCCGTTCGTGCTGGTCAGTGCGGCGAACGGGCCACATCCATTGCCGCTCGACGACCTGGCGGGCAAACGCCTGGCCATCTATCGCGGCCACCCGTTGCGCGAATACCTGTTGCAACGCGTGCCCGGACTACGTCTGGTCGAAGTGAAAAGCCCCGCCGAAGGCATGGCGCTGATTGCCCGAGGACAGGTCGACGTAACGGTGAGCTCGTTGCTGGTGGCGCGTTTTCTGATTGCCCGGCAGTACCGCGATCGCCTGCGAATTACCGGCACCGTTGGCGATCAGCCGGCGCGCATCGCATTGGCCACGGCGCCGCAATCGGCATTGCTGCACTCGATCCTGAACAAGGCGTTACTGAGCATTGCGCCGCAGCAAATGGATGAACTGGTCGAGCGCTGGAGCCACGATGTAGTGGTCGAGAACAGCTACTGGCTGCGCCACCGTCAGGAGATTCTGCTGGGTTTCGCCAGCGCAGCTGCCTTGCTTCTGTTGGCACTGCTGTGGATTGGCTGGCAGCGCCGGCAGATCCACCAGCGTCAGCAATGGTTGCTGCAACTGCAACAGGCCAAGGACGCGGCGGACGAAGCCAGTAGGGCCAAGAGTACTTTTCTGGCGACCATGAGCCACGAGATCCGCACGCCGATGAACGCCCTGATCGGCATGCTCGAACTGGCCCTCAAGCGCGCAGAGGAGGGCGTGACCGATCGACTCGCCATTCAGGTGGCGTCGAATGCCGGCCAGCAATTATTGGCGTTGATTGGCGACATTCTCGATATCGCTCGTATCGAATCGGGGCACTTGTCCCTCGCGCCCGAGCGGGCCAACCTGCGGGAGACGGTGTCGTCGGTATGTCGAGTGTTCGAAGGGCTGGCGCGGCAGAAACGCTTGTTGTGGCGCATCGAGCTTGATCCGCGCGCCGACGTGGATGTGCTGATCGATCCGACGCGCTTCAAACAGGTGCTGTCCAACCTGTTGAGCAATGCGATCAAATTCACCGAGGCAGGCGAGGTCAGCCTGCGTCTGCAGATCGTTGCGATATCGCACGAGCAAGTGAGTGTGCAAGTGCTGATCGAAGACAGCGGCATCGGTATAAGTGCTGAAGATCAAAAGCGCCTGTTCAGCCCGTTCGTTCAAGCGAGCAATAGCCTCCAAGCGGCGCGCAGCGGTTCCGGCCTGGGGCTGGTGATCAGCCGTAACCTCTGCGAAATGATGGGCGGCACGCTGGGTCTCGATAGTGATCTCGGGCAAGGCACGCGAGTAAAAATCAATATCCAGTTGCCGCTGCTGACGTCGGTGACGACCACACTGGCAACGCCCGAGGCGGCAGCCGCGACGTGTGTATTAAGCGTGTTGGTGGTGGACGATCACCCGGTCAATCGCTTGCTGATGTGCTGGCAATTGAGCGAACTCGGGCATCGCACGGTAGATGTGGGCGATGGCGAACAGGGGCTGGACCGCTGGCGAACCCAGGCCTTCGATGTGGTGATCACCGACTGCAACATGCCGCGACGCAATGGCTATGAACTGGCACAGGCGATTCGCAACGAAGAAGCCGCCAGCGGCCGCAGGCCCTGTCTGATCCTCGGTTTTACGGCCAACGCGCAGATCGAAGAGCGCCTGCGCTGTCTGGATGCCGGCATGGACGGCTGCCTGTTCAAACCGATTCGCTTGCATGATCTGGCTGAAGCCATGAACGGCGCCCGCCGTTGCGAGCTTCACGAAGATGAACCGCCTGGCGCCGAGTCGGTCGAGATTGACCTGAGTGCCCTGGAGCAGATGGCCGGGACCGATCACTCGTTGATCGAGCGTTTGCGCAAGGAAGTCGGCAACAGCCTGCGTGATGATCTCCAGGCTCTGGATCATATCCACGTCGGCGACCGCAACGGCCTGCGTGAGCTGGCCCATCGCATCAGGGGCGGCGCGCAAATGGTCGGCGCTGCGCGGGTTGTTGCGGCGTGTGCAGATCTGGACACGGCGTGCCGAGACGGTGATAACGCGTTTATCGAGCGTGCCATCGGCAAGCTGCGCGACGCCATGCACGGCCTCGCACGGTGCCTCTGAACCAATGCAGTCTGCTGTGGGAGCGAGCCTGCTCGCGAAATGCGCGCTGCTGACCCAATTGTTCTGCACATGGAACACTCAAGCCGGTTTTCACCGTCTAGTCGAATATTCGATATGCCTTTAGGCTTAATCCAATGCATTTACCCATTGGAGACCCCATGAAAAACATCATCGGCATTTACACCAGCCCGCGCGGCCATTGGGTCGGCGATGGTTTCCCGGTGCGCACACTTTTCTCTTACGACAACCTGGGCAAGCACATCAGCCCGTTTCTGCTGCTCGATCACGCCGGTCCCGCCGAATTCACCCCGACCACTGAACAGCGTGGCGTCGGCCAGCATCCGCACCGTGGTTTTGAAACCGTGACCATCGTTTACGACGGCGAAGTGCAACACCGCGACTCCACCGGCAGCGGCGGCACCATCGGCCCGGGCGACGTGCAGTGGATGACCGCAGCGTCCGGCATCCTCCATGAAGAGTTTCATTCGGAGAATTTCGCCAGAACCGGCGGCAAGCTGGAAATGGTCCAGCTGTGGGTCAACCTGCCGGCCAAGGACAAAATGGCCGCGCCGGGTTACCAGACCATTCTCGACCGCGACATTCCCAGCATCGCGCTCAAGGACAACGCCGGCAGCCTGCGTCTGATCGCCGGTGAATTCGACGGGCACACCGGACCTTCGCGCACCTTCACGCCGATCGACGTCTGGGATCTGCGCCTCAATGCTGGCAAGGTGCTGACGCTTGATCTGCACGAAGGACGCAACACCGCACTGGTGGTGCTGAAAGGTTCGGTGCAGGTTAACGGTGCGGAATCGGTAGGGGTAGGGCAGTTGGCGCTGTTCGAACGCGACGGTGATCGACTCACTCTCCAGGCCAGCGAAGACGCGGTGGTATTGCTGCTCAGCGGCGAGCCGATCGACGAACCGATCGTTGGTCACGGCCCGTTTGTGATGAATACCGAGCAGGAAATTCATCAGGCCTTCGCCGACTTCCAGTCCGGGCGTTTTGGCCGGATGCACGCCTGACCCCGAGCTTTACTGGCAACTGAAACTCCCCTGTGGGAGCGAGCCTGCTCGCGAATGCTCTGATTCAGTCGAAGAGGTAGTGACTGACAGGACGCCTTCGCGAGCAGGCTCGCTCCCACAGGTTTTTCAGCGTCTGATCGTTCCCACGCTCTGAGTGGGAATGCAGCCGGGGACGCTCCGCGTCCCACAGCCTCAAGATCGCAGCCTTCGGGAGCTCCTACAGGGTTTCGCAGTGTTTTCAAGCGGCGGTTCATCCGCCGAAATCAATTGCTCCTACACTGTACCAATCTGTGCGATCTTCTCGCGATTGGCCTTTGTCGGAGTTGTTTGATGCTGTCTCTGCTGACCGAACACCCGTTGTTTAGCGCGTTGATCCTGATCCTGCTCGATCTTGGCCTGTGGCGGCTGATCAGCTCTCGCGGCAGCGAATGGAAGCTGCTGGTGCGGGTACTGATTTTCGCCCTGTTCAGCATTGTGCTGTTCAACGAAGGCCTCAACCCGATGGAGCCGGCGCCGTGGGCCGACAACGTGCCGCTGCATCTGGCGGCGACCGGGTTGCAGATCGGCTGGTGGCTGTTTGGTGCGCGGACCCTGACGGTGCTGATCGGCGCGGTGATGATGCAGCGGGTCGGCCACACCGGCCGGCTGTTGCAGGACTTGCTCGGCGCGGTGATTTTCCTCATCGCGATCATTGCGGCGCTGGCGTACGTGCTCGATCTGCCGGTCAAAGGCGTGCTGGCGACGTCCGGCGCGTTGGCGATCATCGTCGGTCTGGCCTTGCAGAGCACGTTGAGCGACGTGTTCTCCGGCATCGTCCTCAACACCACCAAGCCCTATCAACTCGATGACTGGATCTCCATCGACGGCACCGAGGGCCGCGTCACCGACATCGACTGGCGCGCCACGCGTCTGCAAACCAGCCAGGGCAGCATGGCCGTGATACCCAACTCGCTGGCGGCGAAAGCCAAAATCATCAACTTCAGCCGACCGAGCAATATGTTCGGCGTTTCCGTCAGCGTGCCTGTCAGCCCCCATGCCCGGCCCAGCTCAGTGATCGAGGCGCTGGAGCGGGCAATGCAGGGTTGCCGGCAATTGCTCGACACGCCGGCGCCGAGCGTATCGTTGAAGAGTTCTGCCAGCGGCGGCGCGGAATACGAAATCAGTGGATTTGTCGCCTCGATGGGCGAGAAGCGCGTGGTGCGCAATCAGTTGTTCGACCTCGCTTACCGGCATTTGCAGGCCTCCGGCGTCAACCTGCTGTCGAGCAACGAGACCAGCGCCGCACCGCAGTTGTCGCGGCCAAGGGCGTTGTTAGAAAGCTCACCGATCTTCTCGACTCTGCGTGAAGAAGAGAAAGACACCTTCAGCCAGAACATGACCCTGCAAACCTTCCGCGCCGGCGAAACGATTCTGGCGGGCGGGGAGGTCAGCGATCATTTGTTCATCATTGAATCCGGCGTGGTTTCGGTGACGCTCAAGCGCCATGGTGCACCCCTGGAATCCGGGCGCATGGGGCCGGGCGAGGTGATCGGCGAGGCCGGGATTCTCTCCGACACCGCGCTGCCGGCGGATTTTTCCGCGAAGACTTTCTGCGCCCTGTATCGCATCGAGAAGTCCTACCTGAAACCGTGCCTGGACGCGCGCCATGACATCCATGATGCGATGCAGGCGTTGCTCGATTTCCGCCTGCACAAGGCGCAGTCGCTGACCGAGGAAGCGCCCGTGGTCGCGCCGAAAAGAGGCTTCCTGCAATGGCTGCGTAATCGCGTCTGAGCTGTCGCATTGTCATTCGATGCAACCTGCGCGGCGTTCTCAGGGTCACAATTTGCAATCCCACCGGGCAGGAGTTGCAGACGATGAAAAACCTGCGAATCGCCACCTTCAACGTCAATGGCATGCGCGCGAGGCTGCCGAATCTGCTGGAATGGCTCAAGCGCGAGCAGCCGGACATCGCCTGCCTGCAAGAGCTCAAGTCAGTCGACAGCGCATTTCCCGCCGCCGAACTGGAGGCCGCCGGTTACGGCGCGATCTGGCAGGGCCAGGCGTCATGGAATGGCGTGGCGATTCTGGCGCGTGATGCGCAGCCGTTGGAGAGTCGACGCGGTTTGCCCGGCGATCCCGATGACACGCACAGCCGCTATATCGAAGCGGCGGTGCACGGTGTGCTGGTCGGTTGCCTGTATCTGCCCAACGGCAACCCGCAGCCGGGGCCGAAATTCGATTACAAACTGGCCTGGTTCGAGCGTCTGATCAATTACGCCAAAGACCTGCAAAGCAGCGATCACCCGGTGGTGCTCGCCGGTGACTTCAATGTCGTGCCCACCGACATGGACATCTACAACACGCGATCCTGGCTCAAGGATGCTTTGTTGCAACCCGAAAGCCGCGAGTGCTATCAGCGCCTGCTGGGCCAGGGCTGGACCGATTCCCTGCGCCACGTGTATCCCGAAGAACGCATCTATACCTTCTGGGATTATTTCCGTAACCATTGGCAAACCAACTCCGGCCTGCGCATCGACCACCTGCTGCTCAACCCGGCATTGAGCCCGTATCTGCACGATGCCGGCGTCGACGCCTGGGTGCGCAACGAACCGCACGCCAGCGACCATGCACCGACATGGATTCGCATCGCTTCGCGGAAAAAGCGCTGAGCGGGCGATTGGCGAAATCAATTGTCGGAAGCCGTGCTTGATCCCGTATACAGGGCAACATCCACGCAGTGTTCTGCGGCCCCACGCATAAGGATCGAGCAATGAGTGCGCCACGGCTGAGCAATACCAATCTGTATCTGCAACGTTTGGGTTTCGATGCGCCGCCGCCACCGACGCTGGATACGTTGCGTCAGTTGCAACTGCGCCATACCGCCGAATTTGTTTTCGAAAATCTGGCTACGATCATGGGTGAACCGGTGTCGATCGACCTGGACTCCATCGAAAGCAAGGTGCTGCAGCAAGGGCGGGGCGGCTACTGCTATGAGCTCAATCATTTGTTTTATGCGCTTTTGCTTGAACTGGGATTTGAGGCGCGCGGCATCAGCGGGCGCGTGGTGATGAATCAACCGGAAGGCAGCTGGACGGCGCGCACCCATCGTTTGAGCCTGGTCACCATCGACGGCACTCGCTATATCGCCGACGTCGGCTTTGGCGGCATGGTGCCCACCGCGCCGCTTTTGCTCGACAGCGAACATGAACAACCCACCCCACACGAACCCTATTGCATCGACAAGCGAACCGATGGCTACCTGCTGCGCGCCAAGGTCGCAGGTGAATGGCGGCCGATGTACCTGTTTGATCTGCAGCGCCAGGAAGACATCGATTACACCGTCGGCAACTGGTACGTCTCGACGCATCCCGAGTCACCTTTTGCCCAGCGCCTGATGCTGGCGCGCACCGGCGCTGGTTGGCGCAAAACCCTGAACAACGGCAGTTTTGCCATTCATCACATGGGCGCGGACAGTGAGCGGCGCGAGGTGGCGGATGTCGACGAGCTGATGAAATTGCTGCGGCGTGAGTTTGATCTTCAAGTGCCTGATTCACCGCGTGTGCGGCAAGCGCTGGCTCGGGTCATCGCGCCAGCCTCCATCTAAGGCTTTACATCAGGCTCCAATACGCGACGGATCTCCCCGATTGCCGCTGAAAGAGCGCGACTGCACCGTCGGTCGCCTTGAACACTTCAGCCTGGTGGGCACTGGCGCGGACGCAGCGGGGATGTGTTGCCGAATTTGTTGGGGCAAGAAGCGCAGACTAGAAGGTTGGATGGCTACCTAACCATTATGTGACTGACAAGTTGTATACAACTCTATGGACATTTGTCCTGAGTATTGAATACAGTGTGCGCATAACAAAAACCAGGGAACCCCCCACCATGAAAACGCCCCATGTTTCACACCAACGGCCCGAGGACGAAAACCTCGGGGTCGGCGCGAATATGGCTTACGGCCTGCAACACGTTCTGACCATGTACGGCGGTATCGTTGCGGTGCCACTGATCATTGGCCAGGCGGCGGGTCTGTCGCCGGCGGACATTGGTCTGTTGATTGCTGCTTCATTGTTTGCGGGGGGGCTGGCGACGTTGCTGCAAACCCTGGGTCTGCCGTTTTTTGGCTGTCAGCTGCCGCTGGTCCAAGGCGTATCGTTCTCCGGCGTGGCGACCATGGTCGCGATCGTCAGCAGTGGCGGGGAGGGCGGTTTCCAATCGGTGCTGGGCGCGGTGATTGCCGCCTCGTTGATCGGCTTGCTGATCACGCCAGTGTTTTCGCGCATCACCAAGTTCTTTCCGCCGCTGGTCACCGGCATTGTGATCACCACCATCGGCCTGACGCTGATGCCAGTGGCCGCACGCTGGGCGATGGGCGGCAACAGCCACGCGCCGGACTTCGGCAGCATGCAGAACATCGGTCTGGCGGCGGTGACGCTGGTGCTGGTGTTGCTGCTGAGCAAGGTTGGCAGCGCGACCATTTCTCGGCTGTCGATTCTGCTGGCCATGGTCATCGGCACGGTGCTGGCGGTGTTCCTCGGCATGGCGGATTTCTCCAGTGTCACCACCGGCCCCATGTTCGGCTTCCCGACACCGTTCCACTTCGGCATGCCGACCTTCCATTTCGCCGCGATCCTGTCGATGTGCATTGTGGTCATGGTGACGCTGGTGGAAACCTCGGCAGACATCCTTGCCGTGGGCGAAATCATTGACACCAAGGTAGATTCCAAACGCTTGGGCAACGGCCTGCGCGCCGACATGCTGTCGAGCATGTTTGCGCCGATCTTCGGTTCGTTTACGCAAAGTGCTTTCGCGCAAAACGTCGGCCTGGTGGCGGTGACCGGGATCAAGAGCCGATTCGTGGTGGCCACCGGCGGTCTGTTTCTCGTCGTCCTCGGGCTGCTGCCGTTCATGGGCCGGGTGATTGCCGCCGTGCCGACTTCTGTCCTCGGCGGCGCAGGGATCGTGCTGTTCGGCACCGTGGCGGCGAGTGGCATTCGCACGTTGTCGAAGGTGGACTACCGCAACAACGTCAACCTGATCATCGTCGCCACTTCGATCGGTTTCGGCATGATCCCGATCGCAGCGCCGAACTTCTACGATCACTTCCCGAGCTGGTTCGCGACGATTTTCCATTCGGGCATCAGTTCATCGGCAATCATGGCGATCCTGCTCAATCTGGCCTTCAACCACTTCACGACCGGCAACTCGGATCAACAGTCGGTGTTCGCCGCAGCCGAAGAGCGCACGCTGCGTTATCGCGATCTCGCCGCGCTGCGTGAAGGCGATTACTTCAGTGACGGCAAGCTGCATGATTGCGATGGCAAGGAAGTGCCGGTGATCGAGCCGGATGACCATGATCATGGCCACGGCGCGCCGAAGGTGCAGGTGAAAAGCAGCGAACATGTCTGACCGCTGCGTCTGAAACAGGAAAGGCCGATATGCCCAAACAGATCGGCCTTTTGGTATTTTTAATGCGCCTACAAAAAAGCCCCTGAACCTTGCGATTCAGGGGCTTTGCTATTTGGCTCCACAACCTGGACTCGAACCAGGGACCCAGTGATTAACAGTCACTTGCTCTACCAACTGAGCTATTGCGGAATTGGTGCGTATGTTACTGATTCAAAAAGAGAAGTCAAGCGTCGCCTGGCGATTTATGTGATTCAGCGGGACGGACGGCATTTTGTCAGCGATTGACGGTTACCAGAAAGACTTCAGAGGTCTACCATGGCAGCCCGGAAGTGGTCACACGCGCTACCGGCCATTCGCCGCAAAGGTACGCGCCATGATTCAAATCACTCGCAACACCGAGGTGCTCGCATGAGCACCGCACAGATCAGCCTGCCCAAAGGGATCGGCCCGCACGCCGAAAAACTCTTCGATGCAATCACCGGCGCCAGTACCGCCGAAGAATTGAACCGCGCCGGCGGCAAGGCCGAAGGTTTCGTCCTCGGTCTCGAAAGCAGCAAGGCCATCAAAAGCCAGGTCGCCGAATCGCTGTATGTGATTTACGACGATGCCGCCACCCAGCGCTCGGCTGAACTGGCTTAACTGCCGAAAGTAATCGTGCCGAGCATCAGCTTGGCATAGGCCGCTGTCGCCGCCAGTTGCACCAGCCACAGGGCCAGGCCACCGAGGAATACCCCGGTGGCGACTTGCAGCACCAGGCTCTTTTCACGCTTGGCCGGAGCGCGCGGGATGAAATCATCCAGGTCGTCACGGTCGGCGCGCAGGTTGTCGTTTTTCATGTGGGTTCTCGCAAGGTTCCGGGTTCGGCTCATGTCCTGTGGGAGCGAGCCTGCTCGCGAAAGCGTCTTGTCAGATGACATAACATCAACTGGTCGACCGCATTCGCGAGCAGGCTCGCTCCCACAGATTTGAATTGTGTGCAGTCTAGAGGTTGCAAGGCGTTTCCAGAGACAAATAAAAACGGGAAGCCCAAAGGCTTCCCGTTTTTCATCGCGCGGCGAAATCAGATGACCTGAACGATCGCGTCCGTCACAGCCTTGATGTTGCTCTGGTTCAGCGCAGCCACGCAGATGCGGCCGGTGTCCAGGGCGTAGATGCCGAACTCGTTGCGCAGGCGATGCACTTGTTCAGTGGTCAGGCCGGAGTAGGAGAACATGCCGCGCTGACGACCAACGAAGCTGAAATCGCGGCCCGGGGCTTTTTCCGCCAGCAGGGCAACCATCTGCTCGCGCATGCCGCGAATGCGCAGGCGCATCTCGGCCAGCTCGGCTTCCCACTGTGCGCGCAGTTCCGGGCTGTTCAGCACCGCAGCAACAATGCTGGCGCCATGGGTCGGCGGGTTGGAGTAGTTGGTGCGGATCACGCGCTTGACCTGCGACAGCACGCGCGCGCTTTCTTCTTTCGATTCGCTGATGATCGACAGTGCGCCAACGCGTTCGCCGTACAGCGAGAACGATTTGGAGAACGAGCTCGAGACGAAGAAGGTCAGGCCGGATTCGGCGAACAGGCGCACAGCGGCGGCGTCTTCATCGATGCCGTCGCCGAAACCCTGGTAAGCCATGTCGAGGAACGGCACGTGACCTTTGGCCTTGACCACTTCCAGTACCTTGTTCCAGTCCGCCGGGGTCAGGTCGACGCCGGTCGGGTTGTGGCAGCAAGCATGCAGGACAACGATCGAGCCGTTCGGCAGGGCGTTGAGGTCGTCGAGCATGCCGGCGCGGTTCACGTCGTGGGTGGCAGCGTCGTAGTAACGATAGTTCTGCACCGGGAAACCAGCGGTCTCGAACAGCGCGCGGTGGTTTTCCCAGCTCGGGTCGCTGATCGCCACGACGGCGTTCGGCAGCAGTTGCTTGAGGAAGTCGGCACCGATCTTCAGCGCGCCGGTCCCGCCGACGGCCTGAGTGGTGATGACGCGACCGGCGCTGATCAGCGGCGAGTCGTTGCCGAACAGCAGTTTCTGCACGGCCTGGTCGTAGGCAGCGATGCCATCGATCGGCAGGTAACCGCGCGAAGCGTGTTGCGCGACGCGAATCGTCTCGGCTTCGATCACCGCGCGCAGCAGTGGAATTCGCCCCTCTTCGTTGCAGTACACGCCTACGCCCAGGTTGACCTTGGTGGTCCGGGTATCGGCGTTGAATGCTTCGTTGAGGCCCAGGATTGGATCGCGGGGTGCCATTTCGACAGCGGAGAACAGGCTCATTATTACGGCGGCTCTGAATGGAGAGTGGAGGGACGTGTAGCGCTCCAGCCGAATGCACTAGAGCGGTGCACAAACGGGGAGCTAGTATAGAGGCCATCACCGCGCAATGGCGACAGGCGAATCGGCTTTTGGGGTAAGTTTTTCCGATTATTTCTGGACCGTTAGTCGATTGACTTTGTCAGACTCTTTACCGGATGTAGGACGTTTGCCTTGAAAGGTCAGGCAATCGCCACCACATTCAGCACAATCCAGGTTTTTTCTTGCGCGACATCGGTCGTTTGCGGTCGTCCTCGTGGTGCTCCGTCTGACGCGGAGCGCCGCGAATCCAGAGGTGTGTATGTCGGAATTCCAGCTAGTCACCCGCTTCGAGCCTGCCGGCGATCAGCCGGAAGCCATTCGCCAATTGGTTGAGGGCATTGACGCCGGGCTGGCGCACCAGACATTGCTCGGTGTGACCGGCTCGGGCAAGACCTTCAGCATTGCCAACGTCATCTCGCAGGTACAGCGGCCAACGCTGGTGCTGGCGCCGAACAAGACCCTGGCCGCGCAGTTGTACGGTGAGTTCAAGGCGTTCTTCCCCAACAACGCCGTTGAATACTTCGTTTCCTATTACGACTACTACCAGCCCGAAGCCTATGTGCCGTCGTCCGACACCTTCATCGAGAAGGACGCGTCGATCAACGACCACATCGAGCAGATGCGACTGTCCGCGACGAAAGCGTTGCTGGAGCGCAAGGACGCGATCATCGTCACCACGGTGTCGTGCATCTATGGTCTGGGCAGCCCGGAAACCTATCTGAAAATGGTCTTGCACGTGGATCGCGGCGACAAGCTCGATCAGCGCGCGCTCCTGCGGCGCCTGGCTGACCTGCAATACACCCGCAACGACATGGATTTTGCCCGGGCGACGTTCCGCGTGCGCGGTGATGTGATCGATATCTTCCCGGCGGAATCCGATCTGGAAGCGATCCGCATTGAGCTTTTCGACGACGAGGTCGAGAGCATTTCCGCGTTTGATCCGCTGACCGGCGAAGTCATCCGCAAGATGCCGCGCTTCACTTTCTATCCGAAGAGCCACTACGTGACGCCTCGGGAAACCCTGCTCGACGCCATCGAAGGCATCAAGGTCGAATTGCAGGAGCGCCTCGAATACCTGCGCAGTAACAACAAACTGGTGGAGGCCCAGCGCCTGGAGCAGCGCACCCGTTTCGACCTCGAGATGATCCTCGAACTGGGTTACTGCAACGGCATCGAAAACTACTCGCGCTACCTTTCCGGGCGTCCATCCGGCGCGGCGCCACCCACGCTTTACGACTATCTGCCTGCCGACGCCTTGCTGGTGATCGACGAATCCCACGTCAGCGTGCCGCAGGTCGGCGCGATGTATAAGGGCGACCGTTCGCGCAAGGAAACGCTGGTGGAGTACGGCTTCCGCCTGCCTTCGGCGCTGGACAACCGGCCAATGCGTTTCGACGAGTGGGAAGGGGTCAGCCCGCAGACCATTTTCGTTTCGGCGACCCCCGGCAACTATGAAGCCGAGCACGCCGGGCGCGTGGTCGAACAAGTGGTGCGGCCGACCGGCCTGGTCGACCCGCAGGTTGAAGTGCGGCCGGCACTGACTCAGGTCGATGACTTGCTCTCGGAAATCACCAAGCGCGTGGCGATCGAAGAACGTGTGCTGGTCACCACGCTGACCAAGCGCATGGCCGAAGACCTGACCGATTACCTCGCCGACCACGGCGTGCGCGTGCGTTATCTGCACTCGGACATCGATACCGTCGAGCGCGTCGAGATCATCCGCGATTTGCGCCTCGGCGTGTTCGATGTGCTGGTCGGGATCAACCTGCTGCGTGAAGGCCTCGACATGCCGGAAGTGTCGCTGGTGGCGATTCTCGATGCTGACAAGGAAGGCTTCCTGCGTTCCGAGCGCTCGCTGATCCAGACCATCGGCCGCGCGGCGCGTAACCTCAATGGCCGGGCGATTCTCTACGCCGATCGCATGACCGGTTCGATGGAGCGGGCGATTGGCGAGACCGAGCGCCGTCGCGAGAAGCAGATCGCTTTCAACCTTGAGAACGGCATCACCCCGAAAGGTGTGATCAAGGACGTCGCCGACATCATGGAAGGCGCCACCGTACCGGGCTCGCGCAGCAAGAAGCGCAAAGGCATGGCCAAGGCCGCCGAAGAGAACGCCAAGTACGAGGCCGAGCTGCGCTCGCCAAGCGAAATCACCAAACGCATCCGCGCGCTGGAAGAGAAGATGTACCAATTGGCGCGGGATCTGGAGTTTGAAGCGGCGGCGCAGATGCGTGACGAGATTGCCAAACTGCGCGAACGATTGCTTACGGTTTAAGGGATCGTTCCCTGTAAGAGCGAGCCTGCTCGCGAATGGCCTTCACACCATCCGAAGGGCTTAGGGCATCTGGCTTAAATACCCTGCCCGCTGGAGCGGGGCGGGTGTCGCCTGTTACCATTCGCCGCTTGATTGTTCTGCTCTTCATTTTTTCGAGACAAGCCATGACCACCGTCCGCACTCGCATCGCGCCATCGCCTACCGGGGACCCCCACGTAGGTACCGCTTACATCGCATTGTTCAACTACTGCTTTGCCAAGCAGCATGGCGGTGAGTTCATCCTGCGCATCGAAGACACCGATCAGTTGCGTTCGACCCGCGAGTCCGAACAGCAGATCTTCGACGCCCTGCGCTGGCTCGGCATCGACTGGAGCGAAGGCCCGGACGTCGGCGGCCCGCACGGCCCGTATCGGCAGAGCGAGCGCGGCGACATCTACCAGAAGTACTGCCAGCAACTGGTCGACATGGGGCATGCGTTCCCGTGCTTCTGCACTGCTGAAGAACTCGATCAGATGCGCGCCGAGCAAATGGCTCGTGGCGAAACTCCGCGCTACGACGGCCGCGCGCTGCTGCTGTCGAAGGAAGAAGTCGCGGCGCGCTTGGCCGCTGGCGAACCGCACGTGATCCGCATGAAGGTGCCGAGCGAAGGCGTCTGCGTGGTGCCGGACATACTGCGTGGCGACGTCGAGATCCCGTGGGATCGCATGGACATGCAGGTGCTGATGAAGACCGACGGCCTGCCGACGTACTTCCTCGCCAACGTGGTCGACGATCACCTGATGGGCATCACCCACGTGCTGCGTGGCGAAGAATGGCTGCCATCGGCACCGAAACTGATTTTGCTGTACGAATACTTCGGCTGGGAACAACCGGAGCTGTGCTACATGCCGCTGCTGCGTAACCCGGACAAGAGCAAGCTGTCCAAGCGCAAGAACCCGACCTCGGTGACGTTCTACGAGCGCATGGGCTTCATGCCGGAAGCGATGCTCAACTACCTCGGGCGCATGGGCTGGTCGATGCCGGACGAGCGCGAGAAGTTCTCGCTGCAGGAAATGGTCGACAACTTCGACCTCAAGCGCGTTTCCCTCGGCGGGCCGATCTTCGATATCGAGAAGCTGTCGTGGCTCAATGGCCAGTGGCTGCGCGATCTGCCGGTGGAAGAGTTTGCCGCCCGCGTGCAGAAGTGGGCGTTCAATTCCGACTATATGATGAAAATCGCGCCGCACGTTCAGGGCCGTGTTGAAACGTTCAGCCAGGTCGCACCGCTGGCGGGGTTCTTCTTTGCCGGCGGCGTGAATCCGGATGCCAAGCTGTTTGAGTCGAAAAAGCTCTCCGGCGATCAGGTTCGCCAGTTGATGCAATTGATCCTGTGGAAACTGGAAAGCCTGCGGCAGTGGGAGAAGGACAGCATCACCGCGACGATCCAGGCGGTGGTCGAATCCCTCGAGCTGAAACTGCGCGATGCGATGCCGTTGATGTTTGCTGCGATCACCGGGCAGGCGAGTTCGGTGTCGGTGCTCGATGCGATGGAAATCCTCGGCCCGGATCTCACCCGTTTCCGTCTGCGCCAGGCGATTGACCTGCTGGGCGGCGTGTCGAAGAAAGAAAACAAGGAATGGGAAAAGCTCTTGGGCGCCATCGCCTGATTGCTTTTGCTTCTTTGCAGGACTGCCGAAGGCTGCGATCTTTTGATCCTGCCTTCGGCGTTTCTCCCGAATTTACGGGGGAGGGCGGTAAGTGATTGTTATCCCGGCAAAAAATTTTGAAATTTTTCAAAAATAAGTTTGACAGGCTTTCGATACGCCCTTAAGATTCGCCCCGTCCTCAGCGATGAGGGGCTATAGCTCAGCTGGGAGAGCGCTTGCATGGCATGCAAGAGGTCGACGGTTCGATCCCGTCTAGCTCCACCAATTTACACTTCGAGGTCTGGCCACACCGGCCTTGAAGCGATCAACACTCAGCGTTGATCAGTTGTATAGAAGGGTTTGCGTCCCCTTCGTCTAGTGGCCTAGGACACCGCCCTTTCACGGCGGTAACAGGGGTTCGAGTCCCCTAGGGGACGCCAGTTTTACAGAAGTGATGTTGCAAGAGATCACTCCGCCGCGAGGCGAAAAATCCGGGGCTATAGCTCAGCTGGGAGAGCGCCTGCATGGCATGCAGGAGGTCAGCGGTTCGATCCCGCTTAGCTCCACCAATTTTACAGTTCAAGGTCTGGCCACACCGGCCTTGAATCGATCAGCTCTCAGCACTGATCAGTTGTATAGAAGGGTTTGTGTCCCCTTCGTCTAGTGGCCTAGGACACCGCCCTTTCACGGCGGTAACAGGGGTTCGAGTCCCCTAGGGGACGCCACGATTACCCGCTCTGCGGGATTTTATAAGGGTCATTCAATTATTGAATGGCCCTTTTGTTTGTCTGGCGTTTGGCCAACTCTCCTTTTTCCTTACACTGTGCTTCAGACCAGCGGTCATATTCATGACTTGCGGAATATTATTATGCGAATAATATTCTAGTCGTAATATTCGGAGGCAACGATGAACGATAAAAAAGCTCAAACCCGCGAACGCATCCTCAAGGCTGCCAGCGCCGCATTGATTCAACGCGGCCCGGCAGACCCGAGCGTGGGTGAAGTGATGGGCGCCGCCGGGCTGACTGTCGGCGGCTTCTATGCGCACTTCGAAAGCAAGGACGCGATGATGCTCGAGGCGTTCAAACAGCTGCTGGGCCGCCGTCGCGACCTGATTGCCGACATGGACGCCGATCTGACCGGCGAAGAGCGTCGCGCTTTGGTGGCTGCGTTCTACCTGTCACGCAAACACCGGGATTCCAGCGAGGCCGCATGCCCGATCCCGGCCTCGATTGGGGAGCTGGGGCGTTTGCCAGAGTCGTTCCGCATTGCGCTGAACGAGCATTTGGAATTGATGGTCGCGCAACTGGCGGCCAGCCCTGAAGACACCGACAAGGCTTTGGCCGATGTCGCGTTGATGGTCGGTGGTCTGGCCTTGGCCAGAGCGCTGGGTCCGGGAGATTTATCCGATCGATTGCTGCGCGCCGCCAAGTCGGCGGTGCGTTGACCTGAAGGCAACAAGCCTGAGGAGAGTGCGATGAACGCGTTGAAGTGGGTTCGTGGCGTTAACGGTACCTTGGGCTGGTTTGCACCGAGACTGGTGGCAAGCAAAATGCGTCTGGCGTTCATGACGCCCCGCGCGCTACCGCTGCGCGATTGGGAGCTGCCGCTGTTGGCCAGCTCCGAACGCATCACATTGCGCTTCGGCCTGTCGGCGCTGCGCTGGGGCCAAGGTCCTGCAGTGTTGCTGATGCATGGCTGGGAAGGGCGGCCAACGCAATTCGCCTCGCTGATAAACGCTTTGGTTGATGCCGGCTATACCGTCGTCGCGCTCGATGGCCCGGCACACGGTCGCTCCCCTGGGCGAGAAGCCAATGTAGTGCTGTTCGCCCGCGCCATGCTTGAAGCCGCTGCCGAATTGCCGCCGCTGCAAGCGGTTATCGGCCATTCCATGGGCGGCGCCAGCGCGATGCTCGCCGTGCAATTGGGGCTGCGCACCGAAACCCTGGTCAGCATCGCCGCACCGTCACGGATTCTTGGCGTGCTGCGCGGTTTCGCGCGAATGGTCGGCATGCCGCCGCGCGCGCGTTCGGCGTTTATTCGTCAGGTCGAGCAGGACGTCGGCATGCGCGCCGCAACGCTGGACGTGGCCCACTATCAACTGGATATGCCCGGCCTGATCGTCCATGCCGAGGACGACAATTTTGTCTCGGTCAAAGAATCGCAATTGATTCACGAAGCCTGGTTCGACAGCCGCCTGCTGCGCCTCGAAAGCGGCGGCCATCAACGCGTGCTGGCCGACCCTCGAGTGATTGATGGCGTGTTATCACTGCTCGCCGGTCGCAGTCTTCAGGCGCGCCAATCGGCCTGAGCTCCGTTACACTGCCCCGGTTGAATACTTTGACCGGGAGTGGAGCATGGGCTGGGATCGGGCAACGCCGTTTACCATTGATCTGCAAGTAGGCGCCGAAGACATCGACGGGCTCGGGCACGCCAATAATGCGGTGTACGTCACCTGGCTCGAGCGCTGCGCCTGGCGCCATTCGCAGCGCCTCGGCCTGGACCTGGTCGAATACCGGCGTCTGGACCGAGCAATGGCCGTTGTCCGCCACGAAATCGATTATCTGGCCGCCGCCTATGAAGGCGATGAACTGCAACTGGCGACCTGGATCGTCGATTGGGATCAGCGCCTGAAAATGACCCGGCATTTCCAGCTCAAACGCCCCAGCGACAACGCCACCCTGTTGCGCGCGCAGACCACATTTGTCTGCATCGAGCTGTCGACCGGCAAGCCCAAGCGTATGCCGGCGGAATTTATCGAAGGCTATGGCCCGGCGATCCAGATTGCAGAAGCCATGTGAATCTCACCCTGTGGGAGCGACCTGCTCGCGAAAGCGTCAGGTCAGTCACGCATGCATGAGCTGACAGACCGTCTTCGCGAGCAGGCTCGCTCCCACAGAGATATGTGTTGTTCTGCGGATTTGTGCGATATCCAGTAAACTGCCGCACGTTTTTTCTTCAAGTAGTGTTTCCCCATGCAAATTGCTCTGGCGCCCATGGAAGGGTTGGTCGACGACATCCTGCGCGACGTGTTGACCCGCGTTGGCGGCATCGATTGGTGCGTGACCGAGTTCATTCGGGTCAACGACCAGTTGCTCACGCCGGCCTATTTCCACAAGTTCGGCCCCGAGCTGCTCAACGGCGCTCGCACCGCGTCCGGCGTACCGCTGCGCGTGCAATTGCTCGGTTCCGATCCGGTGTGCCTGGCGGAAAACGCGGCGTTGGCCTGCGAGCTTGGCTCGGAAGTGATCGACCTCAACTTCGGCTGCCCGGCCAAGACCGTCAACAAATCCCGTGGCGGCGCCGTGCTGCTCAAGGAGCCGGAGCTGCTCAACCAGATCGTCGAGCATGTCCGTCGCGCCGTCCCGGCGCACATCCCGGTCACCGCGAAAATGCGCCTGGGTTTCGACAGCCCGGACGGCTCGCTGGTCTGCGCCACGGCACTGGCCGAAGGCGGGGCAGAGCACATCGTCGTACACGCGCGGACGAAAATGGACGGCTACAAACCGCCGGCGCATTGGGAGTGGATCCCGCGTGTGCAGGATGTGGTCAAGGTCCCGGTCTTCGCCAACGGAGACATCTGGAGCGTCGAAGACTGGCGCCGTTGCCGCGAAATCAGCGGCGTCGAAGACATCATGCTCGGTCGGGGCGTGGTCTCCCGCCCGGATCTCGCTCGGCAGATCGCTGCCGCTCGCGCTGGTGAAGAGGTCGTCGAGATGACCTGGGCCGAGCTGATGCCGCTGATTCAGGACTTCTGGCTGCAGGCCAAGGCGCAGATGACCGCGCGCCAATCGCCCGGTCGCCTCAAGCAATGGCTGGCCATGTTGACGCGCAACTACCCGGAAGCCGCCGAGCTTTTCACTGTTCTGCGTCGCGAAACCGAGCCGGATCAAGTCTCGCGCTTGCTCGGATTGCCGCTCGTCGAAGCCGCATAAAAAATCTCAAAATATTCTCTTGAAATCAAAACAGCGGTCCCTATCTAAGGGTTACGCGATGCCGAATTCGGGTCGCGGAGACACAAAACCTTGCTGATTGTTTTCAGGAGATTTGAATCATGAGTACTGCATTTTCTCTCGCGCCACTGTTCCGTTCCTCGGTAGGTTTCGACCGTTTCAACGACCTGTTCGAAACCGCCCTGCGTAACGAGCCAGGCAGCAGCTACCCACCCTACAACGTCGAAAAACACGGTGATGATCAATACCGTATCGTCGTCGCGGCCGCCGGTTTCCAGGAAGAAGACCTGGACCTGCAAGTGGAGAAGGGTGTGCTGACCATCAGTGGCGGCAAGCGTGACACTGACGAAAGCGTCACGTTCTTGCATCAAGGCATCGCCCAGCGAGCCTTCAAGCTGTCGTTCCGTCTGGCCGATCACATCGAGATCAAGGACGCTGCGCTGCGCAACGGCCTGCTGAGCATCGACCTGCTCCGTGTGATCCCGGAAGAAGCGAAAGCCAAGCGCATCCCGATCAATGGAGCGCAGCAGCCGGCGTTGCAGCATTGATTCATGTGCTGACACACAATCGCCCGAATCGGCGATAAGCCGCTGAACGAAAGGCCCCGATACGTCGGGGCCTTTTTTGTGCGCGCAAAGAAAGCCGACGCAACGTTTGCTGCTGGCTTTGTGGCTCTTTACAATCCGCGCCATCAAGGCCAGCCCCCCCTTAATTCCCGCTGGCCCCGGAGCCTTTGTTCATGGACGAAATGGAACAGCGCTGGCTATACGCGCTTTCTGCGCCTTTGGTCGCCCTCAATCCCGACGCCGATTACACCGCACCCACCTATTGCTTTGACCTCAAACATGTCGATGTCGAAGGTGGTTGGGGCATCACTACGCGCGAACAGCTGTTGGACATGCTGCGTACTGCCGATGACGGCCACGCTACGCAGTTGAACGAAGCCTATCGGCAGTGGCAGAGGTGTCTGCCGTCCGAATGGCAGGCCTTGCTCGCAACACTCGACACTCGCCAGCGAGCTTTCTACGAATTCGCCAGTCGCACATTTGGCGAGTGCGGTTCAGGTGGCATCCGTGCCTGGGACCTTGGTCGCATGGGTTTTCTGCTGCGTTCTGCAGTGCTGCACGGCTGGATTGATCTCACCGAAAGCCTTTGGCTGCATGGTCGCATGGCGGCACGCGCGCGCTACTACTACGACAGTTGGACGAGCTACCTTAACGGCTTTGTCTTCGGCAAAGCCTTCTGGCATTGCTTGGGCAACAAGGATGAAGAGCTGGAGCACGAATATGACCGGCAAGGCGATTACATAGGCACCACCGTGGTCATCAGAAAGCTTGATCGTGATGCGCGCGCGCTGTTCGCACAATTGCCTTGGGACATGCCCTTGTATCCACCCGAGCGGCCTGATTCGCTAGGGGAGTTCGACTGGTCATGAGCTGCTGGATTCGCTTGGGTATCGAGCCCACCAAAGACAACGACGTCATTCGCGGCGCCTATCGCGCACGCTTGCCGCAGCACCATCCGGAAACCGATCCGGAAGGTTTTCAGGCGCTGCGTGAGGCTTATGAGCTGGCATTACGCTTTGCCCGCGAGGAAGCCGTGGAGCCGGATCAACCGGTTGCCGATGAGATCAGTCCTGCCGATCAGACGATGGCCGACTTTGAAGCATTGCTGCTTGATCCAGCGCGTCGCTTCCAACCGGTGGCCTGGCAGGCATTCAACCTTGAGCTGGACCGCCTGCCGCTGGAGGTGCTGGACGAAGTTTGCTGGCCATTGCTGCGCGAGTTGCTCGACGCCGGCCCGATTTCCCATGTCTGCGCCCGTTTGTTGGCCCAGCGCCTGGGCTGGGCGAGCCGCATGCTGGATCTGGATTTCGACAACGCACGGCATGTCGACGAGTTTTTGCAGCGGATCAGCGCGGCGGATCCGTTCGACACCTCGTTGATGAGCCATTGGCCCGCTGTCGCGCAGTTGGAAACTCTCTGGTATGTGCGAACCCTGAATCACCTGCACCGAGAGGCGTCGCTCGACGACTACCGTCATTTCGCCGGCCTGCACACTTGCATCCCCCTGCCTGCTGATGACGGGTTATTGCAACGCCTGGCCATACAGTTCAGTCAGGCTGATATCGCCAACAAAGACTTTCTCGACATTATCAGCGAGCAGCATCGGCTTGCGCCTGAAGATGTCGACTGGCTGTATCTGTTGGCCTGTCAGCGCAGTGCGCTGGGAATGGAAGAGTTGGCACTGCAGGCATGGGTGCGGCTCTGGCGCGAACATCAGCATCCGAAAGCGGCGACGTGGTTACTGGCGTTGTGCGCGCGACATCAGCCTCAGCGCCTGCCGCTGCTGATTCAGGCCTTTGATCGTCTGGAAAACTTCCGCGACTGGTCCGAGGATCTAGGTGATGTCACTCAAGAGTACGGCAGTCCATCACAGCGCCCGGAAACACTCGGGCGTTGGTTCAGGGCCAAGCAGCTCGAGTTGCAGGACATTGCCGGTGCATTTGTCGAATGGCGTGTCAGTGGTGACGAGTTGCCGTTGTTGGCGGCGCTGATCATTGACAGTGATGACCGTCCGTTGCAAACGCTCTACCAGCATGCCTGGGCTTTGCACCGTGGTGATGTGCCATTGCTGCGACGCATCATGCAGGCATCCGAGCCGGGGGATGTGCTCGATCAACTGGTGCTGGAAGGCTTGCAGTATCAGGCCGGGCAGCAGATCTGCTGGTTGACCCGAGCGCCGATTCCTCAGGCCCTGGAAGCGTTTCTGGCCAGCGACTCGGCATCGACACTGCCGTCGGCGCTGGAAAAGGGCGAACCGCTTGAGCTCAGTCTGCTGTGGATGCGCCGTTTGCGTGCTTACGACGCCCGATCGCTGGCGCGGCTTGCCGAAGCGTTCAGTCTCGACAAGCGTGACGAACGGCTTGCGGGGCTCAAGTTGCAAGCGCAACTGGCCGCGCAAGGCATGCTGCTTCCGGCGGTCGATAGCTACTCTGATGTCTGGGAATGGCATCGTCAGGCGATTTACCTGCTGGCCACCCTCGACGATCCGACGCGTTGGCTGGGCGCGCAATCGGGACACTGCGTCGACGCCATGAGCATTGCGCGTGAACACCCCTTGGCCCGTTTGCAGCCGCTGCTCTGTCGCCTGAGTCGCGAGCAGGGCAGCGCCAGTGGCCTGCTCGGCTGGCTGCAAGCGGCGGATCCGGTGCACTCGCTGCTCGCGCGCAAGTTGTTCAGTGTGCATGAGGCGCTCGATAGCACTCGGCTGTTGGGTAATGACCGTTTGTTCGAGTGCATGCGCAGCGACATCGTCAGCTTCAACGAAGATTTGCTCGGGCGCATGCTCTTGGGTGGAGTCCTTTACCACGATCCGTTGCTCACTGCGCAACAGCGTAAATACCTGCTGGAAAGTATCACCGAGGTGGTCAATCCACAGGACTGGTTCGACGGCTTCCGTCACAGTCTGATCAAGGGTGAGCCTGTTCACCCGCCCCGTGAGGCTCTCGCGGAGGAGGGTGTCAGCGACGCCTTTTACCTGGCGCTGGATGTGCTGAAGGATCTGGTGCGTTTTGGCAATCTGGGCTTGCCAAGGCAGAAGGTTCTGTTACGCATGCAGCGGGCCAAGGATGACTCGGAAAATGGACTCGGTTTGCGCTTCGCATTCAGTGCATTGCTGTCGTGGTCTGAGCGTTTGCTGTTAGCCAAGGCAACGACCCGTCCAACCCCCGCCGCTGCGTTCTGGAGCCTGGGTACCCGGCTGGGGCGCGGGGCGTTTATCTGGCAGGTCATTGGCGCGTTGCTGGTGACGCCCGTGGCGGCGTTGCTCAGCGGTACGCCCGTATCCGGCATCGTCGTGTTGCTACTGGGCCTGGCGTTTCTGCTCGGTGCGGTCCTGCGCCGTTTGCATGACATGGGGCGGGGCATTCCGATGTTGTTGATTTTGGTAATGCTGTCGCCGGTATTGCCGTTTCTGCCGCTGATACTGTTCGGTTTTCCCGGAGAGAAGCTGCCCAATCGTTATGGCGTGCCACCGGACAGTGGCGGTGAAGATACCTTGTCCGGTGGTTTGCAGGCGACCTTACGGCGACTTATCGGCTAGAGGCGTAACTCATCCAGAACCTTGTTGAGTTGTGAGCGGTGGCTGGCGATTTCTTCCGATCGCTGGTCGCCCAGCACCGTGGTGAAACTGTCCAGCCAGTCGGCAATCCGCTGGCGTTCTTCGCCCAGACTTTGCGTCCACGCCCGTTCCAGTCGAGCCAGCAGGGTTCGATTGGGCAGAGTGTCGCGGGGGTGAATTTTCAGCGTACTCAAGCGTTCATGACTGGTTTGCCGCGATTGCGCATCGAGTCCGGTCGGGCTGCGGTCAATGCTGTGGCTGTGGCGTTCGCCCGTCCTTGGCAGGGTGACGTCAACTTCGAGCAAACCGTTGATGTCATAACTGAACCGCACATCCAGCGCCTGGATATCATCGCTCGGCGTCAGCGTGACATCGAAAGCATCGATAAAAATGTTGTCGCGTACCCACGGACGTTCGCCCTGATAGACCGCAATACGGATGACTTCCTGTCGTGGAGATGTCGTGTGGTAACGCTCCACCCTTGAGGTCGGGATGATGGTGTTGCGCTCGATGATCGGCGAGAACGCGCCACTGACGCCTTCGCCACGATTAGTCGAAATCCCCAGCGTATACGGACAGACATCCGTCAGAATCAATTCCTCGACCGCACCGTCCCGCGCCATGCATGCCGCCTGCGTCGCCGCCCCCAGCGCCACGATAGTGTCTGGATCAAGATGCCGATAAGGCAGGCGTCCAAACAACGTGGCGACCATTTGCTGTACCGCCGGCATGCGCGTGGCGCCACCGACCAGCACCAGGCTGTCGAGGTCGCGCGGTTTCAGTCGGGCATCGCGCAGAGCCTGTTCGATTGGCGCGCGCAAGCGGGCCAGCAACGGCTCCCATATTTTCACTGCAGCGGCTTCATCCAGTTCCCATTCGAATGTCTGCTCGGCATGCCGCCAGCTCAACTGCTGCGCGCCTTCGCCGAGTTTGCATTTCAGCTGTTCGAGGGCATCACCGAGGCTGGCCATGGCTTGTGCATCGATCGTTGAGGGGGTGAGTTGCCAGTGTTTCAGGCAGGCCTGCAACAGGGCGGCGGTAAAGTCTTCGCCGCCAAGAAAGTTGTCGCCAGTGGAGGCGTGCACTTCGATCAGCGGCAATGCGTATTCGAGCACGGTGACGTCGAACGTGCCGCCGCCGAGATCGAATATCAGCGTGCGTTCGAACTTCTGTTCGTGCAGGCCGTACGCCATGGCGGCAGCGGTCGGTTCATTGATCAGGCGCGTCACGGACAGCCCGGCCAGTTCGGCGGCGAACAAGGTGCGCTTGCGCTGCTCGTCACTGAAATATGCCGGTACGGAAATGACCGCTTCCGTGACCGCCTGGCCGAGAAAGGCTTCCGCGTCTTGCTTGAGTGAGCCAAGTACCAGCGCCGACAACTCTTCCGGGCTGAACTGGCGAGAGCCGAGCTGGATTTGCCTGTCGCTGCCCATGAAGCGCTTGAACGCGGCGGCAGTGCGTTCCGGGTGCGTGGTCAGGCGGGCGCGGGCGGCTTTGCCGACCAGAATCGTGTCGTCTTCATCAAGGCTGACCACCGACGGTGTCAGCACATCGCCGAGGGCGTTGCGGATCAGTTCGGCGCGGCCTTCACGCCAGACGGCGATCAGGCTGTTGGTGGTGCCAAGGTCGATGCCCAGCAGGGCCGGGCGAGGAAGGGATGCATCCTGCATGGTTGATCTCGAAGCGGCGCAAAAAACGCGACCCTACAGGCTGAGGCAAAGCGTGGCAATTGTTGCTCTGTTGCCAGTCTGTGCAGCGGCCGGTTCAGGGCAGCAGTTTTTTCAGATCCTCCAACCCCACCGGCCGGCTATGCAGATAGCCCTGATACAAATGGCATTCCAGCCCCTGTAAAAATGCCAGTTGCGCGGGCGTCTCCACGCCTTCGGCAATGACTTCCAGCTCAAGGCTGCGCGCCATCGCGACAATTGCGCGAATGATCTCCGCGACATTGGAGTCAGTGGTTGCATCGCGGATGAACGACTGGTCGATCTTCAGGGTGTCTACCGGTAGCCGCTTCAAATACGTCAGCGATGAATAACCGGTGCCGAAATCGTCCATGGCGAAGCTCACGCCGAGCTTTTTCAGGCGGCGCATTTTGCTGATGGTGTCTTCCAGATTCTGAATGACTATGCCTTCGGTGATTTCCAGTTTCAGTAGCGAGCAGGGCAGGCCGTGGCTGGTCATGCTGTGTTCGATGCGTTCGACGAAATCGTTCTGGCGGAACTGCCTCGGGCTGATGTTCACGCACAGGCTGAAGTTCAGCGGGTCAACGAGTTTCAACGCGATCAATTGTTTGAAGGCGTTACAGGCTTCATCGAGGATCCAGGTGCCGACTTCGAGAATCAGGCCGCTATCTTCCAGCACCTTGATGAACTCGGTGGGCGATTGCGCACCAAGTTCGGGATGGTTCCAGCGCACCAGGGCTTCGGCGCCGATGATGCGGTTGTCGCGGGCATCGACCTGTGGCTGAAAATGCACGTTGAACTCGCCGCGCGACAGCGCCAGGCGGAGGTCGGTCTCCATGCGCAGGCGTTCGCTGGCCGCTTTCTGCATGGTGTTGTGATACATCTGCGTGGTGTTGCGCCCGGAATCCTTGGCCCGGTACAGCGCGATGTCGGCGCGTTTGAGCAGGTCGGTCGGGGTCGAGCCGTGATCGGGAATCAGCGCCACGCCAATGCTCGGCGTCACTTGCAGGCGCTGGCCATCGAGGAACATCGGCTCCGAAAGCAATTCGCGAATGGTGTCGGCCAGCGCGCGCACTTGTTCGCTGACTTCACTGCGCGAACCTTCGAGGCCGCTGAGCAACACCACGAACTCATCGCCACCGAGGCGAGCTACCGTGTCTTCCATGCGCACGCTGGCTTCGAGCCGCGCGGTGATGATTTTCAGCACGGTGTCGCCGACCGGGTGACCGAGGGAATCGTTGATGTGCTTGAAGTGGTCGAGGTCGAGAAACAGCAAGGCGCCGCGCAGATTGTGGCGCTTGAGCAGGGCGATCTGCTGACTCAGGCGATCCATCAGCAGGGCGCGGTTGGGCAGGTTGGTCAGCGGGTCGTGATAGGCCAGGTGACGAATCTGCGCTTCGGCGTTCTTCAACAGGCTGACATCGCGCGCGGTCAGCAGCAGGCACGCGGTTTCATTGAGGGTGATCGGCTCGACCGAGACTTCCACCGTGAGCAATTCGCCGCGCTTGTTGCGCCCGAGCATTTCCTGATGATGCACGCGGCCCTTGATCTGTAACTCGGCGAGTAAGGTCGAGCGCTGTTTCTCTTCGGCCCAGATCCCCACCTGATAAACGGTTTTGCCCACTACTTCGTCGGCGCGGTAACCGGTGAGGCGACAGAAACCGTCGTTGACCTCCAGATAACGCCCGGTGTCGCGTTCGGTGATGGTGATCGCGTCTGGACTTGAGTGAAACGCCTTGGCGAACTTTTCTTCGCTAGCCTTCAGCGCTGCTTCCGAGCGTTGTTGCTGAGTAATGTCGCGCAGGGTGGTGACGATGCACGGCTGATCGCCGACGCTGATCTGCCGGCTGGAAATCACGCAGGTCAGCGACTGGCCGTCCTTGTGCTGGACGAGAATGGCCACGTTGCTCAGGCCTTGTTCGCGAATCACCCGTTCGATGCGTTGCAGGCTTTTCGCCGAGGCGTCCCACAGACCGATTTCCTCGGCGGTGTGGCCAATCACATCGGCGGCGCTCCAGCCAAAGGTCTGGCTGAAGCTCGAATTGATTTCGATGAATTCCCCGGTTTCCTGGCGCGTCACGCAGATCGGATCGGGGCTGACCTGAAACAGCGTGGCGAATTTCTCTTCCGAGGCTACCAGCCGCTGCTCGCGCTCGACCTGATCGGTGATGTCCAGCAACGTGCCGGCCATGCGCAGCGGCGCGCCGTTGTCGTCGCGATAGAGACGCGCGCGGCTTTCCAGATAGCGCGAGCTGCCGTCGGGCAATTGCACGCGATAGGTCAGTTGATAATTGCCGGCGGGGCCTTCGCGCAGGCTGCGGTAGGCGTCGCGCATGCTGTCGCGCTCCTCGCCCGGCACGCCTTCGAAAAACTCCTCGAATGATTCATGGAATGGAATCGGCTCCAGCCCGTGCAATTGCGCAGCGCGCGCCGATCCGTAGAGCATGCCGCTGGGGATGTGCCAGTCCCAGGTGCCGAGTTGCGCCGAGTCCAGCGCCAGGTCGAGGCGTTCCTGGCTGTCCTTCAAGGCCAGTTCGGCGGCTTTGCGTTCGGTGGTGTCGAGGAAGGTGCTGAGCAGATAGGGCTGACCTTCGAGCTCGACCTTCTGCGCGCTGAGGATGCCGTCGTGCACTTGGCCATTGCTGGCGCGAAACTGCACTTCCATGCTGATCAGCTCGCCCTTGGCTTTGGTTTTCTTCACCAGTTCGGCGCGTTGCTCGGGATGCACCCACAGGCCCAGTTCCAGGGTGGTGCGGCCGATTGCGCTTTGCACCGGCCAGCCGAACAGGCTTTCGAAATACTGGTTGGCCTCGCTGATCAGACCGTCATCCTGACGGGTCAGCAGAACCATGTTCGGGCACAGGTGGAAAAGTGTCGCGAAACGTTTCTCCGAGCTGCTCAGGGCCTGCTCGCGCTGGCGTTGGTGGGTGATTTCGCGAATCACCCCGATCATTCGGGGCCGGCCGTTCTTGTCTGGCAGCAGGCTGCCGCTGATCTCCAGCCAGTGCAGGCTGCCGTCGGGCCAGCGAATGCGGTGATGCATCGCCTGCTCCAGAGGGGCGCCGGCGATCACCGCGTGGAAAGCACGCACGGTTTTCGCACGGTCTTCCGGCGGCAACAGGTCGAGGTATTCCAGGTCGGCAGGTAATGGCTGCCGTGGATCGAAACCGAACAATGCCTGAGTGCCCCGCGACCAGCTGATCTGCCCGCGCTCGATGTCCCAATACCAGGCACCGAGCCGCGCGCCGTTGAGCGCGGCGAGCAATTGCGGCGCGCTTTCCCAGCTCTGCTCGGAATGGCGCGGATCGACAGCCTGGATTCGCGGCATCGGCGGAGTTCGGTCAACAGATTTCGGCATTGTCAGCGGGCCTTGAGCTGAGTGGCGTGAGGCACAGGAGCGGCTCTATAGGAGTAGCACAAGTCAGGCCGGGATCCCTGGCCGATCGATTTGTGCATCCAGCAGGGCCATGAAGGCGCGTGCTGCATTCGATAGCGTCCGTTCGGTGTGCAAGATATAGCCTAGCTGGCGAGTGAGCTGTATGCCCGGCAATGCGATGCTTGCCACTTGTTCGTCGAGCATCGTGCGCGGCAGCACGCTCCAGGCCAGGCCAATGGAGACCATCATCTTTATGGTTTCCAGATAGTTGGTGCTCATGGCGATGTTCGGCGTCAGGCCCTGAGCTTCGAACAAACGCTGGACGATGTGGTGGGTAAACGTGTTGCCGCCGGGGAAAACCGCCGGATGGCCGGCGATGTCCGCCAGACTGACGACACCGTTGTTGATCAGCGAATGCTCCGGGGCGACGACGAAATCCAGCGGGTCGTCCCATACCGGCGTAGCTTTGACCAGGGTATGCGGCTCTGGCGCGAGGGTGATGACCGCCAGTTCTGCGCGGCCGTGGAGAATTTCCTCGTAGGCCACTTCCGAATCAAGGAACTGAATATCCAGCGCAACCAGTGGGTAGCGGCGGGTGAACTCCTTAATAGAGGCGGCAAGCGATGCAGGCCGATGTGGTGACTGGTGGCCAGGGTCAGGCGGCCACTGACCTCGCCGGTCAGGTTGGTCAGGGCGCGGCGGGTGTCGTCGAGCACATTGAGAATCTGATAAGCCCTTGGCAGCAGGGCGCGACCCGCCTCGGTCAGACCGACTTCGCGACCCAGTCGATCAAACAGGCGTACCTTCAATTGCTGCTCAAGCCCGGCGATGCGCTTGCTGATCGCCGGTTGGGTCAGATGAAGGCGTTCGCCGGCGCCGGAGAAGCTGCCGGTCTCGGCGATGGCAATAAAAGCATTCAGGTTAGCCAGATCCATGTCGCATTCCAGTTGGTTATCCAAAGCATAAAAAATATGAATTTGAGTTATTTAATCTAACCCCATAGGATCGGCCTCACAAGCCAAAGGGTTATTGATAAGCCCAGGGCATAGAAACAAGCTGATGAGGAACCGTCTGATGGCCGGCAAAACGCTCTACGACAAGCTCTGGGATTCGCATTTGGTCAAGCAGCGCGACGATGGCTCGGCGCTGATCTACATCGATCGTCACATCATCCACGAAGTGACTTCGCCGCAAGCTTTCGAAGGCTTGCGTCTGGCCGGGCGCAAGCCTTGGCGCATCGATGCCAACATTGCGACCCCGGACCACAACGTACCGACCACTCCGGAGCGCAAGGGCGGCATCGAAGCCATTGCCGACCAGGTTTCGCGTTTGCAGGTGCAGACCCTCGACGACAACTGCGATGAATACGGCATCGTCGAATTCAAGATGAACGACGTCCGTCAGGGCATCGTTCACGTGATCAGCCCGGAGCAGGGCGCGACCTTGCCGGGCATGACCGTGGTCTGCGGTGACTCGCACACTTCGACCCACGGCGCATTCGGGGCATTGGCCCACGGTATCGGTACATCTGAGGTCGAGCACGTGCTCGCCACCCAGTGCCTGGTCGCAAAAAAAATGAAAAACATGCTGGTGCGCGTCGAAGGCCAATTGCCGTTCGGCGTGACCGCCAAGGACATTGTCCTTGCGGTGATCGGCAAGATCGGCACCGCCGGCGGTAACGGCCATGCCATCGAGTTTGCCGGCAGCGCGATCCGCGATCTGTCCGTCGAAGGCCGCATGACCATCTGCAACATGTCCATCGAAGCCGGCGCCCGCGTGGGCCTGGTGGCGGCAGATCAGAAGACCATCGACTACGTCAAAGGTCGTCCATTCGCGCCGAAGGGCGAGCAGTGGGACATGGCCGTCGAAGCCTGGAAAGATCTGGTCTCCGACGCCGATGCCAAATTCGACACCGTGGTCGAGCTCGACGCCGCGCAAATCAAGCCGCAAGTCAGCTGGGGCACTTCGCCTGAAATGGTCTTGGCCGTGGATCAGAACGTGCCGGATCCGGCCAAGGAAATGGATCTGGTCAAACGTGACTCGATCGTTCGCGCCTTGAAATACATGGGTCTGACCGCCAATCAGGCGATCACCGACATTCAGCTTGATCGCGTATTCATCGGTTCCTGCACCAACTCGCGCATCGAAGACTTGCGCGCCGCTGCGGTCATCGCCAAGGGCCGCAAGGTCGCCTCGACCATCAAGCAGGCGATCGTCGTGCCGGGCTCGGGTCTGGTCAAAGCGCAGGCTGAAGCCGAAGGGCTGGACAAGATTTTCCTCGAGGCCGGTTTCGAATGGCGCGAGCCGGGTTGCTCGATGTGCCTGGCGATGAACCCGGACCGTTTGGAGTCCGGCGAGCATTGCGCCTCGACTTCCAACCGTAACTTCGAAGGCCGTCAGGGCGCCGGTGGCCGTACCCACTTGGTCAGCCCGGCCATGGCGGCAGCAGCAGCGGTGAACGGCCGTTTCATCGACGTTCGTGAATTGATCCAAGGAGCACAGTAAAGATGAAGGCATTTACTCAGCACACTGGTCTTGTCGCGCCTTTGGATCGTGCCAACGTCGACACCGATCAGATCATTCCCAAGCAGTTCTTGAAGTCGATCAAGCGCACCGGTTTTGGTCCGAACCTGTTCGACGAGTGGCGTTATCTGGATGTCGGCCAGCCGTACCAGGACAACTCCAAGCGCCCGCTGAACAAGGATTTCATCCTCAACGCCGAGCGTTATCAGGGTGCCAGCGTATTGCTCGCCCGCGAGAACTTCGGCTGCGGCTCGAGCCGTGAACACGCGCCGTGGGCGCTGGAAGAGTACGGTTTCCGCAGCATCATCGCGCCGAGTTACGCCGACATCTTCTTCAACAACAGTTTCAAGAACGGCCTGCTGCCGATCATTCTCAGCGATGCAGAAGTTGATGAACTGTTTAAGCAGGTTGAAGCCGAGCCGGGTTATCAATTGCAGATCGACTTGCAAGCGCAGACCGTGACCCGCCCGGATGGCAAGGTGTACAGCTTCGAGATCGATGCGTTCCGCAAGCACTGCCTGCTCAACGGTCTGGACGATATCGGCCTGACCTTGCAGGACGGCGATGCGATTGCGACGTTCGAGGCCAAGCATCGGGTTAGCCAGCCGTGGTTGTTCCGCGACGTGTGATTCGAAATTGATGTAGTCGGGGCTGGCCCCTTCGCGAGCAGGCTCGCTCCCACCTTGGAATGCATTCCCCTGTGGGAGCGAGCCTGCTCGCGAAGACGGCAGCGCAAACAACATAGATACCAGGATGTGCCCATGACCAGCACCGCCCAACACACTCAGGTCGTACAAAAGCAATTCGGTGAACAGGCCGCCGCTTACCTGAGCAGCGCGGTTCACGCTCAAGGCACCGAATTCGCATTGCTACAGGCTGAGCTGGCCGGGCAGGGCGAGGCTCGTTTGCTGGACTTGGGTTGCGGCGCAGGCCATGTCAGTTTCCATGTCGCTCCATTGGTCAAGGAGGTGGTGGCTTACGACTTGTCGCAGCAAATGCTTGATGTGGTTGCCGGCGCTGCCGTCGATCGCGGCTTGAGCAATATCATTACCGTCAACGGTGCTGCCGAGCGCTTGCCGTTCGCCGATGGCGAGTTCGATTTTGTGTTCAGCCGCTATTCGGCGCATCACTGGAGCGACCTCGGTCTGGCCTTGCGCGAGGTGCGCCGGGTGCTGAAGCCGGGCGGGGTGGCAGCGTTTGTTGATGTGTTGTCACCGGGCAGTGCGTTGTTCGACACTTACCTGCAAAGCGTTGAAGTGCTGCGCGACACCAGCCATGTCCGCGACTACTCCGCCGCCGAGTGGCTGCGCCAGGTCAGCGAGGCTGGTCTGCATGTGCGCAGTACTACCCGGCAGCGCCTGCGTCTGGAGTACAGCAGTTGGGTCGAGCGCATGCGCACACCTGACGTGATGCGCGCGGCGATCCGCCAGTTGCAGCAGTCGATGGGCAACGAAGTGCGTGAGTATTTTGAGATAGATGCCGACGGCTCGTTCAGTACCGATGTGATCGTACTGATGGCCGAGCGATAGGAATTTTTCCCGGCGCGCCGTTCACTGGCGCACCGCTTGAAGACACGAGGAAAGCATGAGCAAGCAGATTCTGATTCTCCCGGGTGACGGTATTGGTCCGGAAATCATGGCCGAAGCGGTCAAGGTGCTGGAATTGGCCAATGACAAGTACAGCCTGGGCTTCGAGCTGAGCCACGACGTGATCGGCGGCGCGGCCATCGACAAGCATGGCGTGCCGCTGGCCGACGAAACCCTTGATCGCGCCCGCGCTGCCGACGCCGTGCTTCTGGGCGCGGTCGGTGGCCCGAAATGGGACACCATCGAGCGTGACATCCGCCCTGAGCGCGGTCTGCTGAAAATCCGCGCGCAACTGGGCCTGTTCGGCAACCTGCGCCCGGCGATCCTCTATCCGCAACTGGCCGACGCGTCGAGCCTGAAACCGGAAATCGTTGCCGGTCTGGACATCCTCATCGTCCGTGAGCTGACCGGCGGCATTTATTTCGGCGCGCCGCGTGGCACCCGTACGCTGGACAACGGAGAGCGTCAGTCCTACGACACGCTGCCGTACAGCGAAAGCGAAATCCGCCGCATCGCCCGTGTCGGTTTCGACATGGCCATGGTTCGTGGCAAGAAGCTCTGCTCGGTGGACAAGGCCAACGTCCTGGCATCCAGCCAGTTGTGGCGCGAAGTGGTCGAGCAAGTGGCCAAGGATTACCCGGAAGTCGAACTGAGCCACATGTACGTCGATAACGCCGCCATGCAGTTGGTGCGCGCACCCAAGCAGTTCGACGTGATCGTCACCGACAACATGTTCGGCGACATCCTCTCCGACGAAGCGTCGATGCTCACCGGCTCGATCGGCATGCTCCCTTCGGCCTCCCTGGACTCCAATAACAAGGGCATGTACGAGCCGTGCCATGGTTCGGCGCCGGACATTGCTGGCAAAGGCATTGCCAACCCGCTGGCGACGATCCTGTCGGTATCGATGATGCTGCGTTACAGCTTCAATCTGCACGACGCTGCCGATGCCATCGAAAAAGCCGTCAGTGTCGTGCTCGATCAGGGCTTGCGCACTGGCGACATCCACTCGGCCGGTTGTACCAAAGTCGGTACGCAGGAAATGGGCGACGCAGTAGTCGCCGCGCTGCGGAATCTGTAATCTCTCGGGCCCGCTGCGAAATTCAATACAAAGCAGCGGCCCACTTTTCAAGAAGGTGTAGTTGCGATGAAACGTGTAGGTCTGATCGGTTGGCGCGGGATGGTCGGTTCCGTGCTCATGCAGCGGATGCTGGAAGAGCAGGATTTCGATCTTATCGAGCCGGTGTTTTTCACCACGTCCAATGTCGGTGGCCAAGGCCCGTCCGTGGGCAAGGACATTGCTCCGCTCAAGGACGCTTACAGCATTGACGAGCTGAAGACCCTCGACGTGATCCTGACCTGCCAGGGCGGCGACTACACCAGCGAAGTATTCCCCAAGCTGCGCGAAGCCGGCTGGCAGGGTTACTGGATCGACGCGGCGTCGAGCCTGCGCATGAACGATGACGCGGTGATCATTCTCGACCCGGTCAACCGCAAGGTCATCGACCAGCAGCTGGACGCGGGCACCAAGAATTACATCGGCGGCAACTGCACCGTCAGCCTGATGCTGATGGGTCTGGGCGGTCTGTTCGAGGCCGGTCTGGTCGAGTGGATGAGCGCCATGACCTATCAGGCGGCCTCCGGTGCCGGCGCGCAGAACATGCGTGAACTGATCAAGCAGATGGGCGCGACCCACGCCGCTGTCGCCGATCAACTGGCCGACCCGGCCAGCGCGATCCTCGACATCGACCGTCGCGTGGCCGAAGCCATGCGCAGCGACGCGTACCCGACCGAAAACTTCGGCGTACCGCTGGCCGGCAGCCTGATCCCATGGATCGACAAGGAACTGCCGAACGGCCAGAGCCGCGAAGAGTGGAAGGCCCAGGCCGAGACCAACAAGATTCTCGGTCGCTTCAAGAGCCCGATCCCGGTCGACGGCATCTGCGTGCGCATCGGCGCCATGCGCTGCCACAGCCAGGCGCTGACCATCAAGCTGAACAAAGACGTACCGATCGCTGATATCGAAGGGCTGATCAGCCAGCACAACCCTTGGGTCAAGCTGGTACCGAACAACCGCGAGATCAGCATGCAGGAGCTGAGCCCGACCAAGGTCACCGGCACCCTGAATGTACCGGTCGGTCGTCTGCGCAAGCTGAACATGGGTTCGCAATTCGTCGGTGCCTTTACCGTCGGCGACCAGCTGCTGTGGGGCGCGGCCGAACCGCTGCGCCGCATGCTGCGGATCCTGCTGGAGCGTTGATCGCTTGAAGCATTGAAGAAGCCCGTGCCTTGTGAGAGGTGCGGGTTTTTTTATGCCAAGGATTTCTCCGGTGTCTGTACTGCCTTTTTCGCGAGCAGGCTCGCTCCCACATTGAAATGCGGTCCCTGTGGGAGCGAGCCTGCTCGCGAAAGGGCCGGTCCAGCCGCCGCAAATCCTGCAGAAATTGCCTGTGCGCCACCCACCCGGTAAAGTGCCGCTCCCCCCGTTTTGCCAGAGGTAGCTCCATGACCCAGACTTTCGATATCGCCGTTATCGGCGCCACCGGTACTGTCGGCGAAACCCTCGTACAGATTCTCGAAGAACGCGACTTCCCGGTCGGCAACCTGCACCTGCTGGCCAGCAGTGAATCGGCCGGCAGCTCGGTGCTTTTCCGCAACAAAAGCGTACGCGTGCGCGAGGTCGACGAGTTCGATTTCAGCAAGGTCAGACTGGTGTTCTTCGCCGCCGGCGCTGCTGTGTCGCTGAGCTACGCCGCTCGCGCCCATGCTGCCGGTTGCTCGTTGATCGACTTGTCCGGCGCCTTGCCCACCGATCAGGCGCCACAAGTGGTGCCCGAGGCCAATGCCGATATTCTCGCCAGTCTGAAAAGCCCATTCCAGGTCAGCAGCCCAAGCCCGTCTGCGACGACGCTTGCGGTGGTGCTGGCGCCGTTGCTCGATCTGCTCGATCTGCAATACGTCAACGTCACCGCCAATCTGGCCGTTTCGGCACAAGGCCGCGAGGCAGTCACCGAGCTCGCGCGGCAGACCGCCGAGCTGCTCAACATGCGCCCGCTGGAGCCGACGTTCTTTGATCGGCAGATGGCGTTCAACCTGCTGGCACAAGTCGGTACGCCTGATGCGCAGGGCCACACGCTGCTGGAAAAACGATTGGTTCGAGAGCTGCGCCAGGTCCTGGCGAAACCTTTATTGAAGATTTCTGCCACTTGCGTTCAAGCCCCGGTGTTTTTTGGCGATAGCTTTAGCGTGACCTTGCAGTCAGGCAGCGCTGTTGACCTGGAAAAGGTCAACGCCGCGCTTGAGGCTGCACCGGGCATCGAGCTGGTCGAGGCCGGCGATTATCCGACCGCGGTCGGCGATGCGGTGGGGCAGGACGTGGTCTACGTAGGCCGCGTGCGGACGGGCGTCGACGACCCGGCGGAACTAAATCTTTGGCTGACGTCAGATAACGTACGCAAAGGCGCGGCGCTCAACGCCGTGCAACTGGCTGAGTTGTTGATAAAAGACCTGCTGTAAAAGATACTTGGCAACAATTTGTCGACTGATTCTAGGTGAGCGCTATGCTTGCCCGAAGCGCGTCGATGACGAGTCACCCTCCGGGACTTTCCGGGGCAGCACCGAAATGATCGCGCGCGGCGACACCCGTCGTCGCGCGCAATGCCTTACGGCAGCGGTATTCAAAAGCTTCTCGCTGGCCGAGGAACGTTCAAACAAAGGATGAGGCTATGGTTCAAGTTCGCAAACTGGTGTTAGCAATAGCGGCCGCCTCGGCGCTGTCCTCCGGTATGGCGCATGCCCTCGGGCTCGGGGAGCTGACCCTGAAGTCGACCCTGAACCAGCCGTTGGTGGCTGAAATCGAGCTGCTCGACGTCAAGGATCTCACCGCTGCCGAGGTGGTGCCGAGCCTGGCTTCCCCTGAAGATTTCGCCAAGGCTGGCGTTGATCGTCAGGCTTTTCTCAATGACCTGACGTTCACCCCGGTACTCAACGCCAGCGGCAAAAGCGTGTTGCGCGTGACCTCGAGCCAACCGCTGTCGGAACCGATGGTGAAGTTCCTCGTGCAGGTGATGTGGCCCAATGGCCGCTTGTTGCGTGATTACAGCGTGCTGCTCGATCCGTCGAAATTCTCGCCGCAGACCGCAGACGCCGCCGCGCAACCGGCGCCGTCGCAGACCATCACCGCGCCAACCACTGGCGCCACCCATCGCAATCAATACACCACCACGCCGCGCGACACCCTGTGGGAAATCGCCGCGAAGGCGCGCAACGGTGGCTCGGTGCAGCAGACCATGCTGGCGATTCAGGCGCTCAATCCGAATGCCTTTATCGACGGCAACATCAACCGTCTGAAAACCGGCCAGGTGCTGCGTCTGCCTGACCCGGTACAAAGCACGGCGCTGCCGCAGTCGGCTGCCATCGCTGAAGTGGCGGCGCAGAACGAAGCCTGGCGTCAGGGCCGGCGTTATGTGGGCAAGCCTGGCACCGGTCAGCAGCAGCTGGATGCGACCAATCGTGGCCGTGGCAATACCGGTGCAGCGGCCAACACCCAGGACAATCTGAGCCTGGTCTCGGCGGAAAGCGCCAAGCCCGGTGCGAAAGGCCCGGCCGGCGACGCCAAGGCGCTGAGCAACAAACTGGCAATCACTCAGGAAAACCTCGACACGACCCGTCGTGACAACGAGGAACTGAAAAGCCGCATGGCTGATCTGCAGAGCCAGCTGGACAAGCTGCAAAAGCTGATCGAGCTGAAGAACAATCAACTGGCGAAGATGCAGGCCGACGGCGCCGGCGCTGCGCCTGGCGCCACTGCTGCTGTGCCGCCGGTGCCGGCGATCACTGCCGAACTGGCCGCAACACCGCCAGCCACCCCGGCCGACGCCGCAGCGGCTTCACCGACTCCAGAGTCGGCCATCGCGCCGCCAGCGGAAACCCCGGTTGAGCCGGTCGTCGAGCCGGTGGTCGAAACCACGCCTGCTGCCGCCGATGACGACAAAGCCTTCAATGAACTGCTGACCAATCCGATCCTGCTCGGCCTGATCGGCGGCGGTGCGGTGGTTCTGCTGCTTCTGCTGTTGCTGTTGGCGCGGCGTCGCAAAGCCCAGCAGGAAGCCGAAAAGCACCTGCGCATGGCCCGCGCTCTGGCTGAAGAGCAAGAGTTCTCCGCTGAGCAGGATCTGCCGGAAAGCAGCTTCTCCGGCCTGGAAACCCCGGCAGCCAGCGTCAAGCTCAACACGCCAGCTCCGGCACCTGCGCCAGCCCCTGCACCGGTCGTCACTCCGGTGGTGATGGCTGCGCCGATTGCCGCACCACTGGTGGCCCCGGCCGGCGAACGCTCTGATGATGTGCTCGACAAAGCGCAATCGCACATCAATGCCGGCCGCCTTAATCAGGCCGCCGCGCTGCTGGAAGAGGGCGTCAGTCTTGAGCCGGAACGCAGCGATCTGCGCCTGAAGCTGATGGAAGTCTACGGCCAGCAGGGCGACCGCGATGCGTTCGTTGCGCAAGAGCGTCAACTGGTGGCCAATGGCGATAACTTCGCCAAGGTCGAAGCGCTGAAAAGCCGCTTCCCAGCCATGGCTGTGGTCGCTGCCGGTGGGCTGGCAGCTGCCGCCGTCGCTGCCGAACTGGACGCGCAGTACGTCAAGGAACTGTTGCAAGACGAGCCGCAAGCGCCAGAGGCTGCCGCTGACGATCTCGACACTGCGTTCGATTTGAGCCTGGACGACCTCGACAACATCACCCCGGTCGATCCTGCGCCAGCGGTCGAGCCAGAGGCGCCTGTCGAGCTCGACGCATTTCCGGCTGAAGACGATCTGAGTTTCGCCTCGGTGCTGCAAGAGCAGACCGAGATGAAAGACAATCTCGACGATCTGTCGGACTTCGATCTGGACATGGATCTGGGCGCCGAACCATCGCCGGCCACGTTGGCTGAAGATGACTTCCTGCTGGATCTGGACGACGGCGTGAAGGACTTGCCACCGGTCGAGACGCCGGTAGTTGCTGACGTGCCGCAGGACGATCTGGAACTCCCAGCCGATTTCGACCTGTCGCTGGCCGACGAAATGGACACCAACCCAGCCGCCGAGCCGGATGCTTTCGCGGCCGAGCTCGACGACGTCAATGCCGAGCTGGATCGCCTGTCGCAAAGCATGGCCGAGCCGAGCTTCACCGAAGCGGACGCTGCGTTGGGCGATGATCTGGGCGAAGACGATTTCGACTTTCTCGCCGGCACCGACGAAGCAGCGACCAAACTCGATCTGGCCCAGGCTTACATCGACATGGGCGACGCTGACGGTGCGCGTGACATCCTCAACGAAGTGTTGACCGAGGGTGACGAGAAGCAGCGGGGCGAGGCCAAGGAAATGCTTTCCAACCTGGCGTAAGTTCAGCGGTAAACAACAAGCGGCAGCCCGGTGGGGCTGCCGTTTTTGTTTGTGCCGGATTCGGCGGTGTTTGATCGATTGCTTTCGCGAGCAGGCTCGCTCCCACAGGGGGGCGCATTGCAAATGTGGGAGCGAGCCTGCTCGCGAAGGGGGCGGTACTGCCGATAGAGAACTCTGGCATCCCCAGCCCACCGCCTTATAATGCCCGCCTTTGCAAATCAGCAGGCTGTCCCACCTTGGCAAACATAGATAACCCGGTCGCCGAAATGGCGCCCGACGGCTTTTACCGCGTCGCGCTGGGCGTTGAGTACAAAGGCTCGCGCTACAGCGGCTGGCAACGGCAGCTGACCGGAGTGGCGACTGTGCAGGAAGAGCTTGAAAAAGCCCTGTCGAAAGTCGCCAATTCGCCGGTTTCCCTGCAATGCGCCGGGCGTACCGATGCCGGCGTGCATGCCTGCGGCCAAGTGGTGCACTTTGACACCCAGGTTGATCGCTCGCTGAAAGCCTGGGTCATGGGCGCCAACATCAATCTGCCCCACGACATCAGCGTCAGTTGGGCCAGGGTCATGCCGGCGCATTTTCATGCGCGCTTCAAAGCCATTGCCCGGCGTTATCGCTATGTGATCTACAACGATCAGATCCGCCCGGCGCACCTCAATGAAGAAATCACCTGGAATCACCGTCCGCTCGACGCCGAGCGTATGGCCGAGGCCGCGCAGTACCTGATTGGTACCCACGATTTCAGCGCGTTCCGGGCCGGTCAGTGCCAGGCAAAGTCGCCGATCAAGAAGATGCATCACCTGCGCGTGACCCGTCACGGCAAGATGATCGTGCTCGACATTCGGGCCAACGCGTTCCTGCATCACATGGTGCGCAATATCGCTGGTGTGCTGATGACCATCGGTGCCGGTGAGCGTCCGGTGGAGTGGATGAAGGAAGTGCTGGAAAGTCGCGAGCGTCGCTCCGGCGGGGTCACGGCGCATCCCTACGGGTTGTATCTGGTGCAGGTCGAGTACCACGACGAATTTCCGTTGCCCGAGCGCTTTATCGGGCCACATTTCCTTACGGGTTTCTCCGAACTTGACGGCTGACGCCCTCGAACGCTTTTGTTACCATCCGGGACGTTTTCGGATTTTGCCTTGAGGTTTTCCTGACATGTCAGCCGTTCGCAGCAAGATCTGCGGCATTACCCGCATCGAAGATGCGCTGGCCGCCGTCGAAGCCGGTGCCGACGCGATCGGCCTGGTGTTTTACGCCAAGAGTCCGCGAGCGGTGAACGTGCAGCAGGCGCGGGCGATCATCAAGGCGCTGCCGCCGTTCGTTACCACCGTGGGGCTGTTCGTCAATGCCAGCCGTTGCGAGCTCGGAGAAATCCTCGATGCGGTGCCGCTGGATCTGCTGCAGTTCCATGGCGACGAAAATGCGGAGGAGTGTGAAGGCTGGCATCGTCCGTACATCAAAGCGCTGCGGGTCAAGGCGGGTGATGACATTGCTGCTGCCTGCGATGCCTTTCCCGGCGCCAGTGGCGTGCTGCTCGACACCTATGTCGAAGGGGTGCCTGGCGGAACCGGCGAGGCGTTTGACTGGTCACTGATTCCGCAACACTTGAGCAAGCCGCTGATTCTGGCCGGCGGCCTGACGCCGGAGAACGTTGCCGACGCGGTAGCGCGGGTCAAGCCCTACGCGGTGGATGTCAGCGGCGGGGTGGAAGCGAGCAAAGGCATCAAGGATCACCACAAGATTCGCGCATTCATCAACGCGGTGCGCGGCAATACATCGTCGATGTGACGGCTGGCAGTCTGCCGCCGTCCATCAATGCACTTGCACAAAGCAGGCGCGGCTGAGGGTTGCTGAATCGTACGCAGGTCATGTTCCGCGCTGACCGCCACTGTTCGGCAACCATCGCCACACACATGAATTTAGCTCAAGGGCATACGCGGGGCTGCGAACCAGAGCGTTCGGGCCGCCGGTACTGGAGAAAGAAAGCATGAGCAACTGGTTAGTAGACAAACTGATCCCTTCGATCATGCGCTCGGAGGTCAAGAAGAGCTCGGTGCCTGAAGGTCTGTGGCACAAATGCCCGTCCTGCGAGGCGGTGTTGTACCGTCCGGAGCTGGAAAAGACCCTGGACGTTTGCCCCAAGTGCAACCACCACATGCGCATCGGCGCACGTGCGCGCATCGACATCTTCCTCGATCCGGAAGGCCGCAACGAACTGGGCGCTGACCTGGAGCCGGTTGACCGTCTGAAATTCCGCGACGGCAAGAAGTACAAGGACCGCCTGGTCGCTGCGCAGAAGCAGACCGGCGAAAAAGACGCGCTGATCTCGGTCAGCGGTACCCTACTGGGCATGCCGGTAGTGGTTTCGGCATTCGAATTCAACTTCATGGGCGGTTCCATGGGCGCCATCGTCGGTGAGCGCTTCGTGCGCGCTGCCAACTACGCACTGGAAAACCGCTGCCCGATGATCTGCTTCGCCGCCTCCGGTGGTGCACGCATGCAGGAAGCGCTGATCTCGCTGATGCAGATGGCCAAGACTTCGGCCGTGCTTGCGCGTCTGCGTGAAGAAGGCATTCCGTTCATCTCCGTACTGACCGACCCGGTCTACGGCGGCGTTTCCGCCAGTCTGGCGATGCTTGGCGACGTCATCGTCGGCGAACCGAAAGCCCTGATCGGCTTCGCCGGCCCGCGTGTGATCGAGCAGACCGTCCGCGAGAAACTGCCGGAAGGCTTCCAGCGCAGCGAATTCCTGCTGGAGCACGGCGCGATCGACATGATCATCCACCGTCAGGAACTGCGTCCGCGTCTGGGTAACCTGCTGGCACAGATGACCGGCAAGCCGACGCCGAAGTTCGTCGCCGCGCCGATCGAACCGATCGTGGTGCCGCCGGTGCCTGCCAACGTATGACCCAGCGCACCCTTGGTGAATGGCTCGCCTACCTTGAGCAGTTGCATCCGTCGGCCATCGACATGGGCCTGGAGCGTTCGCAACAGGTAGCGTCCCGCATGGGGCTGGGCCAGCCGGCGCCTCGGGTGATCACGGTCACCGGCACCAACGGCAAGGGCTCGACCTGCGCGTTCGTGGCTTCATTGCTGCGTGCGCAGGGCCTGAGCGTTGGTGTCTACAATTCTCCGCACCTGCTGCGTTACAACGAGCGGGTGCAGCTCGACGGCGTCGAAGCCACTGACGCGCAGCTCTGCGAAGCCTTTGCTGCGGTCGAGGCGGGCCGCGGCGAGACTTCCCTGACTTACTTCGAAATGGGCACTCTGGCAGCGTTCTGGCTGTTCCAGCAGGCGGCGCTTGACGCTGTGGTGCTTGAAGTCGGGTTGGGCGGGCGTCTGGATACCGTCAATGTAGTCGATGCCGATATTGCGCTGGTCACCAGCATTGGCGTCGATCACGCCGATTATCTGGGCGATACCCGCGAATCCGTGGCCTTCGAGAAGGCCGGAATTTTCCGCCAGGGCAAGCCTGCTCTGTGTGGCGACCTGAATCCTCCGCAACCACTGCTCGACAAGGCGCACGAACTGGCTTGCCCATTCTTTCTGCGTGGACGCGATTTCGATCTCGGCATCACTGACCAACACTGGCAATGGCGCGGCACCGATGCCCTGGGCCAAGTGGTCGAGTTGCGCGACTTGCCGCTGCTCGATCTGCCGATGGAAAACGCCGCGCTGGCGCTGCAAGCCTATCTGCTGACAGGTTTGCCGTGGAATGCCGAACAGATTGTCGCGGCGTTGCAGGCGACGCGCGTGGTTGGGCGCCTCGATCGTCGGTCATTCGAATGGAATGGCAAGCGCCTGAACCTGTTGCTTGATGTTGGTCACAATCCGCATGCCGCTGAATATCTCGCTCGGCGTCTGGCTGCGCGGCCCCCGGCGGGCGAGCGCCTGGCGGTATTCGGCCTGCTGGCGGACAAGGATCTGGATGGTGTTGTTGGCGAATTGAATGCTAGTGTCGCGCATTGGGCTGTCGCGCCGCTGGATTCGCCGCGCGCGCGTCCGGTGGCTGAGCTTGAGGCCGCGCTGCAGAACCTTGGTGCTTCGGTTACGTCCTATGCCAGCGTGGCGGCCGCTCTGGAAGGGCAGTGCGCTGAGGCAACCAGCGACGACGAGATTCTCTTGTTCGGATCATTTTATTGTGTCGCCGAGGCCCTTGAATGGCTGGCCCGGCGCTCCACGGAGGAAGCGGCAAATGGCTTTGCTGGATAAAGCGTACAAGCAGCGCATGGTTGGCGCGCTGGTGCTGGTGGCGCTGGCGGTGATCTTCCTGCCGATGCTGTTTTCCCGTCAGGACGAGCAGCGTCAGGTGGCCGTCGAGGCGCCGGCTGCGCCTCAGCCTTCGGCCATGCCGCAGGTGCAGATTGACCCGGTGGCCGTGCCTGAGCCGCAGGCCTTGCCGCAAGAGCCTGTGCCGACTGACGAAGAAGTCGCTGAAGAAGCTGCGCCCGCTGCACCGGCCACCCCGGCCGCCCCGGCACCGACCATCCCTGCGCAAATTGCCCGTCCGGCAACGCCGCCGCCAGTGGCCAAGCCAATTCCTGCGCCGGCCCAGCCGATCACATCGGCAACGAGCAAGCCGGATACCACGCAGAGCCGCGTCGATGCCAACGGTCTGTCGGTGAGCTGGTCGGTGCAACTGGCCAGTCTGTCGAGCCGCGCCAGCGCCGAAAGCCTGCAGAAGAACCTGCGCAGCCAGGGCTATAACGCCTACATTCGTTCTGCCGATGGCAAGAATCGGGTGTTCGTCGGTCCGCTGATCGAGCGTGCCGAAGCCGATCGTCTGCGCGATCTGCTGAGTCGTCAGCAGAACCTCAAGGGCTTCGTTGTCCGTTTTCAGCCTGAACGTGGCTGAAATCTATCACCTCGATTGAAAAGCACTGACAATCGCAGCTTACCGACAGCCATGCGCTCTGCTAAAATGCGCCGCCTTATCCGTCTGTAGGCTGCACTGTGCCATTTACCTGGGTTGACTGGGCGATCGTTGCAATCATCGCCATCTCCGCTTTGATCAGTCTGAGCCGCGGCTTCGTAAAGGAAGCTTTATCGCTGCTGACCTGGATCATCGCAGGAGCGGTTGCCTGGATGTTTGGTGGCTCACTGTCCGAGTACCTCGCCGGATACATCGAAACCCCATCGGCTCGCGTGATCGCGGGCTGTGCCATCATGTTTGTCGCCACACTGATCGTGGGCGCAATGATCAATTATCTTATCGGCGAGTTGGTTCGCGTCACCGGGTTGTCCGGGACCGATCGATTCCTCGGCATGGCCTTCGGCGCAGCGCGTGGCGTGTTGCTGGTGGTCGTGGCGGTCGGGCTGTTGAGCCTGGGGCCGGTACAGCAGGACGGCTGGTGGAAAGAATCACAGCTCGTGCCCAAGTTTCTATTGGTCGCCGACTGGTCCAAAAACCTGATACTGGGGTGGAGCAGTCAGTGGCTTGCCAGCGGAATCAGCGTACCCGCTGAGATTCCGTTCAAGGAGCAGCTCTTGCCGACGGCGAAAACGCCTCAGTGAGTGCTGTTCAGTTCAGATCCATTAAGTAGGGGTTGCGTCGCATGTGTGGCATCGTCGGTATCGTCGGTAAGTCGAACGTCAATCAGGCGCTGTATGACGCGCTAACCGTGCTCCAGCACCGCGGCCAGGACGCTGCCGGTATCGTGACCAGCCATGATGGCCGGTTGTTCCTGCGCAAGGATAATGGCCTGGTGCGTGACGTGTTCCAGCAGCGTCACATGCAGCGTCTGGTCGGCCACATGGGTATCGGCCACGTCCGTTACCCGACTGCCGGCAGCTCGACGTCGGCCGAAGCCCAGCCGTTCTACGTCAACTCGCCGTACGGCATCACACTGGCGCATAACGGTAACCTGACCAACGTTGAACAGTTGGCCAAAGAGATTTACGAATCCGATCTGCGTCACGTCAACACCAGTTCCGATTCGGAAGTGCTGCTCAACGTATTCGCCCACGAGCTGGCCCAGCGCGGCAAGCTGCAGCCGACCGAAGAAGACGTGTTCGCCGCCGTGACCGACGTGCACAACCGTTGCGTTGGTGGTTACGCCGTTGTGGCGATGGTCACCGGTTACGGCATCGTCGGTTTCCGCGATCCGCACGGCATCCGCCCGATCGTGTTTGGCCAGCGACACACCGACGAAGGCGTCGAGTACATGATCGCCTCGGAAAGCGTTTCGCTGGACGTGCTCGGTTTTACCCTGATTCGCGACCTGGCCCCGGGTGAAGCGGTCTACATCACTGAAGACGGCAAGCTGCACACCCGTCAGTGCGCAACCAACCCGTCGCTGACCCCGTGCATTTTCGAACACGTCTACCTGGCGCGTCCGGACTCGATCATCGACGGCGTGTCGGTTTACAAGGCGCGTCTGCGCATGGGCGAGAAGCTTGCCGAGAAGATCCTGCGCGAGCGCCCTGAGCACGATATCGACGTGGTCATCCCGATTCCGGACACCAGCCGTACCGCAGCGCTGGAGCTGGCCAATCACCTGGGCGTGAAATTCCGCGAAGGTTTCGTCAAGAACCGTTACATCGGTCGCACCTTCATCATGCCGGGCCAGGCTGCGCGCAAGAAGTCGGTACGCCAGAAGCTCAATGCCATCGAGCTGGAATTCCGTGGCAAGAACGTCATGCTGGTCGATGACTCGATCGTGCGCGGCACCACCTGCAAGCAGATCATCCAGATGGCCCGCGAAGCTGGCGCGAAAAACGTCTACTTCTGCTCGGCGGCACCTGCGGTGCGCTTCCCGAACGTGTACGGTATCGACATGCCGAGCGCCCACGAACTGATCGCGCACAACCGTTCGACTCAGGACGTGGCCGACCTGATCGGTGCAGACTGGCTGATCTATCAGGACCTGCCTGACTTGATCGAAGCGGTCGGCGGCGGCAAGATCAAGATCGAGCACTTCGATTGCGCAGTGTTCGACGGCAAGTACGTGACCGGTGACGTCGACGAGGCTTACCTGAACAAGATCGAGCAGGCGCGCAACGATGCCTCGAAGGTCAAGACCCAGGCAGTCAGTGCGATCATCGATCTGTACAACAACTGAGTTTCCACCGGCCCTGAGGGGCCGGTTTTGTATCTGATATTTATTGTTCGAGAACAGCAAGGAGAGACAGCATGAGTCAGGAATGGGATGCCGGTCGGCTGGACAGCGACCTCGAAGGCGTAGCGTTCGATACCCTGGCCGTCCGTGCCGGTCAGCACCGCACGCCGGAAGGCGAACACGGTGACCCGATGTTCTTCACCTCCAGTTACGTGTTCCGCACCGCTGCCGATGCAGCGGCGCGCTTTGCCGGCGAAGTGCCTGGCAACGTCTATTCGCGCTACACCAACCCGACCGTGCGCGCGTTCGAAGAACGCATTGCCGCGCTGGAGGGCGCCGAGCAAGCCGTCGCCACGGCAACCGGCATGGCCGCGATCATGGCGGTGGTGATGAGCCTGTGCAGTGCTGGCGATCATGTGCTGGTGTCGCGCAGCGTGTTCGGCTCGACCATCAGCCTCTTCGAGAAATACTTCAAACGCTTCGGCGTCGCAGTCGATTACGTCCCGCTGGCCGATCTGTCGGCCTGGGACGCGGCGATCAAGTCCAACACCAAACTGCTTTTTGTCGAGTCGCCGTCCAACCCGTTGGCCGAGCTGGTGGATATCGCCGCCCTGGCTGAAATCGCTCATGCCAAGGGCGCGCAGCTGGTGGTCGACAACTGCTTCTGCACCCCGGCGTTGCAGCAGCCGCTGAAGCTCGGCGCGGATATTGTCGTGCACTCGGCGACCAAGTTCATCGACGGTCAGGGCCGCTGCATGGGCGGCGTTGTCGCCGGTCGCGGTGAACAGATGAAAGAAGTGGTGGGTTTCCTGCGGACCGCCGGGCCGACCCTCAGCCCGTTCAACGCGTGGATCTTCCTCAAAGGCCTCGAGACCCTCAACCTGCGCATGAAAGCGCATTGCGCCAACGCTCAGGCGCTGGCCGAATGGCTGGAGCAGCAGGACGGCATCGAGAAGGTCCATTACGCCGGTCTGAAGAGCCATCCGCAGCACGAGTTGGCCCAGCGCCAGCAGAAGGGTTTTGGTGCGGTGGTCAGCTTCGAGGTCAAGGGCGGCAAAGAAGGCGCCTGGCGCTTTATCGATGCCACGCGGTTGATTTCGATCACCGCCAACCTCGGCGACAGCAAAACCACGATCACCCATCCTAGCACCACCTCCCACGGCCGTCTGGCGCCGCAGGAGCGTGAAGCGGCGGGGATTCGCGACAGCCTTATCCGCGTGGCGGTTGGTCTGGAAGATGTCGCTGACCTGCAGGCTGACCTGGCGCGCGGTCTGGCGGCATTGTGATCGAGTTGTCCACACCGGCGGCCAATACCCATGGCCGCGTGGCGCTGGTCACTGGCGCTGCACGCGGTATCGGCCTCGGAATTGCCGCCTGGCTGATCAGCGAAGGCTGGCAAGTGGTGCTGACCGATCTTGATCGGGTGCGTGGTTCGAAAGTGGCGAAGGTGCTCGGCGAAAACGCCTGGTTCATCGCCATGGACGTCGCCGAGGAAAATCAGGTCGCACTGGGCGTGGCCGAGGTGCTGGGGCAGTTTGGTCGCCTTGATGCGCTTGTGTGCAACGCGGCGGTGGCCGATCCGCACAACATTACTCTGGAAAGCCTCGATCTCGCCTATTGGAATCGAGTGCTGGCGGTGAATCTGAGCGGGCCGATGTTGCTAGCCAAGCACTGTGCGCCTTATCTGCGTGCGCACAACGGTTCGATCGTCAATCTGGCCTCGACCCGTGCGCGACAGTCGGAGGCGGACTCCGAGGCGTATGCGGCGAGCAAGGGGGGGCTGTTGGCGCTGACCCATGCGCTGGCAATCAGCCTTGGGCCGGAAATCCGCGTGAATGCGGTCAGTCCGGGCTGGATCGATACTCGTGATCCCTCTGTGCGCCGCGCCGAACCGTTGGCCGATGCCGATCACGCCCAGCATCCGGCGGGCAGGGTGGGGACGGTCGAAGACGTGGCGGCGATGGTGGCGTGGTTGCTGTCGAGGAATGCCGGGTTTGTCACCGGCCAGGAATTCGTCGTCGATGGCGGCATGACCAAGAAAATGATCTACGAGCAGTGAAAGGCAGCTTCAAGCTGCAAGCTGCAAGCTTCAAGTTAAAGCAAGACGCTGGTGTGCCTGCTTTAGGTGATCATCCTTTTCTTGAAGCTTGAAGCTTGAAGCTTGAAGCTTGAAGCTTGAAGCTTGAAGCCGTTTTTGAAAAAAACTCCAATCCTGCTATTGACTTAGCTTCGCCACCTGCGTAAATTTCGCGGCCTCGGAGATGCAAACGGGTGATTAGCTCAGCTGGGAGAGCGTCTGCCTTACAAGCAGAATGTCGGCGGTTCGATCCCGTCATCACCCACCACTCCCGAGAAGCTTGCGCAAGCAAGAGAGTAGGCTGAAAGTGCCTGCACCGACGCGCAGCGGTAGTTCAGTCGGTTAGAATACCGGCCTGTCACGCCGGGGGTCGCGGGTTCGAGTCCCGTCCGCTGCGCCATATTTTACGAGTCAGATTCATCTGATTCGCGATTGCAAGGCACCGAAGCCGGCAATCAAAACGAGTTACTTGAGCGCAAGCTCAAAGCGATACGCAGCGGTAGTTCAGTCGGTTAGAATACCGGCCTGTCACGCCGGGGGTCGCGGGTTCGAGTCCCGTCCGCTGCGCCATATCTGTTTCAAGGACCACTGAACGCCTTGAAGCGCCGAAATCAGCCATTGGCTGAATCGGATCGATAGCAAAGACCCTGGTCGAAAGACCGGGGTTTTTTGTGTCTGAAATTTAGCTATTCCTCTCTCGAACTCCTACGCAAATCGTCCTGTAGGAGCTGCGGCACGCTGCGATCTTTTGATCTTGATTTTAAAAAGCAAGATCAAAAGATCGCGGCCTCGTTTCACGCGACAGCTCCTACAAGAATCTCTGCAAGCCCTCTGCGGTGCTACGTCGCATTGATTTTTTGATTATTTAGTCAGGTTTTTGTAACTGGTTGTTTGCTGTGGGCGCAGAAACCTTTAAAGTTAACCTTTCGGTCAGCTTTGCACTGTCAACACAGCTCTTTGCTTCGCCAGAAAGAGCTTCTGCACGACTCGAGATCCCCAGTAGATAACCACAAGGGCGGACCTATAACCGCCCAGAGGATGATCCATGTCCAACCGTGAAATATCCCGGCGCTCGTTCCTCCAGGGCGGGCTGGTGGCGGGTGTGAGCGTTACGCTTACGCCGCTCAGCAGTCAGGCGCTGGCTGCCTTGATGGAAAACAGCGTCACCGTGCCGTCCGAGAAATGGCTCGGCAATAACGGCAAGGCCCGTCAACGCAACGATGCCTTGTCCAAGGTCTGCGGCAGCAAGGTGTTTGCCCGCGACATCCGCGCCAAGGACATGCCTGGCTGGCCTGAGCAACAGGGCCACGGCATGCTGCTGAAAACCATCAAGGCCGACCGTATCTACGCAGGTTACGACCTGTCGTGGCTCGGCGCTGATCTGCAGCCAGACCGCATCGTTACCGCTGCCGATCTGGACAAGGACGGTATCGTCTTCCCCGAAGAGCACGCGCCTGATCCATTGCTGCCGGAAGGTAAAGTGCCGATGTTCATCGGTCACCCGGTGGCGATCCTGATCTGGAACGATTTCGAGCGTTTCCGTCAGGCCAAGAATCAACTCAAATTCAATGACAAGGCGATTCGTTACGGCGCCAAAGTGCCGTTCTACGAAGGCGATCCCTACGGCAGCTTCCGCTATGTGCGCGTCGGTGGCGCGACCTCGGCGGATGAAGACGAGTTCGCCAGCCTCAAGGATTCGATTCTGTTCCCGATGCTGAAGAACCGCCGTCCAGTGTGGAATGCATCGCCGAACCTGCATGGCAACCTCACCGAGCGCGGTCTGTTCTACGCCGACCGCATAAAGCAGGAGATCGACACGCCGCCAGACAACTGGCTGGTGTTCGATGAGCGCTACAAGACGCCGTCGATCGAACCGGCCGCCCTTGAGCCGGACAACGGCAACGGCTGGTACGACCCGAAAACCAAAACCCTGCATTTCGTCGTGGCGACGCAGTGCCCGCTGGAAGTCGCGACCGAGACTGCGAAGATGATCGGGCCGTCGCGTTTCGGCTTGGCCAACCTGAACATGCACCCGGGCTATACCGTCGGCTATGGCTCCAAAGACCACAACATTTTTGTCTACTATGCAGCCCTGGCCGCGCTGTACGGCGCCGGTGTGCCGGTGCGTCTGGCCAACGACCGCTATGAGCAATTCCAGAGCGGCATCAAGCGTCACCCGTTCGACATCCGCTACCAGTTGGCCGTGGACAAGAATGACTACACCTTCAAGATTTTCCGCGCGGAAATGAGCGTCGACGGCGGCGGTCGGGTCAACTACAGCCCATCGGTGGCAGCGGTTGGCGCCACGGCTGCGCAGTCGATCTACTACATGCCGCAGAACGATCTGCAGGTCACCGCCTATCACTCGCGCGCAGTCGAAGCGGGTTCGATGCGCGGTTACGGCACCCTGCAAAGCATGGCGGCGACCGAAATGATGGTCGACGAAATCGCTAATCGTCTGGGTGTCGACGCCATCGATTTGCGCCGCAGGAATGCACTGCGGTCCGGCATGAAAAACACCCAGGGCGCAATCCCGGCCGGTGCACTGCGCCTGCACGAAATTCTCGACAAGGCCTCGGTGCACGAAGTCTGGAAAAACCGCGACACGATCAAGCAACAACGTGAAGCGGCAGACCCGGATAACTGGTACGGCGTCGGTTTCGCCATCTGCCAGAAAGACTTCGGTACCGGCTCCGAAGCGCCGATGGCCAGCATCGAATTCACCGCAGACGGGCGCATTACCCTGCGCCATATCGGTATCGAAATCGGCACCGGCATGTCCACTTCGCAAGCCTTGGTCGTCGCCGATTTCCTCGGCAGCCCGGCGCATGATGTGAAGACCGGAGAAACCGAGTGGCAGGAAATGCAGCTGATCACCAGCGGCAACCCGTACATCATGAGTCAGGCCGAACAGGACAATCTGCTGCGCAATCCGCGCTGGGTCGGCAAGCTGGCGTCGGCGTCTTCGGCGACCAACTCCGCCTATTACTTCAGCCATGCAACCCGTGAGGCAGCGCGCGTGCTGTTCAACCATGGTTTGTGGCCCGCGGCGCTGGAGATATGGCGTCAGGGGCCGTACGGCGGCCAGGCCAACCCTTACGTGGTGCGTCGCGAAGATGCGCATTGGATCGACGGCAAGCTGACCGCCAACGGCATGCAGCCGCTGAGTTTCGAAGAGCTGGCCAAGCGCGCCCACGAACGCGGGCTGGTGACGGGCGCCACGGTGCACGGTTTCAACCGTTGGAGCTGGGCCGAAGCCGAATACAGCATCGACGGCGTGCGCGAGCGCTTGCCGCTCGACGGTCTGGCGGTGAAATACGGCGATGGCGCGCCACAAGCGAAGAAAGCACAGATGAACAGTGCCGGCTTCCACCTGCTCGATCGGCAGAACGTCAACTACCCGGTAGTCCAACTGAACAACGCTGCCGTGACCTATTACAGCCCGGTTGCCACGTTGGTCGAGCTGAAGGTCAACAAAGGCTCGTCGGAGGTTCAGGTGCTCAACCACCATTCGTGGATCGAGTGCGGTCGCGTGCTGGTTGAAGAGTTGGTCAAGGGCCAGCTCGAAGGCGGTATCGCCATGGGTATTGGTCATGCGCTGATGGAAGAAATGCCGTTGTACGAAGGCGGGCCGGGGGAGGGTGACTGGAACTTCAACCGTTACCGTCTGCCGATGGCCCGTCACGTAGCGGTGTGGAAGCAGACTGCGGAGATCCTGCCGCCGCTGTCGCCGAGCGATCCGTCCAAGGGCATCGCCGAAGTGGTGATGATCCCGATTGTCGGTGCCATCGGTAACGCCGTGGCGCACGCCATCGGCAAACGTGTTCGCGACCTGCCCATCACTGCTGCGCGCATCAAGGAGGCCCTCAATGGCTAACCGTCCGCTTCAACTGACCCTCAATGGTCAATCCGTCGGCCCGGTGGACATCCCTGATGACCTGCCGATGATCGACTATCTGCACGAATACAAAAACCTCACCGGCTCGCGGCTGGGCTGCGGTCAGGGGATCTGCCACGCCTGCGTGGTGATCGTCGATAACCCCGACGGTACCAGCGAAGAAGTGCGCACCTGCATCACCGGCGCGCACTACTTCGAGGGCAAGAAAGTCCGCACCATCGAAGGCCACGCCACTCGCGACGAGCAGGGCCAGGTCACTGAGCTCAATCCGATCCAGCAGCGCTTTGTCGACGAGTTTGCCTTCCAGTGCAGCTACTGCGCGCCAGGCTTCGTCAACGCCGCGACGGTGTTGGTCGAGAAGCTGCAGCGCCAGCCGATCGTCAAAAGTCAGCTGGAACAGGTGATCGAGGACAGCCTCGGCCATCACGTCTGCCGCTGCACCGGGTACGTGCGTTATTACAACGCCACGCGCAACGTGCTGACCGATCTTGGTCTGGTCAAGGAGGGTTGAGCATGAAGCGTTTACTGACCCGCCTGACTTTTGCGGTCGGACTGGCTGCGCCGTTTTTGGCGGTCCACGCCGATGATCAGGTCAAGCGCGGCGAATACCTCGCCCGCGCCGCTGACTGCATGGCCTGCCACACCGCACCGGGTGGCGCGCCCTATGCCGGCGGCCTGCCGATCGTGTCGCCGTTCGGCACGATCTACGGCACCAACATCACCCCGAGCAAAGAGCACGGCATCGGTCTGTACAACGATGACGAGTTCTTCGCTGCGCTGACCGAAGGCAAACGGCGCGACGGTGCGAATCTGTATCCGGCGATGCCGTACACTTCGTATCACCTGATGCCGCGCGCCGATTCCGATGCGATTCACGCGTATCTGAAAACCATCGAGCCGATCGAACGCGCCGCGCCGGTAACCAGCCTGAGCTTTCCGTTCAACGTGCGTCTGGGCCTGACCGGCTGGAACATGCTCTACGGTAAAGACGTCAAGCTGGAGCCGGCCGAAGGCAAAAGTGCGGCGTGGAAGCGCGGCCAGTATATGGTCGATGTGCTCGGCCACTGCGGTGAATGCCACACGCCACGTGGCCTGCCGGGCGCGATGCAAATGGACAAGCGCATGACCGGCGGCATTCTCAATGGTTATCTCGCGCCGAGCCTGCTGGCCACCGACCTGGCCGCGCGCGGCTGGAATCAGCAGGATCTGAGCACGTTTCTGAAGCATGGCATGAGCGCGCAAGGAACGATGTTCAACGAAATGTTCCCGGTGTTTCACAACAGCACTCAAGGTCTGAGCGATGCTGATCTGGCGGCAATGGCGACGTTCCTGCTTGGCGAGCAACCGCCACCAGCCAAAGAGCTCGTCGAAGTACCGCTGGACAAGCTCAGCGCGAGTGCTCAGCGCGGCCGTCAGGAATATCTGAACGTCTGCGCCGGTTGTCACGCGGCTGGCGGTGAAGGCAAACCGCACATCGCAGTGGCCATGCGCGGCAACACCACGTTGCGTCTGGAAGATCCGCGCAACCTGTTGCGAGTGATCGAGGACGGCATCGGCGAACAGAAGTTCTCCGGGTTCGAGCGCATGCAGCCGATGCCGGGGTTTGCTGAAAAGCTCAGTCCTGAGCAATTGACTGATCTGCTCAACTACCTGCGTCAGGGTTGGGGCGGCCAGAGGGCTGAACTGGCGGTGAGCGAAGTGCAGAAGCTGCAAGCCGACGCGCCGAGCGTCGAGCACAAGGCCCACTGATATGCAGCATCTCGATCTGCAAGTGGTGCGTCGGGCGCTGGAATGGTCGGTGGCCGGGCAGCGAATCTGGCTGTGCACGGTGCTGACCACTTACGGCTCGGCTCCGCGCGCGCCGGGTTCGCTGCTCGCGGTGAACGAAAGCGGGCAGTGGATCGGTTCGCTGTCGGGCGGTTGCGTTGAGGAGGATTTTCTTGAGCGCGTTGCCGAAGGTGCGTTTCTCGAAGCAGTCAGCGTCGTGCGTTACGGCGAAGGCGATGATCCGCGCTCGCGGGTCAGTCTGCCTTGCGGTGGCATTCTCGATGTGTTGGTGGAAAAACTTGACGCCGACTGCGCGGTGCAGGCGCATCTGCGTGAACTGGAATCAGCGCTGCTGGGTCAACGTCGTCTGCTTCGCGAAGTCGATCTGGCCAGCGGTGCGCGCACTCTGTTTGCTGATCGCCAGCAGGGTGCACGGATCGAGCGTGAGATTGATCGGGTGCGCATCCGTATCGGTGCAGCACAGCGTTTGTTGCTCGCCGGCTACTCCAGTGTGGCGCAGGCCTGTGCCGAGTTCGCGGTAGGACTTGGCTTCGAAGTGATTCTCTGCGATCCGCGCGACGAGGTGCTGGAAGGTGTGGTGCTCAGTGGCGTGGAAATTCGTCGGCAGTTGCCTTCGGTGTTTATTGCCGACGGTGGTTGTCATCGCGATACGGCGGTAGTGGCGTTGACCCACGATCCGCGTATCGATGATCTGGCGATGATGGAGGCGGTGCGCACCGAGGCGTTTTACATCGGTGTGATGGGGTCGCTGCAGACATCGCAAAAACGCTTTGAGCGCTTGCGTCGCATTGGTGGTTTGAGCGAGGCGGAGCTGGCGCGGATTCATGCGCCGATCGGCCTCAACCTCGGCAGCAAGACACCGGCGGAAATTGCGCTGGCGGTGCTGGCGGATATCCTGCGGATTCGCAGCGGGATCGCTCGGGATCAGCTCTGATCCTAAGCCTTGCTGAATCTACTGTGGCGAGGGGATTTATCCCCGTTGGACTGCGCAGCAGTCCCCTCCTGCTCAAGAGGGGGCGCTTCGCACCCCCAACGGGGATAAATCCCCTCGCCACAATGGTGTCTATAGGCCGTACTTATCGCGTAGCCCGTAATACCAGGCGCCCAGCGCGGCAAATGGTGTGCGTAGCAGTTGCCCGCCGGGGAAGGGGTAGTGGGGCAGGTCGGCAAAGGCATCGAAACGCTCGGCCTGACCGCGCAACGCTTCGGCGAGGACTTTGCCAGCCAGATGCGTGTAGGTGACGCCGTGACCGCTGCAGCCCTGCGAGTAATAGATGTTGTCGCCCAGTCGTCCGACCTGAGGCAAGCGCGACAAGGTCAGCAGGAAGTTGCCGGTCCATGCGTAATCGATCTTCACATCCTTGAGTTGCGGGAAGGCCTTGAGCATCTTCGGGCGGATGATCGCTTCGATGTTCGCCGGATCGCGAGCGCCATAGACTACACCGCCGCCGAAGATCAGGCGTTTGTCGGCGGTCAGGCGATAGTAGTCGAGCAGATAGTTGCAATCCTCCACGCAGTAATCCTGCGGCAAAAGCGCCTTCGCCAGCTCATCGCCCAGCGGCTCGGTGGTGATCACCTGGGTACCGCACGGCATCGATTTGGCCGCCAGCTCGGGCACCAGATTACCAAGATAGGCGTTGCCGGCGACGATGATGAACCTGGCCCTGACCTTGCCTTGCGGTGTATGCACAACCGGATTGGCCCCGCGCTCGATGCGCACGGCAGGTGATTGCTCATAGATGGTGCCGCCGAGAGACTCGACTGCCGCTGCTTCACCGAGCGCCAGATTCAGCGGATGGATGTGGCCGCCGCTCATATCGAGCATGCCACCGACGTATTGATCGCAACCCACCACTTCACGGATGCGGCGTTGGTCCATCAATTCCAGCTGGGTGTGGCCAAAGCGTTCCCACAGGCGCTTTTGCGATTCCAGGTGGCCCATTTGTTTGGCGGAAAGGGCGGCGAATACACCGCCATCTTTCAGGTCGCACTGGATGTTGTATCTGGCCACGCGCTCGCGAATGATCCGGCCGCCTTCAAAGGCCATTTCGCCGAGCAGTTGCGCCTGCTTGGGGCCGACCGTGCGTTCGATGACATCAATGTCGCGGCTATAGCTGTTGACGATCTGCCCGCCGTTTCGGCCCGAGGCGCCAAAACCGACTTTCGCCGCTTCCAGCACGGTTACGCGAAAACCGTTCTCCAACAGGAACAGGGCGGACGACAGCCCGGTATACCCGGCGCCGATCACACAGACGTCCGTCTCCACATCATCCTGCAGCACAGGGCGTGGTGGTACGGCATTGGCCGACGCAGCGTAATAAGACTCTGGGTATTGGGTGTTCGCCATCCTGCCGCCTCTGTTTAATATATTTTACGAGTGTGCCGATCCTACCCGAGTTGAAAAACCTCCGCCAGCCACCGCAAAATCTTCGTCGCTGAGGCGAAATTAAATATTTTGCATATTCATAGGGTTAGGTGGAAAAAAGGTGTTGACACCCCTCCGGAATTCCGTAGAATGCCGCCTCACAGCAGGCACGTAGCTCAGTTGGTTAGAGCACCACCTTGACATGGTGGGGGTCGTTGGTTCGAGTCCAATCGCGCCTACCAAACAAAATCCGCTCTGCTGGGCGGTCTGGAAGGGCTCACCGAAAGGTGGGCCCTTTTTTGTTGTCTGCGATTTGCGCAACGCTTGTTTCCGGTCATTTCCGCTTCGCTCTGTTCAGCTCTCCATTCATTACTGTTAGCGCAAAGCGATCAAGCGCCATTTTGGTGCGTTCTTCTTACATTTCGTAGTTGAAAACACCTGAATATCCAAAGGCTTACAGCTCTTTTTCTCCAACCGGTTATCGAAAAAGCCTTGTTGCATGTTGGGAATTTAAGTAACATCCGTTCCGCGTTCACCACCACGGTTTATGCATTTTTAAATCCCAAGCTTCCATCAGCTGCTTGGGATTTTTTTTGCCTGCGATTTGGCTTTTGAGCGCCTATCCCTCCATCACCTCCAAGCGAGGCGCGGTTTTTTCGTCTACTACTGACTGGCCGATTTTCAACTCTTTGTAAGGGAGTGCGTCGATGCTGAGTCAGTGGATCCTTGCGGCTGTTCATCTATTCGCGTTTGCCTTGGCTTTCTGGGCGGTACTGACGCGCGGCACAGCGTTCAGCCAGCTCTCGGCGGGCACGGGAGAGCTCAAGCGCGTGCTGCTCGCGGATAACCTCTGGGGGCTTTCAGCTTTGACGCTGCTTATTACCGGAGCGATGCGTGCGTTTGGTGGTTACGAGAAAGGCTCTGACTATTACCTGCATCAGCCGCTGTTTCATCTGAAGATGACGTTGTTACTGCTGATCCTGCTGGTAGAGCTTGCACCCATGATCACGCTGATCAAATGGCGCATCGCATCGTCGCGCGGGGTAGCGCCTGAAGCCGGGCGTGCGAAGTTGTACGCGCGAATCAGTCATGTTGAAGCGCTGCTGCTAATCCTGATGATGGTCGCGGCGACGGGCATGGCGCGTGGGGTGATATTCGCTTAGAAGGCGAAATTCTCCGCGCTCTATCGGAAACGTCCGACAGCCAGCTCCGGGAGTGAAAGGTAATATCGGCGTAAGAAAGGAGGGAGTGACAAGTGAAAGGAGTCAGTGTGCTTCAGGCGCCGTGCCCAGCGGGGTGAAATGCGGATGGCTAAACGGCGCGTGAATCTTTAGCCAGTCTTGCGCGACGGCAATAGGACTGGCTACGTAATGCAAAGTGGCTCAGGGCGTTTGCGGCTTGTCCGGAGCGGTCAGGCCGGCCTGGATGCGTTGGTAAATTTCTTCACGGTGCACTGCCACGTTTTTCGGAGCGTTGATGCCGATGCGAACCTGTTGGCCGCTGACTCCGAGGATGGTGATCGTGATGTCATCACCAATGTTTATGCTTTCACCGACTTTGCGGGTGAGTATCAGCATGGTCTTCTCCTTGATTGCTTTGTAGGGCACCTGATTCAGACAGTGCAGAGGTCGGTGGTATCTATAGATTAGTGCGAAGTCTCACGGTTTGGGTGCCTCTTTCTGACGCGCAGATGCGGCATTAATTCCCAGGGCGTAACTATACAGAGGCTGCAATCATCATTCTCGTTGTTTTGTGCCCATTTTGCGGGGCTCGCGAAGTATTTATGAATGATAAGATCGCCGCTTTGTGAATTCCGAGGAAAGCGTTGTGCGCAAATTGGTTTGGCTGGTAGCGGCACTGGCATTGGCAGGCTGCGGTGAAGGCAAGAGTGTAGATGCGCCCAAGCCTGAGACAAAGGTCGCGGCAGCGCCGGCGGCCGCCGCGCCACAGTGGGATCTGGAAGTGCGTGGCGAGACTCCTCAGGCCGTCAGTGATCTGAGCGGCTGGTTGATCGAGCACGCTTTCGTTCCGACGGTCGTGAAGGACGGCAACGGTAAAACACGAATTCTGATAGGTCCGTTCAACTCCCAGGCTGATGCCGAGGCGCGCAAGGTGCAGGTGGATGCAGCGTTGGTAAAAGCCAAGAAACAAAATATCGAGTCGGTGGTGATTGAGCATCCGCTCACGCCATAAGCGAAGCGCCTTCAACACAGATTGAACGCCAGACATGAAAAAGGCCTCGAGCATAACGCTCGAGGCCTTTTTTTTGTGCTGCGATCAGCCGCAGGCTTTCAGATTTACCGAGCCGACAAACTCGTTGCCACGCCCCATCACGCACGCCACGCTCTGGTTGCGCTGACGTTCCCAGTCCTGCACTGGATAGGTCTTGTCCCACGCTTCGTACAACTGCCGATCTTGCTTCGACAGCCGCAGTCCGTATTGTTTGCTCATGTAAAAATACGTGCGGGCGATCATGCCGCGAATCGAAGGGCGGGGCATGACCTTCTTGGCCTTGAAGTCGACCTGGGTCAGGCAGGATCCATACTGACCGGACTGCACCGGCAACCAGCCGTAGCTGAAGTTGCTGCGATCACCGTTGACCTCACCGATGCTCGGTACCAGGTTGTGCAGGTCAGCTTCGGCTTTTTGATAAACCGGATCGTAACGCGTGCAATTCTTGCGTCCGCCTTGCTGCCAGCACTGCCGCTGATGCCCGATCTGCCAGGCCGGCACGATGTGCTCCCACTCGATCCTCGATGCACGCTTGGCGTTCTTGCGCGGCACATAGCCGCAAGCCTTGAGATCGACGCGGTTGCCGGTGTACTTGCAGCCGCAGTAAAACTCCGTGGACTGCGGCGCATAAAGTTTCCATGCGGCTTTCTTGGCTTCGGAAAATGTACGTGGGGCGCCAGCCTGGGCGCCCACGGCGAAAAACAACAACAGCAAAGCAACACAGCGGACACTCATTGAATCAATCTTCCTTCGGCACAACCCAAAAAATCTGCACGCCACCGTCATCGCGATAGGCGAGGGTGACGTTGTCGTTCTCGTCGATTTCCTCGAGCAAGCGCTCCCAGTCGTCCATCGGCTCATCCGGCAGACGGAAAATCAGTGCGGCTTTGGCTTTTTGGGCGGTGGGGGAATTGATGATTTTCTGAACGCGCATACCCATGCGTTCATAAGCGTCAGGAGCAGCAGGAGAGGTGGCCACGAGGTTATCCTTATTAAGCTGTACGTGCATACAGTATTTAACTGTAAGCGATTTCGCAACTGCTTAAAATTCAAGAAAATCCTCTGACAGCGGGTTTCCGATTTTGGTGTAGGACTTGTCGAGATTTTTGTGGGAAAAGTATTTGAAGGGTGTAAGCGGGGCACCACCTGCCAAGCTGGCAGGTGATGCGCAATTGCCCGATCGAGAAGTGATCAGGCGATGTTCAATCAGTATTCCCAGAACATCCGTTGCAGCTCTTTGCTGTCGTTGGTCTTGGTCAGTGCAACCATCGCCAGGATGCGGGCTTTCTGCGGGTTCAGGTCGTGAGCGACAACCCAGTCGTATTTGTCGTCGGGTTGTTCGGCGTTACGCAGGACGAAGCCGCCGGCGTTGACGTGCGACGAGCGAATGATCTGCACGCCATCCTTGCGCAGCGCTTGCAGGGATGGAACCACGCGGGAAGATACCGAACCGTTGCCAGTGCCGGCGTGGATGATGGCTTTGGCGCCGGCTTGAGCCAGTGCCTTGTAGGCGGTATCGCTGACGTTGCCGTAGGAATAGGCGATTTCTACGTCAGGCAGGCTCTTGATGTTTTTGATGTCGAATTCCGAATCCATGGTGTGACGCTTGGCCGGCAGGCGGAACCAGTAGGATTTGCCTTCGACCACCATGCCCAGCGGACCCCAGGCGCTTTTGAATGCTTCGGTCTTGATGTTGATCATTTTGCTGACGTCGCGACCGGACTGGATCTCGTCGTTCATGGTCACCAGCACACCTTTGCCGCGTGCTTCTTTGCTGCTCGCCACGGCGACGGCGTTGTACAGGTTGAGCATGCCGTCTGCCGACATGGCAGTGCCCGGACGCATCGAACCTACGACGATGATCGGCTTGTCGGTCTTCTCGACAAGGTTCAGGAAGTAAGCGGTTTCTTCGAGGGTGTCGGTGCCGTGGGTGATAACGATGCCGTCCACGTCCTTGCTGTCAGCCAGTTCAGAAACGCGACGACCCAATTGCAGCAGGTTGTCGTTGGTGATGCTTTCCGAAGCGATCTGCATGACTTGTTCGCCACGCACGTTAGCCAGTTTGCTCAACTCGGGAATGCCGGCAATCAGTTGTTCGATGCCGACTTTTGCTGCCTGATAAGTGGCGCTGTTGGCAGCACTGGCGCCGGCGCCAGCGATGGTGCCGCCTGTGGCAAGGACGACGACGTTGGCCAGTTTCGTCTGGGTTTCGGCTTCTTTTGCCTGAAGGGCAGCAGGCAGGAGCAGGAGTAGGGCCAATGCGCCCGGAATCAAGGTATTGAAAGCAGATTTCATTATTTTTCTCTCTAGTCGTGAGACGGTGCTGATGCAGGTTCATCTAGATGCGCCCCAAGCCGATCTGAATGCTCGAGGTGCAAGGACGGGAGCAGGATTCATACCATGCGTAATGTGCTGGCGGAAAATGTTTAACCCAATGATTTAAATCAATATTTGTCGAGGGCTGGAGCATCGTTGAGGATCCATCCATCCGGGATTCCGAACGATAGGCGGATTCGCGTTCGGCTCGCCGATAGGCAATCTCTGAAAAGCCAGGCGGGTGACAAATCCTCGCTAAAGAAATGTGCTCTCAGGCCGATGCGTCCTCAAGGAAACCAAATCTTAGGAGTTCACATGTCACTGACGGTCGGTTTTGCCAATCCCGCTGCAGTCACCATTGGCGGTAAAACTGCAGCGACGATCAACAGCCTGAACGATGCGACCAATGAGACTTCGGCGCAGGCGCTGGGTACCGAAAAGACTGAGAAGAATCAGGTCAGAACCGGTGGCGGGCCTGTGCAGGAAAACAGTGAAACCGAGGCTGACAGCAATCTCAGCATCACCGTCAAGACGTTGCTCAAGCGGATGAAGGAATTGCAGAAGCAACTTCAGGAGCAGCAACAGCAACTGGCTGCGGCTCAGGCTGCAAGCTATCCGACTCCCGAAGCGAAATCCCAGGCAGTGATGTCGATTCAGGGCCAGATCGCGCAAACCAGCGCCGCACTGGCAGAAGTGGCGGGTGCGTTGGTCAAGGAGATGTCGAAAAGCGCTACCAGCGGTGGCCTGGTCAACACGACCGCCTGAAGCGTCTGATGGCCGACTCAGCGATTCGGCCTACAACAAAAGACGATTTCTGATTGTTGACAAATGTCAGCGGGATTCTCATAGTTCGGTCTACGCAAACGTTTGCGCGACTTGGAAGGGCATCTGCTCCCGGAGTCGTGACGTAGCTTACGTCAGCGCAAACGTTGCTCACAATAATCATAAGATCGGAGTGAACCCATGAAGCTGCCATTCGCCGCACGTCTTCTTGCTGTCGCTATGCTGGCTGCCACAGCCGCCGCACTACCTGTCTCCTCGGCGTTCGCCGAATCTGCAGAAAAGCCCAAAGTCGCGCTGGTCATGAAATCCTTGGCCAACGAATTCTTCCTGACCATGGAAGACGGCGCCAAGGCCTACCAGAAAGAACACTCCGCCGATTTCGATCTGATCTCCAACGGTATCAAAGACGAAACCGACACCGCCGGCCAGACTCGCATCGTCGAACAGATGATCCTGGCCAAGGTGAATGCACTGGTGATCGCGCCTTCTGACTCCAAGGCCATGGTGCCGGTGATCAAGAAGGCCGTAGACGCCGGTATCACGGTGATCAACATCGACAACCAGCTTGATCCCGCCGTGGTCAAAAGCAAGAACATCAACGTGCCGTTCGTAGGTCCGGACAACCGTAAGGGTGCACGTCTGGTTGGCGAATATCTGGCCAAGCAACTGAAGGCGGGCGACGAGGTCGGCATCATCGAAGGCGTGTCCACCACCACCAACGCGCAGGCGCGCACGGCCGGTTTCAAGGACGCGATGGAAGCCGCGCAGATCAAAGTGGTCTCGCTGCAATCCGGTGACTGGGAAATCGACAAGGGCAACAAGGTTGCCGCTTCGATCCTCAGTGAATACCCCGATGTCAAAGCACTGCTGGCCGGTAACGACAGCATGGCGGTCGGTGCCGTTTCCGCAGTCCGTGCCGCTGGTAAGGCTGGGCAGGTGAAAGTCGTCGGTTACGACAATATCAATGCCATCAAGCCAATGCTCAAGGACGGTCGTGTGCTGGCGACGGCTGACCAGTTTGCAGCCAAGCAGGCCGTGTTCGGCATCGAAACCGCACTGAAGATCATCAAGGGCGAGAAAGTCGACAGCGGTGCCAACGGCGTGATCGAAACACCGGTCGAGCTGGTCACCCAGTAAGTCATCTGGCGACACAACGGCGCTCGTCCGTCCGGGCGAGCGCATGGAGATTTCTATGTCAGTTTCCGCCCCGAACGCTGTCCTCTCGGTCAGCGGTATCGGCAAGACCTATGCGCAACCGGTGCTCACCGGCATCGATCTGACGCTGATGCGCGGTGAAGTACTGGCGCTGACCGGCGAAAATGGTGCCGGCAAAAGTACCCTGTCGAAGATCATTGGTGGTCTGGTCACACCCACTACCGGCCAGATGCAATTCCACGGCAAGGATTATCGTCCGGGCAGCCGTACCCAGGCCGAAGAGCTTGGCGTGCGCATGGTCATGCAAGAACTCAATCTGTTGCCGACGCTGTCGGTGGCGGAAAACCTCTTTCTGGATAATCTGCCGAGCAGCGCTGGCTGGATCAGCCGCAAGCAGTTGCGCAAGGCCGCGATCGAAGCCATGGCGCAAGTCGGCCTCGATGCGATCGATCCGGACACGCTGGTCGGCGAACTCGGTATCGGCCATCAGCAGATGGTTGAAATCGCGCGCAACCTGATCGGCGACTGCCATGTGCTGATCCTTGACGAGCCGACCGCGATGCTCACGGCGCGCGAAGTCGAAATGCTCTTCGAGCAGATCAGCCGATTGCAGGCCCGCGGCGTTTCCATCATCTATATCTCTCACCGTCTCGAAGAACTGGCGCGGGTGGCGCAGCGTATTGCCGTGCTGCGTGACGGCAACCTGGTCTGCGTCGAGCCGATGGCCAACTACAACAGCGAGCAACTGGTCACCTTGATGGTCGGTCGCGAACTGGGCGAACACATCGACATGGGGCCGCGCAAGATCGGCGCTCCGGCGTTGACGGTCAAAGGGCTGACCCGCTCTGACAAAGTCCGCGACGTCTCTTTCGAGGTGCGTGCCGGGGAGATCTTCGGCATTTCCGGATTGATCGGAGCTGGGCGCACGGAACTGCTGCGGCTGATATTCGGTGCCGATGCTGCCGACAGCGGCACCATCGCGCTCGGCTCCCCGGCCAAGGTCGTGAGTGTTCGCTCGCCAGTCGATGCCGTACGCAATGGCATCGCGTTGATCACCGAGGATCGCAAGGGCGAAGGGCTGCTGCTCAGTCAGTCGATCAGCGCCAACATCGCCTTGGGCAACATGCCGGAAATCTCCAGTGGTGGTTTCGTCAACAACGGCGACGAAATTTCCCTGGCGCAGCGTCAGATCGAGGCCATGCGCATCCGCAGCTCGAGCCCTACGCAGTTGGTTTCGGAGCTGTCCGGCGGCAATCAGCAGAAGGTCGTGATCGGTCGCTGGCTGGAGCGCGACTGTTCGGTGCTGCTGTTCGACGAGCCGACTCGTGGAATCGATGTCGGTGCCAAGTTCGACATTTACGGTTTGCTCGGCGAGTTGACCCGTCAGGGCAAGGCGTTGGTGGTGGTGTCCAGTGACTTGCGCGAGTTGATGCTGATCTGCGACCGAATCGGCGTGCTTTCGGCGGGGCGTCTGATCGACACCTTCGAGCGCGACAGCTGGACCCAGGATGATTTGCTTGCCGCCGCATTCGCCGGCTACCAAAAACGTGATGCGTTGCTCAATGAGGCAGCGCCTAGGGATCTCCCATGAAAACTGCATCTTCTGCCAGTAAACGTAGTGGCAATTTCTTCGGCCTGGGCACATATCTGGGCCTGGCCGGTGCCTTGCTGGCGATGATTGCGCTGTTCTCGGTTCTGAGCAGCCATTTCCTCTCGTACAACACTTTCAGCACCCTGGCCAACCAGATTCCCGACTTGATGGTGCTGGCGGTGGGCATGACCTTTGTGCTGATCATCGGCGGCATCGATTTGTCCGTCGGCTCGGTGCTGGCGTTGGCCGCATCGACGGTCAGCGTTGCAATTCTCGGCTGGGGCTGGAGCGTTTTGCCAGCGGCGCTGCTCGGCATGGCGGTGGCGGCGCTAGCCGGGACCATCACTGGCTCGATCACCGTGGCCTGGCGGATTCCGTCGTTCATCGTCTCTCTCGGCGTGCTGGAAATGGCCCGCGGTGTGGCGTATCAGATGACCGGGTCGCGGACTGCGTACATCGGCGATGCGTTCGCCTGGTTGTCGAATCCGATCGCGTTGGGCATTTCCCCGTCGTTCATCATCGCTTTGCTGGTGATCTTCATCGCGCAGGCAGTTTTGACCCGCACGGTTTTCGGCCGCTACCTGATCGGCATCGGCACCAACGAAGAAGCCGTGCGGCTGGCCGGGATCAATCCCAAGCCCTACAAGATTCTGGTGTTCAGCCTTATGGGGCTGCTGGCGGGCATTGCCGCTCTGTTTCAGATTTCGCGCCTGGAAGCGGCTGACCCGAACGCAGGTTCGGGTCTGGAACTGCAAGTGATCGCGGCGGTGGTTATCGGCGGTACCAGCCTGATGGGTGGACGCGGTTCGGTAATCAGTACTTTCTTTGGCGTGCTGATCATTTCCGTGCTCGCGGCCGGTCTCGCGCAGATTGGTGCGACGGAGCCGACCAAGCGCATCATCACCGGTGCGGTAATTGTTATCGCCGTGGTGCTCGACACCTATCGCAGTCAACGCGCCAGTCGCCGGGGCTGAACCATGGCAACGATCAAGGATGTAGCGGCGCTTGCGGGTATTTCCTACACGACCGTGTCGCACGTGGTGAACAACACCCGCCCGGTGAGTCAAGAAGTGCGGCGCAAAGTCGAGGCGGCGATCAAGAGCCTCGACTACGTTCCCAGTGCCGTGGCGCGCTCGCTGAAAGCCAAAACCACGGCGACCATCGGCCTGCTGGTGCCTAACAGCCTCAACCCGTACTTCGCTGAATTGGCGCGCGGAATCGAGGATTACTGCGAGCGCAACGGTTACTGCGTGATCCTCTGTAACTCCGACGACAATCCGGACAAGCAGCGCAGTTATCTGCGCGTGTTGCTGGAAAAACGCATCGACGGTTTGATCGTCGCCTCCGCCGGCGGTGACAGTGGTCTGGCGCAAGGGCTGGCGGGCGTGAAGACGCCGATGGTCATCGTTGACCGGGGTCTGGAAGGTGTGAATGCCGATCTGGTGCGTATCGATCACGAATATGGCGCTTATCTGGCAACCCGTCACCTGCTCGAGTTGGGGCATCGCGACATCGCCACCATCGGCGGTCCGGCCAGTACCAGCGTGGCGCAAATGCGTCAGGCCGGTTATTGCCGAGCGCTGCGAGAAGCGGGAATCGAGGTGCGCGAGGAGCGTATGCTCGAAAGCGACTTCACCAGCACCGGCGGTTACAACGCCGCTGCCCGGCTGCTCGAAAGCAATCCCCCGAGCGCAATTTTTGCCGGTAACGACATGATTGGCATCGGTGTGCTGCGTGCGGCGGCTGAACGTAATGTCCGGGTGCCGGCCGAGCTGTCGGTGATCGGCTTCGATGACATTCAGATGAGCCGTTATGTCTATCCGGCGCTGACCACGGTCGGCCAGTCGATCCTGCAACTGGGCGAGATGGCCGCCGAAGTGCTGTTGCGCAGAATTGCTGCGCCGGATTCGGGCACCGATCAACGCATCGTGACCCCGAGCATTGTCCTGCGCGAATCGACCGCGCCGCTGTCCGGCGTGTTCACCGAATATCGCTGAAACCGAATTGATGAGTAGTGATGTATGCCAGCAAATGTAGTGGTAATAGGCAGCCTGAACATGGACCTGGTCACCCGGGCGCCACGGCTGCCACGCGGCGGTGAAACGCTGATCGGTCATTCCTTTGCCACGGTGTCTGGCGGCAAGGGCGCCAATCAGGCGGTTGCTGCTGCGCGCTTGGGCGCTAAGGTGGCAATGATCGGTTGCGTCGGAAATGACGACTACGGTGTGCGATTGCGTGATGCCTTGCTCGCCGAGCACATCGACTGCGAGGCTGTCAGTGTCGTAGAGGATTCCAGTGGCGTAGCGCTGATTGTGGTGGATGACAACAGCCAGAACGCCATCGTGATTGTCGCCGGTGCCAACGGCGCGATGACGCCGGCAGTGATCGACCGTTTTGATGCGGTTTTACAGGCCGCCGATGTAGTGATCTGTCAGCTCGAGATTCCCGATGCGACGGTCGGACATGCGCTCAAGCGTGCGCGTGAGCTGGGCAAAACCGTCATCCTCAACCCGGCGCCGGCCAGCCGTCCTTTGCCGGCTGACTGGTTTGCCGCCATCGACTATCTGATTCCCAACGAAAGCGAAGCCGCCGCATTGAGCGGGCTCGCTGTCGACTCGCTGCAGTCGGCAGAAACGGCTGCCACTCAGTTGATTGCCATGGGCGCGGGCAAAGTCATCGTCACGTTAGGCGCGCAAGGCTCATTGTTCGCCAACGGCAACGGCTTCGAACATTTCCCCGCGCCGGCCGTGAAGGCGGTCGATACCACGGCGGCGGGCGACACTTTCGTCGGCGGTTTTGCCGCAGCGCTGGCCGATGGCAAGTCTGAGGCCGAGGCGATTCGCTACGGGCAGATCGCCGCTGCACTGTCGGTTACCCGCGCCGGTGCGCAACCGTCGATTCCAACCATGTCCGAAGTACAGGCGTTCAAACCCGCATGAAAAAGACTCCTCTGCTTAACGTCGCGCTGTCGCGACTGATCGCTTCTCTTGGCCACGGTGACATGGTCGTGATTGGCGATGCCGGTTTGCCCGTGCCACCGGGTGTCGAGTTGATTGATCTGGCACTGACCCATGGCATCCCTGATTTCGTCAGCACGCTGAAAGTTGTACTCAGCGAGATGCAGGTCGAGAGCCATGTGCTGGCCAAAGAGATCTTCGACAAACAACCCACGGCGCTGGCCGATCTGGACGCGTTGAACGAAGAGGGCGCGCTGGGCCGTAGGGATCTGCTCACCCACGAGCAGTTCAAGGTGCTTAGCCGACAAGCCAGGGCGATCATTCGTACAGGAGAATGTCAGCCGTACTGCAACATCGTTCTGGTCGCCGGGGTTACATTCTGATTTCCGATATCACCTGCACAAGGAATGCGCTATGCAACGCTATGCTGCAAAAATTCATCAACTGGTCCGGAGCCTGCTGCTTTTGTCTGTGATAACTGCGACCGGCGTTCAGGCCGCTGAAAAAATCGATTTGATCATCGACACCGATCCAGGCGCTGACGACGTTGTCGCTTTGCTCTTCGCGCTGGCGTCGCCGGATGAATTGAATATCCGCGCGTTAACGACTGTCGCCGGCAACGTGCGCCTGGACAAGACTTCGCGTAACGCACGCCTGGCTCGCGAATGGGCAGGGCGCGAAGACGTGCCGGTTTACGCTGGCGCACCGAAGCCGCTGATGCGCACGCCGATCTACGCCGAGAACATTCATGGCAAGGAAGGTTTGTCAGGCGTCACGGTTCACGAACCGAAGAAAGGCTTGGCGAAAGGCAATGCGGTCAATTATCTGATCGACACTCTTAAATCGGCCAAACCGCACAGCATCACCATTGCCATGCTCGGTCCGCAGACCAACCTGGCTCTGGCATTGATCCAGGAGCCGGAAATCGTTCAGGGCATCAAGGAAGTGGTGATCATGGGCGGGGCGCATTTCAACGGTGGCAACATCACCCCTGTGGCTGAATTCAACTTGTTCGCCGATCCGCAGGCTGCCGAGGTGGTGCTCAAGAGCGGGGTGAAACTCACCTATCTGCCGCTGGACGTGACCCACAAGATCCTGACCAGCGATGCACGCCTGAAGCAGATCGCCGCGCTGAACAACAATGCGAGCAAGATCGTCGGCGACATTCTCAACGAGTACATCAAGGGCGACATGGAGCACTACGGCATTCCAGGTGGCCCGGTGCATGACGCGACGGTTGTGGCGTATCTGCTCAAGCCTGAGTTGTTTACCGGTCGGGCCGTCAACGTCGTGGTGGATAGCCGTGAAGGACCGACATTCGGCCAGACCATTGTCGACTGGTACGACGGCTTGAAAGCGCCGAAGAATGCATTCTGGGTCGAAAATGGCGACGCCCAGGGATTCTTTGATCTGCTGACCGAGCGCCTGAAACGCCTGAAATAAGTCGTCAACCCGCAGGCGGTTGCCTGCGGGTTTTCACTGCGGCTGTTCGGCCTGACCGATCGGATAGCGTTCGAATACCTGATTGATAAAATGCTGCGCCGCTTCTATCCCCAACTCCTTGACCAGTAAATCAATGCCGATCAGCGCCAATTCTTCCGTCGTGCCGGGGCTGTAAGAGCTGTGTCCTTCGGCCCATTTGGCGTTGATGGCGGCGTCGATGCTTACACTGGTCATGGGAGGCTCGAAAGGTCAGGATGTCTGTTTTCGAGTTAACCATTTTGTGCGGCATTTGGCACTGCGACTTAGGCATGAGCGGAGCGCTATGCGACACTTGGTCTTTTCCGGCTTGCAAAGGACCCCGCTGTGCAGATTGATTTGAATACCCCTGACGGCCTCACACTCGAAGCAGTGCGCCAATTGCTTGCCTCGGGCAGTGACGACGTGCACAACCAATTGCGCGTGACCAAAGATGGCATTGCCTATCTGTCTACGGTGACCGGTGGGCAGGATATCGAGGGTCTGCTGTTTCGCCTGGAAACCTGGGCGAAGGGGTCGGGCTATGTGGGTAACGTCGCAGCCAGCGATGAAGTCTGGGTGATGCAGATTTTCAACGCACTCAAAGACAACTGGCCGAATCCGCCCTACGACTACATCGACGTTTATTGAGGTCGTTAATATTCAGTCACGAATGTTTGATGAGCCGGACAGGGCGGCTCAGGCACACTCGGCATTTTTCCGCTCGTGGGGCAGGGCATGGCTTGAGCCTTGAAACCAAACGCCGCATTGGCGGTCGCACGATCTCTGCTTAAACATTTGAAAACAAGGAGGCTTCATGCCTTTGAAGTTCGCGACACTGGGTGCACTTATGGCCGCTGCTCTGTTGGCTGGTTGCAGCACAACTTCCAGCGAGTCGGCAAAGGAGCCCGTGGCGGCTGAATCAGGAAATAGCCGCTGCGAAGCATCGGCGGCGCAATTTGCCATCGGCAAGAAGGCATCCCCTGAGTTGCTGGATCAGGCGCGTGCCAAGGCTGGGGCGCAAAATGCGCGTTTTCTCAAGCCGAACGACATGATCACCCTGGAATACCGCTCCGATCGCCTGAACCTGAACACCGACAACAACCTGATAGTCACCCGCGTCAACTGCGGCTGAGTCCTTTTGTCTCAGGCATAAAAAACCCCGTCACCAGGACGGGGTTTTTTTAGTGCGCCGAGAAATTACTCTGGGCGAACCTGTGCAGCTTGCATACCCTTTTGGCCTTTCTCAGCCACGAAAGAGACGGTCTGGCCTTCTTTCAGGCTTTTGAAACCGTCGGATTCGATAGCTTTGAAGTGTACGAACAGGTCGTCACCGCCACCTTGAGGAGTGATGAAGCCGAAGCCTTTTTCATCGTTGAACCATTTAACGGTGCCGGTTTGGCGATTAGACATGGTGTATCTCCAAGAAACATATATTTTCAGTAGTGCTGTGCTGCTCAGGCCAACTGGGCACACCCGGGTATCATAGTCGAAATGTTCGCTTTGGTAGCCCCCCGGACGTGCTGTTTGCCAATCAGTCGTGTTTTCTTTACCACCTGGTTGCGCTGAAAGCCCCGGTTTGAAAGGCTTTCAGCGAAACGTAAAGACGATAAAAAAACCTGTAAAACCTGCATAAATCGTCTGAAAAGCCTCATTTCCAGCACTTTTTTCCGCCTTTCAGCCGATGTTAATGCCCGGTTTTCTTATTTTTTCGGGGCGGTATTTGCCTTGCATTTGGCGATCTGGCCAAGGGCTTTCTGTTGCAATTCAGGAGTCGCCTTGTTGTCCATCAGTGCCTGAATGTCGCTGGCCGGATAAGACTTGATGGCATCGGCACCGCAAGCGCAGTGGGATTTGGCGGCAGCAGCACCAATTTGTTGGGTGGCAGCCTGAGTGCACTGGGCCATGTACTTCTCGCGCTCGCCTTTTGGCCAGTCGGCATGGCCGCTCAGTGGCAGCAGCAGAACGACGGGGGCGACGAGGGCGAATAAGCTTTTCAGACGCATGCGAGGATGCTCCTTGTGGGTCAATGTCTTGTTATCTGAGGGCGCAAAGGCCGATCAAGTTCAGCACTCTGGCATAAAAACGGACATTTGGCCTTCTGCCAAATCAGGGCGTAAGCGACCGCTCATCTGTGCTAGCATGCCGGGCTCAAGCGTTCTCAGGCTTCGGATGACCTTCAGTCCCGAAGCGGTCGGCGTGCGAATTTTTCCGATTTGAATCCCAGTCACTCTGGTTCGGTTTTCCGGTTGGCCGCAAGGCTCCTGCCGCTGTAAGGCAGGCGTTCGTCATTGAATGGCCTGGATCGGATCTTGTACTGGCTCATCCCAACCCACGTGACCTTTGGTAGGGGTCACCACTAGGAGAGGAGGCGCCATGCCAACTATTACTCTTCCCGACGGCAGTCAACGTTCATTCGATCACCCGGTTTCCGTAGCCGAGGTCGCCGCATCCATTGGTGCAGGTCTGGCCAAAGCCACGCTCGCGGGCAAGGTCAATGGCCAACTGGTCGACGCCAGCGACATCATCAGCAGCGACGCGACCCTGCAAATCATTACGCCAAAGGATGAAGAGGGGCTGGAGATCATTCGCCACTCTTGCGCGCACCTGGTTGGCCACGCGGTCAAGCAGCTGTACCCGACCGCGAAGATGGTCATCGGCCCGGTCATCGACGAAGGCTTCTATTACGACATCGCCTACGAGCGTCCTTTCACGCCGGAAGACATGGCGGCCATCGAGCAGCGCATGCAGCAGCTGATCGAGAAGGATTATGACGTCATCAAGAAAGTCACTCCGCGCGCGGAAGTGATCGAAGTGTTCAAGGCCCGCGGCGAAGATTACAAGCTGCGTCTGGTCGAAGACATGCCGAACGAGCAGGCCATGGGTCTGTACTATCACGAAGAATACGTCGACATGTGCCGCGGTCCGCACGTGCCGAACACGCGTTTCCTGAAATCCTTCAAGCTGACCAAGCTGTCGGGCGCCTACTGGCGTGGCGACGCCAAGAACGAGCAATTGCAGCGCGTCTACGGCACCGCTTGGGCGGACAAGAAACAGCTGGCGGCTTACATTCAGCGCATCGAAGAAGCCGAGAAGCGCGATCACCGCAAGATCGGCAAGCGTCTGGGCCTGTTCCACACTCAGGAAGAGTCGCCGGGCATGGTGTTCTGGCACCCGAATGGATGGACTCTATACCAGGTGCTCGAGCAGTACATGCGCAAGATCCAGCGCAACAACGGCTACCTTGAGATCAAGACTCCTCAAGTCGTCGACCGCAGCCTGTGGGAAAAATCCGGGCACTGGGCCAACTACGCCGACAACATGTTCACCACTCAGTCGGAAAACCGCGACTACGCCATCAAGCCGATGAACTGCCCATGCCACGTGCAGGTGTTCAATCAGGGCCTGAAAAGCTACCGCGAGTTGCCGATGCGTCTGGCCGAGTTCGGTGCTTGCCACCGTAACGAGCCGTCGGGTGCGTTGCATGGCATCATGCGCGTGCGAGCGTTTACTCAGGACGACGCGCATATCTTCTGCACCGAAGAGCAGATGCAGGCCGAGTCCGCTGCGTTCATCAAGCTGACCATGGATGTCTATCGCGATTTCGGCTTTACCGAAGTCGAGATGAAACTGTCCACTCGTCCGGAAAAACGCGTCGGCTCCGATGAGCTGTGGGATCGCGCTGAAGCTGCATTGGCTGCAGCCCTTGATTCTGCTGGCCTGCCGTACGATCTGCAGCCGGGCGAGGGTGCTTTCTACGGGCCGAAGATCGAGTTCTCGCTGAAAGATTGTCTCGGTCGAGTCTGGCAGTGTGGTACCTTGCAGCTCGATTTTAACCTGCCTGTCCGTTTGGGCGCTGAATACGTCTCCGAAGACAACAGCCGCAAACACCCGGTGATGTTGCACCGCGCGATCCTCGGTTCGTTCGAGCGTTTCGTCGGGATTCTGATCGAGCACTACGAAGGTGCTTTCCCTGCTTGGCTCGCGCCGACCCAGGCGGTGATCATGAATATCACTGATAAACAGGCAGATTTTGTTGCAGAGGTTGAAAAAACTCTCAACGAAAGCGGATTTCGTGCCAAGTCCGACTTGAGAAATGAAAAGATCGGCTTTAAAATCCGCGAGCATACTTTGCTCAAGGTTCCCTATCTTTTGGTTATCGGAGATAAGGAAGTCGAGATGCAGACTGTCGCTGTGCGTACTCGTGAAGGTGCTGACCTGGGCTCGATGCCCGTCGCCCAGTTCGCTGAGTTTCTCGCGCAAGCGGTTTCCCGGCGTGGTCGCCCAGATTCGGAGTAATTATTATTAAGCGTGAAATGAGACAAGATAAACGAGCTGCACCGAAAGCCCCGATCAACGAGAATATCTCGGCACGCGAGGTTCGGTTAATTGGCGCTGATGGCGAGCAGATTGGCATCGTCTCGATTGATGAAGCGCTTCGTATCGCTGAAGAAGCAAAGCTTGATCTGGTGGAAATTTCCGCAGATGCAGTCCCGCCTGTTTGCCGGGTGATGGACTACGGCAAATCGATCTTCGAGAAGAAGAAGCAGATTGCCGCGGCGAAGAAAAACCAGAAGCAGATTCAGGTTAAAGAAATCAAGTTTCGTCCAGGGACGGAGGAAGGGGATTACCAGGTAAAACTGCGCAACCTGGTACGTTTCCTGAGTGACGGGGACAGGGCCAAGGTATCCTTGCGATTCCGCGGCCGTGAGATGGCCCACCAGGAGCTGGGGATGGAACTCCTCAAGCGGGTTGAACAAGACCTGCTCGAGTACGGTTCGGTCGAACAGCATCCTAAGATGGAAGGACGCCAGCTGATCATGGTCATCGCCCCGAAAAAGAAGAAGTAATCAACAGGGCACGGCAGGCCTTCTGATTATGTTTATCAACTGAATGCGGAGTATCCGAACATGCCAAAAATGAAAACCAAAAGTGGTGCTGCCAAGCGGTTTCTGAAAACTGCTAACGGCATCAAGCACAAGCACGCTTTCAAGAGCCACATCCTGACTAAAATGTCGACCAAGCGTAAGCGTCAACTGCGCGGTAGCAGCTTGCTGCATCCGTCTGACGTGGCAAAAGTCGAGCGCATGCTGCGCCTTCGTTAATTTAGTCAAGAATAGAGGAAGTAACTCATGGCTCGTGTAAAGCGTGGCGTCATTGCCCGTAAGCGTCACAAAAAAATTCTGAAACTTGCTAAAGGCTACTACGGCGCACGCTCCCGCGTATTCCGTGTTGCCAAGCAAGCGGTAATCAAGGCAGGCCAATACGCCTACCGTGACCGTCGTCAGAAAAAACGTCAGTTCCGCGCTCTGTGGATCGCTCGTATCAACGCTGGTGCTCGTGTTAACGGTCTGTCCTACAGCCGTTTCATCGCTGGCCTGAAAAAAGCGTCCATCGAGATCGACCGTAAGGTTCTGGCTGATCTGGCAGTGAACGAAAAAGCGGCGTTTGCTGCGATTGTCGAGAAAGCTAAAGCCACCTTGGCTTAAGTACCCCCGACAGTCACCCGGCCTCACCTCTGTGGGGCCAGGTGTTAAACGTCATAAATAGGGGAAGAGCCTTCAAGCTCTTCCCCTATTTTGTATCTGGAGTCTGTACATGGAAAACCTGGATGCGCTGGTCTCTCAAGCACTAGAGGCTGTGCAAAGCGCTGAAGATATCAATGCCCTGGAGCAAATCCGGGTTCAATACCTTGGCAAGAAGGGCGAATTGACTCAGGTGATGAAGACCCTGGGGAATCTGCCGGCCGAAGAGCGTCCGCAAGTCGGTGCGCTGATCAACGTTGCCAAGGAACGTGTTACAGGCGTTCTCAATGCGCGCATGGCATTGTTTGAAGAAGCCGAGCTGGCTGCCAAACTGTCTGCCGAATCCATCGACGTGACATTGCCGGGCCGTGGCCAGACCTCTGGCGGTCTGCATCCGGTCACCCGGACTCTGGAGCGTGTCGAGCAGTTCTTCACCCGCATTGGCTACGGCATCGCCGAAGGCCCTGAGGTCGAAGACGACTACCACAACTTTGAAGCGCTCAACATCCCAGGCCATCACCCGGCCCGGTCGATGCATGACACCTTCTATTTCAATGCCAACATGTTGCTGCGCACCCATACCTCGCCGGTACAGGTCCGCACCATGGAATCGAAGCAGCCGCCGATCCGCATCGTCTGCCCGGGCCGCGTCTATCGCAGCGACTCCGATATCACCCATTCGCCGATGTTCCACCAAGTCGAAGGCCTGCTGGTCGATCGCGATATCAATTTTGCCGATCTCAAAGGCACGATCGAAGAATTCCTGCGGGTGTTCTTCGAGAAAGAACTGGCCGTGCGTTTTCGCCCTTCGTACTTCCCGTTCACCGAGCCATCCGCTGAAGTCGATATGGAATGCGTGATGTGCAGCGGCAAAGGCTGCCGCGTCTGCAAGCAGACCGGCTGGCTGGAAGTGATGGGCTGCGGCATGGTTCACCCGAACGTGCTGCGCATGTCCGGCATCGATCCGGAAGAGTTCTCCGGATTTGCCTTCGGCATGGGTGTCGAGCGTCTGGCCATGCTCCGTTACGGCGTGAACGACTTGCGTCTGTTCTTCGACAACGACTTGCGGTTCCTCGCGCAATTTCGCTAGTCGTAACGAATTCTTAGGAGAGCAGGATGAAATTCAGTGAACAATGGCTGCGTGGCTGGGTCAGCCCGCAGGTAGATCGCGACGAGCTGGTTGCCCGTCTGTCGATGGCCGGTCTTGAGGTCGATAGCGTTACTCCGGCCGCCGGCGTATTCAGTGGTGTGGTGGTGGGTGAGGTGCTGAGCACCGAGCAGCATCCGGACGCCGACAAGTTGCGCGTATGCCAGGTCAGCAATGGCGCGGAAACCTTCCAGGTCGTGTGCGGAGCGCCAAACGTGCGCCCGGGCCTGAAGATTCCGTTCGCCATGATTGGCGCAGAGCTGCCGGGCGACTTCAAGATCAAGAAGGCCAAGCTGCGTGGCGTCGAGTCCAACGGCATGCTGTGCTCGCAGGCAGAGCTGCAGGTCGGTGAGGGCAACGACGGTCTGATGGAGCTGCCGGCCGATGCGCCGGTGGGCGAAGATTTCCGTGTGTATCTGGATCTGGAAGACGCCAGCATCGAGGTCGACCTGACCCCGAACCGTGGCGACTGCCTGTCCTTGGCCGGTCTGGCCCGTGAAGTCGGCGCGCTGTACGCCGTGCCGGTAACCCGTCCTGTGGTGGCTGCGGTTGCAGCGGTACACGACGAAGTCCGCTCGGTCGAGGTGCTGGCCCCGGCGGCCTGCCCACGTTACCTGGGTCGGGTCATCCGTAACGTCGACCTGTCCAAGCCAACCCCGCTGTGGATGGTTGAGCGTCTGCGTCGCGCCGACGTGCGCAGCATCGACGCTGCCGTCGATATCACCAACTACGTCATGCTCGAGCTCGGCCAACCGCTGCACGCTTTCGATCTCGCCGAAATCAATGGCGGCATTCGTGTGCGCATGGCTGAAGAGGGCGAGAAGCTGGTTCTGCTTGATGGTCAGGAAGTCAGCCTGCGCAGCGATACGCTGGTCATCGCTGACCACACTCGTGCACTGGCGATCGCCGGCGTCATGGGTGGCGAGCACAGCGGTGTTTCCGCGACCACCCGTGATGTGTTCCTCGAATCTGCGTTCTTTGATCAGATTGCGGTTGCCGGCAAGGCACGTTCTTACGGCTTGCATACCGACGCTTCGCATCGCTACGAGCGTGGCGTTGACTGGCAGCTGGCACGTGAAGCCATGGAGCGCGCCACTGGCCTGCTGCTGGAAATCACTGGCGGCGAAGCTGGTCCGATCATCGAGACCGTCAGCGAGCAACACCTGCCATCGATTGCACCGATCACTTTGCGTGCTCAGCGCATCACTCAGATGCTCGGCATGGAGATGGATTCGGCACAGGTCGAGCGTCTGCTCAGTGCCCTGGGCCTGAGCATTACCGCTGATGGCGAAGGCCAATGGCGAGTTGAAGTGCCAAGCCACCGCTTCGATATCAGCCTGGAAGTCGACCTGATCGAAGAGCTGGCACGTCTGTACGGTTACAACCGTCTGCCGGTTCGCTACCCCCAAGCGCGTCTGGCGCCGCAAGCCAAGGCAGAAGCGCGTAGTGATCTGCCTGAGCTGCGTCGTCTGCTGGTTGCTCGTGGTTATCAGGAAGCGATCACTTACAGCTTCATCGATCCGCGTCAGTTCGAACTGTTCAATCCAGGTGTCGAGCCGCTGTTGCTGGCCAATCCGATCTCCAACGATATGGCCGCCATGCGCTCGTCGTTGTGGCCAGGTCTGGTCAAGGCGTTGCAGCACAACCTCAACCGTCAGCAGGATCGCGTGCGTCTGTTCGAGAGCGGCCTGCGCTTCGTTGGTCAGCTTGAAGGCTTGAAGCAAGAACCGATGCTGTCCGGGGTTGTGTGCGGGAGTCGCTTGCCGGAAGGCTGGGCGCAGGGTCGGGATACCGTCGACTTCTTCGACGTAAAGGCTGACGTGGAGGCTGTACTGGGTTTTGCCGGTGCCCTGGATTCGTTCACCTTTGCTCCGGGCAAACACCCAGCGCTGCATCCGGGTCAAACCGCGCGCATCGAGCGTGAAGGTCGCGAGGTAGGCTATATCGGTGCAATTCACCCTGAGCTGTCGAAGGCGCTGGGGCTGGATCGTCCGGTGTTCGTCTTTGAGCTGGTTCTGGCGGAAGTGGCGCTCGGTAAAATGCCGAAATTCCACGAGTTGTCGCGCTTTCCTGAAGTGCGTCGTGACCTTGCACTGATCGCGCACAAAGACGTCGCGGCCTCGGCTGTACTGGACGTAATCCGTGAAAATGCAGGCGAATGGCTCACAGAGCTCAGGCTGTTTGACGTGTATCAGGGTAAAGGTATTGATCCTGATAGAAAAAGCCTTGCAGTCGGCTTGACCTGGCAGCATCCATCGCGCACTCTTAATGACGATGAGGTGAATTCGACGACGCAAAATATCCTCACCTCGCTCGAACAAAGGTTGAACGCCACGTTAAGGAAGTGACGTATGGGGGCTTTGACGAAAGCTGAGATGGCGGAACGTCTGTATGAAGAGCTGGGCCTGAACAAGCGGGAAGCCAAGGAATTGGTCGAACTGTTTTTCGAGGAAATCAGGCACGCTCTTGAAGACAACGAGCAGGTCAAATTGTCCGGTTTCGGCAATTTCGACCTTCGGGACAAACGCCAGCGGCCTGGCCGCAACCCGAAAACGGGGGAAGAAATCCCGATCACGGCTCGCCGTGTGGTCACCTTTCGTCCAGGGCAGAAGTTGAAGGCCCGAGTTGAGGCTTATGCTGGAACCAAGTCATAACGACGAACTACCCGTCATCCCGGGCAAACGCTACTTCACCATTGGTGAGGTCAGCGAGCTGTGTGCCGTAAAGCCACACGTGCTGCGCTACTGGGAGCAGGAGTTTCCTCAGCTCAACCCCGTCAAACGCCGCGGGAACCGCCGGTATTATCAGCGCCAGGACGTGTTGATGATCCGGCAGATCCGCGCGCTCCTTTACGATCAGGGTTTCACCATCGGCGGCGCACGTCTGCGCCTGTCCGGCGACGAAGCCAAAGATGACACCACACAGTACAAACAGATGATTCGGCAGATGATTGCCGAATTGGAGGATGTCCTGGTGGTACTCAAGAAATAAAAAGCTGCGTTTGAATACTTCCAGTTTTCAAAAGCTTGCGATATATTCTTGAGCGTTCTTCGAGGTGAAGAACGGGATGCAACATCAGTCGGGGCGTAGCGCAGTCCGGTAGCGCACTAGCATGGGGTGCTAGGGGTCGAGTGTTCGAATCACTCCGTCCCGACCATATTTTTCAATGACTTAGGCCAATGTTCACAGCATTGGCCTTTTCATGTGTGTGAGATTTGCGGGGCTACTCGATCACGCCTGCGACTCGCATCACCAAGTGTTTGGATTAGTAAGAAAGTCCGCTCGTCGAGCAAATAGCACTCTCTGTGCGCCGATCTTCTCTTACTTATTAAGCGCAGCCCCTGCGCCACTGACGGGAGAGAATGATGATCGACGACAACAACGGCCCTGAAGCGCCATATCCGGGACCAGACGAACAAACCCCTGATTCTGGCGAGGGTCATGATTCCGGCCTGGAGCAGGCTGATTCTGAGCCGAAGCAGGGTACCGACGAACGACCAGAGGACTGGAATCCGCCACCCGGCAATCCTGGCTCTGATCAGGACGCCCAGACGGGCCGAGATAATGGCGGCGCCAAGTAAGCCCGATCAATTGTAATGGTTCACGAGACCCGGCCATCGCGCCGGGTTTTTATTGCCGCCCAACCCTCTATCGCCATCCCCGGGCGCAGACGGTTATTTGGGCTTGGGTGGGCGAAGCTGAGCGGCGCCGGCGGCTGGAAGCTTCGATCCAGGCGCCGGCAACAAGCATGTTCACTCTACGATGCAGATCCAGCGATGGTTGTATCGATAGGGTGCGCGGGTGAAATGGACGTCTGAGACCATTTTCATGCCTCGCTCTTGGAGCGCTTCGGTCAGTTGTACGAGTGTCTCTGCCTGGATAGTCATTGCTGTCACCTCGTCAGATTTACTGCGTTCATAATTCTTGACCGAGGGATCAGGCGGCTAATTCATTTTTTCTACAGTCATCATTGAAGTAGTGCGATCAAGAGCGCTGTGCTTCACTTCGTGTCCACTAACTTGCCCCATTCAAGTCCGAACCGCGCCAGGTACTTCCTCAAGCGATCGGCATCATTAGGCTGCGCCTTGGCCTGCCGGGAAATGCCGAACAGCTGTCGACCAGCATCCGACAGGCTGTCCGCCTGCCGGCATACCTCAATAACCGCCTTCAGCTGTAAGCGATCGAACAAGTCCATACTCTCGCTATCTCCCGGCAACTCGGTTGATACAGCAGTGGGTTGCGCCAACCCCCACGCATATCGCAATCGATCGATCTCATCGTCTACCTGCGCTTCATCGATGCGTCCGCTGTCGGCCAAAGTTGCCATCCGTGTAATCGACGCGGACAGTTCGCGAAAGTTGCCCAGCCAGGCTGCTGCAGGTGAGCTGGCGAAGGCCAGGTAGCGTCGGCGTGCTTCGAGATTGAAACGCGCGCGTTGCCCATGTTCGCGCGCGTGGCGTTCCAGTTCGAAATCGATGTTTGGCTCGATGTCCTCGCGGCGGCCGGCGAGGCCGGGGAGGTCGAATGTCCAGAGGTTGATCCTTGCGTACAGGTCCTCGCGAAAAAGGCCTTCGGCGACGCGGCTGCGCAGGTCGCGGTGGGTGCCGGCGATTATCAGAAAATCACTCTCGACTTCCTTGTCCGAGCCCAGCGGGAAGAAGCGTTTCTCTTCGATTGCCTTTAACAGCATCGCTTGTTCGTCTGCGCCGAGCTCGCCGATTTCATCGAGAAACAGCATGCCGCCGTTTGCGGCGCGCAGCAGGCCATCGCGAGCGTTTTGCGCGCCGGTGAAGGCGCCTTTGACGTGTCCGAACAAGGCCGACATCGCGCCGTCGCCACGCAAGGTTGCACAGTTGACTTCGACAAAGCGTCCCTGCATCTGATGGCGATTGCGTTTGAGTTCGTAGATGCGCCGCGCCAGGAAGGATTTGCCGGCGCCGGTCGGGCCGATCAGCAGCATGGGGGCTTTGGAGCGCAGCGCAACGCGCTCGATCTGTTCAATGGAGCGGTTGAAGGCCGGGTTGCGCGTGGCGATGCCGGACTTGAGAAATTCCAGGCCTTCGAGGCGTTTGCTGGCGAAACGTGAGGCAATGCGATCATAGCGCGACAGATCGAGATCGATCAGCGCGTGAGTGCCGCAGGCGGGCTCGTTTTCGTTCTTGCGCTTGGCGGGGGAGGTCTGAATCAGCCGGGCTGGCAGATAGCGCGCCTCGGTCAGCAGGAACCAGCAGATCTGTGCGACGTGGGTGCCGGTGGTGATGTGGACGAGGTAATCCTCGTGCTCGGTGTCAAAATTGTACGCAGTGGTGAAGTCGTGCAGGGCGCCGTACACCTCCTCGAAGTCCCAAGGGTTGCGCAGCGACATTGGATGCAGGCGCACTTCGGTGCTTGGAGAAATCTGCTGGATGTCCACTCGAATGCGCTCGGCGAGGCTGACGTCGCGCGCGTCGAGGCCGTGAATCAATTCAAGTCGGTGGATAGGGAGGTCTGTTTGTTGGCACAGGCCTACGCTTGGTCGCCAATAATTCCAACGGCTGGCACCTTTGCCGACACGATCCAGGGTGGCTCCGATAAATCCGATGGCGACCGTGCGTTTGTTGGGCATGCTTATCTCATAAGATAAATGACGATATGCAATGATAATTTTGCTGGTCTGATTTGTCTTCCATAGATTATCGAGCCTCGTCCAATCAGAGATAAAAGTTATTAAAATCAAAAACATAGCAGAAACAACCATGGCCGCATCCAAAGCTGGCACAGCGGCTGCAATGCTGATGGAAACGAACATGGACACCAAGATATGAAAGACCAAACCTACCAGCTTCTCGAAGTCGCCAACGGCAAGCCCATCAAACTCTGGACCGAAGGCGTCCCGGTTGAAAACGAAGCCCGCGCACAGTTGATGAACACTGCGAAAATGCCCTTCATCTTCAAGCATCTGGCGGTGATGCCGGATGTGCACCTGGGCAAGGGGTCAACCATCGGCAGCGTTATTCCAACGGTCGGCGCGATCATTCCGGCGGCGGTGGGCGTCGACATCGGTTGTGGAATGATCGCTGCGCGTACATCGCTGATGGCTTCGGATCTGCCGGACAACCTCCAGGGACTGCGTAGCGCCATCGAGCAAGCGGTGCCACATGGCCGCAGTTCGAATCGTTTGCGGCGAGACAAAGGCGCCTGGGACGAGATTCCTCAGCAAGCCGATCAGGCCTGGGCGGGGTTGCAGCCGCGCTTCAAACTGATCACCGACAAGTATCCGAAACTGGCCAACACCAACAACCGTGGGCACTTGGGGACGCTCGGCAGTGGCAACCATTTCATCGAAGTGTGCCTGGACGAGGCCAATCGGGTGTGGTTCATGCTGCACAGCGGTTCGCGTGGCGTCGGCAACGCTATCGGCAACCTGTTCATCCAGATGGCCCAAGCCGATATGCGTCAGCACATTGCCAACCTGCCGGACCGTGACCTGGCCTATTTCGAAGAGGGCAGCCAGCATTTTGATGATTACGTGGAGGCGGTTGGCTGGGCGCAGGACTTCGCCAGACAGAACCGTGAACTGATGATGCGTGCGGTGGTTCAGGCCACGCGGCAGATCATCCGCAAGCCGTTCGAAGTGGCGCTGGAGGCGGTCAACTGCCACCACAATTACGTGCAGAAGGAACGGCATTTCGGTGAAGACGTGCTGATTACCCGCAAAGGCGCGGTGTCAGCGAAGAAGGGCGAGCTGGGGATTATTCCGGGCTCGATGGGCGCCAAGAGTTTCATTGTGCGCGGTCTGGGCAACGCAGAGTCGTTCAGTTCCTGCAGCCACGGCGCCGGCCGCACCATGAGCCGCACCAAGGCCAAGAATACCTTCACCGTCGCCGATCAGATCCGCGCCACTGCCCACGTGGAATGCCGCAAGGACGAAGCGGTGATTGACGAAATTCCGATGGCCTACAAGGACATCGACAAAGTCATGCACGCCCAGCGTGAGCTGGTGGAAGTGCTGCACACCCTGCGTCAGGTGGTGTGCGTCAAAGGATAAGGAGCTACAGCGCTGGCGAGAATTCTGCATCCGGCGCTGCCCCGGTTCATCGCGGCTGAGCTGAAGCGCGAATTATCAATATTGATCGTAACTCAGGAAGACCCACGACGGTTTAACGGTACCTCAGAGACACCGTCGGGCTATACGCGTAAGGATTTGCAATGAAAGAGATAATCGAACTGGACGGCGCCATCGGTGGCGGCCAGGTGTTGCGCAGTGCGTTGAGCTTGTCGATGGTGACAGGTCGGGCGTTTCGCATTAAACAGATTCGCGCCAGACGCAGTCGTCCGGGATTGCTGCGTCAGCATCTGACAGCCGTGATGGCGGCGGCCGAGGTTTGTGGTGCAGAGATATCTGGTGCGCATCTGGGGTCGCAAGGCCTGAGCTTCGAACCGGGCGAAATTCGCGGCGGCGACTTTCAGTTCGCCATCGGCACGGCCGGCAGCTGCACGCTGGTGCTGCAGACGTTGCTGCCAGCCTTGTTGCGGGCATCGAAGGCCAGTCGGGTGACGATCTCCGGTGGCACGCATAATCCGCTGGCACCGCCGACGGATTTCCTGTCGCGCAGTTGGTTGCCGCTGCTGCGGCGCATGGGCGGCGATGTCGAGTTGGAGTTGCTGCGTCATGGTTTCGTACCGGTTGGCGGTGGCGAAATTGCGGTGAAGGTGCAGCCCTCGCGCCTCACGCGCCTGGACCTGTGTGAGCGCGGCGGGGCAGTCTCACGACGCGCATTGGCGTTGACCGCAGGTCTCGCACCCACTGTCGCTCAGCGAGAGCTGAGTCAGGTGGCCAAGCGTTTGAACTGGCCAGAGGAGGCGCTGCAACCTGTGGCGCTTGATCCGGCACGCGGCCCGGGCAATGTGTTATTGCTGGAGTACGTTTTCGAGCATGTCACTGAGGTGTTCAGCGCATTTGGCCAAGTGTCGTTACGCGCCGAGAAGGTGGCCGATGCCGCAATCAATCAGGCTGTCGACTGGTTGCGCAGTGATGCTGCGGTCGCTGAGCATCTGGCCGATCAGTTGCTGTTGCCGATGGCGCTGGCCGGTGGCGGATCGTTCACCACGCCGCGCATGACTGATCATCTGCGCAGCAACATCGAAGTCATTCACCTGTTTTTGCCGGTCCGTATCGATTGCCGAGAGGAGGGCGGCGATCGCTTGCGGGTAGACGTTTTCCAAACCGATTAACAGCGGCCGGCAACCGGAAAGCAGTTGCACAACCTCATCGCAGGTGAGGCTAGCCTTCAGCCATTAGCACATCCGACCTAATTGCCCCCGGTCTGGCTCGACCTTAAAGTCCTTTCGCTTGGCAGGTTATTGCCAGTATTTCTCCGGTATGAAAATCAAAAAGGTCGATCTGCAATGAACTCATCAAGGACTATCCCGGTTCTCGCTTTATTCGCAACAATGGCGCTCGCAGTTACTGGATGCCAGACCGTCAAACCGGGAGAGAGTGATCTCAAGAATCGCGCACAGACCACCATCGGTAAACCCGTAATCAAGGTTTCAAATATCCGCAGCGACTTCAATACAACCTTCTACACCGCGCAAACCGAAAGTGGCGAATATACGTGCGAACTGCCGAGCGGCCCGATGGTTGCTCTGGGTTCCATGGGCATGGGACTGGGCGCTCAGTGCACCAAGCAATGACTAATCAATCCTTTCGAAGCTGAAAGAAAAAGGCCAATGTCGATGACATTGGCCTTTTTCTTTAACGAATACTCGGCGCAGATCAGCTGGTTTTCGAGTTCAGCTTGCGCAGTTCTTCGTAGGTCGCCGATTGCACGAACCAGAAGCCGGAGACGATGCACCAGCCCAGGGTACCGCCTACGAACATGCCGAGACCCGAAAGAAAGCTCTGGCTCATCATGAAGAGGGAAACGATCAGGATGACCGCCAGTGCGATGTAGAGAACGATGTTGTTGACGCCGATGACGAAATCTTTCATTTGCATTCCTTGGATGTATCTTCCTCTGGCCACCTTCTATGGTGGCCAGTGCGCGCATCATATTGATATCACCCTGTATTGCGCTAGTTCGGCGTCGGTATTTCGTTATGAATAGCAAAGTCCGTCGTTACTGAGCGGGTTTTTTCTCAAGATCTTCGGAGTCGCTCGACGTCGCCGCATCCTTCTCCGTCTCATGAGGTTCTGAGCCCGCATTGGCGCCTGAAGACTCTTCACCTTTCTTGTTGGCCTTCTCATCATGGTCACTAGAGCTTTGTGCATGATTGACACCGGGCAGGGCGGTGGCGGGGGTGGCAGCGCCCGCTGTTGTTTCGGCTGCCCAAGCGTGGAACGGGCCAATCAAGCACAGACTGAAAAACGACATTGCGAAGATTTTCTTGTTCATCACGTGGGCCTTCTACGCGGTGGGATGTACTGCTTTGGATAAGCCTGTCTGCCAAAGGTGCGCAGTACTGGACGAGCGGCGAAGCCTGATTGTATTCAGCCGGATCAAAAATCTCGCGACAGCAGGCAAATTGCTGGCCCCCATAGGTATTTCGCACCGGCAAAATCGCCTTTTTTCAAAAGGTTAGGTTGGCTATATGCGCACGATTGTCATCACCGTTGTGACGCTTTCCCTGGCTTTGATCGCCTCGGGAGTGCAGGCAAAAGAGTTGAGCAAGGGCCATCGCTTTGCCTGCACCTGGGGCTCGGATATTGCTGCCGGGGCGCAGCGATCAAAACTGTCCGGGGTTTCGCTGTATGGCGCGCGCAAGCAATTGCAGGTTCGCCGATTCCAGCAACCCTGGATGCGCATGACAGCGATGGGGATTACCGAGCAGACCTACAACAGCAGTTCGAAGCTCAAACCGGCAGCGGTCAAGCAGACCTATTACGAACAATGCGTACGCCATGAGTTGGCTCGGCGCTGATGCCGGTTTCTCAGGGCTGATTTACACAGCTCAGGAATCGCGAGAGCCCTTGGCGACTGCCGGCCCGGCAACCCGCGGCGCCGCTTTGGTCTGCATCAGTGCATCCAGAGCCTTGCGATAGCCTTGGCCGCCAAGCGCCATGCTGTTGTTGTGCGTCGCGCCGGGCACGAGCAGCAGGCGTTTGGGCTGCTCTGCGGCATTGAATAGCTGCTCGCTGAAGCGCGGCGGCACGAAGGCATCAGCCAGGCCATGCACCACCAGCAGTGGCATGTGAATGTCGGCGATCTTGTCGATGGAATCGAATTTCTGCGACAGGAGCCAACGCACAGGAAGCGAGGTGTTGGCCACGGCGGCAGCTACGTCGGCGAGAGAAGTGAAGGTAGATTCGATGACCAGACCGCGAACCGGCAGAGGTGTGTTGTTGCGCGCCGCGTTCTGTCCGAGCTCGGCCGCCAGATCAATCGCCACCGCACCGCCGAGAGAGTGGCCGTAGATCAGGCGCTTGTTCGGGTCCGGTTGCAGCAGCTGGAAGCGCTCCCAGGCCACGCGGGCATCTTCATAAACGCTGCTTTCGGATGGTAGATCACCCTTGCTTTGGCCGAACCCGCGATAATCGATGGCCAGCACCGAATAGCCCGCCGCGCGTAGTTGTTCTATGCGGAATAACTGTCCGGTGAGGTTCCAGCGCACACCATGCAAGTAAAGGATTGCCGGGGCATTGGCACGTTCCGCCGGCCACCACCAGGCATGGATGTTCTGCCCGGCCTTGAAACTCTTCGGTTGCAGATCGAGTTCCTGAACGCTGCCGGGCAGACCGCGATACCAGCCGGCGGTGCCCGGCTCGATGCGAAACAACAGTTTGCGCTCGGTGTGTTCCAGCACCGCACAACTCGTCGGCACGCCAATGATCAGCGCGGCCATCATGGCGAATGCCAAGCGGCGGCGTCGCAGGCGGGTCAGGAAGGACAGGAACATTAATCGTTTCACCACAGCGCAGACAAAGAACGCTTTTTACCAGATGCCTCGGTCTGCGCGTGACTGTTTTTCGACCACCGTGCACGCCCAACGATTACAAGATGCTGCAATCGATCACGCCACTTGCAGCACAATCTTGCCGATATGATCGCCGCCCTCCATGCGGGCATGGGCCTGAGCCGCGTCAGCCAGCGGGTAAACCTTGTCGATGATCGGCAGGCAGCGCCCGGCGCTGAGGGCAGGCCAAACGTGTTCTTGCAGTTGATCGGCGATGGCGGCTTTCTCCTCAGCGGTACGCGCGCGCAGCAGCGAACCGGTGACCACTGCGCGTTTGCCGAGGATCGCCAGCAGATCGATGTCGTTGGCGCGGGCGCCGCCGAGAAAGCCGAGCATCACCAGTCGGCCATCCATTGCCAGTGCGCTGATGTTGCCGTTCAGATACGAGCCACCCATGATGTCGAGAATCACGTTCACGCCTTGATCTGCGGTTTTCTGGGCAATGACCTTGGCGAAATCTTCCTCACGATAGTTGATCGGTTGCCCGCCAAGCTGACGGATCGCGTCGCATTTTTCAGCACTGCCTGCGGTAGCAAACGCCTCGATGCCAAATTCACGACAGAGCATCAGCGCAGTGGTACCGATACCGCTGGTGCCACCGTGAATCAGCACGCGCTGGCCGGCCTTGGCACCGCCGAGGCCGAACAGGTTGGCCCAGACGGTGAAAAACGTTTCCGGAATCGCGGCGGCCTGGACCCAATCGACTCCATCCGGCACAGGCAAAGTCTGGCCGGCCGGAACCGCGCAATACTCGGCGTAGCCACCGCCATTGGTCAGTGCGCACACACGATCGCCCACAGCGAACCGCGTAACTCCGGGACCCAGTGCAACCACTTCGCCAGCCACTTCCAGACCGGGGATCGGGTCCATGCCGGGCTTCATCGGGTACTTGCCGGCGCGCTGCAAGGCGTCCGGACGATTGATTCCGGCGGCGTGAACACGGATCAGCACTTGGCCCTCGGAAGCAGTGGGCAGAGATACGCGCCTGGCTTGCAATACTTCAGGGCCGCCGGGTTGGGTGATTTCGATACGGGTCATTTCTTTAGGCAGTGACATGTCGATTCCTGTGGAGAAGGTCGTGTAGATGGGAGCGCAGACAGGGTGCAATGATTCCCCTCAGTTCGCCGCGCAGCGCGTTTCATTAGCAGAGGGCAGCCAGCGCATGGCTAGCCCCAGCAGTAGAGCCACGACGATTGCGCCAGCGGCGATCACAAACAGCAGCGTGTGCTGACCACCTGAAGCGTTGAACAGCGCCGAGTAGGCAAACCCGGCCAGAGCCTGAAAAGTGGCGAACGATACGGTGGCGCGGCTCCAGGCGATCTGCTGACGGTGATGCGACGGCACCAGCTCATGCACGCGGGCCAAGGCCAGAGGCACGATGCCCGGCGGGAACGAGCCGAGAATCACCGCCAGTAAAGCCAGCGCCAGAAACGCATGGGAGACGGCGAGCAAACCGAGGGCAATGGCTTGAACTACCAGCACCACGCGAATGCCAGTGCGTGCACCAAGCTGGTCGGCCAGAAAACCGTACGTCACCGGCCCGACAATCGCTCCCAGGCCATACATCACCCAGACCATTGCGCCGATATGCGCCCCGGCGCCCAGTCCGCGAGCCACGTAATCCACCAGAAACACCATGGCAGGCACCAGCCCGGCGGCCATGAACGCGTATTGAGCAAACAACAGGTAGACGCCCGGCGGTGTCGGCTCATCAGCCGACGTTGCGTGCGCAGCCACAGGGTGCGCGGTATCCGCAGGCCAGCCGAACCAGCTCACCGCGGTCAGCAACAACGCCAGCGCGCCCAGTCCCAGCCAGGTCGCTTGCAAGCCGAGGCTCAGCAGCGGCGGCACGATGGTCCCGGAGCCGGCGATTCCGAGGCCGATGCCCAGGAAGATTGCGCCACTGGCCAGACCTCTGCGCGCCACCGGAACGTGAGGCAGCACGGTTGCCGCCACCAGCACCATGATCGCGCCACCGGCAATGCCGGACAGCAAACGCCAGCCGAAGAACCAGCTCACCGACAGCGGATAAGCACAGGCAAAAAATGCTCCCGTGACCGCGAGCATCATCAGGCGCAGGGCGTTGCGGTTACCCAGTCGATGGGCCATGGGCCGACCGAGCAGGGCGCCGATCAAGTAGCCGACCAGATTGGCCGCGCCGAGATAGACGACATCATTGGCGGAAAACCACTGCGCCTGAATCAGCGAAGGGATCAGCGGCGTGTAGGCGAAACGCGCCAGGCCAATGCTGACCAGGCTGGCGCAAAGCCCGGCGAAGATCGGCAGCCAGATGCCGGAGGAATTTGCAGTACGCATGATAGCGATCTCACAAGAGGTGTATGGCGCTCAGCTTATCGGCTATCTTGGCTGCGCATATGCAGCGATTAAGCGGCAGAGTGATGCAAAAATGCTTCGATGAGGATCAGCATGAATTGGGATGATGCGCGGGTTTTTCTGGCGGTCTGTCGCGAGTCCACCTTGCGCGGAGCTGCACGAGTTCTGGGCGTGGACCAGGCCACTGTCGGGCGGCGTATTACCGCGCTGGAAAAGTCTTTGAGCGCGACGCTGTTCCTGCGTACCTCCGATGGCTACGCGCTGACCAGTGTTGGTGAAGCGGCGCGTAAAAGTGTGGAAAAAATGGAACATTCGGCACTGGAACTGGAGCGGCACATCCACGGGCTGGACGATCGTCTGACCGGTAACGTACGGGTCAGCACCACCGACTCGATGGCCATCGACTTCATCATCCCGGCGATGGCGCGCCTGCATGACCAGCACCCCGACGTGCAGATCCAGTTGGATGCGTCGACGCAAATCCTCAGTCTGGCCAAGCGCGAAGCCGATATCGCAGTGCGCAATACTCGGCCGGATAACCCGGATCTCATCGCTCGGCGAATCGCCCGTTGGCCTGTAGGACTTTTCGCAGCACAGGCCTATGTCGAGCGCCATGGACAACCGCAGCCCGGCAACGCTTTCGAGGGCCATGATCTGGTGGTGTATCAGCCGTACTTACAGAGCAAAAAAGACCTCACGCTGGTCTCTGAACCGTTGACCCGCGGACGCATCGTCGCCACGCTCAGCTCCAGCCTTTTGGTGCGTCGAGCCCTTGCCGCAGGCCTCGGGATAGGCGAGATACCGGTATACATGGGCGAACGCGATGGCCTCGTCAGACTTTGGCCGGAGCGGACCCGGCCGCTGCCGTATGAAGTGTGGCTGGTCACCCACGCTGACCTGCGTCACACCGCGCGGGTACGGGCGGTCATCGAGCAGATCGTTGAGGCTTTTGCGCTGGAAAACGAATAAGTGGTTCAGGGTTTTGCCGAGGCTACAACTGCTGACGAAACAGCCTACGTCCGAGACAGAATGGGCCGGCTTGTTGTAGTCCGTGATGAGTTCTATTGTCACTGCAGCTCGATGCAGACCTCAGTGACGCATCGAAACGAAGAGCCAGGGAAGGCCGCGTAGCCGCAGAAAGGTGTCGAATTGAAAATCAGGGAAGTGAATCAATATGCAGTCACGGACAGATCGGACGCGGGGCGGGACAGGCAAATCATGAGCAGCATAAGTCGCGAAGAATTCGATGCCAGGATAGAAACCATCGAGACGAGGATGGATGGCCGCGTGGCAGAAATGCGCGCCGACATTCGCGGGTTCCTGGCTGCTCAGGCAGAGCGGGACAAGGTCTATCTTGAACGGGACAAGGCCCTGCAGGAACGGGACAAGCGTTATGACCTGATGTGGATGGGCGTGCAGAAAATCGCCGACGAATCGCGGGAAGCGATCAGACAGGCATCGACGGTAAAGGCCAATTACTGGGCTGCCACCACTGTGCATTTCCTCGGCGTGGCTTCCTTGCTGGTTGGCGCACATTTTGCCAATCAGGCGGCGGTGTTGACCACGATACAAACCACGCTGGCAGCGATTCAGATTGGCAAAGAGGTATCGTCACCCAAACCTGTCGTACAACCCTCAGCAGAGCCGCCGCAATAAAAAACGGCCTTCAGTGGAAGGCCGTTCTGCATCGCGCCAGATCATGGCATTTGCGGCAACTCCTGAGGCCGCAAGTCGAACACCAGCACTTCGGCATCGACCCCGTTGCTCAAGGTGAGCAGCTGTTCTTCACGAACCCGCACGCCGTCGCCTTCCTGCAAGGCTTGGCCATTGAGTTCGACGCTGCCACGCGCAACGTGCACGTAAGCGTAACGATTGGCCGGCAATTTCAGCGTGGCACTTTCCTCGCCGTCAAATAACCCGGCGTAGACCCGCGCATCCTGACGGACTTTCAGGGAGCCATTGCTACCGTCCGGCGAGATGATCAGTTGCAGGCGACCACGTTTTTTCTGCGCGCTGAAGTGTTCCTGTTGATAGCGCGGCTTGGCGCCACTGACATCCGGCACGATCCAGATTTGCAGAAAGTGCACGGGCTTGGTGGCCGAGTGGTTGAACTCACTGTGCGCCACGCCGCTGCCGGCACTCATCAATTGCACGTCCCCGGGGCGGATCACCGAGCCAGTACCGAGGGTGTCCTTGTGTTCCAGCGCGCCTTCGAGCACATAGGAAAAGATCTCCATGTCGCGGTGCGGGTGCTGGCCAAAGCCTTTGCCGGCGGCGACCCGGTCATCGTTGATCACCAGCAGATCGGAGAAACCCTGTTCACGCGGGTTGCGGTAGCTGGCGAAAGAAAAGGTGTGAAACGACTTCAACCAGCCGTGATTGGCGAGGCCGCGATCGGAGGCTTTGCGAAGAGTCAGCATGATGAAATCTCCTGGCGGGACGTGAATTCGTCCGAGTGAGGAGAAGGTTACTGGTTACCCGGTGAGGCAATAAGTAGATGGAAATTGAAAGACTGTCCGGCTCAGGTTGACAGTTTTGCGTTATGGTTCACCCATTCGATCACGCTCCTGAACACTCGGTCCGCCATAATGCCTTGGCTGAAGCGTGCGTATTGACCCTTGAATATGTGTGAAACCTCCCATGAAAACCGTGGCAATGGTGCTGTTCCCTGACTTTCTGATGCTCGACATGGCGGGGCCGCTGGAGGTGTTTTCAGTCGCCAACCGTTATCTGAAACCTGATCTGCACTATCAATTGACGACTCTCGGCACAGAGCGCGGCTTGCTGAGGGCGTCCAACGGCGTGCAGGTTCAGGCTGACTTGCACATCGACGAAGCGGCCGAGCGCTATGACCTGCTATTGGTGCCGGGCGGACCCGGCGCCTATAACCAGAGATTTCCCGAGCTGTTTGGCTGGTTGAAAAAAGCCGTGCCGCGCGCGGAGCGTTACGGTTCGATTTGCACTGGCGCATTCATCCTCGGCCACGCCTGCCTGCTTGATGGTTATCGCGTCACCACGCATTGGAACTACACCGAACGGCTGATCAAGGCTTTCCCGAAAACCACGGTGACCACCGATCAGATCTACGTCGAGGATCGTAATCTCATCACCTCCGGTGGCGTTACGGCCGGCATCGACCTGGCGCTGGCGGTGGTGGCCAGAGATCACGGCAAGAAAATCGCCCAGGACGTTGCCAAGGTCTTGTTGGTGGTCATGAAGCGCCAGGGCGGGCAAGCGCAGTTCAGCCCGTTGATGGCGGCAGTCTCACCGCAAGAAACGCCCATCACCCGCGCGCAGAATTACGTCCTTGAACATCTGGATGAAGCGTTCACCGTCGAGCGCATGGCCGGATTGGCGAACATGAGCGCACGGCACTTTGCTCGCCTGTTCGCCCGTGACGTCAATATGACGCCGATGGAGTTTTTGCAGAATGCCCGCATTGACTGCGCGCGAAACCTGTTGGAAACCGGCGATCTGCCGCTCAAGACCATCGCCTACAAAAGCGGCTTTGGCAGTGTCCGGCACATGCGCTCGTTGTTCGCCGAAAAGCTCGGTCTTACACCGTTACAATACCGCGAACAGTTCAGCTAGAGCGGTTCTGTCCGTCTGACGCAGTCGGATGTCCGTGCTGCGTCGGCTCTGGCGGTTGTATCGTCACGCGAGAGTGCCAAGATGTTTGGCATGAATAATCACAACGACACAAGCCACGGTTCAGTGCTGCGTTTCGGCCCCTACGCCTTTCATGTGCGCCAACGTCTGGTCCTTGAAGGAGAGCAGCCGTTGCGCATGGGCGGGCGCGCCATGGACATCCTTCAGGCGCTGCTAGAACACGCGGGTGAGGTGGTCAGCAAAGAGCAGTTGATTGCTCGAGTATGGCCGACCTCGATCGTCGAAGAGATCAACCTGCGGGTGCACATTGCGGCGTTGCGCCGCGCACTGGGTGACGGCGTAAACGGGCAGCGTTTCATCATTCACGTGGCGCACTGCGGCTACAGTTTTGTCGCCCCGGTGGAGCAGGGCACCAGTGATGCGCTGACCATGCCCGCTGCCGCGCTCATGCCCCTGCACAATCTTCCGGCACGACTGACGCCAGTCAGTGGGCGCGACGCCCTGATTGGTAGTCTGGTTCGACAAATGCCGGTATGCCGCTTGATGACGATTACCGGTGCGCCGGGTGTTGGCAAGACCACTGTGGCATTGCGCGTGGCGGAATTGCTCCTGCAATACTTTCGCGATGGCGCCTGGTGGGTCGACCTTGCCAGCCTCGAAGATGACATTCCATTGCTCGAGCGCCTGTTGCACACCCTGAAGACAGACTTTTTCACACTGACCGGCCGGCACGCCTTGTTGATCCTGGATAACTGCGACCACCAGCGCGACAGCTGTGCGGCACTGGTGGAAACGCTGTTGCATGCTGCGCCTCGCCTGTCGATTCTGGTCACCGGCCGCGAAGCCTTGCAAGTCGCGCAGGAGACCGTTCATTACGTGCCGCTGTTGGCGATTCCCAAGCGCTCGACATTGAACACCGTCGAAGAAGCCATGGGCTATCCGGCGGTGCAGTTGTTCGTCAATCGCGCGCGGGCACGGCAGCATGGCTTCTGTTTGCGTGAGCAGGATTTGCCAGGTGTGCGCGAGATCTGCCGTCAACTGGACGGTCTGCCGCTGGCGATCGAGCTCGCCGCTGCGCAGATCGACGCGCTTGGCTTGATCGGCTTGCAGGCACAGGTTGAAAACGGCCTGCAGTTGCTTGGCCAAGGCCGGCGCACCGCGGAACCGCGCCATCAGTCGATGGCCGCTGCGATCGATTGGAGCTTCCAGTACCTGACGGAGATGGAACAGCGTGTGCTGCTGCGTCTGTCGGTATTCAGCGCGGGCTTTACCCTGGAGGCCGCACTGAGTGTGATCAGCAGCGCGGATCTGGCGGGCTCCAGACTGTCCGCGATAATCGAAGGGTTGGCGCGCAAATCGTTGCTTGTTCGAGAACCCAACCGTGCGACGGCCCGCTATTGGATGCTCAACACCGTGCGCCGCTATGCTCGTGATCAGTTCGAGCGCAGTGACGACAATTTCGAACTGAAACAGCGCCATGCGCGCTATCTCAGCAGAACGCGCAACGCTTCAGGCCGGGCACTGCTCGTGGAGGCTGTCGAGTAGCAGGCGGACCTTGCGCAAGTCCGGTGTGGCGTAGCCTTCGGTGAAGCGCTGGTAAATGGGGCTGAGCAAATCCCATGCTTCGCGATGGCGGGACTGGCGCTGCCATAATCGGGCGAGGTCCGTGGCGCTGCGCAGTTCCCAAGCGAGGGCGCCCTGGCTTCTGGCGATGGCCAGAGCTTGTTGCAGGGTTTGTTCGGCTTCTCGGGTTTCAGCGGTGTCTGAGCGGGCCGATTCGCGAGCAGGCTCGCTCCCACAGGATGAACCCTTCAACAATGCCGCCGCCCGCGCCCGCAATATCTCCGCTGCACTCCATCCCGCATCGCCATTGCGCGCGCGCTCCACCAGTGCATCATCGACAAAACGCTCATCCAGCGTAACCATCACTTCCCGAATCAGACCGCTGCTCTGTGCTGGTACGGGCACGGCATTATCCGGATCGATCACCTGCGCATACTGCCGGCCCCAGTTATTGAACAGCAGCACCGAGTGCTTCTGCGATTGTTCCAGCAGCAACTGCAGCAGCGCGCGGGCGTTTACATGGTCGCCGTTGTAATGAGCGATCAGACAACTGGCCAGCGCCAGGGTGTAACAGATCGATGTGCCGTGATTGATCTGCACGGCGATGTCCAGCGCCTGCCGTGCGGCGCGCCAGGCTTGCTCGGGCAGACCCTGCAACCACAGCACTCGGGCCAGTACTGTCAGCGAAGCGACGCTCTGGTCGTATTGCACGCCAAAACCATGGGTGAAACGATTGAGATGGCCGCTGTGGGCCATGCGTTGCAGCACCTGCTCGGCATGTACGCGTGCCTGCGGCTGGTCGCCGGCATAATGCAGGGCCAGCACCCGCAAGCGATGTGTGCTCAGTGACAGCAGCGGTTCGCCATGCAGTCCGATGCGGTCGAATTGCTCACTCTGCGCCAGCGCCATGCGGTAATGCCCGCAACTCAGATTGACCGCCATATGCCCCGATATCGCACGCAGTTGCCCGGCCAGATCGCCGTGTTCCTCGGCCAATTGGCAGGCGTCGACGAAGGCCTGAATAGTTTGTGGCGTGCCGCCCCAGGTGTGGTAGCTGGCGCTACCGAGCGCCAGTTTCAAGGCGATTTGCAGGCGAGGGCAGGGCGGTAGCAGCGAGTCTGCTGGCGAAGCCTCCAGCAGACTCAGTGCCCGGCGTACATAGCGGCTGTAATCGCGCAGCAACGACAGCTCCTGCCACAAAGGCGCCGACGCGGCTGCCAGTTGCACCCCCAGCTCATCCGGTCCCGGCCCGTTGAGGCTCCAGTCCAGCGCCGCGCGCAAATCCTCCAGACCCCGGGCATAGCGCTCCATCCACAATACAGTCGGAGTATTGTCCCAATCCGCCTGCGCCTGCTGCATCAGTGTCAGGCATCGCTCGGCGTGGCGTTGGCGGGTTGCGTTGAGCTCGTCGGCCTGTTCGAGTTTTTCCAGTGCGTAGTGGCGGGTAGTGTCGAGCAAGCGATAGAAAACATCTTCGTCGCCCACTTCGACGCTCAGCAGGGATTTGGCCACCAATTGTGTGACGGCGGTGAACACCGCGCCGGGATCAATCTGTTGGCCGATGACCACCGCTGCTGCCGAGGCGAGGGTGAAGCTGCCGCGGAAAATCCCCAGTCGCCGCAGACAGGTTTGCTCGCAGACGTTGAGCAGGTTGAAACTCCAGTCCATCGTCGCGCGCAGGGTCAGGTGGCGTTCGGCGCTGCTGTGGTGTCCGGCCGACAATGGCGGCAAACCCTCGCGCAATTGCTTGAGCAATCCGTCCATGCCCAATTCGCTGACCTGCGCGGCGGCCAGTTCCAGTGCCAGCGGAATGCCGTCCAGGCGCTGGCAGATTTCGATCGCTTGCGGCAACTCGGCGTGGCTTAGTCGGAAGTTTTCCCTGGCTGCGGTGGCGCGCTCGACAAACAACTGCATCGCAGCAAAGCCCAGCGCCTGGGCCGGCTCCATCGGGGTCGACATGGACGGGCATTCGAGCGATTCCAGACGCTGCACGAACTCACCCTCAGCGCGCAGGCTCTCGCGGCTGGTCGCCAGGATATGCACCTTTGGTGCCCCCCGCAGAATCTGCTCGCTGAGCGCGGCGACCGCATCAATCAAGTGCTCGCAGTTGTCGATCACCAACAACATTTGCTGTTCTCGCAGGCCGTCGACCAGACCAGCCTGCGCATCGCCTTCAGCTGCGGACAGATCAAGCAGCGTCGCCAGATGCGAGCCGATCAGCGCGGGATCGGCGATGGGCGCCAGATCCACCAGGCGGATGCCGTCGCGATACTGGTCGAGCAATTGTTCGGCGACGCGCAGGGCGACGGTGGTCTTGCCAATGCCGCCGGGGCCGACCAGAGTGATGCAGCGTCGGCGCGGCAGTTGCGTAATCAAGTGATCGATCAGGGGTTGGCGACCAATCATCCGCGTACGACGCAGCGGCAGGTTGTGCCGGGGCGCGGCGACCGCAGGCGTTGCTTCGATGCTGTCGAGCACGAACGGTGCGACAAAGCTGTAGCCGCGCTGCGCCACGGTGACGATGTAGCGCTGGCCGTTCTGCCCGTCGCCAAGCGCTTTGCGCAGCGCCGCCATGTGCACGCGCAGGTTGATGTCTTCGACGACGCTGTCTGGCCAGACCCCGGCCATCAATTGCTGTTTGCTCACCACTTCACCGGCATGGGCCAGCAAAATCAGGAGGATGTCCATCGCCCGCCGTCCCAGGCGCAGAGGCTGTTGGCCTTCAAGTAGCAATCGTTGCCCGGGATGAATCCGATAGGGGCCAAACGCAATGGCCTGATTCGGGGAAAAACTCAACAGCGCGCTCCTGCGGTGATGCGGCGGACAGGGCGAATCAGTGCCTGGCGCATGCGCAGGCCGTCTGATCCGGGGTGTCCGGGCATAATCCTCAGGTTTGAGCATCAGTGCAACGGGTGGCGTAACGGCAGCAGTCAAAACACCGCAGGCTGCGCTGCGGTGTTTTTCGGTTTATCCATGACTCGACAGCGCCAGGCGAAGGGATTGATGCCCTCGCTGCGGGTGAACATGTGGCAGAAGTGCGCCTGATCGCAGAAGCCGCATTCGAGGCTGATTTGCGTCAGGCTCAAGTCGGTGTGCTGGATCAGCAACTTGGCTCGAGCCAGACGCTGGGCGCGGATCCAGTCCTGTGGCGACAGGCCGGTGCTGCACTTGAATGCGCGGGAGAAATGACTGCGTGACAGTGCACATGCCCGGGCCAGTTCAGCCACTTCGAGGCTTTCGCCCAAGCGATCCAGGATCAACTGTTTGATCTGGCGTTCGCGCTGCGGACTGAGTCCGCCAGTCGTGTTTTTACGCGGTTCGCTGGCAGGGGCGAGGGCGACGGATTGCTGTAGATAAGCCATGGCCAAGGTCCGTGTCGGTGGGGAAGGCACGGTCGGCGCATTCCCTCAGGTCAAAAAAGCAACGCTGCGCAGAGGGCTTCATTGTTGGGCGATGCCTTGAGACTGACGAGTTAATCGTTGTTAATTTCCTCGCTCAGGCTGGAACTCAGCACATCCTTGCAAGTCAGCGCCCGGCGCTTTGCGCGACGATGTCGACAAAGCACGGCCGCCGTTGGCCAGGTTCAAAGGGGAATGCAATGAAAAGCTTGGTGAAAGCGGCAACGACGCTGGCGGTCGTGCTGGCAATGTCCGGCGCCATGGCGCAGGCACCGCAGGTTGGCACTCAGGCGCCGGGTTATTTCCGGCTGGCTGTCGGCGATTACGAAGTCACCGCGTTGTTCGACGGTTACAACGATTTGTCGCCGAAGTTGTTGCAGGGCATGAGCCAGAGTCAGATTCGCGCGCTGCTTGCGCGCCGTTCGATTGAAACCCCTGGCGTGCAGACGGCGTTCAATGCCTTTCTGGTCAACACTGGCAAACAACTGATTTTGGTCGACACGGGCGCAGGGCAGTGCATCGGCGCCACCGCAGGCCAACTCTCGGCCAACATGCAGGCCGCCGGTTACAAGCCTGAACAGGTCGACACGATTCTGCTGACGCACCTGCACCTCGATCACGTCTGCGGTCTGGTCGACGCCGAAAAGAAACCGGTGTTCGCCAACGCCACCGTGTTTGCAGCCAAAGCCGAGGCCGACTACTGGCTCGATCCGGCAGCGCTGGCCAAGGCCCCGGCGGGCGCCAAAGAGTTTTTCAAGATAGCCCGGGACTCTACGGCGCCTTATGTTGCCGCCGGTCGCTTCAAGACGTTTGCCGCCGGGCAATCACCGCTGCCCGGGCTGGTCGAAGCAACCCTGGAAGCCGGCCACACGCCGGGCAGCACCACGTACCGCTTCACCTCGCAGCAACAGAGCATCGTGTTCATGGGCGATCTGGTGCACAACCTCGCGGTGCAGTTTTTGCACCCGGAAGTGTCGATCGGTTTCGACGTCAACAGTCAGCAGGCGATCAGCAGTCGTCAGGCAGTGTTCAGTGCTGCGGCAGCGAGCAAGACCTGGGTGACGGCAGCGCATCTGCCGTTCCCGGGCATCGGCCACATCACCGCCGAGGGCAAACATTTCCAATGGGTGCCGGTAGAGTACGGCCCCTACAAACGCGCGGCGAAAGTGCCATTGATCGAGTAAAGTGCCCAACGCCTGTGGCAAAAAGCGTCTGACACCGATAAGGAAACCACACCCATGAACCGTAACGATCTGCGCCGCGTCGACATGAACCTGCTGGTGATTTTCGAAGCGCTGATGTTCGAAAAGAATCTGACCCGTGTGGCGGAAAAACTGTTCATGGGCCAGCCGGCGGTCAGTGCTGCACTGGGGCGCTTGCGTGATCTGTTCGACGATCCGTTGCTGCTGCGCAACGGTCGCGGCATGGAGCCGACAGCGCGGGCGCTGGCGATCCTCAAGGAATTGCAACCGGCAATGGACGTGATTTCCGGCGCAGTCAGCCGCGCCAAGGAGTTCGAACCGGCCAGCAGTTGCGACGTATTTCGCATCGGTCTGTCGGACGACGCCGAGTTCGGTCTGTTTCCACCGCTGTTGCGCCAGCTTCAGCAGGAGGCGCCGGGGATCGTCGTGGTGGTGCGCCGCGCCAACTATCTGTTGATGCCGGCGTTGTTGGCCTCTGGAGAAATTTCCGTGGGCGTCAGCTACACCACGGATCTGCCTGCCAACGCCAAGCGCAAGAAGCTGCGTGATATTCCCTGCAAAGTGCTGCGCGGCGACGACCGTCCGGGGCCGTTGACCCTGGACGAATATTGCGAACGTCCGCATGCAATGGTGTCGTTCTCCGGTGACCTGAGCGGCAATATCGATCTGGATCTGGCCAAGATCGGCCGTTGCCGCCGAGTCGTTCTCGGCGTGCCGCAGTTCAGCGGCTTGCGCGCCTTGCTCGCCGGTACCGAGATGATCGCGACGGTCCCGGACTACGCCGCCTGTGCCTTGGTTGAAGGCTGCGCCCTGCGTGCCGAAGATCCACCATTCCCGATCGATGCCGCGCAATTGTCGATGGCGTGGAGCGGGGTGCATGACAACGACCCGGCGGAGAAGTGGCTGCGCTCGCGCATCAGCCAGTTCATGGCGGCGCCGCTGGATATTCCGGCGCTTTAACCGCCCTCGATTACACAAGCAGTTCTCCTGTGGCAGCGAGCCTGCTCGCGAAAGCGGTGTGTCAGTTAGTGTGGATGTGACTGGCCTGACGCCTTCGCGAGCAGGCTCACTCCCACATTGTTTTTGTGGCGGTCTGCAAATTGAATGCACGCCGCCAATCCTTGTGGGAGCGAGCTTGCTCGCGATTGCGGTGGGTCAGTTAGTGTGGATGTGACTGGCCTGACGCCTTCGCGAGCAGGCTCGCTCCCACAGAGAAATTCGGGGCTGACCGGGCTTTGTGATTCGGCACATAGACTTGTGGGAGCTGGCTTGCCAGCGATTGCGGTGGGTCCGTCAAAGAAGGTGGTGGATGTGCCGACCAATCGCTGGCAAGCCAGCTCCCACAGGGATACGGGGTGGAATGAACATTGTTGGTCACCACAAAAACCTGTGGGAGCGAGCCTGCTCGCGAAAGCGGTGTGTCAGTCAATGTGGATGTGGCTGACCTGACACCTTCGCGAGCAAGCTCACTCCCACATTGTTTTGTGGCTGGCGGCAGAACATCAAAGACCTGAAAAGCAACTAAGCACACCCATCCAATTTCTCCCGCGCCGGCCTTGGCATGATTCCCGTCAATGACATTCAAAGGGTCGGGTCATGATTGCTACGAGGGATGAACAGGCGCGCGACATCGGGTTGCTGTTTCTGCGGGTCAGCGGCGGGTTGTTTCTGTTGTGGGTGCACGGCTTGCCCAAATTGCTGGACTTCACCGCGCAGCTGCAATTGATCGAAGACCCGTTCCACCTCGGCGCTCACCTGACCCTGATCCTGGCGATTTTCGCCGAAGTCCTCTGCCCGTTGCTGATCGTCGCCGGTGTGCTGGCGCGATTGGCTTGTTTGCCTATTCTCTTTGTACTGCTCGTGGCGCTGCTGGTCGTGCATCCGCAATGGAGTGTGGCTGAAGGGCAGTTTGGCTGGTTGCTGTTGATTCTTTTCACCACCGTATTGATTGCCGGGCCGGGACGGCTGGCGATCCCTGTTCGTTTGCCCGGAGTGCTGCGTTATGCCTGAAGTCCTCAATTCACAAGCACCGGGGGCCGATGAGACCGTCACGTTGATCATCAAACACTCGGTCAAAACCGGTTTCGAATCGGCGTATGAAGCATGGCTGCGCAATATCGTGCGCGTCGCCGGGCAGCGCGAAGGGCATTTGGGTGTCGACGTGGTGCGCGGCAAGCGCGGGCGTCTGGATTTCTACACTTGCGTATTGCGCTTTAGCTCCACCGAAGCGATGCAGGGCTGGCTGGAATCCTCCGAGCGTCAGGCGCTGGTGGCTGAAGCCGCACCGATGCTGGCTGACGGTGATCAGACCGAAGTCGCGCCGGTCAATGAATTCTGGTTCACACCGCTGGCCGAGGCCGGCTCGCCGCCGCCGCGCTGGAAGCAGGCTGTCGTCACACTGTTGGTGATTCTGCCGCACACCCTGCTGGTGCCGCTGATCTGGGGCCCGCTGCTGGCGCTGCATCCGCTTCTGTCCAACTACGTGGTCGCCACGTTCCTGATCACCCTGACCATCGTCCTCTCGGTGGTCTACGTGGTGATGCCGCCGGTCACCCGTTTGTTTACCCCGTGGCTGGAAGCCAGTCAGGCCCACGAACACCTCGATTCCCAAGAAACCTCGCCGCGTTGAGCGGGGTTTGCTTCTTTTCACTTTCGCTTGAGGAACTGCGATGAGCGCCGATCTGATTTTATTCAATGGCCAATTTCATACCGTAGACCGGGAAAAACCACTGGCCAGTGCGGTGGCGATCAAGGATGGCCGTTTCGTCGCCGTCGGTAACGATGCCGAGGCCATGGCCCTCAAGGGCAGCGCCACACAAGTGGTCGACATGAAGGGCCGCTGCGTCATCCCTGGCCTCAACGACTCGCACTTGCACCTGATTCGCGGCGGTCTGAACTACAACCTCGAACTGCGCTGGGAAGGCGTGCCATCGCTCGCCGACGCGCTGCGCATGCTCAAGGATCAGGCCGATCGCACGCCCACCCCGCAGTGGGTGCGCGTGGTCGGTGGCTGGAACGAATTCCAGTTCGCCGAAAAACGCATGCCGACCCTGGAAGAAATCAACCAGGCCGCGCCGGATACTCCGGTGTTCATCCTGCACCTCTACGACCGTGCGCTGCTCAACCGCGCTGCCCTGCGTGTGGCCGGCTACACCCGCGACACGCCAAACCCGCCGGGTGGCGAAATCGTCCGCGACAGCAACGGCAACCCGACCGGCATGCTGGTCGCGCGGCCGAACGCGATGATCCTCTACTCGACACTGGCCAAGGGACCGAAGCTGCCGCTGGAATATCAGGTCAACTCGACCCGTCAGTTCATGCGCGAGCTCAATCGCCTGGGCCTGACCAGTGCAATCGACGCCGGGGGTGGTTTCCAGAATTACCCGGACGATTACCAAGTGATCGAGCAACTGGCCAAAGACGACCAGTTGACCGTACGCATCGCTTACAACCTGTTCACCCAGAAGCCGAAAGAAGAGCTGACCGATTTCCAGAACTGGACCGGCAGCGTCAAGTTGCATCAGGGCGACGACTACCTGCGCCACAACGGTGCTGGCGAAATGCTGGTGTTCTCCGCCGCCGACTTCGAGGATTTCCTCGAACCGCGTCCGGACCTGCCGCAGACCATGGAACAGGAACTCGAGCCGGTGGTACGCCACCTCGTTGAGCAGCGCTGGCCGTTCCGTCTGCACGCCACGTACAACGAATCGATCAGCCGTATGCTCGATGTGTTCGAGAAGGTCAATCGCGACATTCCGTTCAACGGTCTGCCGTGGTTCTTCGACCACGCTGAAACCATCACCCCGCAGAACATCGAGCGTGTGAAAGCGCTGGGCGGCGGTATCGCGATTCAGGATCGCATGGCGTTCCAGGGCGAATACTTTGTCGATCGCTACGGCAAACAAGCCGCCGAAGCCACGCCACCGATCAAGCGCATGCTCGCTGAAGGCGTGCCGGTTGGCGCTGGCACCGACGCCACCCGCGTGTCCAGTTATAACCCGTGGACCTCGCTGTACTGGATGGTCAGCGGCCGTACCGTTGGCGGTCTGGCGCTTTACGAAGAAGGGTTGCCACGTAGCACCGCGCTGGAACTGTTCACCCACGGCAGCGCCTGGTTCTCCTCGGAGCAGGGCAAGAAGGGCCAGATCCGCGTCGGCCAACTGGCAGACCTGGCGGCACTGAGCGCGGACTTCTTCAGCGTTGAGGAAGAAGCGATCAAGTGGATCGAGTCGGTGATGACCGTGGTCGGCGGCAAGATTGTCTACGCCGCCGGCGACTTCGAAGACCTCGGCCCGCGTTCGATTCCGGTGCTGCCGGACTGGTCGCCGGTAGTCAAAGTCCCAGGCCACTGGCGCCCGAACTCGCCACTGCAGGCGCAGGTTCACCAGTGCAGCGGGCCGTGCGCCGTGCACACCCACAGCCATGAAAAAGCGCGGATGTCGAATGCGCCGGTCAGCGATTTCGCCGGTTTCTGGGGCGCGTTCGGCTGTTCCTGCTTCGCGTTCTGAGTTTGAAAAAAGCGCCGGTCATCAGGGCCGGCGCTTCCCGCAACAACCATCCATCCAGGAGTTTTGCCATGAGCGTTCCTTACAAGCGTCTGAACAAAGATGATGCCGTCGTCCTGCTGGTCGATCACCAGACCGGTCTGATCTCGCTGGTGCAGGATTTCTCGCCGAACGAGTTCAAGAACAACGTGCTGGCACTGGGCGACATCGCCAAGTTCTTCAAGCTGCCGACCATTCTGACCACCAGCTTCGACGCAGGTCCAAACGGCCCGATCGTGCCCGAGCTGCTTGAGCAATTCCCTGACGCGCCGTTCATTCAGCGTCCAGGCCAGATCAACGCCTGGGACAACGAAGACTTCGTCAAAGCGATCAAGGCCACCGGCCGCAAGCAACTGATCATCGCCGGTGTAGTGACCGACGTTTGCGTAGCTTTCCCGACCCTGTCGGCGATTGCTGAAGGCTTCGAAGTGTTCGTCGTCACCGACTCGTCGGGTACCTTCAACACCACCGTGCAACAAGCGGCGTGGGCGCGGATGTCGGCCGCCGGTGCACACCTGATGAACTGGTTCGCTGTGGCCTGCGAGCTGCAAGGCGACTGGCGCAACGACATGGAAGGTCTGGCGCATCTGCTGTCCGAGCGTCTGCCTAACTATCGCAACCTGATCAACAGCTACACCAAGTTCACTGCCAAGTAAGAAAATCGAAAGATCGCAGCCTTCGGCAGCTCCTGCATGGGAACGCATTCTCCCTGTAGGAGCCGCCGAAGGCTGCGATCTTTTGCTGTTAGCGTTTTTGCAACCAACCCAAGAAACCACCTTTTTTCACCGCCACCGGTTTGGCCATCAACGCGAGGCGACTGTTCTGCTGACGCACCGCCTGCAACTTGTTCAAGGCCCGGCCGACTTCGCTGCGCTTGTCCATGCACTCACGGGTCAACTGTTTGTCGAGACGATAGATGATGCTCGACGTCAGCGCTGTGAACGTCGCCTGCGACGGTGTATCGGCAAGAATGCTCTGTTCGCCCATGACTTCGCTCGGCCCCATGCGCCCGGCCTCGGTCTGGCCATTGCCGTCCGGCACCGTCGCGCTGACCACGCCCGTGGCGATCACGAACAGACTGTCCGGCACCTCGTCCAGATCCAGCACCACCTGACCGGCCGTGTACTGCTGCGCGACCATCGATTCAGCGAGGCGATCGCGCTCTTCACTGCTCAGCGAGCGGAAAATCTTCACCTCATCCAGCAACGCACGGGCGCGGCTCGACGGTTCGATCACGCCGTCGGGATGCCGGGAAATACCTGCGGCTTCGAGATGGCGATGCGCGAGGTCGAACAGTTGATTGCGCACTTCGCTCTTCTTGCCCAGCTCAGCGATGAAACCGCTGGCAACGTATTCCGACATGGTTTCGCCGGCTTCTTTGAGTACGGCTTTCGGCGCCGGGCTGAGCAACAGCGAACTGCTGCCCTGCAGAGTGCGATCAAGGGCATCCAATACCCGACGCGGACGAATGTGGTTCGGCACTTTGATACTGATCGAGACACCGTGCATGTTGCTCGGCCGGCTGAGATTGACGATTTTCGCCTTGGCCGCTACCGAGTTCGGTACTACGGCCATGGTGCCGGCGCTGGTCAGCAGGTGCGTGGCGCGCCAGTCGATATCGAAGACCTTGCCTTCGACGCCGTCGATCATCACCAGATCGTCTACCTGATACGGCTTGGTGGTGTTGAGGACGATGCCGGAAAACACATCGGCGAGGGTGCTTTGCAGCGCCAGACCGACCACGATGGCGACCACCCCGGAAGTGGCCAGCAGACCTTTGACTGGCAGTTCCAGCACGTAACCGGCCGCCGCGACAATCGCGACCAGAAACACCAGCGCGCCGATGACGTCCTGCAGCAAGCGCCCGCTGTGACCGATGCGGCGCATCAGCGCCAGGCCGATCACTTCGGTCAGCACCCGTGCTGCGTACAACCACCAGAGAATCCCCAGCGCCGTCGCCCCCAGTTGTGCCACGCGATCATCGGCGAACAGCGGCGCCTGCAAGGGGCTGACACCGGCATTGATCACCAGCGCGCTGAACGCCAGAAACAGTGCCAGACGCACGCCGACTCGCGGCGCGCGATGGCTGAAGGGCGAGAAATGCCAGAGCGCGGCGTCGAGCAGCAACAGGACGGCGCTCCAGGACAGCAGGTGGGCGTAGAAAACAGTCATGACCGGTACTCCGCGACGCTGGTGAGAAAAAGATCGCAGCCTTCGGCAGCTCCTACAGGAAATGGTATTCCAGGGTAGGAGCTGCCGAAGGCTGCGATCTTTTGCGGTTAAGGCTGCAAGTGGGTTTTCAGTTCAGCCGCCGCCTGACGCACCGCCGCTTTGACTTCCGGAATCTGGCTCAGCGGATTGAGCAGGCCGAAGTCATGAATCATCCCGTTGTAGCGCACCGAAGTCACCGGCACGCCGGCTGCATCCAGATGCCGCGCATAGCCTTCGCCTTCGTCACGCAGCACGTCGAACTCGGCGGTCTGCACCAGCGCAGCGGGCAGGCCCTTGAGCTGTTCGGCGCTGGCTTTGAGCGGCGAGGCATGGATCTGCGCACGCTCGGCCGGGTTGGTTGTGTAGTTGTCCCAGAACCACTGCATCATGCCCTTGGTAAGGAAGTGTCCCTCGGCAAATTGCTGGTAAGAACCGTCGTCGAATTGCGCATTGGTCACCGGCCACATCAACAGTTGGAAGCGCAGGGCAGGGGCTTTCTGCTCCTTGGCCATCAACGCCACGACCGCCGCCATGTTGCCGCCGACGCTGTTGCCGGCCACCGCCAGACGTTTGCCATCGACACCGATGTCCTTGCCGTGCTCGGCCACCCATTTCGTCGCGGCGTAAGCCTGATTGATCGCGGTCGGGTACTGCGCTTCCGGCGATGGCGTGTAATCGACATACACCGCAACAGCGCCAGAGCCGACCACCAGATCACGGATCAGGCGCTGGTGCGTCGGGAAGTCACCTAGCACCCAGCCGCCACCGTGGAAGAACATGAACACCGGCAACTCGCCTTTGACCTTGGCCGGGCGCACCACTTTCAGGTTGAGGGTCTGGCCATCGACCTTGATCGCCTTGTCGCTGACTTCCACACCGGACAGATCAACCTTCACCGAAGCCTGCGCACCGGTCAGCACCGCACGGGCGTCTTTCGGGCTCAGTTGCTCCAGCGGACGACCACCGCCAGCGGCGAGGGCATCGAGGAATGCTTGGGTATTGTGTTCGACGCCAGGGCTGCCAGCGGCGAAAGCGCTGCTGACGGAGAGGGCGAGGAGCGACGCGGCGAGGGTTTTCTTGACGATGTTCATGGTGGAAATCCTTTTGAATGATTTTGATTTTTTTGCCTGAGTTGCGGGCTGCTGTGGCACTGGGTTTGCGGCCTCAGCAACACCGTGAGCACAGATTAATGGGCTGCTGAAAAGCGAAAAAGCGGCTATAAAGCGTTTAACTGTCCACCAGAGAGTGACAATGAACCCGTTCGAAGACATGCGTATTTTTTGCCAGGTCATGGACTCCGGCAGCTTCACCGCCGCGGCCGATCAGTTGGGGCTGTCCAAGCAGTTCGTCAGCCGCCGTTTGATGCAACTGGAAGAGCGCCTCGGTGTGCGCTTGTTGAATCGCTCGACCCGCCGGCTCGACGTCACCCCGCTGGGGCAGAGCTATTACGAATCGGCGTTGCGCTTGTTGGGTGAGGTGGAACAGGTCGAGCAGGGCATCGCCGGCGAAACCGCCGAGCCGCGCGGCACGATTCGCCTCAGCGCGCCGTTGTCGTTTGCCGTGGCGCATCTGGGTTGTCTGCTACCGCTATTCCTGCAGCGTTATCGCGAAGTCACCGTCGAAGTGGATCTGAGCGATCGTCCGGTCGACCTGCTCGGCGAAGGCTACGACCTGGCCCTGCGCATCGGCGTGCTGGAGGACTCGACATTGATCGCCCGACGTATCGCCAGCATCGAACGGGTCTACTGCGCCAGCCCGGCCTACCTCGCCGAACGCGGCACACCGCTAAAGCCTGAAGACCTGCACAGCCACGACTGCCTGCCTTACGGCCACGGGCGCTCGGTGCAATGGCGTTTCAACGAAGCGCCGGGCAAACCGCTGCTGATCAACGTCGCCGGCCGCATGCGCGTCAACAATGGCGAACTGCTGCGAGACGCCGCGGTGCAGGGGATGGGCATTACTTATCTGCCGACCTTCATCGTCGGTGCGGCGCTGAAGGACGGGCGGCTGGTACCGGTGCTGGATGATTTACGCCCGGAGCCGCTGACCCTGTCGGCAGTTTATCCGCAGCATCGCCAGGCTTCGCGGCCGGTGCAGGCGCTGGTGGAGTTTTTGCGTGAGCGGCTTAACCAGAGTCATGTGAATCTTTGATAGTGGTGCCTACTGGGCAAACAAACGGCGTGTTATCGATCGGGCGAAGGTCACACCGTTTCCTGCGATGTCTTTATGGATATTCCTGTCGGGTATGCAAAACGCTAAGTATCTCGATTCGATCCGTCACCTCATAAATCACTACGTAGTTAGGATGGACAACGATTTCCCGGGTGCCGGGAGATCGACCTTTACGGTAGAGATGGGGATGAACGGAGAGTGAGGTTGTGGATTCTTCGATGGATTTCGAGAGACTCACTGCGGCTGCAAAGTTTCTCTCGCCAATGTATCTGAGGATGTTCGAAAGATCGGCCTTGGCTTCGGGCCGCCACTCAATCTGCATCGGCCTTTTTTCGCATGGATTCGATCAAGGCATGCATGTCCGCCATCACGTCCTCATGGGGGAGACTCGGATGGGGATCATCTCTGGACGCCTGCACCTTGGCTCGCAACCAGCGATCATGACTGGCAGCCTGCTCGTTGTTTTCAAACCCTGAATCGTCGGGAAAGATTTTGCCGTCCATAGTGCCTCCGGGATCAATGCCTGGCAGTCTATTCGGTACAGGGATTGCTGTCGTCGTTGTCTGGATGAACTGCATCTTGGTCGAGCTCCATGAGTACTTGTAGTTCGACAAATCCTAGACTGAGCGCTTCCGACGGCCAACCGACGGAAGATGTAGGAAAACGGTTGGGGTTTCCCGAGTTCCTTCCTTTTTCTGTAGGACTCGCTGAAGAGGACTGCGCAGTGTGATTACAACATTGGAACAACCGCCACCCCGCGTCTGTTCTACACTCACGCCGCTCAATCACGAGCTTCACCCGGAGTAGCGCCATGGAAGTGCCCAACCCCAAAACCGCCATCGAAAGCAATCGACAGGCGTGGAACGATTCCGCTCGCCATCATCAGGATTCACCGGACTGGCAGGCATTGCTCAGCGATGTTGCGCAGGGGGAGTTTTGCTGCCTCGATGACACCTTGCGCGGCTTGCTGGAAGTCGACGGCAAAGACGTGATTCAACTGGGCTGCAATAACGGTCGGGAGAGCCTGTCGCTGTTTGCGCTGGGTGCGCGCAGTGTCGTCGGCGTCGATCAATCGGTAGCGTTTCTTGAGCAGGCCCGCGAGCTCAACAGCCGCTCGCCGCATACTGCCGAATTCGTCGAGAGCGATATCCACCATCTGCCCGCATCGCTGCATAACCGCTTCGACGTCGGCCTGATCACCATCGGGGTACTCAACTGGATGCCTGACATCGGCGAATTCTTCCGTCATGTCGCGCAGGTGCTCAAGCCGGGCGGCAAACTGGTGATCTACGAAACCCATCCGTTTCTGGAAATGGTTGATCCACGGGCTGAAGATCCTTTCCGCCTCGCCAGCTCGTATTTCCGTGCCGAGCCGTTTGTGCAGCAAGAGCCGATCGTTTACGTAGGTAAAGTCGAGCAGCCGGCGGCAAAGTCGTACTGGTTCGTGCATACGCTGGGCGCGATCTTCAGCGGCGCCATTGGAGCGGGGCTGAGCATTGTGGATTTTCAGGAATATGCGCATTCGAACCGGGAAGAGGTGTATGACTGCTACCTGAACCAGCAGGCGCAGCTGCCGATGTGCTTTAGCCTGGTGGCAAGCAAGGCCTGAGAACCTTTTTTGCGACGGCTGGCCTCTTCGCGAGCAGGCTCGCTCCCACAGGGAAACGCATTCCAATGTGGGAGCGAGCCTGCTCGCGATGGCGGCCTTGCGACCGCCACATTTCACAAGGCCGGATCAAGCCTGCGCCGCGGCACTTACCACCGGCCGGCCCGGTTTGCGCAGCGGATCCAGGCGTGAGCCTTCATAGCGGGTTTCGCGGAAGAATTTCCAGCGGCCGAACAGACAGTAAACGTGGGTCACCCGGCCCTGTTCCTGATAACCCATGCGGATATGCAGTTTAAGCGCCGGGATGTTGTGGGTTTCGCAAACGTCGACCACCTTGGTGCAACCCTGCGCCGCCATCGCTTGCCACAGTGCAACCTGCACGTCCACCGACAGGCTGCTGCCGAAGTAGGCGCGGATCATTTCGCCGCCGAATTCGAAGAACTCGCCGGGTTTGACCGGGAAGGTGCAGCCGTAATAGTGGCGGTCGTGGTAGTCGCGAATGCTGCCCCAGATAAAGCCCACGGCGTGGCCATCGGCGTCCAGGTACATGTGCCCGGTGTGGCCCTCGGCAGCCAGTTCGGCCATGGTGCCGACACGGTCGCCGAAGTGTTTGCTGAACGCCACGGCGTTCTCCGGGGTGATGTCGACTTTGCGCAGGCCTTCATACGGGCGCAGTTTGTGTGGCGGCACCGGGCTGACCAAGTCGCGCTCCATCCACAGCAGTTCCCAGTGGAAGAACACGTAGCGTTTCCACAACGTGCCGACGGTGCGGCCCAGGCCTTTCTGTCTGATGCGATCTTGCACTTTGGTGATGATGCTCATGATGCCCCTCCAGGGTCTTTGCCCGGATGTTGTGGTGAGTGTCGTTACAGCGGTGATTCATTCGAGCGCCGTAGCGCCCTGCGTTTCCTCTCGATTGAGGTCGGCATACGAGACTCGCGCGACGCCTCTCAAACCCTGCTCAAGTACCTCGCTCAAAGAATCGCCGGAGTCGAGATAGGCATCGCCGAAATCGACGCCGAGGCGGGTCGGGTGGGCGACGATTTCCAGCACGCCGTCGCTGGGGACGCTGGCATTGCGCAGGTCCAGCGGTGTACAGACGTAATCGGCGGTGACCCGCGCCAGACTCTGCAAACGGCCATTGAGCAAACCCTTGAATAGGCGCTTGGGCAGCGTGAGGTTGTGCCCGAGGTTGCGCGCCAGCCGAATCGGTACGCCTTGCTCGGCGGCAAACTTCGCGACGACTTCGCCGATTGGCCAGATGTTGTGTACGTGCTGGTGCGAGTCGATATGGCTCGGGCGCATGCCGTGATCGACGCAGCGTTGCCACTGCGCCTGTAACTCGGCGCGCACCGCGTCACGGTCTGCGCGACTCAGCCACAGGCTGTGGCGGGGCAGGTTGAGGTCGAACACGCCGTTGCCATCGCAAAAGGTCCGCCGCCCCAGGATCGCCTGGCTCAGCGGGCGCCCGTAGGTCAGGTTGAAGTGCAAGCCGACCCGACCTTGCAGCGTCGGATGGCGGGCCATGGTGCAGGCAGCTTCGAACGCCGGCATGTTGGCCATGGCCGTGGCCGAGCTGATCAGGCCGGCGTGGAAGGCAGCGAAGATCACTGCGTTTTCGTTGGCGCTGAGACCGAAGTCATCAGCGTTGACTATGACTTGGCGAGGCATGGCCGCCCTCCGGAGTGATTGCGACAGGTTGCACCAGTGCTGCAGATTTTTTGTTGGCGCGCCTGGTGCGCCACTGCTGCACGGCGGGCTTGCAGCGATACCAGATGCGCAGCGCCAGACCCAATGCCAGCCCACTTGGGCGCCACGAATAGAAACTCCAGCGCCAGTGTTCCAATTGCCCGGTCATGCGTTCGTGCAGTTGATGGCTGGAGTTTTCCAGGCTGACCCGCGAGGCATCGATCCAGCGCCAGTGCTCGTCCAGGCCCCAGCGAATCCATTCCTCCAGCAACACCCGGCCACTGCCGAGATCGGCGTACTGCGGCAGGAAGGCGAGGTTGTAATCGTAGAGCCGGCCCTGTTCGAGCAGGCCGAGGCGATAGCTGATGCAGCGGCCGTTCAGCTCGAGCATCACCACGCGTACCAGGCCTTGGCCGGCGAGGGCGGTGAAGGCGCGTTCGATCCATTGGCGACTGCGCGGTGTGGCGAAAATCCCGACGCCTTCATCGCCTTTCCAGCTCACCGCCTCGACTTCGCTGATGGTCTGCAACAAGGCAGCCATGCTCAGCGCATCCGGGGTAATCCGGCGGATCTGCGCACCGCACGCGGCAATCCGTTTGCGTGCCCGGCGCAGTTTGTAGCGCGGGTCGCCGGAGACTTCCTGATGGTCTGCTTCGCTGATCAGATGCACTGGCACCCGGCAGCTCAGGCGTCGCTCGGCCGTGGAACTGCGCGCCATCCATGCGGTGACGGCACTTTCTTCACCCGCCGGTTCCGAGAGCTCATTGAGTTGCAGCAGCGCATGGGGCAGGCGCTGGCGAATCAACAGCAGCGCCTCGTGCATGTCCGCGCCGCCGAGCAACGACAGCAGGGCCAGACGATCAGCCAGCGGATAACCCAAGTGATGCAAGACCCGAAACGGCACGCCGGCGAAGCGCTCGCGGCTGGCTACCAGCGGCAGGCACAGGCGTAGTTCTGCGGCTTCCCAACCGAGCAGAATGTGCAGGCGCTGATCCTCACCCAGAGCCTGTTCCGCCGCACATAACCAGCCGAGATTGTTGAACGGCGTATGGTCGGTCACGCCCAGGCGCAGCGTTTCATACGCGGTTGCCGGGAAGTCGGCGGCGCACAGGGACGTGCACCATTCGAATCGCATCACCATAGGTTCAGGCCGCCGTTGCGTTGACAGGTGGACGGGAAGTTTTACCCAGCGCCGCCAGGCGCGAACCGCTGTAGCGGGTTTCGCGATAGAAGCGCCAGCGGCCGAACAGCGTGTAGATATTCATGATCCGCTGTTGTTCGGTATAGCTCATGCGCAGATGCAGCTTGAGCGCCGGTATGTTGTGCGACTCGCAGACATCGACCACTTTGCTGCAGCCCTGGGCGGCCATGGCTTCCCACAAGCGCAATTGCAGGTCCACCGACAGCTCTGTTCCCCAGTAGGCCCGGGCCAGTTCGCCGCCGAACTCGAAGAACTCGCCGGGCTTCACCGGGAATCGGCAGCCGTAGTAGTGCCGATCAAAATAACTGCGCGGCGTGCCCCAGATAAACGCCACGGCATCGCCTTGCTCGTCGACATGCATGTGCCCGGTGTGGCCCTCTTTGGCCAGCTCGGCCATCGTGCCGACACGGTCGCCAAAGTAACGCGCGAAAGCGCTGGCGTTGTCCGCGGTGATCCTGACCACGCGCAGCGGCGGATAGGGTTTGAGCTTGTGCGGCGGCACCGGGCTGACCAGGTCGCGCTCCATCCACAGCAGTTGCTGATGGGAAAAAATGTACAGTTTGCGGATCTTGCCCAAGGTCGCTCGCAGGCCTTTACGACGAATATGTCCGCTGAGTTTTTGCAAAACATCCATGGTCTCTTCTCCTGATGAAGGTGCCATGCGCGGCATCAAGACCGCGCGGCAGAGCATCGAAGGGCGGCTCATGAAGCGCTCCAGCTCAGGGCAAACAGGGTTTGCCCCGGCAGTTCGAAACGCACGCGCCCGTTGTCGCAGGCAAACGGTGCGTCGCGGCTGCGATTGTCGGCGCCGAAGTAACGCAGGGCGCCATGGTTCAGCGGGCACCTGGCGCCGCTCAGATCGACGCGTTGCAGGCGCGTCCCTTTGTTCACTCCGAGCAACGTGCGCTGCTCGTCGCCGGCCATCGCCAGCACATCCACCTCGAAGGCGTCGTTGTCCAGTTGCAGCACCTGGTGCAGCCAGTGGCGGGCGATGAATTGCTGGGCCAGGCCGACCGGTTTCAGCTCGAAGCGATCGTCGCCCAACACGCGCAACATGCCTTTGGGGTAATGCGGTTCGTCAGCGGCCTGAAACCAGTTGAGCATGCTCAGCAAACCGTCCTGCGAGGCATTGATCACCACTGAGGCCCACCACAGCGAGGTGTAGTGGGTTTCCTGATCGTAGGGGCTGAGGCTGGAGCCGCTGGACAGGTTGGTCTGATCGAGCAGCAAGGCCTTGCGCGGCTGACCATTGGCGTCGCGGCCGACCAGTTCGGCGGCACGGCGCACGCTGTCGCGGTAGACGCGGGTGGCGAGCAGATCGCGAATCATCCATTCATGCCAGGCCAGTGCATCGACCTGATCGGCTGACTCGCTGAGCAGGCGCCGTGCCCAATCGATTCCGCGCTTGTCCGCCGCATTATCGGCGAACGGGCCGTTGACCAGTCGCGAACTGGCCGGCATGGCGATGCGCACACCGGCGCGGGCATTCGCCGGGTCGCTGCGCACCTGACGGGCCATGCTGGTGAAAATCGCCTGATATTGCCCGTAGCTGGAATAGTTGAGATTGGGTTCGTCGGCAAAGCCGATGTAATGCGTGCCATTGCCGCCCAGCGCGCGGGTGCTCGCCAGCCAGGCGTCGAGGCCGCTGTTGCTCTGCACGTCGGCGCGCAGATCGGCCTGGCGCTGACTGCCGGCCAGCAGGGTGATGTCGTTGCGAATGCCGAAGCGCTGCTGATAGACCCGGCGGAATGCGTCTTCGAATTGCGGGTTCTGCGCCGTGACGTCGACGAAACTGTAATAGCTCGCTGCCGTCGGTTTCAGCGCATCGAGCAGCGCGTGGCTGGCTGCGGGCGGCATCACGTAGGGCAGGGCAATACCGAGATCCGGCGTGCGCCCGAGGACTTTGTCATGCAGCACCAGCCGGACATCTCCGACGTCTTCGCGCAGCGGTTGCAGTTGCTGCGGATTCTGCGCAAACAGATTGGCCGTGCCGTCGAGCCAGAACGCCGCTTTGCCGCTGCCTTGCAGTTGCAGACGCCAGACCTGCTCACGGGGGCTGACTGGCAACGCGACCTGATCGAACTGCCAATAGGCGCGATAGGGCTTCAGTGCGAGAGTCAGCGCCTGGTGGTCGCCGATCCGCTGCGCCTGTAGCGCGGTGACGCCGCCGTGAAACTTGCCGGCGAGCACTGCATGCTCACCGGCCGCGACTTTGAAATACAGCACGTCGCCATTTTTGCTTTCGGCACTGAAGTGCACTTTGGCCGGGGCAAACAGGGCAACGGTGCGTTCATCGTGTTCGATGCGGTAGTGGCGGAAGCTGTAGCCGGGAATTTCCAGTCGATAACTCGCCGCGCCGGGCAGCAGCGGCCAGGTCTGGCTGCCACGGGTTTCGCTGGCCTTGATCAAGCGTTCGCCGAGCAATTTGCCGCGACCGTCGAGCAGGTACAGTTGCTCTTCGTTGGCATCCGCTTGCCACGCCGGGGTCCAGCGCACGGTCACGCTGTCAGGCTGATCGGTTTGCAGAAACAGACTGCCGTCACGAATCTCGCCCCAGCGCATCGACGCCGCCAAAGCGTCCAGCGACAGGCCGAGACCGAACAGCAGGTACCAGCCTTTCATGCGGGTTTCCTCTGCAGCATCGACCACATCGGCAGCACGTCGCGGGGCAGGATGATCAGGGTTTGCCAGAACGGCACAGCGCTCAAACGGCAATACAGCACGAGCATGGCCACGGTCACCGCCAGATAGGCGATCGATGATGCGGCGGCGGCGCCGACGATGCCGTAGGCCGGAATCAGCACCAGGTTCAGCGCCAGATTGAGCAGCGCGCCCAGGCCCATCAACAACGACACCGAGCCGGGGCGATTCTTGCCCAGCAAGTCCAGGCGCAGAATGCTCGCGTAGCACAGACCCAACAGCCCCGGCAGCAACGCCAGCAGCGCCGGGTACGCCGGTTGGTAGGCAGCGCCAAACAGGGTGACGATCAACCACTCGCCGATCACGGCCATGCTCAAACAGGCGCCGAGCATCACCGTCGCGGTCAGGCGCAGCGCCAGCGGAGTGACCTTGTCCATGCCTTCATCCTGTTGCAGCAGGCGTTTCATCAGGGGCGTAGTCACCGCTTCGGGGACGATCAACAGCAATTCGGCAGCAGCGCTGGCCATGGCGTAATGGCCCAGCGCGGTGCTACCGAGCAGGGCGCCGATAAACAGGTAATCTGAGCGCAAAATCACTTGCTGGAACAGCAGATCGGGATGGCTGCGCGCGCTGTAGCGCAGCAGCTCCTTCTGGCTGGCGCGATCCCATTGCAGCTGCAATGGCTGCGCCCGCTTCAGCCAGACCCAACCGGCGAGCACCACCAGACTGATACCGGCCAGCCAACTGATCAGCGCTGCCTCCAACGCCGCGCTCTGCCACATCCAGAACAGTGCGACGAACAGCAACAGCGGCGCCAGCGATTCGATCAGGCGCAAGACGTTGAACGCGACCACGCCACCCGAGGCGTTGTGCAGGGTCAGCAGGCCGCTTTTCAACACGGTCAACGGCACCGCCAGCAGCAACAGCCAGGCGAGCAGGCCCAGTTGCGTGGTCACGTCCAGTTGCGTGCCGAATTCGCGCACCAGCGCCACCACCAGCAAAGTCAGCAAACCGGCCAGCAAACAACCGAACACCAGCACCTGGCTGAGCAGCAAACCCATCGGCCGCTGCTTGGCCGCCTGATAACCGACCGCCGAATTCAAACCGCCGCTGGTGGCCGCGCTGATCAGGTCAGGCAGGGTGCTGAGCAGGGCGAACAGGCCGCGTTCGCTGGGGCCGAGAATCCGCGCGAGCAGGACGTTGCGCAGCAAACGCAAGGCGATCATCGCCAGCTTGGTGCCCATGCTCAACGCGAGGTGCTTGAGGTAGTTGCCTCGGCTCATGGCCGCGCTCCCCGGTAGATCCGCCACGACAGCAATTGCGGATGGCGCGCGGTGCGCTGGCTGACGCCGAAACGCGGCAGGTTCAGCGGATCGCCGTCGCCGCGATAGATCCCGGTGCCGGTGCCCAGCGCAAACGGGTAATCGTGGTCCGCGACCTGCTGGCGAACGCGATCATCGTTGTCGCCGTTGGGGTAGCAATAGACCGGTAGAGGTCGGTTGCAGCCGTTGTTCAATGCGTCGCGGCTGCGGCGGATTTCTTCGCTCAGGCGCGCATCATCGAGACCGGTGAGGATTGCGTGGCTGGCGCCGTGCGGGCCGAACCGCACCAGACCGGAGGCTTCCATTGCCCGCACCTGATGCCAGTCCAGTGCCTGTGGCAGCGAGTCCTTCGGGCATTCGTCGGTGAGTTCTTCCAGCTCCTGCGGGGCCAGGCTTTTCAGCCCTTGCAGGTAATGCAGCAGCGCCAGGCTGCGGCGCTCGACATCGATGTCATCAAGCAGCACCGGCAGCGGATGTTTGCGCGCATGCAGGCATTCGATCAGGTGCATGCGTGCTTTATCGCCATGGCTGCCCCATAGGGTTTCGCCAAGGCTTTCCCACCAGAAACGCTGGCGGCTGCCGATGAAATCGGTGGAGAGAAAAATGCTCGCCGGCACCTGGTGTTTCTGCAGCAACGGGAAGGCGTTGACGGCGTTGTCACGCCAGCCATCGTCAAAGGTCAGCGCCACCCGTGGGCGCTCGCTGCGCAGGGCGTTGGGCTGGAGAATTTCCATCAGCGGCACGCAGTCGAAATGCTTGCGCAGCCACACCAGCAAATGCTCGAACGCTTTCGGTCCGACGCACAGTTCATTGCGGTGCGGCAGGTCGGCGGCGCGGTCATTCGACAGCACGCGGTGCAGCATCAGAATCACCCCCGCGCCCTGCAACTGCTGACGGCCCACCGGCGAGTTGAGATAGAGCCAGCCACTGGTGCTTTTTATCAGTTGTTTGATCGCCATGGCTTCGGTCCTTTTAACGGTTCTGTTCCGGATTCCACTGGGCATACCGCTGACCGCGCAGGAACTGCCACAGGCCGAGACTCATCCCGGCGAGGGTGACCAGCAGAAACGCGGCGAGGCGGAACGGTTTCGGCAAGCGGTGTTGCGCATCCAGCAGCCCTGCAATTGCCACGCTGTAGCCGAACAGTTGCGCGATCAGGCTCAGGCGATAGAAAGCGTGCTCGTCCCACAGCCAGCAATTGCTCAGCAGCAATGGCAGCAGGAGTACCGGCGCCAGGCGGCGGATCAATTTGTGGCTGATCAACGCCAGGGAATACAGGCCATGCTTGAGCGGGTTGAGCAGCTCGCGGCGCTGGGCCAGGCTTTGCAGGCCGCCGACGGTGACGCGCTGACGGCGGCGAAACTGTTTGTCCGCCTCGTCGACGCCATGGTCGATCACTTGCGCTTCGGGAACGTAGACGATGCGCTTGCCGGCTACCGGCGCGCAGGTGCTGATAAAGAAGTCGTCGTTGACCTCGGCCGGTACGTTCTGGAACAGCTCGCGGCGCAGGGCGAGCAGGGCGCCGTCGGCCGAGACCATGCAACCGGTGCGGTTCTCGACCCGGCGCAACCACCCTTCGTAATGCCGATAGAGGCTGTCGCCGACACTCAGACCGCCACCGGTGACCGGGATCACCATGTGCCCGGCGCAAGCGCCGACCTGTGGATCGCTCAGCGGCGCGAGCAAGTGACCGAGGGTGTCGCGTGACCATTGGTTGTCGGCATCGGTAAACACCAGAATGTCGCCGCTGCTCAGGGCCGCGCCGGCATTCAGCGTGGCGGCTTTGCCCTGACGCGGCAGGTCAAGCACGGTGATGCGCGGATCAATCACTTTGTGCGCGCAGGCCACGGTGTCATCGGTAGAGCCGTCGCTGGCGAGAATGATCTGCAGCGTTGCCGGTTGATAATCCTGGGCCAGCAGCGTGCGCAACTTGTGCTCGATATGCCGCGCCTCGTTGTGCGCGGCGATGACGATGCTGACGTTCAGCGGCGGCGCCGGCGTGTGTCGCCACGCTGGAAACAGCGGCGCGAGGATCGTCAGCAACAGCGGGTAGCCGACGTAGGCGTAGACGGGCAGCAACAGGCACATCCAGAAAATGAACTCAGCCACGGGCAGGCCTCCTTGCGTTCCATTGACACAGACTCAAAATGAACGCCGCGCCGGCCAGGTGCAGGCGCAGCCAGTGCAGGCCCCACAGTTGCAGGAGCAGAATCGGATCGCGGTGCTTGATGCTCTGGCGAACGCTCAGGACCAGACCGGGGATCACGGTCAGGGTGACCATCACCGCCGCGTGATGGGGAAAGCCGTCTAGCAGTGCGGAAATCGCCAGGAAATCGAGGATCCACACCAACAACGACAATATTGGAAAGCGCAGCAGGCGCAGGCTCATGCCATGGGTGCGCAGCAGTTGCAGATGGCTGCCCTGACGCCACATTTCCTTGCCCATCCATTCGCGCCAGTTCATCTCGTAACCCCAGTGCAGCGCGACCTTGTCATTGACCGACAGCAGACGCGCGCCCTGTTCGTGCAGGCGCAGGGTGAATTCCTTGTCTTCGCCAGTGCGCAGGGCCTCGTTGAAACCGCCGACCTTGTCGAACCAGTCGCGACGCATCAGCAGGTTGGAACTGGGCAGCCAATCGACACTGTGGCTGACGCGGTGCGACGGCTGCGAAGTGCGCCGCTGCCAGGCCGTGGCGAACCATGGCGCCTCGGCCGGCGTATGCAGATCCAGGCCGAACACATCGGCTTGGCCACTGGCTTGGATGTCGAACAAGGGCTGCAACCAGGTTTCAGGCATTTCCACGTCGGCGTCGATGAAGGCCAGCCATTCCCCGCTGGCGATCGCCGTGCCGCGATTGCGTAGAGCGCCGATCAACAGCCCCGGCAAGCTCAGCACGGTTGCGCCGAACTGCCGGGCAATCTGCGGACCCTGATCGGTCGAGCCGTTGTCGACCACGATCAGCTCGCACTCGACGTTGGCCGCGTGTGCGGCTTTCTGCGCGGCGAGCAGGGTACGGCCAATGTGCCGCGCCTCGTTGTACATCGGGATGACGATGCTGATCCGCTTCATGCCTGCGTCTCCGGGGTCAGTGGCGCCTGCTCGGCCTTGATGCGCAGGACGCTGGTCAGCGCCAGCATGATCCACACGTATTTCTGGTTCGGCGCGCTGAGGAACATCAGGAACAGGGTCAGCGACAGAAAGCTCACCCCCAGGTGGGTCATCATGTCCGCCCGATGTCCATCACCGCGCAGCATCCACGCCGCCCGCGCGCGAATCAGGTTGTACAGACCGAGCCCGAGCATGCCGACGAAGAACAGCCCGGCAGGCACGCCCAGTTCGCTGAAGATTTCCAAATAGGTGTTGTGGGCGCGGCGGTACAGATCGCCGATCTTGCGGTTGGCGGAAAACGCCTTGGCGTAACCGGTGGTCGCGTAATGCAGTGGGAAGGTGCCGGGACCGGAGCCGAGCACCGGATGTTCGCGGATCATCTGGCCGCCGACGACGATGTAGGAAGCACGGCGGCCGAGGGATTCGTCCTGCGCCTTGGAGCCGGCGCTGAGGATGCTCAATGACTGGATCCGCGCCATGTAACCGGCCGGCATGGCGTAGATCGCCAGCGGAATCACGATGGCCGCACCGAGCATGACGAAACCCAGATGCCGTGGGCGGATGTGGGTCAGTTGCGCGCGGTAGTGCCAAATGCCGATGAGCAGGCTCAACGCCAATACCACCAGACCTGAGCGCGATTCGGTCTTGGTCATGCCGCCCAGCAACAGCAGGCAGCAGGCGCCCCAGAACAAGCGGTGCAGCAGGTTCGGGCTGCGGATCACCAGCAGCAGGCCCAGAGGAATGGCGAAGGCGATGAGCATAGCGAAGGCGTTGGGGTCTTCGAGCAGGCCGGCGGCGCGGCCCTGATCCTGAAACTTCGCCGAGAACATTGCCATGGCGCAGGTCGCGGTGACGGCGAGGGTCACCAGCCGGGCGAACAGGTCGAGGTTCAGTTCGCGGCCGATCAACAAGGTAATGACAAACAGCACCAGACCAACGCTGAGTTCGCGCAGATGCCCCAGCGACATGCCCATGTCATCGGTATTGAGCAGGCTGAGAAAATACAGAATCATGAAGCCGATCAGGCAGTGCCACAGGTTGCTGCGCAGGCGTTGCGACGGAATCTGGTGCAGCGTCAGTTGCAGCATCACGATTACCGCCAGGGAGGCGCCGAGCAACTTGCTTCCCGACACTGAACTGTCCTTGAAGAACCCTTCGAACGGCACCAGCGCGGCAATGCCGAGCAGGCCCCATGTCGGCTTGCGGTACAGGACGGTGAAACCGACCAGGCCAATCACCGCCCCCGGCGCCAGATACGGCCAAGGACTGGCCAGCAGACCGAGGCTGACCAGGGCGAACAGACTGACGATCGAGAGCGGGAAAATCATGCGCGTGTCTCCCGTGCCGTTTGGATGTACAGCTGCGACCAGCGTTCGGCCAAAGCCTTGAGGTCGTAGCGTTCCTGTTGGGTGCGTCTGGCGTTTTCACGCAACTGCGCGGCCAGCTTCGGTTCGGCCAGCAAGGTGTCGAGCTGGCGGGCGAGGGCGGCGGTATCCGTCGGCGCCGCGAGCAGGCCGTTGTGACGGTCCTGCAGGACATCGGGAATACCGCCGACCGCGAACGCCACAACCGGCACGCCGGCCTGCATCGCTTCGAGCAGAATCATTGGTGTGCCCTCGGTGCGCGAGCTGATCACCAATGCATCGAGTTGCTGCCACCAGCCTTGCATCGCCGTCTGGTAGCCCGGCAGGCGAATCCGCTGCTGCAACCCGGCAGCATCGATGCGCGCCTGCAAGGCCTCGCGTTCCGGGCCGTCACCGAGCATCACCGCGTCCAGTTGCGGATGCTGGTGACACAACGCGATCAGCGCATCGAGGAACAGGTCCGGGCCTTTCTCGCTGCTCAACCGCCCGACGTAACCGGCCAGCCAGCGTTGCCGCTCTGCCAGCGACGGCATCGCTGGCGCCGCTGGCAAACCGTTGGGAATCACCTGCAACTTCTCCGTCCGGACGTTGGCCTGACGGTGCAGCACGGCGATACTTTCCGCCACGCAGACCACCCGTTTCACCGACGCCGTGCGGCACAGTTGCAGGCTTAGCCAGGTGTAGAACTTCTGCTTGCGACTGCGCGGCGTGAACCCGTGCTGGGTGATCACCAGCGGCAGGCGCAACAGCGTGGCACCGACCCAGCCGAACAGCAGTCCTTTGAAGTTGTGAGTGTTGAGCAACGGTTTGTCGCCACGGCGCTGACGCAAGTGCCGCAACAGCTCGCCCGGCCCTGAACAAGCGCGAGCGTCCACCCCAGCCTCGCGAAAGCGCGAGATCAGCTCAGGCGGTGCGTCGAGGAACAGCACCTGGTGCTGCCCCGGCGTGGCCAGGCAATGATCCAGCAACATCCGCTCGGCCCCGTAGAAGCCGCCGCTGCTGAGCAAATGAATGATCGGCAGGGCGACGATTGGGGTGGACACCGCGTTCAATTGCGCACCCAGTGAACCAGGCTCGGCATGGTCCAGTTCTTGTGCGGATTGCCCGGCTGTGACGTTTCTTCGTTAATTACCAACAAGACCGGCAGACCCAGCTCATGGCTGATTTGCGCCGGATGCTTGAAGCGGTGATCGAAGAACTCACGCACGTAGACGAACGCGATTGCCAGCAGCAGACCGGTGAACAGCCCGAACGGGATGATCAGCAGCGGTTTCGGGAACGCTGCCTCGGTCGGTTCGAACGGCGGGCTGAGTACCCGGGCGTTGGACAGGTCATCGTTGAGCGAGCGCGTGGTGCTGCTTTCGGCAAAACGCTGGGCATAGGTCGAGAACGCTGCGTGCAGCGCATCGATCTCGGTGTCCATCTGGCGCAGTTTGCTCTGGGTCTGCTGCAGGTCGCGGATGCGGTTCTTGAACTCGGCGATGCGCGCGGTTTTCTGCTCGATCACCTGCTTGACCACGGCCAGGTCGGCGGTGCGTTCCTGGATGCGGTTGCTCACCACTTTGAGAAACTGCTGACGGGTGCGGGCGATCTGCTCGCGGGTCAACAGCATCGGTTCGCTGCCGGGCTGGAACACCGCCAGATCGTTCATGTAACGGCTGACCTGGCTGGTCAGTTGCTCGCCCATCTGTTTGATTTCCCGGTCCTCGAACGCCACGTTGTCGACGGTGGTGGTGAAGGTGTAGGGGAAGGTGTAGTCGTTGAGCTTGCTACTGCTGGCGGCGGCGAGCGCGGTTTTCAGATATTCGAGCCAGCGCTGGCTTTGCAGCAGGCGGTCCTGATACAGGTTCAGCGCCTGTTCTTCAGTGTTGATGGCGTTGAGGCGGAAGGTGATTTCCTCCTTCGGATCCGCTGCGCCGACATTTTCCAGCAGTGCTTGACGATTACCTTCCAGGCCATCGAGACGCACTTGATACTGGTGCTTTTTGGTCTCGTAGAACGACTGCGGCAAGTCGATCGATTGCAGGGCCTGACGGCTGACCAGATAGTTCTGCAGCAGGGCGCTGACAAACGTCGTGCCTTGCTGCGGATCCGGGAAGCTGTAGGTGATCGAGATCACGTTGGAACCGGGCAGGGTTTCGATTTTCAGGCTGTCGACGGCTTGCTGGGTCAGGGCGTCGAGGGTGGTGTCACGTACCGGATCGGTTTCCATGCCGAGCCCGTCGCGAAGCGGATTGATCACGTACTCGCGCAGCGGCGTCGAGACGTAGCGCTTGAACGGTTCGCCGAGCAACTTGGCGAACACCCCGGGTGGCGGGCTGTATTCGCCGTTGTCGCGCAGTTCGCTGATGGTCTGACGGATCAGCGCTGGCGAGCGGAGGATATTGCTCTCGGTTTCCATGTCCGCCAGCGACGGCGGAATGAAGGTGGCGTTGTCCACCGTGAGCGACGTAGTGGCGTCGCCCTGAGAGAGTTTTTTCGACTGCACGATGACCTGCGCGGTGATATCGAAGCTCTGTTTGAGCAGCAACGGCAGGAGCAGGGCGATGACTGCAAAGGTCAGGAAGACGCGCTTCACCAGTTGCTTGTTGGCGAAGAAAATCCTGAAGAACTCATGCAGGTAGTTTTCCTTGGGGTTCATGTCGGTCACCTGTGAGTTAGTTGTCACTGTCTTTGTTGTCGACGCGGTAGCCGAAGCTGAAACCGACGCCCTGGAACAGCACCACATCAGCCAGTTGGCGGGCGAGTTCGCCGGCGCTGGCCAGTTTGGTTTTTGGCACGTAGAGCATGTCGTCCGGTTGCAGGTAGGCGATTTGCGGGGCGTCGCCGGACAGCGCTTTTTCGACGTCGTAGCGCACGGCTTTCACCTGATTGCCGTTGCGCCGCATGATCACCACCGAATCCAGCCGCGCCTTGACGTTGGTACCGCGCGCCAGGGTCAGCGCCTCGAGCACCGACACCGGCCGGCGGATCGGATACGAGCCCGGTTGTGCGACCTCGCCGAGCACGTAGATCTCGTTGCCTGCGGTGGACTTGAGCAGCACGTCCACGGTCATGCGGCCCGGCAGTTGCGCGTACTTTTTGTTGAGGAACGATTCCAGTTGATTGACGGTCATGCCTTGCAGCGGCACGGCGCCGATTTCCGGAAAACTCGCGTAGCCGTCAGTGCCGACGGTGATCTCCCGGCTCATACCGGTGGCCGGGTGGTTCAGCGCACTTTTAAGGTTCTGCTCGTTGCTCAAGGGGCTGATGATCTGCACGGTGAGCTGGTTGCGGTTGGGCTGGAACAGCTGTTTGCGCTGATACACGCGCTGGATTTCCTGACGCGCTTCTTCGCTGGTCAGCCCGGCGATCTTCACCGAGGTGTTGGCGCCCGGCAGTTCGATGGTGCCGTCGGGCAGCACCAGTTGATTGCCGTTGAGCTGGCTGGCGGCGGTGAAATTCAGGCCGATCTGGTCGCCCGATTGCACGCGGTAGGCGTCCGAACCGCTGGTGCTGATATGGAAGATCACGTCCAGCACATCCTGCGGGCGCAGGGTCTGCTCGATCTTCGGCATATCGGTCGCCTGGGCGTTGGCCGGGGAGGCGGTGAGAATATTCACCGGCATGTTCTGGGTGTCGGAAGTGCTGGAGCAGCCCGCAAGCGGCAGCAACAGCAGGACAAGCATTCTGGCGTTCATGGCGTCATCCTTTGCGTTCGCTTACAGGTTTTTGTAAAGCCATTTGGGCATGTAGTACTTGCGCCGGTTGAACACGCTGCCGACCACTTTCGCCCCGGCCTGAGTCAGGCGTTGCACAGCGGCCTGGGCGACTTCCCAGCGGGTGTCTTCGGCGCGCACGACAAACACCACGCCGTCGACCTGAGTGCTGATGACCAGGGTGTCGGCGGCGGAATACACCGCGTCGCCGTCGATCACCACAAAGCGGTACTGGCTGCCCAACTGGTCGAGCAACGGGCTCAGGCGCTCGGCGGTCAGGTGTTCCAGCGTGCGGATCGGCCGGCCGTTGGGCAGCACATGGAAGGGCAGGCTCGAGACCTGCACCACGCAGTCCTGCAACAGCGGCGGGTTGCCCGGGTTGAACAGCAGGTCGCGCAGGCCGCGCTCCTTGCCGAGGTTCATCTGCTGGGTGAGGTTGTTCGCCGACTGGCTGGCGTCGACCAGCAGCACCTGGCCGCTGCTCATCTGCGCCAGCTGACTGGCCAGTGCCAGCGCGCTGGTGGTGGTGCCGGCGCCGGGGTTGGCGGCGGTCAGGAACAGAATGCGCAGATCGAGATCCAGCACGGTCGAAGTCAGATTCGATTCGCTGGGGCTGGCGATGCTCAGGCTTTTATTGGTTGAACCGTCCATTAGCTTGCTCCGTGGCCGCTGAATACTTTGAAGGGGGTTTTCAACAGAATCTTCAGATCAAGCAGAAGGCTCTGCTCGGCGATGTAGCTGAGGTCCAACTCAACGCGCTGGTCGAAGTCGATGTTGCTGCGTCCGGAGATCTGCCACAGACCGGTCATACCGGGGTAGATCGCCAGACGCGCGAGGTGATTGTCCTTGTAGCGGTAAGCGTTGAACGAGGTCGGGCGAGGGCCGACCAGGCGCATGTCGCCGGTCACTACGTTGATCAGATTGGGCAGCTCGTCGAGGCTGGTGCGCCGCAGAAAACTGCCGATGCCGGTGACGCGCGGGTCCTTGTCGATCTTGAAGTCGATGGCGTCGGCCCCGTGTTTGTTGAGGTGGCGCAGCGACTCTTTGAGGTCTTCGGCGTTGCTGACCATGGTGCGGAACTTGAACATGCCGAACTTGCGCCCGCGATAACCGGTGCGTTTCTGCACGAACAGCACCGGCCCCGGGCTGGTGAGCTTGATGGCCAGGGCCAGGCCCAGTAGCACTGGCGAGATCAGCACGAGAATCGTCAGCGCGCCGAGGCAGGCGACCACCCGGTTGGTCCGCGACAGCTGCCATGGGCGGCCGCCATCGCGGCCGCTGAGCCAGCCGCGACCCTGACGGTGGATCGCCGCGTCGAGGCGCATGCGATGTTCCGGGTCGACGCGCTTGTCAGGGCGCATCTGTGCAATCGACACACTTCTTTCATGTCCAGTCATGGCGTCCTCCGCATTCAATCAGCCGCAAGCGGCGCACGGGCAGTGGGGTAGTAGTCGCGGAACCAGGCGATGAAGCGGCCCAGTCCTTCATCCAGTTCTATCCGGGGCTGGAATCCGGTGGCCTGGGCCAGATCGCTGGCCTCGGCGCAGGTGTTGAGCACGTCGCCCGGTTGCAGCGGCAGCAGCTCGACAATGGCTTGCCGATCGAGATGTTTTTCCATCAGCGCGAGGTAGGTTTTCAGTGCAACCGGCTGCTGCCCGCCAATGTTGAACAGACGCCACGGCGCCATGCTGCTGGCCGGGTCGGGCTGCTCGCGATCCCACTGCGGATTGGCTTGCGGTGGCTGATCGATGAGGCGTGCGATGCTTTCGATGATGTCGTCGATGTAGGTGAAATCGCGCTGGTGCTCGCCGTAATTGAACAGCTTCAGCGGCTCGCCTTCGCTGATCGCCCGGGCGAACTGGATCGGCGACATGTCCGGCCGTCCCCAAGGCCCGTACACGGTGAAAAAGCGCAGGCCGGTGCAGGGAATGCCGAACAGATGGCTGTAGCTGTGCGCCATCAGTTCATTGGCTTTTTTGGTCGCGGCGTACAGCGACAGCGGATGGTTGACGCCATCCTTGACCGAGTAAGGCGTGTGTTGATTGGCGCCGTACACCGAACTCGACGAGGCGTAGATCAGGTGCTCGACCGGGTGGTGGCGGCAGCTCTCGAGAATGTTCAGGAAACCGTTGAGGTTGCTGTCCAGATACGCCCGTGGATTGTCCAGCGAATAACGCACCCCGGCCTGCGCGGCCAGATGGATCACCACTTGTGGCTGCTCGCGGGCAAACAACGCGTCGATCGCTGAAGCGTGGGCCAGATCCACCGTCGCCAGCGGAAAATCGCCGACCTGCTCGCGCACCCACTGCACGCGGTCGTGCTTGAGCTGCGGGTCGTAGTAGTGATTGAAATTGTCCAGGCCGACCACCGAATGCCCGTCGCGCAGCAAGCGCAGGACGCAATGGGCACCAATGAAACCGGCGGCACCGGTCACCAGAATTTTCATGGCCGCAGCCCTTCGGGGGCGATGTGGCGCAGGCCGATGCCGCTGTAATGCAGGCCGGCGGCGGCTACTTGTTCCGGGTTGTAGAGATTGCGCCCATCGATGATTACCTTCGAACGCAGCTTCTCGGCGAGCAGTTCGAAATCGACCACGCGGAAGTTTTTCCACTCGGTGCAGATCACCAGCGCGTCGGCGTCTTCAAGGGTGTCGTCGCGGGTCGCGCACAAGTGCAGGTCGTTGCGATAGCCGTAGATGCGTCGGCACTCGGACATGGCTTCCGGATCGTAGGCCTGCACGCTGGCGCCTTCGGCCCACAACGCGTCCATCAGGTAACGGCTGGGGGCTTCGCGCATGTCGTCGGTGTTCGGTTTGAACGCCAGGCCCCAGACCGCGATGGATTTGCCGGCCAGGCCTTGCGGAAACTGCGCGCGCAGTTTGCTGAACAGGATGTGCCGTTGGCTGTCATTGACGTCGGTGACGCTGCGCAGCAGTTTCAACGGCATGCCGTTGTGTTCGGCGGTGTGCAGCAAGGCCCGCAGATCCTTGGGAAAGCACGAGCCACCGAAGCCGCAGCCCGGATAGATGAAGTGATAGCCGATGCGCGGGTCGGAGCCGATGCCTTTGCGCACCGCTTCGATGTCGGCGCCGAGCAGCTCGGTGAGATTGGCCAGTTCGTTCATGAAACTGATGCGGGTGGCGAGCATCGCGTTGGCCGCGTATTTGGTCAGCTCGGCGCTGCGGTTGTCCATGAACATCAGTTTTTCGTGGTTGCGGCAGAACGGCGCGTACAGCTCGCTCATCTGCTCGCGGGCAGCGTCGTCGCGGGTGCCGATGATGATCCGGTCCGGGCGCATGCAGTCGGCGAGGGCACTGCCTTCCTTGAGAAATTCCGGGTTGGAAACCACACGCACCTGCAGCTCGGTTTTGCCGCGCTGCAGCAATTCGCTGGTGGCCGTGGCCAGAACCTGATCGGCAGTCCCGACCGGCACTGTGGATTTAATGATCAGCGTGCGATCGGCCTCCATCAGGCCGGCGATCTGCCGGGCGACGTTGAGTACATGGCTGAGGTCGGCTGAGCCGTCTTCGTCCGCCGGGGTGCCGACGGCGATGAAAATCAGCTCGGCGTGAGTCACCGCATCACTGGCCTGGGTGCTGAACAACAAGCGCCCGGCCTTGATGTTTTCTTCAAGTGTTGCGGACAGGCCTGGTTCACTGATGGGCGGTACCGCTTGTTGCAGTTGTTTGATCTTGTTGGGATCAATATCAATGCATAAAACCCGATGACCGACATCGGCAAGTGCAGCGGCTTGTATAAGTCCGACATAGCCAGTGCCAAATACGCTCACGTCCATCTGCGCACCTCAATAAAACCAGAAAAGTTAACTACGGAATGAGATTGTTAAAGGGGTATAGCGCAGGGTTTGAAAAGCGTGTCAGCAAAATGACATGTTGCACGGGTATAACACTTGAGGCGTTTTTGGCGATTGGCCATCAAGTCATTGCTGCGATTGAATTTGTTCTTTCTTTGCAGATTTGTTCAGATTCAATTTAACCGACAGACGGTCTAAGTCCCCGAAATTAAAGGCTTTCATCCCCCCGGGTGTGTCAGATTTGAGTCACCGTTTTTTTGACGCTTTACCCGGCTATCAGTCATTTCTTGCGCTTTGATGGCCGGGTGCTAGTGTCAGGTTTTGACCGACAAAGCTTTGACAACCTCCCATTTCGGACGGCCGGTATCGCCATGTTCAAATACGCCAAGGAACTGCTTTTAGTTGCCTACTTATTGCTCTTTTCCGACTACTATCTGGACCGGTTAAATGCTATCGGGTGGGGCTTTAATGTACTTGTTTTTGGCGCGATGTTTTTGGCGCTTACTTTCGCGTTATATCTAACTGCCTATATACGTCAGGCTCTTGTTCGACATGCGTTCGCATTAACGCTGTTTGTTGCGGCGGTTTTTTTCGATGTCTATACCCGGGTCACGGCGGATTACCTGAGGTACAGCGATTTTGTCTCGCTGGTGTACTCCGGCGGCTTCATTCAGGAAGCGGCCTATCAGTATCGCGACGCGATCCTGCGCGCGCTGCTCAGTGGCTTGCTGCTGTTATTCGGCATCGGACTCAAGCCGCGTCATGCGCTGTTCATACCCAATACGTTGCGGGTAGCGGCTCCGGTCATCGGCGTGTTGATGCTCAGCGCTTTGCTGTTTTTACGTGCGGGTGAGGGCGCACGTGGTCTGCCGATCATGTACACGCCGCTGGCCTACCTCAACCTGTTTGCCTACGAAGCGTTGCATGACACCGTCGGCCCGCGTGAATCGGTGACGCTTGCGCGCGCCACGCCCGCCGTCGGCCACGACATCGTGCTGATCATCGACGAAAGCATTTCCGGCAATTACCTCGACATCAACGCGCCGTTCGGCGTGCACAGCAACCTCAAGCAAGCGCCGGCCGGGGTCGATGTCTTCAACTTCGGTTATGCCGCGTCCATTGCCAACTGCAGCGCCGACACCAACGTCACCTTGCGCTACGGCGGCACCCGCGCCGATTACAGGCGCATCAACAGCACGTTGCCGTCGATCTGGCAGTACGCGAAGAAGGCCGGGCTCGGCACGGTGTACATCGACGCCCAACGCACGGCCGGCAACCTGCAGAACCTGATGACCGCTGCCGAGAAAAACGACATCGACAGTTTCGTGCAATTCGACCAGACCAGCGTGCGCGACCGCGATATGGCGGCAGCGGCGAAGCTGATCGAATTGCTCAATGACGATCGCCCCGAGCTGATCGTGATCAACAAGGTCGGCGCGCATTTTCCGGTGCATGACAAATACCCGGACGCGTTCATGGCCTACCGGCCAACGCTGCCGCGCGGGCAGTTCACTGAAGTCGCCGACACTGGCGAACGCACCGGTTTCAACGGCCAGCCGGATGACTGGGTGCTGTATCGCAACGCCTACAAGAACACGCTGTTGTGGAACGTCGGCGAGTTCTTCGCCCGGGTGTTTGCCCAGGCCAATCTGGACAATGCGCTGCTGATCTACACCTCCGATCATGGCCAGGATCTGCATGAGCGTGGCAACCCGGGCTTGAATACCCATTGCGGCGGCGACCCGGTGGAAGAGGAGGGGCTGGTGCCGCTGGTGGTGATTCAGGGTAGTGGATTGCAGACGCCGGACTGGGCGGCGAATCTGCCGGCAAACAAGGACCGCTCCAGCCACTACAACATCTTCCCGACACTGTTGCAGGTGATGGGCTACGACTTGGGCGCAATCGAAGCGGTATATGGCAAACCGCTGAGCGTGCCGACGGCGGATGAGTTCACTTTCAACTACCGCTTCAATGCGCGCTTGGGGGCCAAGCCTGAGTGGAAGCATATCGATCTGGGCAGCATCGTCACCCCTGAGCGGGCACCGGCGAGTGTGGCTGCGGGGCAGTGAGTTTTGGGTTGCTCGGGCGGGCCTCTTCGCTGGCAAGCCAGCTCCCACAGGGTTCGAGGTTGTTCACAAATCCTGTGTCAGCACTGGCCTCTGTGGGAGCTGGCTTGCCAGCGATGGGGCCAGCACTGACACCAGCCAATTCAAAGCTTCAGCCACCGCGCGCGATACTCCCCAGGCGCGCACCCCAGCCAACGCGCGAAAGCCCGGTTGAATCCCTGCACATCGCTGTAACCCAAGCGATCCGCCACGTCGACCAGCTCCAGCGCCCCGGATTGCAACAGGTCCTCGGCACGATAGCGGCGATGCTCATCAAGCAGTTCGCTGAAAGTCCAGCCCAACGCCTTCAAGCGCCTTGCCGCCGTGCGCTCAAGCACATGCTGTGTAGCACAGAACTGCTGCCAATCCGCTGAAGCCAGATCTTCGATCAGATAATCGCTGAGCTGTCCGAGCAAGGTCGATTCACTGAGGCGTCGGGTCTGTTCCAGCAGATCGACAAGCGTTGTTTCCAATGCCGGATTGCCCGGTGTCAACGGCATCACGAACAGCTGAGGATCCAGATAAATCGCCGCGCATGATTGCTCTGCGCTCACCGGGGCGCGCAATGCCGATTGATGCTGCTCGCGGCTTGCCGATGCCAGTGCCACACCTAGCACCGGATCACGATTCACGCCGCTGGCGAGCAATTTGCGTCGTACCAGGCTGCACAGGCTGACAAGGATGTAATCGGTCAGCGCCGCCGGAGCACCCAGACTGCCGGCTTCGACCAGACGCAGTGTTACGCCGTCATCTTCACGCAGGATTTGCACACGGAAATGTCCGTTGAAAAACGCAAAGTACTCGGCGAAAAACGCACAGGCACGTTCCAGCGACACGGCGACATCGAACAGATAGGTCAGCCCGTTGGTGGCCGTCGAAACGAAACGTTCACCCGCCGCCAGACCGATCAGTGGATCCCCGCTCTGTTCCACGGCAAACGCCCAGAAGCGCCGCGACATCAGCAGCGGCATGCGCGTGAACGGCGTGCGCAGATCGAACAGGCTGCGGCGCAGCTGCGCTTCGATGGCGTCTTGGGTAACGCCGCGCGCGAGCAATTCTTCAATGGCCGGCAGCAGGGTCGGCGCGTAAAAAGCGTTGACGGATTGCGGATGGGTTTTGCTCATGTTGCGCGCGCGTCTCCCGTCGCTCCGTTAGCCGCCAGCAAACGCTGATCGACGCTGAGGATCGCCTCGATCATCGCCCGCGCTGCTGGCGTCAGGGTAAAACCGGCGCGGCTGACGATGCCGTAACCCAGTTGCAGCGCAGGCTCGTCATGGGGGACGTCGACAAAGTCGAGCAGCTCGATCAGGCCTCGATCAAGTTGTTCACGCAAGGCCTCAAGCGTGGCAAGCCCCACCGCGTCTGAACGCAGCACTACGCGCTGGATCGCGTCAAATTGTGCGCACTCGACGCTCGGGGTGAAGTCCTGCTCACCGAGGATATCGGCGAGCACCTTGCGGATCATCGGAGGAATGCGCGTGCCGACGATCGGGTAATCGAGCAGGGCGCGCAAGCGCAGGTCTCGTTGCGCGGCAAGCGGATGGCCAGCGCGACAGAAAAACCGTCCCGGCCGCGTGCGCAGCAGGTGTACCTCATACTGCGGATCGCTGACGAAGTGCCGCGCATCGGCGACGAAAAACTCGATCTGCTGCTCGCGCAACCACAGCGTCAATTGCTGCCAGTCGCCCTGATGAAACCGCGTGCGAATCGCCGGATGCGCATCAATGAAGTCGGCCAGCGCTTCCGGCACCAGCACTTGCGCCGGATACGGACCGCAACCGAATTGCAGTTCGCCGCCGGTGAGGCCGTTGTATTGCGTCAATTCGTTGTGCAGCGCCTGACTGCCAGCGAGCAGGCGCCGCGCATGTTGCAGCACCAGTTGGCCTTGCCCGGTCAGGCGAAACTCACGGCTGCTGCGCTCGACCAGCTCGCAGTCAAGGTCACGCTCCAGAGTCTGGATGCTGCGGCTGAACGCCGGTTGGCTGAGGTTGATCGCCTCGGCGGCGCGACCGAAGTTGCGGTAATCAGCGAGGGCGACCAAGTGGCGAAGCTGGCGAAGATCCATCATGCGTCTCCTGCATTTTGCGAATACTTTTAATGCATTGGATCGATAGCACGTCCGCTGGCATAAGTACACGCCTGTTCTTCGATGGCCGCCTTCATGTCTCAGCCTCTGTTCGCCTCCAGCGCGTTCACCCGCACGATTCTCGCGCATGCTCGCCAGTCCGGGCTGTGCCCGCAACGCTTGATGACGCGCGTCGGGATCTGCCCGTCTGTGCTCGCCGGACAGCATCAATTGATCGCCGCACAAGCGCTTGAACGGTTGTGGCGTGAGTGTGAATGGGCCGGGGTAGCGCCGACGTTTGGCTGCGAACTGTCCGACGGGATGGCGACCGATTGCCTGCAAGGACTGAATATTCTGCTCGACTCGGCCGCGACCCTGCGGGCCAGTCTGAAGTGCTTCATTGACTGCTTGCCAAGGGTGATCAATTACGTTGCGGTGGAGTTGGTCGAGGCAGGCGACGTGGCTCGTTTGCGCCTGCGTTCGCTGCGGGGGCAGCTCCATCATTTCGCTCTGGATGCGGCGGCGATAACGCTGGTGCGCAACATTGCCCGTCGACTCGGCGGGGCGCCTGGAGATTTGTTTGTGAGTGTCAGCCTGCGCCCCGCGCAAATGGCCGGTGGCTGGCTGCGTGGAGTGGGTATCGCGGTGGAGCAGGGCGAGCATCTGTGCCTGACCTTGCCGCGCTCCAGGCTCGATCAGGCTTTGCTGGGCGCCAACCCGTTTCTGCACCAGAGCATGCTGCGTCACTGGCACGCTGCAACTTGTGCGCCTGCGCGTGAGGACAATCTGACGATGGCGCGGCACTGGCTGACGGCGGGTGATCAACCGATCGAGCGGATCGCTGAGCGGCTGGGTTATCGCCAGCCGAGCAACTTTATCCGCGCGTTTCGCAAACAGTTCGGGATTACGCCGAAGCAGTTCCGGTTGAATCCGGGGCAGGTTTGTTGAAAGCAGGATTGAGGTGATTGATCGTTATTGAGGGTGCCAGCAAGATTTCCCCCCTCTCCCCCAAGGGGGCGAGGGGGAAAGGGAGCCGATCTTCATGGCGTTCGGAATCTGAGTTCTACTCGGTATCCCACCTCGGCGTATCTCGTACATCCAACACGGTCAGTCCCCTCTCCCTTTGGGAGAGGGCTAGGGTGAGGGGCTTTTGACTTACGGCGTGACGATATTGAACTGCGGCCCGAACGTATCCAGGCTGCCCATCAATAATCCGAATTTCTGACCATTGCCCTGCAACTTCACCAGCCCTTTTTGCATCGCCGTCGGGAAGTCCAATTGCTTCAGGCTGATCTTCTCCAGCGTATCGCGGCTCAGGCTGACGCTCGCATCCGCCGCCGGATTCAAGCCGGCGCGATGAGTCAGCACGCCATTGCGCAGGGTCAGGGTGAAATCCCTTTGCACATCGTCGAACGTCCAGTTCAGCGTCAGGTCATGGGCCACGGCTTTGTCGCTGTCCAGGCGTACCGCGAGGTAGTCGAAGAACATTTCCGGACTCATCGCCCGGACCATGTCCACCGATACGGTATTGGCAGACTGCGGTGGTACGCCGTTGCGCAGTTCCATCGCACCGGTCAGGTACATGTTGCGCCAGGTGGCGTTCTCGCTTTGATAACCCAACTGCTCCAGCGTCTCGGCTTGAGCGTTGCGGGCATCCGCGTTGTCCGGATCGGCGAACAGCAACTGGTTGCCCAACTGCGCGGCCCATCGGTAGTCAGCGCTGGCCATCGCACTGCGCATTTTCTCCAGCACCGACGCGGCACCGCCCATGGCCTCGACCGAGCGTTTAGCCGCATCGACCGGGGGCAGCGGATTGAGATTGGCCGGGTTGCCGTCGTAGAAACCCATGTAGCGCTGATACACCGCGCGCGTATTGAAACTCAGCGAGCCGTAATAGCCACGGGTGTACCACTTCTGATCGAGCGAGCCGGGCAGTTTCTTGATTGCTTCGGCAATTTCCAGCGGCGTCAGGCCCTGGTTGAGCAAGTGCAGGGTGCGGTCGTTGATGAACGCGTACATGTCGCGCTGATCGGCGAGCAAAGTACGAATCCGCTCGCCACCCCAGGTCGGCCAGTTGTGTTGGGCGAACAGCACGTCGGCCTTGTCACCATAGCGCGCCAGGCTGTCATCGAGATATTGCGACCAGGCTTTGGCGTCACGCACCTGCGCACCGCGCGGGGTGAGGATGTTGTGCATCATCTGCGTGGCGTTTTCGGCCATGCACAAGGCTTTCAGCTGCGGTAGATAAAGGTTCATTTCCGCTGGCGCTTCGGTGCCCGGGGTCAGCTGGAATTCGACTTGCAGGCCAGCGATGGTGCGGGTTTCCAACGGCTCGGCAATCAGATCGGTAGGCGCGATCAGTGTGACCGTGCCACCGCTGGGCGCGCTCTTGCCGAGGCCAGCATCGACCTGACCTTTTTCACTGCGCGGCAACAGGCTGCCGAACTGGTACTGCGCGCGGCGGCTCATGGCATTGCCGGCCATGACGTTCTCGCTCATCACGTGTTCCATGAAGCCGACCGGCGCGTAGACCTTGACCTTGCCGGACTTGACATCGGCCTCGTCGATCACCCCGCGCACGCCGCCGAAATGATCGACATGGGTGTGGCTGTAGATCACCGCGACGACCGGTTTGCGCGGGCGATGGGCGTAGTACAGATCCAGCGCTGTCCTGGCGGTTTCGGCCATGGTCAGCGGATCGATGATGATCAGCCCGTCGTCACCTTCGATGATGGTCATGTTGGCGAGGTCGAGGCCGCGCACCTGATACAGCTTGGGGCTGACCTCGAACAGACCGGCGTGGGCATTGAGCTGGGCCAGCCGCCACAGGCTCGGATTGACCGATTCCGGCGCCTTGTCTTTGACGAGGAAGTCATAGGCGTTGACGTTCCAGATGACTTTGCCGGCAGCGTCCTTGATCTGACCCTTGAACGGTGCGATCAGGCCTTTGCTGACGGATTCGAAATCGGTGCGGTCGCTGAAAGGCAGGGTTTGCAGGACGGCAGCGTTGCTTGCGGCGGTTTGCATGCTCGGCGCAACCGGACCGTCAGCAGCGAGCAACGGTTGGCTCAGGCAAGCGGTGATCAGGCAGGTCAGCAGGCCGCGCGGGCTCAGGATGAAACGGGGCATGGGTGTCTCCGGTTTTTTATCGTTATGGCCGAACAGCCAGCAGCGTATGGCGCGTCCCGGAGTTGGCGATGATCATCAGCGGACAAAAACCATTCAGGGCCGCTATCCTAGGCCCAGGTTCACTGATCGGGTTTGCCCATGCTTGAGGTTCGCGACGTTTTCAAAAGCTATGCCACGCCACAGGGATTATTGCCGGTGCTGCAAGGCGTCGACCTGACGCTGGAGGCCGGTGGCAGCCTCGCGCTGATGGGCGAATCGGGCAGTGGCAAAAGCACGCTGCTGCATTTGGTGGCGGGGCTGGACAAGGTCGACAGCGGCAGTATTCGCAGCGGCGAACATCGCCTGGAAGCCATGAGCGAAGCGCAACTGGCGAACTGGCGGCGCACGGAAATCGGTCTGGTGTTTCAGCAGTTCAACCTGATCGGCAGCCTGCGCGTGGAAGACAACCTTGCCTTTCAGGCGCGCCTCGCCGGGCGCCATGAGCCGCGCTGGCAAGCGCATCTGGTGCAGCGTCTGGGTCTTGGCGATCTGCTCTCGCGGTACCCCGAGCAACTCTCTGGCGGCCAGCAGCAACGAGTCGCATTGGGCCGGGCATTGGCTTCGCAGCCGAAATTGCTCTTGGCGGATGAACCCACCGGCAGCCTCGATGAAGCGACCAGCGATGAAGTGCTGCGGCTGTTGCTGGAATTGCTCGATGACACGCCGACGACTTTGTTGATGGTCACTCACAGTCAGCGCGTTGCGGCGCGTCTGGCTCAGCGCGTGGTGTTGTCGAACGGGCGGGTCGCCTGATGATCTGGCGGCAAACCCTGCGCGCGCTGCTCAGCCACTGGCGGCGTCATCCCGTGCAGTTTTTCAGTGTGCTGACCGGGCTGTGGCTGGCCACCAGTCTGCTCACCGGCGTCGAGGCGCTGAACAGTCAGGCGCGCGACAGCTACGCGCGGGCCAGCCAGATGATCGGCGGCGAACCGCAAGCCAGCTTCAGCACGCCAAATGGGTCGCTGTTTCCACAGCGCTGGTTTATCGAATTGCGCCGTCAGGGCTGGCCAGTGTCACCGGTGTTGCAGGGCCGGCTGACGCTCAAGGGCCACGAAGGCCAGCGGATTCAGGTGATGGGCATCGAGCCGGTATCGCTGCCGACGGATTCGGCAGTGGCCGGGCAGGCGATGCCGATCGAGCGCATCGTCGAATTTTTCAGCCCGCCGGGCAGCACCTGGATTTCCCCGGACACGATGCAAATGCTCGGCTTGCGCGAAGGCGATACACCGCAAACCGTGAACGGCCAGACCCTGCCGCCGCTGCTCGCGCAGAAGGACATGGCGCCGGGCCTGTTACTGGTCGATATCGGCGTAGCGCAAAGACTGCTCGACCAGCCTGAGCAATTGTCTCGGCTGCTGTTGCCCAAGGATTTTCATCAGGAATTACCAGCGAGTTTCACCGATCGCTTGCAGCTCAAAAGCAGCGGAGAAGAAAACAATCTCGCGCGGCTGACCGAGAGCTTTCACCTCAATCTTGATGCCCTTGGATTTTTGTCATTTCTGGTCGGCCTGTTCATCGTCCACGCCGCCATCGGCCTCGCTCTGGAACAGCGCCGAGCCTTGCTGCGCACGTTGCGTGCCTGTGGCGTCAGTGCGCGAATGCTGATCGCGTGTCTGGTGGTTGAACTGGGTGTGCTGGCGCTGATCGGTGGATTGTTCGGTGTGATCAGCGGCTATTGGCTGGCCAGCGTGCTGCTGCCGGACGTCGCCGCCAGCCTGCGCGGTCTGTATGGCGCGGAAGTGGCGGGGCAGTTGCGTTTGAGCCCTTGGTGGTGGTTCAGCGGCATCGGTCTGAGCCTGCTTGGCGCCTTGCTGGCCGGGGCCAACAGTCTGCTGCGGGCGGCGCGCCTGCCGTTGCTGGCGGTGGCTGATCCGCAGGCGTGGCATCAGCAATATTCGCGCTGGTTGCGCCGACAGGGTTGGCTGGCGACAGCGCTGCTGATGATTGCGCTGGCGGCGCTGATCTGGGGCGACAGCCTGAGCAGCGGTTTCGTGCTGATGGCCGGGCTGTTGCTCGGTGCCGCGCTGGCCTTGCCGGTGCTGCTCAGTGCGTTGTTGAACCCGTTGCTCGGGCGTAGTCGTTCGGTGCTCGGCCAATGGTTTCTCGCCGACTGCCGCCAGCAACTGCCAGCCCTGAGTCTGGCGCTGATGGCGCTGCTGTTGGCGCTCGCCGCCAACATTGGCGCCGGCAGCATGACCGCCGGTTTTCGCCAGACCTTCAACGACTGGCTCGAACAACGCCTGAGCGCCGAGTTGTACGTCAACCCGGCCAACCCGGCGCAGGCCCGCGAGATGCACAGTTGGCTCAAGCAGCAGCCCGACGTGACCGCTGTGCTGCCCAACTGGCAGGTTTCGGTGACGCTTCAAGGCTGGCCGGCCGATGTCTACGGCATCATCGACCACTCCTACTATCGCCGGCATTGGCCGTTGCTCGACAGCAGTGGCAGCGATCCGTGGGGCAAACTGGCCACGGACGATGCGGTGATGCTCAGTGAACAACTGGCACGACGCCTGAAGTTGCGGCCGGGCGAGCATCTGAACATTCCCACGCCGAACGGCACATGGTCGCCGCGCATCGTCGGCATCTACGCCGACTACGGCAATCCGAAGGGGCACGTGCTGATCAGCAGTGAGCACCTGCTGCGCGGCTGGCCGCAACTCACGCCGAACCGCTTCAATTTGCGTATCGATCCAGCGCAGATTCCGGCGCTGCTCAACGCCTTGCAGGCGCGCTTTGCGCTGGATGACAACCGCATCGTCGATCAGGCGCGGCTCAAGGGCTGGTCGGTGCAGGTCTTCGAACGCACCTTTGCCGCGACGGCGGCGTTGAACAGCCTGACCCTGGCCGTGGCTGGCGTGGCGCTGTTCATCAGTCTGCTGACCCAGAGCCAGAGTCGCCTCAGTCAGCTCGCACCGCTGTGGGCGCTGGGCGTGACGCGCAAACAATTGATGCTGCTCAACCTCGGCCAGACCTGGCTGCTCGCCGTATTGACGTTGCTGTTGGCGCTGCCGTTGGGCATTGCTTTGGCATGGTGCCTGGATGCGGTGATCAATGTGCAGGCGTTCGGTTGGCGCTTGCCGTTGCGGGTGTTTCCGTTGCAGTTGTTGCAACTGATGGGCCTGGCCTTGCTGGCGACTCTGTTGGCTTCGGCATGGCCGATGTATTCGCTGTACCGCACACAACCGGCGGACTTGCTGAGGACGTTTGCCCATGAGGACTAAATGGCTCGTGCTGATGATTGCGCTGCTGCTCGGTGGCTGCGATCAGCCTGCACCCGAGGAGAAGGGTTTTGCCGGCATGGGCGATCAGGCGCAATCGTTCACCCCGGTGGTGCCCGGTCGGGTTTTCAGCTTCCCCGCCGATCACGGCGCGCATGATGGTTTTCGCATCGAGTGGTGGTACGTCACCGCCAACCTCAAGGATCAACAGGGCAATGATTTCGGCGTGCAATGGACGCTGTTCCGTAGCGCCCTGAAACCAGTCGCCGAGCAGGCCGGTTGGGGCAACCAAACGATCTGGCTGGGCCATGCGGCAGTCACTTCGCGCTCGGTGCACCACGCCGCCGAGCGCTACGCCCGGGGCGGAGTAGGCCAGGCCGGCGTGCGCCTGGCGCCGTTCGAGGCGTGGATCGATGACTGGATGTTTGCCAGTCAGGCGCAGGATCCGTTGCGCGATATGCAACTCAGTGCTCGTGACAAGAATTTCGCTTATCAACTGCGCCTCACCTCCAGCCGCCCGCTGGTGCTGCAAGGCGACAACGGTTTCAGCCAGAAATCCGAAGAAGGCCAGGCGTCGTATTACTACAGCCAGCCATTTTTCCAGGCCAGCGGCACGCTGCAGATCGACGGCCAGACCTATAACGTCAGCGGTCCGGCATGGCTCGATCGCGAGTGGAGCAGTCAGCCACTCACCGCCAATCAGACTGGCTGGGACTGGTTTTCCCTGCATCTGGACAGTGGCGAACATGTGATGCTTTACCGCATGCGGCAGAAGGACGGCGCGCCTTATCTGACCGGCACCTGGATCGCCGCCGATGGGCAGATTCAGACGTTGCACAGCGAGCAGATCAGCCTTGTACCGCAGGACACGGCCAAGGTGGCGGATCGACCGATGCCGGTGAAATGGTCGATCCGCATTCCCGACAAGCAACTCGATATCAGCGTTGATGCGCTCAATCGCAATGCGTGGATGAATTTGCGTATCCCGTACTGGGAAGGGCCGGTGAAGATTGATGGCAGCCATCCTGGCCAAGGCTATCTGGAAATGACCGGATATTAACGGTAGGTGCAGTTTCCCTGTGGGAGCGAGCTTGCTCGCGAAGGCTTTTTGTCGAGCGATGATTTGTTCTGCTTGACCGGGTACATATCCGTTGCTGCGGTAACGGCTGCTTAGGGTTTCGCCCTTACGGCGACTTACTTTTTTACAAGCGCCAAAAAAAGTAAGCAAAAAACGCTAGCTCCTACGTTCGGCCCTCGCAGGCTCGGGTTCCTTCGCTGCGGGATCGATCCGGGCGCAGCGGCTACGGTTTGCTTCGCTGCACCTCCTTCCGCTGTGTCTGGCTTCGCCAGACGGTCGCTGCGCTCCCACGCCCGGATCAATCCCTCCACTCAGCCTTCCGACGTCGCCGGTGGATCAAGATCAAGATCAAGAGCAGGCGAGCTGACACTCGGCCTATAGGTGAACGTGGGACTGTAGGAGCTGCCGAAGGCTGCGATCTTTTGCTCTTGCTCTTGCTCTTGCTCTTGCTCTTGCTCTTGCTCTTGCTCTTGCTCTTGCTCTTGTAGGAGTGAGCCTGCTCGCGATAGCTATCTCAAAAACACCGATGAATTACAGCTTAACCCCAATCCCTGTGGGAGCTGGCTTGCCAGCGATGGCGTCAGCAAGGTCACCACTAATCAAACCGCTCGGAACTCTCCCTTCGCCAATACGCTCTACCCAGAAACCCGCCATTTTCGGACTCACCCATGAGCGACGACGTGCAACTCCCAGACCTCGACACCTGGCAGCGCCTGTTCGACGATCAAGCCTACTGGCAGAACTCCCCTGACGCTCACTACCTCCATCTGCAACGCATCGCCGATGACCTGCTCGGCCAAGGCGCAATCGATCTTGAGCAATGGCAGTTGATGCGCGCCAAAGCCGACGATCTGCACAAGCAGTCACCCGAGGTCAACGTCGCCCGCGAACTTGAAGATCCCGAAGCCTGAGGACTCCTGCCATGAATACCACCAGCAACCAGAACGACAACCCCGACGAACCACGCCCGGCCGGTGAAACCGAGCGCGACAATGATGCCCTGCGCCCGACCGATCCCAAGCAGCGGCAGGACAGCGGCAAGGACACGCCGAGTGGCGAATCCACTGCGCAAGAGACCGCCAAGCCACATACCCGTGGGCCACAAACCCAAGTCAAGCCCTGAACAGCGTCTATGCTCACTGGCACGCCCGCCGCTGAAGTGTTTTCGGTGGCGGGTGTCGCCATTTCATCACAGGGAAAGTAATGCATATGAAGCTCGACGCTCTGGCCAAGGCCATCACTCTCGCAACGCTGCTTTCTGCTGCCAGTTTCGGCGCTTTAGCTGCCGACATTCCGTTATCCGCCGTCGTTGAGGCCGATTCCGTTACCACCAAAGTGCTCGCCGTCGACCCGGCCCATCACCAGGTCGTGCTGGAAGGCCCCGAGGGACGTCAGGTCCACGTTCAGCTCAGCGACAAAGCGAAAAATCTTGCCAATCTCAAAGTAGGGGACCTGGTGAAGATCGAGGTGCAGCGATCTGTCGCCGCTTATCTCGATACAGACGTGGATAAAGGTCTGCCAGGCACCACCGAACGTACCGGCGAACTGCGCAAGGCCCCGGGCAGCGATAACCCGGGCGGCGAGGCCTATCGTCAGGTTCAGGTGCAGCTGAAAATCAGCAAAATCGATTTGAAGACCAATCAGGTCACCCTCCAAGATCCGTCCGGACAATCGAAGACGCTCGATGTGAAGAAGCCGGAGATTCAGGCCAAGTTGAAAGATCTGAAAGTAGGGCAGAGCGTTATTGTCACTTATACCGATATCCTGAAAGTGACCAGTCAGCACGATAGTTGAGTATTAACTCTACAAGTTTATTGCTCTTGTACAACTTTATGTATGAGAGCAATCATATAAAGGTTTTTGTAAGACAATTCCCGGGATAAATCGGTAAAACACAGTTTTTAACTTTTCAGTGCAAAAATTTCATGTTTGCCCATGACGACAGGTCCACTTGTTTGAATTAAAATCCTCGGCGTTCGCCCAGTGTCAGGGCTCTTTACCGGTGCAAGGATTGCCAGGCCGTAACACTGGGCGAACTCCACTACTGGCGAAAGTTGTATACAGAATCTGCAAACAAAAAGGGCGACTTTGCAGTCGCCCTTTTTTATTGTTTTCGATCAAGTCGAAGCCTGCATACCGGTTTTGCCATGCTGCCCCTGCAAGCGCTTGAGTGTCTGCTGGTACATTTTTGTACGGCGATGATCCTTGCCATATGTGCCTGCCGCCGCGACGGTGCCGGCCTGGATGTGATCAAGGTAGCGGAAGATCTTCCGCGGCGAGAGAAACCTGACGCCATAGCCCAACCCGACCATTCGATCCTGAAGCGTGTAACCAGGCACCTCCTCATCCATGCAGAAGTGCAGCCCGAGCGACTTCATCAAACGCGCATTCCACAGCGTACAGAAACTTTTCAGATGCGTTTCTTTATACGGGCGTGGTGGTTTCGAACGCAGGCCGAAATGAACTTTTAGCCGACGAACATGATGTTTGCAGAACCGCGAAGTTAACCGCCAGGTATCACGCAGTAACCCACGATCAAGTTGCTCAACACAACCGACCGCCGCCATGTCCGCACTTTTCGTGCATTCGCGCATCATCATCGCGAACACTTCCATGTCGTAGACAAAGGTATCGGTGTGCAGCAGAAACAAATAATCGGTCTCAACTTTCGCCAAGGCCAGATCCAGCGCCTTGCCATGGGCAATATGCCCCATTTCCTTACCGGGCGACGGCCGCTCGATCAGATTGATCCAGTCCAGCGAACGCAAATAATCGAGGCTGGCATCCGCCGAATCGTTATCCACCACCCACACTGGAATGCCCTGCGCCTGAACATGCTCGCGCAACAGTTCCAGACACATGCGGGTGATGTCCGGGGTTTTGTAATTGACCAGAACAAGACTGAAGTCGGGATGCGGCTGGGTAGGCAGATCGAAGGCTTTCATGTCGGAGGGACTCATCACGGCTCAAGACGACAGGTTGATGAGCCGGGATGCTAGCGAGGGAAGCTTAGGTGAAGCTTAATTTGCCGATCTGATTGGTTTGTGAAAACAAGCGGGATAATTCAGATCCGACATTGTTTTCCAATAGATGCAGCGACCATTTGGTTTTGTCGCTTGTCCTGAACGGCGGTCCATCCGCAAAACCTGTGGGAGCGAGCCTGCTCGCGAAGGCGTCTTTCCACTCACATCATCGGCGACTGTTACACCGCTATCGCGAGCAGGCTCACTCCTACAATAGAACGGCGCAAATTCAGGTCAGTTTGATCCGCAGCACTTCGGCACATTCCTCAATCGACCGCCGTTGCGTCTCGGCATACAACCCCAACTCATCAATGGTCGAACGCCCCAGCGCCTGTTCGAAAGCATGTCGATTGGAGTGTTCGGCGTAATGCGCCTGTGCGGCATCCCCCAGGTTCGACTGAAAAATCCCCGCCGCGCTCACCGGCAGGAAATCTTCGTACACCAGCGGCTCCGCTTTCACGTAGCCTTCGCGCAATAAATCCTCCAGTGACGATTCGCCAAGTCCGTGCGCCGCGATGCCCTTTTCCGTAGCGAAATAACGAAAGTACGCCAGCCCCTGTTCGCGCATGCCCTCGATGCTGTCAGGAAATTCGGCAAAGTGCTGCGTCATCAGCGCGTCGTAGCGTGCGGCATTGGCTTCATTGGGGAAGTCGCCCAGTTCATCGCGAGCGGCATTCAACAAGCGGTCATACAGCGCGCGACCCTTGGGTGTCAGAGCTGCGCCGCGTTGTTCGATTTCGCCGAAGCGCGCGCTGTGGCTGCCACGGGTTTCGGGCTGATCGGTGAAGGCGATCGGCTCGTCCAGCGCTTTGAAGCTGGTCTGGCGCAGCAGGATCGGGCAATTGCGGCGTGGTGGACCTTCGATCACCGCTTTGGGTGTGATGCCATGGGCAGGCATCTGCTCCTGAACGGTGTCGATGTCCAGCGTGCGTGGGGTCAAGTGGTTGATGTGCGGGCCTTTGAACGCAACGACATCGGCGATCAAGCGGTGCTGGGCGCTGAGTTTCTGGTACTGCGCGGCGCTGACGGTGGCGCTGTGGTGCCAGCGAAAAGTCTCCAGTGCCTGTCGGACGAATTCTGCGGCTTCGTCGTCATTCAGTCCGCCTGCCGTTTCCGCCTGTTCAATCAGGCGCAACGCCTCTTCAGTAAAAATCGAACGACGGGCCAGTACCGACTCGGCAAACGAACGCAATTCGGCGTCTTCAATCAGCTCCAGGCGCAGCAACGAGGTGAACACGCGAAACGGGCTGACCTGCAGCGCTTCTTCATGCACCGCGCGAAACGCCGTTGAATGCACCGGCACACCGGCCGGGGTCAGGTCGTAATAACCCACTGGTTGCATGCCCATCACCGCGAACAGGCGGGCGAGGGTAGCCAGTTCGCTTGCGGTGCCGACGCGAATGGCGCCGTGGCGTTCCATGTCCAGGCGTTCGATTTCGCCGGTGCGCTTGAGCTGTCCGGCGATGTCAGGCTGACGTGCCAGCACTTCGCGGTTGGTTTTTTCCACCAGTTCCATCAGCGCACCGTACAGCGGCACCTCTTCGCGGTACATGTCGGACATCGCTCGGGAGAAGCGTTGGCGGATCAGGTCGGGGCTGACGAACGGCTGCACGGTCATGAAAAAAATACCTGCCACGGTGACGAAATGGATGCCGGAAAAGATCGCAGCCTTCGCCCACGCGGGCAAACGAAGAATCCTACGAACTTCATTCTGCCAACGACTGATCCACCAGCTCGATCCAGTGTCTGACCGGCGTGCGCCCGGCGCTCGCCAGATGGCTCTGACAGCCCACATTGGAAGTGACGACCAACTCCGGTTGGCCGCTTTCCAGGGCGTTGAGTCGATGGTCACGCAGTTGCCGCGCCAGCACCGGTTGGGTCAGCGAGTAAGTGCCCGCCGAGCCGCAGCACAAATGGCCATCCGGTACCGGCGTGAGGTTGAAGCCGAGTCGGGTCAGCACTGTTTCCACGGCGCCGCCGAGTTTCAGTGCGTGCTGCAAAGTGCACGGGCAATGCACGGCGATGCGCCGTTCGCTGGCGGCGCAGACCTGTTCCAGCGGTTCCTGCGCGATGACTTGCACCAGGTCCCGAGTCATTTCGCTGATCTGCCGGGCTTTCAACGCGTAGATCGGATCGTCCGCAAGCAAATGCCCGTAATCCTTGATGAACGCGCCACAACCGCTGGCCGTTTGCACGATGGCTTCGGCGCCATTCTGCAAGTGCGGCCACCAGGCGTCGATGTTCTGTCGAGCGCGGTCGAGACCTTTGGCCTGGGCGTCGAGGTGATAGTCGAGCGCGCCGCAGCAACCCGCCTCGCTCACCGGAGTGACGCTGATGCCCAGACGATCGAGCACCCGCGCGGTCGCGTCATTGGTGTTCGGCGACAGACCCGGTTGCACGCAGCCTTCGAGCAACAACACCCGGCGCGGATGCCGAGGAGCGGGGCGCGACCCCATAACACCCAAGTGCTGCGGCAATTTGCTTTCCAGCAGGCGCGGCAGCAGTGGTCGAAAGGTCGCGCCCATGCGCAGCAAGCCTTTGAACAGCCCCGGATTCGGCGCCAGCGCGCGCAAGCCTTCGCGCAGCAAGCGCTGAGCGGCAGGGCGCGTCACCGCGCTGTCGACTACCGCGCGGCCAATGTCGAGCAGGTTGTGATAATCGACGCCGGACGGGCAGGTGGTTTCGCAGTTGCGGCACGACAGGCAGCGATCCAGATGCAGTTGCGTCTGCTCGGTGGCCGGTGCGCCTTCCAGCACTTGCTTGATCAGATAAATGCGCCCGCGCGGCCCATCGAGTTCATCGCCGAGCAATTGATAGGTCGGGCACGTCGCGTTGCAGAAGCCGCAATGCACGCAGGTGCGCAGGATCTTTTCCGCTTCGCCAGCCCGGGGCAATTTTCGCGATTGCTCGCTGAGGGTGGTTTGCATGGCTAGACCTCCGCGTACATGCGCCCGGGGTTGAACAGCCCTTGCGGGTCGAGTTGTGCCTTGAGTTGCCGGTGGTAGCGCAACAGGGTTGGCGCCAAGGGTTGAAACGGCGAGTCGGTGGCACCGTGGGTAAAGCACGTTGCATGGCCGCCCAAGGAATGGGCGAGTGCGTGAATCTCAGAGCTTTCGGATTTCACCCAGCGTTGCGCGCCGGCCCAGTCGATCAGTTGCTCGCCGGGCAACTCGAGAGGGCCGAGATTGTTCGGCAATGACAGGCGCCACAGCGGCAAACCTTCGTCGAAAAAACTCAGGCGCTGTTCGTTGAGGTCGCGCCAGAAAACCGAGTCCAACGGCTCACCACCGAGCCGTTGATGCGCCGCCGTTACCGAACCTTCGCCGCCTTCCAGACGCAGATACAGACTCTGGCCATCGTGACATGCCGCGCTGATCGGCAGCGGTTGCTGGCCCCATTCGGCAAGTTTGCTCAAGGCCCGAGCGCAGTCGATATCAAGGCGAATGCTCAAGCACTGGCGCGGTTTCGGCAGGACTTTCAGCGACACTTCGGTGAGCACGCCGAGGCAACCGAAACTGCCGGCCATTAGTCGCGACAGGTCATAACCGGCGACGTTTTTCATCACTTCGCCGCCGAAGCGCAGATGTTGACCGAGGCCGGTGATTACCCGCGTGCCGAGAACGAAGTCGCGTACCGAGCCGGACCACGGCCGGCGTGGCCCGGACAGTCCCGTGGCGACCATACCGCCGACCGTGGCGCTGTCGGCGAAGGACGGCGGTTCACAGGGCAACATTTGCCCGGCCTCATCCAGCGCCGCAAGCAGCTCGGACAACGGCGTGCCGGCACGTGCGGTGACCACCAACTCGGTCGGATCGTACTGAACGATGCCGCGATGAGCACGGGTGTCGAGCACTTCGCCGGCCACCTCGCGACCGAGAAACGCCTTGCTGTTGCCGCCCTGAATCTTCAGCGGCGTGGCATTGGCCCGCGCGGCGTTGACCTGATCGAGCAGGGCGTTGGCGGCATCGAAATCAGCCATCAGAATCGCTCCAGCTCGGGGAAGGGCAGTTGCCCGGCGTGAATGTGCATCGCGCCGAATTCGGCGCAGCGATGCAGGGTCGGAATGTTCTTGCCGGGATTGAGCAGGCCCTGCGGATCGAACGCGGCTTTCACCGCATGAAACAGCAGTAACTCGTCGCTGTTGAACTGCGCGCACATCTGATTGATTTTTTCGCGGCCGACGCCGTGCTCGCCGGTGATGCTGCCGCCTACCTTGACGCACAGTTCGAGGATCTTGCCGCCCAACGCCTCGGCCCGATGCAGCTCCCCTGGCTGGTTGGCGTCGAACAGAATCAGCGGATGCATGTTGCCGTCGCCGGCATGGAACACGTTGGCCACGCGCAAGCCATATTCCTCGCCGAGGCTAGCGATACCTTGCAGCACAGCGGGCAATTCGCGGCGCGGGATGGTGCCGTCCATGCAGTAATAATCCGGCGACAACCGGCCGATCGCCGGAAACGCGTTTTTGCGCCCGGCCCAGAAACGCACACGCTCGGCCTCGTCCTGGGCCTGGCGCACTTCAGTGGCGCCGGCCGCTGTCATGACTTCCCGTACGCGCTGGCAATCGTCGTGCACGTCGGCTTCGACGCCGTCGAGTTCGCACAACAGAATCGCCTCGGCGTCGACCGGGTAACCGGCGTGGATAAAGTCTTCGGCGGCGCGAATGGCCAGGTTGTCCATCATTTCCAGACCACCCGGAATGATCCCGGCAGCGATGATTTCGGCAACCGCGCGGCCGGCCTTTTCCACTGAATCGAAACTGCCGAGCAGGACCTTGGCGACTTGCGGTTTGGGCAGCAGTTTCACCGTGACTTCGGTGATGATCCCCAGCAGGCCTTCGGAGCCGGTGAACAAGGCGAGCAGGTCAAAACCGGCTGAATCGAGCGCCTCGGAGCCCAGCGTCAGACGTTCGCCCTCGATGGTCAGTACTTCGATTTTCAACACGTTGTGCACGGTCAGGCCGTACTTGAGGCAATGCACGCCACCAGCGTTTTCCGCGACGTTGCCGCCGATCGAACAGGCGATCTGCGACGACGGATCCGGTGCGTAATACAAGCCAAATGGGGCCGCCGCCTGGGAGATAGCAAGATTGCGCACCCCCGGCTGAACCCGCGCGATACGTGCAGCGGGGTCGATGTGCAGAATGTTGTTGAATCGCGCCATCACCAGCAGCAGGCCCTTTTCCAGTGGCAGGGCGCCGCCGGACAACCCAGTGCCGGCACCCCGCGCGACCACGGGCACGTTGTACTGATGGCAGAGTTTCAGCAGGGTTTGCACTTGCTCCAGGCGCCGGGGCAGGGCGACCAGCATCGGCGTGGTGCGGTAGGCGGAGAGACCGTCGCATTCGTAGGGTTTGAGTTCATCTTCGCGCCAGAGGATGTCCAGGTCCGGCAGGGCTTGTTGCAGAGCCTTGAGCAATTCGCCCTTGTTCACCTCGGGCAACGGACCGTCGAGGCGTTCGTCGTAAAGGATGTTCATGGGAACTCCAACCTTCTGTCTCCGCTGATCGTTCCCACGCAGAGCATGGGAACGATCAGGTGCGCAACCTGGGGCATTGCGAGTATCCATCTTCATCGCTGTCGTTCCAGAAACTCCCCGTACCGCCGCGCGGTATTTCCCGGCTGTTCGACCATCGGCATGTGCCCGACGTGATCCCACACATCCACTTCGAGATTGGCGATGCCTTTGCTCCACACCGGCACGCTGCTGACGTCGATCAGGCGATCCTTGCGCCCCCACAGCAACAGCGCCGGGCATTTGATCTCGGCCAGTTTCGGCTCCATCGGCGGGCTGGCGCGGAAGTCGCGGAAGATTTCTTCGAGCTCGTCACGTTGTTGCTCGTAGCGCTGGGCGACGGCGTCCAGCACCAGCTTCGGCACCCACGGCGGCGACTCCATGGTCATCGCGTAGAAGCGCTGAAATTCTTCGCGGGAGTTGATCAGGAACGGGTTGTGCCCGCGCGCCAGATGGCGCTCCATGTCGCTTGGCTCCGGAGCGGTGACGCCGGCCGGGTCAATCAATGCCAGCGAGGCGATTCGCTCCGGATAGGTCGCTGCCAGCCACGCGGCAATGTAGCCGCCCATGGAGTTGCCAATGACGTGGACTTTCTCTACGCCGCAGACATCGAGCAGCTGAATCATGCGTTTGGCCTGAACCGCAATGTCGTAACCGCCGCCAGCCTTGAAGCCAGTCTCACCGTGGCCGGCCAGATCCGGAATGATCACCCGATACTGACGGACGAAGTGCCGGGCGCAGCGCAGCCAGAGGTTTTTATCGGCGCTGAAGCCGTGCAGCATCAGGATCGCGCTGGACGCCTCGTACGGCCCGCCTTGCCAGGTCGACACGGTCATCTCGGCGATCGGCACTTCGATCTTGTGCAATTTGTACAACCTGGCCTCGCTGGCCATGGCCAGGTCGTACAGCCAATGGCCGACCGCCGGGTAACTCAACCAGCTCCAGGCCACGAAAACCGCGAGTGCGACAAACAGCAAAAGCATCGACGTCTTCCTTTTACGTGTTCAGGACAAAATATGGTCGGCCGGTTTCAGCGCCCGGGTCAGCAGGTGATAGCTGAAACTGAAGCCGGGAAACATCGCGATCACATGACCGCTCTTGCTCTGGTACCAACTGTGGCAACCACCGGACTTCCACACCGTGCGCTGCATTTCCCGGTGGATCATTGCAGTGTAGGTACGTTCTGCGTCACGGCGCACTTCGATGCTGCGCAGGCCTTTGGCCCGTACGGTGCGGATGCAGTCGAGGATGTAATTCATCTGCGATTCGATGATGAACAGCGCCGAGGTGTGGCCAATGCCGGTGTTCGGCCCGGTGACGATAAACAGGTTGGGGAAATCCGGCAGGCTGGTGCCGAGGTACGCGCGCGGGTATTCGGCCCAGACATCTCTGAGTTGCACCGCGTTTTTGCCGCTGACCGGGTAAGAAATCACCCCGTCGGTGGCGTCGTAACCGGTCGACCAGACGATCAGATCAACATCGAGATGCTCACCGTCCACGGTGTTGATCCCGCTTTCGTCGATCGAAGCGATGCCGTGCTCGCGACTGTGCAACGTGACGTTGGCGCGGCTCAGCGCCGGGTAGTACGTGCTGGACACCAAAACGCGTTTGCAGCCGATGGTGAAGTCCGGAGTGAGTTTTTGCCGCAGCAGCGGGTCCGGAACCTGGCGCTTGAGAAAACGCAGCGCATGTTGTTGGACCAGATGAATCGCCGGTCTCGAGTATTTGAAGGCGATCACCCGGGTTTCGAATTGCCAGTAGATCAGCCAGCGCAGCAGCTTGTACGCCGGCTTCAGACCGAGCAGCCAGCGTTGGAAACGGCCGAATTTGCGATCGGCACGCGGCAGCACCCAATGCGGCGTGCGCTGGAATACATGCAGGTGTTCGACTTGTGGCGCAATCGCCGGGATCACCTGCGCGGCGCTGGCACCACTGCCGACGATCGCCACGCGTTTACCGCGATAGTCGTAGCTGTGATCCCAATTGTTTGTGTGAAAAGTCTTGCCTTGAAAGCGATCCATCCCAGGAAAGTTGGGGATGACCGGCTGACTCAACGGCCCGGAAGCATTGATCAGGAATTGGGTTCGGAAAGTACCTCTGGCGCGGGTGTGCACCAACCAACGCTTTTCCGCTTCGTCCCATTCGACCCGCTCGACATCGGCCCCCAGCTCCACGCGGTCGCGCAAACCGAACTGCTCGATCAGCTGTTCGGTGTAGCGACGCAGTTCCGCCTGTTCGGCGAACATCTGCGACCAGCGGTAGGGCGCGAATGACAGCGAATACAGCGGCGACGGCACGTCCACCGCTGCGCCGGGGTAGGTGTTCTGGCACCAGGTGCCGCCGAAAAAATCGCGTCGCTCGAGAATGCGAAAGTCGTCGATTCCGGCCTTGAGCAGGTTGACCGCCGCGCACTGGCCGCCGAAACCGCTGCCGATGATCAACACAGCGTAGGTATGCATGTGCCCCCTTTTTATAGTTGTTTTTCCATTTCCCCTCTTTCATTTATAGCCAACTCTGGGCCGCGCGTGCGGCGCTGATAGCGCTCTATTCAGGCCGCTGGCCGGTGATGGCTATTTAGCGGCGCCCTGATAGACTCCGGACACATCCTTGTCGGGATGTAACCATGCATCGCGCGGTCGAGGCCCTTATGGGAAATACGCGAGGAAAGGGACTTTCACTGGCCAGGAGGCTGTACAGGTCGCGGGTGTTCGGGCTGCTGCTCGGGCTGATGTGTGTCAGCGTGGCGATGCACGCGCTCGATCCGCCGCTGTGGGTGTGGGGCCTGATGCTGTTCAACGGCCTGGTCTGGCCGCATCTGGCCTTTCTATGGGCGCGAAGCTCGAGCGTGCCGTTTCGCGCCGAACACCGCAATTTGCTGATCGATGCATTCATGGGCGGCTTCTGGGTCGCCGCCATGCAGTTCAATCCCTTGCCCAGCGCTACCACGATTTCGATGATGGCGATGAACAACGTCGCCATCGGTGGCGGGCGGTTTTTGCTGGCGGGCACGGCGGTGCAGTTGCTCGGTATGGGCGTAGGGCTGGTGGTGTTTGCGCCGGCGTTCATCCCGCCAACAACGCCGCTGCAGCTGTACGCCTGTTTGCCGTTGCTGTTGCTGTATCCGCTGGCGCTGGGCTGGATCTGCTTTCGCCAGGCCTCGACCCTCGGTCGGCACAAGCGCGAGCTATTGGCGTTGAGTCGCACCGACAGCCTCACCGGCCTGCTCAATCATGGCGCGTGGAAGGATCAGCTGAACCTCGCGTTCCAGCGCTGCAAACGCCAGCAGCAGGGCGCGGCGATTGCGCTGATCGACATCGACCACTTCAAAGCGATCAATGACACCTATGGGCATGTCGCTGGCGATATCGTCCTGCGCCAGTTGAGCAAACTGCTCAAACAGAATCTGCGCGCCACGGATGTGGCCGGGCGCTATGGCGGGGACGAGTTCTGCGTGATTTTGCCGGAGCTGCCACTGTTCAACGCGGCTCAGGCGATGGAAGCCTTGCGCGAGCGTTTTGCGGTGATGGGCTACGAGCAGAACCCGGCGTTGAAGGTCAGTCTGAGCATTGGCCTGGCCGCGTACGACCCGAGCCATGCCGACGCCACGCGTTGGCTGGATGAGGCCGATCAGGCGTTGTACGAAGCCAAGGCCAGTGGGCGCAATCGGGTGATCTGCAACAGCGACAACAAGCCGAGGCAGGCGCTGCTGGATTCGGTCTGACGGGCGAGCTGATACCTGTGGGAGCGAGCCTGCTCGCGAAAGCGCTGGGTCAGGCGGTATCAATATCGTTTGCCACGACGCCTTCGCGAGCAGGCTCGCTCCCACCGGGGTATGTGTTGTCGGTTAGATCAGTGTCGCATCCGCTATAGAGCCTCGTGCCGATGTCGGTTACGGTTGAATCCCTCCGACACGAAACAAGGACTGCTTCATGACGTTCTCCTTTCCCCGCTCTCTGCTGGCCGCCAGCCTCGGTCTGTCCCTCGCATTCTCGGCCGCAAACGCCGCCGAACCGCACAAACAAGTGCTCGCCGATGCCCAGCAGTATCAGCCCGAAGCCCTGAAAATGTTGGAGCGACTGGTCAATATCGACTCCGGCTCAGGTTATGAGCCGGGCCTGAAACAGGTCAGCGACATTGCCATCGATGAACTGAAAAAACTCGGCGCCACCATCGAACTGGTGCCCAACACCCCGGAAAAATCCAACCACGTGCTGGCCACGCTCAAAGGCACCGGGAAAGCGAAGATTCTCCTGATGGCTCACATGGACACTGTGTTCAAGGAAGGCTCCGCCGCCGAGCGGCCTTTCCAAATCAAGGACGGCCGCGCCTACGGGCCGGGTGTAATGGACGACAAGGGCGGCATCGTCGCCGGCATCTACGCATTGAAAGTGCTGAAGAACCTCGACTTCAAGGATTACGCGCAGATCACCTTCCTGCTGGATGCCAGCGAAGAAACCGGCTCGGACGTCGCCACCGACCTGATCAAGAAAACCGCCAAACAGCACGACGTCACCCTCAACCTCGAACCGGGGCGCCCGGCCGATGGCCTGGTGGTGTGGCGCAAGGGCAGTGCGACGGCGCTGGTCGAAGTCAAAGGCAAGGCCGCCCACGCCGGCGTCGCGCCAGAGTTGGGACGGAACGCGGCGATGGAAGCGGCGCATCAGATTCTGCAACTGGGCAAGCTCGGTGACGAGGCGAAGAAGACCACCATCAACTTCACCGTGCTCAAGGCCGGCGATCGCACCAACGTGATTCCTGATCAGGCCACGGCCAAGGCGGATGTGCGCGCGGCAGTGCCGGAGGAATTTGATCGCATCGAGAAGGATCTGGCGCGGGTCTCGCAGGACAAGTTGATTGCCGATACCGAAGTGAAAACGTCCTTGCAGCGCGGTTTGCCGCCGATGCCGCAGACCGCTGAGTCCGATCGCTTGATGGCCATGGCTCAAGGCATTTACGGCGAAATTGGCCGCAAGCTGACCGAGGAGGGCAGTGGTGGCGCGGCGGATGCCAGTCTGTCCGCAGGCGTAGGGACGCCGACGCTGGATGGCTTCGGCATTGTCGGCGGCAATATTCATACGCCGGAGGAATATGCCGAAGTGGCGAGCGTGGCGCCGCGGATTTACCTGTTGTCGCGGATGATCATGGAGTTGGCCAAGCCGCGGTGATGGGGTTGGTGGTGTGAATGCTTGGGATGGGGTGTCAGTTGACTCACCCCTCACCCTAGCCCTCTCCCCCAGGAGAGGGGACTGACCGTGTTGTTTATAGTCAATGCGGCAAGCTTAAGATTTTCTGCTGAATTCAATTTCGCATTCAACACGGTCCACCACGTCGGCGCAGATCCAGAGCATTCCCCAATCAGTCCCCTCTCCCTCTGGGAGAGGGCTAGGGTGAGGGGCTTTTGTGGGAAAAGTGGCAGTCGAGGACGGCGCACAAAAAATACCGAAAAGTCCGACAGAAGCTCTCGTTGCGGCCGTCGGGCGCGGCTCTTATAGTCTCGGTTCGCAGATAACTCTGCGACGATCTTGGCCGGTCGAATACAGAACCTGACCTTTCTGGAGTGAACTCTATGACCGACCAAGTAATGCCGCGCTATCTCCCCATCGACACCTACGACGCCGAATCGCCGGTGCTCTTCATCAATACCCATACAGAACTCAGCGACATGGCCGCCTGTGCGATGCACCGGTTTGTGGTCGTGCGCGATCTGGCCGACACTTTCGCCAGCCTCAACCTCAAGGGCATCTCCGATTGTGATCTGACGCGGGTGACCAGCGCGGTTCATCTGCTGATGCGCGAGGGCTGCGCGATTCTGAATGTGATTCAGGCGCGGGCGGCGCAGCGGGAGGAGGGGTATAAGACGCCGGTTTAGCGGTGCCGCAATAGACGCTTTCGCGAGCAGGCTCGCTCCCACAGGGGACCGCATTTCAACTGTGGGAGCGAGCCTGCTCGCGAAGGGGCCGGTGCAGCGAATGCATCACTCCTTGACGCTCATGTATTCCTTGGCCCAGAGAATGTATTCCTCCGGCTGGGTATAGGTGTGGGTCAACTCGGTCGCGCTCAGATCGGAGGCCTGGGTGAAGATCTGCCGCTGTTCGCGCAGGCTGTCGTAGGTTGCTTTGATCGCGGCGAAGTAGGCGCCATGGCCGTCGATGGTCACGCGTACGCCGAGTTCGGCCAGGCGTTTGTCGTCGCGCAGGGCCGGGTTGCCGTAGGTGACCAGCATCAGCGGCACGGTCAGATGCTCGGCGATCTGTTCCAGCTGATCGAAGTCCTGCACGCCGACCATGCAGATACCGTCAGCGCCCGCCGCCTGATATTGGCGGGTGCGGCTGATGATTTCCTGATTCGGCAGAATGCCGGCGTTGGTGCGGGCGATGATGGCCATCTCGGTGTCGACCCGGGCTTCCAGCGCCGCGCGGATCTTGCCGACGCCTTCGGCCACGGTGATCAGGTCGGTGGATTTGCGCCCGAATTGCGCGGGCAGCAGGGTGTCTTCGATGGTCAGTGCAGCGACGCCCGCGCGTTCCAGTTCGACGATGGTGCGCATCACGTTAAGAGCGTTGCCATAGCCGTGGTCGGCGTCGGCGATCACTGGCAATTGGGCGACGCGGCCAATGCGCGTGGCCTGTTCGGCGAATTCGCTGAGGGTGATCAGGGCGAAGTCCGGCGCGCCAAGCACCTGCAGGGAGGCCACGGAACCGCCGAGGATACCCACTTCAAAACCCAGGTCAGCGGCGATGCGGGCGGACATCGGGTCGAATACCGAAGCCGTGTGGTAGCAGGTGTCGGAGGCCAGCAGCTGACGGAAGTTACGGCGCAAATCTTGATGGGAAAGCCTGGTCATACGAGTTCCACCAATACATAAGGAATGGAAAGGCTTGAGCAAAGGTGTCAACGCCGAAGAGTGAAAAGGCTATCACGCGAATGGGTCAAGAATCATGACGAATTTGCGCGGCAGGACTGGCGGCTGAAAGGTTTAATCTCCCGTGCCGGAAATATCAGGCCGCCACGGCATGTTGCTGTTGATGGGGCAGGAGCACTGCGCGCACTGAATTGCCCGGCTGCAGTTGCAGGCGTTTGGCAGTGAGGCGATCGACAACCAGGCTGTTGCCCACCAGTCGCCCGGGGGCCACGGTGATACGGCAGTTTTCCAGCCGGCGGTTGTGAATCAGCCATAGCGGCGCCTGCTCGTCCGGGGGGCCGAGGCTCAAGGTCAGTTCGAGGCTGTCGCGCACCGTGCGGATGCTGCGGATCGGCGCTTCGATGACCGGGCCACCGTCGAAAATGTCGATATAGCCTTTGTGCGTGAAGCCCTCGGCCTGAAGAATCTTCAACGCCGGCTGGGTGTTCGGGTGAGTCTGGCCTATCGCCGCCTGCGCCTGTTCGGTGAGCAGGCAGGTATATAGTGGCTGGCGCGGCATCAGTTCGGCGATAAAGGCTTTGTTGCCCAGACCGGACAAGTGATCGGCGTGGGTGAAATCCATCTGGAAGAAGTGCCGGCCAAGGCTGTCCCAAAATGGCGAGCAACCGTTTTCATCGGCACTGCCGCGCAACTCGGCGATCATCTTCTCGCCAAACAGGTGCGGAAATTCGGCGACGAACAGTAGACGACCCAGCGACAACAGGCGGCCATTGCTGCCGTTGCGCTGGTCATGGCGCAGGAACAGCGAGCACAGCTCCGATTGGCCGGTCAGTTCGTTGTTGAGGAACAACGTTGGGATCTGCCGCTGAATGCCCAGGTCCGGTGCCGAACTGACGGTCACCCCAAGCCGATAGTTGTACCAGGGCTCGCGCAGGCCAACGGCGCCGGCCATTGCGCTGACACCGACCACGCGCTGCTCATCATCCTCGAGGACAAACAGGTAATCGGCATCGGCGCGCTCCACCTGTTCGGCGAACGCCCGTTGCGCCCAGCGCACCCGGTGCGCAAGTCGGTCCTCGTTGGCCGGAAGGGTGGTGAAACCTGGTCCAGCCTGTTCGACGAGGGTCATCAAGGCAGGCAGGTCGCTGACTTTTACCGGACGGACAATCATGCTCCAACTCCTTTGGCGTACCGATTCAGGCGCGGATGGCTAACGCGGCTCACAGAGCGACCAGCCGTATCGAGCTGCCTTCGCTGACTTTCAGTGCCGCGCAGATGGCGGGTGTCAGGGGCAGCGGTTGATCAGGGTGATAGTCGAGTTCGGTGACAATCGCGCGGTAGTCATGCAGGGCGTCGTTGCTGAGCAGGTAACGGCCACGGGCGTCGGTCGATACTTGTTGGCGGACAATGGCCGTTTGGCTGTCAGCGATCGAGCGAATGTTTGCGGTACGCGCATACAGGGTCGGGCCGGCGTCGAACAGGTCGATGTAGCTGTTGGTTTCGAAGCCTTCCCGCGCGAGGATGTCGAACGCTTCCTGGCCGTCCGGGTGCACGCGGCCGATGCAATCCTGCGCCGCTTGCGGCAGCATCGGTACGTAGATCGGGTATTGCGGCATCAGTTCGGCGAGGAACGTGCGGCTCTGCAACCCGCAGAGGCGCTCGGCTTCCGCGTACGGCAGGTCGAAAAAGTGCTTGCCCAGCGCATCCCAGAACGGCGAGTGACCCTGCTCGTCGCTGTAGCCGACGATCTCGGTGATCACCGCTTCGGAGAACCGCTGTGCATGCGCAGCAATGAACAGCAGGCGCGCTCGCGACAACAGTTCGGAAAACGGCGTACGCACCAGCGCGGCGTCAATGTGGAAACCGCGCAGCAAGGTATGCCCGCTGAGGTCATGGCACAGCGACAGCGCCGGCACGCCATGCTCGATGTTCAATTCCCGCGAAGCACTGGTGAAGTGGCGATTGCGCAAGCTGTAGAACGGCTCCTTGAAACCGGCGGTGGCAAGGATTTCCGAGCAGCCGACCAATTGCTGGCGTTCGAGATCTTCCAGTACAAAGAAATAGTTTTCCGGCCCCTGGGCTGTGGCGGCGCTGTCGAAAGACGCGCACGACGCGGCGATTTTTTCGCGCAGGTGTTCGCTGTCATCCGGCAGCGAAGTCACACCGATCAGGCTCTCGCGGGCCAGGCGCTGTAGCTGGGGCAGATCATTCTGCTCGACTGGGCGTAAGACCAGCATGGATGTACTCCTGTATCAAAAGGTTCGGCCGATTCGCCGAACCTGACTATCACTGTCGGTGTCCACGCGTTGAATCGGCGGTCGCCTGATTTGTTGTCAGACGCCGCTCTTTTTCTTGTCAGCCTTTGCTCGGATCGGGCAGCGCTGTGCTGGCGCCGAGCTTGTTGAGGAAGAACAGGTACACCAGGCCCACGGCAATCCAGATCAGGCCGAGTTTCTGCGCATCGACGCCCATGTTGTACATGATGGCGGCGACGATGATGAAGCCGATCACCGGGCAGAGCAGATGGCGCACAAACTGCCCCGACTTCTGCCGACGCCAGTAGTGGTTGATCACCGTCAGGTGCAGCAGCATGAAACCGCTGAGGGCGCCGAAGTTGATCAGCGAGGTGAGGATGTCGACCGCGTCGATGAACAGGTAGCAGATCAGCAGCGACAACGCCGCCACCAGATAAATGCTCAGGTACGGCGTGTTGTGTTTCGGGTGGACCTTGGCCAGCACCTTCGGCAGCTTGCCGTCGCGGGCCATGCCGAACAGCAGGCGCGATACGGCGGCCTGCGAGGTGATTGCCACGGCCACGCCCCAGGCCAGCGCCGTGGCGACGGCTGTCAGGGTCGCCAGCCAGCTGCCAGCGGCGATTTCAGCGATTTCATAGAACGCGGTGTCGGCGGATTTGAAGCCCATGCCCGCCGCCAGATCGGTGGCAATCCAAGTCTGTACGACGAAAATCGTGCCCATCACCGCCAGGGTGATCAGCGCTGCCTTGCCGACGCTGCGGCCCGGATCTTCCTTGATTTCTTCGGCGAGGGTGGAGATCGCGTCGAAGCCGAGGAACGACAGCACGGCGATCGACACCGCTTGCATCAGCAGGGCGAAGTTGAAGGTTTGCGGGTGATACAGCGGCGCCAGCGTCAGCTCACCGTTACCGCCACCGTTGTGCAGGGCGTTCCAGGCGTAGAACAGGAAGATGCCCAGCACCACCAGTTGTGCCAGCAGGAACAGCATGTTCATCCGCGCGGTGAAGGTGATGCCGCGCAGGTTGACGAATGTTGCGCTGACCAGAAACGCCAGAATGAAGCCGACCTTGGGAATGTCCGGGTACAAATGGTTGAGCGCCATCGCCGAATACAGGTACAGCAGCGGCGGAATCAGCAGGTAATCGAGCAGCATCAGCCAGCCAGCGATGAAGCCGACGTGTTGATTAAGGCCGCGTTGCGCGTAGGAATATACAGAGCCGGCAACCGGAAAGGCCTTGGCCATGCTGCCGTAACTCAGCGCGGTGAACAGCATCGCCACCATGCCGATGATGTACGCCAGCGGCACCATCCCCGGTGCTTCGGCGTTGACGTAGCCATACACACCGAACGGGGCGATGGGGATCATGAAGATCATCCCGTACACCACCAGATCGGTCAGCGTCAGGCTACGTTTCAACTCTTGCTTGTAGCCGAATTCTTCAATTTCCATGAAGCGCAACTCCTTGTCAGCCATCGGTCGGTTTATGTTTTATCGGTCCGTCATTTACAGCAAAGGTGCGAGGTAGCCGGCCCAGCGCGACACTGCTTCGGGGCTGCGCAGCAGATCGTTGCGCACCTCGATCAGCACCGCCTCAAGCCCCCGGGCATCGCCGTGCACCGGCACGGTCATGTCGCCCAAGGGATCAATTCTGTACGGTTGGTTGCCCGCCACTTTCAACGGTTGCGCTTGCAGGCCGTCGAGCAAACGCAGGGCATAGTCTTTGGCCTGGCCGAACAACACGCCGACTTCCAGCGGTCGCGGCTGGCCGTAATACACCGGGGTGAAACTGTGAATACCGACCACCCGCACCGGCAGACCTTTGGCAATGCGCTCGTCGATCAACATCTGCAAGCGCGCATGAAACGGTTTGAACAGGGTCTGCCGGCGGTACTCGCGGGTCGCTTCGTCGAGTTCGCGGTTGCCGGGTATCGGGTAGATCTCGCTCTGCAGCGGGATGCTGTCCGGCGCATGGCGCGGTCGGTTGAGGTCGATCAGCAGCCGTGAATAGTTGGCGCTGAGCAGGGTAGCGCCAAGCTGTTCCGACAACTGTTCGGCCAGTTGCAGCGCGCCGATGTCCCAGGCGATATGTTCGCGTGCGGCCGCCTCGTCCAGGCCCAGATTGTTCAGGGCGTCGGGGATGTATCGACTGGCGTGTTCGCACACGAGGATCAACGGATTCGTCGAGTCCTCGCGGCTCAGGGTGTAGACCGGGCGGGTATACAACCCAAGCTCGGCGGATTCAGTACAGGCGTGCATAGTGCTCACACAGGTCAGCGGGCGAGAGCTGTTCCGTCAGCGCCAGTTCCTCGGTTTTCAGGGCGTAATACGTGTCGAGCAACGGCTTGGGCAGCCATTCATTGAACGCTGCACTGTCGCGCAGGCAATCCAGCGCCTGGGCCAGCGAGGCGGGCAGGGCGACGATGCCCCGGGCCTTGCGTTGCTCGTCGTTGAGTGAATCGGGAATTTCATCGGTGATCGCGTTCAGCGCCAGACGTTGTTCGATGCCCAGCCGCCCGGCAATCAGCAGCGCGGCCATGGCCAGATGCGGCGAGGCGGTGGCGTCCATGGCGCGGAATTCCAGGTTGAACTGCTGCGCAGCGGATTTACCCCCCAGGGTCACGGTCGGGCAGATGCGCAGCGCCGCTTCACGGTTCTGCTGCCCCAGACACGCATACGACGCGCTCCAGTGGTGCGGCTGCAAACGCTGGTATGACGGCGGCGTCGGCGCGGTGAAGGCGCACAGCGCCGGTAGAAAATGCAGGACTCCGGCAGCCCAATGCTGGCCGATGCTCGACAGGCCGTTGCTGGTGCCGGCGTCGTACAACATCGGCTGGCCGGCCAGGTCGAGCAGGCTGACGTGCAGGTGCACACCGTTGCACACCGCCTCGGCGGCAGTCTTCGGCGCAAAACTCAGGTCGAGGCCCATTTGCCGGGCGATTTCCCGGGTGATTTCGCGCACGTTGACCGCACGATCCGCCGCCGCTACGCCAAGAGTCGGGCGGCAGGTGATTTCGTATTGGTGCTTGCCGTATTCCGGCAGAAACATTTCCGGCTCGACGCCGCCGGCGCGCAGGGCGCTGAGCAGCCAGCCGCCGAATTCGGCGCCCTGGCGCTGCGCTTCGAGAGAGAACGCCGCGTGTTCGGCAATGCCTGCGTGCAGGTTGAATTCATGTTCGAAGGCGGCGTTGACTTGCAACCCCAGCTCATCGTGATAGCGCTCGATTTCATCGCGCAGCAATGTGCGTGGGCAGGCGCCCCACGCCTGACCGTCAGTCTCGCGAATATCGGAATGGATGAAATCCAGCACCGGTGCATTGGCGTCCGGGCCGCTGCCGACAGTGACGCGGCTGCTCAGATCCGGAATCAGCCGCAGGTCGCCATACGCGCCCCACGGACTGCTCGAAGCGATGATGTCCTGCGGCGTCAACGCGCTGTTGGCGGGGACCCAGCCGCAACCCGCTGCCTGGTAATGCTCCAGCTCATCGGTAGGAAACGAGCGGCCCCGGGTGATGCCGATCAGGTCAGTTGTCACCAGCGTGGTCATCGGTAAAGGCGTCAGGCGCGGGCTCATGGCTGCATCTCCCGCAGACGACCGAGCACGGTGTCGGTGTCGGTGATCCAGCAGTAACCCTTGATCGCGTTGAGGCAGGCGTGATGGCGTTCAGCTGTGTAAGTGGCGCAGGCATCCTCCACCAGCGTGACCAGATAGCCACGGTCGGCGGCATCGCGCACGGCCATGTCCACGCATTGGTCGGTGACGATGCCGGCGATGATCAGATGGCGGGTCTGCAGATTGCGCAGCACGTAATCGATGTTGGTTGAATTGAACACCCCGGAGGAGGTCTTCGGCAGCACGATTTCGTTTTCGGTCGGGGTCAGTTCAGCGATGACCTGAGCTTGCACGCTGCCCTTGGGCAGGTGCATGTCCGACAGTTTGTGATCCAGCGAGCGGTCGCGACCGTCGGCGGTCAGGCTTTCGATAATCGTGTGCAGCACGTTCTGCTGCGCCTGACGAAAGGCGCCAAGCAGCCGTTGCTGATTGGGCACCACTTGGCTGCGCGTGCGCTGGAGAAAATATTCGGCATCCGCCCCGCTCAGGTGCGGGTCGAATTGCGGTTCGAGCCAGGCGCGCTGCATGTCCACCAGCAGCAAAGCGGTGTGGTCGACCACAAACGGCAAGTCTCGCGGCGAACGGTGGGGAAGGCTGAACATCCTTATTTGTCCTCCAGCAGGTGAGTCGCAAAATCGTTGCGCAGGGCATCGATGCCTTCCAGGCGATCGGCCGGGTCCGGCACGCGCAAGGTCAGGCAGGCGATCAACGCCTCGACCTGCGCCAGCGCCGGCACCATGGTGTCGAACGGCGACGCCGATTCCACCGGCGCGCTGATGATCAGGTCGGCCAATTCGCGCAGCGGCGAGGCGTAGACATCGGTGAACAGCACCACCCGCGCGCTGTTGTTCTTCGCCGCCTGCGCAACGCGCAAAGCCTGGGTCTGGTAGCGCCGGTAGTCGAACACCAGCACCACGTCCTGACGTTGCAGATCGTACAAACGGTCGGGCAGCAGGGCGTTATCTTCCAGGGCGAAACAGCCGGGACGCAGCAGACGCAAGTGGTTGAGCAGGTAGTTGGCGAGCAGAATGCTGAAGCGGCCACCGAAACAGTAGACCTGATGGCGGCTGTCGAGCAGCCATTCCACGAGGATGCGCACGTCCTCAGGCTGGGTCAGGGCTTGGGTGTCGACCAGCAAACGCTGGCTGTCGGCCAGGTAATGCGCCCAGGCATCGTCCTTGTTCTGCTGCGAGCGCGGCTGCAACAAGGTGCGCGGTGAACGCAGGCGATGGTCCATGTCGCTGAGCAGGGCTTCCTGGAATTCGGCATAACCGCCGAAACCGAGCTTTTTCACCAGACGCACGATGGTCGGATCGCTGACACCGGCATGTTCGGCCAGTCGCGCCATAGGCCCGAGACCGTTGCGTGGATACTGATCGAGCAGGGCGCGAACGACTTTGCGCTCCGACGGCGTCAGGTCCAGGCCGGGGTCGGTGATCAGGTCTCTGAGAGGGGGCATCCTGGCTCCTGCTGGATGGGGTGTCGAATTCGTTTCACAATCCGTTAAACGAGTATTTATGTAATGGGTGCTACATGTCTAGCTAATTTTTGTACAGGTTTTCCGAGCACCAAAAGTGTGCAAGGTGCCCGTGTAATAAGGGCTACGTCGAAGTAACGCGCTGTTGTAGTCCTTTGCCAATTGTTGTGTCAGACATTGCCTATCCCAAGCTCAGCGACGGGCCGGTGACAGCCCTGAACGCCGAGGTTTTACGGCACAATGCGACGCGTATCGGCTGTGTGCCATTGTTTGTTTTATCTTTCGACCGAGAACCTGCTTGTGCCAAGTAGCCGTTTGACACTGATTTGCCATGCGCGAACCATCGCACAGAAACTGGCGCGTTTTCCTACGAACGAGCCTGTTGAAGAGTTGCATTTAGCTTCTGACGCGTGGAGGGCGCGATTCGCCCCGCCACGGCGACTGATTTGCGCGCCTGAACTGCGTACCCGGCAAACGGCAGCGTGGTTTGGCGTCGATGCGCAGATTGATCAAGCCCTGCGCGATTGCGATTGGGGACGCTGGCACGGCCAATCGATCAAGGATCTGCAAGCCAATGAAAACCAGGCTGTGCAAGCCTGGCTAGCCGATCCTGAAGCCGCACCCCATGGCGGCGAATCGGTCAGGCAACTGACGCAGCGGGTCTCAATGTGGCTGGACTCCATCGCCGAAACCCCTGGACATGTAGTGGCAGTCACCCATCCGTTCGTCATGCGCGCGGCGCTGATGCAGGTGCTGCAAGGCGCGGCGTTCAATGCAATCGACATCGAGCCACTGGCGATGATCGACTTGCGCTTCAATGGCATCTGGCGGCTACGCTTGCCGGGCATGGCCCTTGACGAGGAATTCTGATGAAACAGCTGCTGGTCATCGGCATTGGCGCCGGCAATCCGGACTACATCACGATGCAGGCGGTGAAAGCGCTGAATCGGGTCGATGTGTTCTTTTTGCTGGATAAAGGCCAGAGCAAGCAGACGCTGATCGATCTGCGCCGCGAGATCTGCGAGCGCTACATCACTGACCACGCTTATCGCTTTGTCGAAGCCAGCAGTCCGGAGCGCGAGCGCGGCGATGTCGACTACAGGGCGAGCGTCGATGCACTGAACCTCGCCAAGCAGCAGACCTTCGAACGGCTGATCAATGAAGAATTGTCCGACGGCCAGTGCGGCGGATTCCTGATCTGGGGCGATCCGGCGTTATACGACAGCACATTGCGGATTCTTCAGGCGATTCAGGCATCAGGCCGCTGTGAATTCGACTATGAAGTCATCCCCGGGATTACCAGTGTTCAAGCCTTGGCTGCGCAGCACAAAATACCTTTGAACACGATTGGTCGCTCAGTAGAAATCACCACAGGCCGGCGATTGGCGGCGGGGCAGGTGAGTGAAGCGGACAGTCTGGTGGTAATGCTCGATGCCGAGGATTCGTACCAGCGGGTGGCGGATCGGCAGACCGAGATTTTCTGGGGCGCTTACCTGGGCACGCCGGACGAGATACTGCTCAGCGGCCGGCTGGCGGAAGTGGCCGATGAGATCGAACGGGTGCGCAAGGCGGCGCGAGCGGAGCATGGGTGGATTATGGATACCTATCTGTTACGCAAGCCTTGAGTGGTTGGCGCCTGATCAAGCGCTTTCGCGAGCAGGCTCGCTCCCACAGGGAAATGCGTTGCAGAATGTGGGAGCGAGCCTGCCCGCGAAGGGGGCAGAACATTCACCACCGATTGTAGACAGGCAAAAAGAAACCCGGTGCAACGCAAATCGCACCGGGTTTTTTGTTGCCAGCCAACAGCGGATGTCGTGGATCCGCCGTCAACCTAGAACTCCGTATCAGCCGCGTTCCAGCGCCAAAGCCACGCCCTGACCGCCGCCGATGCACAAGGTCGCCAGACCTTTTTTCGCATCGCGCTTGAGCATTTCGTGCAGCAATGTCACCAGCACGCGGCAACCTGATGCGCCGATCGGGTGACCGAGGGCGATGGCGCCACCGTTGACGTTGACCTTGTCCAGATCCCATTGCAGGTCTTTGGCCACGGCCAGCGATTGCGCAGCGAACGCTTCGTTGGCTTCAATCAGGTCGAGCTGGTCGATGTTCCAGCCGGCCTTGTCCAGGCAGCGGCGGGTCGCCGATACCGGGCCGATGCCCATGATCGCCGGGTCGACGCCAGCGTTGGCGTAGGCGGCAATCCTGGCCAGAACCGGCAGGCCCAGCGATTTGGCTTTCTCGGCACTCATCAGAATCACGGCGGCGGCACCGTCGTTCAGCGACGAGGCGTTGCCAGCGGTGACGCTGCCGTCCTTTTTGAACGCCGGACGCAGTTTCGCCAGAGATTGTGCGGTGGTATCGCCGCGTGGCTGCTCGTCGACCTTGAACGCGACCGGATCGCCTTTGCGCTGGGGGATCAGGATCGGCGTGATTTCATCAACGAAGCGCCCGGCCTCGATCGCAGCGGCGGCTTTCTGCTGAGACGCGGCAGCAAAGGCGTCCTGCTGTTCGCGGCTGATCTGGTATTTGTCGACCAGATTCTCGGCAGTGATGCCCATGTGGTAATCGTTGAACGCATCCCACAGGCCATCGCTGATCATGGTGTCGACGATTTGCGCGTGGCCCATGCGCAGACCGGTGCGCGCACCCGGCATGATGTAGTTGGACAGGCTCATGTTTTCCTGACCGCCGGCGATGATCACCTCGGCGTCGCCGCAACGGATCGCTTGCGCGCCCAGGTGCAGAGCCTTGAGGCCGGAACCGCAAACCTTGTTCAGGGTCATGGCCGGTACGGCGTGGGGCAGGCCAGCCTTGATTGCGGCTTGACGTGCCGGGTTCTGGCCAGCGCCAGCGGTGAGCACCTGGCCCATGATCACTTCATCGACCTGCGCACCGTCGAGGCCGGTCTGCTCGAGCAACTGGCGGATCACCGCCGCGCCCAGGTCTACTGCGGATACATTGGCCAGGGAGCCCTGAAAACTGCCGATCGCAGTACGCGTGGCGGCAACAATGACGACGTCTTGCATTTTCGAATTCCTCACTGGGCAGCGAACTGCATTTCCGGTACGTGATCCGGGACGATCAGTTTACCAGCGGTTTTGGCGACGATTTCCTCAACACTGACGCCAGGTGCGCGTTCCTTGAGGACAAAAGCGCCATTTTCGATTTCCAGATACGCGAGGTCGGTCAGCACGCGCTTGATGCAGCCGGCACCGGTCAGCGGCAGGCTGCATTTGGCCAGCAGCTTGGACTCACCATCCTTCGAGGCGTGGGTCATGATGACAATGATGTTGTCGGCGCCGGCCACCAGATCCATCGCGCCGCCCATGCCCTTGACCAGTTTGCCGGGGATCATCCACGAAGCGATGTTGCCTTCCACATCCACTTCGAAAGCGCCGAGCACGGTCAGGTCGACATGGCCGCCGCGGATCATTGCGAAGGATTCGGCGGAATTGAAGATCGACGCGCCGATCCGCGCAGTCACCGTTTGTTTGCCGGCGTTGATCATGTCGGCATCGATGGTTTCTTCGGTCGGGAACGGACCCATGCCGAGCAGGCCGTTTTCCGATTGCAGCATGACTTCCATGCCTTCGGGGATGTAGTTGGCGACCAGGGTCGGAATGCCGATGCCGAGGTTCACGTAGTAGCCGTCCTGCATTTCGCGGGCGACGCGCTGAGCCATTTGTTCGCGGGTAAGTGCCATGTTGTTGTTCTCCGAAGGCCTGAATTATTTGCGGATGGTGCGCTGTTCGATGCGTTTTTCGAACGTGCCGCAAATGACTCGATCGACGTAGATACCCGGGGTGTGGATCTGCGTCGGGTCGAGTTCGCCGGGCTCGACGATTTCTTCGACTTCGACCACGGTGATCTTGCCGGCGGTAGCGGCCAGCGGGTTGAAATTCTGCGCGGTGTGACGGTAAACGACGTTACCGAAATGGTCCGCCTTCCAGCCTTTGACGATGGCGAAATCGCCGGTGATGGATTCTTCCATCAGGTATTTGCGCCCCTTGAACTCGCGCACTTCCTTGCCTTCAGCAACCGGGGTGCCAACGCCAGTGGCGGTGAAGAACGCCGGAATGCCGGCGCCGCCTGCGCGCATCTTCTCGGCGAGGGTGCCTTGCGGGGTAAGGATGACTTCGATCTCGCCCTTGAGCAGTTGCTCTTCAAACAGTTTGTTCTCGCCGACGTAGGAGGCGATGACTTTGCTGATCTGGCGGTCGGTGAGCAGCACGCCAAGGCCGAAACCATCAACGCCGCAGTTGTTGGAAACCACGGTGAGGTCACGGGTGCCCTTGCGCTTGATCTCGGCGATCAGGTTTTCCGGAATGCCGCACAGACCAAAGCCGCCGGCGATGACTGTCATGCCGTCTTCCAGCCCGGCCATCGCTTCCTCGTAGGAATACACACGCTTGTCGAAACCTGCCATAGGCACCTCTTTTATTATTTGCGGGCGGCTGGCTAGCCGAATGACTGGAGTGTCTCTCTGCTGGATATATTTGTTAAGTTGATTTTTAAGGTGGATTGATTGATAAATCTCACCAATACGCGTTCGGCGATGATCGTTCCCACGCAGGAGCGTGGGAACGATCAGGGCCATCGCATCACGGCTTGCAGCTTGACGCTTGCAGCTTGCAACTGGAGCAAAGCGACCATGACCATCAAACAGATCCGGGCCTTTCTCGCCGTGGCCCATAGCCTCAGTTTTGCTGTGGCCTGCGAGCGTCTGCATTTGTCGCAATCGGCGCTCAGCCTGACCATCAAGGCGCTGGAAGAGGGCCTGGGAGGGCGTCTGTTCAGCCGTAACACGCGTAACGTGGCGTTGACCCCGGAAGGCGAGTCCCTGCTGCCGCTGGCGCGCCGCTTGATCGCCGACTGGGACAATGCCGAAGACGAAATGCGCCAGCGTTTCAGCCTGCAGCGCGGACGCGTGACGCTGGCGGCGATGCCGTCATTTGCCGGCAATCTGCTGCCGCCGATCCTCAAAAGCTTTCGCGCGCGTTATCCGAACGTCAACGTGACGGTCAACGACGTGATCAACGAGCAAGTGCTGGAAATGGTCCGCGATCGTCAGGTTGAACTCGGTGTGGCGTTCGCGCCGATGCAGAGCACGTCGATGACATTCACGCCTTTGTATGTCGATCGCTTTGTCGCCGTGGTGCCGGCCGATTCAGCGCTGGCCGGTCGCGCCGACATCGATTGGCAGACCTTGCTGGAGCAACCGTTCATCACCCTGCAGCGGCCATCAACGGTGCGGGTGATGCTGGAAGAGCATTTGCAGGCGCGCGGAATGAAGTTGCCGGTGGAGTTCGAGAGTCATCAATTGGCAACGGTCGGGCGAATGGTTGCCAGCGGGCTTGGGGTCAGCGCGGTGCCGGCATTGTGCGCGGGGCAAATGTGCGAGCTCGGTGCGCATTGCCTGACCTTGAATGATTCTGTGGAGCGGGCGATTGGTGTGTTGACCGAGCCGGGCAATGACCTGTCGGCGGCGGCGCAGGCGTTATTCGAGATTCTCAAGGCTGAGGATTTGCAGCGACAGTTCGATTTTCCCCTCACCCTGGGAGCGCGGAAACAGAGCGCCGAACGCTGATTCAGTGTGGGAGCGAGCCTGCTCGCGAAGAACGATAATGCGGTCTAAGCCTTGGCCACGCGCCACAGATACCAGGCCGCGACCGTCCGATAAGGCTTCCACGCCTGGCCAATCCCGATCATCTGTTTGCGCGTCGGCTGCACCTCCAGTCCCTTCAAGCGCCGATATCCCTCACGTACGCCAAAATCATCCGCCGGCAGGATGTCCATGCGTTCGAGGCTGTAGATCAACAGCATCTCCACGGTCCAGCGGCCGACACCGCGCAAACTGGTCAGGCGTTCGATCAGGGTTTCATCGTCCATCGCCCGTGCAGTCGGGTAATCCGGCACCACGCCGTCCAGCGTCGCCTGGGCGATCCCTTGAATCGTCGCAATCTTGCTCGCTGAAAAGCCACAAGCACGCAGTCGCTCGACCTCAGTCGCGAGAATCTGCTCCGGGCGTGGAAACACCTGACCGGGAAACAACCCCACTAAACGCCCAAGGATCGCATCGCCGGCCTTGGCGTGCAGTTGCTGATAGGCAATCGCCCGTACTAGCGATTCATACGGGTCGCGCGCTGGATGTGGTTGATGCAGGCACGGGCCGACGGCGCTGACATGGCGCAGCCAATCAGCGTCTATCGCGGCCAGAAAAGCGCTGGCCATCTCATACGTGTCAGCCATGTTGCGGTGATACGGACGTACTCATCGAAATCCCTGTTTGCGCGTTGGATCGCATGGCTCAAAAAGCCAATTGTTGAGTCATTTGCAGCGCGGCGTTTTCCAGCCTGAGCAGGAACGCCTTGCGCGGTTGTCCGCCACCATAACCGGTCAGCGAACCGTCTGCGCCGATCACTCGGTGGCACGGCACCACGATCGACAGCCGATTGTGCCCGTTGGCCAGCCCGACGGCACGGCTGGCGCCGGGTTTGCCCAGGCCTGCCGCGATGGCGCCGTACGTGCTGGTGTGGCCATAGGGAATTTGCAGCAGCGCCGCCCACACCTCACGGGCAAAAGCGCTGCCGGGCAGGTGCAGCGGCACGCTGAACTGAGTGAGTCTGCCGGCAAAGTAATCCGCCAGTTGCACCTCGATCTGCTGCAAGTGGGCGTTATGCCCCGGTGCAATCGCGTAGCCGTTACGGTTTTGCAGCGCTTCAACTTCACGGGTCAGCGCCGGGCGATCGAGAAATTCCAACAACACCAGCCCACGGCGCTCGGCCATGGCGATCATTGGCCCCAGCGGCGTGGTCAGGCGGGTGAACAGCAACGGTTCACTATTGGCCGCGCGGCCCGGGGTGATGTGGAAGGACTTCTGAAACGCATCGCGAAAACCGCTGAGCGACTCGTAGCCGGAGTCGAACGCCGCGTGATCGATCGACGTGCCTTGCCTGATCCCGCCCAGGGCCATGCCGAGGCGCCGTGTGCGCAGCCAGGCGTGGAAGGTCATGCCAAAATGCTGCTTGAACCAGCGCCGCAGTTTCAGCGGTTCGATGCCCTCGGCGAGCAATTGCGCATCGCTCCAGCGCCGTTCGGGATCGGCGTCCACCGCGTTGAGCAGGCGCTGCACCCAGTCCGGGGCAATGGCTGCCGCGTCTAGCGGTTTGCAGCGCAGGCAGGCGCGATAACCGGCGCACAGGCATTCGTCGGCGTGGGCGAAGAATTCGACGTTCTCCGGTTTCGGCTTGCGCGCCGTGCAACTGGGGCGGCAAAAGATCCCGGTGGTTTTCACGGCGGTGAAGAATACGCCTTCATAGGCAGTGTCGCGCTCGAGCATGGCGCGAACCATTTCGGCGTGGGGCGGCAGGACAGCGGCTGGTATGTTCATGACGTGAGAGTAAATCCGCTTTGTCGATGGCTCCACCGAAAAATCGACAGTGAATTTTTTCCCTTGTGCAGCACAATGAGCGGGTCGCCGCTTTCGAGGAAGCCAACTCATGCATCCCTTTTCCATTCAGCACATCGATCATATCGTCCTGCGCGTCGCCGACCTGCAGTGCAGCATCGATTTCTACGCCAGGGTGTTTGGCGCCGAAGTGGTCAGGCATAACCAGCCGCTGGGGCTGGTGCACCTGCGGGCCGGTACGTCGATGATCGATCTCGTCGATTTGGCGGGCGAACTCGGGCGCAAGGGCGGCGGCGCCGCTGATGCGCACAAGCGCAACGTCGATCACTTCTGTCTGCGCATAGAGCCGTTCGACGAAGCCGCGCTCATCGCCCATCTGCAATCGTTCGGGCTGACCGTTGAACAAGCCGCCAGGCGTTTTGGCGCCGAGGGTTACGGCTTGTCGCTTTACTGTTTCGACCCGGACGGCAATCAGGTCGAACTCAAAGGCCCGTCCGAGAGCGATCAGCCAGCGGTTTCCTGAAGCAGCAGCTCGGCCACTTGCCCGAGGGCCGAGCGGCCGTTTTGCGGTTGTTCAGACGCCAGATTGAACAGCGCCAGTTGCCGATCGGCGCTGGTGCCGCTGTCGATGATCGTCCGCGCACGCTCGAACAGCTGCGCTGCACCCAGTATCTGCGCCGTCTCGGCAAAGCGCTGCTCGGCCAGTTCCAGCCATTGCGCGAGCGAACAGTCGCCGTCGATGCCTTCGACCAAATAGCGCCCATGAATTCCCAAGCGTTTGGCCCGCCAGCGATTTTCCTCCAGCATCGAACGTGCGGTCTGGTCATAGAGCAATCCTGGCCGCCGCTGCGCACTGGCGTGAGCCACCAGAACGCGAAAGAACGCCGCAAGGGTCAGCGCATCCTCGACCCGAGGGCAAGCGTCAGTCATACGCAGTTCCAGGGTCGGAAAACGCGCGGCCGGGCGCACGCCCCACCAACACTCGCCGGGCTGGCTGATCGCGCCGATACGCATGAGAAACGCCAAGTGTTCTTCGTAATGGCGCTGATCGGCAAACAGCGGCGGGATGCCCATGCGTGGCCACTCGTCACACGCGGTCTGCCGATAGCTCATGAAATCGCTGGCGGCGCCATCCCAGATCGGCGACGAACAACTCAGCGCCAACAGCAGCGGCGTCCACGGCAGGACTTCGTTCATCACGGCGATGCGATCCAGCGGCTCGATCACCTCGACGTGCACATGCAGCCCCGACAACACGCTGCGCCGGGCAACATGGCCGTAGCGCTCGAACAGATGATGGAAATGTTCCTCGTCGGTCGGAACCTGCTCGCGCCAGTCGGCCAGCGGATGACTGCCGGCGCTGAGCACGCCCAGAGCAAACGGTTCAAGGGCTGCACCCAAGGCCTGACGGCTGCCACGGAGAAAATCGCCAGCGTGCACAAAGTCGCTGAACACCGGCGAAGCCACTTCGATCTGCCCCTGAAACATCTCCGTGGCAAACCACACACCCAGCGCCGCCCTGCAAGCCTCGATGGCCTGTGGCGGCGGACTGCCGACCATGCGCAGGCTCTGCAGGTCAGTGAGAAAGTACTCTTCCTCAATGCCGAATCGCGGGTGGCTCATGACGGTGCTCGAGCAAGTGTTTCTCTTGAGAACCGTGCGCCGTTGCGGTGGTTCACGCCAGGCGACCAGTGCCCCGCGAATGCACCGTTGGTCTTGTCCATTGCACTTGAGCGGCCAAGGCGTTTCCAAACAAGTCCGATCAACGTGTTCTGGAGGCAGACATGAGCAACCCATCCAGCAACGACAAAGCGCTTAATCAAACCGTCAATCCCAACGACGACGGCTTCGCCATCGGCACGGCCGGGCGCGATGAAGACCCCAACGCCACCACCGACTGGGATGTCAGCCGCGATAACGAGGATGTCATGACGCCGGACGATACTCGCGGTCTGCCCGGTTATCCCGGCGCCGAAAAAAACAATCCTTCGAAACCCGTTGCCGACAGCAGCGTACCGGCCAACGGCGATCCATCGGTGCAGAACGACGGCGCTGATTGAGGTGGTCAGCAGTGGCAGGATAATGGCGTCGGTCGAACTTTTCTGATCCGGCGCCACTCTGAACCTGTCATAGGGTCGCAGTTCGACAGAAAAAACGCTTCGGCAGGCAGAAAAAGCCGCGTGGCGTGATAAATTCCCCCCACGTCGAGCCCACCCAGAATGGCCCCTGCCGGGTCCCACCAAGAGCGATCTACATGCAAGCAAAGGCCCGTGAGGTTTATGTGCCACCGGTGCTGCAAGATCTGCGGGCCGGCACAGCCGAACTGCACATCGCACTGGAAAAACGCCTTCCTTTTTTTACCGATACCCTCGATACCCCCGCATTCGAGCGCTTGATGGCGGCCTATTACGGTTTTTATCAGCCGCTGGAACGGGCGTTGCTCGCCAGTGGCGCTGTCCCGGATGATTTCGATCTGACGCCTCGTTTGAAGGCCGAGACCTTGCACGCCGACCTGCGCGCGCTGGGCGCGACGACCAATGATTTGCCGCTGTGCGAGGACTTGCCGGTGATCGACTCCAGCGCCGCCAGTCTCGGTGTTTTGTACGTGCTCGAAGGCGCCACTCTCGGCGGGCAGATCCTGCGTCGGGAGATCGCCGCGCGGCTGAATCTGGACGCCGACAATGGCGCTGCCTTCCTCGACGTCTACGGCGCGGCCACCGGGCGGCGCTGGCGTGAGTTCATCGAATACCTGAGCAACCGGCCCATGGCGGCCAGCGAACGCGCGGCCGTGGTCAGCGCAGCACAAACCACATTCAGCTGTTTCGAGCAGTGGCTCGAGCGCCAGGAGGTACTGGCATGAACCCGCAAGACCCACAAGCCTTTGAAGAACTGCTGGCCAACTGTGCCGACGAGCCGATCCGCTTTCCTGGCGCGATCCAGCCCCATGGTTTGCTGCTGACCCTGACCGAGCCTGCGCTGCAGATCATTCAGGTCAGCGCCAACGTCGAAACCCTGCTGGCCCGCGCGCCCGAATCGCTGATCGGCCAGCCGCTGCACAGCCTGATCGGCGCCGAACACACCGCGCACGTGCTTGAAGCCTTGCAGCAGACAGCGTTTTCCGAGGCGGCGCCGCTACGATTCGAGCTCAACGGCACTGAATTCGAAGGTTTGCTGCACCGCCATCAGGGCGTGCTGATTCTCGAGCTGGAAATCCATGTGAAGAATTTCCAGCCGCGCAACGTCGCCGGCGTCAATACCCACCTGGGCCGCATGCTCCAGCGCCTGCAAGCGGCGACCACGCTGCAGGCCCTGTACGACATCAGCGTCAAGGAAATCCAGGCGATGACCGGTTACGACCGGGTGCTGATCTATCGCTTCGAGGAAGAGGGCCACGGTCAGGTCATCGCCGAAGCGTCCGATCCGTCGATGGAAGTGTTCAACGGCCTGTTCTTCCCGGCTTCGGACATTCCCGAGCAGGCGCGCGAGCTGTACCGCACCAATTGGCTGCGGATCATCCCCAACGCCGATTATCAGCCAGTGCCACTGGTGCCGAAGCTGCGCCCGGACACGCAAACGCCGCTGGACCTCAGTTTCGCCACGCTGCGCAGCGTCTCGCCGATTCACTGTCAGTACATGAAGAACATGGGCGTGCTGTCGTCGATGAGCATTTCCCTGCTCAAGGGCGACAAGCTCTGGGGCCTGATCAGCTGCGGCAATCGCCAGCCGCTGCACGTGCCGCATGAATTGCGCATGGCTTGCCAGACCATCGGCCAGGTCCTGTCGTTGCAGATCAGTGCCATGGAAACCCTTGAACTGACCCGCCAGCGTGAAGAGAAGGTCGAAGCGCTGGCGCGGCTCAATCAGGCGATGGTCGATTCGCCGCAAAATGTTTTCGACGGCCTCGCCCAGCAGCCAGCGACGCTGATGGCGCTGGTCAATGCCGGCGGCATCGCGATCATCGAAGACAAGCAGTTGCACCGTTACGGCAACTGCCCGGCGCCGGAAGAAATTCGCGCGCTGCACAAGTGGTTGCAGGCGCGCGGCGAGCCGGTGTTCGCCAGCCATCACCTGTCCAGCGTTTACCCGCCGGCGGCGCAGTATCAGTCTGTGGCCAGCGGTGTGCTCGCCATGAGCCTGCCCAAACCGGTGGACAACGGCGTGCTGTGGTTCCGTCCGGAAGTGAAGGAAAACATCAACTGGAGCGGTGACCCGCGCAAGCCGCTGGATCTGGAAAACTCCGACGCCGGGATGCGCCTGCGTCCGCGTACTTCGTTCGAGATCTGGAAGGTTGAGATGGCCGGGATCTCCACCAAGTGGAGCCACGGTGACCGGTTCGCCGCCAATGACCTGCGCCGTTCGGCGCTGGAAAACGATCTGGCCCGTCAGGTACGTCGCGAGCAGGCGGCTGTGCAGGCGCGCGATGATCTGGTGGCGGTGGTTTCCCACGACCTGCGCAACCCGATGACGGTGATTTCGATGCTCTGCGGCATGATGCAGAAAGCCTTCAGCTCGGAAGGCGCGCACACTTCGCGGCGTATCTCCACTGCAATCGACACCATGCAGCAGGCCACGGCGCGGATGAACACGTTGCTGGAAGACCTGCTCGATACCTCGAAAATCGACGCCGGGCGCTACTCCATCACCCCGCAGGCGCTGGAGGTCGGGCACATCTTTGAAGAGGCACAAGCGTTGCTGTCGCCGCTGGCCCATGACAAGGACATCAGCATTTCCTTCCAGGCCGATCCTGACCTGCGCATCCACGCCGACCCTGAGCGGTTGTTTCAGGTGCTGTCGAACCTGGTGGGCAACGCCATCAAATTCACCCCGCGCATGGGCACGGTCGGCGTGCACGCCAAATCGGTGGGTGACGAGATCGTGTTTATCGTGCGTGACAGTGGTGAAGGCATTCCCAAGGAGCACTTGCCGCATGTGTTCGACCGCTACTGGACGATAAAGGAAGGCAACCCGACCGGCACTGGCCTGGGTTTGTACATCACCCAAGGCATCGTCGAAGCCCATGGCGGCCAGATCGTCGCCGAGAGCGAGCCGGGGCAGGGCAGCGAATTCCGCTTCACCGTGCCGCGCCTGGCCTGAGTGCCCCTGTAGGGGGAGTTTGCTCGCGATGGCGTCAGTCCTGACAAGTCTGTTGTGACTGACCGAACGCTTTCGCGAGCAGGCTCGCTCCCACAGGTCTTGTGGGGGGGGCGAGATTTGAGTCTCACGCAAAACCTTGTGGGAGCGAGCCTGCTCGCGAAGACGTCAGCTCAGCCAACACTGGGCGACTGACCCACCGCTCCCTCAGAAGATTCGCAGCCTCAGGGTCATTTTCTTCAATACCGCAAATCCCCCGCCCGCTACCGTAGCCACCTCGTTCCTCGTTTGAAGCAGGTGTGCAATGAGTCTGATTCTTTCCATGGCGGCGTTTGCCCTCGCCGCATCCATCACCCCCGGGCCGGTCAATATCGTCGCCTTGAGTTCCGGCGCGCAGTACGGTTTCCGCGCCAGCCAGCGGCACGTGGCCGGGGCGACGTTGGGGTTTGTGCTGTTGCTGGTGCTGATGGGCTTGGGCCTGCATGAGGTGCTGCAATTGTGGCCGTTCATGACCCGCGTGGTGCAATGGGCCGGGGTGGCGTTCCTGTTGTTCATGGCCTGGAAACTGGCCAGCGATGACGGCCAACTGAACACCAGCGAGTCCGGCCGTGCGCCGTCGATGCTCTATGGCGCGGTGATGCAATGGCTCAACCCCAAGGCCTGGCTGGCATGCGTCGCCGGCATGGGCGCGTTTGTCGCCGACGGCGAGGCGCGGCTGGTCTGGCAATTTGCGGCGGTGTATCTGGTGATCTGCTATCTGTCGGTGGGCTGCTGGGCGTATGCCGGGACGTTTTTGCGCGGGTATCTGAGCAATGCGGCAGGGATGCGCTGGTTCAATCGGTTGATGGCGTTGTTGCTGGCGGTGAGTGCGCTTTATTTGCTGTTCACTTGACTGACAGGCCCACCACAACCCCCTGTGGGAGCGAGCCTGCTCGCGAATGCGGTGGATCAGTCAGTGAAGTGTTGAATGACACACCGCTTTCGCGAGCAGGCTCGCTCCCACAAGGGGGGCAGTGTTCAACTTTGAGTATGAAGTCAGCCGCGATACTGCCCCGGCGTTGCCGCCAGATGTTGTTTGAACGCTCGCTGAAAATGCGCCTGATCGGCAAACCCGGCCTGGAGCGCGACATCGGCAATCAATTGGCCGCTGCGCAAGCGCTCGCGGGCGAACTGGATGCGCTGGTTGACCACGAACGCATGGGGCGTCATCCCGTAACGCTGCTTGAACGCGCGAATCAAGTACGACGGCGACAGCTGCGCCGCCGCGCAAATTGCCTCGAGGCTGAGCACTTCTGTGCAATGTCCACGGATGAAATCAGCGGCGCGTTCCAGCTTGAAATTCGGCTCATCGACGGGCTCATCCGCCGGATTCAGGCGGACCTGCAAATCACTGAAAAACTCTACCGCCGCGCTTTGTTTCACCAGCGCCTCCATTTGGTCGTCGAGCAAAACCTCATACAACCCCATCAACTTGCCGAACAGCTCGGCATCAGCCAGATGCGTGTCGCTAAACCGCCGAAATTCCAGCTCCCCGGCAAACCCCAACTGATGTTGCAAATCCGCCAGCCACGGCGTTTCGACATACAACATCACGTACGACCAAGGCTGATCATCGATCGGATTGCAGGCGTGTACATCGCCGGGATTCATCAGCACCACGGTGCCTGCTGCCACTTCATACTGCGCCTGCTCATGCACATAGGTGCTGCGCCCGGCGGTGATTGCTCCGATGGAAAAGTGCGCATGGGAATGCCGCGCATAACAGACTTCACGCCCATCCGCGATCGCCCGCGCTTCGATGAAGGGCAGGGCGTCGTCGCGCCAGAAGCGCGGGGCTTTCTCGGGGTTTTTCGCTGTGGCGTGTTTCATCGTGATCGTCCCGGCAGGTCAGCGTCCGAGTGTATTAGCTCTGGCCGGCGAATGCCCGTTGCAGTGCGGCAACATTGAGTTCTTTCATCTGAAACATCGTCTGCATTGCAGCGCCGACTGTTATAGGCTCTGGGGGCGTGACACCACGAGCGCGATGGAGCTGAACCATGACTGCATTTACCGGCGGATGCCTGTGCGGCGATGTGCGTTTTGAAGCCTCTGGCGAGCCTTACCGGGTCGGGCTGTGCCATTGCCTGGACTGTCGCAAGATCCACGGTGCGCTGTTTCATGCCTCGGCGATTTTTCCTGAGGACGCGGTGACCATCAGCGGTGAAACCCATGAGTATCAAGGGCGGCACTTTTGCCCGCGCTGTGGTTCGTCGGTGTTCAATCGCAGTGGTGATGAGGTCGAGGTGAGCCTCGGCGCGCTGGATGCGCCGGATCAGTTGAAGCCGACCTATGAGAGCTGGATTGTGCGGCGTGAATCGTGGCTGCCGGATTTTCCGCTGGCCAGGCATTACCGTGGTGATCGTGAAGGCGAAGGGCGGGCAGAGGGATAGGGGATTGATTCAGCCTTCAGCACGCTTGCGATTTCTGTGGGGGCGAGTCTGCTCGCGAAGGCTTGTTGTCAGGCGGTGGGGGTGTTTTTGAGTGGGTACATATCCGTTGCTGCGGTAACGGCTGCTTATGGTTCCGCCCTTACGGCGGGTCACTTTTTCCAAACGCCGAAAAAGTAACCAAAAAGGCTTGCTCCTGCGTTCGGCCCTCGCAGGCTCGGGTTCCTTCGCTCCGGGACTGATCCGGGCGCAGCGGCTCCGGTTTGCTTCGCTGCACCTCCTTCCGCTGTGTCTGGCTGCGCCAGACGGTCGCTGCGCTCCCACGCCCGGATCAATCCCTCCGCTCAGCCTTCCGACGTCGCCGGTGGATCAAGATCAAAAGCAGGCGAGCTGACACTCGACCTAAGGCGAACGCGGAGACTGTAGGAGCTGCCGAAGGCTGCGATCTTTTGCTCTTGCTCTTGCTCTTGCTCTTGCTCTTGCTCTTGCTCTTGTAGGAGTGAGCCTGCTCGCGATAGCTATCTCAAAGATACGAATGAACAGCAGATCTACCCTGATCCCTGTGGGAGCTGGCTTGCCAGCGATGGCGGCCTTCCAGCCGACCAGTCTCTGACGGATATACCCAATCCCAACTGTGGGAGCTGGCTTGCCAGCGATGGCGGCCTTATAGCCGACCAGTCTCTGGCGGATATACCCAATTCCAACTGTGGGAGCTGGCTTGCCAGCGATGGCGGCCTTATAGCCGACCAGTCTCTGGCGGATATACCCAATTCCAACTGTGGGAGCTGGCTTGCCAGCGATGGCGGCCTTATAGCCGACCAGTCTCTGGCGGATATACCCAATTCCAACTGTGGGAGCTGGCTTGCCAGCGATGGCGGCCTTATAGCCGACCAGTCTCTGGCGGATATACCCAATTCCAACTGTGGGAGCTGGCTTGCCAGCGATGGCGGCCTTGTAGCCGACCAGTCTCTGACGGATATACCCAATCCCAACTGTGGGAGCGAGCCTGCTCGCGAAAGCGGAGTGTCATTCGCAGATAATTGGACTGGAGAGACGCCTCGCGGGCAAGCCCGCTCCCACAGGGGATCAGTGTTTGCCGATTGCAGTAAGCCTGATTGAGGCGGTTACCCGCGAATAAACGCCAACAAATCCGCATTGATGGTTTCCGCTTGCGTCGTCGGCATGCCATGCGGAAATCCCGGGTACGACTTCAGTGTGCCGTTGGGCAGCAGTTTCGCCGATAACGGTGCGGAGTTGGCGTAAGGCACGATCTGGTCATCCTCGCCGTGCATCACCAACACCGGCACGGTGACTTTTTTCAGGTCTTCGGTGAAGTCGGTCTGCGAGAAGGCGATGATGCCGTCGTAATGCGCCTTGGCCCCGCCGATCATGCCCTGGCGCCACCAGTTGGCGATGATCCCTTCCGCCGACTCGGCGCCCGGGCGGTTGTAGCCGTAGAAAGGTCCGCTCGGCACATCGCGATAGAACTGCGCGCGATTCGCCGCCAACTGCGCCTGAAAGCCATCGAACACCGATTTCGGCAAACCGCCCGGGTTGCTTTCGGTCTGCACCATCAACGGTGGTACGGCGCTGATCAACACCGCTTTGCTGACCTTGTCCTGACCATGCCGGGCGATGTAATGGATCACTTCGCCGCCGCCGGTGGAATGGCCGACGTGGACAACGTCGCGCGTACCCAGATGATTAACCACTGCCAGCACATCGTCGGCGTAGTGATCCATGTCGTGGCCGTCCCAGACCTGGCTCGAGCGGCCATGCCCGCGTCGATCATGAGCAATCACCCGAAAGCCCTGTGCCAGGAAAAACAGCATCTGCGCGTCCCAGTCATCCGAGCTGAGCGGCCAGCCGTGGTGGAAGTGGATCACCGGCGCGTCGCGCGGCCCCCAGTCCTTGTAGAAGATGTCGACGCCGTCTCGAGTGGTGACAAAGCCCATATTCGTTACTCCTGACCTGTGATGGACAACCGCGAGGTTCGCGGACCGGTTGCGCAGAGATACGACGACTCAGTGCGAGCCGTTATCAACTGTAGGAGCAATGCCGGGGTCTGCATGACCGCTGGTCACAACGTGTGGCTTGCTGCGCAAATTAGGCTTTGCTGAAAGGGATAAGCGCGGGCGTCCGTAGGTTTTTGCGACCACAGCGACGCCCCTTCGCACCACCGTGAGCCTGAGGAAATCCGCTGATGCTGACCCTGAATATCAATGGCAAGGACCAAGAGCTCGATGTACCCGCCGACATGCCGCTGCTCTGGGTTCTGCGCGATATCGCGCACCTGACCGGGACCAAGTTCGGCTGCGGCATGGCCCAGTGCGGCGCCTGCACCGTGCACGTCGACGGCGCGCCCTTACGCTCCTGCATTACCCCGGCGACTGCCGTCGCCCATGGGCAGAAAATCCTCACCATCGAGGGCTTGTCCACCGATGGCTCGCACCCGGTGCAGCAGGCCTGGGCCGAGCTGGACGTGGTGCAGTGCGGTTATTGCCAGTCCGGGCAGATCATGTCCGCCGCCGCGTTGCTGGCGAAAATTCCCAAGCCCACCGACAGCGATATCGATCAGGCGCTCTCCGGCAATATCTGCCGCTGCGGCACCTATCCGCGCATTCGCGCTGCGGTCAAACGCGCCGCCGAAATCGGCTGAGTCATTCTCTGGGAGAGGAACGATGAACAGTCCTGTATCGCGTCGCGGGTTTCTCAAGGGCAGCGCACTGTTAAGCGGCGGCCTGATGGTGGCGTTTGTGGTGCCCGGGGCCAACCGCTTTGCCCGGGCGGCAGAAAATCAGAACAAGACGTTCGCACCCAACGCGTTTCTGCGCATCGCGGCGGACAACAGCGTCACCGTGCTGCTCGGTCATTCGGAAATGGGCCAGGGCATCTGGACCGGCCTGACCATGCTGATCGCCGAAGAACTGGACGCCGACTGGTCGAAAATCCGCGTCGAGCACTCGCCAGCCTCGGCGGCGGATTACGGCTTGCCGGCATTTGGCGGCATGCAGATCACCGGAGGTTCGACATCGACCTGGATGGAATTTGACCGCTATCGACTCGCCGGGGCGACGGCGCGGCAGATGCTCGTGGAAGCGGCTGCGAAACGCTTCGACGTCGCGCCGTCGACGATTCGCACGGAGTCCGGCGTGGTCATCGCCGGGGACCAACGCGCGACCTACGGCGAACTGGCCGATGCCGCCGGGCAACTGCCGGTGCCGGACCCGAAAACCATCACTTTCAAGGAAGCCAAGGACTGGAAAGTCATCGGCAAACCGACCAAGCGCCTCGATACCCCGGAGAAGATCACCGGCCGCGCCAAGTTCGGCATGGACGTGCAGTTTGAAGGCCTGATGACCGCGATGGTCGCCCGCGCGCCGGTGTTTGGTGCCACGGTGAAATCCTTCGAAGGCGCCGCAGCGCTGGCCATTCCCGGCGTACACAAGGTTGTGCAGGTGCCCAGCGGCGTAGCGGTGGTGGCCGAGCATTTCTGGGCGGCGAAGCTGGGCCGTGATGCGCTGAAGGTCGATTGGGACCTGGGGCCGTTGGCCGACATGAGCAGTGAAAAACTGCTCGAGAGTTTCCGCAAACTGGCGGCGACGCCGGGCACTTCCGCCACTCAGGCGGGGGACGCCAAGGCCAATTTCGGCAAAGCCGCGAAAAAAATCGAGGTCGAATACAGCGTGCCGTATCTGGCCCACGCGCCGATGGAACCGCTCAATTGCACGGTGAAAATCAGCGCCGGAAAATGCGAGATCTGGACCGGTACGCAATTTCAGACGCTGGACCAAATGGTTGCCAGCAAGATCACCGGGCTCAAGCCCGAGCAGGTCGAAATTCACACGGAATTTCTCGGCGGTGGCTTCGGTCGCCGCGCCAATCCGACTTCGGACTTCGTCGCCGAAGCGGTGCAAGTGGCGAAAGCGGCGGACCTGCCGGTGAAAACCGTGTGGGCGCGCGAAGATGACATTCGCGGCGGCTACTACCGCTCGATGTACCTGCACAAGGCGCAGGTCGGACTGGGTGCTGATGGTTTGCCGATGAGCTGGCAGCATGTGCTGGTCGGCCAGTCGATCATGGCCGGGACGATGCTCGAGGCAGCGATGGTCAAGAACGGCATCGATGCCACCTCGGTCGAGGGCGTGGCCGACAGTCCGTATATCAAGGATCTGCCTCATCATCAGGTCGAGCTGCATTCGCCGCAGACCGGCATCAATGTGTTGTGGCTGCGTTCGGTGGGCCACACCCACACGGGTTTTGTCATGGAATCGCTGATCGATGAACTGGCGACGGCGGCGGGCAAGGATCCGGTGGAGTACCGACGAACGCTGCTCAAGGCGCACCCGCGCCACCTCGGCGTGCTCAATCTGGCGGTGGAGAAGGCCAATTGGGGCGCACCGTTGCCGGACGGCCATGCCCTCGGCGTGGCGGTGCACGAGTCGTTCGGCAGCTACGTGGCGCAAGTGGCCGAGGTGTCGCAAGACAATCTGGCGATCCGCGTACATCGGGTGGTCTGCGCAGTGGATTGCGGCATTGCGGTGAATCCGCAGAGCATCGCCGCGCAGATGGAATCGTGCATCACTTTCGGCCTCGGCATGGCCCTGCACAGCAAGCTCACCGTCAAGGATGGCGGCGTCGTGCAGTCCAACTATCACGATTATCAAGTGCTGCGGCTCAACGAAATGCCGGTGGTGGAAGTGCACATCGTCCCCAGCAGCGAAAAACCCGGCGGCATCGGCGAGCCCGGCGTGCCACCGACCGCGCCGGCGGTGGCCAACGCAGTGTTCGCCTTGACCGGGCAGCGCCTGCGCGAACTGCCACTGCAATTGTCGGGGGTGTGAGATGAAACGACATCTTGTGTTGGGCACCGTCGTGTTGCTGGGCATCGGTGGCTATGCCTCGGACCTGTTTGCCGAGGATCAGCAGGCCTTGAAAGCCTTCGACACGGTGCAGAAAGTCTTTCAGAGCCCGCGCTGCCAGAACTGCCACATCCCCGGCGATTCGCCGTTGCAGTTCGACGCCGGCATCCCTCACGCGATGAATGTAGTGCGCGGCATGGATGGCAAGGGCGCCGCTGGTTTGCCCTGCGCCACCTGTCATGCTGAAAGCAATCCGCCGGCCAGTTATGGCCCCCATGCGCCGCCGGGTGCGCCGCACTGGAGCCTGCCGCCAGCGGCACACAAAATGGCCTGGATCGGCCTGCCCCCGGACAAGCTCTGCGCGCTGATCAAGGACCGCGCGAGCAATGGTGATCGTGATTTCGCCGCGCTGTTAAAACACGTCAGCGAAGACAAACTGGTGCTCTGGGGCTGGAATCCCGGGGCAGGGCGCGCACCGGTGCCAGTGCCGCACGATATCTTCGTCGCGCAATTCAAACTCTGGGCCGATGCCGGCGGGCCGTGTCCGGTGGCGCAAATGTGAAGCCTCGGCGATTTAGCGCTACGCTCAACGCATGACTGTCTACGGAGTGTGCGCATGCTGGTGCCCGGAAAACCTGCCAACGAAGCTTCCCGAATTGACGCGCTGCATGGCCTGAATCTCAATTCGGAGCCGGAGGAACGTTTCGATCGCCTGACGCGCTTGGCCAAGCGTTTGTTCAACGTGCCGATTGCTCTGGTCACGCTGGTCGACAAGGATCGCCAATGGTTCAAGTCATGTGTGGGGCTGGATGCCACCGAGACGTCCCGCGATGTCTCGTTCTGCGGTCATGCGATTTTGCAGAACGAGCTGATGCTGGTCCCCGATGCGCTGGAAGATTTGCGCTTTCATGACAACCCGTTGGTTACCGGAGCGCCGAATATTCGCTTTTACGCCGGTTATCCGTTGACGGTCCCCGATGGCAACAAGTTGGGCACCTTGTGCCTGATCGACACCAAGCCTCGGCATCTCGATGACGAAGAGCGCGCGCTGCTGCGCGACCTCGCGGAGATGGCCGAGCAAGAGCTGACGGCGGTGCAGATGGCAAGCATGGATGAACTGACGCTGCTGTCCAATCGCCGTGGTTTCAAGCAACTGGCCCAGCATGCGCTGGATGCCTGCGCACGTTTGAACCGACCGGCGACGCTGTTGTTTTTCGATCTCAACGACTTCAAGCAGATCAACGATCTGTACGGGCATGCCGAAGGCGACAGTGCGCTGAAGACCTTCGCCGATGTGTTGCGCATTGCCTTTCGCGAGAGCGATGTGGTCGGGCGCTTGGGTGGTGATGAGTTCGTCGCGTTGCTGACCGGCTCGAGCCACGTTGAAACCACGCGGATCATGGCGCGGCTCAAGGAAATCCTCGAAGAGCGCAACGCCACGCTGCACCGTGGTTACGCGATTCGTTTCAGCGTCGGCCAGATCGAATACGACCCCAAACGCCACGAAACCGTTGATCGCCTGCTTGCCGATGCGGATGGCGCGATGTATGCGCACAAGCAAGCTCTGAAAGGCTGTTAGTAACGGCACCATCGCTGGCGAGCCAGCTCCCACAGAGTCCAGTGACGTTAATGAGGTGTGAGTTCACCTTGAATTCCTGTGGGAGCGGGCTTGCCCGCGATGGCGGTGGGTCAGGCAGTTTGATGCTGGCTGATGGAATGTCTTCGCGAGCAGGCTCGCTCCCACAGGTCTCGATGGCGCGGAGGATTTTTCAGTTCAGCACGATCTCTGTGGGAGCGAGCCTGCTCGCGAAGGCGTCAGTCGATCTATCGCCGGATTCGCCAGTGCTCAGCGCTTGGGCGGGCTCAGCTTCTGGTAAAACGTCAGCCATTTCTCGTGACTCGCAACGGCATCCTCGAGTTCGGGCACGCGCAATGCGTCTTGCAAGGCTTGTGCTTTAAAGGCATCGAACAGATGCCGGACAGCGGTGCTGGCGATGGCGTTGACTGTGTTGGAGGCGAAGGTATCGGGCACGGCGGCGCGCTCCTGTTGCGCCAGGGGTGCGCCCTGAATATCGAGGCGAGTAATGAACGCGTTACAAGTGGCATTCAAGCGAGGCTGGTAGCCGTGCCTGTAGGCTTCGGCGTCGACGGGCAGCGATTTCGCCGCATCATTTGCCCCCGATGGTTTGAGTAATGCAAGGTCGATATCGCGACGCAGCACCACTTCATTCCTGCCAGTGAAAATCTCGAAGACTCTGGCTGGACTCCCACGCAGCAGCGCCAAGATGCCGAATGGCGCAGTGCTGGCGTCAGCCAGCTTGTCCGTGGCTGCCGATACTGGCCGCAGGGCGAGCAGTTCCAGCTCGTGATCTTCGATGTCGATTCGCTGCGCGAACGGCAAGCGACAGAACGCTTCCTTGAGAAATGCGATATGTGCGTCCTTCATTTGCCTCAGGCGTGCGCTCAGTGCCGCATGGAAGTAGGTTGCCACATTGTGCAGTCTGGGCAACGAGGCAAGCATGGGGGCCAGTTGCAACTGTGCATTGCTCGATTGCCATCCCGCCAGCTTCCCTGTCAGCTTGCCGGCGACATGCAATTCGCTCAGCGAGTAATGCGCTGAAAAGGTCTGCGGGTTGGCGTCTGCAACAAACAGCGCCTTCTCCGTGAGGTAGGGGGAATCGCTGAACACCTTGCGCAGATCGGCCAGGGCAACCGTGACGGGAGTGGGCGGTGCCGAAAGGAACGCCCGCCGATAAAGATCGTTCAACAGGCGATTGTGGTTGCGGAACAGGACATCGGCCTGCTTCAGCGTCGTGGCGTCATAAACAGTCACCGGAAATTCGGCATTGCGCTGGATCAGCCCTCTGGCAACCGCCCAGTCAACGACCAGTGAGGCACAGGAATCCTCGCGCAGAAATTTGTAGAAGTGCGTGGGGGCCGGGCCTTTGGTCAGTTGGTTCAGTTGCTCATAGCTCATCAGGCGTGCCACACCCGGCATTTGGCTTTCGATATACAGCACGACCTGCTTCAGCCTGACCCAACGCGAACAACTCATGTAACAGAGTGATGGCGGAATATGCCGGGTCAGAAACTCCGGCGCTATACCGGACAACAACAGATGGGTGGCCAACGTCTTGTTTTTGACCGATGCAAGAGCGGGCTGCCGATCAATGAAGCGGCGTACCTCGTCATAGCTGTCGCCCCAGAAATCACGCCCCTCCAGACGTTGCTCGACAATACGGTTCAAATCTTCACCCGCGTTCGGCTCCAGGCTGAGAATCAATGCAGCGAGCAACAGGCGATCGCGGTTGGTGGCCAGCAGGCGTTTCTCCTGCGCCGGAGCGCCCAGAGTCTTCACCAGCAGATTGCCCAGCGTTTGCGCGCGCGGTGTGATCAGAATACGGCTGATCAGGTAGTCGGCTTTTGCCTGGAGCGTTTTGAGCGGCAGATCGGTATCGACACCCTCACTGAGGTAGTCGATCAACGGCGGCGAGTCTACGGGTAAAAACGCCTGTGTGGTGTCGATGATGCTCTGACGCTGTTGCGCCGTGAACCGTTCGGTTTGTGTCCACGGCTGGCCGAGCAGATACCAGTGATTCATATGCCCGGGGCGGGTGTGCAGATTGATCCTGAACCATTTCACCAGCGCGAGGGCTTGCTCGACAGTGTTCGGCAAAAGCAGATTGTAGAAGCGCAACATTTGCCCAAGGGTGACTTTACCGCTCGAGCGCAGGGCGCCGCCGGCTTTGCTTGCCTTGGCCTTGAGCTGGTCGCGAAAGAGTTTCAGATCAGCCTGTTTTTCCACCTGCGCCGTCAGGGTGACCCAGCCCTTTACGCTGGCAGTACCGACATGACCGGATTCGGTGACGAGCAATTGACTGTCGGCAGGCAGTCCGTGCTGCTGCAGGATGGCTTGAAAATCCTCATCGGCGCTGAGTGTCTGCAATTGACGCTGGCCATACTTCATCCGTCCCGCCAGCGCGGAATCCGGATGGGGCTCGCTGATTTCCTCGTAATCGATCTTGGCCTTGGGCGCTTTGTTCCAGCTCAGCGCTTCAAGGCGTCGCACGATGTGCCGGTTATCTTCCAGAGCGCCAAATTCTTCACGATAACTGCGGATGGGGTCGTTGCTTTGCACGTAATCGCTGACGTAGGGCAGCGCCGGCCAGCTTTGCTGGCGCAGGCGTTGCGCAAGTGCCCTGGCTTCGCGAGCATCTTGCGGCAACGCAAACTCATAGCGGCCCAGAAGCTCGCCCAGTTTGAGGCGCGGCCCTCTGGCCGGCGCGGAAACAGAGGCCGAAGTGAGGGTTACCGGCGTGTCGAGAAAGCCTCGCTGCTCGAAAGGGTCGCTCGCCAGCAACACTTCATCGATTCGATCGGCGATCGCCCGAAAGTCTTCCAGTTGCGCGTTGCGTTCCTTCACTAGCGCCGACGTGCTCTGGCCGTTTTCATCGATGGCCGCCAGACCGGTTTTCTTCAGCTCGGCGAGGATGACTCGGGCCTGAATCTGGTTTTGCGGTTCCGGGTAACCGTAGAACGCCAGCACCACTTGCCGTGGAAACCGATACAGCGGGTTGGCGGATTTACCGCCGATGTAGGGCAGGCCCAGCCCCGCAGGATCGATACGCTGGGAAATCGATAGCAGCATCGGCGCCATCTGCCACCAGCCCGAATCATCTTCCAGCGTGAACGTGCGGACATCGCTGGAGCCGTTCGAGGGTGTCTGCGCTTGCAGGGTATCGCCCTTGATCTGCAGGGTATCCAGATCGATGTTAAAGCCACTGGCCCAATCGAGAAATTCAGGGCGTTCGAGGGCGCTCCAGTAAAGCTCCATCCATTCGCGCAGCCGGCATGCACGGGGAACCTCCAGCGTGCGCGCCGGTGTGGCGGCGCTGACCACCGGTACGGCGGTCAATTCTGCGATGAGATTGTGAATCAGCGTCTGTTCATGTACCGGTGTGTCGTCCATCTGCGCCTCCCTGGCGGCTGATAAGCATCGAGCGCCGAGTATCAAAGGCAGGGCAGGGTGGTTGGCGGTACATATGTAGTTGGGCGAGCTTTTCTGCAGGCATAAAAAAACCCGCCGGATCCGGCGGGTTTTTTAACGGCTACAGGAAGATCACTCTTCGATGTTGCCCATCGCGGTGGTGTTGAAGCCGCCGTCGACGTACATGATTTCACCGCTGATGCCCGACGCCAGGTCGGAGCACAGGAAGGCGCCGGCGTTGCCGACTTCTTCGATGGTGACGTTGCGGCGCAGCGGAGTCTGCGCTTCGTTGGCGGCCAGCATCTTGCGGAAGTTCTTGATGCCGGATGCGGCCAGGGTGCGGATCGGGCCAGCCGATACGCAGTTGACGCGGGTGCCGTCCGGACCGAGGGAACCGGCCAGGTAGCGGACGCCGGCTTCAAGGGAAGCCTTGGCCATGCCCATCACGTTGTAGTTCGGCATGGTGCGCTCGGCGCCAAGGTACGACAGGGTCAGCAGGCTGCCGTTGCGGCCTTTCATCATTTCGCGACCAGCCTTGGCCAGGGCCACGAAGCTGTAGGCGCTGATGTCGTGAGCGATGCGGAAACCTTCACGAGTGGTGGCTTCGGTGAAGTCGCCGTCCAGTTGGTCACCCGGGGCGAAGCCGACGGAGTGGACGATGCAGTCCAGACCGTCCCACTTCTTGCTCAGCTCTTCGAAGACCTTGGCGATTTCTTCATCGCTGGCCACGTCGCACGGGAAGCACAGCTCAGGGCTCGAACCCCAGCCTTGTGCGAACTCTTCGACGCGACCCTTGAGTTTGTCGTTCTGATAAGTGAAGGCAAGCTCAGCGCCCTCGCGATGCATGGCGGCAGCGATGCCGGATGCGATGGACAGCTTGCTGGCGACACCGACGATCAGTACGCGCTTACCGGCGAGAAAACCCATGTGTTGCTCCTCTTTCAGGTTATTGCGCAGTGGCTGGTGCCAGAAAAGCGGCTTCCAGCAACTGCTGTGTATACGGATGTTCGGGGGCGGCAAAGATACTTTGCGCGTCTCCCTGTTCGACCACTTGGCCATGCTTGACCACCATCAGCTGGTGGCTCAGCGCTTTGACGACAGCCAGGTCATGGCTGATGAACAAATACGTCAGGTTGTACTTGGCTTGCAGTGAACGCAACAGCTCCACCACTTGCCGCTGCACCGTCCGGTCGAGCGCCGAAGTCGGCTCGTCCAGCAGGATCAGCGCCGGTTTCAGCACCAGAGCCCGGGCAATGGCGATTCGCTGCCGTTGCCCACCGGAAAATTCGTGGGGGTAGCGGTGCCGGGTTTCCGGATCCAGACCTACCTCCTTCAATGCCGCAATGATCGCCGCTTCCTGTTCGGCTGCGGTGCCCATTCTGTGTATCCGCAGGCCTTCGCCAACGATGTCATTGACGCACATGCGCGGGCTCAGGCTGCCGAACGGGTCCTGAAACACCACCTGCATCTCCCGCCGCAGCGGCCGAATCTCGTTCTGCGTCAGGCAGTCTAGCTGCTTGCCTTCAAAGCGGATCGTGCCTTTGCTGCCGATCAGCCGCAAAATCGCCAGACCGAGGGTGGATTTGCCGGAACCGCTTTCGCCGACGATCCCCAGAGTCTGCCCCTGAGGCAGGCTGAAATTGATGCCGTCCACTGCCTTGACGTAATCCACCGTGCGTTTGAGCAGGCCTTTCTTGATCGGGAACCAGACTTTGAGGTCCTCGACTTCGAGCAGCGGCGCGCCGATTTCATTGCTCGCCGGGCCGCCGCTGGGCTCCGCGCCGAGCAATTCCCGAGTGTACGGATGCTGCGGCGAACGGAACAGCTCTGCGCACGATGCCTGTTCGACGATGCAACCGCGCTGCATGACACATACGCGATGCGCAATTCTTCGCACCAGGTTCAAATCGTGACTGATCAGTAGCAGCGACATGCCCAATCGAGCCTGAAGATCCTTGAGCAAATCGAGGATTTTCAGCTGAACGGTCACGTCCAGCGCCGTGGTCGGTTCGTCGGCGATCAGCAATTCCGGCTCGTTGGCCAGGGCCATGGCGATCATCACCCGCTGCCGCTGGCCGCCGGACAATTCATGGGGCAGGGCCTTGAGACGCTTGTGCGGCTCGGGAATGCCGACCATTTCCAGCAGCTCCAGCGTGCGTTTGGTCGCCACTTTGCCACTCAGGCCCTTGTGGATGCCGAGCACTTCGTTGATCTGCTTCTCGATCGAATGCAGCGGATTGAGCGAAGTCATCGGCTCCTGAAAGATCATGGCGATGCGGTTGCCACGAATATGGCGGATGGTCTTCTCGCTCAAATCCAGCAGGTTCTGCCCGGCGTAATTGATGCTGCCGGCCGGATGTCGCGCCATGGGGTAGGGCAGCAGGCGCAGGATCGAGTGCGCCGTTACCGATTTGCCCGAGCCCGATTCGCCGACCAGTGCCAGGGTCTCACCGCGCTTGATGTCGAAGCTCACGCCCTCGACCACGCGGTGCACGCGCTCGCCGAAACCGAATTCGACGGCGAGGTCGCGCACTTCGATCAGATTGTCCTGATTCATTTCACTTCCTCGGGTCGAAGGCATCGCGAGCGGACTCGCCGATAAACACCAGCAGACTCAACATCAGCGCCAGCACGGCAAACGCGCTCATGCCCAGCCATGGCGCCTGCAGGTTGGATTTGCCTTGGGCAACCAGTTCGCCCAGCGACGGACTGCCGGCCGGCAAGCCGAAGCCGAGGAAGTCCAGCGCGGTCAGGGTGCCGATGGCGCCGGTGAGGATGAACGGCATGAAGGTCATGGTCGAGACCATGGCGTTGGGCAGGATGTGGCGGAACATGATCGCGCCGTTCTGCATGCCCAGCGCGCGGGCGGCGCGCACATATTCCAGATTGCGCCCGCGCAGGAACTCGGCGCGCACCACATCGACCAGGCTCATCCACGAGAACAGCAGCATGATGCCCAGCAACCACCAGAAATTCGGCTGGACGAAACTGGCAAGGATGATCAGCAGATACAGCACCGGCAGCCCCGACCAGATCTCGAGAAAGCGCTGCCCGGCCAGATCGACCCAGCCGCCATAGAAGCCCTGCAGGGCGCCGGCAATCACACCGATGATCGAGCTCAGCACGGTCAGCGTCAGCGCGAACAGCACGGAAATGCGGAAGCCGTAGATCACCCGCGCCAGCACATCGCGGCCCTGATCGTCGGTGCCCAGCAGGTTGTCCGTCGAGGGTGGCGCCGGGGCCGGGACTTTCAGGTCGTAGTTGATGCTCTGGTAGCTGTAGGGGATCGGCGCCCACAGAATCCACGCGTCCTTGGCCTTGAGCAGCTCACGGATGTACGGACTCTTGTAGTTGGCTTCCAGCGGGAATTCGCCGCCGAACGCGGTTTCCGGGTAGCGCTTGATCGCCGGGAAATACCAGTTGTTGTCGTAATGCACGACCAGCGGCTTGTCGTTGGCAATCAGCTCGGCGCCCAGGCTCAGGCCGAACAGGATCAGAAACAGCCACAGCGACCACCAGCCACGCTTGTTGGCCTTGAACAGTTCGAAGCGTCGGCGGTTGAGAGGGGACAGGTTCATCTCAATGCTCCCGGCTGGCGAAGTCGATGCGCGGATCGACAAAGGTGTAGGTCAGGTCGCCGATCAGTTTCACCACCAGCCCGAGCAGGGTGAAGATGAACAGCGTGCCGAACACCACCGGGTAATCGCGATTGATCGCCGCCTCGAAACTCATCAGGCCGAGACCATCGAGAGAGAAGATCACTTCCACCAGCAACGAGCCGGTGAAGAAGATACCGATGAATGCCGACGGAAAACCGGCAATCACCAGCAGCATGGCGTTGCGGAACACGTGGCCGTAGAGCACGCGATGGCGGGTCAGGCCCTTGGCCTTGGCGGTGACCACATACTGCTTGTTGATTTCGTCGAGAAAGCTGTTCTTGGTCAACAGAGTCATGGTCGCGAAGTTGCCGATCACCAGCGCGGTGACCGGCAATGCCAGGTGCCAGAAGTAATCGAGGATCTTGCCGCCCAGGCTCAGCTCATCGAAGTTGTTCGAAGTCAGCCCGCGCAGGGGGAACCAGTCCAGATAACTGCCGCCGGCAAACACCACGATCAGCAGGATCGCAAACAGAAACGCCGGGATCGCATAGCCGACGATGATCGCAGAACTGGTCCAGACATCGAAGTGGCTGCCGTGCCGCGTGGCCTTGGCGATGCCCAGCGGGATCGACACCAGGTACATGATCAGCGTGCTCCACAGCCCCAACGAGATCGACACCGGCATCTTTTCCTTGATCAGGTCGATGACCTTGGCGTCGCGGAAGAAACTGTCGCCGAAATCCAGCTGCGCGTAGTTCTTGACCATGATCCACAGACGTTCCGGGGCCGATTTGTCGAACCCGTACATGTGCTCGATTTCCTTGATCAGCGCCGGATCCAGCCCCTGCGCGCCACGGTAGGACGAGCCGGCCACCGCCACTTCGGCACCGCCGCCGGCAATCCGGCTGGTGGCGCCTTCGAAGCCTTCGAGCTTGGCGATCATCTGCTCGACCGGCCCGCCGGGCGCGGCCTGGATGATCACGAAGTTGATCAGCAGAATGCCGAACAGGGTCGGGATGATCAGCAGCAGTCGCCGAAAGATATACGCCAGCATCTGATTACTCCGTGCCCGCAGGGTCGGCTTGCAGTTGGGTTTCGACTTCTACGGCAGGCTTGGCGTCAGGCTTGACCCACCAGGTGTTGATGCCGATGTCGTACTTGGGCGAGGTTTTCGGGTGGCCGATGTGGTTCCAGTAAGCCACGCGCCAGCTCTTGATGTGCCAGTTCGGCACCACGTAGTAGCCCCATTGCAGAACACGATCCAGCGCCCGAGCGTGGGCAACCAGACTTTTGCGCGAGTCGGCGTTGATCAGGCTTTCCACCAGTTGATCAACGGTCGGGTCTTTGAGGCCCATGCTGTTGCGGCTGCTCGGTTTGTCGGCGGCGGCGCTCATCCAGTACTCGCGCTGCTCGTTACCCGGCGAATTGGACTGGGGAAAGCTGCCGACCATCATGTCGAAATCCCGCGAGCGCACGCGGTTGATGTACTGCGAGACGTCGACGCGGCGGATGACCAGATCGATGCCTAGGTCGCTGAGGTTGCGCTTGAACGGCAGCAGCACCCGTTCGAATTCGGTCTGGGCGAGGAGGAATTCGATCACCACCGGTTTGCCAGTGGCGTCGACCATTTTGTCATCGACGATTTTCCAGCCGGCCTCTTGCAGCAGTTGATAGGCCTCACGCTGCTGGGTGCGGATCATGCCGCTGGCGTCGGTCTTGGGATTTTCGAAGGCTTCGCTGAACACCTGGGCCGGCAGTTTGCTGCGAAACGGTTCGAGGATCGTCCGTTGCTCGGCGTCGGGCAGGCCGGTGGCGGCCATTTCCGAGTTCTCGAAGTAACTGCGGGTGCGCACGTAGGCGCCGTTGAACAATTGCTTGTTGGTCCATTCGAAGTCGAACAGCAGCCCCAGCGCCTGACGCACGCGCACATCCTGGAACACCGGGCGGCGCAGGTTGAAGACGAAGCCCTGCATGCCGGTCGGGTTGCTGTTGGGGATCAGTTCCTTGATCAAACGCCCCTCGGTGACCGCCGGAACGTTATAGGCGCTGGCCCAGTTCTTCGCGGTCATCTCCAGCCAGTAATCGAACTGCCCGGCCTTCAGTGCTTCGAGGGCGACGGTGTTGTCGCGGTAATAGTCGGTGGTCATCGTGTCGAAGTTGTAGAAGCCACGGTTGACCGGCAAGTCCTTGCCCCAGTAATCCTTGACCCGCTCGTAACGTACCGAACGGCCGGCCTTCACTTGGGTGACCTTGTACGGGCCGCTGCCCAGCGGGATTTCCAGATTGCCCTTGTTGAAGTCGCGACTGGCCCACCAGTGTTTCGGCAGGACCGGCAACTGGCCGAGGATCAGCGGCAGCTCGCGGTTGTTGCTGTGCTTGAACTTGAACAAGACTTTCAACGGGTCTTCGGCAATGGCTTCGGCGACGTCGTTGTAGTAGCCGCGAAACATCGGCGAGCCTTCCTTGGTCAACGTCTCGAAGCTGAACACCACGTCTTCGGCGCGCACCGGGTGGCCGTCGTGGAAACGCGCTTGCGGGCGCAGGTAGAAGCGCACCCAACTGTTGTCGTCGGCTTTCTCGATCTTGCTGGCAATCAGGCCGTACTCGGTGAACGGCTCGTCGAGGCTGTGTTTGGTCAGGGTGTCGTAGATCTGGCCGATGTCATCGGCCGGCACGCCTTTGTTGATGAACGGGTTGAGGCTATCGAAGCCGCCGAAACCGGCTTGGCGGAACACGCCGCCCTTGGGCGCATCAGGGTTCACGTAGTCGAAATGCTTGAAATCGGCCGGGTATTTCGGCGGCTCGTTGTACAGGGTCACGGCGTGTTGCGGGGCGGCCCAGGCCAGCCCGGCGAACAGCAAGCCGCCGGCCTGCACGAGCAGGGTGCGAACAGCGTTCATCGATCTTTCTCCGAAGACTTCAGCCACCATGCGCTCAGGCCCAGGGTGTAGGGCGGCGTGGTGACAAAGGCCAACCGGTTGCGGTAGGCCAGACGGTGATAATTGAGGTACCAGTTGGGAATGCTGTAGTGCTGCCAGAGCAGCACGCGGTCGAGCGCTTTGCCAGCGGCGACCTGCTCGTCGCGGGTGCGGGCGGCGAGCAATTGTTCGAGCAGGTGATCGACCACCGGATTGGCGATGCCCGCGTAATTCTTGCTGCCCTTGACGTTCACCTGGCTGGAGTGGAAGTACTGCCACTGCTCAAGGCCCGGGCTCAGGGTCTGGCCGAGGGTCATCGAGATCATGTCGAAATCGAATTGATCGAGGCGCTGTTTGTATTGCGCACGATCAACGGTGCGCAGGCGCGCGTCGATGCCGATGCTGTTGAGGTTTTCGATGTACGGCTGATAGAGCCGCTCCAGGCTCGGGTTGACCAGCAGCAGTTCGAAACGCAGCGGTTGGCCGTCTTTGTCTTGCAGGCGCTGGCCGTGGAGCTTCCAACCGGCCTCGGCGAGCAGGGCCAGCGCCTTGCGCATGGTTTCCCGGGGAATGCCTCGGCCGTCGGTCTTCGGCAGGGTAAACGGCTCGGTGAACAGCCGGGCTGGCAACTGCTCCTTGTAAGGCTTGAGCATCAGCCATTCATGGCCGACCGGCAGGCCGGACGCAGTGAATTCGCTGTTGGGGTAGTAACTGCTTGTGCGCTTGTAGGCATCGCTGAACAGCGCACGGTTGGTCCACTCGAAATCGAACATCAGGCCCAGCGCTTCGCGGGTTTTTACGTCGGCGAACGTCGCGCGGCGGCTGTTCATGAACAGGCCCTGAGTCTGCGTCGGAATCTGATGCGGGATCTGTGCCTTGATCACTTCGCCACGACGTACAGCAGGGAAGTTGTAGCCGTTGACCCAGTTCTTCGCCTGATGCTCGATGTAGATGTCGAACTCACCGGCCTTGAACGCTTCGAAGGCGACATCGCTGTCGCGGTAGAACTCGACGTCCATGCGATCGAAATTGTACTTGCCGCGATTGACCGGCAGATCCTTGCCCCAGTAATCCTTGACCCGCTCGAAAATCAGCTGCCGACCCGGCGTGACCGACGTGATGCGGTACGGCCCGCTGCCCAGCGGTGGTTCGAAGGTGGTGGCTTTGAAGTCGCGGTCTTTCCAGTAATGCTGCGGCAGCACCGGCAACTCGCCCAGGCGCAGGATCAGCAGCGGATTGCCCGAGCGCTTGAACACAAAGCGAATGCGCTGTTTGTTGAGGATGTCGACCCGTAGCACTTCCTGCAAGGCCGTGCGATACAGCGGATGACCGTCCTTGAGCAGCGTTCGATAGGAGAACGCCACGTCGTAGGCGGTGATGGGCGCGCCGTCGTGAAAGCGTGCTTCGGGGCGCAAATTGAAGACGACCCAGCTGCGATCTTCGCTGTACTCCACCGATTGTGCGATCAAACCGTAGCTCGACGCCGGCTCGTCTCCGGACGGCGAATACTGTCCGGTACCAACCATCAGCGGCTCGTTGAGCTCGTTGATGCCGTACTGGAGAAAATTGGCGGTGGTAACCGGGCTGGTGCCCTTGAAGGTGTACGGATTGACCGTATCGAAGGTGCCGAACGCCATCACCCGCAACGTACCGCCTTTGGGCGCTTGCGGGTTGACCCAGTCGAAGTGGGTAAATCTGGCCGGGTACTTGAGCGTGCCGAACTGCGCATAACCATGACTTTCGGTAATCGTTGCGCTTGCGGGTGAGCTCAAGGCCAGGCTGATCAGGAGCAGGGAGAGGGCACGCTTCAAGTCAGATCCGATCCAGCGGCTTGGGCTTTGTGGGCCGTACAGTAACAGCTTGTCTGGACAGGAAAAAGATGCGGGTTAATGCCGGGTTAATCGTTTGCGCGAAGAGCCCCTCACCCTAACCCTCTCCCGGAGGGAGAGGGGGCTGATCGTGGTGTCTGGGCGAATTGCACCGACGTGCGATACCGAGTCGAAGTCAGTTTCTGAAAAGCCCCCGATCGGCTCCCTTTCCCCCTCTCCCCCCTGGGGGAGAGGGCTGGGGTGAGGGGGATGGATCTAAGCACACCACAAAAACTTCATCCAAAAAAAGCCCCTGAAATATCAGGGGCTCTTCAATCAGTGCGGCTGATAAACCGTAAGCATCTGCCCAGGCTTGAGTGCCTTGCCCGCACCCGGGTTCCAACGCTTGAGATGTTGCATCTCGACGTTGAACCGCTTGGCCACCACATACAGGGTGTCGCCGCGCTTGACCTTGTACTGGGTCTGCTGCTTGCTCTCGTCCTTGCCTTTGGTCTTGGTATTCGCCGCGACCACGGTGTTGACCCGGCCGGATTTGCGCGCCGGTGCACGCTTGGTGTTGTCCTGCATGACCAGGGTCTGGCCGACCTTGAGATTCTTGCCGGTCAGCTTGTTCCAGCGCTGCAGATCCTTGACTTCGACCTTGTTGGCCTTGGCGATGGAACCGAGGTTGTCGCCACGCTTGACCCGATAGGCGCGTTTGAGCTGTGCCACTTCCGACGGATCGGCGCCTTCGAACACCGGTTTCAGCGAGCGCGGGCTGATCAGTTCGTCCGGGCGCATGGTCTGCAGACTGGCGGTCAGCAGTTGCGCCTTGGACGTCGGCACCAGCAAGTGCTGCGGACCGTCGATGGTGGTGCGCTGTTTGAACGCGGGGTTGAGCTGGAACAGTTCGTCTTCATCGATGTTCGCCACCGCAGCGACCTTGGACAGGTCCATGCGCTGGTTGATTTCGACGACCTGGAAGTACGGTTCGTTGGCGATCGGGTTGAGGTTGACGCCGTAGGCTTCAGGCGCCAGTACCACTTGCGACAGTGCCAGCAACTTCGGCACATAGGCCTGGGTTTCCGCCGGCAGTGGCAGGTTCCAGTAGTCGGTGGGCAGGCCGAGCTTTTCGTTGCGCTCGATCGCCCGGCTTACGGTGCCTTCACCAGCGTTGTAGGCTGCCAGCGCCAGCAGCCAGTCGCCGTTGAACATGTCGTGCAGGCGGGTCAGGTAATCCATCGCGGCCGTGGTCGAGGCGGTAATGTCGCGACGACCATCATAAAAACGCGTCTGGCGCAGGTTGAAATAACGCCCGGTGGACGGAATGAACTGCCACAGGCCCACCGCATCGGCGCGGGAATAGGCCATCGGGTTGTAGGCGCTCTCGATCACCGGCAGCAGGGCCAGTTCCAGCGGCATGTTGCGCTCTTCGAGGCGTTCGACAATGTAATGAATGTAGAGGCTGCCGCGTTCGCCGGCATTCTCGAGAAAAGAGGGGTTACTGGCGAACCACAGGCGCTGTTGCTCGATGCGCGGATTGACGCCAAGGCCTTCCTGCAACTGGAAGCCCTGACGCATGCGTTCCCAGATGTCCTGGGGCGCCACTGGAGTGGGCTTCTCGGTCAGCCAGATCGGCTTCTGCTTGGCTCGCGCAGCAATGTTCGGCGTATGCGTCGCTTCAGTCTGCGGAGCGTGGCTGGAGCAACCCGCCAGCGTGGCGGACACAGCCACCGCGATGGCTTGTGCCAGGCGGGTCAAAGCATCTGAATTGACGGACTTACGTATGGATGACGACATTGGCTGGAAGTAAGTTCCGGGCAAAAATGTCGGGCGATTCTAGAAAGCGCACCCCCTGCGGTCAACCATTGAGAATTTTTGCCCCGGCCGGCGCGCTTGTCAGAACTTGTCTTTCCATGCCCGCAGAGCCGCAAATACCTCGCTCGGCGCCCGGTTTTGAGCGCCTTCCCGTTCGTCCACTTTTTGTGTAACCAATGTTTCAGAAGTGCGTAAAAACGGATTGGTCAGCTTTTCCAGGGCCAAAGTCGACGGCAATGTCATCACGCCGTTCTGCCGTTGCTGCGTGACCTTTTCCAGACGGGCGGCGACTTCCGGGTTGCCCGGCTCGACGGCGGCGGCAAATTTCAGATTGCTCAAGGTGTATTCATGGGTGCAGTAGACCAGCGTATCTTCCGGCAGGGCCGCAAGACGGCTGAGCGAGCGGTACATCTGCTCGGGTGTGCCTTCGAACAGCCGGCCGCAACCGGCGGCGAACAGGGTGTCGCCGCAGAACAGCAGACCATGGTGGTAATAGGCGATGTGCCCCAGGGTGTGACCGGGTACCGCATAGACGTCGAAGTCCCAGCCGAGCACGCTGACGCTGTCGTTGTCCTTGAGCGCTACGTCGCGCGCCGGGATGCTTTCGCTGGCCGGGCCGTAGACCTTGGCGCCGGTCGCGGCTTTCAGGCGCTCGACGCCGCCGACATGGTCATGGTGATGGTGAGTGATCAGAATATCGCTGAGCACCCAGCCCGGATGCGCGTCAAGCCACGCCTGCACCGGGGTGGCGTCGCCCGGATCGACCACCGCGCAGCGCTGGGTCTGATGATCCTGTAACAACCAGATGTAGTTGTCGGTGAACGCGGGCAGGGCACTGATCTGTATCATCGTCGGAATTCGCCAAGCAGAAAACATTGGCGCATCTTAGTAGTTCCTGGCGCGTTGGAGAATGACATGACCGATAAAGCGTTCGCTCAGGCCGATCCCGACTGGCTGGCATTGATCAGCGCCGCCCGCGAATGGCTGTCGGGGCCGCTCGGGCAATTTCTGCTGGATGAAGAGCGGCGCATGCTCGATGACGAGCTCGGCCGCTTCTTCGGCGGTTATCTGGTGCATTACGGGCCGTCCGCCGAAACCCCGCCGGCCGCGCCGCAAGTGCAGCGCAACGTGCGTCTCGGCGCACCGTTGCCCGGAGTCGAGATCGTTTGCGAAGAGCAGGCCTGGCCGTTGAGCGAGCACGCCGCCGACGTGGTGGTGATGCAGCATGGCCTGGATTTCTGCCTGTCGCCCCACGGTTTGCTGCGTGAAGCAGCGAGCAGCGTGCGCCCCGGCGGGCATCTGCTGATCATCGGCATCAACCCCTGGAGCACTTGGGGGCTGCGGCATTTCTTCGCCAATGATGCCCTGCGCAAGGCGCGCTGCATCTCGCCGTCGCGGGTCGCCGACTGGCTCAATCTGCTGGGCTTCGCGCTGGAGAAACGCCGCTTCGGATGCTATCGTCCGCCGCTCGCGTCACCCAAGTGGCAGAACCGTCTGGCCGGCTGGGAACGCAAGGCCGGTGACTGGCAATTGTCTGGCGGCGGCTTCTATCTGCTGGTGGCGCGCAAGATCGTGGTGGGGCTCAGGCCGTTGCGCCAGGAACGCCGCGAGCCGATGGGCAAGCTGATTCCGCTGCCGATGGCCAAGGTCAACCGCCGCCGCATCGAACCGTAAATCTTCTTTTATTTGTGGCCGGGCTTGTCCCGGCCGCGGTCATTGTCGATCCGCGATTGGCAGGACAGGCATTTTTCTGGAAAGACTGGCATGAGCGAAAGCGTGGAAAGCGTCGACACCGTAGAACTGTTCACCGACGGTGCCTGCAAGGGCAACCCCGGTCCCGGCGGCTGGGGCGCGCTGCTGGTGTGCAAGGGCGTCGAAAAGGAACTGTGGGGCGGCGAGGCCAACACCACCAACAATCGCATGGAGCTGCTCGGCGCGATTCGTGGCCTGGAAGCGCTCAAGCGCCCCTGCGAAGTGCTGCTGGTCACCGACTCGCAATACGTGATGAAAGGCATCAACGAGTGGATGGCCAACTGGAAGAAGCGCGGCTGGAAAACGGCTGCGAAAGAGCCGGTAAAGAATGCCGATCTGTGGAAAGAGCTGGACGAGCAGGTCAACCGCCACAAAGTCACCTGGAAATGGGTGCGCGGGCACATTGGTCATCACGGTAACGAGCGGGCTGACCAATTGGCTAACCGTGGGGTCGATGAAGTTCGCGGTTACAAGCAGAGCTGATTTCGCTTCTAACCGTGGCGTGGCCGTTCGCGAGCAGGCTCGCTCCCACAGGGAAATGTATTCCAGGCCTTGAATTGGAATGCATTCAGTGTGGGAGCGAGCCTGCTCGCGAAGGACCCGCCACGGTCTGACTGAAACACCCCGCCGAGCGTGTTAACATCCGCGCTTTTGCATGATTGACCCGTTGAGAGCTGAGCACTGATGGCCACCAGATCCGTTGTACTCGATACCGAAACCACCGGCATGCCGGTGACCGATGGTCACCGGATCATTGAAATCGGTTGCGTCGAACTGATCGGTCGGCGCCTGACGGGCCGGCATTTCCACGTTTATCTGCAACCGGATCGCGAGAGCGACGAAGGCGCGATCGGTGTGCATGGCATTACCAACGAATTCCTCGTCGGCAAGCCGCGCTTTGCCGAAGTTGCCGATGAGTTCTTCGAGTTCATCCAGGGCGCGCAACTGATCATCCACAACGCGGCGTTCGACGTTGGCTTCATCAACAACGAATTTGCCTTGATGGGCCAGCACGATCGCGCCGATATCACCCAGCATTGCACCATCCTCGATACCCTGATGATGGCCCGGGAACGTCACCCGGGGCAGCGCAACAGCCTCGACGCGTTGTGCAAACGTTACGGCGTCGACAACTCCGGCCGTGAACTCCACGGCGCCTTGCTCGACTCGGAGATTCTCGCCGACGTCTACCTGACCATGACCGGCGGCCAGACCAGCCTGTCGCTGGCTGGCAACGCGTCTGACGGCAATGGCACGGGCGAGGGCGCCGACAACTCGGCTACCGAAATCCGCCGCCTGCCGGTCGATCGCCAGCCAGCACGCATCATCCGGGCGACCGAAGAAGAACTGGCGGCGCATCTGGTGCGGCTGGAAATCATCGCCAAATCGGCGGGAGCGCCGGCGTTGTGGACGCAGATTGCCGAGGCTGATGCGCAGGTCTGAAAGATCGAAAAATCAAAAGATCAGAAGATCAAAAGATCGCAGCCTTCGGCAGCTCCTACGGGGAATGCATTCCATAGTGGGGACCAGGAAGGCAGCGATTTTTTGCATTTGGCGACATGAAGCCAAGTTGCCACCCTCGCCACATTCGTCGCAACCCTCTACCCTGAGTGCACTGGTCAGGTGCAAATCTGCCGCCTCAGGACACTGAGCCTCATGTACAAAGAGTTGAAATTTGCGCTGGCAATCATCCATCGCGACGGTAAGGTCGACACCGTCGGCTGCGTCAAGGAATGAGGACTTTTCCCAGTATGCAACCGGTCATGAATCCGAAATACCCAGGGTTGTCGGTGCGTGTAGCCGACGAAGGTTTTGCGCCGTATATCTGGGGCAGCGACTTCAGTTTCGAGGTCGCTGCCTACGGCGCTGCCGTGATCGGCAAGCCGGTCGAGCAGTGGCCGGTGACGCCAATCGTGCCGTACCGCAAGTGCTACGGCATCGATCCCGAAGAATTCAGCGCCTTTCACAACGCGCCCGACAGTGCGATTTTCATGGCGTACCTGGACGACGAGCCGGTCGGTCACCTGGTGATCAGCACCAACTGGAACGGCTTTGCCCACATCGATGAACTGGCGGTGCACGCCCCGGCCCGCCGCCACGGTGTGGCCAAGGCGTTGCTCGATGTCGCGCAGTTCTGGAGTCGCAAGAAGAAGCTGCCGGGCATCATGCTCGAAACCCAGAACAACAATCTCGGCGCCTGTCGTCTGTATGAGCGTTGCGGTTATGTGATCGGCGGCATCGACCAGTTACGCTATCGCGGCATCGATCCGCATACCGCTGAAGTCGCGTTGTTCTGGTATCGCCTGTTCGATAATCCGCTGGAAAAACCACTCAGCTCGACAACATCGCCTCGGCTTGTTCCGTGACGATCGCCAGCAAGGTCTGAATCGCCGCCGACGGCGCGGCATGTTTGAAGGTCAGGGCGTAGAGGCTGATCGGCACCGCCGGTGACAATGGGCAGACGTCCAGGCCACCGGCGCGGGCGCCCAGAGCGGTGAACGGATCGACGATGGCCAGACCTTCGCCGGCCTCGACCATGCTGCGCATCATCTGATGGGTCTGCACGCGGGTCTGAATGCTCGGTGCCGGGCGCAAGGCCTGAAGTTTGTTTTCCAGCGCCGGGCTCAGTGGATCCTGACCTTCGAGACCGACCATGGCCTGACCGGCCAGATCCACTAGGGAAATGTATTTCTGTTTCGGCTGCAGCCAGCCGTGCGGAGCGAGCAATTGCAGCTTGCCCTGGGCCAGCGGCTGGCAGTGGATATCGGGGTGTTCGGGATCGTGCAGGCTCAGGCCCAGATCGCTTTCGCGCAATAACAGGCTGCGGACGATGTCGCGAGTCGGCGCGCTGAGCAGGCTGCAAGGTGCGTCCGGCAAGCGCCGACGCAGAGTCGCAAGGCTTTGTGGCAGTAATTGTTGAGCCAGCGGCGGGGTGCCGATGATGCGCAGGGGTGGGGCGAGGTATTGCTTGAGGCTGCTGGCCAGACGCTGCACCGGCTCAAGCGCCTCATAAACGTGTGCGATTTCCACTTGCAGGGCGCGCGCTTCGGGGGTCGATTGCAGGCGACCGCGAACGCTGGCGAACAGCATGAACCCCAACTGACTCTCGGCTTCGCGCAAACGCTCTTCGACCTCGGTCACCGGCAGTTGCAGCCATTCGGCGGCGGTGCCCAGGTGACCGGTCTGCAAGAGCGCCTGAATCACTTCGATGTGGCGTAAACGCATGCGTGAAGTCCATGTTCAGCAGGTGGGGTCAGACGCTGAATCCTACCCCAAGTCCGCTCGCATGACTTCTGCTCATAATGCAGGGTTATGAAGCAACGGTTGGCTCGGGTTCGCGGATCAGGGTAATGCCTGATTGAACCAGGAGAAACTCGCTGTCACTGACCTTGTTGACCCGATCGCCAATGGCGAGTTTGTAAATGGGCTCCGAGCCAGTGGATCCGTCTGCAGACGGGTTCGATTCCTGGAATTCATGCACGGAATAAACGCGGCCTTCCGCATCTCTTGCATGAAACTGACCGACGAGTACTGCTGCCATCTGCTTAGAACCTCTGGAGATAAAACGCTTGATTTGCGGCTTTGTAGACCGTCAGCAAGCTCGGTAAGTTTTCCTACATGAAAAAAATATTCCTCGCGCAGGAAAAACCAATGACCACTGGTGAAAATGTCACTGGATCATCTATAACTAGCGACTCTTCCCACGGACCATCGAGAGTCATCCATGAGCAATGTCTACAACGTCGCTGTAGTGGTCGGTAGCCTGCGCAAAGCATCGATCAATCGCAAAGTCGCACTGGCCCTCGCCGAACTGGCACCGGCCAATCTCAAGCTCGAGATTGTCGAAATCGGTGAACTGCCGCTGTACAACGAAGACATCGACGGCGCTTCTCCGCCGGCAGCCTACAGCACTTTCCGTCAGAAAGTGGCGTCATCCGACGCGGTGCTGTTTGTCACCCCCGAGTACAACCGCTCGATCCCGGCACCGTTGAAGAACGCCATCGACGTCGGTTCGCGCCCTTATGGCCAGAGCGCGTGGAGCGGCAAACCCGGCGCGGTGATCAGCGTATCGCCAGGCGCCATCGGTGGCTTCGGCGCCAACCAGCACCTGCGCCAGACCTTTGTTTTCCTCGATATCCATTGCCTGCAACAGCCGGAAGCCTATCTGGGCGGCGCGGGCAACGCGTTTGATGAAGCGGGCAAGCTGAGCGACTCGGTGAAACCGTTCCTGCAGAAATTCATCGATGCGTACGGCCAGTTCGTCGAGCAACACAAGAAATAAACTTACCGAAACTCACTGTGGGAGCGAGCCTGCTCGCGAAGGCGGACTGTCAGATAACAATTTCGCGTCTGACACACCGCTTTCGCGAGCAGGCTCGCTCCCACATTTGTTCGATTTTCACCCGTTTCGCTATTTGAAGGCTTCTGCGAATGCTCGCTGCGTCACTGATTTTCCTGCTGACCATCACCCTCGTTATCTGGCAACCCAAGGGGCTCGGCGTCGGCTGGAGTGCAACGTTGGGCGCCGTGCTGGCGTTGATTTTTGGCGTCGTTCACCTCACGGACATCCCGCTGGTCTGGCAGATCATCTGGAACGCCACCGGCACCTTCGTCGCGCTGATCATCATCAGCCTGTTGCTCGACGAGGCTGGTTTTTTCAACTGGGCGGCGCTGCACGTGGCGCGTTGGGGGCGGGGCAGTGGGCGCAAACTGTTTGCCTTCATGGTGCTGCTCGGCGCGCTGGTCTCGGCGCTGTTCGCCAATGACGGCGCGGCGCTGATTCTCACGCCGATCGTGATTTCAATGCTGCTGGCGCTGCGCTTTTCACCAGCGGCGACGCTGGCCTTCGTCATGGGCGCCGGGTTTATCGCCGATACGGCGAGCCTGCCGCTGGTGGTGTCGAACCTGGTCAACATCGTTTCGGCGGACTTCTTCCATATTGGCTTCAACCGCTATGCCGCAGTGATGGTGCCGGTGAACTTCGTCAGCGTGGCGGCGACGTTGGGCATGTTGCTGTGGTTTTTTCGCCGCGACATCCCGGCCGCTTACGACCCGGAACAACTGGAAAATCCGCAAACCGCGATCCACGACAAAGCGACGTTCTACGCCGGTTGGGCGGTGTTGGTGATCCTGTTGATCGGCTGCTTTGCCCTCGAACCGCTGGGCATTCCGATCAGCGCTATTTCCGCTGTGTGCGCCGCGCTGCTGCTGGGTATCGCTGCGCGCGGCCACAAGATCTCCACGCGCAAAGTGATGAAAGAAGCGCCGTGGCAGATCGTGATTTTCTCGCTGGGCATGTACCTGGTGGTGTACGGCCTGCGCAACGCCGGGCTCACCGGTTACCTCGCCGGGTGGCTGGACGTATTCGCCGGTCACGGCGTGTGGGGCGCGGCCATGGGCACCGGGGTGCTGACGGCGCTGCTGTCGTCGATCATGAACAACTTGCCGACGGTGTTGATCGGCTTGCTGTCGATCGATGCCAGTCAGGCCAGCGGCGTGATCAAAGAAGCGATGATCTACGCCAACGTCATCGGCAGCGACCTGGGGCCGAAGATCACTCCGATCGGCAGCCTGGCGACCTTGCTGTGGCTGCACGTGCTGGAGCGCAAAGGCATCCATATCGGCTGGGGCTATTACTTCCGTGTCGGGATTGTGTTGACGGTGCCGGTGTTACTGGTGACGTTGGCGGCACTGGCGGTGCGGCTTTCGCTGTAGACCGGGGTGGGCCCAATCGCTGGCAAGCCAGCTCCCACAGATTTGTATTCATCGCGAAACCTGTGGGAGCTGGCTTGCCAGCGAAGGGGCCAGTTCAGGCACTACAAATCTCAGGTTTGGCCGGGGACATTCGGCCAAAGATCCGCCACCAGAAACAACCGCTCCGCCTCTTCCCATTCGCCCTGGGCATTCTCGGTCAGGCGTACCAGCAACTGCGCCGGGGCCAGTGCTGGCAGGTCTGCCAGCCACAAACGCAGGTGCTCATCTGTCCAGACCTGATCCGCCGGGTAATGCGCCGGCGCCAGCCACGCATGGCGGGGCAGGGGTTGCCAGCGGCCCGGCGGGCTTTGGTCGACAAATGCCGGCCAGTCCTTCTGATGCAGCCAACTGCCACGCAGATGTTGTGGATGCGCGCCGTTCGGTGAGTCGGCCTGCCCGGGCCACGGATACAGCAGATAACCGCCCAGCCACAACTGCGCGCTGAAGGTTTCGATATCCAGCGCCGCGAGCACCTCGCGGCTTTCCGGGCGCGCCGAGATCGGCAATTGATGCTCGGCCAGATGTGCCAGTTTGCGATCCAGCCGGTCATGACAACCCGGCCCCAGCCACTGCGCGGGATCGCGGCCATCGCCATCCTGCGGGCCAAGGTAGAGCTTGATCGCCAGTTCCAGATGATGCACGCCGTCGCGGTCACGCAGCAGCATGTCGAGTTCGCCGAGGGTGTGCCCAGCGCGGCGGATTGGCAGGTTGGCGGCGATCAGTTCGATGCCCGGCGCATGCGAGACGGCGAACTGCCAAAGACGCTCGTAATACAGACCCAGACGCCGGGTGCGCGCCTGCGACAGCCATTGCAGCAGGCCGTAACTGTCGCGGTCGAGCTGGTGCAGCCAATGTTCGAGGCGCTGCGGGTCGTGCACCCAGTCGCTGCCGGCAAGCGGATGGCGCTGGGGCCACGGCGTGGCGGCGAGCATCGGCGGCGCGAGGATCACCCACGCCAGGTCCCGCACTTCGGGATGGCGTAATCGATGGGGCAATTGCAACAAGTCGGGGAACAGGATCATCTTGCGAGCATAGCCTTAAACCTGAGTGCACCCTTGAGGCTGAAAGGATTTTGTCTATCTGGCGCTTTCGCCCATAATCGGGTTTTCGCGTTTTCGATTGTCCGCAGAGGTCCCATGGAGCAATTTCGTAATATCGGCATCATCGGTCGCCTGGGCAGTTCCCAGGTGCTGGATACCGTCCGCCGACTGAAACGCTTTCTGCTCGACCGTCACCTGCATGTGATCCTCGAAGACACCATCGCTGAAGTCCTGCCCGGCCATGGCCTGCAAACCTCGTCGCGCAAGATGCTCGGCGAAGTTTGTGACATGGTCATCGTCGTCGGCGGCGACGGCAGCCTGCTCGGCGCCGCGCGGGCGCTGGCCAGGCACAATATTCCGGTGCTGGGCATCAACCGCGGGAGCCTTGGCTTCCTCACCGACATTCGCCCCGACGAGCTGGAAATCAAGGTCGCCGAAGTGCTCGACGGCCACTATCTGGTAGAAAACCGCTTCCTGCTGCAAGCCGAAGTGCGTCGCCATGGCGAGGCCATCGGCCAGGGCGATGCGCTCAACGATGTCGTGCTGCACCCGGGCAAATCGACGCGGATGATCGAATTCGAGCTGTATATCGACGGCCAGTTCGTCTGCAGCCAGAAGGCCGACGGCCTGATCGTCGCGACGCCCACCGGCTCCACTGCCTACGCGTTGTCTGCCGGCGGGCCGATCATGCATCCCAAGCTCGACGCTATTGTGATTGTGCCGATGTACCCCCATACCTTGTCGGGACGGCCGATCGTGGTCGATGGCAACAGTGAGCTGAAAATCGTCGTGTCCAAAGATATGCAGATCTACCCGCAGGTGTCCTGCGACGGGCAGAACCACTTCACCTGCGCACCGGGCGACACCATTACCGTGAGCAAGAAAGCGCAGAAGCTGCGCCTGATTCATCCGCTCGATCACAATTACTACGAGGTGTGCCGCACCAAGCTTGGCTGGGGCAGCAAGCTGGGGGGCGGAGGCGACTGATGCTCGATCCCGCGCGCAGTTACGACCTGATCGGTGACGTGCACGGATGCGCCATGACCCTTGAACACTTGCTGGACCGTCTCGGTTATCACAAGCAGGGCGGGGTCTGGCGGCATCCGTCACGCATGGCGGTGTTCGTCGGCGACATCATCGACCGTGGCCCGCGCATTCGCGAGGCGCTGCACATCGTTCACGACATGGTCGAGGCGGGGCAGGCGCTGTGCATCATGGGCAACCACGAATTCAACGCGCTCGGCTGGGTCACCCCGGCGCCACCGGGCAGCGGCAAGCAGTTCGTGCGCGAACACACCAAGCGCCATGCGCGGCTGTTGCAGGAAACCCTGAGCCAATTCGAGGACCATCCCGGTGACTGGCATGACTTCCAGCAGTGGTTCTACGAGTTGCCGCTGTTCGTCGATGCCGGGCGGTTTCGCGTCGTCCACGCCTGCTGGGATGCCGGGCTGATCGAGCCGCTGCGGGCGCTGTTCCCCAATGGCTGCGTCGATGAGCATTTCCTCCAGGCCTCGGCGGTGCCCGGCAGCTTCGCCTGCACTGTGTTCGACCGCTTGCTGCGCGGCACCGACATGCGCCTGCCCGGTGGCCTGACTATGACCAGCGGCGACGGTCTGGTGCGTTCGTTCTTCCGCACCAAGTTCTGGGAAGACGACCCGAAAACCTATGGCGACATCGTGTTCCAGCCCGATGCACTGCCCGAACCTGTCGCGCAGACGCCGCTGACGTCCACTGAAAAGAATTCCCTGCTGCGCTACGGCGTCGACGAGCCGTTGCTGTTCGTCGGCCACTACTGGCGCAGCGGCAAACCGGCGCCGATCCGCCCGAACCTCGCGTGCCTGGATTACAGCGCCGTGCTCTACGGCAAACTGGTGGCCTATCGTCTGGACCAGGAAACGCTCCTGGATCCGCAAAAATTCGTCTGGGTCGATGTCGAGCGGCCGGAGGTGCTGCAATGAGTGCGGTAGCGGTATTGCGCCTGCCGTTGGCGGTGGATCTGAGCGGTTTTGTCAAACTGCTGCAACGCATGCAAGTGCCCCATCGCGTCAGCGAAGAGGCGGGCGAACAGGTGCTGTGGGCACCAGAAGAAATCAGCGAGGACGTGCGTTCCTTGTACGAGCGCTTCCCGGCCGGCGACCCGGATCAGCAACTGGACCTACCCATGGGCCAGACCTTCAAGCGCCCGAGCTTCGCCGAGCAGCTGAAACACGCCAAAGCCACCGGGTTGATTCTGCTGTTGAGCCTGATCGTCGGTGGTCTGACCTTCCTCGGCGAAAACCTCGAGACCTTGCGCTGGCTGACCTTCCTCGATTTCCGCGTGATCGGTGAGTACATCCACTTCACGCCGCTGGCCGACAGCCTCGCGGCGGGGCAGTGGTGGCGGCTGGTCACGCCGATGCTGATCCACTTCGGCATCCTCCATCTGGCCATGAACGGTATGTGGTACTGGGAGCTGGGGCGGCGCATCGAGTCGCGCCAGGGCAGCATCAACCTGATCGGCCTGACGCTGCTGTTCAGTCTGGTGTCCAACTACGGGCAGTTCGTCTGGAGCGGCCCGAGCCTGTTTGGTGGGCTGTCCGGCGTGCTTTACGGGTTGCTCGGGCATTGCTGGATCTTCCAGTTGCTGGCGCCGAACCCGGCCTATCGTTTGCCGCGCGGCGTGCTGGTGATGATGCTGGTGTGGCTGGTGGTGTGCATGTCCGGGCTGATCTCGCTGATCGGTTTCGGCCAGATCGCCAACGCCGCGCACCTGAGCGGGTTACTCATCGGATGCTTTACCGGTTTGTTGGGCGGTTTGTATAACCGCCGTAAACTGGCCGTCTAACATTTTTGTTTCAGCAAAGAGCACGGAGACCCTGATGTCCTCTTTCAACGACATGATCAACAACATCACCCCGGACATCTACGAAAGCCTGAAACTGGCCGTGGAAATCGGTAAATGGTCCGACGGCAACAAGCTCACTGCCGAACAGCGCGAGCTGTCGTTGCAGGCGATGATTGCCTGGGAAATCCAGAACCTGCCGGAAGACCAGCGCACTGGCTACATGGGCCCGCAAGAATGTGCGTCGAAGTCGATCGAAGTGCCGAACATCCTGTTCAAGTCGGATGCCATCCATTGATCGAGATTGGCCGCGGTGCAATCAGCAAAATGTCGGCGCGTCTGGACGGGTCGAACGTGCAGTACGCGTTTCGTCTGGATGACGTCGAGGTGCCGGTCAATCCGTTGATCGGCAGCACGCTGCGTCTGGAGTTTTTGGGGGCGATTCACTGCACCCATTGCGGGCGCAAAACCAAAACCAGTTTCAGTCAGGGCTATTGCTACCCGTGCATGACCAAACTGGCGCAGTGCGACCTGTGCATCATGAGTCCGGAGCGCTGCCACTTCGACGCCGGCACCTGCCGCGATCCGGAGTGGGGCGAGAAATTCTGCATGACCGACCATGTGGTTTACCTGGCCAATTCGTCAGGCATCAAGGTTGGCATCACCCGTGCTACGCAGTTGCCGACCCGCTGGCTCGACCAGGGTGCGAGTCAAGCCTTGCCAATCATGCGTGTATCAACACGCCAGCAATCGGGGTTTGTCGAGGACCTGTTCCGCAGCCAGGTGGCGGACAAGACCAACTGGCGCGCGCTGCTCAAAGGTGATGCGGCGGCGGTGGATCTGGCGCAGGTGCGCGATCAGTTGTTCGAAAGCTGCGCCGAAGGCCTGCAAGGGTTGCAGGAGCGATTCGGCCTACAGGCGATTCAGACGATTGCCGATGTCGAACCGCTGGAAATCCGCTATCCCGTCGAGCAATACCCGGCGAAAATCGTCAGCTTCAACCTGGACAAGAACCCGATTGCCGAAGGCACGCTGCTGGGGATCAAGGGCCAGTACCTGATCTTCGACACCGGCGTGATCAACATTCGTAAATACACGGCTTACCAGCTCGCCGTGCATCAATAAGGATTCCAGCATGCGCACCGAACAACCGAAGATGATTTACCTCAAGGACTATCAGGCGCCCGAGTACCTGATCGACGAAACGCACCTGACCTTCGAGTTGTTCGAGGACCACAGCCTGGTTCACGCGCAACTGGTGATGCGCCGCAACCCGGATCGCGGCGCCGGCCTGCCGCCGCTGGTGCTCGACGGCCAGCAACTGGAGCTGCTGTCGGTGACGCTGGCGGATCAGGAGCTGAGCGCCGCTGACTATCAAGTCTCGGACAGCCACCTGACTCTGCAGCCAACCAGTGAAACGTTCACCCTCGACACCAGCGTGCGCATCCACCCGGAAACCAATACCGCGCTGGAAGGCCTGTACAAGTCCGGCACGATGTTCTGCACCCAGTGCGAGGCCGAAGGCTTTCGCAAGATCACCTATTACCTCGACCGCCCGGACGTGATGAGCAAGTTCACCACCACCGTCGTGGCCGAACAGCACAGCTACCCGGTGCTGCTCTCCAACGGTAACCCGATCGCCTCCGGCCCCGGCGAAGATGGCCGGCACTGGGCGACCTGGGAAGATCCGTTCAAGAAACCGGCGTACCTGTTTGCGCTGGTCGCCGGTGATCTGTGGTGCGTCGAAGACACTTTCACCACCATGAGCCAGCGCAATGTCGCGCTGCGCATTTATGTCGAGCCGGAAAACATCGACAAGTGCCAGCACGCGATGAACAGCCTGAAGAAATCCATGCGCTGGGACGAAGAGGTGTACGGTCGCGAGTACGATCTGGACATCTTCATGATCGTCGCCGTCAACGATTTCAACATGGGCGCGATGGAGAACAAGGGCCTAAACATTTTCAACTCCAGCGCCGTGCTGGCCCGCGCCGAAACCGCGACCGACGCCGCGCACCAGCGGGTCGAGGCGATCGTCGCCCATGAATACTTCCACAACTGGTCGGGCAACCGCGTGACCTGCCGCGACTGGTTCCAGTTGTCGCTCAAGGAAGGCTTCACGGTGTTCCGCGATGCCGGTTTCTCCTCGGACATGAACTCGGCGACGGTCAAGCGCATTCAGGACGTGGCCTATCTGCGTACTCACCAGTTCGCCGAAGATGCCGGGCCGATGGCCCACGCCGTGCGTCCGGACAGCTTCATCGAGATTTCCAACTTCTACACCCTGACCGTGTACGAAAAAGGCTCGGAAGTGGTCGGCATGATCCACACCCTGCTGGGCGCCGAAGGCTTCCGTAAGGGCAGCGATCTGTATTTCGAACGCCACGACGGTCAGGCCGTGACCTGCGACGACTTCGTCAAGGCCATGGAAGATGCCAATGGCGTTGATCTCAGTCAGTTCAAACGCTGGTACAGCCAGGCTGGTACGCCGCGTCTGGCCGTCAGCGAGTCCTACGACGCTGCGGCGAAAACCTACAGTCTGACCTTCCGCCAGAGCTGCCCGCCGACTCCGGACAAGGTGGAAAAACTACCGTTCGTGATTCCGGTCGAGCTCGGGCTGCTTGATAGCCAGGGCAACGAAATCGCCCTGCGTCTGGCTGGTGAAGCTTCGGCACAAGGCACCACTCGGGTGATCTCGGTGACCGACGCCGAGCAGACCTTCACTTTCGTCGACATTAACGCACAGCCGCTGCCGTCGCTGCTGCGTGGCTTCTCGGCGCCAGTGAAATTGAGTTTCCCGTACAACCGCGATCAACTGATGTTCCTGATGCAGCACGACAGCGACGGTTTCAATCGCTGGGATGCCGGTCAGCAATTGTCGGTGCAAGTGCTTCAAGAGTTGATCGGCCAGCATCAGAAAGGCGAGAGCCTGAAGCTCGATCCGCGTTTGGTGTCGGCGCTGCGCACGGTGCTGTCCGACGAGTCGCTGGATCAGGCGATGGTTGCCGAAATGCTCTCGCTGCCGGGTGAGGCTTATCTCACCGAGATCAGCGAAGTGGCCGACGTCGAGGCGATTCATGTCGCGCGCGAATTCGCCCGCAAGCAACTCGCCGAAGGTTTGTTCGAAGCGCTGTGGCTGCGTTATCAGGCCAACCGCGATCTGTCGAAGAAAACTCCGTACGTGGCTGAGGCCGAGCACTTTGCCCGTCGCGCCTTGCAGAACATCGCCCTGTCGTACCTGATGCTCAGCGGCAAGCCGGAAGTGCTGGCGGCGGCGCTGGAGCAATTCGAGACCGCCGACAACATGACCGAGCGCCTGACCGCGCTGGCGGTGCTGGTCAACTCGCCGTTCGAAGAGCAGAAGGCCCTGGCTTTGGCCAGCTTCGCCGAGCACTTCAAGGACAATCCGCTGGTCATGGATCAGTGGTTCAGCGTGCAGGCCGGTAGCACCTTGCCGGGCGGTTTGGCGCGGGTGAAGGCGTTGATGCAGCACCCGGCGTTCAACATCAAGAACCCGAACAAGGTGCGGGCACTGATCGGCGCGTTCGCCGGGCAGAACCTGATCAACTTCCACGCGGCGGACGGTTCCGGTTATCGCTTCCTTGCCGATCTGGTGATCGAACTGAACGGCTTCAACCCGCAGATCGCCTCGCGCCAACTGGCCCCGCTGACCCGCTGGCGCAAATACGACAGCGCGCGTCAGGCGTTGATGAAGGCTGAGCTGGAGCGGATTCTGGCGTCCGGGTCGCTGTCCAGCGATGTGTATGAAGTGGTGAGCAAAAGCCTGGCGTAACGCCGATTAAATGTTGGGGCCTTTAATTGATCGTTCCCATGCTCTGCGTGGGAACGATCAACAAAAAAATGCCGCTCAACGAGCGGCATTTTTATTGACACAACAAACAGCTATTTACGCAGATCAAACCGATCCAGATTCATCACCTTCGTCCAGGCCTTGACGAAATCGTTAACGAAATGCGCCTTCGCGTCGGAACTGGCATAGACCTCGGCCAAGGCGCGCAATTGCGCATTGGAGCCGAACACCAGATCCACCCGCGTCGCCGTCCACTTTGGCGCCCCGGTCTTGCGGTCACGGCCTTCAAACTCATCAGCATCCCGTGACGTTGGGGTCCACTCCACGCCCATGTCCAGCAGGTGGGTGAAGAAGTCATTGCTCAGCGTTTCGGTTTTATCGGTGAACACGCCATGCCGCGTCTGGCCGACATTGGTGTTCAATACCCGCAAACCACCCAGTAGCACGGTCATTTCTGGTGCCGTGAGAGTCAGCAACTGCGCCTTGTCGATCAGCAGGGTTTCTGCCGCAACCGTGTATTTGCCTTTGCTGTAATTGCGGAAGCCATCGGCGATCGGTTCGAGGAAGCCGAACGATTCGACATCGGTCTGCTCCTGCGAAGCATCGACGCGGCCCGGTGAAAACGGCGCCGACACCGAATGCCCGGCGTTCTGCGCGGCTTTTTCCACCCCGGCATTACCGGCCAGGACGATCAGGTCCGCCAACGAGATCTTCTTGCCATTGGCAGCAGAACCGTTGAACTCGTTCTGAATGCTTTCCAGCGTGCTCAGCACTTTGTCCAGTTGTTCGGGCTGGTTGGCCTGCCAGAACTTCTGCGGGGCCAGACGCAAGCGTCCGCCGTTGGCGCCACCGCGCTTGTCCGAACCGCGGAAGGTCGATGCAGCAGCCCACGCGGTCGAAACCAGTTGCGACACTGACAACCCTGAAGCCAGCACCTTGTTTTTCAGCGCCGTGGCGTCGCTGTCATCGATAAGCGGGTGCGTCACATCGGGCAGCGGGTCTTGCCAGAGCAGCTCCTCTTGCGGCATTTCCGGGCCGAGGTAGCGAGAGAGCGGCCCCATGTCCCGATGGATCAGCTTGTACCAGGCGCGGGCAAATGCGTCGGCGAGCTGATCGGGATTGGCCAGGAAACGCCGGGAAATCTGCTCGTATGCAGGATCGAAGCGCAACGCCAGGTCGGAGGTGAGCATGGTCGGCGAGAGCTTCTTGTTCGGATCGTGAGCGTGGGGAACGGTGCCTGCACCCGCGCCGTTTTTCGGTTGCCACTGATTGGCGCCCGCCGGGCTTTTGGTCAGCTCCCACTCGAAGCCGAACAGGTTTTCCAGATAGTTGTTGCTCCACTGCGTTGGCGTGGTGGTCCAGGTCACTTCCAGACCACTGGTGATGGTGTCGGCGCCTTTACCGGTGCCGAAGGCGTTTTTCCAGCCCAGACCCTGTTGCTCCAGACCGGCCGCTTCCGGTTCGGGGCCGACATTGTCAGCCGGACCGGCGCCATGGGTCTTGCCGAACGCGTGGCCGCCGGCGATCAACGCCACGGTTTCTTCGTCGTTCATGGCCATGCGGCCGAAGGTTTCGCGAATGTCCTTGGCCGAGGCCACCGGATCCGGGTTGCCTTCAGGGCCTTCCGGGTTGACGTAGATCAGGCCCATCTGCACGGCGGCGAGGGGATTTTCCAGATTGCGTTCGCCCTGATCGGTGCGGCTTTCTTCACGGCCATGCAAATCGGGCTCAGCCACCAGCGTGCCGTCACCGGGCTCTTGCACTGGGCCATTGCTCTTGCCGTAACGGTTGTCGCCGCCCAGCCACTCGGTTTCCGAACCCCAGTACACATCTTCATCCGGTTCCCAGACATCGGCGCGGCCCCCGGAAAAACCGAAGGTCTTGAAGCCCATGGATTCCAGAGCGACGTTGCCGGTGAGCACGATCAGATCAGCCCAGGAAATATTGCGCCCGTATTTTTGCTTGATCGGCCACAGCAGGCGGCGGGCCTTGTCGAGGCTGACGTTGTCCGGCCAACTGTTGAGCGGGGCGAAGCGTTGCTGCCCGGAGCCGGCGCCACCACGGCCATCGGCGGTGCGATAGGTCCCGGCGCTGTGCCAGGCCATGCGCACGAACAGCGGGCCGTAGTGGCCAAAGTCGGCCGGCCACCAGTCCTGAGAATCAGTCATCAGTGCTTTGATGTCTTGTTTCAGCGCCTGGAAGTCGAGGCTTTTGAAGGCTTTGGCGTAGTCGAAGTCCTGGCCCAGCGGATCGGACTTGGGGGAATGCTGGCTGAGGATTTTCAGATTGAGTTGATTCGGCCACCAGTCACGGTTCGTCGTACCGCCGCCGGCGGCGTGGTTGAACGGGCATTTCGATTCGTTTGCCATGTTCGGATCCCTATCAGGTCTGCGGCCGGCTCGTGCCGACTTCGGACTGGTAAGGCTAGACCCGAGTTGGCAAGTCGGCTAATAGCCGCAGTCTTGGCAGGCGATAGGCAGGCTCTTTTGCTAGCGCGATATCGTGATGAAAAAGCAGCGTTATTTCGAAGCGATCTTAAAAACTGTCAGCTTTGACAGTGGTTGATACCACGCAATCCCAATACGTTGGAGTCAACGCAACGTCACCTTTACCTCAAGGGAATATCGACATGTCTCAGGACGAAACAAGTGACCTTCTGAACAAACGAAATGCTACCGGTAGCTTTGTCGCGTTTCTCGATGACGTTAAATTTTTGGAGAGCAAGTTATGTGTTTATGCAGAGACCGAGACGGAATTTATCATCATCGGAACTGACGATTTTATACACACGGTCGAGTTGTCTGTGCCGAATGCGTTGGAGGGAGATGGTCCTCACACAGTGACTTTTCCAACCATGGGACGGTATTGGAAGGTTGTGATCAATCATTTTGACCAACCTATTATTGAGGGTGAACTCATCGTCACCTTTGCCAATTTTCGCAAAAACGTAGCAGGCACTTTTGCTCTGGATCTGGGAAAAGCCAGGAAAGTGACAGGCAAATTCGATCTTACACTCGATACCCCGAAGCAAAGTGACAGGCGAGTGCAGCCTTTATAAATAAAGACGTCAACTCGATTGCGCGGTGTCGTCCTCGGGCACGTCATCAAGAATGTCATCCTGCCCCGGCAGTTCAGTGATCACGCTGAAGTCCGATACTTCAACCGCGCCATTGCCATAGCCCAGCAAATGAAACGAGAAGGCTTTGCGCGGCTGCGGGTTTTCAAAGCTGAAATCCATCTCCAGCGGCTGATCCGCCGTGGCGACCATTTCTGCTGGCAGGCCCAGTTGCACGTCCTGTTCAAATTCCTTGGCCTTGAGCTGAATGTACGCCGCCTGCTGCGGATCGACCGAGCGCACGGTCAGGCGCACGCGGGTGTGCGAGCCTTTGGGCATTTCCAGGTATTGCGCGCCGATCAGGTTGTCAGCCCAGTCATCCTTGATCTGCGCTTGCAGAGGGATGATGTTGTTGCTGCCGAACTGGTAGCGATGATTGAGCGGTGTGCGCAGCAAGGACAGGTCCAGCGCCTCGGCGCGCGCGGCGATTTGCCGGGCCGGGTGGCCGCTGTAGGTGCCTTTGTATGTGGCACTTTCGGCGATGAAGCCGGTGCTTTGGTAATAGCGGCAGCGGCGCGGCAGATCGCACTCGGAGAAGATGCCCTGACCGTTGTGGTAGCGCAGTTTGCCGTTGGTGAACGACATGATTTCGCGCCCGGAGTCGTAGTCGCGAAACAGCGACCGCCCGCTCAGCGCGGTCGGCACCGGTAGGTCGAAATAGTCGAGGATCGAGGTGCTCAGATCGACGTGGCCGTAGACCCCGGCATTCAGACGCGGCAGTTGCGCCTGCTCCGGTGCCAGCGTCAGGTTGAAACCCCACGAGGAGGCCAGCCGCACGCCGTCGATGCCATGGGATTCATCCGAGGTGATCACCACCAGTGTGTCCTTGAGAACGCCCTGGCGCTCCAGCCCTGAAAGAAATTCATCCAGCGCATCGTCGAGATAACCGACGGCAGCCTGCTTGGGCGTCTCATAACGCTGCAGATAATCCTCCGGTGCGGAGTAGGGCTGATGGGTGCCGACCGTCAGCAGAGTCAACATCCACGGCTGCTTTTGCTTTTTCAACTGGCCGACGTAATCCAGCGCACCTTCAAAAAACGCCTTGTCATCCTTGCCCCACGGGAACTCCAGATAGTTGCTGTTGCTGAACCATTCCAGGCCGTGGGTCGCATCGAAACCGATGTGCGGCATGATCTTGTCTTTGGCCATGAAGCGCAGGCCGGCGCCCTGCAAGTAATGAGTGCTGAAACCGTGTTCGCGCAGCTGCGCCGGCAGGCAGGCCTGATTGCGCTCGTTGAGGGTGAGCATTTCCACGCCTTTGGGCGTGCCGTTGTTGAGCTTATCGTAGTCACCGCACAGCATGGCGTACAAACCGCGAATGGTCTGATGGGTGTGCAGCACGTAATCCGGTGTGTTCATGCCGCGCTCGGCCCAGCGGCTGAGGTTGGGCATCAGGTCTTCCTGGTAATGACTGCCGATCGCCTCGCGGTTGGCGCGGATGTAGGCGCCGGGAATGCCTTCCAGGGCAATGATCAGCACATTGCGCGCCTGACCCGGCGCGGCGAGCAGCTTCTGGCCAATGAGATCGACGTCGGTGAGCCCGGCCATCGCCGGTGTCGGTTCTTCGACGTCGCCGTCCAGCCACTCCTCGGCCTGGATCTGCAGGTCGGCCACTTCGCTGGCGAGCAATTGATGCGGCAGGTTGTACAAACGCCAGGCATCGCCGTCATTCGGCCACAGGTTTTGCGCGCCCCAGTGCGCGGCGAACAAAGCGATCGGCGCGGCCCAGGCAGCGCGCGGCAATGCCGGCCGAGCCAGACCGCGCCCTATAAATTGGGCCAGCAGCCAGAAAACCAACGCACCCAGCAAAGCAATGGCCAGGGCAGGGTGCGCAAGTCCGCCGCCAGTGGAGTTCTCGACGAACTGCGGGTCGATCAGGTAGTGAACATCCGAAGGCGTCGGCAGGCGGCCGACGGCGCTGACCAATTCTGCCGTGGCGATCGCCAGCAGCGCCCAAAACACCAGCACCGGCAAGGCCAGCCACCACATACGGCGATGCAGCGCTACCACCAGCAGACTACCCACGGCCAGATCCGACAAAAAGCCCAGCGGTGTCGACCAGCCCAACGCTGCACGCAGGCACACCGGCACGATCATTACCAAAACGATTAGAGAAAGAAGGCGGGCATTCGGCCGCCGCAGCCAGTTGAAAAGAGCGCTCACAAAAAAGGCCTGCTTGTCATCAAAGGGTCAAAAAAGTGTGGGTGATGATATCAAGGGCAGGAAGGCTGATCGGCTTTTTAAACCTGCGGCCGGCGATCCCCGAAACGGCGCGTGCCCATAGCGGGCGTGGGTTGTGGGGCGCAGTGCCATTTTTCCCGAGGGCAGTTTTTTGTTTCAGACTGTTGTAGGTTCATCCACTGCTCCTGAATTCCAGCAGCAGACGTCAAATCGCTCAGTGCTATCGATATGCGATAAGGGTATTTAATTTCTATTTTTTATAGCTATAAAGTCAGGCCTTTCAGCCCACCCCCATGCTGCGAGGTTGTCATGGCCACACCGTTCAAACGTTCTGCGCTGACTCTGTTGGCCGCTACTCTGGCAGCGGGTGCGCTGTTCAGTAGCGGCGCCCAAGCCGAGGGCAAGATCAGCATCGCCCAGCAATTCGGCATCGGTTACCTGATTCTCGATGTCGTACGCGATCAACAGCTGATCGAGAAACACGGTAAGGCTCAGGGTCTGGACATCAAGGTCGACTGGAACAGCATTTCCGGCGCCACGGCGATGAACGAGGCGCTGCTGACCGGAGCGCTGGATGTGGTCTCGGCCGGCGTGCCGCCGATGCTTAGTGTGTGGGACCGCACCAAGGGCAAACAGAACGTCAAAGCCATCGCCGCGCTGGGCTCGATGCCTAATTACCTGCTGACCAACAATCCGAATATCAAAACCCTCAAGGACTTCAGCGACAAGGACCGTATCGCCGTGCCGGCCGCAGGCGTGGGTTTTCAGTCGCGCACCCTGCAAATTGAAACCGCGAAAGAATTCGGTGATGACCAGTTCAAGAAATTCGATAACATTTCAGTCAGCCTGCCGCACCCGGACGCCACCGCCGCGCTGATCGCCGGCGGCTCGGAAATCAATTCGCATTTCTCCAGCCCACCGTTTCAGTACCAGGCTCTGCAAAACCCCAACGTGCACAAAGTGCTGAGTTCCTACGACATCCTCGGCGGCCCGGCGACGTTCAACGTGCTCTACACCACGGAAAAATTCCACGACGAAAACCCGAAAACCTACAAGGCGTTCTACGACGCACTGGCCGAAGCCGAGCAGATCATCAAAGCCGACAAGCCCGCCGCTGCCCAAGCCTACATCCGAGTAGAGCAATCGAAATTGCCGCTGGCTCTGGTCGAGCAAATCGTCAAAGATCCGGAAATCGACTTCACCGTCGTACCGCAACGCACGTTTATATATGCCGAGAAATTGCAGGAACTGGGTGTGTTGAAAAACAAGGCGGCGAGCTGGAAGGATTACTTCTTTGAAGAGGCGCATGGTGGTGCGGGGAGTTGAGGGATTGGACATCACCCAGAATTAATGTGGGAGCGAGCCTGCTCGCGAAAGTAGAGTTTCAGCCACAGATGATTTGACTGACCTGACGCCTTCGCGAGCAGGCTCGCTCCCACAGGTTTAGCGGCGTAAGCCTTCTTCCGGCCAATAAAAAACGGGGCGGCCCGATCATCGATCAGGCCGCCCCGTTTATGTGTCGGGCGAACAGTCTTTCCGTCAGCGATCAATGCATCTTGCTGTGATCGTGGCCGCCCATGTTGGTCAGCGCGCGAACCGGTGCTTTGACTTCGATGGTTTCTTTCTCGCCCTTGGTGTTTTCCACTGTCAGGGTCAGCGGCACGCTGTCGCCTTCCTTCAACTGACCGCTCAGGCCCATCAGCATGACGTGGTAGCCGTTCGGGTCGAAGCTCACGGCTTTGCCGGCAGGCAGCTCAACGGACTTCACCCGGCCCATGGTCATCACATCGTTCTTCATGCTCATTTCATGAATCTGAACGTCCTTGGCCACTGGCGAGGCAACGCTGAGCAGCTTGCTGTCGGTGTCGGCAGTGACGGTCATGAACGCGCCGCTGGCGGACTGGGTCGGCACGGTGGCACGGACCCAGGCATCGTCGACTTTGGTCTGCGCCGACACCTGGAAGGCCAGGCCGAGCAGGGACAGTGCACATACGGTGCGTTTGAGGTGATTCAGAACGGGATGCATCAGCAGACCTCCATAACAGTAAGCAAATCTTCCGTGCACTCTTGGGCTGTCAGCGAAGTGGACAGGCCCAGGCGCAACTCACCACGCGAGTCGTAGACGTAGCTGGTGGACGTATGGGAGATGGTATAGGTGTCGCCGGCCGGGACCTTCTCGTAGAACACGTCGAATTCCTTGGCGGTGGCCTTGGTTTCCTCAAGTGTGCCGTACAGCGCGACGAAGCTCGGATCGAAGGCTTTGACGTAGGCGTCGAGGATCTGCGGCGTGTCGCGCTCAGGGTCAAGGGTGATGAACACCACTTGCAGGCGGTCGCCGTCGCGGCCCATGAGTTTCTTGATCTGCGCGGCGCGGGCCAGGGTGGTGGGGCAAACGGCCGGGCACTGGGTGAAGCCGAAGAAGATCATCGGCATCATCCCGCGAAAGCTCGACAGCGACATGGTTTCGCCTTCGGGGTTCTTCAGCTTGAAGGTGCGTCCGAGGATCTTGTCGCTCAGATCCTTGCCGTACTTGTACGACAGTTGGCCACGTGTGTCGCAACCGGCGAGCAGGCCGAGCCCGAGCACGCCCATTCCCGCAAGTACCTTGCGGCGAGTCAACAAAGCCGTCATCTAATACCGCCTTTTGCAGCCCGCGAGTCGGCAGGACTGGCGGGGGGTTAACCGTAAAAGCGCCGCATGATAGCAAACTGAGGCTGATCGCCGGCTGCCGATCGCCGCGCGGTGCGGGATCGGACGACAAAAGGTGTAAGAAGAAATGACGAATAAGCGATGCGTTCGCCGCGACCAAACTTGATTTAAATAGTATGACGATTGGAGGCGAGCGCAGAAACACGTACTCTTGCCGCTGCGCTGCAAAGACCAAAACAACAACAGGAGTCTGTAATGCAACCGATTCGTCTCGGCCTGGTGGGCTACGGCAAGATCGCCCAGGATCAACACGTCCCCGCCATCCTCGCCAACCCGGCGTTCCAGTTGGTGGCGGTCGCTACCCAAGGCAAACCTTGCGTCGGCGTGGAAAACTTCCAGTCGCTGGGCGAACTGCTCGAAAACGGCCCGACTGTCGACGCAATTGCGTTCTGCACGCCGCCACAGGGGCGCTTCGCACTGGTGCAACAGGCGTTGGCGGCCGGCAAGCACGTGCTGGTGGAAAAACCGCCCTGTGCGACATTGGGCGAGGCCATGGCCCTGGTCGATCAAGTCGCCGAACAAGGCGTCAGCGCTTTGTTCGCCTGGCACTCGCGCTACGCACCGGGCATCGCCGCCGCCCGCGACTGGCTTGCCAGCCGCACCCTGCAAAGCGTGCAGATCGACTGGAAGGAAGACGTACGCAAGTGGCATCCGGGTCAGGCATGGATCTGGCAACCGGGCGGCCTCGGCGTCTTCGACCCGGGCATCAACGCCTTGTCGATCATCACCCACCTGCTGACGCTGCCGCTGTTCGTCGAAGCCGCCGAACTGCGCGTGCCGAGCAACTGCCAGTCGCCGATTGCTGCCTCGATCAAAATGTCCGATGCGCGTCGGCTCGACGTGCGTGCCGAGTTCGATTTCGACCATGGCCACGATGAACTGTGGAGCATCGAAATTCGCTGCGTCGAAGGCGTCCTGCGTCTGGACAATGGCGGCGCGGTGCTAAGCATCGACGGCGTGAAGCAAAGCGTGTCGGAGGAGGGCGAGTACGCAGCGGTCTACCGCCACTTCCAGCAATTGATCAGCGACAAGGCCAGCGACCTGGATCTGCAACCGTTGCGCCTGGTGGCGGACAGTTTCTTTGTCGGTAGTCGGGCGTTGGTTGAGCCGTTTTACGATTGAAGTGGATTGTCCGGTTTGAGTGGACGGTGAAACACTTTTCAGCCGATTTATCCCTTTGCTGTGCGTCAGTAATCTGTACCCAACTTGAACGCAACAACAAAACTTCAAACTTGAAAAGGGACGCACACCATGACCACTCCAACCTACAACCGCCTGAACAAAGACGACGCTATCGTGCTGCTGGTAGATCACCAGACCGGTCTGATCTCGCTGGTGCAGGACTTCTCGCCGAACGAGTTCAAGAACAACGTGCTGGCGCTGGCGGATCTGGCCAAGTTCTTCGACCTGCCAACCATCCTCACCACCAGCTTCGAACAAGGCCCGAACGGCCCGCTGGTACCGGAGCTGAAAGAGATGTTCCCGGACGCGCCGTACATCGCTCGCCCAGGTCAGATCAACGCTTGGGACAACGAAGATTTCGTCAAGGCGATCAAAGCCACCGGGCGCAAGCAGATCATCATCGCCGGTGTCGTGACGGATGTGTGTGTAGCGTTCCCGACCCTGTCGGCGCTGGCGGAAGGTTTTGATGTGTTCGTAGTGACTGATGCGTCCGGCACCTTCAACACGACCGTGCAGCAAGCCGCGTGGAGCCGCATGACTCAGGCTGGCGCGCAGATGATGAACTGGTTCTCTGTAGCCTGCGAACTGCACCGGGACTGGCGCAACGATATTGAAGGCCTGGGCAATCTGCTGTCGCAGCGTATTCCCAACTACCGCAACCTGATGAACAGCTACTCGGCGCTGACGCAGCAGAAGTAAGCCTCCTACACAACGCAAAAGCCTGCTTTAAACAGCAGGTTTTTTGCGTTCAGGGCCGGCCGGCGAGTCACCGTTCGTCCATTGCCGGGCACTTGTCACGCGCCGGCATTTCACACGTTCAGGTGTCTATCGCTGAATCACATCGGAGACCGACATGGACATTGATGAAAACGCACCGGGCAACCAGTCGCAACAAGCCGTGACGCGCACCACCGACAACGAGACCGGGCACGATCCCAAGCGGGAAAATCCCGAGGTGCCTTTGCCGCCGGACGATGAGGCACCGGTCGAGGAAGATATGTCAGATGTGGATGCGGCCAACTCGGTGTCAACCGAACATCCGCCGTCACGCTGATCGAGCGATTTAATCGATGCCTCCCACTCTGGAATTAGAGTGAGAGGCTCTCCCGCGCACCCTTATGCAGTTCAGTCACCGACATCGTGAAAACCAGTATCGACCGGCCAGGGTTGGAATATCCGTGCGCTAAATTCCCGGTGGGAGCGAGCCTGCTCGCGAAGACGGCGGCACATCCAGCATCTTTGCCGACTGACCCGCGCTTTCGCGAGCAGGCTCGCTCCTACAGTTGATTGTGATTCATCTGGTCTCAGTAAGGGCTCGCGGTCGGGCGCACGATCAGTTCGCTGACGTCGACATCCGCCGGTTGTTCGACGGCATACGCAATCGCGCGGGCGATGGCTTCGGCGGGGATGGCGATCTTGCGGAATGACTTCATCTCTTCGCGGCCGCCTTCATCGGAAATGCTCTCGGCCAGTTCCGATTCGGTCACGCCCGGTGCGATGACGGTGACGCGGATATCGCCGCCCACTTCCTGGCGCAAGCCTTCGGAAATCGCCCGTACGGCGTATTTTGTCGCGCAGTACACCGCCGCAGTAGGGCTGACCGCGTAAGCACCGATCGAGGCGATGTTGATGATCTGCCCGGCGCGCTGGCGCTGCATCAAGGGCAGACTGGCGGCAATGCCGTGGAGCACGCCACGGATGTTGACGTCGATCATGCGGTTCCACTCATCGATCTTCAGCGCATCCAGCCGTGACAACGGCATGACCCCGGCGTTGTTGACCAGCACATCGACGCGGCCGTAATGCTCGACGGCAAAATCGACGAAGCGCTGCACATCCTGCTGATCGGTGACGTCCAGTGCGCGGAACTGCGCGTGGCCACCGGCGCCGTTGATCTCTTCGGCAATCACGGCCAGACGCTCGGTGCGCCGTGCGCCCAACACCACTTTGGCGCCACGTTCGGCGAGCAGGCGTGCGGTGGCTTCGCCGATGCCGCTGCTGGCGCCGGTAATCACGATCACTTTGTCTTGAATGTTCAGCATGATGTCGTCCTCTTCTGTGTGCCCGTGAGTGGGCCTGGAAGAAGATTAAGTGCGGCGGCTCATGGGCTATTAATCGATTCCTCCTCGGGATTTGCCCAATTCTGCTGCATCGCTTTTCGACAGGTTTTCAGGCCCCGCGTGGCGCGTCCCGGTAGGCACTCGGAGTGACCCCGACTTCACGGCGGAACACCTGGGAAAAGTGGCTGGGGCTGGAGTAGCCGACTTCCAGGCCAATGTCGATCACGCTGCGTGCGGTCTCCAGCAACAGATGACGCGCGCGGCTCATGCGCAGGCGGATGAAGTATTGCGAGGGCGATAAACCGGTGGCGCGCTTGAAGGTGCGGCTGAAGTGGTAGTCGCTCAGCTCAGCGACTGCGGCCAGATCACCGAGGCTGAAATCTTCCGCCAGATGCGCATTCATGGCTTCGATCACCCGGCGCAGTTTGTAGGCGGGCAGGGCGTTGTCGCGGCGCGGGTTGCTGTCGGGGTCGAGGTAATGACGCAGCAGATGGATCGCCAACGCCTGAGCCAGGCTGTGCACCAGCAGTGCACTGGGTTGGCGCTGTCCGGTCAGTTCGATGCGCAGTTGCTCAAGAATGAAGCTGACCTGCTCGTCACGCGCACCCGACACATCGACAAACGTCACTGCACCGGCCTGTTCGCCGAACGCTTCGCGCGCCGCGTGTTCGATCAAGCCCAGACCAAGATAAAGGTGCATGACTTCGAAGACCTCGCAACCTTCGGTCTGCCAGCGCATTTCATAAGGTTCGCGGGTGTTGGTCAGGAAGAAGTCGCCCGCCGTGACCTGGCTCGCCTGCCATTCTCCACCCAACGAGCGTTCTTCGACCCGGGCAGTGCCGGCCAGTACCAGCACCAGCAGCGGTTCGGCCACGCACGGCACGCGGATCGGCTCAAGCAGGGTTTGATGGCGGAACAGCTGCACCACCGCATCCTTGATCTGCGGCCGCGGCGTGGTCGTTTCCGCAACACCGGGCAGATGCTCCGGCATGGCTTCGGCGGCGATGCGCGCGGGCTGGCTGATTGTCGGTGTAGCGGGGCTGGAAGAGGGCACAGGACGCTCCATGAAAAGCTTCGGCTGCGAATGATTTTGAAGGTTAGGGCGGGCGAACGAGAAACTCCAGCGCAAAACCCCGACAGTCCCGGCAATCACCCGAAAGCCCGGCGGCGGACAGTGCGCGACAGTGAAGCCGTGTTCACGACCGCGCCATCAGGCGCAACACCGATTCGCTATCGAGGAGTTAAAACCATGACTGATTTCAACCACAACCTGCCCCAAGAAGTCGCCGGTAAAGTTGCACTGGTCACTGGCGCGGCCAGTGGTATCGGCAAAGCGATTGCGCTGATGCTGCACGCTCGCGGCGCCAAGGTGATTGCCGAAGACCTCAACCCGGCTGTCGAAGAACTGGCTCGTCCCGATCTGGTGCCGCTGGTGGCGGACATCACCGAGGACGGCGCCGCCGAACGCGCAGTAGGCCTTGCCGTCGAGCAGTTCGGGCGCCTGGATATTCTGGTCAACAACGCCGGGATCATCATCAACAAAGCCGTGATCGACATGAGCCGCGACGACTGGGAAAAGATCCAGGCAGTGAATGCCACGGCAGCCTTCCTGCACTGTCGCGAAGCGGTGAAAGCGATGATCCCGAACAAGTCCGGTGCAATCGTCAATATCGCCTCCTATGCCTCGTACTTTGCCTTCCCGACCATCGCCGCCTACACCGCTTCCAAAGGTGCGCTGGCACAACTGACCCGCACGCTGGCCCTGGAAGTCATCGAGCACGGCATTCGCGTCAACGCGATCGGCGTCGGCGATGTGGTGACCAATATTCTCAACGATGTGGTCGAGGACGGCCCGGGCTTCCTCGCGCAGCACGGCGAAGCAGCGCCAATCGGTCGGGCGGCGCAGCCGGAAGAGATCGCCGAGATCGTGACCTTTCTGGTCTCCGACCGCGCCAGTTTCATGGTCGGCTCGGTAGTCATGGCCGATGGCGGCATGACGGTAACGGCAGGCTGATAGCAGTGCGGCAAACCATGGGCACGTCAGATGATGTGCCCATGGTTTACCCCGATCTGACCGACGCAGAATCAGGCAAATCTGCAGCATCTTTGATCTAGTCGCCGCTGGGTAAAACTGGCTAATCTTCCTGGGCAGTTGACCTACCTTCGTCTGCTTTCGAGGCCCTTTGCATGGATAACCACGACGCTTCCATCCTCCACGACACGGCGGTGTATCGCGCCGAGCTGGTGCGCTTGCTGACTCAGCGCTTCGATGCGCCAGGCACCTACGAAACCGCGATTGCGCCGCTGCACGTGATCCGTCTCGATGGGCCGTCCGAGCTGATCCATGTCGTGCACCGCCCGGCGCTGTGCCTGATCGTGCAGGGCCGAAAGGAAGTCGGGCTGGGCGACGAACGTTTCCTCTACGACCCGTTGAATTACCTGGTGGTGTCGGTGACGTTGCCGGTGTCGGGACGGGTGATTGAAGCCTCACCCGAGGCGCCGTATTTTTGCGTACGGCTGGACTTCGATCCCGCGCAACTGACGCAACTGATTGCCGAGTCGCCGCTGACCGGCATGCCGCAAGACGCCGGGCGCGGCATGTTTCTCGACAAGATCGACGTGACATTGCTCGACACCATGCTGCGTCTGGTGCGCCTGCTGGATAACCCGCGCGACATCGGCATGCTCGCACCGATGGTGTTGCGTGAGCTGTATTACCGCCTGCTGCGCGGCCAGCACGGGCATCTGCTGTATGAAATCGCCGTCAGCGATTCGCAGACCCACCGGGTCACGCGGGCCATCGACTGGCTGAACAAGAATTTCACTGAACCGCTGCGCATCGACGCGCTGGCGCAGGTGGCCAATCTGAGCAATTCGGCGCTGCATCACCGCTTCAAAGCCGTCACCGCCATGAGCCCGCTGCAATATCAAAAACAGCTGCGCCTGCAAGAGGCGCGGCGGCTGATCATCAATGAAGGGCTGGACGTCTCGAGCGCCTGCTACCGCGTCGGCTACGAAAGCGCTTCGCAGTTCAGCCGCGAATACAACCGCCAGTTCGGCTGCCCGCCGTCCAAGGAACTCAGCCGCCTGCGTCAGACCGGCTGATTACCGCGGGTGTCCCGCCCATTCCTCACGAAACCCCAGCAGAAAATCCACAAACGCCCGCACCCGCTGCGGCACGTAGCGGCCGTGCGGGTAGAGCAGGGTGTAGGGGCGCGAACGTCCGGCGTACGGCTGCAGCACTTCAATCAGGCGGCCATCGGCGAGTTCCTGCTCGACGATGAACCGGTAAGTCTGAAACAGCCCTGCGCCGTGCTTGGCCAGCGTCACACCGCCGAGCACATCGTCGGAGCAGGAATAGCCACCGTCGGAAATCACTTCCAGGTCCCGGCCGTTTTCCTGAAACAGCCAGGAAATCCGCCGCCCGCTGCTGGGCAATTCGAACTGGATGCACTCATGCGCAATGAGATCGTCGAGGGTCTGCGGCGTGCCGGCTCTATGCAGATATTCGGGGGCGGCGACCACCACCAGGGCGGCGTCTTCCAGCAAGCGCGCGATCAGGGTCGAGTCCGGTTGCGCGCGTACGCGTATCGCCAGGTCGTAGCCTTCTTCAACGAAGTCGATATTGCGATTGCCCAAGTGCACGTCGACCGTGACCTCGGGGTACAACGCGCGAAATTTCGGCAGCAGCGGCAGGATGCGGTGATGCCCGTAGGTGGTCGGCAGGCTGATGCGCAGTCGCCCCGACGGCGATGTCTGCGCGCCCATGACTTCCTGCTGCGCTTCGACCAGTTGCGTCAGGGCCTGGCTGCATTGTTCGAAGAAGCTCCGTCCGGCGTCGGTGAGGCGAATGCTGCGCGTAGTACGGGCGAACAGTCGCGAACCCAGGCGTTGCTCCAGACGCAGAATCGACCGGCTCACCGCAGCGGGCGTGACCCCGGCCAGTTGCGCGGCGGCGGTGAAGCTGCCGGCTTCGGCGGCCAGGCAGAACAGTTCGATACTGCCTAACTGCAAATCTTCAAAATGGCGTTTCATTGTGGCTCGCACCGAGGATCGACGGACGTTCATCCTCTGTGTACCACAACCAACGACGCCGCCGGTATCCACCGGCGGCGTTGCAGGGTTTCGATCAATGGCCGGCGCTCTGGCCACCGTCGACATGCAGGATCTCGCCAGTGACGAAATTCGCCCCGTCGAGGTAGAGGATCGCTTGCACGATGTCGTCGATTTCACCCATGTGGCCGACCGGGTGCAGGCTGCCCAGCGCCTGATGGGTTTCCTCAGCGTGCATCGGCGTTTTGATGATGCCCGGCGACACGGCGTTGACCCGGATGCCGCGCTTGGCGTACTCGATCGCCAGGGATTTGGTCGCGGCGTTGATGCCACCCTTGGTCAGCGACGCCAAAACCGAAGGCACGCCGTCGATTGCATGATCGACCAGGCTGGTGGTGACGCTGACGACGTGGCCGCTGCCGTGTTTTTCCATCTCGGCGATGGCCAGTTGCGAGATGTAGAAGAAGCCGCTCATGTTGGTCGCCACGACCTGGGCATAGTCCGCCTGGCTGTAAGCGGTGAACGGCTTGGCCAGAAAGATCCCGGCATTGTTGACCAGCGTATCGACGCGACCGAAGCGGGCAACGGCGGCACGAATCACGCGCTCGGCGGTTTGCGGATCGGCAATGTCGCCGGCAACGGTCAGGACATCCGGGTCACTCGACTCTTTGATCGAGCGCGAGGTTGCGACCACTTGATGGCCAAGGGCGCGAAAGCCTTCGACCAGACCTGCACCAATGCCTTGCGAGGCGCCGGTGATGACAACTACTTTTTTCGATGTGCTCATGATGATTTCCTCTGTCGCTGGCCCGTCAGGATGGCGGGTGGCTGTTGGAGGAGACTTTAGGAAGTTGCGTGGAGTTGATAAATGGGGGCTGAGGAACATCATTTGTACTGTGGTGTATCTAATCAGAGCGGGCCTCGAATGATTGTCCGGTTTGAGTGGACGGTGAAACGCTTTTCAGCTGATTTATCCCTTTGCTGTGCGTCAGTAATCTGTACCCAACTTGAACGCAACAACAAAACTCAAAACTTGAAAAGGGACGCACACCATGACCACTCCAACCTACAACCGCCTGAACAAAGACGACGCTATCGTGCTGCTGGTTGACCACCAGACCGGTCTGATCTCGCTGGTGCAGGACTTCTCGCCGAACGAGTTCAAGAACAACGTGCTGGCGCTGGCGGATCTGGCCAAGTTCTTCGACCTGCCGACCATCCTCACCACCAGCTTCGAACAAGGCCCGAACGGCCCGCTGGTACCGGAGTTGAAAGAGATGTTCCCGGACGCGCCGTACATCGCTCGCCCAGGTCAGATCAACGCTTGGGACAACGAAGATTTCGTCAAGGCGATCAAGACCACCGGGCGCAAGCAGATCATCATTGCCGGTGTGGTGACGGATGTCTGTGTAGCGTTCCCGACCCTGTCGGCGCTGGCGGAAGGTTTTGATGTGTTCGTGGTGACTGATGCGTCCGGCACTTTCAACACCACCGTGCAGCAAGCCGCGTGGAGCCGCATGACTCAGGCTGGCGCGCAGATGATGAACTGGTTCTCTGTAGCCTGTGAGCTGCACCGCGATTGGCGCAACGACATTGAAGGTCTGGGTAACCTGCTGTCGCAGCGCATCCCCAACTACCGCAACCTGATGAACAGCTACTCGGCGCTGACGCAGCAGAAGTAAGTTCACCACCCACGAAAAAGCCTGCTTTTAACAGCAGGCTTTTTTTCCGACGGCTGCGGCCAACTTGGTTGCTCTGTAGCTTGACCCACCGCTTTCGCGAGCAGGCTCGCTCCCACAGTGGACCGTGTTCCCTCAGGAGAAATGCAATTTCCTGTGGGAGCGAGCCTGCTCGCGAAGACGGCGGCACAGTCACCCGAGCAATTCACTGATCCACTGCATCTCTTGCTTCAGCGCAAGAATTTTGTCCTCCGGCAGCGCTTGTTGCGCTCGCGTAAACTGCCCCAACGTCTTCTGCCGCTGCTTCAGCCTGCGTTGCCATTTGTGCAGAAATGCCGGGCAGCGCGCCTGCAGATGCAGCGGTCCGAAAAACAGTTCCCTGGCGTTGTAAGTCAGCGGTTCAATGGCTGGCTCGGCAACGATGATTTCATAGTCGAAACGGTTTTCGTGCAGCACTTCTTCGCAAACGATCCGGTAACTGTTATCCATCAACCACTGGCGCAGCGCTTGCTCGCCGCCGTTGGGCTGCAGGATCAATCGTTCGTGGCCGCTGAGATGGGCTTTACCACTGTCGAAAATATCGCGAATGGTTTCGCCACCCATGCCGCACAGGGTGATGGCGCTGATGGCGTCGTCAGGTTTGATTGCCGCCAGACCATCGGCCAGGCGCACGCTGATCTGGCCGAGCAGGTCGTTGTCATTGACAGTGCGTTGCGCCGCGTGGAACGGCGTCAACGCGACCTCGCCAGCGACCGCTGCTGTTATCAGGCCCCGGCGCAGCAAGGCCACCGGCAGGTAAGCATGATCGGAGCCGATATCGGCCAGTCTCGCGCCGAGCGGCACATGGGCGGCGACGCGCTCAAGACGCATGGACAATGTCTGTTGGTTCAACGCAAACCCCTGTTCACCCTGCGGTGGAAAAAGGGGTGCGACTCTGGCGAGCAACGCTGGCGCTGTCAATTACGTGATGGAATTACTCGAACCATCGGCAGCACGGCGCTGCCGATGGGCGCTTGCGCTTAGCCGGCGAGCGTTGCGTTGTCGATGACGAAGCGGTATTTCACATCGCCCTTGAGCATACGCTCGTAGGACTCGTTGATCTGATCGGCGCGGATCAACTCGATGTCGGAGACGATGCCGTGCTCGGCGCAGAAATCCAGCATTTCCTGGGTTTCAGGGATGCCGCCGATCATTGAACCGGCAATGGTGCGCCGCTTGGTGATCAGGTTGAACACGTTCGGCGACGGATGCGGCGAGGCAGGCGCACCGACCAGGGTCAACGCGCCGTCGCGCTTGAGCAGGACGAGGAAGGCGTCGAGATCGTGCGGGGCTGCGACGGTATTGAGGATGAAGTCGAAACTCTTGGTGTGTGCCGCCATTTCTTCAGCATTGCGTGACACCACCACTTCGTCCGCGCCCAGTGCCTTGGCCGCTTCACGCTTGGATTCGGAAGTGGTGAATGCGACCACGTGGGCGCCCATGGCGTGGGCCAGTTTGATGCCCATGTGGCCCAGGCCGCCGATGCCGACCACGCCGACTTTCTTGCCGGGGCCAGCGTGCCACTGGCGCAGCGGCGAGTAGGTGGTAATGCCGGCGCAGAGCAGCGGCGCGACGGCGGCCAGTTGCGCCTCGGGATGACGGATGCGCAACACATAGCGCTCGTGCACGACGATGTTTTGCGAATAGCCGCCGAGGGTCCAGCCCGGTGCGTCCGGGGTCGGGAAATTGTAGGTGCCGATCATGCCGTCGCAGTAATTTTCCAGGCCGGATTCGCAGTCATCGCAGTGCTGGCAGCTGTCGACGATGCAGCCGACACCGACCAGATCGCCGACCTTGTAGTCCTTGACGTGATCGCCGACCGCCGAGACGCGGCCGACGATTTCGTGGCCCGGGACGCAAGGGAATTGCGTGCCGGCCCATTCCGCGCGCACCTGGTGCAGGTCGGAATGGCAGATGCCGCAGAAGGCGATATCGATCTGCACGTCGTGCGCCGCCGGAGCACGGCGGTTGATCTGCATGGGCTCAAGGGGTTTGTCGCCAGCGTGGGCGCCGTAGGCTTGTACGAGCATGTGAGCATCCTCCATGGGGTTGTCGGACGCCCATTGTTGCGCCTGGGTCGGAGCGCGAAGTAGTGCATTTCTGTGAAATGCTTGCCTGATTCTGCCGTCCGCTGCAAAGACAAAAGGCAACCGTAGAGACGGCTGCCTTTCGAGGCTCAACGCGGATTGGGCTGATCGTCCATCTCGGCGTTATCGGTTTCCTGACGTACGCGCTCCGGATCCAGCCCGGTACTGTCATCGTCCAGCGGGATTTCGCCTTCGTTGTCGGGCAGTTCGTCGATGCCGCGTTCCTTCATCGGATCGACCTCGGTACGCCCCGGACTCAGCGGGTCGGGCGTGGTTGGGAGCGGATCGTCACCTTGCTTGCCTTGATCGTTATTCATCTCACACCTCGTCATGGCCGTTTTCTACGGCTTGTGCAGATTGGAGGTGCGGGTGATTTTCGCCGTTCGATTTTTTTGCCTGCCTTCGGTCGCCTCGCAAAAAAGCGGAATTTCTCCGACGCGCGCCGCTCCATAAACCTACAGCCAGAGGCGAGGACGCAATGATGAGCAGCTCATTCAAAGTCGGCGATGCGGTGCGCTGGAATTCCGAGGCCGGCGAGATCCACGGCAAAGTGGTCAAGGTGCACACCCGCGACACCGAGTTCATGGGCCGCCACCGGCCAGCCTCGAAAGACGCGCCGCAATACGAGGTCAAGAGCGACAAGACCGGCCACCTGGCCATGCATCACGGCGACGCGCTGAAGCACGCTTAGAAACGTGCCAGTTGGTAGGCGTCGGCATTCGGCAACTCGCCGGCCGCGCCTGAGACCATCTGCCCGATCATCTCCGCCGTCACCGCCGCCTGCGTCAGGCCCAGATGCTGATGACCGAAGGCAAGCAAGACCTTGCCGGCGCAAACCTGATCAATCACTGGCAGCGAATCCGGCAGCGACGGGCGAAAGCCCATCCACGGTGTGGCGCCATCAGCGTTCAGGTCCTTGCGAAACAGGCCTTGGCTCAGGCGCTGCAACTGCCAGGCGCGCGCCATGTTCGCCGGCCGCTCCAGTCCGGCGAATTCGACCGTGCCGGCCAGGCGCAGCCCATCGCGCATCGGCGTCATGATGAATTTGCGTTCCAGCGAGGTGACGGGGAAGGGCAGGCGATCATGCTCGTTGGGCAGCATCAGGTGATAGCCACGTTCGGTGTCCAACGGTACTTGCTTGCCAGTCAGCGCGGCGGTGAGTTTCGCCGAATGCGCACCGCAGGCCAGTAACACGCGGCTGGCCGTTACGCCGCCATTGCCGGTCATCAACAAGACACCGTTTTCCTGCACGTAGCCGCCCTGAACCTGCTGTTTGAGAAAACTCACGCCGCTGCTGCGAGCCGACTCGACCAGCGCACACACCACGCGATAAGGGTCAAGGAAATGCCCGGTTCGCGGGAAAAACAGTCCGCCCCGAATCTGTTCGCTGAGCTGCGGCGCCGTTTCGCGGATCGCCCCCGCTTGCCAATAGTCCACCGGCACCTGCTGCTGATGCAGTCGCGCCTGCAAGGCTTCGATGGCCTGCCGGGATTCAGGTTTTTCGAAGACCAGTAACGAGCCGTCAACCTTGAGCAGATCGGTGCGCTGGATATCGCTGAGCAAGCGCTGCCACGCGTCGAGGCTGCTTTCATTGAGCGCGCGCAAGCCGGCGACGGTTTTCTGAAAAGGCTCGGGCCGCAGATTCAGCAACAAGCGGGTGAACCACGGCAGGGCGCGCGGCAGGTACTTCCAGTCCAGGCGTAGCGGTCCCATCGGGTCCATCAACATGGCCGGCAAGCGCTTGAGGATCGACACGTCAGCGATAGGAAAGACTTGCTCGGTGGCCAGATGCCCGGCGTTGCCGAACGAAGCGCCATGGCCCGGTTCCTGCTGATCGATGACCACCACCCGCAGGCCCTGGCGCGCCAGACGCAGTGCGCAAGCGACGCCGATGATCCCCGCGCCGACCACGGCGATGTCGTGCGAAGGGTTATTCGCCATGGTGTGTCGCTTCCCGTTGGCCATCGAGCAAGCGCCGAAGGTTGAGCGGATTGGTCTGTTGCAGCGCCGTCGGCAGCAGGCTGTCGGGGAAATCCTGATAGCACACCGGCCGCAGGAAACGCAGGATCGCCGCAGTGCCCACCGAGGTGCTGCGCGCGTCCGAGGTTGCCGGGTAAGGCCCGCCATGCACCATTGCATCGCAGACTTCCACGCCGGTCGGCCAGCCATTGACCAGCAAGCGCCCGGCCTTGCGCTCCAGGGTAGGCAACAACGCGCGCGCCAGTGCAAGGTCGGCGTCGTCCATGTGCAAGGTCGCGGTCAGTTGACCTTCCAGATGTTCGCAGACCTGACGAATTTCCTCGTCACTGCTGCATTGCACGATCAGCGCTGTCGCGCCGAAGACCTCGGCTTGCAAGCTTTGATCGGCAAGAAAATCCGCTGCATCGGTGCTGAAGACATGCGTCTGACACTGATTCGGGCCGCCGCCGACTTGGCCAACCGCTACCGCGCGCGCACGGGGATTGTCTTGCAAAGCCGTCGCGCCTGCTTGATAGGCGCCGAAGATGCCGGGCGTGAGCATGGTTTGCGCCGCGCTGCGCGGGATCAGTTCCGCTATCGCGCCGAGAAACCCGTCGAGCGCCGGGCCTTTGCGGGCAATCAGCAATCCCGGGTTGGTGCAGAACTGCCCGGCGCCCAGTGTCAGCGACGCGACAAATCCTTCGGCCAACGCCTGCGCCCGATTTTCCAGCGCGGCAGGAAACAGCACTACCGGGTTGATCGAGCTCATTTCCGCATACACCGGAATCGGCTCCGGCCGCACTTGCGCGGCTTTCATCAAGGCCAGTCCACCAGCCCGCGAGCCGGTGAAGCCAGCGGCTTTGATGCGCCAATCACTGACCAATGCGATGCCGACTTCGTACCCCGAATCGAACAACAAGGAAAACACGCCTTCGGGCAGAGCGCAGGCCCTGACCGCTTGCGCCACTGCGCGGCCGACCAGTTCGCTGGTGCCGGGATGCGCGCTGTGCGCCTTGACGATCACCGGGCAACCAACCGCCAATGCCGCAGCGGTGTCGCCACCGGCCACGGAAAATGCCAGGGGAAAGTTGCTCGCACCAAACACCGCGACCGGCCCCAAGGCAATCTGTCGTTGCCGCAGGTCGGCGCGCGGCAGCGGTTGGCGTTGTGGTTGCGCACTGTCGACGCGCACGTCCAGCCACTCACCCGCGCGCACCGTACGGGCGAACAGGCGCAATTGCGAGCAGGTGCGGCCGCGTTCGCCCTGAAGGCGTGTAGGCGGCAGACCGGTTTCGGCCTGGGCGCGTTCGATCAGTTCATCGCCAAGGTTTTCGATGTGCTCGGCAATGCTTTCGAGAAATGCCGCACGGCTGCTCAGGCTGGTTTCGCAATACGCGTCTTGCGCCGCCCAGGCCAGGGCGCAGGCTTGTTCCACCTGTTCGGCTGATGCCCCGGCATACTGCGGTTCAAGTGCCTGGTTGGTCGCCGGATCAATCGCGCGAAAGGCTGGACGATTACCGGTCACGGCTTGCTGGCCGATCAGCATGTTGCCCGTCAGAGTCATGGTGTCTTCCTGTGAAATGAGCGAGGCCTGCCGCGAATCGTGATGACTCGCGGCAGGTGGTGGTCAGGCGAAGTTCTGTTCGGCAGACCAGTTCTCGTACCAGTGACGGAACAGCGAATATTGCTTCTCGGCATAGCGCCGTTGCGAGTCGCTCAGCGCATCGGTTTCGTTGAAGTGCAGGGTGTATTCCTTGTCGCCGTTGAGCACCATCAAGTGCTTGTAATACAGCACCAGATCACAGCCTTCGTCGAACGATGACAGCACTGCCAATGCCGATTCCAGCTCCCGCGCCTGACGCCGGGCCTTGGCATCGCCTTGCGCGGCCTGCTTGCTCAGCGCGACCAGTTGCAGCACTTCGCGGGGCAGGGCGTTGCCGATACCGGTGATGGCGCCGGTAGCGTTGCAGTTGACGAAACCGTGCACCACTTGCGTGTCGACGCCGACCATCAGCGTCACGTCGTCATCCTTGGAGGTGATGTTCTCGGCCGCGTAGCGCAGGTCCGCGCCGCCGCCGAATTCCTTGAAGCCGATCAGGTTCGGGTATTCACGGCGCAGTTCGAAAAACAGATCGGCGCGGGTGGCGAAGCCGTAGTAAGGGCTGTTGTAGATCACCGCCGGCAAGTTCGGCGCGGCTTGCAGGATGGCGGCGAAGTGGGCCTTTTGCGCGGTGGCTGAAGCGCCACGGGACAGCACGCGCGGAATGACCATCAAGCCTTGCGCGCCGACTTTCGCCGCATGCGCTGCGTGGGAAACCGCTTCACGGGTATTCACTGCACCAGTGCCGACGATGGTCGGCACCCCGGCAGCGACCAGGCGCGCCACGCCTTCCTGGCGCTCGGCTTCAGTCAGCAGCGGCCAGTCGCCCATCGAGCCGCAGTAGACCACGGCGCTCATGCCGACATCGATCAGCTCGCGTCCCTTGGCCACCAGCGCATCGAAATCAGGTTTGCGCTGGGCGGTGCACGGGGTCATCAGGGCCGGCATGCAACCGGTGAAGATGTTGTCGCTCATGATTCAACTCCTTGGCATTTCGTTTGATTCGTAGTGAAAAAACGGCGTGGCGGCTCAGATGCCCCACGCGAACGGGTCGCTGTCGTCGATCAGCAAGGTGCTGTCGGCGGTCATGTAGGCGCGGCCGGTGATGAACGGGCGAATGCGTTCACCTTCCCATTCGAAGCGGCCTTCGAACTGGCTGCCGGTAATGCTCGCCTGGATCCATGGCGCGCCCGCTTGCAACTTGTCGTCGGCGGCCAGGCAGGCAAGTTTGGCGCTGGTGCCGGTGCCGCACGGTGAGCGGTCGTAGGCTTTGCCGGGACACATGACGAAGTTGCGGCTGTCGGCCTGATCGTCATCGGCGAACAGTTCGATGTGGTCGATGACCGCACCGTCTTCGCCAAAAATGCCTTGGTCTTCCAGCGCCTTGAGCATCGCCCACGTGTACGCGATCAGGTGTTCGACGTTGTCCATGGTCAACGTCTGGCCGTGCTCGGAGACCAGGTAAAACCAGTTGCCGCCATAGGCGATATCGCCGACCACGCGGCCAAAACCGGGTACGTCCACCGACACCTGTTTGCGATAACGGTAAGCGGGCACGTTGCACAGGGTGACCGAGCCATCGTCGTGCAGCGTCGCGCTGACTTGCCCCACCGGTGTGTCGATCTTGTGCACGCCCGGCTGGATTTTCCCCAGGTGCTGCAACGAATTGATCAGGCCAATGGTGCCGTGGCCGCACATGCCCAGGTATCCGGCGTTGTTGAAGAAGATCACCCCGCAGGTGGCATCAGGCGACACCGGCGGGCAATACAGCGCGCCGACCAGCACATCGTTGCCGCGCGGTTCGAGCAGACAGGCGCGGCGCCACTGATCGTGCTGGCTGCGCAGGGCGTCGCGTTTCTCGACCATGCTGTTGCCGGACAACTCGGGGAAACCGCTCATCACCAGCCGTGTCGGTTCGCCGCCGGTGTGGGAATCAATGACGTGTACTCGTTTCATGAAGAGATCCCGTTGGATGATTTCAGTAGGCGCCGGCAGGGCGGGCGTTGACGGTGGGCGAGGGCGCAGGGCTGTCGCTTTCTTCGTCCTCGTCGTCCAGGCGCAGCAGATGGGCAGGCACGCCGGTCGCTGCGCCCCAGTAGTAAATACCGGTGGCGCAAGCGGCGACGACAAGGGTGTCGAACGGATGAGCGAGGATGCCGAGGCCACCGAAGGTGCCGAGTTTCGACAGCACGATAGTCACCGCGTAGAACGCGATCAGCCACGCCGATGAGCGCACCTGACGCGCCAGACTCAGGTGTGCGGTCGGCACAAAGCGGCCACAGAACAGATAGATGACAAACATCAGGATTTGCAGGCCGAGCAGCCACGACACAGTGTTCCAGCCCGACCAGTAAACGATCAGCGCGGCGATGATGAACGACACCGGCCCGAGCAGGCCCATGCTCCTGACCCGGAACGGGCGCGGCATGTCCGGCGCATTGCGCCGCAACGCCGCAACCGACACCGGCGCCACCGCATAGCTCAACACCAGCGCGGCGGAGACCACGTTGATCAGCGCTTCCCACGATGGAAACGGCAAGGTCCAGAACACCGACAGGGCGAAAGTCAGCCACAGCGCCGGCCGCGGGATGCCGGACTTTTCATCGATGTTGGTGAAGACCTTGAAGAAGGTGCCGGTCTGCGCCCAGCCGTAGATCACTCGCGGCGTGGCGTTCATGTAGATGTTGCCGCAGCCGCTCGGCGAAATGACCGCATCGGCGACCACCAGATACGCCAGCCAGCCCACACCGAGCGCCAGGGCGATGTCGCGATAGGGCAGGGCGAATTCCTTGCTGATACCGGCCCAGCCGTTGGCGAGCATTTCCGTCGGGATGCTGCCGAGAAAAGCCATTTGCAGCAGCACGTAAATCAAGGTCGACAGCAGTACCGAAAGAATCAGCGCGATGGGAATGGTGCGCTGTGGATTCTTCACTTCGCTGGCGACGGAAATGATCGGCGTCAGGCCCAGATAGGCAAAGATGATCCCGCCGGCGGAGACCGCCATCTCCACGCCGGACAGGCCGAATGGAGCGAATCCCTGAACCTGGAAGTTCTCCGGTTTGAAGAAGGTGAACAGCACGCCGATCACCAGCAGCGGCACGATGAATTTGAACACGCTGACCAGATTGTTGGCCTTGGCGAAGGTCTTTACGCTGCGGTAGTTGAGCAGGAAAAACACGCAGAGCAGGCCGAACTGCACCAGCCAGCCGAGGATCGTCGGATCGCCACTGCCAGCCTTGGTCAATCCGGGAAACCATGCCGCCGCGTATTGGCGCGAGGCGACCACTTCGATCGCCACCAGACTGGAAAACGCAATCAGCGTAATGAAACCCATCAGGTAGCCGAGCAGCGGACCGTGGGAATAAACCGGGTAGCGCACCACGCCGCCGGCACGGGGCAATGCGGCGCCCAGTTCGCAGTAGACGATACCCAGCAGCAACACGGCGAAACCGCCCAGCAGCCAGGAGAAAATCCCCGCCGGCCCGGCAATCGCCGAGACATGGCTGGCGGCGAACAACCAGCCTGAGCCGAAGATCGCGCCGAGTCCGATAAAGGTGAGGTCGATCAATGAAAGCTGTTTTTTGAACTTGCCTTGGCCTGACATGGCATCGCCTTCTTGTGAGTTATTGGATAGGCAGTTGTGTCACGGGGACGAGCAGACTTTGCACCGCCCGGCAGTGGCGGCGATTGATGTTTTATGCAGGGATCGATGACGAATTCAGCACAATGGCGCCGATGAATGCGCGGCCTCGACAGGGCCGCGACGTTGCTGCAATCTGCTGGCGAGTGACATTTGCGGTGGTTCAACTCGAGGGGAAGTCTTTGATGCAGTCAGCGTTTTCGATCCTGTGCCAGGGCACTGACGGCTTGCGTGCGCAGACCCTCGAAGAGATGGTCGCGGGTGCCGCGCAGCTGTTGCCGATACTCGATGTGATCCCCAACGCGGCGATCTTCATCAAGGATCTGCAAGCGCGTTATGTGCTGGCCAACCGTACGCTGGTGCAGCGTTGTGGCTTGAAGGACCTGCGCCCGTTGCTCGGCAAAACCAGTGCGCAGGTGTTCCCGGCGCAGTTGGGGCCGGGTTATACCGAGCAGGATCGCAAGGTGCTGGAGGAAGGTTTCGTGTTGGAGGATCAGCTCGAACTGCATCTGTATGGCAGTCGCGAACCGGGCTGGTGCCTGACCCACAAGAGGCCGATCTACAACCGTGACGGGACGATCATCGGTCTGGTGGGGATCTCGGTGGATCTGCAGTCAGCCAGCGAAACCCATCCGGCTTTCGAGCGCCTGGCGGCTGTCGATGAATACATTCGCGGCAACTTCAATCGGCGGGTGACGCTGGGTGAACTGACGCGGATCGCCGGGATTTCCGTGGCGCAACTGGAGCGCTATTGCAAACGCGTTTTCCACCTGACACCACGGCAGATGATTCAGAAAGTCCGCCTGGAACATGCGCATCGATTGCTGCACAGCGACTTGCCGATTACCGAGGTGGCGCTGCAATGCGGCTACACCGATCACAGCGCTTTCACCCGTCAGTTCAAAGCCTCGACCGGGTTTACACCACGCGAATACCGGCAAGCCACCGGGCATTAGACCAACACGGCCAGCCAGGCCGAGAGCAGCAGAAGAAGGGCCAGTGCCGCGTTCATGCGCTTGAACGCTTGCGGTGAGCTGAGCAACCGCGCGCTGCCAACGCCGAGAAGTGCCCAGAGCGTCATGCACGGCAACGACACCAGCAGAAACGCCAGCGACAACACCAACAGGCGCAGCGTCTTGTCGCCGCCGCCGACGAATACGCTGACCACCGCCACAGCCATCATCCATACCTTGGGGTTGACCAGTTGCAGCAGCGCCGCGCCGAATACGCTCAAGCTTTGTTCATGCGATTTCGGGTCCAGGGATGGCGGCGGGCTGCGAAAGATCTGCCACGCCAGCCAGCTCAACCAGAGCACGCCAGCCCAAGCCATGGCTTGCTGCACGCGCGGAAAGCGCAGCAGGGTTTCACCAGCACCGAGCCCGACCACCAGCACGATCAACGCGGCCGCCGCACACGCGCCAAAAATGATCGGCAGCGTGGCAATCAATCCGCGCCGCGAGCTGTGGCTCAACACCAGAATATTGGTCGGCCCCGGCGTGATCGAGGCAACGAAAGCAAACAGTAGAAAGGGCAGTAAAGAAGCCATGGTGCAAACTCCTGAAAGTCGAAACAGGACACCATGATCGTCAGACGGAGGGCGTCAGTCTGGAAGATTTGAGCAGCGTTTGCGGTAGTCCGCCGGGGTCAGTTGATAGGCGCGTCGGAACCAGCGACCGAGATGACTCTGATCGGCAAAACCGAGCACGCTGGCCACCTGCGCTGGCGTCTCGCCGCGCGCGAGCAATTGCCGCGCCTTGGCCAGGCGCAACTGGATCAGGTAAGCGTGGGGTGCCAGACCGAAAGCGGCCGTGAACGCGCGGGTCAGGCGAAAGCGATCAACGCCACAGGCTTGCGCAAGGTCGTCGAGGCCGATGTCTTCATAGGTGTGGGCATGCAGATAGTCCCGCGCGACCTGAGCAACCAGTGGCAGGCGCGGATCGAAGTCCTGACGCTTGCGCCAGTCGAGGTGGCGGGTGAGGGACGCCAGCAGGCCATCCAGCGCAGTCTGCCGGACGATGCGCAGATCGCCGTCATGCAAAGCATGGAAGGCTTGCACGATCGCCGTCGACAGGCGCGGATCGTGGCTCAGGGTGTCGGCAAATCCTGGCTGACTGTCGGCGGGCGCCTCTTCGAACAGCGCGTGCAGTTCGCGCTCCAGCCAGTGCGGATCGAGGTACAGCATCGAGTAGGTGAAGCCATCCTCGGTCGGTGCATGGCCATCGTGGATCTCTCCTGGTTCAAGCAGGAACACATGCCCCGGGGTACTGCGATGACGTATACGACGGCAATTGAACTGCTGCACGCCCTGCTCGGTAACGCCCACGAGGAAACTGTCATGCCAGTGCGGATCGTAGGCATGCCCACGGAAATGCGCACGAATCGACTCGATCCCGGTATCGACATCCTGGGAGAGAGAGATCCAGTTGCGTTTGTCCATGGGAGGATTCCATAGGGCGGTTGAGCAGGGGCGTTTCTAAAATACCGCGTGGGGGAGAAGAGTGTTTAGAAGATTTGTGCAGGGGCGCAGGGGGATCGAGTCAGGCAATGTGCCTTGGATGGGAGGGGGACCAGAAAACACAGACGAAAAAAAACCGCCTTCGCGGGGCGGTTTTTCAATCCTCGGTTTGGAGCCGAGGCCATGTGCTTCACTAGCCACACCAACATGTCCGCGCATGGTATTAAGTTTCTCCCGTCAGTGCAACGTAGGTTTAGCGTGATGTGGGAGGTTTTTTCGGAGCGGCCAGCGCATGCAACTGAATTCAGATCTGTCAATAAACATTGTCAGAAATACGATTTTACAAAGGTTCAGGCGTAGCCGCAGGATAACCTTGGTTACTCGGGTTTTCTCTTCTGATTTCTGCGTTAAGATGCCTGCGCTCATCTTGTTGGTAGAGCAGTGAGGTTTGGCTGGGGGGCGCAAAAGGTTTCACGCCCTCTGACGCGGATTCGCACCCGCGCCGGAATGTTGTCTCGGAGGGATTTCAACCGGCCGCCTCACTAGCCACACCAGCATGTAGGCTGAAGGCACGCATGGTCCGGTAAGTTTGCTGGAGGTTTGGCCGCCAGCCCTGGAGGCCAAAACGTATGAAGCTTTTGCTGCGTACGCTGAGCCTTGTATGGAGATTGTTGAAAGCCTTGCGCTTTTACGAGTTCCTGCGAGATCACTTTGACGACTTGAAATAAGGGTCGTCTGAGTGGGAAAGACCCGCTTCGGTTTCGATCGATTCGGGTCTTTTTTTTGCTTGCCTAAAGCTGTCATAAATACGATTTGTCAGTTTTTTGCTTTAGACGTTGTAGGGCGTTTCGTTTGGACGCGTAAGCACCAGCTTAACGGTTAGGTAAGCAGCTGCTTTTACTCAACTCATCATTGATTGCGTCAATAACAACCATTAAGTCAATGAAGTTCTCATATCCACGGTGCAGCGTAAGATCGGCTCCATACCCAACCACTGCACCTCGGAGCACACCATCATGAAACGCCAGACTATCCTCGGTATCGCTTTCTCGGTTTTTGCACTGAACGCCTTCGCCGCCACCGAAACCGACCCACTTTTCAGCGACGCGGTGGCCGCTACTCAAACGGACCGCTTGTTCAGCGACGCAGTAGCCGCCACCGAAACCGACCCGCTATTCAGCGACGCAGTTGCCGCCACCGAAACCGATCCACTGTTCAGCGATGCAGTAGCCTCTGACGGTTCCGATCATCTGCAAGGCAATCGGGTCGCCGAAGGTGGCGCTGACCGTCTGCTCGAACGTCGCACCGCTTGAGCGCAACCATGAGCATCGATAACGAATGCCGCCTCAACCACAGGCGGCATTCGTTCTGTTCATGCATCAGAACTCTGCTCTAAACCGCACTCGGCAACACAGCCTTGTCCCGATCGCGGCCCTTGAACGTCGCCCAGAAACACAGCAGCACCGCCACGGAAAAACCGGCTGGAAATAGCCAGATACTTCTCCAGTCATGGCCCGCACTCGAAGTGAAGTGGTCAGTAATCCGTCCCGCAATCCAGAAGCCAATCAACATGCCCAACCCGTACGTGGCCAAGGTGATCAGACCTTGCGCCGAACTGCGGAAGCGTTCCGGTGCTTTTGCATCGGTGTAGATCTGCCCGGACACGAAGAAGAAGTCATAGCACACGCCGTGCAGGGCAATGCCGATCAGCAGCATGAATGCCTGATCGTCGTTATTGCCGAAGGCAAACAGCACGTAACGCAACGCCCAGGCAGCCATGCCGACCAGCAGGGCGATCTTGATGCCGAAACGATGGATGAACAGCGGCAACAGCAACATGAACAGCACTTCCGACACCTGACCGATGGCCATCTTCGCTGTCGGGTTGGTCACGCCGATCTCCGCGAGAAACGGGTTGGCGTTCTGGTAATAGAAGGCCAGCGGAATGCAGATCAGGATCGAGGCGAGAAAGAACACCAGATAGCTGCGATCCTTGAGCAAACCCCACGCATCGACGCCGAGCATCTGCTTCAGGCTTGATGAGCCGGCTGCGGTTTTCAGCGGCGCGGTGTTCGGCAGACTGAAGCTGTAAAGCCCCAACAGCAGTGATGCGACGGCGGACATCAGGAACGTATTGCGCAAGCCTCCCGCCGCGATGCTTTGCTGCGAGTCCCAGGCGAACACGAAGCTGATCACCACACCGGCGACAATCCAGCCCACTGTGCCCCATACGCGAATGCGCGAGAACTCCAGCGCCGGGTCTTTGATCTGGCGGAACGCCACGGCGTTCACCAGCGCCAATGTCGGCATGTAGACCATCATGTAGGCGAGCACATAGGGATAAAACGCGCTGAAGTCTGCGGCGCGATAGAGCTGATAGAGCAGCACCGCGCCCAGCAGATGCAGCACCGCCAGAATGCGTTCGGCATTGAAAAACCGGTCGGCAATCAAGCCAATGACAAACGGCGCCAGAATCGCACCCCATGATTGCGTGGCGAAGGCCATGCCGACCTGGCCGCCGCTGGCAGCGAGCGTGGTGGCCAGAAAAGTGCCGAGGGTGACGAACCAGCCGCCCCAGATAAAGAACTGCAAAAACATCATCACGCTCAGTCGCGCATTCATTACGTTCATTTCAGATCACCGTATTGTTTTTATGTCGGTAACGCGGATGAATCAGTCGTCGGTCAGGCCGAGCAGGCGCCGGTTGGAAGCGGCATCGGCGCTGACCCCGGCGAAATCGTCGAAGGCCTTGGCGGTCTTGCGGATCATGTGTCGCTCGATGAACGCCGCGCCTTCCGCCGCGCCCTGTGCAGAGTCTTTCAGGCAGCATTCCCACTCCAGCACGGCCCAGCCGTTGAAGTCGTATTGGCACAATTTGCTGAAGATCGATTTGAAATCGATCTGGCCGTCGCCCAGCGAGCGGAAGCGCCCGGGACGCTCGACCCAGCCCTGATAGCCGCCGTAGACGCCGGAGCGCGCATCGGGGCGGAACTCGGCATCCTTGACGTGGAACATGCGGATGCGTTGGTGGTAACGGTCGATGAAGCCGAGGTAATCCATTTGCTGCAGCAGCAGGTGGCTCGGGTCATAGAGAATTGCGGCGCGGGGGTGATGATTCACCGCCTCAAGAAACTGCTCGAACGACGCGCCGTCATGCAAGTCTTCGCCGGGATGGATTTCGTAGCACAGATCAACGCCGGCCTCTTCGAAGCAATCGAGGATCGGCAGCCAGCGCTTGCCCAGTTCGGCGAAACCTTGCTCGACCAAACCGGCCGGACGTTGCGGCCATGGATAGACGTAGGGCCAGAGCAGGGCGCCGGAGAAGGTCGCATGGGCCTTGAGTCCGAGACGCTGGCTGGCACGGGCCGCCAGTTTCAACTGCTCGATGGCCCACTCGGTGCGCTCCTGCGGCTTGCCGCGCAGCGCTGGCGGGGCGAAGTCGTCGAACAGACTGTCGAACGCCGGATGCACAGCGACCAATTGCCCTTGCAAGTGCGTCGACAACTCGCTGATCACTACACCCGCGCGGGCGCAGACGGCGATGAGTTCGTCGCAGTAATCCTGGCTCTCAGCGGCGCGCTGCAAATCGATGAAACGCGTGCCGAGGGTCGGTACCTGAATGGCTTTGTAGCCTTGCGAGGCTGCCCATTCGGCGATGTTGGCGAGCGTGTCGAAAGGCGCTTGGTCGGCGATGAATTGCGCGAGGAAAATCCCCGGACCTTTCAGGCCAGTCAAATTTTGCTGATCACTGTTCATTGTGCTGGGCTCCTGTCAGTGGGCCGGGTATCTCGCTCCACTTTTCATTGCCAAGGTGATTGGCGATGGCGGTTTCAATGAAGGCCATGCCGCGCAGGCCGGTCTCGATGCCCGGTATGCCCGGGGCCTGATGGCCTTCGACGTCTTGAACAATCGCCTCGGCGAGATCGCCGTACAGGTTGGCCATCGCTTCCAGATAACCCTCGGGATGCCCGGCGGGCAGGCGCATGCGCTGACTGGCAGCGTCACACAACCACGGCTGACCGACTCCGGATCGCAGAATACGCATCGGTTCATTCAACGGTCGATGAATCAGACTGGCCGGCTCTTCCTGACGCCATTCCAGCCCACCCTTGTCACCGTAGACGCGGATCTTCAGCGGGTTTTCCTCACCGGCGCAGACCTGGCTGGCGAGCAATACACCACTGGCGCCGTCGCTCATTTTGAACAGCATCGCCACATCGTCATCCAGTTGCCGACCCTCGACATGCGAACCGAGCATTGCGCTGATGAACTGGATCGACTGGCCGGCAACGAACTCGGCGAGGGAAAACGCATGGGTGCCGATGTCGCCAATGCAGCCGCCGATCCCGGATTGCGCCGGATCGTCGCGCCAGCCGGCCTGCTTGTTGCCTTGCCCGGCGACATCGGTGCTGAGCCAGCCTTGCGGGTACTCGACGATGACTTTGCGCACGTGCCCGAGCACGCCGCTGGCGACCATTTCGCGGGCCTGCCAGACCATCGCGTAACCGAGGTAGGTGTGCGCCAGCCCGTAAATTCGCTGGCTGTTGATCACCACCGAATGCAGCGCCTGCACCTCGGCAAGGTTCAGCGCCGCGGGTTTCTCGCTGAATACGTGAAAACCGGCGCTCAATGCCTCACGGGCAATCGGTGCGTGCAGATGATTGGGGGTGACGATGACCAGCAGTTGCATGCGTTGCTCGGCGGGCAGGGCGGCCTCGCGGGTAAGCAGGGTTTGCCAATCGTCGTAACAACGTTCGGCGGACAATCCCAGGGTCGCAGCGGTGCGCTGATTATTCTCCGAGTCGCGGCTGAACGCGCCGCAGACCAGTTCGAAGCGTCCGTCGAGGCCGGCGGCTTGCCGGTGGGCGCGGGCGATGAATGAACCTTCACCGCCTCCGACAAAACCCATTCTTGTTTTTTTTGCGGCAGCGTACATGGCGGTCGTCTCGGTAGCTGGATGCAATGCTGATGAGTGATGTAACCGGTTACATAGTGGGCGAAATCTAGGCTTGAATTAGCCGGGTGTCAAATGCCAGCGGATGATCGACAGCGTTTCGATCGCTCGTCGCCTGCGGTAAGCTCCGCGCCTGATCGGCATGAAACAACGAGGTGGTTTTGTCCAATATTCGCGAAGTGGCTCGGCTGGCCGGGGTTTCCGTGGCGACGGTTTCGAGGACTTTGAAATCGCCCGAGCGTGTGCTCGCGCCAACCCGTGAGCGCGTCATGGCCGCCGTGGAGCAGGCCGGCTATCGGCCGAACCTGATGGCCGTGCAGTTTCGCTCGCGGCGCACCGGCAATCTGGTGATTCTGGTGCCGACCATCGCCAATACCTTCTTTGCCCGGGTCATCAGCGGCGCGCAGCAAGCGGCGCAGGCGGCTGGCTATCGCTTGCTGCTCTGCGACACTCAGGGCCGGGAAGAACTGGAGCGACAATTCGCCGAGCTGGTGTACGCCTATCAGGCCGACGGGGTGATTCAGTTGCGCGCCTACGATCCTTTCGAAAACGCTCCGGCCGACGCCGATGTGCCGCCGATCGTGAACGCCTGCGAAGTGCTCAAGGCCGGACGTTATCCAACCATCAGCCTGGACAACGTTGCCGCCGCCAAAGCCATGACCGAACATCTGATCGCATTGGGGCACCGACGCATCGGCCTGATCAAGGGCTCGAAAAACAGCCCGCTGACTCTGGATCGACTGGCGGGTTACGAAGCGGCACTGCGCGAAGCCGGGATTGCCATCGATGAAGCACTGATCTGCCATGGCAATTTCAGCCTCGAGGCCGGTTTTGCCGGCGCGCAAAAGATGCTCGCATTGGCCGAACGACCGAGTGCGCTGTTCTGTGAAAACGATGAAATGGCCATTGGTGCATTCAAGCGCATCCGGCAGGCTGGGCTGCGTGTGCCCGAAGATATTTCAGTGGTGGGTTTCGATGACATTCCCATGGCTGCGTTCTGCGATCCGCCGCTGACCACCATCTCGCAACCAGCCGAGGCCTTCGGGGCCAAGGCGGTCGAGATGCTGATTGCCCTGATCGAAAAGCGGCCGCTGGCAGAAAGGCATGTCGTCCTGCCGTTCGAGCTGACGCCACGCAGCAGCACGGCCCGCATCGACAACACGGGCAAGCGCTAACCTGATCACGCCGCTGGCGGTTTCGCCAGCGCAATCCCCGCTGCGCCCAACCGCTTCAACACTTCAAACAACAAATCGCTCTTGGTCAGCCCGACAATCCTCGGGCTGCCCACATAGCCGGTGACCGTGAGGGTTATGCCGTCCGGGGACAACTTGCTGAAACGCACGAATGGCGCCGGTTTATCGAGGATGGTTTCGTTCTCGTGATACGCATCCAGCAGCAGTTGTTTGACCTGCTCAGGATCGATATCCAGCGGAAACACCAGCTCCAGCGATGCCACGCCCTGAGCGCTGCCGCCGAGGGTAACGTTGCGCAGGTTCTGCGAGATCAGCTGCGAGTTGGGCACGATCACGATCGAGCGGTCGCTGAGCTGGATTTCCGTGGCGCGCACGTTGATCCGGCGGATGTCGCCCTCGACGCCGCTGATGCTGATCAGGTCGCCGACCTTGACCGGGCGCTCGGTGAGCAGAATCAGGCCGGAGACGAAGTTCTTGACGATCTCCTGCAAGCCAAAGCCGATACCGACGGATAGCGCACTGACGATCCACGCCAGATTGGTCCACTGCACGCCCAGCGACGACAGCGTCAGCAGAATCACGAAGGCGTAGCCGATATTGGAGAACAGCGTGCTCAGCGACGCGCACATGCCCGGGTCCATGTCGGTCTTGGGCAGGAATTCGTTGTCGAGCCAGCGGCTCAATGTACGGATCAGCCAGATGCCGATCAGCAGCGCCAGCAGCGCATTGAGCAGGTGCCCGGGGACGATATTCAGCTTGCGCAAACCGGCGCCGCCAAGAATCGACATGATGTTGGTGACCAGTTGGCCGAGCGTGGTGCCGATGCCGCCGACAAACAACGAAATCAGCGCCATCAGCATCAGGCCGGCGCGGCTGACGCCGGACAACAGGATCGACGTTTGCTCAAGGCGTCGATCGCTGACCCCGAGCAATTGCTTGAGCGCCTGGCCGCTCGCGTGTTTCGGTGAAAACAAGTGTTCACATGCGTCCTTGACCAACTGAATGAGCAAATAGAAGCCCGACAGCACGACGTAGCTCCACACCAGTTCATAACTGATGAACCGCGCCAGCGAAACATAGCCGGCAAGCAGGGCAATGGCGGTCACAAACATCGAGACGCTGGCGACGCTGTAGATCAGCCCGGCGAACACGCTGTTCGTCGCCGAAGCGTCGTTGGCGGCGACCAAGGCCTTGCGCACTTTGCCCACGCGCACCAGCATCGTGCCGATGATCGCCAGCACCACCATGGAAATCACGCCGCGCCCGGCCATCACGATGTGGCTGCTCATGCCTGTGGCATTGGCGACTTGCACCAGCGTCACCAACACCAGCAACGCGCAGGCGAGGATTCGCGGATAAGGCTTGAGGGCCAGCGCCACTGGATCAGCAATTGCCGGCAGGCGCCACGACGGGTGCTCGGTGGACAGCAATGCACGGCTGAGCCCGGTGATCAGCACGCAGGCATAGACGACTTTTTCGAACTCTTCGGAGAAGGTTTCCAGCACCGGCGGCAGGGCGTCGTGGCGGGTGCAGGCGTAGAACAGCAGCTTCAGGGCGATGGCGGTGGTGATGAAGGTCGCTATGGCTGAGGCGAAGGCCAAGGCACTGCGGCGCAGTCGGCCCTCCGCCACGCGATGAATGCAGAACCAGGTCAGCCCGCGCTCAGCCAGACGTCGGCCGAAGGTCCAGATCAGCAGCGCCAGCAGCACCAGTACGCAGGTGTAAAACCGCTCGCCCGGCGCCCAGACCGTGGCCCATACGTCAGCCACCTGCTCGACGAACAGTCGCAGGCGCTGGCGGTCGTCCTCGCTTGGATTGATCAGTGGCGCCCAGAACTGCGGACTCAACACACTGCGCGTGCTCAGGGTCAGTTCGCTTTCCAGTAGCGTGCGGCGGATGCCGGCGATTTGCGTGATCAGGTCGGCGGCATTCTGTTTCAGTGCGGCGAGGCTTTTCAGGGTGCCGTCGACCTTGCTTTTCTGTTCCGCCAGCGCAGCCCGTTGCGCGACGATATCGGCTTGCTCGGCAGCCACCTCAGCGTCTGGAGCGGTGCCGAGCACGCCCAGTTGCACCGCCAGTTGCGCCTGTTGCGGCAACAGCGCTGCCGACAACCGATCGACATCGAGAATGAACGCCTGCACCCGATCCTGCGGGCCTTCGAGCTGGTTGTAATTGTTCGCTGCCGAGATCTGCTGCTTGAGCCCGTCGAGGCGTTGTTGCAGGGCTTGCAGATCGCTTTGCGAAATCACAGGTAGCGGCGCTGCGCCTGAGTTCGCCGGCGCGGCAAGGTCCGCTGCCCACGGCGCAGCGCTGCCCGGCATCAGCAGCAGCAACAGAACCAAAAACAACGACTTGAATGAACAGCGCATGGGGGCGGCGGGCTCGAGTGGATCACACAGTCTATGAGGGTAGGTGATCGTGCCGAACAGGGCGGAAAACTTTCACTGGAAGAGGCGGGTATACGCTCATCCAGTCCAGCGGAATGATCCGCACAGCGAGCTGTCAACCGGCAATAACAGCTTCGAGAGCGTGCCATGTCCATCGCCAAGGAAACGATTGAATACCTGCGCCAACATTCGCTGATCATCACCACCGCCGAATCCTGCACGGCCGGGGAAATCGTCATGTTGCTGTCGGAAGTGCCCGGCAGCGGCGAGCTGATCGAATGCGGCTACGTGGTCTATTCGCCGCAAGCCAAGCAGCGCTTGCTCCACGTCAGCCCGGCGACCATGGAAACCTTCAATCTGACCAGCGTTGAAGTGGCCAGTGAAATGGCCATCGGTGCGTTGCGCGACAGCACGGCCAACGTCGCGGTCGCCACCACCGGCATTCTCGGACCCGATGATATGGACGGCATCAAGGCCGGTACGGTGTGTTTCGCCTGGGCATTCCAGTTCGATGACCAACATTTTCTGTTCAGCACCCGGCAATGGTTTCCCGGATCGCGCAGTGAAGTGCAGACCCTGGCCTGTGAGTTCGCCTTGCAGCAGTTGCCGGCCTATCACCGTCGTGCCTTGCGCGGCGAAGGAGGGTGGCGCCGATGAAGCACGACGCTGACCATCCCGATCTGCAAAGTCGACAGTTCCCGGTGCAGGAGGACATGGCCTATCAGTTGAAGGTCTGGCGCTTCGAGCACATTGGTTGGTATCTGCTGGTGTTGTGCATGCTGCTGGGCCTGTTGGGGTTGTTTTCCCGGGGCGTGCTCAGTTCGCAGGACGCTCGCAGCGATGACGGTAAAGTCCAGGTCGAATACGAGATGTTCCATCGCAACGGCTCGACCAACCCGCTGAAACTCAGCGTGCACGCGACCCCTGAAGCTACCGTCGAATTGGACATCGGCGGCGAGATGCTCGATGGCTTCAGCGTCGAAACCATGCAGCCGGCACCGGTGCGTATGCGCAGCTCAAAACAGGGTATGCGCTTGTGGTTGCAGGCGGATGCCCAAGGCCAGGCGACGCTCTATGTGACGCTGCGCGGCGACGGACTGGGCCTGTTTCGCAGCCATATCCGCACGCTAGGCTCGAGCGAAGTGAAGCTCACTCAATTCATTTATCCATAGGTGACCCATGGACTCGGTGTTGCGCGCACTCGCGATGTATCTGGCACTGATGGTGCTGTTCAAAATTGCCGGCCGGCGTTCGCTGGCCGAGCTGACGACGTTTGATTTCGTCCTGCTGATGATCATCGGTGAAGCCACCCAGCAAGCGCTGCTCGGTGATGATTTTTCTCTGACCAATGCGTTTCTGGTGATCATTACGCTGATCGCTGTGGATGTCGGTTTTTCCCTGCTCAAACAGCGTTCCAGTTGGGTGTCGCGGCTGATCGATGGCGAGCCGACGATCATTGTCGAGAATGGCAAGCTGTTGCACCGACGCCTGCGTCATGCGCGGCTGGTCGAGGCGGATGTCATGGAGGCGGCACGCTCCAGTCAGGGCATAGAAACCATCGACCAGATCAAATTCGCAATCATCGAGCGCAACGGCAAGATTTCCGTGATCCGCCAGGATCCGGAAGGCGGCTGAACCTTTGACGCCGCACGGCCGCAATTTTTTTGAACGCTGAAAAAGCCTCACAGCCCAATGCTTACAAGTCATCGGAGGATTGCGAAATGAACGAGGCAGCCAGTTATTTTTCCATCGCCGTGGCGGTGATCATTCTGCTGGTCGATCTGTGGGCGATCGTCAGTGTGTTTCGCAGCAACAAAAGCGTCGGCGTCAAAGCCGCCTGGGCGATCGGTCTGATCGTATTCCCGGTGCTCGGCCTGATCGTGTGGGGCATCGCTGGCCCGCGCGGCGTCAAGGAAGGGCCTTCGTCGCCGGAGCACAGTAAGGGTTGAGAGCCTGATGCGGTCCTGCAATGATTTTGCGCGCATTCCGGAAATGTAGGTGAACGATGCATGCTCAAGCTTGAACCGGGTAGCGATACCACTGCTGAAAGGAGATCGACATGAAGAAAATCTGCGTATGTCTGGGGTTCTGCTCAATGTTTCTGTTGAGCGGCTGCTTCGATTCCAACGATGCACCCAACAAGGATGGTGACAAAAGCAAACCGTCGGTGCAGATGCAGACCGAGAAGCCTGAGGAGGGCAAGTAACTGCTGGCGAGTAATCCCTGTGGGAGCGAGCCTGCTCGCGAAGGCGTCAGGTCAGACAATTCGCTGCTGACTGATGCTTAGTCTTCGCGAGCAGGCTCGCTCCCACATTGGTTCAGTCGTGTGAATAAACGTACTCCAGCCACACCCAATACATCAGTGCCACAGCACTGATCCCGCCCCCGAGAAAACACACCGCCACCCAGCCAGAGTGCGCATAGGTATACGTCGCCGCGATGGCGCCCAGACCACTGCCCACCGAGTAAAAACACATATACGCACCGACCAGTCGGCTCTGCGCATCGGGCCGTGCGGCGAAGATCAGGCTTTGATTGGTGACGTGCACCGCTTGCACGGCGAAGTCGAGCAGGATTACTCCGACGGCCATCGCTAGCAGCGAACTGTCGACAAATGCGATGGGTAGCCAGGACAGCGTCAGCAGCGCCAAGGCAATTCCGGTGGTGCGATTGCCCAAGCCGCGATCGGCCAGGCGCCCAGCCCGTGCGGCGGCGAGCGCGCCCGCTACCCCCGCCAGTCCGAACAGGCCGATCTGCGTGTGGGACAACGACAGGGGCGCGGCGCTGAGCGGCAGCACCATCGACGTCCACAACACACTGAACGCGGCGAAAATCAGCAGGGCGAAGATGCCTCTGATGCGCAATACCCGCTCAGTCAAAAAAAGTTGGAACATCGAGCGCAGCAATTGCCGATAGCTGCCCTGTGAGGGCGGTTTTGCCGAGGCGGGCAGGGTGCGCCAAAGCACCAAAGCCATACCGACCATCGTGACTGCCGAGACAAAATACACGCCGCGCCATCCGGCCAGATCAGCCACTACGCCGGAAACGAAACGCGCCAGCAAAATGCCCAGTACCACGCCACTGGTGACGGTGCCCACCGCGGCGCCGCGTTGCTCCGGGCGAGCAAGGCTGGCGGTGCAGGCGACCACCACTTGCACCACCACCGCCAGCAGACCCACCAGCATCATGGCGCCGAGCAACACTCCCCAGCTCTCGGACAGGCCCACGGCACACAGCGCCGTTGCAGACAAAAGCAGTTGGCTGACGATGAGTTTCTTGCGATCGAGCAGATCACCCAGCGGCACAATGAACAGCAGCCCGACCGCATACCCGGCTTGCGTGGCCGTGACCACAACGCCGATTGCACCGGGTGAAACGCCGAGGCTGGCGGCCATCGATTCCAACAATGGCTGTGCGAAATAAACATTGGCCACTGCCATCGCGCAGGTGATTGCAAAGAGAAAAGTCTGCAAACGACTCAGCCCGGTCGTTGCGCTGTCAGCTGCGGCTTGCGCATTGATCAGGGTTTGCGTCTGACACGGCATCCTTGCTTCCTCGTAGTGTGGTTTTGAATTGAAACCGATACGTTGATCTTTATTCATTCGGGTTGTTAAATGCAACCACATTCAATAGCCGATCCATCAGGAATCACATGGCCCGACAACAAACATTGGCGCAGAGCGAATGCCCGGTGGCCCGAACACTCGAAGCCATTGGCGATCGCTGGGCCTTGATGATCATTCGCGATGCGTTCGATGACGTGCGCCGTTTCAGTGAATTCCAGAAACGTCTGGGCTTGGCCAAGAACATCCTCACGGTCAAACTGAAAATGCTCGTCGAGCTCGGCGTGTTGCAGATTCAGCCCGCGTCCGATGGCAGCGCCTACAAGGAATACGTGCTCACCGACATGGGCCGGGCGGTGTTCCCCATCGTCGTCAGCCTGCGGCAGTGGGGCGAGCGTTTTCTGTTTGTCGAGGGGGAGGAGCACTCGATCCTGCTCGACAACGAACGGGCCGAGCCCGTCGAAACTATCGTCGTGCGCTCCAGCGCCGGCGCGGTGCTGGCCCCGGCAGACTGTCACCGAAAAGTGGTGACGCGCCGGTAAAGAAGCCGAGCAGATAGTCGTGGCGCGTATTCACAGACGCGCTATCTCAGGGCATGGAACGTCGGGTCGGCATCTGGCGAGTTTCTGATCTAGGCTGTTTCCAACCTCGAGCAACAGCGGTGCGCCGTTGCCAGATTGGTTTAACCAACGCGATTGCCGGAGTGCCTGATGAGTCTTTCACCTTTCCACCTCGCCATCCCGGTCTACGATCTTGCCGCTTGCCGCCGTTTTTACGGTGAAGTGTTCGGTCTGGACGAGGGCCGATCCAGCGCGCAGTGGGTCGATTTCAATTTTTACGGCCACCAATTGGTCATCCATGAACAGCCGCAGACAGCTGCCCAGGAAAGCGTTCACAGCAACCCGGTCGACGGTCACGACGTACCGGTCCCGCACTTCGGCATCATTTTAGAGTGGCAGCAATGGGAAGCACTGGCCGAGCGACTGAAGTCATTCGGCACGCAATTCGTGATCGAGCCCTACATTCGATTCAAGGGGCAGGTCGGCGAACAGGCGACCATGTTTCTGCTCGACCCCTGCGGCAATGCGCTGGAATTCAAGGCGTTCAAGGACATGGGCCAGGTGTTCGCCAAGTAATCACAGCGTAGTGATCTGCCCGTTGCGATCGCGCTCATAAACCTTGTTGGCCTGGAGCTTTTCCTTAAGCCAGCGCTCGGCCGTCCCTAGTGGCCGTTGGCGTGCCCATAACAGGTCGACGCCGATTTGCCAGTCGGTATGCGGGTACGCCGACAGCTGCAACTCGACCAGTTCGCCATTGCCCAGTTCACGCTGGATCAGCTGGCGCGGCAGGGTCGCCCAGCCGAGGCCGGCGCGGACCATTTCGAGCAGGGCCAGATAGCTTTCCGCTTGCCACAGTTGCGTCGAACGCAGGTATTCACTGCTCGGCAGTTTGCTGGCGTGCGCACTGAACGCCAGGCGCCGATGCACGTGCAAATCGTCGAACGTGACGTTGTCCAGTTTCGCCAGCGGATGATCGGGATGACAGACGTGCAGCATGATCAGTTTGCCCAGTTGCTGGAACGCCAGTTCCCGGGGATAGCCCGGCTGCGAAAACGCCACGCCCAGCACCGCCTCGCCACTGCTGACCAGTTCGCTGACATCGCCGTAGACCGGGTGGCGAATGATCAGATCGACAAACGGAAAGGCCTGCTCGAACGCTTGCAGCACCGGCATGATCGGGCCGTATGGCGTTTCAATCGCCAGGGTCAGGCTCGGTTCGACGCTATCGGAAAGGCAATCGGCGTGGGCCTCGAAGGTCATGCAGCGCTCCAGTACCGCCTCTGCCTGGACCAGCAATTTATGCCCGCTGGCGGTGAGGGCAGGGCTGCGATTGCTGCGGTCGAACAACTCGACGCCAAGGTCGGTTTCCAGATTGGCGATCGCCGCGCTGATGGTCGATTGCGTCTTGCCCAGCTTGCGCCCGGCGGCGGAGAACGAGCCGCTTTTCACCACCTGGACGAACATCAGCAACTGATCGAGTGAGAAGCGCACGCGGTGTACTCCGAGGTTGAGCGAGACGGCGATTGTGCCGCGTCTTTGCCATCGAAAAAAGCGATGGTTGCCAATTTGTTTCATCGTTAAAAACATTCAAGGATGACCCCGCGTCTTCGAACGCCGGGGCCGATTCTGTTTGTGCGTCTGTCCCTGAGCGCCCGCGATTACACCCAACGCTGCCCCTTCAGGAGCTTGTGCCATGACTACACAACGCGTTCACCCGGTCGATGAGGTGTTGCCCCTGCGGCAGCTTTTCACCTTCGGTCTGCAGCATGTTCTGGTGATGTATGCGGGAGCGGTGGCGGTGCCGCTGATTCTCGGCAGTGCGATGGGGCTGACGTCGGCTCAGGTGGTTTTACTGATCAACGCCAACCTGCTGACCTCTGGTGTGGCGACGCTGATTCAGACCCTCGGCTTCTGGAAGTTCGGCGCGCGTTTACCGTTGATTCAGGGCTGCTCGTTCATTGCGCTGGCGCCGATGATCATGATCGGCAAGGAGTTCGGCCTCAGCCAGATCTTCGGGGCGGTGATCGCCGCCGGCTTCCTGACCATCGCACTGGCGCCGGTGTTCAGCCGCTTGTTGCGATTCTTTCCACCCGTGGTGATTGGCAGCCTGATCACCATCATCGGTATTTCACTGATGCCGGCGGCGGCGATCTGGCTGGGTGGTGGCAATCCCGATTCGCCTGACTTCGGTCGCCCGGCCAATCTGCTGCTGGGTCTGGCCACGGTCAGTGTGACGCTGGTGATTTATGCGAAATTCAGCGGCTTCATCGGTAACCTCAGTGTGCTCATCGGCTTGTTTGTCGGCAGTCTGATCGCTGCCGCCTGCGGCATGACGCACTTCAATCGGGTCAGCGAGGCGGCGTGGTTCGAGTTGAGCGCGCCAATGGCGTTCGGTCCGCCGGAATTTTCTCTGGTACCGATTCTGATCATGACCCTGGCGATGCTGGTGATCATGGCCGAGACCACTGGCAACTGCCTGGCCATTGGCAAACTGGTCGGCAAACCCACCACCCAGCAAACCCTTGGCAACGCGTTCCGCGCCGACGGCTTGTCGACCATGCTCGGTGGCTTGTTCAACAGTTTTCCCTATAACGCCTTCACGCAAAACACCGGCCTGATTGCGCTTTCCAGCATCAAGAGCCGCTTCGTCGTTGCGGCCGCTGGCGCGATCATGGTGTTGATGGGCTTGTTTCCCAAGCTCGGCGCGCTGATTGCGGCGGTGCCGACGCCGGTGCTGGGCGGCTGCGCGATCGTCATGTTCGGCATGACCACGGTGGCGGGCATTCAGGAACTGTCACGGGTGCAGTTCGAGGGCACACGCAACGCCATTATTGTTGCGGTGTCGGTCAGCGTCGGCGTCCTGCCGATGTCGTTTCCGGCCCTGTTCGAACATGTCGGCCCGACGCTGAAACTGGTGCTCGACAGCGGCATTTTTCTCGGTGCGATCACCGCCATTCTGCTCAACCTCTTGCTCAACAAACAAAAACCATCGACCGACGCCGTCGGCGCTTCCACGGCCGAACTGGCCGACTGACTTTTGTCTTTTCTCACTGCCCAGGAGTTACCCATGAATCAATTCACTCAGCTTGTCCCGGCCGGCGTCAGCGATCTGGACCTGGCATTGCTGCGCCAGACCATCGCCCTGTCGCAGGCGTCGAAACAACGTGGCCGGCACCCGTTTGCGGCGCTGGTGGCGGACCGCGACGGCAACGTCATTGCCGAAGCGGGCAACAATTCGATGCCGCCGGAAGGTGATCCCACCCAGCACGCCGAACTGGTCGCGGTGGCTGCGGCGGCGAAGCGTTTGTCACCCACGGAGCTGGAGGCGTGCACGCTGTACACCAGCGCCGAACCTTGCTGCATGTGCGCGGGCGCGGTGTATTGGACCGGTGTCGGGCGAGTGGTGTACGCGTTATCGGAACATGCTTTGCTCGGGCTGACCGGCGATCATCCCGAGAACCCGACGTTCTCGTTGCCGTGTCGCGAAGTGTTTGCCAGAGGGCAGCGCACGGTGAGCGTTTTCGGGCCGATGCTGGAGGAAGAGGCGGCTGAGCCGCATAAAGGGTTCTGGTCTTAGTTGATATGGATCGTTCCCACGCGGAGCGTGAGGAACGATCAGTTTCGCGCGGTCAGGTACTGGTCACTTCACCGGGACGATAACCGCACATTCCCCAGCGGAATGCCCCCCTGGTCTGTTGTGGGGCGCCTGGCTGACTTGCAAGCTCAGCCAGGCGACCCGATTTGCCTAAGCCTCCGTCCAGTCCAGCGCTGCGGTCTCGCGCCACTTCACCTCCGTAATCCCATAGCGCTCGGCCTGGGGTTTGGAAACCACTTTCAACGGTGGTTTACCCGGTTTCGGAATCGGCGCAATACCGGCGTCACAGCTCGCCCAATGCCAAGCGTCGGCGTTGCGCATACTCTTGGCGCGGATGACGAATGATTTTGGCTGGTCGTGATGTTTGTATTCGATGACGAAAATATCGGTGCTACGCATGAGTTCCTCCTTACGCTCATACGTAAATGATTTTGTCCGACAAGAAAAATTCAAAGGATTTTCTGGCCAGATGATCATCGTCACTCAGCGCTCTGAAACGCGGTTCTTCATGAAGCCGCGCAGGTTCATCAGGAACAGGCAAAGCTGCAGAACGATCAGCGCGTAAGCCCCGGCATGGACGCCCCAGATCACCCACAGCAAATTGCTCAGACTGAAACAAACGAAGCCGCTCATGCGCCGTTGCGGTCGTTGCGAACCGATCAGCCAGGCGGCCAGAACGGTGACCAGCATCGCCGGCCATTGCACCCAATCCAGATATGCCAACACTCCATCCTCTGCTCAGATTTGCTTGATGCAGAAAGGGTACACAGCAACCGAAGTATGGTCACCGCCCGCACGGTTCTGCGTAGCAATGGCGGTGAAAAAGGTTTCGCCCGGCAGAAGCCGGGCGAAGATTTCAGGCGCGCAATCAGTAATCCCAAATCGCAGGTATCCAACGGAAAGCAGCACCATTGATCGCGACCCTACCCACCGAAGGGAAGGCCAGATGCGTGGCGACAAACAGCTCGCCGCTGGCGGCGGCTTCCTTGAGCATGCGCACGCGCACTTCCACCGATTTGGTCGGATCGTGTTCGAAACCGTTGTGCCAGTCAGGGTGATCGAACGCCACCGGGAACAACGCGTCACCGGCAAAGGTCAGGCGCTCGCCACCGGAGTTGACGTAGACCACGCAGTGCCCTGGCGTATGACCACCGGTGAGTTTTGCAACTACGCCCGGTGCAACCTGACATTCGTCTTCGAATATGTGCAACTTGCTTTCATAGTGGTTGATGAACGCGTTGGCGGTGCTGCGCAGGACGTCTGGTACTGGTGCGGGCATGTCGGTGCTGGTGAAGTCTGGCGTGGACCAGAAATTCACTTCGGCAGCGGTGACGTGGATGCGCACGTCGTGGCGCAGACGGCTCTTCACCGAGTCGACCAGTAGGCCGCCGATATGGTCCATGTGCATGTGCGTGATGACGATATCAGTGATGTCGGCGAGGTCCACCCCGGCAGCGGCCAGGCGCTTGGGGAACTGCCCGGCGCGCGGGAAACCGGGGAATTGGCCACCGAGGCCGGCGTCGACGAGGATGACTTGTTCGCCGCTACGCACCACCAGCACGTTGAGCGCCCAGTCGAAGGCGTCAGGGCCCAGATACATTTCCTTGAACCAGGCGGCACGGTCGGCGGGGGCGGCATTGGTTGACATGGTCTGGGTCGGCAACGGCAACACGCCGTCGCTGATCACCATCACGTCAATGTCGCCCAGGCGCAGGGCGTAGCGCGACGGCACCAGTTCTTCGCTTTGCGTTTGCAGGGCCACCGCGCGGTTGGCGGTGAAGGAATCCAGATGCAGGGTCATGGTGTTCTCCTTGTTCTCAGGGCTAAAGCGGAGGGTGAAATCAGGCTACAGGGATCAGCGGATCGGCGGCCGCGAGGGCGGCGCGACGTTCGGCGGCGGGCGGGTAGATCCACACCGTGTTGATCTGCGTCTTCAGCTCTTTGGCTTCGGCCTTCACCAGTTTCAGCTGACGATCCCAGCCTTCGGTGTACACCGCGCCCCAGGCGCCCAGATCCAGGCAAGTCACGTACTTGGGCTGGCGATACATTGTCGGAGCGACGCCGAGGATATCGGCGGCGGCGTTGTTGCCGGCGTAGCGACCCAGGCTGATCGCATGCTGGCAAGACATCGCGGCATAGTTGCCGAGGTCGTCAGTGGCGGCGCGAGCGACATCACCGGCGGCAAAGACGTGATCGATGCCGTGCACCTTGAGGTTGCCATCGACATGCAAGCGGCCCTGGCCATCGCGTTCGGCGTCGAGTTGTTCGGTGAGCGGGCTGGCGCGGAAACCTACGGTCCAGATCACGGTGTGGCTTTCGATGTGGCGGCCATCGGCGAGGGTGACGCCATTGGCATCCACAGCGGCAACGCTGGCATCGACGATCCATTCGATACCCAGGTCATTGGACGCCTCGATGATCGACGGGCGAATGCCATCGCCCATGGTCGCAGCGATGTCCTTGCTGCGATCGACAATGATCACGCGCAGGTCTTGATCCTCACCGAGAATCGCGCGCAGGCGCGCCGGCATTTCCGTCGCAGTTTCAATCCCGGTGAAACCGCCACCGGCGACCACCACGGTGTTGCGCGCAACGCTGGGCGGTTGGTTGCCGAGGGCGATGAGATGGCGTTCCAGACGCGCCGAGGATTCGATCTGATCGACATCGAACGCATGCTCCTTGAGGCCAACCACCGGAGGCCGAGCGAGCTGGCTGCCGCTGGCGAGAACCAGCCGATCGTAGGCCAGTTCACCCGGACGCCCGGCCTCGTCGCGGTAACCGATTCGGCGCGCCCGGGCATCGATGCTTTCAGCGGTGCCTTTGACGAAGCGCACACCCACCGCATCGAACAGCGCGTCGAGCGGCGCGTACATGCTGTGCACGTCCGGCTCGTAGAAGCGCGGGCGAATACGCAATTCCGCTTGCGGGGCGAGCAGCGTGATCTCGACATCCTGACGGGCATGCATATCCAGCAAACGCGCAGCGCTCAGCGCACTCCACAGCCCGCCGAACCCTGCACCGATCACCAATAATTGCTGTTTCATAATGTGCTCCCTGACGCTGATGGATGGATGACACCCGAGTCCGATGCGGACTCTGGCGTGACGATCACTGGCCGCCGTAACTGCTTGCCGTACTGCCTGGCGCTCAATCGCCCGCTGTGTAGAGCCATGCTAGGGCGGGGAGGCTACGAGCGCAGTTGTCCATCGGTGTGCGTGGGGTACGCATGGGTGGAAGGGGGGTATACGAAGGTATGGGGAAAAAGGATCAACCCAGCGCTTTTTCCAGGCAGGCGAGCAAACGTTCAGCCTGAAATGGCTTGGCCAGACACGCGATGACCCCGGGTACGCTGTTGGGCATTTTGCCCGCATGCGCCGACACAAAAATCACCGGCATCCGCCAGCCTTGCGCCCGCAGTGCATCCAGCATCTGCAAACCACCCATGCCCGGCATCTGAATATCGGAAATCAAACAATCAGTCTGCGCCGGCCCGTCCGAGTCAAGGTAGTCCGCTGGCGCCGCATAGCAGAACACCTGATACCCCGACGCTCGCAGCAGGCTGCTCAGCGATGTGCGCATTGCCTCGTCGTCGTCCACTACCGCAATGACATGCGTCTTGTACATAAAGCTCCCGGGCCGGGCGGCCGAGCTGGTGACTCCTGTCGTTCTTGCACCATACGCTGATGGCCAGCGGGCAAAACTATACGTAGGTATAGCGGTTCAGCCATCGCGGCTGAAGCGACTGCGGTAGTCGCGCGGGGAGATCGACAGGTGGCGCTGGAAGCAGGCGCGCAGGCGTTCTTCATCGTTGAAGCCGCAGAGACGGGCGATTCGTTCGATTTTGTGCGGGGAGTTTTCCAGCAGGCGTTTGGCCGCTTCGAGCCGGAACAGCTCGAGCGCTTTCGACGGTGTGCGCCCGGTGCGCGCTTTATAGACCCGCGTGAAGTTGCGCAGGCTCATTGCGGCTTGCTCGGCGAGGCGCTCCACCGTCAGATTCGGGTCGCCGAGGCGCTCCATGAGCCAAAGGTGCAGATCATCGAACATCGCAGCGTCCTGCGCCTGCGATTGCAGCAGCGTGCTGTATTGCGCCTGGCCGCCGGGGCGTTTGATGTACACCACCAATTCCCGCGCGACTTGCAACGTCACTTCACGGCCGTAATCGGCCTCTACCAGCGCCAGCGCCAGATCGATCCCGGCGGTGACTCCGGCCGAGGTCCAGACCTTGCCTTGCTGAATGAAGATCGCGTCGGCATCTACCTCGACCGCTGGAAAGCGATCGCGCAAAGCGTCGCACATCGCCCAGTGAGTGGCAGCGCGGCGGGCGTCGAGCAATCCGGCCTGAGCCAGCAGAAACGCACCACTGCACACCGAGACCACGCGGCGGGCGAGGTGAGCATGGTCCTGCAGCCAGTCGCTCAGTTCGCGGTGCTCCTCAAGGGTCTGGCAGATGTCAGGGGCGCCGGGCACGACCAGCGTGTCCAGCGCGGTGGTGTCGAGCGTGGTTAACGCTTGGGTGTCGATGGCCAGCCCTTCGACGGTCGGGATCAAGCCGCCGCTGAGGCTGGCGGTGTGCAGTTGATAACCGGGCTGCCCGCGCTCGACCAAGGCTTTGCTCGCCGCCCAGAACACGGTCTGCGCACCGCTGAGATCGAGCAGGCTCAGCCGTGGGTAGGCGATAAACACCACGTCGCGCGGGGCCGTTGTAAAAGCGGGATGAGTGGACATCGCGGGCCTGCCTGTTTGCAGCGCTAGAGGCGGGACTGCCTCAGCCTGGCCGATTTTCAGGGGTTTCTGGCCGGCCGGCAATGGTGCTGACTGTTAGCCTGATTGCTGACCGTCCGGCCGGTGTCTGGCTGCGGTGGCCATCCTGAACTAGATTTATTGACCAGCCCAATGCGTGCTGCGATCTCGCCGAGGAGACACAATGACCTTGTGGTCGCATTCCAGCCCTGCGCAAAGTCCCGATGTGCTCGGCGAACCAGTGGTGTACGTGGTCGATGACGATGCCTCGATGCGCCAGGCGCTCGACAGCTTGCTGCGCTCGATCGGCTTGCAGGTGCGAACCTTCGACAGCGCCGGAGATTTTCTCGCGCAAGCGCAACGTGAGGTACCCGGTTGCCTGGTGCTCGACGTGCGCCTGCGCGGCGAAAGTGGCCTGACGTTTCAGGAACAGATGGAAAAAAATGGCTTGCGCATCCCTGTGGTGTTCATGACCGGCCACGGCGACATCGCCATGAGCGTCAAGGCGATGAAGGCCGGCGCGGTGGATTTTCTGGCCAAGCCGTTCCGTGATCAGGACATGCTCGACGCCGTGGCCAGTGCGTTGGCTCGCGACCGTGCGCGGCTAGCAGCCGAACACTCCGGCGCCGTTTTGTGTCGGGCTTACCAAACCCTGACCGCACGTGAGCGCGAAGTGCTCGGCTTCGTCATTGCCGGGCTGATGAACAAACAGATTGCCGGACAGCTCAACCTCAGCGAGGTCACGGTCAAGGTCCACCGTGGCCAGGTCATGCGCAAAATGGCCGCACGTTCAGTGGCCGATCTGGTGCGTATCGCAGAAGCGCTGGGCATCGAGCCTGTCCAGCGCAACCCCTGAGCGCTGGCGACGTGCAACTCACCGTGCGGCAAAAAACCTGAGCAGTGTTGACGCAGATGGCCAGCAGAAAACAGATTTTGTGGGACGACGGCGAGCGGGTGCTGTCCCGTGAGCGCGGTTCGAATGATGGCAGCCTACTGGCGGTGCGTCCGGCGATGGGCCAGCCATTGCCGAGCACCCTGGAGCGTCTGGCGCATGAATACAGCCTCAGGGACGACCTCAATCCTGCCTGGGCGTTGCAGCCGACAGCTTTCGAGCGTACGGGCACCCGAGTTCGTCTGCTGTTCGACGATCCGGGTGGCGAGCCGTTGTCGCGATTGCTGGTCGCTCCGCTGGATATCGAAACCTGTCTGGAATTGGCCACGAACATCGCCAAGGCACTGGGCCATATGCATCAGTGTGGTCTGGTGCACAAAGACCTGAAACCGCAGCATGTCTTTGTCCATTGCCATGACGGGCAGGCGCGGCTGACCGGCTTCGGCCTGGCCACGCGCTTGCCACGGGAACGGCAAGCGCCCACGCCACCGGAATCTATCGCCGGCACGCTGGCTTACATGGCGCCGGAGCAAACCGGGCGGATGAATCGTTCGATCGATTCGCGTAGTGATCTGTATGCCTTTGGCGTGACGCTGTACCAGATGCTCACCGGCTCGCTGCCGTTCAGTGCCAGTGAACCGATGGAGTGGGTGCATTGCCATATCGCGCGGCTGCCAATGCCCGTGTGTGAACGGGTGGCGACGGTGCCGCCGATGTTCTCGCGAGTGGTCATGAAACTGCTGGCGAAAACTGCCGAGGAGCGCTATCAGAGCGCAGTCGGTGTCGAGCATGACTTGCGCCGTTGCCTCGATGACTGGCGCCGTATGCGGCAGATCGAGACGTTCACGTTGGACGAGCAGGGCGCCTGCGAGCGCTTGCTGATTCCGGAAAAACTCTACGGCCGCGAACACGAAGTGCAAACGTTGATCGATGCCTTCGCCAATGTGGTGCAGACAGGCGCGCCGACACTGGTGCTGGTATCCGGCTATTCCGGCATCGGCAAATCGTCGGTGGTCAGTGAACTGCACAAGGTGCTGGTGCCGTCGCGTGGCTTGTTCGCCGCCGGCAAGTTCGACCAGTACCAGCGCGACGTGCCTTATTCGACTCTGGTTCAGGCCTTTCAGGGGCTGGTGCGGACGCTGTTGGGCAAGCGCACCGACGTACTGGCGGGCTGGCGCGAAGCACTGTTGCGGGCACTGGAAGCGAATGCGCGGTTGATCACCGATCTGATCCCCGAACTCAAGCTGATCATCGGCGAGCCGCCGCCCGTGCCTGAGTTGGAGCCGCAACAGGCGCAGCAGCGGTTCCTTCAGGTCTTGCAGCGTTTTATCGGCGTGTTCGCTCAGTCCGAGCATCCGTTGGCGCTGTTCCTTGACGACCTGCAATGGCTCGACGCGGCCACCCTTGATCTGCTCGAAGATTTGCTCAGTCGCGCAGAGACCCCTCATCTGCTGCTGGTCGGTGCTTATCGCGACAACGAGGTAGATGGCGATCACCCACTCAGCCGCACACTCAAGACCCTGCATCACGCCGGCGTACACATTGACGAAATTCGTCTGGCGCCACTGGCTGGCGCGCACATCGAACAACTGATCAGCGAGTCACTGCGCTGCCCGCCGGCGAGCATTGTCGCGCTGGCGCGGCTGGTGCTGGACAAGACCGCTGGCAATCCGTTCTTCGTCATCCAGTTTCTGCACGCCCTGGCCGAGGAGAAGCTGCTGACATACGAGCCTGCGTGCCAGCGCTGGCGGTGGGATGTGCACCTGATCAACGGCAAGGGCTACACCGACAATGTCGTCGATTTGATGGTCGGCAAACTGGCGCGGCTGCCCCAGGAAACCCGCCAGGCGCTGCAACAACTGGCCTGCCTGGGCAACGTCGCGCGTCTCGACACGCTGGCCACAGTCCTTGATGTGCCGGTGCCTCACGTTCACTCCGCATTGTGGCCGGCGGTGCGGCTTGAGTTGGTCGAGCGTCAGGACGGTGCCTACAGGTTTGTGCATGATCGCATCCATGAGGCGGCGTATTCGCTGATCGCTGAAACCGAACGGGCGCAAATGCACTTGCGCATCGGCCGGCTGCTGGCACTGCAAACCCAGGGTGAGCGGCGCGAGGAGGCGATCTTCGAGATTGTCGGCCAGCTCAATCGCGGTGCGCATCTGATCAGCCTGCGTGCCGAGCGCGAGCAACTGGCCGAGTTCAACCTGCTCGCCGGCCAGCGAGCGAAGGCCTCGACCGCTTATACCTCAGCACTGACCTATCTGGGCGCCGGCGCAGAACTGTTGGGCGAGCAGGGTTATGACAGTCGGCATGAACTGGGTTTCGCTCTGGAGCTGAACCGTGCCGAGTGCGAATTTCTCACCGGCCAACTGCAGCTTGCCGACTCGCGCCTGGCGACATTGGCCGAGCGCGCCGTGACCACCGTCGAGCGCGCGGCGGTGGCGTGCCTGCAGATGGATGTCTACTTGCTGCTTGATCGCAGTGACCGGGCGGTGACGGTGTGTCTGGCCTTTCTGCGTCAGGTCGGCATCGATTGGCCAGCGCGTCCGGACGATATTCAGGTGCGCGACGAATATCAGCAGGTCTGGACCAGCCTGCGCGGGCGCAGTATCGAGCAGATGATCGACTTGCCGCTGATGGAGGATCCTGCCGCGCGGGCCACCCTCGATGCGCTGGGCAAACTCTTCGCGCCGGCGGTGCAGTCGGATCTGAACCTCGCCAGCCTGACCATTTGCAAAGCGATCAGCCTGAGCCTGCAATATGGCAACTGCGACGCCTCCTGCCTGCTCTATGCCAACTTCGGGCGCGTGTCGGGGCCGCGTTTTGGCGACTATGCCGCTGGTTATCGATTTGGCCGTCTGGGCTGCGATCTGGTTGATCGGCGCGGGCTCACGCGTTATGAGGCGAGCACCTGGTTGTGCTTCTCGATCTTCGTGGTGCGCTGGATGCGGCCAGTGCGCGAGTGCCGCGAACTGTTGCGCCGTGCGCTCAACGCGGCCCATCGCAGCGGCGATCTGCCGTATGCCGCGTTCGCCGGAAACAGCCTGATTTCCGATCTGTTGTTTATCGGCGAGCCGCTGGCCGAGGTGCAGGCGCAAGCGGAATCAGGGCTGGTCTATGCACAAAAGGTCGGTTTCGGTCTGGTGGCGGATTTCATGCGCTGCCAGTTGACGCTGATCCGCATGCTGCGCGGGCAGACGCCGACGTTCGGCTGTTTCGACGATGACGGGTTCGATGAAACAGCTGTCGAGGCGCATCTGGCCGGTTCGGCGGATCTGGCGCTGGCGCGCGGCAAGTACTGGGTACGCAAGTTGCAGGCGCGCTATCTGGCCGGGGATTACGCGGCGGCCGCTGAGTGCGCGGCCCAGGCGCAGGGACTTTTGTGGGTGGTTTCGGCGTTTTTCGAGGAGGCCGAATACCATTTCTACGCGGCGTTGACCTTGGCGGCCCACGGCGAAACTGACGCCGGTGCTTTGCAGCGTCTGGGTCAACATCATGAACAGTTGCAGACGTGGGCGCGCTTGTGTGCAGAGACCTTCGCCAGTCAGGTGGCGCTGGTCGGCGCGGAAATGGCGCGCGTCACCGGACAGTTGCTCGAAGCCGAATTGCAGTACGAGCAAGCCATTCAATTGGCTCAGGACAATGGTTTGCTCCATATCGAAGCGCTGGCCAACGAACTGGCCGCACGGTTCTACGGCGCTCGCGGGCTGGTCAGGATATCCCGGGTTTACCTGCGCGACGCACGCTACGCCTATCTGCGTTGGGGGGCTGCTGGCAAGGTGCGGGAGCTGGAGCGACGTCATCGTTTTCTGCGTGCCGAAGAGGCGCAACCGAATCCGGTCACCACGCTCATTACGCCAGTTGAACATCTCGACCTGGCAACGGTGCTCAAGGTCTCTCAAGCAGTCTCCGGCGAGATCGTCCTGGACCGTTTGATCGAAACGGTGATGCGCACCGCGATCGAACAGGCCGGGGCCGAGCATGGCCTGCTCATTTTGTTGAACGCCGACATTCCCTATGTCGCTGCGCGAACCCGTATCGGCGACGGTGCCACGCAGCTGTGCAACGCGCCGCTGCACACGGTGGCGCTGGCAGAGTCAGTGCTCTACCAGACGCTGCGCACCGGCGAAAACCTGTGCCTGGACGACGCGGTTGCCGATCCGCTGTTCGCCGCTGATCCATACGTTCAGCAACGAGGCGCGCGCTCGATCCTGTGCCTGGCATTGATGAATCAGGCGCGGGTCGCCGGGGCGCTGTATCTGGAAAACAACCTGTCCGCCGGGGTGTTCAGCCCGACGCGTCTCGCCGTGTTGCGCCTGGTGGCGTCGCAGGCAGCGATCTCGCTGGACAACGCGCGCCTGTACCGCGACCTCGCCGAGCGAGAAGCGAAGATCCGTCGGCTGGTCGACGCCAACATCATCGGCATCATCGTCTGGGGCGTGGAAGGGGAAATCATCGAGGCCAATGACGCGTTCCTGCGCATGGTCGGTTACACCCGTGATGAGTTGCTTTCGGGCAGTGTCCATTGGCGTGACATGACCCCGCCGGCGATGCGCGCTAACAGCGATATTGCACTGGCAACGGCGATCCACACTGGCCGGGCCCAGCCATTCGAAAAGGAGTACATCCGCAAGGACGGCAGTCGGCTGCCGGTGATTGTCGGTCTGGCTGCCTTCGAAGCGAGTCAGCAACAGGGCCTGGCCTTTGTGCTGGATATCAGCGAACGCAAGCTGGCTGAAGAGCAAGTGCGCGAAGGCGAGCGTCGTTATCGTCAGGTGCAAACGGAACTGGCCCACGCCAATCGTGTGGCAACCATGGGTCAGTTGGCCGCATCGATTGCCCACGAAGTCAATCAGCCGATCGCCGCCACGGTGACCCATGCTAATGCCGCGTTGCGCTGGCTCGGTGCAAAGCCACCAAATATCAACGAGGTCGAGCAGGGCCTGCGGCATATCATTCTCGACGGCAACCGCGCCGCCGACGTACTCGGGCGCATCCGCGCGCTGATTCACAAAACGCCACCGCAGCGTCAGCCTGTCAGCCTCAATCTGCTGATTGAAGAAATGGTCGGTTTCAGCCGGGGCGAAGCGCTCAAGCACGGCGCCGAAGTCAGCGTTGAGCTGGCGGCAGATTTGCCTTTCGTAGTGGCGGACCGGGTCGAACTGCAACAGGTGTTGCTCAACCTGATCATCAACAGCCTCGAAGCCATGACGATCATGGCAGAGGGGCAGCGACGTCTGCTGATTCGCAGTGAGGCGCTGGGCGATAACGTGCACATCAGCGTCAGCGATTCGGGGCCGGGCTTTGCCTGCGAGCGGGCGGAGCAAGTGTTCACGGCGTTCTTCACAACCAAATCCACCGGGCTGGGCATGGGCCTGTCGATTTGCCGCACGATCATTGAAGGACATGGCGGCAAATTGTGGGCCGAGCGCAATGAGCCGAGGGGGGCGCGGGTGGTGTTTGGCTTGCCGCGTTGTGAATGAACATGATCAACAGCCAGGCTACCCGGGCATTGAGCCCGGATGTTTCTGTCGGTGAGTTCAGGCCACCGGAATAGGATTTTCCAGCAGCGACAGGTTGAACTGCTCGATCAACCCGTGCTCGTTCGCGCCCTGGTTGGCTCGCAGCGGCAGCACTCGGTCGACCAGCACTTCGGTGGTGGCGGTTTCCAGCTTGATCAGGGTTTCCTCGATGAACTCGTCCAGCGGCATGGCGCGCTCGTCGCCGCTCTTGTGAATCAGGTCGGTATCGACCCAAGGTGGCGCGATTTCCAGGACCTTGACGCTGGTGTCGCGCAGCATGAAACGTTGCGACAGCGAGTAGGAATGGATCGCCGCTTTGGTCGCCGAATACAGCGCCGTGGTCGCCAGCGGCAGGTAGGCCAGCACCGAGCTGTTGTTGATGATGTAGGCCTCGGGCTGGCGCTTGAGGTGTTCGACGAACGCGGCGCTGACGCGCACCGGGCCGAGCAGGTTGGTCTGCAACAGACCTACTGCCTGCACATCGTCGTAGGCGCCGGAACCCGCGTTGTCGAAGGGCATGATCCCGGCGTTGTTGATGATCACGTTCAACGACGGATGGCGGCGGATGACTTCGGCGGCGACGTCCTTGATCTGCTGCGCATCGTTGATGTCCAGCTGCACGGTGTCGATGCCCGGATTCGCCTGGGCAATCTCTGCCAGCAGGGTCTGGCGACGACCAGCGATGATGACCTTGTTGCCGCGCTGATGCAGGGCCTCGGCCAGTGCGCGGCCGATGCCGGAAGTGCCGCCGGTGATGAAGATCGTGTTGGCTTCAAGTTTCATGAGCTGCGTCCCGCGAGTGGATTGATTGGAATGCAAGCCATGATGGAGAAAACCTGCTCCGACCTGAATGACGTATGTGGTAGTGTTTCAGGACATTCAACAAACGGAGCGCGACCATGCATCGAGTCGGCTATCTGCTCACGGAAGGTTTTCAGGTGATGGCGCTGGCGACCCAGTCGGTGTTCGAGTTCGCCAACATCGTCACGGGCAAAGCCGTGTACAAGGTGCAGAACTTTTCCCAGGCCGGCGGCATCGTCAGCTCCTCGCTGGGCTTGCACGTCGATACGTTGCCGCTGACGCAAGCGGGGCTGGCCGACAGTTGGCTGGTGGCGGGAACGCTGACACCGCTGACGCCGCCCGATGCTAATGTGCTGCACAGCGTGCGCGGGCTCGCCGACGGCGCACGCCGCGTGGCCGGCATCTGCACCGGCTCGTTCGTACTGGCGCAGGCGGGCGTGCTGGACAACCGCCGCGTGACCACGCACTGGGCGTTCGCCCCGGCGCTGCGCAGGATGCATCCCTCGGTGAACGTCGAGGACGACCGGATCTTTATCATCGACGGCCCGGTGTGGACGTCGGCGGGCATGACCGCTGGTGTCGACATGGCGTTGGGCATGGTCGAAAAAGATCTGGGCAGCGACATTGCGCGCTCGGTGGCCCATCGGCTGGTGATGCATCAGCGCCGCTCGGGCGGGCAGTCGCAGCACTCGGAATTGCTGTCGCTGTCACCCAAATCCGATCGCATTCAGAGTGCGCTGGATTACGCGCGCAAGCACCTCAATCGCCCGTTGAGCGTCGAAGAACTGGCCGAAGTGGTGCACCTGAGTCCGCGGCAATTCACCCGCGTGTTCACCGCCGAAACCGGCCAGTCTCCGGCCAAGGCGATAGAGAGCCTGCGCCTGGAAGCGGCGCGTTTGCTGATCGAGCAGAGCAATCACAGTCTGGATATTGTTGCCAGAGAAACCGGGTTTCGTGACCGTCGGCATATGCGCGAGGTGTTCATGCGCGGCTTTGGCGTGCCGCCGCAGGCGGTACGGCGGGATTCGCGGCGGAGGGTATGACGTGACCAGGGTCTACGAAAAAATGTTGATCCCCATTCTGCCGATCAGGAATACGAGCAGAATCAGGAAGAAAACTCTGATGAAACTGCTTCCATACCGTAATGCCAAAAAGACACCGGTCAGTGCACCGGCCATATTGCATAAAGCAACTATGCCGCCAATCGCCCACAAGACATTACCGGAGGGGATAAAAAATATGAGCGCAGCGCTGAACGTCCCCAGGTTGACCAGTTTTGCAGAGGCTGATGCATTGAGGAAATCAAAGCCAAAGACCTTGACGAAGATAAACAGCAGCAGGCTGCCACTGCCCGGGCCGAAGACACCATCGTAGAAACCGATCAGGCTGCCAAAGAAAACTCCAAGGCAAATGTCTTTCTTTCCGAAGTGGCGGTCGGTGCCTGCCAAACCAAGTTTTTTTTCCATAAACGTGTAGATAGCCATGACTATCAATATGAAAAAGACGACGATCTCCATCAATCTTTTAGGAACAAGGGATACCGAGAGAGCTCCGAGAAAAGAAAATAAAAAAGCGGCGAGCATGGTCGGAAGCATTAAATTCCAGCGAATTTTTATGCGCTTCAGGTAACCCGATATTGATGAAATATTGCCTGCCAGAACGGCCAGTTTGTTGGTGCCGAAAATGGTGGCAAGGCTGTACTGGGGTAGAGCATGTAGAAGTGCCGGCACCTGTACCAGGCCCCCGCCACCGACCGCAGCGTCTATCAGGCCACCACAAAACGCGAAGAAACCCAATGCAAGAACAGCGTGTTCAACATCCATGCGATAGATCCCTGCGGAACGTCATTTGGCCGGAAGGTTCATGAGTCGCTCGTGGTTTGGTTTAAATATCGTCAAAACATGCCGATCATTCTCCAAGCTCACATTATGAGAGTTCATCGGCATGCTTCGTTAATCCATAGAGATCAACAGGTCATAATCCGATGCATGGCGGAGAATGCATTGCCGACTCTTTCATTGTAATTGAGCATGATGCCCTTCAGTCGCGCAGGCTTGAATTCCAGACCTACCGTCTGACCGTAAGCTTGCGCGGCCGCCAAGGCATGCAATCCGTGTTTGTTCTCAACTTCTCCGGAGTGCCCCATTACGTAGCCTTTGGCGTTACGCAGGTTTTGCGTGTTTGTCCTCAAGAACGGATTGGCCGCGAGGAGCTTTGCTTCAATATATTGAGCGATGAAATTGTATTCACGACCGTTCCACAGTTCAGATGAGATTGAAACCATCATCGCATCCATAATTGAAGATTTGTGTTCCTGCGAGTTTAGTGCCGTTTTATGCTTGGCGACCCCGGTGTTGTATAGGAAGTCCGCGAAGTCATTGCATTCAGCAATTTTGAATTGTTCTTCAACCCAGGCTGACGCACCAAAAGCTGCAGTCATGTAGTTGTACATTCCGTCATGGCCCTGATGTCCAAGACCGAAATCATCTTTCGCCACTTCATGCATATGCGCCATGACATTGTGGTAACCCTCACGTCTGTCGGCAGATACCGATATCGCATCCGCCGACAGGCGCATGATGATTTTTGCCGAGACAAGGCTGGTGGTTTTATGGGTTTCATTCCACCCATTGAAAAAGCTCAATACCGACGAGTCTATTACTGGCTTATCGAGGAACGCCCTGAATGCGCTTTCAGCCGCCAGTTGTGCGTCTTGCGTGATGGAATGATTGAGTACCTCAAGCATGGCGTCCTGTATCTCAGCAACGTTGCCGACGCAGGCCAGCAACGGTTGACGCCGTTGGTTTTCTTCTAAGGTACGTCCGGGAATTTTCAAGTTGCGTATGTGCTTGGGCAGGGCCTGGATAAATGTCTCGCCAAATTCTTGCATGGATTTATGTTCAAGCGGTTCCAAACGACTCTGTGGCGATGCTGAGCTCATGATGTGTCCTTCTCCCTAAAGACCTATGAAATGTTTGGTTTTAACGCACTTTCTTGCCTTGCAGCGGCGAAATTAGCCCGATTTGTTGACCTGCGACAAGTGACTTATACTGACCCAATCATTCATTTTTAATGAGCGTTTACATGGAGTTTTCGCAACTGGTCATGTTCAAGGCAGTAGCCGATCTGGGCAGTATCGTCCGTGCCTCGGAGCGATTGCACTGCGTGCCGTCCAACATCACCAACCGCATCAAGCTTCTGGAACGTGAGCTTGGAGTTGACCTGTTTATAAGGAAAGGCAGAGGATTGATCATCAGCCCTTCAGGTCGGCTTTTTCTCGGCTATACCAACAAAATCCTGTCTTTGTGCGAAGAATCGCAACGAGCGCTTGATCCGTCGTCAGCTCCTTCGGGAGAACTCAGGATTGGTGCCATAGAATCATCCGCTACCGGCCGGTTACCCAAAGTGCTATCCAGGTTTCATCAACTTTATCCGGCTGTACAAATGCAATTCAGCACTGGCGATTGGTCACAATTATCCGCAGAAGTGGTCAACTACACGTTGGACGGGGCAATAATTGCCGTCAGGCCAGAACATCCGGACATCGAGAGTCTGGAGATCTATGAAGAGGATCTAGTGGTGATTGCCTCGCCGTCCGCGGGGGTGATAAACCAGCCAGAGGACCTGCGCGGTGTGGATTTATTCATGTGGCCTGAAGGATGTCCCTACAGAAAGGCTTTGGTAACCTGGCTGGAGCGGTACAAAGTTTTCAATCCGATAACAAGCATAGCCAGTTATGGCACCATCCTTGGCTGCGTAAGTTCAGGCGCCGGGATATCGTTGGTGCCGAGAGGCATGTTTGAACAGTTCCGCCAGCTCGGCGGTATTCAAGGATTCTTCTTCAATGACTTAAAGCCTGTGCAGAATTATTTTATCTGGAACAGGCACGTTGAATCTCATCGCGCAAAAGACAAGTTTGCCGATTTGCTCAAGGAAGAGTTCAAGGTTTGAGAAGTGGGCGGCAGTTGGCCCTATCCTGCAAAGTTCGCCTGCACTCGTCATTCAGCACAAGGGACCGAGCCCTTACAGAGACCACTGATAGGCTCTCGCAACCATGGTCATTGGATTGAAATAAATGAATCTGGAAGCGCAACTGCGGGATCTGATTGCTGAAGATCTCGTCCGCATGCACATCTTGCGCATAGTCAGGGATCTCAACTTGCCGGACTGCTGGGTTGCCGCAGGTTTTGTGCGCAGCCTGGTTTGGGATCATCTGCATCAGCGCCAACCTTCGCCGTTGCCCGAGGACATTGATGTCATATGGTTTGACAGAACACGTCCCGGTGATCAAACGGATTTGGCCGTGGAGGTCGAGCTTGCAGCACTGTGCAGTGACTTGAAGTGGTCGGTGAAAAACCAGGCACGCATGCACCAGCGGAACGCCGATGCGCCTTATGGGGCGGCTGCGGATGCAATGACGTTCTGGCCGGAAACTGCTACGGCAGTAGGTGTCAGGCTTGATCGGCATGGTGCGATAGAGGTTTCGGCGCCGTTGGGGCTGGAGGATTTGTTTGCGCTGAAAGTGCGGCCAACCGCCCGATTTGAAAGTGATAAATACGTGGTGTTTCTGGAGCGCCTGCAGTCGAAGAGATGGCTCGAGATCTGGCCGAAATTGACGCTCGTAACGCAGGGTTGATGCCGCCCCGATTGATCGTTTAAACCGATAAGGAAATCTTTATGCATCCCGACCTTTCGTAGAGCGCTCGGGTTTTTGATTGAGGCTTTGAAGTACCAGGGACAACTAGCGGCACACGACCGAGGAGCAAAATGGAGATTGACCCGCTGCTTAAGAAGCGACAGTTGAATGTGCAGGAGCAGAATGCTGTGACTGCCCATCGCCTGATCCCCTTGTAGGAGTGAGCCTGTTCGCGATGACGCCAGCCCATTCACCGCCACATAAACAGAAAACCCTTAGCCCGTTTAAACAGTAAATCAAGCATTAAGCAAACGGCTACAACGCCTTGCGCCATTCCCTACGACTACGCCAGAATCCGCCGGCTTGTGCGTCTAGGTCGCGGGTTCTATCGTCTGTCGGTCGCTGAAAAACAGTGATCGGGTTTGGTAGCCCGCCATAACTAGTCGCATCGCGCACCGTTCGCAGACCGGCTTCAGGTCGCTGCTCAATGGTGGCCATGCGCAGGACACCTTCGGGTGTGCCGGTTCCTAGTTACCGGTCTACCAACCCGCGTATGGCCGCCACCTTCGTTTGGTAGCGAATGTGAAGGCTCCTTTTAGCTAACTAGGAGTTTCACCATGTTCAAAGTCACACCCAATCCCCCAACCACCGACCCCGCATCCCCCTACGAATCAAGTGCATCGAAAAAACTACACGAAGCCGCCGAACGCGCCCTCGATCACTACCTCGGCCCGGCAGACATCCTGGCCAGCACCAACACCCCGGAACAGATGTTCCTCGCCAACCCGAAATACGACACCGAATCCCTGCTGGCCAACGCCAGCGAATCCCTCGGCTCGGCCACCACCATGCTCTACGACTTCGCCGCGCTGCTCGACAACCCGCGCCGCAAAACCCTGCTAGGCATCGCCCAGGTCGTCATGCTCGGCGAAGTCGCGGTCAATCAGGCTTTGGACAAAGTCGAAATAGCCAAATAACCCGCAATGCGACGAGCGCAAAACCTCGTCGCAACACCCGGGCGCACCACGGCTGGCACACGGCCACGGCTTGCACCACCCGGGCTCGACTGTCACCCTTCGGGCCGTTCTTCAAGGATCAGAACAAGGAATCAAGGATTGAGTGGTTACGTTCCAAACCCGCCGAAAAACTACCGCTACGAACAAGCCAAACCCGTCGACCTGCACGCCCAGCACTGGGCCGAATATGAGAAGCACGGGAAAGAGCCCGCGCGCGAGCCTGAGAAGATAGGCATTGCGTTGAGGATCGGGGTTTTCTTTGATGGCACTGGCAACAATGCGAACAACTCTGCTGCGGGGTTGTTGTGTGGTGCTCAGCATCCGATTGCGCCTGAGGATATTCCTCCCAGTTGTCAGCCCTATATGGGAGATCCGGACAGCAGTTATGGCTCTGGCGCGACGAATATCAAAAAACTTGCCGATCTGTATTACGAGGCTCCGATTGCTGATGGAGAAGGGCCTATAAAACAGGTGTCACGCCCGTTATATATCGAAGGCATCGGTACTCAATCCAACGAGAAAGACAGTATCGTCGGTCAAAGCACGGGACGTGGAGAGACGGGAGTAGCCGGTAGGGTGCAGACTTCGTTTACGTTCATCAAACAGGTTGTTGAAGACGCCCTGCAAGAAAATCCGAACAGTGAAATTGCCTCGCTAACTTTTGACACTTTTGGATTCAGTCGAGGTGCAGCGGCGGCACGTCATTTCTGCAATGAAATTGTACGAGGCAAGCAGGGGCCGTTAAGGGATCTGCTTAGCACTTACGCCCATAATTTCAGCCGCACCTTTCTAGATCAATATGGCAGCAGTATCCGAATGGGCTTCATCGGTCTATTCGACACCGTGCCGTCTATTGCCGGTTTCACTAATTTCGGTAGAGTGCAAAGCCCCATTGCTCCGGGCATTAAACTGTATCTCGACCCTCGCTTCTTCAAGGATGTTGTCCACTTGGTGGCGCGCGATGAATGTCGTGCCAATTTCGCCCTCAGCAATGTCAATCCCGATTATCCAGAATATGTTTTTCCGGGCGTGCATTCGGATATCGGTGGTAGCTATCTCGACGAAGTCGAGGAATGCGTATTGGTCAGTCCCATGCAGAGACTTGATGTATGGAGCAACACTGACGTTCAATCAACTTCGATCTATCAGGACGCCGCGATGGTGAAAAAACAATGGGTCGCCAAAGGATGGCCTGCCGATCTGTTGGAAATCGTAACGCCCCCCGCGCTTGCTTTGCCGCCCGATCCGCAAGATCGTTTCGGGCCTAAACACAAACGTGTATACGCTGGGCTTCAGCTCAAACGCCCGGTCAGTGGCAAACTCTCAAGGGTTTATTTGAGAGTCATGTATCAATTGGCCAAAGAAAAAGGTGTTCCTCTCCACGATATTCCCGAACGACCCGAGTACGCCGTTCCCCAGGAGCTGCAACCGCTTTGTGAAAGATTCATCGCCGGTGACTTCAGCACCACAGCTGAAGAGGAGAAATTGCTGCAATTGAAATACATCCACACATCTGCCAACTGGAATCACCCGCAAGGAAGGCGGGACGGCAGCGGCCTGAAAGCTGTTTATATCAATTCACCAACGGAAAATGGCATTCGCATGCAGCATCCTCATGTAGCTGACTGGAAGCTTTGGTAATGAGAATATTCTTGGCTCTACTGGGCGTTTTGGCCTTTACCGGCTGTCACGCGACAGGCTCCAATTCAGGTGAAAACGATCCCAAATATCCTTGGTGGGAACTGGCGTTTATCAAGCCCAATTTCATGAACGTTTGGGTCGAAGACAGCTCAGTGGAAGACATCAACGGTCGAACGTTTCTGCGAGCCGGGGGAGGAAACGCCAGCGGCGCTGAACCAAATGACGACAAAGAATCCGCGCGCGGTTGGGTAGGTGTGGGAGGTACGGGGAAACCGGTTATTGGCGCAGATCTGCCCAAGCGAATTTTCGTCCGTTGGCAGTCTATACCCGAGCAAAAAACCTACCGGGCTTGGGTGGATTTTCCTGAGGAAGCCAGACGAGTAATGGTGAAATCTACCCATCAGCGCTGCGCCGAAACTCCCGACAGGACAGCGCGCTTCATGGCTTCTGTGTATTTGGGACTCGCACCAGGTGGCATAGTCCAGGTCTGGGTCAGAGATCAGTGTCGACGCCCGATCAAAGTCGCCCGCACCCAAGCAGAGTTGGAACCGCTGGGGCCGGAGTTGGGCAAGAACGGTGGTCAGTATGCCTATCCCGTGAGTGAAAAGGCCAAACGATACATTGATAAGTTCGGCATCCCGTACGGTAGCTGGTAAATGACGTGGATGGAGCAGCATCTACTTTTCAGGCGCCAGACCGTTTCAATTTCGCTGGGTCGAATTAGCGGGGCGGCGTCTTGAGAATAGAAAAGGTCGACCGTTTCGATGATGTCGACTACGACGCAGGCTATGAGTATCGAGGTTTCAATTACCTGATTCTGGATGGTGTCGATGAGTTTCTCGTAAGAACTTACGATGATCAACCCGGTGGTGCGATGGTTTTGCACCCTACTGATATGGCCGCAAGCACCAGGCTCAGAACCTTGGTGGGATTCTTACAAACAGAGCTGGAGGCAACTGCTATTTATCTCTACAAGGGTGAAATAGGAAGCTATGTCCAGGTAGACCTCGAGAGCCTGCAATTCTGCTGATCCGGTATCGAGCCGGGGGCGATAAGCAGGACTCGCCAACCAAGGGTCCCGCCACCACACCCCCTCAAACCTCAGCCTTCACCCCAACCTTCACCGCCGCTTTGCGATACGTCAGCAAAACAATCCCGCTCACCACAATCACGCCACCGATGATCTGTCCTCTGCTGAGCATCTGATCCAGCACAATCCAGCCCATCAACAACGTCGCCAATGGCTCAATGTTCATGACCGGTGCGTTGCGTGGCATGTCCAGCCTGGGTACGGAAATGAACAACACAATGAAGCCGGTCCCATAGAGCACGACGAGCGTGGCAAGGGCCAGCCAGCCGGTTGAGGTGGCGGGGAGGTTGAGTCCGCCGGGGAGGGCGCCGGTCAGGCCGGCCAGGTTGACGCTGCTGAAGACGATGAAGATGGTCAGCAGGCTGCGCACCGAGCCGCGCACTTGCGACAGTTTGTGGTCGGTGATCCACAGCGCGCAGGCGAATACGCTGGCGGCGCAGAAGGCGAGTGCGACGCCCAGTAGCCATTCCGGGCCGACGCTGGCGCTGTCTGACAGACGTCCGGGGACGTCCAGTACGAACACCAATCCCATGAGAATCAAGCCCATCAACATCGCGGTGCGCGCGCTTGGTCGTGGGCCGCCCAGCGCCCAGGTCAGCAAGGCGAGCAGGATCGGAAACACGTTGGCCACCAGCAGGGCCAAAGCGACCGGGACCCGCGCGACAGCGGAGTACAGACATAGGCTCTGCGCGGTGATCAACAGCCCCAACAGTAATTGCCAACGCCAAGCGCCCGCCGGCAGACGCAGACTTTGCCGCTGCCACAGGACGAGAATGGCCAGCACCAGCAAGGTCCCGCCCGAGCGCATCAGAATCGCCAGCAACACGCCCGCGCCATCATCAAAAGCGACCCGTGCCGCGACGTGGTTGCCGGCGAACGCACAACCCATGCACAACAGAATGATCACGGCGAGATAACGGGGGAAGGGCGGCGGTACGGTTGGCGCAAACTCAGGACGGGACATGGCAGATCTCAAAAATGATAGCCACTCGGGGTGGCTCAGGTTTTATTATGTTGTCGTACAACTGCCAGATTTGTACCGTAATCGAGCGGGGCCGGCAAGCTTGAAAGGCTTGTAAAATCGCTTGGTTGTGGTGCTGCTTAGATCTTAGAGGTCGTATAACTTGCTCGTTAAACCCGAGCATCGAGTCGAATTGCCCACCCATCCTCTCGAGCCTGACCGACCAGAAAATCCACAAAAGCCCGGGTTTTTGCTGGCAATAGTTTCTGGCTGGAAAAGTACAAATAGATCTGCCCTGCATCGACATACCAATCGGGCAAAACCCTTTCCAGCGTACCGTCCTGCAGATACGGCAGCACATCCGGAACCGCCAACAGCGCAACCCCTAATCCCAAGCGCGCGCACTGACACAGCGCCTGCGGATCGTTGACCAACAGGCGCGGCGTCAACTCGAGGGGCGCTCGTTGCCCGTCGGGGCCTTGCAGCATCCAGCTACGCACCTTGCCGGTCTGCACCGAGCGCATGGCCAGGTGATTCAGCGTCGACAGCTCTTCAATGCGCTGGACGCGCGGGCGCCCCGACAGATACTCCCGCGAGGCCACCAGAATCAGATGCGCCGGGGCGATGGCTCTGGCGACCACACCTTGCGCGAGTTCGATGCCGCCGCCGATAGCCGCATCAAAGCCGTCCGCGATGAGATCGACTTGGCGATTGTCGACATGCCATTCGGGGATCACGGCGGGATATCGATTGAGAAATTCCGGCATCAGCGGCAGCAGGAAATCCCTGGCAAAACCCGGTGCCGCACTTAGACGCAGGGTGCCGGAAGGCTCTCCGGCATTGCCGGCCACATCGGCGATCGCCGCTTGAACACTTTCCAGTCCTGAACCGACATTGGCCAGAAAGCGTTCTCCCGCTTCGGTCAGCGTGAGTTTGCGCGTGCTGCGCTGAAACAAGCGTACGCCGAGGTTAGCCTCCAATTGCGCGACATTGCGGCTGACCGCCGCGGGTGTCAGGCCCAGGCGGCGCCCCGCCGCAGAGAAGCTTCCTGCCTCGGCGCTGCGCACGAATGAGAGCAAATTACCCAACGTTTCCATCCGCGCACCTTCAACTAATGATTGAAAGTGATTCTAGTTGTCTTCCACTACTGGTGGAAGATCAAAAAGCGTCTCATAGCCTCATCAACTTCAACCACCCAGAGGCTCGACCATGAACACATCCACGCTTCCACTGACCGGCAAAATCGCCATCGTTACCGGTGGCTCACGCAGCATCGGCGCAGCCATCGCCAAACGGCTCGCGGCAGATGGCGCAACCGTCGCTATCACCTACAACGCATCGCCAGATCGCGCCGCAGCGGTCGTGCAGGAAATCGTTGCGGCGGGCGGCCAGGCTGTGGCGCTGGCGGCCGATGCGGGCAATCCCGAGGCTGTACGTGCAGCGATTGCCGAGGTTGCACAGCGTTTTGGCAAGATCGACATTCTGGTGAACAACGCTGGTATCAGCCTGCTCGGTGCCCCCGAGGACATCGCCTTTGAGGACTTTCAACGCATCCTTGCGGTGAACGTGACCGGCGTCTTCGTCGCCACTCAGCAAGCGCTCAAACACATGGGGCAGGGCGGCCGCATCATTCACATCGGCAGCTCGATGGTGCAATACGCTGCGTTCGCTACCGCCTCCGTCTACACCCTGAGCAAAGGTGCGCTGACCGGTTTCAGTCGTGGACTGGTGCGCGATCTGGGGCCGCGCGGCATCACTGTGAACACAGTCCATCCTGGCCCGACCGACAGCGACATGAACCCGGCCGACGGGCCTATTGCGGACTTCCTACGCCCGAACATCGCCATGGGGCGGTACGGCGAGGGCAAGGATGTTGCCAGCGCGGTGGCGTACCTGGCCAGTGCAGAGGCAGGGTTTGTCACCGGCGCAGAATTAATCGTCGACGGCGGCTTCACAGCGTAAGGAGAGCATCATGATTATCAGCATCATTGGTACTGGCTCCATCGGCACCGCCATCGCTCGGTTGCTCGTCAACGCAGGCCTGCCGGTCAGCCTGGCCAACAGCCGCGGGCCGCAGAGCCTTGCCGCTTTGGTCGACGAATTGGGTCCACTCGCACAAGCGGTGACCGCTCAGCAAGCCAGCCAGGCAGACATCGTTTTTCTGGCGGTGAACTGGTCGAAAATCCCCGACGCGGTAAGCGATCTCGGGCCTTGGGATGGACGTATCGTGATCGATGCCAACAACCCGATCGAGGCACCACTGTTCAAACCGTTCGATCTGGGCGGCCAGCCGTCTTCGCAAGTGGTGGCGCAGATGCTGCCCGGTGCGCACGTGGTCAAGGCCTTCAACCATTTGCTCGCGGCTCTGCTGAGCGATCCCTCCGCCGAGGGCGGCAAGCGTGTGCTGTTTTATTCCGGTGAAGATGCCGCGAGCAAAACCAAGGTTGCAGAGCTGATTGATCAATTGGGTTTTTACGGCATCGATCTCGGCGGTGTGCAGCAGGGAATGCTTGCGCAGTTTCCGGGCGGACCGCTGCCAGCCTTGAACCTGGTCAAACATGGTTAATCGCTGAGCCCGGGCAACCGGGCTTCACACACAAATCGAGGAATCAAAAATGGCTGGCTCAGATTCGCGAAATACTGATGAAGTTGAAAACTACGACGCCTTGCTACGGGCCAATCTGCAGCGCGTGTTCAACGAGCGCGATGCACAGAAGCGCATTGCAGCGGTGCAGGAGCTTTTTGCAGACGCACCGACGATGTATGAACCGGCTGGCATCGTCACCGGGCAAGCGGCGATTTCGGCAGTGGCCGGTGCGTTGCTGGATCAGTTCGGGCCGGACTTCGCTTTTGTTGCGGAGGGCACTGCAGTTGGGCATCACGGCTTGGGTTATCTGCGCTGGCACGCAGGCCCGGGCGATGGGCCGGTCATCGTCAGCGGCGTCGATGTGGCAGAAATCAGCGAAGGGAAAATCGTGCGACTGTGGGTGTTGCTGGATGCGCCCCAAGGCTGAGCTGTCCGGCAGGGCGGCAGATCGGGTTCCATTGCCGCCTGTCGCCGACTGTCAATCAGATCGATATCCCGCATTGACATATCGAAGAATCTCGATATCCTCGGCGAATGGAACTGATCGAAATCTTCAAAGCCCTCTCGAACCCGACGCGCCTCAAGATCCTTGAAGGCCTGAAGGATCCCGTGAAGAACTTCCCCCCGCAGGATGAGGGTGACGTTCTTGTTGAGGGTGTCTGCGTCAGCAGTATCCAGGAAGGTATCGGCCTGTCGCAGTCGACGGTATCGAGTTATCTGGCCACGTTGCAGCGGGTGGGGCTGGTGGAGGTGCGGCGCATCGGTCAATGGACCTACTACAAACGCAATGAGGCAGCAATCAGCGCGCTTGCAGAGATCATAGGGAAAGAGCTGTAAATTTTTTTACTACAGGATATCGAGAATTCTCGATATCCCTCTTTATCGATACGAGGTTTTCCATGAAAGCGATGATTTTGAAATCCTTCGGCGGCCCTGATTCGTTCGAACTCAACGATGTGCCCAAACCGGTTCCGCAAGCGGGCCAAGTGCTGGTCCGAGTGCACGCTACTTCCATCAATCCGCTGGATTATCAGGTTCGGCGCGGTGACTATCCCGACCTGGTGCCGCTGCCAGCCATTACCGGTCACGACGTGTCGGGCGTGGTTGAAGCCATCGGGCCGGGCGTCAGCGCTTTCGCGCCGGGCGACGAGGTCTGGTACACCCCGCAGATATTCGACGGGCAGGGCAGTTATGCCGAGTACCACGTCGCAGCCGAAAGCATCATCGCCAGGAAGCCTGCTTCTCTGAGCCACCTCGAGGCGGCCAGTCTGAGTCTGGTCGGCGGTACGGTTTGGGAAGCGCTGACCGTGCGCGCCGTGCTCCGCGTTGGCGAAAGCATTCTGATCCACGGCGGCGCCGGCGGGGTCGGCCATGTGGCGATTCAGGTGGCCAAAGCCATGGGCGCCAGAGTGTTCACCACCGTGCGCGAGGCCAACGCCGAGTTCGTCCGCAGCCTGGGTGCCGACGTGGTGATCGATTACACCCAAGAGGACTACGTCGAAGCGATCATGCGCGAAACCGCCGGGCATGGCGTTGATGTGGTGTTCGACACCATCGGCGGCGATACCCTGTCCCGCAGCGCCGACGTGCTCGCTCAGCTTGGCCGCGTGGTCTCGATCGTCGACATCGCGCAGCCACAAAACCTCGTCCAGGCCTGGGGCAAGAACGCCAGCTACCACTTCGTCTTCACCCGCCAGAATCGCGGCAAGCTCGATGAATTGAGCGCGTTGGTCGAGCGCGGCCAGTTGCGGCCACATGTGGGCGCCGTCTATTCGCTCGCCGACATCCCGCTCGCCCACGCTCGACTGGAGAGCGCCAACAACGGTCTGCTGGGAAAAATCGCCATCGCCGTCGAGCCTACGCTCATCGTCTGAATCCGCTCACTGATTTTGGAGAAGCATCATGGTTTATGAAATCGCAGTCCTGCCCGTTCACCCGCAACAGACTGAAGCCTTTCGACGGGCATTTGCCGAAGTCGAACCGTTGCTGACCCGCGCCAAGGGATACGGCGGCCACTTGCTGGCGCAAGGTATTGAAACTCCCGAGCAGTTCAATCTGATCGTGCGCTGGCAGTCACTTGAGGATCACTCGCCGGGGTTTGAGCAGAGTGAAGACCACCAGCGGTTCATGCTGGGGTTGGAGGATTATTTTTCCGCAGAGCCGAGCGTGTATCACATTGAGGGTGGTGCTTTTCCGGGGGGCGACTTTGGCGTATCGGACAGCGGAGCCAGCGTAGGCCTCTGAGTGAGTATGTGGCTGTTCGTCAGAAGCGGCTGTGGCTGGTCGAGCACTGCTTGTGATGAATTGCCACATTAATTCCGCCTCGGCCTGTTCATGGAGCAGGGGTGGCAGGCAAAATGCGCCGTTTTCCATATGTCTCGTACTGCAACTCATCCAAGGAAGGCCACTTGAAAGTCATTCCCCACGCTTCCCTGCGCCCTGAAATCTGGCCAGCCGTTGTTTTATTGGTGCTGGCAAGCCTGATCACGTCCGGCTGCACGCGCTCCCATTCTCCAAAATTGGTGGAGCGCGATCCGTGTCTGGATGCCGGTCCAGCGCATACAACGGCCTACAACAAATGCGTGAGCGAGCGGGAAGAGCGCCGCGCTGAAGCGCTCAGAATACTGCTCAGTGATGATCCTGCTGACAATCCGCAACGGCAAGTGGCCGTGACAGGCGACAGCGATTTCCAACCGTCTGATTTTCCTGACGACCCAATGCCAGCGAGTTTTCGCATGCCTTCCGACCTGAATCTCAAGGATACCCGGGCATTTCCTTACAAGGCTCGCATCAGCTGGAAATACGTGTCGGATCGCTTCCTGCCGAGTTCAAAGGAATCCGCGCGGATGATGCGGGTAGACCGCCTGATTAAGGCGGCCGTAACGGCGGATGGGTTCGCAAAGTGGGGGTGCACGGTCACCGGCGGAAAGCGTCAGGTGTGGGTTTTCTACACCCTGGACGACGCGGCCTTTGTCAGCCGTGTGCAGGCAGCTCTGGCGCAGACCGGGCCCTATCCGATCGAGTTCAGCAGCCGTAAACAGACGGATGTGAATGCTGAGGTGCCGAACACCGAGCAAACTCGACTGACGCCCAAGCGATGCCTGGAGTGAAGACTCTCAACGGATAACCTCTTCAAACGGACTTCTCTCATCGCAAGGAGTCCGTAGCCGTAGTCGCTTCAGAGGCGTTCGTTGCGGGCGCAGCGATCATCTCATGCCGACCGCAACCTCTTCAGCATACCGATTTTCCTCCGACGTTAGCCCAGCGCTTTGGTGGTAGGCTGCATCCCCTCAGCCGTACTTTCTGTACTCCTGAATTTCCCTTTCCGAAATCTGCGCCGGCTCAGTTGCTGGCGTTGATGGATTTCCCCTGCGGACTACAGCCATGCGCCTGCCAGATTTCATTCTCGAAAACCTAGAGCCGATACTGCAGGCCTGGGAAGATTTCGCCCGCACCATCGAGACACCAGGTGCGGAACTCGATAACGTCGCACTGCGCGATCACGCCGAGCAGATGTTGCGCGCCATCGTTATCGATCTGCGTAGCAAGCAGACCATCAGCGAGCAAATCGCCAAGGCCCAGGGTCATGCGCCGCGCGACGATGAAGAAACGGCTGCGGAAACCCACGCGGTGACGCGGCTGATGGCCGGTTTCACCATCGATCAGATGGTTTCCGAATACCGCGCGCTGCGCACCAGTGTGCTGAGCCAGTGGCTGCGTCAGGTCAAGGATGGCAAATCGGTGAATGTCGACGACATGACGCGCTTCCACGAAGCCATCGATCAGGCGCTCGCCGAGTCGATTGCCAGCTACTCGCGCGCCGTCGAGGCGTCGCGCAACGTGTTTCTGGGGATTCTCGGCCATGACTTGCGCACGCCACTGGGGGCGATTCTGCTTGGTGCGGATATGTTGCGTCGTACCGAAGCCACCGACCCGCGCACCAGCAAAGTGGCCAGGCAGATCTACGCCAGCGTGCAGCGCGCCAGCCAGATCGTTGGCGACCTGCTGGATCTGACGCGCTGCCAGATGGGGCCGGGTATTCCGGTGAAAAAATCCCTGATCGATCTCAGCCCTGTGTGCGAACGGGTGATCGAGGAAATCCGCGCCTTTCATCCGCAGGCCAACGTGCGGTTCGATGCAAAGGAAGCGGTGATGGGAGCGTTCGATGGCGCGAGGATGGAACAGGTCTTTTCCAACATCATCAGCAATGCGGTGACCCACGGCGACAATAAGTTTCCGGTCTCGGTCGAGTTGCAGGTCCGCGAGGATTGCGCGGTGTTCACCGTACATAACGGCGGTGAACCGATCCCGGAGGATGTATTGCCGTTCATCTTCAACCCGATGGGGCGGTTCTCGCAGCGCTCCGTGGTTGATCACGGGCCGGTTGCCGGGCTCGGTCTGGGCCTGTTCATCGCCTCGGAAATCGTCGCCTCGCATGCCGGCTCGATCGAGGTCAGCTCTGACCTGGAAGGCGGAACCGTGTTTCGCGTAAAGCTTCCGGTTAATGCAGAAAGCCCCGTCACCATCTAGGCCAATCGATGGAGGGCCGGCCCCGGCCCTCCAGCCTGATCACTCCTCCATCACCTCAACCAAACCGCGATCCTCACCGAGGAACCCGCCGCTCTGGTGTTGCCACAGCCGCGCATAGGTGCCGTTCTTCTCGAGCAATTGCGCGTGGGTGCCTTGCTCGATGATGCGGCCTTCGTCCATGACGATCAGCCGGTCCATCGCCGCAATGGTCGACAAGCGGTGGGCGATGGCGATCACGGTTTTGCCCTGCATCATTTCATCGAGGCTTTCCTGGATCGCCACTTCGACTTCCGAGTCCAGTGCGCTGGTGGCTTCGTCGAGCAACAGGATCGGTGCGTTCTTCAGCATCACCCGGGCGATGGCGATGCGTTGGCGCTGGCCGCCGGAGAGCTTGATACCGCGTTCGCCGACCAGCGTGTCGTAGCCGCTGTGGCCCTGTTTGTCGCTCAACTGGCTGATGAAACCATCGGCTTGGGCGTTCACCGCAGCGCGGTGGATGTCTTCGTCGGTGGCGTCCGGGCGTCCGTAGGCGATGTTGTCGCGGATCGAGCGGTGCAGCAGTGACGTGTCCTGGGTGACCATGCCGATCACGCTGCGCAGACTGTCCTGAGTCACCTCGGCGATGTTCTGCCCATCGATGCGGATCTCGCCGCGATCAACGTCGTAGAAGCGCAGCAGTAGGTTGATCAGCGTCGATTTACCTGCACCGGAGCGGCCGACCAGGCCGATTTTTTCGCCGGGGCGAATGTGCAGGGTCAAGCCGTCGAGCACCTGGCGTTCGCCGTTGTAGTTGAAGCTGACATTGTCGAAAACCACTTCGCCGCCGGCCGGCTCCAGCACTTTGGCATCCGGCGCGTCCTGGACTTTCGGGCCGCTGGTCAGGGTGGCCATGCCGTCCTGCACGGTGCCGATGTTTTCGAACAGCGACGTCATCTGCCACATGATCCAGTGCGACATGCCGTTGATGCGCAACGCCATGGCGGTGATCGCCGCAACAGCGCCGGTGCCGACTTCGCCCTGATGCCACAGCCACAGCGCGTAACCGCCGGCACCGATAATCAACGCGACCACCAGCGCCTGATTGACGATCTCGAACTGGCTGACCAGACGCATCTGGCGGAACCCGGTGAGCTTGAAATCTTCCATCGCCGCACGGGCAAAATGCGCTTCACGCTTGGAGTGAGAGAACAGTTTGACCGTGGTGATGTTGGTGTAGGCGTCGGCAATCCGCCCGGTCATCGACGAGCGCGCATCGGCCTGTTCCTGGCCGACCTTGCCCAGACGCGGGACGAAATACACCATCGCCAGCCCGAACAAAACGATCCACGCCAGGAACGGCAGCATCAACTTCAATGCAAAGCCACCAGCCAGCGCAATGATCGCGATGAAGTACACGCCAATGCCGGGGAGAATTTCGATCAAGGTGAACAACACCTCGCGCACCGACAACGCAGTCTGCATGACCTTGGTCGTGACCCGGCCGGAGAACTCGTCGGAGAAGAACGACAGACTTTGCCGCAGCATCAACCGGTGAAAGTCCCAGCGCAGGCGCAGCGGCAGATTGATCGCGAGGATCTGGTGCTGGACCATCGTGCGTAGCGCCACCAGCCCGATGCTGACTACCAGCACAATGCCGATGCCCCACAACACGCGGCTTTCCTCGTCACCAGCAGCGCCGCCAGATTGCCAGGTCGAGAGCAGATCCACCACTTGCCCGAGGAACGAAAACAGCCATGCCTCGTAGATCGACACGCTGGCGCTGAGCAGGGCGAAGGCCAGGATGTAACCGCGCGCGCCCCGGGTGCAGGCCCACAGAAATCGCATCAGGCCGACTGGCGGTGGCGGCGCCTCGTCGGGCGGGAAGGGGTCGAGCCTTTCTTCAAACAGGCGAAGCATTGCGGTCTCCGAAGTGATCAGGGTGTGGGGATTCTGCCATCTATCGGCGGCGTTGAGGGTTTCACTGCCATCATCTGGATGAACCCCCGTGCCTTGTCTTGACCGCAGACCGGCGCAGAAGCTCAACACAATCCTGCCAAGCGCAACCTTTCGTCGCTGATCCAGACCTGATGCTGCACGCTCATCAACCTGTTTGAACTCTCGCGCAAGCTGCTCCGTCATCTCCTATGTGGGGGCTCGAGGCAATGTTGCCGTGTAGCTCCGTTTTTACGTTTTCAGTGAGAAGGCGAGGGGCGACATGAATACTTCAGACAGCAGGTCAGGGTATGAATCAGGTGATCCCAACGGCAAGCCTGAGCAAAGTTTTGATCATTTGAAGGACAACGTCAGCGAAGCACTGGGCGGTGCGCGGCAGCAGGCCGATGCGCAATTCGGCCAGTATCGCGACACGGCGGCCGAGCAGATCGAAGCCTTGGCGCAAGGGGCGAAAAGCTTTGTCTCGGAACTCCAGGACAAGGACACGCTGGGTATGTCCGACTACCTGACCGACATGGCGGATTCCATGACCGGGCTGGCAGGCAATCTGCGCGGCAAGAGTGCCGAGCAGTTGCTGCATGATGCGGCGGATCTGGCGCGCAGCAATCCGGGATTGTTCATCGCCGGCAGCATTGCCATCGGTTTCGGCCTGTCGCGGTTTCTCAAAGCAGGCACCTCTGCAGCAGCGACGGTCAGTGCCGAACACGATCCAGCGGCGGGCTCCACCTCGACGCCACCGCCAGCCGATTACGGCGCGCAGCGGCCCTATGAATCGTCAGTGCCGCCATCGGCCCACGCCAATCCGGGACTGGCCACCGACATCACCCCGACCTCGCCCAGTGACAGCGATCACCCCGCTGATTTTGCCGCGGCTTCCGTACCGCACGCACCCGACGCCAAAGGAGAACTGTGATGAACAGAGATGAATCTGATCTGAGCGGGGCAAGGCCCCTCGGCCAAACGGATGACGCCTCCGTGGTCGGCCTGTTGCGACAACTGTCGCGCGAGGTACCGGCCTTGTTCACCAAGGAACTGGCACTGGCAAAAGCCGAACTGCACAACAGCCTCAGCACGCTGAAAGCGGGCATCGCTGCGGTGGCCGGCGGCGCGATCGTGTTCCTCGCCGGCTTCATCATTCTGTTGATGTCGGCGGTGTACGGCCTGAGCATGTTCATGGCGCCATGGTTGGCCGCGCTGATCGTCGGCGTGGTGGTGATGATCATCGGCTTCGCCATGCTGCAATCCGGGAAAAAGCAATTCGAGCCATCTCACTTCAAACCTGATCGCACCCTCGACGCCTTGAACAAGGATCAGGAAGCGCTGCGGAGGAAAGTCTCATGAAAAGCGAACTGGATATCGAAGCGGAAAAAAGCCCGGAGCAGATCGAGCGCGAAATCGATGCGCAGCGCGCCAGCATCGGCAACATCGTCGATCAACTGGAGAGCAAGTTCACCCCCGGGCAGATGATCGATCAGGCCTGGGGGATGATGCAGAGCAACGGCTCGACGTTCTTCACCAATCTCGGCACCAGCGTGCGCAATAATCCGGTGCCAGCGGTGCTGAGTTCCGTGGGCCTGCTCTGGCTGATGATCAGCCAGAATCGCCCACCGGTGCCGCAGCCGACCTATCGCAGCGGGCCGGATCAGGACAAGGCCGGCGAGTGGGCCGACGGTCTGGCCGACGGCATCGACAGTGCCCGCGCGCATTTGCACTCGACCTCGGATTCGCTGAAGGACGGCTACCAGTCGCTGAAAGGCAAGGCCAGCCACCTTGGTGAAAACGTCGGTGCGGCGAAGGAAAACCTGAGCCATGCGATGCATGACGCCGGTGACCGGTTGTCGCGCAATTCGCAGGTGCTTGGCCAGCAGTTCAGTCACCTGCTCAAGGAGCAACCGCTGATGGTGGCTGCCGCTGGGGTCGCTTTGGGTGCCTTGCTCGGCGCGGCGTTGCCGACCACCTCCACTGAACAGCGCTACATGGGCCGCACCAGCGCTGGCATGGTCGACAAAGCCAAGCAAAAAGCTCAGGAAGGGTATGAAACCGTGCGTGACACCGTGACCCGAACCACTGAACAAACCGAAGTCGAAACCAAACCGGAACCGGCGCGGCCGTCTTCTTCGGATCTGTCGCAGGGTCTGGGTACATCCTGACGGTGAGAAACAAGAGAGGCCTGTAATGGGCCTCCCTTCGTCGTTGTGCGGCGGTAATTCGGTGTGCCGCTGTGGTGAGCCAGCCTGTAAAAACGTAGCCTTGCCCCGGATCATTGTGGGAGCGAGCCTGCTCGCGAAAGCGGTGTGTCATTCAACGTGGATGTATCTGATCTGGCGCCTTCGCGAGCAGGCTCGCTCCCACAGGGATTTTGGTTGCGCTGAAGATTTTGGCCTTGCCCCGGACCATTGTGGGAGCGAGCCTGCTCGCGAAAGCACTGGGTCAGGCGATGATGAGGTTGAATGTGCCGACGCCTTCGCGGGCAAGCCCGCTCCCACAGGGATTTGGCTTGGATTGAAGAGTTGCGTTTGTCAGCGGTTGTATTTCAGTGCTTCGACAAACGCTGCAAACGCTGCCGAGCCCTGGCGCCGGTTCGGGTAGTACAGGTGATAGCCCTGAAACGTCGGGCACCACTCTTCCAGGACTTCCACCAGTCGTCCGTCCGCCAGATACGGCGCGACCAATTGCTCGGGCACGTACGCCACGCCGATGCCATCCACGGCGGCATTGAGCACGTGCATGATGCTGTTGAACACCAACTGCCCGTCGACCTTCACGCTGAAATCCTGACCCTTGTGCGCAAACTCCCAGGCGTATATCGCGCCGGCCGGTTGGTGGCGGATGTTGATGCAGGTGTGTTCCGTCAACTGATGCGGCGTGGCGGGGGCCGGGTGGCGGGCGAAGTAATCGGGCGAGGCGACCACGGCCAGGCGCCAGTCCGGGCCGATGCGTACGGCGATTATGTCTTTGCTGATTGATTCACCGAGACGAATACCAGCGTCGAAGCGCTCCTTGACAACATTGGTGAAACCATAATCGACGTAAAACTCCAAGGTGATGTCCGGATAGTCCTGCAAAAACTTTGTAAGCATCGGCCGAATGCACAACTCAATCTGATCGTCCGTGCAGGAAATCCGAATGGTGCCGCTGGGCTTGTCGCGCAATTCGCCAAGGGCTTCGAGCTCGGCGCTGATCTGCTCGAACAGCGGCGCAATCGAATGCATCAAGCGCTCGCCAGCCTCGGTCGGCGAGACGTTGCGCGTCGTGCGAGCCAGCAAGCGGATACCCAGACGCTGCTCCAGCGCGCGGACCGTATGACTCAACGCAGAAGGCGTGACGCCGAGGCGAGCAGCGGCTTTGGTGAAGCTTTGATCCTGGGCCACCGCCAGAAAGGCCTGCAGGTCATTGACTTTGGTGTTGCTCATTGCTGAATTTTTCTCAAAAGCACATGAAGATTACCGCTACTAATCAAGTTAAGTCCGATCCGTCAAGCTTTGCAGCCTGAGTAGCGGGGCAGAAGTGCCTCGACCATTTGTTCTTCCAAACAGGTTTTGCATGACGGCCCAAGCAATCGACAACCCGACAAACCAGCCCATGGGCGTGTCCACTGCCGGCGAGCAACCGGCGTACTGGAGCGGCGTGTTCGCCATGACCCTGTGTGTCTTCGCGCTGATCGCCTCCGAGTTCATGCCGGTCAGTCTGCTCACGCCCATGGCCACGGACTTGCACATCAGCGAAGGCCTGGCCGGCTACGGCATCGCCATCTCCGGCGCGTTCGCGGTGCTGACCAGCCTGACGATCACCAGGCTTGCCGGTTCGATGGATCGCAAGCGCCTGTTGCTGCTGTTGACGGCGCTGATGTGTGCGTCCGGGCTGGTGGTGGGCCTGGCGCCCAACTACACGGTTTACATGATCGGTCGCGCATTGATCGGCGTGGTGATTGGCGGCTTCTGGTCGATGTCGGCAGCGTTGGCCATGCGTCTGGTGCCCTCCGCCAGCGTGCCCAAGGCATTGGCAATTTTTAACGGCGGCAATGCTTTGGCTACGGTGGTCGCGGCGCCGCTGGGCAGTTATCTCGGCAGTGTGATTGGCTGGCGCGGGGCGTTTTTCTGCCTGATACCGGTGGCGTTGATTGCGCTGCTCTGGCAATGGATCAGCTTGCCCGCGCTCCCCGCCGCGCCACGCAAAGCCAGCGCAGCCAACGGCTTTGCGTTGTTCAAAAGCCGCCGGGTGGCATTCGGCATGCTCGGCGCCGGCCTGTTCTTCATGGGCCAGTTTGTGCTGTTCACTTACCTGCGACCGTTTCTGGAAACCGTGACCCGGGTCGATGTTTCGGTGCTGTCGATGATTTTACTGGTCATTGGTGTGGCGGGGTTCATCGGCACCGTGGTCATCGGTTCGGTGTTGAAGAAGGGGCTGTATCGCGTGGTGATCGCCATCCCGCTGTTGATGGCGATGATCGCAGTGGCGCTCATTGGGCTGGGCAGTTCAGTGGTGGCGGCGTTCGTGTTGCTGGGCTTGTGGGGATTGATCGCCACGGCGGCGCCGGTAGGCTGGTGGTCTTGGCTGGCGCGCACGCTGCCTGACGATGCCGAAGCCGGCGGTGGGCTGATGGTGGCGGTGGTGCAGTTGTCTATCGCTTCGGGGTCGACCGTCGGTGGTCTGCTGTTCGACGGCAGTGGCTATCGGCTGACCTTCTTCGCCAGCGCGGCATTGCTGGTGCTGGCGGCGCTGATGACGTGGCTGACGTCGCGGCAGAAAGCCTGACTCAGCTCTCGGTATTTTCCACTGAAGCCTGCGCGGCTTCGGCTTCCAGCTTCAGGCGATCAGCCTTGCAGATGTATTTGGGCTTTTTCGGCGCCAGTTTGGCGTTGGCCTTTTTGGCTTTTTCCTTGAACAACTGCTGCAGCTTCTTTTGACGATTCATGTTTTTTCGATCGCGGGTGGAGAGGGTGGGAATCCTGACGCAAGGCCGAGTGGTCAGCAAGGAGAAATCCACTAAGCTGAGCACATTCCCCCAAACTCAAGCCCCCCAAACCGAAGGAATCGCACATGAGAAAAGCTCGCAGATTGATTGTCGCGCTGTCTTGCCTCGCGCTTGTAGTCGGCAGCACGACGGCACTGGCTGACCCCGGCAATGGCAAGGGGCAGGGTGGTCAGGGCGGCCAGGGCAACGGCAAGGGCAAACCGCAGAACATGCAGGATCACGGCAAACAGGGCGGGGGCGGTCAGGGCAATGGCAACAAAGGCCAGCAACACTCTGGCTATCGCGGCGGCGGACCGAGCATTGATCGCGGCAATATTCTCGGCATCGTCGGCGGCTATCGCGGCGAATACTGGAATCCGGGGCCAGCACTGCCGCCGGGCATTCAAAAGAATCTGGCGCGGGGCAAACCGCTGCCTCCGGGCATCGCCAAGAAGCTGGACGGGCGGCTGCTCGGCCATCTGCCTCATTACGACGGCTACGAATGGCAACAGGTGGGCACCGACCTGATCCTCGTCGCGCTGGCTACCGGGCTGATCTACGAAGTGCTCAACGGCGCGTTCGATTGATTCTGCAAAGAGGAGTGGCAGCACCTGCCGCTCCTTTTTTATTCATGCATAGCTGCATCAGATGCAGCAATGAACTGCATTCAGGTTGGGTTGTTCGTTGAATGCTGAGCTTTCAGACTGAGCTCAACGGCTAACGATGAATGGAGATGACCATGGCCAATGCAATCCGCTTCACCGCAACCGGCGCACCGGACGTCCTGCAACTGCACACTGTCAGCGAACAGCCCCCCGGGTCCGGCGAGGTCTGGCTGGAGCAAGCGGCGGTGGGTGTTAATTACCTGGATGTCAGCCAGCGCAAAGGTGCAGTGCCCGTGGCGTTGCCCTCGGGGCTGGGTCTGGAAGGCGCGGGTCGGGTGGCAGCGGTCGGTGCCGGTGTGAGCAATGTCCGCGTCGGCGATCGAGTTGCTTATGCCACTGGCCCCTTGGTTGGTTACGCCTCGGCGCGGCTGTTTCCGGCGGAGCGTCTGGTGAAGATCCCCGATGAGTTGTCGTTCGAAGATGCGGCGGCGGTGTTGTTCAAAGGCATCACCGCGCAGTATCTGCTGAAGGCGACTTATCCGGTCGGGCCGGGCACGACGATGCTGCTTTACGGTGTCGCGGGAGGTCTGGGGGAAATCATGGTGCCATGGGCCAAACACCTTGGCGCAACAGTGATCGGTGTGGTGTCGAAGCAGGCCAGTGTCGACAAGGCTCGCGCGTCCGGTTGTGACGAAGTACTGGTGTTCGATGCCGAAACCCTCGCAGCCGACGTGTTGCGTATCACCGAGGGGCGCAAGGTCGATGTGGTGTATGACCCGATTGGTCGGGTGTCTTTTCAGGCCTCGCTGGACAGCTTGCGCCCACGCGGGCTGATGGTCTCGTTCGGCGCGCAGACCGGCGCGCCGGCAGCGGTGGAAATAGCCACGCTGAACGCCAAGGGCTCGCTGTTCCTGACCCGTCCATCGCTGGCCGCGCACACTGCCACGACAGCCGAATATCAGGAGCGCGCGCAAGACGTGCTGGCTGCGGTGGCCGCCGGTATCATCACGCCGCAAATCCGCGCGCGTTATTCATTGGCTGACGCGGCACAAGCGCATGCCGATCTCGAGGCAGGCCGATCATCAGGGGCGATCATTTTAAAACCATGAATCTGGATGTTCTGAGCAACCCGCACAGCGATGAAATCGCTGCTTTCCTGGCCGTCGCCGCGCAAGGCTCGTTTGTCGCGGCGGGGCGTTTGTTGCAGCGTCATCCGACCATCGTTTCCAAGCGCCTTGCGGCGATGGAGAAGCGACTGGGCGTGCGGTTGGTGGAACGCTCGACGCGACACGTGCGTATCACCGAGGCCGGCCTGCAACTCGAACAGCGCCTGCGCGCGGCCGTCGAGTTGATGAACGAAGCGCAGCAACAAGCGGTGCAGGGCGCCAGCGAAGTACGCGGCACCCTGCGCCTGGCGTTGCCGGCGGCGATGGGGCGCTTGTGGCTGGGGCCGCTGCTGCCGGAATTTCTCAAGGCTCATCCGCAGGTTTCGCTGGTGGCCGATTACAGCGAAGGTCTGGTCGACATCATCGAGCAGGGTTTCGACGCGGCTATCCGCATCGGCGAGCTTGAGGACAATCGGCTGACCGCAAAAAAGCTCAGTGACCATCGTCGGATTCTTTGCGCATCACCGACGTACATCGAGGCCCATGGCATGCCGCAGACACCACAGGATCTGCTGCAGCACAATTGCCTGCGCTTCAGTGGGCTGGCCTCGTTCCCGCTGTGGCGCCTGCATCGCGGCAACGAGGTGCAGACCATCACGCCCCACGGCAACCTGACTGCCAGCGACAGCGAATCCCTGCTCGCCGCCGCCCGCGCCGACGCCGGCATACTCGGTGCTGGCGACTGGCTGATGAGCCGCGATCTGGCGGCAGGTCGGTTGATTCGTGTGTTGCCCGGCTGGCATCTGGATTCGGCGGGCGGCGTCTATCTGGTCAGGCCGTCATCGCGGTTTCCAGCGGCGGCGGTGGTGGCGTTCAAGGAGTGGATTGAAGGGAAATTCGATCCGGCGCCACCTTGGGCGGTTTGATCACAACCTGCATCAAGACCGACACTGACCCTGTGGGAGCGAGCCTGCTCGCGAAAGCGCAGTGTCAGTCATAGTTGATGTGGCTGACCTGACGCCTTCGCGAGCAGGCTCGCTCCCACAGGTTTCGTGGCTTGTTCAGGAATTGCCGAACATACGTATATCCAATGTGGGAGCGTGGGCCAGTTTGGGCGCACAAAAAAAGCCCGGCATTGCCGCCGGGCTTCGGTGTCTTCAACACTTCAAGCGGCGATTTTGTTGGCCGCCATTTCCTTTTTGTGGCTGGCCTTCATCGCTTCCATCTGTGCGCCCAGTTCCTCGAGCTTGGCCTTACCCAGAAGCTTCTGCGCTTTCGGGAACATTTCCTCTTCTTCCTCCTCGATGTGGTGCTCCAGCAGTTCCTTGACCACTTTGACCCGACCGGCAAATTCCGGGCTGCCTGGATCGGTTTCTTTCAGATCAGGCAGTACCAGCGAATCCACGGTGCGGTGCTCTTCCTTGGCTTCGTAGTACATGATGTCTTCTTCCTTGCTGCCGGCTTCCTTGAACGCAGGGTAGAGAATCTCTTCTTCGAGGCGGGTGTGGATGGTGATTTCCATTTCCAGTTTGCCCAGTAACTCGACGCGTTTTTTCAGCGCACGGTCGGTGGACTCACTCAGTTGGCTGAGGATGGCTTTTACTTTTTCATGGTCGGCTTTGAGAAGGTCGATGGCATTCATTTTTTGAGGCCTCTGCTTTTCACGGATTGAACACAGCGTTCTTTTTCGCGCTGCTGTGTATTCAGGAAGAGGCTATCGCAGGACTCATGCCAACTCGCCGATCAAGCGCAACCCTTCTAAATCAAGGGCTGGCATCGAAGCAGGCACAATGCTTTCGTGCAGCCTGCAAGAAATCCGCGTGGCGGGCATTGCATATAACAAGCCCGGCAAAAGCCGGGCTGTGGTGATACTTGAGACGGGCCTGCGCCCGTGGGTCACCGGTTAGCCTGGGAAGGCGAAATGCGACCGACATGCTTGGGTCCCGCCAGTGCCCAGGCGATCAGGCCGAACAGCGGCACGAACACGATCAGCACGATCCACACGCCTTTACTACTGGATTTCCCTTCGCTTTTACGCACCCGATTGATGGCCCAAAGCTCGATCAGCACAAGAATGACCGCCAATACGATCCACACGGTTTCGATTTGCATAGGCTTAGCTCCTGATGGTCTGTGCGTTAGGCGACGATAGGGGCGTTGGGTTCATTCTTTTTGCCTTGGACAAGCGGGCGGGGTGATACCCGGTTGCAAAATAAATGTCTGATCGCCGCTGCGGCCTATATCCTCTGCGCCACGTTTGGGCTGAAACAGGGACAGGGCAATGGCATTCAGGGTGATGGTTGTCGGTGGTTACGGCAATTTCGGCAGTATCGTGTGTCGGCATCTGGCGCTCATGCCAGAGATTGAACTGCTGTTGTCGGGCCGCGATGCACGCAAGTTGCAAATCAAGGTCGCTGAGCTGCAAGCGCAATCAGGCCGTCCGTGCGGAGGGTGGTGCGGCGATGCAATGGGCGCAGGTTTTCAAGCGGCGTTGCGAGAGTTGAATGTTCAGTTGGTGGTGCACACCGGCGGGCCGTTTCAGGGGCAATCCTACGCAGTCGCTGAAAGCTGCATCGGCGCCGGTGTGAATTATTGCGATCTGGCTGACTGCCGCACCTTCGTCAACGGCATTGATGTGCTCGACGCCCGCGCCAGGGAGGCTGGTGTGGCCGTGCTCAGCGGTTGCAGTTCGGTGCCGACCTTGTCTTCGGCGATCATCGATCAGCAGCGCTCACGTTTTGCGCGAATCGACTCGATCGAGCATGGCATTTCTTCCTCGGCAAAAATGCCGGGGCTGTCCACGGTCGAAGGCGTGCTCGCTTATGCCGGCAAACCGATCAGGCAGTTGAAAAACGGCCAGGATCACGAAGTATTGGGTTGGCTCGATCTGACCCTGCGCAGCATGCCGCAACTGGGCACGCGGGTGCTGGCCAATGTCGATGTGCCTGACATGGATATTTTCGCACGCCGCTATGGCGCACAGACGCTGCGCTTCAAGGCTGGCGCCGGCCTGAAGCTCGGCGGCGTCGCCAATGCCTTGCTGGCGAAAGCCTTGCGCTTCGGGCTGGTGCGCGATCATGTGCGCTGGGCGGCGCGTCTGCATCGACTGGGCACGTGGTTCGAACGCTTCGGTGATGGCAAAAGCGCGATGTACATCGATGTTCAAGGCATCGGGGTTGACGATCAGCCGCTGAGCCTGACCGCGCAACTCACCGCGCTGAATGACAAAGGCCCGGAAATCCCCAGCTGCGCCGCCGTCGCCCTGGCAATCAAAATGGCGCGGGGTTATGCACCGCAACCTGGCGCGAGGCCGTGTGTTGGCGAAATCAGCGTCGATGAATATCTGGCGGCGATCAACGATCCGGCCAACTTGAGCCTGTCGGTTCAATTCTCCGATGGACAGCGTTGAGATGCTCTATCTCTGCCTGAAGTACCTGCATGTAATCGCGGCGATTTTCCTCTTCGGTTTCGGCATGGGCTCCTACCTCTACCTGATCGCCGCCAGCCGCAGCGGCAACCCGCAAGTGATCGCCCATGTCGCAAGGATGGTGGTGCGTTTCGATACGTGGATCACCACGCCGGCAGGGATTGTGCAGGTCATCACCGGCTATCTGCTGATGCGGCTTTCCGGGCTTTCGATGAGCAGTGAGTGGCTGCTGACGTCGCTGATCATTTTCTTCTGCGTAGGCGCACTGTGGCTGCCTGTACTGGTATTGCAAAAGCGTCTGCAGAAGATGGCGCTGAGCGCGGGCGAGGGCGGCCTGCCTCTGGATGATCGCTTTGCAAGCACTTACCGCTGGTGGTTCTGGATGGGCATCGCCGGGTTCGCCGGGATGTTTGTCATCGTGCTGATGATGGTGACGAAGATGACACCGGTGCAACTGGTCGGGTTAACCGTGGGCTTTTAGAAAGCGGCTTTCATGATCCGCTGTTGGCAGCAGGCAAGTGTCGTACTTGCCGAACAGCCGATAGCGGTTCAGCGCGATTCGATCGTAAGCCCAGTCACGCAGGCGGCGCGGGAAAATCCGCAGCAGTTTCAGCGGCTGCCAGCGCATCGGCAGTTGCCCGACCACTGCAAGGAATGCATCTGATCGCTCCCAATAATTGCGGTCGCGGATCACCGCCATGGTGTCGAACTCATCCAGGGGCAAGCCGGCCCACGCCAGCAAGGCCTGGCCTTCGGGCGATTGCACGGTCGCCAGACGCACATGGCGCTGATGGTCATGGCGAATCAGGAAGCGCGCCCAGCCGTTGCACAGTTTGCACACGCCGTCGAACAGCACCACGGTTTCGCCTGGCTTGAGCAATGGCGCGGGGGTGGGGCGGGTTTTCATGGCAGGCATCGGCGGATGTCCTTGGCGGCGGTTGTCGCGATCATAACCTCGATCATTGTCCTACAGGAGTGGATCGCGGCGGTATTGGCCCGGCGATATGCCGTGCACGCGGCGGAAGGCAGCGCCAAACGCCGCGTCGGACAGATAGCCCAGTGACGCGGCGACAGTGGCCACATTGTCCCGACCATTGCGCAAGCGAAACGCGGCCACGCGCATTCGCCAGCGCGTGGCGTATTCGACCGGTGCCAGACCCATGCGTGTCTTGAACAGCGCGGCGAAACCGGAGCGCGACATGCAGGCAATCTCGGCCATTTGCGTCAGGCGCCAAGGTTTTTCCGGGGCACCGTGAACGGCGCGCAAGACGCCGGCAATCGCCGGTTCCCGCAGTCCGCCCAGCCAAGACAATTGTTCGGCATCCGCGCTGTTGATGTGATGGCGCAGCGCATGGATGAAGATCAGCCGCAGCAGGTCGTTGCACATCGCCTGCGAGCCGGCCTGGTGTGATGGCCACTCGCGCTCCAGTTCATCCAGCAGCCAACCGAACGACGAGGCACCTGTGGCCTCTGCGCGAATGATCAGCGAGGTCGGCAGCACGTCGAGCAGTTCGGTTGCGCCGGGTCCCGATAGCGACACGCTGCCGCCCAGCAGCTCGACTTCCTCGCCGACGCCAAACGTCGCCGAGACGCCGTCATGGGCAAAAACATCCGCTGCATTCACCGCCTCGACGTCGGCGCCGCTGGCCAGAATGAACGGCGTGCGCGACACCACAAAGCAGTCGCCGGCCCGCAGCAACTGCGCCGGCAAGCCCTGCATGCGCAACCAGCATTCGCCTCGTCGCACCACGTTGAATTTCAGTTCGATGGGTTGAAATCGCAGCGCCCAGACGCCTCCCGCTTGCAAGCGAACCGAGCAGGCTGCTTGCAACTCGGAGAGCGCCAATACGGCAGAAAGCGGATCGCCAGCAGGATTTTGGATGATCACGACAGAAACCTGGATTTATCAGACTGGTTCGTCCGTAGAGCTTAGCCAAGAATGAAGACCTTCGATAGCTCACTCAGGATTCACGCTCATGGCTACGCTCCAACAACCTGTGCAATCACCGTTCAACGCCGCGAGCACAGCGGCTGAAGTCATGGCTGGCATCGATCTGCGCGGGCAGCTCGCTGTGGTCACCGGCGGCTATTCCGGCCTGGGTCTGCTGACGGTGAAAAGCCTCGCGGCGGCGGGCGCGCAAGTCCTCGTGCCGGCCAGAGATACGGCGCGGGCAGAGGTGGCATTGGCCGGTGTTGAAGGTGTCCGCGTGACGCCCATGGACCTCATGCAGGCTGAATCGGTGGCGGCGTTCAGCCACAGCGTGGTCAGCGCGGGTCAGCCGGTGTCATTGCTGATCAACTGCGCCGGAGTCATGGCCGCGCCGTTGCTGCGCGATGCCGATGGCCATGAAGGCCAGTTCGCGACCAACCATCTCGGTCATTACCGCCTGACCTGCGGCCTCTGGCCCGCGCTGGTCAAGGCTGGACAGGCGCGGGTGCTGTCAGTGTCATCGCGCGGGCACCAGATTGCCGGGATCGACTTTGGCGACATTGATTTCCTGCAACGGCCGTATGACAAATGGGTCGCGTATGGTCAGTCGAAAACGGCCAATGCCTTGTTCGCCATGGCGCTCGATCGTCGCGGGCGCAGTCATGGCGTTCGTGCGTTCTCATTGCATCCGGGGCAGATTCTGACGGATCTGGCACGGCACCTCAGCACAGCGGAACTTGCCGCATTCGATGCACTGGATGAGCAGGGCCGGCCACGGCTGGATGCCCACAACGGTCTGAAAACGCTGGAGCAGGGCGCCGCGACGGGATTGTGGTGTGCGACCAGTGCATTGCTTGCGGATTTGGGTGGCGTGTATTGCGAAGACTGCAATGTTGCGCCGATCAATCAACCTGAAGCGGGCCGCAAGGGCGTTGCGCAATGGGCGGCGGATGCTGAGCTGGCTGAGCGACTTTGGGCGGTTTCGGAGCAATGGACGGGGCTCACGGTGGCATAAATCGAGTCAAAGGACAAAAGCCCCTCACCCTAACCCTCTCCCGAAGGGAGAGGGGACTGACCGAGGTGTTTAGTAGAAATTCGCCGACCTGAAATACCGGGTCGAACTCAGTTCTTGAACAGCACCCAAATCGGCTCCCTCTCCCTCGGGAGAGGGCTGGGGTGAGGGGCTGAGGTTTCCAGCAAAACGCACAATCGCGGCGCTCACTCCCCCAGCTTCGCCCAGAACTCCTCCGCCGAAGGGCTGATCGGTGCGGTCGGGCGAGTCAGGTGTATTTCCAGTGGAATGTCCCAACTGTCATCCAGCGCCCTGACCAGGCGCCCGTCGGCCATTTCCTGTTCGGTCAGGCTTTTCGGCAGCCAGGCGACGCCTTTGCTTTCCAGCGCCATCGACATCAGCACTGCCGCCAGATGGCTGCTGAACAGCGGTTTCAAATGCAGATAATCGGCCTTGCCGTGTAGCCTGTGGGCGACGATTCGGCCCAGGCCGGATTCGTGGGTGTAGGCCAGATAGGGCAGGGTTTCAGGCGATGTGTCGAACTGGGCTGAAGCACTCGCCAGCGGCACAAGTACGTCCTCGCCGACCTTCTTGCCAATGAACTGATCAGGCGCCAGTAATGGCGGAACGTCGGGGTGGCGATGGCACAACAGAAATTGCACCTGACCATGAATCAGCATCTGTTCGCACACGGCCATGCTGTCGGAATGCAGGCGAACCGCGTCGATCGGCGCGCCACTTTCGGCGCTGCGCAACCAGCGTGGGAAGAAGGTGAATGACAGCGAGTGAGTGGCAGCAAACTGCAAGGTTTTCGCCGCCATGCCAGCCACTTCCTGGGCCTCGGAGCGCATGCGGTATAGGCGTCTGGCCGCTTCCTGAGCGCTGGGCAAAATCTGCCTGCCGGCCTCGGTCAGCGTCGCGCCCTGCGGAGTGCGCACGAATAATTCCACGCCCATCCAGTTCTCCAGTGAACGCACCCGACGACTGAATGCCGGCTGCGTCACATGGCGCGCTTCGGCGGCCCGGACAAAGCTGCCGTATTCGGCCAGCGCTGAAAAATCCTCAAGCCAAACCAGTTCCAAGGGCAATGCCTCCTGTGCATAGGGCGCGGCATTAATAGCATTGGGCGAGTGTCGTCGCAACGCATAACGTTGGCCCACCACAACAAGAGGAACCCGTCATGCGTATCGTCGATATCCGTGAAAAAACCGTCTCCATCGCTTCCCCGATCGCCAATGCCTACATCGACTTTTCGAAGATGACCTGCTCGGTCGTCGCGGTCATTACCGACGTGATTCGCGATGGTAAGCCGGTCATCGGTTACGGTTTCAACTCTAACGGTCGCTACGGTCAGGGCGCGTTGATGCGCGATCGTTTTCTGGCGCGGATCACCGAGGCCGACCCGCAAACCCTGATCGATCACGAGAACAATAACCTCGATCCGTTCGCCATCTGGAAAACCCTGATGACCAACGAAAAACCGGGCGGGCATGGCGAGCGTTCGGTAGCGGTCGGCACCATCGATATGGCGGTGTGGGACGCGGTGGCGAAGATCGAAGGCAAGCCGCTGTATCGCCTGCTCGCCGATCGTTATCGCAACGGCGTCGCCGATGACAAGGTCTGGGTGTATGCGGCGGGTGGTTATTACTACCCGGGCAAGGACCAGACCAAGCTCAAGGCCGAAATGCAGAGCTATCTGGATCGTGGCTACGACGTGGTCAAGATGAAGATCGGCGCGGTGCCGCTGGACGAAGATATCCGCCGCATTGAGGCGGTGCTCGAAGTGGTGGGCGACGGCCAGCGCCTGGCGGTCGATGCCAACGGCCGCTTCGATCTGCAGACCGGTATCGCGTACGCCGAAGCGATCAAGAAGTACAACCTGTTCTGGTACGAAGAAGTCGGCGACCCGCTGGATTATGCGCTCCAGGCCGAGCTGGCCAATCACTACGAACTGCCGATGGCCACCGGCGAAAACCTGTTCTCTCACCAGGACGCCCGCAACCTGTTGCGCCACGGCGGCATGCGTCCTGACCGCGATTACCTGCAATTCGACTGCGCGCTGTCCTACGGTCTCGTCGAGTACATGCGCACCCTGAAAGTGATGGAAGAGCTGGGTTGGTCTTCGCGCCGCGTGGTGCCACATGGCGGTCACCAGATGTCGCTGAACATCGCCGCTGGTCTGCACCTGGGCGGCAACGAATCGTACCCGGACGTGTTCCAGCCCTTCGGCGGTTTTGCCGATGGCATCCGCGTAGAAAACGGCTACGTCGGGCTGCCGGATATTCCGGGCGTCGGCTTCGAAGCCAAATCTGCGCTGTATGCCGTCATGCGCGAACTGGGCGAGGGCTGATTCGGTTTCACCTGCGGCCTCGTTCGCCGAGGCCGCACTTTCAGGCGTCATCTCGACGCCAAAGCCACATGCCCACCACAACAATAAAATGAGGTGCTTCCGTGGAAACTTCAAAATCGCGCTGGTACAGCCAGCTCTATGTGCAGGTGCTGATCGGCATCGTCATCGGTGCTGCCATCGGTTACTTCGTGCCCGACATCGGCGCCAAGCTGCAGCCGTTCGCCGACGGTTTCATCAAGCTGATCAAGATGCTCCTGGCGCCGATCATTTTCGGCACGGTGGTGGTCGGTATCGCCAAGATGGGCAGTATCAAGGAGGTCGGTCGCATCGGTGTGAAAGCGCTGATCTACTTCGAGATTCTTTCCACCATCGCTCTGGTGGTCGGCCTGATCGTAGTCAACGTGGTCAAGCCCGGTGCCGGCATGAACATCAACGCCGGTACCCTCGATGGCAGCGCTGTCAACAAATACAGCCAGGCGGCGAGCGAGCAGGGCGGTCTGGTCGAATTCTTCCTCAATATCATCCCGCACACCTTCCTCGGCGCTTTTTCCAATGGCGTCATGCTGCAAGTGATTCTGTTATCGGTGCTGATGGGCGTCGCCTTGGTGCAAATGGGCGAAACCAGCAAACCGCTGATCAACACCATCGACCTGTTCCTGCAAAGCCTGTTCAAAATCGTCGCGATGGTCATGCGTCTGGCGCCGTTGGGCGCGGGGGCTGGCATGGCATTCACCATCGGCAAATACGGCATCGGCACTCTGCTTTCGCTGGGGCAGTTGCTGGTCGCGCTGTACATCACCACGCTGATTTTCATCGTCGTTGTATTGGGCGCGGTGGCGCGATGGTCGGGCATGCCGCTGATGCAGTTTCTGCGTTATTTCAAGGATGAAATCCTGATCACCCTGGGCACCTGTTCGACCGAAGCGGTGCTGCCGCGAATGATGGTCAAACTGGAAAAGCTCGGCTGCAAGAAGTCCGTGGTCGGCATGGTCCTGCCGACGGGCTACACGTTCAACGCGGACGGCACCTGCATCTACCTGACCATGGCGGCGATCTTCATCGCCCAGGCGACCAACACGCCGCTGACCTTCATGGATCAGATGATTCTGCTTGGCGTGTTCCTGCTGACCTCCAAGGGCTCGGCCGGTGTGGCGGGAGCAGGGTTTGTGACACTCGCGGCCACGCTCACCACCATTCACTCCATACCTCTGGTGGGCCTGGTGTTGCTGTTGGGCATCGACCGCTTCCTCAACGAGGCGCGAGCGGTGACCAACCTGATCGGCAACGGCATCGGCACCATCGCCATCGCCAAATGGGACAAGTCGTTCGATGTCGAAGCGTGCGAGCGGGAAATCGCCGCCATGAAGCAGGACAAGGCAGCGCGCAAGTCGCTGCTTGTGCATAAGTGATTCGGGCAACGTGAGCGCTTGATTGGCCTGCCGACGCGTACAGGTTTCAAGTCAGTTCAAAGGTTATGGACTGGGGGCGGGACGATGAGAATTGGCGCACTGACGAAAACCAGTCGGTGCTGGCACGCCACCAATCCCCAGCCATGCCAAAAAACCTGTGGGAGCGAGCTTGCTCGCGAAGGGGCCAGAACGGTCAACACGGATGGCGACCGGCAGAGCGCTTTCGCGAGCAAGCCCGTTTCCACAGTAGGTTGCGCGATTGCTGTCACAACAGTTGGCGATGTTCTTTCGCACCGGACAGTACAAGCAGTGGATTGCAAAACGTTCGCTATGAACCGTCAGGCCGGACCTGAACCCTCTACGTACGTCTGGATGACCTCATCCCAAGGCGGCGTTGCAGGGAACAACTCAAGCAAAAACGCCGTGAACGCTTTGACATTCGGGCTACCGCGACGGCTCTCCGGCCACAACGCGGTAATGGCGAAGCGTTCGACGGTGAACTGTGGCAGCACCGGGACCAGTTCGCCCCGACGAACATACGCCGCCGCTACGTAGTGCGGCGAAATACCGATGCCGCCGCCGGCAGCCAGCACCGCCGCGACCGCATCGCTGGCATCAACGGTGAAGGCCGCGTCGGGTGCCAGTTCCAACTGTCTGTCACCGGCTAGATACGGCCAGCGCAAACTCTGCCCGGTGCTTTGATAGCGGAAATTCACGCACTCATGCTCGGCGAGATCCTCGGCCGTAAGCGGAGTACCCTTGCGCTGCAGATAGTCCGGTGATGCGAACGCACCGATTCGATGCGGGCCCAGCGGGCGAGAAATCAGTCGCGAATCCGCAAGATTGCCAACCCGAACCGCGACGTCGATGCCTTGTTCGATGAGGTCGGCATACTGATCGCCGAGTCGTAGATCGATCGTCACCTTTGGATATTGCTCGCGAAATCTCGGCAGGGCCGGCGCGAGGATATTCAGTCCAATCGGCAACGGCGCGGTGACCTTCAATACGCCCGATGGCTCAGCGCGTGAAGCAACGGCGGCCTGATCGATGTCTTCGACTTCGCGCAGAATCCGCAGCGCCCGTTCGTATAGATCACGGCCCTCCGGGGTGAGTACCAGCGAGCGCGTGGTGCGAGTAAACAGCATCAGGCCGAAATGCTCTTCGAGCCGTTGCACGCTTTTGCTGATGGCCGACGGCGACACCGACAGTGCCCGAGCGGCAGCCGTGTAGCTGCCCAGCGAAGCCGCTCGTGCAAAGGCGATGAGCCCGGTTAAACGATCCAATCCAATTTGTGCCTTCATGGCACTAGTAAAGCGACTTCTGGCCCAATTATCAATGTGGCTTCCAAAACGTAGTCTTTGCCCATCGAACGCCATTCAGGTGTTCCAGACGGAGACTCAGCATGAACATCAGCCAAACCCTGCCTTCCACACTCACCGACAAAACCGTGGTCATTTTCGGCGGCACCTCCGGCATCGGCCTGGCCGCTGCGGTGCAAGCGAAAGCCGCTGGCGCCAAGGTCATCGTCATCGGCTCGAACGCTGCACGTGCCGAGCAGGCCGCCAGCGAGCACGGGCTCGATGGCTGGCGCGCGGCCGACGTGACCGATAGCCAGGCTCTCGATACTGCACTGGCCGATATCCTTCAGGTCGATCACCTCGTTCTGCTCGCCGGCACGTTTGTCGCTAGCACCGTGCGCGCGGCTGATCTCGATTATCTGCACCGCGCGTTCGACGAACGCATCTGGGCATCGATCAATGCGATTCGGGTCCTTGGCGACAGGCTGGCAAAAGACGGCTCGATCACGTTTATCTCCGGTTCTCTCGCTGATCGCCCGAATGCCTACGGCACCGCCGTACTCGCCGCCGCCTCGGCAGCCATGGAAGCACTGGCTCGCGGTCTGGCCCTTGAGTTGGCACCGGTGCGAGTCAACACGCTTTCGCCCGGCCCGATCAACACACCGATTCTGGGCAAGGCACTGGGCGAGGGGCGGGATGCATTTGTCGCTTCTCTTGAGCAGGTGCTGCCCCTGCATCGCCTCGGCACAGCTGCAGAAGCGGGCGCGGCAGTGGTTTTCCTGATGAGCAACACCTTCATGAACGGCGCCGTGCTCAACATCGACGGCGGCGCACGCCTGGTTTGATCCTGCCCACCTTTTTGAGAGCCTGAACATGACATCGTTATTTGATTCCGTGCGCCTCGGCGCGCTCGATTTGCCCAACCGCATCCTGATGGCACCGATGACCCGCGCGCGCGGCACTCGCGAGCACGTCCCGACCGAGATGATGGTCGAGTATTACCGCCAGCGCGCCAGTGCCGGCCTGATCATTTCCGAAGCGATCGGCATCAGCCAGCAAGGTCTGGGCTGGCCGTATGCGACAGGCATTTGGTCGGCCGAACAGGTCGCCGGCTGGCGCAAGGTCACCGATGCCGTGCATGGCGCTGGCGGCCGGATCATCGCGCAGCTCTGGCACATGGGCCGGGTCGTGCACCCGAGTTTCCTTGGCGGCGGCCAGCCGGTTTCCGCATCGGTCACCACCGCGCCGGGACAGGCGCATACGTACGCCGGCAAGCAGCCGTATACACCGGCGCGTGCGTTGCCGCTGGAAGAAATTCCCGCACTGCTGGAAGACTTTCGTCAGGCCACTCGCAACGCAATCGAGGCGGGTTTCGATGGCGTGCAGATCCACGCCGCCAACGGCTATCTGCTCGACCAGTTCCTGCGCGACAGCGACAATTTTCGCACCGATGCGTACGGCGGCTCGATCAACAACCGTATCCGCTTGCTCAAGGAAGTGACCGAGGCGGTGGCCGAAGTCATCGGCGCCGACCGCACTGGCGTGCGCTTGACTCCAAGCAGCTACGAGCAGGGCATCCGCGACAGCGATCCCGAAGCGCTGTTCATCCGCGCCGCCGAAGTGCTGTCAGCGATTGGCATCGCTCATCTGGAAGTCCGCGAACCACCGCTGGACGGCACCTTCGGCAAGTCCGAACGCCCGCCACTGGCCGGGATGATTCGCGACGTGTTCAAAGGCGTGCTGATCCTCAATTCGGACTACGGTTTCGCCAGGGCACAAGCGCAACTGGATGCCGGGCTCGCCGATGCGATTGCGTTTGGACGGCCGTTTATAGCCAATCCGGATCTGCCGCTGAGATTCGCTCGGCAGTTGCCATTGGCGGAAAGCGAAATGAGCACTTGGTTCAGCCAGGGTTGGGAAGGGTATGGGGATTATCCGGCGGTGGATGGCGTTTGAATGTAGCGTCGGTGCCAGCCGCCGTGGCAGTGGATGCCCTGACGGGCTGGCCAGAACCCGGAAAAGCACGCTTAAGCCAGCCGCAAGAGACGGTTCACGCCGTTGATAGGAAAAAGTGAGGCCTGTGATCAGGCCTCATTTGCGTTTTACCAACTCACCTGCAACGTTTCAACGCCGCGCCGTGCGCGTACTCACATCCACCCAGACCGCCAACACCAGAATGCTGCCCTTGACTATCATCTGCCAGTAGCTATCCACGTCGAGCATCGACATGCCGTTATCCAGGCTGGTGATCACCAGTGCGCCGAGGAGGGCGCCGTAGACGGTGCCGGAGCCGCCGCGCATGGAGGTGCCGCCGATGAAGCAGGCGGCGATGGCGTCGAGTTCGCCCATGCTGCCGGCGGACGGTGAGCCGGCGGCGAGGCGTGCGGTGTTGACCACGCCGGCGAGGGCGCACATCACGCCCATGATGCCGAAGATCCACAGCTTGACCGCCTGCACATTAATGCCCGACAGGCGCGTCGCTTCCATGTTGCTGCCGACCGAATAGACCCGGCGGCCGAACACAGTCTGGCTGGTGACGTAGCTGAACACGCCGAGCAGAATCAGCAACAGCAGCACCGGCACGGGAATGCCGTCATAGCTGTTGAGGGTCTGGACGAAACCGGCCAGCACCGCGCCGATCACCAGCACGCGCACAACATCACGCACCAGCGAATGCGCCGCCAGGCCATGCAGGGCGCGATTGCGTCGTTGTTTCCAGGTCAGGAACACCGTCAGCACAAACAGCAGCACACCCAGGCCGGTGCCGATCGCGTGAGGCAGATATCCTTGGCCGACGTAGACCAGCTCCGGGGATACCGGGGCGATGGTGGTGCCGCCGGTGATCCCCAGCAAAATCCCGCGAAACGCCAACATGCCACCGAGGCCGACGATAAATGACGGTATGCGCAAGTACGCCGCCATGTAGCCGTTGGCGAGGCCGATCATCAGGCCGCACAGGGCGACCAGACTGAGATTCGCCAGCAGCGGAATGTGATAGACCACGTCGAGTATCGCCGCGAGGCCGCCGAGCAGGCCGAGCAATGAGCCCACCGACAAATCGATCTCGCCGCTGATGATCACCAGCACCATGCCGCAGGCGAGGATTCCGGTAATCGACATCTGCCGCAGCAGGTTGGAAAGATTGCGCGGGGTGAGGAAACCGCCTTCGGTCTGCCAGCTGAAGAACAGCCAGATCAGCACCACGGCAAATACCAGCGCGAGCATCTTGTAGCGGGTGAACAGTTGTTTGACCTGATTCATTTACGCGGTTTTCCGATCATTATTGTTATGGCTGCCCGGCTGGCTGAGGGCGGCGGCGAGTACCTGTTCCTGGGTCAGCTCATGGTTGACGAAGTCACCACGCAACTGGCCTTCGCCGATCACCAGCACGCGGTCGGAGACGCCGAGCACTTCCGCCAGTTCCGACGAAACCATGATGATCGACACGCCTTCGGCGGCCAGCGCGCCCATCAATTTGTAGATCTCGTACTTGGCGCCGACGTCCACGCCTCGGGTCGGCTCGTCGAGAATCAGCACGCGCGGTTTGGCCAGCAGCATTTTCGCCAGCACGGCTTTCTGCTGGTTACCGCCCGACAGGCTGGTGATCGGCAGGGACGGACTTGCGGTCTTGAGATGCAGACGGGAGATTTCCCGGTCGATGCAGCCCAGCTCGGCTTCGGCATCGATGCGGGTCATTTTCGAATAGCTCTCGAGCACGGCGAGGGTGATGTTCTGACCGACACCGAGATCCGGAATGATGCCCTGGCGCTTGCGATCTTCGGGCACCAGGCACAGGCCGGCGCGGATCGCTTTCAGCGGCGTGCGCGTGTCGATCGGTCGGCCGTCCAGCCAGACTTCGCCTTCATGGCGTCCGGGGTAGGCGCCGAACAGTGCGGTGACCAGTTCGGTGCGGCCGGCTCCGACCAGCCCGGCAATGCCGAGAATCTCGCCGCGCTTGAGGCTGAAGGAGATGTCGTCGACCCGTTTGCGCTTGGGGTTGTCGACGTCGTAGCAAGTAATGTGGCGCGCTTCGAAAATCACCTCGCCAATCTCGTGCGGTTCGCTGGGATAGAGGTTGCTCATTTCGCGCCCGACCATCTGCGTGATGATCTGCGGAATGTCCATGTCGGCCATGGCGGTGGTGGCGATGTGTTTGCCGTCGCGGATCACCGAAATGGTGTCGCATACGGCGGCGACTTCATCGAGCTTGTGCGAGATGTAGACGCAGGCGACGCCCTTGGCCTTGAGGTCGCGGATGATGTCCAGCAGCACTTCGATTTCCGAGCGGCTCAGGGCCGAGGAGGGCTCGTCGAGAATCAGCAGACGCGCCTGTTTGTTCAGGGCCTTGGCGATTTCCACCAGTTGCTGATAACCGCCGCCATACTGCGAAACCGGCAGCGACACGTTCATGTCCGGCACCTTCAATTCACGCATCAACGCTTCGGCACGGTGGATCATCGCCGGGTAGTTCATGCGCCCGCCGGGCAGCGTCAGCTCATGGCCCATGAAGATGTTTTCGGCGACCGACAGGTCGGGAACCAACGTCAGTTCCTGATGGATGATGACGATGCCGGCGGCCTCGGTTTCGCTGATCGATTGCGCCCGGAGCGGTTGCCCGTCCCAGAGGATTTCACCGTCCCAGGTGCCATGGGGATAGACCGCCGAGAGGATCTTCATCAGCGTCGACTTGCCGGCACCATTCTCGCCGCACAGGCCCACGCATTCACCGGGCCGGACCTTGATGTCGATGCCGTTGAGCGCTTTGACACCGCCGAAGGTTTTGACGATGCCGTTCATTTGCAGCAGATAGTCGGACATGGAAAAGGCTCGTATACCAGGGACTCAAACACCACTGAACCTGTGTGGGAGCGAGCCTGCTCGCGAAGGGGCCTTTTCAGCCAGAGCTGTACTGACTGACACTCCGCTTTCGCGAGCAGGCTCGCTCCCACAGGTCTGATCAAGATTTACGACCGGATCACTGCCCGGCAATCTGCGCCTTGGTGTAGAAGCCGTCCTGTTCGAGCAAGTCGATGTTGTCCTTGGTCAACGGCGTTGGCGTGAGCAGGATGGTGTCGACTTTCTTGCTGCCGTTGTCGTACTGCGAGGTGTAGGCCGGTTTTTCGTTGCGTGCCAGTTGCACCGAGAGCTTGGCTGCTTCGGAGGCAATGAGTTTCAGCGGTTTGTACACGGTCATGGTTTGCGTGCCGGCGATCACGCGTTTGACTGCTGCGAGGTCGGCGTCCTGGCCGGAAATCGGCACCTTGCCGGCCAGTTGTTGCGCGGCCAGTGCCTGGATGGCGCCGCCAGCGGTAGCGTCGTTAGAGGCGACAATGCCGTCGATTTTGTTGTTGTTACGGGTCAGGGCGTTTTCAACGATGCTCAGCGCTTCGGTCGGGTTCCATTCCTTGACCCACTGCTGGCCAACGATCTTGATATCGCCCTTGTCGATGGCCGGTTGCAGCACCTTCATCTGGCCTTCACGGAGGATCTTGGCGTTGTTGTCGGTGGGCGCGCCACCGAGCAAGAAGTAATTGCCCTTGGGCGCTGCTTTCAGCACGCCGCCGGCCTGCATCTCGCCGACCTTTTCGTTATCGAAGGAGATATAGGCGTCGACATCGGCGTTGAGAATCAGCCGGTCGTAAGACACCACTTTGATCCCGGCTTTCTTCGCCTCGGCCACGGCGTTGGTCAGCACTGTCGCGTTGAACGGCACGATGACAATCACATCGACGCCGCGAGAGATGAGGTTTTCGATCTGCGAAATCTGCTTCTGCTCGTTGGCGTCCGCCGATTGCACGAAGACTTTGGCGTCCATTTTTTCCGCCGCCGCGACGAAGTAATCGCGGTCGCGCGACCAGCGTTCCAGACGCAGGTCATCAATGGAAAACCCGATTTTCGGGTGGGTGGCGTCGGCCATTACCGGCAGGGCCAACAACGCCAGGGCACTGGCCAACAGCGTACGTTTCAAGTTCTTCATGGTGGTGCGTCCTTTTATTTTTGTTGGAAAGACACGGCCTGACGATGAATCGGGCTGGGTAGAACTGTAGAGAATCTGCCGACGCAGCAGGCACAGAATTGTCGTGCAATTGTCACAGCGTCGTTGCGTCGGCAGAGGGTCTCGGCGATCAGCGATAGAGATAGCGGTTGACGATGTTTTCGAGCATTTCCTGACGGCCACTGACGGCTTGCGGGTTCAGTTCGTTGGTGAACGCGTGCTCGGCCAGCGACTCGAGATTGAAGTCGCCCGCCATCACCGCTTGCCCGAACGGCTGACGCCAGCCGGCGTAGCGTTGGTCCTTGAGGGTTTGCAATTGATCGTTCTCAACCATCGCGGCGGCGCGTTCCAGCGACAAGGCAAGAACGTCCATGGCGCCGACGTGGCCGTGGAACAGGTCGATCTCGTCGAGGCTCTGCCGGCGCACCTTGGAGTCGAAATTGAAGCCGCCATTCTTGAAACCGCCGGCCTTGAGGATTTCATAGGTCGCCAGGGTCATTTCTTCGACGCTGTTGGGGAACTGGTCGGTGTCCCAGCCGTTCTGCGGATCGCCACGGTTGGCATCGATGCTGCCGAAAATCCCCAGCGAGGCAGCCGTGGCAATTTCGTGATGAAAGCTGTGGCCGGCCAGGGTCGCGTGGTTGGCCTCGATGTTGACCTTGATTTCCTTTTCCAGGCCGTACTGCTGGAGAAAGCCGAATACCGTAGCGCTGTCGTAATCGTACTGGTGCTTGGTCGGCTCCTGCGGCTTGGGTTCGATCAGCAGGTCACCGGTGAAACCGATCTTGTGCTTGTGCTCGACCACCATGCGCATGAAGCGCCCGAGTTGTTCGCGCTCACGTTTCAGGTCGGTATTGAGCAGGGTTTCGTAGCCTTCGCGACCGCCCCATAGCACGTAGTTGGAGCCCTTGAGGCGATGGGTTGCGTTCATTGCGCTGAACACTTGCGCGGCGGCGCAGGCGAACACTTCCGGATCGGGATTACTCGCGGCACCGGCGGCAAAACGTGGGTTGCTGAAGCAGTTGGCGGTGCCCCAGAGCAGCTTGATGCCGCTTTGTTCCTGATGTTGTTCGAGGCGATCGACCATTTGTGCGAAGTGTTCGCGGTACTCCTTCAGCGAATTGCCTTCGGGGGCGACGTCCGTGTCGTGAAAGCAGTAGTAATCGATGCCCAGTTTGCTGAAGAACTCGAAGGCGGCTTGAGCCTTGCCGATAGCCAGTTCCATCGGTTCGCCACTGCGTTGCCAGGGGCGCTTGAAGGTGCCGGCACCGAACACATCGGAGCCCGGCCAGACGAAGGTGTGCCAGTAGCAGGCGGCCATGCGCAGGTGTTCGCGCATGGGTTTGCCGAGGATCAGTTTGTCGGCATCGTAGTGACGAAAAGCGAGGGGCGAATCACTGTTCGGGCCTTCGTAGCGAACCGGCTCGATATTGGGGAAATACTGCATGGACCTTGTCCTTGTTGTTCTTGGCGGTGTCTCGATACTAGCAACGCCCCCGTGCCCGCTGATTATGAAAAGCCTCAACCGTGAGTGCGATTTTGCGTATTGAGCTTCAGCGGCTTCGCGCCTAGTCTGTGTCCATCGTCGCCGCGAAAAGGCGGCCCGGAACAGTACAAAAACAATTTGAGGCCGCTTTCGCGAGCAGGCTCGCTCCCACATTTGATTCGTGTCGTTCACAAAACCGTGTGGGAGCGAGCTTGCTCGCGAATGGCTTGACGCAAAATCCGGAACCTGAATGAAAAGCCTACCGCCCGTGCACCGCATCGCCCTGTTGTTCAACGGCAGCAAGATCTACGACCGTGGAATCATCAGCGGCATTGGCAACTACCTGAGCAGCACCCGCGCTTCCTGGGACCTGTTTCTGGAAGAGGACTTTCTCTGCCGCTTGAAAGGCATCGAGCGCTGGCAGGGTGACGGCATCATTGCCGACTTCGACGATCCGCTGATCGGCGAGGCGCTGGCCGACATTCATTTGCCGGTGGTGGCGGTCGGCGGTTCTTACGAGGATGCGCGCGCCTATCCGAAAGCGATCCCCTACGTTGCCACTGATAACAACGCACTGATCACTCTGGCTTATTCGCATCTGGTCGAGGCGGGGTTGCAGCGCTTTGCCTGTTTCAGCCTGCCGGAAGCGCAGGCCAATCGCTGGGCGCAGGAGCGGGAAAAAGCTTTTCGCAAACTGATGCAGCGCGACGGCCTGCACGCCGAGATCTATCGCGGCATGGGCACCAGCGCGCCGCTGTGGGACAGTGCCGTCGAGCAACTGATAGCCTGGCTGCACAGCCTGCCCAAACCGATCGGCATCATCGCCGTCAGCGACGCCCGCGCTCGGCAGTTGCTGCAAGCCTGCCTGACCGCCGGCATTGCCGTGCCCGAGCAGGTCGCGCTGATCGGCATCGACAACGATCCGCTGACCCGCAGCCTGACCCGCGTGCCCCTGAGTTCGGTGATCCAGGGCACCGAAACCATGGGCCGCACCGCCGCGCAATTGCTGCACCAGATGCTCCACGGCATGCCGTCCACCGGCACGCAGATTCTGATTCCGCCGGACGCGGTCAACGTGCAGGTGTCGAGCTTGCATCAACCGCTGGGCAATCCCTATGTCATGCAAGCGCTGCTGTTCATCCGCCAATATGCCTGTCAGGGCATCAAGACCGCGCAAGTGGCGGCGTATGTCGGGGTGTCGCGCTCATCGCTGGAAGCGCATTTCCGCGCTGAGCGCGGTTGCAGCGTGCATGACGAGATTCTGCGTTTCAAACTGGCGGCGGCTACCAGCGGTTTGAAGAACACCGATGCGGCGATTGCCGACATTGCCCAGGCCTGCGGCTTCAAGTCTGCGCAATATCTGCACACGGTGTTCCGTCGCGAGTTCGGCTGCACGCCCCGCGAGTATCAGCAGGGCGGGGCGTAGCGCTGCGCATGGCTCACGCCAGCGCAGCGGCATTGGCTCTGGAACGCCAGGCAAACGTCAGCACCATCAGCAACCCCAGACCGGCCATCGCCGCGCCGGCCAGGGAAATCGCCGGATAACCCAGCCCGGCATTGATCACCGCGCCACCCAGCGCCGCGCCGATCGCGTTGCCGAAATTGAAGGCACCGATGTTCACCGCCGAAGCCAGGTTGGGCGCATCCTTGGCCGCTTCCATTACGCGCATTTGCAGCGGTGGCACCAGGGCGAAACTGGCGATACCCCAGATCAGAATGGCGACGGCGGCCGGCAGCGGCCAGCGCATCAGCACAGTGAACGCCAGCAACACCACAATCAATGCGCTCAGCGACACGATCAGGGTGCGGTCAATCGAACGGTCGGCAGCCTTGCCACCCCACATGTTGCCCAGCGTCAAACCGATTCCGAACAATACCAGCATGGCGGTGATGAACGCGGCGGAGGCATGGGTCTCGCTGCTGAGGATCGGCGCGATGTAAGTGAATACGGTGAACATCGCACTCGAGCCGACCACGGTCAGGGCCAGCGCGGCCAACACCGGACCTCTGCCCAATACCCGTATTTCTGCCAGCGCACCCGCGCCTTGCTCTGCTTTCAGATTGGGCAGGGCGAACCACAAGGCGATCATGGTCAGCACACCGAGGCCGGTAATGCCCCAGAACGCCGTGCGCCAGCCAAACAGTTCACCAAACCACGCTGCCAGCGGCACACCGCCGATAGTCGCCAACGTCAGGCCCATGAACATTGCCGCCACGGCGCCGGCACGTTTTTCCGGCGCGACCACGCTGGCGGCGACCACAGAGCCCACTCCGAAGAATGCGCCGTGATTGAGCGAGGTGATCACCCTGGCGACCATCAGGCTGGAGTAATCGGTGGCCAGCGCCGACATCAGGTTACCCAGGGTGAAAATCGCCATCAGCCCGATCAGCAGATAGCGCCGGGGGATCTTGCCAGTGGTCAGGGTCATCAGCGGCGCGCCGAGCAGCACGCCCAAGGCGTAGGCACTGACCAGCAACCCCGCAGCGGGAATGGAAACGCCGAGATCGGCGGCAATGCCGGGCAACATACCCATCGGCGCGAACTCGGTGACGCCGATGCCAAAGGCGCCGACAGCGAGTGCAACAAGTGGTGGATTGATACGCATGGAAAGTCTCCTCATCTATGCCGCCAATGCTACGATCCATGGTTTTCCGGCGGTAGATGGCGATTTTGGCAATCACCTTTGCGTAAGAGGCACGAATGGACTTCAACGGCAGGTCAGGGGAAATGAGCGTGTTCGTCACCGTGGCGCAGGAGGGCAGCCTCTCAGCTGCTGCGCGTGCGCTGGGGCTGACGCCTTCGGCGGTTAGTCGGATCATCGCCCGCGCGGAACAACGACTTGGTACCCGCTTGCTGCTGCGCACGACCCGCGCGCTGACGTTTACCGCCGAGGGCGAGGCCTTCCTGCGCGGTGCCCGGCGGATTCTGGCGGACATGGACGAAGTGGAAGGGGCCATTACCGATCAGGGCGTACCCAAGGGCCGCTTGCGTGTCAGTGCCGCCCTTGGCCATGGACGGCTGACCATTGTGCCGCTGGTCGCAGCCTTCACCGCCCGTTACCCGAACATCGTCGTCGACCTCAGCCTTGGCGATGAAGTCGTCGACATCCTCGCCGGGCAGGCTGACGTCGCCATACGCTTCGGCCATCTGCCCGACAGCCCGTTGACCGCCCGCCGGCTCGGCCACACCGGCCAGGTGGTCGTGGCATCGCCCGACTATCTGGAACGTCATGGCACGCCTCAGCAACCCGAAGACCTGCTCAAGCACAACTGCCTGCGCTTCAACTTCCGCCGCGCCGAAGCCAACTGGCCGTTTATCCGCGACGGCAAGGAGTTCTCGCTGAAAGTCAGCGGCAACATCGAATGTAGCAGCGGCGAAGCACTGGCCCAGTTCGCCAGACTCGGCGCCGGAATTGCGCGGATTGGCGAGTTCACCGTCAGGGAAGACTTGCAGCGCGGCGCGCTGATCCCGCTGCTGCAAGCGTTTAACCCGGGCGATGAGGAACCGATTCATGCGGTGTTCGTGGGCGGCGCGGCGATGCCGGTGCGGGTGCGCTTGTTTGTGGATTTTTTGCTGGAGCAGCATCGGATGTAGACGTGCTGTGCGGATTCTGCGGGTCGTCCATGACCCGCAGACTGGCGGCTAAATGGTCGGGATGGTGCCGCCGTCGATCACAAATTCACTCCCGGTGATCGACGCTGCTCGCGGCGATGCCAGGAACCCGATCAGCTCAGCCACTTCAACTGGCGTCGACGGGCGGCCGAGCGGGATACCGCCCAGGGCCTGCATGATGATGTCCTTGCCACCTTGATAGTCAGTGCCTGCCTCCTGCGCGAGTCGCTCGGCGAATGCCACCGACGCTTCGGTTTCAACCCAGCCCGGCGATACCCGCACGACGCGAACCCCCTTGGGTGACACTTCTTTCGACAGGCTTTTGCTGTAGGTCGACAGCGCAGCCTTGGCCGCCGCGTACGCCGTCGTTGATTCCGGCAGTGGCAGCCTACTCTGGATGGATGTGACATGGATCACCACGCCATTACGACGCTCGAGCATGTCCGGCAGCAGGGCGCGATCAAGGCGCACCGCCGGCAGCAGATTCAGGTTGAGCTCGCGATGCCACTGTTCCTCGTCCAGCGCCGCAAAACCACCACCGGGGGCCGACGAGCCACCCAGGACATGGATCACTATGTCGACGCCGCCCAGTTGCTGTTCGACCGCAGCGATGAGTGCGTCACAACCTTCCCGTGTCGAAAGATCAGCCGCAACCAGCAGTGCGCCCGGCATTTCGACCTCCACTTGCCGAGCCGAGGTGATGACCTTTGCGTCCTCGGCCAGGAACCACTCGACCACTGCTTTGCCGATTCCCTTGGTGCCGCCGGTGACGAGGACCCGCTTGCCAGTCAATCCTGAATTCAGCATGGCGAAATCTCCAGCGCGACGAATTGATGGATTGCGTCGGAGATTTTTTTCTCGTCGGTGACCGTGAGATACGTTTGCACGACGTTGGAAAGTTGAAGGTTCATTGCCTGACTCCTGATTGATGGTCTGGAGTCATCTTGCTGCGCTGCAGATAGTTTGTTCAACTGGGACAAATCGTAATGACCAATCCCGGAAAACAGGACAATTCATGGCCCAGGATCGCTTAGCCCTTAATGAACTGGATGCCGTTATAGCGGTGGCACGCAGGGGGTCGTTCCGCCAGGCTGCCATTGATCTCGACGTTTCGACCACCGCGCTGAGCAACACCATTGCGCAACTGGAAGCGCGCCTCGAATCGCGCCTGTTCAACCGCACCACCCGCAGCGTTGCCATCACCGAAGCGGGCAAGGTGTTTCTCGAGCAAGTGGGGCCAGCCTTGCAGGATTTGCGCGCGGCACTGGATGCAGTGCGCTCGCAAAACGCCGGACCCTCGGGAACGCTGCGCATCAACGCATTCGCCAGCGCTGCGCGTTCGGCGCTGCTGCCACTGGTGATCGAGTTTTTGCAGCAGCATCCGAAAGTCCACATTGACCTTGTGACCGAAGGGCGCCTGGTGGATATCGTGGCTGACGGCTTCGATTTCGGCGTGCGCTCGGCAGGCCTGGTGCCCAACGATGTGATTGTAGTGCCTGTCGGCCCGCCGCAACGGCACGCGGTGGTCGGTTCGCCGGGGTATTTTGCACAACACGGCAAACCGCGCTCGCCGTCCGATCTGCCCGGGCATCGATGCATCCGTGTGCGACTGCCGAACGGGGCGATTTTCCCTTGGTATTTCGAGCGCGACGGCGAAGTCATTCGTCTGGATGTGAACGGGCCGCTGACCCTGGATGAATCGAGCGTGGTCAAGGTGGCGATGCAGGCGGATATGGGGCTGGGCTTTTTCATGGAGCAGGACGTTCGTGACGAAATCCGCAGCGGCGAGTTCGTGCAGGTACTCAAGGACTGGACCCCGCCCCGAGACAGGTTGTGCCTGTACTACCCGAACCGCCGCAATCCCTCTGCGGCCGCCAGGGCATTCATTGAGTTGGCGCGCGCCAGTCAGGCTTGACCCCGGCACGGTATTCAGGCGATCAAGCCCATCGTCAGCCCCTTCAAGGTGGCGGCTGCCCGGGTCGAGCATTGCAATTTTCGAAAGATGCTTTCCATGTGCGTGCGTACCGTGCTCGGACTGATAGCCAACAGTTGCGCGACTTGTTTGTTGCTGGCGCCACGGCTGATCTCCAGAAGAATGCGGCACTCACGGGCTGTCAGCAGCGAAGGCTTGGGTTGCCGCAGGCGGCGCTCGCCACTGGCGGCGGCAATGACCGCTTCGCAGACATCGTTGTCGAACAGACCACGGCCAGCATCCTGTTTGAGTAGCGTGGCGGCTGCGGCTTCGTCGTGGGCTGTTCGCCATGGCCGGGCTTGCCTCAACGCTACCCAGGCGACCGAGGTGGCGAACAGCCGATGTTCGGCATTCAGTGCATCACCGGCCACGCCGCGAAAATAGCCGCTGCCATCGAGCCGTTCATACGCGTGGGTGGCTATCTCGGCGGGCGCGGTCAGTTCAGGAACCGGTCGGAGCGCCTGTTGCGTCCAGTAAGGCACCAGCCGCACTCGCTCTGCCGCACCGTAGGGCAGCGACCCTGGGCTATTCCATAGGTGATTGGAAACGGCTGCGCGGCCGAGACCGTAAATCAGCGCGGACTTGCCAATGTTTGCCAAAGTCGGCTCACTCAACCCCCACAGGCGTGCCGCTTCCACGGCAACATGCGCGACCTGACGCGAATGCCCGGCCAGCCATGGCAACTTCAAGTCAATGACGTCTCCGACCAAAGTCAGCGAGACACGACGCTGCTCAGGCGCGGGTTCAACTTTTGTGCAAAGCGTTTCCAGATCCGCCAGCCAGGCCTTGGCATTGGCCACCAGCAACGACACCAGCGACGCTGGATAGCGCCGATCCGACTGCTCGTTGATCCAGCGCAACGCCGCGTCCAGGCCGTGAGCGCGAGTGAGAATATCCAGATCACCGGCCATGACCACCTGATAGGCCACCTCCGGGATATGTTCATGCGCCACGCCGAGCGGTCGGCCAGTGCCGTCGTAGGTTTCGAACACCCGACACAGGCCCGCTTCGACGGCGGTTCCGAGCTGGAGGGTTTTGGCGATTGCACCGGACACTTCACAGTGCACAACGGCCAGCGGGGTTGCCTGATGCACCGCGTTCATCTGCTCATTGCCCAGGGTCAGATCGAGCATTGCGCGGCGACCATCGACGTCGTCACCCAGCAGGTCGGCAAAGCCTTCGGCGTTGGCCGTGCACCCAGACCAGCGCAGCAAGGCAATCTGCTCTGCAACCTGCAGATGCTCACCGTCGCCGTGGCATGCCTGCGCGAGCATCCGCGCCAAAGCGGCAACGCGCCGGGAGTGACCGAGCGGTTGCCCCATGCTGAGGTCACCGACCTGGGCGATGGTTGCCAGTGCGCCGTCCAGTGAGATGTCCAGTTGCAAGCCACTATCCATGAAAAATGCCCCGGGGTCGGATAATTGACCGATGCCCACATCGCAGGCCGGCCAGCACACTCTGAACTCCCGAACAGGAGCTCATCCAATGAAAACAATCAAATCGAAATTCGCCACCGTCGCCTTTGCCCTGGCCAGTACCTTCATGGCCGGCGCCAGCCACGCGCAGGATACAACGCCTTCGGTGGTGATCGTACACGGCGCCTTCGCCGACGGTTCCGACTGGGCCAAAGTGGTGCCACTGCTGCAAGCCAAAGGCGTGGCCGTTACCGTTGTGCAAAATCCGCTCACCTCGCTGGCCGATGATGTTGCCGCCACGCGCCGCGCGCTGAACAACCAGCAGGGCAAGGTGGTGCTGGTCGGTCACTCCTGGGGCGGCACGGTGATCACCGAAGCCGGCAACGACCAGAAAGTGAGCGCTCTGGTGTACGTCGCCGCCTTCGCGCCAGAGGCCGGGCAAACCAGCGGCGAGCAGGGTAAAGGCGCGCCGACGCCGCCGGGCATCAGTCAGATCAAGGCCGACGGTAACGGCTTCCTCTATCTGACCGCTGAAGGCATGGCCAAGGATTTCGCTCAGGATCTGCCGGCCGCGCAGACCGCCGTCATGACCGCCACACAGGGGCCGATCAAGGCCTCGGCTTTCGAAGATAAAACCACCGTTTCGGCCTGGAAAACCAAGCCGTCCTGGTACCTGCTCGCTACCGAAGACCGGATGATTCATCCCGACGTCCAGCGGTCTGCCGCCAAGCGCATCAGTGCGACCCTCGCCGAGGTGAAGTCCAGCCATGTCCCGCAGCAGTCGCAGCCGGCGCAAGTCGCGGCGGTGATTCTCAAGGCCGTGCACGGCGTTGCTGAGCAGTGATCGCGGCATCGAAGGAGAGTGGGCGTATGAACCCTCGAAGCGCTCACGACTACGATTTCATTGTCTGTGGTGCCGGCACGTCGGGCTGCGTGGTCGCTGCGCGGCTTGCCGATCAGTCAGGCGCACGGGTTCTGCTGATTGAAGCCGGCGAAGGTTACTCAGGCCCCGAGGTGACCGAACCGGCGCAATGGCCGCTGAACCTCGGCTCCGCGCGCGACTGGGCATTCGAGGGGCAATCCGATCCACGCCTCAACGGTCGACGGCTCCCGCTGAGCATGGGCAAGGGGCTCGGTGGAGGTTCGAGCATCAACGTGATGGTCTGGTCGCGCGGCCATCGCGCCGATTGGGAGCATTTTGCTGCCGAGTCTGGCGACCCGGCCTGGGGCTACGCATCGGTTCTCGATTACTACCGCAGGATCGAAAACTGGCAAGGCAGCCCGGACGCCACTCGGCGTGGTTCAGGTGGGCCGGTACATGTCGAACAGCCGGCCACGCCTCAACCCCTTGCGTGGGCAACGCTGGAGGCGGCCAGCGATCTGGGCATCCCCCGATTCGACAGTCCCAATGGCGAGATGATGGAAGGCCCGGGCGGGGTCGCCATCACCGACTTGCGCATCAAACACGGCAAGCGTGAATCGGTTTATGACGCCTACATCCAGCCACGCTTGCAATGTCCAAATCTGACGGTGCTGACCGGAGCCTTAGTGACCCGCGTGTTGCTGGTCGGCACCCGGGCCGTCGGTGTCGAAGTGTTGATCGCCGGCGAGCGGCGCTGCTTTCATGCCGCAGCTGAAGTCATCCTGTCCATGGGCGCGGTGCAATCACCGAAAGTGCTCATGCAGTCGGGCATCGGCCCGGCGGATGAACTGCGAAAACACAGCATCGCACCGGTCGTTCATCTACCCGGTGTGGGCGAGAATTTGCAGGATCATCTGGCGTTCGCTTGCACGTGGGAGTATCGACAACCCCAGGCCGTCGCTGGCAGCGGATGCGAAACCACCTTGTACTGGAAAAGCGACAGCCGCCTGGAAGCCCCGGACCTGTTGCAGTGCCAGTTGGCATTCGCGGTACCGTCTCCGCCTGAGGTCGCCATCGAGCCGCCGGAGCATGGCTGGACCATGTTCGCCGGGCTTGCCAGACCTGCCAGTCGCGGACGCTTGCGGTTGTCGGGTGCTGGGCCGCTGGATGCACCGATCATTGAGCCGAACTCCCTGAGCGAGCCCGAGGACATGGCCGCAGCCCATGCGTCGATCGAACTGTGCCGCGCACTCGGCAACAGCCAGGCCTTCAATGCGCTGATCAAGCGCGAAGTCGTGCCCGGTCCCAGAGAGCGTCGCGCTATGGAACAGTTCATCCGCAATTCGGCCGTGACCTACTGGCACCTGTCGTGCACGGCAAAAATGGGCCGCGATGCGCTGTCGGTGGTTGACCACCAATTACGCGTGTACGGGATCGACGGGCTGCGCGTTGCAGATGCCTCGATCATGCCGCGCATTACCGTTGGCAACACGATGGCGCCGTGTGTCGTTATTGGTGAGCGGGCGGCGGATATGCTTCTGGCTGCGTATGGGGTGACGATGGCGAACACAATGCCTTGAAGGTAATGGCCGTGCGGGCGGGGCGGCAAATCCCGGCCTGCCGTCCAGGTGGGACGATGAGTCGAGTCAGTCGATTCAATTCATCGGCACGGCGAACACGGCACTGGCGCGCGCAACCGTTCGCTCACCGACGTGCAGACTGACGCCAGCAAACGCCAGTTGGCGGCCCTTTCTGGAGTGCTCAAGGCGCACTTCGAGCCATTCGTTGATTTGCACTGCACCGAGATAATCCAGGGTCATGCTCGCCGTGATCAACGGCTGCGGTGGATCGCTGGAAAAGGCCATGGCGTAACCCATGCCCACGTCCGCCAGTGTCGCCAATACACCGCCATGCAAAGTGCCACGGCCATTGGCGTGGCGGGAGTCGGTCAGTAAACCCAGTTCCAAGTGCAGCCCCTGACCCCTGGCGTAGATCGGGCCGAGCAGATCCAGCAAAGGACTGCTGCGGGTGAACGGAGTAAAACCTTCGGGAATGGCTGTGGTGTTCATGTTCCCATCCTGATGCAGGCGACTGACCTGCATGATTGGGCGAGGAAACGCAGGAGGGGGCAAGCACTATGCGAACGGGGAATTTGCTGCAATAAGTGCGCGGAGCGTGGCACTGAAAATCAGTGCGACGACACAAACGGCGAAGCACTCGTCGGTGCCGGCAGCGCATAGGCCGTTTTCATCCACGCCACTTCCGCTAGCGGTGTGCGGCCGAAGAGGCGTTTGAAGTCGCGGCTGAATTGCGAGGCGCTTTCGTAACCGACCAGAAACGCAGATTTTGCCGCGGTCAGGTCGTTACGCAGCATCAGCAATCGCGCCTGGTGCAAACGCGTCGACTTCAGATACTGCATCGGCGAGGAATCGGTAACCTTGCGAAAGTGCAGATGAAAATTGGGCACACTCATCTGCGCTTCTTCGGCCAGGGTTTCTACGTCGAGATGTTGGTGATAGCAACTGTGGATCTTGTGGATGGCGCGGGTCACTTTGCCGAACTGGCCCTGTTGGGCGATGGCGGCGCGCAGGGTGCCACCTTGTTCGCCGGTGAGGATACGGTAGTAGAGCTCGCGCAGCATCGCCGGGCCGAGGATTTGCGCGTCGGCTTCGTCGCTCATCACTTCAAGAAAACGCAGGGTTGACCGGCGCAGCGGTTCGTCGAGAGGCGAGGCGTACATGCCCATCGGTTGCGCTGTGGGGAAATCCCACCGCTCATCCACTTGCTGAATCAGTTCGCCAGCCAGGGCGAAATCCAGACGCACGTACACCGCGAGCATTGGCTCGGCTTCGCTGGCGTCGGTTTCCATGGTGAAGGGTACCGGCACCGACACCACCAGATAGTGCTGAGCGTCGTAGACGTAGATTTCATCGCCGAGGTAACCGCGTTTACGCCCCTGACAGAGGATGACGATGCCCGGTTCATACAGCACCGGCGTGCGGGTCAGCGGTCGGTTGGAACGCAGGAAACGTACATCGTCCAGCGGGCTCAGGTTGTAGCCCTCCAGCGGGGCGAGCTGGCTCATTAGCTGGACCATGCGCGCGGTGATTGGGTCTTTCGGTTTCGGCATGGGCTGTGGGTTTCCTTGTGAAAAGGCGCGTTCGAACCTGTCTGGCTGATTGGCGGGGTGTCAGACAGAGCCCTCACCCTAGCCCTCTCCCAGAGGGAGAGGGGACTGACCGTGGTGCTTTCTGGTACTACGCCGACCTGTAATATTGTGCCGAACGCGGGGGTTGAATCCACCCGGATCGGCTCCCTCTCCCTCCGGGAGAGGGCTGGGGTGAGGGTGCTTTTGATCTTTCAGCCATCCGTCGAACGACTATGCGCTGCCCATTGCTCAATACTCTCCGCCGTCTGCTGCAACTTGTCACGCACCAGCGCCAGCGCATCACTGCCCAATAGCAGGTGAGCCGGCGGATCTGGACTGTCGATGATGGTCAGCATGGCCCGTGCAGCTTTCAGCGGATCGCCCAGCTGCTGGCCGCTTTTCTCCTCCCGGGCCTTGCGCACCGGATCGAAGCTTGCGTCGTAGTCACTGATGCTACGCGGCGTGCGTTGCATCGAGCGGCCTGCCCAGTCGGTGCGAAATGACCCCGGCGCCACAGCGGTGACAAAAATATTGAAGGGTGCAAGCTCCTTGCTCAAGGTGTCGGAGATGCCCTCAAGCGCAAACTTGCTGCCGCAGTAATACGCGATCCCGGGCATGGTGATATGGCCGCCCATCGACGTGATATTAAGAACATGCCCCGCGCGGCGCTGGCGAAAATACGGGACGAACGCCTTGGCCACCGCCACCGCGCCGAACACGTTGACGTCGAACTGGCGGCGCATTTCCTGCAGCGACGACTCTTCAAAAATCCCCTCGTGGCCATAACCTGCGTTGTTGACCAGCACGTCCACCGGGCCGTGGCGATCCTCCACTGCCGCAACCACCCCATCGATGGCATCGAAATCGGTAACGTCCAGCACCACCCCATGAGCGCGTTCGGGCGACAGCGCTTCGAAGGCTGCCAGCGCTGATTCGCTGCGCACTGTGCCGATGATCTTATGGCCCTGGGCAAGTGCTTCCTTGGCCAGCGCTTGGCCAAAGCCGCTGCTGACACCGGTGATGAAAAGGGTCTTCATGGATCTGTACTCCAGCAGGCAATTGGAGAGGCCATGCTAGGGCGGATAACGCTGGCGGACGATGCCGAATCGGATCGAAGTATTGCCTGTTCCTATCAATTGAGTTTTCGATCAGGTCTTGCCTCAAAAGACGGAAAAGTCCTGCAGGTCTCAAACCCGCAGGACTTGTCCTGTCTCGGCAACACGCGCTTAAGCTGCGCGACGACCCGGTGTGCGGTCCGATCCATCAGCGGCCAGGGCCTCACCCAATGGGGTGCGGTCTGAACCGTCGGCAGCGATGGCCTGGCCTTGTGGGGTCTTGTCATAACCGTCCTCCGCCAGGCCTTTTTCCTCGAGGCGATTGCGGCCGTTTTCAGCCAGAGCCTGGCCCTGCGGCGTACGTTCCGAGCCATCGGCAGCAACAGTCTGCTGTGGTTCGTTGACCTGGGTGAAGAAACGATCTTCCTGATTGCTCGGTACGGCGAATGCGCTGGCGCTCAGAGCGAAAGTGGCGACGGCGATCAGTTGGCTTACAGTTTTCATGGCGGTGACTCCGGTCAAGTTGAGATTGAGGTCCGGGTCGTTCAGATCCGTATCTGGTTAACCCGTTGCAGTGGTGTGTTCTGCATGGGTTCAGATTAGGGGGCAGGGCGGTGTCGGCGTTAGGCGGATACTGTTGGCAATTTGCCTGATTCTGCTCGCTGAAGATGATTTACAGGCTAGCGACCTTATGGCTTCACGGCGCCGCGAGCAATCAGGTTCCGCCAGTGAGATAGCTTTGCACTTGCCTGACCACATCCCGGGCGGTGCGGGTTACGCCGATCAATGTGGCAGAAGCGAGCCCCGTCCAGTCGCCGTAACCCACCAGCCACAGATCGGGTATCGCAACGCTTCGGCTTTCGTCCACAATCACTTTGCCATCCCGGCCCACAACGCCCAGGTTGTTCAGGTGGTCGAGCGCTGGAGAAAAGCCCGTGCACCAGATGACAACGTCCACCTTTGTCTCGATCCCCGATGACCACACAACCCCTGTCGAAGTGAAACGTGTGAAGGGCCGTACTGCGTTCAGTACACCGCGTTCGCGAGCTTCCTTCACCGGTGGCACCATGACGATGTCTCCCAGCCCTCCAACGGGCTGTTGAGGCTCGACGCCATCCTGCTGCGCCTTCAGTCGAGCAGTAGCGCGTTCGAACAGGACTCGTCCATCCACCTCATCAGGTAAGAACGTTGGGGCCTGTTGCGTGACCCAGGTTGCCTGAGCCACTTTGGAGACCTCGGCGTAAATCTGGGCGCCGGAGTTGCCGCCACCGACGACAAGGACGTTTTTACCCGCAAACCCGTTCGGCCCGACGTAATGAGCGGAATGAAGCTGCCTGCCTGCAAACAACGCCTGGCCGGGATAGTCCGGTACGAACGGGCGGCTCCAGGTGCCTGTTGCACTGATAACCGCTTTGGCGTCCCAGTAATTGTCCTTTGAGATAACGCGCAACCCGCCTTCGATCTTCTCGACACCGGTCACCCGCGTGGAGCGGATGATGGGGAAGTCATACCGGCGCTCGTACTGAGTCAGGTATTCGACAACATCGTCCCGCCCGGGCGTCCCCTCGGTTATGGCCGGCATCGGCCAGCCTGCAATCGAGCTCCATGCCGACGGCGAGAAGAGTCGCAGCGAATCCCAGCCATGCCGCCAGGCGCCTCCCGGTCCCGGCTCGGCATCGAGCAGCACGTAAGACAAGCCTGTGCGCTTCAAAAAATAGGCGACTGTCAGCGCGGATTGACCACCACCAATGACCACGACATCAAGTTTCGAATTCTGACTCACCAGCATCCTCCCGGCGCAAAGGCCTCAACATGTGAAAGATCGTGGTGCGCTCATACCGTTTCCGCACACAGGTATCAAATTGAACGCTGGTTGACTCGTCTGGACAGCTCTTCGGCGGATTCCTTGCGCTCGGAATAACGGTCGACCAGGTAATCCTGACGATCGCGCAAGAGCAGCGTGAACTTCATCAATTCTTCCATCACGTCCACCAAGCGGTCGTAGTACGAAGAAGGCTTCATGCGACCCGCTTCATCGAACTCGGTGAACGCCTTGGCCACGGAAGACTGGTTCGGGATGGTGAACATCCGCATCCAGCGGCCAAGTACCCGCAACTGATTGACCACGTTGAAGGACTGCGAGCCGCCGCAGACCTGCATCACAGCGAGGGTTTTGCCTTGCGTAGGTCGTACAGCGCCCAGCGCCAGCGGAACCCAGTCGATCTGCGCTTTGAACACGGCACTCATGGAGCCGTGACGCTCAGGAGAGCACCACACCTGACCCTCTGACCATTGCATCAGCTCGCGCAACTCCGCGACTTTGGGATGTGTGTCGGGGGCGTCATCAGGCAGCGGCAGACCCGCAGGGTCAAAAATCCTGGTTTCGGCGCCAAACTCATTCAGCAGGCGTGCCGCTTCTTGCGTGACCAGACGACTGAACGAGCGCTCTCGCGTCGATCCGTATAGCAGCAAAATGCGAGGTTTGTGGGGCGAAGGATTACGCGGAGACAGCTGCTCCAGCGTAGGAATGTCGATCAGGTCGGCGTGTACGTTTGGCAATGTCTCTTGCATATGAACTCCTGCGGCGGCACCTGGAGGGGGGCGCCTCGGTTGATCTTCAAAGCGAACCGATGCGGTTCAGTTCAGCTTGCAGTTGGTCAGGGCTCATGGTCTTGAGCGGCAGTGCGAGAAACGCACTCACGCGTTCCTGGATTTTGGCCAGTGTGGTTGCAAACGCTGCGGTGATCTCGGCTTCCGACCCGCTAGCCTCAGACGGGTCGGCCAGCCCCCAATGCGCCTTCAAGGCTGGGCCGAAAAAGATCGGGCATGCTTCTCCCGCAGCCCGATCACAGACGGTGATCACGATGTCCGGAGGCGAGCCCTCAAAAGCATCCGAAGCCTTGCTGCTCAAGCCCACTGTGGAAATACCCGCCGCCTCCAGCGTTTGCAGTGCCCGTTGATTCACCCGGCCACTGGGAAAGCTGCCTGAGCTGACAGCGTCTACGCCCTCGGGCGCCAAATGGTTGAAAAGCGCCTCGGACAGAATGCTGCGGCAGCTGTTGTGGGTGCACATGAACAAGATTTTCATCAGACGATTCCTTGATTCAGAAACTGAGGCGCAGTGCCAGGGTGGTTGATCCGGTGGGCATGAATCAGCTGCACATGGCCTGATTGATCGGTCGGTCGCTCATGCAGCACAGGCGCTTGGCCTCGGTTTCCAGCCATGGCTGATTGGCGTCTGCCACTTCCTTCAGAACTGCTGCCACCCACGCGGGCACATCAGGATTCAGCCGGTAGTACACCCATTGACCCTGGCGACGATCCAGCAGCAAACCGGCGGAGCGCAGCAGCGCCAAGTGGCGAGAAATCTTCGGCTGACTGAGGTCGAGTGCTGCCGTCAGCTCGCATACACACAACTCGCCTTCGCGCACGACAAGCAGGGAAATTTTGGCCCGGGTGTCATCGGCCAGACACTTGAACAAAGTGGTGGGGGTCATGGGTTCTGTCATACATCCTCCAGAAGCTTGTGTCTTGACCAAAACGAAGAGCCTGATGCGCTTGCGGATGTCGTGACGCGTAGGGTGAAAGGCGGCGGGATGATTGCCGAGCAATGGATACGGATAACCGAATATACGCATAGTCATATATCTGGTAAAGCGAATATAACAGGGGTTGAACCGTCGAGACTGATAGCGACGGACCGCGCGGATAGTGCCCGCGATTTGTCTGATTCCAACTGATTGAAAATAGCCATTGACTTAGAGCACGCTCAAACCTTTACGGTGATGACATGAATCCAGAACTGACAATTTCACAGTTGGCCAAGCGCCTTGATTTGAGCGCTCACACGATCCGCTATTACGAGCGCATCGGGCTGTTCGACCCGGTTGGGCGCGGTGGCAATGGCCACCGGGTGTACGCCGAGAAGGATGTGCTGTGGGCCGAGTTTCTGCTCCGGTTGAAGGCGACCGGAATGCCGATCCAGCAAATGCTGCGGTATGCCGAACTGCGCCGATCAGGCGACTCGACCCTGGCAGAACGCCGCGAGCTTCTCGAGCAGCATCGCCGGGACGTGCAAGCGCAGATCAGCCAGTTGAGCCAGTCCCTGGAGGTTCTGGATAACAAGATTCAGATCTATCACCAACTCGAGCAAAAGGAGCATCACCATGATCCGTAAACTTCCCGGTTTCAACCGCTTGCTGTCCGCCACATTGATTGGCGCAAGCGTGACCAGTGTGGCAGCGCCCGTGGACATGACTGATCGTCGAGCGCGCGGAGAAGCCGCTCTGACGCAGATTACTGGCGGACCTGGTCAGGCAGTGGTTGATTCATTGAAGGATACTGCTCCAGAGCTTGCGGACTGGATTCTGAGTTTTGCCTACGGCGATGTCTTCGCCCGCCCCGGGCTCGATCACTGCACTCGTGAGCTGGCAACCGTTGCGGCACTGACCGCACTGGGCAATGCACAGCCACAACTGAAAGTGCATATCGGCGGCGCCCTGAACGTCGGGTGCACACCGGAGGCGGTGGTCGATGTGATCTTGCAAATGACCGTATACGCAGGATTTCCCAGCGCCTTGAACGGTATAACGGCTGCGCGTGAAGTCTTTGCTGCTCGCGGGATCAGTGTTAAATCCTAGGTGCGCACGCTGCAGAAACTGCGGGATAAAGCCAGATTCAACCTACCACCCACCCCCCATGCAACTGCACAAACCGCACCTGCAGCCATTCGATAAACACCTGCACCTGCGCCGGCAAATGCGTGCGGCTCGGGTACAAAAGCGTCACTGGCCGAGGCAGCGGGCGCAGCGGTTGCAGAATTTCCACCAGAGCACCGTTAGCCAGATGCTCTGCCACCGCGATACCCGGTGCCTGAATAATGCCGAAGCCCGACACGCCACACTGCACGTAGGCGTTCGACTCGGTGACGGTAATACCTTGGCGGCTGACGTAGGATTTCTGTTTGCCCTCAACTGAAAACTGCCAGGGCAAGGTGCGGTTGTTCTGGCCCGAGAGAAAGTTCACGCCTTGATGGTTCGCCAGATCTCCAAGCGTTTCCGGTGTGCCGTGCTCGCGCAGGTATTCGGGCGCGGCGCAGGTGACCATGGTCGCCAAGGCGATAGGGCGGGCGATCAGGGTTGAGTCGGGCAGCTCGCCGATGCGCAGCGCGCAGTCGATGCCTTCGCCGACCAGATCAACCGCACGATCGGTGACGCCCAGCACCATATCGATGCCGGGGTAGGTGTCGGTGAATTCGCGCAGGCTTTTGATGAATTCCAGCTGCGCGAACGCCGTGGGAATGTCGATGCGCAGGCGGCCGGACAGCGTGGCTCCGGTGCGATCGAACATTGTGGTGGCGGCGGTGATCTCGGCCAGAATTTCCTGGACCCGCTGATAGAAAAGTTCACCCTCGGCGGTGAGTGCGACTTTCCTCGTAGTGCGCTGGAAGAGGCGCACGCCCAGCGATGTTTCCAGTTCCTGAATATAGCGAGTGACCTGCGGCCGGCCGATGTCCAGCGACTCAGCGGCTTTGGTGAAACTGCCCAGCTCCGCCAGTCGGGCGAACAGGCGCATTGATTGCAGTAATTCCATGACTTTTCCGGTGAGCTTCAGTATCTGGATTTGTTGCCTGAGAATAGAACAATCATGTCTGTTTCCAAGCATTTATTGCGCTGATGTAAAAGCCAATCATGGCCCCAAGGCAAGCCCGCTGAGGGATTGCGGCCAATAATGCATTTGGAGACACATCATGAAAGCGTGGTTACTGAAAGATTTCGGGCTCGACAATCTGCAACTGGGCGAGACGCAAACCCCGCAGCCCAAGGCTGGCGAGCTGCTGGTCAAGGTCGGCGCGGTCTCGCTGAATTTTCGCGACAAGGCCATCGTTGACGGTATCTACGAGCCGCACCTGGTGCCGAAACCGCTGATTCCGGTGAGCGATGCCGCCGGTACCGTAGTTGCAATCGGCGCCGGTGTTACTCGTTTCAAGGTTGGCGACCGCGTCAATTCACATCTGTACTCGCGCTGGTTGGATGGCGAGCCGGGGCCGAGCGAGCCGGATTATTGCTTCGGTTCGCCGCTGCCCGGTGGCCTCGCCGAGTACATGATCATTCATCAGGACAGCGCCGTCGGCGCGCCGGCCAACATGAGCGATGAAGAGGCGGCGACACTGCCGATCGCCGCACTGACTGCGTGGTATGCGCTGGTGGATTTCGGCGCTATTCAACCGGGCCAGACTGTGTTGGTGCAGGGTACCGGCGGCGTATCGATTTTCGCCGTGCAGATCGCCACCGCGCTGGGCGCCAAAGTCATCGCTACCTCAAGCAGCGATGAAAACCTGCACGCGGTAAAACGTCTGGGCGCGGTCGCCGGTATCAACTACCGCAGCACGCCGAACTGGGCGGACGAGGTGCTGAAACTCACCGAGGGCAAGGGTGTGGACCTGCTGCTCGATGTGGCGGGAGGCAATGGCATCAATCAGTCGGTAGCAGCGACCAAGGCCTCGGGGCGGATAGCGCAGATTGGCTTTCTGACAGGGCAGACCGTCGAGCTGAACCTGATGCCGCTGATCTTCCGCCAGACCACCATTCGCGGCATTGCGGTGGCACCGCGTTCATCGTTCGACCGGATGAACGTGTTCCTCGCCGAGCACGACATTCGCCCGGTGATCGACCATGTCTATCCATTCGAACAGGCGCGCGAGGCCTATGAGCATCTGGCGAAAGGGGCGTTTGGCAAGGTTGTGATCAAGGTGAGCTGATCAGCGAAAACGTCAGACAAACCAAGGCCAGTCAGCTCAACGGACTGGCCTTTTTTTATGTCTGTCCTAGCGCAAATCCTCCGGCTGCATCGTCAGAATAATCTTCCCGACATTCTGCGAAGACTCCATCCTCCGATGGGCATCGGCTGCGCGGGACAGCGCAAAGGTGCTGTCCACCACCGGTTCCAGACTCGCAGCGCCGGCGAAGCGTTCCAGCCAGTGGTCGCGAAAGCGCTGGATCATCGCGTGCTTCTCCGGCTGGGTGCGCGACTTCATCACCGTGCCGATGATTTGCAGGTGCCGGTAGAGGATGTGCTCCAGCTCCACGTCGACCTTGCCGCCGCCGCCAAGAATGCCGACCTGCACCAAGCGGCCACCGTGGGCCAGCGAGGCGATGTTGCGGGCGAAGTAGGGCGCGCCAATAAAGTCGATGATCACGTCGACCCCGCGACCTTGGGTTTTGTCGGCGATGACTGCGGCGAAATCCTCGGTCTTGTAATCGATGGCCACGTCGGCGCCCAGGTGTTCGACGCGCGACAGCTTGCTGCCTTCGGTGGTCGCGTACACCGTGGCGCCCGTGGCAAAGGCCAGTTGCACGGCAGCGGAACCGACGCCGCCGGCGGCGGCATGGATCAGCACCGAGTCACCTGACTGGAGTCGGGCCAGGTGCAGCATCGCTTCGTGGGCGGTGACGAACACTTCGGGAATCGCCGCGGCGTGCACATAGTCGAGCTGCGCCGGAATCGGCATGGCCATGCGGTAGTCGATGCGCGCCAGTTCGGCGTAGGCGCCGCCGCCGACGACGCCCATCACCCGGTCGCCGACGGCGAATCCACTCACCTCGCTGCCGGTCTCGATCACTTCCCCGGCAATCTCCAGACCGATGATCAGCGAGTCGCCGAAGTTCGCATGGCCGTAGCCGCCGGTTCGGTGGGTCAGGTCGGCACGGTTCACGCCGGCCGCATAGACACGCACCAGCAGGTCGGTCGCGCGCACTTCAGGGTTGGGCGCTTCACCGAGTTGCAGCACTTCTGCCGAACCGAATGCTTTCAGGTTGATGGCTTTCATCTCAGCGTTGCTCCGTGTCGGCAAGCGTGGCATTGGCGATGGCCGAGGCGGTGATGGCGCCCGGAAAACCGACGTAAAAGGCCAGGTGCGTGATCGCCGCCGCCAACTCTTCATGGCTCACGCCATTGCCGGCGGCACGGCGCAGATGTGCGGGCAATTCTTCGCAGTGGCCTCCGGCAATCAGCGCAGCGACAGTGATCAGGCTGCGCTCGCGGGGTGCCAATGCGGGGTCACTCCAGATCTGCGGGTACAGCGTTGAGTCAACGAATTGCGCCAGTTTCGGGGTGAAGGCGCGGGCGGCTTCGCGTGGGCTGCTGAAATCGATAGTCGACATGGAAATCCCCTTAAACCTGGCTGATGAATTTGTTAGTGAGGTAGTGCTCGATGCCTTCGATGCCGCCTTCGGAACCGTGGCCGCTTTCTTTCATGCCGCCGAAGGGCAGTTCGGTGGCGACGATGCGGTACTGGTTGATGCCGATCATTCCGGCTTCCAGGCCATCGGCCACGTCGATCGCGGTGCGCGCATTAGAGGTGAACGCGTAGGCCGAGAGGCCATAGGGCAGGCGGTTGGCTTCTTGCAGGCCGTCGCTCAGTTCATCGAAAGGCATCAGTATCGCGATGGGGCCAAAGGGTTCTTCGTGCATGATTCGCGCACTCATCGGCACATCGGCCAGAACAGTGGGCTGGAAGAAGAAGCCTGCGCCCGGCAACGCTTCGCCACCGGCCAGCACCCGAGCGCCTTTCTCGACGGCGTCGGCGATCAGTTGCTCCATCTTCGCCAGTTGCCGTGGGTTGGCCAGAGGGCCGACCTGCGTTTGCGGATCCATGCCATCGCCGATTTTCAACGCCTGGGTGGCTGCGACGAAGTGCTCGACAAACTCGGCGTAGGCCTCACGCTGGATAAGAAAACGAGTCGAGGAAATGCACACCTGACCGGTGCCGCGAAAGCGATTGGCGACGCCTTCCACAGCAGCTTTTTCGATGTCGGCGTCGGCGAACACCAGAACCGGGCCGTGGCCACCCAGTTCCAGAGTGATCGGCTTCACTCCTTCGGCAGCGCGGGCCGACAACAGCCGACCGATTGGCACCGAACCGGTGAACGTCACTTTGCGAATGACCGGTGAGGCAATCAGATGGCTGGATACTTGATCCGGCACACCGAACACCACTTGCAGCACGCCTTTGGGCAAACCGGCATCGTCCAGCGCCCGGGCCAGGGCCAGGGCGGTGGAAGGGCTTTCCTCGCCGGGCTTGAGCACCACGCTGCAACCGGCGGCCAGCGCTGCCGAGAGCTTGCGCGCCGGGGTGATGGCCGGGAAATTCCATGGTGTGAACGCTGCCACAGGGCCGATCGCCTGACGTTTCACTAGTTGCAGTACACCCGGACGATTGGCCGGTACGACACGGCCGTCGATGCGTCGTGCGCTTTCGGCGAACCACTCGAAATATTCCGCCGCACGGGTCACTTCATCGAGGCTTTCGCGCAGTGGCTTGCCTTCTTCCAGTGTCATCTGCGCAGCGATGTGCGGGGCGCGTTCGAGGATCAGGTCGGCGGCGCGCTTGAGGATTTTTGCGCGCTGGTCCGGCACGGTCTGGCGCCATTGGTCGAAGCTCAGTCGAGCGACTTCGAGGGCGTGATCCAGATCGTCTGCGGTGGCGAGTGGCACCTGACCGATTTCCTCGCCGGTTGCCGGGTTGACCACGGCAGCGGTAGCGCGGTCTTGGGCGGTGAGCCATTGACCACCGATGAAGAGATAGAGCGGATCGTAAAGAGTGTTCATGGATGTCGCCTTCATGGTTAAGGATTCATTCGGCGCCTTGTACGCAGTAGTTCAGGCGTCCCGTGGAATCCAGTCTATGGAAGGCGTGCCGTTTGATTTAGCCGGCCACGAGGGAATCATTGTTGTCCCAGAAGGTAATATCGAGCCCGGGAGCGAGCGTGTAGGATCCGACGTTATCCGCAATGAGTGGCAGGTCTACAGGACGATCAGGATGGACAAACTTTCAAACATGTCGGTGTACATCAAGGTAGTCGAGATGGGCAGTTTCACTGCCGTGGCCAACCATCTCGACTCCACCGTTGGCAACGTATCGCGTGCGGTCTCGGCGTTGGAAAACGTGCTCGACACCCGCCTGTTGCAACGCTCGACCCGGCGTCTCTCGGTGACCGATGCGGGCCGGCGGTTTTATGAACGCTGCGTGAAGATTCTCGCTGACCTGGAAAGCGCCGAAGCCGAGGCGAGCAATGCCGCCTTGCAACCACGAGGGACGTTACGGGTGCACTGCGTGCCCGGACTGGCCCGGCAACTGGTGACCGGCGCGGTGCTGGAGTATCGCCAGGCGTTTCCCGAAGTGACCGTCGATTTGATGCTCTCCCAACGCATGCCCAATCTGCTTGAGGATCAGTTGGACGTGTCCATTCTGATCGCGCGAACGCTGCCGGATTCGGCGTATGTCAGCCAGAAGATCGGCGTCAGTCACTGTGTACTGGTGGCCTCCCCGGAATACCTGGCGCGGCATGGCGCACCCGAAACGCCGGAGCAGCTTTGCGATCATCAATGCCTGCTGCTCGGTACCGTGGATTACGTGCGCGATGAATGGCAGCTCAAAAGCAAGGCGGGCGACGCGACGTTCATCCCGAGCGGGCCGAGTTTCAGCGTGAACGATATGGACGCAATGGCCTTGGCCATTCGCGAAGGGGCGGGGATTGGTCTGTTGGCAGGCTTCACGGCGATCGACGATTTGCGTACCGGCAGGCTGGTGCGGGTGCTGCCCGATTACCACACCTACGAGCGCAATGTTTACGCGGTCTACACGTCTCGCCAGTTTGTCGATGCGAAGATCACGCGATTCATCGATACCTTGAAAGCCCGGGTCGGCGCGCAGTTGGCGAGCACTGCTCAGGCGCTGATCGATTGAAGCGGTAAAGGCATTTGCGTCTCAGCGAGCCAACTCTGAGACGCAATGGGTGTGCGAGGTATTGGCCTGATCAACCGTTGCTGCAGCCGCTGCCCATGACCTCGTATTGCAGGATGTGCTGTTTGCCTTGGGAATCCTGATAAGTCATGTGCACCGGCACTACGGCGCAGACATCCGGCACTGGATCTTCCGAGATGATTTTGGCGACGTCGAGGTGACTGGCGTAGGTGTATTGCTCGACGGGTGGCGTGGTAGTCGAGTCCTGAGCCATGACCACCGAGCTGAAGCCGAAGAGTGCGAGGACGAGCATTGAGACTTTCATGGGTATTTTCCTTTGCTGGTTGAGTGTGCTGCTGGAACAAACTCTATGCGGCGGCTGGCGGGGGAAACAGGCGCGGATCGGGTAAAGACTGTTTACGGTTTGAGCCACAATCGGCATGGGGTGAACGATCGCGCAGGGTTCAGCGCAAACAAAAAAAGGCGCCGGTGAAGGCGCCTTTTGTTTGTCTCGTTTCTTTATGGCTCGCCATGCAATCGGCAGCTACGAAAACGCCGGGCTGATTTCGGCGGATTTCGCTGAGTAGCTTGCCACTCGTGCCGAAATCCACTGCCTGCTGTAAGCCAGCACATGGTCAGCAGTGGCGGTCGGGAAGTGAATGAAGCCATGCGGACACTCTGGCAGCACGTACATCTCCACCGGCGCCGCTTGCTGCCAGCGCTCAGCGATGAGTCGCGAGTCATCCAGCAGCGGATCGAGGTCGCCGGCAAACAGCAGTGCTGGTGGCAGTCCGCTGAAATCGCCGTACAGCGGCGACAGCGGTGGCTGGCGTCGTTGTTCGTCGCTGATATCCGGCGTGAGCAGGCGCAACGCTTCGACCATGCCGGGGCCGTCGAGCACCAAGGTATCGGCTGGCGCGGCGCGCACGCTGGGCGTGCCGGTCAGGTCGTAGACGCCGTAATACAGCAGCGCGCCGCAGATCCGTTGCAGCAGTTGCGGCAAAGATTTGAGGGCGAGCAGGGTGGCCGCCGCCAGATGCCCACCGGCCGATTCACCGACGACGACCACGGGCAGTCCGGCAAATTCGCCATCGTTCAAGATGCCGCGAGTGGCGCGCAGACAGTCTTCCAGCAAGCCCTCGATTGGCGTCGACACCGCCAGCCGATAATCCACCGACAGCACCGCCACGTCGCAAGTGTTGACGATGGCGATGTTGAAGTTGTCGTTCATCTGCGCATTGCCGATCACCCAACCGCCACCATGGAAATCCAGCACCACGCCTCTGGCTTTGCTCTTGGGGCGGATGATGCGCACGGGCACCGTGTCGATGATCTTGCGTTCGGCGCTCAGCCCATGCTGGCGCAGCTTGCCGTCGCCGCCGAGCTGACCCGCCCGCAGCAACGCCTGAATCAGCCGTGGGGTGAGGCGATTGCGGATCTTGAAACGCGGCAGCCAGGCGAGCTTTTTGTTGAACGCGCGAACCTGTGCTAGCTCACGCTCGCCTTGCGGCCATGGAAAATCGCTCACAGGCGATTCTTCATCAGGATCGAGCAGTTCAGCGCCGCCGCGACGCACAGCCACGCCAGGTACGGGAACAGAATCAGCCCGGTGACCACGTCCAGTTGCAGGGCGAGCACGACCATCACCGCGACCACCACCCACAGCACCGCCAGAATCACCAGCGCCGCCAGCACCTGATGCGCGCCGAAGAACACCGGCGTCCACAGCGTGTTCAGGGCGATTTGCGCGGCCCACAAGGCCAGCACCGTTTGGCTGCCGGGGATCAGGCTCAGGCGATAACCGGCCCAGGCCAGCAGCAGGTAGATGATCGTCCACGCTACCGGAAAGGCCCAGTTGGGCGGGGTGAAAGAGGGTTTGGTCAGCGATTCGTACCACGGACCAGGTTTGAACATCACGCCAGTGGTTGCCGCCGCCGCGCAGGCCAAGAGGAAGATGAAAAAGGTCATTGCCAGTCCTTAGCTGTGATCAGCTGTTATGGAGAGTTAAGAAGAGGACGCTTCGCTGCGCAAAAAGTTTGTTCGCAAATGCAATTTGGCAGTCAGGTTGAACTAAAAGCTGACCGCTGCGTCAGGATAAACAGTGCCTTTTCCCACCGACGCGGACGACAACATGTACACCTATCACATTGAATACCGTTTCAACGGCGAGCCTCGTACTTATCTGCTCGAACTCAAGGAAGCGCAACTGGCCGAGCACGACGCGGCGATGCATCTGCTCGAACTGCATCTGGGCGATGCCGAAAACAGCCTGGTCATGCCCACGGCGGATTCGACGCCAAAGCAGATTCTCGAGCAGGCTGAGCGGGTAGGGATTACGCATATCCGGGTGGTCAGCCGGACCAATTGACGCCCGCATGCGGCGCAGGCGTTAGCAGAATGTGCTCTGAATTCAGGCCATGCGCCGCAATACCAGCACCATCCCCGCGCCCACGAGGCCCATGCAGGCGATCAGCACGGGAAAGGACATCCACCACGGAACGCCGGACGTCATCATGCTGAACTCCGACATGCCACCGATGCCGGCGATCAGGTTCAAAGGAAGGAATACGACGTTGATCAGCGTCAGCTTTCGCAGCGCGCGGTTCATGCTGTTGTTGGCAAGGTTGCCATGGGATTCGATGAGGTTGGCGAACACCTTGGCGTGAATTCTGGCCTGCTGGAAGCTTTGTTCGTTTTCCACGATCAGATCGTTCAGCGCAGCCAGTTGACTGTCGCTGAAGCCCTGACGCTGGCCGTGGTTGCGCAGCAGCGTCAGCACTGCTCCGTTACTTTGAATCGCATTGACGTAGTACACGAGGCTTTCGCTCAGGTTGTACATCTGCGCCAATTGCTGATTGTCCATCGCCCGGGTGAACTGCTGTTGGATCTCCCGAGCGATCTGTTTGACCACGCGCAAATGCCCGAGATAGTGGTGAACGCTTTCAGCGAGTAATGCCATCAGCACGTCCAGCGGCCCGGTCATTTGCGCATCGTGCTCAAGACCCGAAAGCAGCGAGTTGCTCGCGCAGATGACCACCAGGCGTTTTTCGCTCAGCACCACTCCGAAGGACGAAACGTTGAATGCGCGCCCGTCGAAGCTTTCCGGGCGCTTCCAGATCAGGAACAGGTGATCTGGCTTGACCTCGATGCGGGCCACTTCATCAGGGTCCAGAGACGACTCTATCGCTTGTGCGCCAATGCCCAGGCGTCTGTGCAAATCCAGTTGCTCGGCTGCGTCCGGGGCGACACACAGCCAGACAGTCGCCTGGTCCTCCGATGTCCTGTGCAGGGCGCCGCAATCAATGCAATAGCCTTCAATCATTGCTCACCACGCTTGGCCACGGTGTTTGAGCTCAAGCCTTTGGGTAAAAGCCTGTAATACGCGCCGGTACAATTCGTCGCCCAGCACCGCATCTTCGATGCCGGCGTCGAGGTTGGGGTTGTCGTTCACTTCGATCACCAGTACCCGATCGCCCGCCTGCTTGAGGTCGACGCCGTAGAGGCCGTCGCCGATCAGCCGCGCCGTCTGTACGGCGAGCTGCACGACTGCGGGCGGGGCTTGCTCGACGGGCACCGCTTCGCACATTCCGTTGATCTCGCCGGGCAGCGCCTTGTGGTTGTAAATCTGCCAATGCCCCTTGGACATGAAGTATCGGCAGGCATACAGCGCTTCGCCATTGAGCACCCCGACGCGCCAGTCGTATTCGGTGTAGCAATACTCTTGCGCCAGCAGCAACACCGAGTGTTCGAATAACTCCTGCGCGGCCGTGGCCAGCGCTTGTGCATCGGCGACCTTGATCACACCCCGTGAAAAACAGCCATCGGGGATTTTCAATACCAAGGGAAAACCGAGGCGACGCCCTGCGTTTTCGAGTTCCTGCGGACGATCCTTGTAGAGTATTTCCGTTGCCGGCATGCCCAGCCCGCGACGCTTCAGCAAATCGGCCAGATAAACCTTGTTGGTGCAGCGCAGGATGGACGACGGATCGTCAATCACCACAAGGCCTTCGCTTTCAGCCTTTTTCGCGAACCGATAGGTGTGATCATCCACTCGCGTTGTTTCGCGGATGAACAGCGCGTCGAATTCGGCGAGACGTGCGTAGTCCTTTTTCTCGATCAGTTCGACATCGATACCCAGCTGTTCGCCCGCAGCGATGAAACGCTGCAATGCCTCGGGGTTAGACGGCGGTAGGGCTTCGTCAGGATCATGCAGGATGGCCAGGTCGTAGCGGGCCACACGTTTGGAGGCGGGCTGACGCCATGTCCTGCGATTGAACGCGTCCAGTGCATCAGCGAAAACATGCTGCTGTTCATCGCGAAGTTTGTGCAGTGCACCGGCCTTGATGCCTGCGATCTGCCAGCTCTCACCACGGCGGAATTCCACCAGCAGGATAGGGCAGGGGAACGCCTCGAACAGCTGACGGCCGATCTCTTGCAGCGGCTCGATCGAGGCCTTGCCGAAGTACAGCGACAGCGTGAAGGCTTCGGTTTCGCCGTATGGATGGTTGGCCAGCGCCCGCTCCAGGGTGCGTTGCAGATCATTCAGCCCGACCCCGTAAAGCGCTTTGCGCGCCAGCTCGCTGACGGTGCGTACCGAGGGGAAAACCTTGTGTCCGCGCGCTTCGGCCAGCAATGAGCAGTAATAGCCCTGACCGAGGTATTTGTAATTGCGGCAGAGGTTTATGACCTGGGTGCGATGAGGAAAATCATCGCTGTGTTCAAGGTAATCCTGAGCCAGCATCAGGCTCTCGCTGGGCAGGTAATCAGCCCAGTCATCCTTGCGTTCGACCAGTATGAGCAATCGACTTCCCGAGGGCTTGATACTGGGAGGTTCCTCGCTGAGGGAGATTGTCGAATGCTCGGTTTTGTCTAATACTTCGTTCACGTTGGCTTGCACCGCTGACATGAGTAATGAATCCCTGTTGAAGAAGACGCCGCTTCAATAAATCACGGGCCTTTCGGTCTGTCCCGGTTCGTTACTCAAACTTTACGGTGCGGTCATGTCTTTTGATTTTCGCTTTGCATCCATGGACGATATCGACGATCTGGTCGAATTGGAGCGGGTGTGTTTCACCCTCGACCGGTTGAACCAGCGCAACTTCAGCTGGATGCTCAGTCGAGCCAATGCTGCGCTGATTGTCGTCACCTCGGGCGCAACACTTTGCGGTTACGCGCTGGTGCTTTTTCACCGTGGCACCTCACTTGGACGCCTGTATTCGATTGCGGTCAGCCCTGCGTGGCGCGGACATGAGCTTGGCCAGCGTTTGCTAGAACAGGCCCAGGCCTGCGCATTGGCGCGCAACTGCGCATGGCTGCGTCTGGAAGTGCGCGCTGACAACAGCGCTGCCATTCGTCTCTACGAAGCCAATGGCTATCAACGCTTTGCCAGTGTCGAGGACTACTACGAGGACCACTGCGAGGCGTTGCGCTACGAGAAACGTATCCTGCGCGAAACACCTGCCCCCGCCCGGCAAGTGCCGTATTACCAGCAGACCACCGAGTTCACCTGCGGCGCCGCGTGCTTGCTGATGGCCATGTCTGCCATCGATCCGACCCGTGCCATGACCCGAGCGGAGGAAATCCAGCTGTGGCGCGAGGCAACCACCATTTTCATGACGGCGGGGCACGGTGGCTGTAGTCCTCAGGGTCTGGCATTGGCGGCCTGGCGGCGCGGTTTCGATGTGCGCCTGGAAGTCAGTCACGCGGGCTCGCTTTTTCTTCACGGCGTACGCAGCACGGAGAAGAAGTCGATCATGAAACTGGTCGAGGACGGGTTTGCCCAGGAACTGGCTGCCACGCAAGTCGAGCAGGTTCTGGGTGATTATCTGCAGATCGGCGCTGCGTTGGCGGCCGGATACAAACCGCTGGTGCTGATCAGCAGCTACCGATTCACCCGCTTGAAAGCGCCGCATTGGGTCATCATCACCGGGTGTGACGAGGACTTCGTTTACTTGCACGACCCTGATGTCGACCACAGCAAACTCAAGCGCGGCCTGGACTGCCAGCACTTGCCGGTCAGTCATCAGGAATTTCTGCGCATGACGGTGTTTGGCGTACAGCGGGTTCGCGCAGCCGTGATGCTGCGCTCCCGTTGAAGAGCGGTGGCTAGGCGCCGAGCACTTCCTCGCCGATACAGTAGCGATCCCTGCCTTTCTGCTTCGCGGCATAAAGCATTTTGTCAGCAGACTCGATAAGAGTGGCAGGGCTCACTTCATGTTCGGCCGGTTTGCCAACCGCAATACCTGCACTGGCGGTGACGTGACCCAGCGGATGGGCTCTGTGCTCCATCCGCGAGGATCGAATGGCCTCAAGAATTTCCTCAGCCACAAGCGCCGCCCCGCGAATATCGGTGTTGGGCAGCAACACGGAAAACTCCTCGCCGCCATAGCGCACGGCGAGATCACCCGGTCGCTTTACCGCCTGCGCAATGGCCTGTCCGACAGCGCTCAGGCAATCATCACCTGCCGCGTGCCCATAGCTGTCGTTGTAGAGTTTGAAGTGATCGACATCGATCATGATCAGTGAGATCGACGAACCCTGGCGCCTGGCCAGGCGAAGCTCGTCAAGCAGGGCAGTATCCAGGCGCCGACGGTTGGCCAGCCCGGTCAGGCTGTCGGTCAACGCCATGTCCTTCATGGCCTGATGTGCACGGCGCAGATCCTTTTCCATCACCACTCTCTGGCGCAATTGTCTCAAGACGATCAATCCGAAGACCGTGAACGCGGTAATCACCGACATCAACACGAAACCGGTTTTGATCAGGTCCCAGCGCCACGGCGCAATGATCGATTCGCGGGAAAGTCCGGTTTCGACTACCAACGGATAGGTGCTCAAAGCTCTGTAACCGTACAGACGCTGGGTGCCGTCGACGACCGCTCGGACCTCGGCGATCCCTTGATTGGAAAACGGCAGGTAGTTCTTGAACACCTCACTGTCGGCGAGGCTCTGACCGATTACCGAAGCGATGAAAGGACGCCGCACGAGAATGGTTCCATTGCGCAACGCCAGCACCAGTGCACCCTTGTCGTCGATTTTGAAATCGCCGTAATAGTCGACGAAGTAGCTGACCTTGATGGTGCCAAGCAGCACGCCGGCGAAGGAGCCGTCCGGGTTATTCAATCGGCGGGAAATCGGAATGATCAGGTCGTCCGTGGATTTGCTTTTGACGACATCACCGATACGCACGTTTCGATCGGTGTTGGCGCGGTGATACTGGAAGTAGTCGCGATCGGCATTGTTCGCCGGGTCCGGGATCATTTCCTTGTCGGTGACGATCCATTTGCCGTCCGGGCCGTAGATAAACAGTCCATGCAACTGCGGCATCAATTTGGCCTGCTGCACCAGCAAGTTGTGGATGCGCGGTACGTCGATGTTCTGCAGACCGTCGCCTTCGACGCGCTCGCCCAGGGCGGCGGTCAGCACATCGACCTGGCGGATGGCGTCTTCGGCATGTTGCGCGGTTGCCCGCGCGAGGTTGGTGACCGAATCACGCGCCGACGAGAAGGCTGCATGATAGTCACGCCAGGTTCGCCATCCCTCCACGCCGAGAAACGCCAGAATGACCGTCAGCATGAAGATGACTGTCAGGCGGAAAGCGGCGATCTCGCTGGCAGCTTTGATGGGAGCGGTTTGTGCGGCGTCATGCCCCCGGGTTTTGGGCATCTTACGACCGAGCATTTGAGGGTCCTTATGCTTGTCATCTCTCATCTCTTGAAAGATGACCATCCTTTTCCACCTGGAATTCAATTTACTGCCTTGGCCAGGCGGTCGCGATTGGATCGTTCAAAGCCGTGCCGGGTCAACATCTGTAATTGAAACGCGCCTTGAGGTGAGACTTGTGAGCGAAATCATCACGGCCGGTGACTTGAACATCGACCTGCGCAATGCCAACGAAACCGGCCTGTTCAAATGGTTGCTGGCGAGTTTTCTGATGGGCAAAAGGATTCAGGGCGCCATTGCCGCCAAGGCGTATCAAGTCATAGTAGAGCAGCATCACCAAGACACCCCGCAAAAGCTCGCGCAGTGTACGCACCGTCAACTGGTGTCGATGCTGGGGCAGGCGCGTTACGTGCGCTACGACGAAAGCACGGCGTCGCGACTACTCGCGCTGGCCAACAAGCTCAACAGCGAGTACGCCGGTAAGGTCAGTAACATCGTGGCCGCGAGCGCGGACCGTAAGGCGCTGGAGAAGCGCCTGTCCGAGTTCGAGGGGATAGGGCCGAAGACCGTCGAGATCTTCATGAGGGAAGCTGCGTCGGTACTTTTCTGAACGCCCGGTTCGGCATTGAAGACGGTGGCAACACTCGGCTCACAGAGCAGCAAGTCTTCCCGCCAGTTCGCGGTCAATGGATGGCTGCCACCTCCGATTGCTGGACTGTGGCTTGATCGGCAAAATTATTCGGGAGAAGGGTGCCCAAGCCGAATACATTCACCGCCATGCTGACTTTCAATCCTCGACAGGCCTGTTTGCAGTCCAGCTCAAAACCGGCGTATGCGTGCTCCATCAAACGTTGAAAATGTTCAGAGGTCAGTGCCAGGACTTTGCTGCTTTTCATGTGGTTTTCCTTGAGCAAGTGGCGACCCCGGTCCGGGGCCGCCGGACGGGTTCAGACATCTTTGCCTTGCACATAACCGGAGCCCAGATCAGCACCGGTCACCGGCTCGCTGAGTGGGTCAGAGGCTGTACGGGTCTTCATCGCTTCCAGCACCTGTTCGTCTTCAGCCGGAAGGGTGACGGTCGCCAGACCGTCACCGCCGTCCACCGCAGGCTCTGGGTTTTCCACATACTCCCACGCGCCGCCCTCGTTCCACGGACCACGAACGTTGGGCTCGCCAGACATATTGAAGTACTTGTTGGTGAACTCCGGCATGCCCGGCAGTTTGCCCTGCGGGAAGTTCGGCTGGATCGAATGCAGGGCTTTTTCGAAGGACTGTTGATGGGCGATTTCCCGCGTCATCAAGAAGCCGAGCGCCTCTTTGACGCCCGGATCATCGGTGATGTTGATCAAGCGTTCGTAGAGGATTTTTGCCCGTGCTTCGGCGGCAATGTTGGAGCGGAAGTCGGCGGTAGGCTCAGTGATCGAGTCAACGTAAGCCGCCGTCCACGGCACCCCGGCCGAATTGACCAGCGGCGCGCCTGCGCCGTAAAGCAGGCTGGTGATGTGCGAGTCATTGCCGGCGCCATTCAGCGCGCGGTACAGCTCGCCTTCCTCTTGAACGCCCTCGGCGAGTTGACCCTTGGCACCTCTGTTGAGCATGACGATGATCGAGCCGACCACCTCCAGATGGCTCAATTCTTCGGTGGCAATGTCCAGCAGAAGGTCTTTGCGCCCCGGATCTTCCTCGGCCAAGGCTTGGGTGAAATAGCGCGCTGCTGCGGCCAGTTCGCCATTGGCGCCCCCGAATTGTTCCAACAGCAGATTGGCCAGACCAGGGTTGGGCTCGGCCACTCGAACGGTGTACTGAAGTCGCTTGTTATGTATGAACATTCAAATTTTCCTCAGACCAGGCTATCGCGCTTTTGCCCTGGTGGGCGTTAGCGCATGCATAGTTGTGAGGAGTGGGTGGAGCGGAAATTTCGTTTATTGCAGTCCGGCTGGACGGACGGCAGAGGGCGGAAAGTTCCGGAAACAGGACGGTTGGCTTGACCCTGTTCCACGACCAATGTGGGAGCGAGCCTGCTCGCGAATGCGGTACGTCAGTCACCGATTTGGCGGCTGATCCAGCGCTTTCGCGAGCAGGCTCGCTCCCACAATGGTTCGTTGGCAATCAAGCGATCTTCAACGCCCTCAGCACCACCAGCGTCTGCTCGGCGAAGACCTGCGCCTGTGCGGTCAGCGCGGCGATATTGGCTTCGGCAGTGAGCAGCGGCTGGCCGTTCTCTACCAGCACTTCACCTTGTTCGCTGATCACACTCCACGCCAATTGCGCCCACTCGGCTGGCTGCTGTTTGCCTTGCTTGATCGAGATCAGGAACAGCTGCTGGAAGCGGCTGACCGTCACGCCACCGCCAGTGACCGGGCTGGCCAGGGTCTGGATGTTGGCGCCGTACAGCGAGCGTTTGCACAGTTGCAGGTTGAGCGCGGCGCAGCGACCGCTGACCTGCGACTCGGCGGCCTCGCTCTGGCACGGAGCGACAGCGCCCATACCGATCAGCACGGCCAGGGCTTGTTCGAGGTCGTCGTAAGCCAGCGCAGCCTCGGACAGCAATTGGCGCATCGATTTGGCCGCATAGTTCTGTGCCGCCAGTGCATCGAGCACCGGGCCGTAAATCTCCGGTTGCAGCGTCGCTTCGCCGGCGGGACCACTGACCGAGCCCGCCACGGTTTCCCAGGGTTGCAGCAGCACGAAACGGCTGTGCAGCATCCTCGCGCGGCGTTCGGCAGCGGACAGGCGCGTCGCGCCACGTACGTACAGGTCGCGGCGGAAGTGCTGGTTGACGAAGTAGTCCCGCGCTTGCTCGCGCATGATCGGATGTTCGATGGTTTCCAGAAAGTCCATGCCTTCAGCGCTCAGGTTGAGCGGGGCGACCGAATCCAGCGGCACTGCCGTGGTGGCGTAGTCGAGCTTGGCCGGGGCCAGCGCGTCGACCATGTCGGCGAAGTACATGCAATTCCAGTCACGGTTGAAATACTCGTGGGCGACGTAGTGACGATCCTGACCCTTGATGCTCTGCAGCCGCGCGCCGAGACTCGGCGCCGCCGCGGCGTATTTCGGGTTGGCCGCGAGCAGTGCTTCGGAAAATTGCAGCGCGGCGTCAATGCGCTGGTCGGAGCGCGACGATGCATTGGCGAAACGATCGTGCAGGCTGAACAGATTGCGCAGCGGCGCCGACGGCGACCAGCCGGGGAAGCAGTTGTAGCTGACGTAAAGCATGCCGCCCGGTTTCAGGTGACGGCGGGCGAATTCGACGATCAATTTTTGATTGTCGCGACTGACCCAGGTCCAGATGCCATGCAGGCTGATGCTGTCGAACTGCGGCAGATCATTGCGTGCGAGCAGCTGTTCGAAACTGTCGTCATACAGGCGGGCGCCGTTGTTGGCGGCAGTCGCGAGTTCGATGGCATGGGCCGCCATACCCGGGTGAAAGTCCGTGCCGACAAACGAACCCGGGTTGGCGGTGGCGTGGATGTTGATCGACACGCCCTGACCGAAGCCCAGTTCGCAGTGCACGCCTTCGTTGCTTTCCAGCGTGGCGAACCCGCGCAACAACAGGCAGTAACGCAGGAACACCGGATTGATCTCCCGGCTATAGCTGTAGGTGTAGCCTTCGTCGGTGAAATAACCTTCGTTCCAGGCGTTGCTCATGAGGGCGGTCTCTTGTTCTTGAAAGTGATGGCAGTCTTATAAGGGGTTGTCGCTGCGCGCGACAAATTGAAAAAAAATACTTCCCCAAACCCTGTGGGAGCGAGCCTGCTCGCGAAAGCTTTTTTTCAGTTTGAATATAATCGGCTGACACGCCGCTTTCATGAGCAGGCTCGCTCCCACAGGGATCTTCAACACATCCAAGCAGGATTGATGGACCGATCACGCACTCCACGGCCCATTCGCGCAGGCATTTTGTAGCCAGCCGAAACTGTCATATTCCCTCCCACTCGTCTGCCCATAGTGACCAGCCCAACGCTGATTTCATGAGGCTGCACTGTGTTCCAACGTCTTCTGTGTTCGCTGTCCGTTCTGAGCCTGTCCATCGCCGCTGCCCACGCGGCCGAGCCTGTCAGCCTCGACACGCCGCGCTTGAGCGGTATCGACAACTTTCGCGACATCGCCGGCATCACCACCGCGTACTCCACCGCCCACGACGGCGTTATGCGCAGCGGCGTGTTCTACCGTTCCAACGCACTGACGCCGTCGACGGCGGATCTGGCGACACTCAATGGGCTTGGCATCAAAGCCATCTACGACTTGCGCACGCCGAGCGAAATTGCCGCCACGCCCGACACGATGATCACGGGCGCGGCCTATCGCAATATCGACATCATCGGCAGCACCACCTCTGGTGCGGACATCACCAATATCTCCTTCCACAGCGCCGCCGAGGCCGTGGCGATGATGGAGGAAACCAACCGCGCCTTCGTCAGCGATGCCGGCATGCGCGGGCAGTTCGGCCAGTTGTTCAATGAGCTGGCAAGTGTCGACGCCGCGCAGTTGTTTCACTGCACCGCCGGCAAGGACCGCACTGGCTGGACCGCCGCGGTGTTGCAGAGCATCGCTGGCGTCGATGAGGCGACGATCATGGCCAACTATCTGGCGACCAACGACTACACCGCCGCCCGAGTTGCCGCGACCCTGAAAGCCTTGCCGCCGAGCATGGCCGCTGTCTACGAGCCGCTGCTCGGGGTGCAGGCCAGTTACTTGCAGGCCGGTCTCGACCAGGTCGCCGCTGAGTACGGCAGCATGGACAATTACCTCAAGCAGGGCCTCGGTCTGTCCCAGGAAACCATCTATGTGCTGCGCGGAAAATTGGTGGAGTACAACAGCTTGCCGGGGCAGACCGGGCTGATCGGCAATGCCGCCGCTGGTGCCGAGTTGCTGCGCCAGCTGCAGAACTCCGAGCTGTCCGGCACCTACAGCGCCTACAACTACTACCTGCAATCGGCGATCGACGCCGGCAGTCTGGGCGGTGTCGAATCTCAAGTCGGCGGTCAGGTCCACGCTGATGCGGCCAGCTACCTGCTGCGGCAGAACGCGATGATCGAACAAGCCGCCGCACCGTTCGCCAGCGGCAGCGATCTGAAGATCGGCCAATACCGCCTCTGGAGCACCGCGCTTGCCGGCTACCTCGGCACGGACGGCTCGGCCCACGCCGACAGCAGCAACGAACACAGCCAGGGCCTGATGCTCGGCATTACCCAGCGCTTCAACGAACAACTCAGCGCGCGCGGCGGCTTTGGCTACAGCAAGGGCAGCGTGGGCGGCGCGGGTGGCGAGGCCGATACGGACTTCACCTTCCTCAACCTCGGTGCGCGTTACGGCCTCACCAGCCTTGAGCGCGGCATGTTTGTCGATGCCAACGCCAGCGCCGGTTACGTCGACTACGACAGCAAACGCGAGCTTGGCGGTGGTCTCGGCACTGCCAAGGGCGACACTCACGGCAATCTCACCGGCGCGACCCTGGCGCTGGGTTATCGCGCACCGCTCAACGGCGTGATTCTCGAGCCGAGCCTGGGCTTTCGCGTCAGTCATCTCGACTTGCAAGGTTTCAAAGAGAAGGGCAGTGAGCTGGCGCTCGACGTCGACGGCATCAAGCAAACCCGCCGCAGCGCGGTGGCCAATCTCGACGTGTCATTTGCCCCAGTGGCCGTGGGTGCGTGGCAGTTGGTGCCGGGCGTGCGCGTGGGCTATGAACGTGCGCTCGGCGATCAGCAAGTCCACAGCGAAGGCCACCTGCTGGGGCTGGATATCGAGCAGCGCGCGGCGTTCGACAATCGCGACCAGTTCACCGGCGGCGTTAATCTGATGGCCAACCTCGGCGCCCTGAGTGTAGGCGCTGAGGTCGGGGCCAACGGTGGCGGTGACAGCCATGGTTTCAATGGCGGACTCAAGGCCAGTTACGCGTTTTGAACACAGCGAGCCCGGCAAATTGCCGGGCTCTTGCGCTCAAGCATGCTGCGCACGCGAAGGTTGCTGTGTGCGTGCCGGTGGCGCGGTGGGTTCGGGCAGGGAGGCGACATGCACGGTGCGCGCCGGGAAGGCGAACGTCGCGTCCAGCTCGGCCACCGCTTCCATGATTGCCAGATTGATGCGTTGCTGCACGTCCATGTAGACGTTGTAGCTGGCGTCCAGAACGATATACACCGTCTCGAATTCCAGCGCGCTCTCACCAAAACTGCGGAAATGGCAGCGGTCGAAGCGTGCCTGTTTTTCGTTCTTGATGATGCTTTCAACGCGTTGAGTGATCTGGCGGATCTGTTCGCTGGTGCACTCGTAAGTCAGACGAAATTCGAACACCACTCGACGCTCCTGCAAGCGTTTGTAGTTCTGAATGGTGCTGCCGATCATGTCGGCGTTGGCCATGACAATCTGCTCACCGCCAAGACTGCGGATGCGCGTGGTCTTCAGGCCGACGTGCTCGACCGTACCGGCCAGCGTGCCGACGACGATGAAATCGCCCACCTCAAACGGCTTGTCGACGGCAATCGACAGCGAGGCGAACACGTCGCCGAGAATGTTCTGCACCGCCAGCGCCACCGCGATACCGCCGACACCCAGGCTGGCGACGAATGCAGTGATGTTGACGCCCAGGTTCGACAGCATCGCCAGCAGAATCACCGCCCACAGCAATACCTTGACGCCCCACAGGCTCAGGGTCGCCAAGGCGCTCGCTTGAAAGGAGCCGGTCGCGTTATGCCGCGAGAAATAGCGATGCAGCCCCAGTGCCAGCGCGCGGTTGGTCCACAGGCCGACCTGCAACGCCGCCACCACGAACCACAAACTGCTGACACGCCCGAGCCAGCGCTCGGGCAAATCCAGCAAACCGATGCCGACCAGAATCGATGCCAACAGCAGCAACGTGGTGCTGGTCGCCGCCAGCACTTCGCTGGCCATGTACGTCAGATGCCCATTGCCGGCAGTGGCCCGCGCCTGCACCTTGCGGAAAACGAAGCGGATCGCCGTGGTGGTCAGCAGATAACTGAGCGTTGCGGCGAGCAACGCCAGCACCCAGTTCGCCAGTGAAATTCCTAAAATCGTGTGTGTCGTGAAAAAGCCGATGAAATCCTCGGTCATGGAAACCCCCTTGCGAAGCCTGCACCGACGCGCGCAGAAACGCACCGTCGGTCGCAGCCAGGTAAACGCCGCTTGAATCGGCGGTGCCGTCAAACGACCTGTCTGGGTTAGTCGCCCTGAGATTCCTGCTGTTCAATCAAATGCAGGTTTCGCCGGACCGAATGGTCAACGCCTGGCCTTCAACTCCGCTGGGCTAACGCCATAAGCACTCTGAAAATACTGACAAAAGCGCCCGACATTACTGAAGCCAAAGCTCAACGCCACCTCCGTCACGGAGCCTGCATGCCCGCGCACCAACGCCTCATAGGCGCGCTGCAAACGCACCTGCCGCTGATACGCCACGATCGACATCCCGACAAAACGTCGAAAACCTTCCTGCAAGGCGCGCTGGCTGACATGACTCAACCGCGCCAGATCCACGCCACTGACCAACTGCTGCGGATGCGCCTGAATAAATTCCATCGCCACCTTCACGTGTCGCGGCGCCACACACGGCGCCGGCCCCCGTAATGCCTCGGTGAAGTTGTGCGGCCACGCCTCCAGCACCGCATCGATCAACATCTCGCGCAACCGTGACGGCATCAACGTGCCGCTGTTGATCAAGGCATCGAACTCAGTGCCCGTGGCCAGTTCAATCAACGCCTTGAGGCCCTGAAATGCCGGGGCATTCAGATCCACGCTTGGCTCAAACACGATCTTCTGCACGACCGGTCTCTCCAGCAGCGCCGACAACCGCTCGGTGAGCTGCAGACGATTGATCGAAATGCCGTGATGCGCGTGATCGTCAACAAAACGCATCGAACGGATATCCGCCTTGTCGATCGCCAGACCGATGTGCGCCATGCCAATGGACTCGGTGGCGTGGTTGAAAACGATCTTGCCGGCGGTGGGGATGACGAAGGTGATTTCGTTCTGCGGGTCGGGGAGGGTGACGCTGAAATCGCCGTGGTAATGCATACGCCGAAAACTCACCCCGTCGTGCCGCCCGTAGACCCCGCCGATGATGATGTTGGAAGGTGGCGGCGGAGTATCGGCGTAGCGGTTGCCGAAGAGCCTGGAGAACAGGGCGCCGAAGTCGGAAGAGGTGAGGTTGTCGGAGCGCAGGATGATCTTTTGGCGGGGTGGGGAGGTGGCGGTGATGGGCGGCATTTTGGAATGCGGGCTCTTGGGGCGATGGTCGAGATCGGTCGAGCGTAGGAGGCGGGTGTGACGGTTCAGTGACAAGGCTGGAACCACGGACTGCTTTCAAGCAAGAGCAGACAGCCAATTAATCGCACTTGCATATTCCCGGCAGACAGATCACCACCTCGGAACATACTCGGGAAGGTACACATTCCAACGGCAGCTTCTGGCCGAAAAATAGATTCGAATATCTGGTGTCATTCGTAAGCAAACTGATCAATCAACCCCAGACGAGGAACACGTGTGTGGGGCCGCAACAAAGCCCCAGGAGCAATCACAGCGTTTGCGCCAATCTTGCAGCCATCACCCACTAGCGCTCCAAATTTGCTGACGCCTGTGTCGATCACCTGATCTTCGTGGCGGATCCTGATATCAGCCCCGTCCAGTTCGTTACGGTAGTTGGCGATGATCGCGCCGGCTTCAATATTTACCGCTTCGCCAATCAATGAGTCGCCGACGAAGTTGAAGTGGGCAAGCTTGCTGCCATCGAGCATGAAGGTACTTTTCAGCTCACAGCTGGGGCCAACGATGCAGTTTTTGCCGAGGTATACACCTCCCCGTAGATAAGCCCCCGCCGCGACGAAGCAGCTTTCGCCGATGATGATTGCGCCTTTGAGAACGGCGCCTTGCTCAACAATGGCGGTTTCATGAATCGCACAATTGTTGTGGCGCCGGTATCCCGGGCCGAGCGTTTCAAGCAATTTCAGAATCCGGCTCTCGCAATCCTGAACCACCGCCCAAGGGGCAGCGGAGTCCACGCCCAGTAATGGCCATTGAGCGATGTAATCTTCGATTTTTGGCGATTTCATAAGAATTTTCCGAACAAGTGAGAGTGGGGCGTGGGTGGACTGTCGACGACTTGAACGACTCGCTATGCCTGCCAGTCGTACCTGTACAAGCATTTTCAAGGTACGGCGCAATGGATAAGACAATCACCGTGGATCAACTGGCAACCACTGATCTTGGATCAATCAACGAGATATGGCTCGGCGGGACCCATACTCAGTTATGCCTATGGCGTGCTGAACAAGTCTTCACCCACGAAATGCTCAGCGAGGGAACCCATGATCAGAATGTCCGACGCCTGTGTTTGCAGTTGGTTGACCCTGACGATCGAGACGCAGTGGCCCGTGTTGAGGCGGTAGCGCGCGAACGACTCGAAGAAATGGGCAAGCAGGGCGAGTTTTACCCGGCCGAGGCGGCGGACACTCGTCAATAGCCGCTCCGCATCTGATGAAACGCGCAGCTGCTAAAGCAGCGCCTCAAGCGGGCTCCTCAACCCTGCGTACATCCCCCAACGAATCACGCTGCATTGACTGCAAATTCTTTTCGATGGTTTCGCACAGCGCTTCCATTTGAATCTGGTGTTCGCTGTGGCGAAACGGGCTTTGCAGATCGGTGCCGATGCGCTCGATGGCCAGCAGCATGAATCCCACCACGGTCGACGCCAGCGGCGTGAACCAGCCGAGGGATTCCACCAGACCTATCGGGACGATCAGGCAGAACAGCGAAATGAACAGCCGTGGGAAATACACATAAGGGTAGGGCAGCGGGGTGTTGGCGATCCGCTCCATGCCGCCTTGGCTGTTGGACAGATCCACCAGCGTCGACTCAAGCCGCGCCAGGCGAATACTGTCCAGATGCCCGGCCTTGTATTCGCGAGCGAGCAGAGTCGCCGAGCCGGTGAGGATATCGTTGGCAAAGTTATTGGTCGTGCCGCTGCGGGCAAATTCTTCGGCGGGAATAAACGCTCGCACCTCGTCGGGACACGGCTGACCTTGCAGATGCGCGGCGAGGCAATTTACGTAGGCCACGTGGCGGCGCAACAGCGTGGATTTGACCGGATTAACCTCGCCACCAGCGTCGTCCAGCAGCGTCAGCACCTGCCTGGCAAAGCTGCGGGAATTGTTGATCATCGACCCCCACAGCGTCCGCGCCTCCCACCAGCGGTTGTAAGCGCTGCTGTTGCGAAAACTGATCAACACGATCAACGCCGAACCGAGCAAGGTCAGCGGCATCAACGGCAGGTTCAGCTTGGCGTTGAGAAATAGCATGAAGTCGACGGTGACGGCGATGTCCCAGAGCAGCAACCAGAACAAAGACCAGCCCACGTAACCCAGGGTCTTGATGATCAGACGGTATTTTTTGACGATGGCAGCTTTCAAACGGAAACCTCGTGGCGAGCAGTTTGCTTAAACGCTTAAGCTCGGACGATGCCAGGCACCCGCAGTTCCCTGGTGGGGCGGTCAGCCGTCAGTCAGTCTGCAAAGTCTGGCCCTGTGCAGGGCGAATGCTTTCGAGAAAAATCCTCGTCTCTCGATTCGACCGCGCTACGCTGGGTTTTGCCGCGCTCCCGCCACACTGGCTCGGCGGTCCGCCCGTTCGCCGAGTCGCCATCCCAGCAGACCCCACAGCAGTGCACACAACGCGCCAACCAGCGCAGCCATGCCTGCACCTTGGCTGAGGGCGTCCAGCGCGCTTTTTGCCCAGGCACTGATGGCATCGCCGGCGCGGTAGACCACGGTGTCGATGAAGTTCTTCGCCTTGTACTTGCTTTCGGCATCGAGCGGGGCAAACAGCATCTCTCGGCCTGGGCGCACGAAGGCGTATTCACCGATGCGGCGCACGATCATCAGCGCGGCGATCAGGCCAAAGCCGGGGGCGAAGATCAGTCCGATAAACCCGGCACACATGACCAGCGGCACCATGGCCAACAGCACGCCGACGCCGAGCCTTTGCGCGAGGCGTCCAGTGATGAACAGCTGACAGAGCAGGGCGCCCGCCTGCACGACAAAGTCGATGATGCCGAACACGCGCACCTGCGCCTCGCGGTTCGGGAAGTGTTCGGCGACGACGCGTGCCTGCTCGAAGTAAAGGAAGGTGGAGACTGTCGCCAGCAGCACCACAAAACCGCAGATGCCGAGCAGATAAGGTGATTTCACAACGGCCGTCATACCGCTGAACGGATTGCCCGGCAACGGCCTGCGAGGGCTTTCGCTCGGCGCGGCATCGGGGCGTCCTGCGCCACCCTGTTCACGCCAGTGCATCAGCTGGCGCTTGAACCACATCGCAGCGGCCAGCAGAACAGCGGCCAGCAGCATCAGGCCGGACTCGCCCAGCGGACCGATCAGCAAGGCGCTCAGCGCAGGGCCACTCAGGCCGCCGACGCTGGCGCCCGCCGCGATGAAAGCGAACAGGCGTTTGGCCTGGGCACTGTCAAATACATCGGCCATCAGGCTCCAGGCGACCGATACGACAAACAGGTTGTAGACCGATATCCACACATAAAATACGCGCGCCAGCCACGGGCTTTCCTCGCCCAGGAACAAGGCGGCGAACAACAGCAGGTTGGTGCAGAAGAATCCGTACACCCAGTCCACGAAATGCAGGCGCGGCACGCGTGCGCTGAGCCAGGCGAACAGCGGAACGGCCGTCAGCATGACCAGGAAGGTCGCGGTGAACAGCCACTGCAAGTTCTCGACGCCGGCAGTGATGCCCATCGATTCGCGGATCGGGCGGAGCATGAAATAGCCGGCGAACAGGCAGACGAACAGCAGAAAGCCATTGAGCGCAGGGCGCAGCTCGTCAGCCTCGGCATTGATGATGGCGCCGGCGCGGTCGGCGAGAAGAGACGTATCCATGTTGCGCTCCTGTGGGAGTGGCGGGGCAATGGCACGGAGCCTCCCCGTGCCAGCGGGCTCAGCGGTAGGTGACGCCGGTCAGTCGCTCGGAGAGTTGCCACAGTGTGGCCGAATTCGAGCGATCGGCAGCGGCCGGCGGCATCTTGGCGAAGCCCAGCGGCCCGCGCTTCTCGTTATCACCGGTAGGCCCGTAGTAGGCACCGCCCACCGCCTCCAGCGCCGTCGCCGCATACAGCGTGGGCAGCGCGCCCTGCGCTGCGGAATGATACAGGTCCCGCTCTACTGCCCATTGTTTGCCGAATTCACTGTCCAGGCCAGGCCCACGGGCGATCAGTTCGGTCACGGCAACGCCGGGGTGAGCGGCGATGCTGCGTATTCCCCAACCGGCGGCATCGCTGCGCTGCTGCAGCTCAATGCTCCACTTCAGAACCGCCAGTTTCGATTGGCTGTAGCTGGCAAAAGGGTCGTAACTGCGCTCAGCCTGCAGGTCATCAAAATTAACGGTTGCGCGCCCTGCGGCGATGCTCGACAGGCTGACCACCCGACCATCGTCGCTTTTGCGTAGCAGGGGCATCAGCAGGCCGGTCAAGGCGAAATGCCCCAGGTAATTGGTCGCCAATTGCATCTCGTAGCCATCAGCGGAAACGCCTCGAACAGGCGGCGACATGATCGCGGCATTGTTGATCAGCACGTCGAGCCTCGGCAGGCGCCCTTGCAGACGGTTGGCGAGGTCGCGCACCGATTGCAGATTGGCAAGGTCCAGCGTTTCGAATTGCACGCGCGCCTCGGGCACGGCTTGCTTGATCTTCGTGATCGCTTCGCGGCCGCGCTCGGCGTTGCGTGCGGCGATGATCACCTCGGCACCGGCTCGGGTCAGGGCCAGCGCGTCTTCATAGCCCATGCCGCTGGTGCCCCCGGTCACCAGCACGATGCGGCCTTTCTGGCTGGGCATATCGTGGGTTGACCAGTCCGGCTTCGGCTCCGTTCGGGGAGTCGCCTGCGCAGCCAGTGTGCCGGCCATCGCGGAAATGGCGAACAGCGTTCGGGCGGCCTTGAGGAGGCGTTGGGTCGCAGTATTGCTCGGCGTAGCGGGTGAATGGCTCATTGGGGAAATCTCATTCGCGGTACAGGTTCCCGGTTGGCGGGGCGAGTGAGCAGTATCGGTGTACGAATGCGCGAGGATAAGTCGGTCATTTGTGGATGGCCCGTACGGTATGGCGTACAGTCAGCCGCTTGCGGAGGAAGCGTCCATGCGTAAACCAAACCTTACCGATGTGTCGATATTTGCTGCGGTGGTCGAGGCCGGAGGATTTCGTGCTGCCGCGCAAAAGCGCGGGCTGTCCGCCTCGTCGTTGAGCGACTGCATGCGTCGGCTGGAAAGCGACCTGGGCGTGCGCCTGCTCAATCGAACCACGCGCAGCGTCACGCCGACGGCGGCCGGCGAACGATTGCTCGAGCGCCTGCGCCCGGCCTTGCAAGAAATCGACGCCGCTTTCAACGATCTGGACGACGACGCTCAGCGCCCGGTCGGCACGCTCAAGCTCAATGTGCCAGTGCCGGTGGCACGTTTTCTGTTGCCCGACCTGCTGGCGCGTTTTCTGCGCCTCTATCCAGGGGTCAGTGTCGAAGTCGTCATGGACAACACCTTCGTCGACGTCAACGCTGGCGGATATGACGCCGGCGTGCGCTATGAAGAGAGCCTGGCCAAAGACATGATCGCCGTGCCCATCGGCCCGCGTCGCCAACGTTTCGTTGCAGCCGCCGCCCCGGGCTATCTGGCTGAACGCGGTACACCCACTCACCCCGAAGAACTGCCGGGCCATGACCTGCTTGGCCATCGGTTCGAGAGTGGCAAAGTCGGCGTATTCGAGTTCCATCGAGACGGCCGTATCGTGCGTATCCCGCCTCAGGGGCAACTGCTGACGTCGTCGCACGATTTGAAAATTCGCTCGGCTATCAACGGACTGGGCATCGTCTATACCTTCGAGGATTTTCTGCGCGAGCCACTCTCCGATGGTCGACTGGTGCCGATTCTCGAGGACTGGTGGCAGGCCTTCGACGGCCCGTTTCTCTACTACCACGGCCGCCGCCACATGCCTTCGCCGCTGAGGGCGTTTGTGGATTTTTTGCGGGGGGAAGGGGAGATTGCGGAGAGTTCAGGTGTTTGAAGCGCGGTTTCGCGAGGCGAATACATGGCCTGGCAGCAGAGCGCCCATGGCGACTGGCAGCAATCGGCCAAAAGCGGTCACCGAAAACCGAAAAAGTCGAGGTTGAGACTACTTTGTTGACGGACTGGAGCGTGTATTTTTTCCTCGCACAAACCCGATAACGTTCAGTCACCAGCAACAAGTGTTTAGATCGGCAGGGAGGCACCCAGCTTATCAGTATTGCTATCGGATCCAATTATTTGCTAGCCTCGCCCTCGGCTTACGGGCAGATTTTGGATCGCGCATCGCGATCAGTGAAAAAAAGGTCCGAAAGGATTGCCCTTGGTGGAGACTTGTCGATTCTCTACGGTCCTGGCAGTGCCTAGGAGTGCCCGTAAGCCGTCTAACTTTCTGAACATTAGTAGACGATGATAAAAATAAATGCTCTACGTGCAATAAAGACTAAGCCAGAGCTTGCATTGCTAATGGGGATTAATGCATCGCACCTCACTAATGTTTTATACAGGATGAGGCCTGAAAGTCAGTATAAGAGCTTTACGATAGCCAAAAAGAGTGGCGGCACTCGTACTATACATGCTCCTTCTGACGAGCTTAAATCTATACAGGCCGCTCTCTCCCTTTTGCTGCAAGATTGCATCCAAGAGATCAATAACTCCAAGGGAGATAAATTCAAGTCGAAATTGTCGCATGGTTTTGTTCGAGAGCGGTCGATTCTTACAAATGCGGTTGTACATTTGAGCCAGAAAAATGTTTTGAATATCGACCTAAAAGATTTTTTTGAAAGTTTTAATTTTGGTCGAGTGCGAGGTTTTTTTATTGCAAACAAAAACTTTCAGTTAGACCCAGCAGTGGCCACTGTAATCGCGCAAATTGCATGCTATGAGAATAAATTACCCCAAGGTAGCCCGTGCTCTCCTGTTATAACAAATTTAATCACACACTCGCTTGATATCAGATTAGCTTCTCTGGCCAAAGAAAATTCCTGTACCTATAGCAGATATGCTGACGATATAACCATCTCGACCAGAAAGAAGGAGTTTCCCTCCTGTTTGATGGCAGAGGAACAGCAAGATTACATTCCTGGCAAAAGGTTGCAGGCTGAAATTAAACGAGCTGGATTCGAGATCAATAGTTCAAAGACGAGAATTCAATATAAAGATTCACGTCAAGATGTAACTGGGCTGGTTGTTAATAAAAAACCAGCAGTTAAAAGCGAGTACTGGCGAACTGTCAAGTCTCAGTGTCATTCATTATTTCAGACTGGGGCTTTTACGGAGAACGCATCCGGAGCTCCCGAAGAAGGTAATATTTTTGTCCTTGAGGGGCGGCTGAACTTTATAGATCAAATTGATTTGTTCAATCGAAAGAGAAATAAGACAGCCTTGTCTCTTGATCATGATTCTTCTCAGAGAAAATCTAATACTCGAAGGTTGTTGAGTGGTCGAGAACGAACATTCAGCAGATTTTTGTACTACAAACTATTCTATGGCAATGATAAGCCAACTATAATTTGTGAAGGCAAAACAGACAACGTATATCTTAAGTCAGCCATAGGTCGGTTAGCAGGTGGTTATCCTAAACTGGTGAAGCCAAAATCTGGGAATGACCCGTGCGAATTACTAGTGCGGTTTCTTAATTATACAGAGCGCACCAGATTCTTGCTTGAGTTGTCAGGTGGTACGCCATATCTAAAAGAGTTTGTTTTGGGCTTCGATGAACACTTTAAATACTACAAAGCCCCAGTGCCAGCGCAGCCAGTCATTCTCATACTTGATAATGATGATGGATTCGGAAAAGTTGAAGGAGTGTTGAAGGGAAAAAAATACAGCCCCAATATTTTTCCTTCGACGCTAGCGGTCAGCGATTTCAGAAAAGCGGAATTTATTCATGTGGTTCATAACTTATATATCGTGCTGACGCCATTAAAGGCGAAAGGAGAGCATACTTCAATCGAGGATCTCTTTCCGCAGGCTGTAAGGGATATAAAGCTAGGTGGTAAACAGTTTAACAAAGAAAATGAGATTGATGCTGCTACCGAGTATGGTAAAGAGTTCTTTGCTAGTAAAGTTGTTGTGCCGAATAAAAATACTATTGATTTCTCGGGTTTCAATATTATTCTGACTAGGGTGGTGCAGTGCATTGAACACTTCGCTACTGTTACTCTCACGAAGCCTTAATTGGCCTCCGGCTCCCTCTGGCTCCTTCGACGTAATTCCCCCGTCCACTTCACGCAGTCCCCTGGCTGAGTCAAAGCCATGGATGAAACGCAATCCGTAATAGCTTTTGGCTATGCAGTTGTAGATTCAGAAGACAATCACCGACAGGTCTCTGCTGGATTCGAAGAACCGCTATGGGTCAGCTCTCGCCGGTTGAGAGCGGCAGATAGGGCGTCATGAGCGAAAATCACTGGCCTCGGTGATAGATTGGATCAACCAATCCTGAACGCCATATAAATAAAGGCTTACAGCGCACGCGTTTGGATCGCGTACATAATTCGCACCACCACGCGTATATCGCCGGTCGCCATCAGAAAGTCTCGTATTCAATGACTGTCGCTCCAATCCAGACGGCACCGACGCAAAATTCACTTTTGACTTCAAACAAAAGGCCCCTGCCTAGGTGAGGGAGCAAAGCTTCGTTTTTCGTACCGCTCGCAGCCGATCAAAAAATATCGAAGGAAAATCAACGGCTCACACCGATCCCGAACTAATCCCATCAATTCCGGCCCCTCAGACTAGATTGAACAGATAGACTTGGGTAGGATAGTTTTTTAAATACTCGGCTATCTAGATAGGATGGATTGATGTCTATTCCAGCGGTCAAATTAAAAGATGGCAGAAGCGAATGCTGGTCCATCATGGTTACTGTAAACGCGAGTTCCTACCTTGACTTGGTGGAAGCATCATACGACAACGACGGGGGACTGGAAGGCCAGCGCCCTGCCATAAAATCGAAATCTGGTCTGAAAATCAGGAACCGTTTGGTTCGAGATATCAGCCAGGGCGCGGTCATCCCTCCAGTCGTCATTGGAGTTGTTTGCTCACCAGAGGATTACGAATTTCTAAGTTCGTTAGATGACTCTGACACTCTTATTTCCGCAATCAGGCAACGTGACCTTGACGTCAGCATCATCGACGGCATGCAAAGAACTACCGCTCTAAAAGAAGCCAACGTAGATGATGCAGTGGTCCGGGTCGAAATATGGCTCTCACACAAAGTTGACAGCCTTATATATCGAATGCTTGTGTTAAATACCGGCCAAGTCCCATGGGACTTAAAACGACAACTCGACGTTCTGTACAGGCCTCTACTTAACAAAGTCAGTGAGCAAATAACGGATATTAGAGTAATCTCTAACGGAGACTCATCTCGTCGCTCTCAGGCGGGAACCTATAAAAGTTCAAGAATAGTAGAGCTTTTCCTGGCCTTCACATCGCGATCAATCGACGTCGACATAAAAGATAAAATGGCAGACGAGTTTGCCAAAATTGACATTACAGACGCTGCTTCAAACGAGGATTATTTCCCACTTTTCCTAGATGCTCTCTTGTTGCTCGTAGACATGGACGCGCAGTTTGATCGGGTGTCTCGGGGCGTAATTGATGCAACTGAGGATTCAAGAATCAAAGTAGGTCGTGACATATTTACATCTGCACCCGCATCAATAGGTTTTGTCGTTGCTGTAGCCGAAATAGTTTTAGGCATCGCCGGGTTTGACTACGATGTTATAGAAGCAAAGGAACGAATGTTAGAACTGCGAGAAAGCGCAAATCGCCTTCTTCGATTCATGAACAACCTAGACCCGCAGCAACTAGCTGCCTTCATAGACTTCGAAACTCTTAACGAATTATTATCGACACGCGTCCGCACGAGCCGAATAGGTGAAGTAGAAAGAAATTTCTACCTCCGGGCATTCTTATCTCTTTTCAAATATACGGATAGAATTATCGAAAATGGTAGCATGTACCCATGCTGGCGTGCGGTATGACGAAAAACCCGGTTACGTTCATTAAGGGGCCATTCCTTGAATGGCTCCGAAAAAACTCAGATGGCGGAGTTATTGAGTCATTTTGGCCGATTCCCTGTGATCGCGACGCAGCCGGTTTCAAGGAGCAATGCGCTGACGGCGCCCTACTTTTTACCCAATGCGAGTGGGCTGATCATGAAAAAATAGATGATGTATGTTTGTCTTACTTCGACGATAATGACGGAAGAGTATTCTGTGTATCTGTCGATGGCCACTTACCTACAGCCGGGGACTCAACAGCTCTTGGCTTAGTTGAATCGGAGCTTCACTTTTTACAGCAGTCGGCGTTCTTAACACTCTGTGACTTTTCTCTACCAACGGCAATCCCTAGCCGACTGCTCAATGGCGATGTATTTGAAAGCGATATTTCTCAGTACTTCCCAAAAATAATAGCATTCCGCATTACTGAAGAAGCTGAAAAAGAGCATGCACTTGCAACTTATACAAGGGTGCTGTTAAGCACCGAACCACAAGACTCTCCCAGCCTTATATTTAAGAGCCAAATAATTTCGTTAGCTCTTCTTATACCTGAAGAAAGCCATGATTGGCTATTTTTTCAATTACTATCCCTGATAAAATCCAAGCGATTCGAAAGCCTCTTCCTTGAGCTATATAAGTTCTTAGAGTTTTTCTTTCCAATTGCAAATGTTTTCAATCTGAAAAACGACATCGCTTACACTGGTTCGCCACTGGCACTTTTAGAGAGCTGCCGCAATCAACTCAGCTGGAGCATGAATCACAACAGCGGAGTTAGAGCCTCTTTGAAGTATTCCAGTATTAAGTTTGCCGAAATATTGAGAGAGACGACATTTTCTGTAGATATGAGTGTTGGGCGCGAGGAGCGCGATAAAAAAATTAATGCTTTCAAAGCATCGGCTATGGAGTCGCTTGCAGAACTAAGACACTCTCTAACGCATCAAAATTTTAAAAGAACCGTTGTTGAACGCCACAACCTAATCAAGTCTATTGAGTCACTACTATCGTTCCTTGAGGACGCATTCACCGCATATAGAAGAGACATTCTTGGTTTGAGATAGTGCGGACTAACCGATCATGGAAGGCCGCTTTTGGCCGGTCAGCGACGGTCAGGGCTCGACCGTCGCTATGCATATTCAAACCTCGGTCTGTTCCGCCATCTCTAGGGCGTCGTCAACTTCAATTCCCAGATATCGAACGGTGCTCTCCAGCTTCGTATGGCCAAGCAGCAGTTGAACCGCTCGCAAATTCTTCGTCCTGCGATAGATCAGCGATGCCTTCGTACGCCTCATTGTGTGAGTGCCATACATAGCTGGATCAAGGCCAATTGCTTCCACCCAGCCTTTGACGATACGTGCGTATTGACGTGTTGATAGATGATCTGAGGTATGCAGCTGGCTCGGAAAAAGGCAGTCCTCGCTCCGGAGTTGAGCCTGGCGTATCCAGGCTGCGATAGCAAACCGTGTTTGTTCGGTGATCTCGAACTGCACTGGCCGCAGCGTTTTCTGCTGCATCACGATGGCGCGTGGTGATACGTGCTCGCCATGGGCGACGTCACGCACACGAAGTTTTGTTAAGTCGCAGGCCCGAAGCTTGCTGTCGATGGCCAGATCGAAGAGCGCAAGATCACGGGTTCGTTCTGCAATTTGAAGCCTTACCCGGATGGCCCAGATATCTCTCAGTCTGAGTGGAGCTTTCTGCCCGACCAGTTTTCCTTTGTTCCAAGGCTCGCGGCTGCAGGTAGCGAAGATGTTCATGACGAGTCCTCCACGTGTCGAAGGACAAGGATGGCTGACCAGAGAAAGGGTCGCTAACCGGCCAGAAGCAGCAAGTGGACACAGACCTTCACAGCGAGTTAGCGTCGCCCTTTAAACAAGAGGCTGCTCCATGGATGTTATTGCCGATTACTCAAACGAACACCATCGAATTCCTGTCATGGCGCTATGGGAAACCGTTTTCGGTTACGAAACCGCGCACAACACACCGAGCCTTGCTATCGATAAGAAACTGGCTGTCAGGGACGGCCTCTTTTTTGTCGCGTTGTCCGGAAATGACGTCGTCGGCACCGTCCTCGCGGGGTATGACGGTCATCGTGGCTGGTTATATTCAGTTGCCGTGGACCCTGCACATCGCAGAAAGGGTTTGGGCGCACAACTGGTTAATCATGCTGAGCGCGCCTTGACCTTGCGCGGCTGCATGAAAATCAATCTGCAAATCGTCAGCACCAATGAAAGCGTCAAAGCCTTCTACGAGTCTCTTGGCTACTCGACCGAACCGCGCATCAGCATGGGGAAAAAGGTCGATTCGAATATCGCAACGCCTGGGCGGTAGTTTTAGAGAGCATCCGCTGGCTGGTTGCTGACTATCACGAAGGGCGGGAGTGGACGTTCTGACGTCTCATGGAAACCGGCAAGGAGAAACGGTCAATGGACTTCATTTTCGATTTGATAGCTCATCGAATTGGCGTGTTTGTGTTGGGCTTGTTGAGTGGCGGGCGTTTCAAGGGTGAGAGTGGTTTTGCCTGGGGCTGGGCAGTTGTCGTCGGTGGACTGATTCTGCTATCTCCATTCGTAGCATTTATAGCTGTGCTCATCTATTCCAGTGGCCAGTGAATTGATGTCTGTAATGGGGAATCTGCGTTTCTCGAACGGTAGCTTCTGGCCGAAAGCCGACATTCGGTGACATGTCCACCTGCGTAATATCTCGCAGTTTCCTACAGGCAGATCCTTCAGCCGATTCTGGCAGGCTTATCTATTCAAGATCTCCCGCTTTAAGCGGAATTCGCCTGATAACGTCGTCGTAAGGCACCAGGTCGAGAAAGGCAATGACCTCAACTGCCTGCATATTTCGCATGCGCATGATCCATACGTAGCTGTTGCGATAAGGCGCGCCGTCGGCTGCGGTGGCGGTGCCGTTCCAGTGCACAACGACGTCATCGCCTTCAGCCCAGATATCCGCCACCGTCGGGCGAACGGGCGAGGCGAGCCGTTTTGCGAAGGGTTGGACTGCGCGTTTCAGGAAGTCATCTCGGCCCCGGTAAGTACCCGCTGAAGGGCTCGTCCCCTTGATTGTCCAGATCACATCGGGAGACAGCACATCTGTGAAGAACGTCCGGCCGCCCTGAGCCCACTGGTTGAACGCTTGCGCAATGAATTGGCGATTGCGTTCCGTAGTCGGTTCGTTGGCCCCGGCGGGCGCCGGCCCTGCGATGAGTGTGGTGAGGACCAGTGCTAGCGCTGTAGAGAGGCGTTGAACAAGCGTCATTTCCTGTGCTCCTTAATCTGTCTGATGAGCCCCGTCGAGTTGGATGGGCCGTTGTTGTTGTCTGAGAGCCGCTAGTTGCGTTCCCACACGCCGTTGTTCTATATGAGGCATTGGCAAGAACCGGCGCGGGTTTGGCCAGCAGTGTCTCTGGGCCTCATCTGAAGTGTGACTCACGAGCGGAGGAGGGCTGTTGCAGGATCGTCCTGATTTCTTGCTTGATCATCCGATACCAGTTGTTCAACCGCCGCATGCCCTCGTTATGGAGTTGCGTTTGAGTTCCCTTTCCAAGCTTGTCGATATCGTTGGTCGTCACGCCCGGAATGACGGCATCCACAGCACCGCGATTCCGGGTGTCAGCCTGATTCGTTCGGCTACGCCTACGATGCCTATGCCGGTGGTGTACGAGCCGACACTCTGCCTTGTCGCTCAGGGACGTAAACAAGCGATGCTGGGTACTACCGTCTATGTTTACGATCCGGCCAAGTACCTGATTGCATCGGTAGACCTTCCGGTGATGGGCTCGGTCATCGAGGCGAGTGAGGCTGTTCCCTATCTGTGCCTGGCGCTGGATCTCGATACCGCTGTGTTGAGTGAACTTGCGCTGCGCCATCCGCTAAGAGAAGAGAGCGTCAGTGCACCGCCGGCAGGCATTACGCTCAACGATACGACTCCAGAACTGCTGGATGCTGCGGTTCGGCTGGCCGGGTTGCTCGACAGGCCACGGGATATCGAAGCGCTCGCTCCGCTGGTGATTCGCGAAATGCTTTATCGCCTTCTAACCGAGAAAGGCAACAGCATCATCAGGCAGATGACGCAAGCAGACAGCCGCTTGAACCAGATCGCCAAGGCCATTGCCTGGCTGCGCAGCCACTACAACGAAGCGTGTCGGATAGATGAACTCGTCGAAATCGCCGGCATGAGCCGTTCTTCTTTTCATACGCATTTCAAGGCGATCACCTCGATGAGCCCGCTGCAATTTCGTAACCAGTTGCGGCTACAGGAAGCACGCCGGCTGATGGTCACCGAAGCGGTCGATGCCGCAGAGGCGGGATATACGGTCGGTTATGAAAGCCCCTCGCAGTTCAGTCGGGACTACGCCCGTCTGTTCGGCATGCCACCAGCGAAAGACGCCTGGCGGTTGCGCACGGACATTTGCGGGATTTGAATCCAGCGCTTTTCTTCGCGCAGAAAAAAACGAGGCCGCATTTGCGGCCTCGTTTTCCATGTGTTCCGGACTACTGTTTGACGCTCAGGTAATCGCCGGTCGTGGCTGGATGACGACTCTTCGCCGTGAGAACGATGGACGTCCTGAGCGATCTCCCAGGCTGGCTGCCCCGAGGTGACTGGCAACGAATAGGTATGCCCGGCCCAGGCCATGAACATGGCGAGAGCAAGCGCGATTACTGCCGTCGTTGTCAGTGTTTTGCTGTACATGGTGTTAAAGGTTTCAACTCGTCGACAGGGCGCTCAAGCGATTTGCCTAATCCCCCTGGGGGGATACGATGCCAGCGTAATTCATCGAGCCCTGAGACTCAACTCATGAGTGAACACGAACACGAACACAGCCATCCCCATACCCACCAGAGTCACGAGGCGATCATCAAGCGCCTCAAACGGGCGGATGGCCATTTGCGCGGCATCATCACCATGATCGAAGAAGGGCGTCAGTGCGTGGATATCGCCCAGCAGCTTCATGCGGTTGAGAAAGCGATCTGCCAGGCCAAACGAACACTCATCCAGGATCACATCGATCATTGCCTGGAGGACACCGTCTCGGCGTTGAACAATGGCGAGCGCGCACCGCTGGAAGCCTTTAAACAAATCACCAAGTACCTCTAGGCCCGACATGCCCAACTTTGCTGAACTGCTGCAAGAGGGCGGGGCTCACGCCTGGCTGTATTTCCCGAGCGCGATTCTGCTCGGTGCCTTGCATGGCCTGGAGCCAGGTCATTCGAAAACCATGATGGCGGCCTTCATCGTGGCCATCCGTGGCTCGGTCAAACAGGCTGTTTTGTTGGGGTTGGCCGCAACGCTTTCGCACACCGCCGTGGTGTGGCTGGTCGCCATCGGCGGCATGTACCTGGGCAAAGGCCTGGATGCTGAAACCACTGAGCCGTATTTCCAGCTTGCTTCCTCTGCACTGATCATCGCGATTGCCCTGTGGATGCTGTGGCGTACCTGGCGCGGTGAGCAGATGTTCAAGTTTGAGCAAAGCGATGATCACCATCACGGCGAACACGACCATGGTCATCATGATGAAACGCACCGAATAGATACCGGCCATGGCCGTGTTGAACTGTCGATCTTCGAGGAAGGCATGCCACCGCACTGGCGCCTGAAGACCTTGAGCGGACACGCCTGGGCAGCCTCGGATGTTCGCCTGACCACGACGCGTCCGGACGGCAGCAGCCAATCGTTCGCGTTCGTCGAGCGTGAGGGTTTTCTGCAGTCGACGGTGGATATTCCGGAACCGCACGAGTTCAGCGCTCGCTTGAGCCTTGGACATGCCGGGCATTCGCATGATTACGACCTGACGTTCCAGGAGCATGATCACGGGCATGCGCATTCCGAACTCGAAGGCCTGGAGCTGTCGATTGATGGCTATCAGGATGCGCACGAACGTGCTCATGCCAACGACATCCGTAAGCGCTTCACCAACCGCGAAGTGACCACGGGTCAGATCGTCATATTCGGGCTGACTGGCGGCCTGATTCCCTGTCCGGCTGCCATCACTGTCCTGTTGCTGTGCCTGCAAGTCAAAGAAGTCGCGCTCGGCGGCATGCTCGTTCTGTGTTTCAGCATCGGCCTGGCGCTGACTTTGGTCACCGTCGGTGCCGCAGCAGCCATTGGCGCCAGACAGGCTTCCAATCGCTGGCCGTGGCTGGGAACCGTAGCGCGCCGCGCTCCTTACCTGTCCAGCGTGCTGATCATTGGCGTTGGCCTGTATGTCGGCTTTCATGGCTGGATTGGCCTGAGCGCATAAGGCGGGAGTGTTGGTGCTTTTCGTTGCGGCACTCAGTGCCGCCACCTGCCACCATAACCAGCCCGACAAACGACGCCGTGTGGCTGATGTTCGCGCCCAGTGACCCAGCCATCGCAAGCAATCGACCTTTGATCGAATCCTCGGAGAAGTCGCTTGCTCAATGAAGGCACCTGGCCATACGCTGCTCCGCGTGAGACATCTCACAAAGAATAACAACACGAGCATGGAGCAAGCCCTGATGAAACTGTCCGCCATTCTGATTGCCGCAATATTATCGATTACATCCGTTGCTGCCTTTGCGCACAGCGGTGGCACTGATTCAAAGGGTTGCCATCGCAACCATAAAACCAACGACTACCACTGCCACTAAACGGCAAAAGCCCAGCGCAAGGCTGGGCTTTTGAGACGAGCGCGATAGGGTGCGAGACATGAGCCCACGCCAACGCTCACCGCTGGTCTTTGAAACTTCGTACCTCACCAGCGACAGGGAGTTTGCGCTTACTCCACCGGCACGACGTTATCCAACGCCTGATTAACCGCCAGCTCGCCGAGCATGACGACCTGCGCGATACCTTGCAGTGTCTTGCGCGCAGATCCTTCAACCATCCCGATCACATCACTCAACATCACCGAAGCCGAGCCCAGCGATTCGCTGGCGTTGACCAGCAGTTCTTCAGTGGCGGTTTTCGGGTTGGCGAGGAACATGCTGCTGGTCTGGTAGGGCGTGGTTTTGAGGGTGTCGGTGGGTTTGAGGTAGTGGTCGAGGGCGCGGTCGGCGGCTTCGTGGAGTTTTTTTGAGTCGAGGGATTCGTAGGGGGAGGTTGCGTCTGACTGTGGCGGGTTGGGCGTTACTTTGAACATAGATGAAACTCCAGGGTGAAAAGTGGAGCCATCACTTTCGCTACCAAACGAGGGTGGTGGCCAAACGCAGGTTGGTAGACCGGTCACCTGGAAACCCGGCGCGTCCTGAGACGCCCTACGCATGGCCACCATAAACAGCGGACGAAGCCGTCCGTGCAAATGACTTGCGATGCGACAGGTAAGCCGGGCTACCAAACCCGATCACTGTTTTTCAGTGACCGGCCAACGATAGAGCCCCGGCCCGAGGCGCACAAGCCGGCGGATTCTGGCGTAGTCGTAGGCAATGGCGCAAGGCGTTGTAGCTTGCTGGAACAGTCTGGATGTCGGTTTTAAACGGGGTGTTTAGGGAATTGGTTTTGGCTGATGTTTTGTGTTGATCGGGCTGGGGTCTTCGCGAGCAGGCTCGCTCCCACAGGTGTCGAGTTGGCAACGTTTACAGCGTCGTGCCAGTCGGGCGGTCACACATTTTGAACTTTGCTTTCGGCGCCATTTCCATTGTTTGAGGTGACAACCCTCCAGCTCCTACCCACCTGAATCAAGGAATGACCGTGACGGCTCCCACTGATAAAACTTCTCTGCGCCGGGCTATCACTTTCCCGATGCTGTTTCTGTTTATTCTCGGCGATGTTCTGGGGGCGGGCGTTTACGCACTCGCCGGAACGATCGCGGGGGAGGTGGGCGGCGCGATTTGGGTGCCGCTGCTGATCGCATTGTTCTTCGCCATGTTGACGGCGGGTTCCTACGCAGAACTGGTGACCAAATATCCCCACGCCGGCGCGGCTTCGGTGTTCGCGGAAAAGGCCTTCAAGTCACCGCTCATTTCCTTCCTGGTCGGTTTTTGCATGCTGGCGGCTGCGGTCACCAGTGCAGCGGGTTTGTCGCTGGCGTTTGCCGGTGATTACTTGAACGCCTTCGTCGACGTATCGCCGCAGATTGCAGCGCTGGTGTTTCTTCTGGCTATCGGCCTGCTCAATGCGCGGGGGATCAAGGAGTCGCTTGGGGCAAACCTGGTGATGACCGTGATTGAACTGTCCGGGTTGATTCTGGTGATCGTGGCTGCGGTCTGGTATTTCCGTACAGGCGATGCGGATCTGGGGCGGACGCTCACGTTCAAACCGGGCGTCAGTCCCGTGCTGGCGGTGCTGGGGGCGGCATTGTTGGCGTTCTATTCCTTCGTCGGGTTCGAAACTTCGGCCAATCTGGCCGAGGAAATCAAGGACGTGCGCAAGGTCTATCCGCGCGCCTTGTTCGCGGCTTTGATTACGGCTGGCGTGGTTTACATGGCGGTGGGTGTGGCGGCTTCTTCGGTGTTGCCTACCGAGAAGTTGGTGGCCACGTCGGCGCCTTTGCTCGAAGTTGTCCGCGCATCGACCCTCGCAGTCCCGCCGGCGCTGTTCTCTTTTATTGCGCTGATTGCTGTGGCCAACGGTGCGCTATTAACCATGATCATGGCCAGTCGATTGACTTATGGCATGGCCAACCTGGGGCTGTTGCCGGGTGTCTTGGGTGCGGTTCTGCCTGAACGAAAAACTCCATGGGCTGCCATTGTCGCAACCACCGTGGTCGCTATTGCCCTGACACTCACAGGCACGCTGGCAACGCTGGCAGAGACGGTGGTGTTGCTGTTGCTGTTCGTTTTTCTGAGTACCAATGTGGCGGTGCTCGTCCTTCGTCGTGACAGGGTAGAGGAGGACCACTTTCGCGTGCCGACCTTCGTTCCGGTGCTTGCAATCGTGTCGTGTCTGGTGCTGCTCAGTCAGCAGGGGTGGGAAACGTGGTTGCGGGCGGGGGCGCTGATCATTGTCGGGATGTTGCTGCATGGCTGTTCTCGCATCAGATTTTCCGCGATCAGTAAGGCCGGGTAGCGCAGCGGTTTGAGGGATTGGTGTCGTTAGGGCGGGTGTCATCGCGAGCAGGCTCGCTCCCACAGTGGATGGGTGGTGATATTCAGAATGTGTCACACGTTGTCAGTCGGCGGGCGGGTGAGTAAGCTGCCGACATGAATCAGTCCTCAGTTTCCCCATCTTTCCCCGGCCCGCGTGGGCCAGTCGATCACGACATTCGTGATCAGATTGTCGCGGCTGCCAACGAGCATTTCAGCCAGTACGGCTACGCCAAGACCACGGTGTCCGATCTGGCCAAGGCCATCGGTTTCTCCAAGGCGTACATCTACAAATTCTTTGATTCCAAGCAGGCGATTGGCGAAGCCATCTGCGCTAACTGTCTGGGGCAAATCGTTGCGGCGGTCGAGCAGGCGATCAACGAGGAAGACCTGACGCCTACCGAGCGTTTCCGCCGTTTGGTGAAAACCGTGATCGCCACGGGCGTGAACCTGTTTTTCAACGACCGCAAGCTCTACGACATTGCTGCGTTTGCAGCGGGTGAGAACTGGCCGAGTGCGCAGCGTTACGATGCGCAGATCAAGCGTTTCATCACCGACATTGTCCGTGAAGGGCGCGAGGCCGGTGAGTTCGAGCGCAGGACGCCGCTGGACGAGACGGTCGAATCGATCCACCTGGCGTTGCGACCCTTCGTCAATCCACTGATGCTGCAACACAACCTCGACTTTATCGAAGTGGCGCCGACACTGACTTCGAACCTCATCCTGCGCAGCTTGATGCCTTGACCCTCTGCTGATCCGAATACTCGGATCAGTCGCCGCCTGATCTCGCCTCGCCTGTACAGGGCGGACGATGAATAATTGCCCAAAGCGTGACTGTTGACTGATATGGTCACTCGGATAACATGGCCGCCGCAGTTCATCCAATTCCGAGTCACCCATAGAGTCCACACAATGAAAAAAACAATGCTCAAGCGCCCGGTGGGGCTGGCTGTCGTTCTTGCCTCGTCGAATGTTCTTGCGGGTGGTTTTGCGCTCAATGAGCAAAGCGTCAGCGGCATGGGATCGGGCTTTGCCGGTCGCTCTTCCTCGGCGGAAGACGCCAGCACCGTTTTTGGCAACCCGGCGGGCATGGCGCGGCTCAAGCGCGAGCAGGCGAGCGCGGGGCAGGCGACGCTGTTTGCGAAGTCTGATATCAGCCAGACCCGCAGCACGTTCGGCGGCAAGGAAGACGGCGACATGGTGCCGACCACCACGGTACCGATGGGTTATTACGTCAAACCGATCGACGAGCATTGGGCGTTCGGCGTGGGGTTCTACGTGCCGTTTGGCCTGATCACCGACTACGGCAGTGGTTTCGCTGGCCGCTATTACGCCAACAAAAGCGAAGTCACCACGCTGACGTTCCAGCCGACCATCAGTTATGCCTTCAATGACAAGGTGTCGATCGGCTTCGGCCCGACCATCAACCGCATCAGCGGCGAGCTATCGGGGATGGTCGCCAATCCGCTGAGCCCCGGGCGCAATGACGGCAAAGTCAAAAGCACGGGCGACGATACCGCGCTGGGCTTCAACGCCGGGGTCATGATGCAGGCGACCGAGCAGACCCGCCTGGGCCTGACCTATCACTCAAAAGTCAGTTACCACCTCGACGCGAAAAGCAAACTCAGCGATGGCATCTTCAACGTGCTCGGCGTCAGCGGCCGCAGCTTTGACGCGTCGCTGGACGTCGACACCCCGGAATCGGTGGACTTCTCGGTCACCCATCAACTGAACAACGACTGGACGCTGTATGCCGGCAGCACCTGGACGCGCTGGAGCCGTTTTAAAGAGCTGACCATCGAAAACAGCGGATTGCCGCCACTGCTCGCCGGTCAGTTGGGCACGATCAGCGAAGAACAGAACTGGCATGACACCTGGGCTCACGCCATCGGCGCGGCGTACCGGTTGAACAACCAATGGGTGCTGCGCACCGGGTTCTCGGTTGATCAATCGCCGGCGAACAACACCAATCGCGGGCCGCGTATTCCAACGGGCGATCGCAAGGTGTTCAGCGTCGGCGCCGGTTGGACGCCTGCGGAAAATGTCACCATCGACGTCGCCTATTCCTATCTCTGGGAAGAGAGCGTGGAGATCAACGACACCTCGGCTGGCAAGGGTTCGTTCAGCGCGAAATACAAGAACAGCGCCAGCGGGCTCGGTACTTCTGTCAGCTATCGCTTCTGATTCAGCGCTGAACATCGGGCCGGTGACTCTGTGACTGTTGACGATATTGGTCACAAGACTGAGAATATGATGATCATCCTATTTTCAGTGAAGGAATTCCATGCGCCGGCTCCGACCTTTCCCCCTCGCGGTATGTTTGTTGCCCTTGGCCCTGACGGCGTGCGGGGATTCTTCCACCGCGCAGGATCCGCGTACCTTGGCGCCCTTTGTTAGGTCGGCGGCGGTGCAGCCTGCAGAAGACGGCTCCCGATCGTTCACCGGTGTCGTGGCGGCGCGAGTGCAGGGCGACCTGGGTTTTCGCGTCTCGGGCAAGGTGCTTGAGCGTCTGGTAGATACCGGCCAGACGGTCAAGCGCGGCCAGCCGCTGATGCGCCTGGACCCGATCGACCTCGGCCTGCAGGCGCGAGCTCAGGAAGAAGCGGTCAGCGCCGCTCGCGCCCGAGCCAAACAGACTGCCGGTGACGAAGCGCGCAATCGCCGGCTCGTCGCCGCCGGCGCCATTTCGGCATCGGCCTACGATCAGTTCAAAGCCGCAGCCGACACCGCCAGGGCGCAACTCAATGCCGCTGTGGCGCAAGCGGACGTAGCGCGCAACGCTTCCGGGTACGCGGTGCTGGTGGCGGACGCTGATGGCGTGGTGGTGGAAACCCTCGCCGAGCCCGGGCAAGTCGTCAGCCCGGGACAACCGGTGGTGCGGCTGGCGCGGGCCGGTCAGCGGGAGGCCATCATCCATCTGCCCGAGACCTTGCGCCCCGCACCGGGCTCGACCGCTCAGGCAAAACTGTATGGCGATACGTCAGCTGCCGTGAGCGCAAAACTGCGTCTGCTGTCCGACTCGGCCGACCGCACGACTCGCACCTTTGAAGCGCGCTATGTGCTCGAAGGCAAACTGGCCAATGCGCCGATCGGTTCGACAGTCACCCTTGATATCGCCCAAGGTTCTGCGCCAAAACAGGCGCTGACGGTGCCCGTCGCCGCGATCTACAACCCAGGCAAAGGCCCCGGCGTGTGGGTCATCGCCGGCACACCGGCGAAAGTGAGCTGGCGCCCGGTGGAGGTTCTGGGCTTGAGCGATGACTCGGCCCGTGTCGCTGGCCAGCTCAACGTCGGTGAACCGATTGTCGCGCTGGGCGCGCATCTGCTGCGCGATGGCGAAGAAGTACGCTTGCTTGCCCGCGACGATGGCCAGATTGCCGGGAGTCGTCCATGAGCGAGGGCCGGTTCAACCTTTCCGCCATCGCCGTGCGCCAGCGCGCAATCACGGTGTTTCTTATTTTTCTCATCGCCGTTGCCGGCGTTCTGTCGTTCTTCAAATTGGGCCGGGCGGAAGATCCGCCGTTCACGGTCAAGCAGCTGACCGTCATCACCGCGTGGCCAGGAGCGACCGCGCAAGAGATGCAGGATCAGGTCGCCGAACCCCTCGAAAAACGCTTGCAGGAACTGAAGTGGTACGACCGCTCGGAAACCTACACGCGTCCGGGACTGGCATTCACCATGGTTTCGTTGCTCGACAGCACACCGCCATCGCAGGTGCAGGAAGAGTTCTACCAGGCACGCAAGAAGCTCGACGATGAAGCGATCAGGCTGCCGGCGGGTGTCATCGGGCCGATGGTTAACGACGAGTTTTCCGACGTGACCTTCGCGCTGTTCGCTTTGAAAGCCAGGGGCGAGCCACAGCGCTTGCTGGTGCGTGATGCGGAGAGGTTACGCCAGCAGCTGTTGCATGTGCCTGGCGTGAAGAAGGTCAACATCATCGGCGAGCAGGCCGAGCGCATATTCGTTTCGTTTTCCCATGATCGGCTGGCGACGCTGGGCTTGGCGCCACAGGACATCTTCGCCGCACTGAACAATCAAAACGTGCTGACCCCCGCCGGATCGGTCGAAACCAAAGGGCCGGAGGTATTTTTGCGCGTCGATGGCGCGTTCGACACGTTACAGAAAATCCGTGACACGCCTGTGGTGGCGCAGGGACGAACACTCAAGCTGTCTGACGTGGCCACGGTCGAGCGCGGCTACGAAGACCCGGCAACCTTCCTGGTGCGCAACAACGGCGAAGAAGCGTTATTGCTCGGCGTGATCATGCGCGAGGGCTGGAACGGTCTCGATCTGGGCAAGGCGTTGGATGCCGAGACAGTCAGGATCAACGAAGAAATGCCCTTGGGCATGACCCTCTCGAAAGTCACTGATCAGGCGGTGAATATCGACTCGGCGGTCGGCGAGTTCATGGTCAAGTTCTTTGTCGCGCTGCTGGTGGTCATGCTCGTGTGTTTTCTCAGCATGGGCTGGCGTGTCGGCGTGGTGGTCGCAGCGGCGGTGCCCTTGACCTTGGCGATCGTGTTTGTGGTGATGGCGGCCACCGGCAAGAACTTTGACCGGATCACCCTGGGTTCGCTGATTCTGGCGCTCGGCTTGCTGGTCGATGACGCGATCATCGCCATTGAAATGATGGTGGTGAAAATGGAGGAGGGCTACGACCGCATCAAGGCCTCGGCCTATGCCTGGAGTCATACGGCAGCGCCGATGCTGGCCGGCACACTGGTCACGGCGATTGGCTTTCTGCCCAACGGATTCGCGCAATCAACGGCGGGCGAATACACCAGCAACATGTTCTGGATTGTCGGCATCGCGCTCATTGCTTCGTGGGTCGCCGCCGTGGCTTTCACGCCGTACCTGGGCGTGACGCTGTTGCCCGACATCAAGAAAGTCGAAGGCGGGCACGCGGCAATCTACGACACGCCGCGCTACAACCGCTTCCGGCGGATTCTGACGTGGGTGATCACGCGCAAATGGCTTGTGGCCGGTGCGGTGGTCGCGCTGTTTGCTGTTGCGATCCCAGGCATGGGGCTGGTGAAGAAGCAGTTCTTTCCAACCTCGGACCGTCCTGAAGTGATGATCGAAGTGCAGATGCCCTACGGCACGTCCATCGAGCAGACCAGCGCCGCTGCGGCCAAAGTCGAAGCCTGGCTGCACAAGCAGGAAGAGGCCAAAATCGTCACCGCCTATATCGGTCAGGGTGCGCCTCGGTTTTTCCTGGCAATGGCGCCGGAGTTGCCGGATCCATCGTTCGCCAAAATCGTTGTGCTGACCGACAACCAGGACGCTCGCGAAACCCTCAAGTTGCGTTTGCGCGAAGCGGTCGCCGAAGGGCTTGCTCCAGAGGCGCGGGTTCGGGCGACGCAGATCGTGTTCGGTCCGTATTCGCCATTCCCGGTGGCCTATCGGGTGATGGGGCCTGATCCGGCGAAGCTGCGCGACATCGCCGAGCAGGTCAGGGCGGTGATGCAGGACAGCCCGATGATGAGAACCGTCAACACTGACTGGGGGCCGCTGACGCCCACGCTGCATTTCAACCTGGATCAGGATCGCTTGCAGGCAGTGGGGCTGACGTCCAGCGCGGTGGCCCAGCAGTTGCAATTTCTTCTGAGCGGCGTGCCGATCACGGCGGTGCGCGAAGACATCCGTTCCGTGCAGGTCGTCGGCCGTACGGCGGGCAATATCCGCCTGGACCCGGCGCAGATCGAAGGCTTCACCCTGGTCGGTGCGGCTGGGCAGCGCATCCCGTTGTCGCAGATCGGCGAGGTCGAAGTGCGCATGGAAGACCCGATCCTGCGGCGCCGCGATCGCACGCCGACCATCACCGTGCGTGGCGACATCGCCGAAGGTTTGCAGCCGCCGGACGTCTCCGGCGCGATCATTCAGCAGTTGCAGCCGATCCTCGAAAACCTGCCATCCGGTTACCGGATTGAACAGGCGGGCGCCATCGAAGAATCCGGCAAGGCTGGCAAAGCGATTCTGCCGTTGCTGCCGATCATGATCGCCATGACCTTGCTGATCATCATCGTCCAGGTACGCTCGATTTCGGCCATGATCATGGTCTTTCTCACCTCGCCATTAGGCTTGATCGGTGTGGTGCCGACGCTGCTGATCTTCAACCAGCCTTTCGGCATCAATGCGCTGGTCGGGCTGATTGCGCTGTCCGGGATTCTGATGCGCAACACGCTGATCCTGATCGGGCAAATTCATCACAACGAGCAAGAAGGGCTGGCGCCGTTCCATGCCGTGGTCGAAGCGACAGTGCAACGGGCGCGGCCGGTATTGTTGACCGCGCTGGCGGCAATTCTCGCATTCATTCCGCTGACCCACTCGGTGTTCTGGGGCACGCTGGCGTACACGCTCATCGGCGGCACGTTTGTTGGCACCATCATCACGCTGGTGTTTCTGCCGGCGATGTATGCGATCTGGTTCAGGATTCGGCCTGAGCGCTGACATCGAGCACGATTTTTCCCCGGGTGTGTCCGGCCCAGCTTTGTTTAACCGCGTCGACAACTTCTGTCAGCGGTACCACTTGAGCCTCAAGGCTGAGCTTGCCGGATGTGAACAGCGCGGCAATCTCGGCCAATTGGCTGCCATCGGAGCGGGTGGCGAAATTTTTGCCACTCACACCGTGCTCGCTTGCCTTCTGTGCAGAGGGTGCGCTTACGGGGGAAACCAGAACGCCCCCGCGCTTGATCACACTCCATGAACGGTTCTGAGTTTCGCCGCCGACCAGATCAATGACCGCATCGAGGTCAGCAACGCTGTCTTCGAATTTAGCCGTGGTGTAGTCAATCACCTCATCGGCGCCAAGTGAACGCAGATAGTCGTGGTTTTTCGCAGAGCTGGTCGCGATCACATAAGCACCGGCAAGGCGGGCGAGCTGGATTGCGAAGCTGCCCACGCCACCTGAGCCGCCGTGAATGAGGACTTTTTGACCTGCCTGAATTCCGGCGTGTTCATGCAGAGCTTGCCAAGCGGTCAGCGCTGCCGCCGGCACGCCGCCGGCTTCTTGCAACGATAGTGTTGTCGGCGTGTGGGCCAGACGATCTGGCGTTGAGAGGGCCTGGGTCGCATATCCGCCGGTAATCCCGATAAACCCGAACACCTTGTCGCCAACGACAAAGTCTCTGACATTCCTGCCCACCGCGGCGACTGTGCCTGAGACTTCCACGCCAGGCGTGTAGGGCAGTGGCAGAGGAATGAATTGCTGCATGGCACCGGAGAGGATTTTCCAATCGATTGGATTGATCCCACTACCGGCAACATTGATTAACACCTGATCGTCATTGGGTTTCAGATCCGCAAGTTCTTTGAGCTCCAGCGCTTCTGCCTGGCCGTACTGCGCGACTTGGATCGCTTTCATGATTCTCTCCGTTGTGATGGTCAAGGCTCGTCGGAAGGAATGGACGTGCCGGCGATTCGATTAGTGGCGACGTGCGTCGAGGCTGAAACGCCCTGCGCCGAAAGAAACGATCTGCAAGAGCCCACCGGCCATGGCGATATTCTTGAAGAAGTGAATGAACTGATTCTGGTCCGCCAGGGCGTTATGGAAAATCAGTGCGGTCAGTACGCTGAAAATCGCCAACAGCGCTGCGGTGGTACGTGTGCGATAACCGGCGATCAACGCTACGCCGCCGAGAACCTCGACAGCAATCGCCACGCCCAACGCCAGTTCGGGAAAAGGCAACCCGACAGAGCCGATGTAGCCAATCATCATGGCCGGTGCCGCGATTTTCGACAGGCCCGAAAGAATGAAGATCGCGCTCAGAAGAATCCGCCCGATCAAGGAAACGGTGCTGTTGAGGTTGGAAGACGTTGAAGCAGTGACGCTGGAAATTGTGGCTGCGTGGGACATGACGTGGATTCCGCTGATTTCAGCGCTTCACCATGAAGCGCCGTTGTGGAGCAGATGATGTCATCGCGAGGCTTTGCGCAATAGCCGACAAGTTTCGATGATCAGGTTCGAAAAACTAGAAATGCAGCAGAAATCGAAGTGGACCTTCCACTGTGGTCAGCGACGTGTGTTGGGGAGCAGGATCAGGCAAATGTCGCGGATTAATCGGATAACAGTGGCGGGGCGGATTCGGTACGTTGGTCTCGAACGCGGTTCAGCCGAATCCTGAACCGCCGCTATCTAGAGGAGTACTGCAATGAACGAGACTAAGGTTTGGTTGGTTACAGGCTGTTCCACCGGGTTCGGTCGCCACATCGCCACGGCGCTGCTGAATGAGGGTGAGCGTGTGGTGGTCACGGCGCGCAACACACAGCAGATCGAGGATCTGGCCGCCCTCGGCGACGCTTTGATTCTGCCTCTGGACGTGACCGATCCGGCGCAGGCGATGCAGGTCGTACAGGCGGCCGAGCATCGCTTCGGGCGAGTGGACGTGCTGATCAATAACGCCGGCGTCGGCTATTTCTCATCGATAGAAGACAGCGACGATGGGGCTGTTCGGCGGATGTTCGAGGTCAACTACTTCGGCATGGCCCATATGATTCGCGCGGTACTGCCTGGCATGCGCAAGCGGCGCACCGGCATGATCGTCAACCTCACATCGGTAGGCGGTCTGGTCGGGTTCGAAGCGGTCGGCCACTACTGCGCGACGAAGTTCGCCGTTGAGGGCCTGTCGGAAAGTCTGCGCGCCGAAGTTGCGCCACTGGGTATCGGCGTGATGACCGTTCAGCCCAGCGCCTTCAGAACCCAATGGGCGGGGTCTTCGGGCGCTGCGCAAACGGTGGCCGAGGATTATCAGGCAACCGCCGGCGCTGCGATGCGCGCGTACCAGCAATCTGTTGGCAATCAAGCTGGCGACCCAGACAGGGCGGCAGCGGCGATCTACGCCGCGGTTACCTGCGCAGCGCCGCCGGCGCGCCTGCTGTTGGGCAATGAAGCCTATGAGGCAGCGCAGGCGAAGCTTGCCGCCATGGGCCGCGAGTTCAGCGCATGGGAGTCTACCGCCCGTGGCGCGGACTTCCCGACGGCCTGACAGGCGAAGCCCGCACTGATGGCATGGACGCTACAGAATCAGGCAAACACCTGAGAGGAGTGAGTTAACGGGGACGACGCGGTGCGGGAAAAACTGGGCGAGTGAGTTGACTCGCCCAATTTTGAACGGCATTTACCGAGGAGTATTTGTATGAATTCGTCGTCCCCGTCCCGACCTTTCATGTGGCTCTGCGCATTCGCAGCGGGGGCCATGATCGCTAATCTCTATTATCTGCAGCCGATCCTGTCGTTGGTAACGGGGACATTTGATATTCCGCTCGCCACGTCCGGCCTGCTGGTGAGTTGCGCTCAACTTGGCTACACGCTGGGCATTGTGCTGGTCGTCCCGCTCGGTGACGTCCTCGAAAGAAGAGCGCTTCTGAGCCGGATGTTTACCATCAACGCATTAGCGCTGTTTGTGGCTGCGGCCAGCCCGAATTTCTTGCTGTTCTGCGCCGCAGTGTTTATCAGTGGAGTCACGGCATCGGCTGCCATGTTGATTGTGCCGTACGTAGCGTCCATCGCAGCCGAGCATCGGCGCGGTCAAGTGATCGGCGTGGTGATGACCGGGGCCTTGCTCGCGATACCGCTGTCGTGGCTGGTCTCCGGCGGTATCGGCAACGCGGCAGGTTGGCGCTTGGTGTACGCCAGCGCCGGGTGCGCGGCGCTGATCCTGCTCATGCTGCTCAGAATCACCTTGCCAACCGAGCCCGAGCGCCGAGGCCAGCCCGTGCGTTATGAGCAGTTGATGCGCTCGTTGTGGCAACTCATCCTCGAGTACCCAGCGCTTGCTCGCCGGGCGCTTTACGGTGCGCTGGGAATGGCCAGCTTCAGCATGTTGTGGACTGGATTACCAATACTGTTGTCGCAACCGCCGTTCAATTTTTCGACTTCGAGCATCGGACTGATCGGGCTCACGGGAGTGACTGGCGCGTTGATTCCCGGTGTGGTTGGCCGGCTCTGTGATCATGGCTACCGGCACGCGCTGGCATTCGGGTTGGCCTCGTTGATGATACTGGCCTGGGCAGTGCTGAGCTTTGCGGCGACAGGGCTCTGGATAATTATCGCTGCCGCAATGGCCTTGAACGTTGGCGTAATGGGCTTGCAGATCACCCATCAATCGGTCATCTACAAACTGGCCCCCGCAGCCAGCTCACGGATTACCGCGGTGTTTATCAGTATCAACTTTGTTGGCGGCGCTATTGGCTCCGCAGTTGCAAGTTTCGGTATTCGGTATGTCGGCTGGGAAGGGCTGTGCCTACTGGGCGCTGCTTTGCCCGCGGCTCTTGTGCTGGCCTATGCATTGAAGGAACGGCCCTTTGCCCGCGTTGCGGTTCAATGAACATGCAAATGGGCGGCGAGGAAATCCATCAGGGCTCTTACGCGTGCGGGCAGATGTCCGCCTTGGCCGACGTAAATCGCATGAATCTCCGTGACGCTTGCAGGCACGAATGGTTGCAGGACGCAAACCAACCTTCCGGCAGCCAGGTCATCTGCAACCTGGCAGAACCCCAGCCTGGCTAGCCCTGCGCCCAGCACCGTCAATTCACGCAAGGCGTCGCCATCGCTGACGCGCAGATTGCCTTTTACCGGGTACATACGTTGCTCGCCGCTCTCGTCGAGCAAGGCCCACTCCATGGCGGGAGGCGAAAAGGTGAAACCCAGACAGTTGTGATCGGCAAGGTCTTGAGGCACCAGCGGAGTGCCCTTGGCCGCCAGGTAGTCAGGAGATCCTACGATCAGCCCTCTGGATTGCCCGAGTCGTTTCGCCACAAGGTTGGAGTTCTTGAGCGCTCCGGTGCGTATGGCGATATCCGCACGTGCTTCGATGAGATCGACCACCTCATCGGTGAGGAAAAGTTCGACGCTGACCCCAGGATGTTGATTCATGAACAAGTTGATGATGGGAAGAAAAAGCTGGCGGCCGATACCCACATTAGAGCTGATTCTGACCACTCCCTGCGGTGCAGAACTGGCAGATGCTTCGCGTTCCGCTTCGTCAAGATCGGCCAGTATGGCAACGCTGCGTTCGTAAAAAGCCATTCCTTCTGGCGTCAGCAGTTGCTTGCGCGTGGACCTGTTCAGCAAACGTGCGCCAAGACGGCTTTCCAGGCGCGTCATGAGCTTGCTCACGGCAGAGGGGGTTATCGCGCAAGCTCTTGCGGCCGCTGAATAACCTCCGCGTTCCACCACTTTAACGAACACGCTCATCTCGGCGAAGCAATTGATATCCAGTCGTCGCATGTGAACTCACGTCATAAATCGTGTGCCTGGGCACGGGCTGTTTATCTACCATTTCGCGCGCCTAATATTTTGCCAACGCGATATGGAACGGTTGCCGACTTTGCAAGCAAAGAAGTGGCCACTTCCAACCATCGCGCTCTTGCTGTCACGTTGTTTTCTCTAACCGTAGAACATTGCCATGTTGATAGCTGCTCGGAGGCTGAAATGACTCACACACTGCAATTAGTACTGATCCATAACAGCAACCAGTCCAACGGCGTAGACACGGCGTTGGTGCAATGGATTACCGCCGTGGTGCAAGACCGCAGCGAATTTGCGTTGAGCGTGGTAGAGCCGTTTGACCTGAGATTTATAGACGATTTTTCGGAACAACCCGGTCGTCGAGTGTGCTTGAGAGCGCTAGCGGCAGCAGATGCCTATATCGTCTTGGTGCCCGCACGTCACCTTGGTTACCAGCATGGATTGAAAGTCTTGATGGCGCGCTGGCCTGAACACCTCCAGGGACGACCTTGTTCATTTGTTGGTTATGGCACCACGACCGGCGGGGAGGATGAGGTCGACGAGCTTGGATGCGAGTTGTTGAAGCTGCAGGCCATGCCTGTTGGTGGCTATGTGAAGTTCGCTGAGATTGCCGAGCGTCTCGAACAAGGCCTCGGACTGGAGCACTTTGCGCAAGCACGGGTTTCGATGGCGCAGTTGTTGATCCAGCTGGCCTGGTGGGCACGGGCGCTGAAAGATGCGCGGGCCTTCTCTCCTTTGCAGAAGTTCGCGTAGTCCTTCGCTTAGACGTTCTGCGAGCGCCTGGAGCATTGGGCAAAACCTGCGCAGGAATTGCATAACGGCACCGCGCCGCGACTTTTTACTCTTGCTTCAAATCCTGCTGAACGGCAGGAAACTATGATCTGAAAACAGGAGTTCTAAAATGTCCGATGTCGAAATTCGCGTAACCCCTGATGCGCAAGAAAACGCCACGGCAAATCCAGCCGGCGATCAGGGCAAGTACGTTGGCATGTGGGTGACAGCCGACGGTCATATTCGCCATGAGTTGCTGCCAGGAGGGCGATATGACGAGGCTCGCGGTCGGCAAAAAAGCGCTTATCAAGGGCGCTACTGGCTGGAAGGCGACCACATCGAGTATGTGGACGATACTGGCTTTACCGCAGACGGAGAGTTTCGAGATAACGTGCTGTACCACGCGGGCATGGTGTTATATCCCGAGCGCTGACGCATAAGCCGGAATGAACATTCCGGCTTTTTTATTAGTGTCGTATTACAGATTCTGTGGGCGGAATTGATCGCGCAAATCCAGGGTTTCGCCCGCCACCATAAATTTCCCCTGCCCGCGGTAATGCAGGGTTTTGGGGTTTTTCACCGACGTAGCCACATGCGCCTTGACCACTTCCCACACGAACAGACCGTACTCGCCGATAAGATTGGAGTCGAACAGCTTGCACTCGAAATTGGCGTAGCACTCTTTGATCAACGGGGCCTTTACCCGTTCTGCGGGGGCGGCTGTGAGGTCAAATTGGGCAAACTTGTCGATGGCGCCACCGCTGCTGTTGCCGACGGCAACAACCTGGTCCACCAATTCGACGGTGGGCACGTTGATGACGCACTGCTGGCTGTTGTGGATCAGCTCGTAGCTGTGGTTTGCACTCCAGATATAGCAGCCAAACAGGGCGGGGGAGAACTGCATCATCATGTGCCAACCCATGGTCATTATGTTGGTTTCACCTTGCCAGGCGGAGGTCACCAGGACGATGGGGCCGGTTTCCAGATGCTGGCGAACCTCGCTCAAAGGGAAGTCGGATTTTCGAAATGCGGTCATGGCGCCTCCGGGGATCAAAAGAGGATAAACAGTTGTTGTCAGTCGCTTTCGACAATTCAACTTTCCTGCTTTTTGACATGCATCTCTCCGGCAGCCTTGCTCAGGCTGTCGGATTTTTGCTCTTTTCCCTGAATTGCTTACGTCGGCAAGAGCTGTTCGCCGAACCGCTTGATCAGCCACTGCCCAGCCGGACCGGGCGGCGAGTCGGTTCGATAAATCGCATCGAAGGCATAGGTGCCGCCTTTACAGTCGGGCATATCAAGCTCGACCAGGCGTCCTTCGTCCAGGTCAGACTGAACCATGGGCACCGGCATATTCCCCCATCCGATGCCCTCTTTGAGAAGCATGTGTTTGGCGCCCAGATCCGCCAGTCGCCAAGTGCGAGTGCTCACGACGGCAAAGTCCTTGTCACCCGTAAGCGTTGAACGATCCGATAGCACCAATTGAACAAACTCTCTGGCAGCGCCAGGGGATTTGGAACACTCGGTTGCAAGCGGGTGTGCAGGCGCGGCGACCGGTATCAATTGAACACTGCCCACGCCGATGCGCTCGATGCCGTCCAGGCCAATGTCCAGCGGACCGCTGATGCCGACTCCAGCTTTCTTCTCCATCACCAGTTGGGTCACTGCCCCCAAGGCTTCCATGTGCAAGTGCAGAGTGACTGTGGGAAATTCTTCCCTGAAGGTCCTCAACGCATCGACTACTCGCTCGGCAGGGAGCATTACATCGAGCGCGAGGTGAACTTCTGCTTCAAGCCCATGCAGCAAACCGGAGACTTTTGCGCGCAGCCCATTTACGCCGTTGGTAATAGTGCGTGCTTCAGCCAGGACGGTTCGACCTGCCTCCGTCAGTTGCGGTTTGCGCGTGGTTTTGCGGTCAAACAGTGAAACCCCGAGCTGCATCTCCAGATTGGAAATGGAGTAACTCACCACCGATGTCGCGCGATGCAGTTTTCTGGCCGCAGCGGCAAAACTGCCCACTTCTACAACCGTCAGAAATACTTTCAGTTGATCAAGCGTTGGTGTTCCTGGATCGGAGATCATTTCTACTGTCTCGAACGTTTGGGGAGTACTTGTCCTGATTTTGCAGACAGCAGCATATACGCAAGATTGAGCACTTGATCGGCTCTAACAATCAATTGACCGGTTTGTTTCTTCGGCAAGCCATTCGCTGCGCGTGATCTCCCACACCTCCACCGGCATCGGCCCCGACACAAACTGGCCGTCCCGTGTTTCAGCCATCCGCATGCCTTCATCTTCGGAAATCTTGCGCGAAGCGCGGTTGGCGGCGGCCTTGGGCACCTGCATCAATGGGCGCATCAACGTATCGAACCAGTAGGCATTGATCACCTTGCAGGCCTCGCGCATGTAGCCGTTGCCCTGAAACTGTGGGGCGAGCCAGAAGCCTCGATGGTTACCCGGTTGATCAAACAGGCTGATACTGCCGATGCAGCTCTCGGGCTGAACGCGGGTGCGGATCATCCAGTGCCATTCCTTTGCGGCAGCCATCGCGGGCAGCGCGACATCGCGGACGTAAACAAGCGCGCCGTCGTCCGGATACGGCCACGGAACGCGGCTGTCGAGATAGCGCACGACCTCCCATTGCGGAAACAATTGTTGCACCGCCGCTGCATCACTCAGTTGCAGCGGCGTGAGGATCAAGCGGCGGGTGTAAAGCGTGGGGATGCAATCCATGGCAATCAATCCTTGCGAGCAGTGGCGGGCAGCACCGGTACTCTCTCAAACGAGCAGTTCAAGTGTCGAGTGACCTGTGCGCCGTCTCACTCAAGTAGTTCGATCAACTCCCCACCGTCCTCTCTCAACCGCTGCAAAAACACCTGTGCCTCCAGCAACTGATACGGGAAATACAGCCCCGGCCTTACCGGCGCTTGCCCATCCAGCCCAACCAGTCGCTCCAGCAGCATGGCCACGCTGAGCCCGGTCAACGCCGCTGCGCCTGCGCGGTGAACCACGGCGTGGCGGGTGCGCAACGCAGATCCCTTGTGATCCGTGCCTTCAAGTTCAATGAGTATTTCCGTCGACATCGGCTGACCCTGACGCCGGGTCGAGCTGACGCCGCTGGCGAGGTTGAACTCGACGTTCGGGGCGTCGGTGGCGGCGGCGAGGCCTGTCACGTCGATGGAGGAAAAGCCGGCGCCCTGCAGGGTCGTGCCGTCGACGGCGCTGAAGCTCACCTTGGCGTCGTCGCCTTCACGCCATATGAATTCGCCGTCACGGCGGGTCAGTGCGGCGGGCAGCATTTTGTTCAGGTGCTCGAAATCGACGGCCACGGTCGGGCCGCCGCCGTCCTGTTCGTCGACCAGTGCATGAATGCGGATGTCGTGCACGCGGGCGAATGCATTGGCGAGGTGCAGCGTTGCCACGGTGGTGGCACCGACCATCCATTCGTAGCCGAGGACAATGGGCGCCGCGTCGGGCGAGTGGATGAAACTGGCGATCTGCGGGGCGATTTCGAACACGCCGGAAGAGATGCTCAGGTGCGGCACCTTGCGCTTTTGCGCAAAGCGCAACCCGGCGAGGGCATGGTCCATGTAGAACAAGGCGATGGCTCTGACCGGGCGATCACCCAGCCCCAGATCATCTGCGCGAGCATCGATGACCACACCTTGGGCATTGCCGATTTGCTCGGCGGTTTGCTCAGCCTTGGCGAGGTCGCGTCCGCCGATCAGCAAGGGGACGTCGGGATGCGCCGCGCGCAATGCGCGGGCCGTCTGATGGCCGATGGCGCCGGAGCCGCCCATGAACAGAATGGGATGAAGTGGCATGAATCCTCCTCATTTTTCCTGGATTGAAACGTGCTTGGGCTAGACACCCTAGCACGCACTTTCCAGTTCGCCGGTGCGCTTGGTCTGCGCACCGACGAACGACCACTTGAGGAATCAGCCCAGATGATGGCGCTCTGCAAGGCGATAAACATCGGTGTCGAGGCCTTCGAAACGGGCTTTCAACTGCAACGCCAGATACAGTGAATAGTGCCGTGACTGATGCAGGTTGCCGCCGTGGAACCAGAGGTTTTGCTGCTGGGTCGGCTTCCACATGTTGCGCAGTTCACCTTCATACGGGCCGGGGTCGTTGGTGGTGCCGGAACCCAGGCCCCAGCAGCGCCCGACCTTGTCGGCGACTTGCTGGGAAATCAGCTTCGCGGCCCAGCCGTTCATCGAGCCATAACCTGTCGCATAAACGATGAGATCGGCCGGCAAGCGGCTGCCATCGGTGAGCACCACCGCATCCGCTTCGATGCGTTCGACACCGAGGCCCGGCGCGCTCTTGAGCTTGATCGTGCCGTTGGCGATCAGTTCCGAGGCGCCGACGTCGATGTAGTAACCCGAGCCACGGCGTACGTATTTCATGAACAAACCCGATTCGTCATCGCCGAAATCGAGCATGAAACCCGCCCGGCTCAGGCGTTCATAGAAGTCCTTGTCGCGCTCCTTGATCGCGTCGAAGATCGGCCGATGAAACTGTGGCATGACCTTGTACGGAATCGAGGCGAACAGCAGGTCGGCCTTGTCCGTGGTCAGCCCCGACTCGAGCGCCTCTTCGGAATAAAGCCCGCCGAAAACCAGTTCCATCAGGCTGTCCGAACGCACGATGTGCGTGCTCGAACGTTGCACCATGGTCACCTCGGTGCCGTTTTCCACCAGATCGGCGCAGATGTCGTGGGCTGAATTGTTCGCGCCGATGACCACTGCGCGCTTGCCTTTCCACGCATCGCCGCCGGGGTGACGGCTGGAGTGATGTTGCTGGCCCTGGAAGTTTTCGGCGCCTGGATACACCGGCACATTCGGTACGCCAGACATGCCGGTGGCGAGGATCAGTTGCGTCGGTTGCAGGGTGACGGGCTCGCCGTTGCGCAGGACCTCCACGGTCCAACGGCCAGTCTCTTCGTCAAACGTAGCGCCGAGGCATTCAGTGCGCGGCCAGTAGTTGAGTTCCATGACCTTGGTGTACATCTCCAGCCAGTCGCCGATCTGGTCTTTCGGGGTGAACACCGGCCAGTGGTCGGGGAAGGGCAGGTAGGGCATGTGGTCATACCAGACCGGGTCGTGCAGGCACAGCGACTTGTAGCGGCCGCGCCATTGATCGCCGGGGCGTTCGGCTTTGTCGATGATCAGCGTCGGTACGCCCATGCGTTTGAGCCTTGCGCCGAGGCCGAGCCCGCCCTGACCGCCGCCGACGATCAGGCAGTACGGTTGCGTGGTGATGCCCAGCGCCGCTTCTTCATCGCGGCGGCGCTCCAGCCAGTTGCGCTTGTCAGCGTGGGCATGGCCGTGGCTCGCGCCCATCGGCCGGCGGCGGCCGCTGGGTTCTTCGAAGCCTTTGAGTTCGCGCATGGTGGTCAGCAGCGTCCAGCACAAACCGTCTTTCAGGCGCACGTAGCCTTTGCCGCGCGCCGAGTCGGTTTCCAGGCTCATCCAGCCTTCAAGCACGCCATCGCTAAGCGTGGCTTCACCTTCGAGTTGCCAGCGTTCGGGCCGGGTCTGCTCAAGGCGTGTTTCGAGCATGTCGCGAATCGCCGGTTTGCCTTCCAGGGTGACGAGGTTCCAACTGAACAGCAGCAAGTCACGCCAGTGGCATTCTTCGGCAAACAGCTCCAGCGTGCCGTCCACATCTCGTTGCGCCAGACGTCCGCCGAGGCGTTCGACCCAAGCGGCGAGTTGCGCTGTTGGCGATTGCAAAGGGGTTTCAATAGCGATGTTCATGGGGCCACTCCCGATCTTGTTGTTTTGGTAAGCCATGGCATCAGAGCAAGGCTTGGGCCATCTCCTTGAAAGGCGCGGGCCAGAGCGTTTGATGCAAAGGCCGACAAGGCTTGGCACAGGCGACATGTCACAAATTCGAGAATCGCGGATGACACTGTGTCACTCGGCGCGAAATTCCCCCGCAACGAGCTTTTCATCTAAGCTGCGGACACACCCGTGTCTTCACCGAAGCGGAGAACAACAACAATGAAACCGGCCTCGATCAACGCCCACGCGCGCCAGGTACTGCAAGCCGTGCAGGGCTCTGTTGCCAGCCACAGCGCGGCGGCAGACCTGGCGATCACCCGTTCGTGGCGGCGTTGCCTGGATCAATACCAGCTCGATCCGGCCAGCCGCCGCGCGCCGGATGTGCTCGAACAGGCGCGTTTGCGCGAACACCGTGCGCCGCTGGAACACATCATTTCCGTTGCGCACTGGCAGATGAACAGCCTGCACCAGCAACTGGGACGTGACGGCCATGTCGTGCTGCTCACCGATGCGCGCGGCGTGGCGATCGACAGCGTGTTCAACGAAGCCGAACGCGGCGAGTTCCAGCGCTCCGGGCTGTGGCTCGGCTCGATCTGGAGCGAGGAGCACGAGGGCACCAACGGCGTCGGCACCTGCCTGGTCGAGCGCCAGCACGTGACCATTCGCCGCGACGAGCATTTCCGTGGCCAGCACGTCGGCCTGACCTGTTCGGCCAGCCCGATATTCGACGCCAGCGGTGAGTTGCTTGCCGTGCTCAACCTTTCCTCCGTGCGCGAGGAAAGCAGCCTTGAGCAACGCTTCAAGGCCATGGCCCTGACCAATCTGTCGGCCAGGTTGATCGAGAGCTGTTTTTCCTTGGCCACGATCCGCAGCGCTATTTGCTGCGGTTTCATCCCGACGCCGGGTTTGTCGGGCTGCTGGGTGAAGGCCTGCTCAGCTTCGACGAGAGTGCGCGGATCTGTTCGGTGAATGCGGCGGCGCTGGATCTGTTGGGCCTGAGCCGCGAGCAGATGGTCGGGCAGTCGTTGACGATGCTGCTGGAAACGCCGATGGAGCAGTTGCTCGATCAGGCCAGTGCTCAGGCGCACGTCTGCTGGCCGATGCGCCTGGCCGACGGGCGCTTGTTCTACGGCCAGTTGCGCGAACCGATCCGCTCCGCGCCGTTGACCCTTGCGCCTGTCCCGCCAATCAAGGATGAGCGCGTGTGCCTGGAAGACCCGCGCCTGCAACGCGGATTCGCTCGCGCGTTGCGTGTACTGGAGCGTGACGTGCCGGTGTTTCTGCAGGGTGAAACCGGCACCGGCAAGGAGGCCTTTGCGGCAGCGCTGCATCGCGCCAGCTCGCGCGCCGGCCAGCCGTTTGTTGCGATCAACTGCGCGGCGATCCCCGAGACGCTGATTGAAAGCGAGCTGTTCGGCTATCGCGGCGGCAGCTTCACCGGCGCGCGCAAGGACGGCATGGTCGGCAAGCTTGAGCAGGCCCATGGCGGCATTCTGTTTCTCGACGAAATCGGCGACATGCCCCTCGCGCTACAGACCCGTCTGCTGCGCGTGCTCGAAGAGCGCCAGGTTGTGCCGCTGGGCAGCGCAACGCCGCGACCGCTTGATGTACGCCTGATCAGCGCCAGTCACCAGAATCTGCCAGCCTGCGTGGCCGACGGACGCCTGCGCGAGGACCTGTTCTATCGCATTGGCGGTTTCGCCGTGGAACTGCCGCCGCTGCGCGAGCGTTCCGACAAGGGCCGTCTGCTCGACCTCCTGCTGCGCGAAGAAGCGGCGGGCGCCACTGTGCGGCTGCAATCGGGAGTTCGAGAGCGCTTGCTGGCGCAGCCCTGGCCGGGCAACGTCCGGCAACTGCGCACCTGTTTGCGTACGTTGGTGGCGTTGGCAGTGGAAGGCCGGGTCACGCTGGAGGACGTGCATGAGTTACTGCCCGCAACTGACGACCAACCTGTTGACGATCCACTGGGCGTATCCGAACGGCAAACTCTGCTGAGCTTGATTGAAGCTGAACACTGGCATATCGCGCGAGTTGCCCGTCGTCTGGGGATTAGCCGCAATACCCTGTACCGTAAGCTTCGTCAGCATGGGATCACTCGACCTGGTTGAAGACAATCGCGATCATTTGCGTTCATTCGCTGTTGATTGCGTGCATTGCCGGGAAATTGCTTGGATCCAATCATTAACTCACTATATCGCACGCCGACAAGCGGTAGGCTGAGCCTATTGCTAAAAGTGATGGCGCAATGACATATTGCAGCACCTTTCCTCACTTCAAGATGTACCGAAAATGCGCCCCCTCAAGTCACTTGTTGCAGCGTCGTTGCTGCTCAGCGGGTGCAATGGAATGCCAGTCGCTTATGTTCAGGATCCTGTTTTAGACCAAGCCTTTGTCGTCCACTCCGGCGCGCCTTTGCCTTACGTGCTGATGGGTTCGGCTGTGCAATGGAATGAAGACTTCGCCGTGACGGTGAAGCACATTCCTTACTTGTCGGGCACGGTTTTCCAAGGGCAGGCAGATGTGCAGTTCTTCCGTCACAAGGCCAATAGCGTGCCGGCGTGGCGCGGCTACAAGCCGGGCGAGGAGCTGACTTCGGTGGGCTTCAATTCGCTGTACATGTCGGTCAAGGGTACCGGCCAGGCGTTGCCGGCGATGGTTCGCCTCGACGTCAAAGAGGGCAACGTGCTTTACGGCACCCACAATGGCGCGCTGGCCAAGGGCATGTCTGGCGGGCCGGTGTTTTCCGCCGATGGCAAAGTGGTTGGCATCAACGTGGCGTTTCTCACCCGCGATGATGTCAGCCGCCTCAAGCGCAAGGACTTGCTCGATCAACCGCGCGTAAGCATCTTTTTGCCGTACGCGGAGATCAATCGCGAGTGGTCGCGCTATCAGGCCAGCATCACCCCGACAGCGCCACCAGCGACCAAACTGGCCAGCCGCTGATCAGCGTTCGCGCAACGCTTCGCGGGCGCGGTTGAGTGGTTTGATCAGGTAGTCGAGCACGGTTTTTTCGCCGGTACGGATGTCCACCGTGGCGATCATCCCAGGCACGATGGCGAAGCGTTTGCCGGCCTTGTTGCGCAGTTCATCCGACGCGGTACGGATGAACACGCGGTAGTAGAAGATCTCCGGCTTGGCTTCGTCCTGGATGGTGTCCGGCGAGATCGTCACCACTTCGCCGTCGAGGCTGCCGTAGATCGAATAGTCATAGGCGGTGATTTTCACTTTCGCCGCCTGGCCTGGGTGAATGAAGGCGATGTCGCGCGGCGAGATGCGCGTCTCGATCAGCAGTTGTTCGTCGAGCGGCACGATCTGCATGACCTGGCCGTTGGGCGCAATGACGCCGCCAATCGTGCTGACCTCGATGTCCTTGACGATGCCGCGCACCGGCGAGCGCAGGGTCAGGCGCGACAGTGAATCGGTGCGCCCACGGATCACCGCTTCGAGCATTTGCGCCTCGGCGTTGGCTTTGGCCAGGTCTTCGCGGGCGCGGACCATGTAATCGGAGCGGGCTTCGGTGGCTTTCAATTCCAGCTCCGAACGCTGACGGGTCAGGCGCAGCACTTCGACCCGACTCGAGGCGCCGATCTTCGCCAGATTCTCGGTGATTGCCAGTTCGCTACGTACCAGTTTCAGCGAGCTCTGAATGCCGTCGAGGGTTTCCGCCAGACCTTTGCGCCGGGTCTGGTAGAGCTCGGTTTCGGCGCGGATCAGATCAGGAAACTCTTGCAGCGATGCGTCGAAGGTCAGGGGCTTTTCGCTGACCTCGGCCTGCAAGCGGTTGACGCTGGCCAGCGCCGCGCGGTACTTGGCCGCGCTTTCGCCGACGTTGGACTGGTTCTTCACCGGGTCCAGTTGCGCGAGGATCTGCCCGCGCTCGACCAACGCGCCTTCGCTGACATTGAGCTGCTCAAGAATGCCGCCCTCCATCGACTGAATCACCTGTTCGCGCGAGCTCGGCACCACTTTGCCGGTGCCGGTCGAGACCTCGACGATCTCGAACCACGCGGCCCAGGCAATGAAGCAGGCGAGCATCAGCGCGCAACCCCAGATCACCTTTGCGCCACCGGCAAGTGCGCGCTCATCGCGGCCATCGAGGTAGGACATCGGATCCGGCACGTCGGTCATCATCGGCTTCATACCGCCACTCCTTTACCCGGTGCGCGCAGCCGCGCCAATGCCGCGTCGCGGTGGTCGTCGATGACGATGCGGCCGTTGTCGAGAACGATGATCCGCTCGACCAGTTGCAACACACTGACCCGATGCGTGGCAACCACCAGCGTTCGGCCCTGGGTCCAGGTCGCGAGTTTTTCCAGCAGCAGCCGCTCGGTGACGTCATCGAGCGCGGCGGTCGGTTCGTCGAGCAGCAGCACTTGTGGCTGGCGGATCAATAAGCGCGACAGCAACAGGCTTTGACGCTGACCGCCCGACAGGCCCAAGCCACCTTCAAGCACCAGATGATCCATGCCTTTGGGCAGCTGCCGAACGAAGTCCAGCGCACCGGTGACAGTCAACGCGGCGATGATTTCCTGATCGCTGGCCTGACCGGCGCCGAGGGTGATGTTGTCGCGCAAGGTGCCGTGAAACAGTCGCGCCTGTTGCGAGAGCAGGCCGACATCGCGGCGCAGGTCGGCCGGATCCAGATGTGCCAGGGCGATGCCGTCCAGAGTGGTTTCACCGCTGCTCAGATCCATCGCGCCGCCCAGTGCTTGCAGCAACGTCGACTTGCCAGCGCCGTTGCGGCCGAGCAGGGCGATGCGCTCGCCGGGGCGAATGCTCAGGTCGATGTTGTTGAGCGCCGGGGACGATTCTTCGCTGTAGCGGAAGCTGGCCTGACGCAGGCGGTAGTCGCCGCGAATCGCCGGCAAGTGCACGCGCTGGCTGCCTTCGGGATGATCCACCGGCATCTGCATGATCCGGTTCAAGCCTTCGAGCGCGACCTTGGCCTGCTGCCATCGGGTGAGCACGTGGGTCAGTTGCGCCATCGGCCCCATCATCCGCGACGACAGAATCGACGCCGCGACCAGACTGCCGGTGGTCAGGTCGCCGGCAATCACCATTGGCGCGCCGAACACGATCACCACCGCGAACACTCCGCCTTGTACGTTCTGCGTCCACGCCACCAGGCTGTTGGTCAAGGTGCGCAGGCGCAGGCTGCTGTCCGCCGAGGCGGCGTTGTACTGATTCCACTGTTGCTGGAAACGCTGCTCGGCCTGCAGCGCCTTGATGTCGTCGAGGCCCTGAATGCTTTCCACCAGCATGGCGTTGCGCAGCGCCGCTTCACGCATCGACGCATTGGCGAGTCGCGCCAGACGCGGTTGCGCGATGATCCCGGGGAGCAACATGAACACCAACGCCACCAGTGGAATCAACACAAGTGGCCCGCCGATCAAATAGAACACCAGCAGGAACAGCAGAAAAAACGGCATGTCCGCCAGCGCCGTGGCGGTGCTGGAGGTGATCAGGTCGCGGATCTGCTCCAGCTCGCGCAACTGTGAAATGAACGAGCCGGTGGATTTCGGCCGCGCGGAATTGCGCAGGCGCAGGGCGTGGCCGAAGACCAGATCGGAGACGCGCAAATCGGCGCGCTTGCCCAGCACATCGGTGATGCGCAGACGCAGAATGCGCATGACGAAATCGAACAGCAGCGCCAGCATCACCCCGCCGAACAACACGTACAGGGTCGGCAGCGACTCGGCCGGAATCACCCGGTCGTACACCTGCATGGAAAACAGCACCCCGGCCATGCCCAGCAGGTTGGCCACCAGTGAGGCGATCATCACTTGGCTGTAGGGCCGCAGATCGGTGAGGACGATGCGCCGGAACCAGTGCTCGTCGTAGGGCTTGATGTAATCGTTGGTGCGCACGTCCGCCACCGGTTGCGTCGGACGCAGAATCACCGTGCGCAGGGCTTGCTCGGCGAGCGCGGTGGCGTCCATGCGGCTCTGCAAACCCTGGTCGCCACTGAAGCAGATGCCCAGCTCGCCGGTCTCGCCGATGCTTTCGAGCACGCCGACCTGACCATCGCGCAGTTGCACCACCAGCGGCGTGCGCCAGCGGCTCAGGCTCTTGTTGTCGAATGCCGCGAATTTCACGCTTAAACCGGCCTGCCGCGCCATGTGCCGAACCACTTCTTCGACGCGGCCTTCGCTGTGCACCGAGGCCAGGCGCACGCTTTCCGGCGAGACGTCGAGGCGATAGTGGCGGGCGACCTTGAGCACCGCTTCCAGCCATGGCGAATAATCTTCGCGAGCTTCGGCAGCAGCGGGTTCGGGAACAGTAATGCTGGCATCGGTCATGGCAGGATCTCGACATTCTGGATGGCGCTGTGGTCGATGCCGAAGACCCGGCGAATCGCACCGCTGTTGTAGAAGCAGTCGATCTGCAGACGTTGCAGCTCGGCCTGGGTGTTGACCAGATCGAAGCGCGACTGATGGATTTCCTGCTCGGCGTTGAGCAAGTCCAGCAGCGGCCGCGTGCCCAGCTCCAGGTACTGGCGGCCATACAACATGCGTGCCTCGGTGATGCTGGTCTGGCGAAATTCCAGCGAGCGCAGCCGCCGGTTCAGACCCGAGGTTTGCGCCTGGGCTTCGGCCAGACCCTGGCGCGCTTGCAGACGGGCGAAGTCTTCGGCCGAGTCCGCTGCGGTCAGCGCATGCCCGGCGGCGCGGCTGCGCGCACTGATCGCACCGCCCTGATAGATCGGCACTTCGAGGTTGAGGAAGATCCCGACCTGGGTGCGATCGGCGCGCGAGTTCTGATCGTCGTAGTGGTCATCCAGATATTGGTTGACCGAGGGTTGCAGCGACAGGGTCGGGTAGGCCTCGGCTTTGGCCTGGGCCAGCTCGGCCTGGGCCTGGGTGCGTTGCGCAGCCGCCTGGAGAACGGCGGGCAGGGTGTCGGAAATCTGCGACGCGTCGCAGGCCTGGGTCAGCGTCGGCGCGGCGGCATCGCTGACTGCTGGCGGCGTGCGTCGTCCGAGCAGACTGGTCAGAGTCGCTTGCCACCGTGCGTATTGCGCCTTGAATTCCTGCAACGTCGCCGTCGCGCCTTCTGCGCGGGACTGCGCCTGGACCATATCGGAGCGGGTGCTGGCGCCCATGTCGCTGCGCTGTCTGGCCAGGTCAACGATGCCGCCGATGCCCTGAATCTGTTCACGGGCAACCTCGAGCAGACGCTGATAACGCTGCACTTCGATGTAGGCTCTGGCGGTGTCGCGGGCGATGTCGTCGATCGCCAGCAGAATCCCCGCCTGACTGCGCGCCACCCGGGCGCGGGCGGCGTCGACCGAACTGGAAACCTTGCCGAAGTCATACAGCATCTGCTTGAGGGAAATGTTCACCGACTGGCTGCCGGCATCGCTGCCGTAACCGCTGGTGTAACCACCCTTGATGCCTCCGGTGACCTGCGGGTAATAACCGGATTCGGCGACGTTGACCCCTTCGCCTTGCTGGAACAGGGTGCCGATGGCCTCGCCGATGCGTGGGTGCCAGTCCACGGCGAGCCTGACCGCTTGTTCCAGCCCCAAAGTATCCGCGTTGGCGGCCGTTTTTGAAGCAGGGGCAGGGCGCTGACGATTGTCATTGCCTGCCGGTTGTTGCAGTTGCGACGGGCTGATGCTGCGCAAGCTACTGTCGAGGTTGTCGTCGGCGCGAACGCCGACGGTGAAAGCGGGGTAGAGGCCGATGGTCAACAGGACCACCGGCCATTTCTGGCGAAAAACTGACTCCACAGACTTCCCTTACTGTTGAGAGACCAACGTTTGATGTCTTGTTTCAAACCACTTGAATGCCGTTCTGCACCCACAAGTGGTGGCTCGGATCCTCCTGTGCCGTGTATTGAACATAGTCGATGCCGTCGGCCTGTTGCGTGCCATCGGCGACCCAGCCATCGGTCATGTGCACGCTGTCCCTGTCGTCACCCTTGATCAGCAAAGTGTTGTTGTCCGAAGAGGTAATCGCCAGCAGATCGCCGAGATTCAATGTCAGCGCAACCGCACTGGAATGGTTGAGGTCGAGGATTTCGACGTTGTGGATCTTGCTCTGCAGATCGCCGAGGTTGATCGACACGTCGCCACCGGCCCAGAGCAGGGTGTCGGTGCCGCTGCCGCCGTCCACCGAGGTGAATTGCTGATCGGCGATGATCAGCGTGTCGTCGCCACCGCCACCTTGCAGCGTGACGGCGCCACCGTGCGAGCCGTCGAGGGTGTCGTTGCCTTCGGTGCCCTGGATCAGTTCGCTGCCAGCGACATGGGCCAGACCGAGGTCATCGCTGGCCAGTGCCGAGAACGCGGTGCTGGCGAATGCGCCGGCATTGTTCAGGTCGATGGTCAGCGTCGCGGTATCCACGGTGCCGTTGGGGTGGGTGAGTTGGTAGGTGAAGGTGTCTTCCTGGCCGATCACCGCATCGGTCAGCCCGGCCTTGAGCGTGTAGGTGTAGTTGCCGTTGGCCTGGACCACCAGGGTGCCGTAGTTGCCGACCAGCGAGACGCCGTTGTAACCCGGCGCGACGTAACTGCCAGCGACCAGCACGCTGAGCAAGGTATAGACCGAGCCCAGTACATCGGCACCGCCGCCCGCGGTGTCGGTGAGCAGGTTGCCCGATACCGGTGTGTAGCTGCCGACCACGAACTGATTGTTGTAGGTCGCGACGTTGATCAGGCTGGTGTTGACGCTGGTCAGCAGGCCGAGGCCGCCCACTGCCACCCGCACCTGATAACTGCCGGCGGTCTGGTCGTCGAACTTGATCCCGTAGTTGCCGCCGCCGAGATTGACCAGCGCGTTGCCGCCGTAGCTCTTGACCAGCACGTACTGATTGGTGGCGGTGTTGAGCTTGTACAGGCCCACCGTCATCGAACCGAGCAGCGCCAGCAGGTTGCTCGAATTGACCACCACGGTCAGGTCACTGACGGTATCGGCCGCGACCACGGTGTTGTAGTTACCGCTGCCGCCGCCCAGCAGCACATTGAACGTGCCAAGGGCAGAGTTGGTGGTGACTTCGCGGTTGATCAGGGTGACGTCAGTCGAGGCGATGTCCGCTGTGGCATCAACCACCAGTGCCGGGCTGCCAAGGTTGGCGTCATTCCACACTTCGCTGGCTTGCGGGCTGTCGATGCGCACGTACAGATTGGCGGTGTCGCTCAAGCCGTTCGGGTGCACCAGTTGATAGTTGAACACGTCGACTTTGCCGACGCTGCCGACACTGCCGTTCGGTTTGTAGCTGTAGTTGCCGTTGGCGTCGATGGTCAGCGTGCCGTACAACCCTTGCACCGTGGTGCCGGCGCCGGCGCTGACCCAGGCGCCGTTCTTGAAGATCTGCAACTGCGCGCCGTTGTCCGGGCCGGTCTGATCGGCCGTGCCATCGACGCCGACGTTGGTGATGACGTTGCCGGTCACCGCTGGCCCGGCAATGCCGTTGAACTGGGTCAGGCTGCTCACATCCAGTTGCAGCTGGGTATTGACCGTGGTCAGCACGCCGATGCCGGTGCTCGAAACCGTCAGTCGATAATCGCCTGACAGCAGGTTACCGATGTCGACCCGCACGCCCTGGCCGGCGAGCGCGATCAGGTCGAGCAGACCGCCGCTGCCGTTGACATCCAGAGTGACCCAGTTGCCGCTGGCATCTTTCACTTGCAGGGTGTAGACCACGCCATCGATCAGCGAAATCAGACTGCTGGTGGTCAGCGTCAGGGTCGGATCAAGACGCGTGCCGCCGGCCACGGTGAAGGTGAAGGTTTTCGAGAACCCGGCCAGCAGTGTGGTGAACGAGTCGTTAAAGGTCTGCGACGCGGTGACCGGAGCCAGGGTGACGGTGCCAACGGCGAGGTTATCGCTGGCGATCACTGGCGCGTTGACGTCGACGTCCGGCGCAATGACGTTGGCGGCCACCGAAACGTTGCCGCGAGCGTCGCTGAGATTGACGGTGAGGTTTTCGCCGTTGATCTGCGCGCTGCTCAGGGTGACGGTAAACACGCCGAGGTTGTTGACCGTGGCGGTGCCCAGAACGGCGCCGCTGGCCGACTTGATGGTGACGGTTGCACCGGCTTCACCGGTACCGGTAACGGTCAGGCCATCGGCACCGACCAGCAGCGCCGTTGCCGCAGCGGGCGGTGTCAGGTCTGGCGCCGTCGCGGTCGCCGCTGCCGATACGTTGCCACTCGGATCGGCCTGGGTGACGCTGAGTACCTGGCTGTTGATCTGCGCTGAGGCTAGTGCCACGGAGAAACTGCCGTTAGCGGCGACGGTCGCGGTGCCGAGCACCGCACCACCGACGCCGAGCACGCTGATGGTCGAACCGGGCACGCCGACGCCAGTGAGCACGGTGCCGCTGCCATTGACGCTGACGCCAGTCGGCGCGCCAGGGGCGGTAATGTCCGGCGCCGTCAGGCTGGCATTGGGCGACAGATTGCCGGCCGGGTCGACCAGACGCACGGTCAACAGCTGCCCGTCGAGTTGCGCGGTGTTCAGGTTGAAGCTGAACGTACCGCCACTGCCCACGGTGGTGGTGCCGATCAGCGCGCCGCCGGGGCCGTAGACGTTGACCGTCGCACCGGCTTCGCCCGTACCGCTCAGGGTCAGACCGTTGGCAGCGAGCGTCAGACCGCTGGCCGCGATCGGCGCCTGTACGTCAGGGGCCGTCAGGTTGAAAACCGGCGACAGATTGCCCGTCGGGTCGGCCTGTTGGACGTTGAGCTGTTGGCCGTTAAGTTGCGCGCTGGACAGTTGCACGGTGAAGGTGCCGCCAGCATTGACCACAGCGGTGCCGAGGACGGTACCGGCTGCGTTGGTCACGCTGACGGTCGCGCCGGCCTCACCCGTGCCGCTGACCGCCAGGCCGGTGCCGTTCAAGCTGACATTGCTCAGCGGCGCTGGCGCGGTGGTATCGGCGACGCTGAGGTTGGTAACCGGCGAAACGTTGCCCGCCGCATCACTCTGCGTGACGCTCAGCTGCTGGCCGTTGAGTTGCGCGGAGGACAAGGTCACCGAGAACGAGCCATTGCCCGCCACCGTCGCCGTGCCCAGCACCGTGCCACCCGCACCGCGAACAGTGACGGTGGCGCCGGCTTCACCGAGCCCGCCGAGGACCAGACCGGCACCGCTAAGGACCAGCGCCGTCGGAGCGGCCGGGGGAGTGATATCGGGCGCCGTTACGTTAAGCCCGGATGAGGTGTTATTGGACGCATCGGTCTGTGTCGCATTGAGCACCTGACCGTTGACCTGCGGCGTATTGAGCTGTGCGCTGAAAGTGCCATTGGCGCCAACCGTCGCATTGCCCAGCACCACGCCGCCAGCGCCGGTGATGGTCACCGACGCGCCGACTTCGCCGCGACCGGTAACCAAAGTGCCGTTGGCGTTGACCGCCAGATCGCTGAGTGGCGCCGGCGCCGAGGTGTCACCTGCGGTGATTTCAGTCGGCAGCGAGGCGCCACCCAACGCAGTGTTGGCGGTGACTTCGAGGCTTTCGCCGTTGGTTTGCGCGGGCGTCAGCACGACGCTGAACGTGCCATCCGCGCCGGTGACGCCGGTGCCGATCAGGCTGTTGTCCGGCGCGTAGACATTGATGATGGTGCCAATGGCCGCCGTGCCGGTCAGCGTCAGACCATCGGCCGTAAGCGCCAGATTGGCTGGAGCGTCCGGTGCCGGAACCGCCGGGACAGTCAGGCTGGCGTCTGCCGAAACGTTGGTTGCGACGTCGATCTGATTCACCGTCAGCACCTGGCCGGCAGTGATGCCCGGCGCCAGATCGATCAGGAACGTACCGTTGGCGGCCACTGTGCCGGTGCCGACGATATTGCCCAGCGCATCGGTCACTTCGACACTCGCGCCGGCTTCGCCACGACCGGCGAGCTGGCTCAGATCGCCGCTGATGGTCAGACCGGTGACGGCATCTGGAGCGGTAGTATCAGCCGCCGGGTAGAGCAGCACTGGCGATGCGTTTTGCGCCTCATCCGTCGCGATCACTGACAACAACTGACCATTGGCCTGGGCCGGATTCAGCGTAACGGTATAGGTGCCGTCGCCCAATGCCACCGCCGTGCCGAGCACGGTGCCGGTGGCGGACAGCACAGTCACGGTGCTGCCGGCTTCGGCGGTTCCGGCGAGCAAGGTGCCGGCGCCGGTCAGCGATGTCACCGTTGGTGCGATCGGTGCAGTGCTGTCCGGCGCGTCGACTAGTACGGGCTCGGACTGGTTGTTTTGCGCGTCGGCTTGCACGACCGACAGTGCGCGGCCATCGATTTGCGCAGCCGACAACGTGACGCTGAAATTGCCATCTGCGGCCACGGTCGCCGTGCCGAGCACCACCGTGCCGTCGCGCACGGTGACGGTCGCTCCGGGCTCGCCGGTGCCGGTCACGGTCAAGCCGTCCTGGCTGACATTGAGGTCGGCCACCTCCAGTGGATCGGTGATATCGCCCGCTTGCACGGGCGCTGTCGGCGATGTGTTGGATGCCAGATCGGTCTGATTGACGCTCAACAGCTCGCCGTTCACTTGCGGCGGATTGAGGGTCACGCTGAACGAGCCATTGCCGGTCACGGTTGCCGAGCCCAGTACCGTGCCAGTCGCACTGAGTACACGCACCGTGGCGCCGGCTTCACCGGTACCGGTCAGTGTCAGGCCATCAGGCGTGAGAACGAGGTCGGTGGGCGCAGCGGGCAGGGTGATGTCCGGCGCAGTGACGGGCACGATCGGCGAAGGATTACCCGCGGCATCGCGCTGGATCACCGACAAGGCTTCACCGTTGAGCAGAGGCTGGTCGAGGGTGACGCTGAAACTGCCATCGGCCGCGACGGTGCCGGTGCCGACGATGGTGCCCACCGCGTTGGTGACGACTACCTGCGAGCCAGCCGCACCGGAGCCGGTGATGAGGCTGCCGCTGGCGTCGATCTCGACATCGGTCAGTGCGGCAGGAGGCGTGCTGTCCGGTGCGCTCAGCGTGCCGGCAGGCGAGGCATTGCCGGCTGCATCCGCCAACACCACGAACAGCGCTTGGCCATTGGTTTGCACCGGAGTCACGGTGATCTGGAAACGGCCATCGCTGCCCACGGTGCCGGTGCCCAGCTCGGTACCGTCTGCGGATGTCACGCGGACAATGGCGCCGACTTCGCCGGTCCCGGTGAGGGTGTCGCCATCGGCATTCAGTTGCAGATCGGCCGGCGTCGCTGGCGGGGTGAGATCCGGTGCGGTGATCGACACCGGCGCGCTGACGTTGCCGGGTGGATCGGCCTGCTGCACGCTGAGGATCTGTTCATTGATCTGCGGCGGGTTGAGGGTGACGCTGAAGGTGCCGTCGCCGAGTACCACGCTGGTGCCGAGCAAGGTGCCATTGGCATCGCGCACGGTCACGGTCGCGCCGGGTTCGCCAGTACCGATGACCAGCGCGCCGGACGAGTTGATATCGACGTTGTCCAGTGGATCAGGCGGGGTGAAGTCCGGCGTGGTCAGGTTCACTGCCGGCGAGTCGTTGCCCGCCGCGTCGGCCTGGACCACGGTGATCACTTCGGCGTTGGTCAACGCCGGGTTCAGTGGCAGGGTGAAGGTACCGGTCGCGCTGACCACGGCGGTGCCAAGCACGTTGCCGTCGCTGTCGATGACCCGGACTTGCGCGCCGGGTTCGCCGCGCCCGGTCAGGCTTGCGCCGTCGCCGCCGATGCTCAGTTGCGAAACGGCTGCTGGCGGTGTGCTGTCGACCGAAGTGAACGGTGTGGCTGCCGAGGTGTTGCCCGCCGCATCCGTCAGTGACACGGTCAGCGCCTGACCGTTGGCTTGTGGCGTAGTCAGGGTTATCGCAAACGTGCCGTCGATGCTCACGGTGCCGGTCCCGACCAGCGCTCCGGCAGCGTTGTACACGTTGACCGTGGTGCCGGCCTCACCGGTACCCGACAGCAAGGTGCCGTCAGTGCTTGCCACCAGCGCCGCCGGCGCATTGGGCGCGAGCAGGTCCGGGGCGATCAGGTTGACGCTGTTGGATTCGTTGCCGGCGGTGTCGGCCTGGCTCAGGCTCAAAGTCTGACCAGAGGTCTGTGCCGGGCTGAGGGTGACGCTGAAGGTGCCATTGGCCGCCACCACGGCGCTGCCGAGAACCACTCCACCCGTGCCGAGCACGGTCACCGTGGCGCCGGCTTCACCGCGCCCGGTCAGGGCCGTGCCGTTCGGTGCCAGGCTCAGTTCGCTGAGCGGCGTTGGCGCGGCGATATCGGCAGCGGTGTAATCGGTCGGGGATGAATTGATACCGGTGCTCGAGGTTGCCACGGCAGACAGCTCTTCACCGTTGAGTTGCGCGGCGTTGAGGGTGACGCTGAAAGTGCCGTTGGCCGCCACCAGCGCGCTGCCGAGCAACACACCCGAGGCATTGCGAATGCTCACGGTGCTGCCGGCGGTGGCCGAGCCGGTGAGGGTCAGACCGTCGACGCTGAGGGCCAAATTGGTCGGTGCACTTTCCGCCAGATTGCCCGGTGCAGTCACCGGCGCCGCCGGTCCGGTGTTGCCGGCAGCATCGATCTGCACCACGGAAAGATTCGATCCAGCCACCGCAGCCGGGGACAACGTGACGCTGAAATTGCCATTGCTGGCAACGGTCGCGGTACCCAGCAAAACACCTCCGGCATCGCGAACTTCCACGCTGGCGCCGACCTCGCCGATGCCGGTCAGGGTGGCACCATTGGCGCTCACCGCCAGATCGCTCGCCACCAACGGCGCCGTGCTATCGACCGCATTGACGATTGCCGGGGATGACGGATTGCCTGCCGCATCGGTGGCCGTCACGTTCAGCGACTGGCCGTTGGTTTGCGGGCTGTTGAGGGTAATCTGGAAAGTGCCGTTTGCGGCCGCCGTGGTGGTGCCGAGGAGGTTGCCCTGGCTGTCGCGCACGGTCACGGTACTGCCGGCCTCGGCGTTACCCGACAGTTGCACGCCGGCAGCATTGAGGGTCAATGCGCTCGGAATCGCCGGCGCAGTCAAATCCACGGCGGTGACTTCAACCGCAGTCGAAACGTTGCCCGGCGGATCCTCCTGAGTAACGGTCAGCACCTCAGCATTCAGTTGTGCTGCGTTGAGGGTGACAGTGAACGCGCCGCCGCTGCCGACCTGTGCGGTGCCGAGCAAGGTGCCGTCGGCGCTGCGCACAGACACGGTGGCGCCGGGCTCGCCGTGGCCGGTGACGGTGACACCGTCAGCATTCACCGCAACCTGGGTCAGTGCCGCCGGCGGGCTGATGTCGGGGGCGTTGACACTGGTCGATGGCGAGACGTTGCCGGCAGGGTCGGTCTGGCTGATCGCGAGCGCTTCACCATTGGTTGGCGCTGGCGCCAGGGTCACGCTGAACGAGCCGTCCGCGCCAACTACGGCGCTGCCTAGCACGGTGCCGTTGGCGGTGGTGACATTGACGGTTGCGCCAGCTTCACCCGTGCCGCTGAGGGTGCTGCCATCGGCGCTGATCAGTGGGTTCTGCACAGCGGCCGGCGGGGTGCCGTCGACGGTGACCACGCCAGTGGAAATCGAGGCGTTGCCGTTGGCGTCGGTCAGAGTGACCTGCAGGGTTTCGCCGGTGTTCTGCGCGTTGGGCAAGGTGACCTGGAAATTGCCGCTCTGATCGACCACGCCGGTGGCCAGAACATTGCCGGCGGCATCGCGCACGGTGACGGTGCTGCCGGCTTCGCCCTGGCCTTTGACCACGGTGCCGACGTCATTGATCGTAACGCCAGTCGCTGCTGCGGGCGGTTGCAGATCGGTGGCGATGATGCCGGCGGGTTGCGACAGGTTGCCGGCGGCATCGCTCTGGATCGCGGTAAGTGCCTGGCCATTAAGTTGTGCCGGCGTCAGCGTCAGGCTGAACGTGCCATTGCTGGCGACCAGTGCAGTACCGAGCACGGTACCTGTGGCGTCGGTGACAGTGACCGTCGCCCCGGCCTCTCCGCGTCCTGTGAGTGTCGTGCCGTTGGCATTCAGCGCCAGATTGGTCACCGCGTCCGGCGCCGTGCCATCGATCGCCGTCACCGTGCCCGGAATCGACACGTCACCGTCGGGACTGGTGGCCGTCACCTGGAGGACTTGCGCATTGATCTGTTTGCTACTGAGCAACAGGGTGAAGCGGCCGAAGCTGTTGATCAGCCCGGAGCCGAGCACCGTGCCGCTGCTGCTGGTCACCGTCACGGTGCAACCGGGCGTACCGGCGCCGGTCAGGGTGAAACCATCGGCACTCAAGGCCAGATCGGTCGGGGTCGCGACCTGGGTACCGTCCAGTCCTGCCAGCGGCACAACGGGCGAATCATTGCCGCCGCCGTCAGTGCTGATGACTTCCAGATTGCCGCCAGGCTCGGCCGGTGGACTTAGGGTCACGACGAAGCGGCCGTCCGCATCGGCCGTCGTGGTGCCCAGCACAGCGCCACCGCCGGCAATGCTGACGGTGACCGTGGTGCCCGGTTCGGCAAGGCCAGAGACCTGCGTGCCGGCGGGATTGAGCGCGAGATCGCTGACTGGCGCCGGCGGGGTGCTGTCCGGCGCAGTGACGCTGCCGGGAAGCGAACTGTTGGCGCCGTCCGACGCCACGACTTGCAAGGCTTCGCCATTGGTCTGCGCCGTATCGAGGTTGACCGTGAAGGCGCCCGTGCCGTCAGCGGTCGCGGTGCCGATGACGTTGCCGTCGGCATCCAGCACCTGCACCGTGTTATTGGGCTGCGTGGTGCCGGTGACCGTGGCACCCGCCGGATCGATGAGCAGACCGCTCGGTGCAGGTGGGGCGGTGATGTCCGGTGCGGTGACCGGTGTGGCGGGCGAGGGCAGGGCGCTCGCATCGGTCTGGATCACACTCAGCACCTGACCGTCGAGCTGAGCCGGGCTCAGGTTGAGGCTGAAGCTGCCGTCGCTGGCGACCACCGTAGTGCCAAGCACCGTGCCGTCCGCCGCGCTGACAGTTACGGTGCTGCCGGCTTGTCCTGTGCCGGTCAACGTCACGCCATTGTTGGCCAGAACGACGTTGTCTGGTGCCAGAGGCGCGGTGGTGTCCGCTGCCGTCAGCGGCGTGTTGGGGGAGACGTTCACGCCATCCGATTGGCTCACTTGCAGTTGTTGGCCTTCGATCTGCGGGCTGTTCAGCGGCACTGTAAAGGCGCCGCTGCCGTCGACGATCGCAGTGCCCAAGGTATTGCCGGCCGAATCCTTGACCGTCACCGTGGCGCCGGGTTCGCCGGTGCCGCTCAGTTCAGTGCCGCCTGCGTTCAGCGTCAGATCCGAAGGGGCAGTGGGAGCCTGGATATCCGGCGCTTCAACTGGAACTGCCGGGGAGCCAGTGGGCGAGCCATCGGTCTGCACAACGCTGAGGTTCTGGCCATTGGTTTGTGGTGAAGACAGGGTGACTTCGAACCGGCCGTTGCTGCCGACCAAAGCTGTTCCCAGCACGGTCCCGTTGGTGTCAGTAACAGTAACGGTGGCGCCGATCTGACCCGCGCCGGAGACTACGGCGCCATTGGCGGAAATGCTCACATCGGTCACGGCGACCGGCGTGGTCAGATCGGGTGCGGTGACGTTGACCGGCGCCGAGGGATTGCCTTCCGCGTCGGTCTGGATCACTTGCAGTTGTTGCGCATCGGTCTGTGGTGTGGAAAGTGGAACGGTAAAATTGCCATCGGCATCCACCGTGCCCGTGCCGATGATGTTGCCGGCCGGATCGCGCACAGTGACCGACGCACCCAACTCACCCTTACCGGTGAGCGTCTGCCCCTGAGCGTCGAGCGCAAGATCGGAGACGGCCGTCGGCCCTTGGGTGTCAGGCGCCACGTAGTTCAGTGGTGCGGAAGTGTTGCCAGCGGCGTCACTGGCGCTGATCTGCAGTGTTTCGCCGTTGTTCTGCGGACTGCTCAGTTGCAGGCTGAACGTGCCGTCCGCCGCCACCACGGCCGTGCCGAGCACATTGCCGTTGGCGTCGCGCACCGTCACGGTCGAACCGACCTGGCCGCGTCCACTCAACTGCGTGCCATCGATGCTCACCGCGATGTCGCTCGGTTGAGTCAGGCCATCCAGATCAATGGCGATAACGGTCGCTGCTGGCGAAGGGTTGCCGGCGGCGTCGGTGACCAGCACGCTCAGCGCTTCACCATCGATTTGCGCGGCGTTGAGTTGCACGGTGAACGAGCCGTCGGCGGCGACCAGAGCTGTCCCCAGTAGCGTGCCTTGGGCATTGGTGACGCTGACTGTGCTGCCGGGTTCGCCACGGCCGGTGACCGAGAGGCCATCGCTGCTCACCGCCAGATCCGTCGCAGTGCCGGGGCCGGTGATGTCCGGCGCATTGAAGGTCACGGCCGGCGATTGCGCACCGGCGCCGTTGACTGCCACGACACTGAAGGTTTCACCGTTGGCCTGCGCACGAACCAGCGTCAGCAGGAAAGTGCCGTCAGCAGCCACCGCCGCACGCCCGAGCAATTCGCCGTTGGCGGCACGGACTTCAATCGTGGTGCCGGCTCGGGCGGTGCCGGTGAGTTGACTGCCGTCGCTGCTCAAATCGAGATTGCCTGGCGTCGTCGGTTCGACGATCTCCGGCGCGCTGATCGTTGCGCCGGTCGAGGTGTTGCCTGCGGCATCGGTGGCATTCACTGTCAGCGGCTGACCGCCGGTTTGCGCGGGGCTGAGGGCGACGCTGAAGGTGCCATCGGCTGCAACCACGGCGCTGCCGAGCAGGCTGCCATCGGCGGCGCGCACCTGGATGGTCGAGCCGACTTCACCGGTGCCGCCGAGTTGCGTGCCATCAGGGCTCACGCTGAGATTGCCTGGTGCGGTCGGCGCGGTGGTATCCGGCGCAGTGACCGTACCCGGCGTCGAAACGTTGCCCGCGGGGTCGGTGAGCGTGACGTCGAGCGGCTGGCCATTGTTCTGTGGCGTACCCAGGTCGACCTGGAAACTGCCATCGGCGCCAACGGTTCCGGAACCCAAAAGGTTGCCGGCTGCATCGCGTACCTGAACGACACTGCCAGCTTCGCCAAAACCACTCAGCACCCGGCCATCGGCCGACAAGGTTAATCCGGTCGCGGGCGCAGGAGGCGTCGCGTCTCCATCGCCACCACCACCACCGCCGCCGCCGCCACTTCCGCCGGCAGCGGCTGCCGCACCACCCGCGCCCAACAGGCCAAGCCCGGCAATCGCCCAGGCCGGCGTCGCGCCATCCACCACACCGACGCCAGCGATCAGCTCGTCCAGCGAATTGATTTCGTCAAAGGTAAAGCCATTGAACGGCTCGGCGCTGTAGCGCGCCTGCCACAGCGTCGCGTCGTCACCCTGAAAGACAATGTCATTGGGCACGCCGTCAGGGCTGGTGACAAAGAAATTGGAGATTTTGATTTGCTCGCCAGACTTCAGATTGACGATCAAATCCTGACCGCTGCGACTGGTCGACGCCAATTGATCGGGCCGAACCGGCATTTGTACAACTGAAGGCTGACTGAGCTGAACATTGCCCCAGTTCTGGGCAGTGAGCTGAGAATTGGCTTTGTCGGCAATGACGATGTTGTCCATTACTACTCCCTGTAAATGGGTGGGGCGGACGTCCACGGATGGTTTTAAAACCATAGATAGGGAGTGTCGGATGGGGCTGCCTGATTTTTGACGAGCGTATGGATGGGCCATTTGCCCACGTTTATCTATTTGAAAATCTGCTCTATTCAGGTCGTTACCGTTTGTCGGGACGTTGGATCCAAGCGGTTTTTGGGTGCAACAAAATGTGTCGGTTTCGACATTATCCAACGAGACGCTGGAAAATATCCGGGCGGAATCGAGGAGAGCGATGGCTAAGCGATATTGAATTTCTCAAAGCGCAGGCCAACCTCCGCAGCTGCCGGTCTGCGAAGGTATTAATCAATAAGCGTGGGAGGGGGGAAGGCTTTGTATAAGAAATCCAGTCGTACCGTTTCAGCTGTTCTTTCTATCCCTCAGCAGTTAATGCGCTAGCTATCGATCGCCGAAGTGATCGGACAATATCCTGCGCAGACTGATCGCTAACACTGCCGGGGCACTGATCAAACATATGTGGCGCCCCAGGGTAGACATGCAGTTCGACGGCAACCCCGGCGCGCGACAGACTCAGGGCAAATGCAACGTCCTCTTCCAGAAACAGATCCAGCGCCCCAACGGCCAGAAACGTCGGTGGCAAGTCACGCAGATCGTCTTGCAGGGCCGGCGAAAACCAGCCGATTGGCAGATCATCCAGCGCTTGGCCAGCGCGCAGGCACTCCCAACAAAACTGGTTGGCTTGCGCCGGCCAGCCAATCACGCCGGTCGTGCTGTTCTGCTGAGGCGAGGCTGCGCTGCCCGAACGGTAATCGAGCATCGGATAAACCAGCACCTGACTGGCGATGGAATATTCGCCGCGATCCCGCGCCACAATGGCCAGCGCTGCTGCCAGCCCGGCGCCGGCACTGTGACCCATGACGATTACTTTGTCGGCGTCAATATTGAGCGTTTGCTGGTGGGCGAAAACCCAGCCGAGGGCGGTGTAGCAATCTTCCAGGGGAATAGGGAAGGGGTGCTCTGGCGCGAGACGGTAATCGACAGCGACGATGATCGCCTGAAGTTCTTCGGCGAGGTTAGCCAGATAGTCATCGGCCATTTCGGGGCAACCAAGGACGAAACCTCCACCGTGGATGTACAGGATCACCGCAAAATTACCGCCCGGTGCCCCGGCGGCAGGCCGGTAAAGACACAGGCGCAAATCCTCACCGTCGTGGGCCTTGGTCCATAGGCTTTCACCGCGCGCTTGTTCTCGGGATTTGAATGTCGCATGGACACGCTCCCTGATCGCGGGCAGCGTCTCCAACGTCCAGGCTTGTGCGCCGGGAGTTAAAAAGCTTTTGAAGTCGGGATCCAGCAGTTCATGTGCTTTCACGTTCTGCCTCCTGTTCTCGAATGAGCGAGCGCCTCTGATCGAAGCGCCGCCCACGGTGGAGTTACAGCCAGGCTTTGATCTGCGCGCAGACAGCCAGCGTCGAAATGCCGTAGCGATCATGCAGCGTCGGCAGGGCACCGGCGTCGAGGAAGGCGTCGGGCAACGCGATCTGTCTGAAGGTGGGCGTCACGCCATTGCGCAACAACAACCCGGCAACCGCCTCACCCAAACCGCCGATGATCGAGCTGTTCTCGGCTGTGACCACCAGACGCCCGGATTTACGCGCTTCGGCGAGAATGGTTTGTTCATCCAGCGGCTTGATGGTCGGCACGTGCAGCACGGCCACATCAATGCCGTCGGCCTGCAATTGCTTGGCCGCTTCCAGTGAGCGCATGGTCATCAGCCCGGTGGAGATGATCAGCACGTCGTTGCCCGTGCGCAGAGTCTTGGCCTTGCCGATTTCGAATTGATAGCCGTACTCGTCCAGCACCAACGGCACATTGCCGCGCAGCAAACGCATGTAGACCGGGCCTTGGTGAGCGGCGATGGCCGGGACGGCCTGTTCGATTTCCAGCGCATCGCACGGGTCGACAATCATCAGATTGGGCATGGCGCGGAAAATAGCCAGGTCATCGGTGGCCTGGTGGCTCGGCCCGTAACCCGTGGTGAGACCGGGGAGGCCGCAGACGATTTTGACGTTAAGGTTTTCCTCGGCGATGGCCATGCAGATGAAATCGTAAGCACGGCGCGAAGCGAACACCGCGTAGGTGGTGGCGAAGGGTACGAAACCCTCACGCGCCATGCCCGCCGCAGCGCTCATCAGCAACTGTTCGGCCATGCCCATTTGATAGAAACGCTCCGGATGCGCCTTGGCGAAAATGTGCAGGTCGGTGTACTTGGACAGGTCAGCCGAGAGACCGACGATGTCCGCGCGCTGGTCTGCCAGCGCTGCGAGCGCATGGCCGAACGGTGCCGAACGGGTCGCCTGGCCCTCGGAGGCAATCGAGGCAATCATCGCCGAGGTGGTCAGGCGCTTTTTCACCGGCGCGCCAGTAGCAGTCGAAGTCGCAGTATTGGCGGTGTTGCTCATTGGTCTTTTCCTTCTTCAAGGTTGCTCAGTGCCAGGTCCCATTCGTGCTCTTCGACGCGAATGAAATGGGTCTTTTCCCGGTTCTCCAGAAACGGCACGCCTTTGCCCATTTTCGTGTCGCAGATGATCACGCGCGGTTGCCCGCCGGGGTGATTGCGGGCGGCATCGAATGCAGCGACCAGGGCGTCGAGGTCATTGCCGTCGACGCGCTGGGTGAACCAGCCGAAGGCTTGCCAGCGATCGACAATGGGTTCGAACGAAAGAATCTCGCTGGAGTAACCGTCGGCCTGCTGGTTGTTGACGTCGACGATGGCGATCAGGTTGTCGAGCTTCCAGTGCGAAGCCGACATCACCGCTTCCCAGGTCGAGCCTTCATTGAGTTCGCCATCGGACAGCAGGTTGTAGACGAACGAGGCCGAGCCTTTGCGCTTGAGGCCCAGGCAGGCGCCGACCGCGATACCCAGACCCTGACCCAGCGAACCGCCGGTGATCTCCATCCCCGGGGTGTAGGCGGCCATGCCCGACATCGGCAGGCGGCTGTCATCCGAGCCGTAGGTTTCCAGCTCGTCGAGGGGAATGATCTCGGCTTCGATCAGCGCTGCGTACAGCGCAATGGCGTAGTGGCCGATGGAGAGATAGAAGCGATCGCGCTGCTCCCATTCGGGATCTGTCGGGCGATGGTTCATTGCATGAAAGTAAGACACCGCCAGCAGGTCAGCCGCGCCGAGGGCCTGGCCCACATAGCCCTGGCCCTGAACCTGACCCATGCGCAGTGCATGGCGGCGAATATTGTGCGCGCGCTGGGTCAGGCTCAGCGATGCAGCGTGTGCAAGATTAGTCGTCATGATGAAACTCCGTTGACTCAACGATTGACCAAAGCGGCGGGAATACGCAGGACCAGGCTCGCGCCGAGGAACAGCACCCCGGTGATGAGGTACATGCCGATGGCGCTGGAACCGGTCAGGGTAGTGATCCAGCCGATCAGATAGGGCGAGCAAAACCCGGCGAGGTTGGCGAAGCTGTTGACCGCCGCGATGCCGGCGGCCGCAGACACCCCGCCAAGCAGCGTGGTGGGCAGCATCCAGAACAACGAGGTGGCGGACAGAATGCCGGAGGCGGCCAGGCACAGGCTGAGGATCGACAAGGTCGGGTTGCCGCCCATCATTGCTGCCAGGCTCAAGCCGATCGCACCGGCGATCATCGGCACGATCAGGTGCCAGCGGCGCTCGCGGTGTTTGTCGCCACTGCGGCCGACCAGGAGCATGGCGGCGATGGCGCACAGATAGGGCAGGCTGGTCAGGAAACCGATGTGCAGCGGGTCGGAAACCCCTGCATTACGCACCAGTGTCGGCAGCCAGAAGGTGATCGCATATTGGCCCATGACCACACAGAAGTAGATCGCCGCCAGCAGCCACAAGCGCCGGTCGCGGATGAACTCGCCGACCGAGGCGTGGGTGACCTTTTGCTGGTCGTCTTCGGCCAGCTCGCGAGTGATCAGCGCTTTTTCCTCGTCATTGAGCCAGGTCGCCTGATGCACGCCGTCCTTCAGATAACTCAGCACCAGCAGGCCGACGACCACGGTGGGCACCGCCTCGAGAACGAACATCCATTGCCAGCCGGCCCAGCCGTGCACACCGGCAAAGTGGTTCATGATCCAGCCCGACAGCGGGCCTCCGACCATGCCTGACAGCGGAATGGCGATAAACCACAACACGGTCATGCGCGCTCGCCGATAGGACGGAAACCAGTAGGTGAGGTAGAGCAGCAGGCCCGGCGCCAGACCGGCTTCGGCGATCCCCAGCAGAAAGCGCAGCGCGTAGAACTGCCAGGCGGTTTCGACGAAGGCGAACAGCGCCGAGACGATGCCCCAGGTGATCATGATCCGCGCAATCCACACTCGCGCGCCGACCTTGTGCAGGATGATGTTGCTAGGCACTTCGCAAAGGAAATAGCCGATGAAAAACACCCCGGCGCCCAGTCCGTAGACCGTTTCGCTGAGGGCCAGATCGTTCATCATTTGCAGCTTGGCGAAACCGACGTTGACCCGGTCCAGATAGGCGCACAGGTAGCACAGCATCAGGAACGGCATCAGCCGCCAGGCCGTTTTGCGGTAGGCAGAAGAGCGCACGGTCGAAACCGCTTCGAGCGACAGGGTAGTCATGATGGTCTGATCTCTTGTTTTTATTGACCGCCAGGCCATCAGGCCCGGCTGCGTCATCGATCCAGAACCGCACGGGCCACGCAGGCCCGCCCAGAGTTACTCAGTGAATCAGCATGCCGCCGTTCACATCGAGGGTGATGCCGGTCAGATAAGCGGACAGGTCGCTGGCCAGAAACAGCGCGGCGTTGGCGACGTCCTGCGCTTGACCCAGGCGCCCCAGCGGAATGCCTTCGATGATGGCGTGGCGGCGTTCATCCTGCATCAGACCGCCGGTGATGTCGGTGTGAACCAGGCCCGGGGCGATGGAGTTGACGCGGATGTTGTCCGGCCCCAATTCCCGTGCCATGGCCTTGCCCAGACCCAGCACCCCAGCCTTGGCTGCGCTGTAATGCGGGCCACCGAAGATGCCACCGCCGCGCTGGGCAGACACCGACGACATGCAGACGATGCTGCCGGAAGACTGTTGGCGCATCAGCGGAATCACCGCCTGGGACATGAGCAAAGTGCCGCGCAGGCTGACGTCCAGCACCTTGTCGTAGTCCGAAGGGCGAATATCCAGAGTCTTCAGTGGCTGGGTAATGCCGGCGTTGTTGACGAGGATATCGATGCGCCCGAAGTGCTCGATGATGGCGGCGACGGCTTGCTGAACCTGCGCTTCGTCGGCCACGTTGGCCGCCAGGCCCAGATGACCTTCGCCCAGTGCTGCGGCGGCGTCACGTGCTGCGGATGCATCCAGATCGAGGATGACCACGCGAGCGCCGTGTTGCGCAAATGTACTGGCGGTAGCGCGGCCAATGCCACGGGCAGATGCGGCACCGGTAATGATTGCGACTTTGCCTTGAAGAAGCATGGAGGATTCCCTCGAATTGTTTTTATTGGGTCGGTGTGTAAGTAACCGATGACTCAGCTTGTCCTCCGGGGCGAGCGTGAGCAATAACGCGGAAGTCACTCAATGCTGAAAAAAATTCAGCACTCGTCAGACCGTTTCGCAAATGCTTGAATGAAACCGGTCCGTACATCACAAGAAATCACCACGGAGTCCCTATGCGCTCAGACACTGAGGCATCGATCATCCTGCCACCGCTGAAAGCAATTCAGGCCTTCGAACAAACCGCGCGCTTCGGCAACGTCGCCAGAGCGGCGGAAGTGCTGGACCTGACACCCTCGGCAGTCAGCCATCAACTGGCGAAACTGGAAGGGATGATCGGCCGGCAATTATTCGTCCGTGCTGCCCGTGGCGTCTCGCTGACGCCGGTCGGCGAGCAATACCTCAAGGAAGTCTCCGGGATTCTGCACAGTCTCGCCGTTGCCACCGAGCGTGCGGCCAGCGATGTCAGCCTCGATTGCCTGCGCTTGCACTCATCGCCAAGCTTCGGCCTGCTCTGGCTGATGCCGCGCCTGGAAGCGTTTCGTGCGAGTCATCCGGACATACAGATCAATCTGTCGTGCTCCTATGAATCGCTGCACTTCAGTCGCGACAAGATCGACGTCGATATCCGCCATGGTCTGCCGAACTGGCCAAGCTATGAGGTGCGCACGGTCAGGAACGAGACGTTCGCGGTGCTGACCTCACCGAAACTGCTCGCGCAACGCCCGGTACGCGGCGCGTCGGATCTGCTGGAGTGCGATCTGATTCTGTCGGAAGCCACTCTGCTCAAATGGCCGCAATGGTTTGCCCAGCATGGTCTGGCGCGTCCGGAACGGCCTTACGCATTGAGCTTCGATCGCTCGTACATGTCGCTGGAAGCGGCGAGTCATGGCTTGGGTTTCGCGCTGGAAAGCACATTGCTTGCGCAGAAGTATCTGGCAGCGGGCACGTTGGTTGAAGTAGCGCCTGAATCACTGAGTGCTGCGGTGGCGGCGCACCATTTGGTGTATCCCAAGGCGCATTCGAGCTTTCCACGGGTGAGGCGTTTTCTGGCGTGGATGGAGAGCGAATTGGGCCACGAGTTCGCGTATTGAGTCGGGATTAATTCTTTCAAACTCTCTGAACTGCTCAAGGTCAATCCATCATCGGTCTTGATCATTCACGCAAGAACGCACTTTACCGCGCGCTGCCGATCCGCGAAAAACCAAAGGCTGAGCAGGCTGTTGTTTTCTGTGTTCATCGTTTCTTTAGAAGGGGCTGATTTATGGTCATCACATGTCTGGGATGGAGATCACTGATCTGTAAGCCGGGGAAGCGATGAGCACTCGCAGCCAGGCGCAGATTGCCGCGATCTTTGATCAGCTGTTGGCACTGCGAGAAAGCGTGGACATTCTTCAACACGTAGAGAGCAGTAGCGTCGAGTCGCTGCGTGGCCATCAGACCGTGGACGCTCCCGAGTCGCTGGATCTGGTGTTTCAAAAGCTGCATGAAGACATCGCCAGCATGGAGGAAACCTTGGCGACGATTGCCGAGGCTACCGGGGATGTGTCGAAGTTGTGAGGCGCGCGCGGGGTGGCATGCAGAGATGATTTGCCTGGTCTGGCGTCTTCGCGAGCAGGCTCGCTCCCACAATGGATTTGTGAATCGATTGATTTCCGGGATCTGACGCAAAACCCTGTGGGAGCGAGCCTGCTCGCGAAAGCCCTGGGTCAGGCACTTACTCTGTTGGATGTGCCGACGCTATCGGAGCAGGCTCGCTCCTACAACGGGGCTGGGTCTCTGACCACGCGCAACGCATCCACCACCAGTGAAAACGCCGGCGACGGTTGGCGGCGGCTGGGGTAGTAGAGGTGGAAGCCACCGAACGGTTCGCACCAGTCTTCCAGCACCCTGACCAAACGCCCTTCAGCCAGATGCGTACCGAACTCGTCTTCAGGCAGGTAGGCAATCCCTAACCCGTTCACAGCCGCGTCGGCGATGTGCACGGTGGAGTTGAACACCAGTTGCCCGTCGACTCGCACTTTCAACTTTTTGCCCTGACGCTCGAATTCCCATGCATCGACGCCGTCGTAGGTCGGAAAACGGATGTCGATGCAACGGTGCGCCGCCAGATCGCGCGGATGTTGCGGGGCGGGGTGCTGGGCGAAGTAGCTGGGCGACGCGACCACGGCCATGCGCAGTGGCGGGCCGATCGGTACGGCGATCATGTCCTGGGCGACGGTATCGCTGAAACGCACGCCGGCATCGAAGCGATCGGCAACGATGTCGCGGAAACCGTAGTTGATATCGAACTCGAGCTTGATGTCCGGGTATTGCAGCAATAGTGGCGTCAGCTTGGGCAGCAGAGTGGTCTTGATGATGTTGTCGCCGCAGGTGATGCGCACCGTGCCGGCGGGCTTGTCGCGCAACTCGGTCAGGGCGTCCAGCTCGGCTTCGATCTCATCGAAACGATGACCCACGGTGTGCAGCAAGCGTTCGCCGGCCGCGGTCAGTGACACGCTGCGCGTAGTGCGGGTCAGCAGGCGAATTTTCAGACGCGCTTCCAGCGCCGAGACTACCTGGCTCACCGCCGATTGCGTCACGCCCAGTTGCACCGCCGCGCGGGTGAAGCTGCCGCTGCGGGCAACGGTGACGAAGGCGAGCAGGTCGTTGAAATTGGGTTTGGCCATGGCGCAATGCTCAGGTTTATTGATTAGCAGTGTTTATAACCGCATTAAGCACTCATTAGCTAATCAAAGCCTAGAGCCTGCGCAACAATACCTTCATCCCGGCCACGCCTGGCTTCTCGATCAAGGACGCCCCCATGAAACGACTGTTCATACTGCTCGGGTTTCTCCTGAGTTCATTCACTGCATTCGGAGCTGACATGTCCCACGGTGCCGACAATTTCTTCAAAAGCGACAAGGTGACCGCGCAGAAGGTCAGCTTCAAAAATCAATATCAACTCACCGTGGTCGGCAACCTGTTTGTCCCTAAAGGACTCGACCCGGCAGCCCGCAGCGCGGCGATTATCGTTGGTCATCCGATGGGCGCGGTAAAGGAGCAGAGCGCCAATCTGTACGCACAGAAACTGGCGGAGCAGGGCTTTGTCACCTTGTCGCTGGATCTGTCGTTCTGGGGCGAAAGCGAGGGCGCGCCGCGCAATGCCGTGCTGCCGGATATGTACGCCGAAGACTTCAGCGCGGCCGTCGATTACCTCGGCACACGGCCATTCATCGACCGCGAGCGCATCGGCGTGTTGGGCATTTGCGGTAGCGGCAGCTTCGTGATCAGCGTGGCGAAAATCGACCCGCGCATGAAAGCCATCGCCACGGTCAGCATGTACGACATGGGCGCCGCCAACCGTGACGGCCTAAAGCATTCGCAAAGCCTTGCGCAGCGCAAGCAGATCATTGCGCAAGCGGCCGAGCAGCGTTACGCCGAGTTCACTGGCGGCAAGGTCGAATACACCGGCGGCACGGTGCTGGAACTGAAGGCCGACACCCATCCGATCCAGCGTGAATTCTTCGATTTCTACCGCACCCCGCGCGGCGAATTCACCCCGGCCAGCTCGACGCCGCAACAGACCACGCGCCCGACGCTGAGCAGCAACACCAAGTTCATGAACTTCTATCCATTCGTCGATATCGAGAGCATCTCGCCGCGCCCGATGTTGTTTATTGCCGGTGCCGATGCGCACTCCCGTGAGTTCAGCGAAGAGGCGTTCCGGTTGGCGGGGCAGCCGAAAGAACTGGTGATTGTGCCGAATGCCGGTCATGTCGATCTGTACGACCGGGCCGAGCTGATTCCTTTTGCCAAGCTGACGCAGTTCTTCAAGAGCAACCTGAAGTAACTTTCAACGCGACGGAGCAAAGCGATGCGGATTTTTGCCAACGGCTGGAAGGGATTCGTACTGATGGCATGGCTGCCCTTTGCTCAGTCTGCTGCTAACCCGGAGGAGACCACGATGTGGATGACCGTCGGAGAACACCGTTTTGCCATTGCTCTTGAGGACAACCCGAGCACTCGGCAATTGCTCACGCGATTGCCGCTGAGCCTGAACATGGTCGACCTGCACAGCAACGAAAAATACGCCACCGTGCAGCCGCCCTTGCCCACGCAGCCCTATCGGCCGGGCACGATCCACAACGGCGATTTCCTTTTGTATGGCGACGATACGTTGGTGGTCTTCTACAAAACCTTCGATTCGTCTTACCGCTATTCGCGCCTTGGTCGCATCGACCGGCCGCAGGACTTGGCCGAGACCTTGGGGCGTGGCGATGTGCGGGTGACGTTCACGCTGGATGAGTGAGGAGATTCATTGATGAAGCTGAAAAACCTGCATCAGCCGCGCCTTCTGCGCATTGTGGCTCTCGGCTGCGCGGTCCTCGCCAGCGCAGCCTGCGTGAATCCTCTGTGCGCCAATCCTTCCCGATCACCGGAGAAACCGATCATGCAAGAACAACCTCTGACGCTTAAGCAACTGGCGATCGCCCCGATTGCCGCCAACGCTGCAATCGGCGACATGCCGCGTTTGCACGACGCACTCAATCGCGGCCTCGATGCCGGGTTGAGCATCAGCGAAACCAAGGAAGTTCTGGTGCAGCTGTACGCCTACGCCGGGTTCCCACGCAGCCTCAACGCCTTGTCCTTGCTAATGAAGGTTGTGCAGGAACGCGCCGCGCGGGGCATTGAAGACGCGCCCGGACGAGAGCCCGGCCCGGTTCCGTCGGGGTATGCACTTACCGAACTCGGCACCGACAATCAGACCCGTCTGGTCGGCGCGCCAGTGTCCGGCCCGCTCTTCGAATTCGCCCCGGCGATCGATCAGTTCCTGAAAGTGCACTTGTTCGGCGACATCTTCGCCCGCGACAACCTGGCATGGACGGATCGGGAACTGGCGACGGTTGGCGCGCTGGCGGCAATGGCTGGGGTGGAGTCGCAACTGGAGTCGCATTTGAAGATCAGTCTGAATGTGGGGTTCACGGTTGAGCAGTTGCGGCAAGTGGCGCAGGAGTTGGAGGCGCGTGGGGATTTGCAGGCTGCTGAGCGGGTGGGCGCGGGGCTGGGGAAAATCCAGCGGTGAGGGCGGCTCGGATTCATTGCCGCCCTGTTAACGCAATTTTCTACAGTGCGCGCTGGCGCCGACTCGCTCCCGGCGAGCTTCCCGTTATCCGCTTGAACGCACGACTGAACGCCGCTTGGGAGGTGTAGCCCAAGCGCTGCGCCACTTCTTCGATCGGCAGTCTTTCCAGTGTCAGCCACTGACTGGCCAGGCGCATGCGCAGTTCGGTGGCGTAGCGCAGCGGCGGGGTGCCGAGGGTGGTCTGGAAGCGTTCGGCGAAGACCGAGCGTGAGGTGTTGCACAGCGTTGCGAGTTCGGCGACGCTCCAGTCGCGCCCCGGTTGTTGGTGCAGGGCCAGCAAAGCTTTCGACAGACGAGGGTCGCGCAGGGCGGCGACGAGACCGGAGGCATTGCCGCAAGCGCATTCGACCCAGCCACGAACAATCATTGCCGCCACTACGTCGGCAAGGCGAGCGAGAATGCCGGCGAAGCCGATGCGCGCTGCGCTGACTTCGCGTTCCATGGTCGCAAGAATTGGCATAAGCCCCGGATAACGCTGGCCGCCGGCGTCGATCAGCATCAGTCCCGGCATCAGCCGACCGAGGCCCTGCAGGCTGCCGAGCTCGAACTCCATACAGCCACTGAAGAGCAGGGCGCTATCGGGCGAAACGGCGCTGTGACCGACCTGCACCGCGCAGACCGTATCGCCGAGTGGCGCGGCGACGGCGCTGTCAATGTCCTGCACTTCGGCGTTTGGGTGTGACAGCAACTGGTGCGCGGCACCATGGGCAATGAATACCGCATTGCCCGTCGCCAACTCGTAAAGGCTGCCGTCCTCCAGTCGCAACACCGTCGATCCAGCGGCAACGAAGTGGAAATACGCATGGCCCGATTTGTCGCTGAAACCCAGACCATACGGCGGACCGGCGTGGATCCGCCGATACTGCACGCCACGCAGACGCATGCTGCGCAGCAATTCTGTGATCAGGTCTGATGACAGTGAAAAGGAATCAGTGCTGCTCATGTTCGGGGTTTCGATCAAAAGTTCAAGACTGCGCATCATAGATCATCCGGTTTGCCGTCAATAGACTGCCCTCTCGAAATGTCCGAGGGAGTCTGGAAATGAATGAATGTGTAGGTGATGGGCGAACTGAAGAGGAGCCGATGGCTCCTGCGTGGATGGCGGTTTTCTCACTGGCGATGGGGGTGTTCGGTTTACTCACCGCAGAATATCTGCCGGCCAGCCTGCTGACGCCGATGGCGCTCGACCTTGGCGTCAGCGAAGCGCTGGCCGGGCAAGCAGTGACGGTGACCGCAGTGGTGGCGCTCTTTGCCGGATTGCTCGTACCTGGATTGACGCGCAGTCTTGATCGGCGGCTGGTCTTGCTCGGTTTCTCGGTACTGATGATCGCGTCGAATCTGCTGGTGGCGCTGTCGTCGAGCCTCGCAGTTTTGCTGATCATGCGCATCCTTTTGGGCATAGCTCTGGGCGGATTCTGGAGCATGGCGGCGGCCGTGGCGATGCGCCTGGTGCCGGCGGCGCTGCTGCCACGGGCGCTATCGATCATCTTCAGCGGGATCGCCGTGGGGACCGTGGTCGCGGTGCCATTGGGCAGCTATCTCGGCGGCCAGTTTGGCTGGCGCAGTGCGTTTTTCGCAGCTGCGGCGGTTGGCGTGGTGACGCTGGTCTTTCAAATGTTCACGTTACCGAGTCTGGCGCCGCATCGACCGTCACGCCTGCGTACGGTGCTTGAGGTGTTGCTGCGACCGGGCATTGCCATTGGCATGTTCGGCTGTGTATTGGTGCACACCGGCCACTTCGCGTTGTTCACCTACATCAGGCCATTTCTGGAAAGCACCACCGGAGTCGGCGCGCAGACGCTGGCGCTGATGCTGCTCGGTTTCGGCGTGGCGAACTTTGCCGGCACGCTGTTCGCTGGCTGGCTGTTGCAGCGCAATCCACGCGCAACACTGGTGCTGATGCCGGTGTTGGTGGGCGTTGCTGCTCTGGCGTTGGTCGGGTTACCGGCGTCGCTCACCGGGCAGGCGTTGCTTCTGGCTCTGTGGGGGATGGCCTTCGGTGGCGTGCCGGTGGCATGGTCGAACTGGGTGGCGCGATCGATACCCGATCAGGCCGAAAGCGCAGGCGGCATGGTCGTCGCATCGGTGCAGTCGGCGATTGCCGCAGGCGCCGCCGCCGGCGGTTCGGTGTTCAGTTTCAGCGGCATCAATGGCGTGTTTGTAGCAGCTGGAATTCTGATGTTGCTGGCCGCGCTGCTGATTGCCCTGAAGGTCAATGTCGATGTGCCGGAGCCGGGTTCGGCGCCGGTGGCACCGGTGCATTTGTGATTTGATCAATCCGCCTTACGCGTGGCGGCAATTTCCCAGATTTGCATGATCTGAGTGATAGCAGCATCAATGTTTTCCAGCGCGGTGTTGTCTCTGGCGAGGATGGATATGCCCTGCAGGAAACTGTCGAATACCGTCGCCATCGCCGCCGCACTTGTGCCGCTGGCCAGCTCGTCGGCATTCACAGCGCGTTCGACGCAGGCTTGAATGCCGGCACGGGTGCGCTGCCTTGAGTGGGTCAGGGCTTGCGCCACATGGGCGGTTTCCGGGCTCGGTGCGCTCATGACGCCGAGGGTAACCATGCAGCCCTTGGGGTGTGTGTCGTCGCACTGCATGCGTGCCGACTGGCGCAAAGCGGTCTCGATCGCCTGGCGTGGTGGCAGGCTGTCGTCCCACAGGCACTCGGTGACTTGCGCATAGGTGGTTAAATAACGCTGCACGCATTCATCGAACAACGCTTCCTTGGAACCGAACGCGGCGTAGAAGCTAGGTGCAGAGATACCGCCACCCAGGCCTGCCTTCAATTGGGCCAGCGATGTCGCGTCGTAGCCGTGTTGCCAGAACAGTTGCAAAGCCTGATCGACGGCGTCGTCGCGATCAAACTGACGGGGGCGACCGGTTCTCGCCATGACCTGACTCCTCATTGATTTAATATAAAGACTAGTCGATACAGAAATTGTTGACAACGCTGCGCATGCACCCTCAGGATCTAGATCGATCGGTATTTAAATCTGAGTCGGTTTTTTCGAGGAGCTTCCAGTGACACCTTCAATCACGTTAACGGCTACGCCAAAAGGTCTGCCCATCGGCGCTTTGCTGGCGCTGGCCATGACTGGCTTCATCTGCATCGTCACCGAAACCCTGCCGGCGGGCCTGTTGCCGTTGATCAGTGAAGGCCTGGCGATTTCGCCGTCCATGGCCGGGCAAATGGTTACCGCGTACGCATTGGGTTCCGTACTGGCGGTGATCCCGATGACCATCGCCACCCGGGGCTGGCGGCGCCGCAACGTGCTGCTGCTGACGATTGTCGGTTTCCTGCTGTTCAATTCGATTACCGCGCTGTCGTCGCATTACGGCGTGACGCTGGTCGCGCGGTTCTTCGCCGGGGTTGCGGCGGGTCTGGCATGGAGTCTGCTGGCCGGCTATGCGCGACGCATGGTTGAGCCCGAACAGCAGGGCAAGGCGTTGGCGCTGGCGATGGTCGGCACACCGATTGCGCTGTCGCTGGGCGTGCCTCTGGGTACGTGGCTCGGTGGGCTGGTCGGTTGGCGCACTACATTCGGTCTGATGTCGGCGCTGACCTTGGTACTGATCGTCTGGGTACTGGTGAAAGTGCCCGACTACCCGCCGCAGCCGGCCCATCAACGCCTATCGCTGAGCAAAGTCCTGACTACCCCGGGCGTGCGTCCTGTGCTAGCAGTGGTGATCAGTTGGATGCTGGCGCACAACATTCTCTACACCTATATCGCTCCGTTCGTGGCGCCGGCGGGCATGGCCGAGCGGGTGGATGTGGTGTTGTTGAGCTTCGGCATCGCCGCTCTGGTCGGGATATGGCTGACGGCGAAGCTGGTCGAGCCGCTGCTGCGTTCGACGGTTCTGCTGAGTTTGGCGACCTTTGCCGCCGTCTGCGTGGCGCTGGGATTTGGCGGAGGCAGCCCAGAGGTGATTTATCTCGGCGTGGCGGCATGGGGTTTAACCTTTGGCGGCGCGGCGACGCTGTTGCAAACGGCGCTGGCTGATGCGGCGGGCGACGGAGCGGATGTCGCCTTGTCGTTGAACGTAGTGGCGTGGAACAGCGCGATCGCTGGCAGCGGTGTCGTCGGCGGCGTGCTGCTCGATCAGTGGGGCGTTACCTCATTTCCGTGGGCCATGCTGGCACTGGTCGCTATCGCCTTCGCCATTGCCTGGGGTGCCCGGGCCCACGGTTTCAAGTCGGGCCCGCGCTCTGTAGAAGCTTCGGTGGTGGCGGGGCATTGAACCCCGCCAGCAGTTTCTTCAACCGCGCTTCGGCAGTTTCCAGTTAGGCCGGATGAAATGGCAGGTGTAGCCGTTCGGAATCCGCTCCAGGTAATCCTGATGCTCGGGTTCCGCTTCCCAGAACGGGCCGGCCGGTTCTATTTCCGTAACCACTCGGCCCGGCCACAACTTCGATGCGTCTACATCGGCGGCGGTGTCTTCAGCGACGGCACGCTGCTCGTCGTTGAGGTAGTAGATCGCCGAGCGGTAGCTCGGGCCAAGATCGTTGCCCTGACGGTTAGGCGTGCTCGGGTCGTGGATCTGGAAGAAGAACTCAAGGATCTGCCGGTAGCTGATCACGGCCGGATCAAACTCGATCTCGATGGCTTCGGCGTGGTTGCCGTGGTTGCGATAGGTCGCATTCGGCACATCGCCGCCGGTATAGCCGACGCGGGTTTTCAGCACACCCGGATAGCGGCGCAACAGATCCTGCATGCCCCAGAAGCAGCCGCCGGCGAGAATGGCAGTTTCGGTTTGAGTGGTCATGGTGTGTGCTTCCTCTCGAGACGATGGGGGGATACCCACTGTTATGAGGGCGGGTTGAGAGAATCCAAGGTCACGCTCATGAGAATCGACCACTGGCCTGCTGATCAAGCGACATGCAGGCGACTGCGATTTTCATCAGATCGTATTCAACCAAAGCCAAAGAACGAACGCAGCTTGCTCGGTGACTTGCGCTCGTAGAACGGTTTGGTCTCCCTGAGGAAGTAATCACTCAGCCCGGCTTGTCCCGTCAGCACGCGGCAAAAATCAACCGGCCCGCCATCAGGGGCTGTGTCCGCAGCGACATTGCCGGCTTCGCGCATGACCTGTTCGATATCGCCATCTGCTTCGATGCCGACGATCAAGTGCGGTTTTTCATCAACCGAGGGGTCGTGCATCAGCGCCAGGAACGCGCGTTTCACATTGGCGTGTTTGGCCAGCAGTTGCGAGAGCGAATGGACCATCGTCGATGGGTAGTCCGAAGGCTGTCCAAGCAAGACGTTGGTTTCTTTTTCAACGGTACGCTGCGTGGCGGGCCGGCCGATTTCGCCTGAGAGCAGGCGTTGCACTTCCTCCGGAAAGAATTCCTTGCCGTACGGCGACTTCGGATTGAGAAAGAGCAGCGCGCCCAGCGTGATTTCGAACAATGATCGGGCAGGGATTTCTACATAGCTCTGCTCGCTGTCGATGGATTGTTGCAGCGTTGGCAGCGAGGAGAAGAACGGAATGACCGGCGTGCCATCGGGCTTCTGCCAATGGGCGATGCTGATGTTGCTGCCGGCTTCGAGATTGACATGACCTTGCGCCGCACCGGCGGTGCCGAGGATGTAGACAGTGGAATCCAGCAGGGTGCGATAGAACTCAGGGCGATGCGCAGGTTCATCGGCCGCCAGTCGGAGCGATGTTTCCAGAGGGTTTTCTTGGGAAGTATCCATGAGGTCAGTCCGTTATTTTCAATGGAGAGCGATGATTATCTGGTCGGTCCGATGAGACGTGCTGTCACGATGATACTCGTCCAGAGATTCGAATCCTGCGTCGTTCTAACCCACACCACAAAGCCAACTGTGGGAGCGAGCCTGCTCGCGAAGGCGTCGTGTCAGTTGAAATAACTCACGGCTGATACACCGCTTTCGCGAGCAGGCTCGCTCCCACATTTGAATTTCGCGTTGGGTCTTATAGCAAACTCCACGAAACCCCAACATAAGCCCCCATCCCTTCACCCGGAGTCGACCGCGCAGCATCCAGACCTTTGTCGTCATACCCCGGCGTGACCGTTGCCGCGTAGCGTTTGCCGGTCAGGTTGCGCATGTCGACCCAACCTTGCCAGTCGCCCTTCGGGGCGTTGTAGCCCAGGGTGGCGCCGAACAGGGCGTAGGGATCGGCGTAGTAGCTGTTGGCGTAGTCCACGGCAACTTTGGAGACCAGTTGCGTGTTCACGGCGGCAAAGAAGCCCTGCGGCCAGTCGTAACGCAGTTCGCCTTGGTAATAATGCATCGGCAGGCCCGGCAAGCGGTTGTCGCCGAAGCGTTCGTCGTCGCGGTAGTGGAAGTCGCTGAAGGTGTAGGCCTGGCGCAAGCTCAACTGGCGGCCGTCGGCGGCGGTCCAGAGTTTGCTGTTCAGGCTGGCCTCGATGCCTTGGTGCACGGTCGGGCTGGCGTTGAGTTCGTAGGGCGTGACGGCGTTGGCGTCCGGCAGTACCGAGAGCAGTTCGTGACGAACTTGCGCGTAGTACCAGGCCAGGCTCCATTCGCCCAAATGGCTGTCGCCACGGCCGCCGAGTTCCAGAGTGGTAGCGGTCTGGTTTTGCAGTTCGACCGGGTCGCGCTGGGTGCCGGTGGCGGCGCCGTTGCCGGCAGGGAAGCGCACGTTGGAGCTGTAGATCAGCGACCACGGGTGCGGTGCTTCGACGGAGCGGCTGAGGTTGCCGAACACTTGCACGTCCGGGGTGATCTGGTAGCGCAGGCCGATGCGCGGTGCATAGTCCCAGTCGCTGAGACTTGTTTTGCCGCCGCCCTGCGGATAGGTCACGGCGCTTTCGCGGCGGGTGTAGATGGCGGCAAGGCCGGTGGTCAGCCACAGGTCGTCGGCAATTTCCAGGTCATTGCCGAAATGCAGCACGGTATCTGAACCCTGATAAGTGAAATTACGCATCCGCGTGCCCGGGGCGTAGCTGGCGGTGTTGCCACTCGGGATGCGCACGAACTCGCTGGCGCCATCGTTGGGCAGGTGCTTGGTCACGCGCAGGCCGACGTTGCTGCGGCTTTCCATCCCGAACAAAGTGTCGCGGCGTTTGTAGTCGAAGGTGCCGCTGACGTCGGTATAAGCCACCTTCAGCCGGTTCGGGCCTTCGCGCAGATCCATCGGGTAGTCGTGGTAGGCGAGGCCGGTCTGGATGCTCGAATCGTCATCGAGGTAGAACGTGGTCTTGTTGCCGATGAACGTACTGCCGGGCTGCTTGCGGCTGTCATCGCGGGCCACATACGCCGGGTTGGCTGCCCGTGGGCTGTGTTCGATGGAATGCTTGGTCACGCGACCGGCGAGGTCGTTGTCGGTTTCGCGATAGCGGAAGTAGAAGCGGGTTTCCAGATTCGGGTTGAAGCGATAGCCGAAGTTGGCGACCAGGCCTTTGCTCTCGCTGGCGGTGTGGTCCTGATAGCCGTCGGCGTTGGCATCGGTCAGGGACACGTAGTAATCGAAATCTCCCAGCACTTGCCCGGAGCTGACCTGGCGCTGCTGATAGCCATGGCTGCCGGTGGCGTAGCGCACGTTCAGCTTTGGCGCGGTGTAACCGGTGTGGCTGACGTAATCGATAGCTCCGCCCAGTGCCAGCGCGCCGCGATCGAAGCCGTTGGCGCCGCGCAGCACTTCGACATGGTCGACCCACAGCGGCTCGAGCAATTCATACGGCGTGCCGCCGGGGCCGGTCAGCGGCAAGCCATCCAGCATCGTGTACAGCCCCGAGGCGTGGGCACCGGGTGCGCGGTTGATGCCTGAACCACGGATGGAAATCTTTACGCCTTCGTTGCCCGCCGACTGGGCATACACCCCCGGCTGATAGGCCAGCACATCCTGATTGCTGGCAACGCGGCCCTGCAACGGCTGGCGCATGTCGACCACGTTGGCGCCGCCGGGAACCTGCTCAAGGCGTTGCCGCGCTTCTTCGACCGCTGCATCGCTGCCACTGCGCTCATCTGCCGAAATCAGCACTTGCCCCAGCTCCAGACCTTGGGTCTCGGCCATCGCCGGGCAGGCCAGGGCCAGACCGAGCAGGGCAGTGGGCAATGATTTGGACGACGGCATCGAAAAAACTCCAGCAAACAGGGGATCGGGCAATGAACAGTGCGACGTCGGAACAACCTCAGGAAACACATGGCGACAGGGCTTTTTTGCCCGGCAATGGCAAACAACCGGGCGTGAACTAACCTCACGGATCAGGCCCTTCGGGTCAATAAACAAATTCAGCGGGCTGTTGAAGCGCGAGGACAGGTTCATGGCGAAAGACAAGAAGAAACCTGCAAAGGCAATCGAACGTCCGCGCTTGAAAAACAAGGACTATCTCGAACAGCTGCGCAAGCTCCACGTTGAGCTGGTCAAGCTGCAGGAGTGGGTCATCGCCAAAGGTGTCAAGGTTTGTATTGTTTTCGAAGGGCGCGACGGTGCGGGCAAGGGCGGGGTGATCAAGGCGATCACGGAGCGCGTCAGCCCACGGGTGTTCCGCGTGATGGCATTACCGGCGCCAACCGATCGAGAAAAAGTCAGATGCATGTACAGCGCTATCTGCCGCATCTGCCGGCGGGCGGCGAGGTGGTGATTTTCGACCGCAGTTGGTACAACCGCGCCGGTGTCGAACGGGTCATGGGTTTTTGTACGGAGGAGCAGGCCGACAAGTTTCTCAAGTCGATCCCGTGGGTGGAAAACGCCATCGTCGATTCGGGGGTGATCCTGCTCAAGTACTGGCTTGAGGTCAGTCCGGAGGAACAGACCCGCCGGCTCGAAGCGCGAATCAATGACGGGCGCAAGATCTGGAAACTGACACCCATGGATCTGAAGTCCTACAGCCGCTGGTATGACTACTCACGGGCGCGGGACGAGATGTTCAAGCACACCGACACCGATTGGGCGCCGTGGAGGGTTGCCGACTCGAATGACAAACGTCGTGCGCGGCTGAACATCATCACTGATCTGCTCAGTCGCATCCCCTATGAAGAGGTGAAGCGCGACAAGGTCGAGTTGCCGAAACGGCAGAAGCCGGGCAAGTATCGGGAGCCGGATTATGCGTACAAGCGGGTGGCGGAGCGGTTTTGACATTTGCGGTTTTTTTTGGGCGTGGCGGCCTTTGGGCCGACCAGGCTCTTGGGGTTTTGGGTGTATATCCGTTTTTTCGGGTGTTGCGGCTGGCGGTTCCGCTCTTACAGCGGGTCACTTTTGCAGACGCCCAAAAGTAACCAAAACGCTTTGCTCCTGCGTTCGGCCCTCGCAGGCTCGGGTTCCTTCGCTGCGGGATCGATCCTGGCGCAGCGGCTCCGGTTTGCTTCGCTGCACCTACACTCGCTGTGTACGACTGCGTCGTACGGTCGCTGCGCTCCCACGCCCGGATCAATCCCTCCACTCAGCCTTCCGACGTCGCTGGTGGATCAAGATCAAAAGCGGTACTCGAGCTTGCGCTCATTGTTGAGTGGTGCGGCTTCGCCGCGGGCAGCTGCGCTGCTTTGCGTTTGCTTTGTAGGCGAGCCTGCTCGCGAAGGCGGCCTGACAGCCGACCTGTTCTTGAGGTGGTACGCGATCCAACTGTAGGAGCTGCCGAAGGCTGCGATCTTTTGATTTTGCTTTTCTGTGGGAGTGAGCCTGCTCGCGAAGGCGGCCTGACAGCCGACCTGTTCTTGAGGTGGTACGCGATCCAACTGTAGGAGCTGCCGAAGGCTGCGATCTTTTGATTTTGCTTTTCTGTGGGAGTGAGCCTGCTCGCGATAACGGAGGAACATTCAAATTTAATTTGACAGATATACCGCTATCGCGAGCAGGCTCACTCCGACAAGGTTTTGCGCATCAACCGTCCATCCGTCGTCTGCCCTGAACCTCTCTCGCGCTGATTTTTCTACCGGGTAAGTCCCTCAGGAGATACTGGTATGTTCGATCAGCAAAAGCAGGCATCACTGGCGGCATGGCGGAAGATGGCAGAGCAGGCCGAGCGCGATCTGGATCCGGAACAGCAATATGACGAGCTGCTCAAGGCTGCGGATCAGATGGAGGAGCAAGGCCTGATCACCAGTGCCGAATGGCGCCAGTTGGTGCGTGACGCCGGCAACGTGTTCACCTTGAACCAAGAACAGCCACAGCGCTGACAGCTGTCATTGGAGGACGTCCCATGCTCAGTTATCTGTTTATCGGCGCCAACGATGTCGAGCGTTCGGCAGCTTTCTACAAGGCGATTCTGACGCCGCTCGGCTACCGGCATGATCGCGAAGAACACTACTGTTTTTACCTGCCCGATTGCGCCGACAAGTCCAACGGCCCCGGCAGTGTGCACATCTCGCAACCGTTCAATGGTGAGCCGGCGACACCCGGCAACGGCATGATGCCGGCATTTCGCGCCGACTCGCGGCACCAGGTCGATCAGGTGCACAAGGCCGGGCTCGACCATGGCGGCAGCGACGAAGGCGCGCCTGGCACTCGCGAGGCCTATACGCCGGACTTTTACGTGGCCTATCTGCGCGACCCCGAAGGCAACAAGCTGGCTGTGTTCTACAGCGGCTGATGGATGGAGCCCGTTGATTCGGCCCTGATGGCCGCCCGCGCTCAGTTCGCAATCACGATCAGCTTCCACATCGTGCTGGCGGCGTTCAGCATCGGTCTGGCGAATTTCCTCATGGTGCTGGAAGCGTTGTGGTTGAAAACCGGGCGCCAGGTTTATCTGGATGTTTATCGTTACTGGCTCAAGGTATTCGCCCTCAACGTTGCGGTGGGCACGGCGTCGGGGTTGATTCTGGAGTATCAGTTCGGCCTCAACTGGTCGCGGCTGTCGGTGCAGGCCGGTGATGTCCTCGGTCCGCTGATGTTCTATGAAGTGATGGCGGCGTTTTTCATCGAAGCGGGATTTCTCGGCATCATGCTGTTCGGCTTGAAGAAAGTCGGCCCGCGTCTGCACTTTTTTGCCACGTGCGCGGTGGCGGTGGGCTCGCTGATCAGCGCGTTCTGGATTCTGTCTGCCAACTCCTGGATGCAAACCCCGGCCGGCTATTCGATTGGCGCGGACGGGCGGTTTCTTGCCGAGGACTGGTGGGCAATCATCTTCAACCCTTCGTTTCCCTATCGCCTGGCGCACATGCTGCTTGCCGTGTTCATCGGCAGCGCGACGCTGATTGCCGGGATCAGTGCCTGGCAATTGCGCAAGGCCCCGAAAAACCCGCGTGCTCGCCTGCAATTCTCCATGGGGCTATGGGTGATTGCGCTGCTGATGCCGGTGCAGATTGTCGTCGGGGACCTGCATGGCCGGCACAGTTTGCACGCCCAGCCGCAGAAAGTGGCGGCCATCGAAGGCTCATGGACGCGCCCGGCCCAAGGGGCAGGGGAGCCACTGCGGCTGTTCGCATGGCCGGATATGCAAGAGCGCCGCAACCACTGGGAGGTGGCGATTCCGCGCATTGGTTCCCTCTACCTGCAGCATGACCTGACCAGCACAATCGCTGCGCTTGATGAGTTCCCGGCTGAGGACATCCCGCCCGTGGCGCCGGTGTTTTTCGCATTTCGGCTGATGGTCGGGTTGGGGCTGTTGATGCTTGGGCAGGGTGTGGTCAGCCTGATCCTGCGCCGACGTAATCGCCTGTACACGGCGCGGCTCTGGCTGGGCGCGTGCGTGCTGCTGGCACCGGCCGGGTTTCTGGCGATGCTCAGCGGCTGGGTCGTCACCGAAGTGGGGCGACAGCCGTTCACCGTTTACGGATTGATGCGCACGGCGGACAGTCTGTCATCGGTGTCCAGGGCTCAAGTCGTCGGGTCGACGTGGCTGATTCTGCTGTTTTATCTGCTGATCTTCGGCATCGGTCTGTGGGTGTTGCTGCGCCTGTTGCGCGAGCCGCCGCAGCAGGATCAACCCGGGCCGCAGCCCACCCTTGCCGACGAAACCGGGCACTGAGGAATAGCAGACATGGACACGGACTGGCTGACTCTGTTGTGCGCCGCCGCACTGGCGTTCTCGGTCATGAACTACGTGGTGCTCGACGGCACCGATCTGGGCGTCGGCATGCTCATGGGCCTCACGGATTGCAAACACCAGCGACGAGCCATGGCGGTGTCGATTCTGCCGGTGTGGGACGCCAACGAAACCTGGCTGGTGCTCGGCGGCGGCGGGCTGCTGGCGTTGTTTCCGCTGGCGTACGCGATCTTGCTACCGGCCTTGTACGTGCCTTTTATCGTGATGTTCCTCGCCTTGATCGCGCGGGCCATGGCGTTGGAGTTTCGCGATTACGCACCGAACGAGCGACGCAAGCGCATCGTCGACGGCGTGCTGGCCCTGGCTTCGCTGCTGACCGGGTTGGTCCAGGGCATGGTGCTCGGCACTCTCGTGCAAGGCGTTGCGCATCGGGGCGGTCAATACATTGGCGATGGCCGCGACTGGCTGAATCCGTTCCCGGTGTTTTGCGGTTTGGTGCTGGTACTCGGTTACGTCTGGCTGGGGACGTGCTGGTTGTACTGGCGCACCCTGGATGAATTGCAGCAGCGCTCGGCTCGTCAGGCCCGCATGCTGGCGCTGGTCGTCGCGGCACTATTGCTGGTGCTGATCGCATGGACGGCGACGTTGCAGCCGCAATATGCCCGGAGGCTCGCCGATATTCGCCTGTGGTTGCCGGCAGGACTGATCGTCAGCGCTCTAGGATGGGTGTTCAGCAAAGGCTTTCACTGCCGCTTCGACTTCATCCCACTGTTCGCCGCATTGGGCATCTTCGTCCTGGCTTTCGCGGTGATGCTGGTCGCGCTATTTCCCTTCATCATTCCGCCGGATCTGACCTTGAGCGAAGCAGCCTCAAGCCCCACCAGCCAGATCTTCATGCTGGTCGGATTCGCCGTGCTGATCCCCATCACGCTGGCCTACAACACCTTCGGTTTCCGCGTGTTCAGCGGCAAAGTGCGCGTTGCCAGCGATGGCTGATATTCACGTCACCCGACCTTTTTTGCTCACCAGCGACAGTCGCGAAGCCCGTAGCAGATCAGCAAAAGCCGCCTTGTCGATCGGCCGACTCATGAAATAACCCTGCACCTCGTTGCATTGATCCTTGCCGAGAATCGCCAGTTGCTCCTCGGTCTCGACGCCTTCGGCGGTCACCGTCAGCCCCATGGCTTTGCCCAGACCGATGATCGCCTGCACCACGGCACGGTCGTTGGCGCCGCTGCTGATCGAGGCGATAAAGCGTTTGTCGATCTTGATCCCGTCGAATGGATAGGCGCGTAGGTAACCGAGCGACGAATAACCGGTGCCGAAGTCGTCCATGTTCAGACGCACGCCGAGCTCCTTGAGCTGATTCATGGTAGTCAGCGCGCCATCGGTGTCGTTGAGCATCACGTTCTCGGTGATCTCCAGCTCCAGACGGCTGGCCGGGAAACGCGTTTCCACCAGCACTTCACGAACATCCTCGACGACGTCGCTGAGAGCGAACTGCGCAGGCGAGAGGTTGACCGACAGCAGAATGTCATGGGGCCATTCCAGCGCGGTTTCACAGGCTTCGCGCAGCACCCAGCGGCCCAGCGGTACGATCAGGTCGGTCTGTTCGGCCAGCGGAATGAACACGTCCGGCCCGAGCAGGCCCTGGGTCGGATGCTGCCAGCGCACCAGCGCCTCCACCGAAACGATGTGCTTGCCATCAACCTTGTAGCGCGGCTGATAGTGCAGGACGAATTCGTTGTGCTTGAGCGCATGGCGCAAGTCATCTTCCATTTGCCGGCGCGTCTGGATCTGATCGCTCATGTGCGCTTCGAAATAGCACCAGGTGTTCTTGCCATCGGACTTGGCCTGATACAGCGCGATGTCGGCGTAGCGGATCAGATCGCTGGCGACGAAACCGTGCCGACGACTCAGGGCGATGCCGACACTGGCACCGATATGCAGTGGATGATGTTCGTAGAGGATCGGCTGATGCAGGCTGCCGATCAGCCGTGTGCAGAATTTGTCGATCTCGTTATGGCTGTCCATGCCATTGAGCACCACGACGAATTCATCACCACCGAGGCGGGCGACGAGGTCGTGCTCGCGGGTGCATTCGCGCAGACGCGTGGCGACTTCCTGGAGTACCGCGTCACCGGCAGGATGGCCGAGGGAATCGTTGATCGGTTTGAAGTTGTCCAGATCGATCATCAGCAGCGACAGCGGCGGCGCGTGTTCCTTCAATACCAGGACGTCGTCGAGATAACGCGCCAGTTTGTTGCGGTTGGGCAGGCCGGTCAGGGCGTCATGCATCGACAGGTGCTGGATCTGCGCATGGGCGGCGACTTCGTCGGTGATATCGCTGGCAGTACCGCGATAGCCGACGACGCTGTTCTTGTCGAAAATCGGCCGCGCCGAGAGCCGGCAGTGGCGCGGCTGCCCGGAGTGATCGCGATAAGTGCAGCGCAAGTCGCCAGCACTGTTTTCCTCGCTGAGTTTGCGCAGCCACAGCTCCAGTGGCGTGGTGTCGCAACTCAGTAATTCGCCGATGTCCTGGCCCAGCCACAGGGCTTGCGGGTAGCCGGTGACTTCGCTGAAGCGCGCCGACAGATAGGTCAGCGCCAACTGATCATCAACTTCCCAGATCCAGTCCGACGCCGCTTCGGCCACGGCGCGAAAGCGTTCTTCACTGGCTTCGAGGGCATGATTGGCTTTCTCGAGTGCCTGATTCGAGGCCTGCATGGCATGAATGCTGTTGTCGACGTATTGCGATGAGCGCAATGCATGGCGGAAAAAATAGGCGGTGAGCAGCATCAGCACCAGAAACGTCGCGCCGAGCGGCGGCACCAGCGTCCACAGCAGTTGCTGACCGGGTCGCTGCAGGTCGGCGACCAGACTGTAGCCGGTGCTGTCGAGGGGCACGCTTGGATGGCCTTTCTCAATGGTTTCATCCGGGACCAGGGTCAGGTTCGTCAGGCCATAACCGCTGCCGATCTTGCGCAGCTTGGTCGGGGTCAGCTTGTCGACGAACACCAGCACCGAGGTGTTTCTCAATTCATCCAGCGGGCGCTCGTCATTGGGAATGATCGCGGCAGCGGTGATCAGCGCCGGCCAGCCTTCGAACAATGAATAACTGCTGATCGGCTTGGTCAGATCAGGCTGACTCAGCACCTGCTCGACCAGCGCCGAGGCGGGCGCTTGCAGTACGCTGGATACGTCGGTTTCAACCATCTGCCCGCGAATCACCGCGTACTTGGTGCGATTGCGATCAAGGACGAACACGCCGTCGTAGCCGTCGCTGGTGAACAGTGTCTTGCCCATGTTCTGTTCGGTGTAGGCCCAGTTGACGTCGATCGGCCCGCTCAAGGCCTCATAGGCGCGGGTCCAGTAGGCATAACTGGTGATGTAGTTTTTCGACGCGGTGATGCGGTTTTCCACGGCGCGCACGGAATAGAACTGGTTTTGTTCCAGATCTTTCGCATCCAGGGTATTGGCGATGCCAAGCAAGGTGCTGATCGCGGCGATGACACCCGCAACAAACAGTGCGCCAACGGCGATGGCCAGGCGCCGGGTCACGGCGCGTTGCGGGGTGGGGATTGGCTGCGCAGGGAGAATAACGGCCATGTGCTCGTCCTTGATCCGGTGTCTTCTGAATCTAGAACAATGGCGAGCGCACAATGTTCAGATTGTTGTTATTGGTATCGCCTGGATTTTTTCAAAGTGTAGCGAATCCGTTGGTATTTCCAGCAGCGCCGGCCAGCGGCGAATCCCGAAAGGGCGAGACTTCCCGCACAAAAACCGGATAATGGCCGCCATTCGTTTAGCCGTATTCTGGTAATCCCGCATGGAAATCAAGGTCAACTTTCTCGACAACCTTCGACTTGAAGCCAAGTTCGACGACTTCACGGTGATCGCCGATCAGCCCATCCGCTACAAGGGCGACGGCTCGGCACCGGGGCCGTTTGACTACTTCCTGGCGTCGTCGGCCTTGTGCGCGGCTTACTTCGTCAAGCTGTACTGCGACACCCGCAACATCCCGACAGAGAACATTCGCCTGTCGCAGAACAACATCGTCGACCCGGAAAACCGCTACAACCAGATCTTCAAGATCCAGGTCGAATTGCCCGCCGATATTTCGGACAAGGATCGCCAGGGCATCCTGCGTTCCATCGACCGTTGCACCGTGAAGAAAGTGGTGCAGACCGGCCCCGAGTTCATCATCGAAGAAGTCGACAACCTCGACGCCGATGCCCAGGCCTTGTTGATGCCGCAGTCCGATTCCCAGGCGGGCACCTACATCGCCGGCAAGGACCTGCCGCTGGAACAGACCATTGCCAACATGTCGAAGATCCTCGCCGACCTCGGCATGAAGATCGAAATCGCCTCGTGGCGCAACATCGTGCCCAACGTCTGGTCGCTGCACATTCGCGATGCGCATTCGCCGATGTGCTTCACCAACGGCAAGGGCGCGACCAAGGAAGGCGCACTGGCGTCGGCGCTGGGCGAGTTCATCGAGCGCCTCAATTGCAACTTCTTCTATAACGACCAGTTCTGGGGCGAAGACATCGCCAACGCCGAATTCGTCCATTATCCGGACGAGAAGTGGTTCAAGCCGGGTCCGAAGGACGAATTGCCGAGCGAGATTCTCGACGACTACACCCTTGGCATTTATAACCGCGACGGCGAACTGCGTGGCTCGCACCTGTACGACACCAACTCCGGCAACACCCAGCGCGGCATCTGCTCGCTGCCGTTCGTGCGCCAGTCGGACGGTGAAGTGGTGTACTTCCCGTCGAACCTGATCGAAAACCTCTACCTGAGCAACGGCATGAGCGCCGGCAATACCTTGGCCGAAGCGCAGGTGCAGTGCCTGTCGGAAATTTTCGAGCGCGCGGTTAAACGCGAAATCCTCGAAGGCGAAATGGCCCTGCCGGATGTACCGCAAGAGGTACTGGAAAAATACCCGAGCATCCTCGCCGGCATCAAAGGCCTTGAAGAGCAGGGCTTCCCGGTGCTGGTCAAGGACGCCTCGCTGGGCGGTGAATTCCCGGTGATGTGCGTGACCCTGATGAACCCGCGCACCGGCGGCGTCTTCGCTTCCTTCGGCGCGCACCCGAGCCTGGAAGTCGCGCTGGAACGCAGCCTGACTGAACTGCTTCAGGGCCGCAGCTTTGAAGGACTCAACGACTTGCCGCAGCCGACTTTCTCCGGGCAGGCAGTGACCGAGCCGAACAACTTTGTCGAGCACTTCATCGATTCCAGCGGTGTGGTGTCGTGGCGCTTCTTCAGTGCCAAGCCAGATTTCGAATTCGTCGAGTGGGACTTTTCAGGCCAAGGCGAAAACTCCAACGCCGAAGAAGCCGCGACCCTGTTCGGCATCCTCGAAGACATGGGCAAGGAAGTCTACATGGCGGTCTACGAGCACATCGGCGCCAAAGCCTGCCGCATCCTCGTGCCGGACTACTCGGAGATCTACCCGATCGAAGACCTGATCTGGGACAACACCAACAAAGCCCTGCAATTCCGTGCCGACATCCTCAATCTGCACAACCTCAGCAAGGTTGGCCTGCGCAATCTGGTCCAAGGCCTGGAACGCAGCGAGCAGGATGACTACACCGATATCACCACGCTGATCGGCATTGAGTTCGATGACAACACGCCGTGGGGCAAGCTGACGATTCTGGAACTGCGCCTGCTGATCTACCTCGCACTGCAGAAGTTTGACGAGGCCAAGGATCTGGTTGAGGCGTTCCTGCAATACAACGACAACACCGTAGAGCGCGGCTTGTTCTATCAGGCAGTGAATGTGGTGCTGGAGATGGAGCTGGACGAGGATCTCGAGCTTGAGGATTACGAAGCCAATTTCCGCCGGATGTTTGGTGACGAGCGTATGGATGCGGCGATTGGGTCGGTGAATGGCAGTGTGCGTTTTTACGGTTTGACGCCAACGAGCATGAAGCTGGAAGGGCTGGATCGGCATTTGCGCTTGATCGAAAGCTATAAAAAGCTGCACGCGGCGCGGGCTGGTGTGGTGGCTTTGTCGCGTTGAAGAGCTGGCTCAGAACGTTTCGCTTTCGGCTTGAGTGTGGCTGCGTGGCTTGAACCGCAGCCCCTCACCCCAGCCCTCTCCCGAGGGAGAGGGAGCCGATTTTCAAGCTTTTCAGAATTTGTGTTCGACTCGGTTTCCCAGGTCGGCGTATTTCCACCAAGCACCTCGGTCAGTTCCCTCTCCCTCTGGGAGAGGGTTAGGGTGAGGGTTTTTTCAAGATTTGAGTTCGGCTCGGTTTCCCAGGTCGGCGTATCTCCACCAGACACCTCGGTCAGTTCCCTCTCCCTTTGGGAGAGGGCTAGGGTGAGGGGCTTTGGCTTTCGCGGCCATGCGCTGCATCCGCCAACTGCCCCGTGTCCACCCGCACAAACACCGAATCACCCACTGCTGTCAGCACTTCCCCTGCATACACCTCGCAAATCACCCGGGTCTTGCGCCCGACTTCACCTTCGACTCGCGCGCGCAAGAGCAGCGGCACGCCCATCGGTGTGGGTTTGATGAATTTGATCCCGAGGTTGCCAGTCACGCAGTCGATGCGCGGCAGGCTGCCGGCTTCGCGGTTCTCCGCGCGGTAGTGCCAGGCCATGGCGGTCCAGTTCGAATGACAGTCGACAAGCATGGCAATCAGCCCGCCGTAAACCAGATCCGGCCAGCCGCAATATTGAGCTTCGGGCAGATGCTCGGCGATGACGTGATTGCCATCCTCATCCCAACGACTTTTCACGTGCAGGCCTTGCGGATTGCGGCCGCCGCAGCCGTAACAAACGCCTTCGGGGGCGGCGAGGTCTTGCAGTGGGGTGTCGTGGCTGGACATGGCGGGTTTCATCCTGGAGTGGCGAGGCCGGACAGGCGCAAGCGGTTGCGTCCGCCGCGTTTGGACTCATAGAGCGCGGCGTCGCCAAGTTCGATCAGCGCCGCGAGACTGGCCGGCGGTTTGTCGAACAGGGTGGCGCCGATGCTCAAGGTCACCGCAGCGGACGTGGGATAGGTGTGCGACGCCAGGGCCAGAAACTGTTCGCGCAAGGCGTTGCCCAGTTCAAGGATAGCTTCCGCTGACGCGTTGTTGAGCAGCATCAAAAACTCATCCCCACCCAGCCGCGCCGTCAGCGCATGGGGCGGCAGCTGGGCGCGGATCATCTCGCTCAGAGCAATCAGCAAGCGATCACCGGCGATATGCCCGTACTGGTCGTTGACCAGTTTGAAGTTGTCGATATCGATCAACAGCAACGCACCCGGTCTTTGCGCGGATACGCCGGCCAGCAGGCGTGGCGTACGCTTTTCCAGGGCGCGGCGGTTGTAGAGGGCCGTGAGCGGATCGCGCTCGGCGAGGCGGGCGATCTGCTTTTCCCGGCGATAACGCTCGGTGCCGGTCATCGACAGGGCGATCAACATGATCGCCATCGCGCCTTCGACCAGCGAGATCTGAATGATCTCGCCGCGAAATGCCGCCAGATCGATCAGCGTGCCGGGGATCACCACGGTCAGGGCCTTGGCCACATAAAAGATGCCGTGGCCGAGCAGCACATAACGCAGTTGCACCGCGCCAACGCTCAACGACTTGCCGTGCGGGCGCAGCAGCGAACTGGCCTTGAGTGTCGGGATCGCCACCAGCAGCGAGTTGGCTACCAGCATGGCCTTGGACCACAGCGGCCCGTCCGGCAACGTCAACATAATCAGCCAGGTTGCGAAAATCAGGTACCACGCCGGCGATAGTCGGGTCTGGGTGAAGCGCGCCACACCGAGCAGGAAAAAGAAGTGCGCGGTCACCAGCAGGCCGTTGGCGAACCAGATGCCCAGCAGCAGAAAACCGCTGCTGCGTAGCAGAGCGAGGGTGGAACCGATGGTGATGGTGGCGAAACCGGCGCTCCAGAACAGTAGCGAAGGCTCACGAATGCTGCGCCACTCGACCGCCAGATACAGCGCGGCAGCGGCTGCGAGGGCGATCGTGATGGTCAGCATCGTTGGCGGGTCGAGCGGCATTTCCGGGCAGGCCTGTCTGTATGGCAATAGGCCTGCGATTGTAAGCGTTTGGTCAGGTTTTTCGCAGGGGGCGTGTTGCCGGGCAGACCACTGGCGCTCCAGCGGTCACTCTTGCGGGCTTAGCCAGGTGTCTACCATGCGGCGATCGAGCTCTTCCCAATAGGCCATGCCCAGCACCCGCGTGGTATTGAGGCCGCGCAGATAACCGCGCAGTTGCTGGGCGGTATCGCGGATCAATTGCGCATCGCGGGTGTTTTTGTCCAGCAGGACGCTTTCGTACTGCACCAGGTATTCGGCTACGCGGTCGCGATATTCGGGCAGCACGGCGTCACGGATCAGATCAAACGTTCTCAAGGCGAGACCCTCATCATTTTTCTTGAATGTGCTCAGTGTGCATCAGTCTGCGCGACGCGCAACTATTGCTGGAAGTAATAGTGACCATCAAGAAACGCAAGTTCTGCTTTGCCGGCGATCGGCGGAAAATCACCTCCATCGAAGACGCAGCTCAAGGAAATTGCGCGATGAACATTCTGACTCGACTGGCAATGATCGCCCTGCTGATGGGCGGGGTGGTTACCGCACCGGCTTACGCAGACCACGCCCGGTCGTGTCACCTGCAACCCATCGCCGCCAGCGCCTCGGCCCTGCAGCACACGCAGACCGTGGGTGTGTTGTTGAGCGAAAACACCTTGCAGAACCTGCAATATCTGGAGCGCTACCACGACATGGCGCTGAACGGTGCGAAAGACGCACTGGACTCGCGAATCCGCGACGCCTTTGTCGGCAGTTCCGACCCGGAACTGGCCCTCGACTGGCTGGTAAGTTCGCTGCAACAACAGTTCGCTTCAGTGACCGTTTACGACAATCTGGATGCGCTGGTTAAGGCCCATCCGGACGTGGTGGTCAAGCTCGACACCTTCAACCGCTTGCTGACCCAGCGCAACAGTCTGGTCGAGGCGCGCTTCTCCGCGCGGTTCTACGATGCCGATCTGCAGTACATCGGCAAGGCCGAGGGGGCGATCGAGCAAGAATTGCCTTCGGTCTGGGTGCACAACCAGGCAGCGCCGCAGATTGCCGCGCAGATCAATCAGCAGCGTGATCTGCAACTAAATGCGCTGAAGCAATTCGATGTGTCGCTCAAGGCCCTGGTGGCGTCGAGCTGATTCTTAAAACATAAATGGCAACGGCGGCGCCGTGAAGTCGAACCGTTGCCGGTTGAACCGAACCTTTATTTTCAGGATTACCCCGATGCGTCCTTTATTCGTGCCAGCCATGGCTTTTGTTTCCCTTTTGCTCGGCGGTTGTGCTTCGGCGCCGAACGATCCGACCCTGACCTTGCAGACCAGCAAGACGCCGGCGCAGTACGCCGATTGCGTGGTGCCGAAGTTGCAGGGCAGTGCGTTGAATCCGACGGTTTCGCAGAGTCAGCGCAGTTATCGGATTGTGGTGCCGAGCAAGGTGTCGGCGGATAACGTGCTGGAGGCGTACAAGGCGGGGAAGGGCGGCAAGGTGTTCATTTATGAGCGGCATTTGCTGGCGTCGAATTTGTTGCCTTCGAGTTTTGAGCGGGCGGCTCAGGAGTGCATTTGATCTGAGCGCTTGACGGGTTTTGACAGAGCTCCTTTGGTTGGCCGCAACCAACCAATTTTTTCGCCCCACACTGGTTTTCGGTTGTGGGGTTTTTTTTGGACTTGGCGGCCTTTGGGCCGACCATGCTCTTCGGGTTTTGGGTGTATATCCGTTTCTGCGGGTGTGGCTGATTACGGTTCCGCTCTTACAGCGGGTCACTTTTTCAAACGCCGGAATGCCGGCCCAGCAAAAAGTAACCAAAAGGCTGCGCCCTGACGTTCGGCCCGCTCGCTGGGGCTCGGGGTACCTTCGCTCCGGAATCGATCCGGGCGCAGCGGCTACGGTTTGCTTCGCTGCACCTCCTTCCGCTGTGTACGACTGCGTCGTACGGTCGCTGCGCTCCCACGCCCGGATCAATCCCTCCGCTCAGCCTGCCGACGGGCTCCAGGATCAAGAGCCACTCGAGCTTGCGCTCATTGTATTGAGTGGTGAAAAGCAGGAGGCGGATTGCTTTTGCTTTTTGCTTTTCTGTGGGAGCGAGCTTGCTCGCGAAGGCGGCCTGACAGCCGACCGTTTTCTCACTGAATGCATCCGATCAAAACTGTAGGAGTGAGCCTGCTCGCGATGGCTGTGTATCTGGCAACACGATGATGATTGGGGAGTGTTCTTTTGTCTTGCGATCCGGTTTCTCCAGGGACGGCCCTCACCCTAACCCTCTCCCAGAGGGGAGAGGGGACTTGGTCGAGGTGTTTGTTGAAGATGCGCCGACCTGAGACTCTGCGTCGAGCTCGTTCTTGAATTCAACGAAGATCGGCTCCCTTCCCCCTCGCCCCCCGGGGTTGTATGTACCGGGGACTTGGTCGAGGTGTTTGTTGAAGATGCGCCGACCTGAGACTCTGCGTCGAGCTCGTTCTTGAATTCAACGAAGATCGGCTCCCTTCCCCCTCGCCCCCCGGGGTTGTATGTACCGGGGACTTGGTCGAGGTGTTTGTCGAAGATGCGCCGACCTGAGACTCTGCGTCGAGCTCGTTCTTGAATTCAACGAAGATCGGCTCCCTTTCCCCCTCGCCCCCTGGGGGGAGAGGGCTGGGGTGAGGGGGCTGGGTTTCACTGACTCAACGCAATCTGCAGCCTATCCCAAACAACCATTCACCCCGTCACACACCCAACCGGCACTTTCCCCGCAAACGTATCTACCAGACTCGCCACAACCATTTCCCCCATCCGCGTGCGAGTCTGCAATGTTGCGCTGGCCCGATGAGGTTGCAGCACCACCTGTTCATTACCAAACAACGCTTCCGGCACATTCGGTTCATCAACGAATACATCCAGCCCAGCCCCGGCAATCTCTCCCGCTGAAAGCGCGGCAACCAGATCCGCCTCATTCACCAGTTTGCCCCGGGCGACGTTGATCAGATAACCGTCCTTGCCCAGCGCTTGCAGCACTTGCGCGTCGATGATCGCTTCGCCCTTGTCCGCCGCGGCGGCGAGGATCAGGGTGTCGCTGTCGCGGGCGAGTTGTTTGAGGTCGGCGACGAAGGTGTGGGGGACGTCGCTCATTGGTTGCAGGTCGGTGTAGCTGATCGGGCAGCCGAAGGCGGCGGCGCGGGTGGCGATGGCGCGGCCGACGCGGCCCATGCCGACGATGCCGATGCGCATGCCGGAGACTTGTCGGGCCAGGGGCAGTGGGGCGAGTGGGGTTGGGCTTTGCGGCCATTGGCCGGAGCGGACGTAGCGGTCGCTGGTGCACAGGCCGCGACAGACCGAGATGAGCAGGCCGATGGCGAGGTCGGCGACGTCTTCGGTGAGGGCGCCGATGGTGGCGGTGACGCGGATGCCGCGGTCGCGGGCGTAGGCCAGATCGACGGCGTCGGTGCCGACGCCGTTGACCGCGACGACTTCCAGGTTCGGCAGTTGCGCCATCAGCGCCTGGCTGATGCCGGTGTGGCCGCCGGTGATGACGCCGCGAATGTTGGCGCCGTGTTCCTTTATGTAGGCGGGTTTGTCCGCTTGCTGGAAGTAGCGGCGTACGGTGAACAGTTCGTCCAGACGCGCGTTGATTGCCGGGATCAGGATCGGGCTCAGTTGCAGGATTTCTGGCTTCATGGCTACCTCGTTACGCAATAAAAAGGCCGGCTCAACCGCGGCCGGCAAACGGCATGGCGCTGGCCATGACGGTCATGTTCAGGACGTTGGCCGACAGCGGCAGGCCGGCGATGTAGCGCACTGCATCGGCGACGTGTTTGACGTCGACCATCGGCTCGACGGCGATGCTGCCGTTGGCCTGGCGTACGCCTTTGGTCATGCGCACCGACATTTCGGTCAGGGCATTGCCGATGTCGATCTGGCTGCAGGCGATGTTGAATTCACGGCCATCCAGCGCCAGGGATTTGGTCAGGCCGAGCACGGCGTGTTTGCTCGCGGTGTAGGCGCTGCTGAACGGGCGCGGCGTGTGTGCGGAAATCGAGCCGTTGTTGATGATCCGCCCGCCCTGCGGCTGTTGTTTGCGCATCAGCCCAAACGCGCCGCGAGCGCACAGAAAGACTCCGTTGAGGTTGGTGTCGATCACGTTGCGCCACTGCTCGAAGGTCAGCTCGTCCAGCGGCACGGCGGGGGCGTTGACGCCGGCGTTGTTGAAGACCACATCGAGGCGCCCGTAGACCTCGGCAATGGTCGCGAACAGCACGTCGACACTGGCCGGATCACGCACGTCGGTGGGTACCGCCAGCGCTGGGTGACCCTGGCTCTGCGCCAGTTCGACCAGCGCTTGCAAGGGCTCGGGCCGGCGTCCGGCGAGCACAAGGGTAAAGCCGTCGGCCATCAGGCCGAGTGCCACGGCGCGGCCGATGCCACTGCCGGCGCCGGTGACCAGCGCAACTTTCAAAGAGGTCGTCATATTGTTGTTCTCCTTTTTCTCAATCCGCTGGAATCAGGGCCGTGGGCCGACGCGCATTTCCAGGTGGCCGATGCCGTCTATGCCAGCGCTGATCACGTCGCCCGGTTGCAGGCTGTCAACGCCGGCGGGGCTGCCAGTCATGATCAGGTCGCCGGCGCGCAGGGCCACGGATTGCGAGATGCGCGCGATTACTTCACTGACCGACCAGATCTGGCTGTCGAGGTTGTCGCGCTGGCGTTCTTCGCCGTTGACGTTAAGCCACAACTCGCCCTCGGGATGGCCGCAGCGGCTCACCGGGACAACGGCAGTCATCGGCGCGGCGCCGTCGAACACCTTGGCGCCTTCCCACGGCAAACCGTTGCTCTTGGCTGCGCGTTGTACATCGCGGCGGGTCAGGTCGAGGCCGGCGGCGTAGCCCCACACGTAGGCGAGCGCTTGATCCTCGGGGATATGGGCGCCGCCTTCACCGATGGCAACGACCAGTTCGATTTCGTGAACGAAGTCCTCGCACACTGAGGGGAAGGCGACGTCGCCGACGGCATCGACCACGCAGCTTGCCGGTTTCATGAAAAACACCGGCGGCTGGCGCGACTGGCCTTGAGAGTCCGGCCATGGGTAGTTGCGGCCGACACAGAACACCCGGCCGACGGGGAAGCGCTGCTCGGTGCCGAGGACCGGCAAGGTCACGGGCAGATCCGGGGTAAAGACGTATTCAGTCATGTTCATCCTGCGGGTCATCCTGTTTGAAAGGGCAGCGTACGGCGGCTGGCGTCGGCGAAGTTGGACGAAAGCCGCCTGCGTTTGGACAAATCCGGGCTTTTCGCCTCAGCGCACCTTCAGCTCGATGCGGTACAGACGTCCGAGCAACAACGAATAGGAGAGCGTGCCGATCAGCGCGACGCCGCCAATAAACCAGAAGGCATAGGCGAAGGTGCCGGTGGCGTGGACGATGGCGCCGATCACGATCGGCGTGACGATGCCGCCGATGTTCGCCGCCAGGCTGGTAATGCCGCCGGTGAGGCCGATCAGCTCTTTTGGCGCCACTTCCGATACCGCCGCCCACGATGAGGACGCGATGCCTTGGGCGAAGAACGCGATGGTCAACACGGCGATGCAGATCAGGTTGGAGTCGGTGAAATTCACCAGCACGATCGACATGCCCAGCATCGAACCGACCACCAGCGGCAACTTGCGCGCAAACGACATCGAGTAGCCGCGACGGATCAGCAAGTCGGAAACGATGCCGGCCAGCAGAATCCCCACCGTCGCACCGACGAAGGGCAGCACGGCAAAGATCCCGGCCTTGATCATGGTCAGTTTGCGTTCTTCGATCAGGTAGGTCGGGAACCAGGTGAGGAAGAAGTACAGCGCCGAGGTGCTGGCGAATTTGCCGATGCAGATCGCCCAGATCTGCCGATAGCTGAACAGCTCGGCGATCTGCCGCCAGTTGAAACGGGTGCGCTCCTGGCTGCTCTTGACCAGGCCGCCGCCGGTTTCGATGTACTTCAATTCTTCCTGGCTGACTTTTTTGCAGTTCAGCGGATCGCGATACAGGTACAGCCACAGCACACCGAAGACGATGCCGAGTGCGCCGGTGCTGTAGAACACGTGGCGCCAGTCAAAAGTGGTCGCCAGCCACAGCAGCGCGCCGGTGAACAGCGCCGTGCCGAGGTACTGACCGCACACGTAAATGCTGCTGGCCATCCCGCGTTCCCGCGCCGGGAACCACACCGTCACGGCGCGGCTGTTGGCCGGAAAAGCCGGGGCTTCCATGGCGCCGACCGCCAGGCGCAGGCCGAACAGCGAGGCAAATCCCGTGGCGAAACCTTGGCAAACGGTGACGGTCGACCAACTGATCAGCGATACGCCGTAGGTGAAGCGCGAGCCAAACCGATCAGCGATGAAGCCGGCCGGCACCAGCGCCAAGGCATAGGTCCAGGCGAAGGCGGAAAAGATCAGGCCCATTTCGATCTTGTCCAGGCCCAGGTCCTTGGCCATGAACGGCGCGGCAATCGAAATGTTCACCCGGTCGATGTAATTGATGATCGTCGCAATCAGCAGCAACGACAGCATGAACCAGCGCCGCCGCGTAGGCAGACGCTGCGCCGAAACGGCATCGCGTGCACCGGCGATCACCGGCGGCACCGTGGCACTGGAAGAATGGGAGTTGGACATGCGGAGACCTCGTTATTGTTAGAAGAGTCGAGATTTTTCGAGCAGCCGATGCCGTTGCCCGCAACGTGGGGGGCAAGGCAATCGAACGGGTTGCAGCGCGGTTTTCAGACGTTCAGGAACGTCTTTCTGCGACTGATTTCAAGGGAAGGTCGGGCGGGGCGGCGAGGGGAAATAGCAGGATCATGACGTGCGCACCTTTGATTGTTTTTGAAAGAGGTTGGGCTGCGTTGGTCATTACAGTGGTCGTACAACGGTGCTAAATCAACCGATGGGTTAGAACGTTTTTTCTTGAAAAAAGTGGATTTGGCGAACGTGTCCAAAAAGATAAATACGATTTGTCTTGAGAATAAAGATCAGGTTTAAATCACAAATATCTGAAAAACAACGAATATCTGTATTTTTATAGTGGTGCGGTTTTTGGACAGGCTCATCGCGATGCTTCTTTCAAAAAAGACAACGTCATCGTATGACTCGTTGCCGCCCACCGCACAACCCTGCAAGATGACGGGCGCCACCTCACTGCCCGGAGGACCTCCCGCCCATGTCTTCACCCAGCCGTATCCCGACCTACGTCATGCAGCAACGCAGCGAATTGACCGATTTCTACATTCGCGACAAAAAGGGTCGGCGCGCCGAAACCGCGCCTCACCGGCATGAGTATTTTCAAATCCAGATCAACCTCGGTGGCGACACCGTGCAGCACATCGGCAGCGTGCAGCGGCCGTTCCCGCGCAACACTCTGGCGTTCATCCTGCCGCACCGCGTGCATGTGATTCCGCATCCCGAGGACAGCAATTTCATCGTCATCAATTTTTCCCAGACGTTCCTCTTGCCGCATCTACAGTGCGACCCGATGGATCTGGAAGAGGTTTCAATCCTGCTCGCGCCTGAACTGTCGCCGTTCCGCTTTCAGGAGCACCTGGATTTCATTTTGGGCGATGATGATTTCGCTCAGGTCTGCGGCCTGATCGAGCAGATGCGCAGCCTTGATGAGAACCGTCAGTTCGGCACGCGAGAAATGCTCAAGGGCTTGTTGCTGCAGATGATCGGCAGCGTGTGTTTTCTTTATGCCGAGCCGCTCAAGCGCCTGGCGGAAGAGAATGCCGCCGAGAACAGCCGTCGCGACGCCTTGAGCCGCATGTTCGAATACTTGCGGAAGAACATCGCCGATCCTGATCTCAACCTGATCAAAGTCGCCGCTGCGACCTATCTGTCACCGACTTACCTGACGCACTGGCTGCGCAAGGAGATCGGCAAAACGTTCACCGAGCTGGTGCTGGAGCGGCGCATGCACGCGGCGCGCAACTTCCTCCTCAACAGTACGCGCTCGGTGGGCGAGGTCGCGCGGCTGTGTGGATTTGCTGATGAGGCCTATTTCTCCCGGCGTTTTCGCCAGATTCATGGCCAGCCACCGGGGCAGTTTCGTCGCCGCCAGCTCAATCCGGATACGCCGCAGACACCACTGAATACTTAGAACGGCGCTCAGACCCATTTGAAGCGGGCAGGGAAGCGCGCCACGAAACAGGTGCCTGCCTCGCTGTCGGACGTCACGGTCAAGGTGCCGTTGTGCGCATTGGCAATTTGCCCGGCAATGTACAAGCCCAGCCCCAGCCCTTCATTGCGCTGACCGGCTTCGGAACGTGAGAACGGTTCAAACAGCAGCGGCATCAGCGCGGGTGGAATCGGCGCGCCCTGGTTGGTCAGCGAAATCACCATCTCATCGCCCTCGGCAAACGCCTTGAGCACGATCGGTTCGGCCGTAGAACCGTGGGTCACCGCGTTGCCCAGCAGATTCGACAACAACTGGCTGATGCGCAACGGGTCGCAATAGACCCCGGTCGGTACCTCAAGCGAATCAATGAACTTCGCCTGCGGGTACGCCACCTGGATTTCTTCAAGGGTCTGGCGCAGCGTTTGCTGCAAGTCATCGACCAGTTTGCGTTGCACCGGAATCCCGCTGCCGAGCCGACCCCGGGCAAAGTCGAGGATGTTTTCGATCAGCACGCCCATGCGCACCGAACTGGTACGGATCGCCGATAGCAGCGTGCGCGAGCGCTTGTCTTCGGCTTTGCTTTGCAGCAGGTCGGCACTCATGCGAATGGCACTGAGTGGCGTGCGCAAGTCATGGCCCAGTACGGCGATGAACTGCTCGCGCAGACGGCCCAATTCGTTGGCATCGGCCAGTGCGGTTTTGGTCGCGTGCAAATGGCCCTGGGTATCCAGGCTCATTGCAATCAGCTGGGCGAAGAGGGTGAGGGTCTTTTCGATGGCCGGGTCGTCGAGGTTCGCCGGAACCGAATCAATGGCGCAGAGTGTGCCGAAAAACTCGCCATTGGCCTTGATGATCGGAATCGAAATGTAGCTTTCCAGACCATAGGTTTTCGGCGTGTGGTGCGTGGAGAACAGCGGGTGCTGGCTGGCATGGCCGAAGATCACCGGCTGATGGTGCTGACGGATTTCATGGCAAATCGTCGATTCCAGCACCAGCTCGCCGCCAGGCAACAGGCCGAAGTCAATCGAATCATCCACGGCGCAGGCGATCCACTTGCTCTCGGTAACCCGCGCTACGGCGGCGAAGCGCATGCCGGTCATGTGCTTGACCATGCTCAGGATCACCGGCACGGCGTCAATGCTGCCGATGGCTTCGAGGTCGGAGGAGAAATCTGTCTGGGGCATGGCCGGCGCTTCGCGAAAGTGTCGCCAGAGACTATCGGTAAACGCCGGACATGCCTAATGAACCTGCAAAAAAGGGCGCCGGGAAAACTCCCGGCGCTCTGTGTGGTGCTTGCTGAGCGCTATCGCCTCAGAACTTGTACTTGGCCGTCATCATGTAGCTGCGCGGGGTGCCGTAGTTATCGGTCGAGCCCCAGGTCACGTCGGTGCCGATGGAGGAATAGTACTTGCGGTCAAAGATGTTGTTGGCGTTGACCTGCAGGTCGAGGTGCTTGTTGACCTCATAACCGGCCATCAGGTCGGTGACCGCGTAGCCGCCCTGTTCTAGACGATAGCTGCCGCCATTGGCCAGAGCGATGTCGTTGTACATGCGGCTCTGCCAGTAGACGTTGCCGCCCACGCGCAGTTTTTCCAGCGGGCCTTTGAAGCGGTACACGGTGGAGACCTTGAACAGGTGCTCGGGCATGTCAGTGTCGAATTTCTGGTTATTGTTGGCCGGGTTTTCGTCCTTGATGTAGTGGGCGCGGGTGTAGGTGTAGCCGGCGCCGACTTGCCATTGCTCGGTCAGCGCACCTTGCAGTTCCATGTCCACGCCTTGGGCGCGAACCTTGCCGGAGGTTTCGTAGCAGGTCAGTTCCGGGCAGCCGAGCTGGGTCGCCGCCTGGGTGGCGCGGTTGGTCTGGTCCATCTGGAACACCGCCACGCTGCCGTTCAGCGCGCCGTCGAAATATTCGCCCTTGATTCCGACTTCGTAGTTTTCACCGACGATCGGCTCGAGCACTTTGCCGCCGAGGTCCTTCTGGGTTTGCGGGGTGAAGATATCGGTGTAGCTGGCGTAGACCGAATGATGGTCATCGAGTTTGTAGATCAGGCCGGCGTAACGGGTCAGGTTGCGCGTGACCTTGAAGTCACCGTCGGCACTGCGATCGTCGTAGTCATACCAGTCCAGGCGGCTGCCGAGGATCAACGTCAGCGGGTCGGCCAGGCTCAAGCGCGTGGTCAGGTAAACCGCGTCCTGGGTGGTGACGTTGCGCGATTTGCCGCTACGGACGAAGTCAGGTTTTGGCGCGGCGATCGGCAGGCCGGTGTCGTAAGGCGAGTATTCCTTGGTGGTGGCGTCGTACACGCGGTTGCTGGCGCCGACTACCAGTTCGTGGGTGCGGCCGAACGCTTCGAACGGGCCGCTGGCGAAACCGTCGAAGGCGCGTTGCTTGTCGGTGTGGTGCGATTGGTAGGCGGTGGTTTCCAGCGGGCCGTCGTAGCGCGACAAATACGTGCCGGAGAATTCGCCTTCGGTTGTCGAAGTGGAACCGCCAACATGCAGTTTCCAGTCGTTGTCGAAACGGTGTTCGACTTCACCGAACACGGTGTCGACCTGCAGCTTGCGGTTTTCCCAATCGGTGCCCGGGTAGGTGGAGCGGGGCAGGTCGAGGTGGTGGCCGTCTTCGCCGATCGGCAGGCCGCCCCAGAAATAGTTGGTCTGATCGTTCTGCCGGGAGAAACCGAGGGTCGCGGTGGTGCTGTCACTCAGGTCGGCTTCACCGATGGCGTAGAACAGGCCGTGATCGTTTTCTTCCTTGTCGCGGAAGCTGTCCGCGCCCTGATACGACGTCACCACCCGGCCACGCAGGGTGCCGCTGTCGTTCAGCGGGCTGGAGGCATCGACTTCGCCACGGTAGTCATCCCAGCTGCCGGCGGCGCCGGTGAGGGTTACGCGCTGATCAGCGGTTGGACGCTTGCGCACCATGTTGATCGCCGCCGACGGGTTGCCGGCACCGGTGACCAGGCCGGTCGCGCCACGAACGATTTCCACCCGGTCGAACATCGCCAGGTTCGGTTGCACCGCCAGGGTGTAAGGCGAATACGAGCTGGGCAGGCCGTCGTACATGATGTTGTCGATGTCGAAACCGCGCGCCTTGTAAGTCTGCCGGCCCGGACCGCTGGCCTCGCTGAGGAACAGCCCCGGCGTACCGCGCACCACGTCGTTGACGCTGGTCATGTTCTGGTCGTCCATGCGCTGACGAGTGATCACCGTAACCGCCTGCGGCGTTTCGCGCATGGTCAGCGACAGCTTGGTCGCGGTCTGCATCGGGCCGGTGGTGTAGGACTGCGTGTCTTCGGTGGTGCTGCTCATCTGCGTGGCGCCGATTTCGGTCGCTTGCAGTTCCAGCGGGCCATTGGCTGGCACAGTGGCTGCGGTTTCTTCAGCCAACGCAGGAGCGATGCTGGCCATGCCGATGGCGAGTGCGAGGAGGTTAGGTGAAAGGTTCGAGCGGCGGTGAATGGTGTGAAACGACATCTATCTGCTTCCCCAAGATTTACCCAAACGAAACTAATGCGAGTGAATGTAAGAATTATTCGCATTAGTATGTCGGAAGTTTCCGGGGGAATAAACCCGTACGAGTCAGTTAGTTAATGATTTTTTCACAATTGGATTGATGGCCTTCGGACGCAAATGTGGGAGCGAGCCTGCTCGCGAAGGCGGTGTGTCATTCAACAGATGCGTTGTCTGATACGACGCTTTCGCGAGCAGGCTCGCTCCCACAGGGTTATGCGGTTTTTGCTATCAGTCCAGATCCTTCGCCTCATGCCGCTCCGGCACCTGACTGTCTTCATCACCCCAGGTGCGATTCACTCGCTGCCCACGGATGACCGCTGGCCGCTTGGCGATTTCTTCCGCCCAGCGCTGCACATGGATGTACTCGTGCGCGGCGAGAAATTCCGCCGCCGAGTAAACGTTGTTGCGCACCAGTTGCCCGTACCAGGGCCACACGGCAATGTCGGCGATGGTGTAATCGTCGCCGGACAGATAGGCGTTGTCGGCGAGACGGCGGTTGAGCACATCCAGCTGCCGTTTGGCTTCCATGGTGAAGCGGTTGATCGGGTATTCGAGCTTCTCCGGCGCATACGCGTAGAAATGCCCGAAACCGCCGCCCAGGTACGGCGCCGAGCCCATTTGCCAGAACAGCCAGTTGAGGGTTTCGGTGCGACCGGCCGGATCCTTGGGCAGCAAGGCGCCGAACTTTTCCGCGAGATACAGCAGGATCGAGCCGGACTCGAACACCCGGATCGGCGGCTCGACGCTGCGGTCCAGCAGCGCCGGGATTTTCGAATTCGGGTTGACCTCGACAAAGCCGCTGGAGAACTGATCGCCTTCGCCAATGCGGATCAGCCACGCATCGTATTCGGCCTCGCTGTGCCCGAGTGCGAGCAGCTCTTCGAGCATGATGGTGACTTTGACGCCATTGGGCGTGGCCAGCGAATACAGTTGCAAAGGATGCTTGCCGACCGGCAGTTGCTTGTCGTGGGTCGGCCCGGCGATCGGCCGGTTGATGCTGGCGAAGTGGCCGCCGGACGGGGCTTCGTGTTTCCAGACCTTGGGCGGAACGTAAGACGCATTGCTCATGAAACGGACCTCGTCGATGCTGGGAGAGAACAGGTAGACACCGTAGGGAAAATTTCCGGCGGGTGCCAGCGGTGAGTGCGGTTATTCATATTGAATGATGTAAACCGATCTGCCGCCTTCGCGAGCAGGCTCGCTCCCACAGGGTATGTATTGGACAGAGAAACAGGGTTCACCCGTATTCATTGTGGGAGCGAGCCTGCTCGCGAAAGCGTCGGCAGGGTCGCCGCGCCTAATGGCTCCAATACCGCCCAACTGCACCCCCGACTCCCTGCACCGGATCTGTCTCAGGAAACGCCAGCCCCGCGATCTGCGCCAACTGCGCATCACTCGGCGCGGCCCGGCAAATGTCCGCCTGCTGCCCCGGCGGATAAGCACCCACCACCAGAAGATCCTCACTCGATCCCAGATTGCAGTGCCCGGTTCCGGCCGGCAGCAACAACACATCCCCGGCGCTGACGTCGACGACTTGGCCGTCAGGCCCGCCCAACATCAACCGCGCCTGACCGGCCGCCACGCCAAGCACTTCGTGGCCTTCAGTGTGATAGTGGTGATAGTCATAAATGCCGTAGCGCCATTGCGCCGGCCAGCCATTGGCGCCGAAGGTCTGCTCGAAGCGCGCCGCCGGATCGTCGCCTTCAACGGCAATCGCGCTGCGGTAGATCAGCACTGGCAGACGCGGATTGTTCGGCACCCAGTCATTGCGTTGAAGCAGCAGGGTTTGTACTTCAGTCATGGCCCATCCTCCTTCGATCATTTCTCAATCGACCACAGAGCAGGGCGCACGCCTCAAAAAATCATTGCCGCGCAAACACGGCGCCTAAGTTCATGCCCGGACAATCCAGCGAAACTTCATCGCGCACCGGGCTGTCCAGACCCTTACATGTCCATGCAGCGGTAAATGGCGAGGGTCGAGATGACGATGACAGTAGGTGATTTTCTGGTTGAGCGGCTCAGCGAATGGGGCGTCACGCGAATTTTTGGCTATCCGGGGGATGGCATCAATGGTGTGTTCGGCGCCATGAGCCGAGCCAAAGGCAAAATCGAATTTGTCCAGGCGCGGCACGAGGAAATGGCCGCGTTCATGGCCTCGGCCCACGCCAAGTTCACCGGCGAGCTGGGCGTCTGCATCGCCACCTCCGGTCCCGGCGCTTCGCACCTGATCACCGGCCTCTACGATGCGCGCATGGACCACATGCCGGTGCTGGCCATTGTCGGTCAGCAGGCGCGGACGGCGCTGGGCAGCCACTACCAGCAGGAGCTGGATCTGGTGTCGATGTTCAAGGATGTCGCCGGTGCGTTTGTGCAGCAGGCTTCGGCGCCGTCGCAAGTGCGCCATCTGCTTGATCGTGCGGTGCGCACTGCGGTCGGCGAGCGCCGCGTCACCGCGCTGATTCTGCCCAATGACTTGCAGGACCTGCCTTACGAACAACCGGCGCGTGCCCATGGCACCGCGCATTCCGGCGTCGGCTACAGCAAGCCGAAAGTCGTTCCTTATGCAGCCGATCTGCAACGCGCGGCCGAGGTGCTGAACAGCGGCGAGAAAGTCGCGATTCTGGTGGGTGCCGGCGCGCTGGAGGCGACCGATCTGGTCATCGCCGTGGCGGAAAAGCTCGGTGCGGGCGTCGCCAAGGCGCTGTTGGGCAAAGCAGCGTTGCCAGATGATTTGCAGTGGGTCACCGGCAGCATCGGCCTGCTCGGCACCGAGCCCAGCTACAAGCTGATGAGCGAATGCGACACCTTGCTGATGATCGGTTCGGGCTTCCCGTATTCCGAGTTTCTGCCCAAGGAAGGCCAGGCGCGCGGGGTTCAAATCGATCTGCAGCCGGACATGCTCAGCCTCCGCTATCCGATGGAGGTCAATCTGGTCGGCGATTCAGCGGAAACCCTTGCCGCGTTGCTGCCCTTGCTGGAACAGAAAACCTCGAACAAGTGGCGCAAGAAGATCGAAGGCTGGCGCAGCAGTTGGGAGAAAACCCTGGAAAAACGCGCCATGGCCAAAGCCGATCCAGTCAACCCGCAACGAGTGGTCTACGAGTTGTCACCGCGCTTGCCTGAGCAGGCAATCATCACTAGCGATTCCGGCTCCTGCGCCAACTGGTTCGCCCGTGACCTGAAAATCCGTCGCGGCATGAAATGCTCGTTGTCCGGTGGTCTGGCCTCGATGGGCGCGGCGGTGCCCTATGCGATCGCGGCGAAATTTGCTTACCCGGAACGCCCGGTCATTGCCCTGGTCGGCGATGGCGCGATGCAGATGAACAACATGGCCGAGCTGATCACTGTCGCCAAATACTGGCGACAATGGCAGAGCCCGAAATGGATCTGCGCGGTGTTCAACAACGAGGATCTCAACCAGGTCACCTGGGAGCAGCGGGTGATGGAGGGCGATCCGAAGTTCGAAGCGTCGCAGAGCATCCCGGACGTGCCGTATCACCTGTTCGCGATTTCCATCGGTCTGAAGGGCATTTTCGTTGATCGTGAAGAAGAGGTCGCCGCTGCGTGGGAACAGGCACTCGCCTCGGAAGTGCCGGTGCTGATCGAGTTCAAGACCGACCCGAACGTGCCGCCGCTGCCACCGCACATCAAGCTTGAGCAAGCGAAGAAATTCGCCACGACCCTGCTCAAGGGCGATCCGGACGAAGCCGGGGTGATTGTGCAGACCGCCAAGCAGGTGTTGGGCGCCGTGTTGCCCGGGAAGAAATGACGGTGTGCGCTTGAACGAGTCAACCATCTACATCGGTTGCGCCGGCTGGAGTCTCGGGCGCGAGCACTGGCCGGCATTCCCCGCCGAGGGCACGCACCTGCAACGCTACGCCGCGCGCTTCAACTGTGTGGAGATCAACAGCTCGTTCTACCGCCCGCATCGGCGCCAGACCTACGAGCGCTGGGCCGACTCGGTGGCGCCGGACTTTCGCTTCGCCGTGAAAGTGCCGAAGCTCATCACCCATGAACAGCGGCTGGCGGACAGCGCGGCCGCGCTCGATGAGTTTCTCGGACAGTGCCAGGGCTTGGGTGATCGACTCGGTTGCCTGCTGGTGCAACTGCCACCGAAACTGGCGTTTGAGGCGCCGGTCGCCGAGGCGTTTTTTCGTGCCCTGCGCGAGCGGTTCAAAGGCAGTGTGGTGCTGGAACCGCGACACGAATCGTGGACTGGCGCTGAGGCGATGCTGGTCGATCTGCAAATCGCCCAAGCGGTGGTCGATCCCTCGCGGATCAGCAGCGACACCGCGCCGGGTGGCTGGCAAGGCCTGCAGTATTGGCGCCTGCACGGCTCGCCTCGGATTTATCACAGCGCTTATGAAGCGGCCTATCTGCAACAGCTTGCCCGGAACCTGCTGCGCGCCAGTGCCGAGGGCAAACACATCTGGTGCATCTTCGACAACACCGCCAGCGGTGCCGCCACCGCCGATGCGCTGGCATTGAGGGCGTTGATCGAAGGCGGTGAACGCTGAACGACGACGCTCTCGTTACCCACACAAACGATCCGGCTACAGGTAAACTCCGCGCACTTTTTCAAGGAGTTCACATGAGTTACTACCAGCCGGGCATTCTCGCTACCCCTGTTCCTGCGCAAGCACGTCATCTGTTTTTCGCCCTGGCGTCGGTTGAAGCCTTGCCGCAAGCGATCGACAGCCTGCTGATGCTGGTGGATGGCAAGTCGGCGGTGGTTGGCTTTGGTGAGTCGTTGACCAAGGCGCTGAATGTCGAAATCGCTGGCCTGCGCAGCTTCCCGGCGCTGACCGGCGTTGGCGTGAATAACCCGTCGACCCAGCATGCCCTGTGGATCTGGCTGCACGGTGTTGACCGTGGTGAGCTGCTCAACCGCTGCAACGCTATCGAAGCCGCGCTGGCTCCGGCCTTGCGTCTGGTCGAGATGCAGGAAGCCTTCCGCCACATGGAGGGCCACGACCTCACCGGTTATGAGGACGGCACGGAAAACCCCCACGATGACGCCGCTGTCGCCGCCGCGCTGCTGAGCTCCGGCGCTGACGGGCTGGTCGGTGGCAGCTTCGCCGCGATCCAGCAATGGCAGCACGACCTCAAGGGTTTTCACCGCCTGTCTGCCGGCGCCAAGGACGACATCATGGGGCGTCGCTTGAGCGATAACGAAGAAATCGACGACGCGCCAATCTCCGCCCACGTCAAGCGCACCGCGCAGGAAAGCTTCGCCCCGGAAGCCTTCGTCGTGCGCCGCTCGATGCCGTGGATCGAAGGCGATCGTGCCGGTTTGATGTTCCTCGCCTTCGGCTTTTCGCTGGATGCCTTCGAAGCACAGCTGCGCCGTATGAGCGGTCTGGAAGACGGTATTGCCGATGGCTTGTATCAGATCAGCCGACCAATCACCGGCGGCTACTACTGGTGCCCGCCGCTCAAGGACGGACGCCTTGATCTGCGCGCGTTGCGCATCGGCTGAGGACTGAAGATGAACGTGGTGCGCTGGGGCATGATCGGTTGCGGTAGCGTCGCTGAACGCAAGAGCGGGCCGGCCTTTTACAAGGCGCCCGGTTCGGCGCTGATTGCGGTAATGGGCCGTCGCCTCGAAGCGGTGACCGACTACGCTGCGCGCCACGGCATTAGTCGCGTCTACACCGATGTCGATGCGCTGATCAACGATCCCGAGGTGGACGCGGTGTACATCGCCACGCCGCCCGACAGCCACCACGCCTACAGCCTGAAAGTCGCCGCCGCCGGCAAGCATTGCTGCGTGGAAAAGCCCATGGCACTCAACGCCGGGCAAAGCCGCGAGATGCAGCAAGCGTTTGCCGCTGCCGGTCTGCACTTGTTCGTCTCGTATTACCGCCGCTCGCTGCCGCGCTTTGCCCAGGTGCGGCATTGGCTGGAGGAGGGCCGCATCGGTGATGTCCGGCATATGAGCTGGACGCTGACCAAAGCGCCGTCGCCGGCTGATCTTGAGGGTCGGGATAATTGGCGCACCGACCCTGCGGTGGCTGGCGGCGGTTACTTTGCCGACCTGGCCAGCCATGGCCTGGACCTGTTCCAGTATCTGCTTGGCGACATCGTTGAGGTCGCCGGTTTCACCGCGCGTCAGGCGGGTCTGTACGCCGCCGAAGATGCGGTCAGCGCCACTTGGCGATTCGCCTCCGGGGCGTTGGGCACGGGCTGCTGGAACTTTGTTGCGGATCGCCGTGAGGATCGCGTCGAGATTATCGGCAGCAAAGGACGGATCGGTTTTTCGGTGTTTGACGAGCATCCGGTGCAGCTGTTTGCCGACGAGCAGATCAGCCTGGAGATTGCCCATCACGAGCATATCCAGTGGCATCACGTGCTGGGGATGAATGCGCATATTCGTGGTGATTCACAGCATCCCGCCGTGGCCGAGCAAGCCGTCAAGACCGATTGGGTAATGGACTGGATCCTCAAACGCTGAATAGCTCACGATCCCCGGTGGGAGCGAGCCTGCTCGCGAATGCGGTGTGTCAGTCACGGGGGTAATGACTGACAGAATGCTTTCGCGAGCAGGCTCGCTCCCACAGGTCTTCCGGCGCAACACGCATCTAAGGTTATGCCCAAACAATATTTCTCAACCTCTTCATAACGTCTCTAAGATCACGTCATAACTCGTTATGACAAGTGATCCCGTGATGACCGATAACGTTCTCTCCCTCAGTAGCGTTCCGCTGCACACCCAACTGCGCGACGTCCTGCGTGCGCGGATTCTCGACGGTGAATACCCGCAAGACAGTCAGATGCCTTCCGAAAGCGAGCTGGGTGCGCTGTTCAAAGTCAGCCGCATCACCGTGCGCCAGGCCTTGGGCGATCTGCAGAAAGAAGGGCTGATCTTCAAAATCCATGGCAAGGGCACCTTTGTCGCCAAGCCGAAAACCTTTCAGAACGTCAGCAGCCTGCAAGGCCTCGCCGAGTCGATGACCGGGCGCGGCTACGAGGTGATCAACCGCCTGCGCAGTTTCAAATTCATTCCGGCCGACAAGCGTGTGGCCGAGCGTCTGCAGGTGGCCGAAGGTGAGATCGTCGCGCAGATCAAACGCGTGCGCCTGATCAACCGCGAGCCGATCTCGCTGGAAATTACCTACCTGCCCAAAGCCGTCGGCGAACGGCTGGAGAAGGCTGATCTGGTCACTCGCGACATCTTTCTGATTCTGGAAAACGACTGCGGCATCGCCCTCGGCCACGCCGATCTGGCCATCGATGCGGTGCTGGCCGACAGCGACCTGACCCAGGCACTCAGCGTCGAAGCGGGCTCGCCGATCATGCGCATCGAGCGCCTGACCCACGATGCCCACGGCCAGCCGCTGGACTTCGAACACCTTTATTACCGTGGCGATGCGTTCCAGTACCGCCTGCGGATCGACCGGCAAAAAGGGGAGCAGGCATGACCCGCAACGTTCTAGAACAGGAATACGACATCGTCGTGATTGGCGGCGGTACGGCCGGGCCGATGGCGGCGATCAAGGCCAAAGAGAAGAACCGCGATTTGCGCGTTTTGCTGGTCGACAAGGCCAACGTCAAGCGCAGCGGCGCGATCAGCATGGGCATGGATGGCCTGAACAACGCGATCATCCCCGGCCACTCGACACCGGAGCAGTACACCAAGGAAATCACCATCGCCAACGACGGCATCGTCAATCAGGCGGCGGTCTACGCCTATGCGACGCACAGTTTTGAAACCATCGAACAACTCGACCGCTGGGGCGTGAAGTTCGAGAAAGACGAGACCGGTGACTACGCGGTAAAAAAGGTCCACCACATGGGCGCCTATGTGCTGCCGATGCCGGAAGGGCACGACATCAAGAAAGTCCTGTATCGGCAGTTGAAACGTGCGCGGGTGAGCATCACCAATCGCCTGGTATGCACGCGTTTGTTGACCGACGAGGAGGGCGCGATCAACGGAGTGATGGGCTTCGATTGCCGCACCGCCGACTTCCATGTGATCAAGGCCAAAGCAGTGATTCTCGCCTGCGGCGCGGCCGGACGCCTGGGTCTGCCATCGTCTGGCTACTTGATGGGCACCTACGAGAACCCGACCAATGCGGGCGACGGCTACGCGATGGCCTATCACGCCGGTGCTGAGCTGGCCAATCTCGAGTGCTTCCAGATCAACCCTTTGATCAAGGATTACAACGGCCCGGCTTGCGCCTACGTCACCGGCCCGCTGGGGGGCTACACCGCAAACAACAAGGGCGAACGCTTCATCGAGTGCGACTACTGGAGCGGACAGATGATGTGGGAATTTCACCAGGAACTGGAGAGCGGCAACGGTCCGGTGTTCCTCAAACTCGATCACCTGGCCGAGGAAACCATCCAGAACATCGAGGAAATCCTGCACAGCAACGAGCGCCCGAGCCGTGGCCAGTTCCACGCCAACCGTGGCACCGACTACCGCACGCAGATGGTTGAAATGCACATTTCGGAAATCGGCTTTTGCAGCGGCCACTCGGCGTCCGGCGTGTGGGTCAATGAGCGTGCCGAGACTTCAGTCAAAGGCTTGTACTCGGCCGGCGACATGGCTGCAGTGCCGCACAACTACATGCTTGGCGCGTTCACTTATGGCTGGTTCGCCGGGCACAACGCGGCGGAGTTTGTCGCCGGTCGCGAGTTTTCCGCACTGGACAGCGAGCAGATCGCCAAGGAGAAAGCCCGGGTCTACGCGCCGCTCGACCGCGAACACGGCCTGCCACCGGCGCAGGTGGAATACAAGCTGCGCCGCTTCGTCAACGACTACCTGCAACCGCCGAAAGTGACCAAGAAGATGCAGATCGGCCTGCAGCGTTTCAGCGACATCGAGCACGATCTTGAGCAGATGAAGGCCAGCAATGCTCACGAATTGATGCGCGCCATGGAAACCAGCGTGATCCGCGACTGCGCCGAAATGGCCGCCCGCGCGTCGTTGTTCCGCGCCGAAAGCCGCTGGGGCTTGTACCACTATCGCGTCGATCACCCGCAACGCAACGACGCCGAGTGGTTCTGCCATTGCCATCTGAAGAAGGGCGAGGACGGGCGCATGACCAGTTTCAAGAAAGCCGTCGAGCCTTACATCATCCCGCTCGATGCCGAAGAAATGCAGGCCTACGACCGCCTGCGGGTCGGCGCCTTCGCCGCTTGATGCATCACTAGAAAGAGAGTCCGAACCATGGCTTATCAAGCTCAGGAAATCTTCTTCCGCTCCAACGCCCCGGTCACCGTGGACGAGGACAAATGCATCGCCGAAAAGGGCTGCACCGTGTGCGTCGACGTCTGCCCGATGGACCTGCTGGCGATCAACCCGGCCACGCAAAAAGCGTACATGGCATTCGATGAATGCTGGTACTGCATGCCGTGCGAGAAGGATTGCCCGACGGGGGCGGTGAAGGTCGACATCCCCTATTTGTTGCGTTGACCCCAAATCCATTGTGGGAGCGAGCCTGCTCGCGAAAGCAATCGTTCGTTCAACAATGATGGTGACTGACCCGCCGCCTTCGCGAGCAGGCTCGCTCCCACATTGCAATTGTGATTATCCAATAGCCATCCGGTGAACCCCGGACGCTGAATGCAAAACACCCCTCGTTTCCCACCGCGCCCTGATCGCGGCGGAGACGAACTTCAAACAAATGATTCGAGGGGAAACACTCATGTTGCGTGCAGCACTTGCCGGTCTGGTACTGGCTTCATTCACCTTGTCGGCCTCGGCCGAAACCATCCGCATCGCCATCGGCACTCAGGACACCACCATCAACTGCGCCGCCGGTGGCCTGTTGATCCGTGAACTCGGTCTGCTGGAAAAATACCTGCCCCACGATGGCGCCTACAAAGACGCGAAGTACGATGTGCAGTGGAAGAATTTCACCAGTGGCGCGCCGCTGACCAACGAGATGGTCGCCGGCAAGCTCGACTTTGGCGCCATGGCCGATTTCCCCGGTGCGTTCAATGGTGTGGCGTTCGAAACAGCGGGCAAGCACAGCCTGTTCATCAGCGTGCTGTCGGGCAGCATCAAGGGCAGCGGCAACGGCATCGTCGTGCCGAGCGCCTCGGCCGTGCAGAGCTTGAGTGAACTCAAGGGCAAAACCATTTCGGTGCCATTCGCCTCGACGGCTCACGGCATGTTGCTTCGCGCCGTGGCAGAGCAGGGCTGGGACCCGCTCAAGGATGTCAACATCATCGCTCAGCCACCGGAAGTCGCCGGCTCGGCATTGCAGGCCGGGAAGATCGACGCCCACGCCGATTTCGTGCCGTTCGCCGAGCTGTTCCCGAGCCGTGGTTTCGCCCGCAAGATCTACGACGGCGCCCAGGCCAACGCGCCGACTTTCCATGGCGCACTGGTGGATCAGGCCTACGCCAGGAAGTACCCGGAAATCGTCGTCGCCTATTTGCGCGCGAGCATCGAAGCCAACCAACTGCTTGCCGCCGAACCCGAGAAGTACAGCGAACTGATCGCCAAAGTCACCGGCGTCGATGCCGAGGTCAACTACCTGTTTCACGGCCCGCTCGGCGTACAGACCCGCGACCTGAGCTGGAAACCTGAATACCGCCAGGCTGTCGGTACCGCCATCGATACCTTGAAGCTGCTGAAGAAAGCCGATCGCGGGCTCGACCTGAACAGCTTCATCGACGACCAGTACATCCGCGCCGCCTTCAAGGCTGCGAACCTCGATTACACCGCGCAACTGGCCAACTACGCGCAGACGCCATTGCCGGGCGTGGATGCGGCGACGGGCAGAGCCATCACCGACGTCAGCCATGTCGCGGAAATCTGGGTGCGCGGTGAGGAAAAAGTCCGCCGTTACGGCTCGGCTGAAGCGGCCTTCATCGCGTTGGCAGGGTTGAAGCAGGAGGGCAAGAACATTCGCGCGGTATATGCGCAGGCCAGTGACAGCGGGATCAAGTTGCTCGCCGAACAAGCGTGGTTTGCCAGCGATGCCAAGGGTCGCCTCAGCGCATTTCTGCTCAAGGGCCAGGCCCAGCACTACGCTGCGGCGCAGGGTGGCAAGGTGTTCGACTTTAGCGATGCCACTGCGCAGGTTGTTGCTGCGCGCTGAAGATCAAAAGCCCCTCACCCTAACCCTCTCCCAAAGGGAGAGGGGGCTGACCGAGTTGTTGGTGAGAGATACGCCGACGTGAATTACCGAGTCGAACTGAGGTCTGCAAGCGCTGAGATCAAAAGCCCCTCACCCTAACCCTCTCCCGGAGGGGAGAGGGGACTGACCAAGTTGTTGGTGAGAGATACGCCGACGTGAATTACCGAGTCGAACTGAGGTCTGCAAGCGCTGAGATCAAAAGCCCCTCACCCTAACCCTCTCCCGGAGGGGAGAGGGGACTGACCGAGTTGTTGGTGAGAGATACGCCGACGTGAAATATCGAGTCGAACTCAGGTCGTGAAAAGCACGCAAATCGGCTCCCTTTCCCCCTCGCCCCCCTGGGGGAGAGGGCTGGGGTGAGGGGGTAAATCTCAGCCATCACACAGAACCCGAACTGGAAACCGGACTATGAAAACACCGTTGCGCTGGACATCAAGAGCCGCCTCACTGCTGCTCTGCCTGCTCTTCTGGCAACTCGCCGCCAGCCACGACTGGAACCTCGGCCTGGTCACCTTTGCCAACGTGCCGACGCCACTGGCGGTGATCGAAGCCGCACTGGGCCTGGGCGACTCCGGCAAACTCTGGCAGCACTTGAGCAGCAGCCTCGGCCGCGTCTTCGCCGGCTATCTGGCGGCGCTGATCATCGGCATCGCCCTGGGCCTGGCCATCGGCCGGTCGAAATGGGCTGAAGACATTTTGCTGCCACCGCTGGAAGTCCTGCGCCCGATCCCCGCCGTGGCGTGGATTCCGCTGGCGATCCTGATGTTTCCATCCTCGGAATTGTCGATGGTCTTCATCACCTTCACTGGCGCGCTGTTCCCGATCCTGCTCAACACCGTGCACGGCGTCGAACGCGTTGATCCACGCCTGATCGCCTCGGCAAAGAGCCTCGGGGCAGGGCGTCGGGCGATTCTGCTGGAAGTAATCCTGCCGGGCGCTGCGCCGAGCATCATCACTGGCCTGGCGATCGGCATGGGCACGTCGTGGTTCTGTCTGGTGACGGCAGAAATGATCTCCGGGCAGTTCGGCATCGGTTACTACACCTGGGAGTCCTACACCATTCAGAACTACGCCGACATTGTCGTCGGCATGCTCCTGATCGGCGTGTTGGGCATGGGCAGCAGTTGGCTGATCAAACGCCTGGGCGGCTTGTTCACGCCTTGGCATCGACCGCGAGGCAAAGCCTGATGAGCGTGATGCAAACCCCGGAAGGGCGGATCGACATTCGCCAGTTGTCCATCGTCCTCGGCCAGGGCCGCGAAGCCTTCGAAGCGGTGCAGGGCCTCGATTGCCAGATCGAATCCGGCCAGTTCGTGTGCATTCTCGGCCCGTCCGGTTGCGGCAAGTCGACCTTGCTCGGCGCCCTGGCCGGCCACTTGAATGCCAGTACCGGCAGCCTGAAAGTCGACGGCAGCGCGGTGACCGGCCCGTCGCCGCAGCGCGGCATGGTGTTTCAGCACCACACGCTGTTCCCGTGGCGCACGGTGCGCGACAACGTCGCCTTCGGCTTGAAAATGCGCGGGGTCGGCAAGGCTGAGCGCCATCGCGCCGCTGACGACATCCTCAAACTGGTCGGCCTCGAAGGCTTCGCCGAGCGCTGGCCGGATCAACTCTCCGGGGGCATGCAGCAACGGGTAGAAATCGCCCGGGTGCTGGTCAATCGCCCGCGCCTGTTGCTGATGGACGAACCGTTCGGCGCGCTGGATGCGCTGACCCGTCTGAACATGCAGGAACTGCTGCTGGACATCTGGACGCGCATCCGCACCACGGTGGTTTTCGTCACCCACGACATTGACGAGGCGCTGTTTCTCGCCGACCGCTTGCTGGTGATGAGCGCGCGACCGGGGCGAATTATCGAAGATTTGCCTCTGGACTTTCCGCGTCCGCGCACCAGTGAACTGGTGACCAGCCCGGAATTCGCTCGCCTCAAGCGCCACTGCCTCGACCTGCTGCGCCACGACAACGACCGACCGCTGCCGCGCCTCAATCCGCTCGGCCTGCCTCCTGAAAACCCTTTGCCGCGATTTGCCTTATGACCTCTATTTTTGCTGTGACAGACAACGAAGACATCCGCGCCCTGCAACCGCGCCTGACGGCGGAAGATCCCGGCGTGCGGCGCATTGCCCTGATCGATCTGGCCGATCTCGAAGAACCGGATGGCTTGCTCTGGCTGGTTGATCGACTTCGTCAGGATCCTGCCAAGGATGTTCGCGCTGAAGCTGCGCGATTGCTTGAAGCGTGGGAGGACGATGCGGTCGTGCAAGCCTTGTGCGAAGCGCTGACGGATACGTCGCCCGCTGTGCAATCGGCAGCGGCGCAAAGCCTGAGCCTGCTCAAGACTGCAGCGGCGGGGCGCGTGATTCTGCCGTGGACCGAACATGCCGATGTCAGTGTGCGCATAGCCGCATTTCGGGCGTTGCGAGAATTGCGCTTTGCCGAGGCCGCGCCGGCTGCTGTCGCGGCATTGGAAGATGCCGATGCTCATGTTCGGCGCGAAGCGGTTGGCGTGCTCGGCTGGCTCAAACAGCTCGACGCGCTGCCAGCCCTGGCGCAACTGGCCAGCGACGACCCGGACACCGAAGTGCGCCGCGCCGCGACAGGTGCGCTGGGTCTGGCCAGTGGCGCCGAAGTATTGCCGGCGTTGCGCCAGGCTTTGCACGACCCCGCCTGGCAAGTGCGCGAAGAAGCCGCGACGACACTGGGCAAGGTTGGCCACAGCGACGCCGGCCCGACCTTGGTCGAAGCGCTGAGCGATGATTACTGGCAAGTGCGCCTGCGCGCCGCTCGCAGCCTTGGCCGCTTGCGTTTCGTCCCGGCGCTGGACGCGCTGATCGACACTCTCGGCCACCGCATCAGCAACCTGCGCAAGGAGGCCGCGCTGGCGCTTGGAGAGTTGAACGATCGCGGCGCCGTGGCCGCGTTGCAGGCAGCGCAGGACGACGGCGACCCGGAAGTGCGCAAAGCCGTGCGCATCGCGTTGAGTCAGCTGCAATGAATCCGCTGTCGGTGGGCAACTCGCAGAGTGAGCGCACGTTACACCTGAGCTGGCCGGACGGGCGCGAATCGCTGCTCAAGCATGCCGATCTGCGCCGGCAATGCCCTTGCTCGCAATGCCGCGCATTTCGCCTGCGCGGTGTCACGCCGCTGGTTGATGATCGCGTGCGCCTGATCGAACTCAACCCGCAGGGTTATGGTGTGCAACTGGTGTTCAGCGACGGGCATCAACGCGGGATTTATCCGTGGGAGTACCTGGCGCAACTGGCTTCCTGACCTTATCCGATGATCGTTCCCATGCTCCGCGTGGGAATGCAGCCCGTGACGCTCCGCGTCACTGGACGCGGAGCGTCCCTTGAGGCATTCCCACGCAGAGCGTGGGAACGATCAGATCGCAGCCTTCGGCAGCTCCCTGCGTCGGCATGCGCCGACTGGCGGTTCTTGTCAGGCATTTCCCACAGGAGTACAAATGTACTCCATGACCAATCTGACTCCCCGCCGTACCGCCATTCTGACCTTTATCCGCGATCGCATCGCCGAGCACGGTCAGCCCCCAAGCCTCGCTGAAATCAGCGAGGCTTTTGGTTTTGCCTCGCGCAGCGTGGCGCGCAAGCATGTGCTGGCGCTCACGGAAGCCGGTTTCATCGAGGTCAACCCGCATCAGGCCAGGGGCATTCGTTTGCTCGGCCAGCCATCGCGTCCGGAGCTGCTGGAGATCCCCGTACTCGGTCGTGTGGCCGCCGGCGCGCCGATTGGCGCCGATGCCGATATCCATAACCGTTTGCTGCTCGACCCGGCGCTGTTCTCCCGCACCCCGGATTACATGCTGCGGGTGCAGGGCGACTCGATGATCGAAGACGGCATTCTCGATGGCGATCTGGTCGGTGTGCGGCGCAATCCCGAGGCGCTGAACGGCCAGATCGTCGTTGCGCGTCTGGACGGTGAAGTCACCATCAAACGCTTCGAACGGGTCGGGGATGAAGTGCGCCTGCTGCCGCGCAACCCGGCGTACAAGCCGATTGTCGTGCGTGATGATCAGGATCTGGCCATTGAAGGCGTGTTCTGTGGTCTGGTGAGGCAAGGCTGATGGGCGCCGTCGTTGCGTTGGATACGCTGTTCAATGGCGGCCAGGTCTGGCGCGGCAGGCCTGCGCCACCGGCGGCGAGTCCGCAGCCGACCGGGCATGCGGGACTGGACGCAGCTCTGCCCAGCGGCGGCTGGCCGGAAGCGGCGCTGAGCGAAATCCTTCTCGCCGGCCCTGGTGTCGGCGAGCTGCAACTGGTCTGGCCAACCCTGGCGCGATTGTCCGCGGCCGGTGAGCGCATCGTGCTGGTGGCGCCGCCGTTCGTGCCGTACCCGCAGGCCTGGGCCAATGCCGGGGTCGATTTGCGCCAGTTGTCGGTGATTCAGGCCAGCGAACGCGATGCCTTGTGGGCGGCGGAGCAGTGTCTGCGCTCGGGCAGTTGCGGCGCGGTGCTGTGCTGGCCGAACAAGGCCGACGACCGGGCTTTGCGGCGTTTGCAGGTAGCGGCGGAAACCGGCCAGACCCTGGCCTTTGCCTGGCGCCCGTTGAGCGAGGCGGTCAACCCGTCACCGGCAGCGTTGCGCATAGCCATCGATGCCAAACCGGCGCAACTCCGCGTACTCAAATGCCGTGGCGGGCTGGCGCGTGCGGCGCCGATTGCCTTTGCCGTGGGGCACTGATCGTCATGCGCTGGGTATGTATTCTCTTTCCGCAACTGGCCCTCGACGCTGTGCTGCGTCAGCGGCCCGACCCTGAAGAGCCGTTGGTGCTGCTCAGCGGTCCGGCCCAACGCCGAGTGCTGCAAGCGGTAAATCCGGCGGCGCGCAAACTCGGCCTGCGCCCCGGCATGTCGATGACCGCCGCGCAAGCCATGAGCAAAGGCTTTGCCACCGCCGATTACGAGGTGGCCGAGGTCGAGCGCTGGCAGCAGTTTCTCGCCGCGTGGGCCTATCGCTTCAGCGCGCAGGTCAGCGTGCATTACCCGCGTACCGTGGTGTTCGAGATCGAATCGAGCCTCGGACTGTTCGGTACCTGGCCGCAATTTGAAGCTCGCCTGCGCCAGGAATTGAAAGATCTGGGCTTTCGCCATCGCATCGTCGCCGCGCCGAACCCGGTGGCGGCACGAGTGCTGGCCAATGCCTACGATGGCCTGGTGGTGCCGGACAGCGAAGCCTTGCAGCATCATCTCGGGCAATTGCCGGTTGATCGTGTGGGGCTGGAGCCGAATGTCGCCACGGCGTTGTCGCGCATGGGCCTGCGCAATCTCAGTCAGGTGCAAAGCCTGCCACGCCAGGCACTGGCCCGGCGTTTCGAAGCGCAGATGCTCAAGCACCTCGACACGCTGTTCGGCGCACGCCCGCTGGCGCTGGCGTTCTATCTGCCGCCAGACCGTTTCGATATCCGCATCGAACTGAATTTCGACGTGCAATCCCATCAGGCATTGCTGTTCCCGTTACGGCGCTTGACCGGCGACCTGTCGGCGTTCCTCTGTGGGCGCGACAGTGGCGTGCAGCGTTTTGATCTGCATCTGGAACACGCAGGGCTGCCGGACACGGTGATCAAGGTCGGCCTGCTCAGTGCCGAGCGTGACGCGGCGATGCTGTTTGAACTGGCCCGTGGCCGGCTGGAGCAAGTCCAGGTCGAGGCGCCGGTGCGTGGTTTTCGCTTGCGCGCCGAAGACCTGCCGAGTTTCGTTCCGCAGTATCAGGAGCTGTTCGACGACCGCCCGCAGCAGACCTTGCCCTGGGAGCAATTGCGCGAACGTCTGCGCGCACGGCTGGGTGATGACGCGGTGCAGGGCTTGCGCTTTCAGGCCGATCATCGCCCCGAGTGCGCGTGGCAGAATGGCGTCGACAAACAGCCTTGCACAGGTTTGCCCAGCGTCCAGCGCCCGGGCTGGCTGCTCAACGAACCGCAGAGCGTGCCGGAAGGTTCGGCGCGGATTCTCATGGGGCCGGAGCGCATCGAATCCGGTTGGTGGGACGGTGGCGACGTGCGGCGTGATTACTACCTGATCCAGAACCGCGCCGGTCAGCAGGGCTGGGCCTGGCGCGCTGTGGGTGAGGGCGGCCCGCTGTGGCTGCAAGGCTGGTTCGCATGAGTGCCGATTACGCCGAACTGCATTGCCTGTCGAATTTCAGTTTCCAGCGCGGAGCCTCCAGCGCGCTGGAGCTGTTTCAGCGGGCGAAAAAGCACGGCTATCAGGCGCTGGCGATCACCGACGAATGTACCCTGGCCGGCATCGTTCGTGCGTGGCAAGCGGCAAAGTCCGTCGAGTTGCCGCTGATCATCGGCAGCGAGGTGCGCATCGACAACGGCCCGAAACTGGTACTGCTGGTGGAAAACCTTGCTGGTTATCAGGCCCTGTGCGGCTTGATCACCCAGGCCCGGCGGCGTACGCAGAAAGGCCAGTATCAGCTGCTGCGCGAAGACTTCGCCGAAGCGCTGCCGGGTTTGCTGGTGTTGTGGGTGCCGGATTCAGTGGATGACCGCGAAGAAGGGCGCTGGCTGAAACAAACCTTCGGCGACCGCCTGTGGCTCACGGTGCAACTGCATCGCGGGCAGAACGATCAGCAGCGGCTCGCGGCATTGTTGGCTCTGGCGGCTGAGCTGCAGACTCCAGCCGTGGCCAGCGGCGATGTGCACATGCATGCCCGGGGGCGCCGTGCCTTGCAGGACACCATGACCGCGATCCGTCATCACGTCCCCGTGGCCGAAGCGGGTTTGCGCCTGCATCCCAATGGCGAGCGGCATTTGCGTTGCCTTGATGTGCTGCGCGAATTGTATCCGCCGGACTTGCTCGAAGCGTCGCTAAAACTGGCCAGACGCTGCACCTTCGATCTGAGCGAGCTGCGCTATCAATATCCGAAAGAGCTGGTGCCCAAGGGCCACAATGCCAGTTCCTGGTTGCGTCATCTGACCGAGGAGGGCATTGCCTGGCGCTGGCCGAAAGGGCCTCAGGCCAAGGTGCTCAAGCAGATCGATGACGAGCTGCAATTGATCGCTGAACTCGGCTACGAAAGCTACTTCCTCACCGTGCACGACGTGGTGCGCTTTGCCCGCACGCAGAACATCCTCTGTCAGGGCCGTGGTTCGGCCGCCAACTCGGCGGTGTGTTTTGCCCTGGGCATCACCGAGATCGATCCGGATCGTACTACGCTGCTGTTCGAACGCTTCATGTCCAAAGAGCGCAACGAGCCGCCGGACATCGATGTCGATTTCGAGCACGAGCGCCGCGAGGAAGTCCTGCAATACGTGTTCAACCGTTATGGCCGGCGACGTGCGGCGCTGACCGCGGTGGTCAGCACCTATCACGCCACCGGTGCCGTGCGCGATGTAGCCAAGGCCCTCGGCCTGCCACCGGATCAGATCAACGCGCTGGCCGATTGCTGCGGGCGCTGGAGCGATGAAACGCCGCCGCTGGAACGTTTGCGTGAAGGGGGCTTCGACCCGGACAGTCCGGTGCTGCGTCGGGTACTGAGCCTGACCGGGCAACTGATCGGCTTCCCCCGGCACCTGTCGCAGCATCCCGGTGGTTTCGTGATTTCCGAGCAACCGCTGGATACCCTGGTGCCAGTGGAAAACGCAGCCATGGCCGACCGCACCATCATCCAATGGGACAAGGACGACCTCGATGCGGTCGGCCTGCTCAAGGTGGATATTCTCGCCTTGGGTATGCTCAGTGCGATTCGCCGCTGCTTCGACCTGCTGCGCCGGCATCGTGATCTGAACCTGACACTCGCGACGATTCCACCTGAAGACAAACCGACCTACGAAATGATCAGTCGCGCCGATACCGTCGGCGTGTTCCAGATCGAGTCGCGGGCGCAGATGTCGATGCTGCCGCGCCTGAAGCCAAAGACTTTCTACGATCTGGTCATCGAAGTGGCGATTGTCCGTCCCGGGCCGATTCAGGGCGGGATGGTTCATCCGTATCTGCGCCGACGTAATAACGAAGAGGCGGAAACCTATCCGTCGCCGGCGCTCGAAGTCGTACTCAAAAGAACCCTGGGCGTGCCGCTGTTTCAGGAACAGGTCATGCAGATCGCCATCGTCGCTGCCGACTACAGCCCCGGTGAGGCCGATCAGTTGCGCCGCTCGATGGCGGCGTGGAAGCGCCATGGCGGACTGGAGCCGCACAAGGAGCGCCTCGCCGCCGGCATGAAAAAGAACGGCTACACACCGGAATTCGCTGCGCAGATCTTCGAGCAGATCAAAGGCTTCGGCAGTTATGGCTTCCCCGAATCCCACGCCGCCAGTTTCGCCTTGCTGACCTACGCCAGTTGCTGGCTGAAATGCCACGAGCCGGCGGCGTTCGCCTGTGCATTGATCAACAGTTGGCCGATGGGCTTTTACAGTCCGGATCAGATTCTGCAGGACGCGCGGCGGCACCAATTGCAGATCCGTCCGGTGGACGTGCGCGCCAGTGACTGGGATTGCAGCCTCGAGCCGCTGAGTGCCGGGCAACCGGCGATTCGCATGGGCCTGCGCATGATCAAGGGATTTCGCGAAGAGGACGCACGGCGCATCGAAGCCGCGCGCCGACACGGGGCGTTTGCCGATGTCGCTGACCTGGGTGAGCGCGCCGCCCTCGACAGTCGTGCGCAGGCCTTGCTGGCAGACTCCGGCGCCTTGCGCGGTCTGGCCGGGCATCGTCATCGTGCGCGTTGGGAAGTAGCCGGGGTGCAGAAACAACTCGGCCTGTTCGCCGGCCTGCCCAACGAAGAGGAAGTCAAAATCGTCCTGCCCAAACCCAGCGTTGGCGAAGACCTGCATGCTGATTACTCGACCGTGGGGACGACGCTGGGGCCGCATCCACTGGCGTTGTTGCGTGGCGAGTTGCAGGCCCGGCGTTGCCGCAGCTCGCGGGAATTGATGGATATCGAACATGGCCGGCCGGTCAGCGTGGCCGGTCTGGTCACCGGCCGACAGCGCCCCGGTACGGCCAGCGGCGTGACGTTCGTGACCCTGGAAGACGAGTTCGGCAACGTCAACGTAGTGGTCTGGCGTGACCTGGCCGAGCGGCAGCGCCAAGTGCTGGTGGGGTCGCAATTGCTCAAGGTCGACGGCCGCTGGGAACGCGAAGGCGATGTGCGCCACCTGATCGCCGGGCGCATGAGCGACCTGAGCCCGCTGCTCAACGGCATTCATGTGCAGAGCCGGGATTTCCACTGATCAAACACCCACGCTTGCGTCAGCGATCAATCCGTCAAGACGAGTGTCGAGCGACTCACTACAACCGGGCGCAATCTCGCATCTGCATCGGTTTGGGTGGCTCACCAACTTGAGCGCTTCCTAACGGATCATCAGCGGTCACAGGGTGAAATTGTCCCGCCCTTTGATAGAAAAGCTGCCCGACTTGATGATTGCACTGGCGGAACCGGGCCCATTGGATTCAAAGGAGAAGCTACCTTCATAAAGTTCCCGTTCGTGATCAAAGGACAGACTAACCGAGCCACTGTCCGCGTTGTACGTCTGAAATAAGGTTTCAGCGCCATCGGCCCGCATTTTCCACCATGTGGCAGAGTACTTCCCATCCTTGATGGCATGGGTGCCACTGACCATGTCGGGATTGAACACCATCTCAATGCCTCTGATGACGGTGTTTCCTTGTTCATCTTCAATTGTCTGAACGGCGCTGAGGGTCAGGCGCAGTTTTTTATCGGTGGTGTAATAGTCATAAGCGAAGTTGAGTCCATCGGCAGTGAACGCCGGTTCACCTATTACATCAGTGGAAACCGTACCGGAGGAAGGATTGGTTCTGGTTTGTGGGAAAACGTGTTCCGTCAGCATGTGCAGCTCCTTGGCAACGGGTGCCGTTTATACGAATCGGTCCAGCAACATATCTCCAACCTATGCTGACAGTAGCCGGTCGTAAACTGTCAAACCTGACAGTTGACAACCCCTTGCTGATCGTTTGAGCAAAGTGTGGTTTAGCCGAATGACGAAGCAGGAAATAGATGTAGAGTCATCAATGACTGACCCTTGCAGGAGCGAGCCTGCTCGCGAATGCGGACTGTCAGGCAATGACGATGTCGAACGTGCCGCCGCCTTCGCGAGCAAGCTCGCTCCCACAGGGATTTTGGTTGCAATGAAGATGGTCGATCTGCCTCGTATCAGAGTGGGAGCGAGCCTGCTCGCGAAAGCGGACTGTCAGGCAATGACGATGTCGAACGTGCCGCCGCCTTCGCGAGCAAGCTCGCTCCCACAGGGATTTTGGTTGCAATGAAGATGGTCGATCTGCCTCGTATCAGAGTGGGAGCGAGCCTGCTCGCGAAAGCGGACTGTCAGGCAATGACGATGTTGACTGTGCCGCCGCCTTCACGAGCAGGCTCGCTCCCACAGGTTTTGGCTGTTTATTCAAAATCGAGATAAATCAAAAGGCTGCACCTTTGGACCGAAGGCAGATATTCTGCGCTTCACACCGGTACGGGAACCCGATCAATCTCCATGGCCAGCCACTGCCAGGATGAATTGCCCGACGCCAAAGGAGTGTTCGAATGAGCGAAAAGAAACTGGAAACCACGGTCGATCGCGTCTACCAAGGGGTTTACGCGGCGATCAGCAAGCGTTCGTTGCGCCCAGGCATGAAGCTGGGTGAGGCCTCGCTGGCCGAGTTGTTCAATGTCAGCCGCACGTCGGTGCGTGCTGCGCTCAAGCAATTGGAAGCCGATGGTCTGGTCACCACTGAGCCCAACAAAGGTGCATCGGTGTCGCTGCCCAGTGACGCAGAGCTGCGTTCGCTGTTCGAAACCCGGCGGCTGATCGAAATCGGCATCGTCACCGAACTGTGCCGGCGCAAAGACAGCGTTGCCATGCAGGATCTGCGTGAGCACTTGTTGCTGGAGGATGCCGCCCATGCGGCCGGCGACCATGAACGGCTGATCCATCTGCTCGGCGAATTCCACCTCAAACTGGCGCGCAGCCTGAACAATCCGGTGCTGCTCGACTGGTTCCAGAAGCTGATCTCGCGCGCTTCGCTGTATGCCGCCGCGCTCGATGACGACAGTCATCAAGCCTGCCGCGACGATGAACACCTGCGTTTGCTTGAGTACATCGAGGCCGGTAATCAGAGCGCCGCGATCGAGCTGACCTGCACGCACCTCAACGGAATCGAGAAGGCGATTCTCGACGTTGCTGCAAAAATGAAAACCGGCTATCACCCACTCAAACACTTGATTGGCGTCTGAATGGCTCTGTGTCGCAAATCGGCTATACCTCCAATGAAACCAATGCGTTTTCAGGGCCTCGAAACACACGGGCGTCGCGTCGTTGTAGCGTTGCGATAGATCGGAAAACCGCAAAAAAGGACACTGAGTCAGGCGATGCAGTTTTTATCCGAAAGCCACGGCTGTGAGGGCTGGAAAGGCGAAATGGCCGGACGCATCCGTGCGTTCGACTGGAGCCTCACCGAACTGGGTCCGCTCGCCGACTGGCCGGCCAGCCTGTGTAACACCGTGCAGCTGATGCTGGCTTCGCCGCTGCCGATGGTGATGCTCTGGGGCCATGCCGGCTACATGATCTACAACGACGCCTACTCCGAATTCGCCGGTGGCCGCCATCCCTATCTGCTTGGCGTGCCGGTAGAGCTGGGCTGGCCGGAAGTCGCCGAATTCAACCGCCACGTCGTTGACACTTGCCTGGCCGGCGGCACCTTGTCCTATCGCAACAAAGAGCTGGTATTGCTGCGCGACGGCGTGCCCGAAGACGTCTGGATGGACTTGTATTACAGCCCGGTGGCCAACGACGAAGGCGTGCCCGGCGGCGTCATGGCGATGGTGGTCGAAACCACCGAACTGGTGCATTCCGAGCGCCTGCGTCAGGCGGCCGAAGATGCCTATCGCGCCGACAACGAGCGCGTGCGTCTGGCGCTGAATGCCGGCGCACTGCTTGGCTCCTTTGTCTGGGACATCAAGAACAATCGCTTCTCTGCTGACGAACGTTTCGCCCGCACCTTTTCCTATCCGCCGGATCAGGACTTGAGCGATCTGCAACAAGAGATCGCTGAATCGCGCATTCATCCCGAAGATCATCGGTGGGTGCAGGAGCGAGTTGCCCATAGCGTGCGCACTGGCGAGCCGTACAACGCTGAATACCGCGTGCAGCGGGCCGACGGCCAGTACCTGTGGGTGTTGGCCAGTGGTGCCTGCGAGTTCGATGAGCAAGGCAAGCCGTTTCGCTTTCCCGGTGTGCTGATCGACATCCATGAGCGCAAAAACGCCGAAGAATCACTGCTCAAATTCACCCGCAATCTCGAACAGCGCGTGGCCACCGAAGTGAATGCGCGGCTCGCGGCCGAGGAACAACTTCGCCAATCGCAGAAGCTCGAATCCATCGGCGGCCTGACCGGTGGCGTTGCCCACGACTTCAACAATCTGCTGCAAGTCATCGCTGGCAACCTGCATCTGCTCGCCCGGCATGAGCCCAACAATGCCAACGTACAACGCCGGGTCGTGGCTTCGCTGGCGGCGGTCGAACGCGGTGCCAAACTGTCTTCGCAACTGCTGGCCTTTGCCCGGCGGCAACCGCTGTCACCGGCCGTGTGCAATCCAGAGCAAATTTTCGAAGGCGTGGGCGAATTACTCCAACGTGCATTGGGCGAAACCATTCAGATCGACGTGCAGTTGCCGCCGCAGCCCTGGCACATCAACGTCGACCGCAACCAACTGGAAAACGCGATTCTCAACCTGGCCATCAACGCCCGCGACGCGATGAAGGGCGAGGGCGTTATCGGCCTCAGTGCCGCCAATGTCTGCCTGGACAGCGAATACTGCGTCGGCAAGGGCATCGCGTCCGGTGAGTATGTGCGCGTGGCGGTCACCGACACCGGCGTGGGCATTGCCCCACAAATGCTGGAACAGGTTTTCGAACCGTTCTTCACCACCAAGGCCGACGGGCAGGGCACTGGCCTCGGTCTGAGCATGGTCTTTGGCTTCGTCAAACAGAGTGGCGGCCACGTCGAGATCGACAGCAAGCTCGGCGAAGGCACGCGGGTGCAGTTGTATTTCCCGCGCAGTCTGCGTCCGGTTCGTGAAGAGACCGCCAGTGTCGGCGAGCGCAAGAGCGGCGGCCACGAAACCATTCTGGTGGTGGAAGACAATGACGCGGTGCGCGCTTCGGCGGTGGAGTTGCTGCGCGAAGAAGGCTATCGGGTGATGACCGCGTGCAATGGCGACGTGGCCATGCAGATGCTGCTGGAAGGCATCGAGATCGATCTGATCTTCACCGACGTGGTCATGCCCGGCCTGATCAAGAGTTCCGATCTGGCCGCGTGGGCCAAGGTGCAGACACCGCCGGTGCCGGTGCTGTTCACCTCCGGTCACACCCGCGACATCATTTCCCGCGACCACCAGCTCAGCCCCGATACGCATCTGCTCGGCAAACCCTACAGCCCGCAAGCTTTACTGCAGATGATTTGCGAGGTGCTCGGCACCTGATGCCGAGCGCTGCCCAGTTTTTCAATCAAGGCAGGCCGATGATTTCCAAGCGCAATTCCAAAGCACCCGCCGGCATGGTTCGTGTGCGCGGCGCCCGCGAACATAACCTGAAGAACGTTGATGTCGATATTCCGCGCGATGCCCTGGTGGTGTTCACCGGTGTCTCGGGTTCGGGCAAGTCGTCGCTGGCGTTTTCCACGCTTTACGCCGAGGCCCAGCGGCGTTATTTCGAATCGGTGGCGCCCTACGCGCGGCGGCTGATCGATCAGGTCGGCGTGCCGGATGTCGATTCCATCGAAGGACTGCCGCCTGCCGTCGCTCTGCAACAACAGCGCGGCACGCCAAGCGCGCGTTCTTCGGTGGGCAGTGTGACGACGCTGTCGAGCCTGATCCGCATGCTCTATTCCCGGGCCGGGAGTTACCCGCCGGGGCAGCCTATGCTGTATGCCGAGGATTTTTCACCGAACACGCCGCAGGGCGCCTGTCCGGAGTGTCATGGACTTGGTCGCGTCTATGAAGTCACCGAAGCGCTGATGGTGCCGGACCCGAACCTGACCATCCGCCAGCGTGCAGTGGCGTCCTGGCCCTTGGCCTGGCAGGGGCAGAACCTGCGCGACATCCTCGTGACCATGGGCATCGATGTCGACATTCCGTGGAAAAAACTGCCGAAAAAGCAGCGCGACTGGATTCTCTTCACTGAAGAGACGCCGACGGTGCCGGTGTACGCCGGGCTGACCCCGGAGGAAACCCGCGTCGCCCTCAAACGCAAGATGGAACCGAGTTATCAGGGCACCTTCACCGGCGCCCGGCGCTACATCCTGCACACCTTCACTCACTCGCAAAGTGCGCTGATGAAGAAGCGTGTTTCACAGTTCATGCGCGGTAGCCCGTGCCCATTGTGCGAGGGCAAACGGCTCAAGCGCGAGGCGTTGTCGGTGACCTTTGCCGGCTACGACATTGGCGAGTTGTCGCAGATGCCGTTGCTGCAAGTGGCCGAAGTGCTGCGGCCTGTAGCGGCGGCGAATTATCTGGAACAGGCCGAGGAGAGCGGCGACACCCTCAGCCATGCGCAAACCCGCGAGGCGCGTCAGCAGCGGGTTGCCCATGGGGCCAGCGGTCACGCCAGCGCGCCGGACGTGCGCCATACGCCGAACCTGTCGCTGGAAAAGCGTCTGGCGGCGCAGCGCATCGCTGAGGATTTGCTGGAGCGGGTCAGCACCCTGACCGATCTCGGCCTGGGTTATCTGGCGCTGGAACGCAGTACGCCGACCTTGTCGTCGGGCGAGTTGCAGCGTTTGCGCCTGGCCACGCAATTGGGTTCGCAGCTGTTCGGGGTGATTTATGTCCTGGACGAGCCGTCTGCCGGTCTGCATCCGGCGGATGGTGAGGCGCTGTTCGAAGCGTTGCAGCGCTTGAAGGCGGACGGCAACACGCTGTTTGTAGTCGAGCATGATGTCGAAACCATGCGCCGTGCCGACTGGCTGATCGACGTCGGCCCAGCGGCGGGCGAGAAGGGCGGGCGCGTGCTGTACAGCGGTCCGCCTGCGGGACTTGCTGATATTGCAGATTCGCAGACCCGCGCTTATCTGTTTGCCGAAAACCAACGCCCTGAGCGCGCCGCGCGCAAGCCGAGCGGCTGGCTGAAGCTCGACGGCGTGACGCGCAATAACCTGAATAATCTTAGCGCCGAATTCCCTTTGGGCTGTTTCACCTCGGTGACCGGCGTATCGGGATCTGGCAAATCGAGTCTGGTCAGTCAGGCCTTGCTCGAACTGGTCGGCGCGCAGTTGGGCCGTCCGGTGGCCGAGGCCGAGTCAGAAGAGCCGAGCCTGGAAGATGACACTCCGCCGCCCAGCACCGGGCAGATCAGCGCCGGCCTGGAGTCGATCAAACGGCTGGTGCAGGTTGATCAGAAACCCATCGGACGCACGCCGCGCTCCAATCTGGCGACTTACACCGGGTTGTTCGACAACGTGCGCAAGCTGTTTGCCGCGACACCTGAGGCACAAGCGGCGGGCTATGATGCCGGGCAGTTTTCTTTCAACGTCGCCAAGGGCCGTTGCGCCACGTGTGAGGGCGAAGGTTTTGTCAGTGTGGAATTGCTGTTCATGCCCAGCGTGTATGCGCCGTGCCCAACTTGCCACGGAGCGCGATATAACCCGCAGACATTGGCGATTCTCTGGCAGGGCTTGAGCATCGCCCAAGTCCTGCAACTGACAGTCGATGAAGCGGTAGCGGTGTTTGCCGAGCAGGCGGGGATTCGTCGTTCGCTGGAAGTGCTGCGCGATATCGGCCTGGGTTATCTGCGCCTGGGACAACCGGCCACGGAGCTCTCCGGTGGTGAAGCGCAGCGGATCAAACTGGCGACCGAGTTGCAGCGCAGCCAGCGTGGCGCGACCTTGTATGTACTGGATGAACCGACCACGGGATTGCACCCGAGAGATGTCGATCGGTTGCTGGAACAACTCGATACGCTGGTAACGGCGGGGCACACGGTGATTGTGGTCGAACACGAAATGCGTGTCGTCGCGCAGAGCGACTGGGTGATCGACATCGGCCCCGGCGCCGGTGATCAGGGCGGCAGGATCGTCGCCGCCGGCACACCACAGAAAGTCGCCGCCAGCAAGAAGAGCAAGACCGCGCCGTTTCTTGCCCGTGCTTTAAGCCGATAACTGCAGCGCCTTGCTGGCCGCCATCGCTGGCAAGCCAGCTCCCACAGAAATTCAAGTTGTTGCCGAAAATCTGCGCACACTGATGCCCCTGTGGGAGCTGGCTTGCCAGCGATGGCGCCAGTTCAGGCGCCATCCAGCGTGCGGCGGACCTTGTCGAGCAGTTCGCTGATCTGGAACGGTTTGACCAGCATGTCCATGCCTGTACCGAGGAAGACCTGGCGGTTGAGCGCGGTTTCGGCGTAGCCGGTCATGAACAGGATCGGCAGCCCTTCGTGCCAGCCACGGGCAACATCCGCCAACTCCCGCCCGCTCATGCGCGGCAGGCCGACGTCGGTCAGCAGCAGGTCGATCGACGGGTCGTTCTGCAAGCGCTCCAGCGCCGATTCGATATCCGCCGCTTGCGTGCAGCGATAGCCGGCATCCTCCAGCACTTCGGTGACGAACAAGCGCACCGTGGCCATGTCCTCGACGATCAGCACATGCTCGCCACTGCCTTTCGCGTCAGGCACGGGCACAGGTGCGTCGGCCCCGGTCGGGTCGTTGGTGCCGGGCAGCATGATCGTCACTTCGGTGCCACGGCGGGCAACGCTGCGAATGTGCGCGTCACCGCCGGATTGGCGGGCGAAGCCGTAAATCGTCGACAGACCGAGCCCGGTGCCCTGGCCCAGCGGCTTGGTAGTGAAGAACGGCTCGAACACCTTGTCGATCACGTTGTGTTCGATGCCGGTGCCGTCGTCGCGTACCGACAATGCCACGTACGCGCCATCGGCCAGATTCGGATCGCCGTGGGAATAAGCGGCGTAAGTATTGACCCAGATATTGCCGCCGGAGGGCAGGGCATCGCGGGCGTTGATCACCAGGTTGAGCACCGCGCTTTCCAGCTGCACCGGGTCGACCAACGCAATCGCCGGTTTGTTGGTCAATTCCAGCTTGAGGGTGATGCGCTCACCGATGGTGCGCACCAGCAATTCTTCCAGCGAGCGGACATGCTCGTTGATGTCCACCGGCCGTGTATCGAGCGGCTGCTGGCGGGCAAATGCCAGCAGACGATGGGTCAATGAGGCCGCGCTCATGGCTGAGTTCAGCGCTGCTTCGGTATAGAACTGCACCTTGTCCAGACGCTCATCGGCCACGCGTTTCTGGATCAGTTCCAGGCTGGTGATGATCCCGGTCAGCAGGTTGTTGAAGTCGTGGGCGATACCGCCGGTGAGCTTGCCCAGCGCATCCATTTTCTGCACTTGCAGCAATTGCGCTTCGGCGTGCACGCGCTCGGCGACTTCCTTGGCCAGCTGCGTGGTGGTGTCATCCAGCCGCGCCAGATGCGAGCGCTCGCGATGGCGGTGCTCGGTGACGTCTTCAACAAACACCAGGCTCAGCTCTGGCGTGCGATATGGCGAAATCTGCCATTGCGTCTCGCGAATCTCGCCCTGCACGCGCATGTTCAGCGTGCCTTTCCAGCGCTCGCCGTCGACCAGACGCAGACGCAGTTCATCGAGGATCGAGCATTGATCTTCGGCGAAGCATTCACGCAGCGCCTGCGGATCGCGGTTATCGACGATCAATTGGGCGAATGCGTGATTGCATTCATGCACTTTCAGATTGGCATCGAGCACGGCGATCGGTGCCGAGACGTTGGCGAAAATCTCGCGGAAACGCGCCTCGCTTTCGCGCAGGGCATTTTCCGTGTCGCGCACCCGCAGCAGGGTACGCAGGGTCGCCAAGAGCACATCGGGGTCGACCGGGTGAATCAGATAAGCATCGGCACCCGCGTTGAGACCAGTGATGATATCGCCGGTCTGGATCGACGCCGCTGACACATGAATCACTGGCAGCAGCGCGGTGCCCGGGTCGGCGCGCAGCAGGCGGACGATGTCGAAACCGCTCATGTCCGGCAGGTTGACGTCGAGGATCAACGCATCGAGGGCTTCGCCCTCGATCAGGGCCAGGCCGTCGCTGCCGGTGCCGGCTTCGAGCACCGTGTAGCCATGGCGCTCCAGGCGCCGGCGCAGGGCGTAACGGGTGGCGACGTTGTCATCGACGATCAACAGGCGGATGTCACGATTCATCGACGTTCTCCAGAGCGATTGCCAGCGGGATGATGACAAAGAACGTCGAGCCGACGCCCGGCGTACTGTCTACCCCGACTTCACCGCCGAGCAGGGCGGCGAAACGCTTGCACAGTGACAGACCCAGACCGGTGCCGCGCAGACGTTTCTGCAATGGCGAATCGACTTGGGAGAAGTCTTCGAACAGCGTGTCATGCAGTTCGGCCGCGATGCCGATGCCGGTGTCGCTGACGGCAAAGCGCACTTTGTCTTCACCTTCCATTCGCGCCGATACCCGCACTTCGCCACGGGTGGTGAATTTCAGTGAGTTGGAAATGAAGTTGCGCAGGATCTGCCCGAGCTTCTTGTCATCGGTATACAGGCGCGGCAGGCCCAGCGGCTCTTCGAAGATCAGATCCACCGCCGAGGCGTCGACGATTGGCCGGAACATCCCGCGCAGGGCGGAGAACAGGTCGAACATGTCGAACCAGGCCGGGGAAATGCTGATGCGCCCGGCTTCGATCTTCGCCAGATCGAGCAGGTCATCAACCATGTCGCTGAGCTCGCGGGCAGCGGTGCTGACGAAGGCTACCTGCTTGTGCTGTTCAGGGCTGAGCGGACCGTCGAGTTCGTCAGCGAGCAGACTGTTGATGCTCAGTATCGAGCCCAGCGGCGTGCGGAATTCATGGCTCATGTACGACAGGAAGCGGCTCTTGAGATCCGATGCCTGACGCAGTTCTTCGGCCTGATTGTCGAGCTCGGCGTACAGCGCCAGAACACCCTGGTTGGTTTCATCGAGTTCTTCGCGCAGGGCAGTGGTTTCGCGCTGCAACTGAGCGATGAGCGCCGCCTGTTCGGCGTGGCTCAAGTGAGTCGATTCAGCCATGGGCGGCCTCCAGAGCCACGACCAGCACCGTCACGTCATCGCGACCACGGCAAAAGTCGCGGTGCAGGACGCTGGCTATCACGGCAGGATGGCGATGCACCAGGCCGGGGTAGTCTGCAAGATTCCAACGGGACTGTAGGCCGTCGCTGTACATGATCAATAAATGTCCGTTCACGTGAGCATAGTCAAAGGGTTTGGCTTTACGGTACTGGCCGCCAACGATACCGGGGTGTGAGGCCAGGCCGCGGGATTTGCCAGGCTCCAGTAGACTGGCGCCGATGTTACCGACACCGGCGAACGTCAGGCCGTCGCGCTGGCTGTCAAACTGCGCGAACGCCACGGCGCCACCGCGCGTGCCGAGCATTTCCTGATGCAGGTCTTCCATCAATACCACAGGATCGGCAAACGGTGCCCGGGCGAATGCCCGGGCACCGGCCAGGCCGGCACGTTCGGCGTCTTCGCCATGGCCGAGGCCATCGACCACCAGCGCGCTGATCCGCGAGCCTTCATACGCCAGATGCCAGACATCGCCGCAGGCTGGATCGGCATGCAGCGAATGCTGGCTGACGCCGAAGCGGATATCGGCCTGACGATCGCTGCGCGGAAAAATTCGCGCCAGCAACACCGCGCCACGGTGGTCGGCGTAGACATCGAAGACACTGGTCTGCCGCGATACGGCGCCGAGGCCGATGCCCTGCGTACCGCCAGTGGAAAAGCCATCCGCCAGACAGGCATCCAGGTCAAAGCCCTGGGCCCGATCCACGGTCTGCATTTCGATGCCGAAACCGCTATCCGGCCGAGCCAGTACACGCAGGTGAAATTCACCACGCTGGGCATGCTTGAGCACGTTGCTGGCCAGTTCGGTCGCGACCAGCGCCACGCGGCCGGCATCGTTTTCGTCGAAGCCATGCTGCTCGGCGAGTTTCTGCGCGGTGCGCCGCGCGTGGCCGATCTGGCTGCTGTCCTCGATCGGCAGAACCTGGGTCAACGACCCGGTGATATTCATGTCCATCGTGTGATCGTAATGCGCGTGCCTTTGCCGGGCTCAGTGTCGAGTTCGAATTCATTGACCAGGCGCTTGGCGCCAGTCAGGCCAAGGCCCAACCCGCTGCCGGAGGTCCAGCCGTCGGTCATCGCCAGTTTGATGTCGGGGATGCCAGGGCCTTCGTCGCGGAAGGTGATACGCAAACCGACCCGGCCGTTTTCCTCGAGAATCTGCCAGTCCATGTCGCCGCCGCCGCCATAGACCATGGTGTTACGCGCCAGCTCACTGACAGCGGTCACCAGTTTGGTCAGGTCGATCAGGCGCATGCCACATTCGGTGGCGAGCTTGCGCGTGGTCTGGCGGGCCAGCACTACGTCCTGTTCAATGAGAATGGGTTGCGTACCGCTACTGCGCACGGTCATTGTGCAAGTACTCGTTCCCGCAGCAGTTTCATCCCGCGTTCGACGTTCAGGGCGGTGCTCACGTCTGGCAAAGTCATGCCCAGCTCAACGAGCGTGATCGCCACTGCCGGCTGCATGCCGACCAGCACGGTTTTGGCGTCCATGATTTTCGACAGCCCGGAAATGTCGCCGATCATGCGCCCGATGAACGAATCGACCATGTCCAGCGCCGTGATGTCGATCAGCACGCCCCGGGCGGATGTCCGGCTGATGCGCTCGGACAGATCGTCCTGCAGGGTCAGGGCGAGTTGGTCATGCATGTCGACCTGAATGGTCACCAGCAAGATATCGCCCATTTGAAGAATCGGAATACGTTCCATGGTCAAGCCGTCTTGACGAGGCTGACACCCAAGCGGGTCAGGGCCAGTTTCAATGCGTCGGCCAGGTTGGCCTTGGTCACTACGCCTTGCAGATCCAGACCCAGGTGCACGATGGTTTGCGCAATCTGCGGACGCACGCCGCTGATGATGCAATCGGCGCCCATCAGACGGATTGCGGTCACGGTTTTCAGCAGGTGCTGGGCGACCAGGGTGTCAACGGTCGGCACGCCGGTGATGTCGATGATGGCGATTTCCGAACCGGTGTCGACGATACGTTGCAGCAGCGATTCCATTACCACTTGGGTGCGCTGCGAATCGAGGGTGCCGATCATTGGCAGGGCGAGGACGCCATCCCACAGCTTGACCACCGGAGTCGACAGTTCCAGCAGCTCTTCCTGCTGACGCTTGATCACCGCTTCACGGGATTTCTGGAAGGTGCCGATGGTGTGCATACCGACGGTGTCGAGCAATTCGGAGACTTCCAGCAATTGCTCGGCCAGCAGTGCCGGCTGGTCCTGATAATGGTTTTGCAGCAGGGCGAACAACGGGCCTTTCAGGGCAAAGATGAAATTGGCGGTTTGCTGGGAATCCTGGCCGAGCAGGGCGCGGCTCTGCGACAGCTTTTCAAGGAACTGACGGGTATCCTCCCAACCCGCAGCGGCAATCTTGCTGCCGTTGCCGTTTTCCAGACCCGCCAGGAGCAGGCCCAGCAAGTCGCGGGTTTGCTGAGCGACGTCGTGTTCCTTGAGGTTGCGTGTGGCGCCGCTGGCTTCGAGGCGTTTGGTCCACTCGCTCAACAGCTGAGTCTGGTTGTTCTTGATTGCTTCAACTGTGCTGTTCTGCAGTGCTGCCATGTGCGTGTCGCTCCGTTACGTATATGGGCCGGCTCGGCGAAATGACCGGCGCGATTTGACTGACATTTACCGCTTGAAATAGTTGTTCAGCTAGCGATGAATTTTTCTGCCTGCCGCGTCGAACGCCCCGCTAACTCTAGTCGGCGTGGCGGCAGGCAACGATCTTTTGAACGAATCTACGGCGTCAGGCTTCGAATCTGCATGCCCGACGTTTTCCAGTCGTGCTGGAAGAAGGAGGCAGGACTATGAATGAGGTGGATATGAACGAGCAAGCGCCGCAACAGCAAAATCAGTCCTCAGAGTCAATTAACCGCAACGACCCGGCCATCGACCCGCAAACGCCGGGGCAAAATACTCCCGCGCCGGTTGAAGAAGGGCAGGCGGACAGCGCGGCTGCCGAGGTCGATCAAAAGCAGCATCACAACGACAACAGCAACGACTTCAGCCCCGGCTTCAAGCCTGACCCTGACCGTCCTGAACCGGGCGAAAGCACCGACGCCGATATTGACACCGATGGCGGTTGATCGCTGAAACGCAAAAAGGCCGCATCGAAGGATGCGGCCTTTTTATTGCCGGCCGGTTACTTGCTCGGATGTTTGGCTTGCAGCTCTTTGGCGTGGGCCAGGTGTTTTTCCAGCGCTGGCAACATCTTCTGCGCAAACGCTTTCAGTTCAGTAGCGCCCTTGGCCTTGTCATCGGTCACGGTGTTCGCCTGCTTCTTGAACAGCTCGATGGTCTCTTCGTGAGCCTTGACCTGGTTGTTGGCGTAGGCCGCATCGAAGGATTCATCGCGCATGTCGAGAATCTTTTCCTTGGCCTGCTTGACCAGGGTGGTGTCGTCAGGGACTTCGATGTCATTGGTGGTCGCGATCTTCTTCAGCTCTTCATTGGCCTTGGTGTGATCAGCGATCATTTGGTTAGCGAAGGCTTTGATGTCGGCTGACTGGCTTTTTTCCAGTGCCAGCTTGCTGGTTTCGATTTCGGCGATGCCACCAGCGGCGGCATTGTCGACAAAGTCGTTGTCGGTTGCGGCAAAGGCGCTGCCCATGCCGGCAGACAGTGCAACAGCCAGAGCGAGATGACGCAGGTTGAATCCGTCCATTGGGTATCTCCACGCAGGTTTTTGTGAGCGTTATCCAATGGAGCGAGCGCAGACGCCAAAGGTTTTATCGCATTTACGACAGGGCGACGAACGGCAACCGCTGGTCTGACAGGGAGTCGACAGAAGTCATCGGGCAAGGCCATGCTGATAATGAGTCAGCGCATCGGTCGCGCTGGTTGTCGATCAAATTGATGGAGGTGTTTCATGCCGGTTTCACATGATCTGTATCAGGACCTGGGCTGCAAGAAGGAAGAGATCGAGCAAAAACGCTCCGAGGATCCGAAGCTGGATTCGCTGCTCAACAAATATTTCGACGTGGATAAAGCCGTGGTCGAAGCCGAGAACGCCCAGTCAGACGCCCCCACTGACGACGAATTGAAAAAGCTCAAAGAGAAGCGCGTGATCGTCAAGGAACAGATCGTTGCTCAACTCGCCGGGCAGCCGCTGACGGGACAGTAGTCCCCCGACCCGTGGTCATTTTTGAAGGGAACGGCTACGGCCAATGGCACCTCCAATGTGCAGAGTCTGCAAACCATCGACTCGTTGCGAGGTGCCATATGAACGACCCCAAATTCCCCAGTGAAGAGCAGGGTGGTTTCGACCCGATTCCTACCCGTCCTGAACCGAACAGCCCGGCGCATACCACTGCGCATCCGGAAAAAACCGTGAAGGAACTGCCGGAGGATGAAGATCCGGACAAGTTCGACCGGTCCGGCAACTGACAGACCGCTATCGCTGGCAAGCCAGCTCCCACAGGTTCATCTGGTGAACACATATTTGGAGTTCACACGGACACTGTGGGAGCTGGCTTGCCAGCGATATCGTCGGTCCATACGGTGAAAATTTTTCTGTTTTACTTAAGCGCCGCATCCAACCCCATTCGCCCCATATGCATGGCCTTCAACGAGCCGAAATACAACCACTGCCCATACTCGCGCACCGTGGTAATCGGCGAATAATTGCCTTCGCTCGCGTCCTGCAGATTGGCAATCACCTTGCCGTCCAGATCCAGTCCCAGCACAAACCCACGCTTTTCGACAGGCTTGGGTAAAACCGTCAAAGCCCGCACGATCATCTTGCGCACGAACGGGTGTTCAGCGGTGCCATCGAGCAAGGCATTGCGCGGCGCATACAGCGCTACCCAAAAGCGATTGCTGCCATTGAACGAGAGGTTGTCCGGAAGCCCCGGCAAGTTGTCGATGAACACATCATGGGTACCGGCCTTCGGCCCGCTCAGCCAGTAGCGACTGATGCGGTAAGCACCGGTCTCGTTGACCAGCACATAGGCCTCGTCCGGACCAAGAGTGACGCCATTGGCAAACTGCAACTTGTCGAGCAAGACGCTGGTCTTGCCGGTTTGAAAGTCGTAGCGCAGCAGACGTCCGTCGGCGCCGTGCTCAATGATCGCCTCGCCGTCATGACCATAGCCCCAACGGCTCGAGGCATCGCTGAAGTAGGCGTAGTGGCCTGACTTGTCGACCGCTACATCATCGGTAAATCCAAATGGCACGCCGTTGGCCTCGGTGGTCAACGGAATCACGCGGCCCTGCGCATCCAGCGACAGCAAGCCTTTGACCGCATCGGCAACTACCAGCATGCCGTTCGGATGACGGGCCAGGCCAAGTGGACGGCCACCGGTGTCGGCCAGGACCTTGCGCTGCGTACCGTCGAGGCTGCTACGGATGAGCCTGCCGTCATGCAATCCGGTGATGAGGAATTCGTCTTCCAGTAGCAACGCCTCAGGCCCTTCAATGTCGCTCGGCCCGACCTTCGCCACAGCTTTGAGGCGCTGGTTGTCCGCGTAGATGCCGTCTTTCAATGACGGCGCCAGTGGCGGCGTCCAGGCGACCGGTTCGACCTTGGTCGGCAGCAACAACAAGAAGGCGATCACGAGAACGATCAGCAGGCACAGCACATAACGTAATTTCACGCGCTGGCCCTCGCCGCGCCGATAAATTGCGCAGCCATGTCGCGCAGGGCGAGCATGGACGCGGCAGATTCCCGCTCGATGCGCCGCTTGAGCAACAGGCGATTGGCAAGACGCATGAGCAAACCGTCAAAGCGATATTCCAGCGTGCGCGAGAAACGCGTGCCGCCAGCCTCCACTGAGCACTCGTAAGTCAACCGCAGGGACAAGCCCTGATCACTTTGCGCGCGTGCGCACCAGCGCCGGCCCGGCAGATATTCAGTAACCTCCCAGCGCAAGTGACCGGCACGTCCGCCGGCATGGATGTCCTCTTCGAAACGTGCACCGGCATGCAGTGGACCTTGCGGACCGTCAATCTTCAATGAGGAGGGATGCCAGTCCGGCCAATGACTGACGCTGGCGGCATAAGCCAGCACGGCGACCGGTTCGCCGGCGATATCGATCTGGTGCTGCATGCGCGTCATGGGCATTTTTGAATAACTCAAAGGGGCGGGTTCCGGCTCGCGGTACAGCGTGCCGAACAGGTAGTCCATCAAGGGCAGAACGATGTTGAAATTGCGCTCCTGCATACGCTCGCGGCGGTGATGCAGTTCGTGCAGACGGCGCATCTGGCGAATCCACGGCAAACAAGTCAACGGATTCTGCGGTGGCAGATGTTGACAGGCATGGAATACCTCATAGAGCAGATAACCGAGCACCATGCACCCGGCAAACAGCCCGGCGACATTGGCGTTGACCTGCGCGAGCAGCCACCAGAGGGGCAGGGTGATCAATAGCGTATGAATGACGATCAGCCAGGCTGGAAACAGAATCACTCGCCAGTCCCGCGCGCTGTCGTAGGTCATATGGCCGGGGGTGAAAAAGCTGTGATGGTCGCCGGCATGTCGTGCGTAGAACATCTTTGCGAAAGCTTTTTTGCGATGGCCCAGATGACGATGGACCATGTACACGCCGAAGTTGAACAACAACAGGCTCAGCGGCACTGTCAGCCATTCCAGCCAGCTCACTGAATGCACCGTGCGCCAGAACGCAGCGACGGTGAAAATGCCGAACAGCAACACGAACGCGCCATGCAACCACGGATTGTATAAAGGATGAATGGCCGCACGGTAGCGGCTGCGGAATGCCTCGGTGGTCTGCCTCAACGCTTTCACCTGCGGGTATTGTTGTTATACCCGGCAGATTAGCCGATCCGCTGACTTGTGCAGGGCGAACCTTGCGGCCTTAAGCGCCATGCTCTGGACTGAAGCCGCCCGTCAGCTCAACGGGTTCCAGCGCTGCGACCAGTCATCATCGGTGCGGATCACCTCGCGCAACAGATCGAAGGCCTGTTGCAGCACTGCCGAGTCGCGATCGCGGGAATACACCAGATAGGTCGGATAACCGAATTCCGGGGCTTTGGTGACGGCTTCCAGCGCGCCGGTCTCCAGATAAGTGCGCACGACCCGGGTACGGAAATAACCGCTGCCACCATGTTCGAGGATGTATTGCAGGGCCAGTGGGCCAAGGTTGAAGCTCAGCGCGGCTTTGGCTTTTTCCGGCAGGGCGGCGTCGTGCTGACGACGAAAGTCCGGTCCCCAATCGATGTAGACGTAAGGCTCCGGACGCTCGGGCGCGCGCACCAGAATCAGTTTTTCCTCCAGCACTTGCTCGACCTGCAATCCCGGCCAGTATTCCGGTTGATAAACCAGCGCCGCATCGAGCACACCGAGTTCGAGCTGACGCAAAAGATTTTCGCCGTCGCGAATTTCCATGCGCAGTGCGTGGCCGGGGATTTTCTCCCGCAGTTCCGCCGCCCAACTGAGCATCAGCGGGTTGCACAGGCTGACCTCACCGCCAATGTGCAGAACGTTGTGATAACCCTCGGGCAGCGGCAAGTCGCGGCGCGCGGCTTCCCAGGTCTGCACCAGTTGATTGGCGTAGACCACGAACGCTTCGCCATTGGCCGTCAACTTCGCCCCGGCGCGATTGCGCACGAACAGCGTACTGCCCAGCTGGCCTTCGAGTTTCTGCACCCGTGCGGTGATCGCCGTTTGTGTGACGAACAGCTTCTGCGCGGCGGCGGCAAGACTGCCGTGGCGGACGATTTCGAGGAAAGTGCGGGCGAGGTCGATGTCCATGGGGCAGGGCCGATATCTGAAGGTGGGGCGCATTGTAAGTCAAAAGTCCCTCTCCCCAACTTGAAAGCAGCAATGGACTGAACCGCTGAAAATTGCGTTTCAGTCCTACGGAAACAGGAGCGTTTTGATCAGATGAGGGGATATTTCTGACGACTTTTTCAGGTTGGTCGTCGGACGCCGGATCTATAGGATCAGTCCTGACATTGAAGTCATCGAGCGCACAGATCGCTCTGGACCTGGACAAAGGATGGACTATGCGAATCCCACTGATTGAAAGCCATACGCCTGCTTACTCGCCTCGCCATTACTGGCGCGACGACCGCGCGAGATGCCCCTCGGAGGACGTTGCCATGCCGAGCGCCAAAGTGCCCCGGCTCACGGGCTTGAAGAGGCTTGAGGGCAAGCCTCTGGAATTGCTGTTGCGAGGGCAGGACACCGGCGACGATCCGATGCTCATCCTGCGCTGCACAAGCGAAGGATTTGAGCTGCTCGATGTGGTGAACATGATCGCAACCTCCGAGCTGTACCAACAGGGAGAGATGGTCAAACGTATCACCGGCAAATCTGTGAGAACCGTGCGACGTCTGCTCAAGGAAGGCGCGTCGGTGCGCCTGGACACGCCGCAGAGCATCATCGCCTACCAATATGCGGCAGCGCTGGAACTGGCCATCGAGGTGTTCGGGCGACAGGCCAAGGCCGAATCATGGCTGGAGCAACGCGCCACTTACTTCTACGGTTATGTGCCGCTCGATCTGGTTGGAAATGCGTTGGGCTTCAGGATGGTGGAGGAGTATCTGAACCAGATCAAATACGGGGTTTATCAATGAATCCCTTGCCCTGGGATGATCGCTGGTACGCGTGGCGGCTGGATCGCGAGGTGTACAGCGAGACCTGGGACAGCGGCCTGGGGTCGAAACGGGACGGCGGTCGCTGGAATACGCCCGGCCGCAGAGTCGTTTATGCGTCGGTCGACCCCTCCACGGCGATACTGGAGGTGGCCGCCCATGGCAGCTTCGATGCACTTGATCAGGAGCCCTACGTATTGACCTGTTTTGAAATCACCCACGACGCCAGCGTCAGAATCGTGCAACCGGAAGATGTGCCCAATCCGCATTGGCTCACCCCGATAAAAACCTCGCCCAACCAGCGAAAGTTTGCCGACGCACTGCTGGCTGAACATCCATTTGTTCTGGTGCCATCGGTGGCCACCCGACACTCGTGGAATTTGCTGGTGAGTTGCGATCTGGCGGAAGGTCAGTTCAGGATGGTTTCGCAAGAGCGGTTTGGGCTGGATACGCGGTTGTTGCAGGAGGGTTGATCGTACCTACGCGAACGGAGAGCGAAGCCGAGGCCTGCGCTGATCCCCTTGCATGAACGACAAATCCCGCCAAAAGGGCGGGATTTGTTTGAACCAGGCTGCTTCTTACGCAGGGAACAGCTCGGACAGTTTCATCGACAGCATCATGTCGCCTTCAACGCGCAGCTTGCCGCTCATGAAGGCCTGCATGCCGTCGGTCTCGCCGCTGACGATACCTTTCAGGGTTTCGCTATCCAGCACCAGCGTGCAGTTGGCGTCCGGGTTTTCGCCTTCCTGAATGTTGCAGGTGCCGTCTTTGACGATCAGTGCGTATTGCTTGTCTTCGTCGGTGATTTTGAAACCGAAGACCAGATCCAGACCGGCAGCGGCGGCTGGGTTGAACTTGGCTTGCATTGCTTTTACGGCATCAGCTACGGAGGTCATGGTTCGATCCTTTCTTGGTCATGGGAGCTGGGTGGTTACAGCCAGGGTCACAGTAAGCCGGACTCAGCGAAAAGTGATGAGTTCCGGGGCCTTCAGCAGTTGCAGGTGTGCGTGACTGTTGAAGGAAGCCAGAGCCACCTCGCGACCACGAAACTTCAGTTGGTTGAGCGAGGTGTTGACGATTTGCCAGTTCAATTCAAAGGCCTGTCTGGCAGGCATTTGCGTAATCAGGTGGAGCAGGGCAGTGATGGTGCCGCCGGAGGTAAACACGGCGATTTTCTGGTTCTTTTCTGCCAGATCGAGGATGCGGTGCAGCCCGGCCTGAACCCGTTCGACGAAACCCAGCCAGCTTTCCAGTCCGGGTGTGTCGTAGGTGCCGGCAAGCCAGCGCTCGACGATCAGGGCGAAGATGCGCTGGAATTCACCGCGGTTCTGCGCGGCGTTGCGCAGGATGTCGAGGGCTTCCGGCTCTTCCGGCAGCATGGCCGGGAGCAGGGCGCGGATCACCGCGTCGGCGTCAAATTCGTTGAAGGCGGAATCGGTTTCGAGGACTGGAACCGGCAGGCCTCTGGCGCTGAATTGCTCCAGTGCACTGGTGGCCGTGTGCTGTTGGCGACGCAGGTCACCGGCAAGGCAACGATCGAAGCTGATATCAAGGTCGGCGAGGTGCTGGCCGAGAATTTCTGCCTGACGCACACCGGTCGGCGACAGGACATCGTAATCGTCTGCACCAAAGGAGGCCTGGCCATGTCGTATCAAGTAGATGCTGCCCACGTCCGCGTCGTCCCGGTACGTTGAAGGTCAGGCGAGGTTATGAGGATGGCGTAAGGCTGTCAATGAAAAAACATACGCTTGTTTGAAATGCCCGTTACAGGCGTGTTGCCAGAGGTTTCACGGCTGGCCGACGAGCCGACGCATGGGTATGCTGGAGCCATTCCGCGTGTAATACACCGTCACGCATTGCTTTGAGGAGTCTCTGTGGATTTTTTTCACCGAATACGCCAGCTTCCTGGCCAAGACCGTCACACTGGTGATCGCCATTCTGGTGGTGCTCGCCAGTTTCGCCGCGTTGCGCAGCAAGGGCCGGCGCAAATCGGCAGGGCAGTTGCAGGTCAGCAAGCTCAACGATTTCTACAAGGGGCTGCGTGAACGCCTTGAGCAGACCTTGCTCGACAAGGATCAGCTCAAGGCATTGCGCAAGGGCGAGGCAAAAACGGAAAAAAGCGCGAAAAAACAGAAGAACAAGCCTGAGACCAAATCCCGGGTGTTCGTGCTCGACTTCGACGGCGATATCAAGGCTTCCGCCACCGAGAGCCTGCGCCACGAGATCACCGCACTGCTGACCCTGGCCACGCCGAAGGACGAAGTAGTCCTGCGTCTGGAAAGTGGCGGCGGCATGGTGCACAGCTACGGTCTGGCGTCTTCTCAACTTGCGCGAATCCGTGATGCGGGCGTGCCACTGACAGTTTGTATCGACAAGGTCGCGGCCAGCGGCGGTTACATGATGGCCTGCATCGGCGACAAGATCATCAGTGCACCGTTCGCCATCCTCGGTTCGATCGGCGTGGTCGCGCAATTGCCTAACGTCAATCGCCTGCTGAAAAAGCACGACATCGACTTTGAAGTGCTGACCGCAGGTGAATACAAACGCACACTGACCGTGTTTGGCGAAAACACCGAAAAGGGCCGCGAGAAGTTCCAGGAAGACCTCGACATCACTCATCGCTTGTTCAAAAACTTCGTGGCGCGGTACCGCCCGCAACTGGCGATCGATGAAGTGGCTACCGGTGAGGTGTGGCTCGGTATCGCTGCGCTGGAAAACCAACTGGTGGATGAGCTCAAGACCAGCGATGAATACCTGGCGCAGAAAGCCAAACAGGCTGAGGTTTATCACCTGCACTACGCCGAGCGTAAAAGCCTGCAGGAACGCATCGGCATGGCCGCCAGCGGTTCGGTAGACCGCGTGCTGTTGAGCTGGTGGAGTCGTCTTACTCAGCAACGTTTCTGGTAAACACCAGGCATAAAAAAACGCCGGTCAATGACCGGCGTTTTTGTGTCCGCAATAAACCCGCTGGCTTAGCGCCGACGGAACAGCGGCAGCGGTTCGTCACTGGCGGCCTGGTAGGTCACCGAGAAGTCCTTGAGACCTTCCAGTGCTTCGTACGGGTCTTTATCCGCGCGAATGGCAAAGGCGTCGAAGCCACAGCGGTGCATGTAGAACAGCTGGTCCCGCAGCACGTCGCCAATCGCGCGCAGCTCGCCTTTGAAACCATAACGGTCACGCAGCAGACGGGCATTGGAGTAACTGCGGCCATCGGTGAACGCCGGGAAATTCAGCGCGATTACCTGGAACTCACCGACGTCTTCACCGATTTCTTCGGCTTCCTCGTCAGCATCCAGCCACACGCCCAGACCGCCGTCGCGGGCCTTGAGCATGCGGCTGTGCTCGCGCCACAACTGCAGAGGAACGATCAGATCGTCGCAGTTGCTGATCTCATCGATGTTGAAATCCTTCGGCAACAGGTGCCAGGTTTCGTCGACGACTTCGTTGTTCTTAATGATTCGCTGCATAGACGCGTTCCTTGAAGAGGTCGATGCCAATACGCTGATAAGTGTCGATGAAGCGCTCGTCTTCGGTACGTTGTTCAACGTACACGTCGATCAGCTTCGAGATCACGTCAGGCATGGCTTCCTGTGCGAAGGACGGGCCGAGGATCTTGCCCAGGCTCGCATCACGGCTGGCGCTGCCGCCGAGGGAAACCTGGTAGAACTCTTCGCCTTTCTTGTCCACACCGAGGATGCCGATGTGGCCAACGTGGTGGTGACCGCAGGCGTTCATGCAGCCGGAGATGTTCAGGTCCAGTTCGCCAATGTCGAACAGGTAATCCAGGTCATCGAAACGGCGCTGGATCGATTCGGCAATCGGGATCGATTTGGCGTTGGCCAGCGAGCAGAAGTCACCACCGGGGCAGCAGATGATGTCAGTCAGCAGGCCGATGTTCGGCGTGGCGAAACCGCTTTCACGCAACTCGCCCCAGAGGGTGAACAACTGGCTCTGCTCGACATCGGCGAGAATGATGTTCTGCTCGTGGGAGGTGCGCAGTTGACCGAAGCTGTAGCGCTCGGCCAGATCGGCGACGGCGTCGAGCTGCTTGTCGGTAATGTCGCCCGGGGCAACGCCGGTCGGCTTCAACGACAGCGTCACAGCGACATAGCCCGGTTTTTTGTGCGCCAGGGTGTTGCGGCTGCGCCAGCGGGCGAAACCCGGATGCTCTTTGTCCAGATCGGCCAGTTGCGCGGTCTGGTTGTCGAGGGTCTTGTAGTCCGGATCGACGAAGTGCTTGGCGACGCGATGCAGTTCAGCCTCGGTCAGCGTGGTCTGGCCACCGCGCAGGTGCTCCATTTCCGCGTCGACTTTCTGCGCGAACACCTCAGGGGTGAGCGCCTTGACGAGGATCTTGATCCGCGCCTTGTATTTGTTGTCGCGACGGCCGTAGCGGTTGTACACCCGCAGGATGGCGTCGAGATAGCTCAGCAGGTCTTGCCACGGCAGGAATTCATTGATGAATGCGCCAACCACCGGCGTACGACCGAGGCCGCCGCCAACCAGCACGCGGAAGCCCAGCTCGCCAGCAGCGTTATGGACAGGTTCCAGACCGATATCGTGGACTTCAATGGCAGCGCGGTCACTGGTCGAACCGTTGACGGCGATCTTGAATTTGCGCGGCAGGTAGGCGAACTCCGGGTGGAACGTGGTCCACTGACGGACGATTTCGCACCATGGACGCGGGTCGATCACTTCATCGGCGGCGACGCCGGCAAACTGGTCGGTGGTGACGTTGCGCAGGCAGTTGCCGCTGGTCTGAATGGCGTGCATCTGCACGGTCGCGAGTTCAGCGAGGATGTCCGGGATGTCTTCAACCGCCGGCCAGTTGAACTGCACGTTCTGCCGCGTACTGATGTGGGCATAGCCCTTGTCGTAGTCGCGGGCGATCTTCGCCATCATGCGCACCTGACGCGAAGTCAGCTGGCCGTAAGGCACGGCCACGCGCAACATCGGCGCGAAACGCTGGATATACAGGCCATTTTGCAGGCGCAGGGGGCGGAATTCTTCTTCGCTCAGCTCACCTGCCAGATAGCGTCGGGTCTGATCACGGAACTGCTTGACGCGGTCCTCGATGATCCGCTGATCGTACTCGTCGTATACGTACATATAAGTCCTGTTCTCAGGCTTGGGCTTCTCGGAAAACGCTGCGTTTTCGCTTGCTGGAGTCCGATGTTGCCTCTGCAATTCTGCGCGCACGGCCGCGCACTCCGTCACGGAGCCGGGGCAATATACCCGTTTGCAGTTATGCGCAAAAGTGATGTTTGAGTATATGTAAAGAACCAAATCGCCTAACGCGAATGCCGGTCATCTAATCCACATTTGTCGTGCGGACAATCATCGTCTTAACTGTGATCGAGTCTTTGTGCAATCACCGATAAAACCGACAAGAGGCGATGCAATGAGCAACCCGACCAAAGCCAGAAAAAGCGACAGCAGTGTCGACGCGTGGGCCATTTTGTTCCTGATCATTCTCGTAGTAGGAACAGCGGTCTTCTGGGTCAGTCACCAGTAACATCCGCGCTCCGGGCCGTTCTCCCAAGGCCCGGATAACCTGTGGCAGATGCCTGTTCAGTGCCATCACACCCCGGCCAGATACAGCACCAGCTTGACGATGGCAAACAGCGTCAGGCCGAACACCGCCGTGAACAAAACTCCCAGAATCACAAAGTGACTGGGTTTGCCGTGGGTGAAATCCCTTTCCCGGTTCTTGCCGCTCTGAACCCCGAACGCCGCCGCCATGACGCTGTGCAGCATCTGCCAGAAACTCGGCGGTTTGTTGTCGACTGGATCGTCCATAAATCCCTCTGCGAAAAGTCATCCTCCTGAAGCATAGCCAATCCGCTGGGTCCGGGATGCCATCGAAGCGGCCCGGACAACTCTGAGCGACACCCGGCCGTCTCCTCTGAGCGATACCCGGATAACGCAGAAGCACTAACGCGACATGGTTTGCTGATCGCTCCATGAAAAAGGAGTGACCATGAACGTTATCCCGCCCAAACCAGTGTCGGCGCTGCCTGCGTCGACCGCTCAGCCGGCAGACCCCGGTCGGTCAGTAAAGCTCATTGCAACGCAAAGCCTGCACGGCGAGTTTCTCGAGACATCGATCCCGCAGTGGTTGACCAACGCTTTGCCGCATCGGCGCGAGGCGCTCAAGGCGGTTCCGACCGCGTTACCGGCCTGGTATCAGAATGCGACGCCGGCCCAGCGCAAAACCCTCGATGACACTTTCAAGGCCAGTGTCATTGCCCAGAACAGTCTCGACAAAAGCATGGCGAAATTCGTGGATGTCGAAACATTCGCCAGGCCGTTATTGATCAAAGCCTTGAAGGGCCAATACGCGCTGGAAATCGATGTAGACAAAACTCTGTTATGTCTGCGGCGCCCGGTCGAAATGGGTATTCAGAGAACCGTATTGGCCTCGTTCGAGGTTCTCAAGATCACGCTGCTGGAAGCCTCGCTGCACAACTTCGAAGCTGACGAATGCGAGGGGACCTATCATTCGAGCTCCGGTTTTGTTGTGGCGACGCCTGCTGTGGACACATTCAAGCACGTCGACACAGGCCTCACGGTCAGCCAGTTTTTGCACCTTTGCCGCAATCTGGATATCGGCCAGCAATACCAGACATACCTGGAGGGTTTTTTTCATCCGGGGGACGCGGTGGCAGAGGCGGTGCTCAGCGAACGCTTCATCGCCAGCCAGAAGGCAGCGATGCGCGCCGCAGCCGAACAGGCGCTATTGCGCAATGACATCGAGGCGGCAGATCACGCGATGATCCTCTCGGTCATCGACGGCGAAATGCACCCGTGGATGGGGCGCAAGCAAGTCTGGTTCCAGGACCTCGGCCTGATGAAAAAAAGGCTGACCGGGTGCGTGGCTTTCGTCATCTGCGAAAAATATCGTTACACCGATGAACTGATCCTTTACATCCCCAACGACCCGGAACATCCGCTCAAGCGCTACACGTTCGAGCAAATGCGCGAAGAGCTCGAGCGCTTGCTCACCGCACGTGATGCGTCGCAACAGACCAGCGCAGAGCCCACCGCCTACCAGCGTTTTTTCAGTCAGTTCCTGCCCTATGATCAGCGCCCCTATTATTTCAGCCAGTTCAGGCAAAAGGCAGCCGACTCACCTGGCGATGCCTGGGACGTTCTGCGTTCCCCTTGGCTGGCCTTCGTACAGGGTTTTACCAGTGGTTCTACATTCACCACCATCGAACAGATTCCGCCCGAACGCACGGTCAAGTGGGAGCCGGCGGTTGATCCGTACATCGCGCCTTCGACAGTCGAACGCAAGGGCAGGGGGCTTTGGGCGCCCAACGAGGACTTGTGGCAATACCTTTATGCGCAGAATCGCGCCAAGGTGTTGGCCGACGCGCGAAGCCACGCGGTACCCACTGCCGATGTCGATGCGAACGCACGAGATGCCAAACTGGCCCATCTGATGCAGATCGGCATGCTGGGCTTGAATCTGGTGTCTATGTTCGTGCCTGTGCTGGGCGAAACAATGATGGTCGTGATGGCGGGACAACTGCTGTATGAAACCCTTGAAGGCGCTATCGAGTGGAGTGAAGGTGATCGCAGGGCCGCCAGGGATCACCTGGTCGACGTGGCCGAGAATCTCGCTCAGGTTGCCGTGATGGCGGGTGTTGGAGCAGGTGTAAGGAAGTTCTCGGCCGCCAGGGCTGTACCGGTCATCGAACAGTTGAGTCCGGTCACGTTACCCAATGGCGAAACCCGCCTGTGGAAACCTGATCTCAGCGGCTACGAGGCCGCTGTTGTCCTTGACGCACACCTGACCCCGAATCCTTCCGGGCAGTATGCGGTGGATGGCAAAACCTGGATCCGTCAGGACAACAAGGTGTATGAGCAGGTCTTCGACGACTCGATCAACCAGTGGCGCATCAAGCACCCGACCGATCCTGCAGCCTATCAACCTGTTCTGCAAAGTAATGGCCATGGAGCGTGGCGCCATACCCTGGAACGTCCTCTGGAATGGGATCGTCTGACGCTGTTGCGGCGCATGGGCCACATCTGCGAGCCGCTATCCGCTACGGAGCTGCTCAACGCGATGGATATCAGCGGCGTCAGCGACGATATGTTGCGCAAGATGCACCTCGACCATGGAGTGCCGCCACCGGAGCTGATTCAGGCCATGCGCTTGTTGAAAACCGATGCACAAGCCGCGCAAGTCATTGAGCAACTGGAGGGTGGGGCGCCGGTCGATGACAAGTATCTGTATGCCCTGCCACTGGTCACTGACATGCCGCGCTGGCCGGCCAATCGCGTACTGGAAGTCTTTGAGGGGACGCAACTGACCGGCAGATCCGTCAAGTATGGCGGCGGATATCGGGTGCGGGGTGTCGGGGGCAAGGCACCGATCCGGATTTCCCGGGCGGACGTCCTCAGCGGCGACCTGCCGCAGCTTGTTCTGGGCGGACTGGATGAATCGGAAATCGTCCACCTGCTCGGAGGTGAAGGTGCGCGGGTTCGAGAAGCGAGACCTGCAGAACTCGCCAAGCAAATTGCGGCCTATGCCCAAACCCGCCAATCGGCCATTTACGACAGTATTTATCAGGGCACCGAGCCTGTCGCCGATCAGGTCAGGCAATTGCAGAACGCCTGTCCGGGACTCAGTGAGTCAGCTGCACAGCAAGTGCTGGCGCAGGCGCGGCCGGATGAACTGCAACGGCTCGGCTCAACTCGTCCCATACCGCTGCGCATGCTGGAGGAAGCTCGCTGGTATGCGCGCCGCAGCCGGCAGGTGCGGGCATATGCGGGGCTGCGCAGCGAGAATATTGCCTCGGCGGACAGTCGATGCCTGGCGTTGCACACGCTTGAACGGTTGCCCGGCTGGCCGGACAACTTGCGCCTTGAAATACGCGAGGGCAGCGACAGCGGTCCGTTGCTTGAGAGCATTGGCAGCCAGACGGCCTTCGAGAGAAAGTACCTGATCAAAAGCGGCCAGCAATTTCAGGCATTCAACGACCGAGGCGAAACGCTCAACAGCCTGCCACGCCACGGCGACAACTTTTATGCCTCTCTCATGCACGCTCTGCCGGATCACGCGCGGCGCGCCCTGGGGGTGCCCGAGGTCAGTCAGTCGGCCGAACTGCAAAAGAAAATCATCGCCCACGCTGACCAGCACCACGGCATGGCGGCCGCATTGCTGGAACAGCCAGTGCAGTGGATGAGACCGCCGGTACGGGTAAACGAAGCGTTGATCGGCTATCCCGCCAGCGGAAGAGCGGGTTGGCTGGAGCGCAATCTGGTTGCCGACCTGCGCGACCTCTACCCGGGCCTCACCGATCAGCAGGCCAGTGGATTGATCCTTGAGCAGGTGCGTGCGGGCAGAAACAACCGGGAGATTTTTCGGTGGTTGCAGTCGCGACGCGAAGAGTGGCAACAACTTGAGGCAACACTGGACGAGTGGGCGGGGACCAACGCGATGGCTCCCTGGGAACCTTCCGGTACTGTTCAGAATCTGCTGGTCGCGCAAGCGCTTAAAACCAGTTGGCGCAATGCCCTTTTGGTCGATGAAGTGCCCAATGCGGATCAACTGCGCCTGGTGACTTACGATGCTTTGCCCGCGCTGACAGCAGACTTTTCCCACGTGCGTAAATTATCCCTTCGCGGAGATGGCATTACTGATGGCAATGCCGACGCTTTTCTTGCCCTGTTTCCCGGCCTGGAAAAACTCTCGCTGGGTGAGCGCGAGAGTTATTTTGATTTGGGTATGCACCAGCAGTCGCTGTCCTCTCTGCCCGCAAGCTTAGCCAGGATGCCTGCATTGAAAACGCTCAAGCTGAGGACCTCGGCCCCGGCAATGGCCACAGATTTCCCTCAGCGGGTGAAAATGTTGACCTCGCTCGAAGCCCTTGAACTCGATTTTCAAGGATTCATTGACGAGAACCCGCCGGCACTGGAACTGGCCGCGCTCAAACACCTGAAACGACTCAAGATCGAAGCCCCCGGCATGACGCAATGGCCAGCATTCGTACAAGCGCTTCCCGAGCTGCAGAGGCTGGATCTGTTTCGGACGTCAATCGCTTCCATTCCTCCAGCGCTCTATACCGGCCATGAAAAACTGTGGGCGGGCCTGTCACTGAATTGGTCGAACTTCTCCCATGAGGCATTCAAACCTGCATTCGAGTACGTCAAAAATTATTCGGGGTCCATGGGGCATCTGATGGACCTGAACTTGATGGTCCGCCAGTACTGCCTCGGTGAACTGAAATTCCTGACGGGTGAAGGCCGCTTTCTCGATCCGTTGCCTGAGCACATCATGACTGTCTGGAATACCCCGGAAACCCGGTTGAAAGCGATCGAACTGCTGCGCCTGGAACACGCCGGGATCTTCCGTCGGTTTTATCAACCGACGACGTCCGATGGCCTGCGTGGCGCTGCACGCGAGCCGCGCTGGCAGTCGCCGCCGAACAGCGCGGTGGTGCGTGAGCTTGAGGAAAACTGGCGCGCGAGCGTACGCAAACGCTATCGCCTGCTCGACCTGGGGGACGATTCTCTGGTATTCGAGCTGTCTGACACAGACGGTTTGAACCATGGCGCGGCCATCAGCGAGCTTGTGCCATTGCCGGCCGGTACATTTTCCCATGTGCAGACCTTACGTCTGGATCGGTTGAACGTGCCGGCTGGACAGATTCAGGCTTTTCTGCAAGCGTTCAGCGGCGTGCGGACACTGCAAATCACTGGCTGCGGATTGACCGAGTTGCCGGTGAAACCGGCGGATTTTGCGCAGCTGACGCGGCTGGACCTGTCCAGCAACCAGATCACCTCTACGGGGGAAATTCAAAGCCAGTTCGCCGAGCTCAAGGCGCTTGAGTTTCTGAACTTGCGGCGCAACCGTTTGACGGCGCTGGACGTGACGGCCATGCCGAAGCTCGAAGTGCTGGATTTGAGTGGCAATAGCCTTCAAACGTGGCCAGCGGGGGCGGAAAATCTGTCCGGGTTGAAGTGGCTGGATCTGCGAGACAACAGCCTCGATTCGCTGCCCGAGCGCGTTCTTGCCATCGACAGCGTATTGCTCAAGAGCCATCTGACCGGGAACCCGTTCAGCGCTGAGGCAGAGGCAGCTCTGACGGCGGCGCGCGGGCGTATCGAGGCGAGCAACGGTTTGCCTCGAGGTGCATTGAAAAGCTATGAAAGTCAGCCGGCCGGCTACCTGGTCGCTGCGAACACCTCGGTGCCAGGCACCGCGTTTTCCCGGATCCACGAGTTTCTGTTACCACTGCGTACTGCGTCATCTGCGGCTGAAGGTAGCGCAGGTCTGGTCAGGCGGTTGCGGGAATTGAATCCGGACCTTTCCCAGGAACAGGCCCAGCACTGTATTGCGCGGTTGGGCGGCGCAGGGTTGGATGAAGCGCAGATTGATGCCCGGATCAAGGACTGGCGAGAGAGTGACGAGGCGCTGACGCGTCAGTTGAACGGTTGGATCTTCAAGCCGGCGGCCGCGAGGGTTTCGACGCAAGACAGAGTCTTCACGGCGATGAGAATCCGTGATTGCTGGGTCGATGGACTGACCCGTCATACCGAAGAAGCGGGTCGCAAGCTCGACCTCAGCGGCTTGCACATTGTTGAGTTGCCGCCTCTGTCGAACGCGTTTACGCAAGTACGAACGCTCGACCTGACTTCGGTAGGGTTTTCCTTGCAGAGCCTGAATGATTTTTGCAGCGCTTTCCCTGAACTGACCACGCTGGTGCTTAACTCCAACAATCTGGAGGGGCTACCGGAGGCTGTCGGTACATTGCACAGGCTGGAGCATCTGGAGCTACGCATTAACCATTTTGCTGAAGCGCCTGGCGTTTTGCAGCAAATGGGCAATCGCCTGCGTTCGCTGGATCTGAGTCATAACCAACTGAGCCAATTCAACGCCAGCGCACTCACCCGGATCGAGCGCCTGAATCTGTCTCTCAATTCGATAAGCCACTGGCCTGATGGGGTACAGGCACTGGAGCATTTGCAAACTCTCAATCTTCTTGGCAACCGTATTTCCCTATTTCCCGACACGCTGCTGGATGGCAACCATGAGCGACTGGTGGCAGGCACCGACCTGCGCGGAAACCGACTGCCTCTCGAGAGTCTGGAACAGCTCAGGGACTACAGTGCGGCTAACGCGAACCGTGGCGTCATGGGGTATTCGTTTGCCTCTCTCGAGCGCGCAATTACCGAGTATGAAACGACGTCCGAAAGCGAGCCCGATACGCCTTTTGATTCCGACAGTAGCGATAGCGATGACAGTAATGCCGGCGGTGCCGGACGCGTGGACAGGCATGAAGCCGTAGAAGCAGACGAAATCATCGCCAATCCGCAGCAAGACGTAGATGAGCAGGCAATGAACACCTGGCTCAATTACACCCGGACCCAGACGCGCGAAACGCGGCAAGCGCTATGGCTGCAATTGGCGCGCGAACCCAACCATGAGGCGTTCTTTCACCTGCTGTCGATGTTGCACGACACTGCCGATTTCAGTGTGTCGGGCGCTGATCTGACGCAACGGGTATGGCGGGTGATAGAAGCGGCAAGCGAAAACACGGAGTTGCGCGAGTTGCTCTTCTTCAACTCCGCGACTCACGGCACCTGCCCCGATGGCCGAATACTGTCGTTCAGTGAGCTGGAAACGCGGGTCTATGAATACACCGCATTGCGCGACATCCCACGCCATCTGCCTGATCAGCGCGGCATGGCGTTGGTCGAGCTGACGCGGCGCCTGTTCCGACTGGAAAGGGTCGACAGGCTGGCGGAAGCAGCTGGCAGGTTCCAGGATCGGGCCGAAATCCGTCTGCAGTACCGAATCGGCATGACGCGCGGCTGGCCCGACGGGTTAGAGCTGCCTGCGCAACCGGATCACATGTTGTACAGGACACCGATCGAGGGACAACTGCTGAGCGAGGCACGCGCTTCTGTGCTGGCCGACGAAGCGTCAGACCTGTTCCTCGAGGACTTGATTGCCCGCGATTACTGGATTCGCTACATGCGCGACCGACACGCCGCCATCTTCGATGAGCTTGAACGCAGCGCCACACACCGTCAGGAAGAAGTCGAGGATGCGCATCCAGACAAGTGGAACGACGAGGACTCGCGAAGACTGTACGTGGAAGCGATGAGCCAGTTGGAAATCGAGCTGGCGCAGGCACGCACCGACAAACTCAAGGAGCTGTCTCGCCAGGAACTGGTAAACCTTGCGCGGGTCGCTGCGGGGGATTCGCAGACACGCCCGGCGTCACCGCAACCGGGGCCGTCCTCGCGTCGGGACTGAGGAGCTGACCCGATCCGGGAATCGCAAACTCCCGGATCGGCTTTGCAACAAGCCTCAGCTGTCGTAACCCAGATTCGGCGCCAGCCAACGCTCGGTCACGCTCAGATCCTGTCCCTTGCGTGCGGTGTAGCTTTGCACCTGATCCTTGTCGATCTTGCCCACCGCAAAGTATTGCGCTTGCGGATGGGCGAAGTACCAGCCGCTGACCGCTGCGGCGGGGAACATCGCGTAGTGTTCGGTGAGGAACACGCCACTGCGCCCGGCGCGCATTTCCGTAGCCTCTGGATCGAGCAGGGTGAACAGTGCCGCTTTCTCGGTGTGATCCGGGCAGGCCGGGTAGCCGGGAGCGGGGCGGATGCCACGGTATTGCTCTTTGATCAGTGCATCGTTGTCGAGGGTTTCATCCTTGGCGTAACCCCAGTGTTCTTTACGCACTTGCTGGTGCAGCCATTCGGCGCAGGCCTCGGCCAAGCGGTCGGCGAGGGCCTTGACCATGATCGAGTTGTAGTCGTCGCCAGCGTCCTGATAAGCCTTGGCCACTTCTTCGGCGCCGATGCCGGCGGTGGTAATGAAGCCGCCGACGTAGTCGGTGACTTCGCTGTCTTTGGGCGCAACGAAGTCGGCGAGGCAGAAGTTCGGCTTGCCGTCGGTCTTGATGATCTGCTGGCGCAAGTGATGCAGCTTGGCCAACGGCTTGCCGTTATCGTCGTACAGCTCGATGTCGTCTTCGTTGACCTGATTGGCCGGCCAGAAACCGAACACCGCACGGGCGCTGATCAGCTTTTCGTCGATCAGCTTGGTGAGCATTTCCCGGGCGTCCTTGTACAGCGCAGTGGCGGCCTCACCGACCACTTCATCTTCGAGGATGCGCGGGAACTTGCCGGCCAGGTCCCAGGAAATGAAGAAAGGCGTCCAGTCGATGTACTCGGCCAGCACGTTCAAATCGATATTGTCGAGCACCTTGCTGCCGGTGAAGGTCGGTTTCACTGGCTGATAATTGGCCCAGTCGAATTGCGGCTTCTTGGCGATGGCGGCGGCATAGCTCAGGCGTTCGGTGCGGGCGCTGCGATTGGAAGTGCGCTCGCGCACGTCGATGTATTCCAGGCGGGTCTTCTCGACGAAACCGGCCTTGAGTTCCTTGGACAACAATTGTGTCGCCACGCCGACGGCGCGCGAGGCGTCGGTCACGTAGACCACGGCATCGTTGCTGTACTTCGGCTCGATCTTCACCGCAGTGTGCGCCTTGGAGGTGGTCGCGCCACCGATCATCAGTGGCAGGTGGAAGTCCTGACGCTGCATTTCGCGGGCAACGTGGACCATTTCATCCAGCGACGGAGTGATCAGGCCGGAGAGGCCGATGATGTCGCACTTTTCTTCTTTGGCGACCTGCAGGATTTTCTCGGCCGGGACCATCACGCCAAGGTCGACGATGTCATAGCCGTTGCAACCGAGCACCACGCCAACGATGTTCTTGCCGATGTCGTGCACGTCGCCCTTGACCGTGGCCATGAGGATCTTGCCCTTGGCTTCCGGCTTGTCGCCTTTCTCCAGTTCGATGAACGGGATCAAGTGCGCCACGGCCTGCTTCATCACGCGGGCGGATTTCACCACTTGCGGGAGGAACATTTTGCCGGCGCCGAACAGGTCGCCGACGATGTTCATGCCGGACATCAGCGGGCCTTCGATCACTTCGATCGGCCGCGCAAACGACTGGCGGGATTCTTCGGTGTCTTCGACGATGTGCGTCGTAATGCCCTTGACCAGCGCATGTTCCAGACGTTTGTTGACGTCCCAGTTACGCCACTCTTCGGTCTCGGCTTCCTTGACGCTACCGTCGCCCTTGTACTTGTCAGCGATGGCGAGGAGGGCGTCGGTGCCGTCCGGGGTGCGATTGAGGATCACGTCTTCGACCGCGTCGCGCAGCTCGACCGGGATCTGATCGTAGATCTCCAGTTGACCGGCGTTGACGATGCCCATGGTCAGCCCGGCGCGGATCGCGTAGAGCAGGAACACCGAGTGAATCGCCTCACGCACCGGGTTGTTGCCACGGAACGAGAACGACACGTTGGACACGCCGCCGGAGCTCAGCGCATACGGCAGTTCGTCGCGGATGTAGGCGCAGGCGTTGATGAAATCGACTGCGTAGTTGTTGTGTTCTTCGATGCCGGTGGCGACGGCGAAGATGTTCGGGTCGAAGATGATGTCTTCCGGCGGGAAGCCGACTTCGTTGACCAGAATGTCGTAGGAGCGTTTGCAGATCTCTTTCTTGCGCGCTTCGGTGTCGGCCTGGCCGGCTTCGTCGAAGGCCATCACCACCACCGCAGCGCCGTAGCGCTTGCACAGCTTGGCGTGATGGATGAATTGCTCGACGCCTTCTTTCATGCTGATCGAGTTGACGATGCCCTTGCCCTGAATGCACTTGAGGCCGGCTTCGATGACTTCCCATTTCGACGAGTCGATCATGATCGGCACGCGCGAGATATCCGGTTCGCCGGCGATCAGATTGAGGAAGGTGACCATGGCCTTCTTCGAATCGAGCATGCCCTCGTCCATGTTGATGTCGATGATCTGCGCGCCGGCCTCGACCTGCTGCAGCGCGACTTCGAGGGCTTCGGTGTAGTTGTCTTCACGGATCAGGCGGGCGAATTTTGCCGAACCGGTGATGTTGGTGCGCTCGCCGACGTTGACGAACAGCGAGCTGCGATCGATGGTGAACGGCTCCAGACCGGAGAGGCGGCAGGCCTTGGGAATGTCCGGAATCTGACGTGGCGCGTAACCGGCCACGGCTTTGGCGATGGCTTCGATGTGCCCCGGCGTGGTGCCGCAGCAGCCGCCGACGATGTTGAGGAAACCGCTCTGGGCGAACTCTTCGATGACTTTCGCGGTTTGCGAGGGCAGTTCATCGTACTCGCCGAACTCGTTCGGCAGGCCGGCGTTGGGGTGCGCGGATACGTGGGTGCTGGCCTTGTTCGACAGCTCTTCCAGGTACGGGCGCAGTTCGCTGGCGCCGAGGGCACAGTTCAGGCCTACGGAAATCGGCTTGGCGTGCGCTACCGAGTTCCAGAACGCTTCGGTAGTCTGCCCCGACAGGGTTCGGCCGGAGGCGTCGGTGATGGTCCCGGAAATCATGATCGGCAATTCGACGTGCAGCTCTTCGAACACACCTTGTACGGCGAAGATCGCCGCTTTGGCGTTGAGGGTGTCGAAAATGGTTTCGATCAGGATCAGGTCGGCGCCGCCCTCGATCAGGCCTTTGGTGGCTTCGGTGTAGTTTTCCACCAGCTCATCGAAGGTGACGTTGCGGTAGCCGGGGTTGTTGACGTCGGGCGACAGTGAGCAGGTACGGCTGGTCGGGCCGAGCACGCCGGCAACGAAGCGCGGCTTGGCCGGGTTTTCGGCGGTCTTGGCGTCGGCAATCTTGCGCGCCAGACGTGCGCCTTCTACGTTTAACTCGTACGCCAGCTCTTCCATACCGTAATCGGCCATGGAAATGCGCGTGGCGTTGAAAGTGTTGGTTTCGAGAATGTCGGCGCCGGCGTCCAGGTAGGCTTTTTCGATGCCGCCGATCACGTCCGGACGGGTGATCACCAGCAGGTCGTTGTTGCCCTTGACGTCGCTCGGCCAGTCCGCGAAGCGTTTGCCGCGATAATCCTGCTCTTCGAGCTTGTAGCTCTGGATCATCGTGCCCATCCCGCCGTCGAGAATCAGGATGCGCTCTTTGAGGGCTTGCTTGAGAGCTTGAAGGCGGACGCTGCGATCGGACATGTGGACTACTCGGAAAGGCCATTACGAAGGAGCGCGATCATAGCAAACCTGTGCGCTTTTGGAGCATGTGCAGCTTTTGCATGAATATCGCTCATGTTGGTACGAGCGTCAAAACGGTAGAATCGCAGCCTTTTTTTACCATCGAGATCAGCAGCATGCCGCACCGCTTCATCAGTTTATGGTTGCTGGTCCTGAGCGGGAGCGTTGCGGCGCAAGATTCCGCCATTTCTTCTTCCATCTCCTACACCCGGGATATCCAACCGATCTTCACCGAGAAGTGCGTAGCCTGCCATGCGTGCTATGACTCGGCCTGTCAGCTCAATCTCGGCAGTGGCGAAGGCGCCGCCCGTGGTGCGAGCAAGATGCCGGTGTACGACGGCGAACGCACCCAGGCGGCACCGACCACGCGCTTGTTTTACGACGCGTTCGGCAAGCGCGCCTGGCAGCAGAAAGACTTCTATTCGGTGCTCGATGCCCAGGGCAGTCAGGCCGCGCTGATGGCACGCATGCTTGAACTCGGCCACAAGACGCCGCTGACGCCGAACGCCAAACTGCCGGAAGACATTGTTCTAGGGCTCAATCGCAACAATCTATGCGCAATGCCTGCGGAGTTCGACGGATATGCCGGCGCGCACCCGAAAGAGGGCATGCCGCTGGCGGTCACTGGCCTAACCGACCAGCAATACCAGACCCTGCAGCGCTGGCTGGCGTCTGGCGCGCCGATTGACGAGCAGAGCCTGGCGCCGAGTGCCAAAGAGGCCATGCAGATCCTGCAGTGGGAAAACCTGCTCAACGCCCCCGGTGCGCGGCAAAGTCTGGTCGGGCGCTGGCTGTTCGAGCACTGGTATCTGGCGCACATCTATTTCAAGGACGGCGAGCCGGGGCATTATTTCCAGTGGGTACGTTCGCGCACGCCGAGCGGCCAGCCGATCGACCTGATCGCCACGCGCCGCCCCAACGACGACCCGGGCACGCAGGTGTATTACCGCTTGTGGCCGGTGCAGGGGGTGATCGTGCACAAGACGCACATCACTTATCCGCTGAGCGCAGCCAAAATGGCGCGGATCAAGAGCCTGTTCTACAACGGCAACTGGCAGGTCAATGCGCTGCCGGGTTACGGCCCGCAAAGCCGTGCCAATCCGTTTGCCACTTTCGAAGCGATTCCGGCGCAGGCGCGCTATCAGTTCATGCTCGATAACGCTGAATACTTCGTCCGCACCTTCATTCGCGGGCCGGTGTGCCGTGGGCAGATCGCGACCGACGTGATCCGCGACAACTTCTGGGCGCTGTTCCAGGCGCCGGAACATGATCTCTACATCACCGACCCGAACTACCGTGGCCAGGCTACGCCGCTGCTGGCGATGCCGGGGCAGAACGACGATGTCGGCAGCGTGCTGAGCCTGTGGCGCAACTACCGCGACAAGCGCAACGAATACGAGGCACTGCGCCGCGACAGCTATGCCGATCTGCCGGCGCCGAGCTGGTCGACGCTGTGGGCCGGCAACGACAACGCCTTGCTGAGCATTTTCCGCCATTTCGACAGTGCTTCGGTGACCAAGGGGCTGATCGGTGAGGTGCCGCAAACCATGTGGCTGTTCGATTATCCGCTGCTGGAGCGCACCTATTACCAGCTCGCGGTCAATTTCGACGTGTTCGGCAACGTCTCCCATCAGGCGCAGACCCGTCTGTATTTCGACCTGATCCGTAACGGCGCCGAGCAGAACTTCCTGCGCCTGATGCCCGCTGACTCGCGCGAGGATTACCTCAACGATTGGTACCAGGACGGCGGCCAGTTCAAGATGTGGCTCGATTACGAGGCCATCGATGACGACAAACCGACCGCGCTCAAACTCGACGAAAAAGACCCGAAACACGATTTCGCCATGCAGTTGCTGGCGCGCTACGGTGATCTGAACGCGCGGCCGGACCCGATCAATCGCTGCGACGGCGCTTATTGCTCGCGACCGAATATCGATCCGGCGTTGCAGAACGCCGAGCAGGCCCTGAGCCGTCTGGCCTCGCGACCGGCCGCAGGGTTGAAAGTCATCGACCAGTTGCCCGAAGCGACCTTGCTGCGCGTCGAAACCGCCAGCGGCAAGCGCGAGGTCTACAGCGTGCTGCGCAACCGCGCGCACAGCAACGTGGCGTTTTTGCTCGGTGAGTCGCTGCGCTATCAACCGGGCCTCGACACATTGACGATCTCTCCGGGCGTGCTCAGCAGTTACCCGAACTTCATCTTCAACGTACCGGCCGAGCAGGTGCCGGCGTTCGTCGATGCGATGGAGAATGCCAAGGATGCCAATCGGTTCGACAAGATCGTCGAACGCTGGGGCATTCGTCGCAGTCATCCGCAGTTCTGGCTGTATTTCCACGATCTGAGCCAGTACATACACGAAACCGATCCGGTGGAAGAGGGTGTGCTGGATATGAACCGGTACGAGAACCTTTGAGCATTCGCAGGCATATGCCGGGATTCTTTCCCGACAAAAATACTAGGACTTTGTCAGCCGCGCCGATTGGCGTAAACTGCGCCCAAGCCTGCGAGGAGTTTTTATGACCGCTATTACCATTACCGACGCCGCCCATGATTACCTGGCCGATCTGCTCTCCAAGCAGAACACCCCGGGCATCGGCATCCGTGTCTTTATCACCCAGCCTGGCACCCAGTACGCCGAAACCTGCATTGCCTACTGCAAGCCGGGCGAAGAGAAACCTGAAGATACCGCGCTGGGGCTGAAAAGCTTCACCGCTTACATCGATTCCTTCAGCGAAGCGTTTCTTGACGACGCCGTTGTCGACTATGCCACCGACCGTATGGGCGGCCAGCTGACCATCAAGGCGCCGAATGCCAAAGTGCCGATGGTCAATGCCGACAGCCCGGTCAACGAGCGCATCAACTACTACCTGCAAACCGAAATCAACCCGGGGCTGGCCAGCCACGGCGGTCAGGTCAGCCTGATCGATGTGGTCGAGGACGGCATCGCTGTTTTGCAGTTTGGTGGCGGTTGCCAGGGCTGCGGCCAGGCCGACGTGACCTTGAAGGAAGGCATCGAGCGCACTCTGCTCGAGCGCATCCCGGAGCTCAAGGGCGTTCGCGACGTGACCGACCACACGCAGAAAGAAAACGCCTACTACTAAGGCGTTCGCTGCGAACATGAAAAACGGCGCCCCGTGAGCGCCGTTTTTTTATGGGTAACTTTTGCCGCCCCCATTCGCGAGCAGGCTCGCTCTCACAATTAAATGCAATCACCTGTGGGAGCGAGCCTGCTCGCGAAGGCGTCTTCAAGGGCGATAAAGATGCGCATGCCCGGCGCGATACAACGATGATTCGCCAAACACCTCGCTGCCCAGCACCCTGCCAACCAGAATCAGCGCCGTACGCCGAAAGCCTTTGGCCTCGACCTTGTCGGCAATGTCCGCCAATGTACCTACCACCCAGTCCTGATCCGGCCATGTCGCGCGGTGAATAACGGCAATCGGGCAGTCCGCGCCGTAATGCGGCAGCAGTTCGACCAGTATCTTTTCCAGATGATTGACCCCCAGATGAATGGCCATGGTCGCGCCGTGCTGCGCCAGGCTCGCCAGTTCTTCGCCGGCGGGCATCGCGGTCTTGTCGGCGTAACGGGTCAGGATCACGCTTTGCGAAATGTCCGGCAGGGTCAACTCGGCGCCCAGCAGCGCTGCGCATGCCGCTGTGGCGGTCACGCCCGGAATGATCTCGAAAGGAATGTTCAGCTCACGCAAGTAGCGAATCTGCTCACCAATCGCGCCGTACAGACCTGGATCCCCCGAATGCACACGGGCAACATCCTGGCCTTGGGCATGGGCAGTCCTGATCAAATCGATGATCTGTTCCAGATGCAGTTCAGCGCTGTTGACCACGGTTTCGGCTTGATGACCTTCCAGCACCGCTGCGGGTACCAGCGAGCCGGCATAAATGATCACCGGGCAGCTGCGAATCAGCCGTTGGCCTTTGACGGTGATGAGTTCCGGGTCGCCTGGGCCGGCGCCGATGAAGTAGACGGTCATCGTTGAATCCTTGTGAAGAGGCGCAGGCACACTGCAGATGAAGCGTGCTCATGATCAATGGCGGGGATTATCGGGATTTTATGCAGCGCCGGCCAATGCCAGCGTGGCCTGCGCATATTTCTGCCGGGGAATCAGCAGTTTCGCCGGCGCCTGAATCAACTGCTCGGCCAGCGCCAGCGCGGCGCTTTCCGCCACGCCGTAGCAGCCGGTGCGCTCAAAGGCGATTTGCGATTGATGGCTGAGGCGCTGCTGATAGGGCGCCAGCTCGGCACTGTTGAAATACTGCAGCGGCAGATTCAATTGTGTGGCCAGTTCCAGCAACCCCGGTTCGTCGCGCTTGAGATCGATACTCGCCAGAGCCTTGACCGCTCGCAGCTCGATGCGGTGCGCCTGCAATGCTTGATCAAGTAACGCACGCAGCGTACTGGCCGGACAGCCGCGCTGGCAGCCAAGGCCGACCACGAAGGTCGGCGCTGCGCGGTCATCGGTCATGCCTGATATGGGCCTGCGCTTTTGCGGCGGAACAACCAGGCACTGATCAGGCCCAGAGCCAGCCAGAACGCGACGTTGGTCAGCTGCGAAGCGATTTTGAACTGGGTTTCCAGTGCCTCTGGAGCGAGCATCGAATGCACCTGCGGTTGCGGCGCGCCGATCACATGCGGCACGGCGAGAATCGCTACACCAAGAAGCTTCATCAGCCAGTGACGACTGAAGGCGATCAGTGCCAGGCCGACGGCGGTCGAAGCGGCAGTGCCGATCCACCAGATCTGCCGCGATGCCAGATCGGCAGCCGCAGTGCCCGGCAATTCAGGTGGCAGGCCCAAGGTCGGCGCGAGAACGAACGTGGCGTAACCGGCCAGACCCCAGAGCAGCCCTTGCGAGGTCTTGGTCGGCGCGCGCAAGGTGTACAGGCCGGCGAGCATCAAGGCGAAACCCACTGCCACCACCAGATTACCGCCAGTGGTCGAGACCACGCGCTGCCAGCCGTCTTCCGGCTCCCAGGCTTCGCCATCATGGCTGTGGGCGGCGGTGCCGGCGGCGTGTTCGTGGACTTGCGCGACCGGTTCGGATTTCTCGAAGGATTCGGCCTGCAGAATCAACGGTGATACCCAGAAACTCTGCAGCAGGGTCAGCAGCAGGGCGGCCAGCAAGCCGGTGAAGCCTGCGGTTTGCGCGATACGCTTGATCATTTCGGCAGGCCTCAGTGGCACGGGAACGCGGCGCTGTGGCGGGTATCGTGGGCGGCGTTGTGCACCGCTTCGATGTGCGAGAAACCGGCGAACCAGACCAGGCTGGCACCGAGGATCGAGGCGAAGAGGGCGGCGGCGACGCGTTGGCCGAGTGTGGTGCTGCTGGAGATGTGGTCAGTGTGGCTGACGGTGTTACTGATGATCGACATAGCGCTTCCCTCTGAAATGTCAGCGGGTAAACAGAGCGCATGAAAATCCCTGCGGGCCGGGCACGCAGGAATTTCGAACAGCGCCCGCCCACCGCGGGTTTGTTTGTGTTCAGCGGCGCTTGCGCGCGCTGGGTGTTGCGGGCCGGTCTCCGGGCTCGCGAGGGGTTGGCTGGTCGCCGACCTGCAAGCATCACCTTCCCATGCCGGGGCACAGTGGATCTGACGCTTCGCTCGCTTACCGTTGCGGGGGCAGCACCGGACTGACATGGCTTTGAGTAAAGCACATGATTCACCGGTTTCCCGTTTCACCCTGTGAAGGGCACCCGTAACAAGGTGTGCAGGAGAACATGGGTTTGGGTTTTTAGTCAATTTCCGGGAGTTTTCGGTACTGCGATGTGGGCATTTTTCTGATGTTTTTGTGTGTATATCCGTTGCTGCGGGTGTTGCTGATTACGGTTTCGCCCTTACGGCGAGGCACTTTTTCCAAACGCCGAAAAAGTACCCAAAAAGGCTTGCTCCTACGTTCGGCCCTCGCAGGCTCGGGTTCCTTCGCTCCGGGACTGATCCGGGCGCAGCGGCTCCGGTTTGCTTCGCTGCACCTACACTCGCTGTGTACGACTGCGTCGTACGGTCGCTGCGCTCCCACGCCCGGATCAATCCCTCCACTCAGCCTTCCGACGTCGCCGGTGGATCAAGATCAAGAGCACTCGAGCTTGCGCTCATTGTTGAGTGGGGCGGCTGCGCTGCTTTACTTTTGCTTTTGTGGGAGCGAGCCTGCTCGCGAAGGCGGCCTGACAGCCGACCTGTTCTTGAGCTGGTGCGCGATCCAACTGTAGGAGCTGCCGAAGGCTGCGATCTTTTGCTTTTGCCTTTGCCTTTGCTTTTGCTCTGGCTTTTGATCTTTTGCCCCTTCGGCAGGCTTCGTTACGGGATCGATCCGGGGGTGGGAGCGCAGCGACCGTGCGACGCAGTCGTACACAGCGGAAGGAGGTGCAGCGAAGCAAACCGTAGCCGCTGCGCCCGGATCGGTCCCGTAACGAAGGTACCCCGAGCCCCAGCGAGCGGGCCGTACGCCGGGGCAAAGCCTTTTGGTTCCTTTTTGGCGTTTGAAAAAGGGACTCGCTGTAAGAGCGAAACCATAAGAAGCCGTTACCGCAGCAACGGATATGCCCCCGAACTCAAACTCAACGCCCATTGACCCACGACGGACCCATGCGTAGCCTTGCGCTTTCGAGGTTCTTCGGCACTCGCCGAAGCTAAGAAGGGAACGCGGTCAAAGCCGCGGCTGCCCCCGCAACTGTGAACGGTGATGTTCGTTGCCACGCCACTGCCAGCTCAACCGATGAGCCAGCGGGAAGGCGCAATGGACGCCAGGCCCAACGCCTGAACGCCGTCAGCCAGGAGACCTGCCTCGTCACAGATTCTCACTACAACCGGGCGGGGTGATCCGGTGGCGAATGCTTCCGGCGTGCATGCGCGCTGCCGGTTCTCGTCCCGTATGCCCGCCGCTTGCCAAAGGGCATACCGATGAAAACACTGGCCAAACTCCCCGTCACCATCGTCACCGGTTTCCTCGGTTCGGGCAAAACCACGCTGCTGCGGCACATGCTCGACAACGCTCAGGGCCGGCGCATTGCGGTGATCGTCAACGAGTTTGGCGAGCTGGGCATCGACGGTGAAATCCTCAAGCAATGCACCATCGGCTGCACCGAAGAAGAGGCCAGCGGCCGCGTTTATGAGCTGGCCAACGGCTGCCTGTGCTGCACCGTGCAGGAAGAATTCTTCCCGGTGATGCGCGAGCTGGTTGCCCGTCGCGGCGATCTCGACCACATCCTTATTGAAACCTCGGGCCTAGCCCTGCCAAAACCGCTGGTGCAAGCCTTCCAGTGGCCGGAAATTCGCAGTGCCTGCACCGTCGACGCAGTCATCACCGTGGTCGACAGCCCGGCCGTCGCTGCTGGCACCTTCGCCGCGTTCCCGGATCAGGTCGATGCCCAGCGCAAACTCGATCCGAACCTTGATCACGAGTCGCCGCTGCATGAACTGTTCGCCGATCAACTGGCCAGCGCTGACCTGGTGATCCTCAACAAAGCTGACCAGACCAGCCCGCAAGACCTGGCTCGCGTACGCGCTGAAGTAGCCGAAGAGCTGCCGCCAGCGGTAAAAATCGTCGAAGCCAGCAATGGCCGCCTGCCGCTCGACGTGCTGATCGGTCTCGGTGCCGGCTCTGAAGAGCATATCGACAGCCGCCACAGCCACCACGATCACCACCATGACGGTGATGACGACGACCACGATCACGACGCCTTCGATTCGATCTCCATCGAATTGCCGCAAGCCGACGAAAGCCTGCTGCTCGATGCGCTGACGCAACTGGTGGTGCAGCACGGCATCCTGCGGGTCAAAGGCTTCGCGGCGATTCCGAACAAGCCGATGCGCCTGTTGATCCAGGGCGTGGGCACGCGTTTCGACAAGCATTTCGACCGCCAGTGGGGTGCCGACGAAGCGCGGGTGACGCGTCTGGTGCTGATCGGTCAGGAGCTTGATGCGGCACAACTCGAAGCGCAATTGCGCGCTGCGCTCAGCGTTTAAGCCATGCACCTGCTCAGGACCCAGCCCGGCGGATTCGTCTCGGACGACAACATTGCCGACCTCGGACAAACCCCCGCCGAGCTGGTGATCCTGTGCAGCGGCGATTCCAGCCTGGCGCTGCTCGCCGAGGCTGCGCAGCAACTGCCCGATGATTATCCGAGCCTGCGTCTGGCCAACCCGATGCAGGTGCAGAATCATGCCTCGGTCGATCTGTATGTCGACGAAGTGCTGCGCCACGCCAAGGTCATTCTGATCTCCCTGCATGGCGGCATTGCCTATTGGCGCTACGGTGTCGAGCGGCTGGTCGAGTTGTCCGAACGCGGCGTGCAACTGATTCTGGTGCCCGGCGATGACCGCCCGGATCCCGAACTCAGCGACTTGAGCACGGTCAGCGCCGAAGTGCGCGATCGACTCTGGCAATTCCTGCGTCAGGGCGGCATGGGTAACGCGCTGGATTTCTTCCGTTGCCTGGGCAACCAATGGTTCGCCCGCGATTACCCGTGGAGCGAGCCGCAAACCCTGCCGCGCACGGCGATTTATCACCCACAGAAAAACAGCGCTGCCCTGAGTGACTGGCAAGCCGAATGGCTGCCCGATCAACCGGTGGCGGCGCTGTTGTTTTATCGCTCGCATTTGCAGGCGGCGAACACGGCGTTCATCGATGTGTTCTGCCAGCGCTTACAGGCAGCCGGGCTCAATCCGCTGCCGATCGCGGTGGCCAGTCTGAAGGAGCCCGGTTGCTTGTCGGTGGTCGAGGACTGGCTGGATGAAGTCGAGGCGGGGGTGATTCTCAACACCACCGGTTTTGCCCAATCGAGTCCCGAGGCGCCGCACCTGCGCCCGTTTCGCCGCAACATCCCGGTGATTCAAGCGATCTGCGCCCAGGACAATGAGCCCGGCTGGCGCGACAGCGAGCAGGGCCTCGGGCCGCGCGATCTGGCGATGCACATTGCTTTGCCGGAGCTTGACGGGCGCATTATCAGCCGACCGATCAGCTTCAAGGATCTGGCCTGGCGCAGCGAGCGCAGTCAGTCCGATGTGGTCTGCTATCGCGCCCAGCCCGAACGCATGGATTTCGTTGCCGAACTGGCGCGGCGCTGGGTTGATCTGGCGCGTGTGGCCAATGGCGAAAAACGCATCGCGCTGATCCTCGCCAACTACCCGACCCGCGACGGCCGCATCGGCAATGGTGTCGGCCTCGATACGCCAGCGGCGGCGCTGAACATCCTGCGCGCGTTGCGCGAAGAGGGTTATCCGGTCACGGCCGAGTTGCCCGACAGCGGCACCGAACTGATCCAGCAACTGCTCGGTGGTGTCAGCAACGACCTCGACAGTCTCGATCTGCGCCCGTGCCAGCAGAGCCTGGCGATGGACGATTACCTGGCAATGTTCAATGCGTTGCCGGAGGCGAATCGCGCCGCGGTACTCGAGCGCTGGGGATCGCCACACAACGATCCGATGTGTCGCGACGGTCGGCTGATGATTGCCGGTCTGCGTTTCGGTCTGACCTTTGTCGGCATCCAGCCGGCGCGGGGTTATCAGGTCGATCCGAGCGCGGTGTATCACGACCCGGATCTGGTCCCGCCGCACGGCTATCTGGCGTTCTATTTCTGGTTGCGCAACACCTACGGCGCCCACGGCGTGATCCACGTCGGCAAGCACGGTAATCTCGAATGGCTGCCGGGCAAAGGGGTGGGGCTGTCGGAAGGCTGCTGGCCCGACGCGCTGCTCGGGCCGTTGCCGAATATCTATCCGTTTATCGTCAACGATCCGGGCGAGGGCGCCCAGGCCAAACGGCGCACGCAAGCAGTGATCATCGACCACCTGATGCCACCGCTGACCCGCGCCGAAACCTACGGGCCGCTGCGCAATCTGGAGCTGCTGGCCGACGAATATTACGAGGCGCAACTGCTTGATCCGCGCCGTGCCCGCGAGTTGCAGCGCGACATTCTGCAATTGGTACGAGACACGCAAATCGACCGCGAATTGCAACTGGATGCCGCGCTGGACAGCGATGCCGATGCGGCGATCTGGTTGCCGCGTCTGGACACTTATCTGTGCGATCTGAAGGAATCGCAGATTCGCGATGGGTTGCACATCTTCGGCGAATCACCGAGCGGGCGTTTGCGTATCGACACGTTGCTGGCGTTGCTGCGCATCCCGCGCGGTGACGGCAAGGGCGCGCAGTCGAGTCTGCTGCGAGCACTCGCCAAAGCATTTGAACTGGGTTTTGATCCGCTGGATTGCGCGTTGGCCGAGCCGTGGAGCGGCCCGCGTCCGACCGAGTTGCAGGCCATCAGCGAAGAAGTATGGCGCACCGCCGGCGACACCCGCGAACGCCTCGAACTCTTCGCCGCAGACCTGATCTTCCGATCACTGAATGTCCCCTGTGGGAGCGAGCCTGCTCGCGAAAGCGGTGCGTCAGGTAAATCATTGTTGAATGACACACCGAGTTCGCGAGCAGTCTCGCTCCCACAAGGGGCGGGTTGGGCTGAGGTTGATTCGATACTCGACCATCTGCGCGAAGTCGTCGCCCCGCGCCTCGACGCTTGCGGCCCCGCCGAAATGCGCGGTCTGCTCGACGCCCTCAGCGGTCGTTTCGTCCCGGCCGGCCCCAGCGGTGCGCCCAGCCGTGGCCGCCTCGACGTGTTGCCCACCGGGCGTAATTTTTATTCAGTCGACGTGCGCAATCTGCCAACAACTACCGCGTGGCGCATCGGATTCCAGTCGGCAACGCTGATTCTCGAACGACACCTGCAGGATCACGGCGATCACTTGCGCCACCTCGGCTTGTCCGTCTGGGGCACCGCAACCATGCGCACCGGCGGCGACGACATCGCTCAGGCCATGGCGTTGATGGGCGTGCGTCCGGTCTGGGCCACGGGCAGTCAGCGCGTGGATGATTTCGAGATTCTGCCGCTGAGCCTGCTCGATCGTCCGCGAGTCGATGTGACGCTGCGGGTTTCGGGGTTTTTCCGTGATGCGTTTGCCAATCTCATCCGCCTGTTCGACGCCGCCGTGCAAGCGGTGGCCGCACTGGACGAGCCGGATGACTTGAACCCACTCGCCGCCAAGGTGCGTGCCGAACGCGAGGCGTTAGTGCAATCGGGCGTCGATGAGGATACCGCGCGGCGTCAGGCCGGTTGGCGCATCTTCGGCGCGAAACCGGGGGCGTATGGCGCCGGTGTGCAAGGCGCTATCGACGGACGTCTGTGGCAGTCGCGCGAAGACCTCGCCGAGGTCTACCTGAACTGGGGCGCCTATGCTTACGGCGGTGCCGACGAGGGCACGGCCGCCCGCGCGCAATTCAGCCAGCGCCTGAGCCATGTGCAAGCGGTGCTGCAAAACCAGGACAACCGCGAGCATGACTTGCTCGATTCCAACGATTACTACCAGTTCCAGGGCGGCATGCTCGCGGCGGTGGAGACTCTGCGCGGCGAAGCGGCGGCCAGCTATCACGGCGATCACAGCCAGCCGGATCTGCCGAAGATTCGTACCTTGAAGGAAGAACTGAACCGCGTGGTGCGCTCGCGCGCGGCGAATCCGAAGTGGATCGCCGGGGTCAAGCGTCACGGCTACAAAGGCGCGTTCGAACTGGCGGCGACGGTTGATAATCTGTTCGCCTTCGATGCGACTACGCAATTGATCGACGACCATCAATATGCGTTGCTGGCGGAGGCATATTTGCTCGATCCGGCGACCCGGGATTTTGTTCGTGAGCATAATCCCCATGCGCTGCGCGACATGACCGAACGCATGCTCGAAGCGCAGCAGCGCGGGATGTGGCAGGAGCCTGGGGCTTATAAAGAAGCGCTGGAGAATTTGCTGTTGGATATCGAGGAAGATATGTAGCCGCTAAAAAGCTACCCTCACCCCACCCCTCTCCCGGAGGGAGAGGGGGCCGATTTTTAGCGCTGTCGAAATTTGCGTCGACCCGATGCATCACGTCGACAGAACTCGAGAGGCCATCACGGTCTGTTCCCTCTCCCTCTGGGAGAGGGCTAGGGTGAGGGCAACAACTGACACACCACAACGTCACGACCATCCACGACCACGAAAGAGAAACCCATGACCGACACCCCGCATTTCCCGCTCTCCGCCGTGGTCGGCGCCGATGACCTGAAGCTCGCCCTGTGCCTGACCGCCATCGACCCGAAAATCGGCGGCGTACTCATAGAAGGCCCGCGCGGCATGGCCAAGTCGACCCTGGCCCGGGGCCTGGCGGACCTGCTCGCCAGCGGCCAGTTTGTCACTTTGCCGTTGGGCGCCACTGAAGAGCGCCTGGTCGGCACCCTCGATCTCGACGCTGCCCTGAGCGGCGCTCGCGCGCAGTTTTCGCCCGGTGTCCTGGCCAAGGCTGACGGTGGCGTGCTCTATGTCGATGAAGTCAATCTGCTGCCCGATCATCTGGTCGACCTGCTGCTCGATGTCGCCGCCAGCGGTACCAACCTGATCGAACGTGACGGCATCTCCCATCGACATTCGGCGAAATTCGTCCTGATCGGCACCATGAACCCGGAAGAGGGCGAGCTGCGGCCGCAACTGCTTGACCGCTTCGGCTTGAACGTTGCCCTCAGCGGCCACACCGCGCCCGCCGAACGTGGACAGATCATTCGCCGGCGGCTGGATTTCGACAGCGATCCACAAGGGTTCTGCGCGCAGTGGGCGAGCGAGCAACACATCCTGCGTTCGCGCTGTGAAAGCGCCCGCGAGCGCCTGGCAGCCATTCCACTGGATGACGCGGCATTGGCGTTGATTACCGAGCGCTGTTTCGCTGCTGGCGTCGATGGCTTGCGCGCCGATCTGGTCTGGTTGCGCGCGGCCCGCGCCCATGCGGCATGGCGTGGGGCCGATGCGATTGCTGGAGAGGATATCGACGCGGTGGCCGAATTTGCCCTGCGCCATCGCCGTCGCGAACAACCTTCATCCAGCGCCCAATCACAAGCGCAATCTCCGTCAGGCACAGACAGCAAATCCGGCGAAGGCCAGGGCCAGTGGGGCGAGATGCCGGCAACGGCGCAAGCCACCGGTGCCCGCCGCGAAGTTCCGAGCTGGCCGCCACAGGCAAAAAAGCCCTAGGCATTCGCCCCCGATCCGACGCGGGGGCGAATGCCAGACCCCGTGCCGGACAACTCGACAATGGCCGCCAGGGCCAACGCCAGAGCGCCAGCTGCGGTTCGGTGAACTGGCCGGGCACGCTGCTCAATGGCCGCCCGCAGCGCCGCGCCGATTTGCTGTTTCAACAGCGCACCCGTTCGCCCCATGAAATCTGGCTGGTGATCGTCGACGCGTCGGCTTCGACCCGTCGCCATCAGGCCTTGAGCGATGCCAAGGGCCTGCTCGCGCAGTTGTTCGACGATGCTTACCGCCAGCGGGCGCGGCTGGCGTTGCTGACCGCCAGTGGTTCTGCGCCGAAATGGCAGGTGCAAGGCTTGAAGGCCTCAAGCGGCCTGAGCACCTGGCTTGACGGTCTGGGCGCTGGTGGCGGCACGCCGTTGCTCGCGGCGCTGGAGCAGGCGCAGCAATGGCTGACGGTTAGACGCAAGCGCTTTCCCGCCGAACAGCAACGCTGTCTGATCGTGACCGATGGTCGCTTGAAAGAGCTGTCGGGGTTGCCGGTGCTGGCGTGCCCGGGATTGCTGATCGACATCGAACGCGGGCCGATCCGACTGGGCCGGGCGAAGGATCTGGCGACCGCGCTGCAAGCGCAGTATCAGCATATCGATGAGCTGGGTCTACGCTGAATCCGCCGCACCGCTCGCACCCTGTGGGAGCGAGCCTGCTCGCGAAGGCTTTTTCGGCAACGCTGAAAATCTTCGGTTACATTGATTCATACAGATCTTGAAATGATTTACCGCTGTGGAGCAGGTCGGTCGACGCTGTACGCTCGAAGGCCATTTTTCATTCAGGATCTACATGAACACCCTCTCGGAGCCTCCCAGTCAGCATTCTCCAGCGCAATATTGCGCGGTCTTGATCCATTCGCAGCATCCCGTCTTCCGACTCCCGACTATGGTTGATAACGCGGCCCTTGAGCCTTCGCGTTGCACTTCGCCGTGTCCGGCCGCCTGAATTCACTGTAGAGAGATCGAGACGTTTTATGGAATGGTTAGCGGATCCCACGGCCTGGTTAGGCCTGTTGACTCTGATCGTGCTGGAACTGGTACTGGGTATCGACAACCTGGTGTTCATCGCAATTCTTGCCGACAAACTGCCGCCGCATCAGCGTGATCGTGCGCGCATCATCGGCTTGTCGCTGGCGTTGATCATGCGCCTGGGCCTGTTGGCGAGCATTTCCTGGCTGGTTACGCTCACGCAACCGTTGTTCGAGGTGTTCGACAAGAGCTTCTCCGGTCGTGATCTGATCATGCTGTTCGGTGGCGTGTTCCTGTTGTTCAAAGCGACGATGGAGTTGCATGAACGCCTCGAAGGCCACGTCGGCGAGCGCTCGACCAACACGACCTACGCGCTGTTCTGGCCGATCGTGGCGCAGATCGTGGTGCTCGACGCCGTGTTCTCGCTCGACGCGGTGATTACCGCCGTGGGCATGGTCGATGAACTGGCGGTGATGATGATCGCCGTGATCATTTCCATCGGCCTGATGATCGTCGCCAGCAAGCCGCTGACCCGCTTTGTCAACGCGCACCCGACCGTGATCATGCTGTGCCTGGGCTTCCTGATGATGATCGGTTTTGCCCTGACCGCCGAAGGTCTGGGCTTCCATATCCCGAAAGGTTATCTGTACGCGGCCATCGGTTTTTCGATCCTGATCGAAGTCTTCAACCAGATCGCCCGGGCGCGGCGCAAACGTTCGATTCAGGGCGTGCGGCCGATGCGTGAGCGCACGGCCCATGCGGTGATGCGTCTGCTCGGCGGGCGCAAACTGGCGGCGGAGGAGGTTGGCGAGGAAATCTCCGACCTGCTGGACGACGGTGAAGCGCCGGTGGCCGAGCTGTTTGATCGTCGTGAGCGGGTGATGATCAGCGGTGTGCTGCAACTGGCGGAACGGCCGATTCGCAACCTGATGACGGTGCGCGCCGACGTTGACCTGATTGATCTTGCGGATGACGCCGAAACCATTCGCACGAAGTTGATGCATTCGTCCTACTCGCGCTTGCCGCTGATTCGCGATGGCGCGGTGGACGAGCCGCTGGGCTTCGTACACAAGAAGGAACTGCTCAAGGAATATCTGGCGGGCAACGAGCCGAACCTGGAGCATCTGGCTCGCAAGACCGTCAATCTGCTCGACAGTTACTCAATCCTCAATGCCCTGGAGCAGATGCGCGCGGCGTCAACGCACATTGCCTTCGTGGTCAATGAATTTGGCGATTTTGTCGGCGTACTGACCATGACCGACATCCTCGAATCGATCGCTGGCGAACTACCCGATGCCAGCGAAATCGAAGGCCCGGACGTGGTCGAAGAGCGCGGCGGGTTTCTGGTCAGCGGCGCGCTGCCCTTGGCTCGCGTTCGCCAGCGTACCGGCTTCGATGCCGAGCCGACCGAGGATTATCAGACGATGGCCGGGTTGGTGATGAGTCTGCTGGATCGCTTGCCGATGACCGGTGATCGACTGGAATACGAGGGCTGGCAACTGACTGTCAAAGCGGTGGAAGAGCGGCGGGTGACGCGGGTGTTGCTGGAGCGCGCTGCCGCGTAATACTTGCGCTTTCTAAAAGCTGTGCCTGCCTTTTTGCGAGCGGGCTAGCTGCCACATTGCAACGCGGTCCAATGTGGCAGCTAGCCTGCTCGCGAAGGCAATTTGGCAGGCACTCCATTCCTCTGAGGAGGCTCGATCAGTACATCCTCCGTAGGCGCCCATGTGGAACGGTACGCAAAGTACGAAGTGTCTGACGCAGCCAAGGCAGATCATGCTTCCGTTTACGCGCGGCAAAGGGGGCTTTGGTCTTGCCGATGTGCACGGCGAAATCCCGTGCGAGGGTTTCTTCAGTGCCGATACCTTTGAGCTTTTTCATCAGCCTGCCGTTTTTATAGAACAGCACGGTTGGCGTGCCCGTGACATTCGGGTGCTTGGGCGATTGGCTGGTGTTGAGCATATAGATGTTGGCGCGCAGTCGGTAAGGCTCGGCAATCTGCCGAAAGATCGGCCCGGACCATTCGCAGGCGGGGCAATGTTCATTGGCGAAATAAAGAATGACCGGACGCCAGGTTTTCAGGGCTTTGCGGTAAACCGGGGCCAGCGCGGAAGTTGTGTTGGTGACGTTCATCGAAGGGTCCTTTTCAACGAGCGGATAGGTTGCTTGACGTTAAAGGAGTAGGCATGTCGGGGTCTACTGTCAGAAATTACAGGTGGACTGCGTAACCACGAGAAGTGCTGTCGTCACGGTGATAGCCGTCGCGAAACGGCAGGGTGGTGATGTCTACAGGCAGGCGCTAAAGCGCTGATACCGGGTTTTGCTCAACTGTCACCCTGATTCGCACCACAACGGCGCGATCTGACCCAAGTTGGGAACGCATTACCCCTTTCCTGGCTTTGTCAGGTGTTTCCTTCGCTCCTGGTCGGGCCAAACCCTTTGGTCCACGAAACATATCTTGTTGATTCCAAAAGCTTTCAACGCAGTTACAGATTTCGCGAGATTCCTGTGGCACACTTTCTGCTGTCTATTCCGTAGTAACAAACCGTGTTCCGGTATAGCGGAATAAACACAATTCTGGAGTGCTTGCCATGCGTCGCCATCCTTCGTTGTTCAAAGCGTGTGTTTTTGTCCTTGCGGCTTCTTCCTCGGTCATGGGTCTGGCCCAGGCGGCCGACAGCAAGCTCGACAGTGTTCTCGCCCGTGGCAAGTTGATCGTGGGCACCGGCAGCACCAATGCGCCGTGGCACTTTCAGGGCGCGGACGGCAAGTTGCAGGGTTTTGATATCGACATCGCCAGGATGGTGGCTAAGGGACTGTTCAACGACCCGAGTAAAGTCGAGTTCGTGGTGCAGTCGTCCGATGCGCGGATTCCCAATCTGCTGACCGACAAGGTCGACATGAGCTGCCAGTTCATCACCGTCACCGCCAGCCGTGCCCAGCAAGTGGCATTCACTCTGCCGTACTACCGCGAAGGCGTCGGCCTGCTGTTGCCGAACAACAGCAAGTACAAGGAAATCGAAGACCTGCAAGGGGCAGGCGATGACGTTACCGTTGCGGTGCTGCAAAACGTCTACGCCGAAGAATTGGTGCATCAGGCATTGCCCAAGGCCAAGGTCGATCAGTACGACAGCGTCGACCTGATGTATCAGGCAGTGAACTCTGGCCGTGCCGATGCCGCCGCAACCGATCAGTCGTCGGTCAAATACCTGATGGTGCAGAACCCGGGCCGCTACCGCAGCCCAAGCTACGCCTGGAGCCCGCAAACCTACGCGTGTGCGGTGAAACGCGGCGATCAGGACTGGCTGAACTTCGTCAACACCGCGCTGCATGAGGCCATGACCGGGGTTGAGTTCCCGACCTACGCCGCCTCCTTCAAGCAATGGTTCGGTGTCGATCTGCCGTCGCCCGCGATCGGTTTCCCAGTCGAATTCAAATGATCCCGTGAGAGTGGGGCGATTTCAGTCGCCCCGCTCAAGGTACTGCTGACCATGAATTATCAGTTGAACTTTGCCGCCGTGTGGCGCGATTTCGACACCTTGCTGGCAGGGCTCGGGCTGGGCTTGCAGCTGGCGCTGGTGTCGATCGCCATCGGCTGCGTGATCGGCCTGCTGATGGCGTTTGCATTGCTCTCCAAACATCGCGCCTTGCGGGTGCTGGCCTCGGTGTACGTCACGGTGGTGCGCAACACGCCAATCCTGGTGTTGATTCTGTTGATCTACTTCGCACTGCCCAGCCTTGGCATTCGTCTGGACAAGATTCCTTCGTTCATCATCACGCTGTCGCTGTATGCCGGCGCGTACCTGACCGAAGTCTTCCGTGGCGGCTTGTTGAGCATTCCCAAAGGCCAGCGCGAAGCCGGGCTGGCAATCGGTCTCGGTGAATGGCAGGTCAAGGCTTACGTCACCGTGCCGGTGATGCTGCGCAATGTGCTGCCGGCGCTGTCGAACAACTTCATTTCGCTGTTCAAGGACACCTCGCTGGCGGCTGCGATTGCGGTGCCGGAGCTGACCTATTACGCGCGCAAGATCAACGTCGAGAGCTACCGGGTGATCGAAACCTGGCTGGTGACCACGGCGTTGTATGTCGCGGCCTGTTACCTCATTGCCATGCTGCTGCGTTACCTCGAGCAGCGTCTGGCGATCCGCCGATAGGAGGCTGCGATGTACCAATCCCCCAGTTGGTTGCATGAATTGTGGCTCGCGCGCGAGCCTTTGTGGCAGGGCTTTCTGACCAGTGTGCAGGTCTCGGCGCTGGCCATCGTCTTGGGCACCATGCTCGGCGTGGTTGCCGGCCTGGTCCTGACTTACGGCAGATTCTGGATGCGCGCGCCGTTTCGGCTGTACGTCGATCTGATTCGCGGCACGCCGGTGTTTGTATTGGTGCTGGCCTGCTTTTATATGGCGCCGGCGCTCGGTTGGCAGATCAGCGCGTTTCAGGCCGGAGCCTTGGGCCTGACGCTGTTCTGCGGCTCGCACGTCGCCGAAATCGTCCGTGGCGCCTTGCAAGCCCTGCCGCGCGGGCAGATGGAGGCGGGCAAAGCCATCGGTCTGACGTTCTACCAATCCCTCGGCTACGTACTGTTGCCTCAGGCGCTGCGGCAGATTTTGCCGACCTGGGTCAACTCGTCCACCGAAATCGTCAAGGCTTCGACCTTGCTCTCGGTGATCGGCGTCGCCGAATTGCTGCTCAGCACGCAACAGATCATCGCCCGAAACTTCATGACCCTGGAGTTCTACCTGTTCGCCGGTTTTCTGTTCTTCGTCATCAACTACGGCATCGAATTACTCGGCCGGCACATTGAAAAGCGGGTGGCCTTGCCATGACTCAAGCTCAAGTTGCTTCACAGAATCAGGCGCTGCTGGATATTCGCGGTCTGCACAAACAGTACGGCGCGGTGGAAGTGCTCAAGGGTGTCGACCTGAGCATGCAGCGTGGCAACGTCGTTACGCTGATCGGCTCCAGTGGCTCGGGCAAGACCACGCTGCTGCGTTGCGTGAACATGCTCGAAGAGTTTCAGGGCGGGCAGATTCTGCTCGACGGCGAATCCATCGGCTATGACGAGGTCAACGGTAAACGCGTACGTCACCCGGAAAAGGTCATTGCCCGCCATCGCGCGATGACCGGCATGGCGTTCCAGCAATTCAACCTGTTTCCGCACCTGACCGCCTTGCAGAACGTCACCTTGGGCCTGCTCAAGGTGAAGAAGATGCACAAGGACGAAGCCGTGGTGCTTGCCGAAAAATGGTTGGAGCGTGTCGGCCTGCTGGAGCGGCGCAATCACTTTCCCGGTCAGTTGTCCGGCGGTCAGCAACAGCGCGTAGCGATTGCCCGAGCGATTGCGATGAACCCGAGCCTGATGCTCTTTGACGAAGTCACCTCAGCCCTCGACCCGGAACTGGTTGGCGAGGTGCTCAACGTGATCAAGGGGCTGGCCGAGGACGGCATGACCATGTTGTTGGTGACCCACGAAATGCGTTTCGCTTTCGAGGTCTCGGACAAGATCGTTTTCATGAATCAAGGGCGAATCGAAGAGCAGGGGCCTCCCAAGGAACTGTTCGAACGCCCGCAATCGCCGCGTCTGGCGGAATTTCTCAAAAGCACGCGGTTTTGAATCTGCACTTTTGCAATCAGGAGAAACACCCATGAGCATTACGCGTTACGGCACCGGCAGCACCGCCGCCGGCGGCCAGCCTCGTCCATTCGCCCGCGCTGTTGAAGCGGATGGTTGGCTGCATGTGTCCGGCCAGGTACCGGCGGTGGATGGCGAGATCATCGTCGGCGGCATCGTCGAACAGACCCACCAGACCATGAAGAACCTGATCGCCATTCTCGAAGAGGCTGGCTATGGCCTCGAGGACGTGGTCCGCGCTGGCGTCTGGCTGGACGATCCACGGGATTTCAGCAGTTTCAACAAGGTCTTCGCCGAGTATTTCAAACCCGAACACGCCCCGGCGCGGGCCTGTGTGCAGGCGAGCATGATGGTTGATTGCAAGGTTGAGATCGACTGCATTGCCTACAAGAAGAAGGCCTGAAACAAGTGCAGCCCTCTTCGCGAGCAGGCTCGCTCCCACATTTGGAATGCGTTTTCCTGTGGGAGCGAGCCTGCTCGCGAAAGCGATGTAACAGGCGACACTGGACTCTCGGTAAACTCCCGGCGACTTTGAATGGAAACCACTGACATGACCGAAGACACCATCAAGCGCCGGGCACGTGGTCTGGACCGGGCGTTCGATATCCTCGATTTTCTCAAGGAAATCGGCCAGCCCTTGCGCCCCAATGACATCGCCAACGGCATCGGCGGCCCGAAATCCACGGTCTACGAGCTGGTCGCATCCTTGCTGGAGCGGCGGATTCTGGAACCGGTGGGCAAGGACGGCCACGTCTATCTCGGCCGCCAGTTGTACTTCCTCGGCCAAGCGCATCTGCGCCATTTCGACCTCAGCCGCGAGGCCGATCACGCCTTGCAGGAGATCGTCAGCCAGACCCGCGAAACTGCGCAGATGTGCCTGCTCAACGGGCGCAAATACACGGTGGCGTTGATGAAGGAGGGCGAGCGGCATTTCCGCATCTCATCGGATATCGGCGAAAACGCGCCGATCCCGTGGACCGCCTCCGGGCGCCTGCTGCTCGCGCATTTAAGCGATCAGCAGATCATCGACCTGATCGACGAGGACGACTACATCCTGCCCGACGGCGAACGTCTGCCACTGGAACGCTTTCTGGCGGAGATTCGTCAGGCCGGTATCGATGGCTTCTTTTCCTTCGACAGCGTCGCCGACACGTTCACCCATTGCTTCGCCGCGCCGGTGAAAGACCCGCAAGGCGTGGCCATTTGCACGTTGTGCATCGTCGCCCCTCGGGCCGATGCGAAAAACAATTACAACGACTATCGCCGGGTGCTGATCGAGAGCGCCAACAGCCTCGCCCGGCGGATCAACGAATAACCGCGGCTGCCTGCGGCCGCGACTGTGAGGACTGGACCATGACCACTGCCATCAACTCTGCCGTAGAAAAAGGTGACGCCACCCTCGGCGCGCAATTGACCCGCGACGTCAGCCTGCCAGCGCTGGTGCTGCACCGCGAGGCCCTGGAGCACAACATTCGCTGGATGCAGAAATTTGTCAGCGACAGCGGCGCCGAACTCGCGCCTCACGGCAAAACCAGCATGACCCCGGCACTGTTCAAGCGACAGCTCGACGCCGGCGCCTGGGGCATCACCCTCGCCAGCGCTACCCAGACCCGCGCCGCTTATGCTCACGGCGTACGTCGGGTGTTGATGGCCAATCAATTGGTCGGCACGCCGAACATGGCGTTGATTGCCGATCTGCTCGCCGATCCGACGTTCGATTTCTATTGCATGGTCGATCACCCGGACAACGTCGCCGACCTCGGGGCTTACTTCGCTTCCCGTGGGGTCAAGCTCAACGTGATGATCGAATATGGCGTGGTTGGCGGGCGCTGCGGGTGCCGCAGCGAGCAGGAAGTCATCGAGCTGGCCAAGGCCATCGATGCGCAACCGGCGCTGGCACTGACCGGCATTGAAGGTTACGAAGGCGTGATTCATGGCGATCATTCGGTCAGTGGCATTCGCGAATTCGCCGCGTCGCTGGTTCGCCTCGCGGTGCAGCTACAGGACAGCGGCGCCTTTGCCATCGCCAGACCGATCATCACTGCGTCGGGTTCGGCCTGGTACGACCTGATCGCCGAATCTTTCGAAACCCAGAACGCCGCTGGCCGTTTCCTCAGCGTGTTGCGCCCGGGCAGTTACGTGGCCCACGACCATGGTATCTACAAAGAGGCGCAGTGCTGCGTGCTCGACCGTCGCAGCGATCTGCACGAAGGCCTGCGCCCAGCGCTGGAAGTCTGGGCTCATGTGCAGTCGCTGCCGGAACCGGGTTTCGCGGTGATCGCTCTGGGCAAGCGCGACGTCGCATTCGACGCCGGTTTGCCGGTGCCGTTGTTGCGCTACAAGGCCGGTGTGGTGCCGGCGACAGGTGATGATATCGGTGCGTGCAAGGTCACGGCGGTGATGGATCAGCATGCGTTCATGACCGTGGCGCCGGGTGTAGAACTGCGGGTCGGCGACATCATTTCCTTTGGTACTTCGCATCCGTGCCTGACGTTTGACAAATGGCGTGTTGGGTTGCTGGTGGATGAGCAGTTGGCGGTTATCGAGACCATGGAGACTTGTTTCTAAGGCTTGAGACCGAGGCGCGGCCAATCGCTGGCAAGCCAGCTCCCACAGGGCCGGAGGTGATTACCCAATTTATGTTCACCTTGACTTTGTGGGAGCTGGCTTGCCAGCGATGACGCCCCAACAGCCACCACCGAACGACCAGAGACCTTACCAGATGACCACGCTCAGCCCTCTGGGGCCCTACACCCCACGCATCGCCCTGATCGGCGAATGCATGATCGAACTGCAACAACGTGCCGACGGCAGTCTGCAGCAAAGCTTCGGTGGCGATACCCTCAATACGGCCGTGTACCTGTCCCGCGCCCTGGGCGACAAGGCGCAAGTCGACTACGTCACCGCGCTGGGCGATGACAGTTTCAGCGATGCGATGTGCCAGATCTGGCGCAGCGAAGGCATCGGCCTCGATCTGGTGCAGCGCTTGCCCGGTCGGCTTCCCGGTTTGTATTGCATACAGACCGACGCCAACGGCGAGCGGCGCTTTCTGTACTGGCGCAACGAAGCGGCGGTACGCGATTGCTTCACTACCCCTGCGGCCGAGCCGATTCTCGCGGCCTTGCCGGACTACGACGTGCTGTATTTCAGCGGGATCACCCTCGCCGTACTTGGCATGCAAGGCCGTGCCCGCCTGATCAAGACGTTGAGCGAAGCCCGGCAGCGCGATGCGCGCATCGTTTTCGACAACAACTACCGCCCACGCTTGTGGGCTTCTGTGGAAGAGGCCCGCGCGGCATATCGCAGCGTCTTGCCCTATGTCGATCTGGCGTTGCTCACCGTGGATGACGAACAGGCGTTGTTCGGGTTTGCCGATTGCGCTGAGGTGTTTGCGACGTATGCGCAGATTGGCACGCCAGAAGTGGTGCTCAAGCGTGGCGCCGAGGCGTGCCTGATTCGTTGTCAGGGGGAGGCGTTTGAGGTGCCGGCGCAAAAGGTCGACAAGGTTGTCGACACCACGGCGGCGGGGGATTCGTTCAGTGCGGCGTATCTGGCCCGGCGCTTGCTCGGCGGCAGCCCGGCAGAGGCGGCCCAAGCGGGACATGAATTGGCCAGTCGGGTGATACAGGTGCCAGGGGCGCTGATCCCCAGGTAGTCAGAGAATGGCCGCTTGCTGCGCAATCGGTTCGCGAGCAGGCTCGCTCCCACAATGAAAACCCGGTCGAAATGTGGGAGCGAGCCTGCTCGCGAAGAAGCCCGGCAGCCAGCCGATCAATCCCGATAAAACACCTGCACCAGGTGATAACCAAACTTGCTCTTGATCGGTCCATGCACGGTGCGCAGTGGTTTCTTGAAAATCACCGCATCAATCGCGCCGACCATCTGTCCTGGACGTACTTCGCCCAGATCACCGCCGCGTTTGCCGGACGGGCAGGTGGAAAACTTCTTCGCCAGCACATCGAATGCTTCGCCCTTGGCGATGCGCTGTTTGAGTTGTTCGGCCTCTTCGGCGGTTTTCACCAGAATGTGGCGGGCTTGGGCTTTCATCGTGCAATACCTGATAACGGGGTGACAGCGGGGCGCGCGATTATGCCTCAAGTCACGGGGTCGGGTTGCTCAACTTGCGAATCTTGCTCGCCAACACTTCCAGGACAAAAGGCTTGGCGACCATGTCCATGCCCTCTTCAAGAAAGCCCTGGCGCTCGGCAGCAATCTGCGCGTAACCGGTCATGAACAGCACTTTAAGGCCGGGACGATGCTGGCGCGCAATTTCCGCCAACTGGCGACCGTTCATGCCGGGCAGCCCGACATCGGTGACCAGCAGATCGACACGTTGCGCGGACTCGAACAAGGGCAGGGCGATTTTGGCGTTTGCCGCTTCGAAGGTTTTATAGCCCAGCTCCCTCAGCAGATCGAGCACCAGCATGCGCACCGCCGCGTCATCCTCGACCACGATTGCGGTTTCGCCAGAAGATGAAGCAGCAATCGGTTCGGCTTTCTTCACAGATGAGGTTTCCGGCGCCGGCTCAAGCAAGCGCGGCAAGTACAGGCGCACGCAAGTACCTTGCCCCGGTACGCTGTCGAGGCTGACGTGACCACCGGACTGCTGGGCGAAACCGTAGATCATCGACAGCCCGAGCCCGGTGCCCTGGCCGATCGGCTTGGTGGTGAAGAACGGATCGAACGCTTTGGAGCGAATTGACGGAGTCATGCCGGTGCCGTTATCGCTGACCGCGAGCATGACGTATTCCCCGGCCTTGACCGGTTCGAGAATGGTGATGTCGCTGCTGTCGAGGTAGACGTTGGCAGTCTGGATCAGCAACGTGCCGCCTTCGGGCATCGCGTCGCGGGCGTTGATCACCAGATTGAGCAAGGCATTTTCCAGCTGGCTGACGTCGGTGCTCACCGGCCAAACGTCTTCGGGCAGGCGCAGTTGCAGGTCGATCGGATCGCCTTTGGTGCGGCGGATCAGATCTTCCAGCGAGTGCACCAGCTCATTGACGTTCAGTTGCTTGCGGTCCAGCGACTGGCGCCGCGAGAACGCCAGCAAGCGATGCGTGAGCGCCGCCGCGCGATTGGCCGATGACACGGCCGCTTCGGTAAAACGGCCGATCTCGTCGGCACGACCATTGGCGATGTAGCGCTGCATCAAGTCCAGACTGCCGATAATGCCGGTGAGCATGTTGTTGAAGTCGTGGGCGATGCCACCCGTGAGCTGGCCGACGGCTTCCATCTTCTGCGCGTGGCGCAAGGCATCTTCGGCGCGCTCGCGTTCGAACATCTCGTTCTGCAAACGCTCGTTGGCCTGAGCCAGTTGCTCGGTGCGCGCGCTGACCCGCTCTTCGAGGGTCTCGTTGAGATTACGCAGGGCTTCTTCGGTTTTCTTGCGCTCGGTCTCGTCGATGACAAAGATGTAGAAGCCGTTCACTGCACCGTCCGCACCATGTCGCGGCAGATAATTCATGAGGGCATGACGGGTGCTGCCATCGCGGTGCGGTGTGTAGAAACTGAAGGAACAGGCGCGCCCGGCCAGCGCTTCGGCGATGTACGGTGCACGCAGGAAATACGCCTCTTCGCCGATGACTTCGCGAATCTTGCGCCCGTACAACTCTTGCGGTGTGAGGCCGTACCAGTCGAGATACGCTGCGTTGTTCAAGCGAAAACGTTCTTCGGCGTCGACATAGCTGATCAGGATCGGCATGGCGTTGATGATCAACTGCAATTCGGTCTGGCTCTGACGCAGCGCTTGTTCGGTGTGTTTGCGTTCGGTCAGGTCCAGCGCCGCGCCGAGAAAGCGCATCGGCCGACCATGATGATCCTTGTAGCAACGCCCGCGCGCGAACACCCAGCGCAGCGTGCCATCGGCCTGCAACAAGCGATATTCCTCAGCGTACTCGGTGCCGTGGGTGATGCAGTGCTTGATGCCGCGCGCAACCATTGCGCGGTCTTCGGGGTGCACCCCGTGCATATATTCGCTGATCGGCAATTGCCCGGCCTTGCTCGGATCAACGCCATGCAGTTCGGCAAAATGCGCATCGGCAATGAATCGGTCTTCGCCAATGTCCCAGTCCCACGTTCCGACGGCGTCGGCGGCGGCAAGGGCCAGTTGCAGACGCTCTTCGGACTGGCGCTGAGCCTTGAGGCTTTCCTCGGAACGGCGCTGCAATTCCAGGGCAATGCGGCGGCGCTCGTTGGTCTCAATGGCAGTGATCAGAATTCCGGCGACCTGTGCGGTTTCATCGCGAATCGGACTGTAGGTCAGATCCAGCCAGAAATCGGTTTTTTTGCCGTCGCGCTGCACGCTGAAACGTTGCTCGCTGAAGCTGCGCACCTGGCCCTGCAGCACCGCTTGGTAGATCGGCTCGGCAAAATCCCGTACTTCCGGCCAGATCTCATGCGTTGGCTGGCCGAAGGCTTCGGGATGCTTGCTGCCGGCGAGCAGGGCAAAGCCATTGTTGTAGAGCTGCGTGAGTTGCGGCCCCCACAACAGCAGCATCGGCATCGGCGAATGAATCACGATGTCCACCGCTGTGCGCAGACTCTGCGGCCAGGTACCGGCGGCGCCCAGCGGACTGCGGCTCCAGTCGGTGCGGGCGATCAGGGCCTGGGCGTCATCGGTGGTGGGTACAGCATTCATGTTTCAATCCTGAGCGTGGTTCGGTGAGACGGGGTCTATCATTGTTGCAGGAGCCGCGCCAAGCGTAGGCCAAATCTGCTCATTCAATGCTTCGCGGGTGCTTTCAGCCATGGAAATCGATGCACTGTTGTCAACATTGTCGCAAAAAAACGGTTCGGATCTCTTCCTTTCCACCGGCGCACCACCGAGCGCTCGCATTGATGGTGTGCTAACGGCGCTCAGCGATCAGCCATTCAAACCTGGCGAAACCGCGGCCATCGCCACCTCCCTGATGGACGCCGAGCAGCGCCGGGAGTTCGACCGGGATCTTGAAATGAACCTGGCAATCTCCCGAACGGGCGTCGGCCGGTTCCGGGTGAACATTTTCAAGCAGCGCAACGACGTTTCGATCGTTATCCGCAACGTCAAGCTCGACATCCCGCGGTTCGAAGACTTGAAACTGCCGCCGGTGTTGCTGGAAACGGTGATGCTCAAACGTGGCCTGATTCTTTTTGTCGGCGCTACCAGTTCGGGCAAGTCGACCTCCCTGGCGGCGCTCATCGATCATCGCAACCGTCACAGTGCCGGACACATTGTTACCATCGAAGACCCGATCGAATATATCCATCGGCACAAGCGCTCGATCATCAATCAGCGTGAGGTTGGCGTCGATACGCGCAGCTTTCATGCTGCACTGAAGAACACTTTACGCCAGGCACCGGACGTCGTCCTGATTGGTGAGATCCGTGACCGCGAAACCATGGAGCACGCGCTCTCGTTTGCCGATACAGGGCATCTGGTGTTGTCGACATTACATGCGACCAACGCCAATCAGGCGCTGGATCGCATCATCAATATGTTTCCCGAGGAGAAGCGCGAGCAGCTGTTGCAGACATTGGGCAACAACCTGAAAGCCTTTATCTCGCAGCGCTTGGTACGCACTGTCGACGGCCAGCGCAGGGCGGCCGTGGAAGTGTTATTAGGTACGCCGACTGTCGCTGATGCGCTCCGCCGCAATGAGTTGGCTGAGTTGAAAAGTATCATGGAGAAATCCGAAGACTCAGGCATGCAGACATTCGATGCTGCACTGTTACAGTTAGTCCTTGCGCGTGTTATTACAGTAGAAGAAGCTTTGAAAAACGCGGATTCGACAAACAACTTACGGTTAGGCATCAAGCTTAAACTTGATTCTCCAATCAACGAAAAAGCATCGACAGGGGATTGGGGGTTGGTGGAGTAAGTTGTCGTGTCTGTAGGCGGCTGAGCGGTCAGGTGATAGATGTTTGAAATCTAGACTAATACTTGGTTAGTTGTGGTTTCGCCTGTTTTTATTAGATTTGCGATCTCGATAGCAAGTCCATGTAAATAAACAGGTCAATAAAATGAAAAATCGATGTGGTGCAGGTGCTCTTTCCAAATTGAGCGCTGCCGATAATGTGCGTTGTTCTGCCGCAGATGAATTAGAGCGAATGGCACTTCTAGGCCAGTTGAAAAGATTTCTTGTCGAAGCTCCGGAAGACGTTGCACGGGATATTTCAAACGATGACCAAAAGATCATCTGGCTCTCGCCTGAATCCTCTTTTGGACGTTTACAGAAACCGGCCAGCGAGATGCTTCAGGATCTGATGAGCTTACTCGGTTCCGGCACCTACAGTAGAGTTACGTCTTCGGGTGAAATTCACATATACGTTACTCATGAAGGGTGGATGGATGTATCGGATAACGTCAAGAGTAATCCCGGCGCGAATGAGAAGTTCGAGAAGTTAGTTGCTATTGCAGCAGGTCTTGGTGGATTCGTTCACCTTGATAACGCAGTGCTGTTGTCGCAGTGGTTGCGTTTTCACGGGTTCAACGTGCCGGATGACAGAGAAAAACTAGAAAGCTTGATTGGCTTTTTGGAGTGGAAGTGGCCTGAAGGAGATGATTTTGGTAATTACTGGGGGCAGATAACTGGGCTAAATGATACGTCGATCACCTTGACACCACAGCAGTGTGCAGAGATTCGCGCGGTGACGAGTAAACTGTTCCCTGCGAATGAGAATCTACTTAACACAATCTTCAGAAGCGTCAGACCGTATAACGTTACTACCGTTAATTGGGACAGCGCTAACGAGGTCGTTGCAATGCTGGTTCGTCATCCAGCGTCGCAGAAAATTGCCAAGGAATACGTCATCGCACTGGACTGGTGGGGGGCGAAGGATTCCGAGGAAATCAGTAGTGACGATCTAGCTCAGGTGTTGCTCACTGCAATAATTTTGCAGTTGGATTCATCCATAGGCGTTACTGGCAAGCGCAACTGCATCGGAACCTTTGATATATACGATTCGAGCACCATGGCTGATAGGCCGTTATATGCCATACGTGAAAATTTTGAGGCTTACCTTGTAGCAAAGGGCCATTCGCACTCGATTATTCCTCTCGCTTCCCACCTGCTCCTGGCTCATGTAGCGCCTTGTCTCTTGGTTAAAAATCTGCCCCAAGAGCTTTACGCTGGCTCGATCGGCTGGGTGACGTTTTGCCAGGCGGTGAGCTTTATCGAGATCAATTGTCGAGGCGTCTCTCGCTTCATGACATATGAACAAGTCATGAAGTTTGCAAGCATGGAAACGGTCAGCCCGGTACTGGGGGAGCTGCAAGGTATTACTGCGATCGACCCTATCATTGACTGGGCATTGATGAATGAAGTCATCACTCATGAGCAACTGAGCACGTCTGCTCTTACAGCAGCTCAAGACGCTTTGAATGCGTATAAAACGCACGTGGATGATATTGTTTTGGGAATCAAGGCATTTGGGGCGGCTCCGCCCAATCGGAAACGACTGGCGATGACTGCATTGAAGCAGGCGGTTGCTGATTTTGATGTTATTGAACAACCTCTTTTGCGTCCTGAGACTTATTCTGCAATGAGAGTGTCGATGCTTGATCTTCATATCGAAGGGTTGCTGGCGTCCGGAACATGGGATTGGAATAAAGAGCCCGGCATTTTCGATAAGTATCCGCAGCTTTTGGCCTTGCCTGCCATCAAACCAGCATTCGAAGCTGAGCTCGTTAGCTATCACTGCAATATTCATAAGGCGATGGCTTCAAACATAAAGCTGGCGATAGCAGGAATGCCTCGAGCCGATCGAGATGTCTTTGCCTCAAGCAAGATCACGTTTTTTACTGTACGTCCTTCGGTTGCAGAGATTTACTATCCGTCATCGGCTAATTATAACTTGGTCGGCGCGGGTAATCAGCCACCCAAAAATATCGAAGTTCAGCTCAAGAAAGACCAGGCGGTGGGGCGGTTCGGTGTAATTATGATAGCTTCCTTCGGGAATAATCAGACTTTATGCTATGAAATGTTTACCTTGCTGGGAGAGTGCAGAAGAAACGATGAGCTAGGCAAATTGATTATTTATACCCAAAAAATGAACATGCCTGGAAGGGTTGAATATACAGGGAAGCCCAATGATGCATTTTTCCCTTTGCCCCCCACGCATAACGTTCCAACTGATTTCGATAGCTACATTGTCGGAAAAAAGCCGTCGCCGAATGCCTCTGGGATTATGGTTATAGAGAAACTTGGCACTGTTATGGCTCCGACTTCTGCGTCGCGGGTCGTTCGTAATCATTATCAGTTTTTCGTAAATGAGCATATCGAAAATATTGCCCAATTTGTTGTGAAGAACAGACCATTGGGCAGCCTCCAGGATTTCAGGGAAGTCTTCACCGAATACACTGATAAAGAGCGTGCGGAGAACACTTATAACGAGGTGCTGACGTATATTATTGACCTGTGTGTCCCGTTCAAGAAATGTATCGAAGACTTGGCTTCCGGAAATAGAAATCAGGTGGTTGACGGAATTTACGCGTGCACGATGGATGCTATCGGTATTTTCTTCACTGTACTGGGTGCCCCGGCTAAAATTCTGCATATCGCAGCCAAAACAGTTTCGTTAACGGCAAAAATCGGCAGCCTCGTCAGGTTTGGCATTTCTCTGACAGTCTCGACTTTCAATCCGATTGATGGATTGCCAACTGCTGGATACCAAGCGTCAAAAGCATTGTTCAAAAGCGTCATGCATTTGGGCGCGTCGGGCGCAAAAGTCGTGGAATCTGCCGTTGTCCAGATGAGCAGACTGACCGGTACGGCGCGGGAATTTCACAAGCTGGCGAATGCTACCGATGTTGGTTTCGGGAGGTGGCGCCCGCTTGGAAGCACCGCGTCTTCTTTCAATGTCTGTGCCATCAAGAAAAGCAGTGAGTGGTACGCGGCCAATCGGCTAGGTAAGCCGTGGGGAAAACGACTCGTCAATTTCGACCTGCAAGAGAAGTTTAGTCTGCCATTACTGCAGAAACCGGTTCCGGGTGTTTTTACAGCTCACATTCTCGAGCGCAGTCTGCCACTGGCCCGTTTCAAAATAGACAGCGCAATTGAAGTGCTGGGCGCGCCGGCGCTGAATTTCAAAACCGACCCCACGATTGGATTGTTTTTTGGCAGTACCGCGGCGGCGCGTGACGAATTGTCCAATCTGCTAAGCGCCATCAGGCTGGATTTCGGCGGAACGTCCGCCAGCAATTTCCTGTTGGATAGCCTGAAACTAGATGATGGCGTCATTGAGGTAAATCCATTCGATTACAGCAAATGGAAGAGCGCAGGAGCTACAGATAAAAAGCGTGTTCAGTACATGACGGTCAATACACGTAACTTCAACCAGCGATTCAGCCTGACAGGTTACGGCGAAATCGCTGATGACCTCATCCACGAAATGATTCGGGTCAACCCCGCCAAGACCAGTCTGATCACTGCCGAGGGGGCGACCCGAGATGGTAAGGTCGGTTTGGATGTGGCGCCTTTACTAAACTTGGCAAAGGGACGCTTGCCCCGGTCTGAGCCTATCACTGGCAGTTTTCACGAAAGCGCTCAAGCGCTCCTCAATGCAGACTCGCTGATGCTCGTTATTGCCTTGCTCAGTTTGTTGAAAACAAACGAAGCGTTGTTTTCGCTGAATCTCAGCATCATGCGCGCAGCGATCGAAGCCAGTGGAGATCAGCCCCTCACCGGTGAAGTTGTAATACAGCTGAATTGAGGCTGCGCCAGACGAAATTCAGTGTTGAATAACTTCGGTCATGGCCAGTTCGCGCCGATCCCGAAACTGCTCCAGCGCTTCGGGATTGGCCAGTGCATCGGTATTTTTCACTGGCCTCCCATGCACGACATCGCGCACCGCCAGCTCTACGACTTTGCCGCTGATGGTGCGCGGTATATCGGTTACTGCGACGATGCGTGCGGGAACATGCCTGGGTGTGGTATTGGCGCGGATCACTTCGCGGATTCGCTGTTCAAGCCCTTCATCCAGCTCGACGCCGTCGCGCAAACGCACGAACAACACGACGCGCACATCCTCCTGCCATTGCTGACCGATGGCGACGCTGTCCAGCACTTCACTGATTTTCTCGACCTGCCGATAAATCTCCGCCGTGCCGATGCGCACGCCGCCCGGATTCAACACCGCATCCGAGCGGCCATGGATCATCATTGCGCCATCGGACAATTGCTCGGCGTAATCACCCTGCGCCCATACACCGGGGAACTGGCTGAAATAAGACTGGTGCAGTTTTGAGCCGTCGGGGTCATTCCACAAGCCGATCGGCATCGCCGGGAAGTGCCGCGTGCAGACCAGTTCACCTTTCTCACCGATCACCGGCTGGCCAGCGTCGTTCCACACCTCGACGGCCATGCCCAGGCTCTTGCCCATGATTTCTCCGCGACGTACCGCTGACAGCGGGTTGCCATTGACGAAGCACGAAACGATGTCGGTGCCACCGGACATCGAGGCCAGACACACCTCGGTTTTGAAGTCGCGATAAACGAAATCGTAGCTTTGCGGTGACAAAGCCGAGCCTGTGCACAGCAGGGTTTTCAAACTGCTCAAATCATGGCTTTCCCGTGGCCTGGCGCCGCTGCTTTCCAGCGTCGCGAGGAATTTCGGACTGGTGCCAAACACGCTGATGCGTTCATCGTCGATCAGGTCGAGCAGGCGCTGGTGATTCGGGTGGAACGGCGAGCCGTCGTAGAGCACCACGGCGCTGCCCACTGCGAGTGCCGAGACCAGCCAGTTCCACATCATCCAGCCGCAGGTCGTGTAGTAGAACAAGCGGTCACCGGGACCGAGGTCGCAGTGCAAACCATGTTCCTTGACGTGTTGCAGCAGCACGCCGCCGGTGCTGTGGACGATGCATTTCGGCACGCCAGTGGTGCCGCTGGAGTACAGCACGTAGAGCGGATGATTGAACGGCACCGGGGTGAAATCCGGTTCACCACCGGGTTGATAAAAATCTTCCCAGAAGCAGACATCGGCTAGGGTTCGGTAATCCTCGATGCGAGCTTGCGGGCGAGCGTACGGGACGATGATCAACTGCTGCAGTGACGGCAGTTGTGCAAGGATTTCGTTGAGCTTGGCGGTCTGATCCAGGGTTTTTCCGGCGTATTGATAGCCGGCACAGGTGAGCAGCACTTTCGGTTCGATCTGGCCAAAGCGATCGATCACGCCGTGGGTGCCGAAGTCGGGCGACGAGCAGGACCAGATCGCGCCGAGGCTGGTAGTGGCCAGCATCGCCACCAGGGTTTGCCAGGTGTTGGGCATGCACGCCGCCACGCGATCACCCCGGCCAACGCCCGCCGCGCGCAGGCTCGCCTGAAACCCGGCGACCTGTTCGGCCAGCTCGGCCCAGGTCAGTTGTTCGCGCTGACCATTCTCTGCAACTGCGATCACGGCCACGGCATCGTCGCGTCGGCGCAACAGGTGTTCAGCGAAGTTCAGGGTCGCGCCGGGGAACCACTCGGCGCTGGGCATTTCTGCACCTTCACGCAAGACGGCGTCGGGCTGAGTGTGGAAGCGGATGTCGAAGAAATCGACGATCGCCTGCCAGAACGCCGGGCGCTGATCGATGCTCCATTGGTGCAGGGCAGGGTAGCCGTCGAGCTTGAGCGAATGCCGCTGATTGATATCGCGCCGGAAGGCATCCATACGCGAACCGGCGATACGCTGGGTGTCGGGTTGCCAGAGAATATCGGACATGGGCTTGCCTCTTCTTATCGGATTCGTACAGGCCAGGGAGATCGTTCCCACAATGGCCAGGTGTTTATTGCGCCAGCCAGCCACCATCAATGTTCCACGCCGCGCCGCGCACCTGGCTGCCGGCTTCGCTGCACAAGAACAGCACCAACTCACCCAGATGCTGCGGTGTGACGAACTCCAGCGAGGGTTGTTTTTCCGCCAGCAGATCATGCTGCGCCTGCTGCGGATCGACCCCCTTGGCCGCGCGATCGTCGATCTGCTTCTGCACCAGCGGCGTCAACACCCAGCCCGGACAGATCGCATTGCAGGTGACATTGCTGGTCGCGGTTTCCAGCCCGACCACTTTGGTCAGGCCGATCACGCCATGCTTGGCGGCAACGTATGCGGCTTTGCCGGTGGAGCCGACCTGGCCATGCACCGAGGCGATATTGATAATGCGCCCCCAGTTCTTGCGGCGCATGCCCGGCAGACTCAAACGGGTGCTGTGGAACACCGATGACAGGTTGATCGCAATGATCGAATCCCAGCGCTCAACCGGAAACTCTTCTACCGCCGCAACGTGCTGAATGCCAGCGTTGTTGACCAGAATGTCGACGCCGCCAAACTCGCGCTCGGCGTAGGCGACCATGTCGGCAATCTGCGCCGGGTCGCTGACATCGGCGGGATGATGGCCGACCTTGCCGCCGAACTGAGCGACTTCGGCGATCACCTTCGAGGCGTCGCCGAAGCCATTGAGGATCAGGTTGGCGCCGGCCTTCGCGAGAGTCAGCGCGATGCCCAGGCCGATGCCGCTGGTGGAGCCGGTCACCAAAGCTGTCTTGCCGGAAAGAGTGGTCATGAATACCTCACACAATACCAGTGGCGTAGAAAGTGCCGATCACCACGAAAACCGCCAGCGTCTTGATCAGCGTAATACAGAAAATGTCTTTATAGGCTTCGCGGTGGGTCAATCCGGTCACCGCCAGCAGGGTGATCACCGCGCCGTTGTGCGGCAGGGTGTCCATGCCGCCACTGGCCATCGCGGCCACGCGGTGCAGCACTTCCAGCGGGATATTCGCCGCGTGCGCCGCGCTGATGAACTGCTCGGACATCGCCGCCAGCGCAATGCTCATGCCGCCCGAGGCCGAACCGGTGATGCCGGCGAGCAGCGTCACGGTGATCGCTTCGTTGACCAACGGATTGGGAATCTGCTTGAGCCAGTCGGCCAGCACCAAAAAGCCCGGCAGCGAAGCGATTACCGCACCAAAGCCGTATTCAGACGCCGTGTTCATGGCTGCGAGCAACGCACCGCTGACTGCGCTTTTGCTGCCTTCGGCGAGCTTGCTTTTAATCGCCTTAAAGCCGAACGCCAGCACCATGAGAATGCCGACCAGCAACGCCGCCTGCACCGCCCAGATCGCCGTGAGCTTGGCGATTTCGGTAGTGACCGGCGCGGCCATGCCCGGCAGTGCGAGGCTGTGGGTCTTGCCGTACCACTGCGGAATCCATTGGGTGAACAGCAGGTTCATGATGCCCACGGCCAGTAATGGCGACAGGGCAATCCACGGGTTGGGCAGTTTCAGGTCTTCGGCAGTTTCCGGTTCGTTGCGCAGTTCAGTGCCGTAGCCTTCGCCGGCACGTTGCGCCTTGTTGCGTTGGCGCTGCAGAAACAGCATGCCGGCGCAGAACACGAAAATCGTGCCGATCACCCCCAGCCACGGCGCCGCCCATGCGGTGGTGTTGAAGAAGGTGCTGGGAATGATGTTCTGGATTTGCGGCGTGCCGGGCAGGGCGTCCATGGTGAACGAGAATGCACCGAGGGCAATGGTCGCCGGAATCAAACGCTTGGGGATATTGCTCTGGCGGAACATCTCCGCTGCAAACGGATAAACGGCGAAGACAACGACGAACAACGACACGCCGCCATAAGTGAGCAGGGCGCACACCAGCACGATCACCAGCATTGCTTGTTTGGTACCGAGCAGGCGAATCGCAGCGGCGACGATCGAGCGCGAGAAACCGGACAGTTCGATGAGCTTGCCGAACACCGCGCCGAGCAGGAATACCGGGAAGTAGAGCTTGATGAAACCGACCATCTTGTCCATGAACACCCCGGTGAACGCGGGGGCAACGGCGGACGGATCGGTGAGCAGCACCGCGCCGAGGGCGGCGATCGGGGCGAAGAGGATGACGCTGTAGCCACGGTAGGCGGCGAGCATCAGCAGCGTCAGGGCTGCCAAGGCAATGATCACACTCATGGTGTGTCTCTCCAGGATTGTTATTTTTGTGGGTGAAACGGATGTGGAGAGGTGTTAGCGAGATTTGTGCCAATCTTCTAACTGTTTGAAATATAAGGAAATTAGATCTCGGTCGAGTTCTCGAAGCTGTTTTTGTCTCTTAGTTGAGATTTTCTTTGAATGGGCCGGAGGCTTCGCGAGCAGGCTCGCTCCCACATTTGACATGCATTCCCCTGTGGGAGCGAGCCTGCTCGCGAAGCTTTTGTTTTGTCTTCATACAGAGATTCGATATCTCTTTATGTAGACTCGGCAATCCCCAGCGCAGCCATTTTCTTGTACAGCGTCGACCGCCCCAGACCCAGCCGAACCGCAGCCTCCGGTACCTTCCCCGCGCATTGCGCCAGGGTCGATTCGATCAACTGCCGATCAAAGCGCGCCCGCGCCTGCGCGAATGTCTCCCGAGCCGATGCGTGCGTGCTCGGCTCGGACGTCCGCGCAACGGGAGTAAACGTGCCAATCGCCCCGCGAATATCCTGCTCGGTCAGCATGAGGTCATCACTGAGCAACGCCGCCCGCTCCAACACATTGCGCAACTCACGGATGTTGCCCGGCCAGGCATGCTGGCCCAACAGCGCCAGCGCATCGCGGTGCAGTTCATGCTGGCTGCGCAGTTCTTCGAGAATCGCCTCGCTCAGCGCCGGCAGATCATCGAGACGTTCGCGCAGCGGCGGCACCTGGATCGGCAGCACATTGAGGCGGTAGTACAAATCGGCGCGAAATTCGCCGCGCTTGATCGCTGCCTGCAAATCCGTCGACGTCGCGGCGATTACCCGCACATCGCTCTGAATCACTTCATTGGAGCCGACCGGCTCGAACTCCTTTTCCTGCAACACGCGCAACAGTTTGCTTTGCAGCGGTAGCGGCATATCGCCGATCTCGTCGAGAAACAGCGTGCCGCCCTGAGCGATTTGTAATTTACCGGTGCGGCCCTTGCGGTCAGCGCCGGTGAAGGCGCCGGGTGCCGTGCCGAAAAATTCGGCTTCCAGCAGCGCCTCTGGAATTGCCGCGCTGTTGATGCTGACGAAGGCTTTGTGTGCACGTGGCGAAGCGCTGTGAATGGCTTGTGCGAGTAGCTCTTTGCCAGTGCCGGTTTCTCCCAGCAGCAACACGGGCGAATCAGCGCTGGCGCTTCGTCGCGCACGTCGTTTGACTTCAAGGCTGGCGGCGCTGGTACCGATGAAATGGGCGAAGTTGTATTTGGTCTGCCGCGCACGCAGCAGTGAGCGGGTCGAGGCCAGTTCCTCCTGCATGCTCAGGTAACGCTTGAGCATCGGCGACAGCGTGCGCAACTCGTCGAACAGGGCAAAACCGATGGCGCCGATCACGCTGCCGGCATCGTCGTGGATCGGCAGGCGCATCACCACCAGCGGTTCCTTTGGGGTGTCCTGCATGTCCAGCAGAATCGGCCGACCGGTGCGCACCACCTCGCGCAGCAAACTCCCGGGGATCACGCTTTCGCAAGGCTTGCCGATAGCGCCTGCCGCCGATTCGAGACCAAAGCGCCGGGCATAGCGTTCGTTCATCCAGACGATGTTCGCATCGCGATCGACAATCACCGTGCCCTCACTGGATTGCTCGATGATCTCGAACAGCGAACGGATCGCCAGAGTGCGCACCCGTTGGTAGTCCTTGAGGCTTTCGGTGGTGTTCATGGAGGCTGATCCTGATTGTTTGTTGCCGGTACCGATCCCTTCGCGAGCAGGCTCGCTCTCACAGGGGCCTGCATTCCAAATGTGGGAGCGAGCCTGCTCGCGAATGCCGCGCCGCGAATTAGCAGAAAAAAACCTACCCCGGATGCGCCGCCGCCAACAGCTCTTTGGTGTAGGGATGCTGCGGGTTGTCAAATACGTCGTGACTGGCACCACGCTCGACCACCTGACCGTCCTTGATCACGATCATGTCGTGTGCCAAAGCGCGCACCACCGCCAGATCATGGCTGATAAACAGGTAGGTCAAACCGTATTTCTCCTGGAGATCACGGAGCAGGGCGACCACTTGTTTCTGCACGGTGCGGTCAAGTGCGGAGGTTGGCTCATCGAGCAGGATCAGCGCGGGTTTGAGCACCAGAGCCCGGGCGATGGCGATGCGTTGGCGTTGGCCGCCGGAAAATTCATGCGGGTAGCGATGGCGGCTTTCCGGGTCGAGGCCGACTTCCCTGAGCACGCGAATCACTTGCTCATCACATTCATTAGCGGTCGACTCGCAATGCACTTCCAGACCTTCGCTGATGATCTGTGCCACCGACATGCGCGGGCTCAGGCTGCCAAACGGGTCCTGAAACACCACCTGCATCTGCCGCCGCCACGGCCGCAGCTGCTTTTGATTGAGGCCGTCCAGCGCTTCGCCCTGAAAGCGAATGCTGCCCTCGGAATCCAGCAAGCGCAGGATCGCCTGACCCAGCGTCGACTTGCCCGAACCGGACTCGCCAACAATGCCCAAGGTCTTGCCGCGCTGGATATTCAGGCTGATGCCATCGACAGCGCGCAGATACTGCTTGCGCCTGAACAGCCCGCCGCTGACCTGGAAATTGACGCGCAAGTCAGCGACTTCCAGTACATTTTCACGTTCGTCACGGGGCAGGGCTTCACCTTCCGGCTCAGCGTTCAACAGCACGCAGCTGTAAGGGTGTTTGGGTTCGGTGAACAGGGTTTCGCAGGGTGCCTGCTCGACGATCTCACCTGCTTTCATCACACACACCCGCTGCGCGATGCTGCGCACCAGATTGAGATCGTGACTGATCAGCAGCAGCGACATGCCCAGGCGCTGTTGCAGGGACTTGAGCAGCAAGAGAATCTTGCGTTGCACGGTGACATCCAGTGCCGTTGTCGGCTCGTCGGCAATCAACAACTCCGGTTCGCAGGCCAGGGCCATGGCGATCATCACCCGTTGCCGTTGCCCGCCAGAGAGTTGATGCGGATAGGCTTTCAAGCGTTCCTTGGGCTTTTGAATGCCGACCAGTCCGAGCAATTCGAGAATGCGCTGCTGCGCTTGCTTGCCGCCGAGGCCGCGGTGCAGCAACAGGGTCTCGCCGATCTGCTTTTCGATGGTGTGCAGCGGATTGAGCGAAGTCATCGGTTCCTGAAAGATCATGGCGATGCGATTGCCGCGCAGTTCTCGCAAGACCTTCGGATCAGCACCGAGCAGTTCCTGCCCGCGATAGCGGATGCTGCCACGGGTTTGCGCCTCGCTCTCAGGCAGCAGTTGCAGGATCGAATGCGCGGTCACCGATTTCCCCGAGCCCGATTCGCCCACCAGAGCCAAGCACTCACCGGGGCGGATATCCAGGCACAGGTCACGCACCACAGTCTGACCATGGAAGGCGACATTGAGGTTGCGGATTTCAATCAGGTTTTCAGTCATGGTCACGCTTCAGGATCGAGGGTCAAAAGCGTCACGTAACGCTTCGCCGATGAATACCAACAAGGAGAGGATCAGCGCCAGGGTAAAGAACGCGGTCAACCCGAGCCACGGTGCTTGCAGGTTCTGCTTGCCCTGACCGATCAGTTCACCCAGCGAAGCGCTGCCGGCCGGCATGCCGAAGCCGAGGAAATCCAGCGCGGTCAGCGTCGAAATCGCTCCGGTCAGAATGAACGGCAGGTAACTCAGCGTCGCGTTCATTGCGTTGGGCAGAATGTGCCGGAAGATCACCTTGCGGTCAGTCAGGCCCAGGGCACGTGCGGCTTTGACGTATTCCAGATTGCGCCCGCGCAGGAACTCGGCGCGCACCACGTCCACCAGCGCCAACCAGGAAAACAGCGCCATGATCCCCAGCAGCCACCGGAAATTCGGCTCGACGAAACCGGAGAGGATGATCAGCAGATACAACACCGGCAGCCCCGACCAGACTTCCAGCACGCGTTGTCCAAGCAGGTCGACCCAGCCACCGTAATACCCCTGCAACGCGCCGGCGGCGATACCGATCAGCGCACTGACAAATGTCAGCATCAAGGCAAACAGAATCGACACCCGAGCGCCAAAGATGACCCGCGCCAGCACATCCCGCGCCTGATCGTCGGTGCCCAGCCAGTTCACCGAAGTCGGGGGACTTGGCGCCGGTTTGTTCAGGTCATAGTTGGGGGTGTCGTCGCTGAACGGAATCGGCGGGAACAGCAACCAGCCACCGTCCTTGCGTATCAGATTCTGCACGTACTCGCTGCGATAATCGGCCTGAAACGGCAGTTGCCCGCCGAACTCCTGTTCGGTATGGCGCTTGAACACCGGGAAGTACCACTGGCCCTGATAACTGACCATCAACGGTTTGTCGTTGGCGATCAACTCGCCACCCAGCGTCAGGATGAACAGGCCGATGAACAGCCACAGCGACCACCAGCCACGACGGTTTTTCTTGAAACGTTCGAAACGGCGACGACCCAAAGGCGAGAGCTTGAACATCAGGCATTCCTCGCGGCGAAGTCGATACGCGGGTCGACCAGGGTGTAGCACAGGTCGCCGATCAGTTTTATCAGCAGGCCGAACAGGGTGAAGATGAACAGTGAACCGAACACCACTGGATAATCCCGCGATACCGCTGCTTCGTAACTCATGCGCCCAAGGCCATCGAGGGAGAAGATCACTTCGATCAGCAGTGAGCCGGCGAAGAACACACTGATGAACGCCTGAGGTATCCCCGAGACCACCAACAGCATGGCGTTGCGAAACACGTGTCCGTACAGCACGCGGCGTTCGCTCAAGCCTTTGGCGCGGGCCGTTACTACGTACTGTCGGGTGATTTCATTGAGGAACGAGTTTTTTGTAAGGATCGTCAGCGTCGCGAATCCACCGATCACCAGCGCCGTGACCGGGAGCACCAGATGCCAGAAGTAATCGGCGATCTTGCCCAGTGTCGACAGCGATTCGAAGTTGTCCGACACCAGCCCGCGCACCGGAAACCAGTTCAGCGAAGTGCCGCCGGCGAATACGACGATCAGGAACATCGCGAACAGAAACGCCGGCATGGCGTAACCGATGATGATCGCCGTGCTGCTCCAGATATCGAAATGGCTGCCGTGGTGCACAGCCTTGCGGATGCCCAGCGGGATCGACACGAGATAGGTGATCAGCGTCGCCCACAGCCCGAGCGAAATGGTCACCGGCATCTTTTCCAGAATCAGGTCGGTGACTGTCGCGCCACGGAAGAAGCTCTTGCCGAAGTCCAGTTGCGCGTAATTCTTCAGCATCAGCCACAGACGCTCGTGGGCCGGTTTGTCGAAGCCGTACTGCTTTTCGATGTCCTTGATCAGCTGCGGATCAAGGCCACGGCTGGCGCGCGAGGCAGAGCTCGAGGTCTCGCTGGCACCGCCGCCGACACTGGCACCGCCAATGCCTTGCAGGTGGGCGATGGCTTGTTCCACCGGTCCGCCGGGCGCGGCCTGAATGATCACGAAATTGACCAGCAGGATGATCACCAGCGTCGGAATGATCAGCAGCAGGCGCCGCAGTATGTAACCCCACATCAGTGCGGTCCTCCGGGTCTGCCGCGACTGATTTTCTCAGCGGTCATCTGTTGATTGGTCAGTGGCGTGCGGCTGATTTCCCACCAGCTCTCGATGGCTTCGTCATTGCTCGCCTGCACCGTGGGAATGCCGAAGCGGTTCCACCAGACGGTCGAGGTGCCTGGCGGGTAGTAATTGGGAATCCAGTAGTAGTTCCATTGCAGCACCCGGTCCAGCGCATGGGCGTAATGCAGCATGTCTGATTGGGTCGAGGCGCGGATCAGGCCGTTGATCAAAGTGTCGACTGCCGGATTTTTCAGCACCATGTAATTGTTCGCGCCCGGATCGTTGGCCGCTGCCGAGCCGAAGTAGTTGAGCAACTCGCCGCCCGGAGAAGTAGTAACGGGGTAGCCGGTGACGATCATGTCGTAGTCGCGACTCATCAGGCGATTGACGTATTGCGAGGCGTCGATGCGGCGAATATTGAGCTCGATGCCGATCTGTTTCAGCGTGCGCTTGTAAGGCAACAGCAGGCGGTCCATTCCATTCTGGCTGACCAGAAAAGTGAAGCTCAGCGGTTCGCCGGCGCTGTTGACCAACTGGTCGCCATCCGGTTTCCAGCCGGCCTGCTCGAGCAGTTCCAGGGCTTGCAACTGCTTGTCACGGATGATGCCGCTGCCATCGGTCTTCGGTGCTTCGAAGACTGTGCTGAACACTTCCTCAGGCACCTGACCGCGCAGCGGTTCAAGGATTTTCAGTTCCTGTGCGTCGGGCAACTGTCGGGCGGCGAGGTCGGTGTTGGAGAAGTAACTCTGCTGGCGGATATAGACGTTACGCATCATCTGCCGGTTGCTCCATTCGAAATCCCAGAGCATCGCCAGTGCCTGGCGCACGCGGCGGTCCTGGAACATCGGCTTTTGCAGGTTGAACACGAAACCCTGGGCCGATTGCGGCGCTTCAGTGGCGAGGTGGGCCTTCTGCAAACGGCCATCGCTGAGGGCAGGGCTGTCGTAGCCGATCGAGTAGCCGGTCGCGGAAAACTCGCGGTTGTAGTCATAGGCGCCACCACGCAGTACCTGGCGGGCGACATCGGTGTCGCCGAAGTACTCGATGCTGAAATGGTCGAAGTTGTACAGGCCGCGGCTGACCGGCAGGTCCTTGCCCCACCAGTCGCCATTGCGTTCGAACGTGATACTGCGCCCGGAGTCGACCTTGCCAACCCGGTACGGCCCGCTGCCCAGCGGCGGTTCATAACCACCGCCGCCGGCGAAATCGCGGCTCTTCCACCAGTGTTCGGGGAATACCGGCAAGGTCGCGATGTCCAGCGGCAAAGTTCGGTTTTCGTTACTTTTGAAGTCGAAGCGCACGGTCAGCGGTGCCTCGATTTCGACGCCTTTGACGTCGGCGAACTGGGTGCGATAACGCAGGCTGCCCTGGGTCATCAGAAGGTTGTAGGTGTAGCGCACGTCTTCGGCGGTAATCGGTTTGCCATCGGCAAAGCGCGCCTTCGGGTTGATGAAGAAACGTAGCGAAAGACCATCGTCCGAACGTTCCATCTTCTGCGCAACCAGACCATAGACGGTGTAAGGCTCGTCCAGCGAGCGCTGGGCCAGCGGCGAGTACAGCAGGCCGTCGATCTGCGTCACGCCGATGCCTTTGTCTATATAAGGCAGCAAATGGTCGAAGTGGCCGATCTCGATGGCCGAGCGCCGCATCGTCCCGCCCTTCGGCGCTTGCGGATTGGTGTAGTCGAAATGGCTGAAACCGGCGGGGTATTTGGCCGGTTCGCCGTAAACGGTCAGTGCGTGTTGCGGGGCAGCGTTCACGCCAGCGGCGCCAATGAGAAAGGCGAGGGCGGTGAGCATCAGTGTGGGAAAAACCAGTCGCATCGTCAGCCTTGGAACGCAAAATCGATAAGCGCAAGTTGTACGCGAGCCGCGCGCCACTCGCCAGCCGTATATGTAACTGAAACACAACGGCCCACCAGAAGGCGGGCCGTTGTCAGCAATCGGACGACGAATCAGTCCTGACGGCTGGTGACTTCCAGCAGGTGATAACCGAACTGGGTTTTTACCGGGCCTTGCACGACGTTGATCGGCGCGCTGAATACCACGGTGTCGAATTCCTTGACCATCTGGCCTGGACCGAACGAGCCCAGATCGCCGCCCTGACGGCTGGACGGGCAGGTGGAGTTGGCTTTGGCGACTTCAGCGAAATCGGCGCCGGCTTCGATCTGAGCCTTGAGTTCGTTGCACTTGTCTTCGCTGGAAACCAGGATGTGGCGGGCAGTGGCTTTGGCCATGGGGAATTCTCCGAACTGTTTCAATAAAAGGTGGAGCGTACCGGAATCAGTCGGCGAATTCTCGGCAAAGTTCCATTCTGCGTTCCTTGCCCGATTCATAGATCCGCCGCTTGCAGACGCTGGGCATGTTCGACGTACAGGTCGATCGGATCCGGCGAGGGCGCTTTTGTGCCCGCGCTCCGCCGCAGGCTGGCCAAATGATCCATTGGGTAATCGGAGCGGATCACTTGGCCGAGATGGCTACTGAAGCGTCCGACGAAACCATCATTCTGCTGGGGTTCGGTGGCGAAATATTGCGACAGGACCCGGCAGGTTGCTTGAACCGGATCCAGCACTGGCAACGTGGATTGCGCAACAACCCCGCTCCACGAGTAGTAGCGCACGCCGTTGACTTGCTCAGGACCATGCCCGCCCCAGGTTTGCGGCAGTCCCTGGGGAAATTTGTCATTGAATTTACCGACGCCGACCGTGGTCAATGCGTTGAGTGCGGCTAACGCATTCTGCGGCAATGTCGCGCTGCCGCTCAGTAGCGACAGTAAGTCGGCGAAGTGCGTTGCGACATTCTGTGCGACGGCTTCGGGAAGCTTGCCCGGAATCAGTGCCCTGCGCAGGAAGTCGGCGAGCTCCGAGCCATGGTTCGGGCCACTGACGGAGGTGACCGAAGCGACGACGTCTGGTGCAAGCGCCGCCGCATAGCGTGCAGCGAGTGCGCCTTGACTGTGTCCTATGAGGTTGACTTTCTTCGCGCCTGTGCCTCGTAGCACGCAAGCAATCTGTGACAGCAATTGCTCACCCCGCTTTTCATTGTCGTGGGTGGCCGAAAGGTGTGGAACAAACAATCGACATCCGGCGGTTTTCAGCGCGGACTTGACGTCATGGAACAGCTCGAAATGACCGATATGCTCGAACCCGAACAGACCGTGGACCAACAGGATGGGATAACGAGTTGTAGCATTCCGTTGCATGTTCTTACCTTTTTCGTAGAAGTTCATCGGGAAATCACCGGGCCACTCTAAAACACTCATCCCGTTGAAGAAGTACGAAGAGGCTTCACATTGCGTTTGAAAATGGACTACGAGGCGTACGAAATTTCGGAGAGCTGTGAAATCCGAATCGGAAGTTCAGTGGGTCGTTTGTCGGCATAACCGCGTGATCTCTGCTGTTGCCTACTTTGCGAGTAGCGGTTACGCCGTTGTCGCGGTGGATTCGGCTGACATCCGGAACGTTCAAATAGGTCCTCAATGTAGATGTCAGTGTCGTCATTCGGGGCGGCACGTTTTCCAGGGAGTGGAAGCGAAAATGAATAGCCATGAAATCGAGTTTTGCTGGCGGATGCGCCAGCCGATGGTTGCCGAAGTGTCTATCGAACCTCTGGTCGCGCCAACGATTGACGGGCTCCAAGGGAGCGTGTTGGATCCTTCGCTGGCCAAGGCCATCGTTCGCATTTCCCCTTATGCCAACATGAGCTGCGGCGATCAGATCGTGCTGTCTTGGGAGGGGCTGGATATCGAAGGCTTTGCCTATCAATACGAGAGTGTTCGATTCATCAGCCAGGTCCAGGTTGGCAAAGACGTCATCTTCGTCATCAAGGCGATGCATGTCGCTGCGCTGGACGGGGGCTCGCTGGAGGTTTACTGGACACTGCAAAGTGCGTCCGCGCCCAAGGCAGTGGAATCTGCTCGCCTGCAACTGTCTGTCGGGGACGTTGGACCGCATCTGTTGGCGCCGCAAATAGAAGGCTCGGTAAACGGAGCGCTGGAGCCGTCGCGAGTGGTCGAAGGCACCCTGGTGACCCTGCAGCCTTACGCTCGGATGTCAGCGGGCGACCGGATCATGCTGTCGTGGCATGGAGATGCTTCGCCTGAAATATTCACCGACTCGTTGAAGGTCGAGGCCTGCGCCGTCGCGCAAAGCCTGTCCTTCTGGGTGCCGGCCAGCTACGTCGAAGCGCATCGTGGTGGCGAGGTGGTGGTCGCCTACCGTGTTGAACAACGCTGTGGAGCCAGCCGAACCTCGGAGCCTGCGACGGTTTTCATTGGGCCGGCAGTGCGTGCTGAACTGGCCGCGCCGGATATTGTTGGGACGATCGGTGATGTGCTGTCGGTGAAGGACTCGATAGAGGGGGTTTCCATTCTGATTGAAGACCCGCTGGTGCAGGAAGACGAGTTGGTCTATCTCAAGTGCGATGGTGATTTTTTCAGTCATCGCGATGATCTTGAAATCACTCGGGAGGCGGCCGGGCAACCGGTGAGTTTCATTGTTCCCCATCGGTTCTGGCGCGAGCACCACGGCACGACGGTGGAGATTGCCTACACCATCGAACGTCTGGACGATACCAGTCAGCAATCTGCCGTGAGGCGGATCAGCATAGTGGCATAACCTGGGGAAGGTCAGCCCTCCGCGCTTCGTATGGAACGGGAGGGCGATCTGCGATCAGGCCCTGGCGTTAGCGAGGCGCCGTGCGGCGTCGGTCAGCAACTGTTCCGTTGCGTCAAAGCCGAGGCAGCCATCAGTTATCGATACGCCGTAGCGTAGAGAGGTGCTCAGCGGCTGGCAGCCTTCGAACAGATGAGATTCCAGCATCGCGCCGATCAGCGAGTGGTTGCCACGCAGGCGTTGTTCAAGCACCTCGTTGAACACGGCTGGCTGACGCAGTGGATCCTTGCCGCTGTTGGCATGGCTGCAATCGACCATGATCCGGCTGGGAATCTTCAGTCGGCTGAGTTCGGCGCTGATGTTGGCTACGCTGGTTGCGTCGTAGTTTGGCCCTTGATGGCCACCGCGCAGCACAATGTGGGTGTCAGCGTTGCCGGCTGTCTGCACGATCGCCGGATGCCCTTGGCTGTCGACGCCGAAGTGTCGATGCGGATGGCCTGCCGAGCGCATGGCGTCGACAGCAATGGCGGCGCCGCCGTCGGTGCCGTTCTTGAAGCCCACGGGCATGTTCAAGCCACTGGCCATTTCGCGGTGGATCTGCGACTCGGTGGTGCGGGCTCCAATGGCCACCCAGCTCAGCAGGTCATCAAAGTAGCTGGCGGCCATGGGTTGCAGGAGTTCGGTAGCGACCGGTAGTCCGAGCTGGATCATTTCCAGCATCAGTCCGCGCGACAGCGTCAGACCGGCAGCCATATCGTCAGTGCCGTCCAGATGCGGATCGTAGGCCAGACCTTTCCAGCCGACCGTCGTACGCGGCTTTTCGACGTAGGCGCGCATGACCAGCAGCATTTCACTGCTGACATCTTCGGCCAGGCGAGCGAGTTTGCTGGCGTACTCAATCGCTGATTGCGGGTCATGGATAGAGCAGGGGCCAACGATGACCAGCAGGCGTGGGTCTTCACCGTCAAGGATGGCGCGCACCGCCTGGCGATGAGTGTTGACCTGTTGATGCAGGGAATGGCTGAGCGGCAATTGCTGTTTGAGCTGCAACGAGCTGGGCAGACGCAGGGTCAGTGCTTCGTTGGCAGAATCGAGGGTGGACAGCGGCAAAGCGGAAACTGAAGAGTTCATGTTCGGTCTTCCTGGGCGGATGGCGGGTTTTTCCCGCGCACTCGGCCCTACTGGGGTGTTCGACAAATGGCCGTACTGGCTAGGCATGTGTGTTTGCCACCTGTGGGTGACCGATCGGAGGCGGCAGGCTGTCCCGAGCGGAGGCTGGTAAATCGCCAGGCGCTAAAGCTGTCGTAACGGTAATAAGTGGCGTGGTTCATGGTGTAATCCTCGAAATGTGGTGTGTCGCTGAAAGTGATGGGCCTGAAAAAACAAAACCCCCGGTCGGGAGGCCGACCGGGGGTTGAGAAATCTCTGGTAGGCGACCCGTTATCATGGGCGCCGTTTGGGTATCAGGCGCGCCAGTGGCTAAACCAATACCCAAAATAAAAATTGTCAGGAGCGCAAGTGTGATTCACCCGGGCAGCCGCGACCGAGCGCAGGGCGCTGGTGGTGCAAGACTGTGGAAGGGTGTTGAACATGTGCTGTCTCCGTTGAATGCGCCGAGCTTACTCGACGCTGATACGCATCAGCAATCAGAAAATGCTATTGCCCGCCGCTCGAAACGCCTATCACTGGCAAACCATGCGGGTGAAGGGCAACTTTGCAGTCATGGAGAAAGCTGAATGAGTTATCGAATCCGGCATGCCACCCGTGATGATCTTGCTCTTGCGCGGGATCTGACCTGTCGCAACATGCTGCGCTATTACATTGACCACGACCTGTTGTGGCAGGACGAGGCGTTCGACGCAGGCTGGCAGTATCGTGACAACTGGATGATCCTCCAGGATGAACTGGCGATCGGTTTTTTCAGTCTGAGCCAGGATGCGCGGGCGCTGTACATACGCGAATTGCAGATTGATCATCTCTGGCAAGGGCAGGGCGCCGGTTCCTGGGCCATTGGTCAAGTTACCGAAATGGCTCGTCAGGCAAGACGACCGGCACTGCGACTGACAGTGTTTGACAATAACCGGGCGCAAAAACTGTATGCACGCAAAGGACTGCGCATCGTGGGCAGGGATGAGTGTTTCCTCAGGATGCAGCTTGATTTGAGTACAGCTGTGCTCTGAAACCCACAGCCGGCAAGCCCTGAATGATGAATTGAAACTTTTTAAATGCGGCTTTCCGCTAGGTCTGTCTGGCACTTTTTGCTAAGGTGTCCGGCATCCCAATAAGACCATATCGCGAGGTGTCTGCTTGATTAGGGTGCTAGTGGTCGACGACCATGATCTCGTTCGCACAGGCATTACACGAATGCTGGCCGATATCGATGGCCTGCAAGTGGTGGGTCAGGCCGAGTCAGGTGAAGAGTCCCTGATCAAGGCCCGTGAATTGAAGCCTGACGTAGTGCTCATGGACGTCAAGATGCCTGGCATTGGCGGCCTCGAAGCCACGCGAAAGCTGCTGCGCAGCCACCCGGACATCAAGGTGGTTGCCGTTACGGTGTGCGAGGAAGACCCTTTCCCGACGCGTTTGCTGCAGGCCGGGGCGGCTGGTTACCTGACCAAGGGCGCGGGTCTGCCGGAAATGGTTCAGGCCATTCGTCTGGTCTTCGCCGGGCAGCGTTACATCAGTCCGCAGATCGCTCAGCAGTTGGCAATCAAATCATTCCAGCCCACCAATGATTCGCCGTTCGATGCGTTGTCCGAGCGGGAAATCCAGATTGCGTTGATGATTGTCGGTTGCCAGAAGGTCCAGATCATTTCCGACAAGTTGTGCCTGTCGCCGAAAACCGTGAATACCTACCGCTACCGCATTTTCGAGAAGCTTTCGATCAGCAGCGACGTCGAGTTGACACTGCTCGCGGTGCGTCACGGCATGGTGGATGCCAGCGCCTGACCATGACCGAGACATTTGATTCCAGTGCTTTCCTGTCGACCGTCAGCGGTCGGCCCGGCGTCTATCGCATGTTCGACAGCGAAGCGCGCCTGCTCTATGTCGGCAAAGCGAAAAACCTGAAGAAACGTCTGGCGAGCTACTTTCGCAAGACCGGGCTGGCGCCGAAGACGGCCGCACTGGTCGGCCGTATCGCTCAGGTCGAGACGACCATCACCGCCAACGAAACCGAAGCGTTGTTGCTTGAGCAAACGCTGATCAAGGAGTGGCGCCCGCCGTACAACATCCTGCTGCGCGACGATAAATCCTATCCGTACGTGTTTCTCTCCGACGGGCAGTTTCCGCGACTGAGCATCCATCGCGGGGCAAAAAAGGCCAAGGGCAAGTATTTCGGCCCATATCCGAGTGCCGGTGCCATACGCGAAAGCCTGAGTATCCTGCAAAAAACCTTTTTCGTTCGCCAGTGCGAAGACAGCTATTACAGGAACCGCACCCGTCCGTGCCTGCAATACCAGATCAAACGCTGCAAGGCGCCGTGCGTGGGGTTGGTCGAGCCTGACGTCTACGCCGAAGACGTACGCCACTCGGTGATGTTCCTCGAAGGTCGCAGCCATGCGCTGACCAACGAGCTGTCCACGGCGATGGAAGAGGCAGCGATCAATCTCGAGTTCGAGCGCGCGGCCGAATTGCGTGACCAGATCGGATTGCTGCGCCGGGTACAGGACCAGCAGAGCATGGAAGGCGGCACCGGCGATATCGACGTTATTGCCGCATTCGTCAACCCCGGCGGCGCCTGTGTCCACCTGATCAGCGTGCGCGGCGGGCGAGTGCTGGGCAGCAAGAATTTTTTCCCGCAGGTCGGCATCGAGGAAGACGTTTCCGAAGTCATGGCGGCGTTTCTCGGCCAGTACTACATCAGCAGCCCCGAACGCGATTTGCCGAGCGAACTGATCGTTAACGTGGTTCATGAAGATTTCCCAGCGTTGATCGAAGGGATTCATACCTTGCGCGGCCGCGAATTGGCCATCAGTCACCGGGTGCGCGGTACCCGTGCGCGCTGGCAGCAACTGGCCGTGACCAACGCTGAGCAAGCGTTGGGCGCGCGTCTGGCCAACCGTCAGCACACCGCCGCGCGATTCGACGCGCTGGCCGAAGTGCTGAATCTGGATGAGCCGCCGCAACGTTTGGAATGCTACGACATCAGTCATTCCAGCGGCGAAGCGACGGTTGCCTCCTGCGTGGTGTTCGGGCCGGAAGGTGCGATCAAGTCGGATTACCGCCGCTACAACATCGAAGGCGTCACTGCCGGCGACGATTATGCGGCCATGCACCAGGCGCTGACCCGCCGGTTCAGCAAACTCAAGGACGGCGAGGGCAAGTTGCCGGACATCCTGCTGGTCGACGGTGGCAAGGGCCAATTGTCGATGGCCCGCGATGTGCTCAACGAGCTGGCCGTACCGGATCTGATCCTGTTGGGCGTCGCCAAAGGCGCCACGCGCAAGGCCGGTTTCGAAACGTTGTATCTGAATGATGCAGCGCACGAGTTCACCTTGCGCGGCGATTCGCCCGCGTTGCACCTGATTCAGCAGATCCGCGATGAGGCACACCGCTTTGCAATTACGGGGCATCGCGCCCGTCGCGGCAAGACCCGCCGAACCTCGACGCTTGAGGGTGTCGCAGGGGTAGGGCCGACGCGCCGCCGTGACCTGTTGAAACATTTTGGTGGATTGCAGGAGCTGTCTCGTGCAAGCATCGAAGAGATCGCCAAAGCCCCGGGGATCAGTAAAAAGCTCGCTGAGTCGATTTATGCGAACCTGCATAGTGAGTAGAATGCCCCTTCACCTCGTAGCCAGTTGTGCCGATGAATATCCCTAATCTGATTACCGTTCTACGCGTCCTGCTCATCCCGATCTTTATTTTGCTGTTCTATCTGCCCTACGAATGGAGTTACATGGCCTCCGCTTCGGTGTTCGCCTTCGCGGCCGCAACGGACTGGCTCGATGGTTATCTGGCGCGCCGACTGGAGCAAAGCACACCGTTCGGGGCCTTCCTCGATCCGGTCGCCGACAAGCTGATGGTCGCTGTTGCCCTGGTCTTGCTGGTGCAGGAGCACGGCAATCTCTGGCTTACGCTGCCCGCAGCAGTCATCATCGGTCGCGAGATCGTGATTTCGGCGCTGCGCGAATGGATGGCCGAACTCGGCGCCCGGGCACAGGTGGCCGTTTCCAATCTCGGCAAATGGAAAACAGCGGCGCAAATGCTCGCGTTGGTGATTCTGCTGGCTCATCCAAAGGCATTGAGCTTCTGGGTCGTGCTCGGTTATACGCTGCTGATCGTCTCGGCAGGGCTGACCCTGTGGTCGATGGTTCAATACCTTCGCGCCGCCTGGCCGCACCTGAAGACTGATGTAGAAAAGAAATAAAAGTTTTTTGAATCAAGGGGTTGACGGGGCTTCTTAATTCTATAGAATGCGCCACACCAAGCGGGAATAGCTCAGTTGGTAGAGCACGACCTTGCCAAGGTCGGGGTCGCGAGTTCGAGTCTCGTTTCCCGCTCCAATTTGTACAGTGTTTGTTGTTGCGCTACTGACAGCAAATACTTTGAGGCCGAGTAGCAAAATGGTTATGCAGTGGATTGCAAATCCACCTACGCCGGTTCGATTCCGACCTCGGCCTCCACTATCAAAAACCCCGTAGATCAATGATCTACGGGGTTTTTTGTTGCTTGTGGGAAAAGTGTGGTGTTCCGCATCGTTTATGGAGGGTCACTCAGTCAGACACGCCCCGGTCTTGATATGGCTGGCACCTTCCACCGTCAGATTCGAGAAAAAGATGCAGCCAATAAGGCGTGCGAATAACGTCAGTGTGTCCGCAAGATCCGGGTTATCAAACAGAACGGCCCTTGAATCCAGAGCACATAGGGCACCCCAGAGTCTTCCGTCCGGCAGGAAAACAGGCGCGCCTGCGTAGCTTTCAATTGAATACTGCTTCACCACAGGACGTGACGAAAGTCGTCCATCCTTGCTGATTTGTGGAAGGAAGAGGGCTTGAGGATTTCGTCGAAACTCACTGCAGAGCGTAGTTTCCAGATCCAGCGTATCGCCGACGTTTATTCCCAGTTCAATCGGATCGTATGCCGAACAGACGATCCATTCCGTTTCCGTGAATTTTGCGATTCCGGCAAAGCGTGTACCGGTCAGGCGGGTGACAAGCTGCAGGATATTGGTGGTCGCTTCGATCTCGGCGATCGCCGAGCGCTCCTCTTGGCTTAAAGACGCTTTTAGAACGGTGTCACTCATTTGCATGGAATCAAATCTCCTGATTGCTTGTACATCCCTGAGCTCTGCTCTGGTGACGTTCTGTGAGGCGTGATCGTGGTTGAAGGGGGGCGTGCTGATACCCTTTGATTATTGATTTCGGCGCCAACCTTTAGCGTAGACATCCCGTCCAGACTTGGGTTGCCTGCTCATAATCTCAATCGATGAAACATCTGTCACCCGTGCAGCCAAGGTGATGGTGAGCATCTGAATCTTTTGAGTTTATCGCCACAATTTCCAGTCTGGTTGCTGCGATTTGCCAGTTACCTCGGCCTCTACTTCAAGCAAACTCCGTAGCTCCCTGATTTCTGAGGCTTTTTGATTTTCTGCGGTCAGCGATATTTAGTTCTCAAATCGCGCACTCCAAACTTGCTTCACCGGGACGTGATGTATATATTCCCCGCTCGGCTTTTCAAGCGGTCATCCTGTCAGGATCCAACCGCAAGGCTGAGCAGAGCAATACCGCGCTACCGCCCGAATGGCGAAACTGGTAGACGCATGGGACTTAAAATCCCCCGCTCGTAAGGGCGTGCCGGTTCGATTCCGGCTTCGGGCACCATCTTAAATCAAGGGTTTGCGGGCGAAAGCTGATGCAAACCCTTGTTTGTTTCTGGTCCGCTATTTTGAACTTGGTCCGCAATTCACTTGGTAGGCATGACCTTTTTGCCTTTTCGATTGCGGATGTACTGCTCGGTCATAACCACCGTCGTATGCCCAAGTTGATCTCTGGCTTGCAAGATATCGCCACTGGATTCAGCCTTGTCGGTACCCGCCTTGGCGCGCAAGTCGCGCATCTGAAATTCAGCTTTCGGCACGCCGGCCGCCTCCCTGGCCAAGTCAAACCTCCTTCGCAACATCGCCACCGTCATCGGCGTGCCGTCCTCAGTAACGATCAGCCGCGTCGAGCGGACCTTGTGTTCTGACTTCCGAGACATGATTCGATCAATCAAAACCTTCAGCTCTCCCGTTATGTCGATTCGACGCTTCGCCTTTGTCTTGCCCTGCAGCACCCAAATCTGCCCGTCGCGCACGTCGCGCTCGTCCATCAGCCGGGTACCGCACACGCCGGCCGAGTTGATTGCCGCCGGCGACGATGCCGACCAGCTGCCGGCGAAGGCGATCTACTGGCAGGGCAACGAGTACAGCGCCTGGCCCATGCAGATCGACGGCATTGAGGCGAACGGCGACGGCACAGCGGTCCGTCCAACTCTGTCCGTGGGCAACGTGAATGGGCGTATCACCGCGCTCTGTCTGGCGTTCGAGGACTTGCTCGAGTTCAAGCTGACGATGCGGCACACGCTCGGCAGTTACCTCGACGCGGCGAACTTCCCCGCCGGCAATCCTACGGCCGACCCAACCCAAGAAACGATCGAGGTCTGGTACATCGACCAGAAAACGAACGAAGACGGGGAGACTGTCAGCTGGGAGTTGGCCAGCCCTGGCGATGTCGGTAATGAGTCGATCGGGCGGCAGGCCACAACCCTGTGCCATTGGTGCCTCACCGCCGGATATCGCGGGCCGAACTGCGGTTACACCGGGCCGTACGTCACGAAGGACGGTGTCATCACTGACAACCCTGAGCTGGACGAGTGCGACGCCACGCTGGGCAAGGGCTGCATCCCGCGCTTCGGCGAGGGCAATCCGCTGCCGTTCGGTGGCTTCCCCGCTGTATCCCTGATCGCAAGGAGCTGACATGCGAAAGCACATCTTGAACGCGATCCAGGCGCACGCGGCGGCCGAGTACCCGAAAGAGTGCTGCGGGCTGCTGCTGGCGATCGGGCGCAGGCAACAGTACTTCCCCTGCAGCAACATCTCGACCGAGCCGAACGAAGAGTTTCGAATCGATCCGGAGCAATACGCCGCAGCCGAAGACGTCGGCGAGGTGATCGGCGTTGTGCACTCGCATCCGGATGCAACCAGTCGACCGTCACCGCGCGACCTCGCCATGTGCGAAGCGACCGCGATGCCTTGGCATATCCTGAGCTGGCCGGAAGGTGACCTGCGCACCATCGTGCCGATCGGCGAGGTGCCGCTGCTGAAACGGCCATTTGTGCACGGGGCGTGGGACTGCTGGCAGGTGTGCGCCGATTGGTACAAGCGCGAGTGGGGGCTGGAGTTCGAAGCCTTCAAGCGTGCCGATGGCTGGTGGGAGAGCAAGGACAACACCAGCCTGTACGAGGCGAACTACGAGGCGGCCGGCTTCTACCGCGTCGACCAGCCGCAGCGCGGCGACATGATCGTGATGGAAGTGGGGCACACGGTTTACCCGAACCACGCCGGGATCTTTCTCGGCACTGATCCTGCGCTGCCGGGTGAGGATGCCGCCACGTTCGGCCCCGGCCCGTTCCTGCTGCACCACCTGTACGGAAGACCGTCCGAGGTGATTGTCTTCGGCGGGCCGTGGCTCGACAGAACACGCCTGATTCTCAGGCACAAAGATGCACAGCCAACCATATGATGTGGTTTGACCACTGGAGAAGAGCAATGAAAATTATATTTGTGACCACCGAGTCTGGTGGTGTAGCAGTTGCTGGGATTGGACTTGGACCCGGGCAAGACAACGCGTCGACGCCGTGTGCGTCGACGCCAATCGGCTATCAGGAGATGCGGGACTGCAAGAAGGAAAGCATGTCCAAATAGTTGGCTTGACTGCCACCCTGAATCTGAGTCGCTTTGTAGGACTCCAGCTCATCCCAGAGTGCTTGCCTGTCAACAGAATCAAGCTTTGTAGTCGCATTGATAACTGCACCCAGTGCATTCAGTGTCACTGCCGATACCGTGTTCGCTGCTTGCTCAAGTTGAGCCAGGCGGTGTTCTACATTTTGCATTTGACCTCCAGGTCATAAACGCGCCGATATTGGCGCAATCCCAGTCCTTGGGCTTGCAGGCAATGGACTGGGACATCGATCTACGCCTTTACTCCTGCTCGTCGCGCTCAGGCAATTCCCAGTTGATATGCAGTGTGTTGGTATTTTCGTCAAACCTGACGCTTAAGTCAGATTCGGAGAAGTGATCAATAATTGCATCTGCGAACTCAGCGTTACTTTCGCTCAGCGTATAAACCGTGCTGGACAATCCGGCGCGAGCTTGGTCGTTGATGTCGTAATTAATGGAATCCATCAAGTCGCGGAATTCCATGTTCTTTTTTCCGTCTTCGGTACGGCGACGGAGCTCATCTGCATCTGGCGGCATTCTTTAGATCTCGAATATGTTATGGAATAGCCATGCGCAGCGCATGGCTTCATAACGCTACTACGGCTGGATCCAATTTCGCTACTGTGCTTTCGTCCACACTGGATGGGTGGACAGGCATTGAGGTGTTATAAGCACCGTGACATGCTTTCGGCACGGAATGGCCATTGGATCGGGAAATGTTGAGTCATAAAGAGGTTAGAGCGCAGTGCGTGGCGGCCATGGGAGCGGACTTGGGCAGCATGTATTGCGACCTTAACGACCACCTGCTAGATATTCTGCTGCTATGGAAGCAGTACGAGGCCCTTTTTGGCGTAGATCAGGATACTGTTCGTGTTCTTAACGATGCTGCCCCGACATTCTTCAGCGTCGTGCAGGCGCAGCTCTGGGACGGCGTAATGCTGGGCATTTCGAGACTGACCGACCCACCGGTTAGCGCTGGGAAGAAAACACTCTCGATCAGAGCCATTCCGGATCTTGTGACCGACCAGGCTGTTAAAGCCAAAGTAGAAAGCGCCATCAACTTAGCGTTGAGCGACGCGGAGTTCACTAGGGCACACCGTAATAAGCGGATCGCGCACAACGATTTAGTGCGTATTCAGAACCAGATCGCAAATCCACTCCCCCCAGCAAGTCGTCAAAAAATCAAGGCCGGTTTGAACGCCATCTCTGTAGTGCTGGAGGTTTTGAATGGGCACTATCGTGAGTCGACAATGCTTTACGACGATCTTATTTTCGACGGGGGCGCTGGTAGTGTTGTGCATTTGCTGAGAGACGCATTGAAGCATCGACATAGCGAGCTTGAACTCTGATTGAAAACCCCACCCCTAGCCGGGCTTTTCATTTCCGCGCCGGTCCGGTGATATCGTGCATCCTTTCCCACAGGAGTGACCTGCATGAAACTGATCGTAGGAGCGCTGGCGGTAGCGCTGTTGGCTGGGTGTGTATCCCCTGGGGATCTTCAGAAAAATGACCCGAGCTTCAAGGCAGCAACCGCGAAAGATCCCAAGCGTTATGCGCTGTGTGTTTTCCCGAAATGGCAGGACGCCAGAAGCGATGCCTCAATGTCCGAGACAGAAAACGGATACAGATTGTTGGTCGCGAGCAACAATATGACCGACGAGCTGCTGGATATACGCAAAGCACCGAAGGGCAGCACCGTAACGCTGTATCAGCGCATGGCATGGTCGCCGGGCTATGGCCGCGGAGACATGAAGCAGGCGATAAAAGATTGCCTTTGAACACCCAAAAAACAGCCGCCGAAAGGCGGTTTTTTTATGTCTGGAGAAAACCGTGACAGCAACTGCACATTGCCGGCCAATGATGACGACCATTCTTCTATCGGGTCCGCTGATTAAACTGTTCGGCCGAGTTCACTACCGCGAACTGGGCAGTCGTTCCGTAGGGGAGGCGTTCAAGGCGCTGAAGTGCACGCTGGAGGGGTTCGACGCAGCGATCAAAGACTTGGAGCGGCGCGGTCTGCGCTTCGCCATTTTCCGGAACAGAAAGAACGTGCCTGAGAAGGATTTCGCGCTGGGCGGCGCTCAGGAAATCCGCATCGTGCCGGTGGTTGGCGGCAGCAAGCGTGCTGGCCTGCTTCAAACGATCATCGGCGCAGTCCTGATTGCTGCGTCGTTTATTCCGGGGTTTCAGGCTTTGGCCCCGGTGTGCATTGCCCTCGTTGCCGGCGGTGTCATCCAAATGCTCAGTCCGCAAGCCTCAGGCTTGAAGCAAAGCGCATCCCCCGAAAACTCACCGTCCTACGCCTTCGGCAGCGCCAAGAACACCACGGCCAGCGGCAACCCGGTGCCGATCTGCATCGGCGAACGCCGCTGGGGCGGCATGATCATCTCGGCCTCAATCCTGGCTGAAGACAAAGTGTAATGAGTACAGCAGCACACCGACCGCCCGCGAGGCGGTTTTTTTATGCCTGGAGGAAAGCATGGGCGCAGCAGCACAGATCGATATCCACGGCGAGAAGGGCGGCAGCAGCAAGCCTAAATCGCCGACCGAAGCCAGCGACAGCCTGCGCTCGACCAACCTGGCTAAGCTGCTGATCGCCGTGGGCGAAGGTGAGTTCGACAGCGTCCCGACCGATTACGACATCTACCTGGACAACACCCCGATTCGCGATGCCAGCGGCAACTACAACTTCCCGAACGTGAAGTGGGACTGGCGCCCGGGATCGGTGGATCAGACGTACAGGTGTTCATGAATTCGGCGTTCATCGCCGACGGTACGATCACCAACGCCAAGATCGGCAGTTACATCAGCTCGACCAACTACATTGCCGGCGTACAAGGCTGGATCCTCAACAAAGACGGAACGCTTGAAATCAACGGCATCGTGCCCGGTCAGGGGCGGCTGGTGATCAACTCGCTGAACGTCTCGGTCTACGACGCAAACAATGTACTGCGTGTCCGTCTTGGCTATCTGGGGTGAACTATGGCTTATGGAATGAGGATCTGGGGCGCTGATGGCGTACTTCAGATCGATGAGAATTCATTCACCATTCGGGTGCTGTTCTCCACGCTGGTCACGTTCGCTCTTGGGGCCAGCAAAGGGAATCAAGATTTCTCGGTTCCTGGCATATCGCCGGGCAACGGGACGGCAATCGTGGTTCCCATCGGCGCATACCCAGATTCGCAAATGCAATTTGAAACTGAAGTCCTCGACGGCTTGGTGCGGGTTTACAACCACACGCGCACCTATGCCGCCAGCTTCACGTCGTCTGGCACTATGCGGTTGATCGTAATGAGGTGGGGTTGATGGCTTTTGGACTGCAATACACCAACAACACCAACACAGTGGTCATCGATTCTGAGTTCGCCAGGCTAATGGTGATCTCCACCGGCAGGTTTGCTCCCACGGAAGAGGGAGGTCTTGGGTCGACGACTTATTTCGTTCGCCCCGTGACTTCGCAGGAGCCACCCTTGGTGTTCGTGCGACCCGACACTGTTGGCGGCGTTGCTGGCCTGTGCAGGGTGCGGCTTATCGGTTCGGCGGGGAACTGGATCGGCTTTTATGTTCGGGCGTATGACGCAAATACCGCTCAACCGAACGGGCGCTACTTCGTTGCAGCTTTCGCTGCGCAGCCGGTGGCGCAATACGGCATGCGTCTCTGGGACGGTGCGGGGAAGTTGCTTTTTGATTCGGGCACACCCAACGCGACATTCAGCCGGGCTTTCCAGAACTGGAACTACGTCAAATATGACACCACCCCACAAGGGCTGACACGAATCTACTACTAGGTACCGTTCAACTTTCCGCAAAACGAATACATGCTGCTGAACAACTTCGGCATGCCGATGACTTCCGGCAGCGGTATTCCCCGAGAACTCTATTGCTGGTGGGACTTTACCAATAGCACGCTCTACGCAATCACCATTGCGGCTTCGAACCCGTCTGCGTTCTTCCTGCCCGCCGTCTTCGCAAAAATCGCTGCTTAAGCCCTCAAAGGAAAATATCCATGACCTGGTACAAATCAGGAACGGTCTCTGTTGCCCAAAATTCCAATGCGGTGATGGGTGTCGGCACGGCTTTCATCGCGAACTCACGTGTTGGTGATGCTTGGATCGGCCCAGATAGCGGGCTGTACGAGGTCACCAACATCGCGAGCGATACCGCTCTATCGATCTCGCCGCCGTACAAAGGGTCTACGGTCGCGGGCGGAACCTACGCCCTCGCACCGATGCAGGGCTATTTGAAAGCCACCGCCGACGCGCTCCGTCAGGCATCGCTTGAGGTGGGCGATGCGCTCGATGGATTGGAGGAGAGCGTGCAGTCGGCGGCTGAGTCGGCTGCGGCCGCGCTTTCTTCCAAAAACACGGCAGCTCAGTTGGCAGCCGCTGCTGGTCAATCCGAAACTGCATCGTTGGATTATAAAAATGCGGCGGGTCTTTCGGCAAACGCGGCGGCGCAGTCCGAAGCGGCATCGCTTAACTATAAGAATGCTGCCGGTACGTCCGCAACCAACGCCGGACAATCGGAACAGGCTGCCCTTGGTTACAAGGACGCTGCGGCAAACTCAGCACTCAGCGCCGCAGCGTCGGCCGGAGCAGCTGCAGCGCTCGGCGTTGGCCGGGGCTACATCGACGGACTAACGCTCGGCTGGGTGTCAGCTACGTCGATCAGCGTCGGCGCGGGCAGTGCGTACATCCCTTCGGTCAACAAGGTTGTCAGTTACGCAGGCGGCACTTTCACGCCATCGGGGGCGGCTAACAGCTTCATTCACGTTTACCTGACCGCTGCTGGTGACATTGAGCAGGCCGCGACCGTGCCATTGCGCTACTACAACCAAGCACACCAGAAAACAGGGGACAACTCACGCCGTTACATCGGCTCGCTGCTGGTAGGGGCGGCGAGCAACATCTACAAATTTCACCACCATCCGCTCGATTCGTCGATGAGTTATACCTTCGGCAACCCATCCGTAGCACCGTTCCGAATTCTCAATGGGGTAACAGGGATCGGCAGCGTCAGCACAGCGGCAAGCTGCCCGACGACAGCGCACACGTTGGCAGGTTCTTTCCAGACAAGCTCGGGCGGTATCGCGCAGTTCACGCTATCCGACGCTGGCACGGCGGCATCGGTAGGGTGGCAGGTGTTCGTTTCGGCGGGGACGGTGCAGAACGGAACCTGCCGTATCGCTGACGATAGGACCATCACCTATTGGACGTCTTCTTCGAACCTCGCCTACATCTACACGCTCGGCTACTACTTCGACAGGTGACGAATATGCCTTATGCAATTACAGCTACCGGCTGGAGAGCGATTAACCCCGACATGGAGTTGCAGGACGGGGAAACTTTCGCTGAGGAGATTCCGCAGTGGCTCATAAATGCGAGTGCCGCGGCGGATGCGCTGCGCGAGGCATCACGCATCGAGGAGGAATGGCGAGCTACCGAGATTTTGGAGATCAACGACCAGTTGATGGCGCTGGAGGAGGGGGCCGAAGCGCTCCCGGGCACGCGTGAGCAGTGGCTAGCCTATCGAACCCGAGTCAGGAACTGGAAGGAAGGGGCAGAGGGATTCCCCGAGCCAGCCAATAGACCGTGGCGCCCAGCCGGATCAACCAACCGCAACCCGCCATAGAGCGGGTATTTCTTTGCCTGGAGAAAACAGATGCCTATCACCCAACAGCAACTGCTGCAGATCCTCCCGAACGCCGGCGCAAGAGCCGGCGTTTTTGTTCCTGTCCTCAACACGGCGATGCAGCGCTACCAGGTCGTCGGTGCCAAACGGGTGGCTGCGTTCATTGCCCAGATCGGGCATGAGTCCAGCCAGTTGCGGTACGTCCGGGAGATTTGGGGGCCGACACCGGCCCAGGCACGGTACGAGGGGCGGGCAGACCTCGGCAACACCAAGCAGGGCGACGGCCTCAAATACCGCGGCCGTGGCCTGATCCAGATCACCGGCCGGGCGAACTATGCCGCATGTGGCGAGGCGCTGGGCCTGGACCTGATCAATCAGCCGGAACTGCTGGAGCTACCGCAGCATGCTGCGATGTCGGCGGCATGGTGGTGGGCCACGCATGGGCTGAACACTCTGGCCGATGCCGGCGACAACTCGAACATCGGCAGCATCATCAACACTGGTCGGCGCGGGCGCACTCCAAACGGCGCAGATGAGCACCAAGCTTTGTACGAGAAAGCTTTGAATGTTCTCGGCTGATCATGCCGTTTTTGGCATGTAACCAACAACATGGTAGTCGCTCCAACCTGCCTCACCTTTATCACTGGGTTTCACACCAGGTTCAGCCACAAGCACATACCCCCAGGCTGAAGCGTCGATATGCGGCCGGTAAATTCTCAGTGCGAATTGGTCGAGGCCTTCCTCGTTCAGGATGATGCTGATCCCCCGATTATCGATCCTGATATTGGTATTGCCGATGGTGAATTCAGCAGGCGCATGTTTGGCATCGGCACCGAGCGCCGCGCCGATCCCTGCGATTGTAATTTCCCTTTTGGTAGGCATTTCCAACTCCGTAGGTTATCGATTCCGGAACTCTTATATAGCAGAGGATTAGCGTGTGTTCAGTTACATGAAGCTTTTAGGCGTCATCGCAATGATCGGTATCGGCTTCGGGAGCGCCTGGCAGTTTCAAGATTGGCGCTACGGCAAGCAATTGGCCGAGCAGTCCCAGCTGCATACCGAGACCCTGAACCAGTTGACGAATGCCGCGGCAGCTGCGCAGCAGGTCGAGCAGGACAAGCGCATGGCGCTCGAGCAGCGGCTGGCGAGCAGTGAAAAAAACACTTCGAGAAAATGACCGATGCCCAACGTGAACAAGATCGCTTGCGCGATCGCCTTGCCACTTCTGATCTGCGGTTGTCAGTCCTCCTCGACGCAACCGACGCTGCCAAAGGCTGTGGGATGCCAGCCACCGCCGGCGCCGGCGGCTTGGATCATGCAGCCGTACGAGCCCAACTTGACCCGGCGCATGCTCAACGAATTATCGCCATCACCGACACCGGCGACCGTGGGCTGATCGCGTTGCAGGCGTGCCAGGACTATGTGCGAAACTTGCAATATTGCTGGCCCTCCGCCACGCTTGCGGAGGCTCAACTCCTGAACCATCATTCCTTTTTGATGATGGCGTTATGTACGTGGACAAGCGACTTGCAGGGCTTTCGTTCTTGATGACCCTCGTTTGGGTTACGGTCGTCCTGGCAGTGATGTATTGGATGTCGCAGTGAATATAAAGGGTGAATCGCTGTGGAAGGCGTAGTGATGGGCGACAAAATGCAGCGAGAGGTCGATCGTCTCCTGGCGCAAATCGTCCGGACGGACTCGATGATCACAGCGGTGAAGGCGGGAGCGCGGGCGGAGGGCTTCGTCCTTGGGCTTGAAACTGCCGGCGCGTTGCGCTCCGGCGATGCTGAAAGGCTTCACATCATTTTCGAAGCCGCGCTAGTGGAGCACCTGAAAACCTTGTCGCAACGATGAATCATTCGGCCGACTCGATCAGTTCCGGCCCCTGATTGCGTACGTTACCCACGGCGCGGTCAACCTTGAACCACTCGAAAGCCTCGGATGGTTCGCCCTCATGCAACACCATCTGTTCAGCGCGTTCTTTAGGCGTGGCCGGGTCCAACCATTCCCGCGCGAGCTCTGGCGAGAGAACCACCGGCCGCCTGTCGTGAATGTCGACCATCCCGCCGGCGCTATCGGCAGTGATGATCACAAATCCGTCGTGCTCGCCAGGTTCGTGCTCCTCGTTCGGGTATTGGCCGATTGCGGCGCAAAGGATTGGGGATTGGTCGCGGTGCCGGATCAGGTAGGGCTGCTTTTTCGGCCCGCCTTCGTCTACCCATTCGAACCAGTTGTTGATCGCGATGACTGCCCGATGCGGCCAAATCGCGCGGAAGAACGGTCCGTGGGCGACTTTCTCCACGCGGGCGTTAATTGGCGCGGCGCGGTCTTTCGCCCAATGCGGGCGCCATCCCCAGCGAACCATGTCCGCGTGCAGAAACTCGCCTTCCTGGTGGAAGAGGGCCAATTGAGTGGTCGGCGCGGCGTTGTACCGCTCAAAGGGCTGCTCGCCGGTCGAGTTGATTAGCGCGTTCGGCATGCTGAGCGCTGCCACGAAGTCGTGGATTCCGCTGTACTGGGAAAGTCGTCCGCACATTGCGCCTTAACAATTCCACGACGCTTTCGAGTTCTGCAGGTTATTTAATTTCCAGTTCTGTTTTCTTTCCGCCAGGTTATCGGTCGAGTAGCGGTACCGGGCAATCTGGATCGAACCACTGGAATCTTTTCTGGGCTGGGTCCGGGATGTAGGTTTGGGTGGATGGATCGAACACCGGCACGATCCAATACACCGCCTCGGATGAGCGCATCAAGGAGGAAATCAATTACGTTCAAGACACCTCAGGCGACCTTTCGCTAGTCGAGTCCTTGAGGCCTGTTACTTACAGATTCTCACAGCGTGGGCCGGTTTCTCAGTCGAGCGTAAAACGAGGGTTCATCGCTCAGGACGTGATGCTTTCGGATTCTTCATTGGTAACGGGTGAGATCATCGAGGGCGAAACGAAGGATAACATTACGTCAATTCTCTCCCTTGATTCGCTCGGTCTCGTTTCTTACTTGGTTGGCGCGGTTCAAGAGCTTTCATCGAAAAACCATCAGCTCGAAAGCCGAATCAGGGCGCTTGAACAAGTCCAATAGATTACCGTTTTGATACGCCCGCCATCGACGAGCAGGTCGAAGTGATACGGGGATGGGCGGCAGCTTGAGTGGGTTATTAGCCCATATGTACCGCCGCCCCTCACCTGAAAATAGAAATGACAACAAAATATTGGGCGAGTACCATCCACTGAATTTGAAATCAGGGATTGAGCATGGACACAAGAAGCAGACAATTTTCCGTAGGCTTAGATATAGCTCGAGTGGTAGCTTGCATACTGGTTGTAGTTGTACATATATCCGCAAATGATTTTTTTGTGTTCAGTGAAAAATGGTTTTCGGCCAATTTCTTTGATTCTCTGGCTAGGGCTTCTGTACCCATATTCTTCATGATTACAGGAGCATTGCTCGTATCGAGAGATGAGGGGGTATTTCCATTTTATAAGAGTCGGGTTGGTAGGGTTCTTCAACCATTGATATTCTGGTCAGTCATTTATGCTGCGGTATATTGGAAAGAATATCCAGGGATTTTCGGCAGCATTAAGTTGCTGCTGACTGCGCCTTCGAATGGGCATCTTTGGTATTTTTACTCTCTTCTCGGCATTTACGTATTACTGCCTTTCTTGGGGAAGATATTTAGAAATTCAACTAATAATGAGCGGTTGATGTTTCTCGGTGCTTGGTTCCTGTGTAACTGTGTTTGGGGTACGTTAGGGCAGTTTGTAGTCCCCGGAGTCGATCCCATAAAGCTATATTCGCTGTTCAGCTTTACTGGGTATTTCGGTTTTGTCTTCCTCGGAGCCTATCTCTTTGACAGAAACCAAAACAAAGGCGGCATGGGATGGCTGGCACTAAACCTCTTCCTAGCTTTTGTTGGGTCCGCAGGCACGTGCTATCTGACATATCTCGTTTCCGTACGAGCCGGTCACCCTTTGCAAACCTTCTATGTTTATCATTCACCACTCATAGTCCTCGCGGCTTGCGCTGTTTTTAATATTGCTTTGATGATTCGATCGGTTCCTGCTTTCATTAGGCCGATCGTTTCTGCGATCTCTGCTTGTTCACTTGGGATATATGTATTTCACCCGCTCGTGATGGACGTCCTAATACGATATTTCGATCTCAACAATCCTGATGTTTCCGGATGGATAACGATCCCGGGATTGGTTTTCCTTACAATGGCAATTTCGCTTGTTATTGTGTGGGGGTTCCGAAAAATATCAGTTTTTAGAAGAGTCTTTTAACGACTGAATTAACGTTTGAGTACCCGCCATCGAGCGGGTATTTTTTTGCCCGGAGAAAAGTGATGCCAGTAACCGAGAAAGACCGCGACATCCTCGCCCGCACGATTTGGGGCGAGGCGCGAGGTGAGGGACCGGCCGGCCAAGTCGCCGTGGCCTGGACGATCCGCAACCGCGTGTTCGATGGAAAGGAGAGGTCGTGGTGGGGTGAAGGTTACGCCGTAGTCTGCCAGAAGCCGTACCAGTTCAGCTGCTGGAACAAGACTGACCCGAACTATCAGTTCCTGATCGGCGTGAAGCAGATCCCGTTCCGCGAGCTCGCCCAGTGTCGTATCGCTGCTGACCAGGTGATCGACGGCAAGGTTCCAGACCCAACCGGCGGCGCTACGCACTACTACGCGACCGCCATGCCGAAGCCACCGACCTGGGTGAAAGGCGCCACTCAAACCTTGAAGCTGGGCCATCACGTCTTCTTTAAGGATGTGCCGTGACCCCAGCCACGTGAGGCGCATGGAGCAGCACGGGCCCGACTTGCCTTAGCGCATGCTCAACGAGTTGTCGGCCTCACCGACGCCGGCGACCAGGGCTGATTGCACTGGCGGCTTGCCAATCCTATGTGAGAGAGTTGGTCTTTAAAAACTAGAGTTTTGATAATGGAAAATTATTTTATTCAAGGGATTGTGTTGCCGGAAAGAGCTAAATTTGAATTGAAGTGGTCTGTGAAAGGTACACATTTGGCGAGTGGGAAGTTTTACTCTGCAGATATAACGATTGTTTGTAATCAGGTCGCAATTTGGTTGGAGTCGGGTGTTGAAATTCAAGCGCTCGATCTGAAGCATTTAGTAAATTACATAGTGGTCAATCAGCTGTCGGCGGTTTCGTATCTTGTTGGTTGTGTTTTTGATTTTCAAGTAACAAGGGTTATCAACAGAAATAGGGAGATCGACTATGTGTATGGCATTGAGAACAATGTTATTTATGGAAGGCGCAGCCAGGAAGGGTTCGAATTAGATTTGGCGAAAATCCGAGACCTACAATTAGGCATGCATGGAATGTTGATTCATCGATGCCTAGTCGATTTGACATCGGCAATGCGATATCGCGAAGACACTCCATTCTATTGTTATAGGGCAATAGAAAGCCTAAAGCATCACTACTGCTTGATGAATGATATATCTACTAGAAATGATGGGGAGCGGTGGGCTAAATTTAGAGAAGGGTGCGGTTTTAGCAAGGATCAGATTATATGGGTTTCGGAGCTGGCGAAGGATTTGCGTCATGGCAATATCTCGATTATTAATAGCGAGCAATGTGGTGAGCTGCTCAGGAGAACGTGGGATATTGTTGATTCATATTTAGGCATTTAATAACGTTTGTTCAGGCAGTTAGGCTCGTGATTATGAATTTTACCTGCAGTTCGATCAGAGTTGAATAGTGCGCGGTGACTGACGTGAATCAGGCAGACCGCGCACTATTCGAAAGCGCGCAAATTATGGCAGCTTGGGCGATTTAGACACTGTCTACAAGCGCCCGGGGCGAAATGTACGAATATTGGTCGTATTCGCAGGAGTCGAGGTGATATCGCTGGGCGACGACATGTAGATCGTATCAATACGACGCCATCATTAGGGCGAGCGTCATCTTGATGAACTCTTCGTTCTTGTCGATGGTATCCAAGGCGCCTCGGACGTTGTCGGCGACGTCAGCCGAGCCGCGCGCCTCAACCTAGTTAGAAAGCTCCAGGATGGCGGCCTCAAGGGCGAGCTGGTTTTCGTTGATTTTGAACAGTAGGGAAGGGAGCAGATCAGAGTTTGGCATTGGTTTCCTCCTTGGACGAAACCAGAGTAGCAGGGGGATTCAATGTCGGCAGAACGCCGGAGAAGGGCAAAGCGCTGGATTATGCAGAGTCGGCATAATGCCAGCTTCTCGGTGCCCGATAGCATTTCAATCTTTACGTGAAATTTGAGGTATTTTTTCGGGCCGCAATCATTCTGCGGTATGCGAAAACAATGGGCCGAATGGCAGTCTCTCGAATCGAATTGCGGCCCAAAAAATCGCATCCAAGCCGCAGCCCGCTTGATTCTGGCACGGGACTTAAAATCCCCCGCTCGTAAGGGCGTGCCGGTTCGATTCCGGCTTCGGGCACCATAAATATCAAGGGCTTGCATGACATATGTCATGCAAGCCCTTATTTTTTGTGCCGTGGAAATGTTTTCCACGCTCCTGACTGGCCATTCCGTCGCCGTCTGGTGCCTGGAGATCCACTCCTTTCTTCAGCGTCGACTGCATCCATCAGCGAGTAAGCGTTTCCGGCGCTACGACCCATACGCTACAGGGCATTTTGTACAACAGATGCTCGACCGTGCTGCCAACCAGTCTGCCTATTCCTCGATGAGTGACGCGGCCCATTACGATCACATCGATGTCGTAAGCATCGGCATAGCTGGAAAGCACCTTGGCGGGATCGCCCACAATCATGTGCTGGTTTTCTGCCGGAATGTTGTTGCGCGCAGCCAGCGCCTGGAAAGCTTCGCCTTGGGCATCGAACAGTTTCTTGGCTGCGCTGGAAGAAAAGATCGCGGACGCGTTATTGAAGCCGAATTCGGCAGCGCTGATCGATGACAGGTCATGGGCATAAATCACGTCCAGGCTGCCATTGCAGACACTGGCCAGTCTTGCTGCTTCGCGCAGGATCCGGTCGTTGAGGCCCTGGTATTGGCCATCACGATGGAAGGGGTCGACCGCCGCGACGATTCGGCGTGGCAGTGCGTTTTGAGCGTGGCTGACAAAATGCAGCGGCACCGGGCATTCGCGCAACAGGTGGATGTCCAGCGGGGTGAACATCAGTCGCGACAGAACTGATTCGTGCTCCAGAGCCTTTACAAGGGCGGCCATCGGCTGTTCCTTCAAATGGATGAGGATCTCCTTCAAAGGATTGTCCACCCAGACGACCTCGGTGGTGACGGTCACTCCGATCTTGCGCAGCGGCCGGGCCTGGTCTTCGAGCCATTGATGATGGCGTTCGACATAGCCCAGACGCATCTGCTCCAGGGCTTGCTCGTTGACCATTCCTGCGGTCGCCAGGCCCTCCAGATAATCAAACGCGACAATATGCAGTGCGGCATCCGACGCTTTGGCCAGTGCGGCGGCGCGGTCGAATGCGGGACTGTTTTTCATCAGCGGCGACACGACCAGCATGAAACGCGATTGCTCAGACATCACAGAACTCCCGAGGTAGTCACCCAAGCATTGCGCTGCATGCCAGGAGTGAGTAGTGGCGCATGCGCTTATCCTGGAGCGAGCCAGCAGGGCGGGGTTGATATTTATCAACCAGACATCAGCGCGTGGTCGTGAGCGGATGTACGGTCGAGCAAGACTACTGATCCTCGGATAGTTGACCATTATCAACTACGACCCTGTCGCCGCGGCTCAAGCTCTGCTCTGCACTCACCTGTCGGCGGAGGGAAAGTCATCATGGCCACCATGAAAGCCGCAATATTCGTTGAAAAAAACCGCATCGTGCTCGATGACAAGCCAATCCCCGAAGTCGGTCCGCTGGATGCGTTGATCCGCGTGACCACCACCACCATTTGCGGCACCGACGTGCATATCCTGCGCGGCGAATACCCTGTGGCAAGAGGACTGATCATCGGCCACGAACCGGTCGGCATCATTGAGCGATTGGGCTCGCAAGTACGCGGTTTTATCGAAGGGCAGCGAGTGATCGCCGGTGCCATCACCCCCAGCGGGCACAGTTACGCGTGCCTGTGTGGCTGCGGCTCGCAGGACGGCCCCGACACCCGGCACGGCTTCAAGGCCATTGGCGGCTGGAAGTTTGGCAACACGATCGACGGTTGCCAGGCCGAGTACGTATTGGTGCCGGATGCACAGGCCAACCTGTGCCCGATCCCCGATGAGTTGAGCGATGAGCAGGTCCTGATGTGCCCGGACATCATGTCCACCGGGTTCTCGGGGGCGGAGCGGGGCGAGATCGCCATCGGCGACGCTGTCGCAGTATTTGCATTGGGTCCCATCGGCCTCTGCGCCGTGGCCGGAGCGCGCCTGAAGGGCGCCACCACGATTATCGGTGTCGACGCGGTGCCCGAACGCATGGCCATGGCGCGCCAACTGGGCGCGACCCATACCGTCAATTTCAAGGACGGCAATGTGGTGGAGCAGATCATGGCGTTGACCGATGGCCGTGGCGTGGATGTGTCCATCGAAGCGCTGGGCACCCAAGGCACGTTCGAGTCGGCATTGCGGGTGCTGCGCCCGGGTGGGCGCTTGTCCAGCCTCGGGGTGTATTCCAGCGATCTGCACATCCCGCTCGGCGCGTTTGCCGCCGGATTGGGCGATTACAGCATCGTTTCCACCCTGTGCCCCGGCGGCAAGGAGCGCATGCGGCGCCTGATGGCGGTGGTGCAGAGCGGCGCCGTCGATCTGTCACCGCTGGTGACTCACCGTTTCAGACTGGACGACATCGAGCAGGCGTATGAGTTGTTCGCTCATCAACGCGACGGGGTCATGAAAGTCGCAATCACTCCTTGAAAGCCATTGGCAGGCCGCTGAAGCGGGGGTTTCCATGAACATCAAGATCACTGAAAAACACGCTCCCCATGGCTGGGTCGTGCACATGGATGACTGGGATGTGGGCTTCAGGAGCCTTAAGGCTGCGCAGGAATTTGTCGAGGTGCTTGAGGCCCGTATCAACGCTCCTCATGAGTGGCCGAATGCGTTTGCCCAGCCGTTGCCAGCGAGGCCGGCAACGGCTCGCCGCATCAGCGCAAGTGCTGAATGCTCGCCATAAGCCAAGTGCAGAGCAGGGTGCGCAAACCCTGCGGGACGCTACCCATCATGAATGAGGTTTTTGATCTGTCCGGCGCCGCTGCGGCGCTGGGGATCGGCATGCTCATCGGTCTTGAGCGTGAACGGCACAAGGGCACCGGCGATGCGCGACACTGCGCCGGTTTGCGCACGTTCGCCATTACCGCGCTGTTGGGGTATGTCGCGCTACAGGTCGGCGGTGGCCTGCTGCTGGGGATTGTCGCCGGCTGTGTCACGTTGCTGACCAGCGTTGCGTACTGGCGTAGTCAAAGCGACGACCCTGGGCTGACCAGCGAGGTGGCGTTGATCGCGGTGCTGATCCTGGGCGCGTTGTGCGCAACTGCGCCGGCGCTGGCCATTGCCCTTGGCGTGGTGATTGCGGGCCTTTTGGCGTATCGCCAGACGCTGCATCACTTTGCCAACAGCCAGTTGTCCGACGCGGAAATGCGTGATGGCCTGATCTTGCTGATCGCAGCGCTGGTAATACTGCCATTGGCACCGGACCGATATATCGGCCCGTACGCCGCGATCAATCTGCGCACCATTTGTACCGTGACGGTGTTGCTGATGCTGGTCGGCGCGTTCGGCCACATTGCCGTGCGCGCTTTGGGCTCGCGCTATGGCTACGTCATCAGCGCGATTGCATCCGGCTTCGCCTCCAGTACCGTGACGATCGCGACCATGGGCCAACGCCTTGCCCATGAGCCGGGCAATATCCGCATCCTCAGCGCGGCCGCGATTTTCTCCAATCTGGCAACGGTGATACAGGTCGGACTGATCCTCATGATGGTTGATCCGAATCTGCTGAACAGTATATGGACGCCTCTGCTTTTCGGCCTGATCGCTACGTTGTTGTACGGCGCCTGCCTGATGTTTCCCGACCCCACGCGAGGGAGCCGCAGCAAACCGGTCGATACGGCAGGGGCGTTCAATCTGAAACTCGCGGTCATCGTGACATTGACGCTTACCGGCATCACATTCGTCTCCTCGGCCATGCTCAGCCACTTTGGTCAGGCAGGCTTGTGGCTTACCGCAATGCTTTCGGGCTTTGCCGATGCGCACTCTGCCACAGCGTCCATCGCAAGCCTGGCCAAGGCGGGCCAGGTGCCTTATGACTCGATAGTCGTGCCAGCGCTGATTGCCGTCAGCAGTAACTCGTTGAGCAAATGCGTGGTGGCGTGGGTCAGCGGCGGCAGGCGTTTCGCTGCCTGCGTGATCCCGGGCCAGGTATTGCTGACCTTGGCCATGTGGGCGGGCACTGTGCTGTTTTGAGCGCAATCGGTGCTCTTGCTGACAAAGATCAAGCTGCCAGTGGCCACAGCATTCACCCTGAAGACTGTTTCTCCTGGCTGGCCGCATGCCGAGGTATCCCATGTCACAGATTCCGCGTTTACTGTTGATCGCTCCTTCAGCCATGGAGCACACGCCAGCGTTCGAGCGCGCGGCTGCGCTGGCCCAGGCCATGCAATTGCCGTTGCACATCGTGGCCTTCGACTACTTGCAGGCGCTGGCAGTGGCAGGGCTGTTTGCCCCCGAGCAGATCCGCCTCGCCCGCGATGGTTATCTGCGCACTCACCGGCAGTGGCTCACAGAGCAGGCTTCATTGCTGGCGAGGCATCAGATCATGGTCACCAGCGAGGTGATGTGGGTTCAGGATCCCTTCGCCGAGATCCTGCAGTTCATCAACGAGATGCCGTTGCTATTGATCATCAAGGATGTGCAGCACGAGTCCGTGCTGGAGCGTATTTTCTACACCCCGCTGGACTGGCAACTGTTACGCGATTGCCCGGTGCCGGTGCATTTGGTGACCGACGACACTCATCCGCGCCCACGCCGTGTGCTGGCCATCGTCGATGTCTTGCGCAGCGAAGAGCAGGACTGCCTGTTCAACGATCAAATCATCGATGCCGCCACCCAACTGGCCGCGCAGTGCGATGCCAGTCTTGATGTGGTGCACGTTTACGACTGGACGGCGGCTTACGCCACGGACATGGGGTTCGGCGCACTGCCATTGGCCACCGGGATCCATGAAACGCTGGGCACTGCGCAGCATGAGGCATTTACGGCCCTGGCCGAGCGCCACGGCGTGCCGGCCTCATGCCGGCACTTCATCGAGGGCGCGCCGGTGCGCAGTATCTGCGAGTTCGCCATCAACAAGCAGATCGACGTCATTGTCATGGGCACAGTGCAGCACCACGGCTTGAGCAAGTTGTTAGGCAGCACCGCCGAACAGCTGCTGCATCGGGCACCTTGCAGTGTGCTGGCGATCAAGCCGCAACCCACACTGCAATCCTGAAACACGAACGCCCCGAGGTGAATCGTTGGCCGACTCACCTCGGGGCGATTCATTTACAGGTCAAGACGATGAATGACCTGGCGTGCGTCGTCCGGATCATTGTGGGTTTCGAAGCCCAGGCTTTTGGCCAGATCGCGCATCGCCGCGTTACTGGCGGCATCGACCGAGTACATCTGGCGAAATCCGTTGTGGCGGGCTGCCTTGATCAAGTGTTCCATCAGCAACGTGCCCAAGCCCAAGTGCTGCCATTCATCGGCGACCGTCACCGCGCACTCGCATTGATGTCCGCCTGTGCCGGCATAGCGGCTGATGCCGATTTCGATCAACTTGCCGTTCTCGTGAACCAGTGCAATGAAGGCGGTGCGCTGTTTGTTATCGGTGTCCATCAACTGGTCGAGCAGAGCAGTGCCGGGTTCGCCGATCTGGGCGAGAAAACGCATGTGCCTGGATTCGGGGGACAGGCGCTTGATGAAGTCGTATTCGCGCAGGCGATCCTTCTCCGTGAGCGGCCGGATCAATACATGGCGACCGTCCTTGAGCGCCTCAATCCAGTATTGACCGGAAACCGCCGCGTAAGCGGCCACGGCCTGATCGTTGTGGTCTTTGACGGTGAGCATGGTCATTCTCCATCCGGTTCAAAAGGCTGGCGGGCGTTGAAAAAGCGTCCGCTTGCCTCCCTTCTACGCGGTTGCCCATGGCGACATCTGATCTACATCAGACAGCTGCCATGCGCCTCGTTGATTGACCCGGGTTTGATGTAAATCAACGCCCGGCCAGGGCGAGCGGGCGCAGTCTTGAAGCCTGCCGGCCCACCGCGCCGGTGCCGAGCGGAGGTGTGTGATGGGCCAATATGAACGTCTGTTGCTGGTCGCCGACCAGACGCTGCATCAATCGGCGGCGATGCTGCGTGCCATCGCGCTGGCCAAGGCGAGCGGGGCGGCACTGGATGTGCGGGCCTTCGTCGAGCCGGTGCCGATCACCCATCTGTGGGAGGAAAAAATCGATGACGTGGATGCTCAGCGCTATCAGCGGCGCTACCGTCGCTGGGTGGCCGATGAGCTCGAGCAGCTCAGCAACCAGGGGCTGGACGGCACCGTTGATGTGGTCTTCTCCAGCCATCCGCTGCTGGACATCCTCAAGACCGTCCATGTGCTCAAGCCCGACCTGTTGATCAAGGATGTGCGACTGGAACCGGCGCTCAAGCGCGTGTTCATCACGCCGCTCGATTGTCACCTGCTGCGTGAGTGTCCGATCCCCGTGCATCTGGTCAATCAGATTCGCTATGCGTTGCCGCATCGTGTCGTCGCGGCCGTTGATCCGTTTGATCCAGATACCCAAATCAATGGCTTGAACGACGTCATCATACGATCGGCGAACGCTTTGGCGTTGCAATGCGACGTGCCGTTGCACCTGCTATGCGCCTACGATTTGTCCGCCGCTTTCAACGGCGATGCACCAATGATCAACGGTGGCTGGAACGAAGATCTGGCGAACGAGCTGCGTCAGACACTGCATCAGGCTTTTGTCGCGCTAGCCGATCGTCACGGTGTGCCACCTGAGCGTCGACACTTCGTCATGGGCCATCCAGTGCAGGTCATCAATGAGTTTGTCGAGCAGTACCTGGCCGACGTGGTGGTGATGGGCACGGTTCATCGCGTGGGCATCGAACGCGTGATCGGCAGCACCACCGAGCGCGCATTGTATTCGCTGCCGGGGAGCATTCTGGCGGTGAGGAAAGAGCCTGTGCGGTGAGCATGATCGCAGCGTAGCGAGCCAGCCTGTTCGCTGGCCCGCTACGGTATTGCATAGATCTTGAACAGCTTCCTGGCCGCATCGCCGGCGCCGCCCAAATGTTTGTCGAATGCCTGTTCAATTTCGCCGGATCGGTACATTTCACTCAGCGCCGTGTCGACCAGCAGACGGAAATCCTCATCCTCTCGATCCACTGCCATCGCCGTCGGTGCGTACTCGAAAATCCGCTCCAGCAGCACCAGGTTGCCCGATGGATAATTTCTGGTCAGCAGATGCTTGAGCAGCATGCGTTCAGCGAAAAACGCATCGGCTTTGCCATTGGCAACCAGATTCAGACCGGCTTCTGCGTTCTCTACGGTGACCAGCGTGGCTACCACACCCAGCAATCGCATCTGCTGTTGTATCCACGTCTCGGTGACCCCGCCGGCGATGGCGGCATACGTCTGATTGGCCAGACCACGGTTCACCGTGGCTCGCCACGTTGGCCCGGTATGGGCCACTTTGCCGTTCAGCACATTGAGCAAGGTTTCGGAAGCATCCTGGCGCACCACGGCCGAGAGACCGGCGGTGTAAATCGGCACCGAGTAGCTGACGACCCTGCGCCGCGCCAGCGTGGGTGGGGTCGGCGTACAAAGAATGTCGATCTTGCCGGAACTGACGGCGCTCATCTCGTCGTTGAGCGAGACCGGTTGGTAATTGATTTTCAACGCCGGCAGATTCAGATCGATCCTGACCTTCTCGGCTATTTTCAGACAGAGATCGATGGCATAGCCGCTGGCTTTATCGGCGGCCTGATCACTGAAAGGCATGAAGTCAGGCACGTAGCCAAGGGTGATCGCTTGACTGGCCCGGATGCGCTCCAGCGTGTTGCCATGGGCGATTACCGGTAGCAGCGTAAGCATGCAGACGAGCAGCAGGTGGTGGGCTCTGGTCAGTTTCACGTTCATGCGCGCGGTTCCTCGAATTCAGATTTCTGTGCTGTACCGAAGACTTCGATCAAGGGTTATCAGGCCGGGGGCCGACAGGCGCAGGGGCATCGACAAAACGTTTGGCAAGGAAACCGTAAAGCAGGTAGCCGAAAACCAGGACCAGGATGCCGCCGAATACCGCGTCCTTGCCGCAGGCATACAGCGCATACAAGGAATAGGCCACGGCAACCACTAACAGCAGGGTATTGCGCGTGTATACGGCTGCGCTGACTCTGGCTTTGTACATCATCACCAGCAGCCCGGTGGCTGCCGTCACGTAGGGAATCAGGTTGGTCACCGCGGCGAGGCTGACAAGTTTTCCAAACTGCGCGCTCGCGTTCGGCGAAATGGTCGACAGCGCCATCAAGGTCTGCAGGACGCCGCAGACCAGCATCCCGACGATGGGGGCGTTGCGTGCGCTGACCTTGCAGAACAGTTTTGGAAACATGCCCTGATCAGCGGTCACCTTGGCCGTTTGCGCCAACGTGAACTGCCAGCCCAGCAGCGAGCCAACACAGGCCATTACCGCGAGCGCCATGATGATGTTGCCGACCAGGGGATTGAACATATGTGCATAAACGAGCGCGAAAGGAGCAGATGAGTTGGCCAGTTCGGCGTTGGGAATAATGCCCTGAATGACCGTCGTCGAGAGCACATAGACCACCGCGGCGCCCAATGTCCCGAACAGACAGGCCAGCGGTACGGTGCGCTTGGGGTTTTCCACCGCATCTGAGGCCTGGGCTGCCGACTCCATGCCGAGAAACGCCCAGAGTGTCAGGGGAATCGCTTTGCTGATGGCCTCGGATATCGGCAGTTGATTCGGGTTCCAGGCGGCGATGATCAGATCGGGTTTGAACCAGAACCAACCGATGATGCTCAAGCCCGCTACAGGAATGATCACCCCCCACACCGTAACCGCACCAATCCTGCCGGTGATGCCTGGGCCGCCGAAATTCGCCACGGTGGTCAGCCAGAGCAGGCCGACCGTTCCAACGAATAAAGGAATGGCGCCGCTTCCCAGCCAAGGCATGAACGACGTCATGTAGCCCACTGCGGAAATGGCCACCGCCACGTTGGCGATGGCCAGCGACAGGAAGTACAGGTAAGAGCACAGAAAAAAGCCTGACTTTGCATGCGCCTCTTCGGTGTAGGCGGATAGCCCGCCAGAGCGCAGGCAGAAGATGCCGCACTGGGAAAAGCAATACGCGATGGCCATCGAGCCGACAGCGGTGACGATCCATGACAGCAATGAAACAGCCCCGAGTTGGGCCATGCTCGTCGGCAACATGATGATGCCTGAGCCCATCATGTTCACCGTCACCAGTGTGGTGAGCCCCATGAGGCTCATTTTCTTGCTTGAGTCGGCCATCGGAGTTCCCTCGATTTGCGCAACGCGTCACCGCTCAGCCAACGCACAAGGTTTTGCCGGCATCGGCAGTACGCAGCTTTTCAAGCGACGTTCAACGGTTAGAAAGACAGGTGATTTCAAGTGCATCGAAACAGCGCGCCCATCGCTTCGATATGGCTTGCCCGAGGGATGGCGAAGGCATGGCAGGAACTCATGGACGGGCTCAATGCTGCTGGCGGTTGCAGCCCGACACCATCTGCTTGAGGCCGTCCATGTTGCGGATTTTTACGTCGCGTGCGGTGATTTCCACCAAACCCTGATCGCGCAAGTGGGCAATGCCGCGGCAAATGGTTTCCAGACGCAGCCCAAGGTAGGAGCCGATTTCTTCGCGGCGCATTTTCAGCACGAACTCTTTCGAGGAATAGCCACGGGAGCTGAGGCGTTGTGAAAGGTTGAGCAGGAAAGCCGCGAGGCGCTCATCTGAGTTCATGTTGCCCATGAGCATCAACATGCTGTGATCGCGCACGATTTCCCGGCTCAGCAACTTGTTGAGGTTGTGCTGCAGCGATGGCAGGCTTTGCGCGAGTTTTTCCAGCTGTGCGAAGTGAATCGGACAGACTTCGCTGTCTTCCAGCGCATATGCAGTACACGCGTGTTGATCGATGCTGATGGCGTCCAGCCCGAGCATTTCGCCGGGAATATGAAAACCGGTCACTTGCTCGCGGCCATCGACGGAGACCACGCTGGTCTTGAACGAGCCTATTCGCACGGCGTACAGCGAGCGTAGCGGGTCCCCCGTCCGGTAGAGAGCAGCACCTTTCTTCACCTTGTATCGCTGCACGATCAGCGTGTCGAGCCGCTCGACCTCCGGGCCCGTCAAACCGAGCGGCAGGCACAACTCAACCACGCTGCAGTTGGAACAGGCAGTTTTGAGAATCGGCGGGGGCGAGTGGGCTTCAAGCATGGATAAGCAGCCTCCAATGAGTGTGATAAGCATAGAAGTCTTCGCAGCGCACGTACTTTTCGTTTGGCGTGCCAGCGTGATTACGGACGAACGGCGGGGAGGGAACTCACAGAGGCGTCGGGCTCTTCGCCGCTCTTGTATTGCAGGGTTAATGGGGAAACTTGATGCATATCAAGCGTGGCGGTTGGCAGAGTTGCAGAATCGTCCGATGGCGCTGACTGGAAACACTCGTGATGTTCAGGCTCAAACGCATTCTGTTGATCGCACCTGCCGAAATGACCCGCACCCCGGCGTTTGATCGCGCCCAGGCGCTCGCTCGGGCCAGTGGCGCGTTGTTGCACATCGTAGCGTTCGATCATGTCCAGTCCCTGGCGTTGGCCGGCCTGATCGACCACGACGCCATGGCGCAAGCGCGTGAAGGCTATTTGCAGATGCATCGCCAGTGGCTGGAGCAGCAGGCCCGGTTTCAACGTGGCGCCGGCGTGCAAGTCAGCACCGAAGTGGTCTGGGCCAGGGCCACCCCGGCGCATGTGCTTGAGTACATCAATGACATTCATGTCGATCTGGTGATCAAGGATGCTCACCATGTTTCAGCGCTCAATCAAACGTTTCATCCGCCATTGGACTGGCTATTGGTACGAGATTGTCCCGCCTGCGTGCATCTGGTCACCGAGGCCGCACATCCGAAACCCTTGAAGATCCTGGCGGCCATTGACCTGTCGCATCTCGAGGATCTGACCCAAGGGCTCAATGACCGGATACTTGGCGTTGCATCGACATTGGCAGCTAAATGCGATGCATCGTTGCACTTGTTGAACGTCGCCAATTGGTCAGTGGTGGGTGATGCGGCGATGAGTGTGCCGAACTTGAGTCTGGATCACAGTTTGCGCGATGCGATCAACGACACTCAGCAGGAAGCCTTCGATACGCTGGCCGAGCGCTATGGTCTCGATGAAGAGCATAGCCACCTGCTCTCAGGTGTCCCGTACCGGGTGATCGAAGACTTCGCCCGGCAGCACGCGTTCGACCTGCTGGTGCTCGGTATCTGTCACCATCAAGCGCTCGACGGCTTCATCGGCGGCACGGCCGAATGCCTGATGAACCGGGCTTCTTGCAGTTTGTTGATGGTCAAGGCAATGCCTGCCACAGCCTGCCCGGTCATCGCAGCAGTTGATGGTAATCGGTTGGGGATAATCCATCAGTGACTGCGCCCGCCGTGTGCGTATTGCCATTGTTGCCAGGCGTGCCGATATTTCTCATCGGCGCGTTTCCTCGCTTCAGTGAACTTGTGCATGGTGTCTGTAGAAAACGGCTCTTCAAGGACGGCATAGGCCCGTTCGCTGAGCCGATCGGCTTCGTGAAACAGTGCGCCACTGTCATCGATCGCGTCGGGGACATTGGCGGTTGTCATGGCTGAATCATTGATGACCATATCGTGAACCTCGCAAAGCAAGAATGAGGGTGGGTTGCGGACCTGCCACCCTGTGGCCGCATCTGTAACTTTCACGCGTTCGAGCAGCTTGTGACTGTCCCTGATCCGAGATGCGGGCGCAGCCGAGTCATGAATCTATTTCGATCCAGTTTGTCGTCGCAGCGATTGATCCAGATCAATGTCGCTCGCCAGTTTCATCGCCGCTTTGTCGGTTTTCCAGGCGCTTGCGCAAGGGGGGTGGACAAGCCTCGATATTCAGGTTTTTCACTGTACCAGGACCCCTGCAGCGTACTGGCGGTCTAGCGAAAACGCTGGTGCACCTTACAAAGTCAGCGTTCCGGCCCACAACATCCGGCCAGCGTAAATCGCGGCGGCCCAGATGATGATCAACACACCCGTTTCCGGACCGCTGAGCGGCTGACCCTGACGTGTTTTCAGCGTGCCCAGGTAAATCAACGATCCAAGCGCGTAGAGCAGAGCGCTGAGCAGCAGGTATTTGGGGCCGGCGGCATACAGCTGAATCAATCGGATGATTATTCCCCTGCCGGAATCGATAACGTCGCCCTCAATCCGCCCTCTGCCCGGTTCGCCAGTTCTATCTGACCGTTCAGCTGCATCGCGATGGTGTTGACAATGGTCAACCCCAACCCGGCGCCATGCGCCGTGCCACGGCTGTAGAAACGCTCGAACAATCGCTCTCTGTCCGATTCATCGATTCCCGGCCCTTGATCGTCGACCGTCAAATGACAGACGCCATCAGACTTGCTCAGGTGCACGGTGATCGCACCGTGTTCGGGGGAGAAATTCGCCGCGTTGGTGATCAGGTTATTCAGCGCGATATCGATGGCGGCGGGGTCGGCGAGGACATGAAACGGTTGGTCGCTGACCTCGAAGATCAATTCAAGGTGTTTGCTCAGCAACCACGGTGTCAATTGCACCAGGCTGTTGCGTACGGTTTCGCTGAGATCAATGCGTTGCAGTGGCGGCGGGTTGGGTTTGGGTTCAAGACGCGCCATGGTCAGCAGCTGATTGACCAGTCGGCTCGTGCGGTCGACTCCGGAGATCAGAAACTCAAGTGACTCACGACGCTCCTCTTCGGTACCGGCCTCCTGCAGATTTTGCGCATGCACCCGCAGCACCGCCAGCGGCGTGCGCATTTCATGCGCGGCATCGGCGATAAAGCGACGCTCCCGGCCGAGCACTTCCTGAATCTGCGCGAGCATGCGATTGAGCGCTGCCTGCATTGGCTCCAGCTCACTGGGCAGGGGCGTCAGTTGCAGCGGCTCAAGTGAACCACTGTGACGGGCGCGCAGCGTCGCCGCCATGTCTGCCAGCGGCTTGAGCCCCCAGCCAATGGCCAGCCAGATCATCGCGGCGAGGATCAGGCTGCCGAGCATGTTCGGCCACAGCGTGTGGCGTACGATGCGGTCGACCAGGTCGGTGCGCACATCGTCGCGCTCGCCGACCCAGATGCGCAGGCCGTTCTGCTTGTCTTCCAGCATGAACGCTCGCCATTGCCGACCTTTCAGATCGACCACATCGCTGAACCCCGTTCTCGTCGGCGGCGCAGTGAAGGAGGGCGCACTGGCGGTATGTACCAGCACCTCGCCTTGCGGGTTCCACACCTGAAAGGCGATTTTGCTTTCGTAAGGATGTCCGTCAACCCGGGGCTTGGCTTCCCCGAGAGCCTGATTGAACGCCTGATACAACTGCGCGTGCTCGGTACTCGCCATCGGCATACGCATTACGCCCTGCAACAGGCGTGCGTTCTGCGCCAATTGCGCGTCGTAGACCTCGGCGATTTCGTGGTTGCTGTCATGCACGTTGAAGAGGCTGAGTACCGCCAGACCGGCCAGTAACAGGCCGATGATCAGGGTCAGCGTGCGCCGGCGGATCGAGGTCATCGACGCTCCTCCACCAGATAACCCACGCCGCGGATGGTGCGGATCAGGTCGGTGGAGAACTTCTTGCGCAGGTGATGAATGTGCACTTCCAGGGTGTTGCTTTCCGCTTCTTCATTCCAGCCGTAAAGCAACTGGATCAATTGATCGCGAGTCATCACCCGCCCCGGCGGCGACAGCAGTTCGTGCAGCAACTGATATTCCTTGGGGGTGAGCGCGACCGGTTGGCCTTGATAACTGACCTGCTGGGTGCCGGGGTTGAGGCTGATACCGGCGTGCTCGATCAGCGCCTGAGCGCGCCCGGCACTGCGGCGCAACAAGGCGCGCAGGCGGGCTTTGAGTTCGGCGAGGTCGAACGGCTTGACCAGGTAATCGTCAGCACCGGCGTCGAGTCCGGCAATGCGGTCTTCAGTGGCATCGCGAGCGGTGAGAATCAACACCGGCAGGTTCGATCCGCTGTCACGCAGACGACGCAACACTTCGAGGCCATCCATGCGCGGCAGGCCGAGGTCCAGCACGGCGACGTCAAACGTTTCGCTGAGCAGGGCATGCAAGGCGCTGCTGCCGTCCTTGAGCCAGTCGACGGTGTATCCCTCACGGCCCAGCGCCTGATAGATGCCTTCACCCAGCGCCACGTCATCCTCGATCAGTAATAAACGCACGCGCACTCCTTTCAGTCGAGTTTCTTGTTCACGTCCACCAGCAAGGCGTCGATCTCTTTACGACGCCCGGCATCGGCACTTTCGCGGCCCGCACGGGGTGCGGCTTGTCTGGCCTTGATCAGCGCTGCCTTGGCTTCAGCGTAGCGCTTCTGACGGTAGAGATGGTCGCCCCAGAAGTACAGACTGTCGATGCCATCGGGGTTGAGCTGCAGGGCTTGTTTGAGCAATTGCTCGGCCTTGTCGCTGTCGCCGAAGCCGATCGGCCAGCCCGGTACCCGGTCGTACAATGCAGCGAGGCTGGTGTATGCCGAGCCTTGCAGGGCTTTAGGGTCAAGCGTCAGGGATTTTTCCAGGTCCGCTTTGGCGTCCTTGGCTTTGCCCAGGGCACCGAGCCCGCCCTCGGCACCGGCCCAACTGCTGGTGACGATGCCTTTCCAGATCCAGGCTTCGGCCACATTCGGACGTTGCGTGGTGAACGCGTTGGCTTCGCTGGCCAATTGCTCGAACGCCGCGGCGCGCTGCTTTTCCGCGACCTCGTATTGAATGTGCGCCCAGTTCTGCTGGATGCCGGTGAGACGTTGCTGATCAGCCGGCTCAAGCGCCCAGACACTTTGACTGAGGGCGGCAAACAGCAGGCATGTGGAGAGTTTTTTCATGGCTTTGAAGCCTCGTTGTCAGGTTTTTCACTGAGACGGCGGATCAGTGGCAATTGCTTGCGCAGACCGCGATCCACCAGATGGGGAAGTAAGCTGTTCAAACGGACGAAAAATCGCTCCGGCCAGCCTAGGTACAGATCACGACGGTCGCCGGCAATCGCATGCATCACTGCCGACGCCACGGTCTGCGGATCGTCAACGCTGGCCTTGAGGGCATCGTTCAAGGCTTGCGCAGCGGCGCTGTTCATCGAGGTGCGGGTGGCCCGGGGCGCGACATACAACACGCTGACCCGCGTGTCGGCCAGCTCGCGGCGCAACGCCTCGGAGAATCCGCGCAGGGCGAATTTGCTCGCGCAATAACTGGCGTAACCTGGGTAGCCGATCGAGCCATAGGTCGAGCCGACGTTGACCACCATCGCACTGTCAGCCTGCTTGAGCAGCGGCAACAGCATTTTGGTCAGGCAGATTGGCGCGCTGATGTTCACCGCCAGCATCGCGTTGATGTCACTGTCATCGAGCTGTTCGAGCATGGCGAAGTGATTGACCCCGGCGGCGTTGATCAGCAGGTTGATGCCGCCGATGGCGTCGGCGGCGGCCAACACTTTGCGCCGATCGCTGAGGAAGGTCAGGTCGGCGGCGACCCAGCACAGGTTCTGCGGATACCGCTCAAGCAGCGGCAACAGCGCCTCCTGATGCCGCGCCACGGCCAATACCCTGGCACCGGCGGCGCACAAGGCACTGGCGATGGCCAGGCCGATGCCGCCACTGGCACCTGTCAGCACCACGCGGGCTTCATGCAGCTGCATATTGGGCCTCAGCGTCGCGGGGCAGATCACGGAACATGTCGGTGTAGAGCCGATAGACGACTTTCGAAGCATGAATGACCGCCGCTTGATCGTCAGGGTCTTCCAGCTGATTCATCAACCGCCGATAGGTCTGCATGTGCTCGATGTCGAGCGCGCCGTGGGAGCTCAGATAGCTGAATGCCGTTTCCGGCAGCGCCAGGCGATCGCGAATGCTCCCCGCCGCGTGGGTCGCCAGGGCAATGCTGGTGCCTTCGAGCACGTTTACCATGCCGAACAGACCCACCGGATTGCCCCGGGTGATCAGATCGTAGAGAAAACTGACCATCAGCTCGATTGACAATGACGGCTGACCATCGCGCACGGCGTCGCGATCACCGCCACAGGCGGCAATGTCGTTGAGCACCCATTGTTCGTGGCCGTATTCATCTTCAATGTATTCGCACACCGCTTTGCGCAGCCATTCCAGGCGCGTCGGCAGGCGTGCACCGCAAGCCATCATCAGCGGCACGGTGTGGCGCACGTGGTAGTAAGCCTGGGCAAGAAAGGCCCGATAGCTGTCGAGGCTGACCTTGCCTTGCAATGCATCGACGATGATCGGCAGGTTGAACAGTTCGTGGCGTTCGCGTTGCGTGGCTTCTTGCAGGGTGTCGAAAAAACTCATTATGCGGATTCCTCGGAAGTGGCGGATTCGGTCAGTTGCGTGCGGTACTGCGCGATGATGGCGTCGCGGCGCGGCCGGCCATTGGCGGTGAGCAGGCCGTTGGCGGCGGTGAAGGGCTGCGCCAGGCGCGTCCACTGATGCACCTGGGCGTAATCGGGCAACGCCTCGTTCGCTTCGGCGACGGCAGCGGCCAGCTCGGCATCGGTGCAGTCCGGACGATGCGGCCAGAGCAGGGCGTGGTTGTGCGGCATCGCCTCGCCATAGACGAACGCTTGAGCGATGTGGCGGCGCTGGGTCAGTTCCGACTCGACCCATTCCGGGTTGACGTTTCGCCCGTAGCTGGTGACGAATTGGTGTTTTTTGCGGCCCTTGAGATAGAGAAAACCTTCCGGATCGAACTCACCGAGATCGCCACTCGGCCACCATTGATCGGTATACGCCGGCTCCCCCAGATAACCGAGCAACACCGAACCCTTGATCAGCACTTCACCGTCCTCGGCCAACCGCACCTCGAGGTGGGGCAGAGGGCGCCCGACGCTGCCCGGACGGCGCGCGCCGGGGCGATTGAGGCATACGACCGAGGCGCACTCGGACAAGCCGTATCCCTCGTAAACCGCTAACCCGACCCGTTGCGCGCGGTGCAGCAGATCCGCTGACACCCGCGCGCCACCGACCGCGGCGAAGAGCAGGGTTTGCGGATCGAAAGCCTTCTGTTCAGCGGCGCTGACCAGAACTTGCAGCAGCTGTGGCACGAGTATCAGACTCTCCGGCGCACGCTTGCCCAGATAACCGAGCAGGCGCGCAACATCGATGCCGCTGGCACCTTGAATGCCGAGGGTTGTCTGGCTTGGCAGGCTCAACACCGCACCGGCGTACAGCGCGGCATAACATCCCAGGTTCTCCAGCAGGATCGCCAAAGGCAACAGCGCCAGATGGTGCTCCGGTCCAGTGGCTGCGCTTGCCTGATCAAGCTCCCGGGCAACTCGCAGGAAGCTGTCGGCGCTCAGGCACACCCCTTTCGGCGTGCCGGTGGTCCCGGAGGTAAACGTGAGTTTCGCGGTGCCCGCCGGCATGCGACTCGGGCCATTGAACGAGCGACACCAGAATTCACCTCGTAATTCATAGCCCGCCGCCAGCAGCTCGGCTTGCAGTTCCGGCTCGGCGATCACCCGTTCGGCCTGGCTCTGCTCCAGACAATGGGCGCGCTGCGCGGCACTGAAAAACGGTGGCAGCGTTACGCAGGTCAAGCCTTCGAACAACACAGCCAGATCCCAAAGCATCGCGTCGACGCCGTTGTCCAGCGCCAGCGCAATCACCTGCACCTGCTCATCGCGCAGGCGCTCCTGGCGATACAACACCTCGGCATACAGCGTGGCGTAATCTATTCTCAGCGTGTCGCCCCACAGGGCTGAGGCGTTGTCATTGCGTCGGGCATGGTCGCGCAGGGTTTCCTGGAAGCGCTGCAATTCAAGCGACATGGCAGGCTCCTTCAACGGAAGTCGGCAAACCCAGGCGAGTGAACAGGCCAATATTGCGCAGGTGAACAAATCCCGCGCGAATGTTGCCGACGTGCACCCAGGGTTTGCTTTCGTAATAACTGCCCCAGTGTTGACGCTCGTCACCCAGTCGCTGTGGATCAGCGGCGCACAATGTCACGGGCTTCAGACCCAGGCGATGGAAGCTGTTGACCAGCCCGATGTTGCCGGTGAAGGTCACCCATTCCAGGCCACCCATGGCCAGCAGATAGGTGATGGCGATGATGCTCAGGCGCGCACTGCCGGTGTCGCTGGCGGCGAGGTTGCCGACTTCGACAATGACCTTGCGATCCACTGCACGACCGGCGGCGGCGCTGATCAACGGCTCGATTGGGTCATCCAGATAGCGCTCGAGAAACAGTGCCTGCAGATGCGCTCGACGGACCCCGGCCACAGCACACAACTGGCCATCGCTGTTGTGCATGCCGAACAGCTCGGGCATGAAATGGCGGATTTCGGCACCGTGAGCCGTGCGGAAACGCTGCTGGATAAAGGCTTCAAACGGCGTGCGCAGCTCGTCCTCCGGCAACGCGTTTCTCAGCGTCATCGGGAGGGACTCGGCCTGGCCGAAGTGCAGGGGCAGCGGGATGTTCCAGTCGAATTCGGGCATGGGCAGAGCGCCTCCCTCAATGGGTTTGGGCGCAGTATCCAAGCCATTTCTTAACGAAGTCTGAAGATGAAAAAACGTTAACCGCAGCGCCGATCTTCAGACTCCCTTAAGGCTGGGTAAGCATGGTTAGCCTTGATTCAGGGCAACCGGATCGATAATTTCGAGCGAGATGATCGTCGCTCCACAACAATCACGAGGCGTTTCCTATGATTCGCGACACCGCTGTAACCCGTTATGGAAAACTCTCAATCATCCTGCATTGGCTGATGCTGGCGTTGTTCGTCGGTGTGTATGCGTGCGTCGAAATCAAAGGCTATATGCCCAAAGGCAGCGAAGCACGCGGCCTGCTGATGGGTATGCATGGCCTGTTCGGCGCAAGCATCTTCGCGTTGGTGTGGATTCGCCTGATCGGCCGCCTGACCCCGCGTCCACCGATCACCCCCAAACCACCGGCGTGGCAGACCGCAGTTGCGCACCTGACGCACCTGGCGCTGTATGGATTGATGATTGTCACACCGCTACTCGCCTGGCTGATGCTCGCGGCGGGCGATAAACCGTTTCCGTACTTTGGTTTCCATGTGCCGGCGCCGGTGGCTATTGATCCGGACCTGGCCAAACAACTCAAGTACTGGCACGAATGGATTGGCAGTGCCGGCTACTGGCTGATCGGCCTGCACGCGCTGGCGGGGCTGTTCCATCATTACTGGGTGAAAGACAACACGTTGCAGAGAATGCTGATTGAGCGTACCCGCTCTTGAGGCAAGCATCTGGCGCTGTTCGCTGAAGGTAATGTTCGCCGCAATTTAAGCGCATGGCTGCGGTGGAGTTGAAAATCCGGAACTGCCAGCCCTCGCCGATGCCGAAACAGCATCGACAACGAGGGCAAAGCCATGACTGAAGAAAAACCCGAAGTGCCGCAAGAAGTACCGGATCAAACCACCCCGGCGCATTCCACCGAAGAAGAGCGCGAGCGCTTGAAGGACTTCAACAAGGACGGCATCCCGCCGGGCAGTTGCTGATCAGCGGTCACCTTGGCTGCGTCACCAGTTCCCCGCTGATCGCATCCATCATCGCCGGGTGCTCCTCAGCGGCCACGCGCAAATCCTCGGTGACCCGCAACTCCGCACCCGTCGGCGAATAGGTGGCTGCCGCCGTGAACGGTGCGGGGTTGGCCGGCACCGGGCGTTTGCCGCGGCGCCAGAAGAAAAAGCTGACCATGCTCAGATTGACCACAGCGAAGACCCAGAATAGACCGTTGGCGCCGAACGAGTTCATCACCGGCGAGATCATCATCGGGCTGATGGCCGAGCCCAGCGAGTTGATCAGCAGCAAACCCTGAATCATCGGCACCAGCGCTTCGGCCGGGGCGCGGTCGGCCGCGTGGCTGACGGCAACCGGGTACAGCGCGAAGACGCCGCCACCGAGCAGAAACAGCATCGCCGCGAGCATTGTCGAAGACAGCGGCAGCAGCACAATCACCAGTGATAACGCGGTGCACGCCACCGTTAACAGGGTCAGCACCTGCAAGCGATCGGTGCGGTCGGACCAGCGTCCGACCGGATACTGCAGCAACATCGCGCCGAGAATCGTCCAGGCCATCATGCTGCCGACTTCACCGACGTCCAGACCTCTGCGTTGCAGATACAGCGGCAACAAGGTGTAGATCGCCGCGATGGTCACCCCCGAACCGAAACAGCCGACCAGCCCGGTCGGCGTCACGCCCAGCAGTTGCCGGGGCTTGAGCGGCTCGACCTGATCGAGCAGCGGCGACACGCGCGGCAGGATCACGATCGGCAGCACCGACAACGCAGCAAGCATGCCGGCGACCATGAACGGCGCGCTGTCACTCATGCCAGTGATGGTTCCCAGCGTCGCCTGGCCCAGAACGCCGGCGCCATAAAGGACGATCATGTACAGCGCGAGCAAGCGCCCGCGAATCTTCTCGTCACCGGCCAGCAGCAGCCAGCTCTCGATCACCAGAAACACACCGACCGTGGCCCAGCCATTGATCAGCCGCAGGACGAGCCAGCCCCAGGTGTCATAGAACAGCCCCTGCAACAGGATCGTCACGGCAATCAGCGAGGCGAAGCTGCCGTAGGCACGAATATGGCCGATGCGCAGAATCAGCCGGTCGTTGAACACCGCGCCCAGCGTCAGGCCGATGAAGTAGGCCGACGAAACAATTCCGATCATCGTCGCCGAGGCGCCGGCGGCGTCCAGGCGAAGGGTGGTCAGGGAAGACAGAAATCCGTTGCCCAGAGCAATAATGAACAGCCCGAGCAGGGGCGCCAGCGCCATGGCCAGCAAACGCGGAGACATAAAAACCTCAAGAAAATCGAACAGCGCAACGTGCGCCTCTGCGCATGCGGTTGCCAGGCTGGAACAGGTGTTGTGCAAATGTCTGCCGATCGGGCAGGGCGGTGGCGTCGGACGACATGGCCAGCCCTGCAAGTTCGCGTCTGTGACCAGACGCGCGCTTGCAAGAGCGCGCGGGATTCTACGGCTTGCGCAGGATTTGCCAATAGCTGACGGCTGCGACGTTAGGACGCAGGCCCGTCAGAGTTCGCCGCGTTCAGGCCTTGAGCAACCTCGCGGCACAGCTGACAAACAACAACAGCACGGCCACGCCACCCAAGGCGATCGTCAACGAGCTGAAATGGGCGATCAGGCCAATGAACGCCGGCCCCATCAGAATCCCCGCATAACCCATGGAAATGATTGCCGGAATAGCGGTGCGCTGCGGCATGCGCTGTTGTCGACCTGCGGCGCTGAACAACACCGGAACGATGTTCGAGCATCCGGCGCCGACCAGCGCATAGCCCAGCAATGACGCCGGCCAGCCATCGAACACCAGCGAAATCAGCATGCCGACTGCCGCGCAGATACCGCCGAGCGTCACTACACGAATGCCGCCCAGTCGGCTGACAATCGCGTCGCCGGTCAGCCGTCCTAGCGTCATGGTTGCGGCGAAACAGGCGTAGCCCAATCCTGCGTAGCTCGATGGCATATCGCGTTGCGAGGCAAGAAACACCGCGCTCCAGTCGAGCATTGCGCCTTCGGTCAGGAACACGATGAAGCAGAGGACACCCAGCAACAGGACGATTGCGCGCGGAACCGCGAAGATCGGGCCGTCGCGCTCGGTACCGTAAGGCAGCAGGTTTGGTGCAGCCTTATATAGCGAGGCGAGAATGATCGCCACCAGGCACAGCACCGATGGCAGCGGATCCAGGCCAATACTGAGCATCGCCGTCATCGCCACGGCACCGGCGATTCCGCCCACGCTATAGAGCCCGTGAAAACCCGATTGCAGGGTTTCGCCGCTGTTCTTTTCGACGATGATCGACTGGATATTGATCGCACAGTCGAGCATGCCCATGCTCGCGCCGAACAACAGCACCGTGAGCGCCAGCCCCGGTAGCCACGTCAACTGGCTCAGCATCGGCAGCACCGCACACAGAGCCAGAGTTGAGGCGATGATCACCGGCCGACAGCCAAAACGCGCGGTCAGGTATCCGGCGAACGGCATGGCCACGATCGAGCCGATGCCAAAGCCCAGCAACAACAGGCCCAGGCCACCTTCGTCCAGCCCGGTGCGCGCTTTTACCAAAGGAACCAGCGGCGCCCAGGCCGACATGACAATGCCGGTGATCAGGAAAACGATCCGCGTGGACGCGCGCTCGCCGTAGTTTTCGCGTATTGCCAGGGATGATGTGCAACCGCTCATGGACGATAAGCGCCGATCAACCAACCGACTTCAACGGAATCGGTCCTTTGAGCCGATCCATCATCGTCACGCAGTACCAGTCATCGAACTGACAAACGCCAGTCTCGGCGGTTTCCGAATACGGGCCGGGTTCGTAGGAGGGCGAGGTCACCCCGCGTTGGGTGCCTTCAACCAGCGTGCGATCCTGATCGTTGGTGGCAATCCACACTTTGGTCAGGCGCTCGATATCGTAGTCAACGCCTTCCACCGCCGTGTCGGGCACCAGCCATTTGGTGGTGACCAATGTTTCAGTGGCGCTGATCGGCAGCACGCGGAAACTCAGCGCATGGTCGCCGAGGAAGTGGTTCCAGGTGGACGGGTAGTGGAAGTACAGCAGCGCGCCGATGTCGGCTTCGGAGGTCTTGTCGAGGCGGCCGTTGACGGCGGGCTTGCCATCCATGGTGTAGCTGACGGCGCCTGATGAAAGCGGGATACGCGTCATGCGGAACTGGCCATTGATGTCCATGACCAGACGGCTTGGCAATCCGGCCTTTTCGCACTTGGCCCAATATGCCGACAGCTCGGGATCGTCTTCGCCGCTGATGCCTCCGACTGAAAGGTTATCGACAAACGAATGCAGCAGTTCTGGGTGTGAGCCGTCGCAGTGGTAGCACTCGCGATTGTTTTCGAAGACCAGTTTCCAGTTGCCTTTCTCGACGATGTTCGACTCGAACGCGACTTTGCAGTTTTCAAGGAAATGCGGCGCGATGAAAGGGCTGACGGCTTTGCGGAAACCTTCAAAGTCGGGTGCCTTGGCGGCAACGCAGACGTAGATGTAGGTGTCGACGATTTCGCAGTGCACGCTTTTCAGGTTGTACTGCGCTTTGTCGAAGTCCTGGCCCATGTTGCCGGCGAACAACAGGTTGCCGTCCAGCTCGTAAGTCCACTTGTGATACGGGCAGACCATCTTCGCCACTTTGCCATGGTCAGCCTCGCAGATTTTCGCGCCACGGTGCCGGCACGCATTGTGGAAGGCCCGAACCTCACCATCCTTGCCGCGAACGACGGCCACCGGATAGTCGCCAATCTGCAACGTGAAATACTGCCCCGGTTTGGTGATTTCAAAGGTGTGGCCGGCGAAGATCCAGTCTCGGTGCCAGATCTGCTCAAGATCCTGACGGTATACGTCCTCACTGCGGTAAAGCGCGCCCGGCAGCGAATGCCACGGTTTGCGTTGTGCGATCAGGTCATAAACGCTTTGCTTGTTGTTCATTGTTATCCTCCCAGGACTTCGATCTTGAGCGGTCACCTTTAACCGTGACTTTCCAAATAAGCGAACGATAAGCCTCAGCCTATCCGGCACAGAACAAACGTCACAACCGACATTTGCTGCGGGCAATTAATGATTCGCGGTTATGAGTGACAGAGTCAGGGTGAAGTCGGCACCGCTTGAAAAACCGCTTGCAGTGCAGTGACGGCGCAGTCGGCTTTAGCGATGTTTCTGATTGCCATCTTCACAGCGGTACTGCGTTCAAGGCCGAGCCACTGAGCGAACAGATCAAACTTTTGCTCCAGCTCTTCAACGCTCAAAGGCGTCTGCGGATCGCCGCGCGCAGCGGTGATCGGGCTCACCAGCACCTCGCCATTCTTCAGAGTAATGCTCAACCGGGAGAGGATTTCCTCGGGGAATCTGGCCGAGATATCGGCGGCTTCGACGATTTCGATGCGGGCGCTGAGGGCCAGAATATCCGGCGCAGTAATCGCCAGACCGGTGACTTCCTCAGGCCCGACCTTGCCCCTGACAACCAGCGCTGCGAGTGGAAACGCCAAGGCGTATTGCGCTTGATCGGCGTTCTTCGGTGAATGTCCCTGCAGGCACATCGATTCATAGAACGTTTCCACACGTATGGTTTCGATCGAATCGGCAGCGAGCAAAGGATGTTGTCGTTGCAGCTCAAGCATTGCGGTCAGCGCTGGTTGCGCCCAGCGGCAGACGGGCCAGGGTTTGAAGTACTGACTGTCGATTTCCCAACGCTGACCGAGGTCGCGCCAATGCTCTGAAACGGCGATGTCTTCGACTGTTTCCGCTGGCGCACCGGTAATGCCTTCCAAGGCCATGAACAAAGCGTTCAGACCGGTGAATGCGCCCGCACCATGAGCATCACGCAGCATCGTCGGCGCTTGCACCACGCGCATCATCGGGCAGCGTGCGCTGAAGTATTCGGCAATGCCCAAGGCGTGGCGGAACGTTGTCTCATCCAGACGCAACAATCGCGCGCCAGCGCAGACCACGCCCAGGGCTGAAAAGCCACCGGAAGCGTGATACGTAGGTGAGGTCGCCATCAATGCCGAACCTGCGCGCAACGCGGTTTCGTAACCAATGCATAAAGCGCTCAGCAGCTCATGCCCGCTGATGGACTGGCCCTGCTGATGCAGTGCATCGGCGAGGGCGAGCAGAACGGGTACCAAGGTCGCCCCTGCGTGGCCCTTGGATTTGAAATGGCCCTCATGGGCGTCGAGGCTGTCGGCGCTGAAGCCGCCGGCCCACGCTGCGCCGAGCACGTTGACGCGCTGCCCGGAGAAAATCAGGCGACTGCTGTAGAGACCGGCCGGATAGTGCCGTTCGGCAAACCGGCGCATCGCGACACTGGTGTCGTTGCTCGCCGCGCCGGCCATGACTCCGATAATGTCGAGCAGACTGTTTTGTACGATCGCGCGGGTTTTCTGCGGAGCGTCGAGAAAATCAAAATCGCGAGTGAATTCGAAGAGTGACATGCAACAAGCCCTTCCTGTGTGTTGAGCGCGACCGTGCTTGGTCGGCGTCGCTCAACAATGGGTCAGGGACGGCAGGCTGCTCCAGCGACATTTTCGTCGCGCTATTGATAACCAAAACGACCGACGCTGGCGCAGAGCAGATCAACGGCGGGGAAACTTCCCCAGAATCCATTCACGGAAGCGCTGCAATTCGTCTTCATTGTCCGAATTTTCGCGGCAGCTCAAATAGTGCCAACTGTTGCGCAGCTGTACCTGCTGCTCAATCGGTCGCACCAGTAAGCCTCGCTGCACCAGCGACGTGACCAGGTGATTCCAGCCCAGAGCGATGCCTTGATGAGTCAGCACCATGCTGATCAGCAGGTTGTAGTCGTTGGCGTTGAAAATCTGTGGACTGTTGGCCGGGCGGTCGTCGATATCGATTGCCTGAAACGCCAGCCACACGCCCCAGTCGACGTGTTCGGCGACTTGCGAACGGCCGTAAGGGCTGAGGTTGAGCAGGGCCGAATCGCGCACGCCCTCGATGGTGGAAATCTCCGGATGCTGCTCCAGATACTGCGGCGTGCACACCGGGTAGATCACGTCGTGGCAAAGCGGATAGCTTCTATAGCCTTCGCGGATGCGCGAAATCTTGGTGATGAAGATGTCCGGCTGCACGCCGGGTTCCATCGTCAGAAAGTTCTGCGTGGTGATCAGGTTCAGTTCAATGTCAGGACACTGAGCGAAGAACTCCTGCAGGTGATCTGATAACCACAGCGCGGAAAAGGCCGGGGAGCAGCAGACGGTCAGCACTTTCTTGCTCGACTGGCTGTTGCGAATCCGTTCGGCGGCCTGGGCGATGTTGACGAACGACAGTTGCGCGGCATCAAAGAACACCGCACCGGCAGCGGTCAGTTCTACCGCACGACCCACCCGGGTAAACAGTTGCGCGCCCAGGTAGCTTTCCAGCTCGCGGATCTGCCGGCTGATCGCCGCTTGCGAAACGCACAACGCCTCGGCGGCACGGGTGAAGCTTTCGTATTTGGCGGCGGCGACAAATGCCTTCACAGCCCTCAAGGACGGCATTTTCAGCAGGATGGTGTCAGGGTCGACATGCTTGGTCATTCGTACACTCTCCTAACGATAAAGCTCCCCAACGAAGCGCGTGGAGGGTAACGGAACGCTCCTCGCAGGGCCACGCCAGCGTCGCTTTGGGAATAGACCCGGTCGCTCATGGTGCGGAGCCGAACGGACAGCCATGCCCGAGCCCGCAACCGATAACCCGACGTTATCAAATTGTCCCTGTAAATGTAGTTGGATTAAGCGCGGTGATGCTAATAGATTTGCAACATCCCTTCTTTCCTGGGCACCCAAAAATAATAAAAGGAAACCGTCGTGAAGACATTTATTCATTACCTCTGCCGTTTAAACACAGTTTCGCTTGATTACTTGCCGTTTAAAGTGATCGAAGTGCGACGCGAAGGAGGCATGGTATGACAAGTTCCGACGAGATCATCTGCGTAAAGAATGTTTTCAAAGTCTTCGGCAGCCAGCCAGTGCTGGCCATGAAGATGATTGAAGAGGGCGCCTCGAAAGCTGAAGTATTCAAAAAGACCGGTCAGGCCATTGGTGTATTCGATGCCAACTTTTCCGTTCGCCGAGGCGAAATCTTTGTGATCATGGGTTTGTCCGGCTCCGGCAAATCGACCATGGTCCGCTTGTTCAACCGGTTGATCGAACCGACCTCCGGCAAGATCTTTCTCAACGGCAAGGAAATTACCGGCCTGGGCGACAAGGATCTGCTGCAAGTGCGGCGCAAGGACATGGGCATGGTCTTCCAGTCGTTCGCCCTGATGCCGCACATGAGCGTCATTGATAACGTCAGTTTCGGTCTGGAAATCAGCGGTGTCAGCGAGAAAGAACGCTACTGCCGGGCCATGGGCGCCCTCGAGCAGGTCGGGCTGTCCGGCCAGGAATTCAGCTTTCCCCATCAACTCTCCGGCGGCATGCAGCAGCGTGTAGGCCTGGCCCGCGCCTTGGCCAACGACCCCGCCATTCTGCTGATGGACGAAGCTTTCTCCGCGCTCGACCCGATGATCCGCAGCGAGATGCAGGGCGAGCTGATCAAACTTCAGGCCGAGCAGGATCGCACGATCATTTTCATCTCCCACGACATTGAAGAAGCGGTGCGCATCGGCCATCGCATCGCGATCATGGAAGGCGGACGCGTGGTGCAGATCGGCACTCCGCGTGAACTGCTGTGCAACCCGGTGAATAAATATGTGCGCGACTTCTTCAATGGTTTCGACACCAGTCGAATATTGAAGGCCGGGGATATCGCCCAGCAGGATTCGAATGTTGTTTATCTGCCGGGCAGTCAAGTAACGATCAAGGCTGAGGCCTCGTTGCGAGACATCTTTCATATTGTTGCCGCGTCGGCAACTCCAATGCCGGTGGTCGATGAAGTTGGACTTTATAAAGGTTCGATTTCCCAAGGACACTTACTGAGCTGCCTAAGTAACAGCTGAACTCCGAACAGTCAGAATTGATAAAGCAGTTTCTGCGGGCGAGGTAGCACCATGTCAGATTTCAATATTCTGGATCCTTTCCAGAGCATCAACATTCCTTTGGGTTCGTGGGTCGAAACCGCGCTTAAATATCTGGTCAGCAACTTTCGTGAAGTGTTCCGCTCGATTCGCTGGCCGGTCGACCAGGTCCTGGACGGCGTGCAGTGGAGCCTGCTGTCGGTACCTCCCACCGTCTTCATCATCATTGCCGGACTGATCAGTTGGCAGATCGGCGGCAAACGAATCGCCATTTTCAGTGTCGCCACGCTCACCGGCCTCGGCCTGATCGGCGTGTGGAACGACGCGATGGTCACCCTGGCTCTGGTGCTGACATCGCTATTGTTCTGCGCGGTCATCGGCATCCCGCTGGGCATCTTATGTGCGCGCAGTGATCGCACCGAAATGATCATCCGCCCGGTTCTCGACGCCATGCAGACGCTGCCGGCATTCGTGTACCTGGTGCCGGTGGTCATGCTGTTCGGCATTGGCAACGTACCCGGGGTGATCGTCACCATCATCTTTTCCGTCGCGCCGCTGGTGCGGCTGACCAACCTCGGCATCCGGCAGGTGCCCGCCGACAAGGTCGAGGCGGCGCGGGCGTTCGGCTGCACGGCCACGCAGATGCTGCTGAAGGTGCAATTGCCGCTGGCGGCGCCAACGATGATGGCCGGGCTCAACCAGACTTTGATGTTGTCGCTGTCGATGGTGGTGGTTGCCTCGATGATCTCGGTGGGTGGTCTCGGTCTGATGGTGTTGAGCGGCATCGGCCGCCTCGACATGGGCCTGGCCAGTGTCGGCGGCGCCGGTCTGGTGTTGCTGGCGGTGTTTCTCGACCGATTGACCCAAGCCATGGGCGAACGCAGCAGCGATCTGGCTACCGGTCAGCGCTGGTACGACACCGGCCCGGTAGGGCTGCTGATGAAACTGAAAAAAGAAAACCGTTGCACTTCCCGTGACCAACTGAATTTGCCTGCTCACCCATAAACACTTTCAAGCGTGGTGAAACATGAAACTGACAACTTTCAAGAAAGGCCTGATGGCTTCGTTGTTCGGCACTCTGTTGTGCTCGGCAGTCTACGCAGCCGATGCCAACAAACCGGGCGCCGGTGTGTCGATCACGCCGATTTTCCCGAGCATCGCCGAAGAGCGTTTTCGCGGTGAAGTGGTGATCGCCGGCCTCAAGGAATTGGGCTACGAAGTGAAAGCGCCCAAAGAGGTCGACTACCCGGCGATGTTTCTCGCGCTGTCCTACGGCGATGCGGATTTCACCGTGCATGAATGGGAAATCCTGCACCAGGCATTTTATGAAAAGGCGGGCGGCGATGACGTGATGGTCAAGGTCGGGCAGGTCATGAAAGGCGTGCTGCAGGGCTACATGATCGACAAGAAAACCGCCGAGGCTTACCAGATCAAGGACCTGTCCGATCTGAAAAAGCCGGAGATCGCCAAACTGTTCGACAGCAACGGCGATGGCAAGGCCGACCTGACCGGCTGCAACCCGGGCTGGGGCTGCGAAATCATGATCGAACATCACATGAAGGCCTATGGTCTCGGTCCGACCGTGGTGGATAACCGCGGCTCGTATTTCGCCTTGATGGCCGACACCATCGCGCGCTTTCAACAGGGTAAACCAGTGCTGTTCTTCACTTGGGTACCCCAGTGGATTGCCGGCGTGCTGGTGGAAGGACGCGATGTGGTCTGGTTGCCAGTGCCGTTCACCTCGCTGCCAGACGGCAAGGAAAGCAAAGACACCTTCCATGACGGCAAGAACCTCGGTTTCCCGGTAGACACAGTCAATGCCGTGATGAACAAGGAATTCGCCGAGAAGAACCCGGTGGCGCGCAAATTCCTCTCCGAGGTCAGCATTCCGCCCAGCGCGGAAAGCGAACAGAACCTGCGCATGCAAAAGGGTGAAAAATCCCTCGCCGACATCAAGCGTCACGCCGCTGAATGGATCAAGGCCAATCAGCAGGCTTATGACGGTTGGTTGAGTGACGCACGCGCGGCGGCGAACTAATCGGTTCGACCGCGCTTGGCGGCGGCTCAGCCCGTCGCCAACGTTGCGATCGCAGGTGTCAGTGAACGGCGAGTGAGTGAGGCGAAGATGGAAACCTTTCAGAGTCCGTTGAAGCAGCAGAACATCGGCTTTCGCCAGTCCGCGTCGGTGGCCGGACAGGCCCGAGTGGTGCGAGTGGCCTTCGTATTACTTGAGAATTTCTCCCTGACGACCCTGTCCACGGCGATGGACGCGCTGGTTACCGGCAACCTCATCAATGGCGAAACGCTGTACACCGTCTCGACCTGGTCGCTCAAGGGCGGACGTGTCGAAAGCGATATTGGCGTGCCGGTCGATTCGCAACGACTGGTCGCAGAGGGCTTCAACCATGACGCGCTGATTGTGATCGGCGGTCAGCGCGTCCGCTTGGCGCCGCAACCGCTGCTGCGCCGAGTGCTGAAGAAAACCGCTGGCAAGGGCATTGTTGCCGGGTGCTGGAATGCAGCGTTCTACCTGGCTGATGCGGGATTGCTCGGCGCTGAGGAATTCGCCTGTCACCGCGACAGCTGCGGTTTGCTCAGCGAGTACTTCCCACAGTTGAAAGCCTCCAGCCGTGAATTCATCGTCGCTCAGCGCCGAGCCACTTGTGCCAACGCTCATGCGGCACTGGATATGACCCTGGCGATCATGCAAGGACTGGGTTCGCACAACGATGTGGCGCTGCTCGATGAAATCAGACGGGTCCATCAGCCGGCACAGGGCAAACCTGCGGGAGCTGCCGACGGTGTTCGGCCTGCAGCGATTCCCAAGCCGCTGAACATCGCCATCGACCTGATGGAAAACAACATCGAGGAACCGATGGAAATCGATGCCATCGCCAGTCACGTCGGAGTGTCGCGCCGACAATTGGAACGCCGGTTCGCGCGCTATTTGAACGCTGCGCCCAATCGCTATTACCTGGAGTTGCGCCTGACCCGCGCACGGCAATTGATCGTGCAAAGTGATCGCTCGATGACAGACGTGGCACTGGCGACCGGATTTGTCAGTTATCCGCACTTCTACAAGCGCTTCAAGGATCTGTTCGGCTTACCGCCGATGACGTTCAGGGATTACCACTACGCTAGCGACTCTGCCAGCCACGGGCGCTATGCCTTAGCCGCCAGCTACTGAATCAGCCGCGCGAACTGACGGTTTGCGCCAGTCACGGTTTTACCAGTTTCCGATCAACGCCACTGCGTGCGTTCGCTTTGTGCCGCGTGCGTTTTGCAACTTCAACGATTAACGGTTCAACACTATGAAAGTCAGTTCATTACCCGCCGATGATGACAGTTGTGGCTGGTTTCATCTGAGCAAACCGCGTAGCCCCGAGCCTGCGCACCGTGGGCAGCGCTCGGCGCGGTGGGTGATCATCGGCGCCGGTTTCACCGGACTCGCCTGTGCGCGGCAACTGGCGTTGAATTTTCCCGATGACGAAGTAGTACTGGTCGAAGCACAGGAAGTTGGATTAGGGCCATCGGGGCGCAATGCCGGTTTTGCCATTGACCTGCCGCACGATATCGGCGCCGATGATTACATCGGTGACATTGCACTGGCGCGCACCAGTCTGAAACTCAATCTGGCCGGGCAGTCGATCCTGCGTGATCTGGTCGATCAGTACCGCATCGACTGTCAGATGAAGGCGTGCGGCAAATATCAGGCTGCCGTGGAGAATCGCGGTATCGCCGTGCTCGATGCCTATCGTCGCGGTCTGGAGAAACTCGATCAGCCGTTTCAAATGATCGACGCCGATGAGTTGCCTGAACATCTGGGCACGCATTTCTACCGCAAGGCATTGTTCACGCCGGGCGCGGTGTTGCTGCAGCCATCCGGGCTGGTCAAGGGCCTGGCCGACAATCTGCCTGCCAACGTCACGCTGTATGAGCGCACGCCGATTCTCGAAGTCGAGTACGGCGCCAGGACGGTTCTTAAACATGCCCACGGCAGCATCACGGCCGACAAACTGATTCTGGCGAACAATTCCTTCGGAATGCGTTTCGGTTTCCTCCAAGGGCGCATGTTGCCGATCTACACCTACGCCAGCATCACCCGGCCGCTGACCGAGGAAGAGCAGACGCGCTTGGGTGGCAAACCGTTCTGGGGCGCCATTCCCGCTGATCCGTTCGGCACCACGGTGCGCCGCACGCCGGACAACCGCTTGCTGATCCGCAACAGCTTCACCTTTAACCCCGATGGCCGCAGCAACCGCAAATACAACGAGCGTTTCGTGCGCCGGCACAAGGCGTCGTTCGACCAGCGTTTCCCGATGCTGCCCAACGTCACGTTCGACTACACCTGGGGCGGCGCGCTGGCGATGTCGCGCAATCACAACGGCTTTTTCGGTGAGCTGGCGCCCAACGTCTACGGCGCGCTGGGCTGCAACGGCCTCGGTGTCACTCGCGGCACTGTCACTGGAAAGTTGCTGGCCGACTGGCTGGCAGGCCAACGCGACGGGCTGATCGATTTCCTCCTGCAAACCCCCGGTCCCAACAGCAACCCGCCAGAACCGTTCCTATCGCTGGGGGTGAACATGAACCTCAAGTGGGGGCAGTACCGCGCCGGCAGAGAAAGCTGAATTACCTGAAGCCCGAAATCCTGAATATTGAACCCTGGAGAAAACGCGATGAACTTTGATGGAATCTTTACCCCGGCCATTACCCCGTTGTCCGCCGATGGCCAGATCGACTATGCGGCGTTCTCCGAAGTAATCGAATACCTGATCGAGTCCGGGGTGCACGGCATCGTGATCGGCGGTTCGACCGGCGAGTATTACGCGCACACCGCGGAGGAGCGGGTCGCCGTGGCCCAGCGCGCGAAAGAGGTGATTCGCGGGCGCTTGCCACTGGTGGTTGGCACTGGCGGCATTCGTACCGAAGATTCGGTGTACTTCGCCGAGAAGGCCAAGGCACTGCAAGCAGACGCGATTCTGGTCGGCTCGCCGCCGTATGCCTTGCCGACGCAGAAAGAGATTGCCGCCCATGTGCTCGCAGTGGACAAGGCCGCCGGTCTGCCGATCATGCTTTACAACTATCCGTCGCGGATGGGCGTAGCGATGGGCGATGAATTCTTCGCTGCCATTGCCGATTGCAAGAACATCGCCGCGATCAAGGAAAGTTCGGGCGAGACCGCACGGCTGCATCGTCTGGCTCACTCGCACCCGCAGATCCAGTTGTCCTGCGGCTGGGATGATCAGGCGCTGGAGTTCTTTGCCTGGGGCGCACGCAGCTGGGTCTGCGCTGGTTCCAACTTCATCCCGCGTGAACACATTGCGCTGTACGAAGCCTGCGTACTGGAAAAGAACTTCGACAAGGGCCGGCGGATCATGTCGGCGATGTTGCCGCTCATGGACGTCCTCGAGAGCGGCAAGTTCGTGCAGTCGATCAAGCATGGCAGCGAACTCAGCGGCCTGCGTGCCGGCGGTGTACGCGCACCTTTGCAAGCGCTGGAGCCCGCCGAGAGAGAGCAACTGAAAAACGTCATCGAAACCCTGCAGAAGAACGTCGCGCGCATTGTCGAGGAGGCTTGAAATGGCAGATCTGCTGAGTAAAGAGCAATACCGTGAACTGGCGGGGCAGCTGGAATTTCGCCATCAGGCTTTTATCAATGGGCGTTTTTGTCCGGCAAAGTCCGGCAAGACGTTCACCACGACCAATCCCGCCACCGAGCAGGTGCTGACCGAGATTGCCGCGTGTGATGCCGACGATATCGACCAGGCCGTTGCAGCAGCGAAAGCAGCGTTTGATGACGGCCGCTGGCAGTCACTCGCACCGTCGGCGCGCAAGTCGCTGTTGCTGCGCTTTGCCCAATTGCTGGAAGACAACGCTCATGAACTGGCGGTGCTGGAAAGCCTGGACAGTGGCAAGCCAATTCGTGAGTGCCAGACCATCGACGTGCCGGAAACCATCCATACCCTGCGCTGGCACGCCGAGCTGATCGACAAGATTTACGACGCCACGGCGCCGGTCGGTTCCGGCGCGGTGACCATGGTCGTGCGCGAGCCGATCGGCGTGGTCGGGCTGGTGTTGCCATGGAATTTCCCGCTGCTGATGCTCGCCTGGAAGATCGGCCCGTCACTGGCCGCAGGCTGTTCGATCGTGGTCAAACCGGCCAAGGAAACCACCCTGAGCACCTTGCGTGTCGCCGAACTGGCGCATCAGGCGGGTATTCCTGCCGGTGTGTTCAACGTCGTGCCCGGCGGCGGCAAGGAGGCGGGCGAGCCGCTGGGGCGTCATCCCGATGTGGCAATGGTCAGCTTCACCGGCTCGACCGACACCGGCCGGCTGTTCCTCAAATACTCCAGCGAATCCAACCTGAAACACATCGTGCTCGAGTGCGGCGGCAAGAATCCGGCGGTGGTCATGAACGATGTCGAAGACATCGATGTGGTCGCGCAGCATGTGGTCAATGGCGCGTTCTGGAACATGGGCGAGAACTGCTCAGCCTCATCGCGCCTGATCGTCCACGCCGACATCAAGGACGAACTCTTGCAGCGCGTTCAGGCGCAGCTCGGCGACTGGAAAATGGGTGACCCGCTGGACCCGGAGAACCGTTTGGGCTCGATGATCAGCAAGGCGCATTTCGACAAGGTGCGTTTGTATCTCGATATCGCCCGCGACGAGCATCTCAGCTTTTTGGTGGGCGGCCAGACTCGCCACGATATCTTCGTCGAGCCGACCATCGTCGATGGCGTAAACCCCGACAGTCGCCTGTTCCAAGAGGAGATCTTCGGCCCGGTGCTGAGCGTCACCACCTTTCACACGGTCGATGAAGCCATCGCTCTGGCCAACGACACTGCCTATGGACTGGCCGCTTCGGCGTACACCGGCAACCTGCGCAATGCGCTGAAACTGTCACGCGGCATTCGCGCGGGGATCGTCACGGTCAACTGCTTCGGCGAGGGCGATGCCTCGACGCCATTCGGCGGTTACAAGGAGTCGGGATTCGGCGGGCGCGACAAGTCGATTTGGGCGCACGACCAATACACTGAACTGAAAACCATCTGGATCGACGCGTCGTAATTGGCGTCTGGACCTACACAAGGGCCAGCCAGCGAAAGCTACGCAGGCCCTTGTGCGTATGCGCCCCTAAGTATGCGAAATCAACAAGTCACTGATGATGCAGATCGAGCCATCCTCAGGCGGCGTGGCGTCGGTGTAGTCGATCTGGTTGTAGACCCCGCCGTGGAAATTGAACACCTGCGAATTCCAGGTTGAGTCGAGCTGCAAATCACCTGATGTTCCGACAACGCCGTTGTAGTCGACGGTGACGCGGGCCACGCCGGCAGAGTTGGCGCGAATGGTCACCTTGAATTTCGCGCCCAGCGGTACGCCCTTGAGCACCGTGGTGTTGACCGGGGTGGGCTGGTTGAAACTCTGGCGGAAGCCCATGGTGATGTTGCCTTTCTGCCAGAACACCTTGATGGCGGGGCTGTCGTCGTTTTTCACATGCATCTGCGAAATAACGACTTTCTGCGCCGAGTTGACCTTGGTCACGGCCATTTCTTGATAGTTGAGGTGGTCAGCGGCACTGGCCAGCGACCAGTAGAACGATTCCTTCCATTCACAGCGGGTGCGGTGCGTGCTCTTGCTTGAGGCGCCTTTGGTTGGCGCGGACAGCTGCAGCGATCCGTCCGGCAGCACGGTGACGATGCTGGGAAATTGCGCAATGGCTTCGGCGCCGTTGAGCTCCAGTGCGACCGGATTGGTCGCCGAGACGGGTACCGGGGTGGAGAGGGTGAGATTGCTGATGTTTACGGCCATGGTTTGTACTCCTGACGATAAAAATCATTAGCGACCCAAGCCTTCGGTGGATTGGCACATCTGTCTGCGCGGACTTTCACCATCTCTTGGGCACAACACCATGGCGGCGCAAGCGGCCGCCGCGAAAACACACAGGGCAAAGGTCACGCCCGTTGCCTCCAGCACTGCGCCGAAAACCGGCGTGCCAGCGGTCTGACCGAGCGCCAGAAGCAGAAACGGAATGCCCAGTCCCAGGTCCGGGCGGTCCGGCAACAAACGAATGCCTTGCAGCAGATAAACGCCTGAAGAAACGATGTAGGCCGCGCCAAACAGGCACATCGCGGCGAGGCCCGATCCGGCTGAAACTGATGCGCCAGTGAGGCCCAACGTCCCGAGGGCGATCCCGGCAAGCGCCAGATGCTGCATGCGTGCGACACCGAAGCGGCCGGTGAGCACACCGGTCATGCAGCCGCTGATTCCCGCAGCGCCCAATACGATCCACGCCCACGCAATGCCCTGATCGGAGAAACCAGCCTCACTGCGCAAAATATCGGCGCCGAATGTCCAGATCGCCGTGCTCGCCAGGCCCATCAGGAAAGCACTGGCGCACAAAGGCAGTACGCCGGGTCGACGCAGCATTGCCAGCGAGAAGCTCTGCGCGACGTCACGCTCGACCCGGCGCGGTACCGCAAACCAGAGCCAGATCGTGACGCCGATGCCGGTCAAGGCAAACAGGGCATACAGCTGGCGCCATTGCCCGGCCGCCAATATCGCCGCAAAACCGGAAAAAACGATTCCCGCCGCTGTCCCGGCATTGATAAAACCATTGGCCCGCGGGCGATCCGCATCATCAAGACGCGCTGCCACCGCGCTGGCCAATGGCGGCGAAGTCAGACCCGTGCTCAATCCCGCCAGCGCCACACCACAGCCCAACGTCAGCCCCGACGAGGCCACAACCACCAGGCCCATCCCCAGCGTGGCCGCTGCACCGGCCATCACCGTCAACCCGCGCGGACTGATTTTGCCATTGCAGACAAACGTCGCAACGATGCCCACACAGTAAGCGGCGAACGCACTGCCACCAATCCATCCCGCAGCGGTCACGCTGAGCGTCAGATCCTGACGAATCTGCGGCAGCAGCAATCCGTAAGCGAAGCGCGCGAGGCCATAGGACAACGCCGTCAGCGCGAACGCTGCCGTGACAAGATTGAGGCTGCGCCGGTCAAGGCTCACGGTGAAATCGGATCGCTGGCAGGACAGGTTGTCTCGACCGCATGCTCCGGCCTGGAACAGATGCGATCGGAGTTGGAGGGATCATTAGCCATGAGTGTCCTCGAGGATGTCTGTTGCTGGAGTGGTTATCGATTCTGATAACGGACTTGCACTTGGGTTTGATGATTTTCCAACACAGCCGATGGATGGTAGAGCAAAGGGCGAGGGCAGCCGCTCGGTTGGCTTGGCGCACGTCAACCTTTGCGAGCAGGATCGAGGGTTTTTTGCGGGTATCGAGGGGCGGCGGATGGCGCTTGGAGGGAGGCGAGATCGTGCAGAACGGCACGCCGGAAGAATTGCGCGTGGGTCAGGGAGTTTTCCGCACGCGGTGGCGGATGTAAGCGAGGGTACAAAACCGTTGAACACAGCACTACTGCGGCGAGCGGGTCCAGACCCTGACGTAATCGATGCGAAACACCGACGGCAGGTCAGCATCGTCGACCACCCCGAACCAGTCCCACATCGCTTCGCTGTCGAAAACGATTTGCATGGGGAAGTGCCAGTAGGTGTTCTTCGCCTCCCGGACCAATACGCCGTCGACGTACCAGCGCAAGGTCTCGGGTTGCCAGTCGAAACCGTAGACATGAAAGGTACTGGCCAGCCGCCAAGGGGCATTCCACGTGCTGCCGGAACTCAGGTGTTGATCATTCTGCGGTCTGGCCCAGACATGGGCGTTCATGTTGTACCGGCGGTCGAACGCTTCGTTGGGGGTTTTGCCGCCGATTTCGAAGATGTCGATTTCCGTGGCGTTTTCCGGCAGCCCGGTCCACGCCAGCCAGAACGCACTGGAGCCGGCAGAGTTCATCGGCTTCGCCCGGGCTTCGTAATAGCCGTACATCCCCCGTTCATGGGTACGCACCATCGCCGAACTGTAGTCCTTGTAGCCCAAGGCGACGTATTTCTCGGGGAGGGTCTGTTTGCGGAAGGTGATGTTCAGATTGCCGTTGCCGACCTTGGCGTTCTCCGGCAAAAACAGCGCCGGTTTGCGCCCGAGGGAATCGGTACCGGTGGCGTTGTTGACGTGCCAGCGTTCGGCATCGAGGGCGCTGCCGTTGAATTCGTCTGACAGCCGCGTATCGCGTGTCCAACCGCCGGCATTGGCCTGGTCCGATAACGGCAGATCGGGCGTAACGTGCGTCGGCGTCGGTCCTAGCGGACCGACGCGGGTCCAGGCATCGGCCTGCTGCGGAATGGCGACCGCCCACTTTTGCGCCAGATACTCGAACACATTGCGGCGTTCGTCCTGGCTGTTGAATGGGCGGTCATAAACCAACACCTCGGCGATGTCGCCTCGCAGAATCTCCGAGGTGCCCACCACATTGCGCGCCACCGCGAACGGGCCGATCGGCACGTCACTGGTTTCCAGCAAGGCCAGGGCTGGCTCGTAGGCGCTGGTCTGCTGCACACTGATGCCGAAATTCGGTGCGACGTTGTCGTTGTCCGCCAGTTGCGGCCGCGAGCTGAACAGGCGCTGCCAGGCCTTGCCGCCGGCCTGCTCGGGCAAGCGCCGCGAGACGACGAACACCGTCACCGGGCCTTTGCTCGTGCGAATCGCCTGGCCCATGAATGCCGCCGTGCCGCTGAAGCGCACCACGCCGTGGCCGTTGAGGGCGTTGTCGACGCGCGTAGGCAATGTCGTCGCCGCGCGATTGTCGACGGTGACGTCATTGCCCTTGCCGGATTTATCCAGCCAGCGCACGACCTGGTTTTGCCCCTCCAGAGTCATCGAGGCGGGATCATTGCCGTCCAGCCACAGCACCAGTCCGTCAGCCACCGGTTGGGGAATATTGGCGCGGGCGCCAGCGCTCAGCAGCAGCAAGACAAACAGCAAGCATCGTGATCTGTTCATGAGTCGTCCCTAACATGGATGTGCGCCGGTTCAGCTACCCACCGCCAGCAGCGGCGCCGGTTGCGGGCGGTAGCCCCACGGGTTGCTGGTCTGCCAGCGCCAGCTGTCGATGAGCATTTGCGTCAGCTCGCGTTGCGCCCGCCAGCCCAGCTCGCGCCCGGCCTTGCTCGCGTCGGCGCGGCACTCGGCGATATCTCCGGCGCGGCGTGGGGCGAAGCGGTAGGGAATGCGCAGGCCGGTGACGTCTTCGAAGGCGCTGATGATCTGCAATACGCTGTAGCCGGTGCCGCTGCCGAGATTCCATACGTGCAGGCCATGCTCGTCGCCCTGCAAAACCTGTAGCGCCTTGAGATGACCTTCAGCCAGGTCCAGCACATGGATGTAATCGCGAATACAGGTGCCGTCGACGGTCGGATAGTCGTTGCCATACACGGTCAACGCAGTGCGCTGGCCGCTGGCAACCTCGGTCAGGCACGGCAGCAGATTGTTCGGTCGACCGCTGGGTGCTTCGCCGATCAGCCCGCTCTGGTGCGCGCCGATCGGGTTGAAGTATCGCAGCACAGCGATGTTCCAGCGTGAATCGGCGAGGGCAAGGTCGCTGAGCAATTCTTCGATCATCAACTTCGAGCGCCCGTAGGGATTAACCGGTTTGCCGGTGCCGTGCTCTTCCACGATGGGCATGCGGGCCGGCTCGCCGTACACCGTCGCCGAGGAACTGAACACCAGATTGAACACGTGGGCGCGGGCCATCGCCTGACACAGGTTCAGTGTGCCGAACACATTGTTGGCGTAGTAATCCATCGGCCGGCGCACGCTCTGCGCAACGGCTTTGAGGCCGGCGAAATGCAGCACGGCGTCGATCGCGTAGGTGCTGAAAATCTCGTCCAGCAGTGCGGCGTCGCGGATATCGCCCTCGATGAAATCGACGTGCGAATGACTCAACAGCTCCAGCCGTGCGACTGCTTCGCGGCTGCTGTTGCACAGATTGTCGAGGATCAGCACCGAGTGTCCGGCTTCGATCAGTTGCAATGCCGTGTGCGAACCGAGGTAGCCGGCACCGCCCGTGATCAACGTGGTTTTGCGCATGACGACGTGCTCCATTGCGAGGAAATCCGGCTCAGCGGGCGGTGAACACCAACTTGAATTCTTGCGGCCAGCGCGGGTGCAGCAGGCTGTAGGCCAAGGCATAGGTCAGCGTGCCGATGGCAATGTCGCCGGCCAAGTGCGCGTAGCCGGACAGGCCGGTTTGCCGCGACGCCCACATCACCACGACGACCATCAGCAGCGAGGCGAACAGGCTGCGGTAACTGGACTGAAAGAAGCAGCGCCAGTCATAACCGATGGCGGCGTGCAGGCCGCGTACCTGCAGCGGCGTGATCAGCAGCATGCGCAGCAGCAATGCCAGCGCCGCCGCCATGCCGCCGTAGGTCGCTCCGAGCAGATACACCAGCGCCAGCGCGAGCAAGGTGGTGGCGACTTCCGCCTTGAGGGTCAAGTGCGTGCGATTGACCGCCACCAGCGCAGTGGTCGCATACAGCGCCAGATTGCCCAGCGCTGCCGTGCAGGCGAGCACTTGCAGCAAGGGAACCGCGTCGGCCCATTTCGCGCCGAAGATCAGCAGGATGATGTCTTTGGCGGTCAGGGCGATGCCGAAGAACAGCGGTGTCAGTACGAAACCGCTGATCGCCGTGGAATCGCCGATCACCCCGATCAGCCGCGCCGGTTCGGCACTGCGCCGGGCGAACACCGGCAGGGCGTAACTCATCAAGCCGTTGTAGATCGCCGAGCGCGGCAGGTCGATGATGCGCATGGCCAGATTGAACATGCCCACCGCGTGCGCCCCGGCAGTCAGGCCGAGAATCAGATTGACGCCGCGTTGCAGGGTTTGCGAACTCATGACATTGACGCAGACCGGCAGACCGGCGCGCAGCAGTTCGCTCAGCACCTGGCGGTCGATCAGCAAGGGAATGCGCCGACGTTCGCTGCGCATCAGTACCAGTGTGGAAACGCCGTCCATGATCAGCGCTTGGGCAACCACCGCCCACGGGCCGAAACCCAGCAGCGCAACAGCCACGCCGCCAACCCCGCCAGCCACTTTGCCGAGCAAGGTGCGCGAGGCCAGCAGCTTGAAATTGCCGCTGCGGCGCATCTGTGCCACATACACCCGCGCCATCAGGGTGAAAAGGATTTTCACCGAGGCCACAGCGGTCATCCAGCGCAGCGCGGTGGACGGCGTATAGAGCACCATCGCCAGCGAAATCAACGCGATCGATAGCAGGCTGACCAGCACCGCAAACCAGAACACGCTGCTGATGTGTTTGTCTTCCATCCGCTGCAGGCGCACCAGCGGGTCTTCTAGCATCGACGAGAACAGAATGCCGACCATTTCGACCACGGCGATGATCAGCGTGCCGATGCCCAGCTCCGTCGGCGTCAGCAAATGCGCGTAGACGACAAAGGTAATCATCGACAGGAAAATCAGGCCGAACTTCTCGGTGAAAATCCATGCGAGGGTCATCAGGCGACGGTTGGCCATGGCGCGATCCCTGAAATTCAGCGGCTGTTGCCCAGACTTTTCAAGCAGGCGTAGAGGTAGCGCAGGGTCGGTTTGCCCCGGGAGAACAACAGCGTCTGCCACGAATGCCCGAGCATCTGTCGGAACACCTCGATGACCCGGCGATGATCGCCGCGCCGGGAAAAGGCATTGAGAAATTCCGCGTGATTGGCGAGAACGAAATAGATCCGCTGCTGCTGGTTCAGCCGGGTGCCGTAACGCGCCAGGTACAGCTGGATGAAGCGCAGCTTGTGCGGGTAATACTTGTGCGGTTGCGCGGTGATGTTGGCGGCATTGACGGCGCGCCAGTGGAGGATCTGCGGCACGCTGTGGATCTCGCTGATTTCCGCGATGCGCGTCCACAACAGGCGATCTTCAGCGAAGCGCAGGCTTTGATCGAAGCCGCCAATGGCGACGATGATCTCGCGCAGGGCGAGTACGCCGGAGGTGCCGTTGATGATGTTCTCGCGCATGAAGTCGGCAAAGTGCTCGCCGTGTTTACAGCGATCCTCCAATTGGCGTTTGCCATCACTGAATTCGCTCATCTGAAAGCAATCGATCAAACCGACGTTGCGTCCCTGTCGGGTCAATTCCGCGTGCAGTGCCAGTTGTTTTTGCAGTTTTTCCGGATGCCAGCGGTCGTCGGCATCAAGGAAAGCGATAAAGGTTTCTTCGGCGCTGAACACGCCGCGATTGCGTGCACTGGCCGGGCCTTGGTTGGGCTGCTGCAACAGCACGATGGGCAAGGGCGCGGCGTACTGCCTGACGATCTCTGGCCCGGCATCGCTGGAACCGTCATCGACGACAATGACTTTGTCCGGCAGGCGGGTCTGAGCGCTCACCGAGTCCAGTGTGCGTTGAATGCTGGCGGCGGCGTTGTACAGCGGAATCACCACGCACACGGTGACTGCCGAGGGATCATTCAGCATGGGCGTTGCTCCCGAAAAGTGCCGCGCATTGGCCGAGCATTCGCCGCTGGCAGCGGCTGCGGACGGGCGACGAGGTGATGGCGGAAGGTCAGGCTGAGCACGCAGAAAATCAGGAACTCACCCGAGCGGTAGTTGGGAATCACATAGGCGACGTAATTGGTAACGACGAACAGGCCGATGATCACCAGCGCACAGGCCTGATAGCGCGCCGACTGATCCGCCGTGATTGCCCGATAGCGCTTGCTCAGGGTCTGGGCAAACATCAGCAGCAGGGCGATCAACTGGATCAAACCGCCGTTGAGCAGGGTTTCAACGTAGCCGCTGTGCGCATTGCCGATATAGCCCCAGCGCGTGATAAACGCATCGGCATCGGCACTGGCCCAGAACGCGCCGAAGCCATAGCCCTTGAGAAATTGCGCATCGATCAGCGGCTGCAACAGCTCCCAGATCAACGTGCGGTCAGTGAGTGACGGGTCGCGGCCGACCAGTTCCAGCAGCATGGCGTAATTGGCGTAAAGCACCCCACACAAGAGGAAGAACACCAGCGTGGCGGCGGTGAAGGCCAGCAGTGAGCGGTTGATGCGCAGCCGGATCAGCGTGATGAAGTAGGCGTAACTGGCGGTGCCGGCGACGATCAGCGCAATCGCCGTGGCTGACTGCGCCAGACCGATGGCGATCAGCGCGAACAGCCCATACAGCATGGCCAGCGGGTTGCGCTGGCGGATCATCGGCAGCAGCAACAGGATCGCAATCGCGTTCAGGCGTGCGCCAGCGTTCTTTTCCGCGAACACCCCGCGAAAGGCCCCGTCACGGATGCCGCCGGAAATAAAGGCGATGTCCGGGCGAATCACGGCGAAGATCAAGCCGACTAGCGCCGCTGCACCGATCACGCAGCCGAACAGAAAAGCGATCCGCTCGATGCTGTAGCGCCAAGCGATAAAACCGGCAAAAAACACCACGCTGAGCAGCGCAACGAAACGCTTGAAACTGAGCATCGGCTCGCTCGACCAACTGATCGACGCCGCCACGCAGCCGAGAAACAACAGCAAAAACAGGTTCTGCCGGTAGAAACTCTTGCTGAGGAACACTTTGTGGCGAATGAAGAAGAACAGCGGCACCAGCAACGTCAGCAAGCCGCAGACCTGATTGGCCAGATTGCCTTCCAGATCCTGCTGGGCATCGTCCAGCGTGCTCACATTCCCCAGGCGCAGAAAGAAGCCGATCACTTGCGTATAGAACAGCACGCCAAACAAGGTGAAGGCGTCGGCCAGTGTCGAATAACGCACTTGCAGGCGGTTCATCTCAGCGCCTCCCGAGTAACGCCTTGAGGTAGGTCTGCACCGCGCGGCCGCTGACGAAGCGCGCGGCGGCATCAATCCGCCGCTGGCGATGCAGGGCTCGCGGCGTGGCCAATTGTTGGCTGATCGCGACGGCGAGCGAGGCGGGGTCGTCGACCTCGACCAAGGGCGCGACGGCGCCATCGGCGAGAATTTCCTGCGGGCCATACGGGCAGCGTGTCGCCACTACCGGCGTGCCGGTCGACAGGGCTTCGACCAGGGCGTTGGGGCTGCCTTCGAAGCGTGACGACAAGACGAAGCAATCGGCCCGAGCGATTTCGGCGATGGGGTCGCTGGCGTAACCCGGCAGATCACAACGCTCCGCGACGCCGAGCGCTGTCGCTCGGGCCAGCAGTTCGCCGCGCAAGGCGCCTTCGCCGAAGATGATCAGCCGCGCATCGCGTTGCGGCAGACGGGAGAAGGCGTCGATCAGAGTGTCGAAGCCCTTTTGCTGCGCCAGTCGACCCACGGCGACGATCACCGGGGTGGTTTTGTCCTTCAACCAGGTATGGCTGGGCGCGGCGGCGGGTTTGTCACGAAAATCGTTGTCGAGCACCGGGTTGTCAGCGGTGGTCACATCGCGAGGGCGGGCGATGGTGGTGTCGACCAGATCCTCGGCGACGCCTTGTGACACGCAGATCACCGGGTTGGGAATCAGCCGGTACAGCCACGGCGCCAGCCAGTAGGCAAGCTTGACCGACAGCGCCGGGTTGACGTGTTTGTCCCGCGAAAAGGCATTGCGCTCGCTGACATGCAGCCGCGCCAGCGTCCCGGACAGCGCGGCGGCGGCAATCGCCACGACGTTGACGTGGGTGAGGGCGGCCAGTTGCGCGTCGTACTGATTGCTGCGTAAAAACCTTGTCAGTGCCGGCACAGCCGCCGCGCTGCGCGGACTGTCGAGCAGCACTTGCCTGACCCGCGGATCGAGCGCCGGCTGATTGATGCCGGCACCGGTGAGCATCAGCAGCGTGACTTCATTGCCGGCCTCAACCAAGGCGCCGGCGAGGCGCACCATCATTTTCTCCGCGCCGCCGGCGCCGAGGTCCTGGAGGATGATCAGCAGCTTTTTCATCGGTTCCACACCTGGTAATAAGCCTGCGCGGCGTACTGGCTGGTATAGGGCAGGATCGCGTCGCTGACTGAATGTCGGGGCGGCGGCTCGGGTTCGCGGCTGGCCAGACTGTCGAGCAGCGCCTCGGCCAGGGCTGGCACATCGTTGACCTTGACCAAACGCCCGAGGCGTCCATCGTCGAGCAACTCGCGCGGACCGCTGCCGCAATCGGTGGAGATCACCGGCGTACCCAGCGCCAGCGCCTCGACCAGTACCGTCGGCAAACCTTCGTGCAATGAGCTGAGCACCAACAACTGCGCATGGCGGATCAGCGGATAGGGATTGCGCAGATGCCCGGTGAAATGCACCAGACGTTCGATGCCCAGCCGTTGTGTCTGCGCTTCAAGCGCTGCGCGTAACGGCCCGTCGCCGGCAATTACCAGATAGGGCAGCGGGCGTTGTTGCGCCGCCAGCGCGTAGGCGTCGAGCAGCAGCGCGAAGCCCTTGGTTTCCACTAGCCGGCCGACACCCAGCCAATAATAATGGGGCACGCCACCGGGCAACGGCGCCTGAGCCGCACGCAACAGTTGCTCGCTGATCACCGCGTTCGGGCAATAACGGATGCGCGGCTGGCCCCACGGCATCAACCCGGCAAGCGACTGGCGCAGACCGTGGGACACCGCGACTACCTTGCCGCTGCCGCACAGGTACAGCGCGTACAACAGGCGCAGGCTGGCGCGCCCGGTGTTCTGCTCGGCGCAATCCAGCGCGGCGTGGCGGGTGTAGATGACTTTGCAGGCACTGCCCAGGGTGGCGAACCAGGTGCAGAGGTTGGCCTGCTCCTTGGCGCCAATCAGATGCGTCACGCCCTCACGGCGGATCAGCCGGCGCAGCAGCACGATCGATTTCAGCCAGCCCGCGAGCCCACTGCCGCCACCGGCCATGCTCGGCGCGCCGTCGACGTTGGGCGAGTCGCCGTTCATGACGAAAAAACTCACCCGCCGGCCGTCCGCCAGAAACTGCTCGGCGAGGCGTTGCTGCACGCACTCGACGCCGCCGCCAGTCTGGTAATCCTTGAGCGTGAACAGAATATGCATCGGCACAATCCTCATGGGGCAGTGACATTGATTGCCACTTGCTGGCGCAGAATCAGTTCGGTCAGGCGCAGGGCATTGCTCGGGTAGTCGAGCAGGTAGCGCTTGATCGTGTGCGGCTCGCGGTACATGCGGTAGAAGGCGCGCAGGTGCAGGCGGTTGATGGCGTCGGGGTAGTAACGCTCGCCGGCATCGGCTTCCTGACGAATGAAACCGCCGCAGGTGAACGCCACGCCGCTGAAACCGCCGCGCAGCGCTTCGAGGACAAAGCGCTCCTGCAGACCGGCACCGAGCCCGACCAGCAGCAGGTTGGCCCGCCGTCGACGGATATCAGCCTGAAGCGCGGCGCCTTGCTCGGCATCGAAGAAACCGTTGTGCGCGCCGACCAGTTGCAGGCGCGGGTACTGCGTGCCGAGCTTTTCCACGAAACGATCAAGCTCCGCCTGCCGCGCACCGACCACGTAGACGCGTTTGCCGCGCTGCTCGGATTGACGCAACACAGGATCGGCAATCGAGGTGAAATCGAAACTGACCCGCTGCACCGCGCGCCCGGTGATGCGCGACATGAACCCGGACATCAGCATGCCGTCGCAAAAATACGCCAGCGACGACGGCGGCTGGCGGATGAAACTGCCGATCGAGGCGAAGTTGAGAAAGGAGAAGGCCCGGTTGGATTCCAGCAGGGCCGGCGAATAACGGTCGAGCAATTCCAGGCGGATCATGACGCGAGATCCTGTGCTTCAGCGGCGCAGGTTGGCCGGCCGACGCTGATGTAGGTGAAACCGCGTGCGCTGAGGCGTTGCGGATCGAACAAATTGCGGCCATCGAAGATCAGCGGATTTTTAAGCTGGCGGGCGAGCAGTTCGAAGTCCGGCGCGCGAAACGCTTGCCACTCGGTGACGATCACCAGCGCGTCGGCATTTTTCAGCGCCGCCTCTTTGGTGCCGGCCAGCGTCAGGTCATCGCGCGGGCCGTAAAGCTGCTGCGCCTGTTCCATGGCTTTCGGGTCGAACGCCTGCACGCTGGCGCCGGCTCGCCACAACGCTTCCATCAACACGCGGCTGGGGGCCTCGCGCATGTCGTCGGTATTGGGCTTGAAGCTCAGGCCCCACAGCGCGAAGGTTTTGCCTTCCAGCGCGCCGTTGAAGTGCTCGGTGATCTTGTGGAACAGCGTGCTTTTCTGCTCGTTGTTGCGCGACTCCACCGCCCGAAGCAGGCGTGCATCGACATCGACGCCGTGGGCAGCATGGATCAGTGCACGCACATCCTTGGGGAAACACGAACCGCCATAACCGATGCCGGGGTAGATGAACTGGTAGCCGATGCGCGGATCCGAGCCGATGCCATGGCGAACCATTTCGATGTCGGCGCCAAGCTTTTCGGCAAGCCCGGCCATCTCGTTCATGAAACTGATCTTCGTCGCTAGCATGCAGTTGGCGGCGTACTTGGTCAGCTCGGCGCTGCGCACATCCATGACGATGATTTTTTCGCGGTTGCGATTGAACGGTTCGTAGAGCTCGCGCATCAGCGCTTCGGCGCGCGGGCTGTCGGTGCCGATGATGATCCGGTCGGGGCGCATGCAGTCGTCGACCGCGCAACCTTCCTTGAGAAATTCCGGGTTGGAAACCACATCGAAGGTCAGTGCACCACGCCCGCTTTCGCCGAGGATGGCGCTGATGCATTCGCGCACCCGGTCCGCCGTGCCCACCGGCACCGTGGATTTGTCGACGATGATCTGCTCGCCGCGCAGGTGTTCGCCGATGGTACGGGCGACGCTGAGGACATGTTTGAGATCCGCCGAGCCGTCCTCGTCCGGCGGCGTGCCGACCGCGATCAGCAACACATCGCCGTGCTTTACCGCAGCGGCCAGATCACTGCCGAATTGCAGACGGCCGCTGTGATGATTGTCCCGCACCAGGCTTTTCAGACCCGGCTCGTAGATGGGCAGAGTGCCGTCGTTCAAGGCCTGCACCTTGGCCGCGTCGACATCCACACACAGCACGTTGTGGCCGACCTCGGCCAGCGCGGCGCCCTGGACCAGTCCGACATAACCGATACCGAATACACTCACATTCATGGGAAAACCTCATGCGTGGCGGGGTGGGCCAGAGCGCTGGCCGCTGTCAGTAGATGTTTTTCGAGAACAGGGTGAAGGGCGTCTTCAGGAGGATCTTGATGTCCAGCCACAGCGACCATTGATTGATGTAATTGAGGTCTTGAGCGACCCGGCGCTGCATCTTTTCCACGGTCTCGGTTTCGCCGCGGTGCCCGGTGATCTGCGCCAGACCGGTGATGCCAGGCTTGAGCCGATGCCGTGCCATGTAGGCGCGCACCTTGCCGGTGTAATAGATGTTGTGGGTGACCGCGTGCGGACGCGGCCCGACCAGCGCCATGTGGCCGAACAGCACGTTGAACAGTTGCGGCAGCTCATCGATGGAGCTGCGCCGCAGAAAGCGTCCCAGCGGTGTGACGCGGTCGTCGTCGCGGGTGGCCTGACGCACTTGCTGATCGTTGTGCACGCGCATCGAACGAAACTTCCACACGCGGATCACTTCGCCGTCGCAGCCATGGCGGTTCTGCTTGAACAGCACCGGCCCCGGCGAGCTCAGCTTGACCGCGATGGCGACGCCGAGCAGCAGCGGGCTGAGCAGAATCAGCGCCACCGCAGCGACGCTGCGTTCAAACAGGTCCTTGCAGAACAGGCTGCCGGGGTGCGAGGTGAGCAGGCTTTCGTTGAGATAGATCGCCGGCATCCGCTCGATCTCGGAGATCGAATGATTGAGCAAGACCATGCTGCCCAGATCCGGAATCCACACCACGTCGACGTTCATGTCGAGCAGATTGATGTACAACGCTTCGATCGTCGCCGCCTCGGCCATCGGCAGCACGATGTACACCCGCCGCGCCTGCAAGCGCGTGATGATTTCGCGGATGTCCTCGACTTCACCGAGCAGCGGCAGAATGCTCGGCGCCGGGCCGCTGTCGGCTTTCGCCGCGACAAACCCGAGCAGTAACGCGCGATCCGGGTCGAGGAGTTTGCGCGCCAGTTCATGGGCGGTCGGGCAGGTGCCGATGATTACCGCGCGGCGCTCGTTGCAAATCATTTTGGTGTACATGCGCACGAACAGATGCAGCGGCAGAAACGTCGCCGCCTGGGCGAGAAACCCGACCACCGCCCAGACAATCACCACCTGCCGGGAGAACAACGCGCTGGTCTGGGTGACGAAGGCGATGCTCATCAGCAGTCCGAGCAGAATCAGCCAGCCGGCCAGCAAACGGCCGAGCCCGACCAGCAGGCCATGACGTTTGTGGTAGACCTGAACGAGGCTGTAGACCGGCATCGAGCCGAGCACCGTGAGGATGATCAGTAGCCGGTATTCACTGGGCAAGGCGCCGATGCGCCAGTGGACCAGAACAATCAGCAACAGATTGACCAGGGTCATTGCGCACAACCATTGCCCCCAGAAGGTGAGGCCGCGACGGTGTGCCATTTGCGCGGAATATTGCGAGGTCATCGGCGCGATCTCCGATTCATCGAACAGGGAAGGACAGGCTGCGGCCGGGCGGCACGGCCCGAAGGATCAGCGCGGGGCGAAGTCGTAGTCGTAGAAGGAACGGGAATGGCCATGGCCGTACTTGCGCGCCTTGCGCAGATCGACCTGATTGAGCACCACGCCGAACACCGGCGCCTGGCTCTGCTGCAACACGGCAATGCTCTTGCGCACCTGGCCGACCGGCGTGCTCTGCGCCTTGACCACGTAGATCACCGCATCGGAATGCTGCGCCAGCAACAGCGCGTCACTGACGATTTCCGCTGGCGGCGAATCGATGATGATGTGCCGGTAGCGCGACTTGAGAATCTGCAACAGCCGACCGAGGCGCGGTGAACTGAGCAAGTCCTGCGCGGGGGCCACGGCGTTGCTCGAACTGCTCGAGGCTTTCAAGCGTGGTGCCTCGAACGGGTCCAGCGCTGCGGGCGTCAGGCAGCCGGCCGGGAGCATGTCCAGATTACCGACACTGCGAATGCAGTCTTCCAGCCGTGCGCTGCCGGCCATGAGGTTGGCGAGGCCGGGGCTCTGCGGCGGGAAATCGAAGTTCAGCGACAGTGTCGGCTGACGCATGTCGGCATCGATCAGCAGCACCCGTTCCAGTGGCGCGAGTGACGAGGCAAGGTTGTTGGCGATGGTACTTTTGCCTTCGCCGGACACCGAGGAAGTGACGAGCACCACCTGCGCCGGGCGTTCGTTGTTCTGCAGCATCAGCCAGGTGCGCAGATTACGGATGGTTTCACAGAAGCGCGGGTGGTCGTTGTCTTCGAACAGCCGCGCCAACTGTCGCCGGCTCTTCTTCATCACCAGCGGCACGACGCTGAGCAACGGCACATTGAGCAGACTCTCGACGGTGTCGTCGGTCTTGAAGGTGTTGCTCAGCGTATCGAAGAGGAAGGCGAGGGCGACGCCAACCACCGCAGCGACCAGCGCAACAATCGCGAGAATCAGGTTCTTGCGCGGTTTGCTCGCTTCCAGCGGTGCGATCGCCGGGTCGACGATGCGCGCCTTGGCCGAATCCATGTCCGAAGTGGCGGCGGTTTCCTTGAGGCGGGTGACGAAGGTTTCATACAGCGCGCGGGTGCTGTCGACTTCACGCTGGAATTCGCGCAGCTGGAATTCCTTGCGCGAAATGTCCTGAATCTGCGCTTTGTTGCTGTTGAAGGATTTGCGCAGGGCGTCTTCGCTGGCCACTGCCAATTGGTATTGACGCTCGATGCCGGCGACCACTTGCTGCACTTGCAGGCGCAGACTGTTGGCGGCGGTGCGCTGTTCGGAACGGGCGGATATCAGCGCCGGGTGTTTCGGCCCGTAGCGGCCCGACAACTCTTCGACTTTGGCCTGAGCCTTGGCCAGGTCGGCCTGGAACTGCTGAATCAGCGGATTGCTCAGCACTGCCGGCACGCTGGACAAACGGCTGATGTCGCCGTTGCTCAAGGCTTGCGCCTGACGGAACTGGCTCTCCGCTTCGGCACGGTCGCGGCGCGCGTCGATCATGCGATTGCCGGTCATTTGCAGCTCGTTGGCACTGATGGTGGCGACGCCGTCGACATCGACCAGACCCTGTTCCTCGCGATAGGCCTGCAACTTGTTTTCGGCCACGCGCAGGTTGTCACGCAGTTCGACCAGGCGGGTGTTCATCCAGCTGGTGTTGTTTTGCGAAGACTTCAGGCTGGTGTCCTGCTGGCTGTCGATGAAGCCTTGGGCGAGGGCGTTGGCCACCGCCGCAGCGAGTGCCGGGTCGGGCAGTTCGACGTCGATCTCCAGCAATTGACTCTTGCCGACAAACTTGACGCTGGTGTGCAGCATCAGGTTTTGCGTGACGTCATTGAACACTTGCTCTTCGGTCGCTGGCGGCTTCGGCGGCGGCAGCAGATCCAGCCATGGCAGCCATTGGTCGCGATTTAGCTCCGCCAGCCATTGGCGCGGGGTGAACCAACTCTGCGCCTGCTGGCGTGGATCGGTGACCGGGTGGGTGGTGAGGCCCAGTTTGCGTACGGCGCGCTCGGCCAGCTCCCGCGATTGCAGCAGCGCTTGCTGGGTCTGCAAGTAATCGGTGGTGGTCGCGCCACCGGCTTCGGCGGCTTGCTGAAAACTCATCACGGGCGGCGTCTTGTCCTTGATCAGCAACGTCGCACTGCCGACGTATTGCGGCGTGATGAACGACAGCGCCACCACGGCCAGCGCGCAACTGAGCAGCACAAGCCAGGCGATGTTCCACTTCGCCGACCAGATCACCCGCCACAGATGCAGCAGATCAAGGGTGTCCGACTCGTCGGCGGCTTGCGTTGGCAAGTGGCCCTGGAGCGGACGTTCGAGGTAGGTGCTTGGGCTGTTGTCCATGATCAGAAAAAGCCTTGTGCAATGGAAATGGTGTCGCCGGGGGCGATGACAGTGGTGCGCGAGACGTTTTCAGTGACCGGCGGGCCGCCACTGCCGCGCAGGATCGTCACGCGTTTCATCGAGGCGCGTTCGGTCAGGCCGCCACCCAGGGCGATGGCTTTCTCCAGGGTCAGGCCGGGCTGAAACGGATAGCTGCCGGGCTTTTGCACCTCGCCGTTGATGTAGAACGGGCGGTACTCGATCTGGCTGAGGCTGACTTTCGGATCGACCAGATAGCCTTGCTTGAGGCCATCGACAATTTTCTGTTCGACCTGATTGGGCGTCAGGCCCTTGGCGACGATTTCGCCGAGAAACGGGTAGGAGAACGTGCCGGCATCATTGAGGCGAATCTTCTTGAAGCTCAGTTCCGGCTCGCCGAACACGATGATGCGCAAGACATCGCCAGCGGCCAGGCGGTAATGGGTGTCGGTGTCCGCCGCCTCGACCGTGGGCACTGTCCAGAGCAGCAACAACAGTAAAATCAGGCGCGTGTGCATGGCCCAACCCTCCTAAAGACTGACGTCGAACGTGATCTGGAAAACATTGCGGGTGAAGCTTTCGTTGTCGGCATCGGAGTCGTTGTCGCGGTGGCGGTAGGCGACTTCGACGTCCAGCCAGCGGCGCATTGCGTAATTCACGCCGAGTTTGTAGTCCTGCAAATCGTCGCTGCGGTCCTGGCCTTCGTAGACGTAATGACCCATGCCGGCTTCAGCAATCGTGGTGATGCGCTCGGTCCAGCCGTGGCGCCAACCGATCTGGGTGAAGGTGGCTTTCACCGCGTCGGAGCCGTCATCGCCTTCGGCCATGGCCTGGCGCGCGAGAAAGGTGAAGGTCGAGTAGGTGCGCGGTTTCCACGCCAGATCCACTTGCCAGGTGGGGTTGCTCAGGTCGTCGGAACCGCTCTGGTCGAAATTCTTTCGCTCGTAACCGACGCGCAGCTTGCCGGTGGTTTTCGCTGTCATGTCCCACTCGGCCCCAGCCAGCACCGCGTCGGAGCGACTGCTGCGCGGGCTGTTCGATTGCAGGTAATCGAAGCGGGTGTGGTCGTATTCGAGCAGGCCACGGGTCTTGCTGCCGAGGCGGTGATACCAAGTGCTGGTCAGGTTGCTGGTGTCGCGTTCCTTGTCATCGTTGATGCCGTCGGAGTTGTCGTAGCGCAGCCTTGCGTAACTGGCGCCGAGGTCGATCTGGTTCAGCGCACTGCGCGCGCCGAAGGTGTAGACGCCGCCGACGCGCTGGCTCTCGATCTTGTCGTTGATGCCGTCGACGGCGGTCGAAGTGGTGCGCTCGTATTTGCGCGCCTCGGCTTCGAGTTTCAGCCGATGCCGATCGGTGAATTCCATGATGCTGTCGGCGCGCAGACGCTGGGCGGTGTTCGAAGCGTCCGAGGCGCTGTGATAGATGTAGCGGGTCGGCTCCCAGATCACCCGCGTGGCACTGTTGCGGTCCTCGGCTTTGAGCTCGAAGGCCGGCGCCAGGCGGGTGACCATGGTCGATTCGACATCGTGTTCGACTTCACGAAAGTTGTCGTCGTAGCTTTCCGACAAGGCAAAGGTCGGGGTGAAATCGAAGCCGTACACATTGATCGCTTGCGGCTCAACGCTCCAGGCAGCTTCGGGGGCACAGCAGGCGACGACTAAAACCAGGGAACAGCGAGGCTTCAGAGCCATGGATCACGCTCCTGATTAAGGGGGTCGGGGTCAGGGCGAAGCGGATCCGGACTATTGTCGCTGGCGTTCGAGGTAACTCAGCGGGACGCTGACGTGCTGTTGGCGGTTGAGGAAATTGAGCAGGATCATCACCCGTTCATCACCCTGCATGGAGAGGAACACGCCTTCGAGCGGGGACAGTGGACCTTGGACGATTTGCAGAGGTTCGCCGGGCTTGAGTGTCGGTTCCGCAGGAAAGCCGATCGACTCCTGACTGCGCTCACGCAATTGCGCGATCACGTCTTCATCGACCCGGGCGGGGACATGGTTGAATTCGACGATGCGGCTGACACCACGGGTCGAGCGAATCGGTGCCCAGTTGTCGTCGCGGCTCAGTTGAATGAACACGTAGCCGGGAAACAGCGATTCCAGTGTTCGTTGGCGTTTGCCACGAACACTTCGCTCGCTCATCAGCTGCGGCCGGAAGGTTGAATAGTTCTGTTGCTGCAGATTGAGTTGTGCCCGTTCATCCTGGCGGGGCTTGCACTGCAATAAATACCAGTTAGAGCCGTTGCGGCAAACCGTTAGCATGCTGGAGTACTCCATACATAGCGATCGTGTAAGCAGGGCGGCCGACAACGTGGGACGAGCCGTCATGCTTGCTAGTAGGTAGTAGGCTGATCAAGGCAAAGTGCCGAGCCAGATGCATCAATGTTTATTGGCAGAAGAAGTGTTTCAAAAATGAATCAACTTGGTTGGTTATTGTTATATCCGTGGCCGTCTTGGCTATAACGAATCGGCGCGCTTTCATTCAGGCAAAGCTACCGCACGGTTCGCAGTTGCGACCTTCAGGATCCAATTACATAAGTAGCCGGAGAGCAGAAAAGTGCGCGGCGGCGCGAGCTCTTCGGGCAGTGCTAAGTTATCGGCCAGTCTTTGCAAGCTGTCAATTAATAACAGTCAAAAAGACTGCCTTTCATCCGCTGATAATGGCCGTGTTTCGTAAGTCATTGTTTGTGAACGGTGAAATTTATTCGTCGGATTTTTTAAACTTTTCGAAGTTATTGAAGTCGCGGGTGTTAGATGGCGTCCGTGATAGCAAATTAGTTTCAATCTTACATCTTTCGATTCATCGGCAGTTCGACTTTTAAATACCTCGCGTCGGATGCTGCTGGCCAGGGTAACTAGGGTCGTCTATCAATAGTTGCCGTTGTTGGCCGGTAAATGTTCGGTGCTGTGTATCTCCTTAAAGTCCAACCGGTGAGCCGAGGTGATCATGAGTGTTCTGGTGACAGGTGCCGCAGGTTTTATCGGTTATCACACGGTCATGCGTTTGTGTCGCGAGGGGCTCGAGGTTGTGGGTATCGACAATCTCAATCCTTATTACGATGTCAAACTCAAACAGGCGCGTTTGCACAGATTGCAGACGCTGGCCAATTTCACTTTCCATCGACTGGACATTGTTGATCAGGCGGCGTTGAACGCGCTGTTACAGCACGGACACTTCAAACAGGTCATTCACTTGGCCGCCCAGGCCGGTGTGCGCTACTCGCTGGACAATCCTGATGCATATGCGCAATCGAATCTGGTCGGGTTTCTCAACGTTCTGCAGGCATGCCGTCGTCATCCGCCGGAGCACTTTATCTACGCCTCGAGCAGCTCGGTGTATGGCGCCAATACCAAGATGCCGTTTGCAGAAGACGACCCGGTCGACCAACCGGTTTCGTTGTACGCCGCGACCAAGCGTGCCAACGAATTGCTCGCGCACAGTTACTGCCATCTCTACGGCTTGCAAGCCACCGGCCTGCGTTTTTTTACCGTCTACGGTCCCTGGGGTCGACCGGACATGGCGCTGTTCAAGTTCACCGAAGCGATGCTGCAGGGGCGCGCCATCGACCTTTACAACCAAGGCGAAATGGCGCGGGATTTCACCTACATCGATGACATCGTCGAAGGGATTTTGCGACTGCTCGACAAACCGCCCGCACTCAGCGCCGAGCGTGGTACTAACCGGCTGTTCAATATCGGTCGCGGCAGTCCAGTAGCGCTATTGAGCTTCGTCGAATGCCTGGAGCAGGCATTGGGCATGAAGGCCCAGCGCCGTTATCTGCCAATGCAGGAGGGCGATGTATTGAAGACCTGGGCCGACGTGTCGGCGCTGGCGCGCTGCATCGACTTCAGCCCGCACGTGCCGATCGAGCAGGGCGTGCAAGCATTCGTGCAGTGGTATCGCGAGTTCTATCAGGTCTGATTCAGTGCAGGGTGACGGCCCTGCGACTTTCCCCGATGCGGATCCGGTCGAGGGCGCGATTCAGCGCATCCAGTGCATCGAGCAACGCTTTGGCCTCGGCTTCACGCCCGTCACCCCACAGACGCTCGGCCATTTTGTTCAAGGCCAGAATGGCGCGTTCGATGTCGGCTGCACTGGCGCTGTTCTCAGGGGCTGGTGGTTTTTTCGGCATTCAGGGTTCCTCGGCGGTCGGCAAATCACCATACCGCCAAGGCGCCGAGCAATACAGCCAGAAGTGTCCCCGATCAGCAGCGGACGCAGTTTGGTCAGCGATTAGCCTCAGTCAATCCCGCCTCGATAAACCGCACCGAGCTCTCCAGCGCCTGCTGCCCCTCGGCCAGCATGCCCGCGTAGAAATGCCAGGCGTGAAACATGCCGGGCCACACTTCAAGATTGACCCGGACGCGGTTGTCCGCCAGGTGATTGGCCAGACGCATCGCGTCACTGAGCATCAGTTCGTTTTCGCCGATCTGCACCAGAATCGGTGGCAGTCCGGTGACGTCGGCGAACACCGGCGACGCCAGCGGATGGTTGGCCAAGGTGTCGCCGAGAAAGGCTCGCGCGAGGATGTCCAGCACGGGCTTGGAGTTCAGCGGATCAAGGCCTTCACGATTGCTCATGGAGGCGCCGGTGTGTTCGAGGTTGGCCCATGGCGAAATTGACGAGCCCACCGCAGGCAATGGCAAACCTTTGGATTTTGCCGCGACCATCACGCTGACCACCATCGCGCCACCCGCCGACTCGCCTGCGAAGGCAATCTTGCTGGCGACGATGCTCTGCTCAAGCAACCACTCATAGGCGCGCAAAGTGTCATTGATAGGGGTGGGGAACTGATGCTCGGGTGCGAGGCGGTAATCCGGCATGTACACCCGCGCGCCAAGCATTTTTGCGTAGTTGCCGCCGATGCCGTGGTAGCCGTCAGGTCGACCGACGATGTAGGCGCCACCGTGGATGTACATCAGCACCGCGTCGGTCTTGAGCTCATCCGGAGTCACCAGCGTAGCGGGCACGCCGCCCATGTCGACTGTTTCAAACCTCACGCCAGCCGGCGGCTGATTCTGCCCGAGCATTTTTGCGTAGGCATCGCGGATGTCGCTCATCTTTGTGGTGGTATCGGTGCCCTTGAGCACGGGTACCAGATCGCTGAGGCTGTTGGCCCAGGTTTGCACGGCTGCTTTTACTTCAGTGTTCATATGACCTCAATCAGGCGTTGGTGATGGATTAACTAATCGAGATGTTATGCTCATGATTGGGGAATAGGGTTCCCCATAACCGGTGCCAAGCCGCTTGAATGCCAAATCCGGAGGCCACATGGAACTGCATAACCTGAACGACATCGCCGCCTTCGTCGCCTCGGTGGATGCCGGAAGTTTTACGGCGGCGGCCAGGCAACTCGGGCTGACTCGCTCGGCCGTCGGTAAATCGATCGTGCGGCTCGAATCGCGTCTGCAGGTCCGTCTGCTCAACCGCACCACCCGCAGCCTGAGCCTGACCGACGATGGTCGGGTGCTGTATGAGCGATGCGTGGGCATCCTGCAGGATCTGGACGAGGTCGAAGAAGCTTTGGCGTTCCGCCGTTCGACGCCCAGCGGCCGCTTGCGCATGAGCCTGCCGGTAGCACTGGGCCGGCTGCACGTTGTGCAGCACATCGAGCGCTGCCTGAGAGACTGGCCGTCGCTCGCCATCGACGCGACGTTTTCCGATCGGCTGGTCGACCTGATCGACGAGGGTTTCGATCTGGCGATTCGCATCGGTCCGCCCAAGGAAGACTCCGGGCTACTCACGCGCACGGTGGCTTACCAGCAAATGATCACCTGTGCCTCGCCCAATTACCTGAATGAACATCCGGCACCGCAGAGACCTGATGATCTCGCCGGGCATGCGTGCCTGCACTTCGTCAGCGGTGGCCGATTGCTGCCGTGGAATTTTCGCGTCAATGGTCAGCCTGTGTCGGTCATTCATGCCGGGCGGCTGCAGATGGACAGCGCTGAGGCCTTGCATCAGGCGACTGCCGCCGGCCTCGGTATCGCGACGTTGCCATCCTATGTAGTCAACGATGACTTGCGCAGTGGCAAGCTCGTGCAGTTGCTCGCAGAGTACGCCGAGGCTGCCGAGCCGATCCGGGTGATTTATCCGAGCAAGCGACACCTGTCGCCGAAGATTCGGCTGTTCATCGACCGGCTGGTGGAAGCGTGGTCGCCGGCGCCTTGGGACTGATCAATCGGCGATAGAAGCTGTGCCGAAAATTCACAGCAGGTGTGCTTTTTCAGCTATATCCAGCCAATCTTGGCGAGCCGTACTCTTGCAAACAGTGGCGCAAAAACTTGCGTGTCATCGCCACTGTAATCCGACGATGTCTGTGCTCGGCACGGATCATTTGAAGGAACAATAAAAACAATATCTGCGGGAGATGAATCCAATGAGACTCGCTCAAGAGGAAGCCGTGGCCGTGGCGGCTACCGCGAAAAGCTGGCTGAAAGCTGCCGGCATCCTGCTTTGCCTGTCCACTCCGGTTGCCGCGCTCGCGGACATCAGGATCGGTGCGCTTTATCCCCTGAGTGGATCCCTGGCGTTGCTGGGCGACGAGAGCTTCCGTGGCCTCGAACTGGCCGTCGCCGAACGAAATGCCTCGGGCGGTTTGAAGGGCGAGCCGATCAAGTTGCTCAAGGCCGACGCAGTCGATGCGGGACAAGCGGTCGGTGCCGCGCGCCGGCTCACCTCTGTTGAAAACGTCACTGCTGTATTTGGCAGCTATTCCTCGGCGCTGTCATTTGCGGCTACGCAGGTGACGGAGATGGCGGGGGTGCCCTTTTTCGAATTGGGTGCGGTGTCCGACCACATCACTGAGCGTGATCTGAGCTACGTGATGCGCAGCAACCCGACCGCCAGGAATTTTGCCGAGGGCACCATCACCGCCATCACGGACATTGTCAGCCCATCGCTCAAGGTCGATCCGAAACAATTGAAGGTCGCGATCATCCACGAGGATGCGCTGTACGGTACGACCATCGCCGGGTTTCAGAAAAAAATCGCTCAGGAGCAAGGTCTGAACGTGGTCGAGGTACTACCGTATTCGGCCAAAGCGGTCGATCTCTCATCGCTGATCCTGCGTTTGAAAGGCGCCCAGGCGGATGTGGTATTGCAGACCAGTTATCAGAACGACACGACGCTGTTTTTCCGCCAGATCCGCGAAGCCGGTTTCAGGCCCAAAGCCGTTATCGGCGCCGGCGGCGGCTATTCCATGCAGGACACGGTCAAGGTCGTCGGCGCAGCCAATATGGAAGGCGTGCTCGATGTCGATTTCCCACAGTTCCAGACCAATGAAAACGGCGCTCCCGGTATCGGGGCGTTCGCCAAGGCATACAAGGATCGCTACGGCAGCGAACCGCGCTCGGGCCACAGCCTGATCAACTATGTCGGGGCGAAGATATTCCTCGATGCCATGGAAAACAGTACTTCGCTGGACGCCGATGCGATCCGTGCCTCGGTGGCAACCATCGATATTCCTCTCGGCGGCACGGCTGCCGGCATCGGTGCCAGGTTTGGCAAGAACGGCCAGAACCAGCGCGCCAATACGGCAATCATGCAGTGGCAGAACGGACTGCTGAAAACCGTTTACCCCCAGGCAGCCGCCGTTGCCCAAGCGCGTTTTTCCGACCAACCCTGATACCTGAACCCCGCAATCTGCTGAAGCTTGATCATTGAGCTTCACGGGTTCGTTCGCTCGCAAAGAGGGCGCCAACCGTGGAAATTTTCATCCAGCTCCTGTTAAACGGCTTATTGCTCGGTGGCACGCTGGCCATCATCAGCATCGGCCTGACTCTGATTTTCGGCATCGTGCGTGTGGTCAACTTCGCCCATGGCGAGTTTCTGATGATCGGCCTGTATGCCGTGTACTTGCTGAATTCGCACTTCGGCATCCACCCGTATATGGCGATCATTCCTGCGACGATCCTGTTGTTTGCCGCTGGTGCGGCAATGCAGCGTTTCATCATCCAGCCGTTGCTTGGCGCCGAGGGACATATCCAGATTTTCGCCACCGTCGGCGTCTCGATTGCCCTGATGAACGGCGCGTTGCTGATCTTCGGTGCCGACGTCATGACGGTGAAGAACATCAGCGTCGGTACCACGACCGTCAGCTTCGGCGCCTTTCGCGTCAGCAGCGGTCAGTTGATCACGTTTGTCGCGTCGCTCGCACTGGTCGCGGGGCTGCACTGGTTTTTGCAGAACACATTTCTCGGCCGGGCTGTCCGCGCTACTGCACAGCATCGCCACGCGGCGCAACTGATGGGCGTCAACGTCAAAAACATCTATGTGTTTGCCTTCGGCCTGGGTTGCGCCTGCCTGGGCGTCGCCTCGGGACTGATCGCCCCGCAATATCCGGTCTTTCCAACCGTTGGCACTTTCTTCGTGCTGACGGCGTTTGTGATTGTGGTGCTGGGCGGCCTGGGTAGCCTGTCCGGCGCACTGATCGGCTCAATGCTGATCGGCATCGTCGACAGTCTCGCCGGTTACTACATCGCGCCGGACCTCAAGGAGGTCGTCTACTTCACGATTTTCCTTGGCATCCTGGTGTTTCGTCCGACAGGTCTTTTCGGCGCCGGTCGCGGGTCTGAGTGAGGAAGATGTTCATGAATATTTTGCACCCGCGTGTCTATGTCAGTGCACTGGCCCTGGCGCTGTTACTGATCATTCCATTGAGCGTTGGCTCGCCGTTCGTTTATCACCTGTTCATCCTCATATGCAGTTATGCGGCACTGGCCAGTGCCTGGAACATCGTCGGCGGGTTTGCCGGCCAGCTGTCGTTGGGGCATGCCGTGTTCTATGGGGTGGGCGCTTACACGACGACGCTGCTGATGATGAAACTGGGCATCAGTCCATGGATCGGCATGTTCGCTGGCGCAATCCTGTCGTCGATCGTCGCGGTGCTGATCAGTTGGCCGTGCTTCAGATTGCGCGGGCCGTTTTTTGCCTTGGCGACCATTGCGGTGCTGGAGGTCGTGCGTCTGGTGGCGATCAATCAGCATGACGTGACCGGTGGTGCGGCAGGGCTGGGCGTACCGCTGAAGCTCGGTTTCGAGTGGATGTTGTTCCGCCCGCGCTGGCCATACCTGCTGATTGCCTTCGCGTTTCTGCTCATCACATTGGCAGTGTCGTGGAAGATCAAGAATTCCCGACTGGGTTATTACCTGATCGCCGTGCGTGAGCGTGAAGACGCCGCCCATGCGGTGGGCGTGAACTCGGTCAAGGTCAAGCTGATCGCCGTGGTGTTGTCCGCATTTATCACCAGCCTGGTCGGCAGCTTTCATGCGATGTACCTGACCTTCATCGAACCCGGCTCGATGTTTTCTCTCGAGATGTCGATTCAGATCGCCATGTTCGCGTTGATTGGTGGACTGGGCACGGTATCGGGACCGCTGATCGGCACTTTGCTGGTGCTGCCGCTGGCTGAACTGGCACGCGGCTGGCTTGGCGATCTGGGCAGCGGGGTGCACGGTCTGGTCTATGGCATCGTGCTGGTCGTGGTGGTGCTGACTATTCCGCAAGGCGTGGTGGGGCGTTTTGGGGCTCGGATATTTGCCTGGATCGACTCATTGCCCGGCGGCCGTCGTTCGATGGCAAATACAAAAGCACCGATCGGGCCGACCTTGGCGCAAGCCCACTCGGCCACGCACGGTGAGCCGGTTCTGGTCGCAGAAAACCTGCACAAGTTCTTTGGCGGACTGCACGCCACCAACGATGTTTCGCTGAGCTTGGCCGAGGGCGAAATCGTGGGTGTGATCGGCCCGAACGGCGCCGGCAAAACTACGGTGTTCAACCAGCTCTCCGGGTTTCTTCTGCCATCCAAAGGCCAGGTGAAAGTGCGCCTGCTCAATGGCGACTGGGTCACCCCGAACAGCCCGGCCGAGTTCGCCCGGGCAGGCATTGGCCGGACCTTTCAGATCGTCCAGCCATTCGCTGATTTGAGTGTCTGCGAGAACATCATGCTCGGTGCATTCATGCACACCGCTGACGCGAAGGAGGCGAGGGCGATCGCCGAGCAAGTCGCCGAGCTGACCGAACTCACCGCGCTGCTCGACACCCGGGCGCGCAACTTGACGGTCGGCGGCATGAAGCGCCTGGAAATGGCCCGCGCTCTGGCGACCCGCCCGCGCATCCTGCTGCTCGACGAGGTCATGGCCGGCCTCAACCCGACGGATGTTGCCAAGGCCATCGCAGTCATTCGCCGGGTGCGTGATTCGGGCGTCAGCGTGTTGATGATCGAGCACTTGATGCAAGCCACCATGAGCCTTTCTGACCGCATCGTCGTGATCAGTTCCGGCACGCTGCTGATGCAGGGCGCGCCTCACGATGTGATCAACGATCCTCAGGTTATCGAAGCCTACCTCGGTAAGGAGTACAGCCATGCTTAAACTCGACAACGTCCACAGCGGCTATGGCGGTACGGAGATCCTTCGTGGCGTGTCGTTCGAGGTCAATGCCGGTGAGGTGGTGACTATCGTCGGCGCCAACGGCGCCGGCAAAACCACGACCCTGCGCAGCTTGTGCGGCATCGTCACACCGTCCCAAGGCACGATCGAATTCGAAGGCCAGCGCATCGATGGCAATCGCCCCGATCAGATTGTCGACGCGGGCCTGACGCTGATACCGGAGGGGCGCCAGTTGTTTCCCTTCATCAGCGTGCGCGACAACCTCTTGATGGGCGCCTACAAACGCAGCGCACGAGCGGGCTACAGGCAGCGTCTGGACAATATTCTCGATCTGTTTCCGAGGGTGCGCGAACGCCTTGATCAGAACGCCGGGACACTGTCGGGCGGCGAACAACAAATGGTCGCCATCGCCCGGGGGCTGATGGCCGAGCCGAAATTGTTGATGTTTGATGAACCCTCGCTGGGCCTGTCGCCGCTGCTGGTGTCGCAGGTCTTCGAGATCATCAACAGGATTCTCCAGTTGGGCACCACCGTGTTGATCGTCGAGCAGAACATCGTTCATACGCTGCGCATTGCTCATCGCGGTTACGTGCTGGAGAACGGCGAAGTGGTGCTCAGCGGCACCGGCCAGGAACTGCTGGAAAACCCGCACGTCAAGCGTGCTTATCTGGGGCTCTGACCCAGTCCATTCATCTGCAAGTGAGAACAGCTCATGACTCATTCCAGACACGCCGGGCGCACCGTATTGGTCACCGGCGCCGGGGGCGGCATCGGTGCGGCGATCGCGCGGTTGTATTGCGAAGAAGGTGCAGCCGTGGCGCTGCTCGATGCTGATGCCGACAAGGTGCAACAGCAGGGCGTGGCGTTGCGTGATGCGGGTTTTGCGGTCGCGTGGGCGCAGGCTGATGTCGCGAGTTTTCAAGACTGCGCTGCTGCATGCGAGCGCGTGCAAGGTGAGCTCGGCCCCATCGATACCCTGATCAACAACGCCGGCGTTTCGCCCAAACACCACGGCGCACCCGCGCCGATCTGGACCATGGCGCCGGAGGAGTGGCTGCGGGTGGTCGATATCAACCTCAATGGCTCCTTCAACCTGGTGCGAGTGCTCGCGCCCGGCATGGTCGAGCGCCGGTTCGGGCGCATCGTCAATATGTCTTCGGTGGCGGGCAGCGCGTTCTTGCCGATTGTCGCAGCGCACTACAGTGCGACCAAAGCCGCAATCATCGGCTTTACCCGCCACCTGGCCGGCGAACTCGGGCCGTTCGGTGTCACCGCCAATGCGCTGGCACCTGGACGAATCGAAACGCCATTGCTCAAGACCGTATCGGCCCAGGCCAATCAAACCGTGGTCGACGAGACACCGCTGCGCAGGCTGGGCACACCGCTTGAGGTGGCGAGAGCGGCGTGTTTTCTCACGTCAAGCGAAAGCGACTTCATTACCGGCCAGGTGGTTGATGTCGCGGGCGGCTGGTTGATGCGCTGATGACTTCTTGCGAGGACGTTTGTCATGGTTAAAACGATGGGATTTCCCGGGCGCTACGAGCAGGGTCCGAATGCATTGCAACAATTGGGCAGAGTGCTGAACGACATGGGCCGATCACGGCCGCTGGTGCTTTGCGATGAGTTTGTCGCCCGGCATCTATGGCCGCAGGTTGGCGCCACGTTGCAGGACCAGGGATTGGAGCCATTGCACATCGAGTTTCCCGGCGAGTGCACGCGCGCTGCGATTGCGCAGTTATCCGAGCAGGCATTGCTGCACGCCCCCGACACGATCATTGCGCTGGGCGGTGGCAAGACCATCGATACGGCGAAGGGGCTGGCGGCCAATCTCGACGTACCGATCATTGTCTGCCCCACGATCGCTTCAAGTGACGCGCCAACGAGTCGGCTGATCGTGCTTTACGACGAAGAGCACAAAGTGGTGGGCGTGGAGTTCCTGAAGATGAATCCCGCTGCTGTGATTGTCGATACAGAGGTCATCGTTCAGGCGCCGGCACGGTTCTTCGCGGCCGGGATCGGCGATGCCATCAGCAAGAAATTCGAAGCCCGACAGTGCTACGCCGCCGGCGGCCACAACTCTTTCGGTACACCGCCGCTGCACACGGCATTGATGCTCACCAACCTGGTTTTCGACACGCTGATGCAGTACGGCGTCCCGGCTTATCAGGCGGTGTGTCGTCATGAACTCACCGATGATGTCGAGCGGGTAATCGAAGGCACCGTGCTGATTAGCGGTGTCGGTTTCGAGAGCGGTGGTTTGTCACTGTCCCATGCCCTGGTTCGGGGGCTGACCGCGATACCGGCGATGGCGTCGATGCTGCATGGCGAACTGGTGGCGTTCGGCACGCTGGTGCAGATGGCGGTGGAGGCGCGACCGGCCGAAGAGATTGAACAGGTCGCGCGTCTGCTGCACGCGGTGAAGCTGCCCGTGACGTTCGCTGAACTGGGTCAGCGCACGCCGTTGACGACGGCGCAGATCAATATTCTCGTGGACGCAACCTTATCGGCGGTTTACGCCAGAAACATGCAACCGCCCTTGAACTACCAGCGCCTGGTGGAAGGATTGGCGGCGGCTGACAGCCTTGGTTCACGGCTGGTCAGAGTCTGCGCGAACCCGCCCCGACACTGTGATCCTGCGTCACAACAGGTGTGACCAAGTAGCTGTTTTCTCCCGTACAGCGACGCCATAACCTTTCCCTCAAGCGAAATCCTGGCGCAATCAAGTGCTGTGAATTCGTCAAAAAAACCGAGAGGCCTGACTATGAATACTCCTGTTAAACCTGATGAACTCGCCATTGCGTATCAGTTGCCGCAAGTTCCATTCATGACGCCCGACATGGTGCATCCGGGCGTCATGACGCAGTGGCTCGAAGACGATGCGCTGTGGGTGCCGGTAACAAAATCTGTCTCCTTCAAGCCATTGCTGCTCAACACCAGCGGCGGCTATTACATCAACCTGTTGCGGGTGCGTCAGGCCGGCGTGCTGTCGCGTCACCGCCATACCGGCGGCGTGCATGCGATCGTGCTCAAGGGTCGCTGGTACTACCTGGAGCATGACTGGGTCGCGGAGGAGGGGTCTTTTGCCTATGAGCCGCCCGGTGAAACGCATACCCTGTTCGTCCCCGAGGATGTGAGTGAAATGATCACCTGGTTCCACGTGCAGGGTGGCTACACTTACGTCGATCCGCAGGGCGTTGCCGTGGGTTACGAAGATGTGTTCACCAAGCTTGAAGCCGCCCGAGCGCATTACAAGACGCTGGGTTTGCCGGACGACTACATCGAACAGTTCATTCGCTGACCCGGCCCCCAGGAAAAAGCGCGCTTCGGCGCGCTTTTTCATAAGCGTTGAGACAACATGCCTTCAAGCTTTTCGCCAGGACCGGCCATGGACAATTATTCGCAGCTGCTCGCTTTTATATGGTCTACCGAATGTGGAAGTTTTTCTGCTGCCGCGCGCGCCCATCACCTGACGCCATCAGCGGTCAGCAAACTGATCACCCGCCTGGAAGATCGCTTGCAGGTCCGGCTGTTCCAGCGCGGCTCACGCGTGCTGACGCTGACCGAGGAGGGCGCCGCTTACCTGCGCAGCGCCAAAGCCGTCGTTGAAGCCATGAACGAGGCGGACTCGCTGGCCGAGGCGTTGCCCTCCAGGGTCAGTGGCACCCTGCGCATCCACACCATGACCTCTTTCGCCAAACACCAGATCGTGCCGTGGCTACCGGAATTTCTGGATTTGTATCCCTCACTGGACGTTGAGATCCAACTCGGCGCGCAATTCGTCGATCACTTCGAGCAAGGGCTCGATATCGCCATCCACAGCGGCGTATTGCCCAGCTCATCACGCATTGCCAGACGCATCGGCGAATGTGAATGGCTGATCTGTGCCTCGCCGCAGTACCTGGCTGAACACGGCACACCAACCACACCCGCAGATTTGCTGAATCATCGTTGCTTCAATTTCAGCTTCGTCAGCCCGTGGAACAAATGGTCATTTTTGCAGGATGGAGACGGCGTCTCGGTACCGGTGACCGCCAGCGCGTCGTTTACTCAAGGCGATCTGTTGCGCGACATGGCGCTGTCAGGCGCTGGCGTGGTGAAGCTTGCGGACTTTCATATCGGGCTTGATGTAAAAGCGGGAACGCTAGTGCCGTTGCTTGAGGATTTCAAAACGGGTGTGGTCGAGCCGATCTACCTGCTTTATTCGGATCGCAAGCATTTGAGTCCACGGATACGAGTATTCATCGAGTTTTTTCAGAACAAGTGGCGTGAGCATCCGTGGAAGGTCTCCTGACGTTCAGCTCTGGGGGCAGCGTATTGATCAACGCGATGCTCAAACTGCGCATTAAAAAGCCCTGAATCATCAGGGCTGAGTTTTGGTTGAGGGGGCGTAGAGTGACAAGCTCGCGGTCGGTCTACTTCGCGCTCGAAGAGCAGGCCAACCGGTATTGCTCATAGTTCAAGCCTTCGACCTTTTCCGGCAGCTTGTACGGCACGGGGCAGCTTTTGCCCTGCCACTTGATGGTGATGACACCGTGATCTTTGGTCACCAGCGCCAGGGCCTTGCCCGTCGGATCTGACAATGCCAGTTGTTTGCCGTCGCTATCCAACAGCACCGCGCCGAATGGAATCGGCTGGCCGTTGGCATCGTACAGTTCAAACTGGACGCGTCTGCCTTTGCTGCCTTCGAAGCGTGCAAGAACTATCGAACCTCGTCTTGGCACCAGTTGCTGGGTGGCATTGTCCAGCTCGATCTCACCGCCCAGGTTACGCGTGTCCAGCGTTACCCAGTTCACGCGGTACGGTTGCGCGTTAGGCAGAACCGCATAGCCGTTCAGGCCGGTTTTCACACCCGAATAGCTGCTGACTTCGACGCCCGACATGCCGGGCACTTCCACCAGACCGAACGTTTCACCGACGGTCTGGCCCATATTGATGCCGCCTGCATGGGCCACCAGCGATCCGGCGGCACTCAGGTTCTGTGATTCATAACCGTTGCCTCGGTTGTAACCCAGGCTCAGGTCGCCCATCGATGTGCGGGTACTCAGGCTCAGCGAGCCAGATCGATCGCCTTGGACACTGCGCCCGGTCTGCACGGAATAGTAGGTGTCGCTGTCCTCGGTCAGATAACCGTTGATCCCGGCTTGGGTGCTGGTACCGGTGTTCTGATGGTTACTGGAAATGTAGGCGCGCGGTGCGCGGGGTGTCGATCCGAGCGGGAACGAAATTGAAACGCTTAATTGCGTGTCGTTGCTGGTTTCACCGCGTGCGCCGAATTCCTGGGTTTTGCTCAGACTGATGTTGTAGTTCAGGTCGCGCCAATTGTTGTTGTAGCCGGCGGAAAAGCTCCGCGAGCCACCGCGATCCCAATAGCGCTGGTCACTGGCGTTCAGGTACAGCGAGCCGAACTGGCGTGCTTCGCCCAAAGTCTGGTTGACCGTGAGGTCGGTGCGGGTTTTGGAATTACCCAGGCGCCGGGTGGCCCCGGAGCTGGTGTCCTGGACATGGTCGGTCAGCGTGCGATAACCCTCGGTCGAATAACGATAAGCGGCGAGGGTGAAGCTGGTATCGGTGCCGGTGAAGGTCTTTGCATAGAGCGCGCGTATGCTGCTGCCCTGGGTGGTTTTGCCGAATGCCTTGCTGGACGATTGCGTCACGTCCAGGGACATTGCGCCAATCGAGGTGTTCTTCGCCGCACCGACTGAAATCGCCTTGAAACCATTGCTGGCCTGAAGGCCGGCAATGCCTGTCAGGTTGCTGGTCAAGCCGTAGGCGAACGTGCCGCTGAGGAAGGCGGGCTTGTCATAGCCCTCGCTGTTGTTATTGAATTTGCCGCTCGACAGGCTGTACTTCAACTGTCCCTCACGCACCATCGTCGGCAGGGCGGAGAATGCCTGTCGGGTGACCTTGCGCCGTCCATCCGCTTCAACAATGGTGATCTCCAGATCGCCGTTGGAGCCCGATGGATAGATGTCACTGATCTCGAACGGACCCGGCGGCACGTTGGTGGTGTAGAGAATGTAGTTATCCTGGCGGACCTCGATCGTGGCGTTGGTTTCAGCAACGCCACGTATGATCGGCGCATAGCCGCGCTCGCTGTCTGCGCGCATGCCCTCATCAGAGGCCACCTTGACGCCTTGATAGCGCACGCTGTCGAACAGATCCGAGTCGGAAAAGATTTCACCCGCGCTCAGTTGCCCCTTGATCGCCGTGAGGTCGCGCTGGATGAACGTGCGGTTGCTGACAAAACGATTGGGCCGGCCGGTGGAGCTGCTCAGATTGGACTCGTTGCGCAGACGCCAGGCGCCAAAGTTGATGCCGTTGCGCAGCCCCAGGTTATTGGAGATTTGCGTGGTGTAATCGGTTTTGCTGCGGGTGCTGCTCAGCTGGTAGTTGATGAAACCGGCGGCCACACCTTGGTCCCAAAGCTCTGGATCTACATAGCCGCGCATGCCACGCGCCATGGCGACCTGCGGCACGCTGATATTGAGGCGCAGGCGGTTGGCATCGAAGCTGAGACTGGCTTGCTCGATCATTGCAGGCAGGTCGTAGTGATCGGCAGGGTGTTGCTCGTCAACCAGACCCTGCTCACGAAGTTTGCGCATGTCCACACCCAGCTGCTGCAACAGTTCCAGAGTGATGCGTGGCTCGACTTTGCCGTTGACCGGGTTGGCCGCGAAATCAACGTCGCGTCGACCGACCAGCGTGCCGTTGCTGAAAACGTCAACGCGGTATTGGCCCGGCAGTACGCTGTTGGCATTCAACAAGGGTTGTAGATCGACCGCTGATGAACCTTCAAGAAACAACGTATTGAAAGCTTCACTCGCCACTGCGGCCGGGGCTTCGGCGCCCACGGCGAATCCGCAAATGGCCATGTTGATAGCAAAGCACAATGGATGCAGGCAGCCCAACGCCGCTTTGTTTTTCTGGCGCGCAACATGATGCTTAACACAACTTTCAGATGTGTGGTGTTGGGAGGAAAACATGCAATTTGCCTTATCAGTCCGTGTTGCTTCAACCGGAGTCCGGAACTTGTGAATAGCTTGTAAGTTGGCAGGGTGGGGTGGGGGATTTACTGGGCGGAGGCATCTTTCACGCGCTCGGCATGGCTTTCGGCAACGCTTAGTGGTGCATCGAATCGTTGTTGTGCGCCGTAATCGTTAATTGCTGAAAAACTCAAATGCGAAGTACCAGCTGGCAGATCTTTCAGATTGAATGAGCGAACTTCCCCTGGAACGATCATTGTCGAATCAATTACCAATTCCGCTTTTTTTCCTGCAACGACTTTCAGATCGGCCAGCGACACGTGGTAGTTGCTTTGGTTTTTTACTTTCAGCACCGACTTGCCAGCCTGAGTGACCAATTGCCATGCAAGTTGCTCCGGTGCCTTTGCGGCATCACCGGTGAGTCCGTCCGGGCGGAAGAAGACCTTGATACGCTGACGTACCGCCAATTGCAGCGTGTTGACATCGGCAGCACTGGCCTGGGGGATTTCCTGCACGTTCAGCCATACCACCGACTCCTTGTCCGCAGGCATGCCGCGGCCTTCATAAAGAATCCTCAGTAATTGCTGTTGATTGGGCTCAAGTTTGGCCAGTGGTGGAGTAACTGCGAAAGGCGGTGCGCTGCCAGCGGTGTCGCCGGCATCCAGCCACGATTGCGCCAGAATGGTTTGTCCGCCGTTGCGCACGGTGACATTCGCCTCTTTGTGCGCGCCATCGAAGATAATCCGGGTGGAGCTCAAGGAGATGCTGGCGAATGCCGAGTGCGTCATCAACACCCCGGCAAGCCCCAGGCAAAGCGGAAAGTAGCGACTTAACATAGATTTCACCGATTAATCTGTTCGGGAAGGACGAGGCACAGCGGCCCCGTCCAGGTATTGCGGGCTGCTTATTCGTATTCGAGAACGAACGGCAGAGTGGCGTTACCGGTACCGGCAGTAGCGGTGGTCTTGTCGCCGGTGGTGACGTAAGCGGCTGCGAACGACAGGGTGCCATCACCACCTGTGGTTGCGTCGCCAGTCAGGTTGGTCTGCACTTTGGCAGTGGCTTCGGAGCTCAGGTCGATCAACTGGCCATTGCTGTCCAGCAGTGCGATACCAACGCCCTTGGCCGCGTCTGCACCCTGCAGCTTGAGAACTTTCTTGCCATCAACCAGGCCCGAACCGCCGTTTACGGTTGGTTTGAACAGCATCGAAACCTTGGTGCCAGCGTTGCAGTTCACTTTCAGGTTGAAATCGTTGGCGGCCACACGACCGGCGCCCGGAGCAGAGTCGGTGCCCATGTCTTTGATCGACACGCTGCCCATGTCCACGGCAATCATCTTGTCGTTACCCGAAGCGCCGTCTACCGAGCAGGCGTCGTTGTTGATAACGCCGGTGAAGCTGATTTGACCGCTGCCGCCCTTGACAGCTTTAGCGGCTTCTTCTTCAGCCACTGCGCCAGTGGAGGCAGCCAGTACGGAAAGAGTGAGTACTGCGAAAGCGAACTTTTTCATGTTTATATCCGAAGTTATTGTGAAGTGCTGCATTGAAATGCCAGGCCATATTAGGTGTGCGGTGGTGGCGGGTCTTTGGGATTTGTCTTAAAGCGATAAAGGTGCAAGCCGGTCAGTAATATGGCAGTGGCGTATTCATATTTGCGGTAATGGTGCAGCGAACCAAATGAGACAATTCTCAAAGTCGTGCGGTCTTTGTCTGGCTAGTATTCGCGGATGCAGAAATTCTCAGTCAACGCAAAGTTTGTGAGCGGGCGTCCTGCTTGAAAGATTATTCAAACTTTCGCTATTAACGACTGATAGAAAGAGGTTCCAGGTTTGTGAACACGCTTCGTATATTGGTCTTGGAAGATCACGCCTTTCAGCGCACGGCGGCAGTCAGTGCGCTTAATAGTCTGGGGTACAAAAATATCTTTCAGGCGGCTGACGGCAAGGATGCGCTGGCTGTGATATCCCAGGCTGGAGGCGTGGACGTTGCATTGTGTGACTTGAGCATGGCCGGGATGGATGGTTTGACGTTCTTGCGCCTAGCGAGAGAGGCCGGTTTGATTCGTGCAGTGATCATCTGCAGTTCACTGCCTGAAGACTTGTTGCGCACGGTTGACCGGATTGTCACGTTGCAGGGGCTGGAATTGCTTGGCAGTGTCGGCAAGCCTCTGATGATCGATGTGCTGGGGCCATTGTTGGCGCGTTATCGGCCGCACACTCCGGGCGATACCAAAGTGGTGGAAAGTCATCTCGATCAGCCTTCGGAGAACGAAGTGCTCGAAGCGATACGCCGTCAGGAATTTCGCGCCTATTTCCAGCCCAAGTTTCATCTGCGCAGTGGTGAGGTGGATGGCGCCGAGGTGCTGGTGCGATGGCAGAGCCCCAGTCGCGGCTTGCTCTCGCCAGGCATGTTCTTGCCGACGATCGAGCGCTGCGGGCTGCTCGATGAGATGTTTTTCAGCCTGCTCACGCAAGGCTTGAGTCTGCAGCGCTTCGTCCAGTCTCACGGCAAGCCGTTCAAGCTGGCGTTCAATCTCGACGTGACGCAGATGGCCAATCCGAATCTTGTCGACCGGATCAAGGCGCTGTTGCGCATCCATGGCGCCTCGCCAGCTGGGCTCATTTTCGAGCTCACGGAAACCGGCCTGCTGCAGATGCCCGAGATCAGCATGGAAAACATGGTGCGTCTGCGCATGCTCGGCTTCAGTCTGGCAATCGATGATTTCGGTGTCGGCTATTCTTCACTTGAGCGGCTGTGCCAGATGCCGTTCAACGAAATCAAACTCGACGCCGGCTTCGTGCAGAATTTCCATCAGGCGCGCTACAGCGCGGTCATCCACGGGGCGTTGGCCTTGGCGCGGGAATTGGACATGCGCGTGGTGGCAGAGGGTATTGAAACCGCAGATCAGGTTCAGCATCTGGCGCGGCTTGGTTGTCAGTGGGGGCAGGGCTTCTTCTATGCTCGCCCGATGAATTGGGCGCATTTGGTCGACTGGCGTTTCGAAGGCCAGAAGTCGTCCTGGCGCCGCGCAATAGGCACATCCGATCGTTGATGCAAGCGGCATTCTGACTTTTGGGACAAAGCCCTATTTCGTCACGCCTTCAAAACACTCATCATGTGCCGAGAAATCAATCAGATGCACCTGAATGCTTCGGTGATGCCCGGGATTTGCTGCGGTTGCCAAGTGCTGATGGTCCTCCAACACTCTTCATCATGGAGCTGTTCATGCATTGGTCAGTCGTGAATCCGTTACGCGTTGCCATCCTTGATGATCACTCGCTCATACGTCTGGCGATGAAGTCGCGGCTGACGCGCGAAGCCGAGTTCAGTGTCGTAGGTGTGTATGGCAGCAGCGCGCAGTTGCTCACCGGATTGCGCGAAATCGACATCGACCTGCTGATACTCGATTACAAACTGCACGATGGGGAGCTGGACGGGCTCAATCTGATCCGCCTGCTGCGCAAGCAATATCCGGGCATGCGCATCCTTGTCTCATCTTCCGAAGAGCGCCCGGCGGTAGTGAATATGGCGATCGGGGCGGGCGTCAGCGGATTCTTCGGCAAGTCGCAGTCGGTCGATGACCTGATCACCGCCATCCGCAGTGCTGCGTCCGGCCAGTTGTATCTTTCGCCGGAAATGGCCTTCGAACTCGATGTGCTGCCTGCGTCGGTCGACGAACCTGCTGGTGCCAATGACGATGGCGCGGCGCACGGCGACGACTTCCTCAGTAATCCTCTTCTGTCACCGAAAGAAAAAGAAGTATTGCGCTGCTGCCTCGAGGGGATGGGAGTGACGCAGATCGCTCTGAAGTTCTCGCGCAGTCGCAAAACCATCAGCGGGCAAAAACAGGCCGCTTTCAAAAAGCTTGGCATTCGTGGTGATGCGGAGCTGTTCAAGTTGCAGCACAGCCTGACGGCGGACAACCAGGGATAACTCGCTTATGTTTCATCTGTTGCGCGGTGTTTTGCTAGTCAGTGTGCTTGTCATGTTCGGTAGCGGGTCGTTGTGGGCAGCAGAGCCGCGCACTCTGCAGGTGTTCGGTCGGTCTGACTGCAAGGAGCTAAAGGTCGATCTGGCCAATGAAGACTGGAGTTGGCTGCGGCAGAAGCGCAGTCTGGTGCTGGGCTCGGCGCTTCCGGATTTCCCGCCTTATGTCATGACCGCCAGCGGTACGCGGTACGAGGGAATAGCCGCCGACATCGCCTGCATTATCGGTCAGGCCTTGCATGTCGAAGTTACCGTCAAGGCTTATCCCGACCGTCGCGACGCCATGGCGGCGCTCGAGCGTGGCGACATCGACATGCTGGGCAGTTCCAACAGTTTCGAGTTGATCGACGGCCTCGTCACGCTCAGTAAGCCTTATGTCGAAGACGTGCCGGCAATGTTCATGCGCGGTGATGATCGGCGCCCGATGCCGGCCAATCTGGCCGGTTTGCGTATTGCGGTTGCCGACGATTACCTGCCTTCCAGTCAATTACACGCGTTATACCCCAACGCCGAATTCGTGCTTTTTCCATCGAACGAGTTGGCACTGGCTGCGCTGGCTTTTGGCAAGGTCGACCTGTTTCTCGGCGATACGGTGTCGAGCAATTACCTGATCAACCTCAACTACTTCAACTATGTGCGGCTGCACTCTTTCGTCAAAACCCAAACCAGCGGTTTCAGCTTTGCCTTGCGCCGGGGCAACGACCAATTGCTGCGTCTGATCGATTCGACCCTCGAGTCGCTGGGTGATGCGAAGATTGCCGAAATTACCAAGCGCTGGTCGGGCGGCGGCGGGGCGCTGACGCCCAAACGCATTGACCTGACACCCGGCGAAGCACGTTGGCTTGAGCTGCATCCGGTCGCGCGGTTCGTGATCAATGACGATCAGGCACCGTTTGCATTCTTTGATGGTGACGGCAACTTTGGCGGGATCGGCGCTGATCTGCTCGAGCTCATCCAGCGGCGTACCGGCTTGCAAATCAATGTCGAGCGCACCGACAGTTTTTCCAGTCTGAGCACGCGTCTGCTGGATGGCAGCGCGGATATTTCTCTGCTGACACCAACGGTCTCGCGGGAAGTCGGCATGCGTTTCACTCATCCGTTCCTTGCCAGCCCCTTTGTGATCGTCACCACCAAGGACGCAGGCGCGCCTTCAAGCCTGCAGGAGCTGCGCGGCAAGCGCGTCGCAGTGCCCGAAAGTTCGGCTGAGCGTGAGCTGCTCAAGGACTACCCCGACATCGAGATCGTTGATAACGAAACAGTTCTGGGCGCCTTGGCTGACGTGAAGGACGGTCGAGCGGACGCGATGATTACCACGTTGCACAGTGCGCGCTACTACATCGCCCACATCTACAGCGACAGCTTGCGTATCTCCAACATCGTCGGCATGAACAAAGGCTTCCTCGCTTTCGCCGCGCGGCGTGCCGATACCGAACTGGTCAGCATTCTGAACAAGGCGCTGCTGAGCATTCCGCCGGATGAGCTGGACGTAATCCTCAACAGGTGGCGTCCCATTGCAGCGTTTTCGGGGTTGTCGTGGCGCGATTACAAGGCGCTGATCTACCAGATCAGCGCTGGCGCGTTCCTGATTATCCTGGGATCGCTGGCGTGGAATTTCTACATCCGTCGGCAGATTCGCGAACGCAGTCGTGCAGAGCGCTTGCTCGGCGATCAGCTGAAGTTCATGGGGGCGCTGATCAACGGCACGCCGCATCCCATTTACGTACGTGACCGGGAAGGTCGGCTGGTGACCTGCAATAATAATTATCTGCAAACATTTGGCCTGTCAGAAAAGGACGTGATCGGCAAGACCGTGCTCGAAAGCGGCAAGCGCAATCGTCAGGAGGCGTTGCAATTTCACGACGACTACCTGCGCGTCATCGAGCAGGACGAACCTTACGAGGTGGATCGCACGCTGCATGTGGGTGATACGCGGCTGATCATTTACCACTGGATCCAGCCGTATCACGACACGGCGGGTGAAGTCAGAGGCGTGATCTGCGGCTGGATCGATATCAGCGAACGCCGTGAACTGATCGAGGAGTTGCGTTCGGCGAAAGAGCTGGCTGACGAGTCGAGCCGCGCCAAAACCACGTTCCTGGCGACCATGAGCCACGAAATCCGTACGCCGATGAGCGCCGTGATCGGCATGCTCGAACTTACCCTCAAGCGTGCCGAGCAAGGTCACTTCGATCGGCCGGCGATTGAAGTGGCATACGACTCGGCAAAAGGTCTGCTGGAACTGATCGGCGATATCCTCGATGTGGTACGCATCGAATCGGGCCATGTCAGCCTTTCGCCGAAACGTGCCAACCTGCGCGAATTGGTCGAATCCGTGGCGCGGGTGTTCGACGGCTTGGCCAGGCAGAAGAGTCTGGTGCTGAAGCTCGACATCGACGCCACTGTCGGCTGTGACGTATTGGTTGATCCGATGCGCTTCCAGCAGGTGCTCTCGAACCTGGTGGGCAACGCGATCAAGTTTACCGACACCGGTCATGTCAGCGTCTCGATTCGCGGCCAACGTCTCGCTGACGAACGCTTACAGGTCGACCTCAAGGTCGAGGACACCGGCATCGGCATTTCCAGCGCCGATCTGCAGAATCTGTTCCAGCCGTTTTCCCAAGCCAACCATGGTCCCTCCAGCAGAGGCGGCACCGGTCTGGGACTGGCGATCTCCCGTTCATTGTGCGAATTGATGGGCGGGCGGCTGAACATTACCAGTACGCTTGGCAAAGGCACCTGCCTGGAAGTGTCGCTGTTCTTCAATATTCTCAGCCCGCTTGGCGGCAAAGTGCTGCCTGTTTCGGTTGTTCAGGACAAACCGGTACCGACACTCAGGATTCTCGTAGTCGATGACCAGAGCGCCAACCGCCTGCTGTTGACGCAGCAGCTGAGTTTCCTTGGCCAGGCGGTGCGTGATGCCGCCGACGGTGCCCAGGCATTGGCGCTGTGGCGCTCGGAGCCGTTCGACATTGTGATCACGGACTGCAACATGCCGGTCATGAACGGCTATGAGCTGGCCCGCACCATTCGCCAGGACGAACGCGAAAGTGGTGGATCGCCGTGCATCGTACTGGGCTTCACGGCCAACGCGCAGCCGGAAGAAAAAGTGAAATGCCGGGAGGCCGGGATGGATGATTGTCTGTTCAAACCGATCAGTCTCGGCACCTTGTCGATCATGCTTGCAGGCTGGGAAAAAAATGTTGAAACCCAGCCATTTGAAAGCCCGCCTGCGGCGACTATCAAGGAGCTGGGTTCGATTCGCGAGCGTCTTGACGAGCTCACCGGAGGCGATCTCGACATGATGAAAGAACTTCTGCGCGAGGCGCTGTCGAGTTGCGAAAAGGATCTGGAGGAGTTGCATTCGCTAATACCCGAAAGCGATCCCGGGCTGTTGGCTGACCTGGCGCACCGCATCAAGGGGGCGGCGCGCATTGTTGCCGAGCATCAGGTCATTGAGGCGTGTAACGAGCTTGAAGCCGAGTGCGAGGCGCCTGTTATCGATCCGCTGGACCTCAATCGCAGTGCATTGAAGCTGGAGCATGCACAGGCTGATCTGATCAAGAAAATCAAACGGATCGAGCTGTAAACGTATCGGCTCATGACCATCCGACTGGCCTTGCATTAAAGCTGACGTTAAAGATCATTTTGCAGCGGGCGATACCTTGGTAATAACCATGGAGTTTCGCGATGATCATTCGACGTCCTTTATTGATTGCCTGCCTTTGCCTGCTCGGTTTTGACACCGTCAGCGCAGCCCAGTCTGCGCCGGTCAGCGGAGTGATTCGCTTCAGCGGTCGAATTGTCGAGGCAAGTTGCATTGCCAGTGGCGCCAGCCATTCTTCTGTCGAGTTGCTTGATTGCCCCCAGGCAAGCACCGGGCAGATTTTTACCGTGAACAACGTCAGTGCGGCAGGGCGAGGTGAGTCGCGCCAGCAGGTGTTTGTGAAGGTGATTGCCGATACTCATGAGCAGGACGATTATTACGACCAGCGCTTGCTGCTCACGGACAACAAGGGTCACCAGATAACGAGCGGTAATTACGTAGTGACGATGACGCTGCCTTGATGGCTTGGAAAGAATGAGTCTGCGCCCCTTGTTTCAAGGTTACTGACAAAAAGGGGCGTTAATAATGAGAATTGTCTGGTTCGCACAGAACCGTCCCGCGCTTCTGGCTTGTCGCCACTCCCCTGCGTTGCAAAATCCCTCCTTCAACACTTTCTGAGCCAGACCATGCGCCGATCGCTTGGGCTGTCGTCAAGGTGTGGCTTTTTATCATCTATCCCTGCGTTCATTTTTGAGACAAGTCTCATATCAGGCAGGTTGGCCCTTGGTTATTTTCTTGAAAGGAAGAATGGAGCTGCCAAAGGTGTCCGATGTTTCTTGAAAATAACCGCAGTCGATCCTTGCGGATCCTGATCGCCGATAGCGATGTGCGCAGAGGTCTGTCAATCGAACAGCAGTTCAACAAGCTGGGCTGTCTCAGCGTCTTGAACGTTTGCACTTATCGTGACCTGAAAATACTGACGTATTACTGCCCTCAACGGTTGAGCCTGGTCGTCGTCAATGCTGAGTTGCTCAGCGAAATGGCGATGGATCCGCTCGACTTTTTCGGGGAAAACCCGCTGATTCGTCATCTGCTGATTTTCAATCCCAACGATGATCACCAGTGGTCGAAGACCTTCTTCAACCCGCATCCGCAACGCTGGATGCGCCTGGTCTCGAAAATCAATCTGCCGCGCCTGGCAGATTTTCTGATGCTGGCCGACCCGGCGCTCAAGGAACTTGCGGAGCCGGCCTCGACCGACTCCACACTCTCTTCGTGCGCAAACCGCTAGCTGCTTCACCTTCCCGCGATGATCCACGTAGACGCTGAGGTGCTATTGCCCAGCGCCTGCTGTGCCGCCCACTCGTTTGCCCCATTGTCTTGAATACACTCTAAGGTAAGGCATCATGCTGCTTCGTAAACTCAATCTCGCGCCTCGTTCGGCGCTGTGTTTCGGCTTGTTCTGTCTCATGATTATCGCGATCGGATTGATCGCTCTGCAGCAAGTCGACTTGCTCAACAAGGCAGAAACGTACGTCGAGACGACGATCGTGCCGAGTATCAAGCTGCTCGGCCAACTCGATCGAGAGTTCGTCGAAATCAAGGGCAACAACGCTCGCTTGCGCAATCCCATCGAAACCCCTGAGCGCAAGGCGCAAGCCCTGATGGACATTCAGCAGTCGCGTCAGCTGATCAAAAAACATCAGCAAGCGCTCATTGATCTGCTGGCCACTGACGCTGGGCGCGAGGCGTTCGAGGAGTTTGCCAAAGCACAGAAGGTCAACGATCAGGCGCAGGACCAATACCTTCAAACCGTGGCGAACGGGCAGCTTGAAGCGGCCATTGCGTTGTCAAAGAATCAGATGCGTGCTGCCTCGGATGGCGTACAAGTCGCGCTCAAGAAGCTGATTGCACTCAACGAAATAGAAGCTTATGAGGCGGGCAAGCAGGCCGACAATGTCTATGAGCACACGCTGTTGATCGTCAGTGTGTTCATTCTCATCGCGATCGGTGCTTCGTTGGCCCTGGCCGTGTTGTATACCCGCAGCCTGACGGTACCCATTGCAGGCTCGCTAAGGGTGGCGGAATGCATCGCCGCCAATGATCTGAGCGAAACCATTGCGCTGGATGGCTCTGATGAGGCGGCGCAAATGCTGTCGTCATTGGCGGCGATGCAAACCAGTCTGCGAGATGCCTTGATCATGATCCGTGATTCGTCCACGCAGTTGGCCGAGACCTCGGAGGTCATGCACGGCGTCACTGAAGATATCTCGCGTATCACTCAACGTCAGAGCCATGAAATCGAAATGGCCGCCACCGCCGTCACTGAAATGAGTGCAGCGGTGGAGCAGGTTGCAGACAACGCCGCATCGACCTCGCAGTTGACGTCGGAATCAAGTGCCGCAGCCGTCGCCGGTCGAAGCCAGGTCAGCGACACGGTAGCCGCAATCAACCTGATGGTGTCCAGCGTGCACAGCACCTCGGCTGAGGTGCAGGCGCTATCGACCATGGCGAGCGATATCAGCAGCGTGCTGGACGTTATCCGAGAGGTTGCCGAACAAACCAATCTGCTTGCCTTGAACGCAGCGATCGAAGCAGCGCGGGCGGGGGAGGCGGGTCGCGGTTTTGCCGTGGTTGCCGATGAGGTGAGAGGGCTGGCGCAGCGTACTCAGAAGTCGACCGAGGACATCGAGTCCATGGTCAGCTCCATTCAGTCGGGCACCAGCCGCGCAGTTTCCTCCATGAGCCACACCCGCGCTCAGGCCGAGAGAACGCTCGAAATGGCCAATATCGCCGGCGAAGTGCTGACCGACATCACTGGCTCGCTGAATCTCATCAACGAGCGAAACCTGCTGATGGCAACCGCTGCCGAGGAGCAGGCTCAGGTTGCGCGGGAAGTCGACCGCAGCCTGATCAGCATTCGTGACCTGTCATGTGAAACCGCAGAGGGGTCGAAACAGACGGCGGTTGCATCGGCGGAGCTGTCGCAACTGGCGGCATCGCTGAATAAATTGACCAAGGAATTCAAGCTTTAAGACGTTAACGGGAAGCCCTGATTGCCAGGGCTTTTTTGATCCGCGATCAAGCGCAGCGCGCAACGAGTGCTGACTCAACTCTGTGTTGGCGATTCGGTGTGTGCCGTCAGTTGTTCAATGCAGGTGGCGAGTTGTTTTTCATAGCTTTCAAGCACGGCTTCGGCTTCAGCTTCGCGCTCATCACGCAGACGAAAGAAGTCGTCGCGACTGAGTTGGTCCGCTACGAGTCGGATATTTTGCTCGATGATCGCGCAGAGTGAGTCTTCATCCTCTAACGCCGCGCTGGTTTGTGCTGCGCGTTGAGTGTTTTCGAGTTCGGTCTTTGCCGCCTCGGCGGCCTTCGCCTGTTCCTTCGCGGTAAGCAGGTCGGTTTCCAGGGCCTGCTTTTGTTCCGCCAGACGCTTGAGTTCAGCGGTCATTGACTGGATGGTATCGGAGCGCTGCTTGAGCTGGATCTCCTGCTGTTGCACCACGGCCTTCAGTGGAAAGAGATTGTTGAGCTCATAACCGGCGACGACAGTCATGGCGATCAGCGCCAGTGCCAGAATCGTCAGGCAGTAGAGGGCGGCGTTGCTGTGGGGTTTTGCGCTATTGAGGGTATCGAGGGCTCTCACGGAATCTGTTCTCCTATCAAGAACAGTCAGGGTACTGGCCGAGTTCCACTGTGCATTTAAGACGAGTCTTAAATTGGCTTTAGTTATTTGCGCTGAGTAAGTGTGATGCTAAATAGCGTGTCTGTTTGTAGATTTTTCAGGTCTGACTGGCTGGTTATAAATCTATGAGAATTGTCTTGTTATTGAATAAATAAATTTTTGCTCAAGTGTTCTTTTTTTATTATCTTCTCGTTCCGGTCGTGGTGATTTTGCTGCCAATTAAATAGGTGTGGCTACGTCAGCCATTCAGTTGTTTACACGCTAGATAGAGTCAGAGAGAGTGTTATGAAGTTGTGCCGTGTATTAATTGTCGGGCTCTTGTATATGCTGTCGTCAAACGCAATGGCGGCGGTCTGCGAATTTTATCCGGACAATTCCATGGGCAATATGCGGGTTATCCTGCCGGCCACTCTCTCGGTACCACGTGACGCGCCGAATGGCACGGTTATCTATGAAAGTCCGATCGTGACGCTGGGTTCCATTCCCAGTTCGTTCAGGTGCTCCGCAGTGCACAATGAAGGTGTGCGCAATAATGTCGGCGTTACTCAGCCGGGCGTGGAGATTTTTCCTATTGGGAATACCGGAATCGGCTGGCAATGGGTCCGACCGCCATCGGGGAAAGCGTGGAAGGGCTTTCCAGGAACTACCGACACTGCTGGCGGTTGGGGTTGGAATGGTTCGGAGCACATCTTGCGTTTTGTAAAGACGGGCACTATTTCCGGCAGTGCGACGATACCTTCAGGCCAACTGGGGACGTTTGTCGCTGCTGAAATCGAGCCTTTGGCAATGAATACCAGCGGCACGCGGGTAGTCTCACAGTCTTGCGAAACACCCGATGTGAAAGTCGATATGGGCAGCTATAACTTGAGCGATTTCCCCGAGAACGGCGCATCTGCCAAGGAGCAATACTTTTCTCTCAATATGAAAAACTGTCCCACAGGAATTAACAACTTCCGATTTTCCTTCTCACCCACTGCGGGCAGCCCTGTGTGGGACGCTGGTACTGGCATGGTAAATCTGAACAGTAATTCCACTGCCAAAGGTCTGGCATTGCAGATGCGCTTCAGTGACAAGTCGACACTCAAACTGAATCAGAACTACATAATGAAAGCGCCCACATCGCAAGGCGGCAATGCATATATTTCCTTGCAAGCCCGCTTCGTGCGCATCGAGCCTTCCAATGCGCAAATGCGAGCGGGCGATGCCAATGCCGAAATTGCCTTTGTCGTCGAGTATCTATGAGCCCAACAGCCTCTTCACCTCAGCCACAATCACCGCAATATCAAACGGCTTGGGCACCACCACATCAAACAGATCCGAACGCTGCATGCCGATGTGCGCTTGCGCGCCACTCATGAGAATGATCGGCAAGTGTTTGACGGACGGCTGGGCACGCACGGCTTCGGCGAATTCGAGGCCGTCCATGACCGGCATCATGAAGTCAGTGATGACCAAGGCTGGACGTTCTCTTTCCAGCACTTCGAGAGCCTTCTTGCCATTGCTCGCGGTCACAGTCATGAAGCCCTCATCCTCAAGCGCAAAGCCAAGAATGTCAGCAATCAGATACTCGTCGTCGACTACCAGGATGGTGGTCATGTTATTTCAACCCGCTTGCAGACTTACGAAATTGAACCAGGCAATGACTCAGCTGTGACTGAAGGTTCATTTTTCAAAGCCTTTTCCAGGAACACATCTTGATCACGGATAACCACCTCGAACCGCGACGGGTTGTAGGAGCTATCACGTATCTTGAGAATGGAAAGCGTCCTGTGAAGTTCAGCGTGATTCTCAAAGAAACGCATGAGCATCAGGTTGTCGACAATACTGGACAGGTCGGAGTTCGGTGCGCTGACCTCGGAGCCGAACAAATCGCGCATTTCCCATGAGGCGAACACCGTAACGCCTCTGGATCGCAGCTCATTCATCAGCGCGCTGAAAAAGTCGGTGATGCGTTCCGGTGTGGTTGAAACCCGAGTCATGCCGCTGAGGCTATCGATGAACAGGCGCTTGATGCCTTTTTCATCGACCAGGCTCAGCAGGCGTGCGCCGAGGCCGTCCAGCAAGCCTTCGGTAGTTGGCTGCCAGGCAATGCTCAGCGCACCGCTGTGTTCCATGTGTTCGATATCAATGCCCAGCGAACGGCCTTTCAGCCGCAGCCGCTGCGGGCTTTCATAGAAGCCGAAGTGCAGGCCCGGCGATTCGGCCGTCGACTGTGCGATGAACTTCAGACCCAGCGTGGTCTTGCCGATCCCGGAAGGCCCCATGACCAGCGTCACGCTGGAGCTGTGCAAGCCACCCCCGAGGATGTCATCCAGTGAAGCAATGCCGCTTGGAATGCGCGTCATGTCCGCGCTGTCAGGGGCGGAAGGGCGCTTGTAGAGGCTTTCGAGGCGCGGGTAGACGACCAGGCCGTTATCGGTGATCTCGCACTCGTGAAGACCGGTCAACGCGCCGCTGCCGCGAGTCTTGCGCAAATGAATGCGCCTTACCGAACGGGTACCGAAAAGTTCTTCGCCCATTTCGATGACGCCGTCGACCATCGTGTGCTCGGGGCTGCCGTCATCCAGGCGCGAGCTGGTCAGGAACAGCACGGTGCAACCGGCAAATGCGGCATGGCCTTGCAGTTCAGAGATGAATTTTTTCGTATCGATCGGCGAGTCGGCCTTGGAGCGTGCGTTGAGCAGGCCGTCGACGACCATGACGGTCGCCTTCTGCCGAGTGATTTCGCGTCGCAGCAGCTTCACGACTTCATCGAGGCCTTCGTTTTCCAGCGTATCGAATGCGCTGACAAACTGAATTTCGGCGCCGACTCGCGAGGCGTCGAAGAAACTCATCGTCGATAGAAACTGGAACAGCCGGTCGTGGGACTCGGCCAGCAACGTGGCGACCAGAACACGGCCGCCGTTGCGGGCATGGTGAAATCCGAGCTGATTGGCAAGGATGGTCTTGCCGGAGCCCGGACGCCCTTGAATGATGTACGAGGCGCCCGCGACAAAGCCCCCCTGAAGCAGCGCGTCGAGCCCTTCGATCCCGCTTTGAAGGCGTTTTAGCTTTTCCACAATGCAACCCTGATCTGAATAAACAGGCTTGTTCAGCCGAATGAGTGAAATGCTAACGCCATTTCCGGTTGAGGGCCATAAAGGCTGGGGAAAAGTAGCGTTTTTGCAATGTGAACCTGGCACGTGACTGCTCGGGATCAGGGGGTAGTGACAAGTCCGGCACAGGAAGATTCGATTTTTCGAAACCCGGAAGCCGATTACATCCATAGGCGCTGCTGCGGACCATGAGGGTAACGCTTGCCACTTTGCTTTCATGAAATCGTCACAAAACTGCTGCAGAGTTCGGGAGCCCGTAATCACTAGGTGTCATTTAATGAAAAGTTTGATGAAGTCTGCTGCGCTCGCCATTGCGGTATCTCTTTGTGCCACCTCGGCCTCATTTGCAGCAGAAAATGTTCGCCTGACGGGGTCCGGAGCAAGTTTCCCGGCGCCGATCTACCTGACCTGGTTCAAGGATTTCAGCAAGAAATCCGATGGCGTCACTGTCGATTACCAATCCAAGGGCAGTGGCGCGGGCGTACAGGACTTCTTGAACAAAACCGTGGATTTCGCTGCCAGTGACTCGGCAATGAAAGACGAAGATATCGCCAAGGTCGCCGAAGGCGTGCAGTTGCTGCCAATGACCGCCGGGGAAATCGTGCTGGCCTATAACCTGCCGGGCAATCCCAAGGGCCTGAAGCTGCCACGCGACGTCTATTCCAACATTTTCCTGGGCAAGATCACGCGCTGGAACGATCCGCAGATCGTCGCAGCCAACCCGGACCTGAAACTCTCCGATACGCCGATCACCGTTGTAGTGCGTGCAGATTCCAGCGGTACGACCGCGGTATTCACCAAGCACCTGGCAACAGTCAACGCCGAGTTCAAGCAGGCGTTGGGTGAGGGCAACACCGTCAACTGGCCGGCCAGTGACAAGTTCATCAAATCGCCGAAAAACGATGGCGTAACCGCTACCGTACGCCAGACCCCTGGTGCGATTGGTTACATCGAATATGGCTTCGCCAAGCTGGCCAAGGTCGACTTTGCCCAGTTGCAGAACAAGGCTGGCAATTACGTCGTGCCAAACGCCGAAAGCGGTGCCGAGGCCCTGGCGGCGGTGAAAATGCCGGAAAACCTGGTGGCCTGGCTGCCTGATCCGGACGGTGCCAAGTCCTATCCGATCACCTCTTATACCTGGATGATTTTCCGCAAGGACAATGGCAACCCGGCCAAGGCCAAGGCCATGCGTGAAATGGTCGAATACAGTCTGACCGAGGGGCAGAAGATTGCCGATTCGATGGGTTACATCCCGTTGCCGCAATCGGTCGTCGAACAGGTTCGCAAAGCGTCCGCCAACATTCAGTAACGCCGTGAGGTCTCTCTCGGCGTGTGCGTCTGCGCCACGCCGGGAAAGTTTTCCCCCTGTTCCGGACTTAGCCCATGAACAAACCTTTTGTCGTACCGGTTAATCCCGACTCTGCCTGCCAGCCACCTTCGACGAAGGATTTCCTGGTTGATCGCACCTTCCGCGCGCTCGCGCGCATCGGTGTGGTACTGATTCTGGCGCTGGTATTTGCACTGGTGTTCGAAGTCGGACGCAAGGCACTTCCCGGTATGGAGAAGCACGGCTTCGATGTGCTTCTGGGCAGTGTGTGGGACGTCAACCAGGGCAAATACGGCATCCTGCCGGCCATCTGGGGCACGCTTTACAGCGCCTTCATCGCGTTGCTGATCGCCGGTGTCTTTGGCGTGAGCATGGCGATTTTCCTGACCCAGGATTTCCTGCCGACCAAGCTCGCTGCGCTGTTTCGCACCATCGTCGAACTGCTCGCGGCCATCCCCAGTGTGGTCTATGGCCTGTGGGGGATCTATGTGGTGATCCCGGCGATTCGGCCGCTGACGACCTGGCTGAACAGCGAACTGGGCTGGATACCCTTTTTCGGCACGTCCCTGAGCGGTCCGGGCCTGCTGCCCGCAGCTCTGGTGCTCGCCATCATGATTCTGCCGACCATTGCCGCCGTTTCGCAGGACGCGCTGACGGCTGTGCCGATGAAAACCAAACAGGCCGCGTACGGCATGGGCACAACCCATTGGGAAGCGATTCTCAAAGTGATGGTGCCTTCGGCTGCCACCGGCATTTTCGGCTCTCTGGTGCTGGGTCTGGGGCGCGCGCTGGGTGAAACGATGGCGCTGGCCATGCTGGTCGGCAATGCCAACAACATTTCCCTCTCGTTGTTTGCACCGGCCAACACGCTTGCCGCTCTGCTGGCGCTGAACTTCCCCGAAGCCGGACCAAACGAGATCGAGGTGTTGATGTATGCCGCGCTCGTGCTGATGTTGATTACGCTGATCGTGAACATTTTCGGCTCGATGATCATGATGTACGCCCAACGGGGTAACAAGTGATGACTGATCTGACCGCAGCAACAGACCTGACGGCGCCAACCGGTGCGATGCCGAGTTTGCAACGCAGGTTCGAAGGCCGCGCGCTGCGCAGCCTGATCCTGACCACCCTGGTCTGGGCAGGTGCTTTGCTGGCCAGCGTGCCGCTGATTTCCGTGCTCTACATGCTGATCACTCGTGGTGGCGCGCGTCTGAACCTGGAAGTCTTCACTGAACTGCCGCCGACCGGCTTCGAGATGGGTGGCGGTTTCGGCAATGCGATGGCGGGTACTTTCGTGATGGTCGGTATCGCGGCAGCGATCGCGGTGCCGGTCGGGATCATGGCGGCCATTTTTCTGGCTGAACTGGGGCCGGATAGCAAGCTGGGGAACGCCGCGCGTTTTGCCGCCAAGATGCTTACGGGCCTGCCATCAATCCTGGCAGGTGTATTTGCCTACGCTTTGGTTGTAATGACGACTGGCACATATTCGGCACCGGCAGGTGGCGTGGCGCTCGCCGTCCTGATGCTGCCTATCGTGGTGCTGACCGCAGAAGAATCGATGCGGATGGTGCCCAAGATCATGAAAGATGCTGCTTATGGCATGGGCTGCACTCGCTCGCAGGTCATCTGGAAAATCATCTTGCCGACCGGCATGCCGGCGATCCTGACTGGCGTGATGCTCGCCGTGGCGCGTGCCGCAGGCGAGACGGCACCGCTGTTATTTACCGCGCTCTTCAGCAACTACTGGATCTACCACCAGGGCAATCTCGATGTCATGAATCCGACTGCCTCGCTGGCGGTGCTGATCTACAACTTCTCCGGCATGCCTTTCGATAACCAGCTCGAGCTCGCATGGGCGGCCTCGTTGGTGCTGGTGATGATCGTGCTGTTCGTGAACATCATCAGCCGGATTTTCGGCAAGCCCAAGTATTAAGAACGGGAGCATCTGATTTTGAACGTATCCACTGCGCAAATAGCCGCTCCGTTTGTCACCCAGGCGCCTGTAGTCATGGACTGCAAACTGGACAAGATTTTCTACGGCAACTTCATGGCAGTACGTGACAGCCACGTGCCCATCGAGAAAAACAAGATCACCGGATTCATCGGTCCCTCGGGCTGCGGCAAAAGCACCGTGCTGCGCAGTCTCAACCGGATGAACGATCTGGTGAAGGGCTTTCGTTTCGAGGGCCATGTGCATTTCCTCGGGCAGGACGTCTACGGCAAGGGTGTCGACCCGGTGGTCGTGCGCCGCTACATCGGCATGGTGTTTCAACAGCCTAACCCGTTCTCGATGAGCATCTTCGACAACGTCGCGTTTGGTCTTCGCCTCAATCGCTACAAGGGCGATATCGGCGACCGTGTCAAGCATGCGCTGCAAGGCGCCGCGCTGTGGGACGAAGTCAAGGACAAGCTCAAGGTCAGCGGCCTGTCGCTCTCCGGTGGCCAGCAGCAACGCCTGTGTATCGCCCGGGCAATCGCCACCGAGCCGGAAGTCCTGCTGCTGGATGAGCCTTGTTCGGCACTGGACCCGATCGCCACCCGACGCGTCGAAGAATTGATGGTCGAGTTGAAGAAGGACTACACCATCGCACTGGTCACTCACAACATGCAGCAAGCCATCCGTGTTGCTGACACCACAGCGTTTTTCTCGGTGGATATTTCCCAGGGCACGCGCACCGGTTATCTGGTCGAGATGGGCCCGACGGCGCAGATCTTCGACAACCCGCGTGAACAGATGACCGGCGATTACATCAGCGGCAAGTTCAGCTAAGTCACAGCACCGGTCACGGCCGCCTACCTGCACAAGCCAAATGGATTTGGCGGGCACCGGCGGACATTTACCAAGCGTTTCCAAGGAGCTCCAATGCCTGCCACGCATCGCCTTGATTTGCCTGCGATTGAACGCGCACTGCGTAACGTGCAGAGCCGTTTCGCCGAGCTCAGCCGGCACTTCACCGAGCCCCGAGACCCGTTCACTGACGAAGTCCTGAACAATGTGCTTGAAGGTTATGCGTTGGTTGACGAATATGTTGCCCGCGGCATCGACCTGTTCGATCTGCAGCAACTGAACCTGATGCTGGAGATCAATGCCACAGTGCTTTGTGGCCGGGATCCGGCGCGCCGGCTGGAATACGCCCAGCATCTGGCAGCCACTGAGGCGCACTTCTTCAACAATGTTGAGGGAGGCATCAAGGACTTGTACAACTGGTATTGCGCTTATCGCAGTGAGTCAGTCTGGAAGCGTGCAGCGGGAGTCTATGTGCGCATTCTGAGCAAGCCGCAGCTGTTTATCGAAGGCAATAACCGTAGTGGCTCGCTGATTGTCAGCTACCTGCTAATGCGCGCGGGGCTGCCTCCATTCGTGTTGACGCTGGAAAACGCCGAGGGCTACTTCAACCCGTCCTCGGTCATCCGCAACTCCGCCAAGCATGGCGTCAAGGCGTTGTACGAATTGCCCAAGATCAAGAAAAAATATGCAGCATTCTTAGAAGAACAGGCGCCCGATCCAATGAAGTTCTTTGTCAAAGGCAAGCCTTTGCCTCTCTCTCAAGGTGGCCATTGATGAACCGGGCACCAGCATTTGCCAGATTGAAAACCTTCGGCAGCTGGGCAGGGCAGGCTGTCCGCTGCGTTTTGCCGCAGTTGTTCGAACGTCAGCGCACACGAATTTCATTCGATATCGATGACACGCTCGCTTGCCAGCTCCACCACTGCGCAGTGGAGAACAGTCGACTACCGGCCTGTATTCATCGCTGGCTGGGCGAGCCGTTGCGGATGGGCACACGATCGCTGATCCGAGAGCTGCGTCGCCAGGATTGCAGTGTCTGGGTCTACACCTCATCCGGGCGCACGCCGTCCTATATCAGGCGCTGGTTGGCGCTGTACGGTATCCGCGTCGATGGCGTGGTCAACAGCGTGCTGCACAACCGTGCGCTGACGGCGCACGGGATGTCGAATGCGCCTTCCAAGTATCCGCCAGCGTTCGATATCGACTTGCATGTCGATGATTCGGAGGGCGTGCAGATTGAAGGCAAGGATCATGGCTTCCGGGTGGTCGTGGTGCATCCCGAGGATGATCGCTGGGCGCAGAAAGTGCTGGATTCGGTGGCCAAGGTCCAGGCGCAGCTCGCCTGGCAGCAAATGCTCAGACCTCAGGCGCCGGTGCAACAGCGTGCGGAGGCTGTCTTTGAGTCGCTTGGCTGAGCGGGTACGCATTGGCTATTCGGGCAGCAGCGCCTCAGGTGTACGAGGCACTGCTGTGAAATGACTCAACAGATGCGCAAACGATGCTGCGCAAACATATCTCGCAGAAACGACAAAGCCCTGAATAATCAGGGCTTTGTCGGTACAAATATGGCGGAGGCGATGGGATTCGAACTCATGGACCTGTTACAGTCGACGGTTTTCAAGTCCGAAGATTAATCCTTATATATCAATGCTTTAAATTGTATTCGTTTCCGCTAGGCACTATTCATTGATGCGCTGGAGGCCTCTGATATCAAGGGGTGGACACTTATTTGCGGAAACGAAGTTGGCCGGTTTTTTGGCGTTCTGGGTAGGCTCATGATCGCCCTAGACTTCAAGCTGCTATTGAGAGACTGCGCTTGAGGGAAAGCGACTTTCATCTGAAGTGAGATTTGCAGCCACCTGGTCAGCCTTAACAGGCAGGACACGGTCAAAAGCGGCCGTTGAGTCCTCGCAGAATATGAACCCAAAACAGCCAGATCTGCTCCAAGCGGAACAGAGGTCATGGCAATTCTTGAGCTTGCTCGCGCAGAGCGACGCTGGCGAGACATTGTTCGATGAACTGAAGCTCTTGGTCGAGTTCTACCGCGCGCTTTTCCAGAGCTTTCAACGCCGACTGGTGCTCCTTCTGAACTTCTTCTGGCGCCTTGGCGAGTCTTGCAAGCTTGCGCTGCCTCCACGCGATATCACCGTTCAGGTCGGCAAGACATTTGACGCCTGATTCTCTCTTCTTAGCTGCAAATAGCTGGCACTCCAAATAGCGGATGGCGTCGTAGATTTTAACGACCTCACTGCTAGTCTTTGAGTGCACGAAGTTCAGGCTGCCCTCGTCGAAGGCATGGTGCTCCTGGTTCTGCCCACCCCAGTTGACCAGGTCATTCTTGATGAAATTGAAGTATGACAGGTCATAGTCAATGAACGGTTCCACCAGCGAAAAGGTGTGTTCCAGGCTGACCTGCAGGTACATGCTCTTCTTGAGCTGTGATTTATTAAAGTGCGCGGTTACTTTGACTTCATTTTCTATGCAGAACTCAAGCACCATGGATTCGAACCAGATACGACAGTAGAGCAGCGCTTGACGAACATCGAACACGGAAAGCGCGGCAAGAATTTTTTCCTGGAAGCTGCCCACGTGATCAATGACTAGAATGCCTTTGTTCGTATAGCTGAGAACATTACTGGTGTACTGAACCTGTTGCGCGTGACGCTGGGCAATAATACAGAAACGCTCCCAGAAAAGACGGTCATGGGTGGTGACGACCATTTGGATCCGACGCAAGTAAGCATCGCTGAAGAACAGGTCGATGATGTTCGATCGGTGATCGGTGTCGATCGCATTGACGACGTCATCGAATACGATGAGCGGGAAGTTGTTCTTCTCAGCCATCGCCAAGAGGATGGACAAACCCAACGCTCGCAGATGCCCTTCGCTAAGCACTGCAAACGCATCAAGGAATGATCCGTCCACGCTGGTGATCTTTATCCGATAGCTATCCCCCTGGCGGTCGAAGGTCAACGACGCGATCTGCTCATGGTCATCGTCGTGGTTGTTGATCGCGCGGTAGTACTCCGCTGCCTTGGCTTCGATCCCGGTGATTCGCGCTTTCTCTAGCTCAAGCTTGTAATCCAGCAAGTCGCGGTACAGCGTTCGGTACTCAGCTTCCAGATCCTTGAGCAACTGGTTGAAGTGGCTATTGTCGACTGCATCGTTGAGCAATGCCGCTTTTTGCTTTATCAGGTCTGCCATCTGGTCGTTGGCGACCTTGAACTCGCTTATCGCCAGTTTTTTTCTGTCGAACTGATGCTTCAGCAAATCGTCAATTTCTTTCAACTGCGTCACCCGTTCTTCGAGGCGAGCTGCCTGGGCGTCTGCCTGGCCAACCTCCCCAAGCTTGCGCTCACAGGTGCGCAAGTAGTCCTCGAGCTGATCTGCACTCCGCGCACAGAGCTTCAGAAACGAGTCGAGAACGGACGGCGCCACTTCCGAGCGATCGGTAGCGGCATGGAACTTTGCAAGCTCCACCTCCAATTCGTCCATGTTCAGTGGACAGGGAACATCGGCGTGTTCATTGCCTTTCACCTCGCCGATTCCGGTCGCTACTCGTGAAGCCCAGAGCGCGATTCGGGCGTCATTTCTCTGCTTGGATTGCTTAAGGGACTCTAGTGCACCCAATGCCTTGATCTGCTCCCGCGCCCTCTTAAACGGGTTCATCACCACCTGGTTGAGGGGCGTCAGGCATGCGGGACAAGCTTCCCCGACCTGTAACTGTTCGATGGCCACCAATGCCTCATATACGGCGCGATAATTGACCTCGCTGGCTCTCTGCAGAAACACCTTCTCGATATCGGCTCTGCGTTGGAGCAAGCGCTGAGCGATGGCACAGATATGCCTGACTTGCTTTAGCGATATAGCGAACGGAGCCTTGGCAGCTCGCAGGCGCTCAGCGCCACGAATATGCATTTCAACCGTGTCGCGCAACCGCAAGACCTTTCGGCGCACATCGAAGTCTTGGTCGGCTCTTAGCCCCAGCAGCCTACAACTCTCGGAAATCGATGCATGAAGGTCTGCTCTGTGATTACGCCGCAGCTGGCCCAGGCTTACCCTGGCACGTTCCAGGATGTCCAGTGCGTCGGCTTGATCAGCACGCATGAAGGCTTTGAGCGAGAAACTTTCAGGCCGGACGAACCGAGAAATGACCTCCTGGAGTTCCTCCAAACCAAACAAGGTGGCCAAGACATCACTCTCGGCACTGCCAGTATCCTTGGAGCCCAGCAACGAAAACTCTTGAAGACGGTTCCGATCAATGAAACAGCCCGACCAACTGATGCTTCGCTTGACTGGCAACTTGTCTGTTCCCATCAGCATGAGCCTGGGCTTCACCTCTCCCCGGGCGATGTACTGATTGACCTTAGTCTTGCGCCTGGCGGCTTCTTTGATATCGCCAGTGGTGCCGATTTCCAACGCCTCGCACAACGATGATTTGCCTCCGCCATTGGGTGCGTAGAAGATGTTCTTCAGCTTACCGAAGCGAATAAAGGTGCCTGTGTCGTCAGGGCCAAATTCTCCGAAGCCTCGGAAGTTTTTTACGCGAAGGTAGTCCAACGTACCGAGTCCGGAGGGCGGTATGCGATCCAATTCGGGCTTACTGTCGAGCACCTTTTTGAAGCGTGCGGCGATCCGCTGATAGTTGCGCCCCAGCAACTGGTCAGCTGCCGCTGTAATGTGCGTTTTGATGTGGTCAGAATAGCGGCCCTTGCCTTGGTTCGCTTGGTACATGCACCAGAGCAGCACGAGGTAAGCGTCACTGCGTCCTTCAAGATTCTGCCTTGCAAAACTCAAAAGGTATTGGCTCATCGCGCCTCCTTCCTGATGCGCGTGAGCGTAGTCGGACTGAAGTCAGAAAGCCATTATCACCAAGCCAAGTGTCAGGGCCCTTTGCTATTTGTTGAGCTCTGCAGATCTGAATTTGATGAATCCATTCAAGCCACGGACACGAACTGTGGACGCGACCTACTGGGGGAATGGGGCGGAATCTGTGATGAACTATGCCGGGAGCCCTAAAGACTTGGCGTCTGAGTTCACACAGGCGATTGTCCTCTACGGGGCGACTGGCGCCCTTCGCAGCGGACAGCAATCGGCCAAAAGCGGTCATTACAGACGTGTCTAGTAAATTGTGTGCGATTTAGAGTGTTAACGCAATCAGCATCACGAACCTTTGCCCCGGCAGATAAGTCTCGCTGAGATTGACACCGTACCGAAAAACCGAGCGCTAGAATTTTTGCAACGCCCATTTGAGATTTAAATGACGTACTATCATTAGCAGGGAGCAGTCAGTACAACTGACCTGGCTGAAATGACATAGCACCGCAAATAAGGTGCAATTAAAATGCAGAATTTATCTTATGAATTCAACTTTCTATCTTCCGCGCAGCCTCTCCAACAACGATAGTGTTTACACTGAAGAAGCATTGCTGGCGGCTTCAAATCACATTGTTGTTTTAGCAGAGCCCGGAGGCGGAAAAACTGAACTTATGAAAAGTCTAGCTCGGCAGCTAGGAACTTCCACAGTTACCGCAAATAAGTTCAAGCAGTTAGGTGCTGATGTCGAAAATCACCCACTCGTGATCGATGCTTTTGATGAGCTGGCCAAACTCGATCAAACGGGGATTCATAGCCTTCTCGCTAACGCCAGAAAAGCAAAGCCAACTCGCGTCATCATTTCGAGCCGATCCAGCGAGTGGGGCACAGCTGCCACAAATGCCTTCGAAGAGTATTTAGGATGCGCACCGCTGGTGGTTAGGCTATGCGAGTTTGAAGAGGGCGAACAGCGAGAAATTTTTCATCATCATGTTCGGGGTGAGGAGTTTTCAAAATTCCAAACGGAAGTAGCTCGATTTGACTTAGGATCGTTACTCCCGAATCCCCAATTTCTCAAGATGTTCGCAGACGCCTATATCGAAAGTGGCAGACGCTTCACAGATAAAAGAAATATATTCTCGCAAGCGGTCGAACGGTTGGCGAAGGAAGCTAACGTCAATGTAGCGCAGACGCTATCCAGCACGCAAAGGGTTGCTCTGTCGTCTGAAGTGTTCGCAAAGCTTTTGTTGTCCGGAGCAGAAGGAATAGGGACGAGCGAGTTAACCGCAGATCGAATCTATCCATTGTTGGCATCACTCTTTGACAGACACACAGCAGCTGAAGGCATCTTGGCAACTCGGCTTTTCAAACCTGGAGAAAGTGCGGATCAGCATCGGCCCGTTCACAAGATCGTTGCTGAATACTGTGCGGCAGACTACCTTGCAAAGCGAATTGCTGATCCGGTTGATCCGCTGACATTATATAAATGCCTACCAATCATAGCTCCGAACAACGTAGTTCGAGATGAACTCCGCGGATTACTGGGTTGGCTCGCGGCACTAGGCGACAGATCCGTTCAAGAGGTTGCTATTAAGCTTGATCCCTACGCGGTGCTTGCTAACGGTGATCCCTCTCAACTTGAACACTCGTCAAAACGCCTACTTATACAGGGATTGAAAGAAGTTGAAACGAAGGACCCCTATTTTCGCCGAGGGGATGCATGGCGCAGGTTCAGTGCTTCAGGCCTCTTCACTCAAGAGGTAATGACAGAGATCAAACCCCTGCTAGCGAGCGGCAGTGAAGGGCATTTGCGTGATCTAATTCTTGAGCTATTGACGGGGTCACCAGCGATTACGCATCTGACACAAGAACTGCGTCAACTCGTATTGAACTCAAGCGAAAGCGAACATACTCGCTTGTTGGCTAGTAGATGTCTGCTCGACCTTTCGGACTACGACCATAGTGCTGATTTAGGAGTATTAGTCTCTGAAGCTAGTCATACTTCTCTGAAAATTGCGGTATCCATCCTTACGGCTATAGGCGCAGAATCATTGGGTTTAGCTTACCTCTCCAGCTTCTTTCGAGTCTGCTCAAACCTTTACCCTAATCAGAAAGAATCTTACAGATCCACAATCGGTACTCGCTATTTCATACGTCGTTTTATTGGCGGACTCGATTTGAAGTCAATTGAGTGGCTACTTGATGATCTAACTAATGACCTTGTTTGCACATGCAGAAAAAAATATTACGAATGTGATTGTCGAATTGGAGTCAGCAAGATTGTTGGTCTAATGCTGGATCGATACTTCGAGTTGGCAATGCCTCCTTTTGCGCCAAAAAAAGTTTGGCATTGGATCGGAAATCTGATTTTTCATGAGCAGAAATCAGCTGCTCAGAGCAAGGCAGTTCAAGTGCTTCAAAATGATGATGGATTGCGCCAGGGGATTATGGCACTAGCACTTGGAAATCTTACCAATGGCGACGATATTTTCGAAACTAAAATTCAGAAATTTGATTTCCATTCTCACTCTGGCCTTCGGTTTCAATCCACTGATTACAACTTTATGGTCGATCTTGCGTTTGAAGTTGATAATCCGGTCTTGTGGGCGAGTTACATCGCTATGCATAACGTTCATCAAAGTAAAGCACTGCGGGGCCCGAATAAACTGCGTCGGCACATGCGTGAACAGGCATTGGAGAAATCTTCTTTGATGCGCGAATGGGTAAAGTTCAACAGAGCTGCCGCGCAACTTTCACAATCTCAACAAAAAAGCATGTTTTCCCACAGGCGTAGGATGAAACGCCGCAATCGGGAACAAAATCACATCAATAATTTAAATGCCCAGTATTTGCGGGACAATCGAGAGCTTGTTGAAAGTGGTCGGCATTGGGGTTATCTTGCGCGCTTTGCAGATTTAGCACTTAACTCCCCCGATAAAATTGAGTTTGAGTTCGACGATGGAACAATTGTTAGTAAAGCTCTCAGGAACTGCCTAGATTTCATTGCTCCCGATGTCCCTAATTTACTCAGGCTTGCGGAATTACAATGTGCATCACAGGGCGCATGCACTGAGCCTGTTCTCTTTGCAGCTTGCTTGGAAATCATGCGCAGCGACGGAAACCTGCAAAATGTCGATCTACCGTTACTTAACGCACTGCGAACAAATCTCGACATGGGCTACAGTGCAGTATCCGATGAAGAACGCCAAGCGCTGAAAAATGAAGTCAACCGCCTGATTTTCGCAGCCGCGGGAAGTGCCGAAACCTTTCTCCGGCAGTACGTCGAGCCCCAACTCACACAAAAGGGTTGTCAACATCCCGATATTTGGTTGTTACGCGGTGATGAAGTTTTCAGCCACTTGAGGGCGACAATCTCAATAGAATGGCTTGACCGATTTCCCGATCTGAAGCTCGGATCGCTTGATACGCTCTTTGAAATTGCGGCTGAGTTCGGTGATCGCGATGCCCTTCAAAAGATCATCGCAGAGCGCTGCTCAGCTTTCATGTCCGCGTGGCCCAGCCCAACTGGCGATGAAGACCTCGAAAACAGGCGCGTGTTTTGGCTCGTGCGCGCTTTTTATTTTTTAGGGAACACTCCTGGAGCGTACTGGAATTGGCTTAAAACTGACAGGGACACCATATTTTTGCTTAAAGGGCGCTCTGCGCGATTTAACTATGGCGAACACTCGCATTGGCCCAATCTCACATTAAGCAAAGTGGTGGCTGTTCTAGAGGCATTTATTGACAAGTGGCCGAAGGTAGACCTCCCGGGCCACTGGGGTACGGGAAGCCCCAGCGGAGAAAACGCATACCGCTTTTTGACAGAAATCGTTTGGCTAATCGAATCAGATGTCTCCGATGACGCCGTCCCTGTCATTGATCGCCTCCTTGCCGATCCGAAGTTCACAGACTTTTACAACGATCTTAAGAGCATTCGTGCAGGTAAAATTAGTCAGAAAGCACGGAGGGATTTCGAACCGCCGACGCCACAAGAAATCGTCGATCGTCTGGATCGCGACATGGTGGTGAATGTTGAGGGCTTGCGCCAACTCGTTCTCCAGGAGCTTCAGGATTTTCAAAAAGCAATAAACGGTGGTGAATTTAACTCTGCAGATCGCTTTTACGACGATGGTAATCACTTGAACGAAGTACGAGCTACCGAGATCATTGCTGAACGTCTTAGCCTAATACTCAAGCCGCAGGGCATCGTAATTACGCCGGAGCACCAGCTGAAAAGTGCCAACCGCAGCGACTTCACGGCGACAAAATTGATTGGCGGTACAAGACGGCTGCTTGTGATTGAGGTAAAAGGTCAGTGGCATAGAGAGTTATATACTGCGGCGGCGGCGCAACTATATTCGCGCTACTCCATCCATCCCGACGCTGAAAACCAAGGCATTTATCTTGTGATCTGGTTTGGCCAAGATGTGAACGTCGCAGGAATAAAAAACCGAAATATCACCACCGCTCAGGAACTGAAATGCAGCATCGAGAAAACGATGCCGCCAGAGCTAGCTGGACTGATTGATGTGTTCGTTCTGGACGTTTCTAAATCCTAAAATGCGACGATAAAAGAACGAACCGTAAGCCGAGCGCAGCAGGTCTAGAATTGGCCAACTAACGCACTCCGCTCATCCCTAGTTTTAGGGGCGGGCGGAATTACCGCCTCTGGCCGGTTGCTGCCGGATACAACTGGCAGCTTATGGCCTAGAGCTCCATGTCGCGGAGAGCAGCTCTAAAGTTCGAGGTGAACGGTTAGGGCACCCCTGAGCGAATTTAACCAATTATGTTGGGTTCATCGTGTGGGTTTCACGATCTCGCCGACGCGTCGATAAACTGTTTCTGTTATGCGTTTATCGGTATGCCCAAGCAGTCGGCTGGCATGACCAAGGTCGTCAATCTCACTGGCTGCCTTCGGCCGGATATCCCTGAACTGAAACTGTCGAATGCTTGAAGCGAGTTGCGCATCTCCGTCCTCTAGAGCTTTCGCGATAGCAACATTGCGTGCATCGTCGAATCGTAGGCGAAGCATTGGCGCGGTCACGCGGCGACCATCCTCCGTAATGATCAAATACGGGTTTCGTACTGCGCGCGCCTTCCGCTGTACGAGCAGCTTTTCTATCAGCTCACCTAAACCGTTAATGATCTCGCCTGCATCGAGCCGGATGCGGAGCTTTTTCGAGGTCTTGCCCTGCGCAACCAGCAGAAAGCTGTTGGTGACATCCGTAGCGCGCATGGATAGGACATCAGCAGGGCGCTGGCCCGTAAGATAGGCCAGGTCCATGGCGTCTTTGAGTTCTGGCACGGCAACACCATAGACGGCATTCCAGATCGCGGCATCAGCATAAAAGTCACGTGGTGTCTCTTTGTTTTTGCGCACACCGGAGGCTGGATTTTCCTTGTCAGTGATACCCCATTCCCTGGCAATGTTATAGATGTGCGAGAGCAGTGAGATCTCGCGATTTGCCCGAACCTTCCCGGTCCGTTTGTCGCGGTACTGGGCTATCACCTGTGGTGTCACCGCATTGATCGGCGCTTCGCTGAATGCTTTCCTGAGTTGCGTGAGTGAAAGCAAGTTGTCCTTTTGGGTTCTAGGCTTTTTCGCCGGAATGATCTCGGCTTCGTATCGGTCGAAAACTTTTCCCAGAAGGGTGTTCTTTTGCGGAATTGGTTTGCAATCGAGTTTCGCCCATTCCGCCTTGGCGACATCCAAGTCGCCACCCAAAGGAATTTCCTTCCTCTTCCCCTGATCATCTCTCCCGTCGTAGTAATACCCGACCCACTCTGAGCCGTTTTTCATTGACCTGACCCGCCTGATCATTCGAGGTGGCAGATCCCGATTTGCAGCCTTTCTTGGTCGCATTTTTACCCCACGCGTGAAAGATCTAGCGACCAGGCTTCAGCCGCAATATTGTCAGATGAAGGCTTCACACCGGACAGTTTCATTCGGGCGTACACGCGACCAACAACGGGTCGTCTTGCACCTGTAAGTACGTATTTCCAGCCATTTCGATTGAGCCAGTCCAGCTGCAATGAAGGTCGTTGATATCCGGTGATTGCGACCAGTTCGTCCTCGGCAAGAGTTTCGCTATTAATTTCCATGTTTATCCCTTTCTAAATTCGCTTCTGCTTGTATGGGGTCGCCCTGTTGGCGTTGCATGCTCTCGTCGGCTTTGTAGGCGCGGATGTCGATCAGCGAGGCGACGTGCCGGATGTGGGCGTATTTGAGAGCCTTGCGGCTGGTGTCCAGCGTGGTGATCGGAAGCTGGATCCGGCCGCTGTTGATCTCCGTCACGAACGACTGCTCGTTGAGATTGCGAAAGTACTGCTCGCGGACTTTTTCTAGCGGGATCAGGACGTCACCGAAGATTCGATAGAGCAGTTCGACGGTGGCCGATTCGGGCGCCGGATGCAGACGAAGCGGATTCTGTGCAGCGTTACTCATGGACTTTTCGAGCCTCCTTGCGTTGTTGTCGTGCCGGGTGGTTCCAGGCGTTCAGGCAGTGGCGTCTGGTCAGCTCGCGCAGATGTTCGGGCACTTCGAGGAGCGCGGCGTTGCGCTCCTCGCGTGTGCGCATAGCAACGATCTGGCGGGCGTAGTCCCTAGGCCACGTCACGGCGATCTGCCGGGATGGCAGGAAGATCAATGTCCAACTGCTCGGCCAGCCAGCGGATGCCGCCTTGCATGACGCGGGTCGACTGGCTGTACTGCATTCCGCATTTTTCGTCATACCAGGGGCTGTCCTTGACCCGCAGATACGCTTTGTCGCGCTTCGGGTCCGCCGGCAGGTTTCCCTTGAGCAAACCTTTTTCTCGCATGAGAGCGATCAATTTGGGGCGAGTGAGGCCGAGTTGTGCGGCTGCTTGGGCGAGGGTGCGTTCCATATCGTCCTCCTCATGCCGCGTGTGCAGCAGGAGTGGCCGCTGCAGCAAGGTGGTTGATGGACTCAAGGAGCCTTGCGTAGATCTCGGCATCGGAGTCATACAAGGTGAAGCAGCGCGTATGCGGACTCTTGTTGCCGATGCTCAAGATCGCGGTGACGCCGCGGCGTGTATGAGTACGATGCAGCGCCACATGCAGGGGAAGTTGAAAGCCCATGTCGAGGCTCAGCACGCCGCCGGTGTGCACCAGTTCGAACAAGCGCTGCTTGTCCTGGGCTTCAAAGCGACCGTATTGACGATCCGCATGTGGGAGATGCACCAGATCGCTGGAGTTGCTCGCGTCGAACGGACCGTTGGCAATCTCTTCAATAAAGTCGGCCAGTTTGAGGTGCATCTTCTTGTCGTTTGGCAGGGTCAGCGTGTGGCGTTCGCTGCCCAGTTCCACGACAAAAGTGCTTTCCACTGCGCCGCGCTCAGCCTTGAGGCGGAATGCCAGGCATTCACGCTTCGGTGCTGTGCGCAGGACGTGGTTGAAGGTCTCGGTTAGGCTGACCTGGGCGTTAAGCAACTGCAGGGTGCGGTTGTCGATCTTGTACTTGATCATGCCGCATGCCCTCCACCGTTCGGATCGATAGGAGAGGGCTGGCAGGGCTTGGCGACAAGCTTGGGTTTGCTGTTACGAATGACGACCAGGCAGCCCGTGGTGAGCTGCAGCTGTTCAATCAGTTTGCGATTGCTGACGCATGCTGGATGGACATGCAAGGTTGCGGTGGTGCGCATAGGTATTGCCTCGCTCTGTGGTAAAGAGTGAGGCAAATATCAACCAGTGGTTAAATTATGTCAACAACCATCAGGTGAAAATATGGGGTTTACTATTCACTCGGGAGTGAATGAGCCAACGATTTTTCCGCAAATTTGCATTTCATCCGTCATTTCAATGATGGGGTATTGCGGGTTGATAGGTTTCAAGTAGTGCTTTCCGGCGTCCTTCACTAATACCTTGAACGTGGCTTCGTTGCTGCTCGGCAAAGAAGCGATCACTCGATCACCGTTGTTCACAGCGAGATCGGGATCGACAAAAATGATGCAGCCCTCTGGATAGCTGCGACCTGGGCCGGTATTTGTCATTGAGTCTCCGACAACGCGAAGCGCATACCCCGATCTGCTGATATTCACAGGGCAGGGCACCCACTGTTCGGCATGGAGTAGTTCGACGGTAGGGGCAATCTCGCACCAAGCTCCAGCTTGAACCCATGAAATCAGCGGCACTTTGTTCATGCTTGATGTCAAGGCGATAACGTTCTCGTCCTGCGCTACTTGCTGATTACCTGCTTCATGAGGAAAAACTGGCATGACCCCATGCTCAAGCCACTCCCTGCGCACGCCTAGCCAGGCGGATAGCGCCGTCAAACTATCGATTTCTGGAATAGCCGCCCCGTTTAGCCATTTACTGACGGCTTGGGCGGTCTTAACCACTCCCTTGGAGCTGAGCTGTTTGATGATGTCTGCCCCTCGGCCACGCTGACGAACGCCATTGGCGTCCAGTGCAGTATTAAGCCGCTCGGCAAACATAAGTCTTTCGGATTCTTTATCAATCATAGGTTGATAGTCACATAATGATTGCTAATCTGTCAGTTGAACATTATTATCAACCGACAGTTGAAAGGAGGCATTCATGCTTAACCCACAGAGCTTCCCAAATGCCATTGCCTTCGCCTTTGAGGCTGTAGGCGGTATTGGAGCAGCAGCACGTGTGTGTGGACGCAGTTATCAAGCACTCAACAAGTGGAGGCTAGCAGCTTCGTTACCACGCACCGATTACACAGGTGAGACGGAGTACGCGAAATTGCTTGCTGCAGCTGCACGAGAAAAAGGCAACCCATTCGAAGCCGATTGGCTGCTCGGAAAATCTGCACCACAGAAAGCTGCATAGAAAAAAGGCGACCCAAGGGTCGCCCAGTTTCTCCCGACAGCATCACCACAATGCGGTCGGGTCGCGATGTCGGAGGGTGAGCACACCACATGCCGCCGACCTTCATCGCGTTTCCAAGGCTTGGAAGCCTTGGTGTTGCTGCCGTTCTTACCACAGAGCTGGCAGCTGTTGCGCCAGGGGTGAACAACGGATTGTTCGCCCCGGCACGGTGCCGGTTGTCCCCTGCAAGGGTTACCGGCGTTTGGGCCTCTCCAGACCACGCGGCAAATGTATCACCAACTTCTGTCGCGTGGCACTGGCAACTTTTAGGATTAATGCCATGAGCCGTATCGCTCTCAGTTCTCTGGAACGGGCGCAGCGGGAAATCCTGCCGCTCGATTTAGCGCTGTACCACGCCGCTCGCGATTACCCAGGCGGCGCTGCTGCTATCGCTGCTACAACTGGTCGCAACCCGACCACGTTGCAGCACAAGCTGTCGCCAACCCATCCGAGCCACTCCATCAACATTCAGGAGTTTGGCGAGATCCTCGAACTGACCAAGGATCGCCGCATTCTCGATGCGGTGCATGCGCTGGTCGGCGACACGATCTGGCAGGAGCTGGCCGACACCTACACCAACGACATGCCCGAGACCCTCACCACCGGCATCGCCGAATACTTCCGCCAAGTCGCTGATCTGGCCGAGACCTGGGCCAAGAGCATCGGCGACGGTGTCGTCACCGATCAGGAACTCGCGGCGATTCGTCTGCAGGTGTTCCGGGGCATTCAAGGGCTGCTCGGGTTGTTCAACCGCGCCACCTACGTCAACCAGACGACGCGAGGTGCTGACCGTGGCTGACATCGCCGATCTCGCTAACGACCTGGTGCAGGAACGCATTGATCAGGCCATGGCGGCGCGCAGCGCTGCCAAGGCCGAAAGCGCTGCCCATTCCTTGCTGTTCTGTGAAGCCTGCGACGACCCGATCCCGGAAGCACGCCGCCTGGCTCAACCGGGTTGCTCGCAATGCATCAGCTGCCAGTCCCTCTCTGAGCGGGGTATTCAGCATGCTCGATGAGGTATTGGGCCAATTCGCCGATTACGGTCTGGAGCCAGCGCAACCGCTGGTGTTCGGCAAGCTGACCCGCTGCAAGACATCGCAGGACAAGGACAAGGGCAAGGAAAAGAACGGCTGGTACGTGGTCCACGAGCAGCGCACGGAGAAGGGCGACACGCTGATCTTCGGCGCTTTCGGTGACTGGCGTTCGGGCGAGACGCAGAAGATCAAGGTCAAGGCCGGGCGCATGTCGCCGGAAGAGCGCGAAGTGATGCGCGCCCGCCAAGAAGAAGCCAAGCGCCGTGCCGCCGAAATCGCGAGTAACGCTGCGCGGCGGGCCGCGAAAAGGGCGCAGGGTTTGTTCGAGCGTATGCCGACCACCGGGCGCAGCGACTACCTGGACCGCAAACAGATCGTCGGTATCAAGGTGCGTTACGCGACGCGCACCGGTGCGGTACTGGTCCCGATGAACAATGCTCGTGATCAGATCATGGGCCTGCAGGTGATCTTCCCGAACAAGCAGGAAGACACTGGCCGCGACAAATCCTACTGGCCTTACGGCATGGCGAAGGAGGGCACATTCCACCTGCTTGGTCCGCACCCGGTGCCGGGCGAACCGGTGCTGGTCTGTGAGGGTTACGCCACCGGCGCCAGCCTGCACATGGCGACCTCTCTCGCTGTGGCCGTAGCCTTCGATGCGGGCAACCTGTTGGCCGTGTGCAAGGTCATGCGCGAGCGCTTCGCCGGTTGCCCGCTGATCATCTGCCGCGATGACGACTGGAAGACCACCAAGCCCAACGGCGATGCATGGAACCCGGGTGAAGAGAAGGCTAGCAACGCCGCGCTGATCGTCGGTGCCCAGGTCGTTGCGCCGATCTTCTCGATTGAACGTCACGACAAGTGGACCGACTTCAACGATCTGCATGTCGCCGAAGGCCTCGACGCAGTGCGTCGACAAGTCCTCGCGGTGGTGCGCCCACCCGCAGCTGGTGGCTGGAAAGATCAACTCGCCCGCAGCGAGAGCGGCGCCCTGATCGCGCACATGCAGAACGTCGAATTGATCCTCGCTCACGACGAACGCTGGGCCGGGGTGATCAGCTACTGCGCCTTCAGCTCGAAGATCGTCAAGTTGCGTGCTGCTCCTTATGGCGGTGGTACCGGCGAGTGGGCAGACATTGATGATGTGCGCGTGATGAAGTGGCTCGCGCAGCAGTACAACCTGCGTGTGAAGTCCTCGCACGTGATCGAGGCTGTCAGCGTGGTTGCACACGACCACGCCTTTCACCCGGTGCGCGAGTACTTGAAGAAACTGGAATGGGATCGTGTGCCGCGCCTGGAGCGGTGGCTGACGGATGTCATGGGCGTGAAGACAACGGACTACACGTCCAAGGTCGGCAAGCGCTGGATGATCTCGGCCGTCGCGCGGGTGATGAAGCCCGGCTGCAAGGCGGACTCGGTGATGATCCTCGAAGGCGTGCAAGGCGCCGGTAAGTCGACCGCCATGAGCGTGCTCGGCGGTGAGTGGTTCATGGACACGCCGTTTGCCCTCGGCGACAAGGATGGCTTTCAGGCGATTCGCGGCAAGTGGATCGTTGAGCTCGGCGAGCTGGACAGCTTCAACAAGGCCGAGAGCACCAAGGCCAAGCAATTCTTCTCGGCCTCGACCGACACCTACCGCGAAAGCTATGGCCGCAGAACGCTGGACGTGCCACGCCAGTGTGTTTTCGTCGGCACGACTAACCAGGACGAATACCTCAAGGATGCCACCGGCAACCGACGCTATTGGCCGGTGGCCTGTACCAAGGTCGACGTGGCGTTGCTGCGCGAGATCCGCGATCAGCTGTGGGCCGAAGCGATGTTCTGCTTTGAGGCCGGCGACCTCTGGTGGGTAACACGAGAGGAAGCGCCGATGTTCAGCGAGGAACAGGACGAACGCTTTGTAGTGGACGAATGGGAAACGCCCATCCTGACATGGCTTGAAGAGTCGCAGATCGGCGAGACCACCACCGGCAGTGAGGTGATGAGTCAGGCGCTCAAGCTCGATCCCGGTCATTGGGGGAAACCGGAGCAGATGCGCGTGGGGGCGATCTTGCATCGACTGGGCTGGCGACGTTTCCGTTTGGGCGCCTTGAGCAAGAGCGGCCAGCGGCCATGGGCGTACAAGAAACCGGAGGGTTGGGGCAGGGCGCCTGCGCTGGAACAACCTGAGTTTGAGGAGCCGTGCTTCGATGATTAAAGCGATCGATATGGCCCTCAAGCAGTGGGCGCAGGAGCTGCACAGCGACGAAGTGGCCGCTGGATACTCAGGTGGCAACATGGTTGCGATGATGATGGAGAGTGGGGGGCAGCTCGTGCGCGGCAGGCGCGGGAGCAGGGTGCCGCTGGAGGTTTCTCTGGACATCGAGCGGATCGTCAAGAAACGCCTTGATCCCGAGCTGATGACGGTCGTCAAGGTGCATTACTTCCAGCCCGACGCACCTCTCGCTGCACGTCTGGCACGCAGTGGCTGCACACGCAACCTCTACTACCAGCGCCTGCATGACGCTCACATCGTGGTCGAGCACTTCCTCCTGGGGGAAGCGGCTTGATCGTGGGCAGTACTCTGGCTCACGCCGTCCCACCGGCCTGCCTCCGTCCCACCGCTTTTTGCGGTGGTGGGACGGGCGCAGGCCCCGTCGTTGTTGGGCTGTCCCACCGTCCTACCTTTTTCATGTCTCCCGCCCGTGTATGCGTAGCGGGCATCAATGCGCGTGTTCACGCGCACGCGTGTTTTTAAATATTCTCTCTATACACGAGAAAGGAGAGTTAAAAGTAGGACGGTGGGGCAAGGCCCCAATCTGCGGGGCTTTCAGACGTCCCACCTAGTTTTGGAGAGGTGGGACGCATGGGACGCCGGAAAAGCAAAAGACAGCCGGGATAGATATTCACCGACATTCGCCAGCCGTTCACCGGGCGTAACCCACACATTCACCGGATGGCATTAAAACGGTCTTGCTGCCACCAGAATCGACCTGTAAAAAGGGGCCATCTTCGATGGGTGCGACCGCAAAGCGCGGCAGGCCATCCACCACCTGACCCGGCCATTGCGCCGGGTCTTTTTGTTTAAGGGGCAGCGCAATGACGAACGAGCAACAGGCACTGGCAGAGATGCCGATCTGGTTGGTGATTGCCCTGTCCCTGGTTGGCGGTGTGTCCGGCGAGATGTGGCGCGCTGACAAGGATGGGGCACGAGGCTGGGCATTGTTGCGCCGCCTCGCACTTCGGTCCGGCGCCTGCATCGTCTGCGGCGTGTCAGCAATGATGTTGCTGTTCGGCGCGGGCTTATCGATCTGGACGGCGGGCGCCCTGGGTTGCCTGACCGCGATGGGAGGCGCGGATGTCGCCATCGGCTTGTACGAGCGCTGGGTGGCCAAGCGGCTGGACCTGAGCGAGGCCGAGCCGAAGGCATGAGCCGAGCAGGCCGGGTAGGGCGCCGAATTTACGGGTCCTCCCTGAGGGCCGCCCCCTACACGGGTTATCGAACTCGCGGAATCTCTCTAGCTGAAACCTTCGCAGGGATGTCCGTCTTTCCAAACGGCAGGGACTGCTCAGCGCTGATAACGATCACGTATGTGTTGGTTGTAGTAGGCGCCCTTGGATACAGCGGATATCAACCCGTTGTGTATGGACAGGGGGACATTGTAGAAATCGTAAGAGTGTCCCTGTTGAAAGCGGATCCTCATCTGTTTGGTGCCTGGATCATAACCAACAGCGGTCATTGCACTGGAGTACACGGCAATCATTTCCATGACATCTCTCCCCGCTGACGGATCATCAACAGAGACTAGTCGAAAGGGGTGAGCCTGCGGCCCCGCCCGACAAAAAAGCGCCGGGGACCCTGAGGACTTTCAAAGGACACGGGGTCGGAAACCCGCGGGATCGTGTTAGTGGGAGACCCGCCAGCTTACTGAAATTTCAATCCACTGAAATCTTGAAAGGATTCATTGAAAAGCCGCTGAAAAGGAGGGCTTATGAGCACAGCTACGTACCTGTCGAAGAGCGCCTTTGCTGCGCACATCGGACGGTCGCCGAGTTACATCACCTGGCTGAAGGAAAACGGTCGACTGGTCCTGTCTCCCAATGGCAAGCAGGTCGACGTTCTGGCCACCGAAGCATTGATCCGCGATACCGCTGACCCGAGCAAGGCTTCCGTCGCTGCTCGCCACCAACAGGAGCGGCTTCAACGTGATGTGTACAGCCACGTCGCTGCAAAATCCGAGTCGACTAACATGGCTGCGCCCCCGCCCGTTGATCTCGCGCAAGGGCAGTCCCCGGACTTTCAGAAAGCGCGTGCACATCGCGAGCACTACTTGGCGCGGATGGCTGAGATGGAGTTTCGCAAGGCGCAGGGGGAGCTGGTGGAAACCAGCTTTGTGCAGAAAGCCGCTTTTGAAACGGCGCGATCGCTTAATCATTCGCTAATGAGCCTGTCGCCGCAATTGGCGCCAAAACTCGCCGCGCTGTCGGATCCGTGGGAGGTGGAGAGGCAGCTAACGGCTGCGCTGCGCCAACGACTTAACGAAGCGGCACAAGTGTCAAGCGATGACTTTGGATTTGCGTTGAGCGAGTGCTAAGGATATCCGCTGATAGGCATTTTTCTGCTCGCATCGGAATTGATTGGCGCCTGCTTCCAGTCAGTATTAGCCGTCGGCGTAAAGTGTTATCACGCGCCTACCAATGCAGCAGGCGAGTGTAATTTTGAATCTACCACCGCATGCGTAGTCACCCATTTTAAGATCTGGATATGCAGGTGCTTGTCAGAAGGTTATCGCTCTACTGCGACGCACTTGATCTCCACGAGAAGGCCAGGTCGAGCTAATTCACTGACACCAATGCAGGTCCATGCACAAGTGCTTCTCGGAAAGACTTTATCCTTTACGCGTCTGAAAATTGGCATGTGACGGTGCATGTTGACGTGGTAAGTTGTCATTTCTACGACATCTTCAAATTTACAGCCACCTGCCTCCAAGACGATCCGGAGATTGTCCCATGCAGCAAAAAACTGCTGCTCAGGTTCTTCAATGACGGATAATTCCGGCGTCCTGCCTACCTGACCCGCGCAGTAGAGAGTTTTTCCTACCTTTACTGCTGGTGCATAACCCGCGCGCTCGTAGATCAATCTCATGCCATCTGGAACAATGATCTGACGGTCAGTCATGATTGCGGAGCCCCAAGTTAGAACGGTTACGAAAGCTAACTCAGGGGCCAGAGCCGCGTCCACTCAGTTCACTTCTCATCTATTAATCAACCCCACAGGTGCTTTTAGCCGCTGCTGAGTCTTTTTGAACTCATTACCTAATGTGGCTACCTCGATCGATGCAAAAGGCGCGAGCCGGTAGCGTTACTGATCAGAAGCATTTCGATGGTTGGTTCGCTGCTAGGCTGGCTCGTCAGTTCGTGTCGTCATCACCTTGAAATATATCTGCGTAAAGTCGCGCGACTGTAGGGGTAAGGTTATGACCGGCAGGAATGAGAAAGTCGGCGTGTGGTGCGAGCCGTTTTACGTAGATGACTTCGTAAACCCTGCGCACGATTCCAGGTGCTGTTTCTTCCCGGTCCAAGCCAGGCATTATCCCTACCGCTTTGTAACCGGCTTGCTCCAGTGCTTGTTGCATATACGGCGTGCGGGTTGTTGCCATGCCATAGATCAGCCCCGCGCCCATGAACGTGCCGATTTTTTCTCCCAGGTCCTGGGCCGCAACGGCCAGTCTGGCTTGTCTGTGCGGTTTGGCTACCGCGCCGACCCGCCCGAAAATAACGTCAGCACCGTCAATTTTTTCCCACGTGGCGATAGCGACAATCTCATCGTTCTGGCGGACGACGGTAGCGAATATGCCTCGATCCGGATCGTCTTCGAGCACCACGTTGTCTGCGTAGAACTGCTGGTCCAGAAACGGGCTTGCCAACCCCACCGAAATGGAGGGAAACCATGTCCGGAAAAAATCTGTCGCGACATTGATCTCCTCACGTTTCAGGTAATCCCAACTGTAGCCATAGGGTAAATCGGTGAAGCTGCGAATTTGCTCGATCGTTGGCCATTTCATGCGGTTCTGCTCGTTTGTCTGATTGCTTCGATAAGTGGCGCCGGGGTCAGGCCCGAGGGTCAGGGTTATTGGCGGGTGCCGGGGCATGCCTGGCGGCGATCTGCCTGTGGCGCTCGACCACTTCGCCAATGACCAACTGCATCAGCCTCTGCACGATGGCCGTATCCAGCTCGGCCTCCTGAGCAAGTGCTGCCAGACGCTGGTATTGCTGCTGCTCTCTGGCCTCGTCTACCGCAGGCAACTGATATCGGGCCTTGAGCAATCCGACCTCATCGGTACAGCGAAACCGTTCCGCGAGCAGGTGGATGAGGGCGGCGTCGATATTGTCGATGGTTTTCCTGAATGTTGAGAGTTGACGCGCGATGTCGGAGTTTTCCATGAATGACCTCGTGACAGGTGTTCGAAAGAGCTTCTCAATGATTCGTCTGCTGAGCAAAAACCGACCAGTCCTTGTCGCCATCTCCCCTGGCTACCGCCGACGTCATTTTCAATCGCACGGCATCCGCCGCTGGCAACTCCAGCCCCTTGAGACGACCCGCATCGATCGCCAGATTCATATCCTTGAGGCCAAGCGACAGTTTGAATCCCGGTTCAAAATTGCTGCTGACGATGTTCTGCCCATAACGTTGATAACTGGGGCAGGCGAACAGGGTCTGGGTCATGAGCTTGATGAAAATCGAAGGGCTCAGTCCGTGGCGTTGAACGAGTCCGCTGGCTTCGCCCAGCGACTGGATGGCTTGGGTGATCATCATGTTGCCGGCGATTTTCGCGATACAGGCCTGTTCAGGTTGGTCGCCCAGATACCAGGTTTTTTTCCCGAGCAGGTCGAACAGCGGTTGGACGGTCGAGACAGCGGCCTGCGATCCGGCCGCCAGGATATTCAACTCGCCCTTGGCCGCCACGGCGGGCACGCCGAAGACCGGCGCCGCGATCAATGGCATGCCGACGGCTTCATGTTCGCGCTGCAACTCCAACATCAGCGAAGGCGACAAGGTCGACATCACGACATGCACGCAAGCTTTGTCTGCAGTTTCCAGAACAGCGCTGGAGAGCAGCACTTGCCTGACGGCGGCATCATCGGCCAGAAGAGTGATGACTACCTCTTGCTGGAACGCCGAGGCCGGCGTTTCGATAACGCTGATGCCTTCGAGATCCTTGATCGCCGCCTGACTGCGGTTCCATGCCGAGACGTGATGGCCAGCGCGGACGAGCAGTGGAATGATGGCTCTGCCCATGCATCCCACTCCGATAAAACCAATCTTCATTTGCAGTCTCCGGTTGGTATTCGACGACGGTGAATGCAGACAAGTATGTCGGGCACGGGATTGCTACGGCACTGCCATTGCTGCACTCTCACTGTTCATTTTTGTACGGGGGCGGAGCATGGACTGGAGTGATGTGCGGGTCTTTCTCGCGATTGCCCGCAGCGGGTCATTAGGGGCTGCCGCCAAGCTGTTGGGGGTCAGCCATCCGACCGTGGGGCGGCGCTTGCAGGTGCTGGAACAGTTCAGTGGCCAACCCGTTTTCCTGCGTACCAACCAAGGTCTCGTGTTGACCGACAGCGGCGAGAAGCTCCTCAGCCTCGCGCAGGAAATGGAGCAAAGTGCGTTGGCCATCGAAAGGCGCCTCGCGGGGGACAGCGCACAGCCCGAAGGTGTGCTGCGCATTTCCTGCGCTGACTGGTTCGCCTGTTATGTGCTGGCCCCGGTGCTGAGTGAACTGGGCCGGCGTTATCCATTGATCGTGCCCGAGGTCATTGCCGGGCATCGATTGTTTGATCTGGCTCGCCGCGACGCCGACATCGCGTTTCGAATCGTTCCGTTCACCGAACCCGATATCGTGCACCGCAAGCTGATCTCCCTGACTTACGGGTTATACGCAGCCGTTGGATCTGCTGACCCTGAGCCACAGGGCGCCGGGCTGGGTCTGATCACCATGAGTGTTGCCCAGTCTCATTATCCCGATGTGCAGTGGCTGCAGCAGCGTTACCCTCTGGCGCGTACCGTGTTTACCAGTAGCAGCCGCACAGTCCAGGCGCAAATGTGTGCGCAGGGGCAGGGCGTCGCGGTATTGCCCCGCGCTTTGGGCGACCAGTTGACGGCGCTGCGTCTGATCGATTCAGATGAACCGCCACCAGGCCGCGACATTTGGATGGGCTACCACCAGGACATGCGCCAGATGGACAGTCTGCGCGCGCTTGCCGACCTGGCCTCCGTCATGATTGGCACTCAGGCAGGCGGTTGATTCACTCTGCCGGCTGCATGGCCGCCGTTTGCAGCTCTGCAGCAGATTGGCGCGCCAGACTCAGACTCAGTCCTGCGCCTACCACCAGACACGCAGCGATGCACAGTATGGCGACGGTGAAGGCGTGGGTGATGGCCGCCGCGTCCGTGTCCTTGCCCAGAAGCGTGTAAAAAATGCCACCGATGATCGCTACGCTCAGTGCCGTGCTGATTTGCAGTGTGGAACTGGTGATGCCCGCAATCATGCCGGAATACGCCGGTGCCACGCGTCCAGTGATCATGCGCATCAATGTCGGAAGGGCCAGTCCTTGTCCGAAACCGATCAGAAAGAGAATCACGGCAAGGGACAGCGCAGAGGGCGTGACGGCGGTTGGCGTGTGCGCCACGAGCCAGGCCAATAGCACGAACCCCAGCACTTCGAGTGCCATTCCGAAGGGATTCACATAAGACCCCAGCAAACGCCGGAATAGATGGGTGGCGAGCGGCCCCAGCAAGAAACCAGCGCCGAATGGCAGAAAGACCAGACCTGCACTGAGCGGGCTCGTATGCAGCGCTCCCTGTAAATAGATGGAAAACAGCAGGAAGAACACGCCGATCGCGTAAAAAGTCAGCGCCACCAGCAATGCCCGGCCCAGCCCGGGCGCACGCAGTGCAGCAGGGTTCAGCAACGGCGCGCCTTGCGCTTGATACAAGCGGGCTTCGTAGCGCCAGAACAGCCAGGCCAGCAGTGGCACCGCCGCCAGCGACAGCCAGGCCCACCACGGCCAGCCCGCTTCACGTCCCTCGATCAGTGGAACGATCAGCGCCGCAAGCGTCACCATCGACAACAGCGTTCCACCCAGATCCAGCTTGCTGGTCTGGGGTGCGCGGGTTTCCTTGACCACGGGGATGGCGATCAGAATGACCAGCAACGCAATCGGTAGATTCACCAGAAATATCGACCGCCAGCCCAGGTTCATCAGGTTGAGCGAGATCAGAATCCCGCCAAGTGCCTGGCCGACTACCGACGCCAAACCAAACACCGCACCGTACAGGCTCAACGCCAAGGGTTTTTCCGACTCAGGGAATATCGCCTGCACTGAAGCGAGTGCCTGCGGCGCCATGACAGCGGCCGTCACGCCTTGCAGCGAGCGTCCGGCGATCAACACCCAGGGTGACTCGGCGACACCGCAGATCAGTGAGGCGACGGCAAAGCCAATCAGGCCAACGAAGAACATTCTCATGCGGCCAAAGATGTCGCCAAGCCTTCCGCCGGTGATCAGTGTCACGGCATACAGCGCCGCGTAAGAAGAGATGATCAACTGTTCGGCAGAGGAGGCCGTGCCCAGCGATTGCTGAATCGAAGGCAGCGCTACGTTCACGATGAAGAAATCCAGCGGCGGCAAGAATGCACCGACCAACAGGATGGCGAACATCAGCCAGCGCCGCTGTTCCGGAAGGGCTACTATTTTCTCAGGCATAAGGTCTCCTTTCTGAAACCCTTCGGCTCCAGAATATTTTCGATTGCGAGTCATGCTTTGAATAAGCTGACTTCAATCTAAACGATCAAACCCTGGCTGACGCCTCACATAAATGAACGGCCAATGTTCATTTATGGCAGTGCCGCTGCGCCCCTGCCTCCTCGCAAAATGGCCGCACTGTGGTTCCAGTCGAGCCACACAACCGAAATCGAGGAGTCAGTTATGTCAGGTAAATTCGCTGATCAGGTCGCAGTCGTCACCGGCGCGTCCACCGGGATCGGATTTGCGATTGCACAGGGTTTGATTGCCGAGGGCGCCAGGCGCGTTTACATCACCGGGCGTTCTGCAGCCACGCTGGAGGCTGCGGTGGCCAAGCTTGGCGACAGGGCGGTCGCGGTCATTTCCGATGTCGCGCGCCAGGTTGATCTGGACGAGCTCAAGGCGACGATTGAGGCGCACGGCGATCAACTGGACTCAGTGTTTGCCAATGCGGGTATTTGTGAAAAGAACCCGCTGGGCGAGACCACCGAGGCCGCCTATTTCAACATGTTCGACATCAACGTAAAGGGAGTCTTTTTTACTGTACAGACGTTGATGCCATTGTTGAAAAATGGCGCTTCGATCGTGCTGACGGCCTCTATCTGTTCCAGCAATGGCATGGAAGGACTGAGCCTCTACAACGCCTCCAAAGCCGCGGTACGTTCCTTTGCCAGGACGTGGGCCAACGAACTCAAAGGTCGCAAGATCAGAGCGAATGTCCTGAGCCCTGGCTTCACCCGCACACCGCTGATGGATAACGGCTTGAAGATGAGCGAAACCGACGTCGCCGCGCTGCGTCAGCACGTCGAGCAGATCACGCCATTGGGGTACATGGCCGAGCCTGAGGAAATCGCCTCGTCGGCGCTGTTTCTTGCGTCTGCCGATGCGAAATATGTCAACGGTGTGGAGTTGATGGTCGACGGCGGCCTGTCGCAGATCTGACCACGTGCTCAACCTAGCGCAGCCCTCGCGCAGGGCTGCCTTCCTCGCTTATGCGCAGCCCCTGCAGGAAACCTCATCATGAACAATGAACAACTGACAGCCCGACTGGACGCCCTGGAAAGTCGCGCCGCCATCGAGTCGCTGATCAGCGCCTACGCCAATGCTTTCGACCGCATCGACGCCTCGCTTCTTAGCTCAATCTGGCACGAAGAGTCGACACTGGATCTACCGGGTTTTGGCCAGGCTGGAAACCGTGACGAAATCCTGGCGATGGCGCAAAACAGCTGGCGCCAGATGCCCCATATGCACCACTGGATGGCCAACCCGCTGATTGAAATCGAGGGTGACAGCGCAGTGGGCACGGTAGCTGCGGATTGCCTGTTTCATGACATTGAAAAAGGCCCGGTGCAAGTCAGCGGTCTTTACCACGACAGGTTTGAACGTCGGGACGGAAAGTGGGCGTTCCTGTCACGTCGTTTTGAAATGCATTTCCTGACGCCGTTAAAAGATTGGGTACCCGCAGCGGGCGAAGAACAGTTTGCACCGTTCGAGCAGCTCAAGGGAACGACAGCGAAAAACGAATAGTCCCGGCCCTTGGCTGTTCGACACCCACGTGGCCGTCATGCAGTTGCATGATGGCCACGACAATGGCGAGGCCAAGCCCGTAGGAGTCGGAATTCTGGTGCCGAGACGCATCGCCACGGTAAAAGCGGTCGAAGAGTTTGCCCAGGGTTTCGTCGCCCAGCACCGGCCCTTGGTTCTCCACCTCAATCCGGGCACCTCCGTGGGTTTCCAATACCCGTATCAGAATCTCGGTGCCCTCGTAAGCGTAGCGAACAGCGTTCGCCACCAGGTTGCTCAACGCTCTGCGCAGCAGCAAGGGGTCAGCGAGCACGATACCATCGCCCGTTATTTGGAAGCTCATTCGCCGCTCTTCAGCCAAACCCTCAAAATACTCAGCGATGCGCTGTGATTCGTCATGCAGCGACAGTTGCTGGCGCTCCACTACGGCTTGCGCTTCATCGGCGCGCGCCAGAAATAGAATGCTTTCGACGATGCGCGAGATCCGTTCGAGTTCTTCAAGGTTCGAAGCGATCAGCGCCTGATATTCGTCCTCGCTACGGCGTTGGCGAAGGGCAACCTGACAATGTCCCATCAACGACCCGACCGGCGTGCGGATTTCATGGGCAAGGTCGGCGGAAAATTGCGTCAGTCGCTGATAACCCTGAGCAAGACGATCAAGCATCGCGTTATAGGCGTCACTCAGCTGTTGCAATTCAACCGGCGTATCGGCGCTGTCCATACGGCTGTGCAGACGCTCAGGCGTTATGGCTGCGGCATGGGCGGCCATTTTGCGCAGCGGACGCAGCCCGCGACGCAATAACAGATAACCCAGCAACGCGGTTGCCAGAAAGGCAAGGGCCACGGCCAGGTAGATGCGCTCGCGATACGCTGCAAGCATCGCCATTTCCTTGCCCATAAGGTGGGCGGCCGTCAATCGGACTACACGGCCACCCGACGTCGTGACTACGGAGGCGGCGCGCAGCCTTGTTCCCGAGTCGGTCACGCCGCTGCGCAGATCACTGACGCTCAGCTTTGTGTCCTGGCCGATCACCGGCAGTTCAGGCAACGTGACGTTGAGTGGATTGACCTGGATGACCGGTGGCTGCCCCGGCTCTTCAATGATGAAGATGTCGTCTTCGCTGTCGAGCATGTTCTTGAAAATCTGCGGGCTGTCGCGCAGCTTTTCGATGGCGAGTTCGTAATGCAGGAGCTTGCGAAAATGCTCCAGACGGCCCATCACCGCGTGATCGCTGTAGACCAATACCGAGGCCTTCATCGTCTGATACAGATAGAAGCCCGCGCCGGCCACGGCCAGCATCGCGACCATGGCAAACGCCACGGTCGATCGCAGCGTCAGCGAGGGTTGGCGTCGGGACCGCATGGCCTCACCTCGCAGACATAGCCGATACCGCGAATGGTATGGATCAGCTTGATCGGGTAGGGCTGGTCGACCTTGTTGCGCAGGCGCTTGACAGCGACGTCCACCACGTTGGTATCGCTGTCGAAATTCATGTCCCAGACTTCCGAAGCGATTTGTGTCCTGGACAACACATCGCCGGCTCGACGGAGAAACAGATGGAGCAGGGCGAACTCCTTGTTGGTCAGCACGATCACCTGTTGTTGGCGGGTCACGCGGCGCCGGACCAGATCCAGTTCGAGATCGGCAAGGTGGAAATGGTCGGCTTCGCGCACGACACCGCGGCGCAGAATAGTGCGGATGCGCAACAGCAGTTCGGTAAACGAAAAAGGTTTGATCAGGTAATCATCGGCGCCCAGTTCCAGACCGCGAATGCGGTCTTGCAACTGGTCGCGCGCGGTAAGGAACAGCACGGGTACGTCTTGTCTGGCGCGCAACAGCTCGATGATCTGAAACCCGTCAATCCCGGGCAACATCACGTCCAGCACGATCAGGTCATAGGTCGTATGCAAGGCCATGTGCAGGCCGTCAGCGCCATGCTGGGTCCAGTCGACGTTGTAACCGGACTCACCGAGCCCCTTTTTCAGGTACTCACCTGTTTTGGTGTCATCTTCGATCAGCAGGATATGCATCGTCAGGCGCGCTCGGGTTTCTTCATGACGGGGTTAAGTCCGCGACATCGGTATCTCGGCTGTGCAGTGTAACGGGATGAGCGGGCGCAGTCGGTTACATTTCTGTCATACATGGTCAGGGTTGGCGAATGACAAAAATGTCATTCGACGGTCATCGTGACGTCCCGGTCTGCGGTCGAGGATGGCGACACATCAACCCATGAGGAATCGTCGCCATGCAACTCAAAAACGCCCTGTCTACCACGTTCGGTTTGGTGATGCTCAGCGCTGCCGTCATTGCCACCGCCGCCGACATGCCGGTCATCAAACCACTGCGCGGTACGGTGGAAAGCGTCAGCAACAACACGCTGACCTTCACTGTCCGCTCTGGCGCCCAGCAGACGATCGGACTGACTGACAAGACCGGTATCAGCCGGGTATCGAAGGCCAATATCGACTCGATCAAATCCGACAGCTTCATCGGCTCGGCGGCCATCCCGCAGGCCAACGGAACCTTGAAGGCGCTTGAGGTCACGGTATTCGACGCCAGGCTCAAGGGCAGCGGCGAAGGTCATTACGGTTGGCAGAACGCAGACGGCAGCACTGGCACCATGACCAACGGCACCGTTGGCAAACTGTCCAAAACCGACGGCCGCACGTTGACCGTCAACTACCAGGGCGGCGAGAAACAAATCGTCGTGCCGGATGACGTGCCTATCGCCTACGTCGAGCCAGGCAAAGCCGATGAGCTGGTCAAAGGAACGAAAATCGTCGTGTTCCCCGCTGCAGATGGCACCGCACGCGGCATTGCAGTCGGCAAGGATGGCTTCCAGCCACCGATGTAATCATCTGAGAAAGCTTGAGCGTTGCCGTCTGGCAACGCTCCGCTACACGGAAGGCTTGCAAGGGGAACCACGTGAGACAGAAGAAACTGCATCCCTGGCCGGTTCGCCTCACCCATTGGCTCAATGCGGCCTGCATGGTCTGCATGTTCATGAGCGGTTGGGCTATCTACAACGCCTCGCCACTGTTCAGTTTCAGGTTTCCGGTGTCATTGACCGTGGGCGGTTGGCTGGGCGGGGCACTTGCCTGGCATTTTGCGTTCATGTGGCTGCTGCTGATCAACGGCGCAATCTATGTGCTGTACGGGTTGGCCAGTCGTCATTTCAAACGTGAGCTGCTGCCCATCGGCATTGCCGCATTGAAGCATGATCTGACCGATGCCTTGCGCTTTCGGCTGGTGCATGAAAAGGGTGTCTATAACGCAGTACAGCGCCTGATGTACTGGATCGTGCTGGCGGCAGGTGTACTGATCGTGATCTCGGGTGTAGCGATCTGGAAACCGGTTCAACTTCAAGAGCTGGTCGCGTTACTGGGCAGCTACGACGTTGCTCGTTACGTACATTTTGCGGCCATGGCGATGATTGCAGCGTTTGTAGTGATTCACCTGGTCTTGGTGATTCTGGTACCAAAAACCCTGGTGCCAATGATCACGGGTGGAGTGCGGACGCCTAATAACGAGAAAAATGGGTCATGACTGAATTTAAAATAACAACGCGTCAGCGCGTCAGGATTGAACCTGCGCAACAGCTTGAACTGGAAAACATTCAGCGCCGGCATTTTCTTCGGGCCGGCCTGACGGTTGGCGCGATGTCGATGCTGACCGGTTGCAACCTGCAGGACGGCGATCAGGTCGACAAAGTGCTTTGGGCCATGTCGCGTTGGAACGACCGGGTCCAGGCGTGGCTGTTCAGTGGACGGAAACTGGCGCCGACCTTCGCCCGCGCGCAGATCACCAAGCCGTTTCCGTTCAACGCTTTCTATGGTCAGGACGATATCCCTGAAGTAGACCTGACCAGTTACTCGCTCGCCGTCTCCGGCCGGATCAGGGACAAGGCGCCGTGGACACTCGAAAGCTTGCGCAAGCTGCCGCAACGCAGCGATATCACTCGGCTGATCTGTGTTGAGGGCTGGAGCGCGATCGGTCAATGGGGAGGTGTACCGCTGAAAACCTTCCTGGAACACATCGGCGCCGACACCACAGCGAAATTTGTCGGTTTCAAATGTGCCGATCGTTACTACTCCAGTCTGGACATGCCGACTGCCTTGCACCCGCAGACGCTGTTGGCACTGGATTACGCTGACGTGGCGCTGCCGCCCGAGTACGGCTATCCGCTGAGGGTTCGGGTCCCCACCAAACTGGGATTCAAAAACCCCAAGCATGTTGTCGAGATTTTCGTCAGCAACGACAACCCGGGCGGGTATTGGGAAGACCAGGGCTACAACTGGTTCAGCGGGATCTGATGAAGCAAAGAACGGAACTGTCACGCCAGGAACACTGGCGAGATTCATGACACCAAGCGTGATATGAGGCATGCCGATGACCGGTATTTCTGCAGTACCGCCAGCACCATCCGACTGGCCAACATCAGAACCCAGGATGCGGGCAACGAGTGATGGAGCAGATTTCCAATCTCTCTTGCAGGCTCAGTCCAGGCCACCTTTACAACAGTCAGATAAAGCTCGCACTCGGATGCTCTTTGATAATCTTGCCGCATGTACCTTCAATGGCGAAAAAAGGGCTATCTGCTCTGATGTTATCGGCACAGGGGGACTGAATGCGTTCGCCATTGCAGTGGCTCTTTCGCCGCTAACCGTCACCTGGGTACCGACCGAGATTGTTCGAGCGCCACTGCGTTCGCCTGGGATACGGACTTTTCGCCGTCGCAATCCCTCTTCAGCCGAGAGCTCCTTCCTCAACCGGTCAAGCTCGGAGGATAGGGGTTATGATTAGACGTGTCTCGAGAGCTTGCTCGCCGTAGGCCAGTATTATTAAGGGAGAAGCACATACCGCCAATTCTCACCTGTAGCGTTGAATGGTCTTTCGTTCGCCTAAAATAGAAAGCCCGATGGCTTCTCTATCGTGGGTGGTGTTATGAGGCAGCGTCGACTTACAGCCTATTTTTCTACCCCGCTGTCATCCCCCGTTTATTCTGAGCATCAGAGAGTTATAGCCCTCCATCAGGGGTACTTTTGGCCGAAGGTAGTCGTTCGTGAACGGCTGCTTTCGGCCATAAGCAGCCGTTCAAGACGGCTCGTTTTTCAGGCGGCAGAGGCCCATCCCGTCGCCGCTACCTGGCGCTCACCCTCCACAACTGATCCAGCTTCGTCGTATAACTCTGGTAGGCTCCCTGATCAGCAAAGACTGAGGGGGGCAGGCAGCGCCTTTACGCTTTCCGGCTTCGAGTCTCCTAGCCCAATTGGCTCCCTGGCGCTTGCCGACCGATAATCAGCGTCTTCGATGCCGCTCGTTGTGAGGGCTATGCTTGGCATTACGCCCATTTAAATTGGGGAAATCTCATGATCAACGTACGCACAGCCCGCATGCTTGCCGATTACAAATGCTGGGCCGATCAGCGCCTCTTTGACAGCCTGGCCGCACTGCCTCCTGGCGAAGTCAGCAAAGAGCGAGTGTCGGTGTTCAAAAACGTAATCGGCACTTTGAATCACATTTACGTCGTGGACTGCATTTGGCAGGCTCACCTCGAAGGCCGGGGGCACGGCTTCGAAACTTCACATGATCTGCTGCATCCCGAACTCGCTGATTTGCGCTTGGCACAAAAGGAGATCGATCACTGGTACAGCGACTGGAGCGCCCGGCAGAGCGAGGCATCGCTGGATAGACTCGTCGAGTTCACGTTTGTGTCTGGGGAACGCGGCACCATGAGTGCCGGAGCAATGCTGATGCATGTGGTCAACCACGCCAGCTATCACCGTGGGTGGGTTATCCAGATGTATTTCGACATTCCGGCCATTCCGCCAATGACAGACATGCCGATATTCCTGCGCGAGACCGATCCAAATTTCAATTCGCTCAATACACCGGCAGAGGGGTCGCCATGTGTTGGGCAATTAATGAGCGCAACCAACGCTCTGCCGGATCGTTATCGTTGACCCCGCTCCAGACCATCGACAACTCCGACGGCACGATGTCAAAGGGCGGGTCATCAGCACGCAACTGGCTGCTGCCATCGATCAGCGCGCACGCCGCGTAGTCCGGCACTGCGGCTAGCATTTCCGTGCCCGCTAATAAGGCACGCAGTCCTGAGAACTGGGGTACCGCCAGCATCACTCGCCGCGAGCGGCCGATGCGTGCCAGGTCGGTATCGATGGCACCGGTCAAATCCCCGGAAAACGACACCAGGGCGTGAGGTCGTTCGCAATACTCATCCAAGGTCAGGGGGCCAGGACGATTATCGCCGCGCAGTATCTTGACGCGCAGATCCCGCAGCTTCTTGCGCTTGGCGTTGGCCGGCAACTCGGTGGTGTAACTGACTCCGACGGAAATCTCTCCGGAGGCAAGCATGGTCGACATCAGCAGAAAGTTAACCCGCCGTACCACTACGATAACCTTTTGCGCCTCTTCGCGAAGTTGATTGATCAATGGTGGAAATAGGCCGAATTCGGCATCGTCGGAAAGGCCGATTCGGAATACGTCCCGGCTGGTGGATGGGTCAAAATCCTTAGCTCGGCTGACAGCTCCGGAGATGGTGTCCATGGCTGGTTGCAACTCTTTAAGAATTGCCAGCGCTCGCTGGGTCGGCTCTAAGGTACGACCGTTGCGTACTAGCAAGGGATCGTCGAACAAGTCGCGCAACCGCGCTAAAGCGGCACTGACGGCGGGTTGGCCTAAGAACAGTTTCTCCCCAGCCCGAGTCAAGTTCCTTTCGAACATTAAGGTTTCGAAAATAACCAGAAGATTCATGTCCACGCGACGCAAGTCGTTTCGATTCATTCCTAGGCCCTCGCAGGCAGCATAATTTTCAAGTAAAGCAGCTACGCGGCAGAACACCGTGTTTCTGCTGCAACTAGACTTTGAATACGCCTTATTCAATCTCTTTACATTTGACCGGAAATGGATCGGGTGCGTGTAGCTCAAATTGGCGTGGGGAGTACGTCACGTATTTCCCTTAGCGAAGCATTAGGACTCAGAGAGCTCTCCCCTCCAAGCTATGTCCGATGTGCAAAGCGGCACGCCACTTCTTGTCGCTCTTTAACCTTCGCATCTAATGACAGGCTGAAGTCATCAGCAAAACGAGCTAAGTGCGATTCCCGTGCCCGCGAACCAAAATTTTTTGTTTCAATTTTGCAGCAAAATCCGAGGGGCAGTCTGTGTTAGACCAGTGCTCGCGACTTTATTGATAAAAACGAAATCCAGTGGTCCTTTTCCTCGCTTGTCCGCCTTCTCTCCCGAGTGGATCTTTGTACTAATCAACCCATGATCTGCGTTGCGGTGTTCCTAGGCAGGTAGAGCAATTTCGTAACAATTGCTGCCAACAAAATTACAAAAGGTCGGAGGACTTATGCGCCAAGATCAGCTTGATGGTCTTGGTTAAATTCTTAGAGGTAGCAAAGCAGCGCAGCTGCACTTGGGCATCCCACCATTGGGGGGGCTCCCCCTGCTGTAAGCTAGGTAGAGAGAAACCTCGAACGAAGGCTCGGTGTTGTATTGTTCAAACGTACTATCCGGAGTGTCAGTCTGACGTAAGCAGGTGGTCAGTGTCTCAGTAAGAGTCCAGTGAATGCTTCAACTTTGAAATGTCTGTGCGTAACCAGCGCACTTTGACTCGCTGCCGGCCTGCTTAATTTAATTAGGAGTGATGGCGGGGCGTACAACTGGCCGGCTAATGTGCAATTCAAATCATACTATTCAGCCATGCTGACAACCTGCGCGCTTATTGCCACTCAGCCCCTCGTGTCCATAGGAATGGGTAGAAAGACACGCATTGATCTCCGCCCACTCACTGAATGTCGTTGCGCCAGGATTACCAACGTAGGCCCTCTTAGTAGGCCGCCGTACGATTGCTCACAGCTCATTCCAAGAAGGCGGTATAATCGATGCCCAATGGCTCCCACTGCAGAATATCGGGCGCCTAGTAGTACACCGCTCCCACATCATCACCCAAGCCGCCGCCGTTGATGGAAAAGCATCCACCTGCTTCGTCATCTGCCACCAGCAGCTGCCCTTACGCCCGTCCCTCGCTCCATCCCGCCAGGCCCCGATCAATCAGTATCCCGCCAGTCTCAAATGCTATAGCCCCCAAAGTAGACTTGGTTGTTACCTGTAGCTGTAGAAGAACGCTGGTGTTTTGAGGTGAGGTGGAAGCAAGTCGTAGGGGCGGTCGGCATGCTCCAGCATCTTCCGTATGTAGATCATGGCGGGGTCATTAATTTCAAGCGACTTGGCTGCACCATGTGAAGTTTGAAACCAACTGAGGCGACTCATGATCAATTCCTCTCTGTAGGCGGTATTAAGAGGGGGACATGCGGCCCATGGCTGCCGACCCGGGCGAACAGCTCTCCCGAAAATCAAAAAGCTAGGCTCAGCTTCAGGCATCGCTGCCGACCTTTGTACTTCGGCCGTCTGGGGCACCGGCTTCAGGCAACTGTTTCATGAGTCCTAGTTTCGATTTCCTCATGAAAGAACGTATGCACATCGTCGTACCCTATTTTCTGCGCCGTTTTTAGCGCGTCCGTCCCTTTTGCTGTGCCTTCAACGGTGAAGTAATGCACCTGATTGAGACCGATGGTTTTCAGCACTGCGGATAGGTAGGGACGAAGAAAGTCGGGTTGCCGTGCCCTCTCACCGCTAATGTAGCCGCCGGTGGCTACGGCAACGTAGACGGGGCGATCCAATAACGTTCCAACCTTACCTTTTGATGTGCTGAGGAAAGTTTTTCCGACGCGTACGACGTGGTCAATCCAGGCCTTGAGCGGCGAGGGCACGCTGTAGTTGTGCATGGGAGTAGCGATAAGCAGCACATCGCAGGCATTCAACAGGATGATCATTTGGTCGGAGCGACTCAATGTACCTTTCTGATCCTCGGTAGCTATTTCGCTCGGATGGGCCAAGGCATGGGCATAAGTCGCATCGACTGGCGATAACGTGTTCAGGTCTATATCCGTCAGTTCAATCCCGCGTATGCCAGCGCGTACTGTCAGAGCGTGCAGAATCCGCTCAGACAGTTTCAAGCTTTCAGATGCATTACCGTTGGGACTGGCAATCAGGCGAAGGATTCGCAAAGGAGCGAGGGGCTTCTGAGACGGGTTCATGATATTGCCTCCTGTACGGGTGATGCGGTCATGGGGTATCGAACTGTTTTTGAAAACGCAGCGCGCCGGTATAAAGGCCTTCGCGGAAGTAGAAGCGTTGGGCGCGCGCGTTGGCCAAACCCGTGTCAAGCACAAGGCGAGCACAACCGCTGGCACGAGCCAGTCGTTCCAGAGCTCGCAATAACCGGGAGCCCCACTGGCCGCCGCGCTGGGCTTCATCGGTGATGAGGTCATCGACATACAAGAATGGGCCATAAATCAGATTCTCCTGAAGGCGGTAACCTGCAAGCGCCACGAGAGCCGATGACTCGAAGGCTCCAACCAGGCGATAGCCGCCGGCTCGCATTCGTTCGATACGACTCATAAAATCGGCCTCGCTTGTTAGGTGGGGGCGCAATTGCTGCATTACCGGGAAAGCGATTTTCAAGTCATGGCGGCTGTCTAGAGGACGCAGGGCAGTGTCGGCCAAGTCGAGCACGCTGGGCACGTAGTCTTGAAGATTGAACGTCATGGGAGAGGCCTTAGTGGGTTGTGATGGTCAAATCTTGAACTAACATTGCCTCAATTTATTGAACCAAGAAGTGAGATATGAACTAGGCCATGATGACTTCCTGTTCGCACCCTTTCGCCTCCTTGGATGGGCAACCCGGTTCGCCTCTGTACCGTCAGTTATATGACCGAGTACTCGCCGCCATCGCCGCTGGCACGCTTTCCCCTGGTGACCGATTGCCTTCGGTGCGAGCTCTCGCCAAGGATCTCGGCGTTGCTCGTGGCACCATCGAACTGGCCTATTCGCTGCTCACGAGCGAGGGCTACCTCTTGGCCCTGGGGCAGAAGGGCACCGTGGTCAATCCCGAATTGCAGAAGCCGCTACTGTCTGCCCCCGCTTTATCCGTCAGCAGCGAGGTGATTGAAAACTCCCCAGACGCACTATGGCGTCCACCGCAACTTTTGCCGTTTCAGATGGGAGTGCCTGCAATGGATGAGTTCCCACGCAAGATCTGGGCGCGCTTGGGTGCCCGTTATCTGCGAGGCATGCGTTCAGGCGATCTGGACTATCCGCCGCCGCACGGCCTGCCTGCCTTACGCAGCGCCATCGCCTCATATCTGCAGGTGTCTCGAGGTATCGATTGCGGCGCCCATCAGGTGTTTATCACCAGCGGCTGGCGCAGTAGCCTGTCGCTGATCGCACATACTTTGCTGCGCGCAGGGGAGCGAGCCTGGGTCGAAGATCCTGGCTACCCAACCACGCGCCAAGTGCTTCGTCAATTCGGTATTGAGCTTGAGGCAGTGCCAGTTGATGCCGAAGGTATGGATGTGGAGCAGGCCATTGCCAGGCATCAGGCTGCACAGGTCGTCATGGTGACGCCGGGGCATCAAAGCCCACTGTGTATGGCGCTGTCTTTGCCTCGGAGACAGTTGTTACTCGATTGGGTGGCCCGGAGCGATGCCTGGGTTGTCGAGGATGATTACGACGGCGAGTATCGCTATGTCAGTCGCCCCTTCCCGGCGTTGGCGAGCCTGGATCGCAACGGGCGCGTGCTGTACGCCGGGACTTTCAGCAAGGTGCTTTTCCCCGGTATCCGCCTTGCCTACCTAGTGGTGCCTCAGGGGCAAGTGGCAGCGTTTGAGCGTGTAAGTCGGGCGTTATTCTCCGCAGGCTCGCCAGCGATTACTCAAGCGCTGGTCGCAGAGTTCATTGTCGAGGGGCATTTCACTCGGCACATTCAGCGCATGCGAAGGCTCTACAGCGAACGACGCGCTTTGACTATTGAAGCGTTGGAGCGGAGTTTACCCAATGGACTGTTGGTGGAGCGCTCGCCAGGGGGGATGCACTTGGTACTCCGTTTGCCGGAGGGAGTAGTCGACACTGCCCTGACTGAGCAACTGCTGGCCAAAGGCATCGCCGTGCAACCCTTGTCGCGATGGAGTGTTTCGTCGCGGCGTCAATCTGGGCTGCTGCTGAGCTTCACCAACTGCGCCTGCGCTGCTCAGGGCGAGCAGCTTGGCGCGTTGATAAACCGTGCGCTCAGTTGAGGTTGGCTTTGGTCAGGCCGAACACCTCATCCGACGAACCAGGGACTGCCTGAAAGGCCACATTGAGGCGATTCCAACCGTTGATGGCGACAATCAGGAACGACAAATCCGACAGATCCTGTTCGGAAAACTGCTCACGCACATCCGCGTAGAGGCTTTCAGGTACACCATGGGATGGCAGTTGGGTCAGGGCTTCTGTCCAGGCGAGCGCCGCGCGCTCTATTGGCGAGAACAGTTGCGATTCACGCCAGACCGCAATGTGATGGAGGCGCAATTCGCGCTCGCCATGGATCTTGGCTTCCTTCACGTGCATATCCACGCAGAACGCGCAGCCATTCAATTGAGACGCCCGCAGCATTATGAGGTGGGCCAGGTCAGCCAGTAGCGGCTTCTTACTCAGTTGCATCGTCAGCTCCACCAGCTTATTGGAAGCCTGAGGCGACTGTTTGAAGTAATCAATACGGTTGTTCATGGCGGTCACTCGCAGCGGGTTTAGGGTTGTTGGAGCCCACTGTAGCCACGCGTGGTCTAGTCAGACAGGGCCAAGAAAAGACCTTTCAACTAAGCCATGCTGTTCTGATTCGCGATTTGCCGTTCGCCGATGTTGCCAAGCCGGTTGTCCGTGAACCCGGCGGAAGGCGACCCAAAGCCGGTGTATAAACTGGCACAGTAAGCGGCAACTGAGTTGCGATGCGCGATAGTTCTGGGGTGGATAACAGGTGCAGCGCCTTTGTGAAGACTGATTCCTCTCGCCGGTCGACAAAGCCGAAACAGATCGCAAGAGAGTGGGGCGGTGGGCGGTCAATCCGCAGTTCGCGGAGCAACTCGGGCGTGTTTACGAAGAGTGGAGTGGTATTTTCCTCTCAAAGAAATTCGATGCGACCGGATTTTCAGTCCTATAACGCACTTGAGAACACAGCCATTGGTGCGTGTCAAAAAAACCTATTTGTCGTCATTTCGACTAAAACGAATAATGGTCAAATTGACTCGGTATAGCTTCTGCACCCTGATTTTTATGACGTTTTAGGTTGGCATGAAATGTGTCAGTGATGGGTAAATGGTTTAATACCCAAGGAGCTGAAACATGAAAAGTGAGTTCGACAATCGTGTCGCTGTGGTAACCGGAGCAAGTTCAGGCATCGGACTGGCAGTCGTTCAACGATTACTAAGCTATGAAGCGACGGTAGTGGCGATGTCCCGTGGCCGGGGCGGCCTGGCTGCACTCAAAGACGTTCATGGTGATCGCCTCCATATTGTCAGTGGCGATGTTACGGTAAGTTCGGATCTTGAGAAGCTTGCACACTGCGTCTCTAGAATCGGGCCTGTAGATTTTCTAGTACCGAATGCAGGAGTCGCTGTACTTGAAGACAGCTTGGCGAGTAAGGGATTCGAGCGAAATTGGGCCATCAACGGAGCAGGTGCGCTTAACACGCTTTCAGCTTTGCGAGCCCAATTGGCGAGACCCGCTTCGGTAGTATTTGTGGGGACTTTTCTTTCCGCTTTGGCCTTCCCAGGCTTGGCTGGCTACATTGCGTCGAAAACAGCACTGACAGCGCATGCTCGAACCTTAGCCGTCGAACAGGCTGAGGCCGGAATTAGAGTGAACGTCGTATCGCCAGGGCCAACAGCTACGCCGATCTGGCGATCACTAGGGTTGGATAATGCGACGTTGTCCTCAGTCGCGGAAACGGTCAATCAGCGCTTACTAGAGGGTAAGTTCCTTGAGCCGGAAGCGGTGGCAGATGTGATTCTGTTCCTTCTATCAGAGCGAGCACGTGGCATTTACGGCCAAGATATTGTGGTAGATGGTGGGTATACCTTGCGGTAGGGCATAGAAACGCGAAGAGGTCGTGTAGACATGTATTCGGTGCGGATCGTGCGCTCGGCCTCTTATTTTTTCTTGCGCTAACTTTACCTCGATTGACGCGATCAACTCGGGCCCTTGATTACGTACATTCCCCCCATGGTTGCCCACCTTGTATCTATGAATCCTCAGCTGGCCGGTGCCGACACGCCCAGCACGCCTTGAACGAAAGACCCACATGGGCAAGCCCGCAGCGGTGACCACCTTTGCTATATGCATGCCTCATTTATGTCCGCTTTTGGCCGAAAGCGGTCATTCATAAGCGTCTGCTTCCGGCCAAAAGCGGACGTTCGACTGATTAGAATGAAGTGATTAAAGCTGCACGACTAAGTTGGTCAGGGGAAATGGTAAAGGCTTAATACTCGCCCGAACGACTGACGCCACCCTATCTAACCCGAACATCCTGGCCGGTTGCTCGGGTCGAGTCCGCTTGTGCACTTGACTCCTTGGTTCGCCTCCAGCCATTTCGTATGATGAGCAACCTTAGTTTGGGATGCTTGGCGTGAAACCAACATCAAAAAAAGCTTCAATCAATCCGCCCGTACCAATCGGCGTCACCCAGAATTTAAGCGATGCTGTAAGTCAGCTTTCTTGGGACGACTTGCGAATCATCAAAACGCTAAGCGAATGCGGTAATAGAGCAACGACTGCAAAGAGGTTGGGGATTAATGTATCCACCGTATCGCGTCGTGTGGCTCAAGTGGAAAAGACACTTGGGGTCGCTTTATTTGACCACCGCCGCTCTGGGTACATGCTGACGCCCGAAGGTATTGAATTAAGAGCGCTCGCCGAACGCGTCGAGCTTGATATCGTCAGCGTTACACGTCGGGTTTCTCGGGCAGGTCAAGGGCTGCTTGGAAAGCTTAGGATCACTACCAGCGACTCGCTGCTGCTGTATTTTCTCACGCCGATCATCGCCGACTTCAAGGCACTTAATGAAGGAATTGCCATCGAGGTTCTGGTTGGCAACGAGACGTTAAGTCTGGCTCGCGATGAATCTGACGTAGCGGTGAGAGCGACCAAAAAACCTGCCGAAAGTCTAGTCGGGCGCAAGCTCGCTTCGATCGCATGGGCGCCTTATGGCAGCATAAAACAAGCGACTAGTGCCCCGTTCGCAGAAGGCCAACCGTGGGTGTCCTATTCCGCAGGATTATGTGGACTGAAGGCCAAAAGCTACGTCGAAGACAGAGTCAGCGCCGACTGTATTTCTTATCGTACGGACTCAGTCGCGGCCGCGAGCGTCGCCATTGCGGCAGGACTTGGTTATGGGTTTCTTCCGTGCATGCTGGGTGACATTACGCCTGGGTTAACACGCGTAGGGCCAGTTGTGCGCGAGCTACAGGACGAGCTCTGGCTGCTTACGCATCAGGACATTCGAAAGTCATGGAGAGTCAAAGCATTCATGACTTTTTGTGCAGCAGCCGTAGCGCATCAAAAGCCTTTGATCGAAGGGCAGCTGAATCTCCCGGTTGCGCAGGGCGAAACCGGGAGCGTCTCTTAGTCGGCGCTAGATCCGATGACAGCCTTGCAGACAATTTCAATCAGCTGTGAACGTTGAGCCAACCTGGATACACCGATGATATTGCTCGCGCACTGGGGCCGCTCAGTGCGATATGCGGCTTTGCGCACATCACCTACCACGGCGAATGCCGCGTCCATATCCAAGACGTAGAGCGTTTCTTCGACGACATCATTAAGGGTTGCTCCATAGAGCGCGAGCAACTTGGCGATGTTGTCGTAGGAGACGCGCATCTGCTCTCCTATCGATGAGAAATCGCTCGGTTTGCCCTCGCTATTCAGGGGCGCGGGAGCAACGAGATTACCCGCCTCATCGTGGTTGAACTGACCCGAGATATAGATCTCGTTTCCAACTTTTCTGGCCTGGGGGTAGCCGTAGCCCTCCTCCCATGAGACTCCCCAGTAAGCGGTGTTTTTGCCGTGCGGTTGTGAAGCAGCCATTGCTTTCTCCTTGCAGATGACGGATCGAATGACGTCGATTCGAGTTGTCGGGAAGCAGAGGCTAGCACTGGAAACACTATTGAAAATGCGCAATTTTGCGCCTCCAGCAGCGCAAAAATGCGCCCCCATCTCGACGCGACTTCCGTTAAATTTTTCCCAATCGACTGACCGCTGGATTGAGCTAATCAACCGGCTACTGGGAAAAAGGAATCAGGATGAAAAAGGAAACATGCGCGTCCTCACTTAAGGATTTGACTAAACAAACCGGACATTTGAAACCTTGGCAGATCCAGCGCGCCAAGCAGGTGATGCTCGATAACTTGGACGCAGGTATCTCCGTGGCAGCTATCTCACAAGCGTGTGCGCTATCGCGCAGCCATTTCACCCGTCAGTTTAAAAGAAGCACTCTCGTCTCACCCAAAGAATGGATGCGAGAGCAGCGGATTTTGAGGGGCAAGCAGCTACTTCAGACGTCGAGATTGCTAATTGCGGACATTGCACTGGAGTGTGGCTTCTCTGACCAGTCACACTTCTGTCGAACATTCGTGCGAACCGAAGGTGTAACTCCGCGGGCTTGGAAACAGAACAATCAATCGCCTGCGCTGTGACTTGATGAGCTGGATAGCGGAGCTAAGTCGTACCTGGAGGCTTAACCCTAGGAGGCGACGCAGGCCGAAAGCGGTCTACTGAGCATTCAATGCTGCCGTCGCGCTGTGCTTAGTTTTGTTGAGCACTTAACGGTGTCAGAAGGGTAGGGTTGCGGAAATGCCCGAAAAGATGCGGAAACGATCCGTAGACAGAGGAGCCAATTTCCTGAATGCCAGAAACGACAAAGCCCTGCATAATCAGGGCTTTGTCGTACATAAGATGGCGGAGGCGATGGGATTCGAACTCATGGACCTGTTACAGTCGACGGTTTTCAAGACCGTTGCCTTAAACCACTCGGCCACACCTCCGTTTGCGTTGCGGGCGCCATAATACCTGAATGAAACACACTGTCAAACTCTCTGCATGGCTTGTTACAGAGCGTCTGTTATGATCTTTGCGACTGAACGTTTCAAACCAACAGGAGTGTCGCCATGCGCGAACAGGATTACGCAGTTAATAACAGCGTGCAGGCTGAGCAGCTAGAGGTTAGCCGCGTCCTGCGCAACACTTATGGTCTCTTGGCTCTGACTCTCGCATTCAGCGGCGTGATGGCCTTCGTAGCCCAGCAGATGCGTGTCGGCTACCCGAACATTTTCGTGGTGCTGATCGGCTTCTACGGGCTGTTCTTCCTCACCAACAAACTCCGTGATTCCGCGTGGGGCCTGGTATCCGCCTTCGCGTTGACCGGTTTCATGGGTTTCCTGCTCGGCCCGATCCTGAACCGTTACCTGGGCATGCAGGGCGGCGCTGAAGTGGTCAGCTCGGCTTTCGCCATGACCGCACTGGTGTTCGGTGGTCTGTCGGCCTACGTGCTGATCACCCGCAAGGACATGAGCTTCCTTGGCGGCTTCATCACCGCAGGTTTCTTTGTCCTGCTGGGCGCTACGCTGGCGAGCTTCTTCTTCCAGATCAGCGGCCTGCAACTGGCGATCAGCGCCGGCTTTGTGCTGTTCTCGTCGGTCTGCATTCTGTTCCAGACCAGCGCGATCATCCACGGCGGCGAGCGCAACTACATCATGGCGACCATCAGCCTGTATGTATCGATCTACAACCTGTTCGTCAGCCTGCTGCAACTGTTCGGCATCATGAGCCGCGACGACTGATCGTAATGGCTGCAATAAAAAACCCGCTTCGGCGGGTTTTTTATCGTCTGGACAAAGGTGTCTGCTCAGTTGATGACGATGCTGCCGTCCACTTGCTGACGGTAGATCGTGTAGGGCAGCAGCAAGGTATCTAGGGCGCCGGAGACCACGGCGTCCACCAGCACCACCGGAATCGCCGCGTTGCGGTGATCATCGGGATCGATGCCTGAGGCCAGCGGAGCGTTCAGCGTGCAGAAGTCATAAGCGAGGCCGCTGTAGATTCTCGGTACCGCGCCGCAATAACTTTTCTGCTGCTTGAGTCCGTCAACGGCAGCCTGATCGTTGCGCGCTACTGTTTGAATCGTGCCACAGCCGCCGAGCAGCATGCCGGCCAGCAGTATTGCCTGAATTTTCATAGCGCCATTCCTTAGCCGCAAAAAAACCCAATCTACCCTGATCATTGGTAAAAGACACCTACGCCATCGGTGGCAGTCGCCGCTTGACCGGGGTCTTCTTGACGATCGCGGTGTTGGTTTCGGCCAACGTATTCAGTCGGTCGAGCAGGGTATCGAGCTGCTCCATCGAGCGCACGTGCAGGCGGGCAATAAAGCAGTCGTCGCCGGTGACCTTGTCGCACTCGGTGAACTCCGGGATCGACATGATCTGCCGCTCAACCTCCTGCAGTTGCCCTGGCAGCGGCCGCACACGGACGATCGCCTGCAACTGATAGCCGAAGCATTTCGGATCGATCTCTACCGTGTAGCCCTTGAGCACGCCACGTTCTTCCAGACGCCGCAACCGCTCGGCCACGCTGGGCGATGACAGGCCGCTGATCTGCGCCAGCGCTTTGAGCGAGCGACGCGAGTCTTCCATCAGCGCGCTGATAAGGATCTGATCGATATCGTCAGTCACATTCAAACTCCGGATTAGGCAAGGGGCGCAAATCACCCTCGATAAAAAAGGCAAAAACCAAGTTTAGCCTGCTTTATGCGCTGGAGCAGCCCGAGGTGCGCTTGGCATACTTTTGCCATGCTTCGCTCACAGCCTCAGGAGAAGATGATGGACAACGCAATCCGCCGCGGCTCGCTGGAAATGACCGCCGCCATGCTCATATCCGGGACGATCGGCTGGTTTGTGCTGGTGTCCGGGCAACCGGTGCTCGACGTGGTGTTCTGGCGCTGCGTGTTCGGCGCCGGCACCTTGCTGTTGGTCTGCGCCGCGTTCGGATTCCTGCGTCCGGGGATTCTGACCCGCACAACGTTTCTGCTGGCGGTGCTCAGTGGAATGGCGATTGTCGGCAACTGGGTGCTGCTGTTCGCATCCTATTCCCGCGCCTCGATTGCGATCGGCACGGCTGTCTATAACGTACAGCCGTTCATGCTGGTCGGCCTGGCGGCGTTGTTCCTCGGCGAAAAAATCACCCTGCAGAAGCTGTTCTGGTTGGCGATTTCGTTTCTGGGCATGCTGGCGATTGTCAGCGCCCATGGTACCCAAGGCGAGAGCGGCAATGACTATCTGCTGGGAATTGCTCTGGCGTTGGGCGCGGCGTTTCTGTATGCGATTGCCGCACTGATCATCAAGCGCCTGACCGGCACGCCGCCGCACCTCATCGTGCTGGTTCAAGTGTGCACCGGTGTGTTGTTGCTCGCGCCGTTCGCGCATTTCGATGCGTTGCCACAAGGCGTCGATGCGTGGGCCAGTCTGCTGACTCTCGGGATCGTGCACACCGGTCTGATGTACGTTTTGCTGTACGGCGCGATTCAAAAATTGCCGACGGCATTGACCGGCGCGCTGTCCTTTATATATCCGATCGCGGCGATTTTCGTTGACTGGTTCGCCTTCGGCCATCGCCTCCAATTGCTGCAATGGATAGGCGTCGCAGCGATCCTGCTGGCGGCCGCCGGCATGCAACAAGGTTGGGGCGGGAAAGCCCGGCGGCTGGCGGCGCAGTAAGGATCAGATGTTCCAGCGCGGTGCGGTCGCTGCCAGGCGCTGGCGCATCTCGCTGATATTGGCCGCCAGTTGTCGGGTCAACATCCGGTAGCCGTCGAGCGTATTGGCAACCGGCGCATCAAGGTCCACTGCTGGCAGCTCCATCGGTCGCTCCAGCCGTTGCGAGGCCCCGGTTTTCAACGCGCGAGCCATGCCGATCAGCTGCACACGAATTTGCCGGTGCTCAGCCTTCAGTGCCGTTTGCAGATGTGCCGTGGCCTGCGGGTCGCTTGCGTTGGGGCGGATATTGCCGAGGATCTCCAGCGTGCTGATGCACATGCGCAGGTTGCGCTGAATGGCGTCGAGCTCGGTCATGGAAATTTTCACTTCCTTGGACACCGACGGCATCAGCGAGCGCAACTGCACCATCACCGCACCGACCTTGCTCATCAGCCGCACGTGTTCGTCGGCGCTGACCGCTTCACCGTTGATGATGCGCCCGTACACCGTGGCGCAGTCGCGCAAGGCATCGGCGAGGTTGTAGCGCCACGAGTAGACCGCGTACAGCGGCAGGGCGAAGGAAAACGCCAGGGCGAGGGCGATGCCGATCAGGATGTCGACGCCGCGCCACAGACCATCGGTGATCGGGTTGTCGCCATGCCCGGCGACGATGAACACCGTGATGGCGGAGAGCAGGGCGGTGTAGCCGCCCTTGCCAATCGCGTGATACGAGAAAAAGCCACAGACCACGGCCATGGAAAAGTAGGTCAGCCACGGCATGCCCAGCCAGGCGTGCTGCGCCACCAAGGCCAATCCGACCCCCGCACCGATCAGGGTGCCGATGGCGCGCTCGGCGGCTTTTTTGCCGATGTTGCCGTGGTGCTGCAAACCGCCGATCACCACCAGCATGGTCACTGACGCCCATTCGCCGTGGGGCAGATTGATGCCAGTGGTCAGCAGAATCGTCGCCAGCAACCCCAAGGCCACCCGCACGGAATGGATCAGTCGGGCGTGACGGTAGCGCCGATACGGGTCCAGCAACGGACGCAGGATACGGCGCAACAGCGGTGGCAGGCGGTGGGTGCTGTAAGTAGTCAGTGCGAACCTCGTACGTCAGTCAAATCAGTGGAAGGGGAAAATGTAATTCATCCAGGCGGACATGCGCAGCAGGATTTTGCGCATCGCGCCGATGTGGTGAAAGTGCTGACTGTAAAGCGCCGCTTGCCCGTAGGCGCCGCCCGGCATGAGCGCGCTGTATTCGGCGAACGCCGGATCGGTTATCTCGATGATCACCGGCACGCGTCCGGCCGGTGGCGAACCGGTGTAGCTGATCAGGGTACCGGAAGGTTGCACCTGGCCCTCGGCGATCACCCCGATCACACTTTTCACCCGACCGGCAAAGACCTTGCCGGGAATGCCATCGAAGGCGACTTCGGCCTCGTCGCCCACGGTCAGACGCAATAGGCTGTTCTGGCGCATCCAGGCGGCGAAGTACTGACCTTCCTGCGGAATAAACACCATTGACGGGCGCAGCGGCAGCTTGCTCGCCATCATCCCCGGTCGCAGCGAAACGTGGGTGACGAAGCCTTTGCTCGGTGCTCGAACCACGGTGTTGTCCAGCTCGAACTGCGCATTGTCCAGTTGCGCCTGCAGATCGTCGGTGCGGGCGATGGCCGCGTCCAGTTCACGCTGGGTGCCGAAGTTGCGGCGAATCAGTTCGGTGATGCGGTAGCGGTCGCCCTTGGCTGCAACCAGTTGCGCCTTGAGCGATTTCAGGCGGTTCTGGAAAGGCGTGGGATCGATGCGAAACAGCACGTCGCCTTTTTCCAGGGGTTCGTTGCCCTTTACCGGTACGTCGATCACCTGGCCACTGATGATCGGAATAACCGGCACCGAGACGAAGTAGGAGCGCGCCACCTCAGAATAGGGATGGTTGTAGTTCATGGTGAAAATCAGCGCGCCGATGATCAGCACGCCACCCAGGACAGCGGTGGGCACCGTCCATTTGTTCAGCGGAATGCGGAAGATCTTGAAAATCGCGACGCAGAGCGCGGCATACGTGAGGATGAGCAACAGATCCATGCTCAGATCCCCCGGCTGTCAGAGTGAGGCGCAACCGGCGACTGCGCTTCCAGCCGCTCGATCCGGGCTTGCAGCTCGACGACCTGTTGCTCCAGTTGATCGACGTGATTCTGAATGGGTTTGCCATCGCCGAAACCCCAACCGCGATCCTCGCGATAGGCCATCGCCCAGATCCACAGAAATGGCCAGAGTGCATGCAAGGTGAACAGACTGACCCAGCCAGTGGCATGGATCGCGTCCTGGTGCGGGTGGTTGCGGTGGACAGCGATCTCGTACGGAATGTCATGCAGCACGATAATCCCGTAAAACAGCACGAGACCGACAAAAACCAACAGACCCAATGCAAAGTAATCGAGCATGGTCAGCCTCCCGGGCATCCAGCAATGCTGGGCTCAGTGTAGTCACTGAATTGCCGGGTAGCTGACGGATCGGCAGGATCATTCAATCCTGCCGATCATCCATCAAAAGATGTAATCGGTGGTCAGGAAACTCGAATCACGCCCGCGAATGATCTCGCTGATCAGGCCCTTATTGCTCTCCTGGAATTTGGTCGCCACCAGGGTGCGGATCGAAAACACTCGCAATGCATCGTGAACCGACAGCGTGCCTTCGGCAGAGTTTTTGCGGCCGTTGAACGGGTAGGTGTCCGGGCCGCGCTGGCACTGGGCGTTGAGGTTGATCCGCCCGACCTGGTTGGCGAAAGTGTCGACCAGCCGGCCGACGGCCACCGGGTTGGTGCCGAAGATACTCAACTGCTGGCCGAAGTCCGATTCCAGCACGTAGTCGATCACGGTATCGAGGTGGCGGTACGGCACGATGGGCACGACCGGACCGAACTGTTCTTCCTGATAGACGCGCATTTGCGGATTCACCGGATACAGCACTGCCGGGTAGAAGAACGAGGCGTGGGACTCGCCACCATTCGGGTTGACCACCTGTGCGCCTTTGCTTTGCGCATCCGCGACCAGCCCGTGCAGATAATCGACCTTGCCCGACTCCGGCAGCGGCGTCAGCGCCACGCCGCTGTCCCACGGCATACCCGGTTTCAGCGTGGCCAGTCTGGCGTTGAATTTCTCGATGAAGCTGTCGACCACGTCTTCATGCACGAAGAGGATTTTCAGTGCGGTGCAGCGCTGACCATTGAACGACAGCGAGCCGGTGACCGCTTCGCTCACAGCGTTGTCGAGATCGACTTCGGGCAGGACGATACCCGGGTTCTTGGCGTCCAGACCCAGAGCAGCGCGCAAACGGTGTGGTTTCGGATGCAGCTTCTTCAGGTCACTGGCAGCCTTGTTGGTGCCGATGAAGGCGAAGATGTCGATCTTGCCGCTGGCCATCAGCGCGCTGACGGTCTCGCGGCCACTGCCGTAGATGACGTTGATCACACCGCTCGGGAAGCTGTCGCGGAAGGCTTCGAGCAACGGCCGAATCAGCAGCACGCCGAGCTTGGCCGGTTTGAACACCACGGTGTTACCCATGATCAGTGCCGGAATCAGCGTGGTGAAGGTTTCGTTCAGCGGGTAGTTGTAAGGCCCCATGCACAAGGCGACGCCGAGCGGTACGCGGCGAATCTGACCGAGGGTGTCCTGCTCCAGCTCAAAGCGGCTGGAACGGCGGTCGAGTTCTTTCAGGGCATTGATGGTGTCGACGATGTAATCGCAGGTGCGATCGAACTCTTTTTCCGAGTCCTTGAGGTTCTTGCCGATCTCCCACATCAGCAGCTTGACCACCGCCTCGCGCTGCTCGCGCATGCGGCCGAGGAATGCTTCGACGTGCTGGATGCGTTCGGCCACGCGCATGGTTGGCCACAGGCCTTGGCCGCGATCGTAAGCGCGAACGGCAGCGTCGAGAGCGGTGAGCGCGGTGTCGGCATCCAGCAGCGGCGTGCTGCCGAGGATCACCTGTTCTTCGCCGTTTTCGCTTTTCAGATAGACCGGGCTGCGCACCTGCGCGAGTGGGCCGTCCCAGCGGCGCAATTGGCCATCGACCAGGTATTCACGCTGCTCGACCTGAGCGTCGAGGCGATATTTTTCCGGGATGTCGCTGACCGAAGGGAACAGGTTGCCAAGGATGTTTGCTGTGGTCATGTCACTACCCTGTGTTGAAGTCGGCGTGCCGATTGAAAGTCTTGTGAAGGTTATACGCCTGAACGGGCCGGGATTTAACCCCGTGAATGTCACGCGAATGTCACGCAACGGTGCAACCACAGTCCACCTTGTGGGAGCGAGCCTGCTCGCGAAGGCGGCGGCACATCCAACATCCTCATCGCCTGACACAGCGCTTTCGCGAGCAGGCTCGCTCCCACGGTCGATCATCTACATCCGTCAATCCATCTTCGGTAATGAAGCTTTTATGACAAAAGTTCGGTAGCCCTTTGCCAGTCCGGTCATGCCTGTGTAACGCGCTTGAGGGGCCTTTCGGGGCGCACTTTGCAAGCCGAGGCGGGACGCCGGGAGTGAGGCAATGGGGACTATGGAACGCTATTCGAAAGTGGGCATGCAGGAGCTCGATCAACGCCTGTCGAAGATCGTCGAAGCCGCGCGCAAGAAGCCGGTTTCGGTGTATCGCTACGGCGCGCCGTGGGTCTGGATCGTCTCGCAGGATGACTGGCAGGGCGCTTTGAAAGAAGTGTCCAGCTACATTCCGCCGGGCCATTCGCTGGTGTTGCTGCGCCCGCAGATCGACGATCTGCTCGACGCCCACCAGGACCTGCTGCGCGACCTCAACGCCGCGCCCGGCATGCTCATTCCCGCGCAGACGGTGATGCACATCCTGCTCCTGCAATTGCTGTATTCGGTGCCCAGCGAACAGCAGCTCTATGAACAGCTCAATTACAACCTGCTGTTCCGCTGGTTCGTCGGTCTTGGCCTGAACCAGAAGGTCTGGAGTTTCACCGCCCTCAGCCGTGACATCGCCACGCTGCTCAACGAGCCGCGCGCGGTGCTGCTGATTCAGAAAATCATCGGCGAAGTGTTCTGCGGTGCCTTGCTGCAAATGCCCGAGTTCTCGCTGAACTTTGCGCTGTTGCACACCTGGCTGGGCAAGCACGCCTGCGCCACAACGATCAGCAATTGACGCAGCACACCGGGCGCTAACGCCCACAGGTCATCGCGAATTTCAGGGGGTAATGTGGAACGGATTTTCACGTCACGGCTGGCGCTGTGGGGCTGGCTGCTGGTGACGGCGGGCGCGCAGCCAGCGCTGGCCGAGGAGGGCACAGAAGCGCCCGCCGCGCAGCGACTGGTCGACGTCAACGAATACTTCGTGCGCGGCAACACCGTGCTTGATGCGCGGGCGATCGAAGAAGCGGTGTACCCGTTTCTCGGCCCGCAGAAAGCCTTGAGCGACATCGAAGGCGCCCGCGATGCGTTGCAGAAGGCCTATCAGGAGCGCGGCTATCAGTCGGTGTTTGTCGAGCTGCCCGAGCAGGCCGTGGCCGATGGCATCGTTTATTTGCAAGTCAGCGAAACCAAGGTCGGCCGGGTGCGCGTGGTCGGCGCCAAACACTATTCGCCGCTGGATATCCGCGACAACGTCCCGGCGCTGAAAGAAGGCGAGGTGCCGGACTTTGCCAAAGTCCAGGGCGAACTCGCGCAGCTCAACAAGACACCCGGTCGCCAGGTCATGCCGCTGGTGCGTGAAGGGCAGCGCCCCGGCACCATGGATGTCGACTTGCAGGTCGAAGACCAGAACCCATGGACGGCCAGCGTCGGCCTCAATAACGACTACAGCGCCGACACCGAAAAGCTGCGCAGCGTCACCAGCCTCGGTTACAACAACCTCTGGCAGCTCGGTCACAGCGTCAACCTGACGTTCTTCACCGCGCCGCAGGAAACCGACAACGCCAAGGTCTGGTCCGGGTCCTACACCGCGCCGCTGAGCGAGCGCTGGAGCGTGCAATTCTCCGGTTACCAGTCCGACAGCAACGTCGCCACCATCGGCGGCAGCAACGTGCTCGGCAAGGGTCACAGCTACGGCGTCGCGGCAATTTACACGCTGCCCTCGAGTGGCAACTGGTCGAACTCGCTGTCGGCCGGCATCGACTTCAAGGACTTCGACGAGCGCCTGAGCCTGTCCGGCGAAAGCGACAAGGTGCCGCTCAAATACGCGCCGTTCACCTTCGCCTACAACGGCTATCGCTACAGCGAAAAGAGCCAGCTCGGTCTCGGTCTGAGTTTGGTTGCCGCCACGCGCAGCGTGTTCGGCTACGGCAGCGACGACGAAGACTTCGACTACAAACGCTATCGCGCCAAACCGGGTTTCGCCGTGCTCAAGGGCGACACCAACTACACCTGGACCTTCGACAGCGACTGGCAGAGCGCAAGCAAAGCCGCATTCCAACTCGCCTCGGGGCCGCTGGTTTCCAACGAACAATTCTCCGCCGGTGGCGCCACCTCGGTGCGCGGCTATCTCGCGGCTGAACGTACCGCCGATGACGGCTACCTGCTCAGCCAGGAATTGCGCACACCGTCGCTGGCGAAATTCGCCGGCACGTGGATGCAGGACTGGCGCTTCTATGCCTTCGCCGAAGGCGCGCAGTTGTACCTGCGCGACGAACTGCCGGATCAGGACGCCAATTACGCCCTGGCCAGCGTCGGCCTCGGCACCCGCGCCAGCCTCAGTAAATGGCTGTCCGGCAGCCTCGACTGGGGCTACCCGCTACTCGAAGGGCCGAACACCTCAAAGCAGGAATCGCGCCTGCACTTCAACCTTCAAGCCACTTTCTAACGGAGCACGTCCATGCAACGCCTCTTCCTTTCGTTGTTGATCTGCCTGGGCTTCGTGCTCCCGGCCACGGCTCAGGCCTGGTGGCAGGACGACTGGCATTACCGCAAACAGATCGCCGTCGACACCACACCGCAGGGCGCGGCGATCAATCAGGCCCTTGGCCGCACCGCGCTGCTGGTGCGCCTGCACACCGGCAACTTCACCTTCGACGGCGTGAAAGAGGACGGCTCCGATCTGCGCTTCGTCGCTGCCGACGACAAGACCGTGCTCAACCACCAGATCGAAAGTTTCGACGCGCTGATGGGCATGGCGCTGATCTGGGTCGATGTGCCGAATGTCGAGGGTGGCCAACGTCAGGACATCTGGATGTATTACGGCAACCAGAAAGCCCCGGCTACCGGCAACGGCCAACTGACTTTCGATCCGAATTACACCGCGCTGTATCACTTCGACGGCGCCACCGGCACCCCGGCGAAAGACACCACGGCGTACGGCAACACCGCGCAAAGCGCGACCGGCACAGCGATCGATGGCGTCGTCGGCCGTGCGTTGCAGTTCAGCGGTCAACCGTTACTGCTGCCGGCCAGTCCTTCACTGCAACACAACGCCGGCAGCGCGTTCACCTTCAGTGCCTGGCTGCGTCTGGATCAGGCCTCTGGCGAGCAACTGATTCTCGCTCGACGCGAAGGCTCGCAGAGCCTGTTGATCGGCGTCAGCCAAGGCCTGCCGTTCGTGGAAATCGACGGCCAGCGCGCCGCTGCCGCCCAAGCGCTGGCGCCGGGGCAATGGCAACACCTCGCACTAACCGCCGAGGGCTCGAAAGTCACCCTGTACATCAACGGTCGCGAGAGCGCTGCATTGGCCCAGGCGATGCCGGCATTCAACTCGGTCATGGCCATCGGCGCTGATCTGCAGGAAGGCGCGTTGCAGCCATTCTCTGGCGCCATCGACGAACTGCGCCTGTCGAAAATTGCCCGACCTGCTGCGCTGTTGCTGGCCGATGCCACCTCGCAAGGCGCCGAGTCGAAACTGGTCGCTTACGGCGTCGATGAAGAACAATCCGGCTTCGGTTTCGGCAGCCTCGGCTTCCTCCTCAACGCGGTGCCGATCGACGCTTGGGTGATCATCGCCGTGCTGGTGCTGATGATGTTCCAGTCGTGGATCATCATGCTACGCAAGAACCGCAGCCTCAGCCGCGTCACTGCGGCCAACGAAGACTTTCGCGTGCAATTCGCCAAGGTCGGCACGCGTCTGGAGATGTTCGCCGACGACGCGCAACTGGCTCAACGTCTGCAGCATTCGTCGCTGTGGCGCCTCTATCTGGTGGCGGTCAAAGAGATCCGCACCCGCCGCGAGCAGGGCGCCGATACCTCGTCGGTTTCCGCCGCGACCATCGAAGCCATCCGCTGCTCGATGGACGGTGTGCGCACCCGCGAGAACCAGCAACTGAGTTCGAAACTCTCGACCCTGTCCAACGCCATCGCCGGCGGTCCGTATATCGGCCTGCTAGGCACGGTGCTGGGGATCATGGTGGTGTTCCTCGGCACGGCGATGGCCGGCGACGTGAATATCAATGCCATCGCGCCGGGCATGGCCGCCGCTCTGTTGGCCACGGCGATGGGCCTGTTCGTCGCGATCCCGGCGCTGTTTGGCTACAACCGCCTGATCACCCGCAACAAGGAAGTCAGCGCCGACATGCGCGTATTCGTCGACGAGTTCATCACCCGTCTGGCGGAGATGCACGGCGAGAGCCAGTTCAGTGAGGCGTCGCACCAGCGCGGCCATCACGCCAACCACTCCGTACCGGCCTGAGGAGCACTGCCATGGCGTCCGTAAATGCCTCCCACGACGATGATGACGATGCCGCAGTCGACAGCATCAACATCACTCCGCTGGTCGACGTGCTGATGGTGGTGCTGGTGATGTTCATCCTCACCGCCACCGCGCAGGTTTCCGGGATCCAGATCAACCTGCCCAAGGCCAGCGCTTCGGTGTCGCTGTCGGAGGCCAAGACCAAGGCGATCTCGGTCAACGACGGCGGCCAGGTGTTTCTCGATGCCTATCCCGTGACGTTGGCGGAGCTGGAAGAACGCCTGCGCATCGAGAAAGCGCAGAGCCCGGATTTTCCGGTGATCGTGCGCGGCGATGCGACGGTGCAGTACCAGAAAGTCATCGAAGTGCTCGACCTGCTGCGTCGGCTCGAACTGTCCCAGGTCGGTCTCGTCACCGGCAAACCGAGTCAGGGCTGAGTCATGACCGCACAACTCCCGATCGAGCCGCCGCCAGTGAAAAAGACGCCGTTGCGCTATGTGAAGTGGGGCGCCGGATTGCTGGTCGGCGCACTCGCCGCGTGGTTCCTCTGGCAGTGGGCCAACGACATGGCCGGCGTGCGTCGCGAAGCGCCGAAGGTGCCGACGATCATTCCGTTGCCGCCACCGCCACCACCGCCGCCGGAGAAACCGCCAGAGCCGGAAACGCCGGTGGAAGAAAAAGTCGTCGAGCCTGAGCCAACGCCGGAGCCGGAGGAGGTCAAGCCTGAAGAAGAAGCACCGCCATCGCCGGCGGACGACCTGGCCAACCCGATGCAAATGGACGGCGACGCGCAGGCCGGCAGCGACGCTTTCAACATCGGCGCGGGCAAGGGCGGCGGCATGGCCGGTGCTGGCGGCGGGCGTTTGGGTACGGGCACGTACAGCCAGTTTCTCGCGTTCACTTTCCAGCGTTTGCTGCGCGAGAACCCCGAGCTGCGCAACCTCGCATTTTCGCTGCAGGCCGATGTGTGGCTGAGCAGCGTCGGCGAGATCACCCGTGTCGAGCTGATCAAGTCCAGTGGCAACCCGCAAATCGATACCCAGGTGCTGGCCGCTTTACGCGGTGCGCCAGCCCTCAGCGAACGGCCTCCGGCCTCCATCACTTTGCCCGTGCGCCTGTCCCTGCAAGGGCGGCGTCCGGGTTAATTCACTTATTCAAGCTTTGGCAAAAGGAGTTGTGTGCAGATGATTTCCAACGTGAATCGATTGTCCCTGGCGGTCGGCATGGTCATTGCGACCCTGGTCGGTCAGGCGATGGCAGCGCCTGCGCCTTCGGAGAACGCCACGATCAATCTGATCCGCTTGCTGGTCGAGCAGGGCATTCTCAAACAGGACAAAGCCGACGCGCTGATCGCCCAGGCCCAGAACGAAGCGGCGCAGGCCAAACAGGCTGCCGCGTCCACTGCCGTAGCGGCCGGGCCGGTCGCCGCGCCGGGGGATGTGCGCGTGCAATACGTGCCGGCAGCGGTGCGCGACCAGATCCGCGATCAGGTCAAAGCCGAGGTCATGGCCACCGCCAAACAGGAAAACTGGGCAGCACCGAATACCTTCCCGGACTGGGCCTCGCGGATCAGCTTCGACGGCGACATTCGCCTGCGAGACGAATCGCGTTACTACTCGGGCAATAACAGCAACGAAATCGTCGACTTCGCCAAGCTCAACAACAATGGCCCGTACGACGTGAACCCCAACAGCAGCACCAGCCTGCCGCCGTTGCTCAACACCCGTGAAGACCGGGAAAACCTCTTTCGCCTGCGCGCTCGCCTGGGCATGAAAGCGGTGATTTCGGAGGAATGGACCGCCGGCATTCGCATCGGCACCGGTTCGGACAACAACCCGGTATCGACCACGCAGAACCTCGGTGGCGGCTTCGCCAAGAAGGACATCTGGCTCGATCAGGGTTACCTGAGCTGGAAGCCAACGGACGAACTGACCCTGACCGGCGGGCGCTTCGCCAACCCGTTCATGTCCACCGACATGCTCTATTCCAACGACCTGAATTTCGACGGTGTGGCAGCGATCTTCGACCACAAGCTCAACCGCGATTGGGGGGTGTTCGGCACCGTCGGCGCATTCCCGGTGGACTACACCAACGACACCTCCAGCAGCAACGGTTTCGACAAGGAAGAGAGCGACAACAAGTGGCTGTACGGCGCGCAGCTCGGCGCGAAATGGGCGATCAATAGCAACAACCGCCTCAAAGGTGCGCTGGCCTATTACCGCTTCGACGATATTCAGGGCCAGCGCTCCAGCCCTTGCGAACCGTGGGCCGGCGCGCCGGGCTGCGACAGCGACGGCACCCGCGCGGCGTTCATGCAGAAGGGCAACAGCGTGTTCCTGCTGCGTGACATCACGCCAAACCCGCTCAACCCGAGCACTACGCCGCAACCGCAATTCGTCGGCCTCGCGTCCGAGTTCAACCTGCTCGATCTCAACGTCGTGTGGGACGCCGACCTGCCGCAGGACTTCAAACTGCGCAGCCAGGGCCACTACATCCACAACCTCAGCTACGACGAAGGCGACATGCGCAAGCGCTCCGCCGGGCAGATCGTCAACAACCTCGACAGCAACGGCGAGATCGAAAGCGGCGCCAATGCGTGGATGGTGCAGTTCACCCTCGGCAACGCGCTGGACCTCAAACGCAAGGGCGACTGGAACCTGTTCGCCGGCTACAAGTACATCCAGCCGGACGCCTTGCCCGACGGCTTCAACGACTCCTCGTTCCACCTCGGCGGCACCAACGCCAAGGGCTATTTCATGGGCGGCAACTACGGCCTGGCGAAGAACGTTTCCGCCACGGGTCGCTGGATGAGCACCGAAGCGGTGTACGGCGCACCGTTCGACATCGACGTCTTGCAGCTTGAGATCAACACGCGCTTCTAAGGCGCCGGGAGAGCTTTATGAACACGCGTTTTCTCGCGCTGGGCCTGGGTTTGCTGCTTGCCACCGGGGCGAGCGCCGAAGGCATGGAAGAACGCTTGCGCACGCAATTGCGCAGCACCACCCAGCAATTGCAGGCCCTGCAAAGCCAACAGGCCCAGGCCAGCGCCGCGCAACTGGCGGCGCAGAACGAAGTCAAGGCAGCCCAGGCGCAAATCAAGCAATTGACCGCCGAACTGGCCAAGGCCAAAGGCCTCGCCGAGCAACTCGCCGGGCAGCAACAGAGCCTGCACAGCCAGGCTCAGGCGCAAGTGGCGGCCAGTGCCGAGCAAACCGGCAAGTTCAAAAAAGCCTATGACGAATTGCTGGTCCTCGCTCGCGGCAAGGAAGCCGAACGCTCGAAGCTGCAAGCGCAACTGGCGGAACGTGACACACAAGTGCAGCAATGTTCAGCCAAGAATCAGCAAATGTACGGCGTCGCCAAACAGATCCTCACGGCCTACGAAAACATCGACGTCGCCGAAGTGATGAAGATCCGCCAGCCCTTCGCCGGCAGCGCCCGGGTCAAGTTCGATGAACTGGCCCAGGGCTTCGGCGACGAGCTGTACAAAACCCAATTCGACGCGCCGCAAGCGGCGATCGCTCACTGATAGCAAGGAAGAAAGCCATGACTCAATTGATCACCCACGTTTCCCCGCAATCACTGACCGACGTCCTGCAAGCCGCCGGTTACCGCGTCAACCAGAGCGAACAGAACGGCATCGTCCAGTTGCTCAGCGCCAGTCAGGGCATCGGCTACGCCGTGCGTTTCGGCAACCCGGCGGTGGAGCAGGGCAGCTTTGTTGATTTCACCTTCAGCTGTGCGCTGCGCGTGCAGGGCGACTTGCCCCAGGGCGTGGCCGAGCAGTGGAACGCTACGCGGCGGTTTGCACGGTTGTCGTTGCAGGGTGAGTTTCTGCTGATGGAAATGGACGTGGTCGTGGCCGCAGGGGTGAGCAACGAGCACCTGCGCGGCAATCTGGAGTTGTGGGATCGCCTGTTGCAGGAATTCATCGTTTACCTGCGCGATTTTAGCCAGACCGCTGCTGTGCAACCCGCCAAATCCGCTGTCGCCGAAGCAGAGGAAGTCGCACTGTGAAAAAGCCTGCCATGGTGATCGGCGCCGGAGCGGTGGCGTTGTTGGTGGTGGCCGTGGCGCTGGTGCTGCGACCGGGCAGTGATCCGGTCGCCGCCCAGCAGCCGTCGCCGTTGCCGGCGGTTGCAGCCGGGCCAGCAGTCGCGCGGTTGGGCAATCAGCAGGTTTCGCCAGAGGAATTGCAGGCGCTGCTGGCCACCGTCCCGGCGCAAACCCGCGAGCAATTGCGCGGTAACCGTGAGGCGCTGGAGCGCTGGATTCGTGCGCGGCTGACCGAGAAAGCGGTGCTGGAACAGGCCGATGCGCAGGGTTGGGCGCAGCGTCCGGACGTCGCCCGGCAGACTCGCGCAGCGACTGAGCAAATCGTGTTTCGTGATTATTTGCGCTCGGTGAGTCAGGTGCCGGCGGAGTATCCAAGCGCAGCTGAATTGCAGCAGGCGTACGACGCCGGCAAGGCCAATTGGCAGACGCCGCCGATGTACCGGGTCAGTCAGATTTTCCTTGGCGTCAGTGACGCAGCGAATGTGGAAACGGTGCGCAAACAAGCCGCTGAATTGAGCAAGAAGGCGCAATCAGCACCGGCTGATTTTGCGGCGCTCGCTACGCAATATTCGCAGGATCGCGTCACGGCAGAGCGGGGCGGTGATACCGGCCTGCAACCGTTGCAACAACTGGTGCCGGAAGTGCGCAGCGCCGTGGCGCGGCTCAAGGTGGGCACCGTGTCAGATCCTGTGCAAAGCGCCGACGGTTTTCATGTAATCAAACTCACCGAACAGCAACCGGCCCGCACCGCGACGCTGGAGGAACTGCGCGACCAACTGACCCAGGCCCTGCGCGCACAACGCCAGGAACAGATCGCCCAGGCTTATCTGGACGGCATGCTCAACACCGCCACCCTGAGCATCGACGGTGCCGAACTGAACAAAGTGATAGGTAACTGACACACAGTGTTTCTGTAGGAGCTGTCGAGTGAAACGAGGCTGCGATCTGTTGATTTTGCTTTTAAAGATCAAAAGATCGCAGCGTGCCGCAGCTCCTAAAAGATTTGCGTAACGACACCACATTAGATCGACAGGGAGTCATCAATGTCATTCACCGAACCCGCAGGACGCTCGGGCACTGCTGATTTCCAATCGCCCCCATCCCGCTCCGAACCCTGGCTAAACCAGGCCGCGACCATCGACAGCGAAGTCGCCCAATACTTCCTGGTCAGTGCTCGCTGCGGCTGCTTCATGCAAGCCGCGCGCAGCCTCAACGTGCGCTCAACTGTATTGCGCAAACAACTCGCGCAACTCGAACAGCAACTGCAACGCAGCCTGTTCAGCTTCCAGGGCAGCGCCCTCAGCCTGACCCGCGAAGGCCAACAGTTGCAGGCCCGACTCATCACCCTGGCCCACGAACGCAAACTCCCGGTCCTCGAACAACCGCTGATTCGTCTGGCCGTCGCCGAATCCATCCTCCACGACATCCTCGGCCGCGACCTCATCGCACTGCTGCGGCGCAATGCCAGTTTGCGCCTGGAAATCATCGCGCTGGACAGTGAGCTGGCCCTGCGTGCGGTCAGTGCCGACATCGTCCTCTGGCTCGCAACCGGGGACACCCCAAATCCCGGCCCCACCTTCGCCACCAGCGAACCGCAACACCTCGTGCGGATCGACTATCTGCCGCATATCGCCAAGCGCTACTCACGAGTGACAGCGCGACCGGAAACGCCGGAAGATCTGGCGGATTTCATGCTTGTGCAATGGCAGCATGACCGACATGTTGAGAGCTTTCGGCCTTGGAATGAGTTGGTCGAGCAGCGCTTGGCCGGGGTGGTACAGATGCAGTCTTATGAATTGATGCTCGAGATGATCCGCTGTGGCGCCTGCATTGGCTTGCTGCCGGCATACATGAGCCGCTTCGACCGTGGCCTCATCGCACTGCCCGGATTATTCGCCGAACCGATGCAGCTACACGCGTGGCTCGCCGTCAACACCGACTCGCAAAACTCCCCCGAAATCAAAGCCCTCACCGACCTCATCCAGCAAACCTTCAACGAACGCCACGAATGGTTCCAGCCTTAACCCGACCCCCTGTAGGAGTGAGCCTGAACTGGCCTAATGATTTTGGACACTTCAATCAGGCGCTATGATGGCGTCCAAATCTGAGGTGTTCGGATATGCGTAACTCTTATTCAATTGAATTCAAACTCAAGGCTGTCGGCATGGTATTGGACGAGGGGATATCGGTTCCCGAAGTCTGTGCCAGTCTAGACATCGGCCCTACCGCGTTGCGTCGCTGGGTCGCCCAGGTTCGCAAAGAGCGCCTGGGTACAACGCCGGTGGGGGCCAAAGCGATTACAGCTGACCACCGAGAGATTCAAGAACTCAAAGCCTTGCTCAGGCAAAAAGACCGGGATATTGAAATCCTAAAAAAAGCCAGTGCTCTGCTGCTATTGGACGCCAAAGATCATTCTCATTGATCAATGAGCTGGCAGAGCTATACGGCGTTAACGACTGTTGCCGTGTGTTTGATGTTTGCCGCAGCAGCTTTTATGCCTGGCGTCAGCGCCAAGGCAAGGTGAGTCCTGAGCGGGAGAAACTCAAAGCCATGCTGGTTGAGCATCATAAGGAATCGAGAGCATCGGCCGGGGCACGCACCCTTTCCCGGGAACTACAGGCCAAAGGACATCGAGTCGGGCGGTACATGGCTCGTAGTTTGATGCGTGAAGCCGGAGTGACTAGCCGTCAGCGCCGGCGCCATAAATACAAATCATCAGGCGTAGAGGCTTTGGTCGCACCGCACGTGCTCAAGCGCCAGTTCGATGTCACATCAATCAATGAGGTGTGGTGCGCCGATGTCACGTATATCAAGGTCGGCACCCGGTGGATGTATTTCGCTGCGGTTTTGGATCTCTTCGCCCGCCGACTGGTGGGTTGGGCGTTTTCAATGATCTCGGATGCGGAACTGACCTGTGAGGCCTTACGAATGGCCGTTGAGTTGCGAGGCAGACCTAAAGACGTGCTGTTTCACTCCGATCAAGGCTGCCAGTACACCAGCCATAAATTCAGGAATGAGCTGCTAGCGCACGGGCTGAGGCAGAGCATGAGTCGCAAGGGAGAGTGTTGGGACAACGCACCGATGGAGCGTTTCTTTGGAAGTCTGAAATCGGAGTGGGTACCTGAAGCGGGGTACCGCTCCGAGTACGAAGCACGGGTTGATTTGCAGCGCTACCTAATGCGCTACAACAACACCAGACTCCATAGCTACAACAACTACCGGTCACCGGTCGCCATGGAGAAAATGGCGGCCTGAAAAACCCTAACTGGTGTCCAATATTACTTGACCAGTTCAGCCTGCTCGCGAAAGCAATCCGCCAGTCGAAGCCTCAGTAACTGACCCACCGCCTTCGCGAGCAGGCTCGCTCCCACAGGAATCTTCATTGCTTACGCGTTGATCGTTCCCACGCTCCGCGTGGGAACGCAGCCCGGGACGCTCTGCGTCCCCACCAGAGCTGGAACGCGGAGCGTCCCTTGAGGCATTCCCACGCAGAGCGTGGGGACGATCATCAAATCGGCGGTGTAACCGCCGCCGTGTGAGCGACACAAATCTCCTGTGGGAGCGGGCTTGCCCGCGAAGGCGTCGGCACTGCCGGCGCCTGACTCAGAGCCCGTCGCGAGACCCGCTACTGCGGCAACTCCAGATTATCCAGCACCCGATTCACCGCCAGTTCCCCGAGCATGATCAACTGCGCAATCCCCATCAGCATTCGGCGCTGCGATGGTTTGACCAGCCCGGCGAATTCCTGGGCGATGGTTTTCGCGGAGGCGAGGGTTCGCAGGCGTTGGCCAGCAGGTTTTCGTTTTTGGTGTCAGCGCTGACGGCGTACATGGCTCGGTTAAATAAATCCGTCCCCTTTGTGCCTTTGTGTAAGGGCAGCCTCTTTTATTGCTAACGAATGTTTTAGGCCTATGGGCAGGATCAGTTGCGGGGGCGGTATCCTATTGACGGCGCCAGAATGTTCGGAGTCGTTCCATAGCCCCCACTTGATAAGATTCCGGCGCGATTTATGGACGCTATGGTCGTAAAATTGCCGCCATCCCACAACATTGTCGTGCACCAATAGTGATAGGTTGCGTCCCCTGGATCACTATAAAAGCTGACTGAAACAGTCTGCGCCAGAGGGTTCGGCTCATTTGGGTGTGGGGCCGCAGGGAAAAGGGTTGCTCCTATAGATCGCATCCATGCAAGCGATTGTGCATAGCTGATTTTTTGCCGATTACATACCAGTTCATATACGTTCGAGCAGCTGACTGTGTAACTCACATGGTCATTGTGGGCATCATGGGCGGTAATTTCAGTTGTGCCATTTCTAATTGATATAACTTGGCCGGTTGTTGTGTCAACAGAGGCGACATTCGGATTGGAGGAACTATATCTATAAGGGGGTATCCCTCCCTGTGCTTTTCTTGTTTGATGGGCTTTCGGGTGTATATATGCTGTTTTATCGCAAGGTGCTGAGTAAGGAGAGGCCGCTAGATAGAACTGGAATCCATCAAGGGACATAGTGGTTGGATCGATCTCAAGCGTGGTCGTCACTGTCAGATTCCGCACCTCGGAATACACATCGCCGTCGTGATACAACGATCTCGCAAATAACCGGTGCTTCCCTTCAGCAACAGTTACTTCCCGTGTCCAGATTCCCGTCAGCGGGTCGGCCGTCGCTCGGCCTTTGGCAACCGTGCTCGACCCATCATCATCGAACACCTCGATATCCAGTCCCTTACTGGCAGTTCCCGACAACGTTAAGCTAGTGCTGACCGTCCATCCCCCTTCCAGCACTTCCTCACCGTTCGAGTCCAATACCCTGTCCAGTGTCGGCACAACCAGTTCCATAGACTTGATCGTGTAAACCCGATCCGGAAATTTCACTGCGTTCGTTTCGATATTGCTTTTGTCGAGCGCCACCAGGTACTTAAGCGTCAGTGTCGTGCCATGCCCCAATTGAACGAGATAACTGTTTGCCAGCGTCTGTGGCCAGAATCCCTGGTTGATCCAAGTGCTGTTGACTCTAGCTGGCAACCCAGCCCAGAGAGTCAAGTCATGTGCAGTGCCATCAGCCTTCTTGCCCTCTAGCCGCAGCCAGCAGGGCTGTTCGGCTTCAATCAAGGTATGCAGCAGCGCATGAATGGTTGCGTTTTTGGTGCCAAGCGCCGTTATGTCGAGAAAATTGTTGGCATCGGCCTCGACAATTTTCGGGGAGTTCAAAGCGGTTGCCGGCAGCGGCAGAATGTCCAGCAGCAACACAGCCGACTCCACGGGTTTGTCGTCGCGGTCGATAAAATAACTGACTGCAACCCGTTGGCCCAGGCTGTAGGCGAGCACCGAGCGCGGTACCGCAATCTCCAGGCCGGCACTGACCAGCCGAGGCGGGCTTGGGTAGGAGCCTTCAGGGACAGCCGTCGCGCCTTGCCAGTTCACCCACAACGTGTCGGTGGGCAGTAACGAACCCTGCGGTACGAGGACTCTGATTTCCGGAGTGGTCGGACTGAACTGATTGCCGTTCATGCCACGGACGGTGGGTGCCAGCAGAGAAAGGCGACCGAGGTGAATGTCCACGCGCTTTTCACCTGACATGACGGCATTGCCCAATTGGTCAAATACTCTGAATTCCGCCACAGCATTCGGGTTGTCACCGGCACGCTGGAAGGTATCGGTGAGCAGGGTCAGGTTGATCGGGGCCGGCGCGTCGGGCACGTCGAAGCGCACGGTGGTATCGCCGAGCGCAAAAACGATGGAGTCGAAGTGGCGTCGGTTGGTGTAAGTAAACGCAAATGTCACACCTCGTGCGGCGAGCTCCGGCCCCACGCCTTCACGTACTACTTCCGGCGGAATGATCAGATCCAGAGATTCCGGCAGACGCAAATGGTAGAGGGCTAGCGTGTCCCGAGACGATTCATCGTTACCTCCTACGCGCGTGACCTTGTAATACAGGCGATTGACGCCCTGATTGAGCCAGCCGTGGGGCAAGTACAAGCGCACCCGCTGTTGTTCTTCGCCCGGGGCAACGGTCTTGCCCGTTACGGGAGTAGGGTTGTCGTTGACGTACAGATCGACGCGGTCATCAGCGGCCATGGTCCAGGAAGCGAGCTGCATTTCCGTCCACGGATCTATCAGACATTCCAGGCCCTGCGTCTCGCCATCGTAAAGCACCTTGGGAATCCCGCCTTGGGCAATGCCCTGCGGCTTCACCGGTGTGACCCAGCCCCTGATGATGACCGGATACAAGACAAACAATTCGTTGAAAATCGAAGACTGGATATCCATGGAAGCGCTCCCTGAGAATTTTGCCGTGCCGTGCCGTGCCGTGCCGTGCCGTGCCGTGCATTGAATGGGATCCATCTCACTCCAGTTTGAAAAAAAGCACACCTGTCAGATCTGACAGGTACAGGCGGTATTCAGACGAGCGGTCGAGCCGGCTCTTGTTTGCGCGGTTGTTGTGGGAGCGAGCCAGCCTGCGAATTTGTCGTAATGTTCGGTTGCAATGCTGACTGCTCCGACGCTTTCGCGAGCAGGCTCGCTCCCACAGGAATCTTCATTGCTTACGCGTTGATCGTTCCCACGCTCTGCGTGGGAATGCAGCCCGGGACGCTCTGCGTCCCCACCAGAGCTGGAACGCGGAGCGTCCCTTGAGGCATTCCCACGCAGAGCGTGGGAACGATCATCAATCACTGGTTAATTGAATCTGTCCCTTTTGTGCACCCGATGACGTCAGCCCAACCACCATATCCATTACTTAATAAATCGCAGTCATCGCGGCAAATCTGCATGATGTGCCAACGATTACTTATACATTCGGACGCTGTCAATTTGAAAGGCACCGACCGTCCCCAGATAACTTCCATAAATTTCTACAAGGTCAATTCCTCCTTCTTCTGTAAGTTGGAGTGAGTCCGATGTGTTGCCGGCAAGGTAATGGATTGGTATGGTTTTTATTAATGCATTGTCTCGATAAATGCGTATATGTCCAGGTGCTCTGATTGTGGAAGAGTGCATTAATAGTGTGATTCTTTTATAGCTCCTTTTAAGTTGCATGCGGCATATTTGGTTTTCGTAAATGAAGCTGCCTGATGTGAGTGCGTGACCTGTCGGGTAACCAGGTGCGAAGCGATAATTCTTTTGGATGCTAACGGTTCCAGATATAAACATGGTCGGAGTTTCCGTTGCAGGCCCGGTAGGCAAGTCATCAAAGGTTTCTTCTACATAGTTAACGATTGTTAGTTTGTGGAAATTTGATACATGGCCGTCGCTGTATTTGGATTTGGCGTGGAAGTTGTGAGCACCCAGTTGCTGGTCAAACAGTCGCAGCATCCACGTTCCATTTATCGCCTCGGCTGTGGCATCGCCTTTTGATTCAACGCTCGTACCATTATCATCAAATATTTCAACCTTCAAACCCTTGCTTGCCTTGCCCTTGAGTGTCAATGTCGTGCTTGCGGTAGTTTGGCCGCTGGGAATGTCCATACCCATATCGTCAATTATATTAGTTAGGGCGGGTATCACCAGCGCCGTTACCGTAAGCGTCCATGTGGCTGAGCTTTGTCCTGGGCCGTACTTCACCTCTGCCGTAAAACTATGTTTTTTTTCTGTCAGCCCTGTGATTTCCAGAACCCATTTGCCCGTATTGGTATCCGCCGAGGATTCTGCTACATACTCGCCATTGTCCAGAATCTGGACTTTCTCGCCCTTCGCCGCTGTGCCAGTGAGGTCCACAGCCGTTTCAACGATGACGCCTCCATGACTAATCTCATTGCCACTCGGAGAGCCTTTAACCGAATCAATCGTCGGCGCAACATCCGCTGTCACCGTAAAACTCCGCGCGTCAGAATCCACCTCACCACCGTGATACAACGATCTGGCAAATAACCGGTGCTTCCCTTCGGCAACAGTTACTTCCCGTGTCCAGATTCCCGTCAGCGGGTCGGCCGTCGCTCGGCCTTTGGCAACCGTGCTCGACCCATCATCATCGAACACCTCGATATCCAGTCCCTTACTGGCAGTTCCCGACAACGTTAAGCTAGTGCTGACCGTCCATCCCCCTTCCAGCACTTCCTCACCGTTCGAGTCCAATACCCTGTCCAGTGTCGGCACAACCAGTTCTACAGACTTGATCGTGTAAACCCGATCCGGAAATTTCACTGCGTTCGTTTCGATATTGCTCTTGTCCAGCGCCACCAGGTACTTAAGCGTCAGTGTCGTGCCATGCCCCAATTGCACGAGATAGCTGTTAGCCAGCGACTTCGGCCAGAAGCCTTGCCTGATCCAAGTGCTGTTGACCTTGGCCGGTAATCCTGCCCAGATCGTCAGATTATGCGCAGTGCCATCAGCCTTCTTACCCTCAAGCCGCAGCCAGCAGGGCTGTTCGGCTTCAATCAAGGTATGCAGCAGCGCATGAATGGTTGCGTTTTTGGTGCCGAGCGCCGTTATGTCGAGAAAATTGTTGGCATCGGCCTCGACAATTTTCGGGGAGTTCAAAGCGGTTGCCGGCAGCGGCAGAATGTCCAGCAGCAACACAGCCGACTCCACGGGTTTGTCGTCGCGGTCGATAAAATAACTGACTGCAACCCGTTGGCCCAGGCTGTAGGCGAGCACCGAGCGCGGTACCGCAATCTCCAGGCCGGCACTGACCAGCCGAGGTGGGCTTGGGTAGGAGCCTTCAGGGACAGCCGTCGCGCCTTGCCAGTTCACCCACAACGTGTCGGTGGGCAGTAACGAACCCTGCGGTACGAGGACTCTGATTTCCGGAGTGGTCGGACTGAACTGATTGCCGTTCATGCCACGGACGGTGGGTGCCAGCAGAGAAAGGCGACCGAGGTGAATGTCCACGCGCTTTTCACCTGACATGACGGCATTGCCCAATTGGTCAAATACTCTGAATTCCGCCACAGCATTCGGGTTGTCACCGGCACGCTGGAAGGTATCGGTGAGCAGGGTCAGGTTGATCGGGGCCGGCGCGTCGGGCACGTCGAAGCGCACGGTGGTATCGCCGAGCGCAAAAACGATGGAGTCGAAGTGGCGTCGGTTGGTGTAAGTAAACGCAAATGTCACACCTCGTGCGGCGAGCTCCGGCCCCACGCCTTCACGTACTACTTCCGGCGGAATGATCAGATCCAGAGATTCCGGCAGACGCAAATGGTAGAGGGCTAGCGTGTCCCGAGACGATTCATCGTTACCTCCTACGCGCGTGACCTTGTAATACAGGCGATTGACGCCCTGATTGAGCCAGCCGTGGGGCAAGTACAAGCGCACCCGCTGTTGTTCTTCGCCCGGGGCAACGGTCTTGCCCGTTGCGGGAGTAGGGTTGTCGTTGACGTACAGATCGACGCGGTCATCAGCGGCCATGGTCCAGGAAGCGAGCTGCATTTCCGTCCACGGATCTATCAGACATTCCAGACCCTGCGTCTCGCCATCGTAAAGCACCTTGGGAATCCCGCCTTGGGCAATGCCCTGCGGCTTCACCGGTGTGACCCAGCCCCTGATGATGACCGGATACAAGACAAACAATTCGTTGAAAATCGAAGACTGGATATCCATGGAAGCGCTCCCTGAGAATTTTGCCGTGCCGTGCCGTGCCGTGCCGTGCCGTGCATTGAATGGGATCCATCTCACTCCAGTTTGAAAAAAAGCACACCTGTCAGATCTGACAGGTACAGGCGGTATTCAGACGAGCGGTCGAGCCGGCTCTTGTTTGCGCGGTTGTTGTGGGAGCGAGCCAGCCTGCGATTTTGTCGTAATGTTCGGTTGCAATGCTGACTGCTCCGACGCTTTCGCGAGCAGGCTCGCTCCCACAGGAATCTTCATTGCTTACGCGTTGATCGTTCCCACGCTCTGCGTGGGAATGCAGCCCGGGACGCTCTGCGTCCCCACCAGAGCTGGAACGCGGAGCGTCCCTTGAGGCATTCCCACGCAGAGCGTGGGAACGATCATCAAAGGCCCGCTACTGTGGCAACTCCAGATTATCAAGCACCCGATTCACCGCCAGTTCGCCGAGCATGATCAACTGCGCAATCCCCATCAGCGTTCGGCGCTGGGATGGCTTGACCAGTCCGGCGAATTCCTGGGCGATGGTTTTCGCGGAGGCGAGGGTTTCGCAGGCGTTGGCCAGAAGGTCTTCGTTTTTGGTGTCGGCGGTAACGGCGTACATGGCGCGGGGGCTGAACGGCGGTGGGGTCGAGCCGGGTGGGCAGAAGTAGTGGTCGAGGGCGCGGTCGGCGGCTTGGTGAAGTTTTTTTGAGTCGAGGGATTCGTAGGGAGAGGTGGGGTCGGTTTGGGGTGGGTTGGGTGTGGGTTTGATCATGGTAAAGCTCCTAGAGTCGACGGAGCTGCCACCTTTCGCTGCGATACGAAATGGTTGGTGGCAGCTGTACGCGGGTCGCAGACCGGGACTCTAGAACCGGCAGACCCGAAGGTCTCCCACGTACAGCCGCCATAAAAACAGCGGGTGTTGTGCGTCCAGAGATCGACGGGCTGCGAGACCCGATCGCTGATTCGTCAGCGACCGCACCACAATAGAACCCGCCCCCAAGGCGCACAAGCCGGCGGATTCTGGCTTGGCTGTAGGCAACGACGCAAGGATTTGTAGCCTGGAAGGCGTGTCAGCAGGTGTCATTTAAACAGCGGTGGTTAAAAAGCAAAAAATTGGCGACAGCACGGTAGACGTTTTTGCCGGGAAGCAGGTGTTGGCTATGAGGTCGCTTTCGCGAGCAGGCTCGCTCCCACAGGAATCTTCAGTGCTCACAGGGGTTGTGCCCGGGCTGGATCAAAATGTGGGAGCGAGCCTGCTCGCGAATGCAATCTGCCAGTCGAGGCTTCAGTGACTGGCCAACCGCCTTCGCGAGCAGGCTCGCCCCCACCATTGCCGCTCGCCAGATTCCAGATCAGCGGTTTAGAGTGACCAGCCACACGCTGATCACGGACCGATCCCATGTCAGACCCAACCTCCACGATCCATCTCGAACGCTCCAACGAATCCCACCTCGAAGGTATCACTGCGCTTTACAACGACCCCGTCGTTGCACGGCAAGTGCTGCAAATGCCGTTTCAATCCACCGAGGTCTGGCGCCAGCGACTGCAGGCCGACAACGAGCGCGCGCTGAAACTGGTGGCGCTGCATCAGGGCGTGGTGATCGGCAATCTCGGTCTGGAAGCTTATTCACGCATGCGCCGCGCCCACGCCGGCAGTTTCGGCATGGCAGTCGGGGCGGCTTGGCAGGGCAAGGGCGTGGGATCGATGTTGTTGGCGGCGGCGCTGGAGGTCGCCGATAACTGGATGAATCTGCACCGCGTCGAACTCACGGTCTACGCCGATAACGAGGCAGCCATCGGCCTCTACCGCAAGTTCGGTTTCGAGACCGAAGGGCTGTTGCGTGATTACGCGGTGCGCGACGGACAGTGGGTCGACACCCTGAGCATGGCCCGTATACGCAATAGCCCGAAAGCCTGAGTCAGTCGCCCAGTGCGAACGCCACTGCTGACTGCGCATGCAACTCGGTAGTGTCGAGCAGGGTCAGGGCGCTGTGTTCGGGTTTGATCAGCAGACCGATTTCGGTGCAGCCGAGGATGATTGCCTGGGCGCCACGGGCGGTCAGGGATTCGATGACGCCTTGGTAGATTTCTCGCGATTGTTCGCTGATCACACCCACGCAGAGTTCGTCGTAGATGATCCGGTGCACCTCTTTGCGCTCGGCATCATCCGGCACCAGTACGGTCAGGCCTTGGGCAATCAGACGTTGCTTGAGAAAGTCCTGCTCCATGGTGAACGCGGTGCCGAGCAACCCGACGGTGCGCGCGTCGATTTCCAGTGCAGCCTGCGCGGCGGGTTCGGCAATGTGCAAAAACGGAATGATGATCGCCGCCTGAATCTGCTCGGCGACCTTGTGCATGGTGTTGGTACACAGCACCACGCATTCTGCGCCGCCAGCTTCGAGCCTGCGCGCGGCATCCACCAGAATCGCCGCTGCATCGTCCCAGCGCCCGGCGTGCTGGGCCTGTTCGACCGGACCGAAATCGACGCTGTACATCAGCAACTGCGCCGAGCGCAACGGGCCGAGGCGCTCGCGAACCTGTTGGTTGATCAGGCGATAGTATTCGGCGCTGGACTCCCAGCTCATGCCGCCGATAAGGCCGATGGTGCGCATTGGATTTCCTCAAGCAAATGTCAGTGTCGAGCATTCAGGGCTGCCTGAAGTTTCCTTCTGTTCGAGACTCGACGCCAGTACCGACTGACTGTACCGCCGATCTTTCCCGCAACTGTGCATCTGCAAGAACTAAACGTACGCCGCGCCGGGGATCTGCCACTATCACCCTTCGCAGGTCCTTTCCGAGGAACACCGCAATGAACGACGTACAGCAACTGGGCGAGATGCTGCGCCACTATGCCGAAAGCGAAGCGCACAAGAAGCAACTGTTCACCACGCAATCGGCTGCTTGGGCGGCTCGGATTGGCGCGCTGTTCGACCAGATCGAACAATGGCTTGAACCGGTCAAGGCGCCCAATCTGCTGGAGGTCAGTCGCGAGGCGTATGTCGCATCCGGGCCGAGCGTGCCGGTGGAAACCTCGACGTTCAAGACGGAAAAATTGAGCATTGTGATTGCCGGCAAACCGGTGGAATTTGTGCCGGATGTGATGGGCAGCGGCGGGCAGATTTCCCTGGCAGTGATGGGGCTGACGGCGGCGCGGTACGGGAGTATTTCCCTGGTTGGCCTGGCGGATGGTGCGTGGCAGTGGCGCAAGACCAATGGCTTGAAGGATCCGGATACGTTTGCCTTCGACGCCGATTTCCTTGCTCAGCAATTGCAGAGCCTGATACCTCGCGATCGCGGTTAAGATCAAAAGCTTACCCCCTCACCCCAGCCCTCTCCCCCAAGGGGGCGAGGGGGAAAGGGGGCAGACCGAGTGACGTTCAAAACTTGAGCTCGACGCGATATTTCAGGTCGACGTGAGTCCTACAAACACTTCGGTCAGTCCCCTCTCCCTCTGCGAGAGGGCTAGGGTGAGGGCAGCCCGCCGCCAGCCACAAAAACATCACGCCCAGCGCATCAAAAAGCATCTCCATCACCTGAGCCCTCAAGCAATCTGAGCATGACGCCGGGCCAGCGCCACATCCGCAGGAGGAGTGAGGCGTAGACCGGGGAAACCCTTAGGTTCGGTGCCAATCCGGCATTTTCCCTTGGGTCACTGATGGCCTTTTGGTAGAGTCGCCGTCGCCAGCGGGTTTTCGGCTGGACGATGGAACCGAAGAAGGGAGTCTGATCAGTGAGTCCGGGTAAAAAAATCCTCGGTCTCACGGCGTCGCTTTTGCTGCTGACGCTGTGGGCCAGTTACTTTTATGTATTCAAGGAAAACCGCGACGGCCAGCTTGGCGGTGTCGGCGAAAGCACCGCGTGGTGCGGCACGCCACCGACCAGTGAAGCGGCGTTGCTGGGCAAGGATCAACTGACCTTGCGCGTCACCAACAACCTGCGCGGCGAATTCATGGTTGGCGGCTCGCTGGTGGTTTCCGAACGAACCTTCAACCGCTACGACCTGGGCCGCAACGAACTGCGCCTGCGTCTGGAACCGCTGCAGTGGTCGTTCGGCGTCACGCCGATCTTCCTCGAGCAGGTCAAGGTGCAGCCGCTGAGCCGCAACCTCTCGTCGACCAATAAAAGCGCCTTCGCCGAACTTGAGCCTCGCGCAATCGGCGTGCACGCTCAGACTGCCGCGTTCCCCTTCGATACCTATCGCTACGGCTATAAACCGGTGCTGTATTACCTCAAGGGCAGCGAGCGCATCGACTTGCGCTTCAAGAACATCACCACGCTGATGGAGATGTCCAACACCTTTACGCCGATCCAGAAGTACAACCGCGCCGACTACATCAACGAGAAAAACTCGATGATCCGCGATGAGGACTACAAGCCGTACGGGGCGCATGAGTGCGCGTTCAGCGTCGAACGCAAAGGCTCGTTCAAGGTCGTGGTGCTGTTGCTTCTGCTGGTGCTGTGCCTGCCACTGATGCTGGTGTTCTACCGCGATGAACCGGGGATCGACTTTCTCGCGACGCTGGTGGGAATTGCGGTGGTGCGTACATTGCTGATCGGGCCGGTGGAAGATTTCCAGCTATACAACATCGACTTCTTGTTTGGTGCGGCGATTCTGCTGGTGGGAACGGTATCGCTGATCAAGGCGATGCGCGCCAATAGCCGGCGAGAGATGGCGTTGCGCAGTGGCGAGACATCGTCCTGGTAATACCGGTTGGCGAGGCATACGCGCCGTCGGATGTGAACTTTGCAATTGGCCATCGCATTTGCCGGGGTTTTGGCTATACCTGTATCTCCCCTATGCAAAATGTCTTGGCCTTCTCAAAGGAATTACAGCATGAAGCTAGCCGTCGTGATGGGCACGCTGTGCATTGCCACCCTTGGCGTGGTGGGTTGTTCCAGCAAAACCGTCGAGCCTGACCAGTATTCCGGCTTTCTCAAGGATTACAGCCAGCTGAAGGAGGCCAAGTCACCCTCTGGTGCCGAGGTGATGCGCTGGATGGACCCGAAACTCGACATCAATAAATTCACCAGCGTTTACGTAGAGCCAAGCCAGCTCTACCCGAAGCCGCAAGCCACCGAGAAAATCCCCCAGCAGACTCTCAATGGCATAACCAGTTATTACGATCAGGCGCTCAAGCGCGAACTCGGCAAATCGCTGCCGTTGGCCGCAGGTCCCGGGCCGGGCGTAATTGTGGTGCGTCCGGCGATTACCGCAGTCAGCAGCAAGACCGAAGGCCTGCAAGTCTATGAAGTGATCCCGATCGCACTGGTCGCCGCAGCGGTAAGTACGGCCTCTGGCATCCGCGACCAGGAAACCACGCTGGCCACCGAAGCGGTATTCATGGACGGCGCGACCAATCATGTCATCGCGCAGGTGGTGCGCAAAGGTACCGGCAAACCGCTGGAAAACTCTTCCCAGGTGATGAAAGCCGACGACATGAAAGCGGTGATCGATGGCTGGGCAAGCGATCTGCATCAGTCGTATCTGAAACTCAAATCTGAAGCCAAATGATGCAGTAAGGCTGGTTGCCTTTTCGCGAGCAGGCTCGCTCCCACACTGGACACGTATTCAGTGTGGGAGTGAGCCTGCTCGCATTTCGGTGTATCAGTTTCGAATATGCGGCCTGACACAACCCTTTCGCTAGCAGGCTCACCCCCACAGGGAAGCTGCGGTGGGTTGTATACAATGTCACCGTTCAGCACCCAACAATTTCAAACAGGGCATAGGTCGTCAGCCGATTTCGTGGTTAACTTCCGCCTCTTGCATGCTTTCCAATCAAAAAACAGAAGGACTCAAGTCATGGCTCAAGTCACCCTCAAAGGCAATCCGGTTCAAGTCAACGGCCAGTTGCCACAAGCCGGTTCCAAGGCGCCAGCCTTTTCCCTGGTAGCCGGCAATCTGTCCGACGTCACCCTGCAAGACTTCGCCGGCAAGCGCAAAGTCCTGAACATCTTCCCAAGCGTCGACACCCCGACCTGCGCCACCTCCGTGCGCAAATTCAACGCCCAGGCCAACGACATCAGCAACACCGTGGTGCTGTGCATCTCCGCTGACCTGCCGTTCGCCCAGGCGCGCTTCTGCGGCGCCGAAGGTCTGGAAAACGTACAGAACCTGTCGACCCTGCGCGGCAGCGAGTTCATCGAAAACTATGGCGTGGCCATTGCTGACGGCCCGCTGAAAGGCCTGACCGCTCGCGCCGTTGTGGTGCTGGACGAAAACGACACCGTTCTGCACAGCGAACTGGTCAAGGAAATCGCCGAAGAGCCTAACTACGAAGCGGCACTGTCCGTTCTCAAGTAAGACTTTTACAATTGTTAACGGCCTGGCCCTGTCCAGGCCGTTTTCATTTGTGTATCAGGGTTTTGCCTCACACCTTGAAACGTAAGTGGAAGGTAAATTGCCGGTAAAGCTGCTTTGCTTAAATCGACTCAGTGCTTATCGTTCAGCCTCCCGTAATAGAAGCCCACGCGCCCAATGGTCAATAACTCCATGCAATCGTCCCCCCGCAAATCCCGTCGCTGGCTGATCAGCCTGCTCGTCCTGTTGGTCATCGCTGTCCTGTGCTGGAAATTCTGGCCCGCCGGCTCTGCTGACAAGGCGGGAGGCGACAAAGCGGCCGCTGGGCATACCGGGCGCTCGGGAATGATGCGGCCTGGCTTCGGCGGCGGTACCGGGCCGATTCCGGTGCGTGTGGCGCCGGCGGTGAAGGGCGACTTCCCGCTGTATTACAAGGCACTGGGCACGGTTACCGCGCTCAATACCATCAACGTGCGCAGCCGCGTGGGCGGCGAACTGGTAAAGATTCATTTCGAAGAAGGCCAGATGGTCAAGGCGGGCGACCTGTTGGCCGAGATCGATCCGCGTCCTTACCAGAACGCTTTGCTCCAGGCCGAAGGCACGTTGCTGCAGAATCAGGCGCAACTGAAAAACGCCCAGGTCGACGTCGAGCGTTACCGCGGCCTGTATAAAGAAGACAGCATCGCCAAACAGACCCTCGACACCGCCGAAGCGCTGGTTGGCCAGTACCTGGGCACGGTCAAGACCAATCAGGCGGCGGTCAACGACGCCAAGCTCAATCTCGAATTCACCAAGATCCGCGCACCGATTGCCGGTCGCGTCGGTCTGCGTCAGGTCGACGTCGGCAACCTCGTCGCCGCTAATGACACGACGTTCCTCGCAGTGATCACCCAGACGCAACCGATCAGCGTGGCCTTCACCTTGCCGGAGAACAGCCTCGACACCGTGCTCGCCCGTTACCGCAGTGGCGCCAAGTTGCCTGCCGAAGCGTGGGATCGCGGCGACACCAAGCTGCAAGCCACTGGCGTGCTGCAAAGCTTGGACAACCAGATCGACGTTGCCACCGGCACCCTGAAATTCAAGGCCCGTTACGATAACCGCGACCAGTCGCTGTTCCCCAATCAGTTCGTCAACGTTCATTTGCTGGCCGACACGCTCAAAGGTGTAGTGCTGGCACCGTCGGCAGCGATTCAGTTCGGCACCAATGGCACCTTTGTCTATGCGCTGGACGGCGACAAGAAAGTCACCATTCGCCAACTGAAAATCGGTGCCAGCGACGGTGACAACACCGTGGTCACCGAAGGCCTCGCCGCGGGTGATCGCGTGGTGCTCGAAGGCACCGATCGCCTGAAGGAGGGCAGCGAAGTCGAAGTGGTCAATGACAGCAGCGAAGTGCCGACCTCGCCGACCGAACACCTGCAAGGCAAATCTGCCGCCAATCCCGATGCGACCACAGCCGATAAGGCCAAGAAGGGCGCATGAACATTTCGCGGCTGTTCATCCTCCGTCCGGTAGCCACCACCCTGAGCATGCTGGCCATTGTTCTGGCCGGCCTGATCGCTTATCGCCTGCTGCCGGTTTCGGCCTTGCCGCAGGTCGATTATCCGACCATCCGCGTCATGACCCTGTACCCCGGCGCCAGTCCGGACGTGATGACCAGCGCCGTCACCGCGCCGCTTGAACGCCAGTTCGGGCAGATGCCGGGCCTCACACAAATGGCTTCGACCAGCTCCGGCGGCGCTTCGGTGCTGACCCTGCGTTTCAGCCTCGACATCAACATGGACGTCGCCGAACAGCAGGTGCAAGCCGCGATCAACGCCGCGACCAACCTGCTGCCCACCGACCTGCCGGCACCGCCGGTGTACAACAAGGTCAACCCGGCGGACACCCCGGTGCTGACCCTGGCCATCACTTCGAAAACCATGCTGCTGCCCAAGCTCAATGACTTGGTCGATACGCGCATGGCGCAGAAAATCGCCCAGATCAGCGGCGTCGGCATGGTCAGCATTGCCGGTGGCCAGCGCCAGGCCGTGCGGATCAAGGTCAACCCCGAAGCGCTGGCGGCCAACAGCCTCAACCTGTCGGACGTGCGCACGCTGATCGGCGCCTCCAACGTCAACCAGCCGAAAGGCAACTTCGATGGCCCGACCCGGGTGTCGATGCTCGATGCCAACGACCAACTGACCTCGCCCGAGGACTACGCCAATCTGATCCTGACCTACAAGAACGGCGCGCCGTTGCGGCTCAAGGACGTCGCGGAAATCGTCGATGGCGCCGAGAACGAGCGTCTGGCCGCGTGGGCCAACCAGAATCAGGCGGTGTTGCTGAACATCCAGCGACAGCCCGGCGCCAACGTTATCGAAGTGGTCGACCGCATCAAGGCCTTGCTGCCAAGCATCACCGACAACCTGCCGGCCGGCCTCGACGTCACGGTGCTGACGGATCGCACCCAGACCATCCGTGCCTCGGTCACCGACGTGCAACACGAACTGCTGATCGCTATCGCGCTGGTGGTCATGGTCACGTTCCTGTTTCTGCGCCGCGCCAGTGCGACGATCATTCCCTCGGTCGCCGTGCCGCTGTCGCTGATCGGCACCTTCGGCGTGATGTACCTCGCCGGTTTCTCGGTGAACAACCTGACGTTGATGGCACTGACCATTGCCACCGGTTTCGTCGTCGACGACGCCATCGTCATGCTCGAGAACATTTCGCGCTTCATCGAAGAGGGTGACAACCCGATGCAGGCCGCGCTCAAGGGCGCGAAACAGATCGGCTTCACCCTGATTTCCCTGACCCTGTCGCTGATCGCCGTCCTGATTCCGCTGCTGTTCATGGCCGACGTGGTGGGGCGCCTGTTCCGCGAATTCGCCATCACCCTGGCGGTGGCGATCCTGATTTCCCTGGTGGTGTCGCTGACCCTGACGCCGATGATGTGCGCCCGCCTGCTCAAGCGTGAACCGCAGGAACACGAGCAAGGCCGTTTCTACCGCGCCAGCGGTGCGTTCATCGACTGGATGATCAAGGAATACGGGCGGATGCTGCGCTGGGTGCTCAAGCATCAGCCGCTGACCTTGCTGGTCGCCATCGGCACACTGGCGTTGACCGTGTTCCTCTACGTGATCGTGCCGAAGGGTTTCTTTCCGGTGCAGGACACCGGGGTCATTCAGGGCATTTCCGAAGCGCCGCAGTCGATCTCCTTCGCGGCGATGGGCGAGCGGCAGCAGCAACTGGCCAAGATCATCCTCGAAGATCCGGCGGTGCAGAGCCTGTCGTCCTACATTGGTGTCGACGGCGACAACGCCACGCTCAACAGCGGCCGCTTGCTGATCAACCTCAAGCCCCATGGCGAGCGCGATCTGACGGCCAGTGAAGTGATTTCCCGCCTGCAACCGCAACTGGACAAACTGGTCGGCATTCGTCTGTTCATGCAGCCGGTGCAGGATCTGACCATCGAGGACCGGGTCAGCCGCACCCAGTACCAGTTCAGCATGTCCTCGCCGGACTCCGAATTGCTCAGCCAGTGGAGTGGCCGTCTGGTCGAAGCCCTGGCCCAGCGTCCGGAGTTGACCGACGTTGCCAGTGATCTGCAGGACAAAGGCTTGCAGGTCTATCTGGTGATCGACCGCGACGCCGCATCGCGCCTTGGCGTGTCGGTGGCGAATATCACCGATGCGCTGTACGACGCCTTCGGCCAGCGGCAGATTTCGACCATTTACACCCAGGCCAGCCAGTATCGCGTGGTGCTGCAAGCCCAGGCCGGGGAGAAGATCGGCCCGCAGGCGCTGGATCAGATTCACGTCAAGACCACCGACGGAGCGCAGGTGCGCCTGTCGAGTCTGGCGCATGTCGAAGAACGTCAGGCGCAATTGGCGATCACCCATATCGGCCAGTTCCCGGCGGTGATGATGTCGTTCAACCTCGCGCCGGGCGTGGCGTTGGGGCATGCCGTGGACATCATCGAGCAGGTGCAGCAGGACATCGGCATGCCGGTCGGCGTGCAGACTCAGTTCCAGGGCGCGGCGCAGGCGTTCCAGGCTTCGCTGTCGAGCACCTTGCTGCTGATTCTGGCGGCGGTGGTGACCATGTACATCGTCCTCGGCGTGCTCTACGAGAGCTACATCCACCCGATCACCATTCTTTCGACCTTGCCGTCCGCCGCAGTCGGTGCCTTGCTGGCGTTGCTGCTCAGTGGCAACGACCTGGGCATGATCGCGATCATCGGCATCATTCTGTTGATCGGTATCGTCAAGAAGAACGCGATCATGATGATCGACTTCGCCCTCGACGCCGAACGCACCCAGGGCATGGCCCCGGCAGAGGCGATCTATCAAGCGGCGCTGCTGCGCTTCCGGCCGATTCTGATGACCACGCTGGCGGCGTTGTTCGGCGCAGTGCCGCTGATGCTGGCCACTGGGTCTGGTGCTGAATTGCGACAGCCGTTGGGTCTGGTGATGGTCGGCGGCTTGTTGGTGAGCCAGGTGTTGACGCTGTTCACCACGCCGGTGATTTACCTGTACTTCGACCGCCTCGGAAGGCGCTTTGGCAAATCCAAAGCCGAAGGTGAAGAGGTCGCGGTATGACTGTCGGAATATATCTCCCCTGTGGGAGCGAGCCTGCTCGCGAAAGCGGGAGGTCAGTCACTGCCAAAGTTGAAGGTAAGGGCGCATTCGCGAGCAGGCTCGCTCCCACAGAGGTATGCGGGGAGAACAAGAGTCGATGAACCTCTCCGGCCCTTTCATCAAACGCCCCGTGGCAACCATGCTGCTATCCCTGGCAATCATGTTGCTCGGTGGGGTCAGCTTCGGTCTGTTGCCGGTATCGCCATTGCCGCAGATGGATTTCCCGGTGATCGTGGTTCAGGCCAGTCTGCCGGGCGCCAGTCCCGAGGTGATGGCTTCGACGGTGGCGACGCCGCTGGAGCGGTCGTTCGGTGCGATTGCCGGCGTCAATACCATGAGCAGCCGTTCCAGTCAGGGTTCGACGCGGGTGATTCTGCAGTTTGACCTCGACCGCGACATCAACGGCGCGGCGCGGGAAGTGCAGGCGGCGATCAACGCCTCGCGCAATCTGCTGCCGAGCGGGATGCGCAGCATGCCGACCTATAAAAAGGTCAATCCGTCGCAGGCGCCGATCATGGTGCTGTCGCTGACTTCGGATGTGCTGGAGAAAGGCCAGCTCTACGACCTGGCTTCGACCATCCTCTCGCAAAGCCTGTCGCAGGTGCAGGGCGTTGGTGAAGTACAGATCGGTGGCAGTTCGCTGCCGGCGGTGCGCATCGAGCTCGAACCGCAGGCGCTGAACCAGTACGGCGTGGCCCTCGACGATGTGCGCAAGACCATTGCCGACGCTAACGTACGCCGGCCCAAGGGTTCGGTCGAGGACGGCGAGCGCTTGTGGCAAATCCAGGCCAACGACCAGTTGGAGAAAGCCAAGGATTATGAGTCGCTGATCATTCACTACGCTGACGGCGCCGCCTTGCGTCTCAAGGACGTGGCGAAAGTCAGCGATGGCGTCGAAGACCGTTACAACAGCGGTTTCTTCAACGACGACGCGGCGGTATTGCTGGTGATCAACCGTCAGGCCGGCGCCAACATCATCGAGACGGTCAACGAGATCAAAGCGCAGTTGCCCGCGCTGCAAGCGGTGCTGCCGGCCAGCGTCAAACTCAATCTGGCCATGGATCGCTCGCCAGTGATCAAGGCGACGCTGCATGAAGCCGAGATGACCTTGCTGATCGCCGTCGCCCTGGTGGTGCTGGTGGTGTACCTGTTTCTGGGTAACTTCCGCGCCTCGCTGATCCCGACCCTGGCGGTGCCGGTGTCGCTGGTCGGTACCTTTGCGGTGATGTACCTGTACGGGTTCTCGCTGAACAACCTGTCGCTGATGGCGCTGATTCTCGCCACCGGACTGGTGGTGGACGACGCCATCGTGGTGTTGGAGAACATTTCCCGGCATATCGACGAAGGCGTCAAGCCGATGCAGGCCGCGTACCTCGGCGCCAAGGAAGTCGGTTTTACCCTGCTGTCGATGAACGTCTCGCTGGTGGCGGTGTTCCTGTCGATCCTGTTCATGGGCGGGCTGGTCGAAAGCCTGTTTCGCGAGTTTTCCATCACCCTGGCGGCGGCAATCGTGGTGTCGCTGGTGGTGTCCCTGACGCTGACACCAATGCTCTGCGCGCGCTGGCTCAAGCCGCACACGCCGGGCCAGGAAAACCGCCTGCAACGCTGGAGCCACAAGACCAACGACTGGATGGTCGGCAAATACGCCACCAGCCTCGACTGGGTATTGCGTCATCGGCGTCTGACCTTGTTCAGTCTGCTGCTCACCGTTGGCGTCAACATTGCGCTGTATGTGGTAGTGCCGAAAACCTTCCTGCCGCAGCAGGACACCGGCCAGTTGATCGGTTTCGTGCGTGGCGACGACGGTCTGTCCTTCAACGTCATGCAGCCGAAAATGGAAACCTTCCGCCGCGCCGTGCTCAAGGATGAAGCGGTGGAAAGCGTGGCCGGGTTCATCGGCGGCAACAACGGCACCAACAACGCGTTCATGATCGTGCGCCTGAAACCGATCAAGGAGCGCCAGCTGTCGGCACAGAAAGTCATCGAGCGTCTGCGCAAGGAAATGCCCAAGGTGCCCGGGGCGCAGTTGATGCTGATGGCCGACCAGGACCTGCAATTTGGCGGCGGCCGCGAGCAGACCAGTTCGCAATACACCTACATCCTGCAAAGCGGCGACCTCGCCGAGCTGCGCAAGTGGTTCCCGAAAGTGGTCACCGCGTTGCGCGCCTTGCCCGAGCTGACCGCCATCGATGCCCGCGAAGGTGCCGGGGCGCAGCAGGTGACACTGATTGTCGACCGGGATCAGGCCAAGCGCCTGGGGGTCGACATGAACATGGTCACCGCCGTGCTCAACAACGCTTACAGCCAGCGGCAGATTTCGACGATCTACGACAGCCTCAATCAGTATCAGGTGGTGATGGAGGTCAATCCGAAATACGCCCAGGATCCGGTGACGCTCAAGCAGGTCGAGGTGATAACCGCTGACGGTGCGCGGGTGCCGCTGTCGACGTTCGCCCATTACGAAAACAGCCTCGAAAACGACCGGGTCAGCCATGAGGGCCAGTTCGCGTCCGAAAGCATTTCCTTTGACATGGCCGAAGGCGTGACCGTAGAGCAGGGCAGTGCCGCCATCGAACGAGCGATCGCCAAGGTCGGCTTGCCGGAGGATGTGATTGCGAAAATGGCCGGCACTGCGGACGCCTTCGCCGCGACGCAGAAGAGCCAGCCGTTCATGATCCTCGGTGCGTTGCTGGCGGTGTATCTGGTGCTCGGTGTGCTGTATGAAAGCTACATTCACCCGCTGACCATTCTCTCGACTTTGCCCTCGGCCGGGGTTGGCGCGTTGCTGTCGATCTATGCATTGGGGGGCGAGTTCAGCCTGATTTCCCTGCTGGGGATATTCCTGCTGATCGGCGTGGTGAAAAAGAACGCCATTCTGATGATCGATCTGGCGCTGCAATTGGAGCGTCATCAGGGCCTGTCGCCGCTGGAGTCGATCCGCAGCGCCTGTCTGCAACGCTTGCGGCCGATCCTGATGACCACGCTGGCGGCGATCCTCGGCGCCTTGCCGTTGCTGCTCGGCCGCGCCGAGGGTGCGGAAATGCGCCAGCCGCTGGGCCTGACCATCATTGGCGGCCTGGTGTTCAGCCAGGTCCTGACCCTTTACACCACCCCGGTGGTTTACCTTTATCTCGACAAGCTGCGCCATCGCTTCAACAAATGGCGTGGCGTGCGTACTGATGCCGCTCTGGAAACTCCGCTATGACTGACCGTTCGCTTATCCAATTGGCCACCGTCCGCGGCTCGCGCCTATTGAGCCTGTCGCTGTGCGTGGCGCTGCTCAGCGCTTGCGCAGTCGGCCCGGACTACCAGCGCCCGCAAACTGCCGAAATCGCTCAGTTCAAGGAAGCCGAAGGCTGGCGTCAGGCCAATCCCAGCGACTCGCTGGCCCGGGGCGCCTGGTGGGAGTTGTACGGCGATCGGCAGCTCAACGCCTTGGTGGAAAAACTCAACAGCTCCAACCAGACCGTCGCCCAGTCCGAAGCGCAGTTTCGTCAGGCGCAGGCTTTGGTGCGCAGTGCACGCGGGGCGTTTTACCCCAGTGTCGACCTGAGTCTGGGCAAGAACCGCTCGAGTCAGGGCACCGGCAGCAGCAGTTCGAGCCTGAGCAGTTCCTCAAGCGGTATTCGTGATACCTACACCGCGCAACTGGGCGTCAGTTGGGAAGCCGATGTCTGGGGCAAGCTGCGCCGTGGGCTGGAGGCGGATGAGGCCAACGCCCAGGCGAGTTTTGCCGATCTGGCGGCGATGCGTCTGAGTCAGCAGTCGGAGCTGGTGCAGAACTACCTGCAACTGCGCGTCATCGATCAGCAGAAGCGTTTGCTTGAAGCCACGGTTGCCGCTTACGAGCGATCACTGAAGATGACGCAGAACCAGTACCGCGCCGGGGTTTCCGGGCGCGATGCGGTGGCGCAGGCGCAAACCCAGTTGAAAAGCACCCAGGCCGATCTGGTCGACCTGATCTGGCAGCGCGCACAGTTTGAAAACGCCATTGCCGTGCTCACTGGCGAAGCCCCGGCCAACTTCAGCATTGCCGAAAGCCAGAACATCCCGAATCTGCCGCAAGTGCCGTTGAGCCTGCCTTCGCAATTGCTCGAACGCCGTCCTGACATCGCTTCGGCAGAGCGCTCTGTGATCGCCGCCAACGCCAATGTCGGCGTGGCGAAAGCCGCGTATTACCCGGACCTGACCCTGAGCCTGAGCGGCGGCTACAGCAGCAGTACCTCGAAAAACCTGATCAGCCTGCCGAACCGTTTCTGGTCGGTCGGCCCGCAGCTTTCTCTGCCGCTGTTCGACGGCGGCATTCGTTCGGCCGAGGTTGACCGCAGCGAGGCGGCCTATGACGAAACCGTCGCGCGCTACCGCCAGACCGTGCTCGACGGTTTCCGCGAAGTGGAAAACTACCTGGTCCAGCTCAAGGTGTATGAGGACGAAGCGGCAGTGCGCCAGGAAGCGCTGGATGCTGCCCGCGATTCTCTGCGCCTGACGGAAAACCAGTACAAGGCCGGGCTGATTGCCTATATCGACGTGGTCGTGGTGCAAGCCACGGCGCTGAGCAACGAACGCAGTGTGCTGAATATTCTGCAGAACCGACTGATCGCCAGCGTGCAACTGATCGCCGCGCTGGGCGGCGGCTGGGACGGCCAACTCGACGTCAGCGACAACCGCTGAACCTGTGGGAGCGAGCCTGCTCGCGAAAGCGGTGGGTCAGGCAACTACGATGGTGGCTGTGCCGACGCCTTCGCGAGCAGGCTCGCTCCCACGGGGATTTTTGTCTGGCATGAGATCGCTTTCACAGGGTGAGGTTAAAGCCCACCGCAGAGCCTTGTAGGACGATCGAACAAGCGTTTCATCGGCTTGATGGCAATTTGGTTACTTTGTCAGTGCGTTCTTCCGCGCAATCAGTACAATCGCCGCATTTGCCCGACCGAGAATGGAAGCAGTACGGTTTCGGCTTGTCACGAGAACGTCCATGCTCATCGGCAGCTACTCCTTCACCCTGGTTTTCATTTCGTTGTGCGTGGCCATTCTGGCTTCCTACACGGCGCTCGATCTCACCGGGCGCATTGCCACGGCTAAAGGCCGGGCCGTGCATTTCTGGACGGCGGGCGGGGCGTTGGCGATGGGCGTTGGCGTCTGGTCGATGCATTTCATCGGCATGCTCGCCTTCAAATTGCCGATCGACCTGGGCTACGACTTCGCCCTCACTGCGCTGTCGCTGCTGATCGCGGTGCTGTCCTGCGGCTTCGCGTTGTGGCTGGTCAGCCAACCGAAACTGCCGCTGGCGCAACTGGCTTTCGGTGCGCTGATCATGGGTTCGGGCATCAGCGCCATGCACTACACCGGCATGGCCGCGCTGCGCATAACACCGGGCATCGATTACGACCCGACCCTGTTCAGTGCCTCCCTGCTGATCGCCGTCGGCGCCTCGGCAGCGGCATTGTGGATTGCCTTTCGCCTGCGTCAGCACTCGCCCTATGTGCGGCTGATTCGCGCAGGTGCGGCGGTGATCATGGGTGTGGCAATTGTCGGCATGCATTACACCGGCATGGCTGCTGCGCAATTTCCTGACGGCAGTTTCTGCGGCGCGACGCTCAATGGCTTGAAGGGCAATGGCCTCGACAGTCTGGTCGTGGTGACCACGCTGGCGGTGCTGTCGATTGCGTTGTTGACCTCGATCCTCGACGCCCGCCTCGAAGCGCGCACGGCTGATCTGGCGCACTCGCTGACGGTGGCCAACCGCGAACTCACCCAACTGGCCCTGCACGATCCGCTGACCAGTCTGCCCAACCGCATGCTGCTCGACGACCGCATCAATCAGGCGATCAAAAAGGTGCAAGAGCAGGGTGGCTGCTTCGCCTTGATGTTCATCGACCTCGACGGCTTCAAACCGGTCAACGACGCATTCGGCCATCACATGGGCGACCAATTGCTGCGCGAGGTCGGCGCGCGTCTGCGTGAAGACTTGCGCAGCCAGGACACTCTTGCGCGAATCGGCGGCGATGAGTTCGTTCTGCTGGTGCGTTTGAGCGAGCCCAATGACGCCTTGAGCCTGGCTGCGCGTCAGGTCAGCCTGATCGGTCGCACGTTCCGCGTCGCTGAACATGATCTGCAGATTTCCGCCAGCGTCGGCATTGCCCTCTACCCGGGCAACGGTGACAACGCCCAGGAACTGCTGATGAACGCCGACGCCGCGATGTACCACGCCAAGGGCGGCGGCAAGAACGGCTACAGCTTCTTCGATGCATCGATGAACACCAACGCGCGCAAACAATTGCAACTGTTACAGGATCTGCGCGCGGCCATCGAGCACAACCAGTTCTGTCTGCATTACCAGCCCAAGTTCGACGCCGCCAATGGCCGTCCGGTCGGTGCTGAAGCGCTGCTGCGTTGGAAGCATCCGCTGCACGGCATGTTGATGCCGGACAAGTTCATTGATCTGGCGGAGAAAACCGGGCTGATCATTCCGATGGGTGAATGGGTGCTCAACGAAGCCTGCCGGCAGATGCGCGAATGGTACGTGCTCGGTTACACCGACTGGCGCATCGCCGTGAACCTCTCGGCCTTGCAGTTCTGCCATGCCGGGCTGGTGCAAAGCGTGGCCAAGGCGCTGGCGACCCATCACCTGCCGGCCAACAGCCTGACCCTGGAAATCACCGAAACCACGGCCATGAGCGACGCCGATGCGAGCATGACCGTGCTGCAAGAGCTGTCGGACATGGGTGTCGACCTGTCGATCGACGACTTCGGCACCGGTTATTCCAGCCTGATGTACCTCAAGCGCCTGCCGGCCAATGAGCTGAAGATCGACCGCGGTTTCGTCCGCGATCTGGAGCACGACAGCGATGATGCTGCAATCGTCTCGGCGATTGTTGCGCTGGGGCAGGCCCTGGATTTGCGGATTGTCGCCGAAGGTGTCGAAACCGGCGCGCAACAGGACTTCCTGACCAAACTGGGCTGTGATTCGCTGCAGGGCTATCTGCTCGGCCATCCGATGCCGGCGGAGCGCTTCATGCAGGACATCGTGCGTGGGCAACGGCTGGCGGTGGTCTGAGATACCGAGTCATCGTTCTTCGCGAGCAGGCTCGCTCCCACAGGTGATCGCATTCCCTTGTGGGAGCGAGCCTGCTCGCGAAGGCGCTTGTGCAAACACCATAGAACTCATGCAAAAGCCATGAATGGCAGTTATTCTTCCCCCGACTGTTACGTGTGCACGTGGGGGAAGGCCAGCATGGATAAAGTCATTGTCATCACCGGGGGCGGGCGCGGAATCGGCGCGGCTACGGCATTGCTGGCAGCCGAACAGGGCTACCGGATCTGCATCAACTACCAGTCGGATGAGCAGGCCGCACACAGCGTACTCGAACAGGTTCGAGCCTTGGGCGCGCAGGCCATCGCGGTTCGCGCCGATGTCAGCATCGAAGACGAAGTGATCGCGATGTTTCAGCGCGTCGACGCCGAACTGGGCCGGGTTACCGCGCTGGTCAACAACGCCGGCACCGTCGGGCAGAAGTCGCGAGTCGATGAAATGTCCGAATTCCGCATCCTCAAAATCATGAAAACCAACGTGCTGGCGCCGATCCTCTGCGCCAAACACGCGATCCTGCGCATGTCGCCCAAACACGGCGGGCAGGGCGGCAGCATCGTCAACGTCTCCTCGGTCGCGGCACGCCTCGGTTCGCCGAACGAGTACGTTGATTACGCCGCATCCAAGGGTGCGCTCGACACCTTCACTATCGGTCTGTCGAAAGAAGTCGCGGGTGAGGGCATTCGCGTCAATGCCGTGCGTCCGGGCTACATCTATACCGACTTCCATGCGCTGAGCGGCGACCCGGATCGGGTCAGCAAGCTCGAATCGGCGATTCCCATGGCCCGGGGCGGGCGGCCGGATGAAGTTGCGGAGGCGATTGTCTGGTTGCTGTCGGACAAGGCATCGTATGCGACCGGGACGTTTGTTGATTTGGGGGGTGGGCGGTAAACCGGTGGGTTTGCAGTGTTAAAACCGGCCTCTTCGCGAGCAGGCTCGCTCCCACAGTGGATTTGTGAATACAGACCCCATGTGGGAGCGAGCCTGCTCGCGAAGGGGCCAGTCCAGACAACATCTATCCCTCAGAACGACCGCACAATCCGCCCCAACGTCTCCATGGCCTTTTCCGATTCCTCGGTCCACGGGCTGCCGTAGTTCAAGCGAATACAGTTCCTGAAGCGCTGGGTCGGCGAGAAGATCGGCCCCGGCGCGATGCTGATGCCTTGTGCCAGTGCCATTTGAAATAACTTCAGCGAATCCATCTGCTCCGGCAATTCCAGCCACAGAAAGTAGCCGCCCGCCGGTTGGCTGACCCGGGTCTGCGCCGGAAAGTAGCGGGCAATCGCCGCGAGCATCGCGCTCTGCTGTTCTTCCAGGGCATAACGAAGTTTGCGCAGATGCCGATCGTAGCCGCCGTGTTGCAGATAATCGGCGATAGCCGCTTGCGCCGGCATCGAAGCGCACAGCGAGGTCATCAGCTTCAGCCGTTCGATTTTCTGCGCGAAACGTCCGGCTGCCACCCAGCCGATGCGATAACCGGGGGCGAGACTTTTGGCAAACGAGCCGCAATGCATGACCAATCCTTCGGTATCAAAAGCCTTGGCCGGTTTTGGCGCCTGTTGCCCGTAATAAAGCTCGGCGTAGACGTCGTCTTCGATCAACGGCACCTGATGCTGACGCAGCAGTTCCACCAGTTCCTGTTTCTTCGCCTCGGGCACAGTCGCGCCCATCGGGTTCTGGAAACTGGTCATGCACCAGCAGGCCTTGATCGGATGGCGTTCCAAAGTCTGCGCGAGCACACCGAGGTCGATGCCGTCACGCGGGTGCACGGGGATTTCCACGGCTTTGAGCTTCAGGCGCTCCAGCACTTGCAGGCAGGCATAAAACGCCGGGGCCTCGATGGCCACCAGATCGCCGGGCTCGGTCACTGCTTGCAGGCACAGGTTCAGCGCTTCGAGGGCGCCGTTGGTGATGAGCAATTCTTCCATCGGCAACATCAGCCCGCCGACCATGTAGCGCAGGGCAATCTGCCGGCGCAGTTGCGGATTGCCCGGCGACATATCGGTGACGACCATGCGCGGATCCATCTCCCGCGCGGCGCTGGCCAGGGAGCGCGACAGGCGTTGCAGCGGGAACAGTGTCGGGCTGGGGAAGGCCGAGCCGAAGGGCACGGTGTTGGGGTCTTTGATCGAATCGAGTACCGAGAACACCAGTTCGCTGACGTCAACCTCGGTGGATTCATTGACCTGGCTGCTGATTACCGGCTCGGAGAATGTGCTCGGCGTATGGGCGTTGACGAAGTAACCGGAGCGCGGTCGGGCGCGGATCAGGCCGCGGCGTTCTAGCAGGTAATAGGCCTGGAACACCGTGGACGGGCTGACGCCGTAGGTCTGGCTGGCGTAGCGCACCGACGGCACCCGCTGGCCGGGGCCGAGGACGCCGGAGCGGATCAGTTCAGCGATGTCGTCGGCGAATTTTTCGTAGCGTTTCATCGGTGGGCCTTGGTGGACTTGATTTTGTGGGGTGTCAGGGAATGAGCCCTCACCCTAGCCCTCTCCCAGAGGGAGAGGGGACTGATTGGGGGATGCTGATGAAATATGCCGACCTGACAGTGCTTTGCCGAATCCATAATCGACTCGGTCTTTCAGGTCGATGCATAGCGACAGACACCTCGGTCGGCTCCCTCTCCCTCCGGGAGAGGGGACTGATTGGGGGATGCTGATGAAATATGCCGGCCTGACAGTGCTTTGCCGAATCCATAATCGACTCGGTCTTTCAGGTCGATGCATAGCGACAGACACCTCGGTCGGCTCACTCTCCCTCCGGGAGAGGGCTGGGGTGAGGGCAGCAATGCCAAATTCTCAACGATTTATCGGCGCCACAAACCGGCTCTTCGCCACGCTGTATACCTGCGGCTCGTCACTGTCTTCAATCCTGAAACTCAATGTCTGCGAACTGCTCGCCGGGCGCTCGGTGGTCATCGCCACCGACACCGGCACATCGACAATCTCTCCCGGCGCCAGGCTCAATGCCGTTTTGCCCTGCAACTCAAACCCGTCGCCATCAACCAGACTCAACCGGTATTCCTGTCGCTGCTGAGTCTTGTTGATCACTTTCAGCGAATAAATATTCTCGATCTGCCCCTGAGCGTTCTCGCGGAACAACCCGCGATCCTTGGTCACGTCCAGCGACACCATCGGCCGCTCGATCAGTGCCAGCGCCAACGCTCCGATCATCACCAACAACACCGCCGTATAGCCAATCAAACGCGGACGCAGCAGATGGGTTTTGCCGCCCTGCAATTCGCGCTCGGAACTGTAGCGGATCAGGCCGCGCGGGTAATGCATTTTGTCCATGATCGAATCGCAGGCGTCGATGCACGCTGCGCAGCCGATGCATTCCATTTGCAAGCCATCGCGGATGTCGATGCCGGTCGGGCAGACCTGCACGCACAACTGGCAGTCGATGCAATCACCCAGGCCGGCTTCGACCGGGCGCACATCACGCTTGCGCGGACCACGGTTTTCGCCACGGGCGGCGTCGTAGGCAATGGTCAGCGTGTCCTTGTCGAACATCACACTCTGGAACCGCGCATACGGGCACATGTGCATGCACACGGCTTCACGCAGCCAACCGGCGTTGATGTAGGTGGCGGCGGCGAAGAACAGCACCCAGAACAGACTGACGCCACCGATCTGCAGGGTCAGCAAATCTTCAGCCAGCGGCCGGATCGGGGTGAAGTAGCCGACGAAGGTCAGGCCGGTCATCACGCTGATCGCCAGCCACAACGTGTGCTTGGCGGCGCGCCGCGCCAGTTTGTTCAGGCTCCACGGCGCCGCTTGCAGTTTGATCCGTTGGTTGCGTTCGCCTTCGGTGATCTTCTCGCACCACATGAAGATCCACGTCCACGAACTCTGCGGGCAGGTGTAACCACACCAGACGCGACCGGCAAACACGGTGATGGCGAAGAGTCCGAACGCAGCGATGATCAGCAGCGCCGAGAGCAGAATGAAATCCTGCGGCCAGAACGTCGCGCCAAAGATATGGAATTTGCTCTCCGCCAGATCCCACAGCACCGCCTGCCGACCGCCCCAGTTCAGCCACACGGTGCCGAAGAACAGCAAGAACAGGAACCCGGCACCGCTTATACGCAGGTTGCGGAACAGGCCGGTGAAACTGCGGGTGTGGATCTGCTTGTCGGTGGAGCCGGCAGTCGCCTTCAGTGGGCGCGCGGGTACGCTTTTTATCGTTGGCGATGCTTCTACGGTTCGGACGGGGATTTGCTCGCTCATGGTCGTTCGCTCATCAGCCTCCATCAGGCCGATGCACTATGAGCGCCGATCTGTTTGCAGAACAGACTCAGGTTTGGCAATAAAAAGCGGATCAGATGGGGTTTGGCGCAATGCCTGCGACAACTTGAAGCATCAGGGTGGGCGCGGCGCAAACGCCTATCGCGGATGTTTGCGCAGCGTATTGAGCGAGGTCAATCAAACCACCGAACCACTGTCATCGGCTTTAACGTGCTTGCGCCCGTCTTTAGCCCCGGCCACGGTCAGGGCATTGGCTTCTGCTTCGGTGATGTAGGCGCGTTTGCCTTCGATTTCCACGAACGACATGGCTTTTTCGCTATCGGTCTCGACTGTCAACGTGTCGCAGATACGGATTTCCTCACCATGCTCGACGGTGAAAAAACACACTTTCTGCTCAGGGTTGGATTCATCGATTCGAACGGTCATGGCGGCAGTCCTTTCAAGTGAGGTCTGCACGTTAGGAAACGCAGCGCGCAGTTCGTTCTGCGCAACCGATTAATGGTCGCTGTTGTCCATCGCTTATCAAGCCAATAACAAGGGAAGCACGATGGAAGACTGGTGGGATGAAGTGTGGGCCACGATGCAAGCCGAATTTGCCGATATCGGCGACGCCTCGCAAATGACCCGGATCACCGTACGCCTGCTGATGGCGGCGATTCTCGGCGGGATACTCGGATTTGAGCGCGAGCATAAAGGCAAGGCAGCGGGCGTGCGCACGCACATGCTGGTGGCGTTGGGCGCTGCGCTATTCGTGTTGGTGCCGCAGACCTCGGGCGCAGAATCCGATGCCATGAGTCGGGTCTTGCAGGGTGTGATTGCCGGGATCGGCTTTCTCGGCGCCGGCACCATTCTGAAAAATCAGCAGGGCGACGAGGCCCATGTCAAAGGCCTGACCACGGCGGCGGGCTTATGGATGACGGCGGCGATCGGCGTGGCGGCGGGGCTGGGCAAGGAAGCGACGGCATTGCTCAGTACCATTCTGGCACTGGCGATTTTCAGCGTGATGCCTTACGTGGTGAGAGTGTTCGAAAAGGATGTCGACAAGAATGACCACCTCTGACTTCCCGCCGGCTGATGATCGTTGCCTGATCGTTCCCACGCTCCGCGTGGGAATGCAGCCCGGGACGCTCCGCGTCCCTTCTGGAGCCGAACGCGGAGCGTCCGTTGAGGCATCCCCACGCGGAGCGTGGGAACGATCAGGGGGGCAGGGTCAGACGATCACTGGCGGCATCGTATTCGGTGGCTCTTCTTTCGGCGGTGGCGTGGTGCCGGGTGGCTCTTGCTCGGGCACCGGTGGCGGCTCGGTATCCGGCAGGGTGGGTTTGTCGATGTTCGGATCAGGCGTTTCCGCCGGGATCGGGATGTTCATCTGATGACCTCCGTATGGCACATGGCGTGGGACGTGCTTAAGTGAGTTGACCCGGCCACGACAAATTCGATCCGCCGGTTTGTCTTGTTAATTTCATCTGAACTTTTCCCCGCGCCGGTTGCTCGGAACCTAAGTGAGTTCATGACAGGGCCGGCGCTTTGTCGCGAATACTGTTCCGGCACAAGAGCGTCCTTGGGGCGTTAAGGAGAGATGCTCAATGACTGCTGAAAGACCTTCAGAGCTGAGTTACAACCCGCACATGCCATTGTCGCAGGCGTTGCTGCTGCCTCGAATCGTCATCGAAAACACCATGCCGACCCTCGACGGCGGCCAGTTTGCCGTCAAGTCGATTGCCGGGCGCGAAGTGGTGGTGACCAGCAAAGTGTTTGCCGACGGCCATGACAAGCTCGCCGTACGCATCCGCTGGCGCGAAGAAGGCCAGGAAACCTGGCAGACCGAGGTCATGTCCGATCAGGGCAACAACACCTGGCAAGGCCAGTTCCGCCCCGAAGAGCAGGGCCGCTATCTGTATTGCATCGAAGCGTGGATCGACCATTTCGCCAGCTTCCAGTACGAACTGGAAAAGAAGCACAACGCTGCTGTGCCGGTTTCCCTGGAGCTGCAGGAAGGCCGGACCATGGTGCAACAGGCCGCCGAACGCAGCGAAGGTCAGCTCAGCGAGCAGCTTGCCGCGCTGCACCATGAATTGTCCGGCCTGCTCGAAACCGAGCAGGTTGCGCTGTTTCTGCACTCGCGCAGTGCAGAGCTGATGGCCCAGGCTGATCACCGCGCCTACCTCAGCATCAGCGCCGAATTCCCCATGGACGTCGAGCGCGAACTCGCCGAGTTCGCCAGTTGGTATGAGCTGTTTCCGCGCTCGATCACTGACGATCCTCAGCGTCACGGCACGTTCAACGACGTGCACTCGCGTCTGCCGATGATTCAGGACATGGGCTTCGACGTGTTGTACTTCACGCCGATTCACCCGATCGGCCGCGCCCACCGCAAGGGCCGCAACAATTCCCTTACCGCCGGCCCTGACGATCCTGGCAGCCCGTACGCGATCGGTAGCGAGGAGGGCGGGCACGAAGCGATTCACTCGCAACTCGGCACCCGTGAAGATTTCCGCCGCCTGGTGGCTGCCGCCGCCGACCATGGCTTGGAAATCGCTCTCGATTTCGCCATCCAGTGCTCCCAGGACCATCCGTGGCTCAAGGAGCATCCGGGCTGGTTCAACTGGCGCCCGGACGGCACGATCAAATACGCCGAAAACCCGCCGAAGAAGTACCAGGACATCGTCAACGTCGACTTCTATGCGCCGGATGCGATTCCGAGCCTGTGGGTCGAGTTGCGCGACATCGTCGTCGGCTGGGTCAAGGAAGGTGTGAAGATCTTCCGCGTCGACAACCCGCACACCAAACCGCTGCCGTTCTGGCAATGGCTGATCGCCGACGTTCGCACGCTGTATCCGGAAGTGATCTTCCTCGCCGAGGCCTTCACCACGCCGGCGATGATGGCGCGTCTGGGCAAGGTCGGTTACTCGCAGAGCTACACCTATTTCACCTGGCGCAATACCAAGGCCGAGCTGGCGGAATATTTCACCGAACTCAATCAGTCGCCGTGGCGCGAATGCTACCGGCCGAATTTCTTCGTCAATACCCCGGACATCAACCCGGCGTTTTTGCATGAGTCGGGGCGTCCCGGTTTCCTCATCCGCGCTGCCTTGGCAACGATGGGCTCGGGCCTGTGGGGTATGTATTCCGGCTTCGAGTTATGCGAATCGGCACCGGTGCCGGGCAAAGAGGAATACCTGGATTCGGAGAAATACGAAATCCGCGTCCGCGACTTCACCGCGCCGGGCAACATCATTGCCGAAATCGCCCAGCTCAACCGCATCCGCCGGCAGAACCCGGCGCTGCACACGCATCTGGGCCTGAAAATCTATAACGCCTGGAACGACAATATTCTGTTCTTCGGCAAGCGCAGCGCCGATGGCAGCAATTTCATTCTGGTCGCAGTCAGCCTCGATCCGCATAACGTGCAGGAAGCGAATTTCGAACTGCCGCTGTGGGAAATGGGCCTGCCGGACGATGCCACCACCCATGGCGAAGACTTGATGAACGGCCATCGCTGGGACTGGCACGGCAAATATCAGTTCATGCGCATCGATCCGGCGTATCAGCCGTTCGGGATTTGGCGGATTACCGCTTCGTAACATTTGCACCGCCTCCGTGGCGAGGGGATTTATCCCCGTTGGGGCGCGCAGCGGCCCCTGTTTTCAAGCTGCACCGCGTTAACAATTTGCGACTGCTGCGCAGCCGAACGGGGATAAATCCCCTCGCCACAGGGGCTCACCACTGCGAGTCCCTCGGTGTATCAGAGAATTTTTCAGGAGTTCCACATGGCGAAGAAACCCAAGGCAGCCGCCTTCATCAAAGACCCGCTCTGGTACAAGGATGCGGTGATCTATCAGGTTCACGTCAAATCGTTTTTCGACTCCAACAATGACGGGATCGGTGACTTTCCCGGGCTTATCGCCAAACTCGATTACATTGCCGACCTCGGCGTCAACACCATCTGGCTGCTGCCGTTCTATCCCTCGCCACGTCGCGACGACGGTTACGACATCGCCGAATATCGTGGTGTGCACAGCGACTACGGGACCATGGCCGATGCCAAGCGCTTCATTGCCGAAGCGCACAAGCGCGGGCTGCGGGTGATCACCGAGCTGGTCATCAACCACACCTCCGACCAGCACCCGTGGTTCCAGCGTGCGCGTAAAGCCAAGCCGGGTTCAGCGGCGCGGGATTTCTACGTGTGGTCCGATGACGATCAGAAATACGACGGCACGCGAATCATCTTTCTCGACACCGAAAAGTCCAACTGGACCTGGGATCCGGTCGCTGGCCAATACTTCTGGCACCGCTTCTACTCGCACCAGCCGGATCTGAACTTCGACAACCCGCAAGTGATGAAAGCCGTGTTGTCGGTGATGCGTTACTGGCTCGACATGGGCATCGACGGCCTGCGCCTCGACGCGATTCCGTACCTGATCGAGCGCGACGGCACCAACAACGAAAACCTGCCCGAGACCCACGACGTCCTCAAGCAGATCCGTGCCGAGATCGACGCCAACTATCCCGACCGCATGCTGCTGGCCGAGGCCAATCAGTGGCCGGAAGACACCCAGCTGTATTTCGGTGACACCGACGCTGCTGGCGTCAATGGTGACGAATGCCACATGGCCTTCCACTTCCCGCTGATGCCGCGCATGTACATGGCGCTCGCGCAGGAAGATCGCTTCCCGATTACCGACATTCTCCGGCAGACCCCGGAAATTCCGGCGAATTGCCAGTGGGCAATTTTCCTGCGCAACCACGATGAACTGACCCTGGAAATGGTCACCGACCGCGAGCGCGATTACCTGTGGAACTACTACGCGGCTGACCGTCGCGCGCGGATCAACCTCGGTATCCGTCGTCGTCTCGCACCGTTGATGGAACGCGATCGTCGCCGCATCGAACTGCTCAACAGTCTGCTGCTGTCGATGCCCGGCACGCCGACGCTGTACTACGGCGACGAAATCGGTATGGGCGACAACATCTACCTCGGCGATCGCGATGGCGTGCGTACACCGATGCAGTGGTCGATCGACCGCAACGGCGGTTTCTCCCGCGCCGATCCGGCCAGTCTGGTACTGCCGCCGATCATGGACCCGCAGTATGGCTATCAGTCGGTGAACGTCGAAACCCAGTCCGGCGATCCGCACTCGTTGTTGAACTGGACGCGCCGTCTGCTGGCAGTGCGCAAGCAATCGAAAGCCTTCGGCCGTGGCACCTTGAAAATGCTCTCGCCGAGCAACCGTCGCGTGCTGGCTTACACCCGCGAATACACCGATGCCGATGGCAAGCACGAAATCATTCTGTGCGTGGCGAACGTCTCGCGCAGTGCGCAAGCGGTCGAACTGGACCTGTCGGCGTATGTCGGCATGGTGCCGGTGGAAATGCTCGGTGGTAACGCGTTCCCGCCGATCGGTCAGTTGAATTTCCTCCTGACCCTGGCGCCGTACGGTTTCTATTGGTTTGCACTGGCGGCAGAAAACCAGATGCCGAGCTGGCACGTCGAGCCGGCGCAGAGCCTGCCGGACTTCACCACGCTGGTGCTGAAAAAGCGCATGGAAGAACTGCTCGAAGCGCCATCGCGGACGACGCTGGAGCAAAGCATCCTGCCGAGCTGGCTGCAGAATCGTCGCTGGTTTGCCGGCAAGGATGCGGCGATCGAGAAGGTCAATCTGGCTTACGGCGTGCGCTTCGGTGACGCCCAGCACCCAGTGCTGCTCAGCGAAATCGAAGTCACCAGTGGCGGCCAGACCAACCGTTATCAGCTGCCGTTCGGCTTCATTGGCGAAGACCATGTCGGCCCGCCGTTGCCTCAGCAATTGGCGCTGTCGCGTGTACGCCGTGTGCGTCAGGTTGGCCTGATCACCGATGCGTTCACCCTGGAAACCTTCGTCCGCGCCGTTCTGCAAGGCATGCAGAACAACACCGTACTGGAGTCGATCGAAGGCGAAATCCGCTTCGAACAGACAGATCATCTGGAAAAACTCGGCCTCGGCGCCGAGTCGGATGTGCGCTACCTGTCGGCCGAGCAATCGAACAGTTCAGTGGTAATCGGCAACAGTCTGGTGCTTAAGCTGATACGCAAAGTCGCTTCTGGCGTACACCCGGAACTGGAGATGAGCGCTTACCTGACCGAGGCCGGGTTTGCCAATATCTCTCCACTGCTCGGTTCGGTGATTCGCCGCGACGCGCAAGGCGAAGACAACTTGCTGATGATCGCCCAAGGCTATCTGAGCAATCAGGGCGACGCATGGGAATGGACGCAGAACAACCTGGAACGGGCGCTGCGCGATGAACTGGCCGACGCCATGTCCGAGCAGGAGCAGCATTACAACGCCCTCGGCGAGTTGAAGGACTTCGCCGGCATGCTTGGTCAGCGTCTGGGCGAGATGCATCAAGTGCTCGCTGCGCCAACCGACAATGCCGACTTCGCGCCGCAAGTGTCGTCGAGCAAGGACATGGCCACGACAGGCAAGGACGTCACCGCCCAGGTCGAACACGCCTTGAAACTGCTCAAACAGCATCAAGGCGAGTTGAATGCGACGGATCAGAAACTGGTCAAGCGTCTGCTCGACGAGAAGAAAACCATTCTTGCCCATGTGCAGGATCTGGCGAAGAAAGCCACCGGCGGCTTGCGCATCCGGGTGCATGGCGACTTGCATTTGGGTCAAGTGCTGGTGATCAAGGGCGATGCCTACTTGATTGACTTCGAGGGCGAACCGGCGCGGCCGTTGAGTGAGCGTCGCGGCAAGCACAGCCCGTACAAGGATGTCAGCGGCGTACTGCGTTCGTTTGATTACGCTGCGGCGATGACCATCAATGTGCACAACGTCGACAACAGCGTCGAAGCCGAAGCGGCGCGTAAACGTGTCGCCGAGCGTTATCTGCGCGAAGCACGCGAGGCATTTGTTCAGGCATACCGCGAGGCAGCAGCTAGTCTTGAGCATGCCTGGCAGGATCCCGAGGGTGCCGACGCCGCGCTGGCGTTGTTCGGCCTGGAAAAAGCCGCTTATGAAGTGGCCTACGAGGCGGAAAACCGCCCAACGTGGCTGCCCGTGCCATTGCACGGCTTGTATGGATTATTGACAGGGCTTAAACCCTTTTCCGATCTTGGTGGAGAGTAGTCATGAGTTTCTCGAACAAGGAACAGGGTGTGGTAAAGGAAGCATTGTTACCCTCGGCGCGCGACATCGATGCTTTGGTGCGCGCTGAACATCAGGACCCGTTTTCCATTCTCGGCCCGCACGGCGATGGCGCCGGCGGGCAGTTCATCCGTGCCTATTTGCCAGGTGCGCTGAGTGTGACGGTGCTGGACAAGGACAGCGGCGAAGAGCTTGGCCCGCTGGAGATGACCGAGACGCCGGGGCTGTTTGTCGGCCATTTCGATCAGGCGCGACCGTACCTGTTGCGCACGCGCTGGGCCGGTGGCGAGCAGGTTGCCGAAGACCCGTACAGCTTCGGCCAGTTGCTCGGCGAGATGGATTTGTATCTGTTCGCCGAGGGTAACCACCGCGACCTCAGCGCCTGCCTCGGTGCGCAGCTGAAGACCGTTGATGGCGTGGACGGTGTGCGCTTTGCCGTGTGGGCACCGAATGCCCGCCGTGTTTCGGTGGTCGGCGATTTCAACGTCTGGGACGGCCGTCGCCACCCGATGCGGCTGCGTCATCCGTCCGGTGTCTGGGAACTGTTCATCCCGCGTCTGCAAGCGGGGGAGTTGTACAAGTACGAAATCCTCGGCGCCCACGGCATTCTGCCGCTCAAGGCCGACCCGATGGCACTGGCCACCAGCCTGCCGCCGGACACCGCTTCGAAAGTTGCCTCGCCCCTGCAGATCGACTGGCAGGATCACGACTGGATGAATTCCCGTCAGGATCGCCAGCAGCGCTCCAAACCTCTGTCGATCTACGAGTTGCACGCCGGTTCCTGGCAGTGCGAGCTGGACGATCTCGGCGAGGTCGCGCGCCAGTACACCTGGCCGGAACTGGCCGAGCGCCTGATTCCTTATGTCAAAGAGCTGGGATTCACCCACATCGAACTGATGCCGATCATGGAGCACCCCTTCGGCGGTTCCTGGGGCTATCAGTTGCTTTCGCAATTCGCCCCGAGTGCGCGTTATGGCACGCCGGATCAGTTCGCCGAGTTCGTCAACGCCTGTCACCAGGCCGACATCGGGGTGATTCTCGACTGGGTACCGGCGCATTTCCCCACCGATACCCATGGTCTGGCGCAGTTCGACGGCACCGCGCTCTACGAATACGGCAACCCGCTGGAAGGCTTCCATCAGGATTGGGACACGCTGATCTACAACCTTGGTCGCACCGAAGTGCACGGTTACATGCTGGCCTCGGCGTTGCACTGGCTGAAACACTTCCATATCGACGGCCTGCGTGTCGATGCGGTGGCGTCGATGCTGTATCGCGACTATTCGCGCAAGGCTGGCGAATGGGTGCCGAATCGCCACGGCGGTCGCGAGAACCTGGAGGCCATCGACTTCCTGCGGCATTTGAACGACGTGGTTGAGTTGGAAGCGCCGGGTGCGCTGGTGATTGCCGAAGAGTCCACCGCATGGCCGGGCGTCAGTCAGAGCACCCAGCAGGGCGGTCTCGGGTTTGCCTACAAATGGAACATGGGCTGGATGCACGATTCGCTGCACTACATCCAGCAAGATCCGGTGTACCGCGCACATCACCACAACGAGTTGAGCTTTGGTCTGGTCTACGCTTGGTCGGAACGATTCATCCTGCCGATTTCCCACGACGAAGTGGTGCACGGCAAGCACTCGTTGATCGACAAGATGCCCGGCGATCGCTGGCAGAAGTTTGCCAATCTGCGCGCCTATCTGAGCTTCATGTGGACTCATCCGGGCAAAAAGCTGTTGTTCATGGGCTGCGAGTTTGGCCAATGGCGCGAGTGGAACCACGATCAGCAGCTGGACTGGTACCTGCTGCAGTATTCCGAGCACAAGGGCGTGCAGAAACTGGTTGGCGATCTCAACCGGCTGTATCGCGAAGAGCCGGCGCTGCACGATCAGGACGATGCGCCGCAGGGTTTCCAGTGGTTGATTGGCGACGATGCGATCAACAGCGTTTACGCGTGGTTGCGCTGGAGCAAGGATGGCTCGCCAGTGCTGGTGGTTGCCAACTTCACCCCGGTACCGCGCCAGGCGTATCGGGTCGGCGTGCCGTTTGCCGGGCGCTGGACCGAGCTGTTCAACAGTGACGCCGACATTTATGCCGGCTCCAACTATGGCAATGGCGGCGGAGCGTTGACCGAAGAAGTGCCAAGCCATGGTCAATCGTTGTCGCTGGAACTGAATCTTCCGCCGTTGGCAGTGTTGATTCTCAAGCCGCAGGGCTAGCACCTGTGGGAGCGAGCCTGCTCGCGAAGGCGCCATGTCAGTCAACGATGATGTTGAAGGTGGCACCGCTTTCGCGAGCAGGCTCGCTCCCACAAGGTTCTTCAGCGTTCAGCAGATCACCAACGCATCCGCACTCCTAGGCTGCCGATAATGCCGTTCAGGTCATTGTCATCCACATCGCTGCTGTAATCGGCGCTCATGTACAGGCTTACCGCCGGTGTGACCCGCGCCACCAGTCCCAAGCCCAATTCCACTGTTGAAGACTTGCGGCTGCTGCTGATCTTGTCGACCTGATCGAGGGTCACCGTGCTGCCGGTGTACACCGTGTGCCAAAGGTTGGTGCGCACGTAGGGTTCAACAGGCAACCCGTTCAAGTCATAACTGCCTTTCAATCGCGCACCGACACGGCCACTCCACGCGGTCAGGTCGGTCGACGAGGCGTTGCCCGAGCCTGCATAAGGCGCGTCGAGGCTGATGCGCTGGTTGATCAGTTGCGCCTGTGGTTCGACCACCCAGTTGTCACTCAAGCCGATCGGATAACCGCCTTCAACGGAAAAGGTCATCGCGTTGCCTTCGGTGGCTTGCCGATTGCCTTGCGGGGTCCGACTGAAACCGCTGACCCGACCGCCGCTGGCCGACAGGTCGACGTGCCAGCCCTGCGCGCCGACCAGGCTGTAATAGGCGCCAAGGCTCTGGCCTTGCAGGTTGAGACTGTCAGTGTTGCGGTCGGCGAGGGCACGTCGGGTCAGTGCACCAGTGGAATTCAGCTGGACCTGATTGTCGCCACCTATGAGACCAAGGGTCTGGGTAGTCCCGTTACCGCTTTTCAACGTGAGCACGGCGGGACCTTTGAACTCGCCACCGGCCAGCGCATAACCGGTAGAAAGTGCGTCGGTCTGTGCTTGCCGAGCGCTTTTGCCGTACAGCTCGTCCCAGGCAGACGGGGCAAGATCTTCGGTGATCAGGCGCGAACTCTGCTGACTCAATGGCAGCGGTCCGGGCGTTATCACGGTCACTGGCAAGGTCATCACAGGGACATCGGCGCGATACCACGCGGGTTCATCCGCCGAAAATTCCGCATGCGCCTCCATGGACGAGCACAGCAACAGCGAACCTGACACTGTGCAAAAAGTGATTTTCAATTCATGTGGGGTCAGTGAAGTTTTCATGGAGGTCTACCTTGCAAGCGCATGCGTCATCTCGTGTTTGGCGTCTCTCCTACCCCGAACGAGGGGCGACCGAATAGAGCGGGGCGAACCGCGGCTGCTCGATTTCGCGAGTGCCGGAAGGTCAGCCCCAGTAGTGATTCCGGGGGTAGTAAGGTAGAGATAAGAAGAGCGATGCCCGCGCGTCAAGAAAATGCACGATGAATGGCGCGCTTAAATCAGCAACCGCAAGCGTTTGTTTTTCTGCACATAACTAAGTGCTTGTTTGCATGGAAAAACGCTTGCGAAGGGTGCATCTGACGGTTTTTTGCCGCCGACGAAAGGTCCTTCCGAGCGGTAATTGCCGGAACGATCTGTCATTAGATGGCTGTCAAAAATGCAGCTAGAGGTGCACTTCAACCGCCAAGGGAAGATGATCCGACAAATGCGTCCACGGCTTGTTGCCGAGAATCCTTGGATCGTGGCTGCTGGCATTGCGCAGGTAAATCCGGTCCAGGCGCAACAGCGGAAAACGCGCCGGATAGGTTTTCGCCGGGCGCCCATGATGACGTTCAAAAGCTTCGTGCAAATAGTCGCGACGGGCGAGGGCGGCGTTGCCCTGCAACTGCCAGTCATTGAAATCACCGGCAATGATCACCGGCGCATCGTCGGGCAGTGATTCAAGCAACTGGCAAAGCAGCTGCAACTGCAATTGCCGATGGCTTTCCAGCAGACTCAAATGCACACAGATCGCGTGCACCTCGGCATGCCCGGGCACATCCAGGATGCAGTGCAACAGCCCGCGCCGTTCAGGCCCGGTGATCGACACGTCGAGGTTGCGATATTCGCGGATCGGGTATTTCGACAGCAGCGCGTTGCCGTGGTGGCCGTCGGGGTAAACGGCGTTGCGGCCGTAGGCAAAATCGCTCCACATACTGTCGGCGAGGAATTCGTATTGCGAGGTCTGCGGCCAGTCGTTGTAGCGACTCGAATGGCGCTCGTGTTCACCCACCACTTCCTGCAGAAACACCAGATCGGCCGAGGTACTGCGCATCGCCTCGCGCAGCTCCGGGAGAACAAACCGCCGATTCAGCGCAGTGAAGCCCTTGTGGGTATTGACCGTGAGTACCCGCAGGCGATGAATGACTGGCGCGTCGACCGCTTGACGCTTGGGATCGCTGGACACGTTCACTCCTCTGATTTGGGCCATGCCTGTTCATGCGACTGGTTTGAGGGGGTGGCAGTTCCTTCCGATGATTCACTGCTGGGCCAATGTGGGAGCGAGCCTGCTCGCGAAGACTTCATCACGTTCAATACATCTGACACATGACACACCGCTTTCGCGAGCAGGCTCGCTCCCACAGGTATTGTGAGCTTCCGCCGTTCAGAAGAAGACGATTTCATACGGCAAGCGCATCCGCTCCAGCAGCACCGGCGGCAGCAGCGGGGCTATGCCGATGGCCGGTTCGCCTTTGAGCTGGCTGGCGTAGGCGTGGGTCGCGTGGCTTTTGCGCGCTACGGTCCAGGTGTCGAGACGCAGCTTGCGCGCGCGTTCCCAGGGAATCATGCGCTGCTCGCGCTCCGGCCAGTGCCAGGCCCACACCGGCACATCGTGATAGGTCGCCCCGGCCTTTTGCGCCGCGTCGAAACTGGCGCGGCCGACCACTTCATGATCCGGCGGGCCATCCTTGCGCCAGGTACTGAACACTACGTCGCCCGGTCGCAGGTAGCGGCCGATGAACTCGGTGAGCTGGCTTTGCTGATCACTCAGTGCGTTGTCGGTAAAGCCGCCGCGCACCCACTTCAGGCTGTGCATGGGCAGGCCGAGGCGGCGCAGGGCTTCGACGCTTTCCTGCGGGCGGAATACACTCAGGCGTTGTTCCGACCATTGCCGCGAGCCGGGGTGGCTGGCGCTGCCGTCGGTAATCGAGAGCAATTGCAGGGGATGGCCAAGGCTGGAGAGCAATTGCAGCAAACCGCCGCAAGTGACCACTTCATCGCCCGGATGCGGGGCGATGACCACGGCGCGGGCGCCGGCGGGAACCAGGCTGTGGGTGTTGATGACGGGAATATTGTCGAGTTGCGGCGCGCTGTTCCAGATCTGTGCTGGCAGGCCGTGTTCGTTGATCAATGACGATTTCATGAGTGCGACGTCCTTGTGGTATCTCGCCCTCAGTCGTGAACAGCCAACGCTGATCGCGGCCCGTGAAGGCAAATGAATAGCAACGGTGCAGTGCTCCAACCCTTGGATTACTGCGAGGCAGAGTATTGCTCAAGACAGCCGATTCGTCGCGTCACAGATCAATCTGATCCGTATTTTTTTATTCCAGCTGTGCCAGATTGCGCAGAAAGTCACCGAATCCGCCCTTGGCCCGACTGTCGAGACGGGCGCTGGTGTGCACTTGCGGGCGATGACTCCAGGCGATATTCGCACCGCTGCGCTCCAGCGCACGCACCAGTTGCACGTCCTCGTCACAGGTCAGCGGTTTGAAACCGCCGGCCAGGCGATAAGCCTCGGCGCTGACACCGAGATTGGCGCCGTGAATGTGCCGATGGCCATCGCGGGCCTGATAATGGCGGTGATAGCGAATCTGCGCCGCTTCATCGATCGATTCGTGCCAGTGCTCGACGGTCACCGTGCCGCACACTGCGTCCGCCTCCAGTCCCAGTTGCGCCGCCAGCCAGTCATCGGCGACGCGGCTGTCGGCGTCGGTGCAGGCGATCCAGCGGGCACCGCGCTCGAGCAACAGGCGCGCACCGGCGGCTCGGGCTTCGCCGACGTTGCGTGCGTCGATCTGCAGGCTCAGCACCGGATAAGCGCTGACGATCTGCGCCGAGGCGTCGCTGCAACTGTCGAGCACCACCAGGATTTCCACCGGCTCGCCGGCCAGTTGCCCATGCTGGCTGGCCCGCAGGGCGGCGCGCAGGCATTCATCGAGCAGCGCTTCTTCGTTGTGTGCAGGAATCACGATACCGATCAACGCAAGCCCTCCAGTGCCGCCACCGAGCGTGGCTCGCGGCTCCACAGTTCGAGAATGAAATCCGCTTCCTGATGCAGCACCAGACGCGGCAAAGCCAATTGATCGTGGATCTGATCGTGGACCTGACGTGCATTCAACGGGCAGCCCTCGATCGGCGGGCGCCAGTGGCAGGCCAGCAATTGTCCGTCGGCCGTCAGTGACTCACTGATCCGGCGGATCATTTCTGTCAGATCTTTTTCGTCGAGGTAGTAGCCGATTTCGCTGAATACAATCAGGTCGAATTTTTCCTCCGGCCAGTCAGCCGGGAGGCGGCCCTGACGGACTTCGGCATGCTCGAACACGCTCAAGCGCGTACGCGCCAGCTTCACTGCCGCGCTCGCCGTGTCGCAGCACAACAGGCGGTCGCAGCGCGGAGCCAGTTCTGCACTCAGTTCGCCGTTGGCGCAACCCGGTTCGAACACCGACCTGTAGCGCGGACGCGGCAGGGCGGCGAGGGTGATCGCGCGTTTGCGCTGCTCGTACCAGCGCTGGCGGAACGCCCATGGATCGTCGTTGCCAGCGAACAGGCCGTCGAAATAGCGGTCATCGACGCTCACAGGAACACCACTTCAAAAGGTTGCAGCAAACGATCAAGCACATAGGGAGCGAGCACCGGCCCGAGCCCGACGTCGCGGTCGCCTTCCAGCTGGCTGGCGAACGCGTGGGCCGCGTGGCGTTTGCGCGCGATGTGCGTGGGTGACAGAAGAATCTTGCGCGCGCGTTCCCATGGCACCGAGGCGTCTTCCGGGGTTGCCCAGTGCCAGGTCCAGACCGGAAGTTCATGGCAGGTCGCACCGACGCGTCGCGCCGCCTCGACACTGGCGCGGCCGACGGCCTCATGATCGCTGTGGCCGTCCTGGCGCCAGGTAGTGAAAACCACGTCACTGGCATGCAGATACCCGGCGATGAATTCGCTCAACCCGGTTTCCTGAGCCGCCACTTGGGTGTCGGTAAACCCGCCGCGCAGCCATTTCAGGCTGTGCATCGGCAAGCCGAGGCGGCGCAGAGCTTCGGCGGATTCCTGCGGTCGCACCACGCTCAAGCGTTCGACCGTCCAGCGTTGCGAGCCGGGGTGACTGGCGCTGCCATCGGTAACCGAGATCAATTGCAACGGCCGTCCGGCTGCCGCCAGCAACTGCATGATGCCGCCGCAACCGAGCACTTCGTCATCCGGATGCGGCGCGATGATCACCGCCCGCGAACCCAGCGGTACCAGGTCAAGAACGTCGATGGCGGGCAGTTCGGCCAGACGCCGCGAACCCTGCCATTGCTGCAGTGAAGTGCCCTGGCCGACGATCGGGTTGTCCTTCATAACGCCCAGACCTCGCAGGATTGACCGGCAATCCGCTGGCCCAGCGCAGCAAGGTCGCGCTCGGCGTGACTCTGGCGCAGAAACACCGGCAAGTCGGCACTCAGTCGCGCAAAATGCCGATCCTGACAAAACGGCCCGGCACCCAGCGCCCGCCCGACTTCACGCATGACCTGTTCGGCAGACTGTTCGACCACCGCGCGGGCGCGACGGGCCAGCAGTTCAGCGTCAGCCTCAGGCTGCGCATCGATTTGCAACGCGCTGAAGCGCAACACGTCGGCCGCTGCTTGCAGTGCTGTGTCAGTCGCACCGAGATGGGCGAGGGCGTGCGGTTCATCGCGTTGCGCGCAATGCTGACGCAGCCCTTCGGCAATCCGCCGTGAAGCGCCGTACCAGCAAGCCGCGATACCGATCCCGCCCTGCCAGAACCCCGGCCGTTGCAGGTAATCACCGGGGTTGCCAATGGCCTGCGCTTCGGCGTTTTCAAACAGCACTTCGACGCTGCCGGTGGCCGCCATGCCCACCGCTTGCCAGCCTTGATCGGTGATGGTCACGCCAGGTTGATCGAGTGCGACTGCAACCAATTGCTGCTGATCATCAGCGTCCCACGCAGTGAGCAAGGCGTGGCTGAGCACCGCAGCGCCAGAGCACCAGGCCTTGCGCCCGTTCAGCATCACCATATGCCCGGACGGCGTGACTTTCACCCGTGCCTGCGGCGGTTCGGCGGCCCACATGCCCCACGTGCTGCCCGGGGTTGGCGTACCGCCCAATTGCTCGATGATCGCCAGAGCGTCGGTATGGCCTTCATAGAGTTTGCACAGCCCAAGATCGTGTCCGCCCACCTCCGATAGACGCTGGAAGCGCTCCAGCGTGTGACCGCTGCCGGGCAACGGCAAGCGGTCGAGGCCGGCCTCGACCATTGCTCGCAGGCAACGGCCGAGGGCATTGGTGTCGGCGTAATCTGGCGGACGGCGGGCCAGATAATGTTGAAAGTCCATATCAATCTTCTTCGTCACGTTGCAGTTCGAACAACAGCAACGAACGCCCGGTCACCGAATACTCGTGGCCGAATTCGAAGCGTTCCTGGCCGCGAATCGACGGCTGATTGGTATCGATCATGCACGTCCAGAAGCCACCATCCGGTACTTCCGGCAGGGTGAAGTTGACGATGTCATGGTGTGCGTTGACCACCAGCAGCAGCGTCGCGTCGGCGCCTTTGCGACGGATGCCGGTTTCCTGCGCGCGACCGTCGAGCAGCATGCCGAGGCAGCGATTGTGCGCATCGTGCCAGTGCTCGGTGGTCATCTCGGTAGCGTCCGGAGCCAGCCAGGTTACGTCCTTGACGCCGATGTCCTCGTTGTACTCGCCGACCAGGAAGCGTCCGCGACGCAGGATCGGATAAGTCAGGCGCAGCTTGATCAGGCGTTTCACGAACTTGAGCAGGGCCTTGCCGTCCTCGCTCAGGTCCCAGTTGACCCAGCCAATCTCGCTGTCCTGGCAATAGGCATTGTTGTTGCCGTCCTGGGTGCGGGCGAACTCGTCACCGGCGACGATCATCGGCGTACCTTGGGCCAGCAGCAGAGTGGCAAAGAAATTGCGCATCTGCCGGTGGCGCAGAGCGTTGATTTCCGGATCGTCGGTCGGGCCTTCGACGCCGTGGTTCCACGACAGGTTGTTGTTGCTGCCGTCCTGATTGTTTTCGTCGTTGGCTTCGTTGTGCTTGTCGTTGTACGAGACCAGATCGTTGAGAGTGAAACCGTCGTGGGCGGTGATGAAGTTCACCGACGAATACGGCCGGCGCCCGCGCTGGTTGAACATCTCGCCGGAAGCGGTCATGCGGCTGGCGAAATCGGCAAGCTGAGCGTCGTCACCTTTCCAGAACGCACGCACGGTGTCGCGGAACTTGTCGTTCCACTCAACCCAGCCCGGCGGAAAGTTGCCGACCTGATAACCGCCGGGACCGCAGTCCCACGGCTCAGCGATCATTTTCACCTGACGCAGCACCGGGTCCTGACGGCAGGCGACGAGGAAGCTGTGGCGCTCGTCAAAACCATCGTGATAACGGCCAAGAATGGTTGCCAGGTCGAAACGGAAACCGTCGACGTGCATCTCACTGGCCCAGTAGCGCAGGGAGTCAGTGACCATTTGCAGCACGCATGGGTGGCTCAGGTCCAGCGTATTACCGGTGCCGGAGTCGTTGATGTAGTAGCGCTTGTCATCGGGCATCAAGCGGTAATAGGAGGCGTTGTCGATACCGCGCATCGACAGAGTCGGACCTTGCTCGTTGCCTTCGGCGGTGTGGTTGTAGACCACGTCGAGAATGACTTCGAGATTGGCATCGTGCAGGTGCGCGACCATTTCCTTGAATTCGGCAATCTTGCCGCTGGCCAGATAACGCGGGTCCGGGGCGAAGAACGCGATGCTGTTATAGCCCCAATAGTTGGTCATGCCCTTTTGCAGCAGATGCTGATCGTTGACGAAGGCGTGAATCGGCAGCAGTTCGACAGACGAAACACCGAGCTTGCGAATGTGCTCAAGCACGTCGTCGACCATCAAGCCGCCAAAGGTGCCGCGCAGGTTTTCCGGCACCGAAGGATGACGCATGCTGATGCCGCGCACGTGGGTTTCGTAAATGATGGTCTTGTCCCACGGCACGCTGACACGATGGTCGTTGCCCCAGGTGTGGGCCGGGTCGATAACCTTGCACTTGGGCACGAACGGCGCACTGTCACGCTCGTCGAAACTCAGGTCAGCGTCGGGGTGGCCGATGGTGTAGCCAAACAGCGCTTCCGACCATTTCAGCTCGCCGACCAATTGTTTGGCGTAAGGGTCGATCAGCAGTTTGTTGTGGTTGAAACGATGACCATTGGCCGGGTCATAAGGACCATAAACGCGGTAGCCGTAGATCAAGCCAGGATGCGCATCCGGCAGGTAGCCGTGGTAGATCTCATCGGTGTATTCCGGCAGCTCGATGCGTTCGAGTTCGACTTCGCCGGCATCGTCGAAAATGCACAGCTCAACCTTAGTGGCGTTGGCGGAAAACAGAGCAAAGTTCACCCCCAGACCATCCCAGGTCGCACCGAGCGGGAAGGGCAGGCCTTCACGGATTCTCGACGGCTCGGCGTGCGCAGCGGGTTCGGCTTTCTTTGGACGGGTCATGATTGCTCCTGCAAAAAAACGGGACAGTTCAGGCAATGAGATTTCCTTGTGGGAGCGAGCCTGCTCGCGAAAGCGTCGGTACATTCGACGTTTTCACCAACTGACCTAGCGCTTTCGCGAGCAGGCTCGCTCCCACAGGGTGGTGTGTTTTGCCCCAAGAAGGGCTTTCTTCGGGGCGCAAGAACCCCTTGTGGCGAGCACGCTCGCCACACAGTCATTCAGTTCAAAAATGGATCGGGTCAGTTCGCCGGAGGCTTCTTCGCGGCTCGCGGCTTTTTCTCGGCAGCCTTTTCGCCCGGCGGGACTACTTTGGCCGTGGCCGCAGTCTTGGCTTTCGCCGCTGGTTTGGCTTTGGCGGCTGCCGGTGTCTTGCCGTCGGTGCTTTTCGCTGTTGCCGCTGTAGTCTTGCCAGCCACTTTGCTGCCAGCCGCTTTTGGTGGCTTCTTGGGTGCCAGCGCTTCGGCCTCGGCCAGCTTGCGCGCCATTTCCCAATGACGTTCTTCGTGGCCTTCAGGTTTCCCTTCCGACTCCCAGATCTGATAGGCGAATTCGCGAATGCGTTTATCGTCGGTGCTCATCGCAATGCTCCTGAACTGAACTCATGCTTGTGTTAAGTGTTGGATAAAGAGATTGACCGGGACATCCCCCAGCGCTTCGCTGACATTCAGCTCCCTGTTTTGTGTGACTACGCTGCTTGCAAAAAGTCCCTTCAGGTTTGCATCCGAAGCGGCAGACGGTAAAACCACCCGCGTATCGCCCCAGCGCAGCGCATCGACCTGCGGGATGGCACTGTTTTCCAGCAACGTTGCGCAACGCACCGGCACTACGACAATGGCCCGCACGCCTTCGTGTTCACGCGCGAATGCCAAGACGTTGTGCGCCTGACTGCCCAGTACTTCCAATGGCTGGTAATCGCCACGGCGGAACAGCTCGCCGTGTTCCTTGCGCAGGTTCAACACCTCACTGATCAGCGCCTGTTTGATGCGCCCGTCACGCCAGTCCTTAAGCAGCTCGGTACCCGGCACGGATGCCTGCAACGCTTGCTCGCGTGCGGCGTAATCCACCGGGCGGCGGTTGTCCGGGTCGACCAGACTGAAGTCCCAGTACTCGTTGCCTTGGTACAGATCCGGCACGCCCGGCACGGTCATGCGCAGCAAGGTTTGCGCCAGCCCGTTGAGCGCGCCGGCAGCGGCGATGCTGTTGACGGTCTTGCTCAGCGCGGCACGCAGCAACTCGCCTTCTTCACCGGTCAGCAGCTTCTCCGTGAAAGCCTGGGCCGCGTTTTCATAGACTTCATTCGGCGCGCTCCAGCTGCTTTGCAGCTTGGCTTCGCGCAGGGCTTTCTGTTGCCACTGCCAGATGCGCTTGGCGTAATCGGCGAAACCGGCCTTGTCGTCGTCCTGCAGGTCCAGCGGCCAACTGCCGAGCAATGCCTGATAGAGGATCAGTTCGTCGCCAGCGGAAGGCGCGTCATCTTCGATGCGCACGGGGCGGGCGAGGGCGCGCCACAGTTCGACCTGATCGGCGTACCAATGGCTGCGCTCGCTGAGTACGGCCAACCGGGCGCGGGTGTCTTCGCCGCGCTTATGGTCATGGGTGGCAGTCGCGAGCAGGTTGTCAGGAAACTCGGCCATGCGCTGTTGATTGACTTCGTGGAATTCGCTGACCGGCGCGCTGAATTGCTCGGTGTTGTAACCGACATCATTGCGCGACAGCAGCACCGCCGAGCGATACAGCGCAGTATCTTCCACAGCTTTGGCAGCTGCCGGCGAAGTCAGTTGCTGGAACCGCACGCAGGCATGCTTGAGGATCTTGCGCGAGCGCCCGCGCGGCTTGCGTCGCCATGGCGTGCCGCCGAGCCAGCTGGCAACCGAGTCGAGCACGGGCCAGTCAGCTTCGCTGAGGGTCTGCCGCGCACCGTCCATGGCGTGCTGGAAAATCGCCTCGTCCTGTTCCGAGCGGCCCAAGGCGCTGATGTAGGTGCGGTAAACCGGGAAGTGCACGATCAACGCATGCAGCACGCGGCGAATCGCGCCCAGGGTCAGGTCGCGGGTCATCAAGTCATCCCGCGCGACTTGATGCAGCGCCTGCGCGACACTTTCGAAGTCGCTGGCCAGCGAACCGTTGAGAATCTGCTGACGGGCCAGTTGCGCTTCTTCCATGAACGCTGCCGGGCGCTCGGTGCGGCGCTGCCAGAGTTCGCCGAGGACATGTTCGCCGTCCGGGTCGTGTTGCAGCAGCGACAGCTGATTCATGAACTCGTAACCGGTGGTGCCGTCGACGCTCCAGTCGCGGCGCAGGGTTTCGCCCTCGCCGAGGATCTTTTCGACGTAGATGGGCAGATGACGTCCCGGTGCCAAGTGATCCAGACGCCGACGCAATTTGCGGCAGTAGCCACGCGGGTCGGCAAGGCCGTCGATGTGGTCGATGCGCAGGCCGTCGACCAGACCTTCTTCAACCAATTGGAAGATCTTGCCGTGGGTTGCTTCGAACACTGCCGGGCGCTCCACGCGCAGACCGCCAAGCTCGTTGATGTCGAAGAAGCGCCGCCAGTTGATGTCGTCCGCCGCCGTGCGCCAACTGGCCAGGCGATAGCTTTGCCGTTCCAGCAGTTCGTGAAGCTTGTGAAAGCCTTCCTCGGTGGTGGAATCGTACTGTGCGAGGTTGCCTTCGATATTCGCCAGAACACGCGGATCGCTCGCCAGCTCGCGCAACTCTTGCTTGAGCGGCATCGCCAGCGAATGTGCGTCGGTCTGATAGCTGAGTGTGCTGAAGCGATCTGCCAGAGACTTCAGCGTGTCGTCGGACTTGAGCAGCTCGCCATAGTTGTTCGGGCAGATCGGGAAGTGGTGGTCGTAATGCTCGACGTAAAAAGTGCCGGCCTGCGCGTTGAACTTGAGCTTGAGTGTGCCTTCCTGCAACGCCACGCCGTAGTCACTGCCAAGAAACGGCAGCAGCAATTGGCCTTCCATCAACGGGTCCGGCGAGTGCCACTGAATGTCGAAGAATTCGCCATACGGACTCAGGCGTCCCCATTCCAGCAGGTCGAGCCACCACGGGTTGTCATTGCCGCCCACGGCCATGTGGTTGGAAACGATGTCGAGAATCAGCCCCATGTTGTGTTCACGCAGGGTGCTGACCAGTTGGCGCAATGCCGGCTCGCCGCCCAGTTCCGGATTGACTTGGGTCGGGTCGACCACGTCGTAGCCATGCATGGAACCGGCGCGCGCCGCCAGCAATGGCGAGGCGTAGATATGGCTGATGCCGAGTCGGGCAAAGTAGGGCACCAGTGGCACCGCTTGTTCGAGGGTAAAACCTTTATGAAATTGCAGGCGCAACGTGGCGCGCAGTGGCTGGATTTGCTGTTGATTCATTGGTCACGCTCAGAGGCTTGAAGGCGCGCGCAGGCCAGCAGTTCCAGGCGGCGGGCGGCATCGGGGCCGTCCAGCAACGCTTCGCTGGGACCGGGCAAACGTCGCGACCAGTTCGGATGTGAATCGGTGGTGCCAGGCAGATTCGGCTGTTCATCGATACCCAGGGCATCTTCCAGCGGCAGCAGCACCAGCGGCGCGCGGGTGTGGCCGAGGAAACGCACACTGGCATCGACCACTTGATCGGCTTCGTGGGACTCTTCGCGGAAGTTCTGTGGATCCTGACGCAGCGCATCGCGCAGGCCTTCGCGTTCACGCTCGCGATGCCGGCGCCAGTCGATTTCGCCGTTGGCATCGACCAGACCGAGGCGTGCATTCCAGTCGATATCGCGGCCATGCCACCAGCCATTGAGTGTCGGCAGGTCATGGGTGCTGGTGGTGGCCAAGGCATCATCCGGCCAGTCGAGAATCGGTTTGAAGCGGGTATTGTCCTGTTCGAACAACAGCACGCGCATGCCGAGAATCGAGCGCGCGGCGAGTTTTTCCCGCAGGCCTTCCGGCACGGTGCCGAGGTCTTCGCCGAGTACGATGGCTTGATGCCGATGCGACTCGAGGGCCAGCAGGCGCAGCATGTCGTCGAACGGGTAATACAGATAGGCGCCATCGGCCGGGGCGGCGCCGTTGGGAATCACCCACAGGCGTTGCAGGCCCATGACATGGTCGATGCGCAGGCCTCCGGCGTGGGCGAAGTTGGCGCGCAGCATCTCGATGAAGGCACGGAAACCGTTGCGGATCAGCCCTTCCGGCGAGAACGCGGAAATCCCCCAACCCTGGCCGCTGCGATTGAGAATGTCCGGCGGAGCGCCTACGGTCAGCGAGGCGAGCAATTCATCCTGAAAACTCCAGGCCTGACTGCCGGCACCGTCAGCACCGACGGCGAGGTCGGCGATCAGGCCAATGCCCATGCCGGCGCTGCGCGCGGCAGATTGCACGCGCTCGAGGCAACGATGGATCAGCCATTGGCAGAAGGCGAAATAACCGATGCGCTCGGCATATTCTTCGGCAAAAGCGCCCAGCGCCGCGCCGCGCGGGTCGTGCCAGTGCTCCGGCCATTCGCGCCAGTCGAGGCTTTCGCCACGGGCGGCGCGCATTTCCTGAATGGCTTCGAAGCGACAATGATTCTCCAGCGCTTCGCCACCGGCATGACGGAAACTGGCGAAGTCGGCGTGCAGCGGATGCTCGCCAGCGACGAAACCATCATATAAGGCTTGCAGCAGTTTCTGCTTGGCTTGGGCGGCGGCAGGCCAGTCGATCAGCTTGAGATTTTCCAACTGGTCGAACTGCGCGGCCAGGCCACTGGCATCGATTGCGTCACGCAATGCGCGCTCGCCGAGAATGCTGCCCGGCGCTGCGTACAGTGAATTGAGAAACAAGCGGCTGGACGGCGAATAAGGGCTGTAGCGGCCATTGTCTGAGCTGAACATCGCGTGCATCGGACTGATCGCCAGCGCATCGGCGCCGCGTTCACCCGCTACACGAACCAATTCCTCCAGCGCCTGGGTGTCGCCAAAACCACCGTCACCCGGACGGCGCAGCGAATACAGCTGGGCGCTCAGACCCCAGGCGCGCGGGATCGGACTATCGACCGCATCGCCAACGCTGAAACAACGCTCAGGCGCCACAGCGAGAGTGAAATACTGATCGCCGATGTGCACTTGCTGGTAACCGACCGGAATCAAGCCGGGCAACATGGCTTCGTTGTCCAGCTTGAGGTTCATCTGCGAGCCGTCTTCAAGATGAATCTCGCAGGGCGTCTCCGGTGTGAAGTAGCGACTCAGGTCGAGGGCAACGCCAACGTCGCAGGTCAGCAGGGGCGGCAGATGGCGGTCTTGCTGGACTTCTTGCAGTTGCAACAGGCTGGCATCGATTTCTTGCGCGGTGCTGGCGGGGTGGCCGAGTCCGATCAGGACATTGCGCAACACAGCGGGAGCGACTTTTTGCTGACGCCCGTTGGCGTCGATCCAGTCGACGGCAAGGCCGGCTCGACTGGCGAGTATTTCCAGTTGCGCATCGCTCATAGGCGCTCTCCATCCAGGGGGTGCAAAAGGGGTGCGGCCGTGAGGCTGACGAGCGCGGTGTACGCCGGCAGTTGGTTCGGGTCCGACAGTTCGATCGCGGCTGGCTGTTGAAACAGCCACTCGGTATCGGTCTGTGCAGGGTTGACCACTGGCGTGTCACTGAGGTTCAGGTCAATTCGCAGCTCACTGCCGTTGCCCAGCCGCCAGCGCGCGCTGACCGCTCCATAGCCGAGCATTTGCGCGCCCAGAGCCTGGGTCCCGGAGAGATGGGGAATGATGTACTGATGGCGCAACTTCAGCAGTTGCCGGTAGAGCTCATGGGTCTGCTGTTGCAATGGCGTGCCGCTGCCGGACAGTCGGGGCTGCGAAGCGTGGAAGGTGTCCTGGGCATTCGGATCGGGGATCTGCTCGCGCTTGTGCGGATCGGTGAAGGCACTGAATGCGGCGAACTCGTTGCGCCGACCTTCACGCACCAGTTCCGCCAGTTCACCGTGGTGGCTGGTGAAAAACAGGAACGGTTGCTCGGCGGCAAACTCGTCGCCCATGAACATCAGCGGAATCATCGGCGACAGCAGCAACAACACCGTCGCCGCCTGCACCGCACGCGGATCGGCAAGCTGATGCAGACGTTCGCCAAACGCGCGGTTGCCGATCTGGTCATGGTTCTGCAGGAACAACACGAAAGCGGTGGAGGGCAGATGTTCGCTCGGCTCGCCGCGAGGTTCGCCATGGCGAGTGATGTGGCCCTGGAATACGAAGCCCTGACTCAGGCAGCGCACCAGTTGCTCGGTGGGCTGCGCGGCATAGTCAGCGTAATAGGCGTCGGTTTCGCCTGTCAGCAGCACGTGCAACGCGTTATGACCGTCATCGTTCCATTGCGCGTCGTAATCGTTTTCCAGCAGGCTCGACTGGTTCAGCTCGTTTTCGACGGTCAGCCAGACGTGCCGGGTCGGGTCGATCTGCTGGCGAATGCGCCGGGCCAGATCGCTGAGGAAATCCGGGTCTTCAATCGCGTGCACCGCATCCAGACGCAGGCCGTCGAAACGGTATTCGAGCAGCCACATCAGTGCATTCTCAATGAAGAACTCGCGCACTTCCGGGCGGCGGAAATCGATCGCCGCGCCCCAAGGCGTGTGCTTGTCCTCGCGGAAAAAGCCCTTGGCGTAACGATGCAGATAGTTGCCGTCGGGGCCGAAGTGGTTGTAGACGACGTCGAGAATCACCGCCAGGCCATGGCCGTGGGCGCTGTCGATCAGGTGTTTGAGTTGTTCCGGTGTGCCGTAGGAGGCTTGAGGCGCGTAGGGCAGCACCCCGTCGTAGCCCCAGTTGCGATCACCGGGAAATTGCGCCAGCGGCATCAGTTCGATCGCGGTAATGCCCAGCGCCACCAAGCGCGCCAGATGCTGTTCGACTTCGGCAAATCCACCGAGCGCACCGACGTGCAACTCATAAATTACCGCTTCACTCCACGGCCGACCATTCCAGGTCGTGTGCCGCCATTGATAGGCATGGGGGTCGACCACCACGCTGTGGCGGTCAAGGTCACCATCCTGCGCTCTGGAGGCCGGGTCCGGCACCTCCAGTTCGCCATCGATGCAGTAACGGTAGCGACTGCCCGCCGGGCAATTGGCCTTGATTACAAACCAACCGTCGCCCTGGGGCAGCATGGGCAACGATTTTCCATCTTCCAGTTCCACACTGACGTAGAACGCGTCAGGCGCCCACAACGCAAATTGCGTGTGCTCGGCATCCAGCATGATCGCGCCGTGGGGCCAGGTTTCTTGGGTCCTTGACGGCATTTTCTGCAACTCCCTGGTTATTTGTGGCTGGCTTTACCCAACGCCTTGGCGACCAGTTGTTCGTAAAGTTCGGCGTACGGTTCAACCGCTTTGCTCCAGTTGAACGGTGCAGCCATGGCACGGCAGCGCATGGCGTTGAGCAGTTCCGGAAAGGCGAAAACCTTGAACGCGCGGCTCAGGGCTTCCTTGTAGCTATCAACGGTGGACTCATCGAAGAGGAAACCGGTGACGCCGTTTTCAATGGTGTCGGCCAGGCCGCCGGTGTTGCGCGCGACCGGCAGCGAGCCGAAACGCTGGGCGTACATCTGGCTCAGGCCGCAAGGCTCGTAGCGCGACGGCATCAAGAGGAAATCGCTGCCGGCGAACATGCGTCGGGCATCGGTTTCGTTGAAGCCGATCCGCACGCCGATCTGGCCTGGGAAACGCAGGGCCAGTTCACGCATGGCTTGCTCTTCTTCCGGCTCGCCGCGACCGATGATCGCGATCTGACCACCGTTCTGCACGATGAACTCGGACACCGCTTCGGTGAGGTCCAGACCTTTCTGATAGACCAGGCGCGATACCACGGCGAACAGCGGGCCGGTGGAGTCATTCAGGCCGAACAGCTCACGGACATGGGCGGCGTTGACCGCTTTGCCTTCCCAGTCGCCGATGGCGAACGGGGCAAACAGGTGCGGGTCGGTCGCCGAATCCCAGCTCTCGTCGATGCCGTTCGGGATACCGCTGAGCAGGCCTTGCTGGGTCTTGGCGGCAAGGAAACCGTCGAGGCCGCAGCCGAAGTCCGGGGTGGTGATTTCTTGCGCATACGTCGCGCTGACGGTGGTGATGTGGCTCGAATAGGCCATGCCGGCCTTGAGGAACGACATCTTGCCGTAGAACTCCATGCCTTCCTGTTGCAGGGCATGGGTGGGAATCCCCAGCTCCGGGCAGGAACCGAGGCTCGTCACGCCCTGGTAGGCAAGGTTGTGAATGGTGAACAGCGTTGGCGTGCGCTGCCCGCGCCAGTGCATGTAAGCGGGCGCGAGGCCAGCCGGCCAGTCATGGGCGTGCACCAGATCCGGGCGCCAGTGGATTTGCGCAAGGTTGGCGGCGATGTCGGCAGCAGCCAGGCCGAGACGGGCGAAGCGGATATGGTTGTCCGGCCAGTCGCGACCGTTGTTGGCGCCGTAAGGGCCACCCTCACGCTCGTAGAGTTCAGGGCAGATCAACACGTAGATCACCAGACCATCGGGCATGTCCATACGACCGATCTTGCAAGGTGGCAGCGCGGCGTGGCCACCCAGCTCGCCGATGATGTGAATCGGGTTTTCGCTGTGCACCACTTGCGGATACCCGGGAATCAACACCCGCACGTCATGCAGGTGGGCCATCGCCCGGGGCAGGGCGGCGGAGACATCACCGAGGCCACCGGTCTTGACCAGATCGGCGATCTCAGAGGTCACGAACAACACTTTTTTCTTGTTGGGATTCTGGCTTGCTACCGGAGCAAGCGTCTTTGTGCCGGGTACGTTGATCTGTCGGCTGCCGGGAACACTGATGGTGCTCGATTCTCCAAGCGACTGGTGAGCACGCTCTCCCTGAATATCCAATGCCGCACTGATCATATGTATCTCCCGTGTGTGATCTGATTCTTGTCTCGAACAAGCTGTTTCGTGGCCAAGTCCTGTGGCCGGGCGCAAAGGCGCCACGCATCGGTGAGCAAATGCTGACCCAACACGCGCAAGCAGAATGGGTGGTGAGGCCGTTGCAAGGATTACACCAGTCGCTTTCGCCCAGTTGTTCTGATGACCTGTGGCGTGAAGCAAAAGTTTCGACTTTTTTTCGTCGGTATGACCGAGTGGTTTGGCCACTGAAAAATCAGTCTAGGCCAGATCCTAGAGCGGGTTAGGGCAAATGGGTAAATTGTTCGACAATCGGTTGTGTCGGGATGTTAGCGAGGGTTCAGGAGGGAAAACGCTCCGACGAAGGGCATGTTTTTTGGACGGAGTGGGCCAAAACAGTGACTGGGTAGTCACGGTTTTGTGCTAGGGGATGGGCGAGTTGCACCGTTGTGGTGCGAGCGTATTGCAGAGTGGTATCTGAGATGACCTCTTCGCGAGCAGGCTCGCTCCCACATTGGACCGCGTACAACCTGTGGGAGCGAGCCTGCTCGCGAAGAGGGCGGTTGAAGCAACTCAACTTTAAAGTGATGGGCTCAGTTCAACAGACGCACCGGCTCCCCAGCTGCCCAACCCTGAATATCCTCGATCATCTGCCGGAAGAACTGTTCGTAATTCTGCCGGCTGACATAGCCCACATGCGGCGTGGCGAGGACATTGTCCAGCGTGCGAAACGGGTGCAGGGCCGGCAACGGCTCTTGCTCGAATACGTCCAGCGCTGCCCCGGCAATGCGCCGTTTCTGTAGCGCCTTGATCAATGCGGTTTCATCGACGATCGGCCCGCGTGCGGTGTTGACCAGCAATGCGGTCGGTTTCATCCAGTCCAGCGCCTGGGCATCAACCAGACCGCGACTGCGTTCGCTGAGCACCAGATGCACGGACAGCACGTCGGCCTGCTCGAACAGTTGCTGCTTGCTGACGTACGTCACGCCGGCCTGTTCAGCGCGTTCGGCGGTGAGGTTTTCGCTCCAGGCGATCACCCGCATGCCGAACACCTGACCGAATTGCGCGACGCGCTGGCCGATGCTGCCCAAACCCAGGATTCCCAGGGTCTTGCCATGCAGATCGCCGCCGAGGCCCTGCTGCCACTGGCCGGCCCGCAGGGCATTGGCTTCCTTCACCAGATCACGGGTGGCCGCCATGATCAGCGCCCAGGTGAGTTCCGGCGCGGCGTGTTTGTAGCTATCGGTGCCGCAGACCTTGATGCCCAGCGCTGCTGCGGCCGACATGTCCAGCGCGGCATTGCGCATGCCGCCGGTGGCCAGCAACTTCAGATTGGGCAAGCGCCCGAGCAAATCGGCGTCGAAGCGCGTGCGTTCGCGCATGACGCAGATCACCTCGTACTTGCCAAGGCGCTCGGCCAGTGTGGCGTTGTCGGCCGGGTAATCATGCACAAATGTCACTTCACCGATGCTCTCCAGCACGGACCAGTCGACCACGTCGCGGGCCACGTCTTGCCAGTCATCGATCACTGCAATCTGCACCGTCATCGGCTTGCCTCATCAAGGAGCGGAAGGAGTCTTGCCCAGCCAGCCGAGCAGCGCCTGATGGAATTTCTCCGGTTCTTCCATTTGCGGCGCATGACCCATGCCCGGGAATTCAATCAGCGTCGACTGCGGAATCAGCTTGGCGACCTGTTTGCCAAGCACCTCGTAATGACCGATTTTGGCTTTCACTTCCGGCGGCGCGAGGTCCTTGCCGATGGCGGTGGTGTCGGAGGTGCCGATCAGCAACAGGGTCGGCATCTTCAGGTCTTTGAACTCGTAGTACACCGGCTGCGTGAAGATCATGTCGTAGATCAGCGCCGAGTTCCACGCGACCTGGGTCTTGCCCGGACCTTTGCTCAGACCAGCGAGCATGTCGACCCAACGATCGAATTCCGGCTTCCAGCGGCCGTCGTAATAGGTGGTGCGCTCATAGTCGCGAATGCCCTTGGCCGTGACCTTCAATTCACGCTGATACCACTGATCGACTGTGCGATACGGAACGCCGAGGGCTTTCCAGTCTTCCAGACCGATCGGGTTGACCATTGCCAGTTGATCAACCTGCTCAGGGAACAGCAGCGCATAACGGGTGGCGAGCATGCCGCCGGTGGAGTGGCCGAGCACAGTGGCTTTCTGAATGCCCAAAGCCTTGAGCAATTGCTGGGTGTTGGTGGCCAGTTGCTGGAAGCTGTACTGATAATGCTCAGGTTTGCTGGATGTACAGAAACCGATCTGATCCGGCGCAATCACGCGGTAGCCGGCGTCGCTCAGGGCTTTGATCGAACTGTCCCAGGTCGCTGCGCAGAAATTCTTGCCGTGCATCAGCACCACGGTGCGGCCGTTGGCCTTGCCATTGGCGGCGACGTCCATGTAGCCCATTTGCAGCTTCTGGCCTTGGGATTCGAAGGCGAAATGTTTAAGCGTGTAGGGGTATTGGAAACCTTGCAACTCCGGGCCATAGGCAGGCCCTTCGGCGGGGGCGGTTTCAGTGGCCGCGTGCGCCATTAATGGCAGGGCAGCGCTGAGGACGAGGCCGGGCAGCCAGCGGGAAAGCGTGACGGACATAAGCACAAACTCCTTGAAAATTGGCCGACTCTGGAAGGTCGGGATTACGCCGACGTTAAACAAAGGCAATCACACTGAGGGTTGGTTCAACCTAGCCAGCCAAGTGTCAGCAAGGCCAGCACGCCATAGCGCGCGCCTTTGGCCAGCGTCACGATCAACAGAAAGCGCCCGAGCGGTTCGCGCATGACGCCTGCTATCAAGGTCAGCGGATCGCCGATCACCGGCAGCCAACTGAGCAGCAGCGACCAATGCCCATAGCGCTCATAGTGCTTGCGTGCCTTGGCCATATGCCCATGGCTGACCGGAAACCAGCGTCGATCCTGAAACCGCTCGATGCCACGGCCCAGCCACCAGTTGACCAGCGAGCCGAGTACGTTGCCCAGCGTCGCCACTGCGAGCAAACCCCACAGCCAGTAACGCTCGCTGACGATCAAACCGACCAGCAGCGCCTCTGATTGCAATGGCAACAATGTCGCCGCACCGAACGCAGCAAAGAACAGGCCGAAGTAAGCCGCACCCATCAACGGGCCGGGTAGTCCGCCACCACCACGTCGGCGCCGTCCTTCTTCAGACCGATCACTTGGTACGCATCGCTCATGCCGTCCATTTCCATACCCGGCGAGCCGATCGGCATGCCTGGCGCTGCCACACCCAGCAGATCGTCGCGCTTGCTCAACGCAAGCACCTGATCGGCCGGCACATGACCTTCAACGAATTTGCCATTGATGATCGCCGTGTGGCAGGACGCCAGACGCGGTGGTACGCCGTGCTGCTGTTTAAAGCTGCTCATGTCGCTTTCGACGTGATCTTCGACTTTGAAGCCATTGGCTTCGAGATGGCTGATCCACTTTTTGCAGCAGCCGCAATTGGCATCGCGGTGCACTTCGATCGGGATCAGTTCGGCGGCTTGCGCCAGGGAGGAGATGAACAGGGTGCTCAGGGCGATCAGACGCAGTTGGCTTCGCATGGGAATGGGCTCTCGACTCGGTGAAGGTCAGCAAGAGCGCATTTTGACCGGTTTTTCCATCCCGGCATCAACTGAGTGTTTCCAGTTGCTACAAAACACCCGGACCAGTGTAGGAGTGAGCCTGCTCGCGATTGCGGTTGACCAGCCGCAGATACAGTGACTGAAAAATCGCTTTCGCGAGCAGGCTCGCTCCCACAGGGGATTGGCTTAAAGGCCAAAATCCCCGTGGTCGCGGTTGGCTTAACTGACCTTGAACCGCCCCATGATCGCGCTCACGCGGCTGTTGGCTTCGAGCAATTGGCGGGTATTGAGCTCGCTGGCCTGGCCGCTCTGCACCAGTTCATCGACCATGTGGCGAATCTGCACCATGCTGCGGTTGATCTCTTCGGTCACTGCGCTTTGCTGTTCGGCGGCGGTGGCGATCTGCGTGCTGAGGCTGTTGATGTGGCTGACCGAACCGGCCATTTCGTCCAGCCCCGAGTTGACTCGGGCGGTGGCGTCAGCAGCGGACTGGCAACTGGCCTGGGTGTTTTCCATGGCGCTGACCGAGGAACTCACGCCTTGAGTCAGACGGGTCAACATTTCGTTGATTTCCGAGGTGCTGGCCTGAGTGCGGGCGGCGAGGGCGCGGACTTCATCCGCCACCACCGCAAAGCCGCGACCCTGTTCACCGGCCCGGGCCGCTTCAATCGCGGCGTTGAGGGCGAGCAGATTGGTCTGGCCGGCAATCGCGCCGATGACGCCGAGGATTTCGGTGATGCGCTGGGCGTCCTGCTGCATGTTTTCAACTTTGTGTGTAGCGCTGGCCACTTCGTCGATCAGCGCGACCACGCTGTTGGTCGCTTCACCCACCACGACGCGCGAGCGGTCTGCGTTCTCATTGGCACGCTGGGTGAATGCAGCGGTTTCAGCGGCGTTTTGCGCGACGCTTTCAGCAGTCGAGCTCATTTCGTTGATGGCGGTGACGGTCTGATCGGTTTCCGAAGCGTGACGCAGCAGAATCTGGCCGGTATGTGCCGAGGTGCGCTGCAGGTTGTCGAGGCTGGAAGCCATGGCGCCGGTGGCCTGGGTGACTTCGCCGATCATGTTCTGCAGATAGGCGATGAAGGTGTTGACCGAGTGACCGATGGCGCCCAGTTCGTCTTCGGCGCGAATGGTGATTCGGCGGGTCAGATCGGCGTCTCCGCTGGACAGCGAGTCAATGTTGGCCTTCAGCGCTTTCATGCGCAGCACCAGCTTACGAATCGCGTAAACCTGCAACAGCACCAGCAGGATCACCAGCGGAATCTGGATCAGGCTGAGGCTATGGAGCACGTCATCGCGCTGGGCAGTGAGCATCTTGGTCGGCAGGGCGGTGGCGAGGAACCACGGTGTGCCCTCGATAGGGCGCATGAAGAAGGTGGCATCTTCACCGTTGTTATCGAACTCGACGCGTTGCGCTGTATCGCGATTCTGCAGGCCGGTCTTGATCTGATTGACGAAGGTCGAGCTGGCCGCCAGTTCGCTGATGTTTTTCAGCACGATCGGGCCGCTGATGCGCGAGCTGTTGCTGATGATCTTGCCGTCCGCCTCGACGATGAGCATTTCGGCGTTGAGGTCCTTTTCCTTGCGCGCCACCAAATCGTTGAAGAAGCCCAGGGTCACGTCGATGGTCGAAACGCCCCAGGCGCTGCCGTTCTTGTAGATCGCCATGGCGCAGTTGGTGCGCGGCTCGGCGCTGGCGTCGTCCTTATAGGCAGCGGCCCACGCGCACTGGCCGCGCGGAGTGGCCATGCCGCCCTTGTGCCAGCTCTGGTCGTAATAGTTGGGCGCCGCATCGCTGTTCCAGAACGTGTTGACCTTGAGTTGGCCAGAGGCGTCACGGTGCCAGAAAGTGCTGAATTTGTTGCGCCCGGCTTCACGCTGGCCCGGTAACGGCCAGATGCCGCCGCCGAAGACTTTCAGCTCGCCATACTGATCCACCAGCCCTGGCAACACCGTGTCGATGGCGGCGCTGTCGAGCAGCGGGATGGTCTGGGTGATGCTGCGTTGCTGCGCCTGGACCTTGTTCAGTTCGCCCTGAATCTGCACGGCGACTTCGGCGATGCGGTTGAGCACGACCTTCTCTTCGGTATCGCGCAGGGTCGGTGCCACCAGTTGGCTGATGCCGACCACGGTCAGCACGGACAACAGCAGGATGAACAGAATCAGAAACAGCGTGTAGCGAGCCTGAATAGTGCGCAGTGCGGGCATGGAACTGATCCTTGAGCGGCTTTTTTGTTGGAGGGCAGAAATAAAACAGGGCGGGTATCACAGCGTATCGTCGTTGCGGGCGGAAGCTTTAGGTGCTTGCGCGCCGAAACCACGCTGGGCGATGACCGGTTGGTATCGGGATGGGTACAAACCCCCGGATCGCCACGTTTGTTACATCAAGATGACGGCTCTGAACCAATGTTTACGGGATGCAGGCTTGTGTCACGAATGTACGAGATTTGTAAAAAAGCGCACAAAAGACTTGGTGCGATCAGGCGCATCGGCCGATACTCGCGCCCATTCAATTGGTTGGAACAAGGACATTTCATGCTCATCGCACAAGGAATCCTCGCATGACGATCGGCTATACCGGCGCCTGGGAAAGCAAGGCAGGCGTAATGGTCCGTGATACCGGCGCGAAAAAGCAGGTTTCGCAGAGCGTCAAAGTGCAGCAGATGCTGACGCTGGTCGGCAACGATCCGAATGCGCTGAATGTGGCGGAGATGGATAAGCAGGGTTTGCGCAAGCAGATCAAGGGCTTCGACCCGGCCAACGTTTCCGTCAAGCAGTTGGGCAACCTCAGCGAATTCCTGCGCGGGCGCGGCCTGATTTCCGAGATCACCTCGATCACTTTGCTCAATGCCGGCGACAAATTCGACCGCTTCGGCGTGCAGAAAGACCCGGAGGCCAAGTTCAACGCGCTGGAATATTTCGCCACTCAGCTCGATGCCATCCAGACCAACAGTCTCAATGGCAATTACTACGGCAAGAGCCTGATCCCCGAATTCAAGAAAGCCATTTACGTCCTGCAGAATCTCAAGACCTATGGCGAAGGCAATGCGGCAGTTCCGTCCGACAAAGGCCTGAAGGCAAAGGCGTAACGTCTGCTGATAATGCCCGCTCATCCGTGAGCGGGCTCATGCTGTTTACACCGCAGGCGCGGCTCGCCCAGTGATGTGACGTTGTGCCTGGTCATGCAACTGCTGCATGTAAGGACAATGCAATGTCAGCCGGCGCGTGCGGTAGCCCCGATGAAACAACGCCAGCCATCCCCCCCGATTATCCTGTGCAGGCGCCAGGCCGGTGAAAGCAAAACCGATGGCATTCAGACTGTGCAGATCCACGGCAAACTGTCGTGACAGCTGTAGACGAATCGAAACCAGCCAATGCCCGGGCAGTGATCGCAACTGGTCGAGCAGTTCCGGATTGAGTTTTTCCAGCCACATTTCATGGCGGCTGCCGTGCTGCTGGACCTGAACCGAAGCTCCGCGCCAGCGTCCTGCATCAGCCCCGACGCCGAACACAGCGCTCAGACGCACCATCAAGGGGCGGCAACTGGCTGGCCATGCCTGTTCTGGCAATGGTCGTTGATAGCCATCGATAGCACGTACACCCAACACGATCGACTCGGGTTTTTTACAACCAAAGGGTGAGCGGACATAGTCCGGCAACAATCCAGTGTTGTGAAAACCCAGGCTGATAGCCATGCGTTGGGTGTAAGGGTGATGGGTGACCTGTTTGATCGAGACGCTACGACAACCCAACGCCTGCGCATGAGTCAGCAGTTGTCCGCCCAGCCGCGTGGCAATGTTCTTTCCACGGGTATCGGGATGTACGACGCTCAAGGCCAGTTCGGCATCGTGCGAGCTTTCGCTTTGCCGATACAAAGTGGCATGACCAAGAATCCGCTCACCCTCCACTGCAACCAGTGAATGCCAGCGTTTGTCGGCGTGGTTCTGATTGATCAGGCAGGGCATGTAAACGTCGGTTTGCACGTAATGATCACCGTAGACCTCGCGAAACAGCTGGCTGACGGCCTTGGCATCGGTGTCACGGTAATTGCGCAGAATCAACGACTCCATCACGCACCTCCCTCTCGTCCGGGCCATAGCAGCGCAAGTCGACTATCCGCAGGCTTTTCCCTGCGCGAGGATGGCGCGCCAAATCCTCGAACCGGCAACTCTGGATGCGCAGCTCCAATAACCGCTCAGCCCGCAGTTGCGCGATCGGCGGGTACAGTTCGATCAAGCGGGCCTCAAGTTTCTCGTCGATGAGCGCCGATCGTTCGATGACTGCGTATTTCAACGTCAACACATCTGCGCTTTTGGCTTGTTCGATCAGCAATTGCCAATCGTCGCTGCCAGTGATGCTCCGTACGCTTTCGCTGATTTCATCGGTCATCAGCGACAGAATGCCGACCCGCACCCGCTGGCTATTGCCGCTGCGTCCTCTCAGGGCGAATTTGCGTCGTGCAGTGCCCGGCGGTTCGCGCCAGCACGCAAGATCTCCGACGGGATAGCGGATCAGCGGCATCAAGCGGCGATGCAGATTGGTCAATACGAGCAGACCGGTTTGATTGCAGGCCTCGATCGTTGCGCCGCTGTGCTGATCGACAATCTCCAACAGGACGTGGCCGTCGGGTGTGCGATGTTCTCCTTCGACGCAGTCAGGATGACTGGCGCCAATAAATCCGCCGTCGACACTGGCATAGCCGATCGAGGCAATGCGCGCGTTGGGCAGCACTTGCTCAAGGAGCTGGCGTTGTGAGGCAAACAGGCTCTCCCCGCCGTAAAGCACGCTATCAACCAGGGGCAACGTAAGGCCGCGTTGTTTGAGCCAACTGGCGAAGGTCAGTAATTGCGCGGGCACGCCAGCCAGTACATTGATTCGATGTTGTTCGATGGCATCGGCCAACTTCGGCGGATCGACCTCACCGGTAAACGGAAACTCGCTGACAGCTGTTTGAACATGGGCGAGTGAGTCATGAATAAACACAAAACTGGCGTAGAGGTCGCCAGCGAAGAACAGATTGGCGACACGGTCCCCGGGGCTGAATTGCTCGCTCAGACTGCGGCCGAAATCTTCCACCGTGCGCTGCCATTCCGTGCGGGCATACACGGACAGCCTGCCACCGCCGGTTGATCCACCGGTCTTGAACACCAGGGCGTGCCCAATGGGGGCCGTCAGGACCGGCCATTGCGCGAGATCCGCGCTGTCTTTCCAGAAGTCTGCAGGATCAAGCAGTGGCAGTTCGCACGGTGAACTTATCGCCTCGGGGATGTTGGCGAGACTGTTCTTGTAGTAGGGCGAATGCTTTCGGGCGAAACCCGTTAATTCGCTAATCGAGTCGGTTGTTTTCACGGTGTGTTCTTCTTGATTCGAATGAGCCAGCTCACGGCAAGCGTCAGCGGCGGGAGTCAATGACCAGCGGCGTCTTGCCGCTGTATTTGTTTCGAGCGAAGTGTTCGGGCGAGCATTGCTCGATCTGCAGCACCAGCAATCCGCTGTCGATGATGGTCGTCAGGGTCAGGTAATCGGCGAGACGTGTTTCAACGGTGGCGGCTGTAAGTTCGCAATGCAGTTGCATGCGCTCGACGCCCTCGGCGCTGTGGTCCAGATGCAACTGAAACGGCACTTGCAGCCGTGACGCCAATTCGCTCAGGGAGATAAAGTCAGTGCCGATACGCAACAACTTGCCGTGGCGTTGCAACAGCTCGAAGCGTGGCGACGTCAGCCCGCAGGCGCAGACGCCCGGGAGCCAGCGTCCGCTGTCGCCAATCTCATAACGCTGCACGCGCTGACCACCCTCGCGGGCGAGCGAGGTCACCACCAGCCGGCCCACCTGATCGTCGATCACCGGCACATCCTCATCGAACGCGACAATCTCCAACTGCTGGATTTCGCTCATCAGATGGAAAACGCCATCCGCCGAATCCTCGCAGGCATGCCCAAGCGGACCGGCGTCGACGCTGCCGTAAATCGCCGAGCGAATGGTCGAGACGCCACAACTGCGCAGCAATTCACGGTTCTGATCGCTCAGGTGCTCGCCACCGAGAAAGACCTTTTCGACTCCGGCATAAGCACGCAGACGCTCCTGTTCATTGAGGAACAGACGATGCAGGGTGCCGGGCATACCGACCAGCACGTTGACCCGTTGGTCGATGATCAATTGGGCAATCTCCCGATAATCGTCATCAGCAGGGGCGGCCATGGGCAGGTGCGTCACCTCGAGCAATTCCAGCGCTTTGCTGAAACTGAGAAAACCGCCGTACAGCCCGCCACAGAAGAACAGGTTCATGACTCGGTCTTGTGCTGGATCCAGACCGGCAGCGAACAGGCCATCAGCGGTCGCGCGCATCTGCCGATCAAAGTCGCGATAGCTGTAGCCGGCCAGAGCAGGGGTGCCGCTGCTGCCTCCAGAGCGGAAATACAACTGCGCCTGATCGTTGATGGGTTGGGCGACGAAGGCTTCTTTGTCCATGATCGCTGCGCACGGCGTCGCCGCTGATGGTGCTGGATCGAGACTGGCCTGATTCGGCAGTTGCGTGGCTGCAAGACTCACCGATACCCGTCGACTCAAACGTTGCAGCGCATAGACGCCATCATGGGGTTCGCCCTCGTACCCGTCGTGAATGTTGCCGATCGGTGCGATCCGCGTGACTCCGGCAGCGATCAACGCATGGGTAAGCTCGACAATTTGCGGTTGTGCGCATACCAGCGCACAGCTTTGCAGGACGTTGCGCCACGGCAATAAGGTGGCGGGCAGCAGCGCCTGCGGCAGCGGGTGCAGCAATACGCTGCGAAACAGCGGTGAAGGTGCGAGTTGCCGATCATGGCTCCAGATCACCCGCCAGCCTGGGCCATTCCACACTTGCCCGGTGTGACCGGCAAAACTCTGACCGAGGCGGGCCATCTGCGTGTGCGTGGTAATTTGCGCAGCTTCCTGGCGTGTCGGCACCAGTGCCGGCCACTGTGCGGCGCGTCGTTGCAGGGCCTGCGCCAGGCGTTCACCGATATCGCGCAAGACTTGCGTGTCGTCGCTGTCCACCAACAGCCATTGCGGGCTGGAGCACGCCTGCTGATCCAGTCGGCAAACTTCGTCGGCGACGGCATCAAGCGCCTCTGGCGTAGCCGATGCAGGAGTGAGATAGACGAAGCTGATGCGATGCCCCCAGTCGATCCAGCGACAACCCGGCGCGAGCTGTTGCCGAATGGCTTGCAAGGCCGCTTCGCCACCCCACGCCGCAACGCCATTGGCAGATTTGCATAATTGGCCGATCTGCTCGGTGTTCGCTGGAACCACCGCCACGTGGCCGGCCAGTTGTCCGCTCGCATCGCAGTTCACCAACGCCCGCAACAGTCGCGCCGTCAGGCCTTGATCGCTGCGGCTGGGGCGCAACCAGTTGACGTTGCCGGCGAGCAGACTTTCCACCACCGCGCAAAAGGCCAGCAGCGGCGCGTTGGCCGGGGTGATGTGCACCACCAGCCCGAGCGGGCGCCAGGCTTCGAAGCGCGGCAGGCGATAATCGATACGGCGCAGGGAGTCGGCAGCGACGCCGAGTTCGCGCTGGCGTTTGATCGTCAAGGCTTCAGGTTGGCAGAAATCGATCAAGGCCTGCCGTTGTTCGCTGTCGAGGGGCAGGTTCGTGCGCGAGTCACGCAGCAGCTGGGCAAAAACAGTTATCGCCGTGATGACCGTGCTGCTGTCTAGCGACGTCGCCAAACGCTGGGGCAACTTGTGTTGCAGGTCTTGCAGCGCTTGGTCGAGGCTGTAAATGTCGTGCAGTTGTCCATTTATCAAATACATTTCAGTGACTTCCCAGTAATTCGGCGGCGGCCATCGCGCAGCTTCTGCCGGCCGTGGTGCCGGCGCGGCCGTGCAGTTCGAACCAGTCGCTGGTCAATCCACAGCCGCAACTTGCGCCCGGGTGCAGCGTGGCAAGGTCGCTCATCACCACGGCATGCGCCGGGCTGGATGAGATGTAAGGCGAGACGAAGCCGAGCAGGCCTTGTTGGCCATAGGGCAGCAGGGAAAAATCCGCCGGATCGCGAATCAGCACCCGCGAATACACCGGCACATGAAAGCGGTGACGGGCGCATTCGATGTAAGGCACCGCATGCTCGACAGCGCCGTAACCGTCGCGGCAGCGGGCGGGTTCGATGCCCAATTGCCGATGGATATGGGCATAAAACTGTTGTTTAGGAATTTCCTGCGCAGCCAGGGTTTTCCAGCCGCCGCCAAAAAAGGCCAGCGAACCGGCGGGCAATTGCACATCCTGCACAGCGGTAGCCTGCATGCGTTGCAGGGTCTGCCAGAGAAACGCCGGGAAGCCGAAAATCCGTACCGGCAAACCCTCTTCAGCGAATGACTGCAATGCGGCGATGACACCGAATACGTCGAACTGATGGCCGCTACCGGTGTTGCGCAAGGCGTAAACCACGCGATTGACCGGGGCAAACCGACAGAGAAACTGGTCGGTAAACGAAGTGCCGAGGGTAATGTGACCCTCGGGTTCGTAGCTCAGCAGCAGGTAATTGCACGGCGTATCCGGAGTGTCCCAAGCGTAATGGCGAAAGATCTGCGCAACCATGAACTGCGCCCGCGCCAGGCTGCGTTCGTCGTAACGCATCCGGCTTTTCTGCCCGCTGGTGCCCGACGAGGTCAGTTCCAGGGCGTTTGTCCCCGTGCTGCTGAGCAGCAAGTGTTGCTTGAAGAAACTGGCAAAGATCGGCGGCAGACGTGACCAGTCATCAAGACAGTCGAGGTCTTGCGGTGCCAGCCCATGGGCGTTGAGCCAATGGGCGTAACCCGGGGTGTGGCCGCAGTGAAAGCGGCTGATTTCAGTCATCGCCCGATCAAACAGACCGGGCGCGGCTGAATCCGCGCAATAGGGTTGCTTCAACGCGCACAGCGCGTCGGCATAGGGTAGGTGAGTCATCAGTGTTCCTTACTGAGGCGAGGCCACATCAGCTGTGGTGGTTTGCAGGAGCCGGTAAACCATGGGCAGGCACATCAGCCCGCCGAATGCGGCCCAGAGGGCGAAGTATTCAAGACGGTCGCCGCCACCGATGGCCGCAATCAGCGAACCGCCAAGGCCCATGACGGCGATCGAGATCATGCCGGTCAGCGCCGACACCAGACCTTTGCTGTCGTCGCTGGCAAACAGCGCCAGGCGATACACCGCCGCGTTGCTCATGCCCAGCCCGACGGCGTACAGCGACAGACTCGCCACCACCGGACCAAGCCCCGCGCCGAAAAATGCGCACGCGGCCAGAAACAGAAGGCCCAGACAGAACGGCCAGAGCGCCAGTTGAATCAATTGCGTCAGCGAATGAGTCTGCAGCAAGCGGTCGAGAATCAGATTGCCGGCAATCACCGCTGAGAAAACCGGAATCTGCCACAGGCCATATTCCAGCGGCGGCAGTTCCAGCACCCGCACCAGCAGCAACGGTGCCAGGCCTATCCATGTGATCAGGGGCAGACTCATCAGGCCCAGCGCCAGACTGGCGCAGAGGAAGCGCGGATTACCCAGCAGCGCGCCATAGCGCCGTGAAGTGCAACGCCAGGAGAAGGGCACACGGGGTGTTCGATGACCATCGCGGCGCTCGACGCCTACGGTTTCCGGCATCCACAGCAACAGACCGAGCCAGACCAGCGCTGCCGTGAATCCCAGCAGCAGAAAGATTTCCCGCCAGCTCAGCCATTCCAGCAACAGGATCCCCAGTAGCGGGCCGAGCAGCGGCGATAACAACGCAACATTGCCGAGCAACGCCATCAGCCTGACGGCGTCCGCTTCACAGAACACCTCCTGTAGCGCCGGATAGCTGACTGCGACGACAAACCCCAGACCCATGCCTTGCAACAGCCGCAACAGGTTGAACGCCCCAATACTGTCGGTGAAAAAAGCCGCCGCGCACGACAATCCGAACAGCGCGCTGCCCGATAACAACAGTGGTCGTCGGCCGTATTGATCGGACAAAGGGCCGAGCAACCATTGCAGGCACACGCCACCCAACAGATACAGGTTGAAGGCATGGGGAACATGCCGTACGTCCGCGTCGAGGTCGGTGGTGACATCCAGCATCGCTGGCATGATCACATCGCTGGCCATGTAAGTGAGCAGTTCGAAAGCGGTCAGCGCCAGACAGAAACCCGCAACCTGTCTGGGGCCGATATTGATAAGTGTTCTCTGCATGAACATCCCTGTTTTATGAGTGGTAGGAAGTTCGCAGAGCCTAGGCGCAGGCGCACAGCCGACCTAGCCGTTTGCTGCGTCAGCAGATTTCAAAAACTTACGGCATGTTTAAAGGATTGGCGCGGCGTGAAACCTGTTTACCTGGCTGCCATTGCGGCGCAAACAACGATGCCCGCGTCAGTGCGGGCATTGTTTGCGCTGGATCAGGGAGGGCGGGCATGTCTCAGGGTTGGGTGCCCATGCAGCCAAAAAACCTCAGGGGCGGTAACATGAGCACCCGTTTGCCCCGGCGCATCCCCCTCATCCGGGAAACGCTCGGCGCGCAACCGGCTACATTTCAATGTTTCAGGAAACCGCAATGACCCAGAAGCAACGCTTGATTTATTCGATTCTGATCGCTCTGTCGGTACTGGCGATCATGCTGGGCCTGTCCTGGCTGCAGAATGCCGGCATGATCACCGAGAAGACTTTCCAGTATGTGGCAATTGGCGTGGCGGTCGTGGTGGTCATCATCAACGGCGTGATGCGCCGCAAGGTCAAGCCCTGAAGGCGAGCCTCATTCGTGGTTGAGGACCGCTGCAGCCTGCGGGTGCAGGCTGTAACTCTTGTCGGCGTTGAAGGTGATCACGCCTTCGGCGCACAAGCGTTTAAGCACTTCTCGCACGCTGAGAAACGACAGCGGCACGTCCAGATCGAGCAACTGGCTATGCACGCCACGTACGCCAAGGCGACGATTGCTCTGTGCCGCCACGAGCAGCGCGTCGATGACTTTCAGGCGAATCAGGCTGGTGCGCAGGCCGAAGCTCTTCAGTAGCACGCGAATACGCTCATTGCCCGGACGCTCGCCGCGCTGGGTGAAATTGCCGGTGTGCGAACCCATGGAAACGCCCTGTGGCGTCTGGCTACCGTCCGTTGGTAGTTGCGAGTTGTACATGCGATTACTCCTTTTCAGAGCCAGATCGGGAAAGGTTTTGTTGCGCTCTCTAAACAAGACGTTTCAGCACGACAAATCATGAAAGAAAAGATGTAGAAATTTCGTCGCTAATTCGTCTCAGCCTTGTGATGACGGCATTGCCTCAATGGGCTACCCGCTAAATTTTTTCCCTCAGGTTCGTTTCTTCGACAGGCTCATTGCGCGTGGACGCAGGGGCAATCGACCTTTCGATCAGGAGCGAGCGTGATTATTTCCAGGCAACTTACCGGGCTGGCCCTCGCCAGCACCTTGTTCGGGCTGAGCCTGTCGGCCCATGCGCTGAGTCCATCGGCACAGACCAGCGCTGACATTCGCCGCACCAGTTTCGGCGTGCCGCACATTCGCGCCGACAACGAACGCGGTCTGGGTTTCGGCATCGGTTACGCCTACGCCCAGGACAATCTGTGCCTGCTGGCTAACGAGATCGTTACGGTCAATGGTCAGCGCTCCCAATATTTCGGCCCGGAGCAGTTGACTGTTGAACAACGGCAAAACCGCGTCAGTGATGTGTTCTTCACCTGGCTCAATACCCCTGAAGCGGTCGAAACCTTCTGGCAGGCGCAACCGACGCAGGTCCGCGACCTGGTCGAGGGATATGCCGCCGGTTACAACCGCTATCTGGCTGAACGCCGTCAGCAAGGGTTGCCGCAGCAATGCCAAGGCGAGTGGGTACGTGATATCAGTGCCGAGGATCTGGTCAAACTGACGCGGCGCCTGCTGGTTGAAGGCGGGGTGGGGCAGTTCGCCGAAGCCGTTGCTGGCGCGACACCGCCGCAAGCGACCGCGCAGGTGAAGCACGACACCGTGGCGTTCCAGTTGGCCGACGCGCGCCAGCAACGTTTCGCCCTGGATCGCGGCAGCAACGCCGTGGCGGTCGGCAGCGAGCGCTCGTTCAATGGCCGTGGCATGTTGCTGGCCAACCCGCATTTCCCATGGGTCGGGGGGATGCGCTTTTATCAGATGCACCTGACCATCCCCGGCAAGCTTGATGTGATGGGCGCCGCTTTGCCGGGATTGCCGATGATCAATATCGGTTTCAACCAGCATCTGGCCTGGACCCACACCGTCGATTCGTCGAAACACTTCACCTTGTATCGCCTGCAACTCGATCCAAAGGATCCGACTCGATATTTGCTCGATGGCAAGTCGCTGCCACTGAACAAACAGACGGTTACCGTGCAGGTCAAGCAGGCTGACGGACAGGTCGTAGCGGTTGCGCGCGACATCTACAGCTCGCAGTTCGGCCCGATCGTGCAATGGCCGGGCAAGCTCGACTGGGACAGGCAATATGCCTACAGCTTGCGCGATGCCAACCTCGACAACGACCGCGTGCTCGAACAGTGGTATGCGATGAACCAGGCCAGCAATCTCAAGGATCTGCAAGACGCGGTGCACAAGATCCAGGGCATTCCGTGGGTCAACACCCTGGCAGTGGATGACAAGGGCCAGACGCTGTACATGAACCTTTCGGTGGTACCGAACGTAAGCGCGGAAAAACTGGCCAAGTGCAGCGACCCACGCCTCGGTCTGCGCATGATCGTGCTGGACGGTTCCAACAGCGGCTGTGCCTGGGATGTCGATCCGCACGCGGCGCAGAAGGGCATCTTCGCTTCCAGCCAGTTGCCGCAATTGCTGCGCAGGGATTTCGTTCAGCACTCCAATGATTCGGCATGGCTGGCCAACCCGGCTCAACCGCTCACCGGCTATTCACCGCTGATCAGTCAGGAAGGACAACCGCTGGGCCTGCGCTCACGATTCGCGCTTGATCGTTTGGCTGAACTGAGCAAGAAAGGCCCGCTGGCAGTCAAGGATCTGCAGCACATGGTCATGGACGATCAGGTCTATCTGGCCGCGCAGGTCATGCCCGATCTGCGGAAGTTCTGCGGCGCCGATCTGGGCAGCGATGCAGCGACACTCAAGTCTGCGTGCGCCAGCCTCAAAGCCTGGGACGGCCGCGCCAATCTGGATTCCGGGCTCGGTCTGGTGCATTTTCAGAACATCATGCAGGCGCTGCTTGAATCAGCGGATATCTGGCGTGTTGCATTCAATCCGGCAGATGCGCAACACACTCCTCGCGGCCTGGCAGTCGAACAACCTGCCGTCGCCAAAGCACTGCGTGAAGCGATGCTCGCGTCGGTTGAGCGGGTCGCAAAAATGGGCCTGAAACCCGACACGCGCTGGGGTGATGTCCAGGTGGTCAGCAGCGGCGGGCAGCAAACGCCGATTCATGGCGGGCCGGGGACGCTGGGCATCTACAACGCGATGCAAAGCGTGCCCCGCGAAGACGGCAAACTTGAAGTGGTCAGCGGCACCAGCTATCTGCAAGTTGTGAGCTTCGATGAAAAAGGCCCGCACGCCCAAGGGCTGCTGGCGTTCTCGTTATCCAGTGATCCGATGTCGAAATACTCGCGGGATCAGACTGCTGCATTTTCGAAGAAACAGTGGAGTGTTCTGCCGTTCACCGAACAGCAGATCCAGGCGGATCCGCAATATCAGGTGCAGACGATCAAGCAGGATCAGGCAGGGAAGGTGGCAGCGCAGTAAAACAGTCACAGCTCGAAACAAACGAAGGCCGCCTCCCGCAAGGGACGCGGCCTTCAGCTTTTCGGCGGGCGTTGCGGCATCGAATTGATTACCGGGTTGCCTTCCTTGTTGCGCGTCAAATAGACCGGCAGTACTTTCGGCAGGCTGTTGGCGAGGTGGTTCATCTCTTTGATGTTGTAGACGCCGCCCACGCGGATCGCGCCGGTACTGGTGTCGGCCAGCATCAACGGCTTGTCGAGGTAACGGTTGATCAGCGGCAGGGCGTCGTGCAGCGCGAGGTTGTCGAGCACCAAACGGCCGCTGCGCCAGGCCAGCGAAGTATCGCCAGGGTAGGTCTGACTGATTTGCGGCGCGTAATCGCCATGCCGGTAGCGCGCCTGCATCGAGGGACTGAGGCGCAGACCGTCGCCAGGCAAGTCGCGATTGCTGCTGACCAGCACCGAACCTTCGATCAGATTGACCCGCACCTGATCTTCGTACATCCACACATTGAACCGCGTACCGGTCACGCGGATCTTGCCGTCGCCGGCGCGAACCACGAACGGATGAGACGCGTCATGGCTGACATTAAAAAACGCCTCGCCCTTGTTCAGGGTGACGCGACGTTCATGTTTGTAATTGCTGAAGCTCAGGTCGGTGTGCAGGTTGAGTTCGAGCTGGCTGCCGTCACTCAGGGTGATCTGACGCACACTGTCGGTGGCGGCGTAATGCTGATAACTGTTGGGCACCCAGCCCAGACTCCAGCCGCTGTAAGCCGCGATTGGCAAGGTGAGGGCGCAGGCGCCAGCAATGACCGCGAACTTGCGCCACGAACGCGAAGGCTTGCGCTGCGCGGCGAGTGCCTCGGGCTCGGTTCGAGGCAGATCTCCGGCGACTTCCCAGATTTCTTGCATGGCTTCGTATTCGAAGGCATGCAAAGGATGTGCAGCGTGCCAGGTCTCAAATGCGCGACGCTCCTCGTCCGTGCAGTCAGCGGCGTGCAGACGCATGCACCAGTGCGCGGCGGCATCGGTGATCGCATCGTATTCGGCTTCCGAGAGAGTGTCTTGGGTCATTGACTCGTCCTGATTTCGCTCATTCTAACCTCGCCGGCAGGCTGCCGAGAACATCCGTCATGGCATTTACCCATCAACGTGGAACTTATTTTTCCCTGTGGCGCCCAAAAAAACAGGAAGCAACTGCCTACTATCCATAAATGGAGTGAAAAAATGATCAAAAAGACATTCGCAGCCCTGATCGCCACTGCTGGTTTGCTCGGTGCCGGTGCCGCTCTGGCGGACAAGCCGGGCGCAGGCTGGATCACCATCGAAAAAGCCATCGAGGTCGCCAAGACCAAAGCCGGCTATGTCGAAGTCTATGAGATCGGCGCCGACAATGACGGCTACTGGGAAGGCGAAGGGCGCAAGGCTGACGGCATTGTCTACGAGTTCCGTATCGACGGCGCCTCGGGCAATGTACTGCGCGATCAGAAGGATTAACGCACCGTCTCACTCGTTGATTCTTGGCATGAGCAATGCGCTGGCGTTACGCCGGCGCATTTTTTTGTCTTCACGCCAGCGCTTGCGAGGATCCCGCCTGATCTGCAACCGGCGCCGATAGCGGTATGGGCGCGGGAAGCGGGTCGAGCTGGCGCCCCAGTTCGCTGATGAGCAGGGCGATCGAGTCGGCGTTGGCGAGCATCACGTCGACCCGCGCATCTGCTGAAACAGGACTGCGAAACGCTCGGCGCGCGTCTGCAAGGTTTGTGGTTTTGGTAAGGCTGAGGACTTTCAGGTAATCCGCGGCATGCGTCGGCATTTTGTCCAGATCGGTCCAGACGTGGTTATCGGATTTCACCGCAAAAAGGTGCGAGAGATTGCCGTAGCGCGACAATAACCTGCGATAACGTTCAAGCGAGTCCTTGGCCGCTTGCCCCTCTGCCGTCGTCGTGTCGATAAGGTCGAGATAAGGCCCCATGGCCTGGATCGTCACCAGATCTTCGCTGTCGCAAACCAGATGCGAGAGTTCATGGATAATCGTTACCGCGCGTGCGTGTGAATCAACATTGAATCGAGGAGGCAGATGGGCGGTGTATTTGTCCATTCTGGGATTGAAAAAAACCTCGGTGAGATGAATTATTTTTTGTTTGTCCTGTTTGAAAACGAAGGCAACGGTATTGGCGCTGCCAGGCCCATTCAGACCAGTAAAGAAGCGCTCGGTGTAGAGCAAATCATCTTTTGGGTTCGTCAGTTCCTGGCAGACAGGAATGATCACTTTCTCGAGTTTTGTGAGCAGCAAGGGCGTTACCTCTTGCACCTCGAAGAACTCCTTCAAAACCCTCTCCAGCCGTGTGCCCGCAGGGTGGCTGCGCTGTGTAACGTAGTTATGCAGGCAGTTGACTGCGTATTCTCTTGCACGGTTTACGGCTTGCTGTATCACGAACGCCCTGGCCGGATAGCGACGGTGGATCTGGGCCATGCCTCTGGCCTGGATATACATTTCTATTGAGCGGTTTTCCTCGACTTCATGTTGAGCAGGGTCACGACGTTTTGATCGGCAGCGATGAACCGGCTGGCTGGCGCTTGCAACAACCAGACGGGCATTTTTCTCTTCGAGTGCCGGCCCCTGACTGCCGTCTTTTTTGCGCAAATACCAGTGTTTTTTCGAGCTGGACTGCCGGATACACCTTGCCGGCAATGGCGGCGTATTTCTGCGTCGTTGACGAATCCCCATAGACCAGCTTATTGGCATCAAGCTTGAGGGATTCCAGCGCCGTACTGCTTTCAAAGGGCTGCAAATCAATCCGAGCGGGCGTGACGGGCGACACCTTTGCCCAGCCAGAGGCGACTTGCACCGTTGTGGCTGTACCCGCAGGTGCTTGCGCCTCTGCGGCGAATTCGGAGCCGGCCGTTTCTGCCTCGCTTTCCCATGACAGACGTCCCAGGCTGAAGAGGGTAATCGCCCCTGCGATGAAGCTTTTCAGGGCATTTGCCCAGTGGTGATCCTGAAGGCCTTCGGCGGACGCCTTGAAGTCCTGGTAGCTTCGCCACAGAAAAAAACCGGACGCGAGTTTGCCCGGTAGCAAATGTGGCACCAGGCGCACGCCGTGACTGAAGAGAAACTTCACCGCTTCCCAATCCGCTTGGCCATTGATCTGTGGCTGGCTGCGCAACAGTTGCGGCAGAAGGCTCAGAGTGTCCTGGTGAAACCGCTCGAGCACGTTGCCATTGATGGGCGCGCCATGAAGAGTGATTTCACTGTCTTTGCCGATCGTTGTTTTCAACAGACTCTTGAATATCGCCTGCTGAGCTTCAGGCAGACGCCGGATAATCAAATCCTGGAAGTGCCCGGGGGTATTCAGTGCTTCGATCAACTGCGCTTCGTTTTCGAATTCGCGAAACACATACCTGGAGTAAGGCGCATAGAGGACCCGGGGGCCTGTTTGCCCTGCGCCCGGACTGAAGACATACAAACCGAGTGTGTCGACGCAATCAGCGCCTGGGGTCTTGATCAGCGATAGGGGACAAGCGATGGCATGAGCGCCCTCGACCGCAGCGCGCGCTATCGCGTCCGGCATGTCGAGGACCTGGCAAATATAGTCATAGCCGGTATCCGAGAGCTGTTGCTGCAATTTCATCGAGTGGGCGTGTTGCATCAGTTGCCAGGGCAACTGGCGCAAGAATCGTTCTTTGCTGGTGCGAGCAGACGGGCTGTCGGCTGACAGCGCTTCGGTGACTTTCGCGGTGTAGGTGGTAGCAACATCAAGAGATTGCAGTAATTGCCGTACCGCGGCCTGGGCAAACTCTTTTGGTAAGGCTGTGGCCGTTGTCGAGGCGACTTTGAAACCGCTGCCCTGCACGACGTTGTAGTGATGCAAGGCAAATTCCAGCAAGTTGCAGGCAGGGCCGGCCAATATCAGATTGGGGGTGATCCGGATGTCCTGTGGCTTGAGCCCGTTGCCTGGAAAGCGGGCATCGAGCAGGGTTTTGAGGGTCTGCTCGATATGAGTGGCCAGCGCCGGGACCTCATCGAGGAAATCCTTGCCATCGATGAACGCATGCCGCAGTTCATCCAGCAGCGCGAGTTGCGTGCGTTGCTCCGTCGCCGAGGCCATTCGCAACCAGTCCGGGTAATCCAGATGACGCGAAAGGGTTCTTGCAAGATCGATCGCGCGTCGCAGGTTGGTATCGATGACAGCATTTTTCATTTCATCAAGGAAGCTCGCCAATGTCTTTGGCTCCTTGATGCAAACTCGCAGCAGTTCACATTCAGCGAGGAACTGTTCAATGGCAGATTGCATGCGGTCTCGGGAGACACTGCCATTAATCAATTGAAACTCGCCCAGTGTGTATTGCTGGTCCAGTCTGGGTTGCGCCTTTGGCAGATTTTCCAGCAGCGTGTGGCTCTGATTGTTGTCGTCCAGTCGTTGTTGCAATTGCTTTTGCGCATTGGCGATGTCGTCAAACAGCTCCAGGCCCAGGGCCGGTGTCCAGAGGATGGCGCGCCCGGAATGTTTCACGTCCATGCCGCCGCGCTCGGTCAGCAGCACACAGTGAGCGAGCGGCAGCGCAGCGTTGGGCTCGGTTCCGATGAGGGTCAGTGACCAGGCATCGGGGCGAAAACCATTGAGTGACTGGCGGTCCCTGCGTGTCGGGTGCCTGGAATCGAACACGGTGTCGACGATCTTTCGTTCCGCCTCCAGCCATGACCCGCTGAGGCTGCGCAGGTACGCCTCACCACGCAGGCCGTCTTCGAATGCCTGGGCCAGTTTCCACAGAATGCCTTCCAAAAAGACGCGCTGTTCTGCGCCGTGCGCGGTCGGCTGGTCTTTGAAGTGGCTGGTCAGATTATCCAGCGTCCGTCCCAGAAGTGTCGCCTGCTGCGCAGCCTTGTCTGCCTGCACGAGTGACGATGGCGGTGTACTGGTAAACAACGGCCGGGTACTCCAGCGCTGATTGACGTCGAGCTTGAGCAGCCGTTCATGAATCATTGAGCGGATATCCAACGCCTTGTCGAAGAGCGCATGGATGTCAGTGGTGCGCTCGCTCTGACGAAAACGCTGCAGAACGAATTCAACGTTCTGACGTTGCTTGGTGATGATGGCCTCGAACAGCGTGGTCATGATCTCACCGCCAATGTTTTCCCCGGATACCTGCGCGTTAGCGAAGCCAAGGTAACGATTGCGCTCTTGCAGATTCATCAGCCCGTAGAGTTCGTCTTCGTGTCCGGCAGCCCGCATTTTCGCGGTCAGTGTCTGTTTGAGATCCGCGTAGTCGGCGAGTACCTGCAGGCCCTGGCTGGGCGTATAGAGATAAGCCTTGTCGTGATTGATCATCAGCGAACCGGCCAGCTCGACACAGGCTGTTTCTTCGCTCAGGCACACGGTTTCGAACGTTGGCCGCCGTACCGCAACGGTTGGCTCACGTACCAGGCTGTGCAGGGCGTAGAACTCGCTGGCGGTGAGGATCTGCGTTTCGCGCTTGATCATCAGATCCGCGCGCGCCTGATCCTGCACCGTCTGGCTGAAGAAAGTACGTCTGGGCGAGCCTTCGAATGAGGCGCCGTTCCAAAACACCTCAAGCTGTCGAAACAACAGCATGGTCAGTTTTCCCGATGCCGACTTGATCGCATTGGTCCAGGCCGACTGATCGTCTTCGCGTACCGAACGGGCGGGATGGGTAAACTCTACGAGCTGACCGTGGGGCCAGCCCTGACGGTGAAAGTGCACCAACAGCGCCTCAGTCAGCGACAGCGAGTCGACCCACTGTTTCCCATCCGAAGAAGTCACCGAATAGAAACCGACCCGGGTAAGCGATTGTTGCACCGCGCCAAAATGCGCTTCGAGCAGTTCGTCGAGAATCTTTTCCAGCAGCGTTGCAAGGGATGGCAGGCGTTTAAGCTCGTCCAGCAGGTCACGGGCGCACCTCTCCAGAGAGTCGCCGATTGCCAATTGCTGGTCCTCGAACACATCACCTTCGATGGTTTCGCAAGTCAGAGTGATACCCCGTTTTTCCACCAGTTCCTTGCGCAATGAAACCGAGAGGAAAGCCAGCAGATCATCGTTTTCCCTGGCGTTGTCGAGGCGTTTCTGCAGGGCATCAGTCAGGGCTTGCCGGTCTGCGAATTTTTTCAGGCCATCGTAGGGCGTATAGAGGAACACGCCGTTGTCATCCGGCCCTGCGCTGAGTATGAAGCTGCCTGCCAGCGGCACGGCCAGTTGCTTGTCGGCGTTGAGCAGGATGCGTTCGGCCAGCATTGGCGGGGTTTGCTTGTTGCGCAGTGATTGCGTAGCGAGTTGCGCATGTGCAAGCCAGTCGAAGTCTTTGCTGTTGAGACCGTGTGCCGGACCGAGGTCAGCGTGCAGGCCGGGTGAATCGAATATCACTGGAAACAACAGCGGGGCAGTCGGGGTGGACATCATTGCAACTCTGAACAGGGCGCCATTGGGCTGGAACTCAACAGTAAATGCGCAGAGTGGAGCACTTGCGGTAGACAGTTACCGCACGTGCCGAGATCAAAATGTGCATCAGGGCGCGCCAACCGATGGCAATGAATCGAAGGGTTGACAGCTGGCAGCTCGGACAGGGTTAATCGGTGGGCAAAATCGACCGTACGCTGTTGTTCCCTCCAATAATCATTCTGGAGCTTCAGATGTCTGCGCCACACGATCATGGCTCGTCCACAGTGTCCCTCGAAGCACTGACGCAATTGCTTGAAACGATTTTTCTGCGCCACGGCACCTCCAGCGAAGTCGCACGGGTACTCGCCGTCAACTGCGCCAACGCCGAACGCGACGGCGCTCACAGTCATGGCGTGTTTCGCATCCCCGGTTATGTCTCGACGCTGAAAAGCGGCTGGGTCAATGGCCATGCCGTGCCACAGGTTGAAGATGTCGCGCCGGGGTTTGTCCGGGTTGACGCTGGCAACGGTTTTGCCCAGCCAGCGTTGGCAGCGGCCCGACCACTGCTGATCGAGAAGGCGCGTCATGCCGGCATCGCGGTGCTGGCGATTCGCAACTCGCATCATTTCGCCGCTTTGTGGCCGGATGTCGAGCCCTTCGCCGACGAAGGTCTGGTGGCGCTGAGCGTGGTCAACAGCATGACCTGCGTGGTGCCCCATGGCGCTGATCGGCCATTGTTCGGTACCAATCCGATTGCGTTCGCCGCGCCAAGGGCCAACGCCGCGCCGATTGTGTTCGATCTTGCCACCAGCGCCATCGCTCATGGCGATGTGCAAATCGCAGCGCGCAAGGGTGAAAAACTCCCGGCCGGCATGGGCGTCGACAGCCTCGGCCAGCCGACCCAGGACCCCAAGGCGATTCTGGAAGGTGGAGCGCTGTTGCCGTTTGGCGGGCACAAAGGCTCGGCGCTGTCGATGATGGTCGAGTTGCTGGCGGCGGCATTGACCGGCGGCAATTTTTCATTCGAGTTTGACTGGTCCAACCATCCCGGCGCGAAAACCCCGTGGACAGGTCAGCTGTTGATTGTGATCGACCCGAGCAAAGCGGCGGGGCAGAGCTTTGCCCAGCGCAGTGAGGAGCTGGTGCGGCAGATGCACGGGGTCGGGCTCAAGCGTTTGCCGGGGGATCGCCGGCATTTGCAGCGCAGTCGATCAATGGCGCAAGGGATTGCGCTGGATGAGCAAACGTTGGGGCAGTTGCGGGAGTTGGCGGGGGAGTGAGTCTTTTGTTGTTCTGACGATTGCAGTGACAAGGTCAAAAGCCCCTCACCCTAGCCCTCTCCCGGGGGGAGAGGGGACTGACCGCGTGGTTTGGGCGAGGTACGCCGACTTGGGATATCGAGGTGAATTCAGTAATGGAAAAGCAAAGCGGTGGGCATAAAAAAAGCGAACCGGAAGGCTCGCTTTTTTTGTAGCGCTGGAACTCAGCGACGGCCGAGCAGCAGGCCCACCACCAGGCCGAAACCGGCGGAGATCGCCACGGTTTGCCAAGGGTGACCACCGATGTAGTTTTCGGTGGCTTCGACGGCGGGTTTGGTGCGATCGCGCACGCTGGACACCGAATCCAGTGCCAGCTGCAGTTTCTGGGCGATTTGTGCACGCAGCGTTTCTGCTTCTTCGCCGACCAGTGAAGCGCTGCTCTTGAGCAGTTTGTCCGATTCTTCGATCAGAGCCTGAAGCTCGCTGAAAGCTTGATCCTTGATTTGCTCTTCGGCAGCTTGCGAGGCGGTTTTACGGGCCATTGGGTGACTCCTTGCAGGTGAATGGACAGTGACCAATGGAGTGTAGCGGCAGGCGAAAAGTTGCATGTCATTCGTGGAGAAGGGAAAAACCTGCACCGGAGATTTCCATCGAGCGTGTAAGATGTCGCCATTTTACGCAGCAGGATAAATCCCCATGAGTTTCAATCTGGCCGACAAATCCCTCGCAGAGCGCGCAGCGCTGGAAGATGAGAAATCCCGTCTGTTCGAACTCTGGCAGAACAATCTGGGCAAAGCCAAAGGCGAAGCCGCGCGCTTGTTTGGGGAGCGCTCCAAGCGCAAGGGCAAATGGGCCGAGTGGGTCCGCGCCGAGCTGGACGGCATGTCGCCGCCGGAATTCGCCAACATGGTGCGCAGCGAAGTCAATCGCCTGATGGCGGCGAACAAATAATCCGCTTCACGCCTGGCTGAACGTGGCGGCAATCGCCTCGCGAACCTTGACCAGCACCGGATCGATCTGCGTGCTGGTGCGCCAGCCCAGTTCCACCGGATAGCGCGGTAAAGCCAGAGGGCAGGGCAGCAACGCCAGCCCGCTCAGCGTCGCGATGCTTGCGGCGGCATGGGCCGGGATGGTCGCCACCGCCTGACTGCCCTTGAGCAGGAAGGGCAGCGCGGCGAAATGCGTGGTCGACGCGCAGACTCGCCGGCTCAAGCCCACTGCCGCCAATCCCTCATCGGTGATACCGATAAAGCCCCCCGACGACACCAGAATGTGCTCGCGTTCAACGAACTCCTGCAACGCGATCTGCTGTTGGCCTGGCGCGAGACTGGCCGGGTCGACCAGACACGCATAGCCGCCTTCCCCCAACACCTGACGACTGAGCAGGCGCTCGGAAAATCCGCCGGCAGTGATCGCCAGGTCGATGCTGCGTTCCATCAGCGCGCGGGCAACGATCTGGCTGTGGGTCTGGCGAAATATCAACCGCAGCTTCGGCGCATGGCGGGCGATTTCCTCGATCAAGCGGCGCCCGTAAGCAATTTCAAAATCATCTGACAGACCGATCGCCACCGAACGTCCTTCGTATTGATTGGCCGCCGGATCAAGCATTGCCAGACTTTGCCGGCATTTGTTGAGCGCATCGCTGATCACCGGTTTCAGCTGATTGGCTTGCAGGGTCGGCGCCAGTCCGCGCCCGGTGCGCACGAACAACTGATCGCCATACACCTCACGCAAGCGGCGCAATGCCGCGCTGACTGCCGATTGCGTTACGCCCAGGCGCAGGGCGGCGCGACTGGCACTGGATTCATCGTGCAGTGCTTCGAAGACTTTCAGCAGGTTGAGGTCAATGTCGGCGATATTCATTTGGCTCATATCATTCAGCAGTCGGCAGGGCTTTATTCATGATCGCGTGACGCCGGAGAATCGGCAACACCTGAACCTGAAGGAGTAAACACGATGGCCAAATCCATAGTGGCGGCGTTGCAGATCGGTGCATTGCCCGGCGGCAAAGGCGAAACCCTTGAACAGATCCTTGCTTGGGAAGACGCAATCCGCGAATCCGGCGCCGCGTTGGTGGTGATGCCGGAAGCCTTGCTCGGTGGCTACCCGAAAGGCGAGGGCTTCGGCACCCAATTGGGCTACCGACTGCCCGAGGGGCGTGAGGCGTTCGCGCGGTATTTTGCCAACGCCATCGATGTGCCCGGCGCCGAAACCGACGCGCTGGCCGGATTGTCAGCGCGTACCGGGGCCAATCTGGTGATCGGCGTGATCGAGCGCGCTGGCAGCACGTTGTATTGCACGGTGCTGTATTTCGACCCGCAGGCCGGGCTGCTCGGCAAACACCGCAAGCTGATGCCCACCGGCACCGAGCGACTGATCTGGGGCAAGGGTGATGGCTCGACGCTGCCGGTGTTCGACACCCAGGTCGGCAAGCTTGGCGCGGTGGTCTGCTGGGAAAACATGATGCCGCTGCTGCGCACGGCGATGTATGCCAAAGGCGTTGAGGTCTGGTGCGCGCCGACCGTGGACGAGCGCGAGATGTGGCAGGTCAGCATGTGCCACATCGCCCACGAAGGCCGCTGCTTTGTGGTCAGCGCCTGTCAGGTGCAGGCCTCGCCGAATGATTTGGGTGTGGAGATTGCCAATTGGCCGGGTGATCGGCCGTTGATCGCCGGTGGCAGCGTGATTGTCGGGCCGATGGGCGATGTGCTGGCGGGGCCGTTGCACGGGGAAGCGGGCTTGCTTACGGCGCAAATCGACACCGATGAACTGATCCGCGCGCGGTACGACTACGATGTGGTCGGCCACTACGCGCGGCCGGATGTCTTCGAGTTGACCGTTGATGAGCGTGCGAAGCCGGGGGTGCGGTTCCACTGCTGACCTTGAAACTTGCAGAGAACCTGTGGGAGCGAGCCTGCTCGCGAAGACGTAGGCAGCATGAGCGTCGTAGTCGCCTGAAACACTGCCTTCGCGAGCAGGCTCGCTCCCACAGGGGTTGTGTGTTGTTCTGCCGATTGAGACCGCTGACTACCAGGTCGCCGCACTCGCTTTAGGCAGGCTCAACTTGCCGCTGTCGGTAAAGCGCATCGTGCCGAACAACCCGCCCGCCAGTTTGCCGCGCAGCACGTAGGGCAGGTTATCGAGGCTTTGCGTCTGGCTCAGGCCCAACGTCTGGCGCAGCACCGAGAACGCCGAGACGCTGACCGGCACCGTGACAATGGCTTCAGAGAAACGCGGGATCGAGCCGCTCTGATCGCTCACACCCGAAGCCAGCGAATGACCATTGACCTCCAGATCCAGCGCGATGCCGTTGTAATCGATCGCCGTTTCATTGGGGTTCTGTACGCGCAGCTTGATCGCGAAGCGTACTTCCAGTTCCTGGCTGGGTAACGGTTCGAGGCCGACCACGTTGATGTTCACCGGATCGCGGTTGGGAAACAGCGCGCAGGCGCTGAGCGACAACAGCACAAGCGACAGGATGACGGCGTGGACGCGGCGCATAAAAATCTCTCGACAAAAAAAGGGCTGAACCGTCGCCGGTGCAGCCCTTTTTTTCGAGGCGTGACGTCAGCGGTTCAACTGTGCGACAGCCGCCGCTTGGCCGGGTTCACCTTTGGCGGCGACGTCGGGGTTTTCCATGACCTGCAGAATCGACGCTTCCGGGTCGAAATCATCTTCTTCCAGCTCGATGAATTCTTCCGGCAGGAAGATGTTCAGCACGATAGCGCACAACGCACCGACAGTGATTGGCGATTCGAAGATGTTGCGCAGCGCTTGCGGCAGTTCGCGCAGGATTTCCGGCACCGCCGCGATGCCCAGGCCCATGCCCAGCGAGATCGCCACGATCAGCATGTTGCGTCGATGCAGGCCGGCCTCGGCGAGGATCTTGATCCCGGCCACGGCGACGGTGCCGAACATCACCAGCTCAGCGCCGCCCAGCACCGGTTTCGGCATCAGTTGCAGCACCGCGCCGATCATCGGGAACAAACCGAGCAACACCAGCAGCCCGGCGATGAAAAACGCCACGTAGCGGCTGGCCACGCCGGTCAACTGGATCACGCCGTTGTTTTGCGCGAAGGTCACCATCGGCATGCTGTTGAACACTGCCGCCATGGCCGAGTTGAGACCATCGGCGAGCAGGCCGGATTTGATCCGGCGGATGTACAGCGGGCCTTTCACCGGTTGCCGGGAGATCATCGAGTTGGCGGTCAGGTCACCGGCCGCTTCCAGCGGCGACACGAGGAAAATCACCGCCACCGGCACGAACGCCACCCAATCGAAGTTGAAACCGTACTTGAACGGCACCGGCACGCTGACCAGCGGCACTTCGGGCATCGAAGCGAAATCCACCGTGCCCATCAGCCATGCCACCACGTAGCCGAGCGTCAGGCCGATGACGATCGCGCCCAGCCGCAGAAACGGCACGTCGACTCGGTTCAGCACAACGATGGTGCCGATCACCAGCGCCGCCAGAAACACATGGCTGGCCGCGCCAAGATCTGTTGCACCGAAGCCGCCAGCGATGTCGGTCATCGCCACTTTGATCAGCGACAGGCCCATCAGCGTGATGATCGTGCCGGTCACCACCGGCGTGATCAGCATGCGCAGTTTGCCGATGAACTGGCTGAGCACCACTTCAATGAACGCAGCGAAGAAGCACACGCCGAAGATCGTCGAGAGGATTTCGTCAGTGCCACCGCCGCGCGCCTTGACCATGAATCCGGCGCTGAGAATCACGCTGATAAAGGAAAAACTGGTGCCTTGCAGACACAGCAGACCCGACCCCACCGGGCCGAAGCGCTTGGCCTGGACAAAGGTGCCAAGGCCGGAGACGAACAGCGCCATGCTGATCAGGTAGGGGATTTCACTGTGCAGACCGAGGGCGCCGCCCATGATCAGGGTCGGGGTGATGATGCCGACGAAACTCGCCAGCACGTGCTGCAACGCGGCGAACACCGTGGCGGTCAGGTGCGGACGGTCGTTGAGGCCGTAGATCAGGTCGTTGTTGCGCGGGGTTTTGTCAGAGGCGGTCATGGTGATGTGCGCGCCGCAAGGCGGGGCCGGGTCAGAAAATGGGTGCGCAGAATGCCGGAAGAGGGCGGCGAGGGCAACGAGCAATAACTGCCTGAAAGGTCGGGTTTTACTGCCTATGTGGGAGCGAGCCTGCTCGCGAAAGCGGTGGCTCAGTCTGCATCTCGGTGACTGACGAGCCGCCTTCGCGAGCAGGCTCGCTCCCACAATGATCGTCCACGCCCGTTAATCAGCAATGGCCAATCGCCCGTGGCATACTCCCGCGCATGACTTTCGACTCTCCCCTCAGTGCCTGGCAATACGCGGTCGACCACAAGGGTTTCATCCAGGATGACGCCCAGGAACACGCAGTCTGGGCCTTGCAAAAATGCCATGAAGCCTTGCACGCCGGTGAGCCTTCGATCCGAGGCGTGTACCTGTGGGGGCCGGTCGGGCGCGGCAAGACCTGGCTGATGGATCAGTTCTATCAGACTCTGCGGGTGCCGGCGCGGCGTCAGCACTTTCATCACTTCATGGGCTGGGTACATCAGCGTTCGTTTCAACTCAGTGGCATCGCCGATCCGTTGCGCGCTTTGGCCAAAGAGCTGGCCGGCGAAGTGCGGGTGCTGTGTTTCGATGAACTGTTCGTCAATGACATCGGCGACGCGATCATTCTCGGCCGGCTGTTTCAGGTGATGTTCGAGGAAGGCGTAGTGGTGGTCTGCACGTCCAACCTGCCGCCTGATGACCTGTACGCGGACGGCTTCAATCGCGACCGTTTCACGCCGGCGATTGCGGCGATCAAGGCACACATGACAGTGGTGGCGGTGAATGGCGCCGAGGATCATCGCTTGCATCCCGGAGCGATTGAGCAGCGCTATTTTGTCAATGAAGCCGATTCACCGAGCGCACTGGGTGCCGTGTTCAAGTCGCTGGCTGCAGATGAGACTGTCAGCGATGAGCCAGTCGCCGTGGGCCATCGCACGCTCAACGTCGTGCAAGCCAGCGAATCGGTGCTGTGGTGCCGCTACAGCGGTCTGTGCGAACAACCTTTCGCCGCCATGGACTTCATTGCCCTGTGTGATCGCTACCGGGCTATTCTGTTGAGCGAAGTGCCGAACCTCAGCGCACAAAAACGCGAAGGGCGCATTGCGCGGGGCACCGAAGATGGCGCTGAACGCGTGGTCGCCGGTGACCGGGAATTGCCGCAGTTATCGGTGCATGACGACGGCGTTCGCCGCTTTATCGCGCTGGTCGACGAATGCTACGACCGCAAGGTGCCGCTGTACGTCGAGGCAAGCGTGCCGATGGACGCGCTATACACCGAGGGCTACCTGGAATTCCCGTTCCGCCGCACCCTCAGCCGTTTGCAGGAGATGCAATTGCAGCGCTTCGCTGAAGCCTGAAAGAAGAGGGCGCCGACATGAGTCAACCGCTGTCCCATCATTTGCTGACCATGGCCTATCAGAATGCCTGGGCCAATCACCGCCTGGCAAAGGCCTGGAGCCAGCTCGACACCACTGAACTGGCGGCGCCACGGGTGAGCTTCTTCCCCAGCATCCGCCTCACGCTCAATCACATCCTCACCTGCGACTGGTTCTACGTCGACGCGCTGGAGCGGGAATTGCGCGGTGACGAGCCACACCCTGATTGCTATGTTTTCTTCAATGCAGACGAGCCGTTTACCGAGGCTGCGGCGCTGCGTGCAGAACAGGCCCGCGTTGATCGCCGCCTGATCGCTTATTGCGAGCAACTGCGCGATGCCGACCTGTCGAGAATCGTCACCATCGCCCGTGACATGCCGCAACATGACAGCCGCCTGCGCATGCTCTCGCACCTGTTCGAGCACCAGCTCCATCATCGTGGCCAGGTGCACGCCATGCTCAGCGGCACGACGGTCAAGCCACCCCAACTGGATGAATTTTTCTGTGTCGGCGAAAGCGCATTGCGTGCCGAAGACTTCGCCGAACTGGGCTGGACCGAAGAGCTGATCTGGGGCCACTGACCACGAAAGATCGCAGCGTCGTTGCACTCGTCAACTCCTACACATATCGGACCGTAGGAGCTGACGAGTGCAACGAGGCTGCGATCTTTTGATCTTCAGCTTTTCAAGTTGCCCTCTCCGGCGCACCCAAGCTAAGGTCCCCCCCAGGCCTTTCAGCTAGCACCTTGCGCGCCGGGGCTTTTTGCTTATCGGGGATGGAAATGGATTCCGCAGAAATACTCGTACTTCAGGCCAGCTACAGCAACCCGGTGCACGCCGAAGCCATCGGCATCGTGCTCAACCACTACGCCGAAGATCCCATGGGCGGCGGTCATCCGATCGCGCCCGAACTGCTGCAACGCCTGCCCGAAGAGCTCGCCCGCCGCCCGCATGCCTTCAGCGTGCTGGCCTTCGTCGGCGGCGAACCGGCCGGGCTGGTCAACTGCTTTGAAGGCTTCTCTACTTTCGCCTGTAAACCGCTGGTCAACGTTCACGACGTCGCCGTGGTCGGCAAATTTCGCGGCCTGGGGCTCAGTCAGAAAATGCTGCAGAGGGTAGAAGAGATCGCCCGTCAGCGCGGCTGCTGCAAGATCACCCTGGAAGTGCTGGAAGGCAATGCGGTGGCGCAGGGTTCATATCGCAAATTCGGCTTTGCACCGGGGATGTTCAATCCAGATCACGGGCGGATGCTGTTCTGGATAAAGGATTTACAGGCCTGAAGGCTCCTCACCGCCAATCACCAACATAAAAAAAGGCGCCCCGATCAGGGCGCCTGAACTGTCATCTTCCGGGCCAGAGCGGAGCCACGGAAGGTCCATCGGTTGCTCGGTAAAGCTCAGTCGCGATAGGACTCGGTCACCTGCGCCGTCTGGTCAGCAGGGACGCGAATTTCTTTCGCACTGGCGTCGGCCTTCTGCTCGCTTTGCGCGTGCTGGACCGGGAAATTGTCGTAGTAATAACGCATGCGTTCGGCACCGCCTTCAGCGAAGGCGCTGGTGGAGCCGAGGGCGAGCAGGGTGGTGAGAATGAAGGTAGTGGTTTTCATGGTGCCTCCTACTGAACAAGTGGGAGTCGGTTCGTCCGTGAAGCAGACCGCGAAAGAAGTCTGCGTCGCGGCCATTAACAATGGGTTAACGCTGGTTCAGCGCAAATATTGCGGCGTATTACAGAAACACTGCGGCCGATGGGCACAAAAAAGGGCCTTCTCGGCCCTTTGTCGTTTTACTTCTGCGCGACTTCCGCCGGAGCAGGGTGTTTGGGCTTCATCAAACTGAAGTCAATCAACGCGCGCCTCGGCGCCTGGTACGGGTCGCCAATCAACAGCTTGCGCGGTACAAAGCTGTCGCTGACCAGGCTTTTGCTGCGATCCAGTTCATCGGAACTCAACCCGGCCAGATCCGCCCAGGTGTGAATGAGTTGCGAGCTGCTGTACGGGCGGCTGAGGTCGCCGGCGAAGTTCCAGTCGTGATTTTCCTTCCACTTCGGCGAGGCCCAGGCCATAAACGGGATGGTGTACATCGGCGCGGTCGGTTTGTTTTCGTTGCGCCCCAGCGTGCCGTGACCGGCGGAGTCGAAGACATCTTCACCGTGGTCGGAGAGGTACAGCAGGAAGCCATTCGGGTCGGTCTTGGCGTAGTCCTTGATCAGGCTTGAGACCACGAAGTCGTTGTACAGCACGGCGTTGTCATAGCTGTTGTAGGTCGGTACCTGATCGTCACGCACGCCAGCCGGAACGCCCTGGCGATCCTTGAACTTGTCGAACGTCGGCGGATATCGGTACTGGTAGCTCATGTGCGTGCCGAGCAGATGCACGACGATCAGCTTGCGCGGCGCCGCATCGGCCAGCGCCTTGTTGAACGGCTCGATGACGTCGCCATCGTACTGCGCCGAGTTCTGGTTGCGGTTGTTGTTCAGGTACACCTGCTCGTCGGCCTGTTCGGAGAAGGTCGTGAGCATGGTGTTGCGCTTGGTCATGGTCTGCTGGTTGGTGATCCAGAACGTCTTGTAACCGGCCTGTTTCATCACGCTGACCAGCGATGGCGTCGACAGGTACAGGTCGGGGTTCTGCTCGTCGGCGAAGGTCAGCACTTGCTGCAGCGCTTCGATGGTGTACGGGCGCGGGGTGATGACGTTGTCGAAGATCGCCAGTTGATCCTTGAGTTTGTCCAGTTCCGGCGTGGTGTTGCGCGGATAACCGTAGAGGCTCATGCGCTGGCGGTTGGTCGATTCACCGATGACCAGCACCAGCGTCGCCGGCTGACCGGCCGAGGCGTCCTTGAGGTTTTTCAGCGGCGCGATCTTGCTGGTGCTGTCGAGCATGCCTTGCATGTCCTCGAGCGTTTCCAGATAGCGGTGATACGCCACAGCCATCTGCCACGGCACGGCAGGCTCGATGCGGGTTTCGAATTTCTCGAAGCCTTCGGCGAAATTGCCCATGCGCATGGTTTGTTTGATCAGCGGGTAGCCGGCGACGGCGATCACGATTGCGGTGGCTGCAACCAGTGCGCGACCACGGGGCATGTACACCGGGCGCAGGCGCGTCCACAGAAAGTAGGCGAACGCGGTATGGGCGAGGAACGCCGGGATCATCCACCAGGCGAAATACTGCGTCATGTACTCGCCGGCTTCCGACATGTTCGACTCGAACATGATGAAGATGACGCTCTGCGAGAATTCCTGCTGATAAATGAAGAAGTAACCCAGGCTGGCCATCGAGCAAGCCCACAGCACCACACCGATGATTGCCGCAAGCAGACGCGTCTGTTTGGGGAACAGCAGCATCGGCGCCAGCCACAGCGCGCTCATCACGAATGCCTGACGAAATCCCGTGAAACCAGACGTGCCGGTCAGCTGGATCAGCAGTTGAGTGATGCCCGAGAAGTACCAGAAGAAGACGAACAACCAGATGAATCCGGCCCAGTCGAAACCGGTCGCAGTCGTTTTGCTGCGTTTGAACAATGCCATTCAGCGCTCCAGCTCAATCATCAGACCCACGCCGGAAACGCTTCCATGACACCGACGAACAGAGGCCGTACACGCAGGCACGGCCAGAATGGGGCGAAGTATCCCCAAGGGCTTGTGAAAGATTTGTTAAGCGCCGCTGTTGGTGTGTATCAAGCGGTCAGAGGTGCAACGTGTCGGGAACGACGAGGGCCGTTCCCGAAGCAGGCGGGGATCAGGCGTGGGGTGCGCGCTGCACAACCGGACGCGGTTGCGGCTGCGAGCCCTGGGTCAATGCGCGCAATTGCGCCAATTCGTGCTTCAACTGGTCGCGCTCGTCTTTCAACTGGCGCAATTCATCGCGACGGATCGTAACGTAGAGGGTTTGTGGCGGCATTGCTGTATGTACTGTGCCCATTGCTCACCTCGCAAATGGCGTGCATCAACTGTAAGTCACTCCTCGTTTTGAGGCGCTTGACTTACTATCGGCGCCAATTTTGATTTCTTTTGCCCTGGAAGGGAACTTTTTTATTTTTCATGGTCGGTGTGTCTTCGGCAGGATTCGGGGCGTTATCACTCTGGATCGGGCACAATGCCCGGAAACTTCATCGCAACGCTCTGGACTAACCTCCATCAGTCGCGTTGGGCTATAACCAATGACACACATTTATTTGTAGTAAGGAGCATCAGCACATGCAACTCGGGATTATTGGACTGGGCCGCATGGGCGGCAATATTGCGCGACGTCTGATGCTCAACGGGCACACCACCGTTGTTTACGACCGCAATACCGCTTTCATCGATAACCTGGTCGCCGAGGGCTCCACCGGCGTCGCCGACTTGCCAGCACTGGTTGCCGGCCTCGACAAGCCGCGTGCTGTCTGGGTCATGCTGCCGGCTGGCGCGCCGACCGAAGACACCATCAACACCCTGAGCGAACTGCTCGAACCCGGCGATACCATCATCGACGGCGGCAACACCAACTATAAGGACGACATTCGCCGGGCCAAAACGCTGAACGACAAGGGCCTGCACTATATCGACGTCGGCACCTCCGGCGGCGTCTGGGGCCTGGAACGCGGTTATTGCATGATGATCGGTGGCGATGCCGAAACCGTGCAGCGTCTCGATCCGCTGTTCGCCGCACTGGCGCCGGGCATGGGCGACATTCCGCGCACCAAGGACCGCAAGTCAGATGACCACCGCGCCGAGCATGGCTATATCCACGCCGGTCCCGCCGGCGCCGGGCACTTCGTGAAGATGATTCACAACGGCATCGAGTACGGCATGATGGCCGCGTTCGCCGAGGGCTTCGATATTCTCAAGACCAAATCCAGTGAACGTTTGCCGGAAGATCAGCGATTTGATCTGAACGTGGCCGATATCGCTGAAGTCTGGCGTCGTGGCAGCGTGGTGTCGTCGTGGTTGCTGGACCTGACTGCCGATGCGCTGGCCAGCGATCCGAAGCTCGACGGCTTCTCCGGCTCCGTGGCTGACAGCGGCGAAGGCCAATGGACCATCGAAGCGGCCATGGAGCAAGCGGTGCCGGTACCGGTGCTGTCCAACTCGCTGTTCTCCCGTTACCGCTCGCGCGGGCAGGGCACCTTTGGTGACAAGATCCTGTCGGCACAACGCTTCGGCTTCGGCGGCCACGTGGAGACCGCGAAAAAATGACCCGTACGATCCGCAGAAAATCCAAGGCAGAACCCGCACCACCGACCACGCTGTTCCTGTTCGGTGCCCACGGCGACCTGGTCAAGCGCCTGCTCATGCCGGCGCTGTACAACCTCAGTCGCGACGGTCTGCTCGACGAAAACCTGCGGATCGTCGGCGTTGATCACAACGCCATTACCGATGAAGCCTTTGCGCAGAAGCTCGAAGACTTCATCCGTACCGAAGTGGCGGCGAAGGTCGGCAAGGGCGATCAGATGCTTGATCCGGTCTTGTGGGCCAAGCTCGCCAAAGGCATCAGCTACGTCCAGGGCGATTTCCTGGACGACAGCACCTATTCAGCCCTGGCGGCGAAAATCGCCGACAGCGGCACCGGCAATGCGGTGTTCTACCTGGCCACCGCGCCACGTTTTTTCAGTGAAGTGGTGCGCCGCCTCGGCAGCGCCGGTTTGCTGGAAGAAACCCCCGAAGCGTTCAGAAGAGTGGTGATCGAGAAGCCGTTCGGCTCCGATCTGCACACCGCCGAAGCCTTGAACGCGTGCCTGCTCAAGGTCATGAGCGAGAAGCAGATCTACCGCATCGACCATTACCTGGGCAAGGAAACCGTGCAGAACATTCTGGTCAGCCGGTTCTCCAACAGCCTGTTCGAAGCGTTCTGGAACAATCATTACATCGACCACGTGCAGATCACCGCGGCGGAAACCGTCGGTGTGGAAACCCGTGGCAGCTTTTACGAACACACCGGCGCATTGCGTGACATGGTGCCCAATCACCTGTTCCAGCTGTTGGCCATGGTGGCCATGGAACCGCCGGCTGCTTTCGGCGCTGACGCGGTGCGTGGAGAGAAGGCCAAAGTGGTCGGGGCGATTCGTCCCTGGTCGACAGAGGAGGCCCGGGCCAACTCGGTGCGCGGCCAGTACAGCGCCGGCGAGCGCGATGGCCAGCCATTGAAGGGTTATCGCGAAGAAGCCAACGTGTCGCCCGACAGCACCACGGAAACCTACGTAGCGCTCAAGGTGATGATCGATAACTGGCGCTGGGTCGGCGTGCCGTTCTATCTGCGCACCGGCAAGCGCATGAGCGTGCGCGACACCGAGATCGTCATCTGCTTCAAACCGGCGCCTTATGCGCAGTTCCGCGACACCGAAGTCGACGAGTTGCAGCCAACTTACCTGCGTATCCAGATCCAGCCAAACGAAGGCATGTGGTTCGACCTGCTGGCCAAGCGCCCGGGGCCGGCGCTGAACATGGCCAATATCGAACTGGGTTTTGCGTATAAGGATTTCTTCGAGATGCAGCCTTCCACCGGCTACGAAACCTTGATCTACGACTGCCTGACCGGCGACCAGACGCTGTTCCAGCGTGCCGACAACATCGAGAACGGTTGGCGAGCCGTGCAGCCTTTCCTTGATGCCTGGCAGCAGGACGCCAGCGTCGAGACCTACGCGGCCGGCGAAGATGGCCCGCAAGCAGCGGAAGATCTCCTGACTCGCGATGGTCGCGTCTGGCACGGCCTGGGATGAGTGATTTGCCGAAACAACCCATACGTTTTCTGCTCAGCGACATGGACGGCACGCTGTTGCTGCCGGATCACACGCTGAACCAACGCACCATCGAAGCCGTGCGCTCGCTGCGCGAGGCCGGCGTGCTGTTCAGCCTCGCCAGCGGCCGTCCGCCGAAAGCCATGTTGCAGCAGATCGAGGCGCTAGGCGTTGATCTGCCGACAGCGGCGTTCAATGGCGGCACCATCGTCAAACCGGACGGCACTTTGTTGGCCGCGCATTATTTGCCGGCGACCACAGCGCTGATCGCACTGGCACTGTTTGCCGATCAACCGGAGGTGGAAATCTGGGTGTTCAGCGGCGGCGACTGGCTGCTCAAGGACCCGCACGGGCCGATGGTGCCGCGTGAACAGAGTGGCCTCGGCTATCCGCCGGTGGTGGTCGAGAGTTTTGAACCGTATCTGGAGCGCATCGACAAGATCGTCGCTACCAGCAGCAACACTGAGTTGCTGATTGAGCTGGAGGCGCAGCTCCTGCCCAAGGTCAACGGTATGGCGCAAGTGTCGCGCTCGCAGCCGGTGTATCTCGACGTTACGGCGCTTGAGGCCAACAAAGGCACGGCATTGACGACCATCGCCGAATACCTCGGCGTGCCGCTGGAGCAAACCGCTGTCATCGGCGACGGCGGCAACGACCCGGCGATGTTCAAATGCGCTGGCTTGTCGATTGCCATGGGCCAGGCGGAAGAGGCGGTGAAGCACCAGGCTGATGTCGTTACAGCGCCAAACACTGAAGACGGCGTGGTCCTGGTGATCGAGAAATACATCCTCCCGCACTGACCCAACACCAAAACCAATGTGGGAGCGAGCCTGCTCGCGAAGGCGGTGTGTCATTCAACAGATTCGTTGCCTGACACGACCTCTTCGCGAGCAGGCTCGCTCCCACAGGTTTTCGCGGCGGGTGCAAACCCCGGTAACCCAAAGGTTTATTCAGTGTTGCTTAGAGCCAATAGCTCACCGCATACCAGCCCAGCAGTCCCATCACCACGGTATACGGCACCGCCATCCACACCATGCGCCCGTACGACAACCGCACCAGCGGTGCAATCGCCGAGGTCAGCAGGAACAGAAACGCTGCCTGACCATTCGGTGTCGCCACACTCGGCAGGTTGGTGCCGGTGTTGATCGCAATCGCCAGCGTTTCGAAGTGCTCGCGAGTCATGTGCCCGGCCAGAAAAGCCTGTTTCACCTCAGTGATGTAAATGGTCGCAACGAATACGTTGTCGCTGATCGCCGAGAGCAAGCCGTTGGCGATGAACAACATGCCCGGCTGTTGATCCATCGGCAGCGCCAACACCCACTCGATCAGTGGGACGAACAGATGCTGATCGTGAATGACCGCCACCACGGCAAAAAACACCACCAGCAGCGCGGTAAACGGCATGGCGTCCTTGAACGCGCTGCCCAGGCGATGCTCGTCGGTGATCCCGGTAAACGCGGTGATCAATACGATCACCATCAATCCGATCAGGCCGACTTCAGCCAGGTGAAACGCCAGGCAACCAATCAGAATCAGTGCCGCCGCACCTTGCACCAGCAGCGCCGCCGTCTGACGAGGCGTGCGTTTGGCGTTGTCCTCGGCAGCGTAGTTGGCCAACACGGCGCGGACGTTGTCCGGCAGCAGCGTGCCGTATCCGAACCAGCGCAGCTTCTCCAGCAGCACGCAAGTAACCAGACCCGCCACCAGTACCGGCAGCGACACCGGGGCTACCTTGGTGAAGAACTCACCGAAATGCCAGCCCATCTCATGACCGATCAACAGGTTCTGCGGCTCACCGACCAAGGTGCAAACCCCACCGAGCGCTGTTCCCACTGCGCCATGCATCAACAGGCTGCGCAGGAATGCGCGGAATTGATTCAAGTCGTCATGGTGTCGCGACGGTAAATGCTGATCGTCAGCGAATTCGCTGTCCTTGCGTGGATCATTGCCCGACGCGACGCGGTGATACACCGAGTAGAAGCCGACAGCCGCACTGATGATCACCGCCGTCACGGTCAGCGCATCAAGAAATGCCGAAAGAAATGCCGACAAGAAGCAGAACATCAGCGCCAGAATTGCTTTCGAGCGCACGCCCAACAGCAGGCGCGAGAAGAGAAACAGCAGCAGATCTTTCATGAAGTAGATGCCAGCGACCATGAACATCAGCAGCAGGATCACCGGAAAGTTGTGTAGCAACTCATCGTAAAGCGCTTGCGGCGTGGTCATCTTCAACAGCAACGCTTCAATCAACAGCAGGCCGCCGGGCATCAACGGATAACACTTGAGGGCCATGGCCAGGGTGAAGATGAATTCGATCACCAGCAACCAGCCTGCGGCGACCGGGCCGATGGTGAACAGCACCACGGCGTTGAGAATGAGAAAACCGACGATGGTCGCCTTGTACCAGCGTGGCGATTGCCCGAGGAAGTTGTGCGCGAACGCCTGGGCGATTGAACCGGACATCGGCTGCTCCTTTTATTTAGAAGCGCGAAAGTTGCCGGATGTTTCAGGGAAGATCAAGTCGCCGATAACCTCGATCCTCATGTCGGCTGTTGAATGCTCTATGGATTCAGATAACGCGCAACCATTGCCCGGTAGTTGCCATCCAGCGAATAGCCACCTACCACAATCGCCCCGTCAGTATGTACGGTCAGTGAATTGGCGGTATCGAGACTTCGCCCCAGTCGCGTGCGCAACCAGCCATGGCCCTCACCGAACGCTGGATCAAGGCTGCCATCGAGTTGATAGCGCGCCACCATGAAGTCAGCTTCGACTCCGCCGATGGTCGCGCCCACGGCGACGATGCGGCCGTCGCTCATTTGCTGGGCGGCGTTCCATTGGCATCCGCTGGGGCCGATGTCCAACACCTGTGGCTGGCCATGATGACAGTGCAGGTCCGGTCGACCGTTGGCGTGCAGGACAAACGTCAAACAGCGGATTGGATCGCGGCTGCTGCCGAAGCAATAAAGCCTGTCGTCGGACTCAATAATCTGGCTGACCTGAGCGCTGTTGCCGTGAGCCTTGAAGGCCATGAAGCCATCGACGGCGAAGCGCTCGTCCAGGCTGCCATCGGGCCGATACACCGCCAGCAGGCCTTGCTGAGGAAAGTCGATGGAACCTGCGACGACGATGCGCCCATCCTCCTTCAACAACAGCGTGCTCAGCCAGGTATTGAGCAGCAGGTGGCGGACCACTACAAATCCGCGTCCGTTGAATGATTCGTCGAGAAATCCATCGGGTTGCAGGCGGATCAATATGCCGGCGTGGTCGGCAAGGCTGAAATGATGGTTGGCGATCAGCAGAATACGGCCGTCTTCCTGCACCACAAAGTCACAGGCTTCGACGCCCGGCACGCCCGGCGGCAACCAGTTGTCGCGGGTGCCCATGGACAGCTCGCCGGGCAGCCGCACCACCTGGAAACCGTCATCGCCGAAGAATCGGTCTGGCTGGCCGTTGGCATCGAACAGGGCGAGGGCGGGCAGGGTGCGTTGGGTGTCTTCATAATGCAGGCCGGCCAGCAGAATCTTGCCGTCGGCTAACACCTGAACCTTGCCGGCCTTGGCTTCGAAACCCTCGACGAAACTGCCGATCACGCTGCCCTGAAAGCCGAACGACAAATCCGCCGACCCATCGGCCAGCAGCCGCGCCAGGCCGAACCGACTTCCCTTGGCCGTACCGACCTTGGCGGCCACCAGAATCCGGCCCTGTGCATCAAGCTCGACATGTTGGGTCTGGCTGGACAAACTGCCGGCAAAGTACACCTGCGCAACACCGCCAATGGCGAATGTCGGGTCGAGCGAACCGGGGGCGGTCCATGCAGTAGGCAGCGCGTAAGGGCTCAGGGTGGACATGCACGCGTCTCCTTGTGCCTGAGCCGATACCCGGTAGTTGGGAGGCTGACTGCACGAGCGAAACATTCAATCCCTGAACCGCGAGAAGTACAACTGGACGAATAAACAGACGACGGTCGCACTGTGCCAGAACAGTGTCTTGTTGAACCAGTCGCAAGCGAGCCAAGTACTTTGGATGAAACTGCGCTGCAAGTACGTTGCTTATTTGACTACGCATACAACAAGGGCGGATGACTTTAACGTCATCCGCCCTTGTTCGGTTATCAATGTGGCATCGACCACGATTGCAACTTGTGGCCGTCTTCGCTCAGCTCGGCGCGGGCCTGCTGCAGCAGTTGTTCGAGTTGCGCCGGGTCAGAGTAGGCGCTGCTCGGGATCTGTTTGCGACCGATGTGGGAGTTGGTGCGGTCGACGACGGTCAGGCTCAGTTCGCCATTGCCGTCTTGTGGCGCCCAGGCCACGCATTGAAAAGGCTTGAACGCGTGGTTGGCAATCAAAAGAGCTTCGTTGATACGCAGCGGGGCAGTCATGGGGTCTTCTCTCTATTGGCGCCCAATCAAATGATGTGCCGTCGGTTGGGCTTACCGTGCGGCTGGTTACTTGTACTGATGCACGCAACCGGGGGGCGGGTCACAAGTGAAACAAAGAAATTTCAGATTCTTTACATAACGTAAGTTCGTTTCGTTAAACCTGCACATGTCCGAACACCGCGCTGAATTCACCCCTCACTCCAGCCCTCTCCCCGAGGAGAGGGAGCCGAGTTGTGGGCTTTTCAAACTGGAGTTCGGCTCGGTCTTTCAGATCGGCTGACCTCGCGTATACCTCACCCTAGCCCTCTCCCTCGGGAGAGGGCTAGGGTGAGGGGCCGCTCTTGGATTCACCGCAAATAGTCGATAGCTAACTAACAACCAACTTTCTTATAACTCTTTTAATACCCAGCCTATAAGCAATCGGTACAAGCCTCCGTCAAAATCTTGCTAGTGTTACAACCGGGTCTGCCAAATGACTGTTTTTACGATCATTTATCAAATTTGGCGCCAAGGAACAGTCATGAGCGAAGCGCCTGCATCGAGACGTTTACTGGTGGTCGATCCCTGCGACGACTGTTATCGCCTGTTGCCCGGATTGCGCGCTGTGGGTTGGGATGTCGACAGTTGTAATCTGGAAAACGCCGCATCCCGGGCCTGCGATGTCGGCCTGCTGCGTTTGCAGCCCTACCACCTGGAACGACCCGAAGCCGTCAAAGAGCTGATCAGCCGCAGCGGCACCGAGTGGATCGCCGTGCTCAATCAGGAAGTCCTGCGCTTGCAGAACGTCGGTGACTTCGTCTGTGAATGGTTTTTCGATTTCCACACCTTGCCCTTCGACGTTTCCCGCGTACAGGTCACCCTCGGCCGCGCCTTCGGCATGGCACGCCTGCGCGGGCAGGGTACGATTCATGTCGATCAGCCGGAGCACGAACTGCTCGGCGACAGCAAACCGATCCGCGAACTGCGCAAACTCCTTAGCAAACTGGCCCCGACCGAATCGCCCGTGCTGATTCGCGGCGAAAGCGGCACCGGCAAGGAACTCGTCGCGCGCACCTTGCACCGCCAATCCCAGCGCCACAACAAACCGTTTGTAGCTATCAACTGCGGGGCGATTCCCGAGCATTTGATTCAGTCCGAATTGTTTGGCCACGAAAAAGGCGCGTTCACCGGCGCACACCAGCGCAAGGTCGGACGCATCGAAGCGGCCAATGGCGGCACGTTGTTCCTCGACGAAATCGGCGACCTGCCGCTGGAATTGCAGGCCAACCTCCTGCGCTTTCTGCAGGAAAAGCATATTGAACGGGTAGGGGGCAGTCAGCCGATACCGGTGGATGTGCGCGTGCTGGCCGCAACCCACGTTGACCTGGAAGCAGCAATCGAGAAGAAGCGCTTTCGTGAAGACCTTTATTACAGGCTCAACGTCCTGCAAGTGGTCACAGCGCCGTTGCGTGAACGTCATGGCGATCTGTCGATGCTGGCCAACCACTTTTCGCACTTCTACAGCCATGAGACCGGGCGTCGGCCAAGAAGCTTCAGCGAAGACGCGCTGATTGCCATGGGCAAGCACGACTGGCCGGGCAATGTGCGCGAGCTGGCTAACCGGGTCAGGCGTGGGTTGGTGTTGGCGGAGGGCCGCCAGATCGAGGCGCGGGATTTAGGGTTGATCAGTCAGCATTCCATCGCCACACCGATGGGCACGCTGGAAGACTACAAGACCCGGGCGGAACGGCAGGCGTTGTGTGATGTGTTGAATCGGCACAGTGATAATTTGAGTGTGGCCGCGAAAGTTTTAGGGGTTTCGCGGCCTACGTTTTATCGGTTGTTGCATAAGCATCAGATTAGATAGTTGCAATCTATGAAGTTGAGCCCGAACAAATTTTGCAGCCTTCAGGAGGTTTACCTACAGAAAAATGACTATGCCTACCTTAAATAGTTGCGCTCAGAAGTCCCGATCATATTGATTTTAATCTTAAATTTTTCACATGAATAGGACTCCCATATTCTGACGCATTAAAAAACAGTAACAGGCTTCCTGGGGTCGAAGACTTCGCTACGTTAAATCGAACTACTCTTGATTGCCATAACTCAGATGCAGCGGTCAGTTCGCCGAAAACTAGCGTACCATTCTGATATAAGCTTAAAAGGACAGGGTTTGAGTTTCGGTAGTCGCAACTAAACTCAAGAACAGTGTCGGTATTTATCTCCTGATAGTTCTTAACAATAGTCACGCCGTTGTGGGTTGGATTCGAAGCATGGGGGATCGACTCAATATAATATTCGCAGTCAGAAAGCGATATCTTCGCTAAATCGTAGTACGAGGTTCTTGTCCAATGATTCCAGTCATAACCTTCAAACGTAGTCAAATCATCCAACCCAGCCTTGACCCCATAATTCCTCACCCGACATGCAACCGCCTCACCCTCAACCGCCCCAGAATGCAATCCCACCTCCAATATAACAGCCAACGTCGAATCCGCCTTACACCCGCGCAACCACTCCACCTCAGCCAAATAATCAAGCCCCCCTCCCTGATCATGCGCCGCCCCGACAAACTGCTCCTTGACGCGCTCTCCACCACTCGTGAACGTCTCCACATACCTTAACCAGATCGGTAATCCCGCCTGCTGAAATGGCCAAGCCTCACACAAAACCTTCGTGTCATCGTTGAGCATTCCAACTTCCAGCACCTCACCATCAAAACCCTCAAGTTTCGGCATCGGCATGCTCGATTGCAGCAACTCGCCAATCAACAACGTCACGCTCTGCACAGGCGTCGGCTGGCCATTGACGATCAAGTTGTATTTCAATTCCACACTGCGCTGCAGATTTGCCCCGGTGATAGAAGAATCGATATCGAATTGCACTTTCGACTGTCCCGCCACCGGCTTGTGCTGGGGAGGCACTGAGCCGGCGCCGGGTCTGCCGGCGATTTCCAGTTGCACTTCGTGATTGGCGCCAAACGTCGAAGTGTCAAACACCACGGTAAATCCGCTTTGATGCAGATTCGGGTTCAGCCTGTAATCGGGCGCCTGCACAACCGTTGGCGGTTTCAACTGACTGGCTTCGCCGGTGACCGCGATCACAATGTCATTGGAGGGGCGCGCAGGTGCGCCGGCGCGCAGCAACTGAAAGCCGACCTTGGCCGAACCGTTGATGATCGCTGTGATCTTGTCGTTCGGGATCGGGAAATCGTGATGGCCGGGCACGCTGTCAACGGTTTTTTCCAGCGGGCCGACGATCACGGGCTGTCCTCCAGACGTCGTGCCGGACCAGGTCAGGACGACCTTGTCACCAGCCTGGTAGTCGGGGCCTGTGAAGTAAACCCGGGCAGCGGCGTCGCTCGTGCCCAGTACCTTCAGGTCGATGGTGGTGACGTTCTGGCCGTTGACCCAGATCGTCGGCGCCGGCAAGCGATTGTTCAGATCCACCGAGACGTAAGTGATTTTCGCCCACCGCGCCTTCGGATCCGGCAGATTACCCACCCGGTCGACGACCTGATAGCTCACTTCGATATTGTTGCCGTTGCCCTGCGCCCTGATGACGTCCTCGGTGAAGGTAGCGAAGATCGGATGGTTGACCGGATCGTCGATCTGCTCTCTGGTGACCGGGTAGTACGTCACCACCTGATCACCCCAACGGCACCGAATGGTGTCGAAGATGGCGATGTTCTCATAGGGTACGATGTTCATGCGGATTCCCCGCCGGGCCAAATCCTCATTCACGCCATTGGACGGATCCGGACTAAGCGTATAGATCAGGCCGGAGTTGCCTTCTTCGCTGTCGCTATCGGTGCCACCTGGTTGTGTGAGTTGGACCCACACACGCCGTACCGGCTCGGAGCTGACCGGGTCCTGACCCAAGCGCTGTACGGTGTAAACGATCAGTGCTTCGCCATTGGTGACTTGACCCTTGGGGACTTTGAATTCGAGCCGCTTATTCAAGTTGCTTTCATCGACCGGAATTGTCCCAACTTCGACGCCATCAAAATACATTTTACAGTTGTCATACATCGCCATCCCTACCCACGGATCTACGATGATCAGCAAATCATTTTCGACGGTCTCGAGCGAAATGCCACCGTCGTAGCCCCCATCCTTCAAAACGGCCTGTTTCAAAACAAAGGGTGGATTCAGAGCGAGAATGCGGTTTTCATCCGGCGTCTGGTTCATGTCGATGCTCCGTTACGGCCTGTTGCAAGGTGCGAGGCGCTGGAGTCATGTAAGCGGATTCAGCGGTAGGGCGCACCTGTCAGATCTGACAGGTGCGGACGTATTTCCGATAAGTGGTCGCGAGTTGCACCAGCAGCGAAAAGCCGACAGATCAAAGGATCGCAGCCTTCGGCAGCGCCTACACGAACTGTAGGCGCTGCCGAAGGCTGCGATCTTTTGCTTTTAGAAGTAATACGGGAATTTCAGGCTGAACGAGAAGTCCGGCGCATCATCGGTCATGCCGATCGACAAGTTCGGCACGATCGTCAGGTTGTCGGTGGCCGCAATGGTCATGCCGACGTTGAAGTAACCGGCGTTGGCATCACTGGACACCACCGATTCCCAATCGCCGCCGTCCTGTTTCAGCTTGCTTTTGCGTTGCACCAGGTCGGAGACCGAGAACGACATACTCATCTTCTCGTTGAGCGCGAAGGCGATACCGGCGCCGATCTGGAAGCTGTCGCCAATCTTAACCTTGCCCGGGTTTTTCTGATTGACCGTAGAGCTGATGTCGTCGAACGACTCCTCGAGGTTGTGGGTGTAGGAGAGGCTGCCGAACAGCACCGCCGGGTCAAACGTCTTGACCAGCGAGATACCCGGCGTAATCGACCAGACGCCGTTGCCGGTGGGCAGGGTGTCGGGGACGAACAGGTTGGAGTTGGCGTCGGTCTGGCGCAGTTTGATGCCGAACGGGTCTTTGCCGGTCGGCGCCTTGACGCGCAAGGTGACCACGGCGTCCGGCGTGTTGACCGATTCGTCGAGGAACTTGTAGGCGATACCGAAGTTGACGTCGCCAATGGTTGGATCCTTGGTGACGGTTTCTTCTGTTGTTACGCCAGCCGCGCCCTCGTTGCCGCCGCCGGATTGATACGTCGACTCGCGATAGATCACCGGCACGTTCAGGTCGAACTGCCAGCGGTTATCGAAGTTGTAGCGGCCGGTGAGGTCCAGGGTCCAGGTGTCGGCCTTGATCCGGTCGAGGTTGATGTTGCCGAGGAAAATCGAATCCAGCGCAAGGAAACCGTTGAGGATCAACTGGCGGGTGTCGTAGCGCGAATAGGTCAGGCCGGTTTCCACGCTGAACTTGCCGCCGCCGAAGAAACCGCTGGCTTCGTCATACAGGTTGGAAACGCTCTGCGCCGGTTGTGAATCATCGGCCAGCGATTGGCCATAGGAAGCGCCACTGCCCCCGGCGGCGCCTCCCGATGCAGCGGCCGCACCGGTGCCTGTGGCGGCTCCGGCGGCGACGCGATTGCCTTTCATGTCGGACGGCGATTTCGCCAGTCGTTTTGGCGGTGGGGCCGCGGGTGTTTCTTCTACCTGGCGGACCCGTTGTTCAAGTACCGCCAGCGCTTGTTGTTGTTGTTCGTATCGTTGTCTCAGTTCCAGAAGTTCCCGTTTCAGGGCTTCTACATCGGCGTCGGGTGCTGCTTGCAGCATTGCCGCCGGGAGAAGGGTACTCAAACACACTGCGGCACGCAGTGATACTGATCGATACATGAATAAGCCGTCCCTTTAAGCCCAATGATCGAGACTCAGCGTAGTTCAATATCCGATATTGCGTAGGGCCCCGAGTTGGGTCAGGTTGCAATCCAGTGCACCGGCGCTTCTGCCGTTATTGTTCAGTACGACGTTGAGTTGCGTAAGGTTGTTGACCACGTTGGCGCTGCCCAGCAATCGGGTGTTCTGCAGCAGCCCGCCCTGGGCGACTTGTTGCAGTGCCGTGCCTTGATTGCCGCTGGCCTGAATGGCCATTTGCACGCCACCGCCATTGGCTGAAACCGCGACACTGCCGGCGCCGTTGCTGCCAGTAATGGTTTGTCCGGCGATAAGGGCCTGGCCTTGCGATGGCACCAGTGCCGGCGCCTGACTGGCTTCGCTGACGTTGATCGCGACGTTGTTGTTGGCGGTGTTGCCATCGCCGGCGGCGCGTACGCTTTGCGTCACACCCTGGCTGCTGTTGAGGCCGGCGCCACCGATTACGCTGCCGGTGCCTGCGGTGAGGGCGCCGCCGTTGCCCGACTCCTTGATGGTCGAGACGTAGAATTCCGGTTTGACGGTTGCGGCCTGGATCTGCATCGAGGTCGCGGCCCCGATCAAGTCGCCGCTGGCGTTGCGCCAGGTGCTGCTCATGACAATGCCGAAGCTGATGATCCGCCCCGGCATGACGTAACGACCGCGCAGCTCGGCGAGCTCCTGGTCCTTGATTTCGATGGGTTTGAATCCGGCATGGGCTAAACCTGACGCACTCGCTGCCAGGCAGGCGGCGGCCAGCCAGTATGAGCTTTTCATCTGCTGCTCCCGGGACATCCAGTCCCATTCTCTAACTCGGCGATTAAAAGAAGTCGCTCTGAATGAACCCGAAATCCATCAATTCCGCATCTTTGACCGGGTTGAAACTGTCCAGCGAGTTCTTCGCCGTCAGCGGCACCGGAGGGCTGCGCAAGGCGTTGGCCTTGTCGTAACCGGGGCCGACGATGGCAAAGACAATGCCGTTCCAACCTTTGACAAAGTCGTCGTGCTTGTAGCGCTTGTGGCCGAGAACCGGGTCACCGATGTAGACCCAATCCTTGTCCGAACGCTGCAGGACGACGAAATGCTTGTAACCACGAATGTCCATCAGAACCACCACCGGAATGGTCACCGCTTCGAGTTTCTCGGGCGGGATCCGGTAACCACGGGCACGCATGCCGATGCTTTCTACGTAGCGCTTCATGTCGAGCATGGAGAAACCCTGGGTTCGCACCAGGTCCTGGTCAGCGTTGACCAGCATGCCTTTGATGATGTGCTCCTCATCGACGTCGAGCCAATAGGCCTGGCGCAGGACCGTCGCCAGTGCAGCAGCGCCGCAGCTGAAGTCGGTTTTCTGTTCGACGATGTCGGCAAACTTGCGCTCACGAATGCTTTGCACATCCTTGTAGACCAGCACGCCACCCGGCAGGGCAGCGACGGGCATCTGGGCCGCCTGAGTCAGGCCGCACAGACAAAGCAGAGCGAGGAGGGCAGGAGTCCGCATGATCGAATACGCCTTGTGGAACCGAGGAAAAGCCCCGTTGCCGGGGCTTTCGTTTCGATCGCGATTACATGCAGGCTTTGCAACCTGCGGCGATGGACAGCGAGTTGCTTTGTTGGTTGCCCACACCCGCCGAGACGTTGGCTCCGCCGTTGCCGGAGAAGTTGTTCATCGAGTTGGTCATGTTGGCGTTGTTGACGACAGGGGTTTTCCAGCCATCTTTGGTCAACACTTGTTGGGTGGTGACGCCAGCGAGGCCAAAAGTACCCACGGCTTCGAACTTGGCTTTCTGATCATCGTTGCCACCATGGCCGCCGCCACGGTTACCCCAACCACCATGGTCGTTGTCGTCTTCGATGGTCGCAGTGCCTTTGGCTTTGAACACGCCAGCGGCTGCATAAGTACCGGTAAGGGTGTCGGTTTTGTAAGCCTGCACGCCTTTGTTTTCCACGACCAGGCCAGTCGAGGACTGGTTGGCAGAGGCGGCAGCCTGCGCTACACGACCACCGGAAACGGCGATGGCGAGGTTGTTTTTCTGTTGGTTGAAGTTGCCGGCGGTCACGTTGATGCCGATGTTGCCGGAACCGTTGTTACCAGTATTGGTGAGGTTGGCGTTGTTGAAGGTGGAAGAGTTTTTCACATAGTTGTTGTTGTTCACCTGAGTCGCGCTCGAGGCGGCAACAGCATTGCCGAAGATGAAGCTTTCGTCAGCGGTGGCCAGTGCAGCAGCGTTGTCCTGCTGGTTGCCGTCGCCGCCCGCCACGTTGGCACCCATGTTGCCGTTGGAGCCGTTGAGCGAGTCGCTGGCATTGGCGTTGTTCAGGGTGCCCTGGTTTTTCACCACGTTGCCGTCGCTGTTTTGTGCGTCGAGTACAGCGGCGCCGGCGCCTGCGGTGATCTGCAGCAGTTGTTCAAGATTCGGACCTTGTGGCTGGCCGTGACCATTGCCGTGCCCGTTACCATGACCGTCGTTGTCACCACGGCCGCCAGCCTGTGCTGCCATTGCCATCACTGCTGCGAGTGCGAAAACCAGTGGTTTGAGAGCCATTGTAGGTTTCATGGTTGTTTCTCCGTCGTGCTTATTAGTTGGTTAAGTGTTGGGACTTTTCTAATTGCACTGCTTTTTGTTTGGGTCAGTCTGCGACCCGGATGCTCAGGGTGTTAGCCATGCGGTTCCCCACCCCGGCACTCTGGTTCACCTGGATTACCCCGCGGCTGCCGGTGAAGGCCTGATCACTTGTCGTGACCTGGCGACTGCCGATTGAGGTACCAGTTGCTCCTGAGCTCGGTAAAAACGCCACGTTCTGTTGTGAAAGGGCGCTGTCGTCAACGCTCTGCGGGCCGGCACTGATGCTGACGCGCGTGACGTTGGCCATTTGGTTGTTGGCACCGGCGCCCTGGTTCACGCCGAGGATGCCGTTGCCATTGCTGAAAGAGTTGCCGCCGATGTTGGCGCTCGCGTCGATGGCGCGGCTGGCGGGCGTGTCGATGGTCTGCCTGACGCTGGTAGTGGCATGGGCTTCGGTGCCGATGGCAATCGCCTTGGTGTTGGCTTGTTGCATCTGGTCACCGGCAGCCTGGTTGACATTGAAGTTGCCGCGATACTGAGCGCCGGAATCCTGAATGTTTGCCTTGTTGACTGAAGCCGAATCGGCCATGGCGCTGGTGCAGCCGAGCAGGGCGAGAAGCAGCAGGGTGCGATTCATGTCATTGGCCTCCGGCCATACGAGTCAGAGGCGCCAGCCCGGTGCTCATCGCCCGGTTGACGGTATTGGAGATCGAGGCGCCAGAACCACCGCCGCTGCCAGTGCGCATACCGGGCAGGCCGTTCTGATTGGTCAGGGTGTTCATGCCGGGCAGGTTGGAGCTTGGCGTGGTCATGTTGCCGCGAATCGATGAGCCGCTGGCGACACTGGCGAAATCACCGTCAGTGAGTTCGGTACTGCTGAGGGTCTGGTTGATCCGCGCCGAAGGGTTGGCGTTGACCGTGGTCGGATAGGGGTCTTTGCCGCCATTGCGCCCAATCGCGATGGGTTGAACGTCGCGGTTAAGGACGATCACGCCGTTGCCTTCAGCCTGGGCGCTGACGCTGATCAAAGCGCTGGCGGCTGATCCGATCAGCAGGAGGCAGGTCAGGCCTTTATTGAATTTCCCCACGGCTGCAATTCCTTCTTCAGTGGGCTGGGTTATTCAGCGTTGTGAAGGAGAGAGCGAAAGCTGTGCCGGTTTTGAATTATCTTTTTATTTCAACGGCTTACATGCTTTGGGAAGTTCCCTGTTGCGGGCACTGTTTCAGCGCTGAGACACAGGGCGGATCGCTTGAGGGGCAATGGGCGCCGGAAAGCTCTGGAACAGGGGTTTGCGCCGAGGTGTTTCATCGGCGTAACAGATCACGTGACGCAAGGATGAATGACGCTTGGGCGGGGCTTTTGCGCGGTCGGGAGTGTTTCAAAAACGGACAGTTTTGCGTTAAAAGCCGCCGGGCGGCTTATCTGGACAGCAAACGCTCGACCGCCGCAAAGGCTTGTGTCTGGCGTTCGGCCCAATTGCCTTCGATGATTTGTATCGGCTGTTGATGCTGGATTAGCCAGGCGCGGGTGGCTTCGTAGAACGCCAAGCGATCCGCAAGATCCGGTTGGCAGCGCTGGCCGTCTTCGGTCCAGTCGATCTGTTGTGGGGACAACAGCAGGTGCAGGTCGTAATGGCGCGCCAGTAACTCGGTTTCCAGCCAGTCCGGGCAGGCGCCAAACAAAGTCTGGCTCCAGAGGATGTTGCTGAGCAGGTGGGTGTCGAGAATCAGCAGTGGGGGCTGTTTCGCGCGCGCCTGATCTTCCCATTGCAACTGGCCCCGGGCGATATCAGGGATATCCGAAAGGCAAGTGTCGCGTGGGTTGTCTTCGATGAACCGACGAACATATTCATCAACGCGCACGCCGCCGAAACGCTGCTCCAACCCTGCCGCCAGCCAACTCTTGCCGGTGGATTCCGGGCCGGTCAGAACGACGACTTTCATGCGCGCAACGCCGGATCGGCACGCCATTCCCGCCAGCCTTGCACCGCGAGCAAGGTAAACAGCGCGTAGAGCGCGGCGGTCAGGTACAGGCCTTTGTAGATGAACAAGCCGACAAAGATCACATCGAGGACGAACCACAGCGGCCAGCATTGCAGACGTTTTTGCGCCATCCACAGTTGCGCGACCAGACTGAAACCGGTGAGCGCGGCATCGAGCCACGGCTGTGCGGCGTCGGTCCAGTGCGCCATCGCCGCGCCCAGCAACACACTGCCGATCGCCCCAACGCCGAGGCCGAGCACCATTGAGCGTGGATCGAGGCGGGTAACCTGGCGACCGTCATGCATCGTCCCGGCGCGGGTCCACTGCCACCAGCCGTAGATCTGCAGCGCGGCGTAGATCACTTGCAGCAACATGTCCGAATACAGCTTCACCTCAAAGAAGACCCAGCTGTAGAGCAACACCATGACCAGCCCGATCGGCCAGCACCACGGATTCTGCTTGACCGTCAGCCACACGGCGATGACACCGAGGGCAGCGGCAAACAGTTCAAGCCCGGACATGAGTGATCCTTGGGGGAGTTGAGAAGGGGGCGGATTGTACTGCATTAGTCAGGTCAAAAGCCCCTCACCCTAACCCTCTCCCGGAGGGGAGAGGGGAACTGATCGCGTTGTTTGGTCGAGGTACGCCGACCTGGAATAACGCGTCGAACGCAGATCATGAAAAGCCCAGTGATCTGCGATCAAAAGCCCCTCACCCTAACCCTCTCCCGGAGGGAGAGGGAACTGATCGCGCTGTTTGGTCGAGGTACGCCGACCTGGAATAACGCGTCGAACGCAGAACATGAAACGCCCAGTGATCTGCGATCAAAAGCCCCTCACTCTGACCCTCTCCCGGAGGGAGAGGGAACTGACCGCGTTGTTTGGTCGAGGTACGCTGACCTGGAATAACGCGTCGAACGCAGAACATGAAACGCCCAGTGATCTGCGATCAAAAGCCCGACCCTAACCCTCTCCCGGAGGGGAGAGGGAACTGATCGCGTTGTTTGGTCGAGGTACGCCGACCTGGAATAACGCGTCGAACGCAGAACATGAAACGCCCAGTGATCTGCGATCAAAAGCCCGACCCTAACCCTCTCCCGGAGGGGAGAGGGAACTGATCGCGTTGTTTGGTCGAGGTACGCCGACCTGGAATAACGCGTCGAACGCAGATCATGAAAAGCGCAGTGATCTGCGATTAAAAGCCCGACCCTAACCCTCTCCCGGAGGGAGAGGGAACTGATCGCGTTGTTTGGTCGAGGTACGCCGACCTGGAATAACGCGTCGAACGCAGATCATGAAACGCCCAGTGATCTGCGACCAAAAGTCCCTCACCCTAACCCTCTCCCGGAGGGGAGAGGGAACTGAGCGCGTTGTTTGGTCGAGGTACGCCGACCTGGAATAACGCGTCGAACGCAGATCATGAAACGCCCAGTGATCTGCGATCAAAAGCCCCTCACTGTAGAGACCTCTCCCGGAGGGAGAGGGAACTGATCGCGTTGTTTGGTCGAGGTACGCCGACCTGGAATAACGCGTCGAACGCAGATCATGAAAAGCCCAGTGATCTGCGATCAAAAGCCCCTCACCCTAACCCTCTCCCGGAGGGGAGAGGGAACTGATCGCGTTGTTTGGTCGAGGTACGCCGACCTGGAATAACGCGTCGAACGCAGATCATGAAAAGCCCAGTGATCTGCGATCAAAAGCCCCTCACCCTAACCCTCTCCCGGAGGGGAGAGGGAACAGACCGCGTTGTTTTGGTCGAGGTACGCCGACCTTGAATAACGCGGCGAACGCAGATCATGAAAAGCGCAGTGATCTGCGATCAAAAGCCCTTCACCCTAACCCTCTCCCGGAGGGAGAGGGAACTGACCGCGTTGTTTGGTCGAGGTACGCCGACCTGGAATATCGCGTCGAACGCAGATCATGAAAAGCCCAGTGATCTGCGATCAAAAGCCCCTCACCCTAACCCTCTCCCGGAGGGGAGAGGGAACTGAGCGCGTTGTTTGGTCGAGGTACGCCGACCTGGAATATCGCGTCGAACGCAGATCATGAAAAGCGCAGTGATCTGCTCCCTCTCCTCGGGGAGAGGGCTGGGGTGAGGGGTGGGCTCACCTCGGTGACCGGTCAGACCCGGAACTGGCGCAGCAACCCGTTGAGCTGTTCGCTCAGTTGCCCAAGCCGCAGGCTGGCTGCACTGGACTGCTCAGCCGCCAACGCGGTGCTATGGGAAAGCCCGGCCGCCTGGGTGACGTTCTGGTTGATGTCCTCAACCACCTGCGCCTGTTGCAGCGTAGCGCTGGCAATCGACGCATTGAGACCGTTGAGATTACGTAACGCCTGGCCAATCGCATTAAGGCTCGCTCCGGCCAGTCCCGCCTGTTCAATGGTCAGTTGCGAGGCCTTGCTGCTGTCGCCGATCACCTTCACCGCAGCCTCCGAGTGATTCTGCAAACGCTCGATCATCGACTGAATCTCCGCCGTCGATTTCTGCGTACGCTGGGCCAGCAAGCGCACCTCATCGGCGACTACGGCGAACCCGCGACCCTGTTCACCCGCACGCGCCGCTTCAATCGCCGCGTTCAAGGCCAGCAGATTGGTCTGCTCGGCAATCGAACGAATCACTTCCAGTACGCTGCCAATCTGCGTGCTCTCCGCTGCCAGGGTGCGGATCACTTCCACCGCCTGATCGATCGTGCCCGAGAGCTTGTCGATCTGTTGCAGGCTGCCGTCAATATTGATCTGCCCCTGTTGCGCCTGCGCTTCGGCATCGCGCATTTCTGCGGCGGCGTGTTCGGCGTTTTTCGCCACGTCCTGCACGCCGTAGGTAACTTCATTGATCGCCGTGGCTACCAGTTCCATCTGCTGCGACTGCTGCTGGCTGCGCTGCTGCGCCTGCGAGGCATCGTTACCCAGCTCGCTGGAAGACTGGCCCAAAGCGCTGGCCGAGACCTGCAGATCACCAATCACTCGGCGCAGCTTGGCCGTGAAGGCATTGAAATGATGGGCCAGTTCGGTGACTTCATCCTTGCCATGGGTATCGAGGCTGCGGGTCAGGTCGCTTTCGCCACTGGCGATGTTGGCCATCGCATTCACGGTTTCCTGCAATGGACGGACGATGCTGCGTGCGATCAGAATCACCAGCAGCGCCATGATCAGCGCAATCGCCAGGCCGATGGCCGACGCCTTGATCATCTGCCCCTGGAATTCGGCTTGCACATCGTCGACGTACACGCCGGAGCCGATCACCCAGCCCCACGGCTCAAAAAGCTTTACATAAGAGGTCTTGGCAACGGGATCAGTCGCTCCCGGCTTCGGCCAGCGATAATTGACCATGCCCGCGCCTTTGGCCTTGGCGATGGCGACCATTTCGTTGAACACCGCAAAGCCGTCCGGGTCGCGGATCGCCGAAAGGTTCTGGCCTTCGAGTTTGGGGTTGGTCGGGTGCATGACCATCACGGGCGTGAGGTCGTTGATCCAGAAGTAGTCGCTCTGGTCGTAGCGCAGGCCACGGATCGCGGTCAGTGCCTGCTTTTGCGCGGCATCCCTGGTCAGGGTGCCAGCGGTCTCAAGACCTTGGTAATAGGTGAGCAGGCCACTGGCGGTCTGCACCACGTGCTGGGTTTTCTGCGCCTTGGCGTGGTAGAGGTCGTCATGGATCTGCTTGAGCATCAGCACGCCCAAGGTCAGCAACATGACCACCGCCACGATCAAGATGAGCCACAAGCGTCGGCTGATCGACACACTGCGCAAGCTGTTCATAACGCTGTCACTCCGGATTCTTGTTCTTGTAATAAACGATCGCCAGCATCCAGCCACCGCTGTGGGCTCGCGATTGCGCGACTTGAGCCGCCTAACGCGGGGAGCGCTATTAAGGCTTGTCTGTTAGGATTTCGGCCCCGCGCGCGAAAACCTGAATCCGGTTTTGATATTTCACGGAATTTTTACCGTTTCGTGTGGATCCTGTGCGCGCGCAATCGCTACAGCTTTTACCGGCTACGCTGGACGCAGTGAACGAAAAAATACTATCGGGGCATGCCCGCGTGCATCGCTCTTTGGGGGATTGATGGATCTTTGGACCGCCTTGCAGGCACTGATTCTAGGAGTTGTAGAAGGGCTGACGGAGTTTTTGCCCATTTCGAGTACCGGACACCAGATCATCGTCGCCGACTTGCTGAACTTCGGCGGCGAGCGGGCCATGGCGTTCAACATCATCATTCAGCTCGGCGCGATCCTCGCGGTGGTCTGGGAGTTTCGGCGCAAGATCCTCGACGTGGTGATCGGCCTGCCGACCCAGCCGAGCGCACGACGTTTCACCGCCAACCTGCTGATCGCCTTCCTGCCGGCCGTAGTGCTCGGCGTAATTTTTGCCGATCTGATCCACGAATACCTGTTCAACCCGATTACCGTCGCGGCGGCGCTGGTCATCGGCGGGATCATCATGTTGTGGGCCGAACAGCGCCAGCATGAAGTCCACGCCGAAACCGTCGACGAGATTCGCTGGACCGACGCGCTGAAAATCGGCTTCGCGCAATGCCTGGCGATGATTCCCGGCACCTCGCGTTCCGGCTCGACAATTATTGGCGGGTTGCTGTTCGGCCTGTCGCGCAAGACGGCCACCGAGTTCTCGTTCTTCCTCGCCATGCCAACCATGGTCGGTGCGGCGGTGTATTCCGGTTACAAATACCGCGACCTGTTCGTACCGGCGGATTTCCCGGTGTTCGCCATTGGTTTTGTCACGGCGTTCATCTTCGCCATGATCGCTGTGCGCGGCCTGCTCAAGTTCATCGGTAGCCACAGCTACGCAGCTTTTGCCTGGTACCGGATTGCGTTCGGCCTGTTCATTCTGGCCACCTGGCAGTTCGGCTGGGTGGACTGGTCGGCGGCCAAGGCATGAACGATTCCCGCACGCGCCGCCCTGAGGGGCGACCTTCAGGCGGGCGCGTTCAGCACTTGAAATTGAAGCTTGTGGTGCTGCTGATCGTCTGCGCGCTGCCGCTGTTCGGCTCGCTGTCGATGTGGCTCAGCGGCATCTCGCGGGTGCCGCTGGCGGCGTACGGGATTGTCAGTGTGCTGGCGTTCTTTCTGTACTGGGCCGACAAACGCAAAGCCCGCGCCGATGCCTGGCGCACGCCGGAAAACATCCTGCATGCGGTTGAACTGGCGGGTGGCTGGCCGGGCGCTTTGATCGCGCAGCAGGTGTTTCGGCACAAAACGCGCAAGGTATCGTTTCAGATTCTGTTCTGGGCGATCGTGTTGTTGCATCAGGTGTTCTGGATTGACCAGATTTTCCTCGGATCGAACCTGCTGTCGCTGATCTAACGTGCACCGAAAATCCCCTGTGGGAGGGAGCCTGCTCGCGAACGCAATCTCATCCTCGCTGACAAACCGCCTTCGCGAGCAGGCTCGCTCCCACAGGATTTGCGTGCTTACAAAAGCAGGCCGATTTGGGTTTTCTTAGGCAACTTGCTCACCACCAGTTGATGCGATCGCTGCAACAGTCCCCGCAATTCCTCGGCACCCAGCGGGTAGGGCGGGTGCATGATGATCCACTGCGCCCGCGCCAGATACGGCGCCGGATGAATCCCCGGGCGGTCGCAATGGCCGAGAAACAGATCCTTGTCGACCTTGAACGCCAGCGAATCTCCTCGCAGCCCCTGCAAGGCAAACATCTTGTTGCCGGCAATCGAGAACACCCGCACGCCGCCCCATTTGTAATCTTCCCGCGCGCCGGGCAGAGCCAGACAAAACTCGGCGACCTCGGCTTCGCTCATTCTTCCTTGTTTCATAGAAATCTGTCCCCGCATGCATTGAACGATTCGACCAAGTGATCGATCCATGCGCGCACCGCTGGCATTACCCCGCGCCTGTGCGGGTACACCGCTTGCAGCCAGCCGCCAGGCAATGACCATTGCGGCAGCACTTGCACCAGTGTGCCGTTACGCAATTCGGTTTCGCAGAACATCATCGGCAGCACGGTAAAGCCCTGACCGGCGAGCACGCAGGCCTTGCGCACCACGAAGTCATCAATGCCCAGCCGCGCTTCCATGCTCAGATCGACGCTCTTGCCTTGCTGATCGAGCAGACGCACATGAACCATGCGGTCGGCTTCCAGCGCGCCGAGTACCGGCAGGTTTTTCAGGTCCTGCGGATGAGTGATCGTCTTGCCTTGCATGAACGCCGGGCTGGCGATCACCACCGCCTGGGCCTGACGCAAGCGGCGGGTGACCAGCAAAGGATCTTCATCACCGTGATCGCGCACACGCAACGCTACATCGATGCCTTCGGTGACCAGATCGACCCGGCGGTTGAGCAGGACGACCTCCAACTGCACCTGAGGAAACTTGCCGAGGAAATCGCTGATCACCGTCGGCAGCATTTCATGGGCAAGACCGGTCGGGCACGATACCCGCAAGCGCCCGCGAGGCTCGCTAGACATGCTCGCCACGGCCTCGTCAGCCATTTCCGCTTCCAGCAGCATCGCCTGACAGTGGCGCAAATAGCGTTCGCCCACGGCAGTGAGGCTCAGTTGGCGAGTGGTGCGTTGCAGCAGACGTGCACCGAGGCGCTCTTCCAACTCGGCAATTCTTCTCGAAAGCCGTGACTTGGGAATACCAAGCAAGCGCCCGGCGGCGGCAAATCCGCCGGCTTCGACCACTTTGGCGAAATAGTAGAGATCGTTGAGGTCCTGCATGCGCGTTTCCAGTCGTTCTATCAATGGGACGAACTATCGCATTGTCGGCGACTAATCAGCTATTGGTTTGTTGCGTAGGATTGTCTCCATTCCGTCGCCGCCGGCGATTCTTTCAGGAGAACCCACATGAAACTGTTGCACATCGATTCGAGCATTCTCGGCGACAACTCGGCTTCCCGTCAGTTGAGCCGTCAAGTCGTCGACGCCTGGCAAGCCGCCGAGCCGAGCGCCGTGGTTACCTATCGCGACCTGGCCGCAGATGCGATCAGCCACTTCTCGTCGACCACGCTGGTTGCCGCCGGCACCACCGCCGAACTGCGCGACGCTGCGCAACAGCACGAAGCCGAGCTGAGCGCTTCGACCCTGGCCGAATTCATCGCCGCCGACGCCGTGGTGATTGCCGCGCCGATGTACAACTTCACCGTTCCGACCCAGCTCAAAGCGTGGATCGACCGCGTCGCCGTGGCCGGTCAGACGTTCCGCTACACCGAAGCCGGCCCTGAAGGCCTGTGCGGCGGCAAGAAAGTGGTAATCGTGTCGACCTCTGGCGGCATCCATGCCGGTCAGGCCAGCGGCATCGCTCACGAAGAGTATCTGAAGCTGGTACTGGGCTTCCTCGGCATCACCGATATCGAGATCGTCCGTGCTGAAGGTCTGGCCTATGGCGAAGAAGTGCGCAACAACGCCATGAGCGCTGCGCAGGCAAAGATCAGCGAGCAACTGTTCGCCGCCGCGTAAGGCTTGCGTAAAGAACAGCGTCTGTTCAGGCAATCCCCAAAAAACTCTGTATTCTGATTCCGCAAGGGCTGATTACGGAGTTTTTTGTTTCTGGCTGTTACATAATCTGGCCCGGGTTATGCAGTTTCAGCACATCCGACGATGTGGTCCGACAGGGTGGGGCATTCATGAGGCATCTTTGTGCAATGTTGCTGATTTGCCTGCTGGGCAGCCTGAATTCAGTGCAGGCCGCGCCGGGGCGGCACCCTGTCTGGAGCGTCGGTTATCACGAGATGACCTTTCTCGACCCGCTCGATCTGCAACCGATGCGCGCCATCGCTTTTTACCCGTCCAGTGACCGTGAGCATATGAGTTTGCTTGAGGGCTATTCGGTCGAGGCTGGAGAAGACACCAAAGTTGCCATCGGCCGCTTTCCCATGTTGATGCTCTCCCATGGTAATACCGGCACGCCGCTGGCCTTGCATGATCTGGCCACTTCGCTGGCGCGCAAGGGGTTTGTCGTGGTGGCGGTGATTCATCCCGGCGACAACTGGCGCGACCATAGCCGACTTGGCACTTTGAGCAATCTCTACGGGCGGCCAATCCAGATTTCCCAAGCGATCACCGCGACGCTCGGCGACAACATGCTGGCGCCGTTCGTCAATGCTGATCAGGTTGGTGTGATCGGTTATTCGGCTGGAGGCGAGACCGCGTTGATTCTTTCCGGGGCGCAACCGGATCTGGATCGTCTGCGCCGCTATTGCCAGGAACGTCCGGACGATCACGACGCCTGTAACACCCAGGGCGAGCTGATTGTCGATCGCGATGACCTGCAGCCAGTGGCCGATCCACGGGTTCACGCGTTATTGCTGATGGCACCGCTGAGCCTGAAGTTCGGCCGCCACACCCTTGCCGATGTGCACGTACCGGTGCTGCTCTACAGCGGCGACGGCGACAAACTGGTGGCCTTCGATAAAAACGCCGCCGCCCTGGCGCGCAAACTGCCCACCGCGCCGGACTTCAAATTGCTGGCCGGAGCAGGGCACTTCGTGTTCATGGCGCCGTGCACCGAAGAGCAGATCCTCTCCATGCCGGCGTTGTGTACCGATGCCGACGGGGTGGATCGCGAAGATATTCACCGCAACCTGATCTCCGAGGCCGGACGGTTTTTTGCCCAGGCACTGGGTAAATCGAGCAGGGCGGGGATGCAGACGGCGGATCAATAACTTCATCGCCGCCACCAATTCCTGTAGGAGCTGACGAGTGCAACGAGGCTGCGATCTCTTGATCTTCAAAGCAAAATCAAAAGATCGCAGCCTCGTTGCACTCGTCAGCTCCTACAAGGGGATCGGTGCTTCATGAGGTCGCGCGGCGCTTGAGCAACAAGGTCAGGCCCAGCCCGGTCACCGACAACAACGCCGCGCTGAAGAAAATCCACGAATAGCCCAGATTCAACGCCACCGCGCCCATCAACGGTCCCGCGATCGCCAGTGCCAGATCGAAGAACACTGCATAAGCCCCCAACCCTGAACCACGGCTGGAACTCGGCACCTGTTTGATCGCTTCAACGCCCAGCGCCGGGTATACCAGAGACAGCCCAAACCCCGCCAGCCCTGCGCCAATCAACGCATACGCAGTGGAGGGCGCCAGCCACAACAGCACCAGCCCGACAGTTTCAACCGACATGCAAACGATGGCCGAGGCAAACCCGCCAAACCGGGCGATGGCCGAGATGAACAACAGCCGCGACAGGATGAAACACACGCCAAACACGGTCAGGCAGTAAGCCGCGCCGGTCCAGCCTCGATTGAGGTAATAAAGGGTGATGAAAGTCGTCAGTGTGCCGTAGCCGATCGAGGCCAGCGTCAGGCTGGTGCCGTAAGGTGCAATCTTGCCGAACACGGCCCAGAACGAAAGGCGCTCGCCACGAATCACCGGCACCGAAGGTTTGTTGCGGATCAACCACAGCGCACCTGCCGCCAACGCCGACAGCGCGATGCCAAGGCTGACAAAGCCATATTCAGCGACCATCACCACGCCCAGTGGCGCACCAATGGCAATCGCGCCGTAAGAAGCGATGCCGTTCCAGCCGATGGATTTTGCCGTGTGCTCGACACCGACCTGGCCCATGCACCAACTGATGGTGCCGACACCGATCAGGCCTTGGGCAATGCCAAGCAGCAGGCGCCCGGCAATCAGAATCAACAGGCTGGTCAGCGGAAAACTTTGCAGCAAGGTCGACAGCAACGTCAGCGCGCCGCTGAGGACAATCCCCCACAAGCCATAAATGATCGCCCGCTTGGTGCCCAGGGTATCCGACATGCGCCCGGCCATCGGCCGGCTGAGCAGTGTGGCGAGGTATTGCGAGCCGATCACCAGGCCGGCAATGATCGCGCTGAAACCCAGTTGCTCATGGACGTAACCTGGCAATACCGCAATCGGTAACCCGATGCAGAGAAAGGCAATGAAGGTGTAGAAAACGATGGAGACGATCTGCAGGGTGATCGCCAGGGAGCTTTGCGGTGGCAGTGGCTGCGCAGACATGAGCACTCGTTCGCGGGCGGCGGTGGGAGAGTTGCCGACATCATGGCGCGGGGCTGGGATAAAAGAAAGCAGGCTAACTACTTTCCCTTGGGATTGATGGGGCTGCTGACGGCCCCTTCGCGAGCAGGCTCGCTCCCACATTTGAAATGCATTCCCCTGTGGGAGCGAGCCTGCTCGCGGATATCTGCGCACCCACAATTCCCAAACGCCGAATGCAAAAAGCCCCGTCACAGGGACAGGGCTTTTAACTTGTCGCTTGAAACTAAAAGCTGCTCTTAGAAAACGACGCCCTGGCTACGCAGGTAGTCGTCATAAGTGCCGCTGAAGTCGGTCACGCCGTTCGGGCTCAGCTCGATGATGCGCGTGGCCAGGGAGGATACAAACTCACGGTCGTGGCTGACGAAAATCAGCGTGCCCGGGTAGTTTTCCAGCGCCAGGTTCAGTGCTTCGATCGATTCCATGTCCAAGTGGTTGGTCGGTTCGTCCATGATCAGCACGTTGGGCTTTTGCAGGATCAGCTTGCCGAACAGCATGCGACCTTGCTCACCACCGGAGATGACCTTGACCGACTTGAGGATCTCGTCGTTGGAGAACAGCATCCGGCCCAAAGTACCGCGAATCATCTGCTCGCCCTGGGTCCACTGACCCATCCAGTCGAACAGGGTGACGTCGTCTTCGAAGTCGTGAGCGTGGTCCTGAGCGTAGTAGCCCAGTTCAGCGGCGTCAGTCCATTTCACGCTACCGGCATCCGGGGTCAGTTCGTTGACCAGGGTGCGCAGCAGGGTGGTCTTGCCGATACCGTTCGGGCCGATGATCGCAACGCGCTCGCCGGCTTCAACCTGGAAGCTGAAGTCCTTGAACAATGGCTTGCCATCGAAACCCTTGGCCATTTTCTCGACCATGACCGCCTGACGGTGCAGCTTCTTGTTCTGCTCGAAACGAATGAACGGGCTGACGCGGCTGGAAGGCTTGACCTCGGCCAGCTGGATCTTGTCGATCGCCTTGGCGCGGGAGGTGGCCTGCTTGGCTTTCGAGGCGTTGGCCGAGAAGCGGCTGACGAACGATTGCAGCTCGGAGATCTGCGCTTTCTTCTTGGCGTTGTCCGACAGCAGTTGCTCGCGGGACTGGGTCGCCACGGTCATGTATTCGTCGTAGTTGCCCGGGAACAGGCGCAGCTCGCCGTAATCCAGGTCAGCCATGTGCGTGCACACGCTGTTCAGGAAGTGACGGTCGTGGGAGATGATGATCATCAGGCTGTTACGCTGGGTGAGGATGTTTTCCAGCCAGCGAATGGTGTTGATGTCCAGGTGGTTGGTCGGTTCGTCGAGCAACAGCACTTCCGGATCGGAAAACAGTGCCTGCGCCAGCAACACGCGCAGTTTCCAGCCTGGCGAGACTTCGCTCATCGGGCCGAAATGCTGTTCCAGCGGAATGCCCAGACCCAGCAACAATTCGCCGGCACGGGATTCGGCGGTGTAGCCGTCCATCTCGGCGAACTCGGTTTCCAGCTCGGCGACGGCCATGCCGTCTTCTTCGGACATTTCAGCCAGCGAGTAGATGCGATCGCGCTCGGCCTTGACCTTCCACAGCTCTTCGTGACCCATGATCACGGTGTCGATCACGGTGAATTCTTCGTAGGCGAACTGATCCTGGCGCAGCTTACCCAGACGCACGTTCGGCTCAAGCATGACCTGACCGCCGGACGGATCGAGATCGCCGCCGAGGATTTTCATGAAGGTCGACTTGCCGCAACCGTTGGCACCGATCAGGCCGTAGCGATTGCCTGCGCCGAATTTGACCGAAACGTTTTCGAACAGCGGCTTGGCGCCAAACTGCATCGTGATGTTAGCTGTGGAGATCAATTACCTTACCTATCAATGGGTTAGAGCTGGTCTGTGGTGCCTGGTACAAACCTGAGTACCAATCTGGAGCTTTTCCAGCGCCCCCAGTCTGTGCTTGAGTTGAGCCAACGCGCATAAGCCGTCCGCAACTGGGGCCGTTGAAGGCAAGCTGCTGAGCGACGAGTACGGGGTTCTTGTTGGACATTGGCGCGCATTGTCGCATAACTCAGACGGCAGTTATATGGCAGGCAAACGGGCGTACGCATCGGCTCGTCCGAGCAGTCCCCGATATCCGCTGATCAAAATCTCGAAAACCCGAATGAACTCACTCGGCCATTTTCACTTCGGAAAGTGGAGCAGCAGCCATTTTCGTTCAAACGAGTGAGGACCAAGCCATGCGAGCAATGACCTATCACGGCGCCCATGACGTGCGCGTCGAAACCGTACCGGACCCGAAACTTGAAGCCGCCGACGACATCATCCTGCGCGTCACCGCTACCGCCATCTGCGGGTCGGACCTGCACCTGTACCGAGGCAAAATACCCACCGTCGAGCACGGCGATATATTCGGTCATGAGTTCATGGGCATCGTCGAAGAAACCGGCCCAGCCGTCACGGCGGTGCAGCGGGGCGACCGTGTGGTGATTCCGTTCGTGATCGCCTGTGGCGATTGCTTCTTCTGCCAGCAAGAGCTTTACGCCGCTTGCGAAACCACCAATGAAGGCCCTGGCGCAGCGCTGAACAAGAAAATGATTCCGCCGCCAGCAGCGCTGTTCGGCTACAGCCGTCTGTATGGCGGGATTCCCGGTGGCCAGGCGGAACTGGTGCGCGTGCCGAAAGCCAATACCGGCCCGTTCAAGGTGCCGGGCACGCTGTCGGACGAAAAAGTGCTGTTTCTCTCTGACATCCTGCCGACTGCCTGGCAAGCGGTGATCAACGCCGGGGTCAAACAGGGTTCGAGTCTGGCGATCTACGGCGCCGGGCCGGTCGGTTTGCTCACCGCAGCCTGCGCGAGAATGCTCGGTGCTGAGCTGATTTTCATGGTCGACCATCACCAGTACCGCCTCGATTATGCCCAGCGCACCTACGGCGTGATTCCGATCAACTTCGATGAAGACGATGACCCGGCCGACACTATTACCAGCCAGACTCCCGGCCATCGCGGCGTCGATGCCGTGATCGATGCCGTCGGCCTTGAAGCCAAGGGCAGCACCACCGAAACGGTCATGGCTACACTCAAGCTTGAAGGCAGCAGCGGCAAGGCTTTGCGCCAGTGCATCGCCGCCGTCCGCCGTGGCGGTGTGGTCAGCGTTCCGGGGGTGTATGCAGGATTTATCCATGGCTTCATGTTCGGCGACGCTTTTGACAAGGGCCTGACCTTCAAAATGGGCCAGACTCACGTGCAGCGTTTTCTGCCGGAGCTGCTTGGCTACATCGAAACCGGCAAGTTGCAGCCTGAAGCGATCATCACCCACAGGCTGTCTCTGGAGCAGGCGGCCGAGGGTTACAAGATCTTCAATAAGAAGCAGGAAGAATGCCGCAAGGTGATTCTGACCCCGGGTGGCAGCGATGTTCCGCTGGCGCAACTGGATGAAACCACGCCGTTCGTACCGGCCACCTGAAACCGAGGAATTTTCATGGCGCTACCGTCATCTTCGTTCGCCGCCCCCGTGCGCGCATGGTTCGTCAGCCTGACGCGTACGGGCTGGGGAGGGCGGATTTTCTGGCTCACCCTGGTCGGTGTAACCGTGTTGCTGTTGATCAGTGGCTACACCGGTTTGGTCAGTACGGGCCGCGACACCTTGCGCCTCGCCACACTTGGCGGACTGTCGGGTTTTGCCGCTACGGCAGTCGGTGCGTTATTGGCCCTGGCGCTGCGGGCGATTACTTCGCGAACCCAGGACACCATGCTCGGTTTCGCGGCGGGGATGATGCTGGCAGCCAGTTCCTTTTCACTGATCCTGCCGGGCATTGCGGCGGCGAAGGAGGCGGTGAGCAGTCCCATGCTCGCCGCTGCCGTCGTTGTGGCCGGCATGGCTTTAGGCGTGGCGTTGATGGTCGGTCTCGACCGCTTCGTCCCCCACGAACATGAAAAAAGCGGCCGGCGCGGGCCTGAAGCCAAGCGCTTCAATCGGGTCTGGCTGTTCGTGCTGGCGATCACTCTGCACAACCTGCCGGAAGGCATGGCGATCGGCGTCAGCTTCGCCACCGGCGACATGAAAATCGGCTTGCCGCTGACCACTGCGATCGCCATTCAGGACATTCCCGAAGGTCTGGCTGTGGCGTTGGCGCTACGGGTGACCGGCATTTCCGCAGGGCGTGCAGCGTTGATTGCCGCCGCTTCAGGATTGATGGAACCGTTGGGCGCGATCATCGGTTTGGGCATCACCAATAGTTTTGCGTTGGGTTTTCCGGTGGCGATGGGCCTGGCGGCGGGCGCGATGATCTTTGTGGTGTCGCATGAAGTGATTCCGGAAACTCACCGCAACGGCCACGAGACGCCTGCCACGCTCGGGCTGATGCTTGGGTTCGGCGTGATGATGTTTCTCGATACCGCTTTGGGTTAAAAAACCGACGTGCACCACTGAGCGTATCGTCTCGCACAAAAAGGGAATTTTTTTCAGCGCCAATCACTCTTTCGTTTATAGGCAATGCCAATAACGCAGGGGAATGAGTCATGTCGCTGATCGAAATCCCGACCAGGAAGTCTTCGGGTAAAACATCCACGCCGGCGGATACCGAGCGCCGGCTCTATGACCGATTGCTGGCGGAAGACTCCACGGTTGATCGTGCGGCACTGGACTTCCTGCGCCGGCAGCTGAGCAAGGCGGCTGCGCTGTCTGACGATTTGCCGGCCAGCGCCGAAGAGCTGCTGCAATGGTCGGAAACCCGCTGCGCCAGCGTGGCGGCCGAGTACGCCGATTACCTCGAACAACGTCAGCAGGGCGCGCCGCGCCGCTATTTCCGCAACAAATCCCACGCGTTGTATTTCATCTTGCATGTGGCACCGACCAAAGAGGTCGATGGCGCCTGGTTGGCCGGGCTGTTGCCGCAGTGGCAGGACCCGCGATTTGACGATTTGCTCGATACCTATCTGGAAGAGCTGGGCGAGGGCGTGCCACGGCAGAATCATGTGGTGATCTATCGCAAGCTGCTCGCCGAGCATGAATGCTCTGATCTGAGCGGTCTTGCCGACGAGTATTTTCTGCAAGGCGCGGTGCAGCTGGCACTGGGACGTTTCGGCGGGCAGTTTCTGCCAGAAGTCATCGGCTTCAACCTCGGCTATGAACAACTGCCTCTGCATCTGCTGATCAGTGCTTATGAATTGGCAGAGCTGGGTATCGATCCGCACTATTTCCGCCTGCACGTGACCATCGACAACGCCAGCACCGGCCATGCGCGCAAGGCTGTGCAATCAATGCTCGAGTTGTTGCCACTTGGCGATGAACGCGATGAGTTCTACCGGCGCATGGCTGTCGGTTATCGCCTCAATGATGTCGGCAAAGGCACAACCGCGGTGATCACAGAGTTCGATCTGGACCACGAAGTCATCGCCATGCTTGAGCGTAAAGCTGTCTTTGGCCGGCACATGCATTCCGACTACTGCCGCATCGAAAACCGCACCATCAATCAGTGGCTGGCCACGCCGGGACAGATGGGCGAGTTTCTTTCGGCGCTGGAGCGCAAAAGCTGGATCAAACGCGGTGAGGCGGTGGAAGAAAGTCGTTTCTGGCGTTTGATCGACGGCAGCGATGCGGCGATGTTCGGCGTGTTCAATGGCTATGAGAAACAGCTGTTGCGCGACTGGATCACTCAGGATTGCCCGGCCTCCCGGCCTCGGCCTTACGTACGCCGCGAAGCTGCCGTCGAAGAAACCTTTGACGATGACACCGATCTGCTCAACCTGGAAGCGGCACTGGCCGACAAGCCTGCCGCCGAACAGATGTCATTGTTGATGCCATGGCTGCAACCCCAGCGACACTGGCGTCCGGCCGGACTTTTCGCGACGCGTCGCTTCATGCAACTGCGCGCCCGCTTGCGTTGAAACAAGGAGGCTTCATGTCGGCACAAGAAACATCGGACAGAGCGCTGTTCGAGTTGGGCAAGCGCCTGCTCGACAGCGGTTATCACTTCATTACCCCAACGCCCTTGACCCACGAACGTTTTCTGCAGCGCTTTGCCACGCCGTTGGCGAAAGATCTGCGTGATGTGTTTGGCTGGTCGATGCCGTTTCCTTCTGAGCTGTTTCGCGCAGAAGAACTGGCCACGCTGGAGCAGGCCGGCGTAGTCGAACGCGATGGCGCGGTGCGGCGCAGTCGTGTGCGCTGGTCGACGCTGAATGACCGGTTATTCGCCCACTCGGCGTTTCCGACCACCGCGAGCGATGCGGTGTTCTTTGGCCCGGACACTTATCGTTTTGCTCAGGCCATAGAAGCGCAGTTGCAGCAGCGCTTTTCGCCGATCAGGCGCGCAGTAGACATCGGCTGCGGCAGCGGCGCCGGGGCGGTACTCATCGCCAAAGCAAGGCCGGATGCCCAAGTGCTGGCGGTGGATATCAATCCGCAGGCGTTGCGCATGAGTGCCGTCAACGCTGAGCTGGCCGGGGCCAACAACGTGTCGGTGTACCACAGCGATCTGCTCGCCAGTGTCGAAGGTCAGTTCGACTTGATCATCGCCAACCCGCCGTATATGAACGACCAGCAACAGCGCGCCTATCGCCACGGCGGCGGGGCGCTGGGCGAAGGCTTGTCGGTGCGTATCGTGCGTGAAGCGTTGCCACGTCTGGAAGTCGGCGGCACGTTACTTGTGTATACCGGCGTAGCGATTGTTGCCGGGCAGGACCCGTTCCGCGAGGCCGTGGCGCCTCTGCTCAAGGGCGAACGTTTTGGCTGGACTTATCGTGAACTCGATCCGGACGTGTTCAGCGAGGAACTGCTCAAGCCTGAATATGAGCGCGCAGAGCGCATCGCCGTGGTCGCACTGACGGTAACCCGCGAGCAGTGACCGATGGTTGGGCCACTGCTCGCGCGGTGGCCTTCAGCGATTTCTGATGCGCGAGATCGTCAGCAGACAAACTCCTACCAGCATCGCGGCCCCAGCCACCAAAAGCGGCGACGGGCGAATCGGCTGTCGCGAGATACGCTCGATGCGCCCGGCGAGGGAGGCGCGCACCGGCGCAAGGGGTTCCGCCAGATAAGGCGCTTCTTCGATCTCCAGGCGTAAGCCGTCCGGCATCACCAGCGTCAGCCCTTCAATCGTACCGGCAATTCTGCCCGGATAAACCGGCTCACCGGTCGGGTCGAGCTGGTCGTAGAAAAACATTTGCCCTTCAAGCCAGCCGACGGCGGTCTGCAATTCAGGCCCCAGGTAATACCTTCCATCGAGAAAAAAGCCAGAGAATTGCGGCGCGCGCTCGACGCTTTCAATGCGATAGCGCTGACCTGGTTTCATACCGGTTTGTGGGGCGATCATGGGGGTTCCTCCGTTATTGGTAAGCGATAGAGGAGCGCGTGCCAAGCGTGGTTCCATCCAAATGAGCAACGGGCGTTTGTATGGATTCAAGTGTGCTGGAGCTTTACACGCAAACGCGCAAGACAGTTTTTCACAGTTGAGGGTTCACTATCGGTTACGAACTGTGGCTAAAATGCCACCCTTTCACCGAGCGCCCGGAAACGGCGCGGGCCATGGACGCGCCCTGTGCATCAAGACCGCTGCATAAGACGCTGGGCCTCAGGTCGCCACGCGCGCAGTTTGTTCACTTTTGACGTGTGACCCTTTTCCGTGAAACTCATCATTGCCGCTGTTTATGTCATCTCCATTGCTTACGTTCACTTGCGTGGACGCGTGCGCCACAAGCTGGGGCGGCAACTGAGTGACCACTCGACGTTCCTCGCGCCGATCAACTGCTTCCTTTATCTGTTTTCGAAGATTCCCAACAAGCCGTACCTGAATCCGGCGGATTTCCCGGATCTGAGCCCGTTGCAGGCGCACTGGCAAGAGATTCGCGAGGAAGGCCAGAATCTGCTGCGTGCCGGCGAGATCAAGCGCTCGAATCAGTATGACGATGTCGGCTTCAACTCTTTCTTCAAGACTGGCTGGAAGCGCTTCTACCTCAAGTGGTACGGCGACAGCCATCCATCGGCGATGAAGCTGTGCCCGCGCACCACTGAATTGGTGCAGAGCATCGGCTCAATCAAGGCGGCGATGTTTGCCGAGCTGCCACCGGGCTCGAAGCTGGTGCGCCACCGCGATCCGTACGCCGGTTCCTATCGTTATCACCTGGGTCTGGATACGCCGAATGATCCCGGCTGCTACATCAACGTCGACGGTGAGAACTATCACTGGCGCGATGGCGAAGCGGTGATGTTCGACGAGACGTTTATTCATTACGCCGAAAACACCACGGATCAGAACCGGATCATTCTGTTCTGTGACATTGAGCGGCCGTTGAAGTACCGCTGGGCGGCGGCGTTCAACCGCTGGTTCAGCCGCACCGTGATGTCAGCGGCAGGCGCGCCGAATGATGCGGGGGACAAGACCGGTGGTATCAACCGCTTGTTTACCAAGATCTACAAGATCCGTTTGCGCGGCAAAGAGCTGAAGAAGCGCAACCGTACGCGGTATTACCTGGAGAAGTGGGCGATTTTTGCGGCGTTGTTGGCGATCTTTATTCTGATCTGAGACTTGCGGTGTCAGTACCGGCCTCTTCGCGAGCAGGCTCGCTCCCACATTTTGAAATGCGTTTCCCTGTGGGAGCGAGCCTGCTCGCGAAGGCAGCTTCACTTCCAACATACCTCTAGCTGGCCCAACGCTTACTCTCCAGACGCCTTCCGAGTCTTCTTCGCCGGCGCCGCCTTACTGGTTGATTTGGCCTTGGGCTTGGCCGGTGCCTTGCCACCGAGGCTGCGTTTGAGCAGCTCGGTCAAGTCGATAACATCGGCAGTCTTGCGTTCTTCCTCGCCAGTGGTGGTCTCGACGTCCTCGATCTTGCCTTCGTGGGCTTTTTTCTCGACCAGCGCCATGATCTTGTCTTCGAACTCGTCCTTGTAGTCCTCAGGCGACCACTCCGAGGTCATGTCTTCAACCAGACGTTTGGCCATGTCCAGCTCACCCTTGGCCAATTGCGGCTTGGTCACTTCACTGCCCAGCGCCAGTTCATCAAGACTGCGCACTTCCTGCGGCCAGCGCAGTTTCACCAGAACCAGCGCCGACTCCAGCGGCATCAACGCGGCCAGGTATTGACGGGTATGCAGGACAACGCGGGCGAGGGCGACCTTGTTGGTTTTGCTCAGGGTTTCGCGCAGCAACGCGTAGACCTTGCCGCCGCGCTTGTCTGGCGCCAGGTAATAGGGCGTATCGATGTTCTGCAGCGGAATCTGCTCGGCGTCGACGAAAGAGAAAATGTCGATGGTCTGTGTCGAGACGGGGTGCGCCGAGCGGATTTCTTCCTCGCTGAGCACCACGTAGCGGCCCTTTTCGTAGGCCACGCCTTTGACGATGTTTTCTTTGGTGACTTCCTTGCCGGTGACCTTGTTGATGCGTTTGTAGCCCACCGGGTCCATGCTGCGGCTGTCGAGCCAGTCGAAGTCCACGCCTTGGGACGACGTCGCTGAAACCAGCGCCACGGGGATGTGTACCAGTCCAAAACTGATTGCGCCTTTCCAGATTGCCCGAGCCATGACCAGTCCTCCGAGTGATGATCAGGTGACCCGTGGCGCGGCGAGAAAGTTTCCAGTGATTGCGCGGCTTCCAACGGTATGGTCAAGCCGTGTTACATGTTGTTTAAGGCGCGAGGGTTAACAAATGCGAACCCACGGCGTAGCGTGGGCTCCAAGGCTCTAGTCCACGCACATCGAGAGGTATTCCCATGAACCGGTTTCTGATTGGCATCGCCGTCCTCGCCTTAGGTGGTGGCCTGGTTCATGCCGATGTCGTGCTCGCACAAAGCCCCACCGGGAACAGCAACAATCCCTACAACAGCCCGATCCGCCGGGCCAATCCCAACAGCATGCAGGGCACCCAGCCCAGCGCTCCGCCGCTTCGCGGGCCGAACACCGTTCCCGTGCCACGTCAGCCGACCGTTGAAAATCGCGGCATCGGCAATGGTCAACCGATTCGTTCGGTGCCGAGCAATCCGCCAACCTTCATTCCCAACCCGCCCTCACGGGGCACCGGCAGCAACCGTTGAACGGCAGGACTGATGTTCTGTCAGCCTTTCACACGAACAAAAGGAATCGTGCATGTTGCGTAAAACCCTACTAGCCAGCTGCTGCGCCGCCGCGCTGATCAGTGTTCCGGCGTTCGCCGCCGCGCCCAAAGAGCTGAAAAGCGAGCAGGGCATTCTTGAAGTCACCACCATTGCCCAAGGCCTGGAACATCCCTGGGCACTGGCGTTTCTGCCTGATCAGAAGGGCATGCTGGTGACCGAACGTCCGGGTCATCTGCGCGTTGTGAGCAAGGACGGCAAACTGTCGGAGCCGATCAGTGGCGTGCCGCAAGTCTGGGCGAAAGGGCAGGGCGGTTTGCTTGATGTGGCGCTGTCGCCAGACTTCAAGCAGGACCGCATGGTCTATCTGTCGTATGCCGAAGGCGGTGGTGAGGGCGGCAAGGCTGGTACGGCGGTAGGGCGCGGACGGCTTTCCGATGACCTGAAGACGCTGAAGGACTTCAATGTGATCTTCCGTCAGGAACCGAAGCTGTCGGTGAGCAACCACTTCGGTTCACGGCTGGTGTTCGATCGCGACGGGTATCTGTTCATCACCCTCGGCGAAAACAACGATCGGCCGACTGCGCAGGACCTCGACAAGTTGCAAGGCAAAGTCGTACGCATCTTCCCGGATGGCAAGGTGCCGGACGATAACCCTTTTGTTGGCCAATCCGGTGTCAGGCCTGAAATCTGGTCCTACGGCCTGCGCAACCCGCAAGGCGCGGCGCTCAATCCGTGGACCGGCACGCTGTGGGAGAACGAGCACGGGCCACGTGGCGGCGACGAAGTGAACATCATCGAACGTGGCAAGAACTACGGCTGGCCGTTGGCGACCCATGGCATCAACTACTCGATGCAACCGATTCCTGAGGCGAAGGGCAAAACTGCTGAAGGCACCGTGGCGCCGCATCATGTCTGGGAAAAATCCCCCGGGGTTACCGGCATGGCCTTCTATGACGCGGATCGCTTCACGCCGTGGCAGCACAACGCGTTTATCGGCGCACTGGTGACCCAGGAGCTGATTCGCCTGCAGTTCGATGGCGACAAGGTGGTCCATGAGGAGCGTTTGCTGGGTGAATTGAATCAGCGCATCCGCGATGTGCGCCAAGGGCCGGATGGGTATCTGTATGTGCTGACGGATGAAGAGAATGGCTCGCTTTACAGGCTGGGGCTGAAATAATTGCGTGCGGTGAATGATCCGACGCCTTCGCGAGCAGGCTCGCTCCCACATTGAAATGCAGTCTCCCTGTGGGAGCGAGCCTGCTCGCGAAGAGGCCCGCGCATCTTGCGCAGACTTCGGGCAGTCCCGCATTTGGCCGAACCGCCGCCCCGTTGCCTTGTTATAGTTCGGGGCTTATTTCCCAGCCCGGTAAAGGATCACTGCCATGACTCAATACTCCGCCTTCAGCGTCGAACTGGCCGACAACATCGCCCATGTGCAGATCAATCGCCCGGAAAAGATCAACGCGATGAACGCGGCGTTCTGGAGCGAGATTGTCGAGATATTCCAATGGATCGACGATACCGACGAAGTCCGCGTGGTAGTCCTCAGCGGTAACGGCAAGCATTTTTCATCGGGCATCGACCTGATGATGCTTGCCGGTGTCGCCAATGAACTGGGCAAGGACGTGGGCCGCAATGCGCGCCTGCTGCGGCGCAAGATCCTCAATCTGCAAGCCTCGTTCAACGCCGTCGACAATTGCCGCAAACCGGTGCTTGCTGCCATTCAGGGCTATTGCCTGGGCGGGGCGATCGATCTGATCGCCGCCTGTGACATGCGCTATGCCGCCGAAGATGCGCAGTTCTCGATCAAGGAAATCGATATCGGCATGGCCGCCGATGTCGGCACGTTGCAACGGTTGCCGCGAATCATCGGAGACGGCATGCTGCGTGAACTGGCTTACACCGGTCGCACCTTTGGCGCCGAGGAAGCACGCAGCATGGGCCTGGTCAATCGCGTCTACGGCGATAAGGACACTCTGCTCGAAGGCGTGTTCGGCATCGCCCGTGACATCGCTGCGAAGTCGCCGATCGCCGTGACCGGTACCAAGGAAATGATCAGCTACATGCGCGACCATCGCATCGACGATGGTCTTGAATACGTTGCCACCTGGAACGCCGCCATGTTGCAATCCACCGATCTGCGCGTGGCCATGGCCGCCCACATGAGCAAACAGAAACCCGAATTTCTGGATTGAGTTAACCATGATCTCTCGCTGGACCACTGCAGTACTCGACACCGATCAACCCGGCGGCTGGGCCGTAGCGCGCAGCCCCGAAGGCTTCCTGTTCGATGACAACGGCGCACTGTTCCCGCGCGAGTGGCTCAAGCGCCAGGACCTTTCAGTCCTCGCTGAGCACGGGATTGGTCATCTCGACGGCGAACCGGTCTATCTGCTTGAGTTGCACAGCGTCAGCGATGTGCCCGGTTGCGGCTGGAAGGGGCTGCGAGCGTTCATGCTCGAAGGCGATCACACGCTGTACAAAGTGCTCGGTTATGCCGCTCAGATCGGCACTTGGGCACGAGAGCATCGCTTCTGCGGCAACTGCGGCCAGCCAATGACGCAAGTCCCGCGCGAACGAGCGATGTATTGCCAGCCGTGCGATCTGCGCAGTTATCCGCGCATTTCACCAAGCATGATCGTGCTGATCACCCGTGGCGACGAAATCCTTCTGGCGCGCTCGCCGCGTTTCGTCACCGGGGTTTACAGCACGCTGGCCGGCTTCGCCGAGCCGGGGGAATCGGCCGAGGATTGCCTGATTCGCGAAGTGCGTGAAGAAGTGCAGATCGAAGTGAAGAACATCCAGTACATCGGCAGCCAGTGCTGGCCGTTCCCGCATTCGATGATGCTCGGCTTCCATGCCGAATATGCCGGTGGCGAAATTGTCTGTCAGGAAGACGAGATCGAGGACGCCCAGTGGTTCAACGTGCATGACTTGCCGCCGTTGCCGGCGTCGCGTTCGATTGCCCGTTACCTGATCGACGTCTACGTCGCGCGGCGCTTAGGCCACGCTGAACCAGTGCTGCCAGGCTAGGCGCACAGTCAGGCCAAGCACTACGGTGATGAACACTGGACGAATGAATTTGGCGCCGCCGCTGATCGCGGTGCGCGCGCCAAAGAAAGCCCCTACCATCACCGACAGGCCCATGCACAGGCCAATGATCCAGTCGACCTGTCCGGAGAAGATGAACACCGACAGCGCCGCGATGTTGCTGACAAAGTTCATGCTGCGCGCCACGCCGCTGGCCTTGACCAGGTCGATCGGGTACAGCAGCAGACTACTCACGGTCCAGAACGCGCCCGTGCCGGGGCCGGCCACGCCATCGTAGAAGCCGAGGCTGAAGCCTTGGGTCGATTGCCATTTCTTTTTGATCGGCGCGTCGCTGTCCAGCGGCGCTTTCGGCGTGCCGCCAAACAGCAAATACAGGCCACAGGCGAAAACGATCACCGGCAGCATCTTGTTCAGCCACTCGGCCGGGAGGTAATGCGCAACCACCGCGCCAGTGAGCGCACCGACCAGTGTGCCGACAATGGCGTGGGTCCACTGACGTGGGTGGAACAGTTTGCGTTTGTAGAAGGTGAAGCTGGCGGTCGCCGAACCGAAGGTCGAGCTCAGCTTGTTGGTGCCCAGCACCAGATGCGGCGGCAGGCCCGCCGTCAGCAGCGCCGGCGTGGTCAACAGACCGCCACCGCCAGCGATGGCATCGATGAAACCGGCAAGGAAAGCAACAGCAGCCAGAATGGCCAGGGTGGTGAGGTCAACGCTGAGTTCGAAAGGCATGGAGTCGGCTTATTCGGCAAGGCGCAGAACGTGGGCTGCGGGGAGGGCGGTTATGTTACCTGTATCGAACTGTTGCGGCGAGCCAGAGCATGCCGTCGTCAATTACAGTCTGGAATACATTCCTGTGTAGGAGCTGCCGAAGGCTGCGATCTTCTCGGGCGCGGAGCGCCCCGGCTGCTGCGCGTGGGAACGATCAAATCAAGATCAAAAGATCGCAGCCTTCGGCAGCTCCTACACAGGGGTGGGTTGGCTTTAGAGACCGAGTTCGCTCAGCCCCGGATGATCATCCGGCCGGCGGCCCAGCGGCCAGTGGAATTTGCGCTCGCTTTCCTTGATCGGCATGTCATTGATGCAGGCATAGCGCTGGAACATCAGGCCGTTGTCATCGAACTCCCAGTTCTCGTTGCCGTACGAGCGGAACCAGTTGCCGGAATCGTCGTGCCATTCATAGGCATAACGCACCGCGATACGCGTATCGGAGTAGGCCCAGAGTTCTTTGATCAAGCGATAATCCAGTTCCTTCGCCCATTTGCGCGTCAGAAACGCCTTGGCCTCTTCGCGGTTGTTGGCAAACTCGGCGCGATTGCGCCATTTGGTGTCGAGGGTATAGGCGAGCGAAACCTTTTCCGGATCGCGGCTGTTCCAGCCATCCTCGGCCAGACGCACCTTCTCGATGGCTGACGCATGGTTGAACGGGGGCAATGGCGGACGTACCTGGGCTGCAGTCGACATGTTCAATCTCCTGATTCATTTAATGTTTGAACAACAAGTCCGGCTTGCTAAGAGTTACAGGCCCAATAACTTTCGCGCCATGCATTGCGCATTATCGGCGGCACTGTGATCACCCATCACAAGCGCTATGGTAATGGCGCCTTCAATCAGGATCAGCAACTGTCTGGCCAATAGTTGCGGATCCTCGGCACCATATTCGGTACATAGCTCGCACACGTAGTCGAGCAGCTTCTGTTTGTGTTCTTTGGCCACCAGCCGCACTGGATCCTGTGGATCACCGGTTTCGCCGCTGGTGTTGATGAAGGCGCAGCCGCGAAAGCCTTCCGAGTCGAACCAGCCCTTGAGCACGGTAAACAGGTTGAGCAGACGATCGGCCGGAGTCTTGGCCTGGTCGACAGCACTTGTGAACCAGTGCATCCAGCGAACATCGCGTCGCTGAAGGGCCGCGACAACGAGTGCGTCCTTGTCGGCAAAGTAACGGTAGATGCTTTTTCTGGAGACGCCGGCGGTCTTCACCAGAAGATCCATGCTGGTGGCAGCGATGCCACTTTTGTAGATCAACTTTTCGGTGACATCCAGAATGATGTCGCGTGTGTCATTGCTGATTGATTCGTTCATGTGGCGAACAGTAGAACGACTGTTCTCCTTGGTCAAGCGAATTTCTTCAGCGTGTGTGAAAACGCTTTCGCGAGCAGGCTCGCTCCCACAGGGGAATGCATTTTAACGGTGGGAGCGAGCCTGCTCGCGAAGGGGCCATTACTGACACTGACAAGACCCGGCGCAGACGATGGTGTAAGCTCTCAAACTCTTCGGAATCGAACCTTGCGAGCCTTATGCCGTTGCTTTTCAAACGTTCTCTGCTGCCCAAACTGCGCAGCTTCGCGCTGACCGCCGAGGCGGTGAGCATTCTGTCCAGTGCTGCCGAATTCCGACGCTGCCTGCTCGAGCAAATCGCCGCAGCGACCCAGCGCATCTACATCGTTGCGCTGTATCTGCAGCAGGACGAAGCCGGTCAGGAAATCCTCGATGCCCTGCACGCAGCCAAGCTCAAGCGTCCCGAGCTGGAAATCGCCGTGGTGGTTGACTGGTTACGTGCCCAGCGCGGCCTGATCGGCGCGGGCAAGCAGCCGGGCAACGCCGCCTGGTATCAGGACATGACCCGCACGCATCAGAGCGAAGTGCCGATCTACGGCGTGCCGGTGCAGACCCGCGAGCTGTTCGGCGTGCTGCACCTCAAAGGCTTCGTGATCGACGACAAGGTGGTCTACAGCGGCGCGAGCCTGAACAACGTCTACCTGCACAAACTCGACAAGTACCGCTTCGACCGCTACCACGTGCTGCACAGTCGCGAGCTCGCGGATTCGATGCATCATCTGGTCAAGCACGGACTGATCGAATCGAAAGCCGTGCATCGCCTCGACCTGCCGAACCTGCCGACTACCCGCAGCCTGCGCAACGACATCGGCGACCTGCGCAGCCGTCTCAAGTACGCGACTTACGACACCGGGGCCGGCAGCACAAGTAAAGAAGGGCTGTCGGTCACGCCACTGCTCGGCGTCGGCAAGAACAACCCGCTGAACCGGGCGATTCTGGAACTGATTGCCAGCGCGCAAAAGCAGCTGACCATCTGTACGCCATACTTCAACCTGCCCCTGGGCGTGATCCGTGAGATCAACCGCGCGCTGGCCCGTGGCGTGAAGATCGACATCGTGGTTGGCGACAAGACCGCCAACGATTTCTACATTCCGCCGAGCGAGCCGTTCAAGGTGATCGCCGCGCTGCCGTATCTATACGAAATCAGCCTGCGCCGCTTCGCCAAACGCCATCAGCACAGCATCGACAGCGGCCAGTTGAACCTGCACTTGTGGCGCGACGGTGACAACACCTATCACCTCAAGGGCATGTGGATCGATCAGCGCTACACCTTGCTGACTGGCAACAACCTCAATCCGCGCGCGTTTCGCCTCGACCTGGAAAACGCGCTGCTGATCGAAGACCCGAAAGGCGAGTGGCTGGAGCCACGGGCGAAAGAGCTGGAAAACATCTTCCGCCATACCACGCGGATCGATAACTTCCAGTCGCTTGAAACGCTGCCGGATTACCCGGCAGGGGTGGCGAAGTTTCTCAAGCGGGTGAGTCGGGTGAGGATTGAGCGGTTGCTCTACAGGATTCTCTAGCGCGTCCGGAATAGCTTTCGCGAGCAGGCTCGCTCCCACAGGGAAATGCATTCCAATTGTGGGAGCGAGCCTGCTCGCGAAGGGGCCAGACCAGAGGCTAAAAAATCAGTTCAGACCCAACTTCCCGCGCATCATCGAAAGATCCTCCGCCAGCGTATTCACCGGCCCGACCAGCGCTTTGCGGTCGTTGTCCTTCACTTTGTCGTAGGTCTCAAAGCCGCCATCCGCCGTTTTGTACTTGGCGAGGATCTTGTCGACCGTGGCGAAGTTCTTGTCGACCTTGGCAACAAACGCCTTGTCCTGCTGTTCGATCTGCGGACGGAACAGATCAACGATCTTCTTCGCCCCGTCGATGTTGCCCTGGAAGTCGTACAGGTCGGTGTGGCTGTAGCGGTCTTCCTCGCCGGAAATCTTCGTCGCCGCGACTTCTTCCAACAGCGCAGCAGCGCCGCCGACGACCTTCTCTGGCGGGAAGGTCAGACCGGCCACACGGGTTTGCAGGTCCTGCACGTCTTTGTTCAAACCGTCGGCCAATGCATCCAGACCCTTGGTGGTTTTTTCCGCGAACAACGAATATTCAATGCGGTGGAATCCGGTGAAGTCTTCAGCCTTTACGCCTTTTTCATGGTCGTCGACGCGAGAATCGATGGACGCATCGAGATCGCTGAACAGCTCGGCAATCGGCTCGATCGACTCGTAATACACCCGCGTCGGCGCGTAGAGCTTCTGCGCGGTGGCGAGATCGCCTTTCTTCACCGCGTCGGTGAACTGCTGGGTGTGGCTGGCCAGCTCATCGAGTTTCTCGGTGACGTAAATCTTGTAGTCCGACACCGGCCCCACCAGATCCAGCGGCGCGGTCGCGGCGAACGCCGCCAGCGGGGTGTTGAGCAAACCAAGGGTCAGCAATAACGCGAGTGGCGTCTTTTTCATGGGGCGGCTCCAGTGTCGGTTGGGTGTCATGCGGTTTTGTTTTGGGAGGTGGCAGCGAGTAACGAGCGACCGATGAAGTCGTCATCGCCGGTAGCGCCGGGCAGGGTGAAGAAGTAACCGCCGCCGACCGGTTTGAGGTATTCCTCGAGCGGTTCACCGTTGAGGCGGGTCTGCACGGTGATGAAGCCTTGTTCCAGGTCAGCCTGGTAACAGATGAACAGCAGGCCCATGTCGAGCTGGCCGTTCTTGTTGACGCCGTTGGAGTAGTTGAACGGCCGGCGCAGGATCAGATTGGCCTGGGTCGCGGCGGTGCGCGGGTTGGCCAGACGAATGTGCGCATCGAGCCTGGTCAGCTTGCCGGCCGGATCCTTGCTGTAATCCGGCACTTCGCTTTCAGTGTGGCCACCGATGGGCGCGCCGCTGCTCTTGACCCGGCCGAGAATGCTTTCCTGCTCCTGCAACGGCGTGCGATCCCAGCGCTCGACGAAGTTGCGGATGATGCGTACCGCTTGATAACTGCCATCGGCAGCCCAGGCCGGCTCGTCGCTGCCCGGTTGCACCCAGACAATCCGCTCCATGGCCTTGGCGTCGTTGGAATCGGGGTTGGCCGAACCGTCGCGAAAACCGAGAAAGTTGCGCGCCGACTGCGCCGGCACACCGGGTTTGGCCGGGGCTTGCGGCGGCACGCTGCCTTCCTGTTTCCAGCGCACCAGCAGCAGGTCGGGCAGGTTCTTGACGATGTCGCGCAGGGCGTGAATGTTGGTGTCGGCGGTGTTGGCGCAGAACTGCAGGCTCAGGTCGCCATGGCAGCAATCGGCGTCCAGCGCGTCGTTGGGAAAGCCGACCATGCGTTGCAGACGCTTGGGCTTTGCCGCCGTGAGACCGAAGCGCTCGTCGAACAGCGAATCGCCGACGGAAACGGTGATGGTCAGATTGTCCGGGGTGACCACCGGGCCGAGGATGCCGGAGTCCAGCGGCGGCAGTTTCGGGTCGATCTGCGCGACCGGGCCGCCCTTCATCAAAAACGCGATGCGTTCGTTGAGAGTGCGGAACAGCCGCTCAAGGTCTTCGCGATCACTGGCCAGCACATCGAACGCCACCACCATCCCGGAGGCCGGACGCGGGGTGACGATGCCGGCCTGGTGCACACCGTGGAAATCGTGGCGGTCTTCGGTCTTGTCGCTGCTCGGCGCTTCGGTGACTTGCGCAGGCTGCGCGGCCATGGCTGGGCAGCTCAGCGCCGATCCGGCAAGGGCGACACCGGCGGCGCCCATGCCCATCAGCACGCGGCGCCGTTGCAGGTTGAGAGGTTCTGAATCGTTCATCTGTCGTGGTCTTCTGCTTACAGGCCGGAAAGGCCGAGGGCGGGGTCGATGCCATCCAGTGCCGTGGCCAGAGCCTTGGCTTTGGCGGCGATCTGCTGGCGTTGCGCGGCGGTCACGGCGTCGTAACTGACGTAGCCATCGGCGGATTTGAAGGCGTTGAGCTGGCTGTCGAAATCACTCATGGCCTGGTCGACATTCGCTAACACGTCAGCGGCTGATTTGCTCAGCATCGGGCGCAACAGGTCGACGACCTTGCGCGCGGTTTGGGCGTTGGCGGCGAAACCGTTGAGATCGCTGTGGCTGTAGCGCTCCTCTTCGCCGCTGGCAGCGCGCACCTCGGCGAGGCTGTTGAGGTTGCGCACGACGATACTCACCAGTTGCTCCGGCGGCAGCGACTGCGCGAGCAACTGTTGCTTGAGGGTGGTGACGTCAGCGAGCAAGCGCTGGGCAGTCGGCGCAACGTCGTCGAGATTGCGCTGCTGGAACAGCGCGTATTCGAGGCGATGGAAACCGACGAACGCCGGATCCAGCTCGCGCTTTTCGAAATAATCGGCGCGGGCATTGATGTGGTTGTCCAGCTCGGCCAGACGCTGCGCCGCCGGCGCCAGACGCTGATAGGCAGCGCGCGCCGGCAGGTAAAGCGCTTGCGCCTGATCAAGATTGCCACTGGCGATCGCCTGATTCAGCGCCGTCACCGCTTTGATCAACGCGCTGCCCTGAACCGCCAGATACACGCGAAATTCCGACAGCGGCCCGACGAAAGCCACCATCGACGGCTTGGCCTTGGCGGCGGCATCGGAAGCGGCCGTCGGTGTGACGTGCAAAGTGCCGCGCGGGTTGCTGAGCAAGCCGCAAGTGATCGCATAGTCGCCCGGTTGCAGGTTGGCGTTGATCACCTGGCTCAGGCCCGGCGCGATGTTTTCCCGCTCTTCGACCACCAGCACGCCGTCGAGAATTTCCCACTCGACCGCCCGCTCGGAGCGGTTGACGATGCGGAAACTGGCGCGGCCGGCGGGCACCGTCAGGGCATTTGGCTCGCAACTGTGCGGATGGATGTTTACGACGATTTCATCGTGGTTGTGCTGACGCTTGGCGGCGGCCATGTTCGAGGCGTACCAGAACAGCCCGCCGGCGGCGACCATCAGCAGCACCGAGCCGGCCAGCGCCCAACGCAGGGCCGGAGGGGTTTGGGTAGTAGACATGAAGGGCCTTATTGGCTGGAAACGGAAGTCGTTGACGGCGCCTGGCGCGGCGCGGGCATGAAGAACATCACCAGCGCCAGCAGCAGATAAATCAGATACGCACCCAGGGTGCTGACGGTCGGCGCATCCTGATAGCCGAACATGCCGGCCAGCACCGAGCCCAGCGGGCCGTCCATCGGCAGCGTCGCGCTGAAGTCGAACAGCACCGTTTGCAGGTGATTCCACAGCCCGGCTTCATGCAGCGCCTGCACCGAGTTGGCGAGGATCCCGGCAGCGACCACGAGGATGAACAATCCGGTCCACTTGAAGAACGCCGAGAGATTGAGGCGCATGCTGCCGCTGTAGATCAGGAAACCGACGATCACCGCCAGGATCAGGCCGAGCAGGGCGCCAATCGGCGCGCCCGGGCCTTCGCTTTGCTGGAACACGGCGAGCAGGAAGAACACGGTCTCCAGGCCTTCGCGAGCGACGGCGAAGAAAACCATGGCGATCAATGCAATCACTTGATGCCTGGATTGCGTCAGCGCTTGATCCAGCGAGGCTTGCAGCGAGTGCTTGATCGACCGCGCGACCTTGCGCATCCAGAACACCATCGAACTGAGAATGCCCACGGCGACCAGACCGACCGCGCCCTCGAACAACTCCTGCTGCTTCTGTGGGAATTCAGCGCTCACCAGCTCCAGGCCACCGCCGATCAGCAGCGCAAGGGCAGCAGCGAGGAAAACGCCGATCCATACCGCTGGCATCCATTGGCCACGGCCGGTCTGCTGCAAATAACTGGCAATGATGCCGACGATAAGCGCGGCCTCGATGCCTTCGCGCAACATGATCAAAAAGGGAACGAGCATTGGCGAGCCACAGCGATTTAGATAGGAGGCTAAGTTGTAACATAATGACACTCATTCCCAAATGGCATTCATTGACATTTAGCTGAACCTTAGCTGAACAACTGTGATTCCTGTGGGAGCGAGCCTGCTCGCGAATGCGGTATGCCTGTGACATTTGTTTATCTGACACACCGCGTTCGCGAGCAGGCTCGCTCCCACATTGGCCCTGCGGTGAAATCAGCAGCTGGGTTAAGATGCCCACCACCGAAAAACAACAAGGTTCACCTCGCTCCATGGCAGAAAAAGACACCATTGCCATTCAACTGGTGCGCGAAGCGTTGCTGCAAAGCTGTGCCCCGGGCGCGGCGACGGATGAGGCGTTGACCAAGGTCGGCATCGATCCGGCTTTGTTAGCGGCCGATGAGGGCAGGGTGCCGGCCTCGCAATACGCCAGACTCTGGCGCCTGCTGGCGCGACGCGGTGATGACGAGTTCTTCGGGATGGACCCGCGCCCGCTCAAATCCGGCAGCCTGGCGTTTTTGTGTCGCAGCGCCATGGCGCAACCGACGCTGGCGGCGGCGCTGGATACCGGTCTGACGTTCCTGTCGTTGATGCTGGAAAAACTGCCGGCGCAACTGGTGCATCAGCAGAGCCTGGCGGAAATCGTCCTGCTCGAAGACGACGCCGAACCGCGCCGCGCCTTCACCTATTTCACTTACTGGATGATCGTGCACGGCGTCGCGTGCTGGCTGGCCGGGCGGCGGATTCCGATTCTGGCGATTGAACTGCGCTGCGCGGAACCGGACTTCATCGACGATTATCGGGTGATGTTTTCGGAAAACCTGCGGTTTGAGCGCCCACGTACGCGGATGATTTTTTCCGCCGATTGCCTCGATCTGCCGATCAAACGCAGTGCCGAAGAACTCAAGCGCTTTCTCGCCCAGGCGCCGGCCAACATTCTGGTCAAGTACCGCGACCCCGACAGCCTGGCCAGCCGGATCAAGCAGGATCTGCGGCAGCTCCCCGCCGAGCAATGGCCGGAAACCGAGGCGCTGGCCCAGCAATTTTGTATGTCCGCGTCGACATTACGCCGGCGTCTGGCCGAGGAAGGGCAGACTTATCAGGGGCTGAAAGACAGCGTGCGCAAAGAGCTGGCGATTACCTGGCTGGCGGAGCCTTCGATCAGTTTTGTCGAGATCGCAACACGGCTGGGCTTTGCTGATGCCAGTTCGTTCTACAAAGCGTTTCGCAAGTGGTCGGGGTCGAACCCGGGGCATTACCGGACGCTGATCCTCAATGAGGTGGTCTGACCCGACGCCTTCGCGAGCAGGCTCGCTCCCACATTTTTGAAATGCGTTCCCCTGTAGGAGCTGCCGAAGGCTGCGATCTTTTGATCTTGTACTTGATGGTAAAAATCAAGATCAAAAGATCGCAGCCTCGTTGCACTCGTCAGCTCCTACAGGGCATGCGGCCGCAACCTCTTGGCCAAACCAGTCAGCCACTTTGATAACTTTGACCATTGCCCCAAGCCCCGCGCGGCGCGACTATCCCTGTGTTGTTTACGGTTCCCAGCCTAATAAAAACACCGAGGGATTCTGGCAATGCGCGATTACTTGTCTGCCACCGAACAGTTCAACTATCAGCACACCGTCGATGCGTCGCTCAGCGGCACGCTGGCGGCACTCAACGCCTGCGTCGAATGTTGCGACCGCCATGCCTTGCCCGGGCGTATTGCGTTGTTCTGGGAAGGTCGCGACGGCTCGAGTGCGACTTACACCTTCACTGATCTGCAAGACAAAGCCGCGCGTTTCGCCAATTTCCTCCTCGCCCAGGGCGTGCAGAAGGGCGACAAGGTCGCCGGCCTGCTGCCGCGCAACGTCGAATTACTCATCACCGTGCTCGCCACCTGGCGCATCGGCGCGGTGTATCAGCCGCTATTCACCGCGTTCGGCCCCAAAGCCCTCGAACATCGCCTGAACAGTTCCGGGGCGAAAGTCGTGATCACCGATGCGGTCAATCGCCCCAAGCTCAGTGAAGTCAGCGCCTGCCCGACCGTCGTCACCGTTGGCGGTGAGAAAGGTCAGGGCATCGTTCGTGGTGATTTCAGTTTCTGGGCTGAGCTGGCCAACCATTCCAATGTTTGCGAACCGGTGTTACTGACCGGCGAAGACCCGCTCCTGCTGATGTTCACCTCGGGCACCACGGGGCCGGCGAAAGCGCTGTCAGTGCCGCTCAAAGCCATCGTCGCCTTCCAGAGTTACACCCGCGATGCGGTGGACCTGCGTCCCGAAGACGCGTTCTGGAACGTCGCCGATCCGGGCTGGGCCTATGGCATCTATTTCGGCGTCACCGGGCCGTTGGCGCTGGGGCACCCGATTACCTTCTATGATGGCCCGTTCACCCTCGAAAGCACCTGCCGGGTGATCAACAAATACGGCATTACCAATCTCACCGGCTCGCCCACTGCCTATCGTTTGCTGATTGCCGGTGGCGAGGAGTTCGCCAGATCGATCAAGGGCAAACTGCGCATCGTCAGCAGCGCCGGTGAGCCGCTGAACCCGGAAGTGATCCGCTGGTTCGCCGACAACCTCGACGTGGTCATCCACGACCATTACGGCCAGACCGAACTGGGCATGGTGCTGTGCAACCACCACGGCCTCGAGCACCCGGTGCATGTCGGCGCCGCCGGTTTCGCTTCGCCGGGCCATCGCATCGTCGTGCTCGATGAGCAATACAACGAACTCGGCGTCGGTCAGCCGGGCATTCTTGCCATCGACCGCCCGCAGTCGCCGATGTGCTGGTTCGGCGGCTACGAAGGCGCGCCGACCAAGGCCTTCGTCGGCAACTACTATCTAAGCGGCGACACCGTGGAGTGGAACCCGGACGGCAGCATCAGCTTCGTCGGCCGCAGTGATGATGTGATCACCACTTCGGGCTACCGCGTCGGCCCGTTCGACGTGGAAAGTGCCCTGATCGAACACCCGGCGGTGGTCGAGGCGGCGGTCGTCGGCAAACCTGACCCGGAACGCACCGAACTGGTCAAAGCCTTTGTCGTGCTGAGCGCGCAGTACCGCGCCGCGCCGGAGTTGGCCGAAGAACTGCGCCAACACGTGCGCAAGCGTCTGGCCGCGCATTCGTACCCGCGTGAAATCGAATTTGTCAGCGAATTGCCCAAAACCCCGAGTGGCAAATTGCAGCGCTTTATCTTGCGCAACCAGGAAATCGCCAAGGCTCAAGAGGCCGCGGCGCACAGAGTTTCAGCTTGAATCCAAGGGAACACCGTCATGCAGATCGAGAACAAGGTTTTTATCGTCACCGGCGGCGCGTCAGGCCTCGGTGCCGCGAGCGCGGAATTGCTGGTCAGTGCCGGCGCCAAAGTCATGCTGGTCGACATGAACGCTGAAGCCGTCGCCGCTCAGGCGCAGCGCCTGGGTGCGCAAAGCGTGGTTGCTGACATCAGCAATGAGGCGGCTGCCGAAGCGGCGGTGCAAGCGACGATCGCCGCGTTTGGCAGCGTAAATGGCCTGATCAACTGCGCCGGCATCGTTCGCGGCGAGAAAATTCTCGGCAAGAACGGCCCGCACGCACTCAGCAGCTTCGCGCAGGTGATCAACGTCAACCTGATAGGCAGTTTCAACATGCTGCGCCTCGCCGCTGCGGCGATTGCCGAAAGCGAAGCCAATGCTGACGGTGAGCGTGGAGTGATCATCAACACCGCCTCGGTCGCAGCGTTCGACGGCCAGATTGGCCAGGCCGCGTACTCGGCTTCGAAAGGTGCGATCGCCAGCCTGACCCTGCCGGCCGCCCGCGAACTGGCGCGCTTCGGCATCCGCGTGATGACCATCGCACCGGGCATTTTCGAAACGCCGATGATGGCCGGCATGACCCCGGAAGTGCGCGATTCGCTGGCCGCCGGCGTGCCATTCCCGCCGCGTCTGGGCAAGCCTGCCGAATACGCCGCGCTCGTGCGCCACATCATCGAAAACAGCATGCTCAACGGCGAGGTGATCCGTCTCGACGGCGCCTTGCGCATGGCCGCCAAGTAAGGAGGATTAGTCATGACTATGTCCAATGATCCGATTGTTATCGTCAGCGCTGTCCGCACACCGATGGGCGGTTTTCAGGGCGAGTTGAAAAGCCTCACCGCACCGCAACTCGGCGCGGCGGCGATCAAGGCTGCGGTCGAACGCGCCGGTGTCGCCAGCGACGCGGTTGATGAACTGCTGTTTGGGTGCGTACTGCCCGCCGGCCTCGGTCAGGCGCCGGCACGTCAGGCTGCGCTGGGCGCCGGGCTGGATAAATCGACGCGCTGCACCACGGTGAACAAGATGTGCGGCTCGGGCATGCAGACCACCATCATGGCTCACGACATGCTGCTTGCCGGCAGTGCCGACGTGGTGATCGCCGGCGGTATGGAAAGCATGTCCAACTCGCCGTACCTGCTCGATCGTGCCCGCGCCGGCTATCGCATGGGCCATGGCCGCGTGCTCGATTCGATGTTCCTCGACGGCCTCGAAGACGCCTACGACAAGGGCCGCCTGATGGGCACCTTCGCTGAGGATTGCGCCGAGGCCAACGGCTTCAGCCGCGAGGCGCAGGACGCTTTCGCCATTACCTCGACCACCCGCGCACAACAGGCGATCCAGGACGGCAGCTTCAAGGACGAAATCGTCCCGCTGACTGTGACTGTCGGCAAAGAGCAGGTGGTGATCAGCAATGATGAACAGCCGCCAAAAGCCAAACTCGACAAGGTTGCCTCGCTGAAACCGGCGTTCCGCGAGGGCGGCACGGTCACCGCAGCCAACTCCAGCTCGATTTCCGACGGCGCGGCGGCGCTCGTGCTGATGCGGCAGTCCCATGCGCAGCAACTGGGCCTCAAGCCGCTGGCGGTGATTCATGGGCATGCTGCGTTCGCTGATACCCCTGGGCTGTTTCCCACCGCACCGATTGGCGCGATCAAGAAACTGGTGAAGAAGACCGGTTGGGCGCTGGATCAGGTGGATCTGTTTGAAGTGAACGAAGCGTTTGCCGTGGTCGGCATGGCGGCGATGACGCACCTGGAGATTCCCCACGACAAGCTCAATGTGCATGGCGGCGCCTGCGCGCTGGGCCATCCGATCGGTGCCTCGGGAGCGAGGATTCTGGTGACGTTGCTCGCGGCACTGCGGCAGAAACAACTCAAGCGCGGCATTGCAGCGATCTGCATTGGCGGCGGCGAAGCCACGGCCATGGCTGTGGAATGCGTTTACTGAAGGCATCGCCGATCAACTGTGGGAGCGAGCCTGCTCGCGAAGACGTCGTTTCAGCCAGCACATGCGTGACTGACACACCGCTTTCGCGAGCAGGCTCGCTCCCACAGGGTTCAATGTCGTACTCAGATTTCAAGGACTCACCATGATCCCCAACGAAGACCAGACCCAGATCCGCGACATGGCCCGGCAGTTTGCCGTGGAGCGGCTCAAGCCGTTCGCCGCCGAGTGGGATCGCGAGCACCGTTTCCCCAAGGAAGCCATCGCCGAGATGGCTGAGCTGGGCTTCTTCGGCATGCTCGTGCCGGAGCAGTGGGGCGGCTGTGACACCGGCTACCTCGCGTACGCCATGGCTTTGGAAGAAATCGCCGCCGGCGACGGTGCCTGCTCGACGATCATGAGCGTGCACAACTCGGTCGGCTGCGTGCCGATTCTCAAGTTCGGCAATGACGATCAGCGCGAGCGCTTCCTCAAACCGCTGGCCAGCGGCGCGATGCTCGGCGCCTTCGCGCTGACCGAACCGCAGGCCGGTTCCGATGCCAGCAGCCTGAAAACCCGCGCGCGGCTGGACGGCGATCACTACGTGCTCAACGGCTGCAAACAGTTCATCACCTCCGGGCAGAACGCCGGCATCGTTATCGTGTTTGCCGTGACTGACCCGAGCGCCGGCAAGCGCGGGATCAGCGCGTTTATCGTGCCGACCGACTCGCCCGGCTACAAGGTCGCGCGGGTCGAAGACAAACTCGGCCAGCACGCGTCCGACACCTGCCAGATTCTTTTTGAAGATGTGAAAGTGCCGGTGGCCAATCGGCTGGGCGAGGAGGGCGAGGGCTACAAGATTGCCTTGGCCAACCTTGAAGGCGGCCGCGTCGGTATCGCCTCGCAAGCCGTCGGCATGGCCCGCGCCGCGTTCGAAGCCGCTCGTGATTACGCCCGCGAGCGTGACACCTTCGGCAAGCCGATCATCGAGCATCAGGCCGTGGCGTTCCGCCTGGCGGACATGGCCACGCAAATTGCCGTCGCCCGGCAAATGGTGCATTACGCCGCGGCCTTGCGTGACAGCGGCCAACCGGCGCTGGTCGAAGCGTCGATGGCCAAGCTGTTCGCCTCGGAAATGTCCGAGAAGGTCTGTTCCATGGCCTTGCAAACCCTCGGCGGTTACGGTTACCTCAACGACTTCCCGCTGGAACGCATCTACCGCGACGTGCGCGTCTGCCAGATCTACGAAGGCACCAGCGACATTCAGCGCATGGTCATTTCGCGCAATCTCTGACAAGGAATTTTATTCATGACTTACGAAACGATTCTGCTGGAAACCCGCGACCGCGTTGGCCTGATCACCCTCAACCGGCCGCAGGCGCTGAACGCGCTCAATGCGCAACTGGTCAGCGAAGTGAACCACGCCCTCGATACGCTGGAAGCCGATGCGCATATCGGCTGCATCGTCCTCACCGGTTCGAAAAAAGCTTTCGCTGCCGGCGCGGACATCAAGGAAATGGCTGAGCTGACCTATCCACAGATCTACATGGACGATCTGTTCAGCGATAGCGATCGCGTCGCCAACCGACGCAAGCCGATCATCGCCGCGGTCAATGGTTTCGCCCTCGGCGGCGGCTGTGAACTGGCGCTGATGTGCGACTTCATCCTGGCGGGCGACAACGCCAGATTCGGCCAGCCGGAAATCAACCTCGGCGTGCTGCCGGGCATGGGCGGCACTCAGCGCCTGACCCGCGCGGTGGGCAAAGCCAAAGCCATGGAAATGTGCCTGAGCGGGCGCATGATCGACGCGGTGGAAGCCGAGCGCTGCGGCATCGTCGCGCGGATCGTGCCGAGCGATGAGCTGCTTGATGAAGCGCTGAAAGTCGCAGCGGTGATCGCTGGCAAGTCACTGCCGATTGCGATGATGATCAAGGAGAGCGTCAACCGCGCGTTCGAGGTCAACCTGAGCGAAGGCGTGCGTTTCGAGCGGCGGGTGTTTCATGCCGCGTTTGCGACGCAGGATCAGAAGGAAGGGATGGCGGCGTTTATTGCCAAGCGTGAGGCTGCATTCCAAGGCAAATAGTGTGTGAGCTTCAAAAGCCCCTCACCCTAGCCCTCTCCCCAGGGAGAGGGGACTGACCGCGTGATATGGGCGAATTACGCCGACCTGAAAGGTTGCCGCTGAATCCGTAACCGACTCGGTCGGCTCCCTCTCCCTGGGGAGAGGGGACTGACCGCGTGATATGGGCGAATTACGCCGACCTGAAAGGTTGCCGCTGAATCCGTAACCGACCCGGTCGGCTCCCTCTCCCTGGGGAGAGGGGACTGACCGCGTGATATGGGCGAATTACGCCGACCTGAAAGGTTGCCGCTGAATCCGTAACCGACCCGGTCGGCTCCCTCTCCCTGGGGAGAGGGGACTGACCGCGTGATATGGGCGAATTACGCCGACCTGAAAGGTTGCCGCTGAATCCGTAACCGACTCGGTCGGCTCCCTCTCCCTGGGGAGAGGGCTGGGGTGAGGGGAAGGGCCAACGCCATTACAGCTGATAGTTCTTCAAATCCCGCGCAATCACCATCCGCTGTATCTCGCTCGACCCTTCATAGATCTGGGTAATCCGCGCGTCGCGGTAGTACTTCTCGACCGGGTAATCTTCCAGATAGCCATAGCCGCCATGAATCTGGATCGCCGACGAACAGACCTTCTCGGCCATTTCCGATGCGAACAGCTTGGCCTGCGAAGCCTCGGACAAGCATGGTTTGCCCGCCGTGCGCAGCCGCGCTGCATGGAGGATCAGCAACCGCGCGGCGTTGATCTGCATGTGCATGTCCGCGAGCAGATTGGCGATGCTCTGGTGCTCGATGATCGGCTTGTCGAATTGCACCCGGTCTTTCGAGTAGGCCAGCGCCGCTTCAAACGCTGCCCGGGCAATGCCCAATGCCTGCGCGGCGATGCCGATGCGTCCGCCCTCAAGGTTGGACAGGGCAATCGCCAGGCCCTTGCCACGCTCGCCGAGCAGATTGGCCTCGGGGATGCTGCAGTTGTTCAGCGTCACCGCGCAAGTGTCGGAAGCACGGATGCCCATCTTGTGTTCGGTGCGATCGACGATGAAACCCGGCGTGTCGGTCGGCACCAGAAACGCTGACAGGCCTTTCTTGCCCAAGTCCGGATCGGTTACCGCGAAGACGATCGCCAGTTTTGCCCGTTTGCCGTTGCTGACGAATTGCTTGGCACCGTTGATCACCCATTGGCCGTCGCGCAGTTCGGCGCGGGTGCGCAGGTTGTGCGCTTCGGAACCGGCCTGGGGTTCGGTCAGACAGAAGCAACCGATGGTCTGCCCACTGGCCAGGTCGGCCAGCCAGGTCTGTTTCTGTTCGTCGCTGCCGTAGTTGAGCACCGGGCCGCAGCCCACCGAGTTGTGAATGCTCATGAACGCGCCGGTCGCGCCGTCACCGGCAGAGATTTCCTCAACCGCCAGCGCATAAGCGACGTAATCGACGTAGGTGCCGCCCCATTCTTCCGGCACAACCATGCCGAGCAAGCCCAACTCGCCCATCTTCGCCACCAGGGCGTCGTCGATCCAGCCAGCCTTTTCCCAGGCCTGGGCGTGGGGCGCGATTTCGCCACGGGCAAAATCCCGGGCCATGTCGCGGATCATCACTTGTTCTTCAGTCAGTTCGAGATCGTGCATGACTCAGCTCCCGCTCTCATCAAAACCATGGAAGAAGCTCGCAACCTGCGCAGCGTCCAGCTCAGCGACGGTTGGCGGGTTCCAGCGCGGTGACTTGTCCTTGTCGATCAGCAGGGCGCGCACGCCTTCGATCAGGTCGCCTCGGGCAAACCACTGGCGGTCCAGATGCAGCTCCAGCGCAAAGCAATTCTCCAGACTCAGGTGCCTGCCGCGACGGAGCATTTCCAGGGTCACGGCCATGGCCAGCGGTGAGCGGGTTTCCAGCAGATCCGCCGTGGTGACCGCCCATTCATGGCTGTCAGCGACAGTGACGGCGCGCAATTGCTCGATCATGCTCGGCACGTCGGGCAGGGCAAAGAAATGGTCGATGGCCGGGCGCAACACTTGGAGGGGTGCATCGGGCAGAGTTTGCACGGCGTGCTTGGCCAGCAGGTTCTGCAGCGACTTGAGCGGCGTGTCCTGCCACTCCATCTGGTCGAGTTTCTCGTCGAGCAGCGCAAGTTTGCTGCTATCCAGATACCAGTCGGCGAGGCCGCAGTACAGCGCATCGGCGGCGCGAATCTGCACGCCGCTGACGCCCAGATAAATCCCCAGCTCACCGGGAATGCGCGGCAGGAAGTAACTACCGCCGACATCAGGGAAATAACCGATGGCCACTTCCGGCATCGCCAGACGGCTCTTTTCGGTGACCACACGCAGATCGGCGCCTTGCACCAGGCCCATGCCGCCGCCGAGGACAAAACCGTCCATCAGGGCCAGCACCGGTTTGCGGTAGTGATGAATGGTCAGGTCGAGGGCGTATTCCTCGACGAAGAAATCTTCGTGCAGCGTGTCGCCGCTCTTGTAGCTGTTGTACAGCGAACGAATATCGCCGCCGGCGCAGAAGGCCTTTTCACCAGCGCCGCGCAATACCACGGCGTGAACATTGGCGTCAGACGCCCAGGCATCGAGCTGCTGTTGCAGCAGACGCACCATGTCGAGGGTGATTGCATTGAGGCCCGCAGGGCGGTTGAGGGTCAGGTGGCCGATATGATTGCGCACCTCGGCCAGCACGTCGTTTTGCATGGCATCCATGGACGGGGTCCGCCGGGATGAAGCCTGAGCTGTCATCAGTAACTCCCTGCTTTTATTGTCTTTATTCGAAAAGCCCGCGCGCGGGCGTTAGCGGATCGTAACAGTGCAAATTTGTCGTGTACAACGGGGATATGTGCAGGGGGAATCTGCGTTTTTCTCTTAGCGCCGCTGTCCGTGTAGGAGCTGACGAGTGCAACGAGGCTGCGATCTTTTGATCTTGTTTTTTGAAATCAACAGATCGCAGCCTCGTTGCACTCGTCAGCTCCTACAAAGGGATCATCTGAAGGTTTCGCTGATGCTGCGGCGTTTGGCATGCAGTTCGCTGGCGTGAATCAGGCGTTCGAGGTCTTCGGGGGTTACGTCGATGAAGGCTTCCATGTCGGCCAGCGCCAGTTTCAGGTCTTCGGCGGTAATTGCCTGGCGGTCGATCGGGACCACTGGCGGAGCCGGGTCGGCAGCGCGTTTCGGATAGCGGATGCGGGTCAGGTTGTTATAGGCCAGCGCACTAATGAGCATGCACAGGGCGCCGAGCATTACCGGCTCCATGGCTTTCCAGTCCATGGCGATGGTCGCAGGGTCGGCTAGCACCAGCGTCAACGCCAAGGCGCCGGCCGGTGGGTGCAGGCAACGCAGCCAGCACATCAGAATCACCGCCATGCCGGCAGCAAGGCAGGCGCTGCCCAGCGTACGGCCAAGAACATGGGCGACCAGCAAGGCGACCACGCCAGCACACAGGTAGCCGCCAAGAATCGACCATGGCTGGGCGAGGGCGCCCGAGGACACCGCGAACAGCAGCACCGCCGAAGCGCCGAGCGGGCCGACCAGGTGAAACGCAACGTCATGGCCGAACACCTGCGCGCACATCCACACGCTGAACAGCGTGCCCAGGGCCATGCCGATCGCGGCACGGCTCCATTCAGTAGGGCGGGTGTTGATGGCAGCGGGCAACCAGCGAGCGAGCATGTAGAACTGATCCTTTACAAAATCCGGGGCAAAAAAAAGGACTTGTCCGGCATATCCGGAAAGCCCTAGAAGCGTTCCAACATTGGGGGAGGAACGCGCGTAGTTTGCCGATCAAAATCGATGCTGACAAATTCATATAAATGCAGTTTTAGTGCACTATTTTTGCATTGAAGCGGTGCGCCGAGCGCTGACGAAGCACAGATAACCGCCCAGCGCCGCCAAGCCGCTCAAGGCGTAGAACATGCTTGGCGCAGGCGTGTGCATCAATAGAAAACCGCACATTACCGGGCTGGCAGCCCCGCCAAGCGCTGACAGGTTCTGCGCGCCGTAGTAGCTGCCGCGCAGTGCCTCCGGGGCGAGGGTGTCAACGAACAGGAAGTCGGCGGGGTAGATGATCATCTCGCCCAGGGTGAAGATGAACATCGCCACGCACCAGCCGAGCAGGCTGTCCGCCAGACTGAAACCGATCAACCCGACGATGAACAGCGCGGTGCCGCCGGCAATCCAGTGACGCAGGTGTTCGCGACTGAGCCAGCGACCCACCTGGTACTGCAGCAGGATCACCGTGATTGCGTTGCAGGCGAGCAGGGCGGCCATGGTGTCGAGCGTTTGTTGCTGGGTGTGGGTGACCAGCAGGTATTGCGACAGGTACAGCGTAAAGCGCCCGTGCACCAATGTGCTGAGCAGGCAACCGAGGGTGAACAGCACCATGGTACGGTCGTTTTTCAGGATCATCAGCGTGTTGAGGAAACTTTGCGGCGCACTGCCGGATGTTATCGGACTGGCATCCCTGGTCGCGCCGAGCAGCAGAAAAATACTGCCAATGGCGATCGCACCGGCAACGATGAACGGCGCGGACGGCTGCACCCCGGCAATCACCACGCCAATCATCGGGCCGACGGCGTAGCCGATATTGGTAAGCGTGTAATTGAGGGAAAACGCCTTGACCCGCTGGCCCACTGGCAGCTGTTCACTGAGGATCGCCTTGGAGCCGATGAGGAACAGCGCCGACGCGGTTTCGCTGATGATCAGCACCAGGGTGACCACATACAGATTCTGCGCGAAGGTCAGCAGGATCAGGCCGATACCGCTGGAGAGCATGGCCACAATCAGCAACTGGCGCTTGTCCAGCTTGTCGATGATGTAGCCACCGTACAGCGACAGCAATGTTGCGCTGAACACGGCGATGCCGAGCAGCAAGCCGACATCCTGCGGATTGAGGCCAAGCTTGTTGCTGAGGAACAGCGTCAGCAGCGGGCTGATCAGGGCGCGGCTGATGACCACGGTCAGCGAGCTGAGCATCAACCGGCGAATGAACGGCGAATAGATGGCCAAGGGAGGGGGAATGTCCTTATTCGGATTGCCTAGGGCGAACGCCATCCTCTCTGGGCAGCCGCCACCGGTCAAGCTGATACACCAGCGTCTCTCGGAGCACATGATTTCCCTGTGGGAGCGAGCCTGCTCGCGAAGGCGGCGGATCAGTCACCTGCTATGTCGCTGACATACCGTATTCGCGAGCAGGCTCGCTCCCACAGGGTCTGTGTAGCTCACAATTTGCAATGACTCCCACAGGGCCAGTTCAAGCCACATCCGAAGCCGCGGGCCACTGCCGCAAGGTGATCGGCAACTTGCACGATTCACCGCGCCCCATCGGGAAATACTGAAAGCCATTGCGCGCCAGGCGCTCGGCGTCGTACAGGTTACGGCCGTCGAAGATTACCGGGCTATTGAGGCGCTGTTTGATCAGCTCGAAATCCGGGGCCTTGAACTGTTGCCATTCGGTGCAGATGATCAACGCATCGGCGCCGGCCAGTACCGATTCCGGCGTCCCCATCAGCATCAGTTTTGATTCGTTTGGATAGAGATTCTGGGTTTCCACCATGGCCTCCGGATCAAACGCACGCACACTGGCACCGGCAGCCCATAAGTCTTCGAGTAGAACCCGGCTCGGCGCGTCGCGCATGTCGTCGGTGTTGGGCTTGAACGCCAGGCCCCACAGGGCAAAGGTCTTGCCGCGCAAATCGCCCCGGTAGAAGGCGTTGATGCGCTCAAACAGCTTGTGCTTCTGGCGCTGGTTGATCGCCTCGACCGCTTGCAGCAGATCACTGGAGCAATGTGCCTGCTCGGCACTGTGAATCAACGCGCGCATGTCCTTGGGAAAACACGAACCGCCGTAGCCGCAACCCGGATAGATAAAGTGATAGCCAATCCGCGTATCGGCACCGATGCCCTGGCGCACTGCTTCGATATCTGCGCCCAGATGCTCGGCGAGTTCGGCGATCTGGTTGATGAAGCTGATCTTGGTCGCCAGCATGCAGTTGGCGGCGTATTTGGTCAGCTCGGCACTGCGCAAGTCCATGAACAGGATGCGGTCATGGTTGCGGTTGAACGGCGCGTACAGATCGCGCATCACATCGCGCACTTCAGCGCCTTCGCAACCAATGACGATGCGATCCGGTCGCCGGCAATCAGCAACCGCTGAACCTTCCTTGAGAAATTCCGGGTTGGAGACAATATCGAACTGCAGCAGGCGGCCAATCTTGATCAGGGCCTTTTCGATGTGGCTGCGCAAAGCGTCGCCCGTGCCCACCGGCACCGTGGACTTTTCCACCACGATCAATGGCTGCTCGCGATGCCGGGCAATCGCGTCGCCAACCGAGAGGACGTAGCGCAGATCCGCCGAACCATCCTCGCGTGACGGCGTGCCCACCGCGATGAACGCCACCCGCCCATGCAACACCGCAAACCGCTCATCGGTGGTGAATTGCAGGCGTTTCGAATCCAGGCCTTCACGCACCAGACTGGCCAGCCCCGGCTCGTAAATACTGACGTGCCCCTGGCCCAACTGCTCGATCTTCTGCGCGTCGACATCCATGCACACGACCTCGTGACCGACCTCGGCCAGCACCGCCGCCTGCACCAGACCGACATAACCACTGCCAAACACCGTGATCTTCATGCCGCACTCCTGCTCGCAGTTCCCTGCACTGAACATAAGAGCGCGATGTTTCAGTTCGCCTACTGCTGAAGAATCAGCAAACAGACCGTTCGGGGAATGCCCGATTGACTTTTACCGCCTCGAACGGCAGGTTGTGGGCCTTTCGCGGTAACCCTTGTCATCGAGTCATGCCGTTTTTTGCGTTTCATTTCATGCATTTATTGTTTTTGTTGAATCGTTTTTTATTTCAAGGCCGTTTCGTTTGAGTGATTTGTCGAGTACCCAACCTGCACCGTCCAACAACAATCCGCTGACCGTTTACCTGGCGCGACTGGCACCTTCCAGCCAGTTGACCATGCGTTATGTGCTGCAAGACGCCGCTGACCGCCTCGGTTTCGAGGACGTCGATATCGAAGAAATCCCCTGGCACGGCCTGCAACCGGAAGACGTGGTGGCGCTGGTCGCCGCTTTGCGTGCCGATGGTTATGCACCGAACACCTCGTCGCTGTACGTGAACGCCGTACGCGGGGTGATGAACGAAGCATGGCGCATGAGCCTGATCAGCCAGGATCACCTGCTGAAGATGCGTTCGGTCAAGGGCATAGCCGGCACGCGGCTGTCCCAGGGGCGCAACCTCAAGCGCACGCTGATTCATGAACTGATGGAGGTCTGCGCTGCCGACCCGCGCCCGCAGGGCCTGCGTGATGCGGCGGTGATTGCGCTGCTGTACGGCACCGGCATGCGCAAGTCGGAATCGGTGGATCTGGATCTGAGCCAGGTCGACTTTCACGAACGCAGCCTGACGGTGACCGGCAAGGGCAACAAACAGTTGATCAAGTACGCGCCGGCCTGGGCCTTTGCCAAGCTCGATGCCTGGCTGGAACTGCGTCGTTCACAGCTCAAGGAAGGCGAGAGCGACGATGCGTTTCTGTTCAACCGTATTCGCCGGGGCAGCCACATCACCCGCGAGCGCATCACCAAACACGCGATTTACTACATTGCCCGCCAGCGCGGTACGCAGGTCGGGGTGAAAATCATGCCCCATGACTTCCGTCGTTCATTCATCACCCGGGTGATCGAAGAGCACGACCTGTCGATCGCGCAGAAACTGGCGCATCACAGCAATATCCAGACGACTGCCAACTACGATGTGCGCGATGACAACGAGCGGCGGCGGGCGGTGGATCGCTTCGATTTGTAAACGGTGTCAGGTCTGCGGCGGGCAGCGCGAGCCGCTGGCACCCTGCGCGATGTGCGCAGCGAGGCGTTTGACGTTGTTCTGTTGCGCGGTTACCAGTTCGTCGATGCTCGGCCCTGAAGGCGTCTGCAACACCGAGCGACAGCTCAGCAGCGCCGCGTCCGCCGCACCCAATGGGCGCACTCGCCATTTCACGTCGATCAAGGCGTACTGACCGGGAATCGAATCGAAGCGCTGCACGTCGATTCGCACGGAAGCGCGCTGCTGGCCGACGCCGCCACTCAATTGATCGACCAGCGCACCGCGCAACTCATCGGCAAGGGTGGCGCTCCACCAATCGGTATCCAGGATGGCCACGCCGCTGTTGCCTTGGCGAATCACGATCTGCGCGCGATCGACCTGCGGCGGCACGCTGATGCTTTCGATGGCGATGTCGGCGCCGTTGCGGCTGGCACCCGGTTGCGCCGGGGTCAGCGTATGGAAGCTGATCGGGTCGCTACGGCACGCGGCCAGCAGCACGAGCGCAGCGAGCAGGGAGATCTTCAACGGTAAAACCATGGATGCAGCTCCTGTGCTCAATTGCGTGGCGGTCCTTTGAGGTCCAGCGGCGCGGCGTTGTCGGGGCGTCCGCGAATCAGCGACTCAGGGTGGCGACCGAGGTAATCCGACAGCTCTCGCAACGAGCGCGACATGCGCCCGAGTTCGTCGAGGGTTTCGGTCAACTGCTCACGTTGCGGTGAATCCTCGGCCAGGGTCGAATTGGCGGACTGCAAGGTCTTGCTGACGTCGGCGAGGGTGCTCTGTACACCCGGCAGAGTCCTGGCGTTGAACTGCTTCAGGCCCTTGCGCAGCTCGACCAGATTGCCGTCGAGGTTGCTGGCGATGCGTTCAACCGGCAATGCGTTGATCTTGTTGACCATCGCCTCGAGTTTTTCCTGCAATTGCTCGAGGCTGCCAGGGACGGTCGGAATGGTCACCGGCCGTGCCGTAGGGTCAAAAGCGACTTTCGGCGCTTTGGGGTAGAAATCCAGGGAGATATACAACTGACCGGTGAGCAGGTTGCCGTTGCGGGCCTGGGCGCGAAGGCCGTTTTCGATGAACGTGCCGATCAGGCGCGCGCCGGTGGCCTCATCGTTTTCGTCGCCATGGTAAGCCTTGAGCATTTTCGTGTGAGCGCGGCCCAGACGCTGCGGATAGATGACGATGCCGACATTCACCGGGAAGGTGCGCTTGACCTCGTCGAAGTCGAGATTGACTGCCACCACCCGGCCGATTTCAACTCCGAGGAACTCCACCGGCGCGTCAACCTTGAGCCCGCGCAAGGCTTGATCGAAGCGCAGCGCCAGATATTGTGCCTTGCCGTTTGGCGGGGCGAGGGCGGTGGCCTGGTCGGCGAACAGTTCGAAACCCTTGTCTTCACTGGCTGGCGAATCGTTGGGACTGTAATCCGGAGCGCGGAAAGCGATGCCGCCCACCAGCAGGGTCGACAGCGACTCGGTTTTCACCGCAAAGCCGTTGGCACCGACATTGATGTCGATGCCGCTGGCGTTCCAGAAACGGGTGTTTTCGGTGACGTAGGCGTCATTTGGCGAATGCACGAAGACTTCGATGTTGACCCCTTTGCCGTCCTGGTCCAAGGCATAGGACACCACTTGGCCAACCGGGATCTTGCGGTAATAGACGGGGGAGCCGATGTCCAGCGAGCCGAGGTCGGCGGTGTGCAGGGTGAAACGCTTGCCCGGTTCGCCATAGGTGATCGGCGGCGGGTTCTCCAGACCCTTGAAGTTTTTTGAGCGGGTATTGGCCTGGCCAATGTCGGCACCGATGTAGTCGCCCGACAGCAATGTGTCGATGCCCGATACCCCGCCGGCGCCGATGCGCGGACGTACCACCCAGAATTGCGAGTCCTCGCGGGTGAAGGCTTCGGCCTGCTTGGCGAGTTTGATCGTGGCGTTGACGTGTTTATGGTCGTTGGCCAGTTCAACATCGGAGACATGGCCGATGACTACGTTGCGGTACCTGACTTCGGTCTTGTTGGCGGTCAGGCCATCGCCGGTCTTGAAGGTGACGGTGATCGTCGGGCCTTCCTGGAGGATGTTGTGAATCACCAGCGAAATGCCCACCAGCACCGCCACGATCGGCACGATCCATACCAGTGAGATACCGAATCGGCGGGTTTTGATCGGCGCCTGACCGGGTGCTCGCGGCTCGTCGCTGGCTGACGACTTCATCCATGTCCTCCTCAATTAATCGGGCACTGAGCGTCAGGAACGCAAAAGCACTTCATCAATATAGAAGTGCTTGGCGATAGAGCAAATGTGTATAGCTGGCGTGGGACGCAATTGCGGTGCAAGGAGTTGCCGAAGGTTGCGACCTGATCGTTCCCATGCTCTGCGTGGGAATGCAGCCCGGGACGCTCTGCGTCCCAAGATCGCAGCCTTCGGCAGCTCCTACAGGGGCCAGAGTCGTGGCGGGCTCAGCCGAGCATTTCGCGCAGGCGATACCAGAACATGCCAAGCGCCAGCAGCGGCGAACGCAACGCCGGACCACCGGGGAAGGTCATGTGCGGCACGCCGCTGAACACGTCCATGCCCTGGCTATGCCCGGCGTGAATGGCTTCGCCCAGCAATTTCGCGCACCAATGGGTGACGTTGAGGCCATGGCCGGAATAGCCCTGCGCGTAAAACACGTTCGGGTGCTGTTTGAGCCGGCCAACCTGGGGGAAACGATTGGCGGTAATACCGATCTTCCCGCCCCATTGGTAGTCGATGCGCACGTCGGCCAGTTGCGGGAACACCTTGAGCATTTTCGGTCGCATGTAGGCGGCGATATCCGCCGGATCGCGCCCGGAGTAATGACAAGCACCGCCGAACAGCAGACGTCGATCCGCCGAGAGACGGTAATAATCGAGCCCGACTTTCTGATCGCACAGCGCCAGGTTCTGCGGGATCAACTGCGCGGCACGGCTTTCGTCCAGCGGCTCGGTGGCGATGATGTAACTGCCGGCGGGCAGCACTTTGCCGCTGAGTTTCGGCTCGAGGTCATCCAGATGCGCGTTGCAGCCAAGCACCAGGCTGCCGGCGCGTACTGAACCGGTGGCGCAGCGCACCTCGACGGTCGGGCCATGGAGGATTTCCAGGACCGGACTTTGCTCAAAGATACGCACGCCCAGCGACGCGGCGAGACGCGCTTCGCCCTGAACCAGATCAAGCGGATGCAAATGGCCCGAACCCATGTCGATCAATCCGCCGGCGTACACACCGGCGTCGACCACTTGCGCACGGATCTGCTCCGGCCCGACCAGCCTCGTTGCGTGGGCATAGTCGAGTTCGGCGAGGCTGTCCTGTTCCTGCTTGAACGCGGCGAATTGCGCGGCGGTGTTGGCCAGTTCGCAAAAGCCCCAGCGCAGATCACAGTCGATGGCGTTTTCAGTGATGCGCTGGCGCACCAGCGCCACCGAATCGATGCCGGCGCGCTGCAGATAATGCACGCCGTCCTGGCCAACGTAGCGCGCGAAACCCTCGACTTCATGGCCGATGCCGCGAATCAGCTGCCCGCCATTGCGGCCGCTGGCGCCCCAGCCGATCTGTCGCGCTTCGAGCAGCACCACCGACAGACCACGCTGCGCCAGTTCAATCGCCGTGTTGACGCCCGTAAAGCCGCCGCCGATCACGCAGACATCGGCAAGCACATCTCCGTCCAGCGCAGGGTAGGGCGTGGTCGTCCGTGCAGAAGCTGCGTAGTAGGAGCGGTCGTGTTGTGCGCTGTGCTGATTCATTTGTTCGACTTCACTTTGCTCCACGACCGGGTCATCAGACGCATGATCGCCTGGGGCGGGGTCGAGGAAATGTAGAGTTTGTCGAGCACCGACTGCGGCGGATAAACCTCAGGGTTGTTGACCAGTTCCTCATCCATGAACGGCTTGGCCGCCGGGTTCGGGTTGGCGTAGCCGACGGTGGCGCTGACCTTGGCGATCACCTGCGGATCAAGCAGGTAATTGATGAAGGCATGGGCCTCTTTGGCGTTGCTCGCGTCGGCCGGAATCGCCAGCAGATCAAACCACAGGTTGGCGCCTTCCTTGGGGATGGCGTAAGCGATATTCACACCGTTCTTGGCTTCCTTGGCGCGGTTGGCCGCCTGGAACACATCGCCGGAGTAACCGAACGCGACGCAGATGTCGCCATTGGCCAGGTCCGACACGTACTTGGAAGAATGGAAATAGGTGATGTACGGACGGATGCTCAGCAGCTTGGCTTCGGCCTTTTTGTAGTCTTCAGGGTTTTCACTGCGCGGATCCATGCCCATGTAGTTGAGGATGGCCGGGAAGACTTCGTCGGCGGAGTCCATCATCGACACACCGCACTGGCTGAGCTTCTTCAGATTCTCCGGTTCAAACAACACGGCCCAGGAATCGATGTGGTCGATGCCGAGCACTTGCTTGACCTTGTCGACGTTGTAGCCGATGCCGTTGGTGCCCCACAGATAGGGCACCGAGTGCTCATTGCCTGGATCGTTTTTCTCAAGCAATTCAAGCAGTTTCGGGTCAAGGTTCTTCCAGTTTGGTAACTGTGATCGATCGAGCTTCATGAACGCGCCGGCCTTTACCTGACGGGCGAGGAAGTGGTTGGACGGCACTACCACGTCGTAACCGGTGCGGCCGGCGAGGAGTTTGCCTTCAAGGGTTTCGTTGGAGTCGAAGACGTCGTAGATCACCTTGATCCCGGTCTTGCTCTGGAAGTCTGCAAGGGTGGTTTCGCCGATGTAGTCGGTCCAGTTGTAGACGCTGACCTGGGGCTCGGCGTGGGCTGCTGCACTGAACAGCACGCTCAGCGCGACCGGGAGTACGGATTTCAATAGACGCATATCGACACCTCTTCTTGTAATGATCGTTCCCACGCTGTGCGTGGGAATGCCGCAACGGACGCTCGGCGTTCGGCTTTGGATGGGACGCAGAGCGTCCCGGGATGCATTCCCACGCGGGAGCGTGGGAACGATCAAATTCTCAGGCGCTGCACAATCCCATGTGGGAGCGAGCCTGCTCGCGAAAGCGGTGTTTCAGTCGACATCTATGGTGAGTGTGCCGACGTCTTCGCGAGCAGGCTCGCTCCCACAGGGACGGCTGCGCCGTCAGACGCTGAGCAGCAGGAACTCTCGCTCCCAGGAGCTGATCACGCGCTTGAAGTTTTCATGCTCGGCGCGTTTGACCGCAACGTAACCGCGAACGAATTTGCTGCCCAGGTATTCGGCGACTTTCGGGCAGTCTTCCATCTGCGTCAGGGCTTCTTCGATGGTGATGGGCAGGCGCAGGTTGCGCCGTTCATAGGCCCGGCCTTCGACCGCCGCGCTCGGCTCGATCTTCTCGACCATGCCGATGTAGCCGCACAGCAGGCTCGCGGCAATCGCCAGATACGGATTGGCGTCGGCGCCGGGCAAGCGGTTTTCCACGCGCATCGATTCAGGCCCTGAAGTCGGCACTCGCAGGCCGACCGTGCGATTCTCTTCGCCCCATTCGACGTTGACCGGCGCCGAGGTGTCCGGCAGGAAGCGGCGGAACGAATTGACGTTCGGCGCGAACATCGGCAGCACTTTCGGGATGTATTTCTGCAAGCCACCGATGTGATGACGGAACAGCTCGCTCATCTTGCCCTCGGCATCGGCAAAGATCGGCTGACCCGTCGCGATCTCGACCACACTCTGGTGCAAGTGCATGGCGCTGCCGGGCTCGTCGCCGATCGGTTTGGCCATGAACGTCGCGGTGACGTTGTGCTTGAGCGCTGCTTCGCGCAGGGTGCGTTTGAACACGGTGATCTGGTCAGCCAGATCCAGCGCATCGCCGTGGCGGAAGTTGATTTCCATCTGCGCCGGGCCGTCTTCGTGGATCAGCGTGTCGAGGTCCAGACCTTGCAGTTCGCACCAGTCGTAGACGTCTTCGAACAGCGGATCGAATTCGTTGGCGGCATCGATCGAGAATGACTGGCGACCGCTTTCCGCACGACCCGAACGACCCAGCGGTGCCTTGAGCGGCAGGTCCGGATCTTCACAGCGCTGGGTCAGGTAGAACTCCATTTCCGGCGCGACAATCGGCTTCCAGCCCTTGTCGGTGTAGAGCTGCAAGACTTTCTTCAGCACGTTGCGCGGCGACAGTTCGATCGGGTTGCCGAACTTGTCGAAGGTGTCGTGGATGACGATGGCAGTCGGTTCGATTGCCCAAGGAATGACATACACGGCATCGGAAACCGGCTTGCAAACCATGTCGATGTCAGCCGGGTCGAGCAGGTCGTAGTAGATGTCGTCGTCGACAAAATCCCCGGTTACCGTTTGCAGCAGCACGCTCTCCGGCAGGCGCATACCGCGCTCATGCAGGAACTTGTTGGTCGGTGCAATCTTGCCGCGGGCGATGCCGGTCAGGTCGCTGACCACGCATTCGACTTCGGTAATCTTGTGATCTTTCAGCCAGGTGAACAGCTGATCGAAAGGGGCGTTCATAAAGACCTCGTTATTGGTTTTGTAGACGCCGGGGAGGGCGGGTTTCATCTTCCGCCCCTTCCCCTGTGGCGCGTTGGGGACTATCTTGGGCGCGGCTTGCGATTCCATCTATCCACTTTCAGCAGCACCAAAGCGCACCAAAAGAGTGCGCAGGGTCACCCCATGACAACGTGCAATCCGCTTCAGGTTCAAGCGTTCAATACCGCCGACGTGGCCGAGCAAATCCGCGCTACACCGGGCTGGGTCCAGCATTACCAGCAGATGTCGCCGGGGCATTTCGCCGGGCAGATTCGCTATCTGGATCTGCAGGGCGTCGAGGTTTATGAAGAACAGATGAACACCCGGGTCGAGCAAAACTTCAGTGCGCCATCCGGGGCTCTGGCGTTCTGTTTCGATCGCAGCGACAACGCGCTGTATCTGCTCAACGAAGAAAGCCGCAACATCTGGATCACCCCGGAGAACTACCGTGAAATCGCTGTGGTGTTCGGTCCGGATTTCGTCCGCGAGCACGGTTTGCAAGTGGCAAAGCTCGAAGGTCTGTTCATGGCGCCGCTGAACTGCGGACAGAACGCTTTGTTCAGCGGCTGGTTAAGCTCGATTCTCACGAAGTTGTCGCAAGCCTCTGATCCACTTGATAAAGATCGCCTGACTCGGCAACTGCTCGAGGACTGCCTGTTCATCCTCGACAACGCTCAAACCCGTCTTGATCGTGGAGGATTGCAGCAGCGTAACAACGAACGCCAAATCATGAAGCGAGTAGGGGAGTGGGCGGCTGATTCGCCGGAAGACACGGTCAATCTGCTCGAACTTTCTCACGTTGCCGGCGTACCGCTGCGCCAGTTGCAACAGGCTTTCAAGGCTTACACCGGGATGACCCCGAGCCACTGGTTGCGCCTGAGGCGGCTAAACAGTGCGCACCGTGAATTGCTCAAGCGTCGGCCGACGGAAACCACTGTTGCGGAAGTGGCGATGCGCTGGTCGTTCTGGCATCTGGGGCGGTTTTCCAGCAGTTACCGCGCGCTGTTCAAGGAGCTGCCGAGCGAGACGCTCAAGCGCTGAGCAGCAAAAAGGCTTTGTGTCCTTGCAGAAGTTAAATAGAATCAGTCTCATTTGAATCTACCTTCGCGCAGGGTCTCTTGAGATGATTGAAGCCACGTCACCGTCGGAGCAGAGCCTGCAGCAGTTGTATCGCGAGCACCGCGGCTGGCTGGAAACCTGGCTGCGCCGGCGCATGGGCAATGCGTGGGATGCGGCGGACCTCAGTCAAGACACCTTTGTCCGCGTCCTGTGCAACGCGCCGCCACTGGCTGAATTGCGCGAGCCGCGCGCGTATCTGCTCACCGTCGGCAAACGGCTACTGAGCAATTTCTACACGCGGCGCCATCTGGAAAAAGCCTACCTCGATGCCTTGGCGCAATTGCCGGAAGCGTGCGCACCGTCGCCGGAGCAGCGCTGGTTGCTGCTGGAAACCTTGCAGGCGCTGGATGAATTGCTCGATGGCTTGCCGCGCCCCGTGCGCCGGGCATTTCTTTGGAGTCAACTCGAGGGCCTTGGCTACCGCGAGATTGCCGAACGCTTGCAGGTTTCCGAGCGCACGGTGAAACGTTACATGGCCCAGGCGTACGAGCATTGTTTGCTGGTGGATCTCTGATGCGCGTTGCACCCAATGATGAAATGCGGGAAGTGGCGCGGGCAGCGGCGCACTGGCTGGCACTGCTCGAGTCCGGTTGTGCCAGCGAGGAAGATCACGCGCGATTACAGCATTGGCGCGCCAGCGACAGTCGCCACGAGAACGCGTGGCAGAAAATTCAACAACTGCGTCAACGCTTTGCAGGCTTGCCCCCGGCGCTTGCCCTGGCCACGCTGGATCGGCCGGATCCGGCGCGGCGCGCTGCTCTCAAGCGTGCCTTGGGCGTGGCGGCGCTGGTGCCGGCGGCGTGGTTGATCAGTCGGGAGCTGCCGCTGGAGGTCTGGCGCGCCGACCTGCACACCAGCACTGGCGAGCGGCGCAAAGTGCAGTTGGCCCAGGATTATTCATTGCAACTCAACACCGACAGCGCGGTTAATGTCGATCTGGCGGCACGTCAGTTGACGCTGATTCGTGGCGAGATGGCGCTCAACGTCGCGGGCGATTCAGCCTTTATCGTCAACGCGCCTTATGGGCGGATGATCGTCAATCACAGCGACATCTCGGTGCGCCTCAATTCCCGCGATTGCCAGGTCTGCGTGCTCCGTGGTTCGGTGCAATTGCAGCCGCTGCACGGCCCGGCGCTGGTATTGCAGCAGGGCCAGCAAGTCAGCCTGCAAGCTTCGGGCGCCGGGGCGGTGACGGCGTTCGATGCGTTGATGCCCGGGTGGCGCGACGGTGTGGTGATGGCGCAAAACCAGCCGCTGGGTGATTTCCTCCGCGAGCTGAGTCGCTACCGCTCGGGTGTTCTGCGCTGGGATCCGGCGCTGGAATCGCTGCGCGTCACTGGCAGCTTTCGCCTCGACGATACCGATCAAGTGCTGGCACTGCTGGCTGCCAGTTTGCCCGTCGATGTGCATGCGCGAACGCGATTTTGGGTGTCACTGGTACCGCGTGCGGAAAAAACTGGCTGAAGCCTGTCCCTTTTTTTCGCCTCGCTGGTCATTCCAGGCAAGTGAACAAAATCGAGAGCTTCTTCCAATGCCCGCAGTATTTCCAGGTCGTTTGCGTCCGTTGTTGCAGTTGAGCCTTTTGCTGAGCCTGAGTGCCAGCCCCGTGTTGATCCAATCGAGCTGGGCCGACGATGGCAGTCGCCGCAGTTATCAGGTGCCGGCCGGTAGTCTGAGTACAGCGCTGACGCGCTTCGCCGGTCTCGCCGGCGTCAATCTGTCGGTGGATCCGGCACTGGTCAGCGGCCGCAACAGCAATGGTTTGTCCGGTGAATATGGCGTGGAGGAGGGGTTCAGCCGGTTGTTGCTGGGTTCCGGTTTGCAGCTGCAACCGGTCGGCGATCAGGCTTATACGCTGGTGCCCGCAGCGCAAGGCAGCACCTTGCAACTTGCGCCGACATCGATTCTCGGCGCGGGCGGTTCAGCGGATGCCGACGTGTTTGCTGGCGGTCAGGTCGCGCGGCGTGGCTCGCAAGGGTTGTTGGGTTCCAGGGATTTCATGGAAACCCCGTTCAGCATGACCACCTACACCAGCGAAACGGTGAAAAACCAACAGGCGCGCACGCTCGGCGATCTGATCAGTACCGACCCTTCGGTACGCGCCACCAACCCTGCCGGTGGCCGCTATGAGCAATTCACCATCCGTGGTTTCAGCCTGTTCAACAGTGATGTTGCCTACAACGGCCTCTACGGTGTGTTGCCGACTTACACGATTGATATGGAAATGGCCGATCGCGTCGACATCCTCAAAGGCCCGAGCCAATTGATCAACGGGATTTCGCCACGGGGCAGTGTAGGAGGGGGGATCAACGTCGTGCCGAAACGCGCGACCGACAAGCCGATCACCTCGCTGACAGCCAATTACGCCTCGAACAATCAAGTCGGCGGCGCGGTGGATGTCGGACGGCGTTTTGGCGAAGACAATCAATTCGGGGTGCGCTTCAACGGGGTTAAACAGTCCGGTGATACAGAATGGGATCATCAGAGTGTCGATCGCGACATGGCAGTACTCGGTCTGGATTTCCGTGGTGAACGCTTGCGACTTTCCACCGATATCGGCCACACCGAACGCGACACTGACGCACCGCAGGAACGCGTGCAAGTCGCGACCAACGCCAAGGTGCCGAACGCCAATGATGTGCGCGACAACTATGCGCAACCCTGGAGCCGGGCGCGAACCAAAGACACTTTCGGCACGCTCAACGGCGAGTTCGATGTCAGCGATTCGGTCATGCTGTATGGCGGCGTCGGCGCACGCAAAAGCAATCACGACTTCTTGCGCCACGCGGTTTCAGTGACCAATGACGCCGGCGACTTCAGCGTCCAGCCGCGCGACTTCACTCGCGACGAAAACGTTCGCACGGCTACCGCTGGGGTGCGCAACTGGTTCCAGACCGGACCGGTCAGCCATGAAGTGAACCTGGCGGCCAACTACTTTTATATGGACTTCGAAAACGGCGGCGCCCGTTACGCGGCCGGGCGCAGCAATCTCTACGACCCGGTGGAAATAGCCAGACCCGGCACGCCGACCCGCAATGACGCCAAGGTCTACACCGAAAATCGCTTCAGCGGCGTGGCCTTGTCCGACACGCTCGGTTTCTTCGAGGATCGACTGCTGCTGACTTTGGGCGCGCGCTGGCAGCGGGTCAAAGTCGATGACTGGAGCGACGGCATCAAGGGCGATACGGCCTACGATGAAGAAAAGGTCTCGCCGTCGGGCGGGATTCTGTTCAAGGCGACGGACAAACTTTCGCTGTACGCCAACTACATGGAAGGTCTGAGCCAAGGCAAGATCGCGCCATCGACGTCGATCAACGAAGACGAAATCTTCCCGCCATTCATCAGCCGCCAGGTCGAAGTCGGCGCCAAGTACGACGCCGGCTCATACGCGCTGACGGCAGCGGTGTTCCGCATCAAACAACCTGCCTACGAAACCAATGCGACCACACGAGTCTTCGGCCCGAACGGCAAACGCGAAAACAACGGCGTAGAACTGAGCGTGTTTGGCGAACCGCTGAAGGGCTTCCGATTGCTCGGCGGGGTGATGTACATCGATAGCGAACTGACCGATACCACCAACGGTACATTCGACGGCAACCGCGCACCGGCAACACCGAAATACAACGTCAACCTTGGTGCAGAGTGGGACGTGCCGACTGTGCAGGGTTTGACATTGACCAGTCGTGGAATCTATTCGAGTTCGCAGTATCTGGATCAGGCGAATGATAAGGAAATCGACTCCTGGGAACGGTTCGACGTAGGCACACGCTATGCTTTCAAGTTGGACGAGAAGACGATCACCTTGCGCGCAAATGTCGAAAACGTGCTGGATAAACGCTATTGGAGCTCGGCGGGTGCATCGGATGATAGTGAGCCGGGGTTGACGCTTTCTACGCCGAGGACGTATCTGCTGTCGGCGGCGGTAGACTTCTAACGGAGCAGGGTAAGTGCGTCGATCGTCGTCGAAAATACGTTAACTACACTAAATGACCGTTTAGTTGAGCTAACAAAAAACCGTACCTGCAACGGAGAAGGCCATGATTCAGCGCAAGCCGAATGCTACAGATGTGATTGCTGCGCTGAATCTACAGCCCCATGTCGAGGGCTGTTATTACCGCAGAACCTATCAAGCCGATCACCGTGCCTGCCTCGAAACGCAGCAAGGCACGCGATATCTGCTGACCTCGATCTACTATCTGCTCACTGAGCAATCGCCGGCGGGCCAGTTTCATTTCAACCAATCCGACATCCTGCATTATTTTCAGTTGGGCGACGCCATCGAATACAACCTGATCCACGCCGACGGCTCACTGCAAACGCTGGTGATGGGCAGCGATGTTTTGGCTGGTCAGCAACTGCAATTGCACGTACCGGGTGGAATCTGGAAAGCCTCTCGATTGCTGGAAGGCTCGAATGGCTTTGGCTTGATCAGCGAAGCGGTTTCGCCTGGGTTTGATTTCGCGGACATGGAAGTCGGTAATCGCGCAAAACTCACGGCACAGTATCCGCAGCATGGAGCGCTGATTGAAATGCTTACGCGCGGTGAAGATTGAGAGTTGTAGATTGGGACAAATGCAGTTTGCAGGGAAAGCTGGTTTTGAAGCGACCGCGCAGATTCAAATCTCTCGGGCAACCACGCTAACCCTGTAACATCTTGTTACGTGTAATGTATATTATGTTAAATCGTGGATGCGAACGGCCTCAGGCTTTAGATATCACATCCACCACTCCCAACCTCTCAGTCTAAGCAACGCCATTCGTTTGCAGCTTCAACAACCAATGTCTCTCGGTAGTCCATCCGATAAAAACCTGAGCACCTTCGCTTGCTTGGCGAGCCTCGGTCAACGGTGCGCCAGAAGCCGCTACTCGCAATCCTCTAATCGCCGGCAGAAACCTTTCACGAAATGCACTAGGCTGAATCGCGAAATGAGCTTCGATACGTTCAATCGCGAAACGCATTTCTGCCTCATCGAGCATCGCTAGATAAAAGACCATTTGCCGCCAGGCATAAGCCGTATTTTTGATCACCACCAGGCTGGAGTGATAAAACCGCAACTTCATCTGCTGGCGTACGCATATCCATCTGAAGCATTCCTCGGCCATCGAAGCCAGGCGATACTGCAACAGCGCCTTCAACCCGAGCTCACCAAACAACAGCGCAAGGTTTTGCGTCGTCAGGATCTGTTGTTGCTCGATGATTTTACCGTTAGTCGCCGGTCGCCATGTCCCCAGGCCCGCATCAGCCCGCTGGGAGCACAATCTGGCCAATGCGTCCCTGGAACTAGCGTCAGGCCTGGAGAACCTTTTCCGCCTGGATTTCGGTTGATCAGGAAGCATCGCCAATTGGCTTGCATCAATGTCGTAGTAATTGGCGTATAGCGTGCCACCTGTCAAAGATGCCGCCTGCCTGGCAGATCTTATGTACTTGTTCGAGAAAGTGCCCATGAAAATGTCCGAGGCGACCTCTTCCACAAAAGGCAGATCCAGCTTGGCCATCGCACCAAGCGCAGCAAATTCCTGAATGAGTTTGTTGGGCAGGATCGCTTGAGGAAAAGCGCAAAGAGTCATTGCTGCGGATTGGATCAGGGACTGTTTCGCTGCCTCAGTGACCACCGCGTCCGTTTCTCGCTGGTCCTCAACAGCCGCCACCCACGGCAATTCATTCATCCTGACCTGACTTTCCAGATCCAACAGCAACAATGATCGGCGTTGTCGAAAGGCGCGATAGGTTGCTACAGAGAGCATCCGCAGCGACATATCGCGAAATCCTGCACTGCAGATCTCAGCCGTTATCGCTGGCAGCAGCCGCGCCACGGTATCCCCGGATGTAATCAATCCCTTATCGATCAGCTCGGCAATTGTGCCCGTTCGACACCGCTCGACGCGTCGACGAATATCAGTAGGAATGCCGATACCTGTTAACAGCGAATATGCGGTCGCTTCTTCGCAGGTAACGGGTTGCAGCAGAGATGAAAAGTCGGAAACTCCGTCCGAACCGGGATACCTGCTCAGACGTGCGGCAACCGCTTTAGCAAATAGATGGTGCCCGGGTGAGGACACGTGACTGCGTTGAGACTCTCTGTGCTTTTGATGAGATTCGGATTCGGGATGACCATGCTTGCGTACGAAATCGTCGACGATCCTGCGAATTCGTCCGACTTGCCGTCCCGTAAGCGACGCCGCATCGCTAGCGCAACTCCCCAGCAATGCAAACAACTCCCCTGCCCGATCCCTTGAGCTTTCAGCTTCACCTGAAGCGCTGGGGCAAGAAGCATCGAACTGCCGCTTCAGAATATTCGCCTGCTCAAACCAGCCCTCGGGGTACCGGCGACAAGGCCAATCATCCTGATACGTCAAAAGGAAAAGCGACACCGCCGCATCGTAGAGCGGCAAGCGAGTCTCGACGACATGTTTTTGCGCTGCCAGACGCGTCTGTGCTGGGCGGTTTGAAAGCACGGTTCTGACATCACCGACAGTAAAAACCTGCACTTGCCCTGCTGAAAGCGGCGAACCGTCAGAAGCCATCGGAAAGAATCGCAGCTCTTCAAAGAAAGGCGCTATCGCTTCAACCAGGTCCCATGCGTTCTCTGTACGTTGTTGGCCCAGCAACCAGGCCACCGTCAGCAGTGCAGCTTCTTCTGGCACCTCGATTCGATAATCCCCGCTCGCCAGCTTCGTTTGCAGTACCTCAATCCCCTCCTCCGTAAGGTGCCACGTGTTGAGATCGAGTCGCTCGAAGCCAGGACGGATACCAGGAATCGAAGCAGCCAAATGTCGCTCGTACTCGGTCAGTGCGCCACCGGCCATGTACTGCCCAGTGGCGAAACCTCCCGTGACGACTTCCAGCGTGACCCACTCAGGCACATCCGCGAATGGAGTTCGTGAGCCATACGACGCAGATCCCTGCAATATGTGCTCGATTACATTGCGCCAGCGCTCGATGCGCTTGCTCGTCTGTCCGTTATCGTCGAGGCCCGATGCAGCGAGTGCCCGAGAGAGTTGAAAGGTTGCATAGCCGGCACCTATGCCGGCATTCGCATTCGATTCCCTATCGTCCCTGAGCATGAGTCCTTCCGAGCCTGCGATGTTGTGGGTCCGGGGGCTGGATTCGAACCAGCGCCCACCCGGTTAAGAGCCGAGTGTTCTACCGCTGAACTACCCCGGAACAGAGCGCGGATTGTCCACCAGCGCTGAACGATTGTGAAGATCGAAAACATTGCCGCTTGTGAACCTGAACGTAATCAGGTGATCTCGGGAAGAGTCGTCAAGACCAGCGCAGTCCGATCGAGTCCTTTGCACCGGCGTCGCGAACCAATACGCCTGGAGCCCGACGCCTTTATTTCGGGTTGCGGGATTGTCAGCGAGTTTAGCGCTACTGTGCGTAATCGATTACTTCGCCGTTCCAATAGCAATTGTACGGGCTGGAGCGGCCGCGATTGGTATTGCACTCAGAATTCGTTTGAGTTCGATCCCCAGTGCCTCCCCTTCTGATTCTGCACTGATTTGCCAGGCTCCGACCCCATAGTCCGCATGATAAGTCGGACTGATAAGCGCCGTTACTTTGTCTGCCCTAGGTATCAGCAGCAATGAAACGTCAGGCTTGATGCCCTTCCACTGGAGACTGTCGTGATAAATGTGCGCTGACTCCATTGCATCCAGGACGCTGGCGCGGGCGCTGCGATACTTCGCGTCGAAAACCAAGAAGCGCTTCGTCGAAGGCGAGTCCAACGTCACGACGATGTCCAGATATCGCTCTCGCGATAAGCTTTGAAAACCGCGATGCGCAGGTTGATCACTCGCTGGGCATCGGACTTGGTAACATGCCTCAACGGTCACAAGCCGCTATTCCCCGCCACACGATTTCTTTTAAACCCACCGATCGATATTCACGACTCCAGACGAGTTCAGGAAACTGACGTTGCAGCTGTGAGACTACAGTTACAAAGCACCACCGCTCATAAACCTCCCATGTTGGGCTGACCCACAGCGTCTCATCAGGATCCTTTCCCAACCAACCTGAACGCAACGCGTACCAACCAAACCGATAAGCTCGCGCGTATGCAGACGGATGCGGAGTCCAACCGCTTGACCGTGTGCGCACTCACCGACGTGCGATCACTCTTCAAGGTTGTTAACGGCCGCTGAGATATCTGTTTGAGCGCGCGGTGAAACCGATCCCCATAGCGCCTCAGCCTCGCAAACCAAGTCGTTGGCTGGCGCTCAGGCCATAATCGCTCGAACCAGAAAATCACCTTGGCCGGACACCTACCTGAGCTCTCAGTCGGCAAAGTTCATATCACTGCACATGAGTTCGTCTTTAGCATGGCCGAGAGCAATCGTTGGCGCGCTCCCATGTGCCTCTCACCACACTCGATTCGCTCTTGGGGGCTTCACCCGCCTTAAACCCGGAGAGGCTGCGGACTGCTGAAGCTTTCGATGCCTCTCCGAGTAAAGGACGAAGAAAGATATGGAAATGCATGGCATCAAAAGCTACGGCGAGAGACTTCAGTTCGCATATACCCTTCGTGGGTTTCCAAAACTCTACGCGCTGTCACACCGAATCGGTGTGACGGACAGCGCTCTTAGTCGGTGGTTTCGTTCAGAGCCAATCAGTATGGAGAACTTCGCCAAGCTGTGCGTCGAGTTGAACGTCAATGCCGATTGGCTTCTGCTCGGCCGTGGACAGCATACGCTCGGCGCCATGCATGACGCGCCGCATCGCAAAGCGCTCGCGGACGTGATTGAAAGAATGGCCGACAACGACGTTCGTAACCTCGCCAAGTTTCTTGATGAAGTAACCACTCCAGCAACTTGAGCGCCACGCAATATTTTCAGGGCAATTCGTGAGCACTGCTCAACCGACTGAGCTTCACGAAGGGTCCGATATTGATAACTTCTAGATGCCCGAGCAATGACGCCTGGGTATGAGCTGGAGATCATCATGTGCACTAAGGAATCTGCAAAAGCTGATGTAGAAGTGAAGTTCGAGTCCCAGAAAACGTTCAGCCTCTTCGGTCGGAACATCTCAACTTGCCAAGCGGCCCTGGGGGCTGGTGCTCACGTGCAAGTCACCAACACAGAAGGCCTGAACTACCATCTGAATGTTTTCGCGAAATGCGAGTGCGACGGGCTTCTGAAGAGACTCAACGTGGCAATCGACAAGTCCATAGGTAACCCTCCCGAAGGGTTGCGTGACGTCCCTTTCACTATCGACCGCACTTCCCATCCCGACTGGCGCTCTCGTCAAGCCTATCTTCGCGATGGTGTGGGATTTACGAGCAGGATCATCACCTGCGCATGGCCTGCCCTTGCGCCGCCTAAGCTGGGCAGCGTGCTAACCGGTGGAACTACGACGACAATCGACGCCACAGCCATCGACTCGCAGTTGGTTTATGCCATGACCGATGCTACCCCGGAGCAGGTCAGCGCATACTCTCACCTGAACCTCTACGCACAGGGGGCTGCGCGCGCCGTCCTGAAAAACAAGGGCGTGGACATCACCAATACGGACTATCTGCAGACGAAGCAATGGTTCGATGCTGTGGTTTACCAACTGACCGATCTGGGCTTTACCGTAAAGGCAGCGAGTGGCGGCCAGGTCAGGCAGGATGTCTCTTCAGGTGACGTGGACATCGGTAGTTTGCTGACCACCATCGTTGGCACGTATCTGGGAGCGACGGAACTCGAGAGTTTCAAGCAGCTCGCGACGCTCTTGGCCAAGGATCCCAACGATTCGGGCACCCACGACTTCATGACCTTCTGGTGGAACAAGGCCAGCACTAAGGACGGCCGCACGACTGTCGCCTTTGGCCCCATCAAGAACGACCAGGGCATGGCTTCGGTGACAGTGGTTTACCTCGTGTTGGATGTGGAATTCACAGACTGGCACTCACTGTTTGTCAGCTACCACCATGAAGGTGTAATGATCCGCAGCGCTGCCATTACCCTGGATCTCGACATGGAGGTCTACAGCAACAATGAAAAAGCAATCTTCGACGCCATCTCCGGCGCAGTCGCCAATCACATCAAGACTCAGGAACTGAGTTTCGACTGATAGTCGATCGATGCGGGGCTCCAGCACATATTCGCAACGCTGGAGCCCCGTTTTTTTGTGCAATGGCACTTTCCGCGCTGCCTTTCTTAGTCGACCGTGATCTGCCCTGAGGGACTGGCGCTAAGGAACGCGTAGACGGCTCACCACCCGATTAATCTCCCCTACCACCCGCCCCGTCGCCTCCTCGATCGCTCCCTCATTCCGACACAAAAACCAACCCTGATCGGCAGCGGCCACCTCAAACGCCTCAGTACAAGCGACATGCTCCTCCAGACCGCGAAGCACAGTACTGCTCAAGCCACGCCGTCGCGCCCCCGCCCTCGCCCACGAAATCTCCGCCGCCGTGACCACGCCAACATGCAGGTCGGGCACCTGAACGTTGCGATCACGGTTTAATTGCAGGATTTCAGCAAACGGGACTATCCGGCGAAACGCGGCATCGGACGGGTACCAGCGATCGATCAGGATGATGCTGTCGGCAGGCTGTTTGGTCAGCACGTGCTGGGAAATCCAGCTGCGGCTATCAGCCAGGCGTTGGCAGACTTCCAATTCCAGATTCCGGTCGGGATGGCGGACGAGCCGGTTCACCAAGTGCATTGTCTCGCCCCTGAAAGGGTCGCTTTTTTTCTCGCACAGTCGGATCACTTTCTGGTTGTCTGCCCTCAGGACTTCAGTGATGGCCTCCAACAGCGAGGTTTTGCCGACGCCTTTGGGGCCATCAAGGGAAACAAACAGCGGACGAGTCATTGTTCACAGGCTTTAACGGGAAGTGGTGAACACTCTAACGGATTTTCAGGTTGAACCTCTTCTGCTCAGGCGGACTCCCAAACCTGAATTCAGGAGAAACCTATGACCCAGACAGCTCTAGTCGTGGGCGCCAGCGGCATTGTCGGCAGCGCCATCACCCAGTTACTTATCGACAACCAGTGGCAGGTCGCCGCGCTGTCGAGGCATCCATCTCAACTTCAAGGCGTGATCCCTGTCGCGGCGGACCTTCAGGACCCTGCTTCACTGGAACATGCGCTGAGGGATGTGAAACCCACGCATGTGTTCATTACCACGTGGTCGCGGCAAGCCACGGAAGCGGAGAACATTCGCGTCAATGCCGCCATGGTGCGCAACGTCCTCGCCGCCATTCGCCCAGCGAAAAGCGTCAAACACGTAGCACTGGTTACCGGCCTGAAACACTACCTCGGCCCGTTCGAAGCCTATGGTAAAGGCAGCCTGCCACAGACGCCGTTTCGCGAAGAACAGGGTCGTCTGGATGTCGAGAATTTCTATTACGCTCAGGAAGACGAACTCTTCGCCGCGGCTGAAAAGGATGGCTTCACGTGGAGCGTTCATCGCCCGCATACCGTCACTGGGGTGGCCGTGGGCAATGCGATGAACATGGCGACCACCCTCGCCGTCTATGCCTCGATTTGCAAACACACCAATCGCCCTTTTGTGTTTCCCGGTTCCAGGGTGCAGTGGGACAGTCTCACCGACATGACCGATGCGCGGCAGTTGGCGAAGCAACAACTGTGGGCGGCCACCACGCCGGCTGCGGCGAATCAGGCATTCAATATCACCAATGGCGATGTATTCCGGTGGAAATGGATGTGGGGCCGCATTGCCGAATACTTCGACCTGCCTGCTGCTGACTATCCCGCGTCACCCTCGCCTCTAGAGAAGCAGATGGCGGACGATCAAGCCGTATGGACGCAAATAGTCGCGGAGCACGGTTTGAAAGAGTCCGACATTGGACGTCTGATTTCCCCATGGCATACCGATGCCGACCTTGGCCGCCCCATCGAAGTGGTCACGGATATGTCGAAAAGCCGCCTGATGGGCTTCACTGCCTACCAGGCGAGCGATCAGGCATTTTTCGACGTGTTCGACAGGCTGCGGGAGATGCGCTTGATACCTTAGGCGGCTCCAGACAGATAAGGTGGGCACCTGGCGTGCCCCCTCATTCAACAGTAATTTCCACGCCCTCTCCCCCCCTCATCTGCGACTTTCATTCGCCCTGTGAAATCCTCCCGCCAGCCACCGGCAGAACGCAGCCAATCGTATAGCCCAACTCCAAAATAGCGCCTTCAACAGTTATCGCTCTGTATCCAAGTGTGTACGCAGGCAAACACGTTACACAACATTGATCTTCCCGCCCCCTCAGACACAAGCGAGATACACCAGCACGATGAACTGCGCTCACGGCCAGCGCAGTGCTCCTGTGACTGACAGCTGTCATTGGGAGCACCTGAACGGCTTCCACTTTCTTGACGACAAGTCGGAGGATTAAACCCATGCATACAAACGCGTTATCGGTCTTGAATCGGCTGCAACTTAATCTCGATCGTGCTGGAGACTGGATCGCGCCGTTAAGCCTGCGCGTGTTTCTGGCCTGGGAGTTTTTTGAAGCGGGATGGGAAAAGTGGAACGGTGAGAACTGGTTCCCGAGCATTCAAGGGGCCTTTCCTTTTCCTTTCAATCAGCTGCCGGCTACGTTCAATTGGCAGTTATCCATGTGGGCAGAGCTGCTCTGTTCCATTGCTTTGCTTTTAGGTCTGGGAACACGCCTCTCTGCACTGATCCTCATAGTGGTCACCGTCGTGGCAACTGCCGCAGTTCACTGGCCAGCAGAGTGGTCGACGTTGAGCGAACTGGCTATGGGCTACTCCATCAGCAACAAAGGCTACGGCAATTTCAAACTCCCTTTGATCTACCTCGTAGCCCTTCTGCCACTGGTGTTCACAGGCGCCGGCAAGCTGAGCCTGGATGCATTCATCGGTCGGTATCTCAAGCGTTTGAATGCACGCTGAGTGTTATCGCGTCACCGAGGTTATCGCTCTCAACCCCCGCTAGTTAATCAGGAGTTTCACCATGACCCATATTGATAAAGTGCTGTACACCGGCAAAGTCCATACCTCTTCGGGTGGACGCAATGGCACCGCCCTCAGTGACGATGGCCGACTGGATATAAAGCTGTCATCGCCTGGCACCTCTGGCGCCGGTACCAACCCAGAGCAGTTGTTCGCCGCTGGTTGGTCGGCCTGTTTTATCGGCGCGATGGGGCTTGCGGCGAGCAAGCTGAAAGTCACCCTCCCGGGTGACCTTGCCGTCGACGCCGAAGTGGATCTAGGCACAACCGATGGTGCGTATTTCCTCCAGGCTCGCCTCAACGTCTTCCTTCCCGGGCTGGATCGCAACGTCGCCCAAGACCTGATCGATACCGCACACCAGACATGCCCGTACTCCAAAGCGACGCGGAACAACATCAACGTGGTGATCAACCTCGTTTGAGCAGAACCGTGGCGGGTTTCAACCGCCCGATCCATGCCCGCCCGGCTGCCATAGGTGACCGTGGAGGTGGCGTGGATCGGGCGTTTCAGACGTCGAATCGGAGTATTTAGCTCATGCAAACGAACACTTCATCATCAACGCATTTAGATCCACAGCTTCCCCCTGCGGCGACCGTCGGGCTCGGGTTGCGCCGTGCGCTGCTCAACACGCTTCGTGACGCTCCAGTCGGTGATTTCGATTTTCTAGAGGTTGCTCCAGAGAACTGGATCGGCATCGGCGGCGCTCATGGTGAGGCTTTGCAGTTGCTGGCTGAACGCTATCCGCTGTCATGCCATGGCCTGTCACTGTCGCTGGGTGGCAGTGCACCGCTGGACGAATCTTTTCTTGAGCAAGTCCGCGGGTTTCTCGATCGCTTCAACGTGCCGTTCTATAGCGAACACCTGAGTTACTGCAGTGACGATGGCCATTTATACGACCTGCTACCGTTGCCATTCACTGAGGAGGCCGTTCATCACGTTGCTGCGCGCATCCGTCGTGCACAGGACATTCTCGGTCGTCGTCTTGCTGTAGAAAACGTCTCCTACTACGCCGCTGCTCATCAGGACATGGACGAACTCACTTTTACCAATGCAGTGCTCCGCGAGGCCGATTGCGACCTGTTGCTCGACGTTAACAATGTGTACGTCAACTCAGTGAATCACCGCTTCGATCCAGCGGTTTTCCTCGCCGGCCTGGAACCAGAACGCGTAGTCGCCATGCATGTGGCTGGCCATTACGACGAAGCTGATGACCTGATCATCGACACCCATGGCGCCTCGGTCAAACCAGTAGTCTGGTCATTGCTGGGACAGGCTTATGACCTTTTCGGCGTGAAGCCAACCCTGCTGGAGCGCGATTTCAACTTTCCGTCCTACGACGAACTGGTGGCTGAGCTGAACACCATCAGGCGCTTGCAACGCGACGCCAATGCTTTGGTGCGGGTGACCGTCGATGGCTGACTCCCCTTCAAGTTTGCACAGTCAGCAGCTCGCGCTGACCCGGTACCTGCGTGACCCGGACAGTTATGCGCCGCCTGCGCAGATGAATCCCGAGAGAGCGCAGGTCTATCTCAACTTGGTGGTGAACAATCTGTTGGGGTTGCTGGGCGGAACGTTTCCGGTGCTGGTTGCCGTGCTGGGTGATGCCGGTTGGCGTGCGCTGGTACGGCGTTTTTTGCGTGACTACCGCGCGCAAACGCCACGCTTCGGAGAAATTGCTCGTGAGTTTGTAGACTTCGTAGCGAGCCTGGAGGACTCGCCCGATCACGAACACCCCTGGTACCCGTTCTTGCCTGAATTGGCTCATTACGAGTGGGTGGAAATGGCGCTGCAACAGTTGGACGCTTCGCCGTTAAAGGCCAGTGATGCGGCGCATTTACTCGACCGTCCCCTCAGGCTTTCCCCGCTCGTCTGGCCGCTGGCTTACATTTGGGCCGTACATCGTCTCGCGCCAGGCCACTTGCCTTCTGAACCGCCAGAACAACCGACGTTGCTGCTGATCAGCCGTGTGCCGAGTGGCCAAGTGCAATTCTCCCAGGTCAGCCCTCTCGCGTTCCGTTTGTTGCAGCGGATCGAGCAGTTCCCTGACATGGATGGTCGAGCGCAGTTGCACGCTTTGGCTGCGGAGGCTGGTGCTTCAGACGTGACCGGCTTCGTCGCTGACGCACTGGTGCTGCTGCGCCAGCTGCATGCGCAAGCTGCCGTCGGCGTAGCCGCGACACCCGTTTTAAAGCTGTTGTCCTGACTGACGAGCAAAGGCTGAGGTCGGTTTTTGTATCTCTATGTACCCAAACGCGAAGTCTTGGGATTGGCTTACAAATGCTCCGCTCGCCGATACATCGCCGATACATGACTCCCGCTAAATAGGCCTACCCGAACTAGGACGCTCTGTCGAAGTGGACGACGCTTATGCCCTTCGCCTCGAACTTCCTTGAGGGTCTATCCGCCCTGTGGCATGAACCGCGGCTTGGCCGCGCAAAGCATCTGGAGAAGCACTATGTACCGTAAACCAATGTCGAACAAAACCAGTCTTGGCCTGGCCGCAATTGCTTTAGCCGGTGGCATGAGCCTGGCATCGTCTGCGGCTTTTGCTGTTGAGCCTTTGTCCCAAGGCTACCAACTGGCATCGGCCGATAAAACCGGCGAAGGCAAGTGTGGCGAAGGCAAATGCGGGGCCAGCGAAGCCAGCGACAAGTCCGCTACTGCCGAAGGCAAGTGCGGTGAAGGCAAATGTGGCGACGACTCTTTCGCTCGCACAGACACCGACCATGATGGCCTTGTTTCTCAAAAAGAACTGCTGACCGTGGCACCTCAGGGCGGTGAAGAATTCAAAGCGATGGACACCAACCACGATGGTTTTCTTTCGGAAGGTGAGGTCTACAAGTTCAGAACCAACCAGTACATTTCCAATGGCAAGAAAGTACCCACCGAGCTATTTACCCGCATGAGCAAAGCGCAAAACTGATTCCTCCCGCCGTAGCATTCGCCCTCCCCCGCGCCTGCAGCCAGGGAGGGCGATTTACCTTCTGCAAAGCCCCCAGTTGTATTGATTACATCGCGTTATAAGTGATGTTCTCCGCCCCTGATTTATCCCCTGAACGCAACACTCTAAAGTCCATCCCACTGCTCCCCTCTTCATATCGATGGGGCGCCTACTGGAGACTTATCCCATGCCTTTCATCAGCGTTCGTATCACTCGCGACGGCGTTACCAAAGAACAGAAATCCCAAGTCATCGCCGAGATCACCAAAACCATGCAAACAGTCCTCAACAAGGACCCGCACCTCACCCATATCGTTATTGAAGAGGTCGACACCGACAACTGGGGCTATGCCGGAATTACCACCACCGAGTACCGCCAACAACTGACGGAGTCGAAGAAATGACTTTCCCCGTCAGTATCGACTTTGTGTCGGATGTCGTGTGCCCCTGGTGCGCACTCGGCGCCATAGCGCTGGAACAAGCCATCGCCAATGTTGCCGGCGAGGTTGCCGTGGAGCTGACCTTCAAGCCGTTCGAACTGAACCCGGACATGCCGGCCGAGGGCGAGCACGCCATCAAGCACATGATGCGCAAATACGGGCGCAGCGCCGAAGAAGTCGCCTCGCGCAATGAAATGATCGTCGCGCGTGGCAAAGCCATCGGTTTTCAGTTCGACCTGGACAAGCGCAGCCATTTCTACAACACCTTCGATGCCCATCGCCTTCTGCTCTGGGCCGTGCAGGAAGGCCGCCAGGTCGCGCTGAAGAAAATCCTGATCGAGGCTTATTTCACCAATGGCGAGAACCCCAGCGACCACGAAACACTGGTGCGTCTAGCCGGTGAGGCGGGACTTTCTACCACCCGCGCCCGCGAGATTTTGGCCAGCGAGGCGTTCGCTCTCGAAGTCCGTGAACTTGAGAGCTTTTACCTTGAACGCGGGATCAACTCGGTCCCGGCCATGGTACTGAACGGTCGCCAGTTGGTGTCCGGATCGCTATCCGTCAAGGAGTACGAACAAATTCTCAGGCAAGTGGCACGAGAGTCCGCCCCGGCCTGACAAAGCGACTTAACTGCAATGCCAGTGATTAACCATTTGGCCGGGGCCTTGGTGAAGTGACCGCCCCACTTCCTTTCATCAACGTCAAGTGAACCGTCATGCCTCACGACTTGAATCAACTGGAAACTGCGCTGGCTGCTTACCCCCGAGTGGCGCTGCTGGAAGGCCCGACACCGATTCAGAAGCTGTCCCGCCTGAGCCGGGCAGCCGAGCTGCATGGCTGCAACCTGTACGTCAAACGCGATGACCTGATGGGCCTCGGCGGCGGTGGCAACAAACTGCGCAAACTTGAATTTTTGCTTGGCGAAGCATTGGCCGAAGGCGCGGATACACTGGTTACCTGGGGTGGTTTTCAATCCAATCACGCCCGGTTGACCGCCGCCGTCGCGGCCCGCCACGGCTTGGCCTGCGAGCTAATCCTGACCCCGTCGGCGGTGCGCAGCGATGACGATTTTTGTCATAACGGCAACGTATTGCTCGATGGATTGTTTGGCGCAAAGGTTCATCGACTGCCGCCGGGTCTGACGCCGGACAGCTACGCCGGCGAATTGCTCAGCGCGCTCAAAAGCCAAGGCAAAAAACCCTTCCTCATACCATTGGGCGGCTCCAGCCCCAGGGGCAGTCTGGGCTACGCCGCTTGTGCGGGAGAGATCCTCCGCCAGGCAGACGCGCTCGGCGTTCACTTCGAGCGGATCATCATCCCCAACGGCAGCGCCGGAACCCATTCAGGACTGCAAGCAGGTCTGGCACTGGCTCGATCATCAACCGAAGTTATCGGCTATTCGGTATTGGCAACTGAGGAGCAGGCCACGGCGGCGACCCTGAGCAAAACTCGGGAAACCTTGCAGCTCCTGGACCCGTCCGCAACCCTTGTGGAAAGCGCAATCACTGTGAATGGCAGTCAACGTGGCGACGCCTATGGCGCCCCCACCGAATCGATGCTTGAAGCGGTTCGGCTGCTGGCCTCCGTTGAGGGTTTGCTGACGGATCCGGTCTACGGTGGCAAGGCCTTCGCCGGGTTGCTCGCTGGCGTGCGCCGGGGTGACTACCCGCCAGGAAGCAATCTACTGTTTGTGATGACCGGTGGCTTGCCTGGCCTCTTTGCCTACCGCAGCGCCTTCAACTGACTTGAGCTTTTTCGTCGTCATAAATAACTGATGCCCGGGCGAGCCCACGGCATCGGTCACTCAACTTGCGTGGAGTACATCGTCATGTCGAACGCCTCTTATCCGCTGAACCGCACCGCTTATCTGCTGGTCGATCCGTACAACGATTTTCTCTCGGAAAACGGCAAGGTCTTCCCCTTGATCAAGCCGATTGCCGAACAGGTCGGGCTGCTCGACAACCTGCGAGCCCTCGATCGCGCCGTACGAGCGCAGAACATTCCAGTGGTCATCGTGCCGCACCACCGCTGGGAACACGGCGACTACGAAGGCTGGGACCATCCAACACCGACCCAGTGCAAAATCATGCACATGCACCACTTCGCACGCGGTGAATGGGGCGGCGAATGGCATCCCGATTTCGCGCCGAAGGACGGCGACATTGTCGTGCAGGAACATTGGGGCTCCAGCGGCTTTGCCAATACCGATCTTGACTTTCGTTTGAAGCAGAAAGGCATCACCCACGTCATCATCGTCGGCCTGCTCGCCAACACCTGCATCGAAGCGACCGCCCGCTACGCCTCGGAATTGGGCTACCACGTCACGCTGGTGCGCGATGCGACCGCCGCATTCCGTGCGGAAATGATGCACGCCGCCCACGAGTTGAACGGGCCGACTTTCGCTCATTCAATTGTCACCACCCAGGAACTGATTGAAGCGCTGGCAGTGCAGGAGTAGCGGCGATGAACACCGATTTCGCCAGTTTGCCGAGGTGGTGCGTCAAGGCCGCTTTTTGCAATTGGCGATCGGCCCCCGTCAAAAATGCACCTTGAGCAAGAGACTCAACGCGTTCTGGTCAGTAGGGAATCCGCTCGTGTCTTCAATCCCGTATTTATTCGACCAGTAATCCCATTCAAGTCCCGCATAAAAACGTTTTTGCTGTTGCCCCAGCGCCTTGCCCACGTCGTATTTGACTTGTGGGTTGAAGTGAAAGCTCCTGGCCACATAGTTGGAGGTGCCTTTGCTGCCGACGTCGTTGACGTACCACTCCAGATAGCCGTCGAAAAGAATGTCGGAGCGACCCACCGGGAGGGTCATGGACCAGGTCGGGTTGATCTGCCATTGACCTGAGGCCTTACCGGTGATGCCGTCGGGTTTGCGGTAGTAGGTATTCAGGGAAAAGCGATCGAAACCTGGAAGCACGAGGTCGACAGCGGGACCCAGCAGGTATTTGCGATTGCGGTTCTCACCGCGCTCGTAGGTGGCGGCGATGAGGACGTCCTTGACGATGCCATAGCTCAGGGAGCGGTCAGTGATTTTGCCCAGCGACAGCCGTGGGGAGAATTCACCGTAGTAGGAATGGCCGTCGGCACCCGAGAGTCCGCTGGACCATTTGTTGTCGACGAACATGAAGATATCGCCCCACGTCCAGCCGCTGGCGTGCTCGAAGCTCAGCGTTTGCTGAGTATCGTCGCCAGTGCCGTCGACTTTGAAATGCTGGCCGTAGAGGTAGCTCAAGCTGTTGTCGTTCCACAACAGAGGGCCAGCTTCGGCGCCGGCGCTGGCCAGAGCTAGCAGCGGCGCCAGACTGCGACGCAGCAGTGAAGGTGCAAGTAATGGAATACGCGATGCTTTCATGGGCTGCCCTTGTCAGGTGATTGGCGGATATCACCGGCAAGGCATGCCCGAGCTGCGGATCAAGCAGCTGCTCTGGCCCTCAAATTAACGAGGGGCGACCCTTGCCGGGTACGCGGCGTAATGCCGCCAGAGCAATGCCCTGCACCTCGGGTTCTGTTGAGAGCCCTCTGTGCTGACCGCTTCTACTCGATTCCGGACTAAGCAGGGGTTGTGCCAACTGAGCGAATACAATCCTCAACCCTCATTCAGCACAATCGATGCGTAAAACTGAATACTTTGCAGCTATCGGTTGCGCACCAGATTGAAGCGCGCCCACTTGAATTCGCACCGTTGCGAATCGCCTGCCCACCTCCTGCTGATTGCCTCGCCCGCCGGATCCCGTGAGGGCGGGCCTGCGACGGCTTGGCACACTTTTGGCTATCACTATTTTCGAGTAGAAGCGGTCAGTGCCAGCAATGGCACCGGGCATTGCTCTTGCGCCCTCCCATGTGGGCGTACGTCCGATTGGATGCTTGAACGCGGCGCCAGCGCCCCGGGCAAGAGAGAAGTGTCAGCCGTGTAACTACGCATATACGCCCTCTCTGCTTCCCTTGTTCTCTCCAATCGGTCCCTCGCTGGCGTGCCGATTGGCGCGCGGCGGTTTTCGAATCGTTGTGGAGAACACATCATGAAAATTCGCTTTGCCTTGGGTCAACCGCTTCGCTCGCTACTGGCCATGGCGCTTGCGCCCGCCGCCCTGATCGCGTCTCCACTGGCTTTGGCCAATGACAAGGTAGTGCTGCTTACTTCATGGTATGCCCAAGCCGAACAGGGTGGTTTCTACCAGGCCCTGGCGGATGGACTGTATGAAAAAGAAGGCCTGGACGTGACCATCCGCATGGGTGGGCCGCAGGTCAATGGCATGCAGCTGCTGCTCAACAAGCAGGCCGATTTCATCGTCAACTACGACTTGCAGATTCTCAAAAGTGTGGAGCAAGGCCTGCCGGTGGTGGCCGTGGCCGCGCCCTTTCAAGGTGACCCTCAGGGTCTGCTGACCCATGCCGATGTGAGCGGCCTGGATGCGTTGCAGAACAAGCAGGTGCTGGTTTCCACCTCCGGCCAGCAAACCTGGTGGCCGTGGCTCAAGGGCAAATATCAGCTCAAGGACAGCCAGGCCCGTCCCTACACCTTCAACCTGCAACCCTTCCTCGCGGACGCCAACACCACGCAGCAGGCCTATGCCAGCTCCGAGTTGTTCCAGGCGTTGAAGGCCGGGGAGAAAGCCAACTTCTTCCTGTTTGCCGACGCTGGTTACCCACCCTACGGCTCGACGCTGGCCACTCGCCAGGACGTGATCGATCAGCATCCTGAGCGAGTCCAGCGCTTTGTTCGCGCCTCGATGGAGGGCTGGAAGCGCTACCTCGACAACCCGAGCGCCAACCACCTGATCAAGGCCGATAACCCGAACATGAGCGATGAATTGCTCGCCTGGGGCTTGTCGACGCTCAAGCAATATCGCCTGGTCACCGGCGGTGATGCCGCCACCCAAGGCATCGGCGTGATGAGCGATGCGCGCTGGCAGGCCACGCGCAATTTCATGGTCGAAGCCGGCCTGCTCGGTGCCGATGCGCCTTGGCAGAAGGCCTACACCACGCGCTTCGTCGAGGACTTGAAGGTGTTGCCTGACGCCGAACAGTCCGCCAGCCGCTGAGCCTGATTGCAAGACTGCTGAACCCAGAGCCCGAGCCCAAGAGCCGGCTGAACGAATACCGTGAGGACACTTGTTATGTTGGTCACCAAACAACCTGTATTGCGCCGTTTCTGGTATGCCCTGCTGCCCATGACCTCGCTGGATGCCGGTCCGCAGCCTTTCACTTTACTCGGCGAGGCGCTGGTGCTGTGGAAGCGCCCCGACGGCACCCCGGTGGCCATGCGCGACCGTTGCTGCCACCGCACCGCCAAGCTCTCGAAAGGTTTTGTGAGCGAGGACGGTAACCTCGCCTGCGGCTATCACGGCTGGGAATATGATTGCACCGGCACCTGCGTGAAGATCCCGCAAAACCCCGCGGGCATGATTCCGCCGGGCGCCTCGGTCCAGGCCTTTCACTGCCAGGAAAAATACGGCTACGCCTGGGTCGCCCTCGATGATCCTCTGCAACCAATCCCTGAGTTTCCCGAGGATGGCGCCCCGGGCTACCGGCGCATCTTCCAGTTTTATGAAGAGTGGAAAACCAGCCCGCTGCGGGTCATGGAAAACTCCTTTGACAACTCGCATTTTTCCTTCGTCCACAAAGCCAATTTCGGCCTTTTCGACCAGCCCGCGCCGGCCGGCTACGAGTTTCGCGAAACCGACTATGGCTTCGAGGCGGAGACCCGTGTGCCGATCCGCAATCCTGAGGAGAGCTATCGCATCACCGGCACCCGCGAGCCGATCACCCAGCGCCACCTGATCAACCGCTATTACCTGCCCTTCTCCCGGCGCTTTGGCTGCATGTACCCGGACAGCGGCATCCACCACATCATCTACAACTGCGCGACACCCATGGAAGACGGGCGCCTGATGCTGGTCCAGTGGCTGTATCGCAATGACAGTGAACAGCAATGCTCGACCCAGGAACTGATCGACTGGGACGCAGCGATCACCGCCGAAGACCGCGACATCCTCGAAGCCACCGATTACGACGCCTGTGTCGATACTCGCCGGCGAGTGGAACTACACATGCCGTCGGACAAGCCTGGCCTGGTGATTCGCCGGCAATTGCTGGGCCTGCTCGAAGCTCACGGTGAAAGTGAAGTGTTCCTCAGCCATTGAAGTCAGCGCCCCGGTGTGCCGGGGCTTTACCGGACGCTCATGACCCAAGGGGAGAGCGCTATGTTGATGCAAACCATAACTGGGGCCAACGCCCTGCCACAGGCGTTGCCACGGGGCGACAGCGTCGGCGTGCAAACGCCACTGTTCGCCAATCAGGTGGAAAAAACCTACAGCAACGGCACCCAGGCCTTGAGCCGGGTGAAGCTGGCCATTCAGCGCGGCGAGTTCGTTTCATTGCTCGGCCCTTCGGGCTGCGGCAAGAGCACCCTGCTGAAAATGTTCGCCGGCCTCGAAAAGCCCTCCGCCGGCCACGTGCGCTGGTGGGGCAAGGACAGCCCGGCCAGCCCGACCCAAGGGCAAAGCCTGGCGATGGTGTTCCAGGAGGCGACCCTGATGCCTTGGGCCAAGGTCAGCGACAACGTGCGCCTGCCGCTGGATCTGGCCAATGTGCCCAAAGCCCAGAGCCAGCCAAAAGTCGACGCTGCCCTTTCTCTTGTCGGCTTGGACCGCTTCAGCCAGGTGTACCCGCGAGAACTGTCCGGCGGCATGCAAATGCGCGCGTCCATTGCCCGGGCCTTGGCCACCGAGCCCAATCTGCTGTTGATGGACGAGCCCTTCGGCGCCCTGGATGAGTTCACCCGCAACAAGCTCGACAGCGACCTGCGTCAGCTGTGGGCTAGCCGCGACCTGACCGTGGTGTTCGTCACCCACAGCATTTTCGAGGCCGTCTACCTGTCATCGCGGGTGGTGGTGATGGGTGCGCGCCCGGGCCGAGTAATCGCCGACATCGAAATCGACGGCCCGTTGGAACGAGACGAGGCCTACCGCACCTCCCCGGCCTTTATCGCGCAGTGCGCACGCCTGTCCCGGCTGCTGGCCGAGGCCAATGGCGATTCTTGCTGACTTTATTGAGAGCCCGCTCATGAACCCGTCCTTTACTCCCTGGTTACGTCATCCCGCGGTGTTGCGCATCGTCTCGCCGCTGCTGCTCGGCGCGGTATTGCTGGGTCTGTGGCAATTGGCATGTGTGGCCTGGAAGGTGCCGGTGTATCTGGTGCCCTCCCCGGTCGATATCGGCCGAACGCTGATCAGCGATGGCCCGATGCTGTTCGGTGCATTGTGGATGACCTTGAAGATCACTTTTTTCTCGTTTGCCCTGGCGGTGCTTATCGGCACCCTGGCGGCCTTTGTGTTTGTGCAGAGCCGCGTGCTGGAAGCCAGCCTGTTTCCCTACGCCATCCTGTTGCAGGTGACGCCGGTGGTGGCCGTGGCACCGCTGATCATCATCTGGTGCAGCAACACCACGCTGGCGTTGATTATTTGCGCGACCCTGGTGGCGATTTTCCCGATCATCGCCAACACCGTACTCGGCTTGCGCAGCGTCAACCCCGGCCTGCTCAATCTGTTCCGCCTGAACCGCGCCAGCCGCTGGCAGGTGCTGTTGCGCCTGCGCATTCCCAGCGCCCTGCCGTGTTTTTTTGCCGGGCTGCGCATTGCCAGCGGGCTGGCGTTGATCGGCGCGGTGGTGGCGGAGTTCGTTGCCGGCACCGGGGGCACCGGCGCAGGGCTGGCGTATCAGATTCTCCAGGCCGGCTTTCAACTGAATATTCCGAGGCTGTTCGCTGCCCTGCTGCTGATCGCCTTGACCGGTGTCGCGTTATTCAGCCTGATGGCCGTGCTGGCCCGGTTGAGCCTGCGCAACTGGCATGAAAGCGAACTCGGCTGACCCTTTGAATCCGCCGCAGGCGCGGCGTATGGAGCCTCACATGAAGATTCAAAATAGCTGGCTGGTACGTAACGCCAGCGCCATCCTCACCGGCTCGTCCGGTGCGGCGGCGCGCCACGCCGGGCCTGATATCCGTATCGTCGACGGCCGCATCAGCGCCATCGGCGCCCTGCAACCCCAGCCCGGCGAGCGAGTGCTGGATGCCACCGATTGCGTGGTCTACCCGGCGTGGGTCAATACCCACCATCACCTGTTTCAATCGCTGCTCAAAGGCATTCCCGCAGGTATTGACCAGAGTCTGGGAGCCTGGCTGGGTGCCGTGCCCTATCGCTATCGCGGCGCGTTTGACGAGCAAAGCTTTCGCCTCGCCGCGCGCATTGGCCTGGTCGAATTGGCACGATCCGGCTGCGCCACCGTCGCAGACCATCATTACCTGTACTTGCCGGGCATGGACTTTGACAGTGCCGAGGTGCTGTTCGAGGAAGCCGAACGGCTGGGGTTGCGGTTTGTTCTCTGCCGTGGCGGCGCCACGCAAGCACGACAAGCCGAAGGCAAGTCCGTGGCCGGGCCGGAGACCCTGGAGCAATACCTGGACGACGTCGAGCGTCTGGTGCGGCGCTACCACGACCCGGCCGCTGATGCCTGGCGGCGGGTGGTGATGGCGCCCACCAGCCCGCCCTACTCCATGCCTGCCGAACACCTGCGCGAAACCGCCCGGGTCGCCCGGCGACTGGGCATTCGCCTGCACAGCCATCTGAGCGAAACCGTCGAATATCAAAATGAGGTGCAGCAACGCCACGGCATGTCGCCAGTGGCGTTCTGTGCCGAACACGAGTGGCTCGGCCCGGACGTGTGGTTCGCGCATTTAGTGAAACTCGACGCCGAGGAAATACGCATGCTCGGGACCAGCGGTACGGGCATTGCCCATTGCCCGCAAAGCAATGGCCGCCTGGGCAGTGGCATTGCCGATGTGGTGGCCATGGAGGCTGCGGGAATGCCAGTGTCGATTGGCGTGGATGGCGCCGCCTCCAACGAGGCCTGCGACATGATCAGCGAGACCCACGCCGCCTGGCTGATGCAACGGGCCAGACTTGGCGAACGGGCCCGCCCGCGTTATGCCGGCGGTGACGAGGAAGGCGGTGCCAGCGCGGCCACGGTGGAAGACGTGGTGCGCTGGGGTACGTCTGGCGGGGCTCGGGTGCTGGGGCTGGACGCCGTGGGCAGCGTGCAAGTGGGCATGGCGGCCGACCTGGCGATCTACCGCCTGGACCAGCCGCGATACTTCGGCCTGCATGACCCGGCGATCGGGCCGGTGGTGGGCGGAGGACGCCCGACCTTGCGCGCCTTGCTGGTCGCTGGGCGGTTGACCGTACACGACGACCAGTTGCCTGACTTCGACCTGGCCGAACTCGGCGCCCAGGCCCGAGACGCGGTGCGGCGGTTGCAGCAGGCCGCAGGCGTACGCTCATGAGCTGATCTCCCCGGCACGCGCTGCCGTGCCAATACTCGCCCGCATCAAATGCCGGGACTGTCCTCAGATAGTTTTAGGGTCCCGGAGAAGAAAGCAGCGGACGGCGTATGACAAGGCGCTGCTACAACAATTGCTCGCGTAGAAAATCGATGAACGCCATCGTCCGCGCTGAACGTCGTCGCTCGCGGCTGAGTACGGCGCTGACAGGCAGCGCGCTGGTCTGATAGTTGTCGAGTACGGTACTCACCCTGCCCTGCTCGACGTCAGCTGTGAACAGCCATTGCGGTGAGAGGGAAATACCCAAGCCGCAGAGCACCATTTCGCGGATGGCCTCGCTGCTGTTGCTGGTGACATTACCCTGGATAACTACATCGAACGCCTGGCCGAGGTGCGTAAAGTGCCAACGGTCGTAATGCTCCAGCAACGTGAAGCCGATGCAGTTGTGATCGGACAGTTCGCTTGGCTCAAGTGGCACGCCGTGCAGAGCCAGGTAACCGGGCGCGGCATAGACACGCCGTGGGCTATTGCCCAGTGGCAGTGCCACCAATCCCTCGCTCTTCACTGCGCCAATGCGAATAGCCAGATCGATGTTTTCCTTGAGCAGGTCTTCATTGTGGTCACTCAGGCGCAGGTCAATCCGCACGTCAGGATGGCGTTGCAGGAAAATCCCTATGAGCGGTGCTATGCATAACCTTCCATAACTGACCGGCGCGGCGACTCGTAAAGGGCCGGCGATCTGCTCCTGGCCACTGGTAAAGCTCCGTGTAGCAGTTTCGACGTGGCCGAGAATTTTCTGGCAGTGGTCGTAGAAGCGTTGACCTTGGTCGGTCAGGGCCAAATTCCGAGTGCTGCGTGCGAACAATGGCCCACCCAGATACTGCTCCAGCGCGCGCACTTGCTTGCTCACTGCCGGCTGCCCCATGTTCAGTTCACGGGCGACCGCCGAGAAGGACCCGCGCTCCACGACGCGAACAAAGACATGCATGCTGTCGAACAGATCCATCGACGATTGGTTCTCTTTGCGGAATAAGTCATATGCACATTGGGTTTCTTATCGGAATGATTAAAGCGCGGCAATCTGTAAGCGTCCATCCCAACACAGGTTCGCGCCATGAAACATTCCATGCTTGCCGCCATCGCCGAGTCCGCTCAATCCCCGCTGGCCATCCGTCACATCGATCGCCCTGTTGCCGGTAAGGGGCAAGTCCTGGTCAAGGTTCACGCCGCAGGGGTCAATCCGCTCGATACCAAAATTGCCGCCGGCGCAGGGGCTCACGCCCGTCAAACGCTGCCGGCCGTGCTCGGCCTTGACCTCGCCGGTACGGTGGTTGAAGTGGGTGAAGCAGTCCAAGGATTCACCCAGGGCCAGGAAGTCTTCGGCATGCCCGGCGGGATCGGCGGTGCCCAAGGCACCATGGCCGAGTACATTGCCGTGGATGCCCGCCTGATCGCGGTCAAGCCACACACCCTCAGCATGCGTGAGGCGGCTGCATTGCCTTTGGTATTCATCACCGCGTGGGAAGGTCTGGTCGATCGCGCCAATGTCCGCTCCGGCCAGCGTGTCCTGATTCATGGCGGCGCGGGTGGGGTCGGCCAAGTGGCTGTGCAACTGGCCAAGGCTCGCGGTGCCGATGTCTACGCCACCGGTTCGGCGGGCAGTCTGGACTTCATACGCTCGCTGGGGGCGACGGCGATCGACTATCAGGCACAGAGCGTTGAGGATTATGTCGAGCACTACACCGCCGGCGAAGGGTTCGACATTGTCTACGACACCGTCGGCGGCAGCACGCTGGATGCATCATTCCAAGCCGTGAAAGCCTATACCGGGCACGTGCTGAGCTGCCTGGGCTGGGGCCAGCACACCCTGGCACCGTTGTCGTTCAAAAGTGCCACCTACTCGGGGGTTTTCACTCTGGCTCCGCTGCTCACCGGCAAAGGACGCGAACATCACGGCGCTATCCTGCGCGAGGCCGCTGCGCTGGCCAATGCGGGTCAACTGACAATCCGCGTGGATCAACAGCACTTTGCGCCGCACGACGTCAACGAGGCATTTCGCCAAGTCGCCGAAGGCCGCGGCAGGGGCAAGACGGTGATCGAGTTTGTGGGTGCATAGCTTCTTGTAATCTCTTCATAGCGCTAACGGCCAAAAGCGTCCGCCTTTGGCCGTTAGTTGCCACACAAGGGCAACCGCTTTCGGCCAAGAGCTGCCGGCCCCATGGTCTTCTCCAGCCCAAAACGCTGTCGCCAGTTGCTGCCGAACGTATGGCACACCTACTGGCATGGGCCGCACACCATATGGATGGCAACCCGACTCCTGTAGGCGGCTCTTTCTATGAGAGCTGGCCTCTCACCCATTTGTATTTACCTGGCCTGAACAAACCGCTGCTCAAGGTTTTCTTTTGCATTGCTCTTCGGGCGCACCATATCCCCAAGTGATGATGGCTTCGGCCTTATGTTCCCAAAGCGATTCATTACGCCCGACGTACTTGATGCCCATGCCACTGAGTTGCTGGTACATCAGCGATACGCTGTCGCCACGCTCGGCTATTAATGTTGGCGGATCAGTTTCGAAGAACCTGACAGTTACCTCGTTTGCAGGGTTGCCGTCGCATTCGTAAAAGACAGGCCCAGTGCCAGAGATCAGTCGGTACCGTGCTTGCAACTCAGCGATGCGGTTCTGGTATTCCATGCGCAGGCATGCACCGACGTCATCACTCTTCCAGCAATCGTCCCGCCCCTTGATCCACCCCCGCTGCTCTGCTTTGAGCATTGGAGGATGCTCGTTGCCGGCCTTAATACTCGCACTGGCATACACTGCCGAGAGTTTGCGATCGAGGCCAGATAATTCCTTGTCTTTACATATCAATGCTTCGATACCGCCAGGCTCCGCCTTTGAGCAATCGTAAGATGGACCAGGTGACGAATTGATAGCCGACGATGTTCCCGTGCGCGCCCCGGTCGACTGTATCGCACTGATTTGCTGATCAATGTAATTGCACCACTGCTCGGAGCTTCGCTCAGGGACATCTGACCCATCTTGAACCCCCAGCTTTATCTCGATCACTGACTTCCATTCGTCAGAACCTAAATCCGGTCCGTGCCCCTGCATATCAGCCGTATGCAGAATCTTATCGACCGATTGATACCACGTGTTTGAGCATTGAGATTGCGCCTTGGCAACGCCTGTGACGCCAATCAATAGCAAGACCAAATATTTGCGCATGTGCGGTTTCCCTGGATTTACGCAGTCGCCAACCACTCATCTTAGCCGGTCTCATCCGCTAGCGATCGGTGAGTCAATAGTGATTGCAGCACCTGATGAGCCACATCAATCGGCCATAAGTAGATGGAAGGAGATTGATTGTCTCAAGGCTCAGATATCCCTGACTCGAAGCGGAGCTTTCTGGCCGATGAGCTTCCCCTTATTCCATGGCTGAGGTCGATATTTAGCGATTGTGTACATGGTGGTGCCCTCCACGTGGGTGAAGGACCGGGGTGGATCAGTCGCACGGCACCGTTGTCGGATTCGGCCAGAAGCAGACACTTAAAAAGCTCAACGATCAGGTTCTCATGTCATGAAATCATCCGGCTGCCGTACCATCGGCACATCGACAATACGGAGGTTGATATGGGAAATGGTCAGGACAAACGAGTCGTTGTCATTGGTGCAGGCATCGTTGGCGCGTCATTGGCGTATCACTTGGCAGGTAAAGGCGCGAATGTCACTTTGGTAGAAGCTGAAGATATAGCTTCGGGAGTGACTGGCAGCTCATTCGCCTGGCTCAATGCCTCACACCCCGAACCCGACCCAATCGCGCAACTGCGCGGTTCTGCCATCAAGGAGTACCGCCGACTCGAAACGCAGCTGCCAGGTCTGGAGATAAGATGGACAGGCGCCTTGTCTTACAGTGCGATGGCGATTGAGACGCTGCCTGTCTCAGGTCACCAGGCTTCGGCAAACCTGGTGTCTCGATCGCGGATTCTCGACTTGGAACCAAATCTCAAGAACCCTCCCCAGTCTGCTCTGTATGCGGCTGAAGAAGGAGCGCTGGACGCAGTGGCAGCTACGCATGCGTTGATCGCCGGTGCGCAGGCATATGGGGCGAAGATTCTCACTCAGACGCGAGTGCTCGGTTTGGTAACCCAGAGTGCAACGGTGACTGGAGTCGAAACAACGATAGGCAGCCTCGATGCCGATATTGTCGTACTGGCAGCCGGGGCAGGCATCACGAAACTGACAGACATGCTTGGAGTGTCCCTGCCAATAGAGGCCTCCCCTGCCATTTTCATCCGTTACAAGTAACAACCCAACCTCGTACACACCCTCATATCCAGCCCTGAAATGGAAGTGCGGCAAAGTTCGGATGGTGCGTTGCTCGCGGCGGAAGATTATCTGAACGATGCCGTGGAAAATCAGCCGGCAGCGATAGCGCTTCGCACGGCCAAGACAATCCAGAACGAACTCCATGGTGTCGTTTCCATAGAACCGGAACGGGCTTGTGTCGGACTCAGGCCCATGTCTGCCGATGGCGTCCCCATCATCGGTTATCTCCCCAAACTAGGTGGAGTCTACGTTTGTGCAATGCACCCTGGAATTACTCTGGCGGCGATAGTGGGACGTCTGGCGAGCGAGGAGATCATCGATGACAAGGTGTCCAGTGCCCTTCGCCCATGCCGGCCTGATCGTTTTTTGCAAGCGGAGGGAAGCCTCTTGTGAGGCAGAAATCGGCCAAGAGCAGACGTTCGAACCCAAGGTGATGCGATGAAGGGAAAAACTAGAATGACTGCACCTCTGACCAGTAACGCAGCAACCCAGCCTGGGCCTATTACCGGGATCGGCGCGTCAGCCTGAACCGTGGCCATTGTCCAAGAAACCCGGGGCGTCATTTCGCCCAAAGCAGACCCTACGCGCGACGTATTTGCCTGATGGCCCAACGCCTGAGTAGAATGCGATTCATTATCAATCATGTATGTCCCGGGATGCCGATGCGTAGCGACGAAACACTAGGTACTGCAGATCCAGGGCTGCTCTATCGCACCCACTTCTCGTGGTTACAGGGCTGGCTGATTCGGCGCATCGGCTGTCGCGACAACGCCGCAGATCTGGCGCAGGACACCTTTGTGCGTGTGCTCAAACACCGTCACCAGTCCGGCGCCCTGCGCGAGCCACGTGCTTATTTGAGCAGCATTGCCCGAGGGTTGATGATTGATCAGTATCGTCGTCGCGAACTCGAACGTGCCTACCTGGAAAGCATCATCTTGCTGCCTCAACACGAGGTTCCATCGGAAGAAAGCCGGCTGATGATTCTCGATGCGCTCGAGCGCATAGACCGTCTGCTTGACTCGCTTAAACCAAGAGTACGCCAGGCGTTTTTATTTGCCCGACTCGACGGTCTGACCTGCGCACAAATCGCCGAAAAGCTCGGTGTTTCCCGCGCGACGGTGGAGCGCGATCTGGCCACGGCCCTGCAACATTGCTATCGCTTGCGTTATGTCGAGGCCTGAGCCCGAGGCGCTGGATCCGGCCATTGTCGAGCAGGCAATCCAATGGCTGGTGCGCCTTCGCTTCAATCAAGCCGATGAACAGACACAGCGCACGTTCGAGCGCTGGCTGCAGCAGCGCCCGGAGCATGGGTTGGCGTGGCAGCGTGTGGAAACGCTTGGTGATGAATTCGAAGGCGTGCCAGCTCAGCTGGCTCGACAAACCCTTAAGGGCGCCCAACATGGAATGCGCCGGCGGGAAAGCCTGAAGCTACTGGGCGTATTGGCGACGGTCGGCGCGGCAGCCTGGCTCGGCCGCGACTACACCCCCCTGCCCTCCATGCTTGCACAGCAGCGCAGCAGCACCGGCGAGCAACGACGTTTCCAACTCGATGATGGCAGCCTAATCCAGCTCAATAGCGACAGCGCCGTCGACAGCGATTTCGACGCCCAGCGGCGCCTGATCATCCTGCGCCGTGGTGAAATCATCGTGAATGTCGGTGCGGATCAATACTCCCCGCAAGCGCGACCGTTGTGGGTGCAATCACGCGACGGGATCATGCGAGCCCACAGCTCGCGCTTTCTGGTCCGCGAGCGTGACGACGGCACTCTGGTCGCGGCCCAGGAAGGATCAGTCACGGTGTTCCCCGGCGCCAGTCAAACGCCTGCGAGCCGCAACGTCCTGGCAGGAAACCAACTGCTGTTCACCTCAAGTGACGCCCGAACGTTCAGGGACAACGGCCTTGATCCATGGGGTTGGGGTGACGGTGTGATCAGTGCGAACCATATGCGCCTTGGTGACTTCATCGCAGAGTTGTCGCGTTATCGCCCAGGAGTCCTGCGCTGCGCCGAAGAGGTCGCTGATCGTCGCGTTTCCGGCACTTTCCAGCTCGCCGACAACGATCGGGTCCTGGCATTGATCGCGCAGTCACTGCGCCTGCACATTGATTACCGAACCCGTTACTGGGTCACCGTGAGCGCTGCGACCTGAGTCCACCTGAATATTTTTCTGCTACCTGAAAAATAATGAGGTGGTTTCTCATTCTCGTTCGACCTCTAAGGAAGGCCGGAATACAGGCCAGTCTGCCGATGTCCTTTCTTGGAGCGAGAAAATGAGTTCGTCCCCGGTTTCACAGCGCCATCCATTGAGTCGTGCCTTGCACGGTGCGATTTTGGGTTTGATCGTGAGCAGCTATGCATTGCCATCGCTGGCGCAAACCTCGGGCGCTGACCACAGCGATCAAGTCAAACAGTGGAATATCGCCCCCGGGCCACTGGCGCCAGCGCTTGACCGCTTTGCGCGCGAGGCTGGCATCAGCCTTTCCTTCGACGCCTCGAGTGTGGCGAACCGCACCACGGCTGGCGTGAATGGCTCGCTCGATACATCGGCAGCGCTGTCATCGTTGCTCCAGGGCAGCGAATTGCAGGTCGAACAGCAAGGCCCGAATGCTTACCTGCTGACCCCTCAAGCAAAAACCGCCGGCCCGCTGGAGCTCGACGCAACGGCCGTCGAGGACTACCGCCTCGCCCCGCTCATCATCAATGCCAAGGTTCGGGTCAGTGCCGACGACGACGCCAACTCGGTGGTGGCCAAGGAGCTCTGGGTTGGTGGCAAGGTCGCCACCAGCATTCTCAATACACCGGCATCGGTGTCGGTGGTGACCAACAAGGAAATGCAGCAACGCAGCGTCAGCACCACGGAAGAAGCGCTGCAATATACGCCGGGCGTGGTCAGTGACTTTTATGGTACGGATGATCGCAACGACTATTTCCAGATCCGCGGCTTCCAGGCCACCACCTACCGTGACGGCTTGACCCTCAGTTCGATGCGCGGCGTACGCGAAGATCCGTTCGCCTATGAGCGCATCGAGATTCTGCGTGGCGCCAACTCCACCCTGTTTGGCCCTGCGGACCCGGGCGGTTCGGTGAATTTCGTGACCAAACAGCCGCGCTTCGAGAAGTTTGGCCAGGGCTATGTGACCTACGGTTCGTTTGATCATGTCGAGACCGGCATCGATGTCGGCGATGCGCTGAACGACGAGAAAACCCTGGCCGGCCGTTTTACTGCCAAAGGCCAGAACAGCGACCGCGAGTACGATCATTCGCAGGACGACAACCAGTTGTTCATGGGTGGCCTGACATGGGCACCGACGGATTACACATCGGCCACGATGATTCTGGATTACCTTAAAACCGAAAGTTCGCCCAACAGCGGCGGCTATCCACTGGATCGGGAATACGACCGCAGCAAGTTTTATGGCGAGCCCAGCTACAACTTCCACGATGTCGAGCGCACCAGCCTCAACGGTAACGTCACCCATGATTTCGACAACGGTTTCGTACTGCGCAGCAATCTGCGTTACAGCAAGTTGACCGATGATTTTGGCTACGTGTACCTCAGCGACAGCGCCGCACGTATCGGTACCACCGTCGATCGCTACCTGTTCGGAACCGACACTGAAGCCGACCAGTTCAACGGCAATCTGATGCTGCAATACGATGCCCGCTTCGAGAACATCGACAGCAGCAGTCTGGTGGGCGTGGAGTACCTCGATTCGACCACCAAGGAAAGCTCGGTCTACGCCCTGACGACCCCCATCGACATTGCCAACCCGGTGTTTACTGGCGTTCCACGCTCAATCGCGCCGTATGCCGTCAACAAGCGAGACGCGACCACCAAGGCTGTGTTTCTTCAGCAGAACCTGTCGTTCTACGAGCGTTTCATCGTCACCGGAGGTGTGCGCAACGACTCGATGGACCTGACCAGCAAAGGCTTGCAATCCACCGAGAAAGACAACTTCTCCGAAACCTCCTACCGAGGTGCGTTGACCTATATCGTCAACGATGAAGTCTCCACCTATGTGAGCATGGTCGAATCCGTCTCGCCGCCGCAGGTCGGCGTGACACCGCAGACAGGCAGGCAGTACGAAGTCGGCGTGAAGTATGCGCCGATGGGGATGGATGCACTGTTCTCCGCCGCCGTGTACGACCTGACCCAGGAAAATGTCACCATCGCCGTGGTGCTGCCGAGCGGCATCATCGAGCAGCAGACGGTGGGCGAATCGAGGGCGCGTGGCCTCGACCTGGAGGCCAAAGCGCAGGTGACGCAGAACCTGAGCCTGATCGGTGGCTATTCCTACATGGAGTCCGAGGTACTGCGCGGTTCGTTGTATGACGGCAGTTCCCTGAAGGGCAACGAGTTCGCCACGGCACCCAAGCATTCCGCTTCGCTCTGGAGTTACTACGACGTACCCGCCACTGATGTCAGCGTGGGCCTGGGTGCGCGCTACGTCGGCGCTTATTACTTCGATGCAGCCAACTCCGGCAAAAGCGATGGCACTACCCTGTTCGACGCCGCCTTCAACTACAAGATCGCCAAGGGCACCGACCTGGCGGTGAACGTCAGCAACCTGCTGGATGAGCAGCACGTGGTCGGCTCCGGCACGGCGAACTTCTACAACCCGGGCCGCGAGATTACCGCCAAGCTGAGCTACAACTGGTAAGCAGGCGGGTCAGCGTTTTTCCCCACACAGAAAACGGTGCCCGCGTTACCGCGGGCACCTTCGACTTGGTTGTTAGCCGCCGACCTCACGCAAAATTCTCTCAAGCTCAGGACGGGTCCACCTCTCCCAAGGGAATACCTCCCGGTCATCGCCGCTGTGCCAATACTCGCCCGCATCAAATGCCTGATAGATCGAAAATGCCGGCTCGGGCATCTCTGCGTACAAGGACAGATCGACGATATCGCTGATGACAATATTCATCACCTCATCACAGTAGTGAAAATCGCGGCCGCCGGTGATAAACAGTCTTGCCACTGAGATCGCCAACTGATTGAGAAGATCGCGGCTGTCGATCTGCAGGTGCTCACACATAACATTTAATTCGGTGTTAGGGGCTTTCTCAATCATCCCCAGTACGTAATCAAGCTCGGCATCACTAAGACCTGTGGCCATATGATCAAAGTACTCGTGAGTTCGGTTTTGCGATGGATTCAGGACAAGCCTGTTAGAAAGCATTTTGGCAGATTTGCTGTTTAGCGACAGCTATGGTTCGAAAGCAGCTTCTGATTGGGTGGTCCCGTTTTCCCCCGGGGCTTATTCGGCAGAGGTCGACTTGGACTGTCATCAGATAAAGGTGACAAAGCGGGTATCGAGACCCGCGCTCACTGGCGCTAGCGAATTGAGATAGTACACAAACACAAGGGTGGCCGCTTTTGGGTATTTGGCGATCCGTGGCACGAAGATCGGTCAGAAGCGGCCAGTCAGTATCGATGAATTAAGTTAGATGATTCCAGTTTCAAATGAGCCGCGGGCAATACCCAGGTTGATCTACGCTTGAATGAAATCACGCGGAGAACCAAATCATGTCCCTCGCTCCCGGAAGTCTATTGGCCCTGGCTGTGGGTGTCTGCTTTTGCACATCCGTGCTCGGACAAGGGGCAGCAGACAGCGATTCTCCGCCGGCGATACTGCCATTGGCATCCGAGAGTGCGCCGAAACTCATTGCCTACCCGCCGCTTGCCGAGCCGCTCGCCCGTGGAGTGGTCATCATCCAGTTTCGAACAGAGCACGCCAGGATCATGCCGGTTTTTGGCAAGGTGGCTGCTGAGGTATCACCACGCTTAGGTCACCTTCACGTGACCGTCGATGACTGGAAAGGTACGTGGGCGCACACCAGTGAAGACCCGATTATCCTGGTCGGGCTAACGCCCGGTCCTCACAAGGTTCTCTTGGAAGTGGCCGACCCGACGCACCAGATCATCACCAGTACGACAGTGAGTTTTACAGTACCGGAGAAGACACCGATGGACGCTCCCCGTACTGACGATCATCACGCGGTAAAACCATGACCGCCGTGCTATCACCGTAACAGGCAACGATCGGCGTCTCTGCCTACGAATGACTGGCTCAATATCTCCAGAAAACCGGGGTCACGAGCACCAACACCGTCAGGATTTCCAACCGGCCTAGCAGCATGCCAACGGTGAGTAGCCATTTCGCCGCATCTGGCAGTGACGAGAAATTACCTGCCGGTCCAATAATGGTGCCCAGGCCGGGGCCGACGTTACACACCGCCGTAGCGGCACCGCTCAGGGCGGTAATCCAATCAAGCCCGATCAGCGCCAGGCCCAAAGCGATGGCGGCAATCGTAATGGTGAAAAAAAACGAGAAGGTCAGCAGGGAGCGGACGATTTCCTCATCGATGGGATGGCCGTTGTATTTTTTCTGAATCACGGCTCGAGGGTGGATCAACTGCTTCAAGCTGCTGACCAGAAGCGCGGCGGCCACCTGAAAACGGAAGATTTTCAGCCCGCCGGCCGTTGAGCCGGAACAGCCACCGACGAAGGTCAGATAGAAAAACAGCAACACAGCGAAGCTGCCCCACAAGGTGTAGTCGCCAACCGCAATTCCAGTGGTCGTGACAACCGAGGTCACATTGACCGCCACGATACGAAACGCATCCCACCATCCGTAGTCGCTGTGCAAATACAGCCAGGTACCTACAGCCAGTGACGTGACGAGCAAGAATCCAATAAACCCGCGTACCTGGTGATCCCTGATCAGCGCACGTCGATTGCCCCGACAGGTTGCGACGTACAAGGTGAATGGCAGGCTGCCCAGAATCATGATGACCACCGCCACCCAGTGAATTGCTGGCTGCTCCCAGTGCCCGAGGGAGGAATCCGACGTCGAGAACCCACCAGTAGAGATCAACGACATTGCGTGGTTGATCGCTTCGAATGGGGTCATTCCTGCGAGCCAGAGCGCCAAGGTGCCGATACCCGTCAGGCTTAGATAGAGCAAAAGGATGTACTTGGCTGCGACATGAGAACGTGGTGTCACTTTCTCCGACCAGTCCGAGGACTCTGTCTGGAAAAGACGCATGCCGCCGACTCGCAAGAGCGGAAGAATCGCGACAGCCATGCCGATAAAACCGATGCCGCCTAACCAGTGCAGCATGGAACGCCAGATCAACAAGCCGGGAGAGGCGCTATCCAGACCGGTGAGTACCGTCGAGCCAGTGGTTGTGATGCCCGACATCGTTTCAAAGAATGCATCGGTGTAGCTGATATCGCTGATGAAAACCATGGGTAACGCTGCGAAGGCGCACACAACAACCCAGCTCGCGGTAGTCAGCAAGTACATGTCCCTGGGCCGAAGATTGCCGGTCTCCGGACGCCCTCGCACGATCAACAGCAGACCACAGATGAAGGTAATCAGACTCGACCAGAGAAAGGCCGACAGATCGTCGCTGCGCTCATGGACCACCAGCGTGAACATGGGTATAGCCATGCTTACCGCCAGGGTGATCAGAAAAATACCCAAGATGAAGCCGATAAGCCGAATTGCTGCGAGGGACATCACGATAGCGTTCCAAATTAGCGCCGCGCAGTATCGGATGCCCTCAATAAAGACTGCGTAAATTCTCCGTAAAATTTTGACCTGCAATCAGTCAGGCTGCGGGAGTCGAAGGCCAAATGCCCGCGCCAATCAAGCCCTTCACTGCACCGGGCATTCGGTTTGTCCCGAGCGAACTCCCAAACCCGCACAAAAAAACCACCGATGCGTTGTCAGTTGATCCTTTTCAGCCTATCTTCAATAAAACCTATACAGGCAACCTGTATGCGTACAACCTTTTCGCCAGACATTGGCCCTCACGCAGCACCGCCACGAGTGACCCGAATGAGCCCACTATTAGCCAGCCATTACCGTGAAATCCTCGTTGGCGTCGGCGAAAACCCCGAGCGTGAGGGGCTTTTGGATACGCCCCAGCGCGCCGCCAAGGCGATGCAATACCTGTGCAATGGTTACGGGATGAGCCTGGAAGACGTCACCAACGGTGCGCTGTTCGAATCGCAGAGCGATGAGATGGTGATCGTCAGCGACATCGAGCTTTATTCGCTGTGTGAGCATCACATGCTGCCGTTTATTGGCAAGGCGCATGTGGCGTATATCCCCACTGGCCGGGTGTTGGGGCTGTCGAAGGTGGCGCGGGTGGTCGACATGTTCGCGCGGCGCCTGCAGATCCAGGAAAACCTCACTCGGCAGATTGCTCAGGCGATCCAGCAGATCACCGATGCTGCCGGTGTCGCGGTGGTTATTGAAGCCAGGCACATGTGCATGATGATGCGCGGTGTCGAGAAGCAGAATTCGATCATGACCTCCTCGGTCATGCTCGGTGCCTTTCGCGACAGCTCGACGACGCGGCAGGAATTTCTCCAGCTCATCGGCCGGCGCTAGGCCTATACACAGCCTGTTAACTGTACAAGCACAAGGAGTAGGAAGATGACCCGATTTCTGCTGCTGTTAGGACTGGCGCTCAGCATTGCAAGCTGCGGCAGTGTCGATGTTGCTCGTTATGCGGATCAGCAACCGGCATTGAGTCTGGAGCAGTTCTTCAGCCAGCCCGTCAAAGCCTGGGGGATGTTTCAGAAACGCAACGGCGAAGTGGTCAAGCGTTTCGAGGTTGATATCGCCAGCCGTCGTGAAGGTGAAAACCTGATCCTCGACGAGCGCTTCCGTTACAGCGACGGCACCCGTGAACGCCGAGTCTGGACCCTCACTCCCGGGGGCAATGGTCAGTGGAGCGGTCGCGCGCATGATGTGGTCGGAGTTGCTCAGGGCCAGATCGCAGGCAACACCTTCCACTGGCGTTATCGCCTGAACCTGCCAGTTGATGATTCGACCTACGAGATGAGCATGGACGACTGGATGTACCTGGTCGACGAAGACACGTTGATCAACCGCACCCGTATGTCCAAGTGGGGTTTCGAAGTCGGTCAGGTGACGGTGTTCTTCCGGCGCCAGAACGCTGGAGCGAACCCATGAGCAGTGGGTTGACCCTGGCCTCGTTCGGCGACGGTTATCGCGCCTTGGTGATCGGCGCCAGTGGCGCCCTCGGCACGGCGTTTTGCCAACATTTGAAGCAGGATCCACGCTGCGCCAGCGTCCGTACGCTGGGACGCAAAACTGTGCCGAAGCTCGACCTCGAGCAGCCCGAAACGATCGCCAGCGCCGCCGCCGAACTGGCAGGCGAAGCGCCCTTTCACCTGATCATTCACGCGGCCGGCCTCCTCCATCGTGACCGGATCAAGCCGGAAAAAAGCTACAGCGCAATCGAAGCCGAGTCGCTGCAGGCCGTGTTTCAAGTCAACACGCTGGGGCCTGCATTGCTGCTGCGCGACTTTCTGCCATTGCTTGCACCTCAAGGCGCGATGGCGATGCTTTCGGCAAAAGTCGGCAGCATCGGCGACAACCGTTTGGGCGGCTGGTACGCCTATCGCGCCTCCAAGGCTGCGCTGAACATGCTGATCAAGACCGCCGCCATCGAGCTTTCGCGCACGCGACCGCAGAGTCGCTTGCTCAGCCTGCACCCGGGCACGGTGGTCTCGCCGTTGTCGCAACCTTTTCGCGGAGCCGCAAGCGCCCGCCCGGCAGACATTGCCGCTGCGCAATTACTGAGTCTGATTGACACGCTGACGCCGGCCGATAGCGGCCATTTCTTCGCCTACGATGGAGAACGCCTGCCCTGGTAGGCAAGGAGTGAAGCATGAATCTGCAAACCCTCACCGAACGTGCGGCCAACAGTGAAGTTCGCGAACTGGAGCTGCTGTCACTCGAAGGTGGATTTTATCTGGCGAGAATTCGCGTAGATCAGGGCCAGTTCACCTTGCTCGATGACGCGGCCAAGCCAATGCACCTGCGTTCAATCACCCACCTTCGCGACTTGCTGCAAACCGTGCCGGCGTTTCCCTGCGTGCTGGTGCAGCAATGCGTGCACGACGAAATGTGCGGCCGGGATTCAGGGCCGGTCGAAGAGCTGCGCATTCCGTTTTCGCTGACCACGCCGTTATGACGCCGAAGCAAGGCGAGCGCTGAATGGCAGGCTGATAAAGCGCGCGTCGCCCACCGGCGACGCATTTATCGAACCCCTGCTCCGTCCACGGGTCTGCTTCACATCGATTCCCTGGAAGTAAATCCCATGTCCACTCAACACACACTTGTCCTGCTTGCCCGAGGCGGATACGCCGCGCGCGGCGTTCTGTATCTGATCATCGGCATCTTCGCGCTGCTGGCGGCGCACGACTCCACCAAACCGAAAGACAGTCACAAAAGCCTCGAAGCGTTGCTCAGCCAGCCCTTCGGCTACGTGCTGATCGGTGTTGTGGTCGCCGGCCTGCTGGCCTTCGCCGCCTGGCGTGCGCTGCAAGCGATCCGCGATGTCGACCACCACGGCAGCGAGTTCAAAGGCCTGGTCATTCGCGCAGGTTTGCTCGCCGGCGGTCTGGTCAACGCGGCGCTGGCCTTCTTTGCCTTGGGTCTGTTGGTGAGTGGCCTCAGGAGTTCCGGCGGTTCCGGCGATGGCAAGACCAAGGATCTGCTCGCGCAGCTGCTGTCATTCGAGCATTCGAACCTGTTGATCTACCTGATCGCGCTGATCCCGCTCGGTGTCGGTATCGCCCACATCATCAAAGGCTGGAAGGCCTCGTTCGAGAAGTACTTCGAAGCGGATGACGAAGTGATGCGTTACGTGCGCCCGGTGTCGCGCTTTGGCTTGATCGCCCGAGGCGTGGTGTTTATCGAGATTGCAGTGTTGATGGCGGTCAGCGGCTCGGTTTACCAAGCGACCAATCCACCCGGCATGAAGGAAGCACTGGATGCTTTGCAGAATCTGCCGGCAGGCGGCGTGCTGTTGATGCTGATGGCCTTGGGGCTGATCGCCTTCTCGGTATACAGCTTTTCCGAAGCCGCCTGGCGCAGAATCGAAATGGATGTGCCGTTGTAAGCGGCGATTCGAGGGGGCGTGTGCCCCCTCGACTTTTCGTCATCAAGTGAACAGATCAACGCCCAACTGAAACGCTACCCAGAGCGCCAGCCCGGTAGCGAAAAGCAGCGCGATGTTTTCAAACAGGTTGTTGCGATATTGCTTGTCCAGCAACGATTTCTGGTTGGACATGATCAGCAAGCCTAGGGAAATCACCGGCAAACCAATGATGTTCAATGCGCTGACACCAATGGTCAGGGTGACGAAATCCGGCATGCCCGGCATCGACCAGATCAGCGGCGTGACCAGGATGAACAGCATGAACCACTTGTGCATCGGGTCATGATGAAACTCTTTGCCGTACTTCTCGCGACGCTCAGGACGAACATGCTGGAAGGCATCGGTGATCAGCATCGGAAACGCCGTGGTCTTGCCTGAAATACTGGCAAACAGGGTCGCGAACACACCGATGAAGAACACGTACCAGCCGATCGGGCCGAAGAAGATTTCCAGCGCCTTGCCCAGATCGCCCAAGGTTTTCACCTCGATGCCGTTGGGCCGCAGGATTTCCGCACCGACGATCCAGATCGCCAGGTTGATGATGATCCCGACGAACACCGCAAACAGCAGATCGTTACGCTGAATGCGCTTGTGCTGCGGCCCGGTCCAGCCTTTCTGGCGCATGACATAGGGGTGCACGAAGTTGGCGATCGAGCCGGCGACCGCGCCGATTACCGAGACCGCCACCAGCAACGCGCCATGCACGCCTTCGTCCGGCGGAATGCTGAAGCCGATGGTGCCTTTGATGATGCCGCTGACATCCGGGCCGGACATCACCGCCAAAGCGATGAACGCCAGGGTCATGATCGCCAGCAGCAGCTTCATTACGCCTTCGATCATCGTGTAGATGTTGCGCCCGACCAGCATCCAGACCGCCAGCACCACCGCCACCGAGCACAGCAATGGCTGATCGATCTTGAACAGCATCGCCAGTGACTCCCCTGCCCCCTTGATCATGTAGGCGTTCATCAAGTGCCCCATCAACAGGGCATAAACCAGCATGAACCAGGCGAACACCGGGTTGAGCTGGGCGTAGCCCTGCAGAATGGTCATGCCTTGGTTATTGCACAGCTGGAACCGGGCAATGATGTTGACGATCAGGTACCTGAGCAACAGCGAGACCGCCAGCACCCACATCATGGCGTAGCCGTAGTTCGCACCGGCCACGGAGGATGTGATCAGGTCACCCGCACCGAGCCACGACAGCACGGCGATAATGCCGGGGCCGAGCAGTTTCAGCGTTCGCAGGAACAGGTTTTGCGGTTTCGCAGCGGCCTGATGATCGAGTGGAGCCATGCTCGTCATAGGGGTATCTCCGTTATTGTTTTTGTGAGAATTGATGCAGTGCGCACATTAGGTAGGATGTCGTACAACAACGCTAACAGGAGAGTATGTAAAAATGTTTCACAACTCGCTGATTACCGTACTGCTCGATCATTTCTGTTGATCAACATCCTCTAATACGCGTCTATAAAACTAGGCTAAGCGACGTTCCAGCTCCATGAAATAGACATTGAAGCCTTAGCCAATCACTCATAGGATGACTGATCACAACAACAATAAGGCCGGAAATGATGAAAAGAACCATCGCAATCGCTGCGCTCGCTTCAACCCTGAGCGTGACGGCCAATGCCGCCACCTATGCCTACATCTCAAGCCCCGGTGACGGTCTGATCTCGCAGTATCGCCTTGATCAGAGCAACGGCGCGCTTACCCTGGTCGAACAGATTCAGGCCGGTGATCAGGTCAATCCCATGGCGCTCACCCCGGATGGCAAGGTGCTGTTTGCAGCCTTGCGCGTCAAACCCTTTCAGGTGCTGGGTTACCGGATCGATCGCCAAAGCGGTCGCCTGACAAAATTCACCCAAGCGCCCCTGGCAGAGAGCATGGCCTACCTGTCGACCGATCGAAAAGGTCGCTACCTGCTCGCCGCGTCCTACGGCGCCGACACGCTCAGCGTTCAGAAGATCGGCGAGGATCAGCAACCTTCCGCCGATATCGTTCGCTACAAGACCGGCCTGCATGCCCATTCGATTCGCACCGAGCCGAGCAATCGCTTTGCCTACGCCGGCAACCTGGGCACCGACAAGGTGCTGCAATATCGCCTGGATGCCAAGACTGGCGAGCTCAGCCCGATCGGCAACGGCTCGGTCAGCGTCCCGGACAACACCGGCCCTCGGCACCTGGCGTTCTCGCCGAACGGCAAATTCCTTTACGTTGTCGGTGAAATGAGCGGCACCGTGACCGCGTTTTCAATCGACGACGCCAGCGGCGCGTTAACGCAAATCGCTGTGGCCAACGGCATTCCCGAACGTTTGCAACTGGCCCACGGCGAAGTCCGTGATGCGCGCAACAACGACCTCAAAGACGACCCGACCCCGCGCATCTGGGCTGCCGACCTGCGCATGTCGCCGGATGGAAAACTGCTGCTGATGAGTGAGCGCACCAGCAGCAGCGTTTCGGCATTTGCCGTGGATCCGGCATCAGGAGGACTCACGTTTCTCGACAACTACCCCGTGCAAGAACAACAACCGCGTAACATCGCCTTCTCCCCCGATGGCCACTGGCTGCTGGTGACGGGCGAGAAAAGCGCCAAGGTCGGTACGTACGCGGTGAGCAAGGATGGCGCGCTGAAGCGTGTCGGTGAAGCGGCATCCGGCAAAGGCGCATTGTGGATCGAGATACTGCAAACGCCTGACGCATGAATATCTGCGGAGCAGCAACTGCTCCGCCGTCCTGCAACTAATCCCCCGCCGCTTCGGTCATTAGGTTTGCCGAGGTTGATACATTTACGCAGACCTCACTTTCAAGAGACTGCCCCCCGTGATCAGCCATCTCGATCGCCGCAACAACCGCTCGCTGGACAGTCTGAATTTCTTTCTCGCCGATGTCCGCGACGGCCTCGGGCCGTACCTCGCCATCTACTTGCTCGCCGTGCACCACTGGGACCCGGCCAGTATCGGCGTGGTCATGACCCTTGCCGGTATCGCCGCACTGATCACGCAGACGCCCGCTGGTGCGCTGGTTGACAGCAGCCGGGCGAAACGGGCGCTGGTCATCATCGCCGCGCTGTTGGTGACGGTGAGTTGTCTGCTGCTGCCGTTCATTTCGTCATTCAGTCTGGTGGCGTTGACTCAAGCCTTGAGCGCGGCGGCAGCATCTATTTTTGCCCCGGCCATTTCCGCGATCACCCTGGGGATCACCGGCCCACGAGCATTCACCCGGCGTACAGGTCGCAACGAGACGTTCAACCATGCCGGCAACGCGTGCGCAGCGTTATTGGCCGGTTTGTTTGCCTATCTGTTTGGTCCGGTGGCGGTGTTTTATTTGATGGCGGTCATGGCGCTGGCCAGCGTGATTGCCGTGCTGTTCGTCTCGGCCGAGGCGATTGATCATGACGTCGCACGCGGGTTGCAGCCTGGCGATCAAAGCCATCAGCCGTCCGGGTTCAAGGTACTGCTGAGCAATCGCCCGTTACTGATGTTTGCCCTGTGCTGCGCGCTGTTTCACTTGGCCAACGCGGCGATGCTGCCGCTGGTGAGCCAGAAACTCGCCCAAGCCAACTTGCACATGGCCACGCCGCTGACCTCGGCGTGCATCGTCGCCGCGCAACTGGTGATGGTGCCGATGGCGCTGCTGGCCGGCGCGAAAGCCGATGTCTGGGGGCGCAAACCGTTATTGCTGGCGGGTTTTCTGATCCTGCCGCTGCGCGGGTTGCTCTACACCTTCTCGGATGATCCGTACTGGCTGGTCGCGGTGCAGTTGCTCGACGGCGTCGGCGCTGGTTTGTTCGGCGCGCTGTTCCCGGTGATGGTCAAGGATCTGACCCTCGGCTCCGGGCATTTCAATGTCAGCCTCGGCGCGCTGACCACAGCGTTTGGTCTGGGCGCGGCGCTGAGCAATGGGCTCGCCGGATTTGTCGTCGAGGCCGCCGGTTACAGCGCTGCATTCCTGACCCTTGCAGGAGTTGCAGCGGCTGCATTCCTGCTGCTGTTGATCGCTGTTCCGGAAACGCAGCAGCGGACTGAGCAATTCGAGTCCGCTGCAGTTATGGGCCAAACCTGAGCTAATCGCCACCGCAGCCATCGCCTAAAACGCTGTAAGTGGCGACATGCCGCTGACCGTGGCTGTCTTCATAGACGACCTCCACCGGAACAATTCCGCAGGCGGCGCTGGTGTCGGTGATGCTGATGGTTTTGGCGATATCCAGTGGCACGCCGGTTTGTGCAGGTTCGGTGGCGGCGAACACGTTGCCGGCGAGGATGGCCAGGGCCAAAGCAAAAAACGGTTTCATGGTGTGATCTCTCTATAAAGGATGGGGAATTCAAGCCTGACGTTCGGTCAGCAATTGGCGCGCGGAATCGGCCATCACTGGCAGCGCTCCGGCGAGCATCAGGACGTCTTTGAGCACCAGGCGTCCGGCACCGGACAGATAGGGAAAACCGTGCTGACCATCACCCAGCGCAGCGACCCAGGCTTCAGGTGTGGTGATCAGAAAGCTCAGGGTCACCAGCGGCGTGGCGAACGCCAAGGCACCGCCGAGCAAGCCGGTACGGCGGGAAAGCGGGTTGGACAGGACCAGCAGACCGATGACGATTTCCACCACGCCAAGCCCGGTGGAAAAACCGTAGGTGTTGTTCGCGGTCTGCCAGGCGCGCTTGTCGGCGTTCAGCTCGCCCTCATGGGTCAGGTGCGCCTTGTAGTCCTGCGGGTGTTCGTAGAAGAACGACATCACCGGGCTGTTGGCGACGAAGGGCGTGATGCTGTCGGCTTCGTACGGGACGAATTTCAACGCGCCGATCCACAGGAACACGATGGCGATGGCCACGCGCATCAGCGGGATACCGAGGCGATCGAGTTTGCCGAGCTGTTGTAGTCCGGCGTTGATTGAGGTGAACATGCGACGTCTCCAGATCAATGAAAGTGGAGTCAGTCTGCGGTGCTATCGAATCGCGCTTTTGTCGGTCATGCTCAACGTCTTGCTCAATCGTCTCAACTTTGCGGATTCCTTCGTAATGGGTGCCAATGAACTCGCTTGATAAGCTCATCAGCCTGGCCAACGTGCGCGGCAGTCTTGATCTGCGCTGCCAGTTTCAGGGCGACTGGGCGCGCGATCATCAACAGGAAGCCTTGGGCAAGGCGCCCTATCACATCGTGCTCAAGGGTGAATGCCGGGTTGAGCTGGCCAGCGGGCAACGCCTGGCGATGCGCGCCGGCGATATTCTGTTGTTGCCACGGGGCACGCCGCATGTGCTGCACAGCGGCGGTAAAGATGTAGCGCCAATGCTGCCAACGCTGATTCCCGGCGGGGTGTTGCCGATCTATCGGCTGGGCGGCGCGAGCGCCGATCTGGACATGCTCTGCGGTGGCTTTCATTACAACCGCGCGTCGATGCTGTTCGCCGCCCTCCCCGATTACCTGTTGATTGCCAACGATGGCTTACCGATTGATGCGCCGCTGACCGCCCTGATTGCGCTATTGCGCAGCGAAGCCGACAGCGAACAGCCGGGTGCACGCTTTCTCCTCGACTCACTGTCCCAAGCCTTGTTCACCTTGATTCTGCGGGCGCACCTGGCCCGTGCGGAGCAGGACAAAAGCACCCTGGCGCTGCTCGGCGACCAGCGCCTGGGCCGCACCTGTCAGGCGATACTGGCCGACCCAGCGCACGAATGGACCATCGAAGCCATGGCCGACACCGCGAACATGTCTCGTGCAACGTTCATGCGCACCTTCGCCCGGGTCGCTGGCGTGTCGCCGTGGGTGCTGCTGACCCAGCTGCGCATGGAGCTGGCGTTCAGCCTGCTCAGCCATTCGCATCTGGGCCTGAATGACATTGCCGTGCAGGTCGGCTATCAGTCGCAGGCTGCCTTCAGCAAGAAATTCAAGGAAATCTACGGCGAGGCCCCGGGCAAGGTCCGCCGCGCGATCTGAGCGGATGGATCGCTTTGTATCAGCGTGTAGCTTTCGCCGCCCCAGATACACACGCATGCGAAGTTCGGCCGTGCGCACACACAACTGACACATTTAGCGCGCTAAATACCACTGTCGCTTCCATTCCTACCTTAACCAATCGACAGGACATCACCATGAACAAAGTCTTCGCAGCCCTCGCCCTTACCGCCGCCATGTTCGGCGCCACCGCTGCGTTCGCCGCGCCGGTCAAACCTACCGTGGTGCTGGTGCACGGTGCCTTTGCCGATTCGAGCAGCTGGAACGGCGTGGTCAAGATTCTCGAGAAGGATGGCTATCCGGTGATCGCCGCTGCCAACCCGCTGCGCTCGGTCAAGGGTGATGCGCAATCGGTGGCGGATGTGCTGGCCAGCGTGAAAACTCCGGTGGTACTGGTCGGCCACTCCTACGGTGGCCCGGTGATCAGTGAAGCCGCTTACGGCAATGCCAATGTCAAAGCGCTGGTGTACGTCGCAGCTTTTGCACCGGAAAAGGGTGAAACCGCCGCTGAGCTGTCCGGGCGTTTCCCTGGCAGCACCCTTGGCCCGACCCTGTCGGCCCCGGTTGAGCTGGCCGATGGTGGCAAGGATTTGTACATCCAGCAGGACAAATTCCACGATCAGTTCGCTGCCGATGTGTCTCAGGCAGATGCGAAGTTGATGGCCGCCACGCAGCGCCCGGTGACCGTCGCCGCGCTCAACGAAGCCGCCACCGAGCCTGCATGGAAAACCGTGCCGTCGTACTTCGTCTACGGTGACCAGGACAAGAACATCCCGGCGCAAGCCTTGGCGTTCATGGCCGAGCGCGCGCACTCCAAGCAGACCGTCGTGGTCAAAGGCGCTTCGCACGTGGTGATGGTGTCCAACCCGAAAGCCGTTGCCAGCCTGATCGAAACGGCTGCGGCCGGGAAGTGATCCAGCGTTGAGTTGAACCTTGAAGCCTTAGCCGTGAACCCTGTTCACGGCTTTCAGCGCTGGGTGGTGTTGCAGCCGCTCGCTGAGAAAATCCACAAACGTGCGCACCTTCGCCGGTACGCGCGGATGTTTCAGATAGACCAGTTGCACAGGTAACGCCGGCGGCTCAAAGGCCTCCAGCACCAATTCCAGTTCACCGGCCGCGACCTGGCTGGCGACTTGATAGGACAGCACTCGGGTAATGCCCCAACCGGAGCTGGCGATGTTGATCGCCGCCTGATTCGCGGTGACCACCAGACGCGGCTCGAAGCGAAAACTCAACGGGCCATCGGCATGGGCGAATTGCCAATCGCTGAGCAAATGACTGGCGGACGACATGACGATATTGGCGCGGCTCAGCTCGTTCGGATGTTGCGGTCGGCCATAGCGGGCGAAGTAATCGGGGGTGCCGCAGATCACCTGACGGACCTCGCCGACCTTGATTGCATGCTGATTGTTCTCGTGCAGATGGCCGATGCGCACGGCGACATCGATACCCTCTTCCGCCATGTTCACCACGCGATCAACCAGCAAAGCCTTCAGATGCACCGAAGGAAACGCATCGACGTATTGCGCCAGCAACGGCGCGATGAACAACTCGCCAAACAACACCGACGCGGTCACGCTCAAGTGCCCGCACGGCACCCGATAACTGCCGGCAGCGGCCTCTTCGGCTTCGTCGACGTCGCACAGAATTCTTCGGCAATCGTCCAGATAACGATGCCCGGCTTCGGTCAGGTGCAGGCTGCGCGTGGTGCGCGACAACAGGCGCGTGCCGATGCGTTGTTCCAGCGCAGCAATGGCGCGGGTGACGCTGGGTGGCGAGGTGTTCAAACGCCGGGCCGCCGCCGCAAAGCCACCCTCCTCGGCCACGGCCAGGAACATGCGCATTTCCTGAAAACGATCCATAGCTGGGGACCTGTAAAAAACCTCGAAAACACAGTGAAATCATGTGGGAGCGAGCCTGCTCGCGAAAGCTTTCCGTCAGTCAACATCACCGTTGCATGACACACCGCTTTCGCGAGCAGGCTCGCTCCCACAGGGTTTGGTGTACACAGTTAAATTTGGGCAATGCTTCAACTCCCGCCAGTACGCCCGCACATTCGGATATTCCTCCAGCGAGACAGTGTCTTCCAATGCATGGATGGGACAGCTGACGCCAAACCCGTGGGAGCGAGCCTGCTCGCGAAGGCATTCTGTCAGTCAACATCACCGTTGAATGACCCACCGCTATCGCGGGCAAGCCCGCTCCCACAAGGTTTTTTGGCGTGTGCTGATATCAAGCGCTTTGCAGGCCCACCGCTGTGCGCTGCATGCCGACGAATTTCGGCAGCGCCTCGACTCGTTCCAGCCACGCCCGCACATTCGGATAATCCTCCAGCGAGACATTGCCTTCCGGTGCGTGGGCGACGTAAGTGTAGGCGGCCACATCGGCAACGGTTGCCTTGTCGCCGGCAAGGAATGCGCTGTTGGCCAACTCGTCTTCCATCACTTGCAATAAAGCGTGGGAACGCTTGATCGCATCAGCCGCGTCGTAACCGGCGCCGAACACCGTGATCAAGCGCGCCGTGGCCGGGCCGGAGCTGATCTGCCCGGCAGCCACCGATAACCAGCGCTGCACCTTGGCTTGTTCGACCGGATCGCTCGGCAGCCACTGGCCGTTGCCGTATTTGCTCGCCAGATAAACCAGAATGCCGTTGGAATCAGCGAGCACCGTACCGTTGTCGTCAATCACCGGCACTTGGCCGAAACGGTTGAGGGCGAGGAATTCAGGGGTTTTGTGTGCGCCCTTCATCAGGTCGACGAACACCAGTTCGGTCGGAACATTCAGCAGGGACAGCATCAACTCGACGCGATGCGAGTGGCCGGATAACGGATGGCGATACAGTTTGACGGCTGACTGAGACATGACGTGCTCCTGGATTTTTTGAGGTCGACCCGCTGATCGTGTCGATGGGCTCATCCTGCTCCCCTGCCGCAAATCGCGGAATCCTCAGCAAATACAATCGAGCATTTCAGCCAGTGAAATAATCATCCTCGTCCTTAGGCGCGCGTAGGGATCATTTCACCGCGTGAAACAGTGGATTGCAGTTTCTGGCCATTCCCTCGCAACCGGCCGAGGGCGAACATGAGCCCACTTGAGCTTCAGCCCCTGGCGGCTCACCGGCCCGTTTGCACCCGAGGAGAATCGAAATGGACACAGCGTCGAAACCGCAGCCCTCGCCCTGGCATGAAGGTGAGCTGACCCTGCAACGTGCCGTCGGCGCGGTGGAAATGATGGTCGGTGTCGGCCAGCGGCAATTGGCCCGCGACTGGATGCCGGACCAGCACCGCGAGTTCTATGCGCAACTGCCCTTTGTCGTACTCGGCGCTGTCGACAGCCAGGGCGATCCGTGGGCGACGCTGCGCACCGGTCAACCGGGCTTCATGGATTCGCCGTCGCCGCAGGTGCTGAAGATCAAACTCGACGCCCAGCCCAATGACCCGGCCAATCAAGGCCTGCAGCCCGGCGACGCGATCGGCATGCTCGGCATCGAGCTGCACACCCGTCGGCGCAATCGCATGAACGGCAATATCAGCCGCCGCGATGACAACATTCTTGAGATCGGCGTGACCCAGGCTTACGGCAACTGCCCGCGCTACATCAATCTGCGCCACTACGCGTTCGTCGATGAGACCACCGACAACGCGCTCGACTTGCCGGTCAGCGAACCCTTGGTGCGCGACATGATCACCGCCGCTGACTCGTTCTACGTGGCCACTTACGTGGTGCGCGACGGTGAGCGCCAAGTCGATGTGTCCCATCGCGGCGGCAAATCCGGTTTCGTGCACATGGACCAGGACGGCACCCTGACCATTCCGGATTTCTCCGGCAATCTGTTCTTCAACACCTTGGGCAACATCCTGCTCAACCCGCGCGCCGGGCTGACCTTTATCGATTTCGAAAGCGGCGATCTGTTGCAGATGACCGGCAGCGCAGAAGTGCTGCTCGACGATCCGCAAATCGCCGCGTTCCAGGGCGCCGAGCGCCTGTGGCACTTCAAGCCGCAGCGCATCGTTTACCGTCAGGCCGCGCTGCCACTGCGCTGGGCCGAGCAGCCGGAAGGCGATTCGCCCAATTCGCAAATGACCGGCAGCTGGGAGCAGACCCGCGAACGTCTGCAGGCCGAGGCGCTGCGCAACCAATGGCGTGCGCTGCACGTAACGCGTGTAGTCGATGAGAGTCCGCAGATCCGTTCGTTTTACCTGCAAGCCAACGACGGCTTCGGCCTGCCGCGCTTCGAACCGGGCCAGCACTTGCCGATCAAGGTCTTGCTCGACGGCCAGGATGCCGCGTCGATCCGCACCTACAGCGTGTCCAGCGCGCCGTCGGACGAGTTTCTGCGTATCAGCGTCAAACGCGATGGCTCGGTATCCTCGCATCTGCATGATCGCGTTCAGGCATTGGACTTGATCGAAGCCCGCGCGCCGCAAGGCGATTTCACCGTTGACGCCACCGAACGCCGGCCACTGGTGCTATTGGCCGCCGGGGTTGGGGTGACGCCGTTGCTGTCGATGCTGCGCGAGGTGGTCTATCAGGGCAAACGCATCAGCCGCATGCGCCCGACCTGGGTGGTGCAAAGCAGTCGCACCGTTGAGGATCTTGCCTTTCGCGAAGAAATCGATGCCTTGGCTGCACGCGCCGGTGACAAGGTCAAGGTGCTGCGCGTGGTCAGCCAGCCGCCGCTGGAAGCAACAGCGCAGGGTTACGATCATGCCGGGCGCATCGACATCGCCCTGCTGAAAAGCCTGCTGCCGCTGGATGACTACGATTTCTACCTGTGCGGCCCGGGCAGTTTTACCCAGGCGCTGTACGACGGCCTGCGCAAAATGCGCATCCCGGACGATCGCATCCACGCCGAAACCTTCGGCCCGTCGACGCTGATCCGCGATGTCGAAATCAGCACCCCGGCGCCGCCGCAAGTACCGGTCGCGGAAGAGCCGGTCAAGGTGCTGTTCGCCACGTCCGGCAAGGAAGCACGCTGGGAACCGGGCAGCGGCACCTTGCTCGAACTGGCCGAGGCGCGTGGCTTGAATCCGGAGTTCAGCTGTCGCGGCGGTTCGTGCGGCACCTGCAAAACCCGCCTTACCAGCGGCCAGGTGCATTACCTCACCCCGCCGGCCATGCGCCTGGCGGACGACGAAGTGCTGATCTGCTGCGCCGCCCCGGCGCAGGGCAGCGACACCCTGGTGCTGGATGTTTGAATGTTGAGGAGGTGTGCCATGAAGCCGTTTGCCGAAACCAGCGTCGTTTGGCCGCAAGAGAAAACCGGACTGTCCGCCAGCGAATGCGAACGCAGTTTTTTGCTGCCGCAACTGATGGGCTCGCTCGCCGGTGAAACCTGCGCGTTGACGGGCTCATTCAATCAACGTGAGCATCTGCCTTCGAGCCCGAACGGCTGGTTTTCCCGTGGGCTCAAGGCGTTGTTTGCTTAGGCTTTGCTCACCGCCGCCACTCTGCCCGCCGGCCCATGCTGGCGGCTGGTGATCAATCCGACGAAGGAAATCAGCAGCGCCAAGCCAATGGTCGAGGTCACTTCCAGGCGATGTTCAGGGGTGATCATCATCACCGCCAAAGCCGCGCAGATGAAGGCGATGACCAGCCAGGTGAGCCAGGGAAACAGCCACATGCGCAGGGTCATTTCGACCTTTTCCCGTTCCAGTCGGCGGCGCATGCGCAACTGCGAAATGGCGATCACCAGATACACCAGCAAGGCAATCGCGCCGGAGCTGGCGAGCAGGAACTGGAACAGCCCGGCCGGCATGAAATAGCTGAGCAAGGTCACGCCTGCGCCGATCACCGTGCTGGCGATCACCGCCGCGCGTGGCACGCCCGCCGCCGAAGTCACCTTCAATGCCGGCGGCGCATCGCCGCGTCGGCCCAGCGAATAGAGCATGCGCGAGGAAATGTAGATCGAGGAGTTCATGCAACTGGCCACCGCGATCAACACGACCACGTCGACGAGGAATTTGGCGTTAGGGATATTCATCAGTTCCAGTGCGCGCTGGTAGGAACCGACCGAGGCGAGCTGCGGGTCATTCCACGGCACCACGGAAATCACCACGAAGATCGACAGCAGATAGAAAATGCCGATGCGCCAGATCACCGAACGGGTGGCCTTGGCGATGTTCTGCGCCGGATTGTTCGATTCCGCAGCGGCAATGGTCACCGCTTCGGTGCCGATGAAACTGAACATGATGGTGATGAACGCGCCGACCACCGCCGACATGCCGTTGGGCGCAAAGCCGCCGTGCTCGGCCATCAGCGTGCTCAAACCACTGGCTTCGCGCTCGGGAATCCAGCCCATCAGCACCGCAAAGCCCAAGCCGATGAAACCGATGATCGCGATGACCTTGGCCATGGCGAACCAGAATTCGAACTCGCCGTATTTCGACACGCTGAACAGGTTGGTGATCACCAGCAGCACGATCGACAGCAAGGCGAACAACCACGCATCGACCTGGGGAAACCACTGATTGAGCACGTGCCCGGCGGCCAAGGCTTCGATGGGAATCACCAGCACCCAGAACCACCAGTAGAGCCAGCCAATGGTGAACCCGGCCCAGCGGCCAATGGCTTGATCGGCGTAGGTGGAAAACGAGCCGGTGTCGGGATGCGCCACGGCCATTTCACCGAGCATGCGCATCACCAGCACGACCAGTAGACCGGAGAACAGATAAGCGAGCAGCACCGCAGGTCCTGCGGCGGCGATGGCGTGGCCTGAGCCAACGAAAAGTCCTGCGCCGATGATGCCGGCAATGGAAAGCATGGTGACGTGACGCGGTTTGAAACCTTGCGCCAACTGACCGTTGGAGTCCTTGGGGTTCAGGCTAGTCATGGGTTCTTATTGTTCTCATGATCGACGTTTGGGCCACTGACTGAGCGTCAGGCGATCATCATTTCCGGTGTCGGCATCAGGCGAAAGCTGCGACGCAGACGCTTTGCCGACGAAATGATGCTTCACCTTACGTGGCCCGGCCGCCGCGCAACTAGCCTGAGTGCGGCATGCCGATGTCTGATTTCGACATGCCACTCTCAGGCCAGCATGGGGCGGCGGCAAACGCTGCGGCGATTTACAGCGTGTAGGAAATCCCCACCTGCACGGTTCGCGGCGCGCCCGGGTAGGCGTAAACGTTGCCGAAGGCGCCTTCTTCGTAGTCGCGATCGAAGATGTTTTTCACATCGAGATTGAGGCGCACCTTGTCGTTGATCTTGTAGAAGCTCAGCAGGTCGACCACGGTGTAACTGCCCATGGAAAACGCGGTGTTGGACGTCTGCCCGGCGCGCTCGTCGACGTATTTCAGGCCGGTGCCAAGGCCAAGACCTTTGAGCGTGCCGTCCTGGAACTCGTACATGTTGAGCAGGCTGAAGCTGTTCTTTGGGATGTTCAGCAGGCGCGTGCCGGAGCGCAGCGTGTTGTCCTTGGTCACCTCGGCGTCGACGTAAGCGTAACCGCCGACCACTCGCCACTCAGGGGTGAGGTTGCCGGTGACGTTGACGTCGAAACCACGGCTGCGCACTTCACCGGCGGCGACGCTGAAAGTCGAATCCACCGGGTCGGTGGTCAGCACGTTGCGTTTTTCGATCTGGTAGATCGCCGCGTCGACGCTCAACTGCTGATCCAGCGCTTCCCACTTCACGCCCATCTCGTACGACTTACCCTTCTCCGGAGCGAAGCCGCCGCCTTCGCGACTGGCGCCGGTGTTGGGCTTGAACGAGCGCGCGGTGTTGGCGTAGACCGCCAGGGTATCGGTCAAATCGTAGGTGACGCCGATACGCGGGGTGACGGCGTTGTCGCTGGCCTGCCAGCTCTTGCCGCCGGGCACGTAGGTTTCGTAATCGTGCTCGAAGCGCTCGAAACGTGCGCCGGCCAGCACTTTCAGTTTGTCGGTGAGGGCTACCTGATCCTGCACGAATGCCGCGTAGGTCTTGAGGTTTTCCTTGTCGTGAGTCGGTGTGCGGGTCAGCGCCGGGCGTGGCTGGCCGTAGACCGGATTGAAGATGTCGATCGGGTAGGCACTGACCGCGCCGCTGGAGCGCTGGATGATCGACTTGTAATCGTAATCTTCGTACTCGATGCCGGTGAGCAAGGTGTGCTGCAGACCGCCAGTATCAAAATGCCCGGTGAGGTTAAGCTGGGTGTCCTTGTCGGTCCATTCCAGCTTGCGGTAGTTGAAGTTGCGCCCCAGCGTGCGGCCGTCAGCGGCAATGCCGTTGGCCTCGATCGCATTACCCTTGAGCGAGCCGTCGAGCCACTGGAAACCGCCGCCCAGGGTCCAGTCGTCGTTGAGCATGTGCTCGAAACGCAGTTGCGCCATGTTGTTGTCGTTGTGCAGTTTGCCGACGTCTTTCTCGCCGAAGAAGGTATCGCGCGAGGCGGTGCCGATCTGCGCCGGGTAGCGCGTCACGCCACGATCGAGCGGCGCGTTGTTGCGCATGAAATCGCCTTCGAAAATCAGCTTGGTCGCGTCGGTGGCCTGCCAGGTCAGCACCGGCGTGATGCCGTAGCGCTCGGTCTCGACATGATCGCGGAAGGTGTCACCGCCCTCGCCCACCACATTCAAGCGATAGGCCAGACGCCCTTCTTCATCCAGCGGCCCGGAAGCGTCGAGGGTGCCGCGCTTCATGCCTTGGTCGTTCAATTGGCTGCCTAACGTAACGGTGCGCTCGGGCAACGGCTGTTTCGACACCACGTTGAAGGTACCGCCGGGATCGCCACGGCCATAGAGCATGGTCGCCGGGCCGCGCAGCACTTCCAGACGCTCGATGGTGTTGGCATCGGGCATGTTCGGGTAGCCACGGTTGATCGGGAAACCGTTGCGGTAGAACTCACCCGTGGTGAAGCCGCGCACGGTGAAGGTGGTCAGGCCCTGCCCGCCGAAATTGTTCGCCCGACCGACGCCGCCGGCGTAATCCAGCGCATCCTGCAAACGCGTCGCGCCGAGGTCTTCGACGGCGTCCTTGGTCACCACGCTGATCGACTGCGGGGTTTCATGAATCGAAGTGTCGGTGCGCGTGGCGCTGGCCGAACGCGTCGCGCGATAGCCTTGCACTGGGCCGTCTGCCCGTTCGTAATCCGCTGTGCCGACCACATCGGTGGCTTCCAGCTCAAGCGTTGAAGAAGTCGATTCGGCTGACTCAGCCCACGAGGAAGAAGACAACGCCTGCAGCACACAAATGGAAAGCAGAGTTCGACGCATGAGGTGAAAACCTTTACGAATAGGCCAGAACGAAGGGCAAAACCGCCAATGAAAACGTCGCGCATGGTATACGGTCGCATTAGTAATTGAAACGTATTCCTATTTGTCATGTTGATCAGGATTGGTGAGCGAGATTCATCACTCCATCCTGAAACCGCGCATTATCAGTGGCGCGTCAATGGCCTAGGCTCGTAGAGATCCGACGCCAACCGATGGCTGCGCCGCGCTACGTGGGCGCAGCCAGCCTGTCTGAAAGGAATTTGCAGATGAAGTTCGACACCCCGGCCGGCTCCAATCCGATCGACCAGCTGAACGTCATCGGCCAACCTGCCGACCGCATCGACGGCAAGCTGAAAACCACCGGCACCGCCCCCTACGCCTACGAGCAAAACGCAGCGGTGCCGGACGCCGCCTATGGCTATATCGTCGGCGCCGGGATCGGCAAGGGGCGTATTGCCTCGATCGATTCGACGCAAGCGCGGGAGGCGTCCGGGGTGATTGCCATCGTCACTTACGAAAACGCCGGGCCATTGGCCAAAGGCGAGTTTTACGTAGCCAGGGCCTTGGCCGGGCCGCAGGTCGATCACTATCACCAGGCCGTGGCGATTGTCGTCGCGGACACCTTCGAACAGGCGCGCGCGGCCGCCGGCTTGCTCGACATCCGCTACGTGGCCGAACCAGGTTCCTTCGATCTGGCGGCTGCGAAAGACTCCGCAACCCCACCGCCACCGGCCGGTTTCGGCCCGCCGCCGCAGACCAGCGTCGGTGACTTTGAAGGCGCCTTCAACGCTGCGCCCGTGCAAATCGATCAGCACTACAGCACGCCTGACCAGGCCCACGCGATGATGGAACCGCACGCAACCATTGCCCGCTGGAGCGGCACGCAGTTGACCTTGTGGACATCGATCCAACAGATCAACTGGGGCGTGCGCGATCTGGCGAAAACCCTCGGCATCGCCAAGGAAGATGTGCGCCTGATCTCGCCGTATATCGGCGGTGGTTTCGGCGGTAAGGGCACGATTCTTTGCGACGCAGTGTTGGCATCCCTGGCGGCTCGACATGCCGGGCGACCGGTGAAAGTCGCGCTGCCGCGGCCGCTGATGTTCAACAACCTGACCCATCGTCCGGCGACGCTTCAGCGCCTGCGCATCGGTGCCAACCGTGACGGCGTGATCACGGCGATCGGCCACGAGAGCTGGTCGGGCAATCTGCGCGGCGGACGCGCCGAAGCGGCCACCGCGTCAACCCGCTTGCTTTACGCCGGGGCCAATCGCATGACTCGTTTGAATCTCGCCGTGCTCGATCTCGCCGAGGGTTCGGCGATGCGCGCGCCGGGCGAGGCACCGGGGATGATGGCGCTGGAAATCGCCATGGATGAACTGGCGGAAAAGCTGCAGATGGATCCGCTGCAACTGCGCATCCTCAACGACTCGCAGGTCGATCCGGAGCAACCGGCGCGGCCGTTCTCCAAACGGCAGTTGGTGGAATGCCTGAACACTGGCGCCGAACGCTTTGGCTGGCGTCAGCGCAACCCTCAACCCGCTCAGCGCCGTGAGGATGGCTGGCTGATCGGCATCGGGCTGGCCTCGGCGATTCGCGGCGCACCGACCACCGCTTCGGCGGCGCGGGTGCGTCTCGATCGTCAAGGCGTCATCACCGTGGAAACCGACATGACCGACATCGGCACCGGCAGTTACACCATCATCGCCCAGACCGCTGCCGAAATGATGGGCGTGCCGCTGGACCGTGTCGTGGTGCACTTGGGCGATTCGCGGTTTCCGGAATCGTCGGGCTCCGGCGGCCAGTGGGGCGCGGCCTCCTCCACTGCCGGCGTGTATGCCGCGTGTGTGAAACTGCGTGAAGCCGCCGCTCGCGCCGTCGGGATTGACCCGCAGCAAGCCGAGTTTGTCGATGCACAGATTCGCGCAGGCTCGCAGCAGGTTGCCTTGGCTCAGGCCGCAGCCAATGGCGAGCTGACGGGCGAGGACCGCATGGAATACGGTGACCTTGCCCAGCGCTTCGCCCAGCAGACTTTCGGCGCGCATTTCGCCGAAGTCGCGGTCAATGCGGCGACCGGCGAAATTCGCCTGCGCCGGCAACTGGCCGTGTGCGCCGCCGGGCGCATCCTCAACCCGAAAACCGCGCGCAGCCAGATCATCGGCGGCATGACCATGGGCGCTGGTGCGGCATTGATGGAAGAGCTGGCGGTGGATCATCGAATCGGCTTTTTCGTCAATCACGATCTGGCCGGATACGAGGTGCCGGTGCACGCCGACATTCCCCATCAGGAAGTAATCTTTCTCGATGAAGTCGATCCGTATGCAACCCCGTTGAAAGCCAAAGGCGTTGGCGAGCTGGGTATCAGCGGCGCGGCGGCGGCCATCGCCAACGCGATCTATAACGCGTGTGGCGTACGGGTGCGCGATTATCCGATTACGCTGGATAAACTCATCGGCGAGTTGTCCTACCCGGTCTGAGACTCGATCGCGCAGGATATCGCCCATGTACCCCACCACCCCCGATGGCCGCTATTTTGTGGTCAAGCAACAGCTGTGGCGTTGCAGCAACCCATCGTTGCCAGCCGCCGAACGTGAGACGTTTGTAGCCGAACTCATGTCCGCGCGGCGTGCGGTCAAAGAGGCGAAGCGTGCGGAGGATGCACAGGCGTTGAAGTCGGCGAGAGCTCGCGTCAACGAGGCCAAAGTCGCGCTGGGTGAGCGCGGGCCGGTGTGGTGGGATGACGGCAGCCCGGATTACAACCGATTCAAAGTGAGCAATACACCGTATGCGCAGTGGTTTGCCCAACTGCCTGAAGAGGACAGCAGTTCTGCCTGAGTTTTGAATGATCTCCAATCTCACCAATCAACACAGATCTCCTGTGGGAGCGAGCCTGCTCGCGAATGCATTGGGTCAGTTAAAGAAGATGTTGGATGTGCCGCCGCCATCGCGAGCAGGCTTGCTCCCACAGGGATCTGCGGCGAGGCTCAGACTCGCAACAACTGCCGGGTCATCGCCATCGAGGTTTCCAGCGACTGTCCGGTGCGCTGCAGTTTGTTCAGCAGGCTCGCGCCGAGCCAGAGCTGATACAACGTCTCCGCCAACTTCCGCGCATCGCCCTCGGGCAGGCTTTTGTCATTTTGGCCTTGTTCGATGCATTCGGTGATGCGCGCGACGATGCGTTCGGCGCCGTCTCGCAAGGTCAGGCGCATTGATTCGGACAGGTCGGCGACTTCGGCGCTGAGTTTCACCACCAGGCATTCATCGCCGTGGCCTTCGAGGGTGCAGCGGTTCTGCCAGCCCTGCCAGTAATCCATCAAACGCTCGAACGCAGTCAGCCCAGGCAATGTCAGGCGGCGCTCCATGTCGGCGAGGTAGTCGACAAAGTAATCCTCCAGCAGCGCCTGGCCGTACGACTCCTTGGATTTGAAGTAGTGATAGAACGAGCCCTTGGGCACGCCAGCGGTCTGCAGGATCTCGTTGAGGCCGACGCTGGTGAAGCCCTTCTCGGCCATCATCCGGTGGCCGGTGTCGAGCAAGTGTTGGCGGGTGTCGTCAAAGGTCGGCTTCATGGTGCGCAAAATTCCAGACAATAGACCAGTCGTATACTTCTCAAGGCCGGGAGTTTGCCATAACCGACGGGCAAAAACATTTTCTGAAAAAATTACTAGACGACTGGTCTAATTGGAACCTATGCTGCGCCCCGAGACACAAATTCATGCGGTGCCGACGCTGAGCGAATTCCTCGCCCTGTGCCGATGCCTGACCAAACCAAGGGTGCTCTATGAAAATCTTGATGGTTCTGACTTCCCACGATCAACTCGGCAACACCGGCAAGAAAACCGGCTTCTGGCTGGAAGAGTTCGCCGCGCCCTACTACGCCTTCAAGGACGCCGGCGCCGACGTCACGCTGGTATCGCCTGCCGGCGGCCAGCCGCCGCTCGATCCGAAAAGCGATGAGCCAAGCGCGCAGACTGCCGAAACCGATCGCTTCCGCGCTGATCCGGCTGCACAACAGGCACTCGCCACCACTGGCCGTTTGGCTGACGTGAAGGCCGAAGATTTCGACGCCGTGTTCTACCCAGGCGGCCACGGCCCGCTGTGGGATCTGGCCGAAGACAAGGCCTCGATTGCACTGATCGAAGCCTTCGACCGCGCCAACAAACCTCACGGTTTTGTCTGCCACGCACCCGGCGTGTTGCGTCATGTGGTGCGCGCTGACGGCCAGCCGATCGTCAAAGATCGCGACGTCACCGGTTTCACCAACGCCGAAGAAGCTGCTGTTGGTCTGACTGACGTGGTGCCGTTCCTCATCGAAGACGAATTCCAGCGTCTGGGCGGGCGCTATTCGAAAGTCGGCGATTGGCAGGTGCATGTGGTGGCTGACGGTCAACTGGTCACCGGCCAGAACCCGGCCAGCTCCGCCGCCGTTGCCGAAAAGCTGTTGAAGATGCTCGGCTGAATCCCTCGCTCTACCCCGATCAACGCCGCGTGCGTACCGCCCGGCGTTGTTTTTTTGCCCAGTCACTAGTCGACTGGTCTAATCAGATTCAAGGCTTACTCCATGAATAACGCTTTCTTCACGCCTGCCAAATTGGGCGCACTCACCCTGAAAAACCGCATCGTCCTGCCACCTCTCACCCGCCAGCGCAGCACGCAACCGGGCAATGTCGCCAACGAATTGATGGCCGAGTATTACCAGCAGCGCGCCGGTGCCGGTTTGCTGGTCACCGAGGGCACCCAGATCGAACCGCGCGGCCAGGGTTATGCGTGGACGCCGGGCATTCACACGCCGGAGCAGATCGCCGGTTGGCGCAAAGTCACAGAGGCGGTGCACGCGGTGGATGGGGTGATCTTCGCCCAGCTCTGGCATGTCGGTCGGGTCTCGCACACGGCGTTGCAGCCCAATGGTGATGCGCCGGTGTCGGCCTCTGCGGTGGCGACGGACCGCGTCAGCGTGTTCATCGAAACCGCGCCTGGTGTCGGTGAACTGGTGCCGCCGTCCGCTCCGCGCGCGCTGAGCACCGATGAAGTGCAGGAACTGATTCAGCTGTACATCCAGGCCGCGCGCAACGCGATGGATGCAGGTTTCGACGGCATCGAACTGCATTGCGCCAACGGTTATCTGGTCAACCAGTTCATCTCCGCTCACAGCAACCTGCGCACCGATCAGTACGGCGGCTCGCTGGATAATCGCTTGCGCTTTTTGCGCGAAGTGGTGGCCGGTGTTGCCGAATGCATCGGCAAGGACAAGGTCGGTGTGCGTTTCGCACCGTTGTTCACTACAACTGATGAAGCGCGGACGTATCTTGGCCTGGTCGAGGAAGATCCGCACAGCACTTACATTGCCGCGATCAAGATTCTCCAAGACGTCGGCATCGCCTACCTGTCGATCGCCGAAGCCGACTGGGACAACGCGCCAGCGATGCCGCAGACCTTTCGCCGGGCCGTGCGCGACACGTTCAGCGGCGCGATCATTTATGCCGGTCGCTACACCGCCAAAACCGGCGCGCAATTGCTTGAGTCGGGGCTGGCCGATCTCGTTGCGTTTGGCCGACCGTTCATGGCCAACCCGGACCTGCCGGCGCGGATTGCCAATGACTGGCCGTTGAACCAATTGAATCCGGCGACGGTGTATGGCGGTGGTGCCGAGGGTTATATCGATTACCCGACCTACCCCGCATAAGGACACAACACAAATCCCTGTGGGAGCGAGCCTGCTCGCGAAGGCGGTGTGTCAGTCAGCATTTGTATTTGCTGACAGTACGCTTTCGCGAGCAGGCTCGCTCCCACAATAGGATGTCAGTGGCCGCTAAAACCTATACATAACAAACAATCTGTATAACTATTGGAGTTCGAATCGTTCACCGGACTTAGCTCCATGCCCCCTGCCCACCGCTTGCTCCTGATCCTCGGCGACCAGCTGTCTTTCGACCTGGCCTCCCTGCAGCCACTCGATCCCCAGCACGACCTGCTGCTGATGGTCGAGGTCATGGAGGAAGCGACCCACGTCGCCCATCATCCGCAAAAGATCGCTCTGATCTTCAGCGCCATGCGCCACTTTGCCGAGGCGTTACGCGATAAAGGCTTCCGCGTCCAGTACGTCAGCCTCGACGACCCGGACAACCGCGGCTCCATCCCCGGCGAATTGCAGCGCTGGCAAACCCTCACTGGTGCCGACGAAATCCACATCACCGAATGCGGCGACTGGCGCCTTGAGCAGTCAATCAAAGATTCGGGCTTGCCCGTGCACTGGCATTCAGACAGCCGCTTCCTCTGTTCTCGCGAAGAGTTCTCCAACTGGGCCAGCGGCAAGAAGCAGCTGCGCATGGAGTATTTCTACCGCGAGATGCGGCGCAAGAGTCGGCTGCTGCTCAATGGCGACGGCACGCCGGTCGGCGGTGCATGGAATTTCGATGCGGAGAATCGCAAGGCGCTGCCCAAACACGCCAAACCGCCCTACCCGGCACGTTTCGCCAATGACGCAATCACCCAAGAGGTGCTGGCGTTGGTCGGCGAGCGCTTTGCCACGCATTACGGCACGCTGGATGACTTCAACTACCCGGTGACCCACGCCGATGCCCTGGCCTTGTGGCAATACTTTCTCGACTATGCGCTGGCCGGCTTCGGTGATTACCAGGACGCCATGGCCAGCGACGAACCGTTCCTGTTTCACGCGCGGATCAGTGCCGCGCTGAACATCGGCCTACTCGATTTGCGCCAGCTGTGCAGCGATGTCGAGGCGGCCTACTGGTCAGGGAGCATCGGCCTCAACGCTGCCGAAGGCTTCATTCGGCAGCTGATCGGCTGGCGCGAATACGTGCGCGGTGTGTATTGGCTGAAGATGCCGGATTACGCCGAGGGCAACGTGTTCGGCAACTCGCGTCCGCTGCCGGAGTTCTACTGGACCGGGCAGACACAGATGAACTGCATGCGCCAGGCCATCGGCCAAAGCCTGCAACATGCCTACGCTCACCACATCCAGCGGCTGATGGTCACTGGCAACTTCGCCTTGCTCGCCGGGATTGCGCCGAAGGAAATCTGTGAATGGTATCTGGCGATCTACATGGACGCCTTCGACTGGGTCGAACTGCCCAACACCCTTGGCATGGTCATGCACGCCGACGGCGGTTACCTCGGCTCCAAGCCTTACTGCGCCAGCGGCCAGTACATCAATCGGATGTCGGACTACTGCGGCGACTGCGCCTACAAGGTCAAGGAAAGCAGCGCGGACGATGCCTGCCCGTTCAACGCGCTGTACTGGCATTTCCTCATGCGCCACGGCGATATCCTGCGTGGCAATCAGCGCATGTGCATGATGTACAAGAACCTCGACCGCATGCCGCTGGCCAAGCAGGATGCGCTGTGGCAACGCGGGCAGACGCTATTGGCCAAACTGGATAAGGGCGAAGCTTTCTAGCGCGCCTCAGGCCTGCCCGGCCATCCCGTTGCGCCCCGCTGCTTTCGCGCGGTACAGCGCCTGATCGGCGGTCTGGATCAACGCCGGCAGCGAATCCAGCAGCGCGCCCGTCCCTACCGCCATGCCGATACTCACCGTGATCCGAGCAAACGGACTGCCCGGGTGGGCGATGTTCGCTTGCTGCAAACGCTCGAGCATCAGTTGCGCCACCACCGTCGCACCGGCGCTGTCGGTGGCCGGCATGATCACCGCCATTTCCTCGCCACCGTAGCGCGCGACCAGATCCGAGGGGCGTCGCACGCAGCCTTCAAGAATCTTGCTGACCGCTTGCAGGCAGGCATCGCCGGCAACGTGGCCCAAGGCATCGTTGAACAATTTGAAGTGATCAATATCAATCATCAGCAAGGCCAGCGAGGTCCCGTCACGCTGCGCGCGCCGCGCTTCCACCGTCAGGGTTTCATCGAAGCAGCGGCGGTTGGCCAGGCCGGTCAGCGCGTCCTTCAGCGCCAGTAATTCCAGCTGGCGATTGGACGCGAGCAATTGCTGCTGGGCATCGCGCAAGGCTTCTTCGGCCTCGGTGCGGCGGCGGATATCAAGGATCAGGAACCAGCCGATCAACCCGGTCAGCCCCAGCAGCCCGATCACCACCACCGCCGACAGCGCCGCTTCGATGCGCCACGCCGCCAGCGCTTCGTCCTTGCCCAGAGCCACGGTGGTGATCAGCGGCAGCGTTTCGCTTTTGCGGAACGCGTACAGCCGCTCGACACCGTCGAGGCTGGAGGTGTAGGAGGCAGTGCCGACCGAGCGGTCAACGAGGTATTTGGCGTAGATCGGCGATTTGGAGAAGTTGCGGCCCATGTCCTGCTCGCGGAACGGGTAACGCACCAGCAGCGTGCCATCGGTGTACGACAGGCCTATCGCGCCGTCCTGGCCAACGTCGAGTTTGCCGAACACTCGCAAAAAGTTTTCCACCCCCAGCGTCACCGCTACCACGCCAGCGAACTGCCCGCCGTCGTCGTTGAAGCGCCGACTGATAGTCACCACCCATTCGTGATTGGCACGGCTCTGGATCGGCGGGCCAATGAACGGCTCGCGGCTCGGGCTGTCACGGTGATGAATGAAATAGGCGCGGTCGCTGCTGTTGGCGCCCTCTGGAATCGGCCGGTTGGAGGACATCAGCCAATGCCCGTTCCGGTCATAGATGATGATGCCGCTGAGCTGGGGCATCAGCGGCTGCTGGCGGTCGATCAGGCTCTGGATGCGCTGAATCTGCGCCGGGCCGTTGCCCTCGGTTTCCAGACGTTCGACCAGTCCGAGCAAGAGCAGCGAGCTTTGCCGGACAATGCCTTCGGTGTAGGTGTTGAGCGCCTGGGTCAGGTTCAGGCCATGCACGTCGACCTCGGCCAGCGCACGCTCGCGCGAAGACCAGACTTTCCAGATCGTCAGTGAAGTCAGGGAACAGCCAATCACCAGCAGCAGGAGCATTACAAGGCGAGTATCACGCTTCACGTCAGTACCTTAAGGAAGTCCGGGATCCATTCCAGCCATCATTCGAACGTCGGCACTCACGGCGGCCACGTGTTCCGGGGCGCAAGCATACAAGCAGTGTGCAGCGGCTGCAGCAACAGAGTGTGCAGCGCTAAGCGGCAGGTGCGGCGGGTTTGAGGATTTCCACGAGAAAATCGATGAACACGTTGATCCGGCTCGATCCACGGTGGTTGGGCAGGTACAGCGCGTTGATGCAACTGCTGGCACTGCCGGGATTGACCTCGTAGTGCTCAAGCAAGCGCGTCAGGCGCCCGGCGGCGACGTCGTCGCGCACCAGCCAGTCGGCCAGCAGCGCCACCCCGCCACCGCCAATCGCCGCTTCGCGCAGAATGTCGGCGTTGTTGCTTTGCAGGCGTCCCGCAACGTTGAGCTGAATCGGCTCTTCGTCGCCCTGAAAGGTCCAGTGATGATGGCTGCCGCCGTAATCGAAACGCAGGCATTGGTGCTCAAGCAGATCCCGCGGATGCTCAAGCACTGCGCTGCGCGCCAGATAATCCGGGCTGGCGACAATCCAACGCTGAAACTGCCCGACGCGTTTGCTGACGATGTCTTCACTGACCACCGTGGAACCGAGCCGCACTGAAACGTCGATCTGCTCGCTGAGCAAATCGCTGACCTGATCGCTCAACGACAGGCTGATCTCCAGCCCGGGATGGCGTTCAAGCAAGCGGCTCAGGTGCGGCGCGATCAGCCGGCGGCCAAACTCCACCGGCACGCTGATGCGCAAGCGGCCTTGTGCTTCACTGCCGCGATCGGCGACTACCGCATCGGCTTCGTCGATGGCATCGAGAATCGCCACGGCCTTCTCGAAATAGGTTTGACCGGCGACGGTCACGCTGGTGTTGCGCGTGGTGCGATTGAGCAGGCTGGCGCCCAACTCGTTTTCCAGCCCCGCCACTTGCCGTGTCACCGAAGACGTCGAAATCCCAAGCTTGCGCGCCGCCGAGGAATAGCCCCCGCAGCGCACGGTTTCAACAAACATCTTCAAGGCCAGCAACTTGTCCATAAGCGGGATCCGGGGGTGAGGGAACGCCGCTGATTGTGCATCAGTGCTCGCCACACGTCTTGTATCGTCGTGCTTGCCGGGCCTCATCGCGACCTCAGCCATCATTCTTTCGGCTCAGGAACAACGCCAGCGCCAGCGCCGGCAACACCGCTACGGCGACGGCCGAGAGATTCCAGCCGAAGTGTTCGTACAGCGGGCTGGCGACCAGTGAGCCGAGGGCGCCGCCGACGAAGATGCTCGTCATGTACACCGCATTCAGGCGGGCGCGGCTGTGCGGGTCGAGGGCGTAGACCTCGCGCTGGCCGAGGACCATGTTCAACTGCACGGCAAAATCCAGCAGCACCGCACAGACCACCAGCCACACATAACCACTGCCCGGTAACGCGGCGATCAACAGCGACAGCGGCGCCAGCAGCAACGCCACCAAAGTACCGCGACGACCGTGGCCGGCATCGGCCAGACGCCCGGCAATCGGCGCAGCAATCGCACCCACCGCGCCGACCAGGGCGAAGATCGCCACTTGCGCCTGGCTGAAACCGTGGTGACGCATCAGCTCAATCGGCGCGAGGGTCCAGAACAGGCTGAAACTGGCGAACAGCAAACCCTGATACAGCGAACGCTGGCGCAACACAGGAAAGCGTCGGGCCAAGGCAAACACCGAACCGATCAACGCGACATAGGTGGCTTTGTGCGTCGGCACCCGGCGCGGCAGTGCCACAGCGGTAATCAGCGCGATTACCGCCATCAGTGCCGCCGCGCTGTAAAACACCCCGCGCCAGCCGAACACTTCAACCAACAGGCTCGACAGCGGCCGCGACAGCAGAATCCCCAGCAGCAAGCCGCTCATGATATTGCCGACCACGCGGCCCCGGCTGGCTTCCGGCGCCAGATGCGCCGCCAGCGGCACGAGGATCTGCACTGCCACCGAAGTCAGGCCGATCAGCAAAGAGAGCAGCAGAAACAGCGACGGCGAATGAGTCAGGCCAGCGCACAGCAGCGTTACGCTGGCAGCGAGAGTGAAGCCGACCACCAGACGGCGGTTTTCCATCAGGTCGGCCAACGGCACCAGCAGCAACAGGCCCAAGGCGTAACCGAATTGGGTCAGCGACACGATCAGGCTGGCATTGGCGCTGGAGAGGCCGATCTGCGGCGCGATCAGTTCGACGATGGGTTGTGCGTAATACAGGTTGGCGACGACCGCGCCGCAGCAAAATGCCAGAAACGCGACCATCAGGCCGGAGAGTGAAGCAGGCTGTTCGGCGGGGGCCGCAACGGCAGGGTTGCCCGTAAGCATGGTGACACCTCGTTGAGTTCGGGAAAGTTGTGCCAAGGCTACGGTGAGCCGGCGGGGGCGAGAATCCGTGCCACTGGCAACGCACTGATGCGTGGCGCGCAACGTTGCTTGTGGCGCAACGCGCTGTTGCGCGGGCCGGTGATTCTCCGCTGCAAGGGTCTTCTCTACGCTTTGGCCCTGGCGCTGACGTCCGCATCGGCGCCCTTCCCGGCTGCTACAAGGAGCGTTTCCATGACCCGCACTGCACTCGTCCTGCCACTGCCCGCCGCGTTTTTCTGCCGACCATGAATAGCCATTTGCTCAAATCCAGAACCCTGTGGATCAGCGTCGCCGTGCTCGCGGTGCTCGGCCTGATCGTCGCCGTCGCGCTGATGTGGCGCCCGGCGATCGCGCCAATCAAACGCCCCACGTCATTCGATACTGCGCAATTGCAACGCGGTGCACGAGTGGTCGAGGCCGGCGACTGCGCGGTGTGCCACACCCGCCCCGGCGGCGAATACCTGGCCGGCGGGCTGCCGCTGGTGACGCCGTTCGGCACGCTGTACAGCACCAACATCACTCCAGATGCGCAGACCGGGATCGGCGAGTGGTCATTGCCGGCCTTCGAGCGGGCGATGCGCGAAGGCATTGCCCGCGACGGCCACTTTCTCTACCCGGCGTTTCCTTACGTGCACTACCGGCGCATGAGCTCCGAAGACATCGCCGACGCCTATGCCTACTTGATGAGCGGCCCCGCCGTACATGCGCCCGCCATGCAGAACCAGATGAATTTCCCGATGAACATCCGCCCGCTGGTGTCGTTCTGGAACCTGCTGTTTCTGCATGGCGAGCCACTGACGCCGCTGGCCGAACACAGCGCGGCATGGAATCGCGGACGCTATCTGGTCGACGGCCCAGGCCACTGCGCCGGCTGCCATTCGCCGCTGAACATGATCGGCGCGGAGAAATCCTCGGAGTATCTGCAGGGCGGCAGCGTCGATGGCTGGGAAGCGCCGGCCCTGGTCGGCCTCGGGCAGCGCGCCAATCCGTGGAGTCGCGAGCAATTGGTCGGCTACCTGCGCGCTGACGTGGTCGATGGTCACGGCACACCCGCCGGCCCGATGCGTCCGGTCAGCCTGAGTCTGGCGCGCTTGCCGGCCAGTGAGGCCGAGGCGATTGCCGACTACCTGCTGAGCCTGCAAAACCCGCACGCGGTGACCGAAATCACCGCGAAAAAGCAGCCGAGCAGTCCAGCGGATCACAGCAGCGGCGCCCTGCTCTTCAGCAGCGCCTGCGCCGGATGTCACGCGCCCGCCGCGCCGATGCGTGAAATCGACGGCCGCCCAGGCCTGCAAAGCACTTCGGCGCTGCAAGCGGCCAGCTCGCGCAACTTTCTCAAGACCGTGCTCGAAGGCGTGCCCGCCATTCCCGGCGCGCCCGGCCCGGTGATGCCGCCATTCGCCGCCAGCCTCGACAACGCCCAGCTCGGCGCACTTGCGGCGTATCTGCGCGAGCAAGCCAGCCCCGAACAGCCATGGGCCGACCTCTCTTCCACTATTGAAGCGTTACGTCAGGAGACGAAATGAGCCAGATCACTCTCACCGTCAATGGAGCCGCCCAAGCGCTGGAGCTGGAGCCGGACATGCCGCTGCTGTATGCGCTGCGCAATCACCTGAACCTCAACGGCGCCAAGTACGGCTGCGGCCTGGGCCAGTGCGGCGCGTGCACGGTGATCGTCGACGACCAGCCGGTGTTCGCCTGCCTGACACCGTGCGCAGGCCTTGAAGGGAAAAAATCCGCACCGTGGAAAGCCTCGGCAGCGCAGAGAAACCCGGCCCGTTACAGGCGGCGTTCATCGACAAGCAGGCGGCGCAATGCGGTTACTGCATTGCCGGCATGCTCATGCGCGCGCAGTCGTTGCTCGAACGTGATCCGCACCCGGACGAGCAAACCATTCGTGAGCACATGGCCGGCAATCTGTGCCGTTGCGGCACCCATTTGCGCATCATCGAGGCGATCAAACAGGTGGCCGGGCATAACGGGAGCCTGACATGAGTGAAGCAAATGGCTTGAACCCCAGCCGCCGGGCCTTCCTGCGCGGCGGCGCGCTGCTCATGGCCTTCACCCTGATGCCGGTAGCGCGGCGTGTCTTGGCCGACACCGAAGTCGACACCCTCGGCACCGTAGTGCTGGCCCCCGATCTGCCCGGCAGCCTGCGCACCAACCCTTACCTGGACGCGTGGATTCGCATCGGCGCCGACGGCATCACCGTGTACACCGGCAAAGTCGAACTGGGCACGGGAGTGAAAACCGCGTTGCTGCAAATCGCCGCCGAGCGTTTGCAGGTGCCGGCCAGCGCCGTCAATTTGCTCACCGCCGACACCGCACTGACGCCCAACGAAGGCTACACCGCCGGCAGCCACAGCATTTTCGACAGCGGCACCGCGCTGTACAACGCCACCGCGCAGGTGCGGGAAATGCTCGTCGACGCCGCCGCGCGCAGTTGGCAAGTCGATGCTGCGCAACTGAGCACTCGCGACGGCATCATCCAAGGCCCCAGCGGGCAACGCATGGCTTATGCCGAAGCAGTCAAGCATGTCGATGTGCACCAATACGCCAAGGCACAATCACCAGCGATGGCGGCGGCCGACTTCAAACTGATCGGGCACAACCTGCCGCGCCTGGACATCCCGGCCAAGGTCAGCGGCGGCGCGGCATTCGTGCAGGACATGCGCCTGCCGGGCATGCTGCACGCGCGTGTCATCCGCCCGCCGCGTCCCGGCTGCACGCTTCAGGCGTTCGATGCCGCGTCCATCGAGGCGTTGAACGGCGTGGTCAAAGTGATTCGCGACGGCAACTATCTGGCCGTGGTCGCCGGTGATGAGTGGCAAGCGATCAAGGCCATGCGCGCCGGCATGGAAAGTGCCAAGTGGAGCGGCGGCGAGGCGATTCCCGAAGCCGCCGGGATTCACGATTTGCTCAAGCAGCTGCCCTCCAAGCGCTACCCGATCAGCAACAACGGCAATCCCGGCGGCGCGACCGAAACGCGCTTCAAGGCGCGGGTGACCAAGCAGTACTTGATGCACGGTTCGATCGGCCCGTCCTGTGCGGTGGCCTGGTTCAACGACGGCGTGCTCACGGTGTGGACCCACACCCAAGGCGTCTATCCGCTGCGCGCCGGTATCGCCGAGATGCTGCGGCTGCCGCCGGAGCGTGTGCGCTGCATTCACACCGAAGGCTCGGGTTGCTATGGCCACAACGGCGCCGATGATGCCGCCGCCGATGCCGCGCTGATCGCGATGCGCCTGCCGGGCACGCCGGTGCGCGTGCAATGGATGCGCGAGCAGGAAAATCTCTGGGAGCCGTACAGTTCGGCGATGGTCACCGAAGTCGATGCCGGCCTCAGTCAGGGCCGTTTGCAGGACTGGAACTACGAGCTGTGGACCACGCCGCACAACGAACGCATCGTCAATGCCGGGCGCTTGCTGCCGGCACGCCTGTTGGCGAAACCCTTCGCCTCGGCGCCGTCGGTGCCGATCGCCCAACCCGAAGGTGATGGCGATCGCAACGCGGTGCCGCTGTACGAGCTGGGCGCGACGCGGATCAATATGAATTTCGTCACCACCATGCCGTTCCGCACTTCGGCCATGCGCTCGCTGGGTGCGCACATCAACATCTTCGCCATCGAGGCGGGTATCGATGAGTTGGCGATCAAGGCCGGGCTCGATCCGCTGGCGTTGCGCCTGGCGCATCTGCGCGACCCACGTGCCCAGGCTGTGATTAAGCGCGTGCGTGACGAAATCGGCTGGCCCCACAAGAGCAGCGAACCCGGCGCGGGAATCGGTTTTGCCTTCGCCCGCTACAAGAACATCATGGGTTACTGCGCCCTCGCGGTGAAACTGCGGGTGCATCCGCAGACCGGCGAGATACGTGTCGATCATGTGGTGACAGCGGTCGATGTTGGCCAGATTGTCAGCCCAGATGGCCTGCGCAATCAGGTCGAGGGCGGCATCGTCCAGTCGACAAGCTGGACGCTCTACGAAAAAGTCGCCTACGACGCCGGCGGCATTCGCAGCTATGACTGGAGCGGTTATCCGATTCTGCGTTTCACGCAATTGCCGAAAAAAGTCGATGTGCACCTGCTCGATCAACCGGGCGAACCTTTCCTCGGTGCTGCCGAAATTGTCCAAGGGCCAATGGCTGCTGCGCTCGGCAACGCGGTCAGCAATGCCACTGGCCGGCGCTGGCTGAATCTGCCGCTGACTCGCTCGAGCCAACCGGCCTGAACCACGCCCGCGCTCATCAGCGATGAGCGCGGGCGCCGTTGCGTTGCGCGCAAAACTGCGTAGCGCCGGCCACGGATTATCAGCCCCGCCACCCCCGGTTAAGTTACCTGCACAGCGCGCGGCACCTGACTGCCGCGCTGGAACCCTACTCATCGAAAATCCGGAGCTACCCATGACCCGTCGCCTGTTTCAACCCATCGCACTCGGCCCTTACACCCTTGCCCATCGCGTGGCGATGGCGCCCCTGACCCGCTCGCGCGCTGGCCAGCCGGGCGACGTGCCGACCGCAATGAACGCCGAGTACTACCGCCAACGCGCCAGTGCTGCGCTGATCATTACCGAGGCCACGCAGATTTCCCAACAGGGCCAGGGTTATGCGTGGACGCCGGGGATCTACAGCGATGCGCAAGTCCAGGCCTGGCGCGAAGTCAGCACCGCGGTGCACGAGGCCGACGGTCTGATCTTCATGCAGCTGTGGCACGTCGGCCGGGTTTCCCACCCGAGTTTCCAGCCTGACGCCGGTTTGCCAGTGGCGCCAAGCGCCCTGCCAGTGCCGGGCAAGACCTTTATCGTCGATGAACAAGGCAATGGCGTGTGGGGTGATGTGCCAGTGCCGCGCGCCCTCGAAACGGCGGAGATCGCCGACATCGTCGAAGACTATCGCCGCGCCGCGCGCAACGCGTTGGACGCTGGCATGGACGGCGTGGAGATCCATGCCGGCAACGGTTATCTGCTCGACCAGTTCCTCAACAGCAACAGCAACCAGCGTGATGACGCCTATGGCGGCAGTGTGGAAAACCGTGCGCGGTTTCTGCTCGAAGTGGTCGCCGCCGTCGCTGATGAAGTCGGTGCCGAGCGCGTTGGCGTGCGGCTGACGCCAATGGGCCGCTTCATGGGCATGGGCGATGACACGCCTGAAGCGACCTTCGGTTATCTGGTCGAGGCGCTCAACCAGTGGAATCTGGCCTACCTGCACCTGGTCGAGCCGGCCATGGTCGGCACGGTCAAGGACGAAAACTTCGACCCGCGCTGGGACGCGATCATCGCCCAGTTGCGCCAGACCTGGAACGGCGTGCTGATCCTCGCTGGCGGTTACGACGCCGAGTCCGCCGAACAGGCGCTGAACGCCGATCGCGCCGACATCATTGCCTTTGGCCGGCCATTTTTGGCCAACCCGGATCTGCCGCGTCGGCTGCACGACGGGCTTGAGCTGAACACACCGGATCCGAGCAGTTTCTTCGGCGGCGATCAGCGTGGTTATGTCGATTATCCGTTTCACGCTTGAGTTTCTGAGGCGAAGTGCTGGCGTTCGGCTTTGGTATCGCGCCGGATTCACCCCTCACCCCAGCCCTCTCCCCAGGGAGAGGGAGCTGATCTATGGAGCATTCAGAACCGGAGTTCGACCGATATCAGCGTCTGGCGTAAATCGCCCAAACAACTCGGTCAGTCCCCTCTGGGAGAGGGTTAGGGTCAGGGCGCCTCGATGACTGGCAACGACGCCGTCATTGAAGCGTGACACACCGCCAGGATTTCATCGGCCAGCGCCGAGTCATCCGGGCAGGCCCGCGACAGCATGATCGCGCCGACCGCGCGGGCCAGCAGGTCGATCATCCGGATTCTGCCCTCACCTTGCGGTGCATCCGCTGCCTTCGGGTATTTCTCGCCGAGCGTCTGCAACGTGCGCTCGATGCCTTCAGCGAACGCCGCTTTGACATCCCCGGACTGCCGCGCCGCATCGCCGCACAGCGCCGCCATGGTGCAACCGGTGGAACGGCCGTCGCGATGGTCGCGGGACACGTACACGTCGATGAAATCCTGCACGCTCATGCTTTCGGCGGCGGCCGTGGACTGCGCCAGGCTATTGGCCGAAGCTTCGGCCATCAGGTCGGCTTTGGAGCCGAAGTGTTTGTAGAAACCGCCGTGAGTAAAACCGGCGGCCGCCATCAGGTCAGCCACGCCGACCCCGTCATAACCGCGTTCGCGGAACATCACTGATGCCGTTTCGACAATGTGCTCGCGATTGGCCTGAGCCTGAGCTTTGGATACGCGCATGTTGAATCCTCCAGCGCTGAAAAATCATGGCTCGATGATACATAGATGTTAGCCATAATCAAAACCGTTGACAGTTTAGATTTGGATCATCATCCTAAAAGCCCGCAATCAGTCTTCACCTGAAAAAGAGCCAACACCATGACTACTCGCCCTACTGTTCTGATCACTGGCGCCTCCACCGGCATAGGCGCCGTCTACGCCGCACGTTTCGCCCAGCGCGGGCACGATCTGGTGCTGGTCGCCCGTGACCAGTCGCGCCTGGACAGCCTTGCCGCCGGTTTGCGCGCTGAGCACAACGTCCATGTCGAAGTGCTACAGGCCGACCTGACGCAACTGAGCGATCTGCAAACCGTCGAGGCGCGTCTGCGTGACGACGCGCGCATCGGTATCCTCGTCAACAATGCCGGCGCAGCGCAGTCCGGCACCTTCATCGAGCAGAGCACCGACAGCGTGGCGCAACTGGTCGCGCTTAACACCACCGCGTTGGTGCGGCTGGCTAGCGCCATCGCCCCGCGCTTGGCCAAGGCCGGCGACGGCGCGATCATCAACATCGGCTCGGTGGTGGGCCTGGCGCCGGAGTTCGGCATGTCGGTGTATGGCGCGACCAAGGCGTTCGTGCTGTTCCTCTCTCAAGGCCTGAGCCTGGAACTGTCGCCACAAGGCGTGTATGTGCAAGCGGTCCTGCCCGCCGCCACCCGCACGGAAATCTGGGACCGCGCCGGTATCGACATCAACACCCTCACCGACATCATGGAAGTCGGCGACATGGTCGATGCAGCGCTGGTCGGCTTCGACCGTCGCGAAGTCGTGACCATCCCGCCGCTGCACGAGGGCGAGCGCTGGGATGCCCTGCAAACCGCGCGGCAGGGCCTGTTGGGGCAGATCCGCCAGTCGGCTGTTGCGCAACGTTATCTGACTCAGGCCTGACCTCATTCAAACCCGCCGCTATGCCGGCGGGTTTCTACCGACAAGAGCATCCGCAATGAAGGCATTTTTCATCGAGCGCTACGGCAAGCAGAACGGCCGGATTGGCGACCTGCCCGAACCGCTGGTTGGCGCTCACGACGTGCTGATCCAAGTGCGCGCGAGTAGCGTCAACCCGCTGGATCTGAAGATTCGCAGCGGCGAATTCAAGATGATCCTGCCCTATCAAATGCCTTTGATATTGGGCAACGATGTCGCCGGTGTGGTGCTCAGCACCGGTGCGGCGGTCAAGCGTTTCAAGCCGGGCGATGAGGTTTATGCGCGTGCGCCTGATAACAGGATTGGCACGTTTGCCGAACGCATCGCTGTCGATGAAACAGCGGTCGCGTTAAAACCCGCCAATCTCGCCATGACCGAGGCGGCTTGCATGCCGCTGGTGGCGTTGACGGCGTGGCAGGCACTGGTCGAAGTCGCCAACGTGCAAAAAGGCCAGAAGGTACTGATTCACGCCGGCTCCGGTGGCGTTGGCACGGTTGCCATCCAACTGGCCAAACACCTCGGCGCTTTTGTTGCGACTACGACCAGCACGGCGAATGTTGCGTGGGTCAAAGCGCTGGGCGCCGATGTGGTGATTGATTACAAACAGCAGGATTTCGCCATTGAGCTGCGCGACTACGACGTGGTGCTCAACAGCCTCGGCGGCGATGTGCTGGAAAAATCGTTGAGGGTGTTGAAACCGGGCGGGCAACTGATTTCCCTGTCAGGGCCGCCGACTGCGCAGTTCGCTCAGGAGCAGGGTTTGTCGTGGCTGCTCGGGGTGCTGATGCGCCTGCTCAGCAGTGGTATTCGCCGTAAAGCACGCAAACACGGGGTGGGTTATTCGTTTCTGTTCATGCGTGCCGACGGCATCCAGTTGCAGAAAATCACTGCGTTGATTGAGGCCGGGGTGATCAAACCCGTGATCGATCGTACTTTTCCGTTCGATCAGATAGCTGACGCCTTGCACTACGTAGAAAAAGGCCGGGCAAAGGGCAAGGTTGCCATCGTGATCGATCCTGAAAGCCCCTCACCCTAACCCTCTCCCAGAGGGAGAGGGAACTGACCGAGCTGAATGCGCGAGTAACGCCGACCTGAAATACCGAGGCGAACACAGGTCTCAAAAAGCCCACAAATCGGCTCCCTCTCCCAGAGGGAGAGAGGACTTGACCGAGTTGAATGCGCGAGTTACACCGACCTGAGATACCGAGGCGAACACAGGTCTCAAAAAGCCCACAAATCAGCTCCCTCTCCCAGAGGGAGAGAGGACTGACCGAGCTGAATGCGCGAGTTACACCGACCTGAGATACCGAGGCGAACACAGGTCTCAAAAAGCCCACAAATCAGCTCCCTCTCCTCGGGGAGAGGGCTGGGCGGGCGGCGTTCCGATGAGGGGTGAATCCAGCGCGGTGTCCAAGCATGTGCATTGCAATACCACGCTCAATCCGCCTTTCCTGCTGAAACCTCGAGAAACCCCTCTCAACTTGCGTTTTGCTCAACCTGCACCACGCTTGATTCACAGAAGTGCACGGTTTCATGGCAAAACTGCGGTTAACTGAATGGTTAGTTACCGCTATAATCCCGCGCTTCATTCAAACGGGACTTTCAATGTGAACCACAGTCAACGCGTCTCAGGCGTTTCAACGTTCATCCTGGTCGGCCTTGGCGTGATCATCGCCCTGCTCGGTCTGGCGCTCGCGGCCGGCGGTGTGAAGCTGGTCAGCCTGGGCGGTTCCTGGTACTTCCTGGTCGGCGGTCTGGCGATGACCGTTTCCGGGGTGCTGATCGCACTGAAGAAAACTGCAGGCGCCTGGTTGTTCGCCGCGTTTCTCGTGGCCACCGCGATCTGGGCCGTGGCTGACGCCGGGCTGGTGTTCTGGCCGGTGTTCTCGCGGCTGTTCATGTTCAGCGCCATCGGTATGGTCGTCGCTCTGGTCTACCCGCTGCTGGCGCGCGCCAATGGCCGCGTGGCCGGTCGTGGTGCGTATGCCGTGGCCGCTGTGCTGGCGGTCGGTGTGGCCATTGCGGCGGGCAACATGTTCGTCGCCCACCCAACCGTTGCCGCCACTGGCACTGGCCCGGGCCTGACTCCGGTTGAACCGGCCAAGGCGCAGAAAGACTGGGCGCACTACGGCAACACCGAAGGTGGCAGCCGCTTCGCCGCGCTCGACCAGATCAACCGCAACAACGTCGACAAGTTGAAAGTCGCGTGGACCTACCACACCGGTGACGTCGCCGAGAGCGATGGCAACGGCGCCGAAGACCAGCTCACCCCGCTGCAGGTCGGCAACAAAGTCTTCATCTGCACCCCGCACAACAACCTGATCGCTCTCGACGCCGACACCGGTAAAGAGCTGTGGAAGAAAGCGATCAACGCGCAATCGAAAGTCTGGCAGCGCTGCCGTGGCATGGCTTATTTCGACGCCACCGCGACCATCGCTCAGCCGAGCAATTCTTCGATCATCGAAGCCAAACCCGAGCCGGCTGCCAACTGCCAGCGTCGTCTGCTGACCAATACCATCGATGCTCGCCTGATCGCGGTCGATGCTGACACTGGTGAGTTCTGCCAGGGTTTCGGCAACAACGGCCAGGTCGATCTGAAGGCCGGTCTGGGTGATGTTCCGGACAGCTACTATCAGTTGTCGTCCGCACCATTGATGGCTGGCACCACCGTGGTGGTTGGCGGTCGTGTTGCCGATAACGTGCAGAGCGACATGCCGGGCGGTGTGATTCGTGGTTTTGACGTGATCACCGGCGCCATGCGCTGGGCGTTCGACCCGGGCAACCCGCAGGATCGCAACGCGCCGGCCGACGGCAAAACCTACGTGCGCAGCACGCCGAACAGCTGGGCGCCGATGTCCTACGACGCGGCGACCAACACGGTGTTCCTGCCGATGGGCAGCTCGTCCACCGACATCTATGGTGTCGAGCGCAGCGAACTGGACCACAAGTACGGCGCCTCGATCCTCGCGCTGGACGCCAGCACCGGTGAAGAACGCTGGGTGTTCCAGACCGTGCACAACGATCTGTGGGACTTCGACCTGCCGATGCAGCCGAGCCTGATCGATTTCGACAAGGACGGTCAAAGCGTTCCGGCGCTGGTCATCGGCACCAAGGCCGGGCAGATCTATGTGCTCGACCGCGCCACCGGCAAGCCGCTGACCGAGGTCAAGGAAGTACCGGTGAAAGCCGCGAACATCCCTAACGAGCCGTACTCGCCGACTCAGCCGAAATCCGTGGGCATGCCGCAGATCGGCGCGCAGCACCTGACCGAATCGGACATGTGGGGCGCCACGCCGTACGACCAGTTGCTCTGCCGTATCGACTTCAAGAGCATGCGCTACGACGGTCTGTACACCGCGCCGGGTACCGACAAATCGCTGAGCTTCCCGGGTTCGCTGGGTGGCATGAACTGGGGCAGCATCTCCACTGACCCGGTGCACGGTTTCATCTTCGTCAACGACATGCGCCTGGGTCTGTGGATCCAGATGATCCCGTCGCAGAACAAAGGCCAGGCCGCTGGCGGTGGCGAAGCGCTGAACACCGGCATGGGCGCTGTTCCGCTCAAAGGCACGCCGTACGCGGTGAACAAGAACCGCTTCCTGTCGGTGGCCGGCATTCCGTGCCAGGCGCCGCCGTTCGGCACCTTGACCGCGATCGACATGAAGACCCAGAAAGTCGCGTGGCAGGTTCCGGTCGGCACCGTTGAAGACACCGGTCCCCTGGGCATCCGCATGCACCTGCCGATCAAGATCGGTCTGCCAACCCTTGGCGGCACCCTGTCGACCCAGGGCGGCCTGATCTTCATTGCCGGCACCCAGGACTTCTACCTGCGCGCCTTCAACAGCGGCAACGGCGAAGAAGTCTGGAAAGCCCGTCTGCCAGTCGGCAGCCAGGGCGGCCCGATGACGTACGTTTCGCCGAAAACCGGCAAGCAGTACATCGTCGTTACTGCTGGCGGCGCACGCCAGTCGACCGATCGTGGCGATTACGTGATGGCTTACGCCCTGCCGTAACTCGCTGCCGCACAACCAACCTCCTCCAAGCGCGCGGTGCCCCAAAGCACCGCGTCGCCGTTTTATTGCGTCAAGATTTCAGCAGGAAGGATTCACATGTCATCGGCTGTTCGCTTTTCTCGTACCAAGCTTTCCACTGGCCTGTTGCTGGGCCTGAGCTGCGCTACTGCCCTACCCGCGCTGGCCGCCAGCGATTCCGGTCTGCTGACCCGCAGCACCCTGACCGGTGACTGGGGCGGCTTGCGTCATCAACTCGATGAAGACGGCATCAAGTTCACTGGCGATTACAGCGGCGAAACCGCTTACAACGCCGACGGCGGCCTGCACCGTTCGGCGCGCTACTCGCAGAACATCAAGCTCGGCGTGCAGTTTGATCTGAGCAAACTCTACGGCGTCGACAACGCCGGCAAAGTACAACTGACCATCAACGACCGTCGCGGTAACAGCGCTTCGGAAGATCTGGTCGGCAACCGCCTGCCGATTCAGGAAAACTACGGCGGCCTGTACACGCGCCTGACTGAACTGAGTTACGAGCGCAGCCTGTTCACCCCGGCGCTGAATGTGAAGCTCGGTTACATGGCCATGGGTAACGACCTCGGCGGCCTCGACAGCGGCATTCTGTGCAACTTCATGAACGCCGGTTTCTGCGGTCACCCGCTGAACATGTCCGGCGGCAGCGGCTGGACCAACTACCCCAACGCGCGTCTGGGCGTGCGGGTCAAATACGACCTGTCGCCGTCCTGGCAACTGCGTGTGGCTGCGTTCAACGTCGACCCCGAGAGCAACGGCAATTCCAGCCGCGCCTGGCATCTGGGGCCGAAGCACACCACCGGCACCGTCGTGCCGATCGAGTTGGTGTACAAGCACGCCGGCGAGCTGCCGGGTGAGTACAAGCTCGGCTATTACTACGACAGCTCTGACGTCAAACGCATTGGCAGCGACGATGAAGTGTCCGGTCGTGGCGGACATTATTTGTTGATCGATCAGGCCGTATGGCGTTCGCCGACCTCCGAGGGCCGCAGCCTGCATGCGTTCGGTCAGTATTCGGCGGCCAGTGAAGCCGCCTCGCCGTTCAGCAAGTGGTACGGCACCGGCGTGGTTTTGTACAAACCGTTCGAAGGCCGCCCGCGAGACACCGTGGCCCTGGGCTATGGCCGCGCCGTGCCGAACCCGCGCAGCCGCGATTTGCAACAGGATGCCGCGCTGGCCAATGGTGCTGCGTTTCCGAACCTCGATAGCGCCGAGCAGTTGATCGAGTTGGGCTACGGCTACCAGGCCACCCCATGGCTGACGCTGCGCCCGAACCTGCAATACATCATCGAACCGGGCGCGTTTTCCGGGCAGGACATCGATAATGCGCTGGTGGTGGGTTTGCAGGTGAAGGCTGCGCTATAAGTCCCTGCAAAACAAAAAACCACTGTGGGAGCGAGCCTGCTCGCGAAAGCGCCGGGTCAGGCGACTGCGATGTTGAATGTGTCGCCGCCTTCGCGAGCAGGCTCGCTCCCACAGGGGATTTGTGTTGGATCAGGGAATTGTGATTCGCCGCGCGAAACTGTAGGAGTGAGCCTGCTCGCGATGGCATTGATTCAGACAACCGCTATCTTGAATGCTCAAACCAAGCCCTTCAGAGCACCGACCACCCACCCCACCTGTCGAAATTAATTCCAGCCCATCGGTGAATTATTTCGTGTCCGCATGTATCTGAGCCAGAAGAGCCGGCGCCATCATGGAGATGGCATCGCAGCGGTAATCTGGATCAGCGAGCGGGAACAGCGCAATGAAATCACGCAAGAACACCGTCAAACCGATCGGTTTGAAAGACATCACCATTGTCGACGATGCCAAGATGCGCAAGGCGATCACCGCCGCCGCACTGGGCAACGCCATGGAGTGGTTCGACTTTGGCGTCTACGGCTTTGTCGCCTATGTGCTCGGCAAGGTCTTCTTCCCCGGCGCCGATCCCGGCGTGCAAATGATCGCCGCGCTGGCGACCTTCTCCGTGCCCTTCCTCATCCGTCCGCTTGGCGGTTTGTTCTTCGGTGCGCTGGGCGACAAATACGGACGGCAGAAAGTCCTCGCCGCGACCATCGTCATCATGTCCCTGAGTACCTTCGCCATCGGCCTGATTCCGTCCTATGCCTCGATCGGCATCTGGGCGCCGATCCTGCTGTTGCTGGCGAAAATGGCCCAAGGCTTCTCGGTCGGTGGCGAATACACCGGCGCCTCGATCTTCGTCGCTGAATACGCGCCCGACCGCAAACGCGGCTTCCTCGGCAGTTGGCTGGACTTCGGCTCGATCGCCGGTTTCGTCTTCGGTGCCGGCGTGGTGGTGCTGATTTCAACCATCCTCGGTGAACAGCGCTTCGAAGAATGGGGCTGGCGGATTCCGTTCTTCCTCGCCCTGCCGCTGGGCATGATCGGCCTGTATCTGCGCCACGCCCTGGAAGAAACCCCGGCGTTCCAGCAGCACGTGGAAAAACTCGAACAAGGCGACCGCGAAGGCCTAGCCGGTGGCCCGAAAGTGTCGTTCAAGGAAGTCGCAACCAAACACTGGCGCAGCCTGATGACCTGCATCGGCGTGGTGGCGGCGACCAACGTCACCTATTACATGCTGCTCACCTACATGCCGAGTTACCTGACGCACAACCTTCACTACAGCGAAAACCACGGTGTACTGATCATCATCGCGATCATGGTCGGCATGCTCTTCGTGCAGCCGCTGATCGGTTTCATCAGCGACAAGATCGGCCGCAAGCCCTTCATTGTCGTCGGCAGCATTGGCCTGTTCATCTTCGCCATTCCGGCGTTCATGCTGATCAACAGCGGCAGCATCGCGCTGATCTTCTCCGGCCTGCTGATCCTCGCGGTGCTGCTCAATTTCTTTATCGGTGTGATGGCCTCGACCCTGCCGGCGATGTTCCCCACCCACATCCGCTACAGCGCGCTGGCCAGTGCCTTCAACGTTTCGGTGCTGATCGCCGGTCTGACCCCGACTGCCGTGGCCTGGCTGGTGGAAAGCACCAACGATCTGTACATGCCTGCGTATTACCTGATGGTCATCGCCGTGGTCGGTCTGGTCACTGGCGTGACCATGAAGGAAACCGCCAACAAGCCCCTGCGCGGCGCGGCCCCGGCGGCTTCCGACCTCGAAGAGGCCAAGGAGTTGTTGCAAGAACACCACGACAACATCGAGCAGAAAATCGAAGACATTGATGCCGAGATCGCCGAGTTGGAGGCCAAGCGCAAAGTGCTGGTCCAGCAGCATCCGCGCATCAATGAATGATCCGCTAGACGCAGAAAAAATCGGCGGGGCCATCACCCCGCCGATTACTCGAAGCGCGGCTTGGTGTTAAATAGGCGCCAGTCTTGACCTTGTCGCTTAAAGCCGTGCAACGAGAACCGCTATGAATACTCCTGCCCCAAACAACCACGCTCAACAGGTGACCCCATGATCGAAGTCACCGAAGTCTCCATTGCCCAACTGCGCGCCGCCCTTGAATCCGGCCAGACCACTGCCGTGGAGCTGGTGCAGGCCTATCTGGCGCGCATTGATGCCTACGATGGCACCGACACCCCGACGGCACTCAACGCCGTCGTCGTGCGCAACCCTGAAGCGCTGAACGAGGCCCGCGCCTCCGACGCCCGCCGCGCCAACGGTGAAACCCTTGGCCCGCTCGATGGCATCCCCTACACCGCCAAAGACAGTTATCTGGTCAAGGGCCTGACCGCCGCTTCCGGCAGTCCGGCATTTGCCGATCTGGTCGCCCATCGCGACGCCTTCACCATCGAACGCCTGCGCGCTGCCGGGGCGATCTGCCTGGGCAAGACCAACATGCCGCCGATGGCCAACGGCGGCATGCAACGCGGCGTCTATGGCCGCGCCGAAAGTCCGTACAACGCCGCTTACCTCACCGCCCCGTTCGCCTCCGGCTCGTCCAACGGTGCCGGCACCGCCACCGCTGCGAGTTTTGCTGCGTTCGGTCTGGCCGAGGAAACCTGGTCGAGCGGTCGCGGCCCTGCGTCGAACAACGGCCTGTGCGCCTATACCCCGTCGCGCGGGGTGATTTCGGTGCGCGGCAACTGGCCGTTGACCCCGACCATGGACGTCGTCGTGCCGTTCGCGCGGACCATGGCCGACCTGCTCGAAGTGCTCGACGTGGTCGTCGCCGAAGACCCGGACACCCGTGGCGACCTCTGGCGCCTGCAACCGTGGGTGCCGATCCCGCGCGTCAGCGAAGTACGCCCGGCTGCGTACAGTGAACTGGCCGCCGATGCCAAAGCCCTGGCCGGCAAACGCTTCGCCATCCCGCGCATGTACATCAACGCCGACCCCGACGCCGGCACCAGCGAAGCCCCCGGCATAGGCGGCCCGACCGGCCAGCGCATCAACACCCGCGCGTCCGTGATCGACTTGTGGCAGCAGGCACGTCAGGCCCTTGAGGCCGCTGGCGCCGAAGTCATCGAAACCGACTTCCCGCTGGTCTCCAACTGCGAAGGCGACCGCCCTGGCGCGCCAACCGTGTTTACCCGTGGGCTGGTGTCGAAAGAATTCCTCCACCATGAACTGTGGGATCTGACTGCCTGGGCGTTCGACGACTTCCTGCAGGCCAACGGTGACCCGAAGCTTAATCGTCTGGTAGATGTCGACGGGCCGAAGATCTTCCCGCACGACCCGGGCACCCTGCCCAACCGCGAAGGCGATCTGGCCGCCGGCATGGACGAATACGTGCGCATGGCCGAACGCGGCATCACGCCGTGGAATGAAATCCCTACCGTGCCCGATGGCTTGCGCGGTCTGGAGCAGACCCGACGCATCGACCTCGAAGACTGGATGGACCGCCTCGGTCTCGACGCCGTGCTGTTCCCCACCGTCGCCGACGTCGGCCCGGCGGACGCCGATGTCAATCCTGAGTCGGCCGACATCGCCTGGAGCAACGGCGTCTGGGTGGCCAACGGCAACCTCGCGATCCGCCACCTCGGCGTCCCGACCGTCACCGTGCCCATGGGTGTGATGGCCGACATCGGCATGCCCGTCGGCCTGACCTTCGCCGGTCGCGCGTACGACGACTCGAACCTGCTGCGCTTCGCCGCCGCCTTCGAATCCACCGGCAGCAAACGCCAGATCCCGCCGCGTACACCGCCGCTGGCTTAATGCACTGTGTCAGCTCCCACAAACCCTGTGGGAGCTGGCTTGCCAGCGATGGCGGCCTGACAGCCGCCACATTTCCACCTGACTGCCCCGCTCCCACAGGGTTTGGTGTGAGGGCTGCCAACTCAGCACACCGGCCCAATCCTTTCCAGGCCAATCCGCCGATCATCAGCGCCATCCTGATTACCACCGGCCCTGACCATGATCAACCGCGCGCCCTCCCGCCTCACCCTGCTTGCCATGCTCTGCGGTCTGACCGGCACCGCCCATGCCAGCGGCTTTTTCGACGACGCCAAAAGCGATGTTCTGCTGCGCAACTTCTACCTCAGCAACGACTACCGCTCGCCCACGCCCTCCGGAAAAAACTACAAACAGGAATGGGCACAGGGCTTTATCGGTAACTTCTCATCCGGTTTCACCGAGGGCACAGTCGGTTTCGGCATCGACGCCCACGCTTTCGCCGGCCTGAAACTCGACGGCGGCAAGGGCCACTCCGGCACCGGTCTGCTACCGGTCGACAGCGATGGTCGCAGCGAAAACAACTATTCCAGCGCCGGCGGTGCGTTCAAGCTGAAGGTCTCGCGAACCACCGTCGCCTTCGGCGAAATGACCGTGGAAACCCCAGTCTTCGACACCTCCGACAAACGTCTGCAACCGGAATACGCCACAGGCTTTTTGCTCAACAGCGCCGAGTTCGACAACGTCAATCTGGTCGCCGGGCATTTCACTGCATTCAAGAACCAGGACAGCTCCTCCGGCAAAGGCGATTTCTACGGCTACGGCGCCAACACCGAAGCAGGTGGCATCAGCTTCGTCGGTGCCGATCTGTTCGGCAGCAGCCCGGTCGGCGGCGCACTCTACGCCTCAGAACTGAGCGACACCTGGCATCAGTATTACGGCAACCTGCATTTTAAACAGTCCGGCGTGCTGCTCGACGCCAACCTCTACCACACCCGCGACACCGGCCGCGCAGTGGCCGGCGAGATCGATAACACCGCCCTCAGCCTCTCAGGCAAATACAGCTTCGGCCCGCACGCGGTGATGCTCGGTTGGCAGCGGATCAATGGCGACACGCCGTTCGATTTCGTCGGCGGCGACTCGATCTACCTCGCCAACTCGATCAAATACGCCGACTTCAACGGCGCCAACGAACGGTCCTGGCAAGCCCGCTACGACCTCGACCTCGGCGCCTTCGGCATCCCCGGCCTGAACTTCATGACCCGCTACGTCAGCGGCAGCCACATTGACGGCAGCCATGCGCCCAAGGGCGGCGCCTACAACCCGTTCGACGCCGACAGCGGCGACTATCAACCGCAACAAGGCAGCGGCGGCAAACACTGGGAACGCGATATCGACCTGAAGTATGTAGTGCAATCCGGCACCGCGAAGGATCTGTCGGTGCAACTATCCCACGTCACCCACCGCGCCAACGAAGCACAGGCCGGGGATGACATTGACCGGATTTACGTGGTCGTTCAGTACCCGCTGGGTTTTTGAGGTAACACGATCAACCCGCCCACAGGTTCCTGCGTCGGCCACAAACCATGAGTTTGCTCCTTGAGATCAAAATCAAATGATTTCAGCGTACCGCAGCGCCTACAGCAGCTAGCCAAGTGCCATCACCTCGTTTATTCTGCGCCCCCGCATAAAAAGCCAAGCCAGGAAGGCATTGATTGACCTTCCTGTTTGTAGTCAATCAACGCAAGCAGATTCAGGGATGTACATGTTTCAGCTATTCAAACTCGGAGCGGCCGTCGTGCTCGCCGCGACGCTCAGCGGCTGCATTACCGAAAGCGCTTCCTGGGTCAGCGAACCCTTGCAACCCAAGGCAAGCGAGCCAGTCAGTTATCTCGTTGGCTCAATCGGGCCGCAATCACTCAAGCAATCAGCCGCTGACAACCAGCGAATCTTTTTCCGCAAACGCGGTTCCGAATACGGTGCGGCCGGCGTCTGGAAAATGGCCGGCGCTTACTCCACGCCGCAGGATGTTCAGGACGGTGTCGGCGCAGCGAGCGTATTCGTGCTTCCCCTGAAGCCGGGCGATTACGAGTTCTATGATTTCCAGTTCTTTTCCGCACGTTATCAACCTGGGCTAGGCACTGTTTTCACCTCGAGAGAGGCGCGGGAGAAATTCAACCTGCCGATGCGCCTGGAACCCGGCAAGGCCTATTACATCGGCGAGTTCCGTTCGTTCTGCCTGACCGCCGGTTTCTGCGCGTTCCGCTGGAGTGATCAGAACGCCCGCGATGCGCTGATTGCGCTACGTCTGGCGCCAGGATTGCCAACGCTGCAACCGCTGAAACTCGACCTGAACAGTGCTCAGCCCTACATCTTCACCGGCCCCATTCCGGGTATTGCCGTGGACGCCAAACCATGAAAAAAATCATCGCCCTCACTGCCGCCGCTCTGTTGACCGGTTGCGCGGCGACCAACACCTTGCCCGAGCGCACGCTTACGGACGCTCAGGATTATCTGCAGCCGATTCACGTTATGGTCGATGATCCGGAAAACGGCTCCAGCCTGCGCAACCACCTGCGTCAGACCGGTGTGTTCCGCACCATCGAAACCGGCAGCGGTAAAGCTGACGAGTACAACGTGCAGGTCAAACTTGATGTGGAACGTCACCTACCGCCGTTTCCGGTGATTCTGCTGAGCACCGCGACGTTGTTCTTGCTGCCGCTGTCGAACGAATTCGACACGCAAACCGAATTCACCGTGTTCCAGGGTGACAAGCGACTGAAGCAATACACCTATCGCAACATCACTCAAAAATACACTTGGCTACTGGATCAGGGCGGCGAGATGCGCGAACAGAACCTCGGCCGCATCGCCCGCGCCTTCGCGCAGGATGTGCAGCAGGACCGGCTGATCCCGGCAGTCGCGCAATGAACCGCGCGATGATAAAAGTCGCCGGCCTGCTCTGTGCCTCACTGATGCTGGGCGGCTGCGCCAACACCTTGCAACCGCTCGATTACCATGCCGATCAGGCCTACGTGCCGGTCACGCTCGGCATGGGGCCGGCGTATACGCGCATCGACGAGCAGCATCAGCGCGAAACCGTCAGCGTCCTGAAAAAGACCGGCGCGTTCTCGATGCTCGACGGCGGTTACACTCGCAACGGCTACAGCCTGTTGATCACCGAACCCAGCGACGGCAAGGTCAACTGGCTGGCGCTGGTCAACGTTTTCACCCTGTTCACCTTCCCGATGCCCTACCACTACCAGGACAACCTGCGCGGCTCGGTCTTCAAGGATGGCCAACTGCTCAAAACCTACAACTACTCCCGCGAAGGCTGGAGCGTGATGACATGGTATGTGCCGATTCCCGGGGTCGAGAACAAACGGCAGATGCTCGACCAGTTGTTGGTGGAAATGGACCGGGACAAGGTGATTCCGTATCAGCCGTGAGGTTGGGTGATGGGGGCTGGTGCGGTGGACTGCGGCGCAACGCATTGCAATGTGTGAGCGAGCCTGCTCGCGAAGAGGCCATCAGGTACGGCGCAATTCTTTGATTTAAACGAAGCTGTTTAAAAGACACCTGCGGATACGGTCTCAAGGCTACAAATCCTTGCGCCATTGCCTACAGCCAAGCCAGAATCCGCCGGCTTGTGCGCCTTGGGGGCGGGTTCTATTGTGGTGCGGTCGCTGACGAATCAGCGATCGGGTTTAGCGACCCGGATCTTGAATAGGTGCATCAGCGTTCCATGCTTTGTCGCGGGTTCAATGTCTGCGACTACGCCATGGTGGCTGTATGTGGGAGACCTTCGGGTCTGCCGGGTGCCTATAACCGGTTCGCTAACCTGCGTACAGCCGCCACCTTACTGTTTAGCGACAGTGCCTGACGGCTCCACTTAATAGGAGCTTCACCATGATCAAACCCACACCCAACCCACCCGAAACCGATCCCACCTCCCCCTACGAATCCCTCGACTCCAAAAAACTCCACGAAGCCGCCGACCGCGCCCTCGACCACTACCTCTGCCCACCCGGCTCTACCCCGCCACCCTTCAGCCCCCGCGCCATGTATGCCGTCACCGCCGACACCAAAAACGAAGACCTGCTGGCCAACGCCTGCGAAACCCTCGCCTCGGCCAAAACCATCGCCCAGGAATTCGCCGGGCTGGTCAAGCCATCCCAGCGCCGGACGCTGATGGGGATTGCGCAACTGATCATGCTCGGGGAACTGGCGGTGAATCGGGTGCTGGATAATCTGGAATTGCCGGGGTAATGCGGGCCGGCTGAGTTATGCGATGCCCGTGCCGGCCTCTTCGCGAGCAGGCTCGCTCCCACATTGATCCTGGTCGGACGCAAACTTTGCGACCACTGAAGGAACCTGTGGTAGCGAGCCTGCAAGCGATCACAAAGGGGAAGGATTATTTAACCCGATGGATGTGCTCGGGCAGCAGATTCGGTTGCGGGTCTGAAAATGCAGCCTGCGGCAGTTCGAGTGATATACGCATGAGCTGCCGAAGGCTGTGATTCGTTCTTATAACGGCTAGGCTCATACTCGTTAGCGCACCATTAGTATGATAATTTGCGCAAAGTTCGCCATCCGCAAAGGGCCCGATCATGGCTACCGTACGCAAAACCATAACCGTGACTGACCAGCAAGACCATTGGATCAAAGCTCAAATAGAAGCGGGACATTACACCAACGACAGCGAATATATCCGCGATTTGATCCGTCGAGAGCAAGAGCGAAACGCTGAACTGGAAACCGTCCGCGCAGCCCTTCGAGAAGGAGAATCCAGTGGTGCCCCCCGGCCTTTCGATGCTGATGCTTTCAAAAAGAGAATGTTGAGGGCGCATGGCTGAATACCGACTTACCCCCGCCGCCGAAGCGGATCTTGAGGCTATCTGGACCTATACAGCTCAACAATGGGGGTTGGATCAGGCCAATCGCTACATCGACATCCTGACTGAGTCTTTCGAGCAGTTGGCTGATCGTCCCAAAACAGCACCCGCATGCGACGCTATCCGCCCCGGTTACCGACGCTGCAGCGTGGAGAGTCACATGATTTATTTTCGAATCACCGCCTATGGGATCGCGATAATCAGAATCTTGCATGACCGGATGGAGGCGCAGCGTAATCTCTAACCTCTCGTATCACCGAAAATCAAAAGATCGCAGCCTTCGTCAGCCCCTACAAATCGATGTAGGAGCTGCCGAAGGCTGCGATCTTTGCTTTTGGGAGACTGGCGGAAGACAGCCGGAGTCGAACCTGCCCGGGAACGGATGCCGTCCCCAACCGGGTTTGAAGCCCGGCCGCGCCACCGGGCGCGATTGTCTTCCTGAACTCAGGGTGCGCAAGCGTCAGCCAGCGCGTTGTCGGGGCGGATCTGGCGGGATTCGCCGAGCCGGCGGGTCAGGCCGAGTCGGTCGAAATATTCCAGATACTGAATACAGCGTTTGCGTCCCAAGCCTAGCGCATCGCGGAAGGTTGTCACTTGAATCGACGGATTTTCTTCGGCGAGTTTCAGCAGTAGCGCCGCCATTTGTCGCAGGACGATGTCGCTGATGAACAGGTCGCGCATCACCTGGTGCATCAGGCCCAGCCGTGCGAGTTTGCGCAGCAGCAGGCGGACACTGGCGTCGTCTTCGCCGAGCATTTTCGCGGCGTCGCGCACCCACGGCGGGTCGAAACCGGCCTGTTCGAACAACGGCTGTAATTGCTGCCAGAGGATTTCGTCGTCGGCATTCAGGCGCACCTGATGGTCGGGCAGGTGCAGCCAGGGGCCGCTGGCGAGGATCGAGCCGGCGTTGAGCAGTTCGTCGAGCAGGCTGATGAACGTCGAGCGTTCCAGTGCCAGCGCGCTGAAGCGGCGCAGGCGATCACGGTCCGGCCCCATCTGGTCGGGTTCCTGTTCGTGGAATCGCGCCAGTTGTTCGAGCAAAGTGAATTTCAACTGGCCCCAGCGCTGCACGTTGAACAGCAGCGGACCTTGGCGGGTGTCGATCAGGCGGATGTTTTCTGCCAGCGTCCACTGCGGGCGCGGGCGGTTGAACTGGCGTTCGAGGCGTTGCGGGTCGAGGCCGCCGGGGCTGTGGTTGAGCAGTGCCGGCAGGGCCTGTTCGAGGCTGACGCTAAGGGCAAGGGTTTGCAGTTGCGCAAGGCGTTCCGGGCTGCGGCGTTGGCGCGCCGGAGCGAATGGGTCGAGCACTGTGCCGCCGCCGAGGGTGCGCTGGGCACTGGAGTCGCGCAGGATCAATCGATCGCCCTTTACCGCGTGCACTGGTGCGTTGATCAGCAGTTGCGCGAACATGCGCTCGCCGGGGCTCAGGCGCGGGCCTTGCAGCAAGGCGACGCGGGCGATGACATCTTGGGTGCCGAGGTGCAGATGCACCGGGTGGAAGTGTTCAAAGGTGCGCTCGCCCGGCAACAGATGAAAGTCGATGTCGATGCGCTGGGTTGGGGCATGCAGCCAGTCCGCCAACAACCATTGGCCACGGTGGATCTGCGTCAGTTCCAGACGTTCGCCGCTGAGGTTCAGCGCCACGCGCTGACCGGCGAAGGCCTGCTCAGCGGCCTGGTTTTGCGCGTGCAAGCCCCGGATGCGTACCGATTTGCCGGCAGGCGCCAGAACCAGTTTGTCGCCCACTGCAACCGTGCCCGATAGCGCCGTGCCCGTGACCACAATCCCCGCACCCGCGACGCTGAAAGCCCGATCAATCGCCAGACGAAAGCCGCCTTCGCAACCGCGCGCCTGCACCTCGTTGTGTGACTGCAATAACGCCGCGCGCAACTCATCGACGCCCTGCCCGTTCAAGCTCGACACGGTAAAAATCGGCGCATCAGCAAATGGTCCGGGCGCGAGCAGGTCCAGGACCTGGCGCTGCACCTCTTCCACCCTGCCCGCTCCCGCCCGGTCGCATTTAGTGATCGCCACCAGCGCGCGGGGAATGCCGAGCAGTTCGACGATCGCCAGATGCTCTCGCGTCTGTGGCATCACGCCGTCGTCGGCCGCTACCACCAGCAACACCAGATCGATGCCCTGCGCACCAGCGAGCATGTTGTGGGTGAATTTTTCGTGGCCGGGCACGTCGATGAAGCCGGTCAGCCCGGAGCCCGCTGCGAGTTCGGCGTAGAGATAACCGAGATCGATGGTCATGCCGCGTTCGCGCTCCTGCGGGCGGCGGTCGCCGGTTTGCCCGGTCAGCGCCTGCAACAGCGAAGTCTTGCCGTGGTCGATGTGCCCCGCCGTGCCGACGATCACGGATCGACCTGCAATTGCGGCAACTGCGCCAGCCACGCTGGCTCATCGTCGAGCTGGCGTAGATCCAGCCACAGCGCATCGTCGCCGATTCGCCCGAGCACCGGGATCGGCAAACCGAGCAACGCTGCTTCGAGATTGAGCAGATAACGCCCGCGCCAGCGCTTGGACACTTGCGGGCGGCAACACAGCGCTGCACTCGGCAAGCGCGCCACCGGTTGGCTGCCGCTGCCGATCATGCCCAACGCCTCGACCGCGCTGACCTGCCAGACCTCGCCCAACACATCGGCGAGCAACGGTTGCAAACGCAGAGCCTGAGCATGAATCTCGGCCTGGGGCCGGGTCAGCAGGCGCAGGCTCGGCAGACGCTCGGCGAGGCGATCCGGATCGCGGTACAGACCGAGCACCGCTTCCAGCGCGGCCAAGGTCAATTTATCGACCCGCAGTGCGCGCTTCAGTGGATTCTTCTTGATCTTCGCGATCAGTTCTTTGCGCCCGACGATCAACCCGGCCTGCGGCCCGCCGAGCAATTTGTCGCCGCTGAAAGTGACGATGTCGGCGCCATCGAGCAGCGCCTGCCGCACGGTCGGTTCCGCCGGCAGCCCCCAGCGCGTCAGGTCGAGCAGACTGCCGCTGCCCAGATCTTCCAGCAACGGCAAGCCATGGGCGTGCGCCAACTCGGCCAGTTCCGCAGTCGCCACCCGCGCGGTGAAGCCTTCGATGCTGTAGTTGCTGGCATGCACGCGCATGATCAACCCGCTGCGCGGACCGATTGCCGCTTGGTAATCCCGGGCATGGGTGCGGTTGGTGGTGCCGACTTCGTGCAGGCGCACGCCGGCCCGGGCCATGATGTCGGGGATGCGGAAAGCGCCGCCGATTTCGATCAGCTCGCCACGGGAAATGATGCCTTCCTTGCGCGCGCCGAGGCTGTTGAGCGTGAGCAGCACGGCAGCGGCATTGTTGTTGACCACGGTGACGGCTTCGGCGCCGGTCAGTTCGCGGATCAGGCCTTCGATCAGGTCGTCACGATCACCGCGCTTGCCGCTCGCCAGATCGAACTCAAGATTGAGCGGATAGCGTGCGGCCGTTTGCACTGCTTCGATAGCTTCTTCGGGCAGCAAGGCGCGGCCGAGATTGGTGTGCAGCACCGTGCCGGTCAGGTTGAACACCCGGCGCACCTGACTGCGCTGCTGTTGCGCCAAGCGTTCACCGACGCGGCCGGCGAGCACTTCGGGGCCGATTTCCACGGCCGCCAATTGCCCGCTCAACACGCCGGGCCGCAGCTCATCGAGCAACTGACGCAGGCCAGTCAGCAACGAATCCCGGCCGTAACGCTCGGCCAACGGCGCGCACGCCGGATGACGCAACAACCCATCAATGGACGGCAACCGCAGGGCAACGCTGGAAGACATCAGCCACTCCTGATTTCACTGAAACAATCCCTTTTGGGAGCAAGCTTGCTCCCAAAAGGGTTTCAGAAGTGTAGACGCACTGCCGGAGCTAGCCTGCTCGCGAATGCGGTGTGTCAGTTGGTGTGGATGTGGCTGACCTGACGCCTTCGCGAGCAGGCTCGCTCCCACAGAGAAATCCGGGGCTGACCGGGCTTTGTGATTCGGCACATAGACTTGTGGGAGCTGGCTTGCCAGCGATTGCGGTGGGTCCGTCAAAGAAGGTGGTGGAGGTGCCGACCAATCGCTGGCAAGCCAGCTCCCACAGGGATTCGGGGTGGAATGAACATTGTTGGTCACCACAAAAACCTGTGGGAGCGAGCCTGCTCGCGAAAGCGGTGTGTCAGTCAATGTGGATGTGGCTGACCTGACGCCTTCGCGAGCAGGCTCGCTCCCACAGAGAAATCCGGGGCTGACCGGGCTTTGTGATTCGGCACATAGACTTGTGGGAGCTGGCTTGCCAGCGATTGCGGTGGGTCCGTCAAAGAAGGCGGTGGATGTGCCGATTGAATCGCTGGCAAGCCAGCTCCCACAGGGATTCGGGGTTGAATGAACATTGTTGGTCACCACAAAAAACTGTGGGAGCGAGCCTGCTCGCGAATGCGGTAAGTCAGTCAAAGATGATGTGTCTGAAACGACGCCTTCGCGAGCAGGCTCGCTCCCACAGGGAAATCCGGGGCTGACCGGGCTTTGTGATTCGGCACATAGACTTGTGGGAGCTGGCTTGCCAGCGATTGCGGTGGGTCCGTCAAAGAAGGTGGTGGATGTGCCGACCAATCGCTGGCAAGCCAGCTCCCACAGGGATTCGGGGTTGAATGAACATTGTTGGTCACCACAAAAAACTGTGGGAGCACACCCCCTTCCACAGTTTTGCTCTCGTCATTCGTCCCCCGGCGCCAGCAACAGATTGGGCGCCAGACGCTGATAGCCGTCCTGGGCCAGACGCATGTCCAGCAGCAAACTGCCGAGATCCGCCGACAACGCCTCGGCTTCGGCGTCGTTCTCCAGATAGAGCAATTTCAGGTAGCTGTCGCAGCTCGGGCAGACTTCGGCGCGCAGCGGTGCCTGCTCGGCGCTGTGCCGGTCGTCTTCCTGGCTCAGATATTCAAGGCCCTTGCTCTGCTCGCAATACACGCACTTGACCCGCACCACATGCCATTCGCAGGCGCACAGCGAACACACCAGATAGCGCAAACCGTTGTGCTTGCCGCGATGGCGAATCACCCCGGCCATGGCCGGCGAACCACAGGCCGGGCATTGGCTGAGGCTGTCGCCAGGCTTGAGTTGCAGATTTGGCACACTGAGCAGCCAGTGGCTCCATGCGGTTTGCAGCGCCGCGCCGAGAAACGGCACCAGCGCCGCCGGCACCAGCGAATACTGACCGCTGACCAGCGCCACCGCCCACGCGCGCAACTGGCCGGGGCTTGCGGCGCGCAGACTGTCCAGCGCGTCGATCACTGCAGGTTGACGCGCTGGCGCATCGTGCTGCAGCAAGGCGTCGAGCCACGGCTGCCAGGCATCTTCGCGCACCAGGGCATCTGCCGCGAATGGTGGCAGACCGTGCTGCTGACAGGCTTCGAAACGCTGCGCATCAAACGGCGCGGTGAGCGGCGGATCGTCGAAGACCTGCTGCTGCGCCCGGCACAACCCGGCCATCAGCCGCAGGTAATCCGCCAACCCATTGCCCTCGGCCAGACGCTCGAGGCGTTCAGCGCGCAGGGCAAACAGGTTACGTGGCGGTAGATACAGAAACGGCGGCGAACTGGCCGCCGCCTCGATTTCCCCAGGTTCAAGAATGCTTGGCAAAAGTCAGCCCTTTTTTGTCAGCGGTCGCTCGGGCACGTCCCGAGGCTGTTCGTCGCGGGTCACCTCGCGGTACCACAGTTCATGGTGTTTTCTCGCCCACGGCCGGCTGACCCAGCCATGCAACATGGCGTCGACCGAACCCTTGATCCACAAACCGGCGTAGATGTGCACGATGATGCTCAGCACCAGCACGAACCCGGCCAGCGCATGCAGCAGCATGGCCCAGCGGATGGTGGTAATGCCGAAATACGCGCTGAACCACGCGCGCCAGATCACCAGCCCGGTGAACAGCAACGCGAGCATGCACAGCAGTAAAGTCCAGAACAGCAACTTCTGCCCGGCGTTGTATTTGCCTACCGGCGGCACGCTTTCTTCGTCGTTGACCATCACCCGGTTGATCCGCCGCAGCCACTGGCGGTCATTGGCGATGAAGAAATTGGTGCGCCAGAAGCTGAACACCAGGCCGAGGAACAGCACAAACATGGCGATGCCCATGTACGGGTGCAGAATCCGCGTCCAGGTGCCGCCGCCGAACAGATTACTGAGCCAGAACAGCGACGGATGAAACAACGCCAGCCCGGACAACCCGGCCATGAAAAACAGGATCGCCACCAGCCAGTGATTGGTGCGCTGGTTGGCGCTGTAACGCAGGATCGTCTTGTTGCTCATGGCCGCTCCTCCCCGCGTGGATCGAAGGTGTGCACCGCCGGGTCGACCACGTGCACCGACGTATCGGGTGGCGTCGGGTGTTCATCCTCTTCGACACGATTCGGCCCGATGCGCACATAGTGGAAGAACCCGGCCAGCACCGCCGCACCCATCGCCAACAGGCCGAGGGGTTTGCTGATGCCTTTCCACAAGCCCACCAGCGGACTGATCGCCGGATGGTCCGGCAAACCTGCATAGATTTTTGGCGTGTCGGCGTGATGCAGCACGTACATAACATGGGTGCCGCCGACCCCGGCCGGATCGTACAAACCGGCGTTTTCAAAGCCACGGCTTTTCAGGTCGACGATGCGTTCGGCGGCATGTTCCTTCATATCTTCCTTGGTGCCGAAGACGATGGCGCCGGTCGGACAGGTTTTCACGCAGGCCGGCTCCAGCCCCACCGCCACCCGGTCGGAACACAGTGTGCATTTGTAGGCCTTGTGATCCTTCTGCGAAATGCGCGGAATGTTGAACGGGCAACCGGTGATGCAATAGCCGCAACCGATGCAGTGGTCCTGATCGAAATCGACGATGCCGTTGGCATGCTGAATGATCGCCCCGGGGCTTGGGCACGCGGCCAGGCAACCAGGTTCGGCGCAATGCATGCAGCCGTCCTTGCGGATCAGCCATTCGAGGTTGCCGGCATCGGTTTCGTGCTCGGTGAAGCGCATCAGCGTCCACGAATCCGCCGTCAGGTCCTGCGGATTGTCGTAGGTGCCGTGGTTGTGGCCGACCTCGTCGCGCAGCTCGTTCCATTCCGAGCAGGCGACCTGGCAGGCCTTGCAACCGATGCACTTGGTCGTGTCGATCAGCTTGGCAACGCCCTGCTGAGTCCTCACCGACGGCGGCACGGTGGTGGTGGCCGAGCGGGCAATGATGTCTTGGCTGGCCATTTACAGTTTCTCCACGTTGACCAGGAATGACTTGGATTCCGGGGTCTGAGTGTTGCCATCGCCGAGGAACGGCACCAGGGTGTTGGTCAGGTAACCGTGACGCGTCAGGCCAGTGAAACCCCAGTGCAGCGGGATGCCGATCTGATGCACGACCTGGCCGTTGACCTGCAGCGGCCGGATCCTTTTCGTCACCACCGCCACCGCTTCGATAAAGCCGCGCTTGCAGCTGACCCGCACCCGATCACCGGCAGCAATGCCCTTCTCGTTCGCCAGCACCTCGCCGATTTCAACGAACTGCTCAGGCTGGGCAATTGCGTTCAACTTGCAGTGCTTGCTCCAGAAGTGGAAATGCTCGGTAAGCCGGTAGCTGGTGCCGGCGTACGGGAAGTCCTTGGCTTCGCCGAGGGTTTCCCAGACCGAATCGAAGATCCGCGCCGCCGGGTTGCTGGTGGCCTTCTTGTTTTGCGGGTGCAGCGGGTTGATGCCGATCGGCGTTTCGAACGGCTCGTAGTGCTCAGGGAATGGGCCTTCGTTCATCTTGTCGACGGCGAAGAACCGGGCCACGCCTTCGGGGTTCATGATGAACGGATTCATCCCGGCTTCCGGCGGCACGTCGGCCTTGTAGTCCGGCACATCGGTGCCGGTCCAGGTCTTGCCGTTCCACCACACCAGCCGCTTTTTCGGGTCCCACGGTTTGCCCGCCGGGTCCGCCGAGGCGCGGTTGTAGAGAATCCGCCGATTGGCCGGCCACGCCCACGCCCAGCCCTGATGCTGGTGCATGCCGAACGGGTCGGCGTTATCGCGCCGGGCCATCTGGTTGCCGGCCTCGGTCCAGCTGCCGGCGAAAATCCAGCAACCGGACGCGGTGCTGCCGTCATCCTTGAGCAAACCGAAGCCGGCCAGTTGTGTACCCGCCTTGACCGTAACGCCGCTGGCATCGGTGAAATCGCTGACCGCGCTGCCGTTGATTTCCCGCGCCAGTTCTTCCGGCGAAGGCTCGTCGGGGATCTTGTACGGCCACGACAGTTTCAGCAGCGGATCAGGAAACTTGCCGCCTTCGGTCTGATAACGCTGGCGCAGGCGCAGGAACAGTTCGCTCATGATGCGAATGTCAGTCTGCGCTTCGCCGGGGCCGTCGGCGCCTTTCCAGTGCCATTGCAGCCAGCGGCTGCTGTTGACCAGCGAGCCGTCTTCCTCGGCAAAACAGGTGGTTGGCAGGCGAATGACTTCGGTCTGGATTTCGGCGGTTTTCACGTCGTTGTACGGCCCGACGTTCTGCCAGAACTCCGAGGTTTCCGTGGCGAGGGGGTCCATCACCACCAGCCACTTGAGCTTGGCCAATGCACCCATCACGCGGTTCTTGTCCGGTAACGCAGCGATCGGATTGAAGCCTTGGCAGAAGTAGCCGTTGACCTTGCCCTGGCTCATCAGGTCGAACATTTTCAGCACGTCGTAGTTGGGGATGTCGAGCTTCGGCAAATGGTCGAACAGCCAGTTGTTCTCGGCGGTGGCGTTGGCGCCGTACCAGGATTTCATTAGGCTGACGTGGAATTTGCTGTAGTTCTGCCAGTACGAAAGCTGCCCCGGTCTGAGCGGAACCTGCGTGCGTTTGAAGATGAACTGACCGTAGTCCTGCTCGCTGTCGCTGGGCAGCGTGAGGTAGCCGGGCAAGGCGTTGGACAGCAGGCCGAGATCGGTCAGACCCTGGATGTTCGAGTGCCCGCGCAGCGCATTGACGCCACCGCCGGGCATGCCGACGTTGCCCAGCAGCAATTGCACCATCGCCGCGCTGCGGATGATCTGCGCGCCGATCGAGTGCTGCGTCCAGCCGAGGGCATAGAGAATCGTCATGGTCTTGCCCGGCGTCGAGCAGGTGGCGATCTCGTCCCAGATTTTCTGCATGGCGTCGACCGGCATGCCGCAGATCTGGCTGGCCAGGTCGATGTTGTAGCGGCTGTAATGCTGCTTCATCAGTTGATAGACGCAGCGCGGGTCTTGCAGGGTCGGGTCGACGCGGACAAAACCGTCCTCGGCGAATTCGTAGCCCCAGCCGGACTTTTCGGTGTAGCTGCGTTTTTCCGCGTCGTAGCCGCTGAACAGGCCGTCTTCGAAGCCATAACCGGCTTTGACGATGAACGACACGTCGGTGTAATTGCGCACGTACTCGTGCTGGATCTTGTCCTCGGTCAGCAGGTAATTGATCAACCCGCCCATGAAGGCGATGTCGGTACCGGTACGGATCGGCGCGTAATAGTCGGCCACCGAAGCGGTCCGGGTAAAACGCGGATCGACCACGATCAGCCGCGCGGAGTTGTGCGCCTTGGCCTCGGTCACCCATTTGAAGCCGCAAGGATGCGCTTCTGCTGCGTTGCCACCCATCACCAGGATCAGATTCGCGTTGGCGATATCGGTCCAGGTGTTGGTCATGGCACCACGGCCGTATGTCGGGGCAAGACTTGCCACCGTCGGGCCGTGTCAGACACGCGCCTGGTTATCGAACCCCAGCAGACCGAGGCTGCGAATCACCTTCTGAGTGATGTAGCCGGCTTCGTTGGATGCCGCCGATGCCGCGAGAAAACCGGTGGTCAGCCAGCGATTCACCGTTTGCCCGTTGGCATTTTTCTCGATGAAGTTGGCGTCGCGGTCGGCCTTCATCAGGTCGGCGATGCGATCGAGGGCTTCGTCCCAGCCGATGCGCGTCCATTCATTGCTGCCGGGCTTGCGCACTTGCGGGTACTGCAAGCGGCCGGGGCTGTGAATGAAGTCGAGCAGGCCCGCGCCTTTCGGGCACAGCGTGCCGCGATTGACCGGGTGGTCGGCATCGCCTTCGATGTGAATGATGTTTTGCGCCACGTTCTTGCCGGCATCGCCCTGGCTGTACATGATCAAACCGCAACCGACCGAGCAATACGGGCAGGTGTTGCGGGTTTCACGGGTGTGGGCGAGCTTGAAGTGACGCACCTGCTCGGCGAAGGCCGCCGTCGGGGCCATGCCCAACGCGCCCAGGCTTGAGCCTGCAAGGCCGATACCGGCGACCTTGAAGAACTGACGACGGCTGAGATCCATCGTGCACTCCTGATCAGGTGGAACCCGGTACTTGTGCCGGGCTTTATCTGGACAATCACGGTTGCGACGCCTTGACGCCGACTTTTTCACTGTAGACAAAGACCTTGCCGATTGTGTGAAAACCGACCGTCGGGTGTGTGGCCCGGATTTCCAGCCAGTGCACACCCCCCTGTGGGAGCGAGCCTGCTCGCGAAAGCGCTGGGTCATCCAACTCGATGCTGCCTGACCCGACGTATTCGCGAGCAGGCTCGCTCCCACACAGATGGCGTTGCGCATAGAATGTCCGGCAGAACCAACTCCGCCTCGACGAGACCGCGTATGACTTTCGATTTTGATCAGCTGTTCGACCGCCACCACACTGGCAGTACCAAGTGGAGCCGCTACCCGGCCGATGTGTTGCCGATGTGGGTCGCTGATATGGATTTCGCCGCGCCGCCGGTCATCGTCGAAGCCTTGCAACAGCGCCTGCTGCACCCGCTGCTAGGTTACAGCGTGGCCCAGGACAACCTGCGTGCAGCCATCGTCGCCGACCTGTGGAACAAGTACGCATGGCAGGTCAAACCGCAGGAGCTGATTTTCCTGCCGGGCGTGGAATCGGGCTTCAACATGGCGCTCAAGGCCCTGGTCCAGGCGCAGCAGAATGTCGTCGTGCAAGTACCGAACTATCCGCCGCTGCGCCATGCGCCGGGGCACTGGGGCCTGAACAAGGTCGAACTGCAATTCGAAGCCCAGGCCGATGGCACTTACGCCACGCCGCTGGAATCTTTGCGTGAGTCGCTGAAAGGCGGCGGCGCCCTGCTGTTGAGCAACCCGCACAACCCGATCGGCAAGGTCTTCGCCCGCGAAGAATTGCAGGCAGTGGCGGACATCTGCGCAGCGCAGGACGCGTGGATCATCTCCGACGAAATTCATGCCGAACTGTGCTTCGACGGCCGCGTGCACATTCCCACCGCCTCGCTGAGTCCGGAAATTTCCAAGCGCACGATCACCCTGATGTCGGCGAGCAAGGCCTACAACATCGCCGGTCTGAAGACCTCGTTCATGATCATTCAGGACGCCGCGCTGCGCGAACGCGTCAACCACGCCCGCTGCGGCATGGTCGACAGCGTCAACCCGCTGGGCATGGAAGCCACCCGCGTCGCCTACAGCGAAGCCGGGCCTTGGCTCGCGGAATTGAAAATCTACCTGCAGGCCAACCGCGACTGGCTGGTGAACGCCGTACGCACGCGGCTGCCGGGCGTGACCATCAATGTGCCGCAGGGCACGTATCTGGCGTGGCTCGATTGCACCGCGCTGGACCTGCCGGATCCGCAGCGGTTCTTCCTCGAACAGGGCAAGGTCGGGCTGAGTGCCGGGCTCGATTTTGGTGACCGGCATCAGCAGTTCGTGCGCTTGAACTTCGGTTGCCCGAGGGCGTTGCTCGAAGAAGGGATTGCGCGGATGGAGCGGGCGCTGGCCAGCCGAAAACGCTGATCCTTGCCCGGTATTCCCCTGTATAAATGACCCCCTGTGGGAGCGAGCCTGCTCGCGAAAGCGCAGTGTCAGTCGACATATTTATCGTCTGACAGACCGCTTTCGCGAGCAGGCTCGCTCCCACATTGGTTTTGCATCGCCAACTAAATCCAGCGCAAATCCGATCGAACTCAAGGCAAACCCACCGGGTCAACCCGGAACACTGGACTTGAAATCAGGAGACCCTGCGATGACTGACTATCCAAAACCACCCTTCCCGAAACAAGCCCAACCGGTGCCCGGCTCGCAACGCAAGATGGAACCGTATCCAGACTGCGGCGAGCAAAGTTACGTCGGTTCCGGGCGCCTCGCCGGCAAGATTGCGTTGATCACCGGTGCCGACAGCGGCATCGGTCGCGCGGTGGCGATTGCCTTCGCCCGTGAAGGCGCCGACGTCGCCGTGGCTTACCTGAATGAACACGAAGACGCCAAGGAAACCGCACGCTGGGTCGAGCAGGCCGGGCGTCAGTGCATCCTGCTGCCGGGCGATATCGCCGAGAAAGCACAGTGCCAAGCATTGGTCGACAAGACCGTCGAGCGCTTTGGCCGCATCGACATTCTGGTCAACAACGCCGCGTTCCAGATGACCCACGAAAACTTCGAGGAAATCCCCGATGACGAATGGGTGATGACCTTCGACGTCAACATCACCGCCATGTTCAGGATCTGCCAGGCGGCGATCAAGCACATGCGCCCAGGCTCGTCGATCATCAACACCAGCTCGGTCAACTCGGACATGCCCAAACCGACCCTGCTGGCCTACGCCACCACCAAAGGCGCGATCGCCAACTTCACCGGTGGCCTGGCGCAGATGCTCGGGCCGAAGGAGATTCGCGTCAACAGCGTCGCCCCAGGCCCGATCTGGACACCGCTGATCGTCTCGACCATGCCCGACGAAGAAGTACAGAACTTCGGCGGCAGCACCCCGCTCGGCCGTCCGGGCCAACCGGTGGAAGTCGCACCGATTTACGTGCTGCTGGCCTCCGACGAAGCCAGCTATATCACCGGCCAGCGCTACGGCGTAACCGGCGGCAAACCGATGCTGTAACCGTGCAGCAGAAAAACTGAACCCGAGCGGCATGGCATCTCTCCATACCTTTAAGCGCCTACGGGCCAACTGGAACAGGAGGTTGTCATGTCCGCCCCCCTCGTCAGACTCTTCACCCAACCCAACTTCGCCTGGACCGATATCCGCCGCGAAGAGGAAACCCATCCCCGCCACTACCTCGCGCATCTGCTGCTGCTCGCGTTGATTCCCGCCGTGTGCCTGTTCATCGGCACCACTCAAGTCGGTTGGAGCCTCGCCGCGGGTGAGAACGTGCGCCTGAGCACGGCCAGCGCCCTGCAGTTGAGCGTGCTGCTGTACGTGACGATTGTCGCCGGTGTGGCGGTTATCGGCGGATTCATTCGCTGGATGTCGCGATCGTTCGATGCGCGGCCAACGCTGAATCAATGCATCGGGTTTGCCGCTTACACGGTGACGCCGTTTTTCCTCGCCGGGATCGCCGGGCTGTACCCGAGCCGCTGGCTGGCGATTCTGGTGCTCGGCGCGGCGTCAATCTATTCGACGTTTTTGCTGTTCGTCGGCCTGCCGACCTTCATGCATGAGCGCAAGGAGCAAGGCCTGCTGTATTCGGCGTGCGTGTGGGGCGTCGGCCTGCTGGTGCTGGTGACCATGCTGGTGTCGATGATCCTGCTGTGGTTCAACGTGCTCATCCCCGAGTACCTGCGCACGACCGTGAGCTGACCCGGTGCGCCTGTCCTTGAGAATTCACCGAAGTGAGCGGTCATGAGTTTCGGCATATGGGTCGCGGTGCTCGGCGCCGTGCTGCTGACGCTGGCCCTGACGTCGTCGTGGTTGCGCTGGATGCCGGTTACGACCTCGGCAGTGTGCCTGTTGCTGGGCATTGCCATCGGCCCCAGCGGCCTCGAACTTCTGAAACTGTCGCTGGAAGAATCATCATTGTGGATGGAGCACCTGACTGAAGTCGCGGTGCTCTTTTCCCTGTTCGTCTGCGGTCTGAAGCTGCGGTTGCCGTTGGCCCACAAGACCTGGCGTATCGCTTTTGGTCTGGCCGGGCCGGTAATGATTCTGACGATTATCGGCGTGTGCCTGCTGTTGCATTGGGGCCTGCAATTGCCGTGGGGGCCTTCCCTGCTGATCGGCGCGATTCTGGCCCCGACCGACCCGGTGCTCGCCGCACTGGTGCAGGTCAATGATGCGCAGGACGTCGACAGCGTGCGCTTCGGCCTCTCCGGTGAAGCCGGGCTCAATGATGGCGTGGCTTTCCCTTTCGTGATTCTCGGTCTGCTGTTGCTGCACGGTGACGGCAGCGCTGGCGAATGGCAGCACTGGGTGCTTCGCAGTCTGTTGTGGGCGGTGCCGGCGGGTTTGCTCACCGGTTACTGGATGGGGCGCGGCATTGGCCGCATCGCTCTGTTACTACGCATTCACAACGAGGACAGCACCCTCGGCCCGAACGATTACCTGACCCTCGCGCTGATCGCACTGTCCTACGTGGTGGCCGACGCCATTGGCGGCTACGGCTTTCTCGCGGTCTTCGCTGCTGGCCTGGGTCTGCGTCAGGAGGAAGTGAAATCCACGGGCATCACCCAAGCGCCTGCCGAGCATCTGGTGCAGCCGGTGGTCGGTCATCAGAACGTCGAACCACAGAACGCCGTGCATGGCGACACGGAGCAGTTGGAAGACAGCCAGGTCGCGGCGGGAATCATGATGGGCGACATGCTCGCATTCGGCAGTCTGGTCGAGCGGGCGATGGAAGTGTTTCTGGTGACCCTGCTCGGTGTCGTGCTGATTGCGCATTGGGACTGGCGGGCGTTGTGGATCGGCGCCGTGCTGTTCTGTCTGATTCGTCCACTGAGCGTGGCGCTGATGCCGTGGGGCAATCTGCTCAGCGGACCGCAGCGTTTGTTGATCGGCTGGTTTGGCATTCGTGGCATCGGCAGCCTTTTCTATCTGTTCTTCGCCCTGAACCATGGCCTCGATTCCGACGTGGCCAAGGTCTGTACCGACATCACGTTGTCGGTGGTGGCCCTGAGTATCCTGCTGCATGGCATCAGCACACAGCCGATGCTGGCGCGCTATGAAAGTCTGAAGCAACGAAAAAGCTGATTCTTCAACCGCTGCGCTTTGCCGAAAATCATCGAAGATTTTTCTACAAAAAAATGGATCGCCGGGCGCGACCCAAGGGTCACACCTTTAACCGCGCCAACCATCCAGCGCGACCCGGCAGGTTCGGTTCCCCTGCGGTGAACAGCCTATCAAACGGAACCCCGACACAAACAAGGTCACAGTCATGAACGAATGCTCGACTCCTGCGCAAATCAAGGCTTGCAGAGCACTGGCTCTGGAACGCAATCGTCAACTGTTCGAAGAAGCCCACGAACTGAACCGAGCGGCCAACGCGCTGCTGGAACAGACCCCGACCGACTTCGAACGCTTTGAGCAATACCGGGCACTGCGCAAGAAAGCCGATGCGAAATTTGAAGATGCGATTGATCATCTGTGTGTGCTGAATGAGGATTTTCCGCCGATTCCGGCAGCGGTGCAGAATGCTGTTACACCGCGGCGTGAGCTGGAAACTGCGTGATAAAAGTCAAAAGCCCCTCACCCTAGCCCTCTCCCCGAGGGAGAGGGGACTGACCGAGGTGTTCTCACGTGCTACACCGACCTGGCATACCGCGCCGAATGTAGATTTTGAAAAGCATGAAGATCTGCTCCCTTTCCCCCTCGCCCCCTTGGGGGAGAGGGCTGGGGTGAGGGGGTAAGATCTCACAGACACCACAAAATCCAGCACCTGTCCCCTGCCCCCGACCAATCCACCTCAAGGATTGGTCACCTGAATAAACACCGCATACACCCCCAACATCACCCAGAACGTCGCAAAAATCCAAGGCGTGCGCACTGAGAACAGCAGCGACTTGCGATAGCCCTTGTGGCTCGATTCCATTTCGCTGAACAGTGGAGACTCGTCATACGCCGCGCCCATCACCGGCTCGCTGTGCAGCAACTGGCTCTGTTTGAAGTGCCAGTGATCGATGATGTCGTACGCCGCACGAATCCCCGGCCAGGCATTCAGCGAACTGAGCACACCAAGCAGCGCCAGAAACGGCGGCACGACAAGGGTGAACATCTTGCCCCACTCGGGATTGAGGTTGGCCATGCACGAGGCGAAAGCGATCACCAGAAACGACTGCGCCGCCAGGTAGGCGTCAGTGCGGTTGGCGAGGATGCTGGTTTCGTACTGGATTTCCCGGCGATAGAAATCCAGCCGCTCCTTGGGTGAGCCAAACATCTTGGCGTCGTGCTCGGCCAAGGCTTCTTCAACAGCGCTTGGCTGGGTCAATATGCGAGACAAGAGACGTGCCCTCCAAAAGTGAACAAGACTTTTGGAAAGGCACGCGTCAGCACTAGTTCAGCCGGATCGACCAGCGCATCACTTCATCGACTGGGCGATGATCTGCACCAGATTCAACTGAGTGAACGGTTTCGGCAGACGCGGCAGATCGGCGGCGAAGCCTTCCAAACGTTCGGCGTATCCAGTGGCGAGAATGATCGGCAAATCCGGCTTGAGCATACGCAAGGCGTGAGCCAGTTGCGCGCCGCTCATTTTTGGCATGGCCATGTCGGTGATCACCAGATCGATGACTTCGCCCTGATCGAACAGCGCCAGCGCCTGGGCGCCGGAGGTCGCGCCGATGACGCGGTGGCCGAGGTCTTCGAGCAGCAGGCTGGTGCTGGTCAGCACCAGCGAATCGTCATCGACCACCAGCACGCTGAGCCTTGGGACCGCAATGGGCGCGGCGTTGCTGTACGCCGGGCGACTGGCCGTTTGCTCTAGCGCCACCGGAATCCACAGCTCGGCTGCCGTGCCGTGGCCCTTCTCGCTTTTGAGAGTAAAGCGCCCGCCCAACTGCTCGATGAAGCCGTGCACCATCGACAAACCGAGCCCGGTGCCTTTGCCCAGGCCTTTGGTGGTGAAGAACGGGTCGCGGGCGCAGGCCAGCGTGGCTTCGTCCATGCCTTCGCCGCTGTCGATCAGGCTCAGACAGACGTATCGACCTGCCGCCAATGTCGAATGGATTTGTTCCAGCACCACTTCCGCTTGTGCCTGAATGATCACCGTGCCGCCGTCGGGCATGGCATCGCGGGCATTGGTGGCCAGATTGAGGATCGCCAGTTCCAGCTGATTGCTATCGGCCAGCACTGGCTGCAGATCGTCGGGAAAGCGCGTTTCGATACGAATCCCCGGCCCGAGCGAACTGCGCAGCAGCCCGGTGATGCCTTGCACCAGTTGCGGGATATCCACCGATTCAGTCTTGAGTTCCTGACGCCGGGCGAAGGCCAGCATGCGCTGGGTCAGCGAGACACCGCGCAAGGCCCCTTGGGTGGCGTTCTCCAGCAGTCGAGCGATTTTCGGCGCGTCGCCGATGCGTTTCTGCACGATCTCGAGATTGCCGAGAATCACCGTCAGCAGGTTGTTGAAGTCATGGGCGATGCCGCCGCTGAGTTGGCCGATCGCCTGCATCTTCTGCGCCTGGAACAACGCCTCGCGGGTCTTTTCCAGGGCTTGCTGCGCCTCGTGCGCCTCGGTCACATCGCGGGTGATCTTGGCAAAGCCGAGCAGCGTGCCGGTGTCGCCGCGAATCGCATCGACGACCACGTGGGCAAGAAACCGCGTGCCGTCCTTGCGCATCCGCCAACTGCGGCTCTCGAACCGGCCTTCGCGGGTGGCAATCTCCAGCGAGCGCTGCGGCTCGCCGAGTTCGCGGTCTTCGGGGGTGTAGAAAATCGAAAAATGCTGGCCGATGATTTCTTCCGGCAAGTAACCCTTGATGCGCTGCGCGCCCTGGTTCCAGTTGCTGACGCAACCTTCGGGGCTGAGCATGTAGATCGCGTAGTCGGTAACGCCCTGCACCAGCAGGCGGAACTGCTGTTCGCTTTGCTTGAGGGTTTCCTCGGCCATCTTGCGGTCGGTGAGGTCGCGAGTGATCTTGGCGAAACCGAGCAGTTCGCCGTTGGGGTCGATGATCGGGTCGATCACCACGTGCGACCAGAAGTGCGTGCCGTCCTTGCGCACGCGCCAGCCCTCGCCTTCGAAGCGACCTTCACGGATCGCTGTGTCCAGCGCCCGTTGCGGCATGCCGTTGGCGCGGTCTTCCGGGGTATAGAAGCGCGAGAAATGCTCGCCGATGATTTCCGCTTCTTCGTAGCCCTTGAAGCGTTTGGCGCCGGAGTTCCAACTGGTGATGGTACCGTCGGGGTCGATCATGTAGATCGCATAGTCGACAACCGCGTCGATCAGCAGCCGGAAACGGCTGTCTTCGATCGCTGCGGTACTGTTGTTTTCACTCATCACACTCACCAGCCACTGTCATGGGCTGAAGTATGCGTGAATCCACTGATTTGGAAAGTGCCGGTTCGCTTTTGATCGCCCACCACTGCGGCAGCAGTTGCTGGATGCGGCTTTCGGCAAAGCGGTCATCAATGAGCATGACCGTGCCGCGATCCTCACGGGTGCGAATCACCCGCCCGGCGGCTTGTACGACTTTTTGCATCCCCGGGTACAGATAGGTGTAATCGTAGCCGGCGCCAAAAATGGCGGCCATGCGCCGCTTCATCTGCTCGTTGACCGGGTTGAGCTGCGCCAGCCCCAGCGTGGCGATGAACGCACCGATCAGCCGCGCGCCGGGCAAATCGATGCCCTCGCCAAACGCCCCGCCCAGCACCGCAAACCCGACGCCCTGGCTGTCGGCGCTGAACTGGTCGAGAAACGCCTGCCGCGCGCCCTCGGCCATGCCCCGCGATTGCAGCCACTGGGTGATGTGCGGATGGCGCTCGGCCAATAACGTCGCGACCTGTTGCAGGTAATCGAAACTGCTGAAGAACGCCAGATAGTTGCCCGGGCGCTCGCTGAACTGGCGCGCGATCAGCTCGACGATAGGCTCCAGCGAGGCCTGGCGATGGTTAAAACGCGTGGAGATCTGGCTGACGATGTGCACCTGCAACTGCTCGGCGCTGAACGGCGATTCGACGTCGATGCACACCGTGTCGGCGGGCGTGCCGAGCAGGTCGGCGTAGTAGTTGCGCGGGCTCAGCGTGGCCGAGAACAGCACGCTGCTGCGCGCCGCGGTCAGGCGCGGGCCGATGAACGCCGCCGGCACCACGTTGCGCAGACACAGTTGCGACAGCGGACGCTTGCGGTCGAGGTCGCGTTTGCTGATATCGAACAGGTAATGCTCGTCGTACAGCTCGGCGACCCGGGCGAATTGCAGCAGATCGAAATAGAAATTCTGCAAGCTGCTGTCGAGGCCTTGCGGATGCTCGTTGAGGTAATCACCAATGGCCGCGCAACACAGCGAGATGGCGTGCAGGAGCTTGTCCGGCGCCTTGTCGTACGCCTGATACGCCGCCAGTTGCGGCGCATGCAGCGCGTTCCATTCACGGTTGACCCGTTGCAGGGAATTCTTCAGCGCTGCCGGCGCGGTTTTGCGCACGCTGGCGAGGGTGAACTGGTCGAGGCTGGCGCTGTACATCTGCCGGCCGCGTTCGACCAGGTTGTGCGCTTCGTCGGCGAGCACCGCGACTTTCCATTGATTGAGCTGGGCCAGGCCGAACAGCAGCGCGCTGAAGTCGAAGTAATAGTTGTAGTCGGCAACCACCACATCCGCCCAACGGGCCATTTCCTGACTCAGGTAATACGGGCATACGCTGTGCTGCGCGGCAACTTCACGCATCGCCGCCTGATCCAGCAGATTGATATGGCTGGCAGATTCGCGGGCAGCCGGCAGGCGATCATAAAACCCCTGGGCCAACGGACAGGATTCACCGTGGCAGGCTTTGTCCGGATGTTCGCAGGCCTTGTCGCGAGCAACCATTTCCATCACCCGCAGCGGCAACTCAGGCGTCTGCTTGAACAACACCTGACTGGCATCCAGCGCCAGTTTGCGTCCGGGAGTCTTGGCGGTGAGAAAGAACACCTTGTCCAGTTGCTGCGGCGCCAGGGCCTTGAGCATCGGAAACAGCGTGCCAAGGGTTTTGCCAATCCCGGTCGGTGCCTGGGCCATCAGACAGCGGCCGGTGCTGACGGCTTTGAACACTGATTCGGCCAGATGCCGTTGGCCGGGACGAAAATCCGCATGCGGGAACGCCAGTTGCTGCGCGGCCAGATTGCGCGCTTCGCGATGGGCCATTTCCTGCTCGGCCCATTGCAGGAACAAGCCGCACTGCTGCGTGAAAAACGTCTGGAGTGACTCGGCGCTGTGGGATTCGACCAGGCAGGTTTCCTTTTCGCTGACGACGTCGAAATACACCAGCGCCAGATTGATCTGCTGCAATTGCAGTTTCTGGCACATCAACCAGCCGTAGATTTTCGCCTGCGCCCAGTGCAACTGGCGGTGATTGGCCGGTTGCCTGCTCAGGTCGCCGCGATAGGTTTTGACTTCTTCCAGGCAGTTTTGCGCCGGGTCGTAGCCATCCGCCCTGCCCTTGACCTTCAGCTCGCCGAATTCGCCTTGCAGAGCCACTTCGCTCTGGTACTGCTCACTGCGCCGCGACGCCACGGTGCGATGGCCGACGATGCCTTCGAGCGCCGTTGGTGACGGGGTGAAGCGCAGGTCGAGATCACCGGTCTTGGCGGTGAACTCGCACAGTGCACGCACGGCAACGCTGTAACTCAAGCGCTCTGCTCCGCCCATTGCACGTAACACACCGCCACCGGCATCTGGTGCTCGTGGCAGAACTCCAGCCAGCGCAGTTGATTGTCCTGCAAGCGGTCGCCGGGGCCTTTGACTTCGATCATCCGGTAGGTCTTGTGCTGCGGCCAGAACTGGATCAGATCCGGCATGCCGGCGCGGTTGGCCTTGATGTCGAGCAGCAGGCGATTGAACCAGTGTTTCAGGTGTTCGGCGGGCAGACAGGCCAGCGCCTGTTCCAGCAAGTCTTCGTTGAGCGCGCCCCAGAACACGAACGGCGACTGGATGCCCCACTTGTCGACGAAGCGCTGGCGAATCGTCTCGGCGTAGCGGCCATTATCGAGTTCGCCCAAACAGGCCTGGAACAGCTCGGCGCGGCGCTCGAGGAAGTCTTCACTGAGCAGATCCACCGGGCCGCGCTGGAACGGGTGGAAAAACGCACCCGGCAACGGCGCGAAGATCGCCGGCCAGCACAACAGCCCGAACAGTGAATTGATCAGGCTGTTCTCGACGTAATGCACCGGGCCGTCATCGGCGTGCAAGTGCGCTTGTACGTGAAATTCCACCGACCGCGCCGGATCGATGCGCGGCAAGTGCAAGTCGAGGCGCTCGACCTCTCTGGCCTTGGCACGTTTGAGCGGCGGGCCACCGAGTTTGCGCCGCAGACGCGGGACGATGCGCTGCAAGCCTTGCAGCTCGGCCGCACTTTGCGGTGCCTGTTCGGCCAGCGTGCCGAGTTCCAGCGCCAATGCATATTCGCCGCAGCGTTCGAGCACACGGATCATCCGCAGCCGTGCGCCCGGGTAGGCGCAGTCGCGGTAAACACTCAGGGCCAGGGCAAAGTCGCCGATGCGCTCGGCGTACTGGCCGATCTGGAACAACGCCTTGGCTTGCCGGCGGCGCAGCCACGGGTTGTCGAATTGCACGGCGTCGATCTGTTCGACGATCTCGTCCAGCGCTTCACCGGCTTCAAAGCGCAACTGGCATTGATGCAGGAACAGGCAGGCGTCGACGTCTTCGCGGCTGCGCAGGCCTCGGGAGTCGGCGCAGAACTCGACTTTTTCATAAGTGAAGATGCCCAGGTCGGCCAGCACGAACTCCGACCAGTCCTGATACAGATTGCCGAAGAACATCAGGCGCAGGCGATCGCACAGGTCCATCAGGGTCAGGCTGAACAGCCGCTCAGCCAGTTGCGGCGCCCAGACACGCAGGGGCTGCGCCTCGCTGAACTGTTCGGCCAGCACCGGCAGCCACTCGTCCTTGCGCCCTTTCGGCTGTTCTATAAAGGTGCCGAACGCTTGCAGCAGCTCGGCCTTGAGCAGGACATCAAACAGCTCTGCCAGGGTCAGCGCAGCGTGTTCGTCGAGCCAGCCGTGTTCGAGCAACGGCCGCGCCGCCTCGGCAATGTCGCCGATTTCCAGATAGTTGAGTTTGCTCGCGCGAAAGTGAATGCCCTTGCGCATGACCATGCGCACCAGCAATCCCTGCGAGGCTTGCGGCAGCGTGTTGAAGTCGCGGATGAAGCCGTGCTCGCTTGCGCTCATCACATCGGCATAGCGAAGCCCAAGCCAATCAAGCACTTGCCGGAAGTTGTTGAGGTAATAGAACGGATCGTCGAGAGGGTTGGAGGTCACGGGAATTCAAAGCCACGGCAAGCGAACACTGGTTATGCGTACAGATAACAGCTCAGCCCCGCCCGGCGCAAACGGAAAAAGATCAATGGCATTTTTTCGCGCCGCCATCGAACTTTTCCGCCGCTGCTGGCACCAACCGCGTTACAGGGCCGACAATGCCCGCAATCACATTCAAGCAAGGAGTCAGAGGTGGGTATGAAAATCAAGATGCTGGGCATTCCTGTAGCGGTCGCAGCCCTGTTGGCGCTGGGCGGCTGTTCGACCCAGACCGTGGTGACGTTGCAGAACGGCACCCAGTACCTGACTGAGGACATGCCGAAAACCGAGACCGAAGATGGTTTTTACGAATTCGAAGACATCTCTGGCGCCAAGGTCAAGGTTCGCGCCGATGAAGTCGCGACCGTTCGCAAGGAAGACTGACTTGGCCTGAATGATCGTTCCCATGCGCAGCAAAGGAATGCCTCCACGGACGCTCCGCGTTCGGCTCTCGAGTGGGACGCAGAGCGTCCCGGGCTGCATTCCCACGCGGAGCGTGGGAACGATCACACACTGGATCTGCGTCGTTCACAAATCCCCTGTGGGAGCGAGCCTGCTCGCGAAGGGGCCGGCACAGGCCCCGCATCAACCTCAGGCGATAACCACCCCGTCGTCGCTCAAACTCCCCAGCGCCACCCCCACCAACGTCACCGAATCCCCACCAAATGTCAGCACGGTATCCTGCCCGACCGCCGACGCGTGGGCACGGAAATCATCCCCCGGCAACACACCCTGTACGCCGAGAAACACCAGTTTGTCATCGGCCGTATAGCCAACGACCCGATCCTGGCCGAACGCGCCGTGGAACAGAAACGTATCCGCCCCGCCGCCCGATTCCAGCAGGTCATTGCCAGCGCCGCCGACAAACACATCATTGCCCGCGCCGCCGAGCAAATGATCATTGCCCTCCAGGCCAAACAGCCAATCGCCGCCCGCATGTGCCTTGAGCATGTCATTGGCAGCCGTGCCTTTTACGCTCGATTCATAAGCGGTGAGGTTGCTGCCGACTTTCAGCCCCGTGGCCGTGACGCTGTGCAACACGTCGTCCTTGAACACGCCCCAGAGAAACCCCGGCTCTTTGCTGACAATGCTGCCGATGTCGCGGGTAATGCAGATCCCGCCGTTGGCATCGCGGATGTACAGGTTGCCGGCACCGTCGTTGGCGAAATCAAAGTTCTTCACTGTTTGCTGCAAGTCGAGCGTGTTGTTGCCCTGCCCGCCCAGAATGACGTTGTAGCCGCCGTTGTCGCGGAAGCTATCGTTGCCGGCGCCGCCCTCCAGATAGTCGTTGCCGCTGCCGCCCTGAATCAGGTCACTGCCGTCACTGCCAATAATGAACGTGCTGCCCTTGTGGGTTTCGGCGTTACGGTTGAGGTCCTGTACCCAAGTGTTGGCCCGCGCCGGGTCGGACAGGTTCGCGACGATGATCGTCGAGTCGCGGCTGGTCAGGTCGTAGAACTTCGACTCCAGCACGCGGGGCATGCCGTCGCCGTAGCCAGTGGGCAGGTGCGAAATCCAGGTCGGGACATTCAGTATCGAATACGGCAGCACGTTCCAGGCGTTCGAGGCGTAGTGATCGTTGAAGCTGACGAGGTTGTCGGTGGTGGATGTGTGCGGCGCATCGTGCACACCCACCGAGGCACTGCTGAAGGTCGAACCGTCGAGGGCACGAAACACCGGGTCGTTTTCGTAGCCGATATTCAGCACCTTGTCGCCGCTGCTCTGGGTCGGCGAGGCGTAGGCGATGTAGTTGGAATCGGCGAAAAATCCGCCCCACTTGCCACCGCTCAGGTCGGCCATGCTGTTCACCGCCAGACCGCCCAGGCTGTGGCCGCTGACCAGTACGTCCTTGCCGCTGAGGCCGTTGGCCCGGGCGAATGCGACGACATCGTTGAGCAGATTGCCGAAAGCTTCGCCGACGTAGTTTTTTGCGTAATCGGCCGGGCCGAACGCCGCGAGCAGATCGTTGATCACGTCGCCAATCGAATCACCAATGAGAATTTCGCGCGGACCGCTGGTGCCGCGAAAGGCGATCCCCAGTTCGGTGAGGTGACCCTGGGCATCGTACTTGCCGAGGATTTCCACCTGCGCGCTGGTGTAGCCGGCCTTCTCGCCGAAGAACGTCCCGCGTGCATCGGTCTTGCCGTCGTAGCCCAATTGCGCAGCGGTGATGGGCGTCCAGCCGGCCTTTTGCACCGCATCGAGGGCGAGTTTTTCCGAGTCGGGATTCCACGGGATACCGGGGATCACCCCTTGCGAATCGGTGCCGCCAATCAGTGCGGTGACCAGCGTCGCCGGCAGGCCAAGGCCGAAGCCGTTGTGCTGATAACCGGCGGCGAAGCCGTTATCGAGGTTGTGATAGGAATACAGCGTGATCGCCATGGCATCACTGAACAGCGCCTTGGAATCGGCTGTGCCGAAGTTCTTGTAGTCGTATACACCCATTGCCATTGCCTCTCTTGTTGTTGGAATTATCAGAGATAGCTCACAGCCAGAGCGCGGGGCTCTGGAGCATTCGTTACATCTTGCACATCCTCTGTAGGAGCTGCCGAAGGCTGCGATCTTGTGGGACGCAGAGCGTCCCCGGCTACATTCCCACGCAGAGCGTGGGAACGATCATGTGTACGCCGCACCTGTGGGAGCGAGCCTGCTCGCGAAGGCGGCAGCACATTCAACATCACAATCGCCTGACCTACCGTTTTCGCGAGCAGGCTCGCTCCCACAATGAGATCTCCTGCACCTTCGGAATCAGGCAAAGACGAAACTCGAGTCCGTCAGGTCAGTCACGCCGACGCCAATCAGCGTCACGGCAAAATCGCCGACCTTCAGCACGGTATCAGCGCCGGACTGCGCGGCATGCTGCTTGTAGTCATAACCCTGTCCCGCGCCCGCGACGCCCATGAACAGCAGTTTGTCGCTGCCTTGATAACCATTGATCGCATCGAAACCAAACGCGCCGCTGAACAGGAAGGTGTTGCCGCCACCCACCGCCGTCATCACGTCGTTGCCGGCGCCACCCACAAAAGTCACCTGCGACTTGTCGCTGATCAGTTGATCATCGCCACCAAGGCCAAACAGCCAGTCGCCATCGGCCGTGGCATGCAGGGCATTGCCGTAGCCATCACCGCTGAGCGAATGGTTGTACTGGGTCAGTTCGCTGCCGTTGCTCAGGCCCTTGGCGGTGACGCCCCAGGTGATTTCCTTGCTGCCCCACCACGAACCGGCCTCTTTACTGACCAGCGCGCCGATGTCACGGGTCAGGCTGATGCCGCCGTAGGCGTCGCGCACGTACAGCGTGCCGTCGCCGTCGTTGGCGAAGCTGAAGTTCTGTAACGGCTTTTGCAGTTCTAAGGTGTTATGGCCCTGGCCGCCAAAAATGACGTTGTAACCGCCGTCATCGCGGAAACGATCATCGCCGCCCAGTCCTTCAAGAAAGTCGTTACCCGCCCCGCCCTTGAGCCAGTCGCTGCTCTGCGTGCCGATGATGAAAGTGCTGCCGCTGTGCGGCTCGCCGCTGCGGCCCAGGTCCTCGACCCAGGTCTTGCTCCGCGATGCCTCTTCGAGATTGGCGACGATGATCGTCGAGTCGCGCTCGGTCAGATCGTAGAACGCCGAATCGATCACCCGATTCAAGCCATCGGCGTAGCCCAGTGAACTGTGCGCCGACCAGTTCAGCGGGTTGGCGATGCTGAACGGCACCAGGTTCTGCGCCGTGGAAGCGTAGTTATCGGTGAAGTTGACGAGGTTGTCGGTGGTCGATTCGTGCGGCTTGTCGTGCTTGCCCATCGACGCCGTGCTGAACGTGGTGCCGTCGAGCACGCGAAATACCGGATCGTTCTCGAAACCGATGTTGAGCACTTGGGGGCCGGAGCTGCTCTGGGTCGGCGAGGCGAAGGCGATGTAATTGGCATCCTTGTAGAAGCCGCCCCAGTTGTCCGCGCTCAATTCAGCAACGCTATTAACCCCAAGCCCGCCGAGGCTGTGGCCGCTGATCAGCACATCGTTGGCGGCAATGCCGTTGGCGATCGCGAAATCGGCGACGGCGTTGAGCAGATTGTCGAACGCGTTTTTCGCGTAGTTGCTCGCGTAATCCGACGGCCCGACCGCGGCGAGCAGATTGTTTTTCAGATCACCGAAAGTGTCGCTGTAACCCAGCCCGCCGGTGCCGCGAAAGGCAATGCCAAGGCCGATCAACTTGCCAGCGGCGTCGTACTTGCCGAGCACTTCGGCCTCGGCGCTGGTGAAGCCATCCTGTTCCCCGAAGAACGTGCCTTGCACGCCGACCTTGCCCTGATAGCCCAGCGCCGTCGCCGTGACCGGTGCCCACGCCGTGGCCGGCAATGGTTTGCCGGTGGGCGTGTAGGCATACAGCGTCAGTGCGATGGCGTCGCTGTACACCCCTTTGCCGTCGGCATTTTTGTAATCGAACAATCCCATGTGCAGCGCTCCTTTTCCTTGAAAAACCGGCAGCCCAGAAGCGCTGCCGGTTACGCCTCAGAACTGCCAGTCGAGGGTCAGACCGACGCCGTGATCCTTCTCGTTCGAGCCGATCAGGCCGTTGTAGTCGAGGTTGACCCGCACGTCGCGATTGAGCGCCAGCCCGGCGCGCACTCCGACCACGGCAGCGTCACGATCCATCGACACGCTCTGCACGGTGAACGCGCTATTGCCGTTGGCGAAGGCCAGATGGCTGTCGGCATCGACGCTGCTCAGGTTGTGCTGCCAGCCGAGACTGGCGCCCAGTTCCAACTGATGCTTGTCCGACACAGCGAAGCTGCGCTTGGCGCGCACGCCGAGGGTCGACAGCACCACGTCGCGGTTGTCTTCACCACCCTTGAGCGCGGCAGCGTCACCCTTCTCGGTGAAGCTGTCGGTGTTGAGGTGCACGTAGGACAGATTGGCGAACGGCTCCAGGTTCATCGGTTGCAGGCCCAGATCGTATGCGGCCTCGGTGAACACTTGCGCGGTGGTCGCGTCACGTTTGGTTTTCTGTTTGCCGCTGACGTCGCCGAACTGCAGATCACGTTTGACGTCGATGCGATGCCAGCTGTAGGCGCCGCCGACGGTCAGGCGCAACGCGTCGATTTCATGGCCCAGATACGCACCCAAGTGGTAGCTGTCGACCGACGCCGACGAATGCGTGCCGCTGCCCATGCTCAACGAACTGTCGCTGTAACCGGTGACGAAACCGAGACGGGTATCTTCAGCAATCAGACCGTCGACACCGGCCAGCAGCCCACCGATGGAGCTGTTGGAATCGGCATTGTCGTGTCCGCCGTCACTCTCGCCCCACGAGCCGAGGACCTTGACCCAGACGTTGCTGCGCTCATCAGTCGGCGCATCGGCGTTGAACAGATCACGCTCACGCAGGCGCTCGCCGACGGCTTCGCGCAGGTAGCGGCTGTCGTTGATCAGCAGCGTGCCGATGGCCGGGTGAATCTCGCCGGACAACTGTTGAAAGGCCTGCTGCGCCGACGCCGCGTTGGGCGACAGCAACAGGGTTTCGAACAGCGCATTGCCCGCCCCCAGACGTTCGGCAGCCGCACCAACGGCGCGCTGGTTCGGCGTCAGACCGACGCTGGCGAACGATGCCTCATTGCGTCCCACCGCCAGCTGAATGCCGCCCGCCGAGTAATCCAGTGTTCCGCCAAGGAAGGCGTAATTCGGCAAGACCTGACCGAAGCGCCCTTCAATGCCACCTGCCGCTTGCAGGATGTTGTAGCGGGTGCCGAGCAGGCTTTGCACTTCGCCGGTGCTGAGCAAGGTCGGGCTGTTTTCCAGCGACAGGCTCACCGTGGCACCGTCGATGATGGCTTTGCCGCCCGCAACGATCTGATCGCTGCTGGTTGGCGACAGCTCTACGGCGTAGGTCGAACCCGGCGCGAAGGTCACGTCACCGGCGACGTTCAAGGTGCCGATGGAGTTGCCCGGCGCCACCGTACCGCCGCTGTTCACTGCCAGCGCGCCGATGCGGCCATTGCCGCCGAGGATGCCGCCATTGTTGACAGTGACCGCCGATTGCAGCGAACCGTTGATGGCCAGTCGACCCTGATTGACCAGGGTCGGGCCGCTGTAAGTGTTATTGCCGGTCAGCACCAGGGTGCCGATGCCTTGCTTGGTCAGACCGCCGTGGCCGCCGATGTCGTTGCGCCAGGTGTCGAGGCCGCACGTGATATCGATGCACACGCGTTCGGTGGGTTTGCCCTGATCGATGATCGCACCGATGCCCGGCAAGTCAGCCACGAACTGGCCGGACCCGTAAGCGCCCTGCACGCGGAATTCTTCGGGAATGTCCTGCTCGGTCACGAACATCGCCGGGCCGTCGATGGCCTTGCGCAGGTTGATCATGCCCCAACCGTACAAGGCGTCGATGCCCGGCGCACCGAGGTCGGTCGCAGTGGTGCGCAACACGCTGGCGACCTGGTCGCCGCTCATGTACGGAAAACGCTCCATCAGTACGGCAATGGAACCAGCGACATGCGGCGCCGCCATCGAGGTGCCGTTGTAGTTGGCGTAGCTGGTGGTCAGGTTGCCGGCGTTGGTGCCTTCGATGATCGAGCTATAAATCTTGGTGCCCGGCGCCGAGACGCAGTAACTCGCCGTATAGCCGCAGCGCGAGGAGAACGTGCTGATCACGTACGGATTGGCGCTGGCGGTGTCCGGGTTCTGCTGCAACGCGGCGACGGTGATCCAGTTCGGCGCGATGTCCGGGACGAAATAACCCAGGCCGGCAATGGCGTCGGGATTGTTCAGGTTGTAATCGTTGCCGGCGGCAAAAATGGTGACGATGCCGCTGCGAGCGGCGGCGATGGCGCCGTCGTAAGCGCCGCCGGGTTTGGTGCCGAGCAGCGTGCGGATTTCGTTGAATTGCAATTGCGCGTCGTTGACGGTGAAGTGCGGATACGCCGGATCGCGGCCGCCGAGGTCGAAGCGGTCGGTGATGCCGATGCCCCAGCTGTTGTTGATGATCCGCGCCCCGCTGGCGATCAGCGCATCCCAACCGGCCTTGTACACCGCGCCGTCGTTGCCGCGCACGATGCCGTCTTCCGGGCCTGGGTCGCCGTTATCGGCGCTGATGATCTGCGCACCGAATGCAACACCGTGCATCACCCCGCCGTCGCGACTGCCCGCCGCGATGCCGCCGACGTGCGTGCCATGGGCGCCGAGCTTGCCGTTGGAGCCGACCGAGGGTGAACCGTCATAGAGGAACGCATCGCCGGCCTTTACCGGGATGTAAGGGTCGGTGTATTCGCGAATGCCGCTGGTGACCAGGGTGACGACTTTGTTACTGCCAGAGAACTCCGGATGCGCGGCGTAGACCGGCTGATCGAAGATGCCCAGTTTCACGCCTTTGCCGGTGTAGCCGGCGGCGTAGGCGTAATCCGCGCCGATCGCACCCAAGCCCCAGTCAGCCTTGAATTCATTGCTGCGCCAGCTCGACGGGTCGCCGCTGCGGCCGTTCTCAACGTAAGGCGCTGCCTGCGCCATCGCACTGGCACAGAGCATGGCGACTGTCAGGGTTTTCAGGGCAAAGCGGCCACCCGATTGCGCGGGGGTATTATTGTTATCCATCCACGACCTTCCTTAGTGATGTTGCGAAAAATCCGGTTGCCTTGATCGTTCCCACGCTCCGCGTGGGAATGCAGCCCGGGACGCTCCCACGCAGAGCGTGGGAACGATCAATTCCCTTGCTGCACGTGGGAACGATCAGGTTTTGCGACTGCTGCGCAGTCGAGCGGGGATAAATCCCCTCGCCACGGTGACTCACACACATGCAATCAGAACTGCCAGTTCAGACTCAGGCCAACGCCATGCAACTTCTCGCGGCTGGCCAGTTGGCCGTTGTAATCGAGGTTGACCCGCACGTCCTTACTCAAGGCCAGACTGGCCTGCACGCCGACCAGTGCGGCATCGCGTACCAGCGCTGAGCTCTCCACGGAATACGGCGTGCCGCCGCTGGCAAAACGCAAATGCTGCTCCGATTCGATATCGCTGAGGCTGTGCTGCCAGCCGAGACGGGCGCTGACGTCCAGCGCTTGCTGGTTCGAAAGGTCGAAGGTTTTGCTCGCCCGTACGCCCAGAGTGCTCAGCGCCACATCGCGCTGATCGCCCGAGCTTTTCAGCGCAGCGGCATCGCCCTTTTCGGTGAAGCCTTCGGTGTCCAGATGCAGGTAGGTCAGGTTGGCGAACGGTTCCAGCGCCAGCGCTTGCAGCTGCAAGCGATACGCCGCTTCGCCGAAGACTTGGGTGGTGGTCGCGTCAACTTTGGCTTTCTGCTTGGCGCTGACCTCGTCGTATTGCAGATCGCGCTTCACATCGCCGCGATGCCAGCTGTAGGCCGCGCCAGTGCTCAAGCGCCAGGCGCCGAGGTCGTGTGCGGCGTAAGTGCCGAGGTGATAGCTGTCGACTTTCGCCGAAGAATGCGTGCCCGAGCCCATGCTCAAGGAGCTGTCGCTGTAACCGGTGACCAGACCGATTCGGGTCTGCTCGTCCAACGCGCCGTCGACACCGGCCAGCAGGCCGCCGATCGAGGTGTTGTAGCCGGCCGTGTCGTGGCCCGAATCGGTACTGCCCCATGCGCCGAGGGCTTTGATCCAGCCATTGCTGCGGGTCGCCGAGTCATCGTGCAGCCGCTCGCCGACCGCATCACGCAACTGGCGGCTGTCGTTGATCAGCATTGTCCCCAGCGCGGGATAAATCTCGCCGCTCAGTTGCTGGAAGGCCTGCTGGGCCGAGGCCTGAGTCGGTGCACGAAGCACGCTTTCGTAAACCGAATTGCCGGCGCCCAGACCTTCGACTGCCGCCGCCACCGAACGCTGGTTCGGCGTTTGCCCGACGCTGGCGAAGCTTGTGGCATTGCGCTGGATATTCAGCTGGATGCCGCTTGCGGCGTAGTCGAGGGCGCCGCCGATGAACAGGTAGTTCGGCACTACTGCAGCGAACTGCCCCTGCACGCCGCCGGCCGCTTGCAGGATGTTGTACTGGCGACCAAGCAGGCTTTGCGCTTCGGCGCTGCTGAGCAAGGTCGGGCTGTTTTCCAGCGCCAGGCTGACGCTGGCGCCGCTGACGGTTGCCGTGCCACCGGCAACGATGCGGTCACTGCTGGTGGGCGATAGCTCGACGGCGTAAGTCGAGCCCGGGGCGAGTGTCACATCACCAGCGACGTTCAAGGTGCCGATGGAATTGCCCGGTGCAACCCGGCCGCCGCTGTTGGCGGTCAACGCGCCGATGCGTCCGGAGCCGCCGAGGGTGCCGCTGTCGTTGACGGTGACCGCTGAGGTCAGCGAACCGTTGACGGTCAGCAGACCGCCGTTGACGGTAGTCGGACCGCGATAGGTGTTTGCGCCACTGAGCAGCAATTGCCCGGCGCCGGACTTGATCAGGCTGCCCTCATACACCCGGTTTGCCGCTGCCGCATCACGCAGCATGCCGATGGCGTAATCGGTCTGGTCCTGCTGACTGGCGCCGGCCGGGACACCGTTCTCCCAGCCCTTGTCCTGTAGGGTTTGCTGCCAGGCGCTGTGCTCGGCGAGGTCTTCGCGCTGGCGCTGGAGCAGCGCCTTGTCAGAGATGTCATTGCTCCAGACATCGCGCTGCCCTGCCCCCAGATTCGCGTCGAACGCACCGAGCAATTGCCCCGGCCCGCGCATTGCCCGGTTGAGGTTGGCGACGCCCCAGCCGACCCGCTCGTTCGGTGCGTCTGTGACCGAGCCATCGAGCTGGGTGGCGGTGGTCAGCAGCACCTCGAGCGCCTGCTGATTGTTCATGTACGGATAGCGTTCCATCACCAGCGCCAGGGCGCCGGTCGCGTGCGGCGCCGCCATCGAAGTACCGGACTTGATCGCGTAACCGCCGCCGGGGATGGTGCTGTCGATCTTCGCCCCAGGTGTGGTGATGCACCAGTATTTGGCGATGCCGCACTGGTTGTATTTCTGCTGATTGCTCTGATCGAGCCCGGACACCGCCAGCCAGTGACCTTCCAGATCCGGCTGAAAGTACGGCAGCGCCGAACGTACGCTGGCATTCGGGTAGCCGCTGTTGCCGGCGCTGAAGACATTGATCACGCCGCGCCGGGAAACATCGGCAGCGGCGTCGAGCCAGGTGCCCTTGTTCCAGTGCTGTGCGTAGGCGGCATGCAGATCCGCGAGGGTGCGGTAACTGACATCCGGCGGCTGACTGCCCCAACTGTTGTTGATCGCCCGCACCCCGGCATCGGCGAGGCTGTCGTAGACCGCTTTGAAATAACGCGGATCAGGGCCGGGGCCGAAGAGGAAACTGTCGTTCTTGTTGGTGTTGCCGACGTAGATTTGCGCGTTGTACGCCACCCCGTGCATGCCGCTGCCGTCACGGGCGGCGCCCATGGTGCCGACCACGTGGGTGCCGTGGGAATCGTTGTTGGGGTTGAGCGTGCCGTCGACGTTGAACACTGAGCCATCGACGTAGCTGCCGCTGGCGGTTACCGGGTGATAACGGTCGGCGGAGAATTCGGGGTGCGCGGCATCGAAACCGGAATCGAGCGCGCCGATTTTCACGCCCTTGCCGGTGATGCCGGCTGCGTAGGCCTGATCGGCCTGCATGCGTTCCAGGCCCCAGTCGCGCAAGAACTCGGCGCTGCGCCAACTGGCCGGATTGCCGGGCTGGCCGGGTTCCAGGTATTGCGCCTGCGTTGCCGAGGTCACCAGCAATAGCGTGCCGAGCGAAATCGGCTTGATGCGTACGTCCATGGTCATCATTCTCGTTTTTGTTGTTTTGTTCAGGGCTGATAGCGATGTCGCCTGTTCCCCTCACCCCAGCCCTCTCCCCGAGGAGAGGGAGCCGATTTGTGTTGATGTCAAAACCTGCGGCCTGCTCGGTCGCTCAAGTCGATGCAGCTATCGCAGGCCACTCGGTCAGTCCCCTCTCCCTCTGGGAGGGTCAGGGTGAGGGCTGTTGCGCGACCACAAATGCTTCGTCCACCCGCACCAGATCCTGCTCATTAACGTCTCGGTGCAAAGCCTCAGATCCTGCGGTGTCGCCCGTTTCCCTCACCCCAGCCCTCTCCCAAAGGGAGAGGGAGCCGACCGTGTTGTCTTCAGTTATTCAGCGACCTGGAAAACCAGTCGATTACGGATTCAGCACAGCTCGTTCAAATCGGTGCATCTCGCCAATCTCCCCGGATCGGTCCCCTCTCCCTCTGGGAGAGGGTTAGGGTGAGGGCTGTTGCGCGACCACAAATGCTTCGTCCACCCGCGCCAAATCCTGCTCATTAACGTCTCGGTGCAAAGCCTCAGATCCTGCGGTGTCGCCCGTTCCCCTCACCCCAGCCCTCTCCCAAAGGGAGAGGGAGCCGACCGTGTTGTCTTCAGTTATTCAGCGACCTGGAAAACCAGTCGATTACGGATTCAGCACAGCTCGTTCAAATCGGTGCATCTCGCCAATCTCCCCGGATCGGTCCCCTCACCCCAGCCCTCTCCCAAAGGGGGAGGGAGCCGACCGTGTTGTCTTCAGTTATTCAGCGACCTGGAAAACCAGTCGATTACGGATTCAGCACAGCTCGTTCAAGTCGGTGCATCTCGCCAATCTCCCCGGATCGGTCCCCTCTCCCCCTGGGAGAGGGTTAGGGTGAGGGCTGTTGCGCGACCATAAATGCTTCGTCCACCCGCGCCAGATCCTGCTCATTCAGCGTCCCGGCGTAGTAATGCAATTTGGTCCAGGCCATCAGGTAGTCGTAGCGTGCCTGGGCCAAATCCCGGCGGGTGGTGAACAGTTGCTGCTCGGCGTTCAACGCATCGAGATTGGTGCGTTCGCCGCCCAGAATGCTTTGTCGGGTCGAGACCACCAGTGCTTCCGCCGACTTCAAAGCCTTCTGATAAGCACGCAATTTGCTCACTCCGGACAGGCACGCGCTGAACTGTCGGCGCAGTTCGATCAGGGTTTCGCGGGTTTTGCCATCCAGTTCGTATTCGGCCTGTTCCATGGTGCGGCTGGCCTGACGTGTGGAGGCCGACACCCCGCCGCCGGCGTACAGCGGCACGCTGACTTCCAGGCCGATGGTGTTGGTTTCGTAGCGCTGGTTATAGGTGTTGCCGCTTTCGGACTCGTTGTCGCGCATCGAGGCATAGGCGCTTACTTTCGGCAGATGTCCGGCGCGGTTGCGTTCGACTTCATAGCGCGCCACTTCCACGGCCTGACGCTGCGAAGCGAGGTTCGGGTTGTTGCTGATCGCCAGTTCATGCCAGGTGTCGAAGTTGGCCGGTTGCAGGGTGAAGGTCTGGAATTGCTGACCAAGCGGCGCCAGATCACCGATATCCACCGCCGGCACGCCCACCAGCGCACCCAGCTCACGCAAGGCGGCATCCTGCTCGTTGCGCGCTTCGATTTCCTCGGCAGTCGCCAGCTCATAGCGCGACTCGGCTTCGAGAATATCGGTGCGCGTGCCCTCGCCCTGCTTAAACATGTGTTCGTTCTGCTGGAACTGCTGCTCGTAGGCCTTTTTCTTCGCCTGGGCGATGTCGATCTGGTCCTGGGCGAACAAGGCTTTGGTGTAGTTATCCAGCACTCGCACCAACAGTTCCTGACTCTTGCCGCGAAAGGCTTCGTCGGCAAACAACGACTGCGCCACGCCTTTGCGATACGCCGCGTAAGCTTCGTAATCAAGCAGCGGTTGCTGCACCGTCAGCGCCGAGCCGTAACTGTTGTAGTTGCGCTCATCGGTGCGGTTGCGCGCGCGATCATCCAGAGACGTAGCCTTGGACGAGTTGCGGCCCTTGTTGTAGGTGTAGCCGATCCGTGGCAGCAACCCGGCGCGGCCAATCGCGCGGTTTTCCAGGCCAGCATCGCGCTCCTTGATTGCACCGAGAAACACCGGATCGTTGCGCAATGCCTGCTCGTAGATCTCAAACGGCCCCATGGCCGCGACTGCCGAGTGACTCGCGAGCAGCGTGATTGCGGCCCCCAGCATGCAAAGCTTTTTCATACAGCCGAACATCCTTATTCCTCGGTCAACGCAGAACCGGCGCGATCGAGCAGCGGTTTGAACAAATAGTTGAGGAGTGAACGCTCACCGGTGCGCACGAACATTTCCGCCGGCATACCGGGCTTGATCACCAGGCCGTTGAGCTTTTCCATGGCCTGATCGCTGACGCTGCTGCGCAACACGTAATACGGCACGCCGGTTTTCTCATCGACCATCTGGTCGGCGGAGATCAGGCTGACTTCGCCGGGCACGCGCGGGGTTTTGCTCTGGTTGAACGCGGTAAACAGAATGTCCACCGGCAAATGCGTGCCGACCTTGTCGATCAGGTTGATCGGCAAATGCCCTTCCACTTCCAGGGTGGTGCCTTGCGGAACGATCTCCAGCAGGGTTTCGCCCTGACGCACCACAGCGCCTTCGGTGTGCACGCCGAGGTTGACTGCCACGCCATCGGCGGTGGCGAGGATCTCGCTGTGTTGCAGGTCGAAACCGGCGGAGGTCAATTGCTCGGACAGGGTTACGCTTTTCAACTGCGCATCGGCCAGTTGCGTACGCACTTCCTTCTGGTATTCCTCGCCGTGCTGCTGCAACTTCAGGCGCGATTCAAGGATGCCCTGCTCCACGCGCCCGCTTTCACCGGTGTTTTCCGCCAGTTGCTGCTGCACTTGCGACAGTTGCCGCTGGTAGTCCATCAAGCGGTTGCGCGGGATGTAGCCGTTGTCGGCCAGCGGTTGCAGGTTGCTCAGTTGTTGTTGCAGGGAACTGGCCTGGGCATTGAGGTCGCTGCGGGCGCGGCGCATGCCGGCCAGTTGTGCGGTGGCGCCTTCGATATTGGCGCGCAGTGCCGCTTGTTCCCGGGAGAACGCTTCGCGGCGGCTGCTGAACAGTTGCCGCTGGCCTTCCAGCACCAGCGCCAGGCGCGGGTCCGGGTCGTTGCTCAGCTCGGCCGGAAAGGTCACTTGCTTGAGGTTGTCGCGCTCGGCTTGCCAACGCGCGAGGCTGGCCCAAGCCATGCGGTACTGCGCCTGCAGCGATTGCACGTCGGCGGCGACCTGCGTCTGATCAAGGCGGAACAACGGCTGGCCCTGCTTCACGATCTCGCCTTCGCGCACCAGAATCCGGCTGACCACGCCGCTGCTCATCGACTGCACGGCCTTGCGCTTGCCCGAGACCACCACGGTGCCCTGCACCGGAATGCCCTGATCCAGCGGCGCCAGTGCCGCCCAGGTGAAGAAACTGCCAGCGCCGACGATGGCCAGAATCCAGCCCATGCGCGCGAAGAATTTCGCATCGCGCTCCGGGCGCTCGGTGAGGTAGGCGTGTTCCATGGTCGCTTCGTTTTCAGTGTTCATGCTGGCGCTGCTCATACACCCGAATTCCTTGTCGAGGGCTGATACTGCCGGCTCATGCTGAGCCCGCCCGGTGTTTGTGCGGCTTTTTCGCGTTGCTGTTCGTGCTGGCCGGAAAGTGCCTTGAGCACATCCTGACTCGGGCCGAACGCCTGCAAGCGGCCATCGTTGAGCACGAGCAATTTGTCAGCCTGAGCCAATACCGAAGAACGGTGCGTGACCAGAATCACCGTGGTGCCTTGCGCCTTGAGTTGCGCAATGGCGCTGGCCAGTGCGGCTTCGCCGACGGTGTCGAGGTTGGAATTGGGTTCATCGAGCACCACCAGACTCGGCGTGCCATATAGCGCGCGGGCCAGGGCCACGCGCTGTTTCTGGCCACCGGACAAGCCGCTGCCGTCCTCGCCCAGTTGCGTGTCGTAACCTTGCGGCAGGCGCAGGATCATCTCGTGGACACCGGCCTGTTGCGCGGCGGTGACGACTTTTTGCGGGTCGGCTTCGCTGAATCGTGCAATGTTTTCGGCAATGGAGCCGCTGAACAGCTCGATGTCTTGCGGCAAATAACCAATGTACGGGCCGAGCTGATCACGGTTCCAGCGGTGGATATCAGCGCCGTCGAGGCGCACCGTGCCGCCCAGAACCGGCCACACGCCGACCAGCACTCGAGCCAGCGTCGACTTGCCGGAACCAGACGCGCCGAGCACGCCGAGCACTTCGCCAGCACTCAGATTGAAATTGACCATGTGCAAAGTGGCCGCACGCTGCCCCGGCGGGCCGGCGCTGACTTGTTCGAAGCTGATCTGGCCTTTCGGTGCCGGCAGTGCCATCGCCTCGTCGCTAGGCGGAAACGCCTGCAACAGCGCATCAAGGCGCCGGTAAGCCAGCTTCGCCCCGCTCCACTGCTTCCAAACGGCGATCAACTGATCGATCGGGCTCAGTACGCGACCCATCAGGATCGAACCGGCGATCATCATCCCCGCAGTCATGTCGCCCTTGATCACCAGCAACGCGCCCAGGCCCAGCACCAACGATTGCAGGCACAGGCGCAGGGTCTTGCTCAGCGAACTGATCACCGCACCGGTGTCGCTGGCCTGGTTCTGCAAGCCGAGGAAGCGCGAATGCACCCCGAACCAGCGCTTGCGCAGCGAGCCGAGCATGCCCATCGCCTGAATGGTTTCGGCGTTGTGCAAGTGACTGGTAGCCAACTGACTCGACTGCTGGGAAAAACCGGCGGCTTCGCCCAGCGGTTTTTTGGTCATGTATTCGTTGAGGCAGGCCAGTGCGATCAGCAGCAACGCGCCTGCCGTGGCCAGCACGCCAAGCCAGACGTTGAACAGGTAAATGACAAACAGATAGACCGGGAACCACGGCGCATCGAAGAAGGCGAACAGCGCCGGGCCGGTGACGAACTGGCGGATGTGGGTCAGGTCGCCCAGCGACTGCCCGGCGTTACCCTCACCCTTGAACAGGTTGCGCTCGAACGCGGCCTGATAGACGCGCAGATTGAAGCGCCGCTCCAATTGGCTGCCGATGCGGATGACGATAAAGCTGCGGATCACTTCCAGCAGGCCGATGAAGGCGAAGAACCCGACCACCATCAACGACAGCATCGCCAGAGTGGTTTCGTTCTGTGACGACAGCACCCGATCGTAAACTTGCAGCATGTAGATCGACGGCACCAGCATCAGCACGTTGATCAACGCGGTGAAACAACCGACGCTGATCAGAATGCTTTTATAGTCGCCCAATGCCTTGATTAACGGAGCGGCCGGAGACTTCGCCATCTTCATTGATTCTTCCTGAGTTCATAGTCTCGTCGGTGCGGACGAGCATTCCATTGATATTTCGCGTACCTGCCAAAGATCATTTGCAAGTAGTGCTTACAATTTCATAACAAGTTGATCGGCTTCGCGGTTATAACGCTCAGTTATTTCAGTACATCAACTTCGCGCAACTACCCAGCCACCGCTTAGTGCCCGACGCGTTCGAGCAAGATAAGCAATTGCGAACTCAACCTGCTTGTGTAAGAGCCATCCCCCCGGCGGCTGAAAAAGGCGATTTTCGAACCCTCCTTGCCAGTGATGGCAATGCCATCGGGTTCTGGAAACCAGCCAATCGGGGCTTCGCTCAACCACGCGCCCAGACAATCGGCGCCCTCGCCCAAGGTCTTGTCTGGCGCAAGATCGACAACGCATGTGTTCGACGGCTTGTCTTGCAACGACCGCGTTTCGGGTGTGTCGTGGTGACCGGTCAATGTGGCCTGCCAGCGCCCGGCGAATGCCGAGGGTTCTTCGAGTCTGAGGCTGCTTGCCATGCTTGTCGCTCCGGTCATCATCAGCGTGACTGCCATCAGCCATGCCATCGTCGTGTCAGTTAAAACGTATCGAGTCATAGGAAATTTCACTTCCGCTCGTAGCCTTGCTCGGGGATCAGGCCGATGCAAGCGAAGAAAGCGACGCACGAGGCGCCGCTTTCCTTTCACATCACGCCACGATGTCGCTGGTCGCTGCCTGGCCAACGGTGCTGACGATGAAGTCAGCCACGCCATGCCCGGAGAAATCCACCGACAACAGGCTATTGCCGCCCGACGAGGTCAACACTGCGTCGCCGGCCGAACCGGTGAAGCTGTTGACGAAGTGCAGGCCCGCACCGTTGGTGATGCCGGTCAGGTCGATTTTGTCCAGACCGCTGACGAAATCGAGGATCTGATCGATCGCACCTGGCTTGGAGTCCGAGCTGGCGGCGAACACGAAAGTGTCCGAACCGGCGCCGCCCCACAGCTTGTCGGCACCGCCAGCGCCGTACAGGATGTCGTTGCCGGCACCGCCCTTGAGCTCGTTGGCCACGCTGTTGCCGATCAACAGATCGCTGCCCGAACCGCCAATCGCGTTCTCGATGACCGCGCCCTTGGCGATCGACACGTTACCGACCATGCCGCCAACGTCGGAGAACGAAGCGCTGTTGAGGTTGATCTTCTGGTTCTGGGTGAAACCGGAGAAATCCAGGGTGTCCTTGCCGCCGGCATCCCACACCGAGAACACCACTTTGTCGCTCGACGACGACGCGCTGAGGAAATCGCGACCGGTATTGGAGTTGAAGCCGTAGGTGGTGTCGCCGGTGCGGGTGGTGGTGTTGGCGCCGTAGAGTTTCTGGATGGCTGCGATGTCGTCCATCAGCGGGCCGGACGAATAGGCTTCGACGCCGCCCTTGCTGAAGTTCTGGTTGGTGTTGCTCTCGCTCCAGTAACTCATGACGCTGTAGCCACGGGTGTCCTGGCCGTAGGTCGCGTCGTTGTAGGTCGGGTTGCCGTTGCCGGCGTTGTAGTCGCCAGGGTGAGCAAGGCCCAGGGTATGGCCGATTTCGTGGGTCAGGGTCTGACGACCGTAGTTGTTCAGATCCGGGTTCTTGTTCTGCGTGTAACCGCTGTTGATCAAGTACCACGAGGTGCCGTCATAACCGGCGCCGGTCCCCGGCAGATAGGCAAACGCCGCAGCGCCATCCTGGCCACCGCTGTAGTTACCGAAGGTCATGTGCCCGTCGCCGCCCGAGGCTCTCTCGGTGAAAGTGACATTGGCCACATCGGCCCAGGACTGCATGGCGAGCTTGGCCTGCGCCTGTTGCTGCGCGCTGAACTGACTGAACCCGGTGATCCCGTGCTTGTTCATCGTGCTGTTCGAGGCCGAGGTCAGGAACGTATAGGTGAGTTCGATCTTGCCGCTGCCGTCCTTGTCCTGGTAGGCAGCGCCGTCACGCAGCAATTGCGTAGCCGCCTGGTCGACGGAGTACGAGGGTTTGCCATTGACCGTGAGGTTGCCGCCACGGTCATACTGATGGCTGAAGCTATTGATCTGGTTGTACGCCGAGCTGAAGGCAGCCAGCTGGAAAGCCTGTTCGGCGGAATCAACAGCATTGGTTTTAACTTTCGACATAAACACACTTCCTTGTTTAGCAATGGAACAGTTTTTGTCCGACAGGACGATCTTTGGCGAGATCGTCCTATCACTCGCCCAATGAAGGCGTAACGAACCTGACACAATTGGAAATCTGTCGTAAAGGATTTTTTTGCGATCCAATTTGGTGGTATCAGGAAACTGCCGTAAACAAGGCGTGCGGGGAGGAAAGATTGTTTTTAGTTGTAGCGAGGGCGCAAATTGTCTGACGATTTTCTATTTAAATATTAAATATCGGTAAGTTTGGATTTGTTGGGCAAGTCACACTTTCGGCCAATGGTGCCAGTGATTTGATATCAACTATGCTGATTCATTGAATAACAAATGTGGGAGCGAGCCTGCTCGCGAAGGCGCCAAGCCAGTCAACATAAGAGTCGAATGACAAACCGCTTCGCGAGCAGGCTCGCTCCCACAGGGGTCTTGTACGTTGCCTGAAAAAACTCAGCTGCCGGTACGAATCTTGTTCCAAACCCGCGTCCGGATCCGGTCGATATTCAGCGGCATCGCTTCCAGCGCAAACAGCTTGCCCATCATTTCCGCGCTCGGGTAAACCTTGGTGTCGTTCTTGATCGCCGGATCGATGAGCGTGTCCGCCTGTTCGTTGCCATTGGCGTAGTGCACGTAGTTGGTGATGCCCGCCATGACATCGGGGCGCAGCAGGTAATTCATGAAGGCGTAGCCGGCCTTTTCGTCCGGTGCGTCGGCGGGCATGGCGACCATGTCGAACCAGATGGCCGCCCCTTCCTTGGGAATCGCATAACCGATCTCGACGCCGTTCTTGGCTTCCTTGGCGCGGTTCTCCGCTTGCAGGATGTCGCCGGAAAAGCCGACTGCTACGCAGATGTCGCCGTTGGCCAGGTCACTGGTGTACTTCGAGGAATGGAAGTAGCTGACGTAGGGCCGCACTTTCATCAGCAAAGCTTCGGCTTTTTTGTAGTCTTCGGGATTCTTGCTGTGGTGCGGCAGGCCGAGGTAGTTAAGTGCCGCCGGGAGCAGTTCCGGGCCGTTGTCGAGGATCGCCACGCCGCACTTCTGCAGTTTTTCCATGTATTCGGGTTTGAAGATCAGATCCCAGGAATCCACCGGCGCGTCGTCGCCCAGCACCGCTTTGACCTTGGCGATGTTGTAGCCGATACCGGTGCTGCCCCACAGATAAGGGAAACCGTGCTCGTTGTTCGGGTCGTTGGTCTGCAGGGCCTTGAGCAGCGCTGGATTGAGGTTCTTCCAGTTCGGCAACTGACTCTTGTCGAGTTTCTTCAGCGCCCCACCCTGAATCTGCCGCGCCATGAAGTGGTTCGACGGGAACACCACGTCGTAACCGGATTTGCCGGTCATCAATTTGCCGTCGAGGGTTTCGTTGCTGTCGTAGACGTCGTAGGTGACGCCGATGCCCGTGTCTTTCTGGAAATTCTTCGTGGTGTCCGGGGCGATGTAGTCGGACCAGTTGTAGACCTTGACCGTCTCGGCCGCGTGACTGACGGAAGCGGCCAGCAGCAGCGGCGCCAATGCGAGGGTTTTCTGGATCATGGGGCGATTCCTGTATGGGCTTTTTTTGTTGGCAGGCAATCAAAGGATCGAACAATCAGAAAATCAGCACGTAGCTCTTGCGCACGGTTTCCTGGATATCCCAGATCCCGAGCGTGTTGGCTGGCAACATCAGTGCGTCGCCGCCTTGTATGTGCAGGGTTTCGCCACCACCGTCGGGGGTGAAGGTGCAGCGCCCGGAAATGAAATGGCAGAACTCCTGCGCGGTGATCTGCCGCCGCCAGCGGCCCGGGGTGCATTCCCAGACGCCGGTTTCGACGCCGTTGTCGCGCTCGACGCTGGTGGTCGAGGCAATTGCGACAGGTTCGCCGAGGGGCACGGCGACCGGGTTGGACTCCTCGAGTTCGAGCGCGGCGGTGTTCTTGAATTGGGTGATGCTCATGGCGTGACCTGTTTGTTGAGGGAAACGGCGTTTAGTGCATGAAACCTTCCATGAACCCGGCGACTTGGCTGGCGAGCTTGCGCCGCCAGGGCGCGGTCGCCGGATTGGCCAGCGTCTGGTCTTCATGCACGAAACTTTTGATGATCGCGTTGTAGCCGAGCCAGCGGCATGGCTCTGGCTCCCAGGCACGCAGCGCGTGAATGCCACCGTCGGGCAGGACCCACGGTTGTTGGGTCAGCTCGCTGTCGCGCTCGAGAATCAGATCGGCCAGGGTGCGCCCGCCAAGGTTGCTGGCGCCGACGCCCTCGCCGCCGTAACCGCCCGATAGCGCGATGCCGTTGGCGCGGTCGCAAAGCATGTGCGGCTTGAAATGCCGCGACATGCCGAGGTTGCCGCCCCAGGCGTGGGTGATCTGCACATTTTTCAGCTGCGGAAACAGTTCGCCGAACAGATAGCGGCGCAACTCGACTTCATCGCGAGTGAGGTTGAAGTCATGGCGCAGCTTGCCGGCGAACTGATAGCCGCCACGGGCGCCGAAAATCAGGCGGTTGTCGGCACTGCGCTGGCCATAGGTGACCTGACGGCTGAATTCACTGAAGGCCTGGCCGCGATTGAGGCCGATTTCGTCCCAGGTCGCGGCGGACAGCGGCTCGGTGGCGACAATCAGACTTTGCACCGGCAACTGATAACGGCCCAGCGGCGGCAACGTCACCGAATAGCCTTCCACGGCCGGGACGATCCAGCGGCTGCGTACGCTGGCCTTGGCCGTGCGCAAACTGCCGGATTGCCAGTGGGTAACCGGGCTGTTTTCGTAGATTTTCACGCCCATGTTCTGCACGGTACGCGCCAGGCCACGGACCAGTTTCGCTGGGTGAATGGTCGCGACATGGGGGGCGAAGATGCCGCCGTAGGGCTTGGCCACGCGGATCTGCTGGGCCAGTTGCTCGGGACTCAGCCAGCGGTAATCGTCGTCAGTCAGGCCTTGGGCATGCAGCTTGTTCAGGTAATCGCGCAGAACGGTTTCCTGCTCTGGGTAGCGCGCAGCACAATAAAGCACCCCGCCCTTGCGGTAATCGCAGTCGATGCCTTCGCGTTCAACGACGATCTCTACTTCATCAGGAATGCTGTGCAGCAGATCAAACGACGCCCGCCGTTGCTGCGGCGATAAGCCTGCGAGCAAGCGATCCTCACCCAGCAAGTTACCCATCAGCCAGCCGCCATTGCGTCCGGACGCACCGAACCCGGCGGTTTGCGCCTCGATGATGGCGATATCCAGGCCGGGCGCCTGTTTTTTCAGGTAGTACGTCGTCCACAGTCCGGTGTAACCGGCGCCGATGATCGCCACGTCGACATCCAGGTCCCGCTCCAACGCAGGGCGCGCCAGCAGCGGCTCATCGAGCTGATCCATCCATAAACTGATCGTGCGCCACGCCGACATGCCAGACTCCGCCACTGAAAACCTTCGATGGCGTCGATCCTAGTGGCTGCCGTCAGTGGATGTCTTGCGCGCGTGCCCGCAGAGAAATTTGTTTGGCGTAGGCCTTGGGCGACTGGCCGGTGTGCTCGCGAAAGCATTTGTAAAACGCCGACAGCGAATTGAAACCGGCGGCAAACGCCAGCTCGTCGACGCGCAATGGCGGTGCGGCGCTGTCCAGTGCACGCAGCAAATGCTGCAGGCGCGCCTGGTTGACGTAGCGATAAAAGCTTTGCCCGAGTACCTGATTGAGCAGATAGGAAATCTGATTGCGGCTGTACCCGCACTCCTTCGCCACCCTTTGCAGGTCAAGCTCAGGGTCCAGATAAGGCTGCTGCTTCTCGAAATACTGCTGCAGGTCTTCGGCCATGAAGCTCAGTTGGCGCGGTGACAGACCGAGACGACTGACCGCCGGACGGCTCGGTGCCGAACTGCCGTTGGTTTGGGTACGCACCAGCGAGGCGTATTCATTGACGCGCCATATCAGGCCGTCCTTGACCGTGATCGCTTCGCTGGAACGGAACGACACCAAACCATCGCCTCCACGCAAGGTCACTTCGTACTGAATGAACGCGGTATTGCCATCCACCCGAATGCGGTCGCAATGCTCGAGCAGTTCGTCGGATTCTCGCGGCATGCTCACGCGCACGTACTCGCGTAACTCATCCAGTCTGAGTACGCGATTCTGAAAGAAATCGTTGTACTGGATATCGGCGTGATAAAGCGCCATGACGCTGTCCAGATCCCGGTGTTTCCAGCTCAGGTGATAGCGCATGACCGTGGCGGCCGTGGCCTGGGTCTGTTCTGGGCCGTCGTCATCGGCGTGCATAAGCGGCTCGGCGAAAAAGAACCGAGCTTGCCCAACTTCGTCTGCCGCTTCAATGAAAAATCCATGGTGGCGTTTTGGCGATAATCGATGAGCCAGTGACTTACATCAAAAAATGCGAATCAATCGCTAAACGGACTGAAAAAACTCACAGTTTTTTCACACACGGATGCTACTTTTAAAGCTCAAGCACTGGTTGAGCCAATGAAGGCTCTTCCCACCTAACATGAGCAAAAGGAAGCGCTCGATGAAGCAGGCGGGCAACACCATGAATAAAGGGTTCAGCAAAGTCACCTTTCCAAACGCTTGCCAGCTGATGCGCTGGCATTTTCATCCCATGGGTTTCGAGGCGACGATGGATGCGCCGGGCAGCCTGATCGCCCGTCTGTTTGATCGTGCCAGCGGCGAAACCATGATCGCCATTGCCGGCATTCCCTGCGCAACGGTGATGAACGCGGCAGACGTCGAGCGCATCATCGAAGCCATCGAGGATGAGCTGGAAGCTTTCACTCCTCCTGAATCTCTCAAGAGCTACGCATAACCGCCTGATTTAAAACAAAAAGCCCGCAGCGATTCGGGCTTTTTTATTGATCAGGCGCTGGCCTTCTCGGTTCGATGATCGACGAAGAACGGCTTGCCCTTGGCAACTCGATCCGATGCCCTCGGCATGTTTACCGCTTGGGTTTCCTGCGGTTCGACGTACCAGTAGCAATGGCTGACGGCGCGCGTGATACCAACGTAGGCAAGGCGCAGGATTTCGTCTTTTTGCGCATTGTCGTACGGCTCGCTATCGCCACTTTTGCCCAATCCCGCCATGCGATACACCTGGTTCTTGTACGGAGAACTGGTCAGATGCTGGCAATCACCCAGCAGGAATACCGCATCAGCCTGCAAGCCTTTGGCGCTGTGATAGGTCAGCTGTTTCAGCCGCCGCGCATCATAGGGCAAGCTCGAATCTACATTAAGTACAGGCTGAATATGCTGCTCTATCAATAACTTATCGCTGCTTTTTCGATAAAGCATCAAGATTGAATCGCCGCGCCGATAATGCTCGGCCAAGCGCTGACCCAATGCTTCATCATCCCGCTCAAGCACATTGACCGGGTGAAGCGGCTTGGGCTCACCACTGGCCTTGGCCTTCTTGCCTGCGATTGCCGGCGCTGCACGGACAATGTGTTCGGCGGCGTCGATGATGTGCTGATGGCTGCGATAGTTGTCACTGAGCATCACTCTTGTGGTGCTCGGTGAAGGAAATTCCTTGTTGAACTCCATGAAGTAGCTCGGTGAGCTGCCGCGCCAACCGTAAATCGACTGCCAGTCATCGCCAACACACAATAGCGACGAACGCTGCGCCCCTCGCCCAACGTGCATGGCCGGGCCACGGCTGCGGATTTCATTGAGGCTGGCGCGAATCCACGAAACGATCTGCGGCGATACGTCCTGGAACTCATCGATCATCAAATGCGCCATAGGCCGCAGCAACTCATCGCTGAGCAGCTTGAGGTTTTCCGGCGAGTGCTCGCTGAACAGCGCGAACATGCGGTTGTAGGTCATCACTGGCGGCTTCTGATCCAGCAAGTGATCTTCAAATGCGCGCCAGAACAGGCTCAGGGCTTCAAAGAAAAAGCGATCGGGATCGTCCTTGGCGAAGCTCATCCGACTGACCGCGTCCGGCACATCCAGGCCGAGGTTTTCGATGAAGCCTGCCGCGGCGACAAAACAGTCCAGCAATGGCGAGGATGCCAGCTCGCCCTTGACCTTGTAATCAAAGCCGGGACCGGCGCTAGCATCTCCGGCCAACGTCGCAAGAACGCGCCTGGATGACTCGTAACTATCCATCCATATCAATGGCTTACGGCAGAAAGCTTGAAACAGGGTGCGCTTGACCGCCCACTCTGCACGGACACTCAGCTTGGCGTTGGGTCGGGTCAGCTGGGCGTTTTCCTTGGGATCAAAGCCGAGCACCACCCAGGCATCGAGGCTGGGAATATAGCCGTGAGCGTGGAACTTCGAGCCATTGATTTCGAAGGCCTGCCGATTCGGCTCGATGCCTTTAATGGGCCACGCACCGGCGCGAAACCACAGATCCTCGATGACATCGCAGAGCTCTTCATCGCGCTTGGCCGCCAGTTCGGTGACCGCCATGCGTTTCTGCACATCGGGGTGGTCGCGTTCCAGTTCCTTTAATTGCAAACCCGCGCGGGACAGCGGCTGGATCAACTGGCGGAAACGCTCATCGTCGTTGAACAGCCGGTGATAACAAGCGTTCAGTTGCTGCCGCTGCGCGTCGTTGATCCGCAGGTCAAACGGATTGCTGTCGACCTCCTCTGCGCCACTTTGCGGGCGATCGCTGAGGTTCTCGAAGGCCTGCAAGCGCTCGAAACCCGGCAGGCTGCGCACCATCGGCAGGATGCGCGAGTGGAAGGTTCGCACCAGTTCGCGCGCCTGCTTGAGGTTCAGCGGCTGCCCCCACAACGTGAATATTTCGATGAGCTTGTTGATGAAGTCCTTGCGCGATTCACGGGTGAAGGTCACCACAGTCATCGAATCCAGCTCAAAACCCAGATAATGGCTGAGCAACAGTATGCGCAGCACCAATGTGGTCGACTTGCCGGCGCCCGCACCGGCGACCACCGAGGTGGACGGCGTATCGCTGAAGATCATCTTCCACTGCGCAGCGCTGGGCTGGGCGTGGGCCGGAAGCAAACGGGCGACGTCAGCCTTGATGCGTTTTTTCAGTTCGGCGGTGAGCGGCAGGCGCCAGTCATCGAACAGGTGGTTATCGACGCTGGGCGGCCGATGCTCGGTGTTGCGGCTGTCGCGAATCAGCAGAACCTGGCGGCCTTCCTCCAGACCCTCAAGCTTGCCCTCCTTGAAACCATATTCGACGCCGGCGGTGTGCCCGCTGCGAAATCCGTCGGCTTGCCCGTGCAGCCACGATGCCCGGTGTTGGGCGCGCAGCTTGGTCAACCCGTGACCAAAGAATCGCGCGGCCAGACGCTTGAACCAAGGCATCTCGGCCAGTGGACGAAGTTCAGGGGGAAGATCGGGGGTGTGTTGCGCCACGCTGACGGACTCCAGGGTGTGAGGCTGTGGCGGCTATGGTGTCTGGATTTGCTGATGAGTTCTAGCGAAATGCTTACAGGTCATCGGTTTAGGCGACGAATTGAAAGTCGGATGAGACAATTTTGAGGCAAATTCCTATCAAATAACCTGATCATGATGCGGCAGTTTTTGCGCTTTTTATCGATGATTGGCTGATAGATGATCGTCGTCATCAACCACGGGGCCCGCCCCCTGACGAACCTAATTTAAGGAGACGATCATGCTTGAACTCAGACCCTTCAGCTCGCTGGGCGGCGCCCATCATGGCTGGCTGGACGCGCATCACCACTTTTCGTTTGCCGAATACTATGATCCGCAGCGGATGAGCTGGGGTAACTTGCGCGTGTGGAACGACGACATCATCGCCGCAGGCACCGGTTTCCCGCAGCATCCGCACCGCGACATGGAAATCATCACTTACGTGCGTGAAGGTGCCATCACGCACCAGGACAATTTGGGCAACAAGGGCCGCACCGAAGCTGGTGATGTACAAGTGATGAGTGCCGGCACCGGCATCGCCCACAGCGAGTACAACCTCGAAGACAAGGAAACCAAGATCTTCCAGATCTGGATTCTGCCGACCGAAACCGGTGCGCCGCCGTCCTGGGGCGCCAAGCCGTTTCCCAAAGGCGAGCGCGAAGGTTTTGTCACCTTGGCCAGCGGCAAGGACGGCGACGATCAGAGCCTGCACATTCGCGCCAATGCGCGCCTGGTGGCGGCGAACATCAAGGCCGGTGAAACCGCCGAATACCGGCTCGACGAAGGGCGTCGCGCCTATCTGGTTCCGGCCACTGGCGTGATCGAGGTCAATGGCTTGCGTGCCCAAGCGCGTGACGGTGTGGCGGTAGCCCATGAGCAAGTGCTGACGGTCACGGCGATCGAAGACAGCGAGATCGTACTGGTCGACCTGGCTTGATCTGCAGGCAATAAAAAAGGGCAACCCTCACGGTTGCCCTTTTTCATGTGCGCATCATTTGCTGGAAATGGCGCCATCTACCAAAGTTTGCGCCTCGGCCACCAGTTGCTTGAGGTGGTCGTCGCCGAGGAAGCTTTCGGCGTAGATCTTATAGATGTCTTCAGTGCCCGAAGGACGCGCGGCGAACCAGCCGTTCTCGGTCATGACTTTCAGACCACCAATGGCTTGATCGTTGCCCGGTGCATGGCTGAGGATGCTCTGGATCTTCTCGCCTGCCAGCTCGGTCGAGGTGACCTGTTCCGGCGCCAGCTTGCTCAGCAGTGCCTTTTGCTCAGGGTTGGCCTTGGCGTCGACGCGTACCGAGAACGGCTCGCCCAGTTCGTCGGTCAGGGCGCGGTAGGCCTGGCTTGGATCGCGCCCGGTGCGCGCCGTCATTTCGGCGGCGAGCAAGGCTGGAATCAGGCCATCCTTGTCAGTGCTCCACACGCCGCCGTCCTTGCGCAGGAACGAGGCGCCAGCACTCTCTTCACCGCCAAAACCCAGCGAACCATCGAACAGGCCATCGGCGAACCACTTGAAACCAACCGGCACTTCGTAGAGACGACGGCCCAGGCGCTTGGCCACGCGGTCGATCAGGCCGCTGCTGACCACGGTTTTGCCCACGGCGGCATCAGCGCGCCATTGCGGACGGTTCTGGAACAGGTAGTCGATGGATACCGCCAGATAGTTGTTCGGCGCGAGCAAACCACCGGACGGCGTGACGATGCCGTGGCGGTCATGATCCGGGTCGCAGGCAAACGCCACGTCGAAACGCTCTTTGAGGCCGATCAGGCCCTGCATCGCGTGGCTGGACGATGGGTCCATGCGGATCTGACCGTCCCAGTCGACGGTCATGAAACGGAACGTTGAATCGACCTGTTTATTCACCACTTCCAGGTCGAGACGATAGTGTTCGGCAATGGCCGACCAGTAGCGCACCCCTGCTCCGCCCAGCGGATCGACACCCAGACGCAGCTTGGCGTCGCGGATGGCATCGAAGTCGATGACGTTGATCAGGTCGGCGACATAAGTGTTCAAGTAATCGTGGCGATGGGTGGTGCTGGCCTTGAGCGCTTGCTCGTAGCTGATGCGTTTGACCCCGGCCAGTTTGTTCGCCAGCAGCTCGTTGGCCTTGGCTTCGATCCACTTGGTGATGTGGGTATCGGCCGGGCCACCGTTGGTTGGGTTGTATTTGTAGCCACCGCTTTGTGGCGGGTTGTGCGACGGCGTGATGACGATACCGTCCGCCAGGCCAGAGGTACGGCCGCGGTTGTAGCAGAGAATGGCGTGGGAAACTGCCGGGGTCGGGGTGTACTCATCGCCTTCGGCGATCATCACGGTGACGCCGTTGGCGGCGAGGACTTCCAGTGCGCTGGCGCCGGCCGGGGTCGACAGTGCATGGGTGTCGATGCCGACAAACAGCGGGCCGGTGATGCCCTGGGCTTCGCGATACAGGCAGATCGCCTGGCTGATGGCCAGAACGTGCCATTCGTTGAAACTTAAATCGAACGAACTGCCGCGGTGGCCGGACGTGCCGAACGCCACTCGCTGGGTAGAAATCGATGCATCAGGCTGGCCGGTGTAATAGGCCGTAACCAGTCGCGGGATGTCGACCAACAGTTCTGCCGGTGCCGGTTTGCCCGCAAAAGGACTGAGTGTCATGCAAAAACCTCTGAAATCGGAGTGGTTCAGGAAATGCAGCGCAGTTTACTGGCAGTTTGACCACTGTGCGACGGGATGTATCCGAAACTCGCCCGATGTTTTTTAACGTTATCGGCCGGGCGACAGGCGCAAGGCATCGCCGAGCAAGCCGATGACACTCGGCAAATCCCGCTCGCCATGGTTTAGCGCGCTCAAACGCAGATGATCCGCATGCAAGCCCTGCAGACTGAACAGCTCGCCCGGTGCGACGATGATCTGTTGCTTGAGCAGGCGGTGAAAGACGCTTGCCATGTCGACCGGGCGTAACGAACGTACCCACACCGTCGCCCCGCCCGGCGGCTCGCCAATCTGCAGGGTATCGCCCAGGCGTTCGCGCAGTACCTGAATCAACATGGCTCGCCGCTCACCCAGCATTCGCCGCAACACGAATAAATGCTGATCAAGCCGTCCGCCATTCAACAGCCGCGCAATCGCCTTTTGGCGAATGGGCGACAAGCGAAACGCCCGCAGCAGAAAATGGCGCTGCAATTCCTCGCGCCAGTGACGCGACAAGACGAAACCGAATGGTGCTTCGGCGCCGATGAATTTCTCGAAAGTGGAAAACACCAGCAGACGATCAGGATCGAGCCAACTGCGCAAACGCTGCGAATCATTGCGCTCGTCAAGCTCGCTGTAGCAGTCGTTTTCCAGTACCCAGACGCCATGATGATTGAGCAACTGCGCCGTGGCCTGCTGACACTCGCGAGTGAAACCGTTGCCTTGGGGCATGCTCAGCACGGAAGACAGCAGGATCAAACGAACCGGCTCGTTCTTCAGCAGTGATTCGAGTGCCGACAGATCGAGCACGCCTCGGGCAAGCAATGGCCACTCGATCACGCGTACTCCGCACGACTCGAGCAGGCGCAGGATGACCCAGTCGCACGGTGATTCGACAATCACGGTGGCCTGACGCAATCCAAGCACCGAAATCAGAATCTCCAGGACCCCGCGCAGATCAGCACCGATATAAATGTCATCGGCGTGCCAGAAGTGCTCTGTCGAGCTGGTATACCGCGCCGCCAGCGCAACCCGCAGTTCCAGTTCACCGCAAGGCTGCACGAATGTCTGCAACTGACGCGGGTATTGACGCAAGAGCTCACGTTCCGAGGTCAGCAACGGACTGTCCAACGGTTGCAGCGAGGCCGGTTCGTCAGCACTCAACACACACATCCCGGGACGCCTGGCGTTGACGTACAGGGTCTCCAGCAGGTCATTGCCGTTGCCGGGTGCATCCATGCTGAACTGCGCTTGCGCATAATACCCTGACTTGGCGATCGAATAGACCCGGCCTTCCTTTTCCAGAAGCGAATAGGCGTATTGCACCGTTGAGATGGAGACATTCAGCCGGTCCGCCAGTTGTCGCAAGGAAGGCATGCGTACCGCCCCACCACCTCCGGCAGCATCAATCAGCGTTGTCAGATATCGATAAACTGCCTGATAAACAAAGTCGTTGTCCCGCGCGCCCTTCACACCCTCATTTCCGTAGATATTGGTTCACAATCCAGGCTCTGGCTCACCGTCAGCGTTCCGTCGACCGCTCGAACGGCGCAGCCGAACGCGCCTCGTCCGAACCCGAACTCTCCGAGGAGAATTGCGCAGGTGCATCAATCTGCACAGGACCCATCGCATACAGGCGGTTCAACAGCCTGACTGGCAAGCCGCTGACTTCCGTCAGCCACTTCATCACCTGCTCAGGTGCGTGCAGACCCTGCATGGCGCGGTGCAGGTCCGGCATGGCGACCAGCATGCCGGGATGACAATTGCGCAGGAAGCGTTCGAGACCTTTGCCGTTGTCGATGAACGGCGCAAACAGCAGGCACGCCAACTGCGTTTCGTTCAATCCGAAACCATTGCTGAGGTAATCCTCGGCAAGCATCCGCAGTTGTTCTGGCCCGCCGGCGTTGTCGTAGCTGGCCAGCAAGTGCTCGCAGACGGGCTCTGCAACCTGCTTTCGCCGCATGTCGGCCAGCGTGTGCCGGACGTAATCGTCGATGCCCGCCTCATAGGCGCGCCCTTCGATGAACCGTGCATACAACCCTCGCACGTGTGCCGAGATCAGAGGATCAGCAAACACCGCTTCGCCTTGGTACAGCGCCAGATCATCAGGTTCATAACCGAGAAACTCGCCCAACAGCGGCCAGCGGTCCTCGAGCTTGCCGACCATCATGTCGTTGATGTCGATAAAACTGGTGCGCCGGCAGGCTTCGAATTCACCTTCCGGCCGCCACACGGTCCGGTCATCATCGGCACGCAGTTCCCGGTAAAAGTCGTCACCGAGCTCGTCGAGCAGAGGAAAAAGCGTTTCGAATCCGGCATTGACCAGGCCTGGAGCCGGTATTGCCACTCGCTGCATCGCGCGGTTCAGGCCTTCGAGGAAATGCTGCTGACTGCCTTTGGTTTCGGTGCTGATCATGGCGTCGACGCCGTTGTTCCAGCGCGCGATCTGGCTGTAGTACTCGGCCGTCGCCAGGTAGGCGTCATCCCATAATTCAGGCGTTTCCAGCCAGGTGCGACAGTGCCCCACCAGCAGCAGATTGACCCGGCTGGCCTCGCGCCCTTCATTGCTGACAGGCGTGCGATGGTCGAACGGCAGGACCTCGCGGTTATCCACCATCAGCACCTCGACCCGCGGATCGTCATAAAGGAATAGCGCGCTGTAGCTGCGATGCAGGTTTTGCAGGGCGAGCGGGCTGTCGCCATTCCAGCGCAGGGAAGCCACGCGCAGCTGAAAGGTCGCCGGAGCACGGCCGGCAATGGTCAACTGAGCGGCCCGGAGCAAGGCCAGGGTATAGCAGCCGTCCCGCAAGCCGGACTGAGGCACCAGCACCTTGAACTGCCCGATGTTTTCCATGCCGCCAGCGGCCACCACCAAGCGCTGTATCAGCAACTGCAATGCCGTGCGCTCGGCTCGGGAAAAGAAACTCAGCAAACGCTGCAATACTTGCTGATAGACATAGTTCATTGCCTGATCATGGATCGTGCTCATCGGTATTTACCCGGTATCAAAAGTTTCATGCCGCGCAGACATGACAGTAGGCGCGCGGCAATTGGATCAATAAGTAATAGACGCTGAAATGCTAACACTTACAAAGTTGTAGTTATTTGAAACACTTCACCTGAACAAAGCCTTCCAGATGCCAGGCTGGACGCTCAACCACCCGTATTCATTGGCCTTTCGCCACTCAACAATGTTCTGAGGAAACTTCCCACAACGTCCCACGCCAAATCATTACAAGAAAAAGAGAAGCAACTTCCGAATCGCCCTACAGCAATTAAACAGAAATTGACGAAGCCAGCTGAGCCAGCCATTTGATATTGCCTCGGACAAATTGAATGCACAGCCATAGCTCATTCCTTGAGATGAAAGTAATCATTCAATTATCAGTGCTTATAGTGTGATTAGAAGATACAGATGAACGGCAAAAACCAGTTCAGTTACTGAAAAGGCCAATGCTTCGATATCAGGGAGGGTTTACTGACAGCGGAGGGTATAAACAGAAAAGAGTCCGTGGCGGCCACGGACTCTGATGGGTGGATTTACGCGGTTTCCACTTGCAGGGCCACTCGCTCGCGGCATGGGCATTCGTCCATGTAGCGATGCGCTTCGACGAACTCGTTGAACGGGAATACACGAGTCTTGAGCGGCAAAAGCACGCGGTCAGCGGTCAACTGGTTGATGTCACGCAAAGCACGCTGCAGAGCGACGTGGTCCTGGACAATGCCCAGCTCCGGCTTGCCGGTGAAATTGCCGATGCAGTGCACGAAGAACTGGATATTCTTCTGAAACGCCGCACACGCCGGGAACGGGGTCTGGTTACCACCTTGCAGCCCGTACAGCACCAGACTGCCGCGTGGCGCCAGCACATCGCCGAGCAACGACATCTGCGGACCGCCAAGACCATCGAACACCACATCTACGCCGCGGTTGTCGGTGATCTTGTTGATACGCATCAACAGATCTTCCTCTTCGGTGACGATGACCTTCTCCGCACCGAGGGACAGCAGGTACTCCCGCTCCTCCGCCGATTTGGTGGCCGCGATCACTCGCACACCCAGCGCCTTGCCCAATTGCACAAACGACGGGCCGGCGCAGTGGCTGGCGTCAGTCACCAGCGCAAATTGACCCGGTTTGACCCGCGCCAGATCGGCATAAGCGAAGTAGGCGATCAGCAGCGGCGTGTAATGCACGCTCGCTTCGATCGGGCTGAGCACATCGGGATAACGGGTCAGCGCGGTGCGCGGCAGAACGATCGACTCGCCGTAAACCGGATAGTCGTTCGGGCTTTCCGCGGGAAAACTGGCCACTTTGTCGCCGACGGACAGGTCTTCGACATCAGCGCCCACCGCAGTGACCACGCCAGCCATTTCATGACCGAGGCCAGAAGGCAGACGTGCCTGGGACGACGCCAGATTCTGGCGCCACAGGGTGTCGTACCAACTGATGCCGATTGCCTCGACACGCACCTGCACTTCGCCAGGACCTGGCTGAGCAGCCGCATGCTCTTCGCATTTGAGCACCTCGGCCGGACCAAACTTGTGAAAACGGATCGTGCGGGACATCGCAAACCTCGTCAAAGTAACCTCTAATGCCATGAACTCTATCTGGGCTTTCGACCCAAGACCATCAGTGGCTATTAATAGTCGACATGCCTGTCATTGATTCCGCATCAAGGGCGGCATTGGCAAAATCCATGAAAAAAGGCCTGCCACCGTCGCAGTAAAGCTGAATTTTCCGGTGCAGAGTACCAGCCTTTCCCCGTAAGATTCATGCCGGCCATTGTTCTCATATGGCCGCCCTCGTCAAGTTTGATGACTCTGCCAGGACTCCAGATGAATCGTAATGACCTGCGTCGTGTCGACCTGAACCTGCTGATCGTGTTCGAAACATTGATGCACGAACGCAGTGTGACTCGGGCCGCGGAAAAATTGTTCCTCGGCCAACCGGCTATCAGTGCGGCGCTGTCGCGCCTGCGCAGCCTGTTTGACGATCCCTTGTTTGTCCGCACCGGTCGCAGCATGGAACCTTCCGCGCGCGCGGTGGAAATCTTCGCCCTGCTCTCGCCTGCCCTTGATTCGATCTCGACCGCCGTCAGTCGTGCCGCCGATTTTGATCCGGCGACCAGCACCTCGGTGTTTCGCATCGGTTTGTCCGACGACGTCGAATTCGCGCTGCTGCCCATGCTGCTCAAGCGTCTGCGCGCCGAAGCACCGGGCATTGTCCTCGTGGTGCGGCGGGTCAACTACATATTGATGCCGGGCCTGCTGGCCTCGGGCGAGATTTCGATTGGCGTCAGCTACACCACCGACCTGCCGGCCAACGCCAAGCGCAAGGTCCTGCGCCGCAGCGCACCGAAGCTGCTGCGCGCCGACACCGTGCCGGGGCCGCTGAGCCTGGACGACTACTGCGCCCGACCGCACGCACTGGTGTCGTTTGCTGGTGACCTAAGTGGTTTTGTCGATGAAGAACTGGAAAAACTCGGACGCAAACGGCACGTGGTGCTCGCGGTGCCACAGTTCAACGGACTGGGCACGCTGCTGGCGGGCACCGATATCGTCGCGACCGTGCCGGATTACACGGCTGAGGCACTGACGGCAGCTGGCGGTCTGCGGGCTGAAGATCCACCGCTGCCGACGCGTACATTTGAACTGCACATGGCCTGGCGTGGGTCGCAGGATAACGACCCGGGAGAGCGGTGGTTGAGGTCGCGGATTCAGATGTTTTTTGGGGATCCGGATAGCCTGTAGCCGGACCTACTTGCCACCCGTCACATCCAGAAAAGTCCCGGTGACAAACGAAGCCTCCGCGCTGGCCAGCCACAAGATGGCCCGCGCCACCTCTTCCGGCTGACCGCCCCGGCCCATCGGGATCGACTCCTTCACGCGATCCACCCGCCCCGGCTCGCCGCCGCTGGCGTGCATATCGGTATAGATGTGCCCCGGGCGAATGCAGTTAACCCGAATTCCCTCGCGCGCGACTTCCTTGGCAAAGCCGATGGTGAAAGTTTCCAGCGCGCCTTTCGACGCTGCATAGTCGACGTATTCATTGGGACTGCCCAGGCGCGCGGAGGCAGACGAAATATTGATCACCACGCCACCCGTTCCGCCGTGGCGCAGAGACATGCGCTTCACCGCCTGCTGCGCGCACAAGATCGGCCCCAACGCATTGACTGCGAAGATGCGCTGCATGCGTTCGAAGCTGAGGCCCTCCATGCGTGACTGTTTTGCCAGAACGCCTGCGTTATTGACCAGAACGTCGATCCGTCCAAATGAGCGATCGACGGCCGAGAACAGTTCAGCAACCTGCTCGGGGTCAGCACTGTCAGCACGCACCGCGATGCCTTTGCGCCCCAACGCTTCGATATCCGCCACCACCTCAAGAGCGGCAGACTCGTTGGCGACGTAGCTGATGGCGACGTCGTAGCCTTGCGCGGCGGCGAGTCGGGCGGTGGCGGCGCCGACTCCGCGACTGCCGCCGGTGATCAGAATCAGCGGTGCTTGCGAGACTTTATCCATGCGACGTTCTCCTGAGCAGTTGGCCTATGTCAGCCGATGATGATGGCGCCGCTGGCGATGACCACGCATGCCAGCATCCTGCGGACGGTGAGCTTTTCACCGAGGAACAAATAGCCGAGCAATGCCGCGAACAGCACGCTGGTTTCACGCAGGGCCGACACCGCGCCCAGTGGCGCTTCGTTCATCGCGTAGATAACGATTGCGTAAGCCAGTAAGGAAACCAGTCCGCCGCCCACAGCGGCGAGCATGCCGGGCCGTACGGAAAACAGACTGCGGGCGTCGCGCAGGCCGATATACACCAATGGCATCAACACACCCCACAGGGCGCTCATCCACACCGTGTACGCGAGCGGCGCACCGGACAGCCTGGCGCCAATGCCATCGACGACGCTGTAGGCGGCGATGAAACAACCGGTGCCCAGCGCATACGGCAGGCTCGGCACCGACAGGCTGCGCCCTCGGAACGCCAACGAAATGATCCCCCCGGACACCAGACCAATGCCGAGCAGTTCGCCGGGGGTTATGGTTTCGCCGGCAAACAGCGCGGCGCCGAGGGTGATCAGCGCTGGCGACGACCCACGGGAAATCGGATAGATCTGCCCTAGATCGCCGACCCGATAGCTGCGCACCAGAAACAGGTTGTAGCCGACATGCAGCAGTGCCGAGAGCAGCGCGTAACCCCAGCTCTCAGGTGCAGGCGCGGCCATGAAAAAGGCGGCGATGGCGCAGACGATGGCGATGGCCACGCACATCATCGTCATCGACCAGAGCCGATCGGCGCCACCGCGCAGCAGCGCGTTCCAGCTGGCGTGCAGGAGCGCGGCGAACAGAACGAGGAGTACGAGATGGATTGGCATGCAGCATTCTAGGCATCCCTGGCATTGGCCTTACAGTGAAGTCTCCTCATTACACCGTGAGCAATTGCTCATACTTCAGCGCTGTGCGCTCTGCACCTTCAACGCTTCACTGAGCAACCACTCGCGAAATTTGAGGATATGCGGCTGGGCTTCGATGCCTTTGGGACAGACGAAATAATAAGCAAGCGGCGAAGTGAACGGCACATCGAACAGCCTCACCAGACGGCCGTCGGCAATTTCATTTTCGACATGGCCGCTGCGCACCAACGCCATTCCCTGGCCGAGCAACGCAGCTTCCACCGTCATGTTGGTGTCGCCAAACCTGACGCCTTCGCGCAGCGGTAAAAACTCCAGCCCGACGGACTGAAACCACACCTCCCATTTCGGCGCCAACTCGGCGCCGTCGCGAATGAGTAACGGCATCTGCAGCAACTCGGCGGGACTGCCCGGCCTGCCGACGCGCTGCAGCAGTTCGGGGCTGGCCACGGGAAACACCTGTTCGCCGAAGAGGAACTCTGAATACAGACCGGGGTAATTGCCCTTGCCCAAGCGGATTGCGACATCGGCTTCGCCATTGGCGAAGTGGATGATCTTGTCCGTGGTATCCAGCGACACCAACAGCTCCGGGTGCAGGCGCGACAGATTCGGCAAGCGTGGCAGCAGCCACTTCAACGCGAACGAATAGGTGGTGCTGACAGTCAGGCGAACCCTGTCCTTTTGCTCGCGCAGATCCTCCAGCGTTGCTTCAAGGCTGATGAAAAACTCGCGCACGATCGGCGCCAGCGTCGCCCCCGCTGTTGTGAGGCGCAACGCCTTGCCGCGCTCGAACAATTGCAAGCCCCAGAGTTCTTCAAGGTGCCGGAGCTGATGACTGACGGCGCTCTGGGTCACGTGCAACTCTTGAGCGGCAGCCGTGAACGTCGGATGTCGGGTGGCCACTTCAAAAGCACGCAGGGTCGCGGTCGGGGGCAGGTCGCGCATAAAAATGATCCGGGGACGATAAATGTCAGAGCATGAGGTTGCGCTCATGTTAGAGCGAAACTCCCTTGGTTGCCCGTTCCGCGACATTGGCGTATTGCTCCGGCAAGTGGGCGAGGTGCTGGTAACAGCGAGGTATTTAATCGCCGGATAATCCTCCGCGCGCAGCGTCGGTCGCAATCATTGCAGATCAAGCAACACAGAATTGCCTTCAGGCCGATTGTTAGCCCCCTAACGAAAGGTGCATGCTAGAGGGCTGCCTCGGCGCTTATATCATTCCGAATGATAGTTACCTTTGCTTCATTCGATTCGTGCCATCACACCCGCGCCGAGCATCATCCGCCCATCTTCAATACTTCGGCGGATTGCATCCATGGAACAATCACTCAAACATTTGCGCTTCCCGTTGGCCATGCTGGCCGTACTGGTGATGAGCGCCTGCGGCAAAACTCCGGAGACTGCCGGCGCCCCGCCCGCTGCCAAAGTCAGCGTGGCCAAGGTGCTGGAACAACCGGTCAACGAGTGGGACGAATTTACCGGGCGCCTCGAAGCGCCGGAAACCGTTGAAATCCGCCCACGGGTTTCGGGCCAGATCGATCAGGTCGCGTTCACCGAAGGCGCGCTGGTCAAGAAAGGCGACCTGCTGTTCCAGATCGATCCGCGTCCGTTCCAGGCCGAGGTACGCCGCCTCGAAGCTCTGGTTGCTCAAGCCCGCGCCACCGCCACTCGCAGCGAAAACGAAGCCGCTCGCGGTGAACGTCTGCGTACCAGCAACGCCATTTCCGCTGAACTGGCCGACTCGCGCACCAGCGCTGCCCAAGAGGCCCGCGCCGCCGTCGGTGCTCTGCAGGCACAATTGGACCTGGCCAAACTGAATCTGAGCTTCACCCGCGTGACCGCACCGATCAGCGGCCGCGTCAGCCGCGCCGAAATCACTGCCGGCAACCTGGTGACCGCCGATACCACCGCACTGACCAGCGTCGTCTCCACCGACAAGGTCTACGCCTATTTCGACGCCGACGAACGCGTGTTCCTCAAATACACCCAACTGGCCCGCAACGGCCAGCGTGGCGCCACTACGCCGGTATACATGGGCCTGTCCAACGAAGACGGCAACCCGCACCTCGGCCAGATGAACTTCGTCGACAACCAGGTCAATCCGAAAACCGGCACCATCCGTGGTCGCGCAGTCTTCGACAACGCTGACGGCACCTACACCCCGGGCTTGTACGCACGGCTGAAACTGGTCGGCAGCGGCACCTACAACGCCATGCTGATCAATGACGAAGCCGTGGGCACTGACCTGGGCAAGAAGTTCGTGCTGGTGATGGATGGCGACAACAAGACCGCCTACCGCGCCGTCGAACTCGGTCCGAAGATCGAAGGCCTGCGCATCGTCCGCAACGGTCTGAACAAGGACGACACCATCATCGTCAAGGGCTTGCAACGAGTTCGTCCTGGCTCACCGGTCACCCCCGAGGTGATTCCGATGGCCAGCGAGCAGACCCTCGCCGCCCTCGCTCAACAACGTCAAGCGCTGGAAGCCAGCAACCTGCCCAAAGTTGCCCCTGCCAAGGGCGCATCGGGTTCGGCTGCGAAGCTGGCCGCCACGACCCCACGCGGTTAAGGGACGACAACTCCGATGAATTTTTCCCAATTCTTCATTTCCCGGCCGATCTTCGCAGCGGTACTGTCGCTGTTGATCCTGATCGCCGGTGCGATCTCGCTGTTCCAGTTGCCGATCAGCGAATACCCGGAAGTCGTGCCGCCGACCGTGGTCGTGCGCGCCAACTTCCCGGGCGCCAACCCCAAAGTCATCGGTGAAACCGTGGCCGCTCCGCTGGAGCAGGCCATCACCGGCGTCGAGAACATGCTGTACATGTCCTCGCAATCGACCGCCGACGGCAAGATCACCCTGACCATCACCTTCGCCCTAGGCACTGACCTGGACAACGCGCAGGTGCAGGTGCAGAACCGGGTAACCCGGACCGAGCCAAAGCTTCCCGAGGAAGTAACGCGCATCGGTATCACCGTCGACAAGGCATCGCCCGACCTGACCATGGTTGTGCACTTGACCTCACCGGACAAGCGCTACGACATGCTGTACCTGTCCAACTACGCGATCCTCAACATCAAGGATGAGCTTGCTCGCCTCGGTGGTGTCGGTGACGTGCAGTTGTTCGGTATGGGCGACTACTCGCTGCGCGTCTGGCTTGACCCGAACAAGACCGCTTCGCGCAATCTGACCGCGACCGATGTGGTGACCGCGATTCGCGAGCAGAACCGTCAGGTCGCCGCCGGTCAACTGGGCGCGCCCCCTGCCCCGACCGCGCAAAGTTTCCAGCTGTCGGTCAACACCCAAGGCCGTCTGGTCTCCGAAGAAGAGTTCGAGAATATCGTCATTCGCGCAGGCGCCGACGGTGAGATCACTCGCCTGAAGGACATCGCACGCATTGAACTGGGTTCCAGCCAATACGCCTTGCGCTCGCTGCTGAACAATCAGCCGGCTGTAGCGATTCCGATCTTCCAGCGTCCCGGTTCCAACGCCATCGACATTTCCAACGAAGTGCGCGGCAAGATGGAAGAGCTGAAGAAAGGCTTCCCGCAGGGCATGGACTACAGCATCGTGTATGACCCGACGATCTTCGTTCGTGGCTCGATCGAGGCGGTGGTGCACACCCTGTTCGAAGCGCTGATCCTCGTGGTGCTGGTGGTGATTCTGTTCCTGCAGACCTGGCGCGCCTCGATCATCCCGTTGGTGGCGGTGCCGGTATCGTTGATCGGTACGTTTGCGGTCATGCACCTGTTCGGTTTCTCGCTCAACGCCCTGTCGCTGTTTGGCCTGGTACTGGCCATCGGTATCGTGGTGGATGACGCCATCGTCGTGGTGGAAAACGTCGAACGGAACATCGAACTCGGCCTGACGCCGGTCGAAGCGACCAAGCGCGCCATGCGGGAAGTGACCGGGCCGATCGTGGCCACCGCACTGGTGCTGTGTGCGGTGTTCATTCCAGCGGCGTTCATTTCCGGCCTCACCGGGCAGTTCTACAAACAGTTCGCACTGACCATCGCTATCTCGACAGTGATCTCGGCGTTCAACTCGCTGACCCTGTCGCCAGCATTGGCCGCTGTGTTGCTGAAAAGCCACGACGCGCCGAAAGACCGCTTCTCGAAAGTGCTCGACAAGATCTTCGGCGGCTGGCTGTTCCGTCCGTTCAACCGTTTCTTCGACCGTGCCAGTCATGGCTACGTCGGCACCGTGCGCCGGGTTATCCGTAGCAGCGGCATCGCCCTGCTCGTGTATGCAGGCCTGATGGTACTGACCTTCTTCGGTTTCTCCAGCACGCCGACCGGTTTCGTACCCGGCCAGGACAAGCAATACCTGGTGGCCTTCGCGCAATTGCCGGATGCCGCGAGCCTGGATCGCACCGAAGACGTGATCAAGCGCATGTCCGACCTCGCGCTGAAACAGCCGGGCGTGGAAAGCGCCGTAGCGTTCCCGGGCCTGTCGATCAACGGTTTTACCAACAGCCCGAACGCCGGCATCGTCTTCGTGACGCTGAAACCGTTCGACGAGCGTAAAGACCCGAGCATGTCCGCCGGCGCGATTGCCGGCGCCTTGAACGGCCAGTACGCGAACATTCAGGAAGCGTACATGGCGATCTTCCCGCCACCGCCGGTACAAGGTCTGGGCACCATTGGTGGTTTCCGCCTGCAAATCGAAGACCGGGGCAACCTGGGCTACGACGAGCTGTACAAAGAAACCATGAACATCATCAACAAAAGCCACAACGTGCCGGAACTGGCCGGCCTGTTCACCAGCTACACGGTGAACGTGCCGCAGGTCGATGCCGCCATCGACCGTGAAAAAGCCAAGACCCACGGCGTGGCCGTCAGCGATATCTTCGACACCCTGCAGATCTATTTGGGTTCGCTGTATGCCAACGACTTCAACCGCTTCGGGCGCACCTACCAGGTCAACGTTCAGGCCGAACAACAGTTCCGCCTTGAATCCGACCAGATCGGCCAGCTGAAAGTACGCAACAACAAAGGCGAAATGATCCCGCTGGCGACCTTTATCAAGGTCAGCGACACCTCCGGGCCGGACCGCGTGATGCACTACAACGGCTTCATCACCGCTGAAATCAACGGTGCCGCAGCTCCGGGCTACAGCTCTGGCCAGGCGGAAAAAGCCATCGAGAAACTGCTCAAGGAAGAACTTCCGAACGGCATGACCTATGAGTGGACCGACCTGACCTACCAGCAGATTCTGTCCGGCAACACCGCGCTGTTCGTGTTCCCGCTCTGCGTACTGCTGGCGTTCCTGGTGCTCGCCGCCCAATACGAAAGCTGGAGCCTGCCACTGGCGGTGATCCTGATCGTACCGATGACCCTGCTGTCGGCCATCACCGGTGTGATCATTTCCGGCGGTGACAACAACATCTTCACCCAGATCGGCTTGATCGTACTGGTGGGACTTGCCTGTAAAAACGCGATTCTGATCGTCGAATTCGCCAAGGACAAACAGGAAGAAGGCCTCGATCCGCTGGCTGCGGTGCTGGAAGCCTGCCGCCTGCGTCTGCGGCCGATTCTGATGACCTCCTTCGCGTTCATCATGGGTGTGGTGCCACTGGTGTTCTCCAGCGGTGCCGGTGCCGAAATGCGCCACGCCATGGGTGTGGCGGTGTTCTCCGGGATGCTAGGGGTGACCTTCTTCGGTCTGCTGCTGACGCCAGTGTTCTATGTACTGATCCGTAACTTTGTCGAACGCGGCGAGCAGCGCAAAGCAGCCAAGGCGCACACTCTTCAAAAGCCACTGGAGGCGCAACAATGAGTCTGAAAGTCTTCCTGCCGAGTCTGCTGGTGCTGGCCCTCAGCGCCTGCGCCGTCGGCCCCGACTACAAGACCCCAGCTACGGAGGCGGCCAACATCACGACCGCCACCGACGGCGCCGCCGGGCAAAAGAACTTCGACCGTTCGAAATTCGAAGGCATCTGGTGGCAGCAATTCGATGATCCGACACTCAACCAGTTGGTGACGCAATCGCTGCAAGGCAACCGTGAACTGCGCGTGGCGTTCGCCCGCTGGAAAGCCGCTCGGGCGATCCGCGACGACGCCAGCAATGACGCGATGCCGACCATCACCAGCCGCGCCAGCAGCGACCTGGGCAAGGGCCAGATTCCCGGCCAGACCACCAACCGGGTCAATAGCGAGCGCTATGACCTCGGTCTGGACATGGCCTGGGAGCTCGACCTGTTCGGCCGCATCCAGCGCAATCTGGAAGCCAGTGACGCCGACCAGCAGGCCGCCGAAGCCGATCTTTACCAGTTGCAAGTCACCATGATTGCCGAACTGGTCGACGCCTACGGTCAACTGCGCGGCGCTCAGCTGCGGGAAAAAATCGCCGTGGCCAACCTCAACAACCAGCAGGAGTCGCGCAAGATCACCATCAGCCTGCGTGACGCCGGTGTCGGTGATCAGCTCGATGTCGAACGCGCCGATGCGCGTCTGGCCAACGTCGAAGCCACGGTGCCGCAGCTGCAGGCGGAACAGGTTCGGCAGAAAAACCGTATCGCTACGCTGCTCGGTGAGCGCCCGGACAAACTGACCGTTGATCTGAGCCCGAAAGATCTGCCGGCCATCGCCAAGGCGCTGCCGATCGGTGATCCGGGTGAACTGCTGCAACGTCGTCCGGACATTCTCAGCGCCGAACGGCAATTGGCTTCGGCCACTGCGCGCATCGGCGTGGCCAAGGCCGACCTGTTCCCACGGGTCAGCCTCAGCGGCTTCCTCGGCTGGACGGCCGGACGTGGCTCGCAGATCGGTTCGTCGGCAGCCAACGCCTGGGCACTCGGCCCGAGCATCACCTGGGCTGCGTTTGACCTCGGCAGCGTCCGCGCCCGTTTGCGCGGTGCCGATGCTGACGCCGAAGGCGCGCTGGCCAACTACGAGCAACAGGTGCTGCTGGCGCTGGAAGAATCGGAAAACGCCTTCAGCGATTACGGCAAGCGTCAGCAACGTTTGATCTCGCTGATCCGTCAGAGCGAATCGAGTCGCAAGGCCGCTGATCTGGCAGAAATCCGTTATCGCGAAGGCACCACCGATTTCCTCGTCCTGCTCGACGCTCAACGTGAGCGCCTGAACGCCGAAGACAGTCAGGCCCAGGCCGAAGTCGAGCTGTATCGCGGCATCGTCGCGATCTACAAGGCCCTCGGCGGTGGCTGGCAACCGGAGACAGTCGCCAGCAAGTAAAGGTTGTTAAAGAGCTCCTTTGGTTGGCCGCAACCAACCAAATTTTTTGCCCCGCGTATCATTCGGTCGCGGGGTTTTTTTATGCCTGTTTGCAGCACTGGGATTTTTTGTGGGAGCGAGCCTGCTCGCGAAAGCGTCAGGTCAGACATATCAGCGGTGGCTGATACTCTGCCTTCGCGAGCAGGCTCGCTCCCACAATGGATCAGCGGTGATCCTCCAGGACGGTGACGGTGGCGGTTGTACCGGCGCGCAGGCGATCCTTACCGGCAAAGTCACCATCAATCCCAATGCGCACCGGCACCCGTTGCGCCAGCTTCACCCAGGTGTAACTCGGGTTGATGTTTGCCAGCAATCGGCTGCCGGGCGCGTTTTCGCGGTCGGCAATGGCGAAGGCGATGCTTTCCACTGTGCCGCCGAAGCGCTCACCACTCATCAATTGAATGCGTACCCGATCACCCTCCGCGATTCGCGGCAGCTTGGTTTCTTCGAAATAGCCGCTGACGTAGAACGAATCGCTGTCGACCAACGCCAGCAGTGCCCCGCCCGCCTGTGCGTAATCACCCTGGCGGGTCAGCAGGTTGGTCACGTAACCGCTCACTGGCGATTCAACGCGGGTGCGCTGCAAATCCAGTTCAGCCTGGGTCAGCGCGGCAATTGCCAGTTGCACATTGGCCTCGGCCAAGCCGAGGTTGGCCTGATTGCGCAACAGATCCGCCTGGGCAACCGCCACGTCGGTACTGGCCTTCTCCCATTCTTCACCGGAAATCGCGAAGCCCTGCTTCAGCGTACGTCGCCGGCGCTCCTCGCTCTGGCGTTGTTTGAGCAATGCTTCACTGGCGACGATTGCCGCTTGCGATTGCCCCAGCGAGGCCTTGGACACCTCCACCGAGCGTCGGGCATGCTCGACCGCCAGTTGATAGCGCGCCGGATCGATCTCCAGCAACAATTGACCTTTGTCGACATGCTGGTTGTCCTGCACCGCCAGTTTGACGATACGCCCCGAAACATCCGCCGACAGCGTCACCACATCCGCCCTCACCCGAGCATCCCGTGTCCACGGCGCGCGGGTGTAATACTCCCAGGCAAACCAGCCGAGGACGATCGCCAGGATCACCACTGCCACGGTCATCATTCGTGCAACTAGTGCTTTCAAGACATCAGGCTCCCATCAACAGAATCAGCGTGGCGCAGACACAGGCGTACAGCGCGCCTTCGAACAGCGCTTCATGCCAGACCAGGCGCAGTACGCCCAGGCGGCGCAAGCACCAGTCCAGCAACATGAAAATCGGGATCGCCAGTAACAGAGCCTGGGCAATCGGCGGCAGATAAACCCCGCCAATTTCGAAATCAATGGGCAAGTTGCGGTTCTCCTTCCAGACCTTGAGGTTGCAAATGTTCGCCGTGGCGCTCGAGGAACGACACCACAATCAGCAGCGCCACACGCATGCGAAAAACCGACCATAAATGTTCATGGCTGGCGGCGTGCAGCTCGTCCAGCTCATCTCCGAGTTGGTGCAACGTCGCCAGCAGCGCCGGGAGCTGCACATCAGCGCGTCCGGCAACCAGGCGACCGGTCTTGCGTAACGTCGATGCCAGGCGCTGGCTGAACGCATCGGTGAGTAACGCGTTGTTCTGCGCCTGCTGCCTCAGCTGATGCATGGCCACGCCCAGGGCTACGCAAGCCAGGCTGATTTCATACAAGCGTTGCATGGCGCGATCGTTTGCCGCTGGCAGCAGGCCGAGCATGCTGGTCAGGCGATCGGTCATCCGACTCTCGAAGGCGAATTGTTGTTCATCGGTGGCCGGCATTTTGCTCAGTTGGTACACCTGCTCCCGCGCTTCGCCGTACAGGCGCCGGATGCGCAAGCCCGGGCGGAACGGGAAGATCAGCGCATAAACGATCAGGGCCAGCATCGCTGCACTGACGTAGGCGCCGGCGAATTCGAACCATTGGATCGCCGTATTCTGCCCAGTGCCGGTGTTTTGCGGTCCGAGCATTAGAAAACTCGACAGCCCCAGGCCCATGCCGATACCGGCGGTGGCCGGACTGGAAATGCCCACGGCAATGGCATACAGCAGCGGCGCCAGCAGCAAGGCCAGCAGCTCGAAATCACTGATCGCGGGCACCAGCATGAATTGATAGAACGCCGACACTACCAGCGCCAGACCCAAGCCTCGCGCATAGCTTTGCGCAGCCATCAGCGGACGCGGAAAAGTCGCCATCAGCGAGCAGAGAATTCCCACCAGAATCATTCCGCCGCGCGCACCATCCCACGCCGTTTCGATCCAGATCAATCCGCTGACCAACAGCGCGGTAAAGGCGCGAATGGCGTTCATCGAGGCCAGGGTGAAATCCAGATGCAACGGACTGCTCTGGCCGCGATATAGGCAACTGGCCGGGCGCCCTTCCTGAATGGCGTCGCTCAGTTCGAGAATCTGCTCCAGTTGCTGCAGCAGGCGCGCCTGCTCCCAACGCAGCGCCCAGGCCAGTGAACGCAGGGCCGCACTCATGTTCTCGGTCTGCTGCTCGGCCTTGTACGCCAACGCTTCGAACTGTTGCTGCAAGGTGACGAAACGTTGCCGGTCCGCGCCAGACAGCGCACGACCCTGTTGCGCCAGTTGCTCAAGCAACGCCAGTTCCTCGGCCCGCAGTTGCTGCACCTCCAGCGGCAGATCGCCCTCCCAGCGTTCGATGAGCAATTCGCGCTGATGCCGTAGCGCGGTCAGTCGCGAGGTCAGCAGCATCAGTTGATTGCCCAGCAGCAACACCAGATTGTCGGCATCGCGCAAACGTGGGGCATCGAAATACAAATGGCGCCGCAACCCCTCCAATGCGCTGATCTCGCCGAGCAATTGCATCTGCCGACGCTGAAAATCGGCTTCGCTTTCTTCCGTGCGAAGCACTTCGGCGGCGTGGCTGGCGGCCAGTTTGATCACCTGATCGATTTTGGCGAAATAACCTTTGGCCACTGCTTCAGGCCGGGCTGTGAGCAGGCTCACCACGCACACGCAGGCAACGGCCAGCAGGGTTTCGGTGACGCGGGTGACCGCTAGCAAAAACGTGCCTTCCTGATCCGGGATCGCCAGCAAGGCCACCACCACTGCGGTGTAGCCACTGAGCACGAACGCCTGGGAACTGGTGTAGCGCAACAAGGTGCCGCCCGCTGTGCACAGCGCCAGCCACAACGCCAATGTCGTGATGAACGGCAGCGGCGCCTGAGGAAAAATCGCCATGATCAGCACCGCCACCGCGGCACCCACGGTGGTGCCGATCACCTGGCCGAAACTGCGCGCCAGTGCCATCCCTGCCAATGGCTGACTGACAATCACCACAGCCATGATCGACCACTTCGGTTGTTCGAGATCGAAAATGAACGCCAGATAAAGCGTCAACAGCCCGGCGGCGATGGTCCGCAGGGCAAACAGCAGAACAGCCTGACCGGGATGGATCAAAGCCTTGAAATAGGTGTACAGCGCAGACATGGGCACTCTCTTTAAAACGACTTCTGCAAGCGTAGACATTCCAGCAAAAGCCTGACGGATTTCACAGTCGACACGTGTTGTAGGACGATTCGCTGGCAACGGTTTGACTCACGCGCCAAGCTGAACGAAGCTTGCCGCTCTGCTCAAGTTCGAAGCTTTCGGAAACCCCGCATGACTCAGTCCCGCCGCAACCTGCTGATCGGCCTAGGCCTCGTACTGATCCTCGGCGTCGTCTGGCTGTCATGGCGCAGCAGCACACCGACCATTCCCGATGCTATCAAACATGGCTACAGCGAAGCGCTGAACGCCGCGCGCACTGGTGAACCCGGAGCGGCGCGCCAGTTGTACCAGCAATTGGGCCGCCCGGACATCTCGGTCAAACGCCGGGTCTGGCTGCACGGCGAGCTGCCCAACTACCCCAGCCCGCAGGCCTTGAAACTGGCTGACATCGACCTGCATCACGAAGCGCCGCAAGTGCGCGTCGCCGCGATCAAAAGCATCGTCGGTCTGGTGCCCGGCGGGCAACGCAGTCTGCTGCTCGGACCGTTGCTCGACGACGCAGAACAAACCGTGCGGTTCGCCGCGATCAATGCCCTGCTCGGCCTGAGCCCGGACGAGCTCGGCCTGTATTTCGCACCGCTACAGCAGGCTATCGACGGCTGGCAACAGACCTTGGAAAACCAGCCGGAAAGCGCTGCCAACTATGCGCAACTGGCCCGTCTTTATATCCATAACGCCGAATACAAACAGGCCCAACAGGCGCTGGACAATACCTTGCGTCTGGAACCCGGCAACCTGGCGGCGCTGGTCATGCAGATCGATGTGCTTGACCGCCAGGGCCAGAGCGATGCCGCTCGCCAGTTGCTCGCACGTCAACTCAAGGCGCAGCCTGATTCCGCCTATCTGCAACATGCCCTCGGCCTGTGGCTGCTGCACCACGGCCAGCGCGAATATGCCCTGCTCGGCCTGTCCAAAGCCGTCGAGCTGGAGCCGGACAACAAGGATTATCGCTACGACCTCGCCACCACCCTGCACAGCGCGGAAGAACTGGAAGCGGCGCAAAAACAGCTGCAGGAAATCGTCCAGCGCCACCCCGCCGACCGCAAGGCGCGGGTGTTGCTGATCAACTACTGGAAGGAAAGCGGCCAACTGCAGAATGTGCAGATCCTGTTGGCGCAACTGGAGCAGCTGAATCCGGACGACCCGGCCCTGCAACAAGGTCTTTAATCCAGTCAGGGCGGACTCAATTGGCCGCCCGTCCAAGAAAAAGCGGAACCGTGAACACGCCGTGAGGTCAAGTTACTCAGGCGGCTCACTCTAGCCAGCCGCCGGATTACCCTAGTCATAAGAGGGCGTTTTTTGACTACATCAAACGAGTTGATCAGTGCAAAGGCCGCCGTCGGCATTGTAGGTCTGGATGACATCCTTGCCGGTGGCTTGTCTCGCGGCCATGTGTTTTTGCTCGAGGGGGAACCCGGGACCGGCAAAACCACCGTGGCGTTGCATTTCCTGCGCGCCGGTGCGCTGGCCGGGGAACGCTGCCTGTACATCACTCTCTCGGAAACCGAGAAAGAACTGCGTCAAGGTGCGCTCTCCCACGGTTGGGAGCTGAACGAAAACATCAAGATCTTCGAGCTGACACCGCCGGAAAGCCTGCTCAATGCCGAACACCAGCAAAGTCTGCTGTATTCCTCGGACCTTGAACTGGGTGAGGCGACCAGGCAGATTTTCGAAGTGGTCGAACGCTTCAAACCGACTCGCGTTGTGCTCGACAGTCTCTCGGAGATCCGTCTGCTGGCGCAGAGCTCGTTGCGCTATCGTCGGCAGATTCTGGCGATCAAGCATTACTTCGTGCGCTACGACGCCACCGTCCTGCTGCTCGACGACCTGACCACCGAGTCCCTCGACAAGACCGTGCACAGTGTCGCCCACGGCGTGATTCGTCTTGAAGAGCTGACACCGAGCTACGGCGCTGAGCGTCGGCGCGTTCGAGTGGTCAAGTATCGCGGGCAGAAATACCGTGGCGGTTTCCACGACTTCACCATCATGGGCGACGGCGTCCATGTTTTTCCACGCTTGGTAGCGGCGGAACATCGCGGCGACTACCCACGTCTGCAGCTGTCCAGCGGCATACCGCAAATGGACGCCCTGCTCGGCGGCGGTATCGAAACCGGCTCCAGCACGCTGATTCTCGGCCCGGCCGGTACCGGTAAATCGCTGATCTCGATGATCTTCGCCGCCGCAGCGGTGGCTCGAGGCGAAAAAGCCGCGCTGTTCATTTTCGATGAAGAGCTGGGCCTGCTGTTCGAACGCATGCGTCATCTCGGTATCGACCTCAAAGCCTTGCAGGCCACCGGTAATCTGCTGATCGAACAAGTAGACGCCGCCGAATTGTCTCCCGGTGAGTTGTCCCATCGCGTGCGGCGTTGCGTCGATGAGCTGGGTATCAAAACCGTGGTAATCGACAGCATCAACGGCTATCAAGCGGCGATGCCGGAAGAAAACGCGCTGGTGCTGCACATGCACGAGCTGTTGCTGTACCTGAACCGCAAAGGCGCGGCGACTTTCATGACGGTCGCCCAGCACGGTCTGGTGGGCGATATGCAGGCGCCGGTCGATATCACTTACCTGGCCGACACGGTGATTCTGTTGCGCTACTTCGAAGCCCTCGGCAAAGTCCGCCGGGCGATCTCGATTATCAAGAAACGTACCGGCAACCACGAGTCGACCATCCGTGAATACCGGATTTCCTCGCATGGCATGACCATCGGCCAACCGCTGGAATCCTTCCAGGGCGTGCTGCGTGGCGTGCCGACCTACATGGGAGCGAGCAATCCATTGCTTGAGGATGAAAGCTTGTGACGGTCAACACGCCGTTGGCCGAGCGGGTGCTGGTGCTGGCGCCCATGGGTCGCGACAGCCAGATCGCGTTGATGATCCTCAACGAAGCCGGCTACGGCGGCATGGTGGCGCCGAATCTCGGCGCTTTATGCACCGAGCTGGAGGTCGGTGCCGGACTGCTGGTGATTGCTGCTGAAGCGCTGCGCGGACCTGAACTGGAAGGGCTAATCGCCTACCTTGACCAGCAGCCCGCGTGGTCGGACATGCCAATTGTCCTGCTGACTCATCATGGCGGCGATGAACAAGGCCCTCCGTCGCGCCTCAGTACCCTGCTCGGCAACGTGACGTTTCTCGAGCGCCCCTTCCATCCCGCGACGCTGGTCAGCCTGGTCTCCGCCGCCCTGCGTGGGCGACGACGACAATATGAAGCGCGCGATCGGCTGATCGACCTGAGTGAAAGCGAACGACGCCTGCAATCGACCCTGGAAACCCTCGAGCAGCAAGTCGAAGAACGCACCGCACAACTTCGCCACAACGAAGAAGCCCTGCGCCAATCGCAGAAAATGGAAGCGGTCGGCCAACTCACTGGCGGCATCGCTCACGACTTCAACAACATGCTCACTGGCATCATCGGCAGTCTCGAATTGCTGCGTCGACGTCTGGCCCGAGGCCGCACGGAAGACCTCGACAGCCTGATCGATCTAGGTGTGACGTCAGCGAACCGCGCCGCCGGCCTGACTCACCGTCTGCTGGCGTTCTCGCGCCGTCAGTCACTCGACCCGAAAGCCGTGCAAATGAACACGCTGGTGCTGTCGATGGGCGAGCTGCTGCAACGCAGCCTCAATGAAAGCATTCATCTGGAAATGCGCCTGGACGACAATCTCTGGGTTGCCGAGGCCGATCCCAATCAACTGGAAAGCGCCCTGCTCAACCTGGTGATCAATGCCCGTGATGCGATGCCCGAGGGTGGCAAGCTGGTGGTGGAAACCAGCAATCAGGTGCTGCATCGCGAATTCACGGCTGCGTACAGCAATCTGGAGCCAGGCGATTACGTGATGCTCAGCGTCACTGACAATGGCAGCGGCATGCCGCAGAGCGTGGTCAGCCGTGCGTTCGATCCGTTTTTCACCACCAAGCCGATCGGCCAGGGCACCGGCCTCGGACTGTCGATGATCTATGGTTTCAGCAAGCAGTCGCGCGGGCATGTGTCGATCGACAGTGAAATCGATGAAGGCACCACGGTAAAACTCTATCTGCCGCGTTTCCGGGGTGAGGAAGTAGAAATTCCCGTATCGGATTCGCAGCAGGCTCCGTATGCGATGGATGGCGAAACCGTACTCATCGTTGAAGACGACCCGGCGGTGCGCGTATTGGTCAGCGCCGTGCTCAGTGAGCTGGGTTACGCGTTCGTAGAGGCCGGTGATGCCGACGGCGCCATGCCGATTCTAAATTCGACGCAACGTATTGATTTGCTCATCAGTGACGTTGGTCTGCCGGGGATGAACGGTCGTCAACTGGCGGAGGTTGGTCGGCAATATCGCCCAGGTCTGAAAGTGTTGTTCATCACCGGTTATGCCGAGCACGCGGCGGTGCGCGGTGGCTTCCTCGACTCGGGAATGCAGATGATCACCAAGCCATTCACCTTTGATCTGCTCACCGCCAAGGTGCGGGAGATGATCAATAGCTGAATCGATAGGAGCTGCCGACGGCAGCTCCTACATATCAGGCCAGCAATTCCTGAATCTTTTCCTGCAACACATCCAGATCAAACGGTTTTTCCAGAATCGGTGCGCTGTTGGTAATCGGGCTGCCGGTCTCACGGATTTCCTGCGGATAGCCGCTGATGAAAATCACTTTGAGGTCCGGTCGCAATTTCACCGCCGGATCGGCAATCTGCACGCCGGAGATCCCGCCCGGCAGGCGGAAATCGGTAATCAGTATGTCGAGATGAGGTTTGCTGGCGAGGATCTCGAAAGCCTGCTCGCCATTTTCCGCTTGCAACACGCGATAGCCCTGCCCCGACAGGTAATCCGTCAGGACCATCAAGATAACCGGTTCGTCTTCGACGACGAGTACTACATCTTGCGCATCTACGCTCATGGGAAGCCTTTGTTCGGTCAATAGCTGCTGATACGACCGTGTGGTCACTCAGAGGTTGCGTCGGATATGCCGTTTTCCTGGATTGGCAGACAAACGCGAAACAGGGCGCCCTCGTTGATTTCACTCTCGACGACGATGGAGCCGCCATGGGCGGCGACGATCTGCTCGGAAATGAACAGACCAAGCCCGAGCCCGGCCACCACCGTCTTGGCGGACACCCGTTCGAACTGCTGAAAAATACGCTTCTGGTTCTCGGCGCTGATGCCGATGCCGTGGTCTTGTACCTCGACCCGGGCCTCGTCATCTTCGCGATAGACGCGCACCTGAATCGGGCTGCGACCACCGTAACGCAAGGCATTGGTCAGCAGATTGGACACCACTTGCTCGATGCGGAACTCGTCCCAGCAACCTTCTACCGGCGCCGATGCCTCGAAGGAAACGCTGGTTTCTGCCGCTTCCATTTGCGAGGCAAAATTCTGCAGGAGATTGCTGACCAGTTGCACCAGATCGAAACGACTCGGTCGGATCGACAGTTTGCCGGTGCGGATTCGCGAGACATCGAGCATGTCTTCGATCAGGCGAATCAGGCTTTTGATCTGCCGCTCATCGCGGTCGACCATCGCCTGCATCTTGTCGAGAGTGAACGCTGCGGCGTTGTCTCGCGCCAGATGCATTTTACGCAACTGGGTTTCGAGAATCAGGCCATTGAGCGGCGTACGCACCTCGTGGGCGACGATGGACATGAAGTCATCACGCATGCGCACCGCTTGCTCCAGCTCCAGCTGGGTGCTTTGCAGCTGTTGCAGCAGCGCTTCCTGCTCACGCCGGGCCTGCTCCAACGCCTCGACCTGCTGCTTCATCGCTTTGCTCTGGCGATACAGATCGACGAAAACGTTGACCTTGCTCTTCACCGCATGGATATCCAGCGGCTTGTGCAGGAAGTCCACCGCACCGCTTTCATAGCCTTTGAACGCGTAGTTGAGTTCTCGGCCGGCAGCGCTGACAAAGATGATCGGGATGTTCTTGGTCTTCTCTGTACCGCGCATCAGCTCGGCGAGTTCGAAGCCGTTCATGCCGGGCATCTGCACGTCGAGAATGGCCATGGCGAATTCGTGCTGCAGCAACAGCGACAGTGCTTCGTCCGCCGACAGAGCCTTGTAGACCGTGCGATCCTCGCGCTTGATCAGCGCTTCCAGCGCCAGCAGGTTTTCTGGCAGATCGTCAACGATCAACAGTTTGGCTTGGATATTACTCAGCATGCGATTCGTTCCAGCTCGACTAGCAGACGGCCGATGCCGTGAATGGGTAGGACATGATCCGGCTGCAGAACGTTCAGTGCAGCCTGGGGCATGGTGGCGACTTGTGCATCCTCGGGGTCTTGAACAATGGTCAGGCCGGCGCCACGCTTGACGTAAGCGAGCCCGCGCGCGCCATCGTGATTGGCGCCGGTCAGCAGGACAGCGGCGAGTGTCTCGCCGTAAACGTCAGCGGCGGATTCAAACAGGTAATCAATAGACGGCCGCGAATGATGTACGCGGTCCTCCAGGCTCAGTGACAAGCTGCGATCCGCTTCGACCGACAAGTGATAACCGGGCGTGGCGAAATACACCGTGCCGGCTTCAATGTCCTGCTTGTCTTCGGCTTCTCTGACCGGCATCGCCAGGCGCCGGGAGAACACTTCGGCCAGATGACTGCGGCGTTCTTCCGGCAGATGCAGAACGATGATGATCGGCAGCACATAGCCTTTGCGCAATGGCCCGAGCAGGGTCAGCAACGCCTCGACACCGCCTGCGGAGGCGCCGATCACGACAGCCTCGATGCGAGGCAGGCTCGGGGTGTCGTTCATGATTTGCGGTAGATCCGTTCTTGTTTGACCAACGCCTCGAACTGATTCGAATAGTTGGAAAAATCCAGGGTTTCCTTGCTGCCCAACACCAGAAAGCCGCGATGCGACAACGATTCATGGAACAGCCCGAACGCCCGGTCCTGCAGCTTCTTGTTGAAGTAGATCAGCACATTGCGGCAGGAAATCAACTGGGTTTCGGAGAACACGCTATCGGTGGCCAGGCTGTGGTCGGCGAACGTGACGTTCTCGCACAGGCTCTTGTCGAAAATCGCGTAGCCATAGGCTGCGGTGTAGTAATCGGCAAACGAACGCTGGCCGCCGGCCTGCTGATAGTTGGCAGTGTAGGCGCGGACGTTTTCCATGGAGAAAATCCCTTGCTTGGCCTTCTCCAGCGAGCGCGGGTTGATGTCGGTGGCGTAGATGATCGTGCGGTCGAGCAGGCCTTCTTCGCGCAGCAGAATCGCCATCGAATAGACCTCCTCGCCCGTGCTGCAGCCGGCAATCCAGATTTTCAGCGACGGATAGGTGCGCAGCAGCGGCACCACTTCGTTGCGGATCGCCAGGAAGTGCGAAGGATCACGGAACATCTCGCTGACCGGGATCGTCAGCAGTTGCAGCAGCTGCATGAACGCCGTCGGGTCGTGCAGGACTTTCTCTTGCAGGGCCGAGATGGTCGCGCACTCGAACTGACTCAGCGCGTGCTGCACCCGGCGCTTGATCGAAGCGCCGGAGTAGTCGCGAAAGTCATAGCTGTACTTCAGGTAAATCGCCTCGATCAACAAGCGTAATTCGATTTCGCTGTTGCGCTCGGCTGAACTGCTGCGTTCCACTAGATGCGTTCCATTTTCGGTAACCACACACGTATCAGCGAGAACAGACGATCAAGGTCGATGGGCTTGGCTAGGTAATCGTTGGCGCCCGCTTGCAGGCAGCGCTCCTGATCGTCCTTCATGGCCTTGGCCGTTACCGCGATGATCGGCAGCTTGCGCCAGCGCGGATCCTTGCGGATTTCCATGGTGGCTTCGAAGCCATCCATTTCCGGCATCATCACGTCCATCAGCACCAGATCGATGTCCTCGACTTCATGAAGTCTCTCAATTGCTTCGCGGCCATTACGGCCGATCACCACGACTGCGCCTTTGTGTTCCAGTGCACTGGTCAGTGCGAAGATGTTGCGCACATCGTCGTCCACCAGCAGCACTTTACGACCTTCAAAGACCTTGTCGCGGCTGCGCGCGGTCTTGAGCATCTTCTGCCGTTCATGGGACAGCTGCGATTCGACTTTGTGCAGAAAGAGTGTGACCTCGTCGAGCAACCGCTCCGGGGAGCGCGCGCCCTTGATGATGATCGAGCGTGAATACTTGCGCAGCTCGGCCTCTTCATCGCGGGTCAGGTTGCGGCCGGTGTAGACAATGACCGGCGGGAACGAGCAGATGTCCTCGGTGGACATGCGCTTGAGCAAATCGTTGCCGAGCATGTCCGGCAGCTTGAGGTCGATGACCATGCAGTCGTAGATGGTCGTGCGCAGCAATTCCAGGGCGTCCTGGGCCAGGCCGACGGCAGTGATTTCGATGTCTTCGTCGCCAATCAGCCGCGCGATGCTTTCGCGTTGCAGATCGTCGTCTTCGACCAACAGCACGCGCTTGACCTTCTGCGTCAGCTTGGCTTCCAGACGAGCGAAGACGTCCTTGAGCTCTTCGCGGGTGGTCGGCTTCACTGCGTAGCCGATGGCGCCCATATGCATGGCGGCTTCGACGCGGTCTTCCACGGAAATCACGTGCACTGGAATGTGCCGGGTTTCGGCGCGTTCTTTCAGGCGTTGCAGCACGGTCAGACCGGAGTGATCCGGCAGGCGCATGTCGAGCAGGATCGCATCCGGCACGAATTCGCGGGCCAGGTCGTAACCCTCGTCGGCGCCGTGGGCGACCAGACACATGTAACCCAACTCATGAGCCAGGTCATAGAGGATACGGGCGAAGTTGGGCTCGTCTTCCACCACCAGAATGCAGCGGGTGGCGAACGGCGCCTTGTCGCGATCGTCGGCGAAGCGCGGGATGACAGCCGGAATCGCTGACGCCAGCGGTGCCGCAACGGCCACTGGTGTAGCCACCGCAGGCGCTGCATGAAAGGTCAGCGGCGCGGCCGGCGTATCACCGAATTCGTGATACTGACGCGGCAACAGCAGCGTGAACGTGCTGCCCTGCCCCGGTACGCTGTCGACGCTGATCGAGCCGCCCAGCAACGTCGCCAGATCCCGCGAGATCGACAGGCCCAGACCGGTGCCGCCGTACTTGCGGTTGGTGGTGCCATCCGCCTGACGGAACGCTTCGAAAATACTTTCCTGCTGATCGGCTGCGATACCAATCCCGGAATCCTTGACGCTGAAAGCGATGTGATCATTCGGCTGCGCGGTGATGCTCAGGCTCACGGCGCCGTGCTCGGTGAACTTGATCGCGTTGGAGAGCAGATTCTTGATCACCTGCTCCAGACGCTGACGATCAGTGAACAGCAAGCCCGGTGCGTCCGGCTGGACCTCGACAGTGAAAGCAAGGTGCTTGTCGGCAGCAAGCGGTTCGAACATCGAGCGCAAGCCATCGACCAGACGATCGACGCGGGTGTTTTCGGCAATCACTTCAAGCTTGCCGGCCTCGACCTTGGAAATGTCGAGGATGTCGTTGATCAGGTTGAGCAGATCGTTGCCGGCCGAATAGATCGATTCGGCAAACTTGACCTGCTCCGCCGACAGATTCTGCTGCGGGTTTTCCGCCAGCAGCTTGGCCAGAATCAGCGAACTGTTGAGCGGCGTGCGCAGTTCGTGGGACATGTTGGCGAGGAATTCGGACTTGTACTTGCTCGAGCGTTGCAGCTCTTCGGCACGCTCTTCGAGTTGAATCTGCGCCTGATTCAGCTCGGTGTTTTTCTTGTCCATCGCATCGCGCTGTTCGGCGAGCTGCTCGTTGGTCTGCTCCAGCTCCACTTGCTGGGTTTCCAGATGCGCCTGGGATTCCTTGAGAATCCGCGACTGTTCTTCCAGCTCTTCGTTGGCAGTCTTCAGCTCTTCCTGCTGCACTTGCAGCTCTTCGTTGAGCTGCTGGGTTTCGGCGAGCACTTCCTGCAAGCGCTGACGGTAGCGCGCCGCCTCGATCGACGTGCCGATGTTGCCGGCAATCAGCTCCAGCAACTCGATGTCGCGCTCGGACAGCGGACGCAGGAAACCCAGCTCGATCACGCCATTGACGCGGTCGTCATCACTGGTCGGCACCACCAGCACACTGTGCGGCAGGCCTGCGCCGAGGCCGGAGCTGACTTTGAAATAGTCGCCAGGGACCGCGTCGAGACGGATCAGGCGTGCCTGTTCTGCGACTTGGCCAACGATGCCTTCGCCGCTGTAAATCGTTTGATTCAGTTCTTCCTGCTCGCGGGAGAAGCCATAAGTCGCCACACGCTTGAGGCCGCCATGTTCTTCGCGCACATAAAGCGCAGCGACGGCAGTGCCAAGGTATTGCGCGCAGAATTGCAGAATGTTGCGCCCCAGCAGGTTCAGCGTCAGTTGCCCCAGCACCTGCTCGGCCAATTGTGTCTGGCCGTTGCGCAGCCACGCCTGCTTCTCCAGGCGTTCGGCGCTGGCCTGTTGCGCCGCGAGGTTGGCGCTGTAATTGGTCGACAGATTGACCAGGTCACGGCGGCCGATGTAGGCCAGCAAACCGCTGATACCAACGATGAAAATCAGATAAAGGGTGATGCTCCAGATGGTGGTGCGACGCACATCCTCGTTGCGCGTGGCGCGCAGCACTTGTTCGGTTTCGATGACGTCTTCGAACTGCTTGCGAATTTCGTCGGTCAGTCGCTTGCCCCGCCCGGCCTTGACCGCACCGCGATAATCGCCGCTGCTGCGCTGCAGGTCGATCATCGATTGCGCGTAGTTGGCCCATTCCACCTGCAACGCTTGCAGGCGACGCAAGCGGTCGGTCTGCACCGGATTATCGGCGGTCAGCTCCAGCAACGTATTGAGAGCGACGTCGATACGCGGCTTGGCAACTTCGTACGGGTCGAGAAAGTGCTCGTCACCGCTAAGCAGATAGCCGCGCATGCCGGTTTCGAGATCGACAGTGAGTTTCACCGCCTCATTGGCGTTATTGATCACCCGGTCGGTATGCTCGACCCACTGGATGACGGACAGCAAATAGGTGATCAGTGAGACGAAAAACACCGCACTGAGCACGCCGACGCCCAGCGGCAAGCTGACGTTGCGACTCAGAAGTTTGCGGAACCGTTGTTCATCAACCGAGGACGGAGAGGACATGGGGCAGCCTTGTCGAACTGTTGAAAACCCGAGAGTTTGCCCCAAAACCCCGCCATGGATCCATTTTTCTCACACAAATGATGGCATTTTCCTACGCACACCTGCGCATTGGACGACGCCAACGGTTATCCTTGCCGCACCACACTGACCTGTTCTTTTTTGTTTCAGCTCGGGAACTTGTGGCTATGCGCCACTTACTCATGCAAGAGTCCGGCAAATTCGCTTGCCCGGTATCCCCCGATTTCATTTTTCTGAGAGTCCTGCCATGTCTGCCACTCCATCCACTATCCTGGTCGTAGAAGACGACTCCATCGTGCGCATGCTTATCGTCGATGTGCTGGAGGAGCTGGAATACACGGTATTGGAGGCTGATGACGGCAACGCGGCACTCGAAATCCTTGCGGATCCTGGCAAAGCCATCGATTTGATGATGACCGACTACGGCCTGCCTGGCATGAATGGCCGCGAACTCTCTCAAAAGGCCCGCCAGCTGCGCCCTGCTCTGCCCATCCTGTTCGCCAGCGGCTATGCCGAGAGTCTCGAAGTACCCGATGGCATGCATGTCATCGGCAAGCCCTTCTCCATCGATCAATTGCGCGACAAAGTTAAAGGCATTCTGAAATAAACCTGATAAATGCCCGTCGCAGATGCAACTTGTCACATCCGAAAATAATCAGCAACTAACTAACACTGCCATTGCTTAACCTGCCAGCTCTATCCTGAATCATCTTTGGCCGCGTTAATAAATAACGAAATACAGCCAGGGAACTTTCGATACTCATTCAGGATAGTGCCCATGCAGTTCATTTCTTCCGACGTGCCTGCCGCCGTCGATTGCTCCGCTTCTGACAAACAGGAACGCGCGCTTATTGTTCAGTTACTTGTTGAAGCCCTTAAGGCAACTGAGTTTGAAGTCTCGGCCGACAGTTACTCGGCAAGCGCCTCGCTGCCGGTCGCCACTGTATTCAATGTGCAAGATCGCTTCATACCCCGGGTCATCGGCAGCAGTTTTGACGAACGTTGTGAACCAGCACGCAATGCCTTGAAAAATTTAATTGCAACCCCGGAGTTTGCGCAGCTGTTACGCAACCATTCTTTTTCAGCTGATATTCAACTAGCAGTGGACACCAACGCCGGAGTTCTCGTTGTTTATGACTCAGAGTTCGAATCCCATCGTTTCAGTATTGCACTGGATAGTGCTGAAGTTTCGGTGTTTTCCGAAGAACTCGATATGCTCGCCGATTTGGCAAAAACCATCGGCGGCGTCGTTTATTCCGGCCAAGTGATTGGCATAGTGCAATGGTTGAAGTTCAACGGTTATGACGTGCCGACGAACATTGCCGAAACCCGGGCACTGATTGAATGGCTGGCGTTCGAACTGCCCGAGCCACCCGCCTTGGGCGACTACCACGAATTGCTCCACGCCGATGAGTCATCACCGTTTCATCTATCGATGGCGGACCGCAAAGTCATAACCCAGACAGTGCATGAGCTGACCCAAGGTGCGACAAGCCTGTTGCAGGTACTGGCGTTCGCCAACTTCAACCTGATTCCGGCACAGGACATACGCGACAACGCGGACAAGTTCCTGCACAACTTCCTGAGGCGAAAAACCGCTCGCGCCCTGGGAGAAACCCTGCATGCACGCCTTGGCTGGCATCTGGAAGCCAATAACCCGGACGTGCGCGAACGCCAGGTCAATGAGTTAGTCATCGCTGCGCTGATCATCGACATGCAATTGCGCTCCGATCAGCCTCTTGTCGCCGGCTATGACTTCTATCAACCGGCGAATTCCACACTCAGCGCTGCCGAAGTACGCGTCCTGTTCGAACAGCATCTGGTTGATCTGGGCCTGAGCGAAGCGCACAACGCGCCACTGGCAGCGCATCTATTGATCGCGGGTGCAGCACCGGAGTTGCTGATCGACCAGATCCCGCCCGGGCTCACGCTGGACAAGCCAGGCTGGGTAACTGCGCGCCAGAGCGCTGCCGTGGTCGAGCACGCCGCACCTGGCAGCTCGCGTGCAATGACGTTTGCACAACTCAAGGCGTTTTCCGAGCTGACCCCGGTTTCCGGTGAGCTCGACAAGTTGTACGAAGCGGCGGCGATCCCGGCGGTGGTGGACTGGGCGGTACTCAACGGAGTCATCCCTTACCGCAGCGACAAAGACTACGACAAGACCACGGTGATCAAGGCCAGCGCGTATTTCTCGCGTTACATGGAGGCTCTGGCCCAGTCTGAAACAGGCTTGTCCACCGCGCCACCGGACCGGCGCAAAATCGCTCTGCGTGCGCTGGAGCAAGTGATGCCCGCCGGCGCCTATCTCGAACAGCCGGCCTTCGAAATAAAGTACCTGGACAGTTTCGGCGAACGGAGCTGGCTCGAAGGGTTGAAGGCTGCGCATCCGGCGGGAATTCTCACCGAGTTCTGGAATTTCCTCGCCAGCGCCACTGACAACAACCAATACGCGATCAACGGCCTGTTGCGCCTACGCCTGTCGATTCTCGATCTGTATCTTTCCGGCGATCTGGTTGAATACGGGCAACTTTCGGACAAATTCAAGACCCGCGACAACTTCCACCCCCCGGCCGATGCCTTCACCCGCCTGGCCGAACTGCAATCGCCGTCGCAACTGTTTGACCAGGCGTTTGATCGTTACTACCGGAACGTGCGCGAGGGTCTATCGTCCCTGATCAAAATGGCGATCACGCAGATGCCAGAGCATGATCGTCAGGCCTTGACCAGCGGCCAAATGACCTTCTACACCGTCAGGAAGGAAGTCAATCCACTGAATACGCAGCAAGAAACGCAAATCCAGCGAGATGAGGCCAATGGGCGTTACGGGATTATTCTTTGCTGCGACAACGGTGATCGGCTGCGCGCTTACGAACTGTTCACGCTGCGCGGCGTTTGCTACGAGCGTCCGGATCTGGCGCTCAAGCTGCAAGACACCGGTCTCATTCATCAACGGCCGACCCTTTCATACACTGGCAGCAAGTACGATTTTCAGGACAAGAACAAAGCCAGCGAGTGGCCCCTCGATTACGCCGCCTACCGCGAAGGCAGCGAACCACGCCAGGGCATGACTTCAAAAGTAGTGGTGGAGAAGCTCTGGCAGTTGCAACTGCAAGAGACTGATGTGCGCGCGGTTCCGCTGTTCTTTTCTGCGCAACTGGATGAGATCGCCCAATGCGTACTGGACAACCATCCTGTCGCCCGCCGCGAAGAGTTGTATGCCGCACTGGATGTGCGCAACGGCCTGGAAGAATGGCGCGACACCAGGGAGATCGTCGAGAACCTGGCAATCAACGTCATCGTACCGTTCAAACAGTGCATTGAAGACATTCGTTCCGGACGCACCGACCGTGTCGCCGAAGGCATTGGTGGCTGCATTCTGGATGGCCTGTCAGTCATCGGCCTGCTGGTCGGTCTTGGCGCGTCGGCAGCGAGCATCATCGCCAAGACCGGGTCGACCACCCTAAAACTGCTGAAAGTCGCCAAAGCCGTGGCCCGAGCGGCCGTGTCGCTGATCAACCCGCTCGACGGTTTGCCCGCCCTCGCCCGCAAAGGTTTTCGTCTGGTCAAACGCGGCGTGGTCTTTGCCGGTGAAACTGCGCTCGACACCGCGCACACCGCCAGCGTGCAATTGAAAAGGTTGATGCATGGCGTCGAGAGTCGGGACTGGCTCAGGCTCTCCCACACCGGCGATGCGCGTCAGGCGACCTGGCGAGGCGCCGACGCGCTTGGCGAGGCGATCGACATCGCAGTGCTGGAACGCAACCAGGACTGGCACGCGCTGAGCATCCGCACCGGCGGCGCCTGGGGCCCGCGCCTGAAACTGCTCGACCTAGGTAATTTCGCCCCGTTGAAGCGCCTGTTCGGCCGCTTCAAGCCGTTCAGTTACACCCGCGGTTATCTGAAAAAAGCCATTCCCCACGCCCGGACCAAGCTGGACAACTCCATCAACGCGCTGTCGCAACTGTCTTCCAACGACGACATTCGCGCGGTGCTCAAGCATGTGTTCGGTAACGATTCCGATGAAGTGGCACAGCACGTGTCGAAACATCTCAGCGCGATGCGCAAGGATCTCGAGTCGATCAGCTTCAGCAATGTGACGTTCCGCCCGCATCAACCCGGCGTGATCGCCTCGCTTTCGCCACCGGCCTATAAGCGTTGGCAGACAGCGCTGCGCACAGGCGAAAAAATCGATGAGTCCGCAGGCCGGTTTCTGTCGATCTACCCGGACAATCTCGATGAGTTTTACAAGTTGTCGCGTTACGACGACGGCAGCGTCGCCGACGTGCTGATTCACGAAATGTCCCACGGTGGCCCGGACACCCTCGACCTGTACTACGGCAAGGTCTACCCGCAGTTGCATCAGGCGGAATTCGATGCGGTCGGACTGCTGGAGCTGGCTCGGGACGCGCGCAAGGCGCATCCGGACAACCTGATCAATCCACATCACGCTCTGGCGCACCGACCGGGATTCGTCGAGTTCAACCAGGTAAAAACCAGTCTGCCGAAACTGGTCCAGGACCATCCGGCCCTGGCCAACGCTGAGTCGTACATGCTTGCGGTGTCCCTGCTCGATCAAGCGCAAACGCGTCCGGCCATATTGAGCTTCAATGTGAAGACCATCGACGATGCCGTGCGCAACACCGCTGCCGGCAAGTTTCTGCAAGGGCCGCTGCTGCTCAATCTCGCCAAACCGGTCATTTAAGCGCTGAAACGGCTGGTCGGTGAACAGGGTGCATTTCAATCACTTCGCTGTGGTTTAATTGCGCCCTTTTTTCTTCCATGGGTCAGGGGATCAGTCGTGAGCCATTCGCGTACCACCAAAGTTCTGGTCATCGGCTACGTCTGGCCAGAACCGCGCTCATCGGCGGCCAGCGGACATGTCATGCAGATCCTCGAGACATTTCTCGATCAGGGATGGGACATCACGTTCAGCAGCCCGGCCGGCCCGGGTGAACACAAGGCTGATCTGACGGCGCTGGGCGTCCGCGAAGTATCGATCGAGCTCAACAACAGCAGTTTCGACACGTTCATCAGCGAGCTGGCGCCAAATATCGTGCTGTTCGATCAGTTCATGATGGAGGAACAGTTTGGCTGGCGGGTGGAGAAACACTGCCCGGACGCCCTGCGCATCCTGGAAACCTCCGACCTGCAAAGCCTGCGGCATGCGCGTCATCAGCGTCTGAAAGACCGCCTGAAAAGCGACGACGAGCAGACTGATTTCACCGAACTGTTCGCACCGGGATTGCACGAAGAATTCCAGCTGATGGCCAGCACCGATCTGGCCAAACGGGAAATCGCTGCGCTGTACCGGTGTGATTTGAACCTGATGATTTCCGAAGTCGAGATCGACCTGCTGGTGGAGGAATTCGGCCTGCCTCGGCAAATCCTGCATTGGTGTCCATTGATGATTGATCTTCCGGACGCCGCCGCGCCAGGTTTCGAAGAGCGCGCGCATTTCCTCAGCATTGGCAACTTCCGTCACGCGCCAAACTGGGATGCCGTGCTCTGGATGAAGACCTCGCTCTGGCCGCTGATCCGCGCGCGCCTGCCTCGCGCGCAACTGCATATCTATGGCGCCTATACGCCGCCCAAAGCCACCGCACTGCACAACCCGGCCCAAGGCTTTCACATCATGGACTGGGCCGAAGATGCACTTGAAGTGATGTCCGCAGCGCGGGTCTGCCTTGCGCCATTGCGCTTTGGCGCGGGAATCAAGGGCAAACTGGTCGACGCCATGCTCTGTGGCACGCCGAGCGTGACGACACCGATCGGCGCCGAAGCCATGCACGGCGATGCTCCTTGGCCGGGAGCCGTTGCCCTGGACGCAAATACCTTCGCCGAACAGGCCGTGCAACTGTACGAAGATCCAGCGCGCTGGCAGCAGGCGCAGATTCAGGCTTCGGCACTTTTGCAGCAGCGTTATCAGCGCAGCGTACATGGCCCGCGTCTGATCAACCGGATAGATGATTGCCGACAACACTTGGCACAACTTAGAAACGATAACTTCACCGGCGCCATGTTGCGACATCACACACTCAAAAGCACTCAATACATGGCTCAATGGATCGAAGCCAAAAACCAGCTGCCCCCAACAGAGCGTTGATCACATCAATTACATGACTTGCATTAAAAGTGAACTTTCGCAATAACACGAACATGCCTATAAACATCCTGCGCGCAACTAATTAACCACTTCGCAGGATATGCAACATGGAAAACTTCGACGATATACCAACCCATCAATGGATGGCTGATTCACCACAAATCGATAATCTTTCGCTATTTGAAATGACCCTGCCCGGCGCGCATAACGCCGGTTGTGACTGGGAAGCCTCTTACGCCCTGATTCCCGGTAAAAACTGGCTTGCCTGCCAGGACGTTTCGTTTTATTCGCAGTTGAATCGCGGCGCTCGCGCACTTGATGTACGCCTTGTCTACAACAGCAAGGCGAAACAACTGGCGAAGTTTCGTTTCCATCACAATGGATTCAACTCTTCGCGAACGCTTGAAGACCTGATCAGGGACCTTAAGGGGTTTTATGAAAGAAGCCCGAACGAGTTTATCGTTCTGGACTTCCATGAACTTTCCAACGCTACAGATCCATTCAACCATGAGGAGTTCAAAACAGCTTTGCTGGAGCACCTCGGGGAACGGATTATTCCCACCGACAATCTGCATCTGACAATTGGCCAACTCAAAGCCATCAATCCATTGCAACGCATCATGGTGGCCGCGCCGATGACCTGGGAAAGCGAAGACTTTCGTTTCTACAGACCAATCAATCACAAGTGGATCGGCAAATCACAGGTCAGCACCTCGGATCTTTATGGCTATATAGACAACGTACTGAGCACACCTGTCAGTACGCTCCGCCCATGGTCGCTGTCGGCAACCAGTTACACACTCGGCGGCCCACAGCGGATCCTCGACAGTCTTGACGAGTGGTTCGACCCGGAAAAATCCGATTGGGCGCGCAAGTGCAACATCATCAATTTCGACTTCATCAAAAATTCGAACATCGTGCGTTTCTGCCAAATGGCCAACCTGCAAAAGGCGCGCGACAAGCTCAGCTGAGCGGTCACCACGGACGGCCGGTCGGAAGTGGCACAAATGGCAAAAAACGAGGCATGATCGCGCAGCGATAATAAAAAAGTGCCCCGTCATGACCCGAACCGCTCGCGTGACCGACCCTTCCTACGAGTTGATGGACGACCATAACGGTTTGTCCATCATCTACCGCCAGCACGGCTTCCCCTGCCCGCTGGTGCGCTGGCATTTCCACAAGGAGTACGAGCTGCACCTGATCGTGGCCAGCTCCGGCAAGGTGTTCATCGGCGATTACATCGGCAACTTCTATCCAGAGACTTTGTTTTTGACCGGTCCCAACCTGCCGCACAACTGGATCAGCCAGGTCGCCGAGGATGAAGTGGTGGAGAAGCGCGACATGCTGGTCAACTTCACCGACGAATTGTTCGAGAGCGGGCACCAGGTGTTCGCTGAGCTGAAATCCCTGGCGCCACTGCTTGAGCGTGCGCAGTACGGCATCGAATTTCGTTGCAAGCGCACGATCCGTCAGGCCATGACACTGATGCAGCGGATCGCCGACAGCACCGGCATCACTCGCCTCGGGCATTTTTTCATCCTGATGGAATTGCTCGCGGCCAGTGATGATTTCCAGTTGTTGTCCGGTGCCACCACGCCGCAACTGGCCGACGAACACAACATCGACCGCACCAACCGCGCGGTCGATTACATCTTCAGCCACTACGCGCGGGACATCTCACTGGAAGAAGTGGCCGAACACCTGGGTATGACACCGACCTATTTCAGCCGGGTATTCAAGCAGGCCACCGGGCGCAACTTCATCGAATTCGTCAATCGCCTGCGCATCAGCAAATCCTGTGAGCTGCTGGCCGATGGTGACAAACCGGTGACCGAGGTGTGCTTCGAGTCGGGCTTCAACAATATTTCCAACTTCAATCGACGCTTCCAGCAACTCAAGGGCATGACGCCGTCGCACTATCGACGGCTGGCGGTGCAACGGCTGACAGAACAGAACCATCTCTGACGACACGCCACCTGTGGGAGCGAGCCTGCTCGCGAAAGCGGTCTGTCATTGAAAAATCCTGTGGCTGACACACCATCTTCGCGAGCAGGCTCGCTCCCAAAAAAAACCGTGCCCCGGCTGGCGAAATCTGTACGCATTCGCTAACGCCCCCTCGCGCAAAACCCCTTCCCTGCGTTCCCCCGCCCAAACCCCAGTGCAAAAAAGTATCAACAAAAGTGCTAGGGATGATTTGTCAGCTCCGCCGTGGAAGGCTGTAATCAGCGCAGATTCTTCCTGCATTCGGAAGACACAAAAACAATAACTGTCCTTCTGCCCCGTCGGGTGTCAGAAAAGGAGTGCACGATGCAACCCACTGCAAAAGCTCTGCTCGCTCTCACCTGCATGACCCTCAGCAGCGTCAGCCTTGGCGCCCAGACCCTGACCATCGCCACCGTCAACAACAGCGACATGATCCGCATGCAGAAACTCTCGAAAACCTTCGAGAGCGAGCATCCGGACATCGAGCTCAATTGGGTGGTGCTGGAAGAAAACGTCCTGCGTCAGCGCCTGACCACCGACATCGCCACTCAGGGCGGCCAGTTCGACGTGTTGACCATCGGCATGTACGAAGCCGCACTCTGGGGCGGCAAGGGTTGGCTGGAGCCGATGAAGGACCTGCCGGCCAGTTACGCCCTCGACGATGTCTTTCCGTCGGTGCGCGAAGGCCTGTCGGTGAAGGGTTCGCTGTATGCGCTGCCGTTTTACGCGGAGAGTTCGATCACCTATTACCGCACCGACCTGTTCAAGGAAGCCGGGCTGACCATGCCGGAGCGGCCGACCTGGGAAGAGATCGCCGGGTTTGCCGAAAAGCTCACCCACAAAGACAAAGAGCAGTACGGCATCTGCCTGCGCGGCAAGGCCGGCTGGGGCGAGAATATGGCGCTGGTCACCACGGTCGCCAATGCTTATGGCGCGCGCTGGTTCGATGAGCAATGGAAACCGGAATTCAGCGGCCCGGAGTGGAAAAACGCGCTGAATTTCTACGTCAACACCATGAAGAAATCCGGCCCGCCGGGCGCATCCAGCAACGGTTTCAATGAAAACCTCGCCCTGTTCAACAGCGGCAAATGTGCGATCTGGGTCGACGCCAGCGTCGCTGGTTCGTTCGTCACCGACAAGACCCAGAGCAAGGTCGCCGATCACGTCGGTTTCACCTTCGCTCCGCATCAAGTCACGGATAAAGGCTCGGCGTGGCTGTATTCGTGGGCGCTGGCGATTCCGACCAGCTCCAAGGCCAAGGACGCAGCAAAAACCTTCAGCGCCTGGGCCACGTCCAAAGAGTACGGCGAACTGGTTGCCAAGACCGATGGCATCGCCAACGTGCCGCCGGGCACCCGCGCTTCGACCTACAGCGACGCGTACATGAACGCCGCGCCGTTTGCCAAAGTGACGCTGGAATCGCTGAAGGCCGCTGACCCGAGCAAACCGACGCTGAAACCGGTGCCGTACATCGGCATTCAACTGGTGACCATTCCTGAATTCCAGGCAGTCGGCACCCAGGTCGGCAAGCTGTTCTCGGCAGCGCTGATCGGCCAGACCACGGTGGATCAGGCGCTGGCGGCGGCGCAGCAGACCACGGAACGCGAGATGAAGCGCGCGGGTTATCCCAAGTAACCGCTGAATGCCTTGCTCCTGCCTCTTGTGGGAGCGAGCCTGCTCGCGAAGGCGTCGTGTCAGCCAACACACATGACACTGACCCAGCGCTTGCGCGAGCAGGCTCGCTCCCACATGGGGATCTCCATAGGTCTGTATGACTCGGTTGTGAATGCCATGAATACTTCAACTGCCAAAGCCCACATCGACCTGTCGCCACCGCAGCGCAAGCTGCGCGTGCGCAATCCCGGCTGGTTTCTGGTCAGCCCCTCGGTGGCGCTGTTGCTGCTGTGGATGATCGTGCCGCTGGGCATGACCCTGTACTTTTCGATGATCCGCTACAACTTGCTCTATCCCGGCGAAAACGAATTCGTCGGGCTGGAGAACTTCACCTATTTCCTCACTGATTCGGGTTTCATGCCCGGTGCGACCAATACGTTGTTGCTCGTTGGCAGTGTGCTGCTGATCAGCGTGGTCTTCGGCGTATTGATCAGCGCGTTGCTGGAGGCCAGCGAATTCCTTGGGCGCGGCCTGGTGCGGGTCATGCTGATCTCGCCGTTTTTCATCATGCCCACCGTCGGCGCGTTGATCTGGAAAAACCTGATTTTCCACCCGGTCTCGGGGATCCTCGCCTACATCTGGAAGCTGTTCGGTGCGCAACCGGTGGACTGGCTGGCGCACTACCCGCTGCTGTCGATCATCATCATTGTTTCGTGGCAATGGCTGCCCTTCGCGATCCTGATTCTGATGACCGCGATGCAATCGCTGGATCAGGAACAGAAAGAAGCCGCGCGCCTGGACGGCGCCGGCCCGATCGCGATTTTCTGGCACTTGACCCTGCCGCATCTGGCGCGGCCGATTGCTGTGGTGGTGATGATCGAAACAATCTTCCTGCTCTCGGTGTTCGCCGAAATCTTCACCACCACCAACGGTGGCCCCGGCTACGCCTCGACCAACCTCGCCTACCTGATCTACAACCAGGCGCTGGTGCAGTTCGACGTCGGCATGGCTTCGGCGGGCGGCTTGATTGCCGTAGTCATCGCCAACATCGCCGCGATCATTCTGGTGCGAATGATCGGCAAAAACCTGACTGACAAAGCGTGAGGCCTGCCATGACGCTCCAACAATCCCGCCGCCTGCAAAGCCTGCTGCTCGGCACGCTGGCCTGGGCCATCGCGATCGTGATTTTCTTCCCGATCTTCTGGATGGTGATGACCAGTTTCAAGAGCGAAATCGACGCTTTCGCCACGCCGCCGCAGTTCATCTTCACGCCAACGCTGGAGAACTACCTGCACATCAACGAGCGCAGCGACTACTTCAGCTTCGCCTGGAACTCGGTGGTGATCTCCTTCAGCGCCACCGCCCTGTGTCTGTTGATCGCGGTACCGGCGGCGTACTCGATGGCGTTCTATGAAACCCAGCGCACCAAAGGCACGCTGCTGTGGATGCTCTCGACCAAGATGCTGCCGCCGGTGGGCGTGCTGATGCCGATCTACCTGCTGGCCAAGAGTTTCGGCCTGCTCGACACGCGCATTGCGCTGATCGTGATCTACACGCTGATCAACCTGCCGATCGTGGTCTGGATGGTTTACACCTACTTCAAGGACATCCCCAAAGACATCCTCGAAGCCGCCCGCCTCGACGGTGCGACGCTGTGGCAGGAAATGGTCCGCGTGCTGCTGCCGATCGCCAAGGGCGGCCTCGCCTCGACCGTGCTGCTGTCGCTGATCCTGTGCTGGAACGAGGCGTTCTGGTCGCTGAACCTGACCTCATCGAATGCCGCACCGCTGACCGCGTTGATCGCCTCGTATTCAAGTCCCGAAGGGCTGTTCTGGGCCAAGTTGTCGGCCGTATCGACCCTGGCCTGTGCGCCGATTCTGATCTTTGGCTGGATCAGCCAGAAGCAACTGGTGCGCGGCCTCTCCTTCGGTGCCGTGAAATGAACATCCCGAATCCAACCCTATCCCCTGTGGGAGCGAGCCTGCTCGCGAAAGCGGAGTGTCATTCAACCCTGATGTCGACTGACACGGCCCCTTCGCGAGCAGGCTCGCTCCCACAGAAAAGCCGATCTGGTTTAACCCAATAATAAATTGCGGAGGCCCATCTCATGGCCAACCTGAAAATCAAGAATCTGCAAAAAGGCTTCGAAGGCTTTTCCATAATCAAGGGCATTGACCTTGAAGTGAACGACAAGGAATTCGTAGTCTTCGTCGGCCCGTCGGGCTGCGGCAAATCCACCCTGCTGCGCTTGATCGCCGGGCTGGAAGAGGTCAGCGGCGGCGCCATCGAACTCGATGGCCGCGATATCACCGAAGTCAGCCCGGCCAAGCGTGATCTGGCGATGGTGTTCCAGACCTACGCGCTGTACCCGCACATGACGGTGAAAAAGAACATGTCGTTCGCCCTCGATCTGGCCGGCGTGCCGAAAGCCGAAGTCGAGCGCAAGGTCGGCGAAGCGGCACGCATTCTTGAACTCGGGCCGATGCTCGAGCGCAAACCCAAACAGCTGTCCGGCGGTCAGCGTCAGCGCGTGGCGATCGGCCGCGCCATCGTGCGCAACCCGAAGATTTTCCTCTTCGATGAGCCGCTGTCCAACCTCGACGCGGCGTTGCGCGTGCAGATGCGTCTGGAACTGCTGCGCCTGCATAAAGACCTGCAAGCGACGATGATTTATGTGACCCACGATCAGGTCGAAGCGATGACCATGGCCGACAAAGTCGTGGTGCTCAATGGCGGCAGGATCGAGCAGGTCGGCTCGCCGCTGGACCTGTATCACAACCCGGCCAACCTGTTTGTCGCGGGCTTTCTCGGCACGCCGAAAATGGGTTTCCTCAAAGGCAAGATTGCCCGCATCGACGGCGCCAGCTGCGAAGTTTCGCTGGACGCCGGCACACGCATCACCCTGCCGTTCAACGCCGCCAACCTCAGTGTCGGCAGCGCTGTCACGCTGGGCATTCGCCCAGAACATCTTGAGCTGGCGCAACCCGGCGACTGCACGTTGCAAGTCACTGCCGACGTCAGCGAACGCCTTGGCAGCGACACCTTCTGCCACGTCACCACCAGCGCCGACGAAGCCCTGACCATGCGCGTGCGCGGCGATCTGGCCAGCCGTTACGGCGAGCAATTGAGCCTGCGCCTGGACCCGACTCACTGCCATCTGTTCGATGCCGAAGGTGTGGCGCTGACCCGTCCACTGCGCGCTGCGGCCTGATTTCGAGACTATCCGATGAAACTCAACCAACAGAACCTCAATCGCCTCGCCGCCCAAGTGCAGCTGCCGGGCTACGACCTCGGCGCCACACGCCAGGGCATCGCCCACATCGGCGTCGGTGGTTTCCATCGTGCGCATCAGGCGTATTACACCGATGCCTTGATGAACACTGGCGAAGCGCTGGACTGGGCAATCTGCGGCGTCGGGCTACGCCCGGAAGATCGCCGCGCCCGCGATGATCTGCGCGAGCAGGATTACCTGTTCACCCTGTTTGAACTGGGCGACAGCGATGACACCGAAGTGCGCGTCATTGGCGCGATCCGCGACATGCTGCTGGCCGAAGATGGCGCGCAAGCACTGATCGACAAACTCGCCGAACCGCAGATCCGTATCGTTTCGCTGACCATCACCGAGGGCGGTTACTGCATCGACGACAGCAACGGCGAATTCATGGCGCACCTGCCGCAGATTCAACACGACTTGGCCCATCCCGAAGCGCCGGGCACCGTGTTCGGTTTCCTCTGCGCCGCGTTGGCCAAACGGCGTGCGGCGGGCGTTCCGGCATTTACTGTGATGTCCTGCGATAACCTGCCCCACAACGGCGCCGTCGCCCGTAAGGCGCTGCTGGCTTTCGCCGCCCTGCGTGATCCGGATCTGCGCGACTGGATCGACCAGAACGTCAGTTTCCCCAACGCCATGGTCGATCGCATCACACCGATGACCAGCACCGCGCATCGCCTGCAACTGGCCGACAAACACGGCGTCGACGATGCCTGGCCGGTGGTCTGCGAACCGTTTGTGCAGTGGGTGCTGGAGGACAAATTCGTCAACGGCCGCCCGGCGTGGGAAAAGGTCGGCGTGCAGTTCACCGACGACGTATCACCGTACGAAGAGATGAAAATCAAACTGCTCAACGGCAGTCACCTGGCGCTCACTTATCTGGGCTTTCTCAAGGGTTATCGCTTCGTCCACGAGACCATGAACGATCCGCTGTTCGTGCGTTACATGCGCGCTTATATGGATCTGGATGTCACGCCGCAGCTGGCCCCGGTGCCGGGCATTGATTTGAGCGAATACAAGGACACGCTGGTCGCGCGATTCTCCAATCAGGCGATTGCCGATCAGCTGGAGCGCGTGTGTTCGGATGGCTCATCGAAGTTTCCCAAGTTCACCGTGCCGACGATCAATCGGCTGATCGCCGATGGCCGCGAGACCAAACGTGCAGCGCTGGTCGTGGCGGCGTGGGGGCTGTATTTGAAGGGCGTGGATGAGAATGGCGATACGTATTCGATTCCAGACCCGCGAGCGGCGTTTTGCCAGGGGCTGGTGGCGGACGATGGGTTGATCACGGAGCGGTTGCTGGCTGTTGAAGAGATTTTCGGCACAGCGATACCGAAGTCGGCGGAGTTTGTTGCAGCGTTCGAGTGGTGCTGCCAGAGTTTGCGCGAGGTTGGGGTTTCGGGGACTCTGGAACGGGTGCTCGGCTGAAAAGCCCCTCACCCTAGCCCTCTCCCGGAGGGAGAGGGAACCGACCGCGTGGTTCTTCCGTTATTCATCGACCTGAAATTCCGAGTCGAATACAGAGTGTGAAAGGCATGAAAATCTGCTCCCTTTCCCCCTCGCCCCCTTGGGGGAGAGGGCTGGGGTGAGGGGGTAGCTCTTGATCTTCAGCGCAATCTGACAGGCCCATACATGACAACAACAAAGCTCTTCCTGGGTATCGACTGCGGCACCCAAGGCACCAAAGCGATCATCCTCGATGCCGACAGCGGTCAGGTGCTCGGTCTGGGCGCGGCGCCGCACACGATGATCAGCGGCGCCAACGGCCGCCGCGAACAAGACGTTCAACAGTGGCTCGACGCGTTCGTCAGCGCCACCCGCCAGGCCTTGCAAGCGGCGAACGTCGACGGCCAGGCGATCCTCGGCGTTGGCGTCTCCGGCCAGCAACACGGTTTGGTCCTGCTCGATGAGCAAGGCGCAGTGCTGCGCCCGGCCAAGCTCTGGTGCGACACCGAAACCACGCCGGAAAACGAGCGCTTGCTCGCGCAACTGGGCGGCGAGCAAGGTTCGCTGGAACGCCTCGGCGTGGTCATTGCGCCGGGCTACACGGTGTCGAAACTGCTCTGGACCAAAGAGCAGCATCCCGACGTGTTCTCACGCATTGCACGCATTCTGTTGCCCCACGACTACCTCAATTACTGGCTCACTGGCCGCGCCTGCAGCGAATACGGCGACGCTTCCGGTACCGGCTATTTCAACGTGCGCACGCGGCAATGGGATGTGCAGATCCTGCGCGACATCGACGCCAGCGGCCGTTTGCAAACCGCGCTGCCGGAGCTGATCGACGCGCACGCCGCCGTCGGCACTCTCCTCCCGGCAATCGCCGAGCAACTCGGCATCAACCCCAACGCGGTGGTTTCCAGCGGCGGTGGCGACAACATGATGGGCGCCATCGGCACCGGCAATATCCAGCCCGGCGCGATCACCATGAGCCTCGGTTCGTCCGGCACGGTCTACGCCTATTCGGAGGAGCCGAACGTCAGCGCCGATGCCTCGGTTGCCACGTTCTGTTCCTCCAGCGGCGGCTGGCTGCCGCTGATCTGCACCATGAATTTGACCAACGCCACCGGTGCGATTCGCGAACTGTTCAGGCTCGATCTGCCGACCTTCAACGAACTGGTCGCGCAATCGCCGATCGGCGCCGAAGGCGTGAGCATGCTGCCGTTCCTCAACGGTGAGCGCGTCCCCGCCCTGCCCAACGCCACCGGCAGCTTGCACGGCCTGACCATGGACAACCTGACCCAAGCCAACCTGTGCCGCGCCGCTGTCGAAGGCACCACCTTCGGTTTGCGCTACGGGCTGGATTTGCTCCGCCAGAATGGTTTACAAAGCCTGCGCATTTGCCTGATCGGCGGCGGCTCGAAGAGCGCGGTGTGGCGGCAGATCGTCGCCGACATCATGAACGCTCCGGTGATCTGCACCGAACAAAGCGAAGCCGCCGCACTGGGCGCGGCGATTCAGGCAGCGTGGTGCGCGTCGCGCTCGAACGGCGATGATGTGTCCCTGGCCGATCTGTGCGAACGCTGCGTCAAACTCGACGCGCGCAGTGAAACCCTGCCGATCGCCGCCAATGTCGCGGCGTTCCAGCAGGCCTACGAACGCTATCAACAGCATGTCGCAACCCTATAACGAGCAAACAACTATGTACCTGGTGTGTGGCGAAGCCCTGTTTGATTTTTTCAGCGAAAACGACGCCAGCGGTCTGGCCTCGAAAGTCAATTTCAAGGCGATTGCCGGCGGCTCGCCGTTCAACGTTGCCGTAGGTTTGCGGCGTTTGGGCGTGGACTCGGCGCTGTTCGGCGGGTTGTCCACCGACTACCTCGGCCGACGTTTGCAGCAAGTGCTGCAGGACGAAGGCGTGCGCCCGGAATACCTGGTGGATTTCGCCGCGCCGACCACCCTGGCGATGGTCGCGGTAGGCGCCAATGGCTCACCGCACTACAGCTTCCGTGGCGAAGGCTGTGCCGACCGGCAACTGAGCGAGGCGCATCTGCCGACACTTGGCGACGAGGTGCGCGGCCTGCACATCGGCTCGTTTTCGCTGGTGGTGCAGCCGATTGGCGACACGTTGCTGAAACTGGTCCAACGCGAAAGCGGCAAACGCCTGATCAGCCTCGACCCCAACGTGCGCCTCAATCCCGAGCCGAACATCGAGCTATGGCGCGAGCGCATCGCCACGCTGGTGCGCCTGGCCGATCTGATCAAAGTCAGCGACGAGGATCTGAGCCTGCTCTATCCCGAGCAGGATCCGCAGCATGTTATTGAAAGCTGGCTCGAGCATCGCTGCCAGATCGTATTCCTGACACGCGGTGGCGACGGCGCAACGGTGTTCAGTCGCACCCATGGCTCGTGGTCGGTACCGGCGAATCCGGTGAAAATTGCCGACACCGTTGGCGCTGGCGATACCTTCCAGGCCGCGCTGATCACCTGGCTGACGGAGCATTCGCTGGACTCGGTAGAAGGCGTGCAGCAGCTCAGTCGAGAGCAAATCGACGGCATGCTCAGGTTCGCCGTACAAGCCGCCGCACTGACCTGCAGCAAAACCGGTCCGGATCTGCCCTATCGTCATCAATTGAGCTGAGCGCGTAGACTGTCGGCCTTTTTGCGCACGACGGAAAACAGCTCTTGAATCACAGGCACATCCTCGCCCTCCTGACCATGGCCACCCTGCTGAGCGGTTGCGGCACCTCGCCGCCCCGCTCCCCGGAAGACATCTGCGCAATCTTCCGCGAGAAAAGCGATTGGTACGACGCTGCGCAAGTCACGCAGAAACGCTGGGGCGTGCCGATCCAGGTGCCGTTCGCGATCATGTATCAGGAATCCGGCTACCGCTACGACGCCAAGACGCCTCGCAAATACCTGCTCTGGGTGATTCCGTGGGGCCGCGTCTCGACCGCGTCCGGCTACGCGCAAGCCAAGGACGAAGTCTGGGCCGACTACCAGAAAAGCACCGGCCGCAACTGGGCCGATCGTGAAGACTTCGACGACGCCATCGACTTCGTCGGCTGGTACATGGACAAGACCACCTCGATCAACGGCGTGTACAAATACGACGCCTATAACCAGTACCTGAACTACCACGAAGGTTGGGGCGGCTTTCGCAACAAGACCTACGCGAGCAAAGCCTGGTTACTGCCGACCGCACGCAAGGTGCAGAACCGCTCGGATCTGTATGCGCAGCAATATGCCGGCTGCAAGGAAGACCTCAATCGCGGGTTCTGGAGCCGGTTCTGGCATTGGTTGTAGAAGCCCTTCGCGAGCAGGCTCGCTCCCACAAGACCTTAGTGAACGCCGATTTTGTGTACACCCGAGAAACCTGTGGGAGCGGGCTTGCCCGCGATGGCAATCTCTCAAACACCATCAAAGTCTATGAAAGGCCCGATTTCACTGACCCAAACCGCCCTCCTAAGGGTTTTCCCTATGGCACTGACGCGCCACACCTACGCCATTTGCGCCTTGAATGAGGCCGTCTAATCCTGCAACATCCATCACCTGCTTATTCAACGGACGGAATTCAAGGCATGCTGGACGCCAATGCAACCCACATCACCCTCTCGATCGAAGACGCCAACGCCGACTTGCAAGTCCTCAGCTTCACCGGTCGCGAAGCCCTCAACGAACCGTTCCGTTTCGACCTCGAACTGGTCAGCGCCCGCCCCGACCTGAAGCTCGAAGAGCTGCTGCACAAGCGCGCCTGCCTGACGTTCGGCGCCACCGGCGAAGGCAAGATTCACGGCCAGGTCTATCGCATCGAGCAGGGCGACTCCGGCAAGACCCTGACCCGCTACAGCATCAGCCTGATGCCACAACTGGCCTATCTGCAGCACAACCATGATCAGCAGATCTTCCAGCAACTGACGGTGCCGAAAATCATCGCCCAAGTGCTGGAAGATCGCGGCATTCTCTCTGACGCCTACAGCTTCCAGCTCGGCGCCGAGTATCCGGAACGCGATTATTGCGTGCAATACGACGAGTCCGACCTGCACTTCATCCAGCGTCTGTGCGAAGAGGAAGGCATTCACTTCCACTTCCAGCACAGCAGCAGCGGCCACAAACTGGTGTTCGGCGACGATCAGACGGTGTTCCGCAAACTGAAGCCGGTCAGCTACCAGCAGGACTCCGGGATGGCCGCCGAGAAGCCGGTGATCAAGCGCTTCAACCTGCGCCTGGAAACCCGCACCACCCGCGTCAGCCGTCGCGACTACGATTTCGAAAAACCCAAGCTGCTGCCCGAAGGCGCGGTCAAATCCGAATTCGCCCCGGACCTGGAAGACTACGATTACCCCGGCCGCTTCACCACCCGCGAGCGCGGCAAGTTCCTCTCGACCCGCGCCCTCGAGCGCCATCGCAGCGACTACAAACTCGCCGAAGGCAAAGGTGACGAACCGACGCTGACTAGCGGCCATTTCCTCACGCTCGCCGAACACCCGCGCGCCGAGTGGAACGACCTGTGGCTGCTGTTGGAAGTCTTCCACGAAGGCAAACAGCCGCAAGTGCTCGGCGAAAACGTCACCAGCGACGTCACCGATAACAAGAGCGATTTCCACCAGGGCTACCGCAACAGCTTCCTCGCCACCCCGTGGGACGCGCACTACCGCCCTGCCCTCGAACATCCGAAACCGAAAGTCCTCGGCAGCCAGACCGCCGTCGTCACCGGCCCGCCCGGTGAAGAAATCCACTGCGATCAGTACGGCCGCATCAAAGTGCAATTCCACTGGGACCGCGACGGCCAGTCCGACGACAAAACCACCTGCTGGATGCGCGTCACCAGCGGCTGGGCCGGCGCAGCCTACGGCGGCATCGCCATCCCGCGCATCGGCATGGAAGTCCTCGTCACCTTCCTCGAAGGCGACCCCGACCAGCCCCTCGTCACCGGCTGCCTGTACCACAAGGAAAACGTCGTCCCCTACGACCTGCCGGCCAACAAAACCCGCAGCACCTTCAAAACCCTCAGCTCCCCGGGCGGCAAGGGCTACAACGAATTCCGCATCGAAGACAAAAAAGGCGCCGAACAGATCTACATCCACGCCCAGCGCGACTGGGACGAAAACATCGAACACGACCAGAAAATCCGCGTCGGCAACGAACGGCATGACACTGTTGAAGCCAATGTGCTTAGCGAATTCAAGGTTGAAGAGCACCGGATCACCCATCTGGACCGCATCAGCGAAATGCGCGCGGATGATCACCTGACGGTGGGTGTGACGCAGCATGTGAAGGTTGGGACTGGGCAGTTTGTTGAGGCCGGCAACGAAATCCATTATTACGCCGGCCAGAGAGTCGTGGTCGAAGGCGCCATGGAACTGACCGCCAAGGCTGGGGGCAGCTTCGTCAAGGTCGATGCGGGTGGCGTGACCATCAGCGGCGCTGAGGTGAAGGTCAATACCGGCGGCTCGCCCGGGGTGGGCACGCCGGCGGCGCCGTTGTTGCCGGGGCCGATGAAGGTTGCGGATGCGGATAAGGCGGGGAAAGCACCGCTCCCTGCCCGTCTTAATGAGTCAGGTATTACCCCGCTGTGTGGAAAACAGAGTAACGGCGCTTGCAGCCGTAAGGATTGCACATGCATGTAAAAGCGCTGAGCGCTCTCCTCGCCGAGCCTCGTTACGACTTTTCAGACCTGCCCGCTACAAGCGAATCGCTGTGTTTCATCATCGACCAAGGGCTCCAGCCAGACGCTTTGGGTCGTCTTTATCGATTAGGCGAACCCGTCGTCGCTCAAGGTCTGTTTGTAGGGACAGACCTTGCAGAGATTCCTGACGAGCCATTGTGGCTGGTGGCCCCAAAGGGCGGCAAAGTGGCAAAGGTCGCTGTGGAACTATGTGAGGAACGCTTTTCGGGAATTGCAATCTCAACCCGGGATCCTGAAAAAGCTCTGGCTCATGCGCGCTGGCTGCTTAAGGCAAACGATGGTTCAGGTGGCCAAAGTCTGCTGAGTTTCCACAAGCCGAGTTTATGGGCTGCGCTGGCCTACACCGCCGATAAAGCATTCGACCAGTTACTAGGCTGCTGGGAGGCGGTCTACAGCCCTGCGCCGATTCATTTCGGTCAAGAGCGTGGGCGATGGCTGACCTGGAAGGCCACCGATCAATCAACGTGGGACGGTGACAGAGCGGCGTTCAATCTGCCCGAGGCGGCCGCGAAAGTACAAGCGCGCCTGGGCTGGATGTACTGGATCGATGAGGAATACACAGCATTCAATGAGCCATCCGATGACCGCTTGAATGACATGGCGGACAACCTCGACATGCTGCTCAAAAACAACATTTATGATGGCGATCACCTGCTCAAGCTTGGCCATGTCGTGAACGGTCCGCTGTTCGAGACCCAGCCTGGGATCATGGCGATCCTGCAATCAAAGGACGAGTCGTTTATCAAAGTAGATCGGCTCCTGGAATCAGCCGCCGTTGCCCAACACTAAGGCGACGCGACAACAGAACGGAATCACCATGGAAATTACAAATCACGCCGTAATGCCCGGCGAAACTCTGGGCCAGATTGCTACGCGCTACAACACTACTGTGGCGCAACTTCGTCAGATGAACCCCTTCATCACCAACCCGGATAATGTCAAAGTCGGATGGAACCTGAGCGTTCCAAAAGCCGCTCAATCGCCTGCTGTGCCTGCCGCTCAGACACCTGCCGCAGCTCAACCGCCCGCGCAAACGACCCCGGAAGCCGCAACTCAGTGCTCTGCGGAGGATCTGGTTGAACTGGAGCCTGTCAAAGACACCCCAGATCAGAGCTCAAAGACTTTCAAACCGCACGCGCCTCCCTGCTCGAAAAAGTTTGCCAGTGCGATTTATGCCACCGAAGAACAAGAATTTTGGCTGCTTCCCGAACGGGCAAAGTCCGCTATCAAAGAATCCATGTTTGCCTTGGATAAAATGATTGCGCCCAGCAAATCACGTGATGCACGCCTGAACGGGTTGCAGGAATCTGGTTTGCTGGAATACTTCCTTGAGCCCAAGTTGAGCAACTTTCTCACTGGCGCGCAGCGTGCACGCATGGAAGAGTTTGAAGCGATGGGCGATGAGATCGAAATCGATCCCGCCACCGCTAAAAAAAGGCAGAACGACGCTAATGGAAACAAACCGGCAGTCGCTCCTGCTCAGTCCACGGATGAGGACACGCCGGTATCTCGCCTCGACCGTCTAGCGACAGACATAGCTACTGACCAGCACGTTCACAAAGCATATGCCGATTTTTACAAGCGGCGGGCTGAGTGGGTCGCGCTAAAAAAAGAAGCGGTAGCGGCCGCTAAGTTGGAAGGCTACACCTACGAAAGCGGCTCGCTGTACTCCAAGGAGGCGATTGAAGCGCGCGCACGTGTGCAAGCTTATCTGGAGGCTCGCAAGAAATTCCTCGGCAACAAAAACTTCAAGCAGGTATCGCTGGAAGACGTTGCCAAAGCCTTGGCGGAAAAGAAAAAAAGTTACGACAATATCTGCAATGGCATGACTGACTGCACCGCCGATCTGGTCGGCTATGTTTACACACTACACAAAAACGCCGATGCGCTTGATTACCACGCTTACACCGAATCCATCATGAAGGCTTCCGATTATGGAATCGCGCTTCCAGAGTTTGCGCTGATAAACGACGGCCTTGCCTCTGGCATCGAACAATTCAAGCTGTATTTGGATACAGAGAAAAAGCAATCGGAAGCAACTGCGCAACTTCAGGACAAGTACAAACGCTGGATCGAAGCAACAGGCCAAAATGCCCAGGCCCCTGCAGGTTTGGTGGAAGCAGAGCGTGCAAAGTGGGACCAACTGCAGAAAATCAAAGAAGACCTCTATACAGCCGCTCAGAATAATGTCAACGCGACGAAACCCCGACGTTATCTGATCTGGGAGCCGGAAGCGTTCCAGCCCAAGCCAGTAGATCGCATGGTTAAACCTGGTTTTCCTTTGCGCGAAGTCAGCCTTTCGGACGCCAAGGGCACTCCGTTGGGCTGGTTCAGTATGTCGAACCTGAAAGACGCAAAAAAAATAATGAAAGAGGACTTCAAAAAAGTCCCTGGCTCTGTATCCAAGGCCTTTAAAAGTCCCCCGACAGATGCCACTGAAGGTTCTGATAAAAACAGTGAGCTCAGTTCGTTCCGCCAATGGCTGTTGGCTCAGGGCGCTGTAAAGTTCAGCGATCAGGTCGGCGACTGTTTCGATGAAAAAGGTTGGTTCAAAGCCAAAGACTTTTACGCTCACTTAAAAAAGGAAGGCTATGAGGTCACTGAACTAGAGGACGAGGCAGCTCTTACCAATTGGGGTAAGCATCTTCAGCAGCTGGTGTTTCAGAAAAGTGTACGCGGTAAAGTGAGACTCTTCGATGCCAGTCCTCAGGCGCAGTTCGTTCGCTGCCTGACACCTCCACAACCAAGCATTCACGCTGAAGTAAAGCTGGAAAGCCCCCCCATCAGCGCTGCAGAAGGTTTTCAGGCGTCGGCCAGCGCGGGGATGAGCCTCGACTTGGCACGCGGCGAAGTGGAATTGATGAAAGTCGATATGCCCGCCCAAGCGAGCGCACAGGAAATCACGCTCGACTACCTATTGGACGGTAGCCCACAAAAAATGAATTTTGGGCGTTTCTCCTTCCACTTCGGCGTGAAGGCGTGGGGATATGCTGGTGCTTCGCTGCTACTTGCCGGCAGCGTCGAATTGAGCCCTATCTTCGGTAACGTCAAATACGGTGCCTCACTGAGCCCGGTCAAACGCGCACAGCGTGAAGATGCCTCAGCCAAACAGGAGCGCGCCGATCACGCAGCCGCCAAGCAAGCAAAAGCCGACAGCGGCGACGATAGTCCTACTCCAGATCTCGTCCATCAATCAAAAGCCCCCACCGCTGCGGGCACCCTGAGCACAGGTCAGATGTCGACTGGTCGCCTCGCCAATGTTCAAATCGAAAATGGCGCGAAGGCAAGCTTCAACGTATTCGGCGGTTTGCAAGCCGCTATTGAGCTCACTGGTGCACTAAACTGGGCGCCGCCAAAAGAGCTCGTCGCCCGAAGTACCGCGCCATCGTTGGGTATAAGCGGTCCTAAAGACGCAAGGACAGCCAATCCATGGCTGACGCTTGCAAAATTGGGCGGGTCCGTAGGAATCGCGTTAGGCGCAGGATTTCAAGGGAACGCTCAGGTTTCTCTTGATAAAGGACGGTTCATTCTTAATTTGAAGGCAACAGTAGTGCTTGGACCGGGCGCTAACGGTAGTTTCAAATTTGAAGTGGGTTATGAGGCGGTGGTCGACCTCATTAACATATATCGCAAAGAGCTGCATAAGACCAAAGGCCGTAAAGTTGAGTGGATGGATCCTGAAGCGAGTGAGTATGCCTCCGCACTTAACGCTTTGGGCGTTGCCGGATTGAATGTGGCAATGGCATACATGATGCGTTGGGATGTTGTGATGGGTCTTTATGAGTCTCTGACGCGACGTGGCAAGGGCGGACCGATTGCGGACGCGATCATGAATTATAAGAACCAAAGCGAGCTCGAAGAGTGGATTATTAATGCAATTCCTAACGCGCTGGGCCCACTCTTAAGAACGCTTATAAGCCAGCCCGAAGAGTTTAAAATTACTACAGCCAGTCCTGAAAACAATAGCATATCTGACAAGGGTCGCACATATAGTCAATCCGAAGGCCATGTTCTCCAGCAAAAAGCCATAGAAAGAATTTTGCGCTGGATAGTCAACAATGCAAAAAAAACCAACACTATTGACAAAGCACAAAGACAATTTGAACTCGCATGCATGTCAATGAATGAGTTTGGCATAAAGGAGCAAGCTGGAGAACAAGAGTATTGCAAAAATCGTATGTCACTAGATACTTTCATGGCGGAAAGCGTTCAAAGCCTCTTTGACGATACAATTGTTGAAGTACGTAAAAACTATAAATCGCACGCAAAATTACTTGGCGCAAATCTGGCCGATTATTGTCAACAAAATTATGCCCCATCACCAACCTACTCGCTTAGTGGGGCGACACCCTATTTAAAAGGCTACCAATGAACAGACTAATAAAAATCAAATTAAATCAAATCATTCTAATGTTCAGCTTGGGTTTGATTTCAGTATCGCCGTATAGCGCCAATTTTACCAATGCATCCTCAGTCCCTCAGCAAAGTGGACCAAGCGGAATCATTCTTTACAACCAGATGAAAATAGATGCGGCCATTCCACAGCTAGAGCGAGAGGCAAAAGACGGCGTAATAGAATCACAGTATTATCTTGCCGAAGCTCTTCGAAAGAAAAATGGATACATGACTCCCGAAGCCCAATTTTGGTATGAATCGGCAGCAGAGAAAAAAAACATATACGCAATGATTCAGTTGGGTCGAGCAAAAAAAGATCTTTGCGCAACGATGGGAAATTGCCCGTCGTCAAAAAAAACTCAAGCAGAATGGTTCGTAGAGGCAAAAAAAATAACGTTACCTAAGGCAAATGATGGCGATCCTGAATCTTTATACTTGATGTACGAAATCACGCTGGATCACCATTGGTTAGAAAAATCTGCTAATGCAGGCTATCCGCTCGCGCAATATTGGATGGCGATCAGCGAAAGGCAGGGAGAGGGTTACTTCTTTACTCCTGGAGGACGTGAAGCGTCGGTCAAAAAATGGCTGCTACTCTCTGCGGAAGGTGGCAACCCTAAAGCTATGATGCAATATCTAGAGACGCTTTATAAGCAAGGAGACATGGCGAGCATTCGACATTGGCTCGAGAAGGCTGCCGCAACAGGCGAACAAGCTGCAATGAGTAACTATGGTGCGTACATTTCACATACGCCAGATAAAGTAGGTTACTCTTTGGATTTAGTCAAAGGCTACGCTATTTTCTCTTTGTTAAAAGAACTCGGTGACGCCGGTGGCGTGCAAGATTATGTCGACCGTAAGATCGAAAAAATTTCTGAAAAGATGACACCAGAACAAATTGAAGAATCAAAAATCGTCGCTGAAGAATGGAAAACCAATCACCCACCGCTGTCTTTCTTCCCCGACAAGCTGAGTAATTGAGTATATTTTTAGGTTGTCCGCACCCAAATTCCATCTAGATAAATTATCGCCACTGCCCTTGATGAACGACTGAATAGGCAAAGACTTCAATGAAACTGCTGGCCACTGCGTTAACATTTTTAAGCCTAGTATCAGCCCAGTCAAACGCGCTTACGAACGAACAATCTCAGGCAAAAATCAAGGGCATTGAACTATACAATCAACACAAAGCCATCTCCGCAATTGAAACATTACAAATAGCAGCCGAAGGCGGTGATGATGAAGCACTTTACTATTTGGGAGAATCTATAAGAAAAAACAATAGATACATGACTCAAGAAGCGCAAAAGGCTTACGAGGAGTCAGCAAAGAAAGGCAATATTTACTCTATGATTCGGCTCGGCGGCGCGGATCAAGATTTGTGCGTAACTATGAATAATTGTTCTTCCTCTGAGCAATCGCCTAAAGATTGGATGAACAAAGCCAAAACCCTTGCTACAGATCAGGCATCTCATGGTGACGCTGAGTCGATGTACCTACTATGGGAGATAACAGGAAACGATGAATGGCTTGAAAAGTCCGCAGAAAAAGGTTTTGCATTAGCGCAATTTCGTTTAGCGACCAAGTATCAAGAGGGGGGAGGCATGTTCCTACTACCCTCTAGCAGATCAGATGAAATCGAAAAATGGATGAAAGCCGCTGCAGAGAATGGTTATCCACCAGCCATGATGGGATTTGCCGCTACGAGGATTGAAAAAGCCGATTTGTCATCATTTAGAAAATGGAATGAAAAAGCTGCAGCCTCAGGCTATGCATCTGCAGTTTTTGGTTACGCGTCATATATTGGCGAAGCTGAACCAAAATACGGATTCGAATCAGACCCGGTAAAGTCATACGCACTATTGTCGAATCTACTGGAGCTTGATGGTGGTGGAAACGTAATAAACAACGTTAACGACGTATTGCCGGAAGTAGAAAAAAAGCTGTCAAAAGAGCAACTAGAAAAAGCAAAAGAACTCGCAAAAACGTGGAAGGCCACTCACCCACCGCTCTCGTTTTTTCCAGATAAGTTAGGGTACTGAAATTTAGCAGCACAGCCTTATCATTAATTTTTTTCGAGCACGTCAAAGCCCGTACCCTAATGATTCATATCGCAAACGACAAATGCCCGAGACAAGGGAAAAGCAACCGTAAATAACTCAGCTCATGTTCACATCGGTTAACTCAGCCTTAACGCCACAGTCAGAGACTCCATATCACCGCACACCCTCAGCTTTCCCCCGCTGACGCCCAGTGCGGCAGGCTCGCCCGGCTTCGTGCCGGGCGCCTACCCGCAACGCTGGAGTCCTCTCATGAACATTCGTCCCTTCCTGCTCACTGCCACCCTCGCCTGCAGCTCATACGCCGCACTGGCCCAAGCCAACGTCACCTCCGCCACATCGAATCAAACACCCTACCAATACGGCATGCCACTACACGTGGCGAAGGTGCTTTCGCTAACCGAGCCGCCGACCTCGGAATGCAAAGTCATCACCGCCGACATGAAATACATCGACAACACCGGCAAGCCCGCACAAATCAGTTACAGGAAATTATCTGACGCATGCAGTCAACAGAACTGACAGACGCTTCTGATTTTCCGCTTGGCCATAGGCGTGCGGTGGTTTCGGCGGGTATGCTCGGGGCCTTCCCTACTGCCGCAAGGATTGGCCATGCAGTTGTCGTTCCGCACGTTGTCGAGCTTCACTTCAATCCTGTGTTTTCTGCTGGCGCTGGTCTGGGGATTTTTTCCGGAGGTGTTGCTGGCGATCTGGAGTATTGGCTATTCGGAAGGCACTGGCGTAGTCGCAAGGCGCAGCGCGGTGCTGTTTGCGGCGTTGGCGGTGATGTTTTGTTTGCTGCGCAATGCTCCGCCGTCAGTGGCACGCAGTGCACTGAGCAATGGTTTTATCGTCGGCTGTTTCGGTTTGGCGGCGTTGGGTTTTGGCGAATGGCTCAATGGCCATGCCGGCCCCGGGATTTTGCTCGCGGTGCTGGTCGAGTTCGCGCTGGGCCTAGGTTTCGTGCAGGCCCGGCGCGTGACGGTCGAACTGGGTGAAACGGTGGGTTAAACGGCTCGAGAGCGAGCGCTGGTTTGATGGGTCGTGGTTTGTTGCGCGAGGTCGGAACGCAGGCCAGCGACCAGGTTGTTGATCTCACGGCAGCTGTTCAGGCGGCTGGCGTCGATTCCACTTACGTAGAGATCGGCTTGGTCGGTTCGATGGTCGCCAAATACTTTGACGGACATCGACAAGTCTGGTGTCAGCGTGCACTGGCAGCGTTTCGGCAGGAAGCTGCTTTCAATGATATTGCGTAATTCCAAGGCAGATAAAAACATGGCGAACCCTCTCCTTTCTGTGCGATTGCCAATCAAGTATTCACGCTGACCCTCTGCTGCGCCTTCACGGGTGTGCCCCCGCTGTTTCCCTGGTGCGGCAAGTGGTGGTACTGCGAAATGCCCATTGGAGTGTAGGCGCCCAAATCCTGTGCGCCTCACCAAAAGAACGCATAAAACGTGCCTTTGATCGGTTCGTTTTGCTCCCTTCAAAATCAAGCACTTGGAAATGTGGCCAGTATCCTGCTATTTGCAAATTGCATGAATCGACCACCCGTCCCCTGCAATCTGCAATCTCCGGGCAAATTTGCTTTCGAAGGCTATGACGGCAAGAATGTCTCCCATTGCAATTCAACCCGCACGGAGGCCTCCATGAATTCCTTAAGCGTTTGCGCGATCACCGGCCTGTTGATCGCCAACCTTTCCACCCTCGCCCACGCCGCCAAGCTCGAAGACGTCGCGCCGTACCCCAAAGCCGAAGCCGGGTTTACCCGACAAGTCATCCATCTGCCCAAGCAAGAGCAGGAAGAGAATTTCCAGGTTGAAATTCTCGCCGGCAAAACCCTCGAAGTGGATTGCAATCGCCAGCGTCTGGGCGGTGTGCTCGATGAAAAGAATCTGCAAGGCTGGGGCTATCCGTTCTATCGCCTGGAAAAAGTCATCGGCCCGATGAGCACGATGATGGCCTGCCCGCCTGGCAGCCAGAAAAAGCGCGCTTTCGTTCCGGTCGTCGGCGATGGCTTCATGTTGCGCTACAACAGCAAGCTGCCAGTCGTGGTGTACGCCCCTTCGGACGTCGAAGTGCGCTATCGCATCTGGTCGGCGTCGGACAAAGTCGGCACCGCCCTGCAGGAATAACCGGAGAGCTTATTACGCCGGCACGCCGCAAGCAGCGGCGCGTTCGGCGACATGGCGCAGGCTGTCGAAGTTGATGTTGGCCCCGGAGTCGATGGCGACGAATGTCTGATCGCGAACCCCACTGCGCGCCACGTACTGCTTGATCCCCGCCACGGCCAGCGCCCCCGACGGTTCAGTGATCGAACGGGTATCGTCGTAGATATTCTTGATCGCGGCGCAGAGTTCGTCATTGCTGACCGTGATCACTTCATCTACGCAGAAGCGGCAAACCTCAAAGCCATACGCGCCAATCTGTGCTACCGCTACGCCATCGGCGAAGGTGCCGACACTGGGCAGGACCACCCGCTCGTCCGCACTTAAAGCCGCCTGCAGGCACGCCGAATGTTCGGATTCGACGCCGATGATCCGCACTTCCGGACGCAGGTATTTGACGTAGGCCGCGATACCGGCGATCAAACCTCCGCCCCCGACCGGGATGAAGATGGCGTCCAGCGCGCCTTGATGCTGGCGCAGGATTTCCATTGCCACGGTGCCTTGTCCGGCGATCACGTCAGGATCATCGAACGGTGAAACAAACGTGCATCCGGTCTGCTCGGCCAAGTGCAACGCATGGGCCAAAGCAAAGGGGAAACTATCACCGTGCAGCAATGCGTCGGCACCGCGACTGCGCACGCCGAGCACCTTGAGCTCAGGGGTGGTAGACGGCATGACGATCGTCGCGGCAATGCCCAATTCCCGTGCCGCCAGCGCTACACCCTGCGCGTGATTACCCGCCGATGCAGTGATCACTCCCCGCGCTCGCTGATCATCGCTCAGTTGCACGAGTTTGTTGTAAGCACCACGGATCTTGAAAGAGAACGTCGGTTGCAGATCTTCGCGCTTGAGCAGGACCCGATTGCCCAATGCTTGCGACAATGCCGGCGCAGGCTGCAACGGGGTACGCACCGCAATGTCGTACACCGGCGCGGCCAGGATTTTCTTTACATAGTGCTCGAGCAGGGATTGCTGGTCGGGGCTGTGCGGCATGGTCGTCTCCTGACATTTTTCAGAACCCCGGAGACAGAAAGTAAAAACCCGCCTCTAGGGCGGGTTGGGTGCTGCAGTCGTGAGCTAGCCCGCCAAATAAGGAATGGCGGTAATAATGCTTGGCTGGCAGCGCGATACGGTGAAAGTCATGGACTGGAAATTAGCCTGCCGTTGGATGACAAGTCAATGGCCCGCTGCAGAACTTTGAATCTTCCGCAGAACTGAGCAGTCACTGCAAAGGAGAACAACAACTTCTGCTCCAAGCCGATGAAAGTGGAGATCGACCATGAATATCCGCCAAATGCTGTTCGCCGTCCCGCTGCTGGTCGCCGCCCTGTCCAGCCCTGCTGCTTTCGCCGTCGATGAAAGCGACGCCGTGAAAAAGCCCGAATGTCCGAAAGGCCAGGTGTGGGACAGTAAAACCCAGCAATGTGTGTTGCAGACCAGCGGCACAACGCAGCCCTGAAATTCGTCATACGGTTCAGGCCATGGCCGGCAACCACAGCCTGAATCGCGCCCCACCCAGCGGCGAACTCTCAACGGTAAGTGTGCCGCCCTGCGCTACGAGCGCTCGGCGGCTTATCGCCAAACCGAGGCCGAACCCACCCGTCGCGCGATCACGGCTGCGGTCGAGCCGATAGAACGGTTCGAAAATCCGCTCGCGCTCATCGTCGGGAATGCCGATGCCATCGTCGTCAACCCATATCTCACACCCGCCGGCAATGACCTGCACGCCAATCTGAATGCGCTTTTCGCAATAGCGCATGGCATTGCGCAACAGGTTCTGGATGGCCCGGGCGGTCAGGCGCGGATCCAGCGCGAAGCGTTCGAGTTGACCGTGCAGCAGAACGTCAATCACGATGTCTGGCGACTCCAACTCCTCATCGACGCTGCCGAGAATGCTGTCGATGAATTCGTCCAGCGACACCTCGATGCGCTCAGGCGACTGCGCCGGATTCTGCAAGCGGCTGTAGGAAAGCAACTCCAGCACCAGTTCATCCAGTTCACGAATATGCGCAACCAGGCTCTGCAAACGCTCGCGACTGGCGGCTGGCAAGTCTTCGGACAACGCCAGCGCCAGGCCGAAATCCAGACGCGTCAACGGCGTACGCAGCTCATGGGAAACAGCGTTAAGCAGATCGCGCTGCTGGTTGAGCAGGTTTTCAATATCGCCGGCCATAGTGTCGAACACATTGGCGAGACTGCCGATGTTCGAACTAGGGGCAATTCTGGTTCGCTCGCTCAAGTGGCCTTTGCCGAAGCGTTCGGCGGTGCCTTTCAGACGTTCAAGATCGCGCCAGTGCGGGCGCAACCAGAGCAGCAGGCAGCCGAGCAACATGGCGCCGATCAGCACGTTGATGCTCCAGTACAACAGATCGACGTCGACCGGATCGGGCGGCACGACCATGCGAACGGCCATATCCGCATTCAGCGGAGTCACCGCCAGCGTTCGCCAGCCCCAATCGCCGATGCGCACCACGTTCTCACCACGGTGCAAACGTTCCTGCTCGATGGGCGTGAACACCGGGTCGTCGATTGGCGTCAGGACGATGTGCAGCGGCTGGAATTCCTTGTCCATCGCCGCCGCAATCGCCGGCCATTGCTCTTGCGGCGCAGCATGAAACTGCTTGGTGATCAGCGATTGCAGACCTCGGGAGAATTCCAGGTTGTAGGTGACGAAGCGATCCCGAAAGGCCATGACCACCAGACCCGGCACCAGATAGATCGCCGCACTATAGGAGACGATCGTCACCAGATACAGGCGAAACAGAATGCGAAACATCAGCTCAACATTCCCATTCGGAGCGGCTGAACAGATAGCCCTTGCCCCACACGGTCTTGATCTTGCGCGCCTCGCCGGCGTGATCATCGAATTTGCGCCGCAGCTTGGAAATCGCCACGTCCACCGAGCGGTCAGTGCCATTGAATTCAATACCGCGCAGCCGCTGAAGAATCTGATCGCGACTCAGCACTTCGCCAGCGTGCCGGGCCAGCACCACCAGCAAATTGTATTCGCCGCTGGACAGTTCAACCGCTTGATCACGCCAGGTCACGGTGCGCTCGGACAGATCGATGCACAGATTGCCCATGACGATCCGATCGTTGACCGCCAGCGGTTCGCCGAGGCTGCTGCGCCGCAACAACGTGCGCACCCGCGCCAGCAGCACTCGTGGCTCGCAGGGTTTGGTGACGTAGTCGTCAGCGCCCATTTCCAGGCCCAACACCTGATCATGGCTGTCATCGCGAGCCGTGAGCATGAGGATCGGCAGTGTCGCCGAATCGGCACGCAGCAAACGGCATACCTGCAAGCCGTCGAGGCCCGGCAGCATGAGGTCGAGGATCACCAGATCCGGCGGACTGATCCGCGCGCGCTCGCGCACATGGTCGCCACGGCCGATGACGCTGACGGAATAACCGTTGCGTTCCAGGTAGCTGGAAATCAGTTCGGCGAGGGCGGTGTCGTCTTCGACCAGGAGGATGTTGGGCATGGGGTGTTCCAGAGAATGCTGTGGCGACAGTCAGGGCTCATTCGCTCGCACATTGAAATGCGATCTCCTGTGGGAGCGAGCCTGCTCGCGAAAGCGATCGAACTGTCGCAATAAATTTCAAGGCCTGCAGGATATACGCCCTCACCCGCTACTGAGCAAAACCCTTACACAATTTCACACAGCAGCTACAAAGCTTCACCGCTAACCTCCCCGTCTGGCCGTAGGATGCGGCCTTCAATATTGGGGGTTGTACATGTCTGGAAAACTGCTGGCCGGGCTCGGCCTGATCGCATTGGCGCTGACGCTGAGCGCTTGTGATTCATCCTCGAACGCCGAAGAGCAGACGCCGCCGGCCACGGTGCGCATCGAGATCATCAAAACCCAGCCATTGTCGATCAGCAGCGAACTGAGCGGCCGCATCGCCGCGCCACGGATTGCCGAAGTGCGCGCACGAGTGGCCGGCGTGGTGTTGCAGCGCACCTACCGCGAAGGCAGTGACGTGAAAAAAGGCGATGTGCTGTTTCGCATCGACCCGGCGCCGTTCAAGGCCGATCTGGACAGTGCCGAAGCAGCGCTGCGCAAAGCCGAGGCCAACGCCTTTCAGGCCAGATTGCAAGAACAACGCTATGCGCAGTTGATCGAGGACCAGGCCATCAGCGGTCAGGACTACGACAACGCCCGCGCCGCTGCCCGGCAGACGGCAGCTGATGTCGCTGCCAGCAAAGCGGCGCTGGAAAGGGCGAAACTGAACCTCGGCTATGCCACCGTCACCGCGCCGATTTCCGGCCGTATCGGTCGCGCCTTGGTCACCGAGGGTGCGTTGGTCGGGCAGAACGAAACCACGCCGCTGGCGCTGATTCAGCAGCTCAACCCGATCCATGCCGACCTCACCCAGTCGACCCGCGAGCTCAATGAACTGCGCCGGGCATTGCGCTCCGGGCAGTTGCAGGAAGTCGGTCAGGATCAGGCGAAGGCCACGCTGATTCAGGATGACGGTAGCGTGTATCCGTTGCCCGGCAAGCTGCTGTTCAGCGACATCACTGTCGATCCCGGCACCGGGCAGATCATTGTGCGCAGCGAGTTTCCCAATCCGGATCTCGACTTGCTGCCGGGCAGCTTCATCCGCGTACGCCTTGAGCAGGCAACCATCCAGAACGGCATCACCGTACCGCAACGCGCGGTGCAGCGTGACAGTGCCGGCATTGCCCAGGTGCTGACTGTCGATGAACAGATGCGCGTGGCGCAGCAACCGGTGCAACTGGGTGCGGTGCAGAACAATCGCTGGATCGTCACCGGCGGCCTGAAGCCCGGCGACCGTGTTGTCATCGAAGGCCTGCAACACGCCCGTCCCGGGGAAAAGGTGCAGATCGACGAAACCCCACTTCCACTTGCCCAGACCACTGGTCAGTAAGCAGGACGCTTCTATATGCCGCAGTTCTTTATCGACCGCCCAGTGTTTGCCTGGGTGGTCGCCCTGTTCATTCTGTTGGCCGGTGCGCTGGCCATTCCGCAGTTGCCGGTGGCGCAATACCCCGACGTCGCCCCGCCGCAAATCGAGATTTACGCCGTCTACCCTGGCGCCTCGGCGCAAACCGTCGATGAAAGCGTGGTCAGCCTGATCGAGGAAGAGCTCAACGGCGCCGATCACTTGCTCTATTTCGAATCGCAGAGCAGCCTGGGCAGCGCGACGATCAAGGCAACCTTTCAGCCGGGCACCAATCCCGAGCTGGCGCAGGTCGATGTGCAAAACCGCCTCAAGGTGGTCGAGTCGCGCCTGCCGCAAGCGGTCAATCAGCAGGGATTGCAGGTGGAGAAGGTCTCTTCCGGTTTCCTTTTGCTGATCACTTTGACCTCTAGCGACGGCAAGCTCGATGACGTGGCGCTCAGCGATTATCTGGCGCGCAACGTAATGAACGAGATAAAGCGTCTGGACGGTGTCGGCAAGGCGCAGTTGTATGGTGCCGAGCGAGCCATGCGCATCTGGATCGATCCGCAGAAACTGATCGCGTTCAATCTGACACCGGCCGATGTCAACGAAGCCATTGTTGCGCAGAACGCCCAGGTTTCAGCAGGTAGCATCGGTGATCTGCCGTCACCTTCGACGCAGGAAATTACCGCGACAATTCTGGTCAAAGGCCAATTGTCGACGCCGCAGGAATTCGCCGACATCGTGCTCAAGGCCAATCGCGATGGCTCCACGGTGCGCATCGGTGATGTCGCGCGAGTGGAGATCGGCAGTCAGGAATATCAGTTCGGTACACGCCTGAACGGCAAGCCGTCCACCGCCGTTGGCGTGCAGCTTTCTCCAGGCGCCAACGCGCTGAACACCGCGACACTGGTGCGGGCGAAAATGGACGAACTGGCGCGCTACTTCCCGGCTGGCGTGGAATACAAGATTCCTTACGACACTTCGCCGTTCGTCAAAGTCTCGATTACCAAAGTGATCTACACCCTCGGTGAAGCGATGCTGCTGGTGTTTGCGGTGATGTTCCTGTTCCTGCAAAACGTGCGCTACACGCTGATCCCGACACTGGTGGTGCCGGTGGCGTTGATGGGCACTTTCGCGACCATGCTGGCGCTGGGGTTCTCGATCAACGTGCTGACCATGTTCGGCATGGTGCTGGCCATCGGCATTCTGGTGGATGACGCCATCGTCGTGGTGGAGAACGTCGAGCGCATCATGGCCAGCGAGGGCCTGTCGCCCAAGGAAGCCACGCGCAAGGCGATGACGCAGATTACCGGGGCGATCATCGGCATAACGCTGGTGTTGGTCGCGGTGTTTATTCCGATGGCATTTATGCAGGGTTCGGTCGGGGTGATCTACCAACAGTTCTCGCTGTCCATGGCCACGTCGATTCTGTTCTCGGCGTTTCTCGCCCTGACGTTGACGCCGGCATTGTGCGCTACCTTGCTCAAGCCTGTCGGCAAGGGCGAGCATCACGAGAAGTCCGGATTCTTTGGCTGGTTCAATCGTCGTTTCGAGCAACTGACCGATCGCTATCAGGGTTGGGTCGGCTATGCGCTCAAGCGTACGGGTCGCTACCTGATGATCTACGTGGTCCTGCTGATTGGACTCGGAATCTGTTTTGCGCGCCTGCCCTCCTCGTTTCTGCCGACCGAGGATCAGGGCTACACCATTACCGATATTCAATTGCCACCCGGCGCAACGAAGAACCGTACTGTACAAGTAGCCGAGCAGCTCGAAGCGCACAACGCCGGTGAGCCGGGAATCAGTGACAGCGTGGTGATCCTGGGTTTCAGTTTCTCCGGTAGCGGGCAGAACGCAGCGCTGGCGTTTTCGACACTCAAGGATTGGTCGGAACGTGGCAGTGACGATACTGCCAGCTCAATCGCCGACCGCGCCAACGCGGCGCTGAGCCAGATCAAGGACGCCATGGCCTTCTCGGTGCTGCCGCCGCCGGTGGATGGCCTTGGCACGTCCAGCGGTTTCGAGTTCCGCTTGCAGGATCGCGGTGGTCTGGGCCATGCGACGTTGATGCAGGCGCGTACGGAACTGCTCGCCGCCGCCGAGAAAAGTCCGGTATTGATAAACGTCCGTGAAAGCGCGCTGGCAGAAGCACCGCAGGTGCAACTGATCGTCGACCGCAAGCAGGCGAATGCCTTGGGCGTTTCGTTCGCCGACATCGGCAACGTGCTGTCCACTGCCGTGGGTTCGAGCTACATCAATGACTTCCCCAATCAGGGCCGCATGCAGCGGGTAGTCGTGCAAGCCGAAGGTGATCAGCGCAGTCAGGTGGATGATTTGCTGAAAATGCATGTGCGCAACAACGCTGGAAACATGGTGCCGCTGTCGGCCTTCGTTCAGGCCAACTGGATTCAAGGCCCGGCGCAGTTGACTCGTTACAACGGCTATCCAGCGATGGCGATATCTGGTGAACCGTCACCTGGGCACAGTACCGGCGAGGCCATGGCGGAAATCGAACGACTGGTTGCGCTGGGGCCGAAAGGTCTGGGTCAAGAGTGGACCGGTTTGTCGTTGCAGGAACGCCTGTCCGGCAATCAGGCGCCGATTCTGCTGGGCCTGTCGCTACTGGTGGTATTCCTGTGTCTGGCGGCGCTGTACGAGAGCTGGTCGATTCCGACCTCTGTATTGCTCGTTGTCCCGCTTGGTGTGCTCGGCGCGGTACTCGCCGTGACACTGCGCGGCATGCCCAACGACGTGTTCTTCAAGGTCGGACTGATCACCATCATTGGTCTGTCGGCGAAAAACGCGATCCTGATCATCGAGTTCGCCAAGAGCTTGTATGACGAAGGTCACGATCTGATCGATGCGACGTTGCAGGCCGCGCGTTTGCGTCTGCGGCCGATCGTGATGACATCGCTGGCGTTCATTCTCGGTGTGGTGCCGCTCGCGATTGCAACTGGCGCGAGCTCGGCAAGTCAGCAAGCGATCGGCACAGGTGTGATTGGCGGGATGATCACCGCGACACTGGCAGTAATCTTCGTGCCAGTGTTTTTCGTCGTGGTCATGAAGCTCGTACAGCGATTCACCAAACAACGCTGATCAAACTGTGGGAGCGAGCCTGCTCGCGAATGCGTCCGGTCTGCCAACACTAATGTTGAATATGCTGACGTCTTCGCGAGCAGGCTCGCTCCCACAAGGATTGGCCAACATCATGCGCAGTGGCCACATCTGTCATCGCTGGGCTAAGGTGGTGAAACCTCCCTCGCCTACCGAGCTTTCATGCGCTTCCTCGCCCGCACCCACCCTCGCCTCTCCGCCGCCGCTCTGCTCGGCCTCGCCAGCGGCCTGTTGGTCCCGGCCGGTTCCATCGTCAGCAAAATCCTCATTGGCTGGAACGTCGGTGTCTGGACATACCTGATTCTGATGTTCTGGCTGACCATACGCGCCAAGGCCCCGGACGTGCGACGCATCGCCGAAGTCGAAGACGAGAACGCCGGGCTGGTGCTGTTTGTGGTGTGCATTGCCGCGTTGGCCAGTCTCGCCACCATCACCCTTGAACTGGCCGGCAGCAAAGACCTGGAAACCTCACGCAAACTCATGCACTACGGGTTCACAGCGCTGACAGTGACCGGCTCATGGCTGCTGATAGGTGTGATCTTCTGTGTGCACTACGCCAGATTGTTTTACACCTGGGACGGCAAAGAGCCGGCGCTGCGTTTTGCTGAAGGACTGACCACCCCCAATTACTGGGATTTTCTGTACTTCTCGTTCACCATCGGCGTGGCTGTGCAGACTTCGGATGTGGGTGTTGCAACGCGGGATATTCGAAAAATTGTGCTCGCGCAGTCGCTGATCGGTTTTGTGTTCAATACGGCGATCCTCGGGTTCTCGATCAACATTGCAGCAGGATTGTTCGGCTGAAAAACACGGCTTGTTCTGGCAGTTCAAAGCTCACAAAAACGTACGCCTGTAAACTGTCAACACTGACAGTTTACAGGCGTACTGTATTCACGCTTCCATACAACATCCAGAAGTAGGACGGGTCAGTCTTTGGATGTCCCCAACCATATTGTATGGAGATAAAACTCATGAGCTATGCAGCCCGAGCCTACACGACGATCTCTCCGGTTTTAGCGCCGACCTATTTGTCAGCCACTATCAACGGCGATGCCAACCCAAACTACAGGTTTGTCAAAATCCCTCAATTCATGGAGTTTCGATCTACCTCTGTACCTTCCTTCGGGCCGAAGCCCTACCCGGAAGGCCTGCGTTACGTCCTGACAGCTGGACACACTAAGGATGGTGTGACGCGTACGCTTGAGTTTGTGTTCCCTTTTAAACCCCAATCGTCGACCTATGACCTCTCCAAAGATAGCGATGATGTCAGAAGTACCTACTATTCCAATCCTGCGACGGGTGATCTGCACGTCTCTGTGAGCGGGAGCCTGACATTGAAATATGACGACATTAAAAAAACCCTGAGTGGCACTTGGTCCGGCACATATGACCATGGTGGAGAGAGCGGCAACGAAGAGTTTCCGATCACTGGGGAGTTTGTCGCTAACGCAGACCTGAGCAAGAGAAAAAACGCTTACTGACTACGACAAAAAGGAAGCTGCGAGGCTTCCTTTTTTTAATGCTGATGCAATCAGAAACTGAAGCTCAGCCCGACACTCCCTCCTAGCTCCTGGTCAGCTTTGCTGCCCCTGCTGGTCCCTATCTCGCCATACAGTTGCCATTTGTTATTGGCCGGAACCCAATTGAGGCCCCCGGTCAGCTCTAGGCTGGTGCTGGACAAATCGTTGTTGAATCCAGTGTCATTCACGCTGACACGATTATTGTTGACGAATTCATGACTTAACGCCGCGTGCAGCCTGGGTTGCAATTTTCCGCCATTGTTCAGCACCACCTCGCGGCCAACGGTCATTCCGACCTTGCCGAGCAATGAGCGGGTCTCGTTGCTGTCTACCTGCAGTCCGTTGTCCAACTTGTAGTCCTTGCCTTTTACCGTCGCAACACCAACCTGAGCAGAGGGTTCGATGAAGTAACCTCGGTTAAAGACTATATGCTTACCCACTTCGACGGTTCCACTGATGCCGAGATTATCGAAGTCACCCTTTGTTCGAGTGTCATCGCTCAAGGTGACTTTGACGTCATTACTGAAACGGTTGATTTTGCCAACGGTATCCACGTAATACCCGGTCGTTTCGTCATACCAGGACAGATACATCCCGCCATAGGTGCTGTTGATCGTGCCGGCGCTGCCGCGGGCCAGGTTAAGGCGAGTGGTGCTGTAGCCACCAAAAACCCCGATCAACCATTGGCCATCACCTATCGGTAGTGGCGTGTCCACCCCCAATGAGACGCCAGTCTGATTTTGTTTATAACCATCACCGTAGGCATTCTTGACGTTGTACTGATTGGCATGAGTGCGTATCCACAGGCCGCTGGTCGCGTTTTGATTATCTGAGTCCAGTGCCGCAATCGATCGCGATCGCGGCTGAGTGCCGGCCATGCGACGGTCGCCGAGGCGGGTATTGAGAGTGGTCATTTCCGAATAGATAACAGTAGGAGCGGTACCGGCAATTGCCAATGCAGTTTGTGAACCAGTGCTCGGCGTTGTCCCATCAGGCCGCAGGAAAATACCTTCGCCCTCTCGCACCAGTTTGTACGCCAAAGCACCACGATCAACCTGACCGTTTCTCAGATCGAACTCAGCATCCCCGCCAGCGATGTTAGCCACTTGAAGCGGTGCACCGGTGACAGGTTCGCTGGCGCTTGCACCAACTACCAGCTCGTGACGGCCACTGGCTGATTCCGTGACATTGAGAAAGTCCGTTTCACCGGTGGACACGTCAGCATCCAAAAAAAACCGGCCGTTGCCTGACAGGTTGGCAACATCCAGACGGACGAACTCGGCGGGCGTGCCGAATCTGACGTTCCCGCCCTGCATTTCGAGATTCGATAACGAATTGCTGCCAACCAGGTTCCATTCAGCGCCACGCCCGATGGACATAGCGCTGACGCCAGTAACCGAACCGTGCAGGATCGAGTCGTTATCCAGCATCACGACGCCAGTCCCAGAGCCCTGAATGTTACCGGTGAGTATGCTTCGGGTATCGAGCGAAACAGAATCGACGTTGGTCAAATCGCCGTCAAGGCTGGCATTGTTTTGCAAGAAAACCGCGGCGGTCCCGCCGTCAGCAACCGCTACATTGCCGGTCAACTGGCTGTCGTCGATTTGAAAGCGCGCTGCTGCTCCATCGATGACCTCCAGGATATTACCGTTGCCGCCGATCAGATTCGAACGGTTAGCTATTTCGATCAATACCGGTTGATCGTCCGGCGTCGCAAAATCGACTTTGATCGCTGCGCCGGTGCGACCCTGCACGGTTGACGCATCAACCTTCAACACGCTCTGTGCGGTGACATCGCTCGGGTTCAGGACGGTATCCTTGCCAAAGATGATCCCATTCAGTTCTCCGATGACCTCGCTGGCTGCACTGACATTGGCGTTGCCGCCATAGAGTTCGAGACCAACACCATCGGCGTCGGTCCCTTCAACCCGGCTGTCCACCAGATTCAACGTACTGAGGGATGTCACCGCTGCACCCGAAAAACCGCCTGTCAACGTACTGCCAGTGACGGTCGCTGTTGAGCCAACGGGAATATTCAGGTCGCGCGCAAGCGACATTGCTCTGCCATCGCTGGACAGCGTACTGCCGGATACCACTGCCGAGCTGTCGGTCAAGCTCAGCGCAGTGTCGAAATTGCTAGCCGTCACCGTTGCCGCGTCCAGAGACACTCGGGCGTCTGCTGAGGCTTCAATCTGTGAAGTGCTGGCGGAAATCGCGTTTAACGTCCCACCGCCGACAACGATGTTCAGCGTATCACCGCCATTGACGTTGAGCGTGGCGGTGACAGGGATGAACCAGGCTTCTGGCGTAGCACCGCCGGATACGGTTTCGACTTCACCAGGATTGAGATTTCGGGAAAAGGCCGTCTCGGATATTGCGATCAGTAATGCTGCACAAGAGAGCGTGCCAGTGAGTTTCAAAACTGTCGGTCCCAAGCTATTTTCAAACGTCATATACACTTCTCGTTGAGGTTTATCGGGACGGAAGAAGGACGGTTCAGGCGTACATATTCCATCAGACGACCTTTGTAGGCGACGCCGGAGAATACCTGCTAGTCTGGACTTTCTCTGTAGGACTAATCCTCTTAGTAGGTGGGCTTAATCGCCCACTCGCGACATTTCGAGATATTTCTTGCTTCCCCAATTAAATTGCATTGCCTGAAGAGGTTGGCTCTCCGGCAATGCAATGATCGCGAATGCCGTTTATGGAGCAGGCGCAGGATCCCAGCCCGGTTCCGATTCGCAGTACAAGAAGTCAGCATTGAGCAGGTAGACAATCATTTCCTGAACTTCTGACGTGGTTACAATTGGCGTCGAATACCAGATTTTGACATAACCTGCGTAAAAGTCGGTCGGATCAGGCGTGGTAGCAGGTGGACGAGGAAGATTACGAATAAAAGGTGCGTATGGCACTTCCCAAAGCATCCCCTCCGTTAACTCGAGCGAAGTGATCGCACGAGTATCGGAAAAAACCGTATCCGGCGGTGCGTCTATGGTGTATTTATCGTCATGCCAGCCTTGCCAATTGAATGTGATATTCATCCCATCGGTGAAATGATCATTAGGTTTGATCTTGAACGTCGCAACGTGATCATCCCCCGTCAAGCTCTCGCAAATAATGTATGGGTCTTCGGTGCCATCTGTAGGTGGGCGTTGGAATTCTGGCTTATCGAGAACGATGACTACAGTATTGACAGTTACCGTCTCCTTTGCCGAGTCTTGAGTATTATTCCGGGCGGGGTTTTCATATGTCCACCAAGCCTCTTTAAGCCCGATACCACCCGGACCGACAACGGTATATGGCAAATCTATCTGAACGACATTATTGATATTCGACTGAGTCATTTGAATGGAATTAACGATAATTTCGCCTTGATCCCCAAGATACTTCAGGGTAACCAGATCGCCCGGTTCGGGATCGGGAAACGACGTCCCGGCGGTGACAGGCGAGACATCGATGTGAGCCTTGGCTGTCTGATCGACATCCTGAGGGCCCAGTAAGTTATCCGTGACAGGTGGCTGTCCGCGGACGATCAGTTTCCGGAATTCGGGATTAACTTCAGGGGGCGGGGTCGTCGGGTCGACGGTATAAGGCGGATGCGTCGAGAAATCTGTTTTGACAGTTGTTGATCCGTCGTCGATGGATAAGCCGCCACGCATCAAGTCAGCTTTGACGACCACGTCCAATTCAAAATTCGTACCCGTCTGGTTATCAAAGTATTGTTTGCTCAGACTCGACCAAGGAATGGTGAACTCCAGCTCCGTGAGTGCGTTGAATGGCAGATCCTGGGCTGGTTGAGCGCCGTATGTCAGGCTCACTACGTCGGTGCCGATTGTATCTACCAACCGGCTGACTTTTACCTTCACACCTGCACGCGCATCTTTTAAATCGATCAGACCATCTTCGTTTGCCGGGACGGTAATGACGCCCAGTTTGGGAAGTGGCAGAAAACGCACGTTTTTGAAATACACGCCCCATGCGCTCTGGTTGCCAGCAGCGTCAGTAATGATGAACCAGATGAAGGCCCGGCCGCTCGTTACCTTGCGTAGCTCTGCGGTCGGGATGGACAGCTTGCCATCGGTGGGCATCGGTCCGTTGAAAAAGGGGGCACCTGCGGAGGGTTGGTACGTGTACCTGCCACGTACAGGGTCAACGTGTCATCCGGCTGAACGTTGGCGTAGCCGGTATCAATTTGTACCTGCAATCCCCCTTCGTTACCTGGCTGACCTGCCCATGTGTCATCCAGATCCCCGGGGGCATTTGGAAACGTGGCTGGCGGAATTGTTCTGGCGCCTGGAACCTGTCCTGGATTTGTACCTGTTTGTGCAGGTTTCGCTTGCCAGGCACCAGTACGGTCGATAAAAAACTTCATCACAGGACCGGTCAGCGGGTTGAGCCCCCGCTCATACAGCACGCTACGCACCCAGATCGGCGTCGGCCCCACCGGGGTTGCATCCTCACCCAGAAATTCGGTAGGCACTGTGATCGGAAAATCTACAGGACGGCTGGCCACGTCGCCGAGGTTTACCCTGTTTAACCGCGTGAAGTCTGTCGGCAGCGGATTGGCAGGAGGCTGGGTTCGCGTAACGTCAAGGGCGATCTGATCTCTGCTGTTAGGATTCGACCACACATTGGTCTTGACCATAAGTGTCAGCGCGGCGCCCACAGGTATCGCAGCTATCGGAATGATGTCCTTGTTCGTGCCGCGCCCGTCTGGCAATTCGGGGGTAGGTGCGACCAGAACGCCCAAGGGTGTGCCTGACTCCGCAGTTTGAATACTTGTCATGTGCCTTCTCCATTGCGTAGAAAATGTTTTTTGATCCATGCATCTTCGACAATGGCGAATGTCGCCAACTGCAGTCGTAATATCGCTGCTACTGTTGCGGCCTGATCACTTCATCCAACTTGCATCCGAGCAATACTTGCTTTCTCCCGGAATTTTCCTGTCTACCTTCACCAGCCCGGTAAACGAGCGAAAGATAGGTACACCGTCGCGCAATAGTTGGTAATTAACTAAGGCCGAATCGTTTTCCTCCATGGGTTCTATATGTGAAGCAAAGGGCTTGATTACAATCTTCACTGGCTCCTTGGTCACAACATCTGTCACAACCTCAGTAAAGTTAAACACCTGTGTCAAAGGGTTTCCCGACCCGTTTAAAGAATCCCATGCCTGCCAATCCAGGCTGAGGACATCCGCAAGCTGAAACAAGTCATCGAAAGGAATTTCGATACGTACCCCTTCCCAGATAAACAAGGCTTCCGGATCGCCGGGATGGTTCTTGTAACATCCGATATATCCCCAAGCATCCGCATCGGGAAAAGTAACCTCCTTCAAAAGTTGCGGCGGCTTAACTATCGCAAAAGTCAGGCGTCGTGAAGGTGACGTAGTAGGGTTGATCGAACGTACTGTGTAGAAAAGCTCAAACGTAGCCACATCCGGAAGTTTCTCGGGAGCTACTGGAATACGAAACTCCGGCGCATCGTCCGCGGCCCCATACTCGCCAAAGGCGACGAAATCAGGGTTACCAACAATGAAAATTTCAACACGATCTTTATTCACGCCTGAAACAGGAAAGTTCGGCCAGCGGTCAATAATACAAACGATGCCCACCTGTTTTGCGTCCGGCGGCAATGTTCCGGCCGGGTCAAGCGGATCGACGCCTTCCACTCGTGGCAGGCTCAGAAGCACGCCGGGATTCAATGGATCGCTGGAGGTAATCGGCGTTTCGATCGGCATGGAATTTCTCACTGGCTGGTCATCTAGGCCTGAAAGAAATTAAGCGCTGGTATTGGAAAGATGCCTACTGTCAGATCTGACAGGTAAAGCAACCGTTTGTCGGAAATCCATTTTGCCGTGACTGCTTCCGCTGCATTTGAAGGTTGACGGCTCAAGGTCAGATAGTGTCTTCTGAAACCGGTTTCAGCGGTATCCATGCCGTTAAAACGCTACATTTCAAAAATAAGGTCTGACCCGTTGAACGACTTCTCCGCCGCCCAGCGCAGCCGCGTGACCATGCTTGATGTTGCCGAACGCGCTGGTGTATCCAAGGCCAGCGTCTCGCGCTTCATTGGCGACGACCGCGCGCTGCTCTCCGATGCCATTGCCCGGCGCATCGAGCAGGCGATTGATGAACTCGGTTACCGCCCCAACCAAATGGCCCGCGGCCTGAAACGCGGGCGCACTCGGCTGATCGGCATGCTCGTCGCCGATATCCGTAACCCCTATTCGATTGCCGTGATGCACGGGGTGGAAACCGCCTGCCGTGCGCACGGCTACAGCCTGGTGGTGTGCAACACCGACCGCGATGACGAGCAGGAACGCCAGCATCTGGCGCTGTTGCGCTCTTACAACATCGAAGGGCTGATCGTGAACACGCTGGGCCATCACCGGGACGAACTGCATGAGCTGCGCCGCGAGATGCCTATGGTGTTGGTGGATCGCAAGGTCGACGGGCTCGACAGCGACATGGTCGGACTGAATAACCCGCAAGCGGTTGAAATGGCACTCACACACCTTGAGCAGCGCGGATATCGGGACCTATTGATGGTCACCGAACCGTTTGACGGCACCAGCTCGCGGATCGAACGGGTCAGCAGGTTTCAAGCGCAGATTGCCCAACGCTCGGCCCTGACCGGGGCGGTGCTGGAAACCGGCGATGATCTGAAGGCGCAACTGCAAACTTTTCTAGGCACCTCCGGTGACGGTCCGAAAGCACTGTTTTGCGCCAATGGCGTGGCGGCGCTGGCGGCGACTCACGCGTTGCGCGCACTCGGTGTGCGCTTGTTCGAGGATGTCGGGCTGATTGCCCTGGATGATCTGGATTGGTATCCGCTGGTGGGCAGCGGGATCACCGCGCTGGCACAGCCGACGCAAGAGATAGGCGCGCGGGCGTTTGAGTGTCTGCTCAAGCGCTTGCGCGGGGATGATGAGGTGGCGCGAATTGTGGATTTTGCGCCGGTGCTGATTGAGCGGGGTTCGACCCGAGGGATTGGCGGCGTCTGATCTGGCGCTTTCGCGAGCGGGCTCGCTCCCACAGGTGACCGTGTTGCAAATGTGGGGGCGAGCCTGCTCGCGAAAGGGCCTGCAAAAACACTACAGAATCACCTGATTTTTTTTGAACAAAAATGAAACCGGTTTCAGAGGTCAATAACAATGAATAAACCCGCCGTTTCCATCAGTTTGTCCAGCTACGGTGCCGAGCTCGTGCGCCAGCGTGGGCAAGATTGTTTTATCGACATCCTCGCGGCAGCCGGGGCGAATCGCATCGAGTGGCGTGAAGAGCTGCTGACCCGTGAAGACCCGGCGCAACTGGCTCAGGCTACCCAGGCGCAGGGCCTGCAAAGCATTTATTCCTCACCCACCGAACTCTGGCTCGCAGGGCAAGCGCAGCCAAATCCCGAACTGATTACCGCGCTGCAACAGGCCCAGGCATTCGGCTCGAAATGGCTGAAAGTGTCCCTCGGTTATTTCACCGACAACTCTGATTTGCAGGCACTGGCCGAGCGACTCAAGCAAAGCCCGGTGCAACTGCTGGTGGAGAACGACCAGACCTTGCAAGGCGGACGTATCGAGCCGTTCCAGCGTTTCTTTACCGCCGTCGAGCAACACAACCTGCCGATCAAGATGACCTTCGACATTGGCAACTGGCACTGGCAGGACCAGTCCGCCGCCAGCGCCGCACGCGCGCTCGGCCGTCACGTCGGTTATGTGCATTGCAAAGCCGTTGCGCGCCGCGCCGACGGCAAACTGATCGCCGTACCGCCGGCCATCAGCGATCTGCATCTGTGGGAACAACTGCTGCGGCACATGGACCAAGGCGTTATGCGCGCCGCCGAATACCCGCTGCAAGGCGATGACCTGGTGCAACTGACCCGCGAACACGTCGCCGCCCTCGCCCGCCTCGGTCAATCGCGCCTGGAGCCAGCTCATGTCTGAGATCGATATTCTTTCTTTCGGTGAAACCATGGCGATGCTGGTCGCCGAGCAGACCGGCGATCTGGCCAAGGTCGAGCAGTTTCACAAACGGATTGCCGGGGCCGACAGCAACGTCGCGATCGGCTTGTCGCGCCTGGGTTTCAACGTCGCGTGGCTGAGCCGGGTCGGTAACGATTCGCTCGGACGCTTTGTGGTGGAAACGCTGATCAAGGAAGGTCTGGATTGCAGCCACGTCGAAGTCGATAAAAACCAGCCAACGGGTTTCCAGTTCAAATCGCGCAACGACGATGGCAGCGACCCGCAGGTCGAATATTTCCGGCGCGGTTCGGCGGCCAGTCATTTGTCGCCGAACTCCATCAGCGACAACCTGCTGAGCGCCCGCCATTTGCACGCCACCGGTATTCCGCCGGCGCTGTCAGGTTCCAGCCGGGAAATGTCCTTCGAGCTGATGACCCAGATGCGCAACGCCGGGCGCAGCGTGTCATTCGACCCGAATCTGCGCCCGAGCCTGTGGGCCAGCGAGGGCGAGATGATCCGCCAGATCAACCGCCTCGCCGCCCTTGCCCACTGGGTGCTGCCGGGGTTGAGCGAAGGTCGCTTGCTCACCGGTTTCGACGACCCGGCCGACATTGCTGCGTTCTATCTGGATCAGGGCGCCGAGGCCGTGGCGATCAAGCTCGGGCCTGCGGGTGCTTACTACCGCACGCAGCTGGATCAGGGCTTCGTTGCTGGCGTGCCGGTGAACAACGTGGTCGATACCGTGGGCGCCGGTGACGGCTTTGCGGTGGGGATGATCAGCGCCCTGCTCGAGCATCAGAGTTTTGCCGAGGCCGTGCAGCGGGCGAACTGGATTGGCAGTCGCGCGGTGCAGAGTCGTGGCGACATGGATGGGTTGCCTTCTCGCTTGGAGTTGACCGCTGAATTCGCGAGCAGGCTCGCTCCCACAGGGGAACGCATTTCACATGTGGGAGCGAGCCTGCTCGCGAAGAGGCCCGCCTGATCACCGCAAATCAATGAACCTGCTGCGACAAAAACAACAAGCTCAGGAGTCACACCGATGAAAACCGCTACCCTCGCCACCCGCCGCTGGTGGTACATCATGCCGATCGTGTTCATCACTTACAGCCTGGCCTATCTCGATCGCGCCAACTACGGTTTTGCCGCCGCATCGGGCATGGCCGAAGACCTGATGATTACACCGGGTCTGTCCTCGCTGCTCGGTGCGCTGTTCTTTCTCGGTTACTTTTTCTTCCAGGTTCCCGGCGCGATCTACGCGCAAAAGCACAGCGTCAAGAAGCTGATTTTCGTCAGCCTGATCCTCTGGGGTGGTCTGGCCACGTTGACCGGCGTGGTGTCCAACGCCTATTGGCTGATCGTCATTCGCTTCATGCTCGGCGTGGTCGAAGCGGCGGTGATGCCGGCGATGCTGGTGTATCTGTGCCACTGGTTCACCCGCGCCGAACGCTCGCGGGCCAACACCTTTCTGATCCTCGGTAACCCGGTGACGATGCTGTGGATGTCGGTGGTGTCGGGCTATCTGGTACAGCATTTCAGCTGGCGCTGGATGTTCATCATTGAAGGTCTGCCGGCGGTGCTGTGGGCGTTTATCTGGTGGCGTCTGGCCGACGACCGCCCGGCCCAGGCCAAGTGGCTCAATGAGCAGGAAAAACACGATCTGGAAAGCGCGCTGGCCGCTGAGCAGGTCGGGATCAAAGCCGTGAAGAACTACGCCGAGGCGTTCCGTTCGCCGAAGGTGATCATCCTGGCGCTGCAGTTTTTCTGCTGGAGCATCGGCGTCTACGGTTTCGTTTTGTGGCTGCCATCGATCCTCAAGGCCGGCGCGCAGATGGACATGATCGAGGCTGGCTGGCTGTCGGCGCTGCCGTATCTGGCGGCGGTGATCGGCATGCTCGCGGTGTCGTGGGGTTCGGACAAATTGCAGAAGCGCAAACGCTTCGTCTGGCCGCCGCTGCTGATCGCCTCCATCGCGTTCTACGGCTCGTATGCCTTGGGCGCCGAACACTTCTGGTGGTCGTACACGCTGCTGGTGATTGCCGGCGCCTGCATGTACGCGCCGTACGGGCCGTTCTTCGCCATCGTCCCGGAGATCCTGCCGGCCAACGTCGCTGGCGGCGCCATGGCGCTGATCAACAGCATGGGCGCGCTCGGTTCTTTTGGCGGCTCGTATCTGGTCGGTTATCTGAACAGCTCCACCGGTTCGCCCGGCGCTTCCTATTTATTGATGAGCGGCGCGCTGTTGCTGTCGGTGGTACTGACGATTTTCCTCAAGCCCGGCGCCAGTGATCGCGTCGTCGCCAAAGCCGTCGCCACACCGCGTGTGCCGGCGCATTCCTGAAAGGACTTTTGCCATGAAAAAACAGGTCGTGCTGTACAAGAAACTTTCGCCCGCGCTGATGGCGCGCCTGCAAGAGCAATTTGACGTAACGCTGATCGAAAGCCTCGACGCCGACGGCCTCATGCAGATGCGCGATGCCCTGCCCCGCGCCCACGGTTTGCTCGGGGCCAGCCTGAAACTAGATGCCGCGCTGCTGGATCTGGCGCCGCAGCTGGAGGCGATTGCCAGCGTCTCGGTGGGTGTTGACAACTACGACATCGAGTATCTGAATCGGCGCAAGGTTCTGCTGACCAACACCCCCGACGTGCTCACCGAAACCACCGCCGACACCGGTTTCGCCCTGATCCTCGCTGCCGCGCGGCGGGTGGTCGAACTGGCGAACATGGTCCATGGCGGGCAGTGGAGCCGCAACATCGGCCCGGCGCATTTCGGCACCGATGTGCACGGCAAGACGCTGGGCATCATCGGCATGGGCCGCATCGGCGAGGCCCTGGCCCAGCGCGGGCATTTCGGTTTCGGCATGCCGGTGATCTACCACAGTCAGTCGCGCAAACCGGCGGTCGAGGAGCGTTTCGACGCACAATATCGCAGCCTCGAAGAGTTGCTCCAGCAGGCCGATTTCATTTGCCTGACCTTGCCGCTGACGGCACAGACCGAACGCTTGATCGGCGCCGAGCAATTTGCGCTCATGCGGCCGGAAAGCATTTTCATCAATATCTCGCGGGGCAAGGTGGTTGATGAGGCGGCGATGATCGAGGCGTTGCGCAGCAAGCGGATTCGCGCGGCGGGGCTGGATGTGTTCGAGCGCGAGCCGTTGAATCATGATTCGCCATTGTTGCAGTTGAGCAACGTGGTGGCGACGCCGCACATGGGCTCGGCGACCCATGAAACCCGGGAAGCAATGGCGCGCTGTGCGGTGGAGAATCTGTTGGCGGCGTTGAATGGACAGCGGCCGGCGAATCTGGTGAATGCCTCTGCGTGGCAAAGCTGAGATCTCTGGCGCCAGTAAAGCCGCCTTCGCGAGCAGGCTCGCTCCCACAGAGAATGCATTTCAAAATGGGAGCAAGCCTGCTTCCACAGCAGAATGCATTCCACTGTGGGAGCGAGCCTGCTCGCGAAGAGGCCTTTACAGACTACGCAAATCCATCAGGCACTGCGCGCCTGCAACAGCTGCACCGCACACAACGCAATCCGCGCGCAGGCATCCGCCAGTTTGACCCGATCCACCACCAGCCCGATGCGAATATGCCCCGCCGCGCTCGGCCCGAACGCTTCACCGGCCAACACTGATACCCCGTAACCCTCCAGCAAGCGCTCGGCAAATGCTTGCGCGCCGAGACCGGTCTGACGAACGTCGACCATCACGAACATGCCGCCATCCGGGCGAATCGGCTGCAACCCAGGGCAACCGTGCAAACGTTCGCAGACCAGATCGCGGCGCAAGCGATACTCCTCGCGCATCTGAGAGACTTCCGGCAGATCACTTTGCAGCGCTACTTGCGCGGCCTTCTGTACAAAATCCGGCAGACCGAAGAGCATGCTCAGCGACAAATTCACCAGATGCTCGGCCAAGGGTTTCGGGCCGATCATCCAGCCGATGCGCCAACCGGTCATCGCATGGGATTTCGACAGACTGTTGATCGTCGCGGTGCGCTCGGCCATGCCCGGCAGGCTCGCCGGGCTGATGTGCTCGCCTTCATATAACAGCTCGCTGTACACCTCATCGCTGATCAACCACAGATCATGACGAATGCACAGCGCTGCCAGTTCCTGCCAGATCAGCAAGGGCAAACTCGCGCCGCTGGGGTTGTTCGGACTGTTGAGCAGCATGGCGCGCGTTCGCGGGGTAATGCGCGCGGCAACATCGGCCGGGTCGACACGAAAACCGTTGTCGGGGCGCACCGGCACCGCAATCACCTTGGCACCGCAGGCGCCAAACACACCTTCGTAAGTGACGTACATCGGCTCGGCGACGATCACTTCATCGCCCGGATCGAGCAGACACTGCGCCACCGAGTACACCGCGCATTGCGCGCCGGGCAGGACAATCACCTGATCAGGATCAACACGCTGACCACTGCGCTGGCGATGACGCTCGGCAATCAGCCTGCGCAGCTCGAATCGACCACGCACGTCGGCGTAATGGGTATCGCCGGCCAACAGGCTATCGATCGCGCCATGGACGATCGGCAACGGCGTATCGAAATCCGGATCGCCGACGCTCAACAACAAAACATCAACGCCCTCGGCGCGCAGTTCCAGCGCTCGGTCGTGAATCTGCCAGGCAGCGGCACCCTCCCCGGCGATTCGTTGGGTCAAGGCTGAATAGCGCATGTACGTCTCCTGTTAGCGCGGTTTCCAGCCTTCACCGTATCTCAAATCACGAAACGCGCCACCATGGCGTTCAAATCCACTGCCAGTCGCGACAGTTCATGGGTCGCGGCACTGGTCTGATTGGCGCCGGCGGCCGATTGCGTGGCGAGGTCGCGAATATTGACCAGGTTGCGATCGACCTCGCGCGAGACTTGCGCCTGCTCTTCCGACGCGCTGGCGATGACTAGGTTGCGTTCGTTGATCTGGTGAATCGATTGCGTGATCTGCTCCAGTGCCACGCCAGCCGCGCGGGCCATTTCCAGAGTGGACTGGGTACGCTGGTTGCTTTGCTGCATCGAGGAGACCGCTTCACCGGTGCCGTTCTGGATGCCGGCAACCATTTTCTCGATTTCCTGGGTCGACTGCGCGGTGCGATGGGCCAAGGCTCGCACTTCATCAGCCACCACGGCAAAGCCACGGCCAGCCTCGCCGGCACGCGCGGCTTCAATCGCAGCGTTGAGCGCCAGCAAGTTGGTCTGCTCGGCGATGGCACGAATCACGTCCAGCACCTTGCCGATGTCACGGCCCTGCGCGGCGAGGCCTTCGATCATCTGTGCGGTGTTCTGCACGTCGTGGGTCATGGTCTGGATCGCGTCGACGGTTTTCACCACCTGATCACGACCTTCGCGGGCGGCGTGGGTCGACTGGTTTGACGCTTCGGAAGTCGACACGGCGTTGCGCGCCACCTCTTCCACCGCAGCGGTCATCTCGTTGACGGCCGTGGCGGCCTGTTCGATTTCATTGTTCTGCTGCTGCAGCCCGCGCGACGCTTCTTCGGTGACCGCGCTGAGTTCTTCGGCAGCGGCGCCCAGTTGCGTGGCAGAGCCGGCGATCTGCTCGATGGTTTTACGCAGATTGGTCTGCATCGCGGCCAGGGCTTCGAGCAGGCGCGCCGGTTCGTCCTTGCCGTCGACTTCGATGGCTTTACTGAGGTCACCGCCAGCAATGGTTTGCGCAGCGAGCACGGCGCGGTTGAGCGGCGTGACGATGCTGCGGGTCAGCAACCAGGCGAGCAACACGGTGGCCAGCGCCGCAATCACGGCGACGATAATGATCCCGGTGATGGCGCTGTCATAGTTTTCACCGGCCTTAATGGCCGCCGCTCTGGCCCCGGCGGTATTCATGCCGATCAGCTTGTTTAGCTGCTCGCCCATCTGATCGGTGCCTTCCTTGATGCGCGTGTTGATCAACGCGCGCATCGCTTCCAGATCGCCCTTGCGCGACAGCTCAATCATCTGATTCTGCGCTTGCAGGTAATTATCGAGCGTCGTCGAAAACGTCTGGAAGACCGCACGCTCTTCAGGACCTGCCGGCAACGCAGCGTAGCTGGCCTGAGCTTTGCGCACCTTGTCGATCAGCACCGCGATGCGGGTTTCTGCCTCTTGCAGGCTGGCCGGTTCGCGATTGACCAGCACACGGAACGAGAGAATGCGCATGCGCAGGACGTTTTCCGTGACCACGCTGAGGTGGGTCACGCTTGGCAATTGGTTGGTGTCCATGTCGACCGACGCCTGACGAATGACCGTCATGCGGCTGACCGCGAACACGCCGAGGACAATCACCAACAAGGCGATAAAGGCAAAACCGAGGAAAGCACGTGGCGCGATATTCAGGTTACGCAGGGACATGGTCGGACTCTCGAAAGAAAGAAACTACGAGCGTCCATGCCGTGAGCACTGGCCCATAGCGGGCGACAGTCCGGCGGCACTGAATTGTGGTTTTGTGTGCGCCTGACCGTTGTATCGGCCAGGCTTGAGGAAGGTTTCGGGTCTGCGGTAAATATTTTTCAGGACGTGGCAACAATCAAAAACTGCTCCGCTGCCCTTGGTAGGAGCTGTCGAGTGCAACGAGGCTGCGATCTTTTGATCCTGCTTTTAAAAGTCAAAAGATCGCAGCCTCGTTGCACTCGACAGCTCCTACATAGGCAAGCCGATCAGCGTTGGGCGGCGAGTTGCCAGACCCGAGCAATATCGGTGGCGCGTTCACGCAGCAGGCGCGGAGCTTCGGCGCAGGCTTGTTCGAGCGTCATCGGTCCGCTGGTCACGGCGAAAGCGGCGTCGATGCCGTGTTGATAGAGCTCCTGATAGCCCTCGCCCAAGGTCCCGGCGATCACAATCACCGGCACAGCGTGTTGTTTGGCAACTCGCGCAACACCGAACGGCGTTTTGCCGCGAAGGGTTTGCGCATCGAAGCGGCCTTCTCCGGTAATCACCAGATCCGCACCTCTGACCGCGTCAGCGAGCCCGACCAGTTCCGCTACCACCTCGACGCCCGCCTGAAACTGCGCACCGAGAAAAGCCTTGGCGGCAAACCCCAGACCACCCGCCGCGCCGCTGCCCGGTTCATCGCGCACGTCCCTGCCCAATGCTTGCGCGCAAAGCTCGGCGAAGTGCCCCAGCGCCTGATCGAGTTGCTCAACCTGCGCGGGCGATGCGCCCTTCTGCGGGCCGAAAATGGCCGAGGCGCCGTGAGGGCCGCAGAGCGGATTGTTGACATCAGCGGCGATGTCGAAACGCACATCGGCCAGACGTCGATCAAGTCCACTCAGATCCAATCGCGCCAGTTGCGCCAAGGCCAGGCCGCCGGGCACCAGCGACTGATTCTGCGCATCCAGCAACTTCACCCCCAGCGCCTGCATCGCCCCGGCGCCGGCGTCATTGGTCGCGCTGCCGCCAATCGCCAGAATCACCCGTTGTGCGCCGGCATCCAGCGCTGCACGAATCAATTCACCTGTGCCAAAGGTGCTGCTGATGCAGGCATCGCGCTGTCCCGGCGGGACCAGTTGCAGACCGCTGGCCTCGGCCATTTCGATGATCGCGGTGTGGTTGTGCGGCAGCCAGCCCCATGCGGCTTCGACCGGCGCGCCCAGTGGACCGCGCACGCGGGTGCGGCGTAACTCACCTTCGCAGGCTGCGAGTATCGACTCGACCGTACCTTCGCCGCCATCGGCCATCGGGCATTTGATCAGCGTCGCCTGCGGCCAGACCTGTGCCAGTCCGAGGGCAATGGCTTCGGCAACGCCTTGGGCACTCAGGCTGTCCTTGAACGAGTCGGGGGCGATGACGATTTTCATGGGAATTCTCCGGTTGCAGTGGCATTCATGCTGCCAGTCGGCCTGCGCCTTGACGCCGGTCGAGTGCACAAGTGGCGTCGGCGTTTATTGTTCATTTCCACAAAAGATATGTGTTGGTCGTACCGGCCTCATCGCTGGCAAGCCAGCGATGGCGGCCTCAAGGACAACTCATGGCAATGGATCAGTCTGCGGCAGCAGCTGCACCCCCAGATACAACGCCAGCATCCCGTCCAGCTTCAACGGATCAACCCCGCTCAACTCGGCAATCCGCTCCATGCGATAACGCAGACTATTGCGATGAATGCCCAACGCCTCGGCGCAGGCCTGGCTCTGCCCGTCGTGCTCGCACCAACTGCGCAGGGTCGCCAGCAACTGGCCGTTGCTGTCCTTGGCGATGACCTGGCGCAGCGGCTTGAGCAGTTCGTCCAGCGCATCATCGTTGCGATGACGCCACAGCATGACCGGCAAGCGATAACGATTGAGCGTCAGCAGTCTCGAATTCGGCAGCACGTCACGACCATAAGCGAGCAAATCGCCGACTCGTCGGTAACAGCGACGCAACCCGGCCAGACCATCCGCCTGCCCGCCGACGGCGATGCGCAAAATCTTCCAGCCGAGGCCATCGAGTTTTTCCAGCAGGCGATCATGCTCGACGTTCTGGCTCGCCGGGCGACACCACAACAACGAAGACTTCGCCGAACTCACGCACCAACTGTCCGGGTAACGCGAGGTCAGCCACGCACTCAGTGCCTCGACGGTTTGCCCCGGGCCGTGCTCAAGACCCAGCTCAAACAAATACGGCACCCGGGTCAATTGCGGCTTGAGCCCTAGTTGCTGCGCCTCATCGATCAGACGCGGCGAATCCCCCGCCTCGCTCAGCAGCAACGCCAGCAGATCATCGCAACGCTGCCGTCGCCATTGTTGCTCGGCCTGCTGGTTGCGCTGGCCGACCAGCATTTCAGCGGTCATGCGCACCAGCTCGGCGTAGGTGCGCAATTGCTCCGGCTCGCCGGTGATGCCGAGCACGCCGATCAAGCGCTGATCGAGCAGCAGCGGCAGATTGATCCCCGGTTGCACACCTTTGAGATGCACCGCCGTCTGCGCGTCGATTTCCACCACACGCCCGTTGGCCAGCACCAGTTGCGCGCCTTCATGACGGGTGTTGATGCGTTCCGGTTCACCGCTGCCGAGGATCAGGCCCTGACTGTCCATGACATTGACGTTGTACGGCAAAATGGCCATGGCCCGGTCGACGATGTCCTGGGCAAGGTCGTGATCGAGTTCGAACATAGCGGCGGCAATCCTTCAGTTCAGGCACGAACGGTTGTTCAGCCGCACAGGGTCTGGCGGAAAACCCTGTGCTCAGGCACAAAGACAATCCGGCCAAAGGTGGCCGAGACTCTCAGGGCGATCAACGTTACCCTTTGCATCGCAAAAAATCATAATAAAGAGAGAGCCGCTATGTCGCAGAGCGCCGCAGCTACCCAGACCATCGACGACGGTAAAAACGCCGTCTACAAACGCATCACCCTACGTTTGATTCCCTTCATTTTCATCTGCTACCTGTTCAACTACCTCGACCGGGTCAACGTCGGCTTCGCCAAATTGCAGATGCTCGACGCACTGAAATTCAGCGAAACTGTGTACGGCCTCGGCGCCGGGATTTTTTTCATCGGTTATGTGCTGTGCGGCGTGCCGAGCAACCTGGCACTGACCCGCTTCGGTCCTCGGCGCTGGATTGCCTTGATGATGATCACCTGGGGCACGCTGTCGACCTGCCTGTTGTTCGTCACCACCCCGACCGAGTTCTACACCCTGCGCTTTTTCACCGGTGCCGCTGAAGCCGGTTTCTTCCCGGGCGTCGTGCTGTATCTCTCGCAGTGGTTCCCGACCTTCCGCCGTGGCCGGATCATGGCGTTGTTCATGTCGGCAATTCCGGTCTCCGGTTTGCTCGGCAGCCCGTTTTCCGGCTGGATTCTCAACCACTTCGCCGCTGGCCAGGGTGGCCTGGCCGGCTGGCAGTGGATGTTCCTCCTGCAAGGCATTCCGACCGTGATCCTCGGTGCGCTGGCGTATTTCCTGTTGAGCGACAGCTTCGCCAATGCCAAATGGCTGACCGCCCACGAGCGTTCGGTGCTCGAAGCCGACCACGCCGAAGACCTCGCCAACAAACCGAAAACCGCCACCGACTCGCTGCTCGCGGTGTTCAAGAACCCAGCGATCTGGGCCTTCGGTCTGATCTATTTCTGCATCCAGAGCGGCGTGTACGCGATCAACTTCTGGCTGCCGTCGATCATCAAGAACCTCGGCTTCAGCGACAACCTGGTGATCGGCTGGCTGAGTGCGATTCCGTACCTGCTCGCGGCGGTGTTCATGCTGGTCGTCGGGCGCTCGGCGGACTTGCGCAAGGAGCGCCGCTGGCACTTGGTGGTACCGATGCTGATGGGCGCTGTCGGGCTGGTGATCGCGGTGAATTTCGCGGCCAATCCGGCGATTGCGATTCTCGGCCTGACCATAGCGACCATGGGCGCACTGACCGGTCTGCCGATGTTCTGGCCGGTGCCGACCGCCATGCTGAGCGCGGGCGCGGCGGCTGGTGGGCTGGCGCTGATCAACTCGATGGGGCAGATGGCCGGGTTCCTCAGCCCGTACCTGGTGGGTTGGGTCAAGGACAGCACGGGTTCGACGGATGCAGCGTTGTACGTGCTGGCGGTGGTAATCGTCGGCGGGAGTCTGCTGGCGTTGCGGATGACGCGGACGTTGCGGGCCTAATCAGACGCGCAGATCAAAAGATCGCAGCCTTCGGCAGCTCCTACTCTGGAATGCGTTCCCTGTAGGAACTGCCGAAGGTTGCGATCTTTTTCGTTTAAGCGATGCAATCATGCATAGCGCCAGCCGACGCAACATCTATGCTGAATCTGCTGGCCTCTTCGCGAGCAGGCTCGCTCCCACAGGTTTTGTGCTTGGCTCCAGGATGTGGGAAATAATGAGCATCCGCTCAATATTCAGCACAAAAACCACGTATCCTGCGCGCCCCGTTCAACCATCACGTCGCGAGGACAGTTTGTCTAAAGGTATCGCTCTATCGGTTTCAGCCTCCGTGCTGTTTGCCGTCATGTATTACTACACGTCGCTGCTGACCCCTCTGAGCGGCGTGGAAATCTTCGGCTGGCGCATGCTTCTGACCGTTCCGTGCATGACGGTGTTCATGCTGGTTTCCGGGGAATGGCGGCGGGTGCTGGAGCTGTTCCGATTGATGGCCGCCAGGCCGAAGCTGATCGCCGGGCTGCTGGTTTCTTCCGCCCTGCTCGGGGTTCAGCTGTGGCTGTTCATGTGGGCACCGCTCAATGACTACAGCCTGGATGTATCACTGGGCTATTTCCTGTTGCCACTGGCGATGGTGCTGACCGGGCGGATTGCCTATGGCGAGAGCCTGTCTTACCTGCAGAAAATCGCGGTATTTTTCGCCAGTCTTGGCGTGTTGAACGAGCTGTATCAGGTTGGCGGATTTTCCTGGGCGACGCTGATGGTCGTGGTCGGTTATCCGCTGTACTTCGTACTGCGCAAATACCTGCAAACCGACAACCTCGGTGGCCTGTGGGTCGACATGACCCTGATGCTGCCGGTCGCCTACTGGTTTGTGCAGGGCGGCGAACAGGGCCTGGCCGTGTTCGATCAATATCCGGGGCTGATGTGGCTGATTCCACTGCTCGGCCTGATCAGTGCGTCTGCGCTGGTGGTGTATATCATCGCCAGCCGCTTGCTGCCGTTCAGTCTGTTTGGGTTGTTGAGTTATGTCGAACCGGTGCTGTTGCTCGCGGTGGCATTGTTGCTGGGAGAGAGCATCAAGTCGGGCGAGTGGCTGACTTACATCCCGATCTGGCTGGCGGTTGTGGTGCTGGTGTTCGAAGGCTTCAAACACTTGATGCGCCAACGCCGCTCTTAAATGCAACACAAGACAAATGTGGGAGCGAGCCTGCTCGCGAAGTCGTCAGACCAGTCAACATGAGTGTTGAATGAAAGTCCGCATTCGCGAGCAGGCTCGCTCCCACAGGTTTTGGATGAAGCAAAAAAATCCCGGCCCTGCATTTCTGCAGGCCGGGATTTTTTCATTTCAGATTACTCGGTGGTCAACACACCACGACGCACCTGGTCACGCTCGATCGATTCGAACAGGGCCTTGAAGTTGCCCTCGCCGAAGCCATCGTCGCCCTTGCGCTGGATGAATTCGAAGAACACCGGCCCCATCAGGGTTTCCGAGAAAATCTGCAGCAGCAGACGCTTGTCGCCCTGCTCCGATGCGCCATCGAGCAGGATGCCGCGCGATTGCAGCTGATCGACCGGCTCGCCGTGATTCGGCAGGCGACCTTCGAGCATTTCGTAGTAGGTATCCGGCGGCGCGGTCATGAAGCGCATGCCGATTTTCTTCAGTTGATCCCAGGTCTTGATCAGGTCGTCGGTGAGGAACGCAACGTGCTGGATGCCCTCGCCGTTGAACTGCATCAGGAACTCTTCGATCTGCCCGGCGCCCTTGGACGACTCTTCGTTGAGCGGAATGCGGATCATGCCATCCGGTGCGGTCATGGCCTTCGAGGTCAGGCCGGTGTACTCGCCTTTGATGTCGAAGTAACGGATTTCACGGAAGTTGAACAGCTTCTCGTAGAAGTTCGCCCAATAGGCCATGCGACCGCGATAAACGTTGTGGGTCAGGTGGTCGATGATCTTCAGGCCAGCGCCAACCGGGTTGCGATCAACACCTTCGATGAACACGAAGTCGATGTCGTAGATCGAGCTGCCTTCGCCGAAACGGTCGATCAGGTACAGCGGCGCGCCGCCAATGCCTTTGATTGCCGGCAGGTTCAGTTCCATCGGACCGGTCTCGATGTGAATCGGCTGAGCGCCGAGTTCGAGTGCGCGGGAATAGGCCTTCTGCGAATCCTTCACGCGAAACGCCATGCCGCAAACGGACGGGCCGTGTTCGGCGGCAAAGTAGGAGGCGACGCTGTTGGGTTCGTTATTGAGGATCAGGTTGATTGCGCCCTGACGATACAGGTGCACGTTCTTGGAACGGTGGGTCGCGACTTTGGTGAAGCCCATGATCTCGAAGATCGGCTCCAGTGTGCCAGGAGTCGGCGCTGCGAACTCGATGAATTCAAAGCCCATCAGGCCCATTGGGTTTTCGTATAAATCTGCCATGGTGACGCCTCATCATTTCTTATCAATTAACCAGGGTTATTTGTCAGGAAAGTGATGTGGACGGCGGCGCACAGGAGATGCCACGCACGCTGCGCGCGAGGAAGTCTCCGTAGATCAGTTGAAACCCGAATATCTTCATTGTCGACCCAAGGCTCTTGCGGGCGAGGCTTCTGCTGCCAGAAGACGATTATTATTGTATGCGTAACCCGATTCTACACAGCGTAACCAGACCTGTCTGCCCTCTGTATAAAATCCGCTTTTTTACCTACGGCACAAGAGCTATCTGCCATCTATTCTCCCCTCTGGCTCAATTGTTTATCGGGTCGGATTTCTAAACCACAGGATGTGTCCATGCCACTGACCCACCGATCCCGCCGCAAACGCAGCACCCGAATCGCAGTGACTTTGCTCACCGGTCTGCTGCCAATCGTGCTGGGCAGTGGGATTCTTTATATGCAGGCAAAACGAACGCTGGAGCAAAGTGCCGGGGAAACGGCCGAACAAGCGTTGCAACAGTTCGATCTGATGCTCGACAACACGGCAGAAGCCGCCCGGGTTCTGCTGCCTCTGGCCGGGAAAAATTGCGAAGACGTGAAACTGGCCCTGCGCGAACAAGTGACCCGACGCCCCTTCGTGCGCTCGACCAATCTGGTCTGGGACAACATTCTCTACTGCAGCTCACTGTTCGGGCAGTTCAAGGAAGCGGTCAATGCCGGGGACTATCATCAAGGCAAATTGTGGTTGATGAACGGCAATCCCGTCACCCCCGACACGGCATTGTTGATCTACCGCCTCAGCGACGGTCGTGGCGGCGCGCTGACCACGCTTGATGGTTATCACCTGAGCAACATCCTGCGCCTGATCGGCCGCCAGACATTACTGATGTTGCAAGTGGGCGATAACTGGCTGTCCGCCGACGGCAGAGTGCATCAAGGGCCCCTGCCCGCTTTGCCGGTCGCGCATAGCATGCTCGAATCCGAACGATACGGTTTCAACGTGTCGGCGGGTTTTCCCGAAGGAGAAACCTGGCGTTACATGGCGGCCAATTATCCGCCGTTGTTCAGCCTGCTGATATTTTTCGGCGTGATCTCGGGCGCCATCGGCCATGTCGTGCAGAAACGCTCGAACTCGCCCAGTCACGAAATGCTTCGCGCACTCGAGGCCGGGGAATTCATTCCTTACTTCCAGCCGGTGGTTCACGGTGACAGCAAGCAGTGGTCCGGCGCTGAAGTGCTGATGCGCTGGAATCACCCGAAAGAGGGCCTCGTACGCCCGGATCTGTTCATTCCATTTGCCGAGCATTCAGGCTTGATCGTGCCGATGACCCGCGCGCTGATGCAACAGACTGCCGCCCTGCTGGGACCGCATTCTGCGGTCTTCGCCAAACCTTTCCATATCGGCATCAACATCACTGCCAGCCATTGCAAGGATCTGGAACTGGTCGAAGACTGTCGCGACCTCCTGGCGGCGTTTGCGCCCGGCAGCGTCGAGCTGGTGCTGGAATTGACGGAGCGCGAGCTGATCGAACCGAACGACATGACCCTGCAACTGTTTGAGCAATTGCACGCACTTGGAGTGAAAATCGCGATCGACGATTTTGGTACAGGCCACTCAAGCCTCGGCTACTTGCGCGCCTTCAAGGTCGACTTTCTCAAGATCGATCAGAGCTTTGTCGCCATGATCGGCATCGATGCGCTATCACGGCATATTCTCGACTCCATCATTGAACTGTCGGCAAAGCTGGATCTGGCCATTGTTGCCGAAGGTGTCGAGACACAGGCCCAAGCCGATTACCTGACGGAGCATCAGGTGGATTTCATGCAAGGTTATTTGTTTGCCAAACCGATGCCGGCAGCAGATTTCATCAGCGCATTAAGTGATCGTTAACTCATTAGCATAGCCCGTCCAACAACCGCACCAAATTGATACAAAAAGTCATTGTTGTTACATGGCGACAACATCAGGATTTACTCTTGTCGCATTAACTACTACAATTTTTTCAACCTGAGCCAGACTGACAGGTGAGCCAATTATCACCGAGTCGCTTCCAGGCTCTTGGCTTATAGCTTTGTTTGCGGTTGGTATCAGCCAAACACACTATTGGAGTAAAGATATTGTCCAGACTCGCTGAATTTCGCGCAGCTGAAAAGGCCCTTCAGGAACAGCTCAAACAGCTGGAGTCACTGAAGAATGACGCCGGGCTCAAGAAAGAAATCGAATTCGAAGAAAAGCTCCAGGGACTGATGAAAACCTATGGCAAAGGCCTGAAAGATATCATCGCTATCCTCGACCCGAACCCGGCGAAGTCCGGTCTGCAGGCCGCCCCAGCGCCGAAGACCCGCCGCGCCCGCGTCGTCAAGGTTTACCAGAACCCGCACACTGGCGAGCTGATCGAAACCAAGGGCGGCAACCATCGCGGCCTGAAAGCCTGGAAAGAACAGTACGGTGCGGCCACCGTGGATTCATGGTTGCGCGGTTAATCTGACGCCAACAAAAAGCCCTGCGCGATGCAGGGCTTTTTTATTGACAATATCTAACAAATGAAATGATTTTCATCGAACAAGTTGGAAAATTGTGTAACGTTACTGAGTCATCACGCTAAACATTTTGCTGCGCGATGTTGCTGCAAACGATGAATCAAACTTTGTGCTTAATCCTTTCCGGCATTCAAAACACCGCGAGTTAGTACGGACGTTTATAATTTCAGGCTGTTACGTGCCGCCTCTATGTCGTCGGCGCTCGCCTTATAAACCTCAGCCTGACCGGCATATGAAAGTACATAAGCCTTGTCTGTTTCCACGGCAGCCACCAACGTTTGTGATAATACGTGCCGGCCGTTCTCGGTGATCGTGCAAGTCGTCTCCAACCCGGTCAATGATCCGAACGCAGCCGGATGGATTCGGTTGCAGACGCTCTGATAACCACTGCGGAAGAAATCCTTCTGGATGGATTTACGCATCTCCAGCAGCACGCCTTGCAAATTGACCTGATGCCCCGCCTCCACTTGCGTCATGGTCAACTCCATCACCATCACCTGATTGCCGTCGGCATCGAGCTTCACTGCCCTTTGCCGCGAGACTGGCGGCGCGGTATCCGGCAACACTTCAACCTTCCAGCCCGCTGGCCAGGTGATGCTCGGTTCGGCCATGGCCGGGAAAACCACGGCCAATGACAAAGCAAAAAAAACAAACACGGATTTGAACAGTCGGATCATTGCCGGACGCACTCGAAGGTAGAGAGCAAAGTCTGAGCCCCGCCCTCGCGCAGGGCAAGCCCGCCTTGCATTTGGCGATGCCGGCCGGCATGCGTATCATTGCGCCCATTCACTCGCCCATTGTTATTGGAGGGCCCATGAGCCTCAACGAACTGAACACTTTCCCCGGCGTGACCGCCACGCCAGACAGCGCAACCCGCAACTTCGTGTTCAACCACACCATGCTGCGCGTGAAGGACATCACCAAGTCGCTGGATTTCTACACCCGCGTCCTGGGTTTCTCGCTGGTCGAGAAGCGTGATTTTCCGGAAGCCGAATTCAGCCTGTACTTCCTTGCGCTGGTCGATAAAGCGCAGATCCCGGCCGATGCTGCTGCGCGTACCGAATGGATGAAATCGATTCCAGGCATTCTCGAATTGACCCACAACCACGGCACCGAAAACGATGCCGACTTCGCCTATCACAACGGCAACACCGATCCGCGTGGCTTTGGTCACATCTGCATTTCGGTGCCGGACATCGTCGCAGCGTGTGCACGCTTTGAAGAGCTGGGTTGCGATTTCCAGAAGCGCCTGACCGACGGCCGGATGAAGAGCCTGGCCTTCATCAAGGACCCGGATGGCTACTGGGTCGAGATCATTCAGCCTGCGCCGCTGTAAAAGCTGAAAGCCCCTACCCTAGCCCTCTCCCAGAGGGAGAGGGGACTGATTGCGGGATGTTGGAGAATTACGCCGACTTGAACGATTGGCGGTGAATCCATAATCGACCGGCTCTCTCAGGTCGATGGATGACTTCAGACACCTCGGTCGGCTCCCTCTCCCTCGGGAGAGGGCTGGGGTGAGGGGTGGCTTTCCACGCGCAATAAAAAACCCATGATCGCTCATGGGTTTTTTCGTTTTCGACCTGGCAGTTACGCCGGGGCCGAAGTCCGGATCAGGTGATCGAACGCACTCAGCGAAGCCTTGGCGCCCTCGCCCACTGCAATCACGATCTGCTTGTACGGCACAGTCGTCACGTCACCCGCTGCAAAGATCCCCGCAATGGAAGTCTCGCCACGGTTGTCGACAATGATCTCGCCACGCGGCGACAGCTCGATGGTGCCCTTCAGCCAATCGGTGTTCGGCAGCAGACCGATCTGCACGAAGATGCCTTCCAGCTCAACCGTGCGCAGTTCATCGGTAGTGCGGTCCTTGTAGCGCAGGCCGTTGACCTTCTCGCCATTGCCGGTGACTTCAGTGGTTTGCGCACTGGTGATCACGGTAACGTTCGGCAGGCTGTGCAGCTTGCGTTGCAGCACGGCGTCGGCACGCAGTTGCACGTCGAATTCCAGCAGCGTTACGTGCGCCACGATACCGGCCAGATCGATCGCCGCTTCAACGCCGGAGTTACCGCCGCCGATCACCGCTACGCGCTTGCCCTTGAACAGCGGGCCGTCGCAGTGCGGGCAGTACGCCACGCCTTTGTTGCGGTATTCCTGCTCGCCCGGGACGTTCATTTCGCGCCAGCGTGCGCCGGTCGCGAGAATCACGCTCTTGGCTTTCAGGGTTGCACCGCTGGCGAAGTGGACTTCATGCAGCTCGCCGTTCTTGCCCGGGATCAGCTTGTCGGCGCGTTGCAGGTTCATGATGTCGACGTCGTACTGCTTGACGTGTTCTTCCAGCGCCGTGGCCAGTTTCGGCCCTTCGGTTTCCTGCACGGAAATGAAGTTCTCGATGGCCATGGTATCCAGCACCTGACCGCCGAAGCGCTCAGCCGCGACACCGGTGCGGATGCCTTTACGTGCGGCGTAGATAGCGGCCGAAGCACCCGCCGGGCCACCGCCGACGACCAGCACGTCAAAGGCTTCTTTGGCGCTGATCTTCTCGGCCTGACGCTCAATCGCGCCGGTGTCGAGTTTGGCAAGGATTTCCTCCAGGCCCATGCGGCCCTGGCCGAAGTTTTCGCCGTTGAGGTAGATGCTCGGCACAGCCATGATCTTGCGATCGTTGACTTCGTCCTGGAACAGCGCGCCGTCAATGGCGACGTGGCGGATGTTCGGGTTGAGCACGGCCATCAGGTTCAGCGCCTGAACGACGTCCGGGCAGTTCTGGCAAGACAGCGAGAAGTAAGTCTCGAAGCTGAACTCGCCTTTGAGCGAGCGGATCTGCTCGATCACTTCAACGCTGGCCTTCGACGGGTGGCCACCGACTTGCAGCAGAGCCAACACCAGCGAGGTGAATTCGTGGCCCATTGGAATGCCGGCGAAACGCAGGCTGATGTCGGCTCCAGGGCGATTGATCGAGAACGATGGCTTGCGGGCATCGTCACCGCTGTCGATCAGAGTAATCTGGCTCGAAAGACTGGCAACGTCTTTCAGCAGTTCCAGCATTTCACGGGATTTCGCACCGTCGTCGAGGGATGCAACGATCTCGATCGGTTGGGTGACCCGTTCCAGGTACGATTTCAACTGGGCTTTAAGATTGGCGTCCAACATACGGGCGATTTCCTTTATTTGAGGCGAAAAAAAGCCCGAGCGAATCTCGCCCGGGCATTTTTATTGGGCGGTGCAGCTAACTTAAGAAGGTGCGGCGTGCCGCCCTGCGTTGCATGTCACAGACTTAGATCTTGCCGACCAGGTCCAGCGACGGAGCCAGAGTGGCCTCGCCTTCTTTCCACTTGGCCGGGCAAACTTCGCCTGGGTGTGCAGCGACGTACTGAGCAGCCTTGATCTTGCGCAGCAGCTCGGAAGCGTCACGGCCAACGCCGCCATCGTTCAGTTCAACGATTTTGATCTGGCCTTCAGGGTTGATCACGAAGGTGCCACGGTCAGCCAGACCAGCTTCTTCGATCAGCACGTCGAAGTTGCGGGAGATGACGTGGGTAGGGTCGCCGATCATGGTGTATTCGATTTTGCCGATGGCTGGCGAAGTGTTGTGCCAGGCAGCGTGAGCAAAGTGGGTGTCGGTCGAAACACTGTAGATTTCCACGCCCAGCTTCTTGAACTCAGCGTAGTTGTCAGCCAGGTCTTCCAGCTCGGTTGGGCACACGAAGGTGAAGTCGGCTGGGTAGAAGAACACTACGGACCACTTGCCTTTCAAGTCAGCATCCGAGACTTGAACGAAGTCGCCGTTTTTGAACGCGGTAGCTTTGAACGGTTTTACTTGGCTGTTGATGATAGGCATCGATGACTCTCCGTCAGGGGTTATGAAGTTGATGGGTGAATCCTACCCACTCACTCGACGGAAGGCTCATTGGCAAACCTGATACTGCTGATTTGTTTTCGCTATTAGCTGACTGTATTAATAGAAGAAAACGATCTCTACGGCTGATCCGGCTTATCCATAATCCGAGCCATTCCCTGGAATGGGCTGACCTCAACATAGCGCATGGCGGATTTCATGTCCTTCCAGCCAACATAACTCATCAACGATTTCAGATCCCAGCCGCTCTGATGCGCCCAGGTTGCAAAACCGCGTCGCAACGAGTGACTGGTATAACCGGCGGCGACAATCCCGGCGCGCTGCAACGCCTGGCGGAGCAGCGGAATAATGCTGTTGGCGTGCAGGCCCTCCTCGCTCAGATTGCCCCAGCGATCAATGCTGCGGAACACCGCGCCGCGCACCAGCGCAGCTTCTGTAATCCAATCGATATAGGCCTGCACCGGGCACAACTTCAACAGCGCCGGGGCCTGGTAGGTCTGCCCGAGGTTTTCCCGGTCGCCCTTGCTGCGCGGCAGATACAGAGTGATGCCCTTGCCAGCGCTCGCCTGCACATGCTCGATTTGCAAACGGCACAATTCGTCGCTGCGAAAGCCGCGCCAGAAGCCCAACAGAATCAGCGCGCGATCCCGATACGCCTTGAGCAAGGTCGGGCGGTCCTGTTCTTCCCGGGCCGTCTGCGCCTCCTGCTCAAGCCAATCGATCACGCGCTGCAGATCCTGCAATTGCAGCGGCTCAGCCTGTTTTTCCTGCGCCGGGTGCAAAGCACGAATGCCCTTGAACACCTTGCGCACCACTGGCGCCTTGGTGGGATCGGCAAACCCCTGACTGTTGTGCCACTGCGCCAGCGCCGACAGACGCAGCTTCAGCGTGTTGATCGACAGCACGCCAGCGTGCGCCACCAGATATCGCGCAACGCTGTCGGCAGTAGCCGGCAGAAATCCGCCCCACGTCACCTCGAAGTGCTCGATGGCCATGCGATAGCTGCGGCGAGTGTTGTCCCGGGTGGCGGCTTGCAGATATCGATCAATGTCGCTCATGGGCAGTTTTCTCGCTGGCGTACGGGTTCAGGCATGCAGGTGCGCATTTTGCCCCCTGACATTGGGTAATACCAGTATATCCCGCCTGTTTTATCTCAAAGATTTACCTATATTTTCAGCATGGTACACTGCGTACTTTAGTGGCATGTACCACAGTACGTAAACGTAGGAGTTCACATGGCCCGTGGCGGCATTACCAAAGCACTGGTGCAAATCGCACGCACAGCGATCCTGGCTCGCGGCGAACACCCAAGCATCGATGCAGTACGCATTGAAATGGGCAACACCGGCTCGAAAACCACGATCCATCGCTATCTGAAAGAACTGGACGACGGCGCCCAGCCGAATGAGGCGTCGGCAGAACCGATCGATGATGAGCTCACCGCCCTCGTCTCTCGACTCGCCCAGCGCCTGAAAGAACAAGCACAGGAACCCATCGAGCAAGCCCGCGAACAGTTCGAGGAGCAACGCGAAGCACTGGAAACCGAGCTGAAACAGGTTCGCCAGGCGCTGGAAAAACTCGAGCACGACCACGACATTCAAGGCGCCGCGCTGCAACGCGAATCCGAAGCGCTGGGCAACACCCGCTCGATGCTGCAAACCGAACAGACGCGCAACGCCGGCCTCAACCAGGCATTGGCCGACTTTGAATTGCGCTTGCAGGACAAGGACGAACAGATTCGCTCACTGGAAGAGAAGCACCTGCACGCCCGCGATGCGCTTGAGCATTACCGTAACGCAACCAAGGAACAGCGCGAGCAGGAGCAGGCCCGCCATGAAGGGCAACTTCAGCAGATACAGGCAGAATTGCGTCAAGCCCAGCAGAGCGCGTTGGTGCGTCAGGATGAGATCACACAGTTGCACCGTGACAACGAACGCTTGCTCACCGAAAACCGTGGCACTCAGCGCGAGCTGAACCTGGTGCAGGATCAGCTCAAGCACAGCAATCAGCGTCAGGATCAGTTGCTCGAGCAGGCCACGCGCATGGACAGCGAGCGCACCCTCCTCCAGGAACGTCTGCGCGTGGCGGCACTGGAAAGCCAGGCGCTCAAACAGAGCGTCGACGAGCAGACGCAGCTCAATCAGTCACTGGAGAAGGAATTGCTCAAGGTTCAGGCAAGCCTTGAGGACAGCCAGCGTCTGGCGTCTGCCGTTGCGGCAGCGCCAGACTCGGCCAAAGCGACAGACGCTTAAGCGCTGACCGGCGTACGCATGGTGACGAACTCTTCGGCGGCCGTCGGGTGCACCCCGATGGTGTCGTCGAAGTCGCGCTTGGTCGCGCCGGCCTTCAAGGCGATCGCCAGACCTTGCACGATCTCGCCAGCGTCCGGGCCGACCATGTGGCAGCCAAGCACCTTGTCGGTTTTGGCGTCGACCACCAGCTTCATCAGGGTTTTCTCCTGACAGTCAGTCAGGGTCAGCTTCATCGGCCGGAAGCGGCTCTCGAAGATCACCACCTCGTGGCCGCATTCGCGCGCTTCTTCTTCGCTCAAACCGACCGTGCCGATGTTCGGCAGGCTGAACACGGCGGTCGGAATCATCTTGTAGTCCACCGGACGGTATTGCTCCGGCTTGAACAGACGCCGCGCCACGGCCATACCTTCGGCCAGAGCGACCGGGGTCAGTTGCACGCGACCAATGACGTCGCCCAGCGCCAGAATCGACGGCTCGGTGGTTTGATACTCGTCGTCGACTTTGATAAAGCCCTTGTCGTCGAGCTGCACATTGGTGTTTTCCAGGCCCAGATTGTCCAGCATCGGACGCCGGCCGGTGGCGTAGAACACGCAGTCGGCTTCGAGTACGCGACCATCCTTGAGCGTCGCCTTCAAGCTACCGTCGGCCTGCTTGTCGATGCGCGCAATGTCGGCATTGAATTGCAGATCGAGGCCACGCTTGGTCAATTCCTCTTGCAGATGCTTGCGCACCGACCCGTCGAAGCCGCGCAGGAACAGATCGCCGCGATACAGCAGCGTGGTGTTGGCGCCGAGGCCATGGAAAATTCCGGCGAACTCGACGGCAATATAACCGCCGCCGACCACCAGCACACGCTTGGGCAGCTCTTTGAGGAAGAACGCTTCATTCGAACCGATCGCATGCTCATGCCCGGGGATTTCAGGGATCTGCGGCCAGCCGCCGGTGGCGATCAGAATGTTTTTCGCGGTGAAGCGCTCGCCATTAACCTCGACCTCGTGCGGCCCAACGATTTTCGCGTGCGCCTCGTGCAGGGTCACGCCGCTGTTGACCAGCAGATTGCGATAAATGCCGTTAAGGCGATTGATTTCACGGTCCTTGTTGGCGATCAGCGTGGCCCAGTCGAAGTTGGCTTCGCCCAGGTTCCAGCCGAAACCGGACGCCTGCTCGAAGTCCTCGGCAAAGTGCGCGCCGTAGACCAGCAGCTTTTTCGGCACGCAGCCGACGTTGACGCAGGTGCCGCCCAGGTAACGGCTTTCGGCCACCGCCACTTTCGCCCCGAAGCCGGCGGCAAACCGCGCAGCCCGCACACCGCCGGAACCGGCACCAATCACATAAAGGTCAAAATCGTAGGCCATTTCTATCTCCTCGGCAGGCCATCAGCATACCCGCAGCCATTCATTGGGCAAGCACTGCCATCCATATAAGGGCGGAAAATGAAAAAGCCACCCGAAGGTGGCTTTCTTTTGCAGACGAGGCAGATGCTATTAGTAAGCTTTGCCAGTCTTGTAGAAGTTTTCGAAGCAGAAGTTGGTCGCGTCGATGTAGCCTTCAGCACCACCGCAGTCGAAACGCTTGCCCTTGAACTTGTAGGCCATGACGCAGCCGTTCTGGGCCTGCTTCATCAGGGCGTCGGTAATCTGGATTTCACCGCCCTTGCCTGGCTCGGTCTGTTCGATCAGGTCGAAGATGTCCGGGGTCAGGATGTAGCGACCGATGATCGCCAGGTTCGACGGCGCGTCTTCCGGCTTTGGCTTCTCGACCATGCTGTGCACGCGGTAGATGTCGTCGCGGATCATTTCGCCGGCGATGACACCGTACTTGTTGGTTTCCTGCGGATCGACTTCCTGGATCGCGACGATCGAGCAGCGGAACTGCTTGTACAGTTTGACCATCTGGGTCAGTACGCCGTCGCCGTCGATGTTGACGCACAGGTCATCCGCCAGGACCACGGCGAACGGTTCGTCACCGATCAGTGGGCGGCCAGTCAGGATTGCGTGGCCCAGACCTTTCATTTCGGTCTGACGGGTGTAGGAGAACGAGCACTCGTCCAACAGCTTGCGGATACCGACCAGGTACTTTTCCTTGTCGGTGCCCTTGATCTGGTTTTCCAGCTCGTAACTGATGTCGAAGTGGTCTTCCAGAGCACGCTTGCCACGGCCGGTGACGATGGAAATCTCAGTCAGGCCCGCGTCCAGTGCTTCTTCAACGCCGTACTGGATCAGTGGCTTGTTTACCACCGGCAGCATTTCTTTAGGCATGGCTTTGGTCGCTGGGAGGAAGCGAGTGCCGTAACCGGCTGCTGGAAACAAGCATTTCTTGATCATATAAGTCCTTGAAAAGGCTGTGTGTACGAGTTTCGAGGCAGTCTAATCAGGCGGCGTGCGCCTTACAATGCCCCGCGCTGGCTAACCGATGCCAACATAGAGAAATATTCGCGCGGATAGTTCCATCCGGGTATTTCAGCGGCGGCGTCAGCGTAGCTCAAGATCCGGGCAAACAGGATCACCATACGCTTATCAGCCCCCATTGCGAGCATTTGCCGCTATCATGGCGCCTTTGAACCAGCGAATGAGACAGACTAGATGGCTGCGGTAAAAATCATCAACGGGTATGTGATCGACAAAAAAGACGGCAAGTGGACGCTGACCACTACCAATGGCGAACATATCGCCGGGCCTTTCGACAGCGAGCAGATGGCGACAGATGTGGCCTCGGTGTTCACTGATACGCCTGCTTCTTCCAAGCGCCGAGGCAAAGATCAGGACTGATCCTTTTAGCACTTGCGCCAAGCCCTGCCAGCATGCAGGGCTTTTTTGTGCTTTGTTGGCAAACAAGTGGCCAATCGCTATAACCTTTTCATCGCGGCGCTGTCAGAGCAACCAGTCCCCCACTTGAAGACCTCGCAACCATGAATCTGAACAAACTGCAGCCGCTTTTCGCGGTATTGGTACTGAGCGGCTGTGCCACTTCGCAGCCCACCTATCTGAACAATGGCGAACAGGGTCTGAGCATCGACTGTTCCGGCGAAGCCAACTCATGGGCCATGTGCTACGAAAAGGCCGATGCATCCTGCGCCGGCACCGGCTATCGCATCGTCGGCACTGATGGCACACCGGCGCCCAAGGAAGATGACAAAACCCTGGGCGTTGACGTTGGCAACTACAAGACGCGCAACGTCGTGGTCGTCTGCAAGTAAGCCTTACATGTGGATTTCGGCGAATTTGATCCCGAGGCCACGGACGACCTCGATCAGGTCGTCGAGCCGATTGAAAGACTCGACTTCATCATTGTCATCCACCAAAAAGTAGCTGCGCCCTGCACTCTTCTTGAAAAACACGATCCATTCACCCGGATTCGCCGGGTTCTGGATGACATGAGTGGCAGAGATAAGGCCCTCTGCGTGGCGCTCCCGCACGTGCTCTCGCTTCATTGCGACTCCATAAATGACAATGCCGCCACAGCAGGACTGTGACGGCATCGGGTGCTGATGTTCGCTAGTCTATCAGCCGGAAATACAGGCGTTCGCAGCTTTCTGTACATCGCGAGGGCGAACCGGCACGTTGGACATGCGCTCATGCAGCTTGATGCTGCTGCCGCCGGCGCGATCCTCGATATCAAACACGGCTGCCGGGCCTGACGAAAGTTTGCCGGGAACGATGACTCGTACACCGTCCTTCTGCGGCTGGACTTGCAACGCACCACGACTGTCAGCGAGCTTGTCGGTCAGACACTGCGCATACTCCTGGGGCTTTTTGCCGGAGATCACGCTCATGGTTGGCAGCGTTTCATTGATTTCGGAAACATTTGCACAACCGGCCATCGCCAGAATCAACGGCACACACACCACACCCCACTTCATAGAAATCCTCCGTTAAAGACCGTCCGACAGCACAAATGCCGCTTTTCTCCGGGGCCTTGTGCATTTAACCCGCCCGCCATGGCGAAGTTCTGTTCAAAATTTGTCAAAGCAACGCCCGACGGCCAGATAATAACCCGTGCGGGCTGATAAACTGCGCCCATCGACAAGCTATCGTTTTGATTTAGTAGAAAAAGCCCTTCTGGAGGCGCCCATGAAATTCATTCACCAGCGCGAGCACCTCAACGAAGACGACATCGTCGTCATTCAATGCTCGCAGATGTGCAACATCCGTTTGATGAACGACGCCAACTTCCGCAGCTTCAAAAACGGCGGCCGTCACACCTACCACGGCGGCGCGTTCGACACGTTCCCGGCACGCATCACCGCACCGAGCACCGGCTTCTGGAACATCACCATCGACACCGTCAACCGCCGCGCAATCAGCGTGACGCGCAAGCCGACGCTGACCCACTCGATCAAGATCATCCGTCGCTCCAGCACTAAACTGAGCTGAGACGCGCAGCCTATTCTGAAAGGGAAACATGACCGTGGCGCAAAAAACCAAATACGTGATCAAGTACAAACTGGACGGTGAACAGCGTTTCGAATTCGCTGAACTGGAAACCGGCACTGACGAGGAAGCGAAGGCGGCGCTGAAGAAAATGCACGCTGACGAAGAGCTCAGTGACATCAAGGTCAGCAAAGCGCTGTAACCAACACCATGCAACCGACCACGTTTGACCTGTTCGCCGACAACGAACCCGTACAGCAAGCCCGCGCCGAGCAGATCGGCGAACAATCGTGGGTGCTGCGCGGGTTCGCCTTGCCGCAGGTCGAGCAACTGCTGACCGGGCTCGACGCCATTCTTGCCGCCGCCCCGCTACGCCACATGGTCACGCCCGGCGGTTTCAGCATGTCGGTCGGCACCAGCAGTTGCGGACAGCTGGGCTGGATCACCGATCGCAGCGGTTACCGCTATTCCAGCGTCGATCCACTCAGCGGCTTGCCGTGGCCGTCGATGCCGGCGGTGTTTGCCGATCTGGCGCACGAGGCGGCGGAACGCGCCGGGTTTACGGATTTTCAAGCCGACTCCTGCCTGATCAACCAGTACGTCCCCGGCGCCAAGATGTCGCTGCATCAGGACAAGGACGAAAAAGGTTATGCCGCGCCCATCGTTTCGCTGTCGCTAGGTTTGCCGGCAATGTTTCTGTTCGGCGGCTTCGAACGCAGCGATAAAACCCAGCGCATTCCGCTGTTGCATGGCGACATGGTGGTCTGGGGCGGCGTGGACCGCCTGCGCTATCACGGCGTGCTGCCAATCAAACCTGGCCGTCACCCGCTCTTGGGCGAGCGGCGCATCAACATCACCTTCCGCGTCGCGGGCGTTCAATAAAAGTTTGACCGCAAGGCGCGGAGTGTTGCGGGTTACGATGCTGGTTAACCTGACTCAAACAGGTCAACGGATCCCCTCTCATGGACACGCTTTCGAAGACAATCAGCATTGAGCACGATCCTCGCTGGGCCGCTGTGGTGGCGCGCGATCCGCGTGCCGACGGGCAATTTGTCTATGCGGTCAAAACCACTGGCATCTATTGCCGGCCGAGCAGTCTGGCGCGCCTGCCGAAACCGCAGAACGTCGAGTTTTTCGACAGCGCCGAACTGGCCGAAGCTGCCGGGTATCGGCCAAGCAAACGCGCCAGCAAGGATCAGAGTGATGCGCAGCATGCAGCGATCGTGGCTGCAGCCTGTCGGCAGATCGAGACCTGTGAGACGCTGCCGGCGCTCAACAGCCTCGCGGCCACCGCTGGCCTCAGCCCTTTTCATTTCCACCGGCTATTCAAAGCCGCGACCGGCCTGACGCCCAAGGCTTACGCCACGGCGCATCGCTCACGCAAACTGCGTGCGCGCCTGGCGGACGGCGGCTCGGTGACCGACGCGCTGTATGACGCTGGCTTCAATTCCAACAGCCGCTTTTACGAATCAGCCGATCAACTGCTGGGCATGAAGCCCACCGATTACCGCGCCGCCGGGCAGAACAACGACATTCGCTTTGCCGTTGGCCAATGCTCGCTGGGGGCGATTCTGGTGGCGCAAAGCGAACGTGGGATCTGCGCGATTCTGCTCGGCGACGATCCGCATCAGCTGGTCTGCAACCTGCAGGATCAGTTTCGCAAGGCCAACCTGATCGGCGCCGACCGCGAATTTGAACAGTTGATCGCCAGCGTCGTCGGCTTTGTCGAAGCGCCCGCGACGGGCCTGAAATTGCCGCTGGATATACGCGGCACAGCGTTTCAGGAGCGCGTCTGGCAGGCGCTGCGCGAGATCCCGCCAGGCAGCACGGCCAGTTACGCCGAGATCGCGCAACGCATCGGCGCGCCGACTTCGATGCGTGCGGTGGCCCAGGCTTGCGGGGCCAACCGTTTGGCGGTGGCGATTCCCTGCCACCGCGTGGTGCGCAGTGACGGCAATCTTTCCGGCTACCGCTGGGGCGTCGAGCGCAAACGCCAACTGCTTGAGCGCGAACTCAACGATTGACGTCGACCACCACCCTGCCCCGCAGTTGCCCGGCGAGTAATCTGGGCGCGGCCTCAAGGGCTTCGCTCAAGCTGATTTCGTGACTGATCAATTGCAATAACGAGAAATCCAGATCCTTGGCCAGTCGGCCCCAGGCCTCGATACGGTGCGCCTTGGGCTGGGTCACGCTGTTGATCCCGGCCAGCGTTACGCCGCGCAGAATGAACGGTGCTACCGAGGCCGGGAAATCCATGCCTTGCGCCAACCCGCATGCCGCGACCACGCCTTCCGAGCGTGTGCTGGCGCAAGCATTCGCCAGCGTATGACTACCGACCGAATCGACCACCGCCGCCCAGCGCTCTTTCGCCAACGGCTTGCCCGGTTCGGACAAGGTGGCTCGATCGATAATGTCGGCAGCACCCAATTGCTGCAGGTATTCATGCTCGGATACACGGCCGGTGGATGCCACCACGCGGTATCCCAACTTGCTGAGCAAGGCGATGGCAAAGCTGCCGACCCCGCCATTGGCGCCGGTGACCAGCACTTCGCCGTGATCCGGTGTCAGGCCATGGCGCTCCAGTGCCAGAATGCACAGCATTGCCGTGTAGCCTGCGGTGCCGATGGCCATGGCTTGCGCCGGGGTGAAAGCTTCGGGCAGTGGAATCAGCCAGTCACCGTTGAGCCGGGCCTTTTGCGCCAGTCCGCCCCAGTGGCTTTCACCGACGCCCCAGCCGTTGAGCAGCACCTGATCGCCCGCCTTGAAATCGGCATGCGAACTGGACTCGACAGTCCCCGCCAGATCGATCCCCGGAACCATGGGGAACTTGCGCACCACCGGGCTACTGCCGGTGATCGCCAGGCCGTCTTTGAAATTCAGGGTGCTGTACGCGACGTTCACGCTGACGTTGCCTTCGGGCAGTTGCTGCTCATCGATTTGCTGCAGATTGGCGCGATAACCGCTGTCGTCTTTGTCGATCAGAATGGCATTGAACATGACGGCCCCTCGAAAATAATGGGAAGAAAGCGTGCCCTGAAATAACACATCGCAACACATTGCCACACTCGACTTTCGCTAAGCCACCCGCACCGACGCTGAAAAACTGCACGTAATGTTCAGAATTTCAGACTGGCCCCGCAGCCGGTTTTGCTGCTAAAACCGCTTGCCGTCCCTGCCCGTTTCATCGTTCGGAGAATTGCTTTATGAGCCAGTGGCCAGACACCCGTATCCTTGATCTTCTCGGTATCGAACTGCCGATCATCCAAGGCCCGATGGCCGGTGCGACCAATTCTTCGATGGTGATTGCCGTGTGCAATGCCGGCGGCCTCGGTTCAATGCCGGCAGCGATGCTGAGCATCGAGCAACTGCGCGAAGAACTGAAGACGATTCGCCAGCACACCACCAAGCCGTTCAACGTCAATTTCTTCTGCCATCAGCCACCGGCGCCTGATGAGCAGCGAGCCCGGGACTGGAAAAATCTGCTCGAACCTTACTACCGCGAACTCGGTGCCGATTTCGAGGCGCCGACGCCGGTGTCCAACCGTGCTCCTTTCGACGAGACTGCGTGTGCCGTGCTCGAAGAATTCCGCCCCGAAGTGGTGAGTTTTCATTTCGGGTTGCCGGAGAAAAATCTGCTTGATCGGGTCAAGGCAACCGGGGCGAAAATCCTTTCGTCTGCCACCACGGTCGAAGAAGCGATCTGGCTGGAGCAACACGGCTGCGATGCGATCATCGCCATGGGTTATGAGGCGGGCGGGCATCGCGGGATGTTTCTCAGCGATGATCTGAGCAGCCAGGTCGGCACCTTTGCATTGGTGCCGCAGGTGGTCGACGCGGTGAAAGTGCCGGTGATTGCGGCGGGCGCGATCAGCGATGCCCGGGGTGTTGCGGCGGCGTTGATGCTCGGCGCCTCGGCGGTGCAAGTTGGTACGGCGTACCTGTTCACGCCGGAAGCCAAAGTCAGCGCCTCACATCACAAGGCCCTGCGCACCGCCAAGGAAAGCCAGACCGCCATCACCAACATTTTCACCGGACGTCCGGCGCGGGGCATTGTCAATCGGGCGATGCGTGAACTCGGCCCGATGTCAGCGCAAGCGCCAGCCTTTCCGTTGGCCGGCGGCGCGCTGATGCCGCTGCGAGCCAAGGATGACGCCGATTTTGCCAATCTGTGGGCCGGTCAGGCGCTGACGTTGGGCAAGGATATCGGTAGCGCTGAACTGACCCGGCAACTCGCCGAGGGCGCATTGGCGAAACTCAACCGTCATTGAATTTACGCGGCGAGCGGATTTAATCCCTCGCCACTTGGCGGCATATCGCTATATATTTCCGTATACAGCGATTGCGCCCGTGTATCGGCGTTATCCAAAGCAAAGCATTCAATGCCGATCACGGAGCCTTTACATGACACCTGCTGCCACACGCCTCGCCCCTGCCTGTCTCGCCTCATTCCTCACATTTTTCAGCATCAGTGCCGCGCAAGCTGACGAAGTGCAAGTGGCGGTCGCCGCCAATTTCACCGCGCCAATCCAGGCCATCGCTGCCGATTTCGAAAAAGACACCGGGCACAAATTGGTTGCTGCTTACGGCGCAACCGGCCAGTTCTACACCCAGATCAAAAACGGCGCGCCCTTCCAAGTGTTTCTCGCAGCTGACGACAGCACCCCGGCAAAACTCGAACAGGAAGGCGAAACCGTCAAAGGCTCGCGCTTCACCTACGCCATTGGCACCCTGGCGCTGTGGTCGGCAAAAGAAGGTTATGTGGATGCACAGGGTGACGTGCTGAAAACCAACCAATACCAGCACTTGTCCATCGCCAACCCGAAAGCCGCGCCATACGGTCTCGCCGCCACCCAGGTGCTGGAAAAACTCCAGTTGAGCGAAGCCACGAAAAGCAAAATCGTCGAAGGCCAGAACATTACTCAGGCCTACCAGTTCGTCTCCACCGGCAACGCCGAACTAGGCTTTGTGGCGCTGTCGCAAATCTTCAAGAACGGCAAAATCAGCAGCGGCTCGGCATGGATTGTTCCGGCCACCCTGCATGATCCGATCAAACAGGACGCGGTGATCTTGAACAAAGGCAAGGACAGCGCTGCTGCCAAGTCCCTGATCGATTATCTCAAAGGCCCGAAAGCCGCTGCGGTGATCAAATCCTTCGGATATGAACTGTAAATGTCGCTGACCAGTGCCGACTTCGCCGCGATCTGGCTGACCCTGAAACTGGCGTCGCTGACCACCGTGATTCTGCTGGTGATCGGCACGCCGATCGCGTTATGGCTGTCGCGCACCTCGTCGTGGTTGCGCGGCCCGATTGGCGCCATCGTCGCCCTGCCGCTGGTGCTGCCGCCGACGGTGATCGGCTTTTATCTGTTGCTGGCGCTGGGGCCGCACGGTTTTCTCGGCCAGTTCACTCAATGGCTGGGGCTGGGCACGCTGACGTTCAGTTTCACCGGGCTGGTCATCGGCTCGGTAATCTACTCCATGCCTTTCGTGGTGCAACCGCTGCAAAACGCTTTCTCGGCAATCGGCACCCGCCCGCTGGAAGTCGCCGCGACGTTGCGCGCCAATCCTTGGGACACGTTCTTCAGCGTGATCCTGCCGCTGGCGCGCCCCGGTTTCATCACCGCAGCGATCCTCGGTTTTGCCCACACCGTCGGTGAATTCGGCGTGGTGCTGATGATCGGCGGCAACATTCCCGACAAGACCCGCGTGGTCTCGGTGCAGATTTACGACCACGTCGAAGCGCTGGAATATGCCCAGGCGCACTGGCTGTCCGGGGCGATGCTGGTGTTCTCGTTTCTGGTGTTGCTGGCGCTGTATTCCAGCCGCAAAACCCGCGCAGGCTGGAGCTGATCGATGATTGATGTACGCCTGAAACGCACTTATCCGGGGTTCGAACTGGATGTTGATCTGCAAGTGCCGGGCCGGGGCGTCACTTCGCTGTTTGGCGATTCCGGCTCGGGCAAAACCACTTGCCTGCGCTGCATCGCCGGGCTGGAGCGCGCCGAGCAGGGTTTTGTGCAGATCAATGACGAGATCTGGCAGGACAGCGCCAACGGCATCTTCGTACCGCCGCATAAACGTGCGCTTGGCTACGTGTTTCAGGAAGCCAGCCTGTTCCCGCATCTGTCGGTGCTGGCCAATCTGGAGTTTGGTCTCAAACGCATCGCCAAGTCGCAACGCCGGGTCAATATCAACCAAGCGACCGAACTGCTCGGCATCGGCCATTTGCTTGAGCGTCACCCGCAGCATCTGTCCGGCGGCGAACGACAGCGCGTCGGCATCGCCCGCGCCCTGCTGACCAGCCCGAAACTGCTGCTGATGGACGAACCACTGGCGGCTCTCGACAGCCGGCGCAAGAGCGAAATCTTGCCGTACCTGCAACGCCTGCACGACGAACTGGATATTCCGCTGCTGTACGTCAGCCATGCCCAGGATGAAGTCGCGCGTCTGGCTGATCATCTGGTATTGCTCCGTGACGGCAAAGCCCTCGCCAGCGGCCCGATCGGTGAGACCCTCGCACGCCTGGATCTGCCCTTGGCAATGGGTGATGACGCCGGGGTGATCATCGAAGGTCAGGTCAGCGCCTACGACGCCACCTATCAATTGCTCAGCCTGCAACTGCCAGCTACCGAAATGAACATTCGCGTCACCCACGCGCCGATGGCCGTGGGCCAAGCCCTGCGCTGCAAGGTGCACGCCCGTGACATCAGCCTGGCGCTGAACAATGATGCGGCCAGCAGCATTCTCAATCGTCTGCCCGTTACCGTCATCAGCGAACAGGCCGCTGACAACAGTGCCCATGTGCTGATCCGCCTCGATGCCGGCGGCACGCCGCTGCTGGCGCGGATCACCCGCTTCTCGCGTGACCAATTGGGCGTGCACCCGGGCCAGCGGCTGTGGGCGCAGATCAAGGCGGTGGCGGTGCTCGCGTAAATCATTCGGCACGACGGCCAGCGCCTGCGGTCAATCAGTTACAGACTGCCGTATGACCGAAGGAAACCGCCATGCCCGATACCGTGCTGACAGATGCCCTGCCCGCCGATCTGCATTACGTCGATGACACTCAGCCTGGTATCACCCGGAAAAAACTGCGCGGTAAGTTCGTCTATTTCGAACCGTCGGGCCAGCGCATCAGCGATCCGGACGAAATCAAACGCATCAATGCCCTCGCGGTGCCGCCGGCTTACACCGATGTGTGGATCTGCGCCGACCCGTGCGGCCATTTGCAGGCCACTGGCCGCGATGCGCGCGGGCGCAAGCAATACCGTTATCACGCACGCTGGCGCGAAGTGCGCGACGCCGACAAATACTCGCGCCTGCGAGAGTTCGGCCTGGCCCTGCCCAAACTGCGGCGCCAGCTTGAGGCGCTGCTCGACGCCCCGGGCTTCAGCCGCGACAAGGTCATGGCCACGGTCATCACCTTGCTCGACGCCACGCTGATCCGCGTCGGCAATACCCAATATGCGCGAGACAATCGCTCTTATGGCCTGACCACGCTGCGCAGCCGCCACGTCGAGGTCAATGGCAGCGCGATCCTGTTCCAGTTCCGCGGCAAGAGCGGCATCGAGCACCAGATTACCGTCAAGGATCGGCGTCTGGCGCGAATCATCAAGCGCTGCCTGGAAATTCCCGGGCAAAACCTGTTTCAGTACCTTGATGAACACGGCGAACGGCACACTGTCACCTCCTCCGACGTAAACGCCTATCTGCAAAAGCTCACCGGCGCTGAATTCACCGCCAAGGACTACCGCACCTGGGCGGGCAGCGCATTGGCTTTGGCAGTGCTGCGCGAGCTGCAGCATGAGTCGGAAACCGAGGCCAAGCGCCATGTGGTCGAAGCCGTGAAGAACGTCGCCAAACAGCTGGGCAACACGCCAGCGGTGTGCCGCAAATGCTACATCCACCCTGCGGTGCTCGAACATTTCATGCTCGGCGCGCTCGCCGAACTGCCCCGCCCGAGAGTGCGCAAAGGCCTGCGCGCTGAGGAAGTAGCCTTGGCGATGTTTCTCGAGCGGATGTGTGAGGTGAGCGAGGCGTCCTGAGTCGCACAACCCCCCTGCAGGCTCACTCCTACAAGATTTGCCGATGAGCTGAGCCGGGTATTTTTTGCACGATCGCGCAGGGCTTCTATAGTTGATCTGAAGGTTCGCGCCACGCGGGCTTTTTGTTGCAACTCAGCCGTTTCAGCGAACGGAGGTGTTTCATGTCCGAGAAAGAGTCCATCACCACCCTCCTCACCCTGCTCGACGCCCGTCAGGCGCGCCTGGCAGCCGCCTGCAAAGAGATCGCCGACTGGGTTGATCATCAGGGCGGGCATCCGACAGCTTTGCGCATTCGCGACCGACTGCATGACATCGAAAAAGATGCGCCGCTTATTCGCGATACGCTTTCGACGCTCAAGCCAATTGATCGGCCGTTGCCACGATTCAGATAGTCGAGGTTCAATTAACTTCAACAACTGGCTCGGCGTCGGTGTAACTGTTTTTCTTTATTATCCATTGCGATTGAGCGTAGCCCCTTTAGTTATATGTGCACTACTGGCCAATACAAGTTGAAAGTGCAGGCACCGCTCATCGGATCAATTAAAAAAAATCAAAACACCGTGAACCGATATGCAATCGAAGTAGGTGTCCATGACGAAAACGGACATCACTAGCGAAACGTTAATAGATATCGGAGAGCTATCATGACTACCGGAAATAAAAATACAGGTAACGCCGGCAACGATCGTGACAAGATGCAAGAGTCCGGGAAAAAAGGCGGACAGTCTGGCGGCAACTTCGCCAACGATCGTGAAAAAGCATCCGAGGCAGGTCGCAAAGGCGGACAATCCAGCCACAGTGGAGGTCGCAAGTCGTAAATGAGCGGTACAAGGGCAGCCTCGCTGCCCTTGTAATATTCGACGGAGCGCATAGATGACCACCTCCATACATACTCCTCCAAGCCAGTTACACCAACACGAAGGCGCTGAAGTTGTTCCAGAAGCGACGCGCAGCTCCCCGGAGAAACTGCCGGACGACGCTGGGTCTTCGTGCATTGAAAGAAAACCTGGCCACCCGCAGCACAGCGATCGTGCCCAACATGAATGTTACGAGCGCAGGCAGTTGAACGTTGACTCTGAAAACTCTCGAGAAACGGAAACGACGCCAACGTACGAACGCTGCTCCTGACTGACGGGCACCAGTCCTTGCGCAAAGAGCCCGTTCGCAGAGCCCCGGCCCGTCGAGGAAATTGCCATGCCTGTTCACGTGATTAACTTTACCGGCCCGATCAATGCTTCGACTTGCGGTCAGCTGATTGATAGAGCCTCGCGTGCGGTAAAGGAAGATGCCCCCAGGTTGATTCTGAACATCGCTACCATGGGTGGCGAATGCAGTTACGGTTTTACGATGTACAACTTTCTGATGGCGCTGCCCGTCCCGGTACACACGCATAACCTGGGAACGGTCGAGTCGATGGGCAATATCGTTTTCCTCGCCGGCCAGCGCCGCACTGCGTGCACTCATAGCAAGTTTCTGTTTCACCCTTTTCATTGGCACTTGCAGGGAGCGGTTGATCATTCGCGCATGTCGGAATATGCCATGAGCCTGGATTACGACTTGCATCTGTACGCGCAGATTGTCGCCGAGCGTACCAGTAACGGGAAAAATGCATTGGAGACAGAGAAATACCTGACAGCGGCTCCGCGCATTATCAATCCTGAAGAAGCTTTGCATGCCGGGTTGATTACAGCGGTTGAAGACACCGAGATTCACGCAGACTTTGTCTGCTCATGCATTTACTCCTGAAGCCCCTTCTGAATAACGCGCCGTTTTAGGTGCGTTTCATTCTATTCAGCTCGCCACTCTGAGCAGCGACATTACAAGATCATGTAGTGCATTGACGCCTCAACTTGTACACGCCCCAACGGGCGGTATAACGCAAAACAAGCGGCGTATGCCGGTCATCCCAGCCAAAAGAATTTTCTCTGAATTATTCATTTCGCCAGACATCCCTCTTTTTAACAGCCGGAGGAAATGTATGAGCGCAGTGGACTTGTACGTGATCGAGTACCTGTTACATGGAAAGCCCAGGTCATTCGTCATTCGCACAAAAAACATGAACAACGCCGAAGCGTGGCAGTGGGCAAGTTGCGACGCAGGAATCGCGCCCATCCCCCGCCCCGGTCGGCCTCCGTTGAAACGTTTTTCCAAACCGATGGCGGAGCGCTTTGGCGTGACCGGGGTGCAATGGCGCGAGTCGGTGCCTCTGGTGTGGGAGGAGGATCACGCAAAATGAATGAGCGCACGTTGAGATTCGGTTTCGGCCGATCCTGGGGTGACGAGATGGCAGAAAACGCCGCGATGTTCCGCGAGGCCGACCTGCTGGAAGAGGCGGCCTACAGAATCATTGAGCATGACGCCGACAGTCCTGAGGCCTGGGCTCGCTTCAGCGAAGCAAAAGCCTTGGCCGACGCCAAGCGAACGGCGGCCTATCAGGACTGGATGCGCATCAAGCGCGCAATGAGCAAGCCGCGCTCGAAATAGCAGCCTGACAGGTCATGGTTTGAGGATCAGCAGCGGCTCGCCTTTCGGCACGACGTAAGTGGCCAGTTCCACGCCCTTTTCGCTGCCAATGTTTTTCGCCACATGCGCCACGCCCGCCGGAATAAACAGGGAATCGCCGGCCTTGAGCGTAACCGGCGCCTGACCTTCGAGCTGGTATTCAAACGTGCCACTGATCACGTAGGCAACCTCAACGCCGGGGTGAGCATGCCGAGGCGAGGTGACGCCAGCATCAAAATCGATACGCGCCTGAATCACTTCGCGATTGTCAGCGCCGAGATCCTGGCGAACCAGATCAGTACGGCTCAGACCTTTCTGCCAACTCGTCGCCGGCGCATCTGCCGCATGGGCGAAACCGGCAAGGGAGGCGAAGACAACGGCAGAAGCCAGAAACAGTGGACGGTACATGGTGGTGCCCTCTTGAACGTAGTGTTGGTGTGAGGGCTACTTTGGGCTCGGCATGTAGGGCGGATGTGTCTCGAAGGCGCAGTTTGGTGTTGCCGTGTGTATCGGCTGAGCGGTGATACACGCTTATACAAACGTGTCGCGGTCCCCGTCCGGGCCATGGTGGGAAAGAATCTGTAAACTGCCGCAATCTTCATTCACCCAAACAAGAGATGCCCATGGCTAATCAAGACATCATCTTCACGCCTGATCCGGACACCGATTCGATTTCTTCCGACGTCGCCACCTTTGGCGGGATCATGGTCTCGACGCAAATCCCGACCCGCGCCGATGGCAGCCTGGAACTCGGCGGCATCACCGAGCAAAGCGAGTGCACGCTGCAAGCGCTGAAAGTCGCCTTGGAACGTGCTGGCAGTTCGATGGACCGGGTGCTGCACCTGACCATTTACCTCACCGACATGGGCGATCGCGGGGCTTTCAATGAAGTGTACAAACGCTATTTCGCCAAGCCTTGGCCAGTGCGGGCAGCGGTGGGCGTCGCCTCGCTGGCGGTTGAAGGGATGCGTGTGGAGGTGACGGCGATGGCGGCCAAGGGCTGATTTGCGGAAATACTGCGTAGGCTGCCGCCACGATTCCGGTTGCGGCGTACGCAGTGAAATACTCAAGGGCGCGCGCCAAACACAGCAGCCACCAGGATGCGGCCGTTTGGCATGCGCTGGCTCGCTCGTTGAGCGAATTGGCGTCAACGGTCTATTCACAAAACTTAAAGGGGACCGCTAGCTATAACAAACAGTTTACCTTCTGATACCCGGTATGTTTGCCCGCGGTGCTCGATTTCAAAATTGAATGTTGCCGTAATCGAATCGATGCCTTCTTCGTGTTTGCGAGCAAACTCTATTGTTCCTGTTTTCGCATATAAAATTTCATGCGACATAGTCATCAATCCCGCCACAGGGCTTCCGAACCCGCCAACTTCATGTCTACCGTCCGCAAGGGAGCGATCTATCACAAATGAAATAATCTCACCCACCTCGTCCGTAAAATATTGACCAATAACGCTGAACGTCTCCTTTGTGCCGAAATAGAGATGCCGAGTAGCGGAGAATATTGGCTTGCCTATGCCCGGATGATCGGGTGAAACGACCGCTTTGTAATACACTTCGGCCTTCTTCTGCGGACGCGATTTAAACGACGCGAAATCCGAGATACCAATCGTCGCGAAGGCGTTATTACCTTTCATGATATTAATCTCCAATGTCTTGCGTGATATAGGCCAGAGCGACTGTCCCGCTCCCACCTGATGTTCACGCTTTGGACGCGGACGGACAACTGACAGACTTTACAGTTATGCATTGCCTCGTATTGTGCTAGGTCCTTCGTACCTGATATCGGCACGCTGATGCCGCCCAGGTGTTTCACAGGTACAATGCGCCCCTTGCCCGTGACCGCCTGACTAAAAAAACTATGTCCTTGCCCAAGCATCACCTGGAATTGCTCAGCCCTGCCCGCGATGTCGCCATTGCCCGCGAGGCCATCCTGCATGGCGCTGACGCCGTGTACATCGGCGGCCCGAGCTTCGGCGCACGCCACAACGCCTGCAACGAAGTCAGCGAAATCGCCGAACTGGTCGAGTTCGCCCGCCGTTACCACGCGCGCATCTTCACCACCATCAACACCATCCTGCACGACAACGAACTGGAGCCGGCGCGCAAGCTGATCCATCAGTTGTACGACGCCGGCGTCGATGCGCTGATCGTTCAGGATCTGGGGGTGATGGAGCTGGACATTCCGCCGATCGAGCTGCACGCCTCGACCCAGACCGATATCCGCACGCTGGAGCGGGCGAAGTTCCTCGATCAGGCCGGTTTCTCCCAGTTGGTACTGGCCCGAGAACTGAACCTGCAAGAAATCCGCGCCATCGCCGATGAAACCGACGCGGCCATCGAGTTCTTCATCCACGGCGCGCTGTGCGTGGCCTTCTCCGGCCAGTGCAATATTTCCCACGCGCAAACCGGCCGCAGTGCCAACCGAGGCGACTGCTCCCAGGCTTGCCGCCTGCCGTACACCTTGAAAGACGAAAAGGGTGGCGTGATCGCTTACGAAAAACACCTGCTGTCGATGAAAGACAATAACCAGAGCGCCAACATCCGCGCGCTGGTCGAAGCAGGCGTGCGTTCGTTCAAGATCGAAGGTCGCTACAAGGACATGGGCTATGTGAAGAACATCACTGCCTATTACCGCCAGCGTCTGGACGACGTGCTCGAAGACCGCCCTGACCTGGCCCGCGCCTCCAGCGGCCGCACCGTGCATTTCTTCCTGCCCGACCCGGAAAAGACCTTCCACCGTGGCAGCACCGATTACTTCGTCACCGATCGCAAGATCGACATCGGCGCCTTCGATTCACCAACCTTCACCGGGCTGCCGGTCGGCACGGTGGAAAAAGTCGGCAAGCGTGACATGCAGGTTGTCACTCACGAGCCGCTGTCCAACGGCGACGGCCTGAACGTGCTGGTCAAACGCGAAGTGGTCGGCTTCCGCGCCAACATCGCCGAGGCCAAAGGCGAGTTCGAAGAAGACGGCGAGAAGCGCTACCGCTACCGCGTCGAGCCGAACGAAATGCCCGAGGGCCTGTTCAAGCTGCGTCCAAGCCACCCGTTGAATCGCAACCTTGATCACAACTGGCAACAGGCGTTGCAGAAGACTTCTTCGGAACGTCGCGTAGCCCTGAGCTGGTTCGCCCGCCTGCGCGAAGAACAGTTGGAAGTGACCGCGACCAGCGAAGAAGGCATCAGCGCCAGCGTCACGCTGAACGGGCCGTTCGGCGTTGCCAACAAGCCGGAGCAGGCGCTGGAGCAACTGCGCGACCTGCTTGGTCAGCTCGGCACAACCCAGTACCACGCCACCGACGTCAAGCTGGATGCGCCGCAAGCGTTCTTCATTCCCAACTCGCAGCTCAAGTCGCTGCGTCGCGAAGTGATCGAAGCGCTGACTGCGGCGCGTGTCGCCGCGCATCCGCGTGGCAGCCGCAAGGCCGAAACCACGCCGCCGCCGGTGTACCCGGACTCGCACCTGACCTTCCTCGCCAACGTCTACAATCAGAAGGCCCGCGACTTCTACCACCGTCACGGCGTCAAGCTGATCGACGCGGCGTACGAAGCTCACGAAGAGCCAGGCGAGGTGCCGGTGATGATCACCAAGCACTGCCTGCGTTTCTCCTTCAACCTGTGCCCGAAACAGGCCAAAGGCGTGACCGGCGTGCGCACCAAGGTCGCGCCGATGCAGTTGATCCACGGCGATGAAGTGCTGACGTTGAAGTTCGATTGCAAGCCGTGCGAGATGCACATCATCGGCAAGATGAAAGGCCACATTCTGAACCTGCCGCAGCCGGGCAGCGTGGTCGGCCACATCAGCCCTGAAGACCTGATGAAAACCATCCCGCGCGCACCGCACTGAGTGACAGGCGTGCGCGGTGCTTCGGCATCGCGCACGCCTGCTTGGCTCCAAACGCGGTAAATCGCAGGCATAAAAAAACGCCAACTTCTTGCGAAGTTGGCGTTTTTTCGTAGATGGCAGGGGCGGCTGGATTCGAACCAACGCATGGCAGGATCAAAACCTGCTGCCTTACCGCTTGGCGACGCCCCTGTAGCTCTGATCAGCGGCTCCGTTAGGATCGCTGTGAGAACGGGGCGCAATTTAACAACATTCATTTCATTTGGGAAGCCCGAAATAAAATTTTTTTTGTTTTAAAACAGCCACTTATTATTTTCGCGCGAAAACTCACCGTTTCATCGCCATGTATCACACTGTGTACGCGCCCCGCTGCTACACAACCCAATGCAAAAACGCTCTCTGGCGACACAGAGCAGATACCTCGCCACGCTTCAATGCACCCAGGGTTTCAAGGGTTCATCCAGCCCCTTGGCCACAGGCTCGCAAAGGAGACGTCAGCATGAAACAGGCTCTGCACACCTCTAAAATCACCGCCGCGCTCGGCTTGTCAGTCCTGGCGCTGTCACTGTTCGGCGCCGTCGGCAGCGCTCAGGCGCAAACCACAGAACCCGCCGCCGTCAGCTATTCCGCGCCCTCGCCCTTCGGCCCGCTGAAGCACATCAAGGCTGGCTTGCTCGACGTGGCCTACGCCGAAACCGGCCCCGCTGATGGTCCAGTGGTGATTCTGCTGCACGGCTGGCCCTACGACATTCACAGCTACGACGATGTCGCACCACTGCTGGCGGCCAAGGGTTATCGCGTGTTGATGCCGTATGCGCGGGGTTATGGCGACACGCAGTTCCTGTCCAAAAACACCCTGCGCAACGGCCAACCGGCGGCGCTGGCTAGCGACGTGATCGACTTCATGGACGCACTGAAGATCAAGCAAGCAGTGCTGGGCGGCTACGACTGGGGCGCGCGTTCGGCGGACATCGTCGCGGCCTTGTGGCCAGAGCGCGTCAAGGCGCTGGTGGCGGTCAGCGGCTACCTGATCGGCAATCAGGCCGCCGGGCAAAACCCGCTGCCGCCGAAAGCCGAATTGCAGTGGTGGTACCAGTTCTACTTCGCCACCGAACGCGGCCGTGCCGGCTATGAAAAGAACACCCACGACTTCGCCAAACTGATCTGGCAGCTGGCTTCGCCACAGTGGAAGTTCGACGACGCCACTTTCGACCGCAGCGCCCAAGCGTTGCAGAACCCCGATCACGTCGAAATCACCGTGTTCAACTACCGCTGGCGGCTGGGCCTGGTGCAGGGCGAGGCGAAATATGCCGCGCTGGAAGAAAAATTGGCTACTGCGCCTTCGATCAGCGTGCCGACGATTACCCTGGAAGGCGACGCCAATGGTGCGCCACATCCCAAGCCTGAGGACTATGCCAAGCGTTTTACCGGGAAATATCAGTTCCGGTTGATTGAGGGTGGGGTTGGGCACAATTTGCCCCAGGAAAGCCCGGCGGCGTTTGCGCAAGCTGTAATCGATGCTGATCGTCTCTGACAGACCCACCCTCAATACCCCTCACCCTAGCCCTCTCCCGGAGGGGAGAGGGAAATGATTGGGGGATATTCGAGATTTACGCCGACCTGAAAGCGCTGTATTGAATCCAAAGTCGACGTCCATCTTTCAGGTCGATGTACAGCGCAAGATACCTCGGTCGGCTCCCTCTCCCTCTGGGAGAGGGCTGGGATGAGGGTTTTTGGGGATTGCACCGGTCGATCTATTTAACCAGCCGTTTTTCCTTCGAAGGCCGATAACCAAAATACGAGCTGTAGCACTTGCTGAAATGGCTCGGTGAAACGAAACCACACGCCACCAGCACTTCCACCTGCGACAGCTCGGTATGTTGCAGCAGGCGCCGTGCTTCGGTGATGCGCAGTTCCAGGTAATAGCGCTGCGGCGTGGTGCCCAGTTGTTCCTTGAACAAGCGCTCGAGCTGGCGCCGTGAGCGGCCGGCGTAGACCGCCAGTTGTTCCAGCTCCAGCGGCTCTTCGAGGTTGGCGTCCATCAGCTTGATCACTTCCCGCAACGGCGCGCTGACGCAGATGTTTTCATCCGGTTTGATTCGCCGGTAGCGCGATTCCTCGAACGCCAGAATGTCCTCGACACCCTCGACCAGCGCCTTGCCGTGCAGGCTTTTGATCCAGTCCAGCGCCATGTGGAAAGCCCCCGATGGGCTCGACGCGGTGAGACGGTCGCGGTCGATCACATAAGGCTCGCTGCTGACGTGCGTAGCCTTGGCAATTTCCGTCAACGCGGGGCGATGTTCCGGGTGAATCGCGCAACGGTAGCCGTCGAGCAACCCGGCGCGCCCGAGAAACCACGAACCGTTCCACAACCCGGCCAGACTGACGCCCCGCTCCGCCGCGAGTTTGAGCAAGTGCACAAACCCATCGCTCGCTCGCAGTTCAGTGCGATAACCGCCGCAGACCACCAGCAGATCCAATTCCTCGAGCGCTGCTGAGTCCAGACGCGCATCGGGGCGGATCACCAGCCCCAGGTCGCTGATGACCTCGCCCTCACCCAGCCCGAAGGTGCGCGAGGTAAACAGCCCCGGGCGCAACAGATTGGTAGTCACCACGGCGTCCAGCGTCTGCGTAAAGGCCGGTAGCGAAAAGTGTTCGAGCAGCAGAAAACCGGTGCGCGTCAACTGCGCGTTATCGCTTTGCTCATTCAGATAGCGGAGGTTTTTCCCCTTCATGCCTCCGCTGAATTGGCGTCGTTCGGTCAAGTTTCAATCCATCGGTCACATTGTTGTGCGCCGATAGTTGGCCGGAACCGGTAAAGAGTCAATCACGTCATCAGGCCACACCTTCAAACAACCCATGGCCGTCGCCCCGGGTATCTCAAACGATCGTATTCAACCCCGCCCCGAGCCGACCTTCGAGGCGCCCAAACAGGACGTAGTGTTGATAGCCACTGGAGAAGGCGCCTGTGGCGATTGCAGTCTTTACGTCGGCATTGAGGCGCAAATATTGCTCCTCATCGAAGTGCTCGGCGCTGACTTCACCTGTACGGCCCAGACGTTCGCTATCGATCGGCTGTTCGAGAATCGTGCGTCGTTGAAAGTCGATGATGCGATTGACCGCATGACTTTCCAGCGGCCCCTTGTTGGGCGATGCGGAGTAGATGTGCAGACCGTTCTTCGCGCAGCGGTTGCACAAGTCCACGCAGTTCTTTTGCGTGGATTTGCGACTCATCAATTCCTGTACCGGCATGTCCAGATACTTGCCGACGCTGTATTCCGCCTGATTGAAAATCGTGCAGCACAGCACGGTATTGCCATTGCAATCGAGTACCAGCCAATCATCTTTCAGGGTGCACGCCTGTTTGGGGTATTGCTTGACCAGATTGACCAGGTCTGCATACGGTGGCAACGCCAGGCGCTTGAGGGTTTCCCGGTCCGTGTCGGTGACCGAGGCATCGTCTTCGACGATGGCGAAGGTTTTTTCCAGCGGCATCATCACCGAGTAGCCGGTGGAGAAATTGAAACCCAGGCGCTCGCTGAACTCGCGCATCAGCCCCTCTTCTTCGAGGTTATCCAGATAGCGGTGGTAATAGACCTCGATAAGCGTATTCAGGCCGTGACGCTGCTTGAGGTCATGCAGCTTGATCATGTTCTGCTTGACCACTTCGATGTCGCCGCCGACATGCCCTTGGCGGTAGGTATCCTGGTGAAACCCGGACAGGGAAACACGGAAGAACCAGGGATTGGCGAGCATCGCGCTTTCAATGTTCTTGGCCAGGTTAAGGTTGGAGCTGATGCCGCTTTGCAAGCCAGCTGCGTTGATGATTTCGACGAACTCACCAATGCGCGGGTGAATCAACGGCTCGGTCCAGTTGTACAAGAAGATCGCCTTGACCCCTTCACGACGTGCCTTATCGACAATCTGCGTGAACATCTCGAGCTGCATGGCTTTCTTGAAATTGGCATTTTCCGAATTACCCATCGGGCATGACGGGCAGCTCAGATTGCAGGCGCCGACGATATCGATGTACATATTCATTACGCGCATAGCTCCTTGGGTCGAACGTGCGCCTCTCATCACGAGCACGTTCGGGTCGTCGGGTTGGTTGTTTTTCTGACGACCTGCCTTCACGTAAAGCAATAAGCGCACCAGAGCCCTACGCCATTAACGCCACAATCCAGTCGATAAACACCCGCAATTTCAAGCTGACATGCCGGTTCGGCGGATACGCGACGTAAAGCGGCATGCTTTCCAGGCGCCAGCCCTCAAACAACGGCACGAGCTCGCCGCGCGCGACATGCGCATCGGCCATATACGTCGGCAACCACAGCACACCCATGCCCGCCAGTCCCGCCGCCAGATAGGCATTGCCGTCATCCACCGCAAGCACATGCCGACCCTTGATCTGCAGGCGCTCGGTGCCATTGTGCAACGTGTACGGAAGAGGTTTACCAGTGCGAGCCCAAAGAAACGCGACCACCCGATGATGGGAGTCTTCCAGTTCGCGTGGATGATCGGGCGTACCTTCGCGAGCCAGATAAGCCGGCGCGGCAAATACCCCCAAGGGCAGATCGGCGAGCTTGCGCGCCATCAGCGATTGATCGAGCAATTCACCGCCGCGCACCACGCAATCGACGTTCTCATCGATGATGTCGACGATGCGGTCGCTGACGCCCATGTCGATCTGAATGTCCGGGTAGCGCGCATGAAACTCCGGCAAGGCTGGCACCAGAATATGCCGCGCGAACGGGCTCGGCACGTCGATGCGCAAGCGCCCCCGTGGCCGTGCGGCGGCACCGGGAAGGCTGGTTTCGGCGTCGTCCATGTCGGCCAGCAACTTGATCACCCGCTCGTAATACGCCGCACCATCGGCGGTGACGTTGACCTTGCGCGTGGTGCGATTGAGCAGCTTGACCCGCAGCCGCGCCTCCAACTGCTGCACCAGTTGCGTCACCGTGGTCTTGCTCATGTGCAGGGTTTCGGCAGCTTTGGTGAAACTCCCCGCCTCGACCACCCGGACAAAGGCCTGCATCGCATCGAACCGGTCCATCCGCGCCTCTCGATTGTTTGGAATTTGCAAACAGTGAACGCCAAGCTTGCGCGTTTATCCAGCAGCTGCAAATACCTAAAGTCACTCCATCAACCACTGATGGAGTCAGCCCCATGTCCAAGCGCGATGTAGTGTTCCCACCCGCCCGCCACGCCCTGTATGAACGTCACCGTTACTCGCCGGCGATTCGCTCCAACGGTTTCCTGTTTGTCTCCGGACAAGTCGGCAGCCGTGAGGATGGCTCGCCCGAGGCCGATCTGCGCGATCAGGTGCGCACCGCCTTCCACAACCTCAACGCGATCCTCGCTGCGGCCGGTTGCAGCTTCGATGATGCGGTGGATGTCACCGTGTTCATGGTCGATCCGCACTCGACGTTCGAAACGATCTGGACTGTGGTGCCGGAGTTTTGGGGCGAAGCGCCGTTTCCGACCATCACCGCTGTCGGCGTGACCTGGCTGGCGGGTTTCGATTTTGAAATCAAGGTGATTGCCAAACTGCCGGAAGCGGCTTGACCGCAACCGTACACAAACAGACACACCGCGCCGGCACGGAGGCTGGCCAATCTCCTCGCGAATGCGTATAACCTCGCCGTTTCGTCTACCCTGACGTGGCGCGCCGCCCGGTAGCGGCTGCCCTTCGAATGTTGACGCTTACGAAACGGAGAATTCTATGTTCAAGCGTACCCTCGCCCTCACCGCCGGTCTGGCCCTGTCCTTTTCTGCCCTGATGACGCAAGCCGCTGATGTCCTGCGCGTCAGCGCGATTCCCGACGAAGCCCCGACCGAGCTGCTGCGCAAGTTCGAACCGCTGGGTGCCTATCTTGAGCAGCAGTTGGGCATGAAGGTGCAGTTTGTGCCTGTCGCCGATTACCCGGCGGTGGTTGAAGCGCTGGCCACCGATCGCCTCGACATGGCCTGGCTCGGCGGTTTCACTTTTGTGCAGGCTCGTTTGAAGACCGACGCCACTACACCAGTGATCCCGCTCGTGCAGCGCGAGCAGGATGCGCAGTTCACCAGCAAATTCATCACCGCCGACCCGAACGTGAAAAGCCTCGCCGATCTGAAGGGCAAGACCTTCGCCTTCGGTTCGGTGTCGTCCACCTCGGGCAGTCTGATGCCGCGTTACTTCATGCTGAAGAACGACGGCATCAAGCCTGAAGGCTATTTCAGCCGTGTCGCCTACTCCGGCGCGCATGACGCCACCGTTGCCTGGGTGCAGGCCGGCAAGGTCGACGCTGGTGTGTTGAACGCCAGCGTCTGGCAGAAACTGGTCGACGCCGGCAAGGTCGACACCAACAAGGTCAAAGTCTTCGCCACCACCCCTACCTACTTCGATTACAACTGGACCGTGCGCGGCACCCTTGATCCGAAGCTGGCCGCGAAGATCAAGCAAGCCTTCCTTGACCTCGACCCGGCCAATCCTGAGCAGAAGAAGATCCTCGATCTGCAGGCCGCCAGTCGCTTCATCGAGACCAAGCCCGAGAACTACAAGGGCATCGAGGAAGCCGCCCGCGCCGCCGAACTGCTGAAATGACCCTACGCCTCACCCAGGGCAGCCTGCGCCATGCCAATGGCGTCGATGCCCTTCGTAACATCGACGTGCAGATTGGCGCTGGCGAACAGGTCGCAATCATCGGCCCGTCCGGCGCTGGCAAGTCGAGCCTGCTCAATCTGCTGGCCACCGCGCTCAAGCCCAGCAGTGGCGACATCGAAGTGCTTGGCGAACGCGCCTGGCACTTGTCGGCGCACCAGCGGCAGCGCCTGCGTGCGCGCATCGGCCTGGTGCATCAGGCGCCGCCGATTCCGCCGCGTCAGCGGGTCATTACGGCGGTGCTGGCCGGCAAGCTCGGTCAGTGGAGTCTGGGCAAAAGTCTGCTGAACCTGCTGCATCCGCTGGATGTGGCGGGCGCTCGCGCGGCGTTGGCGCGGCTGGATCTGGGCGACAAACTGTTCGCCCATTGCCAGCAGTTGTCCGGCGGGCAGTTGCAGCGCGTCGGCATTGCGCGGGTGCTGTATCAGGCGCCGGAAATATTGCTCGCCGACGAACCTGTCTCGGCCATGGACCCGGTGCTTGCCGGCCATACGCTGTCGATCCTTTCGCGCCATGCCCGCGAGCACAACGTCACGCTGGTGGCGAGCCTGCACGCGGTGGATCTGGCGCTGGAACACTTTCCACGGATCATCGGTTTGCGCGACGGGCAGATTCTTTTTGATTGCCCATCCGATCAAGTTAGCCGCGACAAGCTCGATGCGCTGTACGCCAATGAACAACTGCAATCGCCAGCGCCGGCGGTCGCGCCTTTGATCGTGCAGATTCCGCGATGCTGAAAGCTGATTCACGGGACCCTGCGGCGTGGCCGCGATTGTTGCTGACGCTGCTGGCGCTGGCTTTGCTGTGGCCGGGCATTCAGCTCAGCGAACTGGACCTGGGCGTGTTGTTTCAGGCCGATAGCCAGAACGAAATGGGCCGTTTTGTTTCGGCATTCTGGCCGCCGGCGCACGATCAAGCGTTCCTGCAACTGTTGCTCAAAGCCACCCTGCAAACCCTGGCGATTGCCACAGCGGGCATGGCCTTGGCGTTGCTGCTGGCGGTGCCGGCGAGCCTGATCGCCAGCCGCGCGCTGTCGCTCTCGGCGGCGTCCCGGGGCGGCGTGCCGAGCCTGCCCGGGCGTTTGCTGCGCTGGCCGGTGCGTGGCTTGCTGATCTTTTTGCGCAGCGTGCCGGAGATCGTCTGGGCGCTGTTGTTCGTCCGCGCGGTCGGCCTCGGCCCGGCGGCTGGCGTGCTGGCCATCGCCATCACCTACAGCGGCATGCTCGGCAAGGTCTACGCAGAAATTTTCGAATCCACCGACCAGCGCCCGGCGCACGCATTGTTGCAGGCCGGCAGCGGTCGACTGGCGGCGTTTGCCTACGGCACGCTGCCGAATGTCGCCGCCGAACTTCTCTCGTACACGGTGTATCGCTGGGAGTGCGCGATCCGTGCCTCAGTGGTGATGGGCTTTGTCGGTGCCGGTGGGCTGGGGCAACAGATCGACCTGTCGATCCGCATGTTCGCCGGCGGTGAAGTCGCCAGCATGTTGCTGACGTTCCTGCTGCTGGTGCTGTGCGCCGATCAACTCAGCCGCTTGCTGCGCTGGAGGCTGGCATGAGGCGCCTGATCAACCTGCTGCTGCTCGCCGCCATTGCGGTCGCGGTGGTCGCCTCTTTTGCCTATCTGGAACTGGATCTCGCCGAACTCGGCAGCGCCAACAGCCTCAAGCAGATGGGCAGTTATGTGCAGCGTTTTCTAAGTCCCGACTTGAGCGCCGGTTACCTGAAAGCCATTGCCCACGGTTCACTGGAAACCCTGGCCATGTCCGCGTTGGGCACCCTGCTTGCGGCGCTGTTCGGCATCGTTCTCGCGCTGCCCGCTGCCGGGCGTTTCGGCTGGCCGCTGCAAAGTGCGGCGCGCCTGCTGCTCAACGGCTTGCGGGCGATTCCAGAGCTGGTTTGGGCCGCGCTGATGGTGCTCGCCGCCGGTCTCGGCCCGAACGCCGGCACCCTCGCCCTTGCCCTGCACACCACTGGGGTGCTCGGTCGGCTATTTGCCGAAGCATTGGAAAACACTCCGCCACAACCGGCCGAGGCGATCCGTTTGCAGGGCGGCAATCCGATCCTCGCGTTCTGCTACGGCACCCTGCCTAACCTTGCCCCGCAACTGCTCGCCTACTGCCTGTATCGCTGGGAAAACAACATCCGCATGGCCAGCGTGCTGGGCTTTGTCGGTGCTGGCGGCCTGGGCCAGATGCTGTATGTCAGCTTGAGTCTGTTCCAGGAAGCCCAGGCCAGTACGGTGATTCTGGCGATGCTGTTGCTGGTGTTTCTGGTCGATTGGTTGAGCGCCTGGAGCCGGCAGCGTTGGGTCAAAGCGTAGGCCGAGTGGATATCTGGCAAAAGCTGATTATGCTTCAGGAAACCTTGCAGCCCTGCGAGGCGGTCAGACTGTGCAAGCTTCACGCTAGAGCAACGGCGGCAGATGCCAACGGGCCAGAGTGCGACAGGCAGTAACGGGGGACTCCGGCCTACAACAATAAGCACGACGGAGAACACCCATGGCCACAATCGACACAGCATCCACCGGCACACCGCCCCGCAGCGGCGGTATCACGAAGGAGGAGCGCAAGGTCATCTTCGCTTCCTCGCTGGGCACGGTTTTCGAGTGGTACGACTTTTACCTCTACGGCTCACTGGCGGCGATCATCGCCAAGCACTTCTTCGCCGGCGTCAACGAAACCACCGCGTTCATCTTTGCCCTGCTGGCGTTTGCCGCCGGGTTTGCGGTGCGGCCGTTCGGCGCCATCGTCTTCGGGCGCCTGGGTGACATGATCGGGCGCAAACACACGTTTCTGATCACCATCGTGATCATGGGCGTGTCCACAGCAATCGTCGGTTTGCTGCCCGGCTACGCCACCATCGGCGTCGCTGCCCCGGTGATTCTGATCACCCTGCGCTTGCTGCAAGGCCTGGCGCTGGGTGGTGAATACGGCGGCGCGGCGACCTACGTAGCGGAGCACGCACCACGCAATCGCCGTGGCTTTTTCACTTCGTGGATTCAAACCACCGCCACCCTCGGTCTGTTCATGTCGCTGCTGGTGATTCTCGCCTGTCGCACGGCGCTGGGTAACGAGGCGTTCGAGGCTTGGGGCTGGCGGATTCCGTTTCTGCTGTCGATCATTCTGCTGGCCGTGTCGGTGTACATCCGCCTGCAACTGAGCGAGTCGCCGGTATTCCAGAAAATGAAGGATGAAGGCAAGGCCTCGAAAGCGCCGCTGACTGAATCCTTTGCACGCTGGGACAACCTCAAAGTGGTAATCATGTCGCTGCTGGGCGGCACGGCCGGGCAAGCAGTGGTCTGGTACACCGGGCAGTTCTATGCGCTGTTCTTCCTGTTGCAAACATTGAAGATCGACGCGCAGACCGCCAACCTGCTGATCGCCGGATCGCTACTGATCGGCACACCGTTCTTCGTGATTTTCGGCAGCCTGTCCGATCGCATCGGGCGCAAACCGATCATCATGGCCGGGTGCATTCTCGCGGCGCTGACTTACTTCCCGATCTTTACTGCGCTGACCCAGTACGGCAATCCGGACGTGTTCGTCGCTCAGGAGAAAAACCCAGTCAAGGTGATCGCCAGCCCCGAGCAGTGCTCGTTCCAGTTCGATCCGGTGGGCAAGGCCAGATTCACCAGTTCCTGTGACTTGGCGAAAACCTTGCTGGCGAAACGCGCGATCCCTTATGAGAACGTTGCCGCCGAACCGAACAGGGTGGCGCAGGTGCGCATCGGTGACCGCGTCGTCGAGAGTTTCGAAGGCAGCGCCCTCCCCGCCGCCGACTTCAAGGCCCGCAACGACGCCTTCACCGCCAACCTCGGCGCGGCGTTGAAGGAAGCCGGTTACCCGGAAAAAGCCGACCCGGCGAAAATCAATTACCCGATGATGCTGCTCCTGCTCACCGTGCTGGTGATCTACGTGACCATGGTTTATGGCCCGATCGCCGCGTGGCTGGTCGAACTGTTCCCGACGCGCATCCGCTACACCTCGATGTCGCTGCCCTACCACATCGGCAACGGCTGGTTCGGCGGCTTCCTGCCGACCGTGGCGTTCGCCATGGTCGCCGCCACCGGTGACATCTACTACGGGCTGTGGTACCCGATCGTCATTGCAGTGGCGACGGCAATACTCGGCACGTTCTTCCTGCCGGAAACCAAGGATCGCGACATTCTCAAGGACTGAAAAAAGCCGCAGCGCCCTCTCCTGCCGGAGAGGGCCTCGCAGCTGAAAAATTTCGAACGTCTGCCGCCGCGCTGTCTCCAATGTGTACACCCACAGGAGGCCAGCGCCATGAACCCCAACGACGACAAAACTCCCAACGCCCCACCCACCGATGCCAACGGCAAACCGGTGAACGTGGTCGAGCGCGATCTGCAGGACCGCGACGGCAAAACCGAAGGCGTGGACAAAATCATCACGCCGTCTTCCACTCGGGTCAAAGAGCAGGAAGCTGAAGAGCTACAGCGCAAAGTCGATGAGATCGAGCGTAAGGTTGCAGACGGTAACTGAGTGCAGCGTGGCTGTGGCCGCGGCTTTGAGCGGCGGCTGTCAGCCCGATGACCAAAAGCTGATTTCCTACAGAATTGAACTACACAGCTGATCGACTTCACGTGCATCACAAGCGAAGCGTCTGACAGATTTGCATAGTCTGTTTGCGGATGATGTCTCCCTCGTCCCGCCAGTGACGACAACGAGCCCACATCCCCTTAGACTGCTTCACATTGATCATGGAGGTCATGATGAGCGCTGAACTTTCACTTATCGTTTCAGACTTCGAAACCGAAGAAGAGGCTGCGGATTACGATCTTTGGTATCGCGCCAAGGTACAAGCCGCACTTGATGATCCACGTCCGCCTATCCCCCACGATGAGGCAATGGTGCTGCTAGGTCAGATGCTGGAAGAGAGACGCAAGAATCGACGCGCTGCCGGTTAGCTGGAGTAAACCGGCTCTTGGAGACCTGGCTGACATCATCGAATACGTAGAACAACGCAACACTGTCGCTTCAGTTGCACTGCACCAAAGGCTCAGCGCCGCAGCGCGAAGGCTTTCCTGGATACCGCATGGTTTCCGCTCCGGCCGAATACCGGGCACTCGCGAAATGGTCATCAACTCGAATTATTTACTGGTCTATCAGGTGACAGACCACATCAAAATTCTGACCGTGCTGCACGCCCGAAAAAAATATCCATAACCATTCATAAAAAAAGGCGGCCAACCGGCCGCCCAAACGTACTGCACGAGAGTCTTTTACAACGTCAGCTGCCCACGCTCCTCTTCGGTCAGCTGCTGCTTCGCCTGTTCATCCAATGCCCCGGCGCCGAGCACCTGCACCGGGCTGTCCGGGTTATAACCCGTCGCTGGCGCGCGACTAGCGCCATCACGCGACGGCGCCAGTTGCTCGTTGCCGAAACTGAGCACCTGCACAGTGAACACCGAAGCCTGGTTCTGCCGCGCCGCTGCCTGTTGCTGCCGGGCGACGTCTTCCGCCGCTTGCGTAGCGGAGGATGCCGCCGAACTGGCCGAGGTGATTGCGCCGGTATTCACCGCGGACACCACCGGCACGCCGGTCGCTTTGCCCTGCACCGAAATGTTCGCGGCGTTGACCACCGTCAGCGCGGCGATGTTGACGTTGCCCGACACGCGAATCCCCGCCTCGCCGGCATCGATGGTGCCCAGTGGCGCGATCAGGTCGATGTTGCCCGGCGCCACTTCGGCGATCGGGTTGAGCGTGGCGATACCGGCGCCGGTGCTCGGCACCGACGGCGACAGCGTGACGTTGCCCCAGGTGTCGTAGACACGTTTTGGCGGTGTGTAGACCACGGTGGTTTTCGAGCCGCGACCGGCGTTGATATCGCCCTCGGCGGACCAGCCGAGAATCGAGCCGCCGAAGGTGGTCATGATCCGGCTCTGGCCGAGCAGGATGCTGCCTTGCGAGTACAGCTGAATGTCGCCCGAACCCTGAGTAATGATCCCCGCCGTCGACGGCGGCGCCGCGCCTTCGATGCCGAACACCTGACCACCGCCCGGCGTGAGCATCTGGATATCGCCGCCAAACAGCGTCTTGACCCCGGCGCCGCCGTACATCGTGATATCGCCGTCGTAGCGAATCGGATTGCCGGCGACATCAGTGGTCGGGAACAGCGCCGCAATGGCGTTGCGACCGCGCAGGTAACTGCCAGTGCGTGGGCCATCAGCATCGGTGTATTCCAGGCCGCCGGCACGCAGTTCGGCGAAGTACACCTGGCGGGCGAAGATCGCCTGTTCGGTACTCGGCAGTGCGGCGAAGAACGCTTGCGCCTGTTCGTCGCTACCCTTGAAGCCATAACCCAGGCTCAGCCAGCTCTGCAGTTCTTCGACGAAGGTCTTGACCACTTTGCCCGGTTGCGCGCTCAGAGCCACCGCTGAATCCGCTACGTTTTGCGGGTTCAGATAACGCGCAATGAACCGTGAGTAATCCGGCCCCTGCGCGCCCGCACCCGCTTGCATCACGACGCTCGCACCGGGACGCTGATCGCCTGCCACGACAGGACCGAGGCTGGTGATGCTGGCGCGATCTTCCATCAGGATATTGCGCCCGGCATTGACGTCCAGAACACCCGGGCCGGCAATGTCGAAGCTGCTGTAGAGAATGTCTCGCCCGGCCGAAACCCGCGAAATGTCGCGCGCATCGTTATGCACGAACAGATTGCCGGTAGACGCGATCTGTTCGTTATTGCGACTCATGCCCCCAACGGGCGCAAACGTGGGTTGCCCCAAATTGGTACCGGACGCCACGATGTCACGCCCCGCCACCATCCACACCGGGCCTGCCGATTCATACCAGGTGCGCTTCGTGGTCGCGAACGCCAGCGTTTCGCCCGTGCGAATTCCTACCAGGTCACCGGTCAGTGCATAGAAGCGCGCCGGCCCCTGAACACTGCTAGACCCCGAGTAGCTATCGGGACCAAAGGCAAAAAGTGGATAGCGCGAATTGGTTTGCGCCAGCACACCATCGCTGCCGGCGTTGGTCGTGATCGGCCGAGCGGACTGGTTGTTGCCGTAGCCATTGAACGCGGGTGCAAACGGTGTGGCGAGCGCCGCTGGGCTGGCCCCTGACTGGTTGATGGCGTAGCCGCCGGCATAGATCGAATCCCCAGCGATCAGTTCAAGCTGCCCCGCGCTGGAAGGTGCCAACAGCAATGACCAGGCCAGAGCCGGCGCCGGGTTGCCTATGCCGTAGGCCGCTGATGGTCCCGCATAAATCGAGCCCTGGCCGGCCACGGCACGCAATATCGAAGGAAAGACGAAGCGGTCATCGGTCGGTGACCCGTTAAGCCCGGCGACGGGGTCCTGCCCGGTGGTTTCCATCAACTGGGTGCTGGGCGTCAGGTTGCCGCCGGCCGAGAACAAATCGATGGCCGTGTGATCGGTCCACAGCGAGAAACCACTCAAACCGCCACCGGCATGGTAAATGCCATCCGCCGTGGTAAACGGTGTGGAGTTCTGCAACCTCACGCGGCCCGGATCGGCGGCGCCGCCCAACACCAGATCGCCGCGGGTGTTGAGGCGCATGCCGGAGTCACCGGGAATCAGCACCAGCCCACCACTGGCATTACTGGCCGTCGAGTTGAACGGGTCGAAGGCGCGCGTTTCCCGTGGGTCATGAAACAGCGCCGAGGCGCCGTACTGAAGATTGATACCGCCCAACGCGGCGCCCGTCAGTTGCGCCGCACCGCGCAGGTTGATGAGCGCGCCCTGCAAGTCGTGCGTCGGCGTGCCGGTACCCGCCAGGCCGGCACGTGCCTGCAGAGACGGATTAAGGACACCGCCCAGACGAATATCCAGGTCTCCGCCACCGGTCAGTTGCAGGTTCCCGTCACTGTCCACGCGGCCCGTACTGCCGACAGCCACGATCAACCCCTGACTGCGAGGGTACGACGCATACCTGTCGTCGCCCATGGCCTTGAGCATGCCAGCATCCCCGCCGGCGCTCAGACTGATGTTGCCGCCGCCCAGCGTACCGAACCCGGTAAAGCCCACCAGATAAGGTCTGGTTTCCTCGCCCAGCGCTGGCAATGGCTGCGCAGCGTAGCTGCCGAAATTGATCCACCAGGCAGTCGGTACATCGTTGTTGCCGGTACCTTGGCGCCAGAGCCAATTGCCCACCGCCACACTCGGCACCTGCTCCCGCGTACCGTCGCCCGTGGCGACCGAGCGACGGCCAAGCACGTCACCCGACACAGACCCGCCGGCATTGATCGTCAGGTTACCGCCCATCTGCGGATACCAGGCCTGATAGAGGCTGGCACTGCCGCCATCGACCCATTTTTCGTAATCGCTGCCAGCGCTGCCCAATACCGAGCCATCAGCCGACAGCCTTCCGCGGGGCTGGTTATAACGCGCGTCGACGTCTGCCGATTGGGTGCCGGCGGTGTAGACGCCGAAAGGTGAGGCCATGCTGAGGTTACCGGCCGCCATCAAATCCAGGTCGCCGGTGCCAGTACGCAAAACGCTGAACATCTGCGTGTGGGCCTGGGCGCTCTTGCTCGGATTATTTTCAATGCACAGTGCCGGGTCGATGGAGCACCAGAACAATTCGTCATCGTTCATCGGTGTGTAATCCGGCATGCCCATCCAGTTGCCAGGCGCCCACACACTGCGCGCCATGGGCGCGCAAGAACCGGGAGCGATATCACAGAGCACAAGGTATTCCTCGGGAACCGGTTCGTACGGTGTAAAGCCATACTCGTTATCCACCGCCCAGACCAGTTTGCCGGCCACCTCGATCATGCTCACACCATAGTGAGTGTCGGCCATCTGCAAGTTGCCAACGCTGGCCTGAGGTTTCACGCTACGGCTGTCGGCCGCGGTCAGATCGGCCCCTGCCACCATGCGCATCGACCACGACGCACTGCCCGCCGGCAGCATGCTGGCGATCGCCCAGTTTCGACCTTGCTGGTTTCCATTGGCAGGACGCAGGTCGAGGAATACCGTGCCATCGGCGAGCTTCACGTTGGTCATGGAGGGGATCAGCGAACCCCGCAACAGCGCCAACGTTCCGTTCAACACGACACCCACCGTTTTATTGTCGGCATCAACCGCACCCGGCAGCGGCACGCCTTTGGGCCAGAGCAGGGCCTGCAGTGCGGTGGCGTTGTTCAAGCGAATACCTGCACCCAAACGACTGCCGGCCGGCAGGGTCACAGCGTTGTCGAGCAACGTACCGGCGGCATACATCAGGTTACCCGCCGCGTCATGCACATCGCCGGCCAGCACCGTTCCACCCTGTAACACGTAAGGTGCGGCCAAAGTGCTCTGAACCGGCAACACCGTGCCCGCGGCCAGTGTGGCGGCTTGAATCGGCAGGTCGTAATTCAAGGTGGCGCCAACCGGAAAGAGCGTCCCTTCGGCAAGGCTGACACCACTGCCCGGTACGATCAGGTCACCGCCGAAAGGCTGTATCCCCGGCAACAGTTTCCAGCCGGCGTCGTCCACGGTTTCCGGCGGCGGTGCGAAACCGTCGTTGATGCTGCCGTAGATATCGAGGTTGCCACCGGCACGGATCAACAGGCTGCCCGCTTCCCCGCTGCCATACACCGAGGTCCGGCGAGTGTGCGGGTTGAGGCTGGCGTAACGGTAGCCGGACAAGTCGAGATCGCCCTGCACTACCAGATCGCCGTCAGCGGTTTTGCTGACGATTTCCACCCCCGGGCGCAGATGAAACGCATCGGCATAGGTCGCATTGTTGAGGCCGGCCAGTTTGCGTTGTAGCAGATCACTGTTACCCAGCGCCGCATCGATAAAGCCGCTGCTGTCTGAGTGAATGCGATCCAGGTAGGCTTGATCGATCACTTGATACGGGCGACCGCTGGCCGCCGGATCGGTGCCATCGGCAGCATCACTGTAACTTCGCACGGCATTCAGCCCGATGGAGCGGGCACCTTGGATACTCAACGTACCGCTGGCATCCACCGCAATGTCACCGCCGCCCAGACGCGGTGCATTCAGCTCCAGCGTCCCACGCAACACGTCATCGCGTTGTCCCGCCTGGTTTCCAGGCACGGCATCGGTGCCGTGACGCAGATCAATCCGTACACCAGCGGCCAGCGTGAGCACGCCGTCACCTGAATTGAGTTCAACCATGGCGCGGTTCGGTGCGTCGATGATTTTGCCGTAGCTGTCGACGCGCAGTACGCGGCCATGGGCATCGAGCAGCGCGTTGCCTGTCAGGTTCAAACCGTTTTTGCCGGCAAGGCGAATGCTGCCGACCCGTTCACCACTGGCATCGATCACCCCGTCCACGGTCAGGTTGCCGTTGTCCACCGAGACATTGACTTGGCCCGCTTTGAGTTCGTTACCGATACGCAGATTGCCCTGCTTGAACTGGAAGCTTCGACTGCCCACTACCCCGCCGGCATTCAAGCGCAGGTTAAGGCTGGCAAAGGCCTCGCTCAAATCACCCGCCAGGCGCTGGGCGCGAATGTCCACGCCAGCGGCCTTGTACGGCACCCACGTACCGCCCGCGTCGTAATAGCCACTGCTGCTGCCGACAATCTGCCCTTGCAGATCAACCTGTCCAGCGTCAGTGGCCAGGGCCACAACGTTCAATTGCCCGGCCTGATTGTTGACGGCGGACAGATCGATTCGCGAGCCCGCCAACTGACGAATATTGCCGTTGTTGCTCTGCAACGACACGTCGCCGCCCCAGCTGTATTTCTGTACATCATTGAACGGCAGAACCCGGCCCGCCATGTCCACCTGCGCGCCGCTGCCAAGCAGCAGATCATCCTCGGCATTGACCAGCAGCTTGCCGCTGGCGAGGACGATGCGACTGTCGAGCACAACACTGCGTGCCGTCAGGCTCAGTTGCGCACCGAGGGCATCCGCGGCAGCCGTTGTGGCGCTACCACTCAGAGTCAGGTTGTTGCCCGCCTTGAGTTCACTGACCGAGGCGGCCTCGCCGGTCAGCAATGGCGTGCGCAGATTGAGATTGCCGCCGCTGTAGCTGAACCCCTTGACCGCGTCATAAGCTCCTTGGGATTCGTACACCGCCAGACTGCCCTTGTGGTTGGCGGTGATGCGCTCGCTGGCGTTGAAGTTGACGTTGGCAAATCCCAGGGCCAGTCGGTTATTGCGATCCAGGCCATTGGGCTGCGGGTTCGGGCCATAACCCAATTCGATCCGCTGCGCCTGAATATCCAGCGTGCCGTGCCCGTTGCCGGCGCCGTCCTTGACCACCGTACCCGGGGCCTGAGTCGCCCCGTTCCAGATCAGATTGCGGGTGCGGATCGTCGCGACATCGGTGGCAGCGCCCGAGCCGTAGATAGCCGGGCTACCCAACACCAGATTCTGCAAACGGCTCTGGCCGGTCTGCGGATCAATGGTGTCGAGGGTCACGCTGCCGAAAAAGTTGAACGCATCGCGGGCCACCAGACTCAGGGTTTCCAGCGCGGGGGCGCCAGATTGCGTGTCGCCCTGCAACAGGCGATCCAGCACGTTCTGGTTAAGCGTCAGGCCCGCGGGTGTGCGGCCGCTGGCTGCGGCCAGTGCTTGCGGACTGCCGGCATTGACCACACCGACCGAAAGCCCGAGTTGGCGAGTGCCAAAGCGCACGCTTTCGCCCAGTTCGAAGTCTTTGTCAGTGGCGGCGATGATGCTGCCGTTGGAGTACAGCAACGCCGCAGCGGTGCAATCGGCCGTCGGACAGTTGCCGATACGAATGCTCCCGCCCCCGCCATCGGTGGGCGCAAGCACCGGCGTCCAGCCGTTGGACACCACCAGCAGGCTGGAGCGCCCCGGTTCGTAGACGAAACCGGCTGCGGCATCATACGGGACGTTACCTCGCCCCAAGGTATTGACCCCCGCTCCCGCATCGATGGTGATGCCGCCATTGGCGCTGTTACTGCTCAGCACAACCTCTGGCGCCGAGAGGACCGCGCCCTCGCGCAGACGAATCGCCGAGGTATTGCCGATCACCTTGATCGAGCCGCCCTCCGAACCGTAATACACGGTTGGGGTGCCACCGATGGTCAAACGTCCGGCATTCAAGCGGTTGAGGGTGTCGGCGTACAGCGATACACCGTCAAACCCTGGCGTTCGCGTATGCCCGGCACCGAGAATTTCAAACTCTGCGCCGGTATAACCGCCCTGAACGACCGCCGTACCAATGACCCCGCCGCTGGCAGGTTTGAACAGCACCTGCCCGTTGAAGTCCAGGGCTGAGTCGTGCTCGCCGCCACTGACCATGCGCAGGTGCAGCGTGTTGCCGTCCAGCGGTGTGCGGGCGCGCGGCAGACCGCGGCGGGCAGCATCGTTGAGCACAAATTGGCTGAACCCGGTTTCGTTGTACTGTGAATAGCGCCGCAGCACATCGGCAGACGTCACGATGACCTGGCTGGGCAAACTGTCGCGGATACCGGTGTTGGCAATCGACAGCTGTCCGGCCGTGGTCCACGAGCCATTGCGCAACTTCAACGCACTGTCCATCGGCCCCGCAATCGCTTGACCATTGATTTCGACCCGCAAGGCGCCCGGTAACAAGGCAAAGGTCGATGGCAACAAGGTGTAGGTGCCGGGTGCCAGTCCGGCAACGCCGGTCCCGAGGGTGATCTGCTGGCCGATACGCGGGTCGACCGCGCCGGCCTCGGCCAGCATCGGCGCATAGCGGCTCTGGTCACCGGCCACGATTGCATACACGGGGTTATTGGCCAGCCCCGGCAAACTGAAGGTGCCATCGGTGGCATTGCGTACCAGCGGATTGAAACGCGCGTCGGTGGAGCCACCTCGTCCGGAGACAAAACCGGCACCGCGCAAATCGCCGCCGCCCGAAAGGTCGATCACCGCCCCGGCCTGCACATTGGTGTATTGCGCATCAAGGATGACCCCGGAGGTCGCTCCGGCAATGCCATTCAACATCACCGACTTACCGTTGTACCGATAGTCGATACCGTCGGTGGTTCCTCCATAGGGCATGACCAGTCCGGCGGCGCTGACTGAAGTCACGCTGCCCGGCAGAAGGTGAAGTTCACGGGTTTTGACAATGACGTCATCACCCAGGGATATCAGCCCCAAAGGCGCACGAATGACGCCGCCCTGCTCGATCTGTCCCGCACTGAGTGTCAGGCTGCCGAACACCGAGTAAGGCAAAGCGGTCGGCGCCGCCCCGTGATTGCCGATACGCAACGTATGCTCCGGCACCGATCCGGCCATACTTTGATAGCCCACTCGCACCTCAGCCGAGACGCCACTGGCCGGGTAGATCTGCGCAGCCCGCATGTGCATGTCACCCGCAGTCCACAGACGGCTGCGCTGCTGTTCATCGGTTGGCGCGAGGAAGCGCAGGTCGCCCTGGCTGTCGAGCGTGACCAGACCAAAGCCACGGCGGCTGACCGCCAGCGCCGGTGCGGTCGATTGCACGAGAGTCCCTTCGGTGCCGAATGAAAGCGAGTTGCCCACGTCCAGCAGGTTCGCGCTGGCGGTGAATTGCGCGCCGGACAACTGCGCTGTCGGATTGCTCATCACCCGCGGACGCACTTTGACTTCCGAGCTCAAATAGGTGCCCAGCCCTGACAGGCGCAGGTAAGGTGCGCTGAGGTTGACCCGGGCGCTGTCACTCGCCGACTCGGCCAATGAAAGAGAACCGGCGAACAGGCTCAGGCCCTGCCCCATATGCAGGTCGACATCGCCGTCGAACGTCATCAGACCGTTGCTCAGCAGACTCACGCTGCCGAAGCCACCGCTCATCAGCTGATCGGCACTCAAGCGTGTACGCCCGTAGCGTAAAAGTGGCGAAGCCTCACCCGCTCGCAGCGGCTGCGGCAGTGCCGGCGCTGGCCCTTGGCCAATGATCATTTCACGCGGCACGCGCACCGCATTGCTCAAGTTCGCGGGACCGTACGCCGGTGTATCCAGAGCGATCTCCAGACGCCCGCCCGCCGCACCTGCACCGCCAGCATTGGCCTGCAGACTGCCCTCGATGAACAGACCATTGTAGGAACTCAGGGTGATCCGTCCGCCATCGGTGGCCACACGAGCGGGGCCTTGCCCACCGCTATCGAGCACGGCTTGCGCACCGGACGCTTCCAGTCGCGCACCTTGGCGGATGATGACGTAAGCATCGGCAGCGGTCGCCGTGATTTTCTTCACATCAATCTCGCCACCGACAATGATCGAGCCACCCTTGCCAACCTGGCCGTAGACGCGGCCCAGCGCATCGACAGCGGTCGCTGCCCGACCGGCGACATCGATCAAGGCATGTTCACCGATCCAGATCGAACGGTTGTGCGGGGTCGGATCGGCCTCTTGCAAGGACGTCGCCACATCAATCGCGCCGAACTGCTGTTGACGGATATCGACAATACCGCCCCAGGCGTTGAGTTCACCATCAAGCGTGATCTGGCCTGCCCCGCGCAAACCGATGCGCTGGCCGGGATCGACACTGATCCGTGAGCCTTCGCCAATCGACAACGGACTGCTGGCGGGATCAATCAAGCCAGCAAGCGTCGCGCCGGCCTGCAATGCGACAGAAGCGCCGGCCCTTTGCGTCAAGACGCGCTTGAGCGGGTCTTCCTGAAATAACGCGGGCGTCCATAGCTCCAGCGCAGCGCGCGGCGACATACCAGACACAATGGTCGAGGCGGATTCGCCAAATCGATAGACCGGCATCTGCACATCGATCGCGCTTTGCGCGGCGACCTCCAGCCCCTTCAGACCGATGATGTTGTAGGCGCTGAACCCCGTGCGGAACAGCTCCGGCGTCAGGCGCAGGGTCTGTTCTTCGGACACTTCGCCGGAAGCGCCGATCCGCACCTTGCTGGCCTGCACGGTCAAGGTGCCGCCGCCGTTCACGCCATAGCCCTGCACCTCGCCATCGAGCACCATGCGCGATAGGCCTGGCGCACTGTTGGCGCTGGATTCAAGCGTCACGTCGCCACCCTTGCCGCCACGCGTCTTGCCGTTGGCCAATACCGCACCGCCCGACGAAACGTCGACCAGACTGCCACTGGCCAGCAGAATGTCGCCGGTACTGCGGATCGACACCGTCCCGCCATTGAGGTACGCCAGGCCGCCCGCGTCGTCCGGGTCACTCGACAGGTTGCGCCACAGACCGCGCGTCTGCAGCTGCACACCCTGCGCAACCGTCACTCGCGCTTGCTTGCCTGCTGAAACCTGGAGACTGGTGTCATCACGCCGATCGGTGGCGAGCTGGTTCAAAACGTTGCCCAATTGCAGGCTGCCGCCTTGCGCAATCAGATCGGCATTGACCTGCACGTCAGGGCTGAACAGGGTGATGTTGCCACCGTGATCCACCGTCACGCCTTCATTGACTTCAATCGTGTTTTTCGCCGAAATCTTCAGCGCGCCCAGCGCGAAACCATTGAGCAGCCCGGCATCGAGGAACAGTTTGCCTGCGCGTTCTGCCGCGACCGCGTCGGTCAGCCCTGCGTTCGCTACGCTGGCATGCGCGCCCCCCACTTGCACCTGATCGAGCAACGGGTCGAGTTGATAGAGCAGGCCTGCACTGGCAGCGACATAAGCAGCATCGTAACTGCCAACCACCAACTGCCCTCGCCGCGCCCGGGCGGTCTGGGTCTGGGCATAGCCGTCCAGACCTGCCCGCGGTGCCTGGATTTGCCGTTCGCCCTGAAATACCTCACCCAACAGCTGGCCTTCCAGCACGGCGTTGCCCGTGGCGATCACCAACTGGCCGGCATCCCGGCCAACGGTGTAACCCGCTTCCTGACGACGCGCCGGCGCGATCAGCGGGCTATAGAAATAATCCGTCTGGCCCCAGCGCTCGCTGTGACTTTCGTAACCTTTGTAAAGACCGTTGTAGAGAATATCGCCCGGCGCACGCGACACTTCGTATAAGCGCCCGTCCGCACCGCGCAGCCAGCTCTGGCGAATCTCGCCGCCCTGCACATCAAGCGTGCCGCCGGACACATTGATCAGCGAACCTTTTTCGCTGATCACGTCCTTTCCGGAAAACCGCACCTCACCGCCCTGCGCCATCCATTCACCAACGCCATGGCCCTGAGTGCCGAGGTATCCGCCGACCTCCAACAACCCACCGGCGGTGTACCAGCGGTCGGTGGCGTAACCGTTGGTGCCCGCCGGCACGAATACCAGCTCACGGACATCGACCCAGATGTCGTTACTGTTGAGCGCGCCGCTCTCGCGATTGACCGGCGCATCACGCTGCTCGTTGCCCTGGACGTTGATCTTGATGTTGTTGTTTGCCATCGCCACTTTGACGCCGAGGGCGCCGGACACGTCGATCACCGCCCCCTCGCGCAATAGACTGCGCTGTCCGGCGGCAACCGCCACCTGCCCACCGGTGGCAAGGGTGATCGAGCCGCTTTTGAATTCGACGGTGCCGCCGCTGCCGATGTCGATGCGTGACTGATCGCTGCGGATCCGGTTGTTGGCATTGACGCCGGTCAGCGCCGCCTCGCGCTGGCTGTCTAGGGCGGTGAGATCACTGCTGTCGAGCAGAATCGCACTGACGCCATTTTCGCCCAGGGTCACACGGCCTTGGGCATCGCTGGCCGGATTGAGCAGATGCACGGTGCCGCGCGTCGCCACCGAAGTGCTCGCCAGCAGCACACCGTTTTGCACAACATCGCGGCCGGTCAGGGTGATGTCGCCGGTGGATGCCTGGATCAGGCCGGTGTTGCTGACTTTGCCCGAGCTGTCAGCCTTGAAACCGGGAATGACCTCACTGCCGAAGGTGGTTGAATAACCATTGCCGTCGGTGCCCGAGCCCTTGCGGATATAGAAACGGTCCCCCGCACCCAGCACCGTCTGACCTTTGGCCGTACTGATCGAGCCGTCGTTCTGCACGTCCTGGCCGAGCAGCAAGGTATAGCCGCCGGCGTCGGTGGAGAGCGCAGGTTGATGCGTTTGTATGGCTGCGCCACGCTCCACCAGGACTTTGCCAGCAGCGTCGGTAAAGGTTGGCTGACTGCCGGTGCTGTCGAAATACAGACCCCGATCGCGAAATTGTGCATCGGTCATGTTCGCGGCTGCCGCTACCAGATTTCGCACATTGACCTGGCTGCCACCGCTGAAGACGATGCCGTTGCGGTTGATCAGCATCACCGTGCCGTCCGCTTTGATCTGCCCCTGAATCTGGCTGGCTCGTGCGCTCGGATCGTTGACGCGATTGAGCACCGCCCAGTTGGCCTGCTGGGCAAATTCCACTGTGGTATTGCGGCCGACGTTGAACGTTTCCCAATTGAGAACCGCCTTGTCGGCGGTCTGCTCGATCTTCACCGTGGTCTTGCCGTCGGCCTGGGTTTGTTGCGGGCCTTTGGCGTTCATCCAGCCCTGGCTCAGGCTGTTATCGACCTTCAGGCCGCCCTCGCCCAATCCGTCCGGAACCACTTGCACACTGCCCAATGCGGCGGCACGTCCAGCGGCTTGTGCGGCCTGCTGAGCGGCAATCGCTGCCACGGTGTTATTGAGCGTCTGCAAAGAGCGCTGCAACTGCTGGCTGGCCCGTTGCTGCTGTGCCAGCGGTGGGGTCATCCCCGGCAGACCGCTCCCACCCGGACGCGACGCCGAAGCCTGCTGCGCTGCGCCCTTCGCGGCAAACCAGGTGGAACTGAACGCTGTCGCCGCCTCGGCACTGCCCGCCACCAGACACAAGGCGACGGCTTGCGCCAATGGCTTGAGCAGCCACTGTGCGGGATCGCCCGCGCCACGTTTGATCGGCCGGATACGGTTACTGTGACGGGAGGTGCGAGCAAGCATCACTACAGGTCCTTTTGGGTGGCAGGTCGGATCAGCCCTGCTGTTACGACATAGGCAGTTGGCGAGCCTCACGACCGAACGGATGTCACACAAACTTCATGTTCGAGGAGTAAATCGGCAAAAAAAACAGCAGCCCGAAGGCTGCTGCCGTTTCATTGCAGTTGAGACAAGGCTTACAAAGGACGACCAATGCCGTTGCAGGCGTTGGCGTTGTTGATGTCCAGGTTATTGCCCGAGGTGTTGGTGATGAAGTTGGCGGTCACAGCGGTTTTCCAGTTGTTGGGAACCGGCGTGAAGCTGTGGGCGACGGTGGCGACGTTGTTGCCCGGGTTGCTGTAGTGGGTGGTCAGGAAGTTGCGCACGGCGGTGGCCACGGCTGCATCTTTGTAGCACTGGCCGAAGATGAAGTTGGTGTAAGCCACAATCGGGTAACCGCTTGCCGGGTTAGGCACGACCGGGGCCCAGCCAGCCGGGTTGGCAGGTGCGCTTGGCAACGGTGCAGTGCTCAGCGCCAGCGTCACGTTAGCGTTGGTTGGCTGGACGCCATTGACGCGGGCAACCACAGCGTTGCTGGTGGCGTTCACGCCGTCCGGACCCACATAGCCGATCGAACCGTCCACGGCGTTCACCGCAGTGGCCACATCAGCGGTGTTGGCTACGCCGACCCAAGTCGATGGCAGCGCGGAACCGGCCGGCAAACGAGCGTTGGTGAAGGTGGAGTTGACGGCGAATTTGCCTGGGCAAACGGCGTTCAGGTGGCGACTGAGGATCTCAGTGGTGCCACTGGACACGCTGCGGTAAACCACACGGATCGGCGTGCTGTCGGCGTTACCCAGCAGAGCGCCCCAAGTGGTGGCGGTGCCCGACAGCGCATCGCACAGTTGAGCGCTGGTCAGGTTGAGCGCGGTCTGACCGGATTTTTTGTACGGAATGGCAACCGAAGTGGCCACCGATGGCAGCTGGATCAGCGGGCCGTACGAAGCACCGAAGTTGCTGGTGTAGGTGCTGAGTTCCGAAGCGCTGAGGATCGAGTCGCTAGCGGCGAAGTGCACAGTACCGGTGGTGCTGAACTGGGCGGGGTTGTTGGTCAGGAAAGCGCTTTTGCCAATGCCGCTACCGGTCACGGCGTAGCTGAAGTTGGCGGGCAGGATGCTGTTGGCAGAACCTTTGTACAGCGCGGCAGGCAGGGAAGCACCACCACCGGTAACGGCCATGGCCTGGGCGGAAGCCAGAGCGGCGACGGTCAGTGAGGCGGCGATCAGAGTGCGCTTGAACATGAAGAATCTCCTTTTCAACTTGGTTTGGAACACAGGTTTCGGAAGGCTTGCATGACACCGGGAGGGTCCACCGAAGTGGAGCCGCAGGGAGAAATTCGCAGCTTCCGGTGACAGATAAAGGAAAAAACCTCGGGAGCTGCGGGGGGATTTTGGTGCGGATTTCTCGGGTGTTTGCGGGGTGTCGCGGCATGTCTGGATCGGGGGTTTGGCTGAATCGGGCTGGAGCCGTTGGCGGATGGTTGCAGATGACAGAATGGAGAACCCGAGGATGGCGGATTGGGGCTCGGGTGGTGCTAAGACTGGTGAAAAAAAGCTGAGTTATTTATTGCCCTGACCGGCCTCATCGCTGGCAAGCCAGCTCCCACAGGGGTGCAGTGTTGTTAATGCAATCTGGGGTACAACACAAATACCTGTGGGAGCTGGCTTGCCAGCGATGAGGCCGGCCCGGCCAACATCAAAAGCGGCTACTGCACCAACTGGTTGATCTCAATAATCGGCAACAACACCGCCATTACGATCACCAGCACCACCCCGCCCATCACCACAATCATCAACGGCTCGAGCAACGCGGTCATGCCCATCGCTCGTCGTTCAATGTCCCGGGAAAGCGTCTGCGCCGCGCGCTCGAGCATTGGCGGCAGCGAGCCGGTTTTCTCGCCGCTGGCGATCAGGTGAATCAGCACCGGTGGGAAAACATTCTCCACCCGCAACGCGGCGGCGAGGTTGACGCCTTCGCGCACTTTCGCCGTGGCCTCGCTGACGCTCAGGCTCAAGCGGTCGTTGGACAGGGTCTGCCGTGCCGCTTCCAGTGCGCGCAACAGCGGCACCCCGGCGCCGCCGAGAATTGCCAGCGTAGATGCGAAGCGCGCGGTGTTCAGGCCGAGAATGAAACGCCCAAACAGCGGCAACTTCAGCACCCGGTGATGCCAGCTCAAGCGCGCCGCCGGATTGCGCAAATACAGCCGCCAGCTCCAGAACGCCCCGGCCATCAGCGCCGCACACAACCAGCCCCAGGCGCGAATGAAATCACTGGCGGTCAGCATCGCCAGCGTCAGCCCCGGCAAATCCTGCCGCGCCTGGGAAAACGCGCTTACCACCTGCGGCACCACATAGCTGAGCAGGAAAATCACAATGCCGATCGACACCAGCCCGACCACGCCGGGATAGATGAACGCGGTAAGAATCTTGCCGCGCAGGTTGTTGCGTTCCTCGATGTAATCGGCCAGGCGTTCCATCACCTGGGCCAGATCGCCGGACTCTTCGCCAGCGGCAATCAGCGCCCGGTAAATCTCGGGGAAATCCCGTGGCCGCGACGCCAGCGATTCCGCCAGACGCATGCCGCTGCGCACATCAGCACGCACGGCGCTGAGGGTCTGGGCTATGTGTTTCTTCTCGGCCTGTTCGACCGTGGCGCTCAGCGCTGCTTCCAATGGCAGGCTGGCGCCGAGCAGGCTCGCCAGTTGCCGCGTGGCCCAGGCGAGGTCGTTGTCGGAGAGTTTGGCGCTGAACAAACCACCGCCACCGTGTCGGGCGACGTTGCTTTCCTCGTGCACCGACAGCGCCGTCAAACCGCGCCCGCGCAAGGCACTGAACGCAGCACTCTGGCTGTCCGCCTCAAGGTGCCCGGACTCGATTTTTCCCGCGGCATCCGCCGCTTCAAAACGATAGCGATTCATCAGGCGTCCCGTGTCACACGAAGGATTTCTTCCGGCGCGGTGGCACCACTGCGAATCCAGCGCTCACCGTCCTCACGCAGGCTGAACATCCCCGCTTTCGACGCCGCCGCGCGCAGGGCCTGCTCCCCTGCTCCTTGGTGAATCAGCGTGCGGATGTTGTCGTCGATGCAGAACAATTCGTGAATGCCGGTGCGGCCGCTGTAACCGGTGTGATTGCACGCCGCGCAACCGACCGGACGCCAGGTGCCGGGCGTGGCCGGGTCTTCCTGTTTGCACTGATTGCACAAGCGCCGCACCAGGCGTTGCGCGAGGACGCCGAGCATGGATGACGCGAGCAAGAACGGCTCTACACCCATATCGATCAGGCGATTGACCGCCGACACCGCGTCGTTGGTGTGCAGCGTCGCCAGCACCAAATGCCCGGTGAGCGAGGCCTGCACGGCGATTTGCGCAGTCTCGAGATCGCGAATTTCGCCGATCATGATGATGTCCGGGTCCTGCCGCAGAATCGCCCGCAGCGCGAGGGCAAAGGTCATGTCGATTTTGGCGTTGACCTGAATCTGGCTGATCCCCGGCAAATCGTATTCCACCGGATCTTCCACGGTGAGGATGTTGCTGGTGCTCGCATCCAGCCGCGCCAGCGCCGCGTAGAGGCTGGTGGTTTTGCCGCTGCCGGTCGGCCCGGTGACCAGGACGATGCCGTGGGGCTGGCGGATCAGGTGATCGAGTTTGGCCAGCACCTGCGCATCCATGCCCAAGGTTTCCAGATGCAAGCGCCCGGCCTGTTTGTCGAGCAGGCGCATCACCACACGTTCGCCGTGGCCGGTGGGCACCGTCGACACACGAATATCGATCGGCCGCCCCGCTACGCGCAAAGCGATCCGCCCGTCCTGCGGCAGGCGTTTTTCGGCGATGTCGAGCTGGGCCATGATCTTGATCCGCGACACCAGCGCACCGTGCAACGCCTTGCGCGGCGAGACCACATCGCGCAGGGTGCCGTCGACGCGGTAGCGCACCACCGAATGGGTTTCGAACGGCTCGATGTGAATGTCGCTGGCCTCATCACGCGCAGCCTGGGTGAGCAAAGCGTTGATCATGCGAATCACCGGCGCGCCGTCCTGGGTGTCGAGCAGGTCGGTGATTTCCGGCATGTCCTGCATCAGCCGATCGAGATCGACTTCGTTTTCCGCAGCACCCACCACCGCCGCCGCACTGCCGGTATCGGCGTAAGCGCTGGCGAGCAAACCGTCGAGCTCGTCATCGCGCACCCGCTCGACCTGCGTCGCGCCGAACTGCCGACGCACTTCGCTGATCGACCAGCCGGGCGTCGATGGGCACACCGTCAACACGCCATCGCGCAAAAGAATCCGCTGCGCCTTGGCCCAGGCATACGGCAATACACTCATCGCCCATCCTCCCCACAATCCACCGTGGTAATGAGATCCCTTGTGGCAATGAGATCCCCTGTGGCAATGGGAACCTCTGTGGCGAGGGGATTTATCCCCGTTGGGCTGCGAAGCAGACCCAAAACCTGAGAACCAGTTTCTCCAGGCAAATCGCGTGTGCCCGGTTTACGACTGCTGCGCAGCCGAGCGGGGATAAATCCCCTCACCACAGTCATCATCTCAGTCAAAACCGGGTGCTCCCTTCAATCGGTACCGTGGCAATGGGATCCTCTGGGGCAATGCGATCCTCTGTGGCAATGCGATCCCCTCTGGCAATGGGAACCTCTGTGGCGAGGGGATTTATCCCCGTTGGGCTGCGAAGCAGACCCAAAACTTGAGAACCGGTTTCTCCAGGCAAATCGCATGTGCCCGGTTTACGACTGCTGCGCAGCCGAGCGGGGATGAATCCCCTCGCCACAGTCATCATCTCAGTCAAAACCGGGTGCTCCCTTCAATCGGTACCGTGGCAATGGGAGCCTCTGAGGCAATGCGATCCTCAGTGGCAATGAGATCCCCTCTGGCAATGGGAACCTCTGTGGCGAGGGGATTTATCCCCGTTGGGCTGCGAAGCAGACCCAAACCTTGAGAATCGGTTTCTCCAGGCAAATCGCATGTGCCCGGTTTACGACTGCTGCGCAGCCGAGCGGGGATAAATCCCCTCGCCACCGTCATCATCCCAGTCAAAACCGGGTGCTCCCTTCGATCGGTACCGTGGCAATGGAATCCTCAGTGACAATGCGATCCTCTGTGGCAATGAGATCCCTTGTGGCGAGGGGATTTATCCCCGTTGGGCTGCGAAGCAGACCCAAAACTTGAGAACCGGTTTCTCCAGGCAAATCGCATGTGCCCGGTTTACGACTGCTGCGCAGCCGAGCGGGGATAAATCCCCTCGCCACATTCATCATCTCAGTCAAAACCGGGTGCTCCCTTCAATCGGTACCGTGGCAGTGGAATTCCCTGTGGCAATGAGATTCTCTGGGGCAATGCGATCCCCTGTGGCGAGGGGATTTATCCCCGCTGGGCTGCGAAGCAGACCCAAACCTTGAGAACCGGTTTCTACAAGCAAATCGCGTGTACCGGTGTTACGACTGCCGCGCAGCCGAGCGGGGATAAATCCCCTCGCCACAGTCATCATCTCAGTCAAAACCGGGTGCTCCCTTCAATCGGTACCGTGGCAATGGGATCCTCTGTGGCAATGAGATCCTCTGGGGCAATGAGCCCCCCTGTGGCAATGGGAACCTCTGTGGCGAGGGGATTTATCCCCGTTGGGCTGCGAAGCAGACCCAAAACCTGAGAACCGGTTTCTCCAGGCAAATCGCATGTGCCCGGTTTACGACTGCTGCGCAGCCGAGCGGGGATAAATCCCCTCGCCACCGTCATCATCCCAGTCAAAACCGGGTGCTCCCTTCGATCGGTACCGTGGCAATGGGATCCTCAGTGACAATGCGATCTTCTGTGGCAATTAGATTCTCTGGGGCAATGCGATTCCCTGTGGCGAGGGGATTTATCCCCGTTGGGCTGCGAAGCAGACCCAAAACTTGAGAACCGGTTTCTACAAGCAAGTCGCGTGTACCGGTTTTACGACTGCTGCGCAGCCGAGCGGGGATAAATCCCCTCGCCACCGTCATCCTCTCAGTCAAAACCGGGTGCTCCCTTCAATCGAAACCGTGGCAATGGGATCCCTTGTGGCAATGGGATCCTCTGGGGCAATGAAATCCTCTGGGGCAATGAGCCCCCCTGTGGCGAGGGGATTTATCCCCGTTGGGCTGCGAAGCAGACCCAAACCTTGAGAATCGGTTTCTCCAGGCAAATCGCGTGTACCGGTTTTACGACTGCTGCGCAGCCGAGCGGGGATGAATCCCCTCGCCACAGTCATCATCTCAGTCAAAACCGGGTGCTCCCCTTCAATCGGTACCGTGGCAGTGGAATTCCCTGTGGCAATGAGATTCTCTGGGGCAATGCGATCCCTTGTGGCGAGGGGATTTATCCCCGTTGGGCTGCGCAGCAGGCCCAAAACTTGAAAACCAGTTTCTACAGGCAAATCGCGTGTACCGGTTTTACGACTGCTGCGCAGCCGAGCGGGGATGAATCCCCTCGCCACATTCATCATCTCAGTCAAAACCGGGTGCTCCCTTCAATCGGTACGGCTTTGATCGTGGCCCGTGGGCCTGATGTCGGCCCCGGCGCCGGCACGCCTTGCGCAGCGCTCGGCAATTGCGGCGCCTGCATGTCGGGCATCGCCCAGCTGCGTTCCGGCTGCAAGCCGCCCTGGGCGCGGCGCATGAAGTCGTAGCGGTTGAGGGTGATGCTGCGCCCCGCTTCGCTGTCGCGGATGATGTACGGGCGCAGGAACACCATCAGGTTGGTCTTGGTGATCGCCCGGCGTTCGTTGCGAAACAGCGCGCCGATGCCCGGCAGGCTGCCCAGCCACGGCACCGCATCATTGCTCTGGCTGTAGCCGTCCTGCAGCAACCCACCGAGAACCATGATCTGCCCATCGTCGAGCAGAATGCTGGTGTCGATAGCGCGCTTGTTGGTGACGATGCCGGCGGCGGTCACGCTGTTGGATGCGCGCTCATCGATGCTGCTGACTTCCTGATAGATATCCAGCTTCACCGTGCCGCCCTCGGAAATCTGCGGGCGCACGTTGAGCTTGAGGCCGACCTCTTCGCGGGTCACGGTCTGGAACGGGTTGTTGCTGGTGCCCCCGCCGCCAGTGACGTAGCTGCCGCTGACAAACGGGATGGTCTGGCCGACAAAAATGCTCGCCGCTTCGTTGTCCAGCGTCAGCAGGTTCGGTGTCGACAGCACGTTGGTGCCGCCCTTGCTTTTCAGCGCCCGCGCCAGCACTTTCAGGTCGAGAATCTTGCCGATGCCGGGGATGTCGACCGTGCCGTTGACGTAGCCAAGGTTCAAACCCTGCGGCAGTACGTCGATGCTGTTCTTCGCTCCCGTATTGAGCCCCGCGCCACCCAGATTGGCGCCACCGATCACGCCCTTGCCGCCAAGATTGCCGGTCTGCCATTGCACACCGAATTCGCTGGCATCGTCCTCGCCAACCTCGACGATCAGGCTCTCGATCACCACTTGCGCACGGCGCTGGTCGAGCAGATCGATGACCTCACGCAGATTGCGATACAGCGGCTCCGGCGCGGAAATCAGCAGCGTGTTGGTGGTGGCGTCAGCCTGAATCGTCACACCGCCAGCGCTGAAAGCAACGTTCTGTTCGCTGCTCTGCGTACCGCCACTGCTGCCGCCGCCGCCACTGCCCTGCGCATAGCTACCGCCGGTTGCGCCGCTGCCAGTCGTCGTTGAAGTGCCAGTGCTCGGCGTGCTGCTCTGGCCGTTCTGCCCGGCATTGCCGCCGGTGCTGCTGCCCATCGCGCTGAGCACCGACCGCGCCGCGTCGCTGCTGCCGCTATCACTTTCGCCGGTGAGCAAACCGCGCAGCGCCTGCGCCAGTTTCGCCGCTTGGGCGTTGCGCAGATAAACCACGTGCAGATTGCTCGGATTGCTCTGCGCGTTGTCGAGTTTGTAGATCAGGTTGCGCGCCAGCTCGGTACGCTCGGGGCTGCCGGCGCGGATGATGATGGTGTTGGAGCGCGGGTCGCCGATCACGGCGATTTTCTGCGTCGGATCATTGCCCGGCGCGTCGAGCAAGTCGGCCACCATCGGCGCGATATCGGCGGCAATGCCGTTCTGGATCTGCACCACATCGGTGTCGATCGCGCTCGGCGTGTCGATGCTCTCGATCAACTGCGCGACGCGGGTGAGGTTCTCGGCGTAATCGGTGATGACCACGGTGTTGTTGCCCGGGTAGGCGTTGATCGGATTGTTCGGCGAAACGATCGGGCGCAGCACCGGGATCAGGTTCACCGCGTTTTCGTATTGCAGGCGAAACGTGCGCGTGAGCATGCCGTTGCCGGCCGGTTTGTCGGCGCTGTAGATCGGCCCGCCGAGAAGTTTGGCGTCGGCCTCGGGAACCACCTGCGCCACGCCGCCGACATCGACCACGCTGAAGCCTTGCATGCGCAACGCCGCGAGCAACATGTCATAGGCCTGACGGGCCGGCACCTGACCTTCCGAGACCAACGTCAGATTGCCCTTGACCCGTGGATCGACGAGAAACTGCTGCCCGGTGGCCCGCGACAGCGCCCGCACCACCGCCTGAATATCCGCCTCGACAAAATTCAGCGTCACCGGTTGCTCGCCCAACGGATTGCGCGGGCTCGCATTGCTCGGCGCCGCGCCAGCACTGCGCCCACGCTGACTGATGTTGTGCAATTGCTTTGGCACCGGCCGCGCCTGAGCCTGCGCCCGTTCGCGATCGGCCACCGCATCGCCGCTGCGCTGGGTGTTGGCCAGCGGCCGCCCGAGTTCGCTGTCGACCAATAGCGGCGGCTGATTCTGCGGCGCCGTAGTGCTGTTGCACGCGCTCAATGCCATCAGCAACAACGGCAGCGCCAGACGTGCCGGTTTGCAGCGTGACTCCTTCATGAAGCTTCCTTAGCGCCCTGCGCCTGATCCATGCGAACGGTGCCTGACAAAGTGCCGGCGGTGACTTCGGTCGAAGCCTCACTTGCGCGCTGCAACTGCGCCTCGACCACCTGCAGAGAAAGTTGTGACGGCTGGCTGAGCAGCCAGTCGAGCAGCGCATCGGCCGGCGCGGCGTCGACATTCAACTGCCACGCGCCATCCTCCGCCGCTTGTAATTGGTAGTGCCCAGCCAGCCCCGCCGCTTGCAGACTTTGCTCCAGCGACTGGCCAACGCTTTGCCCCTGCGGCCGGACGTTGACGCTGCGCAACAGCACTTCCAGCGCCTCGGTTTGCGCGCGCAACTTAGGCGTTTCGCTCTGCCAGAAAGCGATCCTGGCCAATGGCGGCTTGACCAGCGTCAGCCAGATCAGCAGACCGACAAGCACCAGCGCCATGCCGGCGACCATGCGTTTTTCACGCAACGCCAACGGCTGCCAACGCGCCTGCAACTGGCTGCGCAAGCGCTGCCAGCGCGCACGGTAAATCGCCAGCGTCGCCCTACTCATCGTCTGCTCCGCTGTCGTCGTCTTCGTTGGTGTTGGCGCTGGATTCATCGCTCGGGCGCAAGGTCCAGCCATCGTCATCGGCAGTGACGCTGATGCCGGCTTGGGCCAACGTGCTTTGCCAGCCCTTGTCGTTGCCGCCACGGTTTGCATCGCTTAGCAAGGCCAGCTGCAAGACGCCGTCGCGATAGGTCAGACGCTCGACACTGCCAGCCATGAACGGCATGCCGGTGCCGGCCTGCAACACCAGTCGATTGAAATTTTGCGCCGGGTCATCGACCGCGCCTTTTTGCCGCTGCTCCAGTTGCTGACGCGCCTGTTGCAGCGGGTTGAGAATCACCGGCAATTCGGGAAAGGCCTGCTTCACCCGCTGGCTCATCTGCGCCTTGAGCTGCTGGCCCTGCCGCGCTTCGCGGGCTGCGTACAGATTCAGACCAATCACCCAAACGGCCACGGCCAAAGCCACGCACCCGACAGCACGATCCCAGCCACGTTGCTCGCCGCCGGTTTGCTGCAGGCCGCCGTGCAACCCCCAACCGGGCAAAGGACCGATCCAGCGTTGTGTCGCGTCAGCTGCGAACGATGCCTCATCAACTTCGTCACCGAACAACGGCTCAACCTGCGCACTGTTCAAACTCTCGCGCCGGAGCAAATGCCCGTCCGCCACACAAGCGACAACCCCCGGCAGCACCGGCAGGCTGTACGGCGCCGGATACAAACCGCGCAGCGTCAACCCCGCCTGCTTGAGCACCGCAGCCAGACGCTGCAGGTGCTGCCGCGAGCCCCAGGCAATCTGCACCTGCCCGCTTGCATCGCGAGGGCTGTGGCCGATATGCATTTGGCTGCTGTCACCGAGCATCAACGCCTGCGCCGCACACTGCACAGCGGCCGCCGTTTTGTTCGCGGGCAGCGGCGGCAGATCAATGCTGGCGAGCAGGCTGTCGGCCGGATGCAGAAAACACAGCAGCGGTGGTTGCTTCGGCCGTTGCCCCAACTGACCCAAAGTGAGCCGTTCCTCACGACTGACCTGCCCCTGACGATCCAGCCAGGCGCAGCTCACTTCGCTGTGCAACTCCAGCTCCGCCAGCGGCGGCAACGCAACGCGCAACTGGCTCATGCGCCCACCCGCGACCAGATCACTTGCGGCAGCCGATCCTCGCTACGGTGCAGCAAAGCGTCGAGGCTGACCCGGCGCTGATCCCGCCGCGCTTCACCGCGCAAACGAAACCAGTCACTGGTTATGCCGACCTTGACGCTGCTCACTTCCAACTGCGGCATGCGCAAGCGGTTCACAAAATCGCCGCGATTGATAAACCAGCGCCCGGCGTCACGCTCCGCGATCAACGCCGTCGCCCGCTCCAGCGAAAGCCCCGGCACATACGCCGCCAGCACCTGCGCCGTGGCGGTGTTGCCGTTGATCCACGTCGTCGCCGGAATCACCGTCACGTACGGCGCCAGTTGGCCGAGCAGCGCATCGGTGATGCCTTCGACGCTGCGCAAATCATCCAGCGTGCGCAGCATCGGCACCTTCGGCGGCTGCGGTTTGTGATCGGCGTCGGGCGAAGTGGCGCGGCCGCTGTCGAAACCTGCTTTGCCCGTCGCGCCAATCTGCGCATTGAGCAGATGCGGATAACCGGCAATCACTCGCTGGCGGATGCGCTGGCCGACAACGGCGCTCACACCGATCAACTCGCACAAACGCTCGAACGCCTGCACCTGCGCCTCATCGATGCGCTCGTTGGCGACCAGATTGCGCAGGTTGAACTTGCCCTGCTCATCCTCCAGCCGCCCGGCAAAACCCGCCGCCAGCAACGGCTGCGCCCAAGGCTGATCGCGCCGGGTCAACGGATCACGCAGGCGCGCATCCCAGAGCAACTGTCGGCTGATCTCCAGACCACCCTGCGCGACCCAACGCCCCTGCACCCGCTGCTGATCGGCCTCCAGCGCCCGGGTCGCCACGCTCTGGCGCGTCAACATCCCCGCCGCAATCACCGCCACCACGGCGGCGATCAACAACGCGCTGATAATCGCCATGCCCCGTTGCTTCGCCCCGTTGAGCGAACCTTTGTTCACGGCCGGCCTTACAACTGCCAGGAACCGATATCGGCATTCACGCCATCGCCGTCCGGCTGGCCATCGGCGCCGAGGGAAAAGATATCGACCTCACCATTCGCGCCCGGGTTGAGGTACTGATAAGGCCGGCCCCACGGGTCATTCGGCAAACGCTCCAGGTACGAACGCCAGTTGCTGTTCTTCGCATCCGCCGGCCGCTCGACCAACACCTTCAGCCCCTGATTCATGCTCGGATACGTGCCGTGATCGAGGCGATACAACTTCAACGCCTGCATCAACCCACCAATATCCTGCTTCGCCGCCGTCGCCCGCGCCTGATCCGGCCGGTCGAGCACCTTGGGCACCACCATCGCCGCCAGAATCCCCAGAATCACCACCACCACCATGATCTCGATCAAGGTAAAACCCTGCTGCCCACGCGGCATGCGCGGCGACTGACTGAGCGTGTTCAAAGGTGCGATATCCATCTCGACATTCCCTGGCTTGATCCGAATTCGACGCGCAGTGTTGCAAGAAGATATGTCAGGGATGTTGAAAATCCTCGGGTGTTTCCGTCGTCAAGCCGTCAAGGACGGGGGTTAGCGTCGAGGGCTGGGTTTTGCTTTTGGGCCATGTATGCGCGCGCAAACGCGAGAGGAAGGATTCACCCTGATTGAAGTGCTGGTGGCACTGGCGATCATCGCCGTCGCCATGTCCGCCGCCGTGCGCGTCGCGGGGTTGATGACGCAGAGCAGTGGGGTTTTAAGGGATCGGTCGGTCGCGATGATTGCCGCGCAGAGCCGGATGGCTGAGCTACGGCTGGAAGGTCGATTGCCGAATGGGGTAAAGGCTGTTGAATGTGATCAAGGGCGGCTTATGTTGCGCTGTGAACAGGTGATCGCCAGCGCAGAGAATGGGCGGTTGCTCAGGATTGGAATCCAAGTATTTGATCGCAACCAGGATGCGCCGCCGTTGGCCAGACTGGAGACCCTGTTGTCACGGGCAGGAAGCCCCTCACCCTAGCCCTCTCCCGAGGGAGAGGGAACCGATTCGGGGATGTTCCAGAGATACGCCGACCTGAACGTATCGCTCTGAATCCAGCATCGCTGAAGCCCAGCAAAGCCATAGTCGCTAAGGTCTTCCAGGTCGATGTACAACACAAGACACCTCGGTCGGCCCCCTCTCCCTCCGGGAGTGGGCTGGTGTGAGGGACTCTTCTGCCGCGGTGCATAAGCATCAAAAATCCATAATCAACACGCTCGTCCAGGTCGATGCACAACGCAAGACACCTCGGTCGGCTCCCTCTCCCCTCCGGGAGAGGGCTGGGGTGAGGGGCTTTTCTGCCGCACCTAAAATCCCAAGGCCCTGCGCCGGATCAAGGCCAACGACATCACCCCGCCACCTCCAAATTATCCATCACCCGATTCACCGCCAGCTCCCCCAGCATGATCAACTGCGCAACCCCCAACAACGCCCGCCGCTGCGGCGCTGGCAGCAAACTGGAAATGTCCTGAGCAATCGTCTTCGCCGAAGCAAGCGTTTCACTCGCATCCGCCAGCAGCTCTTCATTCTTGGTATCCGCCGTCACCGCATACATCCCACGCGCCTTACGCGGCGGAGGCAGGAGATTGTTTGGCGACAGGTAATGATCGAGCGCACGGTCGGCGGCTTCGTGGAGTTTGTTTGAATCGAGGGATTCGTAGGGAGACGTGGGATCGATTTCGGGCGGGTTGGGTGTTGGTTTGATCATGGTACAACTCCTTGATTATTGGAGCCGCCACGTTTCGCTGCGAAACGAAGAGAGGTGGCAGCTGTACGCAGGTTCGCAGACCGGGAATCAAGGAACCCGGCATACCCGAAGGTATCCCGCGCACAGCCGCCATAAAGCACCATTGCCAAAAATGACAACGAACTGGAGCGCTGTGCGCCTTGATTGATCCGGGCTGCGAAACCCGATCGCCGATTCGTCAGCGACCGCACCACAATAGAACCCGTCCCCTAGGCGCACAAGCCGGCGGATTCTGGCGTAGCTGTAGGCAAAGGCGCAAGAATATGTAGCCTGGGAGCGTGACTGGAGATGTCTTTTTAAACGTTGGCGCTTATCGAGGCCTCATTGAACTACGCCTACTAAAAGGGTTTGTGTCCTCGCTAACGTATTGAGCTGTCTTTTAAGCCTGATAATCAGCAGCTGCTCTTGGCAAAAGTAGTCGTTAAAAGCGAATCAAAGCGGTGAACATATTTGAGGTTTATTCACACACGAATCTGGTACTCAACCTTTTGCATGCGTAGCGTCTGCCTAAGAGAAATGATGGCAAAAAGGCACCAGTCTTCAGTAAGATCCATTAGTAAGCAAGTCAGCGGTGGTTTGCTTGAATGTCGACGTTAAATGGGAAGTGAAAATGAAGTTCATCACCACGGCTGTAGACTTAGAAAAAAATCTCCAACGGCTTATCAAGAGCTACTCAAATATATCCATTGGGGTCGCATGGGCTTCGGCCTCAACGAAACCCTACGAGCTTCTCTCGCAGCATAAGGATAAAATTCGCATTGGAGTGATTGGAACCCATTTCTATCAGACCCATCCTGACGTGTTGGACGACTTCCTTCAATCCAACACCGTCAAATTTGTACTACAACCCAAGGGCGTATTCCATCCAAAGGTATATCTCTTTTGGAGCAACCATCATTGGGAAGCAATCATCGGCAGCGCCAACTTCACTGCCGGCGCACTGCGAGAAAACACTGAACTTTGCACTCTTCTTTCTCATGAGGATGGTGACCATTTTCAAGGCTTGCAAGCCGTTATAGAAGGCTATGCGGAGCGAGCCAAATCTATCACGCCAACCGAAGCTGTTAACTACCGGAGAATTTGGAAGACCAAGCAACCTGAGCTTCGCAAGCTCATGGATCACTACGGCGATAGGCCTCCGACAAAGTCAGCTATCGAGTCCGAAGTGATGAGCATGGATTGGAAAACGTTCCTTGCTGAGCTAAAGAAGGACAAATTGCACGGCTTCGATGAACGTCTGGACCTCTTGGATAAGATTCAAAAGGTATTTGCAAGCGTGCCTCACTTCAAGGACGTCGATGCTCAAACTCGGCGAGCGATTGCTGGGATACCAAACAAGATAATGAAGCATGCAGCTTGGTTTGGCTCCATGCAGGGAGCTGGTGCATTCAAAAACATAGTGATTGAAAATCCTGAGTTTTTATCAAGTGCTCTAGACCAGATACCATCCACTGGTACAGTCACCAAGGATCAGTACCAACGCTTCATTGCCGAATACTTGAAAGCATTCCCAAATGGCCGCGATGGCATAGGGACTGCTACTAGGTTGCTGAGTATGAGGCGCCCAGACCAGTTCCTTTGTGTCGACAGCGCGAACCTCAAAAAGCTTGCTAAAGACGTTGGTATGAGCAATTCCACACAGCTTGACTATGAGCGCTACTGGGAAGAAGTTATTGAGAGAATCATGCATGCCCCTTGGTGGAAGTCAGCTCCGCCGAAGTCAGGCAAAGATCTCAAGGCTTGGAAGGCAAGGGCGGCCATGTTGGACGCTATCTTTTACGAACCAAAGTAGTTATAGAGTTCGAAGACACCACAATTAATTGCGCAGACTGACTATCTAGCCACGGTTGCGTACACAGCCGCCGCTCTCTGCATTTCCGTCCTCAGTCACTCTTGCCTATGACGCGCGGCTTAAATCAGCCAAAAGTGTACCTTCGATCTGTCAGAACATTGTTACCCTTCGGCCAACCGGAAGGCGACGTTGATTTAATTTGGCTTTTGCAGCCTTCGAATGACCTAACGCGCGGTTAGTAGCTTAGTGAATTTTGTTTGAATCGAGGAATTCGTAGGGAGACGTAGGATCGGTTTCGGGTGGGTTGGGTGTTGGCTTGATCATGGTGAAGCTTCTTGATGACTGGAGCCGCCACCGTTCGCGGTCAAACAAACAGGGTGGCAGCTGTACGCGGGTTGACCGACCGGACATCAAGGAATCCGGTACACCCTAGGGTGTCCCACGCACAGCCACCGCAACAGAAATTCAGACAGTGCCTGAATACGTGCAGAACGCTGGCGCGCCTTGATATTGGGCGGACGGTCAAATCCGATCGCTGATTCGTCAGCGACCGCACCACAATAGAACCCGCCCCAAGGCACACAAGCCGGCGGATTCTGGCGTAGCTGTAGGCAAAGGCGCAAGGAGATGTAGCCTGGGAGCGTGACCGGAGATGTTTTTTTAAACGTTTGTGTTTACTAGGAGCAATTGCGCCACGTTGGGCGGGGCAAATTCTTCCCGCGTCGGCCTGTTGAGCTAACTTTCACGCGTGCAAACGGCTGCTATCGGCCAATTGCTGTCGATCACACCCGCAGAGTTACCACCGGTAGCAACCACTTGCCCCGGCGGGAGCCTACCGCTCGGCTCTTGCTTCAAGTAGGTCAGGCAATCATTTGTCTATGGTGATCCAGCTAAAACTTCCTGTGTAAAGACTGCGCTTCGCGGCAAGATCCCGCTCGCCACGACATTTTCCAAGGTGGTCGTCGGATCGGCGACAAAGAACGTTAGTACCAGCCCACGCTGGGCGCGAGTGCAGCAGACGTAAAGCAGTCGCAGCGTTCGGCTCCAAGTGTTTTCATCACCGCCTAGTGCTCGTGCACGATCTGCAGCACGGGCCTCAGCGCTCGCGAAGACACGTTCGTAGTTGTACGTTCGGTAGTCGCTTTCTTCCTCGTCCATCACCACCATGACGCGTTCGAACTGCGCTCCCTTCACACCGTGCTGTGTAGCATAGGGAGACCCTTCTGAGACATAGCGCTCATAGGGCCAAAGCTCTTGTGCCGAGCACTTGAAGAACTTGGCCATTGCCGCATCTGAGGATAGTCCTTCGGCCGGAACTGCATCAGCAGCCTCGGGCTCCTGGGCAGCGTCTGCAACATCCCTGACAAATTTGAGAACACGCGCATAGCGATCGTCGAACTCGAAAAGACCCGTGTCACAGAGATGGAGTGCTATGTCACCAATGGTGGTCCCTGCCTCGTCCACCATGGCGACAAGTCTAGACATAGCAGCGTGCAGCTCTCGCAATACAGCCGCGGCACGTCGGCCGGTAAGAGCCCCTGGCGCCAGACGCGGGCTGAACTTCCGGAGCAGGTTCATCGCCGCGAACTCGTTACCGGCTTTCACGGCAGCAACGATCGGTAGCGCAAAACTTAGGAACGGTCGAACGGGCCAGCCGGTGCCATCCTGCATCCCCTGCTTCATGCCCTCCGATGTCTTATCGTTCAGCGCCGAGTAGATGCCACCGAAGCCGAGCCGGTTTGCGGCCACGCGGTGCACGATGACAAGAATCTTGAGCGCGATGTCTGGGGTCGTCCAACCCTCGTCGTTGTTCGTCGCCGCGCTCCACGCCCGGATTCTCGCCAGGGCCTCAATTCGGTTCAGCGTGTTCGGCAGTACGAACATTCGGGCCGAGCCCTCCACCGGCTTGAGTTCTCCATCAACCCTTTCGTGCAGCCCGCGGACTTGCGCCATGCCGTCGCCCTGCGCGCGCACGGCGTTGGCAACGTCAAGGATCTGCTTCGCACAGCGAAAATTCTCTGGTTTTGTGATAGCCCGCCAATGGTCCTCAAGCGGGATGTCCCCCGACCCTCTCATGAAAATCGCCTGCATCGGGTCGCCAAAAAAACCGAGACAGAACTTGCGCCGCATCTGGGCTTCCACTTCCTTGAAGGACTTCACTACGCTCGGGAACGTGTCCTGACTCTCGTCAATGAACACAAACGGGAAGTTCAGCGCTACGACCTGTCGGAACAGCGGGCGATTTTGCAGCAGGAAATCGGCGAGCTGAAGGATGTCCTCGTGGCCGAGGACGCCCTTCGCGTAGTCACTGCCCACGCCGTAGTTGAAAGTCTCGACGCCAGCAATAGTCTCAAGGCTTCGGGCATAACGCTCTTGGTCAGCCTTGTTCCTGTCGCGTGTAGTCTGCCGGACACGCGAGCTGTAGTTCTTGAATTCTTCTTCCAGTTCGGTGATCCGCCTGCGGATGTCGTTCTGTAGCCAAACCTTAATGTCTGCCTGAAACGTCTTGGTAATAGACCAGTAGAAGCTGTGGATGGTCGAGACATGAACCAGCGGGTCGTCGTTGACATCCGCCAAGATTTCTTTGGCGGCGAGGTCCGTATATGTGATGCAGGCGACCTTCTGCTTCTTCGCCCGCATGCTGGCGCCGTGCTCTGAGATCACCCAGTCCAGCGCCTTTATAAGGGAGGTGGTCTTGCCGGAACCTGCGCCGGCGCGGACCACGAACGGCTGCGGGGGGGTCTCGGCAATACACGCGTGGATCTCGCGGTCGGCGTCAGTGTCTGGGCTATCAATTCGTCTGCTCATATCGTCTGCCCCGCGCTTGCGATAACGGCGACAACACCGGCTGCAGTCGGCTCAATTGTCGCGACCTCGTTGGCAATAGCCGCGTCCGCCTCAATCTCGTGGGCCACTTTGGTTTCGAGCCAGGCTAAGCCCTCGGCGATGTAAGTGGGGACTTTCCAGCAGTTGAGCGGCCCGCTTGCGAGGACCTCCAGCGCAAAGCGAGTCTTGTCGAAGTTCTTGCCGATCACCCTTTCGTGCAACTTCTCAGCCAGTTCTTCAGGGCTGTTTGGTGCGCGCTTCAGCTTGAGTCCGACCGAGCGGTTAGCCTCAGCCTGACACCAGTCGGAGTTCTCAAGACCGAACGCCTCCTCAAGCGTGCGGCCGCAGAGCTGCGAGGTCGTGGCACCCACCGTCACCAAAACCTTAGTTTGATAGGCCACCCGAACCTCAGCGCTGGTCCCCTCGGCAAGCGACAGCGTTTTTTGCTCCGCCGTGACTTCCCAAAGTTCGGCAACCAACCGTTTCTTAGGGATCCAACTGATAAGGGTTTGGTTGGACGTGAACGCACCCTCCACGTGAGCATGGCAGGTGCTGCCACGCTTCTTGGACTTCTTCTTGCCGCCCGGTGCTGCTTCGTCGTCATCTTCGAGCTCGAAGGCCTTCAGGTCATCTTCCTCGTTATTTCCGTCAACGGCACCGGCTCCTGTGTCTTGCTCGGCGGCATTCTCGGCATCCGTCTTGACCGCTACGCTGTCCAGATCCGTGATGACCAGCGTAGTAAGTCCAACGAAGGCAATTAATTCTTGGAACCGATGCGCGAACGCGCCACCGACTTCAAGGATGGTTAGGGCGGAGGAACGCAGGCGCTTGGCCGCCGTCTCGATCATGGCTGGCAAGAGCAGGCGCTCGACATTGCCCTCCACCAGGATGACAGCATCGGAAAAGAAGAGATCGCAGTGTGTCAGTTTCAGATACCGCTGCAAGAATTCGCGCGCTGGAGCGTCGGCCGCGCACGTCTTGAAGAGCGAAAGATTCCTTACCTCGGTGTTATGGTCCAACTGGTCGCTAACACGGCGAAAGTACCTAATGGGAGAGAACCCGCGCTCATAGAGAATGTGCGGGGAGTGAGTGGTGACAACGAGCTGCGTTTGGAAAAACGTTGCGTGATCGCTGGCATCCTCAAGGAGGCGCAAAACATTCCTGATGAAGACCTGCTGGATCTGAGCGTGCAGATGCGCCTCAGGCTCCTCGATGAAGACCAGATGCAGTGGCGCCCGCTTGTCTTCCTCGGCTTTCCACTGCTCGTGCAGGTCGAGGAGTTCAACCACCATATAGACTAGGTTCTTAAACCCCAGACCATTGTAGCTGTCGGGCAGTTGCGCGGTGATCGCACCAGGAACCACGTAGTGAACCTTGGAATCCTGCCCCAGGACGGTGGTCGGATCCAAGGCCGCCCGAATCACGATCTCGGGGTTGTTGACGCCTGGATAGCCGAGTTTGGCGAGGCGCTTGAGAGTGTCGCTGAAGACTTCCTTCAGGTGGAAGTTCAGTTCTTTCTCCGAGGTATCGAGCGCTTTGAGCGCTGCATGGTCGTCGCCACGTTTCTCCAGATTGCGGTGATAGAAACGGCTCAGACGCCGCGACAAGCTCTCGGCGCGGTCGGAGCTGCCAGCATCCGGGTCATCGAGGTGCCGCTGCGCGCGCAGGAAGTCCACCCTCACCAGAGACTTGAGAATCGCCGCGCCACCCGGCTCCTTGCCTAGGGGCAGCGGCGCATAATCAACTTCCTTTGGGTGATATCCGACAAATGCGCGCTCATCGAGCACGTAGTAGCGGAACGTATATTCTTTGCTCAGTTCCTTGGTGAGGTACTTCGTCAGACTTTCCGGCCAGGGCTTGTACTCGCCGGGATCCGCTACCACCGCCGCCACATTTTCCGCACCTGCCTCCGCGCCTACACTGCGTCTGGCCACCAGTGCGTCCGCAGCGTTGTTGGCCTTTTCATGCAGTTCGTGGAACTTCCGGACGAGTGCATGGGCGTCCTGAGGCTCGAATGCCACCCGGATCCCGACGCACTTACCGTCCCACTCCGTGCTCGGAAGAAGCGACATTGCAGTGGCGAGGTCGTCTTCACCGACCCGGAACCAGAGATCCAAAAGAATGGACGGCAACTGCTCGGGCGCATCCTCATCGCCTGGAGGCGTCCTGCCGATGGCGTCGATCTCGGCCCACAACGCCGCGCTGAAGTCGAAGAGTTCAAACTTCTTCGCTTCGCCACGGAGCATCGAGTACAGGCCTTGTACGGCAGACGTCTTGCCGCTGTTGTTGGCGCCAACGAAGATGGAAATCTCATCGTCAAGCTCAATGACGACGTCGCGCAGTCGGCGATAGTTCTGCAGCCGATATGCCTGTAGCTTCATGATCACCTCTTCCTAAGTGTGGCCGGGACAACTTGGTGCTGAGCACACAAGCCGGCTGCTTTCCTTTGAGCGTTCGTGAATCTAACAGCATCTATGTGCGGATGCCGAGAGGAGACTTATATAGCGCACGCCATGCTAAACCTCCAGTCAGCACATCAACGTCGAAATAACGACGACCTTACCCATACATACATCATTTTGAATCGCCCCTAGTTTCGTAGACGCCATCAAGCTTCGAGGAAGGGTTGCTCACTGCGTAACTGTCCGCTTATGGCCGATAGCGAACAAACTCAATCGTTGGTTTTTGAGTAAAAACAAACGCCAAGACCTCGGGGATTCTCCCTATTTCCCCACTCTACAATTCCGACCGGATCAGCCTCGGCATCTCCACCCCCTCCCCCAACCTCTCAACCCCCAACCGCACCCTCTCCCCACCCCGCTCAATCACCACCCCATCCCCCTCAACCCCCACCAACTTCACCCCAACCCCAACCTTCTCCCCCACCAAAAAACTCCTCGGCGCGCCATCATTCAAACTCAATATCGCCACCGTCCCACTCCCGCCCGCGATCACCCCGCTCACTTTGATATCCACCGGTGCGATCTCATTGGAAAACCACTGCAACGCCGGGCTATCGCTCCTCGCCGCGAGCACTTGCGGGGCGGCTGCGGGTGTGTGGGATTCCGCCGAGGTCAGCAGCAGCGACGACCATGTCGCGACGCCCACCAGGGCGGCGAGCAGTGCCAGGGCCTGGACGGTTTGTGCCGGGGTAATCCGTGTGGTGAATTTCATGGGTTGTCGCTCCTTGTTGTCCCTGTTGCCAGCCTACGCGGCAATTCTCTCCGTTTTATTTCACATGCCTTACATGTTCGCCGGGCACGATGGGGTGGGACGCCAAGGAGCGCGCGGGTGATGAGCAGGCAGCAGGGTTTTACGTTGATCGAGTTGATGGTGGTGCTGGTGATTATTGGCATTGCCAGTGCGGCGATCAGTTTGAGTATCAGGCCCGATCCGTTGCAGTTGTTGCGCAAGGATGCCGAGCGGGTTGCGCAGTTGTTGCAGGTGGCGCAGGCGGAGGCTCGCACCGATGGGCGGCCGATTGTGTGGGTGGCGGATGCCAAGGGGTTTCGGTTTGGGCGGCGTGGGGATGATGGCGTGGGGTTTGAGTCGTTCAAGGAGGATGCGCAGTTGCGCCCGCGTGCATGGCAGAGCCCGAAGGTGGAGGTGCGTGTGGAGCCTCGGCAGACGGTGGTGCTGAATGCCGAGTGGATCAATCCGCCGTTGCGGCTGATTTTGTCGGATGGGGCCAATCGGCTGAGTGTGCTGCGCGATGGCAGTGGGCGGATCAGTATTCAATGAAGACTCAGCAAGGGTTCACTCTGATTGAGGTGATGGTCGCGATTCTGCTTATGGCGGTGGTGAGTCTGATTGCCTGGCGCGGGCTGGACAGTGTGACGCGGGCGGACAGTCATTTGCAGGCGAGCAGTGAGCAGAGCGATGGGTTGTTGCGGGCGCTGAATCAGTTGCAGCGCGATGTCGACATGCGCGCGGGGGTGGAGTTGAGTGAGCCGCGCAAGGTCGGGGCTGAGGATGAGGCGCCGACCGCGCCGCCGGCGGTGACGGTGCGCAGTAGCGACAGCAAGGGGTTTCGGCTGGACATTATTCGCAGCGCGGCGGATCAGCCGGGGGCGTTGCAGCGGGTTCGGTGGTGGGTCAAGGGGGATACGTTGTATCGGGCGGCGGCTGAGGCGCGCAGTCGCTATCCGTTGCCGGCGCCTGGTAATGGGGTTGCGGTGTTGAATGAGGTGAGTGATGTGCAGGTGCGGGTTTGGGAGATCAATAAAGGCTGGCGGCAGTTGAGTGGGAATCGTCAGGAAGATCCGGCCGGACTGGAAATCAGCCTGACCCGTCAGACGCCACAAGGCCTGGAAAAATACCGACAGGTGATCGGCCCACTCAACTGAGCAGCCCCCTTCCTCAGCACGTTTGGCGCTTATGGCAGGTTAACTCTCCCGTGCTGCCTCTCTGATTTTTTGCACATCGAGAAGGGTGACGGCGCCGTATCGAACAGCCAACAGGCCTTCGGCTTCCCAGATTTTCAGCTGGCGGTTGACGCTCTGGCGAGACACGCCCAGTTGTTGGGCGATATGTTCCTGGTTGACCTTCAGGCATGGCGCTTCTTCGATACCTGGGCCTTTGATCAAGGAAACGAGTCGGCGGGCCAACCTGACAGGCAGAGGATTGCGGATCGTATTCCCGGCCCAATCGAGCGCCATTCGATATCGCCCACAGACCAGCCGGGTAATGGCTAGCAGAACGTCGGGTCGACGCTCGATGATTTGCCAGAATGCGCTGGCAGGCAGCACTGCAATACGCGCAGGCGAGACGGCTGCAACGTCATACTTTCTTGGTAAGCCATCGAGAAGTGGTACTTCGCCGAACCAGTCTCCAGCGACCAATTCAGTAAGCAGCAGTTGGTATCCACTGGCGCCCAGGCTATCGACGCGCAAGGTGCCTTGAATCACACGAAACATGCCCAGGGGTTTAGAGCCTTGAGGGAAGAGAGCCTCTGACTTTACCAATGTCCTGATCCGCGAGGCCTCGAGCAAAATCGCGTCCACTTCTGGTGGCAGGGAAAATGATGGAGGTATCGCTTCAGCCGACAATTCGGACATTGCCAAAACCCGACAATCTTGGTGTGAGGGCTCGGATAGTATCAGACGCCTCTGGCCTGTAGACGACAGGCCTGTCTGAATCAGGAACGCAGAATGTACGTCGGTCACTTCGCCATCGGCCTGGCAATCAAGGCCCGCTATCCCACGATTCCCGCGCTACCCATCATGATGGGCGTCGGTTTTCTGGATCTGCTCGATGGGATTTTCATCATTCTTGGCTTCAACACGGTCACGGCAAATTTGAACAGCGGGCCGTACCTGTTTTTTGATCTGACCTTTATCGACTGGGATCACTCATTGCTGGCTGCGGTGTTCTGGTCTGCGATTTGGGGACTGCTGTTCATCAAGCATCGACCGGTAGCCATCGTGGCAGCGTTGGCCGCCTTCTCTCACTTCATCGCCGACTGGCCGATGCACAACAGCGATTTGGCACTGTATCCGCACTCGGTCGAGCATTACGGTTATGGGCTTTGGGGCAAGCTGGGGACTGTCTCCTGGGTGCTCGAAGGTGTTTTCTCAGCAGTGTTGGCGGTTTATGCATGGCGGCTCAGCGTCCGACGCGGCGTGAACTTGATCTGGCCTCGTGTGGTGCTGGTGGTTTTGTTCTTGCAGCTATCGCCAGTGGCTTCACCCATGAAGTTGGTTGCCACACTCGATGAACCTCTGGCGCACGTGCTCCATGGGGTTTTGGTTTCGTTGGGCTTTTTGGTTCCAGGGCTGCTGTTGTCGTGGCTTTTGGATAGAAGTGAGGGAGTGAGTATCAAGCGAGGGTGAGGTCAGTTGGGGATTGGTGGGCTGTGAGGCCGTCATCGCTGGCAAGCCAGCTCCCACAGGGATTGAGTGCAATCGTTGGATATTGGTCTGCCGGGAAACTGCTTTCGCGAGCGGGCTCGCTCCCACAGAAGGCACCGGGGGGAAGGGCCAATAGATCAAAAGCCACATCAAGAGCCCCTCACCCTAGCCCTCTCCCAGAGGGAGAGGGGACTGACCGAGTTGTACAGGCGAAGTACGCCGACTTGAGATACCGAGCCGAATGCAGATTCTGAAAAGCTCCCAATCGACCCCCTCTCCCTCGGGAGAGGGCTGGGGTGAGGGGTAGCGACAACGCAAATCAAAAGCCGAACACCCCACGCTTTCACCATCCGATAGGCCGAGTGTCAGCTCGCCTGCTTTTGATCTTGATCCACGGGCGACATCGGAACGAAGGAACCCCGAGCTTTAGCGAGTGGGCCGGACGTTGGAGCAAGCCTTTTTGGCGCTAGCTGAGGACGACCACGCCGCCCGGCAGTTCGGTGCATTTGACGCCGTAGGCGTCGCGGATCAGCAAGGCGACGCCGGCGAGTTGGTCGAGGTTGAAGCGGGCCTGGACGCGGCGTTGGCCGAGTTCGCGGTTGAGCAGCAGGAGCATGCCGGGGCGGTAGCGGTTGATTTCGTCGATCATCTGGCTGAGGGTCGCGCCGTTGAACACCAGCACTTGTTGGCGCCAGTTCATCACGGCGGCGGTGTCGACGGTTTGCACGTTGCCGATTTGCCTTGTGTCGTAGGTGACTTGCTGGCCCGCTTCGAGGCGCAGATTGCGGCCGTCGATGGCGACGTCGACCGTGCCGTCGAGGCAGGTCACGCAGACTTGCTGGTCGGTGTTGCGCAGGTTGAAGCGCGCCTGACTGGCGCGCAACCACCCTGCCCCGGCCTGCATCGCCAGCGGCAGGCGTGCGGTTTGCACTTCGACTTCGCCGCTGACCAGTTCAAATCCCTGCACGCCGTTTTCGACGCTGCGCTGGTTGATGCGGGTCTGGGTGTTGAGTTCGAGGCTGACGCCTTGTGCCGGTTCGACCCGGCGTTGCTGGCCGACTTCAGTGATGTAGTCAGCGCCCAGCCCTTCGAAGCCACCGGGAATCGTGCCGCGCACCAGCAGGAATGCGGCGGATGCCGCAATCGCACCGCCGAGAAATGCCCGTCGACCGAAGCTGCGTCGGCCCTGCACGGCTTCGGCGGCCGGTTGCAGGTGATGCCACAGCTGCTTGGCCTCTTCGAAGGCCCGGGCATGTTCGCCACTCTGCGCGCACCATTCGCGCAGGGCGCGGGCGTCGGCGACGGTGGCGCGGCCCGAGGTCAGCAGGATCAGCCAGTCTTGGGCTTCGCTGTGCAGAGACTCGGTGGCCGAAGGCTCGGCGGGTTTCAGTCGAAAGATGTTCAAACGCGCAAATTCTCAACGGATTAATCGGGTCACTATTCGCTAGACGGTTTTCCGGCCCCGCGACCGAACCGCTGAAACACTTTTCTTTCCAGTTTCGCTGCGCAGAAGCCCAACGCGGCTTTGATTTCCTTCTCGACCATGCGCGTGGAAATGCCGAAACGCTGGGAGATTTCCAGGTGTGGCGCCTCTTCCAGCCGCGCGGCGATGAAGATCCGTCGACGCCGTGCGGGCAGTTCGTACAAGGCGCTGAGCAGGGCCTGCATCTCCTTTTGCCCGCCGACCACCCGCGCCGGGTCGAGGGCTTCGTCGCCCAGTTGCAGCAGCTCTTCGACCTCAGTACCGGTGAGCAGCCGCGCATCGGCCTGACGGCGGTCGGCGGCGATGTTGAGGGCCATGCGATACAGGTAGGCGTTGGGCTTGAGCAGGTTCGGCGGGGTTTCCATGCGATCGACCCGCAGCCAGGTCTCGTGCAGCACGTCATTGGCCAGATCCTCGGAGCCTAGGCGGCGGCGCAGGCGCACGCGAAAGTCCTCGTAGGAGCTGAGGAACAGCTGGCCCATCGCGCTTTGTCCGGCGTCTTTCATCCCCCGGAAACTCCTTCCCATCTCGTGCATTCCATGCGCTTCCCTGACGACTCCGGTAACAACAGCAACGTGACCGGCTGGCGCAAGGCGCTGGGCGTCGGCCGATCGATTGTGAGGTTGCGAAAACTTTCCACCAGCGCGTTATCGCGCCGTACATCGCCGGTCGAAGTGACCAACCGGTTGTGCTGCACCACGCCGTCGCGCCCGACCCACACCTGCAACACCGCGCGATAACTGCCCGGCCGGGTCAGCGGCGAACGACACAGCTTGCGCTCGATCGCCGCTTGCACCGCCGTCGCGTAACTGCGGTTGACCGCGACAGCGGCCGGCGTGGGTTTGTCCGTCGGCACCGGCAGATCTTCCACTTGCGCCACTTGCAAGGTGAACGCGTCGGCGCGGGCATAGCGCGCCATCAACCCGGTGCCGCCGAGCAAATGGCGCAAGGCATCGGCGGCGGTGTATTCGCCATCCACAGCGAGGGAGCGGCGGCCCCGGCTCAACTGGCTATCGACCAGCACCGCGACGCCCGTGGCGCGGCTGTACTGATCCAGCGCCCGAGCGAGTTCCTGCGCCGGGATGTGCAAGGTCAGGCGCATATCCGCCGCCGCCGGATCAGCCTCGGCCGCGTTGGCCAGCAGACCGAGCAGCCACCCCAGACCCGCGCGGCGCACAAGCGTCGCCGAGCGCTGAAGACTGATCCGCGAACTGCCTCGCTGCACGACTGGCGCACCCCTGAAAATCGCTATCCTGCGGGGCATTTATGACTCTGGTATGACGGGCGGTGCAAAAAAACCATCACGGGTTTTGCGCCGCGCTTGCACTAGACTCAAAGCCAGAGCGGCCCATTCGGGCGGGCCAGGAGGCGGACATGAAAACGCGGTGGATGTGGGTCTTGCTGATGACGGTGGGCGCGGCGCAGGCCGAAGAGCCGCTGGGCTGTGTCGAGGTCACGGTCGGCGGTTACAAGGCGCCGAATTACGATTGCCTGAGCCAGCAGATGGGCAACAATCCCGACGGCGCGGCGGCGGCGCAGAAGAACATGGAAGCGTTGAATGTGCCGGTGCACAAGCGCGCGCCGAATCAGGTAGGGCTGGCGACCCCGGCGGCGACCAGTACGCGGATGGGGAATACGTTTGGCACCTCGGTGAAACCGCAGCGGCCGGCGAATTGAATCGCACTGTGGGTGCTGAGGGATTTAGCACCTGTGGTGAGGGGATTCATCCCCGTTGGGTTGCGCAGCAGCCCCGAAGTCGCCTGACTCTGATCTGTCAGATAAACCGATTTCACCGTTTTGGCGTCTGCTGCGCAGCCGAACGGGGATAAATCCCCTCGCCACAGGGAGGGGGGCTTTTCAGTCACTCGGGGTCTGACGGAAGCTGACAGCCAAACGATTCCAGCTGTTGATGTTGCTGACCGCAACCGTCAAGTCCACCAGTTCACCTTCATCAAATTGCTCGCGCGCTTGCTGGTAGACGTCATCCGGCACGTGGCTTTCGGCCAACAGCGTCACCGCCTCGGCCCAGGCCAGCGCCGCCCGTTCGCGGGGATTGAAGAAGTTGCTGTCGCGCCACACCGCGATCGCGTAAAGGCGCCGATCGCTCTCCCCGGCCCGCCGCGCGTCCAACGAATGCATGTCAGTGCAGAAGGCGCAGCCGTTGAGTTGCGAAGCGCGGATCCGGATCAATTGCAGCAGTGGCGCTTCGATGCTCAGGTGGGTGGTCAGCGCCTCCATGGCAAGCATCGCTTTCATCGCCTTGGGCGAAGCGTTGTAGTAATCCAGACGCAGGGACATGGCGCGGCTCTCGGCAGGCGGAATGATGAGTTCACGGTAAGGGCTGTGCGGGCTGTGTTACAGCCCCAATTCCATGAATTCCGGCTACACCAATGAACCTCGGCCAAACGCAATACCTGTGGGAGCGAGCCTGCTCGCGAAAGCGGTTTCCCAGACAAATATTCATCCACTGCACCACCGCCATCGCTGGCAAGCCAGCTCCCACAAGGTTTAACGTCGTTCACAAGATTTGTGCACGCCGCAAAAACTGTGGGAGCTGGCTTGCCAGCGATAGCGGAGTGTCAGACAACGAATCTGTTCAATGACCCACCGCTTTCGCGAGCAGGCTCGCTCCCACAGGGACATGCGCCAATTTGCGGTTTTTACTCCACGCAACTACTGCCAAAAGCCCAACAACGCTAATCTGACCGACACTTCACTCAACACCCGGGAGCCTCGTCGGTATGGAACTTCATGTCGTGATCAACGGCCGCAAGGATCTCGCCGGTCAGTTGTATCAGCAGTTGCGCGCGGCGATTGAATCCGGGCGGTTGGCGGCGGGTACGCAGTTACCGCCGAGCCGCTTGCTGGCCGAGCAATTGGGCATCTCGCGCAAGACCATTTCCGACACTTATGCGCAGCTGACCTACGAAAACTTCCTCACCGGCGTGATCGGCAAAGGCACCTACGTCAACGCCCGCCCGGCACAGGTGCAGCGCAAGCAGAGCCACACCGAGCTGGCCAGTGCCGAGGTGATCGAGAGCTGGCGCAATCTGCCGGTGTTCCTGCGTCACCCGACGCTGCAAGGTTCGCTGCGCTACGACTTTATCGGTGGCGCCACCAGCAAGGGCCAATTCCCCCACGACGACTGGCGCCGCTGCGTCGCCCACGCGATGCGGCAGATGGCGCAGTCGAAAGGTTTCTACAGCGTCGCCGAAGGTTTGCCGGCGCTGCGCAATGCGATCGCCCGGCACATCGCGTTTTCCCGTGGCATCAATTGTCAGGACGAGGACATCGTCGTGTGCAACGGCGCACAACAGGCGCTGGATCTGATTGCCCGCGTACTGACCCGTCCCGGCAGTCTGGTGGCCATGGAAGATCCCGGCTATCCGCCCGCGCGCTTGTTGTTCGGCACGCACGGCGCGGAGGTGGTCGGCGTGCCGGTGGATGCCGAGGGCATTCAGGTCGAGCACATTCCCGATGGCACCCGGCTCATCTATGTGACGCCATCGCACCAGTTTCCGCTGGGCATGGCCATGAGTCAGGCGCGCCGCGAGGCCCTGCTCGCCCGTGCCCATGAACTGGGCGCGATCATCATCGAAGACGACTACGACAGCGAATTCCGCTACGAGGGCCGGCCCACCGATTCGCTGTACAACCTGGATCAGCGCGGCATCGTCGCCTACGTCGGCACCTTCTCGAAGACCCTGCTGCCAGAGTTGCGCTTGGGCTACGCGATCCTGCCGCCGTCGATCATCGAGGCGGTGATCCGCGCCAAACAGCTCACCGATCTGCACGCCTCGACCCTGCCGCAATGGGCGCTGGCCAAGTTCATCGCCGAGGGTTGCCTGCTCAAGCACATCCGCCGCTGCCACACGATCTACGCGCAACGCCGCGAACGCATTCTCGAGCGCATGGCCACCGACCTTGCGCCATGGCTGCAAGCCGTGCCGGCCAGTGCCGGTTTTCACATGGCGGTGTTCTGCAAGGTGCCGATCGATTTGCCGTTGGTCATCGAGCTGGCAAAAAAGGTCGAGGTCGGCCTGTATGCGATCAGTGGTTTCTACTACCAGCAGCCGGCGAAAGAAGGCCTGTATTTCGGCTTCGGCGCCATCGAGACCCTGGACATCGACATTGCTCTGGATCGCCTGCGCGACATCCTCGAACAGCTGTCATGAGCCGTTGGTATAAGGCTTTTACCGCCGATTGGTTATTGGTGATTCACGGCGGCAGGCCTATTCTGCACAGGCGTTATCCCTCAGTGAGCAGGATTCGTCCGGCCTGATTCAGGAGTGTGAGCAATGTCCAACGAAGTGATCAACACGGTTGAGGTCAAGGCGGTTGCGGGCCGCTCGGAAGAGCTCGGCAAGCAATTGCAGAAGATCGTCGACACCCTGCGCGAAACTCCGGGCTGCGATTCCTACCTGGTCGACCGCTGCCCCGAGGACAGCCACCGCTGGACGGTCAGCGCGCGCTGGCAGTCGGAAGCGGCGATGCAGGCGCATTTCAACCGGCCCGAGGCGCAGGGGTTTATCGACCTGATCGATAGCCGCCTGGCCAATAGCGTCGATTTCAACAGCTTTCCTATCGTCTAAAAGCAAGATCAAAAGATCGCAGCCTTCGGCAGCTCCTACTCTGGAATGCGTTCCCCTGTAGGAGCTGCCGAAGGCTGCGATCTTTGCTTTTGAACCAGAATTGGTCACCTGATCTTCGCGAATATTGGCCATTTGAACCGGCCACATTGCGGCCTACTGTGAGCACACCCCCACCATCACAGGTAACCCGCCATGAAAGCCCTGCACCTCGTCGCCGCAGCCCTCGCCTTCACCTTCTCCGCCTCGGCAATGGCTCACGACCCATCCGAAAAAATCACCGTCCTGCAGGACCAACTGCTGAAAAACGCCCCCGGCAAGAAAGCCATGATGATCGAAGTCGACTACCAGCCCGGGCAATCCTCGATCGCCCATAAACACGAAGGCACGGCTATGGCTTACGTGCTCGACGGCGAAGTGATTTCCCAAGTCAAAGGCGAACAGGCGATCACTTACAAAAAGGGCCAGTTCTGGTACGAGCCAGCCGGCTCCGAGCATCTGGTGTCGAAAAACGCCAGCTCAACCAAGCCTGCCAGGTTGCTGGTGTTCATGGTGATGGCCCCGAACGAGCAGGTGCTGATCCCGCTGGAAAACTGATGGCTGCCTGATCACATTTGGAATGCGATCAACCGTGGGAGCGAGCCTGCTCGCGAAGGCGCCAGACCAGACACCACAAAATCCCTCAGACATTAAATCCCCGGCAAGACAGGCCATCCCGTCTTCCAAATCCACAATCATCCGCCGCTGTCCACTGTCAGGTCTGACAGTGGACAGCGCGACCGAAAGCTCCCCAAATACCAGCACTGCGTTGATTTGCCGGTCCCTATCGACTGATCGCTTTACGCAAAAACAGCGTATTCGAGGAGCAGACCATGACTGAAGTAAAAGACACCGCTGTGCATAATCTGGACCCCACTTTCGGCCCCGATAAAAATGGCCTCACCTGGTTTAAATATCCCGATCAGGAAAACGGCTTCGCCAACGCAGTTGCCGTCGCGGCGGACGGCAAGCTGCTGATCGCCGCAAGTCCGGGCAACAAGTTCGCCATTGTGCGATTGAAGCCTGATGGCACACAGGACACTTCGTTTGCCCGGGATGGCGTGGCCAGCGGGGTTTTCGCTCCGGGCTATAAATCCACGGGTGGCAGCATCAGCATCCTCAAGAACGGAAATCTGTTGCTTCAGGGTGCCTTTTATCTACACGAATACGCACAGCCACAACGCTGCCTGGCAATGTTTCGCAATGACGGAACGCCCGAGACCGCATTTGGCGTCAACGGCGTAGTCTTCGTTGATCCGATTCCGGTGCCCGCGCTCACGTCGTCCGAGATCGAACTTGGGCAAAAACGCACTACGGCATCCGATTACAGTGGCCATGCCATTGAACTGGACGACGGAAAACTGATGGTGTTGAGCAACCATCGATATTCCCCCAATGACCAATGCGGTCTTTTGATCAGACTGCAAAGCAACGGGGCTCTGGACACTGCGTTTGGCCAGGGAAAGGGTTACGTCGTGATTCGATACCTGGCCAACTTCACGTGGGCTGGCTCACTGATCCGGCTCCAGGACGGCAAATTCGCCATCGCAGGTTACGTTTCACGTGAAAACCGCTACCGCGCAATGATCGCCCTCTTCGACGCCACAGGTAAGCCTGTCAGCAGCTTTGGCGATAACGGTTTTGCCCTGTTCGACCGCCTGGACAAGCTCAGTCAGATCAACCAACTGGTCGAAATGCCTGGTGGCAACATCCTTGGCATCGGTAGCGCCACCTCGAAGGATTTTGTTCACCAGGGCGTCCTGGTTTGTGTCGACAGGAACGGGAAATACGCCATCGACTTCAATGAAGGGAGGCCTGTCCTGACGTCCTATCCAAAAGCCCTTTTCGGCATCCAATGGACTGCTGGCACGCTGAGGGACGGACACATCGTCGTGCTTTCCAGCACCCACGGCGAACAAGACTCGGAAATCGTCATTGCCCAGTTCAAATCGGAAGGCTATCCAGATCGCGATTTTGCCGACGACGGTGTGCTGGTCATCAATCTGACCGCCGTGCTCGACATGGCGGGAGGCCTTGCCATTCAGAACAATCAGCTTGTCGTAGCCGGAACATCCCTGCCCCGTACGGACGGCGTCGGTAGCTTCGCCTTTCGCTGCGCCGATACGTTCTGAATGACAGACAAGAAAAAGCCCCGCCTCTTTCGAGAGCGGGGCTTCTTCATTCAGCCACTACTTACGCCAGTTCAAGCTCGGCATTCGCAGTGATCGCAGGCACGATCGCTTGCCCGCTCAACGCCAGATCCAGCAGTTCACGGTTGGCCACCGCGTACATGGCGTAGTCCGTACCGCTCGCAGCACGGATTTCCACCAACATGGCGCGCCAGCGTTCGATCATGCTTTCGTGCTGGGCCATCCACAGCGCCAGGCGTGCTTCCACGTCCTGCGAGCCGTCGCCCTGTTGCAGGACGGAGATGGTGATCGCCCGTTGCTGCCAGTCGACGTCATCACGGAACGCTTCACGGGCCAGAGCCTGCCAGTTGTTTTCAACCGGCAGAGCGCTGATCTGTTGCAGGTACCAGGTGATGTCCAGTGCAGAGCCGACGGCGAAGTAAGCCTTGGCCACTTCGGCCGGGTTCTGCCCGGTGACGTCGGCGGCTTCGATGATCGGCAGCAGCGTGTACAGGTGCGAAGTACCCGCCACCATACGCGCCAGCAATTCCGGCACACCGGCTTCGACGTAAGCCTGATAGCGCGACTGCCAGTTCTCGCGGATTTCGCCGCTGAGCAGTTCGTCGAGTTTCAGACCCAGTTCTTTCAGGTGCGGACCGAAATGCGCGACGTCACGGGCAGCGTTCTGCTCGTTGCGGCGGGCACGCAGGAACCAGCGCGTGGCACGACGGCCCAGACGCATCAGCTCGTCCATCAGTTCCAGTTGCACGTCAGCGGAAACCTGATAGTCCAGCGCTTCGATCTGACGGAACCAGTGCGGGAGGTGGAAGATGTCGCGCACGATCACGTAAGCGCCAGCCACGTTCGCCGGGCTCATGCCGGTCGACTCTTTGAGTCGCTGCACGAAAGTGATGCCCATGTGGTTGACCAGATCGTTGGCGATCTGCGTGCTGACGATCTCGCGCTTCAGACGATGACGACGCATGGCTTCGGAGAACTTGCTGACCAGGGTCGGCGGGAACGCCGTTTCCATGTCGCGGGTCAGGTAGTCGTCGTCCGGCACCAGCGAGCCCAGCAGCTGCTCTTTGAGGTCGATCTTGCTGTAGGAAATCAGCACCGACAGCTCAGGACGGGTCAGGCCGTGGCCCTCAGCGACGCGCTCGGTCAGTTGCTCTTCGGTCGGCAGGAATTCGATGGCACGGTCCAGCTTGCCACGGCCTTCCAGATCGCTCATCAGACGCTTGTACTCAGCGATGCGCGCGTAGGCACGGCGCGCCGCCAGGGACAGGGCCTGAGTCTGCTTGTAGTTGTTGCCCAGCACCAGATTGCCGACTTCGTCGGTCATGCTCGCGAGCAACTGGTTGCGTTGCTTGTCGGTCATGTCACCGGCCTGAACCACTTCGTTCAGCAGGATCTTGATGTTCACTTCGTGGTCGGAGCAGTCCACGCCACCGGCGTTGTCGATGAAGTCGGTGTTGGAACCGCCGCCATTGAGACCGAATTCCACGCGACCCAGTTGGGTCATGCCGAGGTTACCGCCCTCGCCCACGACTTTGCAGCGCAGCTCGTTACCGTTGACGCGCAGTGCATCGTTGGCCTTGTCGCCGACATCGGCGTGGCTTTCGGTGCTGGCCTTGACGTAGGTGCCGATACCGCCGTTCCACAACAGATCCACCGGCGCCTTGAGCAAGGCATTGAGCAGTTCGGTCGGGGTCAGCTTGTCAGCCTGGATGTCGAAGCGTTCTTTCATCTGCGGCGAGATCGCGATGCTCTTCGCGCTGCGCGAGAAGATACCGCCACCTTCGGACATGATGCTGGTGTCGTAGTCGGTCCAGGCCGAACGCGGCAGGTCGAACAGACGCTGACGCTCGACGAAACTGGTCGCCGGGTTCGGGTTAGGGTCGATGAAGATGTGCATGTGGTTGAATGCCGCGACCAGTTGCAGCTTGTCGGACATCAACAGGCCGTTACCGAACACGTCGCCAGCCATGTCGCCGACGCCAACCACGGTGATGCTGTCTTCCTGAACATTGATGCCGCGTTCGCGGAAGTGGCGCTGTACGCCGACCCACGCGCCCTTGGCGGTGATGCCCATTTTCTTGTGGTCGTAACCGGCCGAACCACCGGAGGCGAACGCGTCACCCAGCCAGAAGCCGTAGTCGATGGCGATGCCGTTGGCGATGTCGGAGAAGGTTGCAGTGCCCTTGTCCGCCGCGACCACCAGGTACGGGTCATCGTCGTCATGACGCACGACATTGACCGGCGGCACCAGGGCGCCGTCCTTCAGGTTGTCGGTGATGTCCAACAGGCCGGAAATGAAGATGCGGTAGCAGGCGATGCCCTCGGCCGCGATTTCGTCTCGGCTGCCGCCCAGTGGCAGGCGACGCGGCAGGAAGCCGCCCTTCGCGCCCACTGGCACGATGACCGAGTTCTTCACTTGCTGGGCTTTTACCAGGCCGAGCACTTCGGTACGGAAGTCTTCTTCACGGTCGGACCAGCGCAGGCCACCACGAGCAACGTTGCCGAAGCGCAGGTGCACGCCTTCGACGCGTGGCGAGTAGACGAAGATTTCAAACTTCGGCACTGGCTTGGGCAGCTCAGGGATCGCATGCGGGTTGAACTTGAAGCTGAAGTACGACTTGTTCTGGCCGTTGGCGTCAGTCTGATAGAAGTTGGTGCGCAGGGTGGCTTTGATCAGGTCGAGGTAACGACGCAGGATGCGGTCTTCGTTGAGCACCTGAACATCGTCCAGTGCAGTCAGAATCGCTTGTTCCAGACGCAGTTGCTTGTCTTCCAGATCGTCGCTGCCGAGCTTGCGTGCCAGGTAGAAACGGGTCTTGAACAACCGGGTCAGCTCGCGAGCGATGTCGGTGTGGTTGTTCAAAGTGCTGGCGATGTAACCCAGATCGAAGCCCAGACGAATCTGCTTCAGGTAGCGGGCGTAGGCACGCAGCAGCGCCACGTCGCGCCATGGCAGACCGGCGGTCAGCACCAGACGGTTGAACGCATCGTTCTCGGCATCGCCGCGCACGATGTGGACGAACGCGTCCTGCAGGGTGTCGTTGAGTTGCTGGATGTCGAGGTCGAGACCTTCAGCGGCGGTGAATGCGAAATCGTGAATCCAGAATTCGCGGCCGTTGGTGTGGCGCAGGCGATACGGGAATTCACCCAGTACGCGCAGGCCGAGGTTTTCCAGAATCGGCAGGACGTCGGACAGCGCCAGCGGCGTGTCGGCGTGATACAGCTTGCAATGCAGCTCGCGCTGGCCGGAGACCTGACCGAGCGGCTGATAGAAGCTCATCACCAGCGGATTTTTTTCGTTGAGGCTCAGCAGGTGCTGCATGTCGACCACGGCCGAATGCGCGGCAAAACGCTCGCGGTAACCGGCCGGGAAGCCTTTCGGGAAGTCGGCCAGCACGTTGGTGCCGTGGGCTTCGCCGAAGCTCTCGACGGTCAGTGCGGCGTAATCGTCCTGCCAGCTGCGGCAGGCCTGAACCACTTCTTTTTCCAGCAGCAGCGGGTCGATGTCGAGACGGTTCTTCGGATCGACGCGCAGGATCAACTGCACGCGGGCCAGCACGGATTCCGAGAAGAAGGTCCAGAATTCGCAATCGGACGCCTTCAGGCGTTCCATCAGCACTTGCTGGATCTTCTGGCGCACTTCGGTGGAATAGATGTCGCGCGGCACGTAGGCCAGGCAGTAGCAGAAGCGACCGTACGGGTCTTTGCGCAGGAACACGCGGATCTTGTTGCGCTCCTGGATCTGCACGATCGACATCACGGTGGTGAACAGTTCGTCGACCGGGGTCTGGAACAGGTCGTCACGCGGCAGCACTTCGAGGACCTGTGCCAGTTCCTTGCCCAGGTGAGCCTTGGACTGGAAGCCGGAGCGGCGCTCGATTTCTTCGACCTTGCGGCGGATGAACGGGATGACCCGCACGCTCTCGCCATACACCGACGAGGTGTACAGGCCCATGAAACGGTGTTCCTTGATGACTTTGCCGTCGGCGTCGATTTCACGGATCGACACGTAGTCCGGGTAAGCCGGACGGTGCACACGGCTCGGGTGCGCAGCCTTGGCGAACGACAGCAGGGTCGGTTCGCGCAGATAGGACACGGCGTAGTCTTCGATGCGCAGGTCTTCGTAGGTCAGGCCGGTGCGCAGCAGTTTGGTCAGGCCGAGGAAGGAGTTCCGGTCGTACTCGATGTGGCCGCCATCGGCCTGATCGGTGACCACGAACTCTTCGTAGCCAAGGAAGGTGAAGTGGTTGCCCACCAGCCATTCCAGGAAGCTCTTGATTTCGTTCTTTTCGTCGGCATCGACCGGATAGGCGCTGTTGTCGAGCTGGGTGAGGATGTCCTGCACCTTGGCTTTCATCGGCTCGAAGTCAGCGACGGCGACGCGCACTTCACCGAGCACCTGCTCAAGCTCTTTGCTCAGCACGTTCAGCTCGGCCGCGTTGGCGCAACGGTCGATTTCCAGGTACATCAGCGATTCGTGCAGCACGCCTTCGCCGGTGCTGCCTTTTGGCAGGATTTCCAGCAATTCGCCCTTGCTGCCACGACGCACGCTGAGCACGGTGGTCTGCAGGGTATGAATGCTGTAGCCGCGACGGTTCAGCTCGGTACGCACCGAGTCGACCAGAAATGGCAGGTCGTGGTGCAGCACTTCGACCGCGGTGTGGGTCGACTGCCAGCCGTGACGTTCGTAATCGGGGTTGTAGACACGCACTTGCGGTTGCGCGTGATCGAAGCGCTCAAGCAGGCGCCACGCAGAGAGAGTACAGCCAGCGAGGTCGGAGAGGCGACGTTGAGTCAGCTCGTCCAGGGAAATGATGCCGAAGAATTGTTCAGCGAACAGCGCCACTTGTGGCAGTGCCTGTTCACTGATGTGCTGCGCCAGTGCCGCTTGCAGTTGGTGCTGGAAGTCGGCTTTGCTGGCTGCGGTGAAGAACGCCATCTGTGGTACTCCGCTTAAGCTTGTTATTGATGGAAAGCGTCGCGTGCAACACCCCTTTCGGGGCTGGTGTCGCCCTGTTCCTGATTCTCGGGCAGAGGAAACAGGGAGACAGGTGGGTGAAGCTGGACGGGACACTCAGGTCACATTCACCTTCCATGAATGAGCATCTGCAAAAGCGACTGCCAGCACTGCCGACAATGCCTTTACGGGTGCTCATCCGTTGCGCAGCTTAATGGGTGCGACAATGTGTCTGCTTGCGGTGCTGCGACATATTCGGTCATTGGCACGTAAATGCAGGGTTTGGCCTGCATCAACACTAGCAGGCGTGAGCTGAAATGCAGGCTCGATACCCCGGTTTCACGGGACTTTCGTGCCAGGACAATCCTTGGGAACGTTACATATCCGGAAACGAAAACGCCCAAGGCCCTGTTATCGACCCTGAGCGTGGCATCCGGTTCAGCGCTGGCGGTTGACGCGGATCAGTCCGGCAGTTCCTCAAAGGCTCTGAATTTGCTCACCGTGGCGCAGTCGTAGCACATCGTCTGCAGGATCTGCTTGTCCATGCTGGCGTCAATGTTGCTCGAATCGCATTCGCGGCAGAACAGGCGCAGATTGCCCAGCAAGTCGCTGTCGAACGCTACGGCGCTGAAGAATTGCGGAACCAGTTCGTCGCGCCAGTACATGCCCGGCGACTTTGAGAATCCGGCGCCGCTGTCCTTCAGCACTACGTCGTAAAGCAGTCGCTGCAAGGCTGTCTGCGGCACCCGCGCATCACGATGGCCGTTCTTGCGCCAGTTACGGACGAGCGCGTCCTGCGCCGTGCCCAGCATGTTGCGCGGAATGGTGTTGGAGGCGTGACTGCGCCCTTTGGAATTGCCGGTGGCATAAAAGTGCGCGGCGTTTCGTACCGCCAAGCGGGCGAAGTAATACAACTGACTCACCGAGAAGTCCTGCAACAACTGCCCGACCACCTCATCGGCACGGGCTTCGGCCGTGAAGGCGAAATCCACCTCACTGGCCAGCACACGAATGTATTGAAGCGACTCTTCGCGGGCGAGACTGAAGACCAGCGAATAGATTTCGCTCTTCCAGGCAGCCTTTACGCTGCCCGACAATTCCTGATACAGCGCCAGATACAGATTCTCTCGGTTACTGCGCGCCGCGCCATCCAGCGTGACGTTGGGCAGCCAGCGCACGGCGCTGTACTCGCGAATACTGCAACCCTCGCTGCGATCGAAGGCGTTGATATCGGATTCGGTGGAAACCGCCAGCACCCCGGCTTCGTGCAGGTCTTTGAGCAACTCTTCCCGCGCCTCGAAGGTCAGGGCGAGCAGCTCCTCTCGGGATGGCGCGTTCAACGGCGCAATCCATTCAACGTTTGCGCCGTAGCCATCATCGAGCAAGGCAAGCAACGTCAACTTCTGCACAAAGCCCAGATTGGCGTAAGGCACTGCAGGGAGTTGCGCGCCATATCTGGCCTGCAACTCCAGACGGTCCCGCGCTGCCCGGGCGGCCAGTTGCTGCTGGCGAACCTTGAAACATTCTGTGCAGTTGCACGCTGCGTGGCGGCCATTGGCGCCGGGGACACTGTGCTGGTGCTCACAGCGGACGCATTTGAATGCACTGCGCAACGAAAGCGGAGTTCCCCTGGCGTAGCGGCGCATCCACATCGGCAGTTCACAGTAAGGACAGGTGAGGTCTGTGCTGACGATCGGTGGCAGAACTTTTAGCAGACTGCGCACCGTGGAAGGAATCTGGAATTGCGCCATCAGCTGCGAAGTTTTCTCACCTTCCAGATAGCGCTTGTAGATCTCCTCGATCTGTTCGTCAGACAGGTGGCGAATTTCTTCGGCGCGTTCGAAATATTGAGTCATGGCAAAGGTCCTTTTTCGGGGTTTTGGTAACGCACTCCGTTGCGCAAGAGCGGCGAAACTAACGGCAAAACGGTGGCGATCACAAGCGAAAAATCGCAATTTCGGGTGGATTTTGCGCATCCGGTAATTGCCTTACGCTGGCGTCGGATTTTCCCTTCTCGCTACTCGGAACCGGGCGACGGAAATGTCCTGCTTTGCGACTTTTTGCCGATGCAGGCAGCGCGAACGAGCAGAGACTGGCAAAATCGCGCCTTCGAACAGATTCACCGCCGCCACTGCCCAGGATTTCACCCATGCAAATGACCACCGCCCTACTGATCGTCAACCCGTGCGACGACGAAGAAGACAACATGGCCATGCTCTGCTGCCACAGCGACAAGGGTGAGATGTTCCTGATGAGCCGTTATCCGGATGAGGATGAGCTGGAGATCACCCTGGATGGCGAGCCGTCGACGCTTGACGGCGTGAAGGTCACGCTGACGTCGGAACTGCTGAAGATCGAGATTGCTGCGGCGGATGCCGATGCGTTGAATGGGGATGATGTGCTGGAGATCGCTTTCAACCCGGATATGGTGGATATGGAAGAGGTTGTTGAGACCTTGAAGAATATTCTCGATGGGACAGGAACTTTTGTAATTAATCTGGAATAACCAGGTCGGCTCGCATGACAAGATAAATGACGACGGCATTTGATCGCCCCTTATGCCATCGTCATTAATTCCACGCTGATCGATACCTCTACAAGCTCTAAACACCTGAAAACCATAATTCGCGCTAATTTTCCGCATAGAACGCCGCTGTGTTTAACAGCACGAAGCTCGATCCTACTACTCCTCAAGAAGTGCCCTACGCAATCATCGGAAGCCGTCTGATTGCGGGCCCACCCCTCCCTTGTTATTACTCGTTGCGCTTGCAAAAAAACATGCAAGCTCGGCGCACAAAAAAGTGCCGACAACGTGATATTCAATGGAGTCATATGTAATGGGTAGAAAACGTTCTGAAATAAACACCTTCGAGGATTTGCCTTATGGCTCGGGCCACTTTGAAGGTTTCCTGGCGACGGAACTGGACTTCTTCGCCTCACTGACCCGCTGACTCGGCCTCCCGATCAGCCAATCCTGAAAATGCCGAAAGTCGATCTTTCGGCATTCAAGCCTACGAGGCTCACCATGTCAGAGCGTGAGATTTCATCCAGCGAAGCGTTTGTCCGAATAAACAATGTTATCCAGACACTGGGTTTGAAAGCGCGAGTGCGCTATGTCGATGACGGTAATCTGGTCGCTACTGCCGAACTCTATAACGAATACGACACGCTGATTGAATCAGGCGCAGGCAAAGGTCCCGACGCGCTTGTAGGTGCACTTGCTGAAAGCCTTGAGCACTACGCGATGTTTCACGCCGAGCCGCCATTTTGCACAACGCTTGGTTGCAGTGACATCGCTTCGCAGAACGGGGTCGAGTCGGACGGCATTTTCACAAGTCTGCGAAAAAACATCGAGCCTCTACAGTGTCTGCAGCTTGCAGCACTCGACGGCTGCGCCGGGCTTTTTGTGCCATGCGCCCTGCTGTATCCGGTCAAAGATGAACGTAAAACAACGAGTCAACCGACGCGCTTTTTAAATCGCTACGCCTCTAACTCAGGAACTGCTTTCGGCTGCACGAAATCAGAAGCACTGCTGCACGGTACCCTGGAACTGATTGAGCGACACCTGTTGTCCCGGTTTTTCATGGCCGTCTGCAGACTGATACCTGCGATAGATCTCTACTCACCGTCGGCGCCCCTGCTTGCGCAAGCCCTGTTCAACAACTCATACGCGCTACAGGCTGCCGAAGCTTTGCAGATCATCATTATCAAAGACGAGTCAGAAGTTTATCTGGCGGTTGCATTCCCACGAACCGGCCCCGGCGACCGACATATATCCGCAATCGGCTCCGGCTGTTCTTTGGACATATTTATCGCCATCCAAAGAGCGGTAACGGAGCAATTCCAATCAAACGCCTTATACGACGCCAACGATGAAATCGCGGACCGAAAGGTACTTGATGTGCTTTGTCAATCCGAGAAACTGAAACAGCTGATAGACTTTGCACCCGTTAAAAACTTGAAACTCAATACCCTGGCGCCGCCAAAAAGCCTGCTTGCACTCTCTGTTCCTGAACAACTTGCCTTGCTCCGAAAAAACCTGAGCGGTATGAACAAAGTCCTATTTTTCAGAACAGTCATGGAGTACCCGGGGACCAACGTAGTTACCCAGACTTATATCCCGGGTCTCGACCGATTCAACATAATCAGAAATGGCCAACCCGTAGCTCCTCAGCACATTTTGCTCGGCACCAGGAGCACGCCAACGGCGTGATCCAAAACGACCACAGGCCCATACTCATGCAGACATTTATAAGAACAGCCTGCGAGAAACATCGACTCCTGCTGGTGATGACAATAGGCGCGACCATCACCCTGAAAATCCTGGCCCTGGCCCCTCCTTTGTTATTGGGCAAGATCGTCGATTCACTAAACGATGCCGATCACACAACGCTGCGTACGCTGCTTTTTTTCACCGCAGCTTTTACGCTGGCCGGTTGCATTCAGTCGATGACCACCCCCCTGCAAACGCTGCTGCTCTCAAAGCTCGTCCAGCGAATTGTCATGGATGCTTCCATCAATTGGATGGCGCGGTTGATGGGCAAGGATTTTTCCCAGTTTGGCACGTGGCGAGTAGGACACTTCATCAAGTCGGTCGAGCGCGGAATCACTGCCCACGAACAGTTGCTGATGTTCTTCGTCACTACGGGTTTTCCCCTGTGCCTGGAATTTCTTATTGTGGCCGGCGCATTCTGGTATATGGGCGGAGCCTGGGTTTTCTGCGCGCTAGCTGGCCTCGGTGGCTGTTATCTCTATGCAACTCACCGGATCATTCGATGGCGCAGAAAACACATCGATGCTGTTAATGACCAGGAGGATGAGCTGAGTGCAACCTTGGTCAATACTTTGAGGGCTGGTAAATCGATAAAACTGGAACGCGCCGAACGCACGGCCCTGCAACCCTTGAACCGAGCGTTTGAGCGCTACGCCAATGCTGCGGTGACCGTAGCAGGCTCGGGCGGACTGTTGAGCGCGGCGAAGATTTTGTTTATCAGCCTGTCCACCGGCGGTTTGTTGGCTTGGGGAGTCATGGATCAGACGTCCGGACAAGCAAGTATCAGCGTCGGTCAGTTGGTGGCCATTTCCTCTATTGCTGGTACGTTCCTGTTGAATGTATCGGCGCTGACCGAAGGCTATCGGGTGCTGGATCAATTTTCGGCTGATCAACGGCGACTCAAAGAATTACTTGCAACTGCTGACTTCGATAACGATCGCCGCAATGACTCTGATGCGTTGCATAACCTATCAACATTACGGCTCGAGCCCTGCGAGATCACCCATAACGGTGTTGCGCAGCTATCAATTGCCAGCCAGATCAGCTTCCGACAGGGCCAATCCGTTGCGATCATCGGGCCCAGCGGCGCTGGCAAATCGACGTTACTCGAAGCGCTGGCAGGACTGGATTTTTCGGTGCGGCCCCGGCTGTTCATCGACGAGCTGTGCATAGATCGCTTAAATGCTCGCGTTCATCTGGAAACGGTGCGTTACAGCCCCCAGTCTCCGCAGTTCCTGGAAGGAAGTTTTGAACAGTCCGTACTTTTCGGTGTTGAGCAGTCGAAAACATTGAACGAGGCAATTCAATGCCTCCAGCTTGATGAAATCATTGGCCGAGGTCACATCGCTGAAAACGCCACCAATATCTCCGGAGGTGAAGCGAAGCGGCTTTCGTTGCTGCGACTTCTGAATCGACCGGGCAAATTCAATCTGTTTGATGAGCCGAGTGCTTCGATTGAACCGAAACTCGCTACACCAGTGTGGGATTTGCTATTCAAGACATTCGCTGGACAGGGCCTTATGTGTGTCACCCATGATGTTGAACATCTCCATCGTTTTGACCGCGTGCTCGTCATGCAGCAAGGCGCCATCGTTGATGAAGGCAAATGGTTCGAACTGCTTGAGCGCCCCGCCATCAAGGTCATATTGCACAGCTTGCACACGCAGACCTGAATCGCAAAAACGTCCAGAAACGGCCCCACGCAGTGCAAACGAGGGCCGATACTGACAAATCGCGCAAATGCCGTTAGTCGCCGCCCCCCACGATGGATTAAAGTAACGCCCCCAGCCCCGGCGTTATCCGAACGCCCCGGCCACCCCCTTTCCAGGAACAGTCACCGATGGAACATCGTGAAGCGCTGCTGGCGCTGCGAACCTTTCTTTCAACGCAGATTCTCGGCCAGGAAAAACTCATCGAGCGTTTGCTCATCGCCCTGCTCGCCGACGGCCATATGCTGGTCGAGGGCGCTCCCGGTCTGGCCAAGACCAAAGCGATCAAAGAACTCGCCGAGGGCATCGAAGCCCAGTTCCATCGAATTCAGTTCACCCCCGACCTGCTGCCGGCTGACATCACCGGCACCGAAATCTACCGTCCGGAAACCGGCAGTTTCGTGTTCCAGCAAGGGCCGATCTTTCACAACCTGGTGCTCGCCGACGAAATCAACCGCGCGCCGGCCAAGGTGCAATCGGCCTTGCTCGAAGCGATGGCCGAGCGTCAGGTCAGCGTCGGGCGCAGCACCTATGAGCTGTCGCCGCTGTTTCTGGTGATGGCCACGCAGAACCCGATCGAACAGGAAGGCACCTATCCGTTGCCGGAAGCCCAGCTCGACCGTTTCCTCATGCACGTCAAGATCGGCTTCCCCGACGCCGCTGTCGAACGGCGCATCCTCCAGCAGGCGCGTGGCGAGGCGTTGAACGGCGAGACCAAGCCCGAGCGCCGGGTCAGCCAGCAGGCGATTTTCGCCGCGCGCAAGGAAATCCTTGGTTTGTACATGGCCGACGCCGTGGAGGAATACCTGGTGCAACTGGTCATGGCCACGCGCAACCCGGCCAAGTTTGATCCGGAAATGGCCGAATGGATCGCTTACGGTGCCAGTCCGCGCGGTTCGATTGCCCTCGATCGCTGCGCCCGCGCCCACGCTTGGCTGGCCGGTCGCGACTTCGTTAGCCCGGAAGACATTCAGGCCGTGCTGTTCGACGTGTTGCGCCACCGCATCATTCTGTCGTTCGAAGCCGAAGCCGCTGGCATCGATCAGGATCGCGTGGTGCAGCGGATTCTCGACGTCGTCGCCGTCGCTTGACCCCCATGAACGCCGCCCTGCCCTCCGAACCCGGTATCCGCATCAGCCTCGCCGAGCTGATCGAGATGCGTCACCGCGTGCGCGAGGTGCAACTGTTTTCTACGCCGAGTCAGCGCAGCCCGCTGATCGGCCTGCATCATTCGAAATTCCGTGGCCGTGGCGTCGACTTCGATCAGGTGCGGGTCTATCAGGCCGGTGACGACGTGCGCACCATCGACTGGCGCGTCACCGCGCGCACGCAGGAGCCGCATACCAAGCTGTTCCACGAAGAGCGCGAGCGACCGATTTTCATCATGGTCGAGCAAAGCACGCGGTTGTTTTTCGGCTCGGGGCTGATGTTCAAGTCGGTGCTGGCGGCGCAGGTCGCGGCGTTGATCGGCTGGGCCGCGCTGGGGCACAACGACCGCGTCGGCGGATTGGTGTTCGGCGACAACGAGCACTACGAAATCAAGCCTCGCCGGAGCAAGCAGAGCCTGCTGCAATTGCTCAACCGGCTGGTCAAGGTCAATCAGTCGCTGCACAGCGAGCGCGAGCCGGATCGCGATGCCTTCGGCGTGGCCCTTCGCCGCGCGCGGGAAGTGCTGCGCCCGGGCAGTCTGGCCATCGTTATTTGCGATGAGCGCGCGTTGTCCGACAGCGCCGAGCAGCAATTGAGTCTGCTGGCGCGGCATTGTGATCTCCTGATGTTGCCGCTGTCCGATCCACTCGATCACGCCCTGCCCGCCGCCGGCCTGCTGCGCTTCGCCGAACGTGGCGCGCAACTGGAGATCGACACGCTGAACTTCGACCTGCGCCAGACCTACCGCGCCCAGGCCGAAGCGCGCATCGCTCGCTGGGAGCTGCTCGCACAAAAGCTGCGGGTGTTGCTGATGCCGCTGAGCACGCAGAGCGAAATGGTCGAGCAGATGCGCGAGTTCCTTAACCCGCAGCGTCCGGGGAAAGGTCGATGAACGGCCTCGAACAACTGCAACCGCTGATCTCGCCGCCGCCGATCGCCTTCTGGCCGCCGGCGCCCGGCTGGTGGCTGCTGCTTCTGCTGTTGCCGCTGCTGGGTTTTGCCGTGTGGAAGCTGCGCCGCTTCATTCCGATGAAGAAACGCCCGGTGGTGCGCGCCGAGCAGCCGCTGGATCCGGTGCGCATCGCCGCGCTCGCCGAACTGGCGCAAATGCCCAAACCCTACGACGGTGCACCAGCCGGCGCTTGGCTGCAACAACTCAACGGCCTGCTCAAACGCCTGTGCCGCAACCACTATCCGTACAGCCAGAGCCACACCCTCAACGGCCGCAAATGGCTGGCCTTCCTCGATAACCGCTGCCCCGCTGCCGGCCTGACGCGCTGGATGGTGCTGGTTGAAGGCGCGTACAAACCGGAATGCAAACTCGACGACAAAGCCATCGCCGGCCTGACCCAAGCGGTCGACACGTGGATTCGCAAACATGTTTGAGTTCGCCTGGCCTTGGATCTTTGTGCTGTTGCCGCTGCCGTGGCTGATGCGTCTGATCCTGCCGGTGGCCGACAGCGGCGAGCCGGCATTGAAAGTGAGTTTCCTCGCCGACCTCGAAGGCCTCGCCCGCCGCCGCGCCCGCGCCAACTTGCCGGCGTGGCGGCAGCAGGCGCCGTTTATCTTGCTGTGGCTGATCTTGCTGATCGCCGCCGCGCGCCCGCAATGGCTCGGCGAACCGCTGCCGATTGCCGCCAGTGGCCGTGATCTGCTGGTGGCGGTGGACGTGTCCGGTTCGATGGATTTTCCCGACATGCAATGGCAGGACGAAGAAGTCAGTCGTCTGTCGCTGGTGCAGCACTTGCTCGGCGATTTCCTCGAAAGCCGCGACGGCGATCGCGTCGGTCTGATCCTGTTCGGCAGTCAGGCCTACCTGCAAGCGCCGCTGACCTTCGATCGGCGCACCGTGCGCGTCTGGCTCGACGAGGCGCGGATCGGCATCGCTGGCAAAAACACCGCGATCGGCGATGCCATCGGTCTGGCCCTGAAACGCCTGCGTCTGCGCCCGGCGCAAAGTCGCGTGCTGATTCTGGTCACCGACGGCGCCAACAACGGCGGCGAAATCAATCCGCTGACCGCCGCAAAACTGGCCGCCAGCGAAGGCGTCAGAATCTATCCGATCGGCATCGGCGCCAATCCCGAGGACAGCGGCTCGACCGGCCTGCTCGGGGTCAATCCGAGCCTCGATCTGGATGAGCCGGCACTCAAGGCCATCGCCGAAATCACCGGCGGCCAGTACTTCCGCGCCCATGACGGCAAAGAGCTGCAAGCGATCAAGGACACCCTCGATCAGCTCGAACCGGTGACTCAGCAACCGACTCAGGCACGCCCGGCGCAAGCCTTGTATCACTGGCCGCTGGCGCTGGCGCTGTGGTTGAGTCTGTTGCTGGTCGTCCGCGAACTGTGGCCGGACAATCCGCTGCTACGCCTGTTTACCAAACAACTGTATTTACAAAGTCCGCTGCCGGACTGGCGTGAGCGCTTGCAGCGTTTGCGCCTACGGAGGCGCCGATGATCGCGCTCTGGCCGCACTGGTTCCGCCCTTGGTGGCTGCTGCTGTTGCCGCTGCTCGGCTGGCTGCTCTGGCAACTCTGGCACCGGCAGAAACGCGCCGGGCGCTGGCAGATGATTCTGCCGCCGGCATTTCACGCTGCGCTGCTCAGTGGCGGCAGCGGTCGCCAGAGCAAACTGCCGTGGATCGCCCTAGGCGTGGCGTGGTTGCTGACCATTCTGGCCTTGCTCGGGCCGAGCTGGGAGCGCGTCGAACAGACCAGCCAGAAACCCGCCGATCCGCTGGTAGTCGTGCTCGAACTGACCCCGGAGATGCTCGCCACCGACTCGCCGCCGACGCGTCTGGAACAGGCGCGGCGCAAGCTGTTCGACCTGTTGCAGGCGCGCAGCGATGCGCAGACCGCCATCGTCGTTTATGCCGGCAGCGCGCACACGCTGGTGCCGCTGTCGGATGATCTGGCAACCAGTCGCAACCTGCTCGACGCGCTCAAGCCATCGCTGATGCCGGAAGCCGGCCACCGCGCCGATCTGGCCGTGGACGAGGCGCTGGCGTTGCTCAAGCAAGGTGCGCTGGGACAGGGACGGATTCTGTTGATCGGTTCGTCGCTCAATGAAGAGGAACGGCGCGGCATTCGCCGTGCGCTCAATGGCGAGTCCACGCAACTGCTGATGCTCGGCATCGGCACCGCTGAAGGTGCGCCGATTGCCCAGGAAGACGGCAGTTTCCTCAAGGACGAGCAAGGCGCGATCCGCGTGCCGCAACTCGACAGCCCTGGTCTCGCGACTTTCCTCAACAGCGTGGGCGGCGAGTATCACCCGGCGCGTCTTGACGAAGCTGATCTTGGCGCTCTTGGCCTGCTCAACGGCCCGCGCAGCCTGCGCGACGACGGCCAGACCGTGCGCTTGGATACTTGGGCCGATCAGGGTTACTGGCTGCTGTTGCCGTTGCTGTTGCTGGCTGCGTGTGCCGGGCGCCGTGGCTGGCTGTTCTGCCTGCCGCTGCTGTGGTGCCTGCCGCAACCGAGCTACGCTTTCGACTTCGAAGACTTGTGGTTGCGACCCGACCAGCAAGGTTTGCACCTGCTCAAGCAGAAACGCCCGGCCGAAGCCGCGCAGCATTTTGACGATCATCAATGGCAAGGGGTGGCGTTGTACGAGGCCGGCGACTACAGTGGCGCCGCTCAGCGTTTTGCCGAGGGCAGCGATGCCCGCGCCCACTACAATCGTGGCAACGCCCTGGCCAAAAGCGGTGAGCTGGAAGCAGCAATCGACGCCTACGAACAGGCGCTGGAACTGCAACCGGATCTACGTCCGGCGCAGACCAACAAGGCGCTGGTGGAAAACCTGCTGAAGCAGAAAAACGCCCCGCCGCCGCCCGAACCGGACAACCAGCCGAACGAACAAAGTCTGCCCGGCGATGAGCCATCGCCCACTACCGCGCCCCCTCCGGCGGTGAGCAGTGAAACCCAGAGCGAGGCGCAACCGGCCGAGTCGGCCAGCGAACCGCCGCCAACCGCCCCGCCGCTGCCCGGCCCCAATGAAATCCCCGGCAGCAACGAGGAAGAGGAAACCGACACGGTGCCGACCCTGCGCCCGAGCGAGAACAACCTCGAAGGCGAGCAGCGTCAGGCGCTCGAACAATGGCTGGGCAAGATCCCGGACGACCCGGGCGAACTGCTCAGGCGCAAATTCTGGTACGAACAGCAACAACATCAGGATCAGGAAAACAATCGATGACCCGCTTCACCGCTCTCTTGCTGCCCCTGCTGATCTGCACGGCCACCGCTCAGGCGGCCGAGCTGACCGCCAGCGTGGATCGCAGTCGCCTGAACTCCGGCGAGACGGTCGAGCTCACCCTCGAAACTGACGACGTCACCCAGTTCGGCAAGCCCGATCTGTCGGCGCTGGAAGCGCTGTTCGAAGTGCGCGGCACGCGCCAGGTCAACCAGCTCAACACCCTCAACGGCGACAACCGCGCGACCACACGCTGGATCATCACCCTGCTGCCGAAAGAAAACGGCAGCGTCGTGATTCCGCCGCTGCAACTGGGCGAAGCACAGAGCCAGCCGATCACCGTGCAGGTGATCGCCAGCGACAACCGCGAAGACAACAACAGCCTCGATCCGGTGTTCATCGAAGCCAGCCTCGACCAGACCAGCGTCTACGTGCAGGCCCAGGCCATCCTGACTTTGCGCATTTATCACTCGGTTTCGCTGTACGACGACAGCAGCCTGAGCCCGCTGCAAATCGCCGATGCGCGCATCGAGCAGCTCGGCGACACGCGCACCTACGAGAAAGACATCAATGGCCTGCGCCACGGCGTGATCGAGATGCGCTACGCGATCTATCCGCAACACAGCGGTCTGCTGACAATCGCCCCGCAGACGTTCAGCGCCACGCTGGTCGATACCGCACCATCAGCAGACGCCTCGGGGCCGAAACCCGGCAAACTGATGCGCGTCAGCTCGGCGTCGATTCCGCTGACGGTCAAACCGAAACCGCTGACCTACCCGGTCGATGCACCATGGCTGCCGGCGCGCAACCTCAGCCTCAGCGAAAGCTGGAGCCCGGAACCGGATCACACTCAGGTCGGCGATTCCCTCACCCGCAGCCTGACCCTGAAAGTCGAAGGCCTCGCCAGCTCGCAACTGCCAGCCCTGCCCGCCACCGACGTCAACGGCCTGCGCCGCTACCCCGACCAACCGGTGCTGAGCAACCAGAGCAGCGACCGCGGGATCATCGGCAGCCGCGAAGAACGCGAAGCCCTGGTGCCAAGCCGCAGCGGCGCGATCGACCTGCCAACCGTCGACGTGGTCTGGTGGAACACCTTCGAAGACCACCTCGAACACAGCAGCCTGCCCGCGCGCACCCTGCAAGTGGCGAACAACCCCAGCCTGCAGATCGACACCCCGGCCGGCACCCTGCAACCGAGTACGCCCGACAACGACACCCTGTGGTGGTGGAAACTCAGCACCCTGATCCTCGCCTGCACCACTCTGCTCGGCTTCGGCCTCTGGTGGCGCGCCCGCTGGCAACCGGCAATCCACCGCGCCGCCCAAACCGGCCCGAGCCCACGCACCCTGCTAGACGACATCAAACGAGCCAGCCAGGCCAACGACCCCCACGCCACCCGCCAGGCGTTGGATGCGTGGGCGCGGCAACAGCCGGAGACACTGGCAGATATGGCCGCGCGGTTTGTGCCGTTATCGGACGCGTTGGATGGGCTGAACGGCGCGCTGTACAGCGAGACCGGGCAGCATTGGCAGGGTGAGGATTTGTGGCGGGCGATTCGAACGATTCCGGCGGCGGAACGGGTGCAGGATCCGGTGGGTGATAGTGGATTGCCGCCGCTTTATCCGAAGTAGATTTTGCTTTTAGATTGTGTCGCGAGTTTGATAATCGAATTTCATCTTTACTTGTTCGCCTTCGCGAGAAGACAGGACAAAGCATGTCCAAGGCTCGCCACGCGCGACTGCGTTCTCGTGCAGTTTTTCTACAAGCGCATAGACCTTCGAATGATTGAAATCAGTTTCAGCGTCCCAAATTTCGGAGCCATGTATTTCGACGGCGAGGTCGGACTCCATATAATTCCCTCCCCATTCGACACTGTACCGGAACGCGTCATAACCATGAACGACGCCTGATTCGATCAATTGGAAAATTTCCTGGACGATTTTAATGTCCTCAGTGGTCAATCTTCATTTCCCGTGGAAGAACCCATTTACCCTACTCCGTTGAGAAAGAAATAGATTGCGCACGGTTTCCATGTCCGCCTGAACGGCTTTCAGTTCCTCGCCATCGGCTCCCGCCTCAACCAGACTCTCTGGGCTGCACTGTTCGTACGTAAGGGTCAAAATATCCAACATGTCTGATGCGTAAAGGCTGTCCCCCAACTTCAAACCATGTCGGCTACCTTCCATATAAATGGCGGTTTGCAAAATTGCGTTCGGGCCGGGTGCGTCTTTGCGCATCAAGCGTTCCAGCTCATCCTGAGCATAGGCAAAAGCTTGCTCCGGACGAAACCCAAGCTCCTCCATCGCATGAAAATACAGCCCTTTGGCCATGGCTTTGGCCTGATTGAACAAGCTTTCAACCCGCATTTCTGTTCCCCCGGCGATTCCACCTGCTATCCAAAAATGAGGGCAGATTTATTTCCTTAAATAACTCTGCTCGCCATTTCCATGTCCCATATCCGACTTCTTTCGCATTTCTGCGCTTCTTCTAAAGAATGTCTAGCGAGTTGTCAGCTCCGTTGGCACCTCTATCGAATCAAACAAATAAACATCTTCAACTGAGCAGTCTGGATATATCCATTTCTCCCAATTCGAAATAACCCACTCCCTTGAAATTCCGTGTTCATCGGATGCGCAGCTTTCCAATGGCAAGTGCACCAATACCAAGCCTGATTTATTCCCGGAAGCCACCACCAGTGAATGGCCAAAGCTATCATCTGGTATATCGACCACCATGAAATCCACTATTGACTCATACGGCCAACTGGCAGGCACCCGAAAAACTTGCCCCCTGGCAATAACGGAATCTGAGCATTCGACAAGTTTGATACTATTCATCACTTCATCCTCAAATCATGTTTACCCGAGTCATCTTTAGATTTAGGAACAGGTATCAAATCAAACTGCACCTCTCCTTGATGTTTCCCTCGGCTATTCACCTGTTCCAACCTACCGTGCTGACTGTCAACTGCGTAAAAATATCCATCGGATCCAGCATAAACATCTCTGCCATTCAATTTCGTCAGGAAATTGTCTTTAGGCCAACCCAGGGAATCGGCTAACTCCCTTGCTCTGGTTTTTACAATTGCGACTCGTTCACCTGAAGGGAGGGTAACCAAAGACTTCTCAAATTCCGACGCAGACTGCCCCCACGGCAGGCTATAAACGTTCCCCAACGAAGGGTTTTCTACGATAGGCGTCGTGTACGTACCGTCTCCCGTCTCAACGACAGGGCTTCCGCCCGTGTCGGTGGGCAAAGAGGGCTGCATCACGAAACCGCCGATGCTTACAGGATGCAGGGTGTCAGTATCTACGGCTGGATTCGTCAATATTCCATATTTTGGGTCCAGTAGCGTGACCGGGAAGGTCGTACCCAGCATTAATGCCCACAATTCAGCCGAAATGGATAACTGCTGAGATCCGCTATAACCCGCCTCACCGGCAGACGCAACTAGCGCATTAACTGCATCTCGTGTGTTCTCCTGATTTTTTGTTCCGGCGGCAGCCGTAAGAAGCATTGTCCCTAACGCTGCAATTGCACCACCAGCCAAAGCCAAGGGCACAAAATTCAATCTTTCTGGATGAGGATCTTGCAAGCGTCTGAGCAGAACGAGCATGCCAAGAGCCTTGTCAGGATCGCTACCGGCAATTTGAGTAATGCGGTCTATCAACGCTTGAGTTTCGGGACTGTTATCACCATTGGTCATGTTTTTGATTGCAGCATTGACTGCGACCGCTCGAGCCCCCTCATTTTTACTATTTAACTGCCTTACAAAAACACGAAGAAGTGTGACCTGATCAGCAACCTCAAAACCCCGACCACTTAAGATGTTCACCGCACCAAAGAGCAGATCGGTCAGTGAGTTCAACGCCTCAAGACTATTTTCCCCGTACTTCTCGACATCCATTTTCCATTTTTCAAGCGTTTGTTTCGGATTCATCACCGCCTTGACTGAAGAGCTACTCACATACAGATCAGTACGGTGTTCCTCATCTCGAGTGACTTCGTAAGCCTGATTCAGATCTCGATTTAGGCCAAGCGTCGAGTCCTGCCCAGTATCCTTGTCATTACGTACTGTGATAGCGCCGGCACCCACGGTTGCCCGGAGGATCTGCTCGCGATCCTTTTCGTAGTTGTAACCCTCAACCGCCCAACTGGTACTCCCTTGGCCTTCCATACCCTTATTAGGCTTATCTGCCTGAGAACCGCTACTTGAGCCATAGCTACCACTTACATTCAAGTAGTAACCGTGTTCATTATCCTTCCCGGTGATATTACGAAACCCCAGCGTGTCGGTATCTAACTTCAGGTTCCCGTTCTCGGCGGACAAGACTGCCCCATCGATCTGAGTGTGCTTCTCGGTGCGTATATCCACCTTACTCTTGCCGCTGATTACAGTCTGACTTTCAACCCAATTAGTCTGACCTGTCGTTCGCCCGTAACCTACCGAACCGCTTGCTCCGTAGAAGGAACCTGTAATACTAAGATCGAGCTCCTTTCCATTGACCTTTCCAGTATCAGGCACAGAGATGACCGTTAGATCACGACCGACCTCACCAATTACTTCATCTGCGCGGAGTGTGGCACCGGCAATAGTGGTGTCACGGCCACTTTCAAAGTTCAGACTATTCCCTGCGTACAAATAGGCTTCTTGTTGATGAACACCATCGCGTTTCAGATTTCCTGTTCCGTAACTCGCACTTCCGTAGATTCCGAAGCCATCCTTCCCCGCAATCAGTCCTCCCTCGGCACCCCAGTTCCGACGGGTATTTTCGCTATTGGATACATTCTGGGCAGATAGGATTTTTAGATCGTTAGCGGCCTTGAGCGTGATATTCCGGTCGGCGTCAACCTCGGCGCCGACCAGAGTAAGGTCATTTTTGGCATCCAGTTTGACGCTACCACCTGCGTTAAGGCGGGTAACCGTGGACGTCCCCTGACTCGACTCGTCCTTCGCTCCGGAATTACTGACTCCCACACCAATTTTAAACCCGCCGGTCGTTCCGCCCTTGAGGCCGCCCTTGCTCTGCGTATTACTGCCGTCACTGCTATCATCGCCATGCGCAACATCGAACGTAATATTGCGCCCAGTAACATTGATATCGCGGCCCGATTCGAACTGGCTGCCTCTCACATTGATGTCGTTGCCGGCGTCAAGAATAATGTCATTCCCCGCACCCAGACTGGATGGACGCTTCGTCAGGGAAGTATGTGTATTAGTTTGACTAGTGCTTGATGCCCCGAGGTGCCCATCAAATTTTGGGCCGCTGAAAAAATTATCCAGAGTATCAACACTTTTTAAAACACTTGACCCCTTGCTGACCCTATCTTCACCTTTGCCGGTACCTTTAAGTCCGTTGATCGTATTGCCGATATTATAAGCAATAGTTGTCGTAGTACCGTTGCGTTTTACGCTGTTTTGACGGGTAACTTCATTAGTTTCATCTGCCGCGTCAATATTGATATCTCGGCCGGCTTTCACCCTGATATCGTTATCCGCCAGCAGGCCAGACCCTTGCTGATTGATATCACGATCCGCATTAATTTTTACATCGTGCCCCGCTTTGATATAGCTGCCTGCCGCCGTTCGGGCGGTGCTATTGATACCTTCCTTGATCGTTTCATCACCCACGAACGTGGTAAAGCCATTACTATCAATATCCTGCTTGATACCGTAACTTTTATTCGTTTCCCAACTATTACTACGTTGTTGATTTGCTCCCGCAAGAATATTCACATCACGACCAGCATCCAACGACGCGTTTCGTTCGGCGTTGATTCCGCTTCCAATGATATTAATATCTCGTGCGGACTTCAGGCTCACATCGCGGCCTGCATTGACTTGGCTGCCAACACTCGTGGACGTCGCGACTTCACGCCCACCTTTGTGTGACGCAATCGCGGTTATATCAGCGCCGGCGCCAGGTGTGCCGGCAAAGAGGCCAATGGTGTCCTTGAGCGACAAGCCGATCTTTTTCTTGAATGCTTCTGCACGACTGAAGGCCTCATCCTCACCCGCCGCGAGACTGATATCGCCTGACTGATCAATCAATCCAGCATGCAGTTCGGCGTCGTTTTCGGCATTGACTACGCTGGCATTCATTCGCACATCGTGACCGGCTACGACCACTACGTCGTGCCCGGCCGCCATGGAACTTCCAATCTGAGTCACGTTTGTCTGGAGTTGACTGCTTCCGCTTTTCGACATACCAAACAACCCGGTTTTTGTCTTTTTGCTGTAAGCACCGCTCTCCTCGATACCGGCAAGCATCGCCACATCGTTGCTTGCACCCACGACCAGATCATTACCTGCCTTGAGTTGGCTGCCTATGGTCGTTACGTTACGCCCCCCATTCAAACTGACGCTACCATCCTCTTCTTTGGTGGTATTGACTGTCAGATTTCGCCCAGCCTCAATCACCGAGGCAACGTTCTCGCTTTCATAACTTTCCGACTGAGTGGTTTTGCTTCGTCCGAACGAACCCTTTTTCTTCTTGTAGTAATAAGACGAACTCTCATCCTTCGCCGAAGCTACGGTGATGTCCTGTTCTGCACCGAGGCTGATGTCCTCGGTCGCTTTGATGCGGCTGGCAATGATGCCCAGGTCGTTGCCGGCGTTCAGCGCGATGTCGCGACCGGCGTTCAACACTGATGATTGCTGCGTGATGCTGTGAGTTTCGTTCGCGCGTTTTTTGCTGCGTGAAACGTAGTCGCTCTCGTCGGCGGCCGAGGTGATGACGATGTCATTGCCCGAATCGACGCTGAGATCGCGCTTGGCATCCAGCCGACTGGCCACGATTGCAACGTCGCGATCGGCACTGATCGACAGATCCCGTCCGGACGTTACTTCGGCGCCGTGCTGGGTGATGCTCTGATTGAGGAAACTGGTACCGCGCGCATTCGTGCTCCGGTTCTGGACCGAAGTGATATTGACGTCGCGATCCGCATCAAGCGTCATGTCCTGACCGCTTATGAGCACACCGCCGATGTTATTGATATCGAGGCCGGCCTTGATCGTCAGATCGTTGGCTGCTTCGATTCGCGCGGCGTTGTCCAAGTAGTCACGATGGATCACGTTGCCACCCCGGCTGACATCTACGCTGTTGACGTCGCGCTGGTTGATCACGCTGCCGTTGGTGGCTGTCAGGCTGACATTCTTGCCGGAAATGATGCCGCCGGACTTGTTGATGATGTCGTTGCCGGCCTTGAGCGTCAGGCGCTCGCCCGCTTCGATCAAGCCGCTGTTGGTGAGGTCATTGCCTGCTTCTGCCCAGAGGTTGTTCGAGGCGCGCAGCGTACCCGCGTTATCGAGGTTGCCGCCGGCGATCAGGGTCACGTCTCCACCTTGAATCAGTGCCCCATTTGGCGCCAACCGGTTATTGGCCTGCGCCAGATACAGCACCGGCACCAGCACTTTTTCGCCGTTCACTTCGTGCTCTTCGAGCCAGACGATGTCATGGGTCAGTGCTGCCACTTGCTGCGCGGTCAAGGTGACGCCCATCGACAGGTTGAGCTGGTCCTTGCTGGCGATGGCGTTGTTCATCAGGTACTTGAACATCGCTTCGTCAGAGGTCTGGCCGTCGATGAAGCGCTGACCAGTACGGGCGACCACGGCCTGCTGCACCAAGCGTTGTTCAAACAGGCCGTCGCCCAAGCGCTTGGCGCTGGTGTCGGGGTCGTAGCCGAGCTTCTGCAGCAGGTAATCCGAACTCTCGAATTTTTTCAGGTCGGTGAGTACTGGATTGGTTTCGATCAGGTATTTGTGTGGGTTGGAGCGCACGCTGGTGTCGGGCAGACCCTGTACGAGTGGCACGTCAAAGGAAACATTGCCACGATCAGGCGCTGAAACCCGAACAAGTCCGCCGCTCTCGGCGGCATTGACGCTGATCATTGCGGTCTTGTCGTTGAGATTCAGCGACTGACGATCAGCCAGTGCCAGTTCACGGTTTTTCACCGAGACCGGGGCGTCGTCGTCGATCTTGAACTCGGTAGCATGTCGGACCGGCATCCCGCCCGCATGTGTCGAGGGTGCGGCGCTGATAGACCTGATCTTCCAGCCTTCGGCGGCCACCATCGCCGGTTCGCTACCGTCCTTTTTGCTCAGACGGAACAGGCCGTTGTCGCCGCTCGGCAAGGTGAAGCCCGGCAAGGCCAGGGGGTTGACCTGCTGTTGGGCCAGGTCTGGAGGTAGCTGCGCGTTGATGCGAATGACGGTTGGCGTGACCTGGCCGGCCAGTTGGGTGGACCCCAGGCGCGATGCTCCCCCGACCGATGCGTTGCCGTTGCGAACGACGCCGTTGTCCAGTTTGTTGGTTGCGTTTATGTAGACGGTGCCGCCTGCCTGAACGACTGCGTTGGCATTTGTAGTCGGGCTGCGCTCAACGATGCTATCTCTGAAGAACGCTGCGTTCTTGACGGCGTCAGGTGCCTCTACTCGTACGCCGTCATTGTAATGGGGGGCTGGAATATAGAATTTGCCGTCGTAATCGAGATGGATTGAACCGAATGCGATATACCGATCAGCCTCACCACCGGACATACGACTGCGCACACGCGTCAACGATTCGACCTCATTGGCGTTCCAGACATGCAAGTTGGGTCTGGCAAATGCACCTTGTCCCGCGATATAGCCGAGCGCTCCGGAATCGTAATCCGGATCGTTAGCCGCGTTATAGCTCAGAACTTCTTCCCAGAATCTCGGGCCCTTGGGAGCATTGAACCAACGGGTAACGGTGTATTCACCTACAGACGCCCCTTGGTTGGTGAAGTTCTGCACATTAAGTGTCAGATTGCTGCCCGCACTGACCGCGGAGGCGTTGTTTAAAAACTCGCGGCCAATGCCAGTTAAGTTTCGGCCCGCCGTCAAAGTGCCCGAAGCTGAATCTCGAACAATGGTTGACTTGTAGTTTTCAACCCACACCATGTGACTCGGGGATGCATCTCCTTGACTGAAGTCACCGAAAGAAATACAGCTATAGCACCGAACGCCAATCGCTCCGGAAATCAGACCTCCTCCCGCAGCCACTTCAAATACATCCTTGCGATTCTCGATGCGTTCCGCCGCCAGACTCAGATCACCCACACTTTCGATGGTCGCCGAAATGTTATTGATCGAAGAGCTCCAGCCGTTGCTGTCGTCGCGGGCAATACTGATATTGCCCATGCCATAGATGTCGGCGTAACGGTTGGTAAGCGACCCGACGCGCAGGTTCATGTCACGGCCGCTGAAGATCAGACCGTTCTCGTTGAGCAATGAATCACTGGTGATCCGCAGATTGCCAGCGCTGCCCAACGTCCCGTTGTTGACCAGCGACGCGGCATTAACGGTCAGGCTGTCGGCGGAAGTGAGCCGGCCCAGATTGGACAGGGTGCCACGGCTGGTGACCGTGGCGGTCGATGCACCGGTGATGCTCGCCACGCTGCTCAAATCGATGCGCGAAGCCAGCAGCCCCAGATCGCCGACACTGCTCACCCGCCCATTACCGCCGTAAGTCCCACTCAACTGAATATCAAGCCCGCCATCACTGGCAATCAACCCCTCGTTCGTCCAGTTCCCGCCACGCCCCACCAACTGATTCGAAGCCAGCAATTGCCCACTGGCCGTCTGCACAAAATTGCCGACATTCAGCGTCAAGCGCCCCGCCTGAATCACGCTGCTGTTGGTCCAGCTGTCCGCGTTCAGGGTCAGGCCGCCACGGGTCACCAGTGAGCCGCCGGCGTTCATTACGTTGGTGGTGGAGATGCCGAATTCACCGAGGCCGACATGGGTCACTGTGCCGCCAGCGTTGAGCAAGCTCGGTGCAGCGAGGGAGAAGTCGGTGTTGGCGGTTTCCACCAGGCCGTTGCGGTTGTCGAACTGGCTGCCGATCTGGAAATCGGTTTTGCCGCTTGAGCCGAGGGCGCGCAGTTTGCCGCTCTGGTTGTTGAGGTTGGCGGCGCGAATCGCCAGGGTGCTGGCGCTTTCGATCAGGCCGCCGTTGTTGGCGAGATTGCCGCCAAGGCCAATGTCGATGAGGCTGCCGCTGACCTGGCCGGCAGTGTTGTTCATCGAGCCGGCGATGACGTTCACCTGGCCGCGGGCATAGATGCCGCCGCCGCTGTTGTCGAGGGCGTTGCCGCCGGCATTGAGCAGGATGTCGCCGCTGTTGGCGGCGATGCGCCCGCCGTCGCTGTAGATGCCGCCCAGTGCGCGCAGGTCGAGGCGACTGCCTTCGATCTTGCCTGACTGGCCGTTGCGCAGGACACCGGTCAGACGGGTTTGCAGCAGACCTTTGAGGCTCGACAGCACGCCGCCTCGGCTGTCGAGGCTGGCGGCAGTGAGGTTCAGGTCGCCGTTCTGCGCAATGATCTTGCCGCCCTGGTTGTCGATTGCGCCGTTGCCCGTGTTGATGGTCAGCGCGGTCATGCTTTGCACCGCGCCGCCGGCGTTGTTCAGCGCGGCTGCGGTGAGAGTGGCGTCGGCGGCGCTGCTGGAAATCAGGCCATCGCCGTCGTTGCGCAACAGGCCGCCGGCGGTGAGATTCAGTTGGCTGCTGGCGGCGATGGTGCCGCGCTGGCTGTTGTTCAGATCGCCGCTGGTGAGCAGTCTCAGCAGACTCTGGCTGATCATCTGGCCGCCACGGTTGTCGATGCTGGCCGAACGCGTCAGCACCAGCGGCCCGGTGCTGCCGAGCGCGCCGTTGACGTTGGTCAGCGCGCCGAGCAGGTCGAGTGTGACGCGATCATCGCCGACCAGGCTGCCGCCGTTGTTGTTCAACGCACCGCCGGTGAAGGTCAGGGCGTTTTTCGCATTCAGGTTACCCGAGGCATTGTTCAGGCTCGCCGCCCGGATATCGAGGGCGTCGGTGCTTTTGATCAAACCACCGGAGGTGTTGTTGAGTTCGCCGCCGAGCACAGTCAAGGTCTGCTTGCCGTCGCTGGTCAGCGTGCCGGCGCTGTTGTTGAGGCTGGCGGCCTTGATGTAAAGCTCGCCCTTGCTGCCCACGCCACCCTGGCTGTGGTTGATCAGTGCGCCGCTGAGGTCGATGCTGACATTGCCGAGCTGGCTGGAGATCGCGCCTGCGAGGCTGTTATCGACGCTACCGCCGGACAGAGTCGCGCCGGTCCAGCCAGAGACCAGTCCGCCCTGATTTTTCAGCTCGGCCGCCGTGAGGGTCAGTTGCTGATTGCTGATCAGGTTGCCGCCGCGATTGTCCAGGCTGTTGGCGCTAAGGCTGAAGCTGTTGACGCTGGAAACCTCACCTTTCTGGTTATTCAGGTCACGCAGGGTGGCGATGCTCAGCACGCCTTTGCTGTTGATCACGCCGTTCTGGTTATTGAGGTCACGCAGATGCGCAATGCTCAGCGCGCCTTTGCTGCTGATCACCCCGCCCTGGTTGTTGAGGTCCTGCGCGGTGACGCCGAGGTCGATGGCAAGGCCAGCGGCACCCACCAGCGTGCCCTCCTCATTGTTCAGGCCGGTGCTGTTGAGGGTCAGCTGCTGCGCGGCGCGGATGCTGCCTTTGTTGTGATTGTCGAGCAGACCATAGACGGTCACCGAGATATCGCTGTCACTGAGCAATACGCCGCCATCGCTGTTGTCGAGACTGGCCGCGCGAACCTGCAATGCTGCTGCCGCGATCGTGCCTTTGATCGAGGTCAGGACCTTGTCGAGGGTCAGGCTCAGTTTCTGATTGCTCAGCACTTGGCCGCCGCTGTTGTCCAGCGATTTGGCGATCAGTTCAAAGGCCTGCTCGCTGGAAATCTCGCCACCACGGTTGTTCACCTCAGCGAGATTCTTCAGCAGCAACTGCCCTGGCGCATTGATCACCCCACCCTGGTTGTTCAGCGCACCACCGTGCAGGTCGACGCTGACGCTGGCGTGGCTGCTGAACAGTTTACCGCCCTGCTGATCGAGGCCCTGAATATCGGCAGTCAACGCATTGCCAGCGCCGAGGCTGCCAGCCGTATTGGTCACTTTGCCGGCGCTCAACTCAAGCTGATCGGCGGCGTAAATGTTCGCCTGACTGTTATTGAGTTCGCCGGTAGTGATGTGCAGATTGCTTTTGCTGCTGATCACGCCTTTCTGCTGGTTGTCCAGCGCGCTGCTGGTGAGCGTCAACGCTGCATCGGTCAACAACTGGCCGCCCCGGTTGCTGACCGCACCGCGTGTGTCGACGCTGAGCGCTTTGGCGCTGGACAGCGTACCGCCATCGTTATTGAAGCTTTGCGCATCGATCGCCAGCGCACCTTCGCTGAACAGACTGCCCTGCGCGTTGTTCAGCTCGCCAGAGAGGGTAATCGCGAGGTCTTGTTGCGTGGTCAGGCGAGCGCTGTTTTCCAGACTTTTGCCGACCAGCGTCAGGCCGGTAGCGCCGGACAGCACGCCGTTGTTGCGGTTGATCACCTCGTTGACGGTCAACGCCAGATTGCCGCCCGCCAGCATGTAGCCGCTGTCGCTGTTGTCGAGCCAGGCACCGATCAGGTTCACGCCGGTCTTGCTCGACAGTTCACCGCTGCGGTTATCGACACGGTCGACGACCAGTTGCAGCGCTTGGGTCGAACCGACCAGGCCCTCGCGACGGTTATCCAGACGCGCCGCCGTGAGCGTCAGGCCCTCGTCGGCGATGACCACGCCAGCCTGGTTGTCGAACAGATCAGTGACGGTGAAATCGACCGCGCCACGCCCACGAATCTCACCGCCGCTGTTGTCGAGGCTGGCGCTGCGCGCTTGGAGGCCAGCAGAGGCGATCAGGCCTTTCACGTTGCTCAGCGCACGGTCGATGACCAGGGTGAGTTTTTCATTGCTGAGCAGCTTGCCGCCGTCATTGTTCAGGCTTTGCGCGCTCAGATTCCAGGCTTTGGCAGCGGAGATTTCCCCGGCGCTGTTGTTCACATCCTTGAGATTTTTCAGCAGGAGTTGGTCCGGCGTATGAATGTTGCCGCGCTGGTTATCGAGCAGGCCATTGTTGAGGTCCAGGGTCAGATCGCCGTTGCTGAACAGCTCGCCGCCGTCCTGCTGCAGCGAGGTGACGGAAGCCTGCAGGGTTTTCTGGCTGCCGATAATCCCGCCGGAGTTATCCAGATGCGCGGTGGTCAGCAGCAGCGTGCCGTCCGTGGCGAGGCTGCCGCCCTGCCGGTTCTTGAACTCACCGGTGGTCAAGGTCGAATCGGCCTTGGCACTGAGGATACCGTTGTCGCTGTTATCGAGACTGCCGCTGGTGAAGGTCAGGCCCTTTTGCGAGGCGATGAGCCCGCCCTGATTCTGCACCCCGGCGACGCTGGTCAGTGCCATCGCTTCCAGGCTCGACAGCTTGCCCAGGCGATTGTCGAGGCTGCCGAGATTCAGGGTCATCTGCCCTTCACTGTTGATCAGGCCTTGCTGGTTGTCGAGGGCATTGTCGAACGTCAGGTCCAGTGTGTTCTGGCTGACGATCCGCCCGCCCACATTGCTCAAGCCGATGCCGCTGAGCGTCGCCGCGCCTTTGCTGAAAATCAGGCCATTGGTGGCGTTGATGATCTGCGCGACTTTCAGGCCCAGCGTGGTGTCGGACAGCACCTTGCCGCCCTCGCTGTTGTCCAGGCGTGCGCCATTGATATGCAGGTCGAGTTGACTGGAAAGCGTACTGGCGCGGTTGTCGATCTGGTCGACATTGACGGTCAGGGTCTTGAGCGACCCGACCAGGCTGTCCTGGCGGCTGTTGAGGGTTTTGCCGGTGAGTTTCAGATTGCCTTCGGCAACCAGTTCGCCGGTTTGCTGAGTCAGGTTGTCGATGCTGGCGTCGATATCGCCCTTGCCGGAAATCCGTCCGGCATCGTTGGTGACATCCCGGGCTTTGAGGTTCAACAGTCCGGTCGAGGTCAGCAAGCCGCCGTTGCTGTTGTTCAGTGTGCTGCCTTCGAAGGTCAGCGCTGCCTTGCTCTCGGCGCGGCCCTTGTCGCGGTTATCCAGATTATCGATCAGCAGCGTCGTCGCTTTGTCGGCGCGCAACACACCCGCACGGTTGTCGGTGGTGGCGCTGCTGACGGTCAGGGTGTCGAAACCGGAAATCTTGCCGGCGCGGTTATCCAGGCGCGTGGCCTGCACGTCCATCGCACCGTTGGCCTGGATCAGGCCCTTGTTCTGGTTGTTCAACTGGTCACTGATGCGCGTGGTCAGTGTGCCTTCGCTGGTCAGCTGGCCTTGCTGGCTGTTGTCCAGTTGTTGCGCTTTGATCGCTACGGCCTGTTTCGCGCCGATCCGTCCGGTGCGATTGTTGATGGCGCCGAGGGCGGTGATGTCGAGCAAACGGCCAGCGGTGATCAGGCCGGCGACGTTGTCCAGCGAGGTGAGCGTGAGCACTACGTCGCTCTGGCTGCCAAGTTCACCGTTGCTGTTGATCAACTGACCGATGTTGCCGGTGAGTTTGCCATTGCTGGTGAGCGTGCCTTGATTGTTCAGCACCTGATTGGCAGTGAGGGTCAGGCTGTTGTTGCCCAGCACTTTGCCGGCGTTGCGGTTGTCCAGCGTGCCGGCGGTGATGCTCGTGGTCTGGCCACTGAGCAGGCCATTCTGGTTGTTGAGGGTTTGCGCGGCGTTGACGGTCAGGTTGCGGCTGGCGCTGAGGCTCTTGCCACTGTTGCTCAGATTCTGTGCGCGAAGGCTCAAATCACCGTTGCTGTTACGGCTGCCGTCACCATTGACGCCGGCTTCGATGGCGCCGGCATTGGTCAGTTGCCCACCGGCGCTGAGCACCACGCTGTCGCGGGCGGCCAAGGTCTGGCGGTTGGTCAGGTTGCCTTGGGTCTGTACGTTGAGCGATGTGCCAGCGTAAACCGGCGCTTGCGCGTCGAGGCTTGCGGCTTTGACGTTGACCGCGCCGGTAGCCGAGGTGTCGGCCAGGCTCAGTTGCCCGTTCGCATCAAGCTGAATATCGCCGCCGCTGGCGATCAGTTTGCCGTCGAGTTTCACCCCGACGCCGGCCTCGGTGCCGACCAGTTTGATCGCTCCGGCGTACATGCCGCCGAGGGCCGAGGAGTCGATGGCCAGTTGCGGTTTGGCGCTGCCGTCGTCGGCGCGGGCCGTGGCGTTGAGGGTGTCGGCGTTGACGTCGTTGCGACCGGCGACGATGGTCAGGTTCTGCGCTTGAATCTGCGCATTGATCTTGGCGCTGCGGGTGATGATTTCGAAACGGTCGATATTGGTCGCGTTGATGCCCGCGCCTTCGATAGCCACGCTGCCCTGATCGACCTGAAAGCGATCCAGCCGACCGTTTTCCAGCACTGGTTTACCGGTAGTCAGCGTCACCCGAGGTGCGTTGATGAAACCGCAGCCATTGCAGGTGATGCCATAGGGGTTGGCGACGATGACCCGCGCCGACTGCCCGGCCACTTCGGTGTAGCCGCGCAACTGACTCGGGTTGCCGCTGATGACTTCGTTCAGAATCGCCTGCGCCGAACCGCTGTTCTTCAGATTCGGGTTGCCAATGACGTGGCCGCCCAGTTGCGTGTTCGAAGTTTGAGTCGCGCCGTTGTTGAGGATGACGCCTTGTGCGCCGACGTTGTAATCGTGGAACTGGTTGTGCGACAGGCCACTGGCGTTGGGCGTGGCGATGTTGACGATCGGCACGCCGTTGCCGGCACGGTCCAGCGTGGTATTCGGGTTGGCAACGACGATGCCGTCGGCCTGCGCCCACAGCGGTTGCCAGAACATGACGTTGGCCAGCAGGAACGCCAGTCCGCGCTTGGGCATGCCGAGGAACTCCTCGCGTTTGGCCACGACGGTAGAAGGCTGGCGAGCGAGGAATGCGTACTGGCGAACGTCCATGTGAAGATCCTGCAACGGGCAATAATCGGTCTGATCAGGTGCCATGCTCCGCAGGTAAGCGGCGCGGATGAGCGCAAAGAGTCGCTGGCATCCCTGCAATAGCGCACTAGTATCAAAATAGTGGCGCGATATTAGATGGCCACTATTTTGGCGTCAATTAATGGATGCGTTGAAAAATCGATTTCGATGAGCGGTACGGCTCAAATCCGTAGGCAATGAGCTTGTTAACGGATCTATTTATCAGCGTAGGTTCGCGAGCGCGGGTACGCCTTCAGGGTTACTCACGATTCATCCGAAGCAACCTCTGTAAGATTTCAGACGATCCCTTGTAGGCTTCATCCCGAGTGTTCGATTCCTACGCAAAACACAGAAAGATCTGACTGCTGTCGTTTCCCAGATACACGCACATTTCTCTGTCACAAACAGACACAGGGAAATGTGCTCAATGATGCACCCCGCCAACCTCGCGGCAGCCGCAGCGTCCAAAGCCCCGATCATCGGCCCCGCCGCCTGCCCCTTGCGCAACACCCACGTGCAACTGCTGCCCCTCGCGTACGGCCTGGTGGAAAAAACCTTCGACCCCGGCAGCGAACTCACGCTGCCGTACACCCTGACCACGCGCCCCATGGGCATCCGCCGCCTGCGCGACGGTTGGCTGTACATCGTCGACAGTCTCAGCGGCGAGCTCTACGAATACCGCGTGCTGGAAGGTGTCATCAGCGCATTGCTGCATCGCGGCAAAAGCGTCAGCGAGGATCAGCGCAGCACCATCGAAGAACGTCCGGCATTGATCTTCTCGCGCAAAAGCACCCTGTACCTGACCTTCGCCGACGTGCAGTTGAGCGCGGCGAAATGCCGACAGGTGCTGGACAGTGCGGAGGAACGCGAGCACTTCATGCAGGCGGTCGATCTCGGCCCGGTGCATTGTCTGATCGGCGGCGAGCATCTGCTCACCGTGGCCCAGGCGAAACAGTGGCTGGCGGAAGTGGCCTGCACAGCGAAACCGCTGGCCGAGGCAGACGCCACGCGGATGCCGGCGGTGCAGGTCAGCGATGCGCCGGAGCACGAACGCGAACCTTATCTGTGGGAAAACCCGCGACGTTTTCGCGAGGCGCATATCGGCGAATTTCTTGGTCGGGTGCGCGGACCTTATCAGGACGACACGCTGTTTCTGCTGGTCAACGACGACCTCGGAGTGATGCGCGATCTGGCCGATTATCAGGACCTGGTGGTCGGCTGGATCGAGCAGTGGAGCAACACCGACAACAACGAGCGCGACTATCTGCTGGCCAGTTACATTGAGTCGCTGAGCCAGTTGGGCGCTCAGGATTTCGACTCCTTGTCCAAGGCCAGCGACGATCCGCGCGCCCAGGCATTGTTTGCTGAACTGGAGCAATTGCCCGAGCCGGATCGGGAAAATACCCGGCAGGCGCTGCTCGACTATCTGAACAAAGGTGGTGAGGTCGAGCCAGTTGCAGTCGAAGCCACGCCTGAGTTGCAACAGCTTCGCGAAAAGGCACTGGACGAGTCATTGGCGCTGAACCGCTTCGACGGCATTGCCCCGGATTTCACCGCGCACGCTCGCGTCACCGCCGAGGCAGATCGGCGCTTTTACACCCGCGAATATTTTGCTGAAGTGGCCCCGGCCGATTTCGTCGAGCGTCATCTGAACACACTGGTCGACCTCGGCAAGGATCAGAACCGACGCATGAGAGACGTGCTCGACGGCCCGTTGCTCAGCGGCAAACGCGGCATCAACGACCTGATCGACCGCCCGGCCATGGACGAGGTGCTGAACAATCATCGCGACAACCTCGGACGCTGGAATCGCCTGCTCGAACGCATCACCGCCGACCGCGCGCAATTGCTGTGCGCCGGGCGTTTCCATCGCTCGGCGTGGTATTTCGACGGGCAAGTGCAGATCGATCAGGCGCTCGCCAGCGAATACGCCTGCCTCAAGGACATCGGCCGCAGCGACGCGGCCAATGAGCAAATGCTCGGTTACCTCGAGCAACACCCGCAACTGACCCGCCCGCTGTTCTACACCTTGCCGCTGCGCTTGCAGACCGAACAGGCCGGGCAATATTCAACGCTGTTCAACGCCGGCATGGCGATGTTCAACAACCTGCCGGACTGGCTGGCCAAATTGCAGAGCATCGAGCATCCGCAGTTGCCGGCCCTCGACGATCTGCCGGCACACAGCCGCGTCCTCGCCGATGCGGTGCAGGACACCTACAGCCCGGCGCTGAACCTCGGCCTGAGCCGGGCGCTGGAAGGTTTTGATCTTGCCGGCGAGAAAATTCCCGACCTCGACGAACTGTTCCAGGGCCTGCCCAAAGCCCTGCGCCTGCGCGTGTTCGACGCCGCGCGAACCAGCGGCGTGACCTTCACCGTATCCACCCCGGCGGAGCAAGCGGCGCTGCAAGCCACGATCAAGGAAGTGCTGCGCGAGCGCGACTACCTGAAAACCCTCAACCGCGAACGCAACCAGCTCACCCACAACAAAAACCGCCAAGGCCACAAAACCGCCCGGGCGGTGGAATTGCAGCAGGAAATCGTCCGCGTGCGCACGCAATTGGCGCTGTTCGAAGGCCGCCTTGCGGCAGCGTTGAGCCCGATTGATGAACTGCCGGATCGCTCGGCACGGCTGTATGGCGCCACCCCGGCGAAAGCGGGCGTGACGGTGGTGTTTCCGTCGGCGCAGCAAGGGGAATTGCGCGGGTTGCTGGAGAATATTCGCGCGGGAGTGGCGGGAGTTTCGAAGGCGAGCCTGGTGCGGACGGAGGGGATGGGATTGTTGGTGGTGTTGGTGCAGGTGGTGAATTTGGTGGGGGTTTATCGGGAGCTGCGCAGGCAGGCTGTAAATGAAAGAGTGTGGACCTCGTTGATGAATTCAGTCGTTGCAACGGGAGCGGCGGGATTTAGTGCCGCACAAAGTCTTGCTGATACGGCGTTAAAAGTTCGCTGCGCTTCTCTAGTGGCAAGCGTTCAGCTCCATGCCTTGCAGACCGTGCACGTGCAGATGGGGAAATTGCATGTGGGATTGGGTTTTTTTACATATTTGTCAGGGTTGGCTTCTTCTACGAACAGTATTGTCACGCAGCGCAAAAACTGGGAACAGGCGGTTCGCAGTGGAAATCATTCGGCGCAAAGCGCAGCTGCATTGGCGACGATGGGAGCTGGTGGAATGACATCAGTTAGTGGCTATGGTTTGACCAACACTGTCCACTCCACATTCAAGGTATTGAAGGCGTCAAGTAATGCCGCTCGTAGAGCTGCTTGGGCCGCTGCTGGCACACGTTTATCCACCGTCTTTTTCCGCTTCAATCTCGCTGGAGCACTTTTTACTGTTCTAGAGCTGGGGGGTAGCTTGCTGTACAGCCGCTACAACATCAGTGCTCACGATAAATGGTTGAAAATCACACCGTGGAGTAGGGATAGCGAGATGCGTGGCGACCACTCACTTGATGACTATCAAAGTTATCTGGCTTTTTTAATTCACGCACCTTACGCGCAGCTTGGCCCAAATCTGTACGACTCTTGGCTGAAGGATCTGTTATTCAAAGCCAAACCCAGCGATATTCACTTAGCATTGCCGACCCTAACGCTGAATGATCTGCTGCGTCCGTTTGGCGGCAACCCAACCTCCCGTTTAGGTATCGGCGCGCACCGCATTTCAATTCCGCTGCACAGTCGAGGAGCACCACGAGAGCAGCGAGATGTCATTAGTGACGAGATTTTAAGCAGCCTGCGCATCGTGAAGTCCAGCCCAGAAGGACTGATACTTTGTCTCCAGTATCCAGCGGGCCTCGGGTCGGAATTTGTTCCCGCGAAAGAAACGCTGGAATTGGCTGTGTGCGTTCAGACATTGAATAAAAAAGGTGAATGGGCATCTCGAACTCGCGTCATTCACCTCGATCCGCGTGGTGAGGGTCATTTTGGGGTTGTTACTCCCCAACAGGTCAAAGAAAAACCTCCAGTTTTGCTGGTTGAGGCTCACCTGTTAGAAAGAGCTGACCATGCTGAATAATCACGATGATCCATTAGCAACTCGCCCGCTTCGACAGCCTAGAAAGACCGGTGACATTGAGGCGTTTCCGAGCGGAAAAATTACCTATCTCGCGCCCTTGCCATTACCAACATCAATGCCAGCTTACGGTCCGCATATTGGTGAACTGAATGACGTTTATATGGATTTCGGTTTAGGGACACTGGAGGTTTTTTCTTGGCAAGTCATTTTAGGCGGACCATTCAGCGGCACATTAATGATCGCGTTTCTATATCCACTGATGGGAGGGTTTATAGGACTTCTGTTAGGTGATAGCTGGGAGTTCATTAAAGAAGTCATTGAGGGTATTTTTTTTGCCATTTACAAATTGGCTTTCTCAACGGGTTTAATTGCCTTGTTTATTGGCCTAGGCGTCTGGCACCACGTCCACAAAACCCGCGCCACCCTCATCCCAACCCGCTTCAACCGTCAACGCCGCGAAGTCTGTTTCATGCCCCAAGGCGCCACCGAGCCGGTCTTTGTCCCGTGGGAGTCGCTCAGCGCCTGGATCATCGAAGCCAAAGGCGCCACCCAGTTTGGCATCCACCGCCAATACGGCATGGGCATCGGTTTTCATCACGGCGAAACTCTCACCAGCCAGGAATTCCAATGCGCCGGCCAGCAGCTCGCGATCAGCCATTGGGAGGCGATTCGCGGTTACATGGAGTACGAAGTCAACGACCTCAAATCGATTCAGGACCTGCAAGACCTGCAAGGCCCGGACGACCCGCCCCACGAAGGCCTGCACACTTTCCGCAATGCCCGCGCGCGGATGCATCAGCAGATCCGTGAAGGCCACCGCTCGCGGCTGTCGGGGTTCTTCTGGTACCTGTATCACGTCATGACTTTATGGACGATTCCCAACCGTTTGGTCGAATGGGAAGTGCGCCGTCTGGAAAGAATCGGCAAGCAGGCGCTGCCGGAAGTCATGCGTGCCTGGTCCGAGCCGCTGCCGAAAGAGCAATGGGCCAAGCCCAGTGAAGAGCTGTTGCGACTGAGTGAACAAGTGCGGCGGATGCACAAGCGCCAGCCGCACCGGCCGATTACGCAGATTTTTGCTGAGGTTTGCAGGCGGGCTGTGGACTGATGCAGAGCAGTTTTGTGACCAGAGGGAGGGAGGTTTTTTGCCTGTTTGAGCGCCCTCGCGAGCAGGCTCGCTCCCACAGGGGACCGCGTGGATGCGGATGTTTCGGTTGATCTTGGCCGAGGTGGGAGACCCTCGGGGTGGTGGCCATTTTTCAGTTGTTGCTACCGGGTCGGCCAAGGAAAACCCGATGGTTCTGCTGGTTGAAAATCAATACCTCGAAAGGGCTGACCATGCTGAATAATCACAATGAGCCTCTTGTTGATGCGCAATGTGAGGTGATCAGAAAAGCGGGCGATGTAGAGCCGTTTCCGAGTGGAAAAATTACCTATCTCGCGCCCTTGTCATTACCAACACAAACGCCACCTTACGGGCCTCACATAGGGGAACTAAACAGTGTTTACATGGACTTCGGGTTGGGAAACCCGCAGGTATTTATGTGGCAGGTGACTTTAGGAGGACCGTTCAGTGGCACATTCATGATCGCGTTTCTATATCCACTGGTGGGAGGCTTAATTGGGCTCATGTTTGGAGATAACTGGGAGTTCATTAAGGAAATTATTGAGGGTGTTTTTCTTGCCCTTTACAAATTGGCGTTATTAACGGGTTTTATGGCCTTGGGTATCGGCCTGGCCGTTTGGCACCACGTCCACAAAAAACGCCTCTCCCTCATCCCAACCCGCTTCAACCGTCAACGCCGCGAAGTCTGCTTCATGCCCCGGGGCGCGACCGAACCGGTATTTGTCCCGTGGGAGTCGCTCAGCGCCTGGATCATCGAAGCCAAGGGCGCCACCCAGTTCGGGATCCATCGCCAATACGGTATGGGCATCGGTTTCTACCAAGGTGAAACCCTCATAAGCCAGGAATTCCAATGCGCCGGCCTGGAGCTCGCGATCAGCCACTGGGAAGCGATTCGCGGCTACATGGAGTACGAGGTCAACGACCTCAAATCGATTCAGGATTTGCAGGATCTGCAAGGCCCGGACGACCCACCCCACGAAGGCCTGCATACATTCCACAATGCCCGCGCGCGGATGCATCAGCAGATCCGTGAAGGCCACCGCTCGCGGCTGTCGGGGTTCTTTTGGTACCTGTATCACGTCATGACCTTATGGACGATTCCCAACCGTCTGCTCGAATGGGAAATTCGTCGGCTGGAAAGAATCGGCAAGCAGGCGGTGCCGGAAGTCATGCGCGAATGGTCCGAGCCGCTGCCGAAAGAGCAATGGGCCAAGCCGAGCGAAGAGTTGTTGCGGATGAGCGAGCTGGTGCGGCAGATGCACAGACGCCACCCGCATCGGCCGATTACCGAAATATTCGCCGCTGTCGGTGCAAGCAGACACACGACAAGGCAAGGGGCGTGATTTGCCAGTAAACTCCCCTCCTCTCGCCGCCCGTTCTTCTTCGCGGCCACCCTCTTGATCAAAATGCGGAGTCCACCTTGCGTCTGTTCCACACCTCCGACTGGCACCTTGGGCAAAACCTGCACGGCCAGGAGCGCGATTTCGAGCACGCGTGTTTTCTCGAATGGCTGCTGCGCCAGTTGCACCTGGCGCAGCCGGATGTGCTGCTGATCGCCGGGGACATCTTCGATACGGTCAATCCGCCGGTCAAAGCTCAGGAACGCCTTTACGACTTCATCGTCAGCGCTCACGAACAGCAGCCGTTGCTGACCATCGTGATGATCGCCGGCAACCATGATTCCGGCTCGCGGATCGAGCTGCCGGCGCCGTTGATGCGGCGTTTGCGCACTCACGCGTTGGGTCGGGTGCTGTGGCTGGATGACGGGCAGCTCGACGCCGAACGTTTGTTGCTGCCGCTGCCGAATGCGCAAGGAGAAATCGCCGCGTGGTGTCTGGCGCTGCCGTTCTTGCGCCCGGCGGAAGTCACTGGCGCGCATCTGGGTGACAACTATCTGCGCGGCATCGGTCAGGTGCATGAATGGCTGATCGCGGCGGCGAATGCCAAGCGTCAGCCCGGGCAGGCGTTGATCGCTATCAGCCACGCGCACATGGCCGGGGGCTCGGTGTCGGAGGATTCCGAGCGCAGCCTGATCATCGGCAATGCCGAAGCGCTGCCCGCCAGCCTGTTCGGCGAAAGCATCAGTTACGTCGCCCTCGGCCATTTGCACAAGCCGCAGAAGGTCAACGGCGAGGAGCGCATTCGCTACAGCGGCTCGCCGATTCCGCTGTCGTTCTCCGAAATCGGTTATCAGCATCAGATTCTCGATGTGGTCCTCGAGGGTGAAACCCTGGTCAGCGTCGAGCCGAAATTGATCCCGCGCTCGGTCAATCTGCAACGCATCGGCCCGGCGCCGCTGGCCGAGATTCTGCTGCAACTGGCCGACCTGCCGAACATCGATCTGCTCGCCGAAACCCAGCGCCAGCCCTGGCTCGAAGTGCGCGTGCGTCTGGATGAGCCGCAGCCGGATCTGCGCCATCAAGTGGAAACCGCACTGCAAGGCAAAGCCGTGCGACTGGTGCGCATCGCCGCTGAATACGCCGGCAATCGTGGTGCCGATGGCAGCGATGACGGCAGCACGTTGATCGAACTCGACCAGCTCACCCCGCAGGAATTGTTCAGCCGCGCCTGGCTCGACAATTACGGCAGCTTGGTCGACGAGCAGACGCTCAAGGACTTCGCCGAACTGCTGCAGGACGTGCAACTGGAGGGCGAGCAGCCATGAAGATTCTCGCCATTCGCTTGAAAAACCTCGCCTCGCTGGCCGGTCCGTTCGAGATCGATTTCACCGCCGAACCGCTGGCCAGCGCTGGTCTGTTTGCGATCACCGGCCCCACAGGCGCTGGTAAGAGCACGTTGCTTGATGCGTTGTGTCTGGCGCTGTTCGGCGCCGTGCCGCGCCTGAACAACACCGGTCGCGATGCGAAAGTCCCCGACGCTGACGGTGAAATCGCCACTGGTGACCCGCGCACCTTACTGCGGCGTGGCACCGGTGAAGGCTATGCCGAAGTGGATTTTGTCGGCGTCGATGGCCGCCGCTATCGCGCGCGCTGGGAAGCCAATCGTGCTCGCGAGAAGGCTGGTGGCAAACTCCAGGCCAGTCGGCAGAGCCTGCGCGACATCGATCAGGATCAACTGCTCGCCAGCCAGAAAGGCGAATACAAAACCCAGCTGGAAGCCGCGCTGGGCCTTAACTTTGAACAGTTCACCCGCGCGGTGCTGCTGGCGCAGAGCGAGTTCAGCGCGTTCCTCAAGGCCGACGACAACGACCGCAGTGAACTGCTGGAAAAACTCACCGACACCGCGCTGTACACCCGTCTCGGCCGCCGCGCCTTCGACAAGACCAAAGAGGCCCGCGAAGCGCACAAGCTGCTGCAGGATCAGGCTACCGGAGTGACGCCTTTGGCGCCGGAAGCCCGCGCCGAACTCGACGAGCGTTTCAACACCGCGCAGCAACAGATGAAGGCGCAACAGGCGCAGCTCAAACAGCTTGAGCAACAACACGGTTGGCTGAAGGATTTGCGTCAGTTGCAGGACGCGCAAAAGGCCGCCAGCGAACAACTGCAAGCCGCGCAACAGCAATGGCAGGCACTGGCCGGCGAGCGGGTAAAACTGACGCGTCTGGAACAGCTTGGCCCGCAACGCCATCAGTTCGCGCGCAAGGCCGAGCTTGATGCGCTGCTGACGCCACTGGCGACGCAGATTGCCGCGCACACCCAACAACACGCTGCGTTGGGCGAGCGCCAGACGCAACTGGCGCAAAACCTCGATGCAGCAAAAGTCGCCCTGAGCGAAGCGCAACAGCGCCAGAGCGAAAACGCACCGTTGCTGCGTCAGGCATTCGAAGAGCAAAGCACCCTCGCCCGTCTGATCAAGGACACTGCCAGCAGCGCCGAAGCCCGACAAACCGCCGAGCAAGCGTTCAAGGATGGCCAGAGCGCGATTCAGGCCTTGCAGGAAAAACAGGCTGAAGTCGCCGCACGCTTGCAACGCATCGCCACCGAGCTTGAGCAGAGCGCCCATCTGGCGCCCTTGAGCGATGCCTGGAGCGCCTATCGCGACCGTCTGCAACAGTTGATGCTGATCGGCAACCGCTTGAACAAAGGCCAGAGCGAACTGGCGTCCCTCGAACAGAACGCCGCGCGCAGTGCTGAGCAACTGGCCTCGCACAAGCAACAACTGGAAGTGTTGTTCAAAGAGGCTGGCGCCGAGCCCGATGCGGTGGCCGAACAGATCGGCCTGCTCGGCACCTTGCTGCAGGACAACCGCAAACAGCTGCGCGCAATCGAAGACCTGTCGCGTTTGTGGGCGACTCAGCAGGATCTGGACAAGCGCAGCGCCGAGTTGCAACAACGTCAGCTCGACGCGCAGCAGCAACGTGAACGTCTGACCCAGGACGGTGTGAAAACCAAGGCCGAACTGACCGTCGCCGAGCAGACCCTCAATGTCACTCGCGAACTGCTCGAGCGTCAGCGGCTGGCGCGCAGTGCCAGTGTCGAAGAGTTGCGCGCGCAGTTGCAGGACGATCAGCCCTGCCCGGTCTGCGGCAGCAACGAGCATCCCTATCACCAGCCCGAAGCGCTGTTGCAGAGCCTTGGCCGTCACGATGAAAGCGAACAGGCCAACGCCCAGCAAGTGGTCGATCAGCTCAAGGAAAAACTGATCGAGCTGCGCGGCGAAGTCGGTGGCGTGATCGCGCAACAGAAAGAATTGCTCCAGCAACAGGAACAACTGGCGGCGCAACAACAAGCCCTGGCCCCGAGCCTCGACGCGCATCCGCTGGCCGCGCAACTGTTCAATCAGAACGCCGACAAACGCGACGCCTGGCTCAGCCGCCAGACCGAGCAGTTGAACCAGAGCATCACTCAAGACGAACAACGGCAAAGCGCCCTGCTCACCTTGCAACAGGACGCGGCGCGTTTGTCGCAACAATTGCGTCAGGCCGAAGTGGCTCACCAGCAAGCGACGCAACAGCTGAGCCATCAGCAGCATGAACTCAACAGCGACCGTCAGCGTCTTGAAGAAGAACTCGCCGCGTTTGGCCCGCTGCTGCCCGCCGACACGCTTGAGGCCTTGCGCCTTGAGCCGGCGGCAACGTTCATGCAGCTGGATCGGCAGATCGCCGAGCGTCTGGCCCAGCTCGAACAGCAAAAGGAAGAGCTGAGCGAACAGCAGCAACGCCAGCAGACGTTGGAGAAAGAACAGGATCGCCAACAGCTGCGCACTCAGCAACTGCACAGCGCCGAGCAACAATTCACGGCGCTGACCGAGCAGCAGCAAAGCTGTCAGGAAAAACTCGCGCAGTTACTTGGCGAGCACAGCAGCGCCGAGCATTGGCAGCAGCAGCTGGAACACGCGGTGGAACAGGCGCGCGTCGCCGAAACCAGCACCGCTGAGGAGCTGCAAAGCGTGCGCACGCAGCTGGTGCAGACCGCAGCCGAACTCAAGTCTCAGCAGGATCGCCTGCAAGCATTGGAGGCTGAAGAACAGGCACTCGCCGGCAAGATCGCCGATTGGCGCGCCAGCCACCCGGAACTGGATGACAGCGGCCTGGAAGACTTGCTGCGCTTCGACGACGCGCAAGTCGCCGACCTGCGTCAGACCCTTCAGCACAACGAAAAAGCCATCGAACAGGCCCAGGTCTTGTTGCAAGAGCGCGATCAGCGCCTGCTCGATCACCAGGCCCGGCAGGACGGCAATCTTGACGCCGAACAGCTGGACAGCGCCCTCGCCGAGCTGCAAAACCAGTTCGCCGTCAGCGAACAGCAGTGCGCCGAACTGCGCGCCGAACAGGCGGAAGACCAGCGCCGACAGAACGCCAATCAGGCGTTGGCCCGGCAGATCGCTGACGCCTACGCCGAGTATCAACGCTGGGCGCGACTCAGTGCCTTGATCGGCTCAGCCACCGGCGACACCTTCCGCAAGATCGCCCAGGCCTACAACCTCGACCTGCTGGTGCACCACGCCAACGCGCAGCTGCGCCAACTGGTCAAACGCTATCGCCTCAAACGTGGCGGCAGCATGCTCGGCCTGCTGGTGATGGACACGGAAATGGGCGACGAACTGCGCTCGGTGCATTCGTTGTCGGGCGGCGAGACGTTCCTCGTCTCGCTCGCCCTTGCGCTGGGTCTGGCTTCGATGGCGTCGAGCACGCTGAAAATCGAATCGCTGTTTATCGACGAAGGTTTCGGCAGCCTTGATCCGGAATCCTTGCAACTGGCCATGGACGCGCTCGATGGCTTGCAGGCGCAGGGACGCAAGGTGGCGGTGATTTCCCATGTGCAGGAAATGCACGAACGGATTCCTGTGCAGATTCAGGTGCGGCGCCAAGGCAATGGTTTGAGCACGCTGGAGGTGAAATGAACACGCTGTATTCCTTCCGCCGCTGCCCTTACGCCATGCGTGCGCGAATGGCGTTGCGTTATGCGGGCGTGCCGGTGGAGATCGTTGAGGTCAGCCTCAAGAACAAGCCGGCGGAAATGCTCGCACTCTCGCCCAAGGGCACCGTGCCGGTGCTGAATGCCGATGGCGTGGTGATTGATGAGAGTCTGCAGATCATGCGCTGGGCGTTGGCGCAGAATGATCCGGATGATTGGTTGCTGGGCGGTGATTCGTTCGCGGCACTGTGGATGGAGAAACTGATTGAAGGCAATGATCAGATTTTCAAATCGGCTTTGAATCGCTACAAGTACGCCGAGCGTTACCCTGAGCAGCCGATGGAAGCTTATCGGGCTGAAGGTGCGTTATTTCTGCAGAAACTGGATGAGCTGCTTGAAGGACGTGAGTACTTGCTGGCCGATCATCCGAGCCTCGCCGACATCGCCCTGCTGCCCTTCGTCCGGCAGTTCGCTCACGTTGATCGCGAGTGGTTCGCGCAGACGCCTTATGTTCGCTTGCAGGCCTGGTTGCAGCGCTTGCTCGAATCCGAGCTGTTCATCTCGATCATGAAAAAATAACCCTCTGTCCCTTTGATCGTTCCCACGCTCCGCGTGGGAATGCAGCCGGGGACGCTCTGCGTCCCAGTGGAACGCGGAGCGTCCCTTGAGGCATTCCCACGCAGAGCGTGGGAACGATCATTAGGCCAGTGCTTGGCACATGCCCAGCGCCATGCAATCCACTTCAAACGGCCCGAGAAAATCCACCGCGACCTTGACCGGTGGATTGCCGGCCATCAGGCCCAGCGTGTTGGCTCGTTCAATGTTGTGCGCGATGTTGTGGTTGGCCTCTATGGCCCGGGCCAAACCGCCCACCGAGCCCTGGCCAAACCCCAAGAGTGAGGCGCCGTTGGTCATCAGCGCGAGGCTGGCGATGACCCAGAGTCTGTAGCCTTTCATGCGCCGCCGACTCCTGCGAGTTCGGCCCTGTCGACCATCGCGCTTTGCGAGCGCAGTTCGAACTGGATGCCGGGGTGGGCGACGTCGATCGGGGCGTCGAAGCTGTGTTCCATTTGTGCGCCGATGCTGACAAACAGCACCACGGCCAGGTACAGACCGATGGCCAGGTAGGCGCCGCGTTTGGCGGAAGTGAGGATTGCGCTGGCCATGGTGTTCTCCGTGGGCAAAGGTTTCGATGGCCACAGAATCAATCAAAAAAGCCGAAGCAACCACTCAGGGTTTGCAATGGTGAATATCAGCTTCGTTGATTATTTAGCGGCTCTATTTGCCCGCGAGAGAAAACCTATGAGTGGAGAACGCGTACGCGCACAGGAGCTGCCGAAGGCTGCGATCTCTTGTTTGATCGTTCCCACGCAGAGCATGGGAACGATCAAGATCGCAGCCTTCGGCAGCTCCTACAGGAGAACGGTGCGCTCAGGCTTGGGTTTTGTGATCCAGCGCGGCGTAGAAGTTGGCGCTTTGTTGCAGGTATTTCTGGGTGTAGCTCTGGGTGTGGGATTTTTTGCTGGCGATTTCGACGTTGGCACCGGCTGGCAATACCACGGTGGCAGAAATGGCGGAAGCGGCGATGACGGAGAAGAGATTGAAATTCATGGCGGTAACCCTCGTGTTCGTTTGCTTGGTTTGCCCGGTCGGGCTGTGAAACAAACGTAACGCTCGAGGGTTGCTCGCTTGAAATCTTTTGTAGCATTAGCCGATATCAGTGCAATTAATACAACGATGCAGGCCCCGCAGACCGGGGCCTGTGGCTTATTGTCGCACTACAAACTTCAGATCGCTTGGCGCGTCCATCGGCAGTTTTTGCACGGTTTTGCCGAGCAGACCGGTCTTGGTATCGCGCTCGACGACGACAATCTGGTTGCTCTTCTGGTTGGCGATCAAGACGAATTTACCGCTCGGATCGAGAGCAAACTCGCGCGGGTGATCCCCCTCGACCGAGCGCTTTTGCAGCTCTTTGAGCTGACCGGTCGCAGGATCAATGCCGAACACTACGAGTTGATTGGCCGTGCCGCGATTGCTCACGTAGAGAAACTTGCCGTCAGCCGAAGCATGCAGCGCCGCGCCGGCTTTGTCCGAGGTTGGCTGGCCCGCTGCCAGATCGACCAGTTGCGTCTGGGTCAGTACGCCGTCGTTGTAGTCGAACACCGCAACCTGCGCGCTCATCTCCATGGTCAGCCAAGCGTGTTTGCCATCAGCGCTGAACAGCAGATGACGCGGGCCACTGGCGGCCGGCAAGGCTACCGAGGCGGTTTTTGCCGGGGTCAGCGGCAGGTGTGGATTGGCCTTCGGGTCGTACTGATAGATGAAAACCTTGTCCGCTCCCAAATCATTGGAGAACACATAGCGCCCGTCCGGCGACGACACCGTCGAGTGCACATGATTGGAAGCCTGACGCTCAGGGTTGACCCGACTGGCCGGGTGGCCGCTCATCTGCACCACCGGTTTCAACTGGCCGTCGGCATCGACCGGCAATACCGCCAGGGTGCCGCCCGGATCTTCCATCACTGAGTAGTTGCTGACGAACAGGTGTCTGGCATCAGCGCTGAGGCTGGAATGGGTCGGCTCGTTGCCCAGGCTCTGCACCTGATTGATCAGGCTCAGCGCATGGGTCTTCGGGTCAATGGCGAAGCTGCTGACGCGGCCGACCGGATCGGTCTGGCCCGGGCCGTTTTCGTTGACCACGAACAAACGCTTCTGGTCTTTCGAGAGGGTCAGCCACGAAGGGTTTTCGGTCTTGACCACTTGCAGCGGCTTGGCGTCGATCTGGCCGGTGGCGCTGTCGAACTGCATGCGGTAGATGCCCTGGCTGGAACCGGCGGTGTACGAGCCGACCAGCAACTGCAAGGTGTCGGCGCTGGCGCTGGAAAGCCCCATCGCGCCGACGCTGCCGGCCATCAGCAAAGGCCAGAAATTACGCATCTTCATTATTGTCATCCTCATCGTCGCTGCTGCTGACTACGTCGCCGAGGCACACCAGACGATGCTCGCCCGTGGTCTTGGTGTCGCTGGCGTAACCGACGATCAGCCAGCTCTGCAGCGTCTCATCGAACGTCGCTTGCGCGACCTGCGCCGGGGTGAATTCCCAGTGCTTGGCTGCACGGCCATCAATGCATTCGATGTGCAGGTTATCGTCCTCGTCGAGGGCGAATTCGAAGGCGTGCAGGCCATCGATTTCGACCATACCGCAGTGTTCGAGGGCGTTGAGAAGGGTTTGGGCAGTCATGGCAAACAGTCTTTCTAGGGGGAAAGGGCCAATGATAGCCCAATGTGATCCAGAGGCCCCTGCTGGAATCTCTGTCTGATCGTTCCCACGCTCCGCGTGGGAATGCCTCAAGGGACGCTCCGCGTTCCAGTGGGACGCAGAGCGTCCCGGGCTGCATTCCCACGCAGAGCGTGGGAACGATCAACACAAAAAATCGCGGTGTTGGCTAGATCGCCTCACGCGATGGCTTGCCATCCACCAGTCGCTGAATCTGCAGCGGGTTGGCGTTTTTCAGTGGTTCGGGCAGCAAGCTGTCCGGGTAGTTCTGGAAGCACACCGGGCGCAGGAAGCGATCGATCGCCAGCGTGCCCACTGACGTGCCGCGCGCATCGGACGTCGCCGGGTACGGGCCGCCATGCACCATCGAATCGCATACTTCGACACCAGTCGGATAACCATTGAGCAGGATGCGCCCGACTTTCTGTTCCAGCAGCGGCGTCAGTTCGGCGAATTGCTCGAAGTCAGACGGCTCACCAATGATCGTCGCGGTCAGTTGACCGTGCAGGCCGTGCAGCGCTGCGCTCAGTTGTGCCTGATCGGCCACTTCGACGATTACTGTGGTCGGACCGAACACTTCTTCCTGTAGCACTTCGTCGCCGTTGATCAACAGGCTGACATCGGCCTTGAACAACTGCGGCTGCGCCTGATTGCCCTGCTGCGGATTACCGGCCAGATGCTCAATGCCGCTGTGCGCCAGGAGCTTTTCCAGGCCTTTACCGTAGCTGCCGAGGGTGCCGGCGTTGAGCATGGTTTGCGCCGGTTGATCACCGATCGCAGCGGCGACTTGCTCTACAAACGCGCTGAACTGCGCAGAGCGAATACCGATGACCAGACCTGGATTGGTGCAGAACTGACCGCAACCCTGCACTACCGAAGCGGTGAGGTCGCGCGCGACGGTTTCCGAACGCGTGGCCAGTGCCTGCGGCAAGACAATCACCGGGTTGATGCTCGACATCTCGGCAAACACCGGGATCGGTTGCGGACGTGCAGCGGCCATGTCGCACAAAGCGCGACCGCCCTTCAGCGAGCCAGTGAAACCAACGGCCTGAATTGCCGGGTGCTTGACCAGCCATTCGCCGACGCCGCCACCGTAGATCATGTTGAACACGCCTGCGGGCATACCGGTTTTTTCTGCGGCACGAATGATCGCGTCGGCGACCAGTTCAGCCGTGGCCATGTGGCCGCTGTGGGCCTTGAACACTACCGGGCAACCGGCGGCCAGCGCTGCTGCGGTATCGCCACCGGCAGTGGAGAACGCCAGCGGGAAGTTGCTCGCGCCGAACACCGCGACCGGGCCGAGGCCGATGCGATACTGGCGCAGGTCCGGACGAGGCAGTGGCTGGCGATCAGGCAGTGCCAGATCGATCCGTGCGCCGTAGAAATCACCACGACGCAGGACTTTGGCGAACAGACGCATCTGCCCGCTGGTGCGACCGCGCTCGCCCTGAATGCGCCCGGCTGGCAGCGCGGTTTCGCGGCAGACCACGGCGACGAAATCGTCGCCAAGCGCATCCAGTTCATCGGCGACCGCGTCGAGGAACTGCGCGCGACGTTCGGCGCTGAGGCTGCGATAGGTCGGATAAGCCGCAGCGGCGGCCTTGGCGGCGGCATCGACCTCTTCGGCCGTGGCCTGGATGAAATCATGCGGCAAGGCCTCGCCAGTGCTGGCGTCGACCGAGTGCAGTTTGACGCTGCCGGCGGCGCTGCGCTGACCGCCGATGTAGTTGTGACCGAGAATCTGAGTCATGGGATCTCCTTAAAGGGTGCCGATGCTGTCCGGTTCAAAAGCCGCCTGAACCGGTGCGATACCGTTGACCAGCGGTGCGCCGAAGTCGGCCTGGCTGATCTCGAACGTGTCGCCCGGCTGGGTGCGGATGCCGTCGGCAAACGACAGGGTCGCAGTACCGAAAAAGTGAATATGCACGTCGCCCGGACGCAGGAACTGACTGTATTTGAAGTGGTGGTACTCGAGGTTCGCCAGGCTGTGGCACATGTTGGCCTCGCCACTGAGGAACTCGTTCTGCCAGAGCACTTCGCCGTCACGCAGGATTCGGCTGGTGCCGGCAAGGTGTTGAGGCAATTCACCGGTACGAAGTTCCGGGCCATAACTGCAACTGCGCAATTTCGAGTGCGCCAGGTACAGGTAATTCTTGCGTTCCATGACGTGATCGGAGAACTCGTTACCGACGGCGAAACCGAGGCGATACGGCTTGCCATCGTTGCCGATGACATACAGGCCGGCCATCTCTGGCTCTTCACCGGCGTCTTCGGCGAACGGCGGCAGCGGGAACGCCTGCCCCGGACGCACGACAATGCTGCCGTCGCCCTTGTAGAACCACTCCGGTTGCACACCGGCCTGCCCCGCCGCTGGTTTACCGCCCTCCACGCCCCATTTGAAAATGCGCATGGTGTCGGTCATCGCCGCTTCATCGCCGGCCTGCTGGTGCATCTTGTCCCGCGCCGAAGCACTGCCCAGATGGGTCAGACCAGTACCGCTGACCAGCATGTGTGCCGGGTCCGGGTGATCCAGTGGCGGCAGGATGCGCAGGTCTTTGAGCAACTGCGCGTAGTCGTGGCTGGCACCGAGGCCGAGGCTTTGCACTTGCTGCTCAAGGGAGCTACCGGCCTCGATTGCCGCCAGGGCCAGATCACGGACACTGCGGGCGTCCTCGACTTCGCGGACCTGACCGTTGTCGACCACGCCGACCCGGCGCTCGCCGTTGGGTAATTCGAATTGAACCAGATGCATGATTTTCTCCTGTTCCATCAAAAACGCCGCTATCCCCTGTGGGAGCGAGCCTGCTCGCGAAAGCGGTGTACCGGTCACCAGCAGTGTTGAATGTGATGGCCTCTTCGCGAGCAGGCTCGCTCCCACAGGGGCCAGTGTTGTCAGTCAGATGCGGGTCGCGCCACGGGCGCTGGCGGCGAACTGGTCGACGGGCAGCACATGCTTGCGTTCCAGCACGCGGTAGACGATGCCGGTCAGAATCAGCCCGAACACCATCACGCCCGAGAGGAAGTACAACCCCGAAGCCAGATTGCCGGTGTATTCCTTCAACGCGCCGATCACGAACGGCCCGATATACCCGCCCAGATTGCCCACCGAGTTGATCAAGGCAATCCCCGCCGCGGCACTCGCGCCAGCAAAGAAACGCCCCGGCAAGGTCCAGAACACCGCGGTGCATGAGAACAGCGCGAACGCCACCAGACACAGCGCCGCCAGTTGCGCCACCGGTAGCGACAGCCAGGCACTGAGGAACAGGCCCAGCGCACCGAGCACATAGAGCACCGCCAAGTGGCCGTAGCGATCGTTCAAGCGGTCGGAACTGCGCGGAATGATCAGCAGGCCGATGATCCCGAAAATGTATGGCACCGAAGAGACGAAACCGGTGACCAGATCGCTGCCGCCGAACTGTTTGATCAACGTCGGCAGCCACAGGCCCAGACCATAAATGCTCAGGGTCACCGGCAGATAGAACAGCGCCAGCAACAACACACGTTTGTCTTTCAGCGCATGCAGCGGATTGCCGTGACGGGTCTGGCCGTATTCCTGCAAGTCCTTTTTCAGTTCGCCGGTCAGCCAGTCTTTTTCCGCCTGATCCATCCACTTCACTTGCTGCGGGCCGTCCGGCAGCCAGCGCAGCACCGGCCAGGTCAGCAGGATCGCCGGGGTGCCGATGACGATGAACAGCCACTGCCAGCCGTGCAGGCCGAGGATGCCGTCCATGCCCAGCAAACCACCGGACACGGGACCGGTGATCATCATCGCGATCGGTTGCGAGAGGATGAACAGGCCAAGGATCTTGCCGCGATGGCGCACCGGGAACCATTGGGTGATGTAGTACAGCACACCGGGAAAGAACCCCGCCTCGGCCGCGCCGAGCAGAAAACGCATCACATAGAAGCTGTGCGGCCCTTGCACAAAGGCCATGCCGATGGTGATCGCGCCCCAGGTGATCATGATCCGCGCGAACCAGCGCCGCGCGCCGAAGCGTTCGAGCATCAGGTTGCTGGGAATCTCAAGGAGAAAATAGCCGATGAAAAACAGCCCGGCACCCAAGCCGTAGGCGGCATCGCCGATGCCGATGTCGGCGCCCATGTGCAGCTTGGCGAAGCCGACGGCGGAGCGATCCACATAGGCGATCAGGTACAGCAGGATCAGGAAGGGAATCAGTTTCAGTGTGATGCGCCGGACAAGCCGCAATTCCTGGCTCATGAGATCGGTCTCCGATTGTTGTTTTTATAGAACCTCGGGGGACGCCTCTCGCCAAAACAGCCAGGGCCATCCCTCCGTCGAAAACGACTATATAGTAATACTAATTACCCAACAACACTTCCAAAGCGCGGATTTTGAGCTTAGATTAAGCGTCAGCTCGCAAACAATAGTCTTACAATAAGAGAATCGATCATGTCTGATAAGAAACCCACCCTGCGCTCCGCCCAATGGTTTGGCACAGCCGACAAGAACGGCTTCATGTACCGCAGCTGGATGAAGAATCAGGGCATCGCCGACCATCAGTTCCACGGCAAGCCGATCATCGGCATCTGCAACACCTGGTCGGAACTGACCCCGTGCAACGCGCACTTCCGCCAGATCGCGGAGCACGTCAAACGCGGGGTGATCGAGGCCGGTGGTTTTCCGGTGGAGTTTCCGGTGTTCTCCAACGGCGAATCGAACCTGCGCCCGACCGCCATGCTCACCCGCAACCTGGCGAGCATGGACGTTGAAGAAGCGATTCGCGGCAACCCGATCGACGGCGTCGTGCTGCTCACCGGTTGCGACAAAACCACTCCAGCACTGCTGATGGGCGCGGCCAGTTGCGACGTGCCGGCCATCGTCGTCACCGGCGGGCCGATGCTCAACGGCAAGCACAAAGGCAAGGATATCGGCTCCGGCACCGTGGTCTGGCAGCTCAGCGAACAGGTCAAGGCCGGCACCATCACCATCGACGACTTCCTCGCAGCCGAGGGCGGCATGTCGCGTTCGGCGGGCACCTGCAACACCATGGGCACCGCGTCGACCATGGCCTGCATGGCTGAAGCGCTGGGCACTTCGCTGCCGCACAACGCCGCGATTCCGGCAGTGGATGCACGGCGTTATGTGCTGGCGCACATGTCCGGCATGCGTGCGGTGGAGATGGTTCGCGAAGATTTGAAACTGTCGAAGATCCTCACCAAGGAAGCCTTTGAAAACGCCATTCGCGTCAACGCCGCCATCGGTGGTTCGACCAATGCCGTGATCCACTTGAAAGCCATTGCCGGGCGCATCGGCGTCGAGCTCGATCTGGACGACTGGACGCGCATCGGTCGCGGCATGCCGACCATCGTCGACCTGCAACCGTCCGGGCGTTTCCTGATGGAAGAGTTCTACTACGCCGGTGGTTTGCCAGCGGTGCTGCGTCGCCTCGGCGAAGCCAATCTGATCCCCAACCCGAACGCACTGACCGTCAACGGCAAGTCCATCGGCGAGAACACCAAGGACGCGCCGATCTATGGCGAAGACCAAGTGATCCGCACCCTCGACAATCCGATTCGCGCTGACGGTGGCATCTGCGTGTTGCGCGGCAATCTGGCGCCGCTGGGCGCGGTACTCAAGCCGTCCGCCGCTAGCGCTGAACTGATGCAGCATCGCGGTCGCGCGGTGGTGTTCGAGAACTTCGACATGTACAAGGCGCGGATCAACGATCCGGAGCTGGACGTCGATAAGGATTCGATTCTGGTGATGAAGAACTGCGGGCCGAAGGGTTATCCGGGCATGGCTGAAGTCGGCAACATGGGCCTGCCGGCCAAGCTGTTGGCGCAAGGCGTGACGGACATGGTGCGCATTTCCGATGCACGGATGAGCGGCACCGCTTACGGCACGGTGGTTCTGCACGTTGCCCCGGAAGCGGCAGCGGGCGGGCCTTTGGCGGCAGTAAAGGAAGGCGACTGGATCGAACTCGATTGCGCCAGCGGCCGTCTGCATCTGGACATTCCGGATGCTGAACTGGCCGCACGCATGGCCGATCTGCAAGCGCCGCAACAGTTGTTGGTGGGCGGTTATCGTCAGCTGTACATCGATCACGTGCTGCAGGCGGATCAGGGTTGCGACTTTGACTTCCTGGTTGGTTGCCGAGGTGCCGAGGTTCCGCGTCACTCTCACTAACAGCGCAATTCCCCTGTGGGAGCGAGCCTGCTCGCGAAGAGGGAGTGTCAGTCGACATCTATTTGACTGATATGCCGCCTTCGCGAGCAGGCTCGCTCCCACAGTTGCTTTTGCGTATCGCCTCAAATCTGTGCCGTGCCTGCTATGATGCGCGGCATCTCCATCGCTCAGGATCGCGCCACTCCCCATGGATTACCGCAAACCTTCCGACCGTAAAAGCATGCACTCGCGCATCGTCCAGGAACTGGGCATGCAGATCGTCTCCGGACGCTTTTTGCCCGACGACAAACTGCCCGCCGAAGCCCTGCTTTGCGAGGAGTACGCGGTCAGTCGCCCGGTATTGCGCGAAGCCACGCGGGTGCTGGTGGCCAAGGGTCTGGTGTATTCCAAACCGCGCGTCGGCACCGTGGTCAAGGCTCGCCGCGAATGGCACATGCTCGACCCGGACGTGCTGCACTGGCTGATGCAGAGCAGTCCGCAGAATGAATTCTTCAACGTGCTGACCAGCGTGCGCAGCATCATCGAACCGGCAGCGGCCGCCCTCGCCGCTCAGCATGCAACCGATGCCGACATCGCCGCGATCAACGAAGCCTACCAACGCATGGAAGCCGCGCCGACTCCGGAAGCGCTGTTGCAGCCGGACCTGGACTTCCACAGCCGCATCGCCGATGCGACGCACAACGACCTGCTGGCGAACCTGTGCAATATGTTGGCGGTAGCGATTGCCGAGGCGTTGAAGCATTCCAATCAACGGCCGAATCTGCATGAATTGGCGCTGCCGAGGCATAAGGCGATTCTGACCGCCATCGAGAACCGCGATGCCCTGGGTGCCCGGCATGCGACGCTGGTGCAGTTGGATGATGCGCGCAGTGCGTTGAGTGTGGTGCTTGGCGCTGAGCTTTCTTAGGGCTTGAGACCGCTTGCCCTCACCCTAGCCCTCTCCCAGAGGTAGAGGGGACCGATTGGGGAATATTTGAGATTTACGCCGACTTGAACGTTCTGCTGTGAATCCATAACCGACTCGGTATCTCAGGCCGATATATCTAGCCGCACCCCTCGGTCAGTCCCCTCTCCCTCCGGGAGAGGGCTAGGGTGAGGGGCTCTTGATGTTGATTCACAAAAAAAGCCGCAACCCCTCAAGGTTGCGGCTTTGTCGTTTCAGCCTGTCAGATCAGTGGGCAAACAGCGAATTGCCCTTCTGCCCCGCCAGCTTCTCAGGCTTGATCAGGAACTTGGCCAGCGCCGGCAGCAGCCACAGCGCGCCGAACATGTTCCACAGCAGCATGAAGGTCAGCATCAGGCCCATGTCAGCCTGGAACTTGATCGCCGAGAAGATCCAGGTGCACACGCCGATCGCCAGGCACAGGCCGGTGAACAGCACCGCTTTACCGGTGGACTTCAGGGTCTGGTAATAGGCTTCCTGCAACGGCAGCCCGGCACGCAGGAAACTTTCCAGGCGGCTGTAGATGTAGATGCCGTAATCCACGCCAATCCCCACGCCCAACGCCACCACCGGCAGCGTCGCAACTTTCACGCCGATGCCCATGAACGCCATCAGCGCGTTGCCGAGTACCGAGGTCAGCACCAGCGGCAGGACGATGCACAGGGTTGCCGCCCAAGAGCGGAAGGTGATCATGCACATCACCGCCACGCAGATGTACACCAGAATCAGAATGGTCAGCTCAGCCTGTTTGATGACTTCGTTGGTGGCCGCTTCGATCCCGGCGTTACCGGCAGCAAGGATGAATTCCAGACCGTCCTTATTGTTTTCCTTGGCGAACTCCTGCACCGCTTGCACCGCACGGTCGAGGGTTTCGGCCTTGTGGTCGTTGAGGAACACCAGTACCGGTGCCAGCGAGCAGCTGTTGTTGTACAGGCCATCGGCGCGGGCGATCGAGTTATTCAGTACGTCCGGGTTGCGCGACAGGGTTTCCCATTTCAGGTTGCCCTCGTTCATGCCCTTGATCATCTGCTTGGACACGGTCACCAGCGAGATCGCCGACTGCACGCCCTCGGTGTTCTGCATCTTCCACATCAGCTGATCGATCGGCGCCATGGCTTCGTAGCGCGAGCAGCCTTCAGCTTTGGTCTTGACCATCACCACCAGCACGTCGGAGCTGGTCGAGTAGTTGCTGATGATGAAGTTGTTGTCCTTGTTATAGCGCGAGTCCGGACGCAGTTCCGGCGCGCCCTGGTCGAGGTCGCCGATCTTCAGGTTCTGGCTGTACCAGAGGCCGCCACCGAAGGCGATCAGCGCCAGCGCTACCGAAATCGGCGCGACTTTCGGGCTGGCGAAGTTCGACAGCAGACGCCAGAACGGGTGCTCGCGGTTGGCGTCCTTCTTGCTCTTGGCAATCGCGCGCTTGCTGATGCCGACATAGGAAATCGCCACCGGCAGCAGGATCAGGTTGGTGAACACGATCACCGCAACGCCGATGGAGGCGCCGATAGCCAGTTCACGGATCACGCCGATGTCGATGATCAGCAGAGTGATGAAGCCCACCGCATCGGCGAGAATCGCGATCATCCCCGGCAGGAACAACTGGCGGAAGGTGCGCCGCGCAGCGGTCAGGGCGTTATCGGCCTCGCTGGATTGCAGGGCGATACCGTTGATTTTCTGCACGCCGTGGGAAATGCCGATGGCGAAAATCAGGAACGGCACCAGCATCGAATACGGGTCGAGGCCGAAGCCGAAGAAGTGCATCAACCCGAGTTGCCAGACCACCGCCACCAGCGTCGTACTCAACACAGCGATGGTGCTGCGCAGGCAGTTGGTGAACCACAGCAGCAGAATCAGGGTGATGACGAAGGCGACACCGAAGAACAGCACCACCATCACCAGACCGTCGATCAGGTCGCCGACCTTCTTGGCGAAACCGACGATGTGGATCTTGATGTTGGGGTTCTGCGCTTCGAACTTGTTGCGGATCTTGTCTTCGAGTTCATGGGAGAACTGGCGATAGTCCAGCGCCAGCAACTTGCCCTGATCCTGGGGGTCCGGATAGGCCTCCAGCAGCGGGATGTCGACGATGCTCGACTTGAAGTCGTTGGCCACCAGACGCCCGACCTGGCCGGACTTGAGCACGTTGTTGCGCAGCAGATCGAGGCTGTCCTGGGAACCGTTGTAGCTCTGCGGAATCACTTCACCGCCGGCGAAACCCTCTTCGGTCACTTCGGTCCAGCGTACGCTCGGGCTCCATAGCGATTTGAGGCCGGAACGGTCGACGCCGGAAATGTAGAACACTTCGTCGTTGATCTGGCGCAGGGTCTCCATGTACTCCTTGGAGAAGATGTCACCGTCGGTGGCTTCCACCGAAATACGTACGGTGTTGCCCAGGTTCGCCAGATCGTTGCGGTGCTCCATCATCTTTTCGATGAAGGGATGCTGCAGCGGGATCATTTTTTCAAAACTGGTCGACGGCCGAATCAGCGTGGCCTGCCAGAACAGGAAAATACTCACCACCAGGCAGATCAGGATCACGGCCGGACGGTTGTTGAAGATCAGGCGCTCGAGAACCGTCGCCTTTTCCTGCTGAGGAGTGATCAAGGAAGTCATAGCCCCGCCTTCTTGTTATTGGTCTCGGCACCGTTTGGCAGGGTGATGTGCAAACCACCCTGCCCGGTCAGAATCAGGTTGCCGTTGCCGGCGGCGGTGACTGACGACAGCGAAATGCGATCCGGGCGGTTGAACACGCTGAAGCTCTCGCCGTTGTCGCTGCTGCTGATCACCGAACCGCCGTTACCGACGATGACGATCGAGCCGTCTTCCAGCAGCGTGCCGCCGGACAGGCCGAACTCCAGCGCACCGCGTGCAGCTTTGAGTTCGACCTGCTCCCAGGTGCTGCCGAAATCAGTGGAGCGATAAAGATTGCCGCGCAAGCCGTACGCCAGCAGGGTCTGCGGCTGCGCCGTGCCGATCACGCCGAACAGCGAACCTTCGTACGGGCCTTCGAGTTTTTCCCAGGTCTGGCCGTCATCGGCGGAGCGGAACATGCTGCCGGACTCGCCGACGATGAACAGCCCGGCGTCTTTCACGGCGGCGATGGCGTTGAGGTGGAACTGGTCTTCGTTGTCGAGGCGATCGCTGACGTCTTCCCAGTGCTTGCCGCCGTCGGAGGTTTCCAGCAGCGTGCCGTAGGCGCCCACGGCAAAGCCGCTGCTGGCGTCCTTGAACCAGACGTCGAGCAGCGGCGATTCGCGTGCGAGGTCTTCGAATTGTTTGGTCCAGGTCAGACCGCCGTCTGCACTGGCGAGAATCTGTGCGTCGTGGCCAACGGCCCAGCCGTTTTTGTCATCGACGAAATACACGGCAGTGAGCAGTTGCCGGGTCGGCACCTTGGCCTGGGTCCAGGTTTTGCCCTGGTCATCGGAATAGACGATGTGCCCGCGATCGCCGACCGCGACAAGACGCGCGCCAGCGTGGACGACATCAAGAATCAGGCTTTTTGCGGCCTTGGCCGATTCGGTGGCATAGACCACGTCAGCCGGGGCCTCGGCGGCAATCACAGGTGCCGATAACGTGGCAAAGCCCAGCAGCGAGAGTGCTGTGGCCAGCAACGCGGTGTTGCGTAACGCCGGCGGGCGGCAACGACTCATAGACCTTCCCCTATTTATTATTGTTGGGCCATCGGGCCTTCAAGGGCGCCGCAAGGGTGCTCGGCTACTGGCGTTTCAGAAGCATAGTCCTGAAACCCGCAATCCAGAGCCCCTTCGGAAGCTGGCTCATCCTATCGGGCTTTGCAAATGTCTGACAATCGGCGCCGCGTTATCTTTTGTTAACCGAAAGCGGCTCTCTGTAACCCATCATTTTCCCTGTGGGAGCGAGCCTGCTCGCGAATGCGGTGTATCAGTCACCCTGTTTATTGGCTGACCTACCGCTTTCGCGAGCAGGCTCGCTCCCACAGGGTTTGTAGTGATGGTTGGTTTTGCGACAAAGGGTGAATGCGCAGCCATTCGTAGGATGGATGACGCAATTGTTGCGGAGGGGACTTGCAGGATCGGTATTATGGTATACCATCAGACGCACAGACACTCTCAATCCCCAAACGGAGCAGCTCATGAGTTTCGAAATTCGCAAGATCGTCAGCTATGTCGAAGAAACCTTCATTGAAGGCGGCAAGGCTACTGACAAGCCGGTGACCATGGTCGGCCTCGCCGTGGTGATGAAGAACCCGTGGGTGGGCAATGGTTTTGTCGAAGACCTCAAGCCGCAGATCCGCGCCAACTGCTCCGACCTCGGCGCAATGATGGTCGAGCGTCTGGTCGGCATCATTGGTGGCGCCGAGAAGATCGAGGCTTACGGCAAAGCCGCCGTGGTCGGCGCTGACGGCGAGATCGAACACGCCTCCGCCGTGATCCACACCCTGCGCTTCGGCAACCACTATCGCGAAGCGGTGAAAGCCAAGAGCTACCTGAGCTTCACCAACAAGCGCGGCGGTCCGGGCACGTCGATTCAGATCCCGATGATGCACAAGGACGACGAAGGCCTGCGCTCGCACTACATCACCCTGGAAATGCAGATCGAAGACGCGCCGCGTGCCGACGAAATCGTCGTCGTGCTGGGTTGCGCCGACGGTGGCCGCCTGCACCCGCGTATCGGCAACCGCTACATCGATCTGGAAGAACTGGCCGCCGAAAAAGCCCAGTAATCACAACAAGAAAGGCATTGCAGGAGCGCTCCATGATTCGGCTCACCGCTGAACTCACCCCGGCTGGCACCAGTTACCTGGCGACCGGCCAAGGCCAGCCCGTGGTCTTGATCCACGGCGTGGGCCTGAACAAAGAAATGTGGGGCGGGCAGATTGTCGGCCTCGCCAGCCAGTACCAGGTGATCGCCTACGACATGCTCGGCCACGGCGCCAGTCCGCGCCCGGCCAGCGGCACCGACCTGCTCGGTTACGCCGATCAGTTGCTCGAGCTGCTCGATCACCTGAATCTGCCCCAGGCAGCGGTGATCGGTTTCTCCATGGGCGGTCTGGTCGCGCGGGCCTTCGCCCTGCACTACCCGGAGCGCCTGCAAAGCCTGGTGGTGCTGAACAGCGTGTTCAACCGCAGCGAAGAACAGCGTGCCGGTGTCATCGCACGCACTGCGCAGGCTGCCGAGCATGGCCCGGACGCCAACGCCGAAGCCGCCCTGTCACGCTGGTTCAGCCGTGAATATCAGGCGGCCAACCCGGCGCAGATCGCCGCGTTGCGCCAGACCTTGGCCAACAACGATCCGCAGGGTTACCTGACCACCTACGAATTGTTCGCCACCCAGGACATGTACCGCGCCGACGACCTGAGCAGCATTCAGGCGCCGACACTGATCGCCACTGGCGAACTCGACCCCGGTTCGACCCCGGAAATGGCCGAGCAACTGGCCCGACGCATCCCCGCTGCGAAGGTTGCCGTGCTGCCCGAGCAACGGCATATGATGCCGGTAGAGTCGCCGCGTCTGGTCAACCAGATGCTGCTGGAATTTCTCCAATTCGCACACTCCCGACAAAACCATATAAAGGGGATCGTTGCATGACACTCGCACGCTTCCAGATGTGCATCGGCGGAGACTGGGTCGACGCCCTCTCCGGCAAGACCTTCGAAAGCCTCAACCCGGCCTCCGCGCAAGCCTGGGCGGAACTGCCCGACGCCGATGAAGCGGACGTCGAACGCGCCGTGCAAGCAGCGCAAACTGCTTTTGACAGCCCGGCGTGGCGCGGTCTGACCGCCACTGCGCGCGGCAAACTGCTGCGCCGCCTCGGTGATCTGATCGCAGAAAACAAGGAACACCTGGCGCAGCTTGAAAGCCGCGACAACGGCAAGCTGATCCGCGAAACCCGTGGCCAGGTCAGCTATCTGCCGGAGTTCTTCCACTACACCGCAGGCCTCGCCGACAAGCTTGAAGGCGGCACCCTGCCGCTGGACAAGCCCGATCTGTTTGCCTACACCGTGCACGAAGCCATGGGTGTGGTTGCCGCGATCATTCCGTGGAACAGCCCGCTGTACCTGACGGCGATCAAACTGGCCCCGGCCCTGGCCGCCGGCAACACGATTGTGATCAAGCCGTCCGAGCACGCCTCGGCGACCATTCTCGAGCTGGCGCGTCTGGCCCTCGAAGCCGGAATTCCGCCGGGCGTGGTCAACGTCGTCACCGGTTACGGCCCGAGCACTGGCGCCGCCCTCACCCGCCATCCGCTGATCCGCAAGATCGCCTTCACCGGCGGCGCGGCGACGGCACGGCATGTGGTGCGCAGCAGCGCCGAGAACTTCGCCAAGCTGTCGCTGGAGCTGGGCGGCAAGTCGCCGAACATCATTTTTGCCGACGCCGATCTCGACAGCGCGATCAACGGCGCGATTGCCGGGATCTACGCAGCGTCCGGGCAGAGTTGCGTGTCCGGTTCGCGCTTGCTGGTGCAGGACGAAATCTACGACGAATTCGTCAATCGTCTGGTCGAGCGCGCCCAGCGCATCCGCATCGGCAACCCGCAGGAAGACCACAGTGAAATGGGGCCGATGGCCACCGCGCAGCAACTGGCGGTGGTCGAAGGTCTGGTCGCCGATGCGATCGCCGAAGGCGCGCGTTTGCGCACCGGTGGCAAGCGTCCGGCGGATCTCGGCGAAGGCTGGTTCTACGAGCCGACGCTGTTCGAGTGCGACCGCAATTCGATGAAGATCATGCAGGAAGAAGTCTTCGGCCCGGTGGCTTCGGTGATTCGTTTCAAAGACGAAGCCGAAGCACTGGCGATCGCCAACGACTCGCAGTTCGGCCTCGCCGCCGGCATCTGGACCCGTGACCTCGGCCGCGCCCATCGTCTGGCGCGTGATGTGCGCTCGGGGATTATCTGGGTCAACACTTACCGCGCAGTGTCGGCGATGGCGCCGATCGGCGGCTTCAAGAACAGTGGCTATGGACGCGAAAGCGGCATCGACTCGGTGCTGGCCTACACCGAACTGAAAACGGTGTGGATCAACCTCTCCCAGGCGCCAATGCCTGATCCGTTTGTGATGCGCTAGGAGTCCTGCGAAATGATCGAACCCGGCATTTACAAAGACGTCATGAGCTCGTTCCCGTCCGGCGTCACGGTGGTCACCACCCTCGACCCGGACGGCGGCATCGTCGGTATCACCGCCAGCGCGTTCAGCGCGCTGTCGATCGACCCGGCGCTGGTGCTGTTCTGCCCTAACTATGCGTCCGACACCTACCCGGTACTGCGCGACAGCAAGAAATTCGCCATCCATTTGCTCTCCGCCGAGCAGACCGCCGAAGCCTACGCGTTCGCCGGCAAGGGCAAGGAAAAGGCCAAGGGCATCGAGTGGCACTTGAGCGATTTGGGCAACCCGATTCTGGCCAAGGCCACGGCGATCATCGAGTGCGAGTTGTGGCGTGAATACGACGGCGGCGATCACGCGATCATTGTCGGCGCAGTGAAGAACCTGATCCTGCCCGAGCAACCGGTGACGCCGATGATTTATCACAAAGGCAAGCTCGGCCCGTTGCCGACTCTGGCCTGAAGCGACAATGCAAAACCCTGTGGGAGCTGGCTTGCCAGCGATGGCGACGGAACATTCAACATCAATGCTGACTGAACTACCGCTATCGCTGGCAAGCCAGCTCCCACAGGATTGAGGTGAGGCGAAAGAAATGAGTAACGAGAAGTATGAAAAAGGTCTGAAAATCCGCACCCAGGTATTGGGCGAAGCCTACGTGCAGCGCTCGATAGACAACGCCGACGATTTCACCCGTCCGCTGCAGGAAATGGTCACCGAATACTGCTGGGGACATGTCTGGGGGCGTGAGGGTCTGTCGCTCAAGGAACGCAGCATGATCAACCTGGCGATGATCTCCGCGCTCAACCGCCCGCATGAACTCAAGCTGCATGTGCGTGGCGCCTTGCGTAACGGCCTGAGTCGTGAGCAAATACGCGAAATTCTGCTTCAGGTCGGCATTTATTGCGGCGTTCCGGCGGCCGTGGACAGTTTCCGGCTGGCCCGTGAAGCCTTTGCCGAAGCCGACGCCGAGGCCTCCAGTTAACCCTCGGCTGTTTTGATGCCCGTCTGGCATGGACAGCCAAGCTCAAGAGCGGACCCCATGAAACGCCAGCCACTCGACGACAGCTTCAAGGTCAATCGCAACCCCGTTACCCTGCGCGAAATCGTGCTGGACAAACTGCGTAGCGCGATCATGAATTTCCAGCTCATGCCAGGCGATCGCCTGGTCGAACGCGACCTCTGTGATCGCCTCGGCGTCAGCCGCACTTCGGTGCGCGAAGCCTTGCGTCACCTTGAATCCGAAGGTCTCGTCGAATTCGCCGACGCCAAAGGCCCGCGCGTAGCCATCATCACCCTCGACGACGCCGTCGATATCTACGAATTGCGTTGCGTGCTCGAAGGCTTGATCGTGCAGTTGTTCACCCTGCGTGCCAAAGCCAAGGACATCAAGGCCCTGGAAAAAGCCCTCGATGACAACCGCAAGGCGTTGAAGGACGGCGAGCTGCAACAGGTGATCGACTCGGTGCAGGGCTTCTACGACGTGCTGCTCGAAGGCTCGGGCAACCATGTCGCCGCCACGCAATTGCGTCAGTTGCAGGCGCGCATCAGCTATCTGCGCGCGACCTCGGTCTCCCAAGAAAACCGACGCGGCGCGAGTAATCACGAGATGGAAAAAATGGTCGAGGCGATCAAGAGCGGCGATCCGCTGGCGGCGCATCAGGCCTGTGTGGATCACGTCCGCGCGGCCGCCGCCGTGGCCCTCGATTACCTCAAGCGCAAACAGGAAGAAACCGGCGTCGCCGTCAAAGGCACCCCGGCGATCACCCTGCCGATCGCGCTGAAAGAACCCCGCATAGGTCAATGACATGTTCAGCCCGAGCTTTTGTCCGAAATGCGGTGGCCCTGACCTCGGTCAGCAGACGCCGCCGGGCGATACGCACGAGCGCCTGATGTGCCGCGGCTGCGGTTATATCCACTACGTCAATCCGAAGATCATTGCCGGCTGCATCATTGAGCAGGACGGCAAATACCTCCTGTGCCAACGGGCGATCCCCCCGCGCCCGGGCACCTGGACGCTGCCGGCCGGTTTCATGGAAAGCGGTGAAACCACCGAGCAGGCGGCGCTGCGCGAAGTCTGGGAAGAAAGCGGCGTGCGCGCGGAAATCGTCTCGCCGTATTCGATCTTCAGCGTGCCGAAGATCAGCGAGGTGTACATCATCTTCCGCGCCATCGCCCTGGAGATCACCGGGCAGTACGGACCGGAGACCATGGATTACAAGTTCTTCGCCCCTGAAGACATTCCTTGGGAGCAGATCTATTACCCGGCGATCCGGCAGATTCTCGAGCGCTATATCGAAGAGCGCCAGGCTGGGGTTTACGGGATTTACATGGGCAATGATGACAGCGGCAAGATCCATTTCATGCGCTGATCACCACCTATACCCCTGTGGGAGCGAGCCTGCTCGCGAAGGCGTCGTGTCAGTCGATACAAATGTTGAATGATCGAACGCATTCGCGAGCAGGCTCGCTCCCACATAGTTTGGTGGTGTGGCTCAGTTCGGGGCGATGCCTTCTACGATGATGATCTCCGCCCTCGCCCATTCTTCGCGGTAACTTTTCGCCTCCTGATACGCCGCCGAGCGATAGCACGCCACGGCCTGTTCGTAGCTGTCGAACTCGATGATCACTGTGCGCTGCGGCGTCTGCCGGCCTTCCAGCGCTTCGCTGCGCCCGCCTCTGGCGAGAAACTTGCCGCCGAATGCGGCAATCGCCTGCGGGGTGCGCTGGGTGTATTGGCTGTAGTGCTCGGCATCGGCTATATCCACATGTGCAATCCAGTACGCCTTCATAGTGACCTCTTTGTTGATTTTGTATTATGGTATACCAATATATTTCCAACGAACCCTGAGAGTCCAGCATGGCCTTCAACAGCATCGAAGAAATCATCGAAGATTATCGCCTCGGCAAAATGGTCCTGCTGGTCGATGACGAAGACCGCGAGAACGAAGGCGACCTGCTGCTGGCTGCCGATCGCTGCACACCGGAGGCTATCAGCTTCATGGCCCGCGAGGCACGCGGGCTGATCTGCCTGACCCTGACCGACGAACATTGTCAGCGTCTGGGCCTGGAGCAAATGGTACCCGCCAACGGCAGTGTGTTCAGCACTGCATTTACCGTGTCGATCGAAGCGGCGGTCGGCGTGACGACCGGCATTTCCGCAGCAGATCGCGCGTGCACCGTGGCCGCCGCCGTCGCGCCGAATGCCCGTGCCGAAGACCTGGTGCAGCCCGGTCACATCTTCCCGTTGCGCGCCAAGGAAGGTGGCGTGCTGACCCGCGCCGGGCACACCGAAGCCGGTTGCGATCTGGCGCGCCTGGCCGGTTTCACCCCCGCCTCGGTGATTGTCGAAGTGATGAACGACGACGGCACCATGGCCCGCCGCCCGGATCTGGAGCAGTTCGCGCGCAAGCACGGGATCAAGATCGGCACCATTGCCGACCTGATCCACTACCGCCTGAGCACCGAGCACACCATTGAACGCATCGGCGAACGTGAGCTGCCGACGGTGCATGGCACGTTCCGTTTGATCACCTTCGAGGATCGCATCGAAGGCGGTGTGCACATGGCGATGGTCATGGGCGATCTGCGCCGTGAAGAACCGACGCTGGTGCGCGTGCATGTGATCGATCCGCTGCGCGACCTGGTCGGCGCCGAGTACAGCGGGCCGACGAACTGGACGCTGTGGGCAGCGTTGCAACGGGTCGCGGCGGAAGGTCATGGAGTTGTGGTCGTGCTGGCCAATCATGAATCGTCGCAGGCATTGCTCGAGCGCGTGCCGCAGTTGACCCAGCCGCCACGGCAGTTCAGCCGTTCGCAATCGCGGATTTATTCCGAGGTCGGGACTGGGGCGCAGATTCTGCAGAACCTTGGGGTTGGCAAGCTGCGGCACCTCGGGCCACCGCTGAAGTATGCGGGGTTGACCGGGTATGACCTTGAGGTGGTTGAGAGCATCCCTTTCACTGAATAAGCCTGCTATCGATAATCCCCTGTGGCGAGGGGATTTATCCCCGTCGGGCTGCGAAGCGGCCCCGATTCCTGCCAACGCGATCCGCCAGAAATATCGCATGTCCCGCTTTCAGGGCTGCTCCGCAGCCCAACGGGGATAAATCCCCTCGCCACAGTTTCATTCGCTACACATTTGGATGAAGGCCGGAAAAACAGATCCGCCAGATAACCGGTAAGGCAAAGTGCTTGCACAAAGTTTGGAATACCATAATATGATATTCCATAGACCTGACGACGTGAAAAAGCGTCCAGCTACTGCTCCCGACAGGCGGGCAACAACGCAAGGCCCGCTCAAAAACACAACAATGAGGGCGTGAACATGGTGTTGAACAAAGCTGCAACCGCGATCTTTTTCGCGGGACTGCTCAGCGTTACCGGCCAGGCTGCAATGGCTGCCGAAAGCGTGAATTTTGTCAGCTGGGGCGGTAGCACCCAGGATGCGCAGAAACAGGCCTGGGCCGATCCGTTCAGCAAGGCCAGCGGCATCACCGTCGTCCAGGACGGCCCCACCGACTACGGCAAACTCAAAGCCATGGTCGAAAGCGGCAACGTGCAGTGGGACGTGGTCGATGTCGAAGCCGACTTCGCTCTGCGCGCCGCTGCCGAAGGCCTGCTCGAACCCCTCGATTTCAAAGTGATCCAGCGCGACAGGATCGACCCGCGCTTTGTCAGCGATCACGGCGTCGGTTCATTCTTCTTCTCCTTTGTCCTCGGCTACAACGAAGGCAAGCTCGGCGCCAACAAGCCGCAGGACTGGAGCGCGCTGTTCGACACCAAGACCTACCCGGGCAAGCGCGCCCTGTACAAATGGCCAAGCCCCGGCGTGCTCGAACTGGCGCTGCTGGCCGACGGCGTTGCGGCTGACAAGCTCTACCCGCTGGATCTGGATCGCGCCTTCAAGAAACTCGACACCATCAAGAAAGACATCGTCTGGTGGGGCGGCGGCGCGCAGTCGCAGCAACTGCTGGCGTCCGGCGAAGCGAGCATGGGCCAGTTCTGGAACGGTCGGGTGCACGCCCTGCAGGAAGACGGCGCACCGGTCGGCGTGAGCTGGAAGCAGAACCTGGTCATGGCCGACATTCTGGTCATTCCCAAAGGCTCGAAAAACAAAGATGCGGCGATGAAGTTCCTCGCCAATGCCAGCAGCGCCAAAGGTCAGGCCGACTTCTCCAACCTGACCGCCTACGCGCCGGTCAACCTCGACAGTGTGGAGCGTCTGGATTCGACGCTGGCCCCCAACCTGCCGACGGCTTACGCCAAGGATCAGATCACCCTTGATTTCGCTTACTGGGCCAAGAACGGTCCGGCTATCGCGACACGGTGGAACGAATGGCTGGTCAAATGAAAATCGCGGCCACTGCGCCTCGTCCTTCCACTGCCACCGGGAGCGCCGCTGGCGCTACCGGTTCGGCGTTTAAACAACGCTGGCGCGGCGCTGGCAACCTCGTCCCGGCGCTGCTGTTCCTCGGCCTGTTCTTTCTTGCGCCGTTGATTGGCCTGCTGTTGCGCGGTGTGCTGGAACCTGTGCCGGGTCTCGGCAACTACGAACAACTGTTCGCCAATTCGGCCTATGCGCGAGTGCTGCTCAACACCTTTTCGGTGGCCGGGCTGGTGACGCTGTTCAGCCTGCTCTTGGGCTTTCCGCTGGCTTGGGCGATCACCCTGGTGCCGCGCGGCTGGGGGCGCTGGATCCTCAACATCGTGCTGCTGTCGATGTGGACCAGCCTGCTCGCCCGCACCTATTCGTGGCTGGTGTTGCTGCAAGCCTCGGGCGTAATCAACAAGGCGCTGATGGCGATGGGCATCATCGATCAGCCGCTGGAAATGGTGCACAACCTCACCGGCGTGGTGATCGGCATGAGCTACATCATGATCCCGTTCATCGTGCTGCCGTTGCAGGCAACCATGCAGGCCATCGACCCGATGATCCTGCAGGCCGGCTCGATCTGCGGCGCCAGTCCGTGGACCAACTTCTTCCGGGTGTTCCTGCCGCTGTGCCGGCCGGGTCTGGCCTCCGGCGGTTTGATGGTGTTCGTGATGTCGCTCGGTTACTACGTCACCCCCGCGCTGCTCGGCGGGGCGCAGAACATGATGCTGCCGGAGTTCATCATTCAGCAGGTGCAATCGTTCCTCAACTGGGGCCTGGCCAGTGCCGGCGCCGCGTTGCTGATCGCAATCACCCTGGTGCTGTTCTACTTCTACCTGAAGCTTCAACCGGAATCCCCGGTTGGCGCCAGTAACGCGAGGTAAGCCGACATGCTCCTGACCCCCAATGCCATGAGCCGGCGCATGCGTTTCGGCCTCTACGCCACTACCGGGCTGATCGGTCTGTTCCTGCTGTTGCCGATCGTGTTCATCGTGCTGCTGTCGTTCGGCTCCTCGCAGTGGCTGGTGTTCCCTCCGCCGGGCTGGACGCTGAAATGGTACGGCCAGTTCTTCTCCAATCCCGACTGGATGAACGCCGCTGCCGCCAGCCTAAAAGTTGCCGTGCTGACCACGATCTGCGCCGTGGCCCTCGGTTTGCCAACCGCGTTTGCGCTGGTGCGCGGACGCTTCCCCGGCCGCGAGATGCTCTACGGCCTGTTCACCCTGCCGATGATCGTGCCGCTGGTGATCATTGCCGTGGCGGTGTATGCGCTGTTTCTCAAACTCGGCTACACCGGGACCATGTTCGCCTTCGTCGTCAGCCATGTGATCGTCGCGCTGCCATTTACCATCATCTCGATCATCAACTCGCTGAAGCTGTTCGATCAGTCGATTGAAGACGCGGCGGTAATCTGCGGTGCCTCGCGCTTGCAAGCGGTGTTCAAGGTGACGTTCCCGGCGATCCGTCCGGGCATGGTCGCCGGCGCCCTCTTCGCCTTTCTCGTTTCGTGGGACGAAGTGGTGCTCAGCGTGATGATGGCAAGCCCGACTCTGCAAACCCTTCCCGTGAAAATGTGGACCACCCTGCGCCAGGACCTGACCCCGGTGATCGCCGTCGCTTCGACGCTGCTGATCGGCCTGTCAGTGTTGGTCATGGTGATCGCCGCCGCCCTGCGCCGGCGCAACGAAATCAGCGCCTGAGCGCCCAGGAGTACGACATGAGTGCCGTGATCAAAGACGCATCCCAGCAGAGCGACAAACCCCTGGTCAGCCTGCGCAACCTGAACAAGCACTACGGCGATTTCGCTGCCGTCGACAATATCTCGCTGGACATCAAGGACGGTGAATTCCTCACGTTCCTGGGCTCCAGCGGCTCGGGCAAAAGCACCACGCTGTCGATGCTCGCCGGTTTTGAAACACCGAGCAGCGGCGAGATCCTCGTCAACGGCCAGTCGCTGGTCAACGTGCCGCCGCACAAGCGCGACATCGGCATGGTTTTTCAGCGTTACTCGCTGTTCCCGCATCTGTCGGTGCGCGACAACATCGCCTTCCCTTTGGCGATCCGTAAACTGGCTGCCGCCGAGCGCGAAAAGCGCGTCGATGCGATGTTGAAGCTGGTGCAGCTTGAGCAGTTCGCCCATCGCCGCCCTTCGCAACTGTCTGGCGGCCAGCAACAACGGGTTGCCATCGCTCGCGCCTTGGTTTACGAGCCGCGCATTCTGCTGATGGACGAACCGCTCGGTGCGCTGGACAAGAAGCTGCGCGAAGACTTGCAGGATGAACTGCGCCAGCTGCACCGGCGCCTGGGCATCACCATCGTCTACGTGACCCACGACCAGGAAGAAGCCATGCGTCTGTCGCAACGCATCGCGATTTTCAGCCACGGCAAGATTGTCGGGCTGGGCAGTGGTTATGACCTTTACCAGAATCCGCCGAATGCATTTGTCGCGTCGTTCCTGGGTAATTCGAACTTCCTCAAGCTCAAGGCGCAAGGCAATGCAGCGGCGAGTTTCGAGGGCCAGTCGTTGTCGATTCGGCTGACGTCCGGGTTGCACACTGATCAGGATGTGCTGCTGATGGTGCGTCCGGAAAAGGCCTTGGCGCTGAGCACGCAGCAGGCGCTGGATGAGCCGCTGGCAGCGGGCTGGAATGAGGTGTCGGCGAACGTTGTGGAGGTGCTGTTTCTCGGTGAAAGCCAGACGTGCAGCGTGGTGACTGCGGGCGGGACGTCGATGACGGTGAAAGCGCTATCGGCAGCGGGCATGCCGCTCAAGGCCGGCGATCCGGTACGGGTGCGCTGGGCGACGGCGGATGCTTGTGTTTATACCGAGTGGACCGAGAGCGATTTGAACAAGGCTGCCGGTGCTCACTGATTGCGCTGAGTCAGTTGGATCTACCCCCTCACCCCAGCCCTCTCCCCCACGGGGGGCGAGGGGGAAAGGGAGCCGATCTTCATGCTGTTCAAAATGTAAGTTCGACTCGGTATCGCACGTCGGCGTATCTCGCAACAACACCTCGGTCAGTCCCCTCTCCCATTGGGAGAGGGCTAGGGTGAGGGCAAGCAGGCGACACGGTATTAGCCAATGGCCCGGTACCCTTCAATCTCATCCGGCCAAGCCGTCAGCAATTCAAACCCGCTCTCCGTCACCGCGACCATATGCTCCCACTGCGCCGACAAGGAGCCATCCTTGGTCAGCACCGTCCAGCCATCCGGCATGTTCTTGACATGGCGTTTGCCGGCATTGAGCATCGGTTCCACGGTGAAAATCATCCCGGCCTTAAGCTTCAGCCCTTGATTGGGAAAGCCGTAATGCAGGATCTGCGGTTCGTCGTGATAGACCTTGCCGATACCGTGGCCGCAGTATTCGCGCACCACGCTGAAGCCCTCCGCCTCCGCCAGGCTCTGGATCGCGTGGCCGATATCGCCCAGTGTTGCGCCCGGTTTCACTGCACGGATGCCCGCGCACATGGCTTCGTAGGTGGTCTTGATCAGGTGCTGCGCTTCGGGAGTCGCCTCGCCCACCACATACATGCGACTGGTATCGCCGAACCAGCCGTCCTTGATCACCGCGATGTCGAGGTTGACGATGTCGCCGTCTTTCAATGGAGTACCCGATGGAATGCCGTGGCACACCACATCGTTGACCGACGCGCAGACGGTTTTCGGAAAGCCGTGATAACCGACGTTGGCTGGCACCGCCTTCTGCACGTTGACGATGTAATCGTTGCACAGTCGATCCAGCTCATCGGTGGTCACGCCAGCCTTCACATGCGGCACCAGCATTGCCAGCACTTCAGCGGCGAGTTTGCCGGCGGCGCGAGATTTTTCGATGTCGGCCGGGGTGTTGATCTTGATCTGGTTTCTCATGCGCTGACGGCTTCCTGAGTCAGTTGTTGCAGATCCAGCCCACCATTCTGTTCGGCGCGGATCAGCAGGCGGCAAATGGCGCTGTGGTCGAGGTTGGGATGCAGCTCGGCGAGCATGCCGATGCGCATCCAGTGCTCGGCCTGCGCGTTGATCGAGCGGCTGAGGGCGTTGCTGGAGATGCGCAGGTTCTCGTGCATGTCCTCTGAGATTTTTACGATGCCCATATATGAATCCGATACGATGTGTATATGGAACGTATATTAGCCAAGCTTACCCTCGGATTGCAAACGCTTCGCCACGCAAACACGCACCCGTGTAGGAGCTGCCGAAGGCTGCGATCTTTTGATCTTGCCCGTTAAAGACCAGATCAAAAGATCGCAGCCTTTGGCAGCTCCTACCAAAGCAGATTCGGCTCCCCATCAGCGGCCTGATCGACTACCATGCCCGCGCCGGTTTCCACACGGAATTAATAGGGAATCCGAGATGCTCCACGCATCAATCGGAACTGCCCCCGCAACTGTAGGTGCCGAGCCTGCTCCTCGACTGCCACTGGGTGAACCCCGGGAAGGCCGGAGCGTGGCGATGACGCATCAGTCAGGAGACCTGCCGGCACAGTGACTGACCAACCGGCGGGGTGTCCGGGAAGGACATCGTGCCGTGCGCATTTTCCCCGTGCCGGCCTTGCGTAGTTTCCACGACCGCGCCCGAGGTGTGTTTCCAAACCGTACCCGCCCGCTCCCGTACGGTTCCCCTGGAGACTGCCCCATGCTGCTGCCCCGCGTTGCCACCCTGCTCACCGCTCTGAGCCTTTGCCCCCTGGCGCAAGCGGCGCCGACTGCGTATCCGCTGACCGTCGAAAACTGTGGCAGCAGCCTGACCTTTCAACACGCGCCTGCGCGCACGGTGACCATTGGCCAGGCCGGCACGGAAATGCTCTACGCCTTGGGTCTGGGCGACAAAGTCGTCGGCACTTCGCTGTGGTTCAACGATGTGCTGGGCACATACAAAGCACAGAACGACAGGATCGAGCGCCTCGCCGACAACGAGCCGAGTTTCGAAGCGGTGATCGCCAAACGCCCGGAGCTGGTTGCCGTCGAGCTGGAATGGATGGTCGGCCCGCAAGGCGCGGTCGGCACCCGCGAGCAGTTTCATGAACTGAAGATTCCGACCTATCTGCTGCCCTCCGATTGCGAAGCCAAGGACAACCTCGTCGGTTCGGACGGCACGCGGCTGGCGCCGTTTCGCATCGACAGCATCTACAAAAGCGTGAGCCAACTGGCGGCGATTTTCGACGTGCAGGCGCGTGGCGAACAGCTCAATGAGCAGCTCAAAGCCAGCCTCGCGCAATCGATCGCCACCGCGAAAAACCAGCAGCGCAAAGACGTCAGCGCTCTGGTGTGGTTCTCCAGCGCCGAGATGGACATCGAGCCTTTCGTGGCCGGGCACAAAGGCGTTCCCGATTTCATGCTCAGCACCCTCGGCGTGCGCAACGTCGTCGAGTCGGATGAAGAATGGCCAACGGTCGGCTGGGAAACCATCGCCAAGGCCAACCCGACGTTTCTGGTGATCGCGCGCATGGATCGTCGACGTTTCCCGGCGGACGACTATCAGAAGAAACTCGCCTTCCTGCGCAGTGATCCGGTGACGCGCAACATGGACGCGGTCAAGCACAACCGCATCATCATCCTTGACGCCATGGCCATGCAGGCCAGCCTGCGCACCTTCGACGGCCTCGCACAACTGGCCAGCGCGATCAACGGCTACGACCTGTCGCCATGAGCAGACGCCTGATCCGTTTGCTGCTGGTGCTGTTGACGCTGTCGGTCGCGCTGATCGGCGGCGTGGCCATTGGCGAGACTTCGATCGAGCCGAGCGTGGTGTTGCAGGTGCTGGCCAACAAGCTGTGGGGCGCCGGTTATGTGCTCGACCCGATCGACGAAGGCATTGTCTGGAACTATCGCCTGACCCGCGCGCTGGTCGCGGCGGCCTGCGGCGCCGGTCTGGCGACCTGTGGCGTAATCCTGCAGTCGCTGCTGCGCAATCCGTTGGCCGATCCGTATCTGCTGGGAATTTCTGCTGGCGCCTCGACCGGCGCGGTGATGGTCGCCCTGCTCGGCGTCGGTGCCGGGGCGATTTCATTGTCGGTCGGTGCTTTTGCCGGCGCGGTGACCGCTTTCGCACTGGTGATCCTGTTGGCGCGAGTCAGCGGCTCGGCCAGCGGCACCGGGCAGATCATTCTGGCCGGGATTGCCGGCTCGCAGCTGTTCAACGCCCTCACCGCTTTTCTGATCACCCGCTCGGCCAGCTCGGAACAGGCGCGCGGGATCATGTTCTGGCTGCTCGGCAATCTCGGCGGCGTGCGCTGGCCGTCGGTGTGGCTGGCGGTGCCGGTGGCAGTGTTGGGGTTGGTTGTTTGTCTGTGGCATCGCCGGGCGCTGGATGCGTTCACCTTTGGTGCGGACTCGGCGGCGTCTCTCGGCATTCCAGTGCGACGTGTGCAAATTCTGTTGATTGGCTGCGCCGCGCTGGTGACGGCGGTGATGGTGTCGATTGTCGGCTCGATCGGCTTTGTCGGTCTGGTGATTCCCCATGCCGCGCGGTTGTTGCTCGGCACCGGCCATGCGCGTCTGCTGCCGGCCAGTGCGTTGGGCGGCGCAGTGTTTCTGATCGCCGCCGATGTGCTGTCACGCACCCTGATCAAGGGTCAGGTGATTCCTGTCGGCGTGATTACCGCGCTGGTCGGCGCGCCAGTGTTCGCGCTGATTCTGGTGGGCCGGAGATCGGCGCGATGAACACGGTTCTGAGTTGTGCGGGTGTGGGCTTCAAGGTGCGCGGTGCCGAGTTGCTCAATGGTGTCAGCCTCGATGTCCAGCGCGGCGAGACCCTGGGCATTGTCGGGCCGAACGGTTCGGGTAAATCCACGCTGCTGAAACTGCTCGCTGGCCTGCGCGAACCGAGCGCAGGTCAGGTGCAGCTCGACGGTCGGACGCTGGGCAAGATGTCGCGGCGCACTATCGCGCAGACGCTCGCGGTGGTTGAGCAACAGGCCGATACCGACGATGGCATTCGCGTGTTCGACGCGGTGGCGCTGGGGCGGACGCCGTGGTTGTCGGCGCTGCAACCATGGTCGCCGGCCGATGACGCCATCGTCGAGCAAGCGCTGGTCGACGTCGACGCCGTGCACCTGCGCACCCGCCTCTGGCGCAGCCTTTCCGGCGGGGAACGCCAACGCGTGCACATCGCCCGCGCACTGGCGCAGCGCCCGCAGATCCTGCTGCTCGACGAGCCGGCCAACCACCTCGACATCCAGCATCAGTTGAGCATTCTGCAAGTGGTGCGCGCACTGCCGGTGACTACGCTGATCGCCCTGCACGATCTCAATCAGGCGCTCAAGTGCGATCGCCTGGGGGTGCTGGAGCGCGGGCGTCTGGTGGCACTGGGCGAGCCGCTGCACGTGCTGACGCCGGAGCGGTTACAGACGACTTTCGGGGTCAGGGCGCACTATCTGACAGACCCGTTCGATGGTGCGCCGATATTGCGCTTCCTTGCCTGATGCATGGGTGGCTGACACACCGCTTTCGCGAGCAGGCTCGCTCCCACAAAGGATTTGTGTGTTGCCGTGAATGACGGGGAGAACGCGAGTTCTGTGGGAGCGAGCCTGCTCGCGAAGGCGTCAGGTCATCCAACATGGTGTCGATTGACACACCGCTTTCGCGAGCAGGCTCGCTCCCACAGGGTTATGTATTCCAGGGCGGTAAAGGGTCAGGCCCACTCTTTGCGCAGTTGCCGCGCGGCGCTGACCATGTGCACCAGCGCCGCTTCGGTCTCTGGCCAGCCTCGGGTTTTCAACCCGCAATCCGGATTGACCCACAGCCGCTCCACCGGAATACGCTGCGCCGCTTTGCGCAGTAAACCGACCATTTCCGTCACATCGGGAATCCGTGGCGAGTGAATGTCGTACACGCCGGGGCCGACGTCGTTCGGGTAGGCGAACGCTTCAAACGCTTCGAGCAGTTCCATGTCCGAACGCGAGGTTTCGATGGTGATGACATCGGCGTCCATCGCCGCGATCGACTCGATCACATCGTTGAACTCGCTGTAGCACATGTGCGTGTGGATTTGCGTTTCGTCGCGCACGCCGGAGGCGCACAGGCGGAACGCTTCGCTCGCCCAGTGCAGATACGCCGGCCACTGCGCCCGGCGTAACGGCAAGCCTTCACGGAACGCCGCTTCGTCGATCTGGACGATTTTGATTCCCGCCGCTTCCAGATCATTCACCTCGTCACGGATCGCCAGCGCCAGTTGTCGTGCCTGCACTTCGCGGCTGACGTCTTCGCGCGGGAACGACCACATCAGCATGGTCACCGGGCCGGTCAGCATGCCTTTCATGACCTTGTCGGTTAGGCCTTGGGCGTAGCGGCTCCACTCGACCGTCATCGCCTGCGGGCGGCTGAGGTCACCGAAAATCACCGCCGGTTTGACGCAGCGCGAACCGTAGCTCTGCACCCAGCCAAAGCGGGTGAAGGCATAGCCGTCGAGCTGTTCGGCGAAGTATTCGACCATGTCGTTGCGCTCGGCCTCACCGTGCACCAGCACATCCAGGCCGAGGCGCTCTTGAATTTCCACCGCGTGGCGAATCTCCGTGTGCATCGCATCGGTGTAATCGGCCGCGCTGAGCTTGCCTTGCTTGTAGGCCTGACGCGCCAGACGGATCGCCGCCGTTTGCGGAAACGAGCCAATGGTGGTGGTCGGGAATAACGGCAGGTCGAGCTTGCCGCGCTGTTTGGCAATACGCTGGGCAAACGGCGATTGGCGTTGCGCATCCTTGGCAGTGATCGCCGCGACCCGCGCTTGCACCGCCGGTTTGTGAATACGCGGCGAGGCAGCGCGGCTGGTCTGCACCGAACGGCTTTGCGCGAGGGCACGCAGTACCTTCGGCGCTTCCGGCTCGCTGACCGCTTGAGCGAGCACGGCGACCTCTTCGCACTTCTGCACGGCGAACGCCAGCCAGCTTTTCAGTTCGGCATCGAGCTGGTCTTCGCGGCCCAGATCAACCGGGCTGTGCAGCAATGAACAGGACGGTGCTACCCACAATCGATCACCCAGACGCTCATGAGCATGGCGCAGCGTCGCCAGCGCGTTTTGCAGATCGCAGCGCCAGACGCTCCGACCGTTGACCACACCCAACGACAGCACCTTATAAGCCGGCAGACGATCCAGAATGGTCGGGTACTGATCCGGCGCGCGCACCAGATCGATGTGCAAGCCATCGACAGGCAGGTTCGCCGCCAGACCGAGGTTTTCTTCCAGGCCACCGAAGTACGTGGCGAGCAGTTTTTTCAGCGGATCGCGCTGGATCTGGTTGTAGGCGCGCTCGAAGGCATTCTTCCAGTCCTGCGGCAAATCGAGCACCAGAATCGGCTCGTCGATCTGCACCCACTCCACACCCAATGCCGCCAGCCGCGCGAAGATCTGGCCGTACAGCGGCAGCAGGCGATCAAGCAAATCGAGCTTGTCGAAATCGGCGCCTTTGGTTTTACCCAGCCACAGATAGGTCAGCGGACCGATGATCACCGGTTTGACGTTGTGCCCCAGCGCGCGGGCCTCTTCGGTTTCCTCAAACAACTGCTCCCAACCCAACTGGAAGTGCTGGTCGACACTGAATTCCGGTACCAGGTAGTGATAGTTGGTATCGAACCACTTGGTCATTTCCTGAGCATGGCCTTCGCCGCAGCAAGTATTGCTGACGCCTCGGGCCATGCTGAACAGGGTCTGCAGCGTGGCTTTGCCGTCGTGCGGACGGAAACGCTCGGGGATCACGCCGAACATCAGCGAGTGGGTCAGCACCTGGTCGTACCAGGCGAAATCGCCAACCGGCAGCAAGTCGATGCCGGCGTTTTTCTGCAAGTCCCAATGGACCTTGCGCAGCTCACGCCCGACGTCACGCAGGCCCGCCTCGTGCAGTTCTCCTTTCCAGAACGCCTCTTGCGCTTTCTTCAGTTCGCGATCGCGACCGATGCGCGGAAATCCAAGGGAATGGGCCAGTGCCATGACAAACAACTCCAGATGCTTATTCGATGGCGGGTATTGTCGGGAACCGGTCTTGATGAAACAAACTCAATAAATTCTAGATCATCACAAGTTCTACTCATGCACAGGCGCCCCGTAGGAGCTGCCGAAGGCTGCGATCTTCTGGCCGTAGGGACGCAGAGCGTCCAAGGCTGCATTCCCACGCGGAACGTGGGAACGATCAGAACACGTCAGGGCAACATGCAAGTTTTCGTTCTATCGTTAGATCCAAATGGCTGGATTTTCCAAGGATTAGAGGTTGCGAGAGGGGATGTCTGCGCCTAAGTTGCACGCGAGTCTTTTCCCCGCGATTGGAACGCGATCAACACCATAAAGAGGTGAAGAAATGTCAAAGGAATCACGCCCTGCCGTGCTTGGGCTGATAGGCAATACTCCGCTGGTGCAGGTCACCCGCTTCGATACCGGACCGTGCACGCTGTTTCTCAAACTCGAATCGCAGAACCCTGGCGGCTCGATCAAGGACCGTATCGGTCTGGCGATGATCGACGCTGCCGAACGTGACGGCCGCCTGCAACCGGGCGGGACGATTGTCGAGGCCACTGCCGGCAATACCGGTCTGGGTCTGGCGCTGGTCGGTCGCGCCAAAGGCTATCGCGTAGTGCTGGTGGTACCGGACAAGATGTCCACCGAGAAGGTCCTGCACTTGAAGGCCATGGGCGCCGAAGTGCACATCACTCGTTCTGACGTCGGCAAGGGCCATCCCGAGTATTACCAGGACGTCGCCGCCCGTTTGGCCAAGGACATCCCCGGGGCGTTTTTCGCCGACCAGTTCAACAATCCCGCCAACCCGCTGGCCCATGAATGCAGCACCGCGCCAGAAATCTGGGCGCAGACCGAACATGATCTGGACGCCATTGTCGTCGGCGTCGGTTCGGCCGGCACGCTGACCGGGCTGAGTCGCTTCTTCAAGCGCGTGCAACCGGATCTGGAAATGGTCCTGGCCGATCCGGTCGGCTCGGTGATGGCGCAATACAGCCGCGACGGCACCTTGCCGACGCCCGGTTCGTGGGCAGTCGAGGGCATCGGCGAAGACTTCATTCCGTCGATCACCGACCTCTCCAGCGTGCGTCACGCCTACTCGATCAGCGACGCGGAAAGCTTCGATCATGCACGCCAGTTGCTCAAGGCCGAGGGCATTCTCGGCGGCTCATCGACCGGCACCCTGTTCGCTGCCGCGCTGCGTTATTGCCGCGAACAGACCGAGCCGAAACGCGTGGTCAGCTTTGTCTGCGACACCGGCACGCGCTACCTGTCGAAGGTCTACAACGACCAGTGGATGACCGATCAGGGCCTGTTGCAACGCAAGGGCTACGGCGACTTACGCGACTTGATCGCACGGCGTTTCGAGGACGGCCGGGTGATCAGCGTCGGCCCTGACGACACCCTGCTCACGGCCTTCCAGCGCATGCGTCTGGCGGACGTTTCGCAATTGCCGGTGCTGGTCGAAGGCAAGCGACTGGTGGGCGTGATCGACGAGTCCGACATCCTCCTCGGCGTCCACGAAGACGCCGCGCGCTTCAGCCAGTCGGTGTCCAGCGTGATGACCGACAAACTGCAAACCCTCGCCCCGGCTGCGACCCTGGCCGAGCTGGAAGCGGTGCTCAGCCGTGGCCTCGTCGCGATCATCGCCGACGCCTCCGGCTTCCACGGCCTGATCACCCGCACCGACATGCTCAACCAATTACGGAGATCCCTTGCATGAGTCAGCACGACGATAAATCCAAAGGCTTTGCCACCCGGGTGATCCACGCCGGGCAAGAGCCTGACCCGACCACCGGCGCGCTGATGCCGCCGATCTATGCCAACTCCACCTACCTGCAAGACAGCCCCGGCGTGCACAAGGGGTTCGACTACGGCCGCTCGCACAACCCGACGCGCTTCGCGCTGGAGCGCTGCGTCGCCGACCTCGAAGGCGGCACCCGCGCGTTCGCCTTCGCCTCGGGGCTGGCGGCGATCTCCACGGTGTTGGAACTGCTCGACGCAGGCTCGCACATCGTTTCCGGCAATGACTTGTACGGCGGCACCTTCCGCCTGTTTGACAAGGTCCGTCAGCGCAGTGCCGGGCACCGTTTCAGCTTCGTCGACCTGACCGATCTGTCGGCGTTCGAAGCCTCGCTGCAGGACGACACGCGCATGGTCATGGTCGAAACCCCTACCAACCCGCTGCTGAGCCTGTCGGATCTGGCCGCCATTGCGCGCATCTGCCGCGCGCGGGGGATCATCTGCGTCGCCGACAACACTTTTGCCAGCCCGTACATCCAGCGCCCACTGGAGCTGGGCTTCGACATCGTCCTGCACTCGACCACCAAATACCTCAACGGCCACTCCGACGTGATCGGCGGCATTGCCGTGGTCGGACAGAACGACGAGCTGGCGGAAAAACTCGGTTTCCTGCAAAACGCCGTCGGGGCGATTTCCGGGCCGTTCGATGCATTCCTCACCCTGCGCGGGGTGAAGACTTTGGCGCTGCGCATGGAACGTCATTGCAGCAACGCCCTGGATCTGGCGCAGTGGCTGGAACAGCAACCGCAGGTCAAACGCGTCTACTATCCGGGCCTGACCTCGCACCCGCAGCACGAACTGGCCAAGCGGCAAATGCGCGGTTTTGGCGGGATGATTTCTGTTGATCTGAACAGCGACCTGGCCGGTGCGCGGCGCTTTCTGGAAAACGTGAAGATCTTTGCGTTGGCCGAAAGCCTCGGTGGCGTGGAAAGCTTGATCGAGCATCCGGCGATCATGACCCACGCGACGATTCCACCGGAGACGCGCGCCAAGCTTGGTATTGGCGATGGCTTGGTGCGGTTGTCGGTCGGAGTTGAAGACGTTGAAGACCTGCGCGCCGATCTGGCTCAGGCACTGGCAAGAATGTAAACAGCTCCACCCAAAGAAGCCCGCGCAATGCGGGCTTCGTCTTTTTTTGTCCGTCGATCTTTCTGCCGTGGCAGTTCCCGAGGCCGATCCTATACTCAATCGGCTCGATCAAAATTATCTCGACACCCGCACGCCGTTCGGTGTGCCCGTGCCTTTCGCCAACCAGGTAGAACCCAAGCCAGTGAGTCGTGGCGTCTGTATGCATCGCGCGCGATTGATCGCTGTTTGGCAACGGGTCGTGGAGAAAACCATGAAATACAAGTTGTTGTCAGGCGTGCTTCTTGCGGTAGCGGCCAGCGTTGTGGTGCCGAATGTCTTGGCGGCGCAACCGCAGGCGTTGGCTTCGGATGGGGCTGATCATGTTGGCGCCGGCGCAGTGGCCGCCGATGGCGCCGATCGTGTCGGTGCCGGCGCGGTGGCTGCCGATGGCGCTGATCGTGTCGGTGCCGGCGCGGTGGCTGCCGATGGCGCTGATCGTGTCGGCGCTGGCGCAGTGGCTGCCGATGGCGCTGATCGTGTCGGCGCAGGTGCAGTCGCTGCCGATGGTGCTGATCGCGTCGGCGCGGGCGCGGTGGCTGCCGATGGTGCTGATCGTGTCGGCGCTGGCGCAGTGGCTGCCGATGGCGCTGATCGTGTCGGCGCTGGCGCAGTGGCTGCCGATGGCGCTGATCGTGTCGGTGCCGGAGCATTGGCAGCGGATGGGGCCGACCGCACCGGCGTCAACCGAGTGGCCTACTCCCGGGTCGGAGTCGGTTCTGATCGCGTGGCATCGGCGCTGATGACCGGCAGCTATTCCGACCAGTTCAACAGCCCACAATAATCGCCGCGAAATAACGGGCGAGCTTCTGAGCCGCCCGTTTACATCGGCCTTTACAGCATCTGTTCAACCGCTGCGCCTTGTCGATCACGCAGGGCGCGCAGCGTCGCGCGTAACTCGGCCGGGCGCACAGGTTTCGACAGAATCGCAATCTGCCGGTCATGCAAGGCAGCCTGAATCTTCTCGACGTCATGCCCGGTGATGATCATCGCCGGCACGGCCCAGCCGCGCTGCCTGCGCACTTCATCGATGCATTCGATACCCGTGGCGTGGGTGCCGAGGTCATAGTCGGCGACGATGATGTCGCAGTCGGTGACCAGGCCTTCAGCTGACCACTCGGCCTGCACCACGCAGCCCCAGCGTTCGAGCAACGCCGAAGTCGCGAGCAACACGTTGCGGTCATCCTCGACCAGACACACCTTCAGCCCGGTCAACAAACCTGCCTGCCGCGCTTCACTGCGAACCACCGGTGACTGCGGCGCCGCCACGATCGGCAACCCCGCAAGCGTCACAGCGGTGCCGCGTCCCAACCGTGAACGCAGAGCAACGTGCACATCGATCAGTTCACCAAGACGCTTGATGATCGACAGGCCCAGCCCGACGCCCTCGACATCTTTGTCGCGCACTTGCCGTACCCGATAAAACTCCTCGAAGACCTTGTGCAGATGCTCTTCGGCAATGCCGTTGCCACGGTCATGGATGACGATGGCCAGCCCTGCCCCACGTCTACGCACGCCGATCAGCACAGGTCGTTGCGCGCCGTATTTGAAGCAGTTGGAGAGCACGTTCTGCACCATGGTCGCGAGCAGCGCCGGGTCGGTTCTGACCCAGTGGTTGCACGGTCGCAGCCGCAGCTCGACGCCTGCCCAACGGGCCGCTTCCTGGTGTTGGCGTATCAGATCCGCAAGCCATTCACCGAGATTCAGCGTTTGCATTTTCGCTTCGATCCGACCGTTATCGAGGGTGTAGAGGTCGAGAATCGAGCGGAACAATTGCGAGACGTTGAGCAGTGAGCGGTCGATGTTATCGACCAGCCGCCGCTCGTCATCGCCCAGGCGCGACTCTCGCAGACACGCGGTAAACAGTCCGATGGAATGAATTGGCTGACGCAAGTCATGACTGGCCTGCGCCAGAAACCGCGACTTTTCCAGGTTAGCCGCCAGCGCTTCTTCCGACGCCTTGCGCGTGCGCTCAAGCAGCAAGTGCGCATAAAACGGAATCACCGTGCTGGTGATCAGCAGCATCAGCACCATGAACGGCTGCGCCTGCCAATACGGCGTCAGGCGATAGACCACCAGCAGCGCCACCAATGCAAGGCCGGTGGCGATTGCCAGATAGCGCGAGCCGTAGCGCATGCCGTTGCCGAGATTGACCCAGACCATCACCGCATACAACGGCAGCGCCGCTTCGCCGCCGATCACCAGTCCAAAACAGGTGCCGGTGTAATCGTGGACCATGGCAAAAATCCGCCGCGCCGGATAATGCCCGGGCCAACGCGCAATGGCTTGGCGGAACGCGATCGAAGCCAGCAGAAACAAGACAATGTAAGTGATGACCGGCAGGTAGGTATCGAAGCGATGGCCCGGCAGAAAACCCAGCACGACCATGTAAACCACCGCAATGGCAGCGATGATAATGCGCAGGTTGGCCTGGTCGAGTTCGGTATTTTTTTCGAACTTCATGGTAAACGTCCTTGTGCAGCAATCGTCAGTTTCGGAAGCAGCCTACAGGCAACCTTCGCGTCCAGTGCTAAGGTGCAGGCCTTGAATCACGCCTGACCCAGGGAGGGTCGCGTCATGACGTGCCGGATCATCATAGCCGACGATCACCCGCTGTTTCGCGAGGCGATGCTGCGCACCGTGCAGCGCTTGCTGCCCGATGCCGATACCTGCGAGGCCGGCGACTTCGACGCGGTGCTCAAGCTGCTGTCACAGGGCGACGAGCCGGACACGCTGATGCTCGATCTGCGTTTTCCCGGACTGACCTGCATCACTCAACTCGCCGACTTGCGAAGACGATTGCCGCGCACCACGCTGATCGTGGTGTCGATGGTTGACGATCAGACGCTGATCAGTGAAGTCATGGCGGCGGGCATTGACGGTTTTATCGGCAAGAACATTGCGCCGGATGAAATCGGCCAGGCAATTCTGGCGATCCGTGAAGGTGAGGTGCTGGTGAAGTCGGCGCCGTCCGGCTTGTTGCCGCTGGAAACCGCGACGACGCTGACGCCGCGTCAGCAGGACGTGCTGCGGTTGATTGCGCAAGGCAAGACCAACAAGGAAATCGCCCGTGAACTGGATATTTCGCCGTTCACGGTGAGGATCCATGTGTCTTCGTTGTTGCGCACGCTGGACGTGCCGACGCGAGCGGCAGCGGCGGTCAAGTATTCGGGGCTGTGAACCCTTTTACGGATCAACCTGCGCCATCAGATCCGGCACCGACTCCGGCCGCTTGGCATAGCGCTGCGCCAGCACCGCGCAGACCATCAGTTGAATCTGATGGAACAGCATCAGCGGTAGAATCAGCACGCCGATGGTGCTGCCGGCAAAGAGTACCTGCGCCATCGGCACGCCGGTGGCCAGGCTCTTTTTCGAGCCGCAGAACAGGATGGTGATGCGGTCTTCCTGATTGAAGCCGAAGGCTTTGCTCAACAGAATTGATGCCACCAGAACCAACGTCAGCAGGATGCAGCAGACCACCACCAGGCCGAGCAACTCGAACAACGGAATCTGCTGCCAGATGCCTTCGTTGACCGCCTCGCTGAATGCGCCGTACACCACCAGCAGAATCGAGCCCTGATCAACGAATTTCAGCCAGTTCTTGTTGCGCCCTACCCACGCGCCGATCCAGCGGCGGGCGATCTGCCCGGCAATGAACGGCAGGAGCAATTGCACGCTGATCTTCACGATCGCATCGAGGGTCGAGCCGCCGTCGCCGTGGACGTTGAGCAGCAAAGTCACCAGCAGCGGCGTAAGAAAAATCCCGAACAGGCTGGACGCCGCCGCGCTGCAGATCGCCGCCGGAATATTGCCTCGCGCCAGCGAAGTGAACGCGATGGCCGACTGCACCGTAGCTGGCAACGCGCAAAGGTAGAGCATGCCCATGTACAGCTGATCGCCGATCAGCGGTGACAACAGCGGTTTCAGCGCCAGACCGAGAATCGGGAAGAGCACGAAGGTCAGGCCGAACACCAACAGATGCAGACGCCAGTGGCCAGCGCCGGCGATGATCGATTCGCGCGACAGCTTGGCGCCATGCAGGAAAAACAGCAGGGCGATGGCGATGTTGGTCAGCCAGCCGAAGCCGACCGCGACCTGGCCGCTGGCGGGCAGGAAGCTGGCCAGCAGAACCACGCCGATCAAAGTCAGGGTGAAGTTATCGGGCAGAAAACGTGGGCGCGTCATGAGATTCATCCGGGGGTTGCCAGTGCGTGCCGACGACTCTAACGTGACTGGCAATTACCGACTAACGCCGAAGAGCCGCAAGATGCCGCCTAAAGGACATAGCAAAAGCGTGCGCCGCAGTGTTCCCGGGTTGCCCAGCCTGCCGCGCCCCGTGTACGGACGCACCGAATCGCTGCCCAACCGCGCCCTCACCCGCCGTCACAGTCATCCGTGGGTGCAGTTGTCCTACGCGATTCAGGGCGTGCTCGAAGTGCAGACCAGCGTCGGCCGTTTCGTCGCGCCGCCGGAGCGTGCGGTGTGGATTCCGGCCGGCGAGCCGCACCGGGTGTTCAGCGCACCGCATACGGAAATGCGCAGCCTGTACATCGATAGCAGCGTCACCGGTTGGGCGGCTGAGCATTGCCATGTGCTCGGCGTCAGCGCGCTGCTCAGGGAATTGATTCGCGCCTTCAGTCAGGTCCCGGTGGAATACGACGAGAGTGGCCCTGACGGACGCTTGGCCGAGGTGATCCTCGATCAACTCGCCGACGCACCGACCATCGACCTGATGCTGCCGCTGCCGCAAGACCCGCGCCTGAAGCAGATCTATCAGAGCCTGGAGCAACACCCGGAGCAGCAGACCACGCTGAGCCACTGGAGCGAAAAATTCGGTGTCACCGAAAAGACTCTGACGCGCCTGTTTTTGCGCGACACCGGCCTGACCTTCCGCGCCTGGCGCCAGCGCCTGCGCTTGCTTGGTGCCCTGACCCCGCTGGAAAAAGGCGAGCGTGTGACCGATGTTGCGCTGGCTTGTGGATACGACTCGACCTCGGCGTTTATCGCCGCGTTTCGTCAGCAGTTCGGCGAAACGCCGGGAGAGTTTTTCCGCTGATACTTCGTTTTTGCCGAACTGTCAGTCAGAAATAAACGATTTTTCTTTGCTCCAGATCCGTCGCTAGCATGGCCCCGTCTGACTTTGATCGAGAAGAGAAGATGATCCCTGTGGGAGCGAGCCTGCTCGCGAACGCGGTGGGTCAGCAACCTCAACTTCGCTGTTCCATCGCATTCGCGAGCAGGCTCGCTCCCACAGGAGATGTGCTTGCTGCAAATAAAAAGACAGGGGAGCGTGCCATGCCTGCCACGAACATCAACATCGGCGAACCCTGGATGTGGGGTGCCTTCATCATCTTCGTTCTGGCCATGCTGGCCCTGGACCTGTTTGTCTTCGGTGGGCGCAAGGCGCACCGGGTGTCGGTGCGGGAAGCGTCGGCCTGGGTGGTTGCCTGGTGCCTGTTGGCGCTGAGTTTTGCCGGGTTGCTCTGGTGGTATCTGCACGGTGAATTCGGCGGTGAAATCGCCCGGCAGAAAACCTTGGAATTCCTCACCGGCTATCTGATCGAGCAGTCGCTGTCGATCGACAACATGTTCATCTTCGTGATGATCTTCAGCTACTTCGCCGTGCCACCGGAATTGCAACGACGAGTGCTGCTGTACGGCGTGCTCGGCGCGATTGTCATGCGCGCGATCATGATTTTCGCCGGTGTGTGGCTGGTGTCGCAGTTCGAATGGCTGCTGTATGCCTTCGGTGTGTTCCTGATCATCACCGGGATCAAGATGCTGGTGTTCGCTGATCATCAACCGGATCTGGAAAAGAATCCGTTATTGCGCTGGGTGCGCGGGCATATGCGCATCACCAGCGGCTTTCATGGCGAGAAGTTTTTCATCCTGCAGAACGGCGTGCGCTGGGCGACGCCGATGTTTCTGGTGCTGGTGCTGATCGAGGCCAGCGACCTGATGTTCGCGGTCGACAGCATTCCGGCGATCTTCGCCGTGACCACTGACCCGTTCATTGTTTTCACCTCGAACATCTTCGCGATCATGGGCCTGCGCGCGCTGTACTTCCTGCTGGCGGACATGGCTGACCGTTTTCACCTGCTCAAGTATGGCTTGGCGATCGTGCTGGTGTTCATCGGCGGCAAGATGGTGCTGATGCCGTGGTTCCACATGCCGGTGGAATGGTCGCTGGCAATCGTCGGATCGGTGATTCTGGGGTCGGTGTTGTTGAGCCTGGTGACCAGCCGCGAGGCAGAACGCCGCACCGAATGACACAACACAACCCACCTGTGGGAGCAGCCTGCTCGCGAATACGCCGGTTCATTCAACATAGGAGTTGAATGACACCCCGCTTTCGCGAGCAGGCTCGCTCCCACATTTGAAGTGCGATGCTCTTATTTATCGGATTTGATACTGGTCCACACCCGCGTGCGCACCCGCTCCATTTTCTGCGGCAACGGCTGCACCACATACAGGGTTTTCAGCGCTTCGCTGGTCGGGGTCAGGTTGGGGTTGTCGGTGATGTCCTTGTTGACCAGCGGCATCGAGTCCTTGTTGGCATTCGGGTAACCGAGGAAATCACTGATCGGTGCGATCACTTTCGGGTCGAGCAAGTGGTTGAGGAATTCGTGGGCCTCGGCGACGTTCTTCGCGCTCTTCGGAATGGCGAACGTGTCGAACCAGATCGGCGCGCCCTCCTTCGGCAAACGCCAGTCGACCACCACGCCATTGCCCGCCTCTTTGGCGCGATTGCCGAATTGGTAGAAGCTGCCGGAATAACCGATCGCCACGCAGATGTCGCCGTTGGCGATGTCGGTCATGTACTTGGCCGAGTTGAAATAGGTCACGTAAGGGCGAATCTTCATCATCAAGGCCTTGGCCTTTTCATAGTCCGCCGGGTTCTGGCTGTTCGGGTCGAGGCCGAGGTAATGCAGGGCCAGCGGCAGGATCTCCGACGGCGAATCGAGCATCGCCACGCCACAGGCCTTGAGCTTTTCCATGTTCTCGGGCTTGAACACCAGATCCCAACTGTCTACCGGCGCATTCTCGCCCAGGGCGGCCTTGACCTTGGCCGGGTTGAAGCCGATCAGCACGGTGCCGTACATGTATGGCACGCCGTACTGGTTGCCGGGGTCGTTGGCGTCGAGCAATTTGAGCAGGGCCGGATCCTGGTGCTGCCAGTTCGGCAGTTTCGACTTGTCGAGTTTCTGGAACACGCCGGCCTTGATCTGGGTTTCGATGAACTGATTGGACGGCACCACCAGGTCGTAACCGGAGTTGCCGGTGAGCAGTTTGGCTTCCAGGGATTCGTTGGTGTCGAAGGTGTCCCAGGTCACTTTGATCTTGCTTTGCTCGGCGAAGTCCTTGGGCACTGACGGCAGGATGTAATCCGCCCAGTTGTACACCCGCAGTTCGCGCTGCTCGGCCTGGACGGCGCTGGCCAGCAGCGTCAGGCCACACACGGTGGCGCCCAGAATGCGTTTGATCGTGACCATGGTTGTTTCCCTGAATGCGACGTGAGATCGATGGTTTTTATGTTCTGTACACGGCAGTGGCTGTAACGATAGCCAAGGGCAAAAAAGGTCGAGCCTGTTGTTATGGTTTCGATTCTTGCTGACAGCGTAGCGCGATGACAGTAGGCGGCAGGCCAAAAGGGGATCGATATGGCCAATTTGCTTGACCGCCGAGATACGCAAACAAAAATGCCCGGCACTGGGCCGGGCATTGCTGTGTTGCCGTTGGGATCAGTCGGTATAGCCGAGCCTGGCCGCCCTGCTCTGCTGCGCCTGACCACGGGTTGCGAGGCAGTAATACAGCGGCACCGTTACCACCAGACCGACCAGCCAGGACAGGTCGGCACCTTCCACCAAGTTGGCGTACGGCCCCACGTACAGCGAGGTGTTGGCAAACGGCAGCTGCACGATGATGCCGATGAAATAGGCAATGATCGCGTGCAGGTTGAAGCGCCCGTAAATCCCGCCGTCAGCGCGGAAGATCGAGGCGATGTCGTAGTTACCGCGCTTGATCAGATAGAAATCGATCAGGTTGATCGACGCCCACGGCACCAACACCAGCAGCAGCGCCAGAATCAGTCCGATGAATTCGGAAATGAAATCCGCCGAGGCACCGAGGGCGACCACGCAGCATCCGGCCAGGATCACGCTCGACAGCACCACGCGCACCTTGATGCTCGGCGTCCACTGGCTGGCAAAGGTCTGAATCGAGGTGATGATCGACAACACCGCGCCGTACAGATTCAGCGCGTTGTGGCTGATGATGTTGAGCAGAAACAGCACCATCAGAATCGGCCCCAGCCAGCCGGTGGACTGCTTGACCGCTGCCATCGCTTCAGTGCCTTCCGGCGTCGCCAGTACCGCCACCGCGCCAAAACTGAACGACAGAATCGTGCCCAGCGTTGCGCCCAGATACGTCGCCCAGAAGGGTTTGGCGATGCCGATGTCTGCTGGCAGATAACGCGAATAGTCGGAGACGTACGGCGAGAAGCTGATCTGCCAGATGATCCCCAGCGACACCGTCGCCAGCCAGCCGGAGAGGTTGAAACTGCCGCGCGTCAGGAAGTCTGCCGGCAAGTCATGGGCGAAGATGTACATGAACCCGGCGAGCAACGCGCCGCCCATCACCCAGGTGCCGATGCGGTTGAGGGTGTGGATGAAGTTGTAGCCGATCACACCGATCGCCGTAGCAGCCAGCGCGCCGATCAGAATGCTCAGCGGCGCTGGCACTGACGGGGCAATGCCGACAATGGATTTACCGGCCAGCACGATGTTGGAAATGAAGAAACCGATGTAGATGAGCGCCGCAAAGAACACGATCAGCAGTGCGCCATAACGACCGAACTGACCGCGACTCTGGACCATTTGCGGAATGCCCATGCGCGGACCCTGGGCCGAGGCCAGCGCAATCACCACGCCGCCGATCATGTGCCCCAGCGCAATCGCCAGCAGCCCCCAGAACAGATTGAGGTGGAACACCTGAACCACCATGGCGCCGGTAACGATGGGCAGTGGCGCGATGTTGGTGCTGAACCAAAGAGTGAACAGATCGCGGGCCTTCCCGTGGCGTTCCGCGAGTGGGACGTAATCGACCGTATGATTCTCGATCAACGGATCTTGCCGGGACATCTGGGACATATGCATGAACTCGAGTTTGTCTGTTTTTATCTTTGTATGAAGCCAAACCGGGAGGACTCTTGGGTCGCCCCTCAGATGCAGACCATATTATGGTATTCCAAACTTTGCACAAGCCTGATCCGCTGATTCTGTCGCTCTCTGATCCGCTATCCTCGCTGATCCCACCCCTGACCGGCTAGCTGAAAGCCCCGTAAACACTGAGTTTCCGACGAAAGTGGCACGTTTATCGGTTCACCAGAAAAGCTCTTGCAAGATATGTATTACGGTATACCATCAGACCTACAAACCATAAAAACCGCGTCACACCACCCGAGGACCACCCAATGATCGATGCTGCCATTTACAAACAAGTCATGGGCTCGTTCCCGTCCGGCGTCACCGTCATCACCACGCTGGACGACGACGGCCAGATCGTCGGCCTGACCGCCAGCGCGTTCAGCTCACTGTCGATGGACCCGGCGCTGGTGCTGTTCTGCCCCAACTACAGCTCCGACTCCTATCCCGTGCTGATCAAGAACAAACGCTTTGCGATTCACCTGTTGTCCAGCGTGCAGCAAAGCGAGGCCTATGCCTTCGCGCGCAAAGGCAAGGACAAGGCGCAGGGCATCGAGTGGACGTTGAGCGAACTGGGCAACCCGATCCTTGCCAATGCGACGGCGGTGATCGAGTGCGAGTTGTGGCGTGAATACGAAGGTGGCGACCACGCGATCATGGTCGGCGCGGTGAAGAACCTGATCGTCCCCGAGCAGGTCGCCGGGCCGCTGGTGTATTGCCACGGCAAGATGGGTGCGTTGCCGGTTGTGGCGTGATTTTCACATCCGCCGAAAATCCATGTGGGAGCGAGCCTGCTCGCGAATGCGATGGGTCAGTTGTTACATTTTTGACTGACCCGACGCCTTCGCGAGCAAGCTCGCTCCCACAAGTTTTGGTGTTGCCTGGGCGACCGTGTCAGGTCCTAAACCGGCTCACCAACTGATTCAACGTCTGCGACAACGCCGTCAGGTTCTGCGCATCCTGGCGAGTTGAATCCGCCAGGCTCGCCACCAACTGCGCATCACCATGAATCTGGCTGATGTGTCGATTGATGTCCTCCGCCACTTGATGCTGTTCCTCCGCCGCCGTGGCGATCTGGGTGTTCATGTCGCGGATCACGTCGACCGATTCACGGATCAATTCAAAACTCGCCCGCGCCTCGTTGATCGACACCACGGTTTCCTGCGACACCTCAAGGCTGGCGTGCATCTGCTTGCCCATCTGGTGGGTGCGCCGCGCCAGATTGCCCAGCAGTGCGTCAATCTCACCGGTCGAGTCCGAGGTGCGTTTGGCCAGCGCGCGGACTTCATCGGCGACCACGGCAAAGCCCCTGCCCTGTTCACCGGCGCGCGCGGCCTCAATGGCGGCGTTGAGCGCGAGCAGATTGGTCTGCTCGGCAATCGAGCGGATGGTGCCGAGGATCGACTGAATGTCGTTGCTGTCCTGTTCCAGTTGCTGCATCGACTCGGCACTGTGGCCGATCTCCTGGCTCAAGCGCCCGACGTTACTCACCGCCGCGTCGATCTGCTGCTGCCCGGTGTGTGCCTGACGCTGACCGTTGTCTGCCGAGTCGGCCGCTTGACTGCACGAACGCGCAACCTCGTTGGAAGTGGCGACCATTTCGTGAAACGCCGTAGAAACCATGTCCACCGCCTCACGCTGACGCGAAGCGACGTCGGCCATTTCTGCCGAGACTTCAGTGGCGCTGCCGGAGCTGCTGTGAATCTGCCCCGCTGCTTGGCCGATGCGCTGAATCAACGTGCGAATCGCTTCCAGAAACTGGTTGAACCAGCCCGCCAGTTGCGCGGTTTCATCCTGCCCACGTACTTCCAGTCGCGCAGTCAGATCGCCCTCGCCTTGTGCAATGCCTTCGAGTCCGCTGGCGACACCACGAATCGGCTTGACCATCAGTCCGGCAAACCACGCGCCGGCCATCGCGAACAACAATGCGCAAACCACAGCGATAGCGCCGATCAGCCAGGTCAAACGCGTCGCCCCGGCCATAACTTCGCTGGCCTTCACCAGCCCGACAAACCGCCAGCCCAACGCCTGCGACGGCCAGACCAGCGCCATGTAATCCTCGCCGGCCAATTGCACCTCGACCAGGCCTTTGCCCGCCTCGGCCAGTTGCTGATAACCGTCGCCGAGATCGCTGAGTTTCTTGAAGTTGTGCGCCGGATCACTCGGGTCGACCAGCACGGTGTTGTTGGCTTCCATCAGCATCAGATAACCGCTCTCACCGAGGCGGATCTGCTTGACCAGGTCGGTCAATTGCTTGAGCGACACATCGATGTTGACCACGCCGGCATTGCTGCCCAACTGGTTGTTGAAGCTGCGCACAGTGCTCACCAGCACCACGTCATCCGCCGCCCAGTAATAGGCCTCGGTGCGCAGGGTTTTGCCGGGATTGGCCATCGCGGTTTTGTACCAGGGCCGGGGGCGCGGATCGTAGTTGGCCAGTTGCGCATCGCCCGGCCAGAACAGGTAACCGCCCTGCTCGGTGCCGACAGATAGATAGGTGTAAGCCGGGTGCGCCTTGGCCAGACCGTCGAACAGCTTGAACAGCTGTTGATCCTGCGGCCCCAGCGGCACTTGCGCGGCGTCGCTGCTCAGGTAGCGTTTGAGGCTGGTGTCGATGCTCTGCAGTTGCGGATGCTCGGCCAGGTAAGCAACGTTCTGGCTGATGCCCTCGAAAAACAGCTGCATCGCGTTTTCCACCTGACGCACTTCGCGCCCGGTGCTGTCGGTAAAGGTGTCGCGCGCGCCCTCGCGGACATTGAGGATGATCAGCGCTGCCACCAGTAACACCGGCAGGCTGGCGATTACCGCAAACGCCAGAGTCAGTTTTTGTTTTATGTTCATTGCTTGCGCCTTCCTTGTTCGAAGTGTCGGTCAGAAATATTTTGCGGATATTCCGTATTATGGTATACCAATATTCAATCAACCGAACAGCCGTCCTCGAAGGCGTGCTTGAATGGTGAGAAGACTCGCGAGCGCGCAGCGTTCACGTCAGTTCGACAGGCCCGCACACGACCGGCCAATTACAAAAGACTCGAGGTAGCGTCATGAAATTTTCCCTGTTCGTACACATGGAACGCTGGGACGAAAGCGTCAGCCACCGCCAACTGTTCGAAGACCTGACCGAACTGACCCTGATGGCCGAGGCTGGCGGTTTCAGCACCGTGTGGATCGGCGAACACCACGCCATGGAATACACCATCTCCCCAAGCCCGATGCCGCTGCTGGCCTACCTCGCGGCGAAAACCACCACCATCCACCTCGGCGCCGGCACCATCATCGCGCCGTTCTGGCACCCGCTGCGCGTCGCCGGCGAATGCGCCCTGCTCGACGTGATCAGCAACGGCCGCATGGAAGTCGGTCTGGCGCGCGGCGCCTATCAAGTCGAATTCGACCGCATGGCCGGCGGCATGCCCGCCTCCAGCGGCGGCCAGGCCCTGCGCGAAATGGTCCCGGTGGTCCGCGCCCTGTGGCAAGGCGACTACGCCCACGACGGCGACATCTGGAAATTCCCTACCTCGACCAGCGTGCCGAAACCGATCCAGAAGCCCAACCCACCCATGTGGATCGCCGCCCGCGATCCCGACTCGCACAACTTCGCCGTGGCCAACGGCTGCAACGTCATGGTCACGCCATTGATGAAAGGCGACGAAGAAGTCCTCGACCTGAAGAACAAATTCCAGACCGCGCTCGACAACAACCCAGACGTACCGCGCCCACAATTGATGGTGCTGCGTCACACCCACGTGCACACCGCTGATAACCCGGACGGCTGGCAAGTTGGCGCCAAAGCCATCTCACGTTTCTACCGCACGTTCGATGCGTGGTTTGGCAACAAGCAAACACCAGTCAACGGCTTCCTCGCGCCGAGCCCGGAAGAGAAGTTTGCCGGACGTCCGGAGTTTGAGCTGGAGAGCCTGCACAAGACGGCGATGATTGGTACGCCGGAAGAGATCATTCCGCGGATCAAGTACTACCAGGAACTGGGGGTGGATGAGTTTAGTTTCTGGTGTGATAACAGCTTGCCGCATGAAGAGAAGAAGAAATCGCTGGAGTTGTTTATCAAGCATGTGGTGCCGGCGTTTCGCTAAAGGTTTCGCAGGTTAAACCCAAAAAAACGCCCCGCTTCAGACGGGGCTTTTTTTGGAAAAAGGCATCAATTCGTGCAACCTGGCTTTCGCTGCCTATTCGCCGCTGCCATCCTCGCTGAGCACTTTGAAGGAGTGGAAGTTAAAGGCTATTTTTTCTTCTTCCTCATCAACCAGCTCATACCGTATACGATCCAGTCCGCCTTCAACCCTCGACACGCAAAGATCCATGAACTGAGTCAAGCCACCACCAAATCCCCGCACGTTCAGACCGCCCACGTTAAAAAATATGACCGCGATAGTCGCTGCTCCAGGATCCGCAGACTTCGCCAGCGTCATCAACAGGTTGTAACCGCTAAGTCCATCTTCGGAATCCAGGTGAAGACTTTCCACATAAACGTATTCACGCAGAAAGCCATTCAGTGCTTCAACATTGTTCAATGGTTGATCCTCGTGTGCTTTAAGCTCCAGATATTGCAGCCGGCAACCTGCCCTGAATTTGATTCACACCTTATTACCGGCAGCATTCATCAGAATGCGTACAGCTCCATACAACTGATTATCCGACGTACCGTTCACCTATCCGACACTTCGGTAATATCAAATTGACAAAAAAAGGCAAAAAAGAGGTAGCCCGTAAAGAATGGGACAGTCCACATATGTTAAAGATCAGCACTTAGTTTATAAAAAACGAACTTTCCAAAAATCCTTACCTGCATCCACCCAATACTTTTCTCGTGACGGAATCAAGTAGCTGAAATCGCCAGATTCAGCAACCCAGTCCGAATGCACATACTCCTCATGAAATCGACCGTCATCCATGTGCATGAAAATCTTTCGATCAAAATTCACGTAAAACAGTGGAAGCCTCGAGCGTATGACATTTGCATTTTTGAACAGCTCCGAATCCAGACCTTCGCCTGTGAGATAGTAGTTTTCAATTTTTTCAAAAACATTCGGCTTAGCCCCAATAAAGCCTTGCAATTCGGAAGACGACAAAATCTTTACACTCGGCCCATGAAGATACGAAGGAAAGTTCTCGGCAGTCATCTTCAGGATACCATTTCTGAATTTCAGGCAGGATCGTTCGTATTGCTCTTGCGTGATAGTTCCGTTACTCAATGACGCTCTAAGACTCTTGTCAACGTCAAGAGTAAAATTACGCTTCTCGTCAACAATCCAGTAACACTGAGCTGACTGAACAAAAAAACCGATACTTCTTTCGCCGTCCCACAGGTCATCAAAAACGTCTTGATCAATGGTCATTTCTTAAACTCTTTTAAAAATTCGTCTTGCGTATAGACACGAGCATTACTCGCACTGTTTTCGAGTAGCGACTCCCATATCTTCGGCAACTCCAGGGAGTAACCTGGTTGGCCCTCGTCGACTCTCTTGGGTGCATCACGGTCCCTTGGGCCATCGCCGTGCTGAGGTATCACTCTGTCCATAATTTCCTTATGAGTCTTGGCATCGATATCGAAGACCACTACGGAGCCATCAGGACGCTTGTTCGTCAAGTAGTAGGTTGCGTGGTCAGCATTGCCAACACTGACACACAGCTGGCCCGTACACCCAGGATTAATGGTAATGCTCCCGTCGTCATTGGCGGTAATTCGATTCTGGCTCGTCTTAAACCCTGTTCCCCCACCTTCTACCCGGAAATAGGTTACGTTTTCCGCCGAGTCGCTTTTGGTATTTCCTGCGTTGCCTTTCGGAGCAGTGGATTCGGCCTCCTCTGTCGATCCAGCAGGCCCTCCCTTGGGTTTATTCTTACCGCCTCCTGCGGTCTTAATCGTCGGAGCCATCCCAGACACTGACATCGCCAAGCCTTCAACAGCAGCCATCGCCATTTCGTGGCTGATGCCAAGCGTTTGGACCAGTGTGTCCGCAATCGCAGCGACTGAATTTCCAGCGGTGATGCCCGCCAGCATATTCTGGAACCCGTGATTTTCCGCGATCAGCAGATCGAACATCTTGGCTGCTTCGGGCGATGCCGAGGCTGCCAGGTCTTTCAATTTTTGAGTTTTTGCCTCGGCCTCTGCAACAATCCTTGAAAGGCCTTCGCAGCTACCAGAATTAGCCGCACATTGAGCAACTGCCTCGATGTCTTGCTTCTGGCTCAGAACGTGATATTCGGCGTACTTCGTATTCGCGCATGCAGCGTCATTGCCACAGGCGGACAAATCGTGTGCCGCTCGCTCGAGGTCAGAATGCGAGAGGTAATTGTATTGGGTCGCAGTAGCCGCGATATTTGCTGCTATGTTTGGGTCTGTGTCGGCAATCACGGCGGAGAGCACTGCGATCAGTTGCGACATCGCCAATAGATTAGCTTTGGCCTGATCGGCTCCCGGCATGTTTGGGTCGTAATTTTCCGGCAGTATCAGGTCCGCAAGATACTGAACCAGTGCTTCGTTGGCGCCTCCAGCCAACGCGCCTGTCTTGAAGTCCCCGCCCAAGGCCATGGACTTCAATCCGCCCACCAATGCATGGGCTGCAATCTTCGTTGGACTGCCTTCCACCAGGTTAAGGTTACCAACCTTATTGGCGGCGATAGCTCCGCCAATATCGATTACAGCTCCTAATAGATTGTTGACGAAATTGTCGCCCAGGCTTCCGCCCTGCAATGCGGTTTGAGCCAACGTATCAGCGCTGGTTTTGAGAATCACTTGGCCTGCACTACTCCAGTCAAAACCAAGTTCTGTCGGGTTATAACCCAGGCCATTCCCAATGCCGCCCAACATCCCGGAGAGCACATACCCCTGAAGATTTTCGCTGCTGAAAACGTCCTTGAGAACTGAGCCCAGATCGCCTTTATTGCTGATGGCGCTGTTTGCAGCGGTAGTTTCGACTGCGATCAACACAGCGTTGGCGAAGCCCGCAGAGAACGTGCCAGCAGTTGCGCCTATCAATCCTGCGCCTGCCCCCCCGGTGACTGCAGCTAGCAGGATAGCCAGGGCCAATTGTGCGGCGACACCAAGTCCAGATGTCGAGTATTTGAAACTCTTGTGTATTTCTTCGACACGACGCCAGTCAACATCGCCACGTAACTCAGCTTCCTTTAGCCAAGCCAACTGCGGATCAGCCTTGACCATCGCATCAATGGTCTGGCTGACGGACTCCTGACTCACATCCTTGATATCAATCTTCAGCCCATCGACCGCTTTTAGGACGATGTTGCCCTTGGCGATCATCTGCGTCTGGCGCAGGGTTTCGTCGGTGTTGCCGCGACCCTTGGCCGAGACCCATGCGGCGTTGTTGTTGGTTTTGGTATGGCTCTCGTCATGCAGATCCTTCACCCCTTCGAAGGTGATGGCGCCGCCGCTGTCGAGGAGGATGTCCTTGCCGCTGTCGAGTTTGGCCACCTGGTAATGCTGGTCGCCCAGGCTGACCAGAGACAGGTTGCCGCCGGTCTTGATTTCGCTGCCGACGTGGGTGACCTGGGTGACTTCGTCGCGCTGGAGTTTCAGGTTGCCGAAACCGCCCTTCTCCTTCATGTCGTAAAGGGTGTGGTCCTTGTTCTGCGCGGCCAGCAGATTGAGGTCGTTACCGGCGTAGACGTAGGCTTCATTGCCTGCGCTGATTTTGCTCGCGACCAGTGTGGTGTCACGGCCGGAACTGGTTTTTACGTCGCCGCCGGCGATGAACTCGGCGGCTTTCTGAACAGTGTGGTCGTCCTGTTCATGGACACGTTTCTTGCCGTCCTTGCTATGGGTTTCGACGTTGTATTCATCTCCGGCCGAGGACAAATAGATGTTGCGACGGCATCGAGCTGCAGGTCACCGCCGCTTTTACGCTCGACGCGAATTTGAAGGTGGCCTGTCCCCGTTTGTCTCTCGAAAGGTGGTCTTTCCCCATTTATCCGGTCCCCATTTATCCGCTTTTCTTTCAATCGTCGGGAATCTCGATATGAAACGAATCTGCATCAATTTTCAAAGACATCCATCCTGGCCCAGGCAAAACGTTTATTTCACCCTCAAGAAAATACTCACTTGCAGACTTATCGACTTTAGGCCCACTAATAAACTCCTCGACAAACTCATTACCTGAGGAACTCTTTCGATCGAGAGAATATTCATAGATAACTTTTCTCAACACACTCACACCCGAAAAGACCAGCCAGCAGTCACCCACATATTCATGCATTGCGTGCAAACCTTCACTCTTGCTCTCGTATTTGACCCATTCACCACCCTCGCTTCGAGCGTGTAACAAACCATTTACAAGACTCCATTCAACATACTCCACATCTCTAGCGGGATCGTAAATATAATGAACAGGAAAAATACTTTCGCCCTTAGGACACTCATCTTCATCACACTGTACGATCCGAGCGCCATCCGCCGCTGTTACCAACTTCGTTTTTTTCAAGGCTAGGCCTCTTTCGACATAAAGGCGAACTACTCCATTTTCGAGCTCAAAGCCTCCATATACGCAGTCAAATGTGACGAGGGAATCAAACATCGCTGAAACTATCATTTGTCTCCTGTCAGTCCAGACTGAATTAAACCTGAGTACCGTCTGGTAAATTTTTAATCTTATCGGCTATATCGGCTCTGAGCCGCATGCCTTCTACAGCATCGGCAACATATAAATTATCCAAGGAAAAATCACCACCCATTACAAAAGGCACTTTGGGCAGCAAACGCATCCCAGCACGAACTGGACCATTGCGCTTTTGCCACTGATGAGCCAACGGATAGCCTGTCAATACTTCATAGTCGTGCAGAACTACTTCAGCCCAGCTTTCAACATCCGCAGCCAAGTACTCTAACGAGCCAGTTTCCGGATCAAAAATGTAGATACTGCCATCCTTGATACAGAACTGCCCACCAAAGATATCTTCAGCAAAAAAGACACCATTATCGGCTAGACCTTTGTAGCTAGTGCGCCACAGGTCAGCATGATTCCAATCAGATATGCCCATTTCACTTTGGCTGGAGTTGCTTGGAAAAATATGCAGCGCGCCTTCAAAAGCATAGAAGCCATTGCGCTGACGCAGCACATTAAAAAGTTGTTCCGCCGAAGTCCCTGCCATGTTGCGTATTGGCCCAGACAGTTCTGGTTCACGCTCACTCAAGGACGAACTTGCAATCGATAACAACTTATCCAAATTATTCACAATCTAATCTATCACCTCTATTCTAACCTTCGTCCCGTTAGGCAACTCTCTGCATTGAGCGCCAATACAAGCGCCTGGTCAACGTGTCAGGCTTTCCTGCCCCGATGGCATCTTCAATATGTTGCGCCGACTCGGGGAAACGGGGACAGATCACGTTTTGGAATGCGTTTTAAACATGGTCTGTCCCCGTTTATCTGGGTGCTAGGCCGGTGTCAGATCACATCTAGGCCTCTACAATTAACAAGAGACATTCAAACCACAAGCAGAGATAAAATCACGTATCGGTATATCAAGAACGCTACTTTCTCCAGCGGAGAGTACATCTTGCAATGTGACGATGCCTTTTTCAAAGTCTAAAGAAACGTCAAAGCAATTAAACTCGAACGCCCTGAACAGAATGCTCTCTGAGCAAACCCGCTCATCAAAGGCGTTTTTCAAAATAGAGCGAACGCTGTCGTCCAACTCTTGGGCCACAAATCGTTCTATTATCGTGCCGCCACTGCTCATAACCATTCCTAACCAGTACGAGAACGCAGTCTGGATCACACCATCCCGAACATTTATTTTGATTGTCGAGATCGGAGCGCATCAGACGTTTGTTCCAATCACCTTACTTGGGAAAACGGCGGACAGACACGTTTTACTCCTTCATGTCGTAGAGGGTGCGGCCCTTGTTTTGCGCGGCCAGCAGGTTCAGATCATTACCGGCGTAGACGTAGGCTTCGTTGCCTGTGCAGATCTTCCCCGCGACCAGTGTGGTGTCGAGGTCCGGGCTGGTATTTGCGTCGCCGCTGGCGATGAATCAGCAGCTTCCTGAAAAGAGTGGTCGTCCTCTTCATGGACGCGTTTCTTGCCGTGCCTGCTGTGGATTTCGACGTTGTGTTCATCACCGGCCGAGACAGGGAGATATCGCGCTTGGCCTCGGCGGTAAGGTTGCCGGTAGCTTCGGCGATGGCGACAACGTTGATGTCGCGACCGGCATTGAGCTTCAGGTCGCCACCGCTTTTACGCTGGACGAGAATTGAAAGGTGGTCTGTCCCCGTTTATCTCCTCCATTTGTTGTGAATAACGCTTTTCTAATCTTTCAGCAGACCTTTGAACTCCATCGCGTTCATCTGGAAAGTAAGCAGAATAAACATCAGCTGCAATTTTCATCAGAGAAACGTAGTCAGCCACAGGTATGCTAGAAGTTAACGCTTCCCCCAAGAAGAAACTTACCTCATTGAATTCTTCTGGATCGTCCCAATCCTGATCAAGCGAGTAAAAAAAACCTTCAGCCACTGAGAACCCATGTCCCTGCGAAGCGTCGTAGATAAACGCAGGAAAATTAGTCCTCCCTCTTACGATAGAAGCCTCAATTAACTCGTAAAGACCCTCATAATCTGCGTCAGTTGAAGAAAATGATTCCTTGAGAACCTCTAACCAAACCAAATCAGCCATTATTTCGTCCTCGGCGGCATAGTAATAAATGAGTTTGTTATATCTCCAGTTTTGCTATCACGCGTCACTTGAAAGTAATAACCATCAACTTTGATACTGGCCTCCCTCATGGCTGGATTAGCTCTGAACAAAGAGCCAGCTTCGACTGCCGCCCTGCTCGACATATCAGCCACCTTGATATCTGACAGAATTTTCGAATCATAAGTTGTTTTGGTGGATTTGGACTTGTATCCACCGACCAACTCGCCCCGAGTGTTAGTTTTAGGCAACTGATAACTATACTCCACAAGGCCAGGATAACGGACATCCGTAGTTTTATTGGAGATTTTTGCCCCAGTTTTTTCAACCGACTCCAAGAAGGCATCGCTGTTATGAGCACCAGAAATCGTCCCCGCCTTACTATTACGCACGCCAATCTGGGTGTTATGACTAAGAACTTTCTCGCCAAAATCTTTCAAAAATGTAGAGGTTGCCTGACCTCCAACGGTGGCTGCCCCCTCTGAACCTATCGCTGCCGGCCTAACGACTGCCGCAATCTGCTCAGCCGTTAGCTTAGCCCCAGTTTTCGCTTCGATCTCCATCAAACCGCGGAGATCACTCAGTTCCTTGGCTGCGGCCCCACCTGCTGTGGCCCCTAACCCCACGGGAAGTGCCTCCGACATTCCTGCCTCAGCGGTCCAGATCGCGACTTCGTTCGCGCACAGCACTGGGTTTGCTGCACAAGTAGCTGCACCTCTCGTGGCCAACTGTCCAAGCAAACCAATCGCTTCCGGCGCAAGAGCAATAATTCCCGCTGCAGCCAACAATTTCACCGCATTAGCCGGATCCCCTTTCGGAAGGTGGTCGAGGACCGCTCGCGTCCTAGCGTTGGTCGAGTCGGCGATATTGCTATGAAGGAATTGATCTGTGATCCCCGAATCGTCATTTTCCCAAAGTTTATTTAATGCAAGAGAGCCTTCATCAATCTCAGCCTTGATCTGCGCGCAATCGCCGGTCGCCCAACAGTTATTGAGCCGCGCCGTGTTATCCGCATCACGCTTGGCAAACTCAGCTCGAACAGCATCACAGTTGTCTTTACACTCCTTAAGCGCTTTCTCGAGGTCTTTTACATCCTGGTGATTCAGGAAGTTGTACTGTGTCGCATTGTTGGCAACCCAAGAGGCGTTTTCCAATGACTCTTGATCAGTATTGCCCAGCGCAGTTGCGGAGAGCACCCCCACTATCTGCGACCCCATGAGCAACAACTCGGGATTGCCCTTGAACCATTTGTTCATCTCACCAACAAGCGCTTCATTCGCACCAGCCGCCAACGCGCCTGTCGCAAAATCCCCGCCGGTCATCTCCGACAACAGCCCACCCACCGCCGCATGAATGATGATTTTGCCCGCTGAGCCATCATCCAGAACGCCCTGCGTGAGATCGCCCACCATGTTGAAGCTGAACGCTGCGACGGTATTGAACAGAGCCGTCTTCAGAACGTCACCGGCGCTTGCATCGCCGCCGACTGCCTTGGTGATCAGCGCGGAAGTGCCACCCTGGATGATTTGGCTTCCAGCGAATCTACCGACGCCCTCCCACGTGGCTAACGACGGGCCGAGCAGCTTTCCGGTATTCGGATCGTATTTCATACCCGTCAGCTGGTTCAGGTATTCGGCCATCAATCCGGCTGTCACTCCGGAAATCACATAGCCCTTCAGTGCATCGGATGAAGTAACGTCCGCGAAAACCGCTCCAAGGTTTCCGCCGTTATTGATAAAACTGGTCGTGGCATTCGTGGCTGCACCTGTTGCCACAGCGGCGAGGCCTGCGGCCCAGGCTGTGCCCATGCTCGCGCTTAGCGAAGCGAACGCAGCAGGCCCGACAAAGGCAGCCATCACGATCGCAATAATCATCTGCGAAGCCGGGCCAAGCCCCGAGTTGCTGTATTTAAACGACTCGTGAATCTCCTTCACGCGCCGCCAATCAACATCTCCCCGAGCCTCCGCATCCTTCAACCACGCCAGTTGCGGATCAGCCTTGACCATCGCATCAATGGTCTGGCTGACGGACTCCTGACTCACATCCTTGATATCAATCTTCAGCCCATCGACCGCTTTCAGGACGATGTTGCCCTTGGCGATCATCTGCGTCTGGCGCAGGGTTTCGTCGGTGTTGCCGCGACCTTTCGCCGAGACCCACGCCGCGTTGTTGTTGGTTTTGGTATGGCTCTCGTCATGCAGATCCTTCACCCCTTCGAAGGTGATGGCGCCGCCGCTGTCGAGGAGGATGTCCTTGCCGCTGTCGAGTTTGGCCACCTGGTAATGCTGGTCGCCCAGGCTGACCAGAGACAGGTTGCCGCCGGTCTTGATTTCGCTGCCGACGTGGGTGACCTGGGTGACTTCGTCGCGCTGGAGTTTCAGGTTGCCGAAACCGCCCTTCTCCTTCATGTCGTAGAGCGTGTGGTCCTTGTTCTGCGCGGCCAGCAAATTGAGGTCGTTACGGGCGTAGACGTAGGCTTCATTGCCTGCGCTGATTTTGCTCGAGATCAGTGTGGTGTCACGCCCGGAACTGGTTTTTACGTCGCCGCCGGCGATGAACTCAGCTGCTTTCTGAACAGTGTGGTCATCCTGTTCATGGACGCGTTTCTTGCCGTCCTTGCTATGGGTTTCGACGTTGTGTTCATCACCGGCCGAGGACAGGTAGATGTCGCGCTTGGCCTCGGCGGTGAGGTTGCCGGTGGCTTCGGCTGTGCTGGCGACGACGTTGATGTCGCGACCGGCATCGAGCTTCAGGTCGCCGCCGGTTTTCACTGTAGACGCGAGGTTTTCCACGGTGGTGGTAATGACTGAGCGATGGCCGCCATCGAAGGATTCGTGGAGTTCGTCTTCGTCGCGTGTCGCCAACAGGTTGATGTCGCGCGCTGCACTCAGGCTGGCGTCACCACCGCTGCTGATGGCAGACGCGTTGGTCAGATCCTGTCCGGACTTGATGGTCAGGCTGTCGCGGGCGCTGATGATGCCGCCGTCGTCGACGAGGGTGCGCATGCCGTTGCCATCACGCACCGCGATGGCGGTGCGATCGTTGACGATATCGCCCTTGAGTGTCGTCAGTTCGACCTGATTGCCACGGATTTCGCCGGCTAGGGCGTTGCGGATGCTGTCGGTGGCCATGAGTTTGATGCGCTCATCGGCTTCGACCAGACCGCCCTGATAGAGGCTGCCCTTGACGTCGACGGACACGTCGTTGCTGGCCTTCAATGTGCCGACGTTGACCAGATCGCTACCGGCCAGCATTTCCAGATCTCGGCCCTGAATCAGGCTGCCACCGCGCACGTTGCGCGACTCGGCCTGCGCCAGATACAACACCGGCACCAGCACTTTCTGGCCGTCGACGATGCGCTCTTCCATCCAGACAATGTCGTGGGTCAGCGCAGCGACCTGCGCCGAGGTCAGGCTGACGCCGACTGAGAGGTTCAGTTGATTTTTGCTGGCGAGCGCGTTATCCATCAGATAACGAAATTGCTCGTAGTCGTTCTCCAGGCCACCGGCGAGAAAACGCTGGCCGGTCTGGGCCATGACGGCGTCGCTGATCAGCCGCGATTCATAGCGACCGTCACCGAGGCGACGCGCCGCTTCATCGGCGCTGAAGTCGAGCTTGCCGAGCAGGTAGTCGGAGCTCATGAACGCCGTCGTCTGAGTCAGCTCTGGGTTGGTTTCGATCAGATAACGGCTCTGCGGATTCGTGCTTTGCACGAACATGCCGTACGGGCCTTTCGGCAACCGGAAGGTCGAGGAAGCCGTCGGGTCGACGGCGGCGAACGGCACACCTTTGAAGTCCACCGGTGTGAAGCTGATCTGCTTCACGCCATCGGCGTCGACATGCTCGATACGGGTAACGGATCTGGAGGTTTGGGCGACAGCGTCGGTGCTATGTTTGCCCAGGTTGATGTTGATGCCGCCGACCGCGTCAGTCTGGTCGCTGGCCAGAGAACCTGTCAGTTGGCCATAAGTGTTGTCGTATAGCGTGCCGTTCTGGATGCTGTTGGTGACGTCGAGCTTGACCTTGCCGCCGGCCTGCATCACCGCAGCGTAAACGGCGTTGCCGTTTGCGTTCCAGGTGGTGACGTCACTCATCAAAGAGAATCGCGAATCACTGGAGCGACTGATCAGTTCATCGAACCGCACCTGATCGAAGTTGCCGGCCGCGGTAGCCGCGTTGAACGCCGGAACATCGACGAACTCCATCTTGTCCCAGAGGCTGTTGTCGATACGCCCAGGGGTGCCCCTTTTCACCACGCGCGTCCCCGAACGCGACTCCCCGCCCTGGTTCAGCAGGCTGTCAGCCGTCACGGTCAGGTTGCCGTTGGCGGCCAGCAGGCTGTAACGGTTTTCAACCTGGTTGGCGTGGATGGTGAAGTTCTTGCCTGCCACGAATCGCGCCGCGCGCGAGTCCTTGAGCACCTCGTCGTTGAATTGGGTAGTGATGGTGATGGTGCCGCGCTTCCAGCCATCACCACCATCGCAGTGCTGACCGCACACCCAGCTCAAACTGCCGGACGACTGACCGGAAGTCAGCTCGAACTCGGCTTTGGCGTTTTCGAAGGAAACCGCGTTGATATCGACGTCACCCTCGCCTTCGATGGTGCCCGACAAGTTGCTGAACAACGCCGCGCGCCCGCCATCGACAGCGTCGAAGCTCATGTTGCCGCGGCTGTAAATATCGCCGTAATAGTTATTCAGGCTGTTGCCGTGCAGCTTCATCGTGCCGCCGCTGAACAGCAGCGTGTCGGCATCGTTGTAGAGACCGTTGGCGGCGGTGAGTTCGAGATTGCCTTGGGCGCCGAGGGTGCCTTTGTTATTGATCCGTGCCGCCGTCACCGTGAGGTTCTGGTTGGCGATCAGGCGACCGAGATTGTCCAGTGTGCCGCGCAAGGTCATCACGGTGTCGCCGCCGCCAACCAGTCGCCCGTCCTGCTGGATCACGTCGTTGGCGCTGATCGTGAGTTTCTGCTGCGCGGAGACTTTGCCGCTGTTGAGCAGATTGCCGCCGAGGGTCAGCGCCAGATCGCCGCCGCTGAGCAATTGTCCGGCATTGTTCAGGTTGGCCACGTTGAGGCTGAGCGCCGAAGCACTGGCGATCCGTTCGCCAGCATTGAGCGTCAGGTTCTGCGCACTGGTGTAGGTCAGCCCGCCGTTCAGTTGCCAGGTACCAACACCGTTGACCGAGCCGACATCCCATACACCATTGCCCAGCCCGGTGAGACTGCCCTGGTTGTTGGCCAGTTGGCTCACATCCAGGTCGAAAAGGCCCTGCGCCGCGTGGCGCACATTGCCGCTGAAGTTATTGATTTCGGCACCCGACAGCAGCAGGTCCTGACTGCCGATTTCGATCACGCCGCTCTGGTTGTTCAGATTGCCGGTCAGCTTGATCTGACTCGCAGCGCCACCGAGGGCGCGGAGCTGGCCGCCGGCGCTGTTATCCAAGCCGCTGGCAGTCAGCTTGAGGCTGTTCGCCGATTCGATCAGGCCGCCCTGATTGAGAACCTGCCCGACGGCTTCGAGCCCCAGCTGATTACCGCTGATCTCGCCGCCGGTGTTGTCCAGGCTGGTACCAGTGAAGATCACCTGATCCTTGCCGAACATTCTGCCGGCGCGGTTAGCCAAGCGCGTCACGGTCAGCGTCAAGTCATCAATCAGGCTGGAAATCAGCCCGGCCTTGCCGCTGGCTGCACTGTTGTCGAGGTCGGCACTGGTGATGCTCACCGAGTCGGCTTGCAGCGTGCCGCCCTGGTTTTGCAAATTGCCGTTGTTCAGCGCCAGTTCGGCATGGCTGCCGTTGGCCAGAATCACACCTTGCTGGTTGAGCAGTGTTTTGCCAGTAATCTTCAGGCCGTCGCTGCCAGCGATGATCTGCCCGGCAGCGTTGTTGTTGATCCAGGCGCTATTGATGTCCAGGCGCTTGCCTTGCAGGGTGCCGCCCCGGTTATCCAGCGAGGTCAGTTGATCAAGGAGCAAGCGCTGTGCGCCAGCATCGACCAGACCGGTGACGTTGCTGAAAACTCCGGCAATGTTGAGGACGACATCGCCGCCATTACCGACGATGCCGCCCTTGTCGTTGTTGCCAAGTTGTTTGGCATTGATGTCGATAGCGTTGCCGAGCAGGACACCGGCGCTGTTGTCGATCTCGTCACCGTCGATGTGCAACTGACCTTCGCTCTGAATCCGGCCCTGTTGATTCAGCAGTTGCGACTGGCTTGGTGCAGTTTGCTTGAGGATCAACCGCGCGCCATCGGCACCTGCGGCCAACAACCCGTTGGCACGGTTATCAAGGCTGGCCGCGTGCAACTCCAGGTCGTCGGCGATCATCCGCCCGCCACGGTTGTCGACGTATCCGTCCTTGGCCACCACCAGCAATTGCCGGGCGGCGACTACACCGCCACGGTTATCGATAGAGCTGGCACGCAGTTCCACATCGCCTTTGATGGATTGCAGACGGCCCAATGCGTTGTTCAAGTGCTGCTGGACGAGGAGCGTCAGTTGCCCGGTTTCGGCGCTGAGCGTGCCGTCGTTGTTGCCGATCAGATTGCGCAGGTTTGCGTCGACGATGCCGCCCAAAAGTTGGCCGCTGGCGTTTTGCAGATCCTGCGCGGTCAGGCTCAGGCGATCGGTCCCCTGGATCAGGCCAAGGCTGTTATCCAGGTCTGCACTGGAAACCACGCTGTCATCGGACGAAATCGCGCCTTGCGTATTATCCAGCGTGCCGCGACTGGCCACCTCGAGGGTTTTGCCCGTCAGACTTGCGTTGCGGTTGTTGATGCTCTGCGCAGTGACGGTCAAGCGATCCGAGGCTTGCACCTTGCCGTCGTGGTTGTCGAAATCCTGAGTCAGCGTCAGATCAGCAGCACCGTTTTCCGCGCTGATCACACCCTTGGCGCTGTTATCAAGGCGAGTGGCCGTGACGTGAATGTCGTCGGCAGCCAGCGTCCCACCCTGATTGAGCAACTCCCCTCCCGACAGTGCCAGTGTGGTTTTCGCCTGGATCTTGCCCGCGCCGTTATTCAGACGTTCGCGGGCGACAACCTTGGCCTCACCGTCGCTGGCGCCGATCAGGCCGCCACCGTTGTCCAGTTGACGGGCGTCCACGTCGAGGCGACCGGCGATCACTTTGCCGCCGGTGTTTTTTACCTCCTGAGCATTGAGCTTGAGGCTGCCGCCGGCGATTTCGATACGGCCCTGACGGTTGTCGATACTGTCGACCACCAGTGTTGCCTCTTGCCCATCGGCGAAGCGAATCAGGCCGCTGAGGTTGACGATGGCCGGCGCGCTCACGACCAGACGGGTTTCACCATAAACACGCGCATTCACACCTTGGTTGACCAGGCGCGCCGCGTTCAGAGTGAGGTCTTGAGCCTGCACGGTACCGTTCTGGTTCTCGAACGTTGCGGCTGCGCTGGCGGCCAGGGTGCGGCTGGCCAACACGCTGCCACTGTTGCTCACCGAAGCACTGTTGATCGACAGATCACCCTTGGCGTTGCGGCTGTTGTCTGCGTTCACCCCGGCTTCGATCACACCAGCGTTGGTCAGCCTGCCGCCGCTGCTCAGGCTGACGCTGTCACGGGCAGCGAGGCTTTGGCGATTGATCAGGTCTTCGGCGGTTTGTACGGTGACCTGCGTACCGGCATAAACCGCGCCCTGGGCATCGAGACTTTTGGCCTTTACATCGACGGCATTACCCGCCGTGACTTTAGCCAGGGTCAGCTGGCCATTGGCGTCGATCCGGATGTCACCGGCGCTGGCGGCAAGATCCCCCGCCAGCTTCACACCAACGCCCTGCTCGGTACCGACCAGTTTGATTGCACCGGCATACATGCCGCCGAGCGCCGAGGAGTCGATGGCCAGTTGTGGTCTGGCGCTGCCGTCATCGGCACGGGCGGTGGCACTGAGCGTGTCGGCGTTGACGTCGTTGCGGCCGGTGGTGATGTTCAGGTTTTTTGCGTGGATCTGTGCATTGATCTGCGCGCTGCGAGTAATGATTTCGAAACTGTCGACGTTGCTCGCATCAAGACCGACGCCGTCAATCGAAACGCTTCCCTGGTCGACCTGAAAGCGCTCCAGGCGACCATTGTCGAGCACCGGCTTACCGGTGGTCAGCGTGACACGTGGCGTGTTGATGAAACCGCAACCGTTGCAACTGATGCCGTAAGGATTGGAAACGATCACCCGTGCCGATTGCCCTGCGACTTCGGTGTAGCCGCGCAACTGGCTCGGGCTGCCGCCATTGACTTCGTTGAGGATGGTTTGTGCCGCTGCGCCACGCAGGTTCGGGTTGCCGAGAATGATCCCGCCCAGTTGCGTCTGTTGCATGCGGTCGGTGGCGTTGTTGAGGATGACGCCTTGCGCACCGACGTTGTAGTCGTGGAACTGGTTATGCGACAGGCCACTGCCATTGGGCGCTGCGATGTTGACGATTGGCACGCCATTGCCGGCGCGATCCAGACTGGTGCCGGGTGCACTGACAACGATGCCGTCCGCCTGCGCCCACACCGGTTGCCAGAACATGACGTTCGCCAGCAAAAAGGCCAGACCACGCTTGGGCATGCCGCAAAATTGCTCGCGCTTTTTTACGGCCGCAGAAGGTTGGCTGGCCAGGAAGGCCAGGTGGCGAATGTCCATATCAGAATCTCGAAGCGGGCAAAAATTAAATGAAGAAATCCAGGCGGAAATAGATCGGCGCTTCACGCTCGGTCAGCGCGTCGGGTCGTTCCAGGGAATGCGCGAAAGTCACGCTGGCGGCCACATGCTGACCACGGGCGAACAGCTCCAGCGAGTTGCTCGACATGCGCCCGTGCTGATCGCCGTTGTAGCGATCGCCGCGAATTACGCCCTGGTCGTATCCGAGGCTGGTGCCGTACTCGGCGAACACCAGTTGCAGCCATTCGGCAGTCACCGGGCGGCTCCAGCGCAGGTCGTTGCGCCAGTAACCACCGCTGTCGCCAGACAGCGATTGATCCTTGTAGCCACGGATCGACGCCGAGCCGCCGAGGCTCGTGCGTTGTGGGCTGAACAGCACATCTTCGCTGCGCTGGCCGGTCATCAGGCTGCTGAAGCTGAAGGATTCACCGAGCAATTTGAACGGCTGCAAATAGCTCAGCGTTGCGGTGTATTTGCGGTAGCGTGCGTCCGGCTCGCCAGGACCGGGATCGTGACTGCCCTGCGCATCGAAAGCGCCGATGCCCTCCTGCACGCCAGCATCGAAGTTGACGAACGCGCTGCCGACACGACGGCCGTGGTTGAAGCCGAATTGCGCTTCGCTGATGCGATTGCTGCTCAGTTTGAGTTTGCTGTCTTCGATGAAGTTGTTGCTGCGCAGGTACGAAAGTCCCGCACTGAGGGAGGTCTTGCTGACCGCGTCGCGATGGATCACGCGTTCGGCGCGCAACTGATGGTTTTCGCTGTCGCCGGTCTGCTTGAAGTTGTAGCCGTTGGCGGCAATCTGCGAGCGGTACTCGCTCTGGCTGTAGGTGTAACTGAACGTCCACCAGCCCCACGGCAGACTGTAATTGAGCATGGCGTTGTTGGAGGTGTGCTGGTGATCGGTCATCGCATCGTGGCCGCCGCGCAGGCTCAATTGGTCAGCCAGCCCCAGCGGGCTGTCCCAGTCGAACGACGTGCCCCACTGCTGCTCGCCGGTGCTGCGTTGGCCATCGTTGCTGCGCGACAGGCCGGCGCGCCAAGGTTTCTGCGGCGTGTTGGTGACGCGCACTTCACTGCCGCCGACATTCTGCCCCGGCGCCAGCTCCATTTTGGCCTGGTTGGACGGCAGGCGATTGAGCTGGTCGACCATTTGCTCGATCTCGCGCAGGTTGACCAGTTCACCGCTTTTGCCGGGAAAGGCCATGGCCAGTTCGCGATCCGAGAGCCGGCTGTTTTCTGCGCCTTTCATGCCTTCGAGTTTGCCTTCGACCACCAGCACTTTCAGGTGTCCGGCGGACAGATCCTGTTGCGGCAGATACGCACGACTGGTGACCAGACCTTTTTCGATGTAGTGATCGGTGATGACTTTGAGCAGCTCGTTGAGCTGCGGCACGCCGAGGCATTCGCCGATATAAGGCTTGAGCAGCCGCGTCTTCTCACGCTCCGAGAGGCTGTCGGCGCCCTTGAGCTCGATGTCCTTGATGGTGAAGCAGCGCGTATCGACGGGGGTTGTCGGTTGCGCCGGTTTGGCGTCTTTGCCGGGCAGATCCTTGAGTTCTTCGAGGCGCCGCTGCTGCTCTTCGAGCAAGCGGCTCTGACGTTCGCGGATCAGGTCGGTTTCACCAGGAGTGGGCGCGGCCCAGGCAGATTCAAGCGGAGAAAGGCAAAGCAGCGCCAGGCACAACCGCGCCGTGAAGGCGGGTGAAAACATGTTCGATCCCTCGACATAAAAAGTGACATCAAAATAGTGGCGCGATATTAGAGGGCCATCATTTTGACGTCAAACTTAAGTTTGTTCCGCTCATCGGGATTTGCCGCGCTTTCATATGGGTGAAACCAGCACCTGCGTACAAGTGGCGGGCGCGTTTTGCGCGGATAGTGGCCGTTGCCCATTCGGCATCTATTCTTGCCACACACGATCACAAGGAGTTTGCATGAGCACCTTCAAGACCCAAGACGGCACCGAGATCTATTACAAGGACTGGGGCAGCGGCAAGCCCGTGCTGTTCAGCCACGGCTGGCCGCTGGATGCCGACATGTGGGAATACCAGATGGAGTACCTGAGCAGTCGCGGCTACCGCACCATCGCCTTCGACCGCCGTGGTTTCGGTCGCTCGGAGCAGCCGTGGACCGGCTACGACTACGACACTTTCGCCGATGACATCGCCGGTTTGATCAACCATCTGGACTTGCGCGACGTAACTCTGGTCGGCTTCTCCATGGGTGGCGGCGACGTCAGCCGCTACATCGCCCGCCACGGCAGCGAGCGTGTTGCCGGCCTGGTATTGCTCGGTGCGGTCACGCCGCTGTTCGGCAAGAAAGCCGACTTCGCCGACGGCGTCGACAAATCGGTGTTCGACGGCATCAAGGCCGGCCTGCTGAAGGATCGTGCGCAATTCATCGCTGATTTCAACGCGCCGTTCTACGGCACCAATCAGGGCCAGAAAGTCTCTGACGGCGTGCTCACGCAAACCCTGAACATCGCGCTGATGGCCTCGCTCAAGGGCACCGTCGATTGCGTGACCGCGTTCTCGGAAACCGACTTCCGCCCGGACATGGCCAAGATCGACGTGCCGACCCTTGTGATCCATGGTGACGGCGACCAGATCGTGCCGTTCGAAACCACCGGCAAGCAGGCCGCCGCACAAATCAAGGGCGCCGAGTTGAAGGTTTACGCTGGCGCGCCGCACGGTTTCGCCGTGACCCATGCGCAGGCGTTGAATGAGGATCTGCTGGCGTTCCTCAATCGGTAATCCCGCCCGGCAAAAGCCGTAGTCAGATGCTGATGAACCAAGGCCCGCGCAATGCGGGCCTTGTGTTTTGCGCTATGGTATTTTTCTGCGTCCACTACCCGGAGAAGGAAATCCCATGCTGCGACTACTCGGCAAAGCCTCATCGATCAACGTGCGCAAAGTGCTGTGGACCTGTGCTGAACTGGACATCCAATTCGAGCGCGAAGACTGGGGTTCGGGCTTCAAGTCGCCGAACACGCCGGAGTTTCTCGCGCTGAATCCCTGCGCCATGGTGCCGGTGATTCAGGACGGCGATTTCACTCTCTGGGAATCCAACACCATCATTCGTTATCTGGCGACGCGTTACGGCGGTGCGCATTTATATCCGGTTGAGCCCATCGCCCGCGCGCGGGTCGATCAGTGGATCGATTGGCAGGCCTCGGAGCTGAATCGCTCGTGGTCGTATCCGCTGATGGCGCTGGTGCGCAAGTCGCCGGACTATCAGGATCGCGATGCCCTGGCCGCCGGCTGCCGGGACTGGACGCGCAACATGCAAATCCTCGATCGCCAACTGGAGAAGACCGATGCTTACGTCAGTGGCGAGCAATTTTCCCTGGCGGACATCCCGATAGGGCTGTCAGTGAATCGCTGGTTCGAAACGCCGCTCGATCACGGGGACCTGGCTGCGGTGCGCGCCTATTACGATCGCTTGAATCAGCGCGACGGTTATCGTTTGTACGGGCGCAACGGCACGCCATAAAGACATGCTCGATCAGGCTTGCTCACGCACAACGCCCCGCTCTTCAAGCAAGCGCACGAACATGCTCAGACTGCGCGACACCGTGCCCCGCCGCCACACCAGCCAAGTGGTCAGATAGCGGAAGTCCGCCGTCAGCGGCCAGACGCTGACCGTCGCGCTGCCGGGCATGCTCTGCAGCATTTTGCGCGGCATCAGCGCCAGGCCGGCACCGGCGCTGACGCAGGCGAGCATGCCGTGGTAGGACTCCATTTCGAAGATCTTGCCCGGTACGGCAGCGTCAGTGCTGAACCATTTTTCGAAATGATGCCGGTAAGAACAGTTGGAACGGAAGGCGTAGATGTTTTCGCCATTCACGTCCGCCGCACGTTCGACCGGTGAATGATTGAGCGGCGCGATGATGACCATTTCCTCCTCGAACGCCGGCACCCCTTCCAGCGCCGGATGCAGCACCGGGCCGTCGACGAATGCAGCGGCGAGCCGCCCGGACAGCACGCCGTCGATCATCGTCCCCGATGGCCCGGTGGACAGGTCAAGGTCGACCTTCGGGTGCTGCTGGTTGTACGCCGCCAGCAGTTCGGGAATACGCACCGCTGCGGTACTTTCCAGCGAACCCAAGGGGAACGCGCCCTGGGGTTCCTCCCCCGCCACCGTGGCTCGGGCTTCCTGCACCAGATCGAGAATGCGCCGCGTGTATTCGAGAAAACTCCACCCGGCCGGCGACAGGCGCAATCGGCTTTTCTCACGGATGAACAGATCGACGCCGAGATCCTGCTCAAGCTGCTTGATCCGCGTAGTCAGGTTCGACGGCACGCGGTGGATCTGCGTGGCGGCGGCGCTGATGCTGCCGTGCTCGGCCACGGCCTTGAAGATTTCCAGTTGCACCAGATCCAAAGTCATTCTCCAATCGTGAAAGAAACGCTCTTTATTATTCAGTTTCCAGAAAACTAACGCCATCCTACTCTAGGCCCATCCGACGAACCTACAGGACAACGTCATGAGCCAGATTTCCAGCCAGACCCACGCCATCTCGATCAACCCCGCCACCGGCGAGCAGATCGGTGACTACGCGTTTGAATCCGCCGCTGCCCTTGATGCGGCACTGACTCGCGCTGCATTCGCTTTCGGCAAGTGGAAGCGCAAGCCGCTGCAGGATCGTTCGCGCCTGTTGACCGCCCTCGCCGGCGCGCTGCGTGAAACCTCAGAAGCGATGGCAACCATGATCACCCAGGAAATGGGCAAGCCGATCGCCCAGGCCCGTGGCGAAATCGAGAAATGCGCTAAGCTCTGCGAGTGGTACGCCGAACACGGCCCAGCCATGCTCGACGCCGAGGCGACTCAGGTGGAAGGCGGCAAGGCGCGCATCGAGTACCGCCCGCTGGGGCCGATTCTGGCAGTGATGCCGTGGAATTTCCCGATCTGGCAAGTGCTGCGCGGCGCGGTGCCGACGCTGATTGCCGGCAACACCTACGTACTCAAGCACGCGCCGAACGTGATGGGCAGCGCTTACCTGCTGCGCGATGCGTTTGTTCGCGCCGGCTTCCCCGAGGGCGTGTTTGAAGTGATCAACGTGACCCCGGAAGGCGTTTCCACCGCCATCGCCGATTCGCGCATCGCCGCTGTGACGCTGACCGGCAGCGTCCGCGCCGGTATGGCCATCGGCGCTCAGGCCGGTGCGGCATTGAAGAAATGCGTGCTGGAACTCGGCGGCTCCGATCCGTTCATCGTGCTCAACGATGCTGATCTGGATGAGGCGGTGCACGCGGCGGTGGTCGGTCGTTATCAGAATTCCGGCCAGGTCTGCGCGGCTGCCAAACGTCTGATCATCGAACAAGGTGTGGTCGAGGAATTCACCCGCAAGTTCGTTGAAGCGACACGCCAGTTGAAAATGGGCGATCCGCTGAACGCCGACACTTACATCGGGCCGATGGCGCGTTTCGATCTGCGTGATGAGCTGGATCAGCAAGTGCGCGACACGTTGGAGGAAGGCGCGACGCTGTTGCTGGGGGGCGGCAAGGTTGAGGGTTCGGGCAACTACTATGAGCCGACGGTACTGGCGGATGTCACCGACCGCATGACTTCGTTCAAGCAAGAGCTGTTCGGCCCGGTCGCTTCGATCATCACCGCCCGCGATTGCGCACACGCCGTGGCCTTGGCCAACGACAGCGATTTCGGCCTGACCGCGACTATCTACACCGCGAACGTGGCGCTGGCTGAGCAACTGACCAGTGAACTGGAAACCGGCGGCGTGTTCATCAACGGCTACTCCGCCAGCGATCCACGTGTGACCTTCGGCGGCGTGAAAAAAAGCGGCTTCGGTCGTGAGCTGTCGCACTTTGGCGTACGGGAATTCTGCAACGCGCAGACCGTGTGGCTGGATCGTAAATAAGCCTGGTGCTGTAAAACCTGTGGGAGCGAGCCTGCTCGCGAAAGCGGTGTATCAAGCGATGAAGATGCCGAATCCACCGGCGCCATCGCTGGCAAGCCAGCTACCACAAATACTGCGGTGGAAACTGATACAGCAAACACCATAGAACCCTGTGGGAGCTGGCTTGCCAGCGATGGCGGTGCATCAGCCAGCATTTATACCGGCTGATTCACCGCTTTCGTGAGCAAGCTCACTCCCACAAGTCCACGCAATTTAAAGATATTTCAACCAGCTGATGTCCCGGCGCCGCGCTTTCAATGCAGAGAACCAGCGCACTGCCGGGAACAGCACCACGGCAAGAACCACCGCCGCCAGCCACACCGCAGTCACCGTCGAAAAGCCGAAATAGCTGCCCTGATTCAGGCCGAACAGCGCCACACCGATCAGGTACAACACCTTCAACACATACAAGTGCAGCAGATAGAAAAACATCGGCGCCGAACCGAACACCGTCAGCCAGCCAATCCAGCGGCGACTCTGCACGCGCTCAAAGGCGAGCAACAGCAACAGACCCACGCTCACAGTCAGCGCGATGAACAGCAGCGACGGCGGATATTTGGTGATGTTGAAAAAACTCATCAGTGTCTGCACCAGCGAATCGCTGATCGCCCACGGTTTTTCGCCGTAGCCGTTAATCAAGCGCAGCACCATAAATCCCAGCAATCCACCGACCCCGGCAATCAGCAAACGACGCTGACGCACCGCCGCGTCCATGCCCCGAGCAAACCACGGCCCCAGCGCATAGCCCAGGCCGATTACACCAATCCACGGCAGCAGCGGGTACGAGGTGCGCAGGCGCAGGGTGTCGCTGATCTCGATCCAGCCTCGATCATGCAGAATCGCCCAAGGCACATGCAGCGCCGACTCGACCGGGAAATGCAGCGTATCAAGCAAGTTGTGCCCGGCGATGATCGCCAGGCTCAGCGTCAGCAGCACCGCACGTGGCAACCAGACCAGCAGCGCCAGCGCGATCATGCTCAGGCCGATCGCCCAGATCACTTGCAGGTAGATCACGCTGGGCGGCAACTGGAAGGTCCAGGCGAAGTTGACCAAGGTGAATTCCAGCGCTACCAGGAACAATCCGCGCTTGAACAGAAACGCGCTGACATCGGCTTTGCCAGCGTATTTTTCGCCGTAGAGCCATGCCGACAAACCGGTCAGCAAGACAAATACCGGCGCACACAAATGCGCCAATGTGCGGCTGAAAAACAGCGCCGGCTCGGTGCTGGCGATGTCCATCGGATCGTAGACCTGGCGATGCAGCAGGAAGGTTTCGCGCACGTGATCGAGCAGCATGAACAGGATCACCAGGCCCGGAGCGCATCAATGGATAGCAGCCGGCCAGTCGTCAAGGAGGCAGAACGGGGAAGCACAGGGGTCATGGATCTTTCGCAATCGAGAGGGATAACACCGGACGGCCGCAACGCCGCCCGCAAATTCGCGTTACCTTATAACATCAAAAAAGCAAAACCCAAACAAGTCAGGATCAAGGTTGCCCATCGGCCCCGGCCTTCTATAGTGAACAGGTCTGCCCTGCCGTCGCGGCCCTCCTCGAGCGTTGTCCATGGTCAACACCGAACACCTGATCATTTGCGAGCACTGTGATTGTGTGTACGAGAAAGTCGTGCTCGCCCAACACCAGAAAACCCTGTGCGTGCGCTGCGGTGGCGTGCTGCAGCGCTTCAACGGCCTGACCATCGAGCAGCGTCTGGCGCTGACGTTCACGGCGGCGATGCTGTGGCTGTTTGCCAATTTCTACCCGGTGATGAGCATCAGCCTCAAAGGCATGAAAAACAGCGCAACCCTGTGGGATTCGGTGCTTGCTCTGAGTCAGGGGCCGATTACGTTCATTGCAATGGTCGCGGCTATTGCGATCATCATCGCCCCGGCATTTCAGCTGGTGTTGCTGGTCTGGGTGTTGAGTTTTGCCCTCGGCCTGCGTCGGGCACCGGGATTCAACCTGTGCATGCGCTGGCTGGAAACCCTGCGCCCGTGGAGCATGCTCGAAGTGTGTCTGCTGGGGGCGATGGTCGCGGTGTTCAAACTCGCCGGACTGCTCGATGTACTGCCCGGGATCGGCCTGTTCGCCCTGGCGGTGCTGAGCCTGATGATGATCCGCATTGCCGGCCGGGACATTCGTGAACTGTGGGACATTTTATGAAGCGTCCACCGACCGCCAGCGAACTCAACCTGTGCCTGTGCCACAGCTGTGGCCTGGCCTGTGACATGACCGACGAGCCACACCAGTGCCCGCGCTGTGATGCGCCGTTGCACCGGCGCAAGACCAATTCGCTGGCGCGCACCTGGGCGTACATGCTCGCCGCGCTGGCGTTTTATGTTCCCGCCAATCTGCTGCCGGTGATGAATACGGTGATGCTCGGCAACGGCGCCGACAGCACGATCATGAGTGGCGTGCTGGAGTTCTGGGAGGCCGGAGCGTGGGACATTGCCCTGATCATTTTCATCGCCAGCATCGCGGTGCCGGGAATCAAATTCGTCGCCCTGACCTTGCTGCTGGTCACCGTACAGCGCAACAGCGATTGGGCGCGCAGGGAGCGTTCGAAGCTGTACCGCTTCGTCGAACTGATCGGTTACTGGTCGATGCTCGATGTGCTGGTGGTCGCGCTGGTTGCTGCGCTGGTGAAATTCCAGGCGCTGGGCGATATCGAGCCACGACCGGGCATCCTCTTCTTCGGCCTGGTCGTGGTCTTCACCATGCTCGCGGCGATGAGTTTCGACCCGCGCCTGATCTGGGACAAGGACACCAGCGACACGGTCAGCGACGTAGCGTCTCCAACAGCACCTGCAACGGATGGCGCAGCGCCTGATCCGACTGGCGCTTGACCTGGCTGCGGCAAGAATAGCCAGTCGCCAACGCCTCGCCCTGCTCCGCCGAAGCCTGCACCTGACGCGCCCACGATTGCTCATAAATGACTGCCGAGGTCTGCCGATTACGTGCTTCGTGGCCGTAAGTACCGGACATGCCGCAGCAACCGGTAGCCTGTGTGGCCAGCTTCAGACCGGCACGTTCGAAGACCTGTTCCCACTGGCGGGTCGCGGCCGGCGCGTTAGTTTTCTCCGTGCAATGGGCGAGCAGACGGAACGCTTTCGGCTGAGCATCAGGCGTCCGTTCTGGCATGACCTTGAGCAACCATTCCTGCACCAGCGCCACTTCAGGACATTCATTCAGGCCCGGTACTTTCAGGTATTCCTGGCGATAGACCAGAGTCATCGCCGGATCCAGCCCCAGCAAGGGCACCCCGGTCTGCGCCAGCGCCTGCAACTGCTCAGCATTACGCAACGCCGCGCGATTGAACGCCGAGAGAAAGCCCTGCACATGCAGCGGTTTGCCATTGGCGCTGAACGGTGCCAGATACACCTGATAACCCAACCGCGAAATCAGCTCGACCAGATCAGCCAGCAGCGGCGCTTCGAAGTAGCGGGTGAAGGCGTCCTGCACGATAACCACGCTGCGTTCGCGTTGCTCTGGGGTCAGCGCCGACAGCGTTGCAACCGTTGCTGGCTGCACCTGCCAACGGCGCATCGCCGCGTGGAAATCGAAGCGGCTGAGCAACGGCACATCGACCATGCCACCGATCCGCGCCAGTGCGCCACGCACCCAGCCGGCGCCCATCACACCGTTGTACAGCGCCGGAATCCGCGCCATATAGGGAATGGTGTATTCCAGCGAGGCAATCAGGTAATCCCGTGCCGGCCGCAGATAACGACTGTGATACAGCTCGAGAAAACGCGAGCGGAATTCCGGCACGTTGACCTTGACCGGGCACTGCCCCGCGCAGGATTTGCAGGCCAGGCAACCGGCCATGGCGTCATACACTTCATGGGAGAAGTCCGCCGACGGATCGCGGCTGTTGCGCCAGCGCTGCCACAGCGTGGGGAAAAACGCCGGTTTGCGGATCGCATCCGAGAGCACGTCGACGCCCGCCTCGCCCTGCAACCGCAGCCATTCACGAATCAATGACGCGCGGCCCTTGGGCGACTGCGCGCGTTCGCGGGTCGCTTTCCACGACGGGCACATGGCGTCATCGGGATCGAAGTTGTAGCAGGCGCCGTTGCCATTGCAGTGCATGGCCGCGCCGTAGCTTTGCCAGACTTTCTCGTCAATCTGCCGATCCAGCTCGCCGCGCAGAGTCACTTCGTCGATCTTCAGCAGTGCCGATCCGCTGTTGGCCGGCGTGGCGATTTTGCCGGGGTTGAACTGGTTGAACGGGTCGAACGCGGCTTTCAAGGCTTGCAGCGCCGGGTACAACTCGCCGAAGAATGCCGGCGCGTATTCCGAACGCAGGCCCTTGCCATGCTCGCCCCAGAGCAGGCCGCCGTAGCGCTGGGTCAACGCGGCGACGCCATCAGACACCGGGCGTACCAGCGCCGCTTGCTGCGGATCTTTCATGTCGAGAATCGGCCGCACGTGCAGTACGCCGGCGTCGACATGGCCGAACATGCCGTACTGCAAGCCGTGGCTGTCGAGCAGCTCGCGCAGCTCGGCGATGTATTCGGCCAAATGCTGCGGCGGCACTGCGGTGTCTTCAACGAACGGCTGCGGGCGGGCTTCGCCGGCGACGTTGCCGAGCAGGCCCACCGCCCGTTTGCGCATGCCGTAGACCTTGTTCACCGCTGCCTGACCGATCGCCAGCGTATGCCCCAGGCGCTCCACCGTGCGGTCGTTTTGCAGATGTTCGAGGAACGCTTCGACGCGGCGCTGCAGGTCTTCGGGATCGTCACCGCAGAACTCGACCAGGTTGATGCCCAGAGTCGGTCGCTCAGGGTTTTCGGGAAAATATTCGGCAACGCCGTGCCAGACGATGTCCTGCATCGCCAGCAGCAAGACCTTGGAATCGACGGTTTCGATCGACAACGGCTTGAGCGCCATCAACGCCCGCGCATCGCGCAGGGCATCCATGAACCCGGCGTAGCGGATATTCACCAGCATCGTGTGCTTGGGAATCGGCAGCACGTTGAGCCGCGCTTCGACGACGAAGCCCAGCGAGCCCTCCGCGCCACACAGCACGCTGTTGAGGTTGAAGCGCTGATCGGCCTCACGCAGGTGCGCCAGGTCATAACCGGTCAGGCAGCGGTTGAGATCCGGAAAGCGTGCCTTGATCAGCTCGCCCTGTTCATCAATGATCTGCCGCGCACAACGATAGACTTCGCCGACGCGATCGTCGCGTGCGCACTGCGCTGCAAGCTCATCCTCCGCCAGCGGCAGACCGCGCAAACGCTCGCCGCCGCGCAGGATCATCTCCAGTTCCAGCACATGGTCGCGGGTTTTGCCGTAGGTGCAACTGCCCTGGCCACTGGCGTCGGTGTTGATCATGCCGCCGACCGTGGCGCGGTTCGAGGTCGACAGTTCCGGGGCGAAGAACAGCCCGGCGGATTTCAACGCGGCGTTGAGCTGATCCTTGACCACCCCGGCCTGCACCCGCACCCAGCGCTGTTCGACGTTGACTTCCAGAATGCGATTCATGTGCCGCGACAGGTCGACGACGATACCGTCCGTCAGCGATTGACCGTTGGTGCCGGTGCCACCGCCACGCGGGGTGATCACCACCTTTTCGTACGCCGGTTCGGCAATCAGCCGCGCCACCCGCGCCACATCGTCCGCATCCAGCGGAAAAACTGCGGCTTGCGGCAGGCGTTGATAGATCGAGTTGTCGGTCGCGAGCACCACGCGGCTGGCGTAATCAGCGCTGATTTCACCGCGAAAGCCGCTGTCTTTCAGGGCGGCGAGGAATTGTTGGTAATCGCCGGTCAGGGCTTTTGCGGGCGACAGCTGGGCAATCATTGGTCGGGTCATCTCGGTCAAATCGGGCTGTGTGGCGGTGGACAGTTGTGCGCAACGAATGATTGCGTCAGGCTCCGCCATCTGATTGCGCCCATGTTCATTGCTGGCCAGCCATGGAACAAGCGTAATTTCGACCCGCTATCGATGAGTTTTACGAATGAATCCGCGCACCCTCACACCGTCCATGTCGCTGCTGCTGGCTTTCGAGGCCGCCGCTCGACACGAGAGCTACACCCGCGCCGCCCATGAACTGTCACTGACGCAGAGCGCGGTCAGCCGTCAGGTACAGATTCTCGAGAAGATGCTGGGCATGCGCTTGTTCAGCCGCGAAGGCCGGCAGGTGGTGCTGACGGATGTCGGGCGCATGTATCAGCGCGAACTCAGCGAAGCCCTTGGGCAGATTCGCAGCGCAACCTTGCAGGCAATGGCGTTTGGTTCGGGCATCCACAGCCTGCGCCTGGCGACGCTGCCGACCTTCGGCTCGAAATGGCTGCTTCCACGGCTTAAGGATTTCTACACGGCGCACCCGGGCATGACCGTGCACCTGCACTCGCGGATCGAAACCATCGACTTCGATACCAGCGAAATCGACGCCGCCATCTGCGTCGGCGGCGGAGAATGGCCAGGCCTGACCGCCCTGCCCCTGCACACCGAAGAACTGGTGGCCATTGCCAGCGCGCAGTTGTCGGCACCTGAACGCGACGAAGCTGAGCAGCACATTGCCGGGCAGTTGCTGCTCAACGTCAGCAGCAATGCCCAGGCATGGGCGGAATGGTTCAGCCATCACCAACTTGCGCATCGCAGCATGCGGATCGGGCCGAGCTTCGAAATGACCTCGCACTTGATTCAGGCGGTACGCGCCAATATCGGTGTTGGCCTGGTGCCGCGAATTCTGGTCGAAGACGAATTGCTCAAGGGCGAATTGCTGCAACTGGGCGAGCCGATTACCAGCCGACGCAGCTATTACCTGGTGTACCCGCCGCGTAATGAGAATTTGCCTTCGTTGAAGGCGTTCAGGGATTGGCTGATTGATACCCTCTGAAGGATCGAGTCGCGGCCATTCGCGAGCAGGCTCGCTCCCACAGGGAAACGTATGTCAAGTGTGGGAGCGAGCCTGCTCGCGAAGAAGCCAGTCGCAACGAACTTAAAACCTCGGCTTGACCGCCCGCCAATCCGCCTTGTACCGCTGCATCTGCCGCACATCATCCCTCTGGCGAATCCCGCACGTCAGGTACTGGTCATGCAGCTTGGCCAGTTGCTCATGGTCCAGTTCCAGCCCCAACCCCGGCGCACGGCTGATCTTCACACAGCCATCGACAATCGGCAGCTTGCCGCCCTTGATCACTTCCTCGTCCGGCTCCTGCCACGGGTAATGGGTGTCGCAGGCGTAATCCAGATTCGGCACCGCCGCCGCGACGTGCGCCATGGCCATCAGGCTGATGCCCAGGTGCGAGTTGGAATGCATCGACACGCCGAGGCCAAACACATCGCACATTTTCGCCAGCGTCTGCGTATCCCGCAGGCCACCCCAGTAATGGTGGTCGGCGAGGACGATTTGCACGCTGTTCTGCGCAACGCTGCGGCGGAACTCGTCGAAATCGGTGACGACCATATTGGTCGCCAAGGGCAGACCGGTGCGCTTGTGCAGTTCGGCCATGCCATCAAGGCCCGGGGTCGGGTCTTCGTAATACTGCAGATCATCGCCGAGCAGTTCGGCCATGCGAATCGCTGTCTCCAGCGACCAGTTGCCGTTCGGATCGATGCGCAGCGGAAATCCCTGAAAGGCTTTCTTCAGTGCCTTGATGCACGCCACCTCATGCTCCGGCGGCAAGGTGCCGGCCTTGAGCTTGATGCTCTTGAAACCGTACGCCTCGATCATCCGCGCTGCCTGCGCGACGATCTGTTGCTCGCTCAGCGCCTCGCCCCAGTTGTCCGGCTTGTAGGGGGACTCGATATGTTCGGCGTATTTGAAAAACAGGTAGGCGCTGAACGGCACTTCATCGCGGATCGCTCCGCCGAGCAGGTCCACCAGCGGCACGTTCAGGTAGTGCGCCTGCAAATCGAGAAACGCCACTTCGAATGCCGAGTAGGCATTGCTCACCGCTTTGCTGGCGTGGGAACCGGGGGCCAGTTCGGCACCAGCGACGCCGGCGGGTTTATTCGCCGCCACGGTGGCCTGCACGATCGCGCGCAATTGATTGAGGTTGAACGGATCGAGGCCGATCAACTGGCTCTGCAATTGTTGCTGGATCGCCAGCGCCGGGGCATCGCCGTAGCTTTCGCCGAGGCCGATGTAGCCGTTGTCACTTTCAATCTCGATGATCGAACGCAGAGCAAAGGGTTCGTGGATGCCGCTGGCGTTGAGCAGTGGCGGATCGCGAAAGGCAATCGGGGTGACGCTGACACGGGTGATTTTCAAGATAACGCTCCTGACAGATCAACAATCGATTCAGTGGCTCGCAGCCGGACGAGCCGGCGCCACAACGGCGGCTTCGTCACTTGGCTTTGCCGGGGTTTTACCTTTGGCGCCAGGCGCCGTGCGGGCGAAGAAGATCACCACGGCAGCGATCAGCGATGTCGCCGCCAGGCCATACAGGCCGCCCTCGATGGAGCCGGTGGTTTGTTCAAGGATGCCGAACGCGGTCGGCGCGACGAAGCCGCCAAGGTTGCCGATGGAGTTGATCAGCGCGATCACCGCCGCAGCAATGCGCGCATCCAGATAGCTCTGCGGAATCGGCCAGAACAGCGCCGACGCCGCTTTGAAACCGATGGCGGCGAAGCAGATCGCGACAAAGGCAAACACCGGCCCGCCGGTGGTCGACATGAACATACCGATGGCGGCGATTACCAGGGTCAGCGCGACCCAGGCCTGCTGGAATTTCCACTTGCCGGCCAGCGCCGCGAAGCCGTACATGGCGACAATCGAAATGATCCACGGAATGGAGTTGAGCAGCCCGACCTGGAAATCACCGAGGTTGCCCATCTTCTTGATCATGCTCGGTAGCCAGAAGGTTGCGCCGTAGATGGTCAGGGCAATGGAAAAGTAGATGAAGCAGAACAGCGCGATCTGCCGGTCGGCCAACAGCTTGAACATCGACGGCTTGGCGACTTGTACCGCTTCGCGAGCGCGCTGCTCCTCGGCAATCGCCGCGACCAGCGCTTCACGCTCCTCCTCGCTCAGCCACTTGGCTTGGCGCGGGTGCGATTGCAGCCAGAACCAAACGAAAGCACACAGCACCACCGACGCTGCGCCTTCGATCAGAAACATCCACTGCCAGCCGTGCATGCCCAATCCGCTGATATGCAACAGCGCACCGGACACCGGGCCGGAAATGACCGAGGCAATCGCCGAGCCGCTAAGGAACACCGCCATGGTTTTGCCGCGCTCGGACGCTGGCAGCCATTGGGTGAAGTAGTAAATGATTCCCGGGAAGAACCCGGCCTCAGCCGCGCCAAGAATAAAGCGCAGTACGTAGAAACTGGTTTCGCCCTGAACAAAGGCCATGGCCATGGCCGCAGCGCCCCAGGTAAACATGATCCGCGTCAGCCAGACCCGCGCGCCGTAGCGCTGCAACAGCATGTTCGACGGCACTTCGAACAGCGCATAACCGATGAAAAACAATCCGGCGCCAAGTCCATAAGCCGCTGCGCCAATGCCCAGATCGGTCTCCAGATGACTGCGCACGAAACCGATATTGACCCGGTCGATGTAGTTGACGATGAACATCACCACGAACAGCGGCAGTACGTGGCGTTTGACCTTGGCGGCGGCGCGGGCGAGCACCGTGATGTCCGGCGGACTCTGGAGGGTTTTCAAGGGGCGACTCCCGATCTTGTTTTTTTAGGGATGACTTGAAGCAATGAGCCGATCATGGACGTCGTGCATTGATCCCGTCTAATCTAAACAGGCATTCGATTGATACCTGGATTAGATCAATGTTCGAACTCACCCAACTGCGCTGCTTTACCACGGTCGCCACCGAACTCAACTTCCGCCGCGCCGCCGAGCGTCTGAACATGACGCAGCCGCCGCTGAGCCGGCAGATCCAGTTGCTGGAGCATCACCTTGGCGTCGAGCTGTTCACCCGCAGCACACGCAGTGTTGCGCTGACGGCGGCAGGCCGGGCATTTTTCGTTGAAGCGCAGAATCTGCTGGAGCGCGCCCAGCAAGCAGCGATCACCGCACGCCGGTTTGCCGAGGGCGATATTGGTTCGGTAAACATCGCGTTTGTCGGCAGCGCGGTGTATGAGTTTTTGCCCAAGGTGATCGCCGAAGCGCGACTTAAACAGCCCCAGGTGAAAATCGATCTGGCAGAGATGAACACCTATCAACAGCACGAGGCGTTGCGAGCTCGCCGTATCGACCTGGGCATCGCACGGGCGCCATTGCAGGAACCGGGCTATGCCACCGAATGCCTGGTGCGCGAACCATTTGTGCTGGCAGTGCCCAGCGGGCACAAGTTGGCAAACGCGACTGAAGTGTCTGTCGCCGATCTGGATAAACAACCGTTCCTGATGTACTCCCATGAAGCCTATCCGCCGTTCAACGAACTGTTGACCGGCACGCTACGCTCAGCGCGGGTGGCGCCGGATTACGTGCAGTGGCTGGGCTCGTCGCTGACGATTCTGGCGCTGGTCAACGCTGGCATGGGTCTGGCGCTGGTACCGCGTTGCGCTACCAGCGTGGTGTTCAGGAATGTGGTGTTTCGCGAGATCGATCTGGGCGAAGGGGTGCAAAGCGAACTGCATCTGATCTGGCGGGAGAACAATGACAACCCGGCGTTCGCGATGTTGCTGGAGGCGATTCGCCGGGCGGTGGTGCAGGGTTGGGGCTGAAAATTATTGTGGCAACCTGTATTTGAGCGGAGGCGGAGCGCTCGGGGCTTTGATCAACGGCTCCTCCAGCGGCTTGCCGTCAGGCCCTGTGAACAGGCGTTCGTATTGCTTTGGCATTGGTCGCGGTGCTCTTGCAGTCGTCATGATGAACCCTCTGATACCGGGCTGAATTCAACCCACTTAACTTGCGCGGAATCTATCAGCAAAATTTCGGCACCAAAAGGAGTCGACTTGCCATCGTCATTGACCCAACGTGGATTCTGCATCACGAACTGGCCGCAACTGGATTCGGACGGCCACTCGACAGGCCAGCCAAACACGCGCCTCTCGTCATGTAAATGCAGGGTTATGAACCGGTCGAATTGGGCAAAGGCGCAGAACCATTCACTGGGGAAAGAAGATTGTTTCGTGACGTTTCGCTTACGTAACCAGCCGTGCAATTTGTCACTCGTAGCCAGGTAACAGGCAAACAATCCCAGCATCAGCGAAAACACAAATGCCCAGAGCCTTTGCGCCCGATCATCCCAGTTTCCTAATGAAAAACCCTTCGAGCCAATCCACAAACAGAGGTTGCCCACCGCCAACACCGCGCCCTGAATCACAAAAGTAAATATCAGCGCCTGCACGATCTGGCCGAACGTATCCGGTCGCTTGAATGCCGTAAGTGAATAGAAGATCCAGGTCGATAGAAAACCTGGGATTAGATACTGCAACAGCGGAATGATGTCCTTGACCAGATCATCCATGATCCGAGGCTCCTTTCAGTCATGCCGAACCCGTCACGGGCCGACATTCAAAGCCTAGTCAAGGATTCGGCAGCGCCTCGCGGGCAACTGTCACAGCTCATTGCGAGCGTTTGGCTGGAGTCTCCATCCGATGAAAAAAGGCAGACATCGAACTTCGGTGTCTGCCTTTTTTGAGATCCGGGCGCCCGGTTACAGGCAATCACGCACCGATTGGCGCAGCGATCCGGACTTGGCCCACGGCGGCCCCTGGTAGAGGGACACCTTGCTGCCGTCCTTGTATTTGACGATATCGAGAATCTCATCCGCCGTGATAATGCTCGGCGCGGTAATCCGGTAGCCGTTGGAAATCGACGTCTGCGAGGTCCTGGCAACATCCTTCTGCCACAACGGTAACAAACACGCAGCATATTCCTTGGGTGGCTTGTCACTGGTCTTGCTGAGGTTTGGCTCGCCCGGCACCAGCGACGCCGGTAACGAGCACCCCGTCAACAGAGCAAGTGCCAGACTGCCGATCCATACGCGCATGTTGTTTACCTGTGCGGAAAAAAGCTGAATGTACCGTTTAACTGCTTGCACATCCATCGTGGCAACCCGCCGTTACCGGCGTTTGGACAATTTTTCACATCGGTTCAGCCGGGCGTCAGATGACTTGGCCGCATCCGGGAAAATGCGACTACTCTTTTCTACCGAGAACGTTCAGGAGGTGATCATGCGGCTCAATGAATACGAACACGAACTTCAACGGGATTTGCAAAGCGTGGCGTCGGACCTGAGATGGTCGGCGGTCGATCTCAAGCGCATCGCTGAACAACTGCGTAAATCCGGCAACGAGGCAGACGCCCAGACCGTGTTGCGGTCGTGCGAAATCCTGCAAAGCGACGAAGAGAGATTGCAGATCTATGCCAAGGAGGTAAAAGCCCGGACCATCAGCCGAATCAAGGTGCACTGACAAGCGTTCCAAAGCCACAAATAAGAAGCCCCGGTCAAGACCGGGGCTCTTTCGTTACACAGCCTCAACCGCCATTGTGGCTTTGACCCTGCCGGGAGCGCTTTTTGTAACCGGGAAGCGCCGCCGCATAGGCCATCGCTTCCTCCCTGCTGGTGAATGACGCCAACCGGTCGCCCAGGGTGCAGACCCGCCATGGGCCGTTGTTCACGCTTAGCACGTCATAACCGTTCATGCGCAGCTTGTTCAGCATTGGAATGCTCATAAGCACCTCCATTTCGTCAACGGTGTTTTCGGTGTACGGGCTTACCTTACACCCGCTCCCCGCTGCGGTGTGAACCGGATTCACCGTGGCACATGTCAATTCACTGGCACTTTTTGCTATGCAAATGGCTCCGAATCAAGAAGGAACCTTTAAAACCGCCTGCGGCTCGAATATTGCAGTTTGATTACAGATTTATGACACACATCAACAGGGCAATCATGAAAGTACGCGCCACCGTCATTTGCGAACAGGATCGCCATATCCTCCTGGTCCGCAAACCCCGCCATCACTGGTCATTGCCCGGCGGCAAGGTCGAACCCGGGGAAACCCGTGCGGCGGCAGCCGTGCGCGAGTTGCAGGAGGAAACCGGGCTCAATGCTGAGGACGTCCTGTACCTGATGGACTTTCAGGCGGGAAGTACGCGACATCATGTGTATGAGGCTTCGGTGGTCAACATCGACGACGTGCGCCCGCAGAATGAAATCGTCGATTGCATCTGGTATCCGCTCGATGCCCTGCACAATCTTGAAACCAACGACGCGACACGGCGCATCGTGCAGGCCTTTCAACGCCGTTTATGACAATCAGCCGGCGAACGCCCGGCGACCGGCGCTGATTTCCGTGCGCAACTCACCGATGAAATTGGAAATATCGCGAATCGTCACCAGATGTTCGGGAGAAACGCCGTCAAGCAACAACTCGACACGCCCACTGCCCGGCTCATACACCTTGATCCGCAACAGACCTTGTCCGGTCGGTGTGCAATCACACTTGAACGTGGGGAAGCCTGACTCGACGATCCGGCAAATATCGGCAATGGCAAGCATGGACGGGCGCCTCGCAGGCGGAGAATCGATCCATCGAGCATAGACCCACGGTCTGTTAATTGCCCGCTCGGGAATGCCAAGCCGATCACAACTCACTCACGTCATTCAATGCGCATCATGATCCCAGATCCAGTTCCACATACCGGGCAGATTCACCGGCTCAGCGCTTTGCTGAACCGTACGCGCCAACGCGGCTTTTTCCATTGCGGCCTGATTGTCGTAGAACGGCTTGTCCGCCAGTCTGACCCCGGTCGCCGCCGCGCTATCGAGCAGAATCTGCAGATATTCGCGAGTGTGGCGCGCGGTGTATCGATTGAGATCATGGAACGTCACCACGACCGGAATCACGCCATCCACGGTCGGCAATTGACCCACCGCGATGCGCTCGCGCACTTCCGATAACTGCCGCAGCATGTTCGCCCGACGCCGAGGGCTGGCGTTGAAGCCCCAGATCTTGCCGTCGTTGGCACTCAGGTCCGTGAGCAAGACGTGCAAGCCGTGTTTTTGATAGGCCGCAAATGTGCGTTTGTCGTAATTCCAGAACGGTGGGCGCAACAGCCTGGGCGGCGCCCCGGTGATAGCGGCAATGTCAGCACTGCCATCGGTCAGCGACTGCTCCAGTTCTTGTGGATCAAGCGAGCGGTGGTTGGTGTGCCAGTGAGTCGCTGTGTGAAAGGCGAGGATATGTCCCTCGGCGTGCTCACGACGCATCAGGCTGCGACCGATCTCGCTGTCGCCTGCCCTGGGTGCTCGGGTCTGCGCGAAAAACACGGCTTTGATGTTTGGCTGCAGCGGATTGCTTTTGAGGCTGTCGAGCACCGTCGCCGTGGGATTCCACCATCCTGAAGCGCTGGGGCCATCGTCAAACGTCAGCAGAAAACGTACGGGGGCCTGAGCCTTCAGGCGCGTTTCGGTTTGCGTGGTCATTTCAATCGGCGCGGCGATGCAACCGGCCAGACCGAGCGCGATGAGCGCAACACAAAGAAGTTTGCATCCGGATGTCATGTCTTGCCCCGAGGCCGCGGCCGTGGTGTTGTCGAATGGCAAACCTCCCTCGCCTTTGTCCATCCCTGCGCGGCTATCCGCGAGCGCAGGTTGGATAAGGTACACAGGGTTTGGTTCCGGTGCTGGTTTCAGTGCGTCATCGGCCAGGCACATCGGCATGTCCGACTAGACTCAAATTTCCTCAAGGAGATTTCAGCCATGTGCGGAAGACTCACGCAGTACCGTGGGATTCACGATTTCGTCGCGGTGCTCAGCATCCCCGATGCGTTGATCAATCACGTTGGCGATGCGCCGCTCAATCGCTACAACGCAGCGCCCACCACTGCGCTGGCGGTTCTGCACCAGCACGAACAGGCCATTCATGCCGACAATCTGCGCTGGGGCTGGCGGCCGCATTGGGCCAAGGATCGTGCCGCGCCCATCAACGCACGGGTGGAAAAAGTCGCCCACGGCGCGTTCTTCCGGGCGATCTGGCGGCAGCGGCTGATTGTGCCGGTCGACAACTGGTTTGAGTGGGTTGATACCGGGGAAAAATCCCGCCAGCCCTGGTTGATTCGTCGGGCGGATCAGGCTCCGGTTTTCTGTGCTGGTATCGGCCAGTTTCCGGCACCGGGGGTTGCGCCGAGGGAGGACGACGGGTTCGTCATCATCACCGCTGACAGCCTGGGCGGCCTGCTCGATATTCACGACCGCCGCCCAGTGGTCTTCGATTCGACGCGGGCTCGGGAATGGCTTGATCCGGCTACGCCGCTGGAACGCGCCGAGCAGATGCTGCTGTTTGAAGGCGAGCCCAGTGATGCCTTCGAATGGTACAAAGTCGGCAAAGCGGTCGGTAATACGCGTAATCAAGGTGCGCAATTGATAGAACGAGTCGACTAAATAATTACTTCACTGCTGCGTTAATCAAGCGAGCCCGTCACTGAATCCCGCGCGTTACAAAAAGTGTTTCAACCGCGATACAACCCCCATAAAACAGCCGTTTGAGCGAATCAACCGCCTGTCAGACATTTCGACAGTCATACATACATTTCCCCGCGCTGCGGATAGCATGCGCGCCGCCTTTCCGATTGGTATACCAGTTGACCAAAGAGTCAAAGAAATCAGGAATCCATCAACAACTTTCAAGCCTTGCAGAGAAATAAGTGAGCGACGATTTTGCAATCAAACAGGTCAGCGGCCTGAAGTGTGTCCATCTGTCCAAGACAGAACGCCTGGAACTCGACTGTTTTATCGGCCATTACATCAAGACCCGAAACCTGCACAGCGTGCCCGATATCGAACGCACCCTGCGCAGCACCCTCGAGGGTTATCCCGGCCATCCGCCGGTGATGGTCAATGAGCTCAATGCGTGGATCGATCGAACGTTGGGGTATCGAGCGACCTACCCGGATTTCACGCAGCTGGAAGACTTCTGAAACGCGAAGAGCCCCGCTGATGCGGGGCTCTTCGTATGCGCTGTTCAAGGTTTCAGAGGACGCTCCTGATCGCGGTCCGACAGCTCGCGGCTGTCATCATGCTTCCAGGTTTTTTCCTGCCTCTTCTGCTGCTCGATTTCTTCTTCCGTTGGCTCATCATCTTCCGCGCGCGTTTGCTCAGTTGCCATGTGCACCTCACCTCAGAACAGTTGATGATCGTTAAAGGGTAGAACACTTTTGCGCGCCCAGATTCACCAACGCATTTTGTCCCGCGCGGCGTACCATAGCGCCATCTCCCCTTACGTCAGGAAGACGCCATGCTGTACCGAATCGCCGCCGACGGGCTGGTGCTGTTTCACTTGTGTTTCATCTTGTTCGTACTGTTCGGCGGGCTGCTGGTGCTGCGCTGGCCACGGTTGATGTGGCTGCACCTGCCGGCGGCTGCCTGGGGCGTAGCGGTCGAGGTGTTGCACCTGACTTGTCCGTTGACCTACTGGGAAAACCTCATGCGCCACGCGGCCGGGCAGACCGAATACGCCGGCGGTTTCATTGAGCATTACATCTGGCCGATCATCTACCCGGCCGGTCTGACGCCGCAGATTCAACTGGCACTTGGCAGCGTGGTGCTGGCGGTCAACCTGTTGGTGTACGCACGACTGCTGCGTTCGTGGAAACTGCGCCGCGCCCGGCGCATTCCGTTTTAACGCGAGGCCGGTTTCAACGTTTCCAGCCACTGCGGATCGAAGCGTGGCTGGTCAGGATCAAGGCCCAGCGCCTGCATCCGCGCCTTGTGCTGTGCGACTTCGTCACGCAGTTGTCCATGATCGCTGGAGTTGCCGTCCAGCTCATGCATCTGCAGCAGTCCCAAGTGGTAGAAACGCAACACCTTCATCGCCGTCGGATCGTTGTTCTGCGCCGCCGCTGTTACCTGATGCATCACATTGGTGATGCTCATCAGATTGCGCTTGAGGCGCCAGCTGTACACCGCCGGGGCCATCCAGGTCTGATGCCAGAAACGTCCGCGCAACAGCGCCGCCGTCAGCAGAAACGCCACAAATACCCCGCCCACGTTGAATCGCAGGTTATCCCCGTCGGGTTCACCGAACACTGCCACCGCAACCGAGGAAAACAGCATGGCCAGCAGCAGAAACAGCACGGCGACGATAATCGTGCTGCGGCGGGTCTGCTGACGAAAGGTAGCGGGGTCCATCGGCTGAATCTCGAACATCGAAAATGACTTCCTTGAGTGGCAAAACGCGCAACGGAAAAAACTCGCCAGCGCATTATCGCATCGCACCGGGTTTTAGCTATGCTGGGGCTCCTTTTCATCTTTTCAAAGTCCAACGGGACATGGCGGTATAGCGCAGATCGTGCCATCTTCATTCATGGATACACACTATTCGGATGCCATCCGCTGCGTTGTGGATGACATCGTTTTAAGGATCACTGCATGACCCAACGACACGTAATCAATGCCTCGGTCAGCCCGAAAGGCAGTCTGGAAACCCTTTCTCAACGTGAAGTCCAGCAACTGAGCGAAGCCGGATCCGGCAGTACCTATACCCTCTTCCGCCAGTGCGCCCTGGCCATCCTCAACACCGGCGCGCATGTCGACAATGCCAAGACCATCCTCGAAGCCTACAAGGACTTCGAAATCCGTATTCACCAACAGGATCGCGGCGTACGCCTGGAGCTGCTGAACGCTCCGGCCGACGCGTTCGTCGACGGCGAGATGATCGCCAGCACCCGCGAAATGCTCTTCAGCGCCCTGCGCGACATCGTCTACACCGAGAACGAACTCGACAGCCAGCGCATCGACCTGAGCAATTCCCAAGGCATCAGCGATTACGTGTTCCACCTGCTGCGCAACGCGCGCACCCTGCGCCCGGGCGTCGAGCCGAAGATCGTGGTGTGCTGGGGCGGCCACTCGATCAACACCGAAGAATACAAATACACCAAGAAGGTCGGCCATGAACTGGGCCTGCGCAGCCTCGACATCTGTACTGGCTGTGGCCCTGGCGTAATGAAAGGTCCGATGAAAGGCGCGACCATTGCCCATGCCAAACAGCGCATTCACGGCGGTCGCTACCTCGGCCTGACCGAGCCAGGCATCATCGCCGCCGAAGCGCCGAACCCGATCGTCAATGAGCTGGTGATCCTGCCGGACATCGAAAAACGTCTGGAAGCCTTCGTCCGTGTCGGCCACGGCATCATCATTTTCCCGGGCGGCGCCGGTACGGCCGAAGAGTTCCTGTACCTGCTCGGCATCCTGATGCACCCGGACAATGAAGGTCTGCCGTTCCCGGTGATCCTCACCGGGCCGAAGCATGCCGCGCCGTATCTGGAACAGCTGGATGCGTTTGTCATCGCGACCCTCGGCGAAGAAGCCAAACAGCATTACGAGATCATCATCGATGATCCGGCCGAAGTGGCGCGGCAGATGACTCAAGGCTTGAAAGCGGTGAAGCAGTTCCGCCGCGAGCGTAACGATGCGTTTCATTTCAACTGGCTGTTGAAGATCGATGAGGGCTTCCAGCGTCCGTTCGATCCGACCCACGAAAACATGGCCAACCTGAAACTGCACCGCGACCAGCCACCGCATGAACTGGCGGCCAATCTGCGTCGGGCGTTTTCCGGGATCGTCGCCGGTAACGTCAAGGACAAGGGCATTCGCCTGATCGAAGAGCACGGGCCGTATCAGATCCGTGGCGATGCGGCGATCATGCAGCCGCTTGATGCACTGCTCAAAGCCTTCGTCGCCCAGCACCGGATGAAACTTCCGGGTGGCGCGGCGTATGTGCCTTGCTACCGGGTCGTCGCATAATCTCAAGCCGTCACAAAAGCCCAATGTGGGAGCTGGCTTGCCAGCGATAGCGGTCTTTCATTCAACAGAGACGTTGAATCAGATGACGCTTTCGCGAGCAAGCTCGCTCCCACAGGATTTATGGTGTGCCGCAAATTGTAGTAACAACCTGAATCCCATTGTGGGAGCGAGCCTGCTCGCGAAGAGGCCCAAGAAAAACACATCAGTCTCTCAGGCTATCCACCAACCGCCGAGCCAACGCTTTAGCCTGCGCAGCGACGTCCGTCACTGCCGTACTCTCCCACCACATCCCGCGCAACGGCGGGCCCATGGCAAACAGCTGACTACTCACCCGCCCTTCGGCACCCACCACTGCGCCGTCCTTTGCCGAGATCCCCAGCGCCAACGGCCCCGGCCGCACCAGCCCCCGCGCCAGCAACTGCTGTGGCAACGGTCGTGCGACTCGCCGCCAGTCGTATTCAATACCGCTGGAGTTGATCAGCGCCGCACCACTTACAGTAGATGTTTCAGCCTCACCCCGAGGACGGATGCGAATGGTCACAGCATCGCCAGCGCCGGGCTCAATGCCCTTGAATGACGCGGCGTGAATGCGCAAGCGTCCTTCCTTGTGCAGCCGTTCGATTAACTCGGCACTCAGTGGCGGCGAACGATGGTGGTGACTCTCCCACCATGGCCGTACATGCCGTACGAATTGTCGACGCTGCACGTCAGTCGCCTGACTCCACAACCGCGCGATATGCGCGCGAACCGTATCCAGCGGCGCCTGCCAGTCGATGCCTTGGGCGATTGCGTCGCGACAATGTCGGCGCAATTCGCGCACCAACTGGCGTGGCGTGCGGATGCTGTGATCTGCTGCCAGAAAATCCACCCAGGCCGGCGGTTGACGGCGCACGTGCGGCAGCAGGCCATGCCGGGAGAATACCTCGATCGGCCCACGGTGCCCGGCCTGCTCCAGCGACACCACGGCATCGACCATGGTCAGACCGGAGCCGATGATCACCACGGTGGACTGCGGGTCGAGTTCGCGCATGGCCGCCACATCCCAGGGATCAAGCGCTGCGGCGTTAAGGCCACTGGATTGCGTCTGCGGCGTGCGAGCGGCGGGAAACATGCCGGTGGCCAGCACCGCCTGCGACCCACGCAAAATCCGGCCATCACTCAAGGTGAGCTGCGTTGAGCCGGAATCGCTTTGCAGGTCGACGGCTTCAGCACAAATATGTTCAACGGTCGAACCTTGCAGCGCGCCCACCGCCCGGGCCTCAGCCAGACGCTGTTGCACATAGACCCCGAACAGGCCGCGCGGCGGAAACAGCTCACTGACCGGCACATCCTGCTCGGCAGATTCCGGCCAGCCGCCGCCGGCAATATGCGCGGTCAGCCACTGCGTCAGATCATCAGGATTATCCGGATCGACGCTCATCCGCGCCGCGTTGCCGTTCAGCGTATGTCCCAACTCGACTGCGCTGTAAGCCTCACCACGTCCCAGTTCAGCGCGAGGCTCGATGATGAGAATCTTTCGTTGCCCCGGCAACCGGAGCAATTGCACTGCCAGCATCGTGCCGCTAAGGCCGCCGCCGATGATCAGAATGTCCGCAGGCTGCTCCATTCAGATCACCACATTACGCACGAACCGCGCAGCCACATCGCCATCGTTGCGGTAGGCATGCGGTTGATTGCTGGCGAACATGAAAAACTCTCCTTTGTTGATGTACTGCGGCTGATCCCCGAGCATCAGCGTCAGGCAACCCTCAAATACGTAGATCTGCTCGCTCCAGCCATCGGCGTCCGGTTGTGACGGATAAACTTCGCCCGGTTGCAGGCACCACTCCCATTGCTCGACTTCGCGGCTCGCGGTGGCTTTGGACAGTAGCACGGCCCTGCTGCCCGCAATCGTGCCAGCCCAGGCAACCTCGTTGATACGGCTCGGATCGCGCGCATCGTGCGCCTGGATCAGATCACTGAACGCAACGTCGAGCGCTTCGGCGACGCGATCAAGCGTGGTCAGGCTGACATTCTTTTCCCCCGCCTCGATCGCCACCAGCATCCGTCGGCTGACCCCGGACTTTTCCGCCAGTGCGGTCTGGCTCATATCCGCCGCATGCCGCAGGCGTCGAACGTTCTGGCTGACGTGTTGCAGGACGGAGGCTCGCTGAGTCGAATCTTTGTGCACTATATTGCTCACTCGGTGGGGTTGGGCAGTATACTGCGCAACGTTGGCGGCATTGTGCGGCCTCCCTTTTAATGTGCGCAAGGTCATGATGTCGCCAAACAATTCTGCGTCCCGAATCCGCTTTTCCCGCTTCAGCAAAGCCGAGTGCGTGCTGGTGCTGATCACCATGATCTGGGGCGGCACGTTTCTGATTGTGCAACATGCCATGACGGTCAGCGGCCCGATGTTTTTTGTCGGCCTGCGCTTTGCCGCCGCGGCGGCGATCGTGGCGATGTTCTCCTGGCGTCATCTGCGCGAACTGACCTTGTTCGAAGTCAAGGCAGGGTCGTTCATCGGTGTAGCGATCATGCTCGGTTACGGCCTGCAGACGGTCGGATTGCAAAGTATTCCGAGCAGTCAGTCGGCGTTCATTACCGCGCTGTATGTGCCGTTTGTGCCGCTGCTGCAATGGCTGGTACTTGGCCGTCGCCCAGGATTGATGCCGAGCATCGGTATCATGTTGGCGTTTACCGGGTTGATGCTGTTGTCGGGTCCTTCGGGGGCGGCGTTGAATTTCAGTCCGGGAGAAATTTCGACCTTGATCAGCGCCGTTGCGATTGCTGCTGAAATCATTTTGATCAGCACTTTCGCCGGGCAGGTTGATGTGCGGCGGGTGACGGTGGTGCAACTGGCGGTGACGGCGGTGTTGTCGTTCTTGCTGGTGGTCCCGACCGGTGAAGTGATTCCGGAATTTTCCTGGTTGTTGCTGGTGACCGCTTTGGGTCTGGGCGCAGCAAGTGCGGCGATTCAGGTGGCGATGAACTGGGCGCAGAAGAGTGTTTCGCCGACTCGGGCGACGTTGATCTATGCCGGTGAACCGGTGTGGGCCGGGATTGTCGGACGGATTGCCGGAGAGCGCTTGCCGGCGATTGCACTGGTGGGCGCCGGGCTGATTGTGGCGGCGGTGATTGTCAGTGAGTTGAAGACCAAGGGAAGGTCCACCGAGGCAGAAGCTGAGCTGGAGCGGGAAACGCAGGCGTGACCCGCAATCTTTTCTGGCTGCTCGCGAAAGCGCCGCACCATTGTTGCCCCTGAAACAACGCCAAACACAAAATTCCGGACTACTTTGTAGGATTCTGAGACATCCTCGCGTTTGGTGATCAGGGAGCTGGCACGTATGATGCTTCACAAACTTCCGCAGATTAGAAGCCTATGTCCCTGATAGTTCTACTGCTTCTGCCGTTCATCGGCAGCTGTCTGGCAGCGGTGCTGCCGCACAATGCGCGCAATGCCGAATCGCTGCTGGCGGGTCTGGTCGCTTTGATCGGCACCGTTCAGGTCGCGATGCTGTACCCGCAAATCGCCCACGGTGGCGTGATCCGCGAAGAATTCATGTGGTTGCCCAGCCTCGGGCTGAACTTCATTTTGCGCATGGACGGCTTCGCCTGGCTGTTCTCGATGCTGGTGCTGGGCATCGGCACACTTGTTTCTTTATATGCCCGTTATTACATGTCGCCGGACGATCCGGTGCCGCGTTTTTTCGCGTTTTTTCTCGCGTTCATGGGCGCCATGCTTGGCCTGGTAATCTCCGGCAACCTGATTCAGATCGTGTTCTTCTGGGAATTGACCAGCCTCTTCTCGTTCCTGCTGATCGGCTACTGGCACCACCGCGCCGATGCGCGGCGCGGGGCTTATATGGCGCTGATGGTCACCGGTGCCGGCGGGTTATGTCTGCTGGCGGGGGTCATGATTCTCGGCCATGTCGTCGGCAGCTATGACCTGGACAAGGTCCTGGCCGCCGGCGATCTGATTCGCGCACATGCCCTCTACCCTGTTCTTTTGCCACTCATCCTGATCGGCGCGCTGAGCAAAAGCGCGCAATTCCCGTTTCACTTCTGGCTGCCCCACGCGATGGCGGCACCGACGCCCGTCTCGGCCTATCTGCACTCGGCGACCATGGTCAAGGCCGGGGTTTTCCTTTTGGCACGTCTGTGGCCGTCGCTGTCCGGCAGTGAGGAATGGTTCTACATCGTCAGCGGAGCGGGCGCCTGTACACTGTTGCTTGGCGCGTACTGCGCGATGTTCCAGAACGATCTCAAAGGTTTGCTGGCCTATTCGACCATCAGCCATCTCGGTCTGATCACCTTGCTCCTGGGCCTCAATAGTTCACTGGCCGCAGTGGCAGCAGTTTTTCACATTCTCAACCACGCGACGTTCAAAGCTTCGCTGTTCATGGCCGCCGGCATCATCGACCACGAAAGCGGCACCCGTGATATCCGCAAGCTCAGCGGTCTGATCAAACTGATTCCCTATACGGCGACGCTGGCCATGGTCGCCAGTGCCTCAATGGCCGGCGTGCCGCTGCTCAACGGTTTCCTGTCGAAAGAAATGTTCTTCGCCGAAACCGTGTTCATCAACGCCACCGCGTGGGTCGAGACCAGTCTGCCAATCGTCGCGACCATCGCCGGCATGTTCAGCGTTGCCTATTCCCTGCGTTTCACCGTCGACGTGTTCTTCGGCCCCACCGCCACTGACCTGCCGCATACGCCGCACGAGCCGCCACGCTGGATGCGCGCCCCGGTCGAGTTGCTGGTCTTCACTTGCCTGCTGGTGGGGATTTTTCCGGCGCAGATCGTCGGGCCATTACTCGCCGCTGCGGCATTGCCGGTGGTCGGTGGTGAGTTGCCGGAATACAGCCTGGCCATTTGGCACGGTTTGAACGCACCGATGATCATGAGCCTGATCGCCATGTCCGGCGGCATCATCCTCTATCTGCTGCTGCGCAAGCAGTTCAAGCTCGGCCATTTCAAGTATCCGCCGCTGGTCGGCCGCTTCAACGGCAAGCGTTTGTTCGAGCGCAGTCTGGTCGTGATGATGCGCATCGCCCGGCGCGTCGAGCGGCGCCTGGGTACCAAGCGCTTGCAGATGCAGCTGTTCCTGATGGTTTCGGCCGCCGTGCTCGCCGGTCTGATCCCGATGCTGCACAGCACGCTGACCTGGGGCGACCGGCCGAAAATACCTGGTTCCATCGTCTTCGTGACCCTGTGGCTGTTGGCGATCGCCTGTGCGCTCGGCGCCGCATGGCAGGCGAAATATCACCGTCTCGCTGCACTGACCATGGTCAGCGTCTGTGGCCTGATGACCTGCGTGACCTTCGTCTGGTTCTCCGCGCCTGATCTGGCGCTGACGCAACTGGCGGTCGAAGTGGTGACCACGGTGTTGATCCTGCTTGGTCTGCGCTGGTTGCCGAGACGCATCGAAGAAGTCTCACCACTGCCAGGCAGCCTGCGCAAGGCGCGTATCCGTCGTCTGCGCGACTTGCTGCTGTCGATTGCGGTCGGTGCGGGGATGGCGCTGTTGTCCTACGCCATGCTCACCCGGCAGACGCCGAACCATATTTCCTCTTTCTACCTCAGTCGCGCCCTGCCCGAGGGCGGCGGCAGCAACGTCGTCAACGTGATGCTGGTGGACTTCCGTGGCTTCGACACCCTCGGTGAAATCACCGTGCTGGTCGCCGTGGCGCTCACCGTGTTCGCCCTGCTGCGCCGCTTCCGCCCGCCGAAGGAAAGCCTGCAGTTGCCGGCGCAGCAACGCCTGCTCGCGCCCGACGTGGTCACCGATCTGGTCAACCCGCGTTCGGCCAGCGACACCGCGCTCGGCTTCATGATGGTGCCGGCGGTGCTAGTGCGCCTGCTGCTGCCTGTCGCGCTGGTGGTGTCGTTTTACCTGTTCATGCGCGGGCACAATCAGCCGGGCGGCGGTTTTGTCGCCGGGCTGGTGATGTCGGTGGCTTTTATCCTGCAATACATGGTTGCCGGCACGCAGTGGGTCGAGGCGCAAATGAGCCTGCGCCCATTGCGCTGGATGGGCACCGGTCTGCTGTTCGCCACCGCCACCGGTCTCGGTGCGATGCTGGTCGGCTATCCGTTCCTCACCACTCACACCTGGCACATCAGCGTGCCGGTGCTGGGCGACATCCATATCGCCAGTGCGCTGTTCTTCGACATCGGCGTGTACGCCGTGGTGGTCGGGTCGACGCTGCTGATTCTCACCGCCCTCGCCCACCAATCGGTGCGCGGCCACAAGACGGCCTCGCTGCCCAAGTCAGTCGCCAGCAAAGGAGCCGTCTGATGGAAGAAGTCATCGCAATCGCCATCGGCATTCTCGCCGCGTCCGGGGTCTGGCTGGTCCTGCGCCCGCGTACCTTTCAGGTGGTCATGGGCCTGTGTCTGTTGTCGTATGCGGTCAACCTGTTCATTTTCAGCATGGGCAGCCTGTTCATCGGCAAGGAGCCGGTGATCAAGGACGGCGTGACCCAGGACTTGCTGCATTACACCGACCCGCTGCCCCAGGCGCTGGTGCTGACGGCGATCGTCATCAGCTTCGCCATGACCGCACTGTTCCTCGTCGTATTGCTCGCCTCGCGCGGCTTGACCGGCACCGACCATGTCGACGGCCGGGAGCCTAAAGAATGATGGCGATGACTCACCTGATCGCTGCACCGATCCTGCTGCCGCTGCTGACCGCCGCAATCATGCTGATGCTCGGCGAGAAACACCGGCCGCTGAAGGCGAAAATCAACCTGTTCTCCAGCCTCCTCGGCTTGTTCATTTCAGTGATGCTACTGCAATGGACGCAGACCACCGGGGTGCCCGGCTCCATCGGTGTGTACCTGCCGGGCAACTGGCAGGCACCGTTCGGCATCGTCCTGGTGGTTGATCGCCTGTCGGCACTGATGCTGGTGCTGACCGGCGTTATCGGCGTCAGTGCGTTGCTGTTTGCCATGGCCCGCTGGGACGGCGCCGGCTCAAGCTTTCACGCTCTGTTCCAGATCCAGCTGATGGGCCTGTATGGCGCGTTCCTGACGGCTGATCTGTTCAACCTGTTCGTATTCTTCGAAGTGTTGCTCGCCGCATCCTACGGCTTGTTGCTCCACGGCTCGGGCCGGGCGCGGGTGTCGTCGGGGTTGCATTACATTTCGATCAACCTGTTGGCATCGTCACTGTTTTTGATCGGCGCTGCATTGATCTACGGGGTGACCGGCACGCTGAACATGGCTGATCTGGCGATGAAGATTCCGCTGGTGCCGGAAGCCGATCGTGGCCTGCTGCATGCTGGCGCGGGGATTCTTGCGGTAGCGTTTCTGGCCAAGGCTGGGATGTGGCCGCTGAACTTCTGGCTGGTGCCGGCTTATTCATCCGCCAGCGCGCCGGTGGCGGCAATGTTCGCGATCATGACCAAGGTCGGCGTGTACACCCTGCTGCGCTTGTGGACCCTGTTGTTTTCCGGTCAGGCCGGCGCCTCGGCATTCTTCGGCGGCGACTGGCTGATCTACGGCGGCATGGCGACCATGGCTTGCGCAGGGCTGGCGATTATCGCCGCGCAACGCCTGGAGCGCATGGCCAGCCTGAGCATTCTGGTGTCGGCGGGGATCCTGCTCTCGGCGATCGGCTTCGCCCAGCCGAACCTGATCGGCGCTGCGCTGTTCTATCTGGTCAGCTCGACCCTGGCGCTGAGCGCGCTGTTCCTCTTGGCCGAACTGATCGAGCGCTCGCGCTCGGCCAACGAAATTCCGCTGGAGGACGAAAGCGAACTGCTTCCGCGCCCGCAGGAATCGCTGCAACCGCCCAAGGGCATCAACCTCGACGACGAACAGAAAGCCGTGGTCGGTCAGGTCATCCCGTGGACCATGGCCTTTCTCGGTTTGAGCTTCATTGCCTGCGCGCTGTTGATTATCGGCATGCCACCGCTCTCCGGATTTATCGGCAAGCTCAGCCTGATCGGGGCATTGCTCAACCCGTCGGGACTTGGCACTGCGGCGCCGCTGCCTCCCGGCGCATGGGGATTGCTGGCCCTGTTGATCCTGACCGGTCTGGCCTCCCTCATGGCCTTCTCTCGCCTGGGTATCCAGCGCTTCTGGACGCCGGAGGAGCGCCCGTCACCACTGCTGCGCAAACTCGAATGCGCGCCGATTTTTCTGCTGCTCGGGCTGAGCATTGTCCTGACGTTCAAGGCTGAACCGCTGTTGCGCTACACCCAGGCTACGGCCGATGCGCTGAACAATCCGCAGCAATATGTGCTCGCAGTTCTCGGTACACGTGCGGTGCCGAGCCCGCAAGCCAGAGCCGACATGCTCGAGGTGCAGCCATGAATCGACTGTTTCCGGCTCCGTGGTTATCGCTGGCGCTGTGGGTCTTGTGGCTGACCCTGAACCTGTCCGTCAGCCCGGGCAACCTGCTGCTCGGTGCCGCGCTGGGTTTCGCCGCGCCGCTGATGATGCGCAAATTGCGGCCGAAACGTGCGCGCATTCGCAATCCGATGGCCGTGCTGCGCCTGTTTCTCCTGGTCGGTCGTGACGTGATCATTTCCAACCTGATCGTCGCCTGGGGCGTACTCAACGCCGGACGGCGCCCGCCCAACTCATGCTTTATCAAGGTGCCGCTCGATCTGCGCGATGCTCATGGTCTGGCGGCACTGGCGATGATCTGCACCGTGGTGCCCGGCACCGTATGGTCGGAACTGGCACTGGACCGCAGCGTTCTGTTGCTGCACGTCTGGGATCTGCACGACGAAGCGCAGTTCATCGAGCACTTTAAAAGCACTTACGAGCGACCGTTGATGGAGATTTTCGAATGAGCCCATTGCTGTCGAATGCGATTCTGCTGACGTTGTTTCTGTACTGCGTGGCGATGACGCTGACCCTGGTGCGCTTGTTCAAAGGCCCGTCAGCTCAGGATCGGGTACTGGCGCTGGATTACCTGTACATCGTCGCCATGCTGATGATGCTGACCCTGGGCATTCGTTACGCCAGTGATACCTACTTTGAGGCGGCGCTGTTGATTGCGCTGTTCGGCTTCGTCGGCTCGTTTGCCCTGGCGAAATTCCTGCTGCGTGGCGAGGTGATCGAATGAACGCCGAATTGTCTTTGTGGGTCGAGATTCCGGTGGTGGTCCTGCTGGTGCTCAGCGGCGTGTTTACCCTGCTGGGCGCAACCGGATTGCTGCGCATGAAGGATTACTTCCAGCGTATGCACCCGCCAGCGCTGGCCTCGACAATCGGTGCCTGGTGTGTGGCACTGGCGTCGATCATCTGCTTTTCAGCGCTGAAGTCCGGGCCAGTGGTGCATGCCTGGCTGATTCCGGTTCTGTTGGCGATCACCGTGCCAGTGACCACCCTGCTGCTGGCGCGGGCGGCGTTGTTCCGCAAGCGGATGGCCGGGGATGATGTGCCGGCAGAGGTGAGCAGTCGTCAGACTGAAAGTGGTAACTGATGATCATGTGGCGCCTGTGATGGCGCCATCGCTACACCAGGAATTCGCTCTCCCATGTGGGAGCGAGCCTGCTCGCGAAGAGGCCAGTCGGGGCGTCGCCAATTCCGGATCAGCTCAAACCCAAGCCACCGCCAACAACCCCGCCCCCAGCAGCGCACACAACGGCGAATACACCCAGGTATCGAGCCGCGCGAATCGCGAATCCTTCACTTCCTTGAAAAATCCGACCAGGTTCGAATCACCGATCGCTCGGGCGAACATCAACAACGCAATTGCGCTGATCACCCATTGCAGTGCCTTGTGCTGCACCGCCGGCACGCCCCAACCCACTCGCATGCAAACCAGGGCCGCAATCACCAGCAGCGCAGCGGCGACTGCCAGCGTCAGCCAGCCTGAGGGCTTGAAGGCCGGGCGTACCGAGGCCACGAAGCCCGACACCGGCACCTGCGGCACCACCACCGCAGCCGCCCATTGCCCACCCAACGCCCAATACACGTGCATCAGGCCGATTGCTGCGAACACAGTCACCAGCCATTGAGCCAACACAAAGGTCATGGTTGAAATCCTTCAAAGGGATTTGAACAAACCATCCTAGTCGGATTTTTTACCCCTGCACGACCGGTCGGCGGTACGCTGCGTTGACCGCGTTATTTCAGATCAGCCGTCACCTTGTCAGCCACATCCTTGGGTAACCAAGCCTGCCACACGTCCGGATGCGCTTTCATGAACGCGACCGCCGCCTCACGAGGTGCGGTGTGCTTGTCACTCATATCCGCCAGTGCCTTGTTCAGCGGCTCGATGGGAAAATCGACCTTGCTGAAGAACTCGGCAATTTGCGGGTTCTGCTTTTGAAACGGCGTAGACACGCCAATCGACAGCTTCGATGCCAGCGAGCGGGTTGGTTTCGGATTGGGATTATCGGCATCTGTCAGCGTCTTCCACGCCTCGGCATCGAACGGCGGCTCTTCCAGCTGCACCAGTTTGAATTTGCCAAGCAGCGGCGTCGGCGACCAGTAATAGAACAACACCGGTTTGCCGCGACGAATCGAAGAGCTGATCTCGGCATCCAGCGCAGCGCCGGAGCCGCTGCGGAAGTTGGTGTAGTCGTCCTGCAAGCCATACGCCGTGAGCTTCTGCTTGTTGACCACTTCCGAAGTCCAGCCGATCGGGCTGTTGAGGAAACGCCCTTTGCCCGGGCTTTCCGGGTCTTTGAACACGTCCTTGTATTTCTTCAGATCAGTGACACTGCGCAGATCCGGCGCCAGCGGCTTGATGCCTTTGGCCGGATCGCCCTTGATCACGTACTCCGGCACCCACCAGCCTTCAGTGGCGCCTTTTACCGTATCGCCCAGGCCGACCACTTTGCCCTCGGCTTCGGCCTTGACCCAGACCGGACTGCGTCCGGCCCACTCCTCGCCAATCACCTGAATGTCGTTGTTCGCCAGCGCGGTCTCAAGCGTGATGGTGGTCCCGGGCAAAGTGTCGGTCGGCAGGCCATAGCCTTTCTCGACGATCACCCGCAGCACCTCGGTAATCAGGCTGCCGCTTTCCCAGTTCAGGTCGGCAAAGTGGATCGGCGCCTGTGCCGCCTGCAGCGATTGCGCTGACGTCAGCAAACCAAAGGTGGCCACGCTGGCGGCCAATAACCGTCGAAATCCGTTCATGCATCGCACCTCGTGCTGTTCACAGCAATGGCAGTTGGCCTGACAGAACGCAAGCCTCTGAATGACTCAGTCAACTGACTTTAGCCGAGGTTCCTGCTTTTTCCGGGGTCTGCTGCGCGCGAGGTTACGATTCAGACTTTTCCTGCAGGCTTTGCAGCTCACGTCTGACCATGCTGGCGTAAGCTGCCGGTTGCAATGCGTATAGCTGCGACGCCACCCAACTCAGCCAGGCACCTTGCAGTTCGGCCTTGCGGGCGAACAAGCGCTGAGCTTCTTCGCGTGCGCTGTCGAGATTTTGCGCATGGAAATCCGCGCGCTTCACTCGCTGGCCTTGAAGGTCACCAGTTCGCCCTTGCGCCATTTGGCGGCTTTGGCAGTGACGGCTTTGAGGGTTTTGGTCAAACCTTCCTGCAGCTGCTCATTGGCGGCGAACACGGTGACGACGCTATGGCCTTCCCTGAACAGGATCGCGTGACCGTCGGCCGTGCTGACAAAGGCGTAATCGCCCAAGCCGTAGACCGTCAGTTTGATGTCGCGAAAACGAATGTCCATCTTGCCGCCTTCACGGCTGGGCAAAACTGACGCGATGAAATGGTCGCCAACCTTGAGTTTGAGTCCCGGTTTGTCATCGACTACCAATGCACTTTCGGTGTCGATTTCGGCGATGTAAATGCCTTCGGCGTTTTGCTCGGTGATGTAAACAAAACGTGATTGGAATTGCTTGACCAGCTTTGCACGCAAATCACCCAGCACGAACAAAGCATGCATATCGAGGTTACTGACTGCCAAAGAAACATCCCCACATTTGAAAAACCGCGCAGCGAAAAACGCCCACGGCAAAGAAACGGCCAGGCCGATGAAAACTGCAAATACATTCAAACACCCGAAGCGAGCAAAGCACTCTTGAATCGCGAGGTTCGTAGACTACTGGATTGTCATTAGTGAAACCTGCTCTGAAATCGCCAAAGCTTGAAGGAAAACGCCTCAAGTGCGACTAGAGCAATTCTGACTACGAACTTCAGGGAAATTTCTCACGAAAAAAAGCACTTTTCCGACATATCGCTGGCGAAAAATTGCTTTAGATAAGCCCGGTCGTCAACAGGTACTGGCGATTCTAGAGCAGCGATGCTCATTACGACTACCCGCAACGGCCGTTAAATCCCGGCCGACTGATGAAAAGGACTTCATATGTGCACTTTGACTCATTTTGCCACGTCGGCTGACGCGCGAATCACCCCATCTCTGACGATGAAGGTTGCCGACCTCGACAACCTTCCGACATCTTCTAACAATCATCGAACCCCGCACTTTCAAGTGGTGCCGGCAGGTATTGCGTTCTTTCACATCAAGGAGATATCCACGGGACGTGTCAGAGGTTTCCGCGGCAATCACAACGAAGCCTGCGCCCTTGCCCGCTCGCTTGAATCAAAAATCGAACTCCGCGCCAGCGCCTGCCTCTGATAAGGGAGTGAACGAACAAGCCGTACCGACACCAATTCAGGAGTAGATGATGGAACTGCCAACCGAGCATAACCTGACCACCCTTTTCGAACAGCTGGGCCTACCGGCCGATGAAGCGTCGATCAATAATTTTGTCGAAGCCCACCCTTTGAAATCTGATATCAAATTGATCGATGCCGATTTCTGGACGCCCCAACAGGCGCAACTACTAAAAGAGTGGCTGCGTGAGGACGGCGAAGAAGCGATAACTGTCGATGAGCTGAACGTCCGCCTGCATCGCGGTAAATAAGGGCGATCAGTGCAGGCTGTCGCCGGGCTCGATGTTCAGTTGTTCGAGCCAGGCAGCCTTGCACTCCTCCGCTTCATCGCGACTGGCGAAGGCTGTGCCGCGTCGCTCCCCGTTGAGCAAAACCACCCAGCACACACTGCGCCCCATCGCGCGTAAGCCGGCCGGAACACCGCTGCCGATCATCACTGCCACGTCTACCCTGCACTGCATGTGCCCTCCGAAATAATTAGCTACCTAACTAAGTCGTCAGATTAATGCTTTCCGTCGAGACGAAACAGCAACCGCCGTGCACAGATTCATTGCGTCAACGGTAATAATCTCAGCGTGGATTCTCAGGTCTATAGCCCAGACGCAACCCGCCCCAGTGTCGGTCCTTTATCATGATCGGCACCGACAAATCATGCATCAGCTCACCCGTATCGCGCGTGTAAGTCTGCAACAGCACTGGTTGCTGATGGCTGCCGCAGCGGATACCGGTGCGATCAGTGAATTTGCGTTTGGTGCGGTTGTTCACCGTGTCGACCTGCACATCACCGGTCAACGGCTGGCTGAATGCCTGGTTGTGCGTCGGTACATAACCCTGCTGCGTGCAGGCAATCGCAAAAACCAGCCCTTCATGACGCGCCAATAAAGGTTCTTGAATCGCCGGCAAGACCTGATCGGTGTATCGATCAAAGCGGGTTTGAAATTTGGCTGGTTCGGTGTCAGGAATCAGCTGGTAGCTGCGATCGAACAGGTCATCCAGGCTGATCCGCCCCTGTTCAACATCCGCTTCGAAACGCGCGGCAATCTGGCTCGCACCTTCACGGGCCAAGTCATAAATGCGCTGGTGATAGTCATCCAGGCCGACCTCGGCCAAGCGCTCGCTGATAGTTTCCGCCTGCCCTTCCATCTGCACAGCGGCCTCGGCGAGGCGGCGGGTCTGCTGATCGCTGATCGCCAGATCACTACGCATTTGCTCAATCGCGCTGAACAATGCATCAAGCTGCTCGCGATTGGTTTGCGCGCCACGGGCGATTTCGCTGACCTGGGTTTCCACTCCGGCGGCAAGTCGCGCGATGTTTTCCAGATGCTGACCGGTGTGCTCGACCTGTTCGACGCCGGTGTGCAGATCGCTCGACAACTCGCGAATCTGCGCCACCACTTGTGCGGTGCGTTGCTGAATGTCAGCGACCATCTCACCGACCTCACCCGTGGCCGCCGCCGTACGCGCGGCCAGTCCGCGCACCTCGTCGGCGACCACAGCGAAACCGCGACCATGCTCACCGGCCCGGGCTGCTTCAATCGCAGCGTTCAACGCCAACAGGTTGGTCTGGCTGGCAATCGACTGGATCACCAGCGTCACCCGCTGAATGTCGTCGCTGCGCACACTCAGGGCCTCGATCAATTCGCGGCTGGCGTTGGCGCGCTGACTGAGTTGCTGCATGCGCGAAATCGAGTCGAGCAGTTCGCTGCGCCCCGCCGCGCTGCTGTGATGCGCTTGGCTGGCGGCGTCCAGCGCGTCGCGACTGAGCTGTGAAGTCGCCTGTTCGGTGGCGATCATCACTTCGGCATTGCTGACGATCTGCGCCGCCGCGTCGAGTTGCGATTCGAGTTTGTTCGCCAGCGCCTTGACCGAGAACGCCACGCCGGCGGCTGACAGTGCGTTGTGACTGGTGGTGTAGGAGAGATCGCGAGTCAGTGCGGACAATGCGCTCGCACTATCGACCGGGACAGCAGCTGGAACGTTGCGCGAACGCAGGCGCGGCAGCCAGACAATCAGTATCGCCAGCGGCATGCCGAGGTAGAGCGACCACTCGGCCATAGCCATGCCGGCCAGCAACAGCATCAGGGCGATGCTTTGCAGGGTCGGCGCGATCCAGCGGTTTTTCGGCAAAAGCACTGGTGCAGGCAGCGCCGCAACCAGAGATCCATCTCTCGTCATCTTGATCACCCCACGTTTGTTCTCATTGTTGTGACTGCATTAAACGCCACTACAACGCCATTATCCATGGTCCGTTAGTCGTGGGGTCTGTGGCAGGTCAATGGAACGACGGGGGAAATAGCGCAGACGAGCAAAAACAAAGATCGCAGCCTCGCGCAACTCCGTGTAGAAGCTGCCGAAGGCTGCGATCTTTTCAAGGCGCCCCTGTTGAAAGGGTCACCCCACAGAATCAGGCCTGACGCTGGTGCTTGTCGATCTGCTCGTGACGCTCTTGAGCTTCGATGCAGTACTTGGTGGTCGGGCTGATCAGCAGACGCTTCAGGCCAATGGCCTCGCCGCTGTCGTCGCACCAGCCAAAGCTGTCGTCCTTGATGCGCTCAAGAGCTTGTTCCAACTGCGGCAGCATGCGCTGGTCGCGATCGATCGCGTTGACCAGCCAGGTGCGCTCTTCTTCAACCGAAGCCGCGTCCGCCGGGTCAGCCGGGGTGTCCAGGCTTTCGATGGCGATACGGTTTTGCTCAATGCGCTCGTGGGTTTCGACTTTCATGTTCTGCAACAGCTCAGTGAAGAAAGCGTGTTGCTCTGCATTCATGTAGTCATCTGCCGGCATAGCCAGCAACTTGTCCTTTGTCATTGATATCTCTATAAAAAAACGTGCATTAAGGCGAATAAGGGAGCGTTTCGGCGAACCGTGTCGGCCGTCGAAAAGGCATCGTTTTATTGCAAACGCCACCCGGCACTCAATTTACGAGGGGCGGCAGTCTAAGGCCCGATCAAGGCCTCAGCAACTGTAAATACAGGGAATTTGTCCGACAGGACCAGGAAACTGCTCTGACACAGGCTTCACACGGCCATCGGAGTGCGTTTATAGCAAGAAATTCACTCCAGCGGCTGTATATAGAAGACAAACGGCTAACCATGCCGCCATCGACAGCCGAGATTATTCTCGCAAGGTGCATCGTTTCAGCCCGGCAGAGCCCGCGCAGCCCTTCTATGATCAGGCTTACCGCGTGATCAACCCGCCCGAAGGATGTCCTATGCCCTGCCCCGATCTGCCGGCCGCCGACGAACTTTCGCTCGCCAGCCCCCCGATCACTGCCGAGCGTCTGCTGCAAACGATTAGCGACGAATATGACGCCCTTCCGCGTCAGCTTAAACGTATCGCCAGTTACATTAGCCAGCAGAGCGAGCGAATCATGGTCGACCGCATCAGCGACATCGCTCGTGAATGCGAGGTGCATCCGTCCGCCATCGTGCGTTTTTCGCAGCGCTTCGGTTTCAGCGGCTTCAGCGAAATGCAGGCGCTGTTCCGCCAGGCCTGGACGCACAAGGCCACGCCGGCGCAGAACTATCAACAACGCATCCGCAGCCTGATCGCCAACAAATCGCAGACCGCCAACAGCGGCGAGCTTGTCCGCGAGTGCATCGACGCAACGCTATCGGGCATCGAACGTTTGGGCCGCGAATTGGATGGGGCTGCGTTCGCCAAAGCTGTCGATCTCATCGTCAATGCCGACGACATCTATGTGGTCGGGGTCCGCCGTTCGTTCGCCGTCGCCGATTATCTGGTTTACAACCTGCAGCACACGCAGAAACGCATTCATCTCGTCTCCGGCATCGGCGGCAGCTATCGCGAGCAAATGCGTAGCGTGCGCGCCAACGACCTGGTCATCGCCATCAGTTTTGTGCCCTACGCCAAGGAAACCCAGCACTGCCTGCGATTCGCACAACAGCAAGACGCCAATACCCTGATCATCACCGACAGCCCTCTGTCGCCACTGGCAAAACTTGCCAATAGCGTGTTGCTGGTCAATGAAGGCAGTGCGCTGGCCTTTCGTTCGCTAAGCGCGACACTGTGTTTGTGCCAGGCGCTGTTTGTGGCGGTGGCCTATCGGCTGGAACTGAATGTCGATGAGATTCACGAACAACCCGGATTCGACGACTGACAATTGTCTCAGGCTCGGCTAGGTTATGCGTTCCCACCGGTTCGACTTGAAGGAACGCGTCATGAAACTGATCGGCATGCTCGACTCCCCCTACGTGCGCCGCGTAGCAATCTCCGCCAAATGCCTGGGGATTGACCTCGAACACGAGTCGGTCTCGGTGTTCCGCCACTTCGAGCAATTCCAGCAGATCAACCCGGTGGTTAAAGCGCCCACGCTGATCCTCGACGACGGCGTGGTCCTGATGGACTCGACCCTCATCCTCGACTACCTCGAAGCCAGTTCCGGCAAGAGCCTGCTGCCCAGCGATCTCACACAACGCGCCCACGCCCTGCGTCTGATCGGCCTCAGCCTCGCCGCTTGCGAAAAAGCCGTGCAGCTTTATTACGAACGCAACTTGCGCCCGGCCGACATTCAATATCAACCTTGGGTTGAACGCGTTGAAGGCCAACTCGCTGCCGCATTTACCGCGCTGGAAAAAGAACTTGAACACAGTGACTTGCCGGTCGACGGCTCCCTCGCCCAGACCGGCATAAGCCTGGCGGTTGCCTGGAGCTTCACCAACCTCGTCGTGCCCGATCAGGTCGACTCCGCGCGCTATGCGCGCATCGCCGAATACACCGCCTACGCAGAAGGCACCGATGCGTTCATCAGCACACCGATGACCTGACCATGAGCACCACCGACACCGCCGCCCCGGCGTTAAAGGAAATCTTCAACGCCGAGCGCTTGCAGCACATCGCTGACGAAATGAGCGCGGTGTACCCGGCATTCAAGGCCAAGGCGTTTCTCAAACACGCCCAGGACGGACTCGCTGAATTATCAGTGATGCAACGCATGGCCCGCGTCGCCGAAAGCCTGCACGCCGTGTTGCCGCTGGACTACGAAGACTCCCTCGAAGTGCTGTTCGAACTCGCGCCACGGCTGAACAGCGGCTTCGTCAGCATGTGCCTGCCGCATTACGTCGCGAGCTATGGCGGGCACGCCTTCGATACCTCCATGGACGCCCTGAAGTACTTCACCACCTTCGGCTCCTCCGAATTCGCCATCCGTTACTTTCTGCGCAGCGACCTCGAGCGCTCGCTGGAACGAATGCATGACTGGACCCGCGAAGAAAACCATCACGTCCGCCGACTAGCCAGCGAAGGCAGCCGCCCTCGCCTGCCGTGGTCCTTTCGGTTGGAAGCGGTACAAGCGGATCCGCTGCTGGCCGCCGGGATACTGAATCGGTTGAAGGCGGATGAGAGCTTGTACGTGCGCAAGTCCGTGGCGAATCATTTGAATGATGTGACGAAAGTGCATCCGGAGTGGGCGTTGGACACGATTGAAGGTTGGTCGCTGGATAACAAGCACACCGCCTGGATTGCCAAGCATGCGCTGCGCAGCTTGATCAAACAGGGCAACGTGCGCGCGCTGACGGTGATTGGCGCGGGGGCGAAGGCTGAGGTTGAGTTGTCGGATGCCCGGGTTGAGCCGGCGATGGTGAGTTTGGGGGACGCGATTACGTTGTCGTTTGTGGTGAAGTCGACGGTGGCGCATGAACAGCGGCTGGTGATCGACTATGCGATTGAGTATGTGAAGGCGAATGGCGGGGTTTCGAGGAAGGTATTCAAGTTGAAGACGGTGGAATTGCCGGGGTTTGGGGTGGCGCTTGTGCAGCGCAGACAGGTCATCAAGGATTTCACGACACGCAAGCATTTTGCCGGCCGGCATGGAGTGCAGGTGATGATTAACGGAAAGGTGGTGGGTAGTGCAGGGTTTGAGGTTTTGATTTGAGAAATGAGTCATTGATTGGTCTTGAACCGGTCGCGAATCAGTGCACTGGCAGCCGTGCATCGATAATGAGCGCGGCAGCACAATGGACGAACTCCCGCCTCAGTAGTTACCAACTTCCGTATGGGACGCCGAATTAAGCCCTGAGGGAGCACCTGTTGTCACAAGCACTTTCAACAGCGTATGGCGACTCCACGGGCCGCAGTACTCAGGCACGTGCGCGATCAATCGGTATCCGCAGCGGGTGTACCAACGGGCGACGTCGTCATCCAGTGTTTCGATCAACGCATCTACGCATGCTCTTTCAACCGCTAATGCCTCAAGCTTGTGCAACACCTGAGTACCCAGCCTGGTTCCACGCCATTGCGCGTTGATCCACAGGTAATTGACAAACAGACGCCTGAATTCGGTTCTACCGGAAGCGCCGCCGATTAGTGCCCCGTTCTCCATCAGCGAACAGGCGATGGCCTCAGCTTGTCCGCCGCGAGCCTCGGACAAGGCTCGGCCATGCTGTAAGACGCCGTCACTGATGGCCTTCATGGTGTCCGGATTGATGTCGCGAACGGTAAGCCATTCCCTCATTGCTGCTCTCCATTGCTAAAAGTCCTTGGCGCTTTCAAGCAAAAGAGGAGCCAACCTGAGATCTTCCCAGCAACAACTCCTGCTCTGCCTCACACAACCCCACCACATAATCCCAGACCACCCGCAGCCGCACCGATTTGTGCAACTCCCGCCGCGTGCTGATCCAGTAGCTGCGTTCGATGCTTTCATCCGGCAGCAGCGCCACCAGATCCGGGTCGGACGCGGCCATGTAACACGGCAGCACGGCGATGCCCAACCCCGAGCGCGCCGCTTCCTGCTGGGCGATGACGCTGGTGCTGTGAAAGACCACGCGCGGGCTGCGGCAGAAGCTGTTGAGGAACATCAGTTCCTGACTGAACAGCAGGTCGTCAACGTAACCGATCCACGCATGTCGGCCCAGGTCTTCGCGGCTATGCAGCGGTGGCGCTTTGTCGAGGTAGGTCTGGCTGGCGTAAAGCGCGAGCCGATAGTCAGTGAGCTTGCGCGTGACCAGCATGTCGGCGGATGGCCGTTCGAGGTGGATGCTGATCTCCGCTTCGCGGTTGAGGATGCTGACGAAGCGCGGCACGGCGACCAGTTCCACCTCCAATCCCGGATAACGCTCGAACAAGCCAATCATGCGACTGGCGAGAAATTTGATGCCAAGGCCTTCGGTGACGCCGACGCGGATCTTGCCCAGCGGCGCGGTGGACTGGGTGATTTCTTCCTGCGCCAGCAGCGCGACGTTTTCCATCGCTTCGGCGTGCTTGAGCAGCGCCTCCCCCGCCGGGGTCATCTCATAGCCCTGGGCGTGCTGGACGAACAGCGCAGTGCCGAGGCTTTTCTCGATCGATTCAATATGCCGCGCCACTGTCGCGTGGGTGGTGTTGAGCCGGCGCGCGGCAGTGAGCAGGCGGCCGCTGCGTTGCAGCTCGAGAAAAAAGCGCAGGTCGTTCCAGTCGAACATGGCGGGTCCTTGTCGGCTATCGTCGTTGCACGCTGTTTGAAAACGCACAGCGGCTGCGCAAAAACTAACATTCTTTTAACGAAAGCTAACAACTAGAGTGTCCGACAATAAAAACAAAAAGCGAGGTCAGGGCATGCAGACGTCCCTGGATGAATTCGACTACATCGTGGTCGGCGCCGGCCCCGCCGGTTGCTTGCTGGCCAACCGGCTCTCTGCGGATCCACAGCAGCGGGTGTTGCTGCTCGAAGCCGGCGGACGCGACAACTACGCCTGGATTCACATTCCTGTGGGTTACCTGTTCTGCATCGGTAACCCGCGCACCGACTGGTGCTTCAAAACAGAACAACAACCGGGCCTCAATGGCCGCGCGCTGAGTTATCCGCGCGGCAAGGTGCTGGGCGGCTGTTCGTCGATCAACGGCATGATCTACATGCGCGGCCAGGCCGGCGACTATGACGGCTGGGCGGCCGCAGGCAATCCGGGCTGGGCCTGGAAGGATGTGCTGCCGCTGTTCAAACAGAGCGAAAACCACTTTGCCGGCGGCGCTGAATTTCATGGCGATCAGGGTGAATGGCGGGTCGAACAGCAGCGCCTGTCGTGGCCGATTCTGGATGCCTTTCGCAGCGCCGCCGAGCAAAGCGGCATCGCCAGCATCAATGACTTCAACCAGGGCGACAACGAGGGCTGCGGTTACTTTCAGGTCAACCAGAAAGCCGGGGTGCGCTGGAACGCGGCCAAGGCCTTTTTGAAACCGCTGCGCAGCCGGGCGAACCTGACCGTGCTGACCGGCGTCGAGGTTGATCGTGTGTTGCTGGAGAACGGCCGCGCGGCGAAAGTCAGCGCGCAGCATGAAGGTCAGATCAAACAGTTCAAGGCGCGCAAGGAGATTGTTTTGTGCGCCGGTTCAGTCGGCTCGCCGAGCATTCTGCAGCGCTCCGGCATCGGTCCGCGGCCGCTGCTCGAACGCGTAGGGATAGGCGTGATTCATGAGCTGCCCGGCGTCGGCGGTAACCTGCAGGATCACCTGCAACTGCGGCTGATCTACAAGCTGGAAAACGCCCGCACTCTGAACCAGATCGCCGGCAGCGTGTGGGGCAAGATGGGCATGGGCCTGCGTTATCTGTATGACCGTAGCGGGCCGTTGTCGATGGCGCCGAGTCAGTTGGGCGCATTCGCCCGCTCCGGTCCCGAGCAAACCTCGGCGAACCTGCAATATCACGTGCAACCGCTGTCGCTGGAGCGCTTTGGTGAGCCGCTGCACAGCTTCCCGGCGTTCACCGCCTCGGTGTGCGACCTGCGCCCACAGAGCCGTGGACGCATCGAGATTCGCTCGGCCGATCCGCAAGCAGCGCCGCTGATCCAGCCCGATTACCTCAGCCATCCAGAAGATCTGCGCGTCGCCGCCGATGCCATTCGCCTGACCCGGCGCATCGTCAGCGCCCCTGCCCTGCAAGCGTTCAAACCGGTCGAATACCTGCCCGGCGACAGCTTGCAAAGCGAAGAACAATTGCATGAAGCGGCGGCGAAGATCGGCACGACGATTTTCCATCCGGTCGGCACCTGCCGCATGGGCAATGACGGTGACGCGGTGGTCGATGCGCAATTGCGCGTGCATGGTGTGCCGGGTCTGCGCGTTGCCGATGCGTCGATCATGCCGCGCATCACCTCGGGCAACACCTGTTCGCCTACGCTGATGATTGCCGAGAAGGCGGCACAACTGATTTTGTCCAGACCTGTAGATATTTCCCCTGTGGGAGCGAGCCTGCTCGCGAATGCGGTAGCTCACTCAGCCTAGGAGTTGACTGGCAAAAAGCTTTCGCGAGCAGGCTCGCTCCCACAGCAATCATCACCAGACTCAGGCATCGCGCATTACCGGACACGCAACACCAGTGGAACAACAAAAACAATCACTGTGAGGGATACCGATATGTCAGAACACGTTCAGCCGCTGGACGCTGCGGGCAGCGCCGAGACCAGCAACGCCACGCAGAAAGTCATCTTCGCTTCATCACTCGGGACGGTGTTCGAGTGGTATGACTTCTTCCTCTACGGCGCCCTCGCGGCAGTGATCAGCAAGCAGTTTTTTGCCGGGGTCAATGACACCACGGCGTTCATCTTCGCGCTCATGGCGTTCGCCGCCGGCTTCATCGTACGGCCGTTCGGTGCGTTGGTATTCGGCCGTCTGGGTGACATGATCGGGCGCAAATACACCTTTCTGGCGACGATCATTCTGATGGGCGTGGCGACGTTCTGCGTCGGCCTGCTGCCGACCTACACCAGCATCGGCATTGCCGCGCCGATCATTCTGGTGGTGCTGCGCATGCTTCAGGGCCTGGCGCTCGGTGGCGAATACGGCGGTGCGGCGACCTACGTGGCCGAACATGCGCCTATCGGCAAACGTGGCTTCCACACCAGCTGGATTCAATCCACCGCGACCCTCGGCCTGTTGCTCTCGCTGCTGGTAGTGCTCGGTTGCCGCTACTTCACCGGCGACCAGTTTGAAGTCTGGGGCTGGCGCATTCCGTTCCTGCTGTCGATCGTCCTGTTGGGCATTTCCACCTGGATTCGCCTGAGCCTGCACGAGTCGCCGGCCTACCTGAAAATGAAGGAAGAAGGCAAAGCCTCGAAGGCGCCGATCCGCGAATCCTTCGGCAAATGGGAAAACCTCAAAGTCGTGCTGATCGCCCTGTTCAGCATCAATGCCGGGCAAGCAGTGACCTTCTACGCCGCGCAGTTCTATGTGCTGTTCTTCCTCACCCAGTTCCTGAAAATGGACCCGGCGGTGGCCAACAGCCTGTTGATCATCAGCGTGGTGATCGGCGCGCCATTCTTCATCTTTTTCGGCTGGCTCTCGGACAAGGTCGGGCGCAAACCGGTGCTGATGCTCGGCCTGCTGCTGGCCACCGCGCTGTACCTTCCGATCTTCAAATCCCTGGCCCACTACGCCAACCCGGCGATCGATCAGGCCAGCCGTCAGGCACCGATCACCGTCCTCGCCGATCCCGCCACTTGCACGTTCCAGTTCGATCCGGTGGGTAAGGCCAAATTCGACAGCCCGTGCGACAAGGTCAAGACCTTCCTGGTCAAGCAAGGCCTGCCCTACTCCAGCGTCGCTGCACCTGCGGGCAGCGCTGTGCAAGTGAGTGTCGGCGACGTGAAGCTGGATGGTTTCGATGAGGCGGCACTGCGCGGCGCGATCACCCTCGCCGGCTACCCGCAACAAGCCGATATGCAGCAGATCAACAAACCGATGATCGTCGCCCTGATCGTCGCGCTGATCATCATCTCGGCCATGTGCTACGGCCCGCTGGCGGCACTGATGGTCGAACTGTTCCCGACGCGCATTCGCTACACCTCGATGTCGCTGCCCTATCACATTGGCAACGGCTGGTTTGGCGGCTTCCTGCCCACCGTGTCGTTTGCGCTGGTGGTGTACACCGGAGACATTTTCTACGGGCTGTGGTATCCGGTGCTGATCACCGGGGTGAGCCTGGTGGTGGGGATGATCTGTCTGCGCGAGACGAAGAATATCGATCTCGACAAAAACTGAAAAACCCGCTGACACAATGGCGAGGGAAGCGATTCTCTCGCCATTTTTTTGCTCAGGCGTCCGCCTTGATCACTTCGAATGTCACCTGGTCCGGATAAAAGGCCACGTAGTCGCGGATCGGTGCGACGGAGACCTTCGGGTTTTCGTACGTCCACACCGCGTTGGCACCCTCATGTCCGGGCACTTGCAGGCTGAAATAGTTGGCGTCGCCCTTGTACGGGCAATAGCTGGTGTGGTCGGTGCGGGCGAAGTATTTTTCGTCGATGTCTTCGCGCGGGATGTAGTACACCGGCGGATAGTTGGCTTCGTTGAGGATCAGCGCGTGGGAGGACGCGGCGACCTGGATGCCGTGGAATTTCACCAGCAGGCAGCCGCTGAGTTGTTCAACGCTGATCACGGGGCTGGGGCTTTTCATGGGGTTCTCCTGAAGACGGCGAAGAGACCGGTTCAGGTATAGCTGATGGGCTCGGGTCTGGTTGAGATTGCAGCCGAACGGCGAAAATGTTTGGCAATCGTTTTATCTGTATATCCATACAGATAAAAGTTGCTCGCGTCGCAGACTCCAGCCATCCTGTGCGCTCCCACAAACCAACCAGCGATGGTAGCTATGCGGCTGTACCTCTGTGAAAAACCTTCCCAGGCCAAAGACATTGCGGCCGTGCTCGGCGCCAAACGGCGCGGCGACGGCTGCTGGTTGGGAACGGACGTCACAGTGACCTGGTGCATCGGCCATTTGCTCGAAACAGCGCCGCCGGATGCCTACGATGCGCGCTACAAGCGCTGGGTGCTGGCCGATCTGCCGATCATTCCCGACAAATGGAAAATGACCGTCAAGCCGCGCACCGCCAGCCAGTACAAAGCGGTGAAGCGTCTGCTTGGCGACGCCAGCGAACTGATCATCGCCACCGACGCCGACCGTGAGGGCGAGATGATCGCCCGGGAACTGGTCGAGCACTGCCGCTATCGCGGGCCGATCCGCCGTTTGTGGCTGTCGGCACTGGACGAGGCATCGATTCGCAAGGCGCTGGCAGCGCTGAAACCGGGCGCAGAGACGTTCAGTCTGTATCACTCGGCGCTGGGCCGTTCGCGGGCGGACTGGTTGATCGGCATGAACATGAGCCGACTGTTCACCTTGCTGGGCCGTCAGTCGGGTTATCAGGGCGTGTTGCCGGTAGGACGGGTACAGACGCCGACCCTGCGATTGGTGGTCGACCGCGACCGCAGCATCGCCGATTTCGTCCCCGTACCGTTCTGGGCAATCGACGTGGATTTGCTGCACGACGGAACGGCGTTTACCGCGCAATGGCGCGCGCCGTCGGACATTTGTGATGATCAGGATCGCTGCCTTAATCAGGCGTTGGCGCAACAGGCAGCGGCGGCGATCAGCAGTGCTGACAGCGCACGGGTGATCAAGCTGAAGACCGAGCGCATGCGCGAAGTGGCGCCGCTGCCCTTCGATCTTGGCACCTTGCAGGAAGTCTGCTCGAAAAAGCTTGGCCTTGGCGCGCAGGAAACCCTCGACATCGCCCAGGCCCTTTACGAAACCTACAAAGTCATCACCTATCCGCGCAGTGATTGCGGCTTTCTGCCCTTGAGCCAACACAGTGAGGCGCCATCGATCCTCACAGCGTTGCGCCAGGCCGATCCGAGCCTTGAAGCCTTGCAGGGTTATCTCGAACCGCAAAGGCGCTCGCGGGCGTGGAATGACGCCAAGGTCAGCGCTCACCACGGCATCATTCCCACCATCGCCGCGAAGAATCTTGAACGCCTGAGCGGCAAGCATCGTGCGGTGTACACACTGATTCGCGCGCGCTACCTGGCGCAGTTCCTGCCCAATCACGAATACGATCGCACCCAGGCCGATTTCGATTGCAACGGGCAGGCCCTGCGCGCGGTGGGCAAGCAGATCATCGAAGCGGGCTGGAAGCGCGCATTGCCCGAAGCACTGGCACCGGCCAGGGGCCGCGAAGCACCAGCACCGCAAACCTTGCCGACCCTCAGCCAGGGCGTCGAATGCGCTGTGTCGAAAGTGAATCTCAAGCATCTGTGGACGCAGCCACCAAAACCCTACACCGAAGGCGATCTGATCAAGGCGATGAAAAACGTCGCCAAACTGGTCGAGGATCCGCTGCTCAAACAGAAACTCAAGGACACCACCGGCATCGGCACCGAAGCTACCCGTGCATCGATCATCCAAGGGCTGCTGGATCGCGGTTATCTGGTCAAGAACGGCAAGGCGCTGGCGGCGACACCTGCCGCGTTCAGCCTGATCGACGCAGTGCCTCGCGCGATCGCCGACCCTGGCACCACGGCGATCTGGGAACAGGCCCTGGACATGGTGCAGAGCGGCGAGATGAGTCTGGAAGAATTCGTGACCAAACAGGCCGCGTGGATGAGCAAGCAGGTCACCCGCTGCTCCGCCCTCAGCCTGACCATCAGCGGCCCGCCGCCTGCCGGCAAAGCCGCAGCGCCGTGGAAAAAAAAGCGCAAGTCGACTGCCAGCAAAACCGCCGGTACGCGCAAACGCACGGCGCGTCCGACGACTCGCTGAATCCCTCGCGGTTCCCTTCTCGACGTTGTCGAAACGGATCTTTTCTCATTCCAAAACAGCTTTGTCCGACAATATGTAGTGCTTGAAAATAATCACTACAAAACCGTTGACGGCGTCGTTTTGCTTTTGCATGATGAAGACGTTCCCCGATCGGGAGCACTGGTAACACGCTTGAGCAAACTCGTCTGACCGCCGAGTTGTTTTTTCCGGATACACGCTGCCCACAAGGCAGATTGAAGAAGCTGACCTGGCCTGAACGTCCAGTACAAGGACGAGAAGCGCTGGCGAAAATTCTCAAGACGCTTGTGGCCGACACTGGATTGTCGTCAAGGAGCCTCCCGGTTTTCGCTGCTTCTCCTCGTTGTGACGCTATTGCGTAGCAGTTATTCAACACGACTACATGCAACAGATGCACGACCCCGTACTTCACACGGGCGAACGCTGACGTCCTGGTTTCGGTGCCAGGGATCAACTAACCGATGGGCTACCTGTATTAGCGAATCAACTTTGAAAGATCACCAGACTGGTCAAGGGGCATAACAATGAATCTGAACAATCAACCCACCATCGAAGAACTGGCGCGTATGTTCGCGGCGCAGAAAGACAGCCACGACAGCCATATTCTCTGGATCAGCAAGTCGGGGCAGGTACACATTGACTGCCTGTCGCCTCACGCTGGCGAAGAAGAATTCGACCGCAACCACCAGAACCTGCTGGCCCGCCTGAAGATGTACCGCCGCGGCCACGGTTATGTCGGCAAGAAGGCTGCGGCCGACAAGGACTTCATTGGCAAAGTGCTGCAAACGCTGAAACAGGCGTGGGATTCGATGCAGAACAAAAATGAAGTTCGGGTGATTGATCGGTTTTATTGAGTTGTAGATTATTTGACTAAGGGCCTGCTTCCGATTGGGAGCAGGCCCTTTGTTGTTCTTTTGAGTTATGCGGCGTGAGTGCCCCCGTCGCCCCTCACCCCAGCCCTCTCCCGAGGGAGAGGGAGCCGACCGAGTTGCCTCAGCTCAACCGTAGACCTGAATGACCGTGGCGATTATGAGTCAACGAAGCTCGTTCAGGTCGGCGTAACTTGACCAAACACCTCGGTCAGTCCCCTCTCCCGCTGGGAGAGGGTTAGGGTGAGGGGCTTTTCATGCCGAGCACCAGTTCCACAAACGCCAACGCCGCCGCGCTGTGATAATTATTCCTGCGCCGCAACAACGCCGCTCCCCGCTGCGGCGCCTCCCCTTCAACACGCAAGCGGCGCAACGCGCGGTCTTCGCTGGCTATCGCCTCGGGCAGCATGGTCGCCAGCGGCGCATGCCGCACCACTTCCAGCAGCGTACTCACCGAATTCACCTCGATGCGCACCTGAGGCGTAATCCCCTGCTCACGGAAATACTCATCCACCGACAACCGCGTAATGAAGCCCGGCGCCAGCAAGGCGAAATCCAGTGATGCCAATTCCGCCGGCGTCAACACCGAAGGGCTGCCATAGAGCGGATGCCCAGGCCCGACCATGATCCCCAGCGTCTCGGTAAACGCCGGTAAGCATTCGATATCGGCATTGCGCACCGGGGTAAACGCGATCGCGACATCCAGCGAATCATCCGCCAGCCCGGCCTCGATGTCGTCCATCGACAATTCGAAGATTTCCAGATGAATCCCGGGAAACCGTGCCCTGTAATCACGCACCAACGGCCCGACCAGATACGCCATGAACGTCGGCGTCATCGCCAGGCGCAGGGTGCCGCGTGACAAATCCTTCACATCGTGCAAGGCGCGCTGCCCGGCTTCCAGCTCCACCAGCACGCGCCGCGCGCATTCGATATAAGCCGCGCCGGCATCGGTCGGTTTCACCGTGCGCGAGGTGCGATCGAACAGGCTGACGCCGAGGGTTTCTTCCAACTGCCGGATCTGCTGCGACAACGTCGGCTGCGATACATGCAGCGCTTCGGCGGCGCGGGTGAAGCCGCCGTGATCGGCAACGGCGAGCAGATAACGCAAGTGTCGCAACAGCATGAACACACCATCTATAGGCAGGGCTTATGCGCAGCATTGTATATCGGTCTTGGACGCTATGAATCGACCGGCGCAACATTGCTTCCACACACAGCAAGCCAACCCCTGAAAGGAGTGACATCATGCAACAGTCCCACGCCTACAACGACAACAGCCTGGCCCTGACTACCCGCGTTCTCGACGCCAAGGCGAAAAAAGATCTGTCGTGGCAGGATCTCGCTGACGGCACCGGCCTCAGCCTGGCTTATGTCACCGCCGCCCTGCTCGGCCAGCATCCGTTGCCGGAAAACGCTGCTCAAGTGGTCGGTGACAAGCTTGACCTCAGCGCAGATGACGTCACCGCTCTGCAGATCATTCCTTTGCGCGGCAGCCTCAGCGGCGTGCCGACCGATCCGACCATCTACCGTTTTTACGAAATGATCCAGATCTACGGCACCACGCTGAAAGCGCTGGTTCATGAACAGTTCGGTGACGGCATCATCAGTGCGATCAACTTCAAACTGGACATCAAGAAAGTCGAAGACCCGGAAGGCGGCTCCCGCGCCGTGGTGACCCTCGACGGCAAGTTCCTGCCGCTGCGTCCGTTCTGATACGCCCGGCCCGCACCCTGCGTGCGGGCCATCTCATTTCTGCCACGAGGACATGCCATGAAAGCCCTGATCGACGGCTTCCTGAAATTCCAGAACGAAGCCTTCCCGCAACGCAGCGAACTGTTCAAACACCTGGCCACGACTCAGCAACCCGGCACGCTGTTCATCACCTGTTCCGACAGCCGTGTGGTGCCTGAGCTGCTGACCCAGCAAGAGCCCGGCGAGCTGTTCGTGATCCGTAACGCCGGCAATATCGTGCCCTCCTACAGCCCGCATCCGGGCGGGGTGTCGGCGACGGTGGAATATGCGGTGGCAGTGCTGGGGGTGACCGATATCGTGATTTGCGGCCACTCCGATTGTGGTGCGATGACCGCAATTGCCCAGTGCAAATGCATGGATCACCTGCCCGCTGTCAGTGGCTGGCTGCAGCATGCCGAATCGGCGAAGGTAGTCAACGAAGCGCGCGTGCATGGCAGCGACGCGGCGAAATTGAGTTCGATGGTGCGCGAGAACGTGATCGCGCAACTGGCGAATATCCAGACCCACCCGAGTGTGCGCCTGGCCCAGGAGCAAGGCCGGTTGAATCTGCATGGCTGGGTTTACGACATCGAGACCGGTTCGATCGACGCACTCTCTTCCGATCGTCGCACCTTTGTGCCGCTGGCCGAGCGGCCTGAGACTTGCGCGATCAGCGCGCAAGCCAGCCACGCTGCCTGACTCCCCACCGTGATCGTTCCCACGCTCTGCGTGGGAATGCCTCTAGGGACGCTCTGCGTCCAGTGACGCGGAGCGTCACGGGCTGCATTCCCACGCGGAGCGTGGGAACGATCAACAGATCAGCGTTTTACCGTGAGATCTACCTGAGTCATTCGGCTGCGCACGGTGAACACGCCGTCACCGGAAAGAATCGCACTGCGCGCAAACAGGCGCCCGCTCTCCCAATTCGAAAGGCCCAGCTCCGGCTTGTTCAACGCGTACTGGCCATCGACCCAACGGGTGATGCCGTTGCCTACAAACGGCGCATTCACCGCGTTGTAGAAGCGTTCCTGAACCGCCGCCGCCTCGCTGATCAACGACACGGTGAATTGCGGGCTGTAACGGTTGAACAGCGCAATCGCCTGATCCAGATCGTCGACAATCATCAGGCTGACTTCCGGGGTTTCTTCCCATTCCCACTCGCGGCCCAGGTCCGACTCGGGCAAGGATTCGGCCAGCGCTTCGTTCCGGTAACCCTCGGCGCGATAAACCTCGACCGTTGCGTTCTGCCATTCACTTGGCAGGTAACGTTCACTGCCCGCGACAATGTGCAATTTGCAGCCTTGGCCGCGCGCAGTACCGGCGTCTTTCAAAGCTTCGAGGAACAGCGGCACCAGCTCATCGGCGCGTTCGCGCTGAATCAGGCAGACGTTCATGGTATTGCAGACCTTGCGGTCCAGCGAGTTGCGCACCACCGCCGCGAAGCGTGTGGCGTCGGCGTCACGGTCGGCGATCAGCCACGCGCCGCCGGTGCCGTGCAGGCTGACGGCAGTGCCGGCCTGCTGGGCGATGCTGCCCAACTGACTGACCGCACGGCCCGAGCCGCGCGCCACCGCCAGCGACAGACGCCGATCGGCGAACATCGCCCAACCGGCGGCGTGATTGACACTTTCGACCAACGACACCGCCCCCACCGGCAAACCGGCTTCGGCCAGCGCCGGGTTCAAAGCGTGAGTGACGATGGCTTGCGCAGTGCCCAACGCATCGCTGCCGATGCGCAGCACTGCGGTGTTGCCGGTGCGCAACACCCCGGCGGCGTCGGCAAATACGTTGGGCCGGCCTTCGAAGACAAAGGCGACGATGCCCAGCGGCGAGACGACTTGCTCGACCTTCCAGCCGTCGTGCTCGACACTGCTGATCACTTTGCCCCGCGTGGGCGGCGCATCACGCCAGGCGCGCAGCCCGGCGATCATGTCGCGGCGCATGCGTTCATCGGCGAGCAAGCGTGTGGTCGAGCGACCGCGCGCCTTGGCCCGTTCGATGTCGGTGCGGTTGGCGCCTTCGATCTGCGTCCAGCACTGAGGATTTTCCAGGCGCTGGGCAAACAGGTCGAAGAATTGACTGATGGCTTCATCGGACACCGCCGACAACGCTGTGAATGCCGCAGCCGCACGCTCGATTGCCACCGAGGCGGCCTGTTGATCGGCCACGGGGATCAGCAACAACTCGCCACTGACCTGCTCGACCAGCAGATGGTCACCGGGCTGAAACCGCGCGGCCAGTTCGGGGCTGACCACGGTGACGCGGTTACCAGCGAAAGGGATCGGCGTGCCAGCGACTAGACGTTCGAGCGCAAGAGACATGAAGCGGATTCACCATGCAGAGGGCGGTCGGAAAATGTATAGAACACGATCCTGCAAAGCAACACTGCACCCGGTGGGAGCGAGCCTGCTCGCGAAAGCGTCCGAGCAGACGACATCAATGCTGAATGTGCCGACCTCTTCGCGAGCAGGCTCGCTCCCACACTGGAAATCGTGGTGTGTCTTCAGAACACCGACCAGCCAATCCGCGAGCTCAGCAGTTCCAGCGCTGCCATCCCCGCCAGCGAGTTGCCGGCGGCGTTCAACTCCGGCGACCACACGCACACGCTGAACTGCCCCGGCACCACCGCAACGATGCCGCCGCCGACCCCGCTCTTGCCTGGCAAGCCGACGCGATAGGCGAAATTGCCCGCCTCGTCGTACAAACCGCTGGTGGCCATGATCGAATTGACCTGCTGGGTCTGGCGGCGCGTCAGGATCTGCTCGCCGCTGTGCTTGCAGAACCCGTCATTGGCCAGAAAGCAGAACGCCCGGGCCAGATCGATGCAGTTCATGCGCAGTGCGCAGTGGCTGAAATAGCTGCGCAACACCGCCTCGACATCGTTGTGAAAGTTGCCGAACGACTGCATCAGATAGGCCATCGCCGCATTGCGCGCGCGATGCTGGTATTCGGAGTCGGCGACCTTGCCGTCGATCATGATTTGCGGGTTGCCCGACAGACGCCGGACGAAGTCGCGCATCGACAGTGTCGGCGCGGCGAAGCGCGACTGGTTGATGTCGCAGATCACCAGCGCACCGGCATTGATGAACGGATTGCGCGGGCGGCCGCGCTCGAATTCCAGTTGCACCAGCGAGTTGAACGGCTGGCCGGACGGCTCGTGGCCAAGCCGCTCCCAGATCGCTTCGCCGGAATGATCGATGGCCTGCACCAGGCTGAATACCTTGGAAATACTCTGCACCGAGAACGGCGTTTCAGCGTCGCCGGCGCAATACATTTCGCCATCGTTACTGTACACGGCGATGCCCAGCTGGTTGGCCGGTACCGTGCCGAGGGCGGGAATATAGTCAGCAACTTTGCCCTGCCCGATCAGGGGCCGGACGGCGTCAAGGATCTCGTTCAACAGCGCTTGCATGCCGGGTTCCGAAAGTCTCGCCCCATGGGATCGCGGGGACACTGGGGCTAGACGCTGCGCCCGCCGGTCGCATCACACCGGCAAGCATCCAGCAGAATGTTCTAGGCTGAAGCAGACCATTCAGACACAGGAGAGCACCATGCACCTCGAAGGCTCCTGCCATTGCGGCGAAGTCACGTTCAGCCTCGACAGCGCCCATCCTTATCCCTATCAACGCTGCTATTGCTCGATTTGCCGCAAGACTCAGGGCGGCGGCGGTTATGCGATCAACCTTGGCGGCGACGCGACCACTCTCAAGGTTCGCGGACGCAAAAACATCAGCATTTATCACGCGAAGATGAAAGCTGACGGCGACAAGCGCGCCCATCGCAGCAGCGCCGAACGCCACTTCTGCTCGCTGTGCGGCAGCGGCCTGTGGCTGTTCAGCCCGGAGTGGCCGGAGCTGATTCACCCATTCGCCTCGGCGATCGACACGCCACTGCCGGTGCCGCCGGAACACACGCACCTGATGCTTGGCTCGAAAGCGCCGTGGGTCGAGGTGGAGGCCAAGCCGAAGGATCAGCAGTTTGATGAATATCCCGAAGAATCGATCGCCCAGTGGCATGAGCGACTCGGTGTAACTCGCTGAACACCGCGCCCTTCGCGAGCAGGCTCGCTCCCACATTTGGAATGCGATCCCCTGCTCGCGAAGGGACCGGGTCACGCAATATCAATCAGTCCAGATGCGCCCAGGTCATCCTGAACAGCGCCCCGCCCCACACCGAGTCGCCAACCTCAACCTGCCCGCCATGGGACTGCGACACCCGCCGCACCAGCGCCAGGCCCAGTCCGAAACCACCGGTGCGCCGATCACGGCTGGCATCCAGTCGGGAAAACGGTTCGAAGATTTTTTCCCGTCCCTCCAGCGGCACACCCGGCCCGTCATCGCTGACCCGCACTTCATAGTCATCGCCATTGCGCAGCAGCGACACCTCGACGCGCTGCTCGGCGTAGCGAATGGCGTTGCGCAGAAGGTTGATCACCGCGCGCGCCATGAAGCGCGGTTCGATGCTTACAGTGTCGACCTGGCAATCGGTGATCGACAGCTGCACGCCCACTGCTTCGGCCTCAAGCGCCACACTGCCGACGACGCTGTCGAGCCAATCGGCTGCGTGAATATTCTCCCGTTTGATCACTGTCGCGCCGTGCTCGAGGCTGGCGTAGGTCAGCAGCTCCGAGACCATCTCCTCCAGCTCACCGAGGTCCGCGTACATGTCGGCGATCAGCTCGCGATTCTGGCTCGCGTCGGGTTGCTGTTTAAGCTGATCGAGCTCGAACGACAGCCGCGCGATCGGTGTGCGCAATTCGTGGGACACCGCATTGGTCAGCTCGCGCTGATTGGCGATCAAGCCCTCGATGCGCGCCGCCATCAGATTGAAGTGCTCGGCCAGATCGCGGATGTTCGAGCGCCGCGACAACTGGATGCGCACCGACAGATCGTTGTCGCCGAAACGCTCGGCCGCCAGCCGCAGCTTTTCCAGATCGCGCCAGTGTGGACGCACCCAGAAAAACAGGACGATGCCGATCAGCACTGCGAGCATCATGTACGCCGCGGTGATGTAGAACGGCATCAGGCTCGGCTCCGGCGGCAGCTTGATGCTGAGCAATTGCGAGCCGCCATCGATGTTGCTGATGAACTGCGTGTAATCGTCGCGGATCACCAACAGGTTCCGCGCGAGCTCGGCTTTTTCCTGCGGTGTCAGGGCCAGTTGATCGGCCTCGACCAGACTCAGCGACAGACCATAGTGCGCGCGCAATGAATCGAGTTTCTGTTCACGCTCGGCCCCTTGGCGGCCTTGCAGATGATCGACCAGCGACCACGCCTGACCGCGCACGGCTTCACGGTTGTAATCCTGCGTCTGGCTGTCGAGCAAGGCGTTGAAGGTGTGCTCGACCGTCTGCAACGCCAGCACCAGCCCTACCGTCATCACCAGAAACAGCCCGAGGAACAAACGCAGCATCTACAGCTCCCACGCGAACGGATTGAACAGATAGCCCTTGCCCCACACGGTCTTGATGCACACCGGCTCGCGGGGATTGTCCTTGAGTTTGTTGCGCAATTTGCTGATGTACACGTCGACGCTGCGGTTGAGGCCGTCGAAAGCGATGCCGCGCATGCGATTGAGAATGTCATCGCGGGAAAGAATCTTGCCTGCCGCGCTGGCGAGCAACCAGAGCAATTCGAACTCCATGGTGGTCAGCTCGATCAGCTCACCGGCCAAGCGCACTTCCCGGCAACTGCGGTCGATGCTCAATTGCCCGAACTCAAGAAAACTCACCACGCTGGTGTCCGGCGTCTGCCGCCGTTGCAGCGCCCGTAGCCGCGCAAGCAATACCGGCGGTTTGATCGGTTTGATCACGTAATCGTCAGCGCCGGACTCCAGACCGAGGATGTGATCGAGATCGTCTTCCTTGGCGGTGAGGATCACGATCGGCGTGTCCGAGACACTGCGAATTTCCCGACAGACCTGCAAACCGCTCTGCCCCGGCAACATCAGGTCGAGCACCAGCACTTTCGGCTTGAATTCCAGGAATGCAGCCATGGCGAGATCGCCGCGATGCACCGTGCGCACCTCGTAGCCGTGTTGCTCAAGAAAGTGTGCGATCAGTGCGGCGAGACGCTCATCGTCTTCGACCAGCAGGACTTTGCCAAAACCCAGGTTATCCATAACAACCGTTGCCAAGCCAAACGTGGAAGGGCCGATATTATGCTGGCATTCATCGCACAGGCGATCACGGCAGACAGCAAAAACCGGCCACTTGGGCCGGTTTTCGGTGATGTTTCATACTTTTAAGATTTTTTTACAATCCGACAATGATGTCCGATTGAATTGCGGACCTCTGTAGGAGCTGCCGAAGGCTGCGATATTTTGATTTTCGATTTGTAAAAACAAGATCAAAAGATCGTAGCCTGCGGCAGCTCCTACCCGATCATGCAGCGACCGGCACACCGCTGTGGAAGCGGAATTCTTCGTCCGGCGACTCGATCAGTTCCTGCTCGGCCGCACGGACGCGCTCGATCACCTGCGCGACATCCTTGGCATCACCATACTGATAGGCCAGTTTCAGATAACCCTGAAAATGCCGCGCCTCGCTTTTCAGCAAACCGAAATAGAACTTGCCCAGTTCTTCGTCCAGATGCGGCACCAGTGCTTCGAAGCGTTCACAGCTGCGCGCTTCGATGAAGGCACCAACCACCAGCGTATCCACCAGTTTCACCGGTTCGTGGCTGCGCACCACTTTGCGCAGGCCCGAGGCGTAACGGCCGGCGTGCAGCTGACGCAGCTCGATCTTGCGCCGTTTCATGATGCGCATGACCTGCTCGTGGTGCACCAGTTCTTCCCGGGCCAGGCGCGACATCATGTTGATCAGGTCGACATGGGCGTGGTACTTGGCAATCAGGCTCAGCGCCGTGCTGGCGGCCTTGAACTCGCAGTTCTTGTGGTCGATCAGCAGGGTTTCCTGATCGGCCAGTGCCGCCTGGACCCAGGCGTCGGGGGTGCGGCAGCCAAGGAATTCGTGGATTTCGGGAAGGATCATGGGGCTCACGGTAAAAAGGTGTTCGAGCGAAGGGCGCCGATTATACCGGCCTGCCCGCAGACCACCAGCGACGGCTGTTGATATGCATCAAGTCGCAGACGTTCGGGTAGCAACTATAGTTGTGCAACGCCGTGCCTTTTCTTTGCTGGAGACTCCGCTCATGCAAGCCATTCGCAGCATTCTGGTGGTCATCGAACCTGAACATGCAGAAAGCCTGGCGCTCAAACGCGCCAAGCTGATCGCCGGTGTCACCCAGGCCCATCTGCATCTGCTGGTGTGTGACAAGAAGCATGACCACGCCGGCCTGCTCAGCGTGCTCAAGGCGGCGTTGCTTGCCGAAGGGTACAGCGTGACCACCGAACAGGCATGGAACGAGAGCCTGCACGAAACCATCATCGATGTGCAGCAGGCCGAGGGTTGCGGCCTGGTGATCAAACAGCATTTCCCCGACAGCTCGCTGAAAAAAGCCCTGCTGACCCCGGCCGACTGGAAGCTGCTGCGCCACTGCCCTACCCCGGTGCTGCTGGTAAAAACCGCCGGTTCGTGGAAGGACAAAGTGATCCTGGCTGCGGTCGATGTCGGCAATGCCGACGGTGAGCATCGGCATCTGCACAGCACCATCATTGATCACGGCTACGACATCGCCAGTCTGGCCAAGGCGCATCTGCATGTGATCACCGCGCATCCGTCGCCGATGCTCTCGGCGGCAGACCCGACGTTTCAGCTCAAATCGACCATAGAAGCCAAGTACCGCGAGCAGTGCCGGGCGTTTCAGGCGGAGTTCGATGTCGATGACGAGCACCTGCACATCGAGGAAGGCCCGGCAGATGTGCTGATCCCGTTCATGGCGCACAAGCTCCAGGCGGCGGTAACGGTAATTGGCACGGTAGCGCGCAGTGGTTTGTCAGGCGCGTTGATCGGCAATACGGCGGAAGCGGTGCTGGATACCCTGGAAAGCGATGTGCTGGTGCTCAAGCCGCAGGAGGTTGAGGATCATCTGGTGGAACTGGCCGTGAAACATTAAGAGCAAAAGATCGCAGCCTTCGGCAGCTCCTACAGGTAGAACGCATTCCCATGTAGGAGCTGCCGAAGGCTGCGATCTTTTGCTGTTCAGGCGCCAAAGGCGTCTTTGAGAAAGCCGGGGGCGATGTAGCGCTGATAATGCGCTTCCGACAGCAGGAAGAATTCCCGATCAATGGCATCGCGCAGTTCCGGCAGGTTCCAGTCGCGGAATTCCGGCAGCAACACCATCCCGTACGCCTCGAGATTAATGATCACCCGCGCCCCCCGGGCGATCAGCTGATAGGCCCAGCAATATTCCGACTGATGCGGTACGAAGCGGATCTTGCGCTGTTCGAGCTGCTCGCGCAGGCGCGCCGGATCGAAGATCTCGACTTTGCTCGCCATCACTTGTGACAGCAATTGCTCCAGACGCAGCCACACCGCGCGCTTTTCCTCCTCGTTGTATCCGTTCCAATGGATCACTTCGTGATGGAAACGCTTGCAGCCACGGCACACCAGGTCACCGTAAACGGTGGAGCAGAGGCCGACGCAGGGGGTCTTGATGGTCTGATTGGGCATAAATGGGCAGAACACTGAAACGCGGAACAGGCCGGCATGTTAGCCCTTTGTCGGGCATTGATCACCCCTCAAACAGCAAGGTCTCGCCGGCGTCGCAGGTTTGCTCCGGCCGCGCTGATTGCCACGAAAGTCCAATAGAGCGCGACTTACCTTTAAATTTTTTTTGCCGTAGAATCAGCCAGCCTTTTAAGGCGCCAATGTCCGTTAGAAGCTGTTTTCAAAGCGTCACGAGCACAGTCGTTCCTTCAGAGCGGTGTTGGCGAGGGGTTTTTCCAGCGGGGAAAAGCCCAACGCCAACCCTCATCAGCTCCCCGTTCTGCAGGCGTAAAACTTTGAAAGCAGCTTCTGTAAGGAATTGCCGGTAATTCTGGCCGAACGACCCACAACGTCGTGAGGCGCATGAGTACGGCAATTTCGGGATGAGCGTCCCGGACACCCATTTGGGACCACTGATGAGGGTAATAACTGTGCTTGAAGCCTACCGCAAACATATCGAAGAGCGTGCAGCCCTGGGTATCGTTCCCCAGCCGCTTAACGCCGAACAAACAGCAGGCCTGATCGAGCTGCTGAAGAACCCTCCGGCTGGCGAAGAAGCTTTCCTCGTTGACCTGATCACCAATCGCGTACCGCCTGGAGTGGACGAAGCCGCCTACGTCAAGGCCGGTTTCCTGTCTGCCCTGGCCAAGGGCGAAGCCACCTCCCCTCTGCTGGACAAGAAACGCGCTGTAGAACTGCTCGGCACCATGCAGGGCGGCTACAACATTGTCACCCTCGTCGAACTGCTGGACGACGCCGAGCTGGCGCCAGTCGCCGCCGAAGAACTCAAGCACACCCTGCTGATGTTCGACGCCTTCCACGACGTCGCCGAAAAAGCCAAGAACGGCAACGTTCACGCCAAGGCCGTGCTGCAATCCTGGGCTGACGGCGAGTGGTTCAAGAAGCGCCCGGTGCTGGCCGACAAGATCAGCCTGCGCGTATTCAAGGTTACCGGCGAAACCAACACCGACGACCTCTCCCCTGCGCCAGACGCCTGGTCGCGTCCTGACATCCCGCTGCACGCCCTGGCCATGCTGAAAATGGCCCGTGACGGCATCGTTCCGGACGAGCAAGGCAAGACCGGCCCGATGAAGCAGATCGAAGAAATGCGCGGCCAGGGCTTCCCGATCGCCTACGTCGGTGACGTGGTCGGTACCGGTTCCTCGCGTAAATCGGCCACCAACTCGGTGCTGTGGTTCTTCGGCGACGACATCCCGTACGTGCCGAACAAGCGCGCTGGCGGTTTCTGCTTCGGCAGCAAGATCGCTCCGATCTTCTACAACACCATGGAAGATGCCGGCGCCCTGCCGATCGAGTTCGACGTGTCGAACATGAACATGGGCGACGTGATCGATCTGTACCCGCACGCTGGCAAAGTCTGCAAGCACGGTACCGACGAAGTCATCACCACTTTCGAAATGAAAACCCCGGTGCTGCTGGACGAAGTCCGTGCCGGCGGTCGTATCCCGCTGATCATCGGCCGTGGCCTGACCGAGAAGGCTCGCGCCGAATTGGGTCTGCCGCCGTTCGACCTGTTCAAGAAGCCGGAAGCTCCGGCTGAAAGCACCAAGGGTTTCACCCTGGCGCAGAAAATGGTCGGCAAGGCTTGCGGTCTGGCAGAAGGCCAAGGCGTGCGTCCTGGCACCTACTGCGAACCGAAGATGACCACCGTGGGTTCTCAGGACACCACAGGTCCCATGACCCGTGACGAACTGAAAGACCTGGCGTGCCTGGGCTTCTCCGCTGATCTGGTGATGCAGTCGTTCTGCCACACCGCGGCTTATCCAAAGCCGATCGACGTGACCACCCACCACACCCTGCCTGACTTCATCATGACCCGCGGCGGCGTTTCCCTGCGTCCGGGTGACGGCATCATCCACTCGTGGCTGAACCGCATGCTGCTGCCGGACACCGTCGGTACCGGTGGTGACTCGCACACCCGTTTCCCGATGGGCATCTCGTTCCCGGCCGGTTCCGGTCTGGTCGCGTTCGCCGCTGCCACTGGCGTCATGCCGCTGGACATGCCGGAATCGATCCTGGTGCGCTTCAAAGGCAAGATGAAACCTGGCATCACCCTGCGTGACCTGGTTCATGCCATTCCGTACTTCGCTATCCAGAACGGTCTGCTGACCGTCGAGAAGAAAGGCAAGAAAAACGCCTTCTCCGGCCGCATCCTGGAAATCGAAGGTCTGGAAGGTCTGACCCTCGAGCAGGCGTTCGAACTGTCCGACGCCTCGGCCGAACGTTCGGCTGCCGGCTGCACCATCAAGCTGTCGAAAGAGTCGATCACCGAGTACCTGCAGTCCAACATCACCCTGCTGCGCTGGATGATCGGCGAAGGCTACGGCGATGCGCGTACTCTGGAACGTCGCGCCCAAGCGATGGAAGCCTGGATCGCCAACCCGGAACTGATGGAAGCCGATGCCGACGCCGAATACGCCGAAATCATCGAAATCGATCTGGCCGACATCAACGAGCCTGTGCTGTGTGCGCCGAACGATCCGGACGACGCCCGTCTGCTGTCCAGCGTTGCTGGCGAGAAGATCGACGAAGTGTTCATCGGTTCGTGCATGACCAACATCGGTCACTTCCGCGCTGCCGGTAAACTGCTGGATCAGGTCAAGGGTCAGCTGCCAACCCGTCTGTGGCTGTCGCCGCCGACCAAGATGGACGCTCACCAACTGACCGAAGAAGGCTACTACGGCATCTACGGCAAGGCTGGCGCTCGCATGGAAATGCCAGGCTGCTCGCTGTGCATGGGTAACCAGGCACGCGTTGAGCCGAACAGCACCGTGGTCTCGACGTCGACCCGTAACTTCCCGAACCGTCTGGGCGACGGCGCGAACGTCTACCTGGCCTCGGCCGAGCTGGCGTCCGTTGCTTCGATCCTGGGTCGCCTGCCGACCGTCGAGGAGTACATGGAATACGCTGGCAAGATCGACAGCATGGCGGCCGATGTCTACCGCTACCTGTCCTTCGACCAGATCGCCGAGTTCCGTGAAGCTGCTGCGAACGCCAAGATCCCGGTCGTTCAAGCCTAACGCTGCAAGGCCATAAAAAACGCCGCCCATCGTGAGATGAGCGGCGTTTTTTTATGCCTGCCGGGCAAGCATTCTGATCGTTCCCACGCTCCGCGTTGGAACGCAGCCCCGGACGCTCTGCGTCCCCAAGCGTGACGCAGAGCGTCACAAGAGGCATTCCCACGCAGAGCGTGGGAACGATCATTCATCAGTGACAGGTCAGACAGCCAGCTTGTAAACCAGCGCCGAAATCGCCACCAGTCCCACCGCGGTAACAAACACGTTCGACGCCTGACCGCGATAGCGCGCCATCGCTGGCACCTTGCGAATCGCGTACATCGGCATCAGGAACAGAATCGCCGCAATCACCGGCCCACCGACGGTTTCGATCATGCCCAGGATGCTCGGATCAAGCGTTGCGACGATCCAGCAGATCACCAGCATGAACGCCGCCACGATGCGATCCAGCGCTTTGGCGCCCGGACGCCTGCCGCTCTTGACGATCAGGCCCTTGAGGCCTTCGCTGGCCCCGATGTAATGACCGAGGAACGACTTGGAGATCGCCACAAACGCAATCAACGGCGCCGCAAACTCGATGGTCGGGTTGCTGAAGTGGTTGGCCAGGTACGACAGGATCGAAAGATTCTGCTCTTTTGCCTCAGCCAGTTGCTCTGGCGACAGGGTCAGCACGCAACTGAATACGAAGAACAGCACCAAAATGACCATCAATGCATGAGCGCGCGCGAGGATCTGTGAGCTGCGCTCGTCGGCGTGCACACCGTAACGACGCTTCTGGTCCATCGCGAACGCCGAGATGATCGGCGAATGGTTGAACGAGAACACCATCACCGTAATCGCCAGCCACAGCGTGTGCAGCAGCGCTGACGGCGCCGGCACTTGCGAGGCGGTGGCGAGGATGCCGCCGTTCCAGTGCGGAATCAGGTACACGGCAAGGAACAGCAGCGCAACGATGAACGGATAGACCATCAGGCTCATGGCCTTGACGATCGCCTGCTCACCGCAACGAACCACAGCCAGCAGGCCGAGAATCAGCACGAACGACAGCAATGCGCGCGGTGGCGGCGTGATGTGCAGTTGGTGTTCGAGGAAACTGGCGACCGTGTTGGTCAGGCCGACGCTGTAGATCAGCAGGATCGGGAAGATGGCAAAGAAGTACAGCAGCGTGATCAAGGCACCGGCCTTGATACCGAAATGCTGCTCGACCACTTCGGTGATATCGGCGCCTTCGCGACCGGACAGGACAAAACGGGTCAGGCCACGGTGCGCGTAAAACGTCATCGGGAAGGCCAGCAGCGCGAGGATCACCAGCGGCCAGAAGCCACCCAATCCTGCGTTGATCGGCAAAAACAGGGTGCCGGCGCCAATGGCCGTCCCAAACAGTCCCAGCATCCAGGTGGTGTCCTGGCGATTCCAGCTCGAAAGTTCAGCGGGTGCTGCTGCGTCGAAGCGCTTTTCGAGGCTATTGGCCTGATCATTCATCCGGTCGGATCTCCGCATTCCGGTCACTTGCCACTCGGTCAGGACGCGTCGGAAAAAACCGACAGACATGCTCCGGCCGAAACAGGGGCGCGATTCTCCGTGATAAATCAATGCAAGCAAAGACTTAGCTGAGGAATGGTTGTGCGGAGCAGATCCAAGGATGGTCGTTTATAGAAAAAACAAGGTCGTTTATGGATACGTCGGATGCCGCAAACGGATACGTTTTGCACCCACCCATGCGTCATCGAATGCGCCTAGAGCGATATGCCGAGCATGAAACCCAATAAAACGCAGTACAGCCCGAAGCCGAAAAGCAACCAGAGCTTGCCATTTTCGCGCTTGTCTCTATTGCGCACCGCTTCGTCATATTCTGCGAACTCTCGCTCAATTTGCTCCAGTCGTGCCTTACGGTCATATGTGCTCATACTGATTAACCTTTGAATAATGCGCCTGACGGTCGTGAAGCATGAAGACTCACAACTTGAAGAAAAACCCTGCCACTGCGGTGATTGCAGTCAAGACTCCACCAAACACTGCAATTGGATAGAGCTTCGTCTCCCTTGATAACTTTTTCTCTTCAGCCTGAAGCTTTTTCCATTCAGCCACGAGTTTCCTTGATTCGTTTTCCAGCCTGTCTAGCTCCAGATTTTCGCGATCGTTATGGAACATTTGCCCTCCTTGGCTGCTGGCGGATCGGTGTCAGCATTTGCATGCACATCGACGGCTATCGTCATGCCCTTATCATCAAACTGTTCCATTCACGCTGACCAGCAGACGCATCTGCCATCCCCGTAGGCAAAATCCGCGATTCACGTAAGCCTCCTCATACGAGTGGTCCGCAATATTCCAGACCAACTACCTGCCAGAACTCCGCCATTGATCTAGCGTGAGAGAAGCCATAACCCAAGGAGCCTCCCATGCCACTGGTCCGCGTCGACATCCAGCAAAACCCAGACCCCACTTTCGCCAGGCGCATCGGCGAACAGATCTACGCCGCCCTGCGCACCTGTATCGATGTGCCCGAGCACGACAACTTCCAGATTCTCAACGAGCACGACGGCCAGCACTTCGTGTACGACCCGCAATACCTCGGCATCGAGCGCAGCGACGGCGTGGTGTTCATCCAGATCACCATCAGCGAAGGGCGCAGCGTGGAAAAGAAACAATTGCTGTTCAAGACCATTGCCGAGAGCCTGCATGCGCAACTGGGTATTCGCCTGGAGGATGTGTTTATCAATCTGCTGGAGGTAAAGAAAGAGAACTGGTCGTTTGGCAACGGCATTGCGCAATACGTCAGCTGATTCGCAGCGCCCATGCCTGCGTACTTGCTTGTTCCACGAACCCGTCCAGAATCAAAGCACCACTGCGTGAATGCAACGATTGCCAAGCCGCTGCGGATTCAGCACTCTGAGTCGACTTTCGCGACCCACCCGCCGCCAATCACAGGAGCCGCGCAATGCCCGCAACCGTTCTGGTACTGGTTGAAACGATCAATGACTATCTGCCGATTCTTGAGCATCAGGGATTCCACCTGATCCTCGCACCAACGCCAGCCGAACGTGCGCAAGCCATCGCCACCCATGGCAGCCGCATTGATGCCGTGCTCACTCGCGGCCCACTGGGCCTGACTGCGCAAGAGATCAGCGCCCTGCCCGCCCTGAAAATCATCACGGTGATCGGCGCCGGTTATGAACAGGTCGATCTGCAAGCGGCCAGTGACCGTGGGATCACCGTCACCAATGGCGCCGGAGTCAACGCCTCGTCAGTGGCCGATCATGCGATGGCGTTGCTGCTGGCATTGGTCCGCGATATCCCGCGCTGCGATGCAGCCGTGCGCCGCGGTGAATGGCCGAAAATCATGCGCCCGTCGCTGGCCGGCAAGCGTCTGGGCATCCTCGGGCTGGGCGCAGTGGGCATGGCGATTGCCAAACGTGCGGAGCTCGGGTTCGACATGCAGGTCAGCTACCACAGCCGCCAGGTGCGCAGCGAAGTCGCTTATGCGTTCTGCTCGACACCCACCGATCTGGCGCGAGCCTCGGACTTTCTGGTCGTTGCCACGCCGGGTGGCATTGCTACTCAACATCTGGTGACGCGAGCCGTGCTCGATGCCCTCGGCCCCAAGGGATTTATCGTCAACATCGCCCGCGCCAGCGTTATCGCAACGGCAGACCTGATCACTGCGCTCGAACAACGTCGTATCGCCGGCGCAGCGCTGGACGTGTTCGATCACGAACCGGAAGTGCCTGATGCCCTGAAACACCTCAGCAACGTTGTGCTGACTCCCCACGTCGCCGGGTTGTCCCCTGAAGCCACGCAAGGCACCGTTGAACTGGTGGGGAAAAACCTGATGGCGTTTTTCTCCGGGCAACCGGTGCTGACTCCCGTCGCCCTGCCGCCCAAGTTGAACAACCAGCGCGTGCATTAAAGCGCGTGGCATCGTCGAACCGCGCCGATCTTTGCCCCATTCTCAAAGTTGATTATCCAGCAACACGCTAACCTATAAGACCGACCCGCGCTTGTGAGCACCCAAGCGCGCCATTAGATTAGCCAATGATGTCTGGCCTCCAAAATAAGCAGAAGGGATAAGCATGGCGCTTACTGACCAGTCCACCCGGATCCGCGCGGGCGAAGAACTCGATGCCAGCCTGATCGATCCGTACCTCAAGGCGCACATTCCCGGCCTGACCGGCACTCCGCAGATCAGCCAGTTTCCCGGCGGCGCGTCGAACCTGACCTACCTGCTGGAATACCCCGAGCAAGAGTTCGTTCTGCGCCGTCCGCCGTTTGGCCACAAAGCCAAATCCGCCCACGACATGGGCCGTGAATTCCGCATTCTCAACCAACTGCGCGACGGCTTTCCGTATTGCCCGAAGGCCTACGTGCATTGCACCGACGAAGCCGTTATCGGCGCCGAGTTCTATGTGATGGAACGGGTCAAAGGCATCATCCTGCGCGCTGAACTGCCGCCGGAGCTGGGCCTCGATTCGGCGAAAACCGAAGCGCTGTGCAAAAGCTTCATCGACCGTTTCGTCGAACTGCATCGGGTCGATTACAACGCCTGCGGCCTCGGCGATCTGGGCAAGCCTGAAGGCTACGTCGCCCGGCAGATCAAGGGCTGGAGCGAGCGTTACGAAAAAGCCCTGACCCCGGACGCGCCGCACTGGGAAGCGGTCAAAGCCTGGCTCAACGACAAAATGCCGGCCGACCACCCGACGTCGAGCATCGTCCACAACGACTACCGCTTCGACAACGTCATTCTCGACCCGGCCAATCCGATGCAAATTATCGGCGTGCTCGACTGGGAACTGACCACCCTCGGCGACCCGCTGATGGATCTGGGCAACACCCTCGCCTACTGGATCGAAGCCGGTGACCCGGCACCGGTGCAACTGATGCGCCGCCAGCCAAGCCACGCGCCGGGCATGCTGACCCGCCGCGAATTCGTCGACTACTACGCCGAGCGCTCGGGCATCCGCATCGACAATTTCGATTTCTACTACACCTACGGCCTGTTCCGCCTGGCCGGCATCGTGCAGCAGATCTACTACCGCTTCTACCATGGCCAGACACAGGACAAACGCTTCGCGCAGTTCATTCACATGAACAAACTGCTGGAGCAGATGAGCCTGCAGGTCATTCAGAAGTCCAGCCTCTGATCCGGGCCAATAACAAGACTTTCAACAAGGGAAACCCATGTCCAAGACTCAGTTGTTCGACCTCGACGGCAAAATCGCTTTCGTCTCCGGCGCCAGCCGTGGCATCGGTGAAGCCATCGCCAAACTGCTGGCCCAGCAAGGCGCCCACGTGATCGTCTCGAGCCGCAAGCTCGAAGGCTGCCAACACGTCGCCGACGCCATCATCGCCGCCGGCGGCAAGGCGACAGCCGTGGCCTGCCACATCGGTGAGATGGAGCAGATCAGCCAGGTCTTCGCCGGGATCAAGGAACAATTCGGCCGCCTCGACATCCTGGTCAACAACGCCGCGACCAACCCGCAATTCTGCAACGTGCTCGACACCGATCTGGGGGCGTTCCAGAAGACCGTCGATGTGAACATTCGTGGCTACTTCTTCATGTCGGTCGAAGCCGGCAAGCTCATGCGCGAAAACGGTGGCGGCAGCATCATCAACGTCGCGTCGATCAACGGCATCTCGCCGGGCATCTTCCAGGGCATCTATTCGGTAACCAAAGCGGCGGTCATCAACATGACCAAAGTCTTCGCCAAGGAATGCGCGCAATTCGGCATCCGCTGCAACGCCCTGCTCCCCGGCCTGACCGACACCAAATTCGCCTCGGCGCTGGTCAAGAACGATGCGATTCTGAAACAGGCACTGACGCAGATCCCGCTCAAACGCGTAGCCGATCCAAGCGAAATGGCCGGCGCGGTGCTGTACCTGGCCAGCGATGCGTCGAGCTACACCACTGGCGTGGCGCTGAATGTGGATGGCGGGTTCCTGTCCTGATATCCAAGGCAAATTGCTAACCCGTGTGGGAGCGAGCCTGCTCGCGAAGGCGTTGTGTCAGTCAGCTATGTTTTGACTGATACCACGCATTCGCGAGCAGGCTCGCTCCCACAGGGGCGGTGCCGAAATCCAGAACTCCTGCATCCGCGGGATTGGCCGGCTTATTGGGTTATGCAACGCGTAGTGGTGATGTGGCGCGTCACCTGCCCATCCACATACACATCCCCGGCAACCTCAGTATTTTCCAGCACCTCACACCGACGTTCCGGCGGTGGCGGCGGCGCGACAGGCGCAGGGGGTGGAGGACTGGCACAACCGGCCAACAGCACAGCAAGAAAAGCCAACGGCAATACGCGTTTCCCAGGATTATTCATAGGACGACCCGCGGTAAAGAGAGACAAACTCCCGCAACCCAACCGGCCGCGGAAGACCTGACCACTCATTCTTTATAGCTGAGCGCCTTGTTAGCGCCAGTGGATTGGGGTGATTGGGTGGGATTGGCTGTCGGTTTTGCGGGGATTGTCCGGCAGAGGGCTGGATTGGGATGATGGTTGTCGGCGAGGGCCTCATCGCGAGCAGGCTCACTCCCACAGGTTTGATCGAGTGAGTTCAGTAACAACCAGGTCGGCTGTCAGGCCGCCTTCGCGAGCAGGCTCGCTCCCACAGAAAATCAAAATCAAAAGATCGCAGCCTTCGGCAGCTCCTACACACGATGAGCGTTAGCTCGAGTACCGCTTTTAATCTTGATCTTGGAGCCCGTCGGCAGGCTGAGTGGAGGGATTGATCCGGGCGTGGGAGCGCAGCGACCGTACGACGCAGTCGTACACAGCGAGTGTAGGTGCAGCGAAGCAAACCGGAGCCGCTGCGCCAGGATCGATCCCGGAGCGAAGGAACCCCGAGCCTAAGCGAGCGGGCCGAACGTCAGGGCGAAGACCTTTTGGTTACTTTTGGGGCGTTTGCCAAAAGTGACCCGCCGTAAGGGCGGAACCGTAACCAGCAGCACCCGCAGAAACGGATATACACCCACCCCCCCCCCAGAGCATGGCCGGCCCAAAGGCCGCCAAGACCAAAGCGCGCTTAAGCCAAATCCGGATCCCGCGAAGAACGCAAGGAATTGCTCTCAAGCTCATACCGCAACTCCCCCACCAACGCCTCGACCGCCCCAGGCGTACGCAGCGCAGCCAGATCCAGCCCGCTGATCACCAGATCCACCTGCCCCGAATCCCGGTGATACAACTTGACCGTCAGCGAATGATCACCATCCACCGAACACTCACAAGCCAGCGGCGCAAAACTGTGCTCGAGCCGAGCGCGCAACTGCGCAAGATTCATCATTGACGTTGTTCCTATGACTGTTTCAAAAGGGGCACGATCGCAGGCCCGAAATGGCCCACACCGCACCCCACCAGCCTAAGAACACAACGTCTTGGCCAATACATGAATTTGCACCCTTGTAACTAGTGCATTTGCACCCCTCAGCGCTGGCCCTTGGTGCCCCACTCTCCCGAAAACAAACCGCGCTCTCGAGCCCAGACGATCGCCTCGCTGCGGCTATGCACATCAATTTTCGAGTACACGGTGGCCACATGATTGCGCACGGTATTGGGCGCCAGCTTCAACCGCGCAGCGATCTCCTTGTCTGCCAGACCTTCACAGATCAAGCCCAGGACATCGCGCTCACGGGCCGTCAGGTCAGTGAATGAGGCACTGGGCAGCTGCGGCGAGTTGATCTTCTTCACGTTGGCCAGCTTCTCGATCAGCGTTCGGCTGAACCACGACGCATCCTTCATCACCTCTTCAATCGCCGCGACCAGCTCAAGCTCAGTGCGCTTGCGCTCGGTCATGTCCATCAACACCAGCAGATAGCAGGACGTATCATGGATATTGACCGTGTCAGCCGAGACCGCACACTCCAGCAACTCCTCGTCCTTCTTGCGCACGGGCACGTCGACCCGATCCACACGACCGTTCTTCGCCAGCGCCGACAGCAGGCGCGTGCGCGCGCTGTCATCGTGGATGAAGCTCAGCTGCGTCACGGTTTTGCCGAGTACGTCATCGCTGTCATAGGCCAGGGTATCGAGGAACGCCTGATTGACATCGATGACCTCCTGCTTGTCAGCGGTGCAGATCAAAATCGGTACCGGCGTCAGACGAAAAGCCTTGGCAAAGCGCTCCTCGCTCTGACGCAAGGCCACTTCGACCCGGCGCCGAGGCTCCATGTCGACGAAGGAGAACAGCATGCAATTCTCGTCATTGAGCAGCAGCGGCTGACCGGCAACGATCACCTGTTTACTGCCACCGTCCGGGAGGCGCAGTTCTGCCTGCATCTGCGGAATGGTCGCGACATCGCGCAAGCGCTGGACAGCCAGATCGCGCTGATCCGCCTGCTCGAAGATATCGATTTCGTAAGCCGAAGTGCCGATCACCTGATCGCGGGTATAGCCGGTCATTTCCAGAAAGCCCGGGTTGACCTTGATGTAGCGCAAATCGCTGAGTCGGCAGATCACCGCCGGTGCAGGGTTGGCATTGAAGGTTTTTTCGAAACGCAGCTCAGCGTTGGCCCAATCGGTGACGTCGCTCATGATCAGCACCAGCGACTCGGGCTGGCCGACGCGGTCGGTCAGCACCATGCTGCGCACACTGTGCACCCAGACCCGCTCCGGGTCGTCCACGGACGAAACTTCAATCAGCACATCATTGAACGCCTCGCAGCGGGCGACGCGGCTGATCGGGTAGTTGTCCGGCGGCAAGACATGATTATTGCGATAGCGCAGCGTGAAGCGTCTGGCGTACTCGTCGGCGTTGCTGCCCAGATCACCGATGGTGCTGACACCGTGCATGGTCAGCGCCGCTTCGTTGGCCCAGAGAATGCTTTTGTCGAGTTCCAGCAGAATCACCCCGTCCGACAGCCCGGCAATGATCTGCTGCAACTGGCGACGGTTGGTTTCGGTGGTCAGGACTTCCTGGCTCATTGGATCTCCACACTGTGATGCGGCTAGGTGAAGAGTACGACCGCAGCGGCTCGGGATCGTGCCACAACCCCAAAATCGCCAAAAAACCCCTGTGGGAGCGAGCCTGCTCGCGAAAGCGCTGGGTCAGACAGACCATTCGGTGACTGACCCGGCGCATTCGCGAGCAGGCTCGCTCCCACAGGTTTACTGGGTGTGTTTACCTTAGGCGGCACGCTCGCTGGCCGCCACCATCGCCGACGCCGCGAGCATCGCCCGCAACAACACCGCGCACCCCGCTGCCAGATCATCCGGCGCGGCATTCTCGATTTCGTTGTGGCTGATCCCGCCCTCGCATGGCACGAAAATCATTCCCGCCGGGCCGAGCTCGGCGAGGAAAATCGCGTCATGCCCGGCGCCACTGACGATGTCCATGTGCGACAGACCCAGCCCTTTCGCAGCACCGCGCACCGCTTCCACGCAGCCTTTTTCGAAGTACAGCGGCGGGAAGTCGGCGGTCGGGGTCAATTCGTAAGAAAGGCCGTGCTCTTCGCAGGTCGCCTCGATCACTTGTTTCACTTCGGCAATCATCGAATCCAGCCGCGCCGGCTCCAGATGCCGGAAGTCGAGGGTCATGCGCACTTCGCCGGGGATCACGTTGCGCGAGCCGGGATAGGCTTGCAGGCAGCCGACCGTGCCACAGGCGTGGGGCTGATGGCCGAGGGCGGCGCGGTTGACGGCGCCGACGATCACCGAGGCACCGACCAGGGCGTCCTTGCGCAGGTGCATCGGCGTCGGGCCGGCGTGGGCTTCGACGCCGCGCAATTTCAGGTCGAACCACTTCTGCCCGAGCGCGCCGAGTACCACGCCGATGGTTTTCTCTTCGTCCTCGAGAATCGGGCCTTGTTCGATGTGCGCTTCGAAATACGCGCCAACCGCGTGCCCGCTGACCTGGCGCGGACCGGCATAGCCGATCGCATTCAGTGCTTCGCCGACGGTGACGCCGTCGGCATCGACCTTGGCGAGGGTTTCTTCGAGGGTGAATTTCTCGGCGAAGACCCCTGAGCCCATCATGCACGGGGCGAAGCGTGAGCCTTCTTCGTTGGTCCAGACCACCACTTCCAGCGGCGCTTCGGTTTCCACTCCGAGGTCGTTGAGGGTGCGCAGCACTTCGACGCCGGCGAGCACGCCGAAGCAGCCGTCGAACTTGCCGCCGGTGGGCTGGGTGTCGATGTGGCTGCCGGTCATGACTGGCGGCAGGCTCGGGTTGCGCCCGGCGCGGCGGGCGAAAATGTTGCCGACGGCATCGACCGTGACGCTGCAACCGGCGTCCTTGCACCACTGCACGAACAGGTCGCGCGCCTGGCGGTCGAGGTCGGTCAGGGCCAGGCGACAGACGCCGCCCTTGACCGTGGCGCCGAGTTTCGCCAGTTCCATGAGCGAGGCCCAGAGGCGATCGCGGTTGATGTGCTGATGGGTGGATTGCAGAACGTCTACGGCTGCGTTCATGGGGATCTCCTCAATGCTGATGCCGATAGTGCCCATGCTCTGCGTGGGCATTCATCCATGGACGCTCTGCGTCCGCTGTTGGGACGCGGAGCGTCCCGGGCTGCGTTCCCACGCAGAGCGTGGGAACGATCAGTTTCGGCGGTGTATGGAGCATCGCCTTCGCGAGCAGGCTCGCTCCCACAGTGAGAATGCATTTCCAATGTGGGAGCGAGCCTGCTCGCGAAAAGGCCCTTGCTCACACCGCTGTTTTCACGGCAGAAGGCTGCGCCCGCATCACGCACAACCCGTAATAAATCACCCCGCCCAACGCCGAGCCGGTGAACCAGCCATAGCTGTAGAACCAGCTGAACGCGTCGCTGCCCAGCGACAGCAGAGTCAGCGCCACCGGCACGCCAAAGGCGAGAAAACCGGCCCAGTTCCACGCCGGATACACGTCATCGCGGTACAGCCCGGCGAGGTCCAGTCGCTGTTTCTTGATCAGGAAATAATCCACCACCATGATCCCGGCGATCGGCCCGAGCAGGCTCGAGTAGCCCAGCAGCCAGTTTGAGTACACGGTTTCCAGGCTGATGTCGGAAACGATCAGGCCAAGCTTTTTCAGCAGTTCATGGCCCATCAGCACCAGCCCGACCAGACCGGTGAGCAACACCGCTTTGGTGCGGTTGATCACCTTCGGCGCGATGTTCTGGAAGTCATTGGTTGGCGAGACGATATTGGCGGCGGTGTTGGTCGACAGTGTGGCAACGATGATCAGCGCCATGGCCACCGCCACCCACACCGGGCTCTGGATATGGCCGATCAGCGTGACCGGGTCGGACACGGTGACGCCGACCAGTTTCACCGATGCGGCGGTCATCACCACGCCCAGCGCAGCGAAGAGAAACATGGTCAGCGGCAGACCGAAAATCTGCCCGAGGATCTGATCCTTCTGGCTCTTGGCGTAGCGACTGAAGTCGGGAATATTCAGCGACAGCGTGGCCCAGAAGCCGACCATTGCCGTCAGCCCTGCCGCGAAATAACTGACCACGCTGGCGCCTTCCGGACGCTTGGGCGGGATCGCCAGCAATTCAGTCATCGACACATTGGGCATCGCCCACACCAGCAGGCCGATGCCCACTGCAACCAGCAGCGGCGCGGACAGGGTCTCCAGCCATTTGATCGACTCGGCGCCGCGAATCACCACCCACAGATTCAGCGCCCAGAACACCATGAAACCGATCACCTCGCCGGTTCCGCCGAGGGATTTCCAGCCCTCGAACACCGAGCCGAGGAACAGGTGAATCGCCAGTCCGCCGAACATCGTCTGGATGCCGAACCAGCCACACGCCACCAACGCGCGGATCAGGCACGGCACGTTGGAGCCGAGAATGCCGAACGACGAACGCAGCAGCACCGGAAACGGAATGCCGTACTTGGTGCCGGGGAAAGCATTGAGGGTCAGTGGAATCAACACGATGACGTTGGCAAACAGAATCGCCAGCAGCGCTTCGCCGACGCTCAAGCCGAAATACGCGGTGAGCACGCCGCCGAGGGTGTAGGTCGGCACGCAAATCGACATCCCGACCCACAGCGCGGTGATGTGCCATTTGTTCCAGGTGCGTTCACGCACCTTGGTCGGTGCCATGTCGTGGTTGTAACGGGGACTGTCGAGGACGTCACTGCCGGCTTCGAGCTCGAACAAGCCGTCGCGCTCGGTCACTTGTGATCTGATCTGTTGCATGGCCGCTCCACTGTTCTTCTGATTATTTTTTGCTCATCAGGCGGTTGGCGCGCACGACGCCAGCCGGACGATGGCCGGAGGAACTGACAACTTTCACGCACCGGCCATGGTGTCAGCGGCGGCATCAATAAACGTGCCGGGTCTGGCGCTGAACGCTTGGGCGGTGCACTGCACGCTTTGCAACTTTCTGATATTCATCAGTTTTAATTGAATATTCGCTGAGTCCGGGAAAACTTGTCTGAACGCTCAGGCTAAACGTCGGGCAAGTTGTCCGAAGTGTCAGGACTCAAACTGGTGCACTGCATTTATTTTTGTCGGTGAACCCGCAACCGCAGCACAACTTCAAGCGGCTGATTTCACATAGGAAATCTTGCTCATATTTCCATCCTGTCAAGTGCGTCAAAATGGTGAGCGCCCTACCCATTTTGGTGATTTCTCATTTTTATCTTTATTTATCAATAACTTGAAACGGCTATAAGCTTATAAAAAATATTCTTGATCATTCTTGAAATCGCGACTAGTTTCTATTCCTGACAGCGATGACAGGAATACGAACTGCGTCGCTGTACTTCAATAAAACATTTAGAGCCGGCACAAGTCGGTCATGCCTGCGAGGAATCCGGAATGTCTCTGTTGATCCGTGGCGCCACCGTTGTTACCCATGATGAAAGTTACCGCGCCGACGTCTATTGCGCTGACGGCGTGATCAAAGCCATTGGTGAAAACCTCGACATTCCCGCCGGCGCCGAAGTGCTCGACGGCAGTGGCCAATACCTGATGCCCGGCGGCATCGATCCGCATACGCACATGCAGTTGCCGTTCATGGGCACCGTTGCCAGCGAAGATTTCTACAGCGGCACCGCTGCCGGTCTGGCCGGCGGCACTACCTCGATCATTGACTTCGTCATTCCCAATCCGCAGCAATCGCTGATGGAAGCGTTTCATCAGTGGCGGGGCTGGGCACAAAAGTCCGCGTCGGACTATGGCTTCCACGTCGCAATCACCTGGTGGAGCGAGCAGGTGCGCGAGGAAATGGCCGAGCTGGTCAGCCACCACGGCATCAACAGCTTCAAGCACTTCATGGCCTACAAGAACGCGATCATGGCCGCCGACGATACCTTGGTGGCGAGTTTCGAGCGCTGCCTGGAACTCGGTGCGGTGCCGACCGTGCACGCGGAAAATGGCGAGCTGGTCTATCACCTGCAACGCAAGCTGATGGCTCAGGGCATTACCGGGCCGGAAGCGCATCCGCTGTCGCGACCTTCGCAGGTCGAAGGTGAAGCCGCGAGCCGGGCGATCCGTATCGCCGAAACCATCGGCACGCCGTTGTACCTGGTGCACGTTTCCACCAAGGAAGCCCTCGACGAAATCACCTACGCACGCAGCAAGGGCCAGCCGGTTTACGGCGAGGTGCTGGCCGGGCACTTGCTGCTCGACGACAGCGTCTATCAACACCCGGACTGGCAGACCGCTGCCGGCTACGTGATGAGCCCGCCGTTTCGTCCGCGCGGCCATCAGGAGGCGCTGTGGCACGGGCTGCAGAACGGCAATCTGCACACCACCGCCACCGACCACTGCTGTTTCTGCGCCGAGCAGAAAGCTGCCGGACGCGACGACTTCAGCAAGATTCCCAACGGCACCGCCGGCATCGAAGACCGCATGGCAGTGTTGTGGGATGAAGCCGTCAACTCCGGGCGATTGTCGATGCAGGATTTCGTCGCGCTGACCTCCACCAACACCGCGAAGATATTCAATATCTATCCACGCAAAGGCGCGATCCGCGTTGGCGCCGATGCCGATCTGGTGCTGTGGGATCCGCAAGGCACACGGACCATTTCCGCCAAGACCCACCATCAGCAGGTGGACTTCAACATCTTCGAAGGCAAGACCGTGCGCGGCGTGCCGAGCCACACCGTCAGCCAGGGCCGCGTGGTCTGGGCCGACGGCGACCTGCGCGCCGAACGCGGCGCCGGACGCTACATCGAACGGCCGGCCTATCCGGCGGTGTTTGATTTGTTGAGCAAGCGGGCGGAGTTGCACAGGCCGACGGCGGTGAAACGCTGACAGCCAGGCCTTCGGCCTTCGCGAGCAGGCTCGCTCCCACAGGTGAGCGCATAGCAAATGTGGGAGCGAGCCTGCTCGCGAAGAGGCCCTCCCTGACGCCATAAAACCACTGCCCACCAGAGGCAGCACCTCAATTAGCCATGAGGCCATGAACCGTGATCGAGACCCTGAACCACCTTCCCCACCCGCACGAAAGCGCGGCCGCCCTCGCCGGCCATTTCACTGATCTGGCGCCGCCGCTCAATACCCGGCAGGCGCATCTGGAAGCCTCACGCTGCCTGTATTGCTACGACGCGCCTTGCGTCAATGCATGCCCCAGCGAAATCGATATCCCGTCGTTCATCCGCAACATCCATCAGGACAACGTCCAAGGCGCGGCGCAGAAAATCCTGTCGGCAAACATTCTTGGCGGCAGTTGCGCGCGGGTCTGTCCGACGGAAATCCTCTGCCAGCAGGCCTGCGTGCGCAACAACGCGCAGGAATGCGCGCCGGTGCTGATTGGTTTGCTGCAACGCTATGCAGTGGACAACGCGCATTTCGCTGAACACCCGTTCCAGCGGGCCCCGGCCACGGGCAAACGTATCGCCGTGGTCGGCGCCGGGCCGGCCGGGTTGTCCTGCGCCCATCGCAGCGCGATGCACGGGCATGATGTGGTGATTTTCGAAGCACGGGAAAAGGCCGGCGGGCTCAACGAGTACGGCATCGCCAAGTACAAACTGGTCGACGATTACGCGCAGAAGGAGCTGGACTTTCTCCTGCAGATTGGCGGCATTGAAATCCGCCACGGCCAGAAACTCGGTGCAAACCTGACCCTGAGCGAACTGCATCAGCAGTTTGACGCGGTATTTCTCGGCCTCGGCCTGAATGCCAGCAAGCAACTCGGTCTGGCCCACGAAGACGCGCCGGGCCTGCTCGCCGCCACCGATTACATCCGCGAACTGCGCCAGGCCGATGACCTCACGCAGTTGCCCTTGGCCGAACGCTGCATCGTTCTCGGCGCCGGCAACACCGCGATCGACATGGCCGTACAGATGGCCCGCCTCGGCGCGCGCGACGTCAATCTGGTGTATCGCCGTGGTGCGGCAGACATGGGCGCCACCCACCATGAGCAGGACATCGCCAAAGCCAACCAGGTGCGGTTGCTGACCTGGGCGCAGCCGGAGCAAGTGTTGCTCGATGATCAGGGCCGCGTGCGCGGCATGCGTTTCGCCCGCACCGATCTGGTTGACGGGCGTCTGCAAACCACCGGAGAAACCTTTGAGCTGGCTGCCGATGCGATCTTCAAAGCGATCGGCCAGAGCTTCGATGACAGCGCCCTCAGTGATCCGTTGGCGCGCGAACTCAAGCGTCAGGGCGAACGCATCGCGGTCGATGAACACCTGCGCACCAGCGTCCCCGGCGTGTATGCCGGCGGCGACTGCACCAGCCTCGATCAGGACCTCACCGTGCAAGCAGTGCAGCACGGCAAACGCGCCGCCGAGGCGATCAACGCTCAACTGATGCTCAACGTGGAGGCTGCGTAAATGGCCGATCTCTCGATAGTCTTCGCCGGTATCAAAGCGCCCAACCCGTTCTGGCTGGCTTCCGCGCCGCCCACCGACAAGGCCTACAACGTGGTCCGCGCGTTCGAAGCGGGCTGGGGTGGCGTGGTCTGGAAAACCCTGGGTGAGGATCCGGCGGCGGTCAACGTTTCCTCGCGTTATTCGGCGCATTACGGTGCCAATCGCGAAGTGCTGGGCATCAACAACATCGAACTGATCACCGACCGCTCGCTGGAAATCAACCTGCGCGAAATCACCCAGGTGAAGAAGGACTGGCCGGATCGCGCGCTGATCGTGTCGCTGATGGTGCCGTGTGTCGAGGAGTCGTGGAAACACATTCTGCCGCTGGTCGAAGCCACCGGCGCCGACGGCATCGAACTCAACTTCGGCTGCCCCCACGGCATGCCCGAACGCGGCATGGGCGCGGCGGTCGGCCAGGTGCCGGAGTATGTCGAACAGGTGACGCGCTGGTGCAAGACGTACTGCTCGCTGCCGGTGATCGTCAAACTCACCCCGAACATCACCGACATCCGCGTCGCTGCCCGGGCGGCGCATCGTGGTGGCGCCGATGCGGTGTCGCTGATCAACACGATCAACTCGATCACCAGCGTCGACCTGGACCACATGGTCGCCCTGCCCACCGTCGGCAGCAAAAGCACCCACGGCGGTTATTGCGGTTCGGCGGTCAAGCCAATTGCGCTGAACATGGTCGCGGAAATCGCCCGTGATCCGCAGACCCAGGGCTTGCCGATCTGCGGCATCGGCGGCATCGGCAGCTGGCGCGACGCGGCGGAGTTCATGGCGCTGGGCAGCGGCGCGGTGCAGGTGTGCACGGCGGCGATGCTGCATGGTTTTCGCATTGTCGACGAGATGAAGGACGGCTTGTCGCGGTGGATGGACAGCCAGGGTTACGCCAATATCGCCGAGTTTTCCGGGCGCGCCGTGGGCAACACCACGGATTGGAAGTACCTCGATATCAACTACCAGGTGATCGCGAAGATCGACCAAGAGGCGTGCATCGGTTGCGGGCGTTGCCACATTGCTTGCGAAGACACGTCACACCAGGCGATCGGCAGTTTGAAACAGGCCGACGGTACGCATAAATATGAAGTGATCGATGAGGAATGTGTGGGCTGCAATCTGTGCCAGATCACCTGCCCCGTGGCCGACTGCATCGAGATGGTACCGATGGAAACGGGCAAGCCGTTTCTGGACTGGAATCATGATCCGCGCAATCCCTACCACGTTGCAGTCTGAAAAAACCCCTCACCCTAGCCCTCTACCAAAGGGAGAGGGGACTGATTGGGGGATGCTGACAAACTTCGCCGACCTGAAAGAGTTGTTGTGAATCCATAATCGACACGGTCTTTCAGGTCGATGTACCTCTCAATACACCTCGGTCGGCCCCCTCTCCCTCTGGGAGAGGGCTGGGGTGAGGGTAAGCCCTTGATGGTGCTCTTCAAGGCTCCAGCCCGATCCCGCGCAAAATCACACCTGTCACGGTCTGCACCGCCCGCTCGAACTGCATATCCGACAACGGCTGGTGATCATTGAGAATGTTCACCTGATGATCAAAGTCGGCGTAGTGCTGGGTCGACGCCCAGATCATGTACAGCAAACCCGAAGGCTCCACCGGCAGGATCCGCTTGTCCTCGACCCACTGGCGAATCTTCGCTTCCTTCATCTTCGCCCAGTCATACAGGCTCGCATCCAGCGCTTCGCCCAGGGTCGGCGCGCCGTGGATGATCTCGTTGGCCCAGACTTTCGAGCCATAGGGCCGGCTGCGCGAATGATTCATCTTGGCGCGGATGTAACTGCTCAGCACCACGCGCGGGTCGTCGAACATCTCGAAGCACAGCGCGTCCTGCTTCCACACTTCCAGCAGATCGAACAGCACTGCGCTGTACAGCTCGCTCTTGGTGCTGAAGTAGTAATGCAGATTGGAACGCGGCAACTGCACTTCGGCAGCGATGTCCGCCATGGCGGTGCTGCCGAAGCCTTTTTCGGCGAAAACCTTTTCCGCCGCCAGCAGGATTTTCTCGACGTTACTGCGGCGAATCTCGATCTTGTGATTGCCCATGTGGGCTCCCTGACAACAGCGTTGCGCAAGACTAGCATCCGCTCTGATCCGGGCGCGACCGCCACCAACAAAACTTCACAGGTGCAGGCGCTATGGCACAGCGCTCACACCGATAGGCGTTTGCTCACTCACGCCCAAATTACCTTCAACCTGCCCGGCCATGTGCAACGTGCCGGCCATCACCCCAGTGGTCGGGTTCTGCAGCAGCTTCTGCCAGGCCTTGTCGAAGGTGTTGCCCAGGCTGCTGCGGATCAGCGCTTCGCTGTCGGGGCGGTCGTTGGCCTGGATGATTGCGCGTATGCCGGCCACGCCGACCGAAATCATCGCCCCGGCGAGTTTACCCGCCGCTGCCGCCACCGCACTGGCGGCGCCGCGCGGGGCCATTTCGGCTTCGATGCGCTGGCTGGCGCGCTTGGCCACCGGGGCCATGGCTGCTTCGGTGGAGGAAATGCCCTTGGCGCCGCCGTCGGTGTGGATCTTGTCGATCAGTGCGGCGTACGCCGGGAGGGTGTTCAGCGGCTCGGTGCTGATGACTTTGAACAGCGAAGCATCCCGCGCCGGCGGCGGGCCGAGGGCGATGGCCGGGATCTTCTGCAAGCGTCCGTTGAGCTGCGCAATCGGCACACCGTGACGCTGGGCGATGAGCGGCATCTGCTGCGCCATCAACTGCGCATAGAACGCCGTGGCCTGCGCCAGAATCGCATCCGGATCGATCTCCACTGCTACCGGCGCGAGGACTTTTTCCTGATATTGCTCAAGCAGATACGCCGCCAGCCGTTTCGCCGAAGCATCCTGCTCACCGCCGGCGCTGATCGTGTACCAACTGACCTTCATCGACAGCCATTCCTGGGTCCAGTAGCTGCTGAACCAAGGGATGAAATTTTCTTCAGTTTGCTGATAGACCCGAGTGCGCCAATGTTCCATCGAGCCACGGGCGAACAGCTTGACCTGCTCGGTGGCCTGTTGCGATGCGCTGAGGATCTCGCGGTCGATCTGCTGCCAGGTTTGCGCCGACACCACCACCGCCTGCGGCGCGCTCACCGGCGCCCGAGCCGAGGAGGCGCAGCCGGCCAGCAGAAACAGTGCGGCGACGACCAGCGCGCGTGGGTTCACGGTGGTGGTGTCCTTTGGCTTGGGGAGGTGCAGGTTTGAGTATAGGCAGGTCAGTCGATTCCGATGCTGAAGGTTCCGGCCTCTTCGCGAGCAGGCTCGCTCCCACATTTGAAATGTGTTGCACCTGTGGGAGCGAGCCTGCTCGCGAAGGCGCCATCAGCAGCACCGCAAACCTCAACCATCACCACCATCGATATCCACCATCGCCACGATTGCCTTCCGCCCTCCCATGATGAAAGGCACGATTGACTCATCCGAAACACAACGAGGCGTTCACATCATGATCCACACCCAAGTCACCCTCTCCGTGAGTTTCCCGGTGTTCGGCAGCAACTACTACCAACAGCACGTGGTGCCGCGCAAGGCGCAGACACTGGTGTTCAACGAAGATTTCGACGATCTGCTGATGCCCGCCGCCAGCAATCATTTCAGCAATGAAGTGGTCGGCCTCAACGATCAGTTCCGTTTTCTGAGCGACATACTCGCCACCCATCTGCTCGATCACGAGGCCTCGGTGCCTGCGCGATCCCGCGTCCAGGCGAACGCTCGTTTTTTCAACTGAAGGCTGATGCACAGAGGGCGTTCCTTTAACGGGAACGCCCTCTTCATTCAATCAGTCATCATCGCGATCACGGTGATAACGACGGCCATCGCGGCGGTCGTCATCGCGGTCGTCCCAACGCCGGTCATGGTCGTAATAGCGGCCGTGGTCGCGGTCGTAGTGCCGGCCATGGCGGTGGTCATCATCAAAATCCGCAATACAGCCGCTCAGCAATACGGCGGCGGTCACAGTGAGCAGCATCGTTGTCGCTTGCTTCATTCAACACTTCCCTAAAACCCAAGGTCTTGACGACGGAAATCGCCACGCTGCCCGCGTCTTCGGGACGCAGTGCGCGCAGCCGCAGATACGACCGGGCAAAAGCACGTTGATTCAGTGGCCACTATCGACCGTTGGTCGGCCCGTTCGCCATGCCCGAACGGCGGCGGAATGCCACCTATACTGCTTGCAACCAACCCCCATGCAATGGATCTGCGCCCTCAATAACAATAAGCAGAGGTGGACCATGGTCTGGCAGCAAATCTACGACCCGTTCGGCAACCCGGTGCTCTCCACGCTGATGGCCGCGGTGCCGGTGGTGGTGATGCTCGCGGCGCTGGCGTTCTTTCACGTCAAGGCACATCTGGCAGCCTTGCTGGCGCTCGCGTCCGCCCTGCTGATCTCGATCTTCGCCTTCGACATGCCAGCGGGCATGGCCGGCTCGGCCGCGCTGTTCGGCGCGGCGAATGGCTTGCTGCCGATCGGCTGGATCGTCCTCAACATCATCTTTCTGCATCGCCTGACCACCGAAAACGGTTCGTTCAAAGTGTTGCAGGATTCCCTCGCGCGCATCACCGATGATCGACGTCTGCAATTGCTGCTGATCGCCTTCTGTTTCGGTGCGTTCTTCGAAGGCGCGGCAGGCTTTGGCACGCCGGTGGCGGTGACCGGTGCGATTCTGATCGGCCTGGGTTTTTCGCCATTGGCCGCATCGGGCCTGGCGCTGATCGCCAACACTGCGCCAGTGGCTTTCGGTGCGCTGGGCACGCCGATCATCACCCTGGCCAAAGTCACCGGGCTGGACGAGATGGAGCTGTCGATGATGGTCGGGCGGCAGTTGCCGTTCTTCTCGGTGCTGGTGCCGTTCTGGTTGATCTGGGCCTTTGCCGGGTGGCGCAAGATGCTCGAGGTGTGGCCGGCGATTCTGGTGGCCGGGGTGAGTTTCGCCATCCCGCAATTTCTCGTGTCCAACTACCACGGGCCGATGCTGGTGGACGTCATCGCTGCGCTGATTTCCATGGCCTGTCTGACGCTGTTCCTCAAGGTGTGGAAACCAGCGACCATCCACACCTCGGCAGCGCTGTCCGGGCGCGTCGACAACTCCAAGGTCGACGAAGAAACAGTCACCGCCAGCGCCGCGTTCAGCGATCAGGCGCGCCCGGCAGTGATGCGCGCGTGGATGCCGTGGATCATTCTCACGGTGTTCGTGTTTGCCTGGGGCACGCAGGGCTTCAAGAACATGTTCGATACGCGCCCGGTGATCGACCCGGTCACGCAATCGGCCAAGCTCGACCCGCAAGGCAAACCGGTACGCGAGGCCAATCCGATCTTCGCCCCGGCGGTGACCTTCACCGGTCTGCATCTGCAAATAGAAAAAGTACCGCCGGTTGTCGCAGCGCCGAAAGCCGAGGAAGCGATTTACAAGTTCACCTGGCTGACCGCGACCGGCAGCGGGATCTTGCTGGCGGCGATCGTTGGCGGCTTGCTGATGGGTTATTCGATCCCGCAATTGATCAAGCAGTACCTGCGCACATTGTGGGTGGTGCGGTTTTCGCTGATCACGATTGCGGCGATGCTCGCGCTGGGCTTCCTCACCCGCTATTCGGGACTGGATGCGACCATGGGCCTGGCGTTTGCGGCGACGGGGATTTTCTACCCGATGTTCGGCACGCTGCTCGGCTGGCTGGGGGTGGCGCTGACTGGTTCCGATACCGCGTCAAACGTGCTGTTTGGCGGATTGCAGCGGGTAACGTCGGAACAGCTGGGTATCAGTCCGGTGCTGATGGCGGCAGCGAACAGTTCCGGTGGGGTGATGGGCAAAATGGTCGACGCGCAGTCGATCGTCGTCGCCTCCACCGCGACCCGTTGGTACGGGCATGAGGGCGAGATCCTGCGTTACGTGTTCTTCCACTCGATCGTGCTGGCGATTCTGGTCGGCGGACTGGTGACATTGCAGGCGTACGTCGCACCGTTTACCTCGATGGTGGTGGGTGGGCATTAGATTCAGAGTGAACGCGTCGGCCTCATCGCTGGCAAGCCAGCTCCCACAGGTTTGATGTTGTGAATGCAATTGGATTAACAACTCGGAACCCTGTGGGAGCTGGCTTGCCAGCGATAGCGGTGTGTCAGTCGAATCAGCATTAACTGACACACCGCTATCGCGAGCAGGCTCACTCCTACAGGTTTTTTGTGTGATCTGCAGATTGATGAGCTGCGCACATAACTCTTTAGCGCAAATCCGACAAAACCTTTTCCCTCCCGCTGCGGTCACTCCTTTTACGAGACTGGCATGCATGCCGGCGCGCCCGTTTGGGCCTTTTGCAATCCTGCCGCCCGATGAGAGAAAAGGAATCGAACCATGCCGATTTCCCGACGCAACTTCATGATCCTCGGCGCCGTAACCGCGACGGCGTTCGCTATGCCCCCCTTTATCAGCCTCAAGGCCTACGCGGCCAGTCTGGAGCAACCGGCCATGAGTCAAGTTACCCTGCAAGTCAACGGTAAACCGCAAACCCTCGAAGTAGACACCCGCACCACTCTGCTCGACGCCTTGCGCGAACACCTGCACCTGACCGGCACCAAGAAAGGCTGCGACCACGGCCAGTGCGGCGCCTGCACGGTGATCGCCGACGGTCGGCGGATCAACTCCTGCCTGACCCTGGCGGTGATGCACGACGGCAGTGAGGTGACCACCATCGAAGGCCTCGGCATGCCGGACAAGCTGCACCCGATGCAGGCCGCGTTCATCAAGCACGACGGTTATCAGTGTGGCTACTGCACGCCGGGGCAGATCTGCTCGGCGGTCGCTGTGCTCAAAGAGATCCGCGACGGCATTCCCAGCCACGTCAGCCCGAGCCTGACCGAGCCGCCGAAACTGATCGCCGCCGAACTGCAGGAGCGCATGAGCGGCAATATCTGCCGCTGTGGCGCTTACTCGAACATCATCGAAGCCATCACTGAAGTCGCGGAGGTGCCGGCATGAGAGCCTTCAATTACAGCCGCGCCGACTCACCTGCCGCAGCCGCTTCCCAGGCTGCGCACGTCGAAGGCGCCAAGTTCATCGCCGGCGGCACCAACCTGCTTGACCTGATGAAACTCGACATCGAAACCCCAGTCCACCTGATCGATATCAACCACCTCGGCCTGGACCAGATCGAAGCAACACCCGAAGGCGGACTGCGCATCGGCGCGCTGGTGCGCAACACCGATCTGGCCGCCGACGCGCGCGTGCGCAAGGACTACGCTCTGCTCTCCCGCGCCCTGCTCGCCGGGGCTTCCGGGCAGCTGCGCAATATGGCGACCACCGCCGGCAACCTGCTGCAACGCACCCGCTGCCCGTACTTCTACGACACCCACCAGGCGTGCAACAAACGCAATCCAGGCAGCGGTTGCGCGGCGATCGGCGGGGTCACCCGGCAGTTGGGGATCATCGGCGTCAGCGACGCTTGCATCGCCACCCACCCGAGCGACATGGCCATCGCCATGCGCGCGCTGGATGCGCAGATCGAAACGGTCAAGCCTGACGGCAGCACGCGCAGCATTGCCATGGCCGATTTCCATCAATTGCCGGGCAACACGCCGCACGTCGAAACCAGCCTCACGCCCGGCGAATTCATTACCGCCGTGACCCTGCCGGCGCCGGTTGGCGGCACGCACATTTATCACAAGGTGCGGGATCGCTCGTCTTACGCGTTTGCCTTGGTCTCGGTCGGTCTGATCCTGCAAAAGGACGGCACCGGCCGCGTCGCCGTCGGCGGCATTGCACCGAAACCGTGGCGGGTCGAAGCCGCTGAAGCGTTGCTGCCCAAGGGTGCCAAAGCAGTCAGCGAACGCCTGCTTGAAGGCGCGACGCCCACCGATGACAACCAATTCAAACTGACACTGGTCGAGCGCACGCTGGCCTCGGTGTTGGCGCAAGCGAGGGAAACCGCATGAAATTCGACACGCCCGCCACCACCAATCCCATCGACCGCCTGAAGGTCGTCGGCCAGCCCACCGAGCGCGTTGAAGGCCCGCTGAAAACCAGCGGCCAGGCCACTTACGCCTATGAACAACATGAAGCGGCAGCCAATCAGGCCTACGGTTTCATGGTCGATTCGGCGATCGCCAAAGGCCGGATCAAAGCCATACATCTGGGCGAGGCCAAAGCGGCGCCCGGCGTGCTGGCGATCGTTACTGCCGAGAACGCCGGCAAGCTCGACAAGGGTGATTACAACGCTGCGCATCTGCTCGCTGGTCCCGAAGTGCAGCATTACCAGCAAGCCGTTGCATTGGTGGTTGCCGAGACCTTCGAACAGGCCCGCGCCGCCGCGCAATTGGTCAGGGTCGATTACGAGACCAGCGAAGGCAAGTTCGATCTGGCCAGCGTCAAAGACCTCGGCGTCGAGCCGAAAGACGAGTTGCCCGACGTCAATCACGGCGACTTCGACAAGGCCTTCACCGCCGCGCCGGTGCAGTTCGATCAGACCTACACCACGCCAGACCAGTCCCACGCGATGATGGAACCGCACGCCACACTGGCCGCGTGGAAAGGCGATCAACTGACCGTGTGGACGTCGAACCAGATGGTCGCCTGGAGTGTCGGCGACATTGCGAAAACCCTCGGCCTGCCGAAGGAAAAAGTGCGTTTGGTCTCGCCGTACATCGGCGGTGGTTTCGGCGGCAAGCTGTTTATTCGCGCCGACGTAATCCTCGCCGCTCTCGGCGCGCGCATGGCGGGGCGGCCGGTGAAAGTCGCCCTCGCCCGCCCGCAAATGGCCAACAACACCACCCATCGCCCGGCTACGATTCAGCGCATCCGCATGGGCGCAACGGCGGACGGCAAGCTGACCGCCATCGCCCATGAAGGCTGGTCAGGCAACCTTGCTGACGGCAAGGTCGAACTGGCCGCGCAACCGAGCCAGTTGCTCTATGCCGCAGAAAACCGCCGCGTCAGCATGCGCCTCGCCCCGCTCGACCTGCCTGAAGGCAACGCCATGCGCGCGCCGGGTGAAGCGCCGGGGCTGATGGTGCTGGAAATTGCCATGGACGAAATGGCCGAACAGCTGAAGATGGACCCGGTGCTGTTCCGCATCGCTAACGACACTCAAGTCGACCCGGTGAAAACCGAGCGGCCGTTCTCCCAGCGTCAACTGGTCAAATGCCTGCAGATCGGCGCGGAGAAATTCGGCTGGGATCAGCGCAAGGCGCAACCGGGCAGCCGTCGTGAAGGCCGTTGGCTGATCGGCATGGGCGTGGCGGCGGCGTTTCGCAACAACCTGCTGGTCAAGTCCGGAGCCCGTGTGCGCCTGGAGCGTGACGGCAAAGTCGTCGTCGAAACCGACATGACCGATATCGGCACCGGCAGCTACACGATTATCGCGCAGACCGCTGCCGAGATGATGGGCGTTGGTCTCGATGATGTAGTCGTGCGTCTGGGCGACTCGGACTTTCCGGTTTCGGCTGGTTCTGGCGGTCAGTTTGGTGGGAACTGCTCGACCTCGGGCGTCTATGCCGCCTGTGTGAAACTGCGTGAAGCGGTGGCGCAGAAGCTGGGACTCGCGGCGGATCAGGCGGAGTTCGCCGATGGTCAGGTGCGCGTCGGCAGCAAGAGCCTGCCGCTGCGCAACGCGGCTGAAGGCGGCGCACTGGTCGGCGAGGACAGCATCGAGTTCGGTGATCTGGCCGAGAAGTATCAGCAATCGACCTTCGGCGCGCATTTCGTCGAAGTCGCGGTCGATGCTGCCACTGGCGAAGTCCGCGTGCGGCGCATGCTCGCGGTGTGCGCGGCGGGGCGAATTCTCAACCCGACGTCGGCGCGCAGTCAGGTCATCGGCGCGATGACCATGGGCGTCGGCGCCGCATTGATGGAAGAACTGGCGGTGGACAAGCGTCTGGGCTTTTTCGTCAACCATGACCTCGCCGGGTATGAGGTGCCGGTGCACGCCGACATACCGCATCAGGAAGTGATCTTCCTCGAAGAGACCGACCCGATTTCATCGCCGATGAAAGCCAAGGGCGTGGGTGAATTGGGGATTTGCGGCGTGAGTGCGGCGGTGGCGAATGCAATCTACAACGCCACCGGCGCGAGGGTGCGGGAGTATCCGATTACGCTGGACAAGATTCTTGATTCGTTGCCGGAGATGATCTGAAGCGAAAAGCCCCTCACCCTAGCCCTCTCCCAAAGGGAGAGGGGACCGATCCGGGTATATTCAGGATGTGCAGCGACGTGAAAGTCTTTCTGTGTATCCATAATCGCAACGGCAAGTTCAGGTCGATGCACATCGCAAGACACCTCGGTCGGCTCTCACTCCCCCGGGAGACGCCTGGGGTGAGTCGCATGCTGTTAGCGCACCTGCATGGGGTGCTAGGGGTCGAGTGGATTCACCACCACGTTTGCAGAATGCCGAACGTCTCGAGCATCCCCCAATCGGCTCCCTCTCCCTCGGGAGAGGGCTGGGGTGAGGGGAACGGTTTCACTCGGTCTTCGGATATTGCTCATCACCGACCTGCTCCATCCAGTCCACCACCTTGCCATCCAGCACTTCGGCAATCGCGATATGACTCATCGCCGTCGTCTGCGTTGCCCCGTGCCAATGCTTGGCGCCCGGAGCAATCCACACGGTATCGCCCGGCCGGATTTCCCGCACTGGCTGCCCCCACTCCTGCACGAACCCTGCCCCCGAGGTGACGATCAATGTCTGCCCCAGCGGATGGGTATGCCACGCCGTTCGCGCGCCAGGCTCAAACGTTACGGTCGCGCCACTGACCCGCGCCTCGTCGGTACCTTTGAACGGCGCATCCACCCGCACCGTGCCGGTAAACCAGTCAGCCGGGCCTTTGGCCGACGGTTGCGAGCCATTCGGTGTGACCGTGACACGCGGATTTTCAGCGGCATACACCTCGCCAGCCAGCAGCGAGAGCGTCAGTGCAGAAGCAGCAATCGGGTTCATGGCATTTCCTCCAATAAATGATGCAACCACTGTAGCGATCCGCACTCTTTGGATAATCGACTAGAATCCGAAAAAACTTATGCAGGACGATCATCAATGCTCCGGGAAAACGCCACCGACCTGCTCGCCTTTCTCGCCGTCGCCCGTGAACGCAGTTTCACCAAGGCCGCAGCCAAACTCGGCGTGTCGCAATCGGCGCTCAGCCACACAATTCGCAGTCTCGAGGCGCGACTCGGCCTGCGCCTGCTGACCCGCACCACGCGCAGCGTGTCGCCGACCGAGGCCGGCGAACACTTGCTGCAAACCATCGGCCCGCGCTTCGACGAAATCGAAGTGGAACTGGCCGCCCTGAGCAACCTGCGCGAAACCCCGGCGGGCAAGATCCGCATCAGCGCCACCGACCATTCGCTGAACTGGATCCTGCGTCCGGTGTTGCAGGATTTCCTGCCGCAGTACCCGGATGTGTCCGTCGAGGTTTGCTGTGACTATGGCTTCGTCGACATCGCCGGCCAAGGCTTCGATGCCGGTGTGCGCCTGGGCGAAGACGTCGCCCAAGGCATGATCGCCACTCGCATTGGCCCGGACATGCGCATGGCGGTGGTAGGCTCCCCCGCCTACTTCGCCCGGCGCCCTGCACCGCAAACCCCGCGCGACCTGACCGACCACGCCTGTAACAACCTGCGCCTGCCAACCAATGGCGGACTGTATTCGTGGGAGTTCGAAAAGGATGGTGAAAGCCTGAAAGTGCGCGTCTCCGGCCAGGTCACCCTGAATGGCGTGTACCCATTGCTCGACGCCGCGCTGGACGGTTTCGGTTTGAGCTACATCCCGGAAAACGTCGTTGCGCCGTTTCTGGCGGACGGTCGCCTGGTCCAGGTGCTGGGAGACTGGTGCCCGGCATTTTCCGGTTATCACCTGTACTACCCGAGCCGACGCCAGGCGGCGCCGGCGTTTGCGTTGTTGCTGGAGGCGTTGCGCTATCGCGGTTGACCCGGCTCAGCCCAGCAACGCAATCAACTGATGCCGTTGCGCATCGGTCAACATCGGCCCAAAACCGGCTCCGGCGTTGTCAGCCATGTAGCGCGGATTGCTGGTCCCGGGAATCACACAGGTCACCGCCGGGTGCGCCAGGAGAAATTTCAGTGCCAGTTGCGGCCAACTGTTGACCTGTACATCCGAGACCCACGCCGGCAGCGGCTTGCCCTTGAGCCGGGCGAGCAAATCGCCGCCGCCAAACGGCCGATTACAAATCACCGCCACCCCACGCTCACGGCACAGCGGCAGGATGCGTTTCTCGACCGCGCGATCATCGAGGGCGTAGTTGATCTGCAGAAAATCCAGCTTTTCGGCTTTCAGCACGGCCTCGACCTCGTCGTAGGCCGACGAGGTGTAATGGGTGATGCCGATGTAGCGAATCCGCCCCTGCTCCTGCCATTCGCGCAGGGTCGGCAAGTGGGTTTGCCAGTCGAGCAGATTGTGAATCTGCATCAGGTCGATGCGTTCGGTTTGCAGCAGACTGAAGGACTGCTCCATCTGCGCGATACCCTCCTTGCGCCCGCGCGTCCACACCTTCGTGGCGAGAAACGCCGGCGAGCGCGGTTCGTGGATCGACAGCAGTTCACCGGTGGTCTGCTCGGCGCGTCCGTACATGGGCGAGCTGTCGATCAGCGTGCCGCCCTTTCTGAACAGCGCTTCGAGGACGGCGGGCAACTGCCGGTAAACCGGATCGCCCGGCGCGACGTCGAAACCGCGATAGGTGCCCAACCCGACCATGGGCAGTGCCTCGGAGCTCGAAGGGATGGCGCGGGTCTGCATGGTCTGGTCTCCTGCCGTGGGCGGCGCAGTGACGGTCGGCGGTACGCTGCTGGCCAACGCCCGATCAATGGTGAACAGCGCCGCAGCCTGGGCAGCCAGGGTGAGCAAGCGGCGGCGGGAATAACCCTCAGTGTGGCGCATGCGAGTCCTCCTGCTGCGCGGATCTGTTGCATGGTGTGTGCGCCGGCTGTCAGGCACAGTCGCTGAACTACACTGCCACAGCCAACCTCTCTCCCCGTTAAAAGTAGCCGAATGTCCCGAACCCTGATGTCACTCGTCGTTTTCATTGTTGCCGTTTACCTGGTGCTGTCCGCCGCGCTGTTCGTGTTTCAGCGCTCGCTGATCTGGTTTCCCCAGCCTGCCGCCATGGTTGCAGCGGATTCTCGCTTGAAACTGTCGATGCCGGATGCCGAGGTCTGGGTGACTGACCGAGAGCGCAGCGGAACGCGGGCGCTGATCTATTTCGGCGGCAATGCCGAGGACGTCTCGCGAAATCTGCCGGAATTCGCCGAGGCGTTTCCCGACTACGCGCTGTATTTCCTGCATTACCGGGGCTTTGGTGGCAGCACCGGCTCGCCATCGGAAGCCGCGATTGCCGAAGATGCGCTGGCGCTGTTCGATCAGGTGTATGCCAGCCACCCGCAGATTGCAGTCATCGGACGCAGCCTCGGTTCGGGGGTGGCGGTGCGCCTGGCCAGTCAGCGGCCGGTGCAGAATCTGATCCTGGTGACGCCGTTCAACAGCCTTGAGGAAATCGCCGAACGGCAATACCCGTGGGTGCCGGTGAAGTGGTTGCTCAAGGATCGTTTCGAATCAGGCAGATACGCGGCGCATATTCGCGCACCGACGTTGCTCTTGGCGGCCAGTGATGACGAAGTGATTGGGCGCAGCAGCACGCAGCGCTTGTTCGAGAGTTTTCCCGCGGGCGTGGCGACGCTGAAGGTGGTGCCGGACTCGGGGCATAACTCGATTTCCGAGCGCGAGCAATATTTGCAGTGGATTGTGGATGTGTTGAATCGCTGAAGGATGTAGCGATCAGACGGACGCCATCGCGAGCAGGCTCACTCCTACAGGGGGAACGCATTTTAAATGTAGGAGTGAGCCTGCTCGCGATGACGCCGGTACAGACAACACCATTTCCAGCTACTGTCCAAAGCTAAGGCTGACTGCCGCTCCGGGCATTTTCATCGCCAGAGGTGGCCGAGCGCGGCGTGACGTGCTGATGCCCGGTCGGGTCGTTGAGCTGCACGGCGTTGCCCTTCTGCCACGCATCAGCCCCCGTTGCGACAGGCGCCGGTTTGATCCCGGCACGAGCCTTTTTCTTTTCGGCACTGTCGATGCCCAGGCGCTGATCGCGCTGGCGGACCATTTGTGCATCGGCCTGACCGTCAGCGGTAAAGCCCATCATCAACTGCGGCACGCCCAGCGGCAGTTGCTTGTCCTGATCGGTGTGCCAAGTGTGCCAAGTCTTGCCATAAGTATTGGCGAGTTTTTCCATCAGTCGCTTTTCCGCCACTTGCGGGATGCCCGGCGCGACCAACTGGCCGGAAGTCACTTCGTGGGCATGGCTGTGCCACAAGGCTTTTTCTTTTGCCGGCAATTGCGTAAACAGACGCTGACTGATGATGTATTCCACGCCCATCAACTTCGCTTCAGCCGTGTTGCCGTCGTAGATCACGCACTGGAACACTTCCTCATTGAGCGCCGAGCAGTAATGGTGCGCTTCCATCTGCGCGCCGGGATGACCGTTGTAAAAATGAAAGCCATCAAGGTACATGTTCAACGCGCGGATCGGCGGTTTGTCCTGCAACCACTGCGCGCCGACTTCGAGCATTTCAGTATCGGAGGCCTTGGCCTGACCCGGTGTCTGCACCGGTGACTCGGTGTTGCTCATCGCGCAGCCAGTCAGCGCGGCGACCATCAAACCAATGGGAACCCAACGTCCCTGCGAGGTTGTCGTACGCATGTTTCACTCCTCGAACTGTCAGTGACGGGCGCGTGCTGGCCCTGTTCTGCAACTGAAAGCAGGAGATCGGCAGAGTTCGAAAAAGCTGCGTGCGGATCAGACTGGGGAGATCGTCGCCAGCACGCCGATCAGAATGGTCAAGGTCAGAAAACCGCCGAGAAAAATTGCCATCTTGTACATGTCGCGCTCCTTGATGCGGGTGTGCGGTGCACCGGACGCTTCGGAATGAGGTCGGAGGGTGATTGGCCGCACTGCTGGGGCATTCTGAGCCTGTGGCTGTACTGAATACAGAGGCAGATGAAACAGAAAAATACGGATCAGATGCGCATCTGATCCGCTTCGGGCATGAAGCGGTATTCAGGCTGAGACTTGGGGATTCACTTTCGGTCCGGTTGATCTACAGTCATTGCCGACCGACAACAATAAAAACCGGAGTGACCATGCCCGACCTTGCCTTGCAGCCCAACGTCGCCGCATCCCTCGCGCGCTGGCACGAGATGATCCGCAGCGGCAATCTCAAAGCCCTGCCTGAACTGCTCGATCCGCAAGCTGTGTTCCGCTCGCCCATGGCCCACACGCCCTACCCCGGCGCGCCGGTGGTGGCGATGATCCTCAACACCGTGTTTGAAGTCTTCGAAGATTTCGCCTATCACCGCGAGTTGGCGACGGCGGATGGCCTGAACGTGATTCTCGAATTCAGCGCCAGGGTCGGCAGCAAGGAACTCAAAGGCATCGACATGATTCGCTTCGATGAACACGGCAAGATTGTCGAGTTTGAAGTGATGGTGCGGCCGCTGAGCGGGTTGCAGGCACTGGGCGAAGAAATGGGTCGGCGCCTCGGTGCCTATCTCGCGTCCGCAAAAGCCTCAATCCACCCCGGACCGTAGGAGCGTAGGAGCTGACGAGTGCAACGAGGCTGCGATCTTTTGATCCTGATCTTGATCTTCAAACGTCAAAGTCAAAGTCAAAGTCAAAAGATCGCAGCCTCGGTGCACTCGTCAGCGCCTACAGGTCCGGCGTATAAAAAAACCCACTGACCGTCGCCGGTTCAGTGGGTTTTGTGTGTCAGGGTTCTGGTTACAGAGCCATGTCACGTGCAGCGTTTTCCTTCGGCGCTACGGCTTTGTCAGCCGCAGGTGCCGCCGGAGCAGCTACCTGACCGATCGCTGGAGGCGTCGGCAGTTCGAGGATTTTCGCGGTGTAAGCCCACTCAGCAGCCACTTTGGCCGGATCGCTGTTCAGCTGGGTGCCGTAGCTCGGCACGATCTGGTGCAGCTTGGTCTGCCACTCAGGGGTTGCGACTTTGTCTTTGAAGACTTTCTGCAGCACGCTCAGCATGATCGGTGCAGCAGTCGACGCGCCTGGCGATGCGCCCAGCAGGCCAGCGATCGAGCCGTCTTGCGAAGCAACGATCTCGGTGCCCAGTTTCAGCACGCCGCCAGCGGCTTCATCACGCTTGATGATTTGCACGCGCTGGCCGGCTTGCCACAGGCGCCAGTCTTCGGCCTTGGCGTTCGGGAAGTATTCCTTCAGCGCGTTCAGGCGGTCTTCATCCGACAGCATCAACTGCCCGGCAAGGTACTCGACCAGCGGGTATTCCTTGATGCCGACCTTGGTCATTGGCCAGATGTTGTGGGTGGTGGTACTGGTCAGCAGGTCGAAGTACGAACCTTCCTTGAGGAACTTGGTGCTGAAGGTCGCGAACGGGCCAAACAGAATGACGCGCTTGCCGTCCAGGACACGGGTGTCCAGGTGCGGAACGGACATCGGTGGCGCGCCAACCGAAGCTTTACCGTAGGCCTTGGCCAGGTGCTGCTCGGCAATCGTCGGGTTCTCGGTCACCAGGAACGAGCCGCCAACCGGGAAGCCTGCGTATTCCTTGGCTTCAGGAATGCCCGACTTCTGCAGCAGGTGCAGAGCACCGCCGCCAGCGCCGATGAACACGAACTTGGCGTCGGTTTCGGTCTTGGTACCGTCCTTGAGGTTTTTGTAGCTCACACGCCAGGTGCCATCGGCGTTCTTGGTGATGTCTTCAACTTCGCTCGACAGTTTCAGATCGAAGTTGGGTTTGGTTTGCAGGTGAGCGGCGAACTGGCGGGTGATTTCGCCGAAGTTCATGTCCGTACCCAGCGGGCTCCAGGTGGCCGCGATTTTCTGGTTCGGGTCACGCCCTTCCATCATCAGCGGTACCCACTTCTTGATCACAGCCGGATCTTCGGAATACTGCATGCCAGCGAACAGCGGGCTCGCCTGCAGCGCTTCGTAGCGCTTTTTCAGGAACTTGATGTTGTCATCGCCCCACACGAAGCTCATGTGCGGAGTGGTGTTGATGAACGAACGAGGGTTCTTCAGCACGCCCTGCTGAACCTGCCACGCCCAGAACTGACGGGAAACCTGAAACGCTTCGTTGATCTCGACAGCTTTCGGGATCGTCACGTTGCCCTTGTCGTCTTCCGGGGTGTAGTTCAGCTCGGCGAGGGCGGAGTGACCGGTACCGGCGTTGTTCCAGCCGTTGGAGCTTTCCAGGGCGACGCCATCGAGGCGCTCGACCATTTCCATCGACCAGGTCGGTTCCAGCTCATTGATCCACACACCCAGGGTGGTGCTCATGATGCCGCCGCCGATCAGCAGGACATCAACTTTCTTGGCTTCGGCAGCATTGGCAGACGACATCCCCATCGCCAAAGCCAGACCGAGCAAGGCTGTGTTCACTTTCTTAAACATCTGTTGCACCTATGATAAAACGCCTTCCGCCCGTCGTTGTTATCAGTCTGCGTTGCGCTTTGTTGACGCTCAGGCTGGCGTCGCGCAATCCGGCACACTTCAATATTGACGGGTGGGCACACAAGGCCGACATGTGGCATCGACCTCAGTTAATGTCCCTTCTGAACTGACTTCTTATCGTTATTGGCTTCAGCTGCTTGAGCGACAGGGATCCCGTCGGCCCGCCGAAAAGGCCAGCCAACCGAATTAAGTCAAAGCAAATTTGGCGCGGAGAATATCACGTCAGGGCGAACCCGCGCGTCTGTTCCCGACTTGAAAGTCTTTTTCCGCTCTGGGGCTTATCGGCCATGGGCCACCAAACATGACCGTGATCAGGCATTGGCCTGCAAAGTTTTTTGCGCGATACGCATCGCAACTTGATAAATCATTGCGAACGGCTCGTTGTTCAAGCAGAAAATAACCTGCTACGTTGTACGATGACTGACAAACTAAGCCAGTCATTCCGACCCAATAACAACAAGGAAACAACATGACCAAATCCCGCCTCCTCATCGGTTTGTTCTGCGCCTTCAGCGCCTGCGCCATGGCCGCCCCTGCCCCAGCGGAAAAGGAAGTGGCCCAAGCGGTGGATCACCTGACCCAGGCGATGCTGCACAAAGACATCGCCGAACTGAACGCTCTGACCGCGCCGAACCTGACCTACGGCCACTCCAGCGGCAAGATTCAGGACAAGCAGGAATTCATCGCCGACATCGAAACCGGCCGCAGCGCATTCAAGACCCTGGAGATGCAGAAGCAGACCATCACGATGTCCGGCGATACCGCATTGGTGCGCCACCACTTCTCCGCGCTGGCGTTGAAAGGGACTGAGGTGATTCCGACCGAGATCGAAAATTTCCAGATCTGGCAGAAACAGGGCGGGAAATGGTTGTTGGTGGGGCGGCAGGCGTTCAGGTTCTGATTAAGGGCACATTGGCTTGATTCAGTGTTGCCCGAGCTGGCCTAATCGCGGGCAAGCCCGCTCCCACAGTGGATAATGGTGTGCACACCGTTGCATTCACAACATCAGACCCTGTGGGAGCTGGCTTGCCAGCGATAAGGCCGTGATAGACACCAGAAATGTAATGGATCCTACCGCTATCACAACCGAAACCGATCCACCGACCGCGCCAGCTGCCCCGCCAGATTCGACAATTCATCGGTGGTCGTCGCCGTCTGCCCGATCACCCGACTGTTGCCTTCGCTCATCCCGGCAATCATCTCCACCTGATGGGCGATCTCGTTACTGGCCTGGCTCTGTTCGCCAATCGTGCGGGTGATGTCGTTGACCAGTTGCGTGGTGTTCAGCGTGGCGTCGAGGATCTCGCGAATCGCCCGCTCGACTTCCGCCGTCACTGCCATGCCCTTGTCGACCTGCGCCACGCCCGCCTCCATGCTGTTGACCGCCTCGCGCGTGCTGCTCTGGATGCGCGCGACCATTGCGGCAATTTCCTGGGTCGAGGCGCTGGTGCGTGCGGCCAGACTGCGCACTTCATCCGCGACCACGGCAAAGCCACGGCCCTGTTCACCTGCCCGCGCCGCCTCGATCGCGGCGTTGAGCGCCAGCAGGTTGGTCTGGTCGGCGATGCTCTTGATCACCTGAATGATGTTGAAGATCGCCTCGGATTCCTGATCCAGCGTGCGGATCACCTGCGCCGACTGCTGTGCCGAGCGGGCGATGTCGTCCATGTCGCTGACCACTTGATGAATCACCCCGCCGCCCTCCTTCGCTAGAGTTTCCGCCTGATTGGCCATGCTCAGGGCACGTTCGGCGTGGCGGGTGATTTCCTCGATGCTGGCGGTCATCTGACTGGCGGCGGCCGCCATGGTCCCGGCGGCAACGCTTTGCTGCTGGCTGCTGTCGGCGACCTGATGGCAGCCCTGACTGAGCTGCTCGCTCATGCCGCTGACACCGTGGGCGTTGCGCCGGACCACGTCGATCATGTTGCGCAAGTCACGTTGCATGGTCGCCAATGTGCGGATCAGCACACTGGCTTCGTCCTTGCCGGCGGGCTCGACAATCGGTTCGCTGAGATTGCCATGCGCAATGCTTTCAGCGATGCGGCTGGCAGATTTCAGCGGTCCCATGATACTCAGGATCACCCAGCGCCCCTGAATCAGCAGCAGCAACAGACTGGCGATCAGCACCACACCAAGGGCCAGATTGGCATTGCTAATGGCCGCTTCGGTGCCTTCGCTGGTTTGCCGAGTGTTGCTTTCAATCAATTCGCTGAGCGTCGCCATTTGCTCTTCGAGCTGGCTGAACGCGGCATTGAACGTGCCGAGCTGCTGCTGGGCGGCATCCGGATTGTCCAGCGCCACGCCGACGATCTGCTCGGCGGATTTGATGTAGGTGTCGAGGCTCGGCTTGATCTGCTCCAGCGCCGTGCGCAACTGCGGGTTGATCGGCAGCTTCAGGTTGTCATCCAGCACTTCACGAAAATGCCCTGCGTGCTCGGCCAGCGAATCGCGCACTTCTGTGGCGGTGGCGGTGCTTTTGCCCAGGCCGACCAGCATCGCCGAATAGACATCGGCGCGCAGGGCGTCGTGCATCATGTCCGCTTCCATGTGATTGCGCAGCGCGCTCATGCTCACCGTGTTATCGCCTACCGCCGTGGCCATCCGCAGATTGCCGACGTAACTGACCAGGCTCACGATCAGCGCCGTCAGCAGGCTGGTCGCAATCAGCAACACCAAACGCAGTTTGATCGACACCGTGGAATCTCCCGTGGGCACGCTGGATTGCGCTTGTCGGATTTCAGTTAAGCCTATGTGCAGGGAACTGCCGACACAGAGCGTATCGGCTGATGTCAGGGGCGACTTGAATCCGGCAAAACTTTTCAAGCGTGAACCCGGTCACACCTTGCAGCGCCGATGGATAACGCCTTCATCGCTGGTTAACCCCGGCAGGCTATCAATCCATGGCTTCGAACATTCATGCAGCTGAAGGAAACGCTTATGAAACGCGCACTGTGGTTTGGTCTGCTCGGCACGTTGGCAATCGGCACCGCACAGGCAGCAACGGAGAAAGTCGCAATCAATCTGGTCAGCGCCGACGGCGCGCCGCAGGCGATCGGCTCTGTCACTGTCAGCGAAACGCCGTACGGCCTGCTGTTCACACCCGAGCTGAAATCATTGCCGGCCGGCATCCACGGTTTTCATGTCCATGAAAACGGCAGCTGCGAAGCGGGCACGAAGGATGGCGTGAAAGGCGCGGCACTGGCCGCTGGCGGACACTTCGATCCGGCGAAAACCGGCAAGCATCTCGGCCCTTACGCCGATGGGCATCTGGGTGATCTGCCAGCGGTGTATGTGACGGCTGATGGTGTCGCCAACTACCCAGTGCTGGCGCCACGCCTGAAGAAGATTTCCGAGATCAAGGGCCACGCCCTGATGATTCACGCCGGCGGCGATAACCATTCCGACATGCCCAAGCCACTGGGCGGTGGCGGCGACCGCATGGCCTGCGGGGTGATCTGAACCGACTGAGCGGTGAAAACTCTGACTCACGGCTTTTCACCGCTCACGGAACTCCCGCGCGCCGTTCACCTCTGACGTTATGTAGTCCCTTCCCTTTTTGCTTAGCGCTTGTGGAGGAACACGTCATGCGCAAGTTAGTCCTGATTTCTTCTTTAATGCTTTGCCTGCCGGTCGGTTCGGCGCTGGCCCGCGTTGATGCGGGTGACGTCGCCACCTCGGCAGGTGTCTCCGCGTCGCTGTACTCGACCTTCAAGGACGACAAAATGGTCATTCCGGCCCGTGACGACGTGTCTGCGTTCGTTGCAAGCGGCGGGGCCATTCGTGGGGTTTATCTTGAGTCGGTACTGCAACAGGTGCGCCAGGCAAACCCTGGCTTGAACGCCAGTGATGAAGACCTGGCAAACGCCATTCTGGTGCAATACGAAGGCGTGCAGCAGTAGTCACGAGGGAAGCAGCGGCCGATGGACGGCCGCTGAGTGCGCATAGGCAAACATGTCCGACGGCCTCTATGATGGAGGCCATGACGACAAACGTGCCCTTGCGCTCACCCTGCCCGCCCGGCGCCTGCATTTGCGGGCGCGACCCGTTGCTGGAAACGCCCGGCGCCGATCTGCGCATCCTGCGCTTGACTCGCGCTGAAGAAAAAATTCTTCTGGCGCGCCTGGAACAACTCAAAGACCTCGCCGACCTCAAACGCCTGCAACAGCGTATGTACGAGCAACTCGGCATCCGTGTCGATGTCGCCCCCGGTTTCAACGAGGTACGCACCATGCGCGGCATCGCCATTCAGATCGACGAGCTGCCAGGCCTGTGTCGCAAGACTCGCGCGGCAATCCCGGCAGCGATTCGCAAGGGCCTGGAAAACCACCCGCAAATCGCCTTCGAACTGCTCAACGCCCACGACTTGCTGCGCGACACCTGATCACTTTTTCATGCCGACGCGCTTGCGCATCTCGGCGGTGATGGTCTGACGGGTTTTCTTCATGTCCGCCCAAGGCTCATCGCCGACTTCGGTCAGACGCTCGTGAACGTTGTAGATGTTCCAGTGATTCCCACCCTTGATTTCAGCGACTTCCTCTCGGTACAGCGGCACCGACACCGGCATGCCTTCCCGCGCGCGTGCGGCGTAGGCGCAAATGGTGGTGGCACCGAGGCCGTTGCGCAGGTAATCGATGAAGATCCGCCCGACGCGGTTTTTCGGCCCGGACACCGCTGAAATCCGGTCCGGCAGCAACTTGGCCATGTGGCTGACGATGGCGTGGCTGAAGTCCTTCACTTCGTCCCAGCCATGCTTGCGCGTCAATGGCACCACCAGGTGAATACCTTTGCCGCCGCTGGTTTTCAGGAAGGCTTTGAGGCCCAGCTCATCGAGCACAGTCAGGGTCAGCGCGGTGGCTTCAACCATGCTTTTCCATGGCAGCGCAGGATCCGGGTCGAGGTCGAGGACGAAGCGATCAGGCTTGTCCAGATCCACCTTCGTCGCGTTCCAGGTGTGCAGTTCGACTGTGCTCATCTGCACCGCGCCGACCAGCGCTTCGGGATTGTTGATCATCATCACTGGCTGGCCGGTGACGTCCTTGTCCAGGGCGGTGATGCCGGGAATGGCCAAGCGATCGGCGTTCTTCTGGAAGAACAATTCGCCGGCGATGCCGTCCGGTGCACGCACCAACGCCACGGGGCGATCCTTGAGTTGCGGCAGGATGTATTCGGCGACACTGGCGTAGTACTGCGCCAGTTGCATTTTGGTCGTGCCGCTGACGGCGTCGATCACCCGATCCGGGTGGGTGATGCGTACCTTGCCGCCGGCCAGTCCTGATTGCGACGGTGCGGTCTCGGCTTTTTTGCTGGCGGCGGTTTTCTTTGCCGGCTGCTTGTCGGCGGTTTTGGTCTTTTCGGTCTTTTCGGTCTTTTCGGACTTGGCAGCTTTCACAGGCTTCGCTCGCTCCTCGGTAATGTCCTTGGCCGGTTTGTCATCGCGCAAACCATGGAATACGGCGTGGCGCACCGAGCCGTCCTTGGTCATCTCGGCGAATGCCACTTCGGCCAGCAGTTTGGGTTTGAGCCAGTGCACACCTTTGGCCTCGAAACCGCTGGGCGGATTGACCAATGCGGCGGTTTTGGTCTGCAACGGCTTGAGTTGGGCGAGGATGCTTTTCAATGTGGTTTCGTTGAACCCGGTGCCGACCTTGCCGGCGTAGCGCAACTCGCCACTGTCAGCGTCGTGCAGGCCGAGCAGCAACGCGCCGAAAGCACTGCGCGCACCTTTCGGATCGGTGTAGCCGACGATGACGAATTCCTGGCGATGCTTGCACTTGAGCTTGATCCAGTCACCGCTGCGCCGCGATACATAAGGCGAGCCGAGCCGCTTGCCGATCAGGCCTTCCATCTGCATTTGGCAGGCACTGTTGAGCAGCGCGTCCGGGGTTTCTTCGAAGGCTTCGGAGAAGCGCAGCGTTGACGATTCTTTCTGCGCGCCGAGGATGGTGCTCAACGCGGCGCGGCGTTCTTCGACCGGCACGTCGCGCAGGTCGACGCCATTGAGATACGGCACGTCGAACAGGTAATAAACAATATTGCCGCTGCGCCCGGCATCGAAGGCATTCTGCAGCGCTTGAAAATCCGGCACCCCTTGCTCGTTGGCCACGACCATTTCGCCATCGAGCCAGGCCGATTCCAGACCCAGCGCCGCCAGCGCTTTGGCCTGCTGCGGCAGTTTGTGCGTCCAGTCATGGCCGTTGCGGGTGAACAGCTGCACCTCATCGTGATCGATCCGCGCCATGATCCGGTAGCCGTCGAACTTGATCTCGTAGCTCCACTGCCCTTCGGGCGCGCTGTCGACCAGCGTCGCCAGTTCCGGCTTGATCAGCGCTGGGAGCTTGGCCTTGCGTGCGCCGGTAAGCTGCCCGGACGCCTGCTTGCGCGGTTTGGCCGGGGCCTTCTTTACCGGTTTGGCCTTATCGGCGGCAGCCGCCGGTTTACCGACAATCGTGCGCTCGCTGAGCACGCTGTCGGGCTCGGCGACCAGCACGTCGAAATCATCCTGCGGGCGCGCGGCGTTGTCCTGATGCTTGATCAGGAACCATTGTTCCTTCTTGCCCGGCATGTGCGTGCGCACCAGATTCCACACGCCGCCGAGCTTCTCGCCTTGCAACTCAAACTTGAGCCGGCCCTTGGCATAGGCCTTGTGCGGATCTTCCAGCGGAATCCACACGCCGCGATCCCAGACGATCACATCACCGGCACCGTAATGCCCCTCGGGAATGCTGCCTTCGAACGTCGCGTAATCGAGCGGATGATCCTCGACATGAATCGCCAGACGCTTGACCGACGGGTCCAGCGACGGCCCCTTCGGCACCGCCCAACTCTTCAGGGCGCCGTCGAGTTCCAGGCGAAAGTCGTAATGCAGGTGCGAAGCGTCGTGCTTCTGGATGCAGAACTGCAAGGCATGATCCTTGGCCGACTTACGGCCCGAGCGCTTGACTGCGGCCGGTTCCGACGTCGCGGAAAAATCACGCATGCGGTTGTAATCGTCGAGGTTCCTGTTCATGAGCACACCGATGGCAGACGGGTTCTGTTATGCAGAAGAGCGACACGGCGGCGGAAAAATTCAATCGAGGTAAAAAAGCCCCGGACGGATGGAGCGGCCGGGGCTGGCAGTGTCAGGGATTTTTACAGCGGGTCAGGCTTGCCCTTTCGCCTGCTGTTCCAGATGCACCTGCAAGTCGGGATCGATGTTCAAGGCGGCGGCCAGCTCATCGAGATAGCTGCGTTCGGCGTCCTGTTGATCGTCTACCAGCATGACGCTGGCCAGGTACATTTCGGCGGCTACGGCCGGATCGCCGTTAGCGGATTGCGCCACTTCGCGGGCATCCAGCGGCTTGGCGACTTCGGCGTCGAGCCATTGCTGCAACTGCGGGTCGGCGGTGTGTTTGCCGATTTCGCTGCTGATGAGATGCTTTTCTGCGTCGTCGATGCGGCCGTCAGCCTTGGCGGCGGCGATAAGGGCGCGCAGTACCGCGTGGCTGTGGGTTTCGATTTGCGGGCCGGCGAGCAGGTCGGCGGTTTGTGGCAGCTCCTGCGGCGCGTTACTGGCCTGGCTGCGTTGCCAGGCTTGGTACGCTTGGTAAGCCATCATGCCCAGCGATGCGAGCGCCGCGTAACTGGTCCCGCCGGTACGGCTTCTGCTACCGCCACCGAGGGCGCTTCCCAAGCCACCGCCGCCGAGCAAGCCACCGAGCAAACCACCCAGGCCGCCGAGGCCACCCGAAGCAGCCGCGCCACCCGCTCCGGACTGACTGCCGCCGCCCAACAGTCCACCAAGTAAACCGCCCAGGCCGTCACCGGCCGAAGCTCCGCGTTGTTGTCCCGCCGAGGCCTGGCCTCGCAGCAGTTGTTCAAGCAAATCGCTGGTGTTCATGACGTTATCCTCCGAGGCCACGGCCCGATCGCGTCAGGCAACGATAGACCGACGCAGCCATAGCGCCAGCACCGTTGGGCTGACGCCGGCTCACCGATGAAATCGCACCCGAGAAATTTTCCGCGAGCCAGCTAAGATTCATGGGTGGTGAACCTTATCCCGGCCAAACCGGTCGATAGCTGCAACCCGACCCGGTTTGCCGACGCCCTTTCTGACGATGGGCGATACCCGGCTTGCTTCACTTTCTGGAGAACGCCCCCGTGATATCCACCGTACACATCGCCAGGCTCAAAGCATGGGGCGCCCATGGTTTTACCGCGACTGGCGTGGTCACCGCCTTCCTCGCCACCCTCGCCCTGCTGGAAAACCAGCCGATTCATTGCCTGATGTGGCTGGGCGTGGCGCTGATCGTCGACGGCCTCGATGGCGCACTGGCGCGCAAGGTCAATGTGCAATCGGTGCTGCCGAGTTTCGACGGTTCGATCCTTGATCTGGTCATCGATTACCTGACTTATGTATTCATCCCGGCACTGTTTATCTACCGCTACATTCCCCTGCCCGATTACACCCTGTTGCTGACGGTGTCGGTGATTCTGGTGTCGTCGCTGTTCTGTTTCTGCAACGTCAACATGAAGAGCAAGGACAACTATTTTGTCGGCTTCCCGGCGGCCTGGAACGTGGTTGCGCTGTGCCTGTACATCATCGGCCCGGGGCCGTGGATCACCTTTCTCACCGTGATCGGTCTGGCATTGCTGACGGTGACGCGGATGAAGTTCCTGCACCCGTTTCGCGTGCGGCGTTTCATGCCAATCAATATCGCGGTGACGGCGATCTGGCTGTTGTGCAGTCTGTCGCTGGTGCTCAATCACCCGGTGATCAATCCGCTGGTAATGGGCTTGTGGTTGCTGATGTCGGCTTATTTTCTGGGGATCTGCATCTGGCGCACGGCGCTGGAGTGGTTTGATCGCGGCCATTTGAAATAAGCACATTCCCTGTGGGAGCGAGCCTGCTCGCGAATGCGGTCGTTCCATCAACATCAAGGTTGGCTGGCACACCGCTTTCGCGAGCAGGCTCGCTCCCACAGAGATCTTCATCGATCAGGAGATCCGATGGGGACTAGCGCTTGGTAATCACCACCTCCAGATACTCGCTCGGCACCACCAGCGATGCCTCCCCCGCCCGATTCGAGCGATTGAGCAACTCGGTCAGATCATCCTCCAACGCCTGCCCGGCCTCCGCCGACAACACCGCAAAAGCCTTGTGCACCGGCCCATACCAGTGCCGAAAAATGTCAATGAAATGCGCCGCCGAGCGGTAGCGGAAATTGAAGTGGCTGCGGGTCACGCGCACGACAAAATCGCGGTCATCGAAATGCTTGTGCAGCCACGCATCCGAGCCCCAGTTCGATGGAGGCTGTGCAACCGCTGGCGGTGGCAGATGCTGGCCGAGAGTCTTGAACATCTGGCCGACGAAGCCCTCCGGCGTCCAGTTCGCCATACCGATCCGTCCGCCGCGACGACAGACCCGCCCCAGTTCAGCAGCGGCGGTGACCTGGTCAGGCGCGAACATCACGCCGAACGTCGACAACACGGCGTCGTAGCTTTCATCGGGAAAAGGCAAAGCCTCGGCATCGGCCACCTGAAAAATCACCTCCAGATGCTCGGCCCGGGCGCGATCCTGACCACGCTCCAGCAATGCCGCCACATAATCGGTCGAAGTCACTACACACCCGCGCCGCGCCGCTGCCAGGGTTGCATTGCCGTTGCCGGCAGCGACATCCAACACCTGTTCATCACAACGCAGATCGCAAGCCTCGGCGAGGTTTTCCCCAACAATTTGCAATGTGGTGCCGATCACGGCGTAGTCGCCACTGGCCCAAGCGACTTTCTGACGTTCCTTCAGGGCAGTGAGATCAATCGGGGTACTCATGACAGCGAGCTCCGTGGCAGAGAGAATGCACAGGCTACGACGCGGACCGTGCTTGCTCACTATCGCGCCGAGGCTGCCCGGCGTCCCTGCCAATCGTCCGCCAACCCCGTAAACCGGGCACTTTGCCGATGAGTGGTGAAGATCTGTCAAGCGCATGAAACACTCAGGCGGCCGGTGCCTTGGCCTCTTCCAGCAACTGCTTGATCATCTGCTCCTGCTCGGCATAGCGACCTTCACCGAAGTGGCTGTAACGCATCTGGCCCTTGGCGTCGATCAGGTAATGCGCCGGCCAGTATTGATTGTCGAAGTTGCGCCAGATCGCGTAGTCGTTGTCGATCGCCACCGGGTAGGTGATACCGAGTTTTTTCACCTGATCCTTGACGTTGTTGATGATGCGCTCGTAGCCATACTCGGGTGTGTGCACGCCGATCACCACCAGGCCGTCCTTCTCGTATTTCTTCGCCCAGTCTTTGACGTACGGCAGGGTGTGCTGGCAGTTGATGCAGTCGTAGGTCCAGAAGTCCACCAGCACCACTTTGCCGCGCAGGGATTCGGCGCTGAGCTCTGGTGAATTGAGCCACTGCACAGCGCCCGACAGCGACGGCATCGCGCCCCGCGCCTCGTCCATCATCGAATCGGCGCGGACCTTGCTGACAAAGTAGTCGACCACTTTCGGCACGTTTTCCAGGACGTTTTTCTCGACGCTGGCCACGCCTTCGGAAGAGGTATTGGCGAGCAGAGCCTTGTCGGCGCCCGTGGAAATCACCGCGACTGTCGCAAGCACCGCAACCCCGGCACCACGACGCAACCAGCCGCTGAACGGGATCGACGGTTTCAGCCGATTGACCAGACCGCGCCCGGCGAAGATCAACGTTCCCAGCGACAAGGCACTGCCGACGCCGTAAGCCAGCAGCAACAGGCTGGTCTGGGCATTGGCGCCTTGCAACATTGCGCCGGTCAGAATCACCCCAAGGATCGGCCCGGCACAGGGCGCCCACAACAGGCCGGTGGCGACGCCGAGCATGATCGAGCCCATCGGTCCGGCTCGTTTACGGGTGTCCTGATCGAGACGATTGCCCAGGGCGACGAAGGGCCTGGTCAGCCAGTCACCGACGCGGGCCGAGATCAGCGACAAGGCGAACAGCGCCATGACCAACAAGGCAACGTGACGGCCGGTGTTGCTGGCCTGAATCACCCACTCGCTGCTGACCACCGCGAGGCTTGAGATCAGCGCAAAGGTCAGCGCCATGCCGGCGAGGGTCAGCAAGATCGAGGAACGTGTACGGTTGGCGCCAGCGAACAGAAACGGCACCACCGGCAGGATGCACGGACTGAGGACGGTCAGCAGACCGCCGAGAAATGCGATGAGGTACATAACGGGGTCACCTTGAATGTGGGGGGCTGGGCACGCAACCGGGCAGCGAGGGAAACGCCCCTCGCTAGCCTGCTTTATCTACGCCGTGGCTCATGCGGTCTGGCCGTCCAGCAGCTGCCCTTGAGGCGTGCGACTGGCACCGTTTTCCGCGACCAGTTGGCCTTGCGGTGTGCGGCTGGAACCATCAGCGGCAACCATCTGCCCCTGCGGTGTGCGGCTGGAACCATCAGCGGCGATCAGTGCATCGCTGCCCTCCTTCGCGACCGTGGTCAGCTGGAAGCAGGTGCTGCTGGCGCAGCTGCTCTGCTCCAAGGCACTGTTGGCGTGGGCGGCGGCACCGGTGAAGGCGAAGGCTGCTGCGGTCAAAAAACGCGAGACGTTGTTCATGGCAAAACTCCTTGCAGAAAAAGTAGGGATGACTCAGTTCTGGTTGTTGCAGCCGTCAGCGAATTTGCTGTAATCCAGCTCGCGGGTTTTGCCGGCGGAATCGAGGTAGGTCATGCGCGCCTCGGTGATGCCGCAGGTCACCGAGGTGTCTTCGGTCATCGACAGCACTTTCTGGATATCCAGATGCGTGCCGTAGGTGTAGGTTTGCCGGCTGACGTCAGCTTCGGCGTGGGCCGACAGGGTGCAGATGTTCAGAGCGGCGAACAGGCAGGCGGCGAATACGGATTTATTGTTCATGGTGTAGTCCTCAAGGCTTCAGTGGGTTTGAGCCGAGGCGGTCTGTGTGTGTGCCTCGATGGAGCCTATTTGAGGCCTTCGAGGTATCGCGTCTGTGTCAGGAAAGGACGAGAATCACTCGTTGTGTATCCATGCAGTGTGTAGATACAGAGCGATACAAAACCCCGAAAAAATCGTGATTTTGCGTCGGTGTGTATCCGCCGTCGCGACAGATACACTGCAATACAAAGGCAGGCAGGCGTGCGGTCAGCGGCGCTATAGACTGCACGGCATTCCCCCCTTTGACAGAGGCTTGAACCGATGGAACATGTCGATCACATTCTCATCGTCGACGACGACCGCGAGATCCGTGAACTGGTAGGCAACTACCTGAAGAAGAACGGCCTGCGCACGACAGTGGTCGCCGATGGCCGACAGATGCGCAGCTTCCTTGATGCCAACACCGTCGACCTGATCGTGCTCGACATCATGATGCCCGGCGACGATGGCCTGCAGTTGTGCCGTGAATTGCGCGTGGGCAAACACAAGGCCACGCCGGTGCTGATGCTCACCGCGCGCAACGATGAGACCGACCGCATCATCGGTCTGGAAATGGGCGCCGACGATTACCTGAGCAAACCCTTCGCCGCCCGCGAACTGCTGGCGCGGATCAACGCTGTGTTGCGCCGTACCCGCATGTTGCCGCCGAACCTGGTGGTCACCGAAGCCGGTCGCCTGCTGGCCTTCGGTCGCTGGCAGCTGGACACCTCGGCCCGGCACCTGCTCGACAGCGACGGCACCATGGTTGCCCTCAGCGGTGCCGAATACCGCTTGCTGCGGGTGTTCCTCGACCACCCGCAACGGGTGCTCAGCCGCGATCAACTGCTCAATCTGACCCAGGGCCGCGAGGCCGATCTGTTCGACCGCTCCATCGATCTGCTGGTCAGTCGCCTGCGTCAACGCCTGCTGGACGATGCTCGCGAGCCGGCTTATATCAAGACCGTGCGCAGTGAAGGTTATGTGTTCTCGCTGCCGGTCGAACTGCTTGGGGCTTCGGCATGAAACTCAAGCTGCAATGGCCGCGCACTCTCGCCTCGCGCCTGTCGCTGATTTTCCTGATCGGGCTGATCCTGGCGCAGGGCCTGTCGTTCGGCGCGCAGTATTACGAGCGTTACCAGAGCGCGAAAAGCACCATGCTCGGCAACCTCGAAACCGACGTCTCGACGTCGATGGCCATCCTCGATCGCCTGCCCGCCGCAGAACGCGAGGCCTGGCTGCCGCGTCTGGCCCGGCGCAATTACGGCTACCTGCTCAACGAGGGCGAACCGGGCATGCCGGTGACCTCGGCTGAAAAGTCCGTCGCGATTGCCTCAATTACGGCGGCCATCGGCGACACTTATCCCATCGTGTTTACCGAAGTTCCCGGTGGTCCGAGACAACATTTCCAGGGCCACTTGCGGCTGAGCGACGGCAGCCCGGTGACCATCGATATCCGTCCGGCGATGGTGCCGCTGTCACCATGGTTGCCGGTAGTGCTGCTGGGCCAACTGGCATTGCTGATCCTCTGCACCTGGCTCGCCGTGCGCATCGCCATTCGCCCCCTCACCCGCCTCGCCAATGCGGTGGAAACCCTCGACCCCAACGCCCATCCGATCAAACTCGACGAGCAAGGGCCGACCGAAGTGGTCCACGCCGCGCGGGCGTTCAACGCCATGCAAACGCGCATCGCCGCCTACCTGAAAGAACGCATGCAACTGCTCGCGGCGATTTCCCACGACCTGCAAACGCCGATCACCCGGATGAAGTTGCGCGCGGAGTTCATGGACGACTCGGTCGAGAAGGACAAACTGAGCAGCGATCTTGGGGAGATCGAACATCTGGTGCGCGAAGGCGTGGCGTACGCCCGCAGCGTGCACGGGGCCACCGAAGAGAGCCGGCGTACCGATCTTGACTCGTTCCTCGACAGCCTGGTCTTCGACTACCAGGACATGGGCAAGGACGTACAGCTCGGCGGCAAAAGCAAAGCGGTAATCGAAACCCGTCCGCAGGCCCTGCGCCGGGTGCTGGTGAACCTGACCGACAACGCCCTGAAATTCGCCGGCGCCGCGCAATTGCAGGTCGAAGCGCAGGGCAACAGCCTGTCGGTGAAAGTCCTCGATCGCGGCCCGGGCATCGCCGAGGCCGAGTTGGCGCAGGTGCTGGAACCGTTCTATCGCGTGGAAAACTCGCGCAATCGTGACACCGGCGGCACCGGGCTCGGATTGGCGATCGCCCAGCAATTGGCGTTGGCGCTCGGTGGCTCGCTGCTGTTGAGCAATCGTGAAGGTGGCGGGTTGTGCGCTGAACTGAAGTTGCCGCTGCCACGCTGAGAAAAACACCGACTAGACTCATTCATTACCCAGTCGAGGGGGCCGCAGGACGTCTGCTGTGCCCTGCCCCAATCCGTGACCACCGCCCGGTGGCGCCTGCCTCGACATTCAACGCCGCCGGACGGTGATCCTGTTTCAGGAGCACACGTGATGAATGAGGCGAAGCTCAACGAATTCATGGGCAAACTGGTCAACGACATGGGCGGCGCGGCGATGCTGGCCAATGTCATTGTCGGCGAAGAACTCGGTCTGTACCGGGCAATGGCCGACAGCCAACCGATCAGCCCCGAAGCCCTCGCAGCAAAAACCACCTGCAATCCGCGCCTGGTACGCGAATGGCTCAGCGCCCATGCCGCGTCCGGTTACATGGAACACTCTGACGGTCAGTTTCGCTTGCCCGAAGAGCAGGCCTTGGCGCTGGCCGTGGAGGAATCCCCCGTGTACGTCGCTGGCGGTCTCGGCGTGGTGGCGTCGTTTTTCCATGACAAGGACAAACTGGTCAAGGCCATGCGCGGCAATGGCGCCTTGTCGTGGGGCGATCACCATCCGTGCATGTTCAGCGGCACCGAACGCTTCTTCCGCCCCGGCTACAAAGGTCACCTGATTGCCGAATGGCTTCCGGCTCTGGACGGCGTGGTGGCGAAGCTGGAACGCGGCGCCAAAGTTGCCGACATCGGCTGCGGCCACGGCGCCTCGACGGTGATCATGGCCCAGGCGTTTCCAAAATCGCAGTTTGTCGGCTTCGACTTCCACGAGCCGTCAGTCACCGTCGCCACGCAACGGGCCGAAGAAGGCGGCGTGGGCAACCGCGCCAGATTCTTCGAGGGCACGGCGAAAAACTATCCCGGCGGCGACTACGACCTGATCTGCTTTTTCGACTGCCTGCACGACATGGGCGACCCGGTCGGCGCCGCTCGCCACGCTTATGAGTCGCTGAAAGACGACGGCACGGTGTTGCTGGTCGAACCGTTCGCCAACGACAAACTGGACGACAATCTCAACGCGGTCGGGCGCCTGTTCTACGCCGCCTCGACGTTTATCTGCACGCCCAATTCGCTGTCACAGGAAGTCGGCCTCGGGCTCGGTGCGCAGGCCGGGGAAATGCGCCTGCGCAAAGTCTTTGTCGAGGCCGGGTTCAAACAGTTCCGCCGCGCCACGCAGACACCGTTCAACCTGATACTGGAGGCGCGCAAGTAACCCGAGCGGATCGCATGCTAACCTGCGGGCACTGCCCATTCTGGAGTGCTGAGCATGCTCGATAGCCCGATCCGCGAACATCTCGATACGCTGTTGCAGGCCATGGCCGACGATAAATTCCTGATATTGACCGGCGCCGGCATCAGCACGCCATCGGGCATTCCGGACTATCGCGACAGTGACGGCGTGCGTCGTGGGCGGCAGCCGATGATGTATCAGGAGTTTCTCGCCGCCCCAGAATCACGCCGGCGCTATTGGGCCCGAGCCATGCTCGGCTGGCCGCGCGTGGGAAAGGCCCGACCGAATGCCGCGCATGAGGCGCTGGCGACGTTGCAGCAGCGCGGCCGGATCAGCGATTTGATCACGCAGAATGTCGATACCTTGCACGATCAGGCCGGCAGCCACGATGTGATCGAACTGCACGGCAGCCTGCATCGAGTGCTGTGCCTGGATTGCGGGCAACGCAGCGAGCGCGATGCGATCCAGCAGCAGATGGAGGCACACAATCCCTACCTGAGTGGTGTTGATGCGGTGCAGGCGCCGGATGGCGATACCTTGCTCGACCCGGCATTTGAAGCGCGCTTCCGGGTACCGCAGTGCCCGCATTGCGCGGGTGAGCGGATGAAACCGGATGTGGTGTTCTTCGGCGAGAACGTGGCGCCGACGACAGCGGCACGCGCGCTGGCCGCCGCCGAGAATGCGGCGGGGTTGCTGGTGGTGGGATCTTCGTTGATGGCGTATTCGGCGTTTCGCTTGTGTCGGGTGATCGCCGAGCGTGGCAAACCGTTGATGGCGATCAATCTGGGCAAGACCCGGGCGGATGATCTGCTCGATTTGAAGATTGAAGGGTCGTGTGAGGAGCTTTTGCCGTGGTTGGTGGAGGAGCTGAGGCGGTGAGATTTTGAGTAATGGGTTCGACTTGAAATCGGCCCCTCACCCTAGCCCTCTCCCGAGGGAGAGGGGACTGACCGAGGTGTTTGTACGGGATTCGTCGACCTGAAATCACTCATCGAACTCAGATCTTTGACTGCCGTGCTGGTGCCGGACTCAATGCGCCCGATCCAGCCCCGCCAGCAATACGCTGTCGTGGCTGTAGATGTCCGGCGCATAACGCACCTGGCCGCTGCTGTCGACTTGCGCCGTCCAGTAGGTCATCAGGATCGGCACCGGCGCCGACAGGCGAAATTCATGGGTGCTACCGGTTGCCAGCAAAGTATCGGTGCGGGCTTTTTCTGCCGGGGACAGCAGCAGATCGCGCAGTTGCAGCGGGTGCTCGACGCGCACGCAACCGGAGCTGAACGCCCGTGGGCCTTTGTCGAACAGCGCCTTGCTCGGCGTGTCGTGCAGGTAGACCGAGAACGGGTTGGGGAAACGGATGACCATTTGCCCCAGCGGATTGCGCGGGCCGGCGTCCTGGCGCAGGAGGATGTTGCCGGGGTTGTCCCAGTCGATATCCGCCGCCGCCAGAGGCTGGCCGTTGGCGTCGAGCACTTGCAGATTCTGGCGGCTGAGGAAGGTCTGGTCCTTGCGGATTTCCGGCAGCTTGTCTTCCTTCCAGATAGTCGGCGGTACGGTCCAGGTCGGATTCAGCGTCAGGCGGGTGACGCGGGATTTGAGCAGCGGTGTCTGGCGTTCGGCGCGGCCGACCTGGGTGCGGGTCTGCCACACCGGTTGACCGCCCTGATACAGCGTCAGCTCAGCGGCGGCGACATTGACCACCAGACCACTGGGCTCCATGTCCTGGGCCATCCAGCGGAAACGTTCGAGATTGACGCGCAGCTGATCGCGGCGGGTCAGCGGGCTGATGTTCAGCTCGGCAATGGTGCCCGGCCCGACCACGCCGTCAGCTTGCAACGAATGGCTGGCCTGAAAGTGCTTCACTGCCTCCACCAGCACGTCATCGTAGGCGTTGTCCGGCGGCACCAGTGCGTGTGGCAGATAGCCTTCGCTGTACAGACGACGGGCCAGTTCCGGCACGCGCGGGTCTTCCATCGCCGGACGCAGCAACGGGCCGTTGCCCACCGGCTGCCATTGCGGCAAGGCTTGCAAGCGTTGCGCGGCATACAGCTGACGCAGGCTCTGATATTGCGGCAGATGCGGACGCGCCAGGTTGAACGCCGCAGCGATATCGTTCATGCCCGGCACGGCAATGCTGAGCAATTGCGCCTGACGATCGGTCGGCGGGCCGTCGACACGCCACAGCGGTTCGAAATGCGACTGCAACAGACGGCCGTAATGCAGATCCTGCAAGGCCTGCAAGTAGTTGCGGCTGATGTCGATGTCGGCACACAACTCGCCATCCTGCGGCGGTGTCGTCGCGACCGCATAGCGATTCGGATTTAGCCCGTCGTCGGCCAACAGCTGCAATTGCGCGCGCAATGCCGGCAAGCGTGCCGACTCACTCGCCCACACCGGCATCCAGTCCTGCTGTTCATAAAACGCCTGCAACTGGCTCAACGACGGGCCATTGAGACGCGGAGCGATGGCCGGGCACGACTGCGCCAGGCTGATCAAAACTGCCTGCAACGGGCTGCGCGGCTCGACCGGCAATTGCATTTCAGGCGTCGGCAGGGTTTCGAGCGGGGGCAGCGGCTCATCGGCGCAAGCGACAAACGGCGCAGCGAGCAAACAAATGCTCAAGTAGCATGCGTACTTTTTGAACAACTGCTTTACTCCAATCCATGGCCGTCCAGATGACGGTCAACCTTACATCAGGTGCGCTGAACAGTCAGGCTCGAACCGCGAGCCTGCGGGTATTGACTGGGAGTCAGGAGCCAAAGTGCCGTTTATGTAGCAAGTTGAGGACACTTTATAAAATGTTGACGTTTTTGCGCCGACTTCTGTTGAGCACCGCGACCCTTGTCGCCGTGACCAGCCCAGTATTTGCCGCCGGCAAGCCATCGCCGGTTCTCTACAACAGCCTCGCCCACGCCGCGCCGGAACTCAATCCCCAAGCGCTCAAAGGTGCATTGAACGCCATGCAATGCGCGGTCAACAACGGCGCGAAACCCTCGCGACATCTGGCGATCATCGATTATTCGCAACCGTCCACCGAACGCCGCCTGTGGATCTTCGACCTGAGCAAAAAGAAGCTGGTGCTGCGCGATCTGGTTGCCCACGGTTCGAACTCCGGGGAAAACTTCGCCACGCAGTTTTCCAACCGCGAAGGCAGTTACCAGTCCAGTCTCGGCCTGTTCCGGACCCAGGAAAGCTACGAAGGCACCCACGGCTACTCGCTGCGCATGGATGGTCTGGAACCCGGTTTCAATGATCTGGCCCGCGATCGCGCGATCGTGATTCATGCCGCCAGTTACGTGAACCCGCTGTGGAGCAAGCGTCAGGGGCGAATCGGCCGCAGTCAGGGTTGCCCCGCCGTGCGGCCGCAGATTGCCAAACAGGTGATCGATCGCCTGAAGAACGGCCAGTTCATGTTTTCCTGGTATCCGGATCAACGCTGGCTGCAAAAATCACCGTACCTGAACTGCCAGCCGCAGCAGGTGGCGAGCATTCTCAACACCCACGCCAGTTAACGCGCGTCGCCTCCGGCGGGTTTGTAGAACAGGAACCTGCCGGTCTGCGCCGTGTTGCGATAGGCCTTGGCCCAACTCGGGTGCACGCCGCGATCATGAAAATACAGGGCACCGCGCGTGCGGTCCTTGAGCTGACGGTTCAACGCCTTGCCGGCAATTTCCTTGGCCAACGCGTATTCGGCGTCTTCCTTGACCTGATCGGGCCTGCCATCGCACCACCAGGAAAACTGGCAATTGCCGCTTTCCGAACCTTGCTTGACCACCGCGCATACCGTGTCGGGGAAGCCGTCATGGCCGAGGCGATTCATCACCACGCTGGCGACGGCTTCCATTTCCGGGGTGTCCTTGCCCTTGGCTTCCCAGTAAATACTGCGCGCCAGACAGGTCAGCGGATCGTCCAGCGGCGCGGCACCGGCCGGGTCCACCGCCTGCGCTTCGGTGGGGGTGATGGCCTCGGATTTCGGCGCCGGAGCAGCGCTGACTTTATCCGCTGCTTTCTCTTCGAGCACCTCGGCTTTCTGTTCGGCCTTGGCCTCGATCGGCGCCTGCGCCCCGGCCCATGCTGCGCCGGTCAAAAAGATTCCCAACAAACCGCCCGCCAAGCCTTTCAATCCCATGTCGGTTCTTCCGTCAGCGCCCGCCCGGGGCAAGATGTTACGTCGGTGAGACGCCCGGTTTGCGGGGTCTTCGCAGAGTGTAGCGAGCAAATGCGCGGGCACACCAGCGCAGAAAAAAATCCGCCGCAAAGAAAAACACATTCACTCACCGGGGGCCTTTCGCGCATCATGGGCGCATTCAGCTCAAGGGAGATTTCCATGCGCTTCATGCCGTCCGTTTTGCGTTGTGCCGCACTGTCGCTGGGCGTGGTGTTCGCCACCTCGGCGCTGGCCGCCGATGAACTGCAATTGATCGAGTCGATCAACAGCTATCGCAGCCAGCCCCAGCGTTGCGGCACGCAGGCGTCAAACGAGTTGCCACCGCTGTCGGCCGATCCACGGCTGCGCCTGCCGGCCAGCGGCGCGGTTGATCTGCAGCAGGCCATGACCAGCGCCCACTACCCGATGGTCAACGTGCAGGCGATCACCCTCAACGGCCCCCGCGATGCGGCGTCAGCAATGAAGGCGATTCAGGAAAGCTTCTGTCAGGTGGTGCTCGATCCGCAGTTCGTCGATATCGGTGTCAACCGCGTTGACCGCGACTGGCGCATCGTCCTCGCGCGGCCGTTGCTGACGGCGAAACTCGGCGATGCACAAAGCGAAGGGCAAAAGCTGCTGGCGCAACTCAATACCGCGCGCAGCCAGGCGCGCCAGTGCGGCGGCCAGTCCTTCGCGGCGGCAGCACCGCTGGCGTGGAATGCCACGCTGGGCACTGTCGCTCAGGATCACAGCCGCGACATGGCCAACAACAATTACCTCGACCACAAGGACCGCGACGGCCGCACGCCGGGCGACCGCGCCGAACTGTCCGGTTACAGCGGACAACTGGTCGGTGAAAACATCGCCGCCGGGCAAGACACCGTCGGCAAGGTCGTTGACGGCTGGCTCGCCAGCCCAGGCCATTGCGCCAATCTGATGAATCCGCAATATCAGGAACTGGGCGCCGCTTACGCGACCGATCCGAAAAGCAACGCCGGCATTTACTGGACGGCAATGTTTGGCGCACCGTAAGGCATCATCGACGCCGTCAATCACTCGGTCAGCCAGAGTGATTGGACGGCGTGGCGAGCGCAGCCTACCCTGCGCGATCTGCGCCCGCTGACGGCGTTCCACATCCACGAGGCGAGCCCATGACACAGCGTGAATTGATCGATGGTCACAACCGCCGCGTGGATTATCTGCGCCTGTCGGTCACCGACCGCTGCGATTTTCGCTGCGTCTATTGCATGGCCGAGGACATGCAGTTCCTGCCGCGCCAGCAGATCCTCACCCTCGAAGAGCTGTTCCAGGTGGCGCAAAGCTTCGTCGCCCTCGGCACGCGCAAGATCCGCCTCACGGGTGGCGAGCCGCTGATCCGCCCCGGCGTCGTGCAACTCTGCGAACAGATCGCCGCCCTGCCCGGCCTGCGCGAACTGTGCCTGACCACCAACGGCTCACAATTGGGCCGACTGGCCCAGCCGCTGTTCGACGCAGGGGTCAAGCGCCTGAACATCAGCCTCGACAGTCTCGATCCGCAGCGCTTCAAAGAGCTGACCCGCACTGGCGATCTGGCGCAGGTCATCGACGGCATCGATGCCGCGCGTGCCGCCGGTTTCACCCGTACCAAGCTCAATTGCGTGGTGATGCAGGGCCGCAACGATCACGAGATCAACGATCTGGTCAGTTTCGCCATCGAGCGTGATCTGGATATTTCCTTCATCGAAGAGATGCCGCTGGGCGCGATCGCCGAACACAGCCGCGCCGAGTCCTTCTACTCCAGCGCGCAAGTACGCGAACGCATCGCCGAACGCTTTACCCTGATCGACTCGACCGAATCGACGCAAGGGCCGTCGCGCTACTGGCGCGTGGCCGAGGCGCCGAACATTCGCCTGGGCTTCATTTCGCCGCACAGCCACAACTTCTGCGGTACCTGCAACCGCGTGCGCCTGACCGTCGAAGGTCGCTTGCTGCTGTGCCTGGGCAACGAGCATTCGATGGACCTCAAAGCGGTGTTGCGCGCCCATCCCGGCCACCCGGAACGCCTGGAAAACGCGATCATCGAGGCGATGAAACTCAAACCGTATCGACACAATTTCGAAGTCAACGACGACGTGCAAGTGGTGCGTTTCATGAACATGACCGGCGGCTGATTCGCCGCGCAACCGGGACCGCGAGATGATCGTCAGACCGAGACCCAATCAGTTCGCCGTGCTGTTCACCCTCAGAGGCTCGATCGCCAAACGCATCGCCGTGCGCACTTTGATGCTGACACTGCTGGCGGCAGCGATTGTGCTGATCGAACTACTGGTGCCGAGCTACTTCGCCCAGATCAATTCGACACCGTTCACCCTGCTCGGCCTGTCGCTGTCGATTTTCCTGAGCTTTCGCAACAACGCTTGTTACGACCGTTGGTACGAGGGGCGCAAGGCCTGGGGCGAGGTGCTGTTGCGGGTGCGCGCGGTGATGCGCGAAACCCAAGGCCTCGATGACACCCGCCTGCGTGGGCAACTGTTGCGCAACCTGTGCGGTTTCGCCCACGCGTTGAATGCGCGGTTGCGTGGAGACAGTGAGGAGCAGGCCAGTGCCGACTGGGTCAGCCCACCGATCGATGGGGCTGCGCCGGATCACTGCGGACAGATCCTTCATCAGCTCGGGCGCCAGTGTTCCGAGCTGGAAACGGCCGGTGTGCTGTCGCCATGGCGTTATCAATTGCTGGCCAATCACCTGACCTGTCTGAGCCAGGCCCAAGCGGTGTGCGACCGGATCAAGAACACACCACTGCCCTTCCCTTACACCCTGCTGCTGCACCGCACCATCTACCTGTTCTGCCTGCTGCTGCCGTTCGCCATGGCGCAATCGCTGGGTTGGTTGACGCCGCTGTTCACGGCAATTGTCAGCTACACCTTTTTCGGCTTCGACGCGATTGCCGATGAACTCGAAGACCCGTTCGGGCGCGATGAAAACGATCTGCCGACCGATGCACTGGTGCGCACCCTGGAGCGCGATGTGCTGTACGAACTGGGCGTCTCGCCATTGCCCCCCGCGCCGGAGCCGGACGACTACGTGCTGCGCTGAATGGCTCAGCGGCAAACAACGAGATGGCCCGGCGCGTCCGCTCGGGACCGAGATGCGGCCATTCGCGAGCAGGCTCGCTCCCACAGTTGAAATGCATTCTCCTGTGGGAGCGAGCCTGCTCGCGAAAAAGGCAACTCGGTCAATTAGCCCAAACGGTGGAAAGCGCCACCGACGAATCTTCCGTTTACACGCGCGCGAATTCCCCCTTACTATCCGGGCACACCGGTCGCCGGGCCTGCCCTGCCGCCGACGCTTTCCGCCAACGGAAACACGCGTTATGAGTACGTCACCACAACAACCTCAAAGGTTGCACGTCTCTGCTGTACGCGCCCACTGCAACAGGGGCCGCGTATGAACCGCATCGTCAATCTGCCCATGGCCCTGCGCCGCTCCAAGCTGCGTCACTCCGCACGCCCGCCGGATATCGCCGTTCCTGCCTGATCGCGTGAGCTGAAACCGCGACAGTCAATTTCCCGATTTTCCTGATATCCCTGCCGGGACACTTACGCCTTTTTGTCGCGTCGTGTCCGGCCGAATCTGCGCGCCTGTGCGGCGCCACCGTGAGTGATTTGCCATGAAATTCGCAGCCATCGAAGACGCACGCCTGTTCCTCGAACAGAACCCCGATATCGACATGATCGAATTGTTCATCCTCGACGCCAACGGCGTGCCGCGCGGCAAGCTGTTGCATCGCGAAGAACTGCTCGCCGTGTACGAAAGCGGCCGACCGCTGCCGAGCACCATCCTTGGTCTGACTGTACAAGGCGAGGACGTCGAGAACTCCGGGCTGGTGTGGGACGTCGGCGACATCGACTGCCGCGCCTATCCGCTGCAAGGCAGTCTGGTGCGCCTGCCGTGGCGACAGATTCCGACCGCCGCCGTGCAGGTCAGCATGCACCCGAGCGAGGGCCTGCCGGCGAGCATCGCTGACCCTCGGCACCTGCTGATCAAAGTCATCGACGGGCTCAAGGCCGAGGGCTATCACCCGATCATGGCGTGCGAGCTGGAGTTCTATCTGCTCGATGCCAAACGCGACCACAACGGCCGCCCGCAACCGGCGCTGGACGCTGACGGCGGACGACCGCGACACACGCAAGTCTACGGTTTGCGCGAGCTGGAACAGATCGAGCCGTTCCTCGCCGACCTCTACAGCGCGTGCAAACTGCACGGCATTCCGGCGCGCACGGCGATCTCCGAATACGCGCCGGGTCAGGTCGAAATCACCCTCGAACATGGCGACGCACTGGAGGCGATGGATCAGGCGGTACGCTACAAACGTCTGGTCAAAGGCGTGGCGCACAAGCACGGCATGCAGGCGACGTTCATGGCCAAGCCGTTCGATGATCTGGCCGGCACCGGCATGCACATGCACGTCAGCCTCGCCGATGCCGAGGGGCGTAATCTGTTCGCCTCTGAAGACCCGGCCGGCACGCCGCTGTTGCGCACGGCGATCGGCGGCATGCTCGCCTCGCTGCTTGATTCGCTGCTGCTGTTCTGCCCCAACGCCAACTCTTACCGGCGTTTCCAGGCCAACAGCTATGCGCCACTGGCGCCGACCTGGGGCGTCGACAACCGCACGGTCAGCCTGCGCGTACCCGGTGGCCCGGCCCCTACGCGACACATCGAACACCGCATCTGCGGCGCCGACGCCAACCCGTATCTGGCAGCGGCGGCGATCCTCGCCGGCATTCATCGTGGCATTCGTGAAGAGCTGGATCCGGGGGCACCGGTCGAGGGCAATGGTTATGCCCAGGCGAAAGAACTGCTGCCGACCGATTGGCTGACGTCGTTGCAGGCGCTGGAAAATTCCACGTGGGCACGAGAGGCATTGGGGCAGGAATTTCTTGGTGTGTATCTGGCGGTGAAGCGTGCCGAGTATCGGCAGTTCATGGCTGAAGTGGGTGAGCAGGATTGGCGGTGGTACCTGACCGAGGCTTAACGATCCGACACCGAACCTGTGGGAGCGAGCCTGCTCGCGAAGGCGTCATCACATTCAACATTTTGGGTGACTGACACACCGCTTTCGCGAGCAGGCTCGCTCCCACATTGGATTTGTGCACGACACAACACCCTGTGGGAGCGAGCCTGCTCGCGAAGAGGCCCTCAAACCCCACACAAAATTCAATCCGGCAACTGCTCCACCACAATCCCCAACCGCCGATAATCCTCGACATTCCCCGACCCGGGATGCCGCTCGGTAATCATCGTATGCAGGCGCGTACACGGCGCCACCACAAACGGCTCCACCGCGCCCAATTTGTCCGCCGTGGTCACCGCAATCACCCGCGTCGCGCTGTCGAGCATCGCCTGTTTGATCGGCACTTCATCGAAATGCAGCGAGGTGATCCCGACCTCGGGATGAATCGCGCACACCCCGGTAATCGCCAGATCCGCCTTGATCCCCGCCAGCAGTCGCAGCGCTTCCTGACCACTGGCCGACATCGAATGCGGATTCAATTCACCGCCCGCCAGAATCACTTTCACGCACTTGTATTCGGACAAGGCAATCGCCGTCAGTGGGGAAGCGGTCACGGCGGTGATGCGGATATCGGACGGTAACGCGCGCGCCACCTGCAAGGTGGTCGAGCCGGAATCGAACAGCACAATCTGCCCATCCTCGATGTGCTGGGCCGCCAATTGCGCCAGGCGCACCTTGACCTCGTCGGTCTCATCCAGACGGGTGAAGTAATCCTTGCCCGAGTCCTTCGGTCGCGGCAACGCCCCGCCATGCACGCGCTGCACCAGCCCGGCGTTGTCCAGTTCGGCAAGGTCGCGGCGGATGGTGTCTTCGGACACTGCGAAATGCTGGCTCAGCTCGGAGGCCATGACCTTGCCGTCACGTTCGAGAAGCAAAAGAATTTTCTGCCGACGCAGGGACGGAAGTTCAGCGATGGAGTGATCGTGCATGGTTGTGCCTGTTTGTGCTTGTAGTTGCAGGTTTCAGCGACACTAGCGAAAGTCTCGGGCAAATACAAACGCAGCGGCTATCAATGCTTTCGATCATTGCAATCAACACGGCGAATTTTTTCTTTGCGTTGCGCCTGTTCACAATGGCCCCACTCTTAAAAGCTGAGGATGAACAGCCCATGAATCTCAATTTCGCCTTCGCATGCATGATTGTCGTCTCGTTCGCGGTTGCCTTGGGCCACGCCTGATAGCGCGGCAAACCGAGGTCAGCAACTGCTCACGAAGCCGTTTATGCGCAGCCGCCGCCCTGGGGGAAAGGGCTGGGCTGAGAGGGATGGATCTGAATGACACGCCGCATCGCCAGGCGGCACTGGCTTGCTTCAAGTTTCCTGGCGCACCCGCCTGACCTGCACCAACAACGCCGGGGCAAAATGCAGCAGCACCATCCGGCTCAGATGATGCGTCAGGATAAACACCACATTCAGCCCGCCGCCAAACGCGACAATCGCAATCGTCTCGATCGCGCCCGGCATGTACGCCAGCCAAAGGGACAGCGGATCACCGCCCAGCCAGCGCGCAGCCACCTCGGCAAACACCGCTGCAACGACGATCATCAAACCCACCGAGACCAACGCCGTGCGCCCATGCCGCGCCAGCTCTGCGATGCCGAGTCCCTGAAAACGTGAGCCGATGCGCACGCCGAGAATCAGTGCGGCCAGGTTCAGGCTCCACTCCGGCATGTGAAAACCGTGCAGCCATCCCGACTTCACAAATACAGCGGTGATGATGATCGCAGTGAGCATGAACGGCGCCGGGACGCCGATCAGCAACAACAGGCGGCCGAGCAATACGCTCAAAGCGATGACTGAGCATGCGGTCAGCGCCATGCCTGTGGTCAACGGATCGCTGGCGACTTCAGCCACCGCTGCTTGCCCGGGAATGAGCAAACTCACCAATACGGTGATCAACAGCAGCCGCATCAGATGCACGATGATGACTTTGCTCGAAGCCTTTTCCGACTCGAGCAAATCGAACACTGCGGCCAATGCGCCGGGATACACCGCCAGCAGTGCATCGGTGCGATTCCATCCGGCACCGCGTGTCAGCCACCATCCGGCGAGTGCAATTTGTACGGTCAGGCAGATCAGCAACACGCCAAGGCTGGGCAGCATCGTCGTCGCCGTTTCGCTGTCCCATGCTTCGAACATCAGCCCGGTGGCGATGCCCAGCGTGACCTGGATGTAGCCCAAGCCATAAGGAGTTGCCGGGGCGATGCCGGTTTTGCTGGCAAACAACGCGGTAACGACAATCGAGCCGAGCAGCAAGCCGTGAGGCACGCCTTCAAACTGCAACAACGCGCCGAAACCGGCAGCAAGCAACAAGCACACAATGGATTTCATGGTTCGCCTTCCTGGCTATTTATCTGACACACCACCAGTCCCTGGTAGGAGCTGCCGAAGGCTGCGATCTTTTGGGACGCAGAGCGTCCCCGGCTGCATTCCCACGCAGAGCGTGGGAACGATCGGATCGCAGCCTTCGGCAGCTCCTACAGGGGGATTTGCATTCCTATGCGCGAAGGCGTGCAATCGCCCGCCGGTATTTTTCGATCCGCTCCAGATCCTCCCAACTCGGCGAGGCGATCCGCGAGATATCGCTGTTCTCTTCCAGATCCGCCAGCTTCACCACCCGGCCGATCGGGTTTTGCGCGGCGCGGTCGACAAAATCCTCGTAGGACTCACCGGACACTTTGGTCACCGCCGCAATCGCCGCCAGCACCTCTTCGCTGAATCCTTCCCCGCGCAAATCATCCAGACTCACCCCACAATCCTCGACCACATCGTGCAGCACAGCGACGATCCGTTCTTCCAGCGTGTGCATGCGCAACATGACTTTCAGCGGATGCAGAATGTACGGCGCCCCGCCCTTGTCCACCTGCCCGGTGTGGGCAGTGGCGGCAATGGCGATAGCGCGTTCCAGAGTTTGGGCCATGGGAATCGAATCCTGCGCTGAATGTTTCTGATTGTTGCGCAGTGTACGCGAAGATGGCGCAGCGCAAAGCCGATTGAACCTTGCCCGCCCTCGCCACCTCGAAACCAGACAAGCGCCAAATCCGATCAGACGCGGCGCCATTGGAGAGGAATTGCCGATGAAAACCCGACTGCTGCTCCTGATCGCCACATTCGCCATCATCCCCACCTGCGTCATGGCCGAAGGCTGCGACGTCCAGACCCGCTCCTCCAGCGCCTCGGTGCCGGCGATGGAAACCCACAGCTGCTACGAGTACGACGGCATGCCCGTGGACTCCATCAACTGGTCCTGCAGCAACGAAAGCAAGGACACCCTCAACGCCACCAAGAAGAAAGTCCAACGCTGCGACGACCACTACCAAGCCACCTGCACCGCTCGCCTCACCCAGGAATCCCTCGCCAACCCGCACTCGACCAGCAAAGACAAAAGCGCCAAACCGCTGAACATGCCCGACAACGCCAAAGTCACCACGTATTACTACAACGGTGAGCACTTGGCGCAGGCGAAGATTGATTGCGAAAACAGTGGCGGGAACTGGAAGGCTAAATAGTCTCGGTTATCGAGGATTGCCTGACAGAGAGCCCGGCTTGATGCCGGGCTTGCTGCATCTGCAAACAGCTTCAACCTTCACCTGCACCGCTGCTCGTGCCGCTGTCGTTCGATTGCTTCGAACCACTGGGCTTGGAACCCGAAGGTGTAGAGCCGTCATTGTTGGTGGTGTTGCCCTGCGTGCCTTTGGGCACGGTGGCGCCATTGGAATGAATGTCTTCCGGCGCACTCGGGTTGGTCTGGCTATTGCCGTCGTTGGCCGTGGGTGCCGGGGTGTCGCTGGCGGCTGTTGCGTAGAGCGAGGTGGTGGATAACAGCGTGGCCAAGGTCAGTGCTGCGAGGTTGGATTTGCGCATGTTTGCGGCTCCTTTGCGGGGGTGAGTTATGCATTGGAAGCGCGTGCGCGGGGAAAATGCGGGAGGGCTGACGAATGGCAGGAACAAGCAACCCGACACCTCGTAAAAGATATCGGGTCAAAAAAACAACGCGTAATCCGATCAGAAATTCGCCGGCGTATTCGCACTAATAATCTCCGCCTCATCCGCCCCGATGTTGCGAAACTTATGCGGCAACGTCGTCGGAAAGTAATAACCATCCCCCGCACTCAACACACTCACCTGCCCGTCCACGGTCAGTTCTACCGTGCCGCGCGTGACCAGCCCGCACTCTTCGCCTTCGGCATGCACGATCGGCTCTTCGCCGGAGCTGGCGCCGGGGGCATATTGTTCGCGGAGCAGGCGCATCTGCCGGCTAGGGACGGAGGCGCCGATGAGCAGCAGACGCAGGCCGTGGCGGCCGAGGTCGGGTTGTTCGTTGGCGCGGAACACGTATTGGTGTTCGCGCGGGGGCTGGTCGAAGGTGAAGAAGTCGGCCAGGGACATCGGTATGCCTTCGAGCAGCTTTTTCAGCGAGCTGACGGAGGGGCTGACGCGGTTCTGTTCGATCAGCGAGATGGTCGCGTTGGTCACGCCGCTACGCCGGGCGAGCTCGCGCTGGGAGAGTTTGTAGCTTTCGCGTACTAGTTTGAGTCGAGAACCCGTATCCATGACAGCCTTATGTTGAGGTACTTAAGGGTAATGGGGGTGGGTGGCGGGTGACGCGCAGGTCGCGCGGATCACGTTGCTCCCGTGTCCCGGAACCGTGAAAGGCGGCTATTAAATCACGTTTGCCGGTGTTGCTCAGCAGGTTCGATGGATGGTGCGGCAAAAGTCCTGTTGGCCTTGGCAATACAGTCACTGTGGGAGCGAGCCTGCTCGCGAAAGCGTAGTGTCTGGCGAATCGATGTCGCCTGATATGGCCTCTTCGCGAGCAGGCTCGCTCCCACAGTGGACATCAGTGCTTTTGCATAAGTGAAAAACCGGCGAGGCCTTTCGGACCGCCGCCGGCAAGGTCAATCAGACGCCGAAGCGGTCGCGCAGGGAGTAGTAGACGGCACCCAGTGCGGTAAGCGGTGCGGAGAAGGTGCGGCCGCCGAGCATCGGCATGTGCGGCAGCGAGGCGAAGGCGTTGAAGCGTTCGGCGTCGCCGCGGATCATTTCCGAGATCAGTTTGCCGGCCAGGTGCGAGCAGGTGACGCCGTGGCCGCTGTAGCCCTGCATGTAGTAGGCATTCTTTTCGATGCGGCCGAATTGCGGCATGCGCGACATGGTCAGCAGGAAGTTGCCGGTCCAGCGGTAGTCGATCTTCACGTCCTTGAGCTGCGGGAAGGTCTTGAGGATCTTCGGCCGGATCAGTTGCTCGATATCGTCCGGCTCCCGCGCGCCATACACCACACCACCACCGTAAAGCAGGCGGTTGTCAGCGGTGAGGCGGTAGTAATCCAGCAGGTAGTTGCAGTCTTCGACGCAATAGTTGTTGGTGATCAGGCTGCGCGCCTGCTGCTCGGTCAGCGGTTCGGTGACGACGATCTGCGAACCACACGGCATGCTTTTCGCGGTGACGCGATTGTCGAGGCCTTGCGGCAGATAAGCGTTGCCGGCGATCAGCAAATATTTGGCGCGGACCAGACCTTTGGCGGTGCGCACGGTGATCGGCTCGCCGTAGGTGATTTCCACCGCCGCCGATTGCTCGTAGATCTTGCCGCCCAAACGCACGATGGCGGCGGCTTCGCCGAGGGCCAAGTTCAATGGATGAACGTGGCCACCCTGCATGTCCAGCAAGCCGCCAACGTAGGCGTCGGAGCCGACTTCGCGACGAATGTCCGCTGCATCGAGCATCTTCAGATTGCGGTTGCCGTAGCGTTCCCAGTTGCGCTTCTGCTCGGCCAGGCCATTGAGCTGTTTCTTGTTCATCGCCGCGAAAATACCGCCCGGGCGGTAGTCGCACTTGATGTCGTAATCCTTGATGCGCGAACGAATGATATCGGCGCCTTCAAAGATCATGCTGCCGAGGATTTCTGCAGTCTTGTCGCCGTAGCGCTCTTCGATGACATCGACGTCGCGGCTATAGGAATTGACCAGTTGCCCGCCGTTGCGCCCGCTGGCGCCGTAGCCGACTTTCGCCGCTTCCAGCACCGTGACTTTGTAGCCGGCTTCGCTGAGGAACAGCGCCGAGGACAGGCCGGTATAACCGGCGCCGATGATGCAGACGTCGCAGTCCAGCGCTTCTTCGAGAATCGGGAAGTCGATGACTTCGTTGCGGGTGGCGGCGTAGTAGCTGTTTACGTGTTGCTGTTTCATAGGTTTCTCCGAGGGCCGCCAACCAGGGGCGGCCGCCGCTGTAAAAGAGTCAGAGCTTGATCCAGGTCGCTTTCAGTTCGGTGTACTTGTCGAACGCATGCAGCGATTTGTCGCGACCGTTGCCCGATTGCTTGAAGCCACCGAATGGCGCGGTCATGTCGCCGCCGTCGTACTGGTTGACCCAGACGCTGCCGGCGCGCAGGCCGCGGGCGAAGGTGTGCGCCTTGCTCAGGTTGCTGGTCCACACCCCGGCGGCGAGGCCGAAGATGCTGTCGTTGGCGATCTGCAGGGCTTCTTCGGCAGTGTCGAAGGTGATCAGCGACAGCACCGGGCCGAAGATTTCTTCTTGGGCGATAGTCATCGCATTGGTCACGCCGTCGAAAATCGCTGGCTGCACGTAGAGGCCGCCGGTTTCTTCGAGGGTGCGTTGGCCGCCGGCAATCAACTCGGCGCCCTGCTCGCGGCCGATGCTGATGTAGCGCAGCACGTTGTCCAGTTGACGCTGGTCGACCACGGCGCCGACGGTGGTCGCCGGATCAAGCGCGTGCCCCGGTTTCCACGCTTGCAGCGCTTCCACCAGCAGCGGAATGAACTGCTCGCGAATCGAGCGCTCGACCAGCAGACGCGAGCCGGCAGTGCAGACTTCGCCCTGGTTGAAGGCGATGGCACTGGCTGCTGCCTGGGCTGCCGCGCGCAGGTCCGGTGCGTCGGCGAACACCACGTTCGGGCTCTTGCCGCCGGCCTCGAGCCAGACGCGTTTCATGTTGCTCTGGCCGGCATAGATCATCAGCTGCTTGGCGATCGCCGTGGAGCCGGTGAAGGCCAGCACGTCGACGTCCATGTGCAACGCCAGCGCCTTGCCGACGGTGTGGCCGTAGCCCGGCAGCACGTTGAACACGCCCTTCGGAATACCCGCCTCCAGCGCCAGTTGCGCGATGCGGATAGCGGTCAGCGGTGATTTTTCCGAAGGCTTGAGGATGAACGAATTACCCGCCGCCAGCGCCGGGGCGAACTTCCAGCTGGCCATGATCAGCGGAAAATTCCATGGCACGATGGCGGCGACCACACCCGAGGGCTCACGGGTGACGAGGCCAAGTTGGTCGTGCGGCGTGGCGGCGACTTCGTCGTAGATCTTGTCGATGGCCTCGGCGCTCCAGCGGATCGCGTTGGCGGTCGCCGGGATGTCGATGCTCATCGAATCGCTGATCGGTTTGCCCATGTCGAGGGTTTCCAGCAGTGCCAGTTCTTCCTGGTGCTGCAGGATCAGATCGGCGAAGCGGATCAGCACGCGCTTGCGCTCGGCCGGGGCTTTTTTCGCCCAGATGCCGGAGTTGAAGGACTGGCGCGCGACTTCGACGGCCAGGTTGGCGTCGGCTTCATCGGTGCTGGCGACGGCAGCAAGAAAGCGGCCGTCGACCGGGCTCAGACATTCGAAAGTGTCGCCGCTGATCGCCGGGCGGTATTCGCCGTTGATGAAGGCGCGGGATTCGATGGACAGAGACTGGAAGCGTTGTTCCCAGTCGTTGCGGGTTGTGGTCATTGTTTTGAGCTCGACAAGGGGGAATTTGGGGGTTGGTCTGGTTGCTTTGTCTGGCCGGGAATCGCTGCCCTCACCCTAGCCCTCTCCCAGAGGGAGAGGGGACCGATCGGGGGATGCCTGGTAACTGCGCCGACCTGAAAAATCTTTGCCGAATCCATCATCGACTGGATCGTTCAGGTCGCCGGATATCTCCAGACGACGCGGTCAGTCCCCTCTCCCTCCGGGAGAGGGTTAGGGTGAGGGGCTTTTGATCTTCAGACCGTATGCAGATACCAGTTGTACTCAAGGTCAGAAATCGAGTTCTCGAACTCGGCCAGCTCGCTTTCCTTGCACGCAACGAACACGTCGATGTACATCGGGTCGATGTAGCGCGCCATGACTTCGCTGTCGTCGAGCTCGCGCAAGGCGTCGCGCAGGTTGTTCGGCAGGCTCTGCTCGTTCTGCTCGTAGCTGTTGCCTTCGACCGGCGCGCCGGGCTCGATCTGGTTGGTAAGCCCGTGGTGGATACCGGCCAGCACCGACGCCATCAGCAGGTACGGGTTGGCATCGGCACCGGCGACGCGGTGCTCGATGCGCACGGCGTCCGCTGAACCGGTCGGCACGCGCACGGCCACGGTGCGGTTGTCGATGCCCCAGCTCGGCGAGTTCGGCACATAGAATTGCGCGCCGAAGCGGCGGTACGAGTTGACGTTCGGGCAGAGGAACGCCATTTGCGCCGGCAGGGTCTCGAGCACACCGCCGATCGCGTGACGCAGTGCGGCGTTCTGCTCGGGATCCTCGCTGGCGAAGATGTTGTTGCCTTCTTTGTCCAGAATCGAAATGTGCACGTGCAAACCATTGCCGGCCTGGCCCGGATACGGCTTGGCCATGAAAGTCGTGTCCATCTCGTGGTCGTAGGCGATGTTCTTCACCAGACGCTTGAGCAGGACCGCGTAATCGCACGCCTTGATCGGGTCGGAGACGTGATGCAGGTTGACTTCGAACTGCGCCGGGGCGCTCTCCTTGACGATGGCATCCGCCGGGATGCCCTGCTCTTTCGCACCTTCAAGGATGTCTTGCAGGCAATCGACGTATTCGTCGAGATCGTCGATCAGGTAAACCTGGGTCGACACCGGACGCTTACCGGATACCGGTGAACGTGGCGATTGCGGACGGCCATTCACGTTGTCCTGGTCGATCAGGTAGAACTCGAGTTCGAACGCCGCGCAGATGGTCAGGCCGAGGTCGTCGAATTTGCGCACAACGTTGGCCAGTACTTCACGCGGGTCGGCGAAGAACGGCTGACCTTCGATCTCGTGCATGGTCATCAGCAGTTGAGCGGTCGGGCGTTTTTGCCACGGCTCGATGCTCAGGGTGCCGGGGATCGGGTAGCAGATGCGATCGGCATCGCCGATATCCAGGCCCAGGCCGGTGCTTTCCACCGTCGAGCCGTTGATGTCCAGCGCAAAGAGCGACGCCGGCAGGTTGATGCCTTTTTCGTACACCTTATGAAGACTGGTGCGTTCGATGCGCTTGCCGCGCACCACACCGTTCATATCCGCAATCAGAAGGTCGACGTACAAAACCTCAGGATATTTCTTAAGGAATGCGTTGGCTTCGTTGAGTTGAACGGTACGCAGAGGGACCGACATGATGCACCTATTTAGCTGTTAATTATTATGTTCACCACCGTGTTGCGCAGCCAGTCAATCCGAAAGGCAAAGTGAAGTCAATAGCGAACACCCTGCCCTGCAGCCTTTATTTTTCGGGCTTTTCTTAACACTCTCGTGCCATATCCGCCGGAAAACCCCGGTAAACCTGAGCGATTTGATGAACGGCGTTTAGAATTTTTTACATGGCAGTTGTTAATTAAAATCAACGAGGCTAAGCTCCGGAAAAGCTCGTTCAAGTGACAGACTTCGAGGTGAATAAAAATGGCATTCAAGCCATTGATCGGCGTTACTGCGTGCGTCAAACAGATTGGCCTGCACCCCTATCACATCAGCGGCGACAAGTACCTACGTGCTGTCAGCGTTGGCGCTCAAGGGTTGCCAGTGGTCATCCCTTCCCTCGGCAATCTGACTGAGATCGAAGACCTGCTCGGTCAACTCGACGGTCTGTTGCTCACCGGCTCACCCTCGAACGTGGAGCCCTTCCACTATCAAGGCGCGGCCAGTGCGCCCGGCACGGATCACGATCCGGCCCGTGACGCCACCACCCTTCCTTTATTGCGTGCAGCCATCGCGGCGGGCGTTCCGGTGCTCGGCATCTGCCGTGGCTTCCAGGAAATGAACGTGGCCTTCGGCGGCAGCCTGCATCAGAAGGTGCACGAGTTGCCCGGCATGCTCGACCACCGTGAAGCCGACAGCCCGGATGTGGCCGTGCAATACGCACCGGCCCATGCGGTCAGTTTGATCGCTGGCGGTGTGTTCGAAGCGCTGGAGCTGCCCGACGAATTTCAGGTCAATTCGATTCACAGCCAAGGCATCGACCGCCTCGCCCCCGGTCTGCGTGCTGAAGCCGTGGCACCGGACGGTTTGATCGAAGCGATCTCGGTCGAGCACAGCCCGACTTTCGCCCTCGGCGTGCAATGGCACCCGGAATGGCAAGTGCTGGACAACCCGAACTACCTGAAGATTTTCCAGGCGTTCGGCGCAGCGTGCCGGCAACGGGCGGCGAAGCGCAGTCAGCGCTGACGCAATCCCAGACTCGATAACAATTTACTGCCCCCACGGCTGGCGGATGTGCATCTGCACATCCGCCAGCCGTGAACCGCAACACCCGTGATAACAACAAGTACGACCCAGGCAGCCAGGACGGCGGCGCCGAACAAGCCGGATCGGTAAGTGCAATACCTGTCAGAACAATGCAAAACCCTGTGGGAGCTGGCTTGCCAGCGATGAGGCCGTCACCTTCAACATTAATGGTGAGTGACCCACCGCCATCGCTGGCAAGCCAGCTCCCACAGGGTATTGCGGCGATTCGACCGGGGCAGCGCTTACAGGCTTGCAATCCACTTAAGCCCGGCCACATTGGCCAGGCACACGACACCTGTTGGGAGTTTCACATGGCAAACGCCTCCAGCACTTACCGCAAGGCACTCGAAGGTCATCAGCAACCGAAAAAGGTGTTGGTGAAAGTCGATCGTGTCACCAAGAAGTTCGACGAAACCGTGGCCGTGGACGATGTGTCCCTGGAGATCCATCAGGGCGAAATCTTCGCGCTGCTGGGCGGTTCCGGTTCGGGCAAATCGACTCTGCTGCGCATGCTCGCCGGTTTCGAGCGGCCGACCGAGGGGCGGATTCTGCTCGATGGCGTGGACATCACCGACATGCCGCCGTACGAGCGGCCGATCAACATGATGTTCCAGTCCTACGCGCTGTTCCCGCACATGACCGTGGCGCAGAACATCGCCTTCGGCCTCAAGCAGGACCGTTTGCCTGCCAGCGAAATCGATGCCCGCGTCGAAGAAATGCTGCGTCTGGTGCACATGACCCAATACGCCAAGCGCCGCCCGCACCAGTTGTCCGGCGGCCAGCGGCAGCGCGTCGCCCTCGCCCGCTCGTTGGCCAAACGGCCGAAACTGTTGCTGCTCGACGAGCCGATGGGCGCGCTGGATAAAAAGCTGCGTTCGCAGATGCAGCTTGAGCTGGTGGAGATCATCGAGCGCGTCGGCGTGACCTGCGTCATGGTCACCCACGACCAGGAAGAAGCCATGACCATGGCCCAGCGCATCGCGATCATGCACCTGGGCTGGATCGCGCAGATCGGCAGCCCGGTGGACATTTATGAAGCGCCGGTCAGCCGCATGGTCTGCGAATTCATCGGCAACGTGAACGCCTTCGACGGCACTGTGGTGGAAGATCTCGAAGGCCACGCCATCATTCACAGCCCCGACTTGCAGCAGAAGATCTATGTCGGTCACGGCGTCAGCACGTCGGTGCAGGACAAATCGATCACCTACGCCATCCGCCCGGAGAAAATGCTCGTCAGCACCTCCCAACCGGAGTTCCGCTACAACTGGTCCGAAGGCAAGGTCCACGACATCGCCTACCTCGGCGGCCATTCGGTGTTCTACGTCGAGCTGCCCGGCGGCAAGATCGTCCAGTCGTTCATGGCCAATGCCGAGCGGCGTGGCGCGCGGCCGACCTGGGACGACAAAGTCTACGTCTGGTGGGAAGACGACAGCGGCGTGGTGCTGCGCTCATGAGAACTTTCAATCAGCAATTCTTGCGCCTGGTGCCCAGCGGACGAAAACTGGTGATCGGCATTCCGTTCATCTGGCTGTTCCTGTTCTTCATGCTGCCGTTCTTTCTGGTGATGAAGATCAGCTTCTCGGAAGCCGCGCTGTCGATCCCGCCGTACTCGGAGATCTACACCTTCGCCGAACAGAAATTCCAGCTGCTGCTGAACATCGGCAACTACACCCTGCTCGGCGAAGACGAGCTGTACCTGTCGGCGTACCTCGGCTCGCTGAAGGTCGCGGCACTGAGCACGCTGATGTGCCTGGTGATCGGTTTCCCGATGGCTTACGCGATCACCAAGACCGGCAAGGAAACGCAAAACGTCCTGCTGCTGTTGATCATGATGCCGACCTGGACGGCGATCCTGATCCGCGTGTATGCGTGGATGGGCATCCTCAGCAACAACGGGTTGCTCAACGGATTTCTGATGTGGACCGGACTCACTGACCACCCGATCGAGATCCTCAACACCAACACTGCCGTCTATATCGGTGTGGTTTACGCCTATCTGCCGTTCATGGTTCTGCCGCTCTACGCCAACCTCGTCAAGCACGACAACAGCCTGCTGGAAGCCGCGCAGGATCTGGGCTCGAGTAACTTCAACAACTTCTGGAAGATCACCGTGCCGCTGGCCAAGAACGGCATCATCGCGGGCTGCATGTTGGTGTTCATTCCAGTGGTCGGCGAGTTCGTGATTCCGGAACTGCTGGGTGGCCCGGAGACGCTGATGATCGGTCGCGTGCTGTGGCAGGAGTTCTTCAATAACCGCGACTGGCCGGTGGCTTCCGCGCTGGCGGTGGTGATGCTGTTGATCCTGATTGTGCCGATTCTGCTGTTCAACCGCAGCCAGGCCAAAGAGATGGAGGCACGGGGATGAAACGCTTCAACTTTTCCAGGTTCATGCTGATCTTCGGCTTGATGTTCATTTATCTGCCGATGCTGATTCTGGTGATCTACTCGTTCAACGCCTCGAAGCTGGTGACGGTGTGGGGTGGCTGGTCAGTGAAGTGGTATGTCGGCCTGCTCGACAACACGCAACTGATGGGCTCGGTGCTGCGCTCGCTGGAGATCGCCTGCTACACCGCGATTGCCGCTGTGGCACTGGGGACGCTGGCGGCGTTCGTGCTGACGCGGGTGACGCGCTTCAAGGGCCGCACGCTGTTTGGTGGTCTGGTGACCGCGCCGTTGGTGATGCCGGAAGTGATCACCGGTCTGTCGCTGTTGCTGCTGTTCGTGGCGATGGCGCAACTGATCGGCTGGCCGCAGGAGCGCGGCATCGTCACCATCTGGATCGCCCACACCACGTTTTGTGCAGCCTATGTCGCGGTGGTAGTCTCCGCGCGCCTTCGCGAGCTGGATCTGTCGATCGAAGAAGCGGCGATGGACCTCGGCGCCAAACCATTCAAAGTGTTTTTCCTGATCACCATTCCCATGATCGCGCCGTCGCTGGCCGCCGGCGGAATGATGTCGTTTGCCTTGTCGCTGGACGATCTGGTGCTGGCGAGTTTCGTTTCCGGGCCGGGCTCGACGACGCTGCCGATGGAAGTGTTCTCGGCGGTGCGCCTGGGCGTTAAACCCGAGATCAACGCCGTGGCCAGCCTGATTCTACTGGCGGTATCGCTGGTGACTTTCCTGGTCTGGTACTTCGGCCGCAAGGCCGAAGCCAATCGCAAACGGGCGATCCAGGAAGCGATGGATCAGACCGCAAACGAGTCGTGGCAACAGCCGGCAACGGCGACTGCCTGAGCAACACCGATGAACAACTGTGGCGAGGGGATTTATCCCCGTTGGGCTGCGAAGCGGCCCCTGCAGTTCTACCTGAAGACTCCGTATTCAGGTTTTGCGACTGCTACGCAGCCGAGCGGGGATAAATCCCCTCGCCACAAGGTTCAAGTGCACCGAGCTTTTGTGTTTTTGAATAAGAAGAAGGGAGTTGTACCGATGAAAATGTTTGGCAGGACTCTGCTGACACTGTCCTTAATGGGCGCAATGGTCATGGGCGCCCAGGCCAACGACAAGGTGCTGCGTGTTTACAACTGGTCCGATTACATCGCGCCGGACACCGTGAAAAAGTTCGAAGACGAGACCGGCATTCGCGTGACCTACGACGTCTTCGACAGCAACGAAACTCTGGAAGCGCGCCTGCTCGCGGGCAAATCCGGCTATGACATCGTCGTGCCGTCGAACAGTTTTCTGGCCAAGCAGATCAAAGCCGGCGTCTACCAGCCGCTGGACAAATCGAAGCTGCCGAACTGGAAGAATCTCAACCCGGTGCTGCTGAAAAACGCCGCCGCCAGTGATCCGGACAATGCCCATGCCTTTCCGTACATGTGGGGCTCGATCGGCATCGGTTTCAACCCGGCGAAGGTCAAGGAAGTGCTCGGCGCCAACGCCCCGACCAACTCCTGGGACTTGCTGTTCAAACCGGAGAACGCGGAAAAACTCAAAGCCTGTGGCATCAGTTTCCTCGATTCGCCGACCGAAATGCTCCCGGCCGCCCTGCACTATCTGGGCTATCCGGTGAACGACAAGGACAAGGCGCACATCGCCGAAGCCGAAGCGCTGTTCATGAAAATCCGCCCGTACGTAGCGTATTTCCATTCCTCGAAATACATCTCCGATCTGGCCAACGGCAACATCTGCGTGGCGGTCGGTTACTCCGGCGATGTCCTGCAGGCCAAGGCCCGCGCGGTGGAATCGGGCAACAAGGTGGTGATCGACTACAGCATTCCCAAGGAAGGCGCCGGCAGTTTCTACGACATGGTCGCCATCCCCCGTGATGCGGCGAACGTCGACAACGCCTACCTGTTCATGGACTTCCTGATGCGCCCGGACATCATCGCCGAAGTCACCAACAGCATCGGCTACAGCAACGCCAACGCAGCGGCCACGCCACTGGTGGACGAAGCGATCCGCAACGAACCGGGCTCGTATCCTTCGCAAGCGGTGATGGCGACTTTGTATGCAGTGCCGGATCAGCCGATTGCCACACAGCGGATCATGACGCGCGGCTGGACGCGGGTGAAGCTCGGTAAATAAGCACACCAGTCAACACTGATAAACCCTGTGGGAGCTGGCTTGCCAGCGATGGCGGTGGGTCAGACAACGATGACGCTAGATGCGCTGGCCCCATCGCTGGCAAGCCAGCTCCCACAGGTTTTCGATCGAATTCGGACATTGCCAGATTTCCGTTCACGCAGCGCCTTACCACCGCTGCATCCTGCTCTGAACGGCCTCACCCGGCTCCCTCGGCTCGGGTGAATTTGCAGGCGCCTTCGGGCGCCTTTTTTTGTCCGTTCAGATCAGCGACCAGTCCTGCACAACTCGATAGCGGCCCTTGTGCGATTCGAATAAGCCGAAGCGTTCAGGGCGCAGGAAAAACTCCGGCGGCGTGCGCGCTTCCGGCTCCGGCGCGCGGTACTCGCGGGCCAGCGTCAAGTGCGGACGGAACTCGTGGGTGGGTTGTTCAAAACCGTACGGCAGCATCGCCTGCTCCAGCGCGTAGACCAGGCGCAACAGCGCCGGCGGTGCCTGCTCGGGCGCCAGCGACAGCACACCGGCGCGATGCCAGACCTGCAAGCGATCCAGCTCAATACGCAACGTTTCGCCCGGAATACGCACACTGCCCGCTGCTTCGCAGACGCCGTGAATCTGCGCCAACGGCACCGCACCGAGGAACAGCAGAGTCAGATGAAAGTTATCCGCCGGCACCGGTTTGCCGCTGCGCAGGCCCAGCTCCGCGCGCCACTGGGCGATTGCCTTGCGCTGCGCCGGCGGGCAATCCAGGGCAAAGAACAGCCGCTTTGCAGGTTCATCCTTGCGCACCCCATCAATCATTGCCCTGCCCCCTTGTTCGTCATGATCACGCCGATTCTACACAGCCTGTGCTGACGACTCGCGACAGGAAGCTATAGTTCAGGGATTGCCATCAACCGGAGGCTGCCATGCGCGAGATCCTCAGCAAAGAACCCTGGTGGGCCCGGCCACCACATCCCGGACAGGACGAAAGCGAACTGGAATGGGGCTGGCTGGTGCATTACAGCGAAGGCGAACCGCGCTTCGAATTCGTTCGCGAGAGGCCCAGCGACGAGCAGATCCGCAACCGCAAAAGTTGCCGGGTCACTCCCTCGCCCGAATGAATAGAGCCCGTGGGCACTAATCCTGTGGAAGCGAGCCTGCTCGCGAAAGCGGTGTGTCAGATAAAGAAATGTTACTGATACGACGCTTTCGCGAGCAGGCTCGCTCCCACAGGGTTAGGCATTGATCAGTGGGGTTGGGTGTCGCCGGCGGCGGTGTCGATGCTGACAACCACTGACATCCCCGGCCGCAAGCGTTCTTCTTCCTGCTGATCGGGATCGATGGTGATGCGCACCGGCACGCGCTGGGCGATCTTGACGAAGTTGCCGGTGGCGTTGTCGGCCTGCAGCAAGGCAAATTCCGAGCCGGTGCCCGGCGAAATATGCTGCACATGGCCGGTGAATCTGCGGTGGTTCAAGGCGTCGACGGTGAAGCGCACCGGTTGCCCGACACGTACGTTGGCCATCTGGGTTTCCTTCATGTTGGCGATCACCCATTTCTGGTCCGGGACCAACGCCATCAACTGCGCGCCGGAGTTGACGTAGGCGCCGAGGCGCACGCCGATCTGCCCGAGCTGGCCGTCGCGCGGGGCGACAATCCGCGTGTTCGACAGATCGATGCGTGCCAGTTGCACCGCCGCTTCGGCACTGGCCACGGCGGCCTCCAGCGAGCCGCGATTGACGATCACCGTTTGCAGATCCTGCCGGGCGATTTCCAGATTGGCCTTGGCCTGCGCCACAGAAGCCGTGCTCTGCGCGTTGGCAGCAAGGGTCACGTCGAACTCGCGCTTGGACACCGAGCCGTCGCGCACCAGTTCCTGATTACGCCGCAGATCGGCCTCGCTCTTGCGCAACTGCGCCTGGCTGTCGGCCAACACTGCCTGGCGCAATTTGATCGTCGCTTCAGCGCTGTTGCGTTGCTGCACGACGTTGGCCAGCCCGGCCTTCTGCACCGCCAGTTGTGCCAGGGACTGGTCGAGGCGTTGCTGATAAATGCGGTCGTCCAGACGCACCAGCAGATCCCCGGCCTTGACGTACTGGAAGTCCTGCACCGGCACCTCGAACACATAGCCGCTGAGCTGCGGGCCGATGATCGTCACCTGCCCGCGCACCAAGGCGTTTTCGGTGGTTTCGACCGCACTGCTGAACGGCGGCAGTTGCCACGCATACAGCACGATCAGGACACCCACGATGGCGATTGCGGCAAAGCCCAGCGAAGATATGATCCGCACCCGCAGCGAACGCGGCGCAGTGTTCGGCGACGATGGCGGCGCTTCCCCTTCAGGCGTGGCGGCGATGGCATTGGTGGTTGTGGTGGTCGGTTCGGTCATGAAGAAGTGGCACCGCTGGGTGGTACGGAAGGTGTCGGTTCAATGGCTTTGGTGGTGCTCATCAGCCACAACGCGCGAATCGAAAGCCAGATCATGGTCAGGACGGCAATGACCGCGATCAGCATGAAGACATCGTTATAGGCCAGCACGTTCGCTTCGCGTGTCGCCGCATTGGCGAGGCTGCGCATGCCGGCCAGATTGCGCAGGCTCGGGTCCGCCAGCAAACCGCCGTAGGCTGAGCCGCCGCTCTGCACCCGCGCCGCCACCAACGGATCGGACATCACCAGATGATCGACGATGTGGCTGGAATGGTACTTCTCCCGCACGATCTGAAAAGTGCCAAGCAACGCCGCGCCGAGCAGCCCGCCGAGGTTGTTGCAGATCCCGAACAGCACGGAAAAACTCACCAGGTTGCGCGGATTGGTCAGCACGTTGCGCGTGCCGAAGACCATGGTCGGGCCGAGAAAAAACGTACTGCCGAATGCCAGCAGGAACTGGCTGAAGTAGAGATTTTGCGGGCGGGTCAGGTTGTTGGAAAAACTGTCCATCACCGAACCGGTGGCCATCAGCGCCAGCGAGATGATCAACGGCATCAGCAAGTGTTTGGGGTCGATGGTCAACGCGCTGGTGGCAAGCCCGGCGATACTGCCGATCAGCATCACCACGTACAGACTGTGCAACTGCTCATAGCCCATGTTGAGGTTCTGCATGAACCCCACGGCGCCGGTGGATTGCTCCGAGGTGACCATGCGAATCAGGGTCACCGCCAGCGCCAGGCGAATCATCGTTCCGCTGCCCAGCCAGCGGGTCATCAGCATCGGGTTGCTGCGGTTGTGCTCGATGGCCAGGCCCATGATGATCAGCGCGATCGAACAGGCCAGCGCCACGCCGATCCAGTCCGCCTCCAGCCACCAGTCGATGCGCCCCAGCGACAGCACCGCGCACAACAACGCCACACCGGTAGCGAGGATGGCGAAGGTGAGGAAATCGAGTTTTTCAAAGGTCTTGAAGCGGTCACCGGGCGGCAACTTCAGCAGCAAGACACAGCCGAGTGACAGCAGGGCCATGCCCAATTCGAACAGGTACAGACCGCGCCATTCGGCGATCTGCAACAGGTCTTCGGAGAACAGCCGCGCCAGCGGCAACGCCAATTGCGACGTGCCGAGGCCGAGCACCAGCGCTTTGAGCCGCCACTTCGCCGGGAACGCCTGGACCATGTAATACAGACCCAGCGAGCTCAGCGCCGCACCGACCATGCCGTGGGCAGCCCGCACCGCCACTGCCGAGTTGAGATCGTTGACGAACAAATGGCCGAAGGTCACCAGCGCATACAGCACCAGAAACACTTCGGTGAACGCGCGCAAGCCGAATTGCTGGCGAAACTTCACCAGCAGCAGGTTCATCGACACGTTGGTCATCACATACGCCGCCGGCAACCAAGCCATTTCCGCCGTGGTCGCGCCGAGCGAGCCTTGCAGGTAAGGCAGGTTGGCAACCACCAGCGAGTTGCCTAATCCACCGGTCACCGCCACCAGCACGCCAACCGCCGCATAAGCCAAGCGCTTGGGCGTGGAGTGCAACGGGGTCGATGGGGAACCGGGCAGGCTGGGCTTTTCGTGGGGTTGCCAGTTGCGCGGGGCGTATTTATCCATGGATCGGCCTGGTGCTGGGGGTAGAGGAAGTTTGCCGCAATTTGACGGGCAATACACGACTCGACGGACACCAAGGAACCCGGTGGGAGCGAGCCTGCTCGCGAAAGCGCTGTGTCAGTCGACAACTCCATTGAAGGAAAGTCCGCATTCGCGAGCAGGCTCGCTCCCACATGGGTTCGGCGTCGCATGGGAGGTCATCGTATAACTTCCAGTTGACAATCCCCGAAAATCTGGGAAATATCCGCATCGATGTTGTACGACGACGTATGACAAATAATAAAAACAACAAACGATCCAGGGAGCGTCACAGTGAGCCCACTCGCCCGCAATTCCGTCCGCCCTTCACGTTTTGCTCATTTCAAACCGCGTTCGACCCTGAGCCTGATCGGTTGCAGCAGCCTCGCTCTGGCCCTGCCGATGAGCGCCGATGCCGAAGGCTTTCTCGACGACAGCAAAGCCACGCTGAACCTGCGCAACGCCTACTTCAACCGCAACTTCGTCAACCCGGCCTATCCGCAGGGCAAGGCTGAAGAGTGGACACAGAGCTTCATTCTCGACGCCAAATCCGGCTTCACCCAAGGCACCGTCGGCTTCGGCCTCGATGTGCTCGGGCTGTATTCGCAGAAGCTCGATGGCGGCAAAGGCACTGGCGGCACGCAACTGTTGCCGATCCATGATGACGGGCGCCCGGCCGACAATTTCGGTCGCCTCGGCGTGGCGCTGAAAGCCAAAGTCTCGAAGACCGAATTGAAGGTCGGCGAATGGATGCCGGTATTGCCGATCCTGCGTTCCGACGATGGCCGCTCCCTGCCGCAGACCTTTCGCGGCGGCCAGATCACGTCCACCGAGATCAACGGCCTGACCGTTTACGGCGGCCAGTTCCGTGGCAACAGCCCGCGCAATGACGCGAGCATGGAAGACATGTCGATGAACGGCCGCGGTGCTTTCACCTCCGATCGCTTCAACTTCGGCGGCGGCGAATACACCTTCAACGAAAAACGCACGATGGTCGGCGTGTGGTACGCCGAGCTCACCGACATCTATCAGCAGCAGTATTTCAACCTCAGCCACAGCCAGCCGATGGGCGACTGGACGCTGGGCGCCAACCTCGGTTTCTTCACCGGCAAGGAAGACGGCAGCGCTCAGGCCGGCGACCTCGACAACAAGACCGCGTTCGCCCTGCTCTCGGCGAAATATGGTGGCAACACCTTCTACGTCGGCCTGCAGAAACTCACCGGCGACGATGCCTGGATGCGCGTCAACGGCACCAGCGGCGGCACCCTGGCCAACGACAGTTACAACGCCAGTTATGACAACGCCAAAGAGCGCTCCTGGCAGGTGCGTCACGACTACAACTTCGTTGCGCTGGGCGTGCCTGGCCTGACCCTGATGAACCGCTATATCAGCGGCGATAACGTGCACACCGCCACCACCAACGACGGCAAGGAATGGGGCCGCGAATCGGAACTGGCCTACACCGTGCAGAGCGGCCCGCTGAAGAACCTCAACGTGAAATGGCGCAACGCGACCATTCGCCGGGACTTCAGCACCAACGAATTTGACGAGAACCGGATCTTTATCAGCTATCCGATTTCGTTGTTGTAACGGTTGGCGGTTTGCCCTGTGGGAGCGAGCCTGCTCGCGAAAGCGCCGGACCAGTCGACTTGTTCTGACTGGCACACCGCCTTCGCGAGCAGGCTCGCTCCCACAAGGGGATTGCATTGCAAGGCAGGTATCGGGTGTTGAAAAAATGAATCGCCCCTTCCGTCATCTACACCAAAAGTCGCGTTGACAAGATCCGGAAACCCTACCGATACTTCAGCGCAGTCATACGACAACCTACAACAAACCTAATAACAATGTGTTCAGGGATTGCCATGACGTCTATTTCTACCCCCCGCGCTCCTTTCAATCGCCTGCTGCTGACCGGTGCCGCCGGCGGCCTGGGCAAAGTGTTGCGCGAACGCCTGCGCCCTTACGCCAATGTGCTGCGCCTGTCCGACATTGCCGCCCTCGCCCCGGCCGTCGATGAACACGAAGAAGTCGTGCTCTGCGACCTCGCCGACAAGCAAGCCGTGCATCAACTGGTCGAAGGGGTCGATGCGATCCTGCATTTTGGCGGCGTCTCGGTCGAGCGGCCGTTCGAAGAAATCCTCGGCGCCAACATCTGTGGCGTGTTCCACATTTACGAAGCGGCGCGCAAACACGGTGTGAAGCGGGTGATCTTCGCCAGCTCCAACCACGTCATCGGTTTCTACAAACAGGACCAACAGCTCGACGCCACTTCGGCGCGTCGTCCCGACGGTTACTACGGCTTGTCCAAGTCCTACGGCGAAGACATGGCCAGTTTCTATTTTGATCGCTACGGCATCGAAACCGTCAGCATCCGCATCGGTTCCTCGTTCCCCGAGCCGCAGAACCGCCGGATGATGCACACCTGGCTGAGCTTCGACGACCTCACGCAACTGCTCGAACGCTCGCTGTACACACCAAACGTCGGCCACACCGTGGTCTACGGCATGTCCGCCAACAAAGACGTCTGGTGGGACAACCGCTACGCCAGCCACCTCGGTTTCGAAGCCAAGGACACCTCGGAAATCTTCCGCGACAAGGTCGAAGCACAACCGATGCCAGCCGACGATGATCCGGCGCGGATCTATCAGGGCGGCGCCTTCGTCGCAGCAGGCCCGTTTGGCGATTGATCGCTCGACTTGATCCCCCTCCAATAAAAACCAAGGGAATGAGTATGCAAGCCGAATTGATCGTCGACGCCCGCAACGCGGTCGGTGAAAGCCCGGTCTGGGTGCCGCAGGAAAACGCTCTGTACTGGGTCGATATTCCCAACGGCGGGCTGCAACGCTGGAGCGCTGACAGCGGGCATGTTGCCTCGTGGAAGGCCCCGGAAATGCTCGCCTGCATCACCCGCCACCGCAGTGGCGGCTGGGTCGCCGGCATGGAAAGCGGCTTCTTTCGCCTGCACCCGCACAGCGACGGCAGCCTCGACAGCGAATTGCTCGCGACTGTCGAGCACAGCCGCGCGGACATGCGCCTCAACGACGGTCGCTGTGATCGCCAAGGTCGTTTCTGGGCGGGCAGCATGGTGCTGAATATGGGCCAGAACGCGCCTGAAGGCCGGCTCTATCGCTACGGCGCCGGGCAGACTGGCGTGATCGAAGCGCAGCTGGATGGCTTCATCGTACCCAACGGCCTCGCCTTCAGCCCCGACGGCAAAACCATGTACCTGTCGGATTCGCACCCCAACGTGCAACTGATCTGGGCCTTCGATTACGACACCGAGACCGGCACGCCATCGAATCGCCGAATCTTCGTCGACATGAATCATTTCCCCGGCCGCCCCGATGGCGCTGCCGTGGATGCCGAAGGCTGTTACTGGATCTGCGCCAACGACGCCGGCCTGATCCACCGCTTCGCCCCGGATGGCCGACTGGATTTCTCGCTGGAAGTACCGGTGAAGAAACCGACCATGTGCGCTTTCGGCGGCAGCAACCTGGATACCTTGTTTGTCGCCTCGATTCGCCCCGGCGATGACCACGACCCGCAATCCCTGGCCGGCGGCGTGTTCGCCCTGAAGCCAGGCGTCAAGGGCCTCGCCGAACCGCAATTCAACGATTTGCTTTAGACCCTCTGCTGCACCGCTGCGCCTTGAACACAAAAATAACAAGACTGGAGACTCACCCCTCATGAACTTCAAACGCACCTTGCTCGCCGCTGCACTTCCGCTGATGTTTACCTTTGCAGGTGGCGCTCAGGCAGATATGAAACTCAAATTCGCTGATATTCATCCAGACGGTTACCCAACTGTGGTGGCCGAAAAGAGCATGGGCAAAACGCTTGAAAAGGAAACCAACGGCGAGCTGACGTTCCAGTACTTCCCGGGCGGAGTGCTCGGTTCCGAGAAGGAAGTCATCGAGCAGATGCAAGTCGGCGCGATACAGATGTCCCGGGTCAGCCTGGGTATCGTCGGCCCCGTGGTGCCGGATGTGAACGTGTTCAACATGCCGTTCATTTTCCGGGACCAGCAACACATGCGTAACGTCATCGATGGCCCGGTGGGCGATGAGATTCTCGACAAGATCACCAACTCCGAATTCAAATTGGTGGCCCTGGCGTGGATGGACGGCGGCACGCGCAACATCTACACCAAGAAACCGGTGCGCAAGCTCGAAGACCTCAAGGGCATGAAAATCCGCGTACAAGGCAACCCGATGTTCATCGACATGATGAACGCCATGGGCGGTAACGGCATCGCCATGGACACCGGCGAAATCTTCAGCGCCCTGCAAACCGGCGTGATCGACGGCGCGGAAAACAACCCGCCGACCCTGCTCGAACACAACCACTTCCAGAACGCCAAGTTCTACAGCCTGACCGGTCACCTGATCCTGCCAGAGCCGATCGTGATGTCGAAAATCACCTGGGAAAGACTCACTCCGGATCAACAGAAGATGGTGAAAACGGCGGCCAAAGCTGCCCAGGCTGAAGAACGCGTGTTGTGGGACAAGAAGTCCGCCGCCAGTGAAGAAAAACTCAAGGCCGCCGGCGTCGAGTTCATCACCGTTGACAAGAAACCCTTCTACGACGCCACCGCTCCGGTACGTGAAAAGTACGGTGCGAAGTACGCAGATCTGATCAAAAAGATCGAAGCCGTTCAGTAACACCTCCCGCTCCGTACTCATGAAAAAGGCCCGGCGCGCCAGCGGTTCAGGCGCGCCCGGTTACGGTGGAACCCGATGAAGAATCTGCTGCTGCGTATCAACGACAAGATCTACATGACATGCATCTGGGTCGCCGGCCTTTCCGTCCTGGCGATTTCCCTGATGATTCCCTGGGGCGTCTTCGCCCGCTACGTGCTCGGCACCGGCTCCAGCTGGCCAGAGCCGACGGCGATCCTGCTGATGATGGTGTTCACCTTCATCGGCGCCGCCGCCAGTTACCGCGCCGGTGCGCACATGGCCGTGGCCATGCTCACCGACCGCATGCCACCGCAGCTGAAATCCGCAGCAGCGATTTTTTCGCAACTGCTGATGGCGGCAATCTGCATCTTCATGACCATCTGGGGCACCAAGCTGTGCATCTCCACCTGGAACCAGTTCATGGCCGCCCTGCCCGATCTGCGCGTTGGCGTAACGTATTTGCCGATCCCCGTGGGCGGCCTGCTGACGCTGATTTTTGTTCTGGAAAAACTCTTGCTCGGTGACCAGAGCAAACGGCGGGTCGTGCAGTTCGACCTGGTTGAAGAAAGTGAAGGTGCCGCTTAATGGACGCTCTGATTCTGCTGGGCAGTTTTATCGTATTGATCCTGATCGGCATGCCGGTCGCCTACGCGTTGGGCGCCGCCGCGCTGATCGGCGCGTGGTGGATCGACATTCCCTTCCAGGCGGTGATGATCCAGGTCGCCTCGGGGGTGAACAAATTCTCGCTGCTGGCCATTCCGTTCTTCGTCCTGGCCGGCGCGATCATGGCCGAGGGCGGTATGTCCCGGCGGCTGGTGGCATGTGCGGGGGTGCTGGTGGGTTTCGTCCGCGGTGGCCTGTCGCTGGTCAACATTGTTGCCTCGACTTTCTTCGGCGCGATCTCCGGTTCGTCGGTGGCTGACACGGCGTCGGTGGGTTCGGTGCTGATTCCGGAAATGGAACGCAAGGGCTATCCACGGGACTTCTCCACCGCCGTGACCGTCAGCGGCTCGGTGCAAGCCCTGCTGACTCCGCCAAGCCATAACTCGGTGCTCTACTCGCTGGCCGCTGGCGGTACGGTGTCGATCGCTTCGCTGTTCATGGCCGGCATCGTCCCGGGCCTGCTGATGAGCGCCTGCCTGATGGTGCTGTGCCTGATCTTCGCGAAAAAGCGCAACTACCCCAAGGGCGAAGTGATTCCGATGCGCCAGGCGCTGAAGATCGTCGGCGAAGCCCTGTGGGGCATGATGGCGATGGTGATCATCCTCGGCGGCATTCTCTCGGGTATTTTCACCGCCACTGAATCGGCGGCCATCGCGGTGCTGTGGTCATTCTTCGTGACCATGTTCATCTACCGCGACTACAAATGGAGCGAGCTGCCCAAGCTGATGCACCGCACGGTGCGCACCATCTCCATTGTGATGATCCTGATCGGTTTCGCCGCCAGCTTCGGCTACATCATGACCCTGATGCAGATCCCGGCGAAGATCACCACGCTGTTCCTGACCCTGTCGGACAACCGCTACGTGATCCTGATGTGCATCAACGTGATGTTGCTGCTGTTGGGCACGGTGATGGACATGGCGCCGCTGATCCTGATCCTCACGCCGATCCTGATGCCAGTGATCATGGGCATCGGTGTCGATCCGGTGCAGTTCGGCATGATCATGCTGGTGAACCTGGGGATCGGATTGATAACACCGCCGGTGGGCGCGGTGCTCTTCGTCGGCTCGGCGGTGGGCAAGGTCAGTATCGAAAGCACCGTAAAAGCGCTGCTGCCGTTCTATGGCGTGCTGTTCCTGGTGCTGCTGCTGGTGACCTACGTTCCAGCGATTTCGCTGTGGCTGCCGCACCTGGTGTTGTAACCCGCTGAAAAGATCGCAGCTCCTGCAGGAATCGCATACCCCTGTAGGAGCTGTCGAGTGCAACGAGGCTGTGATCTGTTGATCTTCACGCCCGCACCAGCATGTACCCCGCCACCACCAGACAGACACTGGCAAACCCCACCTGCAACGCCCGCGCCGGCACCTGCGCGCACAGCCTGCGACCGACGATCATGCCAACGATGCTGGCGACAATGAACGCCGCACCCTGACTGTCGATACGCACCCCCGCATGAAACGCGCCGATCACCCCGATCGCGGAAATCAGACTGATCACCATCAACGACGTCGCAACGATGCCGCGCATCTGCACATCGGTCAGTTGCTTGAACGCCGGCACGATCAGAAAGCCGCCGCCGACGCCGAGCAAGCCCGAAACCACGCCGGTAATCGCGCCCAGTGCAGCCAGAGTGGCGGTGCATTTGACGGTCCAGTCGAAGCGCCCGGTCTGCTCGTTGAGCATGCAGTTTTTCTGGCCCCAACTGGCGTGGCCGTGATCGCTCGGCCCCGCTTGCTGACGGTCCTTTCTGAACATTCGCCAGGCGACCAGGACCATCAGCAGGCTGAACAGAATCATCAGAATCTTTTCCGGCAACTGATGCGCGAAGTAGATCCCCAGCGGCGAAAACACCGCGCCCAGTGCCGCAATCAACAGCGCCGCGCGGTAACGCACCAGGCCATGGCGCAAACCGTCGATAGCACCGACCGCTGCCGCGCTGCCGACCGCAAACAAGGCCACCGGCGCCGCTTGCGTCATCGTCCAGCCGAGCCCGAGCACCAGCGCCGGCACCGCGAGAATCCCGCCGCCCGCGCCGGTCAGGCCGAGGACCAAACCCATCACCACGCCAAACAGACTTGCCAGCAACATAGGAGTTTTCTCAGTCGACCCTGGACAGACGCGTCAGCCACTCGCGGCCCTTGAGCATGCCGTGCCAGTAGAACCACGGCAGCAGCGTCGCCTTCAGCCACCATGCCGAACGGCGGGCCACGGTCGGGTTCAGCGGGAAAGTCGGCAGCAGTTTGCCGCCATAGCCGAACTCGGCGAGGATCACCTTGCCCTTCTCCACCGTCAGCGGGCACGAGCCGTAGCCGTCGTACTTGAGCGGCAGCGGCTGTTGTTTGCGCGCGGCCAGCAGGTTTTGCGCAACGACGACAACCTGCTTGCGCACCGCTGCGGCAGTTTTCGCATTGCTGGTGCCGCAGATATCGCCCAGTGCGAACACCTCGGGATAACGCGGATGCTGCAGGCTGTGTGGATCGACTTCGCACCAACCGCCGGCATCGGCCAGCGGACTCTGTGCGATGAAATCCGGCGCGACTTGTGGCGGCACGACGTGCAGCAGGTCGAAGGTTTTCGCGACCCGGCTGACATTGCCGTCGGCGTCCTTGACGTCAAACCAGGCGGTTTTCGCCGGGCCGTCGACCTTGACCAGATTCGAGTTGAACGCCAGTTGCGCGTCGTACTGTTCGATGTACTTCATCAACGGCGGCACGAAGGTCGGCACGCCAAACAGCGCAGCGCCAGCGAGATTGAATTCAACGTTGATGTCTTTCAGCACGGCGGATTTGCGCCAGTGATCGCAAGACAGGTACAGGGCTTTTTGCGGCGCGCCGGCGCATTTGATCGGCATCGCCGGCTGGGTGAACAGCGCCCGGCCATCGCGCAGTTTCTGCACTTGATCCCAGGTGTACTGGGCGTGTTGATAGCTGTAGTTGGAGGTGACGCCGTGCTGACCGAGGCTTTCCTGCAAGCCTTCGACTTTTTCCCAGGCCAGGCGCAGGCCGGGGCAGACGATCAGGTTCTGATAGCTGACGGTGCGCTGGTCGTCGAGGGTGAGTTGGCGGCTTTGCGGGTCGATGGCGCTGACACTGGCCTGAATCCACGTCGCCTGACGCGGCATGACTTTGCTCATCGGCCTGACGGTGTCTTTCACATCAAACGCACCACCGCCGACCAGCGTCCACGCCGGTTGATAGTAGTGCTGTGAACTCGGTTCGATCACGGTGACTTTGAGCTGCGGGTCACGCTTGAGCAGGCTGGCGACAAAACCGATGCCGGCCGTGCCACCGCCGATGACCACGATGTCCGCACTGATGGATAGGCCCCAGTGTTGATCGTTCATTGCTTGTTCCTTTTGCTGCACGCAAGGATTTTTTGGCTCACCACAACAACCAATGTGGGAGCGAGCCTGCTCGCGAAAGCGGTGGCTCAGTCAACTATTCGTCGGCTGACACGCCGCCTTCGCGAGCAGGCTCGCTCCCACAGGAGATGTTTGTGAGGGCTGGCATTTATGGCTGTTCCCAGCTCTTGAGTACCGCTCCGCAATACAGCCCCGAGAGGGTTTTCATCACCTGAATCACTTCGTGACTGGCCAGGCCGTAGAAAATGTATTTGCCTTCTCGGCGGGTCGCGACCAGCCCTTCGTCGCGCAAGATGCCCAGTTGTTGGGACAGCGTCGGCTGGCGTACGCCGGTCATTTTTTCCAGTTCGCCGACGTTGCGTTCGCCCTGGGTCAGTTGACAGAGGATCAACAGGCGATCCTCATTGGCCAGGGCTTTGAGCAAGGCGCAGGCTTTGGACGCCGAGGCGCGCAGTTGGGCGACTTCACATTCGGTCAGACTGGATTGCATTTGCACGAGGCCTTGAAGGTCACTTAAGCTGCGAACATTATGTTTTTACATAAAGTGTTGCAACCCGAAATTACCCAGCACAGGTTTTCGCCATGCCCGCCCTGATTGAAGCGTTCCTCGACCCCGCCTCCTCGACCTACAGCTACGTGGTCTACGAAGCCGACGGCGGCCAGTGCGCGATCGTCGACCCGGTGCTCGATTACGATGGCGCCGCCGGGCGCACCGGCACGGCGCAGGCGGACAAGATCATCGCTTTCGTGCGTGTGCACCGGCTGCAAGTGCAATGGCTACTGGAAACCCACGCCCACGCCGATCACCTCTCCGCCGCGCCGTACCTGCGTCGAGAACTGGGCGGCAAGATCGCCATCGGTGAATCGATCAGCAAAGTGCAGAATGTGTTCAAGGCGCTGTTCAATCTGGAGCCGGAATTTTGCGTCGATGGCTCGCAGTTCGATCACCTGTTCGCGCCGAACGAATCGTTCCTGATCGGCAACCTCAAGGCCACCGCCCTGCACGTCCCCGGCCATACACCAGCGGACATGGCCTACCTGGTCGACGGCGAACAGATCCTCGTCGGCGACACGCTGTTCATGCCCGATGTCGGCACCGCGCGCTGTGATTTCCCCGGTGGCAATGCGCAGCACTTGTTCAAGTCGATCCAGAAGCTGTTGGCTTTTCCGGCGAGCGTGAAGCTTTACGTTTGCCACGATTACCCGCCCGAGGGCCGCGCCTCGCAGTGCCAGACCACTGTCGGCGAACAGCGCAAAAGCAATATTCATGTGCATGACGGGATCGATGAAGCGGCGTTCGTCGAGATGCGCACGACACGTGACGCTGGGTTAGGCATGCCGACGTTGCTGCTGCCGGCGATTCAGGTGAACGTACGGGCGGGGAATCTGCCGGCGCCTGAGGACAACGGCGTGGTTTACCTGAAGATTCCGCTCAACAAACTCTGACCGCGCTGATTCACGCGCGGAGCCAACTGATCGTTCCCAAGCGCAGCAAAGGAATGCCGCCAGGGACGCTCCGCGTTCCGCCTCAAGAAGTGACGCAGAGCGTCACGGGATGCATTCCCACGCGGAGCGTGGGAACGATCGGCGAATGGAGCTGCCGTGGCTGCGATGTTTTGATCTTCACGTCCCCAACGTCAAACCGTTCGCAGGCAATGGCAACGCGGTCTTGTAGCGCACCTGCTTGAGCGCAAAGCTGGAGCGGATGTTCGCCACCCCCGGCACCTTGGTCAGAAAATCCATCATGAAGCGTTCCAGCGACTGAATGCTCGGCACCAGCACACGGATCAGATAATCCGGGTCGCCGGCCATCAGATAGCACTCCATCACCTCCGGCCGATCAGAAATCGCCTCCTCGAAGTGCTGCAGCGCTTCCTCCACCTGCTTTTCCAGGCTGACGTGAATGAACACATTCACATGCAGCCCCAGCAGATCGGCATCCAGCAACGTGACCTGCTCGCGAATCAGACCCAATTCTTCCATGGCCTTGACCCGGTTGAAGCATGGCGTCGGCGACAGGTTCACCGAACGGGCGAGGTCGGCATTGGTGATCCGCGCGTTCTCCTGAAGGCTGTTGAGAATGCCGATGTCGGTACGGTCCAGTTTGCGCATGAGACAAAACCACCTGTTTTTTATGTTTATGCAGAATTTCTATCTGCAAATGGTCGCCAGCGCAACGAAACACAGAGAAATATTCTTCTTGGCCGCGCCTATGATTGTTGTAGGACAAGATTTCCCCTACCCGGGAATGACTGCCAGCTCACTACAAGAAATTCACAAGATCGAGCGTAGAAGCCATGACCCAAGCGTATGAACCGCTGCGCCTGCACGTCCCTGAACCCTCGGGCCGTCCCGGCTGCAAAACCGATTTTTCCTACCTGCATTTGACCGATGCCGGTACGGTGCGCAAACCTCCTGTCGATGTAGAACCTGCCGATACCGCCGACCTCGCCCGTGGCCTGATTCGCGTGCTCGACGATCAGGGCAACGCCCTCGGCCCGTGGGCCGAAAACGTGCCGGTCGAGATCCTGCGCAAAGGCATGCGCGCGATGCTCAAGACGCGCATCTACGACAACCGCATGGTCGTCGCCCAGCGGCAGAAAAAGATGTCGTTCTACATGCAGAGCCTTGGCGAAGAAGCCATCGGCAGCGCCCAGGCATTGGCGCTGAACATCGATGACATGTGCTTCCCGACCTATCGCCAGCAAAGCATCCTCATGGCCCGCGATGTACCGCTGGTCGACCTGATCTGCCAGTTGCTGTCCAACGAGCGCGATCCGCTCAAGGGCCGCCAGTTGCCGATCATGTACTCGGTCAAGGACGCTGGCTTCTTCACCATTTCCGGCAACCTCGCCACCCAATTCATTCAGGGCGTCGGCTGGGGCATGGCCTCGGCGATCAAGGGCGATACGAAAATCGCCTCGGCGTGGATCGGTGACGGCGCCACCGCCGAATCGGACTTCCACACCGCCCTCACCTTCGCCCACGTTTATCGCGCGCCGGTGATCCTCAACGTGGTCAACAACCAGTGGGCGATTTCCACCTTCCAGGCCATCGCCGGCGGTGAAGCCACGACTTTCGCCGGACGCGGCGTCGGTTGCGGCATCGCCTCGCTGCGTGTCGACGGCAACGATTTCTATGCGGTCTACGCCGCTTCCGCCTGGGCTGCCGAACGCGCCCGCCGCAACCTCGGCCCGACCATGATCGAATGGGTCACTTACCGCGCCGGCCCGCACTCGACCTCCGACGACCCATCGAAATACCGCCCTGCCGATGACTGGAGCCACTTCCCGCTCGGCGATCCGATCGCGCGTCTGAAACAGCACCTGATCAAGGTCGGTCACTGGTCGGAGGAAGAGCACACCGCCGTCAGCGCTGAACTCGAGGCCGAAGTGATTGCTGCGCAGAAACAGGCCGAACAGTACGGCACCCTCGCCGGCGGTCAGATTCCAAGCGCCGCGACCATGTTCGAAGACGTCTACAAAGAGATGCCGGAGCACTTGAAGCGCCAGCGTCAGCAGTTGGGGATCTGACATGAACGATCACAACAACAATATTCAGTTGGAAACCGCCATGACCACGACCACCATGACCATGATCCAGGCCCTGCGCTCGGCCATGGATGTGATGCTTGAGCGTGATGACAACGTCGTCGTCTTCGGTCAGGACGTCGGCTACTTCGGCGGCGTGTTCCGCTGCACCGAAGGCCTGCAGACCAAGTACGGCACCTCGCGGGTGTTCGACGCACCGATCTCGGAAAGCGGCATTGTCGGCGTCGCCGTCGGCATGGGCGCCTACGGTTTGCGTCCGGTCGCCGAAATCCAGTTCGCCGACTACGTCTACCCCGCCTCCGACCAGATCATTTCCGAAGCGGCGCGTCTGCGTTATCGCTCGGCCGGCGAGTTCACCGCACCGATGACCCTGCGCATGCCTTGCGGCGGCGGCATCTACGGCGGCCAGACCCACAGCCAGAGCATCGAGGCGATGTTCACTCAGGTCTGCGGTCTGCGTACGGTGATGCCGTCCAACCCGTACGACGCCAAAGGCTTGCTGATCGCCTCCATCGAAAACGATGACCCGGTGATCTTCCTCGAGCCGAAACGCCTGTACAACGGCCCGTTCGATGGCCATCACGACCGCCCGGTAACCCCGTGGTCGAAACATCCGCAAGCCCAGGTGCCGGACGGTTACTACACCGTGCCGCTGGACGTTGCCGCGATCACTCGCCCGGGCAAGGACGTGACCGTGCTGACCTACGGCACCACCGTCTACGTCTCGCAAGTCGCTGCCGAAGAATCCGGCGTCGATGCCGAAGTCATCGACCTGCGCAGCCTGTGGCCGCTGGACCTGGAAACCATCGTCAAGTCGGTGAAGAAAACCGGCCGCTGCGTGGTGGTACACGAAGCCACCCGCACCTGCGGTTTCGGCGCCGAGCTGGTATCGCTGGTGCAAGAGCACTGCTTCCATCACCTGGAAGCGCCGATCGAACGCGTCACCGGTTGGGACACTCCCTACCCGCACGCGCAGGAGTGGGCGTATTTCCCAGGGCCGTCCCGCGTGGGCGCGGCGTTGAAACGGGTCATGGAGGTCTGAATGGGCACGCACGTTATCAAGATGCCGGACATCGGCGAAGGCATCGCAGAAGTAGAACTGTCGCAGTGGCACGTCAAGGTTGGCGATCTGGTGGTTGAAGACCAGGTGCTGGCGGATGTCATGACCGACAAGGCGATGGTCGATATTCCGTCGCCGGTACACGGGAAAGTGATTGCCCTTGGTGGTCAGCCGGGTGAAGTGATGGCGGTCGGCAGTGTGCTGATCAGCATTGAAGTTGAAGGTGCCGGCAACCTTAAAGAGTCCGCCGCACCCGCGCATGTCAAAGAAGCACCGGTTGCGCCGAACGTTGAGACTGCTGTCGAAAGCAAGCCCGCCGCAGCCGCCGCACCACGTCCGGCTGCCGTTTGCCAGGGTCCGATGGTCGCTCGCGAAGCGGATGAACGCCCGCTAGCCTCGCCAGCCGTGCGCAAACATGCGCTGGATCTGGGCATTCAATTGCGCTTGGTGCGCGGCTCCGGCCCGGCCGGTCGCGTGTTGCACGAAGACCTTGAAGCCTATCTGGCGCAAGGTCAGTCGAACGCTTCGGCGCCGGCCGCTGCCGCTTATGCCCAGCGCCACGACGAAGAACAGATTCAAGTGATCGGCATGCGCCGCAAGATCGCCCAGCGCATGCAGGATGCCACTCAGCGTGCCGCGCACTTCAGTTATGTCGAGGAAATCGACGTCACCGCAATCGAAGAACTGCGCGCGCATCTGAATGAAAAACATGGCGCCAGCCGTGGCAAGTTGACCTTGTTGCCGTTCCTTGTTCGCGCGCTGGTCGTCGCCCTGCGCGACTTCCCGCAGATGAACGCCCGTTACGATGACGAAGCGCAAGTCATCACCCGCCTCGGTGCGGTGCATGTCGGCGTCGCCACGCAAAGCGATGTAGGCCTGATGGTGCCCGTGGTGCGTCACGCCGAAGCGCGCAGCCTGTGGGACAGCGCCGCCGAAATTTCGCGTTTGGCCAACGCCGCGCGCAATGGCAAGGCCAGCCGTGATGAGCTGTCCGGCTCGACCATCACCCTGACCAGCCTCGGCGCATTGGGCGGCATTGTCAGCACGCCGGTGCTGAACCTGCCGGAAGTGGCCATTGTCGGCGTGAACAAAATCGTCGAACGGCCAATGGTGGTCAAAGGCCAAGTGGTGATCCGCAAGATGATGAACCTCTCCAGCTCCTTCGATCACCGCGTGGTCGACGGCATGGACGCGGCGCTCTTCATTCAGGCCATTCGTGGCTTGCTCGAACAACCCGCTACCTTGTTTGTGGAGTAAGCCCGAATGCAATCTCTGAACACCACGCTGCTGATTATCGGCGGCGGCCCCGGCGGTTACGTCACGGCGATCCGCGCCGGGCAATTGGGTATTCCGACCATTCTGGTCGAAGGCCAGTCGTTGGGCGGCACCTGCTTGAATATCGGCTGCATTCCGTCGAAAGCGCTGATTCATGTGGCTGAGCAGTTTCATCAGACGCAGCATCACAGCCAGCATTCGGCGCTCGGCATCAGCGTTGCCGCGCCGACCCTGGATATCAGCAAAAGCGTCGAGTGGAAGGACGGCATCGTTGATCGCCTGACCACTGGCGTCGCCGCGCTGCTGAAGAAAAACAAGGTCCAGGTCATCAATGGCTGGGCGAAAATCATCGACGGCAAAACCGTGGAAGTCGCCGATACGCGCATCCAGTGCGAACATCTGGTGCTGGCCACCGGTTCGACCAGCGTCAACCTGCCGATCCTGCCGATTGGCGGGCCGATCATTTCCTCCACCGAAGCGCTGGCACCGACGTCTGTGCCGAAACGTCTGGTGGTGGTCGGCGGTGGTTACATCGGCCTGGAGCTGGGCATCGCTTATCGCAAGCTCGGCGCCGAGGTCAGCGTGGTCGAAGCACAGGACCGCATCCTGCCGGCCTATGACGCGGAGCTGACACAACCGGTCCACGACGCGCTGAAGCAGTTGGGCGTGAAGCTGTACCTCAAGCACAGCGTGCTCGGTTTCGACGGCACGTTGCAGGTGCGCGATCCCGAAGGCGAAACCCTCAATCTGGAAACCGATCAGGTACTGGTTGCCGTCGGCCGCAAACCCAATACGCAGGGATTTAATCTCGAAGCGCTGAATCTGGACATGAACGGTTCGGCGATCAGGATCGACAGCCGTTGCCAGACCAGCATGCGCAACGTCTACGCCATTGGCGATGTGAGCGGCGAACCGATGCTGGCCCACCGCGCCATGGCCCAGGGCGAGATGGTTGCCGAGCTGATCAGTGGCAAGAGCCGTGAGTTCAACCCGACCGCCATCGCCGCCGTGTGCTTTACCGACCCGGAACTGGTGGTGGTCGGCACAACCCCGGACGAGGCCAAGGCTGCGGGGCTGGACTGCATCGTTTCCAGCTTCCCGTTCGCCGCCAACGGCCGGGCGATGACCCTGGAATCGAAAAGCGGCTTCGTCCGCGTGGTCGCACGTCGCGACAATCATCTGATTGTCGGCTGGCAAGCGGTGGGCGTTGGGGTTTCCGAACTGTCGACGGCGTTTGCGCAAAGCCTGGAAATGGGCGCGCGACTGGAAGACATCGGCGGCACCATCCATGCCCACCCGACCTTGGGTGAGGCGGTGCAGGAAGCGGCGTTGCGGGCGCTGGGGCATGCGCTGCATATGTGATGTGCGGTGGCAGTGATGGCCCCTTCGCGAGCAGGCTCGCTCCCACAATGGGAATGCATTTCAAATGTGGGAGCGAGCCTGCTCGCGAATTCTGGAGGGCAACACGATTTATCTGTGTGTCATCCGATAGTCCGGGCTGCGAAACCGCTCAAGAATGAAGTATTGTTGTGCCCATCCAAAAAAACGTCAGAAGCCTTGAACCGTTTCGGCGGTTGTTCAGTGATAGAGGGTGTCATGGGTAACGAAAGCATCAATTGGGACAAGCTGGGTTTTGACTACATCAAGACCGACAAGCGCTATCTGTCGTACTTTCGCGATGGCGAGTGGGACAAAGGCACCCTGACCGAAGATAACGTCCTGCACATCAGCGAAGGCTCCACCGCCCTTCACTATGGTCAGCAGTGCTTCGAAGGCATGAAGGCCTATCGCTGCAAGGACGGCTCGATCAACCTGTTCCGCCCGGACCAGAACGCCCTGCGCATGCAACGCAGCTGCGCGCGTCTGCTGATGCCGACGGTCGACACCGAGCAGTTCATCGAAGCCTGCAAAGCCGTGGTCCGCGCCAACGAGCGTTTCATCCCGCCTTACGGCACTGGCGGCGCGCTGTACCTGCGTCCGTTCGTGATCGGCGTCGGTGACAACATCGGCGTACGCACCGCGCCCGAATTCATTTTCTCGATTTTCTGCATCCCGGTCGGCGCCTACTTCAAGGGCGGCCTGACCCCGCACAACTTCCAGATCTCCAGCTACGACCGCGCGGCCCCGCAAGGCACCGGTGCGGCCAAGGTCGGTGGCAACTACGCCGCCAGCCTGATGCCGGGCTCGAAAGCCAAGAAAGCCAACTTCGCCGATGCGATCTACCTCGATCCGATGACCCACACCAAGATCGAGGAAGTCGGTTCGGCCAACTTCTTCGGGATCACCCACGACAACAAGTTCGTCACCCCGAACTCGCCGTCGGTCCTGCCAGGCATCACCCGCCTGTCGCTGATCGAACTGGCCAAATCGCGTCTGGGCCTGGAAGTGGTTGAAGGCGACGTGCTGATCGACAAGCTGTCGGACTTCAAGGAAGCCGGTGCCTGCGGTACCGCTGCGGTGATCACGCCGATTGGCGGCATCAGCTACAACGACCACCTGCATGTGTTCCATAGCGAAACCGAGGTAGGCCCGGTAACCCAGCAGCTCTACAAAGAGCTGACTGGCGTGCAGACCGGCGACATCGAAGCGCCAGCGGGCTGGATCGTCAAGGTTTGATCTGACGACTGCTGATGCTCAAAAGCCCTCCACCGAGTGATTGGTGGGGGGCTTTTTTGTAGGGCTGGGCTCTGGTGTCGTATTGAAGAACGTCACCCCCTCACCCCAGCCCTCTCCCCCAAGGGGGCGAGGGGGAAAGGGAGCCGACTTGTGTGCTTTTCAAAAATCGCGTTCACCTCGGCCATTCAGGTCGATGGAGTTCGCAAGAACACCTCGGTCGGCTCCCTCTCCCTCCGGGAGAGGGCTGGGGTGAGGGTTTGCTTTTGATTTTTGGAGGCAATGCGCTTGCCCGTCCGATCCGAAATTCCGCTCGCCTGCCCATTCTGCTGCTTGCCCATCCGCGCCTGGGTGATCAATCCCGGTATCAACTCACCCTCCGGCAGATTCTTCCAGAACCGCACCGGCAGATGTCCTTGCATGACCTTCGGGTTCAACCGCGCCGGGTTGAAGATGTGGCTGTAGTAGGTCAACCACAAATCGCCGTGGGGATCGTCGACGTTCTGCGCCAGTTGCTGCCACTCAATCGGGCACTGCCGCTCGTGAATCAATTGCTCACCGTCGTAATAAACGCCGTCACGCGGAGTGGCGATCAACCAGCGATGCTGGCCCATGCGCCCGATAAAGTGCTCGCTGGCGCTGTGCAGAATGTCATGCGCCGGCTCATGCCACGCCACGTATTGTGGACCGGGCAGATCCTTCGACCGCTCGATGAAACGCACGAATGCATGCAGATGATGGGCCTCGCGGCTGACCTGCTTGATGCGCCGCTGCAACTCGCTGCCGAGCTTGTCGCCCGCCATCATCGCCGTGCGGTCGCCGTGACTGACGCGCCAGAGCACTTCATACAACAGGCTCCAGCGTTGCTCGCCGCGATAGCGCGCCGCTTGTTCGAGGGTGTCGAGCAGCGCTCGGGGAATACGCGCCTGAAACGGCCCCTGCCCCTCGGGCACGTGCTCATCACTGGCAAACAGATCGCCCACCCCTTCCGCCGCCCAGCTCACCAGGCTCGGATCGATTTCATGGCTGAGCAACCAGCGCGCCTGCTGACGCCATGTGTCGAACAGGTCATCGCAATCAAGACTGATCATCCCCACAACCCCATCTGCTGCGGCATCGGTCGGTCGCGCAATTGCTGATAGAGCATGTGGCTGGTGACTTCCGCCTGTTGCGGGTGGTAATCGCTGGTGATGATGAAAGGCTTCGCCTTGGCCAGCACGCAGCGCATCCGCGCCACGTCTTCGTAACGGATTCGCCGCTGACGGCGCAACTCGACCAGGCGCTCGGTGGTGCGCAAGCCAATGCCCGGGATGCGCGCGATCAACGTCGCGTCGGCACGGTTCAGGTCCAGCGGAAACACTTCGCGATTTTCCAGCGCCCAGGCCAGCTTCGGGTCGATATCAAGCGCCAGATTGCCCGGGCCTTTAAGCAATTCGTCAGCGCTGTAGCCGTAGCTGCGCAGGAGGAAATCAGCCTGATACAAACGGTGCTCGCGCATCAGCGGCGGCGCGGCGAGCGGTACGCTTTTCGGGCTGTCGGGGATCGGGCTGAACGCCGAGTAATAGACCCGGCGCAAACGGAAGTTGCCGTACAAGGATTGGGCGCTGTGGAGGATGGTGCTGTCGTCGGTGTCATCGGCACCGACGATCAATTGCGTGCTCTGCCCGGCCGGGGCGAATTTCGCCGAGCGCGGCTCGTTCAACACTGTTTGCACGCCGGTGTAGATGGTGTTCATCGCTTGCTTGATCGAGGTGATGTCCTTCTCCGGCGCCAGCGTCTGCAGGCTGGCGTCGGTGGGCAATTCTATGTTGACGCTGAGGCGGTCGGCGTAACGCCCAGCCTCCTCGATCAAGGCCGGATCGGCTTCCGGAATGGTCTTCAAATGGATGTAGCCGCGAAATTCGTGCTCTTCTCGGAGCAACTTCGCCACCCGCACCAGTTGCTCCATGGTGTAGTCCGCCGAGCGAATGATCCCGGAGCTGAGAAACAGGCCGCTGACGCAGTTGCGGCGGTAGAAATCCATGGTCAGCGTCACGACTTCTTCCGGGGTGAAGCGCGCACGCGGCACATCGCTGGAACGGCGGTTGACGCAGTACTGGCAATCGTAAAGGCAGAAGTTAGTCAGCAGGATTTTCAGCAACGACACACAGCGCCCGTCCGGCGTGTAGCTGTGACAGATGCCCATGCCATCCGTCGAACCAAGCCCGCTCTTGCCCTCGGAGCTGCGCTTGGGCGCACCGCTGCTGGCGCAGGAGGCGTCATATTTGGCGGCGTCGGCGAGGATGCTCAGCTTGTCGATGATTTGCATGGCGCGGGCTCTTTACTGTGTGCATATACAGTATAGGCTCGCCCACCGGGAAACAAGTTGATGGATGACCCCTCGTCGGCTGGCCAGCTGAATTGTGGCCGCCCGCGAAAACCTGTGGGAGCGAGCCTGCTCGCGAAGAGGCCCTGCCAGTCACCTCAACTCAGTGATCAAGCCGCCCACTGCAATATCAACCAACTGTTCGCCCCGCTGATCAACACAAACAGCCCCCAGGCCAGCACCCGCGTGGGCCAGCGATTGACGAACGGCCCCATCAACTGCCGGTCGTTGGTCATGCGAATCAGCGGGTACAAGGCAAACGGCAGTTGCAGGCTGAGCACGACCTGGCTCAACACCAGCAGCTTGCCGATAGCGCCATCGCCGAGCAGCCAGACGCCGATGAACGCCGGAATCAGCGCCAGCCCGCGGGTGATCAAACGCCGCTGCCAGCACGGGATGCGCAGGTTCAGATAGCCCTCCATGATGACCTGCCCGGCGATGGTCCCGGTGAAGGTCGAACTTTGCCCCGACGCGAGCAGCGCCACGCCGAACAGCACACTGGCCAGCGCACCGCCAACCAGCGGGTCGAGCAGGTGATAGGCGTCCTGAATGTCGACCACATCGGTGTGTCCGGACTGGTGAAACGCCGCCGCCGCGAGAATCAGGATCGCCGCGTTGACCAGCAGCGCCAGGGCCAGCGAACCGATGGTGTCGATACGTGCCAGTTTCACCGCGTCCTGCTTGCTCGCCAGATCCTTGCCGATCATCCGCGTCTGCACGATCGAGGTGTGCAAGTAAAGGTTATGCGGCATTACTGTGGCGCCGAGGATGCCAATGGCCAGATACAGCGGCGCGGCATCGCCGATGGCCGCCAGCGAAGGTTTGAAGCCCAGCGCGACGTCTGGCCAGTAGGGTTTGATCAGTAACAGCTCAACGAAAAAACACACGCCGATGGTCGCGACCAGCACCAGCATGATTGCTTCGAGACGGCGGAAACCCCGGTTCTGCAAGGCCAGCACCAGCAACGTGTCGAACGCTGTCAGGGCGATGCCGAAGGTCAGCGAGCAACCGAGCAGCAAGTGAAACGCGAGAGCGCAGCCAAGCACTTCGGCGAGGTCGGTGGCGATGATCGAGATCTCCGCCAGTATCCATTGCAGGCGCGCTGTCGGGGTGCTGTAGCGCTCGCGGGACAACTGCGCCAGATCGCGCCCGGTGGCGATGCCCAGCCGCGAGCACAGACATTGCACGACCATGCCGGCCAGACTCGCCAGCAACACCACGAACAACAGGCTGTAGCCAAAACGCGAACCGGCCTCGATCGCGGTCGCCCAGTTGCCCGGATCCATGTAGCCGATCGACACCAGCAAACCGGGACCGGCGAAACGCAGCACACGTTTGAAGAACGAGGCAGTCGGATCGACCGCAACACTGCCGGCCACTTCCGGCGGGCAAAACGGCGCGGTGGCGATTTTGGGCAGACTGAATTTCACGCACACATCCAGAAACAAAACGGGAGCCCGGCAGCTTAGTCGTTTCGCCTGGTGCCTTGAAGCGCAAAGATCACTGAACCTATGGGTTCACCCCCAACAACTGCTCGCGCAACTCGGGACTGCGTGTTCGCGGATCCAGCCAGATATCGAAAAACGCCTTGGCAAACTGTGGATCCTCAATCTCATGCTGGAGCTTCTGGCCGACAAAAAACCGCGCGCCCTGCCCCGGCAGATACACGCCGGTAATCCGCGTGCCGGCCTGAACGTCGACAAACGATTGCTGCATCTGCGTCTGCCAGCCGGCCAATTGCGCTGAAGTGACCCGGGGACCGGCAAGGCGTTTGATCTCATCGACGCTGGTGCTGACCAGATCGTCTCGCGAGATGTTGCGCCGGTAGATCAGCTCCAGGGCAAACGGCTGGCCGTCCGCCAGAGGCCGCGCGGCACTCCACAAGCGCGCGCTGTAAACATCGAAGCCGAACACGCTGAAATCGCCACTGCCGATGATTTGCGCCCCTGGCACTGCGTCCTGCCAATTGGCCCACGTCGGCGTCAGCAACAGTGCCCATAAACCGATGCCACAACAGCCACGAACGAGCTTGGGTGTTCTGTTCATCGCCGTATCGTCTCCGCTGCATTCTGATGATCAAAGCATAGCCGGATTCGCGCCTGAATTTTTGTATACAAAAATTGCGAACATAGGCAGCAATCTTTAATCGGCAGTGCTAACGTGGCTCATCCTGACCCGACGGAGACACCCGCGTGCTGATCCTCAAACTGCTGCTGATTCCCGGTTTTCTCCTGCTGATTTCCCTGGCGGGCAAACGTTGGGGGCCGAGCGTGGCCGGGTGGCTGTCAGGATTGCCGGTAGTGGTCGGGCCGATTCTGTTCTTTCTGGCGATCGAACAAGGGCCGCAGTTTGCCGCGCAATCGGCGGTCGCGGCGCTGTCGGCAATGTTCGCGATGATCGCTTTCTGCATCACCTATGCGCAGGTGGCGCAGCGGGCGAACTGGCCGTGGGCGTTGAACATTTCACTGGCGGTTTGGGCCGCGCTGGCGGCGGTCTTGTCGGTGATCCCGGCGTCCTTGCCGTTCTCGGTGATTGCGGCAGCGGTGGCACTGCTCGCTTCGCCTTATCTGTTCCCCGAGGTGGAGCCGGTGTTGAACGGGCCAGCACCGAAGTCGGACAAACTGATCTGGCGGATGATCGCCGGTGCGGCGCTGACGCTGGTGGTGACGATGCTCGCCAGCACCGTCGGCGAACGCTGGAGCGGCCTGCTCGCGGTGTTCCCGGTGCTCGGCAGCGTCATGGCAGTGTTCTCGCAACAAACCCGCGGCCCGGCGTTTACCGCTGCGTTATTGCGCGCAACGGCAACCGGCATGTATTCGTTCTCGGCGTTCTGCCTGGTGTCGGCCTTGACGCTGCCGACCATGGGCCTCAGCGGCTTCGCAGTGGGAGTGGCAGTGTCGGTGGCGATGCTCGGGGTGACCCGGCGTCTGCTGGCGCGGCCAGTGGCCAAGGCGCAAGCGCAATAACCCCCCGGACGAATCGCGCTGGAACGCCCGGCACGCTCCGTGGGATGATCGCCCGCCTCGCGCGACCATTCACCGGAGATTCACATGTCATTGTTGAGCAAAAAAGCCGTCGTCCTGATGCTGGCGGCCATCGCTGGTTTCGCCGCGATCAACGCGCACGCCGCCAAGGAAAAAGTCAAAACCGAGAAGGTCTCGCTGCTCGACGGCAAGTTTGCCTTTGTCCTGCCCAAAGGCTTTGTCGCCGACCCGCTGCCCGCCAGCCCGAGCGGGGCCAAGGGCACGATGTACACCAACCAGACCACCAAGACCGTGGTCATCGCCGCCGAAAACCAGATCCCGGCTGGGCAGAACGTCAAGGACAACGACGGTGAGTTTCTCGACGGCAGCGTGTCGAGTTTCATCGACGATCAGCGCAAAGCCCTGCCGGACTTCAATAAGCTCAGCGAGAAAAGCCTGACCCAGAAAGGCACCGGCCTGGGGCTGCGTCAGGTTGACAGCACCGCCACTCAGGGCGGTGGCCAAACCCTGAACACCACGCTGCTGGCCGGCTCGGGGACGAAGATGGCGCTGGTGCAGGTGATTTCCCGCGTCAGCGACAAAAAAGCTCACGATGCCTTGATCAAAGCCATCGTCAAGGATTGAGCCGCTGCAACCAGCCATTCAGATCGCGCAACTCGGCCGCACTGATGCTGTGCCCGACGCCCGGATACGCGTGAAACTCGGGCTGGTAATCGAGCTTGTGCAATAGCGTGTTGGCCTCGGTGCCGTGACGGTAAGGCACCGGATCATCAGCGGTGCCGTGGCCGATAAAAATGCTCAGCGGCAGTGGCGCTTGCCCGGGCTTGAGTTCGGCTTTGAGCACCGGCAACAAGCGCCCGCTCAACGCGGCAAACCCGCCCACGACCGCTGGCGCGCGCAGGCCCACTTCGTAGCTCATCATCGCGCCCTGGCTGAAGCCGATCAGGTACACCTTGTCCGGCGCGGCGTGATATTTCTTCGCCGCCTGGGCGATAAAGTCGCGCAGCTTCTGGCCGCTGACCTTCAGATCATCGGTCTCGCCGTTGTAGGCGCCTTCACCTTTCTTGCGAAACCACTGGAAACGTCCTTCACCCAACGTCATCGGCGCGCGCACGGAAAGGTAGTTGTACTGCGCCGGCAGCTGAAATTTCATGCCGATCAGATCGGCCTCGTTACTGCCGTAACCGTGCAGGAAAATCACCAGCGGACGTGGTTCAGAGTCGGCGTGGACCTGTTCGAGGTATTTGAGCGGCAAGTCGGATTGCAGGGTGGTTTGCGCGTGGACGGCGGTGGAAGCGAGCAGGGTCAGCAGGGCGAACAATTTCAGCATTGCAGCGTTCCTTCACAGAGTGTCGGGTTCGCGGGGGAGCCTAACATTCTCGGCTGAGGATCCAAATTTTGTGGAGTGGCTGATGCCGCTATCGCTGGCAAGCCAGCTCCCACAAGAATTACGGCGTCTACAAAATCTGGGATCAACCGCAACCCTGTGGGAGCTGGCTTGCCAGCGATGGGGTCAGCAAATTCAGCGAAGAGCCATCAGTCGTTGGTGAGCTTCCCGGTTCTAAAAGGCACCCGCCCCGCCACTTTCGCCTGCCAGATCCCCGGCTCGGTATAACGCCCGCGATCAATCGCAAACAGCACCCCGCTGGTGCCGGTGCGCACGGTGGTCACGCGATCCTGCAACGGGTCAACGACCTCGAACAGCGCATCGCCCTGCTCTACCCACTCGCCGGCATTGCGCAAGAAACTGACCACGCCGTGGTGCGGGGCGAACAGGTATTCGGTGCCTTCGAACGGCAGACCTTCACAACATTCGCTCGGCGCCGCCGGCCATTCGCCGCTGATGAAACCCTGCTCGGCGAGAAAGCCCAGAATCGCTTCGCAATTGGCCTGAGCCTGATCGACGCGGGTGTCGCCCATGCTGCCCAGCTCCAGAGTCGTCGCCAGATTCGCCGCCGGAATCGCCGCGTTCGGGAATGCTTTGGCCAGACGCAACCATGGCGTCGAGCAGGACTCATCGAACGAGCTGCCACCGGAGTCTTCGCAGAGCAATGCCACGCCCGCCTTCAGCCGCGCCGCCAGCGATTGCCACTGCGGCCAGTGTTGCGGCAGCGCATAGAGGTGAATCGCAGCGTCGAAGTCGCAATGCAGATCGAGGGTGATGTCGGCGTCGCAGGCGTGGCGCAGCAACAAGCGGTGCAAGGCCTCCAGTTGCGAGGCCGGTGCCGGCAATTCTTCGAAGACTTGAGCCATGGCCTGGCGAATCAGCGCGACGTTGGCCTCGGCATCCGCGCCCAGACACTCGCCAACCAGCGCCGCGACCGGGGCGCTGAGTTCGACGAATGCGCGGTTGAAGTTCTTGCCACTGCCCAATTCGAAGCGGCCCATGTGATTGCCTTGCAGATGTTGATCAAGGCCGATCGGATTGGCCACCGGCACCAGTTCGATAACGCCTTGCAAACGGCCCTGCCGTTCCAGTTCGTTCAGGCGCAGCTTGAGTTCCCACGCGGTACGCATGCCCGGCAGTTCATCGGCGTGCAGGCTGGCCTGGATATACACCTTGCGGCTGCCGGCGCCGAAGCGGAACACGCTGAGAGAGCGCTCGCTGCCCAAATGGCTCCAGGGCAGAACGTGGTCGATGCGTTGCATGAAAAACTCCTGAATAGCTGGGTTACGTAAAACCCTGTGGGAGCGAGCCTGCTCGCGAATGCGTCAGGTCAGACGATGACGATGTCGAATGTCAGACAGCATTCGCGAGCAGGCTCGCTCCCACAGAGAATTTCCATAAATAAAAAAGCATAAAAAAAGTGGCCACCGCGCAAACGGGGCCACTTTTTTTCACGGCGTATTAATGGCCGTACACGTCAAAGTCGAAGTACTTGTCCTGGACTTTCTTGTACTCGCCATTGGCGCGGATTTCGGTGATGGCTTTGTTGAATTGCTCAGCCAGTGCGGTATCGCCCTTGCGCACGGCAATGCCAGCGCCGCCGCCGAAGTATTTGGCGTCTTCGTAGGTCGGACCGACGAATTCGAAACCTTTGCCGGCATCGGTTTTCAGGAAACCGTCGCTGAGGTTGACCGAGTCAGCGAGCATCGCGTCGATACGCCCGGACACCATGTCGAGGTTGGCTTCCTGCTGCGAGCCGTAGCGCACCAGTTCGATCCCGGCCGGAACCAGCACTTCGGTCGCGTAGCGGTCATGGGTACTGGCGCGCAGCACGCCGACTTTCTTGCCCTTGAGTTCGGTCAGCGGGTCTTTGACGCCGGAGCCTTCCTTCATCACGAAGCGTGCCGGGGTGTGGTAGTACTTGATGGTGAAGTCGACGTTCTTCTTGCGATCGTCAGTGATGGTCATCGACGACAGGATCGCGTCGATTTTTTTCACTTTGAGTGCCGGGATCAGGCCATCGAACTCTTGCTCGACCCACGTGCATTTAACTTTCATCTGCGTGCACAGTGCGTCACCGATGTCCACGTCAAAACCAGTGAGTTTGCCGTCAGGGGTTTTCATCGAGAATGGCGGGTACCCGGCTTCGATACCGATGCGGATCGGCTTGTCGTCTTTGGCCACAGCGGTCAGGGACAACATCGACAGTGCCAGGGCACCGAACATCACTAGCTTTTTCATTTATTACTCCCGTGCGGAGGCTTTTATTGGCAGCTTTCGAGTCAGCGTTCGGTCATGGCGTTCTAACGGCAAAAACCGAAGTGGCCGGCAGTCTATGGCGGCGCGCACGGAGGCAATTGTTTTTAAGCGACAAATACTTACAGAACATCGGCGATCACTTTGACGAGAGTAAACGCGTGCGCCGTGTTGGTGCGAAGGATGTAGGACAAGACTGTTTTCAGAGCAAGAAACGCCGATCCTCCCGTAGAGTTGCCGGAGGCTGCAATCTTTTGATCTTGTTTTTTTGAGATCAAGATCAAAAGATCGCAGCCTCCGGCGGCTCCTACAGAAACGTCAGCATTCGCAGGCGACAGGAGTATTGGCGACTGACGCCGCGCTCAGTTCGAAACCTTCATCGAGCCATCCGGTGACGCCGCCGATCATCTCTTTCACCGGATAACCCAACGCCGCGAGCTTCACCGCAGCCTTGTTCGCCCCATTGCAATGCGGCCCGGCGCAATAGACTACGAACAAAGTGTGTTTCGGGTAATCGGCCAAGCGCTCCGCCGTGAGCAAGCGTGTCGGGATATTGATCGCGCCGGGCACATGGCCGCGCTCGAACGCCAATGGGCCGCGCACATCCACCAGAACAAAATCGACCTCCCCGGCCTCGTGGCTACTGAATACATCGGAACAATCGGTTTCGAAGGTCAGACGATTGCTGAAATGCATCAGGGCAATCGCCGAAGGTGCGACGGGGATTTCGCGAACCAGGCTGGTCATGTTGTGTTGCTCCTTTGTCTGTGGGGGATGAACAGACTTTATCGAGACGGCGCTTGCCGCTACAGTGGCGCGCAAGACACCGACCGGGAGTTTTCCGCCAAATGCTCACTCAGCCCAATCTGGTTGCCATTCTGGCCTACGATGGCCTCTGCACATTCGAGTTCGGCATTGCCGTGGAGATCTTCGGCCTGGCCCGACCAGAGTTCGATTTCCCTTGGTACGAGCATGCGATTGCCGCAGTCGATCCAGGCCCGATGCGCGCCATGGGTGGCATTCAGGTGCTGGCCGATGGCGGCCTGGAATTGCTCGCCGCAGCGCGCACCATCGTCATTCCGGGCTGGCGCGACCGCAACGCCCCGGTACCGCCTGCGCTGATCGACGCGTTGCGTCAGGCCCATGACCGAGGCGCGCGGTTGCTGTCGATCTGCTCGGGCGTGTTCGTGCTCGCCGCCAGCGGCCTGCTCGACGGCCACCGCGCCACCACGCACTGGCGCTACACCGGTGAACTGGCGCAACGCTTCCCGGCGATCGAGGTCGATCCGGACGTGCTCTATGTCGACGCCGGTCAGCTGATCACCTCCGCCGGCAGCGCCGCCGGCATCGACGCCTGCCTGCATCTGGTAACCCGCGACTTCGGCACGCAGGTCGCCAACGCCGTCGCGCGGCGCTTGGTCATGTCGCCACAGCGCACCGGCGGCCAGGCCCAATTCATCCCCACCCCGGTCAGCCCGACACCCCGCAGCGACCTGTCGCGCGTCATGCAATGGGCCCGCGAACGCCTGCACGAACCACTGGAAGTCCGCGACCTGGCCAGCGAAGCGGCGATGAGCGAGCGCACGTTTTTGCGGCGCTTCACCGAAGCCAGCGGGCAATCGCCGAAAGCCTGGCTGCAACATGAACGCCTGGCGCGAGCGCGGGAGCTGCTTGAGAGCACCCATCAACACACCGAGCAGATCGCCCAGCGCTGCGGCTATCGCTCGGTGGAAAGTTTTCGTGTGGCGTTCCGCAGCGTGGTGGGCGTACCGCCGTCGGTTTATCGGGAGCGGTTTGGGCGAAGCAACAAGCTTTCGCTCCATCCCGCAGCGTTTTAAGCGCTGACGTTGACGGCGAGGCCGGCAGAAACGCTCGCGGTGAAAATTGTGAAACGGAAAATGCGGCTTGCTTTATATTGATTCTGATATAACCTGAAAATCAAACGGGCACTGGCATTTCTTGCAATAAAACTCACCGTCGCCGCTCACGTTCAGCTATTACGCTTTTCCTTTTGACACAGGACAAGCCGATGCCGAAACACAAGGATGTGGTGTTCGTGGGAAGCGCGTTGAAAGATCTCAAAGCGTTCCCGGTTGATGCCCGAAGAGCGGCGGGGTTTCAGCTGGACCTGTTGCAACAGGGTGATGCCCCACTCGATTGGCCCCCTATGAAAACCGTAGGACGCGGTGTTAACGAAATCAGGATCACCGAGGACTCAGGGGCGTTTCGCGTGTTTTATGTAGTCAATCGACCTGAAGCAATCTATGTGCTTCACGCCATGCACAAAACCACACGTAAAACGGAAATTAGAGACATCGAACTGGCCCGGGCCAGATATCAGGAAATAGGTTAAGCCATGAAGGAACATCAAGACTCATCCCAACGATTTTCCAGTGTATGGGATGCATTGGAGGACACGCCTCAGGAAGCTGCCAACATGCGTCTGCGAGCCAAGCTCATGCGTTCGCTTTGCGAGACCATTCGAGCGTGGGAGCTCCCTCAAAAGGACGCGGCACAGAGATTGGGAATCTCGCAGCCACGCCTCAATGATGTACTCAACGGGAAAATCGACAAATTCTCGCTCGATGCATTGGTCAACCTGTCAGCTGCTGCAAGGCTGGAGGTGGACATTTGCTTTCCGTCAGGCCCGTTGCAATGGGCCTGACACTGGCTCTGCGTGGCAATGTCCACCCTGCATTCCGAGTTTTGAAATCGAGGGAGTTGAATAGCATGCAACTTCGCAGCTAACCATCGACATCATCCAGCTGCACAGGAGTTCCGCTGGATGATTCCTCCCCTTCAATCCTCCCGCGTCAAAACCTCCAGCAACTCAATCTCAAACACCAGATTCGAATTCGGCGGAATCTTGCCCATGGTCCGCTCGCCGTAGCCCAGATGCGCCGGCACCCGCAATTTGCGTTTGCCGCCGACCTGCATGCCCATCAGCCCCTGATCCCAGCCTTTGATCACGCGGCCAGTGCCGATCACGCACTGAAACGGTTTGCCCCGGCTCCAGGACGAGTCGAATTCAGTGCCGTCTTCCAGCCAGCCGGTGTATTGGGTGGTGATCAGCGCGCCTTTCACCGCGGCTTTGCCGTCGCCCGGTTGCAGGTCGATGATTTGCAGTTCGTCTGTCATGTCGTTGGCTCTCGAGATGTTCGCAGGCGGCGTTTTTCGCAGAATCCGGCGTCGATGGCAATCCATGGAACCGAAAACACGCATAGCCGCTCACATGTGTATCGACATCGTATGACGACAAGGATGCTTAGATGACCGACTCTCGATTGCTGCGCAGTTTCATCCCGCCCTACATCCTCAACCGCATCATTGCCCACGGTTCCGAGCCGCAGCGCAACGCCGCGATGCAGACGCTCAATCATGTACGCAGTCTACTGCCCAACCCCGGACGCCCTTCGCAGCCGCCAGCGCGCGCGATTCTGCCGGAAGCGAGCAAGCCGGGCGTGGCGCGGCGCAGTGTGCATGATGCGCAGAACAAAATGCTCTTGCCGGGCATGCCGGTGCGCCTCGAGGGCCAGCCGGCGTCGGGGGATCCGGCGGTCGATGAGGCTTACGATGCGCTGGGCGCCAGCTATGATTTCTTTTGGAAGGTGCTTGGTCGCGACTCGATCGACAATCAGGGATTCGCGCTGATCGGCAGCGTGCATTACGGGCAAGCCTACGAAAACGCGTTCTGGAATGGCGCGCAGATGGTTTTCGGTGACGGCGATGGCGAGATCTTCCAGCGCTTCACCCGCTCGCTCGACGTCATCGGCCATGAACTGGCCCACGGCGTCACCGAAAGCGAAGCCGGGCTGATTTATGCCAACCAGTCCGGCGCGCTGAACGAGTCGCTCTCGGATGTATTCGGCGTGTTGATCAAGCAATACATCCTCGGCCAAACCTCCGAGCAGGCAGACTGGCTGATCGGCGCCGACCTGCTGATGCCACAGATCCAAGGCAAGGGCCTGCGCTCGATGTCGCACCCCGGCACGGCATACGACGACCCGATGCTGGGCAAGGATCCGCAACCGGATCACATGCGCAAGTTCGTCATCACCAGCGAAGACAATGGCGGCGTGCACATCAACTCCGGCATTCCCAACCGCGCGTTTTACCTGGCAGCGCGAGCGTTTGGCGGCTTCGCTTGGGAAAAGGCCGGACGCATCTGGTACGACACGCTGTGTGATGACCGTTTGAAACAGGACGCAACGTTCGACGCGTTCGCGAAACTGACGATCGACCATGCTGGCCAGCGCTTCGGCGCCGAAGCAGCCGACACGGTGCAGCAAGCCTGGGCACAGGTCGGTATCGAATAATCTGAGGAGACCGTATGAAAACGCTACCCGAGCTGGATAAAGATTCCGTTTTGCGTGTATCTCGCCAGGGTGGCGTTGCAGCGATTCACAGCCTGAGCCGCCCACGGGAAATCGAATTCGCGCAATGCGACATCAGTCAGCGTTCGAGAATATGCTCGGTGCTCGAAGGTTGCCTGCCACTGGACAGCAGCGAATCCGGCCGTGGGGATCAGCGCTTCTACCAGATTGAGGTGCGCTACCCGTCAGGGGAAATGGTGTTGAAGGTGCCAGAGGATCGGGCGCCTGGGGAGCTGGTGCAGCTTTGGGACAAGGGGGAGCTTCTGTAAACGCTCCCCCCGATGTTCAGGCTATTTCTCGACGGGATGCATCTCGACAATCGTGCCGTTGGTGATCATCACCATCACGTACTTGTCATTGATCTGCACCCACTGCGCCTGCTCGATCGGCGCTTTCAGACCTTTGGCTTTCCAGTTTTTCAGCGCCTTGTCTTCGCGCTGGTACATTTCTGGAGCGCGGTCGTTGACCTTCAGTTGGCGATCGCTGGTCGGCGATTGCACGGCGGGTTCGCTGGAGGTTTGCGCCGCTTGAACAACGGGCGTGATCCCGGCAATACCGGCAACAAGGGCCAGGCTGGCGATTAGGGTTTTGCTGTTCATCGGTGAACCTCTTTCAGATGGGTAGTACCTGAACTCCGACTGCGTGGCGCGGGAAACATTCCTTGTTTTTTGCCGGATGCGGCCGTTAGAAGGCTTTGTCCATCAGACCGCCATCGCTGGCAAGCCAGCTCCCACAGGGATTGGTATTACAGCGCAATTATTGTCCAGAGCTCCGGTCCTCTCCTACAAAACCAAGCAAAGCAAAGCAAGATCAAAAGATCGCAGCCTTCGGCAGCTCCTACAGTTGGATCGCGTGAATTCGATGGAAACGGGTTCACCTGCAGGCCGTCGTCGCGATCAGGCTCGCCCCCACCAGAAAAGCAAAGCAGCGCAGCTGCCCGCGGCGAAGCCGCCCCACTCAACAATGAGCGCAAGCTCGAGTACCGCTCTTGATCTTGATCCACCGGCGACGTCGGAAGGCTGAGTGGAGGGATTGATCCGGGCGTGGGAGCGCAGCGACCGTTCGACGAAGTCGAACACAGCGGAAGGAGGTGCAGCGAAGCAAACCGTAGCCGCTGCGCCCGGATCGATCCCGCAGCGAAGGAACCCGAGCCTGCGAGGGCCGAACGCAGGAGCAAGCGTTTTTTTGCTTACTTTTTTTAGGCGTTTGTAAAAAAAGTGAGTCGCCGTAAGGGCGAAACCCTAAGCGGCCATGACCGCAGCAACGGATATGTACCCGGTCAGCCAGAACAAATCATCGCCCGACGCGACGCAGGCTTGCTCCCACAAATGCGCCAGGCACTGAAGCCATTGATCCGCCCCACGCATCAATCCATGCCAACAATGCAATTAACAGATTGTTACATCTGCGCCACCATCCACCTCAATAAAAACCGTGCGCCGCCTCTCCGTAGCGCACGTCATAAAAGCGGTGGAGTACTTTTCAATGACAGCCTCAATCCCAACCAACGGCTCGCGGGCCGGTGCCATCTTCCGGGTGACCTCGGGCAACTTCCTCGAACAGTTCGACTTCTTTCTGTTCGGCTTCTACGCCACGCAGATCGCGGCGGTGTTCTTCCCGGCGAGCAGCGAGTTCGCCTCGCTGATGATGACTTTCGCAGTATTCGGCGCCGGTTTCCTGATGCGGCCGCTGGGCGCCATCGTGCTCGGCGCATACATCGATGACGTCGGCCGGCGCAAAGGTCTGATCGTCACCCTGTCGATCATGGCCAGCGGCACGATATTGATTGTGCTGGTGCCCGGATACGAAACCATTGGCCTGTTCGCCCCGGCGCTGGTGTTGATCGGGCGGCTGCTGCAAGGCTTCTCGGCCGGTGCGGAATTGGGCGGTGTCTCGGTGTATCTGTCCGAAATCGCTACGCCGGGCCGCAAAGGGTTTTTCACCGCTTGGCAGTCGGCCAGCCAGCAAGTGGCGATCATCGTAGCGGCTGCGCTGGGCTACGGTCTGAACCAGTGGATGGAGCCGCAAGCCGTGGCCGCCTGGGGCTGGCGCATTCCGTTTTTCGTCGGCTGCATGATCGTCCCGTTCATCTTCTTCCTGCGCCGCAACCTGGCGGAAACCGAAGAGTTCGCCGCGCGCAAACACCGTCCAAGCATGCGCGAAGTGTTCCGCACCCTCGGCCAGAACTGGGGCGTGGTACTCGGCGGAATGTTGATGGTCGCGCTGACCACCACCGCGTTCTACCTGATCACCGTGTACGCACCGACCTTCGGTAAGACCGTGCTGCACCTGAGCACTTCCGACGCGTTGCTGGTAACGCTGTTGGTGGGCGTGTCGAACTTCTTCTGGCTGCCGATTGGCGGCGCGTTGTCCGACCGTATCGGCCGTCGTCCGGTGCTGATCGGCATGGCCGTGCTGGCACTGGCCACGACTTATCCGGCGCTGTCGTTCCTGGTGCAGGCGCCGAGCTTCACCAACATGCTGCTGTCGCTGCTGTGGTTGTCCTTCATTTACGGCTTGTACAACGGCGCGATGATTCCGGCGCTGACCGAAATCATGCCGGTTGAAGTGCGCGTCGCCGGTTTCTCCCTGGCTTACAGCCTGGCCACGGCGATCTTCGGCGGTTTCACCCCGGCGATGTCGACCTTTCTGATCCAGTACACCGGCGACAAAGCCGCGCCAGGCTACTGGATGAGCATCGGTGCCCTGTGCGCGCTGTGCGCCACTCTTTACTTGTACCGCCGTGCCGGTGGTCGTCTGCAACCTGTCGCGGCCTGAGGAATACTCGCCATGAAAAAACTCTTTACTGTCACCGCCCTGCTCGCCGGTCTCGCCTTCAACTTCGCGGCCCAAGCCGAAGAATTGAGCGTGATGACCTCCGGTGGCTTCACTGCCGCCTACAAGATCCTCGGGCCGAAATTCGCCGCCGCAACGGGCAACACGCTCACCACCAGCCTCGGCCCGTCGATGGGCAAGGCGCCGGAAGCGATTCCCAATCGTCTGGCACGCGGTGAGCACGCCGACGTGGTGATCATGGTCGGTTACGCCCTCGATGAGCTGATCAAACAAGGCAAGGTCGACCCGGCCTCCCGCGTTGAACTGGCGGATTCGCGGATCGGCATGGTAGTGCGTGAAGGCGCGGCGAAACCGGACATCAGCAGCGTCGATGGCCTGAAGAAAACCCTGCTTGATGCGCGTTCGGTGGCCTACTCCGACAGCGCCAGCGGCGTGTACATCGAGCAGCAGCTGTTCAAGAAACTCGGCATCGAAGACCAGTTGAAACCGAAGGCGAAAATGATTGCCAGGATCCCGGTCGGTTCGGTGGTTGCCACTGGCGACTATCAGTTGGGCTTCCAGCAGGTCAGCGAATTGCTGCCGGTGCCGGGCGTAAGCTTCGTCGCGAAGATTCCGGAGTCGGTGCAGTCGGTGACGCGTTTTGCCGCTGGCATTCCGGTCAAGGCCGAGCATCCGCAAGAAGCCAAAGCCCTGCTCGCCTACCTCGCTGCACCGGCCGCTCAGGCTGACGTACAGGCCACCGGGCTGGATTCGGTCAAGCGTTGATCGTTGGCGGCTGGACGCGCATCTCCACGACCAGCCGCTCCAGTTCCAGTGCCGCCGGGGTCAACGTGCGATCCCGGCGCTTGATGATGCCGACACTGCGCATCACCTGCGGCTCAATCAGCGGCACCCGCGTCAGGATCGGATGATCCGGCCCGGGCATCGCCATCAACGGCACCGCTGCCACGCCCAGACCCGCCTCTACCAGACCGATCATCGTCGTCACATGCCGCGTCTCGCAGATGCTCTGACGCTGCGGCACCACCCCGCCCAAGGCCTGATCGAGCAGAAAGCGATTACCCGAGGTCTTGTCCAGCGCGATGTAATCCTGCTGATAGAACTCGTCCCAACTGACGCTGCTGCGCCCGGCCAGCGGATGATCGCGACGACAGGCGACAACGTAGCACTCCTGCACAAGCGGTTCGAACTCGACTTTGGCATCCTGCGTGCCGAGAAAACTCAAACCGAAATCCGCCTCGCCATTGACCACCGCACTCAACACATCGTGAGCGCTGGAATCGAGGACTTTGACCTTGATCCGCGGAAACTGCTGGTGATAGCGCGCGACCACGCGGGGCATGAAGTAGTAGGCCGCCGAGGGCACGCAGGCGACGGTGACATGGCCCAGACGGGTCGAGGCGACTTCGCTGATGCCGAGCAAGGCAATGTCGAGATCATCCAGCAAGCGCTCGACGCTGGGCATGAAACCGCGCCCGGCCTGGGTCAGGCTGACCTTGCGCGTGGTGCGCTCGAACAGTTTCACGCCGAGGGCATCTTCGAGCTTTTCGATGCGCCGACTCAGCGCCGGTTGCGACAGGCGCACGGTGTCGGCAGCCTTGCGAAAACTGCCCTGCTCGACCACCGCGCGAAAGGCTTGCAAGTCGTTGAGGTCGAAGTTGATGGCCATGGCGTTTCCGGAAATTGATGCGCAGGGGTTATAAATGTAACCAGTTGATGCAAATTATTACAGACCTGATGGAAGCTGCCCTTGTGGGAGCGAGCCTGCTCGCGAACGCGGGGCATCAGTCAATGGATAGGTGGCTGACCCAGCGCATTCGCGAGCAGGCTCGCTCCCACATTGGTTCTCGAATGGTCTGGAGACCGCGTAACCTTTATCCTCGTCACCCCCGCCGTAGCCGTAGTCAGGAGTCGTTCCATGCCCCATGAAGGCAATCTGTTGCAAGCCGCCGTCGTGTTTCTGTTCGCGGCCGTGCTCACCGTGCCTTTGGCCAAACGTCTGCAACTGGGCGCGGTGCTCGGTTATCTGTTTGCCGGGGTGATCATCGGCCCGTCGGTGCTCGGTCTGATCGGCAACCCGCAAAGCGTTGCGCATATTTCCGAGCTGGGCGTGGTGTTGCTGCTGTTCATCATCGGCCTCGAATTGTCGCCGCGGCGCTTGTGGGTGATGCGCAAATCGGTGTTCGGCGTCGGTCTGGCGCAGGTGCTGTTGACCGCTTCGGTGATCGGCGTGCTGGCACTGTCGGTGTTCGGCCAGCCGCTGAACAGCGCGATTGTGCTGGGCCTCGGTCTGGCGCTGTCCTCCACTGCCTTTGGCTTGCAAAGCCTTGCCGAACGCAAAGAACTGACCAGCCCCCACGGGCGTCTCGCGTTTGCGATTCTGCTGTTCCAGGACATCGCCGCGATTCCATTGATCGCCCTGGTGCCGATGCTCGCCGGTGTCGATCATCACACCAGCACCGCCGACGATATTCGTCACAGCTTGCAGGTGCTCGGCGGCATTGCCGTGGTGGTGATCGGCGGACGGTATCTGCTGCGTCCGGTGTTCCGCGTGGTGGCAAAAACCGGTCTGCCGGAAGTGTCCACCGCCACCGCGTTGCTGGTGGTGATCGGCACAGCATGGCTGATGGATCTGGTCGGTGTGTCGATGGCGCTGGGGGCGTTTCTCGCTGGTCTGCTGCTGGCGGATTCGGAATACCGGCATGAGCTGGAAGCGCAGATCGAACCGTTCAAGGGCCTGCTGCTCGGGCTGTTTTTCATCAGCGTCGGCATGGGCGCCAATCTCAGCCTGTTGTTGAGCGCGCCGATCACCGTATTGGGCCTGACCTTGTTGCTGATCGGTCTGAAATTGCCGCTGCTGTTCGTGGTTGGGCGCTTGGCAGGAGGATTGAACAAGATCAGCGCAATCCGCCTCGGCATCGTCCTCGCTGCCGGCGGTGAGTTCGCCTTCGTGGTGTTCAAGATCGGTCGCGATCAGGGCCTGTTCGAGCCGCGTCTGTACGACCTGCTGGTGCTGACCATCACTCTGTCGATGGCGCTGACGCCGTTGTTGCTGTTGATCTGCGCGCGTCTGGTCAGCCCGAAAGTGCAGCCGGTGGAAGTGCCGGAGAAATTCCGCGAAATCGACACCGAAGCGCCGCGCGTGGTGATTGCCGGCATGGGCCGGATGGGCCAGATCGTGGCGCGGATTCTGCGCGCGCAGAACATCAAGTTCGTCGCGCTGGACACCTCGGTGGAAACCATCGAACTGTCACGCAGCTTCGGCGGTGTGCCGGTGTTCTATGGCGACCCGATGCGCCCGGAAATTCTGCATGCGGCGAAGGTTGGCGAGGCGGAATATTTCGTCATCGCCACGGACGATCCGGAGACCAACATCAAGACTGCCGAAGTGGTGCACAAGCTATATCCGCACATGAAAATCATCGCCCGCGCGCGTAATCGTCAGCACGTGCATCGCCTGGTGGATGTCGGCGCGGAAGCGATTCGTGAGACCTATTATTCGAGCCTGGAAATGAGCCGGCGCACGCTGGTCGGCCTCGGTCTGACGCAAGCCCAGGCCGATGCGCGGATCAAGCGTTTCAAGCATCACGACGAACAGGTGCTGGAGGCGCAACACGCCGTCTACGACGACGCCGCCAAAGTCCTGCAGACCGCCCAGGAAGCCCGGGCGGAACTGGCCAAATTGTTTGAATCGGATCAGCTCGAAGAGGAAGCCCGAAAATCCTGATCGTGCCTTGCCCAGAACCAACTGTGGGAGCGAGCCTGCTCGCGAAAGCGTCGAATCAGTCACCCAATACTTCACTGACAGATTGCATTCGCGAGCAGGCTCGCTCCCACAGGGGATTGGGTCAGACCAGTTCCAGCGCGGGTGCTGGCTCGACGGCTGCCACCGCAAACCGATCCGCCAGAAACGGCGTGATATCCAGCGGCAAGGGCTCGTCATTCACCAGTTTATCCAGCAGCACACCGGTAATCGCCGAGGTCAGAATGCCGGTGCGGAAGTGCCCGCAAGCATTCAGATAACCCTCGACCCCACGCATCGGGCCGAGGATCGGCAACTCATCCGGCGAGCCCGGGCGCAATCCCGCCCAGGTGCGCTTGAGGTTGACGTCCGCCAGCTCCGGCAGACAGCGCACCGCGCCCTGCACCAGCCCGGCGATTTCCGGGTAGGTGGTGGTGACGTCGAAGCCTTTGTCTTCGGTGGTGCTGCCGATAAGGATTTCGCCGTTGTCCTTTTGCGCCACGTAGCAATCGCTGGTGGTCAGGCAGCCGTTGAGGATTTTCGGCATGCGTTCGGTCAGCAGAATCTGTCCTTTCACCGGTTTCACCGGAATGCGAATCCCCGTGGCCCACTCACTCAGATCCGCCGCCCAGGCACCGGCGGCGTTGATCAGCGTCTTGCAGTGGAACACCCCCGCCTCCGCCGTCTGCACGCCGGTCACGCGAGTGCCGTGATGCAGCACGCCGGTGACGTTGGTGTTGACGAAGATATCGACGCCGTTCTGCCGCGCGCCTTCCATATAGGCATCAGCGAGGCGGAACGGGCTGACCTGATGGTCGCAGAGAAACTCCAGCGCCCCGCGCGCCTCATGGCTGACGCTCGGCTCCGCCGCGCGCAACGCCGCCTGATCGAGCCAGCGCACTTGATCAGCCAGATGCGGAATGCAGCCGACGATGTGCTCGGCGTAGAGCCGGTCTTCATCGTCATAGATCACGAATTTCAGCCCGGTCTTCTCGAACTTGCAATCCATGCCGTGATTGTCTTTCAACTCGCGGTGCAACGCCGGATAGAGCGCGTTGGACTGCAAGGCAAAATCGAAAAACGACGCCGGCAAGATATGCGGCGTACTGGCGTCGACCGCCACCGCTGCGCCCTGGGTTTCGCGCTTGCGGTTGGCCGACATCATGCGAAAGAAAATCACCCCGCAGCCGAGGCCGACCGACTCGCCGATCGCCCACAAACCGCCAGCCGAAGCGCGGGTCGCGTTGCCGGGGCGCTTGGCGTCGATCAGCGCAACTTTCAGATTTTTGCGCTTGGACAATTGGTAGGCGCAGGAGGCGCCGATCACTCCGCCACCGGCAATGACCACGTCGTAGAACTTACTCATGGCAAGCGCCCTCCTTGCCGAGGGACTGGAACGCGGAAAACGGCACCGGATCAATCGGGAAGCGCGGGCGCAACCAACCGACATCCTGACGTCCGGTGGCCTGGCGCAGGCGATCGCTGCAATAGCCGACGCACATCCGCCCCTGGCAATCGCCCATGCTCACGCGGGTGCGCATTTTCAGACTGGCGATGTCTTGCACACCCTGCTCCAGCGCCAGATCGATGTCGGCGCGGGTCGCATGTTCGCAGCGGCAGATCACTGTGTCGGCCGCAGGCAAAGCAATCTGCCCGACACCGCGCTCGGTGTAGCGATCCACCGCCGCACGAAAGCGCACGATGGCTCTGAGCTTGCTCGCGTAACGATCGCGGCGCACCCGGGCCAGCTCGGTGTCGAGCACACCGCGTTGCAGCAGGATCGAAGTGGCGGCGATCTTGCCGGCGAGCATCGCCGCTTCGCCGCCGCGGATCCCGCCCATGTCGCCGGCCAGATGCACATGCGCCACGCTGCTTTGCTGCCAGACATTGGCATTGGCACGCAGGTAGCCATCGGCGCTGAAGCCGTGATCAAGGCCCATCTGCTGGCTCAATTGCGTGCGCGGAATAAAACCGTAACCCACCGCCAGCGTCTGCACTTCGAAACGCTCGACCCGCGACAGATCCGCCTCCCACGTCGACGAATACGGCGCGACGCTGACGCTTTTCAGCTCGCCGTCGCCATGGGCTTCAACCACGCCCCAGCCATAGTTCATGGGGATGCCGTGCAGCTTGAGGTAAGCGAGCATGCTCAAGCCGTCGAGGAACAGCTGCGGTTTGTTCAGCAGCGCCAGACTCTCGCGGGCGATCTTGCCGAACGCACACGCCTCGTAGACGCCAGCGACACGCACGCCGGAGGCATGCAACTGGGTCGCAACCAGCGGCAGCAACGGCCCGGTGCCGGCGATGATCACCGGCCCCCGCGGCTTGACCACACCACTCTTGATCTGCAATTGAAGACCACCGAGCAGAATCACTCCCGACAACGTCCAGCCGGGGAACGGCACACTGCGTTCGTGACATCCAGCGGCTAACAGCAGTTGCGGATAAGCGATCTCGTGCAGTTGCTCATCACCGTCGAGCACCACCACTGCGCGGGTGCCTTCGGCGCCGACCACGCGATGGTTGAGGCGCACGTCAATCAGCCCCGATTGCTGCTGAAATTCGCCGTGCAGTTTGTCCAGTGCTTCGGAATAACGCGGGCCGAGATAATCCAGTTGCACACCATCACGCAGCGGCCCGCGATAGACCACGCCGCCGAGGCGCGAAGCCTCTTCGAGCAAGGTGCAGCGCACGCCGTGGCGCGCCAGTTCGATGGCCGCCGCCATTCCCGCCGGCCCGCCGCCGACAATCAACGGTTGCAGGCTCATACAACCTCCTGCCCGACGACGCGGTTGACTTGGGTTTCAATCAGCATGCCGTCGCGCACCACGGTCTGGCAGGCGCGGCGCTTGTGCCGACCGTTGATTTTCACCAGACAGCACTGGCACACGCCCATGCCGCAATAGGCGCCGCTGATCTGATCGTGATCGTTGCGTGCGATCTGGCGCACGCCGAGGGACTGGATGACGCTCAGAACGGTTTCACCGATGGCGGCGCTGACCGCTTGGCCATTGATGTGCACGGTCATGTCCGCCTGCACCAAGGGCTGGATATCGAAGGTTCTTTCTAGGCAGTTCATTACGGTATTCGTCCGTGAAGATTCAGTTGAGGTTGTGACAGCTCCTTGCTGCACTACGCCTCGTCGACGCTTTTTTATTGCTGTGTTTTCAACGTCGACGCGGATACTTCGTCAGCGCAACAAGGTGCGCGACAAGCACTGTAGCTCATACCTCAGCAAAGGCCTGGATCATTTACGGTAGGCGATATCGCCAGACGAAATATTGATCCAGGCCAGTGAAAATGGCGGGATGGAAACGGTTAGTTGGAGAAGACGACCTGGCCCCGCAGAATGCAAAAAGCCGCTTTCACCCGAAGATGAAAGCGGCAGAGGCATCCTGCCTCAGAGGGATCAGTGTACGAACAGGGCGATCAGGATGATGATCGGGATCGGTACGCCGAGGAAAAACAGCAGTAATGAGCGCATGGTGACTCTCCTTTTTAACGGACCGGAGTGGTAGTGGTGTAGGTGTCGACTTCAACGTACTCGACTGCATCGCGACGACGACCGCCGAAGGTGGCTGCCAGGCTGGCGAAGAACGCACCGGCCAGCAGCGCGACGAACATCCACAGCGAGGTGTAGGCCGCGACTTTGGCGGCGGTATCGGCCGCTTGCTGAGCTTTCAGTTTGGCGTCAGCGATGGCTTTCTGTGTGTTGGCGTAGATTTCGTCGACACGACGTTCAGCATCGGCCTGGCTCAGGTTGGTACGTTGCGATACCAGTTGTGCGAGGTAGGTGCGATCTTCGGCGCTGAGCTGACCGTTGGCCAGGCTTTGGGCGAAGATGCGGGTCACAGTGCCGCGTGCAGCGTCATCGCTGACGGCAGCAGGACGATCATCGCGGAACAGGCTGTCGACGAAGTAGCCGTACTGATCGCTGTCAGTATTGGCTGCGGCAGAGCCGGCGGCCTGGCTCATCGCACCGGCAGCACCGCCGACGACGTTGGCACCCGCCTGCACACCGCCACTGACGACGCTGCTGACCGAACCGACCACCAGCACAGCGGTCACCAAAGTAGCGACGCACCAAGCGAGGAAACCATGTGCGGTGTCGCGGAAGTAGACTTCGTCACCGTGCATGTTGGCCCACTTAACGCGCAGACGGCCGGCAATGTAGCCGCCCATGCCGGAAGCGATGATCTGCGTCACCGCCAGCCAGACGATCGTTGAAATGCCCAGGCCCTTGGCGCTGACGCCTTCTCCGGCCCACGGTGATACAGCCGAAAAGCCCAGGCCAAACCCGAGCAGCACCAGAATCATCGACAGCGCGGCGGCAGCCGCAGCACCGGCGAAGATCGCGCCCCAGGACACGCCTGACACGCTGCTCGACTCTTCCAAGGCAGGATAATAGCCATCAGGGGATCTATTCATTGTTGTAGTGCTCCAGGCATGAAAAATGGTGTTACAAGTCGTCGTGTGAGGAATTGCAGTGACCGTGCCAGCCGCACACTTTTAATAAATCCTTTTCTTTCAATGAGTTACAAAACTTGAACTTCCTCGGACCGTGCAAGTTGCAATAAAGCGCATCCGATTGCGGGTTTTCTGCATTAACCAAAGCGTGGCAAATCCGATCAGTTCCGATTCACCTTCGCGACGAAGATGAAAGTTAATTTAAAGCGTCACGGTAAATTCTTGGCAAAATGCTGCCATTCCGTTTGAACCGATCAGCAGGCCTGCCTATGACTCGTATCTTGACCATCGAAGACGACGCCGTGACCGCGCGGGAAATCGTTGCCGAACTGAGCAGCCACGGGCTGGATGTCGACTGGGTCGACAATGGCCGCGAAGGCCTCGACCGCGCCGTGAGCGGCAACTACGACCTGATCACCCTCGACCGCATGCTGCCCGAGCTGGATGGTCTGGCCATCGTCACCACCCTGCGCACCATGGGCGTGGCGACGCCGATTCTGATGATCAGCGCCCTCTCCGACGTCGATGAGCGCGTACGCGGCTTGCGCGCGGGTGGCGATGACTACCTGACCAAGCCGTTCGCCACCGATGAAATGGCCGCGCGGGTCGAAGTGTTGCTGCGCCGGCAGAACAGCGTCGCCACCCAGGCCACCACGCTGAAAGTCGCCGACCTCGAGCTCGACCTGATCAGCCACGAAGCCCGCCGCGCCGAGCAGGTGCTGACGCTGTTGCCCACCGAATACAAACTGCTCGAGTTTCTGATGCGCAACAGCGGCCAGATTCTCTCGCGGATGATGATTTTCGAAGAGGTCTGGGGTTATCACTTCGACCCGGGCACCAACCTCATCGACGTGCATATCGGCCGGCTACGCAAGAAGATCGACGCAGCCGGCAACGTTCCGCTGATCCGCACGGTACGGGGCTCGGGCTATGTCATTGCCGAACCCGTCTGACGGCTGGCGCTCCTCCAGCAGCCGCTTGCTGGCGCTGTACAGCTCGCTGTTCGTGGCGTGGAGCGCGATCCTCATGGGGGTCATGTATTACGAGGTGTCCGGCTACCTCGACAAACTGGCCAAACATTCGTTGATGCAACGCCAGCACCTGTTCTCGCATTTTCGCGGCGAGCAACTCGAAGACGCGCTCGCGGCCAGCATGACCTTCGATATTCGCGGTATCGACGCCTATGGTCTGTTCAGCGCTGACGGTGTTTACCTGGGCGGCGCACTCCAGCAAATTCCCGAAGGACTGCCGCTGGATGGCAAGATCCATATGCTCGCCGAGTGCGCCGATTCCGATGACCCGACCCTGCCGAGCGACAGCTGCGATGCCGTAGCCACGCAAACCCGTGACGGGCGCTGGCTGGTGCTGCTGCGTGACAATGGCTCGCTGTTCGCGGTGACGCGGATCATTTTGCACGCGCTGTTCTGGGGGGTGTCGCTGACGATTATTCCCGGGGTCGCCGGTTGGCATCTGCTGCGGCGTCGACCGTTGCAGCGCATCCGCGCGATCCAGAATAGCGCGCAGGCCATCGTTGCCGGCGACCTGACGCACCGCTTGCCGCTGTCCAATCGCCGCGATGAACTGGACATGCTCGCCGCCATCGTCAACGCCATGCTCGAGCGCATCGAGCGCTTGATGAACGAGGTCAAGGGCGTCTGCGACAACATCGCCCACGACTTGCGCACGCCGCTGACCCGTTTGCGCGCGCAGTTGTATCGCATGCAGCAACAGGCGGGTGAAGGTTCGCAAGAAGCGGCGCAACTGGACTTGGTACTGGCTGAAGCGGATACACTGATGGCGCGCTTTCGCGGTTTGCTGCGGATTTCCGAACTGGAAGATCGCCAGCGTCGTTCAGGTTTCGTCGAACTTGATCCGGTGCGTTTGCTGGAGGAGTTGCACGAGTTCTATCTGCCGCTGGCCGAGGAAGGCGATCTGCGCTTTCAGTTGAACATGCCGGAGACGCTGCCGCCGCTCAATGGCGACCGCGCGTTGCTGTTCGAAGCGTTGGCGAACCTGCTGAGCAACTCGATCAAATTCACCCCGCCCGGCGGCACGGTGATGTTGCGTGGGGTCAATGCCGGTGGGCAGACGCGGATCGAGGTGCACGATTCAGGGCCGGGGATTCCCGAGGCGGAACGTGAGGCGGTGTTCCAGCGGTTTTACCGCACCGAGGGTGGCCAGCCGCAGAGTGGTTTTGGTCTGGGGTTGTCGATCGTTGCGGCAATAGTCAGCCTGCACGGCTTCAGTCTTGAAGTCGGCAGCAGCGATCTGGGCGGGGCGAAACTGGTGCTGGATTGTCGGCAGAGTTTGATCAGTCAGGCCTGAGGGAATGCAATCCACCCGGTGGGAGCGAGCCTGCTCGCGAATGCGGTGGTTCAGTCACAACAATGTTGACTGAACTGACGCCTTCGCGAGCAGGCTCGCTCCCACAGGAAGTCCCATGCTTCATAGGCGCTGTGTGAATCAATCAGGTCGGGTAGTTCGCCCGCAAGGCCTCGAGCCCGCCCTGGTAGATGCCGTTGAACAGCGCCACCACCTCTTCATCGCTCACGCCGACCGCATTAAATCGCCCCGACCACGTCACCCGCGCCCCCTGCCCCTGGGCTTCAACCTTGATCGTCGCCAGGTAATCGCTGGCCGGAAACGGTGCCTGCTCAATCGAATAGCTGTAGGTTTTTGCGGCGTTATCGAATGTCTGCAGACGTTCGACCACTACACCCCCGTCAGCAGTTTTCAGCGTGCGCACTCGCCCGCCTTCGCTCAGTTCACTGTTGGTGATCAACGGCAGCCAGTCCGGCAGCGTGTTGAAGCCGCCGATCAATTGCCAGACCTGATCGGCCGAGGCCGGGATGTCGATGGTTGCGGATGCAGTTGGCATAAAACCTCTCTTTTGGAAAATTCAGATAGTCAGGCTGTCGACCACGCCGCCATCAACGCGCAAGGCTGCGCCCGTGGTGGCCGAGGACAGCGGTGAAGCAATGTACGTGACCAGATGCGCCACTTCCGAAACATCCGCCACGCGCTGGATGATCGAGGTCGGACGGGCCTTGCGCACAAAGGCGTCGGCTTCGTCGCGCAGCTCCCGCCCGGACTCGGCGGCCGCGTCTCTGAGCATGTCCTGCAGACCATCCGTGAAAGTCGGCCCCGGCAGGATTGCATTGACCGTGACACCGGTACCAGCCAGACGTTTGGCCAGGCCGTGGGACACCGCCAGGTTGGCGCTTTTGGTCACGCCGTAATTGAGCATGTCCGCCGGCGTCGCCACCCCGGATTCCGATGACAGGAAGATCACCCGGCCCCAGCCCTGCTCAACCATCGCCGGCACATAATGCCGCGCCAGGCGCACGCCGGAAATCACGTTGACCTCGTAGAAGCGCGTCCACTCACTGTCGGGAGTCTCGAAGAAATCGACGTCGTTGAAGATGCCGAGGTTGTTCACCAGAATGTCCGCGCGCGGTTCGGCGGCGAACAGCTTTTCCGCACCCTCGGCCGTGCCCAGATCAGCGGTCAGCCCGCGCAACTGCGCGCTGGGCACGGCTTGGCGTATGCTCGCCAGCGCCTGCTCGACCTTGGCCGTGTCACGACCGATCACCACCACCGTCGCCCCGGCTTCGGCCAGCGACTGGCTGATGCCCAGACCGATGCCGCCGGTACTGCCGCTGACGATGGCCAGTTTTCCACTCAGATCGATCTTCATGCGTTTACCTCATTAGCAAGGAGTTCCACCGCGCTCGACTTTGGCGACGATTTCACAAGCATGGATCAGCGTAGTTGCGATATTGCCGGCATGGTTGAGCTGCCGACCGGTGACGGGGATGTTGTTTGATCGACGATCCCCTGTGTCTGGCAGACCGTAGCCCCTCACCCTAGCCCTCTCCCGGGGGAGAGGGAACCGATCGAGTTGTGCTGAGTTTGCCCTCGACCTGAAAGACCATAGCGATTATGGATTCAGAGAAGACCTTTCACGTCGGCGTATTACCTGAATATCCCCCAATCAGTCCCCTCTCCTTCCGGGAGAGGGCTAGGGTGAGGGGCATTTCGGAACAGATCAGATTTCCGTCAGACGAAGCAGACCATCGGCGCCGACGCTGACGCTGATCGCATCGTAACTGGCCAACGTCGCATGCGCCGTTTCGATCGGATGCTGGTGCGTGGTGGTGATGATCATCAACGCGGCGCCCGCCGCTTCCGCAGCCTGAATACCAACCGTGGCGTCTTCAAAAATGAGGCAATCCGCTGGCTCGACACCGAGCTTTTTCGCCGCCAGCAGATAACCCGCAGGATCAGGCTTGCCAGCTTTTACATCTTCCGCCGTGATCATGACCGCCGGCTCGGGGATACCCGCCGCCGCCATCCGCCGCAACGCCAGATCGCGAGGCGCAGACGTCACCATTGCCCAGCGATCTTTCGGCAGAGCGTTGAGAAATGCCGCCGCCGCAGGAATCTCGACAATGCCTTCAACGTCATTGATTTCCGCTGCGGTGATGAACGCCGCTTGTTCCTCGACATCCACGCCCGGTAGATTCAGCCGGGTGATGGTGTCGATCGCCCGCGCGCCATGGATGGTCGGCAAAAACGTCTCGACATCAACACCGTGGCGCACCGCCCACGCTGACCAGATGCGCTCGGCGGCGGCGATGGAATTGAGGACGGTCCCGTCCATGTCGAACAGGAACGCGCCGAATGCGCGATCAAAAACCGATGCTTGTGCAGACAAAAGAACAAATCCTCTGACAGTTGGCCGGGCAGCCTGGCCCGGCAATGTAGCACTTGTCAGTGCAACTGCGGGGCCTTGGATTTGAACGCACTTTCCACACAGTCGAGCAATTGACCGATCGCCCACGGCTTCTTGATGAACGCCACCGAATGCTTGACCCCGGAGGTCTCGGGCGTCTCGTAGCCGGACATGACCATCACCGGTTTTTCCGGCCAGCGATCGCCGACCAGATTCGCCAGGTCGGCGCCGTTAAGCGTGCCGGGCATGGTGATGTCGGTCAGCAATAGCGCGACGTTCGCCGCGTGTTCTTCCAGATACAGTGAGGCGGCGTCGGCGCTGGTTTGCGGTTCGACCTTGAACCCTTCCTCCTGAAGAATTTCGCAAAGAAACTCCAGAATCAACGGATCGTCCTCAACAACCAGAATCAACCCGCCAGGAAGGTGCGCGCTCGACGTAGGTGTAGGGCACATGAACAGCACTCCCCCGAATTACATTTTTGATAAGCGGTTTTGAATCCGCTGCTTATCTGGTATGAGCAGCGCGCCCTGTAGAAATTCATTTTTGATACAGAGGATTTCGCCAAGGTGTTGTTTTTCGAAGCGCAGCGCCCATCGAATCCCCTCATTTGTGGTTAAAATGCCGGCCCTTTGCCTGGCCGATCCTGATCCATGAACCCTGAAGCCCTCGCTACCCTCCACGCTCATTTGCTGCCCGCACTGGCGGCGGCGCCCAGCGAAACCCGCCGTTTGTTTCACGGGCGCGGGCGCTGCTGGCCGGGGTTGGAGCAGTTGACCGTGGACTGGTTGCAGGGCGTGGTGCTGGTGTCGCTGTTCAAGGAACCGGCGCCTGAGCAACTGCAGGATCTGCGGGATTCGCTGCTGCAACTCGCCGCCTCGCCCCAATGGCAGCAATCCGGCGCGCACACTTTGCTGATCCAGCATCGTTATCTGCCGCAGAGCACGGCCGAATGGCTGATCGGCGAGGAAATCGAAGAAATGACCATTGTCGAGGGCGGCTTGCAGTACCGCGTCGACCTGGGGCGCAAGCAGAACACCGGACTGTTTCTCGACATGCGTTACGGCCGCAACTGGGTGCGCGAACAGGCAGCGGGCAAGCGGGTGTTGAACCTGTTCGCTTACACCTGCGGCTTTTCCGTAGCGGCAATCGAGGGTGGCGCCAGCCATGTGGTGAATCTCGACATGTCCCGTGCGGCCCTGAGCCGAGGGCGTGACAATCACCGCCTGAACGGCCACGACCTGAGCAAGGTCAGTTTTCTCGGCCACGACCTGTTCAAATCCTGGGGCAAAGTGATCAACAGCGGCCCGTACGATCTGGTGATCATCGACCCGCCGTCGTTTCAGAAAGGCAGCTTTTTGCTGACCAAGGACTATCAACGGGTGCTGCGCCGCTTGCCGGAACTGTTGACTGAGCAAGGCACAGTGCTGGCGTGCATGAACGATCCGTCGTTCGGTTCCGACTTTCTGATTGATGGCGTGACCCAGGAAGCGCCGAGCCTGCGCTTCGATCATCGGCTGGACAATCCGCCGGAGTTTCCCGATATCGATCCAGAGAGCGGCCTGAAAGCCCTGGTCTTCCAGCGCAGCCACTAACACAGCGTAAGTTCACCTGTGGGAGCGAGCCTGCTCGCGAAAGCGCAGTGTCAGATAACAATTTTGTTGACTGATACACCGCTTTCGCGAGCAGGCTCGCTCCCACACAAGTTCTGCGTTGATCAAAAAGCCGTCGGCCGCAGCACCAGTGCAAACAACTCACCATGCCCGGTGACGTTGAGCTTGTGATAGAGATTGCGTCGATGCACTTTCACGGTCTCCGGCGAAATCCCCATCTGCTGGGCCATCGCCTTGCTGGAAAAGCCCTGCAGGATCAGACGCGCCGTGTCGATCTCGCGCGCGGTCAGCCGGGCATCGAAACGGTCCAGCAGCGTCGCCAGATCGCCTACCACCGCGTCAGCCACCGGCCCTTGCGGCGGCAGCAACTGCATGTGGCGATGCATCGCCGCCAATACCCAGTCACGAATGCACAACAGTCGGCCCTGCTCGGCCATGCCAAACGCGGTCGAGCGGCCCAGGGACAAGCCGAGTACCGCGCCTTCGACGTTGATCAGAAACTGCAATTCATCCTCGCCCACCACGGCACGAAAGTAGCTCTGGTAATACTCGCTGTGCAGAAACTGATCCGGCGCAACGGACGCCAGGCTGTGCAGGCCGTCGCTGATCCCGCTGACGGCGGCTTGATAGAACGGATCGAGCAGGTACATGCCGGCGGTATAACCGGCCAGCTCCTGCTGGTCGTCCACGCCCCCCTTGCTGTCGAAGTCGATCAGCAAACGCGGCGGCTGGCCGGGCTGCATCAGGGCGACGAGGGCATTGTCCAGCGGCACCAGCAGGCGCAGGGTGTCGACCAGCGCGCGCCAGAAACCGTCCTGCCCGAGGTGGGAAAATACCCGCGCCAGACTCTGATGCACCGGCAATTCCTGCAACAACGCGTCCACGCACTACCCCTTTCGAGTAACCCATGATGGGAATGGGGCTGGTGTGACCGGCCCGTTAGCCTGACCACTCCAGTTCCTCACCGGCCTGCGACAGGCCAGGAGTGCCGCATCATGCGTCGTCACCGTGGATCTATCAACCCGGGCCTGCTGGCCTGTTTTTGTCTCTCCTCGTTCGCCATGGCGGCAGACGTACCGAGCGTGCATGTCTACAACTGGTACGACTACATCGGGCCGAACACGCTGCACGATTTCCAGCGCGACAGCGGCATCCGGCCGGTGTACGACACCTTCGACAGCGCCGAAGTGCTCGAAGGCAAACTGATGACCAGCCGCAGCGGCTACGACGTTGTCGTGGCGAGCAACTTCAGCCTGCCGACCCTGATCAAGGCCGGAGCCCTCGCTCCATTGCCTCGCGATCAACTGCCAGGCTGGCAAAACCTCGACCCAGAGCTGTTGAAGAAACTCGCGGTCAACGATCCGGGCAATCAGTACGCCGTGCCTTACCTGTGGGGTACCAACGGCATCGGCTACAACGTCGAAAAAGTCCGCGCCGCGTTGGGTGACAAAGCGCCGGTGGATTCCTGGGAGTTGCTGTTCGACGAAGCCAATCTTGCCAAACTGAGCGAGTGCGGCGTGGCGATGCTCGATTCGCCGTCGGAGATGCTGCCGGTCGCCCTGCATTACCTGGGTTTGCCGCCCAATAGCACCGATCCCGAGGACTACAAAAAAGCCGAAGCACTGCTGCTCAGGCTGCGCCCGCACATCGCCTACTTCAACTCTTCGAAGTTCATCAGCGATCTGTCCAACGGCAATATCTGCGTGGCGGTTGGCTGGTCCGGGGCGATGCTCGAAGCCAAGACCAACGCCGAGCAGGCCAATAACGGCGTAAAGATCGCCTACAGCCTGCCAAAGGAAGGCGCGCCGGTGTGGTTCGACACTCTGGTACTGCTCAAGGACGCGCCCAATCGCGCCCAGGGCTTGGCGTTTATCGATTACCTGCTGCGACCGGAGGTGATCGCGCCGGTCAGTGATCACTTGTCGTACCCGAATGGCAATCGGGCCGCGACAAAGCTGGTGGCAGCAGCAACTCGCGACAACCCGGCGGTCTACCCGTCCCCCGCCGCCATGGCCACCCTCTACACCCTCGAACCCTTGCCCAAAGCCGCCGAACGCGTGCGTACACGGGTGTGGAGCAAGGTCAAGAACGGCCAGTAACCCGCGCAAGAAATCTGCCTGCCTCATCCGAGCGGTAAGCCGCCCGACCTTTTGAATCAAGAGACTGAATCCTATGAATCCGCGTGCCCGTGATCTCGATATCCTGATTGGCCAGATGCAACCCGGCCCGCTCAACGCCATTACCGATGTGCCGGGGGTGCGCGTCGGTCACAGCAATGTACGTGGTCGCAGCAGCAGCGGCCGTGACATCTGCACCGGCGTCACGCTGATCGAGCCGCGCCCCGGCTCGACCTGCCAGCAACCGTGCTTTGCCGGCGTGCATGTACTCAATGGCAACGGTGATGCGACCGGCCTGGAATGGATTCGCGAGGCCGGTCTGCTGACCAGTCCGATTGCCTTTACCAACACCCACAGCCTGGGTGTGGTGCGGGATGCGCTGATTGTGCTGGACCGTGAACAACAGCCGGATGACGGGCGGCTTTACTGGAATATGCCGGTGGTGCTGGAGACCTTCGATGGACTGCTCAATGACATCAACGGCTTTCACGTCAAGCCCGAGCATGTCGCCGAGGCACTGAACGGCGCCGTGGACGGCCCGGTGCGCGAAGGTGCGGTGGGTGGTGGCAGCGGCATGATCTGCCACGAATTCAAGGGTGGCATCGGCACCGCATCGCGCCGTTTGAGTGCTGCCCAAGGTGGCTGGACCGTTGGCGCGATCGTGCAGGCCAACCACGGCATTCGCAGTGAACTACGCGTCGATGGTTACCCGGTCGGGCGCTATATGGAACAGAAGGACTCACCGTTTCTGCGGGCAGCGTTGCCGCACCCGGGCATGGGCTCGATCGTCGTTTGCCTGGCGACTGATGCGCCGCTGCTGCCCCATCAATGCACGCGCCTGGCACAGCGTGCCAGCCTGGGCCTGGCGCGTACCGGCGGCGGTAACGAAGACCACAGCGGCGACATCTTCATTGCCTTCGCCACCGGCAATGATCACGTCCCGCCTGCCGCTTACGAGGCTAAACGCGCAGCCACCTGCGACGGCTTGCGCATGGTCAACAACGACCACATCAGCGAGCTGTTTCTGGCCGCGACCGAAGCCGTTGAAGAAGCGATCATCAATGCCCTGCTCGCCAGCGACAGCAGCGAGGGCAACGGTCATTCGGTGCCGGGCCTGGATGCGCAGACGCTTCTGGCGGCGCTGAAAAAATCCGGTTGGCCGGGATCGCGCCCGGCATGAACCGGCATTGTGCAGGGACGACTGGCGGTACTTGAGTCGTCCATTGCACGCTCCCAGGATGAAGCTACGCGGTGCCTGGATTGATCCGGCGCTGCGTAGGCGTGGGTGTACTGACTCCCAATCAAGCCCAAGTTCTGCTTCACACGCCTCTTGAGCCTCACGGGCTCTACTTCCTCCCCATCAAAGAGCTTGGAGGCTCTTTTTTTGTCTGCGTTTTCAGTTCTCGGCGAGACCTTCGGCGCGAATCGACCGCCATGCCGCCTGCGCAAGCACTTCGCGATAAGCCATCGGACTGCCCTTAACTCGCCCTGCCAGCCAGGCCCGGCAGTAACTGTCCGCCTGGCCGATGATCAGCGATGGCAGCAACTCCGCAGGCAAATCCTTAAGCTCAGCGGCGCGACCCGATTCGGCCAACCACTGGCCCAAGCGCAGGTTGCGCGTCTTGTTGCGCTCGGCCAGCTCTTCCTTGAACGGGCCTTTGGTCACTGCGAATCGTGCGTGGTACTGAAAACGCGCCCACTGCGGCTGCTGCTCGACCCAGTCGACATAGCTGAAGACCAGCGCCTGCACGCCTTCTTCAGTGGTATTGGCCGCGTCCAGATACGCATCACGCAAACGCGCCTGATCCTCCAGCGCGGTGAAAAACAGCGCCGCGACCAGCCCTTCCTTGTTGCCGAAATGGTGATAGATCGCGCCGACGCTGGTGTCGCACTCGGCACGGATCATTTCGATGGTGGTCGCCTCGATTCCCTGTTCGTTGAACAGGTTCAAGGCCTTGCGAAAGATATCGCGTTTGAGTTCGGCGCGGCGGCCGGGGTAGCTGCGCTCCAGTAGATCGGCGGTGTCCATGCTGCTCGGGTCCAAAAACGGAGGTTGAAAAAAGCATCAAGTGCCCGTGAACAAATCGCGCCTAGGTTGACAGATTTGCCGCGAACAGAATACCGTTCCGTTACAGAACATTATTCTGTAACGGAACATAATTCTGCAAACCACCCAGTGAGGCTTCCATGAGTCAATCTCTCAGCATGTTCAACAGCGTCGGCGCGGATGCATTCAGCAAAATGGCCTGTCAGTTCGCCCCGTACTTCAGCACCATCAATCCGCTGATCAGCGAATTGCGCCCGAACGCCGCCACCGTACAAGTGCCGTTTCGCAAGGAAATTACCAATCACCTTGGCACGGTGCATGCGATCGCCCTGTGCAACGCGGCGGAACTGGCCGGCGGAATGATGACCGACGTCTCGATCCCGCCCGGCGCGCGCTGGATTCCAAAGGGCATGACCGTGGAATACCTGGCCAAGGCGAAAACCGACGTCACCGCCGTGGCCAGCGCCGAAGGTGTGGATTGGCAAAGCGATGGCGACAAGGTGGTCAACGTCGACATTCACGATGCCGAGGGCAAAAAAGTCTTCACCGCGCGCATCACCATGAACGTCAAGATCGGTTGAGATTGCAGGCACAAAAAAGCCCTTGCTGCGCAATGCGCAGCAAGGGCTTTTTTATTGGCCGGGTCAGTGCAGAGTCAGGCGCTGACGGACAAATTCTTCTACGTGGTGGCTGGTCTGATCCAGATGGCGATCGCGTTGTTTCTCCGCATCGAGCATCGCGCGCTTGCCGTTTTTCTGCAGCAAGTAAGTATGAATCTGCTGCACTTCCAGCGAGCGGTAGATCGGCGTGGTGTCGATGAACCCGCGCAAGCCGTTGCTGCGGTAATGCCGCGTGCTCATCAGCACCTGCGTTTCGCGCTGGCCGATCACTTCAAAACCCAGCGCCTCGAAATACGGCACCTTGCCAATGCTGCAGGCCAGTTCCGCATGCGGATAGCGCCCGACCATGTCCGCGAGCATCGTCCGCGCCACACCTTGGCGCCGATGACCTTCACGCACCGCCATGTACGCGACGCTGCACGCCTCCCAATCGCCCTGCACTGGCAGACAGATGAGAAATCCGATGACTTGCTCTGGATCCTCATCGTCAGTGGCCACCAGCAATTCCACCTCGGTGCCCTTCTGGCCGTTCAACGCCTCGAGGTACAGATGCACCTCATAACCCACCGCGTACTGATAAACGTTGTACAGCAGATTGCTCGGGCCGAGGCCGACAGCACTGATGTCGGTCAGGTAATCGACGACCATTTGCAGGATCTGGCTGTTGACGCTTTCCGGGCATGGGGAGGTGTAGTGGGTGATGCGTGGCATGGGCAAACTCCGGCGATAAAAAACGTTGCCGATGATCAGAGCCGTCGACGAACCGCGACATCATACCGCGCCGAATCTATCGAACCGTCACTGTTGTGGCGCCACCACCCTGAATTTGATGTAGATGTCCTTCGACACCACGCTGTCCGCCCACTCCCCTGCGCCGAGGCCGAACTCCTCACGGTTGAGCACCAGCTCGCCGTCGAAAATGCCAATGGCGTTGTCCGGTTTCAGCTCCACCGGCACCTCGACATCGCGAGTGATGCCCTTGAGCGTGAGCTGACCGGCGACCTGGTAACGATGCTCGGCCACCTGGGTGAAACGACGGGACTCGAATACCGCGAGCGGGAATTTTTCAGTATCGAACCAGGCGGGTTTCACCAGCTCGGTATTGGCGTCTTCGCTGCCGGCGTCAATGCTGCTCAGGTCGATATGCAAGGTGGTGCGGGCGTTGGCAAGGTTTTCGGTATCTAAATCCAGAGCCGCCTCGAACTTGCCGAAGGTGCCGTACATTCGCGAGCCCATCTGGTTGTAGGTGAAACTGATCTGGCTGGCGCTGGTGTTGACCCGGTTATATTCAGCGGCCTGCGCACAGGCCATGACAAAGGATGTAAACGCGGCAACCAGCAGCAATCGCGACGTCATGGAATTCTCCGGGCGGCGTGTGTCGTCGAGGGCCTTGGTTGACTTAAGCAAACAGCCGAGCGTTATGCCAGTTCACGCTCTCCCACAAGGGATACAATTTTCTCGGCGCTACCCGGTTGAACCGGCCTTTCCTTCGCCCTGCCGCGCAGGTGGTGACGCAACTTCAGCGCCGGTCGCTCGACGCAGTAATACGTCAGGCCACTGCAGAAAAATGACAACGCCAGCACCGCTCCGACAACGTAGGCGTCATACGCGACGGGCCAAAAACCCCGCAGTAGATACATCACCACAAAGTGGTTAAGAAACACGCCATAACTGATATTGCCCAGGAACTCGTCCATCCGGTGGAATTTCAGTTTGGTCAACAGGTAGACCAAGGGAATGCCCACGGCGATACCCAGAGTGACTTCGGCATTGAACGGACGACGCTCAATCCATCCGACCATGATCGCTACAAACAGCAGTCCCGCCGCAACGGCTGTGCCGGTGACAACGACCATTGCTCTGATATTGCGTTGGTATAGATAACAGCCGCACAGGAAGATGAACAACACACCCGGCAACAGACGATATCCATAGACATCGGTATTGATGAAGCCCAGGCAGGCCAGCAGAAAAACCCCGACCGAGACAGCAAAGGCGACACCCTGCGCCTTGCAAATCAGCAGAAATGGAATCAGCAGGTAGAAACTCATTTCCAGCCCCAGCGACCAGCCCGGTGGCAGGATCTCGGTCCCGCCGACGCCGAACATGTAATAGCCAAGCGGTAGCATGAGCAAACTGGTGGACAGGGTCTTCCATGTCAGCTCAGCCGCTTGGGGCGTACCGGGCAACAGAAAATGAATAACCAGACACGAGGCGACGAAGTAGACCAGAAATTGCGGATACAACCTCAGAGCCCTGTCGATATAGAACAGACCGATCTTCCTCGGCTCACGGTAGTTTCGCTCGATGAGCGAAGCCATGACGAATCCACTGATGATCAGGAACGAGATGACGGCGATCACACCAGGATTCAGTCCGGCGAACTTTTTGCCCATATGAGATACAGCGACCAACACCGCCAACAGCAGTCGAAAAGCTCCCACTTGAACCCTCGTCATTCCCTTATTGTTGTGGGCGCATACGCTACGATGCTTTCGTCTCGGGGGACAGACAAATGTTTGTCCACCGTGCCTAAATCAACCGCTCGATCTTCTGGTGTTTCCAGACCAGTTTGTAATAGAGCGTCTGCAGTATCAGCATCCCCAGATAGGCAACCGGAAAAGCCATCCACACACCCTGCAAACCGAACTGCCCATCGAGCCAGTACGCCGCCGGCAACTGCACGCCGACCACGCAGACAATCGAAATGACCACCGGCACCAGGACGGTGCCGCTGGCGCGCATGATCCCGCCGATGATGGCCTGGAAGCCGAACACCAACAGGCTCCAGAGCATGATGTGCAGCAGATGCTCGGCCATCGCCCGGGTCGAGTCCTCGGTCAGGAACAGGCCCAGCAACCAGTGCGATAGCAGATAACCCAGCACAATCAGGCCACCGGTCAGGCACACATTGATCAACAGCCCGGTGCGCAGGATCGGCCCCATGCGTTGCAAATGCCCGGCGCCGATTGCCTGGGCACCGAGAATCGATGCGGTGATCGCAATCGACAGCGCCGGAAACTGCACATAGTTGACGATCTGCGTTACTGCGCCATACGCCGCCGTCGCTTGCGAGCCGTGCTGGTTGACCAGTGCCAGGATCACCAGCTCCGATAACGACAGCACGATCATCTGTACGCCGGTGGGCAGGCCGATGCGCAGGACCTTGCCGAGAATGACCCGATCCAGTCGCAATGCGGCAAAGAACTCTCGATCCGGCGCCAGCGGATGGCCCTTGCGGATCAGCCGCCAGGCCAGCCACGCCATTGCTGAGAGATTCCCCGCCAGCCCGGCATACGCCGCGCTCTGAATGCCCAACGGTGGCAAGCCCAGCCAGCCGCGAATCAATGCCGGCGTCAGCGCCAGCCCCACGGTGGTGGAGACGATCAGCGCGAGTAATGGCGACAGCGTATCGCTGACACCACGCAGCAATTGGGTGAACAGCACGAATACCAGTAGCGATGGCAGAATCCACAACATGACGTGGGCATAGTCCACCGCGTCGTCGAGCACATCCGCCGGCGTGCCCAACCCCGTCAGTGCCTGTCGCGCAAACACCGTGCCCAGCACCGCCGCGACCAAACCGATCAACACACCCAGTAGCAACGTCGCTCCGGCAATCGCCTTGACCATGTGCGTTTCGCGCGCGCCCCACGCCTGACCGATCAACACGCCCGCGCCAGCTCCAAGGCCGATGACCAGGGCGATGAAAAAGAACACGACGGGAAACATGCCGGATACCGCCGCCAGCGCCTGGGTGCCGAGCATCTGGCCGATGTAGATGCTGTTGACCGTCCCGGACATCGATTGCAGGAAGTTCGACAGCACCATCGGCGCGAGAAACAGCAGATAGGTTTGCCAGAGCGGCTTGGCGAAGGTGGCGCTTTGCATTGAATGGAGGTCCATCTCGACGGCGGCAGGCCTGATTGACGATAGCTTCGGTGAGTTGCGTGCAGCGTGCAATCAACATTTCCCATCGGCGTTGATTGCCTGTTTTGCATTTGTGTAAATGCCAGGCATCGCTTTGTGTCAGTGTGCGGCTGTGGTAAATCAGCGATTCTGTCGACACGTACTATTGAGGCTCGGTTCATGCGTAACGTTGCAAATTTTCTGCTTGGCTCCCTCCTCGCTCTGTCGGCCGCCTACGCTCAAGCGGCCGCACCCGCAGCGGCGCCTGCTTCATTGAAACCGCTACTGGCCACTTTGAATGAACGCCTGAGCATCGGCGATCTGGTTGCGTTGACCAAGTGGGACAGCGGCAAGCCGATCCAGGACAGCCCGAGAGAGGCGCAGGTCATCGCCAATGCCCGAACTCTGGCCGCCGAACATCAACTCGACGCAGACGATGTCGCGCAACTGATCGCCGCACAGATGGAAGCGAACAAACTGGTGCAATACGGCCTGCTCGCGCAATGGCAAGCGGCAGGTGCTGCACCGGACACACCGCGTCCGGATCTGGGCAAACAGATCCGCCCGCGCCTGGATGAACTGCAAAAGCGCTTGTTGCAGCAGTACGCCGCCTTCGCGCCCTATCGCCAGGATCCGAATTGCCCGGCATGGCTGGCCAATGTCCGCAACGGTCTGGCCGCCGATTCGCTGCATGACATGGCGCTGATTCGTGCCAGCGGCGAGTTGTGCATTCGGGCAAAAGCCCTCTGAATCGCCGCTCATGGCAAACATCATCGGCGTCGATGTTCACCATCACGTCAATGAAGTTCTCATAAAAACTGCGCGGCGTAACATCGGCTCCAGACAAACAAACAACTTCCTGGAGCACACGATCATGAAACGCCAAACCCTTCTCGGCATCGCTTTCTCGGTTTTCGCAGTTAACGCTTTTGCAGCAACACCTGCTCACACCCTGGTCGCTGAAGGCGGCTCGGACAAGTTGATCGAAAGCCGCGTCGCTGAGGGTGGCTCTGATCGTCTGATCGAACGCCGCGTCGCTGAGGGTGGTTCGGATCGTCTGATCGAACGCCGTGTTGCCGAGGGTGGCTCCGATCGCTTGATCGATCGCCGCGTTGCTGAAGGTGGCTCTGATCGTCTGCTCGAACGCCGTGTTGCCGAAGGTGGTTCTGATCGTCTGCTCGAACGCCGTGTTGCTGAAGGCGGTTCGGATCGTCTGATCGAGCGCCGCGTTGCTGAAGGTGGCTCTGATCGTCTGATCGAGCGCCGCGTTGCCGAAGGTGGTTCGGATCGTCTGCTCGAACGCCGTGTTGCCGAAGGTGGTTCTGATCGTCTGATCGAACGCCGTGTCGCCTGAATCATCTGCATGACCGCAACACCCATGAAAAAGCCCGGCCTGATCAGCCGGGCTTTTTTGCATTCAGCCGTCGCTTATTGCGCGGTTTTCAGCTTGACCACGTCACCGGAGATGGTGGTGGTGTAGCCGGTCAGAACCCAGGCCCAGAACCAGTTTTCCTGAACCTGCGTGTTGATCATTGCATCGCCGCCCTTGGCTTGGATGGCCGCGTTTTGCGCGCGCACAAATCGGCTGTTCTGGCGGATCGGGATGATGCCAAACAGCAGCAGGCCGGTGGCCGATGCTTCGCTGTGGCCAACCACGGTGTATTGGTTGCTGTCGTAATGGGCGGTTTTCATCGGGGCGCCGGTGCAACCTGCCAGAACCACACCGAACAGTGTGGCGGCGACTACTTTGCTGAGGTATTTCACGGTAAAACTCCATGGGAAAACGCCCGGGATCCGTCTCTCGGGCGGCGCGCATTCTAACCAAAATGATGGCTCATTGGCATCAATCTTCTTTGTATTTACATGAACCCGTTCGCTGGCCGCCCATCGGCGATGTCGCATACCATGGCGCCACTTCAATAAAGACAGACACCCGCCTCCATGTTCAAAGCCAGTCTGCGTAGCCATCTCACCCTGTGGTTCGGCGGTTTGTCCCTGCTGACGTTATTGAGCGTCGGCTTTTATGTCGGTCATATCGCCACCGAACAAATGAAGCAGGCCAGCGGCAACGCCTTGCTGAACACCGCGCGTGCAGCGGCGACGCTGTTGGGCGAACAACTGCGCGAACGGCAACTGGAGGTCTACCTGCTCAGTCGCGCACCGCATCTGGAGCGCGGAGATCTGGACAACCCAGCCATCCTCAAGTCGATGCAGTTGCGCACCCAGGCGCGCGCCGAATATGCGTGGATGGGCGTCACCGACGCCGAGGGCAAAGTCCGCCAGGCCGTCAATGATCTGCTGGTCGGTCAATCGGTGCAGAAACGCCCGTGGTTCCAGATCGGCTTGCGCCGGCAATACACCGGCGATCCCCACGAAGCGGTGTTGCTGGCCAAGTTGTTGCCGGGCCTGGCCAATGGCGAGCCGTTGCGCTTCATCGATTTTGCCGCGCCAATCCACAATGCCGAAGGACAGGTGATTGGCGTGCTGGGCGCACATGCACACTGGAGTTGGGTAACGCGCATCGTCGAATCGGCGGCGTTTTCCCACAAAAACTCGGCGCCGGATGTCCAGGCGCTGATCGTCGACCACGACGGCAAGGTGCTCTACCCCGAAGCCCTGATGGGCCAACAGCTGGCGACCAACGATCCGGTATTGTCGGGCTGGACGGCGGCCAACGGTTACCTGACCAGCATGGTCACTGTGCCGACGCCATCGGGCACGGCGCTGTCGTGGTCGATCGCCATTCGCCAGCCACTGGAGACTGCGCTGCAACCGGCGCGGACGCTGCAATACGAATTGCTGATACTCGGCGTTTTCGCCGCCATCGTTTTCGGTCTGGTGGCTTATTACCTGGCGCTGTACCTGAGCCGCCCGATCGAACAACTCGCGCACTCGGCCAAACAGGTGCAGAACAACCAGTCCGGCGCGCAGTTCCAGCTGCAGCATCCGGTACTGGAAATCGCCCAGCTCGGCCAGTCCATCGACGCAATGACGCAGTCGCTACTAGGCAAGGAGCGCGAACTGCAAGAAGCCAACGCCTCGCTGGAAGCCACCGTGGCGCAACGCACCGCCGCACTCACCGAGGCCAACGCCGAGCTGCTGAGCTTGGCCACTCACGACGGCCTGACCGGCGTTTACAACCGCCGCCGTTTTGACGAAAAAATCACTGAGTATTCGCTGCTGTCCCGACGCACCGGACGCCCGTTCGCCCTGCTGCTGATCGATGCCGACCACTTCAAACGCATCAATGACAGCCACGGCCACGCGGTCGGTGATGAGGTCCTGCAACAACTGGCGACCTTGATCCAGAACAGCGTACGCAGTACCGATTTCGTCGCCCGCTACGGCGGCGAAGAGTTCGCCGTACTGCTGCCGGAAGTCGCGCAACCCGACACCCCGGAAGTCGTCGCCGAAAAGATTCGCACGGCAGTCGCCGAAGCGCAGTTTCCGGGCGTCGGCAACGTCACGGTGAGTATTGGCCTTGGCCTGGCAGATCCGGCAGACAACAACCACACGGCCCTGATCAAACGCGCCGATCAGCAGCTGTATCAGGCGAAAGCTGCGGGGCGCAATCAGGTGGCGTTCCATGCTCACTGACACCGCGTATATCAACCTGAGACAGGTCGGCCCGCCGGCCTCGCTGGCCAGCCAGCTCCTCCAGGGATGGGGGAAAACCGCAAATATGGGTCGGCAGGAGAACCGCTTTCGCGAGCAGGCTCGCTCCCACAGAAAAGCAAAGCAGCGCAGCTGCCCGCGGCGAAGCCGCCCCACTCAACAATGAGCGTTAGCTCGAGTGCTTTTGATCTTGCTTTTGATCCACCGGCGACGTCGGAAGGCTGAGCGGAGGGATTGATCCGGGGGTGGGAGCGCAGCGACCGTCTGGCGCAGCCAGACACAGCGAGTGTAGGTGCAGCGAAGCAAACCGGAGCCGCTGCGCCCGGATCGATCCCGCAGCGAAGGGACCCGAGCCTGCGAGGGCCGAACGCAGGAGCAAGCCTTTTGGGTTACCTTTTTGGCGTTTGAAAAAGGTGACCCGCCGTAAGGGCGGAACCCTAAGCAGCCGTTACCGCAGCAATGGATATGTACTCAATCAGCCAGGAAACCATCGCCCGACTAGGGCTCAGCACTGAACTTCTGCAGATAAGCCAACAAATTATTCAACTTCTCCTCATCACTCAGCCCCCAGAAAATCATCCGCGTCCCCGGCACCACCCCTTTCGGATCCTTCAGATAAGCCTTCAACGTCGCCCGATCCCAAGTAATCCCCGAGTTCTTCATCGCAGCGGAATAAACATAATTGGCCGAAGTCCCCGCAGCCCGGCCAACGATGCCGTTCAACTGCGGACCAAACCCCGAACGAGCCGACTCGCCAACCTGATGGCAACCGCCGCACAGACGCGGAAAGATTTTCGCCCCGGCTTCAGGATCGCCCTCAGCCTGAGCGCTGGTGCTGAAGATCAAGGCGAGAAGCAGTGCTGTGGTGAATTTCATTAAACAGTCCAAACCTGGCTTTTCATGGCGTGAACGCAGTTTACAGATAAGCGCCGACAATCGTTCTGACAGTGATCAACGCCTGACGCAACACGTGCATGTCCACCGACCCGAGAGCCAGACGAATCGCATGGGGCGTATTGGCCGACAGCGAAAACGGCTCGGCGGTGGTGACCGAAATCTGCTGCTGCATCAACTCGACCACGATCTGATCGGCACGCACATCTTCGGGCAACGGCAACCACAGAAAATACGAGGCCGGATGAGCAATGTAGCGCAGCCCCTTCAGCACCTCGGCGGCCAAGGCCTGTCGTGCCATCGCATCACTACGCTTCTGCTCCTCAAGCACGGTGACGGTGCCGTCGTCGAGCCAGCCGCACGCAATGGCGGTCATCACCCCGGGCGTGTTCCACGTTGTCGCGCGAATGATTCGTTCCAGTGCGGGCACTTGAGGCAGCGGCGCCGCGATGAAGCCGACCCGCAATCCGGTGGCGATGTTTTTCGACAGGCCCGATACGTAAAACGTCCGTTCCGGTGCCAGATCGATCAAGGTTCGCGGCGGATTTTCCACCAGAAACGCGTAGGCCGCATCTTCGATAAGTGTCAGATCATAGCGCCGGGCAATCGCCACCAATTGCTCGCGCTGTTCCAGTGGCATGACCCAGCCCAGCGGATTGTGCAGCGTCGGCATGCTGTACACGGCGCGCACCGCACGCTGGCGGCAGAGCCTGTCCAGTGCCGGCAAATCCGGGCCGTGCTCTGTCATCGGGATCGCCAGCACTTCCAGATGCAACGCGTCGGCCAGCACCTTGAACCCGGAATACGTCAGCGCATCGGCGGCGATCACATCACCGGGTTTGAGCAGGGCCATCAGCGTCACCGCCAAACCTTGCTGAGCGCCATTGACGATCAGCACTTGGTCGGCTTCAACGGTCACGCCGCGTGTCGACAAATGTCGCGCCACCGAGGCGCGTTCGTGGGCACGTCCGGCGTGGGGTTGATAACGCAGCAACGCTTCGAGATCGCCGGACAACGCCAGTTGCCGCAACGCCGTGCGCAACAGCTCAGCCTGACCGGGCAACGACGGATAGTTGAAATTCAGGTCGATCATGCCGACCGCTACGTCTTTCTGATCGATGCCCTGCCCCGGCGCCAGCGACGTTTCCCGCACAAAAGTGCCGCGCCCGGCTTCGCCACTGACCAGGCCCATCGCCTCAAGTTCGGCATAAACCCGTGAAGCGGTAACCAGCGCCAGTCCTTCCTGCGCCGCCAGTTGCCGATGCGTAGGCAATCGCGTGCCCGGCGGCAGTCGTCCGCCACGAATATCCGCCGCATAACGGTCAACCAAGGTCTTGTAACGGGATCGGGGCATGCCGGCTGTATCCATGACAATTTTTTGATTGTGCTGATTCTCAGCCCTAGGATCGCCGCAATACAACCCACTATTTGAGCGCAACCGACATGCACACAACATCGACTGCGGCCCACCCGGCGCTGGAAAAAACCAGTGGCTGGATCAACGGTTTTATCGGCGTGCTGATTTTCAGCGGTTCGCTGCCGGCCACACGTTTGGCGGTGCTGGAATTCGATCCGGTGTTTCTGACCGTGGTGCGAGCAGCGATTGCCGGCGCACTGGCGGTCGGACTTCTGCTGTTGTTCAAGCAACCGCGACCGTCGCGCCATCAGTGGCTGTCGCTGGTGATTGTGGCGCTGGGCGTGGTGTTGGGTTTTCCGCTGCTGACCGCGTTGGCATTGCAGCACGTAACGTCAGCGCATTCGATCGTGTTTGTAGGATTGCTGCCGCTGGCCACGGCAATGTTTGGTGTCTTGCGTGGCGGTGAGCGGCCACGGCCGGTGTTCTGGATCTTTTCGGTGCTGGGCAGCGCATTGGTGGTGGGCTTCGCCCTGTCCCAGGGACTGAGCGCCTCGCCGACTGGGGATCTACTGATGCTCGCGGCGATTCTCGCCTGCGGCCTCGGTTACGCCGAAGGCGCGAAACTGTCACGCAGCCTCGGCGGCTGGCAGGTGATCTGCTGGGCGCTGGTAATGTCGTTCCCGCTGATGGCAGTGCTGAGCCTGTGGCTGGCGCCCGCCTCGTTCGGCAACATCAGCTTGCCTGCGTGGATGTGCCTGGGCTACGTGTCGCTGTTCAGCATGCTGATCGGCTTTGTGTTCTGGTATCGCGGCCTGGCCCAGGGCGGGATTGCGGCGGTCGGGCAGTTGCAGTTGCTGCAGCCGTTTTTTGGTCTGGCACTGGCGGCGACGTTGCTGCACGAGCAGGTCAGCGTCGGCATGCTCGGCGTAACGCTTGGGGTGATTCTCTGCGTGGCCGGGGCGAAGAAATTTGCCAAGTAATGTTCAGTGTTCGGCTTTCCATCGCCGAGGACTCAGCCCGGTCTTGCGCCGAAACGCCCGGGCCAGCGCCGACGGACTTTCGTAACCGACCTCTTCGGCAATCAACGCAATCGGCCGGCCTTCGCGCAGGCGTTTCTGCGCAAGACTGACGCGCCAGCTCAGCAGATAATCGGCCGGCGTCTGCCCGACCACGCGGCGAAACTGCTCGGCGAAACCGGCGCGGGACTGGTTCGCCGCCGCCGCGAGATCGGCCACACTCCAAGGCTTGTGCGGCTGCTCATGGATCAGGTTCAAAGCGCGAGACAAGCGCGGGTCAGCCAGCCCGGCCATCATGCCCGGTTGCTGATCTCGACTGCCGATGAGATGGCGCAGCAACAGAATCACCAGCAATTCGAACAGGCGATCCATCACCGCCACGCGCCCGCAATGCCCTTCAAAGGCTTCATTGAACAGCCAGTCAAGGGTGCTGCGCAGTACCGGGATGTCGGTGAGTTTCAATACCAGATAGTCCGGTAACGCGGCGGCCAGGGCATTGCCCGAGCCACCGTCGAAGGTCAGCGAGGCACAGACAATCTGACTGGCCATGGCTTCGTCGGCAAACATTCGATGGGTAAACGGCCGGGGAAAGAAAATCAGTGACGGTTCGTCCAGACGGATCTCCCGCTCGTTGCCCGGTTTGAGCAGCAACGCCCCGGCTTGCAGAACATGCACGTGCCCGACCGGCTCGCCTTCGTGAACGCTCACGCCGCAAAACGCGCCGCTATGGAAGGTGCCGGCGTTCACGCCGAAATGACTGAGTAATGTGGAAAGGCGATCCATGGCTGACTCCCGAAGGCATATCTGGACGATCTGCCGCATATCCTCGACGATTTGCCGCCAAAGCGCCATTGGCAGCCCCTAAGATCTCTCCATCGCCGCTGCACTTCGCTGCGGAATTTCGGAGAATCACCATGAGCCGCATCCCCGCTATCAGCCTCGACACCGCCACCGATGCCACCCGTCCTGCACTGGAAGGCGTGAAGAAAAAAATCGGCTTCCTGCCCAACGTCTTCACTACCCTCGCCCAAGCGCCAGTTGCATTCGACACTTACCTGCAAGCTTCGGCGATCCTCGGCAAGACCTCGCTCAGCGCCCAGGAAAAAGAAGCCGTCTACCTCGCCACTTCGCAAGTAAACGGCTGCGACTACTGCCTGTCCGCACACACAATGTTCGCCGGCAAGGCCGGGCTCTCGCCACAGGACATCGTCGCGGCCCGTCAAGGCGAACTGAATGCCTACGCCGCCCTCGCCCGCCAACTGACCGAAACCCGTGGCCACTTGAGCGATGAACAGTTGGCCGCTGCTCGCGCTGCCGGTATCGATGACCGCAAGATTATCGAAGTGATTGCCCTGGTGGCCGTGCAGACATTGACCAACTACCTGAACAACACGGCGTTGACCGACATTGATTTCCCGACCGTCGAGGCCTGAGCAGTCGCTCACGAACTGAAGAAAAATCCGCTGGCGAAAAGATGCTCTTTTCGCCAGCGCTGTTTTTTGCTGCCATGATGTAGGTCAGAATAATTCGCAGCGCAAACAGTGTCTGGTGCGCTGAAACCAAACACCCTGCGCGCAGGTCTTTGTTCTCAGACAAATGCCCGGAAAGATACGAACCCCATGACAGACTGGTTGCAAGACAACGGCGAGATGGCCGGGCAGATCCGCCGTCACGACTGGGCGAATTCGCCCCTCGGCCCGTTGGAAAACTGGCCCGATGTACTCAAGACCACTGTCTCGCTCAGTCTCGCGTCGCATTTCCCTCAGGCGATCGTCTGGGGCCCGCAATTGATCACTCTCTATAACGACGCCTTCGTGCCGATTCTCGGCGACAAGCCGCATGCGCTGGGACGTCCTTTCAGCGACATCTGGAAAGAAGCCTGGCATGAGATCAGCCCGATAGCCGAGGCGGCCTATGCCGGCCAAGCCACCTACATCGAAAACTTTGCCCTGAAGATCGAACGCGGCAACGGTCCGGAGCAGGCGTTCTTCACTTTCTGCTACAGCCCGATTCGTGACTCGCTGGGCAATGTCGTCGGCATGCTCGACACGGTCACCGAGACCACCCAGACCGTTTATCTCAACCAACGCCTGGCCGTCCTCGATGCCATCGGCGAAGCGGTGACCAATGCCACCGATGCGCAAGCAATCCTGGCGGCGAGCACCCGGCTGATGGTCGAGCAGTTGCAATTGTCCAACTGCGCGTACGCCGACATGGATGCCGACGAGGACGGCTTCACCATTCGCGGCGACTATGCGGCACCGGGTTCGCCAAGCATCGTCGGCCACTACCGCCTGCGCGATTTCGGTGAGAAGGCAGTGCGTCTGCTGCGCGCCGGGGAACCGCTGGTCATCCATGACAACCGCAGCGAGCTACCACCGGAAGAGTCGGCGACCTTTCAGGCCATCGGTATTACCGCGACCATTTGTGTACCACTGATCAAGCAGGGCCGTCTGACCGCATTGATGGCCGTCCACGACAAAGTGCCGCGGGTCTGGTCGCAATTTGAGCAGGCATTGATGAGCGAAGTGACCGAACGGTGCTGGGCGCACATCGAGCGGGTGCGCGCCGATGCCAATGTGCGCGAAGGCCTGCTGGCGCTGGCGGAGCTCAACGCCACGCTGGAGCAACGGGTCGAAGAGCGCAGCTTGCGCCTGGCCCAGGCCGAGTCGGCGTTGCGCCAGTCGCAGAAGCTCGAAGCCATCGGCCAATTGACCGGCGGCGTCGCCCACGACTTCAACAATCTGCTGACGATCATTCGTTCGTCGGTGGACTTTCTGCGCCAGCCCAACCTGCCGGAAGAACGCCGTCAGCGCTACATGCGCGCGGTGTCCGACACCGTCGAGCGCGCCTCCAAGCTGACCAGCCAGTTGCTCGCCTTCGCCCGCCGCCAGCCGCTCAATCCGCAGGTAGTCGACGCCGGCGAACGTTTGGCAAACATCGGCGAGATGCTCGAATCGGTCACCGGCGCGCAGATTCACGTGTGCGTCGAACGCCCGGATCACCCCTGCTACATCCGTGTCGACCTCAGTCAGTTCGAAACCGCGTTGATCAACATTGCGCTTAACGCCCGCGACGCCATGAATGGTCAAGGTGAGCTGAAATTGCGCCTGGAGTGCCACAAAGCGCTGCCGCCGATTCGCGGTCACGCCGGGTCCAGCAGCCATTTCGTGTCGATTGCCCTGGCCGACACCGGTGCCGGCATCGACGCACACACCCTTGAACACATCTTCGAACCGTTCTTTACCACCAAGGCGGTCGGCAAAGGCACGGGGCTGGGGCTGTCGCAGGTGTTCGGCTTCGCCAAGCAATCGGGCGGCAACGTCGATGTTTCCAGCGTCCTTGGCCAAGGCACCGAGTTCACCTTGTATTTGCCGCAAGTGCCGGCGGACGAGGCTGAACAGGACAACACTGAGGACGATGGCGAGGTGCAGCCGGCCTGCGAAAAACGCCGGGTACTGGTGGTCGAGGACAATCTCGATGTTGGTCGTTTTGCCAACCAGATCCTCCAGGATCTGGGCTATGAAACCGCATGGGCAACCAACGCTGAAGAAGCCCTGCAGTTGGCGGGCGGCGATGCCAGCGCGTTCGATGCGGTGTTTTCCGACGTGGTCATGCCGGGCATCACCGGCGTCGCGTTGGCCAGGGAGCTGCGCCAGCGCCGCCCCGATCTACCGGTGATTCTGACCTCCGGCTACAGCGAAGAACTGGCCCGCAGCGGTTACGAAGGTTTCGAGTTTCTCGCCAAGCCCTACTCCGCCGAACAGGTCTCACGGATTCTCGGCAAGACCTGGCTCAAGGACGCAAAACCAGCGGCGTCAGTCGTGATCGACGCCGGCGCGCTTGAGTAATTTCTTGCAGCGTTCCGACAGATGAAACACCTGTAAGTGCTTGCCAGCCTTGGCGTAGCGTTCACGCAAGGTTTTCAACGCGGCAATCGCCGAGTAATCGACAAAGCTCAGGTGTCGGCAGTCGAGAGTGACTTTCGCCGGATCGTTGGCCGGATCGAACTGATTGAGAAACGGCGTGGTCGAGGCAAAGAACAGCGTGCCGTGCAGGCGATAGAGCTTGCTGCCGTCGGCCTCCAGGTGTTCATCGGCGTACAGTTCGCGCGCCTGCTGCCAGGCGAAGTTGAGCGCGGCGATGATGATCCCGCACAGCACGGCCGTGGCCAGATCGGTGAACACGGTGATGGTGGTCACGGCGATGATCACCAGCACATCGTGCAGCGGCACCTTGTTGATCACCCGCAACGACGCCCAGGCGAACGTCTGCTGCGATACCACAAACATCACCCCCACCAGTGCGGCCAGCGGAATACGCTCGATCAGCGGCGACAGAAACAGAATGAACAACAGAATCAGCACACCGGCAACAACACCGGACAAGCGCCCGCGCCCGCCGGAGCTGAGGTTGATCACGGTCTGGCCGATCATCGCGCAACCGCCCATGCCGCCGAACGCACCGGACACCATGTTGGCCGCGCCGAGCGCCACGCACTCACGATCCGGATAGCCACGGGTCTCGGTGATTTCGTCGGTCAGGTTCAGTGTCAGCAAGGTTTCCAGCAGGCCGACCATCGCCATCAGGATCGCGTACGGAGCGATGATGCGCAGCGTTTCCAGGCTCCACGGAATGTCCGGCATGGCGAAAGTCGGCAGACCGCCGGCAATGTGCGCCATGTCGCCGAGGGTGCGGGTCGGCAGGCCGAAGAGGTAAACCAGCAGGCCGACACCAAGGATCGCCACCAGCGCCGGCGGTACCGCTTTGGTCAGGCGCGGCAGGATGTAAACGATGGCCATGGTCAGTAGCACCAGCCCGGTCATCAGATACAGCGGCGTACCGCTGAGCCAGTGCTCGCCGCTTTTGAAGTGCTCCAGTTGCGCCAGGGCAATGATGATCGCCAGGCCGTTGACGAAACCGAGCATCACCGGATGCGGCACCATGCGCACCAGTTTGCCCAAGCGCAACAGCCCGAACGCCATCATGATCAGACCGCCGAGCAGCACCGTTGCCAGCAGATATTGCACGCCGTGTTGCACCACCAGCGCGACGATCACCACCGCCATCGAGCCCGCCGCGCCGGAAACCATGCCCGGCCGGCCGCCAAACAGCGCCGTCAGCGTACAAATGATGAAAGCGCCATACAGGCCCATCAGCGGATTGAGATGCGCGACCAGGGCGAAAGCAATGCATTCGGGCAACAGGGCGAACGAGGTGGTGAGTCCGGCGAGGACATCGGCGCGCAGACGAATCGGTTTCATGGCTTACCTGACTGAGCGGCCGCTGGGCACGGCTGCTGTTTTCGCGAAAAAAGAGGGAGGCGAATGTTACGGAATTGTTCGGCCTCGGGCCAGTGAAACGCTGACATGGAGTGGCGCGGGCCTTATCCTTGCAGGCTTGTCCATCGAATCGAGTCGCAGCATGTCAGCGTTTTTGTCCGCCCGGGATGTGTGTCAGCGTCTGCGCGAAGCTGCGCTGGGCGTGCTTGCGTTCGAAGTCTGCGAGGTAATGTCCCAGTCCGGGCTGATTGCCGTTTACATCGAGGGCTGGCATCTGCTGTTGGACTTCGCCGAGGGACACTTGCATCACTGTGAATACGCGCGCAACTGCGCCGGGGACGAAGCGACGCTGGACACTTGGCAGCGTTATGGCACGGACCCGGTGAGTCTGCTCAGCACATGGGAACTGGCGCAGATCGAGCGGTTGCTGTGTGAGGCGGATGGAGATGTGGCTCAGGGCATCATTTCCAGAACCAGTGACGACTGATTTTCTTGCATGCGGTCATACCAACCCTGCAGCACATCGGGCAACCGCTTCTTCCACTTCGCCACGTTGGTGTAGTACCGCAGATGTTCATGGCCCTGATCATCGTAGCTTTTGAAGATCAGCCAGACCTGTGCGTCTGCAGCACTCATCAGAATGCCGATGCCGCCGAGACCGCGCATCCACATTTCTACAACCTGAGCATCGGCCACATCTTTTGAGTCTTCGCCGACCTGCAAGGAACCGGAGGTCTCTACCAGTTTCTGGTAGTCGGTCTTGAACAGCGAACGCAGTACCTGATCTTCTGCGGGTGTGCGAGCCAGACCCAGGCTGAGCAGATCGTAATCCAGCTTCAGCGGTTGTTCGGAGGCGACATACCGACCGGCGTAATACACGCCCATGCCACCGCCGCAGTCGGAATCCGCACCGGTTTGCGTCACGTTCAGTACGCCATTGATGGGCGTGAAGGCGAGTTTGCAGGCGTCCTCGGCGTACAGGGCTGTTCCATCCTTGAGTATGGCAACGCCGGTCAAGTCTCCGGAATTGGCGCCCTCGCCTGCTGAGATATCGATGGCGATATGCGTGGCATCACGACGTTGGGTGACAAGGGTCGCCGAGGTCGAGGTGCCGGGCGGGATCAATTGCCAATTGGCGTCCCAACTGAACGGTTGGACGGCGTGTCCGAGTTCGCTGAGGCGCATCAGATATTCACGACGCAGACACGCACTCTGTGCACCGCAAGCGTTGCGGTGTTTCAGCCACTGGCGTTGGTCGGATTTCAGAGTTTTGGGATCAGCAACGTTGCCCAGCGTGTTCCGCCATTGCGTGGCGAGCTTGTCGTCGAGGCTTGAGAGGTAGGGATCGCTACAGATCGCTTTTTCGGTTTTGCTGTCGGCACTGGTGCAATCGAAACTGCTGGCGTGGGCGGTGCAGGCAATGACGAGAGAGGCCAGCGCCACGGCGTGACGCAGGTAGATAGCGAACATGAGAGATTCCATTCTTCGGGCGGCGGGGATTATGCCAGTGCTGCTGCCGTAAATCGCTGTTGTCGTAGAGCCTGCTCACCCAAGGAGCGAGCCTGCTCGCGAAGGCGGTATATCAGTCGGTTTGATCTTGGCTGTCATAGCGCTTTCGCGAGCAGGCTCGCTCCCACAGGGGTTATGTGTGAGTTCAGAAGGTGATCTCGGCTGCCGGTTTGACGTCGATCCGTGCCACGGAACTGGTCAGGGCGGCGAAGTCCTTGTTGTGTTGGGCAATGATGTCTTCGGCGCTCATGTTGCCGTTATCGACCGTCGAATGCGCATCCCGCGCGACGACGATGTCGTAGCCCAGTGAATGCGCGCTGCGCACCGTGGCGTTGACGCAATAATCGGTCTGCAGACCGCAGATGATCAGACGTTCGAAGTCTTCGCTGGGCAGCAGCTTGCCGAGATCGGTCTGGTAGAAAGAATCCCCGGTAGTCTTGCCTACACGCAGGTCTTTCGTCGAAGTCAGCAAACCTTCGGCCAGTTGCCAACCGTCCGCGCCATGCACGAACGGACCGACCTTTTCTTCGTGTTGAATCAACACCACCGGAACGCCAGCTGTGCGGGCGCGCTGGCTGAGATCATTGATCGTGGCGATCACGCGGTCGATTTCAAAACACTGATATTCACCAGCACACAGTGCTTGCTGGACGTCGATGATCAGTAATGCGGTGGTCATGTCGAGCCTTCCTTGATCAGTCCTTGAGATGGGGCGGACCTGAGCCCGCCCCTTTTTACTCCGCTCAGTAACCCAGTGACAAGCCGGTATTACGCCGTGGATCATTGGCGCCGTAGAAGCGATTCTTGCCAACCGGTTTGCCGTCCAGTGACGGCGCGCCGACCAGAATCGCGGCGATGTGGTTGGGATCCTGCGGGCCGGCAAACTTGTGGCCCCAGCTCTCGAGGAGCTTTTTCGTATCCGGGCTGGCGGCGAAGTCTTCGAGGTTGGTTTCCTCCGGCATCCACTGCTGATGGAAGCGCGGCGCGTCGACCGCTTCCTGCAGCCCCATGCCGTAATCGATCACATTGAGCATGGTCAGCAAGGTCGCGGTGATGATCCGGCTACCACCCGGCGTGCCGACCACCATCACCACTTTGCCATCCTTGGTGACGATGGTCGGACTCATTGACGACAGCGGCGCCTTGCCCGGTGCGATGGCATTGGCCTCACCCTGGACCAGCCCGTACATGTTCGGCACGCCGACCTTGGAGGTGAAGTCGTCCATTTCGTCGTTGAGGATCACCCCGGTCTTGCTCGCCATCACGCCAGCGCCGAACCAGTCATTAAGGGTGTAGGTGACCGAAACGGCATTGCCCCACTTGTCGACGATAGAATAGTGCGTGGTGTTGCTGCCTTCATGCGGCGCTACACCGGGTTTGAGCTCAGCCGACACGCCGGCCTTTTGCGGCTGGATGGCGTTGCGCAGTTTGGTCGCATAGTTCTTGTCCAGCAGGTGCTCGATCGGATTCTTCACGAAATCCGGATCGCCGAGGTAGCTGTTGCGATCAACGTACGCGTGGCGCATCGCTTCGATCTGGTAGTGCATGCCCTGAGCGGAATGGAAGCCCAGGTCCTTCATCGGATAGCCTTCGAGGATATTCATGATCTGGCAGATCACCACCCCGCCGGAGCTGGGCGGTGGCGCCGAGACTACGTGATAGCCGCGATAATCGCATTCCACCGGGGCCAGTTCGCGAGTCTTGTATTTGTCCAGGTCGGCCTGGCTGATGATGCCTTTGTTGGCTTGGCTGGACGTGACAATGGCATCGGCGACCCAACCTTTGTAGAAGCCGTCGGCGCCCTTCTCGGAAATCGTCCGCAGGGTTTTCGCCAGATCCTTCTGCACCAGTTTCTGCCCGACCTGCATCGGCTCGCCGTTGCTGAGGAAGATCGAGCCGGAATCGCGCATGTCCTTCTTGAACACATCCGTCGCGTATTCGAGCAGCTCGACATCGCCCTGCTGCAGCTCGAAACCGTCTTCGGCCAGTTTGATCGCCGGGGCAATCATGTCATTGCGCTGTTTGGTGCCATATTTGCTCAGCGCCAGCTCCATGCCGGACACAGTGCCCGGCACCCCGACGGCCAGATGGCCGCGCGTGCTCAGTTCCGGAATGACGTTACCGTCCTTGTCCAGATACATGTTGGCGGTCGCTGCCAGCGGGGCTTTCTCGCGGAAGTCGAGAAAGGTCTTGCGCCCGTCCGCCAGTTGAATGGTCATGAACCCGCCACCGCCAAGATTGCCCGCAGCCGGGTAGACCACCGCCAGCGCATAGCCCACGGCCACTGCCGCATCCACGGCATTGCCGCCGTTTTTCAACACATCGACGCCGACATGGGTCGCCAGATGTTGCGCGGTGACCACCATGCCGTTTTCCGCCGCCACCGGCGCCACCGATGCCGCGTGAGCCATCAGACAGCTGAGCGCCAGGGAGGTCGCAATGAGCGATCTGGCCAAAGGTTCGTACTTCATGAGTCGATCTCTTTTTGTTTTTGGGGACTGCGCAAAACGCAGGGCAACGCTTCAGAAGCAACAAGCAGTATGGTCGGCTTTGCGTATTGCGCCTCCCCGTTCAGCCAGTATGCTGAGCCATCGCAGCCGTTGGCAGCTCCTGCCCGAATCAAGCGAAGAGGTTGTTCATCGCTGCGTATTGCAACAGCATGATGGTCTTGGCGTCACAGATCTCGCCGCGTTGAAATGCTGCCAGTGCCTCATCGAAGCCCCACTCGAGCACTTCCAGTTCTTCGGTTTCCTCTTCCAGCCCACCACCGTCGCTGACTTTGGACGCGGCGTCGTATTCGGCGATAAAAAAGTGCAGCTTCTCCGTCACCGAGCCGGGGCTCATATACGCCTCGAATACCTTCTTCACGTCATGCACGCGATAACCGGTTTCCTCCTCGGCTTCGTCACGAATGCGTTGCTCAGGGGCGGCACCTTCCAGCAACCCCGCCGCCACCTCGATCAACAATCCATCGTGGCCGTTGACGAACACCGGCAAACGAAACTGGCGGGTCAGCACCACCGTGCGCTTTTCGCGGTTGAACAGCAGAATCGCCGCGCCGTTGCCCCGGTCGTAGACCTCGCGGGTCTGGCGCTGCCATTCGCCGTTGTTGCGGTGGTAATCAAAAGTGATTTTCTTCAACAGATACCAGTCGTGGGACAACACCTGTGTGTCGACGATGTTGACCCGTTCGGCTGTGTTGGACATCGCGTCTGATCCTGTTTTCATGGGGGACTGCCATGGTCGGACAATTGCGCCGACAAAAAAAGCCCGGCAGCGCTACCGGGCTCGTTCAGCCTGGGTTGTTACTGGAAGTCGACGTCGAAGGCCTGGTAGAAGGCGTTGCCGGTGTTGGCGACGATCCACATCAGCACAATGACGTGATGACCCTTCTTGTTCGTCGGCAGTTGCACTTGGTGATCAACCTTGGCCTTCAATTCGCCGGCATGGCTGTAATACGGCACTTGCGGGTAGAAGTCTTCGAAGAACGGCTGGGTTTCGAGCTGCGCACGGCTGATGCGTTGCTGTGGATCCCAGCCGTCTTTGGTGATCAGCCAGCGATAACCACGGGTGGTGTGCGGCGCGGTGTACGCCCAGCTGACCTCGAGAATCTGCCCCGGATCGACATTAAGCAGCGGCCAGTTGAATGAACGGCCGAGCTTCTTGCTCATCTCGTCGTCGGTGTAATTGACGCAATCGCGGGCATCGGTCTTGCCGCCGCTGAGAATGTAGCCATCGGCCGGCGGCGCGACGCTGTCCGAGTCGGTCTCGAAGGGTTGCGGGAACGGCCCGGCATTCACGGCCGGAAAGTTTTTGCCGCCCTCCATTTCATTGACTTGCCAAGCGCCGAGCAAGCCGAGGTCAATGGCCACTGCGCCGCGACTTGCTGGCGAGATGACACGACCGTGTTTGAGTTGGGTTTGTGGGATTGCCTGATTCATCGTCTTCACTCCGTTGATTTGAGAACTCTCCTTCCCGAGGAGAGGCCTTCAAGCTAACGGAGGTGAATTTTTTGTCCATTGGCGCTTTTGTCGCAATGCGATTTTGCAGGACGTAAAAAACCCTAAAACACTGGATGGATAACCAGTTCAAGTCGACACGTCGCACTCAACGTGTAGCTGAACACCTACACGCCGAGTCGCCTTTGGTCATTCAGACAGTTGCGCCTGATACTCCTTTTCGTACTGCCCGGCGAGTTGCGTTTTCTGTTTATCGTCGAGCAGTTTGCCGGCCATTTGGAAGAACTTGTGCTCTTCTTCCTCAAGGTGGTGATGAACCTTGTCGGAAAGCTTCTTGGCCGTGGCCAGCCACGCCGGACTGGACATTTCGGTCTCGTCGAGTTCTTCCATCATTTCGTCCATTTCGTGGTGCTCGGCGATGGCGTGGCGGCTCAGGTCAACGCCTTCGTCGATTTCCATCAACGGGATGTAGAAGTGCCGCTCTTCAGCGGTTTCATGCGCTTGCAGTTCTGCTTTGAGCTGCTTGTAGGCCTCGACCCGCTCAGGGCTGTCGCCGCTGGTCGCGATCAGAGCCTTGGCGTAAGTGCGCTGGCGCTCGTGGCTTTCGCGCAGGGCTTCAAAAATATTCACGGGATTTCCTCATCAATCGCGCTCAGGGAAAGACGCGATAAAAGCCTAGACCGCAACGCTGGTTTGACGGTTCCGCTTGTTCGATCGAAGGGCTTGGAGGCGTTTGCCCGGACGGGTTAGGCTGGGCGTTCAATCACACAAGGAAGTCATGCATGAATTTGCGTATCGAGTTGACGGACAATCCTACCGAGGAACAGCGTCAGGCCATTCTCCAACCGTTAATTGAATACAACGATGCGAAGACCGGCATATCGAAAACCGAACCGTTCGCCTTGATGGTAAAAGATGAGTATGGCGCGATACTGGGCGGGTTGTACGGGCGAGTGACTTTGCGCTGGATGTTCATCGATTTGCTGTCAGTACCGGAACAAGGGCGCGGACAGGGGGTTGGTTCCCGGTTAATGGCACAGGCAGAAGCGTTGGCCGAAGATAGAAACTGCTACGGAATCTGGCTCGACACCTTCGATTTTCAGGCGCCGGAGTTCTACAAGAAGCTGGGCTTCAGCCAGTTCGGTGAGATCGTTGACTATCCACCGGGGCACAAGCGGCATTTTTTCCAAAAGCGGCTGATCAACTGACTGTGTCGCTCTTTGCGCAAGCAGGCTCGCTCCCACACTGGAAAGCATTCAATCGGTGGGAGCGAGCCTGCTCGCGAAAGCGCCAGCCGCCTCGACACACAATCAGAGGCAGGTCGCCATCGCCGCCATGCGCCGCATCGCGACAAAATCACTCTGCTGTGCGTAGTAATTCAAAGTCGTACCCGAGGCTTCGGTAATCACATCGACAAACGACTCCGCTGAACGCGTGTAGACCGTCGTGCCGCCAGACTCGCGCGGCTCCAGATAGGCCGCCGCGTCGACGCCGAAAACCGCTTCGTCCTGCCAGGCGAATTGCACGCACCGGGCGACGTCTTTCTCCGGCTTGTCCGAGGTCAGGACCTTGTCCGGGCTCTTGCTGCGAGCATCGTTCATCACCGAACCGGCGCACCCGGCCAACAGGGCCGCCGCCAGCACTACCATCAGCATTCGCATTGCATTTGCTCATCGAGAAAAAAGCGGACTGTAGCACTGCAACGCGGCAAATCGTTCTGCTTTACTGTTTTTATGCGCGACACGCGTGAGCAGCTGCGGCACTCTGAGATCTTCAGCCACACAAGGACATTACATGGCGCCTAGCGACCAACGACATGAACACGCCTTGAAACTGTTTCTCGATGCGCGACCCGAACTGCGTGAGACTCTCGACCACCTCAATCCGCTGTTGGCTCAGGCCAAGGGTGAAACCCAGGCGCAGTACCGCGAAGAACGCTTGCATGAAGCATTCGAGGCTGAGGCGGAAAGCCAGGGGTTGTTTGCCTGGGAGCTGACGTTGCAGCTGACCGCTGATTCACCGGAGGACTATCAGGCGCAACGCCTGGAAGTGCATCGGGAAGTGGCGGAAATGGCGGGGATGGACTGGATCGAGTATTGCGATCTTTACGGCATCACCCCGTAATCGATGTAGGAGCTGCCGAAGGCTGCGATCTTTTGATTTTGCTCTTCAAGATCAAAAGATCGCAGCCTTCGGCAGCTCCTACAAAGGTATCTGCGTAAAACTCGGGTTTCGCGGCACGAGCGATAAAGCTTTATCATGGCCGCAGTTTCGCTGATCGAGTCCATCATGAAGTTCGCCATCGCGCTGTTTTCCGCCGCCCATGCGCCCTCCTCGCGCCGTGCCCTGCTGTTTGCCCAGGCCGCGCTGGCCGGCGGCCATGAGATTGTTCGGCTGTTCTTCTATCAGGACGGCGTGTTCAACGCCTCCGATGCCGTGGTGACGCCGCAGGATGAACAGGACTTGCCCAAGCAATGGCGCGCCTTCATCAACGAAAAGCAACTGGATGGCGTGGTCTGCATCGCCGCCGCTCTGCGCCGTGGTGTGTTGAACGAAGAAGAAGCCAAGCGTTACCAGCGTGAAGCGATTTCGCTGAGCGCGCCGTGGGAATTGTCCGGTCTGGGTCAATTGCACGATGCCGTGCAGGACGCTGACCGTCTCATCTGTTTCGGAGGCGCTTGAACATGGCCAAATCGCTGTTGATCATCAGCCGCCAATCGCCATGGTCCGGCCCCGGTGCGCGGGAAGCGCTGGATATCGTGCTGGCCGGTGGCGCCTTTGATCTGCCGATCGGTTTGCTGTTTCTCGATGACGGCGTGCTGCAACTGGCCGCCGGGCAGAACGCCAAGGCCTTGCAGCAGAAAGACCTCAGCGCCAATCTGCAGGCGCTGCCGATGTTTGGTGTCGAAGAGCTGTTCTATTGCGCCGAAAGCGCCAATGCTCGCGGTCTTGGCAACCTGTCGCTGGACGAGGCGCAGCCGCTTGCTGCTGACCACATCACCGCCCTTATTGACCGTTACGATCAGGTGATCACCCTCTGATGTCGACTTTGCATGTGTTGTCTCATTCCCCGTTCGGCGACGATCGTCTGAGCAGTTGCCTGCGCCTGCTCGGCAGCGCCGATGCGGTATTGTTGTCCGGCGATGCGGTGTATGCGCTGCAACCGGACACTGTGCCGTTCTCAACCCTTCAAGAGCGAGCAATCAGACTGTTTGTATTGATTGAGGACGCACAGGCGCGTGCGATCGAGATTCCAGACTGGGCCGAGGCCATCGACTACCCGGCGTTTGTCGAACTGTCGATCCATCACGCCAAGGTCAACAGCTGGCTATGAATTCAATGACCGTCGGCGCCCGCGCCATCGAACTGGACAAGGATGGCTTTCTCGTTGACCTCAGCGACTGGTCGGCTGAAGTCGCCAGCGCCCTCGCCGCCGCTGAAGACATCGAGTTGACGCCCGAACACTGGGAAGTCCTTGAGCTTCTGCGTAGCTTCTACGCCGAATTCCAGCTATCGCCGGCCACGCGGCCGCTGATCAAGTACACCGCGTTGAAACTTGGCGCGGACAAAGGCAACAGCCTGCACCTGAACCGACTGTTCAAAGGCACCCCTGCCAAACTCGCCGCGAAACTGGCGGGCCTGCCCAAACCGACGAATTGCCTATGAACGACTTTCCAGCTTTGACCCTCGAAACGCCTGCCGAGCATCCGTTCGCGCAATTCGTGCGCATTCTCGGCAAGGGCAAGCGCGGCGCCCGCGACCTGACGCGCGAAGAAGCCCGCGAGGCCATGGGCATGGTGCTCGATGACCAAGTCGAGGATACGCAACTCGGCGCCTTCCTGATGTTGCTGCGGCACAAGGAAGAAAGTGCCGAGGAAATGGCCGGATTTACCGAAGCCCTGCGCGCACGCTTGCACGCGCCCGCATTGAATGTCGACCTGGACTGGCCGACCTACGCCGGCAAAAAACGCCACCTGCCGTGGTATCTGCTGGCGGCCAAGTGCCTGGCGCAAAACGGCGTACGCATCTTCATGCATGGCGGCGGCGCGCACACGGCCGGGCGCCTGTATAGCGAACAACTGCTGGGCGAACTGAACATTCCCCTGTGCCGCAATTGGCAGCAGGTCGGCGCGGCACTGGACAACGGCGGCCTGGCGTTTATGCCGCTCGTGGACTGGGCGCCGCAGTTGCAAAAGATGATCGACCTGCGCAATACCTTGGGCCTGCGGTCGCCGATCCACTCGCTGGCGCGGATTCTCAATCCGTTGGGCGCACGCTGCGGCCTGCAAAGCATTTTTCACCCGGGTTACCAGGCGGTGCATCGCGATGCCAGCGGCTTGCTCGGCGACGCGGCAATTGTGGTCAAGGGTGATGGCGGTGAAATCGAGATCAACCCCGACGCCACCAGCCACCTTTACGGCACCAGCGGCGGTCAGAGCTGGGACGAAGAATGGCCGCAGCTGTCAGCGCAGCGCCACGTCAAACCCGCTTCGCTGGAAATCGAGCACTTGAAAGCCGTGTGGCGTGGCGATGTGGTCGACAGTTACCCGCAAATGGCCTTGATTGCGACCATGGCCCTCGCCCTGCGCGGTCTCGGTCAGAATCGCGAACAGGCCTTTGCGACCGCAGAGCAATATTGGGCGGCACGCAACACATCGATCTAACCGATCATTAGCGCCCGATCTTTGCGCTTTTTGTTCGAACTCATCGGAATAGACTCGACTCCAACGAATATTGGTTTTGGGAGTCTTGATCATGGGTTTACTCGTCGACGGCCACTGGCAGGACAAGTGGTACGAAAGCAGCAAGGACGGCGCGTTCCAGCGCGAACAGGCGCAACGCCGCAACTGGGTGACCGCCGACGGTCAACCAGGCCCCAGCGGTGAAGGCGGTTTCACTGCTGAAGCCGGGCGCTATCACCTCTATGTTTCCCTCGCCTGCCCTTGGGCGCATCGCACGCTGATTCTGCGCAAACTCAAAGGGCTGGAAGGTCTGATCGACGTGTCGGTGGTCAGCTGGCTCATGCTGGAGAACGGCTGGACCTTCGACAAGGCGTTGGGTTCGACAGGCGACAAACTCGATGGCTTCGATTTCATGCATCAGCGATACACCGCCGACACGCCTGATTACACCGGGCGCGTGACGGTGCCAGTGCTGTGGGACAAGAAACTCAAGCGCATCGTCAGCAATGAATCGGCGGAAATCATCCGCATGTTCAACAGCGCCTTCGACGGGATCACTGGTAACGATCTGGACTTTTATCCGGCGCCGCTACGCAACGAGATCGATGCGCTGAACGAGCGGATCTACCCGGCGGTGAACAACGGTGTCTATCGTGCCGGGTTCGCCACCTCGCAACAGGCATACGAACAGGCGTTCGATGAAGTATTCGCCGAACTGGATCATCTGGAGCAACTGCTGGGTGCCAATCGCTACCTGAGCGGGGAATACCTGACCGAGGCCGACGTGCGCCTGTTTACCACGATGATTCGCTTTGACGCGGTGTATCACGGGCACTTCAAGTGCAACCTGCGGCGGATTGCCGATTACCCGAATCTGTCGAACTGGCTGCGCGAGATGTATCAATGGCCGGGTATTGCCGAGACGGTGGATTTCCAGCACATCAAGCATCACTACTATGGCAGCCACAAGACCATCAACCCGACCGGCGTGGTGCCGAAGGGGCCGCAGCAGGATTTCAGCGTAGCGCATGACCGGTCGCGGTTGATCGGGAAAGGGGTTTGGTTAAAGGGCTAACAGCAGAAGCAAAAGATCGCAGCCTTCGGCAGCTCCTACATGAGAATGCGTTCCTCTGTAGGAGCTGCCGAAGGCTGCGATCTTTTGATCTGACTCAGACCTGCGCCTGAGCCCCTTCAAACCACGCCAGCTTCTCGCGCAGTTGCACCACCTCGCCGACAATCACCAGAGTCGGCGCATGCACTTCATGCTCCGCCACCATTCGCGGCAGATCCGCCAGCGTCCCGGTGAAAACCCGCTGATTGACTGTAGTGCCCTGCTGAATCAACGCCGCCGGGGTATCCGCCGCGCGACCATGCTTGATCAACTGCTCGCAGATGATCGGCAGGCCCACCAGGCCCATGTAGAACACCAGCGTCTGCGCCGGAGCCACCAGGTCAGCCCATGGCAGATCGGTGGAACCATCCTTCAAGTGGCCAGTGACAAACCGCACGGACTGCGCATGGTCACGGTGGGTCAGCGGGATCCCCGCATAAGCGGCGCAACCGCTGGCCGCCGTGATTCCTGGCACCACCTGGAATGGAATACCGTGGGCCGCCAGCTCTTCGATCTCTTCGCCTCCGCGGCCGAAAATAAACGGATCGCCGCCCTTCAATCGCACCACACGCTTGCCGGCCTTGGCCAGATCGACCAGTTGCTGGTTGATCTGATCCTGCGGCACGGCGTGCTCGGAGCGCCGCTTGCCGACATATACCCGCTCGGCATCGCGACGGCACAACTCGAGAATCGCCGGCGCCACCAGGCGGTCATAGAGCACCACATCGGCTTGCTGCATCAGACGCAGTGCGCGGAAGGTCAACAGATCCGGATCACCCGGGCCGGCACCGACCAGATAAACCTCGCCAGTGGTGACCATTGGCTCGCCATCGACCTTGGCCTGCAACAGGCGCTCGGCTTCAGCGCCCTGCCCGGCCAGTTGACGATCGGCGATCGGGCCCTGGAAAACGTCTTCCCAGAAGCCGCGACGCTGCTGCACATCAGGAAACAGGTTTTTCACCTGATTGCGGAAACGCGCAGCCAACCCAGCCAACTGGCCGTAAGTCGAAGGAATCCAGGTTTCGATTTTTGCGCGGGTCAGGCGCGCCAGTACCGGCGCATCGCCGCCGCTGGACACGGCGATGATCAACGGCGAGCGATCGACGATCGCCGGGAAGATCACGCTGCACAAGGCCGGCGCATCGACCACGTTGACCGGCACGCAACGGCGGTGGGCATCGGTGGAGACTTGCGCGTTGAGCGTTTCGTCGTCGGTAGCGGCAATGATCAGCCCGCAACCGTCCAGATCCGTTTCGGCGTAACCGCGCAACAGGCACTCACCGCCACTGGCAGCGACCAGTTCGGCCAGTTGCGTTTCGATTTCAGGTGCGACCACCCGCAGCAGCGCACCGGCATCGGCCAGCAGGCGGGATTTGCGCAAGGCAATTTCCCCCCCACCGACAACCAACACACGACTGCCGCGCAGGTTGTGAAACAGCGGCAGATATTTCATTTAGCCGATGACCTCAAGGCCACCCATGTACGGCTTGAGCACGTCCGGAACGCGGATCGAACCGTCGGCCTGCTGGTAGTTTTCCAGTACCGCAACCAGAGTACGACCGACCGCCAGACCAGAGCCGTTCAAGGTGTGCACCAGCTCAGGCTTGCCGGTTTCCGGGTTACGGAAACGCGCCTGCATGCGCCGCGCCTGGAAGTCGCCGCAGTTGGAGCACGAGGAGATTTCGCGGTATTTGTCCTGGCTCGGAATCCACACTTCCAGGTCATAGGTCTTGACGGCGCTGAACCCCATGTCGCCGGTGCACAGCGCCAGGGTGCGGTAAGGCAGGCCGAGCAGCTGCAGGACTTTTTCGGCGTTGGCAGTCAGGCTTTCCAGCGCTTCCATCGATTGCGACGGCTCGACGATCTGGACCATTTCGACTTTGTCGAACTGGTGCTGGCGGATCATGCCACGCGTGTCGCGACCCGACGCACCGGCTTCGCTGCGGAAGCACGGGGTGTGGGCGACAAACTTGATCGGCAGCAGTTTGGAATCGACGATTTCGCCGGCAACGATGTTGGTCAGCGACACTTCGGCGGTTGGAATCAGGTACAGATCGGCTTCGCCTTCGCGGGCAATCTTGAACAGATCTTCTTCGAACTTCGGCAGCTGGCCGGTACCTTGCAGCGCCGGAGCCTGAACCAGATAAGGCGTGTAAGCCTCTTCGTAGCCATGTTCGGTGACATGCAGGTTGATCATGAACTGCGCCAGTGCGCGATGCAGACGCGCGATCGGGCCGCGCAGCAAGGCGAAACGAGCACCGGACAGCTTGGCGGCGGTTTCAAAATCCAGCCAGCCGAACTTCTCGCCGAGGGCGACGTGGTCTTTCACTTCGAAATCGAACTGGGTCGGGGTGCCCCAGCGGCGCACTTCGACGTTGTCGTCTTCGTCCTTGCCGACCGGAACCGATTCGTGCGGCAGGTTGGGGATACCGAGCAGGATCGAATCGAGTTCGGTCTGGATCGCGTCCAGCTCGACCTTGCCAGCGCTCAGCTCGCCTGCCATGCGCTCGACGTCCGCCATCAGCGGCGCGATGTCTTCGCCGCGCTGCTTGGCCTGCCCGATGGATTTGGAACGCGCGTTACGCTCAGCCTGCAGTGCTTCGGTGCGGGTCTGGACGGTCTTGCGCTGTTCTTCCAGCGCTTCGATGCGCGCGGTGTCCAGGGCAAAGCCACGGGAAGCCAGGCGGTCCGCTACGTCCTGAAGGTTGCTACGTAACAGTTTGGAATCGAGCATGTCGGTTTCTCGTTATCAAAGTTTGGTCAGGGACAGGCCGGCCCACGTCGCGAGCAGCCCGCCGAATACGCTGAGTGCCGCGTAGCCCAGGGCCAGCAACACTTGCCCGCTTTCCAGCAGGCGCACCGTATCCAGTGAAAAGGATGAAAAAGTCGTCAGCCCCCCGAGGAAGCCGACCATCAACCCGGCGCGCACCTCGATCGGCACCTCCGGGCGTATCAGAAACAGGCCGTACAACACGCCAATCAGCAGGCAGCCCACGATATTAACGGCCAGCGTCGCGGTATAGAAGTGCCGCGGCCAATTGGCGCTGACCCAATTACCGGTGGCGAAGCGCAACAAGGTGCCGGCAACACCGCCGACCGACACTGCGAGTATCAATGGAACCACTATTTTCTCCGCTGCCGAGGGCTCAGACGATCGAGTTGAGCGAGGTGATTGAGTTTTTCGCCAATCTTCAACTCCAGGCCGCGGGGCACGGGCTGATAGAACGGAATCGGCTCGAGTTCTTCCGGAAAATAGTCTTCACCGGCAGCATAAGCATCCGGTTCATCATGGGCATAGCGGTATTCGTCGCCGTAACCCAATTGCTTCATCAGCTTGGTCGGTGCGTTGCGCAGATGCAGCGGCACTTCCAGCGAGCCGTTCTCAGCCGCCGCGCGCAGCGCGGTTTTGAAGCCCATGTACACCGCATTGCTTTTCGGTGCACAGGCCAGATAAGTAATGGCTTGGGCGACTGCCAATTCGCCCTCGGGGCTGCCAAGACGCTCCTGCACTTCCCACGCCGCCAGGCACAGGCTCAGCGCACGCGGGTCGGCGTTGCCGATGTCTTCGCTCGCCATGCGCACCACGCGTCGCGCCAGGTACAGCGGATCGCAACCGCCGTCGATCATCCGCGCAAACCAGTACAGCGCGCCGTCGGGATTGGAGCCGCGCACGGATTTGTGCAGGGCCGAGATCTGGTCGTAGAACGCTTCACCGCCCTTGTCGAAACGCCGACGCGTATCGCCGAGCAGGCTTTGCAGCAGCTCGATGCCGATTTCGCTGTTGTCTTCGGCCAGATCGGAGGCGTTTTCCAGCAGATTGAGCAGACGCCGGCCATCGCCATCGGCGGCCGACAGCAGCATCTGGAAGCCTTCATCGCTCAGGGTCAGGTTGCGCTTGCCCAGGCCGCGCTCTTCGGTCAAAGCCCGATGCACCAGTTTGCGCAGCGCCGCCTCGTCGAGGCTTTTCAGCACGTAGACGCGGGCACGCGATAACAAAGCGTTGTTCAGTTCGAACGAAGGGTTTTCGGTGGTGGCGCCGATGAAGATCAGCGTGCCGTCTTCAACGTAGGGCAGAAACGCGTCCTGCTGCGACTTGTTGAAGCGGTGCACTTCATCGACAAACAGGATCGTGCGCTTGCCGTACTGGCCGGCCTGCTGCTTGGCGATTTCAACGGCCTGGCGGATTTCCTTGACCCCGGCGAGCACCGCCGAAACCGTTTCGAAGTGCGCATCGGAGACTTCTGCGAGCAAGCGCGCCAGGGTGGTCTTGCCCACGCCCGGCGGTCCCCAGAAGATCATCGAATGCAGCGCGCCCTGCTCCAGCGCCTCACGCAAAGGCTTGCCGCGAGCGAGCACGTGTTCCTGACCGACGTACTCATCCAGATTGGCCGCACGCAGACGGGCGGCCAAGGGTTGGGCAATCGGTGCACTGCGAAACAGATCCATCACGTAGCGTTGAAACCTCTGATTTTCTGAAATCTGCTGAAGAACCTGTGGTGAGCGGATTTATCCCCGTTGGGCTGCGAAGCGGCCCCAAAAGCGACGACTGCTGCGCAGCCGGACGGGGATAAATCCCCTCGCCACAATAGCCCCTCAATAGCAGGCCCTCACCACAAAGGCCCTGACACAAAGTGCCGGTGTTTATTCCTGGATAACGTCGGCACCTTTGGGAATGTCGAATTTGAACTTGGACGCAGGCACCGCTTCGTTGGCCTTGACCCCGGTAAACAGGATATTGGTGCGCTGGCCGACGCTGTCAATCAGTTGCATGTCATTGAGCAGGCCGTTGCGGAACGACAGGCGCAGATTGTCGAACAGGGTGTCCTTGGTTTTCGGCTTCAGGGTGAAGTCGATCACGCCGCCCGCCTCTTTCGCGCTGATATCGAAGCTCTGGCTGATCTTCGAGACATCGCCGGACAACAGCAAGGCCGGCGTCTGGGTCAGACGCTCATCGAGCTTCTTGATGGTTGCCTGCTCCAGATCCGGGTCCCACAGGGTGACTTTCTTGCCATCGGAGACCATGGTCTGCTCGGCCGGCGCATTGGTGTGCCAGTAGAACAGGCCCGGACGCTGCAGGGTCATGTTGCCGGTGGTTTCCTGCAACTGGGTGCCGGTGCCATCGAGGGTCAACTGCGAAAAGTTCGCCGACAGGGTTTTCGATGTTTCGAGCAATTGGGTCAGACGCGCCACGTCCTTTTCATCGGCGTGGGCCGTGAGTGTGGTCAGCGCCAGTACTGGCAACAGCATGCGGATAAGGCGCATGAGAGTCCTCTTGAATACTCGTGGGAGAGCGAGTGGCGCGTCATTGCGCCACTCGAGTCGTTGCGTTTCAGTCGCGTACCGGCCCCGGGGCCAGGACTTCACGCGAACCGTTGGTGTTCATTGAGGTAACGACGCCGGCCATTTCCATCGCCTCGATCATCCGCGCGGCACGGTTGTAGCCGATCTTCAGCTTGCGCTGCACAGCGGAAATCGACGCACGACGACTTTCGAGGACGAACTGCACCGCTTCGTCATACAGCGCGTCGGCTTCTGGATCATCACCGTCGCCACCACCGCTGCTGCCTTCAAAGCCGCTGCCCGCCTCTTCGACACCGTTGAGAATGTCGTCGTTGTACTCAGGCGCACCGCGCAATTTCCAGGCCTCGACCACGCGGTGAACCTCATCGTCGGAGACGAACGCGCCGTGAACCCGGATCGGCAAACTGGTGCCCGGCGGCATGTAGAGCATGTCACCGTGACCGAGCAGTTGCTCGGCGCCACCCTGGTCGATGATGGTTCGCGAGTCGATCTTGCTCGATACCTGGAACGCCATACGTGTCGGGATGTTGGCTTTGATCAGACCAGTGATCACGTCCACCGACGGGCGCTGGGTCGCAAGAATCAAGTGAATCCCCGCCGCACGCGCCTTTTGCGCAATACGTGCGATCAGCTCTTCAACCTTCTTGCCGACGATCATCATCATGTCGGCAAATTCGTCCACCACTACGACGATGGTCGGCAGTTTCTGCAGCAGCGGCGCTTCGTCGTGAATGCTTTCGCGCTTGTACAGCGGATCGCTCAACGGCTCGCCGGCATCTTGGGCTTCCTTGACCTTGGCGTTGAAGCCGGACAAGTTACGCACGCCCATTTTCGCCATCAGCTTGTAGCGACGCTCCATCTCGGCAACGCTCCAGCGCAAGGCGTTGGCAGCGTCCTTCATGTCGGTCACAACCGGGCAGAGCAGGTGCGGAATGCCTTCGTAGATCGACAGCTCAAGCATTTTCGGGTCGATCATGATCAGCTTGGCGTCGTCCGGGCCGGACTTGAACAGGATCGACAGGATCATCGCGTTCACGCCCACGGACTTACCGGAACCGGTGGTACCGGCCACCAGCAAGTGCGGCATCTTCGCCAGGTCGGTAATGACCGGCTTGCCGCCGATATCATGACCGAGCGCCAGGGTGACCGGGGATTTGAAGTTGTCGTACTCGGGGGTCGACAGCACCTCGGAGAAACGCACGATCTGGCGGTCTTCGTTGGGAATCTCGATACCGACAGTGGTCTTGCCCGGAATCACCTCGACCACCCGCACACTGGTCACCGCCAGCGAACGCGCCAGGTCTTTGGCCAGGTTGGCGATGCGGCTGACTTTTACCCCGGCGGCAGGCTGGATTTCGTATCGGGTAATCACTGGACCCGGATGGATCGAATCAACGGTGACTTCGACGCCGAATTCCTTGAGCTTGATTTCCAGCAAGTGGCCGACCGCTGCCAAGGACTCAGGCGAATAGTTGAGCTGTTTCTTTTCCGCAGGATCAAGAATGGAGATCGGCGGCAAGGTGCCTTCGACCGCGCTGTCGACGAACAACGGCGCCTGCTTCTCTTTCTGCACGCGCTTGCTCGGCTCCGGCGCCTTGGCCGGTGCCGGCGCGATCACCGGTGGCACCTGCTTCTCGCGGTCGGACATGTGCTTGCTCAACGCTTGCTCGCGCTCGATCAGGCGTTCCTTGACCTTGGCCTGTTCGCGTTTGTCGGTGACAGTCGGTGCGACCACATCGTGGACGCGGTCATCGACCTCACGCAGTTGCGCAACCAGTTGCTTGCGTTCTGTGCGCGCCGACCACCAGCGGTTGAGCGCGCCCTGGAACAGTTCGAACAGATCGAGGGTGATCTTGCCGGTGACATCCATCACCTTGAACCACGACAGGTCGGTGAATACGGTCAGGCCGAACAGGAACAGAGCGATGAACAGCAAAGTGCTGCCCTGAATGTTCAGCGCATTCTTCGCCAGATCGCCAAGGCTTTCGCCCAGGGCACCGCCAGCGCCGGCCGGCAGACCGGTCGCGGCATGGAAATGAATGTGCGCCAGCGCAGCACCGGAGAGCACGAGGAATACCAGGCCGATCAGACGCCAGGAAAACAGCCAGCCGCTCCACTGCCATGGTTCGTGGCGTTGACGGAAGATCTGGTACGCCTTGACCGCCAGCAGCAACGGAAAGATATAGGCGAAGTAACCGAGCACCATGAACAGGATATCGGCGCTGTACGAGCCGGCCGGGCCGCCGAAGTTCTGCACATCGTCGATCTTGCTGTTATGGCTCCACCCCGGATCGTCCTTGCCGTAGGTCAGCAAAGCCATCATCAGGAACAGGCACAAAGCGCCAATGGCGATCAATGCACCTTCCTTGAGCCGGTAGTGCAGTTGCTGGCGCCAGAGCGGAACGACTGTTTTGGGTGCTTCGGTGGTCTTCTTCAAAACGCTTCTTTTCCTGCGCCCGAGGCGCGTCCATCTATTGAATGACGATAAAAAACTGCCCAATCCAGGCAGGTAAAAAAGGTGAAAAGCTCAACTGGGACTACTTTTAACACTGTGCCACTGGTTTTATAAACACAGCCATAAACACTGTGCGCAGCGTATAGCCTGTCACAACCCGGCATTGTACGGGTTTGTGCGTCCGATGCCATGTTTGAGACCCCAGCCTTGAGCATAGCCAAACGTACATGCACTGCGTTGCAATTGGAGCATGCATTGTCTTTTGTGACAAAGGCTTATGAGCTGTATTTGATGAACGTAGCGAACCTGGCCGGATCAGGCTCACAGGAATGCTCGACAGCATCGGTACGGTGACGCTTACGACCACGGGCGACACATCAAGTTGCAGCTCAATGCTCACTGCAGCAGACATCTGTGCAGGACAGCGGCGCCGTTTCGCGGCAAACTCTTTCGCGGGGCCTGCACGCCCCTGACTGCCCTCCCCTTCTGCAAGCCTGGATGCCATGCTGACTTGGTTACAACGTAACTCCCTGACCTTTCCGCCACTGGAAAAAGCCATGCGCGAGCCGAACGGATTGCTCGCCGCCGGCGGCGATCTTTCCGCCGATCGACTGATCCAAGCCTATCGCCATGGCTGCTTCCCCTGGTTTTCCGAGGGCCAGCCGATTCTCTGGTGGTCGCCAGACCCTCGCACCGTGCTGTTTCCCGACGAACTGCACGTCTCGCGCAGTCTCGGCAAGCTGCTGCGCAAGCAACGCTATCAAGTGACCTTCGATCAGGATTTCGACGCCGTCATCCGCGCCTGCGCTGCACCGCGTGATTACGCCGACGGCACCTGGATCACCGAGGCCATGCAGGATGCTTACGTAGAATTGCATCGGCGCGGTTTCGCGCATTCGGTTGAGGTCTGGGACGAGGGACAGCTGGTCGGCGGCCTGTACGGCCTGGCGATGGGCCAACTGTTTTTTGGCGAGTCGATGTTCAGCCGCGCTGACAACGCGTCCAAATATGGCTTTGCCACGCTGGTCCAGCATTTGAAAGCCGCCGGTTTTGTGCTGATCGACTGCCAGATGCCGACCGATCACCTGCACAGCCTCGGTGCGCGGTCGATTCCGCGCGGCGAATTCGCCGACTATCTGCGGCGCCATCTAGATCAACCGAATTCAGCGACCTGGGTTTGCTGAGCGACTTTTGCGCAGGTGGCTTACACTTAATCCACCAGCTTATCCCGAGGGTTGATTCATGACCGAGTTGGCGCGTTTGAAGTTTTATGCCACTCAGCCCCACTCTTGCAGTTATCTGCCCGAGGAGCAGGCCACGACGCTGTTTCTCGACCCGAGTCAGCCCATGGATGTGCATGTCTACGCAGACCTGTCGGAAATGGGCTTTCGTCGCAGCGGCGATCATTTGTACCGGCCGCATTGCCAGAATTGCAATGCGTGCGTGCCTGCGCGCATTCCCTCCGCACAATTCATCACTAATCGCCAGCAAAAGCGCATCTACAAACGCAACGCGGATTTGCAGGTGCAGCCGGTCAAACCGCACTTCAGCGAAGAATATTTCGACCTGTACCAGCGCTACATAGAACAGCGCCATGCCGACGGCGACATGTACCCGCCAAGCCGCGATCAGTTCTCGACGTTCCTGGTGCGTGACCTGCCCTTCTCGCGCTTCTACGAGTTTCGACTCGACGGACGGTTGCTCGCGGTGGCGGTGACCGATCTGCTGCCCAACGGTTTGTCAGCGGTGTACACCTTCTACGAACCGAACGAAGAACGCCGCAGCCTCGGCCGTTACGCAATCCTCTGGCAAATCGCCGAGAGCCAGCGTCTGGGCCTTGAGGCCGTGTACTTGGGTTACTGGATCAAGAACTGCAAAAAGATGAACTACAAGACGCAATATCGGCCCATCGAATTGCTGATCAATCAGCGCTGGGTCATCCTGAACTGAACCCGCGGCCTAAACCCCTTGGCGTAAACACCATTTTTCGGGCACAATGCACGCCGCTTTTGCCTGGCGCAGTTGCACCGGGCCATTCATTGGATACCGAGGGCTTTACTGCATGTCGAAAGAAGACAGCTTCGAAATGGAAGGCACTGTCGTCGACACCCTGCCCAACACCATGTTTCGTGTGGAGTTGGAAAATGGGCACGTCGTAACCGCGCATATTTCCGGCAAGATGCGCAAGAACTACATTCGTATTCTTACCGGTGACAAAGTGCGCGTCGAGCTGACGCCCTATGACTTGAGCAAAGGGCGGATCACTTACCGCGCTCGTTAATCAAGTCAATACAGAACGCCCGGGTTATGCCGGGCGTTTTTGTTTGTCTGGGGTTTGGATTTTTGTGGGTTTTGCTGGCATATCCGTTGCTGCGGGTGCTGCGGCTGGCGGTTTCGCTCTTACAGCGACTCACTTTTTCAAACGCCGGAGTGCCGGCCCAGCAAAAAGTAAGCAAAAGGCTTTGCCCCGGCCTTCGGCCCACTCGCTGGGGCTCGGGGTTCCTTCGTTACGGGATCGATCCGGGCGCAGCGTCTCCGGTTTGCTTCGCTGCACCTACACTCGCTGTGTACGACTGCGTCGTACGGTCGCTGCGCTCCCACGCCCGGATCGATCCCGTAACGAAGCCTGCCGAAGGGGCAAAAGATCAAGAGCCAGAGCAAAAGCAGAAGCCAGATCAAAAGATCGCAGCCTTCGGCAGCTCCTACAGTTGGATCGTGGGTCTCTGATGGAAATTGGTTGACCAGCAGGGCGCCATCGCGAGCAGGCTCACTCCTACAATTGGATCGATTACAACCTCAAGAAACAGGTCGGCTGTCAGGCCGCCTTCGCGAGCAGGCTCGCTCCCACAAAAGGCAAAGCAGCGCAGCTGCCCGCGGCGAAGCCGCACCACTCAACAATGAGCGTTAGCTCGAGTGCTTTTGATCTTGATCCACCGGCGACGTCGGAAGGCTGAGCGGAGGGATTGATCCGGGCTTGGGAGCGCAGCGACCGTCTGGCGCAGCCAGACACAGCGGAAGGAGGTGCAGCGAAGCAAACCGGAGCCGCTGCGCCCGGATCAGTCCCGCAGCGAAGGAACCCGAGCCTGCGAGGGCCGAACGCAGGAGCTAGCGTTTTTTGCTTACTTTTTTAGGCGCTTGTAAAAAAGTAAGTCGCCGTCAGGCGAAACCGTCAGTGGCCGCTACCGAAGCAACGGATATTCACCCAAACCCACCAAACAACGAGCAACAAAAAGGCGCCCGAAGGCGCCCTCTTGATATACGACCGTCAGGCCATCTCAGCCGTGGTTTCGAAGTCGAACGTCAACTCCCCATCCTTGATGTCGATGTGCACCACACCGCCATGCTCGGCCAGCTCGCCAAACAGAATCTCCTCCGCCAGCGGACGCTTGATCTTGTCCTGGATCAGACGCGCCATCGGACGTGCGCCCATCGCCGAGTCATAACCACCCGCCGCCAGCCAGCTGCGTGCCGCATCAGTAACCTCAAGCAACACACGCTTGTCTTCCAGCTGCGCCTGAAGCTCGGTGAGGAACTTGTCCACCACACTTTTGATGACCTCATGGCTGAGGCGACCAAACTGGATAATGGTGTCCAGACGGTTACGGAATTCCGGCGTGAAGCTCTTCTTGATCACTTCCATCGCATCGGACGAGTGGTCCTGATGGGTGAAACCGATCGAAGCCCGCGCTGCCGTCTCGGCACCGGCGTTGGTGGTCATGATCACGATCACATTGCGGAAGTCCGCCTTGCGCCCGTTGTTGTCGGTCAGCGTGCCGTGGTCCATGACCTGCAACAGCAGGTTGAAGACTTCCGGATGCGCCTTCTCGATTTCATCGAGCAGCAATACGCAATGTGGCTGCTTGGTGATCGCTTCGGTCAGCAGACCGCCCTGGTCGAAACCGACATAGCCTGGAGGGGCACCGATCAGACGCGATACGGTGTGACGCTCCATGTACTCGGACATGTCGAAACGCACCAACTCGATCCCCAGCGCCTTGGCCAGCTGTCGCGCGGCCTCGGTTTTACCGACACCGGTAGGCCCGGCAAACAGGAACGAACCGACCGGCTTGTCCGGCGATTTGAGCCCGGCACGGGACAGCTTGATCGCAGTCGACAGCGAATCGATCGCCGCGTCCTGACCAAACACCGTCAGCTTCAGGTCACGCTCCAGGTTACGCAGCAGCTCCTTGTCGGAACTGGTGACGTGCTTTGGCGGAATCCGTGCGATCTTCGCGACGATGTCCTCGACCTGTGGCACTTCGATACGCTTGACGCGCATCTCCACCGGTTGCAGACGCTGGTAGGCCCCCGCCTCGTCGATCACGTCGATGGCCTTGTCCGGCATGTGCCGGTCATTGATGTAGCGCGACGCCAGTTCGGCAGCGGCACGCAACGACTCATCGCTGTATTCGATATTGTGATGCTGCTCGAAACGCCCTTTCAGGCCACGCAGGATACCGATGGTGTCTTCCACCGACGGCTCGACGACATCGACCTTCTGGAAGCGACGCGCCAAGGCACGGTCCTTCTCGAAGATGCCGCGAAATTCCTGGAACGTGGTCGAACCGATGCAGCGAATGTCGCCAGACGACAGCAGCGGCTTGAGCAGATTGGATGCATCCATCACGCCACCGGACGCTGCGCCCGCACCGATGATGGTGTGGATCTCGTCGATGAACAGGATCGCCTGCGGACGTTTCTTCAGCTCATTGAGCAGCGCCTTGAAGCGCTTCTCGAAATCACCGCGATACTTGGTACCCGCGAGCAGAGCGCCGAGGTCGAGCGAATAAACAACCGCATTGGCCAGCAGATCCGGCACCTGATTGTCGACGATGCGCTTGGCCAGGCCTTCGGCAATCGCGGTTTTACCCACGCCTGCCTCACCCACCAGCAGCGGATTGTTCTTGCGCCGGCGCGCAAGAATCTGCGCGACACGCTCGACTTCCGACTCACGACCAACCAACGGATCAATGCGACCCTGGCGCGCGAGTTCGTTGAGGTTACTGGCATAAGCATCCAGAGGATTGCCTGAAGAAGAAGACTCACCGCCCTCGTCGTCCTGCATATCTTGTTCACCTTCAGAGTGATCGCCGTGCCCCGGTACTTTCGAAATGCCGTGGGCGATGTAGTTGACGACATCGATGCGCGCCACGCTCTGCTGTTTCAGCAGGAACACGGCCTGACTCTCTTGCTCACTGAAGATGGCGACCAGCACGTTGGCGCCGGTCACTTCGCGCTTGCCCGAGCTCTGTACGTGAAAAACAGCACGCTGCAGGACACGCTGGAAGCCCAGGGTTGGCTGGGTTTCGCGATCCTCGTCATGCACGGGGATCAATGGCGTGGTGGAGTCGATGAACTCCTGCAGATCATGCTTGAGTTTGTCGAGGTTTGCGCCGCAGGCACGCAAAACGGTGGCGGCAGCCTCATTATCCAATAGGGCCAGCAGGAGATGTTCGACGGTCATGAACTCATGACGCTTCGAACGAGCCTCCTTGAAGGCAAGATTGAGGGTGACTTCGAGCTCGCGGTTTAACATAGCTTCACCTCATACCCAAGTGGTCGGCGATTAACCGTCCTTCTCGATTTCACAGAGTAGCGGATGCTGGCTTTCCCTGGCGTACTGGTTGACCTGCATGGCCTTTGTCTCGGCGATGTCGCGGGTAAACACTCCACATACTGCCCGTCCTTCTGTATGGACGGCCAGCATGACCTTGGTCGCCAGCTCGCGATTCAGGTTAAAAAACACCTCGAGCACTTCGACGACGAAATCCATCGGTGTGTAGTCATCGTTGAACAAAACCACCTTGTACATCGGCGGCGCCTGTAACGCGGGCTTTGCTTCCTGAACAGCAACGCCTGCCGAATCGTCGTCGTGCTCCTGTGGAAGATCCTTTTGGAGAAGCGGGCGATCCTGATTGAATGTTAGTCGAATCTGGCTGATTGCATGCATGGAAAAAAAGGTTCGTCAGTTGTGCGAATACAGTGGTGGGGGCGGTTGCACACGTTTTCAACTACGACTGCCCGGTCACCTTGACTATCGGGAAAACGGTGTTACAACCAATAGAGCCCACAGTGGGTAAAAAAGATCCGCGGAGTCAATTCTTTTATCGAATTCGATTGCGGATGTCGTGGATGATACTCCAGCGATGGAGTCTGTTGCAGAGGGATTTGAGCATGGCTGTCGGCAAGGTGAAATGGTTCAACAATGCCAAGGGATTCGGCTTTATCAATACCGATGCCCGGGAAGGTCGCGATGAGGATGGCAAGGACATTGACTTCTTTGCCCACTACTCGGCCATTGAAATGGATGGGTACAAGACCCTGAAAGCGGGTCAGGCGGTGAACTTCGAGATCGTTCAAGGCCCTAAAGGGCTGCATGCCGTGAAGATAACTTCGGTCGAAGTCGCTTCGGCGCCGAGCGCGATTGCCACGGAAAAACAAACGGCAACCAGTTGAAGCCTCAAAACATTCGGTCATAAAAAAACCGCCTGACTCAACCCATCGAGTCAGGCGGTTTTTGCGTGCCTGCAACTTTTACATATGCGAAATCAGCGCATCTCCGAACCCGGAGGACGAAACCAGCTTCGCGCCATCCATCAAACGCTCGAAATCATAAGTAACAGTCTTCGCGCCGATCGCACCGTTGGTGCCCTTGATGATCAGGTCCGCCGCTTCAGTCCAGCCCATGTGACGCAACATCATCTCGGCCGAGAGAATCAGCGAGCCCGGGTTGACCTGATCCTTGCCGGCGTATTTCGGTGCGGTACCGTGGGTCGCCTCGAACATCGCTACGGTGTCGGACAGGTTGGCACCCGGCGCGATGCCGATACCGCCCACTTCCGCCGCCAGGGCGTCAGACAGGTAGTCACCGTTGAGGTTAAGCGTTGCGATGACATCGTATTCGGCCGGGCGCAGCAGGATCTGCTGGAGCATGGCATCGGCGATGGCGTCCTTGACCACAACGTTCTTGCCGGTTTTCGGGTTCTTGAACTGCATCCACGGACCGCCATCGAGCAGCGTCGCACCGAATTCTTCGGCCGCCACTTCGTAGGCCCACTCCTTGAAGGCACCTTCGGTGAACTTCATGATGTTGCCTTTGTGCACGATGGTCAGCGAGTCGCGGTCATTGTCGACCACGTATTGCAGAGCCTTGCGCGCCAGACGCCTGGTGCCTTCGCGGGAGACCGGCTTGACGCCGATGCCGCAGTTTTCGTCGAAACGGATCTTGGTGACGCCCATTTCTTCTTTAAGGAATTTGATGACCTTGGTGGCTTCCGGCGAACCGGCCTTCCATTCGATACCGGCGTAAATGTCTTCGGAGTTCTCGCGAAAGATGGTCATGTCGACATCGCCGGGCTTTTTCACCGGGCTTGGCACGCCTTCGAACCAGCGCACCGGGCGCAGACAGACGTACAGGTCGAGCTGCTGACGCAGGGCCACGTTCAGCGAGCGGATGCCGCCACCGACCGGAGTGGTCAGCGGGCCTTTGATCGAAACCACGTAATCCTTGACCGCGTCGAGGGTTTCCTGCGGCAGCCAGGTGTCCTGGTCATAAACCTGAGTGGCCTTTTCGCCGGCGTAGACTTCCATCCAGGAAATCTTGCGCTTGCCGCCGTAGGCCTTTTCAACAGCAGCATCGACAACCTTGATCATCACCGGACTGATGTCGACACCAATACCGTCACCTTCGATGAAGGGGATGATCGGGTTATCAGGAACATTGAGAGAATGGTCTGCATTGACGGTGATTTTGTCGCCGACGGCTGGAACCTGAATCTTCTTGTAACCCATGCTGAACTCCATTGTTTGGATTGAACACCTGGCTTGCTTCGAGCGTAACCCAGTTGAATCAACACGCAAACCCTATGTTCCTGCGCCGCGCACATCTCGTTTCCTACAAGCCTGAAAGCAAAGGGAAAAGCGCCAAACTCCAGCATTCGTAACGAGTCTTTGCCCGGTCGCGCCCTGCGACCTTTAGACCAATGGACGAGAATCGTTGCATATGAACCATCGGCAGATTGCCAGCTACCTATGTATAATGCCGCCCGCTGACCACAGGGTCACGACGGCTGGCCTCTCTAGCACGAGACTTTCCGCCTGATTGGTCGGGTTGTTACCGCAGCCTGACTGCTTGACGCTCTACTGATGCACCCAACATCACCGCGAAGAATCTCGACATTCGGTTCATGGATGACTTTGAACGAACGCGCTTACCCGGCGCCCCTCGAGTTTCTGCGCACGCTTTAGCAAAGAAGAGAGAGTTAATCCGAATATGCCCACCCGCTCGAAGATCATCTATACCTTCACCGACGAAGCTCCTGCCCTCGCCACCTATTCCCTGCTGCCGATCATCGAGGCTTACACCGCCTCGGCCGATATCGCCGTGGAAACCCGCGATATCTCTCTTGCAGCGCGCATCCTGGCAAGCTTCCCCGAGCAACTGGGCGACAAAGCCGTAGCCGACCACCTCGCCGAACTGGGCGACCTGGCCGTTACGCCTGAAGCCAACATCATCAAGCTGCCGAACATCAGTGCTTCGGTGCCACAGCTGCAAGCCGCGATCAAAGAGCTGCAGGCGCAGGGCTACAACCTGCCGGACTACCCGGAAACCGTGACCAGCGACGCCGACAAAGACGCCAAGGCGCGTTACGACAAGGTAAAGGGCAGCGCCGTGAACCCGGTTCTGCGTGAAGGCAACTCCGACCGCCGCGCTCCGCTGTCGGTGAAGAACTATGCGCGCAAGCACCCGCACAAAATGGGCGCCTGGGCCAAGGACTCCAAGTCCCACGTCGCTCACATGAGCACCGGCGATTTCTACGGCAGCGAAAAAGCTGTCCTGATCGACGCCGCTGACGCCGTGAAGATCGAACTGGTCGCCAAGGACGGTGCCGCTACCGTTCTGAAAGAAAAGACCACCGTTCAGGCTGGCGAGATCCTCGACTGCGCCGTGATGAGCAAAAACGCCCTGCGTGCGTTCATCGCTGCCGAGATCGAAAACGCCAAGGCCCAGGGCGTACTGCTCTCGGTTCACCTGAAAGCGACCATGATGAAGGTCTCGGACCCGATCATGTTCGGCCAGATCGTTGCCGAGTTCTATAAAGACGCACTGACCAAGCACGCTGACGTGCTGAACCAGATCGGCTTCAATCTGAACAACGGCATCGGCGATCTGTACGCGCGCATCAAGGCCCTGCCGGCCGAGCAGCAAGCGCAGATCGAAGCCGATATCGCAGCGGTCTACGCCGATCGTCCTTCGCTGGCGATGGTCAACTCCGACAAAGGCATCACCAACCTGCACGTGCCGAGCGACGTCATCGTCGACGCCTCGATGCCAGCGATGATCCGTGACTCCGGCAAGATGTGGGGCACCGACGGTCAGCTGCACGACACCAAGGCTGTGATCCCGGATCGTTGCTACGCGACCATCTACCAGGCTGTGATCGAAGATTGCAAAGCCAACGGCGCTTTCGACCCGACCACCATGGGCAGCGTGCCGAACGTCGGTTTGATGGCGAAGAAAGCCGAAGAGTACGGCTCGCACGACAAGACCTTCCAGATCAAGGCTGACGGCGTTGTTCGCGTCACCGACAGCAAGGGCAAGCTGCTGATGGAACAGGCTGTCGAAGCCGGCGACATCTTCCGCATGTGCCAGACCAAAGACGCGCCGATCCAGGACTGGGTCAAACTGGCCGTCAACCGTGCTCGCGCGAGCAGCACGCCGGCGATCTTCTGGCTCGACCCGATGCGCGCTCACGATGGCGTGGTGATCGAGAAGGTTCAGGCCTACCTGAAGGACCACGACACCAGCGGTCTGGACATCCAGATCATGGCGCCGGTCGACGCGATGAAGTACACCCTGCAGCGCACCCGCGAAGGCAAGGACACCATTTCGGTGACCGGCAACGTACTGCGCGACTATCTGACCGACCTGTTCCCGATCATGGAACTGGGCACCAGCGCCAAGATGCTGTCGATCGTGCCGCTGATGAACGGCGGCGGCCTGTTCGAAACCGGCGCCGGCGGTTCGGCGCCGAAGCACGTGCAGCAACTGGTTGAAGAAAACTTCCTGCGCTGGGATTCGCTGGGTGAGTTCCTTGCCCTCGCCGCTTCCCTTGAGCACCTGGGCGTGAACTACAACAACCCGAAAGCACTGGTGCTGTCGAAAACCCTGGACCAGGCCACCGGCCAGTTCCTCGACAACAACAAGTCGCCATCGCGCAAGGTCGGCAACATCGATAACCGCGGCAGCCACTTCTACCTGGCGATGTACTGGGCTCAGGCCCTGGCTGCCCAGACCGAAGACGCTGCACTGCAAGCGCAGTTCGCGACTCTGGCCAAAACCCTGACCGAGAACGAGGCAACCATCGTTGCCGAGCTCAACGCCGTTCAGGGCAAGCCAGTCGACATCGGCGGTTACTACCACGCCGACGCCGAGCTGATCAGCAAGGCGATGCGTCCAAGCGCAACCTTCAACGCGGCGATTGCTGCGCTGGTTTAAGGTTGTAATGCGGTGAACAGACCCCGGCCTTGTGCCGGGGTTTGTGTTTCCGGGTTTTGTGATCACCACAAAACTTTGTGGGAGCTGGCTTGCCAGCGATGGCGGTTTATCATCCAGCATGGATGGTGACTGAACCACCGCTATCGCTGGCAAGCCAGCTCCCACAGGGATTGGGGTTTAACCAATAGATTGAGGAAGGTTTTATGGAATGGCTCCCCCACATCACCGTCGCCACCATCGTCGAGGACAACGGTCGCTTCCTGATGGTCGAAGAGCACAAAGGTGGGCGTAATGTGCTCAACCAGCCCGCCGGCCATCTCGATCCGGATGAAACCCTGATCGATGCGGCCATTCGCGAAACCCTCGAAGAAACCGGCTGGGACGTCGAACCGACAGGCGTGATCGGCATTTATCTGTACACCGCACCGAGCAACGGCGTGACTTACCAGCGCATATGCTTCAGCGCCAAAGCCGTGCAGCATCACCCGGATTACCAGCTTGACGACGGCATCGTCGGCGCCAAGTGGCTGACCCGCGACGAATTAATCGCCCAGCGCGATAACTGGCGCAGTGAACTGATCATCCGTTGCATCGACGATTATCTGGCCGGTCATCACTTCAGCCTCGAACTGATCCGCCCTTCTCTTTAGCCTTGCGGCCGCGAGCCTGATAGAATCGCGCCCTTTTCCAAGACACTCATTGAATCCCTATGCGTGATCCAGCCCCTTCTGACACATCCAAGAAGCGCGTCATTGTCGGCATGTCCGGCGGCGTGGACTCTTCCGTTTCCGCCCTTCTGCTGATCGAGCAGGGTTACGAAGTGGAAGGCCTGTTCATGAAGAACTGGGAAGAAGACGACGGAACGGAATACTGCACCGCCATGGACGACCTGGCGGATGCTCAGGCTGTCTGCGACAAGATCGGCATCAAGCTGCACACCGCCAACTTTGCCGCCGAGTACTGGGACAACGTGTTCGAGCACTTCCTCGCCGAATACAAGGCCGGGCGCACGCCGAACCCGGACATCCTGTGCAACCGCGAGATCAAGTTCAAAGCGTTCCTCGACTACGCGATGATGCTCGGCGCCGACCTGATCGCCACCGGCCACTACGTGCGCCGCCGTGATATCGATGGTCGCACCGAACTGCTCAAAGGCCTCGATCCGAACAAGGATCAGAGCTATTTCCTGCACGCCGTCGGCGGCGAACAGATCGCCAAGACCCTGTTCCCGGTCGGCGAACTGGAAAAGCCTGAAGTGCGCGCGATTGCCGAGAAATACGAACTGGCCACCGCCAAAAAGAAGGATTCCACCGGAATCTGCTTCATCGGCGAGCGCCGTTTCAGCGATTTCCTCAAGCAATACCTGCCGGCACAACCGGGCGAGATCAAGACCACCGAAGGCGAAGTCATCGGCCGTCACCACGGCTTGATGTACCACACCATCGGCCAGCGTCAGGGCCTCGGCATCGGCGGCTTGAAGGATGCCGGTGACGAGCCGTGGTACGTGCTGCGCAAGGATCTGCAGAGCAACGAGCTGATCGTCGGCCAGGGCAACAACCATCCGTGGCTGTTCTCCAGCGCCCTGCTCGCTTCGGAAATTTACTGGGTCAACCCGATCGACCTGAGCCAGCCGCTGCGCCTGACGGCGAAAGTGCGCTATCGCCAGAGCGATCAGGCCTGCACCCTGGAAAAAACCGCCAGCGGTTATCGCGCCGTGTTCGACGAACCGCAACGCGCGGTGACGCCGGGCCAATCGGTGGTGTTCTATGACGGTGAAATCTGCTTGGGTGGCGGCGTGATCGAAGTGGCCGAGCCGTGGAGCGGCCAGGCATGAGCCCGACTCAGGAGCAACTGACAGCGCTGGGCGGTGTGTTTCTCGCCGCCGTGCTGGTCGATCGCATCGCCAAGACCGGCCAGACCAACGAGGCCGGCCTGAGTTGCATGCTCGGCAGCCTGCTGGTCCGCGACCCGAAAGATACGCTGGACGTGTACGGCGGCGACGACATCAATCTGCGCGAGGGTTATCGCGCGCTGATTGGCGCCCTTGAGCGCGATCCGAGCACCTTGCAGCGCGAGCCGTTGCGCTACGCCCTGTCGATGCTCGGTCTGGAGCGGCAACTGGCCAAGCGTGACGACATGCTTGAGACGATTGCCAAACGCCTGCCGCAGATCCAGTCGCAGGTGGAGCATTTTGGCCCGGCCCACGAAAACGTCGTGGCCGCTTGCGGTGCGTTGTACCAGGACACTTTGAGCACTCTGCGCCAGCGCATTCAGGTGCACGGCGACATGCGCAACCTGCAACAGCCGAGCAATGCCTCGAAGATCCGCGCCCTGCTCCTCGCCGGTATCCGCTCGGCGCGCCTGTGGCGTCAGCTCGGTGGTCATCGCTGGCAGTTGGTGATCAGCCGCCGCAAGTTGCTTAAAGAGCTTTATCCGTTGATGCGCAGCGAGTAAACGCCGCGTCACGAAGCTTTGTAGTCTGTAACGCGTAATACGCCGGTCAGTTGGCGACGGACCGGCGGATTTTTTCATGTATGATACGCGCCCCATTTCGTTGCCCGACTGTCCGAGAACACCCCATGCAGCTCTCTTCGCTCACTGCGGTTTCCCCTGTTGACGGCCGCTACGCCGGCAAAACCCAGGCCCTGCGCCCGATTTTCAGCGAGTACGGCCTGATCCGTGCCCGCGTTCTGGTTGAAGTGCGCTGGCTTCAGCGCCTGGCCGCCCACGCTGGCATCCCTGAAGTGCCAGCCTTCTCCGCCGAGGCCAACGCCGTTCTCAATGAACTGGCTGAAAACTTCTCGCTGGAGCACGCCGAGCGCGTCAAAGAGATCGAGCGCACCACCAACCACGACGTCAAAGCGATCGAATACCTGCTCAAAGAGCAGGCGGCCAAGCTGCCGGAGCTGGCCAAGGTCAGCGAATTCATCCACTTTGCCTGCACCAGCGAAGACATCAACAACCTGTCCCACGCCCTGATGCTACGCGAAGGCCGTGACGACGTGATGCTGCCTCTGATGCGCCAGACCGCCAACGCTATCCGCGAACTGGCGATCCGTTTCGCCGACGTGCCGATGCTGTCGCGCACCCACGGCCAGCCGGCTTCGCCGACTACTCTGGGTAAAGAACTGGCCAACGTGGTTTACCGTCTCGAGCGTCAGATCGCTCAGGTCGCTGCCGTGCCGCTGCTGGGCAAGATCAACGGCGCCGTCGGCAACTACAACGCGCACCTGTCGGCCTACCCGCAGATCGACTGGGAAGCCAACGCCCGCGCCTTCATCGAAGACGAGCTGGGCCTGGGCTTCAACCCGTACACCACGCAGATCGAACCGCACGACTACATCGCCGAGCTGTTCGACGCTATCGCACGCTTCAACACCATCCTGATCGACTTCGACCGCGACATCTGGGGCTATATCTCCTTGGGTTATTTCAAGCAGCGCACCATCGCTGGTGAAATCGGTTCGTCGACCATGCCGCACAAGGTCAACCCGATCGACTTCGAAAACTCCGAAGGCAACCTGGGTATCGCCAACGCATTGTTCCAGCACCTGGCGAGCAAGCTGCCGATCTCCCGCTGGCAGCGCGACCTGACCGACTCCACCGTCCTGCGCAACCTCGGTGTCGGCTTCGCCCACAGCGTGATCGCTTACGAAGCCAGCCTCAAAGGCATCAGCAAACTCGAGCTCAACGAGCAGAAGATTGCCGCTGACCTCGATGCTTGCTGGGAAGTATTGGCCGAGCCGATCCAGACCGTGATGCGTCGCTACAACATCGAAAACCCGTACGAAAAGCTGAAAGAACTGACCCGTGGCAAGGGCATCAGCCCTGAAGCGTTGCAGACTTTCATCGATGGCCTGGACATGCCAGCCGAAGCCAAAGCCGAGCTCAAGCAACTGACGCCGGCCAACTACATCGGCAACGCAGTGGCACAAGCCAAACGCATCTGATCGACCGTTTGCTCCGTTTGAGACGCCCGGCCGCGCCGGGCGTTTTTATTCCCGTCTGAAAAGTGCTTTTTTTCAATAGGTTACATATGAATTCCGATATTCCTCTTCAACTTCTGGGCGGCCTCACAGCACGCGAATTCCTGCGTGACTACTGGCAGAAAAAACCGCTGCTGATCCGTCAGGCGATTCCTGACTTCGAAAGCCCGATCGACGCCGACGAACTGGCCGGCCTGGCCCTGGAAGAAGAAGTCGAATCGCGCCTGGTGATCGAACATGGCGAGCGTCCATGGGAACTGCGTCGCGGCCCGTTCGCCGAAGACGAGTTCAGCAAATTGCCAGAAAAAGAGTGGACCCTGCTGGTGCAAGCGGTTGATCAGTTCGTGCCGGAAGTCAGCGAACTGCTGGAAAACTTCCGCTTCCTGCCGAGCTGGCGCGTCGATGACGTGATGATCAGCTTTGCCGCACCGGGTGGCAGCGTCGGCCCGCATTTCGACAACTACGATGTGTTCCTGCTGCAGGGCCATGGCAAGCGCAACTGGAAAATCGGCCAGATGTGCGATTCCGAGAGCCCGCTCCTGCAGCACGCTGACCTGCGCATCCTCGCTGAATTCCACGAGACCGAAGAATGGGTGCTGGAGCCAGGCGACATGCTCTACCTGCCGCCGCGTCTGGCCCATTGCGGCGTTGCGGTCGACAATTGCATGACCTACTCGGTCGGCTTCCGTGCGCCGAGCGCTGCTGAAGTGCTGACCCACTTCACCGACTTCCTCAGCCAGTTCCTGACCGACGAAGAGCGCTACACCGATGCCGACGCCAAGCCGGCAGTCGATCCGCACCAGATTCAACACGATGCACTGGATCGCCTGAAAAGCCTGCTCGCCGAACACATGAGCGATGAGCGCCTGCTGCTGACCTGGTTCGGCCAGTACATGACCGAGCCGCGCTACCCGGAACTGGTGGTCGGCCCGGAAGACGTCGAAGAAGAGGACTTCCTCGCCGCCCTGCAGGATGGCGCCGTGCTGATCCGCAACCCGAGCGCGCGCCTGGCCTGGTCGGAAGTCGATGACGATCTGCTGCTGTTCGCCAGTGGCCAGAGCCGTTACCTGCCGGGCAAGCTGCGCGAACTGCTGAAGCTGATCTGCGCGGCTGACGCCCTGCACGCCGACAACCTAGGCGAGTGGCTGAGCGACGAAGACGGCCGCAGCCTGCTCTGCGAACTGGTCAAGCAAGGAAGCCTGGGGTTCGCCGATGAATAAAATTCGCGTTCGTGTCGCAGACTGGCAGAAGGATATCGCCGAGATCCGGCGCATTCGTGAAACGGTGTTCATCGCCGAACAATCGGTGCCACCCGAGCTTGAGTGGGACGCCGATGACGCGACCGCCGTGCATTTTCTGGCGTTCGAAGGCGACTTCCCGATCGGCACTGCGCGGCTGTTGCCCGACGGCCACATCGGCCGGGTTTCGGTACTCAAAGACTGGCGCGGAATGAAGGTCGGCGACGCGCTGATGCAAGCGGTCATCGCCGAAGCCGAAGCGCGCGGACTGAAGCAACAGAAGCTCAGCGCTCAGGTGCAAGCCACGGCGTTCTACGAGCGTTTGGGTTTCAGCCTGGTCAGCGAGGAGTTTCTTGAGGCCGGGATTCCGCATGTCGACATGGTTCGGCATTCGGCCTGATGCCGAAACCTCTAGATCCCCTCACCACAAAAGGCCGCCAGCGCACCACAAAACGCCCCGCCATTTTCGGATGCCGGGGCGTTTTGCTGTCTACGATTCAACTTGCCCCACCCCGGGCCGACAAACTGGCAATATCAAGCCTTTCGAACGCGGAGATAACGGACATGTCCCTACGCACCCTGCTCACCACCCTGCTGCTCGGCTGCAGTTTTTCGGTGCTGGCAGCCACAGAAATCGTCCCCCTCAAATACCACACCAGCGCTGATATGTTGCCAGTGGCGCAGGATTTCATCGGCCAGGACGGCCAGGTCAGCGCTTACGGCAATCAGCTGATCGTCAAAGCCGAGCCGGGCAAGATACAGGAACTGAAAGATCTGCTGGCGCAACTCGATACCGCACCGAAGCGCTTGCTGATCACCGTCGACACCAACGAAAACAATGGCCGCGGCGACGAAGGTTATTCGGTCAACGGCGCCCAGCCGAACCAGACCCGGATCATCAGCCGCAGCACCACCAGCCGCAACGGCGGCGTTCAGCAAGTGCAGACCAGTGAAGGCACTCCGGCGCTGATTCAGGTTGGCCAAAGCGTGCCGATCACCAACACCCAGAGCGATTCCTACGGCGGTTACAGCAGCGAGACCCAATACCGCAACGTCACCCAGGGTTTCTACGTCACCGCCAGCGTCACCGGCGAGACCGTTCATCTGGCGATCAGTACCAACCGTGACCGCATGAGCCAGGAACGTCCCGATGTAGTGAACGTGCAAAGCACCGACACAACCGTCACCGGACGCCTCGGCGAATGGATCACCCTGGCGGGCGTCAACAGCCAGACTCAGGCCGACAAACAGGGGCTGACCCGCAGCTACTCGACTCAAGGCCGGGATGACATGACCTTGCGGGTGAAAGTCGACACACTGGACTAAAGCACCGAAAACTGACTGATTAGTCGTATTAGACGAAAGATGTAGTGCCTTAAAAAAAGCACTACAAAACGTTTGACGAGGCCAAAAAGCGAAGGCATGATGGCCTCGCTCCCGCTAATCAGAGGCCCTGGCAAGGGCCTTCGAAGCGCCTTTCGCACCTATCCCGCGAACCGTTTCGTGTCTGTACCGCCCACAAGGTGTGTTTGACGAGGTTGCCGACTGGAACGAAGTTGTCCCGAGGGACGGAAGCGTATTTAGGTAACCCGGCTTCACGCTGCAGACCGTATAAAGGCCCACGACGCCGGAATGCGCCCGCACCGCGCCACTACCTGCTCACTTCCCCTCGAGCCCATCGTTCATCCCGTCGCCTACCCCGCCGAATCCGACTTGACCACCTAAGCTTCTGGTCAGCGAGCGCAGGAATTTTCCACCGCAGAACAACTTTTCATAAAAGACGCGACGAGGTTTATCTCCATGGCACTGACACGCGAACAGCAAATTGCAGCCCTCGAAAAAGACTGGGCCGAGAACCCGCGCTGGAAAGGCGTGACTCGCACTTACTCCGCTGCCGACGTGGTCCGCCTGCGTGGCTCGGTTCAGCCTGAGCACACCTTCGCGAAGATGGGCGCCGAGAAGCTGTGGAACCTGGTTACCCAGGGTGCCAAGCCGTCCTTCCGTCCAGAGAAAGATTTCGTCAACTGCATGGGCGCCCTGACCGGCGGCCAGGCTGTTCAGCAGGTCAAGGCCGGTATCCAGGCGATCTACCTGTCCGGCTGGCAGGTGGCTGCGGACAACAACTCCGCCGAATCGATGTACCCGGATCAGTCACTGTACCCGGTTGACTCGGTACCGACCGTGGTCAAGCGCATCAACAACTCGTTCCGTCGTGCTGACCAGATCCAGTGGAAAGCCGGCAAGAACCCGGGCGATGACGGCTACATCGACTACTTCGCGCCAATCGTGGCCGACGCTGAAGCAGGCTTCGGCGGCGTACTCAACGCCTACGAGCTGATGAAGAGCATGATCGAAGCAGGCGCCGCCGGCGTTCACTTCGAAGACCAACTGGCTTCGGTGAAGAAATGCGGCCACATGGGCGGCAAGGTTCTGGTGCCAACCCAGGAAGCCGTACAGAAGCTGACCGCTGCCCGTCTGGCAGCTGACGTTGCCGGCACGCCGACCATCATTCTGGCCCGCACCGACGCCAACGCGGCTGACCTGCTGACTTCCGACTGCGACCCGTACGATCAGCCATTCGTGACCGGCGAGCGTACTCAGGAAGGTTTCTACAAGGTACGTGCCGGCCTGGATCAAGCGATCGCCCGTGGCCTGGCTTACGCACCGTACGCCGACCTGATCTGGTGCGAAACCGCCAAGCCGGATCTGGAAGAAGCCCGTCGCTTCGCTGAAGCGATCAAAAAGGAATACCCGGACCAGCTGCTGTCGTACAACTGCTCGCCTTCCTTCAACTGGAAGAAGAACCTGGACGACGCGACCATCGCCAAGTTCCAGCGCGAACTGTCCGCCATGGGCTACAAGCACCAGTTCATCACCCTGGCCGGCATTCACAACATGTGGCACAGCATGTTCAACCTGGCGCACGACTACGCCCGCAACGACATGACCGCCTACGTGAAGCTGCAAGAGCAGGAATTCGCTGACGCCGCCAAGGGTTACACCTTCGTTGCGCACCAGCAGGAAGTGGGCACTGGCTACTTCGACGACATGACCACCGTGATCCAGGGCGGCTCGTCCTCGGTGACCGCGCTGACCGGTTCGACCGAAGAAGAACAGTTCCACTGATTCGGCTTCACCTGAGCAAACGGCCTTTGCGGATCGAATAAAAAGCTAACCGCAGAGCCGCAAGACTGACGCCCCGACTGGATCGGGGCGTTTTTTTGCCTGTTGGAATCTCAAAGACACTACAAATCCCCTGTGGGAGCGAGCCTGCTCGCGAAGGCGATAAGTCAGCTTGCACATCTGGAGGCTGATCCACCGCTTTCGCGAGCAGGCTCGCTCCCACAGGGCTACCGTCAGCCGCGAGACGAAACATTGATCTGAACCGGTACAAGCGTCAGAAATTTCCGCTAAAACGGTAGGCTTCGCTACTTGCAGTAACGCGCAAGTAAGACAACTTCCCAGCCACTCACTCGTTAAACAGTTACAAAACCACGCCAAACGATATCAATTATCATTTAGCAGCAACTATGTTCGTTACAAAGCCTACAAAACATAATTGACGGAAACCCGGCTAATGCCCGCAACGCATGGGCCGCAGCGCCTTCAGGAGACGCTATGTCCTTAATCCGGTAAATAATTTCGCCTTTGGAATTTTACTTGCCGGGTGTTTAGCCATAAAATCAGCCCGATTGATTGCTGCGACATATCGTCACTGCCTTATTTCTTATCAAGCTCAGAGACCTTTGCTCTCTGTTAAGGATTACCAGCATGCCCGAAGCGACAGGACTCATGGCCCACAACTGGGGCTTTGCCATTTTCCTTCTGGGTGTCGTCGGCCTGTGTGCCTTCATGCTTGGCGTCTCCAGCCTCCTCGGGTCAAAAGCCTGGGGTCGCAGCAAAAACGAACCGTTCGAGTCGGGCATGCTACCTACCGGTGGCGCCCGCTTGCGGCTCTCAGCCAAATTCTATCTGGTCGCGATGCTGTTCGTGATCTTCGATATCGAAGCCCTCTTTCTCTTTGCATGGTCTGTGTCCGTCCGCGAAAGCGGCTGGACCGGATTCGTCGAAGCTCTCGTTTTCATAGCAATTCTGTTGGCAGGTCTTGTCTACCTGTTCCGAGTGGGCGCCCTTGACTGGGCTCCGGAAGCTCGTCGCAAGCGGCAGGCGAAGCTGAAACAATGAGGCTTTGGCAATGCAATACAATCTCACCAGGATCGACCCCGATGCTCCTAACGAGCAGTATCCGATTGGCCAGCGGGAAACCGTTGCCGATCCGTTAGAAGATCAAGTTCACAAAAACATTTTCATGGGCAAGCTGGAAGACGTGCTGAGTGGCGCGGTCAACTGGGGACGTAAGAACTCCCTGTGGCCGTACAACTTCGGCCTGTCGTGCTGCTACGTGGAAATGACCACCGCCTTCACGGCGCCCCACGACATCGCGCGCTTTGGCGCCGAAGTCATCCGGGCCTCGCCGCGTCAGGCCGACTTCATGGTTATCGCCGGTACCTGCTTCATCAAGATGGCGCCGATCATTCAGCGTCTCTACGAGCAAATGCTCGAACCGAAATGGGTTATCTCCATGGGTTCGTGCGCCAACTCCGGCGGCATGTACGACATCTACTCCGTGGTTCAAGGGGTGGACAAGTTCTTGCCCGTGGACGTCTACGTACCTGGCTGCCCGCCCCGTCCGGAAGCATTTCTGCAAGGCTTGATGCTGTTGCAGGAATCGATTGGACAGGAGCGTCGTCCGCTTTCCTGGGTCGTTGGTGATCAAGGCGTGTATCGCGCCGACATGCCATCGCAGAAGGAACAGCGCCGCGAACAGCGAATCGCAGTCACCAATCTGCGCAGCCCTGACGAAGTCTGATCCAGTTCTGTTCCAAGTAACGAGAAGCTGGCTTCATTCTTTACGTTGACCGAAAGCGAAAAAATAACCATGACTACAGGCAGTGCTCTGTACATCCCGCCTTACAAGGCAGACGACCAGGATGTGGTCGTCGAACTGAACAACCGTTTTGGCGCCGAAGCGTTCACCGCGCAGGCAACCCGCACCGGCATGCCGGTGCTGTGGGTGGCCCGTGCCAGACTGGTTGAAGTCCTGACTTTCCTGCGCAACCTGCCCAAGCCGTACGTCATGCTCTATGACCTGCACGGCGTGGACGAGCGTCTGCGCACCAAGCGTCAAGGGCTGCCGACCGGCGCCGATTTCACCGTGTTCTATCACCTCATGTCGCTGGAGCGTAATAGTGACGTGATGATCAAGGTGGCCTTGTCCGAAGGCGACCTCAGCATGCCTTCCGTCACCAGCATCTGGCCCAACGCCAACTGGTACGAGCGCGAAGTCTGGGACATGTTCGGCATCGACTTCAAAGGCCACCCGCACCTGTCGCGCATCATGATGCCGCCGACCTGGGAAGGTCACCCGCTGCGCAAGGACTTCCCGGCGCGCGCCACCGAATTCGATCCGTTCAGCCTCAACCTCGCCAAGCAGCAGCTCGAGGAAGAAGCCGCGCGTTTCCGTCCGGAAGACTGGGGCATGAAGCGTTCCGGTGCCAACGAGGACTACATGTTCCTCAACCTCGGCCCGAACCACCCTTCGGCGCACGGTGCGTTCCGCATCATCCTGCAGCTGGACGGTGAAGAGATCGTCGACTGCGTCCCGGACATCGGATACCACCACCGTGGCGCCGAGAAGATGGGCGAGCGTCAGTCCTGGCACAGCTACATTCCGTACACCGACCGTATCGACTACCTCGGCGGCGTGATGAACAACCTGCCGTACGTGCTCTCGGTCGAGAAGCTCGCCGGCATCAAAGTGCCGCAGAAGGTCGATGTCATCCGCATCATGATGGCCGAATTCTTCCGGATCACCAGCCACCTGCTGTTCCTCGGTACCTACATCCAGGACGTCGGCGCCATGACCCCGGTGTTCTTCACTTTCACCGACCGCCAGAAGGCGTACACGGTGATCGAGGCGATCACCGGTTTCCGTCTGCACCCGGCCTGGTACCGCATCGGTGGCGTCGCCCACGACCTGCCGCGCGGCTGGGAAAAACTGGTCAAGGATTTCGTCGAGTGGATGCCCAAGCGTCTGGACGAATACACCAAGGCCGCCCTGCAGAACAGCATCCTCAAGGGGCGTACTGTCGGCGTCGCTGCCTACAACACCAAAGAGGCCCTGGAATGGGGCGTCACCGGTGCCGGCCTGCGTTCGACCGGTTGCGATTTCGACCTGCGCAAAGCGCGTCCGTACTCGGGCTACGAGAACTTCGAATTCGAAGTGCCACTGGCCGTCAACGGCGATGCCTATGACCGCTGCATGGTCCGCGTCGAAGAGATGCGCCAGAGCATCAAGATCATCGATCAATGCATGCGCAACATGCCGGAAGGCCCGTACAAGGCGGATCACCCGCTGACCACGCCGCCGCCGAAAGAGCGCACGCTGCAGCACATCGAAACCCTGATCACGCACTTCCTGCAGGTTTCGTGGGGCCCGGTCATGCCGGCCAACGAATCCTTCCAGATGATCGAAGCGACCAAGGGCATCAACAGTTATTACCTGACGAGCGACGGCGGCACCATGAGCTACCGTACCCGGATCCGTACTCCGAGCTTCCCGCACCTGCAGCAGATCCCTTCGGTGATCAAAGGCAGCATGGTCGCGGACTTGATTGCGTACCTGGGTAGTATCGACTTCGTTATGGCCGACGTGGACCGCTAAGCATGAACAGCACGCTTATCCAGACAGACCGTTTCACCTTGAGTGAAACCGAGCGCTCGGCCATCGAGCACGAGCTGCATCACTACGAAGACCCGCGCGCGGCGTCGATCGAAGCCCTGAAGATCGTCCAGAAAGAACGCGGCTGGGTGCCGGATGGCGCCCTCTACGCGATCGGCGAGATCCTCGGCATCCCGGCCAGCGACGTTGAAGGCGTGGCGACGTTCTACAGCCAGATCTTCCGTCAGCCGGTCGGCCGCCACATCATTCGCGTCTGCGACAGCATGGTCTGCTACATCGGCGGCCACGAGTCGGTGGTCAGCGAAATCCAGAACAATCTGGGCATCGGCCTGGGTCAGACCACCGCCGACGGTCGTTTCACCCTGCTGCCTGTTTGCTGCCTCGGCAACTGCGACAAGGCACCGGCGCTGATGATCGACGACGACACCTTTGGCGACGTGCAGCCTGCTGGCGTGGCCAAACTGCTCGAGGGCTACGTATGACCCTGACATCTTTTGGTCCAGCCAACCGCATCCAGCGTTCGGCCGAGACACACCCGCTGACCTGGCGTCTGCGTGATGACGGCGAAGCCGTGTGGCTCGACGAGTACCAGGCCAAGAACGGTTACGCCGCTGCGCGCAAAGCCTTCGCCGAGATGGATCAGGACGCCATCGTCCAGACCGTCAAAGACGCCGGTCTCAAAGGCCGCGGCGGTGCCGGCTTCCCCACTGGTGTGAAGTGGGGCCTGATGCCCAAGGACGAATCCATCAACATCCGCTACCTGCTGTGCAACGCGGATGAAATGGAGCCGAACACCTGGAAAGACCGCATGCTGATGGAGCAACTGCCCCATCTGCTGATCGAAGGCATGCTGATCAGTGCCCGCGCGCTGAAAACCTACCGTGGCTACATCTTCCTGCGCGGCGAATACACCACCGCCGCCAAGCACCTCAACCGTGCCGTGGAAGAAGCCAAGGCGGCCGGCCTGCTGGGCAAGAACATTCTCGGTTCGGGTTTCGATTTCGAGCTGTTCGTCCACACCGGCGCCGGGCGTTACATCTGCGGTGAAGAAACCGCACTGATCAACTCCCTCGAAGGCCGCCGCGCCAACCCGCGCTCCAAGCCGCCCTTCCCTGCCGCCGTCGGCGTGTGGGGCAAGCCGACCTGTGTGAACAACGTCGAAACCCTGTGCAACGTGCCGGCGATCATTGCCGACGGCGTTGACTGGTACAAATCGTTGGCCCGCGAAGGTTCCGAAGACATGGGCACCAAGCTCATGGGCTTCTCCGGCAAGGTCAAGAACCCGGGCCTGTGGGAACTGCCATTCGGCGTCACCGGTCGTGAACTGTTCGAAGATTACGCCGGCGGCATGCGCGACGGCTTCAAGCTCAAGGCCTGGCAACCAGGGGGTGCCGGTACCGGTTTCCTCCTGCCGGAGCACCTCGACGCGCAAATGTACGCCGGCGGTATCGCCAAGGTCGGCACCCGGATGGGTACCGGTCTGGCGATGGCGGTGGACGACAGCGTCAACATGGTCTCGCTGCTGCGCAACATGGAGCAGTTCTTCGCTCGCGAATCCTGCGGTTTCTGCACCCCGTGCCGCGATGGTCTGCCATGGAGCGTCAAGCTCCTGATGGCCATCGAACAGGGCAAGGGCCAGCCGGGCGACATCGAGACCCTGCTGGGTCTGGTCGGTTTCCTCGGCCCGGGCAAGACCTTCTGTGCTCACGCACCGGGTGCCGTGGAGCCGCTGGGCAGCGCGATCAAATACTTCCGTCCAGAGTTCGAAGCCGGTATCGCGCCTGTCAGCGCCGCCGTCCCGCCTCTGGCAAGGCCGATCGTAGTCGGCGCGTAAACGCTTAAAAAGGCGAAGGGTCCGTGCCCTTCGCCTTTCGTCCGATGACGCCCTCCGGGGCTGTTTGGATTCGGACGCATAACAAGATTCCATTAGCCACGCCCGCTGACACCGGGCCAACGAAGACCTTTGAACCATGGCCACTATCCACGTAGACGGCAAAGCGCTCGAAGTCGACGGGGCAGACAACCTGTTACAGGCATGTCTGTCGCTGGGCCTCGACATTCCATATTTCTGCTGGCACCCCGCGCTTGGTAGCGTCGGGGCCTGCCGCCAGTGCGCGGTCAAGCAGTACACCGACGAGAACGACACCCGTGGTCGTATCGTCATGTCCTGCATGACCCCGGCCACCGACAACACCTGGATCTCCATCGACGATGAAGAATCCAAGGCGTTCCGCGCCAGTGTTGTCGAATGGCTGATGACCAACCACCCGCACGACTGCCCGGTGTGCGAGGAAGGGGGTCACTGCCACCTGCAAGACATGACAGTGATGACCGGCCACAACGAGCGCCGTTATCGCTTCAGCAAACGCACCCACCAGAACCAGCAACTCGGCCCGTTCATTTCCCACGAAATGAACCGCTGCATTGCTTGCTACCGCTGCGTGCGTTTCTACAAGGACTACGCCGGCGGTACCGACCTCGGTGTATTCGGCGCCCACGACAACGTGTACTTCGGTCGCGTTGAAGACGGCACCCTCGAGAGCGAGTTCTCCGGCAACCTCACCGAGGTCTGCCCGACCGGCGTGTTCACCGACAAGACTCACTCCGAGCGCTACAACCGCAAGTGGGACATGCAGTTCGCCCCGAGCATCTGCCATGGCTGCTCGAGCGGTTGCAACATCTCCCCGGGCGAGCGTTACGGTGAACTGCGTCGCATCGAAAACCGTTTCAACGGTTCGGTGAACCAGTACTTCCTCTGCGACCGTGGCCGTTTCGGTTATGGCTACGTCAACCGCACCGACCGTCCACGTCAGCCGCTGCTGGCCGACGGCACCAAGCTCGGCCTCGACGCTGCGCTGGACAAAGCCGCCGACCTGCTGCGCGGACGCAACATCGTTGGTATCGGTTCGCCGCGTGCCAGCCTTGAGAGCAACTACGCGTTGCGCGAACTGGTCGGTGCCGAGCACTTCTATTCGGGTATCGAAGCCTCCGAACTGGAGCGCATTCGTCTGGTCCTGCAGGTGCTGAACGACAGCCCGCTGCCAGTGCCGAACATGCGCGACATCGAAGACCACGACGCGATCTTCGTCCTCGGCGAAGACCTGACCCAGACCGCCGCGCGTATGGCGCTGGCTCTGCGTCAGTCGGTCAAGGGCAAGGCTGAAGACATGGCCGAAGCCATGCGCGTACAGCCTTGGCTCGACGCGGCGGTGAAGAACATCGGCCAGCACGCGCTGAACCCGCTGTTTATCGCCAGCCTCGCCGAAACCAAACTCGACGACGTTGCCGAAGAATGCGTACACGCAGCTCCGGATGATCTGGCGCGCATCGGTTTCGCCGTGGCTCACGCGCTGGATGCCAGCGCGCCGGCCGTTGAAGGTCTGGACACCGAAGCCCTGGAACTGGCGCAGCGCATCGCCGATGCCCTGCTCGCCGCCAAGCGTCCGCTGATCATCGCCGGTACTTCGCTGGGCTCCAAAGCCTTGATCGAAGCCGCCGCGAACATCGCCAAAGCCCTGAAGCTGCGCGAGAAGAACGGTTCGATCAGCCTGATCGTGCCGGAGGCCAACAGCCTCGGCCTGGCCATGCTCGGTGGCGAGTCGGTCGACGACGCGCTGCAAGCGGTCATCGATGGCAAGGCCGACGCGATCGTCGTGCTGGAAAACGATCTGTACACCCGCACTGCCAACGCCAAGGTCGATGCCGCATTGAACGCCGCGAAAGTGGTGATCGTCGCCGACCATCAGAAAACCGCCACCACCGATCGCGCGCACCTGGTTCTGCCAGCAGCGAGCTTCGCCGAGGGCGACGGTACGCTGGTCAGCCAGGAAGGCCGCGCCCAGCGCTTCTTCCAGGTTTTCGATCCGCAATACATGGACGCGAGCATTCTGGTGCACGAAGGCTGGCGCTGGCTGCACGCCCTGCGCGCGACCCTGCTGAACCAGCCGATCGACTGGACGCAACTCGACCACGTCACCGCTGCCGTTGCCTCGAGCACCGCGCAACTGGCGCGCATCGTTGATGCTGCACCGTCGGCTGCTTTCCGCATCAAGGGTCTGAAACTGGCCCGTGAGCCGCTGCGTTACTCCGGTCGCACCGCAATGCGCGCCGACATCAGCGTTCACGAACCACGCACTCCGCAAGACCAGGACACCGCGTTCGCTTTCTCCATGGAAGGTTACTCGGGCTCCGCCGAACCGCGTCAACAAGTGCCATTCGCCTGGTCGCCGGGCTGGAACTCGCCACAAGCCTGGAACAAGTTCCAGGACGAAGTCGGTGGTCATCTGCGCGCTGGCGACCCGGGCACACGCCTGATCGAAAGCACTGGCGACTCGCTGAACTGGTTCGCTGCTGCGCCGCGCGCATTCAATCCGGCGCCGGGCACCTGGCAGGCCGTGCCGTTCTACCACCTGTTCGGCAGCGAAGAAAATTCTTCGAAAGCCGCGCCGGTGCAAGAGCGCATTCCGGCTCCGTACGTGGCTCTGGCGAAATCCGAAGCGGATCGCCTCGGCGTCAACGACGGTGCCCTGCTGAGCCTGAACGTGGCCGGCCAGACATTGCGTCTGCCGCTGCGCATCAATGAAGAACTGGGCGCCGGTCTGGTGGCATTGCCTGCGGGCATCGCCGGCATTCCACCGGCATTCGCCGGCGTATCCGTCGACGGTCTGCAGGAGGCAGCGCAATGACCTGGTTCACCCCTGAAGTGATCGATGTGATCCTGACGGTCATCAAAGCCATCGTGATCCTGCTGGCCGTGGTGGTCGCGGGCGCCTTGCTCAGCTTTGTCGAACGTCGCCTGCTGGGCTGGTGGCAGGACCGTTACGGTCCGAACCGCGTTGGCCCGTTCGGCATGTTCCAGATCGCCGCCGACATGCTGAAGATGTTCTTCAAGGAAGACTGGACCCCGCCGTTTGCCGACAAGGTGATCTTCACCTTGGCACCGGTGGTGGCCATGTCCGCCCTGCTGATCGCCTTCGCGATCATCCCGATCACCCCGACCTGGGGCGTGGCGGATCTGAACATCGGCCTGCTGTTCTTCTTCGCCATGGCCGGTCTGTCGGTGTATGCGGTGCTGTTCGCCGGCTGGTCGAGCAACAACAAGTTCGCCCTGCTCGGCAGCTTGCGTGCCTCGGCGCAGACCGTGTCCTACGAAGTGTTCATGGGCCTGGCCCTGATGGGCATCGTGGTGCAGGTCGGCTCGTTCAACATGCGCGACATCGTCGAATACCAGGCGCAGAACCTGTGGTTCATCATTCCGCAGTTCTTCGGCTTCTGTACCTTCTTCATCGCTGGCGTCGCCGTGACTCACCGTCACCCGTTCGACCAGCCGGAAGCGGAACAGGAACTGGCCGACGGTTACCACATTGAATACGCCGGTATGAAATGGGGCATGTTCTTCGTCGGTGAATACATCGGCATCATCCTGATCTCGGCGCTGCTGGTCACCCTGTTCTTCGGTGGCTGGCACGGTCCGTTCGGCATCCTGCCGCAACTGTCCTTCGTCTGGTTCGCACTGAAGACCGCGTTCTTCATCATGCTGTTCATCCTGCTGCGCGCTTCCATCCCGCGTCCGCGTTATGACCAGGTGATGGATTTCAGCTGGAAATTCTGCCTGCCACTGACCCTGATCAATTTGCTGGTGACCGCTGCGGTTGTGTTGTTGAACACGCCTGCGGTTGCGGTTCAGTGAGGATTTGACCCATGTTCAAATATATTGGCGACATCGTTAAGGGTACCGGTACCCAGTTGCGCAGCCTGGTCATGGTCTTCGGCCATGGCTTTCGCAAACGCGACACCCTGCAATACCCCGAAGAGCAGGTCTATCTGCCGCCGCGCTACCGTGGCCGCATCGTCCTGACCCGCGACCCCGATGGCGAAGAACGCTGCGTAGCCTGCAACCTGTGCGCCGTGGCCTGCCCGGTGGGTTGCATCTCGCTGCAGAAAGCTGAAACCGAAGACGGTCGCTGGTACCCGGACTTCTTCCGGATCAACTTCTCGCGCTGCATTTTCTGCGGTCTCTGCGAGGAAGCCTGCCCGACCACCGCGATCCAGCTGACCCCGGATTTCGAGATGGCCGAGTTCAAACGTCAGGACCTGGTGTACGAGAAAGAAGATCTGCTGATCTCCGGCCCCGGCAAAAACCCTGATTACAACTTCTATCGTGTTGCAGGTATGGCAATCGCTGGCAAGCCGAAAGGCGCTGCGCAGAACGAAGCCGAACCGATCAACGTGAAGAGCTTGCTGCCTTAAGGAAGAACGATGGAATTCGCTTTCTATTTCGCATCGGGTATTGCTGTGGTGTCCACGCTGCGTGTGGTCACCAACACCAACCCTGTGCACGCCCTGCTCTACCTGATCATCTCGTTGATTGCCGTGGCCATGACATTCTTCGCCCTCGGCGCGCCGTTCGCCGGTGTGCTGGAAGTGATCGCCTACGCCGGTGCCATCATGGTGCTGTTCGTGTTCGTGGTGATGATGCTCAACCTGGGTCCCGCCTCGGTGCAGCAGGAACGCACCTGGCTCAAGCCCGGCATCTGGGCAGGACCGGTGATCCTCGCCGCGCTGCTGCTGGCCGAACTGCTGTATGTGCTGTTCGCTCACCAGAGCGGCCAGGCCATCGGCCACACCACCGTAGACGCGAAAGCCGTGGGCATCAGCCTGTTCGGCCCGTACCTGCTGGTGGTCGAACTCGCCTCGATGCTGCTGCTCGCCGCAGCCGTCACGGCGTTCCATTTGGGCCGTAACGAGGCGAAGGAGTAAGACATGCCTGCTATCCCTCTCGAACATGGACTGGCCGTCGCCGGCATCCTGTTCTGCCTTGGTCTGGTCGGCCTGATGGTCCGCCGCAACATTTTGTTCGTGTTGATGAGTCTGGAAGTGATGATGAACGCCTCTGCCCTGGCCTTCATCGTTGCGGGCGCCCGCTGGGCGCAGCCGGATGGACAGATCATGTTCATCCTGGTGATCAGCCTTGCCGCAGCCGAGGCCAGTATTGGCCTGGCGATCCTGCTGCAACTGTATCGCCGCTTCCACACGCTCGATATCGACGCTGCCAGTGAGATGCGCGGATGAACCTACTCTTTCTGACTTTCGTATTCCCTCTGATCGGGTTCCTGTTGCTGTCGTTCTCGCGCGGCCGCTTCTCGGAAAACCTCTCGGCGCTGATCGGTGTCGGTTCGATCGGCCTGTCGGCCATCGTCACCGCTTACGTGATCTGGCAATTCAACGTCGCGCCGCCGGAAGGTGGCGTGTACACCCAGGTGCTGTGGCGCTGGATGTCGGTGGAAGGTTTCCAGCCGAACTTCGCGCTGTACCTGGATGGCCTGTCGGTGACCATGCTCGGCGTGGTCGTCGGCGTCGGCTTCCTGATCCACCTGTTCGCGTCCTGGTACATGCGTGGCGAAGACGGTTACTCGCGCTTCTTCTCGTACACCAACCTGTTCATCGCCAGCATGCTGTTCCTGATCCTCGGCGATAACCTGCTGTTCATCTACTTCGGTTGGGAAGGCGTGGGCCTGTGCTCGTACCTGTTGATCGGTTTCTACTACAGCAACCGCAACAACGGTAACGCGGCACTCAAGGCGTTCATCGTCACCCGCATCGGCGACGTGTTCATGGCCATCGGCCTGTTCATCCTGTTCCAGCAACTGGGCACGTTGAACGTCCAGGAACTGCTGGTGCGTGCGCCGGAGCACTTCAAGGTCGGCGACTTCTGGATCGTTCTGGCAACCCTGATGCTGCTCGGCGGTGCTGTCGGCAAATCGGCGCAACTGCCGCTGCAAACCTGGCTCGCGGATGCGATGGCCGGCCCAACCCCGGTTTCGGCACTGATCCACGCCGCGACCATGGTCACCGCCGGTGTCTACCTGATTGCCCGTACCCACGGTCTGTTTGCGCTGGCGCCGGACATCCTGCACCTCGTCGGCATCGTCGGTGGCGTGACTCTGGTACTGGCCGGTTTCGCCGCGCTGGTGCAGACCGACATCAAACGTATCCTCGCCTACTCGACCATGAGCCAGATCGGCTACATGTTCCTGGCGCTGGGCGTTGGCGCATGGGAAGGCGCGATCTTCCACCTGATGACTCACGCCTTCTTCAAGGCCCTGCTGTTCCTTGCTTCCGGTGCGGTGATCGTTGCCTGCCACCACGAGCAGAACATCTTCAAGATGGGCGGTCTGTGGAAGAAACTGCCACTGGCCTACGCCAGCTTCATCGTCGGTGGTGCCGCGCTGGCCGCTCTGCCACTGGTTACCGCAGGCTTCTACTCCAAGGACGAAATCCTCTGGGAAGCGTTCGCCAGCGGTAACCAGGGTCTGCTTTACGCAGGTCTGGTCGGTGCGTTCATGACGTCGCTGTATACCTTCCGCCTGATCTTCATCGCGTTCCACGGTGAAGCCAAGACCGAAGCCCACGCCGGCCACGGCATTGCCCACTGGCTGCCATTGTCGGTGCTGATCGTGCTGTCGACTTTCGTCGGCGCGATGATCGTGCCACCGCTGCACGGCGTACTGCCGCAAAGCGTTGGCCATGCCGGTGGCGAAGCCAAGCACAGTCTGGAAATCGCCTCGGGCGCCATCGCCCTGGCCGGTATCCTGCTGGCAGCGCTGCTGTTCCTCGGCAAGCGTCGCTTCGTCACGGCAATTGCCAACAGCGGCATCGGCCGTTTCCTTTCGGCCTGGTGGTTCGCTGCCTGGGGCTTCGACTGGATCTACGACAAACTGTTCGTCAAGCCGTACCTTGCGATCAGCCATGTACTGCGCAAAGACCCGCTCGACCAGACCATCGGTCTGATCCCGCGTATGGCCAAGGGTGGTCACACTGCCCTGAGCCGCACCGAGACCGGTCAACTGCGTTGGTACGCCGCCTCGATGGCTGCTGGTGCCGTGCTGGTGATCGGCGCCATCGTGCTGGTAGCGGTCTGATATGAACCTTGCGAATTTGCGAAAGGAAACGAGCCCGTCATGATTCTGCCTTGGCTAATCCTGATCCCCTTCATCGGCGGCCTGCTGTGCTGGATGGGTGAGCGCTTCGGCGCCACCCTCCCGCGCTGGATTGCGCTGTTGACCATGACCCTGGAACTCGCGCTCGGCCTCTGGCTGTGGGCCCACGGTGACTATTCATTCGCACCGGCGCCGGGCGCCGATCCGACCTGGGCGCTTGAGTTCAAGCATGTCTGGATCCAGCGTTTCGGCATCAACGTGCACCTGGCCCTCGACGGCCTGTCGCTGTTGATGATCCTGCTGACCGGTCTGCTGGGTATCCTCTCCGTACTCTGCTCGTGGAAAGAGATTCAACGTCACGTTGGCTTCTTCCACCTGAACCTGATGTGGATCCTGGGCGGCGTCGTCGGCGTGTTCCTCGCCCTCGACCTGTTCATGTTCTTCTTCTTCTGGGAAATGATGCTGGTGCCGATGTACTTCCTCATCGCGCTCTGGGGTCACAGTTCTTCGGACGGCAAGAAAACCCGGATCTACGCAGCGACCAAGTTCTTCATCTTCACTCAGGCGTCCGGCCTGATCATGCTGGTGGCGATCCTCGGTCTGGTGCTGGTCAACTTCAACAACACCGGCGTGATCACCTTCAACTACGCCGACCTGTTGAAAACCAAGATGTCGATGACCACCGAGTACATTCTGATGCTCGGTTTCTTCATCGCTTTCGCGGTCAAGCTGCCCGTCGTACCGTTCCACTCCTGGCTGCCTGATGCTCACGCCCAGGCACCGACTGCCGGTTCCGTCGACCTCGCCGGTATCCTGCTGAAAACCGCTGCGTACGGTCTGCTGCGTTTCGCCCTGCCGCTGTTCCCGAACGCTTCGGCGGAGTTCGCGCCGATCGCCATGACCCTCGGTCTGATCGGGATCTTCTACGGCGCGTTCCTGGCGTTCGCACAAACCGACATCAAGCGTCTGATTGCCTTCTCTTCCGTTTCCCACATGGGCTTCGTGTTGATCGGCATCTACTCCGGCAGCCAACTGGCGCTGCAAGGTGCAGTGATCCAGATGCTGGCGCACGGTCTGTCGGCAGCGGCGCTGTTTATCCTCAGCGGTCAGTTGTACGAGCGTCTGCATACCCGTGACATGCGTGAGATGGGCGGTCTGTGGTCGCGTATCGCTTACCTGCCGGCGATCAGCCTGTTCTTCGCGGCGGCGTCGCTGGGCTTGCCGGGCACCGGTAACTTTGTCGGCGAGTTCCTGATCCTGATCGGTTCCTTCGCCAGCGCTCCATGGGTCACGGCGATTGCCACTTCCGGTCTGGTGTTCGGTTCGGTCTACTCGCTGATCATGATTCACCGTGCCTACTTCGGCCCGTCGAAATCCGACGCGGTGCTGCACGGCATGGACGCGCGCGAACTGATCATGGTGCTCGGTCTGGCGGTGTTGCTGATTTACCTCGGCGTCTACCCGCAACCGTTCCTCGACACCTCTGCCGCCACCATGCATGGCGTGCAGCAGTGGCTCGGCACCGCCTTCTCTCAACTCGCTTCGGCCCGGTAAGAGCGCTATGGAATTCACGATTCAACACTTTATTGCGCTTGCGCCACTGTTGATCACCAGCCTCACCATTATCGTGGTGATGCTGGCAATCGCCTGGCGCCGCAACCACTCGCAGACCTTCCTGATTTCGGTGGCGGGTCTGAACCTGGCCCTGCTGTCGATCCTGCCTGCGTTGAAAGTCGCGCCTCTGGCCGTCACCCCGTTGCTGCAGATCGACGCGTTTGCCTGTCTGTACATGGCGATGATCCTGGTCGCCACGCTCGCCTGCGTCACCCTCGCCCACGCTTATCTGGGTGATGGCGGTTCGGGCTACCCGGGCAACCGCGAAGAACTGTACCTGCTGATCCTGATGGCTGCCGCCGGTGGTCTGGTTTTGGTCAGCGCGCAGCACCTGGCCGGGTTGTTCATCGGTCTGGAACTGCTCTCGGTACCGGTCTACGGTCTGGTGGCTTACGCCTTCTTCAACAAGCGTTCGCTGGAAGCCGGCATCAAGTACATGGTGCTGTCGGCCGCCGGTTCCGCGTTCCTGCTGTTCGGTATGGCGCTGCTCTACGCAGACGCTGGTTCGCTGAGCTTCGTCGGCATCGGTCAGGCCCTGGCTGCAACCGGCCTGCCAAGCCCGCTGGCGCAACTGGGCCTGGGCATGATGCTGATCGGTCTGGCGTTCAAGCTGTCGCTGGTACCGTTCCACCTGTGGACGCCCGACGTCTACGAAGGTGCTCCGGCACCGGTGGCGGCGTTCCTCGCCACCGCTTCGAAGGTCGCGGTGTTTGCGGTGATGGTGCGTCTGTTCCAGCTCTCCCCTGCTGCCAGCAGTGGTGTGCTGAGCGATGTGCTCAGCGTTATCGCGGTCGCCTCGATCCTGTTCGGTAACCTGCTGGCCCTGACCCAGAGCAACCTCAAGCGTCTGCTCGGTTACTCGTCGATTGCGCACTTCGGCTATCTGCTGATCGCGCTGGTGGCGAGCAAGGGTCTGGCGGTGGAAGCCATCGGCGTCTATCTGGTGACTTATGTCATCACCAGCCTCGGCGCGTTCGGCGTGATCACCCTGATGTCCTCGCCGTACAACGGCCGCGACGCCGACGCGCTGTACGAGTACCGCGGCCTGTTCTGGCGCCGTCCGTACCTGACCGCCGTGCTGACCGTGATGATGCTGTCCCTGGCCGGCATCCCGCTGACCGCCGGCTTCATCGGCAAGTTCTACATCATCGCCAGCGGCGTCGAAACGCGTCAGTGGTGGCTGGTCGGCGCACTGGTACTGGGCAGCGCCATCGGCGTGTTCTACTACCTGCGCGTGATGGTCACCCTGTACCTGATCGAGCCAAACCTGCGTCGCCACGACGCCCAGCTGCACTGGGAACAGAAAGCAGGCGGCGTGATGCTGCTGGCCATCGCCCTGGTCGCATTCTTCCTGGGTGTGTACCCGCAGCCGTTGCTGGTGCTGGTACAACAGGCGGGTCTGGCGGGCTGATTGCTCGGCTGATCTGGCTGGAAATGGAAACGGCACCTTCGGGTGCCGTTTTTTGTGGGATTTAAGGCTGCGATCTTTTTGACCTTAAACGCTCTCTCCTTTTCAGGAATTTGCCTTCAAAGGAGTGAGCAATGGCTGATATAGCGCAGAAGGTAATTGCGGTTAAATTTGAGAATCACCTATCAAATGGAGATCCACGAACCATGAAGCGCAATATCATTTCAGAGTTGTCGGATGATTCAGGCACATTGACTGAGCAACGCCAAAGCGAAATAACCGAGGAGAAACCGCCGGTAAAACGTATTGGTTTAATGAAGGGCAGATACAAAACTTCCGATGACTTTGATGCACCACTGCCTGACGCCTTGCTGGACTCCTTCGAAAGCTAAAGCTACCGGTGGTTCCTTAATCCGTCATTTCTACAGATATCCCGCTTGGAGGTGAACCTGCCCGCAATGACGTCATGTCAGTTAAAAATGCGTCGGCTGACCCACCGCTTTCGCGAGCAGGCTCGCTCCCACAGGGACCTAAGGTGTCATCGGATGTTTTTGAGCAGACCTATCCATTGTGAGAGCGAGCCTGCTCGCGAAAGCGGCAGATCAGGCAGCAAAAAAAACGGCACCTTCCGGTGCCGTTCGCTTCTTACATTTCCAACATCATTTACGCGCATCCGCCCAGGATTTCAGCAGTTCGCTATAGCTCACCGTTTCGCCCTTCGGCTTCTCGTTAGCCAGTTTCGGCTTCGGTGCGCCCGGTTGATCGAACCAGTATTGCGCATCGCGTTCCGGGTTCATCTTCGGCGCGCAAGTGGCCTGGGCCTTGGAGCGTTCGAGGCGTTCCATGATGCGGTCCTGATCCTTGGCCAGGCCATCGAGCGCTTGTTGTGGGGTCTTCTCGCCGCTGGCGGCTTCGGCGATATGGCTCCACCACAGTTGCGCCAGACGCGGGTAGTCCGGCACGTTGGTGCCGGTCGGCGACCATTGCACGCGGGCCGGGCTGCGATAGAACTCGACCAGACCACCGAGTTTCGGCGCCAGATCGGTCATCGCCTGCGAGTTGATGTCCGACTCGCGAATAGGTGTCAGACCGACGATGGTTTTCTTCAGCGAAACAGTTTTCGAGGTCACGAACTGCGCGTACAGCCACGCCGCGAGTTTCTGTTTCTCAGGCGTGGATTTCATGAATGTCCACGACCCCACATCCTGATAGCCGAGCTTCATACCCTCTTCCCAATACGGGCCTTTAGGCGACGGCGCCATGCGCCATTTCGGCGTGCCGTCGGCGTTGACCACCGGCAGGCCGGGTTTGGTCATGTCGGCAGTAAACGCGGTGTACCAGAAAATCTGCTGGGCGATGTTGCCCTGCGAGGGCACCGGGCCGGACTCGGAGAAAGTCATGCCGGCCGCTTCCGGTGGCGCATATTTCTTCAGCCAGTCGACGTATTTGGTGGTGGCAAACACGGCCGCCGGGCCGTTGGTGTCGCCGCCACGGGTCACGCTTGAACCGACGGGATGACAGTCCTCGACGCGGATCCCCCACTCGTCCACCGGCAAGCCGTTGGGCAGTCCCTTGTCGCCGCCACCGGCCATGGAGAACCAGGCATCGGTGAAGCGCCAGCCCAGCGACGGGTCTTTCTTGCCGTAATCCATGTGGCCGTAGACGCGTTTGCCGTCGATTTCCTTGACGTCTTCGCTGAAGAATTTGGCGATGTCTTCATAGGCCGACCAGTTCACCGGCACGCCCAGCTCGTAACCGTACTTCTCCTTGAACTTGGCTTTCAGATCGGCGCGCTCGAACCAGTCGGCGCGGAACCAGTACAGGTTGGCGAATTGCTGGTCGGGCAGTTGATAGATCTTGCCGTCCGGTGCGGTGGTGAAGGAGATGCCGATGAAGTCCTTGATGTCGAGGGTCGGCGAAGTGAAGTTCTTGCCTTCGTTGGCCATCAGGTCGGTGATCGATTCGGTCTTGCCGTAGCGAAAGTGCGTGCCGATCAGGTCGGAGTCGTTGACCCAGCCGTCGTAGATGTTCTTGTCCGACTGCATCACCGTCTGCATTTTCTCGACCACGTCGCCTTCCTGCAGCAGGTCGTGGGTGAGTTTGATCCCGGTGATTTCGCTGAAGGCCTTGGCCAGCACCTTGGACTCGTATTCGTGGGTGGTCAGGGTTTCGGAAACGACCTTGATGTCCATGCCACGAAACGGCTCGGCGGCCTTGATGAACCACTTCAATTCTTCAAGCTGCTGTTCGGCCGTCAGGGTCGAGGGCTTGAACTCGCTGCCGATCCATTTTTTCGCAGCATCTTCGTAGGCGTCGGCCCAGGCAGATGCGCTCAAACCGCTGAGTGCCAGCATGGCTGCCAATGAAATGCTATGTCGCAGCTTATTGTTTTTATCGAACATAGAGACCTCCTGTTTAAGTTGTGGAGCCGCGTTGCCGAACGATTCGACTAGCCCCAACGCATCACAGCCAACAGCCACACCAGGGACAACGCGGACGCCACCCAGATGCTCCAGTCGGTGACGCCGATTACCAGCAAATGCAGGTAGGCGCTGCCGAGAAGACCGATAAACAAGCGATCGCCACGGGTGGTGGCAATCGGCAGAAACCCGCGCCGCAGAATGCTCGGCGAGCGCAATTCCCAGGTGGTCATGCCCACCAGAATCAGACCGATGCCGATGAAGAACGCGGCGGTCGGTGTCGTCCAGCTCATCCATTCCATCATCAGCTCCTCAGACTCGACCGAGGGCAAAGCCCTTGGCCACGTGGTTGCGCACAAACCAGATCACCAGCATCCCCGGCAGGATGGTCAATACCCCCGCCGCTGCCAGCACGCCCCAATCGATCCCCGATGCCGACACCGTGCGCGTCATCACTGCCGCAATCGGCTTGGCGTTGACCGAGGTCAGCGTGCGCGCCAGCAGCAGTTCGACCCAGGAAAACATGAAGCAGAAAAACGCCGTGACGCCGATACCGGAGCCGATCAACGGGATGAAAATCTTCACGAAGAACTTAGGGAAACTGTAGCCGTCGATGTAGGCCGTTTCGTCGATCTCCTTGGGCACGCCGGACATGAAACCTTCCAGAATCCACACCGCCAGCGGCACGTTGAACAAGCAGTGCGCCAAGGCTACGGCGATGTGCGTGTCGAACAGGCCGATCGACGAATACAACTGAAAGAACGGCAGCAAAAACACCGCCGGCGGCGCCATGCGATTGGTCAGCAGCCAGAAGAACAGGTGTTTGTCGCCGAGGAAACGATAGCGTGAAAACGCGTAAGCCGCCGGTAACGCCACGCTCAGGGAAATCACCGTGTTGAGGCTGACGTAATACAGCGAGTTCAGATAGCCGGTGTACCAGCTCGGATCGGTGAAGATCACCTTGTAGTTCGCCAGCGTGAATTCCTGTGGGAAAAGCGTCAGGCCGCCGAGGATTTCGGTGTTGCTCTTGAACGACATGTTCAGCAGCCAGTAGATCGGCACCAGCAGGAACAGGATGTACACCAGCAACGGAATAAGCTTTTTCTTGCTCATGGCCGGGCCTCAGCGGTTGGCGTCGGAGTGCGTCATGGCGGTATAGAACAGCCAGGACACCAACAGGATGATCAGGAAGTACACCAGCGAAAACGCCGCTGCCGGACCGAGGTCGAATTGCCCTACGGCCATCTGCGTCAACGTCTGACTCAAAAAGGTCGTGGCATTGCCCGGCCCGCCGCCGGTGAGCACGAACGGCTCGGTGTAGATCATGAAACTGTCCATGAAGCGCAGCATCACCGCGATCAGCAGCACGCTCTTCAGCTTGGGCAACTGAATGTGGCGGAACACTGCCCAGGCCGAGGCGCGATCGATCCGCGCCGCCTGGTAATACACGTCGGGAATCGCCCGCAAACCGGAGAAACACAGCAGCGCGACCAGCGAAGTCCAATGCCAGACGTCCATCACCAGCACCGTCACCCAGGCGTCCATGGTGTTGGCCGCGTAGTTGTAGCTGATGCCCATCGCGTTGAGGCTGGAACCGAGCAGCCCGATGTCGGCGCGGCCGAAGATCTGCCAGATGGTGCCGACCACGTTCCACGGAATCAGCAGCGGAATCGCCAGAATGATCAGCACCACCGAGGACCAGCGACCCTTGGTCGGCATGGTCAGCGCAACGGCGATGCCCAGCGGGATTTCAATCAGCAGCACGCAGGCTGAATAGATGAACTGGCGCAGCAACGAGTCGTGCAGACGCGGATCGAGCAGCACTTGCTTGTACCAGTCAGCGCCAACGAAGTAGCGGCTGGACTGGTCAAAGATGTCCTGCACCGAATAGTTGACCACGGTCATCATCGGGATCACCGCACTGAACGCCACCAGCAGGAACACCGGCAACACCAGCCACCAGGCCTTGTTGTTCTGCACTTTGTTCATGGCTGCGCCTCCTCGTCGCTGACTTCCAGGAGAAATTCATCGGCATAGACCATCAGCCATTGCGCCGGGAAACTGATGTAAGCCGTGCCCTGCGGCACCGGTTTGTCTTCGGCCAGACGCACCTTCAACGGCGCGCCGTCGAGGTTGAGAGTCATGATCTTGTAGGTGCCGAGGTCTTCGACGTGTACGACTTTTGCCTGCATCGCGTCGTCAAACGGCTCGTCCCACACGTGAATGAACTCGGGGCGGATGCCGACCTTGAGATTTTTCCACTGGCCGTGCTCGATATGGCGCTGCAAGGCGTCGGACAACGGCAGGTGCGTCGAGGCGAAACCGACGCCCCCGGGCTGCGGCTGCACCTCGATCAGATTCATCCCCGGGCTGCCGATGAAATAGCCGACAAAAGTGTGGCTCGGCCGCTCGAACAATTCCCGTGGCGTACCGAACTGGACGATCTGGCCGCCGTACATCACTGCGATCTTGTCGGCGAACGTCGAGGCTTCAAGTTGGTCGTGGGTGACGTAGACCATGGTGATGTTGAACTGCTCGTGGATCTGCTTGAGCTTGCGCCGCAGCTTCCACTTCAGGTGCGGGTCGATCACCGTCAGCGGCTCATCGAAGAGGATTGCCGAGACGTCATCGCGCACCAGTCCACGACCCATGGAGACTTTCTGCTTTTCGTCGGCGGTGAGATTGCGCGCCTTCTTGCTCAGCAGATTCTGCAGGTCGAGCACTTCGGCAATTTCCTGCACCTTGCTGTGCACTTTCGCCTCGGCCATGCCCTGATTGCGCAGCGGGAAAGCGAGGTTGTCGAACACGGTCATGGTGTCGTAGACCACCGGAAACTGGAAAACCTGGGCGATGTTGCGCTTCTCCGGCGTGAGGTCGTTGACCGCTTTGCCGTCAAACAACACGTGGCCCTGGGACGGGCTGAGCAGGCCGGAAATGATGTTGAGCAAGGTCGACTTGCCGCAACCGGACGGGCCGAGCAAAGCATAGGCGCCGCCCTGCTCCCAGACGTGATCCATCTCGCGGATCGCATAATCCTCCGCGCCGCTCGGGGTTTTGCTGTAGCTGTGGGCGAGGTGTTGCAAACGGATTTCGGCCATCAGGCAACCCTCGCGACACGCCGGCCCGGTGCTTGCACCAGACGGCCCTGCGCATCGAAAACGAACAGTTTGTGGGTCGGGATATAGATGCGGATCGGCGCATCGACGTCGTATTCATGAACACCCGGCAAGTGCAGCACCAGCAGGAAATGCTCGTTGCGCACATGCAGGAAGGTTTCCGAGCCGCTGATTTCGGCGACCTCGACGGTCACGGCCAGTTCGAGATCGTCATCGTTGCTCGGCACCAGCGAGATATGACTCGGGCGTACGCCGAAGCGGAACTCACCCTCGCCCACCGGGCGCAGATCGACGTTCAACGGAAAGTGGACGAAGTTGGCGAAGCTGACTTCGTTGCCGGCAATGCGTCCCGGCATCAGGTTGATCGGCGGTTCGGAGAACAATTCAGCGGCGAGCACCGACTGCGGCTGGTGATAGACCTCGGTCGACGGGCCGCTCTGAATCACCCGGCCTTCGTGCAGGATGGTCGTGGTGCCGCCGAGGGCCAGCGCTTCGTTGGGTTCGGTGGTGGCGTAAATGGCGATGGTGTGGCGCGCCTTGAACAGCTCGCGCATTTCCTGACGCAGCTCTTCGCGCAGCTTGTAGTCGAGGTTGACCAACGGCTCGTCGAAGAGGATCAGTTCAGCATCCTTGACCAGGGCGCGGGCCATGGCCGTGCGCTGTTGCTGCCCACCGGAGAGCTCCAGCGGATAGCGCTGCAAGAACTTCTCGATGCGCAGCATGCGTGCGGTTTCCTGCACCTTGCTGTGGATGATCTCTTTCGAGATGCCGGCCTGACGCAGTGGCGAGGCGATGTTCTCGAACACCGTCATGGTCGGGTAATTGATGAACTGCTGATAGACCATCGACACGTTGCGCAGCCGCACCGGGCGCTGGGTGACGTCGACACCGTTCATCAGCACGCGGCCGCTGTCGGGCTTGTCGAGGCCGGCCATCAGGCGCATGAGGCTGGTCTTGCCGGACAGGGTGCGCCCGAGCAGTACGTTGAAGGATCCGGGTTCGAATTTCAGGCACGCATCGTCGATCCAGATCTGGCCCTCGACGGTACGGCTGACGTGCTCCAGGGTGAGTGACATGGCTCGGCCTTTTTTATTTTTGGAGTCAAGCGACCGGAGCAACAGAGCGACATTCGTGCCAGAAATGGCAAGTGGTTGATTTGTCTTGAGAAGCAGTGTTTACGGGGGCAAGCGGCGTTCACAGCTGAACACTTTTGAACAGTCGGGGTGATTGACAATGAACAATAGTGAACAACACTCTATGCACGCTTTTGCCCAATCCTGAATGCAAAATGGATCCCCTGTGGGAGCGAGCCTGCTCGCGAAAGCGGTGTGTCATTCAATGAATCCATTGACTGAACCGACGCTTTCGCGAGCAGGCTCGCTCCCACATGGGGATTTGTGTAGTTTTGAAGATCGGGCTCATAACAATAATAAAATCGCTGCACTCAGAGGCTCGCCCCCATGGCCGCACCTGCTTCGCCGCTGTCCCACGACGCGATCGTCCAGACCTCCTGGCAACGTTGCCGCGCGTTCGGCCTCGACCACCAGAGCGCGCCGGCCTTCGATCAATTACCCGCCGCCGGCATTGCACGATTGCTCGACAGCCATCATTCGCTGGTGCAGACCACGCATCAGGAAGTCCTGCCCTACTACGAAAACATCCTCAGCAATTCCAACTGCCTGATCATGCTCGCCGACAATCAGGGCCAAGTGCTGACCTCGTGGGGCACGCAGCGCTTTATCGAACCGAATCTGGCCCGGGGCTTTCAGGCCGGGGCGAGCTGGATGGAGCGCAGCAGCGGCACCAATGCAATCGGCACCGCACTGGCCTGTGAGCAGGCTGTGCACATCGAACACGATGAACACTTCCTCAAGGCCAACCGCTTCATGACCGGCTCCGCCGCGCCGATTTTCGACGCCGAGCGCAAGGTCATCGCCGTGCTCGATGTCTCCAGCGACAGCTATCTGCCACCCTCGCACACTCTGGGCATGGTCAAGATGATGAGCCAGACCGTGGAAAACCGGCTGATCCTCAACCTGTTCCATGGCCAGCACTTTCAACTGACATTCAACACCGGGTTGAACAACCTCGACAGCCAGTGGGCCGGGTTGCTGATCTTCGATGAAAGCGGTCAAGTGCTGTCGGCCAATCGCCGCGCCGACAATTTGCTCGGTGTGCGTTTGTCGCGCGTCAGCGTTGAAAGCCTGTTCAAGGTGTCGCTGCTGGAGTTGATCAATCAGCCCGAGGGTCTGCCGTTTGCCCTGCAGACCTCTGGACGCAACCGTTTCCAGTGTTTGCTGAAACGGCCGAAACAGGCACCGGTGCAGGCGCGAGTGTTTGTCGCCGAGGACAAGCCTGCGCCAGCCAGCGTGATCAGCCTCAACACGCTGCATTTCGGCGACAGCCGTGTGGAAAAAGCCGTGCGCCAGGCCGAGCGTTTGCTGGAGAAAGACATTCCGCTACTGATTCACGGTGAAACCGGCGTCGGCAAGGAAGTGTTCGTCAAAGCCTTGCACCAAGCCAGCTCCCGGCAAAAACAGGCATTCATCGCGGTGAACTGTGCAGCGATCCCCGCTGAACTGGTCGAGTCTGAGTTGTTCGGTTACGAGAAAGGCGCGTTCACCGGGGCCAACCAGAAAGGCAGCATCGGCCTGATCCGCAAAGCCGACAAAGGCACGCTGTTTCTCGATGAGATCGGTGACATGCCGCTGCCAACTCAGGCGCGTTTGTTGCGTGTGTTGCAGGAGCGTTGCGTGCAGCCGGTGGGCAGTAGCGAGTTGTTTCCGGTGGACTTGCGGATCATTTCCGCGACCAACCGTTCGTTGCGCGAGCAGGTGCAACTGGGCCGTTTCCGCGAAGACTTGTACTACCGCATCGGCGGCCTGACCCTGGAGCTGCCACCGTTACGCGAACGCAGTGACAAGCAGGCGCTGTTCAAACGGCTGTGGGAGCAACATCGCGAGCCAACGCAATGGGCGGGGCTGAGCCCGGAGGTGTTGGAGCTGTTTGAAAAGCATCCGTGGCCGGGGAATTTGCGTCAGGTCAGCAGCGTGATGCAGGTGGCGCTGGCCATGGCCGAGGAACAACCAGTGCGACCGGAGCATTTGCCGGATGATTTTTTTGTCGATCTGGAGATGGAGCCGGTGGAAACAGCGGCGCCGCTGGGGCTGGATTTGAATGATGTTGAGGCGTTGAATCGCGAGTTGAAGGCGGCCGGGGGGAATATTTCGCATCTGGCGCGGCGGCTGGGGGTTAGCCGCAATACGCTTTACAAGCGGTTGCGGCAGGCTGAATGACAAGTTGTCTGGACGGGCCTCTTCGCGAGCAGGCTCGCTCCCACAGGGGATCGATCGTTCCCACGCTCCGCGTGGGAATGCAGCCCGGGACGCTCCGCGTCCCTACAGAGCCGAACGCGGAGCGTCCGTTGAGGCATTCCCACGCAGAGCGTGGGAACGATCATGGTAGGGGCTCTGGGCCTCAGTCAGCCAGACGCCAGGTAGTCCCACCCTTGCCGTCTTCCAGCACGACACCCATCGCCGTCAACTGATCACGGATACGATCGGACTCAGCCCAATCCTTACTCGCCCGAGCCGCCAGACGCGCCGCAATCAGCGCATCAACCTCAGCCGCATCGACCCGCCCCTCAGCGCCCGCCTGCAGGAAGTCATCGGCCTCAAGTTGCAACACGCCCAGCACACTCGCCAGTTCCTTCAGACGTGCCGCCAGCCCCGCCGCTGCATCAAGATCGCTCTCGCGCAGACGGTTGATCTCGCGCACCATCTCGAACAGCACAGCGCACGCTTCAGGGGTGCCGAAGTCGTCGTTCATCACCGTGGTGAAACGCTCGACAAACGCTTCGCCACCGGCCGGCGCCACGCTCGGCAGGCCTTTCAGCGCATGGTAGAAACGCTCCAGTGCGCCCTTGGCGTCCTTGAGGTTGTCTTCCGAATAGTTGATCGCGCTGCGGTAGTGGCTCGAGACCAACAGGTAACGCACCACTTCCGGGTGGTACTTGTCGAGCACGTCGCGGATGGTGAAGAAGTTGTTCAAGGACTTGGACATCTTCTCGCCATTGATGCGAATCATCCCGCAATGCATCCACGCGTTGGCGTAGGTCTTGCCGGTGGCCGCTTCGCTCTGGGCGATTTCGTTTTCGTGGTGCGGGAACTCCAGGTCGCTGCCGCCGCCATGAATGTCGAAAGTCTCACCGAGGCAGCAGGTCGACATCACCGAGCACTCGATGTGCCAGCCCGGACGTCCGGCGCCCCATGGCGATTCCCAGCTCGGCTCGCCCGGCTTGGCGGCTTTCCACAGGACGAAGTCGAGCGGGTCTTGTTTCGACTCATCGACTTCGATACGTGCGCCGATGCGCAGGTCTTCGATCTTCTTGCGCGACAGCTTGCCGTAGCCCATGAACCTGGCGACGCGGTAGTACACGTCGCCATTGCCCGGCGCGTAGGCGTAGCCCTTGTCGATCAGGGTCTGGATCATCGCGTGCATGCCGGCGATGTGATCGGTGGCGCGCGGTTCCATGTCCGGCTTCTGGATGTTCAGGCGCGCTTCGTCTTCGTGCATCGCGGCGATCATGCGCTCGGTCAGCGCTTCGAACGATTCACCGTTCTCGCGGGCGCGATTGATGATCTTGTCGTCGATGTCGGTGATGTTGCGCACGTAGGTCAGGTCATAACCGCTGAAGCGCAGCCAGCGTGTCACCAGGTCGAACGCGACCATGCTGCGGCCGTGGCCGAGGTGGCAGTAGTCGTACACGGTCATCCCGCAGACGTACATGCGCACCTTGTTGCCATCCAGCGGCTTGAAGACTTCTTTGCTCTTGGTGAGCGTGTTGTAGATCGTTAGCACGTTAGTTCCTTGACTCACTCACTGGCCCCACGAATCACGCAGGGTCACGGTACGGTTGAATACCGGCTGACCGGGTTTCGAGTCCTTGAGGTCCGCGACGAAGTAGCCTTCGCGCTCGAACTGGAAACGGTCTTCCGGCTGTGCGTTGCCGAGCGATGGCTCGGCGCGACAACCGGTCAGCACTTGCAGCGAGTCAGGGTTGATGTTGTCGAGGAAGCTGGCGCTGTCTTCGGCCTTCTCCGGGTTCGGCGAACGGAACAGGCGATCGTACAGACGTACTTCGCACTCGACGCTGGCGGCGGCCGGCACCCAGTGGATCACGCCTTTGACCTTGCGCCCTTCCGGGTTCTTGCCCAGGGTATCCGGGTCGTACGAGCAACGCAGTTCGACGATGTTGCCGTCGGCGTCCTTGATCGCTTCGTCGGCGCGGATCACGTAGCTGCCGCGCAGACGCACTTCACCGGCCGGTTCCAGGCGCTTGTAGCCCTTCGGCGGTTCTTCCATGAAGTCTTCACGGTCGATGTAGATTTCCCGGGCGAACGGCAGCGCGCGCACGCCCATGTCTTCTTTCGGGTGGCGTGGCAGTTCGAGTTTTTCGACCTGGCCTTCCGGGTAGTTGGTGATGACCACTTTCAGCGGACGCAGCACGCACATGGCGCGCGGGGCGCTGTGGTCGAGGTCGTCACGGATGCTGAATTCGAGCATGCCGAAATCGACCACGCCGTCGGACCGGTTGGTGCCGATCATTTCGCAGAAGTTGCGGATCGATTTCGGCGTGTAGCCACGGCGGCGGAAGCCCGACAGCGTGGACATGCGCGGATCGTCCCAGCCGTTGACGTGCTTCTCGTCAACCAGTTGCTTGAGCTTGCGCTTGCTGGTGATCGTGTAGTTCAGGTTCAGACGGCTGAACTCGTACTGGCGCGGGTTCGCCGGCACCGGCAGGTTCTCCAGGAACCACTCGTACAGCGGACGATGGCTTTCGAACTCAAGGGTGCAGATCGAATGCGTGATGCCTTCGATGGCGTCCGACTGACCGTGGGTGAAGTCGTAGTTCGGGTAGATGCACCACTTGTCGCCGGTCTGGTGGTGATGGGCGTGGCGAATGCGATACATGATCGGGTCGCGCAGGTTCATGTTCGGCGAGGCCATGTCGATCTTCGCCCGCAGCACGCGCGCGCCGTCAGGGAATTCACCGGCCTTCATGCGCGCGAAAAGGTCGAGGTTTTCCTCAACCGAACGGTCACGGAACGGGCTGTTCTTGCCCGGCTCGGTCAGGCTGCCACGGTATTCCTTGGCCTGTTCCGGGGTCAGGTCGTCGACGTAGGCCTTGCCGGCCTTGATCAGCTCGACGGCCCAGTCGTGCAACTGGTCGAAATACTGCGAGGCGTAGCGCACTTCACCGGACCATTCGAAGCCCAGCCATTTGACGTCGCTTTCGATGGCGTCGATGTATTCCTGATCTTCCTTGGCCGGGTTGGTGTCGTCGAAACGCAGGTGCGTGACGCCACCGAACTCCTGGGCCAGGCCGAAGTTGACGCAGATCGACTTGGCGTGGCCGATGTGCAGGTAGCCGTTGGGCTCCGGCGGAAAGCGAGTCACGATCTGGGTGTGCTTGCCCGAGTCCAGGTCTGCCTGGATGATCGGCCGCAGGAAGTTGACCGGCACGGCAGGGCCGGACTTGGCATTCGAGGTAGGGTCGACAGTGGGCTTGCTCATAGGATCCTTGACGTACAGGTGCGCGGCCGCAAAGAGGGGCCAGACAAAACAAAGCCGCTATCATAGCCGATGCTGTCAAGGGCCTGACAGAGCAGCTCTTATAAAGGCACGCATTTAATCGCCGGGAAATGAAAAACCGCCTCGAAATTCGCGCCTGTCACGCTAAACTGCGCACCTTGGCCGAAGCAGGCTGAACCGGTTGTGGGGCTAAAGGTCCCAGAACCACGAATTCCCTATGAAGAGTAATGACCATGACTCAAGTCAAACTGACCACCAACCATGGCGACATCGTCATCGAACTGAACGCTGAAAAGGCGCCGATCACCGTTGCCAACTTCATCGAGTACGTCAACGCCGGTCACTACACCAACACCGTATTCCACCGCGTCATCGGTAACTTCATGATCCAGGGCGGCGGTTTCGAGCCTGGCATGAAAGAAAAGAAAGACAAGCGCCCAAGCATCCAGAACGAAGCGGACAACGGTCTCTCCAACGACAAATACACCGTCGCCATGGCCCGCACCATGGAGCCGCATTCGGCTTCGGCGCAGTTCTTCATCAACGTCGCCGACAACACCTTCCTCAACCACAGCGGCAAGACCACTCAGGGCTGGGGCTACGCGGTATTCGGTAAAGTGACCGCCGGCACCGACGTTGTCGACAAGATCAAAGGCGTGTCGACCACTTCCAAGTCCGGCCACCAGGACGTACCCGCAGACGACGTGATCATCGAGAAAGCCGAGATCATCGCAGCGTGATATTGCTGATTTCAGACTTGCATCTGGAAGAGGAGCGCCCGGACATTACCCGGGCGTTTCTGGATTTGCTCGCCGGACGCGCCCGCTCGGCGAGTGCGTTGTACATCCTCGGCGACTTCTTCGAGGCGTGGATTGGCGACGACGCCATGACGCCCTTTCAGCGTTCCATCTGCCAAGCCCTGCGCGATTTGAGCGACAGCGGCACGGCCATATTCCTGATGCACGGCAATCGCGACTTCATGCTCGGCAAGGCCTTCTGCAAACAGGCCGGCTGCACATTGCTGAAGGACCCGAGTGTCGTGCAGTTCTACGGCGAGCCGGTGCTGCTGATGCACGGCGACAGCCTGTGCACCCGCGACGTTGGCTACATGAAGCTGCGCCGCTACCTGCGCAACCCGATTACCCTGTTCATCCTCCGTCACCTGCCACTGCGCAGCCGCCATAAACTGGCGCGCAAGCTACGCAGCGAAAGCCGCGCACAGACGCGGATGAAGGCCAATGACATCGTCGATGTCACCCCGGAAGAGATTCCGCGAGTGATGCACGAATTCGGCGTGAAAACCCTGATCCACGGCCATACCCATCGCCCGGCAATTCACAAGTTGCAGCTGGGTGAACAAGCGGCGAAGCGGATTGTGCTGGGGGATTGGGATCGTCAGGGTTGGGCGTTGCAGGTGGATGAGAGCGGGTATGCCTTGGCGCCGTTCGATTTCGCCCCGCCGCTGGCATTGCCGCACGGCTGAAGAGCTTTACCCCCTCACCCCAGCCCTCTCCCCCAGGGGGGCGAGGGGGAAAGGGAGCTGATCGCATGCAGTTCAAAACCTGAGTTCGACTCGGTATCGCAAGTCGATGTACCTCGAACATGCACCGCGGTCAGTCCCCTCTCCCCTCCGGGAGAGGGTTAGGGTGAGGGGCTCTTGATTCTAGTGCCCCGAAGCTGCCGGCCCGGCCTTGGCGGCAAACGGCGGTTTCGCCAGCCATACAATCAAAATCAGCCCCATGAATCCCCACCCTAGCAACGTGAAGTAATCCACGGTCGAAAGCATGTACGCCTGGCTGGTGAGGATCTGGTCCATCTGCGCATACGCCGACTGGCTCGCCCCACCCAACTGATTCAAGGTCTCGCGGGTGGCAGGCTCAAACGTGCTGATGCTCTCGCTCATATACGCATGATGCTGATCGGCCCGGCGAATCCAGATCCAGGTGGTCAGCGACGCCGCAAAGCTGCCGCCCAATGTCCGCAGGAACGTCGCCAGGCCTGCGCCATCAGCGATCTGGCTCGGCGGCAAGTCCGACATCAGAATACTCAGGGTCGGCATGAAGAACAGCGCCACACCGATACCCATGAACAACTGCACCAGCGCAATGTGCTGGAAGTCGACTTCGTTGGTGAACTCGGCACGCATGAAGCAGCTCAGACCGATCGCCAGAAACGCAATCCCGGCGAGCAGGCGCAGGTCGAATTTATGCGCGTACTTGCCGACAAACGGCGAAAGCACCACCGGCAGAATCCCGATCGGCGCCACGGCAAGTCCCGCCCAGGTCGCGGTGTAGCCCATTTGCGTCTGCAACCACTGCGGCAGGATCAGGTTGATGCCGAAGAACCCGGCGTAACCCAAGACCAGCACCAGCGTGCCGATGCGGAAGTTGCGATGGGCGAACAGGCGCAGGTTGACCACCGGATGGCGGTCGGTCATTTCCCAGATCACGAACACCGCCAGCGCGACCACGGAAATCGCCGCGCCGACGATGATGAAGTTCGATTCGAACCAGTCCAGGTCATTGCCCTTGTCGAGGATCACCTGCAACGCGCCGACGCCAATGATCAGGGTGATCAGGCCGACGTAATCCATCGGCTGGCGACTGGTCACCACCGGCCGTTTCGCCAGTTGCGAACGCACCACCATCACCGCAAAGATGCCGATCGGTACGTTGATGAAGAAGATCCACGGCCAGCTGTAACTGTCGGTGATCCAGCCGCCGAGAATCGGCCCGGCAATCGGCGCGACCACCGTGACCATCGCCAGCAATGCCAGGGCCATCCCGCGTTTCGCCGGCGGATACACCGCGATCAACAGGGTCTGCGTCATCGGGTACAGCGGCCCGGCCACCAGGCCTTGCAGCACACGAAAGCCGATCAGCTCAGGCATCGAAGTGGAGATACCGCAGAGAAACGACGCCAGCACAAACAGCATCGTCGCCCACAGAAACAGCTTCACCTCACCGAAGCGGCGGCTGAGCCAACCGGTCAGCGGCAGCGCAATCGCGTTGCTCACGGCAAACGAAGTGATGACCCAGGTGCCCTGCTCCGAACTCACCCCGAGGTTGCCGGAAATCGTCGGCAGCGCCACGTTGGCGATGGTCGTGTCGAGCACTTGCATGAACGTCGCCAGCGACAGGCCGATGGTGCTGAGCAACAGGCTGGGCGGCGTGAAAGAAGCGTTATTGCTCATTGTGAATCCTATGAAACCTGATGGTCGCTGCGGTCTGATGAACACAGCAGGCCCTGTGGTAACAGGCCCTTGTGGCGAGGGGATTTATCCCCGCTGGGTCGCGAAGCGGCCCCTCTTTTGGCTCAGGAAAAACGGGCCTGCTGCGCAGTCCAGCGGGGATAAATCCCCTCGCCACAGATAAATCCCCTCGCCACAGATAACCGCTCACCACAGAGCCTACTTCTGATCCGGTGTGCTCTCAGCGCTGCGCGGTCTTGCCTGCTGCTGCGCTGTTGTCGTGAATCAACTGGGCAATCATCGCGTCCGCTTCGGCCAGTTGGCGCTCGTAGACGTTGGTGCTGAACGAGGCCTTTTGCGGCGGTTGCTGGGCCAGCACCGGGCCGCTCTGGTCGTGCAGATTGACCTCGACATTGGTCGACAGACCGACACGCAGCGGGTGCTTGGCCAGCTCTTCGGCATTGATGTGGATACGCACCGGCACACGCTGAACAATCTTGATCCAGTTACCGGTGGCGTTCTGTGCCGGCAGCAGAGCAAACGCGCTACCCGTACCGGCACCGAGGCTGTCGACGGTGCCGCTGTATTTCACGTCGCTGCCATAAATATCGGCCTCGATATCGACAGGCTGACCGATGCGCATGTCACGCAGTTGGGTTTCCTTGAAGTTGGCATCGATCCACAGCTGATCCAGCGGAATCACCGCCATCAACGCGGTGCCCGGCTGCACGCGCTGACCGAGTTGCACGGTGCGCTTGGCGACGTAACCGGTGACCGGCGCGATCAAGGTGCTGCGCGCATTGGTCAGGTAGGCCTGACGCAGATCGGCAGCCGCCGACATTACGTCCGGATGGGACGAGACCACGGTGTCGTCGACCAGTGCGCTGGTGGTTTTCAGTTGCTGTTTGGCGTTAGCCAAGGCGTTCTGCGCCGAGGTCAGGTCGTCGCGGGCGTGGGACAGCTCTTCCTGGGAAATCGCCCCGCCTTGGGCGAGATTTTTCCGTCGGTTGTAGTTGTCCTGGGCTTTCTGCACTTCGGCCTGCTGCGCGTTGACCTGCGCTTTCATGCCGTCGACGTTGCTGTACAAACCGCGCACCTGACGCACGGTGCGGGCGAGTTTGGCCTTGGCACTTTGCAGGCCGACTTCGGCATCGTTGGGGTCGAAGTTGACCAGCACCTGGCCTTCCTGGACCAGATCACCGTCGTCAGCGCCGATGCTGACCACGGTGCCGGTGACCAGCGGCGTGATCTCCACGACGTTGCCATTGACGTAGGCATCGTCGGTGCTTTCGTTAAAGCGCCCGATGAACTCGTGATAGGCCCAGACGCCGGCAATGGCGAGCAGGACGACCACGGCGAGGGCCAGCAGCATCACCTTGCGTTTGCGCGGGTTGCCGGTGTCCGGGGTGTTGTCTTGAGCTTGGGTGTTTTCGGCAGTGGCCATGACAAATACCTTGAATTATGGGTGCGACGAGGCGGGGCTGGCGTTGGCTGCGCTCAGGTTTTCACCCTGAAAGCCGCCGCCCAGCGCTTGCATCAGTTGAATCGACAGGTCGATCTGCTCGGCATTGAGGGTCGCCAGCTGACGCTGTGCCTGGAGCAATTGCTGCTCGATGCTGAGCACGTCCAGGTAGTTGCCGATGCCGGAACCGTAACGCTGGACGACGGTGTTGTAAGAATCCTGAGCGATGTCGGTGGCATGTTGCTGCGCGCCGATCTGCCGGCCGATATCGCGTAACTGATTGATCGTATCGCCGACATCGCCCAGGGCTTTGACCAGACTCTTGTTGTACTGCGCCACCGCCAGATCGTAATCGGCGTCGCGGGCATCAAGGTTGGCGCGCAGGCGGCCGCCATCGAAAATCGGCAGCGATACGGTCGGCGCGATGTTGAAGAAACGGCTGGCCGAACCGAACATCGCATCACCCAGCAACGACTCGGCGCCGGCCGAGGCCGACAGGTTGAGGTTGGGATAGAAGCGGGTTTTCGCCGCATCGATGTCTTTGCTCGCCGCCTCGACCCGCCAGCGCGCCGCGACCAGATCCGGGCGGCGGCCGAGCAGTTCCGCTGGCAACACCGAGGGCACCGCCACGGCGCTGGCTTGCAGAACTTTCGGTCGAGCGATTTCGTTGCCACGATCCGGGCCTTTGCCGAGCAATACCGCCAAGGCAATCTTCGCGCTGTTCAGGCGTTTTTCCGCGTCGATCAGGCTGGCCTGAGAACTGGCTTCCAGACTCTGGGTTTGCTGGAACTGGTACTGGCTATCGATCCCCGAACTCAAGCGGCGCTGACTGAGGTCGAGCATTTGCCGGGTGCGCTTGAGGTCTTCGCTGGCAAGGTCGTAAACGATGTGCGCCTGACCGAGATCGCTGTACGCACGGGCGACGTCAGCGGCAAGTGTCAACTGCGCCGCCTGACGGTCGACTTCAGCAGCGCGCGCCTCGCCGAGTGCGGCTTCCCAGGCATCGCGCTGGCCGCCCCACAAATCGAAGTTGTAATTGAAGCCGGCGCTGACATTGCGCACCGTCGCGTAAGCCCCGCCCTGCCCGCGCGGATCCTGGTCACGAGCCAGCCGCGAACGGCTGATGCCGGCGCTGGCGTCGAGGGTCGGATAACGTTCGGCATCGGCGGCATAGGCGGCGGCACTGGCCTGATGGGCGCGGGCTGCGGCGATCTGCATGTCCGGGCTGTCGTGCAGGGCTTCGCGGATCAGGCCGTCGAGTTGCGGATCGCCGAGGCTGCTCCACCAATCGCTTTTCGGCCACGCCGCTGGCGACAGGGTGACGCCGTCGAGAGACTGCGATGTCTTCAGGCTCTTCGCGTCGAGGCGCTGGCCTTCGGTGTCGAGGCCGCTGTAATTGGCGCAACCGGCGAGGATCATCGCCGACAACAGCAGCGTCAGACTGCTGCGCAAAGTGTTAGCGCTCATTGTGATCACCTAGACGCTGGATGGTGATCGGGTCACCGGCGGCCAGCAGGATTTTCTTCAGGATGTATTCCAGGGTTTTCAGCTCTTCGCGGGAGATCGCGCCGGCCAGTTCATTCATCGCATCGGCACCGATGTGCGGCAGGCGATCAGCCAGTTGCTGGCCCTGCTCGGTCAGTTTCAACTGCACCTGACGCCGGTCGCCTTCGCTGCGCTGACGAAGCAGAAAAGCCTTCTGCTCGAGGCGATCGAGCATGCGCGTCATCGACCCGCTGTCCAGCGACAGATGGCGGCACAGCTCGGCCGGGGTGTCGACGCCGAACTGGGCCATGATGATCAACACCTTGAACTGCGCGGCGGTGATGCCGTGGGGTTCCATGTGGGTATCGATGATCCGGTCCTTGAGCAACGCGGCACGACCGAGCAACAGGCCGAGGTGGCAATGTTTGAATTCTTCCGGGGTGAAATGCTTCATGGGTCGACCTGATGACTGCCTAGGCAGTGAATGTATGTCGAGATGTTACTGCTTAGGCAGCGAATGTCAACGCAATAGTTAGGGGGCTTTGTAATTAATCACTGACCGGCCACGCGGGATCGTTCCCACGCTCCGCGTGGGAATGCAGCCGGGGACGCTCTGCGTCCGTTTTTTTTGAGAGCCGGGACGCAGAGCGTCCCTTGAGGCATTCCCACGCAGAGCGTGGGAACGATCATTGGAGAGAACGCGCTCTAGAAATCCCGCTTGTAGAAAATATCCAGCGAACTCGCCACGCCGCTCGCCGCTTCGACGTAAACCTTCTTGCTCAGCTTGTAGCGCAAGGCAATGGTGCTGGCCGGTTCGAAGACGCCGACGCCGTAGCGCAGGCTGAGTTTTTCGGAGATGTTGCCGCTGGCGACGACGCTGGTGTCATTGCCGCTGCCCTGGGTGTCGAGCTGGAAATCCTCGATGCCCAGATCCTTGGCCAGACCACTGGTGACCCCGGCGCTGCCCATCAGGCCCAGGCCCAGCGCGGCTTGCGCGAGCATGTTGTTATCTTCGCCGCTGGTGCTCAGCGGACGGCCCAGCACCAGGTACGACAGCGCCTGTTCCTGACTCATCGCCGGTTCGGAGAAGATCTGCGTGGTCGGCTGTTCGGCGCTGCCGCTCAGGCGAATACCGGCGATGACGTCGTCGGTCTGGCGGATCGCTTCGATGTCCAGATACGGCTGGTCGATGGGACCGGCGAACAACAGACGCGCGCGACGCACGGTCAGGCGCTGGCCGTAGGCGCGATAGCGGCCGTCGTTGAGCCAGAGTTCGCCACGGGTGTCCATGTTGTCGCCGATGTGCACCTGACCTTGCAGATTGGCGGTCAGGCCGAAACCGGCAAAGCTCAGCTTGTCCTGGCCGACGATCACGTCGATGTCCATTTTCATCGCGATCGGTGGTTTGCCCTCTTCGGTCTGTGCGCCGACGATGATCGTGTCGTCGGAGACTTTTACCGTTGATGGCGGCAGCTCGCGCACGGTGATTTCGCCTTTCGGCACCAGCACCTTGCCAGCAACTTTCAGCTCATCGCCGGCCATGGAAATCTTCAGGTCCGGGGCCATTTCCAGTTTGGCGTAGGGCTCGACGCTGACCGGCAATTGCGTGCCCTTGAGCGCCAGATCGACCACCAGCGCCTGCCCCCAGGCGACGTTGCCGTTGAGGCTGCCCTTGCCAGTCTTGCCGCTGTTCCAGCCTCCGTCCAGGCGCATCGATTCGCCGGCGATCGCCGCAGTCAGTTGCAGATTCTGCAGCTCCATCGGCAGTTCGGCGCCGCACACTTCGCCATCGCTGAGCTGCACGGTGCCGTTGACCAGCGGTGCGAGCAGGCCACCGGAAATAGTGCCGCTGCCGTTGAGCCGGCCGGTGAGTTTTTCCACCATCGGCACGAACGGCCGCGCCACCGACAGATCGAGGCCGGAAAGGCGGAACGAGCCGCTCAGCGGTTTGTTCTTCGGCAGCGGATTGAGCTGCGCCTGTACCAGCAATTCGCCGAGTTTGCCGCCGACAAAATTGAGCTCGGTGTCGACGCGCTTGGGCGTGAGCTTGCTGCTGAGTTTGAGGGTCTGGTAGGGGAAATCCAGCCAGCGATCCTTGTCGCGCACGCGCAGGGTGCCGCCGCTGGCGTCGACACTGACCACGCCGTTCGGGCCGCTCGCCGGCAAGTCCAGTTGCAGATCGGCGTTGAGCCGGCCCTGCCAGGCGAAGTCCTTGGGCAACCATTGCGCAAGGCTTTCGATCGGGAATTGCTTGAGGTGATAACGCAGCTTCGGCTCGGGCATCAGGCGCTGGTCTTCGCCACACAGGCTGGCGTTGCCGGACAGCCAGCAATGCGCGCCGAAATTGATCTGGCCGTCCGCCAGGCGCTCCAGTCTGGCCGGGCTTTGCAGCTTCCAGTCCTGGCCACCGGCCTGAATGTCGCCACTGGCCAAGCGTCCGCGCCAGTTGCCCTTGTCCAGATTGCCGTCCAGCCCCAGCGCCAGTTTCAGCTTCGGTCCGATCAGGTCGAGGTTGAGTTTCTGGCTTTTGATATCGCCCTGAGCACTGGCGGTCAGGGTGCCGAGCGAAGTATCGCCGGTCTGAATGCCGCTGCCTTTGAGATTGATCTTCGCCCGCTGCGCACTGTCGAGCGTGGCGTCGAGGTTGAGGCTTTGCAGGCGATTGTCCTGGAAGGCCAGTTGCGAACCTTGCAGATCAAGCTTGCCCTGTGGCGCCTTCAGCGTACCGGCGACGTTGATCTGGCCGTTGACCTGCCCGCGCAGTTGCGGCCAGAGCTGGGCCAGACGCGGCAGCTTGATGTCGATCTGCCCGCCGAGTTTGTCCTGCAGGCTGCCCTTGCCGTTGATGCTGTTATCGCCGAGGCGGATCTGCAGGGCATTGAGGTTCCAGCGCTCACCCGCGCCGTCAGCCTTGGCCTGCAGAATCGCCGGTTGGCCGCGCAATTTGCCTTTGAGGTCGAGGTCGGCGCTGAGACTGAGCTGATCATTCTTCATCTCGCCCTTACTCTGCAACGGCCCGGCCAGCGTGCCCGGCAGTTCGGCGACCCAGTACGCCGGGTTGAGCGCCGACAGATCCAGCGCGGTATCCCAGGCGATGCCGTCGGCGAAGCGCACATTCACGTGCCCTTCGGCCCTGCCCTGCCCGGCCTGCATGACCAGTTGCGGCAAAGCGATCTGTTCCAGACTGCCGCTGAACGGACTGCTCAAGGTGAACGCCCCGGCCGGACCATCCAGCGCAGCGTCGAAATTACCGAGATACTGGCCGTCGGTGTAGGACACTTCGCCAGTGAAAGTACGCAATGCGACTTGCGGCTCGGCGATTTCCGGATAGAGCCGATGCCACGGGAAGTCTTGCCAGTTGATATTGGCCTGAGCGCTGAGGCCTTTGCTCCAGTCGACGTTGCCGGTGAGCTTGAGGCTTTGCTTGTCGTTGGCATTAAGGTCGAGCCCGGCGATCTGCGCGCCGTTGGCGTCAACCTTGCCCTTGAGCAGCAGCGCCACCGGTGATTTCTCGGCGGGCAACGATGCGTTGCCGAGCAGTTGGTAACCGTTTTTCAGGTCGCCTTCGCCCGTGAGCACAAGCTGATTGAATTGCAGGGTGTCCGGCAGATCGGCGCTCGGCTTGAACGCATCGCTGGTGATGCGCAGCTTGGCCGGCAGGTTTTCCGCCAGCGCTTGCAGCTCGCCGTTCAACTGGCCGTCGAGGTAGCCGCGGCTGTCGGCGTGCAGGTTGAGGGTTTTCAGCAGGTCGCCGTCGACTTTCAGCGCCAGCGTCCACGGCTCGCTGCCGGGAGAAGGCAAAGTCAAATCGCCCTGAATCGTCAGCGGCCAGTTGCCGCTCGGTTGCAGCAGGCCGGACAGGTTCAGGCTGAGCTCGTCGCGCTGCAATTTCACGCTGTCGATCTGCAGGCCCTGAGCAGTCCAGTGCGCCGCCAGTTGCAAGCCCTTGAGCTGTTCGCTGCCGTTGAACAACAGGCTGCCGACCTCGACGTCGCCCAATTCGATGGCCAACGGCAATTGCAGGTCCGGCAGTTTGATCGGGCCGCTCTCGGTGGTTTCTTCGCTCGGCGGGAATTGCAGGATCACCTGATCGGCCTTGAGCTGATCGATGCACAAGGTCATGCGCGTCAGGCACAGCGGCGACCAGGCGAAGATTGCCTTGTTCAGCTCGACGCGGCTTGTGTCCTGCTGCCACACCAGGTGATCGGCACTCCACTGCCCAGCGAGGCGACCGTGGAAATTCTCCACGGTCAAGCCGGGCACAAGGCCCAGCGCCCAACGACTGCCGGCCTGCGTGCCAAGCAGTGCGGCCAGGCTCAAGACGATCAACAAGACCAGCGCCAACAAAGTCAGCGCCGTTATTTTCACACCACGCTTCACAGCTCAGGCCCCATGGAAAAGTGCAGCCGGATGCCGCCGTCGTCGTCCAGCGCATGGGCCAGGTCAAGGCGGATCGGCCCGACCGGCGAGACCCAGCGCACACCTACACCGACCCCGGTCTTGAGGTCGGGCAGTTCGAGTTTGTTGAAAGAGTTGCCTTGGTCGACGAAGGTCGCGACCCGCCATTTCTCGGCGATCGAATACTGATACTCGACGCTGCCGGCAATCATGTAACGGCCACCGATGCGGTCGCCGTCAGAGTTTTTCGGCGACAGGCTCTGATAGTCGTAACCGCGCACGCTCTGATCGCCACCGGCAAAGAAGCGCAGCGACGGCGGAATCGAGTTGTAGCCGTTGGTGGCGCTGCCGCCGACCTGCACGCGACCGAGCAAGCGGTGCTTGTCGAACACCGTGGTCAGGCCCTTGACCAGCGCGGTGCCGTATAAAAGGTTGTTGTCCGAACCGAGGCCTTCCTTGGCCACTTTGCTTTCGAAGCTCAGGCGATAGCCGTTACGCGGGTCGATGCGGTTGTCGCTTTTCAGATAGGAATAACTGATGCCGGGCATGAGCAACGTGCTCAGGCCGGAGTCGTCGCCGAGTTCGTATTCTTCACGTTGCCATTTCAGCGAGATCACCCGCTGCCAGCCGCTGGGCAACTTGCTGTGCCATTCCGGGCCGAAAGTCAGCAGTTTGCTGAGGGTGTCGGAGCCTTCGATATCTTCGAACTGATAGCCGCCGGCCCAGCGCAGTTTGTCGGTCAATGGCGGGTCGAGCGGGATGTCGTAGAACAGCCCGACGTTCTGCCGGGGCGCCGAGAGCTCGGCCTCCCAGCCATAGCTGTCGCCCTGCGGGTTGACCCAGTGACGCGTCCAGTTGGCCTTGATCCGTGGCCCGACGTCGGTCGAATAACCGAGGCCCAGGCCCATGGTGCGCGGCTTGCGCGTGTCGAGTTTGACGGCGACCGGAATCACATCGTTCTGCGCTGCCGTCGGTGCCGCGTCGACGCGCACGCCTTCGAAATAGCCGCTCGATTGCAGATCGCGATTGAGTTCGGCGATCAGTTCCGAATCGTAAGGCTCGCCTGCCTTGAACGGCACCATGCGTTGCAGCAGGTCTTCGTCGAACGGCGTGTCGCCCTCGAAACTGACTTTGCCCAGCGCATAACGCGGGCCGCTGGCGTAGATCAATTCGATATCGGCGACACCTGCGCGCGGGTCGACCATGAGTTTCTGGCTGGTGAAATGGCCACTGAAGTAACCGAAGCGCGAGGCCTGATTTTGAATCACGCGCTTGGCGTCTTCGTAACGGCCATGGTTGAGCACGGCGCCGGACTTGAGCAGGTCGCTTTTCGGCACGCGAAAGGATTTCTGCGAGGCTGCCGGGCCATCGACGCGCACGGTGACGTTGCGCAGGCGAATCGGCTCGCCGGGATCGATGTTCAACACCAGACGCGGTTTTTCTCCGCCCTTGACGTCACTGTCGATCTGCGGCTGGTAGTAGCCCAGCGCCTGAGCCGCTTTGCGCGCCTGCTCTTCGGCGCCGCGACTGAAACGCAGCAAGGCTTCTTCGTCGCGATCGCCGAGGCTGCCGATATAGCCTTCTATATTGGCCTTGAGTTCATCGTTGGACGGCTTGATCCGTACATCCAATTCACTTTGCGCCAGCGCCGCGCAACTGGATAACAGCATCAGCACGCCGCTGGTAAATCTTCGTGGAAACTTCATAGGCGCGGATGCTATCACGGGCTCGGGAGCCTGATAGAACAGGTAATTTGTGAAGAAGTTCGATCATTATCCCGTTGCTGTTTGTAACACCTGCGGATTGGCGTGGAAAAATACGTGTTCGCGCACCGGCCCGACGGCAACCTCGCCGATCTCCTGATAACCCTGCCTTTTATAGAATTCCAGGTAGCGTGGGTTGCCGGTGTCGAGCACCACGCCTTGCGATGTTTCATCAACGGCGCACCAGTTGTGCACGGCAGTGAGCAATTGTTCGCCGTAGTGCTTGCCCTGAAACTGCGGGTGCACACCGAGCAGCGGCAGCATGTGCACCGAATCACCCGGCACGCATGCAGCAACGGCATCGTGGTATTCCAGATAACGCCGGGTGCAGCGAAAACCGGTGCTGAGCACCATGCGCAGGCGCCATGCCCAGCTTTCGGTAACGCCCAGGCGCCGTTGCGGCGGTGCGATCAGGGCGATGCCGATCAAGCGATCGTTGACCAACAGGCCGATCGCCGGCAGGTCCTGGAGAAAATGCTGTTTGACCAACTCGCGCACCGTCGCGCGCACCCGTTGCTCATAGCCGGGACGTTCGGCTTCGAACAGGTAGCCGAAGGTCGGCTCGTGGCGATAGGCCTGATACAGCAACGAGCGGGCTTCGCGCGAATAGCCGCGGTCGAGCATGTGGATGTCGGCAACGGCGGTCTGGGTTTCAGGCATTGCAGTGATTCTCCCCGGGGGCGCGCTCGGAGGCTGGCGCGCTTGTTGGTACGAACCTTGGGCGGGTGATGTGGTTCCCCTGACAGGTTAGACCAGCCTCGGATCTTCATCGACTGGGCGGGCCTCATCGCTGGCAAGCCAGCTCCCACAGTGTCTGCGTCGTTCACAACATTTACATACACCACAGAAACCTGTGGGAGCTGGCTTGAACTGGTCAAGTAATATTGGACACCAGTTAGGGTTTTTCAGGCCGCCATTTTCTCCATGGCGACCGGTGACCGGTAGTTGTTGTAGCTATGGAGTCTGGTGTTGTTGTAGCGCATTAGGTAGCGCTGCAAATCAACCCGTGCTTCGTACTCGGAGCGGTACCCCGCTTCAGGTACCCACTCCGATTTCAGACTTCCAAAGAAACGCTCCATCGGTGCGTTGTCCCAACACTCTCCCTTGCGACTCATGCTCTGCCTCAGCCCGTGCGCTAGCAGCTCATTCCTGAATTTATGGCTGGTGTACTGGCAGCCTTGATCGGAGTGAAACAGCACGTCTTTAGGTCTGCCTCGCAACTCAACGGCCATTCGTAAGGCCTCACAGGTCAGTTCCGCATCCGAGATCATTGAAAACGCCCAACCCACCAGTCGGCGGGCGAAGAGATCCAAAACCGCAGCGAAATACATCCACCGGGTGCCGACCTTGATATACGTGACATCGGCGCACCACACCTCATTGATTGATGTGACATCGAACTGGCGCTTGAGCACGTGCGGTGCGACCAAAGCCTCTACGCCTGATGATTTGTATTTATGGCGCCGGCGCTGACGGCTAGTCACTCCGGCTTCACGCATCAAACTACGAGCCATGTACCGCCCGACTCGATGTCCTTTGGCCTGTAGTTCCCGGGAAAGGGTGCGTGCCCCGGCCGATGCTCTCGATTCCTTATGATGCTCAACCAGCATGGCTTTGAGTTTCTCCCGCTCAGGACTCACCTTGCCTTGGCGCTGACGCCAGGCATAAAAGCTGCTGCGGCAAACATCAAACACACGGCAACAGTCGTTAACGCCGTATAGCTCTGCCAGCTCATTGATCAATGAGAATGATCTTTGGCGTCCAATAGCAGCAGAGCACTGGCTTTTTTTAGGATTTCAATATCCCGGTCTTTTTGCCTGAGCAAGGCTTTGAGTTCTTGAATCTCTCGGTGGTCAGCTGTAATCGCTTTGGCCCCCACCGGCGTTGTACCCAGGCGCTCTTTGCGAACCTGGGCGACCCAGCGACGCAACGCGGTAGGGCCGATGTCTAGACTGGCACAGACTTCGGGAACCGATATCCCCTCGTCCAATACCATGCCGACAGCCTTGAGTTTGAATTCAATTGAATAAGAGTTACGCATATCCGAACACCTCAGATTTGGACGCCATCATAGCGCCTGATTGAAGTGTCCAAAATCATTAGGCCAGTTCAGCTTGCCAGCGATGGGGCCGGGACAAGCGCTATAAATCCCACAGGTGAAATTGATTTCTCCCACACTGGCCCATCTCCCCCATGTCAGCTAGCATCGCCCTTTTGCCAGGACTGCCGACCATGAAGATTGTTTCCTTCAACATCAACGGACTGCGTGCCCGTCCGCATCAGCTGGCAGCGCTGATCGAAAAACATCAGCCCGACGTGATCGGCCTGCAGGAAACCAAGGTCCACGACGACCAGTTCCCCCTCGAAGACATCCGCGCCCTCGGCTACCACGTGCACTTCCATGGCCAGAAAGGTCATTACGGGGTCGCCCTGCTCTCGCGCAACGAACCGATCGCCATCCACAAAGGCTTTGCCACCGATGAAGAAGACGCGCAACGGCGCTTTATCTGGGGCACTTTCGCTGATGCCAATGGCGTGCCGGTGACGATCATGAACGGCTATTTCCCACAAGGTGAAAGCCGCGACCACCCAACCAAATTCCCTGCCAAGGAGCGTTTCTACAGCGACCTGCAAGCGCTGCTGGAAAGCCAGTTCCACAATGAACAGCCACTGGTGGTGATGGGTGATGTGAACATATCCCCGGAAGACTGCGACATCGGCATCGGCCCGGACAATATGAAGCGCTGGCTGAAAACCGGCAAATGCAGCTTCCTGCCGGAGGAGCGCGAGTGGATGGCGCGCCTGAAAAACTGGGGCCTGACCGACAGCTACCGTCACCTCAATCCCGACGTGAGCGACATGTTCAGCTGGTTCGACTACCGCAGCCGTGGCTTTGAAGATGAGCCCAAACGCGGCCTGCGCATCGATGTAATTCTGGCTTCCCATGGCCTGCTGCCACGGGTCAAGGATGCCGGCGTGGACTACGAACTGCGCGGCATGGAAAAGCCATCGGACCATGCGCCGATCTGGCTTGAGCTGGCCTGAGGGAATTTTCATTGTGGGAGCGAGCCTGCTCGCGAATGCGGTGGATCAGCGACGAATTTTTCGACTGACACGGCGCCTTCGCGAGCAGGCTCGCTCCCACAGGTAATCCCCTGTCATATTTCGGTCACGCGCCTGACTTAATCTCCCCGGCAATCCCCTTGGCTTGATTCGGTGCCGGCATGACCCTGCGTGTTCTCTGCATTTTCCTGTTGAGTGGCTGGTTGTCGATCTACGCCGCCGCCCTGCCGATCCCCGAAAACGGCCCGGCTCTACGCATTCAGGGCTCCAACACCATCGGCGCCGATCTCGGTCCGGCGCTGGTCGAAGGTCTTTTGCAGGAACAAGGCCTGCTGAAAATCCACCGCGAAACCCCGGACACCGCCAACGAACAACGCATCGTCGGCCAGACCGCACAAGGGCAACGCGTGATCATCGAAGTCGCCGCTCACGGTTCCAGCACCGGTTTCGCTGCGCTGAAAAACGCCAGCGCCGATCTAGCCGCCTCTTCCCGTGAGATCAAAGACAGCGAACTGCTTGCCCTGCAAGCCCTCGGCGATCTGAAAAGCCCGGCGGCCGAACAAGTCATTGCCATCGACGGCCTGGCGATCATCCTCAACCCGGCCAACCCGCTTGAGCAGTTGAACACCGAGCAACTGGCGCGGATTTTTGCCGGCGAAGTGAAAACCTGGGAAGAACTCGGTGGCCGTGGCGGCGCCATTCATTTATATGCGCGGGATGATCAATCGGGGACGTACGACACGTTCAAGGAACTGGTCCTGAGCCGGCGTGGGAAAAGTCTCGGCAGCGCGGCGAAGCGTTTCGAATCCAGCGAGCAATTGTCCGATGCGGTCAGAAACGATCCGCAAGGTATCGGCTTCATCGGCTTGCCCTATGTGCGTCAGGCCAAAGCCGTGGCGATTGCCGATGGCGCCTCGCAAGCGATGCTGCCGCTGAACAGTCTGATCGCCACCGAAGACTATCCGCTGTCGCGGCGCTTGTTCTTTTATCTGCCGCCGGACAGCCGCAATCCGTGGGCGCAGGCGTTGGCCAGCTTTGCCCAGAGCCCAGAGGGTCAGGCGATCGTCGCGGCCAGCGGTTTTGTCAGCCAGACCGTACAAGCCATGAGCGTGGCGCCGAATGCGCTGATGCCCGAGGGTTACCAATCCCTCAGCCGGCATGCCCAGCGTCTGACAGTGAATTTCCGTTTTGCCGAGGGCAGCGCCAGTCTGGACAACAAGGCGCGGCAGGATCTGGCGCGGGTGCTCGACTATATAAAGCGCCATGGCAAGACCGAACGGGCGGTTACGCTGGTGGGGTTTGGTGATTTGAAGGATGACCCGGCGCGGGCCGATCTGCTGTCGAAGCTGCGAGCGATGGCGGTGCGGCGCGAGCTGGTCAGGAACGGTGTGGTCATGCGCGAAGTACGCGGCTTTGGTGCGCTGATGCCGGTGGCGACCAACAGTGCGGATGAGGGGCGGATCAAGAACCGGCGGGTTGAGGTTTGGGTGTATTGATCCTGACGCCTGATCGTTCCCACGCTCCGCGTGGGAACGCATCCCGTGACGCTCCGCGTCACAGTGGACGCAGAGCGTCCATGGCGGCATTCCCACGCAGAGCGTGGGAACGATCAGATGTTCACTGTAGATCCTTGTGGGAGCGGGCTTGCCCGCGATGAACGATAACGCGGTGTTACTGGCCGCTACGCAGCATTTCCTTCGGCACATACTTGCCGATCTCGAACTTGCCAATCGCCGCGCGGTGCACTTCGTCCGGGCCGTCGGCCAGACGCAGGGTGCGCTGCATCGCATACATGTAGGCCAGCGGGAAATCGTTCGACACCCCTGCCCCGCCATGCATCTGGATCGCCCGGTCGATCACCCGCAGGGCGACATTCGGTGCGACGACTTTGATCTGCGCAATCTCGCTTTTCGCCACTTTGTTGCCGACGGTGTCCATCATGTACGCCGCTTTCAACGTCAGCAGACGCGCCATGTCGATCTCCATCCGCGAGTCGGCGATCTTGTCGATGTTGCCGCCCAGACGCGCCAGCGGTTTGCCGAATGCGGTGCGGCTCACCGAGCGTTTGCACATCAGTTCCAGCGCACGCTCGGCCATGCCGATCGAACGCATGCAGTGGTGAATCCGCCCTGGGCCAAGGCGACCCTGAGCGATTTCGAAGCCGCGTCCTTCACCGAGCAGAACGTTTTCGTACGGCACTCGAACGTTGTCGAACAGCACTTCGGCGTGACCGTGCGGTGCGTCGTCGTAGCCGAATACCGGCAGCGGACGGACGATTTTCACCCCGGGGGTGTCGACCGGCACGAGGATCATCGAATGCTGGGCGTGACGCGGCGCGTCGGGGTTGCTCAGGCCCATGAAGATCAGAATCTTGCAGCGCGGATCGCAGGCGCCGGAGGTCCACCATTTCTTGCCGTTGATCACCCACTGATCGCCATCACGCACGGCCCGGGCGGCCATGTTGGTCGCGTCGGAAGATGCCACGTCGGGCTCGGTCATGGCGAACGCCGAACGGATCTCGCCGCGCAGCAGCGGCTCGAGCCAGCGCTGTTTCTGCTCTTCGTTGGCGTAGCGCACCAATACTTCCATGTTGCCGGTGTCCGGCGCCGAGCAGTTGAACGGCTCCGGCCCCAGCAGGGAACGGCCCATGATTTCCGCCAATGGCGCATATTCGAGGTTGCTCAGGCCGGCGCCCAGCTCGGACTCAGGCAGAAACAAATTCCACAGCCCTTCAGCCTTGGCCTTGGCCTTGAGCTCTTCCATGATTGCGGTCGGCTGCCAGCGATCGCCCTCGGCGACCTGGCGTTCGAAAACCGCTTCGGCCGGGTAAACGTAAGTGTCCATGAACGCAGTCACGCGCTCACGCAGTTCCTGAACCTTGGGCGAATAAGCGAAATCCATGGGTAGTTACCTTCTCGGGCAGAGGTTGTTCAAGTCATGCAATCGATGCTAGAACAGCGCTGATCATTTACCTAGCCTATTCTCGGCGTGTATAAACATTCATCACCAATATATGATCCGCTGATCGTCAGCCCCAAAACACTTGCACTTAATAACAAGAGAAGCCGCGTTATGAATCTGAGCAAGGTCGACCTGAACCTTTTCATCGTCTTCGACGCGATCTACACCGAAGCCAACCTGACCCGTGCCGGGCAGATTGTCGGCATCACCCAGCCGGCGGTGTCCAATGCCCTGGCGCGGTTGCGCGAAACCTTCAACGACCCGCTCTTCGTGCGTACCGCTCAGGGCATGGTGCCCACGCCGATGGCGCAGAACATCATCGGCCCGGTGCGCAACGCCCTGTCGCTGCTGCGCGTGTCGGTGCAGGAAAGCCGCATCTTCAACCCGGCGCAGGCGGCCAAGACTTACCGCATCAGCATGACCGATTTGACGGAGGCAATCATTCTGCCGCCCTTGTTCCAGCGTCTGCGCCGCCTGGCGCCGACGGTGATCATCGAAAGCTTTCTGTCCAAGCGCCGGGAAACCACCAAGGAACTGGCCGCCGGGCGTCTGGATTTCGCTGTGGATGCGCCGCTCAACACCGACCCGCAGGTACGCCACGTCAAGCTGATGGACGACCGTTACGTCTGCGCCATGCGCAAGGGCCATCCAATGGCGGGCAAGGAAAAACTCAGCCTCGATGACTATTTGTCGCTGACTCACATCCATATTTCCAGCCGCCGCAGCGGGCTGGGTTATGTCGATCTGGCGCTGGGCAAAATGGGCATCCAGCGCAAGATCGCCCTGCGCTCGCAGCACTATCTGATGGCCTCGCAAGTGATGCAGCAGACCGACATGGTCATGACCGTGCCGGAACGCTTCGCCCGCCGCCATGATCTGCAATCGTTCAATTTGCCGGTGAATGATGTGCCCTCGGTGGAAACGCACCTGTATTGGCATGAGAGCACCGACCAGGACCCGGCCAACCGCTGGATGCGCGAGCAGATGATCGAGTTGTGCCAACAGGTGACGGCGCAGGAGAAGAAGCTGGAGAAGGTGTAGGGCTTTTTTACCGCGTTATCGTTCTTCGCGAGCAGGCTCGCTCCCACAATGAATTGCATTTCATCTGAAGGAACGCGGTCGAATGTGGGAGCGAGCCTGCTCGCGAAGAGGCCTGTACGGACACCCCAAAACCATCCCGCTTGACGTAAACGTAAACCACCGATTAGCTTAGCGCCATGCCCCTTTTCCGAGCGCTTTCATGAGCAGTCAGACCTATAGCATTTCCGACCTCGCCCGCGAGCTGGACATCACCACCCGGGCGATCCGCTTTTATGAAGAGCAAGGCCTGCTCAGCCCCGAGCGTCGTGGCCAGGAACGTATCTATTCGCCGCGCGACAAGGTCACTCTGAAGCTGATCCTGCGCGGCAAGCGCATCGGTTTTTCCCTGGCCGAATGCCGCGAGCTGATCGAGCTCTATGACCCTTCCGGTGGTAACACCAAACAGCTCAACAGCATGCTGGCGAAAATCAGCGAACGCCGCGAACAGCTCGAACAGCAGTTGCTGGATATCGAACAGATGAAGCTCGAGCTGGACACTGCTGAAGAGCGCTGCGTGCAGGCATTGGAGCAGACGCTCAAAAGCCAGCAAATAGCCCAGTAGTCTGGCACTACACCTCTCCCTGTGGGAGCGGGCTTGCCCGCGATGGCGTCGGGTCAGTCAACATCATTGCAGGATGTTCCGGCCTCATCGCGGGCAAGCCCGCTCCCACAGGGATCACCACGAATCCACGAAGCAGGTCCCACCCATGTCCCTCCCCTCCCAAGTACGCCTGATCGAAGTCGGCCCGCGCGATGGCCTGCAGAACGAAGCCCAACCGATCAGCGTCGCTGACAAAGTGCAACTGGTCGATGCCCTGAGCGCCGCCGGGCTCGGCTATATCGAAGTCGGCAGTTTCGTCTCGCCCAAGTGGGTGCCGCAGATGGCCGGCTCCGCCGAGGTGTTCGCGCAAATTCAGCGCAAGCCCGGCGTGACCTACGGCGCGCTGGCGCCGAACCTGCGCGGCTTTGAAGACGCGCTCGCCGCCGGAGTCAAGGAAGTCGCGGTGTTCGCCGCCGCCTCCGAGGCGTTCTCGCAGCGCAACATCAATTGCTCGATCAGCGAAAGCCTGGCGCGGTTTGCGCCGATCATGGAGGCCGCCAAACAACACGGCGTTACCGTGCGCGGTTACGTTTCCTGTGTGCTGGGCTGCCCGTATGAAGGCACGGTCGCGCCGGAGCAAGTGGCGATGGTCGCGCGCGAGCTGTACGCGATGGGCTGCTACGAAGTGTCGCTGGGCGACACCATCGGCACCGGCACGGCGGGCGCGACCCGGCGCCTGTTCGAGGTGGTCTCGGCGCAGGTACCACGGGACAAGCTTGCCGGGCATTTCCACGACACCTATGGCCAGGCCATGGCCAATATCTACGCCAGCCTGCTCGAAGGCATTGCGGTGTTCGACAGCTCTATCGCCGGCCTTGGCGGCTGCCCTTACGCCAAAGGCGCGAGCGGTAACGTCGCGACCGAAGACGTGGTGTACCTGCTGGATGGCTTGGGCATCGAGACCGGTATCGACCTGGACGCCTTGATTGCTGCGGGCCAGCAGATCAGTGCAGTGCTCGGCCGTCCAAGCGGTTCGCGAGTGGCCAAGGCACGCAGCGCGCAGTGAGGTGTTACCGCTGGGTCAGTGCTGTGGGCAAAAGCGAGTAACACGGAAACAAATTGTCTGGCTTTGCCCTGGGGTGAAAAAGCCCGAAAAACTTAAATCACTGATTTATAAGACTTTTTAAAAGTTGGCACGACACCTGCTATCTCTATGGCATAACAAGAATAAAAAGCCGCAAACCAATAAAAACAAGACGAAACGACTCTGACATAACAAGAACAACACGGCAGAGACGCAGCTAACAGATTTTTTTGGAGAAGGTGTGCTTTTCAGGGTGCTCTCAGGAGTGACCCGCAACCGGGCAGAGAACAATAAAACTACCTTCAGGTAGCTCCCGAATCGGTTGGATCGTTAAACGAGAAAGCAGATCAGCGCTCAAAAAAATACGTTTGCTCTTGACCCCGGATGGGGGTCGCCAAAAAGCTGTACAGGGCCACGGTTGCCAAAAACAACAACAGACCGACCCTCAATAATAAAAAGAGCACGCAACGACAAATTAAAGGGGAGCTTCGGCTCCCCTTTGTGCTTTCTGCAATTCCTGAATCCCCCGATCCCTGTGGGAGCTGGCTTGCCAGCGATTGCGGTAGAACATTCAACATTGATGCTGGCTGACCTGACGCCATCGCTGGCAAGCCAGCTCCCACAGGGTTTAGGTTACCGCTCGGTTATTTTCAGCTCCTCGATACTGATCTCACGCATCCTGAATTTCTGGATCTTGCCCGTCACCGTCATCGGAAACGCGTCGACGAATTTGAAGTAGCGCGGTGTCTTGAAATGGGCGATGCGCTCCTTGCACCAGGCTTGCAGCTCCAGCTCCGAGGCGCTGTGGCCGGGGTGGAATTTGATCCAGGCGACGATTTCCTCACCGTAGCGCGAGCACGGAATACCGATCACCTGCACGTCCGCCACCGCCGGATGGGTGAAGAAGAATTCCTCCAGCTCACGGGGATAAACATTCTCGCCGCCACGAATGATCATGTCCTTGTTACGCCCGGCGATGTTGACGTAACCCTCCTCGTTCATGCTCGCCAGGTCGCCGGTGTGCATCCACCCCGCCTCATCGATGGCTTCGGCGGTGGCCTGCGGGTTGTTCCAGTAGCCGAGCATCACGCTGTAGCCGCGCGTGCACAGTTCGCCAATGGTGCCGCGCGGCACAAGGTTGCCGGCGGTGTCGATGATCTTGCTTTCCAGTTGCGGCTGGGTGCGGCCGACAGTGGTGACACGCAACTCCAGCTCATCCGCCGGCCCGGTCTGCAACGACACCGGACTGGTTTCGGTCATGCCGTAGGCGATCTGCACTTCGCTCATGTGCATTTCGTTGATCACCCGGCGCATGACCTCGATAGGACAGGTGGCGCCGGCCATGATCCCGGTGCGCAGGCTCGACAGGTCGAAAGTCTGCCGCTGCGGCTGATCGAGCATGGCGATAAACATGGTCGGCACACCGTACAGCGCCGTGGCTTTTTCTTCGGCCACCGCTTGCAGGGTCAGGGCCGGATCGAAAGCGTCATTGGGGTAAATCATCGTGCTGGCGTGGGTGACGCAACCGAGGTTGCCCATGACCATGCCGAAGCAGTGATACAGCGGCACCGGAATCACCAGACGATCGGCAGTCGTCAGGCCGAGGCTTTCGCCGACCATGTAGCCGTTGTTGAGAATGTTGTAGTGACTGAGGGTCGCGCCCTTGGGGAAACCGGTGGTGCCGGAGGTGTACTGGATGTTCACCGGTTGATCGAAATGCAGACTGGCGCTGCGTTCGCGCAATTGATCGGGCGAGAGGCTGACGGCCAGATCGCTGAGCTGCGACCACGGCAGAAAACCGGGCGGCGGATTGGCATCGAGGCTGATCACGCCGCGCAACTCCGGCAGGCGTTCGCTACGCAGCTGACCGATGGCGTGCTCAGCCAATTCCGGCGCCAGGCTCTGGAGCATTTCGTGGTAATTCGAGGTTTTGAACGCTCCGGCACAGACCAGCCACTGGCAGCCGGATTGCTTGAGCACGTACTCGAGTTCGGAGCTGCGGTAGGCGGGATTGATGTTGACCAGGATCACGCCGATCTTCGCCGTGGCGAACTGGGTGATGCACCACTGCGCGCAATTCGGTGCCCAGATACCCAGGCGATCACCGGTCTGCAAGCCCAGTGCGAGCAAGGCCCTGGCCTGCTCATCCACCGCCTCGGCCAGTTGCCGCCAGGAGTAACGCAACTGTTGATGGCGCACCACCAAAGCCTCGCCGTCCGGGTATTGCGCGACAGTCTGATCGAAGCGCTGACCGATGGTCATCGCCAGCAGGGCTTTGTCCTGAGAGCCACGGGTGTAGCTGCGCTGCGGGTTTGCACTGGGTAGATCCATGACGACCCCTATTGTCTTTATTAGTGGGTTTTCCCGGTTTTGAATCCCTGTGGGAGCGAGCCTGCTCGCGAATACGCTGCGTCATTCAGCCTTGAGGGCGACTGATACAGCGCTTTCGCGAGCAGGCTCGCTCCCACCAGAAACAAACCGATATCTGATCCTGAACTGTCCTTACTCTCGCCCAAGTTGACGCTTACGTAAAGCCGATTGACAGTCGAACTCCGGAAGCTTTACGTTAACGTAAAGCTGAACGCCGATTCGTCGTGCGCTCCACCCGATAAAAAAGCCAAAAGGTGCCTCATGAGCTATCCATCCCTGAATTTCGCCCTCGGTGAAACCATCGACATGCTGCGCGATCAGGTGCAGTCCTTCGTCGCCGATCAGATCGCCCCGCGTGCCGCGCAGATCGACCACGACAACCTGTTCCCCGCCGACATGTGGCGCAAATTCGGTGACATGGGCCTGCTCGGCATCACCGTGCCGGAGGAGTACGGCGGCGCAGGTCTGGGTTACCTCGCGCATGTGGTGGCGATGGAAGAAATCAGCCGTGGCTCGGCGTCGGTGGCGTTGTCCTATGGCGCGCACTCCAACCTTTGCGTCAACCAGATCAACCGCAACGGCAACCACGAACAGAAAACCAAATACCTGCCGAAGCTGATCAGCGGCGAGCACGTCGGCGCCCTGGCGATGAGCGAGCCCAACGCCGGTTCCGACGTGGTCTCGATGAAGCTGCGCGCCGACAAACGCGGCGATCGCTTTGTACTCAACGGCAGCAAAACCTGGATCACCAACGGCCCTGACGCCAATACTTACGTGATCTACGCCAAGACCGATCTGGAAAAAGGCCCGCACGGCATTACTGCGTTCATCGTCGAGCGTGACTGGAAAGGCTTCAGCCGCAGCAACAAGTTCGACAAGCTCGGCATGCGCGGCTCCAACACCTGCGAGCTGTTTTTCGATGACGTCGAAGTACCGGAGGAAAACATTCTCGGCGTGCTCAACGGTGGCGTGAAAGTGCTGATGAGCGGCCTCGATTACGAACGCGTGGTGCTTTCCGGTGGCCCGACCGGGATCATGCAGTCGTGCATGGACCTGATCGTGCCGTACATCCACGACCGCAAGCAGTTCGGCCAGAGCATCGGCGAATTCCAGCTGATCCAGGGCAAAGTCGCCGACATGTACACCCAGCTCAATGCCAGCCGTGCCTATCTGTACGCGGTGGCCCAGGCTTGCGAGCGCGGCGAAACCACGCGCAAGGACGCTGCCGGGGTGATCCTCTACACCGCCGAACGCGCCACGCAAATGGCCCTCGACGCGATCCAGATTCTCGGCGGTAACGGCTACATCAACGAATTCCCCGCCGGCCGCCTGCTGCGCGACGCCAAGCTCTACGAAATCGGCGCCGGCACCAGCGAGATCCGCCGCATGCTGATCGGCCGTGAACTGTTCAACGAGACGAAATGAATTTCGTCAGCTGCAAGCCGCAAGCTGCAAGAGAACCACGCTCTTGCCCCAACCTGCAGCTTGCCGCTTGTAGCTAGAAGCTGCTTACGGAGTAAGCCCCATGATTCTGCACACTCAGCTCAACCCGCGTTCAGCGGAGTTCGCCGCCAACAGTGCGGCGATGCTCAAACAGGTCGACGCGCTGCACACCTTGCTCGCTCAAGTCGCGCAGGGTGGCGGTGTCAAAGCGCAGGAACGCCACACCTCGCGGGGTAAATTACTGCCGCGCGAGCGCATCAATCACTTGCTCGATCCGGGCTCGCCGTTTCTCGAAATCAGCCAACTGGCCGCCCATGCGGTTTACGGCGAAGACGTGCCGGCTGCCGGGGTGATCGCCGGGATCGGTCGCGTTGAAGGCGTGGAGTGCATGATCGTCGCCAACGATGCGACGGTGAAAGGTGGCTCGTATTACCCGCTCACCGTGAAAAAACACCTGCGCGCGCAGACCATCGCCCAGCAGAATCGCCTGCCGTGCATTTATCTGGTGGATTCCGGTGGCGCCAACCTGCCGCGTCAGGACGAGGTGTTTCCGGATCGCGAGCATTTCGGGCGGATATTCTTCAATCAGGCCAACATGAGCGCCATGGGCATCCCGCAGATCGCTGTGGTGATGGGTTCGTGCACCGCAGGCGGCGCGTATGTGCCGGCGATGGCAGACGAAGCGATCATGGTGCGCAACCAGGCGACGATTTTCCTCGCCGGCCCGCCGCTGGTAAAAGCCGCGACCGGCGAAGTGGTCAGCGCCGAAGACCTCGGCGGCGCCGATGTGCACTGCAAGACCTCCGGCGTGGCCGACCATTACGCCGAGAACGACGAACACGCCCTCGCCCTCGCCCGCCGCAGCGTCGCCAACCTCAACTGGCGCAAGCTCGGCGAGGTGCAGCAACGCACACCGATCGCGCCGCTGTACGCCAGCGACGAGTTGTACGGCGTGGTTCCGGCTGACGCCAAGCAGCCATTCGATGTGCGCGAAGTGATCGCGCGGCTGGTCGACGGTTCGGTGTTCGATGAATTCAAAGCGCTGTTCGGCACCACGCTGGTCTGCGGTTTCGCGCACTTGCACGGCTACCCGATCGCGATTCTGGCAAACAACGGCATCCTCTTCGCCGAAGCTGCGCAGAAAGGTGCGCACTTCATCGAACTGGCCTGCCAGCGCGGCATTCCGCTGCTGTTTCTGCAGAACATCACCGGTTTCATGGTCGGCCAGAAATACGAGGCCGGCGGCATCGCCAAGCACGGCGCGAAACTGGTGACCGCGGTGGCCTGTGCCAAGGTGCCGAAATTCACCGTGATCATCGGCGGCAGCTTCGGTGCCGGCAACTACGGTATGTGCGGGCGCGCTTACGATCCGCGTTTCTTGTGGATGTGGCCGAACGCGCGGATTGGCGTGATGGGCGCCGAACAGGCCGCCGGTGTGCTGGTGCAGGTCAAGCGCGAACAGGCCGAACGCAGCGGTCAGGCGTTCAGCGCCGAGCAGGAGACCGAGATCAAGCAGCCGATTCTCGATCAGTACGAAGAACAGGGTCACCCTTATTACTCCAGCGCTCGGCTGTGGGACGACGGCGTCATCGACCCGGCGCAGACCCGCGATGTACTGGCCCTGGCCTTGTCCGCGTCGCTGAACGCGCCAATCGAATCGAGCCGCTTCGGCGTGTTCCGGATGTGATGTTTTTTTGTGGGAGCGAGCCTGCTCGCGAATGCGCTCTGTCAGGCAGCGGATAGATCGACTGATACCCCGCTTTCGCGAGCAGGCTCGCTCCCACAAGAACCGTGGAGACGGATGAATATGAGCGACTTCAATACCCTCGAACTGCAAAACGACCCACGCGGTTTCGCGACGCTGTGGCTAAATCGCGCGGAGAAAAACAACGCGTTCAACGCCGAGATGATCCGCGAACTGATCCTCGCCCTCGACAAGGTCGCCAGCGATTCGAACCTGCGTTTCCTGCTGCTGCGCGGGCGTGGCAAGCATTTCAGTGCCGGTGCCGACCTGGCCTGGATGCAGCAATCGGCGGAACTCGATTACCACACCAATCTTGACGATGCCCGCGAACTGGCCGAGCTGATGTACAACCTCGCCAAGCTGAAAATCCCCACTCTGGCTGTGGTTCAGGGCGCGGCGTTTGGTGGCGCGCTGGGCTTGATCAGTTGCTGTGACATAGCGATCGGCGCCGATGACGCGCAGTTCTGCCTGTCGGAAGTACGCATCGGCCTGGCACCGGCCGTGATCAGCCCGTTCGTGGTGCAAGCGATCGGTGAGCGTGCGGCACGGCGCTATGCGCTGACTGCCGAGCGCTTCAGCGGGCAGCGGGCGCGGGAGATCGGCTTGCTCGCCGAAAGCTATCCTGCGGCTGAACTGGAGCAACAGGTCGAACAGTGGATCGACAACCTGCTGCTCAACAGCCCCGCGGCCATGCGCGCCAGCAAGGACTTGCTGCGCGAAGTCGGCAACGGCGCGCTGACCCCGGCCCTGCGCCGCTACACGGAAAATGCCATCGCGCGGATTCGCGTCAGCCCTGAAGGCCAGGAAGGCTTGCGCGCCTTCCTGCAAAAACGCCCACCGAACTGGCAAGCCGCACCCACCAAGGAGTCGCGTTGATGAGCGCACCTGTGATTACCACTGTGCTGGTGGCCAACCGTGGCGAAATCGCCTGCCGGGTCATGCGCACCGCCAAGGCCTTGGGCCTGACTACCGTCGCTGTGCACAGCGCCACCGACCGCGATGCGCGCCACAGCCGTGAAGCCGATATCCGCGTCGATCTGGGCGGCAGCAAGGCCGCCGAGAGTTATCTGCAAATCGATAAATTGATCGCCGCCGCCAAGGCCAGCGGTGCCCAGGCGATTCATCCCGGCTACGGTTTTCTCTCGGAGAATGCTGGATTCGCCCGCGCCATCGAAGCCGCCGGGCTGATCTTCCTCGGCCCGCCCGCCTCGGCCATCGACGCGATGGGCAGCAAATCCGCCGCCAAAGCGTTGATGGAAAAGGCCGGTGTGCCTTTGGTGCCGGGCTATCACGGCGAGGCGCAGGACCTCGACACCTTCCGTGAAGCCTGCGAACGCATCGGTTATCCGGTGCTGCTCAAGGCTACGGCCGGCGGCGGCGGCAAAGGCATGAAAGTGGTCGAGGATGTCAGCCAACTCGCCGAAGCCCTCGTCTCGGCGCAGCGCGAAGCGCAATCGTCGTTTGGCGACTCGCGGATGCTGGTGGAAAAGTATTTGCTCAAGCCACGTCATGTGGAGATTCAGGTGTTCGCCGATCAGCACGGCAACTGCCTGTATCTCAACGAGCGCGATTGTTCGATCCAGCGTCGTCACCAGAAAGTCGTCGAAGAAGCCCCGGCGCCGGGTCTGACGCCCGAGTTGCGCCGGGCGATGGGCGAAGCGGCCGTGCGTTCAGCGCAGGCGATCGGTTATGTCGGCGCCGGTACCGTGGAGTTTTTGCTGGATGCGCGCGGCGAGTTTTTCTTCATGGAGATGAACACGCGGCTGCAGGTCGAGCACCCGGTGACCGAAGCAATCACCGGGCTGGATCTGGTCGCCTGGCAGATTCGCGTCGCCCGTGGGGAAACGCTGCCGATCACCCAGGCGCAGGTGCCGCTCAATGGTCATGCGATCGAAGTGCGCTTGTATGCCGAAGATCCGGCGAATGATTTCCTGCCGGCCACCGGGCGTCTGGACTTGTATCGCGAATCGGCGCAGGGACCGGGGCGGCGGGTGGACAGCGGCGTTGAGGAAGGTGACGAGATATCGCCCTTCTACGACCCGATGCTCGGCAAGCTGATTGCCTGGGGTGAAGATCGCGAACAGGCACGCTTGCGTCTGTTGAGCATGCTCGACGAGTTTGCGATTGGCGGGCTGAAGACCAACATCAATTTCCTGCGCCGGATCATCGCGCATCCGGCGTTTGCGGCGGCAGAGCTGGATACCGGGTTCATTCCGCGCTATCAGGAGCAATTGCTGCCCGCACCAGGCACGTTGAGCGATGAGTTCTGGCAGGCGGCGGCGCAGGCGTTTGCGCAGAGTCTGCCGCAGCGTGCGCGGGCGGATGATCCCGCGTCGCCCTGGTCTCGCGGTAGTGGTTTGCGCGCAGGTTTGCCGGCGCAAATCACCTTGCATTTGAGTTGCGAGGGACAGGATCGCGCGCTGACTTTGGGCTCTGCGGCCTCTGCGACACTGCTGGGCGAAGCGCTGACCGTCGAGCATGACGGCGTGCGCCGCACATTGCGGGCGATTCGTCAGGCTGGCGCGTTGTATCTGGAATGGGACGGCGAGTTGCGGCGCATCGAAGCGTTCGATCCGATCAGCGCCGTCGAGGCCAGCCACAGCCATCAGGGCGGCCTGACCGCGCCAATGAACGGCAGCATCGTGCGTGTGTTGGTCGAAACGGGACAGTCGGTTGAGGCCGGGGCGCAACTGGTGGTGCTTGAAGCCATGAAGATGGAACACAGCATCCGCGCGCCGCAGGCCGGTGTGATCAAAGCGCTGTATTGCCAGGAAGGCGATATGGTCAGCGAAGGCAGCGCTTTGGTTGAACTGGAAGAAGGATGAAATAAAAGGATCGATCCTGGCCTTGAGCGAGGATCGATCCGTTCAGTAACGCGCCGTTGCCTGAACCACCACGCCGATAATCCGGCATTCATCGGTGAGCAGGGTTTTCGGCCAGGTCGGGTTGAGCGGCACCAGGTAACGCTGGCCGGCCTGTTCGTCGAGCTTGCGGAAAATCGCTTCTTCGCTGTCCGGCCACTGGGCGATCACCAGTTTGCCAGGCACTGCCTCCAACTCCGGATCGACCAGAATCAGCATGCCCTCGGCAACGCTCTGGCCGCTCGGCGCGGTCATCGAATCCCCGGTTACTGTCAGCCAGAACGCGGCACCGCCGCGAGCGTGGTAATCCGTGAGTTCGAAGCGCTGCTTCGCTGATGCTCCGGGATAGCTCGCCGCAGTGTCACGCACTTCGCACGGTGCACGCCAATCACAGACCGGATAACGGAAGTACGGGTTGTACTTCTGCGCCAGCGGCATTTCGTCTTCCGGCGTCGGCTGCGGTTCGCGGATCACCAGAACGACTTCGAGGAAGTCCATTCCCAGCGCCTTGAGCACGCGGTTCATTTCGGTAACACCGGGTTCGCGACGCTTGTTCAGCCAATGACCGATCCCGCCCTGGGACATGCCGACGCGCTCTCCGAGCTCTGTTTGAGTGACTTTGAGTTCACTCATCTTGGCCTTGACCAACTCAATCCATTTATCCATGTGCCGCACCTTACGCGGACGTCTTCGACCGGCAAAACACATATTGTAGTATTTAAATCCTAGTCACAAATACAGGCGGTACTATCCTAGAGGAACGGACTTTCAATCGAACATGGAGTGACGTTTCATGATGAACATCAGCAGCAAAGACCTGCCCGATCTGCAAATCGACACCAGCTTCACCTCCCCTCAAGGCAATGCCGCCGCACAGCGCGCGCTGGACTACTACTTGAAACCGGCTGTTTCGAAATCCGAGACGGACGAACGTTTTTTCAATGTCAAAGGCCATCTCAGCGGCGAGGAAGCACTGGTGCACGCCTCGGACTTGTTGCGATGTGCAGCCGCCACCGCATTCAAGGCCGCAGAAAACCTGCAAGGCACCAGTCGCGATCTGGCCTTTTCGGTGGTGCACATGGTGGATATGGCGCGGGCGATGGTCGACCATTCGATCGACAACGACGAAGTCACGGCGGACAAGGTACGGGCGGACAGGAAAGAATTTTCCCATCGCGCAGATAAAAACATTTGACTTGCAAATGATAATGATTATTATTGCAAGCAGCTGGTCGCGAGATCAGTCGATGGACCAGAGACCTTAGGTCGGTCTTCTGGACTATCTCCTCATCAGGCTAATCACGGTTTTTGACCCGGCTTTTTGCCGGGTCTTTTTTTGCCCGTTTTTCGGGCTTGTGTCTTCAGGCTAATGAAGTCTTTGGGTGCTGCAAATTCGATGGCGCGGATAATATCAAAAGAATATCGATTGGCAAGCCGAGCCCAGCCACATTGGGCGAAACTAATGGCAATCAGCACTTGAGAATCAATCGCATAGCCTCTAAGCTGCTGGCGCGTCACGGAAGACGCCCCCCGCTACACCCGCGATTCCCCTCGGTTTCAGCCCTGCCTGCGTGTAAAGTACCGGTCATAAAAATCCTGATCAGGAACCGACCATGACCGTGGCCAAATCTTCGTTCGACATCAGCGCCAATTTCGACAGCGGCAATATCCAAGTCATCGATATCAGCAACCCGCTCAGTCCCGTCCTGGCCATCCGCCCGGACACCCGCAGCGCTCATTTTCAGTGGTTCCACTTCAAGGCCAGCGGCCTGCATGTGCATCAGGAACACTGGTTCCGCCTGGTCAACGCCAGCCAATCGACCTACAGCAAAGGCTGGCCGGGCTATCAAGCGGTGGCGTCGTATGATCACGTCAACTGGTTCCGCATCCCTACCAGCTTCGAAGGCGACAGCCTGCGCTTCTGCCTCGAAGCCGAACAGACCCACGCCTGGTTCGCCTACTTCGAACCCTACAGCCGCGGCCGTCACGATTGGTTGATCGAGCAAGCGCTGAGCAAGGCTGGCACCGAATTGCTGGCGACCGGCAAAAGTGTCGAGGGCCGCGACATTCAGCTGCTGCGCAAAGGTACCGGTGCCGAAGGCCAGCGCAAGATCTGGATCATCGCCCAGCAGCATCCGGGCGAGCACATGGCTGAATGGTTCATGGAAGGTGTGATCGAGCGTCTGGAACGACAGGACGATCCGGTATTGAACAAACTGTTGGCCAGCGCCGATCTTTATCTGGTGCCGAACATGAACCCGGACGGCGCCTTCCACGGCCACCTGCGCACCAATGCCATGGGGCAGGACTTGAACCGGGCGTGGCAGAGCGCCAGTCAGGACATCAGCCCGGAAGTGCTATTCGTTCAGCAGCAGATGCAAAAGTATGGCGTCGATGCGTTTATCGACGTACACGGCGACGAAACCATACCTCACGTTTTCACCGCCGGCTGTGAAGGCAATCCTGGTTTTACGCCGCGCATCGAAAAGCTTGAAGAGCATTTCCGCAGCCACTTGAAGCACACCACCAAAGACTTCCAGACCACCTATGGCTACACCCGCGACGAACCGGGACAGGCCAACATGACCCTGGCGTGCAACAGCGTCGGGCAGAAATACGACTGCCTGTCGCTCACCCTGGAGATGCCGTTCAAGGACCACGACGACCACCCGGACAAGATCACCGGCTGGTCGGGCAAACGTTCCAAGCAATTGGGCAAGGATGTGCTGACCACCCTCGCCGACATGGTCGACACCCTGCGCTGATCCCCTCCCCTGCAACAACAAAAGATCGCGGCCTGTCCGCGATCTTTTGCTTTAACCGGTCAGCCGCGATCGCGCCCGCGCAACATGCTGTCGAGCACTTCGTCACGCCGCACCCAGCCATGGAACAGCGCCGCCGCCAAGTGCAGCAGCACCGTCAGAAACAGCAGATACGCCAGATAGCCATGGGACTTGCGCAGCAATGCAAACAGTTGCGCATCGGCCGGCACAATCGACGGCAGATGCAGCGACGACGTCAGCATCACCGGCTCGCCCGAGGCACTGATCATCGCCCAGCCGAGCAACGGCAACACCAGCATCAACGCATACAACAAGACGTGGGAAGCCTTGGCTGCGAGCACCTGCCAGCCCGGCAGATCATCCGGCAGCGGCGGTTGGCGCGTGGTGAAGCGCACCAGCAGGCGCACGATCACCAGCGCCAGAATCGCGATGCCCAGCGGCTTGTGCAGATGAATCAGCCATTCATGGCGAGACGACACCGAAGTGACCATGCCCGCGCCGATAAACAGCATGGCGATGATCATCAGCGCCATCAGCCAGTGCAGCAGGCGCGCCAGCAAAACGAAATGCGTCGGTTGCTTGTTCATGGACGAGCCTCCTGTTTGGCGGCGGGCAACTGGCTGACTTCGCTGGTGCGACGCAGGTAGGAATCGGCATAGCCGGCAGAACGCGCGGCCAGCAGTGGATCTTCCGAGCCTTGAATCCCGGCCGGCAGAACCAGCGGGTCGTAGTTGATGTCACGGCACTCGCCACTGAGTTGCGGCTGGGTCTTCTCCAGCACCAGGGTTCCGGCGTTCAACACTTTGCGATCTGCGGGCCAGGTCTTGCTGGCATCGTTCACCGGGTCACCGGCGTTGGCCAGGGTGATGTTCAACTGAAAGCGCAAGGGTGCGGCGGCCAGGCGTTGCACCAGATCCTTCTCGAGAAAGTCCGCGCCTTCAGGGGCCGTGGCACCCGCCGCGTCCTGCGCCAGCGGCGTCATGCTCCAGCGTACGGCCTGTTTTTTACCGTTGCCATCGATCAGATAGAACGCATTGATGCTGTTATAGGTTTCGGTGGCGTAGCTGGCCGAAGGCTTGGCGGTCTTCACCCACGTCAGAAACGGCACGGCTTCCGGATGTGCGGCAAAAAACGCCGGCACCTTCGTCGGGTCTGGCTTGCCGGTGGCTGGATCCGGCGACTGCGCCTGCTGCAATTGGTAGAACGCTTCAGGCGTGCCCACCGGAAACACCGGCATGCTGTTCATGCCGGTGCGCCATTGCTGACCGTTCGCCTGGGTGAAGCGCAGCGCCAGACTGCGGATCGGTACGGCGCTGTCCGGCGCGTAGGGATTGCCGGCCGGCAAGGCGAAACGCCCCACCACCGGTGTCTGTGGCAGGTTGAACACCTGTGCCGTGGAGAACGCGCGCGCCTCGCCGCTGCTTTCGAAATGGCCGATCACGCAGACACCCTTGGCGTGATTGCGACGAAAGCCGGGATGCACGCCGTTGTTCTTTTCCAGCACATCGACCAACGCTTTTGGCGTCAATCGTTGTGGGTCAAGATTGCCATGCACGTAGGCAAACGCCCCGGCCACGGCAGCGACAATCACGGCAATGCCGCCCAGACGTAAAACCAGGCTCGCGGCGCTCAGTGGCTCGCGCGGCGGCCTGCCGGGCGGTGCAGCGTTTGGGGACGAGCGATCAACCATGAATATCTCCAGGCCATCGGCCACAAGTGGAAAGAGTCAGCAAGACGCACCCCGTCCGGGTTTATTCCACGGCGCGGTATTTATTTTTGCGCACGGGGAATAACCTGCGCTGACGGGCGTCTTCCTAGTCCACAGCGTAGCGACCAGCAGACATTCATGAGCGAATTCGACGAACAGTTGAGAGAAATCATTCCCAGATTGCGCCGCTTCGCCGTGTCGTTGACGCGCAACAGCAGCAGCGCTGACGATCTGGTCCAGGCCAGCCTCGAGCGGGCACTCTCGGCGTGGGGCGAAAAACGCGCTGACGGCGACGTGCGCGCCTGGCTGTTCGCGATCCTCTATCGGCAATTTCTCGATGCGCACCGTCGTTCGCGGCGCTATGCGCGAATGCTCGAGTTTTTCACCGGTCGCGACGATGCCGAGCCCTCGGTGGAACGCACGGTGATTGCCCAGTCGACCCTGCAAGCCTTCGAACGCCTGCCCACCGAACAGCGCGCCTTGCTGCTGATGGTCTCGGTGGAAGGCCTGTCCTATAAAGAGGTCGCCGAGATCCTCGGCGCCCCGATCGGCACCGTGATGTCGCGCCTGTCCCGCGCCCGCCAGGCCTTGCGCCAACTCAGCGACGGCGAAATCAGCAGCCCTTCCTTGCGGATACTCAAATGATCAGCCTGCCTCCCAGCGAACGTGATTTGCACGCCTACGTCGACCACCAGCTCAGCGACGCCGATCGGCGCGTGCTCGAGACCTGGCTGGCCAGCCACCCCGAAGAAGCGGCGCAGGTGCGCGCCTGGCAACGCGACGCCCAGCAATTGCGCGCAGCGCTGAGTGGCGCGTTGCAGCAACCGGCCAATCCGGCGCTTGACCCGATGATGATTCGCCAGCGCCGCCGCCAGCAGTCCCGTCGGCACCTGGCCAGCGCGGCGGTGCTGCTGATTGCCGTGAGCATTGGTGGTTTCAGTGGCTGGCAGGCACGGGAAATGACCTTGGTGCGCCCTGCGCAATTGCCGATGACTGACGCGTTGCAAGCCTATCGCCTGATCGCCCAGCAAGGCGTACTGCCCGCCGATTACAAGGTCGACAGCGACGGCGACATGCAGCGTTGGCTCGACCGCTACTTCAGCGGTGCCGGGCGCTTGCCGGACTTGAAAGCTGCCGGATTCGAGCCGGTCAGCGGGCGCTTGCTCAGCACCGATGAAGGCGCGGCGGCGATGGTGATGTATGAGGATGGCAGCGGTCACAAAGTGAGCTTTTACCTGCGTCCACCGGGGCCGAAAAACACCCTGCTGCCGCGTGGCTCGCGCAGCGATGGCGATCTGCAGGCCGATTACTGGTCAGGGCCGGGCTACAACTATGCGGTGGTCAGCCCGACCGACTCGCCGGCAGCAGAGTTGCTCAAGCAATCGCCACCGTTCTGAAATCCGCCTCTGGTAGGAGCTGACGAGTGCAACGACGCTGCGATCTGTTGGCGGCAACCAAGATCAAAAGATCGCAGCCTCGTTGCACTCGTCAGCTCCTACAGGGGACCGTGCACATATTTCATGGAGCCGACGCCTGAGCTCTGGTTACACTTGGGCCACCGCGCTCCCGGTGGAGCCCGCCCAATCAAACAGGAGCCTTTCCCGCGTGCCCGCCCGAACGCCGAAACGATCACGACTGAGCCAACGCTGGCCGTTGTTGCGCCGCCTGTTCGGCAAAAGCCTGCCCGTCAGCGCCGGGCACGATGCTCATGCCGCGACCATCCGCGATTATTTCCGCGACAAGGCCAAAAGCCAGGGCTACACCCTCAGCCGCAGTCAGCAGCACGTCATCGACTGCATGGCGCAGCAGGCCAGCGTACTGCTGGGCGACAGCGGCCACACGCCGCCGAGTCTGTACCTGTACGGAGCCGTCGGGCGCGGCAAGAGCTGGTTGCTCGACGGTTTTTTCCAGGCACTGCCGATCCCGCGCAAACGTCGCCTGCACTTCCATCAGTTTTTTGCCCGGCTGCACGACGGCATGTTCCGTCACCGCCTGCAGGAAGACGCGCTGGAAATCACCCTGGATGAGTTGCTGGAAGATTGCCAGGTGCTGTGTTTCGACGAATTTCATGTGCACGACATCGGCGACGCGATGCTGATCACGCGTTTGTTCAAGGCCCTGTTCAAACGGCGGATCATGCTGCTGGTGACCTCCAACTATGCACCCGAGGGCCTGCTGCCCAACCCGCTGTATCACGCACGCTTCAAACCGGTGATCGAGCTGATCAACACGCGCATGCAGGTGATGGAAGTCGGCGGCGACCACGACTACCGCACGCTGAACCGCCAGCATTCGCATCAAGTGTTTACCCAAGGGCATTACGTCTGGCCGGCTTCAACAGCGCAGCGCCAGGCTCTGGACCTGCCACCGGCCGACGCGCCTGCCCTTGCCCTCGAAGTTGGCAAGCGCCAGCTTCAGGCCCGTTTCTGCCAAGGCCGGCGAGTCGCGTTCACCTTCAACGACCTGTGTGAACAGCCAACGGCAGTGATGGATTATCTGCAACTGTGCCAGCGTTTCGACCAGTGGATCATCGATGACCTGCCGCCGCTCGGCGAGTGTCCGATCGCCGTGCAACAGCGCTTCATCAATCTGATCGACGTGCTCTACGATCAGGACAAGCACCTGACCCTGCTCGGCCAACTGCCGCTAGGCCAGAGCCTGGAAGGTCACGCCATTGACCTGGCGCGCACGCGCAGCCGGTTGGGTCAGTTGCAGGAAATTCACGAACCCAACTGACACCCTACCCTGTGAGAGCGAGCCCTGTGGGAGCGAGCCTGCTCGCGAAAGCGGTATGTCAGTCAGAGTTCATTTAACTGATACGCCGCTTTCGCGAGCAGGCTCGCTCCCACAAGGTCCCGGGACAACTCAAAATCCGTTCAGCATCCGCTTTACCGCTATCATGTCGCCCATTCCCGCGCCCCCGCGTCGCTCCACCGATCAATAGCGAAACCAGACATGCACACCCTTGCTCAACTGCGCGCCGGCGAGCTGTCAGGCATTACCCGCCTCGACCTGTCCTGCGGGCTGACCGAATTCCCCCGCGAAATATTCCAACTGGCCGACACGCTGGAAGTGCTCAACCTCAGCGGCAACGCGCTGAGCAGCCTGCCCGATGACCTGCATCGCCTGACCCGCCTGCGCGTGCTGTTCTGCTCCGACAACCAGTTCAGCGAACTGCCGGCGTGCCTCGGCCAATGCACCGCGCTGACGATGGTCGGCTTCAAGGCCAACCGCATCGTCAATGTCCCTGGTGACGCTCTGCCGCCGCAGCTGCGCTGGCTGATCCTCACCGATAACCGCATCGCAAGCCTGCCCAGCGAACTCGGTGAACGGCCCGCCCTGCAGAAGCTCATGCTCGCCGGCAATCGCCTGCGCTCGCTGCCAGACTCCCTGCGTCACTGCCATCGGCTGGAATTGCTGCGCATCGCTGCCAACCAACTCAGCGAACTGCCGCAATGGCTGCTGACCTTGCCGAGCCTGACCTGGCTGGCCTACGCCGGCAATCCGCTGGAAACCGAAGCCGATGCCGCTGCCCTTGAGGCTACGCCGCTGATCGACTGGTCAGCGCTGCGCCTGGAGCAGCAACTGGGCGAAGGCGCTTCCGGGGTGATTTCCCAGGCGGTCTGGCAGCGTGACGATGGCACGGCGCAAGCGGTTGCGGTGAAGCTGTACAAAGGCGAGATGACCAGCGACGGCTCGCCATTGCACGAGATGAACGCCTGCATCACTGCCGGTTTGCACCCCAACCTGATCCGCGTCGAGGGCCGCATCAGCGGCCACCCCGATCAGCAGCAGGGATTGGTGATGCAGTTGATAGATCCGAGCTTCGGCAATCTCGCCGGCTTGCCGAGCCTGGTCTCGTGCTCGCGGGATGTTTATGCCGAGGACTGCCGGTTCACGGCGGAGGTTGCCCTGCGCGTCGCCCAAGGCATCGCCTCAGCGGCCGAGCACCTGCACCACCAAGGCATTACCCACGGCGATCTGTATGGCCACAACATTCTGTTGAACGATCAGGGCGATTGTCTGCTCGGGGATTTCGGCGCGGCGTCGTTTCATGCAACCCGCGATGATGTGCAGACGCGCGCATTGCAGCGCCTGGAAGTCCGGGCGTTCGGTGTGTTGTTGGGGGAGTTGCTGGAGCGTGTCGACTCAGGATTGAGTACGGAGCGGCGCGCGCACCTGGAGGCGCTGGAACGACGTTGCTGTCAGGCGGATGTGCTGGGGCGGCCGGGGTTCAGTGAAGTCATCGAGATGCTGGAGAATCTGTGACCGCTGCGCGGTCATTCGCGAGCAGGCTCGCTCCCACATTGGAATGCATTGCAAATGTGGGAGCCAGCCTGCTCGAGAAGAGGTCATTACTGGCGCGACGGATCAGCCAGCCAGACCAACAAACATGTCCTGCACGTCATCATGGTTGTCGAGGCCTTCGAGGAACGCCTCGACTTCAGCCATCTGCTCGTCGCTCAAGCCGCTGACCGGGTTCTTCGGCTGGTAGCCGAGCTTGGCCGAGAGCACGGTGAAGCCTTGTTCCGGCAGGGCTTTCTGCACAGCGTCGAGGTCGGTCGGGTCGGTGAGGAACAGCGTCGCGCCCTCTTCGCCCGGCTCGAAATCCTGGGCACCGGCTTCGATCGCAGCCATTTCCGGATCGGCTTCCGGGCTGTCCGGCGAGGCTTCGATCATGCCGACGTGGTTGAACATCCACGCCACCGAACCCGAAGCGCCCAACTGGCCCTTGCGGAACGCCACACGAATTTCCGCGACGGTGCGGTTGATGTTGTCGGTGACGCATTCGACGATCAGCGGCACCTGATGCGGCGCGAAGCCTTCGTAGGTCACGCGATGGTATTGCACGGTTTCACCCAGCAGACCGGCGCCTTTCTTGATCGCGCGATCGAGGGTTTCTTTTGGCATCGAGGCTTTTTTCGCCTGTTCGACCACCAGACGCAGGTGTGCGTTGGTGGCGGTATCGGCACCGTTGCGCGCAGCAATGGTGATTTCCTTCACCAGTTTGCCGAAGATCTTCCCTTTGGCGTTGGCTGCCGCTTCTTTGTGTTTAACCTTCCACTGTGCGCCCATTACTCACTCTCTTGATCTGTGGCGCCGAGACATCTATTGGCCGACGCGTGGCGGCAAGTTTATACGGCCTAAAGTCGGCAATCGACCAAAAAAACAGCCGACGGAATCGACATCTTCACCAAAGCATGTAGGGGGATTCTGAAAAGCGCCTTTGACATGACCATTCAGCCCGACGGTTTCGTACCCTTGAAACCCCGTATCGCCTGACAGGGCCTGCTCGAATGCTCAATGACAAGGAAAGTCCCTTCACCCTTACGCTGACCGACAGCGGATTGCGCCTGCCGGTGGTGCGTTTTCGGGGGCGAGGAAGCGCTGAACCAGCCTTACCGTTTCGACATCGAACTGCTCGGACTGGCCCCGGCCATCGTCCCGGGATCCTTCCTGCACAGGCCAGCCTTTTTGCGGCTCAGTGAGCAGCACGGATTCCACGGCGTCATTTCCAGCGCCAGCTGCGAACATCGCGGGACGCATCGGGTCGGCTATCGACTGATTCTGGTGCCGCATCTGCAACAACTGGCGCAAACGCATAAGCGCCGCGTGTTTACTCACCTGAGTGTGCCGCAGATCATTCAACAACTGCTCGAAGAACATGCCCTGCCAGCGCACAGCTACCGCATTGAAATGAGCGTCGGTCACTACCCTGCAAGGGCGTTTTGCATTCAGTACGAAGAAAGCGATCTGGCACTGGCGCAGCGGCTATGCGAAGAAGAAGGCATCCACTATCACTTCGAACATGGGCCGGACGGACACGTCGTGGTCTTCGCTGACGACAGCCTGAGCCTGCCGCAGGAACCGGTCGAAATCCCTTTCAGTGCTGATGAGCAACCACCGTCGCCCTGCGTCAGCGCGCTCTATCAACAGCATCGCGCGGCGCCTGTACCGATGCTGCATGCGGTGCGCAATCGCGGTCAGCCAACCGGCAATGCCGAAGCCGCCAACGAGGTCTCGACCGAGTTGCCGATGCCCGCGCGATCGCCGGAACGTCTGCACGCCGAACAACGCAGCCGACGTCATCTGCAACGCCAACGCTGCCAGTTGCGCTCCATTCACGGGCGCAGTGATTGCAGCGATTTGCTCAGTGGACGACTGCTGCTTGTGGCCGACCACCCGATTCATCATTTCAACGAACAATGGCTGATCAGCGCGGTGCGCCACCACGGGCAGCACCCTTCGATCCTTGATCCGGCGCCAAGCGTTCAGCGTTATCACAACGACTTCACTGCGCAGCCCTGGTCGACCGATTTCCGTCCGCCACTCAAACAAGCTCGCCCGAATATTGCCGGTTATCACTTGGCAAAAGTGGCGGGTGCGCCTGGGCAACCTGCGCAAGTGGACGAAAACGGCTGCCTCGCTGTAAGCCTGTGGCCGGCTGAGGATAAATCCGCCAGCGACGCCCTGTGGCTGCCGATCGCCATGAGCCGGCTCAGCGGCCCCGTCGCCGTCGATCAATTACCGCGCGCCGGCAGTGAAGTGTGGGTGAGTTTCCTCGACAGCGATCCGGACCGACCGATCCTTTGCCTCAGCCACGCACGCCAGCCGCCGGAGCGCGAATCAGAGCCCGTGCGCGACAGCCTGTTGCTCGACTGGCTGAGCCACCGCGCCGAGCATTGATCGGCGCCTCAGCCTTTGTCCGCCTTGCCCGCCGCCGCCGCGAACCTGGCCAGGCGCACGTCCAGATGCCGAGGCCGGCGCCCGTGATCTTCGGCGCGCTCCTTGCGGCGGATGGCGTTGCGCACCATCAACGAGCCGAGGTAGCGGATGGGTTCCGGCGGGAAATAACCCAGCGGCCCGTTGACCAGCGACGAGCGGGTCCACGGGTTATCCAGGCCCTGCACCAGCGCGGCGAGAATCTGCCCACCCATGTGACACGGGCCGACGCCGCTGCCGGAATAACCGAAGCCGTAAAACACGTTGCCCGCCGAGCTCATCTGGCCGAAAAACGGTAAACCGGTCACCGAACGATCCGACGGGCCGTTCCACGTCGCGTCGATTTTGACATCGGCGAACGCCGGAAAAAAATCCGCGAGACTGCGCTTGAGCAATCCGGCATAAGGCGACGGCTGATCGAACACCGGCAGCATCCGCCCGCCATAGGCGAAGGTGTTGCCGCCCTTGCCGAGCATGATCCGGCCGTCCGGGGTGTTGTGGTAGTAATGCACGAAAATCCGCGAATCGAGGACGCTGACGCCGCTGGTCAAACCGATTTGCTGCAGCAGGTCCGGGCGCGGCTCGGTGATCAGCATGTCACTGGAAACGATCGCCACACTGCGCTCGAACTGAGGAAACGCGCGGGCCATCCACGCATTCATCGCCAGCACCACGCGGTCGGCGATGACCTTGCCGCCAGGCGTGTGAATACGTGCCGGGCGGCCCTCTTCCAGTCCGGTCATCGCCGTACCCTCATGGATTTTCACGCCCGATTGCAGCGCCACCCGGCGCAGGCCGCGCACCAGTTTGCCCGGTTGCACGCTGGCAGCCGCCGGGGAAAACCAGCCCTCCAGGTGTTTCGCTGAACCAGCCATGCGCTGCACATCGGCGAGCGGGCGCTGGCTGAACGAGTTGATGCCATTACGCTCCAGCGCCGCGATCACCGCGTCAGTTGCGCCGACCTGGGCGCGATTGGTCGCGGTGTACAGCGTGCCGTCGAGGCGGTAGTCGGCATCGACGCCGTACTGCTCGCAGAACTCGCCGATCGCATGGATGCTGCGCTCGGATTCCTTGACGAGACGCACCGCCTCGTCGACGCCGAACAAGCGTTCCAGGGTGAAATACTTGGCCGACCATGACAGTGCGCAACCACCGTTACGGCCACTGGCGCCGGCACCGCAGATGTCTGCTTCGATCAGCAGCACATCCAGCTCGGGGTTTTGCTGCTTGAGCATGATCGCCGTCCACAATCCGGTGTAGCCGCCGCCAACGATGCACACATCGGTGCGCACCTCACCTTGCAGCGGTGGACACTGTTCGGATAGGTCGGCCTGCAAGGCCTGCTCGAGCCAGAACGGTCGCATGGGAAATCTCCAGTCAGAAAGCCACGACGCAGCCTGCCGCGCACCGCGCAGCAGGCCACGGGGCGAAGGGTTTCAGGAACGCAGCGGTTTGACGCTCAGCGGGCAGTTGGGGATCGTTGCGCGCGGCTCCATCACGCCGACCGGCCGACTGTTCCAGTGCGGAATCAGCACCAGCGCCGAGAACAGCGCGCATCCGGCGAAGACGATGAACACCGTCACCGAGTCGAAGTAGCCCGGCAGCAAACCGCCGAGCACTGCGCCAACGGAGCCGCAGCCGTTGACGAAACCGGCGGCGGTGGCACCGGCCTTGGCCTTGCCGAAATCGATGGCGGCCGCGCCGCTGATCATCGAGTCCGGGCCGTACAACGTCAGGCCCATGACGAACAGCAACGCGACAACCAGCAACACGCTGCCGGTGTTCAGCGCAGCCATGAACAGCGCCAGCGTTACGGTCAGCGCCAACAGACTCAGCACGCAGGCCGGCATGCGTCGGGCGCCGAAGAGTTTGTCCGAGGCCAGGCCGATCATGATCGGCCCGAGCAATCCGGCCAGTTCAAACGCGGTTGGAATGATCGCCGCGCCGACCTTGCCGACACTGGGCATCTGCTCGAAAACAATCACCGGGCCCCACAACAGAATCGCGTAGCGCGCCGGTTTCAGCAGGAAATACGCCAGGCCCAGCACCAGCACCGTGCGGTTGCGCAGGATTTCCTTTAACGGCTCCCACACGCTGAGTTTGCTGTTGGCTGCGGTTTCCTCGGCGGTCAGTTCCGGCTCGGGCTCCACCGCCGGCAAGCCGACGTCTTCCGGTTTGTTGCGCTGGAAGATAAAGAACAGCACGGCGACCACCGCGACCACCGCCGCGCTGGAAATGAATGCCGCGTGCCAGGTGCCGACCAGCGTGTAGGCCCACCAGCCGGCGAACGGCGAGGCGACCAGACCACCAAACGCGTAACAGGAACTCCACAAGCCGAGCACGCGCCCGCGCTGCTCTGACGGGAAGAAGCTGCCAAGGTTTTTACACAGCCCCGACCAGCCAGTGGACTGCGCCAGACCTTGAATCAACATGCACGTGGCGAAGATCGGCAATGTAGCGAAACTGCCCATCACCAGCGCCGCAGCGGCGGATATCAGCAAACCGCCAAGCACCACCACTCGCGGGCCAAAGCGATCGGCGAGCATGCCCCAGGTGAACTGTCCGAGGGCATACGCCGCCAGATAGATCGCGTCGAGGTTGGCCATGGCCATTTTGTCGAGGGTGAAATCAGGGTTTTCGGCGATGCCCAGTTTGGCCACCGAAAAGGCTTTGCGGGTGAAGTAGAACGCGGCGTACGCGAGCCAGGTAATAGCGAAGATCTGCACGCGCCAACGCGCCAGGGTGCCGATGTGCTTGTTCATGGTGGTTCTGACCTCAGGGTGTGAGTGTGCCGGCAGAATCGTTAAGAAAAACGCCTGTGTTTTTTATTGTTGAGCACTGCGATACCGCCCCTTCCCTTCGGCGATAACGGTCAGATGAGTCTGCTGTTGCACGCACAGGCTCATGGGCCGGCGCCGCTGCTCGACCGAGCAGTCAGCGATGGCGTGAGCCGATCAAAGCAATTACTGTTTAATAAATAAAATCGATTTATCGTATTTCACACATAAGCTGAGCTTGTTACTGGAGCCACCATGTCTGTCTCTCACGCCCAACTCAAAGCGTTCCACGCGGTGGCCGTCCATGGCAGCTTCACCCGCGCCGCCGAGCGGCTTTATCTGACGCAACCAGCGATTTCCGACCAAGTACGCAAACTCGAAGAACGCTTCGGCGTGCTGCTGTTTCACCGCAATAAACGTTCCGTACGCCTGACCGATCTCGGCGAGCGCCTGCTGGCGATCACTCAGCGCCTGTTCGTGATCGAAGCCGAAGCGCAGGAATTGCTGCAAGAATCCCAGGCCCTGCAGACCGGCAGCCTGATTCTCGCGGTGGACGCGCCGATCCACGTGTTGCCGCAGATCGCACGGTTCTGCGAGCGCTACCCGGGCATCAGCGTGAAAATCGAGACCGGCAATACCGATGAATCGCTGTTTCGCCTGTTCAACTATCAGGCCGATCTGGCGCTGCTCGGCCGCGACGTAACCGATGAACGCTTGCTGTGTGTGCCGTTGCGCAACGATCCGATGGTGGCGTTCGTTTCGCGCAATCATCCGTGGGCCGAGCGCGAATCGATCTGTCTGGCCGATCTGGATGACACGCCACTGGTGCTGCGAGAGATCGGTTCGGTGACCCGGCAGACCCTGGAAGAGGAAATGGCCCGCGCAGGTTTGCGCATCCGCCCGGCGATTCAGGTTGAAGGTCGGGAAGCGGCGCGCGAAGCCGTGGTGGTGGGGATCGGGGTTGGTGTGGTCTCAGCGGCGGAGTTCGGCGCCGACTCACGGGTCTGCGCGTTGCCGATCACCGACTGCACGAGGCGCCTGACCGAAACCCTGGTGTGTTTGCGCGAACAGAGTTCGCGGCGGGTGGTGGCGACGTTTCTCGATATGGTTCGCGAGAGTCTTGCGTAAACAGTATCGGCCCCTTCGCGAGCAGGCTCGCTCCCACATGGGACCGCGCTCTGCAATGTGGGAGCGAGCCTGCTCGCGAAAAAGTCGCCACGGTTTTCAGGCTGGTGCCAGATCAAAAAAAGCCTGAATCAAGCGCAACTCGCGCCGGCGCTCCATGCAGCCAATCATGTGCCGGTTCATCAGCCCTTCCCCGGCAATCGGGATCGCCACCACGCGCGGGTCATGACTGACCTCCACCGATGACACCACACCGACACCCAACTCGGCCGCGACCGCTTCGGTCACCGCCTCGCGACTGTCCAGCTCCAGCAACACCCGCGGCTGAATCGACGCCTGCATACACGCCTGGTCAAACGTGCGCCGGGTAATCGAAGTCGGCTCGCGCAGGACCATGATCACTTGGTCCAGCTCCTTGACTTTCACTTCCCCGGAGCGATTCGCCCAGCGATGCCCCGCCGGCACCAACGCGCAGATCCGCGATTCGCTCAGCGCTTGCAGATGCAGACCCTTGCGCGGCTCGACCTCGGTCAGCACCGCGACATCGGCGTGCTCCGACAACAGCGCCGCCAGGGTTTCCTGCGCGTTGCCCAGACGCAGGTTGACGGTGATCCCCGGATAGCGTGCGCGCAAACTCGCCAGCATCGGCATGACCATGTGCGGCCCATCCGCCGCCACCTCCAGACGCCCGGTCAGTAACTGCCGATTGGCCTCTAGCAGCGTCTGCGCTTCTTCCGCCAGACCGAACATGGCGCGGGTGATCGCTGCCAGTTTGGTGCCCTCCTCGGTCAGTTCCACCCGTCGCGCGGTGCGCCGCAGCAAGGTGATCTGGTAGTGCTCTTCCAGTGCCTTGATGTGTCCGGTAACCGCCGGCTGGCTGATGAACAACCGCGCAGCCGCGCGGGTGAAGCTGCCTTCGCGGGCCACGGCATCGAAGGCGCGCAGCTGAAACAGATTCATGGATAACCCTCACTGATGGCTGGCATAACAACAAACAATTTGATTGATGCAACGGCGAATTGCAACGTAGGCCCCGTAGCTTCATCCCACAGCGTTTTCGCGAGGACACACGAATGAGTACCGCCGCACCGATTCTGCTCACTCCCGGCCCGTTGACCACTTCGGCCCGCACCCGTCAGGCCATGATGGTCGACTGGGGTTCGTGGGATGACCGCTTCAACCAGCTGACCGCCAGCCTGTGCGAGCAATTGCTGGCCATCCTCAACGGCGCCGCCAGCCACCATTGCGTACCGTTACAGGGCAGCGGCACGTTCGCTGTCGAAGCGGCGATCGGCACGTTGGTACCGCGTGATGGCAAAATCCTCGTGCTGATCAACGGCGCTTACGGCAAGCGCCTGGCGAAGATCTGCGAAGTGCTCGGCCGCTCGTTCAGCACCTTCGAAACCGCCGAAGACGAGCCGACCACCGCCGCCGACGTCGACCGCTTGCTGCGCGCCGACGCTGACATCACCCACGTGGCGCTGATCCACTGCGAAACCAGCACCGGCATTCTCAATCCGCTGGCAGAAATCGCCGAGGTCGTCGCGCAACACGGCAAACGTCTGATCATCGACGCCATGAGCTCATTCGGCGCGTTGCCGGTGGATGCGCAAAAAGTGCCATTCGACGCGCTCATTGCCGCTTCCGGCAAATGCCTGGAAGGCGTACCGGGGATGGGTTTTGTCTTCGCCCGCAAGGAATCGCTGGCCGCCGCGGCTGGCAACTCGCACTCGCTGGCGATGGACCTGTACGACCAGCACGCCTACATGATGAAAACCGGGCAATGGCGCTTCACCCCGCCCACCCATGTGGTCGCGGCGCTGCACGAAGCGTTGCTGCAATACCGCGAAGAAGGCGGTCTGCCGGCGCGGCATGCGCGTTATGCCGCCAACTGTCAGGCGCTGATGGAAGAGATGAACAAGCTCGGCTTGCGCAGCTTCCTGCCGGCGGCGATTCAGGCGCCGATCATCGCCACTTTCCATGCCCCGCAGGATCCGCGCTACCAGTTCAAGGACTTCTATGAGCGGGTCAAGGCCAAGGGTTACATCCTCTACCCCGGCAAGCTGACCCAGGTCGAAACTTTCCGCGTCGGCTGCATCGGCCACGTCACCCCGGACGAAATGCGCCAGGCCGTGGCAGCAGTGGGTGAAGTGCTGCGCGAGATGGAAGTGCTCGATATCTGAGCCCCACCAAAAATCCCCTGTGGGAGCGAGCCTGCTCGCGAAAGCGTCGTCCCAGGCGACACATACGCTGATGTCAGACCGCTTTCGCGAGCAGGCTCGCTCCCACATTTTGATCTCATTTTCAAATCAGGAATTGATTGCCATGAACTACACCAATCCAAGCAAGCTGCAAGCCGCGATCCTCGACTGGGCCGGTACCGTGGCCGATTTCGGCTCGTTCGCGCCGACGCAGATCTTCGTCGAAGCCTTCGCCGAGTTCGATGTGCAGGTGTCGATTGAAGAGGCCCGTGGGCCGATGGGCATGGGCAAGTGGGACCACATCCGCACCCTCTGTGATCAGCCGCAAGTGGCCGAGCGTTATCGCAAGGTATTCGGTCGCACGCCGACCGACGATGACGTCACCGCTATCTACAACCGCTTCATGCCGTTGCAGATCGAGAAAATCGCCGAGCACTCGGCACTGATTCCCGGCGCGCTGGACGCCATCGCCCAACTGCGCGCGCAAGGGATCAAGATCGGTTCCTGCTCCGGCTACCCGAAAGCGGTGATGGACAAAGTCGTCGAACTCGCCGCCAGCAACGGCTACGTCGCCGACCACGTGGTCGCCACCGACGAAGTGCCAAACGGTCGTCCATGGCCGGCGCAAGCGTTGGCCAACGTGATCGCTCTGGGCATCGACGATGTTGCAGCGTGCGTGAAGATCGACGACACCGTGCCGGGCATTCTCGAAGGCCGCCGGGCCGGCATGTGGACGGTTGCGCTGATTTGCTCGGGCAACGCGCTGGGTCTGGATTATGAGGGTTTCCGCGCGCTGGGCAGCGATGAACTGGCCAGCGAGCGCCAGCGCATCCACGCGCTGTTCGCAAGTTCGCGGCCGCATTACATGATCGACACCATCAGCGATCTGCCGGAAGTGATCGCCGACATCAACAAGCGTCTGGCCAACGGTGAGATGCCGCAAAACGCCTGAGGCCGATAACCGGAACACCGCTGATCCATGACAATCAGCGGTGTTTTTTTTGCACTGTCTTGAATAAATATATTGCCCGGTTATTACTTACTCTGAAACAAGGTTGCCCTCTGCGTCGTACGCACTACCATCGGGATGTTTAACGCTTCCGTCAGGCAACTGTTCAGTTCCATCTTCCCAGACAATACGGCCATCCGGATATTCAACGGTATTATCAGACCATACGATCCGCCCGTCCGGATACTCTACCCGGCCGTCGTCATATTGAATGATGCCGTCGGGACGCTTGATCGAAGTCTTATCAACGTCAACCACGCTACCGTCAGGCAGTGTGGTCGAACCATCGACATTGACGGTCGCACCGAGTGTTTGAATCAGCGTAATCAAGGCCACCGGATCGATGTTGATGTTAAGGGTCGGCCATGGCATTGGCGGACGCTTGGTATCGACCGGCGCTACTGGTGCGGTCGGCGCAACTGGTTTGGTTGGGGCTACCGGTTTGGTTGGCGCCACTGGTTTGGTCGGTGCTACTGGCTTGGTTGGCGCCACTGGCTTGGTCGGCGCTACCGGTTTGGTTGGTGCCACTGGCTTGGTCGGCGCTACCGGTTTGGTTGGTGCTACTGGCTTGGTTGGCGCTACCGGCTTGGTCGGCGCTACCGGTTTGGTTGGTGCTACTGGCTTGGTTGGTGCCACTGGTTTGGTCGGTGCTACGGGTTTGGTCGGTGCTACGGGTTTGGTTGGCGCCACTGGCTTTGGTGTAGTGGTAGTGGTAGTGGTAGTGGGGCGAGGCTTGGAGATCGGACTTTTCATATTCACACTCAAATTTACAAATATAATTATGATCTTTAATAACAAACTAAAGAGCCGAACCAACAATAATCACGCACAACAAACTATTCAAACCAAAAGAACCTACAAGATATAAGCAACATAGAGTTACGCCCACAGTTCAACGCACACCAACAACTTTAAATAAGCAGAAATAATAAACCGTACAAATAAGACTTTTGTGTGTTGCAAATATCATTACGCCGAAACGCTGGCATGTACTGATCGCGTCCATCGGCTATGTCATTGCAAATCCGCGTCGCCCCTGCAAGCCCCCCGTGTGGATAAAGATCAGACGCGTGCCGATGGCAAATTCGCCTGCTTCGACATGCTGCTTGAGCGCCAGCAAGGCCTTGCCGGTGTACAGCGGTTCCAAAGGGATGCCGCTGGTTTGCTCGGTCTGATCGATGAAGGTCAGCAACGCCTCGTCAACTTTGGCGAAACCACCACGGCTGGCGTCGATCAGTTGATAGCCCGCCGCATGCTCGGTGGCGGGCGCGAGGATCGACTCGATGTTCGGCGCTACGCCGTGATCATCCGGCACTGCCAGAGCGCCGTACACCGCGCGCTTGCCTTTCTCGGCGAGCGCCAGCCCGGCCAGTGTCGTGCCGGTGCCACAGGCCAGCCACCAGGCGTCGAAATCATCCCAGCCGAGCTTGGCCAATTGCTCTTCGGCTTGCTGCCTGATCGCTGCGCAACCCAGTGCGCCGGCCACGCCACCACCGCCCTCGGGCACTGCATGCAGCGTCGGATATTGCGCGTGCCACGGTACCCAGAATCCCGCTTCGTGCCGCGCGCGATAGCCGGCGTAACCCAGCCAATGCAACTGCATGCCGAACGCTTGCAGATCTCGCACTGTCGGCGTGTCCTGCGGGTGCCCGCGCAGCAGTCCCACGGTTTTGAAACCCAGCCGCTTGCCCGCCGCCGCCAGCGCATGCAGGTGATTGGAATGCGCACCGCCGAGGCTGGTGATGCCCTCGGCGCCGGCACGCTCGGCGGCTTTGAGGTGTTCGACGAGTTTGAACCACTTGTTGCCGCTGATCAGCGGGTCGATGCGGTCCAGGCGCAGGATCGCAACCTCGATGCCGGCAGCTGCAAGCCAGTCCAGATGGAGCGGTTCGAGAGGGGCCGGGGGTAGCCAGTTGGGGGGAGGCAAAAGCATGGGCACTGCACAATCTGGAAAAGACCACATACTAGTAGGAGCTGCCGCAGGCTGCGATCTTTTGATCTTGCTTTTGAAATCAGGATCAACAGATCGCAGCCTTCGGCAGCTCCTACAGAATGTGTTTACAACTCAGCCGCCAGCCGCGAACCTTGATTGATCGCCCGCTTGGCGTCCAGCTCCGCCGCCACATCCGCGCCGCCGATCAAGTGCACGTTCTGCCCGGCTTCAACCAGACCGTCGTGCAATTCACGCAACGGATCCTGCCCCGCGCAGATCACGATGTTGTCCACTGCCAGCAGTTGCGGCTCGCCGGATTCGCCGATGCGAATGTGCAAGCCTTGGTCATCGATGCTCAGGTATTCGACGCTGTTGAGCATCTGCACCTGCTTGTTCTTCAGACCGGTGCGATGAATCCAGCCGGTGGTTTTGCCCAGACCGTCGCCGACCTTGGTTTTCTTGCGCTGCAACAGGAACACCTCACGGGCCGGCGCATGCGGTGCCGCTTTGATTCCCGCCACACCACCACGGGCCTCCAGTTGCGTGTCGATGCCCCACTCTTTCCAGAACGCCGCGCGATCCAGACTGGTGGCTACGCCTTGATGAACGAGAAATTCCGAGACATCGAAACCGATCCCGCCAGCACCGATTACCGCGACACGCTTGCCGACCGGTTTGCGCTCGAGGATCACATCCAGATAACTCAGCACCTTGGCATTTTCGATGCCCGGAATCGCCGGCACGCGCGGGGCGATACCGGTGGCGAGAATGATTTCGTCGTAGCCGCCCTCAACCAACTTGGCCACGTCGACGCGGGTGTTCAGGCACACCTCGACATTGGTGGTTTGCAGCTTGCGGTTGAAGTAGCGCAGGGTTTCGAAAAACTCTTCCTTGCCCGGCACGCGCTTGGCAATGTTGAACTGGCCACCAATCTCACTGGCCGAATCGAACAACGTCACCTGATGACCGCGCTCGGCGGCTACGGTGGCGGCAGACAAGCCGGCAGGGCCGGCACCGACCACGGCGATTTTCTTGATCTGCTGCACCGGCAGGTAATTGAGTTCGGTTTCGTGGCAGGCGCGCGGGTTGACCAGGCAACTGGTGAGCTTGCCGCCAAAGGTGTGGTCGAGGCACGCTTGGTTGCAGCCGATGCAGGTGTTGATTTCGTCGGCGCGGCCTTCGGCGGCTTTGTTGACGAAGTCCGGATCGGCGAGGAATGGTCGGGCCATGGAGACCATGTCGGCATCGCCCTCGGCAAGAATCTGCTCGGCAATTTCCGGGGTATTGATGCGGTTGGTGGTGATCAGCGGGATGCTCACCGAGCCGCGCAACTTGGCCGTGACCTTGCTGAACGCTGCACGCGGAACCTTGGTGGCGATGGTCGGAATCCGCGCTTCGTGCCAGCCGATACCAGTGTTGATGATGGTCGCACCGGCCTGCTCGATGGCTTTGGCCAGCATGACGATTTCATCCCAGGTGCTGCCACCTTCGACCAAATCGAGCATCGACAGGCGGAAGATGATGATGAAATTCGGCCCGACCGCTTCGCGCACACGACGGACAATTTCTACCGGCAGGCGCATGCGGTTTTCGTAGCTGCCACCCCAGCGGTCGGTGCGGTGATTCGTGTGCGCGGCGAGGAACTGGTTAATGAAGTAACCTTCCGAGCCCATGATCTCGACGCCGTCGTATTCGGCGGTTTGCGCCAATACCGAGCAGGTGACGAAATCACTGATCTGCTTTTCGATGCCCTCTTCGTCCAGCTCTTTGGGCTTGAACGGGTTGATCGGCGCCTGAATCGCGCTCGGTGCTACCTGTTTCGGGCTGTAGGCGTAACGCCCGGCGTGAAGAATCTGCATGCAGATCTTGCCGCCTGCCTCGTGCACCGCGCGAGTGACGATGCGGTGCTTGAGCGCCTCTTCCTCGGTAGTGAGCTTGGCCGCGCCGGAATACACGCCGCCCTCGTCATTCGGGCCGATGCCGCCGGTGACCATCAGGCCGACACCGCCACGGGCACGTTCGGCGAAGTACGCCGCCATGCGTTCGAAGCCACCCGGCTTTTCTTCAAGGCCAGTGTGCATCGAGCCCATCAGGCTGCGGTTGCGCAGCGTGGTGAATCCCAGGTCCAGCGGGGCCAGCAGATGCGGGTAATGAGCGGCGGTCATCGGTAACTCCACAACGAGCGATCACGGAAAAATTGCGGGAGCTCTGCGTCCCCCGTCAGTCATGTTCGACAGACTAAGAGTCGCACCGCTGTCACTCAATGACCGTAACTGACAAGTTATTGATCCAAATGCACAGCGCCCCTTGGCAACCCGGGCCATGGGCCCTACCCTAGTCGGCACATCCTGTACCCGGCTGTTGTTGGTTTTCATGCGCAAACTTCTGTATCTGTTTTTCTCCATGGCCCTCGTTGCCGCCCTGACCACCTACGCCATGTGGGCGGCAGACCGGCCGGCGGGGCATTACCTGTCGGACCTGCGCATCAAGCTCGCCGTCAATCAGGGCACGCCCGGCGACCGCGGCAATCTGCTCGGCATCCAGCCCGAACTGTTCCCCACCGATTACCAAAGCTCCGCACGCCTGCACCGCAAACTCGCGGCGTATCTGCAGCAGGCGCGCGATCAGGGCTTGCTCAACGAAAAAACCGTGGTGGTGTTGCCCGAGCACGTCGGCACCTGGCTGATGGTCAGCGGCGAGAAAGACGAGCTTTATCAGGCGCCGACCCTGGCGGAGGCGATGAACTGGCTGGCGGCGAGCAATCCACTGCTGTTTGCCCGAGCGTGGCTGCGGGCCAAGGGCGAGCAACGGCTGGACGATGCTTATCTGCGGATGAAAGCGAAGGCCATGGCCAAGGATTACCAGGCGCTGTTCGGCGGTCTGGCCAAAGAGTTCCAGGTCACCCTGGTGGCCGGCTCCATCGTGCTGCCGGAGCCAAGCATCCGCGACGGCCGGCTCAAGCCCGGCAGCGGCGCCCTGTTCAACAGCAGCGTGGTGTTTGGTCGCGACGGCGTACCGTTGGGCCAGCCGCAACGGCAGATGCATCCGATCTTCGATCAGCAAGGTGTGATTCAGGCCGAAGACAAACACGCCATACAGGTCGTCGATACCCCGGCCGGACGCCTGGGCATCCTGATCGGCAGTGACAGCTGGTACCCCGCCAACTACCGTACCCTCGATGAGCAAGGCGCGCAACTGGTGGCCGTGCCGGCGCAGGTTATTGGCCAAGGCGCCTGGGACAAGCCATGGCGTGGCTACAAGGGTTCGAGCACGCCGGGCTCGGTCAGCCTCAAGCCCGGCGACCTCAGTGAAGGTCAGGCCTGGCACCGACTGACCCTCACCGCACAACCACCGAGCAGCCGCGCGATTGCCGGCGTCAGTGTGTTCATGCGCGGGCAGTTCTGGGACAAGTCGAGTACCGGCACAAGCTTCCTCAGCAGCAACGGCCAGCAGTTCGCCGATGGCGAGGCCCGTGGTGCGCGCTTGCTGAACGTCTGGCTGTAAACCATGAAGCCGCAGCCGATGCGCCTCGGGGATCTGTCGGTGGGCTTCGTCCATAGTCTGGCCGACGCCGTGCGCAGCCACGACGTCGATCCGCTGCCTCTGCTTGAACAATATGGCCTTGATGCCGCGCGACTGGCCGAGGCCGGGGCGCGCTTGTCGATCCCGCGTTACATGCGCCTGGGCCATGCGGCGATTCAACTCACCGGCGACCCGGCCTTGGGCCTGCGCATGGGCCGAATGATCCGCTTGAATCAAGCCGGTCTGGCCGGCATCACTGCGGCGCAAGCACCCACCGTGCGTGAAGCGGCCCGCTGCCTGACGCGCTTCGAGCCGCTTTACGGCTCGAACTATCGCGGGCAGTCCAGTTTCCACGAAGATGCCAACGGTGCCTGGTTGCGCTTCTATTCGATCAGCCCATACAACGCCTATAACCGCTTCGTGGTCGACTCGATCCTCGCCGGCTGGCTGCATCAGTTGTCGAGCCTGTGCGGCGAAACGTTGCGCGCCGAGCGAATCGAAATCGAATTCGAAGCGCCGGATTACCGCGAAGCCTACACAATGCTCGGTGACTGCCCGATCCAGTTCAGCGCCGAGCGCAACCAACTGCGCCTGAGCCTGAGCAGCCTCGCCCTGCGCAACCCTGAACATTGCCCGAGCACCTGGCGACATCTGCTGCAACTGTGTGAGCGGGAGCTGGAACAACTGACCCGCACCCGCAGCCTGCGCGAGCGCATCACCCAATTGCTCGGCCCGCTGCTCAATGGCGGCCGCGAGCCGGATCTTGAAGAAGTCGCGGCACGCCTGAAACTGCCGACCTGGACCTTGCGGCGCAAGCTCACTGAGGAAGGCACGCAATTTCGCGCGATCCTCAATGACACACGCCGCGATTTGGCGATGACCTACATCCGCGACACCGAACTGGCGTTCGGCGAAATCGCCTACCTGCTGGGCTTCGCCTCAGCTGAAGCCTTCCAACGCGCATTCAAGCGCTGGAGCGGGCAGACGCCCGGCGAATCCCGACGAAATTACCGCTCGGGAGCCTGAAGCTCAGAGTTCCGTCGCGTCGTCAGCCGGCTCTGGTTGATCCAGTTCAAAGGCCTGGTATTCGAGCAGTTCTTCCTGATACTCATCCATCGTATGAATCCCCCAACTGCTCGTTATGAAAATGGCCTGATCAATCGACCTGTGCCCCCGAGCATAAAGTGCCCGTGTGAAGGAAAAGTGAAACGCTGCCTTCATGAATAAAACGTAGCAGGTGGTTGGGGATTTATCGCGGCGATGATGCCGCAGGTGTGTAACCAGATTTTAAGCCAACCCGAAAACCACTGTGGGAGCGAGCCTGCTCGCGAAGCGGTGTGTCAGTCTAATCATCTGTCGACCGATACACCGCTTCGCGAGCAGGCTCGCTCCCACAGGGTTTCGCTTGGTTTCTTATTGGCCCGACGCAGGCATCGCCGGAATCGGCTCGGATGGTGGCGGAATATCCGGGTTGGTCGGCGGGGTGATGGTTTCGCTGGCCGGCGCTGGCTCTTCCACGGGCGCTGGCGCAGGCGTAATCGGCGTCGACTCCGCTGGGGGCACCATCGGTTCGGAACTCACTGGCGCGGTTTCAACCGGGGCCGGTGCAGCTTCCGCAGCCGGCGCGGGGGCCGGTTCCGCTGCAGGTGTCGGCGCCGGAGGCGCAGGTGCAGGTGCCGCTTTTGGTTCTGGCACACCAAGATCGGTTTTCGGCTTTTCTTCGATGTGTGCAGCTTTCTTCGCATCGGCGGGCAGGAACTGCTCCACCAGCGTGAAGAAACGCTCGTAGAACTTCTGCGCAATGACCGTCTCACTGGCGACCTTGACCATCGAGTCGTCCGAGGAGCCGATCGGCATCGACACCGAGCCCAACACACCAACCCCGAGGCTGGCCGAGTTGTTGGTCTTCTTCAGCGCATAACGGTCCTGCAAGGCGTTGGCGAACACCGTCGCATGATGCCCGGCGCTGCCATCTTCGGCGCAGACCACGTTGAAGCTGATCTCGAGGTGCGTCTCGCCGGTCTGCTGGAAGCTCTTGTGCCCGCTGACCAGCTTCGGATCACTGCTGGTAATGATGTAGCCCTGACTGAGCAACGCGCGCCGGGCCGCTTCGCAACTGGCGGTGTCGGTTACCGGGTAATTGCGCGAAAAGGTGCCGGAGTCATCGAAGTTCTCATGCTCATAGATCGGCTTGTCCTTCGAACAACCGGCCACCGCAGTCAATAACAGCGCCAGCCCGACAACACGCATGGGAGTGGAAATCAACATTGAACATCCTGAGGGAAAACAGTCCGGGGCGTATTGTGCAACAGATCGTTGCCCCATGGCGCATGGAATAGTGTCAAGAATCGGTTACAACTTTACCGGTCATGGCCGTCAGGAAAAAGCCGCGTGGACAAATGATCGATCAACGCGCGCAATTTCGCCATGGCTTGTCGGCTCGACGGCCATAACACCCCAGAACCGACCGGCGTGTTCTAAAGCAAAAGAAAGGTAAAAACTCAAGATCAGGTCGGCTGCCAAGCCGCCTTCGCGAGCAGGCTCGCTCCCACAAAAGCAAAAGCAAAGCAGCGCAGCTGCCCGCGGCAAAGCCGCCCCACTCAACAATGAGCGCAAGCTCGAGTGCTTTTGATCTTGCTTTTGATCCACCGGCGACATCGGAAGGCTGAGTGGAGGGATTGATCCGGGCGTGGGAGCGCAGCGACCGTCTGGCGCAGCCAGACACAGCGGAAGGAGGTGCAGCGAAGCAAACCGGAGCCGCTGCGCCCGGATCGATCCCGCAGCGAAGGAACCCGAGCCTGCGAGGGCCGAACGTAGGAGCAAGCCTTTTTGGGTACTTTTTCGGCGTCTGGAAAAAGTGCCTCGCCGTAAGGGCGAAACCGCCAGCCGCCGCACCCGAAGAAACGGATATTCACCCAAACCACCCAGAGCATGGCCGGCCCAAAGGCCGCCAAGCCACCAAAAACAAAAAAGCCCCGACCAACCAGGCCGGGGCTCCTTCAAACGTCAGTCAAAAGATCAGAACCGCTCGATCTTCGCCTCAGCTTCCAGTTGCTTGCGATACGCCGCAAAGTCCTGCTGCCCTTCACGGGAAGCCAGGAAGCGACGATATTGCGCCTTCTCTTCATCAGTAGGCGCAGCAGCTTCGTTAACACCGTTGAGGCGCACCACCATCAGGCTGCCATCCGGCAAGGTAACGCTGGAGAACGTCGGCTTGTCCTTGGCAGCCGGCTTCGGCATACGGAACAGTGCCTGCAGCACAGCCGGATCAACCCCTTCCTGACCACGGGTGGCCGCTTCGGTGATCTTCCAGTTCTGACCGTCAATGGCCTTGTCCAGCGGCGCCTTGCCGTCGCGCAGATCAGCGATCAGCTTCTCGGCACGGGTCTTGGCCTCGGCACTGGCATGCTCCTTGGTCAACTGAGTGCGGATCGCCGCGCTCACGCTTTCCAGTGGCAATTGCGCAGGCTTGAGATGCTCCTTGGCGCGCAGCACGATCACGGTTTCCGGGTCCAGCTCGATGGCGGTGCTGTTGGCACCTTCATCAATCACTTCCGGACTGAACGCGGCAGTGACCACGGCACGGTTGGCTGCAACACCTTCGCCACCTTCACGGCCGAACGGCTTGGAAGTGTGCACAGTCAGTTTCAGATCTGCTGCTGGCTGCGCCAGGTCAGAAGCTTCGAACGCCGAGTCTTCCAGTTGCTTGGTCGCCTCAACGAAACGCTGCTCGACCTGAGCGGCTTTCAGCTCGCGGGTCAGCTTGTCTTTCAGGCTGGCCAGGGTCGGCACTTCAGGCGCTTCCACGCCCAACAGCTTGATCAGGTGATAACCGAAGTCGGTACGAATGGGCTCGGACACCTGGTCTTTCGACAAGGAGTACAGCGCTTTTTCGAAAGCCGGGTCGTAAACGCCAGGACCGGCATAACCAAGGTCACCACCATTGTTGGCGGAACCCGGATCCTGCGAGAATTCCTTGGCCAACGCTTCGAACTTCTCGCCCTTGGCCAGACGCGCCTGGACTTCGTCGATCTTCGCCTTTGCCTGCGCTTCGGTAGTCTTGTCGTTCACTTCGATGAGGATGTGCGCGGCACGACGCTGTTCCGACAGGTTGGCGATCTCTTTCTGGTAAGCCGCCTCAAGATCTTCATCCTTGACCGCAACCTGATCGAAGAACGACGATTTCTTCAGCTCGACGTAATCGATGATCACCTGATCCGGCGTCATGAATTCCTTGGCGTGCTCGTCGTAGTAAGCCTTGACCTCGTCATCGGTCAGCTTGACCGCAGCCGGGTCGGCCTTGACGTTAAGAGTGGCGAAATCACGGGTCTGTTTTTCCAGACGGGCAAAAGCCAGCACTTCGGCGTCGGTGACGAAACCGCTGCCGGCAACACCAGCGCGCAACTGGCCGATAAGCATTTCCTGAGCCAGCATCTGACGGAACTGCATGCGGCTGTAGCCCAGTTGACGGATCACCTGGTCGAAGCGCTCGGAGCTGAACTTGCCGTCGACCTGGAATTCAGGCGTCTGCAGGATCACTTGATCCAGCGCGGCTTCGGAGAACGAGAACTTCGCCTGTTCGGCGCCTTGCAGCAGCAACTTGCGGTCGATCAGGCCTTTGAGCGCCGATTCGCGGAGCATTTTTTCGTCGAGCAAGGACGCATCGAAGTCCTTGCCCAGTTGTTGCATCAGCTGACGGCGTTGCATATCAACGGCCTGGCTCAGCTCGTTCTGGCTGATTTCGTCACCGTTGACCTTGGCCGCCTCGTTCTTGTGAGTCGTGGCCTGGAAAATGGCATCGAAACCGGTCAGGGCCATCAGTGCAACGATGACCCCGATAATGGTCTTGGCAATCCAGCCTTGTGAATTGTCCCTGATATTTTGCAGCATGCGTCCCCCAGAAACGGTTGAACTTCAATTTAGGCAACCGTGGAGCGTGGGTAGAATCCGGATAGAAGAAAGGCGCATCCGAGGATGCGCCTTCTCGTAACTGGCGGAGCGGACAGGGCTCGAACCCTCGATCCCGGCGTTACAGGTGCCTGTTCCAGCCACCTGCTCTACCGCTCCGCTGCCAAGTCAGGCTTGACCCCGACCCGGATGGGTAAAAACCTGGAAACTCAGTTAACAGCTTCTTTCAGCGCTTTACCGGCTTTGAAACCTGGCTTCTTGGCAGCCGGGATTTCCAGAGACTTGCCAGTTTGCGGGTTGCGACCGGTACGAGCCGGACGGTCAGTCACGGAGAAAGTACCGAAACCAACCAGAACAACGGAGTCGCCAGCCTTCAGAGCGCCAGTGACGGATTCGATTACAGCGTCCAGCGCACGGCCAGCAGCAGCTTTCGGGATATCAGCGGATGCAGCGATAGCATCAATCAGTTCCGACTTGTTCACTCTAAGTCCCCTTATATCTATTTTGAGATGTTTCTAAGTTTTTTGGTGAAAGCAAAAACGAGTGCTGAATGGCCTACAGACACTTAAGAGCCGCTTTATAACAAGGGCTCTAAAATGCTGTCAAGGAAAGCCCCCCAGGCTAAAACGTATTAATGCGTGCTAATTCTTTCCTTGGCATCAGACTCGCGTTTTTCGTCCTTGGCAACTATCTCCGGAGCCACATCCGGCAAGGGCTCCGGCGCGTATTGCAGCGCAATTTGCAGGACCTCGTCAATCCATTTAACCGGCTTGATCTGCAGATCCTGCTTGATATTGTCAGGAATCTCCTTCAGATCGCGGACGTTTTCTTCCGGAATAATCACAATCTTGATTCCGCCGCGGTGAGCCGCCAGCAGTTTTTCTTTCAAACCGCCAATTGCCAGCACTTGCCCACGCAGAGTGATCTCACCGGTCATGGCGACATCGGCGCGCACCGGAATACCGGTCAATGCCGAAACCAACGCCGTGCACATACCGACGCCAGCACTTGGGCCGTCTTTCGGCGTAGCACCTTCCGGCATGTGAATGTGCGTGTCGCGCTTCTCGTGGAAGTCCAGCGGGATGCCCAGACTCTTGGCGCGGCTGCGCACAACGGTCTGTGCGGCAGTGATCGATTCGACCATCACATCACCGAGCGAACCGGTCTTGATCAGTTGACCTTTACCCGGAATCACTGCGGCTTCGATAGTCAGCAATTCACCGCCAACCTGAGTCCACGCCAGGCCAGTCACCTGCCCCACCTGATCTTGCTGCTCAGCCAGGCCGTAGCGGAACTTGCGCACGCCGAGGAAATGCTCGAGCAGGTCAGCTGTCACTTTTACCGAGAAGCGTTTTTCCAGCGCATGCTCTTTGACTGCCTTGCGGCAGACCTTGGCGATCTGTCGCTCGAGCCCCCGCACGCCCGCTTCACGGGTGTAATAACGGATGATGTCGCGAATCGCTTCCTCATCGAACTCCAGCTCGCCCTTCTTCAGACCATTGGCGGCGATCTGTTTCGGCGAGAGGTATTTCACAGCGATGTTGATCTTCTCGTCTTCGGTGTAACCCGGCAGACGGATGACTTCCATCCGGTCCAGCAGCGCTGGCGGGATGTTCATCGAGTTCGAGGTGCACAGGAACATCACATCGGACAGGTCGTAATCGACTTCAAGATAGTGATCGTTGAAGTTGTGGTTTTGCTCGGGGTCGAGCACTTCCAGCAACGCCGACGCCGGGTCGCCACGCATGTCGCTGCCCATCTTGTCGATTTCATCGAGCAGGAACAGCGGGTTGCGTACGCCCACTTTTGTCATCTTTTGAATCAATCTTCCCGGCATCGAACCGATGTAGGTCCGGCGGTGACCACGAATTTCCGCTTCGTCACGCACGCCGCCCAAGGCCATACGTACGAATTTGCGATTGGTGGCGTGTGCTATCGATTCCGCCAGCGAGGTCTTACCCACACCTGGAGGACCGACCAGGCACAACACCGGGCCACGGATTTTCTTCACGCGCTTCTGCACGGCGAGGTATTCAAGGATTCGCTCCTTGACCTCTTCGAGGCCGTAGTGATCGGCGTCGAGAATGTCTTCTGCACGGGCCAGGTCGAGGCGTACTTTGCTCTGCGCCTTCCACGGCACCTGCACCAGCCAGTCGATGTAGGAACGCACCACAGTGGCTTCAGCTGACATCGGCGACATCTGCTTGAGCTTGTTCAGCTCAGCGGTGGCCTTGGCCAGCGCGTCTTTCGGCAAGCCGGCAGCATCGATGCGCTTTTTCAGCTCTTCGATTTCGTTGTGGCCTTCGTCGCCGTCACCGAGTTCTTTCTGAATGGCCTTCATCTGCTCATTCAGGTAGTACTCGCGCTGGCTGCGCTCCATTTGCTTTTTGACGCGACCGCGAATGCGTTTTTCAACCTGGAGCAGGTCGATTTCGGCATCCAGCAGCGCCAGCACGTGCTCGACACGCGCCGACAGATCGATGATCTCGAGGATTTCCTGCTTCTGCTCGATTTTCAGCGCCATGTGCGCGGCCATGGTGTCGACCAGACGGCCGGGCTCATCGATGCTGTTGAGCGACGACAGGACTTCAGCCGGAACCTTCTTGCCCAGCTGAACGTATTGTTCGAACTGCGACAGCAGCGTGCGCACGAAGACTTCCGACTCGCGCTCAGCGGCGTCGACTTCTTCGATCAGAGAAACTTCGGCGCGGCAGTGGCCATCGACTTCGCTGAAGCGCTCGACAGTACCACGCTGCTCGCCTTCGACCAGAACCTTGACGGTGCCGTCAGGCAGCTTCAGCAGCTGCAGAACCGTGGCAATTGTACCTACGCGATAGAGAGCGTCTTCACCGGGATCATCGTCAGCCGGGTTTCGCTGGGCCAGCAGCAGAATCTGCTTGTCACCCGTCATCGCTGCCTCGAGGGCTTCGATGGATTTCTCGCGCCCCACGAACAGCGGGATAACCATGTGCGGATAAACCACGACATCACGCAATGGCAGGAGAGGCAATTCGATGGTTGTCTTCATGATTTCGCCTCTACGGCGGCCGTATGGCCGTAATCAGATGGAATTAAGCTTGAAACCAAGATGGGGGCTGCCTCGAAAAAAAACAAGCGCAAAGCGGAGGTAAAAAACGACTTAAAAAAAAGAGGCCCGAAGGCCCCTTCTTTGTTGCGGCGCTGTGAACGCTTACGCGTCCGGCGCTGCCTTGGCCGTCGGCTCACTGTTTTCGTAGATATACAGTGGCTTGGACTTGCCTTCGATGACGCTTTCATCGATCACGACTTTGCTCACCTCGGACTGCGAGGGGATCTCATACATCGTGTCGAGCAGCACACCTTCGAGAATCGAACGCAGGCCACGGGCACCGGTTTTACGTTCCAGGGCACGCTTGGCGACCGATTTCAGCGCGTCGGAACGGAATTCCAGATCCACGCCTTCCATCTCGAACAGCTTGGCATACTGTTTGGTCAGAGCATTTTTCGGCTCGGTGAGGATTTGCATCAGCGCAGCCTCGTCGAGCTCGTCCAGTGTCGCCAGGACCGGCAGACGACCGACGAATTCCGGGATCAGACCGAACTTGACCAGATCGTCAGGCTCGACTTCACGCAGGGATTCACCGACCTTCTTGCCTTCTTCCTTGCTGCGCACTTCGGCGTTGAAGCCGATGCCGCCTTTGGTGGAACGGTTCTGAATGACCTTTTCCAGGCCGGAGAACGCACCACCGCAGATGAACAGGATGTTACGGGTGTCGACCTGCAGGAATTCCTGCTGCGGATGCTTGCGGCCACCTTGCGGCGGTACCGAAGCGACCGTGCCTTCGATCAACTTGAGCAAGGCCTGCTGCACGCCTTCACCGGAAACATCACGGGTGATCGACGGGTTGTCGGACTTGCGGGAAATCTTGTCGATTTCGTCGATGTAGACAATGCCCATCTGGGCTTTCTCTACGTCGTAATCGCACTTCTGCAGCAGCTTCTGAATGATGTTCTCGACATCTTCACCCACGTAACCGGCCTCGGTGAGGGTAGTTGCGTCAGCGATGGTGAACGGAACGTTCAGCAAGCGGGCCAGTGTTTCGGCCAGCAGGGTTTTACCGGAGCCTGTCGGGCCGATCAGCAGAATGTTGCTCTTGCCGAGTTCGACGTCGTCAGCCTTTTTGTCACGCTGGTTCAGGCGCTTGTAGTGGTTGTACACCGCTACGGCCAAAACCTTTTTCGCACGCTCCTGACCAATGACGTACTGGTCAAGGATGCCGCTGATTTCTTTAGGCGAAGGCAATTTATGCGCGCTGCTTTCGGCCTGTGCTTCCTGCACCTCCTCGCGGATGATGTCATTGCACAGGTCGACGCACTCGTCGCAGATAAAGACCGAGGGGCCGGCAATCAATTTGCGCACTTCATGCTGGCTTTTGCCACAGAAGGAGCAATAGAGCAGCTTGCCGTTGTCCTCGCCGTTGCGGGTGTCAGTCATTCGTTCGATCCAAATCCGATAGGCTTGCAACACAAGATGAAGGCTATTGCGGGCTTTTTCAAGCCCGCCGCTGATCGGACATGCCGATCAGGCCTGTTTTGCGCTGCTTATATTAGCTGGACGCTGGTTGATCACTTCGTCGATCAGGCCGTATTCCTTCGCAGCTTCAGCACTCATGAAGTTGTCGCGATTGGTATCGCGCTCGATTTCTTCCAGAGTACGGCCGCTGTGCTTGGCCATCAGCATGTTCAGACGCTCGCGGATGAAGAGGATTTCCTTGGCGTGGATTTCGATGTCCGACGCCTGGCCCTGGAAACCGCCCAGTGGCTGGTGAATCATCACGCGCGAGTTCGGCAGGCAGAAACGCTTGCCCGGAGCACCTGCGGTGAGCAGAAATGCGCCCATGCTGCAGGCCTGACCGATGCAGGTGGTCGATACGTTCGGCTTGATGAACTGCATGGTGTCGTAGATCGACATGCCGGCAGTCACCGAACCGCCCGGCGAGTTGATGTACAGATGGATGTCCTTGTCCGGGTTTTCCGCTTCAAGGAACAGCAGTTGCGCACAGATCAGGTTGGCCATGTAGTCCTCTACCGGGCCCACCAGAAAGATCACTCGCTCCTTGAGCAGGCGCGAGTAGATGTCGTAGGCGCGTTCGCCACGAGCGGACTGCTCGACAACCATCGGGACCAGGCCGCCGGCGGCCTGGATATCAGAGTTCTGCTGAATATAAGAATTACGGAACATGCTCTGCAGTCGCTCCCAAATAGTTATGTCTTGAATACGCATAAGCCAGCTCGAGAGCTGGCTTATGGTGTGCACTTCTAACGCAAAATCAATCAGTCGGCTGCTGGAGCTTCTACCGGCTTGACTGCTTCTTCGTAGGAGACCGATTTGTCGGTCACACTAGCTTTCTGCAGAACAGTATCCACAACTTGTTCTTCCAGCACAACCGAACGCACTTCGTTCAGCTGCTGCTCGTTTTTGTAGTACCACGACACGACCTGCTCTGGCTCCTGGTAAGCGGAAGCCATTTCCTGAATCATTTCGCGAACGCGAGCTTCATCAGGCTTCAGATCGAACTGCTTGACCACTTCAGCAACGATCAGACCCAGCACGACGCGGCGCTTGGCTTGCTCTTCGAACAGCTCGGCCGGCAGTTGATCTGGCTTGATGTTGCCGCCGAACTGCTGAACAGCTTGCACGCGCAGACGGTCAACTTCGTTGGACAGCAGAGCCTTTGGCACTTCGATCGGGTTGGTGGCCAGCAGACCGTCCATTACCTGATTCTTGACCTTGGATTTGATTGCCTGACGCAGTTCACGCTCCATGTTCTTGCGAACTTCGGTGCGGAAGCCGTCGATGCCGCTTTCCTTGATGCCGAATTGAGCGAAGAACTCTTCGTTCAGCTCAGGCAGCTTAGGCTCGGATACAGTGTTGACGGTCACGGTGAACTCGGCGGTTTTGCCAGCCAGGTCCAGGTTCTGATAGTCCTCAGGGAAGGTCAGGTTCAGAACGCGTTCTTCGCCGGCTTTAGCGCCAACCAGGCCTTCTTCGAAGCCCGGGATCATACGGCCGGAGCCCAGTACCAGCTGAGTGCCCTTGGCGGAGCCGCCAGCGAATACTTCGCCGTCAACCTTGCCAACGAAATCGATGTTCAACTGGTCTTCGTTCTGGGCAGCACGGTCGGCCACTTCAAAACGGGTGTTCTGCTTGCGCAGGATGTCGAGCATCTTGTCCAGATCAGCGTCAGCCACTTCAGCGCTCAGACGCTCAACGGTGATGCCTTCGAAGCCAGCAACGGTGAACTCAGGGAAGACTTCGAATACAGCAACGTATTCCAGATCCTTGCCCGCCTCGAGCGACTTTGGCTCGATCGAAGGCGAACCGGCAGGGTTGAGCTTCTGCTCGACCACAGCTTCGTAGAAGGAAGACTGAATGACGTCGCCTACCGCTTCCTGACGCGCATCAGCACCGAAACGGCGCTTGATTTCGCTCATTGGCACTTTGCCTGGACGGAAGCCAGCAATTTTGGCCTTTTGGGCAGTCTGCTGCAGACGCTTGTTGACCTGAGTCTCGATGCGCTCTGCCGGCACGGTGACGCTCATGCGGCGCTCGAGAGCAGTAGTATTTTCAACAGAAACTTGCATGGATATTCCTCGTTGCACAGACGTTAGCCGGCCGTTTCCGACCCCAGAATCAAGGGCATGCATTCTAGTGGGTCAAACTCAAGAAGTCACCCTACTGGAAACGGGTAAAAAAACAGCAGGCAATTTATAGGGAGCGCCGCACGAATGCCGCGCACTCCACTGGCGAATACAAGCGATCACGTCAGGGCTCTGCAACAACGCTTCTATATATAGAAGCAACTACCAGATAGGCCCCGACAGGCGTTCCGGCAAAACCGGAACGACGAGCAGCTCAGCGTCATCGGATCCTTTAAAAGCGATGAAGTGCCCTGCCCTGCGCTTCGAAATCGGCCATGGCCGGATTTCGAAACCGCTAAAACAAAAAAGGCGCCAGACTGTTAAATCTGGCGCCTTTCGAAATATGGGGTGGACGATGGGGATCGAACCCACGACAACGGGAGTCACAATCCCGTGCTCTACCAACTGAGCTACGCCCACCATATTGCGTAACAAAAAAGCCAAACAACTTCTTTGTCGAAACTTCATCAGGCCCTAGGCACAGATGAAGCTTTATTTGGTGCGGATGAAGAGACTCGAACTCTTACGCCTCGCGGCGCTGGAACCTAAATCCAGTGTGTCTACCAATTCCACCACATCCGCGGATGAAGCTTTTAAAGCAAAGGCGCCAGACCGTTAAATCTGGCGCCTTTCGAAATATGGGGTGGACGATGGGGATCGAACCCACGACAACGGGAGTCACAATCCCGTGCTCTACCAACTGAGCTACGCCCACCATATCGCGTTACTTGTGCCAAAGCTGCCTAATGGCGCACCCGGCAGGACTCGAACCTGCGACCATCCGCTTAGAAGGCGGATGCTCTATCCAGCTGAGCTACGGGCGCCTTGTTAATCTGTACTCTTAAAGGACTACAAACTAAGTGCTTTCCAGTGTCGCAGAACCTTGATTCCGCCTCACCTTCTTAACCAGTGCTAGGCTGTGCCCGACAAGTGCGACGAATAGTATAGAGGGCTCCAAAGGTCGTCAAATCCTTTTTGAAAAAAATTCATTTAATTAAAGGAGTTAGAGGAATTTGCTGACCAAGCGCCTTTGCCCTCACCGCTCGACATGCGAGAATGCGTTCTCATTTTTTCCCCTCTCGATGGTTAATCACGCGCAATGACTGCACAACTAATCGACGGCAAATCGATCGCCGCCAGCCTGCGCCAGCAGATCGCCCAACGAGTTGCCGAGCGTCGCCAGCAAGGCCTGCGCACGCCCGGCCTCGCGGTGATCCTGGTCGGCAGCGATCCTGCCTCTCAGGTTTATGTCTCGCACAAGCGTAAAGACTGTGAAGAGGTTGGCTTCCTCTCTCAAGCCTACGACCTGCCCTCCGACACCACTCAGGACGCCCTGACCGATCTGATCGATCGCCTCAACGACGATCCGGCTATCGACGGCGTTCTCCTGCAGTTGCCTCTGCCCGAACACCTCGACGCGTCCAAGCTGCTGGAACGCATCCGCCCGGACAAAGACGTCGACGGCTTCCACCCGTACAACGTCGGTCGCCTGGCCCAGCGCATCCCGCTGCTGCGCCCCTGCACCCCGAAAGGCATCATGACCTTGCTGGAAAGCACTGGCGCTGATCTTTACGGGATGGACGCGGTAGTCGTGGGCGCCTCCAATATCGTCGGTCGCCCGATGGCCATGGAATTGCTGCTGGCCGGCTGCACCGTCACTGTGACTCACCGCTTCACCAAGGATCTGGCCGGCCACGTCGGCCGTGCTGATCTGGTGGTCGTTGCCGCCGGCAAGCCGGGCCTGGTCAAGGGCGAGTGGATCAAGGAAGGCGCGATCGTGATCGACGTCGGCATCAACCGTCAGGACGACGGCAAACTGGTCGGTGACGTTGTCTACGAAACCGCCCTGCCCCGCGCTGGCTGGATCACCCCGGTACCGGGCGGCGTTGGCCCGATGACCCGCGCCTGCCTGCTGGAAAACACCCTCTACGCCGCAGAAACACTGCACGTCTGACCGGGTTTTTACGCCGCATCAGAACCCCGCCTCGTGCGGGGTTTTTCGTGCCTGAGAAAAAACTTCAACCGTTCGCCGGAAACCGCTCTTTTTACAGGCCTTTTCACGAGATTTTCAGGTCTTACAAACAACCATCGACAGTTCTTCAGCCATACTCCTAAAATGCGCCGGTTTTGAGAAATAACCCGTTACAAACTAACGGTATATCCAACCTTTTAGAGTTCGCCCGCGTGAAAATTCGTCTCTCGATTCTGAGCCTGTTGTTTGCTGTTACAGGCACATTCATCACGCCAACGATCAACGCTGCGGAAACCACCGCTGCTCCACGTGACGCTTCGACATTGAAGATCGCGTCTGGCAGCGCCCTGCTCATGGATATGCAGACCAACAAAGTCATTTATTCCAGCAACCCTGACGTGATCGTACCGATCGCTTCCGTCAGCAAGCTGATGACTGGCCTTGTCGTGGTGGAAGCTCGACAGAACATGGACGAATGGATCGATGTCGATATCAGGAACACCCCGGAAATGAAGGGTGTGTTCTCCCGCGTCAAACTCAAGAGTGAGCTGCCTCGCCGCGAGATGCTGCTGATCGCCTTGATGTCTTCGGAAAACCGTGCCGCCGCCAGCCTCGCGCACCACTATCCAGGTGGCTACGCTGCTTTTATCGCGGCAATGAACGCCAAGGCCAAGGCGCTGGGCATGACCAGCACGCACTTTGTCGAGCCGACCGGGCTGTCAGAGCGCAACGTTTCCACCGCCCGCGACCTGAGCAAATTGCTGGTGGCCGCGCACAAGCAACCGCTTCTGGTGCAACTGACCACCACCAAGGAAAAGACCGTGGCGTTCCGCAAGCCCAACTACACTTTGGGCTTCCGCAATACCGACCACTTGGTCAATAAGGCCGATTGGGACATCAAGATTACCAAGACCGGTTTTACCAACCCGGCCGGCCATTGCCTGGTGCTGGTGACGAAGATGGGCAACCGTCCGGTCGCCCTGGTCATTCTCGATGCGTTCGGCAAATACACGCATTTTGCCGACGCCAGCCGTATCCGCAGCTGGGTGGAAACCGGGCGCAGCGCCAACGTGCCTGCCGTGGCACAGCAATACAAAGCCGACAAGAACCTCAAGAGCCGTCAGAGCGGCGTGGTCGAAGCGGCAAAGTAGACCCAGCAATCATGAAAAAGCCCCGAATGTTCGGGGCTTTTTTTCGTCCGCGCATCAGTCGTTGGGCAGCGGCATATTGTCGTCATCGGGGATGCCGTCTCCCGAGCTCGGCTCAGGCGAAACGTCCGGCGTCAGCACATTTGGCCGCGCCATCGGGTCGCGCATCGGGCTGTCCGGGTCCAGCACCGGATCAACCTCCGGCTCCGGCGTGGTCGGTACGCTGTCAGGTTTGTGGTCATCGAAGCTTGAATCGGTACTCATACGCACCTCACATCAAGGTTTCAGATCGGCTAACGGATCATAGGGCTTGGCCGGTTTCTTCGGATCTTCACCGGGCTCGACATCCTGCGGGGCCTTAGCCGGACCGACCGGATCAACTTGCGGATCCTCGAGGTCCGGCGAATCCGGATCGAAGCCCAGATCATCGTCCGAGGAATGTTCGGACGAGTGTGGGCCTTTCGGGGTTTGGGAATCTGCCATGTTGCCTCCTTGATTCACCCGCGAAGCACGGGCATTAATCTTCAGAGGCCGGCCCGGCGCAGTCGTGCCCGGCAGATGACGAACGGAGGTTTATTGCGCCGCCAGAGCCTTTCGCGCCTGCGCCGCAGCGTTTTCTTCACCGGCCTGCGCCAGTTCATCGGCGGCTTTCAGCCAACGGGAGCGGTCGACGGCTGCCGGGATCTGCGACGGTTTCTGAATCAGGATCGCCCAGCCACCGGCCTTTTCGAGCGCTGCTTGAAAGCTGCCGAAATCCATCAACTGCCGACGATTCATGCCGGCGCGCAGCAGGACCTTCTGTTTGTTGCGGTCGTAGCCGGACAGGATCGCGTAACGCGGCTCGGCCCAGAATGCCGAACCTTCACTGAAACGCACCATGACCGGGTAGCCCGCCGCGACCTGGGTCAGCAAGGCTGGCAGCTGGCTGTCGAGCGGATAAACCACCAGGCCATATTCGCGGGCGAGGTTCTGCATGTTCTGCTGCAGCTTGTCCTCAGCCCCCGGCAAGTGCAGCGGTTTTTCCAGAAGGCCCGGGGTGATGACGATGCCTTGTTGCGACAGCAGACTGGCCAGCACCTGTGGCCCACTCTGGTTGGCTTCGCCACGATAGAAGGTGCCGCTGAGTTCAACCCGCTCCGGCAAGCGCTTGACTTCCGGGGCCACGTTGCCCGCGCATCCGCTCAGCACCACCGCGCAAGCGCCGGCAAGCAACGTTCCGCGCACTCGAGAAAATACCTGCACCATCAATCACTCTCTTCCAGACGCCGGTCATCGTGTTCCGGCAACGCCAGCGATCATAGAGCCGCACCCGCCTGCGGTATAGCCTTAAACCGCAGAGCGGGCGATTGCATAGAGCAAACTGATTGGTCACTAACGACCTTTGGTCAATAGCTTGAAACACCCCATTGACTAGACTGTCACTGAAATAGAGCGAATTGCGAAAAGCGAGCGCCCGACGCAGGGCGAAGAGGAGGCACCAATGAGCCTGACCATGACCATTGTGATGTTGATAGCCGGCTGGCTGGCCGTGGCGACTGCCATGTTGTGGGGTGTGCTGCGGATTTCGCGGCGGCATCATCCGGTGCAGACGATGCCGGTTGAGAAAACAGAGAAGCATCCAGTGCGGCACGCTGCTGCGCATTGAAGATCAAGAGCCCCTCACCCTAGCCCTCTCCCGGAGGGAGAGGGCTGGGCGGGCGGCGTTCCGATGAGGGGCAAGCTCTAAACCACACCCCCCAACACCAAAGCGAAAAAAAACCGCCTGAGCTCAACCAGCCCAGGCGGTTTTTTGTGTTCTCAGCAATTACGCCTGCTGAGCAACCTTCTTCTGCTTCGCCCGGCGCGACAGCATGTTCAACACTTCGATACCGGCCGAGAACGCCATGGCCGCGTACACATAACCTTTCGGTACGTGGGCGCCGAAGCCCTCAGCGATCAGCGTCATGCCGATCATGATCAGGAAGCCCAGCGCCAGCATGACCACCGTCGGGTTATCGTTGATGAACTTGGCCAGCGGATCAGCCGCGAGCAGCATCACCAGCACCGACACCACCACCGCGATGATCATGATCGGCAAGTGTTCGGTCATGCCGACAGCGGTAATGATGCTGTCGATCGAGAACACCATGTCGAGCATCAGGATCTGACCGATGGCCGCGGCAAAACCCAGGGTTACGGTCGAAGTCGCGGTCTTCGGGTCTTCCGGCGACGGGTCCATGCTGTGATGGATCTCGGTCGTGGCCTTCCACACCAGGAACAGGCCACCGGCGATCAGGATCATGTCCTTCCAGGAGAACGCCTGGCCAAGGATTTCGATCACAGGCTCGGTCAACTGCACGATGAACGCGATGGTGCTCAACAGGGCCAGACGCAGAATCAGGGCCATGCCGATACCGATACGACGCGCCTTCTGCCGATGTTGTTCGGGCAATTTGTTGGTCAGGATCGAAATAAAGATCAGGTTATCGATGCCAAGCACGATTTCCATTACCACCAGTGTGGCCAAAGCAACCCAAGCGGTGGGGCTGGCGGCGAGTTCTAACAGATATTCCATGGGTCAGTCCTGACTCTGTGTAAGACGGTTTAGATGGTCTTGGAGGAAGATTCGGATTCTTCCGCTTGTTTTTCCGGTGTTTCTTTTTTCTCGATCAAACCACCAGTGGCATCGCTGAGCGCTTGCTCAGCGGCTTTATGGGTGTCGTCGATTGCTTGTTTGGCGGTTTCAGCCGCCGCGCCCATCAGTTGCTGGGCGCTTTTTTCCGCCTGATCACAACCGGCCAGAACCAGTAAAGACGCAAACATCACTGCGGGAAATGTGTATTTCATAAGGTTTCCTTCGAATGAACAGACAGGCGCACACACCGGCCGTCGATGGCTGGGCATTCTAGGGAGATGAACACTTCAGGAAAATTCGTATTTTTAGCGGCTATACTTCGGTTTTCACGAAGTGGCCATCACTATGCTCAATTACCGACAACTGCATTACTTCTGGGTTGTAGCCAAAACCGGCAGCATCGTCCGGGCGTGCGAGCAGCTGAACCTGACGCCACAGACGATCAGCGGACAGATTTCACTGCTCGAACAAACCTATGGCGTGGAATTGTTTCGCCGGGTTGGCCGACAGCTGGAGCTCACGGAAGCCGGGCGCCAGGCCCTGCCCTACGCCGAGCAGATGTTTCAACTGGGCGGCGAGCTGGAGCTGATGCTGCGAGCGCAGCCCAACGAGCAGCAGATCCTCTTTCGCGTCGGCGTGGCCGACGTGGTGCCCAAATCCATTGTTTATCGCCTGATCGCGCCGACCATGGAATTGAGCGAGCCGCTGCGCATCACCTGTCGCGAAGACAAACTCGAACGTCTGCTCGCTGATCTGGCCATCCAGCGTCTGGATCTGGTGATTTCCGACAGCCCGATGCCTTCGCATCTGGACATCAAAGGCTACAGCCAGAAGCTCGGTGAGTGCGGGATCAGCTTCTTCGCCACCGCCGAACTTGCCGCGCAGTATGGCCAGGATTTCCCGCGCAGCCTGCACGGCGCACCGTTGCTGATTCCCGGCGCGGAAACCGTGGTGCGCAGCCGTTTGCAGCGCTGGTTCGCCGAACAGCAGATCCAGCCGCAGATTGTCGGCGAGTTCGATGACAGTGCTTTGATGCAGGCCTTCGGCCAATCCGGCAGCGGGATTTTTATTGGCCCGAGCGTGATTGCCGAGGAAGTGAAGCGCCAGTACGGCGTCGAGTTGATCGGCCAGACCGACGCCGTGAGCGAGTCGTTCTATGCCATCTCGGTGGAGCGCAAGGTCAAGCACCCTGGCATCGTAGCGATTACCGAGGGCGCCCGACGCGAGCTGTTTACCGGGTTATGAAGCGCAGACTTCACGCGGCTTCAGCGTCATCAGCACCATGGCGAGGAACACCGAAAGCAAAATGAAGCCGGCAGCGGCAAAGCCGAGAAAGCCCAGCCCGGCACTGTCGATCACCCGGCCGCCGACCATCGCGCCCAGGCCGATGCCGAGATTGGCTCCGGCGATGTTCAGCGACGCGGCGAAGGCCGGCGCTTCCGGCGCGGCTTTCATCAGGCGCACATGGCTGACCAGGAACAACGCCGCCTGGGTCACGCCCCAAATGCCCATCGCCACCGCCAGGCCGACTGGCGAATGAATGTTCGGCACCAGCGAGACCATGCCCGCGATCATGAACGCACAGAACAACACCGACGCCCCCAGCGGATGCCGATCCACCGCACGCCCGCCAAGCGAGTTGCCGATCAGCCCGACTGCGCCAAACGCCATCAGGCACCAGCCGACCACGGTGCCGTTGAATCCGGCAAGTCGTTCGAGGATGTCGGCAAGGTAGGTGTAAGCGGTGAACATGCCGCTGAACACCAGAATCGACAACAAGATATGGCCGAGCATCAGCGGGCTGCGCAGGATCTTGAATTGCGAACGGAAGCTGACCTGATGCTGGTGCAGACTGGTTTTCGGCAGATAGACAAACAGCAGCAAGGCTTTGGCAAACGCGATCAACGCCAGAATGCCGAATGCGCTGCGCCAGCCGAACGCATCGGAAATCAGCGTGCCGACCGGAATGCCAAACACCGTGGCGCAGACAATACCGAAGCCGATCTTGGCGATGGCGCGGCCGGCGAAATCCGGGCCGACGATGTCCACCGCCGTCTCACTGGCCAAAGCCCAGAACACCGGCAAACCCAACGCCGGAATCAGACGCGCGATGGCCATCACCCAGATATTCGGCGCCAACGCTGCAACGGTATTGGCCAGACCGAACATGATCAGAATGCTGATGAACAGTTTGCGCCGTTCGAAACGGGCGAAATACGCGGTCAGGAATGGGCCGAACAGCGCCACGGTAAAGGCAAACAAGGTCACCAGCAGCCCGGCTTGCGGGATGCTGACTTCGAGGTCTCGGGCGATCGCCGGCAACAGGCCGACAATGACGAATTCCGTGGTCAGCACCGTGAACCCGGCGGCGGACAACAGAAGAATAGGCAACAGCATGCGCAACTCCAGCAAAACGACGACACCAGCGATGACCCGGAGGCCCGCTGGCAGAACTTGAAAATGAGGATGGCGAAGCTTAACAGACTGCGTCCGCACTGAGTTGCCCAAAACTGCCGATCTGCCGGGCCGATCCGGTGGCAGATCGTCACAGGCCTGAAGGTTCACGCCTACGCTGTGATAAAGTCCGCGCCCTGAAAATCGTACAGTTGTTCAACGTGCCGTTTGGCGGCGTTGATGTCACTTCGACAGGCGTTTCGTGACTGCCCACGACGCTTCGCACCCTATAAAAAACAGAGATGCCGCTATGACCGCTTCATCCCCTTCGTTACTGCAACGCCTGAAACGCCTGAGTCTGGTCAGCCAGATCGTCATTGGTCTGATCGCCGGTATTGCCCTGGCCCTGATTGCACCGGAGCTGGCGAAATCCACCGCGTTCATCGGCAAGGTGTTTGTCTCGGCGTTGAAAGCCGTGGCGCCGATTCTGGTGTTCGTGCTGGTGATGGCCTCGATCGCCAACCACAAGCACGGTCAGGAAACCCACATCCGCCCGATCCTGTTCCTCTACCTGCTGGGTACATTCAGCGCTGCGGTGGTGGCCGTGGTCGCCAGCATGGCGTTCCCGTCGAATCTGGTGTTGTCCACCGAAAACGTTGCCGTGACTGCGCCCGGCGGCATCGGCGAAGTCCTGCAAAGCCTGTTGCTGAGCGTCGTCGATAACCCGGTCAGCGCGCTGATGAATGCCAACTTCATCGGCATTCTGGCCTGGGCGATCGGCATGGGCATTGCCATCCGGCATGCCGGCGACACCACCCGCGAGGTACTGGGTGACTTGTCCAATGGCGTCACCGTGATCGTCCGCGTGGTCATTCGCTTCGCGCCGCTGGGCATCTTTGGCCTGGTCGCGTCGACACTGGCCACCTCCGGTTTCGGCGCGCTGCTCGGCTACGCGCACCTGCTGGCGGTGCTGCTGGGCTGCATGCTGTTCGTCGCGCTGGTGATGAACCCGCTGATCGTGTTCTGGAAGCTGCGCCGCAACCCGTACCCGCTGACCCTGATGTGCCTGCGCGAAAGCGGCATCACCGCGTTCTTCACCCGCAGTTCGGCGGCGAACATTCCGGTCAATCTGGAATTGAGCAAGCGCCTGGGTCTGCACGAAGACACCTACTCGGTATCGATCCCGCTGGGTGCGACCATCAACATGGCCGGTGCGGCGATCACCATTACCGTGCTGACCCTGGCGGCGGTGCACACCTTGGGCATCGCTGTGGACATTCCGACCGCAATCCTGCTCAGCGTCGTCGCAGCCATTTGCGCGTGTGGTGCCTCGGGTGTGGCCGGTGGTTCGCTGCTGCTGATTCCGCTGGCGTGCAGCCTGTTCGGCATCCCGAGCGAGATTGCCATGCAGGTCGTGGCGGTGGGCTTCATTATTGGCGTGCTGCAGGATTCGGCGGAGACCGCGCTAAACTCGTCGACTGACGTGCTGTTTACAGCGGCGGCTTGCCTGGGCGAGGAAGAAAAAGCTCAGCGTACGGCGTAACCGCCTTACCTTGTGGGAGCGAGCCTGCTCGCGAAAGGGGCGAGACATTCAGCATTAATATCGCCTGATACGCTGCATTCGCGAGCAGGCTCGCTCCCACAGAAAAACAAAAGCCCGCCAAGGCGCGAACCTTGGCGGGCTTTTTCGTATCCGGGTGTTTAGAACGCGCCCATGTAATCGCGCTTGCCCACTTCAACGCCGTTATGACGCAGCAGCGCGTAGGTGGTGGTGACGTGGAAGAAGAACTGCGGCAAGCCGTAAGTCAGCAGATACGCCTGACCACTGAAGCGCTTCTCTTTCGGCGTGCCCGGACGGGTCACGATTTCGATGCCTTCCTTGCCGTCGATCTGCTCTGGCTTGATCTCGCCAATGAAGGCCAGAACCTTGGTGATCAGCGCTTGCAGTTCGGCAAAGGTAGTTTCAGTGTCGTCGTACTTCGGCAGTTCGACTTCGGCCAGACGCGCCGACACGCCTTTGGCGAAATCCACGGCGATCTGCACCTGACGCACCAGCGGGAACATGTCCGGGTACAGACGCGCTTGCAGGAAGACGCTCTGGTCGATGTTTTTCGCGCTGGCGTGGGCTTCGGCCTTTTTCAGCACATCGCTCAGGGCGTTGAGCATTTGTTGAAAAACCGGGACGGATGCGGCGTACAGTGAAATGGTCATGGCAGTCTCATGTGATGGCTGGGTAATACGTGGTGGCGATTATAGCCATGCTTGATGAGCACACGGCTTGCCTTTTGTTTGGCAAGGATTAGGCTAGGCGGCTTCGACTGCAGAGGGAACGCGCGATGAGCAACGAACAAGAATCCACCTCCGAACAGCCACGGTTAAATGCCACGGAAATCCGCATTCTCGGTGCGCTGATCGAAAAACAGGCCACCAGCCCGGAAACCTATCCGCTGACCCTCAACGCGCTGGTGCTGGCCTGCAATCAGAAAACCAGTCGCGAGCCGGTGATGAACCTCAATCAGGGTCAGGTCGGGCAGAGCCTGCGGGCGCTGGAAGGTCGAGGTTTCACCCGGCTGGTCATGGGCAGCCGCGCCGACCGCTGGGAGCACAAGGTCGACAAGGCGCTGGAACTGGTGCCAGCACAGGTGATTCTGACGGGTTTGATGTTTCTGCGCGGTCCGCAGACCGTCAACGAACTGCTGACCCGCAGCGGACGCATGCACGAGTTCGAGGACGCCGAGCAGGTGGTTCATCAGCTTGAACGGCTGATCGCACGCGGTCTGGCGGTATTGATTCCGCGTCAGGCCGGGCAGCGTGAGGATCGCTACACCCACGCCTTGGGCGATCCGGCGGATATCGAGGCGATATTGGCGGCGCGGCAAAATCCTGGGGAGCGCTCGAGCGCTGGTGTTTCCCTGGAGCGTATCGAAGAACTGGAAGCGCGGATCGCCGCACTGGAAGAACGCCTGGCCCGCCTCGAATAATCGCAACAGAACCTCTGTGGGAGCGAGCCTGCTCGCGAAAGCGTAGTGTCAGTCACCACGATCTTGGATGACCCGCCGCCTTCGCGAGCAGGCTCGCTCCCACAGGGTCTGCGCGATATTCAGCAGCCCGCATCACTCCCCATCCCAATAATCCACCCCATCCACCTGCCGCGCGACAGCGACAAAGCCCGAGGCCTTGCCCTCGGCATCCACCGTGAAATTATCCATCACCGCATACTTGTTCGAATCCGGATACTCGCAGATCTCCGGCTGCTGCTGAGTGCTGATCGCCAGATAACGCAGCTCATCCGCGCTGGTATTGATGATCTGGTGAGCCTTTTCCGGTCCTCCCGGTGGGCAGGCGATCACATCACCGGCGCGGATCGGAAAACGCTCACCTCCCAACCGCACCTCGCCCTCCCCGGCCACCACGTAGAACATCTCCTCATTGACCCGATGGCTGTGGAATGGACTGCCGCGCATGCCTGCTGGCAGCGCGTACAGACGGTAACCGAGTTTCTGCGCACCGAGTTGCTGGCCGATCCGCGCGAAACGCTGCAGATAACGACCGGCGGTGTCGCCTTCAGGGGCCAGGGCTTCGGGAAGGGCTTCGAGTTCGACCTCGTTGAGATTGAGGATGGGCGGATGCATGGGCGGCCTCGGTTAGGGTTTTTGTCGTGGGCACATCTGTGCGTGCTGGCGAGGATTATAGATAGTGATCCAGAACCGCAGCGCGGCCTTCGCGAGCAGGCTCGCTCCCACCTTCAATCGCATTCCAGCGCAATCTGTGGGAGCGAGCCTGCTCGCGAAGCGGCCAGACCCACCACCACAAAACTCATTCAGCTACGCGCAAAATCCACCGCCGCCGCAAACTGCGCCTCATTCGGCCGCACCCCGGTGTACAGGACAAACTGCTCCAGCGCCTGGATCGCTATCACTTCCAGCCCGGTGATCACTCGCTTGCCCTCGGCCCGCGCCCGCACAATCAGCGGCGTCTCCGAAGGGATCGCCACCACGTCGAATACAGTCTCAGCCGCCTTGATCACTTCAGGCTCGAACGCCAGTTGCCCCGCCTCCGGCCCGCCGTCCATGCCTACCGGGGTGACATTGATCAGCATCTGCGGGCGCTCGTCACCCAGCTCGGCCTGCCAGCGATAACCCAGCGAATCCGCCAAGGCGCGGCCGGCCCGCTCGTTACGGGCGACAATCAAACCGTTCTTGTAGCCACCATCGCGCAGGGCGCTGGCCACCGCTTTGGCCATGCCGCCGCTGCCGCGCAGGGCGAAGGTGGAATCCTTCGGCACCGCGTTGCTTTCCAGCAATTGCGCGACGGCGATGTAATCGGTGTTGTAGGCCTTGAGGTGGCCGCCAGTGTTGACGATGGTGTTGATCGACTGGATCGCCGCCGCCGACGCATCCAGCTCATCGACCAGCGCAATGCAGGCTTCCTTGAACGGCATGGACACGCCGCAGCCACGAATGCCCAGTGCCCGGATGCCACCGACCGCGCCGGTCAGGTCCTGGCTGCTGAACGCCTTGTAGTAGAAGTTCAGGCCCAGCTGTTCATACAAATGGTTGTGAAAACGCAGACCGAAATTCCCCGGCCGCCCGGACAGGGACATGCACAATTGGGTGTCTTTGTTCGGGTTCATCTGCATGAAACTTCTCCTTCAAACGCACTTTCGGATGGACGGGATTGGCCAGCCCACCGGGTTCTGAATCATCATTGCGGCTTGTCTGTGGCGCTGCGCAGCCGGGTAAAGAAGCCGCTACAGACCTTACACAAAATTTACCCAGCGGCTGTGCTGAATTTCGCAAATTTGCTGTCTTAGCTGTATCCCCGCGACAACTGTGGGCCTGATTCAGGCCGCGGCGCCGGGTCGAAGAACCGAGGACTTATCATGATTCGTAAACTTCCCATCATGGCTTTGTTGATTGGCGCACTTGCCGTCACCGGCCAGGCTGAAGCGGGTGGTGGCCATGGCTGGCAGGGCCCTGCAGTGTTTGGCGCGATCGTCGGCTCGGCCATCATCGGCTCGGCACTGATCAACCAGGATCGGCCGGTGTACGTGCAGCAGCAGCCGGTTTATGTACAGCCGCAACCGGTCTACGTGCAGCAACCGCCACCGCCGGTCTATTACCAGCCGGCGCCGGTGTATGTGCAGCAACCGGTTTACGTGCAGCCGGCCCCCGTCTATTACGGTCCGCCTCGTGGTTATTACGGTCGGCCCCACGGCTACTACGGCGGCCCGCATGGCTACTACGGCGGTCCACGCTGGTAAGCGCAACACAGAGCCCCGTTTTCAAGCGGGGCTTTTTTATGACCGCTGGTCGGCCAACGTCTGAAAAAATCTCGCCAGGGTCGCTGTGAGAACAGTTTGAGCAGCTAAAGTCGGCATGATGGAATCGACCGTAGTGATTTTTTTCATCAAACGGTCACCGCTTTGTCATGACGGAACCGCAATCTGAATCCGTCCGTAAACAACAGATCGATAACAACAAGGACGACTGTATGCCCACACAAAACCCGCACCGCATCGTCGGTCTGTGCACCTCGAACAAGGTGTACAGCGCGCTCACCGAGCTCAAGCACCTGGAAGGCCATCGCTGCGCCAAGCTGCTGTCCCTGCTCGCCGAAAACCTCGTGCACAAGGGCCTGCTCAATGAGCGCGAAGTCATGCACATGCTCGATCAAGTGGTCGAATGACGCCAGACCTCACTGGCATCAATGACCACTATCGAAAGCGTTGATTGTCCGTCGTGCCGGCAAATCCCTAAGGTAGCCCCATCAGTTTGATGGAGGTTTTCCCATGGCACAGGTTCAAATCATGTCGGTGATCGGCAGCGCAGTTCCCGCTTCGCTGCGTGCATCCGGTTTGCTCGCTTGCTGGTATCTGGTGCGCGATGGCGAGCCGATCAGCGGCCCGCTCACCTCGTTACCAGCGGCGCAGGCCTTGTCGCAACAGGTCGCCAGCAGCACGTTTCATGCTTAAGGCAGTTGCACCTTGGGCTTGGTCTCGACGAACAGCGCCCAGCTCGACAGGAACAATGCGGCAATCAGCGGCCCGATCACAAAGCCATTGAGGCCGAAGACCGCGAGGCCGCCGAGGGTCGAGACCAGAATCAGGTAATCGGGCATTTTCGTATCTTTGCCCACCAGAATCGGGCGCAGCACGTTGTCGACCAGGCCGATCACGAATACGCCGAACAAGCCCAGCACCACGCCCTGCCAGATCATGCCGCTGAGCAGGAAGTACACCGCCACCGGCGCCCAGACAATCCCCGCGCCCACCGCTGGCAACAGCGACAGAAACGCCATCAGCACCGCCCAGAGCAATGCGCTGGGAATGTCGAGAAACCAGAAAATCAGCCCGCCCAGCGCGCCCTGGGTCACGGCCACGACCACGTTGCCCTTGACCGTGGCACGCACCACGCGGTTGAACTTCAGTTGCAGGCGGCGCTTGTGGTTTTCTTCCAGCGGCACGGCAGTGCGCATCTTGCGCGCCAGCTCGGGGCCGTCACGCAGAAAGAAAAACAGCAGATACAGCATGATGAAAAAGCTCACCACGAATTCGAACGTGCCCTGGCCGAAACTGAACGCCTGAGTCGCCAGCGCCTGGCTGCCCTGCATCGCCGCTTTGACGATCTTCTCGCGCAAGCTGTCGAGTTCGCCCATGCCAAAGCGGTCGAGCAAGTGCTGAAAGTACGGCGGCAGGCTGTGCTTGAACTGCGCCAGATACGCAGCGATGTCCAGCTCGCCACTTTCGATGTTCTTGTAGACAGTCGCGCCTTCCTGCACCAGCAGGATGCTGACGATGATCACCGGCAGAATCGCGACCACCAGGCACAGGCTCAAGGTGCACAGCGACGTCACGTTACGTTGCCAGCCGAACTTCTGCTGCAACCTGCGCTGTACCGGCGCAAACAGAATGCCGAGGATGACAGCCCAGAATACCGCGCCGTAGAACGGCAGAAGAATCCAGATAAAGGCCACCGTGACCAGCACCAGCAGTACCGTCAGGGATTTGAATTGCAGACTCTTTTCGTTCATATCCGGTCCATGTCAGTCAGGCGTCACGCACGCCCGCCCCACTTAGTCAGCCGCCGAGCGCGCGAGTGCCATGTTTATTCATGGAGCATAGATCCAGATCAATGAACCCTCGCAACAGCTGCCCTACCCTGCGCGGCTTTTGCGACCGACATCCAAATGCAGACTCTCATCGCCCCCGAGCTTCTCGCCCCCGCCGGCACCCTGAAAAACATGCGCTACGCCTTCGCCTACGGCGCCGATGCGGTCTACGCTGGCCAGCCGCGCTACAGCCTGCGGGTGCGCAACAACGAGTTCGATCATGCCAACCTGGCGCTGGGCATCCGTGAGGCGCAGGCGCAGGGCAAGCGCTTCTACGTCGTGGTCAACATCGCCCCGCACAACGCCAAGCTGAAGACGTTTCTCAAGGATCTGGCGCCGGTGATCGAGATGGCCCCGGATGCGCTGATCATGTCCGACCCCGGCCTGATCATGCTGGTGCGCCGGCATTTTCCGCAGATGCCGATTCACCTGTCGGTGCAGGCCAACACGGTGAATTGGGCGAGCGTCGAGTTCTGGCAGCAACAGGGGCTGAGCCGGATCATTCTGTCGCGCGAACTGTCCCTCGAAGAAATCGGTGAAATCCGCGAGCAGGTGCCGGGCATGGAGCTGGAAGTGTTCGTGCACGGCGCGCTGTGCATGGCCTATTCCGGGCGCTGCCTGCTTTCCGGTTACATGAACAAGCGCGATGCCAATCAGGGCACCTGCACCAACGCCTGCCGCTGGAAGTACACGGCGCAAGAAGCGACGGAAAACCAGCTCGGCGAGATCGTCCAGACCTTTGAACCCGAGCCGACGCTGGGTCTCGGCGCACCGACCGATCAAGTCTTCCTGCTCCAGGAAGCCAATCGCCCCGACGAATTGATGCCGGCGTTCGAAGACGAACACGGCACCTACATCATGAACGCCAAGGATCTGCGCGCGGTGCAGCATGTCGAGCGGCTGACGCGCATGGGCGTGCACTCCTTGAAAATCGAAGGCCGGACCAAATCGCATTTCTACTGCGCACGCACCACCCAGGTATATCGCCGGGCGATCGATGATGCCGTGGCCGGGCGCGAGTTCGATCGCAGCCTGATGCTGGATCTGGAATCGCTGGCCCAGCGCGGCTACACCGAAGGTTTTCTGCGCCGACATGTGCACGACGAATATCAGAATTATCAACACGGCAGTTCGGTGTCGGAGCGTCAGCAGTTCGTTGGCGAGCTGACCGGCGAGCGCCGGGATCGCCTGGCCGAAGTGAAAGTGAAGAATCGTTTTGCCGTGGGCGATCATCTGGAACTGATGACGCCCAAGGGCAATTTCCATTTTGATCTGCATGAATTGCAGAGTGTCAGCGGCCAAGCGATCGAGGTGGCGCCGGGGGACGGGCATACGGTGTACGTGCCGATTCCGGATGCGGTGGATTTGCGCTTTGGGTTGTTGATGCGGGATTTGCGTGTTGGTTGACTGGCGATCTTGTCTGGCACTCGCAGCATGGCCGTAATTTGCTGCGAAGCCGATGCCGTCTTCGCGAGCAGGCTCGCTCCCACAGGGAGTTTGTGTCATCCACTGTGAGAGCGAGCCTGCTCGCGAAGAGGCCGGCCCACTCAATGAATAATCCAGACCTCAGCGCAAATCATCCGACAACGGCGTCGGCTCGTCCGCCGGCGGTACATTGTCGTCATCCGGCGGATCCTTCCAGTCATCCGGCCGGTCGGCATCGCTCAATGGGTCGCGGCCCGGATCCATGCCCGGCGGTGCGTCGTGATCGCTCAGGGTCGGCTCGTCAGTGCCGGATACGGGGCGGGTCTGCCCGGTGGGCGCCTTGCCACCGGGAACAAGCGAGTCATCAGCCATGCTGCACCTCACAATACTGGCCCGGATTATCCGGGGCTTATTACTTGGAAGCGCGGATGCTGAGGGCGTGCGGTAGATCAGACCAGCGGCATCAGCCTTGGGCGATAAAGCGATCGCGACTGTTGGTCAGGTGCAGCCACATCGCAGCGCGGGCGGCATCGGCGTCCTGGCGCTTGATCGCATTCAGAATCGCCTCGTGTTCCAGATTGGCCAAGTGGCCGAGCTTGCTCAGATCCGCCGCGCCGCGCTCGGCGGCATTCAGGCGATTGCGCGGGATCATCGCACTGCCCAGGTGCTGCATGATCTCGCTGAAACAAGCGTTGCCGGTGGCCTCGGCGATCAGCAGATGAAAACGCCGATCGGCTTCCACGCAGCTGTCATTGTTGGCCAGCAGCCGTTGATAGTCATCCAGCGCCTGACGCATCTGCTGCAACTGCTGCTCACTGCGCCGCTGCGCCGCCAGTGCGGCCGCTTGCGTTTCCAGGCCCATGCGCAGCTCAAGAATGCTGCGCACACCGAGCGCCGTGTCGACATTCAGGCGCAGGCCCTGCTCCGCTGCGCGCTCGATGACGAAAGTACCGATGCCATGGCGCGTCTCCACCAGCCCCGAGGCCTGCAACTTGGAAATCGCCTCGCGCACCACCGTGCGGCTGACGCCGTGCTCCTGAACGATGGAGTTCTCCGAAGGCAGCTTGTCACCGGGCGACAGTTGTCCGAGCAGGATGCTCTGGGTGAGCTTTTCCACCAGGTCATGAGCAAGGTTGTGCGTGCGTTTGCGCGCGGGCGCGTCGAGGTCTTCTTGCATGGTCGGTTCCGGTGATCGGGGCTTGCCGATCGTAGCACTGCGGGATGACGGTTGAGATGGATTTTAGCGGTCGATGGGACATCAACTTGTATGACAACACTCAATTACGTCGAATATTTTCGATAGCCAGCCATCACGCATCACCATTCATATCTCAAAAAGGCGCTGCGCTCGACTGGCGAAATTTTCAATGAATACGAGCTAGAATCCGGTTTTCGCATAAAAAAACGAACAATCAGAAGAATTTGATCGCCCTCCCCACTTGTAGGACAAAAAATTACAGTTGTATGATGTCTAGCAACAACGCAGCACCCAGTCCTACCCGCATAAAAATAATCAGTGGGAGAAACATCAGTGAAAACCTCCATCTCCGGGATGCAGGACAGCGTCGACCCGACGCTCGCCTCAGCCATCTCCAAAGTCAAACGCCACGTCCTGCCGCTCTTCGTGATCATGTTCATCGTCAATTACATTGACCGGGTGAACATCGGCTTCGTCCGCACCCACATGGAAACCGATCTGGGCATTGGTGCTGCCGCCTATGGCTTCGGCGCCGGGCTGTTCTTCATCGGCTACGCGCTGTTCGAAGTGCCGTCCAACATGCTTCTGCAAAAAGTCGGCGCGCGGATCTGGCTGACCCGCATCATGTTCACCTGGGGCATAGTCGCGGCCTGCATGGCGTTCATCCAGAACGAAACCCACTTCTATATTCTGCGTTTCCTGCTCGGTGTCGCCGAGGCCGGATTCTTTCCCGGGGTGATTTATTACTTCACCCGTTGGCTGCCCGGCGTCGAGCGCGGCAAGGCGATCGCGATTTTCCTCAGCGGCTCTGCCGTGGCCTCGCTGATCTCCGGCCCGCTGTCCGGTCTGCTCCTGCAGATCAACGGGCTGGGCATGCACGGCTGGCAATGGATGTACTTCATCGAGGGGATGTTCTCGGTGTGCCTGTGCGTGTTTGTCTGGTTCTGGCTGGACGCCAAACCCCACGACGCGAAATGGCTGAGCCGCGCCGAACAGGATGCGTTGGTCAGCGCCATCGACGACGAGCAAAAGGCCCGCGAAGCCGCGACGCCGATCCGGCCGTCGCTGGGCAAACTGCTCAAGGACCGGCAGATCATTCTGTTCTGCCTGATCTACTTCTTCATTCAGTTGACCATTTATGCGGCGACTTTCTGGCTGCCGAGCATCATCAAGAAGATGGGCGAACTCAGCGACGTGCAGGTCGGCCTGTTCAACTCGATTCCATGGTTGCTGTCGATCGTCGGCATGTACGCCTTCGCCTCGCTGTCGGCGAAGTGGAAACATCAACAAGCTTGGGTCGCCACCGCCCTGTTGATCGCAGCAGCGGGGATGTTCATGTCCACCACTGGCGGGCCGATCTTTGCCTTCGTCGCGATCTGCTTTGCGGCGCTGGGTTTCAAATCCGCCTCGTCGCTGTTCTGGCCGATTCCCCAGGCTTATCTGGATGCACGCATTGCGGCGGCAGTAATCGCGCTGATCAACTCGGTGGGCAACCTCGGCGGCTTCGTCGCACCGACCACTTTTGGCCTGCTGGAGCAACACACCGGCTCGATTCAGGGCGGCCTCTATGGTCTGGCCGCGACCTCGATCATCGCCGCAATCATCGTCTTCGCTGCGCGCACCACGCCCAAACCCGCTGCTGAAAAAGCCGTGGCCGACGCCGCGCCGAAACACGCCTGACTTCGTCTCGACAAGGAAAACAATAATGACTGTTCACGACACCGCCAAAGCTCCGATCATCACCGACATGCAAGTGATTCCGGTGGCCGGTCACGACGGCATGCTGCTCAACCTGAGCGGCGCCCACGGGCCGTTTTTCACCCGCAACATCGTCATCCTCAAGGACAACGCCGGCCATACCGGCGTCGGCGAAGTGCCCGGTGGCGAGCGCATTCGCCAGACACTGGAAGACGCGCGCAATCTGGTGGTCGGCAGCCCGATCGGCACCTACCAGAAGATCCTCAACCAAGTGCGCCAGACCTTCGCCGACCGCGATGCCGGCGGCCGTGGTCTGCAGACGTTCGACCTGCGCATCACCATTCACGCGGTCACCGGCCTGGAAGCCGCCCTCCTCGACCTGCTCGGCCAACATCTGGACGTGCCGGTGGCGGCACTGCTCGGTGAAGGTCAGCAACGCGACGAAGTGAAAATGCTCGGTTATCTGTTTTACGTTGGCGATCAGCACGAAACCGATCTCGCCTACCGCAGCGAACCGGACGCCGACAACGACTGGTTCCGCGTGCGCCACGAGAAAGCCATGACCGCCGAAGCGGTCGTGCGTCTGGCGGAGGCGGCGCATGCCAAATACGGCTTCAAGGATTTCAAACTCAAGGGCGGCGTGCTCAGCGGCGATGCCGAAATCGAAGCGGTCACGGCACTGGCCGAGCGTTTCCCCGACGCGCGGATCACCCTCGATCCGAACGGTGCATGGTCATTGAAAGAGGCGATTCGTCTATGCCGCGATCAGCATCACGTACTCGCCTACGCCGAAGACCCGTGCGGTGCGGAAAACGGTTATTCCGGTCGCGAAGTCATGGCTGAATTCCGCCGCGCCACCGGGCTGAAAACCGCGACCAACATGATCGCCACCGACTGGCGCGAAATGGGTCACGCGATTCAGTTGCAGTCAGTGGACATCCCGCTGGCCGACCCGCACTTCTGGACCATGCAGGGTTCGGTACGCGTCGCGCAGATGTGCCACGAATGGGGCCTGACCTGGGGTTCGCATTCCAACAACCACTTCGATATCTCTCTGGCGATGTTTACCCACGTCGCCGCTGCGGCACCGGGCGAGATCACGGCCATCGACACCCATTGGATCTGGCAGGACGGCCAGCGCCTGACCAAGGCACCGCTGCAAATTGTCGACGGCTGCGTGCAAGTGCCGCAGAAACCGGGACTGGGCGTGGAGCTGGATCTGGATCAAGTGGCCAAGGCCCACGAACTGTACAAAGGCATGGGCCTCGGCGCGCGGGATGACAGCGTGGCGATGCAGTTCCTGATTCCGGGGTGGAAATTCGATAACAAACGGCCGTGTCTGGTGCGGTGATCCAGCAGGCGCCGCTGATTTCAATTGTGGGAGCGAGCCTGCTCGCGAAGGCGTCAGGTCAGTCGATAGTGCTGTCGCTGATGCACCGCTTTCGCGAGCAGGCTCGCTCCCACAAGGGGGGGGGTTGTGTCAGGCAGAAACTTGCAGTAACCACGCCTTGAACGCGTTCATCGCCGCCGTTTCCGCTCGCGACTGCAACCGCGTCAGCCAGTAACTGCCGGTGGTGATCTCGATCGCGAACGGCTGGCAAATCGCATCAGCCGCCAGTTGCCGGGCGAACATCAGCGGTGGTGCCAACGCCACGCCGCCGCCCTGCAACGCCGTTTCCATCATCGCCAGTGAAGAGTCGAAGACGATGCTTTGCGGTGGCGCAGCCTGGGTCGCCAGGCCCGCCGCCTGAAACCACTGCGGCCATTCATCAGTGCGATAGGAACGCAGCAAGGTCTGCTGCAACAAGTCCGCCGGCGCCTGCAGTTGCCGGGCAATCTCCGGCACGCATAACACCGACAACGGCGCATCGAGCAAGCGTGTCGCCTCGATGCCGTGCCAGGCGCCAGCGCCGAACCGAATCGCGTAATCCAGCCCTTCCGCCGCCACATCGACCCGGTTGTTGTGGGTCGACAGGCGTAAATCGATCAGCGGATATTTCGCCCGAAAGTCCGCCAGCCTCGGCAACAGCCATCCCACGGCAAACGTGCCCACCGCGCCGACCGTCAACATGTCGCGATACTGCCCACCAGCCAGACGCTCGAGCATCTGCGCAATGTGGTCGAATGAGGTGCTGAGCACCGGCAGCAAGGTTTCGCCTTCACTGGTCAGCATCAGCCCACGGGGCAGGCGTTTGAACAGGGTCAGGTTGAGCTGCGCTTCCAGGCTTTTGACCTGATGGCTGACCGCTGCCTGCGTTACGCACAGTTCGACGGCGGCGCGGGTGAAGCTCAGGTGGCGTGCCGAAGCTTCAAACGCGCGCAGAGCGTTGAGCGGCAGTTGCGGTCGAATCATGGGTTGTCCCAAATTTTTCTAAGGGTTCGTGCGAGTTTTCATCGTTTGTCGAAGGTCGGCAAAGTGCCTAAATTAACCGCGCTGATCAGCCGCCCGATGAAAAAATCACCCGCAGTGTAGCGGGATACAACAAACGACACTCATGGAGAGTGATTCACTCATGTGTTCCTTCAACCCGAGCAAGGTCTTTTCCCACAGCGCTTTCGCACTGTTCTTCGGCAGCGTTACCTGCCATGCCGCGACGCCGACCGATGGGCAATTGCAGGCACTGGTCAGCCAAGCCGTCACCCCAGTGATGCAACAAAACAACATCCCCGGGCTGACCGTGGCGATCACGCTGAATGGCCAGGCGCATTACTTTAATTACGGAGTCGCTGCCAAAGACACCGGGCAAAAGGTCAGCGAAAACACCCTGTTCGAAGTCGGCTCGGTGAGCAAAACCTTCACCGCCACCCTCGCCGGTTACGCCCAGGCCACCGGCAAACTTGACCTGTCGAGCAAGGCCAGCCAGCTCTGGCCGGAGCTCAAGGGCAGCGCCTTCGACAACATCAGCGTGCTGCAACTGGGCACCTACAGTGCTGGCGGTCTGCCGTTGCAATTTCCTGCCGAGGCGGATTCTTCCGACAAGATGCTCGGCTATTACCAGCAGTGGAAACCGCAATTTCCCGTCGGCAGCCATCGCCTGTATTCCAACCCGAGCCTGGGCCTGTTCGGCTACCTGACGGCGAAAAGCCTCGGTCAGCCGTTCGAGCAGGCAATGACCCAATCCCTGCTGCCGAAACTCGGTTTGCAGCACACCTTCCTCAGCGTGCCGCCAGCGCAGTCGAAGCTTTACGCCCAAGGCTACGACAGCGCCGACCAACCCGTGCGCGTCAGCCCCGGCGCCCTTGACGCCGAGGCCTACGGCATCAAAACCAGCGCCGCCGACCTGCTGCGTTACGTCCAGGCACAACTGAAACCGGCCAGCCTTGCGCCTGATCTGCACCAAGCCATCGCCAACACCCACGTCGGTTATTACCGCGTCGGCGACATCACCCAAGGCCTGGGCTGGGAACGCTACGCCTACCCGATCAGCCTGGAAAAACTGCAAAACGGCAACTCGACCCCCATGGCCATGGAACCTCACAAAGTCGAGTGGCTGACCCCACCGCAAGCTGAACCGGCCAATGTGCTGTTCAACAAAAGCGGATCTACGCGGGGCTTTGGCGCGTATGTGGCGTTCGTGCCGTCGCGGGACATGGGCATTGTGATTCTTGCCAACAAGAATTACCCGAATGCCGAACGGGTGAAGATTGCGCACACGGTTTTCGCGGCGTTGGCGGATTAAGAGCAGAAGATCGCAGCCCGAGCCTTCTGCGGCTCCTACAGGATCAAGTTTTCACTCGGTTAACGTTGGAGGTGTCGCAGGCTGCAACAACTTTCGATCAGAAGATGACTTGTGGGAGCGAGCCTGCTCGCGAATGCGCTCGATCAGTCACCTTTCAGCGCCTGAAAAACCGCTATCGCGAGCAGGCTCGCTCCCACATTTGAACTGTGCACTTCACAAAAAAATGTGGGAGCTGGTCTACCAGCTCCCACAGGGATTTTGCTTCACTCACGCAACGCGCAATCAATCATCCGGCATCTGCGGCGGTTTGCTCGGTTTCGCCGGTTTGCTGCCCTTAGCGCCTTTGGCCGGTTCCGGCTCGGTGGCGGCAGGCGTTTGTGCGGCGGCGGCCGCAGCGGCGGCTTCTTTTTCGGCCATGGGCATGGCGTCGATGGTTTCGAAGATTTTCGCCAGGCTCAATGCCTTGGCTTCATCACCCGAGGCGGAGAGCTTGGTTTCGCCGTCCTTGCCAACCAGGAACACTTTTGGATAAGCCCCCGCGCCGAGCTTCAGCGAACGCAGCAGGGCCATGGTGTCCTGCTGGCCCATGTCCTTGCCGTCGAGCTGGCCGGACATGCTGAGGATGGTGTAGACCTTGATGTTGCGGTCGGTGACGCCCTTTTTGTTGGCCGGGTCTTCCAGTGACTTTTTCAGGCTCAGCCAGACCGGGTCGACGGTGCTTTGCGCAATCACGATCAGCGGGCGGGCGCGGCCCACGTCCCCGGCCAGGGGTGAATCGCTGTCAGCGGCGAACAGGGGGCCGGCGATTGCCAGCAAGAGGGTCAGGGTCAGGGACCTGATGAGCATGCGCATCTCCTTTTGATATCCACGCACTACTGATTGCGCATCGTGGCGATTGTTCCGGCGGCGTCTGGCAAAAAGGCATTGCCCTGTCAGAAGCTTAGGTCAGGGAGAACTTTGCGCAACATGACGTAAGCGATCATCGGCACCTCCCTACGGCCGCTGCACAGGAAGTGTTTTTTCCAGGCTGAATCAGAACGCCAACTTGTAACCAATCAACACCAGCATCGTCGCCAGGCACGGGCGCAGGACTTCGTCGGAGATGCGACCGGTCAGGTGGCTGCCGAGCCAGATGCCTGGCAGCGAGCCCATCAGCAGGAAGCCCAGCACGCCCCAATCCATGTTGCCCATGCTTGCGTGGCCGAGGCCGGCGACGAGGGTCAGGGGTACGGCGTGGGCGATTTCGGTGCCGACCAGGCGCCGGGTTGGCAGTAGCGGGTAGAGGATGAACAAGGCGACGGTGCCGAGTGCGCCGGCGCCGATCGAGGTCAGGGCGACCATGGTGCCAAGGATCAGACCGGTGATCACCGTCATCACGTTAAGCCGCGAACCGCTCGGGTTGTAGTTGCCGCCGGCGCGTTTGTGGGCAAATTCGAGCAAGCGTTTCTTGAAGAAAATCGCCAGGGCGGTGGCGAAGAGGACGAAGCCGAGCGCCTGTTTGATAATGGCGTTCATCGCGTCCGGCGCGGTGTGCAGGGTGCTGAGGAACCACAGGGTCATGGCCACGGCTGGCACGCTGCCGAGGGTCAGCCAGCCGGTGATGGCCCAGTCGATGTTCTTGTTTTTCTTGTGAACGAGGACGCCGCTGGATTTGGTGATCGCGGCGTACAACAGGTCCGTACCCACCGCCGTCGCCGGGTTGATGCCGAACCACAGCAGGATCGGCGTCATCAACGAACCGCCGCCGACACCGGTCATGCCGACGATAAACCCCACCACCAGCCCGGCAATCACCAGGCCGAAATTTGCCAATTCCATTCAAACGTCCAGAAAACGACAGGAAAATCTGGCCCGCAGCATAGCGATTTTTCTTATAACCACATATATCGATGCGGTCTATGGTTATGCCATATCGAATTTGCTGCAGTTCCCTGTGGGAGCGAGCCTGCTCGCGAAGGGGGTGTCAGCCGACCGATGAGTTGAATGATGCAACGCTTTCGCGAGCAGGCTCGCTCCCACAGTGGATCTTTGCGCTACAGAAAACCTGCCGTGCTCACTGCACCGGCAGGAAATTCAGAAACAGCAGGCTCTGCGCGTAATTCAGTCCGATCCTGCGATAGCGCTCATCGAGCATCTGCGTGAGCAGGTCGAGGCGCGCGACGATTTTGCTGAATTCGGTGGCGAAGCTGAGGTTGCTGCCCTCCTCCGAGATTTCGTTGGAGAACAGCAACGGCTGGCCTTCCTTGTTTTGTCGTTGCGACAGAATCCACATGGCTTTTTCGATGTTACGCGCGGCGTTGTGCACGAAAGTCGGGTTGATCGCGTCGGTCATGTAGAACTCGGTGCGATTGCCGTGAGCGGTAACCAGCATGCTGCCGATCGCATAGATGAAGGCGCCGACGCGGTCGCCGAGGAATTCCGGACTCATCGCATAGCTCAGCGCCGCCAGGTCCTTGCGCCCGCCCAGCACGGGCAACGGCTGCTGTTGCTCGACAGCGAGACGCACCTGTTTCACGGCGGCGTTGACGGTGAGGAAACCGGATTTGCGCAGTTCTTCCGGGTTGCGCAGGTAGAGCTTGCCCATCAATCGATAGAGGCTGTCGAGGTTGTCGCGCATCGCCAGGGTGGCCATGCGGTCGACGCTGGTCTGCAGAAATTCCTGCGGCTGCCCTTCACGTATCTGATTGAAAAATCCATTGCCGTTCTGGTGACTGCAGCCGCTGAGCAACAGCGACAACAGACAGGCCAGCAGCAGGCACGGGCGGCGGTGAGCGGCGGTGATCAGGGCAAAAACACTCGGCATGAAATCTCGGACAGGCACATTCCTGTGCGGCGGGAGTCACCGCATCCTGGCCATGCATAGAGCCGCCGATTGCGAAAAAGTGCAGTGCTCCGGCGGTGAAGCCGACCTTCGGCGCTTTTCGCCATGTCAATTAGTCGGACTTTATATTTGCCAAAAACGGTAAATCCGCTATAAATCTTCTCTCTCGACTCAAATAGCATGACTAGTGACATGTAGGAGCTGCCGAAGGCTGCGATCTTTTGATCTTGCTTCTAAAAATCAAGATCAAGATGAAGATCAAAAGATCGCAGCCTTCGGCAGCTCCTACGGTCAATACGAAAACAACAACAAAAAGGAAGGTCAACCATGCTTCAATCCCGTCACCTGCTCTCCGGCCTCGGACTGTCCCTGATGATCGCTACCCTTTCCGCCAACGCGGCGGGCCTGACCGCCGAACACAAAGCCTTCGGCAAAACCAATGACGGCACGCCCGTCGAACAGTACATCCTGCGCAACAGCCACGGCATGCAGGCCACCGTCATAACCTACGGCGCAACCCTGCAAGCGCTGAAAGTCGCCGACAAGCACGGCAAGTTCGACGACGTCGTGTTGGGTTTTGACGATGTGCAGGGCTATCAGAAAGGCACCGCGTACTTCGGCGCGACCATCGGCCGCTTCGGCAATCGCCTGGCCGAAGGTGCTTTCGAACTCGACGGCAAGCGTTATCAAGTGCCGCAGAACGACAAATCCAACGCCCTGCACGGCGGCCCTGAAGGTTTCGACAAGAAAGTCTGGAAGGCCAAAGAAACCAAGGACAAGGATTCGGTTGGCGTAACCCTGACCTACCTCTCGGCCGACGGCGAGATGGGCTTCCCAGGCAATCTGACCACCGAAGTCACCTATCGCCTGACCGACAACAACGAGCTGCGCATCGACTACAAGGCCAGCACCGACAAGCCGACCGTGCTCAACCTGACCAACCATAGCTACTTCAACCTGGCCGGCGCCGGTAATGGCGATATTCTCAAGCAAGTCGCCATGATCAACTCCAGCCATTACACGCCGGTCACCGCCAAACTGATCCCGACCGGGGAGCTGGCGGCTGTCGCCGGCACGCCGATGGACTTCAGCAAACCGACGGCAATCGGCACGCACATCAAGGCTGATCATCCGCAGCTGAAATTCGCCGAGCCGAAACAGGGCGGCTTCGATTTCAACTGGGCGCTGGACAGCAAGGGCGATGTCAGCAAGCTCGCCACCGAAGTCAGCGACCCGCAATCCGGAAGGGTCCTGCAACTGTTCACCAGCGAGCCGGGCGTGCAGTTCTACACCAGCAACTTCCTCGACGGCACGGTCAAGGGCAAGGGCGGCAAGGTCTATCCACACTGGGGCGCGTTCACCCTCGAGACCCAGCACTACCCGGATTCGCCGAACCAGCCGGACTTCCCGAGCACGCGGCTTGATCCGGGGCAGACTTACGCCCACAGCGTGATCCTGAAGTTCTCCACCAAGTAACCTGCCATGCTCCCCCTGTGGCGAGGGGATTCATCCCCGTTGGGATGCGAAGCAGCCCTGATCCTGCAACACGCGCTGTATCAGACAGCGTTCTATTGCAGGTTTTTGGGGCTGCTTCGCAGCCCAGCGGGGATAAATCCCCTCGCCACAAAATCCCCTCGCCACGATTGACCGGTTTCATCCTTGACTCCTCCTTCCTTCCGGGAACCCTTGCTCTATCCTGCTGCCCACTAAAGATATCGACTCTTTAAGGCAGGAGGTTTGAATGCGTACTCTTGAATTGGCCGGCGTACAGGTTCCCGTGATTGGTCAGGGCACTTGGCGCATGGGCGAGGATCGTTCGGCGCACAGCCGTGAAGTGGCGGCGCTGCGCACGGGCATCGAGCTCGGCATGACCCTGATCGACACCGCCGAAATGTACGCCGAGGGCGGTGCCGAAACGGTGGTCGGCGAAGCCATCGCCGGTCTGCGCGATCAAGTCTTTCTGGTCAGCAAGGTCTACCCGCACAACGCCAGCCGCGAGGGCATCCCGCAAGCCTGCGAGCGCAGTTTGCGTCGGCTCGGTACCGACTACATCGATCTGTATCTGCTGCACTGGCGCGGTCAGTATCCGCTGGAGGAAACCGTCGAAGCCTTCGAACGCCTGCGCGAGGACGGCAAGATCGGCCGTTGGGGCGTGTCGAATTTCGATGTCGACGACCTCGAAGAACTCTCCAGCTCGGCCTGCGCCACCAATCAGGTGCTGTAAAACCTTGAGGAGCGCGGCATCGAATTCGATCTGCTCCCGTGGTGCCAGCATCAGCGCCTGCCGTTGATGGCTTACTGCCCGATCGGCCAGGGCGGCGCGATGCTCGCCGAGCCGGTTCTGCAAGACATTGCCAGCCGTCACAACGCCACTCCAGCGCAGGTTTCGCTGGCGTGGCTCCTGCGTCAGGACGGCGTGATTGCGATTCCCAAGGCTGTGCGCCCGGAGCATGTGCAACTCAATGCCGAGGCGGCGCAGTTGCAACTGGACGCCGGGGATCTGGCGGCGCTGGACAAGGTGTTTCCGGCGCCACAACGCAAGCAGCGACTGGCCATGGTCTGAGCTGCCGACTGTGAGGGCTTCGCGATGAGAAGCACAGATCTGCACGACCCGTACAACCTGCAACGTTTTGTCCAGGCACAGGACCCGGTGTTCGACCGGGTCCAGCGTGAACTTGAAACTGGCCGCAAGCGCAGCCACTGGATGTGGTTCGTCTTCCCGCAATTCGCCGGGTTGGGCGGCAGCGAGATGGCCCGGCGCTTTGCCATTGGTTCAGCCGAGGAAGCCCAGGCGTATCTGGCCCAGGAGCTGCTCGGGGCGCGGCTGCGCACTTGCACGCAACTGGTGCTGAATGTGCCGCAGCGCTCGATTGCAGACATTTTCGGCCATCCCGATGACCTGAAATTTCATTCTTCGATGACTTTGTTCGCCCAGTTCAGCGCCGAGGACAGCCTGTTCCATCAGGCACTGGAGCGCTACTTCCACGGCATTCTCGATGAATGGACGCTGCAATTGCTCGACTCAAAACAGGCCCAGTTGTCCACCGATCAGGGTTGAGAAGTCGTCGTCGACAAACGGCAGAATCGCATCCGCCACCGGTTGCAGCTGCCGAGTGATGTAGTGGTCGTAGTCGATGGCGGCGCGGCGTACCTCCAGCGGCTCCGGGCCGGCCAGGGTGATGACGTAGCTGATCCAGCCGCCGTTCTGATATTGCCGTGGCCGGCCATGCTCGGCGTTGTATTCGTCGGCCAGCCGCGCCGCGCGGACGTGCGGCGGCACGTTGCGTTCATAATCGTCGAGGGTGCGGCGCAGGCGCTTGCGGTAGATCAGCCGATCGTCGAACTCGCCAGCGAGCGTCTTGCGCACGTAGTCGCGCACGTAATCCTGATACGGCTTGCGCTGGAAAATCCGCTCATACAGCTCTTGCTGAAATTGCCGGGCCAGCAGCGACCAGTCGGTGCGCACGGTTTCCAGGCCCTTGTAGACCATTTCCTCGCTGCCATCGGCGCGGGTGACCAGGCCGGCGTAGCGCTTCTTGCTGCCCTCCTCGGCGCCGCGAATCGTCGGCATCAGGAAGCGCTTGTAGTGAATCTCGAACTGCAATTCCAGCGCGCTTTCCAGCCCGTATTCCTCGCACACATGGGCGCGCCACCAATCGTTGACGTGCTTGACCAGCGCATGGCCGATCTGCGCTGCTTCTTCCTGGCCGTGCAGACTGCGCAGCCAGACGAAGGTTGAATCGGTGTCGCCGTAAATGACCGCGTGGCCCTGTTCTTCGATCAACTGGCGGGTGCGCAGCATGATTTCGTGGCCGCGCAAAGTGATCGACGAGGCCAGCCGGGTATCGAAAAAACGGCAACCACTGGAGCCGAGCACGCCGTAGAAGGCGTTCATGATGATCTTCAGCGCTTGGGACAGCGGCGCGTTGTGTTCGCGCTTGGCGGTTTCGCGCCCTTCGGCCACTCGCGCCACGATGGACGGCAGACAATGCCGGCTGCGCGAGAAGCGTGCGCCACGAAAACCCGCTACCGAGTCAGCGTCGTCCGGGTGTTGCAGGCCCTCGATCAAGCCCACCGGGTCGATCAGAAAGGTGCGAATGATCGACGGGTAGAGGCTTTTGTAATCGAGGACCAACACCGACTCGTACAGACCCGGCCGTGAATCCATAACGAAACCGCCGGGGCTGGCCTGCGGTGGATTGGTGCCCAGATTGGGTGCAACGAAGCCCTGGCGGTGCATCAACGGCATGTACAAATGGGTGAACGCGGCGACCGAACCGCCGCTGCGGTCGGCCGGCAAACCGGTAACGCTGGCGCGCTCAAGCAGGAACGTCAGCAGTTCGGTCTTGGCGAAGATCCGCGTGACCAGTTCGCAGTCCTTGAGGTTGTATTTGGCCAGAGCAGGCTTGTCCTCGGCGAACATGCGGTTGATCTCGTCCATGCGCTGGTATGGGTTGTTGATCGCCTTGCCTTCGCCGAGCAGGGTCTGCGCGACGTTTTCCAGGCTGAACGAAGGAAAACTCCAGGTCGCCGAACGCAACGACTCGATGCCATCGATGATCAGCCGCCCCGCTGCCGAGGCGAAGTAGTGATTGCGGCTGCCGTGCTCGCGCCACTGCATTTCTTCGCCGCCACGACCGATCTTCAGCGGCACGCCAAGACGCCGCGCGTGTTCATGGAGGATGCGCAAATCGAACTGCACGACGTTCCAGCCAATGATCGCGTCGGGGTCGTGGCGGGCGAACCAGTCGTTGAGCTTCTTCAGAATGAGCGTGCGCGAATCGCAGTATTCGAGGTCGAAATCGACAATGCTGGCATCGCCATTCGGCGCGCCGAGCATGTACACCTGCCGCTCGCCGCAGCCTTCCAGCGCGATGGAGTACAGCTCGCCGTTTTCGGTGGTCTCGATGTCGAGTGAGACCAGACGCAGTTTCGGCCGGTAAATGGGGTCGGGTTTCAGTTGGGCGTTGATCAGCACGCCGTCAGCATCAGGCGTGCCGCCGAACAGCACCGGCGCGGTGATGAAGCGCTCCATCAGATAGCGTTCCGGCGGGCGGACGTCGGCTTCAAAGACGTCGACGCCGGCGCGGTTCAGCGCGGTTTCGAGGCGCATCAACTGGCCGTGCTGCTGGCAATACAGACCGAGCACCGGACGATGCTGAAAATCGAGCAAGGCCAATGGTCGCAGTTCCACATTCTTTTCATCGTGCAGCAGACGCTCGGCCGCTTCTCGTTGTGCGGCGGGAATAAACGCGACCGACGGCTGATGCGCCAGACGCACGCGGCGCGGCCCGGTGTCCGTTGCCAGCCAGAACTCGACTTCGGTGCCGGCCGGCGTATCGCGCCAATGCCGGGTCAGGACGAAGCCCTGCTGTAAATCCACCAATGCGACCTCAACGTTTCAATCAGAACGCCATTCTACGCAGCATTTGTGGCGAGGGGATTTATCCCCGCTGGCCGCGAAGCGGCCCCGCTTTTAATGAAAGGGCCTGCTGCGCAGGCCAGCGGGGATAAATCCCCTCGCCACAGATAAATCCCATCGCCACAGATAAATCCTCTGCCACAGATAATCCCCCCTTGTTACAGATAAATCCCCTAGCCACAGACGCTTCATTCACCGATACAAAGATGTTTTTTCCGGCAAATGGCGTTTTTTGCACGCTAACTGCCGCTTTGCCACCTTGCTCTGCGCAGCTGCGTCTACGATGCTTGATGAACAACGACAACACCTGAGTAACCGCCATGAAGACCGTCGCCCAACTGCTGAAGCTCAAAGATCAGAAAAATCAGGAAGTGCACCAGATCAAACCCGATCACATGGTGCTCGAAGCGCTGATGAAGATGGCCGAGAAAAACGTCGGCGCCTTGCTGGTGGTCGAAGACGACAAAGTGGTCGGCATCATCAGCGAGCGCGACTATGCACGCAAACTGGTGCTGCACGGGCGCTCTTCGGTCGGTACGCCAGTGCGCGACATCATGGTCAAGGACGTGATTACCGTGGATACCCGGCAAACCGTCGACACCTGCCTGGGCATCATGTCGGACAAACGCCTGCGCCACCTGCCGGTGGTCGAGGACGGGCAACTGATCGGTTTGCTGTCGATCGGCGACCTGGTGAAAGAGGCGATTGCCGAACAGGCCGAACTGATCAAACAGCTGGAGCAGTACATTCGCGGCGACTGAGCCCACCGCCGTGATCCCCTTGTGGGAGCGAGCCTGCTCGCGAATGCGCCAGGTCAGAGATGATCGTTCCCACGCTCTGCGTGGGAACGATCGCGCCTGTCACGCCGGCCAATGCCGCTCAAACACCGGTGCCAGCACCGGGTGCCGGTCGATCCTTTGCAGCCACGCATAAAAGCCCGGGCGGGTCTGGCGCAGGTGTTCGCGGCTGCCGGCCCAGCGGCTCACCACGGCCGCCAGCACATCCAGTGCACCGGGCGTTTCATCATCCAGATACAGCTCCCCGGAAAACTGATCGGCAAACACCTCCCAACTGAAGTGCAGACGCTGGCGGGTGCCGGCGATCAGGTTTTGCCGTGCGCTCTCATCAGGCGTGATCAACCAGCGCTCGGGGTAATCGATGATGCCGACCGCTGCGTAGCAATTGCTGACGATATAGGCGAGGCCGCGAATCGCCTGATCGCGATCGGCTGCCTTGCTCGGCAGCAGGCCGGACTTGGGAAACGTCAGGCCCAGGTGAATCAGGATCGCCGCACTTTCGGTCATGGCGCTGCCGTCCGGCAGTTGCAGGGTCGGTATCTGTTTCAGCGGATTGAGTTTGCTCAGCGCTTCGTCGGCCTCGGCGCTGGCTTCGGTATCAATGAAGCGATAGGCGATCTGGCACAACTCCAGTGCCGCCTCGATGGCAGCCGCGCCGGAATTCTTGTGCCCGTAGAGCTGGTACATGTCCGTTCCCCCGATAAGGCCTTTGCACAGGGTAGATGGCTGGCTGGCCTGACGTAGAAAATTCTGCAAATGTGTCGTGATTGGCACGTTTTTCCCATGCACTGCCGACTTGCGAAATCGACCTTCGCCAATCAGAGCTGGCGGTGCCCATCCCGCACCAAGAGCATTCATCGAACGCTATCCGCGTTCTTGTAAGGTGCGACAGCGAACCAAAAGTTCGCCTGTCCGAGCTGGCAATAAGGAGTTCCTCCGTGAATCTTCAAATGCTCCGCCGTACGACATACCCGACTCACTCGCAAATCCAGCCCAAAGTTCAGCCGAACCTATTCAGCCTGGCGCGCTTCTCCTTTATTACCTGAAACCCAATGCACACTTTGCGTGCCTGGCGATCGAAGCGATCGCCGGGCGCAGAGTGTTATTTATTTTTTAAATACGGCAACTAATAAAAGGCACAACAATAAAATTGTCGAACAATGATTTGCCGCCATTGAAGTTGCACCAAAACCGCACGCGCGAATGTGATGCAGTTAACCAATACTCCAGAATCAAAATAAGGAACATGCCCTGTGAACCGCTGAATGACTGACCTGCACCAAATCGATTCGCTACGCACCGATAGGTGCTAAGCCTGATCACCGAGCAGCCGCTCTATCCCGTCGATCGGCGTGATACAGCGTTCCCTCTGACTCGCTCTGGAAAAAGCCCTTCTGCGAGGACTTGAGGACCACTTCGCGCCGAATAAACAGCGGGCGAACTTGAAACTTATATAAATGCGACATGAGCAATACCGAAGATATGCGCTCAACCGGTTTCAGCAACATCTGGCACACCTGTTGCAAACTGTAACAAACCTGAGACAGCTCACGTCTCCACACAACAACAAGCCACGGAATGGATAATGAACAATCGATATAGATGCTACTAAACCACTAAGTTTGTTCGAGGCCGTTTGTACAGATAGTCCAACTATCGGCTCGCGTACACCTTGAAGAAAGTTGCACCCACTCACTCGAACATCAGCCATATGTTCGGACGGCACCTTATTGCCCTTCATCTGACCCGAGGGAGCTTTAATGAACGATGCGGTAAAGCACAAAACCCTGCCGGGGCCGTTGCAGCAAGCGCCGGTCCCGCCGGCAACGGGCAAGCCGGCGTTTGCAGCCAACACGTCACGACCCGGCGGGTTGAACAAACCACAGATGCTTTTGCTGATCGCGGTATCGGCGCTGATACACGGCGGCGCGTGGTGGTTCTTTCATCAGGCACGGCCGGAGCCACTGCCGACGCCGCCGGAAATTCCGGAAATGACCGTCGAGTTGACCAGCCCGACGCCTCCGGCCCCACCGACACCGGAACCACCACCGCCGCCCCCGCCTCCACCGCCGCCGGAACCCGAGCAGCCTGTGGAAGACGAGGACGCGGTCAAGCCGCCGCCCAAACCGGTGGAGAAGCCCAAGCCAATCGAAAAACCAAAACCGGTCGAGAAACCCAAACCGGTGAAGAAAGTCGAGCCACCGAAAGCGCCGCCGGCCCCGGCGCAACCTGCCGCACCTGCGGCGCCGACGACACCGAGCGCACCACCGGCACCCCCTGCTGCGCCCGCTCCGGTCAAGGAGTCGGCAGCGATTTCCGGCCTGGCCAGCCTTGGCAACCCGCCGCCGGAATACCCGTCGCTGGCGCTGCGCCGCAATTGGGAAGGCAGCGTGGTGCTGCGCATTCAGGTGCTGGCCAACGGCCGTGCCGGTGCGGTGACGGTGACCAAGTCCAGCGGCAAGGCGCAACTGGATGAGGCGGCCGTCGCGGCGGTGAAGAACTGGAAGTTCATTCCGGCCAAGCGCGGTGACACGCCGATCGACGGCTTCGCCACCCAGACCATCGATTTCAAATTGCCGCAATGACGGCGCAACCGACTCATTACTGATTAACGCAAGCGAGGTGTAGCCATGAACGATTCACTGTCTTCGATGATTGTCCCCGGTGTGCTCTGGGGTCTGGTGCTGTTTTCCGTGGTCAGTTGGGCGATCCTGCTGGTCAAGTCGGCCCAGTACCTGCGCCAGAAAGCGCAGAACAAACAGTTCGCCAAAGCCTTCTGGAGCGCGCCGGACCTGCTCACCGCCGCCGAACACGCCAGCCAGTATCCGGGCTCGCTGGCGCGCATCGCCAGCAGCGGTTTTGAAGCCCTGCTGGTGGAAGATTCGCCGCGTACCACGCAGCAACTGGCGCACACCATCAACCGTTCCGATCGCCTGGAACGCAACCTGCGCCAGCAGATCCAGAAGGAACGTCGCTCGCTGGAAAACGGCCAGGCGATCCTCGCCAGTATCGGCAGCACCGCGCCGTTCATTGGTTTGTTCGGCACCGTGTGGGGAATCATGGAAGCCCTGCAAAGCATCGGCGAAACCGGCTCGGCCAGCCTTGAGGCGGTCGCCGGGCCTATCGGCCACGCGCTGATCGCCACTGGCGTGGGCATCGCCGTCGCGGTGCCGGCGGTGCTGATCTACAACTTCTTCCTGCGTCGGCTGAAACTGGCCTCAGCGGACATGGACGACTTCGCCCACGACTTCGACGCCCTCGCCTCGCGCAGTGCCTTTTCCATCAGCCGCCAGGCCATTGCCAGCAAAAGCACCACCGCCGTGCGGGAGGCCAGCTGATGTCGTTTTCCACTCAAGACAGCGATGAAGTGCTCAGCGAAATGAACGTCACGCCGCTGGTCGACGTGATGCTCGTGCTGCTGGTGGTGTTCATTGTCACCGCGCCGCTGATGACCAACGCGATCAAGGTCAACCTGCCGAAAACCGACGCCGTCGCCCCTGCCGAAAAGAAAGACCCGGTGGTGGTCAGCGTCGATCAGGATGGCAAGTTCTATCTGGCCAAGACCGAACTGGCCCCGGAATCCCTTGAGGCCAGCCTCAGGGAGGTCAAGGCCAAAGACGCCGACGTGCGCGTGCAGTTGCAGGCCGACGCCGCCGTCAATTACGGCCAGGTGGCCAAGGCCATGGCATCGATCGAACGCTCCGGCATCAGCAAGATTTCGGTGATGACCACCCACTGAGTGCGGTGCCGGATGGGTGTTGAAAAACCCGCCCGGCGCCGCTGAAAAAAGAAATCCCGTCGCACCCGGCCGACCGAAAAAACGCCCCGCGTCTTCGGAGGGGATCGGCTTGCTTGAAGAAAGTGGTTTTCCGCGCGCGGTATCACCGGAAGCGGAGCAATGAGCGGCTCACAAGGCCAATTCGATAACGTCTGAAAATCGGAAACAACCATGCTGATGAACACTCCACGCTTCACGCTCAAACCTTTGGTGGCAACGATGTCTCGCCACCGTTTTGTTCCGCTGTATCTGGTGGCCATGGGGATGGGCGCCGGGACCGTGCAAGCGGCCGAGGACGACAACAGTGCCACGCCGGCAGCCGCTGTCGTGGCGGCGCCGACCACGCAACTGCAACGGGTCGAAGTGACCGGTTCGGCGATTCGCCGGGTCGATGCGGAAACGGCGGTGCCGATCACCATCCTCAAGGCTGACGAGCTGCGCAAACAGGGCGTGACCACCACCGCCGAACTGGTGCAGCGCATCACCGGCAGTCAGTCGATCAACAACAGCGCCGGCTCCGTCGGCGCGGCAACGGGCGGTGCGTCGTTTGCCGACATGCGCGGCATCGGCGCGAACAAAACGCTGGTGCTGCTCAACGGTCGACGCCTGGCCAATAACGCCCTGTCGGGGACCAACTCGGCCGGCGGCGCGGTGGATCTGAACATGATCCCGTTTGCCGCCATCGAACGCGTGGAAGTGCTGCGCGACGGCGCCTCGGCCCTGTACGGCACCGACGCCATCGGCGGTGTGATCAACTTCATCACCAAAAAATCTCTCACCGATGGCGCCCTGACCCTGGGCGGCGAAACGCCGACCCACAGCGGTGGCGGCGCGACCAAGGACATGAGCGCCAGTTGGGGCTACGGCGATCTCGAAGAAGACCGCTTCAACGTCCTCGGCGTGTTCAACTACAACAAGCAGCAGAACCTCGACGCCAACGACCGCTCCTTCGCCACCGACTATGCGCCCGGTCGCGGTCTCGATCAGACTTCCGGCACCGCGTTCCCCGGCAACTACAGCCAGAACGGCAACGCCACCAACCCGTTGGCCAACAGCAATTGCAACGGCCCCAACCTGATCGCCCGCGACGGCTTGTGCCGCTTCAGCACCCGTGAATACATCGATCTGGTGCCACAGACCGAGAAGACCTCGTTCTTCGGCAAGACCACTGCCAAGCTCGGTGATGATCACAACGCCAACCTTGAATATTTCTGGTCGCGCAACAACAACGCCGTCGCCGTCGGCCCGGCGCCACTGACTGGTCTGAGCCTGGATTCCTCGTCGCCGTACTACCCCGGCAACGGCATCACCCCGGCGCCGACCGATTTCGCCCTCGACCCGACGCAGCCGGTGGACGTCAACTGGCGCGAGACTGCCGCCGGCCCGCGTGAATCGAAAGACCAGAACACCAGCCAGCGCTTTCTGCTGAGCTTCGATGGTCTGGTTGGCGGCTGGGATTACAACGTCGGCGCCTCGTACAACCAGAACAAAATCGTCTCCAGCGTCACCAGTGGCTATGTCAGCGATCAGGCGATGATTGACGGCCTGGCCAGCGGTTTGCTCAACCCGTTCGGCCCGCAGACCGCTGCCGGCCAGCAGTACATCGATGCCGCCGCCTACCACGGCGCCTACTCCACAGCCGTGGGTCGCGTCGCCGGGTTCGATGGTCGCGTCAGCCGTGAAATCGGTGACTGGTTCGGCGCAGGTCCGTCCGGCCTGGCTCTGGGCGGCGAGTACCGCAAGGAGAAATTCCATCAGGATTTCGAGTCGTTCGCCGGCGACATCCAGAGCCTCGGCATCGACCCGGCCGGCAGCGTCGAGGGCGACCGCAGCGTCAAGGCCGCCTATGCCGAACTCAACGTGCCGGTGCTCGACAGCCTCGAACTGTCCGCCGCTGTGCGCCACGACAAATACAGCGACTTCGGCAGCACCACCAACCCGAAATATTCGTTCCGTTATCAGCCGATCAAAGAGCTGGTGGTGCGTGGTGCCTACAGCGAAGGTTTCCGCGCGCCATCGCTGTACGAGCTGTATTCGCCGCGCAGCATCACGTTCACTCAGGGTTACTACAACGATCCGGTGCTGTGTACCGGCGGCGTGGTGCAACCGGGCGGCAACGGCGGCCGCGATTGCGGTCAGCAGTTCCTCAACCAGATCGGTGGCAACGAAGATCTGGCCCCGGAGAAGGCGCGCAACGTGACGTTGGGCTTCGTCTACCAGCCGATCAGCAATCTGTCGGTGGGTCTGGATTTCTGGTGGATTCACATCTCCAACCAGATCCAGCCGTTCCCGGAATCCACCGTGTTCGATCAGGCTGGCTCCTACCCGGACCGCTTCGTGCGCAACGCCGACGGCACGCTCAACTACATCGTCACCGGCAACGCCAACCTCGGCATCGTCGAAACCAATGGTGTCGATGTGTCGCTCGACTATCGCTTCCCGAACACGCCGTACGGTCAGTTCGGCCTCGGCCTGCAAGGCACCTATGTCGACGAGTACGACTTCCAGAGCACCATCAAAGGCCCGTTCACCGACAAGGTCGGCGACTTTCAGGGTGACGGCGTGATCGCGCGCTGGAAGCACAACCTCACCGGCAGCTGGAGCCTCGGTGCGGCGCGGGCAGCGCTGACCAACCGCTTCACCACCGGTTACAACGATTACGACCGCGAGACGCACGCGCGGGTGGCGTCGTATTCGGTGTGGGATCTGTCGGCCGGTTACACCTTCAACAAAGTGCTCGACGTTGATGCCGGAATGAAGAACGTTTTCGACCGCAACCCGCCGTTCTCCAACCAGGCCTACAACTTCCAGAGCGGCTATGACCCGCGCTACACCGACCCGCTGGGCCGGACATTGTTTGCGCGCATGACTTACCACTTCTAACCGGAAACAGAACACATCTCCCCCTGTGGGAGCGAGCCTTTGTGATGAGGGGATTTATCCCCGATGGGGTGCGAAGCGCCCCCAAGACCTGCCGACGCGGAGCATCAGAAGTACCGCATGCATTGATCTTGCGACTGCTGCGCAGCCGATCGGGGATAAATCCCCTCGCCACAAGGGCTCGCTCCCACATTGGGTCCGTGGACTTTCAGGGATTTTCAGGAGTGACTTCATGAGTTTCTTGCGCAACATGGCTGGCCTGCTGCTCGGCAGTGCGCTGCTGTGCTTCGGCACTTCGGCGCTGGCCGGCGGCAGTTATGCGCTGACGGTGTACGGCGAAGCGCCGAAGTATCCGGCCGGCTTCAAGCATTTCGATTTTGTTAACCCTGACGCGCCCAAGGGCGGTTCGCTCAGCCGTGCGTCGATGGAGATCGGTCAGTACAACTACATCACGCCGTATGCCGATCAGGGCATTTCGGTGGTGCAGGTCAATGATTGGGTCTACGCGCCGCTGGCGTTCCGATCGCTGGACGAGCCCTACACGGTTTACGCCTTCGTCGCGCAGCAGATCGAGCGCGACCCCGAAGGTTTGTGGGTGCGCTTCACCCTCAACCCCAAGGCACGCTTTGCCGACGGCACGCCGATCACCGCCGAAGACGTGCGCTACACCTTCAACCTGCTGATGACCAAGGGCAGCCTGAGTTACCGCCAGCAATACGCCGACGTGCAGGACGTGCTGGTCGAAAGTTCACGGCAGGTCCGTTTCACCTTCAAGAACAACCTCAATCGCACCCTCGCGCTGGATCTGGCGACGCTGCGCGTGCTGCCCGAGCACTGGTGGAAAACCCGCGACTTCGCCAACGGCGGCGGCTTCGAGCCACCGCTGGGCAGCGGCCCGTACCGGGTGAGCAAGGTCGACGCCGGACGCAGCATCAGTTTCCAGCGTGACCCGGACTGGTGGGGCAAGGACCTGCCGGTCAGTCGCGGCATGTACAACTTCGACAGCCTGACGGTGAATTTCTACGGCGACACCGACGTCGCCCGCCAGCTGTTGCAGGCCGGCGCGTTCGACTACAACCGCGAGTTCTCCTCCTCTGGTTACGTGGTCGGTTATGACAGCCCGGCACTGCGTGACGGCCGCTTGCAGCAGTCGATCCTCGCCCCGGACAAACCCACCGCCGCTCAGGGCTTCGTGTTCAACCTGCAGAACTCGTTCTTCAAGGATCGCCGCGTGCGTCAGGCGATCAGCCTGCTCTGGGATTTCGAGTGGACCAACAAACAGATGATGCGCGGCTTCTACGTGCGTCAGAACAGCTTCTGGCCCAAGAGTGAAATGGCCGCCAGCGCCCTGCCCGATGCCGAGGAATTGAAGATCCTCGAACCGTTGCGCGGCAAGGTCCCTGACGAGGTGTTCACCACGGTCTATGAGGCGCCGAAAACCGATGGCAGCGGCTACATCCGCGACAAACAACTGCAAGCGCTGAAGCTGCTCGCCGAAGCCGGTTGGACGGCGAAAAACAATCGTCTGGTCAACGCCGCCGGCGAGCCGCTGGAATTCACCTTTCTCGATGGCCAGGGCGGCTTCGATCGCATGCTGCTGCCGTTCAAACGCACCCTCGCGCAGATCGGCATCACGCTCAATCTGCGCCGCATCGATTCAGCGCAATACATCAACCGCCTCAACGCCCGCGACTACGACATGATCGTCTGCGCTTTCCCGCGCAGTGGCGATCCGATCGTCTCCCCGGGCCGCGAGCTGTACAGCCTGTATGGCTCGCAAAGTGCCACGCAAGTCGGCAGCTCGAACGCGATGGTGCTGGCCGATCCGGCAATCGATCAACTGATTGACGGGCTGGTCCAGGCCAACAGCCGCGAAGCCATGGTGCATTACGCCCGCGCCCTCGACCGGGTGCTGCAATGGGGTTACTACATGATTCCCAACTACTACTCCAAAGGCACGCCGACGGTGTATCAGAACCGCTTCGGCATGCCCGCCGTGCAACCTTCGTATGACGAAGGTCTCAACACCTGGTGGGAAGTCTCGGCCAGGCCGCTGACGACTCAGCAGATGAGCGCTCAGCTTGCGGGAGGCCAGTGACATGCTGCGTTATCTGAGTCGCCGTTTGCTGCTGATCATCCCCACGCTGTTGTGCATTCTGGTGGTGAATTTTCTTATCGTGCAGGCCGCACCCGGTGGCCCGGTGGAACAAGCCATCGCCCGCCTGCAAGGCTTTGGCGGGCACAGCATGGGCGGCGGTGGCGAAGTCGCGGCGGTCGGCGGTGCCGGGCGCAGCAGCCGTGGGCTGGACCCGGCGCTGATCGAGGAAATCAAACACCATTACGGCTTCGACAAACCGCTGCACGAACGCCTGTGGCTGCTGCTGAAAAACTACGCACAACTGGATCTGGGCAACAGCTTCTTTCGCGGCGCCAAGGTCACCGACCTGATCGTGCAGAAGCTGCCGGTGTCGTTGTCGCTGGGCTTGTGGGCGACGCTGATCACCTACCTGATTTCGATTCCGCTGGGCATTCGCAAGGCGATCAGGAACGGCAGCGCCTTCGATGTCTGGAGCAGCACCGCGATCATCGTTGGCTATGCCATGCCAGCGTTTCTCTTCGCCATTCTGTTGATCGTGGTGTTCGCCGGGGGCAGCTACGTCAACTGGTTTCCGGTGCAGGGATTGGTGTCGGACAACTTCGACAGCCTCAGCACATTGGGCAAGGTCGGCGACTACCTCTGGCACCTCGTACTGCCGGTCACGGCGCTGGTGATCGGCGGCTTCGCCACGCTGACGATCCTGACCAAGAACAGCTTTCTCAACGAGATCAGCCGGCAGTACGTGATCACCGCACGAGCCAAGGGCCTGACCGAGCGGCGCGTGCTGTACGGCCACGTGTTTCGCAACGCCATGCTGCTGGTGGTGGCCGGCGTGCCGTCGGCACTGATCGAAGTGTTTTTCGCCGGTTCCCTGCTGATCGAAACCATCTTCAACCTCGACGGCCTCGGGCGCATGAGCTACGAAGCGGCGGTGTCGCGTGACTATCCGGTGGTGTTCGGCGCGCTGTTTCTGTTCACCCTGTTCGGCCTGCTGATCAAGCTGATCGGCGACCTCTGCTACACCCTGCTCGACCCGCGCATCGATTTTTCGGCGAGGACTGCCTGATGTTCACACTGTCGCCTCTGGGCCAGCGCCGCGTCGCGCAATTCAATGCCAACCGCCGTGGGCGCTGGTCACTGCGGCTGTTTATCGGCCTGTGCCTGATCTGCCTCGGTGGCGAGCTGATCGCCAATGACAAGCCGCTGGTGATCCGCTACCACGACGCCTTCTACTTTCCGATCCTCAGCGATTATCTGGAAACCGATTTCGGCGGCGAGTTGCCGTTCCAGCCGGATTACGCCAGCAACTACGTACACAAGCTGATCGAGGATCAGGGCGGCTGGATGCTGTTTCCGCCGATCCCGTTCAGTTACGACACGGTCAACTACGACCTCACCGAACCGGCGCCCAGCCCGCCGTCATCGAGCAATTGGCTGGGCACCGATGATCAGGCTCGCGATGTTCTGGCGCGGGTGATTTTCGGCACGCGGATCTCGATTCTGTTCGCGCTGATCCTCACCGCCATCAGCGCGTTGATCGGCATTCTCGCCGGGGCTTTACAGGGTTATTACGGCGGCTGGGTCGACTTGCTCGGGCAGCGCGTACTGGAAATCTGGTCGGGGTTGCCGGTGCTGTACCTGCTGATCATTCTGTCCGGCTTCGTCTCGCCGAGTTTCTGGTGGCTGCTGGGGATCATGGCGCTGTTTTCCTGGCTGGCGCTGGTCGACGTGGTGCGCGCCGAGTTCCTGCGGGGGCGCAATCTCGAATACGTGAAAGCCGCGCGCGCGCTGGGCCTGACCGACAGCGAACTGATGCGCCGGCACATTCTGCCCAACGCCATGACTTCCACCCTCACCTACCTGCCGTTCATTCTCACCGGCGCCATCGCCACCCTGACCGCGCTGGATTTCCTCGGCTTCGGCATGCCCGCCGGCACCGCATCGCTGGGTGAACTGATCGGCCAGGCCAAACGCAATCTGCAGGCACCGTGGCTGGGGCTGACGGCGTTTTTTGCCCTGGCGTTGATCTTGTCTTTGTTGGTTTTCATCGGTGAAGCGTGCCGAGATGCCTTTGATCCGAGGAGCTGACATGCAAGACAACCTGATTGAAATTCGCGACCTGCGGGTGGCCTTCGCCGGGCAAGAAGTGGTGCACGGTGTGAGCCTCGATATTCGCCGTGGCGAGTGTCTGGCGCTGGTCGGCGAGTCCGGCTCGGGCAAGTCGGTGACGGCGCATTCGATTCTGCGTTTGTTGCCGGGCAAGAACGTCAGCAGCAGCGGCGCGATTCGCTACAACGGCGTGGATTTGCTGCACGCCAGCGAACAGCAGATGCGTGGTTTGCGCGGCAATCGCATTGCGATGATTTTCCAGGAGCCGATGACCTCGCTGAACCCGTTGCACACGGTGGAAAAACAGATCAGCGAAGTGTTGGAAATCCACAAGGGCCTCAAAGGCCGCGCCGCCCGCGCGCGGACGCTGGAGCTGCTCGAGCTGGTGGGTATTCGCCAGCCGTTGCAGCGACTCAAAGCCTATCCGCATCAGCTTTCCGGTGGTCAGCGGCAACGGGTAATGATCGCCATGGCGCTGGCCAACGAGCCGGAACTGTTGATTGCCGATGAACCGACCACGGCGCTGGACGTGACCGTACAGAAGAAGATTCTTGAGCTGCTGATCGAGTTGCAGCAGCGCCTGGGCATGTCGCTGTTGCTGATCAGCCACGACCTCAATCTGGTACGCCGGATCGCTCAGCGCGTGTGCGTAATGCGTCAGGGCGAGATCGTTGAACAGGCCGATTGCGAGACGCTATTCCAAGCGCCGCAACACCCCTATAGCCGGTTGTTGATCGAAGCGGAACCGAGCGGCGCGCCAGTGCCAAGTAAGTACGAGCACAACCTGCTGGAAGTCGATGATTTGAAGGTGTGGTTTGCCCTGCCGAAAAAACTCTTCAGCCGCCAGCAGGATTACATCAAAGCGGTGGACGGCGTCAGTTTCACCCTGCAACGCGGCAAGACTCTGGGGATTGTCGGCGAGTCGGGGTCGGGCAAGTCGACGCTGGGCCAGGCGATCCTGCGACTGGTCGAATCAGAGGGCAATATCCGTTTCGGCAACAAGCAGTTGAGCCTGCTCAATCAGCGTCTGATGCGGCCGTTGCGCCGGCAGATTCAGGTGGTGTTTCAGGACCCGTTCGGCAGCCTCAGCCCGCGCATGTCGGTGCAGCAGATCATCGCCGAAGGCTTGCTGACCCATGGCATCGGCAGCGAGGCCGAGCGCGAGGCAGCGGTGATTCGCGTGCTCGAGGAAGTCGGCCTCGATCCGCAAAGCCGCCATCGTTACCCCCACGAGTTTTCCGGCGGCCAGCGCCAGCGCATCTCCATCGCCCGCGCACTGGTGCTGGAACCGGCGCTGATCCTGCTCGACGAACCGACGTCGGCGCTGGATCGCACGGTGCAGAAGCAAGTGGTGGAATTGTTGCGCCAGTTGCAGATCAGGCATGGGCTGACCTATCTGTTCATCAGCCATGATCTGGCGGTGGTACATGCGCTGGCGCATGACTTGATGGTGATCAAGGATGGCAAGGTGGTTGAACAAGGGTCGTCGCGGGAGATTTTCGCTGCGCCGCAACATCCGTATACCCAGGAACTCCTGAAAGCCTCCGGCCTGAAGCCTGATGAAGAACCTTGTGGGAGCGAGCCTGCTCGCGAATGCGGTGCATCAGTCACATAAGTGCTGGCTGGCCCGACGCTTTCGCGAGCAGGCTCGCTCCCACAGGTTTGATAGGTGGTGTTTGAAATTTATTTTTCCGGCACTGCATCCAATCGCCTCCGCCACGGGTAGTCCCTGTAACAGCCCACTCTGGTGCTGTCAGCGCCCTACCCTTTTCGGAGAATCATCGGATGAACATCACCCAGCTGATTGGCTTCACCGGTTTGCTCGCTTTCACCGCGACCACCTTCGCCCAGAGCAGTTATCCCGACGCGATCAAGGTGCCGGACGGGCACAAGATTGCCCTGGAAACCACCGGGGTTGGCGAGATCACCTACGAATGCCGCGACAAACCCAATATGGCCGGGCAGACCGAATGGACCTTTGTCGGCCCGAAAGCGGTGCTCAATGATCGCAGCGGCAAACAGGTCGGCACCTATTTCGGCCCGCCAGCGACCTGGCAAGCCAAGGACGGTTCGAAAGTCACCGGCACGCAATTGGCCGTGGCACCGTCGAGCCCGGGCAACCTGCCCTATCAACTGGTCAAGGCCAATCCGGCCGAGGGCAAAGGCGCGATGACCGGGGTCAGCTACATCCAGCGTGTCGCGCTCAAGGGCGGCGTCGCGCCGGGCAGTGAGTGCACCATGGCGAACAAGGGCAAGCAGGAAGTGGTGAAGTACCAAGCGGATTATATTTTCTGGGCGGCTAACTGATATCCGGAAGCAGTGCACAATCCTGTGGGAGCGAGCTTGCTCGCGAAGAAGGAGTGTCAGTCGCCTTATTACTTTCTGACCCACCGCATTCGCGAGCAAGCTCGCTCCCACAGGGAACCATGCCTCTGGATGTTTGGGAAATGTGAGCTAGATTGCACCCCATGCCTTTACCCGAATCCGTTTTCGATTACGAAGCCCGCCTCGCCGCCTGTGCCCGAGGCGAGCGCGCGGCTTTGCGCGATTTGTATGTGCAGGAAGGCCCGCGCCTGCTCGGTGTGGCCAAGCGGCTGGTGCGCGATACGGCGCTGGCGGAGGACATTGTGCATGAGGCATTCATCAAGATCTGGCACGGCGCGGCCGGGTTCGACCCGGCGCGCGGCTCGGCGCGGGGCTGGATGTTCAGCGTGACCCGGCACCTGGCCTTGAATCAGTTGCGCAAGCAAAGTCGGGAAACGCCGTTCAGCGAAGAACATGAGACAGCGGCGTCTGATGAGGCGGTCGATGTTCACTCGGCGCGCATTCATCGCTGCCTCGAACAACTGGAACCGCAGCGGCGCAGCTGCATCCTCCATGCCTACGTCGACGGTTATAGCCACGCGCAGATTTCCGCGCGCCTCGACACGCCGCTGGGCACGGTCAAAGCGTGGATCAAGCGCAGCCTCAATGCTTTGCGGGAGTGCATGGGATGACCGGCGAATCAGCGCAGGAACGGGATGAACTGGCCGGCGAATACGTGCTCGGCACCTTGTCGTTCGAACAGCGCATCGAGGTGCAACGGCGCCTGCCGAACGATCCTGAGTTGCGCGCGGCAGTCGACGCATGGGAGCGACGTCTGCTGGAGCTGACCGATCTGGCCGAACCTCAGCAACCCTCGGCGCAGTTATGGCCACGTATCGAGCGCAGTCTCGAGCGGCTGACGGTGAGAAAACCTCTCGCTTCCTGGTGGAACCTGCTGCCGCTGTGGCGCGGTTTGAGTGCGGCGGGCCTGGCTGCGACGCTGATTCTGGGCGCGATGCTACTGACCCAGACTGCGCCGAAACCGAGTTATCTGGTCGTGCTGGTGGCGCCGCAGGACAAGGCGCCGGGTTGGGTGATTCAGGCGAGCAATGCGCGGGAGATCCAGTTGATTCCGCTGGGGGTGGTCGAGGTGCCGGCGGACAAGGCGCTGGAGTTCTGGACCAAGGCTGACGGCTGGTCGGGACCGGTGTCATTGGGACTGGTCAAACCGGGACAAGCGTTGTCGGTGCCGCTGGACAAGTTGCCGCCGCTGCAACCCAACCAGCTGTTTGAGCTGACCCTGGAAGGCGCCAATGGCTCACCGATCGGCAAACCGACCGGGCCGATTCAGGCGATCGGGCGTGCGGTGAAGGTGCTCTGAGGCTCTGCTACGCGGTTGTCCGCAACCATCATCGACGTCGATGTTCACCATCACGGCAATGAAGTTCTCATAAAAAATTCCGGGCGTAACATCAGCTCCATACCAACCAACAACACCCCGGAGCACACCATCATGAAACGCCAGACTCTTCTCAGCATCGCTTTCTCGGTTTTCGCAGTTAACGCTTTCGCTGCCACCCCGGCGCACACCATGATCGCCGAAGGCGGCTCGGACAAACTGATCGAAAGCCGTCTGGCTGAAGGCGGTTCGGATCGTCTGATCGAACGCCGCGTTGCCGAAGGTGGTTCCGATCGTCTGATCGAACGCCGCGTTGCCGAAGGTGGCTCTGATCGTCTGATCGAGCGCCGCGTTGCCGAAGGTGGTTCGGATCGTCTGATCGAACGCCGCGTTGCCGAAGGTGGTTCGGATCGTCTGATCGAACGCCGCGTTGCCGAAGGTGGCTCTGATCGTCTGATCGAGCGCCGCGTTGCCGAAGGTGGTTCGGATCGTCTGATCGAACGCCGCGTTGCTGAAGGTGGCTCGGATCGTCTGATCGAACGCCGTGTTGCCTGATGCATCACTGCAAGCGCAACACCGCAGAGAAACCCGGCTCCCGCAGCCGGGTTTTTTATGTCTGCGTGTTTTATCCGGCCTTCGCCATGCAGCGCTTGTAACGCTCGTCCACGCGCTTGGCGAACCAGGCAGTGGTGAGTTTGCGGGTGATCTTCGGACTCTGCAGCACAATCCCCGGCAATACCGCGCGCGGTAACGCCTTGCCTTCGGCCCGCTCCGCCAGTTCGAACACGCGTTGATAGAGTCTGGTCTCTTCGAATTCCAGGGTTTTGCCCTTCTCCAGTTGATCGCGAATCGTCGGGTTGCGCATGCCCAGCGACTTGCCGAGGGTGCGCACCGCCAGTTCGGTACTGCCGGGCATGATCGAGTCGTAGCGAATCAGGTCGCCGTCCAGAGTCAGGGGGATGCCGGACGCGCGGCTGACCGCATTCTGAAACGCGGCATTGCGACTGGCGTACCAGCCGGCGTTGAAATCGGCGAAACGATACAACGGCTCGCGGTAATTCACCGGGTAACCGAGCAAATGGGCGATGCCGAAATACATGCCGCCGCGCCGGCTGAACACTTCACGACGGATCGTGCCGTCCACCGTGTACGGATAATCCTTGGCGTGCTCCTCGGCGAATTCGATGCTGACCTGCATCGGCCCGCCGGTGTGCACCGGGTTGAAGCCGCCGAACAGCGTGCGGCCCATCGGCACCATGCCGATGAAGTCGTCGAAAATCGCGCTCAGTTCCTTTTCACTGCGCGCCGCATTCAGACGCTCGCTGTAGGTCTTGCCGTTGGGCGAGCGCACTTGTAAAGCGCCGCTGACCAGCAGGCTGGGGATGTGCACCTTGGCGGCGCGGCGATCGATTTCGTCGCGGGCGATCTTGCCCAGCCCGGGCACCGTCGGGTCGGCCTGGAAAGTCGATTCCTGCTCGGCCACGGCCAGTACCGAACACAGATTCTGCGTGGTGGTGTTGATGCCTTGCGCGGCGAACGCGGCGTAGATGTCCGTGGCCCAACCCTGACGGTCGGCAGTTTTCGCCGGCAACAGCCGAACGATTTCAGCCTTCACTTCGGCCGGCGGACGCGGCGCCGGTTCGTTGCTGCGCTGGCTGGCGCAACCGGCGAGCAGTAGCACGGCGCCGAGAGTAATGAGTAATCGCATGTTGCTCCATCCAATCAAATTAGCCACAACACCATACACAACCCCCGTAGGAGCTGCCGCAGGCTGCGATCTTTTGATCTTGCTTTTTGCAGATCAGATCAAGATCAAAATAAAAAGATCGCAGCCTTCGGCAGCTCCTACACGCTGATGACAAACTGATTGCAAAACGTTACTGCGAAACCCTATCATTCGCGCCTGGAGTCGCATTAGCGCAAGGAGTTCCGCGCCGCCCTTATTTTTCTTTGGCCGCTCGCCTCCAGGATCCGACATGCCCGCTTCAGCTCGACTCGGCGCTCCATTTCGCCCGACTTTGCTTGCCCTGCTGTGCTCCCTGACCGTTACCGCCCACGCCGCTGAACAAAACAGCAAAGAGCTGGTGCTCGACGACGTCAACGTCAATGCCCAAGCCCCGACACCCAACGCCCTGCCCCCGGTCTACGCTGGCGGTCAGGTTGCGCGCGGCGGCCAGTTGGGCGTGCTCGGCAATCAGGACATGATGGACGTGCCGTTCAGCGCAGCGTCCTACACCGAGCAATTGATCCAGGATCAGCAGGCGGAAAACGTCGCCGACGTGCTGCTCAACGATTCTTCCGTGCGCCAGGCCTCGGGCTTCTCCAACCAGGCGCAGGTCTTCATGATTCGCGGGCTGCCGCTCAATGGCGACGACATTTCCTATAACGGCCTGTACGGCGTGTTGCCCCGGCAGATCATTTCCACCGATGCGCTGGAGCGCGTGGAAGTGTTCAAAGGCCCCAACGCTTTCATCAACGGCGTAACGCCGACCGGCTCCGGCATCGGCGGCGGCGTCAACCTGCAACCCAAGCGCGCCGGCGACGTGCCGCTGCGCCGTTACACCACCGACATCAACAGCGAAGGCCGCATCGGTCATCACTTCGACATCGGCCAGCGTTTCGGTGAAGACAACCGCTTCGGCGCGCGGGTCAACCTGTCGCAGCGCGAAGGCGACACCGGCATCGATCACGAGAACCAGCGCTCGAAACTGTTCGCCATCGGTCTGGATTATCGAGGCGATGCGCTGCGGGTTTCCGGTGACTTTGCCTATCAGAAGGAACGCGTTAACGGTGGCCGCAGCTCGGTCAACCTCGGCACCGCCACGCACATCCCGGACGCGCCATCGGCGGACACCAACTACGCGCCGAAATGGGGCTACACCGACATCGAAGACACCTTCGGCATGCTCCGCGCCGAGTACGACCTCAACGACAGCTGGACCGCCTACGCCGCCGGTGGCGCCAAGCACACCCGTGAAGTCGGGCGCTATAACTCGACCACGCTGGTCGGCAACAACGGCGCCTCGTTCACCACCGGCTCGTTCGTCCCGCATGACGAGGACAACACCAGCGTGATGGCCGGCCTCAACGGCAAATTCAACACCGGCCCGGTCAGCCACAAGCTGAATTTCGGCCTGACCGGGATCTGGGCCGAGCAGCGCAGTGCCTATGACTTCGACCTGACCCGCTACTCCAACAACATCTATCACCCGATCACTACCCCAGCGCCGGTAGGCAACTTCTCTGGCGGCGATCTCAACGATCCGGGCATCGTCGGCAAGACCTTCAACCGCAGCGTGGCGATTTCCGACACCCTCGGGTTCTTCGACGATCGCCTGCTGGTCACCGCCGGTCTGCGTCGTCAGCAACTGGTGGTGCAGGGTTACAGCTACGCCAGCTACGGCAGCGGCCCGCGTTCGTCGAGCTACGACGAATCGATCACCACTCCGGTGTACGGCATCGTGTTCAAGCCGTGGGAGCATGTGTCGTTCTACGCCAACCATATCGAAGGCCTGGCCCAAGGGCCGACTTCGCCGACCAGCTCCGGCGGTTTCCGTGTCACCAACGGCAACGAAGTCTACGCACCGAAACGCTCCAAGCAGACCGAACTGGGCGTGAAAGTCGACATGGGCACCTACGGTGCGAGCCTCGGTGTTTACCGCATCGAACAGCCAAGCGATGGCTACTGCGAAATCAACAGTCCGACCACTTGCACCTACGTCCGTGAAGGCGAACAGATCAACAAAGGCGTGGAGATGAACGTGTTCGGCGAGCCGATCGACGGCCTGCGCCTGATCAGCGGCCTGACCCTGATGGACACCGAACTGAAGAACACCCTCAACGGCGCCAACGACGGTAACCACGCCATCGGGGTGCCGACCTTCCAGTTCAACGCTGGCGTGGACTGGGACGTGCCGGGCCTGCAAGGCGTTGCGCTGAACGCGCGGATGCTGCGCACCGGTGGGCAATACGCCGACGCGGCGAACAACCTCAGCCTGCCGACGTGGAACCGCTTCGATGCCGGCGCGCGCTATGCGTTCAAGGTGTCGGAGAAGGACGTGACCGTACGGTTCGGCGTCGAGAACCTGGCGAACAAGAAGTACTGGGAATCGGCTCAGGGCGGCTACCTGACCCAAGGCGAACCACGGGTGGCGAAGTTGTCGGGGACGATCGACTTCTAAGCGTCATTGCGTCGCAGAAAAGGCCCCGCAGCTTCACGGTTGCGGGGCCTTTCTGGTTTTTGTGGTGCTTGACCGGACGCTTCGCGAGCAGGCTCGCTCCCACACTGGAATGCGTTCCCTGTGGGAGCGAGCCTGCTCGCGAAGAGGCCGGAACTGGCGACCTGATCCATACTTGCTGCACAGCCACAGGAGGACAGCCCCATGAACCGCAGCGACGTGCTGATCATCGGCGCCGGCCCGACCGGTCTGGTCCTGGCGCTGTGGCTGAGCAAACTCGGCGTGCGCGTGCGCATCATCGACAAGACCTCGGCGCCAGGCACCACTTCCCGCGCTCTGGCCGTGCAGGCACGCACCCTCGAGCTGTATCGCCAACTCGACCTCGCCGACACCATCGTGCGTCGCGGCCATCAGGTCGCTGCGGCGAATTTCTGGGTCAACGGCAAACCGGTCGCGCAGTTGCCCCTCAAGCGCATCGGCGAAGGCCTGACGCCCTACGCGTTTGTCGAGATTTTCCCGCAGGACGAGCACGAACGGCTGTTGCTTGAGCGCCTCGAAGATTACGGCGTCAGTGTGGAGCGCAATACCGCACTGGACAGCTTCGAGGAAACCGGCGACACCCTCACCGCCCACCTGCGCCTGCCCGATGGCCGGCAGGAAGTCTGTCAGGCCTGTTATCTGGCCGGTTGCGACGGCGCCCGTTCGGTGGTGCGCAAAGCCCTCGACACCGACTTCCCCGGCGGCACCTATCAGCAGATTTTCTACGTCGCCGATATCACGGCCAGCGGCCCGGCGCTCAATGGCGAGTTGCATCTGGACCTGGACCAAGCGGATTTTCTCGCGGTGTTTCCACTGGCCGGCGAAGGCCGCGCGCGACTGATCGGCACGGTGCGTGACGAACGCGCCGAGCGTGCCGAAACCCTGCAATTTGCCGACGTCAGCAGCCGCGCCATCGAACACCTGAAAGTGCATATCGAAGACGTGCACTGGTTCTCCACCTACCGCGTGCATCACCGCGTGGCCGAGCACTTTCGCAACGGCCGGGCGTTTCTGCTCGGCGATGCCGCCCATGTACACAGTCCGGCCGGTGGCCAGGGCATGAACACGGGCATTGGCGATGCAATCAATCTGGCCTGGAAGCTCGCCGCCGTGCTCAGCGGTGGTGCCGAACCGAAACTGCTCGACACCTACGAAACCGAGCGCATCGCCTTCGCTCGCCGACTGGTCTCCACCACCGACAAGGTCTTCAGTTTCGTCACCGCGCAGGGTCGCATGGCCGATCTGCTACGGATGCGTGTGGCGCCGTTTCTGCTGCCGAAAATGGCCGGGTTCGAAGCCAGCCGCGAATTCCTGTTTCGCACGGTCTCGCAAGTCACCCTCAACTATCGCGGCATGCCACTGAGCCAGGGTGAAGCCGGCCACGTGCACGGCGGCGACCGCTTGCCGTGGGCGCATGATGGCGAAGGAGATAATTTCGAGCCGCTACGGCAGCCGTGCTGGCAGGTGCATGTGTACGGCGACACCAGCGACGAGATGATCGCCTGGTGCGCCGAACACCACTTGCCGCTGCACGTCTTCGACTGGCGCCCGGCGTTCAAAACGGCGGGGTTGGGGCGCAACGGATTTTATCTGTTGCGGCCGGATACCTATGTGGCGATTGCCGATAGCAGCGCCGATCCGAAGGTGATCGAACGCTACTTCCTCGATCACGGCATCCGGCCTTTTCAGTGACCTTCACACTTTGTTGGCCAGCCATTCGTCGGAAAGACCTGAACACCTGTCAACTCTGACAGTGGACGCATTGCGCAGCGCCACCTCTAATCATTGCTCACCGTTTTCAAGGAGCAATCAAGATGGAACTGTCCACCGCAGACCAAGTGCAAGACATAGAGGTCACTGGAACATTAAACGCACTGTTCGAAGTCGCCGACCACCAACCTTTAAATGCTGCTTTGATCGAGTTGCGTTCAACCCAGCGGGTAAAATATGAGTTCCGAGGGAGAACGGAGGCCAACGACAGGTCTTTTATATTTCAAATTTTCAGCGATCTGGAAGATGGAACATATGAAATACCTTCGACCTACTACCAGTACGCCGCATTCTACTTTGCAAATCATGCAGGTTGGACGTACGCATCGCCCAATCAATCAATCTTGCATCTAACGATTTCTGAAAATAAAACTCGTTTCAGTGGAGTAATCAAAGCTGATTTCGATCCAGTCGAACACAAAACTGGTGCTTCAACGCTGTATGTCACTGCGTCGCTAGGTGTCAAACTCAGCAAAGCTCTTTTCTGATAAAAATCGGATCATGGAGACGATCGCAACCTGACGCCTCTGCCTACAAGGAGCAACCATTCCATATAGGCAATGCTGCAAGTTGCGATTCCTTTCTCAGATCCCCGCCAACGCCAGATCCATCGCAAAGTAAGTGAAGATCAGATCCGCCCCCGCACGCTTGATTGCGCCAAGGCTTTCGCGGACCACGCGATCCTCATCGATCGCCCCAGCCTGGGCGCCGAACTTGATCATCGCGTACTCGCCGCTGACCTGATACGCCGCCAGTGGCAGGTTCGAGGCCTGGCGGATGTCGCGGATGATGTCGAGGTAAGCACCGGCCGGTTTGACCATCAGCGCATCGGCACCTTCCTGCTCATCGAGCAGCGATTCGCGCAGGGCTTCGCGGCGGTTCATCGGGTTCATCTGATAGCTTTTGCGATCGCCCTTGAGCGCGCTGCCGCCGGCCTCGCGGAACGGGCCGTAGAGTGCCGAAGCGAATTTGGTCGAGTAGGCCATGATCGGAATCTGCGTGAAGCCGGCAGCGTCGAGCGCCTGGCGAATCGCGCGCACCTGGCCGTCCATCGCCGCCGACGGCGCAATCACGTCAGCACCGGCGCGGGCGGCCGCTACGGCTTGTTTGCCGAGGTTGATCAGGGTCTGGTCATTGTCGACTTCGTGGTTGTGCATCACGCCGCAATGGCCGTGATCGGTGTATTCGCAGAAGCAGGTGTCGGACATCACGATCATTTCCGGCACGGCGTCCTTGGCAATGCGCGACATGCGCGACACCAGACCGTCTTCGCGCCAGGTGTCGCTGCCGTTGGCATCGAGATGATGGGACACGCCAAAGGTCATCACAGACTTGATCCCGGCACGGGCATAGCGCTCGATTTCACTGGCCAGTTTACGCTCGGGGATGCGCTGCACGCCGGGCATGCTGGTGATCGGCACGAAGTCGTCGATGTCTTCCTCGACGAAGATTGGCAGGACCAGATCGTTCAGGCTGAACTCGGTTTCCTGGAACAGACTGCGCAGGCTCGCATTGCGGCGCAGACGGCGGGGACGTGCTTCGGGGAACTGACTGGACATGGGGCCTTTCCTGAAAACAGCGGATGAGACGAAAGTCGTAGGGGGCGAAGCTTATGCCTTGCGGCGGGTGCGGGACAAACCTGGATCGATCAAGAGAGCGTTACCGGGCTTGTAATAATCCTGCATGTACATTTCAAATTCCTGTGGGAGCTGGCTTGCCAGCGATGGCGGCAGGTCAGTCACCAATGAGGTTGACTGTGCTGGCTTCATCGCTGGCAAGCCAGCTCCCACAGGGGGCATGTGTACAACTGAAAGTCAGGATGGGATGGTCAGGCCGCGGATGACGGCCGGGCGAGCTAGAAACCGCTCCAGCAATCGGGTGACATTGGGGAAATTCTGAATGCCGACCAGATCCCCGGCCTCATAAAACCCGAGAAGATTGCGCACCCACGGGAACGTGGCGATGTCGGCGATGGTGTAGCGCTCGCCCATGATCCAGTCGCGGCCTTCGAGGCGAGTGTTGAGCACATTCAGCAGGCGTTTGCTCTCCTCGACATACCGATCGCGGGGACGCTTGTCCTCGTAATCCTTGCCGGCGAATTTGTTGAAGAAACCGAGCTGGCCGAACATCGGGCCGATGCCGCCCATCTGCCACATCAGCCATTGGATGGTCTCGTAGCGCAGCGCGCCTTCCTGAGCGAGCAGCTGGCCGCTCTTGTCGGCCAGATAAATCAGGATCGCGCCGGATTCGAACAGCGGCAGCGGTTTATCTTCAGGGCCATGTGGGTCAAGGATCGCCGGGATCTTGTTGTTCGGGTTCAGCGAGAGAAATTCCGCCGAGGTCTGGTCGTTGGTGTCGAAACCGACGCGGTGCGGCTCATACGGCAGGCCAATCTCTTCGAGCATGATCGACACTTTGACGCCGTTGGGGGTCGGCAGGGAGTAGAGCTGAATCCAGTCCGGGTACTGCGCCGGCCATTTCTGAGTAATCGGGAATGCAGACAGATCGGTCATTGGAAGCATCCAGTCACAAATTGAAAACCGATCATAAAGTAGGCCTGCCGCTGCGCCTACACGAACCGTAACATCCTGTCGCTAACCTGCCTGCATGCCCGCAAAGGTTGCCGTTAGAGTGCTGCGCACTGGCCCGGATCGAACCAAACGGGCATTACAGGACTCTGAGTTATGCCTTTCTCGCAGAGGAAGCTGTTTATGACAGGGAAACACCCGGTGCTGGGAGCCCGCGGTGCCAAGGTTTGTCAGCCTTAACCGCTTTTGCTGAAGAACCCTCGAATTGATGACGAATCTGATGAGTTTCGCCAAACGTTTCAAACATCGCGCGTACGTGGCCCTGCCCTCCCTGCTGGCAGTCAGCGCGCTGTTTCTGTCTCTCGAATCCAGCGAAAGCCGCGCCCAACCGGCGGACGGCACACAGACGCTGGTGTTCCTGCGCCACGCGGAAAAGCCCGAAGGCGGCCTCGGCCAGCTCAACTGCCAGGGCCTGAACCGCGCTATCGACCTGTCGACGCTGCTGCCGGAAAAATTCGGCAAGGCCGATTACGTATTCGCCGCCAACCCGACGCGCAACGTCGAGGAAGGCGAGCTGGATAATTCCTACAGCTACATTCGTCCGCTGATGACCATCAGCCCGGCCGCGATCAAGCTCGGCCTGCCGGTGAACATCGAATTCTCTGCCAACGACACCAGCGATCTGGCCCGCGAGCTGCTGGACGAGAAGTATCACAACTCGACGATCTACACCGCCTGGTCCCACGGTTATCTGCCGGATCTGATCAACAAGGTCGCCGGCAACGCAGTGGGCGAGCGACAGAACATCACCGATGACTGGGCCGGCGATGACTTCGATTCGCTGTATGTGCTGACCCTGAAGTGGCACAACGGCAAGGCCAGTTTGCAGAGCCACATCTACAAACAGGGACTGGATAACGGCAAGGACACTTGCCCGACCTGAGTTTGTATCGCCTGACCTTGCGTCTTCGCGAGCAGGCTCGCCCCCACAGGGAAACGCATTTCAACTGTGGGAGCGAGCCTGCTCGCGAAGAGGCCAGTTGCTTGCACCTCAAGCCTTCTGACTCACCCTCGCACGCAAATACTCGATCACCGCCTGACGCTCCCCGGCAAACTCGATCCGCCCGCCCTTCTTCTCGCGCTGGAATACATACATCGGGTCGTAATACTCACGCAGCAAACCCTCGATCCAGCCGCGATGCAGGTCCACCGCGCCGCTGCGGCCCTGCTCGGCCAGCGCCTGCTCCATCAACACCAGCATCCGCGAATGGCGCTCACCGCCGAGGCGTTTCTGTACGTTGTTGAGGCTTTCCAGCAGACGTTCGGAAAACAAGGCAAAACCGTTTTCGCCGTGCAGCGAAGCAAACTCCGCCGACAGATCGATGACGTAATCACGCAGGATCCGCTCGACACGGTGCTCGAAACGATCCTCCAGCCAGACCATCGGGTACTGCTGCATGCCCTGATACAGCGGCAGCGGCAAGGCGCAACTGCCGACCACACGGCTCTCGTCTTCGAGCACAAACTGCTCGATCCCGGCATCGCGTTTCTTCAGGAAGTCGATCGCCAGGCGATTCTCGAAATCGATGTTCGACGGCTGCCCGGTAGCGCGTTTGCCGAAACTGGAGCCGCGATGGTTGGCGTGGCCTTCCAGATCGACACCGTTGCGCAACTGCACCAGCACTTCGGTCTTGCCGGTGCCGGTCATGCCGCCGAGCAAAACAAAATCACACTGCGCGATGGCCTGCTCAAGGGTGTCGATCAAAAAACTGCGCATCGCCTTGTAGCCGCCGCCGACGCGCGGATAGTCGATGCCGGCCTCGTCGCGCAACCATTGCTGGGTGATCTGCGAGCGCAGACCGCCGCGAAAACAATACAGATAACCATCGGGATGAGCCCGGGCGAACTCGGCCCAGGCCTGGATGCGCTCGGCCTTGACTGCGCCGGACACCAGTTGGTGGCCCAGCTCGATTGCCGCCTGCTGGCCATGCTGCTTGTAGCAAGTGCCGATCTTCTGCCGCTCCAGATCATTCATCAGCGGCAGATTGACCACGCCGGGGAACGCGCCTTTGTGAAACTCGACCGGCGCGCGGACATCCATCATTGGCCGGTCGTCGAGGAAAATGTCGCGGTAGTCGGTGCAGTCGCGGAGCATCAAATCACCTCGACCGCGTTCGTCTGTCGCTCAACCAGTTCGCCGATCGGCGCAAGGCTCAGGCCCAGTTCGGCGGCGACGCCGAGGAACTCGGCATTACCTTCAGGCGTGACCGCAATCAGCAGACCGCCGCTGGTCTGCGGATCGCAAAGCACGCGTTTGTGCAACTCCTGCACGCGGCCAACCTTGCTCGAATAGCTGTCGAAGTTGCGCAGCGTACCGCCCGGCACGCAGCCCTGATCGAGGTAGTACTCGACGCTGTCCAGACGCGGCACGCGGTCATAGGCGATGCGCGCGGTCAACTGGCTGCCGTCGGCCATTTCCACCAAGTGCCCGAGCAGGCCGAAACCGGTGACGTCGGTCATCGCCGTAACGCCGGCGAGTTTGCCGAAGCGGCTGCCAGGCTTGTTCAGGGTGCACATCCAGTCGCGGGCGACACCGACGTCGGCGGCGCGCAACTTGCCCTTCTTTTCCGCGGTAGTGAGGATGCCGATGCCCAACGGTTTGGTCAGGTACAACAGGCAACCGGCGGTAGCGGTGTCGTTGCGTTTCATGTGGCGCTTTTCCACGAGGCCGGTGACGGCGAGGCCGAAGATCGGCTCCGGCGCATCGATCGAATGCCCCCCCGCCAACGGAATGCCCGCCGCGTCGCACACCGAGCGACCGCCACGAATCACTTCCCGCGCCACCTCCGGCGCCAGCACATTCACCGGCCAGCCGAGGATCGCGATCGCCATCAACGGATCGCCGCCCATCGCGTAGATGTCGCTGATCGCGTTGGTCGCGGCGATGCGGCCGAAGTCGAACGGGTCATCGACAATCGGCATGAAAAAATCGGTGGTCGACACCACACCACGCTCGGCATCGATCTCATACACCGCCGCGTCATCACGCGAGGCGTTGCCGACCCAGAGTTTCGGATCGAGGTTCTGTGCGCCGCTGCCGGCGAGGATCACTTCCAGCACCTGTGGGGAAATCTTGCAGCCACAACCGGCGCCATGGCTGTATTGGGTCAGACGAATCGGCTCGCTCATGGGAGAGTCTCTGGCAATGAATGGGGCGGATTCTATCAGAGCGCGAGAGCGCAGATTTTTGTCCTGACCGAGCGGCCCCTTCGCGAGCAGGCTCGCTCCCACATTTGTACGGTGGTCTCCTGTGGGAGCTAGCCCGCTCGCGAAAGCAATCGAACCTGCCTGCACCGTCCAGTCAGCCCCGCCTGCAAACCTCAGCGAAAATCTGCGTAATCGGCCGATGCGGCTGGCGCTTGTGCATCCGCCGCACTTGTTCGCTCAGCCGCAACAACTCTTCACTGGGCTTGGCCCATTGCTCTTTCGGCAGCGGCTCGGACCATGCGCGCATGACTTCCGGCAACGCCTGTTTGCCGATTCTTTCCAGACGGCGCACTTCCCATTCGACCAAACGGTTGGGAATCGTCCATAAAGTCATGACGTGATACAGGTACCAGAAGAACCCCGAAAGCCGCGAGCGGCGGCCTTCACGGATCTGCTGATGCATCCGCGCGCGGGCGTTACGAAAAGTGTGCAGGCCTTCGTGGGGTGGGTCGTCCGGGCCTTGAAGGTCTTGCAGGTCCTGAATCGATTTGAGGTCGTTGACCTCGTACTCCATGTAACCGCGAATCGCCTCCCAATGGCTGATCGCGAGCTCCAGGCCGGCGCATTGGAATTCCTGGCTTATGAGGGTTTCACCTTGGTAGAAACCGATGCCCATACCGTATTGGCGATGGATGCCGAACTGGGTGGCGCCCTTGGCTTCGATGATCCAGGCGGACAGCGATTCCCATGGGACGAAGACAGGTTCGGTGGCGCCTTCGGGCATGAAGCAGACTTCGCGGCGTTGACGGTTGAAGCGGGTTGGGATGAGGGAGAGGCGTTTTTTGTGAGCGTGGTGCCAGACGCCGAGGCCAATAAGAAGGATCAAGGGGCCGCAAATTGATTGGTTCTCGTAACCCGCTTCGAACACACCAACCATTGATTCCCAAATGGCCCCGTTTCCATAGCCAAAAATAACGCCTAGTAACCCTGTAACTAAAGGAAATAAAACGATAATCATAAAGGCGCCTGCGGTTGGCCCACCGAAAATTAGCTGCCACGTAAATACCTCTGGCAATCCAAGCCCAAAGTCCATGTATCCGTCATTGAACGCTCCGATGTGAGGTCCGTAAGGCGGCATCGCTGTAGGTAAGGGCAATGGTGCGAGATAGGTAATTTTTCCACTCGGAAACGGCTCTACATCGCCCGCTTTTCTGACCACCTCACATTGCGCATCAACAATAGGCTCATTGTGATTATTCAGCATGGTCAGCCCATTCCAGGTATTGAGTTTCTACCAGCAGAACCATCGGGTTTTCCTTGACCGACCCGGTAGCAACAACTGAGAAATGGCCGCCACCCCGAGGGTCTCCCACCTCGGCCAAGATCAACCGAAACATCCGCATCCAGCGCGGTCCCCTGTGGGAGCGAGCCTGCTCGCGAAGGCGCTCAAACAGGCAAAAAACCTCCCCTCCTCTGGTCACAAAACTGCTCTGCATCAGTCCACAGCCCGCCTGCAAATCTCAGCGAAAATCTGCGTAATCGGCCGATGCGGCTGGCGCTTGTGCATCCGCCGCACTTGTTCACTCAGTCGCAACAACTCTTCACTGGGCTTGGCCCATTGCTCTTCGGGCAGCGGCTCGGACCAGGCGCGCATGACTTCCGGCAACGCCTGTTTGCCGATTCTTTCCAGACGGCGCACTTCCCATTCGACCAGACGATTGGGAATCGTCCATAAAGTCATGACGTGATACAGGTACCAAAAAAATCCCGACAACCGCGAGCGGCGGCCTTCACGGATCTGCTGATGCATCCGCGCGCGGGCGTTACGAAAAGTGTGCAGGCCTTCGTGGGGTGGGTCGTCCGGGCCTTGCAGATCCTGCAAATCCTGAATTGACTTGAGGTCGTTGACTTCGTACTCCATGTAACCGCGAATTGCTTCCCAATGGCTGATCGCGAGCTCCAGGCCGGCGCATTGGAATTCCTGGCTTATGAGGGTTTCACCTTGGTAGAAACCGATGCCCATGCCGTATTGGCGATGGATGCCGAACTGGGTGGCACCCTTGGCTTCGATGATCCAGGCGCTGAGCGACTCCCACGGGACAAAGACCGGCTCGGTGGCGCCTTCGGGCATGAAGCAGACTTCGCGGCGTTGGCGGTTGAAGCGGGTTGGAATTAGGGAGAGGCGTTTTTTGTGGTGGTGGTGCCAGACGCCAATACCGATGAGCAAGATCAAGGGACCGCAAATTAATTCATTTTCCAACGCCACTTCGAATACACCAACCATTGATTCCCAAATCGCCTCGTTTCCATAGCCAAAAAGAATCCCTAGCAAGCCCGTAAATAAAGGAATTAAAACGAGAACCATAAAAGTTCCTGCGGTCGTCGCGCCGAGAATTAGCTGCCATGGGAATACCTCCAGTGAGCCGAGACCAAAGTCCATGTATCCGTCATTGAACGCTCCAATATGAGGTCCGTAAGGCGGCATTGATGTAGGTAATGGCAACGGTGCGAGATAGGTAATCTTCCCGCTTGGGAACGGCTCAATATCGCCCGCTTTTTTAACCCCCTCATATTCCGAACTGGAAGGAGGATTACTGCGATTATTCAGCATGGTCAGCCCATTCGAGGTATTGGGTTTCAACCAGCATAACCATCGGGTTTTCCTTGACCGACCCGGTAGCAACAACTGAGAAATGGCCGCCACCCCGAGGGTCTCCTACCTCGGCCAAGATCAACCGAAACATCCGCATCCAGCGCGGTCCCCTGTGGGAGCGAGCCTGCTCGCGAAGGCGCTCAAACAGGCAAAAAACCTCCCTCCCTCTGGTCACAAAACTGCTCTGCATCAGTCCACAGCCCGCCTGCAAACCTCAGCGAAAATCTGCGTAATCGGCCGATGCGGCTGGCGCTTGTGCATCCGCCGCACTTGTTCGCTCAGCCGCAGCAACTCTTCACTGGGCTTGGCCCATTGCTCTTTCGGCAGCGGCTCGGACCAGGCACGCATGACTTCCGGCAACGCCTGCTTGCCGATTCTTTCCAGACGGCGCACTTCCCATTCGACCAAACGGTTGGGAACCGTCCATAAAGTCATGACGTGATACAGGTACCAAAAAAATCCCGACAACCGCGAGCGGCGGCCTTCACGGATCTGCTGGTGCATCCGCGCGCGGGCATTGTGGAATGTATGCAGGCCTTCGTGGGGCGGGTCGCCCGGGCCTTGCAGGTCTTGCAGGTCCTGAATCGATTTGAGGTCGTTGACTTCGTACTCCATGTAACCGCGAATCGCCTCCCAATGGCTGATCGCGAGCTGCAGGCCGGCGCATTGGAATTCGAGGCTGGTGAGGGTTTCGCCGTGATGAAAACCGATGCCCATGCCGTATTGGCGATGGACGCCGAACTGGGTGACGCCCTTGGCTTCGATGATCCACGCGCTGAGCGATTCCCATGGAACGAAGACTGGTTCGGACGCCCCTTCGGGCATGAAGCAGACTTCGCGGCGTTGGCGGTTGAAGCGGGTTGGGATGAGGTAGAGGCGTTTTTTGTGGTGGTGGTGCCAGACGCCTAGACTGATTGTTAGAGTGAGAAATAAAACCTCTAAGCCAAGTATTTTGGACTCTCGAAAAATCTCTTGTACGTAGGTCCAACTTTCCCACCCGTCTCCGGATGCCAGCCCAAGAATGCCTCCTGCCACAGGTGTCAGACAGACGAACCAGAAAGCAAGACTGAAAGGACCGCCCAAGGTCATCTGCCAAGAAAATATCTGTGGAGAGCCTGTGCCAAGATCCATGTAGACCTGACTGAGTTCGCCTATATGAGGCCCATAGGGGGGGATGGAAGTTGGTAATGGAAGTGGTGCGAGATAAGTGATTTTTCCACTCGAAAATGGTTCGATGCTTCCAGCTTTTCTGGCTTGCTCACAGATCGTCGTGTTAATCGGCTTGTGGGGTTTAATCTGCATGGTCAACCCGCTCAAGAAACTGGACTTCGACCAGCAGTATTGGTGGTTTCGTTTTTATTTGCTTGGCTCCTACCACCGGAAAGTGGCCCTTTCCCCGTGGATCAAGGTGAATGACACGAGTTCGCGATATCCCCTCACCTTTTTCATTCGTTGACTCAATGCAAACTGCCAACTCAAGGGTTTCTTTCGCGGGCGTGTATTCAGAATCGAGATTGACTGGATACTTAAGACACAGCACTAATCCATCGGGATCAGACTTAGCGATACTTAGACTGGCTAAAATCTCGTCGCTGATAACTTCTCGCTCTTCCCGTGGCACTCCTCGGCTATGCAGCGGAACGGAAATACGATGCGCTCCTATACCTAAACGATGCTTGGATTTCCCGCCAAAGGGTGGCAGCAATTCACTTAGTGTCAGGCTGGGTATGACTAGATGGATATCGCCGGGTTTGGGTGTGAGCAACAGTTTTCTCAACCATGACACGTCCTGATTCGAACCGATCTGAACATAGGGAGCGTTGATCAGAAAGGCTAAATAACTTTGATAGTCGTGAAGTGTATGATCGCCACGCATCTCGGCATCTCTACCCCATGGTGTGATCCGTAACCATTTGTCATGAGCACTGATGTTGTAGCGGTTGAACAGCCAGGCCCCGCTCAACTCAAGCAAGGTGAACAACGCGCCGGCAAGATTAAACCGGAAAAAGACTGTAGAGAGACGGGTTCCGGCGGCGGCCCATGCAGCTGTTCTCGCAGCGTTGTTTGATGCAGTGAGTACCTTGTAGCTTGCAGACAAAGTTTGTCCCAGACCATAGGCATTAGCCGACGTCATTCCATTTGCGCCTAAAACTGCGAGCGCGGCGGCCCTCTGTGCCGACGGATTACCACTGCGAATTGACTGTTGCCAATTTTCGAGTTGTTTTGCGAGATTGACTGCTGAGGTTACCAACCCCAGACCGTAGGTAAGAAAGCCCAGTCCGATGTGCAACTTGCCCATTTGTATGTGTACGCTTTGCAATGCCTCGTGCTGAACCCTGGCAATCAGCGCGTCGCTGCGAGCCTGCAACGCAGTATTGGCGAGGCTTTGCCCTGCAGTGAATCCAGCAGCCCCCGTAGCAGCGAGCGCATTGGCGAAAGGCCCCCACACCCTTTTATTCGCTGTTTGCCTACGCAACTCATGGAAAACTGCTGCCAAATTCACCACCTGCACTAACACCACCACCAACCCCATCCCCTCCGTCCGCACCAGACTCGCCTTCGAAACCCCCGCCACCCCCGCGCGAATATTCTCCAGCAACCCTCGCAATTCCCCGTGCTGCGCCGGCGGAAACACCACCGTCACGCCCGCTTTCGCCGGGGTGGCGCCATACAGCCGTGCCGAGCGATCCGGCAGTTCGTCAATCGGGCTTAGCGCTGCCGCAAGGCGGCCTTCGAACAAGGCCAGTTGCGTGCGCACGCGAACGATTTCCCCCTGCAATTCCACCGCCCGGGCAGTTTTGTGGCCCTGGCGGTTTTTGTTGTGGGTGAGCTGGTTGCGTTCGCGGTTGAGGGTTTTCAGGTAGTCGCGTTCGCGCAGCACTTCCTTGATCGTGGCTTGCAGCGCCGCTTGCTCCGCCGGGGTGGACACGGTGAAGGTCACGCCGCTGGTTCGCGCGGCGTCGAACACGCGCAGGCGCAGGGCTTTGGGCAGGCGCTGGAACAGTTCGTCGAGGTCGGGAATTTTCTCGCCGGCGAGATCAAAGCCTTCCAGCGCCCGGCTCAGGCCGAGGTTCAGCGCCGGGCTGTAGGTGTCCTGCACGGCATCGGCGAGGACGCGGCTGTGTGCCGGCAGATCATCCAGCGCGGGCAGCTGCGGCTGCTCGATGCTCTGCAATTTGGCCAGCCAGTCCGGCAGGTTGTTGAACATCGCCATGCCGGCGTTGAACAGCGTTGAATATTGCCCGGCCTGTTCGGTCTGCAAACGCAGCGACAAGGTGTAGAACAACGGGCGGGTCAGTTGCGGGTGTTGTTCGAGGTAATCGAGCATTTGTTCGTTGGCCGCGTCGCTGCGGCCGATGTCCTTGAGGCAGGCGTATTCGCTGGCGAGCGCCTGATCGATCTGCACTTGACCGTCGAAATACCACGCCGAGCGATGGAAACGCCCGGCGCACAGCAGTTGCGCGCGATCGGCGGTGATGCGTTCGAGCAGGCGATTCCAGCGTCCGAGGTTGTCGCGATGACTGTTCAGAACCTCGTCCATCGCCGGGCGGTCGATCAGGTCGTTGATGCCGCGTTTGCCGCTGAGCAACGGGCCGTCGAGCACGTCTCTCATGCGTCGGTTCTGATCCTTGCCGAGGTCGACCAGTGTGTTCAGATGGCGCTCGACGAAGTCGGCAGAGGCGACTTCAGAAAAATATTCGCGGGTGTAAAAGCGTCGGTCCGCCTCGGCGGTGACGCGAGCGTGCGCGGTGAAATCAGGGGCGACGCCATCAAAGCGGTTCAGCGCCAATGACTCGTCCAAAGCCTTTTCGCGCTGTTGTTGCAGTTCAGGTCGAGCCTGAGTATCGGTCGGGACAACCTCACCCCCCTTGTTCAAATACTCAAGCAGCGCCTGCCGGGTATTTTCCCGATCCGGCTCGGGCAATTGCTCCAGTTCAGCAAACAATGCCTGGGCGCGCGGATCGTCGCTGGCCTTGGCCAGGGTGTCGAAATCCTGAGCGCCGAGCTGGCTCAGCGACTCGATGTAACTGGCCAGCAGATAGTCGCGCTCGTTGTTGTCGGTGTTGCTCCACTGCTCGATCCAGCCGACCACCAGGTCCTGATAATCGGCCAGATCGCGCATCACTCCGAGGTCGTCGTTGACCAGCAGAAACAGCGTGTCGTCCTGATAAGGTCCGCGCACCCGACCAAGAAATTCGCCGATATGCGCCTCGCGAAAACGTCGCGGGTTTTCCCACAAATAAGGTTCGCGTTCGTGCTCGGGCGCATCGCTGACCTGCACCGCCGGCATCCGCGTGGCGTCTGCCTCGGCCAGCGGTTTCGCTGTGCAGGCCACTTCCGCCAGCCACTGTTTCGCCTGGGCCACGGTAAGCAGATGCTCGCCGCCGATCAGACAATGCACCGGGCCGAGATCGACCGCCTGCATGAAGTGCTCGCGTTCCTCCGCGCTGTCCAGCACCTGTCGGCATTTCGCCGCGCTCAACTGCACATCGGCGAAGGTCACGTAGAGGATGCTTTTGCGCGAAAAGATCAACGCCGGACGTTCTTCGATGGCGCTGCGCTGATCCTCGCTGACGCTTTTGCCGCGATGCAGCAATGCGCTGATCACGCCGTCGAGCACGCGATATTCGTACAGCTCACCGCTGAGACTGTCGACGATGTACAGCCAGCCATCGCGCAGGCGGCGGATGCCCATGGGGCGCGTGGTCAGGGTGTACGGCAGCGTGATTTCGGTGCTGGGGTCGAAGGGTTTTTCCACCAGGCCGTACGCGAGGGGCAGCAGTTGCACGTGGGTGTTGCGGAAGGGGCAGGCGGCGGGGCCGATGATCGGGGCTTTGGACGCTGCGGCTGCCGCAAGGTCGGCGGGATGGTTCATGGTCGGACTCTTTCAGACGCCCATTGGCGGGCCATTGAAACGGCCAGCGTCAAGCGCTCACCGATCGGTTGCAGGGAGGGCTCGTGTAGCAAGTGCTGGATCTGCGGATGCTGATCCGGATCAGCACCATTGAGAGACGCGACAAGGTTGGCGAAGTAAAGCCATTCCGATTGGCTGCTCAGGCCGAGCGCGCTGGCTTTTGCCTCGATTTGTTCCAGAAGCATCCAACGTTCAGCGATGGTTTCCCCGGTATGAAACCGGGGAAAATATTCAAGCAAATACGCATCGACTTGTAGCAACACCCGCCGCCGATCCACCCGATCCAGCGCGGCATCCTGCTCCGCACTCAACCGATACGGCGCCACCAGCGCCCCACCCTGCCCGTGCCGAGGTCGCTGACAGTGCCAGACTCCCCGCGCGCCATCCGCCGTGACCACGCACCCCAGCGGCCCGAACAGACTCGCATCGCCGCTGGCAAACAGCGCCTGCGCCACGGCGGCATCCGCCAGCCGCAACAACACCGGCGAGCCGACCGGCAACTCGACGATCAGCAACTGACGCAAGTGCGCGACGATTTCATGCGCCGGCGCGGCGCTGAACAACAGCACGCCCCATTCCTGTTGGGCGTGCTGGCGATAAAACCGCGCTACCGGATCGTCAGCGTCAGCGAGCGCCACCAGCAGCGGCGAGACGTCACGCAGGGCCGAAAACGGTGGCTGGTCGTACAGCGAAAAAGCGTTGGCGGCGGGATCGAGCCTTCGCAGTTGCGCCGGTAAATCGGTGATCGTCGCACCATCGAGCAGCACAAACGCCTGCTGCTCAGCCCACGGCAAACCTTCAGGCCAATCCGTCAAAAGGCTCATGCCTGGGCTGCCTCGCAGATCAGGCAACGCGAGGTCCGCGTGGTCAGCAACGCATGCCGTTGCTGCACGGCATCGAACGTCGCCTTGAGCAACGGCGCGGCCCCCGGCAGCAAGGGTTCCGCTGGCAGACACACCGTCGGCGCCCCGCCCTGCACCACCGGCACACTGCTGAAAATGCCGGCGGCGCCGACCGTCAGCCAATGCCCGCCAGCAGCCAGAGTGATCTGCAGGCCGCTGTTGAAAACCACCTGCTCGCCCGCGCCGAAATGCAGCTGCTGCGCGGCACTGACGCGCTGGCTGGCGACCCGCACATGCTGCTCGCCCTGCACCCACAGATGATCGTCCTGCTTGAGTTCAGTCAGGCGATTGCCGTGGGTCAGGTGATGTTCCTCGTCGCGCAACTCAAGGCTGGAGACGCCGCCAATCACTTGGCTGTGCAGGTTGTCGATCTGCACACGCAAGTCGTTGAGCACGTGCTGCACCAGGTCGCGCTGCGCCCTGATGGAGATTTCTTCCGCGCCTTGCCGGTCCTCGATGCGCAGTTCGTTGTAACCACCGCCACCGGGACTGCTCTGGCTGCGCCAGATGCTACGCGTCTGTTGCGCCGGCAGGTCCAGTGGCACCGGGGTTTCGGCGTTGGGCAGGCAGGCGAGCACATGCGGTTTGTCCGGATCGCCATCGGTGAACCCCACCAGCACTTCCATACCGACGCGAGGAATCTGCACGCTGCCGTAGCGGTCATGCGCCCAGGCAGTGGCCACGCGCAGCCAGCAACTTGACTGTTCATCACGCTGGCCGTCGCGATCCCAGAGCATTTGCACTTTCACGCGGCCGTAGGCATCGCTGTAGATTTCTTCGCCGGGCGGGCCGGTCACCACTGCCAACTGACTGCCGCTGACGCGCGGTTTGACATGCCTGAGCTTCGGGCGAAACACCACGTCCCACGGCGTCGCGACGAAATGGTTGCGATAGCCCTGACTGAAACCATCTGCGTCAGCCTGCTCGGTGAACGCTTCCTCGAGCACTTGCGGCTGTTTGCCGATGTGCTCGACCTCGGTCAGCAACCATAAATCGTTGCAGTCGGCGCGCGAGTAATCCGCCATGGTCATGAAACTGCCACCGCGCATCAGCGCCTGATTGCTACGTCCGTTAGCCAGACGATAGTCGGCACCATGGCGCTCCAGCGCACGCTGGCTGAGGTGCTTGCCGCGCTCGCGATGGGTGAACTGCCCGGGAAACTCATAATCTTCCAGCAGCGGAACCCGCGCTGCACTGACCTTGGCGTCCAACTGCACTGCGGGCTTTTCGAAGTGATAATCGCGGCGCTCGACGATGTTGGAGCGTGGCTCCAGGCGCACAGTGAACTGGTCGATAACCGGCGCATCGGCAACCAGGTCGTTGCCCTGCACATAGCGCGTCGTCACGTCGTGTTTGAGGAACGCCGTTTGATCGTCGCCGAACACCAACAGGTGCGCCTCACGGCGGTGGCGGAAGTGAAAGTGCAAGCCCTCCTCTTCGCACAGCCTCTGGATGAAGTGCAGATCGGATTCCTGATATTGCACGCAATACACTCGCGCCGGGTACTCGGCGCTGAGCTGAAAATGCCAGGCATCGGCCTGCATGCCGTGATCGCTCAACACATTGGCGATGATCTGCGGCACGCTCAGGTTCTGGAAAATCCGCTGATTGCGCCGATGCGCGAGGTAGGCAAGGTGTGGCGCCAGGGTGATCTGGTAACGGCTCAGCCGAACACCGCAATCACCCTGACCGACCCGATAGACCAGCCCGTGCATGCCGCTACCGTCGGCACCGAAACAGAGAAAGGCCGGCCGATGCAGCAAGCCTTCCAGATCCACATCGGACCGCTCGCTGACCAGCTCGAGATCCAGTTCATAGGTCTGGTTGAGCACTTCCCGGGTGCGAAAACCGAACACTTGAAGATCGTGGGCAACGCCTTCTATCTCGAGAGTGAAAACAACGGGCCTGCCAGCGATGCGCATCCACCTGTCCCTGTGTCTGATTGAAAGACGGGACTGTGCAACGGTGCACTGCAATGGGTGAAGTCAGAGGTTTCCCTGTTTTGCCGGTCTGCGAGCGAAAAGGACGTGGCCCACAGAGAAACGCCCTGGATCCTACGGAAATGATCCCGAATCCTATGTATTTCCCCTGTGGGAGCGAGCCTGCTCGCGAAAGCGGTGTGTCAGTCGCCGACCGTTTAACTGATCTACCGTCATCGCGAGCAGGCTCGCTCCCACAGGGATTTGCGTGAATCAGGGCAGCAAAATGATCTTGTCGCCACCGCCCTGATTGACCTCTTCATAGCGCGCCGGCCCTTCAGCCAGCGGCACTTGCATCAGGCCCTGCGGCAGCGGCAAGCGATCCTCATCGAAGAAGCGCCCGAACTGCTCGAGCATCGCCGCGCACGCCTCGACGCCGTACAACAACGAGTTGATCCCGACCACCGAGCCGCCCTTGCGATACAGCGCCAGCGCCGGCAATTGCACATGGCCGTCGACCGGTGCGGCGATGATGGCGATGCGGCCGAAGGTCGCCAGTGCCGCCACCGAGGCGGGCAGCCAGAAACCGGTGGTGTCGAAGATCACATCGGCGCCGCCGCGATACACCGCGTTGACCTGGGAACCGAGGTCTTCTGGCTTATCCAGTTGAATCGTCTGATAGCCCTGCTGCTGCAGATCGGCTACCTGCTCGGGCCGGCGCGCCGCCGCCAGCAATTGCGCGCCGCGCACTTTTGCCAGGGCCAAAGCCGCGGTTGCCACTGCCCCGCCGCCGATCACCAGCAAGCGCGTGTCGGCGCTGACCAGGCTGCGTTCCAGCGCATCCCACGCCGTGGTGTACGGCACGCCAAGGCTAGCCGCCTGAGCAAAACTCAAATGCGCCGGTTTGTGCGCCACGCCACTGGCCGGCAGTTTGACGAATTGCGCATGGGCGCCGTCGGCGAAGAAGCCCAGCTCGCGCCCGGTACCCCAGACTTCCTGACCGATCAGTGCTTGCGGCCCCTCGACCACCACCCCGGCAAAATCCCGCCCCGGAACCCGTGGCAGTGTGGTGTAAGGAAAACGCCCAAGGACGTTTTTCACATCGCTGGGGTTGAGGCCGGCAGCCTTGATCTGCACCAGCACTTCATCGGCGCCGGGCACCGGGGTGGGAACGTCGACGAAACGCAGGGAAGACAGGTCGCCGGTCTGATCGAATTGCAACGCTTTCATGGGCACATCCACCGAAAAGAAAAAGGGAAATTCAGGACAACCAGCCAGCGACCAGTTGCCGGCCCAGCGGCCACAACTGCTCACCGGCCAACATGCCAAGCAGACCGACCAGCGCGATGGCCGGTGGGGCGGGAGAACGGAAATCGAGCGCGCCGTAGAGCAGGCCGACGCCCAGGCCGATGGCCAGAGAAATGAGGTAGTTCATGAAAGGAACTCCGCCGCGATAAGTGATGGGCAGAGTCTAGGGAATGAGCCGGAGCGGTATCGGCCAAGGACTTCTGAATTTCGGACAAACCTTCTGCAGCCGCCATAGAACCGTGTGGGAGCGAGCCTGCTCGCGAATGCGGTCTTCCAGTCAGCACTTCATTGCCTGGTGCAAAGCTTTCGCGAGCAGGCTCGCTCCCACATGGATCTGTTCAAGTTGCCGAGAATTGCGAAGGCGCTACGCCAAGCTCCCGGCGAAACATGTCGCTGAAGCTGCTCGGTGAATAACCCAGTTCGCGAGCAATGACGCTCACCGCCACGCCTTGAATCAACGCCGCCACCGCCGTCGCCAACTGCACCTGGCGCCGCCATTCGGCGAAGCCCATGCCGAGGCTGTCCTTGAACAACCGCGCCAGCGTGCGCACGCTGGCCCCGGCGTTTTCTGCATGCTGCTCGAACGGGATCTCCAGCGACGGCGCGGCCATCACCGCCTGACACAGATTCATCAAACGCCGGTCGGACTCATCTGGCAGGGGAATCTTCAGTTGCGAACGCCTTGCCCGGCGCAATTCCAGCAACGCCAGCCCGACCAGCGCATCGTAATACTCAGCCTCGCCGTCATCGTCCTGCGCCACCAGTCCGACGATCAACTCGCGCAGCAAACCACCGACTTCGATCACCTGCACCGTCGCATCCAGCGTCGCCGCCAGCGCCGGGCGCAGGTAGATATTGCGCATCTGCAAATCCGACACCACCCGAATCCCGTGCGGCACCCCCGGCGGCAACCACACCGCCCGCTGCGGCGGCACCACCAGCGCTTCGTGCGGGGTTTCGACCCACATCACCCCGCTCATCGCATACAGCAACTGCCCCCAGACATGCTCGTGCGGCTCGATGAACAAACCACGCGGATAGGTCCGCGCCAGCGGTTGCACGGGCACATCGGTGTCGGTCAGATCAGGGGGCGCGGCGAGGGCCATGGCGAGCGTTCACAGGGGGTTGGCGAAGCCGCCATGGTAACCAGCACGCCGCGCACTCGCCAACGATAGATACCGTCGGACAATCCGAATGAATTTTCCCGGCACAGCGCGATCCGTTTAATACCACAGGGAGGAATTCGGGCTTTATGAACAACGCAAAACTTTACGTCATCGACTACACACTGCATGGCACCCCCAAGTCGTTCATTATCCGCTCGGACAAAATGGACAACGCCGAAGCCTGGCATTGGGCAAGCTGCGACGCGGGCGTGGGTCGCATCCCGCGCTTCGGCCGCGAGAAAGTGCAAAAAACCAGCAAACCGATGGCAGAAAAATTCGGTCTGGAAAACGTCACCTGGCGCCAGACCAACTGACCCCACCGCCTCCACCGCAGGCTTGGCAATCGACAGGGGGAATCGACCGATGACCGACACTTATCACACGGCCCGACTGGACTACGGCCTGACCACCTTCTTCGGCCAGATCACCAAAACGGTGAATTGCCAAGTCGCACTGGAAACGGTCGCGGATGACCCTTACCGCTTCACCTTGTGCGTCCAGGCACCGGTACCGGAAGACCTCCACCAAGCCAAGGTTGTGGTGGTCAAGGTCGAAGGGCGAACACTGCAAGGCACGGTGAGGCACTTTGAACGACAGGAAGACGACAGTCTGAAAATGGAAGTGGAGCCTGATTAGGCTCCACTTTTTTTTGCCCCGCTTATTTCGGATGAGCGCAACCGCAGCCCTTCATCGCACATTCTTCACCGTGTTTGTGGTGATGAGCGCAAGCCTCGCAGCAATAGTGTTTACCGTGTACAGCGTAGGAATGTTCGCCTTCTTTGATCGTGCAGTTGCAGCCCGGGCAGTCGCATTTTTTATCGGACATGGGACAGACTCCTTGCGTAGTGGTTGTCTGAGGCTTGAGTGGTAAGCCGTAAGGGACAGTGTAGAAGGTGGTGTTGCAGGCTGACCAACTGTTGAGAGATTGGGCGACGCAGAGATGGCTTTCGCGAGCAGGCTCGCTCCCACCAGAACGACATCGCGCTGCACAGACCTGCACATGACATCAAAAGCCCCTCACCCTAGCCCTCTCCCAAAGGGAGAGGGGACTGATTGGGGAGTGCTTCAAAAGTACACCGACCTGATCGTGCGTCACCGAATCCATAATCGATAAGGTCTTTCAGTTCGCTGTATAACGCGAAACAACTCGGTCGGCTCCCTCTCCCTCGGGAGAGGGCTGGGGTGAGGGGCGAATCCCGGCACAAAACCAAAGCCAGACACCACCCGCTCCTAACCACTCAACACAATGAGCGCAAGCTCGAGTACCGCCCTTGATCTTGCCGTGCCGGCCCCATCGGCAGGCTGAGTGGAGGGATCGATCCCGGAGCGAAGGAACCCCGAGCCCCAGCGAGCGGGCCGAACGCCGGGGCCAAGCCTTTTGGTTACTTTTTGGCGTCTGAAAAAGTGACCCGCTGTAAGAGCGGAACCGCCAGAAGCAACACCCGCAGCAACGGATATGTACACAGTCAAAAAAATAAAATCACTGCGCCTGCCGCGAACTCCGATACATAAACACCAAAGCCACCGCCAGACACACCATCGCCAACATCCGACTCGGAGACAAGCCGATCGCCGGATTCCCCAACCAGCCGAAATTGTCGATCAACATCCCCATCCCCAACTGCCCGACAATCACCGCCACCGTCGCCACAGCCGTCCCGACCACCGGCACCGCGCCAACCATCACCATCATGTACACCACACCAAACAGCGCCCCGGTCAACTGCCACTTCGGCACCTCAAGCAGACTCACCGCCTGCGCCGGCTCGAAAAACAGAATCAACAACCCGGTCACCACCGCGCCCACCGCAAAGGTCAGCAGACTGCTACGCAGCACCCCCACCGTTTCACCCAAACGCCCATTGATCGCGGCCTGCACACTCAACACCGCACCGGCCAATACCACCACCACCAACAAAATCACCAGACCCATCACTCACCCCCGCGCAATCAGAACCAAAGCCACCACAATCAAGCCCAACGCCAGCCAGCGCTCGCCGTTGACCTTCTTGCGCGTCGCGCCGAACCAGCCGAAATGGTCGATCAGCACACTCTTGCCGACCTGACCGGACAAAATCGCAATCATCGTCATGGCAATGCCGATATGCGGCGTCGCCAGCGTCAGCACCACCACGTAGATCGGCCCGAGAAAACCACCGATCAACTGCCAGCGCGGCAGTTCGGTCAGCGCCGGCCCTTTTTGCGGACCGGCAAACAGCAAGAGCAAAAACAGAATCGCCGAACCCACGCCGAAGATGCTCAACGTCGCCCACAAATGCCCGACCTGCTCACCCAGCGGCCCGAGCAATCCGGCTTCTACCGACAAGCCCATGCCAGCGAGAATCACCAGCGGCAGCAACAGCAGACGCAGCACCGAGCTTTTCACCGGTGCCGCAACTACCCCTTCATCCAACGTCTGCATACACAATTTTCCAGGCTCATAAACAATGGCGCGGATTATCGGCTGGCGCAGCTGTGCGATAAATGGGAGCATCCGGACAACACTTTTGCGCAACACGCACAGCGAGACACGGCATGCACGGGCTCAACGAACTCGGATTCAAAGCGTTAAGGCTGTTTGTGGCGGTCCTCGACCACGGCAGTTTTTCCGAAGTCGCCCGCCGCGAAGGGGTCGCGCCCTCCTCGATTTCGCGGCAGATCCAGTTGATGGAACAGGCGCTGAACCAGCAATTGCTCTACCGCCACACCCGCGCCGTCACGCCGACTGAAGCCGGGCGCACGCTCGGCCACCATGCGCGGTTACTGCTGGTGCAATTGGAAGAAGCCGAGCAGGCGTTGCAGGAACAGCAAAGCGAACCCACCGGACTGGTACGCATCAACGCCCCGGTGGTGTTCGGCCAGCGCCATCTGACGCCTTGGCTCGGCCAGCTCTGCGCGCGCTATCCGAAGCTGCAACTGGATATCCAGCAAACCGACCATTACATCGACCCGCTACAGGAAGGCGCCGACCTGCTGTTTCGCATCGGCGCGCTGCACGATTCGAGCATGCAGGCACGCATTGTGGCGCCGCACCGTTTTCAGGTCGCCGCCAGCCCGGCCTACCTCAAACGCCACGGCACGCCGCAGCACCCGGACGAACTCGCGCAGCATCAGTGCCTGGCCTACAAAGGCGCGGCCGGTCAGCAGCGCTGGTTTTTCCGCCGTGATGGCGAGGACTGGACGCCGTACACCGTCAAAGGCCCGATCACCGGCAACCACGCCGACACCCTGACCCAGGCCGCCCAGCAAGGCTTAGGGCTGGTGATGTTTCCGTCGTGGCTGATTGGCGAAGCGGTGCGCGAGGGCACACTGGTGCCGGTGCTGGGGGAATATCAGGTGTCGAACAGTCTGGAACCGCAGCAGATCGCCGTGCTGTGGCCGGGGAGCCGACGGCTGTCGGTGAAGGTGAGGACGGTGATTGATTTTTTTGTCGAGTGCTTTGGCGAGATTCCTTATTGGGACAGAGCCTGAAGATCAAGAGCCCCCTCACCCTAGCCCTCTCCCTGAGGGAGAGGGAACCGACCGAGGTGTCCCACCTACTGCATCGACCTGAAAAACCGCGTCGATTATGGGTTCAAAGCAGGACTTTCAGGTCGGCGTAATCCCGCAATATTCCCCAATCGGTTCCCTCTCCCTCTGGGAGAGGGCTAGGGTGAGGGGCTTTTCAGGCCATCAGATACGGAACTGCCCGACCAGCTTGCCCAACCGCTGCCCGAGCTCCGCCAGACTGCGCGACGTTTGCGCGCCCAGTTGCGTTTCATCGGCGACGCTGTCCACCGCCACCGCAATCTGATGCACGCTGCGGTTGATCTCTTCGGCCACCGCCGTCTGCTCTTCCGCTGCGCTGGCGATCTGCGCGTTCATCGAGTTGATCGTCGCGATCAACTGCGCCATCGCGTCCAGCGATGCACCGGCCTGATTGGCTTGCTGCGAAGTGCCGTCGCCGGCCTCGCTGGAACGGCGCATCGCTTCGACCGCCTGCTGCGTGCCGGCCTGCAAGCGGTCGATCATGCCCTGGATTTCCTGAGTGCTGATCTGCGTGCGGCTGGCCAGTGCGCGTACTTCGTCCGCAACCACCGCAAACCCGCGCCCGGCCTCACCGGCGCGCGCCGCTTCGATCGCGGCGTTGAGCGCCAGCAAGTTGGTCTGCTCGGCAATCGAACGAATCACCCCAAGCACGCCGACAATCGAACTGACGTCCTGCTGCAGGCTGTCCAGCGACACGCCGCTGTTGCGGATGTCGTCGACCAATGCATGAATCTGCTTGATGCTGCCTGCGACCACGCGCTTGGCGCTCTGGCCTTCTTCGTCGGTCTGCTGAGCGGCGACGGCGGCGTTCTGTGCGCTCTTGGCGACTTCCTGGGCGGCGGCGGACATTTCGTTGATCGCCGTGGCGACCTGATCGGTTTCGTGGCGCTGACGCTCCATGGCCTGATCGGAACGCTGCGCCTGTTCCGAGACCTGGGTGACCAGACCGGTCAGTTGCGTGGTCATCTCGGTGATCTGCCGCACCAGGCCGTGGATCTTGTCGACGAAACGATTGAACGAGCCGGCCAGTTCGCCGAGTTCGTCCTGGCTGGTGATGTTCAGGCGTCGGGTCAGGTCGCCCTCGCCCGCCGCGATATCATCGAGGTTGGCTTTCATCAGGGTCAGCGGGCGCAGAATGGTGTTGGCCAGCAGCATGCCCGCCGCCGCGATCACCAACAGCACCAGCACCGCAACGCCGACAATGCTCAGCACCACGCCTTGCACGCGCTCCTGCACTTGCGCCTCGACCTGCGCCACTTGCGCTTCGATGCCGTCGAGGTTGACCGAGGTACCGACCGCCATGTCCCACTTCGGCAGGTATTCGGTGTAGCCGAGTTTCGGCACCAGCACCTTGGCGTTACCCGGCAGCGGCGAGCTGTATTGCAGATAGTGGGTGCCGTCCTTGGCCACTTTGACCAGGCCGAGGTTGACGTAGACGCCGTTCGGATCGCGGTTGTCCTTGAAGCTTTTGCCCACGCCGTCGGGGTCGTTGGCCTTGAACAGGCGCACGGTTTCGGAGTCGTAGCCGAAGAAATAGCCGTCCTTGCCGTAGCGGATGCCCGAGAGCAACTTGATCGCCTGCGCCCGCGCCGCGTCGTCGCCCGGTGCGGCGGCGTCGTACAGCGGTTTGATCGTGGTCATGGCCACGGCGACGTAACTTTGCAGGGTGGCTTTGGCGTCGCTGAGCAGCCGCTCGCGGGTCTGTTCGACCTCCTTGCGCGCCTGTTCCTGGAGGATGAACAGCGTGGTCACGCTGATGACCAGCGCAAAGAGCAGCACCGGCAGAACGGCAAGGGACAGGACTTTAGCCTTGAGACTCAGGCGCATCGGGGGACTCACTCTTTTGATTTTGTTGGCGTGGTTAAAGGCTTTAACGGCACGCCGGGGCAAAAGTTGAGTCTTGAAACATCGCCGCCCCCCCCTGTGGGAGCGAGCCTGCTCGCGAAAGCGTTGGCTCAGCAACCTGTGTGTCGACTGACACGACGCCTTCGCGAGCAGGCTCGCTCCCACATGGGGCAATTGTGGATTTTTTAGAGAACCATCGCCGCAACCCAGCCAAACACCAGCAGCGGCAGGTTGTAGTGCAGGAAGGTCGGTACGACGGTGTCCCAGATGTGGTGATGCTGGCCGTCGATGTTCAGGCCCGAGGTCGGGCCGAGGGTCGAGTCCGAGGCCGGCGAACCGGCATCGCCCAGCGCACCGGCAGTGCCAACGATGCAGACGATGGCGATCGGGCTGAAGCCCAGTTGCACGCACAACGGCACGAAAATCGCTGCGAGAATCGGCACGGTGGAAAACGACGAGCCGATGCCCATGGTTACCAGCAAGCCCACCAGCAGCATCAACAAAGCCCCGACGCCTTTGCTGTGATTGATCCAGGCCGCCGACGATTCGACCAGCGTCTGCACCTGCCCGGTGGCCTTCATCACTTCGGCAAAGCCTGAGGCGGCGATCATGATGAAGCCGATCATCGCCATCATCTTCATGCCTTCGGTGAACAGGTCATCGGTCTCGCGCCATTTGACGATGCCCGACACCGAGAAAATCAGGAACCCGACCAGAGCGCCGATAATCATCGAGTCCAACAGCAACTGCACGACAAACGCCGAAGCGATGGCCACACCGGCAATCATCAGGCTCAGCGGGTTGTAGTGCACCGCCGTCTGCTCGACCTGTTCGATCTTCGCCAGGTCATAAACGCGCTTCTTGCGATAGCTGATAAACGCCATCGCCAGGCCGAAAACCATGCCCAGCGCCGGAATGCCCATGGCGTGGGTGACATTGATGCCGCTGATGTCGACGCCGCTGCGGGCGACGTTGGCCAGCAGGATTTCGTTGAGGAAGATGTTGCCGAAACCCACCGGCAGAAACATGTACGGGGTGATCAGGCCAAAGGTCATGACGCAGGCGATCAGACGGCGATCGAGTTGCAGCTTGGTCAGTACATATAGAAGTGGCGGCACCAGCAGCGGAATGAACGCGATATGGATCGGCAGGATGTTCTGCGAGGCAATCGCCACCACCCACAGCAGGCCGATCAGCAGCCATTTGACGTTACCGCCGCCGGTTGCGTGCTGCCGATCCACCATCGCCAAAGCCTTGTCGGCCAGCGCATGGGCCAGGCCGGACTTGGCGATTGCCACGGCGAACGCGCCGAGCAAGGCGTAGGACAACGCCACCGTCGCGCCGCCGCCCAGACCGCTGTTGAACGCCTTGAGTGTTGCGTCGATGCCCAGACCGCCGGTCAGGCCACCGACCAGCGCCCCGACGATCAGCGCGATCACCACATGCACGCGCGACAGGCTGAGGATCAGCATGACGCCGACGGCTGCTATGACTGCATTCATTTCACTACCTCAAAAAACACTGCGGGTGAAAACACACCGCCAGACAGGATGAGTCCGCCCGGCGCTGGCCGGCGGATTTGTATGAAGGGTCTTATTAGAGGGCGCGCACTGTGCCGCAGAGTGGCGGCGGTGTCAAAGCCCTGTGGCGAGGGGATTTATCCCCGTTGGGTGGCGAAGCCGCCCCCGGCAAACTTTAAATCAACCCTGTACGCAGGTGTCACGACTGCTTCGCAGCCGAACGGGGATAAATCCCCTCGCCACAGGACTACAGGACCACAGGACCACAGGACCACAGGACCACAGGACCACAGGACCACAGGATCACAGGACCACAGGCCCCGCATGCGGCAATCGGTCATATTGCGCTCACGGCATAAAGAAAGCCGAAACGCGGCCGCTACAGTGCAAAGTCTCAGATATTTATCGGATAAGGATGTTTTCCATGTCGCTCAGACAACTTTCCATCCAGTGGAAAATCACCCTGCTCGCCGGCCTCTGCCTGGCCGGTATCGTGACCCTGTTGGTCGGTCTTTCGCTGTATCGCATGGAACACAGCTCGGCGCTGGTCAAGGCCTCGAGCATGGAGATGCTCACCGAGTCGGCGCAGGCGCGGATCGAATCGCAAGGTGAAGTGCAGGCTGCCGGCATTCGTCAGCAATTCATGGACGCCTATCAGTACGGCCACGGTTTCTCGCGGCAGGTACTGTTTTTGCGTGAGCAGGCCGAGAAGCGCTTTCTCGATGCCTTCGATCTGCGCGAGGACATGACCCGTCAGGTCAAATCCGCGCTGCAAGCCAACCCGGACCTGCTCGGCCTGTCGCTGGTGTTCGAAGCCAATGCGCTGGACGGCAAGGACGAACTGTTCGCCGATCAGGCTGAACTGGGCAGCAACGACAAGGGCCGTTTTGCCCTGTACTGGTCGCAGCCGACCCCGGGCAAAGTCACTTCGATGGCGCTGCCGGAAAGCGACATGAGCGACACCAGCACCGGCCCCAGCGGTCAGGCTGCGAATGCCTGGTTCACCTGCCCGCGCACCACGCTCAAACCCTGCGTGATCGAGCCGTACTTCTATGTCATCGATGGCCAGAAAGTGCTGATGACCAGCATCGTCTTCCCGCTGCAGGTCAATGGCAAAGTCATCGCCTCGCTGTCAGTCGACATCAACCTCAATAGCCTGCAAGCGATCAGCCAGAACGCCAGCCGCAAGCTTTACGACGGTCAGACCGCCGTCAGTATTGTCAGCCCCGCCGGCCTGCTCGCCGGTTACAGCCCGGATGCCGGCAAACTCAGCCAGCGCCTGGATGCGGTAGATCAGGCCAGCGGCAGCGAGTTGCTGCGCCTGCTCGCCTCGAGCACTGGCGTGAGCAGCCTGCACAGCAATGGCCAGTTGAAAGTGCTGTCGCCGTTCCAGCCGATTCCCGATGGACCGGCGTGGGGTGTGTTGCTCGATGTGCCGGAGAAAGTCCTGGTCAGCCGCGCCGAAGCGCTCAAGCAGCAACTGGATGCGAGCAATACCTCAGGCACGCTGATCGAACTGAGCCTGGGCCTGTTCGCCGCGCTGATCGGTCTGTTGCTGGTGTGGCTGATGGCGCGCAGCGTGACCAAGCCGATCCTCGGTGTGGCGCACATGCTTGAAGACATCGCCAGCGGCGAAGGCGACCTGACCCGGCGTCTGGCCTACGACAAGCAGGACGAGCTCGGCCAGTTGGCCGGTTGGTTCAACAAGTTCCTCGACAAGTTGCAGCCGATCATCGCCGAGGTGAAGCGCTCGGTGCAGGACGCGCGCAACACTGCCGACCAGTCCTCAGCCATCGCCACCCAGACCAGCGCCGGCATGGAGCAGCAATACCGTCAGGTCGATCAGGTCGCCACCGCTTCCCACGAAATGAGCGCCACCGCCCAGGACGTCGCGCGCAGTGCCGCCCAGGCCGCCGAAGCCGCCAAGGACGCCGACCGCGCCACCCGCCAGGGTCTGACCGTGATCGACCACACCACCGCGAGCATCGACACCCTCGCCGCCGACATGAGCGCAGCGATGGTTCAGGTCGAAGGCCTGGCCGCCAACAGCGAGAAAATCGGCACGGTGCTGGAAACCATCCGCGCCATCGCCGAGCAGACCAACCTGCTCGCACTCAACGCCGCCATCGAAGCCGCCCGCGCCGGTGAAGCCGGACGCGGTTTTGCTGTGGTCGCCGATGAAGTGCGCAACCTCGCGCGCCGCACTCAGGAGTCGGTGGAGGAAACCCGCCAGGTCATCGAGCAATTGCAGAACGGCACGCAGGAAGTGGTCGGTGCGATGGGCAACAGCCATCGTCAGGCCCAGGGCAGCGTTGAGCAGGTGGGCCAGGCTGTCACGGCGTTGCGGCAGATCGGCGATGCGGTGACGGTGATCAGCGACATGAACCTGCAAATCGCCAGTGCTGCCGAAGAGCAGAGCGCAGTGGCTGAAGAGATCAATAACAACGTGGCAACGATTCGCGATGTGACCGAGTCGCTGTCCGGGCAGGCCAATGAATCGGCGCGCGTGAGCCAGTCGCTCAACAGCCTGGCGAATCAGCAGCAGCGGTTGATGGATCAGTTTCGCGTTTGATGCACAAGTGCGGGGTGTCAGTTCCAATCCCCCCTCACCCCAGCCCTCTCCCCCCAAGGGGGCGAGGGGGAAAGGGAGCCGATCTTCATGCCATTCAAGTCCTGAGTTCGACTCGGATTTCAAGTGGGTGCATCTCTCAAGAACAACACAATCAGTCCCCTCTCCCTCTGGGAGAGGGTTAGGGTGAGGGGCTTTTCAAGGGCTCACCGCCGAGGCAGTTCAATCACCACTTTCAACCCGCCCCACTCGCTTTCGCCCAACACCAGCAAGCCACCCCACGTTTCGACAATATCCCGCACGATCCCAAGGCCGAGCCCATGCCCGTGGGTCTGCTCATCCAGCCGCGTGCCACGGCTGAACACCTGAGTGCGCTGCTCTTCGGGAATCCCCGGGCCGTCATCTTCCACGCTCAGGGCAAAGCCGTCAGACCGTTCGATTACACTCAAGCGCACCTCGGCATCGGCCCATTTGCAGGCGTTGTCGAGCAGGTTACCGAGCAGTTCGAGCAAATCCTCGCGGTCCCACGGCAGCTGCAAACCCGGCGGTGCGACGTAGCTCAGGGCCAGATGCTCGCCGTGAATCATGTTCAGCGTCGCCAGCAACCCCGGCAACTCGGCATCGCAATCAAACAACGCGCCGGGCAGCGCATCCCCCGCCAACCGCGCGCGATTGAGTTCGCGATTGAGGCGCTGCTGCACCTGCTCCAGTTGTTCCTTGAGGATCCTGCGCAGCTCGGGATGGTCATCGAGCTTGTCGCTGGAGGCCAGGCTGAGCAGCACCGCCAACGGGGTTTTCAGCGCGTGGCCAAGGTTGCCCAAGGCATTGCGCGAGCGCTTGAGGCTGTCTTCGGTGTGGGCGAGCAAATGGTTGATCTGCGCCACCAGCGGTTCCAGCTCCACCGGCACCTGATCGTCGAGTTGCGAGCGCTGGCCCTGCTGCAACTGAGCGATCTGCTCGCGCGCGCGTTCCAGCGGTTTCAGCGCGCGGCGCACGGTCAGGCGTTGCAGGAACAGGATCAACAGCAACGCCGCCAGCCCCAGACCGAGGCCGATCTGGCGCATGCGCTGGAAGCTGTCGCTGACCGGCGTGTAATCCTGGGCGACGCTGATCGAGATCGACTGACCCAGGCGTCGATAGTCCGAGCGCAGTATCAACAAGCGTTGCCCGTCCGGGCCAAGTTGCAGATTGCTGTGCAGCCCCGGGTGTTGCAGCAGCGGCAGTTCCTGATCCCACAGCGAGCGCGAACGCCAGTGGCTGTCGGAGAAATCGATGCGAAAGTAGTGCCCGGAAAACGGCCGCTGATAGGCCGGCGACAGATGCCGCTCATCCAGCTGCAAACCTTGCGGGCCGCGCACCAGCGCTACCAGCAGGCTTTCGCTGTCGTTGCGCAGGCCGGCTTCGAGGTAGCGCTGCAAACCGACTTCGAACAACCACAGGCTGGTTTGCGCCAGCACCAGACCGACCACCACCATCACGCTGATCAGACCCAGGCTCAAACGGCGCTGGATTGATCTCATGAAGCTTGCCCGCCGAACAGGTATCCCTGACCGCGACGGGTTTCGATCACGCTTTTGCCGAGCTTGCGCCGCAGGTGATTGACGTGGACTTCGAGGACGTTGGAGTCACGCTCGGTCTCACCGTCGTAGAGGTGTTCGGCGAGGTGGCTTTTCGAGAGGATCTGCTCGGGGTGCAGCATGAAATAGCGCAGCAGACGGAATTCAGCGGCGGTCAGCTGGATGTCGGCGCCGTCGCGAACCACGCACTGGCGGCCTTCGTCCAGATGCAGGCCGGCGGCTTGCAGGGTCGGCTGGTTGGCCTGGCCCTTGGAGCGGCGCAACAGTGATTGAATGCGCAGGTACAGTTCTTCCGGGTGGAACGGTTTGGTCAGGTAATCGTCAGCGCCGGCCTTCAGCCCTTCGATGCGCTCGGCCCAGGAGTCGCGCGCGGTAAGGATCAGCACCGGAATCGCCAGACCGGCCGCGCGCCACTGCGCCAACACGTCCAGCCCCGGCACGCCGGGCAGGCCGAGATCGAGGATGATCAGGTCATAGGGCTCGCTGCTGCCCTGATACACCGCGTCACGACCATCGGCCAGCCAATCCACCGCGTAGCCTTGGCGTTGCAGGCCGGCGAGCAATTCGTCGGCCAGCGGTACGTGGTCTTCCACCAGAAGCAAACGCATCGATCAATCTTCCTTGTCTTTGACTAACTCGCCGGTATCGGCCTTCAGGTGCAGCTCGCGCGCCACGCCTTCGACCGTCAGCAATTCGACTTCGTAAATGTACACGTCGTGTTTTTCTTCCAGCTCGACTTCCAGCAGTTTGGCGCCGGGGTAGCGATCCATGGCCTGCTGCAGCACTTGCTCCAGCGGCAGGATCACACCATCGCGACGCAGGGCCAGCGCCTCGTCCTGATCGAGGTCGCGAGCCATGGCCGTACTGCACAACAACACCAGCGCCAGCGCCGTCAGGCGGGTGGCGCGACTATTCAGCTTCATTACGTATCCTGATGATCCCTGAGCACTTCACCATCGACCGCGTTCAACTCCAGATCCCACTTCAGCCCTTTCGGGTCGCGCAGTTCGATCTGGTAAATGAACTTGCCGTACTCTTCCTCCAGCTCGGTTTCGGTGATTTCCGAACCGGGGTGTTTTTCCAGGGCGATGGCGTTGAGCTTCTCGAAGGAGACGATAGTACCAGCGTCGCGCAAACGAAGCGCTTCGTCAGGTCCGAGATCGCGCGCCAGCGCAGTGTTGGCGCCAAGGCCGAGGATCGAGGCAGTGGTCAGGGCAGTCAGGGTTTTCATGGTGTCTCCGAATTCTTATATGTTGCTTACGGTGGGCACCATAGCGAGGTCAACTTAACTGAAACTGAATGGCCATCATTGTGCCCCACTGTTGGCAAGATTCCCTGTGGGAGCGAGCCTGCTCGCGAAGACGGAGTGTCAGCTGCAGCGATGTTTCTGACCCGCCGCTTTCGCGAGCAGGCTCGCTCCCACACTGGTTTTGCGTCTGCCCCGTTTGTGGGACAGGCTCACTCCTACATGGGCCTGCAACATGTGCTTATAATCGCCAGCTTGCTAACGATCGAGACCGGTATGACCGCCATCCACATCAAGTTTCCCGCCCTCACCCTCAAGGCCGGCCCACGGGCCATGGCGCGGATTCGTACGCAGGGTTTGCACGCCGCGGACGTCGGCACCCTGCCCGGTGCGGCCGGTGGGCCGAAGGCGCTGGGGATTCAGGGGCTGGATCTGGCGTTGTTCGGCGAGTGGCTGCCGGGTGCGCCGCGTGAGCGTTCGCTGATCGGCGCCTCGGTGGGTTCCTGGCGCTTCGCCAGCGCCTGCCTGCCGGACGCCGCCGAAGGCATTCGCCGCCTCGGTGAGCTGTACGCCGAGCAGCATTTCAACAAAGGCGTGACCATGGCCGAGATCAGCCAGAGCTCGCAGCGCATGCTCAATGACCTGCTCGACGGCCGCGATGCGAGCATCCTCGAGAACGCCGATTACCGCTTGAACATCATGGTGGTGAAAAGCCAGGGCCGCCTCGCCGAAGACCATCGCGGACGCCTCGGTCTGGCGCTGGGTTCGGTGATCGCCGACAACCTGCGCGGCCGTGCACGGCTGTCGCGACACTTTGAGCGGCTGATCATCCACGATCCACGCCTGGCGCCGCCGCTTGATGCCTTGACCGATTTCCCCTCGCGTTTCGTTGCCCTCAATACCGGCAACCTGCGCCAGGCCCTGCTCGCTTCCGGGTCGATTCCGATGGTGATGGAAGGCGTGCGCGACCTGCCCGGCGCCGGCGCGGGTACGTTCCGTGACGGCGGTTTGCTCGACTACCACCTCGACCTGCCCTACAGCGGCGACGGCATCGTGCTCTATCCGCACTTCACCGATCGGGTGATTCCCGGCTGGTTCGACAAGACGCTGCCATGGCGCCGCGCTTCGGTGCAGCGTCTGCAGGATGTGCTGCTGGTCGCGCCATCGAAGGAATATCTGGCGCGCCTGCCCTACGGCAAACTGCCCGATCGCAACGACTTCAAACGCTTCATGGGCGATGCGCCGGGCCGGCAGAAATACTGGCACGCGGCGATGGACGAGAGCCGGAGACTGGGTGACGAATTCCTCGAGCTGACGGCCAACGGTCGCCTCGCCGACCGCTTGCTGACCCTTTAGTCAGCACGGCCAAAGACAAGCTGATAAACTCGCCGCCTGCCCGAATCGCTGCGGCGAACGCCATCTGAACAGAGCCGAAAATACCGTGGAAATCTTCAAAGATTCCACGGTAGCCTCCCGCCTAAAACCCCTCCGTTTCACAACCCCCCACGTAACCGCTGATACATAAGCCGATCAAGTACCAAGCTGTACCGTGCGATACCTTCCCAGTGGCAAAGACTTAGTACATCATCCAGTACATTGAGATCAGAAAGCAGAGGATGTACTAGTGGCAATCTCGGACACTGCGGCCAGGCAGGCCAAGCCGAAGGGCAAGGCATACACAATCGCCGACTCCTTGGGACTCTCCCTCTATATAGCCACAAGCGGCATAAAAAGCTGGCACTTTCGATTCACTTGGCTTGGTAAACAGGCGCGGATTTCATTCGGTACTTACCCGGATACAGGCCTAAAGGAAGCGCGCGCGCGTCGAGACGCCGCACGGGAAGACATTGCCAGCGGGATTGACCCGCGCAATTCGAGAAGGGAGAAAAAGGCCGAGATGATCGAGGCCGGGGGCCGGACCTTTCGTCGTGTTTACGACGAGTGGCTGGCATTCAGGAAGGGGAGCATTTCGCCTGGGACATACCGAATCATCAGCAACTTGATGGAACTGGATGTACTACCGGTGTTCGGCACACGGCAGATCGACTCCATCAAGCGCGCTGACGTCATCAGCTTGATACGCAAGATTGAGAAGCGCGGCTCGGTGGCCACCGCCGTCAAGGTGCGTCAGCGAACAGGACAGGTTTTCAGCTATGCCATTGCAATTGGCTTGATCGACGTCAACCCTACCGCAGAGATGCACGCAGTCACTGAGCGCATGGGCCAGCACAAGCCTCACCCCTTCCTGCCTTTCAGCGAAATGCCGAAAACGATAGCGGCTGTTCAAGAATCATCATCAGGTCAGCAGCTTCGAGCGGCATTCATGTTGATGATCTACACCGCGTCTCGCCCGGGAGAGGTACGTCGCGCCGAATGGTCGGAGATCGATCTCGATGCCGCCGTATGGACGACCCCCGCCGCCAAAATGAAGATGCGCAGAGACCACTCGGTGCCTCTGCCTACTCAGGCGGTCGACCTTTTAAAAGCAATGCTGCCGATCACGGGACATCTTCGTTACGTTTTCGTCAATCGAAGTGACTCGACGATGCCGATCGGCACCAACTATGCCAACAACGTTCTGGACGCCTGCGGCCTGACCGGAAAGCAGTCTCCACACGGTTTCCGCCATCTCTTTTCAACCGAGATGAACGGGAGGGGCTATAACCGAGACTGGATCGAGCGTCAGCTTGCGCACGCAGACAGCAGCTTCATCCGCGACGTTTACAACCACGCTTCCTATCTCGAGCAGCGACGGGCAATGATGCAGGAGTGGGCTGATCTGGTGACGCCCGAGCGAGCTTAAGCGGATTGCCCGTGATCACGAATACTGTGAGTGACCACGCCCCACACTTCAAACGTGTCGCCTTCGAGGATGTGCCGATCCGGGTAGCCACGGTTGGCCGACCTCAGGACAGGCCGGCCGTGCACGTAGCTGAGAAACTTCACTGCTGGCTCTTGGTTGATTACGCCGATGACAATGTTGCCAGCAACCGCCTCTCGCCCCCTGTCCACCACCAGCAAATCGCCGCTGAAAACGCCGGCGCCTTTCATGCTGTCGCCCTCGCACATCACCAGGTAAGTACCGGGATCTCGAATGTTCAGTAATTGATCGAGGGATATTTCGAGATGGTCAGGGGCGTTCATGGTCGGCTCGGGGCTGTATGGGCAAACAGTATTCTATGCTGATACGCCTTTTGTGTAAGAGCTGTTCGTCCGCAACTGATCAAGGTACATCCTTGAAGAAGATGTGGTGGCCAAGCCTGAGTGTCTGCTTGGCCTTCGCCGCCCATGCCGGCGCCTTGATGCTGGTGGCGTAATAGTGCGTGGCGCCGCCGGTTGGGTCCGGCACCTTGCCGTCGATCACTTGGTCAGCAGCAATCCGACACTGCGCCAGCTCGCGGAACGGGATTTCCTTCACGCCGATCAGGAACTGATAGTTCGGGTCAGTCTTGTTCCAGCAGCTGAACTGCCACGGCTTTTGGCAGACGCCGGCATAGCCTTCGCCCCACCATGACTTCTCCTTTCCGTCGAACACGCGGTTGCGGATCGTCCATGCTACGGCAATCTGGCCGGCAGTCCCTTCGCCGCGAGCTTCGCCCCACAGCGTGCGCGCGAGGATGTCGCGATCTCGTTCGTTTACAGGCATGTGCTTTTCTCCAGGCAAAAAAATACCCGCTCAATGGCAGGTTGCGGTTGGCTTATGCGGCTGGGCGCCACGGCCTGTTGGCTGGTTCGGGGAATCCCTCTGCCCCTTCCTTCCAGTTCCTGACTCGGGTTCGATAGCCTAGCCACTGTTCACGCGTTCCCGGGAGCGCATCGGCCCCCTCCTCCAGCGCCATCAACTGGTCGTTGATCTCCAAAATCTCGGTAGCTCGCCATTCCTCCTCAATGCGCGATGCCTCGCGCAGCGCATCCGCAGCGGCACTCGCATTTATGAGCCACTGCGGAATCTCCTCAGCGAAAGTTTCCCCGTCCTGCAGCTCCATGTCGGGGTTAATCGCTCTCCAGCCGGTAGCTGTAATTGCATAAGGCATATTCGTCACCTGTCGAAGTAGTAGCCGAGCGTGTAGATGTAGGCGAGGTTCGAAGAAGACGTCCAATAGGTGATGGTCCTATCGTCAGCGATACGGCAGGTTCCGTTCTGCACCGTCCCCGCTGAAACGAACACCTGCCACCCTACCGACGCCGCCGTGCCAGCGTCGGATGGCGTGAACTGCGCGATACCGCCCGAGCTTGTCTGGAAAGAACCTGCCAACGTGTGCGCTGTCGTCGGGCAGCTTGCCGCTGTGCTGACGCTGCCGATCCCTGTTACCCCATTGAGAATTCGGAACGGCGCTATGGATGGGTTGCCGAACGTGTAACTCATCGACGAATCGAGCGGATGGTGATGAAACTTGTAGATGTTGTTCGCCGCTCCTACCAGCAGCGAGCCGATGTAACGGCGTGAGTTGTCCCCTGTTTTCTGGTGTGCCTGGTTGTAATAACGTAAAGGCACCGTGGCGGCCTGCTCGATATCGCCGGCAGCGGTCAGGTAAACATGGATAAAGCTGTTGGCCGCCCCCGATGGCGTGAAAGTGCCGCCTGCGTAACTAACAACCTTGTTGACCGACGGGATGTACGCACTGCCCGCTCCAACGCTGATCGACGTAGCTGACACCCAGCCGAGCGTTAGTCCGTCGATGTAGCCCCGGCCAACGCCGAGCGCTGCAGCTGCTCCGGCCGAAGCAGCGGCGCTGAGTGCTGAGTTTGCCGCAGCGTCCTTGTAACCAAGGGCAGCCTGTTCCGATTGTCCGGCGTTGGTTGCGGACGTACCGGCAGCATTCTTATAGTTAAGCGATGCCGCTTCGGACTGCGCCGCCGCGTTTGCCGAAAGACCCGCCGCATTTTTATAATCCAACGATGCAGTTTCGGATTGACCAGCAGCGGCTGCCGACTGAGCTGCCGTGTTTTTGGAAGAAAGCGCGGCCGCAGCCGACTCAGCCGCCGACTGCACGCTCTCCTCCAATCCATCGAGCGCATCGCCCACCTCAAGCGATGCCTGGCGGAGCGCGTCGGCGGTGGCTTTCAAATAGCCCTGCATCGGTGCGAGGGCGTAGGTTCCGCCCGCGACCGTAGATCCTTTGTACGGCGGCGAGATCGATAGAGCGGTATCGCTCGCGATGTTGGTGACCTCGTACAGCCCACTATCTGGGCCGATCCAAGCATCACCAACACGTGAGTTCGCGATGAAAGCCGTGCTGACACCCATCACCGCATTGGAATTTTGGGCAACAGAGACCGTTCCTGATTTGTACCAGGTCATGGATATTTTCCTTTGAGGGCTTAAGCAGCGATTTTTGCGAAGACGGCGGGCAGGAAGAACGCAGACGGGTTCGAAGCCGCAATGGTGATTGCGTAGAGCGTGCTATTGGTAAAGTCCCACCAGCAATAGAGTTCTCGGGGAATACCGCTGCCGGAAGTCATCGGCATGCCGAAGTTGTTCAGCAGCATGTATTCGTTTTGCGGAAAGTTGAACGGTACCGAGTAGTAGATTCGTGTCAGCCCTTGCGGGGTGGTGTCATATTTGACGTAGTTCCAGTTCTGGAAAGCCCGGCTGAATGTCGCGTTGGGTGTGCCCGAATCAAAAAGCAACTTCCCCGCACCATCCCAGAGACGCATGCCGTATTGCGCCACCGGCTGCGCAGCGAAAGCTGCTACGAAGTAGCGCCCGTTCGGTTGAGCGGTATTTGCGTCATACGCCCGAACATAAAAGCCGACCCAGTTCCCCGCCGACCCGATCAACCGCATCCGGCACAGGCCAGCAACACCGCCAACAGTGTCAGGCCGCACGAACACCAAGGGTGGCTCCTGCGAAGTCACGGGGCGAACGAAATAAGTCGTCGACCCAAGACCTCCCTCTTCCGTGGGAGCAAACCTGCCGGTGGAGATCACCATTAGCCTGGCGAACTCAGAATCGATGACCACTGTGTTGGTGTTGTTGGTGTATTGCAGTCCAAAAGCCATCAACCCCACCTCATTACGATCAACCGCATAGTGCCAGACGACGTGAAGCTGGCGGCATAGGTGCGCGTGTGGTTGTAAACCCGCACCAAGCCGTCGAGGACTTCAGTTTCAAATTGCATTTGCGAATCTGGGTATGCGCCGATGGGAACCACGATTGCCGTCCCGTTGCCCGGCGATATGCCAGGAACCGAGAAATCTTGATTCCCTTTGCTGGCCCCAAGAGCGAACGTGACCAGCGTGGAGAACAGCACCCGAATGGTGAATGAATTCTCATCGACCTGAAGTACGCCATCAGCGCCCCAGATCCTCATTCCATAAGCCATAGTTCACCCCAGATAGCCAAGACGGACACGCAGTACATTGTTTGCGTCGTAGACCGAGACGTTCAGCGAGTTGATCACCAGCCGCCCCTGACCGGGCACGATGCCGTTGATTTCAAGCGTTCCGTCTTTGTTGAGGATCCAGCCTTGTACGCCGGCAATGTAGTTGGTCGAGCTGATGTAACTGCCGATCTTGGCGTTGGTGATCGTACCGTCGGCGATGAACGCCGAATTCATGAACACCTGGCCACCCTGCACCGCAAACGGTACAGAGATCGCTCCGCCCGCAATCGTGTTGACGATCGCGAACCGATCAGCAGCAACCAGGAACTGGCTTTGGAAAACACCATTCACGTTCTCGATGCCAAGGCCGATGCCCGCAGCCACGTACTGACCATTCGCAGTAACCGACATCTTTACCGACCACATAGTTTTCAGGTTGCCGTCGAGATCTGCAAAAGCTTCGGAGGTTTCCTGAATGGCGGATGTGTTGTCTCCGACCGTGGCGGTCAGTTGCGTGATTTTGGTAGCAGTGGCTTCTTCGTTTGTGGCGACCGTCTGTTCCAGCTCAGTCAGATTGGCCGAGTTCTCGCCCACTTCCGCATCAAGCGTTGTGACCCGCTGCGTCAGTGCGCTGTTCTGCGTTGCCCGAACCTTGACCTCTTCGGCAAAGCTGGTCGTGGCATTCCAGCCGCGCAGAGCATCCTGCGCTTCACCCTCGCCATCTTCGTCGCGATAGGAAGCTCGGAGCGCCTGAAACGCTGTTGCCTGGGCAGCGACCACTCCGTCGAGTTCGGTGATATCCGACGAGTTCGTTGCGACCTGCTGAGCCAGGCCATTTGCGGTTTGCACGGTTTGCCCGACGTCAAGCCAGTAAGCAGGGTTCGGCGGCGGCGTATCCTTCGGCACCGGGCCGGTCGCCTGATAGATACGCTTGCCCTGCACCACCAGTTCGTACTCCTCGTAGGTGGCTTCAGCATCGTAGCCTTTCAGCCCGTCGAGCGCATCGATCTGCTCTTGAAGCCCCGGGATCTTGTCGATCTCGTCGAGGATGTCTTGCCCCAGCTCGGTTCGGCCGATCTCGCCCGCGATCATCTCGAGAATGGCTGCTGCGTCCGAACTGGATTGCCCCTGCACGCCAAGCCCAATCGGATACCACGGGCCGATGTTGCCGATCTTGTCGACGATGCGCCCCCAGAAATAGAAGGTCACACCGGCGCGCAGGCCGAGCATGGAGAAATCACTCTGCGGATAGGCCAGGTCTGTCAGCTTGGTCGCAGCTTCCAGATCAGTCGTAGGCCCGTACCAGATTTCCGTGCGCTGGCTGTCCTCGGCACCAGCAGGGAAACCCCACTTGAGATAGATGCCAAACAGCAGCGGCGTGGCAGTCAGGAACGCCAGCGCCGGCGGCAGCCCCTGCTTACCACTGAGATTGGTCAGGATCGAATTACGCCAAATCGACGAGATATCGAACGCGCTGACCGCGCGGACGCGGGCCACGTAGGCACCAGCGTAGATACCGACCACGTCCACGCTGGTCATCCCGGTGCGCTGCAGCTTGATCCAGTTGCCGCTGTCCTTGCGCCACTCAACGTCATAGCCGACCGCGCCATCCACGGCAGGCCAACTGATGGTCATGGTGGCCACGGCCAAACCCTGCACAACCGACGAAGTCGACGACAGCGAAACGCTCGCCGGCGCCGGAACGACGGTGATCGGGATCACGCTGATCGGGCGTTCTTCCAGGCGTGCGCCGGTGTCGATGAAAGCGAACTTGCTCGGCTCAAACTGGAGCGCGCTGATTTCATAGTCGCCCTCGGTGGTGCGCTTGGTGCGCAGCACGCGATACAGCGGGATTGCCAAATCATCGGCGTCGAGCGCCCACTGCAACTGCGCCACCGGCGGTTCGCTGTAGGCGACTGTGACGGTCACGGCGCGGCCGTTGACGCTTTGCACGGTGCGGCCCTCGGCACGTCCGCCCGGCAGGTTGATGATCAGTCGATCGCCGGCCTTGGCCTGGGTATCTCGATCGAGCGTGATAACCCGACCCGCCACCGCCGAGATTCGGCCGCCCACTTCCCGCCCAGCCAGCAGCGAATCCGCCACCGGGATGATATGGCCCGGCAGTGGGATCACGCCTTCCATACCGGTCTTGAAAGAAACGGTGCGGTCTTGGTTGTTGCTGAGGATCGCCCACTTGCCACGGCGCTGGGCCTCAGACGCGCGGGTGCAGCCAATTGCGCTCAGCTCAGTCGGCCGGTCGCCGTAGCGGCGTTGCAGATCCAGGTCGGCGAATGGGATGACGTCGGTGTCGTAGTTGTTCGCCGGGTTGTCGTAGCTGACCAGCGCCCGGGTGTAACGGGTCTTCGCAGATGCACTGCCATAGGAGAACTTGCCGTCGATCACGTTCGACCGAGTGAACACATAGTCGAAGTCCTGCGCGCGCGGCATGTCCGCCTGCATCACCAGCTGGCCCTGCGCCCAGTACGTCATGCCCCGGTAAATCGCCGAGATGTCGCGCAGGAGCGACCAGGCATCAGCCTTGCCCTGCAAGTTCATGTCACAGAGAAAGCGCGGTTCCTGGCCGCCCAGTCCGTTCGGCACCAACTGGTCGCAGTATTGAGCGATGCGGTACAGCTCCCACTTGTCGACCATGAACGGCTTGATGCGCTTGCCCAGGCCGAACCGGTCTTCGGTGCAGATGCCGTAGGTGATCCACGCCGGGTTATTGGTCCAGGCCGATTTCATCGAGCCGTCCCAAGTCCCGGTATAGGTGCGCAGGATTGGGTCGTAGTTGCTCGGCACCATCCAGCGGCGGGCCTTGCACTTCACGGTCACGGCCGGAATGTTGGTGAACTGCTCGGCGTCGAACTCGATGTAGAGCAGCGCGGTATTCGGGTAGCGCAGCTTGGCGTCGATGACTTCGGTATATCCGGCCACCAGCATGGTGTCGGCGATCTTGTTGGTGTTCTGGTTCGGCGTCAGGCGGCGCACACGGATCTGCCACCCGGTGGTGGCGTCCGGTAGATCGATGCGGCGCGAGCGCTCGTAGCGCGTGGTGGTCTTGCCGTCGACTGCGTCCACCAGCACCTGCTGATAGGCGCCGCCGTCGGTGGCGACGTCGATTGCGTACTCGATCCGGTAGCCGCCGACGTTGCCCTGGTCATCCGAGCGTTGCAGCGCCGGCCAGGCCAAGCGCATGCGCACGGCGGAAAGCTGGGTATTGGTGATCGAGCGCACCCACGGCGAATCGCTGCGCAACTCAATGTTCAGCGACGTCTCGTTCTCAACGGACGGAATGCCGGGGATGTACGTCTGATCCACCGAGCCCGGGCGCCAGTCCCACTTCACGTTCGGGAAGTTGTAATTGCCGCTGACATCGCGGATCGGCGTGTTGTCCAGGTAGATGTCGTAATCGGTCGGGACGCTGTCGAACTCCCCCTCGCCCACGGCGATCAGCAGCTTGGCCAGGTTGGTCGAGCGCAGGCTGTCGCTGGCTTCGGTCGGCGACTTCGGCTTGCTGCTGCCGCCCTTCTCGCCGTGGATATCGATCTGTGCTGCTGCGCCCATGCTTTCCTCCAGGCATAAAAAAACCGCCTCGCGGGCGGTCGGTGTGCTGCTGTCCTGATTACACTTTGTCTTCAGCCAGGATCGAGGCTGAGATGATCATCCCGCCCCACCGGCGTTCGCCGATGCAGATCGGTACAGGGTTGCCGCTGGCCGTGGTGTTCTTGGCGCTGCCGAAGGCGTAGGACGGGGAGTTTTCGGGGGATGCGCTTTGCTTCAGGCCTGAGGCCTGCGGGCTGAGCATTTGGATCACGCCGCCGGCGATAAGACCAATCCCGGCCGGGGTCAGGTATGGCGCCGTAAATGGAAGCGCGTAGGATATCGCAAGCAAAACGACACCCACGACAGTCTGCAAAACGCCTGCACGCTTGCTACCCTCAACGACTGGCACGATCCTAATTTCCCGAGTGCCGCCAAGATCCAAATCCGGCTCGCCAACATTTACGCGGTTTCTGAAAACCGCAAAGCGCATGCCCAGGCTGGACAGTCGCTTTATTTCCGATTCGAACCCTTCGATCGTGCAGCCCAATGATTTGAAAGCTTCACGGCTTGAGCCTGAATCGATCTGTTTCAGGTGGGTTCTGCCGAACCTTTTTGCGAGAGAGCCTGAGAGCTTAATGACTGTCATGCCGGATGAATGCGGGTACGCTGCCACTTTTTGTCCACCCATAAAAAACCGCCTTGCGGCGGCTTCAGATTATTTGCATTTCTGGAGCGATTCTCTTAAATCGCCCCTTCCAATTTGTGACCATGCAACTCGCTGATAAAGCTTGGCGACGGAGCCCTTGGGGGCTGCTGTGATATCGAGTACATCATCCGTCTGTTGAGCGAAACCGCTAACGATCCTGTAGCCATTGGCTGTTTCGTTCATGCTCGCGTTCGAGTTGTGCTCCTGCCAAACAGGAAAGACGCACAACGCCAGGGCCTTCGGAACCTTCGTCGACGACACGGTCGCCGACGGGCCCGACGCCATCAAGTCAGATGGTGAAGAACACCCCGCCAACAGCGCTACCGCCAGCGCTCCTACGATCAATTTCATGCAGGTCACTCCTGTGGGAAAGCTGCAAGATATCACCCTGAGAGCTGTGTGGGCATCCAGCGTGGACGAAAGCCCAGTAACAGGACTTGCTCCCATCGTAGTAGCGTTATGCCCTCATTAATTCGCAACGGATAGTGCTGATGGCAATCGTTTCAGATGAGACCGTGAAATATCTCTCGCAAGTGAACAACCCGAGAGAGGAGCACTGGACGCACGTGTATGAGATCGGAGAAACGGTGCCAGTATCGGGAATTTATCGATGCGTTCATTGTGGTGATGAGATCACCTCAAACAAAGGTGACCCGTTTCCGCCTCAGAATAAAATACAGCATCCTTCTCACACTAAAGCGATCCTCTGGCAGTTGGTCGTTTTGACGCAAACCAAAGGCTAAAGGATTTCCCCAGTCCTTTGCCTGCAAGCCCAAGGACTGGGATTGCGCCAATATCGGCGCGTTTATGACCTGGAGGTCAAATGCAAAATGTAGAACACCGCCTGGCTCAACTTGAGCAAGCAGCGAACACGGTATCGGCAGTGACACTGAATGCACTGGGTGCAGTTATCAATGCGACTACAAAGCTTGATTCTGTTGACAGGCAAGCACTCTGGGATGAGCTGGAGTCCTACAAAGCGACTCAGATTCAGGGTGGCAGTCAAGCCAACTATTTGGACATGCTTTCCTTCTTGCAGTCCCGCATCTCCTGATAGCCGATTGGCGTCGACGCACACGGCGTCGACGCGTTGTCTTGCCCGGGTCCAAGTCCAATCCCAGCAACTGCTACACCACCAGACTCGGTGGTCACAAATATAATTTTCATTGCTCTTCTCCAGTGGTCAAACCACATCATATGGTTGGCTGTGCATCTTTGTGCCTGAGAATCAGGCGTGTTCTGTCGAGCCACGGCCCGCCGAAGACAATCACCTCGGACGGTCTTCCGTACAGGTGGTGCAGCAGGAACGGGCCGGGGCCGAACGTGGCGGCATCCTCACCCGGCAGCGCAGGATCAGTGCCGAGAAAGATCCCGGCGTGGTTCGGGTAAACCGTGCGCCCCACTTCCATCACGATCATGTCGCCGCGCTGCGGCTGGTCGACTCGGTAGAAGCCGGCGGCCTCGTAGTTTGCTTCGTACAGGCTGATGTTTTCCTTGCTCTCCCACCAGCCATCCGCGCGCTTGAACGCTTCGAATTCCAGCCCCCACTCGCGCTTGTACCAATCGGCGCACACCTGCCAGCAGTCCCACGCCTCGTGCACAAATGGCCGTTTCAGCAGCGGCACCTCGCCGGTCGGCACGATGGTACGCAGGTCACCTTCCGGCCAGCTCAAGATATGCCAAGGCATCGCGGTCGCTTCGCACATGGCGAGGTCACGCGGGGACGGCCTGCTGGTTGCGTCTGGATGCGAATGAATTATGCCGATTACTTCGCCTTCGTCTTCGGCCGCGGCGTACTGCTCGGGGTCGATTCGGAACTCTTCATTCGGCTCCGTCGAGACATTGATGCAGGGGAAGTATTGTTGCTTGCGTCCGATCGCCAGCAGCAGGCCGCAGCACTCTTTCGGGTACTCGGCCGCCGCGTGCGCCTGGATCGCATTCAAGATGTGCTTTCGCATGTCAGCTCCTTGCGATCAGGGAAACGGCGGGAAAGCCACCAAACGGCAGCGGGTTTCCTTCTCCGAAGCGCGGGGTGCAGCCCTTGCCCAACGTGGCGTCGCACTGGTCGAGTTCAGGATTGTCGGTAATGACGCCGTCCTTCGTGACGTACGGCCCGGTGTAGCCACAGTTCGGCCCGCGATATCCGCCGGTGAGACACCAGTGGCAAAGGGTTGTGGCTTGGCGGCCGATCGACTCATTGCCGACGTCGCCCGGACTCGCCAACTCCCAACTGACCGTTTCGCCGTCCTCGTTCGTTTTCTGGTCGATATACCAGACCTCGATCGTCTCTTGGGTTGGGTCAGCCGTTGGATTGCCAGCCGGGAAGTTCGCGGCGTCGAGATATGTGCCCAGCGTGTGCCGCATCGTCAGCTTGAACTCGAGCAGATCTTCGAACGCCAGACATAGCGCGGTGATGCGCCCGTTTACGTTGCCCACCGACAATGTCGGCCGGACCGCCGTGCCGTCGCCGTTCGCCTCGATGCCGTCGATCTGCATTGGCCAGGCGCTGTACTCGTTGCCCTGCCAGTAAATGGCCTTCGCCGGCAGTTGGTCGGCATCGGCGCCGGCGGCGATCAGCTCGGCCGGCGTGTGCGGTATCGCGTGCCCGTGGAAGCGCAGCACGTCCGCCCCGTAGTCCGTGCCGTCCAATTCAAAGAGCAGCACTTCGCTGCCAGGCTCAAGCACCTGGATGTCACTGATCAGCGGCATGGTTGCCCCTTATGGATGGAATGCCCGCTCGAACGTGGCGGTGAGTTTGAAAACGCCGCCGCCCACCGGAGTGGGCACGGGGTTCTTGCATGTGAACAGGCCAAGCTGGCCCAAGGGAGTCGTCCAAAGGAAGGCTTTTGCGCCGGCGTGCCGGTCGAGGAAGGCCATGATCTCCAGTACCTTGGCTTGAGGGCCGCTGTAGGTGATCGGGTACGCGTCTTCCTTGTTGTTCGGCCCGTCGCCAACATCCTGTTTGTAGCCGCCGCCAAACTGCGAGGTGCGCACCCGATACAAGATCTCGGGCGCGTCACCGTGCTGGGTTGGCCAGGTGAATGTTTCGATGGCCATCAGCCCCTCCCGTTCGTCAGTTTCCAGATTGATCCGCCGGGTTGCAGCGCTCGGGCGATCGCGGTTTCAGCTTCGGCTTTCGCCGCCTGCTGAATGCCTTTGCCAAGCTGCGTCGTGTCTTCTGCGCTGGCCGCGCCGCCATTGCCCTGGGTTTGCACCGATACCGCGACGGGGAAGTTGTAGACGTTGCCGCCCGCACTCCCGCCGCCGCTGATTGCGCGCACGCCCAGTTGGCCGCCGGCCGTGCGGGTCAGTGGCATGATTGCCTCTGGCCCCGCCTCGCCCATGACGCCAGCCTGCCCGCCTGCCATTCCGAACGCTGTTGGCTTGCTCACGATGGAGTTGGTGAACGCTGCACCATTGGCGAACATCTGAACGCCGCCAGACCACGCGCCACCATTTGCTTGGACGCTGCCCGGCGTGAAGCCAGACAGGTCACCGCTGTAGCCGGCCGCAGTAGAGCCCGCTGACGTAGCCGCGCCGCCACCGAAGTAGCTTGCGCCAGCGCCAACCAGACTGCTCAGCAACGCTGAACTGGCCTGACGGGTCGCGATTCGCGCCATGTCCGCCAGAATCGACTTGGTGAAGTCAGCAAACGACAGCTTCCCGGTCATGGCGAAGTTGACGACTGCGTCTTCCATCGAGCTGAAGGCATTGCTGAACAGGTCTCGAGTCTGGCCGGCGATGTTGCGCGCGCTCTCCAGGTAGTTGCTGAACGCCGAGGTAGCACCGTTGCGCCAATCGCTCTGCGCGGCCGACATCTGCTCGTAGTTGCTGAGCACTGTTTCGCTCAGGTCCGTTTCGCTTCTGTTGATCGCGTCGAGCTTGGCCTGGTACTCCTCGGCGCTCATGTTGCGTGCCTTGTCGGCCCGGTCGCGCGCTAGGTCCAGACGTTGCTGGTTGGCTCGATCGGCAATGCCGTTCAGTTCGCCATTGATGGCGTTCTCGCGGTCGCCACGGCCCACGCCATCCGCTGCACGGCCTCCAGCGCGCCGCAGGGCGACGTTCTGCTGGTCGAGGGCGTCGGTGTAGACCTTGATCGCCTGCGCCTGCTTGGCGAGCCGGCCCTGCTCGTTCGTCGCGATGACTTCGAGCTCGCTGTCGGCTTCCTTCTGAGCCTTGACCATGTTGGCCCTGGCATCAGCGATCTTTTGATCGAGCTGGATACGTTGCGCTGCCGAGGTGCTGGCCTTGCCTTTCGCCGCCTCCAACGAACTGATTTCAGCCTGATACGCGGCGGTTACCTCGTCGCGCTCGTTGCCGATCAGTGCCTGGCGCTTGAGCAGGTAATCTTCCTGCGTGACCAGTCCGGCCTTCTGGGCGGCTTCCAGTTCCTTCTGGGCGTTTTTGTATTCGCCGAGGATCAGCGAGAGCTGGTTTTTCGAGTCGTTGAACTCGGTCAGGTTTACCGGCGATGTCGCAGCTTTCGGATCCTTGTTCTTGTCGCGGATGTTCTGAATCGTCCTCGAAACAACCGCTTCCTGAACCAGCGGATCGTTCGGGTTCGCCTTACGCAGCGCCTCTACGTCTCGCTTGTACTCCTTGATCAGCTTGTTGCGCTTTTCCTCGTTGGTGAGGTTGGAGTCGCTGATTGCCTTGAGTCGCAAGCTTGCGTCGATACCGTCGCGCTCGGTTTTGGCCCGGTCAGCGTCTGCCTTGGCGCCGGCGGTGATTTCCTCTTTGCGCCTTTGGAGCAGGACGATCTGCTGCTCAAGGAACTTGGTTGACTGGCTATCGGCGCCCAGTTCGTCGCCGAAAAACGACGAGAGAAAGCCCCCCGACTTACGCCCATCAAGGACTTTCTGGTAGTTGGCGATCTGCGAATCGATGGATTGGGTTCTACCCACATCCAGAGTCGCGTCCAGCGCGCCGGCCGCTGCGGCTTTGATCTTCTGCCAAGCGCCCTCAATCAGGCCGAGATTCGCCGTCACCTCGCCGGTTCGATTTTTGATCGTATCGGCATAGGTGTCGGTGAGCAGCTTTGCTGCCCCGATGGTGTCGCCCTGCTCTTTCAGCGCCACGATCTGCGAATAGACCGAGGCAGTGAGGAAGTTGTACTGGTCGTTGAGTTCCTTGGCTGCGGCTACCGGGTCCTTGGCAATCTTCGCGAACTCGGCAATCGTTTCGTCGATAGCTTTGCCGGTGGCCTTTTCCATCTGTAGAGCAGCTTCGGTGATCTCTTCGAAGCTGCCGCTGGCGATCTTGCCGTTGCCTGCCAGCTTGGCCAGCACCTCGGCAGCAGCACCAGTAGTGCCGACGGTTGCGCTTACCTGCTCAGCCATCGATGCCAGCTGAGTGGCGCTAGTGCCGGCGGAGTTGCCGGTGAAGATGATCGCCTTGTTGTACTCGTCGGCCTCCTGGCTGCCCTTGTAATAGGCCAGCGTCAGCGCGCCAACGGCCGCAGCAGCGACAGTGAACGGGTTGATCAAGCCGAGCACGTAACCGCCCAGTGCTTTCGCAGCCGGGCCGATGCCGCCAAACATATCTTTGAGCTGTCCGCCCTGTTGGAGCAGCACAGTCAGCGGAGCCTGGCCCCCTTGCAGCGACACCGCGATATCGGTGAACTGCGCCGGCACGCCACGAAGCGCAGCTGCCGTCTGTTTGGCGGTGTTGCCAGTGCGAGTCAGGCTGTCGTCAAAGCGGGACAGATTCGCCCGAGACTGGTCGATCTTCGACTGGTATTCGCTGAAGGTCGACGCATCAAGCGCGCCGAGTTTCTTCTGCTTCGCCAGCTTGTTCTCGAGTTCGTCCAGCCGGCCGAGCGCCTTGACGGTAGGATCGATCTCGCCGAGCAGATCGCTCAGCTCATCCTTCTGCTTCTTGATCGAAGCTGTTGCCTTGTCGGCGCCTTTGGAGACGCCCTCCGCCGCCTTCTCGGCCCGTGCACCTGCCGCCGTAAGCTTGTCGAGGTCGGAGCTCGCCTGCGCAGCATCGGTCGAATCGACCTTGATGCCGAGTTCAGCAATAGAAGTCATGCGGGCTCCGTTATTTCGATTCGCTCATCACGAGCATGGCTTCTGCTTCCATGACACGTATGTCGTGGAAGACTTCAGGAATTTCGCGCCGCTTCATGCCCAGCATCGAGGCCACCGGCGGCAAGGCGTTGTAGTCCAGTCCGGTAGCCCCGCCCATGCCTACGCGCCACTGCGTGGACATCGCTTCGAACAGCAGGAAGGCCGGCCAGTTGTCTGGCCAGATCTCGTACTCTTCTTCAGGGATGTCGGCGAGCGTCATGCCGAATGCTGCCAAATCAGCTTCGGACGGCCCGGGCTCGTACAGGACACGGGCGGCGCCGGTCAGTTTCCCAGGCGGGCGGGTTGATAGGCGCTCTGGTACGCGGAAAGCACAGCCTGAGGAGCGCCAATGCAGGTGGTGACCAACGCCGTCAGCGACTCATCCGAGAGTTTCTCGTCGAAGCCCCAGCCCTCGATGATGTCCTTGAGCTGGCCGACCTGCAGCGCGATTTCGGCGCCTGTCGCTTCCTGCCAGTTCAGCTCGTCTTCCTGCACCTTCTTGGCATGCTCGTCGCGCGCCGCATTCCACTTATCGAAATGCGCGGCCAGCGCCAGTCGATCCATGTACTTGAACTCGAATTCAACACTGACCGGATCAGCGCCGACGCGCGGGATCGAGACCTTCGCCTTGAAGGTCGGGTTCTGGGAGATCTTGATCTTGGCCATGGGTTACACCGCCGCCGCGTAACGAGTTGGACGGGAGGCCAGCGACAGGGTGATGGTGCGGGTCATAATGTTGTTGCGGTCGAGTGTTGGGGTGGCAGTGATGGAGACGTATGCGTTGTAATAAATCACCGAGCCGTTCGGCAGCGTCAAACGCAGTACGCGAGGCGCTCGATCATCGTCGGCCGCTTCAACAGCCGCCACGTACGGCAAGCTTGGGTCGTCCGCCACGGTGATACTCATGCTCATCGGCGACTTGGTGGTCGGCAGTTGGCGGTCGTCGGATTCTTCAAGGAAGCCGAAGGTTGTGAATTGCTGCTCGCCGCCCGCACTGGTGCTGCCGGTGATCTGACTGATTTGTGCCCAGCCACTCGCCGCACGAACCGAACCCGCGCCTGCACCAGCCGTGTACACGACGGTATTGGTGGTGTTGATGCCTTCCAGCTCGAAAGTACCTACGTCGGATTCGGCCACGCGGGCGACCTTATCGTTCAGGCGGGTCCAACCGGAGTTCACGACGATAACGTCGCCGTCGGTAAGGCCGTGCGCGGCGGCCGTAGCAACCGCCGGATTCGCGTTGCTGATGGCAGTTACAGGCTTCAGCGCGCTGAAAGTCGCTGCGATTTCGAGAATGGAGCCGTTGGGGAGAATGGCGCTCATTGAGAATGTTCCTCTGTGCAGAAATGACAAAACCCGCTCGGTGGCGGGTTCTGGGTTTGCCCAACGGGCGGATTAGTTGGTGTCTGATCGGTATTGGAAAGAGGCCGATACCGTGAAGGTGTTGCCGTCTGGTACTCCCGGCCCGGGCGCTACCGGCGTCATCACCAGCGCTACAAGCCCAGCGCGGGGAATACGCAGATTGAGCGGGAACAGCGCCGCCAGTTCATCAACAATACCGCTCGCCTCGGTGCGGTACTTGCCGGAGGCCGTCACAATGTTGACCTGAAATACACCGGTGTAGACCCGGTGATCGCCGCTCAGCGTATTGCTGCCCGTGACCGCTGGCAGAGTGAAGGCTCGCAGGTACGTCTCGCCCGTCGCTGGTGTGAAGGTTTCGTTCTCGACCACAACCTTGATCGGCTTGGCGCGAGCCTTGGCCCAAGTCAGCAGGCGCGACTCGAAGGCCGCAGCAATGATGTTGTGGCTCATACCTGGTTGTTCCTGATGGCTTCGAGCACGATCTGCTGGAAGCGAGCCAGAGTTATCTGCACCATGCCGGCCGGGGCCTTGGCAGAGTGCCCATATTCCAGTGGAATCGCATACGGCAGGTTATTCAGGATGTACGCCGCCTGCCCCGCCGTAAGGTCGCTGGCAGAAGCAATCAGTGAGGCGATCGCGTCCTGACCAGTCGGATCAACCTCGTCGAAGGTGACGCTCTCGATGTTGTCGATCGATAGATGCCAGTTGCCTTTGAAGAGCCCGGTATCGACAGGCGAGAGCCGGATAACAGAGGTGCCCAGCTCTATCACGACCTCGCGAAACACCTCGTCGATTGCTTCTTTCGCCTGCTCGGCGAATTGCGCCAGGCTTTCAGCAAAGCTCCCCTGCTGGCCGCCGTAGCGGCTGGTCATGTGATTCGCCATTACTTGCGCACCTGAAGCTCGAAGCCGACCGCGAGACCGGCGAAGTTCCACGGAGCAACGGCTATCACCGTGTACACCGTGCCGTCGAATGTGATCTTGTCGTTGCTCTGCGGTGCCGGCATGTCTTCGCCAGTCAATTGAACCGGCGACACCAGCAACTTCACGTCGCCGCGAACGATCAGCGTCCCATCGATATACTGGTTGTCGTACTCCTCGCGGAAGCCGGAGCCGTTCACGACCAGCTCGCTGGGTGCAGTCGGCGCGTCTGGGTCGTATTCGCCGAGGATGTCGCGGCGCAAGACCAGTTCGAGCCCTTTCCCGCCCTTGCTGCGCGGCGCGAGCATGCGGGTTGCCGTAGCCTTGGCGCGGTCATAAATGTCTGGCATCACTTCCGCCTTATCTTGTATATCGCTGAGCATCGACAGTTGGCGCGCTCACTCCAGCCAGCACCCAGTGCAGAATCGCCCGGGTAACGAAGCAGCGCGCCGTTCGGGCTTTGAAAAGGCTGATCCTTCTGCACTTCCTGCCCGCCCATGACCGAATGCGCGTGCCGGACCTTCTTGTCGGCCCGATCGCGCCATGTCTTGGTCACTGAATCGCGATCAAGCCCCTGAGCAATCAACTGCTCGTAAACCTGATCCCGACCGGCGCCGAAGGATTCCAGCGCCTCAGCCTTGGAAAGCATCTCGGCGTAGGTCTTCATCAGCCGATCAGCATACCGGCCAGCGATCTTGTCGACGTCAGCTTGGGCAACAGGCTTGCCTGCGCTGATGGCGCGATTCACGATGCCATCGAAGCGGCGATCCCGACGCTTGCGCTGCAAATAGTTGCGCATCTCGTCGGGGTTTCCGCTCAGCAGCTGCTGGCGGGCATTGATGACGTATTGCGCGTAGTTGCCGGGTAGGCCAATCACGCCGCCTGAACGGGATCCTGTTTGTGCGCTTACTCGTCCAAGTAAATCGAGCGCCGCCTGCCGTGGGCTTCGGGTCATTGGCGTGGCGCCTACTTCGACCTGCAGCGACGGCGTAGCAACAGCGCGACTGCGCGAACCCATGACTGCCCTGATCGCCTCGCGCACGTTCACATCGGCGTCGCGTCGAATCTCGGCGGCCTTTTCCACCAGCCACTGCTCTGGCTCAGGCTTGCGGACGTCGAATTCAAATCGCCCCAGATCTTTCGGGATCGCGATCGCCTTGATCTCAAACTTGGCGCCTGCGAGGTACACATTTCGAGCCAGCTCGAGGAAAGCCGCCAGCGCGCCCAGGCTCAGCAGCGCTGCCAGCCCGTTTTCGTCCTCTTCGGCTATCAGCCGCTCAACTTCAGCCACCTTTGCCGCGCCTACCACCAGCTTGATCTGGTCCAGGTAGGCCTTCTGCATCGCAGGCTCCATTCCCTCGATGGCCTGGATGATCTGCGCCTGGGTCATACCACGAACACCGCAGGCAGCGTGTAGCGAGCTACCAGCACAGGAGCGATCATCTCGTCGATGATGCTGATCACCGGCCTGACCGACGCCGCCCCATCTGCGCCCGCCGCAACCGAGAATTCCTCCTCGACGGGGCCGACCTTCTGGCGCTTCACAGTGGACGCCGCCACGAAGTCGGGACTCAGGCTGCCCGGTTCGACCAGTTCACGCAGTGCGGCTTCGTACGTTGCCTGCTCAACCTCAACCGGCACTTGATCGGATGGGATTGCATGCCCCTCGTAATCCTCAGCGCCGGTGCGCGGCCATTCCCTGGCTTGCCCTCTGCCCTCGGTCTTCACGCCGGGGAACAATGACTGCCACACACCAGAAGCCAGCAGCTTCCGGTAGCGACCGTCGATGTAGACCGATGCCCGGATCAGCGCGGCCTGCTTCGCCACGTCATCGCCGGTCCACGCGGCATTCGCGCGCGCAGCGTGATAGGCGTCGGCAGCTGCGACGGTTCCGTAAAAGTCTGGCATCGGGATATCTCGAATAGGTGGAGCGTCATGCGCTCCGGTTTTGCGAGGTGTTACGCCTTGGCGGCGGCCAGTGCAGCCTGCAGGGCTTCCAGATTTGCTTCGGCGTCGAACTCAACGTTCAGCGCCTTCAGCTCGTCGATGACCTTCTGCTTTTCGGCAGCGGCAGCAGCCTCGGCTTCTTCCAGCTTCTTGCGCAGGGTTTCGACTTTGCTGTTGCCAGCGGCATCGATGCCAAGTGCCTTCAGCTTGGCGAGCAGTTCAGCCTTTTCGTCACCGTCGGCGGTAGGCGCCTTGCCATCGACGCTCATGAAGGCGAGACGCGATGCGCCTTTGTGCCCTTCTGGCGTCAGGTCAAGGTCTTGCGTCTCACCAGGAAGAACATAAACAACGCCAGCCGTGGTGTGCACGCCCTGAAGCGCCTTCGAATTGTTGGTCACTTTCATGTCGACCTCCTATCAGGCTGCTGGTGGGGTGATTTCGTCGAGGTACGCCACGGCGCCCGGCAGACGAATCTCGGTGCCGCCGGTACGCGCGATGATGCCGGTCTCGAAACCCATGATGGACTTCTGACGCGGAGCCAGCACGCGGCGCGGCATTGGCAGGTGGAAGCGAACCACCTCCGGATCCTTCCGGTACGCAACCAGGCGACCACCACCATCAGCGGATGCGTTGCGGGCTTCGCGCAAGGGCGCGATGTCCAGAGGCAGGCCGGTTTCGGCGGTGTAGATGTTGTTCTTACGAACGTACTCCAGCACGGTGATCATGCCGTCGCCTACGCCCAAGCGAGCCGTTGCGATGTAGCGGAATGCATCAGGTGGCAGACGCAGCGTGTCAGCCCACTCGACTTCGCCGGTGTTGGTTCGGATCGATCCCAGCACACCGTTGATGTCGGCCATGATCTGATCGACAGTCTTGGCGGACCAGAAAGTGGAGCTGCCGGTACCGGTAGCGGCTGCATCGACGCGGGAAACGTTGCCGTCGTTCAGCAGGCCGGTCCAGCGCTTTTCGGTGCTACCGACGAACGCGATGGAGTTCAGCAGGCGCTCAACCTTGTCAGCGGCGGAATCCGCCTTGGTGCCGCTCAGGTTGATGCCGTACAGCTGTGCCTGGTTCACCTCTTCCAGATTCCATTCCCAGCCAGAGCCGATCATCGCGAAGTCGTGCGATGCCTGATCGTGGGTCGCGGAGTTGAACGGCATGTCGGTGCCGGAGCCGGACAAGAACTTCGCTTCGCCGGCGGTATCGACGGTGAAGAAGGTGGTGCCGATGGCCCACGGTGCGCCCTCGGTCACAACCGGGATGCTTGCCGCATAGTTGAACGCTGGGTAACGGCGCGTGTAGATGCGGGTTTCGATGTTCCGGCCTTGGGCCAGAACAAACGGGAACGCCGACTGAGCGTCTTCAAAGACTTGAGGCATGTTAAGCGCTCCGATGTTTGAGGGAGATTTCGACGATGTCGCCGTTCGCACCAGTGGTGTCGAAGAAGGCGCCCGGGATCAGCACGGCGCCAGCAGCAGCGGTCGTCACGTAACGGTTGGTGGCGGCGACGTAGTACACGTCATCACCAGGTACCACCGCAGCGCCGGCAGTGACATACATCTGGCCGTCGGTCATGAAGGCGCCGGTGAAGTCCTGCGGATAACCGTCGATCAGCGTGGCGCCGGTAGCAACCGGTGGAACCGCAGCGCTCAGCACGGCCAGCCCGAGGAACAGAGTGCCGGTGGCAGCGATCTTGTGATCGTTGCCTGCACCCGCAACGCGGAAGCCCGGTGCCCCGAAGACAATGCCCTCGACGTTCGAGACGGTGCGGCTGATCTTGTTGCACTTCTCTTCGTTGGCGACCAGGCCGGGCACGCCCTTGGCTGGAGCGCTGGTGTAGGTGGTTTGGTAAGTAGCCATTGCTGTGCTCCTTATGCCTTCGGCAGGTGGGCGGTTTGCATGTCGGCAATCATCTGCAGACGCGCTTTTTCCGATTCATCGCCGACGGTCTTGCCGTCCTGCTGAATCATGTGTTTGCGGAACGGGTCGCCTGCCGGATCTTTGGCAGCGTCCTCGACCAAGATCTCGAAGCGCGCGTCGATGTAGGCATCAGCCTTGCCGGCCACGGCCGCATCGCCCAGCTTGGCGACCACGACAGCCTTGCGGATGTCGGCGTCGGTCTTCCCGGTGTAGTCGGCGTCCGCGATCGACTTGGCCTTGCTGATCAGATCAGCGCGGGCGGTGACGCGCTTGTCGATATCGGCATCACTGAGCTGCTTGGCTTTGAGGCCGTCGATCTCGGCGTCCTTCTTGGCCAGCTCGGTATCCTTGGCAGCCAGCGCGGTCGCGTGTGCGTCTTTCAGGCTTTGGGTAGCAGTCGAAGCATCGGCAAGCTTGGTGTTCAGCTTCTCGATGGCTTGGGCGCCTTGCTCGGTGACATCAATGGAGATGCCATCGACAAGGAGTTTCCGCAGTGAATCAGCCATGTCATGGCCTCCTTTGGGGGTGTGTGGTTTATGGTCACCAATGCGAAGGTGCTCGCCACCCCGAGCGCGATGCTCAAGGCTGAGGTGATTCATTTTCATGGGGCCGAGGAAGCAGTCGTACTGCTCGCCATCGGGGGAAACGCCGTCCTGAAACACGACTTCGGCGCCGTAGCCCATGGACAGCTCGCGCTTGCCGGACTCGTAGTCCTCGATCGCCTTGGCGTCCATCAGCACCAGCGGCACCTTGACGAACTGGCCGTCGCGAACAACCTCGCCACCGGTTTGGCCGATCGCGACGTCTTTCCAGTTCCTGGAGTTGACGCCGTCGCCGCCCGGGTGGCCGTTGGTCATTGGCCGGTATGCGTACGAGTGCATCGCGTCAGCGTGGAATACCGCGCTTTCCGGCCGGTACACACGAACGATCGGTTTATCCCGCAGGCCGTGTTCGTTGTCCGGGTCGATCTCGGTACCCAGATAATCCTGAATACCGGTGCGCGCGACTCGGGCCTCGGCCACCAGATAGCCGTCCTCAGTGCGCCGCACTCCCGTGACTGGCACGGAGTCGGTGAAGATCATGGGGCGAGCTCCTCGAAGATCTCAGGACCCAGCTCAATCGCGCCACGGTATGGCTCGACCTTGTCGATATCGACGCTGCCGGGTTCGTAGGTGAAGGTGATGTGGGGCTGATAGTCCGGCCAGTCCCAAGAGGCGCCAGCCTCAACGATGGAGACGTGCCGCCAGGCCAGTTCGGAGCTGTTGAACAGCAGCACCATCGCGCCCTCGCCGAACTTGTCGATCAGCCTTGCGCCACCTGGTGCAATCTTGAGCTGGCCCTTGCCATCGCCCGACCACGACTCGCCGACCTTCATCCAATCCACCGGGTTGCGGCTGTAGGCGACGGTGACGTGCAGGTCAGCATCTGGCACTGTGGATTCGAAGCCCTGCGACTTGGCCCACTCGATGATCTCGCCACCGTTGATGACCTTGCGGGACACATACAGGGAACGAGGCGCGGCGTCAGTGATCGCTTTCTTCGCCACCGGCTGATCCGCAGCGGTGCCCGGCAGGTCGGCGTCGTCATCGTCGTCATCGGGCAGTTCGGCGCCGAACTTCTCGATCGCCGCTTCAAGCCCCGGCATTACGCTCAGCTCGACCAGCAGGTTCACCGCAGCGGTCGAGAGCGCATCCTCAGGGAACAGCCCGGAGTCTTTCAGCGCCTTGATGGTGTCCGCCGTGGTCTTGCCGATATCGGCTCGCTCTTTCGCCGTGGCCTGCCAGAGTGGCGCCCAGGTGTAGTGCACCTCTTTCGGCCGACTGCCGAGCGCGGAGCGGATCAAACCCTCATCCAGCACGCTCATGGCTGGCTTGATCTCCAGCTTCTGGCGTGACGCGACGTTGTCGTAGTAGTTGCGAGTGTTCTCTTCGCCATTGGCGCCGAGCCCCGTCGAGGACTGACCGAACATGCGGGTGCCGGGGATATCGAACGCGCCGGCGACGCCCTGCTCGGTCTTGGCGATCACTTCAGGCAGGTTGCCGAAGCTGGCCGACTTGGAACTGTGCGTCTCTTGCCCGTCGAGGATCAGCGTACCGTTGATGCCCTTGGCCGTGGCAGCAAGACGCAAGCGCTCCAGCAGCAAGCGCTCGTAGTTCTTGTCCTGCATGCTCGACATCAGGTTCGGAATGTTGATGACGTCGATCTTGGCCTCGTAGACCAGGCTGACCACGTTGGCGACCGTCTCGTCGTAGTGACGCACGGCCGGCATGGCCGATAGCAGCACCGAGTCGCCCCAGCCGAAGCCAGTGCCTACGGCAAGCTCAGAGTCTGGATGCGGCACGCCGACGAAGATGACAAGACGCGACGGGTGAATCTCCACCGTAGAGCCCGGCAGCCGGTACGCCTTTGGCTTGCCGAAGCGCGGGCTTTGCGGATCCTGCTCGATCTCCGTGGCGCTGAGTTGGCGGCGAGTCATTACCGTCAGGTACTTGATGCCGCCCTTTCCGACTCGATCCGGCTTCAGCTCTGAAGCCGTGTCACGCTCACCGGTGCCGATGAACACCGCAGCGCCGCCGAACAGTCGGGCCTTCAATAGGGCCTCGAGAATCTTGCCCTTGACGTTGAGGCGATCCTCTTCGGCTTCGAGCAGCTCGATCTGAGCCTTGTCGGCCTGCCAGTTGCGCCAGTTGCGGCACGCATCTACGGCCGGAATACTCACGCCCTTCTGCGCTGTCCACGATCCACGGAATGCGTTCAGCAGTTGCTGGTCGTCCATCACCGGGAGCGCATAGTGCGAGTGCGATGCCTTGTCGCGCGCAGTGCCCAGCCCTGCGACCAGGTTCTGCAGGCTGTCTTTCAGATAAGTGAATGCGCTCATTGGTCGCTCACGTTCGCGAGTGTGTAGCTGCCCGCAATCGGGAAGCGCTGGACAATGAAGTAGCCGAGTGCGTCGACCGGGTCTTCAGTGCCGTCCTTGTTGGGTTCGCCTTTTTCGTCGTAGGCCTGCTGCTCGAGTACCTGCGTACTCACCGGACAGTTATCGGTGTTCACCAGGTAGCGGCGTTTTTGATCGATGTTGAGCATCATGGCGTTCACGGCCAGTACCCGATCGCGAACCGCTGGGTTCGATGGGTTCACCATGACCATAAAGCCGGCGGCGCGGAGCAGACTGTGGTCTGACTCGCTGCCGCTGACGCTCTTGCGGTTCTTGCCGCTGGCGTCCGGGTAAACCGTGATGCTATGGCCCTGATACCGCCGTTTGAGCTCGACGATCATCGCGGGCGTGTCGAACAGGTGCGTGGCCTCTTCCAGCAACAGCGGAAGGCCGTCACGAATGACATGCACCGTCGCGGCCATCCGGTTGATGTTGAAGTCCATGCCGATGTGCAACTGCTCGCCCGGGCGGATCGTCGCGTCGGTGTGGTTCTGCTTTCGGCAGAAGTTCGGGTAGACGCTGCCCGACGTCAGGTTGACGAACAGGCCGTCGATGTATGCGTCCACCAGGTTGGCCGGGTACGACTCACGCAGCGACTTGATGTAGTCCTTCGGCAGATTCTTCGCGTTCTGCCGTGTCGAGGCGTGCACGATGCCGTACAGCGGGCGCTGACTCGGATTGGCGGCAAGCTCCTTGACGAACTTGCGATAGACCCAGTTGAAGCCCTCCGGCGTCGTGGTGACGTCGATGGTGTTCATTGCTCGGGTCGGCCACACGGTGGACATCCGCGCGATGATCTTCTTCCATGCGCTGTCAGCCTTCTTGATCGCCATGCAGTCGATCTCGTCGACCAGTGCATGAGCGATGTTGAAGCCCACGATGCGGTGCGGGTGCTCCATGCTCTTGCAGACGATCGTCGACAGGCACCGGCCTCGGTTGTCGCGCAGGTACACGCGCTTCTTGCTTGGCACGATGTCGGCGAACAGGCCGAAAGCCTCGGCCACCACCGGCATGGTGTCGTAAAAGATGTCCGCGATCTGCGGATAGGTCGGCGCGAAGTAGCCCTGGGGAATGCCGGGATGCTCCAAGGCGTTGATGCACATCCGGACGCAACCCACGAACGTCTTGCCGCTACGGTAGCCGCCGACGAACGCTGAAAACTTCTTGGGGTGACTGATGAACTCGAACTGCGGCTTATTCAGCTTCAGGGTCGCTTGCATCTTCTACCCCGATGATTACTTGCTTGGGCTCGGGCAGGCCCTTATTCGGGTCTTCCAGTTCTCGCTGCAGCTTTTGGATGTTGAGCCGTTTGATCTCGTCGTCCAGCGACTTGTCCGGCTCGACTCGGCGATTGACGTAAGCGTCCCCGACTTCCTTCGCCGCCTGCTCAAGGATCTGCATAGCCAGACCGATGTTCTTCATCGACTCTGCCTTCTCGACGTACCTGCTCATGGCGCGTAGTCGAAAGGCGCGATTGGCGATCGGGATGTCTACCGTCTCCTCCCGGAATCGCTTGCGGGCGTCGTGAAACATTTCCACCCACCGCTTGGCGAGCGTCTTGCTGCATCGTTTGGTTGGGTCGTGCGTCTCCACCTGCTGGCGAGTCACATCGATGTTGAATTCGCGCTTGACGGCCTCTGCCACCTGGGAGGGTGTGTCGAAGCAGGCCAACGCCTGAACGATGAAGGCCTTCACCTCGCTGCTCAGGGCTGCCATAGGATTGGGTTCCGTCTATTGCTGTCTATCCTCAGGCCGACTTGAGCAGACAGGTTCCGCAGGCCCTCGAAATGTTCAATTTCCCCACCTTGGCAGGATTGTTTGCAGCGTCCACCAGCTCTTGCACTTGAGCGCTTGCCCCATAGCGACGCACCACACCGACGAACTCTTCAACGTCGTGTCCGCGCATCTCAAGCTTGGGCAATCCTTCCTGGGTGAACTTGGGTGCGCCGTACTGATCGGTCGCCTGAGCGATGTGGTACAGCTCATGCTCCACCAGTGCGCAGAAGTCAGCGTCTGAGCAATCAGCGCAGTAGTCGGCAGCCAGCGTGATGATGTAAGCCGGCACGTCGCCGAACCAATCCAGCATCTGCTGCTCCATACGGGCCTTCTGCCAACCGCCGGCGCGGAACGCTATCTGCTCAGCCTGGCCGACAACCGTGCGCCCTTTCTTCGTGAAGGCGGCGGACGCCCACATCACGCGAATGTCAGCATCGATCAGATGGGCGTGGTCTGGGTTGTGGATGCTACCGGTGTCGGCGAGGATCTCGGCCTGGATCCACTCCCACACCTCGGGCGCAGGGATTAGGCGAATACCGAAGCTGGAAAGGTCAGACAGCTCGAGCAATGACGCGGGAGGCATTGGCCTTTCCATTCAATCCTCCGTGTCGCGACACAATTTGCACTCTCGCGAAACGTGTCGCGACCTACTTGCTCTGACTGCGCTTGATCTGCGCGTCCACCTGATCTGCGCAGGTGTCGAGCAGGTTGATTGCTTGGTTCTTCAGCTCCCACAGCTGGCCGTTGTCGGCGAGGTCTTCATCAGCAACCCGCTCACAAGGCACCAGCTCAGGGGGCTCGACTCTTACCGCCGCTGTCTTTGTTACCACCGCCGGCTTTCCCGCGCAGGCCGTCAGGCAGAGGCTGAGCAGCCCAATCACGAACAGGCTTGCTGTTGCGCTTGAGTTCTTCAAAGTTCTTCTCCGCCTTTTTGGCTTTGGCCTGACTGGCCTGTAACCGCTTGTTCAGGTCTTTCTGGTAATCGGCGTTGCGCTGGGCTTCGGCGCGGAGTGTGGTGATCGTGGCCTGGCTTTCGAGGTTGGCGTCGACCGCCTTCTTCTTCTCGCTGGCTTCGAATGCCACCTCCCCGCGTAGGGCGACGACTCGCGACTGTTGAATCCCAACGAGGAGCATGCCTACCAGGGCGATGATGATTGCTGCAGCGAAGGCCTTCATGCGGCATCCGCCTTGCGACCGAGGAAGCGGGTCACCAGCTCGCGAATGGCTGTCACGCCGAGGAACCCGATAGTCCCTCCGGCGGCGATCGATAGGCTTGAAGGCCAGGCCATCCACTCAATAACGCTGGACGCGACCAAGCTCAGCGATCCGCAGATCAGCGCCTCGAAAATGATCCGGCGCACGCTGGTTTCTTTTCCGTCGTAGATGACGCGAAGCAAGCAAACGGTGATGGCCATGATGACGCCCGCCATTAGCGGATTGCTCAACGCCAGCCAGAGCTTGGCCCATGTGTCTGGCTTGTCAGGCATGTTTGGCATCCGGGTTGCCTCCCCCATGGGGAGATTGATAAATCCGGCGTCCGCTGCACTCCCAGCTCGGGGCTATGGGTGTGGGGAGCCGAAAACGAAAAAGCCCCATCGAATGCTGAGGCCCTGAATAGGTGCGCTCGTCTTTCCGAGCTGTCGGCCAAAGACTATCCCAGCGTCGACGCCCCTTTGCATCGATCTCGCTGATCCAGTCTCGCGCCACTCCACAAGCATGTGAGGTCAGAGTGCGCGGGCTGCCGGCGTTGATCCGTGCGTCGCACTATCCGGCTATCGACGTCCAGGCCTTCCCGAAGGCTGCCCTGGCTACAGGTAAATCAGAAAGCTGGCGAGATATCGAAGTAGTAGTCCTTCCCTTCTTCGAAATGCTCGGCGCGGTCCGCAGCCACGTTTACGACGTATTCGCCGTAGGGTGTGTACTTGCCATAGATCGCGTCTTCTTCCGCCGGATTGGCCGACCACACCGCACCGAAGTGCAGGCGCGTCAGTGATTCCGTCGAGCCCTGAACAGGCCCTTTGGAGCGGAGAGTCATTTTGCAGCGGGTGATGTGGGTCATCGGTAGATCCTCGAACGTCGATTGAGCAGGAGGGTCTTTCCGGTCTTTCGCCTGCATTTGGGCAATAAAAAACCCGGCGCGGTGGCCGGGTTTCGTTTGTCACTCCTCGATACGCGCAGGAATGACAGGATGGGATTAATTTCGCTCATTCGCTCACTGATGTCAACAGGCAATCACGCCGCTTGTTCAATCAGCAAACCTTCGCCTCCGAGAATGTCGGCGGCGTGTGCCAGCGCCTCGTTCACCAGGTCATCAGCTGCCTTGCCGATATCCTGACGCCAGCGGCGGCGAGTTGACTCCGGCGTGCCGTCGTTATCCCAGGTGTTCATGTCGTAAAAACTGTCCTTGAGCACGATCATGTCGGCCGATCGGGAGCTGTCACGCTTGACCTTCGCCTGGCCGGCCGCCAGCGCAGCCTTCACCACAGCCTCACGGCGCCACTCTGGCGCATCGATCGGGATCTCGACGGATACGGACGTCGCCACCTTCGGTCGCGCGCCCTTCAGCTGCGGGATAGCCCAGGCAGTGGTCGCCTTGAACAGGAACAGCTTCGGCGCCGGCGTGTTGATCTGGACCTGCATTGCCGCAATGGCTTGCACCTTGCGTCCCTTGTGGGTGCTGTACTTCGCCACCAGCGCATCCCAATGCTTCTGCTCGAGTGCGCTGTGCAGCCGCGCGGATACCCAGCAATCAACCTGAGTGCGGTCGATGTTGTCGGCACCACGGGAACGGACCAGAGTCGCCAGATCGCCGCCCTCATCTTCGTCGGCAGAGTTGTACAGCTTCTGCCACGCCTGCTTGCTGGTGTTGTCGATCGCCTCAGCCGCGAGGGCCGAGACAACTGCGTTCAGAACACTTGGATAGATCATGCTGCAGCCCTCTTCAGTTCGCGGGTCTTGGCCCGGTAGTCGGCGGTGATCGCCTTGAGTTCTTCTACGGTGTGCTTGCGCGGTTCGTGGTCTGCTTCGAGCGCTTCAACAGCCTCCAGACCGATGCGGGCAATCAAACCGGTGCGGAATCCTTGCGAAACCGTCTGGCCCTTTCTGGCGTACTTGGATGACCCGGCATTGCAGCTCTTACACTGCAACCAGATGTTGTTCGGCACCAGCCGCAGCTCGGGCCGTGCGCCCTTGCCAAGGAAGTGGCCGGCATCGAACGCACCTCCAGTCTTCCAGCCCTGCGCCGCCAGAATCGATTCCTGCGACTCGCCGCAGCTCATGCAACCGCTGCCGATGCTCAGCTCATAGGTGCGCCGATAGTCGCGCACAGCCTTCTCGGCATCCTTGAGGTGATCGCCGCGACTTTTCAGGGCCTCTTTGCGGACCTTGATCTCGCGGCGACCGAGCTGGGCGATCGCCTTACTGGCTCTCTCGCTATTCGCCGGCGCAATGGCCAGCGCACACTTCGGACTGCAAACCGCTTGCCCCAAGCGCTGCGGCTGGAAGCTGATGCCGCACGCTGGGTTCTTGCACTTCTTCGGCCTCGCAGCCTTCCTCTCGTTGAGGGCTACGCGCATGGCTCAGCCTCCTTGGCTTTCTGCTGCTCGGGCTCAAAGTCGCCGCGCAGTGGCATGAGGTTCTTTTCGTGCTTGATGGCGAGGCAATCCTTAAAACTGCACAGCCATCCTCCCAATCCGGAAGCAGGCCTGAACTGATATGTTTTCCCCGAAGTAGGCGACACAACCACCTCGTCCGGCTGCACGAAGCGGATGATCTCGGCCGTTTCGCCCAAATGGCCTCCCGCAATCACCAGCGCCAGATCGCCCGGCTTGAAGTTATTGGTCATAGCGGCCGTCCCAGTGATCAGTTGCGCTCCACTTCACGTCATGCTCGGCGCCGAAGGCATGCATCAGCTCGAACAGATCGCTGAACCACTTCTGCGACTGCTTGCGGGTCGATACGGCCATCACCACGAAGCCACCGTCGAGGCCTGGCTCTGCGCGCTGCTTCTCCAGCGAGGCACTGAAAAGGCACTTCCAGTCTTCACTGGTCAGTTTCTTGCCGTGCCAGATCACTTGCTCGGATACGTCCTTGAGCATTGCCCACATCTTGCGGTTGCAGATGTCCGGGCGTTTCTCGTCGCGGATCACCACCACCTTCGGCTTGGTCAGATCGATAGCGTGCAGGGCGCCGGCGAGGCGGTTGATATCGCTTCGGTCGCGGATTGTGTATTCAGGGTTCATGGCTGCCCTCCGACACGCATGGCGGCACAGATAGCTATGTCGAGCTCGCTGTCGCTGGGCACTGAGGCGCCAAGCAAGCAGCGAACCGTTTCGAGGCGAATCTGATGTTTTTCCGCGATAGAACGCAGCACCTCGTTCTCGGCCTTTAGCCGGTCGCGCTCGCTGGAAACATCAATCAACTTGGCTGCATTGCAATCGCATTGGCCACGCCATTCGCCGACCATGTCATGCACGTCACCTGTGTCTCCGCAATTCCAGCAGGACGGCCCGTGCTTCCAAACCTCAAGCTCTTGCGCAAGGTCACGCTCGGTTGTGCTCTGCAATGTCTTCAGCCGCTCGTTCTCTGCCAGCAGCTCCAGCGCCACCTCCTCCACGGTCTTCTCCCCGAGGAATTCCTGCAGCGCCTCAGTGTTGCGCTTCCAGTCTGCGCAGTCGGCACGGAATGACGCGGCTTCGGCCCACAGCAGCTTCTGGAGTTTTTGTTTGTCGATGGTCATGTCAGAAACCCTCTTTGCCGCGTTGCGATTCCCAATCGAACGGGACCACGATCATTCCGCCCTCACGCAGGCGGTCGACACAGCGGTCACCCATGGCGGCCGGCAACTGGCTGGCTTCGAGGTTAGAGATCACCACCGTCGGGCGCTCCTGCTCGTACCGGCCATTGATGATTGCGAACAGGGTCGTCAGCTCGAAGTCGCTCGGCTGCTCCTTGCTCACGCCTACCTCATCCAGCACCAGCAGATCGGGGTCGATCAGGCTCGAAAGAATCTCGGCCTCGCTGCGTTCGCTGTGCTTGTCGTACGTGGAGCGGATCGCCTGAAGGATTGCGCCGACAGTGCGGTACACGGCCGTGCGCGACGTGTTGTGCAGCAGCTCGTTGGCCATGCCGGCGCCGAGGTGCGTCTTCCCGGTACCGGGCTTGCCGATCAGCACCATGCAGCGACCGGTCTTCAGGATCTCGTCGAAGATCTGGACGTAGTGCTGGCAGAACCGGAGGGCTTTGCGCTGGCCGTCGTTCTCAGCCTGGTAGTTGCCCAGAGTGCGAGTGGTAAAGCGTTTCGGGATCAGCGCATCGCCCAGCTTGCGAGCGAGGGACATGCGCAACTCCATCGCCTTGTTGGCCTGCTCAGCGGCTTCGGACTTCTCGCGGGAGATCCGAGTGCACTCAGGGCAGTTGCTCTTCAGCTCGCGACCCAGCACGGCATAAACCTTCTGCTCGTACGCGCCGTGGGTTTCGCACTCGGCTGGCTGAATGCGGGTGCCCGGCGGCAGTTCCGGGGTTGATTGGACTGGCTCAGAGCGCATAGCTGCCGTCCTCCCGTTGTATCAGGCCGGCGTGATAGTCGCGTTCAGCGAAGCCGGTGTGGCGGGATTGCGGGAACGGGTGCACGTTGCTGGCGACCTTGTCCGGGAAGATGCCTGTCCAGCCGTTGGAGATCGAGGTGGCGAGCACCTGATCCGGCGCGGCATGGCCCAGTAAGGCCTTGGCCTGCTGCTCACAGCTCTTGGCGGTCAGCGGCTTGCGGATTTCCTTGCGGTGCTGGCACCAGTCGGCCCAAGCCTTTTCGGACACGTTCTCAGGCTTGGCAGCGAGCGGATCGAATTTGGCAGACTTCGCCGGTGCGCCAGCACCATGCTTTTGATCTTGCTCTTTCTTCTCTTCTCTTCTCTTCTCTTCTCTGGTCCGCGTTTTGTCCGCATCGCTTGCGGACACATTGCGGACAGAGTTGTTTTTGCGGTCGTTACGCTTACGCTCGCTGTCGTTGGCTCGACGCTTTGCACTGGCACCGTTGTGCTCGTCAAAGCGAGGCATTACAAGGCTTCCGTCTTCCTGCACGGACGCCCATTCCACCTCGATCATGGCCTGGGTAAAGCCCGGCCAGCCAACCACTGCGTCCATCGCATCGACGCTGTAACCGTGCAGCACACCGTCGTCGGAATGGGTGTCGAAGATGCTCCACGCAATGTGCAGTCCGCCAATGATCCGAAGTCTGTCCGCTTTCAATGCGGACACCATGCGGAACACTTTCGGATGCGTCTGAAGGTCGATTCGCATTTTGATCCAGTCTCCGGCCATTACTTGCTGCCTTTGCCGACGATGCCGGCGAGCTCGAGGAAGCGATCGACATACCAGTGAGGCTGCGTCTCGCGCGGGGATTGAGGGCTGGTGAGGTTCTTGCCGTACTTGAGGCCTTTTTCAGTCACGGACCAGAAGTCGACCATCTCGTGTTTGGAGTTCTTACGCTGGAGTTGCTTGAGGAAGCCGTGGTCGGCCAGCGCACGATTGAAAGCCGCCGGGGCGCAGCGGATGCCGCAGTCCTTCAGCAGCGCTGTGGCAGACTTTGTAGGCATTGAGGAGCCGCCGGTGGCATCGGGCGCGGCGTCGATTGCGTAGCCTGGGAGGAAACTCGACTCCAGGCCGTTGTTCTTTGCGATCTGTGCAAGCATCAGCACCTGGCTGGACGGCGCGGGCTTCAGCAGGCGCGTGAAGCATTCGAGAATTGCCAGTTCCCCCACTACCTTCGTGCCGTTGGCGAGAACAGCTTGGCGGGCGCCATCCTGCTGCTCCAGTTCACGCCAGCGGCGAATCACCTTCATCCGCATTGGCGCGCTGTAGCCGGTAAGCAGGCAATCGGTGTGTTCGCGGTCCAGCAGATACTCGACTTGTTCGCGGTTTTGGCCGTCCAAGTAGATGTGCTCAAAACTGAGTGCATCTGCCTTGAGCTCTTTGAGCATTGCGAGAATGTCCCGCTTGACGTTCGCGTGACGCTTGCCGGTGACGTTGGCGATCTCGCGAGAAGACATAGTGTGTCGCGACACGTTTTCGGAATTATAAAAAGGTGTCGCGGGCTTTTTGAGGGCCTGTACATCATGGTTAGAGGTATGCATAATTCGCCTCACAGATGCTTTTGTTGTATGCAGTAGAAGAAACCACCGGGCCTGGTGGTTTTTTTTCGCCTGCGATTTGGGTTTTGTCATTCGGGGACTTCATCAGCCCCTCCTTTTTCAGTCCCTATTACGGGACCTTGCTGGGCTCGCCTTGCGGTTGGTAGATGCCGGAGTTTTCCGGCGCCTTTTGGCCTGGTCTTCTCGAAAAAGCGCTCCGTTCCAAGCTTTGCGGCATAGTCGTCAGGCGTCATTCCTGCGGCCTTTGCCAACCTTTCAAGCTTTTCGTAGAGGCGCCCATCGATCCCATGGCAGATCGTGGTTTCAGGCACATAGCCTCCTTCAGGGCCTTCAGGCCTGCATGTGTTTACCGTTAGCATCCATCTCGACGATGCTCTCCAGCTTTTCCTCAACGCACATGCGCACGAATACAGCGGGCTGCAGCTTGTGAAGACGCGCTACGGCTCTTAATGCCTCGTAGGTTTCATCGTCGTAGCGGGATTTGATTTCCCGATCCTTCAGGTGACGGCTGTCGTCGTAGGCCATAGGGGTCTTGCTCCTGGGTGAATGGAAAATGGTTATGCGGCTTTACTGGATTCGTTGGGGTACAGGTCGGGGCGCAAGTCATGGCGGGATACGCCGGTTGCTTGCTCGACGGGAATTACACGCTCGGCCGGAACCCGGCCGGTGGCGCACCAGCGCTGTACGTTTTGTGGCGTACAGCCAAGGACGCGAGCGAGGGCCGACTGGCCGCCTGCTGCCTTAGCTGCACGCTCTGCTGCGTTCTGTTCCATAGCGTCCTCGTTAAACTGGTAATTACAACGCAAAGTTACAGCTTTTGAATCGCGACTACAAGTGAGAATTGCAATGCTAGCTACAAGTTCGAGTTGTATTCTCGCGGCCATGACTACTACCTCTTCCCGAATCGCTGCAGCCCGCGAGGCTGCTGGGCTGAATCAGTCCGAGCTGGCGCGCAAGCTCGAAGTGAGCCCGCAATCCGTCCAAGCTTGGGAATCCGGGCGAACGGTCCCGAGAAATCCAAAGATCAAAATGCTGAGTGACGTGCTTGGGGTTTCGGTTGCCTACCTGATGGGCGAGGCTGGCCCGCTCGAAAGCCAGAGTCGGACTGCCGACACTTCATTGAGCTCAATCGAAACGTGGGATGACGAAACGCCTCTCGGTGACGACGAGGTCTACGTCCCCTTCCTCAAGGAAGTCGAGCTGGCGGCGGGCACTGGGCGATTCGCGATTGAAGAAAGCGACAGCGCGAGGCTTCGCTTCTTCAAGAAGGATTTGCGCAACAACGGCGTTCAATTCAGCAACGCCAAGTGCGTGACGGTGAGCGGCAATAGCATGATGCCGGTGCTTCGGGATGGCGCCACAGTGGGCGTGAACATGGGCAAAAACTCGCTCGGCGATATCGTCGACGGCGAGATGTACGCGCTGAACCACAACGGTCAGCTTCGTGTGAAGCAAGTTTACCGGACTCCCACAGGCATCAAACTACGCAGCTTCAACCACGACGAACACCCGGACGAGAACTACACCTTCGAGCAGATCCAGGAGCAGCAGATAGCGATTCTTGGGCATGTTTTTTGGTGGGCGATGTACTCTCGCGCGAATTGAATTCAGAGGCTTCAACATGGACGAAGCGGTAAAGGCCTGCCCCTATTGCGCAGAAACGATCAAAGCCGAGGCCATCAAGTGCAAGCACTGCGGCACCAGCCTTCTGACTGGAACCGTCAGCGGCGAACCGCCAAAACCAGCCCGCAAGCCGATCTGGCCATGGTTCATATTGGTTCCGCTGGTTTTGTTCGGATTGCTTCTTGTGATCGGCGCCCTATCAGGACCGCCTTCGGAGAAAGATCGTGATCGCCTGGCGATAGAGTTGTGCTGGAAGGACTACGATGATCCGCTGGCATCTGTGCAGACGAAGACGTTCGTGCGCGGCGCATGCCGAGGCATGGTCGACAAATTCGAGGCGAAGCACGGCAGATCAGCGACGCTGCGCAGAGACTAAACGCCGCACATATCAAATGAGCCCGCCAAGCGCGGGCTTTTTTACGCCTACAGGAAACCCATCTCATGCATAACTGCAAAAATAATTACAACTCTTGCTTGCACATTACAATTTTCAGTTGTAGATTTGCCTCAACGCCAAAGCAACCCGGCGCCAGGGTCGACAGACCCGCCGCTCTTTAACAACCCAAACCATTCGCGGATCGATCCCCGGAAACGGGCAGCCCTAAAGGCATCGCTGGAAACGGCGAACAACGCGAACCATAAATTTCGATCCCCATGTCAGCTCTGGAACTGAACCACGCCCGGCTCTGGTTACCGGACCAGGTCGACCTGCTGATGCATCTGGATTCAGCACTAACCGATCTGCGCTGTGAGCACTCCCTGCCGGAGCCAAGATGAGGCGCTTTACCGGCAAAGTGCGAAGCGGTGACTTAAATGCGCCTCCCGGGATGGCGAGTAATCCCGTACCGACAGCCAGATGATTCAAGTCAGTGACGGCCGCCAGCAGCGGGTCACAGCAGGAAATTTTCACTGATGCACCTGGTGACGGGTGCATTGGGAAAACAACCGAGGGCAAGACGATGCAAGAACAAAAACCGCGCCGCGTGAAGGCGAAGATCACCCGCGTCGTGACCGAGATCGCGATTATCACTCTGGACCGCCAAGGAAACGTCGATGAGTACATCGAACTGGTCGAGGAGCTGGAGTGCGGCGAGATCAGCGAAGTGCACGACGTTCACACGGTGCTCAGCTACCACGACTGAACAACCAGCGCCACGACAGCCTGTCGTTAACTGCCCGATCCTCTCTATGAGAGCGCATCGGGGTGTGATCTGAAATGACCCGCCATAAACCAAGAAACTGGAATATGTGGTCAGGTCAGTTCACACCCCGATGCGGACGAAACTGCGGCCTATAACCGCCCACCTGCATCACCGCAACACGCAGATGAATGCCCGGGCTGACGGGCAAGTGTAAGACCTGAGGGATCGCGGGAATCGTGGCCGGTAGAGTGAGTAAGCGCCCAGATGGCCACGGCGAGTCCAAGAATAAGCGGCTGAAACCTTCGCCCCGGTGAAGCTCCGGTGTCACTTAGGCCGCTAATAGTCATGCCGGGATCAGCTCCGGCCATCTGCACCCACCCTACCCCGACAAACCCCGAATGCACTCCCCTTCGCGCCCAACGGCAACCAGCGGAGCGGATGAGTGCATCCGAGTTTTGTTGGATTAACCAAAGAGGTTTCCGTAATGCCGAAGATCATTGATGTGATCAGGACGAAGCAGGGGCAGACGTTTCTGCTCCTCGACGAGTTGCCCCGCTGCGTTTACGAGCGCACCGGAAACCTTTTGATATCCAACGACGGCGGCTTCTACGACTTCCTGAAGATTGAGCCTGGATCGCGTGATGCCTTCGCCGGTCGGGCCTTCACGATCAAGCTTACCGATGGGTCGACGCTTGAATGCAAGGGTCAGGTCTGGTCATGCGGCGCTGATGTTGGCGTACCAACCGCACAGGTCGGTGTCGGAACTCTTGAGTCTCTTGCGAGCTGCTACGTCTTCAGCTCGGCCACAGTCGACGTATCGCTGGTGAATGAATGGCTCTCGAAAAACAAGCCGAGCAGCCGGTACTACAAGTACGACAAGCGCGAGACGATCGAGTACTGGGAAGCCATCTACCGCACCGAGAAATGGGGTAATCGAATTTCTCCTGCTCGAGCCCGGAAGCTTCGCAAGCGTGGCGCGACCATCTGGTACGTAGATGGTCGGCCAACTTGGAGCGCCCGCTTCGAAAAGCGCAAGGCGCAAATCCTCGCCGATATCGCAGCAGACTCCTGATCTACCCCCACTCTGGAGGCAACCATGAACGCAACCGCGCTCGCACAAAGTGAATTCGATAACCGACTGCCGCCTCCGGTGAGCGAAAGCCCTCGCGAAGTTGCTCGGGGTGAGTGGCTGTACAGCGCCGTAGAGCAGATGGTTCGGCATGGCTGCGACGTGAAGGTGCAGCGCCGCATGCGGCCGGCTCAGGGCGTCACGCTGGACCAGTTCGCTCTGGCAGTTGATGAGCATGCAAACGGACGGCTTGCAGACTGCGAGGTGACCACGGCTTCGCTGGGCTACCTGCTGATCGCCGCCGAGCGCGGTCACGCTGACAAGGTCGCCGCCGCCGAACTCCTTGGCCCCAGCGACCACCCATTGGGCAAGCTTGGCGAAATCGCAGAGGGCCTACTTCGACCCCTTGCCGATGACGCGCTGATCGCCCAGGCCGAGGACAACGAGCTATGAGCAATCAGGTAGCACTGGCCCGGCTGGGCCTTGAGATCGCGAAGATGCGCAAATCCTGCACTCCGGTGCCGGATCGCACCTTCGTCATGGGCATGATCGAAATGGCAGAGTTCGCCGAGATCATCGACACCCGCACCGCCAATCGTTATCGGGATGGGCTGGACGCCAATTTCGTCGAGCGAAACGCGCATCTGAAAGGAGTTTCGGCATGACTACTGCACCGGTGAAAACGCTTCTCGACGAGCAACTGGAGGAGATTGCACGCAGCCTCGCAGTTGTCGGCGCTGGCATCCCTCGCGAACTTCCTGTTTCAGCGCTTCCCCCTCCACTGGTGGCAGCCATCAAACAAGGCCGGATCGCTGTGAGGGCTCGGCCATGAACCTCGTCTACTGGATTCTCGTTGTGATCTTGATTGCCGGCGCAGGCGCCTACGGCATCGTGAAAGACGGCTCAGGCACTTGCCAGGTGCCGCGCTCCACCACCTACCAGGTGTTCCGATGACCAGCCTTCAGCGTGCACGCCGCATCTTGATTCGACGCGGCTCGTTTCGAGTCCTTTCGATTTACACCTTCCTGATGCTGCTCAGCGCCCTCGCCGATCGCATCACCTCCTGACTTTCAACTTCAAGCGCTGCGCACGTCGCGGCAAGGATTCCCCGTGTCCGCAAATACCGAACTGGCAGCGGTGCCACCGGCAGAAACCGCCCTCGCCGTCTACAGCAAGCCGAACGGGCTCGACCCATGGCTTGACCAGGTGCGCGCAAAGGTCGATGAGTTCAAGAAGGTCCTGCCCGATCTCAAGACTCGCAAAGGCCGCGAAGCTTACGCATCAATGGCGCACTCGATCGCGAAATCGAAAACGGCGCTTGAAGCAGTGGGCAAAGAGATTTCCGCCAAGCAAAAGGAAATCCCCAAGCTGATCGATGCTGAGCGGAAGCGCGTGTGGGACACGCTTGAAGCATGGCAGAAGGAAGTGCGGAAGCCTCTGGATGACTGGCAGGCAGCCGAAGATGCTCGGGTCGACAAGCACAACGACGCGATCCAGCAGATCAAGGATCTCGCCATCTTCGAAGCGGCGCCGACGTCCGGCCACCTCGCAAACATCATCGCTGACCTTGAGCTGCTCGAAATCGGCGATAGCTGGGAAGAGTTCTTGGCCGAAGCCGCCCAGGTGAAAGACCAGACGCTGATCAAGCTGCGCGCCCTGCACACCGAGCGAGCGCGGTACGAAGCTGAGCAGGCGGAACTGATCCGGTTGCGTGCCGAAGCCGAAGCACAGGCTCAGCGCGATCGGGACGCACAGATCGCCCGGGAAGCTGAAGAGCGCACCCGCCGCGAAGCTGAGCAGCGTGCACAGGCCGAACGAGAAGCCGCCGCCCGCCGCGAGCAAGAGTTGCTTGATCAGGCTGCCGCCGCACAGCGTGCTGCCGAGCAAGCTGCCCGTGACGCAGAAGCTCAGGCCGAACGCCAGCGCCTCCAGCTTGAGCAGCAGGCTGAGCAGGCTCGACTGGCAGCGGAGCAGGCAGAAGCGAACCGCATCGCCGCAGAGCAACGCGCAGAGCAGGAACGCCAAGCTGCGGCGAAACGTGCCGAACAAGCCGCTGAGCAAGCGCGTGCCGACGAGCGCCGCCGCGCCGATGCAGCGGCTGCCGAAATCGTCCGCCAACAGCAGGCGCGCGAGGCCGATCTGGAACACAAAAAGCAGATCAACCGTGCCGCTCTGGAAGCCTTCATTGAAGGCGGCATGACCGAGGAATGCGCCAAGCAGGCAATCACCTTGATCGCCCAGCGCAAGATCCCCGCCATTTCAATCAGCTACTGAGGTCGCCATGTCTACCGAAATCATCATGCCGGAGCAGCGCCGGCAAGCCGTCGTGCCGATCTCGACGGACAACAGCATCATGGCGGTCATCAGCCGCGCTGCCGCCGATCCGACCTGCGATATCGAAAAGATGGAGCGCCTGCTCGCCATGCATGAGCGCATGCAGGCCAAGACCGCCGAGCAGGAATTCAACGCAGCCATGGCCGAGATGCAGTGCAACATCCCGACTGTGTTCGAGGGTGCGGTGAACCTGCACACCGGCAACTCCTACGCCACGCTTGATCACATCACTCACACGTTGAAGCCGATCATGCAAGAGCATGGCTTCGCCATCACCTTCAAGGTTGAAACCGAAGACAAAGTAATCAAGGTCACCGGGATCCTCATGCACCGAGGCGGTCACCGCGAGCAAACAACCATGACTTTGCCGGTCGATATCGGCAAAGGCCGTAACGAAGTGCAGGCGGTCGGCTCCTCCACCACGTATGGCAAGCGCTACGTCATGTGCGCGCTGCTCAACATCACCACCGGCGAAACCCGCGACGACGACGGGCAATCAGCCGATGGCTCAGATACGGACGACATGCGCGCCCAGGTCGTCGCCGACATCCTTGAGCGTGTCGGGCAGACCACAACGCCGGACGAACTGAAAGACGTCTGGCAGGCGAGCCTGAAAGTCCTGCAAGCATCAGGTGACACAAACGGTTATTCCACAGTGAAGACCGCCGTCACCGTCCACAAAGCCAAGCTGGAGGCGCCTCAATGATCGTCCTCAACTGCACTCAGGGCTCCGCTGAATGGCTGCAAGGCCGCGCCGGAGTCATCACTGCAAGCATGTTCAGCACCGCCCGATCCAAGGTGAACGGGCTCACCGCCCAGCAGCGGAAGTATGTCGACGCGATCCTGGCCGGCCATAGCGAAAGCAAGGCCCGCGACGTGGCTGGCTACAAGGCCGGGCCGAAGGCCGAAGTCGTGCAGCGAGCTCTCGATGGCGAGAAGGTCGGCGAACCATCGAACGCCGCACTCACCTACGCCTTCGAACTGGCCGTTGAACGGATCGGCGGTGCGCCGCTGGATGGTGGCTTCGAAACGTGGCAGATGCGACGTGGACACGAACTCGAACCCGAAGCCCGCATGGAACACGAGATTCAGACAGGCCTGATCGTTACGCAAGTCGGTCTGGTGAAAACTGATGACGGCGTGTTCGGCGCCAGTGCAGACGGGTTCATCGGTGAGGACGGCGGGTCGGAGTACAAGTGCTTCCTCTCGCCTGACAAGCTTCGCGCGTTCCACATCGACAACGATGCCAGCGAGGTTATCGACCAGGTACAGGGCTGCATGTGGATCACCGGCCGCAAGTGGTGGCATATCGGAATGTACTGCCCTCTCCTGAAACCAGTTGGTCGCCAGCTCTGGCTGCAGGAATTCAAGCGCGACGACGACTACATCGAACAACTCGAAGAAGACCTTTGGCAGTTCAAGCTGCTGGTGGACGGATACGAGGCGAAGCTTCGGAGTAAAGCAGCATGATCAGCAACCACCTCAACCTCGTCGAGCAGCACCGGCCGGACGCCGAGTCGATCGCTGAGCGAATCGCACAGTACCTGGCCGCCGGCGGGCGGATCGACCAACTGAAAAGTCCGCCGCGCAACCCGCTGCCGCCTCCTCGCTCGAAGAAAATAGACCCTGAAACGGTCCTCAAGCGGCGGCCGAAGCCGATCTCGGCGGCCGAACGCAAGACGCTGCGCAAAATGGCGGACTCGCTATGAAGTCGAAACGCAAACCCAACAACGGTTTCGCCCGGGCTGAACGCAGTTGCCGGGCGCTGCTGCGCACCAACCACGTCGCGGTGGTGAACATCGACCCCAGTGGCAGCCAGATCATGGCGAACTGGAAGAGCTGCAAGCAGATCCGCAGTCTGGCTATCGCCAACGCGATATTCGATTTCGCCTACCGCTGGACGATCTACATCGCCGCCATGTGTCGAGACGAGCGCGGCGCCGAGTACATCAAGTCGGTGGAGATATCTCCCGAGGGCATCTACAAGGTCGAGCGCCTGACCGATGCCATCGAGTATTACTACCTGGAGCTGCGCAACAGCGCGAACCCGAATCATCTGGTTGCGTCAGGCTGGATCGCCATTCCCGACGAGATTTCGATGGACGAAGCCCAAGCCGCGAAGCTGTTCTACGCCGCCGGCGCCTGGCATCAGGTGAAGGTCGCAGCGTGAGACGTTTTCGCACCCAGCAACGTAAACGACAGACCTGGCTGGACTTGCCGGCCAGCGGAATTGAAGAGGTAGGCCATGGCCGAAGTACAGGAGCCGACGAAGGAAGCCATCAAGCAGAAGAAAAAGCGCGAGAAGGCAGCAGCAAAGGACGCTGCATTGGGCGTCGAGAAGTTTACGGTTGAGGTCGCCGGGGTGTTCAAGCCTGATCTCAAGCGAGTCATGGCCGCCCACGGGATCAACAACCAGCAGGACATTCACCAGCGGCTGCTGAAGAACCTAATCGACGCTGACTTCGAAACGCAGACTTGGATGCTGCGGAATGTCACGACACCTTATGAACCAAGCGAAAAGGTGTCGCGAGCTTTCTACGAGAAGAGCATGGCCGAGATTACCGCCGATCCCGGCGATGAAATTGTCACGCCGAGCGCTTAAAGGAAATACACGTCCTCAGGTGTGAACTCGCGCCGTATCGAATGCGACTCGGATGGACAGTCTGAATGACCGACCAGACCCTTCCAAAAATCTTCATCGAACCAGCCGAGCAGATAAAAATAGTGGCAGGTGATTATCAAAGTTCCTCGATCCCACTCCGAGCCAGAGCTCGAAAGTCCTTGTATATCGTAATGGTCTTCCAACTCATAAAAAGAGATCTTCTCCTTTTTCCGCCACTTTTTATCCAGAAATCCTGCCAACTCGGAAACCTGCTCTTCGCTGACCGCAAACTGTTCCTTGTAGGGTTCATGCCAATGCGCGCCGTCGTTGCCAATCGGGTAAACACCGTTGTCCCAGGCGTATGCGTAAGCTGGAGTGATATTCCTGCCAGTCCGATCGCTCGTGAAGAGCGCGAGAAGTTGAAATTTCTGAAGGTTGAAAAGCATTTCCGCAGTAGCTGACATTTTCGCTCCTTGATCCGGCCCCATGCCGGGCCGAACACAAATACCCCACTTCTACGAATCACGCCAGCCGGCGAGGATCCCCTATGGAAATCGAATACGGCTCGGTCTGCTCCGGCATCGAGGCGGCAACGCTTGCATGGAAGCCGCTCGGCATGCGGGCGACCTGGTTCGCTGAGATCGAAGCGTTCCCCAGTGCGGTGCTGGCTCACCACTACCCGAACACGCCGAACCTCGGCGACATGACCAAGCTCGGCGCCCAGGTGCTGGCCGGCAAGATCGCCGCACCGGACGTCCTCGTTGGCGGCACACCGTGCCAAGCCTTCAGCGTGGCCGGGATGCGCGAAGGCCTCACCGACCCGCGCGGCGCCCTCACCATCAAATACGTGGAGCTCGCAGATGCAGTTGACTATGTTCGAGCAGGCCAGCGAAAGCCGCCCTGCGTCGTCGTCTGGGAAAACGTCCCCGGTGTCCTCAGCGACAAAGGCAACGCCTTCGGATGCTTTCTTGGCGCGCTTGCTGGGGAAGACTGCGAACTGCAGCCTTCAGGGAAGAAATGGCCGGACGCTGGTTGTGTGTATGGACCCAAAAGAACAATCGCGTGGCGGATCCTGGACGCCCAATATTTCGGCCTGGCCCAACGACGCCGCCGTGTGTTCGTTGTCGCAAGTTCTCGAGACGGATTCGATCCCACCGAGGTACTTTTTGAGCGAGAAGGCGTGCGCCGGGATACTGCGCCGCGCCGAGGCGAGGGGCAAGACGTTACCGGAACAGCTCCTTTCGGCCCTGCGCTCCAGTGCGGATGCGGAGAAATCTTCGCCGAAGAGCTCGGGCCGTACGGCTGCATGAACTGCGAGGGTGATGAAGGCCCGGCGGTTTCGATGTTCGGCGGCATACCGGCGTTCGGTGGGCACAGCCTAGGCGGTTCGGTTGAGCGGTCGGCCACTCTCACCGCGAAAGACTCCCGGCTAGATATGGAAAGCGAGACGTTCTTCGTTGCGCCAACGCTCGCCGGCGGCGCGCGCAAGTCCGGAGGCTACTCGCTCGACGATATACCGCTCACTGCGCCAGCTCTGCGCGCACAGGCACAGAGCAGCCACCGAGCCGACTCCGAGGCTTTCATCGTGGCTGGCACACTCAATGCCAACGGTAAAGCGGCCGGCAGCGCAACCCAGCAGGATGCGGAATCCGGGTTGCTGGTAGTTCACGGAACGCAGGACCCGGATGTTCGGGTTGAACAAGCGCACACCTTGGGGCGGAACAATGGGATGGAAAACGCCGTGCTCGCCTTCTCCTGCAAGGATCACGGCGCAGACGCTGGCGATGTCGCGCCAACACTTCGCGCAATGAATCACTCTGGAAGCCATGCGAACGCCGGCGGCCAGGTCGCAGTGTGCATCACTGGTGACGTCACGCACACGCTAAAGGCTGACGGTTTCGACGGGAGCGAAGACGGTACCGGGCGCGGCCAACCGATTGTGGCTGCATTCGCCGAGAACTCCCGAGCCGAGCTGCGCTATGAAGGTGGCGACGGCAGCACCACCGGCGCGCTCGGATGCGGTGGTGGCAAGGCCGGCCAAGGGATGCCTTCGGCTCAAGTCGGCGCCTCGGTTCGGCGCCTGATACCGCGCGAGTGCGAACGCCTTCAGGGAATGACCGACGACTACACCCTGATCCCCTGGCGCGGCAAGCCGGCCAGCGAATGCCCGGACGGTCCGCGCTACAAGGCGATCGGGAACAGCAAGGCAGTCACCGTCGTACGCTGGATCGGCCGGCGCATTCTCAAACAACTTTGAAATCACCCTCCACCGCCCGGGCATGCCCCGGCATAGGACGCCCCATGCCCACAGAAAACAAACCGGCCGAGCCGCTGAAGGTCGAGCGCTCGACTGTGACCAAGCTGGTGATCACCGGCGCGCCGCGTCTCGACGCGATTACCGTGTTCCTCGAGGACTTCGGCCGCCGCGACTGCCCTACTGAATCCGACCCGAGCTATCAGACCGCCCAGGGCAAAATCACGGTCAATTGCTGGGACCACAGCTGGAGCGCCTACTGGGGCGGCATGGGTCCGCGCACGGTGGCCGAGTTCGTGGCCGACTGTGATTGGCATTACGTCCTGAACTGCCTCGATCGCGGTATCAGCAGTACGCGGTTCAGCGGGAATGCCCTTCACACCTTCGCGAAAAAGTGCATCGTCCAGCGGCGCCGGCAACAGACCGGCCGACATGACTGGGAGCTGGATGAGCTGAGCAAGGATGAGGCGCGTGAGCTCTGGCAGGACATCGACGTGCTACGAACCGTCGAGTCGCCAAACGAGTCCTGGCATCACGACAGGCTGTTGACTGAACTGTTTGGTGATGAGTGGCACTACCCGGTTGGCGACAAGGCGGTCGAGGAGAATCACGAATTCAACTATCTGCGCCGGGTGGTGGAAGCGGTACAGGGCGCGTTGCGCCAAGAACAATCGCAGCAGGAGGCAGCATGAAACGCATCTATCTCAGCGGGCCTATGACTGGCCTGCCCGGTCTCAAATTCCCAGCCTTCCACGCCATGACCGCCCAGCTCCGCGACGCCGGCCACACTGTGACCAACCCTGCCGAGCTCAACCCGGACGGAGGGACTTGGAGCGAGTGCATGCGCCGCGACATCAAGGCGCTGATGGACTGCGACACCGTGGCCAGGCTTCCCGGCTGGCACTCTTCAAGCGGCGCCCGACTCGAAGTGCTGATCGCTGAACGCCTCGGCATGAAGGTTGTGAATGCCCATGATCTGGTATCGATGGAGATTGCGTGATGAGCGAAGTAGAGAAAACGCCAGCGGCGCGGTGGCGGCAAGAAGGCCAGGCAGATCCGCACGGCGACCACTACAACTGCCAGCGGGCGGCGCTGACCCTCGGTGAGCTGACCGATGATGAGCTGGCCAACGGCGTATTCCTTCACGGCAACGAGCCTCTGAACATCAACGCCCTGCTCCGAAAAACGCCCGGCTATCACTCAGCGGTTGTCTGGCTCACCGCCGGCAAGGATCGCATCCGTTGGTTATCCAGAGCACTCGAAGCCTCGAAGGATCGCGAGCAAGCCCTGCAGCAGCGCCTGAACGCAGCGGATCAGCTGAACGATGATCGTGCAGGGACTTGCGAATGGAGTCGAGAAGAAGATAGCGGCATCTGGAACAGTGGCTGCGGTGAGACTTGGTCATTCCACGAGGACGGGCCGGAGGAAAACGGCATGCACTTCTGCCATTCATGCGGCAAGCACCTGGTGGTGGAGGTGGTTGAACAGGAACAGGATGACGACTGGCATATGAACCCGTGCAAGCAAGGTCACCGCGATGTCGGCGCGGCCGGCGGTGTGGCGGCGTGCAACCAGTGCGACGAGAAGATCGAAGCTGCCACCACGCAACAAGCCTTCGAGCGCTGGAACGCGAGCCACCCGGCACCGCAGGAATGAAGCGCTTCATCCGCCGCAAGTTCGAAGCCTGGCTGATCCTGCTGGCAGCGAAGATCCTGATGGACCGCAACGTTCAGCGCTCCCCGGTCGTCTCCCGCCGCGACAACAGCGACATGTGGGCCATGGCGGAAAAGCTCGAAGCCATCGTCACGCGCATCAGAAAGAAATACCAGTAACTCCCTCCCCCTTCAAAGTCAGCCGCTATTTCGAGGACGCTGACTTAGGACTCGCACTTCCAGCAGCAGCCAACTGACGAGCTCGGCTTACGCCCCAAGCCATAGCTCTGGTCATTGATTCACCCGGACTTGGGTTAACGGTTTCTTCATGCAACGCCATGCCACCGGAAGCATAAACACCGATGAACATTTGAGTTTCGCCGGTACGAGATAGCCTGACCTGCACGTCGATGTGAGTTCCATTACTGAGAGTTTCATCATGTGTTCGGTTGTGGATCTCGGGATCTGCCCAAGCCCAGAAAATGTCGCCGCGAAGCCTCATACCGCCCTCCTGCCTGTTCCTTGATAGGGGCTTAAAACTCCTCCAAAGATAGACCTGATCGAACGAAGCGCAACGGCGCCGAAGCGGTTACGGACGGCTGGTTTCAATACCTCTACAGCTCCAATTCCCTTGTACATATTTTAGCCGCTATAGCGGCAAGGACGAGTGTTGCCGTGAGCATCATCGACGACGTAATGACCGACAAGATCACCCTACACGGCCTCGGGTTCGTGCAGGTTCAACTGCAAGGCAATCAACGCCTGCACGTTTGGCATCCAGAGCTGCCGCGCCGCGCTTGCTTCAAGCACTCGGCAATCCATGACCATCGCTTTAACTTCACCTCGCGGGTGATCGTGGGCAAGCAGATCAATCACTGCTATGAGTTGGAGCGCTGTGACGATGGCGGATTTGTGCTGTATCTGCATGAAGGCGCTCGCACACCGGGCGGCGGTAGGCCGTGGACTCCAGACGGTCGCGCCCACCTGATACCGGATGGCGTGTTCACCGTGGAAGCCGGCAACGACTACAACACCCAGGCATATCACTACCACCGCACCGAGCCAGGTGGTGATGGCCGAGTCGCCACGATCATGGCGAAGCGCGGCGAGTACCCGGCCGGCGCCCACTCGACCTGCACCTACGGCGTACAGCCGGACACGGACTTCGACCGGTACCAATGGTCACCGGCCCAGCTCTGGGAAATTGTCTCCGACGTGATGCTCGGCCAGAGGCTGACGCCATGATCACCAAGTGCTTACTCGGCTGCACCCTCTTCTTCTGGCTTCCATTGGTACTGACTATAAAGGCGGTGATCGGATGAGCGACTACACCATCATGGTCGGCGATTGCTTGGAGCTTCTGCGGCGAATGCCGGACAGCAGCGTCGACAGCATCGTCACTGACCCGCCCTACGGCCTGTCCTTCATGGGCAAAAAGTGGGACTACGACGTTCCGGCAACTGAGGTGTGGGTCGAGTGTTTGCGCGTGCTTAAGCCCGGCGGGCACTTGCTGGCCTTCGCCGGGACGCGTACTCAGCACCGCATGGCTGTCCGCATCGAGGATGCCGGGTTCGAGATCCGCGACATGATTGCTTGGGTGTATGGCTCCGGGTTTCCGAAGTCTCGAAACATTGGCAACGATGTCGATGGGATGGATGGTTGGGGCACAGCGCTGAAACCCTCACTTGAGCCAATAACCTTTGCCCGAAAGCCACTGATTGGCACCGTCGCGGAGAACGTCATCGCCTATGGCACTGGGGCACTAAACATCGATGCCTGTCGTGTCTCGCCAACTGGTGAGCGGCTTGGCGGTGGCGACGAAAACGGAAAATCAGCCAAACCGGAAGGCTGGGCGAGGCCTTGGATGGACGACGCCGAACACGTGGCGGCTCACAACGCCAAGGTCACGGTGAATGTAGACAGGGCATCCCGCCTTGGGCGCTGGCCCGCAAATCTCATCCATGACGGCAGCCCCGAGGTAATCGCTGCTTTCCCGAATGCACCTGGACAGCTCGCCGCCGCCAGCACCAGCGACACCCAGCGCGCAGGGCTGAACGTGTACGGCAACATGAAGCGAGGCCGCGGAGCCGAAGCCAGCGCCAGCAGCGAAAATGCCGGCGTTGTCGGTTTCCACATGAGACCCGGCGCCCGCAGGCTTGATAGCGGAAGCGCTGCCCGCTTCTTCTACTGCGCCAAGACCAGCCGCAAAGATCGAAACGAGGGCCTGCTCAGCTCGGACGCTCCCGCTGTCGCAAAGGATGCAACCATGCGCGACTGCGAAAACGCCGAGTGGAGTACTCGCAACGGCAACAGCCATCCCACGGTGAAGCCGACTGACCTGATGGCCTACCTGCTGCGCCTGGTGACACCGGCCGGCGGCGTTGCTCTCGATCCATTCATGGGCAGCGGTAGCACCGGCAAGGCCGCAATGCGCGAAGGCTTCCAGTTCATCGGCTGCGAGATCGACGAGCAATACGCGGCGATCGCCCGGGCGCGTATCGATCACGAAATCACCCGACAGCAAGAACTGCAGGCCGAATCTGATCAGCTTGATCTATTCGGCACCGCCTAACCCCTCCCCCAACTCAACAGCCTGCCGGTGTACGGCGGGCGAGGTATCCCAATGTCCGAAGAAAAGAATGCATTCCGCGAGGCTGCTATCGAAGCCATCTCGGATATGGCCCAGCATTTGCCGCTTGATTGCGAGCTGCTGGTGGTGGCATGCCGCCCCGGCAAGAAAGACTTTGACCTCGTGCTGCCGTCGCCAGAGTCGAACCTGAACAATGCCCTGGACGCTCTGCGCCGGAACGGTCTGAGCATCGACGGTGACAACGCCTACAAGCGCGACCTGCTGGACGCTGTGGTCGGCTCGCTGGCCCTCGGCGCGCAGAACAGCAACCCGCCGCCATCGTCTCACTGGGCAACGCGATTCTGGGAAATCGGTCGGGAAGAGCGCGAGCTGCACGAAGAGCTGGTCGCCGCGCTGAAACTCACCTGCGAGAACCTGCGCGCCTGCCAAGCAACCATCCACCTGTGCGGCGGGTTCGACCCCGCATATGTCGACGATGCGCAGGCTGCCATGAAGGTTGCTGACGCAGTTCTGGCCAAGGCCGGCGCATAACCCATCACCACCTTCTGCCGCCACGCGCGGCATAAATTCATGCCAAGCCGAAATCGGCGAGGAGTTTCACATGGCAGCGACAGAAAACATCGATCGTTTCCTGCGCCTCGACGAGGTGCTTCACACAACCGGTCTTGGCCGTAATACGGTTTATCGCCGGATCAGGGAAGGCACATTCCCGAAACAGGTTAGAATAGGCCCCAACTCGGTCGCCTGGCGTCAGTCTGCAATCTCGCAGTGGATGCTCGATTTGAACCCCAGCAACGACCAATCAGTACATTGATCAGTACACCAGAAACTGACAATTCAACAGATCCCGCTAAATTCAAGCCATACAGGTCATACCGTGGAAATCTTCAAAGAGTTTACTTTCGAATCCGCCCACCGCCTGCCGCACGTCCCGGACGGCCACAAGTGCGGCCGCCTGCACGGCCACTCATTCAAGGTCGCGCTGCACCTGAGCGGCGACCTCGACCCGCACACTGGCTGGATTCGCGATTTCTCCGAGATCAAAGCGATTTTCAAGCCGCTGTATGAGCGCCTCGACCACAACTACCTGAACGACATTCCTGGCCTGGAAAACCCGACCAGCGAAGTGCTGGCCAAATTCATCTGGAATGAGATGAAGCCATTGCTGCCGGAACTCAGCGCGATCCGCATTCATGAGACGTGCACCAGCGGCTGCATTTATCGCGGCGAATAAGCCGATCCGAAGACCACTGCAAAACCCTGTGGGAGCGGGCTTGCCCGCGATAGCGGAGTGTCGGACACATCAATGTTGGATGTTCCGACGCCATCGCGGGCAAGCCCGCTCCCACAGGGTTCAGTGCCGGATTGAGTTCAGAAACAGCCTCCACGGCTGTTTTTTTATGCCTATGCTGTCCGCTCCCCGCCAAGAGGGCAGCCCCATGACGGCTCGCTCCCACATTGGGCTCCTGGTGCATTCAGTGCACTGCTTTCGCGCTGAAAACCTCAGTCGCGTCTACACATTCGTTCACTTGCGCCGCTTGGCACGACCGCTGCAACCCTTCTGCGTCTTCCCCTTCCTGCAAGGACTGCCCCATGACGCAGAACGCCTCCGGCAACGATTACCCGCTCAGTGAAGTCCCCATGCACGCGCGCAAAGGCCTGGCCTCGACGGCGATGGTGTTACTGGGCTTCACGTTTTTCACTGCGACCATGTTTGCCGGCGGCAAGCTCGGGGTCGCGTTCGGTTTCGCCGAGATGATGGCGGTGATCATTGTTGGCAATCTGCTGCTGGGCCTTTACGCCGCAGGGCTGGGTTACATCGCCTTCAAGAGCGGCCTCAATTCGGTACTGATGGGCCGCTTCTGTTTTGGCGAAGTCGGCAGCAAGCTCAGCGATCTGATTCTCGGCTTCACCCAGATTGGCTGGTACGCGTGGGGCACGGCGACGGCGGCGGTGGTGATCGGCAAGTATTTCAATCTCGATGAAAGCACCGTGCTGGTCCTGATGGTGCTGTTCGGCCTCGGCTTCTGCGCCACGGCGTACATCGGTTATCGCGGACTGGAATTCTCTCGTACATCGCGGTGCCGGCGATGATGTTGCTGCTGATGCTGTCGATGTGGGCAGCGACCGTGAAAGTCGGTGGCTTCGAAGGCTTGCTCAGCGTGGTGCCGAGCGGTTCTCTGGACTGGTCGACAGCGATCACCCTGGTGTTCGGCACCTTCGTCAGCGGCGCAACGCAAGCCACCAACTGGACGCGATTTTCCCGCTCGGCAAAGGTGGCAGTGCTGGCCAGCCTGATCGGTTTTTTCATCGGCAACGGCCTGATGGTGCTGATCGGCGCGTACGGCGCGATCGTCTATCAACAGCCGGATGTGGTTGAAGTGCTGCTGTTGCAGGGCTTCGCCATGGCCGCGATGGCCATGCTGTTGCTGAACATCTGGAGCACTCAGGACAACACCATCTACAACTTCGCCGTGGCCGGCTGCAACCTGCTGCGCACCGGGCGGCGCAAGACCGTGACCCTCGGTGGCGCGGTGATCGGCACTCTGCTCGCCCTGCTGGGCATGTACGACATGCTGGTGCCGTATCTCATCCTGCTCGGCACGGTGATTCCGCCGATTGGCGGGGTGATCATGGCTGACTTCTTCTACCGCTGGCGCGGGCACTATCCGCGTCTGGCCGACGCACGGTTGCCAGCGTTCAACTGGCCGGGCCTCGGGGCCTACGGGGTCGGAACCGTCGCTGCGTTCAGCTCGCCCTGGGTCGCGCCGCTGGTAGGCATTGCCGCTGCCGCGCTAACGTATGTCATCGTCACCGGTGTGCTGGGCGCCCGTCGCGTCAGCGCACCACTACAAGACCTATAAAAAGGATTTGCCTGATGCACATCATCAACGCCCGCCTGCGCAACCAGGAAGGCCTGCACGAATTGCACCTCGAAGACGGCCTGATCCACAGCATCGCCCGTCAGACCGAAGCGCCGACCCTCGGCGCGGATGACCTCGATGCCGGCGGCAATCTGGTGGTGCCGCCCTTCGTCGAGCCGCACATCCACCTCGACGCCACCCTCACCGCCGGCGAGCCGCGCTGGAACATGAGCGGCACGCTGTTCGAAGGCATCGAATGCTGGGGCGAGCGCAAGGTCACCATCACCGAAGAAGACACCAAGACCCGCGCCAAGAAGACCATTCAGGCCCTGGCCGCCCACGGCATTCAGCACGTGCGCACCCACGTCGACGTCACCGACCCGCAACTCACCGCGCTCAAAGCCATGCTCGAAGTGCGCGAGGAAAGCCGTCAGCTGATTGACCTGCAAATCGTCGCGTTCCCGCAGGAAGGCATCGAATCGTTCCGCAACGGGCGCGAGCTGATGGAAGAAGCGATCCGCATGGGCGCCGACGTGGTCGGCGGCATTCCGCATTTCGAATACACCCGCGATCAGGGCGTCAGCTCGGTGAAGTTCCTCATGGACCTGGCCGAGCGTACCGGCTGCCTGGTCGACGTGCACTGCGACGAGACTGACGATCCGCATTCACGCTTCCTTGAAGTGCTTGCCGAAGAAGCGCGCAGCCGCGACATGGGCGCCCGCGTCACCGCCAGCCACACCACGGCGATGGGTTCTTATGACAATGCCTACTGCGCCAAACTGTTCCGCCTGCTCGGCCATTCCGGCATCAGCTTTGTTTCCTGCCCGACCGAAAGCATTCACCTGCAAGGACGTTTCGACAACTTCCCGAAACGCCGGGGCGTGACCCGCGTCAACGAACTGCTCGAAGCCGGCATGAACGTGTGTTTCGGTCAGGATTCGATCGTCGACCCGTGGTATCCGCTGGGTAACGGCAACATCCTGCGCGTACTTGAAGCGGGTTTGCACATCTGCCACATGCTCGGTTATCGCAACCTGCAAAGCGCGCTGGATCTGGTCACCGACAACAGCGCCAAAGCCATGCACCTGGGCGAGCGTTACGGACTGGAACAGGGCCGCCCGGCGAACCTGCTGATTCTCTCGGCGGACAGCGACTACGAAGTGATCCGCAGCCAAGGCCTGCCGCTGTATTCGATTCGCGGCGGCAAGGTGTTGATGAAGCGGCAGATGCCGGTGGTGGAGTTCAGTTGAGAAGTACGCTGAACCTGATGGGCCGAGAGCAAAACCTGTGGGAGCGAGCCTGCTCGCGAAAGCGCCATGCCAGGCACCTCGATGTTGGATGTGCCGACCTCTTCGCGAGCAGGCTCGCTCCCACAGTAGATCCCAGCGATAGCGTCGGCCGAATCAATCCATCAACCGCGCCGTGCCAAACAATCTGACGCGCAGCAATTCCCCTTCCGAAACCTCAAGCAAAACCGGTGCGGTGCCACCCGGCATGACCACCCGCACTTCACCCGCCTCGACCCAACCCACCCGCCACGCCGCACACGCCACTGCGCTGGCGCTGGTGCCGGATGACGCGGTCGGTCCCTCACCACGTTCGAATACCCGGGCGAGGATTTGCTGCGGCGACGCCAGCGTGGCCCATTGCAGATTGACGCCCGCCGGACAGGGATTGCCGGCACCGGTGGGCATGGCATAAGCGATTGCTGTAAGCCGTTGGTTCAGGGTGGGTTCACGCATCTGTTCGTTGCTCGGCAAAGCGCTTGCATCGCTGAGCAGCGTTACACAGTGCGGATTGCCGATACGGACGAATTGGCTGTGGGTCCAAGTGGGATCGAGTTGCGCCAGGGGCCGGACATGGCTGACCTCGCGATTATTGATTTGAACGCTCTCGACTGCCCGCGCCCCAACGGCTCGCGGGCCGAATCCGGGCCGGCCGAGGTCGAGCCAGAAACCGCGCACGCCTTCGACTTCGGCGGGTCTCACTGAGGTTTCCAGCGCCGCGCCCTTGTCATGATGAACGCGCAACACTGCGCCCTGCTCCGGCATCAAGCCTTGCTCGGTCAATGCCTGAGAAAAAATCGTCAGGCCGTTACCGCTGCGCTCGGCGAGACTGCCGTCGGTGTTGACGATCAGCACATCGAACGGCGCAGATGCCTGAAACGGGCCGATCAGCAGGCCGTCACTGCGGTGGGGTTTGCCGTTGGCCGGACGCTGGCCTTCCGGCCAATCGCAGCACAGGGCGATAGCGGCTTCGCTCCAGTGCTGCCGAGATGCGGCGCAGGCGTCGGCGCTTGTGGGCAACGCGATTCCGGCCTCGCGCAAGGCTTGGGGTGAGACCACGGCGTAGATATTGCCGCGTGCGTCGTAGAACTTCGTCATGCCTTGTTCCCATATTCCATGCTGGCGAAAATCCGACTGTAAACCGCAAACCAGTGTGGGAGCGAGCCTGCTCGCGAAGGCGGTGCGTCAGTCGACAATTCCATATTTGACCCACCGCTTTCGCGAGCAGGCTCGCTCCCACAGGGTAGGATGTTCACCGTTATGCCCCGAAGGCCTGAGATCGAACCTCAACGCCGTCAGAATGTCACTCGGGATGCAGTTGTTTTTTTGCCAAGGATCGATATGACCAGTCTCAACCCCCAAGACACCTTCGTCCCCGGACGTCTGCAACAGATGTCCACCCGCGTCGCTTTTTTCATTGCTGGCCTCGGCATCGCCGCGTGGGCGCCGCTGGTGCCGTATGCCAAGGCGCGGGCCGGGCTGGATGAGGGCACGCTGGGATTACTGCTGCTGTGCCTGGGTGTCGGCTCGATTCTGGCGATGCCGCTGGCGGGGATTCTCGCCACGCGTTTTGGTTGCCGACGAGTGGCCACCGGCGGCACCTTGCTGATCTGCGCGGCGCTGCCGTTGCTGGCGACGGTGTCATCGATCCCGGCGCTGATCGCCACGTTGTTCATGTTCGGCGCCGGCCTCGGCACGGTGGATTCGACGGTGAACCTGCAAGCAGTGATCGTCGAGCGCGCCAGCGGCAAGCACATGATGTCGGGTTTCCACGGCTTGTTCAGCCTCGGCGGCATCGTCGGTGCGGCGGGTGTCAGCGCCCTGCTCGGCCTCGGCCTGACACCGCTGGCGGCGATGCTGGTGGTAGTGGTTTTGCTGATCGGCGCCTTGCTCAAGTGCGTGCCGCACATGTTGCCCTACGGCAGCGAAAGCTCCGGCCCGGCGTTCGCGATTCCCCATGGCATCGTGCTGTTTATCGGCGGCATGTGCTTCATCGTTTTCCTTACCGAAGGCGCGGCGCTGGACTGGAGCGCAGTGTTCCTCGCTCAGGAACGCGGGATCGACACGGCTTATGCGGGAATGGGTTACGCAGCGTTTGCCCTGACCATGACCGTCGGCCGTCTGCTGGGTGATCGCATAGTGCGCAAGCTGGGGGCTACGCGGATCATTCTGTTCGGCGGCCTGTTGGCGGCGGCGGGACTGTTTCTCGCCACCTTCGCGCCGAGCTGGCAAGCGGCGCTGCTCGGTTATGCGCTGGTCGGCGCCGGTTGCTCGAACATCGTGCCGGTGCTGTACACGGCGGTGGGCAAGCAGACGGTGATGCCGGAGAGCATCGCGGTGCCGGCGATTACCACGCTGGGTTATGCAGGGATTCTCGCCGGGCCGGCAGTGATCGGTTTTGTCGCCCATGCCAGCAGCCTGAGTTTTGCCTTTGGACTGATGGCGGTATTGCTGGTGGCTGTGGCGATCGGCGGCAAAGTCCTCAAGGTCTGAAAGCTTCGCGAGCAGGCTCGCTCCCACAGGGTTTCAGTGGTCCATGTGGGAGCGAGCCTGCTCGCGAAGGAGGCACCGCGCTCTATCAGAAGCCGACGCTGGCCTGCACGAAGAAAGTGCGCGGTGCGCCGACATACATCCCCGAGTTGTTGTCGCTGGAGCGGGTGAAGTATTGCTTGTCGAAGACGTTCTTCACCCCGGCGCCGAGCTTCAGGTTCGACACCTGCGGACCAAAGTCGTAGCCGCCGCGCACGTTCCAGGTCACGTAACCCGGGATGTTGCCGTACTGCCCGTCCGCCGTGCCTTCAGTGATGTAGTTGCCATTGAAGCTGCCATCCGCATTCACACCGGTGCCCGGCGAACGCTGTTTCGATTGGGCGAAGCCATCGATGTTGTACGTCCAGCGGTTGATCTCGTAACGCAATCCGACCGTCGCAACCTGCCGCGAATAGAACGGCAGGTCGCGGCCCTTGAAGCCGGGGATCTCGCCTTCATAGGTGGCGCGGGTGTAGGTGAAACCGGCGTTGGCGGTCAAACCATCGAGGCGCGGATCGAGGGCGGCCATGTCGTAGTGCGCCGAGGCTTCGATGCCCTGGTGCTTGGTCGCGCCGAGGTTGGTCCAGCCGACGTCGTTGCTGATGTATTGCAATTCGTCATCGAAGTCGATGTAGAACAGCGTCACCTCGCCGCCCCAGACATCATCGTTGTAACGCGTGCCGATCTCGTAGGTCTTGGCCTTTTCCGGCTCCAGACCGTTGGCGGTGCTGTCACCCGAACCGCCCTGGCCGAGCTGGAAATACTGCAGGCTGCCGAACGAGGTTTCGTAATTAGCGAACAGCTTCCAGGCATCGGACAGGTGATACATCACGCTCAGCGCCGGCAGCGGCTCATTGCTTTCGATGCTGCGGTTTTTCTCCTGGACCGGCCGGCCAGCGGTGTCGAGCACGGCGCGGTCGTGCCAATCGGTGCTGATGTGTTCGAAGCGAATGCCCGGGGTGATGGTCCAGTTGCCGACGTCGATCTTGTTGTCGACATACACCGAATTGGCCTCGGTGCCACCGGTGCGATCTTGGAATACATGGCCGTCGGAAGTCGGCGTGACCACTGGCTGATTGTTGACCAGCGCCAGACGACTCGACTCTTCGTGCATGGCCTCTTTCAGATAGCGATAACCGACGCTGACTTCCTGAGTGGTCGGGCCGACATCGAACACCCGCGACACGCGCGGCTCGATGCCCAGGGTGTAATAGGAACGCGGGTATGAGCTAAGGGTGCGCTGATCGCGCGCGGCGATGGTACTGCCGCGAAAGCTGTCGGTGTAATAGGTGAGAATTTCTGCCTGGGTGCGCTCGTCGATCTGGCGGATCCACTTGAACGACACGTCTTTGCGCCGGCCTGTGAACTGGTCGTAATCACGCACCGATTCGTACGGTTTGTCGTCGTACTGACGCTGCGTCAGGCCGCCGGGCATGTCGGCACTGGCGTCGTAGTAGTGGAAGTTGAGGCTGAAATCGTCCTTATCGGTCGGCGCCCAATGCGTCTTGAGCAGCACGTCGTCGATGTCATTGCCGTTGTTGCGCTCGCGATAACCGTGACCGTTGACGCCGGAGTACAGCAGCGCGACGCCCATGCCGTTGTCGGCGGTGCCGCCAAGAAATGCGGTGTCGATGTGTTTCCAGCCGCCGTACTGAGTGGTCTCCAGTGTTGTGCCGATTTCGCCGGTGGTTTTCTCCGGGATCGCGCGGGTCACGAAGTTGATCACGCCGCCGACGTTCTGCGGCCCGTAACGCACGGAACCGGCGCCACGCACGACGTCGATGCTGTCGAGGTTGCCCGCGGAAATCGGCGCCATCGACAGTTGCGGCTGGCCGTAAGGCGCGAACGCCGCTGGTACGCCATCGATCAAAACAGTCGAGCGTGGCGACAGGCGCGAAGTCAGACCGCGTACGCCGACGTTGAGGGAAATATCACTGCCGCCGGTGCCATTGGAGTCCTGCACCTGCACGCCGGGCACGCGTTTGAGCACGTCGCTGACGTTCATCGCGCCCTGCTCGACCATCGCTTCGCGGCGAATCACCGTGCGTGCGCCGGGGTGGTTCTGCACCACCGCAGCGTCGGCGTCACCGAGCCAGTCGCCGACCACTTTGATGTCGGTCACGCCGAGCTCCAGCGGGCCGTTGCTGGCTGCGGAGGTGGCGGCTGGAGCGAGCGTCACCGAGCCTTCATTGATCTGATAATCGAGACCGCTGCCCTGCAACAGCTGCCGCAAAGCCTGCTCTGGCGAAAGGTCGCCGTCGACCGCTGGCGCCTGTTTGCCGGCCACCAGTTCGGGGCTGAAAAACACCTGCAGCGAGGTTTGCTGGCCCAGCTCGCTCAAGGCCTGGCCCAGCGGTTGCGCGCGAATATGAATGGCTTCAGCGGCAAACGCCAATGGCATCGCGGCACTGACCGCCAGCGCCAAGGCCAGTGGCAACCAAGGGGATTTTTTATTGTGGGTTGTGGTGATGTTCACGTCGTACGCAGTCCTGTGGATCGCAAGAGTGTGCGGCTGTTAATGCAAACCAGTTGCAGTTGAACAGGAAGACGATGAACTGAGAAAAAACCTGAATGCTATCTGGAAATTATTTCCTGACTGCCATCGGCAAGGGTGCGCACCGTCACCGGCAGGATGCTCGGCAAGGCTTTGAGCAAGGCGTCAGTGTCGTCGGATTTGAACACGCTGGTCAGGCGCAGGCTGGCGACATTCGGCTGGGATACGGTCAGCGGCTTGTCGCGATAGCGCGATACTTCTGCCGCTACTTCGCTGAGGCTGGCGTTGTTGAACACCAGTTTGCCGTTGCGCCAGGCGGTCAGCTGCGCCGGGTTGACCGCGTAGGCCGGCAGGACTTTGCCTTGGGCATCGACCGCCGTGCCGAGGCCTGCGGTGAGGTTGATGAATTGGTTGTCCGGGGCAGCACTTCCCTGCACCTTCACCGTGCCCTGCTCCACCGCCACGCGGGTTTGCGTGGCATCGCGGCGCACATCGAAACGCGTACCGGTGACCGTAACCCTGCCGCTGCCGGCTTCGACAATAAACGGACGCGAGGCGTCGTGTTCAACGCTGAACATCGCCTCGCCCGCGCTCAATTCGATAACCCGTCGATCCTGCTCATAACGAACCTGCAAGCGGCTGCGACTGTTCAGATCGATTACAGAACCGTCCGGCAACGCCACATGCTTGCGCTCGCCCGGCGCCGTGGCGAATTCAGCGCGGTAACCGCCCGGATGATTCAGCCCGCTGAACAGGCCAAGCCCCAGCGCCACGGCCAGAACACTCGCGGCGACGGCATAACGCAGCATCGGCCGACGTTGGCGGCGAGCTGGCGGAGTTTCGGCAAGCGCCTGCAGACGCGACGTCGGCAACAGATCAGCAGCCGTCCACAAGTCCTGGAGCAGGCGGAATTCTGCACGGTGCTGCGGATGCTCGTTCAGCCAGGCCTCGAAGCGCTGCTGTTGCTCGACGCTAACACTCGGCTCCTGCAATCGCACGAACCATGCCGCCGCCTCGTCACGCACTGCCGCTTGCCCACAGGCGCAATCTCTCGTCTCCATCATGGAATATTCTGTCCGGCTGAGGTTGAGACCAGGCAGGCCCCCCTGTAGGAGCTGCCGAAGGCTGCGATCTTTTCGACGTCACACGTCATCATGACTGCAAGCCATCCAGCCGCTCACGCAGATGGCGCAGGGTGCGGATCATATACTTTTCGACCATGTTCTTGGACAGCCCCAGGCGTTCGGCGATTTCTGCCTGCGTCAGGCCTTCGATCTTCTGCCATACAAAGATCTTGCGGCAGTTGAGCGGCAGCTCGGTGAGCGCGCGTTCGATGGAATCGGCCAACTGGATCGCGTGCATGTAATGCTCCGGATCGCCCGCCGACGATGCACTGTCATCGACCGCCTCCGACTCCATGACGCCCCGCCGGTCCTCACGCCGATAACCGTCAACGGCGATATTGCGTGCGGTCTGATGCAAATACGCACGCGGCTGCTGCACCGCCGCCGAATCCGCCTCAAGCACCCGCACAAAGGTGTCGTGCGCCAGATCCTCGGCCTGCGCGCGATTGCGCAGGCGCCGAGTCCAGGTGCCGATCAACTCTTCGTAATGCTCGAAAAAGCCGGATCTGCGGGAGCGCATGGGGGATGGGCGGCATGGTGAGAAAGGGGCGTGAATAGTAATGCTTCGTATTAATACAAAGCAATGCACGCTGTGATGGTGTTCTTGATGCGCAAGGTGCGCTCACACGAGGCCGAGTTCAGATGGACACGGAAGATCTCCCTGTGGGAGCGAGCCTGCTCGCGAATGCGGCATGTCAGCAACGATGATGGTGACTGACACGTCGCCTTCGCGAGCAGGCTCGCTCCCACAAGGTAAAAGCGTGAATGCCTCAGGCCTGCGGCAGTTTGCGGAAGCCCACTGCCAGGCGATTCCAGCCGTTGATGGTGTTGATCGCCACCGTCAGGTCAACCAGTTCCTTCGGCGAAAACTGCGCAGCGACGACTTCATAGTCTTCGTCCGGCGCGTGGGTCAGGCTCAGTTGTGTCAGCGACTCGGTCCACAGCAGTGCGGCACGTTCACGCTCGCTGAAGAACGGCGCTTCCCGCCATGCTGTCACGGCGAACAGACGACGCGGGGTTTCGCCGTCCTTGATCGCGTCGGCGGTGTGCATGTCGATGCAGAATGCGCAGCCGTTGATCTGTGAAGAGCGCAGCTTGACCAGTTCGAGCAGGCTCTTTTCCAGCGACAGTTTCGAGACGGCATTTTCCAGCGCCATCATCGCTTTCATGGCATCGGGGGAAGCGGTGTAGAAATCGGCACGAGGTTGCATGGTGGGCTCCGGGGTAGCGATTGAATGTGTGGCTACGTTAGTCCCCGGGGGTGGTTCGGCAAATAGCCAATATTGCAGAAGAACGGTAGGCCACTTGGCGCGGCGACTGACCGCTCGTCACTCGACGGGCACCAAGGTTTCAGTGCGCCTGACCAATATCAGGTAATCCCCTTTATCAGGAGACGTACCATGATGACGCGCAAATTCACTTCGTTATTGTTGGCCGGCCTGCTCGCCACGGCATCCGCCGCCAGCTTCGCTGCCAATGACAGCACCGATGCGACGGGCACCAAGTCCGGCGGCGCCAGCAGTTCGACCATGCCGCCAGACAGCACGCCGGGCTCGCCTTCCGTTGACAGCAATTCTGGTGGAACCAATAACGGAACTGGCACAGGAACCGGGACAGGGACAGGGACAGGAACTGGTTCGGGCATGGGCACTGGCACGGGCACCAATGGCGGCGCCAGTGGCTCGGGTTCCGGCGCGGGCGGTGGCACCGGTTCGGCCGGCGGCGGCACGGGTGGTGCGGGCGGTGGCACGGGCAGCTGAACGAACAAGAGCCATCCCAGATAGTCCTGCTTACATCAGGACCCAATGTGGGAGCGAGCCTGCTCGCGAAAGCGGTCTGTCAGCCAACCTTGATGCAAGCTGACACACCGATTCGCGAGCAGGCTCGCTCCCACTTCTGATGTCTGTTGATTGAAAAAATCAGCGATCCGAACGCATCAGCTCGGCAAAACCCTCTTCAGCTGTAAACACCGCCGCGCGATTGCGCCCGGCATTTTTCGCCTCATACAACGCCGCATCCGCGCGCTGGATAAACACTTGCGGGCTGTCGTTGCCGTTCGGAATAAATGAATAACAGCCCAGACTCACCGTGAGATAACCGGTCGGCGACCCACTGTGGATGATGTGCTTGTCGATCACGCTGCGGCGAATCTGCCCGGCTATCGCCAGCGCGCCGTTGATGTCCGTGTCCGGCAGCAGCACGGCAAATTCTTCGCCGCCGTAACGCACCGCCAGATCCGACTTGCGCTGGCAGCAGGCCTTCACCACTTGGGCCACCTGCGCCAGGCATTGATCGCCGGCGACATGTCCGTAAGCGTCGTTGTAGCGCTTGAAGAAATCGATATCGAGCATGATCAGGCTGACCGGACTGACCTGGCGCGCGCCCCGGGCAAATTCAATGTCCAGCGAGCTCTCGAACAAGCGTCGATTGGCCAACCCGGTCAGGCTGTCGTGGGTGGCGATCTGCTCCAGCGCCAGTTGCGCCTTGCGCAGGTTTTTCTCGATACGTTCGCCATCGCGCACTTGATGAATGAACACCCAGCCGAACAGGCCAACCCCGAGAATCACCAGCGCGACAATCACGCTGGACTGAAAGGCGCGGTCATACCAGCCCTGCAGAATCGTGTCTTGCGACGTCGCCGCAGAGACCACCAGCGGATACGAGGCGAGCTGTCGATAGCCATACAAGCGGGTCACGCCGTCGACCACGGAGTTGAGCATCGCGGTGCCAGCGTTAGCGTTCGGCAGCAGGGTTTGATAGATCTCGCCGTGTGCCACCGAGGTATTGATCAACGACTCATCAAAGGGCCGTCGCGCCAGCAAGGTGCCGTCGGTCAGCGCCAGAAACATGATGCCGCTGTCATCGAGGCTGAAGCTTTTGAAGAACTGATCGAAGTAGGACATGCGGATGCCGGCCATCAGCACGCCCTGAAAGTTGCCGAGCTGGTCGTTGACGCGTCTGGAAATCGGAATGATCCACTCGCCGTTTTCGCGGCTGCGAATCGCCGGGCCGATGTGCGCAACCGTCGAAGCATTCTGCTGATGGAACTTGAAATATTCGCGATCGGCCACGCCATTGCCACGAGGCAGATCGGCGAACGAAGTAATGACCCACTGCCCTTCGCGATCGAAGAGAAAGATGCCATGCAACTGATCCAGTTGCTGCGCGCGGCGGGCAAAGATCCGCTGCAACCGAGGGCGCTGCGCCGCCCCGTAACCATCGTCCTGAATCCAGTCGACCAGGCTGGTCATCACCAGATCCGCCGCCCGCACAGTGTCCTCGGCCTGCTGCGCCATGGCCCTGGTCAGGTTGCCCGAAGCCATTTTCGCCACCGCCAGATCCTGACGCCGCGACTGCTCCAGTTGCAGGTACAGCAGACCGCACAGGCACAGGCTCACCGCAACGATAAACAGCACCGCCGCTTTGCGAAGCGGCAACCGTTTGAGCGTGCCGGGGGCCTGATGCGGATCGTGATTGGGGATTGGCAAAAGCATGTCCTGGGCAGGTACGACAGGGGCGCGAGCCCGAAACCCTTGTATGTGTGAGCGTAGCCCACCGGGATGTACCGGGCAAACGCCCGCCTCCCGCCCAGTTATCGGCGCGTCGCGAGTTTGGATGATCGCTTTTCGTCGATTTATTTACGATTGCTTCTTTACGGTTAATCAGTTGTGCAGGGCCAGCCGCCGCATCGCGCTGGTCAGGTGCGCGCGGGCACTTTGCGCATCGCCTTCACGCATTTGTTCATAGGCGCGCTGCGCAATCGCATGAGGCACCGGTTTCAATTCACGTTGGGTTGCCATCGCCAGCAGTTGCACCTGCGCGGCGCGCTCCAGGTAATACAGATCGTCCCAGGCTTCGGCAATGCTCGGCGCAGCGACAATCACACCGTGGTTTTTCAGAAAGAGAATGTCGGCATCGCCCATAACGCTGGCGATGCGGTCGCCTTCAGATGCGTCCAGCGCGAGGCCGGTGTAATCCTCGTCCACCGCTGTGCGCCCGTAAAACTTCAGCGCAGTCTGCCCCAGCCACAGCAGCGGCGGGCCTTGCAATAGGCACAACGCGGTGGCGTGCGGCATGTGCGTGTGGAACGCGACTTTTACTCGTGGCAGTTGTTTATGCAGGCGCGCGTGGATGTAGAACGCCGTCGCCTCGGGCTCGCCTTCGCCATCGACCACGTTGCCAGCGAAGTCGCAGACCAGCAGATTCTGCGCGGTCACTTCCGAAAAAGCGTAGCCGTATGGATTGACCAGAAACAGATCATCATGCCCCGGCAGCATCGCCGAAAAGTGATTGCAGATGCCCTCCTCCAGACCATGCAATGCGGCCAGTTGAAAGCACGCAGCGAGTTCGTTGCGGGCGGTGATGATCGCCTCGGTGTCCAGGTTCAACGTTGCGCTTGGTCTGGCTTTGCCAGTGCCGCTCAAGATATGAGCCATGGCAATTCTCCTTAGGTCCAGCCGAGGGATTTGAACAGCGGCAGCACTTGATCGAGGCTGGAGAGGATCGCGTCGGGGCGATAGTCCGGCAACAACTGACGACCCGTGCCGCGATCGATCCACACGCAACGAAAACCCATGTCCCGCGCCGCCGTGTGATCGAGCATGGGGCTGGCGCAGATGTGCACCACTTCATCCCGGGTCACGCCCAATTGCTCATGAGCGTAGTCGAACAGGCGCGGCGCCGGTTTGTAGGCACCGGCCTGTTGCGCGGTGATCACCCGGTCGATATGGCCGCCGAGTTGCGCGACGTTACCGGCGATGATGTCGTCGTCGGTGTTGGAGACGATGCACAGCTTGAAGCCCAAGGCTTTGAGCTGCGCGAGGGTGTCGACCACTTCGGCAAATGGCGGCATGTTCGGGATGGCCGCCGCCAGACGCTGACTGTCCTCGGACTGGCTCGGCAAGCCCAGTTCTGCCAGCGCCAGTTGCAGGCCGAGTGTGCTGAGTTCGCGAAAGGAACGGTGCGGCGGCGTTTGTTCAAGACGGTGCTCGTGACGGTCGTAGACTTCGATCAACTTAGTGGCGTCGACGGCGTGCTCGCCCTTGTCGCTGAGCATTTTTTCGACCACGGCTTTCAGGCCTTCATCCCACTGAATCAGCGTGCCGTAGCAATCGAAGGTCAGCCAGTGCGGGCGTGGCGTGTTGTTCAAGGTCATCGGTCAATCCTCCAGAGTGAGGACTTCAGCTTATGAGCGCGCAGTGATAGTGTGAAATTAAATAAACACGCCATCGTCATTCGCAAATCCACTATCAGGAACGCCGTCATGCTGGATCTGGAATTGCTGAAAACCTTTGTCTGCGTGGTCGACGAAGGCAGCTTCACCCGTGCTGCCGAACGTGTGCACCGCACGCAATCGACGGTCAGCCAGCAGGTGCGCAAACTCGAAGATCTGGTCGGCCACCCGCTACTCCTGCGCGACCGCACCGGAGTGAACGTCGCTCTCACTGAGCACGGCGAACTGCTGATCCACTATGCGCGCCGGTTGCTGGCGCTGTCCGCCGAAGCCACGCAAGCGCTGGCCAGTGACGTCGACCTGGAAGTGCTGCGCATCGGCATGCCGGAAGACTTCGACGCCCGGCGCATGGCCCTGATCCTCGCCGGCTTCACCCGCAACCATCCGCAGGCGCGCCTGGAAACCATCAGTGGCATGAGCCTCGACCTGCGCCAACGCCTCGACGCCGGCGACATCGACATTGCCCTGATCAAACGCGAACCCGACAGCGGCCCGGCATGGGCTACCTGGCCGGAACGACTGGTATGGGTCAAAGGCACCGAATTCGACACCTCCAGCGGTGTGCTACCGCTGGCACTGTTTCCGCAGGGCTGCCTGTATCGACAACGGGCGATTCGCCTGCTCGATGTGGCGCAGCGACCATGGCGAGTGGCGTTCGGCAGCCACAGCCTGACCGGAATTCAAGCCGCAGTGGCGTCTGGGTTAGGGGTTTCGGTGTTGCCGGTTTCGGCGGTATTGCCAGAGCACGAGGTGTGTAGGGATCTGCCGGAGTTGGCGCCGACGGAACTGGCGCTGGTCAGCCGCGAGGGAGTGTTGAGCGGGTTGCAGCGGGGGCTGGTGGAGTTTTTGCGTGGGGAATTGGGGGTGGATGCGGGGGGATTTGCCTGAATCCCCCGGGGATCCTTATTCGGGTTTGTTGATTTCGCGGAGCAGGTCGGCGGTGGGGATGTTCATGGTGTTTGAGTAGTAGGTTTTGTAGCCAAAGGCAGTGACAAATAGTTTGCAGGGAATTTGGCTTTTGTTGGAAAGAAGGTCGTTTAGCTCCAATCTAGACAGGTAACGCTGCGAACTACGGTTGCTGGAAGTTTCAACGAGAAACGCACTGGTGAGATAAGAAAATTTCTCTCCGGGTCGCGGCTCGCCGTCAGACTCAATCAAACCTACCGCGGAAAACTGCATCGCTTTCTCAATCGAAAAATCATGATCGTCCCCCAACGCACACGTCAGAAAACCTGCGATCATCCCTTTCCTCTGTCCTTGGTCGAACAGGTCCAGGACATCCACATCCGTTTGGTATCGGATGTCATAAAGCGTTCTCTCTCGCTTAACAGACACGAAACTCAAGTTTGCAGCAGGCTTTGAATGGTCTTTTGCACATCCGGAGCAAACAATGAGCAATACGCAGATGATCAATCTGGACATCAAGAAAACTCCTTCATGATCGCGGCCATCAACAAATCGCTCGCCGAATTGCCACCGGAAATAGGCGCAACAAACAGCTCTAGCGCGTTTGCATGACTGGTATCGACGTTTACGTTCAAAGAAGGCCCACAAGAAACAATCCACTTCTCACCAAAGTCAGCTACGCCATCTGATGAATTTCTATTGGTAGGTGTCGCTTTGATGTTGATCCATTCGACAGCGACTGGGTCAGGTCGCTGGCGATATATGTCTGAGCCGATCCAGACAAGAGCACCTTCGCCAACCGGATCCAAAGTAATCAGCATCTGCATTCTGTATCCCCAATCCGACATGAGTTTCGTCAGATGCGCACCGTTCCATCCACCGAGGCTATGTCCGACGATGTATATAGGGCAACTCTTGTACGGAATCAGGCTAAGAACATATCGCTGGATGTCTTGCTTCCCTCTGACTTCGTTATAACCCAGCCACTCTGAGCGATATCTACCTTCGGCGCTCAGCGACTCATTGCGTTTATCAAATGCAGCCCGGGCGGCCAAAATGTTTCCATAAGGCCCAGAAAAGTAATAACTCTCCTTATCCCCAGCCCCTCCAATAAAAAGCACGATCGCCTTGGTACTTTCCACCGGCACAGGCTTGGCGCTGACATCCTTCTTGTCGGTCAGCGTATGCTCCTTGTGCAGCTTGTAAGCGTTGCCCTTCGCGCACGTTACCGTCTCCGCAGCCATTGCCTCACTCCTCCAGAAACAGCTTGATGGTTTCAGGCAGGTGCGAACTGACTTCATGGGTAAATCCGGCGGCATCAGACACGCCATGTTCCATGCGTCCGTCGGCGCGCTGGATCATGTAGGGATGGTTAGGCATCGGTTCGCCGGTCACATCGTTGACCAGCTTCAGCTTGTCGGTGAAGTGCACCGGCATCGGCAGCAGACCACTGAAAGGCGCCGCGACTACGGTGTCGCCAATGATCACCGTGCCTGAACCGCCGATGACGACATTGCCGTGGCCACCGGTGCTGTCCAGCGTCGCCGCGTTCAAGCCATTGATGAACACGGTGCCAGATACAGCGCCGCTGATCGCACTGCCGCAAGCGGACTTGTCGGTCATGCGCGCAGCCGCCAGTCCATCAAAATTGACATTCGGCGAGCCGCTGACGATCGGATTGGTGCCGTGTCCCGGCAACGGGCAGGCGGTGGGGTCGGTGACGCGGGCAGCGGGTTTTCCGCTCATGAACAGCTCCTTGCAATGTGTCGTGCAGATCCTTTGAGGCGCGCAGCATGCGCGAATTTGCCAAGCGCTACAAATCGTCAGGCAAAAAAAGGCGCTCATGCGAGCGCCTCTTTTCATAGGCTTTTACTGATGCTCACCGTACCGGCGGCACCCGAATATCTCCCGCCCGACACTGCGTCTTCACCCCTTTGCCACACGCGCCGAATTGCAGATCCTTGTCCATGCACACCCGCACTTCCGACAGCTGCGGGCCGCTGCAAATCACCGCAATTCCATCCTCGGAAATACCCGGATTGGCCTTGCGAAACAGATCGACAATTTCCTGCGCTTCGAAGTAGTACGACGTCGAGCCGAACGGCTGTAACGCCTGCGGAATCTTCACCGCGCCGAGGGCCTGATCGGACTTGTCCAGATAGCCCACCGCGCCAAGACCGCTGCAGGTACCGTGCTTGGACCATTCGTGATCGAGGAGTTTTTTCGTCGGGTACATCGTCAGGCCCTTGCTGGTTTCTGCCGCCGATAGCCTGGTCAGCGGTGGGCAGGATTCTGGCCAGCCGCCCTTGGCGTATTGCGGCCACAAACCGTGCAGGACAAAACCATAACCCTTGCCGGTGCACTGCGCGTCGTCCTTGTGCGTCAGACAAAAAGTCGGCGACCAGGACAGCGCCAGCAGGTAGTAGTCGAACACCCCCGCCACCGATTCCGCCTGCGCTTTCATCGATGCCGGCTGACGCGCCGAACTCGTGCCGATGCTACCGGCCGTCAGCGCGATCAGCGCCAGAATTGTAAACAGCTTTTTCATTAACCCGTTCCTTGGGACGCCTGCGTCCGTGGTTTTCGTTGTTGGCCAGACCTGGCCAGTGCTGATTTCGACACGCTTGTATTGCAAGCGCATGACGCAAGGCAAGGCCCTGCGCCGTGCAAAGGTCTACGCTGAACAGGCAGACATCCAACAAGGGAACCGACATGAGTAAAGCAGACGAACTCGCCGCCAGACTCAAGCAGACACGGCATACCCAGGCTGATGCGGCGCTGGAAATCGATTGCTGGCCTGCTCAGGTGTACGACTTGTACCACCGCATCGAGGGCTGGCTGCAGCCAGTCACCGAAGTAGGACTGAAGATTCGGCGAAATCCTACGCACGTTTGCGAAAGTTCGCCGGACGGCGAAAGCCACGACTACGCGATCGACCAGTTGGTGATCGAAGCCAACCATCACAGTTTGATGTTCGATCCGATTGCGCGGTTTACCGAGGACGGTTGCGGACGTGTCGAGATCAAGGTACCGGGGCGCGATCAGTCGTTGCTGCGCACGGTCGACGAGCATGGCGAGAGTCACTGGTGGTTGCAGACTATCGAGACCGGCCAGGAGCTGGATGCGATCGCGCTGACGGAAAACAATCTGCTGCAAGTGGTGCAGCAAGGGCTGGGGCTTTAAGCCGCCCGGGTTAACTGACAAAACTGTAATGTTTGCCTCAGCCAACTGAAAGCCGGGGCTGGCTAGTCTCTCTGTCATGAGCCAGACGGGGATTTCCAGCGCATGCCTTCCATTCTCACAAGACGCACTTTTGTCAAAGGCCTGGCCGCCGGTAGCTTGCTCGGTGGCCTCGGGCTCTGGCGGACACCGGTCTGGGCGCTGAACGGCGCCGCGCCCGTCAACGAACTGAGCGGCAACGAATTCGAGTTGTTCATCGGCGAAACTCCGGTCAATTTCACGGGTTCGGCACGCACAGCGATGACCATCAATGGCAGCCTGCCCGGCCCGCTGTTGCGCTGGCGCGAAGGCGATACCGTAACGCTGCGCGTGCGTAACCGGCTCGCGGCGGACACCTCGATTCACTGGCATGGCATTCTGCTGCCGGCGAACATGGACGGCGTGCCGGGCCTGAGTTTCCATGGCATCGAACCGGGGGGCGTGTACGTTTACCAGTTCAAGGTTCGGCAACACGGCACCTACTGGTATCACAGCCATTCCGGCTTGCAGGAGCAGGCCGGCGTCTATGGGCCGCTGGTCATTGAGGCCAAAGAGCCGGAACCGTTCCAGTACGATCGCGACTACGTGGTGATGCTCAGCGACTGGACCGACGAAGACCCGGCCAGCCTGATGAAGACCCTGAAAAAACAGTCCGACTACTACAACTTCCACAAACGCACTGTTGGCGACTTTATCAACGATGTCGGTGAGAAAGGCTGGGGCGCCACGGTTGCCGATCGCACGATGTGGGCGCAAATGAACATGAACCCCACCGACATCGCCGACGTCAGTGGCGCCACGTATACCTTTTTGATCAACGGCCAGGCCCCCGATGACAACTTCACCTGGCTGTTCCGTCCCGGCGAAAAACTGCGCCTGCGCCTGATCAACGGCTCGGCCATGACCTATTTCGATGTGCGCATTCCGGGATTGAAAATGACAGTGGTGGCTGCCGATGGCCTGCACGTCAAACCGGTCAGCGTCGATGAACTGCGCATTGCCGTGGCCGAGACCTATGACGTGATCGTCGAACCTGACGCCGAGGCCTATACCCTTTTCGCCCAGGCAATGGATCGCACAGGCTACGCCCGTGGCACTCTTGCCACACGCGCCGGCATGTCGGCAGCAGTGCCGGCGCTGGATCCGCGTCCATTGGTGAGCATGGACGACATGGGCATGGGCGGTATGGATCACGGCAGCATGGACATGAGCGCCATGGATCACTCCACCATGGGCCCGATGCAAGCCCATCCCGACAGTGAAAACAACAATCCGCTGGTGGACATGCAGGCCATGATCACCGCGCCAAAGCTCGACGACCCAGGCCTCGGCCTGCGCAACAACGGCCGCCGAGTGCTGACCTACGCCGACCTGCGCAGCACCTTCGAAGACCCGGACGGCCGCGATCCGAGCCGCACGATAGAGCTGCACCTGACCGGCCACATGGAGAAATTCGCCTGGTCGTTCAACGGCATCAAATTCTCCGATGCCGAGCCTTTACGGCTGAAATACGGCGAGCGCATCCGCCTCGTGCTGGTCAACGACACCATGATGACCCACCCGATTCACCTTCACGGGATGTGGAGCGATCTGGAAGACGAAAACGGCAACTTTCAGGTGCGCAAACATACCATCGACATGCCGCCCGGCAGCCGCCGCAGCTATCGCGTCACCGCCGACGCCCTCGGCCGCTGGGCCTATCACTGTCATCTGCTTTATCACATGGAAACGGGCATGTTCCGCGAAGTGCGGGTGGAAGAATGAAGAGGCCGATCATGACTCGACTCAGCGTGTTTTCGCTGCTGCTCGCCGGCACCTCTGCCATGGCCGCCGACGATATGCAGGGCATGGACCACAGCCAGATGCCCGGGATGGATCATTCGGCGATGCAGAGCATGGACGACGGCATGATGCAGCCCGCCGCGCCGAGCGAAAGCCGCACGCCGATTCCGCCCGTGACCGACGCCGACCGCGCTGCGGTGTTCACCAGCCCCGGCGGTCATCAGGTGCATGACAGCGTAATAAACAGCTACTTTCTTGCCGACAAACTCGAATGGCAGAACGCCGATGACGGCAGCGCTTTGGCCTGGGACCTGTCCGGCTGGATCGGCGGGGATACCGATCGGCTGTGGCTGCGCTCTGAAGGCGAGCGCAACAACGGCAAGACCGAAGACGCGGAAATTCAAGCTCGGTGGGGCCATGCCATTTCGCCATGGTGGGACGTGGTCAGCGGCGTGCGTCAGGACTTCAAACCCGGCGCACCGCAAACCTGGGCCGCGTTCGGCGTGCAGGGCATGGCGCTCTACAACTTCGAGGCCGAAGCCACGGCTTTCCTTGGCGAGGGCGGCCAGAGTGCGGTACGGCTGGAGGGCGACTACGACATCCTGCTGACCAATCGCCTGATCCTGCAGCCGACCGCAGAACTGAATATCTATGGCAAAAACGATCCGCAGCGGGGCATCGGCTCAGGGTTGTCCAATACCGAGGCGGGCCTGCGGTTGCGCTATGAAATCCGCCGCGAATTCGCGCCTTATATCGGCGTGACGTGGAATCGCACTTACGGCAACACCGCCGACTACGCCCGCGAAGAAGACGAGGATCGCAGTGAGGCGCGCCTGGTCCTCGGGGTCAGGCTGTGGTTCTGAATTCTTCTAAAAAAACAAATCGGAGACCTTGCATGCGCACATTAACCCTGCCCCTGATATTCGCCAGCGGATTGCTCCTGAGCACCCTCGCCCAGGCCCACCCGAAACTGCTTTCGTCAACGCCAGCCGAAGGCGCGGAAGGCGCCGCGCCGGGCAGGATCGAGCTGCACTTTTCCGAGAACCTGGTCACGCAATTTTCCGGGGCCAAACTGGTAATGACCGAAATGGGTGGCATGGCTCACTCGCCGATGCCGATGAAAGCCAAAGTCAGCGCCAGCAGCGATCCGAAAACCATGCTGATCACCCCGCTCGCCCCGCTGCCTGCCGGCACCTATCAGGTGCAGTGGCGCGCGGTGTCCGCCGACACGCACCCGATCACCGGTAACGTCACGTTCAAAGTGAAGTGAACAATGGCGGACCTGCTCAACATCATCCTGCGGTTCGCCTTGTATATCGATTTGCTGCTGGTGTTCGGGCTGGCGTTATTTGGCTTGTACAGCTTCAACACGTTGCTACGGTCCCGTCCGTTGTTGCGGGGCATGGCAGTGACAGGGGCATTGCTGTCAGTGGCCGGGCTGGTGCTGATGACCCGCGCCATGAGTGGCGAAACACAGCTCGCGGCGTTGTGGCCGCACCTGCAGATGATGGTGTTGGAAACGGACGTCGGCCTGGCGTGGGCACTGCGGATGACAGCACTGGCAATCGTGGTGATCCGACCGGGTCTGTGGCCAGCGTCGTTGGCAGGCGCCATTGCCCTCGCTTCGCTGGCATGGAGCGGGCATGGCGCAATGGACGAAGGATGGCTGCGGTTCTGGCACTTTCTCAGCGACATCTTGCACCTGCTTGCGGCGGGAGCGTGGTTGGGTGCCTTGCTGGCGCTGGTGTTGATGGTGAGCGGGCGGATCGGTGACACACGCCTTCGCTTGATAGCCGATGCAGTGAAACGCTTCGAATGGGTGGGCGCGCTGATCGTGCTGACGGTGTCGGTCACCGGCGTGATGAATTATCTTTTCATCGTCGGCCCAAGGTTCGACGGAGTGCTGTTCGGCACTTACGGGCTGCTGCTGGCGATCGAGGTGCTGGCGTTCGCCGTGATGCTGGTGCTGGCTGCGTTGAACCGCTTTCATCTTGGACCGTCACTGCAACGATCGCTGCGCGACGGCCAGCACCTCATCGCCGCGAAAGCGCTGCGGCGCAGTGTCGTAATGGAGTTGGCCCTTGCCCTGTTGATCGTGGCGCTGGTGGCGTGGCTCGGCACATTGAGTCCGGACCCGGGATGACACCCGTGGAAGGCTTTCACTACACTGGGCCACCTTCCCTTTCAGAAGCCCGATCTCAATGACAACACTAAAAAGCACGATGATCCTCGGCGGCCTGCTGACCCTGGCGACTGGCGCTCACGCCGACCCGGCCTCGTCCCACCTCGACAGCATTCAGCAACAAGGCCAGTTGCGCGTCTGCACCACCGGCGACTACAAGCCCTACACCTTCAAGCGCAGCGACGGCGACTTCGAAGGCATTGACATCAGCATGGCCCGCTCCCTGGCCGACAGTCTCGGCGTCAAGGTGCAATGGGTGCAGACCACCTGGAAAAACCTGATGCCCGACATGCAGGCCGGCAAATGCGACATTGGCATGGGGGGCATCTCGGTCACATTGGAACGGCAGAAAAAAGCCTACTTCAGCAACACCCTCGATACCGACGGCAAAATCCCGCTGGTGCGCTGCGCCGACCAGTCCAAATACCAGACCATCGACCAGATCAACCAGCCCAACGTGCGCTTGGTGGAACCTGCCGGCGGCACCAACGAAGCCTTCGTCCACGCCTTCCTGCCCAAGGCGCAACTGGCCCTGCACGACAACGTGACGATCTTCCAGCAACTTCTCGACAACAAGGCCGACGTGATGATCACCGACGCCTCGGAAGCGCTGTATCAGCAGAAACTCAAACCCGGTTTGTGCGCGGTGAATCCGCATCAATACATGCAATACGGCGAGAAGGCTTATCTGCTGCCGCGCGATGACATCAGTTGGAAACTGTATGTCGATCAGTGGCTGCATTTGAGCAAGGTCACTGGCAAGTATCAGCAGACGTTGAGTGAGTGGATTGCGGTGCCGCAGTAAGCCACGGAACCCGGCCGACGCGCGCATTGAGGGAACGGTTCGCTCAATGCACGCGTTGGAAAAAAATGGCAGCCGTTATTCAAACAGCACACGGTTGCTACACTGAAATCACAGCGACACGTTCGCTTCCGCCGCGATGCATACCGCACATCCACCGCTACTGCGCTTGAGGCGTCCCATGAATGTCGACTGGCTCAATTTCACGCCTTGGTCTTCCCTTGCCGGCGGCGCGCTGATCGGCCTGGCCGCGAGTCTGTTCGTGGTCGGCAATGGGCGTATTGCCGGCATCAGCGGCCTGATCGGCAGCCTGCTGCAACGCAACCGTGAAGGCGCCAGCGAGAAAGCCCTGTTCATCCTTGGCCTGCTGGTCGCGCCACTGCTGTGGGGATTGTTCAAGGCGTTACCGCCGATCGAGTTCCAGAGCGACTGGTCAGGGCTGATTCTCGCAGGGTTATTCGTAGGGCTTGGCACACGCTACGGCTCAGGTTGCACCAGCGGCCATGGCGTTTGCGGCATATCGCGCCTTTCGCCACGTTCGATGCTCGCCACTGCCTGCTTTATGCTCAGCGGGTTCTTCACCGTATTTGTCCTGCGCCATCTGACGGGAGTTTGAACGTGCTCAAACTCAATGCATTCCTGGCCGGCCTGCTGTTCGGCGTCGGATTACTTCTGGCGGGCATGGCCAATCCGACGAAAGTCCTGGCGTTCCTCGACGTGGCCGGGGCCTGGGATCCCTCGCTGGCATTGGTCATGGTGGGCGCCATTGCCATCGCTATCGGCCCGCTGACCTGGGCACGCCGGCAACGCAAATCGGTACTGGGCAACCCCATGCAACTACCCGCCCGAAAAGAGCTGGACCGACGTCTGGTTGGTGGCAGCCTGCTGTTCGGGGTCGGTTGGGGGATAGCCGGCATCTGCCCTGGCCCGGCAGTGACCATCCTGTTGACGGGCCACTGGCAAGCAATCGTTTTCGTATTGGCGATGCTCGCAGGCATGGGGCTATTTACGCTGCTGGAAACCCGACGCAACCCGTGACCGCAGAACAACCGACATTAAGGCGCAGGGCACCCACGGCAGCCAGTGTTGGTGGTGATCAATGTTTTGCACAAGATCGCGGATTGGATGATCTCCCCTGCCACGCACTCGTCGAGATCTGCGCCAATGATTTAAAGGCCGGCCTGGCGAACCAGTAGCCCTGCATCAGGTAAATGCCGCAATCGGCGAGAAAGTCTCTTTCCTCGGCATCTTCTATGCCCTCGGCGATCACTTCCACGCCCAACTCTCTACACATGTTCACCACGTTGCGCACGATGGTCTGGCGTACGCGGTCACGGTGAATATTGCGGATCAGCGCCATATCCAGCTTGATCAGGTCTGGCTGAAAATCCGCCAACAAGTTAAGGCCGGAATAGCCTGCGCCAAAGTCGTCGATCGCCGTCTTGAAACCAAACTCACGATACTCACGCAAGATATTCATCAAGTGTTTGTTGCTTTCGACGTGCTCGCCTTCCACAGCCTCGAAGATCAGCCGCTCCAGCGGAAAGCCGTATGTGCGCGCCGCTTCCAGCGTGCTGCGAATACACATCTCCGGCCGGTAAACGGCATTCGGCAGAAAGTTGATCGACAGGTACTGCGTCATGCCCAAGTCAGCCGCCGTGGAAATCGCCCGCACTCGACACAGTTGATCGAATCGATAACGGTTCTGATCGTCCACCTGCTCGAGGACAGACAAGGCGCCTTCACCGTTTACGCCGCGAACCAACGCTTCATGGGCAAACGTCGTTTGATCGCGCAGATCCACAATGGGCTGGAAAGCGAAGGCGAAATCCATCTCTGGCACACCTTTGTTTCTACAGCCCTGGCAGCCACCGGGAGACGCGAATGATTTTGGAAAGTCGGTCATGAACCACCTGATGACGGCGTGCAACCTTCCATGGCGATAAATAAAACAGCTGCTGGCCTTAGTTATCTGCAAACAAGGCAATAACTGTAGCCCTGCGGCGCCTGAATAGTTGAAGGCACCGCGTGCGCCAAGTTGAAAAGATCAGGTGCGGAAATGCGCGGTCATTCGCTGCAGGTCCTGCCCCAGTGATGCCAATTCGATCGTCGCCGCCGCGCTTTCTTCGCTGGCGACAGCCGACTGGTCAGCCACATCACGCACACTGACAATGCTGCGGTTGATTTCGTCGGCCACGGCACTTTGCTGCTCGGCGGCGGCCGAGATCTGCAGACTCATCTCCTGGATCGTACCGATGGACTGATTGATCTCGGTAATCGCCAATTCGGCCTTCTGCGCCAGTACCACCGTATCGAGGGTGCGCTCGCGGCTTGAGGTCATCAGCGTCGCGGCCGCTTGCGTGCCTTGTTGCAGGGTGACGATCAACGCTTCGATTTCCTTGGTCGAGTCCTGCGTGCGCTGTGCCAGCGAGCGCACTTCGTCTGCCACCACAGCAAAACCACGACCCTGCTCACCCGCCCGCGCGGCTTCGATAGCGGCGTTCAACGCGAGCAGATTGGTCTGCTCGGCGACGGCTTTGATCACATCGATGACTTTGCCGATCTGCTCGCTGTCCTGAGTCAGCACATTCATCGCACCGCCCAACTCTTCAATGGCCATGGCAAGTTCGCTGATCTGCACCGTCGCCTGCTTGACCACCGTGCTGCCGTGGCGCGCCTGCTGATCGGCGAGGGTCGCGGCAGCGGAGGCATCGGTGGTGTTACGCGCAACTTCCTGCACCGTCGAAGCCATTTCGTGCATCGCCGTGGCAACTTGATCCACTTCACTTTTTTGCTGACGTACACCTGCGCTGGTCTGCTCGCTCATGGCCGAGAGCTTTTCCGCAGAGGTGGAAATCTGCGTGACGCCATTGCCGATACCTTGCACCAGCGTGTTCAGGTTCTGCGCCATCTCCTGCATCGCATTTTGCAGATCGCCCAACTCATCTTTGCGCGCAGACCTGGCCTGGACCGTCAGGTCGCCTTTGGCAATCCGTCGTGCCAGATCAACCGTCAGCGCTAGCGGCGCAGTGATCTGGCGCGAGATAACCACCGAAGCCAACAGCCCGATCACCAGCGCCAACGCAGTCAATACCGCCATCTGAATAAAAGCCGAATGCTGATCCTCATGCGCAAGGCGCTGCTGGGTGTCCATCAGGCCACTCATGATCTTGTCCATCGCCTTGCTTTCCTGGTCGACCTGCTCGCGCATGTTCTGCTTCTGCTCAAACAGCCCGGCCACTTCCACCAATACTTCGCGATAACGCCGCATGCCGGAGTGGGCTTCTTCCAGTTGGCTCGACAGCGCCGTCGGCAGGCTGGTGCGCGCCTTGCTGATATCACTCAAGAAGCTATCGATGGTTTCCATCAGCAGTTTTTTGTTCACGTCGTTGGGCACCGCGATGTAACGACGCAACATCAGGCGAAACGTGGTCATGCCATTGCGCAAATCGGCCACCGTGCGCAGCTCCCGAACGCGTTCACCATCGGCAGACGCCAAGGCACTGGTCGTGGCGCCTTCAAGCATGCCGGCAAAAGTTTGCGCGTACTTGTCCGACAGCGCCGTCAGCGGTTTCAGCGCATCGGTGGTCGATTGATCGGCAGCGATCAGCCGTTTGACCTTCTGGTCGTAGGCAACAATCGTGGTTTGCAAAGCCTTCAAGGCTTGCTGGTTTTCAGCGCGAGTCAAGGTGTCCAGCGCCTTGCTCACAAGGCCCTGCAAGACATTCAACTGCGCGTTATAGGACTCGGCGAACGCTGCGTCAGCGGCGGCTTCGTACTGTTTCTCGGACAGACGCATATTTTGCGTAGCGTCATTCAACGTGCCGATCAGACGCGTCGTACTCAAGCGATCAACCAGCACGCTGTTGCTGTTATAGCCAATGAAGGCAACCGCCAAAACGGCCAGCAGAAGAATGCCGAAGCCGGTTCCCAGCTTGCGGGAAACTTTGATGTCACCGAGGAAATTCGATGCTACTGCCATATTCAGCCTCAAACGTCCTGACGCGAAACGCCAGGCACAAAAAATTGATCTCCGGTAACCACAGTCACCGTCCAGACATTCGGGGGTCGTCATCCAGGGCGTAATACGGGACGCTCCAGCTGCCCCGGAAATGCAAATGCCGATGCTGTTGAAGCGTCGAAAAGAGACCCGACGCGAGCACCGGCAGACAAACCCGTCACATCGCAAACAGAGCTTCTGCACGCTGGATTTATCGTTTCAGCAAAGGTGTCTGAAGGGATGCTATTAATTTTGCGAAAACTTGTACAACTTTATATTTTTGTATAAACGTTGAACTTTTTGAGTGGCGTGATGACGCATTGCCATCATGACCTATGGCACATCGCTACTGGCGTGAAAGGGGATTGAAAATGCGGATTCAAATGCCTGGCCACGCAATCACTGCCTCGACGCGTCCGGTGTGTGGTATGTCGCGTGTGGTGGGCATGGGTGCACGCAGATTGCCTTGAGGGCCATGCAGTGATGGTTTGGATTGCTTACCAGCGGACCCGGTTGAGGAAGCCGAAATCTGCGGTTGAGTCGGCGAGTCAGTTTGGCTAGATCTGCAAGCGTAAGCCGTCACCTTAAGGTGACGGCTTTTGTGTTCATTGAAAGGCTGTGCCAATCCTCGATCGATCGGATGAATACCAGATACCGGTGACTTTACCGGTAATGTCCTGGACTGCGACCTGACCCATAAAGCGGCTGTCGTTACTGCTGTCGCGGTTATCGCCGAGCAGATAAACATGATCTTTATCGACCACCGTCTGCGGCGTTTGCAGATAACGAGGATCCTTCACGCGCTCTGGCGGCGCAAAGAACAGCCCCATGTTTTCGCCGTTGCGAATGACCTTACCGTCAACAATCGACAAGGTATCGCCACCCACTGCCGCCACACGTTTGACCGCCTCCGTGCCGTTGTAGCGATACACCACAATGTCGCCCACCTGCGGCTCGTCGATGCGCATATTGGTGACGATATAGTCACCGATGGAAAGGGTCGGAATCATCGAGCCGGAGGGGATCAAGTAAGTCTTGAACCCTAGCGTCGGGCCTCGCAATGGACCGAAAAGAACCAGCGTAAAGATGACCAGCGCCACCACGTAAAGCACATGGAAACGGGTGCTGGGGCTGTTCACCGGACGGTCGTTTCTACGCACCGATATCGCAGCCGCCGTGGCCGAGCCGAGTTTCACCAGGACGATAAACGTAGCGAAGACATACAGGCCCAATGGCGTGGCAGGCACCCCGCAGACACCGAGTAAAATCACACCCAGATAAAGCATAGCGGCAACACGCACCGCCCAATTCACCTGACCGGCATACACCAGACCCCAGCCGGCCACTAGGCACGACATCACAAATGCTTGCAGCGGCAACTTCGGCTTATCAGGAGTAGACATAAATTCTCTTCACGTAAATAGCTAACAATCAAGCTCCCGGCCTATTCAGCCAATAGGGCGCTACGGGCAATGCAGTGGGGGTTATTTAGCGGAAAAATAACCGGTCGTGCGCAATTGCAGGCTGTACAACTCCTGACGGATGAACAAAAAGGAGCCATCACTCTCGCTACCAAACGAAGGGTGGAGGCCATACGCAGGTTGGTAGACCGGTCGTCGGGAACCCCGGCGCATCCGAAGATGCCCCGCGCATGACCACCATAAAACAAAGACGAGAAACGTCGTCGCAAGACGGTAGTCTTGTGCTTTTGACGGAACGCGCTACCAAACCCGATCACTGTTTTCAGTGACCCGGAGACGATAAAACCCGCAGGCTAAACGCACAAGCCGGCGGATTCTGTCTTAGGTGTAGGGGAGGCGCAAGACAAGGTAGGCTTCGGATGACTTTCACCAGTCAGATTTAAACAAGCGCCTGCGTAATCGTTTAAACGGATACTGAAGGACAGAAAACAGGCAGAAATACACCTCCTCCCATCAGGCCGAGCGCGTCGGAGCCCAGTTCAAACCACAAACAGCGGCTCGCAAGCCTTTGCCTGTTCGCAGACCTGATAAACTCTTGCGCCTTCGCCTTCTTGATCCAGATTCCTCACATGTCCCTACAACCCGTCACACTCTCCCGCCGCTTCTCTGTCGCCCCGATGATGGATTGGATGTAGTCCCTCGTCTGGCCCCCGGCCAGCCTGGTTAATCTCACGAAAACAAACTGCTTTGTAGCAATTTCTAAGCAAGCAGCAATTACTGCCCACCAAGGGCACTACCGGTACTATGCTGTTTCTTTTTCGAAAGGAGTCGATGCCATGACAAACGAATATTCGTTAGTGGATGTGCTGGAGAGGATGTACCAGAATCAGCTCGGCCTAGAAGCAGCCTTGATGGAGCTTACGCTTCATGCTGAACAGCAAGGCTTGGCCGAAGTCGGCGACAACGTCCGGGGTGCCTTGTGGGTGATTGGAGAGAATGCCGGACATATTAAGCAGGGCTTGGCAAGGCTCAGAAGCAAACGTCTGTGAACGGCTACACTCCGATTGTGTTGGAATATTTCGCCCGGAAAGCTTCAAACCCACGCCTTCTCTGAGGTTCAGCTCATATCACCATTCATGTGCAACACATATTTGGCATTGAATGGCGTGGATTGACACACGGTTTGCTGCATTTTTGCCCCACTCTCGCGCTCATGGTCATGCCCGTAATCCTAACGATGGGCGAACCACTCCCTCTGACAGGCAACATTCGACAAAAGCGAACCTGTACTTACCCATGGCTAAGGCACCATCTATTAGCGATAAAATACGTTATCACCTTTAATTCCGAGGACTCGTGATGGGTACGACCGAACCGTTTCAGATCCGCGATAGCTATATACGTGTCGATACAATGGCCGACTCTTACGCAGAAATTGCTGAGGAGGCCTTTGGTCAGTTCTTAACTGAAATGGCCAATCCTGTTGCTCGTCCAGAATCGCTATACGACTATGCAGCCTACGATGAGCACGAAAAAATAAAGAGTGTGGCGGGGATAAAAACCATCGTTTTCTCCGCGATGGCCCTCGAAGCCGCTGTATTTGACTTAGCGGCCATCCAGCTAAGCGATAAAGTGGCCACCGATTACCTGGACAAGATGGATTTGCTAGGTAAGTGGATGATTGTCCCTCGACTCATTTGCGGCCGATCCCTCACGGAGGATGGCCCTGCAATCAACGGCCTAAAAGGTCTGGTTAAAGCGCGGAATGCGTTGGTACACCATAAATCTAAGGAATGGGATAAAGCAGGTAAGGCTGAACGAGCCATGAATGATAGGTGGGCTAGCTTTGAAAAAGATCAAGTACCCAACGCCTTCAAGACACTGGTCCTGCTTTCGCTCGAGCTGGATGCCGTGCTGGAAAACTTCCTAGGCGGTCTTCCCTTCTACGGGAAAGAGATCTACACCGACTCACCGCGTCATCCTCACGTAGAAGAAGTCGTGCAACGCTGCCGTAATATTCACCAGAAAAACTGGAAGAAAACTTGATCCCGGCCTCGTTATTCAAATTGAACACCGACTAACCGCGGCAGAACTCCAACAACTGGCCAAAGTACTGGTAGCCATCGACTACTTTTACAATTTCCACATTAGGACCGATGGCTTGGGGTCGAATACGGTCATGGTAAGCCAATTACAGGATAGGGATTCGAACCCGTGCATTAGTTCGCGCAGACCGCTTCAGGCCACAGAATCAGGCGCGGCACGCGTTAGCAGATGGCTTGTCGCGGCCTGCTCCGGTCCCGCCTTTGCCCTAAATATGCCCTATGGTAATACGCACCTACTGTTAATCGCCCACCGCGCGCAGCTCGACCACACATATTCGTAAATGCCTTGGCCTATAACGCGGCTTGCTCCAGCCTTCGCTGGGTGGGGGCAGTGTCGATGACGCCGTAAAGGCCTTCCATACTCGCCGCATTCAACGCCCTGACCGTCTTCAGCCCCACAGCAAAGCGGGCGGCGCGGTCACTGGCGCCCCACAGCTCGTCGGCGCTGGACGCCTGGCTGATGCGGGTCGGGCCAAGAGTTCGAGTGTCTCTACCTGTACGACGTGCGGCAGGTATAGGGCCGCTAATCCATCGTCCATGCTCACTCCCACTTCAGCCGTTGAGGTCGCTGGCGGTTCGAACGGCAGTTCGGCCTGCTCGACATCGATCAGCAGCCAGCTGCCGGCCGGCTCGTTACTGCCATCGACGATCGGTCCTTGCAGCAACAGCCCGCCGGTCAACATCACCTGTACGGCACTCGCCTCCTTGGGGTCTTGCAGATAGCGGTCAAATTCAACGCGAAAGCGCCCCGAACCGACATTGAGAAGCCGGATGTTCAGTTCCAGCGTGGTCAGCGTATTCGGCGGTTGCTCCTGGTACAGGGCCGGCACACCGACGGTCGCCAATTCCTCATAGGCGTAAGACATGGACAGCGTTCCAGTTCACGTGAGGTCAGTCTGAGCATCTCCCAGACCATTGGAACACGGTAGACCACCCTGGCGATCGTGGTTTCCGTGTCGCCACAAAAAGGCCCACACACCGGGCAAGGTGTGGGGGCCTGTTGCACATAAAAGGCGCTATGTCTATCGGTAGGTCACTACGAAATTCTGAGTCGCATGATCGCGTTGGTGAGCGCTTGTGCATTTCTGTCCAATTTTCCAAGGGCCGCGACGGCGTTATCGGCAACATCGTCTGCGCCAGTCCCTGAGATCCAATGGGTGATCTCTTCGATTGCCTTACCGAGGGCATGCTGGTTGAGCAGTAACAATGTCAGAGCATCGCCCATGTGAATGTTGCAGTCTGGGTTATTCGGCATGGCTGTCATCATTGAAAGATATTCTTAGTTCATCCGACGCCAAAGTTGGAGTGTTCACTTCAAGTGGGACCTTGAAGCGAACGCAAAGGCGTCACTACTTATTGGAAGCGTCGTTAGGATAGCTAGAAAAAAACAAGATTTATCCGCCCCCCACAATCTCCGCTGAAAAAAGAGCAGGCACGCCTTTCGCCAATAGCGAGCCGGACAAATCACACAATTACTTGGCCAACCAGAAAAAATAATATCCGGTAGAAATTGCAATCAAAAACGCAATCAAACCTCCCCAGAAAAAATTTTTCGCAGTTGATCTTCGATTAGCAATCACACTAACCTGCTTCCCAAATAAAAATACATTTCCCGGATAAAGATAATTGAAAACCTTCTTAAAAGGCACTACGGTCAAGACAATTATCATCACAGGAAACATCATCATTACATAGAAGAAACTTGGTATCTTGATCTTGACCTCCCTCGACTTGATAAGATAGTCAAGTTTTTCATTTGCACTTGTACTAGCAAGTATGGAATTTAATATCTCTGTATCCGTCAGCTGTGGCGCCATATTCATCATAGAATATATAAAGAAAGCTAGCATAAACGATGTAAAAATTAACAGGAATGATTTTTGATTGGAAAAATTGAGACTCAGAATATTGCAAACTTCTTTCTGTATATACTCTTTAAGCTCAGAGGCTAGCAAATACACATCATCTCTCACTTCGCCAGCAACTGTAAATTCAACGCCTTGTTCTGAGTCAAAATATATTTCGAGCAGCAGACTGGGATCTGCATATTCAATTTTGATGTTTTTAATTTTCCGCGTTGAGTCGTTATCCTCAGTTAATATACGATCTACTTCAGACGTTCTGTATACCAAAGAATCTTCTCGAAAAATTTCAAAAATTATGTCTTTGTGATTCTCATCTGGAACCCTCTTCTTGATATCAGAATAAATTCTTCGTAGAGTCTCTTCATTTAACTCAAATCGTTTTGGGAATTTCTTGATAATTTTTGCTGACATATTCCGCTCATTCCATGCAGTGTTTATTTTATTAATTTAACTTTAATTTATAATAGCACTTACCGAATCCATGCAACGCCCCCCCCTCACCGACCTTGCAATAAAACCGATAAAGCAGCAGTGATTAAATCGAAAGAACCTTATCTCATATAGTCAGCTCACTTGTCTTCTCGCCCCTTTCAGCGCTCTCGGTTTACATACAATCAACGGATTATGGATCGCCCTTGATGTCATTGCTACAAATGCTTGCAACTAAAATTAGCTAGGCTCGTTCGGATCGCTACAATAAAAGCTTCACCGAACGAACTCAGTTAGTGTTTTCTAAAGCAAGCCTGTTAACGCTTCTGGTATGTGTCCAGCCTCGTCTTCTTGAAGAAGCTTAATGATATTAGCTATAGCTGATATCCTTGCATCTTCAGCGAGAGCTTTAATATGAGCCTGAAGTTTAGTATCGGGTTTAACTAGAACACGATGCCGACCAAGAAATAAATAGGGCTTATTGTCTTCCGTTTCAAACTTTCGCCAATAAATAGTGCCCGCCCATACCCCTCCTATATTGGGAATTATATCAACAGCCATCTCCGCATAGTTAACTCTTTCCAAGTTGACAGCGAGAAAACAAAGCTCATATGGCAAAGAGGTGACATGCGTGAATGAGGCGTTGTCATTGTCAAATAAAAGTGAGAAATTTCGGTCTGCTTGCGTGATGTATACTGGTATATTTGCTAATAAATTTTGTTGCTGCTTTTGCACCCAGGCATAGGCAACTTGAAGTGCTTCTGGAGCTTCAACAGGAAAGTGCTGAGCCCCCCTGGAGCTGAACTGTCCACGCTGTGCTTGCAAACACCAAACAATGCCGTTCATTTTAGACAATTGGTCTAGGTTTACATATTTTGTATTAGCTTTTGCTTGATTAAAGCCCTGCCCCTGTGTAACAGGAGTTAGTCCCATGCAAATCAGATCTGGATAGCTAGATTTGGCCGAAGCTAGTTCCATTTCAGTAAATTGATCGTATACGCCCCCACCCCCGGATGCAGCTTCTCTCTGCAAGCGGTTAATCACTTCTGGATAGTAGGAATTTGTTTTTTTGAGAAAGTCCCGATAGCCATCATGAATAATATTTCTAGCGCGTTCAATAAAATTCGTCACCGCTTCATTTTTGTTCAGTTGACTTCGATCTATAGAGAACTCAAAGCCTCGAGGTGTAGTGGTATTTATCTTGTAGGTGCCGATTCTTTCAAGATCTATGCATAACGGTGTAATTCGCACTGGCACCGAGAACCCACACACTGCAGACTGACTCGAATGAAAGTTCTCAATCACACTAAACATTGGATTGCCAGGCCCCGCCATTAACGTTGTAGATCCGCCTTCTTCTCGGTATGCAAAACCATAGGAAACAGATACATCGGCTGACTTTGCGCAATAATCAAAAATCCTTATTCCAAGCTCCTTTGCCTTTAGACGCCTCACACCAAAGAGCGCAACCTCGTCAATGCGAGGTACATTACTATCAATTTTTTCTTCTTTCTCATCTAGAACTATAGTCAAAGGGACCATTGAGCAAAGAAGTAATTTCTTTAGATCAGTAAACACTTCATCAATGACTACGTGAGGTTTTAGATCTAATTTTATGGTTGTTCCGCAGGCTCTTTCAGTTGGTGAGAAAACCGTGAAATCCTTCAGTTCCGCTAGCTGAACGTCAAACTCAAAGCCTTGAGCGCTCGCAGCCTGACTTGGTCTGCCCCTATAATTTTCAAATGCAGTTGTGGTTACCTTAGCCACGTCAGCAATAGTAAAGACCGACCAAAAACCAATGCCAAAGCGAGCAATCGGTGCATAGTCACTTTCTGTATACGCCGGCTCGCGAGACCTACTGCTCCCAACAGTCAGCAAGTTATTAAGAACAGTTCGCTCAGACATACCACATCCATTATCGCTAACTGTTGCAGTATGCTGCTCCCTATCGAAAACTATGTAAACTTCCGGTTGATATTTATCTGCAGGCGCAGAGTGATGATCTCTATAGCGACATGCCTCAACTGCATTTTGCACTAACTCGCGCAACGCGATACCTTGTTGAGCCCGCCAAACTGCATTGGAAGCGATCAAGTCGATCACACTACGCTTATTGAGTCTTACTCCCAAACGCTGGAAATTTCCCCTATTAAACGATAGGTCGCGCTGGAAAGGTTCTCCCCTTACCTTCAGCTTTCTATGCCTGCAACGGCGATCTATGTCGCTGTATCCCTGAATCCACTCCTCCATCTGATCAAAGGTGCGATGTGCGAGGGCGAGAATATTGGCATCCTGAAATGCGCCGCTGACAATAATTCGGCCGTCATCGGTTACAGCTAGACTGTCGCCAGTGCAAACATGCTTCATGTTTTCTGCATAAGAAATCCGTGCGGCATAGGTTTTATCCATTCCAATTTTATCGAATACACCATCTAGCACTCGCGTATCACTGAATTCTATAGCATCCGCAACACAAACAATTACAGCCAACTGAGCTAGATCGCTTTCTTTTTGACCAGTCGCGAACGGGCGCTGCAACTCTCTTTCAAGTTGAGTTATAGAATAGTTATGAGCTTTCATAAGCAGGTCTAATGCTGCAACTAAATTGCGGGGCACACCAAATTGTTCAGCGTTTTTTTCGACGTATTCCCCTCCCCTGCTGGAATGATTTTTCCTAAGATAACTTTGAAGTTTATCGTTTGTTTTCCAAGCTGGTGTGTCGCACAGGCTAAATTTTCTTTTTAGAAGTTGCTCTTCACCCGGAAATACAGCCATGCCTAGGTCGTGTGCATATGCTGCGGCAATTAATAAAAAAACTTCCTGTGCAGTCAACGATTCCGGTTTTGAAAGATCGAAACACGAAGGCAATAAGCATTGCGCCATTCTTTCAACTACTTGATAGCCGTGGTGTGCATCATGGCGCGTATAGTATGGGAAGTAATTTTCAATCGTTGCCATTAAAGGTGCAACTTCGCGAACAAATTTCGAAATTCTCTCTGAGTATTCTTGATCAAGCGATGCTAGATATCGGTACAGTACTGTTTCATGTAATTCTATTAGTGGATCTCTAATCTGCATAGCTTTTCGCTTCCATGAGTATTTTCATCTGTCGGTCCTATGAACCGCCTGGGCAAACGTACCAGCTTAGCCAAGGATTATTTTCCGAGCTGGGGAGCGTTCAACGTAAATCACCCACAGCCCAACGGCTAGATAATGGCAGGATGATATCTCGCCTGATCAATTTTGATACGGTATATGCGGGAAAATTGTGCCCGCGACACTGCAGAGGGTGGCCGGTATCGAAGCGTAAGGGAGGGGGCTACTCATTGTGCGTGCGTGCCGGTCTTAGGCCAAAAGCCTTATTGAGTCGAAGGTCCGCTATAGGCCGAAAGCATCCAATCCCAATATGAGAACTCTGCTAAAACAGACCTCCCAACTCTGTCGGTTCCCAATTCATTATCACCAATTCGCCACTGACTTCGGCCTTCCCCAGCCTCTGGTTGGTCGTGGTATAGCGAATGTCGAGTACCTCAAAATGAAAGCCACGGAAAACCCGACGTATGTCCGGGTGGTCGTTGATACTGACCATCACCTTACCTTTGCAACGCCGCATGAAGTCGGCCATCCGTTCATAGTTCTCGAACGGAAAGTCCACGCCATAACCCGCGGTCTGCCAGTAAGGCGGATCCATGTAATGAAAGGTATGGGCGCGGTCGTAACGTTCAGCGCATTCAAGCCAAGGGAGGTTTTCGACGTAGGTGCCGGACAGGCGCTGCCACGCGGCCGAGAGGTTTTCCTCGATACGCAGTAGGTTGATGGCCGGGGCAGTCGTAGCCGTCCCGAAAGTCTGACCCGAGACCTTGCCAGCGAAAGCATGGTGCTGCAGGTAAAAGAACCGGGCGGCGCGCTGAATGTCGGTGAGGGTTTCGGGGCGGGTCATTTTCTGCCATTCGAACACCTGCCGCGAGCTGAGCGCCCATTTGAATTGGCGCACAAATTCTTCGAGGTGGTTCTGCACGACGCGGTAAAGCGTGACCAGGTCGCCGTTGATGTCGTTGAGGACTTCGACGGGCGATGGCTGGGGCTTCATGAAGTAGAGCGCGGCACCGCCGGCAAAGACTTCGACGTAGCATTCGTGTGGCGGAAAAAGCGGTATGAGGCGGTCGGCCAGGCGGCGTTTGCCGCCCATCCAGGGAATGATGGGTGTAGACATAAAAAGCAAGACCTTTACTGTATGGATAAACAGGTGCTAGGCTCGCCGCGCTTTGTGCACGGAGCAAGAGCCTTGGCTGGACTTGCAGGGACCATCTGCAGGGACGGCGGTCGATCCGGATGTTGACGCATCCGGATCGACCGCTCTTTTTTCACTTCGGTGTTGAGACTTCTTTGGCGTATGCCTGACAGGCCGCTAGGGCAATCAAGCCCCGGTCGCCGTCATGGGTGACGCCGATAATTCGTTGAGCATGCGCCGGGTCAAGTTCGGCTCTTGTGGGGCCATGAACCACGCCGCCGGTGGCGGTGGCGGCTGACACCAATCCGTTGCCGGCGCCGGTGGTGGCATCGAGTAGGACTGACAGGCGCAGATCAGCAGTGGCAAGGCGGTCGCGCAGGCGACCTTGATCACGTTGGGCATCGCTCAAGGCTCGGTAATGGATTTGTTCGCTAGTGGCCAGGCGCTGCTCGAGCGCGAGGCGTTTGTCCTGTTCGGCACGCTGCTGCGCAACCGTGGCCAGGGCCAACTGGTTAAAGGTTTCGGTGTGGAGTCGGGCCTGCTCGGCGAGTTGTTTGCCGTAGCGCCAATCCTGTAATTGCCAGGCAATGGCGGCGGAAGCACCGACCAACACGACCAGCAGCACACCTTGTGCCAGCAGCCGATACGGCGCCGGTATCAGTTCGCCGAGACGCATAGCACCGCCCTCGCCCGCCCCCACAATTCCAGCCGATCCTGCAGGCCATTGAGGCCGCCGTTGATCCTGCGGGTGATCGTGTTGAATTCGTTTTGATCGGCCAGCGCGTTCAGCCCATTCACGAACCAGAACCATGCGGCCGACTCGGCGGCCCACTGCGGCAGCTCCAGCAGTTCAGGCGTGCGCAGCAATCGCTCGTCACCGAACAGCGCCAAGCTGCAGCGCAGGTAGTTGTCGTGGCCAGTGACCTGGATCAGGCCGCGACCGCGATAGCGCTGGCCATCACCATCTGCTGCCGGCGTGTTGCCCAGTTTTGCAGCCAGGTTGCCGGTGTCGTATTTGCTCAGGTACTGATCGCCGCCCAGTTCCCGGACGTACTGCAGCTGACCCGACTCGTGACCGACTTGCGCCAGAAACGCGGCTTGGCGTTTCGGCGTGTTGATCTGCCGGCGGGCCATGGCTGCGTTGAGGGCGGATACAAAAACGCCCGCTTGGCGGCGGGCGTTGGGCATGATGCTTTGCAGCTGTTGTTCAGTGATGGACATACAAACTCCAGACGTAAAAAAACCGCACTCAGGCGGCGATGGGATGCGACTACTGCTTCTCGACGTTCACCACCTTGAGTGGTGGTTTCGGTCCTTTCTTTTTCTTGCCCTTGGATTTACCGGCTTTGCCGGCATTGCATTCGACCGTGGTCGACCAGCCGGACTGGGTAAACACCTGCTCGACCGAATCCGCCAGGTATTCGCCATCAAGCCCGACCTTGAAACCCTGAGCGATGATGGGACGCTCGGCAAAGATGTCCGTCCGGCCAGGCATTTCAAGCCGCACATCGGCGGTCGAGCGATTGAACGCCGACAGACGTGCCTTGGCCGCCGCTTCAGCAGCGCCTTTGTCCGGGTAGATATGGCGGTCGGTATGCACTGCCGGCAGGCCGTCCGGAGCGTCATCGTTGTCGATGGTAACCACCGCGAGCTTGCCGTTCTTTTTGTCCTGATGCTTAGTGGCCACCGCCTTGTGCGAATTGCGATCGCCGAGACTGAATTGCCAGCGGCTGAGGTCGCGTCGGGTCAGGGTAATGGCGCCGAACGTCTTCCCGCTGGCTGTCTGGCCGCCTTGGCGCGGCATCACCAACAGCTTGCCGTCGGCGACCTTGGCCGTGCAGTCGTATTGCTTGGCCAGCCGGGTAATGAAATTAAAGTCGGACTCGTTGAGCTGGTCGACCCGGGCGACCTTGGTCGACACCGGACACACAGGCGTCCAGCCATTGCGCGCGGCGACGTCAGCGACGATCTTCGACAGTGGTACGTCTTCCCAGCTTCCGCTACGAATGGTCTTGCCGCTGCCACGCATGTCGCTGGCCTTACCCTTGATCACGATGGTATCCGGCGGGCCTGACACCTCGACCGTGTCCACGGTGTAACTGCCCATTCGCGCCAAGGACGTTTCGGCGTACCCCAGGTAGATCTCGATTGAGCTGCCACGCCGTGGCAATTGCACTTGCCCATCACGGTCGTCGATACGCAGCTCAAACTCGTCGGACTCCATGCCCGGCTTGTCAGAGGTGCCCAGCAACAACAGCCGATCATTGATCTTGGCCGTGACATCGGCGCCATCGGCGACAATGCGAAACATCGGAGTCATTGATTTTTTTCCAATAAAAAACCCGCACAAGGCGGGTCAGAAAAACAAGGTGCCGTTACGCGTAACGCGACGCGGCGCCGGCGAAGGCATCACTCCGGGTCAATCCCACAAGCTGACGCCTTCATTGGTCGGGCTGGGCAGATCCGGCAGGACGATGATCACGCCCGACCGGAACGGCTGAGGCTCATCGGCCAACCCCTGATTGGCATCGAGCACGGCCTCGACGCTGCCATTCAGATGGCCGTAAACGTTGTTGCAAATGACATCGAGCATGTCGCCGTCAGACGTCCTGCATGTCGTCGCCATAACGCTCAAACTCCAAAGTGAACCCCTGTTTGCGAGCAATCCCGCCGTGCAGCAGTGCGGACTGTTCCTCGTTGATGTTTTTCAGGCACCAGGTCCCGATCACCTCGCCATAACCCGTGGTCAGGGTCAGCGGTTGCAGCCTGGCACCAATGGAACGCAGGGTGTCGAGCTGCTTTAGCCCGCCCTTGAAGCCCGGGTAGATCGTGCCCTTGAGCGTCAACTTTTCATCGCCCATACCGATGGCCTGCTTCGCCGGCCGGCGCGTCAACCGCTCCTGAGAAGCCCAGCGGAATTCGGTCGAACGGCTCAGCTCATCAAACGCCGCCGTGTCCAGGTTGAAGTAGTACGGCTCAATCTTCGGATCGCGCGGTTGAATGATCATCAGATGCGGGAACGGCTTCACCGCCTCCGGCGCCGGCGTGGCCTCCACGGCAAAGGAACTGGTGGGCACGATGTTGGCCAGCGACGGACTGACCTTGCCGGCAACGTTGTTGATCGCCGTGGCCGCCTTGCCCGCCTGCTCCTTCAACGTGCCCAGCCGCTCCTGCACTTCGGCCGCCGCCCGGGTGGCGCGGCCGTACACCGCCGCCACCTGACCGACCTTGGCCTGAGCCGCGTCGACGCCGCGCATCACCCGCTGAAGCTTGGCGCCGATGGCCGGCCCGACGAACGGGATGTTTTCCAGCTCGGACGCGGCGCCGGTCAGTTCGCGGATCGCGCCATTGACCGGGGACAGCATGCCATCCGCGCTACGCCGCCCCGTTTCCCCTGCATCCACCAGATACTTCAGACTTGATTGCATCTGCTCCATGTAAGCCATGAAACCTCCTTATACATGGGGTTCGTCGTACAGCTTGGCGGCGTTACTCCTCGCCGCGTCCGCCATCATTCGTTGCATGTGCGGCATCAGATCCTGCGCCAAGGTTTGCGGGTCTTTGACATCGCCCTGCACGGTCACCGGCATGCTCAGTGAATACTGAAACTGCTGATCCACCTTGGCCGGCTCCGGCTTCGCCGGCTCCTTGGGCTGGATAGCCAGCGCCGCCGACTTGAGCGGCGCCGTCACCGCCATCGAGCGCGCAACATCCCCCAACACCGGGCCTTGCTGCGCCGCTGACGCCATCATGAGCGGCGTGGATGGCACCGGCGCCTTTGCCGTTTGTTCGGGCTTTTCATCCTCGCCGCCGAACAGCGACTTACCCAACGACCCGCCCAGCGCCGCACCGCCCTGACTGCCCAGGTAAGCACCGATCATGCCGCCGATAGCGGTGCCGATGATCGGCACAACCGAACCAATGGCGGCGCCTGCTGCTGCACCGGCCATGGTGCCGGCTAGGTTGCCGGCAGCTGAACCGTAACCTTCGGCTTTTTCGTCCTTGGTCTTGGCGTTTTGAAAGGTTTCAAGCGCCATCGCGCCGGACTCCAGCAGCGTGCCGCCAGGAATAACCTTGGCCGCCTTACCGACCTTACCGACGGTTTCGGCGACGGCGCCGAGCTTGGACAATGCCCCACTTGGAACGGAGGGGACTGATGGCGATGGGAGCGAAACAGGTGGACGAGGCACAGACGGACGAGGACCTCTCGAACTCGGCAACGACCGGCGCCGAGCGCTGCGCCTTGACCCACGTCCACGTCGGCGCGATTCGCCCGACGCATCCACACCGCCACCTATAGCGCCGGCATTGACGACGAAAACCTTCTTGACGCCGTCGTTACCTGCACCACTTTCAGTACCAAGGCCACCGCCTGTTGCCGCGTCCTTCACTCGCGAAACAACATCCAGGCCAGTCGCTACCAGATCAAGTTCTCCGGGGCTTTTATTTAGGGCTTCGCTCCCATTCCTGCCACCGCGCGACCCACGCGCAAGGTTTAGCAGCCCCTTACTGATCTTGATCGTGCTGAAGATGCCTTTTAAGGCGATCAGCCCCGCTCCGACCGTGGCGATACCGGCAACCACCCCGGGCGCGCTATCCGTCAGCGACGTAATGCCTTTAGTAACCTTGGTCAACGACTCGGCCACGGTGTCCGTCACCGGGCGCAAGGCATCGCCGATGCTGCGCATGGCGTCGTCCATCGACTGGGCCATTTCCGCCCATTTCTGCGATGACGACTCGCGCCGCTCGGCGAGGTTCTTGTCGAGGATCCCAGTGGCGTCACGCGAATCGTTTTTGAGCTGGCTGTACAGCGCCTTGTTCTGCATGTAGGCCGACAGTGCGGCCTTGACCTGCATGTCGGCGAACAGGTCGCCGGTGCGCAGGGATTCTTCCAGCGAGGCCATCATGGCCTTGGCCTTTTCTGGATCGGCCTGCTCGCTGATCTTCGCCGTGGCCTCGGCCATTTTCGCCGCACGCGCCGGATCGGTCGCCTGAATGTACTTCTGAGCCAGCGCCATGCTGGTCTCAAGCGTCGACATACCGTTTTGCAAACCGGTCTGCATCGACCCCTGGTAGTCAATGCCGGCTTTCTCGTAGGCCTTGACCGTATCGGTCGAGCCGATTTTGCCCATCCAGTTTTTCAGGTTGTTGGCCGCTTCGTCCGAACTACCGGCCTGCTTCATCTGCACCTGCAACATGGCGCCCAATTGCGTCACCGCATCCAAACCGGTGATGCCGTTGCTGGCCATGTTCGCCAGTAACTCCGGGAACCACTTAGCCATGTCGGCCGCTTCAAAGCTGCCCGCCTGACCTTGATAGGCGATCACTTCCAGCGCCTGCTGCATCTGCTTGGGATCGGTGATCTTGGCGTTCTGCCCCAGGGCGTTGATCATCTTCGCCGTGTCGACGCCACTGGAACCCTGCCCCACGACAAACTTGGCTGCGACAGGCGCGTACTCCAGGGCCTTGCTCAGGTCCATACCGGCACCGACCAACTGATTGACCACGTCGGCCACATCGTTGCGCGCCATGCCGGTATCGCGTGAAGTGTCGATGATCTTGCGCGACATCTCCTGTTCTTGCGGCTTGTTGGCAATGCCGGCCTTGATCGCGATGTCACGCACAATCGCGCCAAAATCAGCGCTAACCTTGGTCGGCACCGCCATGGCACCGACACCGACCACCGCTGCACCGACAGCGCCCTTCATGCCCTTTACGCCAGAATCAATCTGCTGATGTCCCTTGGCTTTCAGCTCGGCTTTGTTGGCCGTCTGCCCCATCGAGCGATAGGCTTTTTCCAGCCGGCCGACCTCGACCCCCTGCTTTTTCAGGCTGTCGAGGTTTGAGTTCAAACGGTTGAGTAATTTGGACGCACCGGCAGCGCCGGTGTCGTGAGCCTTTTTCCATTCTTCGCGCAGGCGGATGGTGTCGCCAATTGTGCGCTGCAGCACGCGCGCCTTGTTGCCTTCTGCCTCGAGGCGCTTGATGCGCCCGGTCACGTCCTTGAACGCGGCGCCGACCGTGGAACTGACGGCACCGCCGATCACCAGCCCGAGGGCGAGTTTGTTTGCCATGTCATGGCCCTCATGTGCCCAGCACTACCGGTGGCGACTCAATCCGTGAGCCACCACACCATGTCCGCGAACGGCATCGACTGGATCTCAGCGGCGGAAAATCCGGTTTCCGCCGCCAGACGTTTCGCCGCCGACTTGATCACGCTGGGGTTAAAGCCCGTCGTCGTCGTCCATGCGAAAATAGCCGGCCTGCAAGCGGTTAAAATCCACCAGCTTCAGCCCCTCCAGATCCGCGACAGGCGCACCGGACAACGCAGCAAACAACACCAGTTCGCGCTGCTCATCATCACCACCCACTTCACGGTTGGCCGCCCGCACGTCGCCCACGGTCGGTGAACGCAAGGCCAGCTTGTCGACGGTCACGCCGTTGATTTCGCTCGGGCACGACAGCGTTACCAGCACCTGATCGGTGGTCAGCGACAGCCATGCCGGCATCGAGTCCGAATAATCGGTTTTCGGTACCAGGTACGAATACGCCGTTTGCACGCGGCGATAATCCGTCAGCTTGAGGCCTTCCAGATCCTTCAGTCCGACTTCGGCCAGACCGGCGAACAGCATCAGCTCGCGCTGCTCATCATCGCCATTGGCTGCACGATCAGCCGCGCGCACTTCGCGCACCGTCGGGTTACGCAGGTTCAACGTCTCGACGTCGATGCTATTGGCTTGGCTTGGGCGGGTCAGCGTTACGACGGCACCGACTGCACTGAGCGAAAGCCAGGCAGGCAGGGTTTTAGCGATTACTTGAGTCATCTGGATCTATTCCTTACATGCCGAGTGCTTGGCGCACTTCGAGCAGTTGGTCTTTGCCGTCGATCACCTGAATGCCGGCGACCATGTCGATCTCGTACATCAGGCGCCCGTCGATTTCGAGCTTGTAGTACGTGACCGAAACGGCGTGTTTGATCTCGGCCGCATCACCGGCTTTCCAGTCGCCGAGATCGACCTCTTTGAGGCGACCGCGCAGGGTGGCAACGACTGCTGTCACAGCGCCCTTTTGGCCCTTGAAGGCACCTCGGAACGTGGCGTTGAACGCCGTGCCGTCGGCCAGGCCGAAGTACTTCAGCGACTCGCGGCGCACGCCCTTGGTGACAAACGAGGCTTCCATTTTTTCAAGCCCCTGATCCATATCGATTGGGCCAGCCATGCCGCCGCCACGATATTCGTCGGTCTTGGTGGTCAGCTTGGGCAGCGTCAGGCTCGGCACGTCGCCGGAGAAGTTCACGCCGTCGACGAACAGGTTGGTGTTGTACAAAGTCTGAGGAATCATTTGCTACGCCCCCTTAGGCTGCTTCAAGCACTTCGGTCATCCACTGATCGGTGACTTCGAAAAGGAAATTCGGGTTCTCTGCCGGCGGCACGTCGGTGAAACGGATGCGCCAATACACCTTGCCCTGGGCGATCTGGCTGGCCGTGTTCAGTTCGGTGTCGGGGAACACTTCAAAGTTGATGATTGCGCCCTGGGCTTTCAGGTCGCGCATGAATGCATCCAGACCGTTGGTGACATCGGTCACGTAGGTCTTGGTGATCGAGCGGTCAACCGCCCACTTGTGCCCGGCCTGCACCGCGTCCATGAGGATGAACAGCGTGCGAACGCGGGTAACGAACGCCCACTTCGGATCGCTCGACAGCGTGCGGTTACCCCACAGGCGATAACCGTCGTCGCGAATGATCGTGGTGATATTGGCGTTGTTGAGCAGGTTGGCCCGGCAGGTCTCGTCGCCGTCCAGGTACTCGACCGCGCGACCGGTACCGGTGATGCCGGTCAACTCCTTGTTCGATGGCGAAGCCCAGAAACCGTACTCAGCATCTGTCCAGGCAAACAGGCCCGCCGCCCAAGCCGAACCCGGTGCGTCGACGGTCTTGCTGGTGATGGTGTCCCAATACTTGACGCCCGGATCGACCATGAACAGGTTGCGACTGCCGAAGTTATCGGCGTAGGCCATAGCGGCCTCGTCGGTCGTGCCCGGGCCATCGATGATGCCAATGGCGCGCAGCTTCTGCGCCAAGCTATCGAGCGTCGTGGCCACCGCCTGAGTCGCCGTATGACCCGGGGCGATCAGCAATCGCGGCTGGGCGTTGAACAAGCTTTTGCCGTCGAGCAGCGCCTGTAGGCCAGTACGCTGCCCCGACTCCAGCACGCCGCCGATGATCGCCGAGGTTTGCAGCGCAGGGTCTTCCAGCTTGGCTACACCGATGGCGACGATCACCGCCTTGGCTTTGACGTAGATGGCCTGACAGGCCTTGGTGATCGCCGAGTCGGGACCGAAAGCGGCGATGGCTTCACGCTCGGTGGTGATCAACTTCAGCTCGCCCGCCTTGGCCGTACCACCGCCGAGGACACCCGGGGTGAACGTGTCGCACAGACCAATAATCGACGACGACGGCAGCGAGATAGTGCGCGCGCCAGTGTCGACCGACGTGGTCGTGACGCCGTGGAAAAAACTCATAAGGGTCAGTCTCCAGAAACGAAAAAGCCCCGCATAAGCGAGGCTGTGTGGGGTGTTGGAGTTACGCGTAACGGAATGAAAAACGCCCCGTCAGTGCGTGGCGTTTATTGGATCTGCTCGATCAGCCAAGGCGGCGCAATCGGGCGATGGTCGACTAGCGGGAACTCCCCCGCCTCCGGCCAATTGCGCAGGGCGCGGCGGTACACCTGAAGTTCGGTGTATTGATCAGGGGATAAAGTCGTCTCGACGCTCGCCTCCAGCTCGTCCCGATGCCGAGCAACAACGCCGTCAGTAGCGGCCAGTTGCACGTCGCGCCATGACCGTTCAACTTCCGCGAAATACTCAGAAGATGGAACGGGCGGATCGATGAGCAAAGGATAGCCATCGTCACCCCAGCCGATGACTTTTCCCTGACCCTGCCCGGCCATAAGCGCGGCATGCGCTTCGGCGGTGATTTCCACCACATCCCCGGGCATTGATACGTGAATAGCTGAGTCGTAAAACCCGCCTGTAGATTTCGAAGCAAACATAAGGCCTCCCTAGTAGCCGACGGCGATCCAAGTAAATTGATCAGGGTACGTTGCCGCGGCGTTTCGATACTTGAACCCGGTTGCCGTCAGATAGTTGTTATGGAAGCTGACACTTCCCTCATTCTGCCCAAAGACCAGCGACATCGGCCCAACCGGGAAGGCGATCGGAAAGGTGACCAAGTAATCAGCCGCCGCTGCCATCGCGGAACCCCATTGAATAATCAGACCGCCCGGCAGCTTCTGATAGCCGTTAGCCGCAAGGGCTGACAGGCCTGTGCCACCGACTGCGATCCAACCTGTTCCCGAAGAAACGAACTCTGACGCAACACCCTCGCTAAGCACGAGAGTGGAAAAACCAGCCGGGGCGCCATTAGGCCCGGAAAAGTTGCCGTTGACGGACGCCACCGTAATCTTCCAGCTGCCCGCTGATGCCTGAATATAAAACTTTGTCCCAGCAGGCAGTAACGTCAGATCGGGCAGCGTAAGGGTAATGTTCACCCCGTTTGCATAGATGTACTTACCCGCATCCGCAGCCGTCAAAATCGTGCTTGCCGAGTAAGCGACGTATCCGGCCAGACTGCCCGACGCCCGACGCACAAACTCGGTCGTAGCGAGCTTCAGGGAGCTATCAAACTGAGCCGGCGTATTCGCCGTAGGATTGATCAGCGCCGGCGAATTGATGGGCGCAAAGCCTTGTGTCACGTTCTGGAAAGTTAGCGCCGTGGTGCCCAGGACAATCGCGCCGTCGGTGATCAACTGCCAGCGGGTATCGGCCAACGTGATGCCCTGCTCGACCGACACCAGCAACGCCGAGGTCACCTCGGCATTCGAGTCAGCATCTGCCGCACGCGACCAGCCTCCCGCTGCCGCAACCCAGATGCCATTGTCCTTGGCGGCGTTCTGGTTTTTCACCAGCACTCGGTCACCGACAGCCAGTGCCACGCCATCAATGGACTGAAGCCCGGTCAGCGCAATGTTGGCCGTGGTCGCGACCCGCACCGACTGTTTGTTGTCGAGTTTGTACAGCTCTTCCAGAATCTTTGCGTCGACGTACTCACGTGTCGCCAGCACCACTGACGGGTCAATCTTGAGCTGAATGTTGCCGGTGCTGGTGACGATGAAGTTCATCCGCACGATTTGCGTGCGACCCGAGCCTTGCGACAGCAGCGGCTTGAAGCTTGGCGCACAGTTGGCCACCGCCACCAGATCGCCGTCCGCATCATAGAGGCCGATTTCGCGGATCCACTTACCGCCCTCATCGGCGGGGATGATCTGCTCGGCGATGATTACCGCAGGGTTGACCGGATCGATCTTCAGCTGGTTGAGCGGCTTGCGGCGCCACTCGTTGAGCAGCTTGGTTTGACTGGCCGACGGCACCGCATTGGGCGGATCCGCTAGCCCGTTCGGGTTGGCGTCCCCCAAGCCCATTTGCGTGATCAGCCAGGGAATGCCGAGCGCGTCGGCGTTCGCTTGCTTGGCCATCCCCACGTTCGTGAGGATCGCGAAAAACTGTGAATTCGCATCAATCATGATAAACGTCCAGGGTGTCTATGGTGTGTTCGCGGCCGACCACGCCAAAGCTGCCAGTGACTTCAATGTCACGCATGACGGGCGGGTAAACGTCGATTTCGTCGCCTTCGTAGACGGACACGGCGATATTCAAATTGCCTTGAGTTTCCAGGCTGATCGCCAGCCCAGTCAGTTGTCGGGTGACGGGTTTAGCGTCGTCAATCAGGCGCTCAAGCTCCTGATACATTTCCTCGGTGATTCCGGTATCGAGCACGCCGACCTTCAAGGCAAAGGTGCCCGGCACACCCTCGGGCACTGTCTGGAACCACTCGACAATCTCGATCAGATAGCCCAGCGGCTCGACCACGCGACGCAGCGCGCCGATCGTGCCCTTGTGCTTGTGGATGTAGAAAGACGCCTTGATTGCTGCGCGCTTGGTCGCCTCGGACCATCGGTAGTCCCAACGATCGACCGACCACGCCCATGCCAAGTGCGGCAGCAGATGCACCGGACAGGTATCAGCGTTGTAGAGGTCACGCAGTGGGACAATCGTCTTTTCGAAGAACGCGGCCTCCATGGCCCGTTCCAGTTGCGTGCTGTTGAGCGGCAAAAGACTTTTCATATCAGCTCGCCAGCCTCACGTTGAACCGCGTACAGAACGCCGCTTGCGCCTTGGTCGGTGCCAGATCCTGCCATCCGACCAACTCAACCCGGGCAACGCCTGCAACGTGCAACTGGGCGTCAACAGCGGAGCGGGCGACCTCGACGCCCAGCCGCTTGCGTGGATTGATCCAGGCTGCCAAGCGGCTTTTGGCCTCGGCCAGACTGGCATCCGCTTCCGGGCCGGCGCTGGCCATGTGCAAAATGGCATCAATCTCGTAACGGATCACCTGCGCGCTCTGCACAGTCACCCGATCACCAACCGGGCGCACGTCGTCGTCATTCAGAGCAGCGGCTACAGTGGCCAGCAGCTCCGGCGGCGCTTCGCCTTCTCCGTCCAACCCCAGCACCGTGACCGTGACGTAACAGGGCGCCGGGCTTTCGGCCGTGGCATCTGCCACCAGCCCAGAGGCATTACGCGCATGCAGGATGTAGCTGTTACGCGGGCCGGCCGTGGTCAAGCCCTCATAGGCCAGCTGGATACGCTCGCGAAACGGGTCGTCGTCTTCCATGACCTTGGGCACCGGCGGCACCGTCAGCAGATCCTCGGCCTGAATGACCAGGCGCTGCAGATTGACGTTGGCACCCAAGTGATCAAGGTCGCCGCGAATGGCATGCGCCAGCAATAGCGCCTTGCCGGCGTCATTGACCCGGGCTCGGTTGCCGACCTTGTTGTAGGCCCCGACCTCAAGCACTTTGACCACTGGATCGCTTTCCAGCGCGGCCGTCCAGTTACCGCCCATGTACCCGCGAAACACGCTCAGCCCGTCCTGATAAACCTCTTCAAAGTCCAGAGGCTCCAGCACGGTCGGCGCCGGTAGCGAGGACAGATCTACGGTACTCATGCGGCCACCTCCAACGTGACGCTGTCGCCCAGGTACTTCCCGACGATTTGCAAATTGATTTGCCCGCCAATGACGGAAATGACCCGCACCTGATCCAACTTCAAACGCGGCTCCCAGCGCCCGAGAGCGCGTGCGACCTCAGCCTGTACGGCGCTTTTCCAGCCTTCGTTGATGGGCAAATCGATAAACCGCCGTAGCTTGCTGCCGTATTCCATGCGGTGCCGGCGACTGCCCAGCGGCGTGCTCAAGATGTCGGCAATGGATTGGCGAAGGTGCTTGATGCCGGATATGGGTAGGCCGGTCTGGCGATCCATTCCGATCATCGATGTCACTCCTTGAACGGCTCGTATTCGTCGCTGGCTTTCAGGAACTTGACCGCTTCGATGTCGGAGGCCGGTACCACGACCGCCGCCTTCTCGACCGGATAGGAACGGTCAGTACCGGGCACGAACAACAGTCGCGACGTGTAGAGCTTGTCGCGGAATTTCAAAGACTCGGGCGATGAGAACGGTGAGGATGCAATTGCCGGTTCCAATGACGCTTGCACCTCGGTGACGATCGTATCGATCTTGGCCATGTATTTCTCCAGGCAAGAAAAAGCCCGCACTGGGCGGGCTGTGGTGAATGAATTAATGCGTGTGGTGATTACTGTTTCCTGTGGCATCAATGATTGCGCCGGCGCTGGTGATGCCCTTGGTGACGTGTAAAGCGCCGTCGATCATCACCGCCGCTTTCAAATTGATGTTGCCGGTGGTCACGCTCACGGCGGCGTCGGTTACAACCGCTTCCGTGCTCGCCACTTTGATAGTGACCGTACCACTTGGCAGGGTGATGGTGTAGCTCTTGGCTTGCCAGTCGTAGATCAGCGAGCCGCCATCATCAAAACGCCAGACCTCGACATGGTCGCGGTTGTCTGGCGGCGGTCCGGCATTGCCATACAGGCCCGGGACAAACGTGCCTTGCGACACGTCACCGCTGGGACTGATCAAACTGCCCTGCTCCCCCAAAGATGGTGCCCGCCAATGCCTGGCCTTGCCCGCTGCGATGCTGTGCCACCGCACCCAAGCGCTGACCCATTCACTGCCATCCGACACGCGACATACCGGCGGCGAAGCGGAAAGATCCACCGCGACCACGTAGCAAGCCTTTACCGCCCCCGCGATCATGCGGTCATGCTGGGCGCTCGCGTAGCTCATGGCAGATCCTCGGGCTGGAATGGACCATTACCTGGATTAACGTCCAACACCAACGACCCCGGCGGTTCGTCCGGCCATGGCCATTCCTCAAGACCGAGATATACCTGCTGAGTCCACTCCACCAGCCACACGGTGTATCCATCCAGGTGCGGCTGGGTCCAGTCCTGCAGCGATTGCACAAACTCGGCAGGTTCAACTGCCAACCCCCACGTCTGCGCGCGAAGCAGCACCGCCAACTGCGTCGCCAATTGCACGGCCTGCTGATGATGGTGCGGCTTGATCGGGTCAACGATGATCCGAGCCTCGAACTTGCAGACCAGCGAGGTTTCGCCGGTGCCGATATCGGTACCCGGCTCGATCTCGGCCACTTCCAGAAACACCGCGGGCAGCAACACGCGATCCTTAATGTCTGGCCAGGCTGTAACGGCCTGCACGCCAGGTAAGTGGGCACGCAGATGCTGTTCTACCGCTCGATAAAGCTGATCCAGGCTGAACGGTTCCTCAGACATTGCCGATCCTCTTGAAGTATTTCTGCAGCTCAAAGTTGAGTTCCTGTTTGAGGATCTCTAGCAAGCGCTCATCCGCCTTTTTGACCCAGCTGTCGAAGTGCGGCCGGGCTCGCTCCAGCGATACCTTGGCTTTGGCCAGCGGGAAACGACTGCCGTTTTCGGCGACCCAACCCGAACTCGGCCCGCGACCGGGGGACACCGTGCTGTCCGGGTAGTCGTCTCCGTTGAAATGCTTGCTGGCTGTGCGGATCCAGATGTCGGGTTTGTTGCCGTAGACCTTCTTGAGAAAGGCACCTTCATAACGCCGCCCCGCCACCGACACACCGCTCCCGGTCTGCCGCGCCCGGCCGATCCGGCTGGACTCGATAGAGTTCAAGCCGAACCACAGTTTGCCGCTCGCAGCCCCGCCGGAAACCGGATAGCTGCGCAACCGCTGACGCACCGCTGCAACAGCAATGCGCTCTGACCGGCTGACGGCTCGGGCAATGTGCGTGCGCAACCAGCCCAACGTCTTGTTGATTGCGCGTCGATGCGCCGCAGCGGCCGCTTTCGGCACCACCTTGGCAAAGTCCTGGAACGCCTGAAAATCTGCGGCCGAGGACTGGATAGAGATCATCCCGCCCCCGGCCGAGGGTTTGAAATAGCTGCCGACGCTCATGGCCGCAACCTCAGAATCAGGGCGACCAGTCCGTCGCCGCTCGGTTCGAGCTGTATCAGGTCGTAGTCACCGCCGCCATCCAGGGCAGGCAGGTCAACGCTGACCAGCATGCCCTGTTCCAGACCTTGCGAATCGCTGACGCGGATCTCGAAGCGAGGCTCGCGCAACCCGGTGTTGAGCTTGCCGAACTTGGGTTGCAGCCAGGGCGCGGCAAACATGCCGAGCACTGGCTCTTCGCGACCCTCGATCCGTGCGGTGTCGCCCAGCGTCTCGAACACCACCGCGTCGACTTCGGCGATCAGATCGCGAAAGCCCATGGTCAGAGTTCCAGCAGGATCTGGGCGCGCGGTCGAGTGCACAAGTGCAGCGGGTTGGACTGTGCTTCACCGGCCATACCTTTGTTGAAGGGCAGCGGCTCGATCATGCTGTAGTACGGGATGCCCTGGGTGTTGACCGTTTCCATGTAGTCGGCCGGTGCAAACACCGAGATGTACAGATCGGGCACGCCTTCCGGAACCAGCAGCGCCTTGTCGTCATGGACAAAAGACACGCCGGCGACCTTGCCACGGTAACGCTCCCAGATGATGCCGCCGAACTCGAAACTTTCCCGGGCGTCACCACGCAGCGCTGCCGCTTGCTGACTGTTGAGATAGGTCTCTTTGACCGACTTGTGAACAATCAGCTTGTTCCAGAAGTTCTTGCCGCAGAAAGCGCGCGAACCGGTACTGGTCACGCTGCCCAGCGCATCCTCCTGCATGTCCAGCGCCTCACCGCACATGACCCGCAGCTCGGTATCGGCCTTAGTCAGCGCCATGGACATCTTCTGACGCTGCACGCCGAAGCGCTCATACAGGTCCAGCAGCACCGTCGAACCATCAGCGTCGAGGATCTGGCCGTTGAGTGCGCCCATGCGCTGGAACTCATGGGTTGCATCCAACTGTCGACGCGCCTTAGCCAGACGCGCATTGACCACGTCCTGCACCGCCTGCAGCTCAGTGCGAGTGCCGAAGGCGCGGATGCCTTGGATCTCATCCGCCTTGATAGTGAAACGCTCCGGCAGGTGCACGGTGTTGAACGGGATCAGGTTGCGCTTGCTCGCAGCAACCACCAGGCCAGAACCACCGCGCTCACCGGCCGGCACCAGTGCCAGGGTGTCACCGTCCTTTTCAATCTGTACGGTCAGGGTGGTAATGCCTTCCTCGCGGAACAGGCCCAGGGCGCTGATGCGGCCCGGCAGGTAGGGTTGATCATTGAGTGCAGCGGTCAGCGAGGTAACGGTAAACGCTTCGTCTTCAAAAATGGCGATATCGGCCATGGGTACTCTCCAGAAACGAAAAATCCCGCACGCGGCGGGATGCATACAAAAAAAGGATCGACTTAGCGGACGATCACGAAATGCGCGGCGAGTGCTTTCTCGGCGGCCAGATCGAGGCCGGTCAAATGCGCTTCACTGACCTCGGCCAACCGCACCACGGCGCGACCGCGACGCACCACATCGGATTCACCGAGCGGGCCGTACAGAATGGCGACGGCGTTTTCGGTGCCGTCCTCAGCCGTTGGGTTGTACGGTGCGAATTCGCTGGAGGCGGTCACCAGCCCGAGGACTTGTCCCGGCCACAACTCTGAACCGGCCGCGACGTTGATCGCTTCACGCGAAATGGTGCCGGCGCCTTCGGACAGCAGGAATTCACCTGCGTGCATCGGTTCCTGTTTGATGTTCATGCTCGTGCTCCTTTCGCGCCGCGCGCGGTTCCAGTTTGAGCCGCTTGGCGAGCAGCCCAAATCGAGTTGGGGTCAGGTTGTTTGGCCAGCACCTTGGGGGCCGGGTCGTCCGCCAGCGGCAGACTGTTGTCGATTTCAAAGCCCTTACCGCTGGTGACAATCTTGTCGAACAGACGCGCCCGCACCGCCGGCGCATCCAGACCTGCCGCGACATACTCGGCGCTGAATTCAGGCAGTCGCGCGGCCACGCAGAGGTCGTTAATCGCCTTGGCGCGTGCCAGACCCACCAAAACGACCTCTTCACTTTCAAGCTGGGTGGACTTGAGCAGCGGCTCGATCAGGTTGCTGATGCCCGCCGCCGTGCAGCGCTGAGTGACCAGCAATGCCAACTTGGTCGAGTCGACTACAGGCGGCACCAGCGGCGGATCGACAGGATCAAGATCCGGATCCGGTTCGGGCGCCTCGTCGAGCTGGGCCAGCAAATCAGCCGGTGCGTTCTGGAATCGTTGCAGCACCGCGCCTTGACCGAGACAGGCTTTGACCTTGACGCCGTCGCCCACTTCATCGGCCAGCCCCAACGCCACCGCTTCGTTGGCGGTCAGCCAAGTTTCAGCATCAACCATTCGCCGCAGTTCGGCGTCATCAATGTCGGGCGCCTTGGCCTTATAGGCCGCGATGATCGCCTCCAAGGTCTGATCCAATACATCAGCAACCCGGCGGAAGTCCTCAGCGCTACCGCCTGTATAGGTGTATGGGTTGTGAATCATCAACATGGCGTTGGCCGCGATTACTACGCGGTGTGCGCCGCACACGGCCACACTGGCCGCACTCGCGGCCAGTGCATCGATCCGGCCGGTGCAGCGCTCGCCCAGCCGCGACAGCGCGTTGTGCATGGCCATACCGTCGAACAGGTCACCGCCGATACTGTTGAACGCGGCGACCACCGGCGACACACCATCATCCATGGCGCGCAGATCCTGCACGAATTGATTGGCAGTGATACCCCAAGCACCGATCTCGCCATAGACGAAGACTTCGATCACTCGCTCGGTGGCCTCGCCGCTGGCATGAACGGCGTACCAGGTCTTGTCCTTGACCTCGACGCGTTTGCCGGCGCGGTTGTAAATACGCGGTTTCGCGCTCTTGCTCATGGTTGCTCCTTGTCGTCGGTGTCTTCGACGGCATCAAGGGTGTTGTAGTTGAGGCCCAATAAGGTGGCGCGCGCCAAATCGGCGGCGTTTTCCAGATCAACCGTTTCGGCGTCGTAGCCGGTACGCAGGACCATCTCGCTGCGCGACGAAAAACCGGCTCTCACCTCCATCGCTCGTGCTTGCACGTCCTGAACCGGCTGGATATAGGCCCAGCCTTGCGGTACCCAGCGAGTGCGAAGGTACTGGCGGCGCTTCTGTGCGTAATCGTCCAGCACCAGAACACCCGACAGCACCGCCATGTCCATCCACGCAGCCCGTACAGGACGGCAAAGTTGGTGCACGTATACGCTGAATTGCAGTTGCTCCAGACGGCGCCGAAATTCGTTGAGCACCACGCGAAGCGCCCGGTCGTTGATACCGCGCATGTCTCCGGTGAGGATCTCGTAGGGCGTGCCCGACCCCGCTGCAGCAGCCATCAGTTGTTGCCGCATGAAGTCCGGGTAGTTGTTGCCAGCGTCTGGCGGTTTGGAGAACTCCACCTCCTCACCCGCGCCCAGTTCCTGCATGGTCCCCGGTTCGAGCGCGACCATCGGGGTGAAGCCATCGCGATCCAGATCGAGCGGCTGACCGGTCACCGGATCTCTGGGAAGAGGCGCCGAGTCCGGCGCTGGACGCTTGATGAAACCGGCAAAGAGGTTGGCCACTTCCTGACGGAACAGCACCGCGTCGTCGTAGTTGTCCAGACTGCGCAGGCGTTTGAGCACCGGCGACAATCGCGGCACACCGCGCAACTGGCCAGGCTCCACCGGTTCGAAGATGTGCAGCACCTGAGTAGCCGGCACGCGGACCAGTTGGTTGTAGCCTGCGTTCAGCGAGGCTGCATCGCGCGGATGCGACAGATACATCCAGTACGCTACCCGCTTGCCGCCGGGAGTGAACTCGATGCCAGCGCGGATGACGTTGCCGTTTTTGGTGGTCTCGAATTTGTCGTGCGGCACAAATTCCGGTGCGAGGATCTGCAGCTGCAGCGGAACGGCCAAGCCTTCGTCCCGACTGCGTGGACGCAACCGAACGAAGCATTCGCCCGAGGTTTCCACCGTGCGCGCCACCAACGCCTGCTGGCCGTAGAAGTCGGTGCGATCATCCGCGTCCGACTCATCAACCCAATCCCCCCACAGCTCCTGCAGAAGCTTGCGCAAAGCATCATCGCCGGTTGTGGGTCGAGGGGTGATACCCGTGCCGATCAGGTTGCTGACGCGCTTGTCGATGACGTTGAAGGCATACGGGTCATTGCGAACCGCCGCCCGCGAGCGCGAGCGCAGATTGCGCAGGGCGGGAGTGTTGATGCTGTTGATCCCGTTGTCGGGAGCGTCCCAGCCAGTGGAGCGTCGCCCTTCTCCAGCGCCTTCGTAACTGGCCTTGATGTTGGACGGCAGGACAAATCCGTTACGGGTCAGCGTTGGGAAGTGTCGGGCCATCAGACCCCCTTCCCTGCGTGGTATAGCCGGACCACACCTGAGCGTCGCCCGGCGGCGCTGGCAAGTGACGAGCGTATTTCTTCACGCGCCTTGAGCAGTTCATCGACCGTGCGGTATTCCACGGTGCGGTCGGTGTAGCGCACAGTTTTCTCACCACGAGCAATGGCCGCCTCAACCGCGTCGAGGTGCTTCTTTGTAAAGGACATATCAGCGTCTCTTCAGATAGCCGCTGGCAGAGCTGCGGCGTTGAGGGGGGGCTGCCGGTCGTGATTGTGTAACCGGTGCAGCGGGTGGGGGTGCGGGTTGGGCTTGGCGTACAGCAGCGGGCGCCGGTGTTTGCTCAGCATCAAGTCGCTCGCCCTGAACAGGCTTGATGCTCAAGGCATCATCGAACAATCCGGACTGGGCCAGGGCTTGTCGCACCCTGTCCCAATCGTGTTCCTGATAGCGGTTGATGCCGAGGTAATGCGCCATCGCAAGGCAGTACACCATCAGGTCGAGCGCTTCGTTACGCTCAGCCTTGCCTTTCACCCATTCGATGCGCTTGTGTCCGCGCACGTAGCGGACGACTTTGCGCTCGGCGACGCATTGGGCGAAAAACTCGTCCGGCAGGTCGTTGGCAAAGTGCAGCGAACCTGGGCCATCCGGGAATGGATAGCGGTTGTAGATCCAGTCTTTGGCGGTATCGGTACCGACGAACCACAACTCGGCACCGTTGCGTTCGGTCTGGCCCTTCCAGGTCACGTCGACCATGGACGGGCGCTGTGCAATCACCGGCCTACCAGGCTTGCTTGCGCCCTTGATGGCGAAGATGTTGCGCCAACGGCGAACGCGGCAGAACTGGTAGACCTCATCGGTGTGATGACCACCGGAGTCGACACCCGCGGCGAGAATCGCCAGACCCACACCACAAGGATGCCGGTAACGAGCTTTGAGTTTCTCGTCCAGCACCGCCCAGGTGCGATCGTCTGCCGGATCGCCCCAGATGATCTGGTGATCGACCACCCAGCGCTCCATTCCGACACCAAAGCCCATCACCATCATTTCCAGGCGGTTGGCCTGGACGTCGACAGAGCCGGTCAGCATCAGCACACCGGCCGGCATCGTACCGAGGGTGTAACTCTCCAGCCGCGCCCGAGCGATCAGCACTTCCGCCTTGGTCTGTTCGAGCGCGCTGTCCCAGACCTTGGCCAGACGGGTGTTGTAGAACACCTGCATAAGGCTTGTGTCGCCTTGGGACTGGGCTTTTTTGGCATCTTCGAACTCGACGGCGAGCGAGGCCCAATCCATCCAGCCGGTCGGCGAATACAGGGCGCTGAGATGAAACCCCACGGTCTTGCCATCGCCACCAGCATGAGCGCGCCACTCACCTCGGGCGAGCATATCGCTTTTGTGGTGCTCCTCGATCAGCACGTCGCATTCAGGAGCAGCGCACTCGTAATGCACGGTGGCGAAGTCCGCGCTGTAGTGCAGCCGCTCCCACTCCAACACCTGCATATGGCTGCAGGTGGGACACGGCACATAATAGTGACGCTGGTCGCTGGACTCGAACAGATCGGCGATCCGCGAGGCACCCTTGATCGTCGGCGAGCTGGAAAAATAGATCTTGGCGTTGCGCCCGAAGTTGGTCGCCCGCGTTTCGGCCAGCCTGATGGGATCCCCCTCCTGACCGACATCGTTTTCCCAGCGGTCGACTTCGTCGCCATAGATGTAACGTGCCGACAGCTCCGAAAGGTTGGCCGCAGAGCCGGCGGTGGTCACGTACAGCGAACCACCTTCAAATTCCTTGGTGTCCATCGTATTGCGGGCATCCCGTGAGCGGCTGGTGGCCACGCGCTCACGCAGCACCGGGGTGGCCTTGATGGTTTTGCTGATCCGCCCCGAGACCCGCTTGGACAATCCAAGGCTGGGCAGCAAGGCTAGGATGTTTGACGGCGCCATGTGGATCAGGCCCCCCATCCAGTTGAGGGCGATCTGGGTTTTCATCAACTGCGAGGCCACCATGGTGACCACGCGCCTGCAAGGGTGAGCCGGCGACAGGCAACGCATCGGTTCGCGAGCATAAGGTGTCCGCGAGGTGCGGTACTGGCCTGGCTCTGGGGCGCCGGTGTCTCGCGGGATTCGCATGTACTCGTCGGCCCATTCATCGATCCAGAGATCGGGATCAGGACGCAGTCCACGGAAGTAGTTCTCACGGTACACCTTTGCACCGTCAGAAAATTCCGTGTGCATGGGTTTAATCCGCTATCAGGGCGTGTTCAAGATCCGCTGAAGAGAGGCGCTCAGCTTCTTCCAGCGTCCGACGAATTGTTGCCGTCAGGTGTTTTTCGATTTGCCAGGGATCCGTCATCGCCGCCAAGTCATAGGACAGTTGCGGCAGCGGTCCAAACAGTTGGTCGCGCAATAAACGACCCGCGTCATAGGCCCCGGTCTCTACTGCCTCTCGGGACACCAATGAGCCTTGCGCTTTGCCCAGTTCGATCTCGGCCAGCTTGGCCATGTTGTGTTCGCGCAGCGCGCGGGACTTCTGGTAGTCGGGGTGTTTGCCATCGACAGGTATTAGTTGCGGCGGCGCAGCCGTGGAAGTCGGTTCAGTCAGTGGGGACAGTTGACTGTAAACGTCACGCTGAATCCGCTCTTGCTGGTGACGTTCGGCGACTGCGGCCTTGCTCGGGTCGCTAGTCTTATCGAGCAGCGCCTCAGTAGCCTCAAGATCAATCTTGCCGTTTTCGGTAAGCACCAGACGATCCTGGCTGGCCAATTTGGAAACATAGGATTTGGCCCACCCGCGCCGGGCCGCAAACTCCGTTTTGCTGATGATTGTCATGGTTAATTTCTCCAGTTCACCCCGCGAGTTCACCTGTTCACCCCCAGTTCACCTAAGTTCACTAAGCTGGTGAACCGCCCGCTAACACGATCCCGCGGGTTTCCGACCCCGTACCCTCCGAATAACCCCAGGGTCCCCGGCGGTTTCAGGCTGGCCCGCCCCCATTCGGCGGAACTTCGCACACGCCCAATCGCTTGGCGGCCCATCGTTCGTACAACCCAATGGCTACGTCCGCGCCGGCCATCGCCGTCAGGCAACCCAAGGCGCCCGCCGTCCAGATTGTCATGCCGGCGGCGATCATCAGCATCATCGCTGACACCCCGCAGACAATGCAGGCACCAGACCGAAGTGCCAGCCTGCGCAACAATGCCCAACCTCGCGCCCCGTCCTTATCGGCCCGCCACATCTCTCCCGATACGCCACCGACCAGAGCCAGGACGATCACTAACCAGATCGGCATTTCTGCCAGTGCTTGCTGCTCGCTTGTCATCGCCAACCCCTAAACGCAAAAACCCGGCGCAATGGCCGGGTTTGGTGGTTGGTACGTGCCGCTCTCTGCGGTCGCACCTATCGAAGATGACTACTTTTTACAGGGCGATTCCGGTGGCAGCAACCCCGGTTTAATGCCACCCGGTGAATAAGTGGTCAATGTGGGGTGAACGTCTAGCGAATGTAAGCGAATAACTCACCACGGCATTCTGTTGTTTCGGCGGCGTCCCATCTGTCCCACCTTTTAGAATTGAGGTGGGACGCCTGAGAGCGCCTAGATTCGGGGCTTAGTCCCACCGTCCTACTTATTTATCTATTTTCTCGTGTAAAGAGAGAAATTTATAAACACGCTGGCGCGTGAAGCGCGCGCGCATTGTGTCTGCTACGCATATGCGGGCGGGTGACGTTGCAAGGTGGGACGGTGGGACAGCCCAGCAAAGACAAGGCCCGCACCTGTCCCACTACGTCTAAACATAGTGGGACAAGGCGGGCCGGTGGGACAGCAACAGCCGGACGAAAGCCTGGGGTCACGCAGCCATCCCCATCATCACGCCGAAGATCTGCAGGTGTGCCTCATGCAGGCGCTGGTAGTACGTGTCACGGCCACAACCGCAGTGCGCGTACCGCAAGCGCATATCAACATCGAGCGTGCAGTAATGCTCCCGCACAACCGTCACCAGCTCAGGCGGAAGATGCTTGTTAACGATCAGCTCGATGTCGAGAGAACTCTCCAGCGGCGCACGAAAGGCCCGCCGTCCACGAATCAGTTGCCCATTGCTCTCCATCATCATGGCAACCATGTTCCCCCCAGCAAGCCCCCCTTTCGAATGTTCGGAATGCAGCTCCTGCGCCCACAACCGAAGCAGCGAATCGATCTCTTTAATCACCGAAACAAGGCTCCTCTGAAGCTTCTAATTCCAAGGCAGGCGCCTTCCCCCAGTCCGCTGGTTTTTTGTAGCCCCACAACCGCTGCCGACTCTTGGTCATTGCACCGAGCCGGAAACGTCTCCAGCCCAACCGATGCAGGATTGCACCGACACGCATTTGCTCCGGCTTACCCCAATGTCCCGGGTCGAGCTTGAGTGCCTGAGTCAGGACCTCGCTGCCGGTCGTGGTCTCACCAATCTGCGACTCTTCTAACCAGGTCAAGATCGGTGTTTCCCATTCGTCCACTACGAAGCGCTCGTCCTGCTCCTCCGCGAACAATGCCGCCTCATCCAGCGTTACCCACCAGAGGTCGCCCGCGTCGTAGCAGAATACCGCCTCGGCCCAAAGCTGGTCGCGGATCGAGCGCAACAACTCCAGATCCACCTTGGTACATGCCACCGGCCAATAACGGCGGTTACCGGTCGCGTCCTTGAGGTATTCGTCCTGGTTCGTCGTACCCACGAACACGCACTGACGCGGCACGTCCATGGTGCGACGGCCGTAGCTCTCGCGATAAGTGTCCGTGGACGCCGAGAAAAACTGCTTGGCCTTGGTACTCTCGGCCTTGTTGAAGCTGTCCAGCTCGCCCAGCTCGACAATCCACTTGCCCCTGATCGCCTGAAAGCCGTCCTTGTCGCCCAGCGCGAACGGCGTATCCATGAACCACTCGCCGCCGAGAATGCTCATCGCCGTCGACTTACCGGCGCCCTGCGCACCCTCAAGGATCATCACCGAGTCAGCCTTGCAGCCAGGCTTCATCACTCGCGCCACGGCCGACAACATCCAGCGCTTGCCAACCTTGGACGAGTAGTCGGTGGCCTTCACACCCATGACATCGGTGAGCCAGCTTTCCAGACGAGGCACGCGATCCCATTCGAGCTTGCGCAGGTACTGCCGCACCGGATGAAACGCATGATCATGTGCGACCACACTGACCGCCTCGATCACATGGGACGCCTTGACCCGAAGGTTGTATTGCTGCGCGAGCCACTTCATCACCCGCACGTCATCGATGTCCGCCCAGTCTCCCGTGCCGCCGCCATAAGGCGCCGCACGTAGCTTGACGAGCTTCGAACTGAAGGCGCTGTAGCTGATGACCCCAGCCCAACGTGGATCATTGGCCAGTATCAATTCAACGTTCTGCATGTGTGCGATCAGAGCGCCGCTATCGCTGCGAGCTAGAAGATCTTTCCAACCACCTGCAGCCGGAGGCTTGACCACAGCCAATACCTGACGGCGCACCGCCTCCAAACCCTCGGCGACATGCAGATCGTTGAAGTCGGTCCACTTCACTTCCCGCTCACTGGAGAAGATCGGCGCAACCACTTGGCCACCGACGATCAGTGCCGCGTTATTGGCCTTCTCTTCACCTGGGTTCCAGGCGTCGCCGTTTGGCTTCGTGGTCTTCCAGTCATCGTCCCTGCAAATGATCAGAGGGCAACCGGCAAACCGCTCGCGCATGGCCTTACACACGGCCAGCAGGTTACCCGCGTCGAATGCCACCGCCACGGTCAGCGAAGTCGCCATGTGCAGGCTGGCGCCGGTGGCGTAGCCCTCACATACCAGCACTGGATCACCTGGCTCAGCATCCGGCCCGATAAGGTGGAAAGCACCCTCTTTCGACATCCCGTAGGGCCAGTAAGACTTGTCCCGACCGGTGTCTTCCTGTTTGCTCGGGTAAATCACCTGAAGCCCGACGATTTCGTCCCGCGCATTGCTCATGGGAACCAAGACTGCACCTGAGCGCGGCGCGTAGCGAACTCTGAAACCGACAATCTGCTTGCGGTCCAGATACTCGCTGCGACCCTTCTCCGGCATGCGCTGGAATAAGCCGTCCGCACGCTTCGCCGCACGGCGCGCCGCATTGGCTGCCACCTCAGCAGCACGACGTTTGCCCTCCTCCTGACGGGCGCGCATAACCTCGCGTTCTTCGGGAGACATCCGACCGGCCTTAACCTTGATCTTCTGCGTTTCGCCCGAACGCCAATCGCCGAATGAGCCGAAAATAAGCGTCTCGCCTTTCTCGGTGCGATGTTCATGGGCGACATACCAGCCGTTTTTCTCGGTGCCCTTATCCTGCGCTGTCTTGCACCGAGTGAGCTTACCGAACACCAGCGGCTGCGCTGGTAAAAGGCCGTAGTCCGCGAACTGCGCCAATACTTCATCGAGCATGACGAGCTCCCTTCAATTCCGCGAGGGAAAGACAATCCACACAATGCGTGCAGCCAGGCTGCGCCACACGGCGCGCTTCCGGAATAGGCTCATCGCACTCTTCGCAGAACAGAAACGAGTGCTCCGCCAAGGCAGGTTTGGCGGCGATTCGACGTGCTGCGAGCGCTTGGTCGACACGCTCTAGAACCAGATCATTAGCGAAGTCTGCGATGTCAGCCATGGTCAGCACCTCGCGTCGTCTGATTGACGTAGGTGGCGCGGTTGAACAATCCGAGCAGACCCTGAATCCCACGGAATACCTGCAGACGAATAGCCGCCAGTTCTTGGTCGGTGACGACGCCGTCACCGATGCTCTTGGCCCAGGTCTCGGCCAGATCCGCCACTTGCCGGAAATACTCCGCGATCCCGGTCGTCAATGTCTCGGGCATGTCGTTGGTGTAGGCCTCAGCCAGTTCCTGCCAAGTCGTGTCGCCGACCAGCGCATGCACCGCATCCAGAATGCGGCGATCCTTAGTCAGTTCCAGGATCTCGCCAAACTCTTGGATGTTCACGGTGTGGCTTGGATGGGTTGGGGAAAGCTTGTGCTGCAACGTCGTGGCGTTGCGGCCAGTGGTTGCTGCGATAGCAGCGGCTCCGCCTGGGTAGTCGCGTGCAGCGTGATAAAGCGCAAGATCGAGCGGCAGGACTTCCCGCTGGGCTCGATCTACAGAACTCAGAGCGATTCGGCTCATGGCATTAATCCTTGAATGTTGCCAGTGCCGCACGACAGGCAGTAGTGATACATTTGTCGTGTGGCTTGATAGGCCCAAACGCCGGCGAGGTCCCTATGACCAACACCGGCACCGTGCCGGGGCGAACAATCCGTTGTTCCCCCCTGGCGCAAACGCTGCCAGCTCTGTGGTGGAAAAGGCAGCAACACCAAAGCTTCCGAGCTCTGGAAAACGCGAGAGGAATGGGCGGTTTTGCATTTGGTTTGCCCGCCAATCCCAATCGCGGCCCGACAGCGCTGTGGTGGTGCGTGTCGGGAGGAACTGGGCGACCCTTGGGTCGCCTTTTTTCTAAGCTACTTTTTTGAAATCTATCTCTGGCGGAAAGACATCATCAAGCGAGCATTTGACTCCGAGCTGATTCAACGCAGCCGTAATTGCACGAGATTCTGCAAGTCCAGCTATACGCCGTCCGGACTCATAATTACTAAGCCGTGTCTGCGTCCATCCAAGAGTCGAAACCAAATCCCGCTGCTTTATACCCGCCCTTTCTCGATGGTCAGCGATCCTGTTCATAACGACCTCCTATAACTGAAGCGCAGAATAAACACGATTCGTGATTTTTACAACACGCAAAGTGCGATAAATTTATTTCAATGCGTGGTAAAAAATGCAAATGAACACACTCGGCTCACGCATCAAATCACTTAGAAAAGCCAAGGGTATGAGCCAGAAAGATCTGGCCCTTGCCTGTGGCTGGGAATCACAATCTCGCATAGGTAACTATGAGAAGGACCAACGCCAGCCCAACCTTCAGGATCTAGGGAAAATTGCTGCTGCCCTAAAAACGTCGCTCACACAGTTGGTCAAAGATGTCGAGGGGCCGTTACCTCACCTATCTGGTGATGCGCACGGCAACATTTACGACATCAGATATCCTCCTCGACTCAACAGCAGCCAGAGCGAAGGATTGACGTCGGCAGGACAAGCGAAAACAGGGAGTGTTCCGGTGGTTGGAACCGCACAGCTGGGCAATGAAGGATATTTTGAAGCGCTTGATTTTCCTCCAGGCCACGGCGATGGTTACCTAAGTATCCACAGCGATGACCCAGATGCCTACGGGTTGAAGGTTACCGGCGACAGCATGCTTCCCAGGATCAAAAATGGTGAGTACGTGCTAATCGAACCCAACAAGAACTACTTCAGCGGCGATGAGGTCGTGGTAAGAACCACAGAAGGCCGAACGATGATCAAGGAGTTCATTTACCTGAGAGATGGGATGTACCGCTTGGATAGCGTAAACGCCGAACACCCACCAATTCATATCGCCGCGGCCGACGTAATTGAGATCCACCTAGTCGGCGGCATCCTAAAGTCATCTCGTTTTTTGCACGCGCCGTGAAAAATAATCACATATCGTGTTGACTTAAAAAACACACTGCGTGATATTTGCCTCACTCTCACACCACAGAGCGAGGCATCACCTATGCAAACCAGTGCAACCCTCCACATCCACCCGGCGTGCGTCAGTAATAAAAAGATGATCGAGCAGCTGCAGTCCATCACCGGCTGCTTGGTCATCATTCACAACAACAAACCGAAGCTTATTGCTAAGCCCCAAGCCTCTCCATTTGATCCAAATGGCGGAGGGCACGCGGCATGAGCAAATACCGAATCGACAACCGCACCCTGCAATTACTCAAAGCTCAGGTCAACCTGACCGAAACCTTCAATCATGTCCTACGAACCGCTCCCACTCGCGAGTGCCTTGCGTTCCGTCTCAAAGTAGAACGGGGCGCAACTGAGACAGCATTCAGTGTCGAGCTGGGGACTGAGCGTCACACGCTGACCCTTCCAAGCGACAAGAAAACTCACCTTAAGCTGGCCGACTTCATTGAAGAGATTGCCAACGGACCGCTCGATCCGAGCAATAGCAGCGATCCGGTTCATCTCCCGCATGCCAGCCGCGTATACGGCCGCTTTGAAACCCAAGACAAGCAGCGCGTGCTTGAGCTGGTGCGCACCGGCGGCGTGCTGAGCCTCGACATGGGGTTTGATCTCCCCCTGCACGTTGCCATTCACCGTACACACACGCGCCGAGGGGCGACCATCATCCTAAGCATCGGGAACAAAAGCCCCAACACCCGATGCTTCACCGTGAGCGACACCGATGCCGAGATTTACCTGATGGTTATCGAGTCCATCAACCATCTCGCGGCCGCAGCAACACCTGCCGCACATGCGGCATGAGGTGGACGACATGGAACGCACCCTCGCCCAAGTAGCCTCGCAATTAGGTCTCACACGTCCAAAACTGATTGCACTCATGCGGGAAAAAGACCTGCTTAAGGGCAACTTGCCGGCTTACCCAAAACGGGACAAAGAGTATCTGCGGGTTAAGGACGGCACTTGGTATGACGAAAAGTACGGCTTGCAATACAGCCAGTCGACGCGGGTCAAGCAAGCCGGCATTCGTTGGCTGGCTGAAAAACTCGGCATCGACCTACCTGAAATTCCGGCAGACCGCCGTGACGTGGCCTAGGGAATATGCCCGACAGATCATCGCAATGCGGACACGAGAGGAGCGCAATGCCGCGCTCCTTGAGGTGCCCGAGCATCTGCGGGAGTTGACCAAACGCCATTGCCTGAACGCCTGGAACCATCCAGCAAGAAGCAAACGCAAGGAGGCCACACAAAGCCATGAGTAATGCAGCCCAAGCCCCACTGCGGCTACGCCCCGCTCCTGAACCAACGACCATCGAGCTGCTGTACCGCACCTTCGGTGATGTGCTGATTCCGCTGGAGGCCGTACGCGAAAAGTATTTCCGCAACCTCAACGAGCAAAAGTTTGTGATTGAAATCAACAGCGGTCGGATCCAGCTTCCGATCACCACACTGGACTCAAGTCGGAAAGCGCCCAAGTACGCCCACATTCGACACGTTGCATCGCTCATCGATATCCGCGCCTACCAGGCCGACGAAGAAATGCAGAGCCAGCAAGACGAGCCAACCGAGTAAGCCTTATCCCAAGGACTGCCACCACCAGTCCGACCCTGAACCAGGAGCAAACCAAATGACTGCAATTCAAATCTGCGCACTCATCGCCCTAATCATTCTGGCCGGACTATTAGTCTGGGCCGGCTACATCATGGGCCGTACCGACGGCATGTCCGCTGGCATGAAACATAGCGACGACATCCTGCGCGCCGAAAGCGCCAAGACCATTCGCGAGCTAAGAGCCTCCCTCGAATTCATCAACGCCGACCACGCCCATTTGGCGCAAGTCAGCAAACGCCTTCAGCAAGCGTTGAAGTTCGGCAATACCGAACGCCAGACGCTGTTCGATATCGCCGAAAAGCTCCGCATTGCCGCCGATACGTTCGCCGCCTTCCGCACGGGGAAAAAACTCGAACGAGAAACCCGCGCCCTGCTCGACCAGGCGCTTGCCATGGCCGAATTACTGAGACCCGCTGAAATCACAGGCAATGCAGAGGTTGAGGTAATGCCTCTTCGTATTGCTCTCAGCACGGACGATGCGGAGAAGGCTGCCGTTTTTTTCCAACAAGACCACCAAGCAATCGCCACCGCAATGCATACAGCTTTAGGCGATGCCGCATGAGCGAGATTCTGACTTCCACCGGCAAACGGTTCGAACTGTTCAAACCCGACACCATCATGATTGATCCGAACGACATCTCTCACGCACTCGCCCATGTGTGCCACTTCGATGGCCAAGCCCGCGAGTTCTACAGTGTTGCCCAGCACAGCTGCATCGTTGCCGCCATGGTGCCGGAAGAACACAGACTCGCAGCCCTACTTTATGCCGCCACCGACGCGTATGTGCCCGTCATCAACGAACACCCCAAGATATGGATGTTCCTCCAACAGCATTTTGAAGATGTTATTTGGCAACGTATTTGCGAGCGCTTCAGCCTTTCCCTTGAGACTCCCGAATGCGTATACGAGGCAAGCCTCGTTACGATGGCCACCGAATACCGAGATCTCATGCCAACAGCCCCGGTTATCCGTGAATGTCTTATCGGCATCGAACCTTCAGTCGAAACCATCCGTCCCTGGCCTGCTGCAGAAGCTCAACTCAATTACCACCAGCACTTGATGGATCAACTAACTATCGAACTTCGGAGGAAAGCGGCATGAAGGTCCCACAGAACATCACCCATACCCAGGCCGCTTTGCTCCGCAACAATGACGGTATCGCCACGCGTGTAAAAAACAGCTGTTGCGTAGCAGCAAGCATTATTGCTCCTTCCAGCAGCACCGAGGCGCTTATACCCCACGAAAAGCTGCGCGAGGCAGCCACCCTCAGTGCAACGCTAATCGCTCAGAATCGCCAGCCCGCGCAGCTTGTTCAGGGGTATAAGCGTCCTTCACTGGAGGCCATGTGAATGAGCTGGCTCTTTTCGCAGGCGCTGGTGGCGGAATACTCGGCGGCCACCTCCTCAGCTGGCGCACCGTCTGCGCCGTTGAGCGTGATGCCTACGCCGCACAGATTCTGGCGCAACGACAAACCGATGGACTGCTCCCGCCTTTCCCGATTTGGTCTGACGTGTGCAGTTTTGACGGACGCCCTTGGCGAGGCCTTGTTGACGTGGTTTCGGGAGGATTTGCTTGTCAGGACATCTCGGTCGCAGGCAACGGCCTCGGTATCACCGGCGCCCGCTCAGGACTGTGGCGGCAGATGGCACGAATTACCGATGAGGTACGACCGCGCTACGTCGAACTGGAGAACTCACCATTGCTTGTGGGAAGAGGACTTGCCGTGGTGCTCGGTGACCTTGCCGAAATGGGGTATGACGCGCGATGGGGTGTTATCGGAGCGGCAGACCTCGGCGCCCCTCATCAGCGTGACCGGATCTGGCTCATCGCAGAAGACACCCTTCAGACGATGGCCAACACCCGTGGCGAGCATGGCAAAGGGATCCTCCCGTGCCGCACTGACTCGCCGATCCGGGGCCGACCGTTCGAACGATCGCCTAGATCACGCCGTGATGGCACTGGATGGTGGTCATCTGAACCCGGAATGGGCCGAGTGGCTGATGGGGTGGCCCATCGGGTGGACCGACTTAAGTCCATTGGCAATGGACAAGTTCCACTCGTGGCAACGGCAGCATTCGAATTGCTCTCCAAGACAAGCTAATAAGGTGGTCGCATGAACACACTTTTTTTACTTATGGCGCAGTACGATGGCCAAGCGGTGATACCACTCAGCCGCGTTTGCGCCGATTATATGTCTTTAACTGTCGAAAAATTTAAACTCAAGTGCTTGTCGGGTGAGATAGACATACCAATTGTAAGACTAGGTGCAACCAGTCAAAAAGCCGCACTGGGAATTCATCTGAAAGACTTAGCAGAGTACATAGATAGACAACGTGAGAAAGCAGCCACAGAGCAAAAAAAATTAATGAGATGAGACCAAACAGTCAAGGGCTGGAGAAACCAGCCCTTGTTCTAACTAAGCAGCCATTTTTCTAAGAATTGATTCAGACAAAATATCCAAAAGATATTTTGACATGACTGGCGAGACGCTATTACCAATCATACGAAATGAATGCCAAATCGTCGGGTGAAATAAAAACCAATCTGGAAAGCCTTGGAGCCTCGCTGCTTCCCGGACAGTAATAACGCGAGACTCTAAGGGATGAATGGGTCTCATAGCCTGAAAGCTCCCCTTATCGCTTCCAGTACCTGCACGAAGAGTAGGGCAATATCCATCCCAAGATAAACGGGGATAACGGCTCACAGCCTCGATTTTACCAGGAGGCGTAGCCGCGAAACGCTCTACAACTGCAGGAGTATGCTTAGTACCCAAAACACCAGAAACGTATCCATTGGCAAGCATTTCAACTGAAATACTTGAGCCTAACCCATTGAGAGGCGCTAACTTTAAATTTGACGCGTAGTCAGAAACATCATCGCTAGTCGCTTTAACCCACCTGAAACCACCCACGACAAGAGAATTACCGAGCGAGCAAGGGGAGGGCAAATCACTGATCGCCTCTCTTACAGTGGTGGATTTGACATCAGGCTTCATCAGCGACGATATATCAGGCAAAGACATACAATTTGAATCATAGCCTACTACCACTACTCGTTTTCTTGATGTTGCTGCACCGCAATCTAGTGCATTGACTTTAAATGGCCCTACAACAGTATATCTTTTATCAACAGACGCAATCGCAAGTTCCAATGTAGATTTGTTTTGCGAGTCCAATATACCCTCAACGTTTTCCATAACGAAAAACTTTGGCTGTAGAATATTTACTTGTTTGAAAAAGTGCATCACTAGATTGTTACGAGGATCCTCAGGTTGACGCAAGCCAATGCGGCTGAAGCCTTGGCAGGGTGGCCCACCGATAACACCATCTGGTTTGATATTGCCAATAGTCTCCTTCCAAAAGTCTTTGGTCAGGAGAGAGATATCGGCTAACACTGCCTTCACATTTGGAAAATTCAGGCGATATGCAGATTGGAGGTTAGGATCAACATCCACTGCAGCCAAGACTTTAAAGCCTGCTAACTCTGCACCTAGCCCAAAGCCGCCGCATCCGCAGAAAAGATCAACAATGGTTGGCTGGCCTTGCATCATAGTATCGCCCAAATTTCCTATCATAGCGTTTTCCCGCCATTTTTTAAAGCGTTAGCTCTCCATAGGTTGGATAAAGTTTGTAAAACTTTGAATAACCGTCTAGTTGATCTTGACGCAGAGTGAAACCGAGAACCTTTTTTACTTCCGCTTGCGTCAGACTTGCATCGGAGGGTAGAAGAGCATCAAGCGCCATTCTCTCTCTATGCGTGAGCGGAGGAATACTTATCTCATACAACTCTTCACCGAAATATTCGGAAGTCTTGAAGTGGGGATCATTCAATAGCTTTTCTTCAGACTGTTCGTTCACAAACATACCACCAACAGTAATCATGGGCGCATTGTCGGTATACTTAAAGTTCAAAAATGGCACAAATCTCCCCCCTCCCTGAACGCCTATGCGCACGCTCGATATGCCTGATCAAGCAAGTGGCCAGCACTGAAGGGAATTTTTTAGCGTTGATATGAGGAAATTCTTCCTTGCTAGGCGCTGCATCCTTCAACATCAACCTCAGGCTTTCATGTTTAGTAACTTCCTTGCCATGCTCATCAAGCTTCGGAATTGTTCCAAGATGAGCATTAACAGTGACCATTAATATCGAATCAAATGATATGCGCGCCGCCAAGTCCGCACTGTCATCGAAAACCGCTGGGTTATCAGCTCCAGAGTCGTAGTCTAGCCACACTATTGCTGGTTTCGCCCAATCAAAATCAGCTATTCCATCAGCAGCAGGCCCGGCGATTACTTTTATATTTTTATACGGCCGGTTGAATTGCGCACGAGGATGGTACTCAGCGAGTTCAAACGAGGTCAGATTTTTTATGGCCAAGTATTTGTGCGCCATAACAAAATCGACAAACCACATAGAACCCATACCGACATAATGATAATCGGAAAAATTAAACGCTAACGACAATCTACTTAAAGACTCAAAAATTATTTTCCGCTCAACACACTTATTGGGTCTAACTGAATAATTTATTGCCTCGAAAGACGCCATTTATTCGCCCACCTCATTCTCAACATAATATTCAAATGTCTTTAACCCTATCTGCTTGAGTGACATTTGACTATTACCCAACTGACGCGCGACTCGATCAAGCGTCGTACGTGGCTGCTGATACGAAACGGTTCCCATTGCGATTTTAGGGGTCTCAGAAAATGTCGGAAGCTTCATCGGGGTGACTGCACGAAATTCAGAAATTGATCTGACTACCGCTCGCTCCTCAATAACCTTCGCCTCTTCGAGATTGGCTTTGCGAGAGTTTGTATAAGTAACATAATGCCTTGTCGCGTCTCTCATCACGGTCGTAGCTCTTCTGAAGACCGGAAGAGTTTCATCGATCTGTCTCTTCGTTGTGGTCCAAGGAAGAAGTTTTGGATCCTCGGCTGTAAAAAAAATCAACCCCATGAAGCCATTGTACTGTGAGTGCCAGGACGGAAAGGCACCGCCCCATACAGTCTTATCAGTCTTATCACCAGCGAGCACTATTCGCTTATTACAAACCACATACCAACCCCAATCGCCGGAATCTACAGAGCTACTATTAGGATCACCGGCGTCATCCGGGGGAGTACCAGCCAAACCCGAAATTACTTTGACACTCACCCCGGTTTGCGCGTCTGTATACTCATTAAAAAAAGGTGCTATTGCTTCGCTGGAGCGGACGCCGAACACATGTTGAACAATCTGAACCCCATTAATTGCTATTCTTATACCATCCTGCAAAAAAAACGAGTAATAGCGCCCCAAACCGCGCCTGATATTTGAAATAAAAATATCATCAGAAAATTCTGACGCAGTACTTTCTTTCAAATTTGTTACCGTGATCTTAGTTCCGATAAAATCGGGACGATCAATTCGATCTAACCCAAACTCCCACTCTGGTTCTTGCGCCCAAGCATCAACGTCGATCTTAGCTTCAAAAGCCTCTTCAGGAGCAGCCTCCGTACTACTTTGTATTACGATGGACTTACCTATCTTAAAGATAGCACGCTTCATTCCGATGCCATAAAGACCGATGGATTGCTTCGCATCCTTGGGAGCATCAGATCGCCGACCAAAGTGAAACGCATAATCTGTAGCATCAAGCAAACTCATACCACCACAGTTATCAATAATACTGAAGCAGTCCGGCCTAAGCACTATATTAACGTAATAGCCACTTAAATCAGCCTCACCTTTCGCCTCAGCGGTTCGGGAAGCTCCATCAATACTATTATCCAACAAATCGAATATGCACTCATCTAAACCTATATCTCGAGTAATCATATCAATAAAAAATTCTTTAGTTGGATCTGCCTTTGCCGTCCACTGAGCCATTTACCCTCCCACTTCTTCTATGAAGATATACTATATTTTTTTATATAAATAAAAATTTATACAAATCCAAACCAAAAACACATACCTTTCACTAAACACAACAACTCAAGCATAATTCGGCAGATTCATAACTGGGTAAGGCCAATCTCGACCTCACGTCCAAGCATGGCAATCTGCTCGCGTCTACAGACATTAATGGCAGTCACGAAGAACGTCTAGCCAATTCCATCCAGCGTAGAGATTCCCACGCCCCCGGAGGTGGGTGTACCTACGTAGCGAATTCCAATCCCTATGACCTGAAACGCTGGAAACCCTCGGAATATCCCAGTCCATCTCAAATAACCGACTAACCCCTTCATGTCGCAGGTCATGAAAATGCAGATCCTCGATGCCAAGCATCGGACATGCCCGAGTGAATGAGGCCGACACCGACTTCGCGTTGTAAGGGAATATCTCCCGCTCAACCTTTGGCATGCTCTGGAGAATTGCCCAAGCCTCGTCTGGCAGATGACACCAAACGTCGTTGCCGATCTTCTGCCCGGGGTTTTTCATATCGCGCACCAGGACAGACTGCCGAGACTCGTCGAGATCATCCCACCTGATCCGGGTTATCTCTTCCTGCCGGCGCGTCGAGAAAAGCGCAAAGGCGATTACCTTCGGCATGTCGATCTGGGCTTTGCGACGCTGCTGCATTTCAAAGAAGTGCGCCATAAGCTTGTCCAACTCCTCGAGCGTCGGCCGACGGTTACGCTCCTTGCTCTTGCTCACCATGCCGAGTTTGCGTAACACCTTGCGCGCGTCGGACATTGCCAACGGATCCACCTCATAACCCCAAGCCGGCCGCGCAACGGACAGCACCGCACCGAGGTGCGATAGATCGTTGCCGACCGTCTGCGCCTGAACGCCGCCGCCCTCTTTGCTCATCCGCCATTGTGCGAACTCCACCAGCTTCTGACTGGTCAGCGCCGAGTCGTCGAGATCACCTAACCAGGTATCCTTGATCGCATTGAGTGTTGCGTTCTTTGTTTTACCCAATGGCCGGATCTTTTCGTACTCGTCCAAGTACTGCTCGATCATCTTTCTGATCGTCACACCCTTGCGGTTCGCTCGCTCGATTGCACCAGGCTCGGCCAACTCCGTCTCACGCCGCTTGATCCATGCCTGGGCGACCTGCTTACGGTCGAAGGTTTGGCTTTCCTGATAAACTGTGCGCCCATCCCGATTGATCCGTATCTGCGCCGTGTAGGCCGTCGAGTTGTCCTTGCGCTTGCGTGAAGTGATCGTGCCCATTTCCAGTTGCTACATTGCCGAATTCACTTGCTACATTGTAGCAACGGACTTCGAAAAACAAGGAAAAATGGGTAAAAACCGCTGTATAAAAGATCAGTACCAATGAATTTCGAAAAACCTGAAGCGCCCGTAAACATTAGCCAAGCCCGCTCTGAGCCGTCTCGCCGCTTCAGCGTGGCCCCGATGATGGATTGGACGGACCGCCATTGCCGTTTCTTCCTACGCCTCCTGTCGAAGAACGCCCTGCTCTACACCGAAATGGTCACCACTGGCGCGTTGCTCAACGGCGATCACGAGCGTTTCCTCCGCCACAACGAAGCCGAGCACCCGCTCGCCTTGCAGCTCGGCGGTAGTGTTCCGTTGGATCTCGCCGCCTGCGCGCGCATGGCCGAGGAACACGGCTACGACGAGGTGAACCTTAACGTCGGCTGCCCGAGTGATCGTGTGCAGAACAACATGATCGGCGCGTGCCTGATGGGGCATCCGCAGTTGGTGGCGGATTGTGTGAAGGCGATGCGTGATGCGGTGTCGATTCCGGTGACGGTGAAGCACCGGATCGGCATTAACGGGCGGGACAGTTATGCCGAGCTGTGTGATTTCGTCGGGACTGTGCGGGATGCCGGATGCACGAGTTTTACCGTGCATGCGCGGATTGCGATTCTGGAGGGGTTGTCGCCGAAGGAGAATCGTGACATTCCGCCGTTGCGCTATGACGTCGCGGCGCAGCTGAAGGCGGATTTTCCGGAGCTGGAGATTGTGCTGAATGGCGGGATCAAGACCATGGAGGCCTGCCATGAGCACCTGCAGACGTTCGATGGCGTGATGTTGGGGCGTGAGGCTTATCACAATCCGTATTTGCTGGCGGAGGTGGATCAGCAGTTATTTGGCAGTTCGGCGCCGGTGATCAGTCGGGCTGAGGCGTTGGCGCAGTTGCGTCCTTATATAGCCGAGCATTTGCTGGCCGGTGGCGCGATGCATCACATCACTCGGCATGTGCTGGGCCTGGGCACGGGGTTTCCGGGGGCGCGGAAATTCCGGCAGCTGTTGTCGGTGGATATTCACAAGGCCAAGGATCCGCTGGCGTTGCTGGATCAGGCGGCTGAGTTGCTTGAAGGGCGTTAATTGAAGTTTTGAATGTGCGGGCAATGCATGAGCGTTGCCCGGTGTTTTGTTGTACTGACAGGATGTCTTTCGTTTATGCCCGCGTTTACTTTTTCAGGTTTCAAGCGTTTCACCCTCCTCGCTTTGTTCAGCTTCACTTCCAACGTTTATGCGCACTGCGATGGTTTTTGCATGGGCCGTACCGATACGCCGTGGGAGGTGACGCAGTTTTCCGGCTTCACTTTGGTGTCTTTGATCCTCGCACCTATTTCGTCTAGCCAGGAAACCACCGACAGTCACAAGCGTGTTTACTCCGCCGAGGAGCAAGAAGACGCGCGACTCTATCTGGCCAGCGACGGCATGCTGCAAGCCGCGTATTTCACCTCAGCCTTGCAGCGCTTTCGTCAGGAGTCGTCGGATTCGACGTTAAACGATCTCGCCGTGGCGGCGTTGATCAGCGCGCAGTGATCAGGCGGCCGCTGCGGCGGTCCAGTTGACCCAGCCAAACAGCCACGTCGCCAGAATCAACAAACCAAACGCGATCCGATACCAGGCGAACGCGGCATAGCTGTGGTTGGCGATAAATTTGAGCAGGCCACGCACTGCGATCATCGCGAAGATGAAGGCGGTGACGAAGCCGAGGGCGAAGACTGGCAGGTCGTTGGGTTGGAACAGGTCGCGGTATTTGTAGCCGGAATAAACGGCGGCGCCGACCATGGTCGGCATGGCGAGGAAGAACGAGAACTCGGTGGCGGCTTTGCGCGACAAGCCGAAGAGCAGACCGCCGATGATGGTCGAGCCGGAGCGTGAGGTGCCGGGAATCATCGCCAGGCACTGTACGAAACCGACCTTCAACGCGTGAGACCAGCGCATGTCGTCGACATGTTCGACGCTGACTACATGGCTGCGCTGTTCGGCCCATAACATGACGATGCCGCCGACAACCAGGGCGACGGCAACGGTGATCGGGTTGAACAGGTATTCATGAATCGCGTCGGCGAATAACACGCCGAGGATAACGGCCGGGAAAAACGCGATCAGCAGATTAAGGGTGAAACGTTGCGCGTTGCGCTCGGTGGGCAGGCCTTTGACGATATCGAAGATCTTCGGACGAAACTCCCAGACCACAGCAAGAATGGCCCCCAGTTGAATAATGATGTTGAACGCCATCGCGCGTTCGCCGCCAAACTCGAGCAGGTCGGCGACAATAATCTGGTGGCCGGTACTCGAGATGGGCAAAAACTCGGTCAGGCCTTCAACCGCGCCTAATATCAATACCTGGAAAAGGGTCCAGAAATCCATTAATCCTCCGTCAGAGCACTCAGGGTGAGCGACCGGTTCAATAACACTCAGGGGTTGAGTATCTGAAGTAATGCATACAGCGATTCGCCGATCCGGAAGAATAGGGTTTATGCAGAGTTAGACTCAAGAGCTGTTAGTAATCGTCGGCCGACGAACTAAACGGAAAAAATTTACATCTATTACAACAAATATTTCAGTTCAGATATGAAGTGTGATCAACCTCACACATTGTTGACATGGCCAATCAGTGGCAAAAGGACATAGACAACGCCATCGTCACAAGCTCAAAATAGTGGCACCATTGCATATAGCCATCACTTATCCATTAGTTCACAAGCCCGAGAAAATCAACTAAAAGCCTGAAAAGCTTAGTTATTGTTAGAAAACTCGGGAGACACGTCTAAAATCCGCGCAAATGTTACCAATTGTCAGTCACAGATGAGAACCGGTGCTTTAACATCCCGATGTCAGCACCTAATTCGAGTCAACGCATGATGCTCTCAGGGAACTTGGCGACGAGAAGTCCGCGCCCGACAAATGATGAATCCGGTGTTCTTGCGCTGGGTCGTACACTGGGTGTGGCTGATCATTTGAGATCGCTGATCGCAAAGCACGTGCAGCCCGATATGACTCTGGAAACAGGTGCTTTCACTAGTTCATATAAGCAGCACGGTTACATCGGTTCCTACCGCGCCATTTTCGTCATCATCGATAATCCACAAGCTATCGAAGAAAATCTGGCCCTGGTGCAGAACCTGCGCGATGACAACTTGAAGCCACTTATTTGCGCAATTGTCACCGGCCGCGGTGCCGTCAACAAGATCAAATATTTCCTCGCCGGGGCGGATGCCTGTATCAAGCTCAACACATTGAGCGATGACAGCGAAGACTTGCTCGCGGAGTTCTTCAACAGCGAAGACTGGCAACGAGATATCAATCTCACGCTTGATCCGACGCGAATCTGCCTGATGGACAGTCGGCGCAAACTCGATATCTCTTTCGCCGAAATGAAGATTCTCGAAGCCTTTGCGCACACCGGCAATCACATTCTGAGTCATGATGAAATCGCCAGCATCATGGGCCTCAACAGCAATTTCTACGATCCTCGGGCACTGGAAAAATCAATCAGTCGCTTGCGTGGAAAAATCAAGGACATGTATGGTACAAACGCGATTCAGAGCATCCGCGGCTACGGCTATCGCCTGATGCGGGGCCTGATATCGACTGCCTGAGTCTCGGGCAGTCTTCCCTTTTGCATACGTACGAAGGATCGTCTGATGCAGCCATATCGTTTCAATTGCGCCTCATACTTATTAAAACTCAAGCACTTGAATGAGCACGGCATCACGCCACATAACAATAAAACTCCATAACATAGCAGCAGATCGAGTGGAATTTATCGATGGCCATTTTCGGCCAGAACCCTGCCTACGATTACTTCCGAGGAAGTCATTGCTCGCCTGCCGATTTATCTTTTAGCCAATTTTGGTGTGTATTTAGGAGAGAGACATGGAAACGAGTACAACCCTCCCCAGAAAATATTTTGTTGTTGTGACGCACAGCACAACGTCGCAACGTGAACTGGAAAGCATCTTGTCCAGTGAGCGTTTCAATTCGTTTGGCACGTCGCAGGCACAAATGTTTGTTGAAGGTGTTGCTTCGCCCTCTTCCGCCCCGATGGTCATGGAGTTCAGTTACCCAAGCCTCAGCCGAAAGAATGTTGCGCGCAGTATCGAACATGATACTCAACGCATACTGGCCACTCTTGAAAATGAATGGCGAGCCGCGCAAACAGACAATCCGTTTCAAAGCTTCCCGACCCGCAGTGCAGAACGCGCTCATATCTCCAATGTCAGCGAGAGCACTGAGCCTTGCAGCGATACCTGGCATCTTGACGATGAACAAGGCGTGCTGCTCAAGGACAATGTTGCGATCAGCCTCACTGGCCTGGAAACCGCGCTGGTGAGGAAAATGCTGAGCCATGAAGAGCGTGTGGTCAGTCGTGATGACCTGATCATCAGTATTGGCCGGGAACCGGAACAATACCGTGGCCTGGAAATGTGCCTGAGCCGGTTGCAGGACAAGTTCAAGAGTGCGAGTAATGGCGAGCGATTGTTCCGTGCCGTAAGAAATCGCGGATATTGCCTGATCCAGGAAGTCGTAGCGTAATCACCGGCGCCACTAAAACCGAGACAAACAGATATAAAGTGCGACTACAACAACAAGAAGAGCACTCTGTCTGGTTTTCCCTCCCTGATTCAATAAAAGCTTCCCTGCCTCCACCCCGCAACAGTAACAAATACCCCCTCGCCTTTTCATCCCCCGCTCTACGACCTTTTCTAACAGCCATCTATTTAATTATTAAAAAGTTGGCACTGTGCCATCTTGTTAGAACTCGTCAGACACCATTCCCGGCAATAACTTAGTCTATTGGCTGACGACAGTTCGGCTCTCGATGTTGTTACCTCAAGACACTCGCTAAAACAAAAACAATAAGTCTGCATAACAACTCGGCTTTCAACTGTTGAAACCTGAATGGACGTCTTTTGGGGATATCGTATGGATCTTTCTCTCAGTATTAATCGAAGCACGGGCCTCAAGGGACTGACCTTTTGGGGCCAATGGGCGCTGGCACAGGCTTTCGTTGTGACGCTGCTGTTCATCCTCGCTGAACAGCACACCGGCACCGTCGCGTTCTACTACCGAATGTGCGCCACCCTCGCCGTCCTGGCCTCGGTGCCCGCTTACACATTCACGGGTGTTTACCGCAAACGCGACAACTACCTGACCGGCCTCGGCCGCCTGTTCATGGGTTGGTCGATAACCATGGCCGCGCTGGCGTGCATCGCCTTTGTCTGCCAGGCCGATGAGCTGTTTTCCCGTCAGGTGATTCTGAGCTGGGCGGTGTACGGCTTCCTCGGTCAGGCGTTCCTCTACGCGCCGCTGCATGCGTTTTCCAAGTTCTACCAGCGTTCGCGTAAAAGCGAACACCGGACGCTGATTGTCGGCACCGGCGAACTGGCGCTGGGCCTGGCGAAGAAACTCAGCCAACTGGAAAACCTGCCGCTGATCGGGCTGGTCAGCAACGGAGACAAGCCCGCTCTCGGCTCCGATGCACCGCGTGTCGTTGGTGCTCAGGACGAGTTGCTTGAGCTGATCGAAGCCCACGACATCCGTCGTTTGTACATCACCCTGCCCCTGTGCGAAGCCGCGAAGATCGAAGCGATGTATGTCGATTTGCTCGGGGCCAACGTCGATGTGGTGTGGGTGCCGGACTTGAACAGCCTGACCCTGCTCAACCACTCGGTGAAAGTCGTGGACGGCCTGCCGGCGATTTACCTGAACGAAAGCCCGCTGACCAGCCGCCCGACCGCTGCTCTGAGCAAGAGTCTGGTGGAGAAAACCGTGGCGTTCCTGGCGATCATTGCGCTCAGTCCGCTGCTGTTGATCATCGCTCTGGCGGTGAAAATCAACTCGCCCGGCCCGGTGTTTTTCAAGCAGGACCGCCATGGCTGGAACGGCAAGGTGATCAAGGTCTGGAAATTCCGCTCGATGCGTGTCCACGATGACCGCGAAGTGAAACAGGCCAGCCGCAATGACTCGCGCATTACCGCAGTAGGTCGTTTTATCCGCCGTACTTCGCTGGATGAGTTGCCGCAGTTGTTCAACGTGTTGCAGGGGCACATGGCGCTGGTGGGGCCACGGCCGCATGCGGTGGCGCACAACAATTACTACTCGGGCAAGATCCTCGCTTACATGGCGCGTCACCGAATCAAACCGGGCATCACTGGCCTGGCACAGATCAGCGGCTGCCGGGGTGAGACCGACACCATCGACAAGATGCAGAAGCGTGTCGAGATCGACCTGCAGTACATCAACAGCTGGTCGTTGTGGCTGGATCTGAAGATCCTGGTGAAGACGCCGTTTACGTTGTTGTCGAAGGATATTTACTGAGGTTCAGCGCTGCAGATCACAAGGGGACGAAAGTCCCCTTTTTTGTGGGCGGGATTTTGGTAACCAGTATCGACTACCGGCACAAACCTTGTAGGAGTGAGCCTGCTCGCGATGGCGGTGGGTCAGTCAATGACGATGTCGGCTGACACGAAGCTATCGCGAGCAGGCTCGCTCCCACAGGGATTCGGGTGATGACCTGGATGTGTGGCGTGACGCCGATCAACTGTGGGAGCGAGCCTGCTCGCGAAAGCGGTGTGTCAGGCACTGGAGATATTGGATGTGCCGGACCATTCGCGAGCAGGCTCGCTCCCACAGACCAGCGCCTACTCGGTAATCTTCTCGAAGTTGCGATAGAACATGTCCCCTTCCCGGCTATCCGTCATCGAGTGCAGTTGATAGCTGCGGCTCAGTCTGGCGCCGCCATCTCGGGTCAGTGGCGCCCAGACCAGGTTGGCGCGGCGCATGGTCGACATGCTCATCATCTCGTCGAACGGGATCGACAGGTACAGGCCCTTGTCGAAACTACCTTCGCCATATTCCGCGCTGCTGGCCGTGGTGATGGTTGCCCAGGCACCGACGCGCACGCCATTGAAGAACTCACGCGAGATATCCACGGTCGTGCCCCAATCCCCGGCCAGATAACGACCGACACTGACCGCCGCCAGCGTGTCGAACGGCAGATCGGTATAGCCGGTGATATGCCCGGTCACCACTGAGTAATCGCGCAAGGCAAAGCCCTGATCGAAATCACGCTGGCGCACCCAGTTCAGATCCGCACCCAGCGACCAGCGCTCGCCGGTCGGGCGGAACAACACTTCCGCGCCGACGCCGGCAAACATCGATTCCAGATAGCCGCCGTACACCATGCCGTACAGGTCTTTATCCAACTGCTCGGCATGGCTGAGCTGAAACAACGGCATGGTCGTGTTTGAGGTGGTCAGGTACTGGCGCAAATCCGTGCGCACGCGGGGCAATCCGCTCGGCGCGTCGTAGACGAATTTGTCGAAGTTGTTGACCAGGTTGGCGCTGAGCAAACCGCTCCACCAAGTGTTGCGGTTGAAGCGATATTCCGCGTCCGCATCGGCACTGAATTGATAGAGCAAACCATCCGGGCCGCCGACGTTCTGCTTGAAGCCCAGACCCACGCCATAGCTGAAATGCTGCGGCGCTTCGGTGTAGAGGGTTTTCTCGTTGTGCGGCATCGCCGGGTTGATTTCGGTAGTGCGGTGCAGCGACTCCAACGGTTCTTCATTGTTGATCACTTCGCGGAAGGTCTGGCGCGGCAGGCTGGTTTCTTCCAGCGGCAGGTCGTAGCGCTTGTTGACCACGGTGAACCAGTCGATGTCGTCGTTGACGCTGTTGTCGAGAATCCGGCTCGCGCGGCCAACGGCTTTGGACGAATGGAAATACCGCTGCTGCTCGCCGTAGACGATCAGTTCGGAATCGCGCTGACTGATGCGCTCGACCTTGTACCCGGCGTTCTGCTGCAAACGCCGCGACACATCGGCCCAGTTGACCTGTTCCATCGAGGTCGTCGGCGCCTTCGCCGGCAGCGGTTCGGGGGTCGGATCGTAAGTCTTGGCCGGCGCTTTGCGGCTGACGAAATTGGTGTGAAAGGTCACGCCGAACATCGCCGTATTGCCCCGTTCCCAGGCAGCGCTCAGATCGATCGAATCGGTCACCTTGAACACCGCGCCAAGGTTGATCGGCGAGTCCTGTTTGATCTCGTTCTCCTTCGGCTCGTTCTTGTAGTCGTTGCCTTCGAATTCCAGCTTCAGGCTCAGCCGATCCCACGGCGTCTGGTAGCTCACGCCACCGAACAGAGAAGGCTTGCCACGAAAGTACGAGCCGGAGTTGACGTCGCCGGTGCCTTCCAGCGCCGGGCGCGTATCGAAGCGATTGCTGACGTAGCCCAGCGGGTTGTCGAAGTCGCCGCGATTACCGATGTAGCCCCAGGCAATGCCGGCGCTGAAGTCGAAATTGTCGAAGCGCTTGTTGGCGACGAAGAATTCGCTGGAGAACAAACCGGTACCACCGATATCTCGAAAGCCCAGCGCCACTTCCGGCGCCCAGTGGCTTTCCTGCCACAGGCGCACCTTGGCGTCGACCGCCTTGTCCTTGTAGCTTTGGCTGCCGCTGAGGGCCTCCGAGCCGTACGGCCGGTTGGTGATCGCGGTGTAGCGAAACGAACCTTCTAGCCAGTCCAGCGGTTGCAACGACACGCTGTAGCGGCTGTACGGGTCGGTGCGGTTGGCATTGACGCTCAGCTCGCCGGCCGGGGCCATGCGCGCCGTCGGCGTCTGCAACAGACCGGTGCCACCGAAGTCATTCTGGGTGATGCGCGGCTCGGCGTGAGCCAGACCGCAGGGCAATAACAACACAGCTGCAAAACGTAACTTCAACGAACCACCTCGGCCAGCTGCGTGGCAATGAATTCGGCCAACTGCTGATTCAATTCAGGAAGAGGCGGATCAAGATCATCATTTTTTATCGGCACCAGAATCCTGCTGCCGGCCACCGGAAACTGCCCGGACTCGCGATTCCAGTGCGCGATGCCGACGCGCCGCGACACGCCGTTGGGCTGGATCAGCCACAGGTAATCGGCCTCGGCATCGTCGAGAATCGAGCAGCCTTCGAGATATTCGCGGGCCTCCTGCAATGGCTGGTACGGCAGGTGGCACGGCTCGGTGACCGCGCCCAACACCTGCACTTCATCAACCCGTTTCGGATAGATCAGCCGATCGCCGTCATCCAGGCGAATGTTGCGCGCGAAGCCGACTTCCACCGCCACCGGATCGAGGTCAGCGATCTGCCGTCCGGTCACTGGCATTTGCCGGACTTCTTCAGCAATGCGCTGTGCCAATGCCGCGCGGCTTGGCCGATCAAACAGCGTCGCCATGCGTTGCAGCACCTCGAGATCGAACAACACGCCGACCTTGAGCCGTGTCTGTTCCTCGACCAGCGACTGGCGCAACAAGCCGCCCGTCAGCCAATAGCCTTCGGCATTGGGCACGGCTTCGCTGATCACATCGAACAGGCGTCCGCCCGGCGGCAATGCGATCGGACCGGGATTGGCGACGTCGCCGGACACGATGACGGCGGCCTGACTCGCCCCAGCGATCAGCAAAAGACCCGCCGCGATTAGGCTTAAGCGCTTCACGGCAGATGCCTGCGGTCAGGAGTCAATTGCACCAGCTTCACGCGCAGTTGCGAGGTCAGTTGTTGTTCGCTTTGCAGAATGAAACCGTCGCGCGGGTCGACCCAGTAACGGTTGGTCGCGCTGAGGCCGATGGCTGGGGCGTCGATCTGTTCATCGACGCGCAGCACCGAGTAAGCCTTGTCGAGAATCTCCAGGGTCTCGGTGGAACGGCGCGAAAAGCGGCTGTTGACGATCACGCCGACTTCCTGGCCCTTGTACAGATCGATCCAGCGCCGTGTGGTGAAACCGTCGGCGACGTGATGCAGGCCGTGCTTGAACGGCGAATCATCGGCCAGCCGTGTGCCATCCAGATCACCTTGCAGACCGAGGCCGATGCTGCGCACGGCGAGGCCATCGCGCAGCAGCAACACCTGCTTGCCGGAGGCGACCCAGAATTGCAGGTCTTCGCGCTCGCGCACCAGCGCCAGCACGCCTGAGCCGGACGGTGTGGTCAGTTTCAGTTGCGGGTAGTTGACCCCGGCGACTTCGGCCGCTGTCACATCAACCTCGTCGGGGCCGACGACGGCGGCCTTGAGGTTGTTCAGCGACGCGCTCATCAGAGGGTTGCAGCCGCACAGCAACGAGGCCGCCATCAGGCAGACGCCCACTTTCAATAGGTTCACAGTCGGGCGGCCTTATTTGCTGTTGTTGCTGTATTCGCTCCAGTTCTTCGCTGCCGAAGCCCCGGTGCCGACAATCGACGCCGACGGCACCAACTGGCTGATGAAACGGTTCCAGCGCGTAACGTTGGCCGGGCCGACGTAGACGACATCCTGCGGCCGCACCTGAAAGTGCGAGGCCAGCGCCATGGCGGTCGGCGATTCGGCTTCGAGCTGATAAATCTTTGCCGGCTCGACGTCGAGGTTTTCCACACCGCGAATGACATAGACCGCGTTGCCGTTGGAGCTGGTCTGACTCAGGCCACCGACTGAACCGAGCACGTCGGACAGGTTCATGGTTGCGGTCTTGAAGCTCAGCGCGCGCGGCTGGTTGACCTCGCCCATGACGTAGATGCGCTTGTTGTCGTTGTACGGCAGATACAGCTGATCGCCGCCCTTGAGGTAGACGTTCTGCAGTTCGGAATCCTGCTGATTGAGCGTGTCGAGATTGAGTGGATAGACCCGCCCGTTGCGCGTCAGCAACAGCCCGGACAAGTCAGCATTGTTGGTGTCGATGCCGGCGGAACCGAGGGCCTCGACCACGCTCAACGGGTTGGTCGAAATCGCTTGCGGGCCAGCCTTCGTGACGGCGCCGGTGACCACGACTTTCTGACTGGCGAAGCGCAATACTGCAACGTCGACCTGCGGCTCGGCGATGAATGCCGACAGGCGTTGTTCGATGTCCGCTCGTAGTTGCTGGATGGTCCGGCCGGCGGCCTGGACTTCCTTGATGAACGGGTAATATAGCGTGCCATCGGAGCGCACCAGTCGGCCGTTGGCATCAATCTGTTGTTGCGCGCCGGAGGGGGCAGTCAGCTCCGGGTGATCCCAGACGGTGATGTACAGCACGTCATTGTTGCCGATGCGATATTCCGCCGGCGTCACCAGCAGCTCCGCCGGCAGCGACTCACGCTTCTGGGTGGCGCGGTTCATGGCGATCAGCTTCGGGGTGATCGGAATCAGCTCGACCCGACTGCTTTCGCTGGCACCCTGGCGGGTGATATCGCTGGTGCTCAGGTACTGGCCGGGGGAAAACATGCAACCTTGCAAAGCGAGACTTGCCAACATTAAAAGATAAACACTACGAGTCATAATGGCACTACGCTATTCAAGGGCGAATCCAAAAAACAAAGTCACCCGACTTGCGTCGGGCGACTCTGTACTGCACTAACAAATGTTCCTGTTAGTTATGCGTGCCGGTTGTACCGGTGGTACCCGTCGTACCGGTGGTACCGCCGTTGGCACTGCCACCGCTGTTGGACGCCGCTACAGCACTGGCAACCATTGCAGTACTGGCCGCGGGCGCTTGCGAAGCCGCCACACTGCCACCTACATTGGTTACCGCTGTCAACGGTGCTTCAGCGGCGGCAGCCCAGTTGCTCAACATCGTCAACAGGGCAACTGCCATCACTTTTTTCATAACAACTCCTTTCTAACATTCGAACTGTTAAAAAACAGATCTGTGTCAGAGCTGGTAGCTTTCAAGTCCGCAAAGAGCGCGAACAAGATCCGTCGTTCTTTCACAGTCCTGTGCAACTGCTAAAGTCGAACGGCAGGTTTATATCTACGGACTTGCAAAAGGCATTGCCAGTGTAATTTCCCGACGTTATCTAACAACCTGACTGAAACTAACATCGGACTAAATGGCCATCATCGCGAATAACCATTGGGATGATTCGATTGCCAGCGCCAAGTGTCGGCAACCATGTCCTGCAAGTTGCGCGTGGCTTTCCAGCCGAGTTCTTTCGCCGCTTTCGAAGCATCGGCAAAACTCTCAGCGATATCACCGGCGCGGCGCGGCATCATCCGGTACGGCACCGGCCGCCCGCAGGCCTGTTCGAAGGCATGTAGCACCTGCAGCACGCTGTAGCCGTCGCCGGTGCCGAGGTTCCAGGTGTGAATGCCGGTGCGCTCGCTGATCGACTGCAACGCTTTCAAATGCCCATCCGCCAGATCGACGACATGAATGTAATCGCGCACGCCGGTGCCATCGGCGGTCGGGTAATCGTTACCGAAGATCGACAGCTCGCGCAGGCTGCCGACCGCAACCTGGCTGATATACGGCACCAGATTGTTCGGGATGCCGTTGGGGTCTTCGCCCATGTGCCCGCTGGCGTGGGCGCCGATCGGGTTGAAGTAGCGCAGCAGTGCGATGCTCCAGCGCGGCTCCGCGAGGCTCAGGTCGCGCAGCACGTTCTCGACGATCAGCTTGGACTGGCCGTAGGGATTGGTCGGATTGCCCGTCGGAAAATCCTCGCGAATCGGCATCTCTTCAGGCTCGCCGTACACCGTCGCCGAGGAACTGAACACCAGCCGGAACACCCCCGCCGCTGCCATCGCCTGACACAGGGTGATGCTGCCGCCGACGTTGGTTTCGTAGTATTCGAGCGGCTTGCGCACACTCTCGCCCACGGCTTTCAGCCCGGCGAAATGCAGCACGGCATCAATCTGATGCTCGCGGAAAATCCGGTCGAGCAGCGGCCGATCGCAAACATCGCCGCGAATCATCCATGCACTTTTGCCGCAAATGGCTTCAACGGCGTGAAGTGCTGCGTCGCTGCTGTTACAAAGATTATCCAGCACGACAACTTCATAACCTGCCTCAAGCAATGCAAGTGTGGTATGCGAGCCGATATAGCCGGCACCACCCGTTACCAGAATCTTCATAGCGCGGTCCGTCATTGAATAAATACCCGGTAGCGTGTCAAGCCATGCCTGGTGGAGATGCGGAGCAATTCACACAAACAGGGCGACAACAACCTCAAACAAATTTAGTTCAACCACTGGCAATAATTATTTTTGCCGATCAAACTGTTTGACGGGTACTTATTAGCACTCCCTGGACACTTATCACTATCGACAGATACCGACTAAAAATAACTAACAACCAAGTAGTCGACATCTCATAACATTAGCGCTTTTTAACAGCGCAACTAATTGCCAGCAACAACCTGACTCGGGTATTAAAGTAAGCCTTCAATAATCATTGAAACTTGCCGCCACTTTGTGGTGCGCAACCGTCGCCTGTGTTCCATGACTGTCCAGGATACTTTTATGATTCGTAAATGTTTGTTCCCCGCTGCCGGTTACGGCACGCGTTTCTTGCCGGCGACCAAAGCCATGCCGAAAGAGATGCTGCCGATCGTCAACAAGCCGTTGATCGAATACGCCGTTGAAGAAGCACGGGACGCCGGCCTGCAACACATGGCCATCGTCACCGGCCGGGGCAAGCGCGCGCTGGAAGACCACTTCGACATCAGCTACGAACTCGAGCACCAGATTCGCGGCACCGAGAAAGAGAAATTCCTCGCCGGCACCCGCGAGCTGATCGACACCTGCACCTTCTCCTACACCCGTCAGGTGGAAATGAAAGGCCTGGGCCACGCCATTCTCAGCGGTCGCCCATTGATCGGCGACGAGCCGTTTGCCGTGGTGCTGGCCGACGATCTCTGCCTGAACCTCGAAGGCGACGGCGTGCTGTCGCAGATGATCCAGCTGTACAGGAAGTTTCGCTGCTCGATCGTCGCCATTCAGGAAGTCCCCGCCGACCAGACTCACAAGTACGGCGTGATTGCCGGTGAGCTGATTTCCGAGGGCATCTACCGGGTCAACAACATGGTGGAAAAACCGGCGCCGCAGGACGCGCCGTCGAACCTGGCGATCATCGGGCGCTACATCCTCACCCCGGACATCTTCGACCTGATCGCCGACACCCAACCGGGCAAGGGCGGCGAAATCCAGATCACCGACGCACTGATGAAACAGGCGCAAAACGGCTGCGTGCTGGCCTACAAATTCAAAGGCCTGCGCTTCGACTGCGGCGATGCCGAGGGTTATCTGCAGGCGACCAACTTCTGCTACGACAACGTGTACCTCAAGGGCCGCTGAGACGGCTTTTCTCTCCCCACAGGCAGGCAACCATGAACATTGCACAATATTCGACAGAGATTGAACGTGAGGTGGGCAACCTCGGGGTGATGAGCTGGTTGTCGCGCCATCAACCGCTGCCCAGCGCCAACGAAACCTGGCTGGGCACGATTCTGCTGGTGGAGCGGATCGGTGTGTTTCCTGCGTCCGGCGATATCCGCCGGCCGCTGCGTGATCCCTATCCGCTACTCGCGCACCTGAAGGCGTTGTATGGCGAACAGGCGCTGGAAATGGATGACCGCGATGGCCTGAAAGTGATCTTCAGCGACTGGCGCTTTCGCGTGCGCATCTGCTGCAACGACCCGGCGATCATCATTAACGTTGAGACGCGCTGTGATGCGCGGTTGATGCCGCGCAAGCTTGACGAACTGCTGGGGCTCATCGACGCCTTCAAGCACGACGCCTGATCACCCGGGCGTCACGCCGATCCATTGTGGGAGCGAGCCTGCTCGCGAAAGCGGCGGCACAGTTAGCATTGATCGTTCCCACGCTCCGCGTGGGAACGATCATGGTGGCGAGTCGTCGCAACCGGTACTCGTACCAGTTATCCAGCCATAAAAATAATCGGCAATCACCTTCCCGCCCGTGGCCGGCAACGGATGAATCCTGTCCGGGCCGATCATCGCGCTGGCGTAGCGTTTGACGTCGGGGCCGAATGCGCATTGCAGGTTGGCGAAACCGAGCTGCTGCTCACGCGCCCACGGCTCGAGCACCTGCGCATAGGCCGACATCGGGTAAGCGCTGGAGCGCGTAGTGTCCTGACGCAGGATCAGGTTGATGCTCGCCGCTGGCTGGATCTCGCGCAGCATGGTCACCAGGCCCTGAACGTTCTGCAGGTACTGCGCAGGTTTGACGCCGAAGCCCTGATCGTTGCCGCCGAGCATGATCAGGTACACGTCGGCCGGGATCTTCGACACCACCGCTTTCCACTGCGCCTGCCACTGTGGATCGGCGTGATAGAAATCCGCCGATGCCGCGCCAGAAGCCGCCAGTTTCGACACCCGCACGCCCTGCTGATGGTTACCCAGCCACAGGCCGAACAGCGTCGGCGCGCCCTTCACCACTTCCAGTCTGAATGACCAGTCTGCGGCTGATGGAACGCCCGCTAGCGCGACTTCCTGAACGCCTGAGCCTGCGAGTTTCAACGGTTGCCAGGCTTGCGCGGGCGACCAGCGATAGCGCAGCTCGTCGGATTCGCCATTGGCCAGATACAACAGTTTCGCCTGAGTGACCGTGGTATCGATGCGCGGCGAAGGGCTGGCATCGACTTGCACCCAGGCACCCGGCTTGCCGCTGATCGTGCGACTGTCCGGGCTGGCCTGGCCCAGGTCGGAAACCTTCCAGCCGCCACCGAAGTATTTGTCGCTGCTGCGGGTGTATTTGAAGTGCGTGCCGCCCAGCGCCGCGCCGTGGTTGAAACCGACGTAACCGGGGCCGGCAAAACCCACCTCGGCGGCCACTCGCTGCACCAGTTTGTTCAGGTAGAAATCCTGCCCGGCGGTGTAGCTGTCGCCGATCACCGAAACCGCCAGCACCTTGCCGGTCTTGCCGTCGCGCCACTGCGCAAAGCGCTGGCGGGCATCGTCTACCGTGATGGCCGAGGTGGCGACTGGTTGAGGGGCGTCTACTGGCATCATTGAATATTTCCTTTGTCCGGGATGAACCCTTCGCGAGCAGGCTCGCTCCCACAAGGATGGTGTGACTTGCACGGATGCACTGTAGGAGCAGCCTCGTTTCACTCGTCAGCTCCTACAGGGAGGATTGCGTCTGTACCACCGGGGTGATGGGCGCCAACGGTTTCCGCTTCGCCGCACGCTCGCCAAGGAACAACAACGAGGTGAAATTGAACCGGCTGAACACCATCGCCAACAGCACCGGCCCGAGCAATCCACAACTCAGACCACCGAGCACCAGCAAGCTCTCGTCCTTTACGCCCAGGCGCCCGAGGACAAACCGCGAGGTCGCTGCGAACAGCACATGAAAGAGGAAAATCGCATAGGAGTACCCGCCCAGCCAGGTCAGCGCTTTCGAACGCATGTCACTCGACAGCAACGCAATGCAAGACACGCAACCCACCGTCAAACCAATCAGGCTGCGGCGATCGACAATCAGCTCTCGATCAATCGCCGCGACGTACAGCAACGTCAGCGAGATCAGCACAAACAATAGCGGCCCGATCACTTTGAAACGCTGCTTCAAAACATCGACATTTTCCTGACCGATCATCCCCGCAACAAAAAACGGCAGCAGGTAAATCGCACCGTTGATACCGAACGCATCCAGCGGCAACGGCGGCAGCAGGAACAACACGGCCGCAAACGCAAACAAGCCATACAGCCGCGTTGCTGAACGCAGCAGGCCGCGCCACTCCAGCAGGCCGACGAAGATGAAAATGCTGAACACCGCCTGCAGGAACCAGAAGTGGTTGATCGGTATCCAGAACGACAACAACGCGTCGATCACGCCGACGTCCTTGTTCACCCCCGGACCCACCGCTTGCAGCACCGAGAACGGCACGCCGACGCAGAACAGCGGCACGATCAGCCGCCGCACCTTGCCAGCGAAGAAGGCGGAAAAGTCATTGCCGCGAATCTTGTAGATCGAATAGATGTAGCCGGAGATAAAGGTGAACAGCGGCATGCGCACATACACCATCGAGTCGGCGATGACCCGGAACGGCGAGCCGATGTCGATCTTCAAGCCTCCGCCCAGCGGGCCGATGACGTGATAGAGCACCAGCAGCAGGCACGCCAGGCCGCGCAGGGTTTCGATCTCCAGGGATTTTTTCTTGCTCGACATAGAGCACCTGCCTTAAGTGAGAATTCTTGATTCGACCTGCACCGGTTTGTTCGCGCGCAGCATCAAGCCCAGGCCGACGAACAACACCGGCACGACCATCGAGAAGTGTCGGGCAAAGGAGCCGAAGTCCGGCTCGAACAAGCCCTGCACCAACAGAAACGCCAGAGGAATCGCGATCAGTTCCTTGGGTTTGGTCTGGATCGGCGCGCCCTTGTAGTCGGTCGAAGTGATGACTTTGAACAGTAGCAGCGCGGTCATGATCATCAGCGCAACGAAGATCACCTGCCCCGGCCCGGACAGCAGAATCAGCTCAACCGGAAACGACAGGCGGAAGAAAATGATCATCGAGTCCAGTGCCTGGGAAACGAAGTCACTGCCGCTGAGCCACGACACGATGAGCGACTTCGAGCCCTCCTCGCCCGCCGTGCGCAGCTCGTTGTTGCTCGCCCGGATCGACGACACCGGAAAGCCCAGCGCCAGCTGAATGGCCATGGCCACCGCCAGATAAAACAGGAACAGCATCAGAAAGAAGGTGAAGCGCGAGACGTACTTTTTCATCACGCAGACGCCGACCCACGACAGCGAAAACAGAATCCAGTACGGCCGGATCAGCACACCGTAAATCACCGCCGAGAGAAAAAAACCGCCGCGATATTTGCGCGTCAATGCGCTGAGCAGAATGCTCAACACCGCTACCGACACGATGATTTCCTTGGTCAGGTTCTCGAGGAAAAACGAGCGCACGATGCCCCACAGGCACAGGGTGCCGAAGATGGTCAACGGCATGCGCCGGAACACCACTACCGGAATTGCGGTGAGGAAGAAATTGCAGAACATGCCGTAGGCCCAGGCATTGGTCAGGTTGATCCCGGTAGGCCGCAGCAGGAACGCCGAACACTCGTAGGACGAGCGATCCGGTGAGAACGGATTCCAGAAATTGCAGTTGTCGGCACGCGCATATGACGACCACAACGTCATCGCGTCCGGCCCCGGATCGCGTGGCACCAGCAACGGCATCGCCACCGACAGAAATAGTCCGGTGAACAGAATCAGGAAGGAAATCGACGAATCGAATGTGCGCCCACGAAACTCAATGCGCGGCAGCTTCAAGCCCATGACAGCGCAGCCTTTTTCGCTCCGGTGACACGGGTCAACACTGCAATCACACCAAGTTGCACGACAATGGCGAAGACGTTGCCCCACGCCGCGCCATAGATCGAGTAATGCTTGATCAGCACATAGCTGACCGGCACTGAAATCAGCAGGCAGAGCGCCGCGCTGGCCAGCGACACCCGGCTGTTTTTCGAAGCAATCAAACCGCCCCAGACAATGTCGCCAATCGCCCGCAAGGCGAAGGAAAAAATCAGCACCGCGAGGAGCGCGTTATCCGGACGCGGCACGCTGGCGGCGACGTAATCGAGCAGCACATTGAAAAACACATAGATCGCCACGGCCACAACGGCGGAGACCGCTAGCGAGCGCATCACCCATTTGTTGACGAACAGTTGCTTGACCGTGAATGCCTGCTGATCGGCCTGGAAACGCTTGGCCAGCACCGGAATGCCGACCACCGCCACCACCGCATACGACAACGCCTGCAAAGTGTTCGCCGCCGACCACGCGTACACATATTTACCGAGGCTGGCGTAGGGCTCCAGGTCGATGATCAGAAAGCGCTCGGCGTACTGACTCAGCGCGATCAGACCGGTGCCGAGATAGAACGGCAACCCGGCCTTCCACACCGTCGCGGTGTCCAGCGACGCGGCTTCGCGGCCCTTGTGCACGTTCACCACGATCAAATAACCGGCGATGATTACCATCACGTTGGCGGCGACCCACAGCCACAACACACTGGCGATGCCCGCGACCCAGCCGAGCACCATGCCGCCCACCGCCAATACCGCCCACAGGCCGGTCTTGATGAAGAACAGCAAGGCGCCGGCGGTGGCTTTCTGCGCAGAAAACACGAAGGAATTGATTTCGAACGACAGGTGCTCGGTGAGCAGCACCAGGGTCACGCACAGGATCAAGGTGGCGGTTGCTTCCACCGACTGGAACAGCGAATAGACCAGCACCGTCAGTACCGACAACAACAGCCCGACCGCCAGATACAGCAGCAGAACCTTGTCGACCACCCGCCGCGAGCTGCCGCCGACGCTGATCAGCCGGTTGATTTCGGAACTGAAGCCGACGCTGTAGAACTTCGAGGCGATCAGCGAAGCCGCGACCACCACACCATAAAAGCCCAGCGCCTCGTATCCGAGGTAATGGGTGATGGCCAACACCAGCAAGAACTTCGCGCCCAAGGCTCCGCCGCGAAGCAACAGCCGAAATATCATCGAACGACACCCTTGATGATTTCGTCCATGGCCACGGTTTTCGCCTCTATCTCGCGGCAGGTGTCGGTCAGGCGCTTGCCGAAATCCGCCAAGGCATTGGGCGCGTAAACGGTGTTGATGATGGTGTCGACGTCGATGTCGCCGCCGTTGATCACCCAGTCCTCGACGCCCATGTCCTGATAGGCGCCAAAGCCTTTGCGCTCGTAGCTGATGTGGTACGCCGGCACGCCGGAGAGCAGCGATTCGATGGCGCCGTGCAGACGCACCGAGATCACCAGGTCCGGTTGGTATTTGGCGATGGTTGCCTTCAGCGACAGCAGGTCTTCGTTGATGCCCAGCTCACGGTAGAACGCGCCGTCATCGTTGCCGCGCACCGCGCTTTGCACGGCGCAGACCACTTTGCTTTTGTTCTTCAGGCGCTGCAGCAGCAGTTTCAGATTGGCCACATAAGCGACCTTCTTCTCTTTGCTCCACTCCGGTGGCTTGCGCAGCACCACGCAGACGGTCGCCGGCGAGGCGGCGCAGCGGGTGAATTTCGGTTGCTGAAGAATCTTGCTCGCCAGCGACTGCACGGCCAGATCCGGCGCGCGGTAGACGTTTTCGCAAGCGTCAAAAATCGCCGAGGAACGGTTGTCACGCACGAACACCGCATCGGCGCTGGCGTAGTGTTCGACGATCTTGCTGCTCTCGCCGTGGAATGGGCCGATGCTCTGCGGCAGGTACACCGAAGGCACCTTGCTGAGGATCGCGGTTTCCAATTGCTTGGCATGGCCGAGCTTCAGCTTGATGTGCTCGAAGGCGCTTTTCGAACGCATGTAACCGCCGCCGACACCGACGATCAGATCGGTTTTCTTCAACAGATCGGCGAGCCCGGCGTAGGACTGATTGAGAAACACCGCTTGCTTGACCCGCCCCAGACCCTTGGCCGCCATCACCGGCGCATCGAAACGCGGGTGCGGCAGATAGTTGAACGACTCAGGGTCGGACGCCACGACACTGATCGCGGTGTCGTCACCGAAGTTACGCTGCACCAGAGCAATGGCCAGATCGACGAGCAGACCGTCACCGGAGTTGGACGCACTGTAGCCATGCAAAATCGTTACGTTCATAAGCTTGAGTTCTACTTAATAAGTGGGAGCGTGATACAGGTCGTAGGTCTGGCGGATCATCAACGCGGCGCTGAAACGTTCGCGGACAATGCTCCGGCCTTCGTTGCCGAGGTCGAGCAGGCGCGGCTTCTGGATGATCGTCAAAACGTCGGCCAGCGCCTGGTGATCGCCGGAGGGGAAGACGTAGCCGGACACTTCATTGGTGACCAGTTCCGGCAGTGAAGTGCAGTTGCTGGCAATCACCGGCAGCCCCATGGCCATGCCTTCCAGCGGCACCATGGCAAAGCCTTCCCAGCGACTCGGCACGATCAGCGCATCGGCTTTCTGATACAGCGCCTGCACTTCACTCGGGGTCACCCATGGCAGGTACTCGACCGAATCCATCGGCGGGCACTCGACCGAATCTTCGTTGACCGCACTGCCAACCACCGTCAGTTTGAGGTCGTTGCGATTGACCTTGGCGTAGGCCTTGAGCAGCACGTCGAAGCCTTTCTGGTAATCCAGGCGCCCGACGAACAGCAGATGAATCGGCTCGGCGCCAGCGGTTTTTGGCGCGTCATCCTTGTGATGAATGCCGTTGTAGATCAGCTTCATGCGCTTGCGCTCGATACCGAAACGCGCGGCTTTATCCAGCTCGTACTGGCTGACGCAGATGATCACGTCGGTGACTTTCTGCAGCACGCGCTCGATCCACGCGTAGACCTTCTGCTTGGTCGGCGAGCTTTCCATCAGGAACGAAAACGCATGCGGGCAGTAGACGATTTTCGGCTTGCGCCATGGTCGCAACAGCACACACACCACACGGCCGATCACCCCGGAAAAGGTGCTGTGCAAATGCACCACGTCGGGTTTTTCCTTGAGCAGCACCTGGCTCAGACGCCAAGCGAAACGCAGCAGCGACGGCACGTTGCGGCCACTGCGTGGAAAGGTGCGCACCTGCTGTGGGGCGATGCCGTGCAGCTCCTTGGCCTGATCCTCGGGGACCAGATAGACCAGTTGATAATTCGCCGCGTCGTCTTCGGGCGATGCCGAGATCGTGCGGATCACCGTCGCCACGCCACCTTTGATCGTCTCTGCCACGTGCAGTATTTTTTTCACAGCTCACCCACTTCAAACAGGAAAGAACAATCGGCAACCATCAGGATTTGTCGGACGCGTATTCGTAGTTGTAATAGCCCGTGCCGCCGTAATAGCTGGCCGCTCGCTTCTCGACGCCGTTGAACACCGCGCCTTTCAATTCGATGCCGTTCTGGGCGAAGCGGCGAATGGTCAGTTCGATCTCTTTGGCCGGGTTCACCCCGAAGCGGGTGACGATCAGGCTGATGCCGGCCTCGCGACCGACGATGGCGGCATCGGTCACTGCCAACAGTGGCGGCGTGTCGATGATCACCAGGTCGTAGCGCTCGCTCAGTTGCGCCAGCAGTTCGCGGAAATTGGCGTGCATCAGCAGCTCGGAAGGATTGGGCGGCACCTGCCCCCGGCTGATGAAATGCAGGTTGTCGACTTCGACTTTGTTGATCGCCTGCTCGAGGGTGCAGCGCTTGACCAGCAGGTCGGACAAACCATTGCTGATCGGCGTGTTGAGGGTTTTGTGCAGGTGCCCTTTGCGCATGTCGGCATCGATCAGCACCACGCGCTGGCCGCTCAGGGCCATGACCGCCGCAAGGTTGGACGAGACGAAGGTCTTGCCGACCTGCGGGCTCGGCCCGGAAATCATGATGCGGTTGTTGGTCGAATCGAGCCCGGCAAAGTGCAGGCAGGTGCGCAGGCTGCGGATCGATTCGATCGACAGATCAGTCGGGTTGCGTAGCGCCAGCAGATACGCCGGCTTGTCGACGCCATCGCGGGCGCGGCCCTTTTTGTTGTCCTCTTCCTCCTGCAAGGCGCTGTAGGGAATCGACGCGTAAACCGGCAGGCCCAACTGCTCGATGCCTTCCGGGCCTTCAAGGCCACGGCTGAGGGATTTGCGCAGCAGCACCAGCGCCACGCCGACAAACGCGCCGAGCAATGTCGCGATCAGCACGATCAGTGGTTTCTTCGGTTTGATCGGATTGGTCAGGTCGACATCGGCGGTGTCGATCAGGCGCACGTTGCCGACGGCCCCGGCGCGGACGATGTCCAGTTCTTGGGATTTGTTCAGCAACTGCGTGTAGATCTGCGAAGCCACCTCGACGTCGCGGGTCAGGTTGAGCAATTCCTGCTGGGTGGCCGGCAGGTCCTGAACCTTGCCTTCGAGGGATTTCTGCTGCTGGGTCAATTCGCCGATCTGCGTCATCAAGGCGCGATAGGCCGGGTGCTGTTTGGTGAACTTGCGATCGAGCTCAGCCTGCTGCATTTTCAGCTCGGAGATGCGCGTTTCCAGCGCCACCGACTGGCCCAGCACCGACTGGGTTTCCAGCGAAATGTTCACCGTCTTGCCGTGGGTCTGGTAGGCATTCAAAGCGTCGCTGGCCTTGGCCAGATCACGCTTGACCTGGGGCAACTGGCTCTGCAGAAACGCCAGGCTCTGCGCGGCCTCCGCCGAAGTGCGCCGTACGTTTTGCTCGACGTAGAGCGAGGCGATCTTGTTGAGGATCTTCACCGCCTCGGCCGCGTCGGAGCTGGCCAGCGCCAGACGAATGATCCCCGACTCTTTGCCCTGTTCGGAGATATCCAGCGCGTCCTGATAGCCCTGAATGGTCACGATCCGAGGATTGCGCACCACCTGAAAGCGCGTGCCGGGGTTGGCCATCAGGCGCGCGATCTGCCCTTCTACGCCGTCATTGGCAAACGCTTCGCCGGCCACGCCTTCGGCGAGCAGATTGTCGTTTTCATCGAACAGTTGAAAACGCTGCTGCTCGCCGGCGATCAGGGTGAGTTTCTTGCCGAGCAGGTCTTTCGGCAATTGCAGCCGATTGAATTCCAGACGTTCGCCGCCCCAGGCGTAACTGTTCAGGCCGAAACGCGGCGGCGCGACGCTGGTCTCGCTGTCACCGCGATAGCGCCGCGAAAGGAAGCCGCCGATCAACGGGAACGTGTTGGGCGTGACGTCGATATCCAGGCGCAGGTCGTCAACGGTTTTGCCGATCACCGCGCGGGATTTGATGATGCCGATTTCGGTCACCGACGGCGATTGCCCACCGAGCATACTGTTGAGGTCGGAGAAACCGAGCATGTCGTTCTTTTTCGGTTCGACCTGCACCAGCGCGTTCGCCAGGTACACCGGCGTTGCCAGAACCGCATAGGCGACGCCGGTGACCATGAAGGCGCCCGTCAGCGCGCCGATCAGCCACTTCTGGTCGATCAGGCTGCCGAAGATGCCGAGCAGATCAATACTGTCTTGATCATTGTCGCGGGTGCCGATTACGGACGGTAACTGCATAAGTCTGTTCTTACCATTTGCTGTTCTGAAGAATATTCATCAATGCCCGAGACGCTTCGCCCATGAACTAACAGCATCTTCAATCAATGCGTGGGCATGAATAAACGCGGCTTTGCCTTGACGATACGGATCATGTATTTCGCGCTCGCTCTGCCATTTACCGAGCAGAAACACTTTGCCTCGGGCGTGCGAGGCAATCTTCAGCACTTGATTGACGTGGGTCTTTTCCATGACCAGGATCAGGTCCGAGTCATTGACGATGTCCGAAGTCAGTTGCCGCGCCTTGAAGGCCTCGGCGCAATGCCCGTGTTCTTCGAGAACCTGCCGCGCCGAGGCCTCCACGCCCTCGCCGACGCGGGCGGACAGGCCGGCGGAAGACACGGTGATGGCGGACTGGCCCAGCGCGTTGCGCAGCAGTAGTTCGGCCGTCGGACTTCGGCATATATTGCCCACGCAGACAACGAGGATCTTTTTGAACAAGTCTTGCTTTCCTGTGTAATATCAAACAGCCAACATGTCGCGAAAGTTAATGAACCCTCACGACTTTCCTGCACTCAGAAATAGCTTCGCCCTGTTAGTACAGGAACATTAAGTACCACAGCGTTTTAAGCCGCCCCAACCACAATTAGCGGACTAAAAATAACTGTGATTTTCAGTTGCTGTTTTCCTGACAAAAAATAACATTCGCGCACTTAGTGCCATCACCGTTATCGGAAATTGAGTAACGGGATAAATATTCGTAGTTGTCATTCTCTTCAGGAGAGCAGACATGAAAACAGCACAGCGCAATAAACTCGCCGCCCTCGCCCTGATGGCGCTCGGTGCCGCCAGCCAGGTTCACGCCAGTGAGCTGTTCCCCAACCTTCCAGCAAAAACCATCGGCGTGCAGGTGAAAATCCAGAGCTTCACCGCCGCCGATGCCGCACAAATCAAGGCCGCCGGCTTCAGCTTTGTGCGCTTCGGTGTGTGGAGTGACAGCCTCACCGCCAAGACTTATCAGAAACAGGTCAGCGATGCCTTCGCCGCCGCCGCTTCCGCCGGCCTGCCGGTGCTGCTCACGGTGCGCGCGATCAAGGCATTGCCGGCCACTTCGCCCGAAGAGCTGAACGCCGCCGGCGGTAAGTTCGCCAACACCGTGACCGGGCTGGAAAAATCCTGGAGCTCGCAATTGGTGGCGATCGAAATATGGAACGAACCGGACCTGGAAACCTATTGGCCGACGCGCAATTTCGATACAACGTTCGTGCCGTTCATGGCCGGCATGTGCAAGGCCTTCGAAGCTCAGCCACAGACGACGCCACGGGTCGGTTTCGGCTTCGCCCGGCCGCCAAGCGCAAGCTCGGCTTCGACGGTGGCGCTGAAAAGTATCGTCAGCGAGTACCCCAAATGCTTGAACGCCGTGTCCTACCACCCTTACGGCATGACCGCCACGCAGATCAGCAACGCGCAGACCTTCATCCAGCAGAGCTTCAATCTGCCGGGGGTCATCAGTGAATGGGGGGTTTCGGCCCTCGCCTCCAACGGCGGTCCTGAGGGGCAAGCGACCAAGATCAACGCGTTTATTACCGACGTGAAACGCCTCAATATTCCCCTGACCTCTATCTATGAATGGCGGAACAGTGATTCCGGCAGCAACGATCGCGAGAAGAACTTCGGCTTTCTCACCTCTGACGGCCAGCCAAAACCGGCGCGGTTGTCCGTGGAAGGTGTGTTGAACGCTGAGTAGGCGTTGGGCGACCGGCCTGTTCACAGGTCGGTTGCTTTGAACCTGTGGGCTGTTTTGGCATCGTATTCAGCGACACCGCGCCCCGCCTTTCAAACAATCGTTTTCAGGTTGTTGCCGCAGGGGCCATCGATCCACCAATGCACCCTTGAGTGCCCGTCAGCGCTCGGGTAATGTCTTCAGACCCATAGGATAGAGCACGCCCATGACTTCCAAGCTGGAACAACTCAAACAGTTCACCACCGTGGTTGCCGACACCGGCGACTTCGAAGCGATCGCCCGAGTCAAACCGACCGATGCCACCACCAACCCTTCCCTGCTGCTCAAGGCTTCGGCCATTCACGGTTACGCCGAACTGCTGAACGATTGCGTTCGCGACTGCAAGGGCGATGTCGGCCTGGCCAGCGACCGTTTCGGCGTCGCAGTGGGCAAGGAAATTCTCAACGTGGTTCCGGGCCGCATCTCCACCGAAGTGGATGCGCGCCTGTCCTTCGACCAGGATGCGATCCTCAAGCGCGCGCATCGCCTGATCGAGCTGTACGACAAGGCCGGCGTCGGCCGCGACCGCGTGCTGATCAAGATCGCCTCGACCTGGGAAGGCATCCGCGCCGCCGAGATCCTCGAGAAGGAAGGCATCCAGACCAACCTGACGCTGCTGTTCTCCTTCGCCCAGGCCGCCGCCTGCGCCGACGCCGGGGTGTTCCTGATTTCGCCGTTCGTGGGCCGTATCTACGACTGGTACAAGAAGGCCAACGGCAACGACTACACCGGCGCTGATGATCCGGGCGTGCAGTCGGTGACGCGCATCTACAACTACTACAAGGCCAACGACTACAAGACCGTGGTCATGGGCGCGAGCTTCCGTAACATCAACCAGATCGAGCAACTGGCTGGCTGCGATCGCCTGACCATCAGCCCGGAACTGCTGGAGAAACTGGCCGCCGATACCGGCAAGCTGGAACGCAAACTGGCACCGGGCAATGCCGGTGAAGCGCGTCTGAGCCTCAACGAAGCGCAATTCCGCTGGTTGTCCAACGAAGACGCGATGGCCACCGAGAAACTGGCTGAAGGCATCCGTCAGTTCGCCCGCGACCAGGAGAAGCTGGAAGCATTGCTGCAGGCCAAGCTGTGATTTGAGTCTGTAGAACGCAAAAAGGGCGAACCTGTGAGGGATCGCCCTTTTTCATTTGCCTGCACTGATAAATGTATCGACCGACCCGACGCCATCGCGGGCAAGCCCGCTCCCACAGGGTATGTGGAGAACCTAAGTTTGAGGTTTCACGCGATCATTGTGGGAGCGGGCTTGCCCGCGATGAGGCCAGCCCAGACAACATCAATTCATGAGGTCAGTGTCTTTCCAGGGCATTGACCAGATCATGAAACGCTTCACGATTGGAATCGTTCAGGCCCATGAGAATCTTGTGCGCTTCCAGCACCTTGATTCGCACCACTTCTTCGGACTGGTCCTGATCCGGCAGGTCGTCCAGGCACTCCGGGCACGGCACCGGGTGGTTGACGATGTTGAACACCTGCTCGAAGCCCATCGACTGCAAAAGCCGAGTGATGTCTTCGTGGGTGGTGACAACCGTCGGCAACAGGCCGACCTTCTGCCGCGACAGGATCGACAGTTTGGCCAGCAGGCCCAGGGTGGTGCTGTCGATGCTGCGGGTTTCGGTCAAATCGATCACGATCGCGTTGAAATTCAGCGCGGTGAAGATTTTCTCAATAGTCGCATCCAACGCCGAACACAGGGTCAGGCGAACTTCACCGACGAACTTCAGGACGAAGGTGCCGTCCTGCTCGGCGAACTGGATTCTACCGGTACTCATTAAAGATTCCTGCTCAACACCAACAGGGCGATATCATCCGGCATCTCCCCTAGCGTGGCCAAACCAAACACTTGCCGCAGACCATCCAGGCTGCCGCCCGCCGACTTCACCCGTTCGGGCAAAGCAGCCTCTTTTTCTTTGAGCGTTGCTTCCGGCAAAAGGTCCAGAATGCCATCAGACATCAGCGTCAGGCTGAACGTCGGCGGCAGCTCAAGCACGTGGTCTTCGTAGGTGGCTTCGTTGAAAAGCCCCACCGGCAGACCACGGCCTTCGAGATAACGAACACTGTCAGGCGTGTACAACACAGGCAAAGGCAGATGGCCGCCGATGCTATAGGTCAACAAACCGGTCTCCTCGTCGATGACTCCACCGACCATTGTGACGTGTTTACCCAGCTTACAACTGATCAGCCCCCGGTTGATATGACCGAGCACTTCCGAAGGTTTGAACTCCGGCAAGGTACCGCTGCGTTTTGACTCGAAGAGCAAACGCGTGGTCATGAACTTCAACAGCACGGTGACGAAGGCTGATGACGCACCATGCCCGGAAACATCCGCCAGATAAAACGCGACCCGGCGCTCGTCAACGCGGAAATAGTCGACAAAATCACCCGACAGGTACAGCGACGGGATGATCTGGTGGGCAAAGTTGAATTCGTCGATGCTCCACGGGCTTTCCGGCAGCATGTTCATCTGCACCTGGCGACCGGCGTTCTGGTCTTCCTGGAGCAGGTTCAGGCTGGCTTCAAGCTCGCGGTTGGCCTTTTCCAGCTTCTCGCTGTAGCGCTGGTTTTCCAGCAGCAGCCGCGCACGATCCAGGGCCCGGCGCACGGAGTGCTCGAGCACAGCCAGATCTTCGAGAGGCTTGATCAGGTAGTCCGCCGCACCCAGGCGCAGGGCCTCGACTGCGTCGTTCATCACCCCCGCACCCGAGACCACGATCACCGGCGTATCGGGTGAGCGCTCGGTGACCTGACGGATCAGTTCGAGACCGCCCATCTGCGGCATGCGCAGATCGCAGATGACCAGATCGGGCTCGTCTTGCTCGAATACCTGAAGACCCTGTTGACCGTTGCCGGCCTGCAGGACGCTGAAACCACTGTCTTCCAGATAGGCCGCGAGGCTCGCGCGCACTACCTCGTCATCATCGATTATCAGCAGCGTGGCACTGGTTTTTGGCATGTGGGCAAACGGCGCCAGAATTAGGTTGGCGTAGTGAGCGGGGCAACGGCCCTGCGCAGACTACTGGATTCGCTTTCTAGCCTCTCTGTTGCAGCGCTTTCAAGCATTCGCCTGGCGCGCGGTTTTAAACAGAGGTGCCCTTCTAAGGCGCAGACGGTACTCCCATCCGCAGAGCGTTTCAAGCATGCGCCGATTGTCGCTTGACGACTTTGTTTGTCAAATCACCGGGAGTTATAAGAACCGCTCCAACGGTAACCCGATGGAAGGTAGTGGCAGTCGCAGGCGACGCTCTGGCGCGGACAAAAAAGGCGACCCGAGGGTCGCCTTTCTGTCGCCGGTCGAAATCAGAAATCGTCTTCGACCTGACCGTCCTTCACCTTGAACTCGCGGTTCTGCAGGTAAGCGTTGCGGATGAAGGTGTATTTATCGCCGCTGATCAGCTTTTCGCTCGACAGCAGGCTGGCGCGAGTGTCAACGATGTTCAGGCCGAAGATCGAGTTGCGCGTCGGCACGTGGTCGATGTAGCGGTACGCGCCGGTGAAGCTGTCGACATATTTCGACGGTGCGTCACGCAGGGTGCTCGGCCCCATCAGCGGCAGCATAACGTACGGGCCGCTGCCCACGCCCCAGTAACCGAGGGTCTGACCGAAGTCTTCGTCGCTGCGGTTCAAGCCCATCTTGGTGCCGACATCAAAGAAGCCGAGCAGACCGAAGGTGGTGTTGAAAATCAGTCGGGCGGTATCAACGCCCGCCGCAGCCGGTTTGGCCTGGAGGATGTTGTTGGCCAGGTTGGTCACGTCGCCGACGTTGCGGAACATGTTGTGAATGCCGTCTTCAACGAACTGCGGGGTGATGTACTCATAACCCTGGGCCAATGGCTTCAGCGCGTAGGTGTCAACGAAGTCGTTGAACTGGAAAATCGGCCGGTTGACGCTTTCCCAAGGGTCTTCTTCGGTGGCCGCCTGGGTGGCGAACGGCGCCAGCAACAGGCTGGCACATACACTTAGCTGAGTGAGCGAAGGGCTCCAGCGCATAGAAAAACTCCTTGGATTCGATACTGGCGCGGTCCTCTCGGCCCGGGCATTAAGGCCGCTAGTATAAGCGTAAACGGCGATTTGGGCAGTGCGCCGCTGCAAGGATATGCAGGAAGTTTCCTACGCAGGCTTTCACCCGCCTGTCATGCAACTGTCACCCCAGCGCCTTAGTCTTGAGCGTTATTTCAGGGACGTTGCCATGACTCACGCCGAAACCTTGCCCGTCGCCGCGCCCGGCCTGACTGCCGTGCTGTTCGGCCTGAGCGGTTGCCTGGTGGATTTCGGTGCCCGCGCCGCGCGAGAGCTCAACCCCCAGCCGGAACATGCCAAAACTACACCGGGCGCACTCGATAGCCTGAAAAGTTTGCAGCGCCAGGGAATTCCCTGCGCGTGGCTCGACGAATTGCCCCCTGCCCTCGCTCAGCCACTGGCCGCGTCGCTGCCGGACTGGATCAAACCGACGCAACATTCAGCAACAATGAATCCATGGCCAGCGCCCAACGCGTGCTGGCAGGCGTTGATGAGTTTGAACATCGACCGCCTCGACGGTTGCGTGCTGGTCAGTGGTGAGCCGCGCCTGTTACAGGCCGGTCTGAATGCCGGGTTATGGACGATTGGCCTGGCGTCCTGTGGCTCGCTATGCGGCCTGAGCCCGAGCGAGTGGCAGGCGCTCTCGCAAAAGGAACGCGAAAAGTTGCGCGGCAAGGCAACCGTGCAGTTGTTCGGCCTGGGCGTGCATTCGGTAATCGATCATCTCGGCGAACTGGACGCCTGCCTCGCCGACATCAGCTTGCGCCGCGCCAAAGGCGAAAAGCCCTGACCGGCGTCATGCAGGTTTACCGAGAGTGGATTAATCTAAAGGTCAGCCATAGACCTTTGGCGCGCGGCTGCGGTCAATGCCAGTGCCTATTGATAAAAGGAAACCACCATGCCCGCCCGACGAGAACTGCAGGATCAGCTCAACACCTTGCATGATCAATTGGAGCAGAACCCGCCTCTGTCCGAGTCTGAACGTGAAAACTTACACCGGTTGATGGCGCAGATCGAAGCAGAAATTCAATTGGAAAATCAGCTACAGGACAACAACCTGGTGGACGGGGTGAACCTTGCCGTGGAGCGCTTCGAAGTCGAACACCCGGCGATCGCCGGCACCCTGCGCAACATCGTCAACGCGCTGGGCAGCATGGGCATCTGACGCCCCGCCGCACAAAAAAGCCCTGCCAACGATGGCAGGGCTTTTTCATTTGCAAAATGTGCATGCAAGCCCTTGAGGGAGCGAGCCTGCTCGCGAAGGCGTCGTGTCAGTCGACATCATCGTTTAATGACACACCGCATTCGCGAGCAGACTCGCTTCCACATTGGATGTCGCACATTCAGGATCTTTATTGACGTACGAGCCGATGATTCGGCAGTTGTACGCTTTCGGTACTGCGATACGGATTGATATCCAGCCCACCCCGGCGAACGTAACGTGCAAACACGGTGAGCTTTTCAGGTTTCAACAACCGCTGCAGATCGAGGAAAATCCGCTCAACGCATTGTTCATGGAAGTCCGAATGCTGGCGGAAGCTGACGATGTACTCCAGCAGGCTGGCGCGATCCAGCGCCGCGCCGCGATATTCCACCACGACGCTGCCCCAGTCCGGCTGGCTGGTCACCGGGCAGTTGGATTTGAGCAGGTGGCTGTGCACGCTCTCCTCGACCACGCGCGAATTGTCGCAACGCAGCAGCTCCGGACGCGGATGCTCATAGTTGCTCACGCTGATATCCAGATCGTCGATGCACACGCCCGGCAACGCCACCACGCCTTCGGCTTCGACGTCCTTCAGACTGCGAACCCGAACGCCCACAGGTTTGCCGGCAGCGGCGGACAGATCCTTGACCAGCGTCGCTTGCAATATGGCAACGTCGGCGAACGGCGTCTGGTTCAGCGAGTTGAGGTAGAGCTTGAACGACTTCGATTCGATGATGTTCGGCGAGTCCGCCGGGATGCTGAATTCAGCGATCGCCACCACCGGTTTGCCCGAGGGCAGCAGCCACGACAGCTCGAAGCAGTTCCAGAAATCCACGCCTTTATACGGCAGGGTTTCGGCGGTCAGGCCCAGCTCGGCCCATTTCGCGGTGCGCGGAATCGGGAACAGCAGGGACGGCGTGTACGTGGCGATGTATTCGCTGGATTTGCCCAGCGGCGAATGTTCGGCTGCGGGATGCATGGCGGAAACCTGACTGAAGAATCAGCGGATTCTACCAGCCTTTGCCCGCGCCTTTGAGTGCTTACTGACTGACTGTCAGTTTGCCGACCATGCCCGCCTGATAATGCCCGGGGATATTGCAGGCAAACTCGAGCACCGTGGCCTTGCTGAAGGTCCAGGTCAACTCGGCGGTTTTACCGGGCTCGACCAGCACGCTGTTGGGGTCGTCATGCTGCATGCCGTGGCCTATCGCCGCGTGATTCATGCCCGCCATGTCGTGGGACATTTCTTTCATGCCTGTCGGCGTTAGCATGCCGCTTTGCTGCATCTGCAACATTTCCTGCTGGTGACTGGCATGCATCGCCGCATCACCGAGGTTGAATTCATGCAGCAACTGGCCTTTATTCACCAGTACAAAGCGAACCGTCTCACCGGCCTTGACCTGTATGGCTTTCGGGTCGAAGTTCATGTCGCCCATGACGATTTCGATACTGCGCGTGGCCTGGCTCGCCGCTGCCGGCTGGCCGAAGGCGAAGGTGTGCGCCGGTGTCGCCCAGGCTGGCGAACTCAATGCCAGCAGACAGGTGGCTATTTTCAGCGAGGTGCGCAAAAACATGGTCGTACTCCAACAAGAGAAGGTTCAGCCTGTGGGAAACTCTAACCACCCAGTGCTGGCATCGACCTGACAGGCAGATTACAACTTTGTCAGCTTGGCGCTTATCGCCGGATCTCACGGTATAACGCCCTCGCCCTTTTTCATCCCGAAGCAGCCCGAGTCGCCCATGAAACTGTTGATCGTCGAAGACCAAGCGAAAACCGGCCAATACCTGCGTCAGGGCCTGACCGAGGCCGGATTCAATACCGAGCTGGTGGCCGATGGCATCAGCGGCCAGCAATTGGCCTTGAGCGGCGACTACGCGCTGTTGATCCTCGATGTGATGCTGCCCGGGCGCAGTGGCTGGCAGATTCTGCAAGCGGTGCGCAGCGCTGGCCTCGAAACGCCGGTACTTTTTCTCACCGCCAAAGACGCCGTGGAGGACAGGGTTCACGGCCTCGAACTGGGCGCCGACGATTATCTGGTCAAGCCATTCGCCTTTTCCGAGCTGCTCGCGCGGGTGCGCAGCCTGTTGCGGCGCGGCAGCGCAATCGCCCAGGAAACCAGCCTGCAACTGGCCGATCTGCGCCTGGATCTGATCCGCCGCCGGGTCGAACGCAGCGGCCAGCGCATCGACCTGACCGCCAAGGAATTCGCCCTGCTGGAAATGCTCCTGCGCCGTCAGGGTGAAGTCCTGCCCAAATCGCTGATCGCCTCGCAGGTTTGGGACATGAATTTCGACAGCGACACCAACGTCATCGAAGTGGCGATCCGCCGCTTGCGCCTGAAGATCGACGATGACTTCCCCAACAAGCTGATCCACACCGTGCGCGGAATGGGTTACGTGCTCGAAGAGCGTTCGCTGTGATGCGTAGCCTGTCCTTGAGCACGCGCCTGGCCCTGTTGTTTGCCGCCTGCACTGCGGTGGTCTCGCTGTTCGCCGGGGTGCTGTTCGACCGCGCCAGCGAGGCGCACTTCATCGAACTCGATCAGCAACAACTGGAGACGAAACTGATCGGCCTGCGCCGCGCCTTGCAGGATCTCCAACCTGCCCAGCGCGAGGCGCGGCTGGCCGATGAACTCAGCCGTCAGGCGGATCTGTCATTGCGCATCACCAGTGGCGACGGGCAGCACTGGTACGACAGCTCGGTGCAGATTCCGAAGAATCTGCCGCTGCAAACTGGCCTGTCGACCATCAGCCATGACGGCACCGATTACCGCGTGCTGCGCGCCCCGCTCTACCCGGACACAGCGGATTCGCCACAACTGACGCTGCTGTTGGACATCACCCATCACCAGCATTTTCTTGAGCGCATGCAGCATCTGATCTGGCTGACCGTCGGCCTGTCGGCGCTGGCCACTGCCCTGCTCGGGGCCTGGGCCGCGCGCAGCGGTCTGCGCCCGTTGCGGCGGATGAGCGCGGTGGCCCGTGGGATTTCTGCGCAATCGCTGAATGCCCGACTGCCTGAAGAGAAGATGCCACCAGAGCTTGCAGAAATGGCCTACAGCTTCAACGCCATGCTCGCACGCCTCGACGACTCGTTTCAGCGCCTCTCGGCGTTCTCCGCCGACATCGCCCATGAACTGCGCACACCGTTGTCGAATCTGCTGACCCACACCCAGGTCACCCTCACCCGCCCTCGGGCACTGGAGGATTACCGCGAAGCGCTGCACAGCAACCTCGAAGAACTGCAACGGATGGCGCAACTGGTCAACGACATGCTCTACCTGGCCAAGGCTGACCACGGCTTGCTGATGCCCAAGCGCGAACCACTGGAACTGGCGGATGAGGCCGACATGCTGCTGGAGTTTTTTGCACCATTGGCGGAAGACGCTGGCGTGAGTTTGAGCCGTGAAGGTGAGGCGCAAATCGAAGGTGATCGCGGCATGTTGCGCCGGGCCTTGTCGAATCTGCTGGATAACGCGCTGCGGTTTACCTCGGCCGAGGGGTACGTTCGCTTGAGCATCGTCGACGAGGCGAAAGCTGTGCGCGTTTGCGTCGAGAATAGTGGCCAAGGGATTTCAGCGCACGCGCTGCCACGTTTGTTTGACCGGTTCTATCGGGCGGACCCTGCACGGCAGGAAGGCAGCAGTGAACATGCGGGGTTGGGCTTGGCAATTACCCAGTCGATCGTGCGTGCTCATGGCGGGCAGATTCATTGCGAATCTGAAGCGGGTTGGACGCGGTTTGTAATCGAGTTGCCTCGGACCTGATCGTTCCCACGCTCTGCGTGGGAATGCAGCCCGGGACGCTCCGCGTCCCTTCAAGAGCCGAACGCAGAGCGTCCGTTGAGGCATTCCCACGCAGAGCGTGGGAACGAGCATGGAGTCGCTTACGAATATCTCAGCGCATGCGCCGGTTCGATCTTCGCCGCCCGCCACGCCGGATACACCGTCGCCAAAAAGCTCAGGATGAAACCCGCCGAGCAGATCAACAGCACATCCCCACCCTGCAGTTCCGAGGGCAGGTTGCTGACGAAATACACATCCGAACTGAAGATGTGCTGCCCGGTCACACGCTCGACCCAGCCGACCAATTCACTGACGTTAAGCGCGGCGATAACGCCCAGCACGCCGCCAATGATGGTGCCGACAATACCGATCACCGTGCCCTGCACCATGAAGATCGCCATGATCTGCCGTGGTGTGGCGCCGATCGTGCGCAGGATCGCGATGTCGGCGCCCTTGTCGTTCACCACCATGATCAGCGTCGCGATGATGTTGAACGCCGCCACCGCGACGATCATCAGCAACAGCAGGCCGATCATGGTTTTTTCCATCTTCATCGCGCTGAACAGGCTGCCCTGGGTGTGAGTCCAGTCGTCAGCCTTGAAGTCAGCACCGAGGCCACCGGCAATGTCCGCAGACACCTTCGGCGCGGCGTACAGATCCTTGACCGCCAGACGCACGCTCTGCACCTGATTCGGTTGCCAGTGCTGCATGGTCGCGGCGTCGGCGACGTGAATCAGGCCCATCGAGCCGTCCAGCTCGGCGCCGACCTTGAACACGCCAACCACATTCAGGCGCTGCATGCGCGGGGTGATACCGCCCGGCGCGGTGCTGACTTCCGGGACGATCAGAGTGATCTTGTCGCCGACATTGAGGCGGAAACGCCGCGCGGTGATTTCACCGATCACCACACCGAATTCGCCCGGCTTCAAGGCATCGAGGCGACCCTGGACGATGTGCTGGGCAACGATCGACACCTTGCCTTCCTGGGCCGGATCAACGCCGCTGATCTGGATCGGCTGCATCGAACCCTTGTAGGAAAGCATACCTTCCATTTCTGTGAACGGCACGGCGGCCGTCACTTCGGGATTTTTCATCGCAGCGGCGGCCACTGGCTGCCAGTCATCGATCGGCTTGACGCCAACGATGGTCGCATGGGGCACCATGCCGAGGATGCGCGAGCTCATTTCGCGCTGAAAGCCGTTCATCACCGACAGCACCACGATCATCGCCAGCACGCCGAGGGCGAGGCCGATCATCGAGGTCATCGAAATGAACGAAACAAAGCGATTGCGGCGCTTGGCGCGGGTATAGCGCGTGCCGATAAAGATCGATAACGGTCTGAACATTCGCTGGGGCACCGTATAGAAATAAAAGACCCGGCACCGTTACGGGCGCCGGGTTTCAGCCAGTCAGATGGGAGTGAGGCAGCCTTCCTGCAGCTGCAGGACGCGGTCCATCTGGCGAGCCAGGTTCATGTCGTGCGTCACCACCAGGAACGCCGTGCGCATCGAAGTGCTCAGCTCCAGCATCAGATCCTGAATGCCTTCGGCGGTATGCAGGTCGAGGTTGCCGGTTGGCTCATCGAGCATCACCAGCCCCGGGTTGTTCACCAGTGCACGGGCAATGGCCACGCGCTGACGTTCGCCGCCGGAGAGTTCCGCCGGTTTGTGTTCCAGACGATGGCCGAGACCGACGCGCTCCAGCAATGCCGTGGCACGCTGACGCGCCTCCGGGATGGCGGTCTTGCCGATCAACAGCGGCATGCAGACGTTTTCCAGCGCGGTGAATTCCGGCAGCAGGTGGTGAAACTGGTAAACGAAACCAAGCGCGCGATTGCGCAGCAGGCCCCGCTTCTTCTCGCTCAACGCCGACAGTTCTTCACCGTCGAGCCAGACGCTGCCCTTGCTCGGCGTATCGAGGCCGCCGAGCAGGTTGAGCAAGGTACTTTTGCCGGAACCGGATTTACCCACGATCGCCACACGCTCGCCCGGGTGCAACTCCAGTTGCAGGCCGGCCAGCACTTGTACCGACTCAGGCCCCTCCTCGTAGGACTTGCCCAGGTTACGGCAGCTCAGAATTGCTTGTTCACTCATGCCCGACTCACTCATAACGTAACGCCTCCGCCGGCTGGGTGCGCGCGGCACGCCAGGCGGGATACAGGGTGGCGAGGAAACTCAGGACCAACGCAGCGGCGCAGACCATGACGACGTCCTGGCTCTGTACCTGCGAAGGAAGATAATCAATGAAATACACGTCAGCATTAAGGAACTTGTGGCCGATCAGCCCTTCAAGCGCCGAAATGGCCGCACTGACATTCAGCGCCGCGAGGATCCCGACCACCGCGCCGATCGCCGTGCCGACCACGCCGATTACCGTGCCCTGAACCATGAACGTGCGCATGATCGTGCCCGGTGTCGCGCCGAGGGTACGCAGAATGGCGATGTCGCCCTTCTTGTCGTTCACCACCATCACCAGCGTGGAAATGATGTTGAACGCGGCGACGGCGACGATCAGCAGCAACAGCAGCCCGATCATGGCTTTTTCCATGCGGATCGCCTGATACAGGTTGCCGTGGGTGCGGGTCCAGTCGCGGGCGTAGTAACGATCTTCGCCGAGCTGCTGGGCGATGTTCCACGCCTCACGCGGTGCCTGGAACAGGTCGTCGAACTTCAGCCGCAGGCCCTGCACCTGATCGGCTTTCCAGCGGTGCATTTTCGCCAGATCCTGCAGATTGGTCACGCCGAGGTAGCCGTCGAGCTCACCGGCGCCGACATGGAAAATCCCGACCACGGTGAAGCGCTTCATGCGCGGGAACATCCCGGCCGGGGTCACGCTGACCTCCGGCGCGACGAAGGTGACCTTGTCACCGATGCCGACGCCAAGCTTGGTCGCGGCCTTGTCGCCGATGACGATGCCGAAGCTGCCCGGTGTCAGGTCGTCGAGTTTGCCCTGCTTCATGAAGTTGTCGATGATCGACACATTGCGCTCGAGCGCAGGATCAATGGCATTGAGCAACACTTTGGAAACCTGGCCGTTGTTGGTCAGCAGGCCCTGCATCTGGGTGAACGGCGCCACCGCCGTCACCTGCCGGTTCTGCTTGACCTTGTCGGCCAGGCTCTGCCAGTCATTGATCGGCTCGCCGGTCTCGAGAGTGGCGTGGGGCACCATGCCCAGCACGCGGGTGCGCATCTCATGGTCGAAGCCGTTCATCACCGACAGCACGACGATCATCACGACCACGCCAAGGGCGAGCCCGATCATCGAAGTCAGGGAAATGAATGACACAAAATGATTGCGACGCTTTGCACGGGTATAACGCGTGCCGATAAATACGAAGAGAGGTCTGAACATGTCGGGGCTTGTTCGGAGGGAAAAGGAACGTCCTTGTGGCGGGGGTCGAAAACCAGCTTTACACTCAGACCACCGCCGCTACCATGGGTTCGCCATGTCGACATTAGATGAAGAAGATCGCCGCGAATACTACCGTATCGAGGACACGATCGCACTGGAAATTCGGCCCCTGTCCGCTCCCGAAGCCGCAGGCCAGGAAGTGTTGCAGGATGCTTCCCCACTCTTCAACCTGCTCAGCGAACTGCACCTGAGCGAATTCGAGTCGCAGCACCTGTTGCGACAGATCAGCGAGCGCGACCGCGCCATCGCGGCGTTCCTCAAATCGCAGAACAAACGCATCGACCTGCTCAGCCAGGTAATCGCCCTGACGGTGCTCGGACACATCGGCGAGCCGCAGCCGGTGATCATCTCCGAGGGCGGGATCGACTTTCAGTACCCGACCCCGATTGCCACCGGCGCGCACCTGTCGGTGAAACTGGTGCTGATGCCGCAGGCGCTTGGCCTGCTGCTGCGCGCCCGGGTCACCCATTGCGATCCCAAGGGCGATGGCTATGACGTCGGCACCGAGTTCGAGCGCCCGACCGATGCCCAGCGCCAGTTGCTCGCGCGCTACATCTTGCAGAAGCAGGCTCAGGAACGCCGTCTGGCCCGCGAACAGAACGAATCTGGCATTTAACTTAAGGAAGCACCGTGACCCTCATCTACGGCCACCGCGGCGCCAAGGGCGAAGCACCGGAAAACACCCTGAGCAGCTTTCAGGAATGCCTCAAGCACGGCGTGCGCCGCTGCGAACTGGATCTGCACCTGTCCAAGGACGGCGAGCTGATGGTCATCCATGACCCGACGCTCAAGCGCACCACCGACCGTCGCGGCAAAGTCGTCGAGCACACCGCTGCCGAACTGGTGACCTACGACGCGCGCAAGGGTGGCCCGGGCTGGATTCAGCCGTGCCCGATTCCGACGCTGGAAGAATTGTTCGAGCAATGTGATTTCGAGCACTGGCAGCTGGAAGTCAAAAGCGCTTCACGCACCCGCGCGGCGACTACCGTGCTGGCGATTCGGGAAATGGCTCAGCGCCACGGCCTGCTCGACAAGGTGACGATCACCTCGAGTTCACGGGAAGTCTTGAAGGCAGCGCTGGATCTGGTACCGGACGTATCCCGTGGCCTGGTGGCCGAATACGCCTGGCTCGATCCGCTGAAGGTGGCGGCCAGCTACGGTTGCGAAATTCTCGCGTTGAACTGGACGCTGTGTACGCCGGAACGCCTGCAGAAGGCGCAGCGTCAGGGCCTGCATGTGTCGGTGTGGACCGTCAACGAGCCTGCACTGATGCGCAGACTCGCCGACTTCGGCGTTGACAGCCTGATTACAGACTTTCCCGGTTTGGCCACTGCCACCCTTGAGAATTGCTGAAATCGGTCTCCCCGGCCGGCTCAGGCCACCGGCCGGAGCCCGTCAAAAAAGCCGGTTGAGGCCGTCGTACGCCGCTACCCGATAGGCTTCGGCCATGGTCGGGTAGTTGAACGTGGTGTTGACGAAATACTTCAGGGTGTTCAGCTCGCCCGGCTGGTTCATGATCGCCTGACCGATGTGCACGATCTCCGACGCCTGATAACCGAAGCAATGCACGCCGAGCACTTCCAGCGTTTCGCGGTGGAAGAGGATCTTCAGCATGCCTTGCGGCTCACCGGCAATCTGCGCCCGCGCCATGCTCTTGAAGAAGGCCTTGCCGACTTCGTACGGCACTTTCGCCTGGGTCAGCTCCTGCTCGTTCTTGCCGATCGAGCTGATCTCCGGAATGGTGTAGATGCCGGTCGGCACGTCATTGACGAAGCGCCAGCTGCCATTGTCGACGATGCTGCCAGCGGCCGAACGACCCTGGTCGTGGGCGGCACTGGCCAAGCTTGGCCAGCCGATCACGTCACCGGCGCCGTAGATGTTCTCTATGCAGGTGCGGTAGTTCTGGTCGACCTCGATCTGGCCACGGCTGTTGACCTTGACCCCGATGTTTTCCAGACCCAGCGTGTCGGTGTTGCCGGTACGGCCGTTGCACCAGAGCAAGGCGTCGGCCTTGATCTTCTTGCCGGATTTCAGGTGCAGGATCACGCCGTTGTCCACGCCTTCGACGCGGTCGTACTCTTCGTTGTGACGCACGGTGATGTTGTTGTTGCTGAAGTGGTAGCTCAGCGCCTGGGAAATTTCCGAGTCAAGGAAGCTCAGCAACTGGCCACGGTTGTCGACCAGTTCGACCAGCACACCCAGACCACTGAAGATCGATGCGTATTCGCAACCGATCACACCAGCGCCGTAAACGATCAGTTTGCGCGGGGTGTGACCGAGGCTGAGGATGGTGTCGCTATCGTAGATGCGCGGGTGGTGGAAATCGATGTCCGCCGGGCGATACGGGCGCGAACCGGTGGCGATGATGATGTGCTTGGCCACCAGTTTTTCGACCACGCCGTTGCCGCAGACCACTTCGATGGTTTGCTCGTCGGCGAAGCTGCCGGTACCGAAGAACACGTCGACGCGGTTACGGGCGTAGTAGCCGGTGCGCGATGCGACTTGTTTGGAAATGACTTTTTCGGCGCTTTTCAACACGTCCGGGAAGGAGAACCAGCGTGGCTCGCCGATCGCGCGGAACATCGGGTTGGTGTTGAACTGCATGATCTGCCGCACCGAGTGACGCAGTGCCTTGGACGGGATGGTGCCGAGGTGGGTGCAGTTGCCGCCGACCTGACGACGGCTGTCGACCATCGCGACCTTGCGCCCCGCTTTGGCGGCGTTCATTGCCGCGCCTTCTCCCGCCGGGCCGGAACCCAGTACCACCACGTCGTAGTTGTAGACAGCCATGCGTACTCCTCAGAACAGGCCGCGGTGCCAGCAGCACCGGCGGCTAAATCACGCCGAACGGCGGCGCGAAGGAACAATTGGGGGCCAGTGAAGAACCCGGACACAGTCTATAGAAGCGTCAACGCCGCGCACATTAACCCTTGGTCGCGTCGTAGGCTACTTTTGCCTGCACTACAACGCCAGCTTTCGTCTTGTCTTCAGTCAGTTTTTTTCACCGACAAGCTGCGCAAATGCCTGACTGCTGCGGGTGACGAAACCTGTATCGGCACGCAAGACAAAGAATGCAGCAATGTCATGTTTTTGGGCATAGTCCCGCGCCCTTTCCGGCCCGAGAATCAGCAACAGCGTCGATAGTCCATCGGCCATCAACGCTGAAGGATGAATCACCGTGACTGACGCCAGGTCGTGTAGGACCGGTCGCCCGCTACGTGCATCGAAGGTGTGGGAATAACGCCGACCGTCCTGCAGAAAATAATGGCGGTAGTCACCGGAGGTGGACACGCCGTAGCCATCGACATCGATAATCCGCTCGGCCACTTGCTGGTCATCGCGAGGCTCTTCGAGAGCGATGCGCCACGCGGAACCATCCGGCTTCTTGCCCCGGGCTTTGAGTTCGCCCGTGGCTTCGACCAGGTAATTGTCGATGCCCATGGCCTGCAATCTGGCGGCGATGGTATCCACGGCGTAACCGGCGGCAATGCTGTTGAAGTCGACTTCGACGGCGGTGTCCTTGCACAACCGCTCGCCGTCGATGCGCAGATGCTGATGGCCGACCCGCTGCATGACCTCGGCCACAGCGGCCGCATCAGGGATCTTTTCTTCGCGTCCTTGCGGGCCGAATCCCCAGAGGTCCAGCAGCGGTTCCACGGTCAGGTCGTAGGAGCCTTCGCTTTGGATTGAAAGCTGTTCGCCGATGCGGACCAATTCGAGCACCGCTGCCGGCATGGCTTGGCAGCTATCGGCGGGCAAGGCGTTGAAACGCTCGATGACGGAGTCACTGCGGTAAGTCGACAGCTGTTGATCGACTTCGCCGAGGATGCGCTCCACTTCACCGCGCACTTGCGCAGGATCGGCGACCCCGGCGTGGCGCACGTACTTGACCGACCAGGTGCTGCCCATGGTCGAACCGCCAACCTGTTCCAGGGAATCGCCGTTGCCGCAGCCGCCGATTGCCGCCGCCAACACCACAAGCCCCAACCAGCGTCCAGTTAACAATTCTTCATCTCCCCGCAAAACCACGGCGGCCATTATGAACTACAAGCGCCCGCTCGCTTCCCCATGGCTGCAACGCCTTTATACAAAATTGAACAGTGAGTACCTCCCATGTCCTCCACCACGGGCAAAGGCAAAGCGATCTTTCGCGTTGTCAGCGGCAACTTCCTCGAAATGTTCGACTTCATGGTCTACGGCTTCTATGCCACGGCCATCGCCAAAACCTTCTTCCCCACCGACAGCGCCTTCGCTTCGCTGATGCTGTCGCTGGCGACCTTCGGCGCCGGCTTCCTGATGCGCCCGCTGGGGGCGATTTTCCTCGGTGCCTATATCGACCGTCACGGACGGCGCAAAGGACTGATCATCACCTTGGCGATGATGGCCGCCGGTACGGTGTTGATTGCCTGCGTGCCTGGCTACGCGACGCTCGGCGTCGCCGCGCCGCTACTGGTGTTGTTCGGCCGTCTGTTGCAAGGCTTCTCGGCGGGCGTGGAACTGGGCGGTGTGTCGGTGTATCTGGCGGAAATTTCGACGCCGGGGCGTAAAGGCTTTTTCGTCAGTTGGCAGTCCGCCAGCCAACAGGCAGCCGTGGTGTTCGCCGGTCTGCTCGGCGTTGGCCTCAACCACTGGCTGAGTCCGGAGCAAATGGGCGAATGGGGCTGGCGCGTGCCGTTTCTGATTGGCTGCATGATCGTGCCGGTGATTTTCTTCATCCGTCGCTCGCTGGAAGAAACTCCGGAATTCCAGGCGCGAACCCACCGCCCTACCCTCGGCGAAATCGTCCGCTCGATCGGGCAGAACTTCGGCATCGTCATTGCCGGCATGGCGCTGGTGGTGATGACCACGGTGTCGTTCTACCTGATCACTGCGTACACGCCGACGTTTGGCAAGGCTGAGCTGCATCTGTCGGACCTCGACGCCTTGCTGGTGACGGTGTGCATCGGCTTGTCGAACTTCTTCTGGCTACCGGTGATGGGCGCGGTATCCGACAAGATCGGCCGAAAACCCTTACTGCTGGCGGCGACAATTCTGGCGATCCTCACGGCGTATCCGGCACTGTCGTGGCTGGTGGCGAATCCGAGCTTCAGCCATTTGCTGATTGTCGAATTGTGGCTGTCGTTCCTGTACGGCTCGTACAACGGCGCGATGGTGGTGGCGCTGACCGAGATCATGCCGGTGGAAGTGCGCACGACCGGGTTTTCCCTGGCTTACAGTTTGGCAACGGCGACGTTCGGCGGATTTACTCCGGCAGCGTGCACCTATCTGATTCATGTGCTGGACAACAAGTCAGCACCGGGCATCTGGCTCAGTGGCGCGGCGGTGTTGGGGTTGATTGCGACGTTGGTGTTGTTCCGTGGCAACCGGCATGAGTTGCGCACGGCGCAGGCCTCGGTAGCCAGCGGCGCCTGACAGAATGCTTTCGCGAGCAGGCTCGCTCCCACAGAAGATTGTGAACGACACTGATCCAGTGTGGGAGCGAGCCTGCTCGCGAAGAGGCCGGCAAGGACGCCGAAGATCCAACAGGCCCACAAACAAAAACGCCCCGACAAAATGCCGGGGCGTTTTCATTCAAGCCTGAGACTTAGCGCGGGAACGCTGGCGGATTCACATCAGCCATGTCTTCCATCACACGAACTACCTGGCAGCTGTAGCCGAACTCGTTGTCGTACCAGACGTACAGAACGACACGGTTGTCCTGCACGATGGTCGCTTCAGCGTCGACTACACCGGCGTGACGCGAGCCAACGAAGTCAGTCGACACCACTTCCTGCGAATTGACGAAGTCGATCTGCTTGTGCAGCTCGGAGTGCAGCGCCATGTAGCGCAGGTACTCGTTCATCTCTTCGCGGGTGGCGGCTTTCTCAAGGTTGAGGTTGAGAATGGCCATCGACACGTTTGGCGTCGGAACACGAATCGCGTTACCGGTCAGCTTGCCGGCCAGCTCAGGCAGAGCCTTGGCAGCAGCGGTGGCGGCGCCGGTCTCGGTGATCACCATGTTCAGCGCGGCGCTGCGGCCACGGCGATCGCCCTTGTGGAAGTTGTCGATCAGGTTCTGGTCGTTGGTGTACGAGTGAACGGTTTCGACGTGACCGTTGATGATGCCGAACTTGTCGTTGACCGCTTTGAGCACCGGCACGATGGCGTTGGTGGTGCAGGAAGCAGCCGAGACAATCTTGTCGTCAGCGGTGATTTCACCGTGGTTGATGCCGTGAACGATGTTCTTCAGCTTGCCCTTGCCAGGCGCGGTCAGAACAACGCGATCGATACCCGGGCAGGCCAGGTGCTGACCCAGGCCATCGGCGTCACGCCATACACCGGTGTTGTCCACCAGCAGCGCGTCTTTGATGCCGTACTGGGTGTAATCCACCTCGGTCGGGTTCTTCGCGTAGATCACCTGGATCAGGTTACCGTTGGCGGTGATGGTGTTGTTTTCTTCGTCGATGGTAATGGTGCCGTTGAACGAACCGTGTACCGAATCGCGACGCAGCAGGCTGGCGCGTTTGGTCAGGTCGTTCTCGGCGCCTTTGCGCACGACGATGGCGCGCAGACGCAGGCCGTCGCCACCACCGGTTTTCTCGATCAGGATGCGCGCCAGCAGACGGCCGATACGACCGAAGCCGTAAAGAACAACGTCGGTGCCTTTGCGGGCCGAGGCGTTCTGCTGGCCAACCACGTCAGCCATCTCTTCACGCACGAACTGCTCGGCGCTGCGGCCGTTGCCTTCATTGCGGAATTTGAACGCCAGCTTGCCCAGATCCACCGACGCCGCGCCGAGCTTGAGCTCGCTCATGGCCTTGAGCAGTGGGAATGTTTCGTGGACGGAGAGTTCGCTGTCGTCGGAAGAACGGTGGCGAGCAAAGCGGTGAGCTTTGAGAATCGCGATGACAGACTGGTTGATCAGGCTGCGGCCATAGATCGAGCTAACCACGTTGTTATTGCGGTAGAGCTGACCGATAAGCGGAATCATCGCTTCTGCGAGTGCTTCACGGTCGATCCATTCACCAAGACACTGGTCGGGCTTCTGAGTCACGGTAACCTTCCACATGTAGGGGCAGAAAAAAGGGGCTACATTATGCCGCCGACAAGCCCTTTCAGCAATGCGCGCTTGTCGCGCAATCGGTAACAAATTCCCGTTCAAAAAATTTACGCCCTTCTCCAGCCCAATAAAACCGGGGCTTTCAGCGCAGTCAATTTTTCGACGACTGATAGACGATGTCTGTAACCCTCCGTAACACCACCCGGTTTCGGCACTACATAACCATGAAAAAAGTGCTCGTTTTTATGGTTACCACTACATTTCGTCCAAACCGTGAAGATAGACGCAGTCTGCAACTGACAGGCGGCACCGTAGGCCGCTACAATTACCGACTTTGTCGCAACGCCTGGAGCTCAACCTTCCGTGCCTGTTCTGCGTCTACCGCTACTCCCTGCCGAAGCAGGTAAACAGCACTGGGGCAATCTGCCCGGTGCCGCCCTCAGCCTGGCGATTGCCGAGGCTGCCAGCGCTGCCAAGCGCTTTACCCTGCTGCTGACCGCCGACAGCCAAAGCGCCGAACGGCTGGAACAGGAGCTGAGTTTCTTCGCCCCGGATTTGCCCGTACTGCATTTCCCCGACTGGGAAACCCTGCCCTACGACCTGTTCTCGCCGCACCAGGACATCATCTCCCAGCGCATCGCCAGCCTTTACCGCCTGCCGGAACTGGCCCACGGCGTGCTGGTGGTACCGATCACCACCGCCCTGCATCGCTTGGCGCCGACCAAATTCCTGCTCGGCAGCAGCCTGGTGCTGGATATCGGCCAGAAGCTCGACGTCGAACAGATGCGCGCGCGGCTCGAAGCCAGCGGCTATCGCTATGTCGACACGGTGTACGAGCACGGCGAGTTCACCGTACGCGGCGCGCTGATCGACCTGTTCCCGATGGGCAGCAAACTGCCGTATCGCATCGACCTGTTCGATGACGAAATCGAAACCCTGCGCACGTTCGATCCGGAAACCCAGCGTTCGATCGACAAGGTCGAGTCGGTCAAGCTGCTGCCGGCGCGCGAGTTTCCGTTGCAGAAAGATGCGGTAACCCGCTTCAAAGCGCGTTTCCGTGAGCGCTTTGACGTCGATTTTCGCCGCTGCCCGATCTTTCAGGATTTGAGCAGCGGTATCACCCCGGCCGGCATCGAGTACTACCTGCCGCTGTTCTTCGACGAAACTTCGACGCTGTTCGATTACCTGCCCCAGGACACTCAGGTGTTCTCGCTGCCGGGCATCGAGCAGGCGGCGGAAAACTTCTGGAACGACGTGCGCAATCGTTACGAAGAACGCCGCGTCGATCCATCGCGTCCTTTATTGCCACCGGCCGAATTGTTCCTGCCGGTGGAAGACTGCTTCGCGCGCCTGAAGAACTGGCCACGCGTCGTTGCCAGTCAACAGGACGTTGAAAGCGGCGTCGGCCGTGAGCGCTTCCCGGCACATGCGCTGCCCGATCTGGCCATCGAAGCCAAGGCCACGCAACCGCTGGCGGCGCTGGCCGGCTTCCTCGAAGAATTCCCCGGTCGCGTGTTGTTCACCGCTGAATCGGCGGGTCGTCGCGAAGTCCTGCTGGAACTGCTGGAACGTCTGAAGTTGCGGCCGAAAACCGTCGACAGCTGGCCTGACTTCGTCGCCAGCAAGGATCGTCTGGCGATCACCATTGCCCCGCTCGACGAAGGTCTGCTGCTCGACGACCCCGCGCTAGCTCTGGTGGCGGAAAGTCCGCTGTTCGGCCAACGGGTCATGCAACGTCGCCGCCGCGAGAAGCGCAGCGACGTCAGCAACGATGCGGTGATCAAGAACCTCACCGAACTGCGTGAAGGCGCGCCGGTGGTGCATATCGACCACGGCGTCGGGCGCTACCTGGGCCTGACGATTCTGGAAATCGACAATCAGGCCGCCGAGTTCCTCACCCTCGAATACGCCGAGAACGCCAAGCTCTACGTGCCAGTGGCCAACCTGCACCTGATCGCGCGCTACACCGGCAGCGACGATTCGCTCGCGCCGCTACACCGCCTCGGCTCGGAAACCTGGCAGAAAGCCAAGCGCAAGGCCGCCGAGCAGGTGCGTGACGTCGCCGCCGAATTGCTCGACATTTACGCCCGTCGCGCCGCCCGTGAAGGTTACGCCTTCGCCGACCCGAAGGCCGACTACGCCACCTTCAGCGCCGGTTTCCCGTTCGAGGAAACACCCGATCAGCAAGCCACCATCGAGGCCGTGCACGAAGACATGCTCGCGCCGAAACCGATGGATCGTCTGGTCTGCGGCGACGTTGGCTTCGGCAAGACCGAAGTGGCCATGCGCGCCGCGTTCATTGCCGTGCACGGCGGTCGTCAGGTGGCGATTCTGGTGCCGACCACCCTGCTCGCCCAGCAGCACTACAACAGTTTCCGCGACCGCTTCGCCGACTGGCCGGTGACCGTGGAAGTGATGAGTCGCTTCAAATCGGCCAAGGAAGTCAACGCGGCGATCGCCGATCTGGCGGAAGGCAAGATCGACATCGTCATCGGCACGCACAAACTGCTGTCCGATGATGTGAAGATCAAAAACCTCGGGCTGGTGATCATCGACGAAGAGCACCGCTTTGGCGTGCGCCAGAAAGAACAGCTCAAGGCCCTGCGCAGCGAAGTCGACATCCTTACCCTGACCGCGACGCCGATTCCGCGCACGCTGAACATGGCGGTGTCGGGCATGCGCGATCTGTCGATCATCGCCACGCCGCCAGCGCGGCGCCTGTCGGTGCGCACCTTTGTCATGGAGCAGAACAAGAGCACGGTCAAAGAGGCCCTGCTGCGTGAACTGCTGCGTGGCGGTCAGGTTTACTACCTGCACAACGATGTGAAGACCATCGAGAAGTGCGCCGCCGACCTCGCGGAACTGGTGCCGGAAGCGCGCATCGGTATCGGCCACGGGCAGATGCGCGAACGTGAACTCGAACAGGTGATGAGCGACTTCTACCACAAGCGCTTCAACGTGCTGATCGCCTCGACCATCATCGAGACCGGCATCGACGTGCCAAGCGCCAACACCATCATCATCGAGCGCGCCGACAAGTTCGGCCTGGCCCAGCTGCACCAGTTGCGTGGTCGTGTCGGTCGCAGTCACCACCAGGCTTACGCCTACCTGCTGACACCGCCACGCCAGCAAATCACTTCGGACGCGGAAAAACGTCTGGAAGCGATCGCCAATACCCAGGACCTCGGCGCCGGTTTCGTCCTGGCCACCAACGACCTGGAAATCCGTGGCGCCGGCGAACTGCTCGGCGACGGTCAGAGCGGGCAGATTCAGGCCGTCGGTTTCACCCTGTACATGGAAATGCTCGAGCGCGCGGTGAAGTCGATCCGCAAGGGCGAGCAGCCGAACCTCGATCAACCGCTTGGCGGCGGCCCGGAAGTCAATCTGCGGGTGCCGGCGCTGATTCCGGAAGATTATCTGCCGGATGTGCATGCGCGGTTGATTCTGTATAAACGCATCGCCTCGGCCACCGACGAGGAAGGCCTCAAGGATCTGCAGGTGGAGATGATCGACCGCTTCGGCCTGTTGCCGGAGCCGACCAAGAACCTGGTGCGGATCACCGCGCTGAAATTGCAGGCGGAAAAGCTCGGCATCAAGAAAGTCGACGGCGGGCCGCAAGGCGGACGCATCGAGTTCGAAGCGCAGACGCCGGTTGACCCGATGACCCTGATCAAGCTGATCCAGACGCAGCCCAAGCGCTACAAGTTCGAAGGCGCGACGATGTTTAAATTCCAGGTGCCGATGGAGCGCCCGGAAGAACGTTTCAATACTGTCGAGGCGCTGTTTGAGCGTCTCATCCCGAAATCCGCTTGAAGGACGCCCAATGCGCCTGTTCCGCTCCCTGACTTTGTTGCTTGCACTTGCAGCACCGACGGCGTTTGCCGATGACACGTATCAGGTCGAAATGATCCTGGTGCGCCAGAATGCCGTGCCAGCAATCGTCAGCCGCGCCGCCCCGGAAGACTGGGCCGCTGGCGCCCAGCGCCTGGGCAGCGACAGCCAGCGCACCCCAGCGCTGAATGATGTAGTGAGCAAACTCACCGCCAGCGGCGAGTACACCGTGTTGATGCACAAAGCCTGGCAGCAGAGCCTCGGCGAAGCGCCGGCGAAAGTCGCAGTGAGCGAAGGTCAGGAACAGTTCGGCCAGTTCCCCATCGAGGGCACGCTGGAAATGAAACTCGGCCGCTTCACCGACGTGACCGCCGATTTCTGGGTCAATCAGATCGACGCCAATGGCCTGGTCACCGCCAGTGAGCGCCTGCGCCAGGACAGCCACACCAAGAACGGCCAGCTCAATTACCTCGACAACGGTCATCTGGCCCTGCTGATCAAGATCACTTCCCTGACCGCGCCAGCGCCTCGCGAAGCGCCTGAAGTCGTGCCGGACTGATCGAAGTCCTTATGCCGCCGCCCCTGAGCAAACCGCTGGCCCCGTCGTGGGTCAGCCGATTCAAAGAACAGAGTCTGGAGCGCGGCCGCCGCTACGCTTTGGAGAATCGAGTGCGCATCGCCCAGGTCGGCGATGCGACCATCACCGCCAGTTGCGAAGGTTCTGGCGGTAGCGTTTACCGGCAGACCATCCATCTGCGCGAGTCAGCCAAAGCGACGCTGTTGCTGGTCGACGCCACCTGCACCTGTCCGGTGCGCAGCAACTGCAAACACTGCGCGGCGGTGCTGCTGAAAATCCAGGAAACCCTCGATTACCCCGCCGCCGCTAAAGATGCCGAGCTGCTGGAGAAGCTCCAGGCCGTGCTGGAAAACCGCAGCCCGAAAGCGCCACCGCAAGTGCTGGTGGACAACGTGCAGCCGGTGCCGCGCCTGTGGCTGGCGAGCGTCGAATTCAGCGCCTTCGAGCCGCGCAACGGCAAGATGCAGCGCTACATTCAGCATCGCGCGGCACTGTCGTTCAGCTATCTGGACGAATACGTCAGCGGGCAAAAACACAGCGATATCCTGATCCGTCAGGAAGCCCAGACCCTGCGAATAAAACGTCACCCGGACGTCGAACAGTCCTACCGCGAACAGTTACGCATCCTCGGTTTCCGCATCGCCACAAGGCAGAGCAAAGCCCTGCCGGAAAGCGCCGGCGAACTCTACGAGATGGTCAACGACAGCGCCTGGCTGACCTTCACCCTGAATGACTTGCCGAAATTGCGCAGCCAGGGCTGGGAGTTGCAGATTGATGAGGAATTCGGTTTCGACCTGACCGCCGTCGACGACTGGTACGCCACCGTCGAACAGGCGCCGGAGCGCGACTGGTTCGATCTGGAACTGGGCATCATCGTCAACGGCGAGCGCCTGAGCCTGCTGCCGATTCTGCTGAATCTGATGCGCTCGCACACCGAGATCCTCAACCCGGAACGCCTCGCCCGCCGTCGCGATGACGAGCTGATTCTGGTGAACATTCCGCAACGCACCAGCGAGCATGGGCCGTTGCAAGTGGCGCTGCCGCTCGGTCGCTTGAAGCCGGTATTGATGACGCTGGGCGAGTTCTATTTGCAGGAGCCGGGCGAAACCACCCTGCGCATGAGCAAGGCTGACGCCACCCGGCTCAATTCGCTGGAAGGCCTGCCGCTGTTGTGGGAAGGCGGCGAGCAGATGCGCACCTTCGCCCAGCGCCTGCGCGACATCCGCGATTTCACGGCCGAAGCGCCGCAAGGTCTGAATGCAACGCTGCGCCCGTATCAGCTCGAAGGTTTGAGCTGGATGCAATCGCTGCGGCAACTGGAGGTCGGCGGGATTCTTGCGGATGACATGGGCCTGGGCAAAACCCTACAGACCCTGGCGCATATTCTCAGCGAAAAGAACGCCGGACGCCTCGATCGTCCGTGCATGGTGGTGATGCCGACCAGCCTGATTCCGAACTGGCTCGACGAGGCGGCGCACTTCACCCCGCAACTGAAAGTCCTCGCACTGTATGGCGCCACGCGCAAGAAACACTTCGACAATCTGGCCGACTTCGACCTGATCCTCACCACTTACGCCCTGTTGCCCAAGGACCTCGAGCGCCTGGCCAAACAGCCGCTGCACGTGCTGGTGCTGGACGAAGCGCAATACATCAAGAACCCCAACAGCAAAGCCGCCCAGGCCGCCCGCGAGCTGAACGCGCGCCAGCGCCTGTGCCTCAGCGGCACGCCGCTGGAAAACCACTTGGGCGAGCTGTGGTCGCTGTTCCACTTCCTGCTGCCGGGCTGGCTTGGCGACGTGAAAAGCTTCAATGCCGATTACCGTGTGCCGATCGAAAAGCGCGGCAGTGAAGTCAGACTGCAGCACCTCAACGGTCGGATAAAACCGTTTCTGCTGCGCCGCACCAAAGAGCAGGTCGCCACTGAGCTGCCGCCGAAAACCGAGATCATCCATTGGGTCGAACTCAACGAAGCGCAGCGTGATGTGTACGAGACCATGCGCTTGGCGATGGACAAGAAGGTCCGTGACGAGATCACCCGCAAAGGCGTGGCGCGCAGCCAGATCATCATCCTCGAAGCACTGCTCAAGCTGCGCCAGGTCTGCTGCGATCTGCGCCTGGTCAACGACGCAACCCTGCCCCCGCGCGGCAGCACCTCGGGCAAGCTCGACAGCCTGATGGAAATGCTTGAGGAACTGTTCGAAGAAGGCCGGCGGATTCTGCTGTTCTCGCAATTCACTTCGATGCTGACATTGATCGAAGATGAGTTGAAAAAACGCAAGATCGCCTACGCCCTGCTCACCGGCCAGACCCGTGACCGGCGCACACCGGTGAAGGAATTCCAGAGCGGCACGCGGCAGATTTTTCTGATCAGCCTGAAGGCCGGTGGCGTCGGCTTGAACCTGACCGAAGCCGATACGGTGATTCACTACGACCCGTGGTGGAACCCGGCAACCGAGAATCAGGCGACTGACCGCGCGTATCGAATCGGCCAGGAAAAACCGGTGTTCGTCTACAAGATGATTGCCCGGGGCACGGTGGAAGAGAAGATTCAGCACCTGCAGAAGGAAAAGTCCGACCTGGCAGCGGGCGTGCTCGATGGGCGCAAGGCCGGGGACTGGAAATTGCAGAGCGATGATATTGAAGCGCTGTTTGCGCCGTTGCCGGACAAGATCGACAAGCGCTGAAAGCGGCGTTGCTAGTTAGATAGCTTTTCGCGAGCAGGCTCGCTCCCACAATTAATCCAGATTCGCTCGAGATCCAATGTGGGAGCGAGCCTGCTCGCGAATGGCCCCACCGCGATTCAAACCCTTCAATCTCCGGAAACCGGCAAAGGCGCAAACAACGCCTCGATATCACTCTGTTCCAGTTTGAATCCCCCCGTCGTGCCACCCTCAAGCACCGCCCCGGCCAGCGCAGCCTTCTCCTGCTGCAACGCCTGGATCTTTTCTTCCACGGTGCCTTTGGCAATCAACTTGTAGACGAACACCGGATTGTTCTGCCCGATCCGGTACGCCCGATCAGTCGCCTGATTCTCCACCGCCGGGTTCCACCACGGGTCGAAGTGAATCACCGTGTCTGCCGCCGTCAGGTTCAGACCGGTACCGCCGGCCTTGAGGCTGATCAGAAACAACGGCACCTTGCCGCCCTGGAAATCCTTGACTGGCGTGCGCCGATCGGTGGTGTCACCGGTCAGCAACGAGTAGGCAAGCCCGCGTTGCTGCAATTCCTGCTCGATCAGCGCCAGCATCGAGGTGAATTGGGAAAACAGCAGAATGCGCCGCCCTTCACCGAGCAATTCTTCGAGCATCTCCATCAGGCTGATCAGCTTGCCGCTGCCCGAGCGCAACGCCTTCGCCGTGAGCGGCATATTGACCAGGCGCAGATCGCAGCAGACCTGGCGCAGCTTGAGCAGCGCATCGAGGATGATGATCTGACTGCGCGCCACGCCGCTGCGGGCGATTTCGTCGCGGACCTTTTTGTCCATCGCCACGCGCACCGTCTCATAGACGTCGCGCTGACCATCGCTGAGTTCGACCCAGTGGATGATCTCGGTTTTCGGCGGCAACTCGGTGGCGACCTGATCCTTCTTGCGCCGCAGCAAAAACGGCTTGATGCGTGCGGTCAGGTGCTGCATGCGCTGCACATTGCCGTGCTTCTCGATCGGCGTGCGGTAATCGCGGTTAAAGGATTTGCTGTCGCCGAGCCAGCCGGGCATGAGGAAATGGAACTGCGACCACAGCTCGCCGAGGTGGTTTTCCAGTGGCGTACCGCTCAGACACAGGCGCTGACGGGCCTGCAAGTCACGCGCGGCCTGGGCGGCTTTGCTCAGCGGGTTCTTGATGTTCTGCGCTTCGTCGAGAATCAGCACGCTCCACGGCTGCGGCTGCAAGATCTCCAGATCCCTGGGCAGCAATGCGTAGGTGGTCAGCACCAAGTCGTATTCGCCCAGATTGGCAAAGTCCTTCTGCCGCCCGGTGCCGTGCAGCGCCAGGACTTTCAACTGCGGCGTGAAGCGCTCGGCCTCGTCGAGCCAGTTGGGAATCAGGCTGGTCGGCATCACCGCCAGTGCCGGACAATCCAGGCGCCCGGCGTGTTTTTCCGTGAGCAGATGCGCCAGGGTCTGCAGGGTTTTGCCCAGGCCCATGTCATCGCCCAGAATGCCGCCGACTTCCAGCTCGCGCAGGGTCTGCATCCAGTTCAAGCCTTCGAGCTGATACGGGCGCAGTTGCGCGTTGAGGCCGGCAGGCGCAGCAACCTGGGCGTGACTGGAATTCTGCAGACGCTTGGCAAAAGTGCGCAGGCGTTCGCCGCCCTGCCAGTCCAGCGGTACGCCATCGAGCATACTCAGGCGTGCGGCGTCTGGAGCGGTCAAGCGCAGCGCATCGCCCTGGTGTCCGCCCAGATACAGCTCGCCCAGCGTCGCCATCAACGGTTTGACCCGACTCAGCGGCAACGCGACCTTGGCGCCGGCCGGGTCGCCAAAACCGCTGGGCTTGAGCTCGATCAGGAGTTTTTCATCATCGTTGCGCTGCGCCAGATTGACCGGGTCGAGCAAGCGCGGCTGGGTCCGCAACAGGTGCAGAAGGATCGGCAGCAAGCTGTAGCGCTCGCCGTTGACGACGATACCCAACTGCAGATCAAACCACTGATGCGCGGCCTCTTCTTCGACCTCGGCGTACCACTGTTCAACCGGTTGTACATCGAAATGGAAACCGGGACTGATCTCGATTTTCCAATCTGCGGCGCGCAGCGTGGCCAGCCCTTCGTGCATGAACCCGAGCCAGGCGGAATCATCCGGCAAGGTAAACATCTCGCCGGGACGATCCATTGCACTCTTGCGCGTGGCTTTCTTGAAGCCATGTTTTTGCAGGTTCTGGCGCAGCTTCTTTTCCAGCGCAGGTTGACGCTGAATGCGCTGGGTTTCGCTGCCGTTGAGGATCATCACTTCCGGGTTGCGATCCACCGCCGGATGACCGTTGTAGGTAAACAGCAGAGCGGCGCGGTGCTCCAGCACATATTCCCAGCGCGAGCGTTCTCGGCCGCTGACCAGGGTCAGTTGCGGCTGCGGCAGCACGTCATCGATGACTCGCTCGGTGAGCTTGTGCGGTGGCGCAATTTGGGTCGCCGCGCTCATGCGATGGCTGAACTGCATGGCCTGACGCGCCGGAACGTCTGGCGCCAGGGTCAGATGGCAGGCGAGCTTTTCTTCCAGCTCAGTGAACAGCGGGCCAACCTGGCGCTGCTCGCGATCAAGATAATAAAGCGGCTCCAGCGCCAGCACGGTTTCCTGCGCGGCTTCGGCACTGCTCCATTGCGCGCGGAATCCGCCATCGGCCTGCTCAGCCCAAGAGAACTGACCCACGCGTTTCGCCCCCGGTGTCAGCGCTCGCAGGTCTTCGAAATCGAGGAACAGCCGCGAGGTGCGCAGGAGCATTTCCAGCAGTTCGGCGCCACTGCTGCCTTCCAGCGGATAGCCGCTGTAGTAGGCGTGATGGGAATGCATGGCGACCAACAGCCGGGCGATGCGCAGATCCAGCTCGGACAGGTAGCCGGGCTGGCGCATGAGCATTTCCGCGAGCGAGTACATCGGTTTGACCTCGCGTAACTCGCCGCTCTTGAGCTGGTAGACCTTGAAGATATCGAGCAGCCACTTGCCGTTCGCAGACGTCGATTTGAGCTTGTAAAACAGACGCGTGCCTGCGGTTTGCGCACTTTCGTCAGCAGGCTTGGCCGGCACGGGAATTGTCGAAAGCCAATGCTCGAGCGCTCGCCCCAACGGGATCTGTGCATCATTGTCAGACGCATCCTCACCCGTGCCCAGCAGGTGATAGATCACCGCCGCGCTGTGCTTACAGTCGATTGCAACAGGACAGCTGCACAGGCAACGCAGGTTTACCGACCCCAGCCGATCTTCGGACAGATAAATGCTTTGCTCATACGCCTGAAGTTGCGAACCGACGCAGAACGCCTCGATCTTCCTGTCATCGATCTCGAGGATCTCTACCCGGTCATCGGCGGCATAAGCGCGGGCCTTGGCCAACGCCTTGCTACTGAATGCGTGGGTCCATGTCAGCCCTTTAAGCCGCTCGATGAAAATGCTCATGGACAGTCCTTAGCTGGCCAGCACTCGCGCCAACGTTGATTTCACCTTGCCCATGCCATCGTGCAGGGCCTGCTCGATTTCGGCCATGGTGATCACTTCGGTGGTCTTGCCAGCTGCAGGATTCACCACCAGCGCCAGACAGGCGTAATCCAGATCCAGCTCACGCGCCAGCGCGGCTTCCGGCATGCCGGTCATGCCGACGATGTCGCAGCCGTCACGCTCCAGTCGCACGATCTCGGCGACCGTTTCCAGACGCGGACCCTGGGTGCAGGCGTACACGCCTTGATCGCTGTATTCGCAGCCTTCGGCGGCGACTGCGGCAATCAATTGCTGACGCAACGGCTCGCTGTAGGGAAAGCTGAAATCGATGTGGGTGACGTGCTCCAGATCATCGGCGAAATAGGTGTGTTCGCGCCCGCTGGTGTAGTCGACGATCTGGTGCGGCACGCAGAAATGCCCGGTGCCCATGGCGGGATGAATACCGCCCACCGCGTTAACGGCGATGATCGCTTCGGCACCCGCCTGCTTCAACGCCCACAGGTTGGCGCGGTAGTTGACCTTGTGCGGCGGGAAACGATGCGGGTGACCGTGACGGGCGAGAAACAACACTTCCTTGCCGGCGTACTCACCAATCTGCACCTCGGCCGAAGGCGCGCCGTACGGGGTGTCGACTGCCAGCGACTGGCGAATGCTCAGGCCTTCGAGCTGAGTCAGCCCAGTGCCGCCGATGATTGCGTAAACGGTCATAACGAAAAAATCCTTAATCGATCAGTTGAGCGTCTTTGAGCGCGCCGAGGGCGGTGAGCCAACGCGGGTCCTGACGATAATCGGTGCTGGCGAAGGCCTGACCGCGCATCCTGGCGATGCGAGCAGAAGGCTTGACCTTCATGCGCTGCGCGGCACTCAACGCCAGCTCGGCTGCCGCGCGGTCGTTGCATACCAGGCCCATATCGCAACCGGCACTCAGCGCGGCTTCGATGCGGCTGGCAGCGTCGCCGACCACGTGAGCGCCGGCCATCGACAGATCATCGCTGAAGATCACGCCATCGAACTGCAACTCGCCGCGCAGGATGTCCTGCAGCCAGCGTCGGGAGAAACCGGCCGGCTGCGAGTCGACTTGCGGATAGATGACGTGGGCCGGCATGACGGCGGCCAGTTGTTTGCTGAGTTTGGCGAAGGGCACCAGATCATTGGCGCGGATCACGTCGAGACTGCGCTCGTCGTTCGGGATCGCCACATGGGAGTCGGCTTCGGCCCAGCCGTGGCCTGGGAAATGTTTGCCGGTGGCGGCCATGCCGGCGCTGTTCATACCGCGAATGAATGCACCGGCGAGCAAGGCAGCGCGCTCGGGATCCCCTTCGAAGGAACGGGTGCCCACCACGGCACTGCGCTGATAGTCCAGATCCAGCACCGGGGCGAAACTCAGGTCGAGCCCGACCGCCAACACTTCGGTGGCCATGATCCAGCCGCATTGCTCGGCGAGATACTCTGCATTCGGGTTATCGGCGATGGCGCGCATCGCTGGCAGACGGACGAAACCCTGACGCAAGCGCTGCACACGCCCGCCCTCTTGATCCACCGCCAGCAGCAGATCCGGACGAATCGCGCGGATCGCGGCGCTCAGTTCGCGCACCTGGCGTGGATGCTCGATATTGCGGGCGAAAATGATCAGGCCGCCCACTTCGGGCTGACGCAACAATTGGCGATCTTCGGCCGTCAGCCAGGTACCGGCGACGTCCACCATCAACGAGCCTTGCAGGCCAGCAGTCATAGAGATTCCTTGAAAACAAAAAACCCGATCTGCTTGCATTCGCTACCGTGGGCATTGCCCGGACGGTCAGCAGAATTCATGCAGATCGGGTTCAGTACGAGAGTCGGCATGGCCGGCTAGCTTAGCGGATACCAGCTACCGCGCCCACCCGTGCGCGGTCAAACCTTGGCGGCGACCGGTATGGATTTGCTGCGCGGACGCAATTGCGCGCTGGCCATGGCTGTATCGGTGACGCCGGTTTCGGCGCGCATGCCGGCAGCGAGGAACGGCACCATCAGGCGCATCACTTGTTCGATGGAGGTATTCACGCCGAAATCGGTCTCGGCAATCGCGCGCAAGGCCTTGATCCCGGACATGCTGAACGCTGCGGCGCCGAGCATGAAGTGCACGCGCCAGAACAGCTCGATCGGTGGAATGCGTGGCGCCGCTTCATTGACCAGCAGCATGTAGCGGCGGAACACTTTGCCATACATGTCTTCCAGATAACGTCGCAAGTGGCCCTGGCTCTGGCTGAACGCGAGGCCGAGCAAACGCATGAAGATCGACAGATCGTTACCGCTGCGAGGCTGCACGACGAGCGCTTGCTCGACGAGGATTTCCAGCAGCTCTTCGAGGGTCGGCTTGTTCTCAGGCTTGGCCTGACGGCGCTCCAGCTCTTTATCGAGGCTGACGCAGAACGGACCGAGGAAGCGCGAGAACACGGCCTGGATCAGCGCCTTTTTCGAGCCGAAGTGATAATTCACCGCAGCCAGATTGACGCCAGCCTTGCTGGTGATCAAACGCAATGAGGTTTCAGCGAATCCTTTCTCCGCGAACAACTGCTCGGCAGCATCAAGAATGCGTTCAACGGTTTCCGACTGGGCCATGGCTACTCCGCCTGACAAACACTTGTTTGAAACATACGTTTCAGCCTAAGCCTTGTCAAGCCTGCCGGTTCGTTTTGGGAATGGTCGGTCAGCTATTTAACCACACAAGGCGCCAGCATTAATAAGCGCCCTTCGCGACCGCTCGGCGGGCGGCAAAAAAACGCCCATTGCCAAGACTGCTTCACTGTATATAATCCCAGTCACTGTATAAAAAGACAGAGCGATCAATATGCTAAAGCTGACGCCACGCCAAGCCGAGATTCTGGCCTTCATCAAACGTTGCCTCGAAGACAACGGCTATCCGCCCACCCGTGCGGAAATCGCTCAGGAATTGGGTTTCAAATCGCCCAACGCGGCGGAAGAACATCTCAAGGCCCTGGCCCGCAAAGGCGCGATCGAGATGACCCCGGGCGCTTCCCGCGGCATTCGTATTCCCGGCTTCGAAGCCAAGGCCGACGACTCCACCCTGCCGATCATTGGCCGAGTGGCTGCCGGCGCGCCGATCCTCGCCCAGCAGCACATCGAAGAATCCTGCAACATCAACCCGACCTTCTTCCATCCTCGCGCCGACTACCTGTTGCGTGTGCACGGCATGAGCATGAAGGATATCGGCATCTTCGACGGCGACCTGCTGGCAGTGCATACCACCCGCGAAGCGCGTAACGGCCAGGTTGTGGTTGCGCGTATCGGCGACGAAGTGACGGTCAAACGCTTCAAGCGTGAAGGCAGCAAAGTCTGGCTGATTGCCGAGAACCCCGAGTTTGCCCCTATCGAAGTCGACCTGAAAGATCAGGAACTGGTGATCGAAGGCTTGAGTGTCGGCGTCATTCGCCGCTAAAGGAGGCTCCATGCAGTTCCCACACACACCTCAGCAAACACAACTGCCTTTATTTGAAGCGTTTCTGGCGCAACCGATTGCGCCGATCCTCAAAGACGTGGTCGAGCGTGACTGGAATGCCAAACCTGACGCCTTCAGTGAGCTATCACTGCGTGGTGCGGCCGGGAACTGCCTGAACCTGCTAGCGCCGATCCTCCGTGAATTGAGCGAGGATCAGGATGCGCGCTGGCTGACGCTGATCGCCCCACCCGCCAGCCTGACGCAAACCTGGCTGCGCGATGCCGGCCTGAACCGCGAACGCATCCTGCTGCTGCAACCGCGTGGCACGCAGAGTGCTCAGCAACTGGCGTGCGAAGCGTTGCGACTGGGTCGCAGCCACACCGTGGTGACCTGGCTAAACCCGTTGAATGCCAATTCACGGCAACAACTGATCAGCGCCGCGCGCACGGGCGAAGCTCAGAGCCTGAACATTCGTTTGGGTTGATTGTTGAGTAATGCGCGCTGTGTGAAGCGCAGGGCTTCTCCAAGGACAGAGAAGCCGATCTGAAGCGCAAGCGACCGAGAAAAGGCCAAAGCGTGGATCAATGAAGAACCCGCGGCCCTTCTTCCTTATCAAACTCGCCTTCAACCATACGACCTGCCATCTGCACGCCGACGCTCAACATCGCTTTGGCAATTTCAACGTGCTGGCCTTGCAGGAACGCCTTGGCATCCTCGGAGAAATCCAGCGTCACCAGAGAACCTTCGTCCTCGGCCCTGCGCAGTTCGATTCGGCCGTCTGGTAACTCGACAATTTCTAGAAAGGACGTTGGCATATAAGTCTGTTCTCCACGAAAGGCAGCGATTATATAGACATCATTCGAGCTTCGCTCGGGATCTTGACCAGCAGCATGTTTCAGATTGCCACTGCGCCAAATCCAATCAGCACTCATTCAAACCTTCACGGAAACGCAGGGCCAGACCTTTAAGGTTCTGCCGCCAGCTCTCCAGCTCGTCTCGACTGAGCTCTTCCGGCGCCTCTTCTTCATCAAGATTAATCGCTTGGATCAGCGGCTGCGTCACGTCGCCTTTCGGCTTGCGTGGCGCCCTCGGTGGCTGAAACAGTGCTGCGTGCGCCGCCAGCAGTTTCGCCAGCCAGGTTTCCGGATTACCGGCCAGCTCGACCATTTCGGCCAACTCCGGAATGGCGATCGACTCCAGCACTTCGCGCTTCAACAACTCCTCTGCCCTCGGCGAATTGGCCTGCGGCAGACGATAAAAGCCGGCGATCTCATGACACAAGCCCAGCAGTGCGCCGTAGAGGTGGAACAACGCCGACTCACGCCCGGCCTGGATCAGCGCCAGAGAATTCATCGCCCGCCCTTCTTCAGCACGAGCCAGAGCTTCGAGTGACAGGCCGGCGAAATAGATCTTCTGGTTGGTGCGGGTATAGAGTTCGTGGGCCATGACGGCAGCCTCCACAACGAAATAATTGCTTCACACAGGCCCGGCAGTGTCATGGATCAGCCGATGCCAGCGCAAGCAAAAAACAAAAAGGCCGCATGAAAACCCGAAGGGTTCATGCGGCCTTTTTGCTGTTCAGACTAGCGCTTACTCAGCCTTGGCCTTTGCGCTGCGCTTGTCTTCAACAGTCCACTTGCCACCGTCGTAATACGCTTTCCAGCCTGTCGGCTTGCCGTCGACTTCGGTCTGTACGTATTGCTCCTTGGTCTTGCGGCTGTAGCGGATGACCGCTGGCAGACCGTCAGGATCCTTTTGCGGAGCCTCGCACAGGAAGTGGTACTTCGGATCGATCTCGTCCTTGTGCGGCAGAATCTCGATCACCAGCGGAGCGCGAGTCTCGCGGTTTTTCGGGAACTGACTGGCGGCCAGGAACAGACCGGACGCACCATCGCGCAGGATGTACGTGTCGTTGACCTTTTCGCATTTCAGCTCAGGCATCTTCACCGGATCCATCTTCGGCGGCGCCGCGTCACCGCTCTTCAGCAACTTGCGGGTGTTCTTGCACTCAGGGTTGGTGCAACCGAAGAACTTGCCGAAACGGCCGGTCTTGAGCTGCATTTCGCTGCCGCACTTGTCGCATTCCAGGCTCGGACCTTCATAGCCCTTGATGCGATAGCTGCCTTCTTCAATTTCGTAACCGGCGCAATCCGGGTTGTTGCCGCAGATATGCAATTTGCGCTTCTCGTCCAGCAGGTAGGCGTCCATCGCCGTACTGCAGATCGGGCAGCGATGCTTGCCACGCAGGACCAGCGATTCCGATTCGCCCTCGTCGTCCGCGGCAATTTCATCGCCTGGCACCAGGTTGACGGTGGCCTTGCAGCGCTCTTTCGGCGGCAGGCTGTAGCCCGAGCAGCCGAGGAACACGCCAGTCGATGCGGTACGAATCTGCATCGGACGACCGCACGTGGTGCACGGAATGTCAGTCATGACCGGCTGGTTGGCGCGCATGCCGCTGTCCGGGTTTTCCGCGACTTCGAGTTTCTTCTTGAAGTCGCCGTAAAACTCGTCCAGCACATTTTTCCAGTCGCGTTCGCCCTGCGCCACGTCATCGAGGTTCTCTTCCATGCCCGCGGTGAAGCCGTAGTCCATGAGATTGGAGAAGCTCTCGGACAGACGTTCGGTGACGATGTCACCCATCTTTTCCGAGTAGAAACGACGGTTGTGCAGGGTCACATAACCGCGATCCTGAATGGTCGAAATGATCGCAGCGTAAGTCGAAGGACGACCGATGCCGCGTTTTTCCATCTCCTTGACCAGACTGGCTTCGGAATAACGCGCCGGTGGCTTGGTGAAATGCTGCGACGGGTCAAGCTTGATCAGCTTCATCACATCGCCCTGGGCCATGTCCGGCAGCACGTCATCATCGCCAGGCTTGGCAATCTGCGGCATCACGCGGGTGTAACCGTCGAACTTCAGGATACGGCCCTTGGCACGCAGCTCGAAGTCGCCAGCGCCGACGCTGACGGTGGTCGACAGGTATTGCGCCGGCAGCATCTGGCAGGCGAGAAACTGGCGCCAGATCAGCTCGTACAGACGCTCGGCATCACGCTCCATACCCGCCAGCTTGCTCGGTGTGGTGTTGGCGTCGGACGGACGAATCGCTTCGTGAGCCTCTTGCGCGCCTTCCTTGCTGCTGTAAACGTTCGGCGTTTCCGGCAGGTACTTCTTGCCGAATTCGTCTTCGATGTAGGTGCGCGCCATCGCCACGGCGTCGGCCGAGAGATTGGTCGAGTCGGTACGCATGTAAGTGATGTAGCCGGCTTCGTACAGACGCTGGGCCATCATCATGGTTTTCTTCACGCCGAAACCGAGGCGGTTGCTCGCAGCCTGCTGCAAGGTCGACGTGATGAACGGCGCCGACGGCTTGCTGCTGGTCGGTTTGTCTTCGCGCTTGACGATGCTGTAGCTGGAAGACTTGAGCTTCTCCAGCGCAGCCATGGCCTGGGCTTCGTTCAGCGGCTTGAAGGCTTCGCCTTTTTCGCGAGCCACTTCGAAACGCACGGTCGAGCCTTTGGTGGTGCCGAGATCAGCGTGCACTTCCCAGTATTCTTCGGGATTGAACGCACGGATTTCACGCTCACGCTCGACTACCAGCTTCACCGCAACCGATTGCACGCGACCGGCGGACAGACCACGGGCGATCTTGGCCCACAGCAGCGGCGAGACCATGTAGCCGACGACGCGGTCGAGGAAGCGACGCGCCTGCTGGGCGTTGACACGATCAATGTCCAGCTCGCCCGGCTCGGAGAAGGCTTCCTGGATCGCCTTCTTGGTGATTTCGTTGAACACCACGCGCTTGTAACGGCTGTCGTCACCACCGATGGCTTCGCGCAGGTGCCAGGCAATGGCTTCCCCCTCGCGATCCAAGTCGGTTGCGAGATAGATGGTGTCAGCATCCTTGGCGAGCCGGCGCAGCTCTTCGATGACCTTTTCTTTGCCCGGGAGGATCTCGTACTGGGCTTTCCAGCCGTGTTCGGGATCGACGCCCATGCGCGAGACCAGCTGCTTGCGCGCTTTCTCTTTCGGCGAGAGCACCGGACCTTCGCCCGCAGCAGCCTTGCCGCGCTTGGCGGCTGGCTCTTTGCTGGCGCTAGCCGAACCGCTGGTGGGCAGGTCTCGGATATGGCCGATACTCGACTTCACCACGTATTGGTTACCCAGATACTTGTTGATGGTCTTGGCCTTAGCCGGGGATTCCACAATGACCAGCGATTTGCCCATGGATCAGAAAATTCCTGAATTCTAGAAGTGAAAGGCGGTTGGCGCCTGACGCGGCACCGCTATATATAGTTGATACAAGGTGAGGTCAAGCGCAGGGTTGTCTGCGCAGTCGCCTCATGCCTTGTCAAAAAGGCTCGGTTCGGCTTGCACCAAAGCAAAGCGCGGCACCTGCTCGCCGTCAACCTCGACCGACTCGACGAACATGCTCAGCGGGCGCACCCAAAAGCCGTAATCGCCATACAGGGCTTGGTAAAAGACCACTTCTTCTTCGGTTTCGGAATGCCGCGCAACACTGAATACACGGTATTGCGGACCTTTGTAATGTTGGTAGAGCCCAGGTTGTATCGGCATGCTTCGGCCCTCACTGAAATCTTTTCAAAAATAAATAAAAAACCCAAAAACAAAAACCGGGGCACTGGGCCCCGGCTTCCATCGACGAGACGCTTAAACGCGTTCGAAGACGGTGGAGATGCCTTGGCCGAGACCAATGCACATAGTGGCCACCCCGAAGGTGCCGCTATTCTGCTTCATCACGTTCAGCAGGGTGCCGGAAATACGCGCACCGGAGCAACCGAACGGGTGACCCAGGGCGATCGCGCCGCCGTGCAGGTTAACCTTCTCGTTCATCTTGTCGAGCACTTTCAGATCTTTCAGCACTGGCAGAGCCTGTGCGGCGAAAGCTTCGTTGAGCTCGAAGAAGTCGACATCGTTGATGCCAAGGCCTGCGCGCTTCAGGGCTTTTTGTGTTGCCGGCACTGGACCATAGCCCATGATTGCCGGATCCACACCTGCCACTGCCATCGAACGGATCACCGCCATAGGCTGGATACCCAGGTCCTGGGCACGCTGCGCCGACATCACGATCATGCACGAAGCACCATCGGTGATCTGCGACGAAGTACCGGCAGTCACGGTGCCGCCTTTCGGATTGAAGGCCGGCTTGAGTGCCGCCAGACTTTCCAGGGTGGTTTCCGGACGAATGGTTTCGTCGTAGTCGTACAGTTTCAGGAAACCGTTCTCGTCGTAACCCTGCATCGGGATGATTTCGTCCTTGAACTTGCCTTCCACGGTTGCCTTGTGGGCCAACTGGTGGGAACGCACGCCAAAGGCATCCTGCTGCTCACGAGTGATGCCGTGCATCTTGCCGAGCATTTCAGCGGTCAGGCCCATCATGCCCGAGGCTTTTGCCGCGTACAGCGACATGTGCGGGTTCGGATCGACACCGTGCATCATGCTCACGTGGCCCATGTGCTCGACGCCGCCGACCACGAACACGTCACCGTTGCCGGTCATGATCGCTTGCGCAGCAGTGTGCAGCGCGCTCATCGACGAACCGCACAGACGGCTGACGGTCTGGCCGGCCGAAGTGTGCGGAATCTGGGTCATCAGCGACGCCATGCGCGCGATGTTCCAGCCCTGCTCCAGGGTCTGGTTGACGCAGCCCCAGATCACGTCCTCGACTTCCGCCGGGTCGACCTTGCTGTTGCGTTCCAGCAGTTTGCTGATCAGGTGCGCCGACATGTCTTCAGCGCGGGTGTTGCGGTGCATGCCGCCCTTGGAGCGGCCCATCGGAGTACGACCGAAGTCGACAATCACGACGTCTCTAGGATTCAAGCTCATAAGTTCACTCTCACTCTAGTTGGGGGCGCTTAACCGAAGAAGCTCTGGCCGTTCTTGGCCATTTCGCGCAGCTTCGCGGTCGGGTGGTACAGCGCGCCCAAATCAGCGTACTGGTCAGCCAGGGCAACGAACTCGGCAACACCGATCGAATCGATGTAGCGCAGCGCACCGCCACGGAATGGAGGGAAACCGATACCGTAGACCAGACCCATGTCGGCTTCGGCGGCGGTTTCAACGATGCCGTCTTCCAGGCAGCGCACGGTTTCCAGGCACAGCGGGATCATCATCCAGTTGATGATGTCTTCGTCAGTGACTTCGCGCTGCTCGTAAACGATCGGCTTGAGCACTTCGAGTACCGACGGATCGGCGACTTTCTTCTGCTTGCCTTTCTTGTCGGCCTCGTAGGCGTAGAAGCCCTTGCCGTTCTTCTGGCCCAGGCGTTTGGCTTCGTACAGCACGTCGATGGCCGAACGACGGTCATCCTTCATGCGGTCCGGGAAACCTTCAGCCATGACGTCGCGGCCGTGGTGACCGGTGTCGATGCCGACCACGTCCATCAGGTAAGCCGGGCCCATTGGCCAGCCGAATTTTTCCATGACCTTGTCGATACGCACAAAGTCGACACCGGCGCTGACCAGCTTGGCAAAACCGCCGAAGTACGGGAACAGCACGCGGTTGACCAAAAAGCCCGGGCAGTCATTGACGACGATCGGGTTCTTGCCCATTTTCTTCGCGTAGGCAACTGTGGTGGCGATGGCCAGTTCGCTGGACTTCTCGCCACGGATCACTTCCACCAGCGGCATCATGTGCACCGGGTTGAAGAAGTGCATGCCGACGAAGTTTTCCGGACGCTTGAGGGCCTTGGCCAGCAGGCTGATTGAAATGGTCGAGGTGTT